>CAWFRO010000001.1:0-99536 GCA_963818225.1 uncultured Actinomycetes bacterium
TCGCGGAGGCCGCCGGTTCGAATCCGGCCAGCCCGACCACGTGACCCTGATCGCCGGCACCACCCCGCAGCGGTGGCTCATCGGCCAGCGCATTCTGCTGGCCCAGCAGCTGCTGGAGGAGACCGTCGAGACGCCTACCGCCGCCTCTTCCGCGGCGACCCCTCACCCTCCGCGCCCGCCGCCCGATAGCCCCTCCCGCCCCGCCCCGCTCAGCCGGAACCGGCGGCCACCAGGGGAAACCCCAGTAAGCCAGGATCGTGGATCGTTACTGCCCGCAGGCGGGCAGTAACGATCCACGATAACGAAGGACCCGCGGATCAGGTCAGGCTGTTCACCTGGTGCACCTCGCCGCACGGCACGCCGAGGGCGGCGTGGTGCCGCCGGATGGCATCCTCCCCTGGCCCTTCCAGCAGGCAGTACACCTGTCCCTCGGCATTGTGGTAGAGCTCGACCTGCCGTACGCCGAACTGGTCGGCCCGGGCCGCGCGAGTATCGTCGGCGATCTGCGCGATGGCCTCGGCGGGCAGCGCGAGATCCTCGTGAAAGTCCATGAACAGTGCCATGTCCCTGACTCCTCCATCTGGGCTCCAACGCCCTGCTGATCTGCTTCGTACTGATCGGGTGCCTGCTCCTGGCGAGGCCAGGGGCCAGCCGTGGGCGGCGCCGTGCGGGGCCAGGGGCCAGCCGTGGGCGGCGCCGTCCGGCCGGCGACGTGAGCCGGACGGCGCCGCCTGCTCGCGGGCCACGGCTCAGGCGGCCGCGGCGGCCGACTGGCGGCGGGTGGCCAGGAGCCGGTACCCGAGCAGCGCGGCAGCGGCGGCGAACAGGGCCGCGCCGGCCGCGATCAGCGCGATCTGCCAGCCGGGCATGCCGCCGACCACGACGACGCGCGTGACGGTCTGGATAGCGGGTACCGGAGCGTCGTCGCCTCCGCCGCCAGTTGGCACCGGGATCATGGCGCTTTGGGCGAAGGCAGCCGGCGCGGCCGCGGCCAGGCCCAGCCAGGCCAACGCCAGCCCGGCCAGGATGGCGATGTGGCGGCGGATGTGGTGGATGCGGTTCATGGTGATCTCCCTTCGGCTTTCCTGCATTCACCGTAGAACGCGCAGGTCAGGCGATTAATCGGGAGAAATGCCCAGGTTGGCCGGGCCCGGGTACCCACCTTGGCCGGGGGAGTGCCTAGCTCGGTACCTCGATGCCTATCCGGCCCGCCTCCCGGGCCGCGGCCGTCCGCGAGGTCACGCCGATCTTGGCCAGGACCGCGGAGACGTGGTGGTGAACGGTGCGCTCGGAGATGAACAGCTGCCGGGAAATCTCCCGGTCAGGCAGCCCCTGGACGATCAGGGCCAGGACTTCCCGCTCGCGGGCCGTCAGCCCGGCCGGAGCCGCCCGCGTGGCTGGCCGGGGTCCCCGCGGGATCGACTTGATGCCGAGCGCCTTCATCCGCCGGCGGGCCGCCGCCGCGGTGGCGTTTGCGCCCAGGCCGTCGAGGGCGCCCAGGGCCTGCCGGAGCGCGGCCTCGTCCGGGGAACCGAGCCGCGCCAGCGCGGCGTCGTAAGGCCGGCCGAGCCGCTCCCAGGCCTCGGCGGCGCCCTGCCAGTCACCGGCTATCTCCAGCGTGAAGGGCTCGGGCAGACCGGTCACCTCGCCGAGCGGCTGCTGCAGCCGGGACAGCCAGATGGCCACGGAGCCGAACAGCCACGGGTCGGTGCGCCCGAGCCCGCACTCGTAGCCCGCCCGAGCCTCCGCCGCCGCCAGGTCGCTCTGGCCGGATATCCATCTCAGCTCGGCCCGTGCCGCCCGCACCGCCACCAGCCACAGCGGCTCGCCGTTCCCCTCGGCCAGTTCCAGCGCCTCGTCCAGCAGCTCCCACGCCCCAGCTTCGCCGCGGCGGCCGCGGACGGCGCCCAGGACCCGCAGCGGATTCAGCCGGTTGACCGGCGAGATGCCCTCGCGGCCCAGCATCGCCGCGCTGATGTCCGCCGCTTCAGCCCACCGCCCCCGCAGCCCGAGCGTGACCGCCCGCCAGCCCTGCAGGCACACGCTGTACACGCCGAGCTCGTGTTCCTCGCAGTAGACCAGGCCCTCGGCGTAATACCGATCGCCCGCGGCGAACCTATCCAGCCGTGCCGCCGCTTCGTGCAGGTTGACGTACGCGAGGCCCGCCGCTTGGTGCAGGTCGGCGTCCAGCGCGATCTCCAGCGCCTGCGCGATCGGCTCCGTTCCGTCGCGGCCGCGTTCGACCAGGGTCATCCCTTGCTGGTTCAGCGCATAACTCACCACCCGTGGCTCGTGCAGGACTTCGCCGAGCTCCCGCGCCTTGCCGAGCAGATCGAGGCCTTCATCGGTCCGGCCCTCTCCGCTGTAAAGCGCTCCGAGGCCGGCGTAAGCCCAGGCCAGCTCGCGGCCGGGCGGCAGTGCCGCGAGGATCTCCACCGCCTCCTCGGCGGCGCGGAGCTCCTCCTCACCCCGGCACAGCCGCCACAGCGTCCCGGAGAGCAGGTACAGGTCTTCCCCGATGCTCAGCGTGTCACCGAGCTGGCGCCGCAGCTCCAGCGCGCCACGCAGCGCAGTCTCGACCTCCTCCCAGCGGTCCAGCAGCGAATACTCACCCGCGAGGCCCTCCTGCAGGGCCGCCATGCCCGGCCGGTCGAGCTCGCTGGCGAACCGCAGCGCCCGCTCGTACTGGGCCGCGGCCTCGCGATGAGCTCCCAGTGCGGCCGAACGCCGGGCCGCATCCGGCGCGTACCGCAACACGGCCTTCTCATCTCTGGCGCCCTCGGCGTGATGCGCGAGCATGGCCGGATCGGCGCCGCCGCGCTCCTCGAGCGCGGCCAGCAGGCGCGCGTGCAATTCGGTCTGCCGGTACGGCGGGATGCCGGCCTCCACCGCCATCCGGACCAGCTCGTGCCGGAACCGCACGCCGTTGTTGTCGGCCAGCAAGATCCCCGTCGCCAGGCACTCATCGACCGGCGGATCCTCGGCCGCCGAGGCCAGCAGCGCCAGGTCCACCCGTGTGCCGATGACCGCCGCGGCCTCCACGGCGCGGCGAGGGCCGGGACCCAGCCGGGCCAGCCGGGCGGCGACCACGTCGCGGACCGTCGGAGGCACCGAAGGCCAGCCCGCCGCCACCATCTCGCTCACGTAGAAGGGGTTGCCGCCGGTGACCCGGTAAAGCTCCCCGACGTCCACGCCGCGCTCGCCCGCCAGCGCGCCTACGGCCTCCTGCGACAACGGCGCCAGCCGCATCCGTCTCGTAGCGCGCTGCGTGGCCAGGTCGCCCAGCACGACGCGGAGCCGGTGATCGTCAGCCAGCTCGTCATCACGGTAGGTGGCCACCAGCAGCGACCGCGTCCGGCCCAGCCGCCGCCCGGCGAAGCTCAGCAGGTCCAGCGTCGCCTCGTCGGCCCAGTGCACATCCTCGATCACCGCCACCGTGACGGCCCCGGGCGAGCCGAGCTCGGCCAGGAACGCCGTGAACAGCCGGTCCCGCGGGGCTTCCTGCCGGCCCAGGTCGGCTAGTTCCCCGCCCGCCTGCGCGGCGATATCGAACAGCGGGCCAAGCGGCCGCGGGGTCAGCAGCCCGTCGCAGGCCCCCCACAGCCAGCGGGTTCCGCTGCTGCGGCGCTCGAACTCCTCCAGCAGCGCGGTCTTGCCCATCCCCGACTCCCCGGACACCAGCACCAGCCGGCCGTCGCCGGCTCTGGCCTCACCGGCGTATTCGTCAAGCGTCCGCAGGAAAGACGCGCGTTCCAGCAGCTCCCCGGTCAAACCCCTCACCACCCTTGCCTAAGCATTGTCACCTGCCGGGGGCAGCCCAGCAAGGAACGGCCCGGCTCCACACCCCCATCCCGCTGCTCCGTTACCTTCGAAGTCGCCGCAGCCCGCGCTACGGCACCTGCCACGTCGCCGGAGCCCCGCACCGTCACTCGCAGACTTAAGTAATATCGGGATTATGAGGTTCCTGATCCGGGTGCTGGTCTCGGCCGCGGCCCTGGCCGTCGCGACGGCCGCGGTTCCCGGGATTGAGCTGCTGGCCGGGAGCGGCTGGTCGAGGGCCGGCACGCTGCTCGCCGTCGCCGTGATCTTCGGCTTGATCAACGCCACGCTCAAGCCGCTCATCAAGATCATCGGCTGCGCGTTCTACGTGCTCACGTTCGGCCTGGCCGCCCTCGTCGTCAACGGTTTGCTCCTGTGGCTGACCAGCGTCATCGCCGGCGATCTGACTCTGCCGTTCCACGTGACCGGGTTCTGGCCGGCCTTCTGGGGCGCCATCATCGTCGGGCTGGTGAGCTGGCTGCTGCACCTGCTGATCGGCGATGAGCGCAGGCGCGACGACGAGCCTCCGCCAGTGCGCGTGGTCCGTGTTCGTTAGCGCCTAGACTGACGGCTTAGACTTCTCAGCGATCCAGCGCTGAGTTACCACCTTTGATCCCGGAGTGACGCGGACGTGAAGACTGACGTCGAAGAGCTGAGCCCGACTCGTGTCCGGCTGAGCGTCGAGGTGCCGTTCGATGAGCTGAAGCCCAGCCTCGATAAGGCCTACCGGGAGGTCGGCCGTCAGGTCCGCATCCCCGGCTTCCGCCCGGGCCGCGTCCCGCAGCCGGTGATCGACCGCCGGGTCGGCCGGGACGTGGTGCTGACCCAGGCCGTCAATGAGGCGATGCCCGATCTGTACGCCAAGGCGGTCGCCGAGGGCGATGTGTCGGCCCTGGGCCAGCCCGAGGTGGAGATCACCAAGATCGACGACGGCAAGGAGCTGACCTTCACCGTCGAGGTCGACATCCGGCCGAAGTTCGACCTGCCCGACCTGGCCAGCCTGGCCGTGACCGTTGATGACACGCTGGTCACCCCGGACGAGGTGGCCGAGTATCTCGGCTCGTTGCAGGAGCGGTTCGCCTCGCTGAAATCCGTGCCGCGGCCGGTGGAGTCTGATGACTACGTCTCCATCGACCTGTCCGCCTCGGTGGACGGCCAGTCGGTCGAGGACGCGCAGGCCAGCGGCCTGTCCTACCAGGTCGGCTCGCAGTCCCTGCTGGACGGGCTGGACGACGCCCTCCTCGGCATGTCTGCGGGGGAGTCCAAGACCTTCCACACCGAGCTGGCCGGCGGCGAGTTCGCCGGGCGCGAGGCCGACGTGACGGTGACCGTGCACAGCGTCAAGGTCAAGGAAGTCCCGGGCCTGGACGACGACTTCGCCCAGCTCGCCAGCGAGTTCGACACGCTGGGCGAGCTGCGCGCCGACACCCGGGCCCAGCTGGAGCGGATGAAATCCACCCAGCAGCTGATGCAGGCGCGGGACCGCGCCCTGGACGCGCTTCTCGACAAGGTCGACATCCCGCTGCCTGAGGGCGTGGTGGCCGAGGAGGCCGAGCACAACCGGGAGGCACTCGAGCAGCAGCTCGAGCGCGCTGGCGCGACCCTGGACGGCTACCTGGAGATGACCAGCCAGAGCCAGGAGCAGTTCGACGCCGACCTCGAGCAGCGGGCCCGCCGCGCGGTCAAGGTCAGCCTGGTGCTCGACGAGCTGTCTCGCGAAGAGGAGCTCAGCGTCGACCAGGGCGAGCTCTCGGCCTATGTGACCCGGCAGGCGGAGCAGATGGGTGTCGCGCCGGAGCGCCTGGCTCAGCAGCTCGCCGACGAAGGCCGGCTCTCCTTCGCGGCCGCCGAGGTCCTGCGCAGCAAGGCCATGAACCTAATCGCCGAACGGGTCAAGGTAACCGACGCCGCGGGTCACGATATTGACGTCGCCGCGGCTCTGAACGCCCCCATCCCGGGTGCCGAGACCGCCGTCGCCGATGAGACCGACGACGCCGAGACCGACGACGATGAGACCGGCGACGAGACCGACGACGCTGAGACCGCCGAGGAGAGCGCCGCCGCCGACGAGAGCGCCGCCATGGCCGGCGACGCCGCGGCCGGCGAAGCCGCCGAGGACGCTTAGGCCTGCGCCCGCGTCTGCGTCACCGCGTCCGGCGTCGCCGGGGCGCTCACATCATCGTGAAGGGTTTACTACTCTATGGAGTACTAGCGTCTTCGCGATCACGGTCGCGCTCCCGCGGGGAGGCGGGCGACGCGCACCGTGCGCCGGTAGCGAACAGGGCGCTGCGCGGGACGAACGGGTTCCGCGCCGGCGTTATGGTCCTGACAATGACACCACACGCGACTGGAACAGGTGAAGTAAGCGTGACTCAGCCCCTGTGGACCCCCACGCCGCCATCGATCGTGGCCGCGGGGGAGCCGCCTGTCCAACCGTTCGCGGACCCGCTGTTCCAGCGGCTGCTGCGGCACCGCATCATCGTCCTCGGCCAGCAGGTCGACGAGGACATGGCCAACCGCATCTGTGCCGAGCTGGTGCTGCTTGCCTCCGAGGACGACAAGCGCGACATCAGCATCTACATCAACTCCCCGGGCGGTTCGGTCTACGCGGGCATGGCGATCTATGACGTCATGCAGTACGTCCCGAACGACGTGGCCACCTACGCCATGGGCATGGCCGCGTCGATGGGCCAGTTCCTGCTGACCGCGGGCGCGCCGGGAAAGAGGTATGCGCTGCCGCACGCGCAGATCCTGATGCACCAGCCGTCCGGCGGGATCGGCGGTACCGCGTCGGACATCAGGATCCAGGCCGAGCAGATGCTCTACATCAAGCGCACGCTGTTCGAGCGCACCGCGTACCACACCGGCCAGCCGATCGAGCAGATTGAGAAGGACGCCGACCGCGACCGCTGGTTCACCGCCGAGGAGGCCAAGGAGTACGGCTTCGTCGACCAGGTGATCCGCAGTGCCGTCGAGGTGCCCACCGCGGGCGTCCTGTCATGACCCAGCCAAAGGAGCCGAACGTGCTGACCCCCCAGTCCAGGTACGTGCTGCCGTCCTTCGTGGAGCGCACGTCGTACGGGATCAAGGAGATGAACCCGTACAACAAGCTTTTCGAAGAGCGGATCATCTTCCTCGGCGTCCAGGTCGACGACGCCTCCGCCAACGATGTCATGGCGCAGCTGCTGACGCTCGAGGCCATCGACCCCGATCGCGACATCACCATGTACATCAACTCGCCTGGCGGGTCGATGACCTCGATGATGGCGATCTACGACACCATGCAGTTCATCCAGCCGGACATCACCACATGCTGCATCGGCCAGGCCGCTTCGGCCGCTGCGGTGCTGCTGGCGGCCGGTACCCCGGGCAAGCGGATGGCGCTGCCGAACTCGCGTATCCTCATCCACCAGCCGGCCACCGAGGGCGGCTACGGCCAGTCCACCGACATGGAGATCCAGGCTCGCGAGATCCTGCGCATGCGAACCGCGATGGAGATCATCCTGGCCCGGCACACCGGCAAGGACGAAGAGACGGTTCGCCACGACATCGAGCGCGACAAGTTCCTCACTGCCGAAGACGCCAAGCAATACGGCCTCATCGACGAGGTCCTGACCATGATCAAGCGCGGCACGGAGCCCGCGGTCGAGGTAATGTCGTCCTAACCCGGGAGGAACCAGATCTTCCCTCCCGGGCTGCCAAAGGGGTTTGATGGTGTCCATCGAACCCACGAGGCGGTACCGTCGAAATGCAAGCTCATCACGGCCTCGCGGGACCTGCCGCCGGGGACGGCCGGCGAGTCAGCCCGGTCGTCGCGGCGGCCCCATGTAAAGGAGTATCTGGGTGGCACGCATCGGTGACGGTGGGGACCTGCTGAAGTGCTCGTTCTGCGGTAAGAGCCAGAAGCAAGTCAAGAAGCTCATCGCCGGCCCAGGCGTGTACATATGCGACGAGTGCATCGACCTCTGCAACGAGATCATCGAGGAGGAGCTCGCCGAGCCCGCCGAGTTCAAGTGGGACAGCCTGCCCAAGCCGCGGGAGATCTACGAGTTCCTCGACGCGTACGTGATCGGCCAGGACAAAGCCAAGAAGGCGCTGTCCGTCGCCGTCTACAACCACTACAAGCGCGTCCAGTCTGGCGACGAGCGGCCCGGTGACGAGGGCGTCGAGCTGGCCAAGTCGAACATCTTGCTGCTCGGCCCGACTGGCTCGGGCAAGACGCTGCTGGCCCAGACGCTGGCCCGGCTCCTTAACGTGCCGTTCGCGATCGCTGACGCGACGGCCCTGACCGAGGCGGGCTACGTCGGCGAAGACGTCGAGAACATCCTGCTCAAGCTGATCCAGGCGGCGGACTACGACGTCAAGAAGGCCGAGACCGGGATCATCTACATCGACGAGATCGACAAGATCGCGCGCAAGAGCGAGAACCCGTCGATCACGCGCGACGTATCCGGCGAGGGCGTCCAGCAGGCGCTGCTGAAGATCCTCGAGGGCACGACCGCGTCGGTTCCGCCCCAGGGCGGCCGCAAGCACCCGCACCAGGAATTCATCCAGATCGACACGACCAATGTCCTGTTCATCTGCGGCGGGGCGTTCGCCGGCCTGGAGAAGATCATCGAGCAGCGCTCCGGCCACAACGGGATGGGCTTCAACGCCAAGCTCCGGGTCAGGAACGCCCAGGCGACGACGGACCAGTTCGCCGACGTGATGCCGGAGGACCTGCTCAAGTTCGGGATGATCCCGGAGTTCGTCGGCCGCCTGCCGGTTATCACCAGCGTGCACAACCTGGACCGTGAGGCGCTCATCCAGATCCTCACCGAGCCGCGCAACGCGCTGGTGAAGCAGTACCGGCGGCTGTTCGAGCTGGACGGCGTGGATCTGGAGTTCACCACCGACTCGCTCGAGGCCATCGCCGACCAGGCGAACCTGCGCGGCACCGGCGCGCGCGGCCTGCGCGCGATCCTGGAAGAGGTCCTGCTGTCGGTCATGTATGAGGTGCCCAGCCGCAAGGACGTGGAGCGCGTCGTGATCACGCGCGAGGCCGTGCTCGAGAACGTCAACCCGACCATCGTGCCCAGGGACGTCGGCCGCCGCCCTCCGCGCGAGAAGTCCGCCTGAGCTGTCCGGCGGGCCGGGTTTCAGCAGCTGACCGCCGGGGCGGACGCTAGCCGCCCGCACCCGCACTCCGACTGAACGCCTGTTCGATACTTCCGTCCAGCCTGCAAGTCTGTGCTGAGCCAAAGGCGTCCGTGGGATGTCGACTTTGAGGGTATTGCCCATGATCGTCGCCGTTCCTGTGTAGCCTCAGGATCTCGGGCGCTTAGTAGCAGCCGTCTTCCATAGCGACGGGGAATTGAGCACAGATGAGTGGTTGGGACGCCCCGACGGGGAGCTGGGATTCGGCTTCCGAACCCGAAGCCTCCGGATCAGACGACCAGGACCATCAGCCAGGTGCGCAGCCCGGTGCGCACGCTGCCGTCCCGGGCGGTGCGGGAAGCCATCGCGCAGGCCGAAGAGGCCTGCCCGGTTACGACCAGGCGCAGAGCTACGATCCGTCCCCCAAGTACGGTCAGCAGCCCGGCTACGACCAGCAAGGCTACGACCCGCAGCCTGGTTACGGTCAAGATCCCGGTTACGGTCAGCAGCCCGGTTACGGTCAAGACCCCGGTTACGGTCAGCAGCCCGGTTACGGTCAGCAGCCCGGTTACGGCCAGCAGCCCGGTTACGGTCAAGACCCCCGTTACGGCCAGCAGCCCGGTTACGGTCAAGACCCCGGTTACGGCCAGCAGCCTGATTACGGTCAAGACCCCGGTTACGGCCAGCAGCCGGCGTACAGCCAGCAGCCTGGTTACGGCCAGCAGCCTGGTTACGGTCAGCAGCCTGGTACCGATTCGCAGGTCCTGCCGGCGCCGCCCCCTCCGGCTGGCCCTCCCGTGCCCCGCCGCGCCATCAGCCCGGGGCCGCAGAGCGACGTCGGCTCCGGGCCGCGGCCATATGCCGGCCATGACCAGGACCCGACCGGAAGCCATCCCGCTCATGGTCCGGCGCACGCGAGCCCGCAGGCCTGGCCCGACGCCGACCAGCAGGGATCCGGCGGCCCGCAGGCGTTCAGCCCGCCGCGGGACAGCGATCCGGGCTACGGACAGCAGCTTGCGTCCTGGCCAGAGCAGGCCTACGGCCAGGACAGCTTCAGCCGTTCCGGCTACGATCACCCAGCCGCCGGCCAGCAGGGCTATGGTCAGCAGGCTTACGGCCAGCAGGGTTTCGGCCAGCAGGGTTTCGGCCAGCCGGGTTACGACCAGCCGGGTTACGACCAGCAGCCCGTATCCGGAACAGGCCAGTTCGACGTCTTCGCCATGCCCGATCAGCCGCGTCAGGCCCAGGGCTACCAGGCCGAGGAGAACCCTCCGCAGGCCGAGGCATACCGCCAGCAGGCCGACGCGTACCCGCAGCAGGCCGACGCGTACCAGCAGCGCACCGACGTGTACCCGCAGCAGGGCTACCCCCAGAACGCGCCGAGCATCCCGAACGGGCACGGCGGCCCAGGCCCCGAAGGCTATGGCCGCGCCGCCTTCGGCCAGCCGGCTGGCCCGGGCGTCGCGGGCTACCAGCAGGATGCCTACGGCCCGGGCTCGTACGCCCAGGATCCATACGGGCACGCCGGCACGCGGGAGACCGGGAACTACCCGCAGGACGGTTACGGCCCGGGCGGGTACGGCCCAAACGGCTACCGCCAGGACGCCTACGGCGGCGGCTACGGCCCGGACGCCTACGTCCCCGAAGGCGCCGACCAGCCCTCCGGGCCGCCCTATGGCGGCGGCGAGGTCCCCGCGCCCGGTCCGTCGCGGCCCGGTCAGCGGCCACCGCAGCGGCTATCCGGGATGCGGATGGTGCTGTACCTGCTGGCCTCCGTGATCGGCGTGGTCGTGATCGTGCTGCTGGTCGTCCGGCTGACCAAGACCGGCGCGGACAGCCCGGCGGCCGGCTCGTCGCCGTCCGCCACCACCCCCACGACGGCGGCCGGCCCGGCGTCTCGGTACGTGTTCACCGTGGCGTCCACGGCTGGTCCCTACAAACTGAACTCCGCCGCGACCAAGGACTTCGGGGCACTGGCCGAAAGCCGGGCCGCTCCGGGCGCCGCGGAGATCAAGGCCAGGGGCGCGGGCCAGCCGGGCAAGGCTGTGGTGGCCATTTACGACCTGGGGCCGGTCACGAGCCCATCGTCGCCCGACTTCAAGGCCGCGGTGTTCGTCGGCTATGACGGCACGTTCAATCCGGCCGCGGTCATCAAGTACGAGAAGACCCAGCTCGTCTCCCCCCGGATGGTGAACGCGGGCCCGCACGGCGGCCAGATGATGTGCGGGTACGACCGCTCGACCGGCTCGGACGCCAGTCAGTGCCTGTGGGTCACCACCAGCACGTTCGGCCAGGTCGAATTCATCAAGGGCGAGACGCCGGTGAAGTACCAGGGCGCGTCGGGAATTGCCCAGACCATCAGGCAGGCCGTGGAGGTCCCGGCGAGCTGATGCCAGCAGCGACCGGGGAGCCGTAGACTCACCTTTCGTGAGCAGACCTGCCCCAATCGAGTTGCCATCCCAGTACGCGCCGGCCGAGGTGGAGGGGCCCCGCTACGAGCGCTGGGAGAAGGCAGGGTACTTTTCCGCTGACCCGGACGCCGCCGCGCCTCCGTTCTGCATCGTCATCCCGCCGCCGAACGTCACCGGCTCCTTGCACATCGGTCACGCCCTCGACCACACGCTGATCGACGCGCTGGTCAGGCGGCGCCGCATGCAGGGCTACAACACGCTGTGGGTGCCCGGCATGGACCACGCCGGCATCGCCACCCAGAACGTGGTGGAGCGCGAGCTGGCTAAAGAGGGCCTGTCCAGGCACGACCTCGGCCGCGAGGCGTTCGTCGAGCGGGTCTGGCAGTGGAAGGCCGAGTCCGGCGGCAAGATCCTGGGCCAGATGCGCCGCCTGGGCGACAGCGTGGACTGGTCCCGGGAGCGGTTCACCATGGACGCGGGCCTGTCCCGCGCCGTGCAGACCATCTTCAAGCAGCTCTACGACGACGGCCTGATCTACCGCGCTGAGCGCATCATCAACTGGTGCCCGCGCTGCCTGACCGCGCTGTCCGACATCGAGGTCGACCACACCGACGACGACGGCGAGCTGACCTCCATCCGCTACGGGGACGGCGAGGATTCGATCGTGGTCGCCACCACCCGCCCCGAGACGATGCTGGGCGACACCGCCGTCGCGGTGCACCCCGACGATCCCCGTTACACCCGCCTCATCGGAAAGACGGTCGAGCTGCCGCTCACCGGGCGCCGCATCCCGATCATCGCCGACGACCACGTCGACCCGGCGTTCGGCACCGGCGCGGTCAAGGTGACCCCCGCTCACGACCCGAACGACTTCGAGATCGGCCGCCGGCACGACCTGCCCGGCGTGGCCATCATGGACGAGCACGGCGTGGTCACCGCGCACGGCCCGTTCGAGGGCCTCGACCGGTTCGAGGCCCGGCCCGCGGTGGTCGCCGCGCTGCGCGAGCAGGGCCGGATCGTCGCCGAGATCCGCCCGTACCTGCACGCGGTCGGGCACTGCAGCCGCTGCGGCACCACCGTCGAGCCGCGCCTGTCGCTGCAATGGTTCGTCCGCGTCGCCCCGCTGGCCAAGGCGGCCGGCGACGCCGTGCGCGACGGCCGTGTCGGGCTGCATCCGCCGGAGATGAACGCGCGGTACTTCGGCTGGGTCGATGACATGCACGACTGGTGCATCTCCCGGCAGCTGTGGTGGGGCCACCGTATTCCTGTCTTTTATGGACCGAACGGATCCGTCCGCTGCGTCGGCCCAGACGAGCAGGCACCCGAGGGGTGGACGCAGGACCCTGACGTCCTCGACACCTGGTTCTCCTCGGCCCTGTGGCCGTTCTCCACGCTGGGGTGGCCGGAGGATACCCCGGACCTGCGCACGTTCTACCCGACCAGCGTGCTCGTCACCGGCTACGACATCTTGTTCTTCTGGGTCGCGCGGATGATGATGTTCGGCCTGTACGCCATGCGGGACAAGGCGCCTGCCGACGCGGTGCCGTTCCGCGCGGTGGTCCTGCACGGACTGGTCCGGGACCAGTTCGGCAAGAAGATGTCCAAGTCGCGCGGGAACACCGTCGACCCGCTGGACTGGATGGACCGGTTCGGCGCCGACGCGACCCGGTTCACCCTGGCTCGCGGGGCCAACCCGGGCAGCGACATCGCCATCAGCGAGGAGTGGGCGGCCGGCTCGCGTAACTTCTGCAACAAGCTGTGGAACGCCGTCCGCTTCGCCCTGCTGAACGGCGCGCACGTCCCCGCCGCCCCACTGAGCCCGGCCGCCTATTCCGTGCCGGACCGGTGGATCCTGTCCCGGCTGTCGGCTGTCACCGCCGAGGTGGACGACCTGTTCGAGGAGTTCGAGTTCGGCAAGGTCTGCGACGTGCTCTACCACTTCGCCTGGGACGAGGTGTGCGACTGGTATCTGGAGCTGGCCAAGGTGCCGCTGGCCTTCGGTGACGACAGCGCGGCGACAACCGATGCGGCCGAGACGACCAGGCAGGTGCTCGGGTTCGTGCTCGATCAGCTGCTCCGCCTGCTGCACCCGGTCATGCCGTTCGTGACCGACGAGCTGTGGACCGCCCTGCGCGCGGCCGGGACCGGCACTGGGACCACTGCCACGGCACTGCGACCATGACCGCCGAAGACTCGGTCATGGTCGCGCCGTGGCCGGCCTTCTCCTATGCCGATCCGGTCGCTGAGGCGGAGATCTCCTCGCTGATGCGCCTGGTGACCGAGGTCCGGCGGTTCCGCTCGGATCAGGGGCTGCGCCCGGCGCAGCGGGTGGCCGCTCGCCTGCGCGGCATCGAGGCCACGCCGCTGGCCGGGCACGAAGAGGAGATCCGGTCGCTGCTGCGGCTCAGCCCGCCTCCCGACCGCTTCGCCGCCTCGGCGTCGCTGGCCGCCGAGGGCATCACGGTGGAGCTCGACGTGGCCGGCGCGATCGACGTCGGGGCCGAGCGGCGCCGGCTGGAGAAGGATCTGACCGCGGCCAGGAATGAGGCCGAGCAGGCCGAACGCAAGCTCGCTAACGCCGAGTTCACGGCCAAGGCGCCCGAGCAGATCGTGGCCAAGACCCGCCAGCGCCTCGAGGCGGCCCGGTCCGACATCACCCGCCTTAACCAGCGCCTGGCCGGCCTTCCGTAATCACGGCCCGCGGCCCATGCCCGCTGCCGCTCAGCTGCCGGCCAGGACGCTGCTCACCGCGGATTCGGCCGAGCGCCAGCCTCGCCTAGGCATTTCCGCGCGCGATCTAAAAGATCATGGAAATTCCGGGCTTGATGGTAGCCCGAGGGGATCATGATCCCCCGGATCTACCGCTCAGCCCCGATCGACCGCGCTGATGTGAGGAGCGAGGCACACGGGGTTGATGAGGCCGGCGGGTCGGGAACCTGGTGGATGCGGCGACCGGAAGCGGGGGCGACGAGAAGTAAGTGATGGGGGAGGGGGTGCGGGTGCGCGGGACTGACCCGGGCCTCTCCCGCTCCGCACGTCACCGGGGATTGCGATGCGCGCCCTCCTGAGCCGGAAGCCCGGGCTGTACGGGCAATTCCCCGGACATGAGCGCCCTCCAGGGCCCAGGTAGGGTGATGGAATGGACATCGAGACCCGGATGCGGGAGGTCGAGCAGGAGATCATCTCCCGCCTGCCCGAGCATTCCGTGGATCTGGCCCTGGACCGGATGGCCGAGCTGGTCAGCCTGCTCGGCGAACCGCAGCGGGCGTGCCCGGTCATCCACATCACCGGCACCAACGGCAAGACGTCCACCGCCCGGATGACCGACGCGCTGCTCCGGGGCCGCGGCCTGCGGACCGGCCGGTTCACCAGCCCGCACCTGGTCTCGATCCGGGAACGGATCGTCATCGACGGCGCGCCGATCAGCGCGGAGCGGTTCGTGGCCGCCTACGAGGAGGTCATCCCGTACGTCCAGCTGGTGGACGAGCACCACCCGGTGGCGATGTCCTTCTTCGAGGTCCTGACCGGGATGGCCTTCGCGGTCTTCGCTGACACGCCGGTCGACGTCGCGGTCCTCGAGGTGGGCGTGGGCGGCAGGCTCGACTGCACGAACGTCGCGGACGGCGTGGTCGCGGTCATCACCCCGATCTCCCTTGATCACACCAGGCTGCTCGGCAGCACGGTGGAGGAGATCGCGGCCGAGAAGGCCGGCATCATCAAGCCCGGCGCGGTCGCGGTGCTCGCGCAGCAGCCGCTGGGTGCCGCCGAGGTGCTGTTGCGCTACGCCGTTGAGGTCGGCGCGACGGTGGCCCGGGAAGGCGTGGAGTTCGGCGTGCTGAGCCGCGAGCAGGCGGTCGGCGGCCAGCAGCTGGCCCTGCGCGGCCTGCGCGGCACCTACGAGGACGTGTTCCTGCCGCTGTTCGGGCTCCACCAGGCGGGTAACGCGGCCTGCGCGCTAGCCGCGGTCGAGGCGTTCGCCGGGGTATCGGATGGCACGCAAGCTGACGGCGTGCCACCCGACGGGCCGGGCGCGGCGCTCGACGCGAACCTGGTGCGCGAGGCGTTCGCCAAGGTCAGCTCGCCCGGCCGGCTGGAAATCATCAGGCGCAGCCCCACCATCATCATCGACGCCGCGCACAACCCGGCCGGTATGGCCGCCACCGTGGCCGCCGTCGAGGAGGCGTTCACCTTCTCCCGGCTGGCGGGCGTCTTCGCGGCCAGCGGCGACAAAGACGTGCCCGGCATACTGGCCGAGCTGGAGCCGCTGCTCACCGACATCGTGGTGACCCGCAATTCCTCTGAACGCTCGCTGGAGCCAGAGGAGGCCGCGGAGCTGGCGGAGGAGATCTTCGGCGAAGACCGGGTCCAGACGGCCGATCATCTGGACGACGCGATCGAGGCCGCGGTCGCGCTGGCCGATGAAGCCGTGGCGGAAACCGGACCGGGCAGCGGCGGGGTCCTCATCACCGGGTCGGTCATCACCGCGGGCGACGCCCGCCTGCTGCTCGGGCCTGCCGGCGGCGAGCTGCCGCCCGAGCCGGCGGCCAGCCATCCCTCGCGTCACCCGTTCACCGCCGCGGAGCTGTCATGACCGGCAAGCTGGTGCGGCAGTTGTGCGGCACGGTGCTGATCATGGAAGCCGTTGTCATCGGGCTGGCCATCCTGCCTGCCATCGTCCTTGAGCACCTGCACGCGGGCGTCGCAGGCGGCGTCGGCGGCGCCCTGGCCCTGTGTGCCCTCGTGCTCGGCGGCCTGGTCGGCCGCCGGGCCTGGGCCCTGTGGGCAGGCAGCGCGCTACAGGTTCTGGTCATCGCCGCGGGCACCCTGGTGCCTGCCATGTACGTCCTGGGCGTGATCTTCGCCGCGCTGTGGGTCACCGGCATCTGGCTCGCTCGCCGTCTCCAGGACGCCCCAGCCCCTGGCCCCCCGACCGTCTCGAGCACCCCGACCACCCCCCGCACCCCCGCAGCCTAACGCGCACCCCCGCAGCCTGACGCGCACCCCCGCGGCCTGACGGCGGCTGACGGGGCCCTCCTCGACTGCGGGGGTCACCGGTCTGGACGTGCTGGTCACGGCCCTCGGGGCGGCGCGCCGCCGATCGGGCGGTCCCGGGGGCACGCCGGAACGCGGGTAAGCTTGTCGCAGTGGCGAATCATCAGCATCTGGCGGCGGACTCGCCCACACCCGGGAAGTCTATTTCCCGGAACTCGGTGAGCTTCCGTCACCGTTATCTGAGTAATGGCTCTCCAGCCGCGCTGCGCGGCTCACGCTGACAGTTGTAGATCTCCAGCCCGGATCGGAAGGTTCCCGTTCCCGATGAGCAACGTGCTGACGTTCCTCGGCCGTGATATGGCGGTTGACCTCGGTACTGCGAACACGCTGGTCTACGTGCGTGGACGTGGCATCGTGCTGAACGAGCCGTCGGTGGTTGCGCTCAATACGAACAACGGGCAGATCGTCGCGGTGGGCGCCGAGGCTAAACGCATGATCGGCCGCACCCCGGGCAACATCGTGGCGGTGCGCCCGCTCAAGGACGGCGTGATCGCCGACTTCGACGTGACCGAGCGGATGCTCCGATATTTCATCCAGAAGGTGCACAGGCGCGCCCATCTGGCCAAGCCGAGGCTGGTGGTCGCCGTGCCGAGCGGGATCACCGGCGTTGAGCAGAGCGCGGTGAAGGAGGCCGGTCACCAGGCCGGCGCCCGGCGGGTCTACATCATCGAGGAGCCGATGGCCGCGGCCATCGGCGCCGGGCTGCCGATCAACGAGCCGACCGGCAACATGGTCGTCGACATCGGCGGCGGGACCACGGAGGTCGCGGTGATCTCCCTGGGCGGCATCGTCACCTCCCAGTCCATCAGGATCGGCGGCGACGAGCTGGACCAGGCGATCATCACCTTCGGGAAGAAGGAGTACTCGCTCATGCTGGGCGAGCGGACCGCCGAGGAGATCAAGATGGCCCTCGGGTCTGCCTACCCCTCCGAGGACGAGCCGCACGCCGAGATCCGGGGCCGGGACCTGGTCAGCGGCCTGCCGAAGACCGTGGTCATTTCCGCGGCGGAGGTGCGCCGCGCGATCGAGGAACCGCTTAACCTGATCATCGACGCGGTCAAGAACACCCTGGACAAGTGCCCGCCCGAGCTGGCCGGCGACGTGATGGACCGGGGGATCGCGCTGACCGGCGGCGGCGCCCTGCTGCGCGGGCTAGAGTCACGAATCCGGGAGGAAACCGGGATGCCCGTGCAGGTCGCGGACAACCCGCTCGACTCCGTGGTGCTCGGCACGGGCAAGTGTGTCGAGGACTTCGACACGTTGCGTCAGGTGCTGGTGCCCGACTCTAGGCGCTGACCCTGGCGCGAAGCACCAGACCGGTCGCATCGGCCGCAGCGGGACCGACGAGGAGCCGCAGTGCACGACACCCGGCGTACACGCCTGATGCTTGGCGTGCTCGTGATCATCGCGATCGCCCTGATCACGCTGGACTTCCGGGACGGCGGCGCATCGCCGGTACGGAACGCGGGCGCGGACATCTTCGGGCCGGTCGAGCGGGTCACGCACGATGTGACCGACCCGGTCGCCAGCCTCTTCGACTCGGTCACCGGCGGCCCCTCGGCGCAGAGCTCGGTCGCGAACCTGCAGCGGGAGAACGCCGAGCTGCGCGCCGAGCTCAGTTCGGCTCAGCTGAGCAAGACCGCCCGGCAGCAGCTGACTCAGCTGCTGCAGATGGACGCCGGCGGCTACCGGATCATGGCCGCGAACGTGATCGCGGCCGGCGGCGACTACTCCGATACGGTCACGCTGGACGTCGGCCGCAGCGACGGGATCACGCCGAATGAGACCGTGCTCAACGGTTCCGGCTTCGTCGGCACCATCACGCAGGTCAGCGAGGACACCTCGACGGTCCTGCTGGCCGACGACGCGTCGTCGGTGCTCGGCGTGCAGCTGGCGGGCAGCGGCGAGATCGGGTCGGTCACCGGGACCGGCAAGTCCATGTCCGGGCCGGTCATGCTCCGGCTGACCTTGTTCGACGCGAACACCGTGCTGCATCCCGGGCAGCAGGTCAACACGTATGCCTCGGTGGGCGACCAGCCTGAGGTCCCCGGCGTGCCCATCGGCACGATCGCCTCGGTCCAGCGCAGTGCGGGCTCGCTGACCGCGACGGCGCTGGTCCAGCCGTTCGTCAACTTCACCGCGCTCGGCGTGGTGGGCGTCGTGGTTCAGGTCCCGAAGCACAACCCGAGGATCTCGGTTCTGCCGAGCCCCGCGCCCACGGTCACGATCACCGTGACCCCCAGCCCGGCCTCGTCCGCTTCGGCCGGGGGAGTCACGCTGCCTTCGGCCACCCCGTCCGGATCAGGGGGCGGCGGCTGATGCTGCGCGGGCTGATCTCCATCGCGGCCGTCGCGTTCGCGGTCATCGTCCAGCTCACCATCGTCGACCGGATCGCCTTCCCCGGCGGTACCGGCCCTGACCTCGTGCTGCTCACCGTGGCCGCGCTGGCCCTGGCCACCGGCCCGCTGGCCGGCTCGCTGATCGGATTCTGCGGCGGCCTGGCCATGGATGTCGCCCCGCCCGGCAGCCACTTCGTCGGCCAGGACGCCCTGGTGTTCTGCCTGATCGGGTACGCGTGCGGACTGGCGGCCGACCCGCCCGCCCGCGAGGGCGCGCCGGAGGAAGGCCACACCGCGCTATTCGAGATCATGGTCACCGCGATCGCGGCCGTCTGCGGGGAGGCGCTCGCCGGCCTGCTCGGCGCCATGCTCAGCGACCCGCGCGTGACCTGGCCCGCCATCAAGCACGTCCTGCCCATAGCGGCGGTCTATGACGTGCTGCTGTGCCCGTTCGTCCTCTACGCGGTCGCCGCGGCGCTGCGCCTGGCGGGCACGCCCGGGCGCGTCCGGGCGACCGCGCCGTCCCTGCGGGCCGCGCCCGCTCCTTCCGGGCTGACCCATCCCACGCCGCGGCTCCGGCTGTCCCAAAGCGGCCGGGGCGGCGGCCTGATCGGCTCAGCGGGCTCAGCGGGCTCGCCGGGCTCGCCGGGCCGGGCCCTGGCCAAGCGCGAGCCGCGCCTGAAGCTGGGCCACAGCGGCTCGTCCGGGGCGGCCTCGCTCGGCGCGGCGTTCACCGGCGGCGGGGCCGCCAAGGTCAAATTCGGGACCGGCCGCAGCGGTGGCGTCCGCACCGCCTCGCTGTTCGGCGGGGCGGCCGCGCTGAACTCTCACCTGGCCGGCTCCCAGCTGCACAGCACGCGGTTCGGCCGGTCGCGGATGGGCCGGTCCCTGCTGGGCGGCTCGGTATTCAGCCGGTCACCGTCGGCGCTGCGCTCGACGGCGCCGGCGCGCAAGGCCGCCCTGATGGGCCGGTCCTCCTTCCTGGACCATCCGAGTCTCCTGGGCCGGACGGGCTTCCTGGGCCGGTCACCGCTGCGCCGCTCGTCATCGCTCGGCCGTTCTTCGTCGCTCGGCCGTTCTTCGTCGCTTGGGCGTTCTTCGCCGTTCGGGCGTTCTTCGCCGTTCGGCCGCTCGCCCGCGCCCGGCCTCTTCGGCCGCCTGGCCGCCGCGCTGCGCAGGCCGGCCCGGCATCAGCCGCGGCTGCGCCCGCACCAGGCCGCCTTCCGGCCGCCGGCTGGGGGCAGGTCTCCGGGCCGCGGCTGGCTGCGTGGCTCGTCGCTGCGGCGGGGCCGGGGAAGACGCAGCCTGGCCGCCGGGCAAGGGATGCCGGGACGCCGAAGCGCCCCGGCCCGGCTGCACATGCGACGTTCCAGGTTCAGCAGGCGATGGCGGACAGGAGGTTACCGGTGAACGTGTCGTCGCACCGCCGCCTGGTGCTGGTCTACGTGCTCGCGGCCGCCATGCTGGTGTCGCTCGGCGGCCGGCTCTACTACCTGCAGGTCATGAACAACAGCTCGTTCACCAAGCTGGCCGAGCAGAACCAGACCAGGAACGTGATCGTGCCCGCGGTCCGCGGCCAGATCCTCGACGACGTCGGCGGCCGGCTGGTCACCAACACCACGGCCCTGGTCGTCTCGGTGGACATGATGACCCTCGACCAGCAGCCCGCCGGCCCGGCGCCCGTGCTGCACCGGCTGGCCCCCTTGCTGGGCATGTCGTACGCGCTGCTGACCGAGAAGACGCGGCTGTGTACCAAGGGCGTGCCGCAGCCCTGCTGGGCCTGGCTCGCCGTACCAGCCCATCCCGGTGGACCAGAACGTGTCGGATCGCGTGGCGCTGCAGGTGCTGGAGGAGCCGAAGGAGTTCCCCGGCGTGACCGCCGAGATCCAGCCAGTCATCGACTATCCCGAGCCCGACGGGGCCAACCCGGCCCAGGTCCTGGGCTACCTGCAGCCCATCACGCCGCAGGAGGTCGCCAGCCGCCACCTGCCGGTGACCGGGTTCTCCGGCGTGGACCTGGTCGGCCAGGCCGGCCTGGAGGCCCAGTACGACACCCAGCTCCGCGGCCAGGCCGGGACCCAGGTGGTCTCGGTCAACGCCGCCGGAGACGTCACCGGGACCGCCAGCCAGACCCCGCCCACCTCCGGCGATGACCTCGTCACCAGCATCAACGCGAAGATCCAGGCCGTGGCGCAGAACGCCCTGAACGGCGCGGTGGCCAAGTCGCAGTCCGCGGGCAACAACCCCAAGCAGGCCGCGGCGGTGGTCATGAGCACCACGGGCCGCGTGGTGGCGATGGCCAGCTACCCCAGCTACAACCCCAGCGTGTGGACCGGCGGCATCTCGCAGCAGGAGTTCAGCAGCCTGTTCGGCGAGGGCTCGGGTGCGCCCGTCATCAACTGGGCCACGATGGGGCAGTGGGCGCCCGGTTCCACCTTCAAGGTCACGTCCACCGCCGCCGCCGTCGCGGACGGCTACCCGCTGGACGGCCTGTACGGCTGCCCCGCCTCGGTCAGTATCGGCGGGCACAACTTCATCAACGACGGCAACCCCAGCGAAGGCGACATGACCTTCTCCGAGGCGCTGATCCAGTCCTGCGACACCGTGTTCTACCAGCTCGGCTACGACATGTACCAAAGCGACAACACCAAGGCCAACGACGTGACGTCGCCGAAGGCCCCGGTGCAGAAGATGCAGCAGATGGAGCTGGACTGGGGCTTCGGCCAGGACACGGGCATCGACCTGCCCGCGGAGAACCCCGGCACCGTGCCCACCAGGGAGTGGCTGTACTACTACTGGAAAGACAACGCGCACACCGGCCAGAACTGGTGCAAGTACGGCAACGCGAACGGGACCTACGTCCAGCAGATCGAGTACCAGGACTGCTACTACGGCAACGTGTGGGAGCCGGGTCAGGCCGCCATCGCCGCCATCGGCCAGGGTTACGTGTCCGTCACCCCGCTCCAGCTCGCGAACGCCTACGTGGCGCTGGCCAACGGCGGGACGCTGTACAGCCCCCGGGTCGGCGAGGCGCTGCTCTCGCCGTCCGGCCAGGTGGTGCAGCGGATCAACCCGCCCGTGGTCCGCCACCTGCCGGTGTCGTCCGACACGCTGGCCTACATCCGCAACGCGCTGGCCGGCGTGGTGACCCAGGGCACCGCCGCCGGCGCGTTCGGCGGCTTCCCGCTCAACCAGGTCTGCGTGGCCGGCAAGACGGGTACCGCCCAGGTATACGGGACGCAGGCGTCGTCGGTGTTCGCCTCGTTCGCGCCGTGCAACGACCCCAAGTACGTGGTCGTCGTCATGATCCCTGACTCCGGTTACGGCGCCGACGTGGCGGCTCCCGCGGTCCGCCAGATCTGGGATGGAATCTACGGCCTGGAGGGGCACAAGGCCGCGGTTCCCGGCGGCCAGATACCGTCCGCGCTGCCGCAGATTACCTCGACCGGCGCGATCCAGGCGCCAGCTGGCTACACCGGGGGGTCATGATGGCGGGTCGGCCGAGCCCGAGCTACACCGTCCGCGGCTACAGCGCGCCGCGGGCCGGGGCGTTCTCCGGCCGCTCGCGGTCAATACTGGCCCGGAACTCCGTCCTGCGGCAGATCGACTGGGTGCTGGTCGTGGTCGTGGGCGGCCTGAGCGCGATCGGCATCCTGCTGGTCTGGTCCGCGACCCAGCCCTCGCTGCTCGCGGCGGGCCAGGACCCGCGCACCTACCTGAAGAAGCAGCTGCTGTGGGTCGTGATCGGGCTGATCATGATGTTCGCGGTGAGCTTCGTCGACAGCAGCCGGCTCCGGTCCTGGGCGCCGCTGGCCTACGGCGTGACGCTGCTCGGCCTGCTGGCCGTGCTCACCCCTGTCGGCGCAGAGATCAACGGCGCGAAGGCGTGGATCTCGCTGCCGGGCGGGCTGCAGATTGAGCCGTCTGAGTTCGCGAAGGTCGCGCTGATCCTGGGCATCGCCACCGTGTTCAGCCAGGCCCGGTGGGGGGCCACGCCGGGCCTGCGCTCGGTGCTCCTGGCCCTGGCTGTCGCCGCGCCGCTGATGGCCCTGGTCGTGATCGAGCCCGCGCTGGGCGTGGCCCTGGTCCTGATCGTGGTGACCGCCACCATGGTCGTGCTGTCCGGGACGCGGCTGCGCATCCTGGCCGGGCTGGCCGCGGTCGTGGCTGCCGTCCTCGCCCTGGCCGGGGGCACGCACCTGCTGAAGTCCTACCAGCTGACCAGGTTCACCTCGTTCCTGCACCCGTCGGCCGACCTGGCCGGGGCCGGCTACAACGCGGCTCAGGCCAAGATCGCGGTCGGCTCGGGCGGGATGTTCGGCGACGGCCTGTTCCACGGCCAGCTGGTGGCGGGCAACTTCGTGCCGTCCCAGCAGACCGACTTCATCTTCACCGTGGCCGGCGAGGAACTCGGCTTCGTCGGCGCCATCGCCATCGTCGTCCTGCTCGGCATCGTCGTCGCCCGCGCGCTGCGCATCGCCGCCCGCGCCGACGACCTGTTCGGCACGCTGATCGCCTCCGGCGTCGCCGTCTGGTTCGCGTTCCAGTCGTTCGTGAACATCGGCATGACGATCGGCATCATGCCGATCACCGGCCTGCCGCTGCCGTTCGTCTCCTACGGCGGCTCGGCCGTATTCGCCGACATGATCGCCATCGGCATGCTTCAGTCCGTCCGCCGCCACCACAACGTCTTCGAGTAGCCGGCCGCGTCTTCGAGCAGGCGGCGGCCCGGGCCGCCCCCGGTCCCCGGGCTTACGTGGTCGGCGCGAAGATGATGGTGGTCACGTTCTTGTCACCTATTCCCGCCACGCTCATGCCGGGGAACTGGTCCAGCGAATCGATGGTGCCCTTGAACCCGTGACCGCTGAACACGATGTAGGCCCCGTTGTCCCCGCCCTTGCTCAGCATCGAGTTGGTGGTGACCGAATAGCCGGCCTTGGGCAGCTCCGTGGCGTAGAAACGTGACACATCCGCCGGCACGACCGAGCCGAACACGAGGACGACGGACTGACCGCCGGCCATGTTCTCGGCCACCTTTGCGCTGGCCGGGACCGGGAAGCTGCCCAGCGAGCCCTTGACCGTGAGCGTGCGGCCCGCGATGGCCGGCCCCGTCGTGGGCGGCGGGGAGGAAGAAATAGCCTGGCTCGAGGCGGCCGGGCTCGTGGCGGCCGGGCTCGTGGCGGCTGAACTGCTCGTGCTGCTGCTCCCGG
Organism: uncultured Actinomycetes bacterium; assembly: GCA_963818225.1. Lineage (GTDB taxonomy): Bacteria > Actinomycetota > Actinomycetes > Streptosporangiales > Streptosporangiaceae > Palsa-504. The sequence goes on from CAWFRO010000001.1 coordinate 23,968, forward strand.
ACGAGCACGCGGCAGCGGACACGCCAACCGCGCACGCCGCCAGGACCAGCGCGGCAGAGCGGTACTTGTTCATCGGTTCCCCTTACTTCGTCCCAGAGTCAGCGCGCGCCACAAGGCAGAGCACAAGTGCTCACCATAGACGGCGACCAGCCCGGACGTGGCCCGCTTTCACGGCAAGACCGCCGATCGCGGCCCGCCGCGGGGGACAGCGATCCGCTTCGCGGCAGTATCGCTACGGCCCGTTCAGATAGTGTGGTCTAATGCCTGTGAAATCGGTCTACCCGGCGCTGGAGCCGCTGCTGCCGCGCGTGCGCAAGCCGATCCAGTACGTCGGCGGCGAGGTGGGCTCGGTCGTCAAGGACTGGGACAGCGCCGACGTCCGCTGGGCGCTGTGCTACCCGGACGCTTATGAGGTCGGGCTGCCCAACCAGGGCGTCCAGATCCTCTACGAGGTGCTGAACGAGCGCGAGGGCGTGCTGGCCGAGCGCACCTACACCGTGTGGCCCGACCTCGAAGCCCTCATGCGCGAGCACGACGTGCCCCAGTTCACGGTGGACGCGCACCGGCCGGTCGGCGCCTTCGACGTGCTCGGCATCAGCTTCGCCACCGAGATGGCCTATACGAACCTCCTGACCGTGCTCGACCTGGCCGGCATTCCCCTCTTTTCTTCCGAACGGACCGTGGCTCACCCGCTGGTCATCGCCGGCGGCCACGCGGCGTTCAACCCTGAGCCCATCGCTGATTTCCTGGACGCGGTGGTTATCGGCGACGGCGAGCAAGCCGTGCTCGCGGTCACCGACGAGATCCGCGGCTGGAAGCAAGCCGGGCAGCCCGGCGGCCGGGATGGCCTGCTGCTGCGGCTCGCGTCGATCGCCTACGTGCCCCGCTTCTACGACGTATCGTATCTCCCTGACGGCAGCATATCGAATGTAAAACCTAATCGTCAAGATGTGCCGCTCTCAGTTTCGAAGCACACCGTGATGGACCTGGACGCATGGCCGTATCCGCGCCAGCCCGTCGTCCCGGTGGCCGAGACCGTGCACGAGCGGTACAGCGTCGAGATCTTCCGGGGCTGCACCCGCGGCTGCCGGTTCTGCCAGGCCGGGATGATCACCCGGCCGGTCCGCGAGCGGTCGATCACCACGATCGGCTCGATGGTCGCCCGCGGCGTGGCGGCCAGCGGCTTCGACGAGGTGGGACTGCTGTCGCTGTCCAGCGCGGACCACAGCGAGATCAATGAGATCGCCGTGGACCTGGCCGACTGCTACGAAGGCACCAACGTCGGGCTGTCGCTCCCGTCGACGCGCGTGGACGCGTTCAACGTGACCTTGGCCGAGGAGCTGAGCCGCAACGGCCGCCGGTCGGGCCTGACGTTCGCGCCCGAGGGCGGATCGGAGCGGCTGCGCAAGGTGATCAACAAGATGGTCACCGAGGAAGACCTGATCCGTACCGTCACCACCGCCTACGCGGGCGGGTGGCGCCAGGTGAAGCTGTACTTCATGTGCGGGCTGCCGACCGAGACCGACGAGGACGTGCTGGCCATCGCGCAGCTGGCCCGGCGGGTCATCGCCGCGGGCCGGGAGGCGACCGGGCGGCGCGACATCCGGTGCACGGTGTCGATCGGGGGATTCGTGCCCAAGCCGCATACGCCGTTCCAGTGGGCGGGGCAGTGCCCGCCGGAGGTGGTGGACGCGCGGCTGCGTGCACTCGGCGGCGCGCTGCGAGCCGATCGCGCCTACGGCAAGTCGATCGGCTTCCGGTATCACGACGGCCAGCCGGGCCTCATCGAGGGCCTGCTGTCGCGCGGCGACCGCCGGCTGGGCCGGGTGATCCTGGCCGCGTGGCGGGACGGCGCGCGGTTCGACGGGTGGAGCGAGTACTTCTCGTTCGAGCGGTGGGTGCGCTGCGCCGAAGATGCCCTGGCCAGCGAGCCGGTGGACCTAGCTTGGTACACTACGCGTGAACGTGGTTACAGTGAGGTGCTCCCCTGGGATCACCTGGACGCGGGCCTTGACCGCGACTGGCTCTGGCAGGACTGGCAGGACTCCATCGCCCCCGAGGGAGCGGCTGAGGTGGAAGATTGCCGGTGGACTCCGTGTTATGAATGTGGGGTCTGTTCTGCTATGGGTACGGAGATCCAGGTAGGGCCGACCGGGGAGCGCCTCGACGGGAAGCGGCTGCTTCCCGTAGTGAGCAGGAGGTAGCGTGGCCGGGCCGGCAAACCAGTTGCCTGCAGTGCAGCATCTGGTGGTCCGGTATGCTAAGCGCGGGAAGATGCGTTTCGCCAGCCACAGGGACGTGGCGCGTGTCTTCGAGCGAGGAGTGCGCCGGGCCGGACTGCCGATCGCTTACTCCGCCGGGTTCACGCCGCACCCGAGGATCTCCTATGCGGGCGGCGCCCCGACCGGGGTGGCAAGCGAGGCGGAGTACCTGGCCCTCGCACTGACTTGCCGCCAGGCCGCGACGCGGGTTCATGAGCGGCTGAACGAGACTTTGCCCGATGGGATAGATGTGATCGACGTCACCGACGCAGCCTCCGGGGCCGAAGCGGCCCAGGGGAGTCCGGGGGGAAAGGCGCCTTCCCTCCAGTTCGAAGCGTCGTCGTGGCGAGTGGTTCTGCCGGGCGTGGAGCCAGCGGCGGCTGAGCGGGCCGTGGCCGGGTTCCTCGCCCTCAGTGAGGCGCCGGTGGAGCGGCTCACGGACAAGGGCGTCCGGCGCCTGGATGCCCGCACAGCCGTGGTCACGCTCGACGTGCTCGAATCGGCTGATCCTCATGGCGGCCCGCGTGCCGCCGTGACAGGTATTCAAGATTGTGCCATTCTTCGAATGGTTGTTCTGCATACAGCTCCCGCTGTACGGCCCGATGACGTGCTGACCGCGCTTCGCGAGCGGCACGGCCTCGTCCCGTCACTGCCGCCCATAATCACCCGGCTGGCGCAAGGTTCGCTGACCCTCCTGGCTGGGGAGACCCTCTTATGGAGGCGTTGCTGTGGTGCAGGGGGGCCATGACGTGAAGAAAGAGAATCAGGCTCAGTGCTGCCGGTCTCGCGCGGGTACCGCGGGAGACCGGGGCCGCCATTGCGGCTGCGCCTGCGCCTTTGCTGACAATGTGCTCCCGCGCGGTGCGCGTGCATGCCGCGGTGCGCCGCCTTCGGGCGGAGCGCCGCGGACTCGCGCGCCCGGGAGCCTGACTGGAGATTGCCCGAATGCTCGAGAGCGAGCTGAACGACAGAGAGTTCGATGACAACGCCGGAGGAGGGCGTGGTACCGGGGAACTGAGCCGGCCCGCGCCGAGCGTGCCGGCGGCCGTGTTCCAGCCACCGCAGGTGGTGTTCCAGCCGCCCCCGCCGCGCGCGGAGCCCTCGCCCCGCGCGGAGCCCGCGCCGGGCGGCGAGCCGTTCGATTCGTCGCGGCCAGATTCGTCGCGGCCCGATTCCTCAAGGCCGGATTCCTCAAGGCCGGATTCGTCGCGGTCGGCCGGGCCGGGGAACGGCGAGGCGCCCGGCGACGGCAGCGCCGATGACGATGGGGCCGGCCCGGGGCGCCGCCGCAGGCGCCGGCCGAGCCGGAGCCGGGCCAGGTCCGCGGACTCCGACGCCGGGGCTGACGCCGATGACGCCCAGACGGCCCAAGGGGCCGACGAGGTAGGCGGGCCCCAGGACGCCGACGGAGCCCAGGGCCAGCCGGAGGCTAAGCGGGCCCCGCGCACGCGCAGCCGGCGGGCCTCCGCAGCCAAGGACTCCGCCGACCCGCAGGCCGGCGGATCCGCCGAGCGCGCTGATGACGCCTCGCCGCAGGACGCCGCGCCGCAGGACGGCGACGACGACGCCGACGCCGCGGACGGGCCGGACTCCGAGGCCGGGGCCGGACGCAGGCGCCGCCGTAAGCGCCGCCGCGGTTCGGCCGACAGCCTGGCCGCTGACCCCGCGGGCGATGACCCGCCGGACACCGTCGTCCACGTCCGCGAGCCGAGTCCCGCCGACGACGTGCGCTCGGTCAAGGGATCGACCAGGCTCGAGGCCAAGAAGCAGCGGCGCCGCGAGGGCCGGGAAACCGGCCGGAGGCGGCCGCTGATCATTACCGAGTCGGAGTTCCTGGCCCGCCGCGAGTCGGTCGAGCGGACCATGGTGGTCCGCTCGCACCACGACCGAACCCAGATCGCGGTGCTCGAAGACGACGTACTGGTCGAGCACTACGTGAGCCGGTCCACCCACCAGTCCTACGTGGGCAACGTCTACCTGGGCAAGGTGCAGAACGTCCTGCCGTCCATGGAGGCGGCTTTCGTGGACGTCGGCAAGGGCCGCAACGCGGTGCTCTACGCCGGCGAGGTCAACTTCGACGTCAGCGGCATGGAAGGCCAGCCCAAGCGGATTGAGTCGGCCCTCAAGGCCGGCCAGTCGCTGATCGTGCAGGTCACCAAGGATCCGGTCGGGCACAAGGGCGCCCGGCTCACCAGCCAGATCAGCCTGCCGGGCCGGTACCTGGTCTACGTGCCCGGCGCGTCCATGACCGGCATCAGCCGTAAGCTGCCCGACACCGAGCGGAACCGGCTCAAGCAGATCCTGAAGAAGGTCATGCCGGAGAACGCGGGCGTCATCGTGCGGACCGCGGCGGAGGGGGCGGCCGAGGAAGAGCTGTCCCGCGATGTGACCCGGCTCGCCGCCCAGTGGGAGGCAATCGAGAAGAAGTCCAAGACGGCCAGCTCTCCCGCGCTGCTCTACGGCGAGCCCGACCTGACCACCCGGGTCATCCGGGATGTGTTCAACGAGGACTTCAGCAACCTGATCGTGGCCGGCGACGAAGAGTGGGACGCCGTCGACGAATATGTCAGGTACGTCGCCCCGCACCTGACTGACCGGCTTAGCCGCTGGCAGGAAGACGGGGACGTGTTCGCCGCCTACCGCATCGACGAGCAGCTGGCCAAGGCGCTGGACCGCAAGGTCTGGCTGCCGAGCGGAGGCTCGCTGGTCATCGACAAGACCGAGGCGATGACGGTCATCGACGTGAACACCGGGAAGTTCACCGGTCAGGGCGGGAACCTGGAGGAGACCGTCACCCGGAACAACCTGGAGGCCGCCGAGGAGATCGTCCGCCAGCTCCGCCTGCGCGACGTGGGCGGCATCGTGGTCATCGACTTCATCGACATGGTGCTCGAGAGCAACCGGGAACTGGTGCTGCGCAGGCTCCTGGAGTGCCTGGCCCGGGACCGGACCAAGCACCAGGTGGCCGAGGTGACCTCGCTGGGCCTGGTCCAGATGACGAGGAAGCGGGTCGGCGCGGGCCTGCTCGAGGCGTTCTCGGTGCCCTGCGAGTGCTGCAACGGCCGCGGCGTGATCGTCACCCTCGATCCCGAGGCCGACTCGCAGACCGCTGGCCACGTGCACGCCCGTGGCGGATCGGGCAACGGCGGCAACGGATCGCGGGGGTCCGGCGCCACGCCGGTCAACCCGGCCACGATCGCGGCCCGCATCCGCTCGGACGGTAACGGCCAGGCTGCCGATACGGCGGACGAGCGGGATCCAGACGGGCCGCGCGAGGACGCCGCGCCGGAGGGGACCACGCCGGCCGCCGCCGGGGCCACGGACGGCCAGCCCGAACCGGCTCGTTCCGGCAACAGCCGCCGCCGCCGGCGACGGCCCGCCGCCGCAGCCAGCGCCGCGACAGCCAGTGCCGAGCCCGCCAGTGCCGCGGAAGCCAATGGCGAGCCCGCGAACGGCGCGCCAGTCAGCACCGAGCCTGCGAACGGCGCGGTAGCCAACAGCGAGCCCGCTAGCGTCGAGCCAGCCAACGGCGCGGCAGCCAACAGCGAGCTCGCGAACGGCGCGCCAGCCAACGGCGCGACAGCCAACGGCGAGCCCGCTAGCGTCGAGCCAGCCAACAGCGAGCCCGCGAACGGCGCGCCAGCCAACGGCGCGCCGGCCAACGGCGGGATCCAGTCCGCCTCAGCTGCCGAGGTCCCAGCGGCCGCCTCAGCTGCCAATGCCAGTGGATCCCTGTCCGCCGCACCCGTGTCGGCCAGCCTGCCGGCGCTACCGGAGGCTCAGGATGGGGCGGCCTGACGGCGGCCCCAGGGCACTGCATGGTCCGGGTTCGTGGATGGGCCGCAGTCTGGTAGCCTTAGCGGTCGGGAGTTGCCCGCCAAGCGGGCCCCTGGTGCAAGCGAGCCGCCGTGGTGTCCACCGGCGTGCCGGGGCACGCAAGGGAAGCGCAACGAAAGAGAGTTCTCGGGTGTACGCGATTGTGCGCTGCGGTGGCAGACAGGAGAAGGTCGCGCTTGATGACCTTGTCACCATCGACAAGTTGCCCGGCGAGACCGGGTCCAGTATTACGCTCCCAGCCCTGCTGGTAGTCGACGGCGAGCGGGTGATCAGCGACCCGGCCGAGGTCGGCCGCTATCAGGTCACGGCGGACATCGTCGGTGACGCGGCGGGCCCCAAGATCAACATGATCCAGTACCGGAACAAGACCGGCTACCGGCGCCGCCTGGGCCACCGGCAGCGGTACACCCAGGTGCGGATCACCGCTATCGGCACCGAGACCCGCAGTGCCAAGGCCCAGGGCGGCAAGGCGCAGAGCTCGAAGGCATCCAGCGCCACGGCGCAGGCGGAGGAGGACTGAGATGGCACACAAGAAAGGCGCGTCATCCAGCCGTAACGGCCGTGACTCGAAGGCTCAGCGCCTCGGCGTCAAGCGCTACGGCGGCCAGCTGGTGAACGCGGGCGAGATCCTGGTCCGCCAGCGCGGCACGCACTTCCACCCCGGCCCGGGTGTCGGCCGCGGCGGCGACGACACGTTGTTCGCGCTGGTCGGCGGGAAAGTGCGGTTCGGCCCGTTCCGCGGCCGCCGGGCCGTCAGCATCGCGCCCGCCGAGCCCCCGGAGTAGGCCCGCCGAGGGAAGCACAGACGACCAGAAGGCGGGCCGGGTATCCCTGGCCCGCCTTTCTCATGCAAACGGACCATCAGGAAAGAAGGAATCGTGGCGGAGTTCGCCGACCGGGTGACGCTGAAGGTGCAGGCGGGCCACGGCGGCAACGGCTGCGCCTCGATCCACCGGGAGAAGTTCAAGCCGCTCGGCGGTCCTGACGGCGGCAACGGCGGCCGGGGCGGCGACGTGATCCTCGAGGTGGACGCGAGTTCCGCGACCCTGCTCGACTTCCACCGCCGCCCAGTCCGGCGGGCAGCTAACGGACGCCAGGGTGAAGGCTCGAACCGCACCGGCGCCGCGGGCCCGGATCTGGTCATCTCGGTACCGAACGGGACCGAGGTCAAGACCGCGGACGGCGAGGTGCTCGCCGACCTGATCGGCGTGGGCAGCAGGTTCGTGGCCTCGGCAGGCGGCCGGGGCGGCCTCGGCAACGCCGCGCTGGCCTCGCCGCGGCGCAAGGCGCCCGGGTTCGCCCTCAAGGGCGAGCCAGGGCAGCAGCGCGACCTCATCCTGGAGCTGAAGACGGTCGCGGACGTCGGGCTGGTCGGCTTCCCTAACGCGGGCAAGTCCTCCATCATCTCGGCCATGTCCGCGGCCCGGCCGAAGATCGCCGACTACCCGTTCACCACCCTGATCCCGAACCTGGGGGTGGTAGAGGCCGGCGACGTCCAGTTCGTGGTGGCGGACGTGCCCGGCCTGATCCCCGGGGCCAGCCAGGGGAAGGGGCTCGGCCACGACTTCCTGCGCCACGTGGAGCGCTGCTCCATCCTGGTCCACGTCCTCGACTGCGCCACCGAGGAACCAGGCCGGAGCCCCGCCGCGGACCTGGCCGTGATCGAGCACGAGCTCGCCGCCTACGGCGAGGCGACAGGCGTCGACCTGGTCACCAGGCCGCGTCTCATCGCCCTGAACAAGATTGACGTCCCGGCGGCCCGCGAACGCGCTGACCAGATCAAACCGGACCTCGAGAAACGCGGCTACCAGGCCTTCGAGATCTCCGCCGCCACGGGAGAGGGCCTGCGCCCGCTGAGTTTCGCGATGGCCGCACTGGTCGCCGCGGACCGCGCCGCCCGCCCGCCCGAGGAGCCCGCCGAGCGCGTGCGGGTGAAGGTGCGGGTGCGGGCCGCCGACGAGCCCGGCTTCGAGGTGGTCCGCCTCGGCGAGGACAGCTTCCTGATCCGCGGCGAGAAGCCGCTGCTCTGGGTCCGGCAGACCGACTTCAGTAACGACGAGGCGGTCGGCTACCTGGCCGACCGGCTGGCCCGCCTCGGCGTGGAGCAGGCACTCGCGGAGGCGGGTGCCGAGCCCGGCGCAGAGGTCTTGATCGGCGAGCGGGATGACGCGGTGGTCTTCGACTGGGATCCGGCCGCCCCGATGAGCAGCGGGTCCCGGCCTCGCCACGGCCCGCGGGGCAGTGACCCGAGGCTCTACTCGTGACCTCCGGCCTGCCGCTAGCGACCGCCGCTCCCGGCTCTCGGCCGGACATCGCGGCGGCGGCCCGGGTAGTGGTGAAGGTCGGCTCCTCCTCGCTCACCACGGCAGCGGGCGAGATCGCGGACGAGGCGATCACGGCCCTGGCCGCCGCCCTGGCCGCCCGCCGCAGTGCCGGGATCCAGGTCGTGCTGGTCTCCTCCGGCGCCATCGCGTCCGGGCTGGTCCCGCTGGGACTGACCCGCCGCCCCGGCGACCTGGCTACCCAGCAGGCCGCGGCCAGCGTCGGCCAGGGCCTGCTCATCGCCCGGTACACCGCGGCCTTCGCCCGCCACGGCATCCGCACCGGCCAGGTCCTGCTCAGCGCGGATGACCTGATGCGCCGCACCCACTACCGCAACGCCCAGCGGACCCTGGACCGGCTGCTCGAGCTGAGCGTGCTCCCGGTGGTCAACGAGAACGACACGGTCGCCACCGACGAGATCCGGTTCGGCGACAACGACCGGCTGGCCGCCCTGGTCGCCCACGTGACCCGGGCGCGCGCGCTGGTGCTGCTCTCCGACGTGGACGGGCTGTATGACGGCGACCCGCGCCGCGGCGCGGCGCAGCGGATCGCCGAAGTGCGCGGCCGGGCTGACCTGGAGGGGATCCGCCTCGGCCACGGTCTCAAAGCCGGCCAGGGCGGCCAGGGGGGCCAGGGGGGCCAGGGGGGCCAGGCAGGCCAGGGCGCACACAAGAGCCAGGCGGGCCCGGGCGTCGGCGGCATGGCGACCAAGGTGGAAGCGGCCATGATCGCCTCCGCGGCCGGCATCCCGACCGTCGTTGCCGACGCGGCCAGCGCGGCCGCCGCGCTGGCCGGCGACCCCGTCGGCACCTACTTCGCGGGCCGCGGCCGCCGTCTCGCGACCAGGCTGCTGTGGCTCAAGCACGCCGCGGTGACCCGGGGCAGCCTGCGCCTGGACAAAGGCGCTGTCGACGCCGTCGTGACCAGGCACGCCAGCCTGCTGCCGGCTGGCATCACCGGCGTCGAGGGTGCCTTCGACGCGGGCGATCCGGTGGACCTGTGCGACGAGAACGACACGATCATCGCCCGCGGCCTGGTCAACTACGACGCGGCCGAGATCCCCGGCCTGATGGGCCGCTCCACCCGCTGGCTGGCCAGCAAGCTAGGGCCCGAGTACGAGCGCGAAGTCGTCCACCGCGACGACCTCGTCATCCTCTGACCCCGGCCCCGGCCCCACACCACGATCGCGGGGTAGAACGGCCGGGCAGCAACCCAGGGCTTCGAGCTCGTGCCATCGGATCTGCCCGAGCCCGAGACAGCCCAGGAACGCGTCCGCGTCCCGCTGGCACGCCGGGCAATCGGGGCCCGCGGCCCACCAGCCCGGCACAAGGGCCCCGCCAACTCGGGCCGCCGTCTAACCATCGAAGCCGCGTTGAACGCGTGATTCCCGTGACGAGCGTTGCGGCCGGTACCAGCCCAGCGGGCCGCGGACTGCGATCCAGGGGCGACGATCCACGATAACGAGGACCCGTCCGGGATCCGGCGCTGTACCCGCAGCCCGGCCACCCGGCACACGCGCACCCTGGTTCCGCAGGCGAGGCTTGGGCCCGCGTGCCCAATGTGGCAGGCCCGGAGCCCGGAGTTTCAGGGGTTGTGGCACACATGCCCACGCAAGATGGACCGCGCATCACGTGCCAAGGCGGCCAAAACTGGCCACGATCACGAAAGGCTAGGCCCCACCAGCAAGCAGCAAGCAGCGAGCCCGGGCCCGCTGCTTGCTGCGAAACCGCTAGTTGTCGTCGCGGCTGTTGCCGCCGCTGCTGCCGCCGCCGCCGCGGTTCTGCAGCCGGTCGAACAGCCCGCTGCCCGTCCGCGCCGCGGTCTCGGCCACGCCCCGGAAAACCCCGATCAGCGGGTCCTGGGACCGAGCCCACGACTCCTGGTAAGACCGGGCCGCGCTCTTGACCTCGTCGCCGACCGACGCGTTGGCGTCGGTGTCCCGCTGCGGGTAGTCCCCGCCGAGGATCCGGTCGTATTCGCCGTGCGTGGCCCAGTAGTCCAGCTCGCCGAACCTGACCACCGAGAACGGGTGCGTGTTGCCCTGCAGCTGCAGGATCTTCAGGATGCTGTCCCGCATGTCCGGCACCGCGTCGTACTCGTGCGCCTGCTCGCGGAATGCGTCCGGGTTCAGCTCGGACAGCTGCGCGCCGCCGGCCAGCTTCATCAGCGCCCGCCGGGCCGCGTCCACGTCCTGCCCGGCCAGCAGCCCGGCCCGGTCGCAGGACAGCTCGGACTTGCGGAACCACTCTTCCAGGCCCCAGACGATGGCCTGGATGCCGAAGGAGATCGGCGTCCAGGCGATCCGCGCCGCCAGCCCGATCAGCCACAGCAGCATGGTGCGGTACACCGCGTGCCCGGACAGCACGTGGCCGAGCTCGTGCCCGACCACCCACCGCAGCTCCTCCGGGTCGTACAGGTTGACCATGCCGGTGGTGATCACGATGAACGGCTTGTCCCGGCCGAGCGCCATCGCGTTCACCAGCGGGCTCTGCACGACGAACACCTCGGGCACGTCGGGCAGGTCCAGGATGTAGGACCCGTCCCGGACCAGCTCGTGGATGTGCGGGAACTGCCGCTCGGAGACCTTGACCGCGCCCGCCAGGTACGTCAGCCGGAAGGCCCGCTCGTTGAACAGGCCGAACAACTTGCGCAGCAGCGAGTCGAAGCCGGTGAGCTTGCGCAGCGCGACCAGCGCCGAACGGTCTGCGGGATGCTCATAGGCGCGGGATGAGATGCCGGTGAGCCGGACCCGCGCGCGATCTGGCACTGAAGTCATATCTCGTATCGTAGCCCGGCCATCGAGCAGTTGTACCGCGACGCTCCAGCGGCAAGCCAGTACCATATGAGGGTATGGGGACGCGGTAAGGATGCGGCGGATCGGCGTGATGGGCGGCACGTTCGACCCCATCCACCATGGTCACCTGGTCGCCGCCAGCGAGGTTGCCCATATCTTCGCCCTGGACGAGGTCATCTTCGTGCCGACCGGCCAGCCCTACCAGAAGGACGACCGGGCCGTCTCGGCGGCCGAGGACCGCTACCTGATGACGGTGGTCGCGACCGCGTCGAATCCCCGGTTCAGCGTCAGCCGGGTCGACATCGACCGGCCCGGGCCCACCTACACCATCGATACGCTGCAAGAACTCGCCGCGCAGGCCGGGCCGGCCGATGAGCTGTACTTCATCACCGGGGCCGACGCGCTGGCCGAGATCCTGACCTGGCACGATGCGGACGAACTGTTCACCCTCGCGCATTTCGTAGGATGTACGAGGCCGGGGCACCGCCTCTCGGGGGCGGGCCTGCCCGACGGCAAGGTCAGCCTGGTGGAGATTCCGGCCCTGGCCATCTCGTCCACCGAGTGCCGGGCCCGGGTCGAGGTCGGCGAGCCGGTCTGGTACCTGGTTCCGGACGGCGTGGTGCAGTACATCGCCAAGCGCAAACTGTACGCGAAGGCATAATGTCGCCTCGCTGTGAGACCCTGATAGGGACAACGACCCGACCGAAGGAGGCCGGTTAGCACTCGTGACTGCCACACCGAGGGCCGTCGAGCTTGTGGAGACCGCCGCGCTAGCGGCTGCGGACAAGCTGGCCGACGGCATTATCGCCTATGACGTGAGCGAGCAGCTCGTGATCACGGACGCCTTCGTGTTGTGCTCGGCGTCCAACGACCGGCAGGTCCGCGCGATCGTCGACGAGATCGAGCTCCGGATGCGCCAGGCCGGCGCGGAACTGATCCGCCGCGAGGGCGAGCGCGAGGGCCGCTGGGTCCTGCTCGACTACCTCGACGTCGTAGTGCATGTGCAGCATTCCGAGGAGCGCACCTATTACGCGCTGGAGCGGATCTGGAAGGACTGCCCGCAGATACCGCTCCCCGAGCTGGTGGTCAACCCCGGGAGGACCCGCTGAGCGAACGGGTCCGGCTGGTCCTGCTCCGGCATGGCCAGACGATATGGAACGCCGAGCGGCGGTTCCAGGGCCAAAGCGACATCCCGCTGGACGAGACCGGTCAGGCCCAGGCTGACCGGGCCGCGCGCCTGCTCGCCGCGCTGCGCCCGGACCTGATCGTCTCCTCGGACCTGAGCCGGGCGGCCGGCACTGCGGCGCCGCTGGCCCGGCTGACGGGGCTGGAGGTGATCCTCGACAAGGACCTGCGCGAGCGGCAGGGCGGCCGCTGGGAGGGCCTGAACGACGCCGAGATCCGCCAGCGGTTCCCTCAAGCGCACGCGACCTGGGATCCGCCGGACGGCGAGCTGAGCGTCGCGGTCGCCGACCGGGTCGCCGCCGCGCTGCAGCGCACGGCCGCGGCGGTCGCCGAGCAGGTGACCAGCCCCGACGGCCTGGCCGTGGTGGTCAGCCACGGCGCCGCGATACGGCTCGGCATGTCCCGGGTGCTCGGCCTGCCGGACGAGCTGTTCGGCGTGCTCGGGCCGCTGAACAACTGCTCCTGGTCGGTGCTCGCCACCCGCCGCGGCGCCTGGCGGCTGCTGGAGCACAACGCCGGCACGCTGCCCGAGCCGGTTCTCAGCGACGACCGCTAGAAAATCGTTGTGACCGAACGATCCCGTGCCTCCGTCTCCGTCACCTGGTACGGCCAGTCGGGCTTCCGGCTCTCGGCCGGGGGCCAGCAGGTCCTGATCGACCCGTTCCTGAGCGATCGCCCCGACCGGAATTACCCGCCGCCCGCCTCGGCGGCGGAGTTCACCGACGTCACGTGGTGCTGAGCACGCACGAGCACGTGGACCACCTGGACCTGCCGTTCCTGCGCGAGTTCTGCGCGGTCAACGCCCGCGCCCCGATCGTGGTGCCCGCGCCGGTGATGACCATCGCGGCCGGGGCCGGGATCGACCGGGCCCGCCTGATCGGCGCGGTTCCCGGGCAGGACCTGAAAGAGGGCAACGTCACCGTGCACCCGATCCCTGCGCTGCACGGGATCGGCGGCGACCAGCCGGTGACGTATGAGTTCGCCCCGGGCGGCGGCCCGGTCCGGTTCCTGGGCTACCTGGTCGATATCGGCGGGATCCGCTTCTACCACGCCGGCGACGGGCTGGCGTACCCGGAGCTGCCCGCGACCCTGGCCGCGCTGGCCCCCGACGCAGTGATGCTGCCCATCAACGGCCGCGACCACATGCGCGAGTCGGCCGGCATCGTCGGCAACATGAACGAGACCGAGGCCGCCTGGCTCTGCGCTCAGGTCGATGCCAGCTACGTGATCCCCATGCACTACGACGCCATCAAGGGCAACACGGGCGACCCCGGCCATTTCGCCGACCTGGTCCGCCAGGGTGACAGTGCGGCCGCCGTCCTCATGCCCGCCCCGGCCGGCCCGTCACCCTGACGCTGCCCTAGCCAAGCTCCGCGCCCGCGCTCACCCGCGGGAGACCCGGCCCGGGACTACGGGACGAGCACGGTGCGCGCGCCCGGCGGCTCCGGCCGGGTCCAGGCCGCCTCCACATCGGCCAAGGGCACCATGTTCGGCGTGACCGTGATCGTGCCGGCCTTGATCTCCTGGACCAGGGCGGGCAGCTCGGCCCGATAGGCCGCCGGCGAGACCGCGCCCTGGCCGGTGCCCAGGAGCCGCAGGTTCGCCGATCGCAGCGCGACCGAGGGCAGCTCGATGTCCGGGCCGGCCACGGCGCCGATCTGGATCCAGTCCACCGCGCGGCTGCGATCTGACCGCGCGCCCAGGAGCGCCATCATGGCGTGCCGGGCCGGCGTGCTCCACAGGTAGTCCAGGACGATGTCGACCTCGCCGGCGGCCCGGCCCAGCGCCGCGTCCGTCGCGGCCTGGTCGCCGGTCAGCGCGACGACCTCGTCGGCGCCGAGGGACCGCAGCGCACTGAGCCGCTCGGGATCGCGCCCCGCGCCGACCACGCGCCCCGCGCCGAGTCGCCTGGCCACCTGGACCGCCATCGTTCCGGCGTTCCCGGTGGCGCCGAGCACCAGGACGCCCTGGCCGGGCCGCAGCGGCACGCGGCGCCGTAGCGCCACCCAAGAGGACATGGCCGGGTTCATGGCCGCGGCGATCTTCGCGACGTCAACGTCGCCGGGCAGGTCGACGGCGCGCCGCAGGTCCACGACGGCCTTATCGGCCATCGTGCCGATGACATCGTCGTCGGCCGCGAAGTACAGCCGCCGGCCATCCGGTCGCTGGCCGACGCCGTCGATGCCCGGGATCATGGGCAGCGTCCCGGTGCTGGTGTAGTGGGCCCCGGCGGCCCCGCTCCGCACGCGCGGGTGCAGGCCGACGGCCAGGACGTCGACCAGGATCTCCTCGGCGCCCGCCGGCTGCGGGACCTCGAACGGCTGGTAGTGCGGCGGCTCGCCGAACGATGTCACGACGGCGGCATTCATCTTGGCCATCCCGGCCTCCTCGCGCTCGCAGGTCAATTAGTTGGTGTCACGTACCAATTTAGTTGGTAACACGTACTAAATCAAGTACACTGCCGGGCATGGCAGCCCGATCGGCCGGTCCCTCCGCACCGCCCGGTGCGCCCGGGGCGGTGCGCCCCGCCGACGGGCTGGCCCAGCTCTCCTTCCTGATCCACGGCATGCTCGAGCGCCGGGCCCGCGAGCATGATCTGTCGATCATCCAGACGCGCCTGCTCGGCGTGCTGCGGGATCGCAGGCCGACGATGAACGAGCTGGCCAGGTTCCTGGACCTGGACAAGTCCAGCGTGACCGGGCTGGTCGACCGGGCCGAGCGCCGCGGCCTGGTCGAGCGCGTCCCCTCCACCGCGGACCGGCGGGCCGTACTGGTCGCCCTGACCGACCACGGCCGGTCGGTCGTGTCCGGCGCCGCGGCTCTCTTCGAGGCAGACGTATCCCTGCTCCTCGAGCGGCTGCCGCCCGCCGACCGCGCCTCGCTGGCCGGCCTGATCAGCCAATTGCTCGTCGCGCACGCCGCAGATCACGGGATCGATCTGTTTGCCACCGCCACTGCCGCCGCGGGCACCGCCACCCCGGGCACCGCCACCCCGGGCACCACCGCCGGCACTGCCACCGCCGGCGATCCCGGTGTCGGCTCCCCGCCCCCGAGCCGCCGCTGATCCCGGCCTGCGACCCGATCCGGCATGGCCGGGCTCTTGACTCGCCCCGGCGTACGGGGGTTCGCTCGGTATAGGGCGACGCGCGGTCGGGTCCCCTCCCCCCGGTGACGGCCGCCGCGCGCTGCCGCCGACCGCTAGCTGGACAGGTGACCAATGCAGGCTCTGGACCAGATCCGCGTGGTCGAGATCGGGCCGGGTGTGGCGATCTCGTTCGCCGGGAAGCTCTTCGCCGACTTCGGCGCCGACGTCATCAAGGTCGAGGAGCCGGACGGCGACCCCAGCCGCCGGTCGGGGCCGTTCCCGGCCGACCAGCCGGACCCGGAGCGAAGCGCCGCCTTCGGCTTCTTCAACCGCAACAAGCGCGGCGTGACGCTCGCTGCCGCCGCCGCGGCGATACCGCCGCCGCGGGGACCGCGCGCTGCTGGCCGACCTGGCCGCCACCGCCGACCTCGTCCTTGCCGCCCTGTCCCTGCGTGAGCTGGCCGACCTGGGCCTGAGCCTCGATGCGCTGGCCGCCCGCCACCCCGGCATCGTGCTGGCCAGCCTGACCCCCTGGGGGGAGGACGGGCCGTACGCCGGGTTCGCCGCGACGCAGCTCGTGGCCGACGCGATCGCGGGGCCGGTCAGCGCCAGCGGCACGCCGCCGCGCCCGCCGCTGTCCAAGCCCATGAACCTGATCGCGGCCCAGGTCGGCAACGCACTGGCGTCAGCGTCGCTGGCCGCCGTGCTGGCGTCCCGCCGCAGCGGGGAAGCGCAGCTGGTCCAGGTGTCCGCGACCGACATGCTGATGACGCAGATGGACCGGCGGGCCATGGGCCTGCTCGGCTACCAGCTCACCGGCGACATCACCGAGCGCCCGTTCGGCAAGGCCAGGGCGACCCCGCTGCCCCGCGGCCGCCACCAGTGCCGGGACGGCCTGGTGGAGATCGTGACGGCGCCCCCCTGGGTGCCCCGCATGCTCGCCACGCTGGATAATCCCGAGCTCACCGGCTACTTCGCCGAGCATCCCGACGCAGCGGTCCGGCCCGAGACGGCCGAACGGATCGAGCCGGTGCTGCGCGCCTGGCTGTCCGCCCGCACCAGGACCGAGTGCTTCGAGGACGCCACGCTGGCGCACGGCTGGCCGGTCTTTCCCGTCTACCCGCCGCACGACGTGGTGAACAGCCCGAACTTCACCGACCGCGGCTGCTTTGTCGAGTTCGACCACCCGGTGGCCGGCCGACAGCGGCAGCTCGGCCCGCCGTGGCGGATGGCCGAGGGCGGCTTCGAGGTACGCCGCGCCGCCCCGGTCCTCGGCCAGCACAACGAGGAGATCCTCGAGGCCGAGCTGGGCCGGGAGGCCGCGGCCGCGGTGGAGGTGATCTGAATGGCGGAGCTTCCGCTCGCAGGCGTGCGCGTGGTGGACCTGACGGTGGTCTGGTCCGGCCCGACGGCCACCCGCCTGATGGCCGCCCTCGGGGCCGAGGTCATCAAGCCGGAGTCGATCAAGTACTACCCGCGTACGACCAGGGGGCAGCTGCCCTACCCGCCGCCGGAGCAGATCGCGGCGGCCCAGGGCCTGGCCGCCGCCTACCCCGGCAAGGACCCGGGACCTGACCCCTACAACCGGTACGGCTCGTTCCTGCTCGTCCAGCAGGGCAAGCTGAGCTGCACCATGGAGCTCAGCGATCCCCAGGGCCGGGAGGCGTTCAACCGCCTGATCGCCTGCAGCGACGTGCTGGTGGAGAACAATTCCCTGGCGCTGAGCTCAACCCTCGGGCTGGACTGGGACGAGCTCAGCGCGATCAATCCCCGCCTGATCCTGGTCAAGATGACGCCGATGGGCCTGACCGGGCCGTACGCGCGGGCCATCGGCTTCGGCGCGCAGTTCGAGTCCATCACCGGGATGGCCTGGCTGCGCGGCCACCCGGACGCGCCACCGGACGAAGTCGACGCGACGTATCACATGGACGACGTGGCGCCGCAGGGCGTGCTGTTCGCCGTGATGGCCGCGCTGATGCTGCGGGAGCGGACCGGGCGCGGGCAGCTCATCGAGTTCCCGCAGGCCGAGTACCTGATGCAGGGGCTGGGTGACGTGTTCCTCGCCGCGACGCAGGAGGACGGGCGGCAGTTCGGGCCCCAGGGCAACCGCGACCTGACCATGGTGCAGGGCATCTACCCCTGCCAGGGCGACGACCAGTGGATCGCGATCAGCCTGCGCGATGACCAGGACTGGGCGGCGCTGGTCGCCGCGGCCGGGCATCCCGACTGGGCCGGGGCGGAGCGCTTCGCGACCGCGGCCTCCCGCCGGCAGCACCAGGACGCCCTGGACGCCCTGATCGCGGACTGGACGGCGCCGCAGGACAAGCAGGACCTGTTCCGCAAGCTGCAGGCCGCGGGCCTCCCGGCGGCCCCGGTCTATAACGAGGCGGACGCCTATGCCGACCCGCACTTCCAGGCGCGCGGCGTCTTCGTCCCGGTGCCGCATCCCAGCGCCGGAACGTATGACTATCCGGGCCTGTGGGCCCGCTGGTCGGCCCTGGACCCCCGGTTGGGCGTGCCCGCACCGCTGCTCGGCGAGCACAACGAGTACGTGTACACCGAGCTGCTGGGCTACTCCGCCGAGGAGTACCAGCAGATGGTGGACGCCGGGCTGATCGGCACCAGCTACCCCCGCCCGGCCGGGGGCAGCTGACCGGCACCAGACACCGCGCTTGCTACCGATTGGCGACGGCGGTGGTGGCGATGAAGCCGAGCGGGCCCGCCACATCGTGCGCCACGGCCTCGCCGACGCCCACGCCGCGCTCACTGATGTGCCCGTAGGGCTGGATACCGAGGTACTCACCCTGCGGTTCGCGGCCCAGGTACACGGTGTAGTCGGCGTTGATGAAGGGCAGCCCGCGGTCCGAGGAGTTGGTCTGCGGGCTGGCCAGATCCGCGGCCATGGCGACCCGCACGAGCGGGGTGAGCTCCTCGCCCGCGATCAGCGGGTAGACGTCCCGGACCCACACGCCGCCCGACCGCGGGCCTGATGGTCCGGCCGACCGCCCAGGCCTGCCAGGGCGCGATCCAGCGCCGGCTCGCGTCCCGGCCCAGGCCCCGCCCGTCCGTCCCGCTGGGCAGCGACCCCAGCTCCGGGCCCGGGGCCGGGGCCGCCCAGCCCGGGGTCTGCCGGAACGTGCCCTCGGGCTGCTCGGAGCGGCGCAGCAGCACGACCTTGCCCTGCCCGATCGGGCCCTGGTCCTGCTCGACGGTGACTTCGAGCACCGTGATGCGCCGCCCGGCCCGGATGGTCCTGGCGCTGACCCGCACCGGGACCAGGGGAGCGGACCGGAACATGTCGATGGTCAGCCGCGTGCAGATCAGATCGGGATCCTCGGCCCGCGCCCGCTCGACGGCCCGGGCCGTCAGGCCCCCGATGAGGCGGCCGTGCAGGACCTGGCCCCACGGGCTCGACGAGAGCTGCGTAGGGATCAGGTCATCGCCGTCGGCATGGAAGAACCCCTCACCGGTTCCGGAAGCTGGGGCCGCGGCGGAGTCGGCGAGGGGTGACGGGTTCGGATTGACGGTGGGCTCGGCAGTCATGCGCCTCGTTCCTGGCGGTTGGGGGTGGTCCCGATTCTAGACCGGCCGGTCCGCCCGCCGCCGCGTATGCCGAGCCCTGCCCTCACGCCCTCCCACTGCGCACAGGCCCAGCTGCTGCACAGGCCCACTGCCCACAGGCCCGCTGCTTACAGGGCCCTGGCCTCGACCAGCTCCTGGTCGTAGACGATGTTGCCGGTGAACGCGTCGGTCGGCTGCTCGCAGATCCACACCGCCGCCTTGCCCATCCCGTCGGCGGTCTCGAAGTCCAGGTCGGGGTTCTCCCGGTCGTTCTGCGCGAAGATGAGCCCCGGCGTCCTGACCCCGCCCGCCGGGGACAGCACGTTGACCGAGATGTTGTCCGTCGCCAGGGCCATCGCCTGCCGCTGGCTGAAGTGCTCGAGGAACGACTTCTCCGGCCCGTAGAAGATGTCGAAGCCCATCGGCTGCCGGTCCGGGTCATACGGGCCCGGCCCGGGGTACGTCGAGCCGCGCGAGGACAGGTTGAGGATGTGGCCGCCGCCCGCCGCCCGTATGTGCGGGATCGCCTCCCGCATCGTCAGGATCGGCCCGCGCAGGTTGACCTGCCAGGTCAGCTCGATGTGCCGCGGCTGGACCGACTCCAGCGAGCCGGGCACGAAGATGGCCGCGTTGTTGACCAGGATGTCGAGCTGGCCGTAGACCTCGACCACCTTGGCCACCGCCGCCGCGATGCTGTCCGGATCCCGCAGGTTCATCAGCACCGGGGTCGCCTCGCCGCCGCGGCCGATGATGTCCTCGGTCACCGAGTGGATGGTGCCGGGCAGCCGCGGGTCGGACTGCACCTCGGTGCGGGCGGCGACGCCGACCTTCGCGCCCGCGGCCGCCAGGTACCGCGCGATATCCGCGCCGATGCCGCGGCTGGCCCCGGCGACCAGCGCCACCTTGCCCGAAAGCGATCCTTGCTGGGCCACCGCTGCCTCCTTGAAGAAGATGGCTGGTCGTGCACGTCCGCGTGCCAGTATCGCCCTGGCCGCCTCCCGGCGCAAGACTTAGCCCGGCCCCCGCCCCGCACTTCGCCGGCCCCACCCACGCGCCGTGCCGGTTAGCCAGGGCCATCCGGTACCCCGGCGAGACCGATCCGCCTCCCCCGACGGCCAGGACGGCGCCGGAGTTCTAGGCTTCCGGCGTGACGTCATTTCCCGTTCCCGACCCCGCCGCCACCCCGGTTCCCGGTGCCGCCGCCACTCCTGCTCCCGGTGCCGCCACCCGGGCCCCGGCTTTGCCTCCTGGCCGCCCGGTCCGGGTCGGCATCATCGGCCTCAGCGCGTCCGGCGGCTGGGCGGCCCGGGCCCACGTGCCGGCGCTCCGGGCGCTGGCGGGATACCGGCAGGGATTCGAGCTGCGTGCGCTGGCCGCCAGTTCGCCGGTGAAGGCGGCCGCCGCCGCGCAGGCCTACGACGTCCCGCTGGCCTTCGGTACGCCGGGGGAGCTGGCCGCCTGCGACGAGGTCGACCTGGTTGTTGTCTCCGTCCGCCTCCCGCACCACGGCGAGCTCGTCCGTGCCGCCATCGATGCGGGCAAGCCGGTGCTGTGCGAGTGGCCGCTGGGCCGGGACCTCGCCGAGGCACGCGACCTGGCCGCCGGCGCCCGCGCCCGGGGGCTGCTCACCGCGGTCGGACTGCAGGCGCGCTCGGCCCCGGCCGTCCGCTACGTCGCGGACCTCATCGCGCAGGGTTACGCCGGGGAGGTGCTGTCGGCCACCCTGGTCGGCTCCGGCGGAAGCTGGGGCGCGACCATCCCGGCCGCGGGCGCCCGCTACCTCGCCGACCCGGCGGCCGGCGCGACGATGCTGACCATTCCGTTCGGTCACACCGTCGACGGGCTCGCGCTGGCACTGGGCGAGCCCGCGGTGCAGCACGCCACCCTGGCCACCCGCCGCCCCATGGTGCTGGATGCCGAAAGCGGCGACATGGTCCCCATGACGGCCGCCGACCAGATCGCCGTGACCGCCGCCCTGCCCGGTGGCGCGGTGCTGTCGGCCCATTACCGCGGCGGGCTCAGCCGCGGCACCAACCTGCGCTGGGAGATCAACGGCACCGAGGGTGACCTCGTCATCGAGGCTCCCCGGGGCCACCTGCAGATGGCGCTCCCCGCCGTGTCCGGCGGACACGGCGCGGACCGGGAGCTTTCCCCGCTTGAGGTGCCGGCCTCGTATCATCGCGTGCCCGCCCTCGACGGTGACCGGGCCGGGCCGGCCTACAACGTCGCCCACGCCTACGCTCAGCTGCTCGATGACGTCGCCTCCGGCACTGCGCTGGTGCCCGACTTCGACCACGCGGCCCGCCGCCACCAGATGCTGCAGTCGATCCTCGATGCCGCCGGCCAGCCCTGGCTTTCCCGCGGCGCCTGAGATGGCCAGGAACGCCACCGATGACCTCGTCGCGCAGATCCTGCGTGCCTACGACACGATCACCGTCGTCGGCATCAGCTCGAGCCCGGTCAAAGAGGCGTTCCTGGTGCCCCGGCTGATGCAGCGCCACGGCTGGCGCATCATCCCGGTCAACCCGCACGCGGACCAGATCCTGGGCGAACACGTGTACCGCACTCTCGCCGAGGTCCCCGAGCAGGTCGGCTTCGTGGACGTGTTCCGGCCGCCGGCGGCCACCCCCGACATTGCCCGCCAGGCGGTGGCGGCCGGCGCGAGCGCGCTGTGGCTGCAGCTGGGCATCGCGTCGGCCGAGGCACGCGAGATCGCCGAGAGCGCCGGGCTGCTCTACGTCGAGGACCGGTGCCTGGCCATCGAACGGCGCCGTCTGGGGCTCAGCGCCCCGAGATAGCCGGGACCCTGACGGGGTGGCAACGGGAAGCGCGCGAGGTATGGTCGGCTGAGAGCCAGGGGTTGCCACCACGAGTTCAGGGATGGCCCACGTGAGCGAACACGAAGCCGGCCTCGTCCGAGAAGTCTTTGCCCGGGTGCGCAACCGGGACCCCGGGGTCGCGGACCTGTATCACCAGGACGCCACGCTCACCGCGGACGGCACGGTGCACGAGGGCCGGGACGCGATCCGCGCGTTCTATCTCGGTGTCTTCAGCGGCACCGGGCCGCACCCGACGGTGCGCGGCCTGTGGACCGGCGGCTCGATCTATGCCGCCCTGCTCGAGGTCAGCCGGGACGCGGGCGGTGTCATCCACGCCGTCGATGTGTTCGACGTGGACCGCGACGGGATCCGGTCGATGCGGATCTGCCGCGGTGGCCTGGAGAAGGGGTGGGTTCCGCTCGCCGCCTCCGAATGAGCGATGCCCGCCCGCCGCCAGAAGCAATCAGGAGGAGCGATGAAGGCCGCCGTTCTGCGAGAGACCAACAAGCCGCTCACCATCGAGGACGTCCTTCTCGACCGGCCCGGGCCGCGCGAGGTGATCGTCAAGACCGGGGCGGCAGGCCTGTGCCACAGCGATCTCAGCGTGATGAACGGGACCATCGCCATCATCGACCTGCCGGCCGTGCTCGGGCACGAGTCGGCCGGCACGGTCATTGACGTCGGCCGCGACGTCACCTACGTGCGGCCGGGCGACCGCGTGATCACCTGCCTGTCGCAATTCTGCGGGCTGTGTGAGTACTGCCTCACGGGCCGCTCCTACCTCTGCCGGGAGCTGCGCGACGCCCAGCGCGCCCGGTCCCGGCTCAGCCAGGACGGGATCGCGATCGCGCAGTTCGCCGGGCTAGGGTCCTTCGCCGAGGAACTGCTCGTCCACGAGAACGCCATCGTCAAGTACGACGACGACATCCCGGCCGAGGTGGCGGCCGTCGTCGGCTGCGGCGTCACGACTGGGCTCGGCGCGGCGCTCAACACGGCGCAGGTACGTCCGGCCTCGACGGCGGCGGTCATCGGGCTCGGCGGCGTCGGCCTCGCGGCGATCCAGGGCTGCTACATCGCCGGCGCCCGCCAGATCATCGCCGTCGACCGCTGGCCCGGGCGGCTCGAGCGGGCCATGGCCCTCGGGGCCACGCACGCCGTGAACGCGTCCGAGACCGACTCGGTGCAGGCCGTGCGCGAGCTGTCCGGCGGCGGCGTGGACTACGCGTTCGAGGCCGTCGGCCGCGGCGACACGGCCCAGCAGGCCTTCGAGATGACCCGGCCGGGCGGCATGGCCGTCATCGTCGGGGTCGTCTCCGGCATGGACATCACGGTGCCCGGCTCGCTGCTGCAGGGCGACCGCACCCTGCGCGGATGCTCGATGGGCTCGAACCGGTTCCGCATCGACATACCGAAGTGGCTGGACCTCTACCGCCAGGGCCGCCTGCGCCTGGATGAGTTCGTCACCTCGAGGATCACCCTCGGCCAGGTCAACGAGGGCTACGCGGCGATGGAGCGCGGCGAGGGAGCCCGCTCGGTGATCATCTTCTAGGTGATCGCGGCGCGGCGACCCGCCCCCGCCCACGCGTGGGCCGTCCGGCCCTGGGTCACCACCAGTTCTCCTGGTCAGGGTCATCCATCGCCCATGTAGCGTAAAGTATTTAATCAGCTACCATATGTGATCATCGGGGGCTGTGAGATCAACGAAATCGGTTCAGGACGGCCCGGGGCAGGCCGGGGGTACGGGCCAGCCATGAGTTTGAGCTGCCCAGCCTGCTAGCGGCCATCGTTGAGTCGGCGAACGACTCGATCGTCAGCGCAACGCTGGACCACGTGATTACCAGCTGGAACGCGGCTGCTGAGCGGATGTACGGCTACACCGCCGCCGAGATCATCGGACGCAGCACATCCCTGCTCATCCCACCGGAGATGGCCCCAGAGCTGATGTCCGTCTTCGAGCGCGTGCGGCAGGGAGAGGGGATCGAGAATTTCGAGATCCGGCTTCGCCGCAAGGATGGAAGCATTATCGAGGTGTTGCTGACTGATTCCCCGATCCGCGACGCCAGCGGCGCGGTGGTCGGGATATCCGCAATTACCCGGGATCTGACGGAGCGCAACCGCACCCATGCCCGCTTCCTGGCGCTGCTGGAGGCGGCACCGGACGCGACGGTGTGCGTGGACTCCGGTGGGCAGATCGTGCTGGTGAACGCCCAGGCCGAGCGGCTGTTCGGGTACGCGCGCGAGGAACTGGCCGGGCAGCCGGTCGAGATCCTGGTCCCCGACGCCATCAAAGCCGCCCACCCCGCCCTGCGCGCCGGGTACGCGACCGACCCCCGGCCCCGGCAGATGGGCGCCGGCCTGGATCTGTCCGGCCGGCGCCGCGACGGTACCACCTTCCCCGCCGAGATCTCCCTGTCCGCCATCGATACCGACCAGGGCATCCTGGTATCCGCCGCCGTCCGCGACGTCACCGAGCAGCGGCAGGCCCGCGACGATCTCAGGCGGATCAACCAGAACCTGGAATCCTTCTCCTACTCCCTAGCGCACGACCTGCGAACTCCGCTGCGCTCGCTGGCCGGGTTCAGCGCCGCTCTGATCGAGGATTACGCCGATACCCTCGGTGAGAATGGCCGTGCCTACGCTCAGCGGATCGAGGCCGCCAGCGAGCACATGGGACGAATTCTTGATGACCTGCTGAATCTGTCCCGCCTCTCCGGGGCAAAGATCAGCCTCCGGCCGGTCGATCTCGGTGCCGAGGCGGCCGCTATCGCCGCCGAACTTCAGCGCCAGGACCCTGGCCGCATGGTCTGCTTTACCATCCAGCAGCCAGCCTGGGCACTGGCCGACCTCGTCCTCATCCGTGAAGTACTGCACAACCTGCTGGGCAACGCCTGGAAGTTCACCAGCGGCCGTGCCAGCGCCTCGATCGAGTTCGGGATGACCCCCGCCACGGACTCCAGCGCCTGCTACTACGTGCGCGACAACGGCGCGGGCTTCAACCCCGCATACACACACAAGCTGTTCCAGCCATTCCAGCGCCTGCACACCACGCAAGAGTTCCCCGGCACCGGCATAGGCCTCGCCAGTGTGCGCCGGATCGTGGACCGGCACAACGGTCGTACCTGGGCCGAAGGCGCAGTCGGCGACGGCGCCACTATCTTCTTCACCCTCCGGGCCGCAGAACCTGCCGGGCCGCCGGATAAGTGACGATCCACAAAACACCGCCTGGACCTGAAACGGCTCTCAATCGGCAATGGATCGCACGCGCGGGGTCGCCAGCGCGATTACGGGGAACGCCGCGAGTGAAGGCCGCCGATGACGCGGGCGGTCACCGCCCGGCCAGCCGAACCTCGATCCGCTCCAGCGACCCCCACAGTTCATTCGCCGGCATGGCCTGCGGCCGGATTCTCCGCAGCGTCTGGTTGGCCTCCGCCAGCGGCACCCCGCCGAGCATCAGGTACGCGATCGCTACCGTCGAGGTGCGGGATATCCCGGCCTGGCAGTACACGCCGATGGTCAGGCCCGAGCCGGCCATGCTGGCCACGTGCCGGGCCGCGTACAGGATCAGCTCGTCCTGGCCCGGCTCCAGGTCCATGATCGGGAAATGGTCGATCGGAATCGGCAGTCCCGGCGGCTTGGTCTCTCCGCGCAGGTCCACCAGCCGCTGCGCGCCGGCGGTGACCATGGCCATAGCCAATCCGGCGTCGGCCAGCAGCACGTGATCGTCGAGCCGGCTGATGCCGACCACGGTGGGACCAGCGGTCACCGGACCTCCGCCGGGCAGGGCACCATGAAAAAACCTCCGACGTCGCGAGGGTAACGATAGCTAGAATGCCTTTCTAGAAAGAATTGTCAGATAGGGGCCGGGACGTGTCAACTCGGCGCTGCGCAGCTTCTTCTCTCCCCGGGCGGCGCCCGCCCTGTAGAGTGCCATAAGCAAACAATTTAGAATCTCCTTCTAATATTCGGTTCACCAAGACCGACGCCGCCGGATCCCGGCGGAGCGCGGCACGGTCAAGGGAGTGATGAGGCATGGGCATCCTGGACGGCAAGGTCGTCATCGTGACGGGCGCCAGCCGGGGCATCGGGGCGGAGATCTCCCGCCGGTTCGCCGAGGTCGGCGCCGCGGTAGCGGTAGCGGCCCGTTCGGCCGGGCCGGGCACGTCGCCGCTGCCCGGCACGATCGGCGAGACCGTCGATCTGATCCGCGCGGACGGCGGCACGGCGGTGGCCATCCAGGTGGACCTAGCGCGGCCCGAGGACCGCGAGCGGCTGGTGGCCGAGGCCACCGCGGAGCTCGGCCCGGCCGACATCCTGGTCAATAACGCCGCCGTCACCTACTTCGCCCCGGTCACCGACTTCCGTGAGCGCCGCTACGACCTGATGTTCGACGTCCAGGTCAAGGCGGCGTTCCAGCTCGCCCAGCTGGTGGTGCCGGGCATGCAGCGCAGCGGCCGGGGCTGGATCCTGAACATCTCCTCCGGCGCGGCGCGGCACCCTACCCTCCCGCCGACCGAGCGCGCCGCGGCCGGCGGCACCGTCTACGGGATGGTCAAGGCGGCCCTGGAGCGGTTCTCCACCGGCCTGGCCGCCGAGCTGTACAACGACAACATCGCCGTGAACGCGCTGTCACCCAACAAGGCCGTGCCGACGCCCGGCACGATCTATCACCAGCTCACCACCGAAGACGACCCGAATAACGAGCCGCGCGAGGTCTTTGCCGAGGCCGCCCTGATGCTGTGCAGCGCCGAGCCCAAGACCCTGACCGGGCGGGTCGCCTACTCCCAGGACCTGCTGGCCGAGCTCGGCGTCCCCCAGCCCGCCCGCCGCTAACGCAGCCAGAAGCCGCTAACGCAGCGAAGCGCAGCCAGAAGGCCGCTAACGCAGCAAGAAGCCGGCGGGCCGCCGGTGAGGCAGCCCGCCGGTCAGTCAAAAGGCCGTTACAGCCCGATCCGCGTCGCCAGCCGCTCCCGGTGGTAGCTGCCGTCGCCCAGGAACAGCTCGCTGGACTTCGCCCGCTTGAAGTACAGGTGGGCGTCGTGCTCCCAGGTGAACCCGATCCCGCCGTGGATCTGGATGTTCTCCGCGGCCACGTGGAAATAGGTGTCCGAGGCGTACCCCTTCACCAGCGCGGCCAGGACGGGGACTTCCTCGGAGCCCTCCGCCACGGCCGCGGCCGCGTAGCCGACCGCCGACCGCAGCGACTCGACCTCGAGCAGCAGATCGGCGCAGCGGTGCTTGATGGCCTGGAAGCTGCCGATGGCCCGGCCGAACTGATGGCGGATCTTGGCGTACTCCACCGCCATGTCCAGGGCCCGCTGGGCGCCGCCGAGCTGCTCGGCGGCCAGCGCGATCGCGGCGATGTCGAGGGTGTGATCCAGCACCGCGCCGGCCTCGCCCGGCGCGCCGATCAGCCGTCCGCTCACCCCGGTGAACTCCAGCCGGGCCAGCTTCCTGGTCTGGTCCAGCGTCGGCAGCGCGGTGCGGCGCAGCCCGGCGGCGTCCCCGTCCACCGCGAACAGCGACAGCCCGCCGCCGGTGGCCGCGACGACCAGGATCAAAGAGGCCGTGCCGCCGTCGAGCACGAAGCTCTTGTGCCCGTCCAGCCTCCAGCCCGTCCCGTCCTGGGCGGCCGACAGCCGGATCGCGCCCGGATCCCACGACCCGTCATCCTCGGTGAAGGCCAGCGTCGCGATGGTGTCCCCGGCGGCGATCCCGGGCAGCAGGTCCCGGCGCGCCTGCTCGTCCGTGCTGGCCAGCAGCGCCGTGGCGGCCAGCACCGCGCTGGCCAGGTACGGGCCGCCGTACAGCGCCGCGCCCATCTCCTCCAGCACGACGGCCTGCTCGGCGAAGGTGGCCCCGGCGCCGCCGTACTCCTCCGGGATGGCCAGCGCCTGCAGGCCGAGCTGGTGGCCTGCCTGCTCCCATACCGAACGGTCCAGGCCGTCCTGCGTCTCCATCAGCTCACGCACCCGCTTCAGCGGGGCCTGGTCGGCCATGAACCGCTGGACCGAATCCCGCAGCTGCTCCTGCTCCTCAGTGATGCCAATCGTCACGACAGTGCTCCCGTTCCTCAGCGGTATCCGGCCGTCAGTGCGCTATCCGGGGCTCTTTGGGCAGGCCCAAAGCACGCTCACCGATGATGTTCCGCTGGATCTGGCTGGTGCCGGAGAAGATCGTGCCGGCCCGGCTGCTCAGGAACACGCTCTGCCACGGGGTGACCGGGTAGCCGTCCCCGTCCGGCCGCAGCAGGCCGTCCGAGCCCTCGATGCCGATCGCGACCTCGCCCAGGCGCTTGTGGTATTCGCTCCAGAACAGCTTGGCCACCGAGGCCTCCGGGCCCGGCGGGCGACCCGAGGTCAGCTGGGCCAGGGTGCGCAGGCCGGAGAAGCGCATCAGCTCGACC
This sequence comes from uncultured Actinomycetes bacterium, assembly GCA_963818225.1. Lineage (GTDB taxonomy): Bacteria > Actinomycetota > Actinomycetes > Streptosporangiales > Streptosporangiaceae > Palsa-504. The sequence continues at coordinate 52,235 of CAWFRO010000001.1, forward strand.
TGCGTGTAGGCCCACGCGAGCTGCTGGCGGACCAGCGGGTCGGAGGTCTTCCCGCGCTTGCGGGCCGTCTCCACCAGCTCCCAGAACTCCCGCTCGAAGCCGAGGTGCGCCACCGTCGCCCGGCCGCCCCGCTCGTTCCCGAGCGTGGTCATGGCCACCCGCCAGCCGTTGCCCAGCCCGCCGATGACGTTGAACATCGGCGCCCGTGCGCCGTCGAGGAAGTCCTCGCAGAACTCTGCGGCCCCCGACATCTGCTTGATCCGCCGGAACTCCACGCCGGGCTGGGTGAAGTCGATCAGCACGTAGGACAGCCCCGCGTGCTGTTCCGCGTCCGGGTTGGTCCGGCACAGCACGAACATCCGGTTGGCCCGGGCCGCTCCCGAGGTCCAGACCTTCTGGCCGGTGATGACGACCTCGTCGCCCTCCACCACGCCGCGGGTCTCCACGGCGGCCAGGTCCGAGCCGTGGTTCGGCTCGGAGAAGCCCTGGCAGTACCGGTCCTCACCGGAGATGATCCGGGGCAGGAAGAACGCCTTCTGCTCCGGCGTGCCGTGCACGATGACCGACGGGCCGACCAGGCTCTCGCCCATGCCGCGGTTCACCATCGGCACGCCCGCCCGGTAGAACTCCTCGTTGAGCACGGCCAGCCGCACCGCGTCCAGGCCCAGGCCGCCGTACTCCTCCGGCCACTGGGCGCAGATCAGGCGCTTGGCCGCCAGCTTGGCCACCCACTCGGCGTAGACCGGGTGGCTCTCGGCGCTGGCCCGCTCGGCGGCGCGCTGGCTGCCTCCGGTCAGGGCCATGTTCCAGTCGAAGAGGCCGGCGAGCGCTTCCGGCGCCTCGGCCGCGATCCAGTCCCGCAGCTCCGCGCGGAACTGCGCGATCTCCGGGCCAAGGTCAAGCTCCATGAACTTCTCTCCTCACGCTGGGTTTAACGCTGGGTTCTGATGGTCAGGTCCGCTGGGTTCCGATAGTCAGGTCCTTGAACGGAACGTCCTGGTCAGTCCGCGGCTCCTTGGGCAGCCCGAGCACCCGCTCGCCGACGATGCCGCGCTGGATCTCATCCGTGCCGCCGGCGATCGAGGCCGAGGCACTGGACAGCGCCCGGAACTGGATCTCCCCGCCGCCCGGCGTGTCCGGCGAGTCGAGCATCCCCTGCGCGCCGAGCACGGCCATCCCGGTCTCCCGGCCGGCCCGGGCCAGCTGGGAGCGGGCCAGCTTGGCCAGCGAGCCGGCCGCGCTGGGCCGCCTGCCCTCGCGGGCGCTCTGCCCGGCGCGGGTCAGGTAGCCGTTCGTCGCCTCCTGGGCCCACAGCGCGGCCAGCTTCTGCCGCATCACCGGGTCGGTGACCTCGCCGAGCTCCTTGGCCACGTCGATGACCAGCTCGCTGACGCCGGTCCGGCCGGTCGTGCGCGCCTGGGCCACCCGGGTGGCCGCCGCGCCGGCCAGCTCGTCCAGCTGGCCTGCCTTGTGACCCGGCATGGCCGACGGCAGGGCCGTCGAGAAACGCTCGTACATCAGCACGGTCACCGCGACCGACCAGCCGCTGCCCTCCTCGGTGATCAGCCGGTCCTCGTCGATGTGCGCGTCGGTGAAGAACACCTCGTTGAAGCCGTGCTGGCCGTTCATCTGGTGCAGCGGCCTGACCTCGATGCCGGGCTGGCCGACGTCGATGATGAAGAAGCTCAGGCCCCGGTGCTTGGGCACCTCGCGGTCGGTCCGGGCCAGCAGCATCCCGCGGTCGGCGTACTGGGCCCCGGAGGTCCACACCTTCTGGCCGTTGACCGTCCAGCCGCCGCCCTCGTGCACCGCCCTGGTCTGCGCGCTGGCCAGGTCCGACCCGGACCCGGGCTCGGAGAAGAACTGGCACCACAGCTCCTCGCCGCGCACCAGCGCGGGCAGGAACCTGGCCTTCTGCTCCTCGCTCCCGTGGATCAGCAGCATCGGCCCGCCCAGCAGCTGGCCGAGCCCGGTGGGCGGGGGCAGCGCGCCTACCTCGGCGAAGGCCGACCGCACGCCCGCGGCGGCGTCGGCGGACAGCCCCTGGCCGAACCATTCCTGCGGCCAGGTGGGGAAGCCCCACCCCGACTCGGCCAGCCGGGCCCACCAGGCCCGCACGGTAAGGCCGGCCTCCCAGTTGGCGCTCAGCCAGTCCAGCGCCCCGTCCCTGGCCGCCAGGTAGGCGTCCGACCGATCGTCCGATTCCGGCATCCCTGCCGCCTCCCTCGTGCCGCCGCGGCCGTATCGCACCGACCTGGCTTTTTGAGGATGAATCCTAGAATCGAATTCTAGATCCGAGCGAACCGGCACTGTCAAGGCTGCGGGCTCGTCCGGGGGACAGCTCCGCCAGCACGCCCCTCTGCCGCATCCCGCCTCACATCAGCAACAGCGCAGCAGCAACCCGGGAGGAGAAGTTAGGCCTAACGGGCCGTGGTGCCCGCACACGCGACGCTCCCGCCGGCCGGGGCCGCGCCTCCGGCCTCGTCAGCCGACGCGACCAGCGGGTGCCAGGGGCCGCCGGCCATGAGCCTGCGCGCGTACTCCAGCACGGCGTCGATGATCCGGTTGGCCTGCCGCCGGGTCTTGGCCGCGGCCACCTCGCGGCCGCCCGCGCCGCTCAGCGACGTCAAGATGACCGCGTACAGCCGGTCGAAGGAGGTATCCGACAGCCGGAGCAGGGTGTCGTTCTGCCCGATCCACTCATGCCCGCGCTGCCGTCTGACCAGCTCGAAGCCGGCCGGGCCGTCGCCGTCATAGAACAGCATGGCCAGGTCCCGGCGCTGCCAGCAACCCTCGAGGAAGGCGCGCGTGCCCGCGCAGAACAGCTCGAACGAGTCGGTCACGCCGGCCTGCTTCGCCTCCGCGACGGCCTTGCTCGCCGCTTCTTCCTGGGCGTGCTGGTACTCCTGCCACAGCGCGATGAACAGCTCGCCCTTCCCGCCGAAGTGATGGTAGAGGCTGCCCACGCTCGACCCGGCGCGCTCGACCACGTCCGCGATGCTGGCGTCGGTGAACCCCTGCTCGGTGAATACCTCGCGGGCGGCATCGAGCAGCGCCCGCTGCGTGTCTGCCGTCCGGGCCCATTGCCAGGGCCGGGCCGCCGCCTTGGCGCGGGGTTGCCGCGCTGGAGGTCGCGCCGAATCCGCCATCTGGCCGCCTTTGCCGGCGCTGCCCGCAGCGCCGTTCAGAATAAGATTCCAGAAGTTTATCCGGTACCCCGCGATCTGGCTTCGGCCAGGCCGCGAGCCCGCGCCGCGTGCATCCGGATGGCGGCCGGGCTCAAGAATCCTCAGGAGAGCTCCGTGAGCGACACCGACCAGCCCACCCCCGCCCAGCGCATCATCGGGGACTTCTCCCCGAAACTCGTTCAGCTCACCGACGACATCGTCTTCGGCGACATCTGGGCCCGCCCCGAACTGGCCGCCCGGGACCGCAGCCTGATCACCGTCGCCGCCCTCATCACCAACGGCAGCACCGAGCAGCTGCGCGGTCACCTGGCTCGCGCCCGGGCCAACGGCCTGACCGAGACCGAGCTGAAGGAAGTCATCATCCACCTGGCGTTCTACGCCGGCTGGCCGCGGGCCATGTCCGCGGTTACCGTCGCCCGGGAGGTCTTCAAGGCATAAGCCCGCCGCCGCGGCGCGTCACCCGTCAGCGGGTGACGCGCCGCGTCCGGGTCCACGGGACACTCGCCTGCATGTCGTACATGGGCGAGCCGTCGCCGAGCGTAACCGGTCGTCGGCTACGTGGTGGTGCGCGGCGATGACCAGCACCGTTGCCCAGCTGGACCGGGCGTCGCTGCGGAAGATGCTGATTCCGCTGGCGCTGGCGCAGTTCATCTGCAGCTTCGCCGGCTCGAACATGAACGTCATGATCAACGACATCAAGACCGACCTGAACACCACCATCCAGGCGGTGCAGGTCTGTATTACCTTGTTTCTCCTGGTCATGGCCGCCCTCATGATCCCTGGCGGGAAGCTGACCGACAAGTTCGGCCGCAAACGGTGCTTCATCACCGGGCTGGCTATCTACGGGGTCGGCGCGCTGATCAGCGCCGTCGCGCCCGGCATCGGCGTACTCGCCGTTGGCTATTCCCTGTTCCTGGGCATCGGTACCGCCCTGCTGATCCCGCCTGTCTACATCCTCGTCACGATCTTGTTCCGGGACCTGAAGTCCCGCGCGTGGGCCTTCGGGGTGGTCAGCGGCATGGGCGGAATCGGCGCCGCCACCGGGCCGCTGATCGGCGGCGCGATCGCCACGGCACTCAGCTGGCGCGCCGCGTTCGTCTTCCAGGCCATCATCGTCGCGGTCATCATGCTGCTCGCCCGCGGCCTGGTCGACCCGCTGCCGGCGGACCGGGGCCGCCCCTTCGACGTCGTGGGGGCGATCCTGTCCGCGCTGGGCCTGGTGCTCTTGGTGGGCGGGATCATGGCGGCCGACAGCAACCTCGTGCTGATGGTTGTTTTCATGGCCGCCGGGGCGATCATCCTGGCCGGGTTCTTCGCCTGGATTCGCAGCCGGGAGCGGGCCGGCAAGGAGGTCCTGCTGTCGACCAGCCTGTTCCGCAACCGCATCTCGAACCTGGGCATGGTCACCCAGAACGTGCAGTGGGCGATGCTCTTGGGCAGCGCCTTCGCCGTGTCCGCCTATCTGCAGGTGGTCCGGAACTACAACTCCATCCAGACGGGCGTGATCTTCACCGCCGCGACCGTGGGTATCCTGGCGTCCTCACTGGCCCAGGGCGCCCTGGCCAAACGCTTCAAGCAGCGGACCCTCATCGTGACCGGCTTCGTGGTCGCCATCCCCGGCATGATCGTGCTGCTCGTCATGGCGAGAGGCAACCCCAGCCCCTGGTACTTCGCCCCGGGACTGTTCCTGATGGGCGCGGGCGTCGGCGTCATGCTCACCCCCTCGGTCAACGTCGTGCAGTCCGCCTTCCCGGAGAACCTGCAGGGCGAGATCTCCGGGCTGTCGCGCAGCATCTCCAACCTGGGGTCATCGCTTGGCACCGCGATCGCGGGCACCATCCTGGTCGCCGGCCTCGGCGAGGGCAACCAGTCCTACGGGTACGCCATTCTCGCCCTCGCGTGCATAGGCCTGATCGGCCTGGTCGCGGCCATCTTCATTCCGCGCGCCGAAGCCCCGGCTGGAGCGCAAGCCCCGAGCACAGCCGCCGGGGTCGCATAGCCCGGGCCCGCGGAGGCGCTCCGGTCACACCCCTGCGTCAGGGCTGGCGAGTTGGCGTTCGAGGTCGGTAAACGCGTTGATGATCTCCCCGGCTTCGAAGGTGCGGTTTCTGCGGCCCACGGTGTATTGGGCCTCGGCGAACTGCCCGCGCCCCCGCAGGTTTCAGGCGGCGTCGTTGCCGCGCGTCATGTCCGGCCCCTGGCCCGGCGAAGCCCCCGTACGTACACCGCCTCGACCTCGGCCGCGGTGGTGTCGATGTCGAAACGGCGCAGGCACAGCAGGCGTCCGCGCCGTCCCATCTCACGCCGTGCGCCCGGGTCGGCCAGCAGGCCGGCCACCGCGTCGGAAAGTGCCGCAGGGTCGCCCGGCGGCACCAGGAGCCCGGTCTCGCCGTTCCGCACCGTATCGGGCAGGCCGCCGACGGCGCTGGCGACGACGCATTTCTCCATCAGCAGTGCCTCGACGAGCGCGTAGGACGCCGATTCCCCGATGGACGGGACCACCACGACGTCCATGGCCGCGATCGCGGACGCGATGTCCGTCCGGTGCCCGGTGAAAAGCACGTTCGCGGCGACGCCCAGCGCGCTGGCCCGGGCCTGCAGCGCGCGCCGGTAACTGCCGTCTCCGGCCAGCTCGTCGCCGATGATGAAGATCGTCGCGCTGGGCACCCGGGCCAGCAACGAAGGCACGGCGTCGATGAGGACCTCATGGCCCTTGACTCCGATCCCGTCAAACGCCCGCAGGCCGGTGGGGTGCATGTCGGCCACCATGCCGACCACGGGCGCGCCGTCGGCCACGCCGAACTCACGGCGGAAGGCCGCGCCCGAGACGCCCGGGTCGAGCGCGTGAACGTCGCAGCCGTAATATCCGACGGCCACCGCCCGGGCGCCCATGCTGCGATAGCGCTCGGCGATCGCGCGGCACGAGGCGATGACCACGTCATCGCGGAACAGGGTGAACCGGTCGGCCGTGCGCAGGAGCGGACTGCGCAGGTGGACCGTCCCGGGCACCTGGGCGACCCGCAGCGCCGGCCGGTAGCCCGCGGCGGCGAAGCGGCAGGACAGGATGGCCTTCAGCAGATGCGCGTGTATCACGTCGGGCTGGAAGGCCCGGACCAGGCGTAGCAGCCGGATCTCGGCCGCGGTGATGCGGGGGACGTGGCTGAGGCGGCTGCCCCGGAACGGCACGATCTCGACGCCGATCCCGGCCGCCTCGACGGCCCGCCAGGGGCCCCGGTTCCGGCAGCACCGCCCGGACCAGGTGGCCGCGCCGGGACAGGCCGGTGACTTGGTCGTAGAACCAGCTGCCGCCGATGGAGGTGGCGGTGACCTGAAGGACGCGCAAGGGCTGGACGTATCTCCTGGTCCCCTCGGGCCGAGGCGGCAGGTCGATCACGTGTCCACCTCCTGGGTTCCTCCGGCGGCGGTCACCACCAGGGGGAAGGCCGCCAGAACGGCCGGGACCAGCAGCACTTCCCCGAACAGCGAGCACCTGGCGATGCCGGCCAAGGCAAGCACTGCGCTCTCGCCCGTCCAGACGCCTGGGCGTGCGGGCGGGCGGCTGCCGGAATCTGCCCGAGATGCCGGACTACCAGGCCGGCGCCCCGAAACGTCGTTCTTCAGCCTCGGACTCCGCTCTACTCAGGTTACTGAGTGTAATATAAACATTACTCCGAGTTATACAGGGATGACAGGCACGAGGCGGCCTGAAGTTCGATGACCCCACCGCCAGTGGCGTCGGCTGGGTACTCCGCCCCGGGCCTCGTCAGCCCCGCTTCTTCGTCGCCTGCCCGGCCTCTTTCCCGGCCTGCCCGGCCGCTGCCTCTCCCGCCGCGAACGGGTCGGCGTGGGCGCCGTGCGGGGCTTCGGCTTCGAGTTCGGCCTTGACCGTCAGCAGCTCAGCTCGCTGGTCTGCGCTCACCGCCGGGTAGTGCGGGTCGATCTGGATCAGGGTGTGCGCGAGGACCGCGGCGGCGCAGACCCGCGCGAACCATTTGCGGTCGGCCGGTATGACATACCAGGGCGCCCACTCGGTGCTGGTGGCGGACAGCATCTCCGAGAACGCCTTCTGGTAGTCATCCCAGTACTGGCGCTCCCGGGCGTCAGCGGCCGAGAACTTCCAGTTCTTCTCCGGCAGGTCGATCCGCTTCAGGAACCGGACCCGCTGCTCCTCCTTGGACAGGTTCAGCAGCAGCTTGACTACCTTGAACCCGTTGTCGGTCAGGTACCGCTCCCAGTCGTTGATCTCCCGGTACCGGCGCTTCCAGACCCCTCGGCCCTTGGCTTCTTCCGGTAGCTTCTCGCGGTCGAGGTTCTCCGGATGCACGCGTGCCACCAGGACTTCCTCATAGTGGGACCGGTTGAAGATCCCGATCTCGCCGCGTGCAGGCAGCCGGCGGACGTGCCGCCACAGGTAGTCGTGGCCGAGTTCCTCAGCCGAGGGTGCCTTGAAGCTGCTGACGTGCACACCCTGCGGGTCCACCCCGCTCATCACGTGGCGGATGGTGCCGTCCTTGCCGCCAGCATCCAGCGCCTGCAGGCACATCAGCACCCCGTAGGTCTCCTGGGCGGCCAGCTTCTGCTGGTAGTCCGACAGCAACTCGATACCCGCCCGGAGCAGGCCGGCCCCGTCTTTCTTCTTGACGAAGTCCGCCTTGTAGCCGGGGTCGAAGTCCCTGGCCAGGTCGACCTTAGATCCCGGCTTGACCCGCAGCGGCTTGATGAGATCCGCGAGCCTGTCCGCTCTGTGATCAGTCATCGCCGATCCTCCTTCTCCCTGTCTATCGGAAGGCTGGTCACGTAAGAGGATCATGGCTCAGCTGAACGATCTCCCTCGCGGCCACCGATCCCCGATCCTGGCGCCCGCCGCGGCGCAAGTATCACCCTACGGAGTCAACCGAACGGGCTCCCGGTGCGGGCCCGGGTCACCCCGCCCGCCCCCGCGCGCAGACGCCAGCCATCAGCAGTGAACCGAACAGGAGTCCGAACGCCCGGCGTACGGCCGCCGCGATATCATTCGCTGAACCTGTGCTCGATTTCACGGGCCCGGAGTGCTCCTTTGCGAGCTTCGTCGGCGGCGTGCCGGTATTCGCTCGAGCGGCTGGACCGGTGAGCGGCAATCTCGTCGTGCACCCGGGCGATATCGTCCTCGATGCTGGCCAGCCGGGCGGCGGTCGCGGCGATCTGCCTGCGCAGCGCTGCGGCGCGCTGGATCAGTTCTTGGAGATCAGGTCGCTGGCGGGCCAGATCCCGCTGGCTTTGCGCCACCGACCTGTCGATCTCCGCCTGCTCCCGCACCTCGCGCGCATCCCCGCGCCGCAGCGCCGCCTCGCTGCGATCCAGCTGCTCCCGGGTGGCGGCCAGCAGGTCCCGTGAGCTTTCCAAGGCCTCATATGTGCGCCTGCGCCGGCCTTCTGCATCGGTACCCAGTTCTCGTACCCGCTGGTCTATCTGTCCCTCGCGCTCACCGGCCTTCTGTTCGCGCTCGGCCAGATGGGCCTCCCGTTCGTCGGCGGTCCGCTCGCGGTCGTCGGCGACGGTCTCCCGTTCGTCGGCCTTCTGCTGGCGGTCGTCGGCGACGGTCTCCCGTTTGTCGGCCGTCCGCTCGCGGCCGTCGGGCTTCGGCCCTGCGCGTCCCGGTTCACCGTCCATGCTTCTAAGGATGCGGGTCAGCCGAAGCTGATCTCGCCGCGTACCACCTGAACGGCGATCTGTTCGACGGGCGTGCTGGTGGCGAAGGCGCGTGCCGCGAGCAGATCTTCCGCGTCGTCGACGCCGCAGTCGCATTGCACCGATACCATGCCGGCCGCCTGGTGAATGATGGCGGGGTAACCGTCCCCGCCGAACACCGGCAGGACGGGACCGCCGTGACCGGATCCGGGGACGTAGACATCGAGCAGCACCATCTCGGTCAGCGCGACGGCCATCCGGTCGGTGGCGGCGGCGGTGCCATCCCGCAGGACCGGTTCCGCCGCGTAGCCGCACAGCGCGCCGAGACGGGCGCCGGGCGGTCCCAGCGGCGCCGCGGTCACCGCGCGCACGCCGAGTTCAGCCAGCGCCGGACCGTAGTGCGGCCAGCGATCCAGGAGCGCGGTGCCCGCCACCGCGATGGAGGTACCCGCCGCCGCGGCCTCCGCGGCCGGGCCCTCGGCCATGACGATCTCTAGTTCATGAGCGGCTCGGGCGGTGGCGTCCGACGCCGCCGCCACGACCGAGGCGTGCCGCTGGCCGCGCAAGGTGGCCGCCGCGCTCGGCGTGCCCAGTGCGGACGCCACGGCGGCCATGAACACCGGCCGCGAGGCCTGGCCGCGGCCGCCGTTGAGCCAGCTTTCCATCCGGTTGGCGTGCAGTTCGGTTACCCGGACCGCCGCGAGATGGCGTGCTTCGATCTGGCGGTACAGATCCCTCATCCGGGCGTGCAACGCCCGCAGGGATTCTGGTGCCCGGGCGGCCTGCCGCTCGTGCCTGACGGCGAGGGATGCGGCCCGCGCGGCGCGGCGCCGTCCGGCAGTGACCCGCTGCCGGAGTGCTCGGATCTCGGCGCGAGCATCCATGTCGCCCACCGGTCCCACACACCGATCCTACGCCAGGCGTCCGCGTCACGATGGCGGAGGTGGACCGCGCAGGATAAGCGTTACTGTTGGCGGGTAAGTGCCGTCTAGCTGAAGGCCGGCGACCGATGGACAACCGTGAGCTCTGGCTGGCCGCCACGCTCGTTGAGCTGGCGGACGGTCCTGACGCCGATTTCGGCGAGACGGACCTACTCCGGTCGGCTGGCGCTGCGCCTGGCGCAATTGCTCGCTCCGGCCGAGGTCGGGGTGCTCACCGGCGACGTCAGCGCCTTGACCGCCATAGCGGCCAGCACCGAGCGGGCCAACCAGCTGGTGTCCTTCGAAGCGGGCCACGGGGAAGGCCCGGGCACCGCCTGCTTTACCTCCGGGCAGCCGGTGCTCAACGAATCCCTCGTCGTGGCGGATGGTCGATGGCCGCGGTTCGCGGCGGCCGCCCGCGCGGCCGGATTCCGGATCGTCTCGTCACTGCCCATCCGGCGCCACCACGAGACGGTCGGGGTCATCACCGCGCTGGGCACCGAGGAGCACCCGCTCGGCGCGACCGAGATCAGCCTGGCCCAGATCCTGGCCGAGGCGGCGGCCATCGCCGTCCTGCAGCAGCGGGCCCTGCGGCGCAGCGCCCAGACGGCCGAGGAGCTCCAGCGCGCGCTCGACAGCCGGGTGCTCATCGAGCAAGCCAAGGGAGCCCTCGCCGCACGGCTCGGCATCACGCCGGAGGAGGCGTTCGGGTTGCTGCGCGGCTTCGCTCGCCGGCACAACCGGTTGCTGGCCGAGGTAGCGGGCAAAACGATCAGCGGGGAGTTGCCGGCCAGGGAACTAGCAGCCGCCACCCCCGAAACCAGCCGCGGCCGGCCGCCGGGACGGTAGCCGGGCTCAGCCTGGGCTGGCCTCCTCCATCACCAGGACCGCTCCCTCGGTGTCGCCCTGGGCGCCGCCTTTCAGCGGCGAGCAGACCACCGTGCACGTGATCGTGCGCCCAATGCGATTGACGGCACCCACCTGGACCGGGCCGGTCCGCCGGCCAGACGCGAAGCACTGCTGCACAACGTCCCGCACGGCCGAGGTCGGCAACCCGAAGTCGAGTCTGAAGAAGGCCTGATTGCGTACCTCGTCGGCGCGCAGACCCCAGAGTTCCTCCGCTCCCTTGTTCCAGCTCCTGACCGTGAGCTCCGCGTCCAGTACCACCACCCCCCCGGCCACGCTCGACAGCACCCCCTCGAGAAAGGTCCGGGCCTCGTCGAGTTCGGCCGTGCGGAGCTGCAGCTCCTCGTTCATGGTCTCGAGCTCTTCGTTGCCGGACTGGAGTTCCTCGTTGGTGGTCTCGAGCTCCTCATTGGTCGACTGGAGTTCCTCGTTGGTGGTCTCGAGCTCCTCAATGCTTGACTGGAGTTCCTCGTTGGCGGTCTCCAGCTCCTCATTGGTCGACTGCAGTTCCTCGTGCGCCGTGTCCAGGTCTTCCTTACTGCGCCTGACCTCCAGCTGCAGCCGGGTGGTGGCGGAGGTGTCGACGAACATCAGCAGCACCCCGGCACTCAGCCCGTCGCTGGCCCACAGTGGCTGAATGTGGATATCGAGATACTGGACCTCGGCGGGGCCTACCGGCCGCTCGACGGCATTGACACGGACCACCCTGCGCTCGGCATAGGCCTGCTCGATCAGGGACCGCAGCTCGACCGGCCGGTAGGAGATCTCGAGATCACGGAACGGCCGGCCGAGATCGTGCGTGCTCATCCCGAACATGGCCCGCATCTGGTCGTTGAGCAGGATGACGTCACCCTCGGCGTCGAGGCCGGCGACGGCGAACGGAGCGGTGTCCAGGGCGAGATCCTGTAGCTGGCGTTTCCTGCTCGCTTCGCGCACTTCAAGGCCGCCGACGGCGTCGGGCCGCATCGGCACCGATTGGAACCTGGGCGCAGCGGTGCCGGGCCGCCGCCGGAAGATCCGCTGCCGCATGCTCACGACCTCGAACCGGTTACCGTCCGAGATCAGCATCTCGGCTTTGCCGAGAAACACGTAGCCGCCCTCTCGGACGGCGAAGTGGAAGCGGTCGATGACATGCGACTGGGTCTCGACGTTGAAGTACATCAGCGTGTTACGGCAAACCAGCAGGTCAAGCCGTGAGATCGGGGCGTCGCGGGTGATGTCATGCCGACCGAAGATCACCCGCCGGCGCAGATCCGTCCGGAAGGCGAACTGGGTTCCGCTCTTCTCGAAGTATTTGTCTTTCAGCTCGTCGGAGAGCGATTCGAGCGCCTTTGCCTGGTAGAGGCCGGCCCTGGCGTCACGAAGGGCCTCGTCATCGAGGTCCGTCGCGTAGATCTTGACCCGCTTCGCGCATTCGTCAACCCCCAGTGCCTCGGCGAAGGCCATCGCCAGTGAATAGGCCTCCTCACCGCTGGCGCAGCCGGCGCTCCACACCCGGATCTCCCCGGTGCGCTCGGTATCCGCGATCAGCTCTGGCATGATCTCGCGCTGCAGGAAAGTCCAGGTTTCCGGATCGCGGAAGAATCCGGTCACGTTGATCAGGATGGTGTTGAACAGGTGGCTGAATTCCTCTGCGCTGCTCTCCAGCAGGTCCCGGTAGTCCGTGTAGTCCGTCGCCCCGGCCTCATGCATCCGTTTGCGGATGCGCCGGCTCACGGTCGATCGCTTATATCCGGTGAAATCGAAGCCGCGCGAATCGCGGATGAAGACCAGCAGGTCCTCCAGGCCGCTGTCCGTCTCATGGCCGGTGTCCGGTTGCGTCATGACCGGCCCGCCTCGACGAGCCCGCGGATTACCTGTGCTATCTCGTCGAGAGGCAGGATGAAGTCGGCCGCGCCAGTGGCGACGGCGGCCGCGGGCATGCTTTTGAATTCGGCGAGTTCCGGGTCCTCCGCGATGACCGTGCCTCCCCTTGACTTGACGGCGGAGGCACCCATCGCTCCGTCGTTGCCCGTCCCGGTCAGCACGCAGGCGATGGCCCGCGGCCCGTAGGATCCGGCCACCGACTCGAAGAGCAGGTCGGCGGAGGGACGCACGAAGTGAACGAGCTCGCTGCTGGACAGCGTCAGCACCCCGTCCGCCCCGATCAGGAGGTGATGGTTCGGCGGAGCGATATAGATCGTGCCGGGCTCGGCCTCCTCACCCGCCCGCGCGAGCTTGACCGGCATCTTCGTGCGGCGCCCGAGCACATCGGCGATGACGGTCGAGTGCCGCGGGTCGAGGTGCTGGACGACCACCACGGGAACGGGGAATCCGTTCGGCAGGCCGCCGAGGACGCGGGTGAGCGCGGTGATGCCCCCGGCGGATGAGGCGATGGCCACGATGGCGAACGGCTCGGCCGGATCGACCCGGGCGGAGCCGCCGTCGGTCATCTCAGCGCCACCATCGGCGGGCGTGCAGGCACACCGCAAGCCTAGCGTCCGTATGCCTCTGCGGCACGCCGCCGGCCGATGATCCCCTTCCTCGGCCGGCCGCGACCGTTACTCCTCAGGCCGCGCGAGCAGCTCGATGAACACATTGCCGTTCGAGAGCGGATGCACCCAGGCGGCGTTGTCCGTTTCCGGTTCGCGTGTGATGCGTCCACCGGCATCCTCGATGCGCTTCACCGCCGCTTCGAGGTCGGCAACCTGCATTCCGACCAGGTACAGCCCCTCACCGTCTGGATAGGCGTCGCCCTGTCGCAGGTCCATGAAGCGCTTCAGCGCGCTGTCATCCCGCGTCGGCTCAATCATCTCGAGCATGGGGCCCTCGTCGGTGCCCAGCATGACGCCCCGGAATCCCCATCGCTGTTCGGTGATCTCGCCAACGGGCCGCAGGCCGAAGTATTCCTCATACCGTTTGATGCCCTCTTCGAGGTTGCGCACCGCTACTGAGAAATACTGAAAGCGGATATCGGCCATTGAACTCCTCCAGACCGCGCATGCCAGGCGGACATATGCTGCGCGCCAGATTAGTGAAGAATATCAGCCGCATGCCGAACCAGACCATAACTAAGTCCGCCAGGTCGCGCGGTCCCGGGACTTCTACTCGTGTCCGCGGCAGTCAGGGCGGGCCGGCTCTGCGCGCGAGGACAAGCCGGCACCGCGGGCTGCCGTCCTCGCGCTGGCCCAGGGCCGTCAAGGGGAGGGTCGTTACCCTGAATCCGGATGCGGTCAGGTCGTTGCGGACCGCGTGCAGCGGGAAGGTGCGGTAGTACATGACGAACGGGGGACGCCACACGGCATTGCGGACCCGCATGGCCAGGTCGAACCCGAGCAGTGTCCAGTATCCGCGTGAGGTGATGGGCTGCGGCGCGACGATCGGGAAAGCGAAAACCCCGCCTGGCCGCAGCGTGCGGTGCACGCCGGCAAATAGCGCGGGCCGTTCGGCGGGCAGGAAGTGCCCATCCGCTCCGAAGCTGACCGCCAGGTCGAAGGCCCCGGCGAAGGGCAGGGCCCGGACATCAGCCCGTACCCACGTGGCGTCCGGGTGCGCACGGCGCGCCTGGGCGAGCATGCCCGTGCTGAAGTCGACGCCGATGATCGGTCCTTGGCACACGGAGGTGAGGACCCGCATCCCCGCCCCCGTGCCGCAGCACACGTCCAGTCCCGGGCCGAACGGGCCGAGCGGGCGCAGCGCGCCGGCCGTCGCATCAAGCACGGCCTCGGGGGTGCGGAACGGCGTGTGGTCGAACTTCGGGGCCAGCAGGTCGTAGCCGCCCTCGACCGAGGACAGCGCCTGCATCGCCAGTTCACGCACAGACGGGCCTTGAGGCGAGAACATCGCCCGACACTACTCTAATCAGGCCGAACGAACCCTCCCGCGAGCCCCGCAGATCTTCCCTTCTACCTCGAGCCCGGCTCGAACTGACCGCCGATCAGGCGCTCAGGCCGGAGTACTGCCGCCTTAGATTCCCGTGACGGCTTCGGCCCGGCCCTCCTTGACCGCGGCTTGGAGGGCGGCGTAGTCGAGCTCGTTCTGGTCGGCGTAGGTTTCAGCGAAGTCGGCGATGGCCTGGTCGAACTTGTCCGAGCCGCCGAGGTAGGCGGCCAGCGCGATACGGTCGCCGGAGCGGGCGTGGGCCCGGGCCAGGGTCCACCCGCACAGCCGGGCGTACAACGTAAGGCCCTCCGGGAGCATCATCTCGATCGGCACCGAGAACTTCCAGTCCTTCAGCTGGCGGACGTAGAAATCGCGGTCCACCCCGTCCAGGGGGTTGGGGACGCGGGTCCAGCCCAGGAAGATGTCGCTCTGGGCCTGCTGCAGGTGCTGCCCGGCGACGACCCGCTCACCCTGATTGTTGTACTGGCTGCGCCCGGCGTAGTCCGCCAGGACCGACGGCTGGGCCTCCTTGGCCTGCAGGAACAGCGGCTCGACCCCGTCGCCGGCGTCCATCAGCACGACCCAGGCGCGCGTGCCGACGCTGCCGACCCCGACGACCTTGCGGGCCACCTGCACCATGGTGAACTGCTCCAGCAGGTGCCGCCGGTCGGACTGCAGGCTGCGCCGGTACTTGGCCAGCACGGTGCGGATCAGCTGGTAAATCGCCTCAGCCTGGACGCCGGCGAAGACCTCCTCGACCGGGACGATCGTCGGCGGGTCGCTGATGAACCGCCGCTGCCCGTCGACCATGGTGGTCAGCTTGTCCAGCGCCCTCGTGCTGTCGCTGGTGTGGGCCTTGGCCAGCAGCTTCTGGGCGGTCTTGAACCCCTTTGCGTTCATCTGGGACCTGAACTGGGCCAGGACCGGCTCGATGTCTACGTGTGTGTACCACACGTCCAGGAAGGTCTGCTCCGCGAACCCCCGCATCGCGGTGCGGTAACCCGCTCCCGCTGCTAGGGCGATCTTGCGCCGGTCCTTCGCCGGGAAGCCGCTGGCCCGCCCGGCCACGGCCAGGCTCGCGGCCAGCCGCTTGACGTCCCATTCGAACGGCCCGGGCAGGGTCTCATCGAAGTCGTTGACGTCGAAGACCAGGCGCCGCTCCGGCGAGGCGAACGCGCCGAAATTCGACAGGTGCGCGTCCCCGCACAGCTGCACCCGCAGCCCCGAGGTCGGCGTGCCGGCCAGGTCCGCCGCCATCGGCAGCGCCGCCCCCCGGTAGAACGTGAACGGTGACACCAGCATCCGCCCGTGCCGGACCGGCACCAGCTCCGGCACCCGCGACGCCGCCTGCCCCAGCAGCAACCCGACCGGATCCCGCCCCGGCGCCGGGCTGAACTCGGCCTGCGACTCCAGCGGAGCCACCGCCCGGGCGTCCTTCCCCAAAGCCGCCCGGTCCGCCCGGCTCAGCTGCTCCACCGTCGCGGGCCGCGCCGTTCCCCGGGCCGCAGCCCGCGCACGTGACGTACCTGATCGACTCGCCGTTACACCATCAGCTGCCACAGTCATGGCCACTCCCTCCGGGCCGCAGCGCAATCAGTGAAACCTCCGGCCGGTAGGCCACCGCGGAATATTCGCGGACCGTACATACCAACCACCACTGCTGGGTTCCCTATAAAGGGACTCTGCGCCGCGCAGAAGCCGCAGGCATCATCCGTCCAGGGTGATTCCGCGCCAGGCCGTCCTCGGCCACCTTCACCTTCGACGTCCACGGCCCGAGGGGCCGCCGGGCCGGGCCGTCAGCGCATCCGACGACGCTCACGCCGGTGCATCCCGGCCGCGGAGACCGGCGACAACGGACGCCCGAAGGGATCGATGAACAGCGCGCATGGCCCGGTGGCGGCCGGCACGGTGCCATCGAGGAGCTTGATGCTGTAGGTGAGCGTGTCTCCGTCCAGGTGCGGATCTTGGATGACCACGACCGTATCCTCGGGAAGCCTGTCGCCCGGCTCGGAGAACGACAGGACGGCGTTCGGGGGATTGTCCGCGAAACTGTTGTCCCCCGCTGGCCAGTCAGCCACAAAGTGGGCAGATGACATGTGTCCGACCTCGCGCTGGGGACGGTCGGCGAAGTAAAGCGTCGACGGCGACAAGCCGTGCAACGTGATGGTTCCCCGGTCGCTGGTCATGCTCGCCGCAGTCTGGACGAACAATGCTTCCATGTTCTCAAGCTGCTGCTCGGTGACTTCACTCATCGTGGTTCCTCTCTCACGCCGCCTTGCCCGGCTGGGCCCTTTGGCACGTGATCCGATCGTGACCGCTATCCCTTTTCGCCCGGAAGCCAGGCGCGAGAGCCGCGCCGAGCAATAGGTCCGAGCACCGAATGTGCATGTCCCTGTAGCTGAGGGTGCGCTTAAACCTGGGCCCCGGCATCCCCCTAAGAGGGTGATATCCCGCTGGACCGGGCCCGGGGGACGTGCGCTGCCCGCCCCGCCACACCCGGCGCGGGATCCACCTGCGATGACAAGTCCCTAGTCGGGGCTCGCCTCGGTCTCTTTGAAGATCAGCGCGCAGACCTCCAGGTAGAGCTGCTCGGGGTAGGGCAGGAACCTGACGTTGCGCAGCGCCTGGTCCTGCCCGGCCGACTCCACGATGAACTCGCCGTAGCCGAGGATCTGGCCCACTGCGGTCCGCTGGAAGCTCATGTCTGTCACTTTGGCGAGCGGCATCATGTTCACCTTGCGGATGATGAAGCCTTGAGCGAGGAGCAGCCGCTGGGACGTGACGACGAAGTAATTCCGGGACCAGTCGACGACCTTCACCGCGAGCCAGGCCAGGAGCAGTCCCCACAAGAACCAGATGATGAGAAGGGCCGTGCCGTTGCCAGGCGCGACCGAAGTGCTCAGCCAGGCCGCGATGGCGAAGCCGACGAGAACGACGAAAATACGCCCGCTCAGCACGGCCGGGTGCTGATGGACCGAGACGACTTGGTGTTCATGGGGAAGCAGGTACCTGTTGACCGAGGCTGGCACCGTATCGGTGTTCTGACCAATCCTCATCCGGCACGGTCCCTAAAGTGAGGTGAAGAATTCGGGGATCCCGGGCGCCGCCGGGGACAGGAAGGTCCCCGTGCCATGAACGAGGTGCGCAGCTGAGGCGGGCATTTGCGGGCTAGGCGGCCAGGTTGGCGCGGCTGCCGTAGGCGCACAGCCCGTATAGCGCGACCGGTGGCCTCCCAGGCCAGCATCGCGGGGAGCCTTGACTCCGGTCCCCTTTATGTACCTGTGCTTTCCATCCCACCTCCCGACGCCTGCAATGGGCATCCCCCCAACAGGATGAGGCGGCCTTCACCCGTCGAGGCGGCCAGCGTGACCCTGCAGGTGACTGTCCGTAAACAAACCTTCGCGGATGCTTACTTGCGGTAATCGCATTTGTGCCGCAAGATGATCTTGCCAGACTGGAGAACCGAACATATGTGCAAATTATGGCCGCAGCGTCTAGGAACCGTCCAAACTCTGATACCGACCGGCTGCTCGTGGCCCGGATCTCCGGTATCGCTCTGCGGCATGCCCGCTGGCGTGAGCCCACCGAGGGCGAGACGGCCGCAGCGGTCGCCGACCTCCGCGAGGTTGCAGGCGACCGCCCGGACTTGCTGGCCGAGCAGGCGGGCATCCTGCTCGGTTTCCACGAGGGCGGCCTGGACGAGCCCCGGGCGAAGGCCGCCGCCAGCTTCTGCATCGCGGCCGGAGCCGATCAGGACCTGATCCCGAGGTGGGTCACGGTGGGCCGGGAGCGGGCGGAGCTCGCGGGCAGGCCTCCCTTCAGCCGTCCGGGCCGTGCACCGCGGCGTCCGTGAGCGCGTCCACTACGCGGGTCCCCGGGCGCCACCGGCACCACCCGGTTCCCCAAAGTCACAGCTGGACGCAAGCGCATGCCCATCCGCCCCCCGCCCAAGTCCGGCGACCGGCATAGTAGCGAACAGAACGTCCCTAACGGAATACACCGGGCAACTGGAGGACCGATGAATGGGCCGAGCCATTACACCAAGGCCGAGGAACTGGCCGGGCATGCCGAGAGCCTGATCGAGGCAGGCGACGTCGACGGCCTGGCGACCGCCTGGGCAGTTGTCGCTCAGGTGCACGCCACCCTGGCCAATGTTGCGGCGAACGCGCTCGGATCCTCAGGCGCCGAGGCCCGCGCGTGGGCCGACGTCGCGGGTAGCGGGTCAGCCGCCAGCCCCGCGTCTTAAACCAGCTGCGTCCTTCCCAGGCGTACGGGCCAAGGCGTATTGTCCCTGGCAGGGGGAGTATCCATCAGATCCTGCGCCGGGCCTGAGCAAGGCGCAGGTGACCGCGTCGCTCCGGACCTTGGCGGCACCGGCCACTCAGGGCCAGTAAGGACCGCGGGTGCTACGGGAATGCAGGCCTCATCAGGCGCGGCCGGCGGCCGGGCGATACCGGAACCGGATGAGCCGCGCATGCCACCGGCGCACGATTCCCCGTCCGGGAGCGCAGGCGGCCTGGCGGAGGTGACCCTGCGGGTGGCGCAGGACCGCGACCGCATCGCCGAGGCCATGAACGACATCGTGATACACCGGGTCTTCTCGGCCGGACTGACCCTGGAAACGGCCTTGGGGCTGCTCGACAGCCGTCGCGGTGCGGCGGCCAAAATCCAGGACGCCCTCGGCGAGCTGGACCTGGCGATCCGGGACATCAGGAACGTCCTGTTCGACCACTATCAGCTCGATCCGCGCCCGCCGGGCCGCCAGCCTTAGGCTCTCCTCCGGCGAACCCTCGAGGCAAGTGTCCGTACTTCTGCTACGGCGATCGGGGGCCGTACGCCGCGAGGATCTGCCGCTCCGTTTCCTCTCGGGACAGGTAGACGTTCAGTTCCGCGCCGGTGCAGCGCTGAGCGCCCAGCGCATTGCCGTACTGGCAGGCCACGACGTAATCCCGGTACGCGAGGTAGCCATAGGCCAATCCCGCGGCGAACGAGTCGCCAGCACCGGTCGTGTCCACCACGTGTTCCACCTGAATGCGATCGACGAGTTCCCCCGCGACCCCACCGGAGCCGTCCCGGTAGAAGGCCACGCAGCCACGCTCATCGAGGGTCACGCATACCGCCCCGACACCGCGGTCCACGCAGTGCTGCGCCAGGTCGCGCAGCCCGTCGGTGCTCAGCATCGGCGGGTCTGCCGTCAGCTCCGCCGACTCACCGAGCCACGTCGAACTCGCTTCCTCAACGTTCATCTTCAGGATGTCGATGTACGGAAGCCATACGTCCCGGTCGGCCCACACCCGTGGATGGCGCTCGCCGCTGCGGGTCAGCGTCATCGTGGGGCCGTGGGCATCCAGCACCACGGTTGCACTGCTGTTCTCCTTGATGTGCCGCAGCGTCGGCTGCCCCACCTCATAGTCCGTGATCGGGACGCAGACGAACACGTCGGCATCAAGCACCTTGTCGACGTCAGCCGGCAGGATCGGGTTCATGAAACTCGTCTGCCGCTCCACGCGGCGGTTGTGCTCGATATAACGCAGCTCGACGACGTCCCCCTGGTCGGCCTGCGACGTTATACCGGAGGTGTCGATATTCGGGAAGGACCCGAGGATCTCCTTGATCGGGCCCTCGTCCTGCCGGCGGACATGTGATACCGGGACGATCGTGTCACCAGCGTCCAGGAGGGCCGAGAGCGCAACCGCGGTATACAGAACGCATCCGTACTTCTCGAACCGTTCACCAGTATGGGTCACGATCTGGTCGCGAGGGATGGGGCCCAGCACGGCGACCTTGCGGCGTACCCGGCTTTTCAAGTCGTTCACCATGAGCACCTCCGGCTCTTGTCGCCATCGCACTGCGCAGCTTAGGCCAGTTGCGCTGCACGGTCTGCGGCCTGTGCGGCCAGGACCCGTGGCAGCGATTCGTGATCGAGTTCATTCTGGGTCAACGTAAGCGGCGGCCAACGGGTTACAGCCTGGTCGAACACGCCGAGGCAGGCGGCGCGGCTAACCGGTCGCCGGAGCGGACGCGGGCCCGCGCTAGCGTCCAGAGGTCCCTGAGGATCGCACCCTATAGGCCGGGGTGTAGATCCACGTCGGTGCTCCTCCGATGTCGGTGAGCAGGACGTAGCCGGGGGTGCGTTCAACCGCGTGCTCAATCTCAGCGTCCTGCAGCGTCCCGTGAGCGCCCACCATGGAGATGATCGTAAACCAGCCGGCCCGGATGGCTGCCCTGTACCCAGCGATACCTTCCAGATACATGCAGTCTGGCCTGAGCTGCATGCATGTCGGACCATTTGCCTGCCCATGGGCGTCCCCGCCCCGGCCGGGGATGGGATACTTGATGTAATTGTCATCGACATACTGATACCAGGCCATGCTTATGTGCTCTGTGTAGATCATCTGGGTATCCAGCTCGCCGCCGAGAAGGTACTGCCCGCTCTTCAACGCCAAATAGGGTCTCAGGAGGACGTACAAGGGGCTGTCTTGTCTCGAGCCTCCAACACCTGAGTCGGTGTAGTGAAGGCCGACGGCGATTGTCACCGCCACCGCGATTGCGGCCAGCGGAAACCTCACGTACCACCTGTGGGCCAGTTCGGCTGGGCGGACGAGCGCATAGCCAGCTCCCACACACGTAAACCAGACCGCGAAGTCGGCATGATTGCTGAATGCAGTGAGTGCATGAAGATGCACGTACTCAACTAGCACCAGGACACTGGCGGATAGCAGTACTGCCAGCACCGTCGCATTGCGTCTTTCACGGAAAACCAGGACTGACATTAGCAGCGCCAGAACTCCAAAGCTCAGAATCGCCCCAGCCCAGTCCCACGATGAAAGTATGATAACGCGTGTTGGGGTATAGTGATCGTTGATGACTACCTGCGTACCTGTTTTCCTGGCGAGTGTCGTGAAGGAAATTCCATTGAGGTATGCGCTTCCTTCGAGATACACTGCCAGCACAAGCAACAGCATGAGAGCCGCCGAGAGGACCGCGAAGCGCTGCACGACATGCTTCCATCCCTGATAGCCGACGAGCAGCGCGCCGAGGCCCAGCACGACCGGATCAAACAGCGCCGATGCATATTTGACAGCATTGGCCGCCAGCAGGAAGAGCAGTACCAGTGCGAGCCACCGCGTAACATGGCGCCCATTGTCCGCCGCCCTGGCCGCGCAGTAAGAGGCGGCAGCGGTGAGCATAAGAGCCAGCGCGTCGTATGTGGCCAGGGCGCCGAGGGCCTGAGTGATTCCGAGCCCGACGAAAAGCGCCGCTGCTATCACCGCTGGCCAATAATCGAAAATAACGCGAGCCGTCCCATAGAGCAGCGTTGTTGATACAAGCATGAAGAAGAGGCTCGCCAGCCGTACGGCAGCTAGGCCGCCGACGTGATCAATCACGGCTGCCATGACCGGATAGAGGTAAGGCGAGCCTGAGAAAAATGTCTCATAGTACGGGCTGCCGCCGCCGTGCCACATCTCATAGATGAGCTGATGACCGCTGTAGATGTAAAGACTCTCGTCTCCAGTGGCGATACTGAGGGGGATGAGCCGTGCCGACAGCACGGTCTGCACCGCGAGGATGACTGCCAGCGGCAGCCAGTAGAGCACCACCGGGTGGCTGCGCCCGGCGGGCGCCCCTGCCGCGGGTCGCAGTGCCGTGACGGCGGTCACTGGCCCGCCCTTCCTGCCACAGCGAAAGCGGTCTGGCTGACGTCCACCGGCCAGAAGTAGATCACGCCCAGATGCGTCCTCGCTGCAGCAGTCACTGACCGCGCGTCTCCAGTGACGCAAAACAGGATGAAATGGCCGCACTCCCGGCAGAGTGCGCCCAGAGTCCCTGGTTGGCACGAGTGGGTCCGGTGAGTTGCTGGCTGAACGCGAGCGCCCAGAAGTAGATGCCGCCGAGGTGAGTCTTTGCGGCGGCGTGACAAGCTGCCGTGAACCAGTCAGCCTGCACCGACGTGTCGAGACCGGTGGCCGCAGTCCACTTATGCTGCCAGGGCCGTTTATACGCGCCCGCGACCGCGGCGATCCCGACTTCGGTTTCCACGGTGCCGGCGGGCAGCTTCCGGTCGAACGATTCCCAGGCCGCCAGCAGCGGCGGTCGCCTCGGGGGGTATACGTCGACGGTCTCTGCTACGCCTTTACCTCCTTGTCCTGTGAAGTGGTCGGCGCCCCAGTTGTTATCGAAGGCCAGGGTGCCGCTGTAGACGGCGTGCAGCGCGGTGTCGAGGCTATTCCAGTACGGCGACCGGGAGAAGCGGTTGAACTCGGCGCCGACGATGAATTCCTGCACGTGGTCCTGCTGGGCCATCTTGGCGTACGGGAGAAGGAAGTCACGGTAGCTGCGAAACCATGCCGCCTTGTCGACCGGCTGCCATTGGACCCGGGATTCCCTCAGGCTGGTCTCGTCCAGCAGCGGGCGGACCGACACGTAAAAGCCCGCGTGCACGGCGGCCTCGACGATGGTTCCCAGCTGGGCGGGCGTCGGAGTGGGCGACGACGCCTTCACCTTGTCCGCGCGCCGACCGGTCATGAAGAACGGGAACGAGACCGACACCGAGTTGGCGTGCAGGCTCCGTATGTAGTGCATGTCGGTCGCCGCGGCCGCGGCGATGTCCTGACCGGGGTAGGTGTAGACGTCGACGTCGATGCCCAGCTGGATTCGAGGACGTGGCTGGGCGGCCTGCGGTATCACCAGATTTGGCGAACGCGGTGCCGAGGGCGGCTGGAGTGCGTTCAGATGTGAGGCGGCGGCACAGCCAGCTACAAGCAGTCCCATCCCTGCCGTCATCGCGACTGCTCTTCCCAGCCCTTTCATCGCGCCTTCCGCGTCTTGCTGATGACTGCGAATGAACGCGGGTTCCCTTGCGCCAGAGCGACGAGCGTCGCGCCCAAAGTCAGCAGCAAGCCGACGGGCATCATGAGGACCGCGAGCACGCCGCTCAGCAGCCGGGAGTCACTGCTCCGAGCAGCGTGATCAGATCCGGCCGCGACCCAGCCACAGGTGAAGAACACTCCCACCCAGGCCAAGAGGGAAAGTTTGGTGTAGGCCAGGACGCCCGCGGTGGCAGGGATGCGCCCAGTCAGCCGCAGGTACAGGCCAGTGGCCGAGCACAGCAGCCCCAGTACGCCCACGAGGTACTTCCCGAGGATTAGCAGCGCAGCCGGGAGCGGCACGACGCTGCGGTGGCCGATGGCATGAATGTCGCCCCACAGCCAGCGCCTGCGCTGGATCAAGAAGTCCCGCATGCTCCACGGCGAGGTGATTTCCGCATACTCATGAAACCAGCCCCACCGCAGCCCGGCGCCGGCCGCGCGCTGGCCGAACACGAGATCTTCAGAAGCGATCACAGGCCAGTTCCAGGTCACGATTGCCTCAGCTTTTCCGGTTACCACCAGCCCTTCCCCATGTACATGAACAGGGCAGCGGAAGAGACCCTGAAACACCGCGCAGTACACCAGGCAGGCATGAGTGCGGATGTCGTCGGCATGGCTGGTGAGGAAGTGCGCGAACGGGCTCGTCGCGTAGTGCGTGCGCGGGGACACGACTCCCTCACAGATGTCGTAGTCTGCGGCGAAGGCACGTTCGATGTAGCCACGGGTCAAGGTCACGTCGTCATCGTTGAAGATGATCTTTACGTCAGCGCGGTCAAGGCCCAAATCCTGGCGGACGCGCCGCGAATACTCCAGGGCGCGTGCCTTCTTTCCCGACTCAGCGGCAAAGCGCACCGGGACCGTGAGGACGCGGTCTGCGAACGGATAGTCATCCCGGTATCCAGGCTCCGTCACCACCCAGACTTGATAGTGCATCGACAGCCCGCAGCTGCGGATCTGCCCTATAATCTCCGTCACCCGCTCGTGCTCACGCCCTACTGTCGTGATCTGGATGATCAGTTCTCTGAAGGTGCCAGGCGGGGCTTCGCGGAACCCGTAGCGGAAAGCCACCTGGCCGACGATGAGAAGAGACAGCTCGGCCAGGGGCATCATCCAGGCGCCGTACACCAGATAACGGCCCGCAGGCCAGCGGATGATCGTCCACGTCGCCACCAGCGCAGCACCCACCGCCATAATCCCGCCGAGCGACACGAAACGTGCGGGCCGACGCGGATGACGCCGCGACGTCGTGCCGGAATCGGGCGCAAACGGCCAAACGTGGCCTACTGTGTAATTGATAAGCGTGACCGCCGTGGTAGTGACGGCATTCGCAAGCAAGTAGCCCATACCCAGCCCGGTGAGTTCTGCGTAAACGAGCACGCTCGGGGCGGTAACTATCACTCGCTGGGCGTTGAACCGCAGGCACCCCACCCAGAAGCGAACATCCCGGTCACGTCCAGTCAGATAGCGGCTGAGGATGTAGCCGACCTGAATGCAGATGTCGGTCTGGACAACGTAAGCGGCTACCGGTGCGATCCCGGCTTCCCGGACAAGCACGGCTTGGAAAGCCAAACCGAAAGCGAATACTGCGGCCCCGATGACGCTGAACGTAGCGAGTTTTCCGCCATGCCGCCGGGTAAGTCGGGTGAGTCCCGTGGCTTGCCGCGAAAATGCGGGCGCAGGGTCTGCTGGATTCACCGCCAGACGGTTCAAATCACCGTCGTGTGCGCCGCCCAGGAACGCGCCCCCACGGCGGACCCGGCCAGGACCGCGCAACTGCCGATCGTCCAGAAGTAGCCGGCGCGCTCGGGCGATGCGCGCCGGCTGCCGATTTTCCTCATGGTACGTATCCTTTCCATAACGGTCTTTCCCGGGAGTGAACAGGAGCCATAAGGGCCGCGAAGGCCCTAGCGCCCATCTAGCATGGCCGGAAGTAAATGGCAGGTACCCGCTGGTTCATCAGTAGTCATCCTGGCCCGGGGGGCGGTCAGGCGGACTATCACGCTACACCAATTTCGCGGCGAAGAGATCCTTCGCCACTCGCTAAATTTATTTCCCTCATGTTATCGTTTTTCATAAAAGCACCAATCGGGAAATTGCCGGGAAATGCCCGCTTCCTGCCAGTGTCCGGTCGTGTTACCATTCGGGCACAATCACCTATGAACGTGCCGGTGGGGCGGCCTATTCTGCCCGGGGCAGCTGGCCCGGACGGGACCGCGCGGCCGTCAGGGCGGGAACGGCGGCGAGCACGTTAGCCGCGGCGAGCACGCCGGCGGCCAGCGCGGTCAGCGTCAGCAGCGGCACGACCGGCACCGGGACCACGCCGAAGTTCGTGGCGAACACCCGCCAGAGCACCCGGCCCGCGGCGATGCCGATCGGCGCCCCGACGACGATCCCGACCAGGGCCACCGTCGAGGCCTGCCAGCAGACCGCCGCGGCGACCTGGCGGCGGACGAACCCGAGCGACTTCAGCAGCCCGGTCTCCCGGCGCCGCCTGGCCACGCTGACCAGCAGCAGGTGCACCATGGTCGCGGCGCCGAACAGCGACAAGGCCACCCCGAACAGCAACGGGAAGTTGACTGACTCACCGAAGTTGACCAGCACGGTCGGCTTGGCCGGCAAGGTCGTGAGGTCGCGGTACCGGGCAATGTGCCGGGCCAGCGCCGCATCCCCCGCCGCCCCCGGGGCGGCGCGGACCAGCACGACGGTGGCCAGGCCTTGCCTGACCGCACGCTGGCACGCCGGCTGACGGGGCCCCGGCGGGCACTGCGCGTCGACAAAGGCACTGGTGGTCATCACGGCCCCGTTACCCAGGCCGCTCACGCCGGCGTTCAGGGAGGCGCGCCCGATCGTGCGGAAGCTGGCCGCGTGCGGCGCCCCGGCCGGATCAGAGATCGTCACGCGGACGGTATCTCCCAGCCGGGCGCCTGCGGCGCGCATGGTGGCCGCGCCGAGCATGATGTCCCGGTCGCCGCGGGGCAGGTCCCCGTCCACGACCGACAGCAGCGCGGGACCCCGGACCGGGGTCATCACGACCGTGCGGACGGCCCGGCCGTTGATGTTGACCTCGACGAACGCGCCCAGCGTGATCTGGCTGATGGCGCGGTCCCGGCGCAGGCTGTCCAGCAGCGGCCCGGTGACGGTCGCCTGGGATCCAGGCAGCCCGTCGCTGGCGAAATAGGCCTGGAACGGCGCGCCGTACAGCTCGGGCGAGGACACCAGGCGGGTCAGGCTGGCGGCGAAGACGGCCGTCGCGCACAGCGCGGCCACCGCCATCACCGTGCCCAGTATCGCCGTGCCCACCGGCTGCCCGTCCCGGCCCCGCGTGAGCGCACGCCGGATCCCGACCACAGCGGTGACCGGCAGGCCGGCCAGGGCCGCGGCCCGGCCCGCTGCCACCGCCAGCGCCGTCGCCGGCGACGGCGGGCGATGGCCCAGCAACCGGGCATGGCGCACCGCGGGCCACACCGACACCGCGAGCACCGCGGCCAGCACGACCAGTGCCCCAAGCGGCAGCACGACCGGATCGAAGGACATCGTGTCCGGCGACGGAACAGCGATCCGGGCCTCGCCCACCGGTGTCAGCGGGGACACCAGCACCGCCAGCAGCACGGCCCCGGCGGCCCCCGCCACGCCGATCAGCAGCGCGCGGACCAGGGCGGTCAGCACGAATTGGCGGGGCCGCAGGCCCAGCGCCGACAGGACGGGGTGATCGCCCTGCTCGGTTGCGGCCTGCCGGGCCATCGCCTGGGCGATGACCGCCAGCGCGGCCAGCGCGGCCAGACCGGCCAGCACGTACCAGCCGATGACCTGCGGCCGGATCGAGGCCTCCACCGCTCCGGCGGCAGCATCCAGGTCGTACGCCCCGTACACGTTCAGGGAACGGTATCGGCTGTCAAAGTCAGCCAGGTCAGCGGCCCCGCGGGTCAGCCGCACGTAGTACGTGGACTGCAGCGCGGCGCGGTGATCCACCGCTGCGGCGAACGCCGCCGTGGCGTAGAGGTCGTAGTGCACGCTGGTCCCGGAGGGAAACTCGCTCTCGGCGGCCACGATGCCCACCACCCGAAGCGCGGGGTTCATGACCGGGGAAAGGTCCGCGGGCCCCCCGCTCAGCTGCGCCGCGCTGGCCACCTGAGCCTGGATGACCGAGCCGACGCGCACGCCATTGTCTTTGGCGAGGGTGAACGAGGCCAGGACCTCTTCGGGATCCGACTGGTCGGGCATCCGCCCGGACAGCAGGGTCACCATCCGCGGCAGCTCCCGCGGCGGCACCTCGTTGATCAGCATGCTGTCGGTATCGATCGGCGTACGGCAGGACGCGCAGCGAAGCTGGCCGGTGAACGTCGCGGGCACCGGCACGGCCGACGCAACGTGGGGCAGCCCGGCCAGCTGCGGCAGCGGCTGGCCGCTGTACACGATGACGTCGTACCCATGCCGGCCCGCGAACTGGGGGAAGGCAGCCGCCGTCCGGCGCGCCGATACGGTCGTGGCCAGAACGAACCCGCCGGCGACGGCCACGAGCAGGCTGAGAGCCAGCCACGACTTCCAGTACCGCCGGAACCGACCTTGCACCAGCATGACGACGGCACGCACGG
This sequence comes from uncultured Actinomycetes bacterium, assembly GCA_963818225.1. Lineage (GTDB taxonomy): Bacteria > Actinomycetota > Actinomycetes > Streptosporangiales > Streptosporangiaceae > Palsa-504. Next base: position 80,239 of record CAWFRO010000001.1, read on the forward strand.
CATCTCCCCTCTGCCGCCTCCAGCCTCACATGCGCCAGGCGCGTCGCCAAGGTGGCCACCCACCCGCCGGTCTTCGTGATAGCACCAAGTCAGGCGTCGCTGGTCTTCACGGCGAGTGCACCGAGGACCACCGCGGCGATCATGACCCCGGTCATCGAGGGGAGCCTGCGCCCGGCCGCTGAGGCAGCACTGTCGTGGCGCTGAGGCGGGGCCTATGGTGGCCTCATGCAGGTCCGGCTGTTCGGCGAGCTCGAAGCCGAACATGCGGGCGTTCTGGTGCCGGTCCGCGGGGCCAAACAGCGGGCGCTGCTGGCCCTGCTCGCCCTGCGCCCGGGCCAGCCGGTCAGCGCCGACCGGCTGATCGACGTGCTGTGGGGCGACGGGCAGGCGGCCCACCCGGCCAACGCGCTGCAGGCCCAGATCGGCCAGCTGCGCCGTACCTTCGGGCCTGCTGCGATCCTCACCACCGAAGCCGGCTACGCCCTGGCCGCCGGGCCCGACGAGGTCGACGTCATCCGCTTCGAGCATCTGGTGGCCCGCGGCCGCCTGCTGGCCGAGGCGGGCCAGGCCGCGGACGCCTCAGCCGCCCTGGGCGAAGCGCTCGGGCTGCGCCGCGGGGAGCCGCTGGCCGACTTCACCTATGCGGGCCTTTTTGATGCCGAACGGGCCCGGCTCGACGAGCTGGTCTTGGTGGCGATCGAGACCCGGGCCGGAGCAGACCTGGTGCTGGGGCGTCACGGCGAGCTCGCCGCCGCACTGGAGGCCTGGTGCCGGGCGCATCCGCTGCGCGAGCGCCTGTGGGAGCTGCGCATCCTGGCGCTGTACCGGGCCGGGCGCCAGGCCGAGGCCCTGCAGGCCTACACCCAAGTCCGTGACCGCTTGGTCGGCGAGCTCGGCATCGACCCCGGGCCTGCCCTGCGCGACCTTGAAGCCCGCATCCTGGCCCAGCATCCCTCGCTCAGTCCCGAGCCGGTCCCACCCGAGCCCGTCCCGCCCGAGCCGGTGCCGCCCGAGCCCGTCCCGCCCGAACCGGGCCCCTCCGCGCCGCCCGCCCTGCTGGAGACGAAGTTCTATGTCCCGAGGGCGCGGCGGGATCTGGTGCCGCGTCCGCGCCTGGCCGAACGGCTCGATCGCGGTTCAGCGTCGAAGCTCACGCTGGTATCCGCGCCCGCGGGCTTCGGCAAGACGACGCTGCTCAGCGAGTGGCTCGCGGCGGGACCAGGCGCGGCGGCTGACCGGCGGCGGGTGGCGTGGCTGTCGCTCGACCGGGGCGACAACAATCTCGCGTCCTTCTGGGCCTACGTGATCGCCGCGCTGCGTACGGCGGCACCCGGGGTCGGCCAGGACGCGCTGGCCATGCTGGCCGCACCCGGGCCGCAGCCGACCGAAACAGTGCTCACCACGCTGCTCAACGACCTGAGCGCCATCGCGGGCGACGTCGTGCTGGTGCTCGACGACTACCACGTCATCGACGCCCGCGATGTGCAGGACGGGATGGCGTTCCTGCTCGACCATGTGCCTGCGGGGCTGCACGTGGTGATCGCCGGCCGGGCCGATCCCGCGCTGCCGCTGGCCCGGTGGCGGGCGCGCGGCGAGCTGGTCGAGATCCGCGCGGCCGAGCTGCGGTTCACGCCCGATGAGGCCGCGGCCTACCTGAACGAGACCATGGGTCTGCAGCTGACGGCACCAGACGTGGCCGCGCTGGAGGGACGCACCGAGGGCTGGATCGCCGCGCTCCAGCTGGCCGCGCTGTCGATGCAGGGGCGAGACGACGTGAGCGGCTTCATCGCCGGCTTCGCGGGCGATGATCGTTACGTCGTCGATTACCTCCTTGAGGAGGTGCTGCAGCGTCAGCCCGATCGTGTCCAGGCCTTCTTGCTGCAGACCTGCATCCTGGGCCGGCTGAGCGGCCCGCTGTGCGATGCCGTCACCGGGCAGGGCGGCGGCAAGGCGATGCTGGAGGCGTTGGACCGGGGCAACCTGTTCCTGGTCCCCCTGGATGACCGCCGCCAGTGGTATCGCTACCACCATCTGTTTGCCGACGTCCTGCAGGCGCGCCTGCTCGACGAGCAGCCTGACCAGGTACCAGGCCTGCATCTGCGGGCCAGCGCGTGGTTCCAGCGCAACGGCGACCAGTCCGTGGCCATCGGCCACGCACTGGCGGCCGGCGACTTCCAGCGCGCGGCGGAACTCGTTGAGCTCGCGCTGACGGCCATGAGCCAGACCAGGCAGGAAGCCACGGTGCGGGGCTGGCTCGAGGTGATCCCCGACGAGGTGATCCGGGCCAGGCCCGTGCTCAGCCTGGGCTTTGCCTGGGCGTTGCTATCCGTCGGTGAGTTCGATGGAGTTGAGGACCGGCTGCGGGACGCCGAGCGGTGGCTGCCCGCAACCACGGATACCGGTGCGGGATCTCCCGCCTGGCCGGCCGGGATGGTCGTGGCCAACGAGGAGGAATACCGGCGCCTCCCGGGGACGATCGAAACCTACCGTGCCGCCCTGGCGCTGGCCCGGGGGGATCAACGCGACGCGATCAGGCATGCCCGGCGGGCGTTTGACCTCGCGCCCGAGGGCGAACACCGCTGGCGCGCTGCGGCGTCGGGACTCATCGGGCTCGCGTTCTGGGGCAGCGGGGATCTCGAGGCAGGACACGCGGCCTATGCCGAATGCGCCGCGGGACTTCGGCGGGCCGGGAACATCGCCGATATCTTCGGCTGCGCGATGGCGATGGCGGACATCAGGATCACCCAAGGCCGTCTCGGTGAGGCGATGCACACCTACGAGCGGGCCTTGCAGGGTGCCGCCGAGCAGGGCGGGCCCGTGCTGCGGGGAACGGCCGACATGTACGTGGGGATGAGCGAGGTCTACCTCGAGCGGGGCGATCTGCGGGCCGCGACCCAGCGGCTGTTGCAGAGCCAGGAGCTGGGCGAGGACAACGGGTTGCCGCAGAATCGCTATCGCTGGCGGGCCGCGATGGCCCGGATACGCCAGGCGGAAGGGAATCTGGGCGGCGCCCTCGAACTGCTCAACGAGGCCGAGCGCTGGTATGTGGGCGACTTCTTCCCCAACGTGCGGCCGGTCGCGGCCTTGACGGCACGGGCCTGGGTCGCGCAGGGCAAAGTCGGCGAGGCGCTCGGCTGGGCGCGCGAACAGGGCCTGTCCGCTGATGACGATCTCAGTTATCTGCGCGAGTTCGAGCACATCACGCTGGCCCGGATCCTCCTGGCGCGGTCTGCGCAGGAGCGTGCCGAGCACTCCGCTGACGAGGTCACCCGGCTCCTGGACCGCCTCCTGCTCGCAGCGGAAGAAGGCGGGAGAACGGGACGGGTTATCGAGATCCTGGTGCTGCAGGCGCTTGCGCACCAGATGCGAGGAGACATCCCGCTGGCCGCTGGCCGCCTGGAGCGGGCGCTGACGCTGGCTGAGCCGGAGGGTTACGTCCGGGTCTTCATCGATGCGGGCGCGCCGATGGCTGGCCTGCTCAAGGCGGCCGCGAAACAGGGCACGACGCGGGCCTACGCCCGGCGGCTGCTGGCCAGCATGAGCGAGCCCGGGCCGGGCCGCCCCGTCGCCCAGGCGCTGATCGACCCGCTGAGCGAACGTGAGCTCGATGTGCTCCGTTTGCTCGGATCCGAGCTGGATGGCCCGGCCATCGCGCGCGAGCTCATGGTGTCGCTGAATACCGTGCGGACGCACACCAAGAACATCTACGCCAAGCTCGCCGTGACCAGCCGCCGGGCGGCGGTCCGCCGGGCCGCGGAACTCGGCTTGCCGCCCGCCCGCAACCGGCGGTCCTGACCCGCCGCTCAGTTCATCACCTCAATCCCCACGTGTGGTGATGCCGTCTCACCACATCGGCTCCTAGCTTTCGATCAGACCTGCGAACGTCCCCGACGCCGCCGGAAAGCAAAGGAGCACCATGAGCGAAATACCGGCCGGCCAGTATCACAGCCCTGGACGGTACGAAATCCGCCTCAAGGGGCACCTCGAGGCCCGGTGGGCCGCCTGGTTTGACGGTCTGACTATCACCCGCGATAGCGACGGCACCACCATCATCCACGGCCCGGTCGCCGATCAGGCCGCACTCCACGGTCTGCTCCAGAAGACGCGCGACCTGGGCCTGCCCCTTATCTCAGTCAATTACGTCGAGCCCGGCCAGCCTCCAACGCCGGCCACACGCCCCAGCTAACTCAGCCATTCACCCAAGGAGCCTGACATGGCGACCACCATACAAATCCCGGTCACGAAAGCGACGAAGGGAATCCCGATGACCTCAACGAGGAAAACAGCGCTCGTCGCGGGCATCTTCTACCTGATCACCTTCATCTCGATCCCCACCCTCGCCCTCTACCGCCCCGTGCTGAACCACCAGAACTGGATCATCAGCTCCGGCGGCCACACGGCCGTGCTCGTAGGCGGCTTCCTCGAGGTGATCGTCGCCCTGGCCGGCATCGGCACCGCCGTCACGCTGTACCCCGTGGTCAAGCGGCAGAACGAAGGCCTGGCGCTCGGCTTTGTCGCCTCCCGCGTCGTTGAAGGCGTCATGATCTTCACCGGTGTTGTCAGCCTCCTTTCGCTAGTGACCGTGCACCAAGAACTGGGCGCGGCGGCCGGAGCAAGCGGGGCCTCACTGGTCGCCACCGGCGCGTCGCACGTCGCGGTCTATAAGTGGACCTTCCTGCTCAGCCAGAGCCTCATGCCGGGCATCAACGCGGTGCTGCTGGGCTCGTTGCTGTACCGGTCCCGCTTGGTGCCCCGCATCCTTCCGGTGCTGGGGCTCATCGGCGGCCCCCTACTCATCATCGCGGTGTTCGCCATGCTGCTCGGGCAGCACTCCTCGCTGACCGGGCTGGCCAACCTCCCGGTGATCCCGGTGGCCGCCTGGGAATTCTCCCTGGGCGTATGGCTGATCGTGAAGGGCTTCAGGCCTTCCCCCATCACCGCCGGAATCGACGCGGCCAGCGCGCCGCCAGCTCGTCAGGACGTCTCCCTCTAACCGCCGGCAGCATGGCCGGGTCCTCCCCAGGAGGGCCCGGCCATGTCTGTGCGGACGGCCTCATCGGACGCGCCGCACCGGCAGGATGGCGGCGGCGCCGATGATGGCGCACAGTCCGGCGATCGTATAGAGCACGCCGTAGCTGCCGCCGCCGACGGCCAGGATGGCCGGCGCGAGCGCCGGGGCGAGGGCAAAGGGGAGAGCCCCGGCGATGTTGAACACACCGAGATCCTTGGCCACGTGCTGCTTGTCGGGCAGCACATCCACCACGAGCGCAAGGTCGACGGCGGCGTAGACGCCGAAGCCGAGCCCGCTGATGGCCATGCCGACCAGGAACCCGCTGAAACTGCTGGCGATGGCGATCACGAACAACGCCAGCCCGTACACGACCGACGCGGCCAGGACGAAGATCTTCCTCCGCCCCGTCCGGTCAGAAAGCCGGCCGCCGATGACGGAAGCAGCGACGACGACGGCGGCCTGGGCGAGAGTGCCCAAGAATATCTGCTCCGGTACATCAGCCTTGGCCGTCTTGATCTTGTCCAGCAGGTAGTAGGCCTGGTAGGTGATCAGGAAGGCGTAAGCCAGGACGACCATGAAACGGCTGGCGAAGGCCCAGGAGAAGTCGTGGTTCTTTCGCGGGCTGAGGTAAAAGGTGCCGGCGAATTCCCGCAGCGACCATTTCGGCTTATCCGCCCGGTCCAGCCGGCGATCGTTCAGGGTGACCGCGAAGAGGAGGACAAAAAACCCGCCGATCGCGCACGGGGCCAGGAACATGACGAGCAGGCTGCCGGTGAACAGCTTGACCACGAACGCGCCGCACACCGACCCGATGGGCGAGCAGATACCGAGCACACCGGCGACCTGGCCGCGCTGCACGGACGGAACCTGGTCTGGCAGCACCGCCACCATCGCGGCCAGCAGCGCGTTGAAAAACAGCTCGGCGATGCACCAGCCGGCCAGCACGACCGGGACGCTGGGGGCCAGCGCGACGATCAGGATGCCGGCCGAACCGCCCGCCAGGCCGATGATCATCCAGGGCCGCCGCATGCCCAGCTTCGAGGCGGTGCGGTCGCTCATCCGGCCGAAGAACGGATTGCCGACCATGGCCACCAGGGCGCCGACCCCGGCGACAAGGGCCAGGCTGGCCGGCGCCCGGCTGAGCCCCACCAGTGATTCCACCTTCAGGGCCAGCGTGACCAGCAGGGGTGCGAGGAACAGCAGGGAGGTGCTCATGTACGCCACCGTGTACAGCGAGATGAAACCCCATCCGACCCGGTGCGCGGCGCGGGCAGAGGACGGGACCTGCTGGTCGCTGACGGGGAGCTGAGCCCGGCGAAAAACAGATGCTGGCATACGTCACCTCGGGTTGGCCGCGCGCCAGGTGTCACCGAGGGCCGGGGCAGTGAAGGAGGAATCTCATCGTTCACTCGCAGATAAGCGAGATTGCCCCATGTCCTGCGGACGCTACGCCCGATCCGGCGGGCAGACAAGCGCCGCGGCGGCAGCGGCAGGTGGCGGTGGGCACCGTCATGGCGATGTCACCCGAGCCGACCGCCCGGCCGGTGCGCGCGTCCGGAACCCGTACCGGGATGCCCCGGACACGCGGCGGCCGGCGGCGAACCGCCACGGCGGCTATGGCCTGGTCGATTTCCGCGGGGGTGTTGTAGAGGTAAAAGCTGAGGCGGCAGCTGGCGGGGGGACTGAGGTGGAGGGCGTGGTGGGCCAGGGTGGCGCAGTGGCAGCCGGCGCGTGATTCGATTCCGGCGCGGTTCAGCGCCTGGGCCACGCCGACGGGGTCGTTGTTGGCCAGGTTGAAGGCCACCAGCGAGGTGCGCCGGGCGGGGTCGCGGGGACCGTAGAGGGTGATCCCGGGGATGGCGGCCAGGCCGTCCAGCGCACGGGCGGTGAGCTGACGATTCCAGTCGGCGACACGGTCCATAGCGGCGCGGACGGCCGTGCGGTCAAGCGGCTGGCTGGTCCCGTACCAGGCCGGGCGGCGGGGGCTCAGCGCCAGGTCCAGCAGCAGGCGCAGTGCCTGGGCGGAGATGACCGCGCCGAGGATGTCGGGGGTCCCGGCGGCGTACTTCCAGGGCAGGTCGTTGTACTCGACCCGGTCGGGGAACACCCGCCCCTCGGCGATCATGTCGCCGCCGTACAGGAACGGCGGCAGACTGCCGCCAGGTCCGGGCGGGCGCACAGCACCCCGACCCCGAACGGGGCGAGCATCTTGTGGAAGGAGAACGCCAGGAAATCCGCGCCGAGCGTGGCCACGTCGGTGAACGAGCCCGGCACCAGCTGGGCGCCGTCGATCAGCAGATAGGACCGCCGCTCGCCGCCGGGCTGGCCGTAGCCGCTGGCGTCGGCCAGCGCCCGCACCGCCGCCAGCGGCGGCCGGGTGCCCAGGAAGTTCGACCCGCCGGTGCAGCAGACCAGCTTGGTGCGGGCGTCGATCAGCGCGGCCAGGTGGTCCAGGTCGAGCTCGCCGGTGGCCGGGTCGAACCGGGCCAGCCGGCACTCCACCCGGCGGCCGAGCCGGGGCAGGATCTCCCGGCACATCGCATGCCACGGGACGTAATTGGAGTTGTGTTCCATCATCGTGGTGACCACGTTGTCGCCGTCGCGGAACTCGGCCAGCAGCATGTACATGACCGCGTTGATCGCCTCGGTGGTGTTCCGGTACAGCGCGACGCCGGTCCGCCCCGGCGTGCCGGTGAACTGGGCGATCGTGTCGTAGGACTCCTCGAACAGCGCGGTCATCCGCTGCGAGGCGGAGGACTGGCCCCGGTGCACATTCTCATACCCCGGCCCCAGCGAGCGGTACAGCTCCAGCAGCTCGCGCGGCGGCTGGGTGCTCGCGGCGTTATTCAGTCGGCTACCCGGCGGGCCGCCGGGAACGCGAAATGCCTGCGGATCGCGCGCACGTCGAGCGAGCCGGGGCTCGCCGCCGTCGTCCTGCGCCCCCTGGCCGGGGGCCCGCGGCCGCGGGATCATGGCGGTCATATCTGTTCCTTGCGCTTCCACGCGCCGATCAGCAGCGGCCACAGCACCGGGCAGTCGGGGAAGCGGGCGGCGTCGCGGTCGAGCGAGGCCAGTGCCGCGGCGGCGCGCTGCGCGGTGGTGATGCCATGCGCCAGGGCCGTCGGCAGTACGCTCCGGAAGCGTGCTCTCCATGATGCGCGCGGCCAGCGGCGAGCGGCTCGATGCGGCCGGCGACGTCGATGCCGTCCGGGGTGCCGACGCCGGCCTGCGCGAACAGCTGGGGGAGCCGGGTCCCGGCTGAGCACGTCGGCGCCCACCGCGCTGAAGGCGCCGGTCCATCACCCGCAGCATCTCGTCGGCCCAGTCCAGCTGCGGGCAGCGTGCTGATGCCGCGCAGCTCGTAGTCCTGCACGAGCAGATACCCCCGGGGCGACTGCGTCCCACAGCCGCGCCAGCACCTCGACGCGCCGGGGCAGGTGGAACAGCAGCAGCCGCGCGTACACCAGGTCGAACGGGGTACCCGGGATCGGCTCGCCGGAGCCGAGGTCCTGGGCCTGGAAGCGGCACTGGCGGTGGCCTGCGTCGTGCAGCATGGCCAGCGTCATGGCGCCGAGCGCGGCGTCCGCGTCGACGCCCAGCACGCGGCCCGCAGGTCCGACCCGCTCGGCCATCAGCGCGCATGGTCTCGCCCGGTCCGCAGCCGGCGTCCAGGCAGCTGGCGCCCGGCCGCGAGGCCGACCTGGTCCAGCAGCCGCCCGGTCGCGGCCTCCCACGCGCGGGCCTGCGCTCGCAGCCGCTCGTATTCTTCCGGCGTGTGCCCTAGCGCGTATGCGGCCTGCGGCCGCACGGTCTCCGTGGTGGTCATGACGATGTCCTCTGTCTGCTTGCCGTACATCTCGTGGCCCGTACCGCAAGCATCAGCCGGACACGAGCGGCCTGTCGTTGGCCTATCGTGCAGGGCCCTTCACATCCCGCGCAGACCTGCGGTACTCCGCCGGGGGCAGCCCATGCACCGCGCGGAAACCCCGGCTGAAGTCGCCCGCGCTCGCGAAACCCCACCGGGCCGCGATGGCCGCGACCGGCCGGGCGGCCAGCGCCGGATCGGTAAGGTCACGGCGGCAGCGCTCCAGCCGCCGCTGCCGGATCCAGCCCGCCACGGTCAGGCCCTCGTCATGGAAGAGCTGCTGCAAGGAGCGCATGGAGATGTGATGAGCGGCGGCGATCGTGGCCGGTGCCAGCCATGGATCACCAAGATGCCGCTGGATGAACGCCTGGACCGTGGTGACCTGCGCGTGCCTGCGGGCCTCCGGCGTCCCCAGCCGCGGATGCCGAGCTCATGCGCTAGCCGTGTCGCCAGCACCTCCAGCGCGGCGGATGACAGCCGGCCGCCTCGGCCGGGCTGTAGTGATCGACGTTGCGGGCCAGCACGAGCATCGCGGAGCGGGACGTAAGCCGCGGCAACCGGCTCGGCACCGGCCGGACCGAGGGTCACGATCGTCATCTGACCAGACCCGCCTGATTCCTCCCGGCTTGACATATTCCTATATGGGAATATGATGGCGCCCATGGCACGAGCAGCGACGACATCGGACGTCTTCAACGCGATCGCCGAGCCGCAGCGCCGGGAGATCCTGGTGCTGCTGCGGGCCGGTGAGCGGCCGGTGACCGAGCTGGCCCAGGAGCTGAGGATGACCCAGCCGGGGGCCTCCAAACACCTGCGGGTGCTCCGGGAGGTCGGACTGGTGCGGGACCGCAAGGCAGGCAAGCAACGCCTGTACGGCCTTGACGCCCGCGGGCTGCGACCGGTTCACGAGTGGACCGGCGGGTTCGAGCGGTTCTGGAACGAGAGCTTCGCCCGGCTGGACGAGTACGTGCAGGACCTCAAGCACGCAAAGGAGGAGGAGTAGCTGATGAGCGCGACGGGACGAGGAGCACCGGCGCAGTCCGCGACGGCCGACCGCGAGATCGCGATCTCCCGGGTCATCAGTGCCCCACGGGAGCTGGTGTTCGAGGCGTTCACCGAGGTGCGGCACCTGTCGCGGTGGTGGGGACCGGAGGGGTTCACCACCACCACGCGGGCGTTCGAGTTCCGCGTCGGCGGGGAGTGGGACTTCGTGATGCACGGACCGGACGGGACGGACTACCAGGAGTGGATCTCCTGGACCGAGATCACCCCGCCGGAGCGGATCGCGCTGCTCCACGGTGAGTCCCGCGGCGACCCGAACGCCTTCGAGTCGGTCTTGACGTTCGCGCCCGACGGCGCGGCGACCCGGATCGAGATGCGCACGGTGTTCCCCACCAAGGAGCTGCGCGACGAGGCAGCCGAGAAGTATCACGCGATCGAGGGCGGCCAGCAGACCCTGAGCAACCTGGCTGCCTACATCACCGAGATCGTTCGGAAGGGAGCGGAGGGCTGATGGCCGGGAAGGTGTTCTTCAGCGTGTCGATGTCGCTGGACGGGTTCATTGCGCCCGAGTCCCTCGATGACTTGATGGGGCAGCGGTGGATGGAACTGCAGCAATGGATATTCCCGCAGCGGTTCTTCCGGGAGAACCTGAAGCTCGGCGAGGGCGGCGAGGAAGGGCGCGAGAACGACATCGTGCGGGAGACGTTCGAGCGCACCGGCGCGAGCGTGATGGGCAAGCGCATGTTCGATGCCGGCGAGCAGGCGTGGCCGGAGGAGGCGCCGTTTCACACGCCGGTCTTCGTCGTGACGCACGAGAAGCGTGACCCCTGGGAGCGGCCGGGCGGGACCACCTTCCACTTCGTCAACGACGGCATCGAGCCCGCGCTCGACCAGGCCCGCGAGGCCGCCGGCGACCGGGACGTCCGCATCGCGGGCGGCGGTGCAACGATCCTGGAGCACGTGAACGCCGGCCTGATCGACGAGTTCACGATCGCGCTGTCACCCGTGCTGTTCGGATCCGGAATCCGCCTGTTCGAGGGCGTGGACGCGGGCCGCGTGGCCTTGGAGCCGGTCCGCGCGGAGCCGACGCAGCGGGTGACCCACCTGACCTACACCGTCCACGATCGGTAGGCGTACGGCGTACACCAAGGAGCACCCACTCGGTTGGTGATGCGGACAGTACGTCCTGGGATGGCCAGGAACGGGCCAGAAGGGATCCCGGGGCACCGGCTGGCTACGTGTCGGCTGAAGATGGCTCCCCACTCATGAGATCGGGCCCAAGAATGCCGCTGTTCGAGAAACTAACGCAGCCTGGAGCCCGATCTAGTAGGCGAGACAGCAGGCGCCATGATCGGTGCCAGCATCCGGCTGCTCCCCGACGAGCCTCCGTCCCAGGACGGCAATGGTGTGTAACCATTTGGCCAAGGGAGGTATGTCAGATGGACGACCCGCGGTTCAGCACGGGACTGCTGGATGGGAGTGATGCCGCCAGGTTCCTCGGCATCCCTCGTCCGACGCTACGCAGGTGGGCGTTCGGCTACGCGCACGGCGATCCGCTGCTTCATATTGTCGACCTCGAGGGGCGCCGTGAGGCCCAGGTTACGTTCATCGCGATGGCCGAGGCGTACGTACTTGAGGCGCTCCGCGCCGCGGGGGTACGCGTCGCGCGGATCCGGCCTGCGCTGAACCGCCTGGCCGAGCAGTTCGGCCGCGAGCACGTCCTTGTGGCGCCGAACCTGGCCACTGACGGCATCGACGTACTGTGGGATTTCTCGCGTGCCGAAGAGGGCCAGGGCCTGATGGAGGGGCACACCGGCCAGATGGTCATGCGGGAGATCGTCGAGGACTACCTCAAGTACCTGACGTGGGCTGACGACGGATTCCCGCGGATGCTCGAGCTGCGCTATTGCCAGCCATCCAAGGTCGTTATGGACCCTTACCGAGCGTTCGGGCAGCCCATCTTCGAGGGCAGTCGCACCCGGGTCCGGGACGTGGCAAACATGCTGAACGCTGGCGAGGATCCCCAGGTGGTGGCGGATGAGCATGGAGTCAGCCTCGACGACGTCAGGACCGCCGCCCGCGTCCTCCTTGGCCACGCCGCCTGAGTTCTACCTGGACGAGAACGCCGTCACGCGATCGGTGCGTCGTCGGCTTGAAGAACTCGGCTATACAGCGCACACGCCCGCTGAGCTTTACGGCAGCCGGGAAGCCGCGCTCGGTGCGGAGGATACGGACTGGCTTCCCCGCGTCGGCCGCCACCGATGGACGGTACTGGGGGGCGTGACGCGAAAATCTACGAGCGCCCCGCTGAACTGGAGGCATACAGACGGGCACGCGTGCACGTCTTCCTGCTTCCAGGCCAGGCGCTGGTCGTTGAACTGGTGCACCTCGTCGAGGTCAACCTCGCCGCAATCTGCGCTATCGCGCCTAGCCGCACTCCGGGAACGTGGCGCCTAACCAACGCCGGGCCACAGCCATATCCGATACCTGGGCGGCGCCGCAGCCGCAGCGGGTGACCCTTGCTCCGCACACCGTCATGGCGGCGAAGATCAGCCGGTACTCACGGATAGAAGTGTGCGCGCGCGATTGTTCCTACCCGGGTCGCCATCACCCAGGCTCGGCCGGCCGTCACGCGCATCTACAGGCCGGCGACAAGCACTCTGGTCCGGCCGGAGCTGGGGCGCCAGGTTTCTCAGTCGCTCAACTAGAGAGCCGCGGGTAATTGCGCGAGGTACGCCGAGGCCTTTGCTTGTCGCAGCCTCCTTCGCGGGAGCAATAGCCTATCCCGCGAGCAGATCAGGCTGATCTGCGCTGAGGTGATATTGACCGACGACCGCCTGATGACCGAAATATTCGGCGATCTGAAATTGTTCGAGTCAATTACATTGTGGCCACCCGTCACGTTTTGCAACGTAACCCACCTGGATCGCCGTCGCTGATGATGAGCTGCCGGTTGCAAGACGTCCGTTTACCCGAGACCATCATCGCCAGCAAGATGACACAGCCCAGCTCACCCCCATCATTGCTGGTTAAAAGGGCTATAAGGCCACCGTAACGCTAGTGCCGGCGTGTGTGTCCCGGTTCTGTTCATTTGCCGTCGCCTCTCGCGTTCTTCAAGGGCAGCTGCGGCGGTCTTGATGAAGGGGCCTCGTGGTCAGGGCCAGCAATATCGTCCGCGTCACTGTGCGCGTTCGCGGCATGATCGGCCGGCGTCCCCTGTCCCTGAGACTGGCCGTCTGCCAGGCCTGCCTCGTCAGGGACGACCGCGATGACGATGGCCATGAGCAAGGAGATGGCCAGCAGTTCCCGGAACGGGCCTTCGGACTGGTAAGCGACGAAGAACTCGGTGCCGGCGATGAAGCCGAGCCAGACCATGATGTTCCAGCCGAGGGCGATCCACGCGTCACGGACGCCGGTGCCGTGGCCGCGGAAATTCCGCAGCGCCTTCCAGAACAGCAATGCTCCGGCCGCCTCAACCAGGGATGCAGCCAGGACAGCGGCTTTGTCGAACCAGCCCGGCCAGGAGTAGACCTTGGTTATCGAGGCGATGTAGCTGACATTGCCCGAATTCAGGAACGACCAGTGGTATCCGCCCACCGAGACGATGAAGTTCACGACGTTGGTGACCGCGACGAAGGTGAAGTACACCGCGCCGATTCCGAGCACGAGCTGCTTGATCCGCAGGCCCGGCGGAGACAGCACGCGGTAGCGAGTGCGGGACTTGGTCTTCACCAAAGAAGCCGCAGCGGGCATTTCAGGCTTCATTTGCGTCACCATCCTTCGGACGGGTGCGACAGCGGAGCGAGCCATGGCGGGGCATCTATGACTCTCGCATGTCGTCGTGGCGGGGATATAGACGCGATCGGGGAGGGCATCGATCGCCCGGGGCGTGCAAGTCGCGGCTGGCCAGCCGCGCTTGGCCGGGGCGAGACGCCGCGTGGGCGTCGCGAAGCAGGCGAGCCAACGGACGGTGGTGGCAGCAGTGATGAGCCGACGGCGGCCGGAATGATCGGCGTGCCGTGGCGATGACAAGCCGCGGCCCCGCTTAGGTGTCCAGGAAGTCCGGAAATGCGAGCGCGCTGCGGTCTGACCCAGGCCAGAGCTCTGCCTACGTCTCAGCCAGCGATGTCATTACCCGCGGCGCGCCGGAACGCCGGGCACGCGATGGTGGGCGCCTGGCCGCGGTCCGCGGCCGGCCTCCGGGCACCGCCGCACCGCGGCCTGTCCGGATCACGCTCGGGCTCATTTCGCCAAGCCGGCCTCCCGTCATGCTTTGTGTGGCGGGAGGCCGGCTGTGGTGGGGGCTGGGCCGCCGGTGACACCGTCAGGCCGCCGGAGACACCTCGGGAGAAGGCCGGCGGCCTTACCCTGCCGGCGGCCCAGCGTCTATTGGGCCAGTTCCTCGAGCGCGCGGCGGCGCTGGCGTACCCCGAAGAACCCGATCATGACGCCGGGCAGCAGCGCGCCCGGGATCGTGACCAGCAGGATCCAGCCCCCCGGCGAGGTCGCCATGAAGATGTGCCCGCAGAGCAGGACGCCGCCCCAGGCGCCCACGTGGCCCACGCCGTCGGTCCAGCCGGTACCCAGCGCGCGCATCCGGGTCGGGTAATTCAGCGGCACGTACGCGTACATGTTCCACAGGAAGACGACCGCGCCGGTCGTGAGTCCGATGTAGAGGACGACCAGGGCCGGGGTGCTGTGCACGTTGTACACGCCCAGCCAGCAGCCGGCGAACACGATGGCGCCCACGAGGACCATGGTCCTGCGCTCGACCCGGTCGCCGAACAGCGCATTGAGCGCGTAGACCGCGGCCGCGACCAGGCCAGCCCAGGCCGTCAGGGAAAAGATGAAGCTGGCGCTGTACCCGCGGGTTTCGGCGAGGAACACCACCGCGTAGGAGGAGTTGCCGTAGATGATGCCGCCGTACAGGAGCACGAAGACCACCAGCAGGAACACGGTGCGGACCACGTACTGCGGGGCGAACACGGCGAGCATGTTGGTCTTCTCTTCGGCCACCACCTGGTGCGGCTGCAGGTCGGGCTCGGGCAGCACCGGGTGGCTCTTCCTGACCCGCGCCTCCATCCGCTCCATGATCTTGCGGGCCTCGTCGCGGCGTTCCCTGGCCTCCAGCCAGCGCGGCGACTCGGGCATCCGGAAGAACAGCAGGACCATCACCAGGAGGTTCAGCCCGGTCAGCAGCCACTGGTAGGCCTGGTAGTGGGCTGGGACCAGGTAGTGCGGGATCCAGCCGATCAGGATGACCTCCAGCAGGATGATGGCCCAGACCTGCGTGCCCATGACCACTCGGCCCCGGACCGCCGGGGAGGTCATCTCACCCATGTAGACCACGTTGATGGCCAGCACCCCGCCGACCCCCAGGGCGCTGAAGACCGACAGCACCACCAGCGCCGGGTAGTTCGTCACGTACGCGAACGGCCAGGAAAACGCCGCGGCCAGGAACGCGGACAGTATCAGGGCCGGGCGCCGGCCGATCTTGTCGGCCAGCCAGCCAATGAAGTAGCCGCCGAGCAGGATGCCGATCCCGACCTCGAAGGCGTAGACGACCGAGTACTCCGACGAGGTGATGAGGTGCTTCGGTTCCCAGATGAACGGGTACAGCCGCAGCGCCGGCCCATCGGTCGCCAGCATGCATCCCCAGGCCGTCTGGATGACCAGGCCTAGCTCCCACTGCATCCAGGTGAGCGGCAGCCGGTCGATACGGGCTGCCATCTCGCCGGGTATGACCAGGGTGCCCCCACCGGCGCCCCCGGCTCCCGGGGTGTCTTGTGCCATTGCAGTCCTCCTTGCTGCCACCCGGTATCAGGGGGTGGCGGTCGTAAAGGTAAAGCGGGGAAGGGCGGCGCCTTGGCCGCTGCCGTGGACGCTAATTTGGACTTTGCCGCTGATGGCGAGGGTGCCGGGGTCGTGGTTGACCATGCTGTTATCAAGCGGGGCCGTTGCCGGGTCCGGCGCAGGCCCCCGCACGCAAGGTGGCGCCGACGTCATTGCCATTGCCGCGACGGGTGGCAGCGACGCTGTCACGAAATCCCAGGCACATGACTTCTGGCAGGGGCCAGATTTACAGGGTTGCAGCTGTGTTAATGGGATTGTTGAACGCTTCAGGCGGAATGTCAACCCTTTGCTCCTGGGCAATTGCCTTTAGGCAATTGCCCCTAGGCAACTATGGGGTGGCGGAGGGCCAGGGCAAGTTCCGGTTACCAGAGTTGATCCTGGTTCAGGTGTGCAAGACGCCGTGCTGAGCGGAGACAGGAGGACTGAAAGATGATCGATCATTTCCCGCATGTGGTCAGCGGCGAGATGTGTCGGTGTTTTGCCCATGTAGCAGCACCACAAGCCACACCCCCCATTGCTAAGTCCGGAATGCGGAATGCGGAATGCGGAATGCGGAATGCTGTCGGTGCCGATAACCCTGTCATAGCCGTTGACGTGCTGTTCTCCTGCTGAACCAGGGGAGCGCGAAAGTTCGGCCTCCAGCTGCGTGAGAGCCCGTCGGTCCGGGACTGTCAGCTCTCGTGACACTACGGCTTGCTTACATAGCGGTGCTCCGCGTGTTCGGCTGGCTTGCCTTACTAGCCCGCTCCGATCGTGCCAAGGACGCCGAGATCCTCCTCTTGCGTCATCAGGTCGCTCCCCCTTGGCTCCCCACCGACGGAATCGCGGTCGAAACGGCCCCCGCTGTTCGAGGAAACCGCTGCAGCCTTACGGTCCGGCTAGCTGGGTGCTTTCATTGCCGATAAGGCTGCCGACGGCGGGCATCCAGTGTCAGACCGGGCTGGCATGCTCCGACCGTGGCACGCACTCAGGCGGTCTACTACCGGGACTCGCGCGGCACCGGGCCGGTCGTTGCGGCGCAGGTCGATCACCTCAAGGTGAACCGGCTCATCGGCTCGCTCAGCCAGCCAGTCTTAAGGTCGGATTCGAGCTTCCCGACGTCGAAATCGAAGTCGATGGCCTGCTGGTAAGCCTCTCGGGCACCTCTCTTGTCACCTTGCCTGGCACGCAGCCGCCGGAGGTTGACTGCTGCCGTGGCGGTTATCCTGGGGTGGCGGGAGTTGACAGCGCGCTGGTAGGCGTCCTTGGCTTCTGCCAGGTCCCCTTCCTGCATCGCGCACGACCAGGTGACGGGCCGCGGGTCCCGCGGTCGGCTCTGCGTCGATTGGTGTCCCATCGCCGGGTAGCCGTTGGAACGTTTGACGCTTCGGTTAGATCGTAGATATCTTCGAGTTATGCGAAGTGAAGCTCCTGCACTTCTTCCGGTGTTCAGGTCGCCGCTGCAGGCTGACATCCTTGCCGCGCTGCTGCTCAACCCAGAACGGGAGTACAGCCTCACAGACCTCGCTAGACGGCTGGATGCGCCGCTCAGCACTGTGCATGGTGAGGTGAAGCGCCTGACTGATGCGGGTCTCCTACGTCGGCGCGATCTCGGGAGATCGGCTCTGGTCCGGGCGAACACGGGTAATCGCCTTGTCGAGCCGTTGACTGAGCTTTTGTTTCTTTCCTGGGGGCCGCTGCAGGTGATAGCTGAAGAATTCGCTGGGCTGGATGGTGCGGAGCGGGTCCTGATCTTCGGTTCCTGGGCTGCACGTTATTTGCAGCAGCATGGACCACCCCCACATGATCTGGATGTTCTCGTGGTCGGGCATCCTGCCCGCGGGGATGTCTATGACGCGGCGGATCGTGCGCAGCAGAGGCTAGGGATGCCCGTCAACCCAGTGATACGGTCTGCTGCGGTGTGGCGGGAGGCTGCCGACCCTCTGGTTCAGCAAATTCAGTCAGGTCCCTTTGTTGTGGTCCTCGTCCCAGACGAGGACCATGCGAAGTCTGCCACGGGGGAGGCGTAACGGTGCCTAGGTGGCCGAGAGGCGAGGCCGAGGTGGAGCGACAGGTTCGCCTCGCAAGGCTCCAGTATGTGATGGGTGCCGAAGCCGACGGCGCTCCCCTGCTCGAAACTGCGCTAAGAACCCTAGATACCGCGGCGACACTTGTTAAGGCTGATGCCCGCAGTGCTTATGTCCTGGCGTACGACGCCGCCCGGCTCGCCTGTACTGCCCTACTGGCCCAACAAGGCATGCGAGCGACTACTGAAGGAGGCCACGCTACCGTTGACGAGGTGGTCAGGGCTCAGTTCGGTGACGGTTTCCGTCCGTTCACTGACCTGCGACGCCGCAGGAACGAACTTGAATACCCGCGCCTGCCTGCTGATACAACGACGGCAGACGAAGCCGAACAAGCTGTTAAGACTGCAGGGCTCCTCATCTCGGCCGCCGGTAATCTCCTAGGAGAGCTTTCCTTTTTCGCTCAACCAGAGAGTCGCGGTTAATAGCGCAAGGTACGCCGTCGATGATGGTGAGCTGCCGGTTACAAGACGGCCTGTCACGCCCTGGGACCATCATCGCCAGTCAGATGACTCAGCCCAGCTGACCTGCACTCTAGCTGATCATCCGGCTTGAATGGTCGCCGTAGCGGCCATGGCGCATGTATCGGCTACTGCCGTCTCGTCTGTGTTATTGAGATGTTGATCTTCCGCTGCTTCGGACCTGCATTGCTCCCGCGTTGGTCGCGGATCGGCTCGCCTTATCAGTCGCGCGGCTCGTCGGTGCGTGGTGGCCAGCCGCAGCACGTGGGCCGGTCTTCCGGCTCGAACTCGCGCCGGACCGGGTTATAGGGCACCTGGATCGTGTCGATGCGGCCAGTGGCCATGATTTCGGCGAGTTCACCGAAGGCCGCCGCAGAGTGGTGGGTGGCTCCGATCAGGCCGACCAGGCCCCGGTCCCGGGCGGCTTCGAGCATCGCCAGGTGCCCAGGCCGACCACAGCAGGCAGTGGTCTGTCGCCTCCCGGTAACGTCAGGCCATACCGGACCGTGAGGGCCACATTCCGCCATGGATGCAGGTCAGGGACACCCTGAGGCAGAAAATCCTGTCCGGCGAGCTGGCCTCTGGCGCGATGGTCCCCAGCATCGTGACGATCCATCAGGAATACGGCATCGCCAAGGCCCACCGCCCGCAAGGTCTTGGCCGCCTTGCGGGATGAAGGCGGCCTCGACCGCACTATCTTGGTATCCCCGTGTGCCCGGACTGACCGCCACACCGAGACCGTGTCGGCCCCAGGTCCACGTGGTCCCACGTCAGCGCCCGCGCCTCCTCCGACCGGACCCCGCTCGGCAGGCACAGCCGATGTACGCGTGCAGCCGCGACTCCTCCGCCGCCAGCAATGCCGTGGCCTGCTCCACGGTCAGCGCCTGCGACGGACGTCCCTCGCCCCCGGTGGTCGACGTAGATGCCGTCTTCGCCGTAGCCACGGCCCGAAACGCTAGCCATAGCTGACGCCTGCAACCTGGCTCCCACCCCGGGCCGCGGCGAATCGCCAAGAAGGGGGATACCGCGCCGAACTGCTACTA
>CAWFRO010000002.1:0-170867 GCA_963818225.1 uncultured Actinomycetes bacterium
GGTCAGGGACAGGATCGAACTGTCGACCTTCCGCTTTTCAGGCGGACGCTCATACCGACTGAGCTACCTGACCTGGATGGATACCCAATGAGTCCACACCGAGTATCCGGCGGTCCCGACGGGATTTGAACCCGCGACCTCCACCTTGACAGGGTGGCGAGCACTCCAAGCTGCTCTACAGGACCTCATCACGTCAACCGTAGCCGACGCGCACCCCCGAGGGGGCCTCGCGCAAGATGCCGTTCCTCGCGTCAGACAGACAATACCATCGGGAAGCTGATGGTGGGGTCCAGCTTCCGGGTATGCCATGACCGGTTGGCGACGACCGCGACCCCTCCTACCCAGAGACGCGCCTGTGAGCCACCGCAGCCCTCCCGGGAATGCTCCAGCGGGGCGCAGACCGACCACGGCCTATGGGAAATCCGTACCTGTCCGAGGCGCTGAACTGCGGAGAGACCAGTGCCCCCAACGGGATTCGAACCCGTGCCGCCGCCTTGAAAGGGCGGTGTCCTAGGCCGCTAGACGATGGGGGCGCATGCGCCTTGACCGCCGTAACCGCGTGAGCCCGGCGTCGGGACGGGCCCAGCATAGGGGACAGACACCACAACCAGCAAAGCGGATCAGCGCAGCGAGCGACGCGCGCAGCGAGATGTCGCGCCTTGGCTCTGGCCAAGAATCCCACGATCAGACACGCTAAGCAAGATCTGAGTCACACTTTGAAGCCATCGCCAGCCGACCCAAGTGCGTGACTAGACTAGCCGCATCCCACGCAGAGCCCTTTTGTGCATGGCTCCAACCCGCCACGAGAGCTCCCGCGTTCGGCTTGGCGCAATCGGGCCTTTACGCCGTACAGGGCCCGGCATCCACACTGGCGGCCGGCGGCCGGTGTGGTCGGCATGACCGCGGCTGCCACGCTCGCCGCGAGGTGGACGCAGCTGCACATACGCCGCCTCAGTCCGGCCGTCCGAAGCCGCGGGCTGGTCCGGGCGGACCTCACATGGTGCCCGTCCCGCGAAGAAAGTGAGCACTGCGAAGCCGAGACGGACCAACCCCGGGGTCAACTCCGAGGAAATGTGCCGGTAAACCTGATCTGAAGCGAAAGGGGTAACCACCATGCCCGCTCCTGTGGCGAACATCGACCTCATGAACATCGACGGCCAGCTCAACGACGAGGAGCGGCTCCTGCGCGATACGGTGCGGGCGTTTACCGCTGAGCGGATCCTTCCGCACGTCGCCGACTGGTTCGAGGCGGGCACGCTGCCGCGCGAGATCATGCCCGAACTCGGCAAGCTCGGCCTGCTGGGCATGCACCTGAGCGGGTACGGCTGCGCCGGTGCCGGGGCCGTCGCCTACGGCGTCGCCTGCCGGGAGCTGGAGGCATGCGACTCCGGCCTGCGCAGCGCGGCGTCCGTCCAGGGTTCACTGGCTATGTTCCCGATCTGGCGGTTCGGGTCGGAGGGGCAAAAGGCTGAATGGCTTCCCCGGATGGCAACCGGGGAGGCGGTCGGCTGCTTCGGGCTCACCGAGCCCGATCATGGGTCGGACCCGGGCGGCATGCGGACCTTCGCCCGGCAGGACGGCTCCGACTGGGTGCTCTCCGGAACCAAGATGTGGATCACCAACGGCAGCATCGCAGACATTGCTGTGGTGTGGGCAAACACCGAGGAGGGCATCCGCGGGTTCCTCGTGCCCCGCGAGGCGGCGGGCTTCAGTGCCAGCGATATCCACAAGAAAATGTCGCTGCGGGCCTCCATCACCTCCGAGCTGCACCTCGATGAGGTCCGTCTGCCTGCCGACGCCGTGCTCCCTGGGGTCTCCGGGCTGAAGGGGCCGTTGTCGTGCCTGACCGAGGCGCGCTTCGGCATCGCCTGGGGCGTCACCGGCGCGGCGCGGAGCTGCCTGGAGAGCGCGGTCGAGTACGCGCGCACACGCGTACAGTTCGGCAGGCCAATCGGATCGTTCCAGCTGACGCAGGCCAAGCTGAGCTGGATGGCCGCGGAGCTGTGCCGGTCTCAGCTGCTCGCCCTGCATCTCGGTCGGCTCAAGGAGACGGGTCCGGTCACGCCCGTGCAGGTCAGCATGGCCAAGATGGCGAACGTCAGGTCTGCGCTCGACATCGCGAGGCAGGCCCGGACGGTACTCGGCGCCAGCGGGGTGACGCTGGAATACCCTCCGATACGGCACGCGAACAACCTCGAGGCGGTGCTGACTTACGAGGGCACCGAGGAGATCCACGCGCTGGCTATCGGCCAGGCGCTCACCGGCATCTCCGCATACAGGTAACGTGAGGCGGCGATTCGGCCGGGAAATCGGTACGCTTCCTCTCGAGGCGTCGACCGATGCGGCGTCGCGGGGCGTTAGCTCAATGGCAGAGCAGTGGGCTTTTAACCCATTGGTTCAGGGTTCGACCCCCTGGCGCCCCACCAGGGAAAACAGGGTCCGGATAGACCCCTCGTGGACCGGTTCGTGGACCGGTGTCCGCGCCTAGATGTACCGTCATATCATGGCAAAGTCCCCATCCGGACACATAGAGCAACTGCCGAGCGGGTCCTGGCGCGTCAAGGTTTACGCCGGGACTGATCCGCTTACGGGTAAGGAAATCCGGCTTCGGAAGACCTGCAAGACCGAGCAAGCCGCGCAGATCGAGCTCGGCAAGCTGCTCGAGCAGGCCGACGCGGGCCGCCAGCCCGAAACGGACATCACCGTGGCAGAGCTGATGGACCGGTATGCCGAAGTTGCCGAGTGGGACCTGTCCACCCGGAAGGCGAACGAGGTCTAATATCCGGCGGGTGATAAAGCCCGCTCTCGGGCATCTGCAGGTCCGGAAGATACGCGGTCCCCTGCTCGATCTGCTTTACGCCCAGCTGCGGCGCTGCAGCGATCCTGGATGCACGGGGAAGCGGTTCACTGAACACCGGAATGTGCCTGTCCTCACTGTCCGGCCGGACACTCGCCGACCCGCCTGGCGGCAGGTGGCGGACACGCTCAGAGACTCGATCACCTCGGGAATGCTCGTCCCTGGAGATCCACTGCCCTCTGTCCGGGAGATGAGCGTCTCGCAGGGCGTGCCGGTGGCAACCTTGCAGCACGCCGTAGCGGTACTAGCCGAGGAGGGCTTGGTCGTCGTCCGTCAGGGCCGGACTGCGGTCGTGGCCGGAGATGCAGCACCAGACCAGCGGCATTCCAGGACTCCACGCGCCCGGGACCATGACTGCAAGCGCGCCGGGTGCCAGCCGCACGCCTGCAAGCCGATGACGGCGAAGACGATCCGGAATGTCCACAGCATCTTGTCCGGTGCCTTCGCGACCGCCAGACGCTGGGAATGGATTAGGTGGAATCCAGCCGAGTCTGCCAGGCCACCGTCAGCGACTAACCGACCGATACCCGCCACCGCTCCCGAGGACGTCGCCAAAGTAATCGCCGAAGGCCGTAAAACAAACTCGGTCCTGGCTCTTTACCTATGGCTGGTCGCGATCACCGGCGCCCGCCGCGGCGAGCTGTGCGCGTTGCAGGTCAGGGACATTGATCTCGAGCAGGGCATCATCCACATCGCCTTCAACTACGTCGTGGTCGGCGGCCATCGGGTCCGGAAGGACACCAAGACCCATCAGGACCGGTATCTGGCCATTGACCCGGATACCTGCGCAATGATTCGCGAGCACCTGGATACGATCCGCGCCAGGCTCGGCGGCATGGGCCTTGAGCTACCTGAGAACGCCTACGTGTTCTCCAACGATCCGATGGGGGCCAGACCCTGGAATCCCGACTGGGCCACGCACAAAGCCAGCGACCTGGCTGCCGCAGCCGGGGTCAAGCTCAGCATCAAGGGCCTGCGGCACTACACAGCTAGCCAGCTGCTAGCAGCCCGCTTCGACCTGCGCAATACGGCGGCGCGGCTAGGCCATGGCAGCGGCGGAGCCACGACGCTACGGCACTATGCCGATCCTGTATCTGAGGTTGACCGCCGAGCTGCTGCCTATCTCGCACAGCTAACCGCCGCTCCCGGAGCTCGATCGCCAGCTGACATGGAGTAGCTCTATCTAGGACTGCCAGGCAGTAGTAGCGAAACTTGTCGGTATCGGCGGCTCGTCGGCACCCGACCTGCTGTTTACAAGAAGTACAGCCCCGTGCACTGAGCGTCCTAACTGCATAGATGACACGGATCATCGCATCGACGGTACTTACCACGCTGGGATTATCTGGCACGCCGGTCCATAGCCAAGGCGCCCAGGTCCCCTCGTCCGGCTACTGTGCGTAACATCGTAAGAGCGCCCGACCTACGTCCGCGGGCGAACCCACCGGTCGCGGAGCAGCGTAAGGGCACGCCTGACCCCGGAAACCGCCCGGGCACTCCAGTCAGGAGCAATGGACCAGGCCGAAACCGGCCCGGGCCGGGCGCAGGCCATCCTCTGCATCCGTGCAAGCGGTCACTGGCAGCGAAGAGCCTAGAAGAGCTCACTGCGCAGGGCGGCGAATCCCAGTGCCATCACGGCAGCCGCTAGGTCCTGCGGGTGATCACCATCCGGCGCCAGAACCTGGGCTCCCCACTCGGCGCTGTCGCCGTCCGGCGAGAGGCGCCGTGTAGGGTCTGGCCATGAAACCCCTCGAAGGCGCCGGAATCTGGAGTTCGCAGCTGCGCTACGGCGAGGTCGGGGCGATCGGTGATGCGGCCGCCGAGCTAGAGGCGCTCGGCTTCCGGGCGCTGTGGATCCCCGATACCGGTGGCGAGGTTTTCGACGCCGTCGAGCGGCTCCTGTCGTCGACCACGACGATTACAGTCGCCACCGGAATCCTCAACCTCTGGATGCATTCCCCCGAGGAAACCGCCGCCGCCCACGACCGCCTGACCCGAGACCACGGGGACCGTTTCCTCGTGGGCATCGGCGTCAGTCACGCCAGGCTCATCGACGCTGCCGAGTCCGGCCGCTACCGCAAGCCGCTTTCGGCGATGGCCTCGTTTCTCGACGGCTTGGACGCGGCGCCCGTGCCGCTGGCGGCCCCGGACCGGGTCCTCGCGGCCCTCGGCCCCAAAATGCTGGAGCTGGCGCGGACTCGATCGGCCGGTGCCCACCCCTATAACGTCACCCCGGAGCATACCGCGATCGCAAGGGCCGCCCTCGGCCCGGCCGCCCAGCTGCTGCCCGAGCAGATGGTCGTGCTCGCCACCGACGCTGCCGAGGCCCGGGGAATCGCCCGCGACACCCTCCAGCACTACTTCAAGATGCCTAACTACACCAACAATCTCCGCCGCCTAGGCTTCGGTGAGGAGGACTTCGCCGGCGCCGGCAGCGATCGGGTCATCGACGCACTTGTCGCCTGGGGAACTCCGGAGACGATCGCCGGACGGGTCCGGGCCCATCGCGACGCAGGCGCCGACCACGTGTGCGTCCAGGTCCTCGGCGATCCCCGGCGCTTCCCGCTCGCCGAGTGGCGCGAGCTCGCTCCCGCCCTGACGGGCCTTTGAGAGTTTGCGTCGCCGCTCAGAGCAGATCTAGAAAGATCCAGGCCAGCTACCTTTACCAGGTAGACGGCTGGCACGCTGGATTACTTCGCTGATGAATTCGCGGAGGAGGTTAAGTTCCTCATCGGCGAAAGGGAGCCTCAGGCGCGGCCGGGATCGTGGATGCGATGGAGGAGTTAGCGGTCAGCTGGCCAATCGGAGGGGCTGGTCAGGGATGATGGCTCAGCGCGATGGCCCCTCGGCAGTGATCCGGCAAGTGCAGGAACCGCCATGATCACTTCTGCGGCCGTGCCCGCGCCGCTAGCTCACATCGGCGTGTCGCAAACCAGCTAAACGACTGCCAGCCATGACTTTGCCGGTCCCCTGACTCACCGACCTGGCCGACATGTTGAGCTGCTCGAGATGCGTGGCCAGGTGTGGGATCACCAGCTGGCAACTCTCACGCGCAGCCAGCGGGGCCCAGCTCCAGATGGCCCAAGCCGAGGCTGAGCGTGTGCGTAGCGGCGCCGGGGAAACCCATCCACGGAGGATTTCCCCAGCGCCCTGGAGACCGTACAGCACCGTACTGGCATAGGCCGTGCACACCTTGACGACCAGGGTATATGGGCGGGACGCTAGGCGCGGACACCTCCTACCGCCCAAGGAGGCAACCACGATGGCGTTCGAGCAGCTGAAGGCGCGGCAGGCGGTAGCGTGGGGCGCTGCCCCGTGGGAGCGTGCGGCTCCCCAGCTCGCCGATATCCATGATGACCTCGTGAGCCGTCTCGGCGTCCGGGCTGGTGAGCAGTGGCTCGACCTGGCCACCGGGACCGGCGCAGTGGCTACCCTCGCGGCACGCCAGGGTGCGGTGGTGACCGGGCTGGACCTGGCACCCAAGCTCATCGAGACCGCACGGCGGCTGGCCGCCGAGAACGGGCTGGAGATCACCTACGAGGTGGGTGACTGCGAGGACGTCCCGCACCCGGGCGCGTCCTTCGACGCGGTGTCCTCGGCAATGGGGGTGATCGCCGCGCCCGACCACGCGGCAGTGGCGCGCGAGCTGACCCGCGTGTGCAAGCCGGGTGGCCGCATCGGTATCGCCGCCTGGTCAGGCAGTTACGGGACTCCTGTGACGACGATCATGGCGAAGTACACCCCACCGGCACCTGAGGGGGTGGGGATAGGGACGGACTGGGGACGCCGTGACTATGCCACCAGCCTGCTCGGTGACGCCTTCGACCTTACGTTCTTCGACGGCACGGCCCCAGAGCGCGGCGAGTCCCCCGAATCGCTGTGGGAGCAGCTCTACGCCTCAGTCGGGCCGGTCAAGGCCGTATTCGACGCGCTGGATGCGGATAAGCAGGCGCTGGTGCAAGCCGATTTCATCGAGCACTTCGGCCTCTACCGGATCGCCGACGGGACCGTGGTCCTACCTCGCGAATACCTGATTATCCTCGGACACCGAAAGACCCACTGACGGTGGGCCGCATAGGCGGGGCACACTAGTTAGGTGCCGTGGTACCGCTGGGATCAGCCGGTACCCGAGGAATGCCCACGATGCGGCAGGCCTCCGGACGAGCACAACGCCCGGATTGAGGATCACAGCGGGCACTTGGGCCGGGTACTGGAGTGCCCTTCGGCGGAGATGGCCTAAAACGGCATTCCAGAAGTTCTGCTCCTAACCCGCTGGCAGCCATGGCCTGATCCAGAGCGCGGCGGTGGCCAGCATCTGATCCGGTGAGCGGTTGCGGAAGAAGGAATGGATCTGCGCAGATGGCAGGGCCAGCTTGCGGCGGTGTCCGGCTGAGACCTGCTCATCATCGCCCGTCGTGCTGACGGCTGCCCGCCCTCGCTGCGGCGCCGGGGTGTCGGTTCCGGCTGACGGCTGGGATGTGATCACCCTCGCTGAGCATTACGGCACCCCGGCTGATGAGCAGGTCACAGACGTTGCCTAGATCGAGGAGGCCGCTCGGCGCGGCTGGCCGATCCTCATGAAAGACAAGCGGATCCGCTACCGGCCAGCTGAGATCGCTGCCGTGACCGAGCACGGGGCCCGCTGTTTCGTCATCCCCAGGGGTGACCTTCCCTCAGCAGACATGGCGCACCGCTTCATCACCAACAAGGCCGCCATACTCACGGCCACGGCAGAGCCCGGCCCATACATCTACTCGATCCTCAAAGACCGGATCGCCCGCCGCTATCCCTAGCCCCCGCAACACCGATTGGCGTCCAGCCGGCACGCGGCGGCAAGTGATGACGTTAAGTAGCCAGCATCCGTTGGGGACGCGGAAATTCGTGGACCGGTTCGTGGACCGAGTTGCCGCGAATAATGCGGGGAATGACCACTACGGAGGCGTTGACCAGTGTCATCCGCGCAGCGACCCCCTGGCGCCCCACTGGGAAACCATGCTTGCCGCCCGAGCCCGCGGGGCTGGGCATCCGCGTTTACGGCCGGGCCCCCAGGGCTTTTCGCACCCGGCTCAGCAGCCCCACTTCGGTGAACGGCTTCTCCAGGATGTCGTAGCCCGGCAGGAGAACGCCCTGGGCGTCCAGGATCGGCTGGGCGTACCCGGAGAGGAACAGCGCGGGCGTCTCCGGGCGCAGGGCGGCGACGCGGGCCGCGACCTCGTGGCCGAGCATCTCGGGCATGATCACGTCGGTCAGCAGGAGATCGACCGGTTGAGCCGGGTCCCCGGCCCGCCGCACGGCATCGGCGCCGTTGTCGGCCACGCAGACGTGATAGCCGTTATCGTCCAGGATGCGGCGGGCCAGCTCGCGCAGGCTCACCTCATCCTCGACGAGCAGGATCGTCTCACCGTGCCCGCGAACGTCGTCGTCGGCCGGGGACCGAGACCCGGCGTCCGGCCCGGCCCGTTCGTCGGTGGCCGGAAGAAGCACGTTGACCGTCGTGCCCGTCCCCGCCTCCGAGTAGATATCGATGCTGCCGCCGGCCCCGGTCACGATGCCATAGACGGTGGCCAGCCCGAGACCGGTCCCGTGGCCCTTCGGCTTAGTCGAGAAGAACGGCTCGAAGACCCGGTCAGCGGTCGCCTTGTCCATGCCCGTGCCGTTATCCGAAACGCGGAGCCGGGTGTAACGCCCGGGCACCAGGCCGGGCCGCTGGCTCGCGAAAGTGTCGTCGACCTCGACGTTCGCGGTATCGATGGTCAGCTGGCCACCACCCGGCATCGCGTCCCGCGCGTTCACCGCCAGGTTCACCAGGACCTGCTCGAGCTGGCCGCGGTCGGCCTTGACCCGCCACGGGGCAGGCTCCGCGGCGATGGTCAGCTCGATGTGCTCGCCCAGCGCGCGGCGGAGCAGCTTCCCGGCGCTCTCGACCGCCTGGTTGATGTCGATGATTTCTGGCGTGGTCACTTCGTGCCGGGCGAAGGTCAGGAGCTGGCGGGTTACCCGGATCGCCTGCTGTGCGGCCACCTGCACCTGGTCGATGTCGGCCAGTACCGGCTCGAGCCGCGCGTCCTCCCGCGCGAGCGCCGTGACTCGCCTGGAGACGAAACCGGTGTAACCCTCGATCACATTGAGCAGGTTGTTGAAGTCGTGCGCCACCCCGCCGATAAGCTGGCCGAGGCTCTCCAGCCGCTGGACCTGCCGCACCCGGCCCGCGAAGCGCTCCTGCTCGGCCGCGGCCCGCAGGCGTTCCCGTTCCCCCTCCAGGGCCAGCCGGTCGGAGACATCCCTGATCGCGGTCGTGACCAGCATCCCGCTGCCCATGGGCAGCCCGCTCAGCGTGACCTCGGCCGGGAACTCGCTGCCGTCGCGGCGTAGCCCGACCATCCTGAACTCCTCGTCGATCGGCCGTGACGTCGGGTCGGTGAAGTAAGCCCTGCGCTCGCGGGCCAGCGCTTCCCGCCACGTCACCGGGACCAGCGTCTCCACCCGCTGGCCGATCAGCTCACCGGTCGCATACCCGAACAGCCGCGTGGCCCGGGCGTTGGCCATCGCGATCGACCCGTCCGCCACCACGGCGATCATCGGGTCGGGCGCGGTGTTGAACAGGCCCCGGAATTGCTGCTCGGCTCGCTCCCGCGCGGTCAGCGCAGTCACGAGCTTGGTCCGCATCAGCTCGATGCCGCGACCCAGGTCGGCTAGTTCAGGAGGGCCGACCGCGGGAATCCGGGTGCCGTAGTCCCCGGCGGCGACCGAGTCCATGGCGGCCCGTACCGCCCGGAACGGCCGCAGCAGGCTGAGCCACACCGTCGCCGTGCCGTCTACCGCGATGGCCGCGACCACGACGCACATCGCGATGAGCGCGACCAGCACCGTGCCCTGCGCCTGGGTCAGGCTGCTGGTTACCGACTGCTGCACCGCGGCAATCTGGGCCTGCAAGGCCGCCCCGGCCGAGCTGATGGCCAGCACGTAGGGCCGGGCCTGCGCGGTATTGGCCTGCAGCATCTGCGCGAGGGTGGCATCACCCCGGGCCATGGCCGCCAGCTGGGGGTCGGCGATGTCGGTGAGCCAGGCCCGGTAGGCCGCGATGGTCGCGGCGAGCTGCGTGGTGATCTGCCCTTGCCCGCGCCCCAGCGCACTGATCTGGTTTTCGACGGCCTCGATCCGGGCGGCCTGGCCGTCGAATGTCACGGGCGGGCCCGGGTGCCCACTGGTGACATAGTCGCCGAGCCAGCTCTGCTGGTCCTGATAAAACTCGAGCAGGTCGACAGACGCCGCCGCCGCGGGCACCAGTTGCTGGGCCAGCTCGCGGCCCTGGGCCCGGCTGCTGGCCCCGGCGTCAAACGCGACGCTGAGCGCGGCCGCCGTCAGCCCCACCAGTACCACCGAGACCACGATCACCCTCGGCCGCATCCCGATTCTCCATGCCGCCATCGGTTCCCTCGTTCCCTTCGTGGCGCCGGTCAGGCGAAGTACAGCGTCCGCAAGACGACGATGACCGCCACTACGACGAGCATCGCCGCGGCCTTGACGACCAGGCCTCGCTCGTAGCGAACCGCGTGGCTGACCTCCCGCCTGAACGCCTCGGGTAGCCGCGGCGCGAACGCCTCGGGCAGCCGCGGCGCCGAGATCTCGGGCGGCGGCTGGGCGGGTCCGGCCGTCAACTCGGGATCGCCACCTTCCCGGTCTTCTCGGTCTTGTCCCACTTCATCTCCGCTCCCTGCAGCTCCTTGACGTACGCCGCGAACGTGCAGGCGCACAGCAGCGACCCGTAGCCCGCGATGTAGACCAGGACCGCGCTGATGAACCGGCCGAGCCGGTGCGGCTCGGCCGTCTTGGCCAGGTAGGCCACGGCCATCGACACGCTGAGCCAGGCGTAGATGAAGACCACGATCCAGCCCTCGTGGGCCTGCAGGGGCAGGTGCGTAACGACGAAGAGCTTGCGCAGGATGTCGCGGAACAGCCGGGGGAAACACGCGTAGCCGATGATGGCCAGGTTCACCGCGCCGGGGAACATCAGGCCCTGCCGCCAGACGCGACGCGCGGTCGGCGGGTCGATGAGCAGCGCGAAGCCGGTGATGAAGATGTAAGTGGCGGCGTTGATGATCCACAGCAGGCGAAACGTCGTCCAGGCGTAGGGAACGTCGGCGAAGTACAGGGCCAACAGCGAGACCGACGACGTGATCATGAACAGCGGCTGCAGGAACAGGCAGAACCAGACAGTCCCGAAGGTGACGCTGCCGAGGCGATGACCGCGGTGCGGCCGGAACCACAGCTTGCGATACCGCAGGGTGACCTGCACGTTACCGCGGGCCCAGCGCAGGCGCTGCTTCCACAGCCCCCCGATGGAGTCGGGTTCCTCGGCCCAGCACGTGGCGTGCGGCTCGAACACCACCTGGCGCCCGCGCAGCTGCGTCTCGAAGGTGGTGAACGTGTCCTCGGCCAGGGAGGAGGTGTCGATCCGGCTGCCCAGGGCGACCAGGTTGGCCCGCGAGTGCAGCTGTGCGCCGCCGGCCAGGCAGGCGATGGCGCCGAGCACGTTCTGCCCGCGCCGGGCGGCCGCCTGGGCGGTGATGTACTCGTAGCTGATGAAGCGGGTCAGGTAGTTGCCCGGGCGGCTGCCCTCCTTGATGTAGGCGGTGACGGCGCCGACCCGCGGGTCGGCCAGGTGCCGGGTCATCTTGCGGAGAGAGTCGGGCTCGAAGATCACGTCGGCGTCGGTGATCAGCAGCGCCTCCATCCAGTCGTCGCGCAGGATGACGTCCAGGCCGTGGTTGAGCGTGTGCGCCTTCCCCTCGCCGCCCTTAGCGCGGCGCAGGTGGACCACGTTGCCCGCGTACTGCGCCGCCTTTGCCCTGGCCACCTGGGGCGTCTCGTCCGTACTGGCGTCGTCGACCAGGAAGATCCGCAGCCGGTCGCGCGGGTACTCCAGCGCCATGAGCCGGTCGATGGAGGCTCCGATGACCGCCGCCTCGTTCCACGCCGGGATCAGGATCGCGGTGCGCGGGTGGGCCGGCCCGCAAGCCGCGTAATGGTTACGCCAGAAGTGGCCGGCGGCCAGCAGGAACTGCCAGGCGGCCAGCAGCTCGGGGACGGCGCCGGCCATCACCAGGACGATCAGCACCCAGTCGCCGCTCCGGATCAGGTCGTCCGCCATCGTGATCAGGCGTCCGCGGTCAGCCGGACCGAGCGGTAGACGCCGATGTCACGGCAGTGGTGGCTGTCGCTACCCGCCACCAGCGGCACGCCCGCCCGGGCCAGTGCGGTGACCGCGCGGGCCGACGGGCACGACCATTTCTCGTTCACCTCCGCCATCGCGCCGGTGTCGGCGATCCGTTTGGCCACGTGCGCCAGCAGCGGTTCGGGCACCATGGCCTCGTCCAGCCCGATCTTGGGCAGCACGCTGAACAGGTGGGCGATGAGCGGCCGGCGGTCGGTGGCTTCCAGCGCACGAGCCGTCGCCTCGCACAGCTGCTCGATCGCGGCCGCCGGGCTCATTGCCCCGTTCTGGATGGCCGCCCGGACCTCGGCCGGATGCACTGGGCCGTGCTCGGCCGGGAACCGGTGATCGGCGATCAGCACCAGGTCAATGCCGTCCAGGCCGGGCGGGAGGTCGAGCTGACCGGAGGTGTCCAGTATCTTGGCCTCGACGCCGGCCAGCACGCGCATCCCGGGCCGGCCGCGATAACGCGACGCGGCGGCAGTGAAGTCGGGCAGCCAGGCCGTGTCCCGCCGCACATGGTCGACGAGGCACAACGTCCGGAGCCCCCGCTCCTGGGCCGCCTGGACGTTCTCGGCCAGGGTGCTTGCCCCGTCGGAGAATGTCGAGTGCACGTGAAAGTCCTCGTCGAGTGCGACATGTCCGGTCATGACCGGACGAGCCCCAGGTCCGAGACTTCGGCCGGGTCGATGAAGCGCTCATCGAGGAAGCGCACTACCGCCAGCTCGCGGAAGTCCATGGCCGCCGGGACCGGCTGCCCGAGCAGCGCAGCCAGCGCGAGCCTGGGCATGTCGACTCCGCTGGCGATGGTCAGCCCGAGCGTGCCCGGCATCCTGGGGTTCACCTCGAGCAGCCCCGGGACCCCGTCCCGGCCGCGCTTGCACTGCACGTTGGCCACGTAAGTGAGGCCGGTCGCCTCGGCCACGGCCCGGCCGAACCACTCGACCTCCGGGTCGTGCACCGTGCGGCCGCCGACGGATACGCCGGAGTCGACCCGGGCCCGCAGCCGCGGGACGGACGCGATCACGTGCCCGCCGGCGTCGGCGAGCACGTCCACCGAGTACTCCTCGCCGGGCAGGAACTCCTGCACGATCAGGCTCGGCGAGCGGGGGATGGAGGCCAGCTCTGCGGCGGAGCCCACCGTCATCAGACCGCGCGAGCCGCTGCCTGTGCGCGGCTTGACGACGACGGGATAGCTCCACTCCACCGGGTCGAGGCGGGGTCCGAACGGCTCGGTGCGGGGGACGCGGACGACACCAGCGCAGTGCCGGGCCAGCGCTAGCTTGTCCAGGATGATCTCGAGCGCGGCGGCCGACGCCAGGAGCAGGTCGATGCCGGCCGCCGCGAACGTCTCCCGCGCCCGGGCCAGCGGCCGCAGCTCGGCGTCCACGGTCGGCAGGACGACGTCCACGCCGAGCGCGAGGCACCGGGCCAGCAGCACGTCGGTGAAATCCGGGGCTGCACCAGCCGGGATGAGCGTGCGGGCCCCGGGTGGCACCAGGTACAGCCCGGCCGCCCACGGATCCATGTCGGCGGCGAGCAGCTCGACGGCGGGATCGGCCCGCAGCGACTTCATCGCGGCGATCGCCGCGGGACCGCCGGCGCCGGTGACCAGGACGTGCCGTGGCCGGCCCGAGGGGCCGGACCGAGGGGGACCCGGCGCCGTCACGGTGTCACCGTCAGGAGTTTACTGACCTGGAGCGGCGGGCCGCCGGCCTGGAGCGGCGGGGCGCCGGCCCGGTCCCGGATCGCCTCGAACGGCTCCGCGTAGCTGCCGCCGCCGTACCGGGACCAGTACCGGGCCGTCGCGGTGATCAGGTCGGGCGCCAGGTAGTCGCGCACGCCGGTCTGCGAGCCGAACGCGCCGATGGCCTGGAGCTTGCCATCGACGTAATCATCGGTGATGACGAAGTACGTCGGGCGGTATTCGATGGTCGCCGACGGGGACTGAAAGCAGTAGACCCGCCCGACGCGCCGGCAGGCGACCATGGCCGCGCGGTGGGTGTTGCGGTGATCCTGGTGGACGTCGTGCGCGGAATGGGTGTAAACGATGGTCGGCTGGACTTCCGCGACGACGCCGTCGATGACACTGATCGTCGGGTCCCCCTCGGCGATGCGGGTGTCCTCCAGGTCACCCAGGAACAGCCGGGCGCCGATGATGTCGGCGGCCCGCTGCGACTCGCGGGCCCGCTCGAGCTGGTCGCCGCCGCGGGCCCCGCGGGAAAGGGTCAGGATGGCCACCGTGTCGCCGGCCGCCCGGTGGGCCAGCAGCGCGCCGGCCGCGCCGATCTCCACGTCGTCGGGATGGGCCCCGATGGCCAGCACCGTCTCCCGGCCCGCGGCGCGCGCCGCCCGGCCCGCCGCGACCAGCGTGGTGGCCTTGGCCGCCAGGTCCTCGGCGCTGATCGGCTTGGACAGGAATTCCGCCGCCGCGCCGCGCAGGGCCGAGACCGCATAGTCGACCGACGGGTGCCCGGTGATCACCGCGACCGGCAGGTCGGGCACTAGCTCGCGGACGCGTTCGAGTAGCTCGAGCCCGCTCATGCCGGGCAGCTCGATGTCGGTGATGAGCAGATCCCACTGCTCGGTCTCGACGCGCCGCAAGGCGTCGGCCGGGTCGAGCTCGTGTGCGACCTCAAAGCCGCCGAGCTCGCTCAGCACCCGGGTCATGAACCCGCCCAGGGCGCGATCATCGTCGATGAGCAGTATGCGCCCGCCCCGCTGACCAGGCTCCCTGAGTTCCATGAGGCCCCCCGACCCGCCCTGCGTCCTGCGGCCACCCCTGGCCCGAAGATTAACATTTAGTGTCAAGGTGAGTACAATACGTTATTAGTGATGGTAGCAGCCCTGGCACCGACCGGTAGCCGGTCTTCAGTGGCCGGTCAGGTGGATCACTCCGACGTCGGACAACCCGTCGAGGGCCAGTTGCACGGCGAGCGCGGCGAGCAGGAACCCGAAGACCTTCTCGGTCACCAGCATCCGGCTGGCGTCCAGGTGGCTGCTGACCTGCACGGCCCAGCGGAACACCACGACGTCCAGGGCCAGTATCACGATGAGGATGCCGACGACGACCGCGACCACCGCGACCGAGGCGGCTTCGGCCGAGGCAGTGACCAGGACGACGATCCCGGCCGGGTTGAGCAGGTAGGGCACGGCCAGCGGGAAGACGGCGAGCTGCATCGGGTCCTTGTCTTCGGCGGGCTGGCTGCCGTTGTTCTGGTCGTGCTGCCCGAGGACCATGGTGACCGCGATGATGAGCAGGATGATCCCGCTGGCCACGCCCAGGGCGCCGGGGGAGAAATGCAGCAGCCTGGTCAGCAGCCCGCCGAGGATCAGCAGCAGCACGGCGACGGCGGCGGCGGTGCTCAGCATCTTGCGCAGGACACGGCGCTGGGTGGCCTGCGGCATCTCCCTGGTTGCCTCGAGGAACGGCACCAACGCGATCTTGGGACCGATTCCGATCAGCAGCAGCAGGAAGGTGTCGATGACGAAGGTGGCGTTCAGCGATTCCAGTTCCATCCCCGGCTCCTGCCTGCAGCCCGAACAGCGGGTACGCATCGGCCCCATGCGAGGAGGTGAGCGTACCGCTCCAGCCCCCCGTCCAATACCGCACAGCCCAACCGGCCCGGCCATAATCGCCGGCGTGTGGCCATCGTTCACCCGCCCGGCCCTTATCCTCGTTCGGTCACCTCGGCGGAGAAAGAGCTGCGGAACTTGCGGCAACTGGTGTGGTCCGTGATCCCAGGCGGGATGAGCCTCGTAGCGGCGTTCTTCTTCGGCGGCAGCTGGTACCTCGCCGAAAGGATCCGCTCGGAGGCCTTGGCCATCGCGCCAGGCCCAGCGATGCCCGCGTACGACGACGTCCAGTTCGTAGGCCTGTCGCCCGGGAAGGTCCAGCTCGTCGCCGTCGGCGACCAGGCGGCCCTATTCAAGCCGGCGCTCTACGGCATTGCCTGGCAGGGCGGCATCGGGCGCTTGGGCGCCTCGGCCGCCGTCTCCGGGGGCGTAGTCACCCGCCCGTGGACCGTGATATCCGGATCGGCTCCCGCGGTCGGGCAGCTCGCTGGTCTGGATAGGTCGTATTTCCTGAGCGATCCCGGAACAGCGCTGGGTATTCCCATGCAGCATGTAGTTGTACCGGGCCCGCTCGGGCCGCTTCCCGCGTGGTATTTCCCGGGACCGGGCCGGACGTTCATCATCGGGGTTCACGGGCAGAACGGCACCCGGAAGGATGTGCTGCGCGTTATCGACATCGTCCACCGCATGGGATTTCCCGCTCTCGCGATCACCTACCGCAACGACCTCGCCGCCGCCCGCGACCCGTCCGGTTATTTCCGGTACGGGCAAACGGAATGGAGCGACATCGAGGCGGCGGTGCGATGGTCGCTTGCGCAGGGCGCCCGGAGCATCGTCCTGGTCGGCCAGTCAATGGGCGGGGGCGTCGTCGCCGCGTTCCTGGAGCGTTCCCCGCTTGCTCCGAAGGTGGCGCGTGTGGTGCTGGACGCGCCCATGCTGGACCTGCACGCGGCCATCGGCTACCAAGCCGACCGACACCTCATTCCGATCATCGGACGTCTCCCGGCCCCGTTGATATGGATGGCCGAACGGATCGCCACCGCGCGCTTCGGCGTCGACTGGTCCGCTACTGGTTACCTCGATGAGACGACTTGGCTCAAGGTCCCCGCGCTAGTCACTCACGGCGATGACGACCTCCGGGTGCCGATCTCGATGAGCGTCAGGTTGACCGAGCTCAAGCCCTCCCTCGTTACCTTCGAGGTGTTCCCTGGTGCAGGCCATCTCGAGTCGTGGAACAGCGACCGGCCCCGCTACACGTCATTGGTGGAATCGTTTCTGGCGCCACTGGTGCCGTGAGGCAGCATCGCTGCGGTTGCTGGCCAGGCGGAGCGGTGTCCGGCCCTGTTCGCGGGGCCCGGCGCAGCGTACGCTGAAAGCGCTGCTCCGGACCTTGGCGGCTGTCCCGTGAATATCGCGGGGAAGCCCGGGATCCGGATTTTCTGCGTTTGCCGGGCGAAGCGGTGAACATGCCCAACCGACGGCGCCGGGCTGGGCCGCCGACGGCGGGTGGGCGATACGGACCGGCACGGGCATCTTCCTGACCACTGCTGGCGCGGCCTTGCGGTTCGCCATGACGGCCCGGATAGGTCCAGCCGCCAGGAGGACGATCTTTGGAACCAAGCTCCGTTCGGTGAGGAAGTGTGATGGTCACGGGCTCCCCGACGGCACAGCCGCTATACGACGCCCGGCGCGGTGTCTACTACGCCAAGCCCGTCCTTCGCGGCTGGCTGCACCTGCTCTGCTTCGCAGCGTCGCTGGTATTCGGCCCCCTGCTACTAGCCCGCGCGCACGGAGCCGCGCAGGTCACGGCCGTCGCCGTCTACTCCGCCAGCGTGAGCGCGCTGTTCGGGATCAGCGCGCTGTATCACCGCGGTACCTGGACCGATGCCGGGCGGCGGCGCCTGCAGCGCCTGGATCACGCGATGATCTTCTTCCTCATCGCCGGCACGGCCACTCCCGCTTTCCTCCTGGATGCACCCGGTGCCATCGGGCTGGCCAGCCTGATCGTGATGTGGACCCTGACCCTCACCGCCGCTGCGATCCACCTGGCGTGGATGAACGCACCAGAGCTTCTGGTCGGCGGGACGTTCGTGGGGCTGGGGTGGGCCGCCGGCCTTTCGCTGCCGTGGGTATGGATACATGCCGGTGTCGCACCCGGGGTCTTGATGCTCGCCGGCGGCCTGCTGTACACCGCGGGAGCGCTTTCCTACCATCGTCGCTGGCCCAACCCTTATCCGTCAGTGTTCGGCTACCACGAGGTCTTTCACGCCTTCGTCTGCGCCGCCGCGGCCTGCCAGTATGTCGCCATAGCGCGGTTCATGGCCTGAACGCCTCCGGATGCCGCCGGTGGCCCGGGTACCCTAAGGGAAATATGTCCCCGAAGTCAGGTACAAGGGGGAAGCGTGTACGCACGCCAGCACGCCATGGATCATCCTGACCGGGCCGCCATCATCATGGCCACCTCGGGGGAGACCGTCACCTACGGTGAGTACGAGGCCCGCTGCAACCAGGTTGCGCACTTCCTGCGATCGGCAGGCCTGCAGCGAGGCGACCATATCTCGGTCTTCATGGAGAACAATCCGCGGCTGCTGGAGATCGCGGGCGGCGCTGAGCGGACCGGGCTGTACTTCACCTTGATCAATAAGTACCTGGCGCCAGACGAGGTCGCGTACATCGTGACCAATTCGCATTCCCGCCTGCTGTTCAGCTCAGCAGCAATGCGCCAGCTGGCCGAGCCTGCCGCGGCGAAGTGCCCGGAGCTGGAGCGCGTGCTGATCTCCGATCCCGGGACACCGGCGGCGGGCCGGGACTCCTATGGGGCCGCGATCGCGGGCTGCCCGACCAGCCCGGTGCCTGACGAATCCCTCGGCACGGCCATGCTCTATTCGTCGGGCACCACCGGCCAGCCAAAGGGCATCCTGCGCCCCTTGCCGACGACCGCACCGGACGAGCCGCTTCCCTCGATACAGGGCGTGAGCGCAATGTTCGGGTTCCGGGCCGGCATGACCTACCTGAACCCGGCACCGCTATACCACTCAGCTCCGTCGGCCGCCGTCGCCGGGTCCTTGCGCCTGGGCGCCACGACCATAGTGATGGAGCATTTCGACGCCGAGCAGTGGCTGGCCCTGGTGGAGCGCTACCGGGTGACCCACTGCCAGATGGTGCCATCGATGTTCAGCCGGCTCCTGCGTCTGCCCGACGACGTCCGGGCGCGATACGACGTCTCTTCGCTGGAGTGCATCGTCCACGCCGCGGCCCCCTGCCCCATCCATGTCAAGCGAGCGATGATCGACTGGCTGGGCCCGATCATCACGGAGTACTACGCGGCGACCGAGGGCATCGGGGCCACGTTCTGCGACACCGCGCAGTGGCTCGCGCATCCCGGTACGGTCGGCCGGCCCATCTCCGCTGAACTGCTCATTCTCGACGAGGACGGCAACGAGTGTGCCACGGGGGTGGACGGGACCATCTGGTTCCGAGGGGCGACCACGTTCGAATATTTCGGGGACCCGGCCAAGACGGCGGATAACCGGAGTGCCGACGGGACCGCCAGCACAGTGGGCGACATCGGCCACGTGGACGCTGACGGGTTCCTGTATCTCACTGACCGCAAGTCGTTCATGATCATCTCCGGCGGGGTCAACATCTACCCGCAGGAGATCGAGAACCTGCTGTCCGCTCACCCGGCCGTGCTGGACGTGGCCGTCATCGGCGTGCCGAACGACGACCTGGGCGAGGAAGTCAAGGCCGTGGTGCAGTTGGCTGATCCGGCCAGCGCCGGACCGGATCTGGCCCAGGAGCTCATCAGCTACTGCCGCGACCGGCTGGCCCACTTCAAATGCCCGAAGACCGTTGACTTCGTCCCGGATTTGCCCAGGTCCGAGACCGGCAAGCTGTACAAGCGCGTTCTCCGCGACGCGTACTGGTCGGGGCATCAGACGTCGATCGTGTAGCGCGCCGCGCTGGGACGGGGCGGGACTCGCGGCTGAGCCGTGGCCGGGTGGCCCATGGGTCACGGCTGGGAGGGCAGCAGGTTCATCAGTTCCTGAGCGGCCGTTTCCAGTGGCTGGGTGCTGCGCTCGGCGCGGCACAAGAGAAGAGCGCCTTGACCCTGCTGGTTCCTAGAACGAAAGACTGGCCGCTCCGGCCGGACGAATGAGTCCGGCCGGAGCGGCCAGGGCGACGCGACCGCGCGTTGGCGCGGGTCACATTATTTAGTGGCCGTCCATGAGAACGAGTTGACCGCGAAGGTCTCGTTGGCGCCGCCGGTGTCGCAGATCTCGAAGCCGTAGCTCCCGGCGGTCCAGGTGCTGGTGGCGGGGAGGTAGCCGTGCTGCTCCATCCAGGTGAGGAACGCCTGGATGTTGATCGTGCCGGAGGTCCGGTTCGCCAGGTGCTGGTCGTCGGTGCCGGGCTTCCAGACCCGTTCGGAGCCGAAGACGCACAGGTGCCATGGCTGGCCGTCGATCGTGGCCGCGGTCTTGGCCGTGCAGTCGTAGTCACTGTTGGCGGTGATGTCGGTCTGGATCATGACCTCGTCCTGCCAGTTGTTGAACCACAGGTCGTAGGCGGCCCATCCGGCGGTCTGGGCGTTGACCGGGATGGTGGTGCTGAATGAGGACGTGAGAGATGAATAGCTACTGACGGCACCGGCCATATTGAAGCCGGTGTTCGGGTAGGTCAGGACGCCGCCGAAATGAGTATTCGCGTTCGCCACGACGTACCAGCTGCCCGGGTTGGTGGCGTAGAGGGTCTGCTTATAGCTGGTGTTGCCGGACCAGATGTTCTGGTCGACATACGGATTGGAGCTCGCGCCGACGATGCCCGGGTAATTGGAGTAATTGCATCGCGCATTGACCGTCTTAACGCACACAGATCCGGATGAAGACGAGGACGCTGTTGGCGTGGTTGGCGTTGACGTCGCCCCCGAACTCGGGCTCGTCGGACTGGAAGTCGGGTTCGTCGCACCTGTGCTCGGCGTGGTGGCACCGGAACTCGGGCTTGTCTGACTTGCGGAGGGCGCGGCGCTGGCCGACGCGGTTGGCTCCGGTTGCGCTGACCACTGGACCGGGGTCGAGTTGGCCGGGCACTTCGGGGCGGTCGTTGACACGTGGGTGAGCCTGCCTGAGACGAGGCAAGCGTGAAGGGTCATGCTCTGGCCGGATATGCCCGCCTGGGCGCCGGCCAGGTTCACGTTCTCCGGGGAATTGCTATTCGCTACCGAATATCCGCCGAACGCCGCGGCCATCAGCAGGCCCAGGCCGGCGGCGAGACCAATGAACTTCTTGCGTTTCCTGTGAGCAGCCATCGCCTTTCCTAAGGTTACGAGCACTCCCTCCCCCACAGGTGCTGGGAGCTCGGCCAGCGGTGACCGGGAAACCCACGGTAGTAGCGTGACGCTCGCGGTGAGATGAAAACGTTATAATCACTGCCAATGATCGCGGTGCGTGATCAATGGTGCCCCTGGGTATCGGGTGGATTGAGCCACCGTTATCGGGCCGCTTTCTGGGCAAGGGAGCAGGCAATCGCCCGAAAAGGCCACAATCGTCTTTGCGTGCGGTTACCATGCGAAGAGTGATCATAGGGGCAGCTATCGTCGCGGGTGCCGTCCTTGGCAAACTCACCTGCGGGCTGCTGGCCCTCGCGGGGAGGTACCTGACCGCGGGCCCGGGAAGGCACCGGCGGTACCGGGCGAGCCGACGGGCTCGGCCACGGCGATGGCCGGCCAGCGCCCCATTTTGGCCTGCCTAAACGGGCTCGCGGGCCGTTCACAAGGACAGCTCGGTCTTCACGACCTGGGCGAGCCGGGTCGCGACCGCAGTGGCCCGCTCGCCGGTCGGCGCCTCGACCATGACGCGCACCACTGGCTCTGTACCAGACTTGCGCAGCAGCACCCGGCCGAGGCCGGCCAGTTCCTTCTCCTCTTCCGCGACGGCGTTCTGAACAATCTCACTGGAGTCAACGGCGTTCTTGTCGACTCCCTTGACGTTGATCAGCACCTGGGGTAGCCGCGTCATCACGGCGGCCAGCTCGCGCAGGCTCCGGCCGCTCTGCGCGACCCGAGCGGCCAGGAGAAGGCCGGTAAGCGTGCCGTCGCCGGTGGTGGCGTGGTCGAGGACGATGACGTGACCGGACTGCTCGCCGCCGAGCGAGTAGCCACGCGCGTTCATCTCCTCGAGGATGTAGCGGTCGCCGACCGGGGTCTGGTGCACGGCAATGCCCGCCCGCTCCATCGCCTGCAACAGCCCGAGGTTGCTCATCACGGTGGCCACGAGGGTGTCCCGGCGGAGTTCGCCGCGCTCCAGCATGGCCATCGCCAGTACCGACATGATCTGGTCGCCGTCGACCACCGCGCCGGTGTGGTCGACGGCGATGCACCGGTCGGCGTCACCGTCATGTGCGACGCCGAGGTCTGCGCCAGCGCCCACGACCGCGCCCTGCAGCATGTCGAGATGGGTCGCCCCGTAGCCGTCGTTGATGTTGAGCCCATCGGGTTCGGCCCCGATGACATGGACCTCGGCGCCCGCTGCGCGGAAAGCCTCCGGTGACACCTGCGCCGCGGCGCCATGAGCGGCATCAATGACGATCTTGAGGCCGCCGAGCGGGTTGGGCAGGCAGCGCAGCAGATGCGCGACGTAGCGGGAGCGGCCGTCCGGCAGGGGAAGGACCCGCCCGACGCTGATACCCGTAGGGCCTTCCCACGCCTCTCCCAGCCGCGCCTCGATGGCGTCTTCCGCCGCATCCGGGAGCTTGTGCCCGCCACGGGAAAAGAACTTGATCCCGTTGTCCGGCATGGGATTGTGTGAGGCGGTCAGCATCACACCGAAATCGGCGTGCAGGTCAGCGGTAAGAAAGGCGATCGCGGGAGTCGGCAGCACGCCAGCGTCCAACACATTCACGCCGGCCGCCGCAAGACCAGCGATGGTGGCGGCTGACAGGAATTCGCCTGAGGCGCGCGTGTCACGCCCGACCACGGCCACCGGAACGTGTCCCGCGAGCTGGCCGGCCTCCCCGAGGACACGGGCGGCGGCGATCGAGAGGGCCAGTGCGAGATGCGGGGTAATGTCCTTGTTGGCGATGCCACGTACGCCGTCGGTGCCGAACAGTCGTCCCATGACGCTTTCCCTCACTGCTGGACCGGGTATCTGGACCTGTACGTCGCTACATCTCGGCGCAACTGT
This sequence comes from uncultured Actinomycetes bacterium, assembly GCA_963818225.1. Classification (GTDB taxonomy): domain Bacteria; phylum Actinomycetota; class Actinomycetes; order Streptosporangiales; family Streptosporangiaceae; genus Palsa-504. The sequence goes on from CAWFRO010000002.1 coordinate 22,826, forward strand.
AGCTCGTTGTAATCACGGTGCGGGTCCGCGTAGGGTTCCAGCGCCGGCGGTGTCATCGCCTACTCTGCTGCATACGCGGGAGAAAGCTCAGCATGTCGCTCAACGGCAAATTTGCATGTTGTACGATTCCTGGCGCAGCTGCCAAACACCGCCTGATTCCGACCCCGCGGCGGGTCTAGCGGATCCGCGCACGCTCGGGACTGGGCCAGCCGCGAGCTACCAGGAGGACAGGGCAGGAATGGACATGCAGCCGCGCGCTATCCGGGCGATCGAGGCTCTCCTGGACAAAGGGGTCAGCATACCGAACCCGCTGAGCCTGGATATCGGCCCGGAGGTCGACGTAGACCGCATCTCAGCGGATGGCGTGACGATCCATCCGGGATGCCGCATCCGGGGTGGACGGACGGTGATCTCGGCTGGCGTAACCCTCGGGTCCGAGGGACCTGTGACGATCGAGGACTGCCGGCTCGGTCCCCATGTGTCGCTGAAGGGCGGATACGCCGCCAACGCCGTCTTCCTCGACGGCGCGAGTCTTGGCCTGGGCCATCAGGTCCGGGAGGGCACGCTGCTCGAAGAGGAGGCCAACGGCGCCCATTGCGTCGGGTTGAAGCAGACCATCCTCTTCCCCTTCGTGACCCTCGGGAGCCTCATCAACTTTTGCGACTGCTTGATGAGCGGCGGGACCGGTCGGTCCGACCATAGCGAGGTGGGGTCGTCCTACGTGCATTTTAATTTCACCCCGCGCGGCGATAAGGCGACGGCGTCGCTGTTCGGCGACGTGGCCCGCGGAGTAATGCTGCGGGAGCCGCCGATCTTCCTGGGCGGCCAGGGCGGTGCGGTGGGTCCGGTCATGGTCGGGTACGGCAGCGTGGTCGCCGCGGGCTCGGTCTTGCGCAGTGATGTCCCCGATGGCCAGCTGACGATAGTCGCGCCGCCGGCCAGCAAGCAGGTGCCCGTCAACCCCGGCAGCTACCGGGATGTGAGCCCGGCGGTGGCCAAGAACGCCATTTATATCGCCAATTTGCGAGCACTTCAGGAGTGGTACCAGCGCGCACGTTCCCCGTTCTTTGCCGCGCAGGAGTTCGGTGAGCTTATCTACGAGGGTGCCTTGGAGATGCTGGCTGCGGCCATGTCCGAACGCAGCAAGAGACTCCAGGCGATGGTGGCCAACGTCAGCCCAGGCCAGGCCAGCCCAGGCCAGGTCAGCCCAGGCCAGGCCGGCCAGTCCCGGCTCCGCGAGCACATCGGCGACCTGTGCCGGATACTCCTCGCCGATCCGCTCGCCACTGTTCCGCCCGGGGAGCTTCTCACCGAGCTGGCTCAACAGGCCGACACCGGTTCGCCCTACATCACCGCTGTCCGGCAGCTATCAGCCCAGAACGTGGCCACCGCCACGGCTTGGCTTGGCGAAATAGTTCAGGAACTGTGGATCAGGTCGGTCGACCTGGTCCCCTCGTTGGCCGGCTCGTCCCGGCCGTAACGTCCACGACGGGGCCAGGCCGCGAGGTCAGTAGATCTCGTCGTGCTCGTCGCGCGAGTAGAAGTGGTTGAAGTGCTTCGCGGCAGATCTCTCGGCGGCGGAGCTCAGCAGGTACTCCTCCGCTGCTGCTCGAGCATCAGCCGCCTGCAGCTCCAGCTCAGCGAGCTTGCCGGGGACTCCTGACTTTTCCACCAGCACCTTAACTGTGTCGAAGACCTGGCGGCTGCCGCAGAGCATCTCGCCCTCATAGAGGATCTTCGAGGCCACGCAGTGCTCGAACGTATCGAACCGGAGCTGCTTACGCACCTGCGCGACGCGTTTCACGACATAATCGATCTCTTCGTGATGACTGGGACTGACCAGAAGGTAGTGCTTCTTGCGATAAATCGCCGCGTCGAGTTGCTCTAGTGTCTCCGCCGGGAAGTCGTCCTCGGCTACTGCGATCACGTCGAGGTCCGAGCCGCGCACCATCTGCCCGGTACTCGACTCCGGGCGGGGCACCGCGTGCGCCATCCCGTACGTGACATCGCCTGCGATGATGAAGGCCACCTTCGCGGCCAACGGGTGTCCCATGCCCAGCTCGGCGAGAACCGAAGCCATCGCGTCGCGGGCGAGGTAGGACTTGGCCCGGCTGATCCGGTCGCCGTCCCGGGACAGCTTTTTCACCCGCTCACTGATTGCTGCTTCCTGGCCAGGAGCTCCGAACACCGTGTAGGTCAGGAATTCCCGCCGGATGGATGGCGACAGCCGAGCCCAGCCATCGATGGTCCGATCAAGGCGGAGGTAGCGGCGCCCGACCAGCTCATAGCGGATCTCGCCTGAAGTCCGGCAGGCCCGCCACAGGGCCAGTGCTTCCCGCTGGGTCTGATTCATGAGCTCGGCGCCGGTGAGCGGACCTTCATCATCGAGCAGCTCAACGATCTCCGATGCGGTCACCTAGGTGCCTCTTGTTCAAGGAGTTCGGGCAGGTTACGGCCGAAAAAGCCAGCTGACTCGGGTCCGGCGGGTCACGGTCAAATCTAACAGCTCGCGCGATGGCCCCCGGGCCCTCGGGAAGGTGGTCCACTCCGGCCGGCCGCGCCTGCGGCCGGGCATGCGGGTTTCCAGCGGAGCTGAAGCTAACGCTGCGTGATCCCTGGCAGGATTGCATTGATGGACATTTGGCGGTTATTTGGGTCAGTTCATGCCCGAAATCGGGCAGGAACTTGCGGGAACCCGCGTCGGCCGGTAAAAAGTGGGCATGCCGGACCCGTTCCCGCAGGACCTCGCGAGCTACCTGGTCGCCTCGACCGGCCTGCCGCAAACCACCGCGGCCCGGGTCATCGCCGACGTCACCACGTACTTCAGCGAGACGATCGAGCAATTCGTCCGCAGGCGCCATGGCGAGTTGCAGCGGCGGCAGCGTAGGAACGAGGAGATCTGGCCGCTGATCGAGGCCGAGCTGGCCCAGCGCAGATTTGCCGCGCCCGGCCTGTCGGAGCGGCAGCTCCGGCGCATCGTCTACGGATAGCCAGAAGCCAACCGACCAGAAGGGTCCCAGAAGAAGGTGTGCGGAATCGTCGGCTACATCGGCCGCAGAGATGCCATTCCCATCCTGCTCGAAGGCCTGAGGAGCCTGGAGTACCGAGGCTACGACTCGGCCGGCCTGGCCGTCATCCAGCGGAACCGGCTGCAAGTCACCAAGACGGCGGGCCGGGTCCAGGACCTCAGGGAGCTGGTTAACGGCCGCACGCACGCTACCGTCGGCATCGGTCACACCAGGTGGGCCACCCACGGCGAGCCGAACGACATCAACGCTCACCCGCACACCGACGCGAGCGGCCGCATCGCGGTCGTGCACAACGGCATCATCGAGAACGCCGAGCAGCTCAGGGACGCCCTGGTCGACAGGGGTGTGACGATGGTCAGCGACACTGACACCGAGGCGCTGGCCCACATGATCGCCGCCGAGGCGACCGATGAGGTCAGCCTGGAGGAAGCGGTCCGCCGCGTACTGCGCCATGTCGAGGGCACCTACGGCCTGGTCGTGCTCGACGTCAGGCATCCGAAGGAGCTCGTGGTGGCCCGCAACGGCAGCCCGCTCGTGCTGGGCATCGGCGAAGCCGAGATGTTCGTCGCGTCCGACGTCGCCGCGCTGGTGCGCTACACCAAGCAGGTGGTGTACCTCGACGACGCCGAGGTGGCCACGGTGCACGCCACCGACTACCGGACCACTTCCCTGGACGGGGCCAGCCGCCGCACGCCGGGCTCCGGGGACGTGCCCACCATGGTGGAAGCCGAGGCGGGGGACTACGAGCTGGGCAGTTTCGAGGATTTCATGCGCAAGGAAATCCACGAGCAGCCTGAGGCGCTGCGCCGGGCGCTCCGCGGCCGGCTCGACGACCGGTTCGCCACCGCCAGGCTAGGCGGGATCAACCTGGACGCCCGGCAGCTCCGGGCGATCAGGCAGGTCAAGTTCCTCGGTTGCGGCTCGGCTTACTACGCCGGCCAGATGGGCGCTCTCCTGGTCGAGGAACTGGCCCGCATCCCGTCCGACGCCGAGCCCGCATCGGAGTTCAGGTACCGCAACCCGGTCGTTGACCCCGACACGCTGTACGTCGCGGTCAGCCAGTCGGGCGAGACGATCGACACGCTGATGGCGGTCCAGGAACTGCGCCGCAAGGGCGGCCAGGTCATCGGGGCGGTTAACGTCGTGGGCAGCGCGATCGGCCGGGAGTGCGGCCACGGGATCTTCCTGCACGCGGGCCCAGAGGTCGCGGTCGCCTCCACTAAGGCCATGACCAGCATGGCGGCGACGTTCGCCCTGCTCGCCCTGCTCCTAGGCCGGGTCCGTGACATGTCGGCGGCGGATGGCCAGCGTATCGTGGCAGGCCTGCGAGCCCTGCCGGGGCAGATCGAGGAGATCCTGGCCGCCGAGGAGGAGATCGCCGCGATCGCGCAGCGCTTCTCCGCGGCCGAGGACATGTTCTTCATCGGCCGGGTCCGCGGCTGGCCGGTTGCGCGCGAAGGTGCCCAGAAGCTCAAGGAGATCTCTTATGTGCACGCTGAGGGCTACCAGGCGGGCGAGCTGAAGCACGGCCCGCTCGCCTTGATCAACGCCTCGATGCCGAGCGTGGTCATCGTTCCGGCCGACGACCTGCTGGCCAAGAACATCTCCACCATCGAGCAGATCAAGGCACGCGGCGGCCCGATCATCGCGGTCTCCAGCGCCGAGCTGCCCGCGGGCCTCGCCGACGCGGTTATCCGGGTCCCCCGCGGCGAACCCGAGCTGGATCCTCTGCTGCTGAACATCCCGCTGCAGCTGCTGGCCTACCATGTGGCGGCCAAGCTGGGCCGCGATATCGACAAGCCCCGCAACCTCGCCAAGAGCGTCACCGTCGAGTAGCCATCTGTGCGGCCTGAATCCAGCACGCCCGGAGCTCGCGAGTACGCGTCGGCGGATGCGCCACACATGCCCGGGCCTAGCGTCCTCCCCTGCCGCCGGGGTACCGGCGGCCAGCTGTCGCTAGGCCGCGGGGCTTGTGCGCTTTCAGGCGTACATTTTGTACGTTAATTACCGTACGACATAGTTCCGGAGCCCGTCAAGCGCAGCGCCATCGCGGCCGAGCTGATCTGCGGAAGACCGGCTAGGTTGGTGCTTATGACGGCGCATGCGACGGGCGGCGAGCGGGATCTGCCCGGGCAGCAGCCCCGCACCGCTGCTGCACCGCAGGACCTAGCGCTCAATCCCCTGCAGCGCCTGATCCAGCAGCGGCTCCGCGAGCGGGGTTGGTCCTATGGCGAGGTGGCCAGGCGTGGTGGACTGCCCCGGTCCACCGTCTACACCCTGGCCACGACCCGGAACCTGGGCCGGCCTCCGCGCCCCGCCACCATCGATGCGCTGGCTAAAGGCCTGGACGTGCCGGTCTCCGCGGTCCGCGCCGCGGCCGCCGAGTCCACCGGGCTGCACTACTACGACGAGACGCCGGGCGGGCCGGAGCAGCCGGCCGACCGGGACCGGGAGCTCCTGATCGCCAGCATCGACGAGCTGACCCCTGAGGACCGGCGTCACGTGGCCGCGCTGGTCGAATCGCTGCGGAGCAGGGCCACGCCGAAGCCGGCGGACGGTTAGCACCGCCAGCTGCCGCACGCCGCTACCCCGGACCGGCGGCGGCCAGGGCCTGGCGGCCGGAAAGTTAGCCTGGGCTCGGAGCGGGGCCTGGCCACCCCGAGCCCAGACGCGAGAGGGCGAGGTGTCTCAACCCTGTCTGTCTCGAGCATGCCGCCAGAACCTTAACGCACCCTAGGACACAGCTGTGAACCCGCCGTAACTGACGACGATTGACCGCGGCCCTGATGACGGCGGAACTAGGCGCTGGCCGGTGGCTGATCGGCCGGCGAGCTGGGCGGCCATGCGGCGAGCTGGTCGGTAACCGGCCCGGGAAGCTCGCCAGGGTTCCAGCTGGCCAGATCGGTGGCTATGTCACGGATCTGATCGGGTGCATGGCGGCCGACGCTGAAGCCGAGCAGTGCCGACCGGGCGCGCTCGCCAGTGCCTTCCGCTGGCGGTTCGGGCCGCCGGGCCTGCTGCTGCGGGATCTGCGGGCGTTGAGCGCATTCATCGTGGTCAAGGAAATCCGCGAGATACTCAGCCTCGTCGGCATCGATCCCGATAACCACCCGGGGCTCACCCCATGGTTCCTTGAGCGAGTAGCCGACGTAGCTGACTACTGGCTGCCCGGGCGCCACCGCGAGTCCATGCAGTGCGCGCCATTGTTCCCATGCTGATTCCAGGCGCGTCGCGGCGCGCTGAGCATGTGCGACCAATTCTGGATCACGCATCGTGCGACCCTCCCCTGAGAGCGGACCGGCCCCGGATGCGTGCCTCCCAGGCACACCCGGCGGGCAATGTCCCTGCCGGGCGGCACTGTCGATATGGCACGCCGCACCGGGGCCGACCCCCCATTCCGTTGATCGAGTGCTGCCGCGTCCACCCTGGCCGGGCGCCGGGGCGCCTGCCTCGTGAGGCGGCAGATGGTCACTCGGAGCGCTGCTGCGGAATACCCGCGAGCAGTGCACGAACCTCAGTCTCCCGGTAGCGCCGGTGTCCCCCCAGCGTGCGGATTGAGGTCAGTTTTCCGGCCTTCGCCCACCGTGTGACGGTTTTGGGGTCGACACGAAACATCGTGGCGACCTCCGCCGGCGTCAACAGCGGCTCGGCCTCTGGTGTACGTGCGGACATTATGTGTGGCCTCTCCTCCTGGACCAGTGTTGCGTCCTGCATTTCGTGATTGCCTGGTGCTCCGTGGGGAGCCTGTCGGGGGATGTCCCATATGGCCGACAGGGACCATATTGCCATCACCAGCCGTGACACGTCGACCACCAGGCGCAAAGTTTCTGTACCAGGATGCCCTGTTGATCCGCCGATTACTGTCACTCACGGTGAGTCTAGCGATACTTATAGTCGCATCGCGGCGGATTCGGAAATAGTGCCCGGGAAGTAGCCGTCGGGCCAGGTCGGAGCTCAATTCGCCATCTCGTCCTCCCCCGGAGCGCGCGCCACCGGCTGCGGGCACGCCGGTGCATCGCCACCGCGCGCTCGCGCTGGCCCGGATCTGCGGCCTGGTCTCGGCCTGCTCGGCGGCGAGCGAGCCGCACCGCCTCGGCCGGGCCGGCGAAGCGGCGTAGGCGCCCACCTGGAACGGTCCGGTTCGCGGCACGCCGCGGCCGGTTCGCAGATACGCAGATACGCTGCGTAGGCTGTCACTGTCGTATCGTGACATACCAGAACGTCGCAAAGCCGGTGCTCTAGGTAACAAGATCATCTCTACTTGGGTTACCGACCGGTACGGGATACAGCCGGCTGCTCCGCCCCGGCTGTCAGGGGCGCTCAGGCCATACTCTTGTTCTCGATCCCGGCTCAATCAGGATCCGGGACGAGATGAGGAGAGTCACAACCGTGACCAACGTGTTCGCGACATCCCGCAGGGACAACGGCTCCGCCGGGGAGACGGACCACGAGCAAGTCATCTTCTGCCAGGACACCCGGACCGGGCTACGGGCGATCATCGGCATCTACTCCACCGCGCTCGGGCCCGGGCTGGGCGGGACCCGGTTCTACCCGTACGCCAGCGAAGGCGAGGCCCTCACCGACGTCCTGCGGCTATCGAAGGCCATGGCGTACAAGAACGCGCTTGCGGGCCTGGACCACGGCGGCGGGAAAGCGGTCATCATCGGGGATCCCGCCCGGATGAAGACCGAAGGCCTGCTCCGCGCCTACGGCCGCTTCGTGACCTCCCTCGGCGGCCGCTACATCACCGCGTGCGATGTGGGCACCCGCAGCGAGGACATGGACGTCATCGCCAGGGAATCCCGCTATGTGACGGGCCGCACCACCGCTCACGGCGGAGCAGGCGACTCCTCGGTCCTCACCGCACTCGGCGTCACGTACGGGATGCGGGCCGCGGCCGAGCACGCCTGGGGCAGCCCCGAGCTCCGCGGGCGGACCGTGGGTGTCGAAGGCGTAGGAAAGGTCGGGCACCGGCTCGTCGATCACCTCATCGAGGCCGAGGCTGACGTGGTGATATGCGACGTCAACGCGGAAGCGGTCGAGGCCGTCCGCGCCCGGCACCCGGAAGTCCGGGCGGTCCCCGGCATCGACGCGCTGCTGCGCGAGGAACTGGACATCCTGGCCCCCTGCGCGCTGGGCGGGACCCTGACCGAGCAGGTCGCCAGCAGGCTGACCGCGCGCATCGTGTGCGGCGGCGCCAACAACCAGCTGGCCCACCACGGCGTCGAGAAACTGCTGGCCGACCGGGGCGTCATCTTCGCGCCGGACTACGTGGTCAACGCGGGCGGCGTCATCCAGGTCGCCGACGAGCTGGCCGGGTTTAACTTCGATCGTGCCCGGGCCGCCACTGAGCAGATCTTCCTGACCACGGCAAAGGTCCTTTCGGTCGCGCAGTCAGACGGCATACCCCCGTCGGTCGCCGCGGATCGTCTGGCCGAGCGCAGAATGTCCGATGTCGGCCGGCTGCGCGGAATCTGGCTCGGCACCATGGGCTCGGCGTAGGCATCAGGGGCGCAAAGCGGGTACCGTTGTACCTGTACGGATGCTGGCGGACGTCGCGCTCCCCGTTGCGGGGCGGCGGCGGCGTCGTATGATGCACACAGCCAGCAAGGCGGAGATCATGGGGCCTGACTGGCTCCGGACGTTCGAGGGGGTCGAGCCAATGGGGCGCGGCCGAGCCAAGGCCAAGCAGGTCAAGGTCGCCCGTCAGCTCAAGTACAAGAGCGACGACACCGACCTCGATCGGCTGCGTGCGGAGCTAGGTGTCGGTGCGGACTCCCGCAACGGTAATTCCGCGGGAGCTGACGACGAAGAGGACGACGAGGACCCGGGACCTGATCCGGTCGAGGACGGCTGGTAACAGGGCCCTGGGACGGCTGGTAATGGGGCCTGGTAAGAGGGCCGTCGGAGGGCCCGGGCCACGCCGGGCTTTTAGCGGTGCCCTCGCAGCGGTACCTAGGACCTGACGCTCAGGCCGCCCAGCACGTGGTCGCCGTCGGCGACCGGGGTAGGGTACTGCCCGTCGAAGCAGGCGCGGCATAGCCGGCTGGCCGGCAGACTGCTCGCCTCGGTCAGTCCTTCCAGCGACACGTAGCCCAGCGAGTCCGCGCCGATCGAGGCGCAGATTTCCGCTGGGGACAGCCGCCCGGCGATGAGCTCGGCGCGGGTCGCGAAGTCGATGCCGTAGAAGCAGGGCCACCTCACCGGCGGCGACGCGACGCGCACGTGCACCTCAGCGGCACCCGCTTCCCTGAGCATCGCGACCAGCGCGCGCTGGGTGTTCCCGCGGACGATCGAGTCATCCACCACGACCAGCCGGCGGCCCGCGATTACATCCCGGAGCGGGTTCAGCTTGAGCCTGATGCCACGTTCCCTGATGGTCTGGCTGGGCTGGATGAAGGTCCGGCCGACGTAGGAGTTCTTGACCAGTCCCTGGCCGAACGGGATACCGCTGGCCTCAGCGAAGCCGATGGCGGCGGGCGTGCCTGATTCGGGCACCGGGATGACCAGGTCGGCGTCCGCGGGATGCTCGGCCGCGAGCCGCCGGCCCACGGCGACCCGGGTGGCGTGCACGCCACGGCCGGAGATCGTGGTGTCGGGGCGGGCCAGGTAGACGTACTCGAACAGGCATCCGCTCGGCTGCGGCGGGGCGAAGGCCCGCGACCGGACGCCGCGCTCGTTGATGCAGACCAGCTCGCCCGGTGCGATCTCGCGCACGAACGCGGCGCCCACGATATCCAGCGCGGCGGTCTCGCTGGCGACCACCCAGCCGCCCTTCAGGCGGCCCAGCACCAGCGGCCGGAAGCCGTGCGGATCCCGCGCCGCGTACAGCGTCTGCTCGTCCATGAAGACCAGTGAGTACGCACCCTCGGCCAGCGGCAGAACGGCGGCCGCCGCCGCCTCCACCCCGGTCCCGTCGCCCGCGGAGCCGGCCTGCCCTCGGTCGCTGACGAACAGGGCAGTGAGCACGTCGGTGTCGGACGTGGCCTCCATCCCGCCGCCGCCGCGACCGGCATCGCCGAGCAGCGCGGCCAGCTCGCGGGTGTTGATCAGGTTCCCGTTGTGCCCGAGCGCCAGGCTCGTGGTGGGCGTTGAACGGAACGTCGGCTGCGCGTTGGCCCAGACCGAGGCGCCGGTGGTCGAGTACCGGCAGTGCCCCACCGCGATGTGGCCGCGCAGTGCGGTCAGCGCGGGCTCGTCGAAGACCTGGGCCACCAGGCCCATCTCCTTGTGCACCATGATCCGGCTGCCGTCGCTGACCGCGATGCCCGCCGACTCCTGCCCCCGGTGCTGCAGCGCGTACAGCCCGTAGTAAGCGAGCTTGGCGACATCCTCGCCCGGTGCCCAGACACCGAACACGCCGCAGGCGTCTCGTGGCGGCGGGTCGGTGGAATCACACTCATCCGCCGGGGTGCCGTCGGGGGGTGTCACGAGCTCAGCTTATTCGCTCGGCCTGACCCGATAGTTCGCGTGGCCCGCAGCTGCCCCAGGGGCGCCTCGGCGAGGGCTCAGCTCAGCGGCAGGTAAGGGGCCAGGTCGGCACGCGGGCCGCTCGCGCGGACGGCGGCTGAGCCGATCGCGTCGGCCCAGGCGAGCCGGCCCGTAGCCAGCCGGACCCAGGTGACCGGGTCGGTCTCCACCACGTTCGGCGGCGTGCCGCGGGTGTGCACCGGCCCGGGCAGGCATTGCACCGCGGCGACCGGCGGGATGCGTACCTCCAGGACGCGGCCGGGGTGCCGGGTGGCGAGCAGCTGCAGCAGGTACCGGGCCGCGGCGCCCAGTTCGGCTGCTTCCGGCGGGAGGTCGCCGTCGAGCGCGCGCAGGACGGCGGCCACGCTCTGCGGCCCGCGCGGGTCGAGGCGCCGGGGAGGCATATCAGGTCAGCCGAAGAGCGCGGGCAGCGTCGCCGTATGCACGGCGGCGAGCTCGGCCAGCGGGATCGCGAAGCAGTCCTCGACCGCCAGCTCATCGCCGCCGACCCGGCCGATGCCTTGCCCCGGTACGCCGTGCGCGGCGCGAAGCTCAGCAAACTGAGCCTCCGCGCCGGGGCGGACCGCGACGACGGCGCGGGCGGCCGACTCGCTGAACAGCCAGGTGAACGGGTCCCCGGGCAACCGCACCCGGCAGCCGGACCGGCCGTGCAGGCAGGATTCGGCCAGCGCGACGGCGAGGCCGCCGTCGGACAGGTCATGGGCCGCCGACAGCAGGCCGCCCGCGGCCGCCGCGACCAGCAGGCCGGCCAGCCGCTGCTCGGCGGGCAGGTCGGGTACCGGCGGCCGGCCGCCGAGGTGCCCGTGCCGGACGTGCGCCCAGGCCGATCCGCCGAACTCGGCTTCGGTCCGGCCGAGCAGCACGAGCTCACCGCCTCCGGCGGGGAACCCGATCGAGAGCCGCTGCCGGACATCATCGTGGACGCCGAGGACCCCCACGACCGGGGTGGGATGGATGGCCGAGGTCCCGGTCTGGTTGTAGAAGCTCACGTTGCCGCCGGTGACCGGCACGCCCAGGGTCGCGCAGCCGTCGGCCAGGCCGCGCACCGCCTCGGCGAACTGCCACATCACCGCGGGATCCTCCGGGGAGCCGAAGTTCAGGCAGTTCGTCACGGCCAGCGGGCGCGCGCCGGTCGCCGCCACATTCCGGTACGCCTCGGCCAGCACCAGCTGGGTACCGAGGTAGGGGTCGAGGCGGCAGTAGCGCCCGTTGCCGTCGGTGGCCAGCGCGATGCCGAGCCCGCTCGTCTCGTCCACCCGGACCAGGCCGCCGTCCTCCGGCATGGCCAGAACCGTGTCGCCGCGGACGTACCGGTCGTACTGCTCGGTCACCCAGCTCTTGTCGGCCAGGCCTGGGGATCCCATCAGGGCCAGCAGGTCCGCCCGCAGCGCCGGGCCGTCCACGGGCCGCGGCAGCGCGGCCGGGTCGGCGGCCGCCATCGCGTCCTGACCGGTATCCCGCGCGGCGGGCCGGTGGTAGACCGGGCCTTCGGCCGCGGTACGGGGCGGGATATCCACCACCACCTCGTCCTGCCAGGTCATGACCAGCCGCCCGGTATCGGTCACCTCGCCGATGACCGCGGCCCGGACGTCCCACCTGGCGCACACCTCCAGGAACCGCCCGACCCGGGCCGGCTCGACGACCGCCATCATGCGCTCCTGCGACTCGCTCATCAAGATCTCGGGCGGTCCCAGCGAAGCGTCGCGCAGCGGCACCGCGTCCAGCTCGATGTGCATGCCGCCGGTGCCCGCCGCGGCCAGCTCGGTGGTCGCGCAGGCCACCCCGGCCGCGCCGAGGTCCTGGAGGCCGGCCACCAGGCCGCCCGCGAAGAGCTCCAGGCAGCATTCGACCAGCAGCTTCTCGGTGAAGGGATCGCCGACCTGGACGCTGGGCCGCTTGGCGGCCTCCGCGGACGAGCCGCCGAATGCCGCGCTGGCCAGCACTGAGGCCCCGCCGACGCCGTCCGGGCCGGTCGTCGACCCGAACAGGATCACCTTGTTGCCGGGCCCGTGGGCCGCGGCGACCTGCAGGTCACGGTGCCGCATCACTCCCACGCAGAGCGCGTTGACCAGCGGATTCCCGGCGTAGCAGGCATCGAAGTCCAGCTCGCCGCCAATGTTGGGCAGGCCGAGGCAGTTGCCGTAGGAGGAAATTCCGCTGACCACCCCGGACAGCACCCGCGCCGTGTCCGGGGCGGCGGCGGGCCCGAACCGCAGTGCGTCCATCACCGCCACCGGGCGCGCGCCCATGGCCAGGATGTCGCGGACGATGCCGCCGACCCCGGTGGCCGCCCCCTGGTGCGGCTCCACGTAGGACGGATGGTTGTGCGACTCGATCTTGAACGTGACCGCATAGCCCTGGCCGATGTCGACCACGCCGGCGTTGTGGCCGATGCCCGCGAGCAGTGCGGCTGACGCCGGCGCCTTCTCCGCCAGCTGCCTCAGGTGCGCCCTGGACGACTTGTACGAGCAGTGCTCGCTCCACATGACCGAGTACAGCGCCAGCTCCGCGCTGGTCGGCCGGCGCCCGAGGGTGCCGACGATCTTGCCGTACTCGGCGGCGGTCAGCCCGAGGGATGCGTACGGCTGAGCCAGATCGGCCGTGGCGGCCGCCCGCGCGACCGTATCGGTGGTCATCCCGGGACCACCGCCGCGACCACGGAGGCGAAGAAGCGCAGGCCGTCAGCGGACGGCCCGGTAAGCGGATCGACCGCATGCTCGGGATGCGGCATCAGGCCGACCACGTTGCCCTCGGCGTTGCACACGCCCGCGATGGCGGCCGCGGACCCGTTGGGGTTGCCGTCCGCGTACCTGAGCACGATCTGCCCGGCGGCCTCGAGCGACGCCAGCGTGCCGGGATCGGCCGCATAGGCGCCCTCGCCGCTCTTCAGCGGGACCACGATCTGCTCGCCGCCGGCGTAGGCCCGCGTCCATGCGGTCCGCGTGTTCTCCACCTGGAGCCGCACGTCCCGGGCGACGAAGCGGAGGCCCGCGTTGCGGGTCAGCGCGCCCGGCAGCAGGTGCGCCTCGCACAGGATCTGGAACCCGTTGCAGATGCCGAGCACCGGCAGGCCGGCGCGAGCGGCCGCGACCAGCTCTCCCATCACCGGGGCGAACCGGGCGATCGCGCCGCAGCGCAGATAGTCGCCGTAGGAGAACCCGCCGGGCAGGATGACCGCGTCCACGCCGCGCAGGTCGCGATCGGCGTGCCACAGCACGACCGGCTCGGCCCCGGCGAGCCGGGCGGCCCGCGCGGCGTCACGCTCATCCAGCGACCCCGGGAAGGTGATGACCCCTATCCGCACGCAGGCAGCCTACCGGCGGACGGGGACCAATCTAGCTGGCCGCCCGGTACTGCCGCAGCGGGGCGTCGCGCGACCAGCGCAGGTGCTTGCGCAAGGTGACCACGGTGCCCCGGTCCGGGCTGCTGTCCAGGGTGACGTTGTCCATGCAGGCCCGCATGACCGCCAAGCCCCGGCCCGACTCGGCCAGCTGGGCGATCGCCTCGGCCGGGGGCTCGCGCCGCCCCGGCTCGGGAAAGGCGGCGCCGGTCCCCTCGTCGGCCACCTCGACCTGGCACCCGACCGCACCGACGCTGGCCACCACCGCGTACCCCGGGGCGTCCCGGCCGCTGTGCTGCAGGACGTTGGTGCAGGCCTCGGTGGCCGCGAGCAGAATGTCATAGACGGCTTCCTCGTCCACCCCCAGCCCGCGCAGGGTGTCGCCGAGTACCCGGCGCATCACCGGGACGCTCAGCGTCTCGCACCGGAACATGAGGCAGAACTCCGCGTCAGGAACCGACTTCATGCGCATCTGGTAACCCCGTACCCACAGCTATCCCGCAGCCTGCATTCCAGTTCAAGTGATTCCCCGTTAACACGGCCGAAATCAAGTCTGTGACAGCAGTCACAGTTGATCGCCCGTAACAGGGGTCACGGGACGGGGGGACCACCGTGAACATCGTCACCTCGTGGTTATCCCCGTCACGACGGCCCCTGCAGATGGGCATAGTTCCCTCCCTTGCCGCAGTCAGCCCGGACTAACAGTAATTAGTTCTTGACTCACAGTTAACATATTCCCCATGGACGGGATAGAAACCAGGTCCAAGCGGATCCGGGCTCGCGGCTCAGCCGGGATGCAGCGTGAACTCCTCGATGACCGGGTTGGACAGCAGGTCCCGGGCCAGCTCGGCGACGGCCCGCACCGCGTCCTCGTCCGCGGGGCCGTCGAGCTCCACCTCGAACCGCTTACCCTGCCTGATCCCGAGCACCTGACCGAACCCGAGGCGGCGGCACGCACTGGCGACGGCCTCTCCCTGGGGGTCATGTATCTCCGGCTTGAGCATGACGTCCACGATCATGCGGGACACGTATCCTCCTGGCAATCCGGGCATATATCGTCTGGTGAGGAGCGTCTGCTGGACCGCGGACGGGTGCGCCCTACCGGGCACGCAGCGTACGCGGCAGCTCCGCGACAGATGTGTCCGCGAACCCTAGCTCATCTGGCCGGCACTGGTGATCCCAGTCCCGGCTTCGAAAGGAGTGGCACGTGACCGTCGAATCCGGCGGAGCGATGACCGCCGCACTCAACCAGCCCGCCGACGCCCTGCGTGAGGAGCCTGCCGGGCTCATCCAGCTGCTCACCCCGGAGGGCGAGCGGATCGATCATCCTGACTACCCGCTTGACCTGTCGGCCGGCGACATCAGGGCCATGTACCGGGACCTGGTGCTCGTGCGGCGGATCGACACCGAGGCGATCTCCCTGCAGCGTCAGGGCGAGCTGGGCCTGTGGGCCTCGCTGCTCGGGCAGGAGGCCGCCCAGGTCGGCTCGGGCCGCGCGCTGAGCCCGCAGGACATGGCGTTCCCCACCTACCGCGAGCACGGCGTGGCCTGGTGCCGCGGCATCGACCCGGTCAAGCTGCTCGAGCTGTACCGGGGCGTCAGCCACGGCGGATGGGATCCCGAGGAGCACAAGTTCGCCCTGTACACGATCGTCATCGGCGATCAGACCCTGCACGCGACCGGCTACGCGATGGGCATCCAGCGCGACGGCGCCGTGGGCGGGGACGACGGGGAAGCGGTGATCGTCTACTTCGGTGACGGCGCCACCAGCCAGGGGGACGTCAACGAGGCGTTCGTCTTTGCCCCGGTCTTCAACGCGCCGGTGGTGTTCTTCTGCCAGAACAACCAGTGGGCGATCTCCGAGCCGCTGGAGAAGCAGAGCCGCGTCCCGCTGTACCACCGGGCCCGCGGTTTCGGGTTCCCCGGCGTGCGGGTCGACGGCAACGACGTGCTGGCCTGCTACGCGGTGACCAAGAAGGCCATGCAGGCGGCGCGGGAGGGCCAGGGCCCCACCCTGATCGAGGCCTTCACCTACCGGATGGGCGCGCACACCACCACTGACGACCCGACCAGGTACCGCCTGGCCAGCGAGCTGGAGGTGTGGAAGCTGAAGGACCCGATCGAACGGGTCCGCGCCTACCTGGTCCGCACCGGCCAGGCCGAGCCCGACTTCTTCGCCGCCGTGGACGCCGAGGCCAAGCAGGTGGGAGCCCGGATCCGCGAGGCGTGCCGGACCATGCCCGACCCGCCGCCGCTGACCATCTTCGACAACGTGTACGCCGAGCCCACCGCGATCCTGCGGGCCGAGCGCGAGCAGTACGCCGCCTACCTGGACTCCTTCGAGGAGGCCGGGTGATGACCGCGCTGACCCTGTCCAAAGCGCTCAACGCCGGGCTGCGCAAGGCCCTGGAGAACGACCCCAAAGTGCTGATCATGGGCGAGGACGTCGGCAAGCTCGGCGGCGTCTTCCGGGTCACCGACGGCCTGCAGAAGGACTTCGGCGAGGACCGGGTGATCGACACGCCGCTGGCCGAGTCCGGGATCGTCGGCACCGCGATCGGGCTCGCCCTGCGCGGCTACCGGCCCGTCTGCGAGATCCAGTTCGACGGCTTCGTCTACCCGGCGACCGACCAGATCATCAGCCAGCTGGCCAAGATGCGCTACCGGTCCCGCGGTCACGTCAGCCTGCCCGTGGTCATCCGGATCCCGTGCGGCGGCGGCATCGGCGCGGTCGAGCACCACAGCGAGTCCCCGGAGGTCATGTTCGCGCACACCGCGGGCCTGCGCGTGGTGGCCTGCGCCGACCCCGCCGACGCGTTCGCCATGATCCAGCAGTCGATCAGCTGCGACGACCCGGTGATCTTCTTCGAGCCGAAGCGGCGCTACTGGGACAAGGGCGAGGTCGACGTGATCTCCGGCGTGGCCAGAGCGCTGCCGCTGGACCGGGCGAAGGTCGTCCTCGAGGGCACCGGGGTGACCCTGCTCGCCTACGGCCCGACGGTCCGGACCAGCCTGGAATCCGCGATCGCCGCCCGCCAGGACGGCCGCAGCATCGAGGTCATCGACCTGCGTTCGCTGTCCCCGCTGGACATGGAGACGATCAGCGCCTCAGTCCGCCGCACCGGCCGCTGCGTGGTCGTGCACGAGGCGCCGGTGTACGCCGGCCTCGGGGCCGAGATCGCCGCTCGCGTCACCGAGCAGTGCTTCTACCACCTGGAGGCGCCGGTGCTGCGGGTCGGCGGCTTCGCCACCCCCTACCCCCCGTCGCGGCTCGAGGACCACTACCTGCCCGACCTGGACCGGATCCTGGACGCCGTCGACCGCACGCTGGAGTTCTGATGGCCGAGCTCAAGGAGTTCAGGCTCCCGGACGTGGGCGAGGGCCTGACCGAGGCCGATATCGTCGCCTGGCACGTCAAGCCCGGCGACCAGGTCGAGGTCAACCAGATCATCGTGGAGATCGAGACCGCGAAGGCCGTGGTCGAGCTGCCCTCGCCGTGGGACGGGACGGTCGTCCGCCTGCTGGCCGAGGAGGGCCAGACGATCGACGTGGGCGTCCCGATCATTGCGGTGGACATCTCAGCCGCCGGGCCCGCTGGAACGGGCGAAACCGATTCAGCCGAACGGTCCGTGGTTCGACCGCCCGCCCCCACCGATGCTTCCCTCGCCGAGCAGCCCGAACGCCAGCCGGTCCTGGTGGGCTACGGCGTCAAGGCCTCGGCCACGGCGCGCCGCGCGCGCAAGGCCGCCCCGATCCCGGCCTCGGCACCGCCGCCCGCCGTGACGGAACCGGACGCACCCGCCGCCCGGGCCCTGGCCAAGCCACCGGTGCGCCGACTGGCCAAAGACCTCGGCATCGACCTGGCCGGGCTGGCCGGCACCGGGCCAGAAGGCACGATCACCAGGGCAGACGTGCACCGGGCGGCCAGTGGAGCCATGGACCGTTCGGCGCAAGTGACCCGGGAGAACGGGACACGGACGGCCGGCCTGGCCGCGTCGCCCAGCCCGGCCGGCGAAGAGCGCATCGCGGTGCGCGGGGTACGCAAGCACATGGCCGCGGCCATGGTCTCCAGCGCGTTCACCGCGCCGCACGTCACCGAATTCATACAGGTCGACATGACCGAGACGATGGATGCGGTGCGCCGCATCCGCGGGTTGCCCGAGTATGACGGCGTGCGGGTCTCGCCGCTGCTGTTCGTGGCCCGCGCGCTGCTCATCGCGGTGCGCCGGCACCCGCTGATCAACTCCTCGTGGGACGAGGGCGGGCAGGAGATCGTGGTCAAGCACTTCGTGAACCTCGGCATCGCGGTGGCCGCCGACCGCGGCCTGCTCGTGCCGAACATCAAGAACGCCGGCGAGATGTCGCTGCCGGAGCTGGCCCGCAGCCTGCAGGCCCTGGCCGAGACCGCGCGGGCGGGCCAGGCCACCCCAGCCGAGCTGGCGGGCGGCACGATCACGATCACCAACATCGGGGTGTTCGGGGTGGACGGCGGCACCCCGATCCTGAGCCCCGGCGAGGCCGCGATCCTGGCCTTCGGCCGGGTCAGGGACGCTCCCTGGGTGGTCGACGGACAGCTCGGGGTACGGCAGGTCACCACCTTGTCGCTGTCGTTCGATCATCGCATCGTCGATGGGGCGCTCGGCTCGGCCGTGCTGACCGACGTGGGCTCGATGCTGGCCGACCCGGTCCGGATGCTGGCCTGGAGCTGAAAATGACCCCGCGACGGAAATGACATGCGCGCGCCACTATTGGCCGCATGTCCGTATTTTTGCGAGTTTCCACACCTCGTTGAGAAGCGGCGACTACGCTTCGCTTGTGTGAGCGACGCATCGGACTACCCGGCGGGCCTGCCCGCACGGCAATCGGCGCCGGACGTGTCGCTCCAGCCTCGGCCCATGGCCCCGTCACCCGTGGCCCCGGCACCGGAGGAGTTCCCGGTCCGCCAGCCGCGCGCCCGGCTCTTCCACCCGGGTGGCCGCCACCGGCGCCCTGTGCCCGCCACCCTACCCGAGGGGGCCCCGGCTCTGGTCCTGGCCGTGCCGAGCGCGGGCGAGAATGCCCTCGAAGGTCCCACCGCTGACATCGCGGCCGTGCTCCGCGTCGACAACCCGGCTCTGGACGCGCGCACCGCGCGGATCGGTTACGGCGGGCGCGGTGATCCGGCCGGGATCCGGGCGGTGCTCGCCGACGCCGCGGCGCGGCGGCCCGCCGGCGCGCTGTCGGCGGTCGTCGTCCCGCAGCTGGTCACCCCGCACCCCGAGGCGCACCGCGCGCTGCGCGAAGCCATCGCGGCCACCGGGGCCAACGCGCGCATCAGCGAGGTGTTCAACACCAATGCGCTGCTGGCCGAGGCGCTGCACCACCGGCTCGCCGAGGCCGGGCTGGCCCGGGCCGACCGGGTGCGCATGTTCAGCATCACCACCTCGGCCGACGGGATCATCCTCCTCACCGTGGGCGGTGAGGACGCAGTCGGAACCGCCAGCGTCACCGCGCTGCTGCTCGCGGCCCGGCTGGCCCTGCCCGTGCTGGCCGCGTCCCTGGACACCAAGCCGACCGTCGAAGACGCGGCGGCCCGGCTGGCGGACATGGGCGTCACCCGGGTCGCCCTCGCGCCGTGCCTGATCGGGCCCGAGGCCGATCCCGCGGCCATCGAGGCGGCCGCGGCCGCCGTGGGCGGCAAGTGCGCGGCGCCGCTCGGCGCGCACGGCAACGTGGTCAAGCTCATTTCGCTGGCCTACGGCCAGGTGCTGAGCCAGCTGGAAACGGTGGACACCGCCTGAGCGGTCCGTTCCCCGCCGCGAACAGGGCGGTGAGATTCCGTCCGCGCTCGTCAGCCGGCCGGGCGTACCGCGCCGATCGGGACTCCGGGCGCATCGATGCTGTCGATGCGGACGAAAGCTCCGGTATACGGGGCGTCGACCATCATGCCGTTCCCGATGTAGATCCCGACGTGATGGATGGTGCTGGGGTCTGCGTTGTTGGTGGCGTAGAACAGCAGGTCACCGCGCTGCAATTCGGTCAGCGGCACGTGCGGTCCTTCTTCCCACTGGTACCCCGTGTAATGCAGGAGCTGGACCCCGGCGTGCGCCCAGGCCATCATGGTCAGGCCGGAGCAGTCATAACTGTCCGGCCCGGCCCCGCCCCACAGATACGGCTTGCCCAGCTGGGTCAGCGCCCAGTTGGCCGCGACATCGCCCTGGGTGGCCGACGCTCCCGAGCTCGACGCCCAGGCCGGGACCGCCGTGGAGCTCTCCGCGCTGCCCGCCGCCGCGGCGGCCCTGGCCGCGGCGGCGGCGGCCGCCGCGGCCAGGGCCGCCTGCCGGGCCGATTTCAGGGCCGCCGCGTGCGCCTGAGCATTGGCCAGCTGCTGGGCCAGGGTGTTCCGCTTGGCCCGGCTCGCGCTGACGAACGCCTGCTGCCGGGCCACGGCGGCCTGGACGGCCAGCTTGAGGTCGCTGGCGGCGCGAAGGTCCGCCTGCTGGACGACCAGCAGGTCGTGCGCCTGCTTGCGGAATGCGGCGGCCACCGCGTCATTCGCCTGGGCCTCCGCTACCGTGTCCGTCCCGTTCTGGGCCAGGACCTGGCCCAGTCCGACCTCGGTCAGGTAACCCTGCGGGCCGCCGGCACTACCGATCATGGAGGTCATGGGGCCGAAACCACCACCGGATTCGAATTCCTGCTCGGCCAGGCCGGCCAGCTGGCGCTGGCTGGCTTCCTGGGCCTGCTGCGCGTATCCGAGCCTGGCCTCGGTCACCCGGTAGGCTGCCGCCGCGCGCTGCTCGTCCACCAGCGTCTGGTCATAGCGCTGGGTCAGCACCTCGGCCTGCACCTGGAGCCCGGCCAGCTGCGCGGCCGCTGCGGAAACGCGCCCCTGCTGGGCGCCGAGGGCCGCCTGCTGCTGCCTGACGTGGTTCTCCGCCGCGTTGATCTGCGCCTGGCTCGGCGGGTTGGGGTTGCCGTCCAGCTGCCAGCGCGGCAGCGCCACCGGGGCGCTGAGCAGCACCAGCAGCCCGCTGGCCACGGCCAGCCGCAGCCAGCGGCGGCCGGAGATCTTGTTCCTCAGCCCGTTCCTCAAGCTCCAGCCCCCTGCGGCCCTGCGTCCTGGCGTCCTGGTGAGCGGTCGGCTCGTGACTGGGTTACCGTAATGCTTGAATGTGGTGTTAGTCACAGTGCCACGCGCGATGCCATAATGTGATCCCGAGCACAGTGCACTGCCCATGATGATCCACACTGATAGAGCAGGGGTCAGAAACTATCGCTGGCCAGTCGACCGGCAGCGATCACCGGCGGCGCGTGACCAGCAAGGAGGATTGGTGGAGGACGCCGAAGTGGTGCTCAGGCGGGCACCCCTTTTCGAGGGGCTCGACGAGGAAAGCGCACGGGCGCTCCGGCGGCAGATGACAGAAGTCAAGCTGTCCCGAGGCGAGCACCTCTTCCTGGAGGGCGACCAAGGCGACCGCCTGTACGTCGTGCTTGACGGCAAGATCAAGCTCACCCGCGCGGCGACGGACGGGCGCGAGAGCCTGTGGAGTGTGCTGGGACCGGGCGAGATGTTCGGCGAGCTCTCGCTGTTCGACCCTCGGCCGCGCACCTCGACCGCCAGCGCCGTCACCGACGCCACCGTCGCGGCGCTCGGCGACGAAGCACTCCGCCCCTGGCTGATGGACCGGCCAGATGTCTCCATGCACATGCTGCGCGCATTGGCCAGGCGGCTGCGGCGGGCCAACGACGTGACGGCCGACCTGGTCTTCACCGACGTCCCCGGCCGGGTGGCCAAGAACCTGCTGGACCTGGCCGACCGGTTCGGCGAGCGGGACAACGCCGGCCTGCATGTGCATCATGACCTGACCCAGGAGGAACTGGCCCAGCTCGTCGGCGCGTCCCGGGAGACGGTCAATAAGGCGCTGGCCGACTTCGCGGCGCGCGGCTGGCTGCAGATCTCCGCGCGCTCGGTGCTCATCCTGGACACCGAGCGGCTGCGCAGGCGGGCTCGCTAGAGGCGGCCCGGACGCTCGCTCATCCCCGGCCCGGGTCCTCCTGGGCGGCCAGGTAGGCGAGCTGAGCCTTGACGGAGTTCTCCGCGGCCGGCCATAGGCCACGGTCTACGTCAGCGTAGACCACAGCCACGACCTCCGGCGGCGTCCGCGCCCCGGTGGCCAGTGCGGCCCGGACCTGATCCAGCCGTTCGGCCCGGTGCGCGATGTAGTAGTCCAGGGCCCCGATCGGGTCGGTGAGCATCGGCCCGTGCCCGGGCAGGAGCAGGCGCAGCCCGGTGCCCCCGGCCAGGGCACGCATCTGGTCCAGCGACTGGAGGTAATCACCCAGGCTGCCGTCCTCCCCGATGACCGTGGTCCCGCGCCCGAGCACCGTGTCGCCGGTGAACAGGGCGCCGTCGGCCGGGAGCAGCAGGCTTACCGAGTCCGGCGAGTGACCGGGCGTGGCGACGACCCGCAACTCGCAGCCGGCTGCGGTGATGACATCGCCATCGGCGAATCCCTCGCTGCCGAGCCGGCCTGCCGGATCGGCCGCCTGCACCGGCGCCCCGGTCAGTTCCGCGAACCGCGCCGCACCGCCGGAGTGATCGAGGTGCCCGTGCGTCAGCAGGATCTGCGCCACCCGCCGGTCGCCCGCGCGGGCCTCAGCGAGGACCCGCTGCAGGTGGTCCTCGTGGTCGTCGGGTCCGGGGTCGATCACTACCACCGACGTCGAACCCGGCTCGGCGATGATCCAGGTGTTGGTGCCGTCCAGGGTCATGGGCCCCGGATTGGGGGCCAGCACGCAGGTGGCCCGTTCGGTGCGGTAGCCGTCGATGGTCACAACGCTGCCCTTACCTTTCAGAGCGGATACTCAACGGCCGGCGGGAGGGCCAGCCAGGCCTGCCCGTCCTCGAGGACCACCTTGGACATCAACGGAGTGATCATCCGGCGCTCGGCCAGGATGCTGGCGACGTCCCGGTACGCCGTGAGCTCGGCCAGCGTCACGGCCGTCGGCGGCAGCACGGTGATCTCCCCGGCCCGGGCGGCCGCCAAGGCCGCAGTGGGCCGCCACCAGCTTCCCGAATCCGATTCACCCGTTCCGGCCACCGCCAGCGAGGCCAGCTGGCCGGGCGGCAGGGCGGCGGCGAAGAACCAGGTGTCGAAACGGCGGGGGGCGACCTCCGGCGTTATCCAGCGGGTCCATGGCGTCAGCAGGTCGGCCCGCAGCACCAGGCGCCGGCGGTGCAGCAGGTCGGCCAGCGAGAGCGATCCGCTGAGCAGCGCGCGCTGGTCCTCGTCCAGGACCGCGCTGTCGGGCCGCCGCTCGCCCGGCGCGGGCTCGGCCAGCAGCACGCCCGATTCCTCGAACGTTTCCCGGACCGCCGCAGCAACCAGGGCACATGCGTGCCGAGCCGGGATACCCAGCTGGCTGGCGAAGTCGTCCGGGGTAGGGCCGACCCACTTGGTATCGGCGATAGCCGGATCCGCGTCCAGGTCGTCCACCGACCCGCCCGGGAACACACAGGCCCCGGGCGCGAAATCCAGTGCCCTGGTCCGCTGCAGCAGGAAGGTCTCCACCCCGTCCGGCCCAGCGGCCGGGCGGACCAGGATCACCGTGGCCGCGTCCCGCGGGACCGCGGGCTGCGCGGTGCCCGCCCCGATCTCACGCGCGCGGTCGGCCATCCCGCGGCCCGCGGGGAGGCGCGCACCAGGCCGGGCCTCGTCCATCGGCACCTGCTCAGCCGCCGACTTCGGCGATCAGCTCGACTTCGACCGGCGCGTCCAGCGGCAGCTCAGCCACCCCAACCGCACTGCGGGCATGCCGCCCGGCCTCGCCGAACACCTCGATGAGCAGCTCACTGGCCCCGTTCACGACCTGTGGCTGGCTGTTGAAGCCCGGTGCGCTGGCCACGAACCCGGTGACCTTGACGATGCGGCGGATAGCGTCCAGGCCGCCGGCGGCCTCCGCGGCGGCCGCCAGCGCGTTGAGGGCGCAGACCCGGGCCAGGCCGACCGCATCGAGCACGCTGACCTGGCTGCCGACCTTGCCGACCGCGGACAGTTTCCCGTCCACCGTCGGCAGCTGACCCGCGGTATAGACGAACTGGCCAGCCCGCACCGCGGGCACGTACGCGCCCCCGGGAGCGGCCACGGGCGGCAGGGTGAGGCCCAGTTCAGCCAGCCGCGTGGCCGCGCTCACGGTTTCTCTCGCTTCAGGTAGGCGACCAGCTGCTCGGAGTTGGGCCCCGGTATCACCGTGACCAGCTCCCACCCGTCGTCACCCCAGTTGTCCAGGATCTGCTTGGTCGCGTGCACGAGCAGCGGCACGGTCGCATACTCCCACTTCGGCATGGACCGACCTTACGCCTGCTCCTTGGCGGCAAGGTCGGGGGCAGTGACTTGGCGAATCTCAGGAGGAAGAACGTCCTCCACCTCAGGCACCGCCTCCACCTCAGGCACCGCCTCCACCTCAGGCACCGCCTCCACCTCAGGCACCGGCGGGATAGCCGACTCCTCGAGCTCGGGCACATTGGTGTGCGCGATGGCGGCCTCGGCCGCCGCCACCTCCGCATCGCCGAGATCATCGAGCTCGGCCGGCGGCTCGTGCTCCGGGTGTGCGGGGCCGGGGGCCATCTTCTCGAAGAACCTGAGCAGCTCGACCGGAACGGGCATGACCAGCGTGCTGTTCCGTTCGCCTGCTACTTCGACCACGGTCTGGAGCAGGCGCAGCTGCAGCGCGGCCGGGTCGCGCGCCATGACGTTCGCCGCGGCCGCGAGCCGCTTGGACGCCTGGTACTCACCGTCGGCGGTGATGATCCTGGCCCGCCGCTCCCGCTCGGCTTCGGCCTGCCGCGACATGGATCGCTTCATGGCATCGGGCAGCGACACGTCCTTGATTTCCACCCGCTCGACCCTGATACCCCACGGGCCTTCGGTCGGCTCGTCAATGATCCGGCGCAGCTCACGATTCACCGACTCCCGCTCGGCGAGCAGCTGGTCCATCTCGGACTGACCGATGATCGACCGCAGCGAGGTCTGAGCTTGCTGTGAGATGGCGAACATGTAGTTCTGCACGTTCACGGTGGCCTTGATCGGGTCCACCACACGGAAGTACACCACCGCGTCGACCCGGACGCTCACGTTGTCCCGGGTGATGCCCTCCTGGGCGGGCACCGCCATGGCGACGATCTGCATGTTGACCTTCTGCATCCGGTCGCCGACCGGCCGCATGACGGCCAGCCCGGGGCCGCGGATCTCGGGCATGACCCGGCCGAACCGGTAGATGATGCCCTTCTCGTACTGCTGGACCACCTTGACCGAGCGGGCGGCCGCGATTATCCCGAGTATGACAACGATCACGATGATGGCAACGACTGCACCCATCGGGACCACCTCTCTTCCTACGCACCAGATTAGTGACTGCACGGCCACGCGCTACCCACCGCCGCCGAACCAGGAGGTATCCGGGCGGAGATAGCCTCCGAAGGAGAGAGCGACGGAGGCAGCATCGAAAATGTCCACCAGGGATACCGACTGGGACGGCGTGCGGCTGCACGTGGTCACGGGCAAGGGCGGCACGGGCAAGACCACGGTGGCGGCAGCCTTGGCGCTGGCCCTGGCTACCGCCGGCCGCCGGGTCCTGTTGATCGAGGTCGAGGGAAGACAGGGCTTGGCCAGGCTGTTCGACTGCCCTCCGCTGCCGTACGAGGAACGTAAGGTCGCCCTCGGCCTCGGGGCCAAGGGCGCCGAAGGCGGCGACGTGTACGCGCTCGCGGTCGACCCCGAAGGTGCCCTCCTGGACTACCTGGAGATGTTCTACAACATGCGTCGCGCCGGGAAGACGCTGACCAAGCTCGGCGTGGTCGATTTCGCGACCACGATCGCGCCTGGCCTGTCCGACGTGCTGGTCACCGGAAAGGCCACCGAGGCGGCCAGGCGCCGCGTCGACGGCCGGGCCAGCAGCCACGTGTATCACGCCGTCGTGATGGACGCGCCGCCGACCGGCCGGATCGGGCGCTTCCTCGACGTGAGCACGGAGGTTTCCGGGCTGGCCAAGGTGGGCCCGATCAAGACCCACTCCGACACCGTGGCCAAGGTGATCCGCTCGCCGCAGACGGTGGTGCACTTCGTTACCACGCTGGAGGAGATGCCGGTCCAGGAGACCCTGGACGGCATCGCTGAGCTCCGCGAGCGAACCGGCGGCGCCATCCGGCCCGGGGGCATCATCGTCAACATGGCCCGCCCGGCGATCCTCGGCGCCGATGACCTGGCCGCGGCGGCCAGCGGCTCCCTCGACCTCACCGAACTCGTCCTCGGGCTGAAGGCGGCCGGGATCAGCGACGATCACGGCCTGGCCGCCGATCTCATGGCTGAATTGCGCGAGCACGCACGGCACGTGGCCCTGCAGGATACGGAACGGGATGAGCTGCTGACCGCCGACCTGCCGCACTACGAGCTGCCGATGATCCCGGACGGGATCGACCTGGCCGGCCTGTACCAGCTGGCCGCGAAACTCAGAGAGCAGGGGGCCGCATGAGCATCAGCCCGCCCAGGCTCGACATGGACCGGCTCATCGACGACCGCAGGACGAGGATCATCGTCTGCTGCGGTTCAGGCGGCGTGGGAAAGACCACCGCCGCGGCCGCGATCGGGCTGCGTGCCGCCGAACGCGGCAGGCAGGCCTGCGTGCTGACCGTTGACCCGGCCCGCCGGCTGGCCCAGTCGATGGGCCTGACCTCGCTGGACAACACCCCCCGGCAGGTCGACGGCGTTGACACCTCCGCCGGCGGCAGCCTGTACGCGATGATGCTGGACATGAAGCGGACCTTCGACGAGATCGTGGAAGCGCACGCCGACCCCGACCGGGCCACGCAGATCCTGGCCAACCCGTTCTATCAGTCGCTGTCCTCCAGCTTCGCCGGGACGCAGGAGTACATGGCCATGGAGAAACTCGGCCAGCTCCGGCACGCCGATGACTGGGATCTCATCGTCGTGGATACCCCGCCGAGCCGGTCCGCGCTGGATTTCCTCGATGCGCCGCAACGGCTCGGCAAGTTTCTCGACGGCAGGCTGATCCGGCTGCTGACCGTCCCGGCCAAGGCCGGGATGTCGTACATGAAGGTGCTCAACGCCGGGTTCGGGCTGATGACGAGCGCGCTGACCAAGATCATCGGCGCGCAGGTGCTCAAGGACGCCCAGACCTTCGTCACAGCGTTCGACACGATGTTCGGCGGCTTCCGTGAGCGCGCCGAGTGGACTTACCGGCTCCTGCAGACGCCGGGCACCGCGTTCCTCGTCGTCGCCGCGCCCGAGCCCGATGCGCTCCGCGAAGCCTCGTACTTCGTCGAGCGCCTCGACGCCGAACGCATGCCGCTGGCCGGGCTCATCCTGAACCGCGTGCACGTGTCGCCGGCGGCCCGGCTCAGCGCCGCGCGGAGCCTGGCCGCCGCCGAGACCCTGGACATGCATGACCAGCCGGATGGCGAGAACGGGCCGGGTGCCCGTCACGCCCTCGCGGCCGCAGTACTGCGGATGCACGCCGAGCGGGTAAACCTGGGCCAACGGGAACGGCGGCTGGCCGAGCACTTCACCTCGGCCCACCCGGCCATTCCCGTTACCGAGATCATCGCGCAGCCCGAGGACGTCCACGACCTCGACGGTCTCCGGGTGATCGGGACGGTCCTGGCTCAGCCGAGCCCGTAACCCGCCCGGTGCGGGCCGTGAATCCGGCTCCGCCGCGGGCTACGGGCTCCGGTACCTCCGACCGGCCGGCCAACCGCGCTGATCAGTCGCGCTGATCAGCTGGCCACGAGCTCGTCGATGGACTGCCGCTCGTACTCGTCGCGGGCCCGCTCAAGCAGCTCGCGCCACGAGGTCACGTCCGGGCGCCGGCGGAGCAGCGCACGGCGCTCCCGTTCGGTCATCCCGCCCCAGACACCGAACTCGATTCCGTTGTCGAGCGCGTCCGCAAGGCACTCTGTGCGCACCGGGCAGCCCCGGCAAACCAGCTTGGCGCGATTCTGCGCCGCGCCCTGAACGAACAGCTCGTCAGGGTCGGTTCCCTTGCATGCGGCGCGTGTGGTCCAGTCAGTGATCCACATGTGCCCACTCCTCTTGTTGATCGTCGAGCACGAACGCTCAGACGGTCGTCTCGATGGGTTTGCGATCCCGGGCTAGCACGTGCGGCCGCGCTGCCACGGTTATCTGTTCGTGATCCAGCAACTTACGGAAGTCCGGCCGAGATGCCAAGACCCCGGCATGGCCATTTAACAAATAGTCCTGACGGACTATATACAACCGATTGGAGTCACTCTACGGATGCGGTCATGCCGAGTTTGTAGCTCCATGATGTGAGTCACATCGCCTATCTTGTGCCATGAATTCCGATTCATACCTCATTTGGTCTGCCTAACTGTGTCTAGGCGCCTGTAGGTCATGTATGTCCGGTACGAGCGCACTCGCTAGTGGCGAGCGCCGCGTACGCTAAGTCGGGTGCAGCACGGAGAGACGTTTTTCACCCGGACGAGCCTCCTGGGACGGTTGGCCGTCCTCGCCGCCGTGGGCGGGGTCCTCGCCGCCGCCCTGGTCGTGCCGATCGTCGCCACGACCGGCGTCCTGGTCAGGAACGAGGCGAACAAGTTCACCACCTTGTCGCTGACGACCCAGACGCTGCCGCAGCGCTCGGAGATCCTGGACCGGAACGGCCACCTGCTGGCCTACGTGTACGGCGTGGACGTGCCGTACTACAACAGCTCCAGCAGCGCCACCGCGCTGCAGTACTTCGGCTGGGACCGGCAGCCGGTGGGCTACAGCCAGATCGACCAGAACATGGTCAACGCCATCGTGGCCATCGAGGACTCCAGATACTGGGTACACGGGGCGCTCGACCTGCGCGGCACCATCCGCGCGGCGGTGAACGACATACAGCATCAACCGGTCCAGGGCGGCTCGACCATCGCCCAGCAGTACGTGAAGAACGTTCTCCTGCTGTCCGCGGAGGTGGCCGGCAGCACCCAGGCCGAGAAGGCCGCGTACGCGGACACGCTCAGCCGCAAACTCAATGAGCTGCGGCTGGCCGTGGGTGCCGAGCACAACGACACCAAGCAGGAGATCCTGGCCGGTTACCTGAACGACGCGTACTTCGGCAACAACGCTTACGGCATCGAGGCCGCGGCTGAGACCTACTTCGGCACCACGGTGTCGAAGCTGACCGTTACTCAGGCGGCCACCCTGGCCGGAATCGTGGAGAACCCGTCGCAGTACGACCCGATCGCGCACGCCACGACGGCGCTGGAGCGGCGCAACACCGTGCTGGCCCGGATGGCGCAGACCGGTATCGGGCTCACCGCGGCGCAGGCCAAGGTGGACGAGGCCAAGCCGCTCGGGCTGAACGTCGCGACCCCCCAGAGCGGCTGCACGGCCAGCTCGGTCGGCACGGCGGGCTTCTTCTGCGAGTACGTGGAAGAGGTATTCCTGCACGACACGGCCATGGGCAATACGCCCCTGGCCCGGGCCAAGCTGCTGGCCACCGGCGGGTTGCAGATTTACACCACCCTTGATCCCCAGGACCAGCAGGCCGCTGAGAACGCGGTGAACTTCGTGGAACCGGGCAACAGCAGCTACTACAACCCGGGCCACAATGCAGATACCGAGGCCGTTATCCAGCCCGGCACCGGCCAGATCCGCGCGATCGCCGAGAACGCGCCCTACGGCACCGGCAAGGGGCAGACGGAGATCGACTACGCGGTGAACTCGGCGGACGGCGGCAGCCCCCAGGGAGTCCAGACGGGCTCCTCGTCGAAGCTGTTCACCCTTATCACCGCGCTGAACCAGGGGTATAAGTTCGGCTTCACCCTCTCGGTGCCAGGCACCGAGACGATCAACGGCTACACCAACTGCCAGGGCGGCCCCGCCGGGCAGTACAACGGCATCAACGGCGCGTACAACGTGACCAACGCCGAGGGACCCCAGTCGGCCTCCACCCAGTCCCTGTACACCGGGACCACTCAGTCGGTCAACGTCTTCTATGCGCAGCTGGAAAAGCAGGTGGGGTTGTGCAACGTCGTGAAGACGGCCGCATCCATGGGCATAACCAGGGTGGACGGCACGTCACTGCTGAGTGCCGACCGAACCCCGCAGGGCACGCTGCCGTCTGCGGACAACATTCCCTCCTTCACCCTGGGCTCGGTCGGCGTCTCGCCGCTGTCCATGGCGGCGGCCTACGCCACCGTCGCGGGCCGGGGTACTTACTGCTCGCCGGTGGCCATCCAAAGGATTGTCACCGACACCGGCCGTTCGCTGGCCGTGCCGTCCGCGAACTGCCACCAGGCGCTGCCCTCCGCCGTGGCCGACGCCGTCAACTACATCCTTCAGGGCGTGCTGACCACCGGTACGGCAGCCTCTCCGGGCGGCCTGAGCAACCGCGAATCGGCCGGCAAGACCGGCACCTCCAACGTGGAGAACGGCTTCGGCACCCCGTATGCCGCGTTCGCCGGATACACGCCCAGCCTGGTCGGCTACGTCTCGGTGTTTAATCCGATCTCCCCCACCGTCCGCTACACCATGGGCGGGTCAGCCAGCTGCTACCAGCTGGAGTACGGCGGCCTGGACTGCCCGGGTGAGATGTTCGGCGCCAACGCGCCCGCGTCGACCTGGCACATGACCTTCGACCACGCCAACCTTGGACCGGTCACCTCCTTCGCGTCCGTCCCGGCCGACAGCCCGTTCAACAGCATGGGTGACGGCCAGGTTGTCGCCCAGCCCGCGCAGCCGAAGAAGAGCGGCGGGAACGGCGGGAACAACGGGAACGGGAACGGGAATGGCAACGGCAACGGCAACGGGAAGAAGAACGGACGCTAGTGCGCCGGCGAACCTAGCCTGACAGGCGGCGGCGGACCTCGGCGGCCACGCGGGCGCCGTCGGCTCGGCCCGCGATCCTCGGGGTCAGGAGCTTCATGACCGGGCCCATGCCCGTCATGCTGCTCGCCCCGGCCTCAGCGATCGCCTCGTCCACCAGGGCGGCGAGCTCATCGTCGCCCAGCTGGGCCGGGAGGTATCCGGCCAGGACGTCTCCCTCCGCTCGCTCGGCCGCGGCCTGGTCACTGCGCCCCGCGGCGCTGAACGCCTCAGCGGCTTCCTTCCGCTTCCTGGCCTCCCGGGTGAGCACCCTGACGACCTCATCGTCGGTGAGATCGCGAGCCGATGCTCCCGCCACCTCTTCGTTCGTGATGGAGGTCAGCGCCATCCGAATGGTGCGCATGCGCACCTGGTCACGCGCCCGCATCGCGGCGGTCAGGTCCGTGCGAAGCCGCTGCTTGAGTTCAGCCACAAAGCCAATCCTAGAAGCACGGGATCGGCCCGGCCGGCGCATGCCCGCGGCCATGGCACCATGGGTGGGTGCGACTGCGAACACTCGTCCCAGTCACCGCCGCCGCTGGCGCCGCGGTCCTCGGTTATGCCGCAATAATCGAGCGGAACTGGTTCGCCTTGCGCAAGTTCGAGATCCCCATCCTGCCGCCGGGCGCCGGGCCGCTGCGCATCCTGCACATCTCTGATACCCATCTCACTCCTGGCCGCAAGCGGCTCAGGTCGTGGATCCGGTCACTGGACGAGCTCGACCCCCACCTGGTCGTGAACACCGGCGACTCCATCGCGCACCCGCAGTCAGTCGGGTACTTCCTCGACTCGCTGGGGCCACTGCTGCGCCGGCCCGGGGTGTTCGTCCTGGGCTCTAACGACCTGTTCGCACCCGAGCCGTTCAACCCGGCGCTCTACCTGCTGGGGCCGAGCAGCGCCCGGCGCAAGAAGAAAGCGCCGGACCTGCCGTGGGAGAAGCTCCGGGACGGCATGACCACGGCCGGCTGGCTGGACCTGGACAACCGGCGGGGTCAGCTGACCGCTGGCGGCCTCAATATCGCGGTGGCGGGCGTCCACGACGCACACATCAAGCGCGATCGCTACGCGCAGGTAGCAGGGCGCGCGGACGCTGGCGCCGACCTTCGCCTGGCCGTCATGCACTCACCCGAGCCGCGGCTGCTTGATGAGTTCGCGGCCGATGGTTACGACCTGCTGCTCGCCGGGCACACACACGGCGGACAGCTGTGCTTGCCGTGGTACGGGACGCTGGTCACCAACTGCGGGATCGACCGGAAGCGGGCCCGCGGACTGCACCGGTATCCGGAGGGCGGGCGGGCCTGGCTGCACGTATCCGCCGGGTTGGGCACTTCGCCCTGGGCTCCGGCCAGGTTCGCGTGCCGCCCTGAAGCGAGCTTGCTCACCCTGACCCCGCGGCCTTCCAGCTGATCCAGCCCCACTGGCCCGCACCCGGCCGGCGGCTGGTGCATCGCCGACCCGAGCGGTCCGCGTTTCCGCTAAACTAGCGAAGGTTCGCCTGGCACCGTAGTCCGGTGCTGGCGGCGGGGTGTAGCGCAGCTTGGCAGCGCGCTTCGTTCGGGACGAAGAGGCCGGGAGTTCAAATCTCCCCACCCCGACCAGTCACAGGCCATATCCGATTCTCGGGTATGGCCTCTTATATTTATATGTGGGCGAGTGACTACCTGTGTGACTAAGTTAGCCCTCGGGGAAGATGCGGTCCATCGCTTCCGCGCCGTGCAGCACGACGGGCCGGATCTGGTGCCGATACACGGTCTCGGTGGTTGTCTGGTTCTTGTGGCCGAGCAGATCGGAGATCTTCTCGATAGGTGGCGACGGCTTTTTTTGCGTCAACGTCAGGAGACCCGGTGAAGGCTCATCCCTTCATCGGGCGAAAAAGCCGCAGGCCACGGTGTTGCCCGTGCGTGCCACCTGCTGAAGGTCTCCCGTGCCGCCTACTACCAGCGCCGCACCGGCACCCCCTCTGCCCGCCGCGCCGCCGACGTCGTCTTGTCCGCAAGGATCTCCGGCATCCACACCGAGTCCAAGGGCACCTACGGGTCACCCCGCGTTCACCGGGCCCTACGCCGCGACATCAGCTGTGGGAAGCGGCGGGTCGCCCGGCTGATGCGCGCCGCGGGCCTGGAAGGTCGGCGGAGGAAGCGGTGGCGGACCAACGCCGTCGCTGAAAGCTTCTTCGCCACCATTAAGCGCGAGCTCATCAACGACCGGGCCTGGCCCACCCGGGCCGGGCTGCACGGGGCCGTCCTCGACTACATCGAGGGCTGGTACAGCACCCGGCGGCTCCATTCCGCCCTCGGTTATCTCAGCCCGGCCGAATACGAGTCAACCCACCACAACGCCGCCCGACAGGCGGCATGATCAACTCAAGAAACCTGTCTCCCAAAGCGGATCAAGCCCATCTCCTGGCCTGCTCAGGTGGACTGTGGTGGTCCTATATGGACCCGCAAATGCTTCTGAAAAACGGAAGCCCGGTACAGCAGCGGGATACAGCAACCTGGCCCAGCGATGACTAACGTCGGCCACCCCCAAAGATGCGGCTCACTCTGGAGTTCAATCAGCCGAACAGGAGCACGCCAGTAACTACGGATGAAGGTTGGGGGTCCTTCTGAGCGTGCCCTGCTCGGCGTGTACAAGAGCGACGTCGGGCTGTGATATTACGGATGCTATGACGTCCATTACAGGAGGCTGCGGTCCCCGCTGCACTGCCGCCGCTGACCCGCCTGGCCGCCCCTGGGAGGCGCACTGCGGCTGCCGGGAATGCCACGGCGGCGGCCTCGCGCCGGTTACGCCGCCTGGCTGAGGAGATCGTGGACCTCTCGGCCCTGCCGATACCCAGCTGATCCGCGCCGGTTGGGTCTATCTCATCGGAGGTCCGCGTCGGCCAGGTCTGTGTCGGTGAAGACCACGCGGGTCAGGTTTATAGGCCCGGCATCAAACGCTAGATCCGACGTCCGATAATGGTGAGGCCAGCGTAGAAGTCAGGACGTTGAGAGCGGAAAGTCAAAAATCTGGACCTGCCTCTCGCCACAGGTGACCGGACGACGGCTAGTCTCATACACGTTCGTTTACCTGCGTCTATCACCGTCTACTGCCGGGCTCTGAGCAGGCTAAATAGATCAACATGGCCGTTCCTGAACAGTCATCCTTCATTCTGAAAAGCAGAAGGTCGGCACCAGGCCGCCCTGTACGGGCAGATTCCACAGACTGGCTGTGGGAATCTCGCATCGTCTGTGGACAGCCGGAGGGGCCGCAGCCTGCAGGAGGTCGGCGTTGCACCGGTTATCCACATTTCCACAGTCTCGTTCGTCCACAGTGGAACAGTGGCTGACCAGCGTGTTTACCAAAACCATCCACAGGCTTATGCACAGGGCACTAGCCTGGGCAGGCCCGGGGCTGGCGTGATAGGAGCGTGCTCTCATGCTGGCCCTGGGTACTTCGCGCGCGGGGCACTCAGCATCAACTGCTTATTAAGCGTCCATGCGGTACGACAGAAGATGCCAGGCATTACCGGGACTCGGCTTTGGTCAGGTCTGATTATCCTCGCGGGTCCAGTGCGGGCGGCGAAACAAGCGGCCCAGGCGGTCGTGCAGGCTATGGCCGGAGTCCTGCAGCGCATCGACGCGGTATACCGGCGTCCCCTCAGGTGGCGGCAACTGGGCCGCCTGCGCGTCGTCCAGGCTGGACCAGATGCAGCTACGAGTGATCCGCTGCACGTAATCGGCGTCGATGAAGCGCAAACCAGCCTGGGTGGCGATCACGATCCCGTCGAATACATCGACTTCGGGTACTTCCAGTACATGCTCAAGGGTGCCGATCTGCGTGCCCGCGCTGCTCAGCACCGGGGTCCCGCGGACTGCGGCCTGATAGGAGATAGCCGTATCGTCGGTCATGCTGGCACCGCCTCGCCACGTGGCAGTCCGGCTCATCTGAGAGGCCCGCCGGACCCGAGGAGCGTACCACCAGCACCGCCGGGCCGACGTTATAGAGAAGCTGCCTGCAATGAGGCGGCCCTAGTCTCATTCGCAGTCTCAATGCAGCTACGTCCGTCCTGATTCACTGTCCACTCTCGGCCGTGCCGCTGCATCTCGCAGACGGCGACGACCCACAGTGAACACGTACCTACAGACCTCGAAGGCGTGTTGGGCTTCCTATACCGACAGGGTTGAATGATCGCGGTCACGGGGTCCGACTCTTCCGCGCCTGGCGCCGGGCTGGATAGGCTCTGGGCACGGCGCCAGCGCTGGGAGGCGGGCATGGCCGAAGAGGTCACAGAGCGGGTCAGCCGTTACATCCACGACGGCACAGATGAAGACCTCCGGCGGCTCCTGCGCATGGCCGAGCACCAGGCGGAGCTGGCCCGCGCAGCGTTCCGCAGGGTTGGTGTCCAGCAAGGGTGGAACGCGATCGACTGCGGCTGCGGCCCCCTCGGCGGGCTGGCGGTCCTGGCTGAGATGGTCGGCCCTGCCGGACGGGTCGTCGGTGTCGACGTCAGCCAGGCGGCGGTCCAGCGAGCACGGGCGGCCGTGGCCGCCCTTGAACTGAGCAACGTGGAGGTGGTCGCAGGCGATCTGGACGACCTGGATGCCGCGGCGCTGGGCGGCCCGTTCGATCTGGCCTTTACGCGGAACTTCCTGACGCACCAGACCGACCCGGTACGCACCCTCCGCCACATTGCAGATCTCCTTCACCCCGGCGGCTGGCTGGTCACGCAAGAGCCGCTGCCCAGCCCGCCGCCGCGATCGCACCCGCACCTGGAGGCCGTCACCGGCGCTTGGGATCTGTGGCGTGAGTTGCTGCAGCGGGCTGGAGTACCGGCTGGAGCCGTCGAGGACCTGCCCCGGTCCGCAGGCCAAGCGGGCTTTGAGGTCACTGCGGCGTACGGCTCCTTCCTGGTCGACGACCCGGAGCCGGGATTCGAGCAATACGCAGCCACCCTCGCGACGGTCAGAGAACGCGGCATCCAATCGGGCATCGCAGCCGAGAGGATCGATGGCCTGGTCCGAGACCTCCGGGCCGCGGAGGACGGAGAGTATGAGTGGACAACATCACCGTTCTACCTCGGCCTGGCACTGCACAAGCCCGCCGCTAGGTGACAGCCGGACGGGCGTGCCATACCAGGCGGCATCCTGCCGCCACAGTGGCCACCACCCTCGCGCCTCCTGGCGGGTGAGTAACTAGATGACCAACAACCGCCACAGATACCAGCGGACGTCCGCGGACGGCACGAGGCAGGTCAGAAAGGGTAAGAGTGGTGGTCGGCCACGTCGCGCGTTGGCTTCGGGACGAAGCAGCCGGGAGTTCAAATCTCCCCACCCCGACCAGGTCAGAAGGCATGCGGCTCGCGCCGGACTTGTCCGGTGCCGGTACTGACTAACTAAGCATCGCGATCCGTGCCGGCCGGGAAGATCCGGTCCATGACGTCAGCGCCGTGTTCGACTCGAATCACCAGGTTGAACTGGGTGTCGGCCCGCAGCGCGGTGTCAGCCGAGGAATGACCCGATCCGCGGAATGAGGGCTGTCTGGTCCTGGAACAGGAAGCCGTGGCCGGCGTCGGGGTAGAGCGTGAGCCTGGCGCCGTGGATGATGCTGGCGAGGATGTGGCTATTGGCAAGCGGGTCAAGCAGGTCCACGGTGCCGTCGGTGATGAGGGTGGGGACGGTGATCGTGGCGTCCTTCGTGCCGGCCGGGTCGCGTCCGGCCCACCACTGGTCTATGGCATGTTCCTGGTCGGCCGCGATGGCGGCCGGGACGGAAGGGGCGGCGGGGTAGCTGGAGATCGAGGCGAGGTAGGTGTTCTGCGCGGCAGTCTGGTCTGCGGGGAACAGGTCGCCAGTGGTGTCCGCGTTGAGCGTTTGCTGGGACGGGGGGACCGCCTGCCCGTTGCCGGGCCAGCTGGCGCACAGCACCAGGTGGTTCACCTGGTCAGGGTGAAGCACCGCGAGGGCCTGGGCGATCATGCTGCCCATGGACCAGCCCAGGACGTCTGGCCTGCCGAGGCCGAGGGCGCTGATGAGCGCGCTCGTCTGGCTGGCCATCGCGTCGATGCTCAGCGGCACCGGCAGCACAGCGGTCGGGCCGACGCCCGCGTTGTCGAAGGTCACGACACGGTAGTGCTCGGCAAGGGCGTCGACGAAGCGGGGGTCCCAGTTGTCCATGGTTCCGCTGAACCCGGTGATCAGGACCAGGGGCGGACCGCTTCCGATGCTGCGGTAGGCGACCGTGCCCAGCTTCGTGTGCGCGGCTCGCACAGGCGCGGAGGTGATCGTGTCCGTGCTGACGCGGGCGGTCGACCCGGTTGCGGCCTTGTCCGCCGCGGCGTCGGCGAACGCCTCCACCGTCGCTACTGGGGGTGATCCCAGGTCGGCGTAGGTGACATAGCCGGTATCTGTCCCAGCTTTGAACAGAACAATGTCGACGCCGAGCCGGATGCCGCCGATCGTGAAAGCCCACGCGTAAGCCGACGACGTGCTGCCGACCCGCGGAAACGGCAGGGGCTGGATGGTGACCGCGGCCTTGACCTTGCCGATGGTGATCGTTGCCGTCCGGCAGCCCGCCAGTACGCGGCTGAGGCTCTGCCACCTCTGCTGGCCCTGCGACCCGGTGGCCAGGACCTCGCCGAGGCTGGGGATCGAGGTGCCCTCCACGAAGGCCGCGGTCGCGTGCTGGTATCCCGCCGGGCTGGCCGTCAGCCCGGACAGGCACGACTCATCCGTCTGCGTGCTCATCGGGCGAGGGGGCACTGCCGACCATCCGGCAGGCATATCGGCGGCCGACAGGAGCCGCCCCTGGAGCGCGCGGGCCGTGCTGGGCGCTCCGCTGGCCGCGCCGGACCTGCCGCATCCTGTCAGCACAGCCGCCGCCATCAGCCCGGCCAGTACCAGAACCGGGGTACGGAGTGGCATGCGTCCTCCGGTCAACCGGCGAGCCGCGCGTGCTGACGGGCGCGGCCACGCTGTCCGGCCGTCAGCATCACCGGCCGTAGTCAGGTTCATCATGTTCCCTTTCGGCGCGCTCACGCCGGATTCATCTCCAGCTCATCCGCCGAAGCATCGATGCGCCGCGAGACTGAACCAGGCTGGCTGCCATCTGCGGTCATCGCTGCGTTCCTCCTCTCGCTGCCTGGGCCCGCTCCCGCGAGCTGGGGCAACCCCCCGGTACCAGTCTGAGACGGATGAGGACGTCCGAACTCATCGCCGCGGCCGCAACTGCTTCACCCAGCGGTATGCCGCTGGCCAGGCCAGACCGCGTAGCGTCAGGACAGCAGCAGCGGTGCGGGGCCGCGAGCCCGTCCCTGACGGCGGCATGGCGTCGCGCTGCGGCAGCTTAGCGGTGAGCAGCGCGGCGTGCGGGGTAAGAGTGGTGGTAGGCGACATCGCGCGTGGCTGGATACCGGCCAACAGCCGGTTAAGCATCGGCACCACAGCCCCCAGCGGCTGCGCTGGCACCTGTCCGGATCACCCCACCCGGGCCTGTCGCGGCACGACTGGACCGTTGGGACCCACGCAACGACACCAGCGTGGTGCGCAGGCACAGGCGCTATACCGGCGGCAAGCCTACGATCAGCTCCAATGACTACTTCGACGAGACGATCGTCCAGGGCCGGTGCTCTGGGGCACGCGCGGCGAACCTCGACGTCGTATCAGGTCAGCGGATCATGCCGGGGCGTCCACACCCGGCCGATGAGCAGGTAGAGGATGCCGCCGAACGGAATCGAGATCAGGCAGACCACCGCCCATACCCACCGCGGCAGAAAGCGCACCCGCTCAGCCAGGAACACTTGCCGCAGGCACAACGTCAACCAGCCGGCTAGGAGCGCCAGGCCGAGTATCACCACAAGCGCCGCGAGCATCGCGCTCACCTCCTCAGCCCGACGATCGATCTCGAGTGAAGGATAAGCTCTCGAACCTGGAGTCAGTCATGGGCCAGATACTTGGCCGGCTAAGGACCTTCGCCTGTGAGCACGCTCACAGCACGGATCGGGAGGCCCTGACGCCCGACGCCGCGCCGAGGACACAGAAGACAAGAAAGACTCCCACGCCGCCGAAGATGAAGACCCCCGCCAGGTGCCTAGGCAGGACCGCGGCGAGGACACCGCAGACCGCCAAGATGGCGCCGCCTGCGCCCGCCCATGGCGCCGCAGCCTTGTTGGCCGTTTCGAAGGCTGCATCACTGCGCATCGTGGACGGTGTCCGTACCCCGACGGCCGAGCCGCGCGCCACGCGCCCCTGTCGCATCCGGATGGCCAGCCACACGACGATGAGGCCAGCGAGCACCTCGGCGATTGCCGGGACAAGCATCGCTACCACCTCCGCGGAGCACGCTACCTGTAACGGCTGGCACCGAGCTGTCCAGCATCGCGGCGGCGCGCCGGAGGCAACGGAGTAAGCAACTGAGTAAGCGCGCCGTGAGGCGCTGTTGTTTCTGTGGGGCGAGAGACCGCCACCTTCGACCTGTCGCAGCAGGTGGTTGAAGGGAGGGCGGGAAGGAGCCCTGACAAAGCCGGGACGGGCCAGCACGGCCAGACGGTGCGGGTCCGGCGAGCGAGACGAAGAGGAGCACGCAGGGAACCGGTGTTATTACGCCCTTCAAATTGGTTACCGGCTCGAATCCGGCGGACGGGGCCGGGTGCGGTGCCTTCGGGACGAAGAGGCTTGTGCTCGCGGATTAGAGACCAGAGACCAGGTCAGGCCATCGGGAAAGCGTGGCCTGGCTGGAGGAATAGCTGGAGCGCGAGGACTAGAAGGCCCACAATCAGGCCGCCAACCACCGTTCGGGCTAGCGGCCACCTAGAAAGCCCGGCCCGGCGGCCTGCCACGAAGCCCCAGAACCCGAGTGAGGCGCCTTCCAGGAAGATGATCACCTGGATCGAGGAGCCCAGCGAGACCCCGGCCACGGTCAGGATGATCAGGAGGGTAAGGGCAGGAGCGGCTAGGAGAAGGAAACGCAGCTCGGTCCGGACAATTTTCATCTGCTCGCTGCGGCCGGGACGCTCGTGCAGCTCGGCTTGCCGGGCGAGGGATGCTGAGAAGACGTGTGAGACGAACATGGCGAGCACTGGACCGAGGATTACCCCAGCGGCGGCCCAGAGCTTCAGGTGTTGCCACCCGTCGTAGGCGATGAGCACGCTCATCACGGTGATCGTGGTGTAGACGGCGCGGTCAAGATAGACCGGCCGTGAGCCGAACCCGAACCCGTTCGTCGTCATGGCTGCCGCGCTAACCCGCTGGCCACTTACGGTTGCCCGCTCGGCAAGGGAGGTACCCGCAGTGCGGCGTTCCAAGGGCCGTTCCGGCGTCATGGTGCCGGCTATCCGCTGATGCCGTGGGCGACGTGCCCGATCAGGCCCCAGTCCGGCCGCGCCCCCTCCAGGGGCCGGTTCGCCACACCCGCGAACCCCGGGTCCGCGGTCGACAGCCGGGAACGGTCGATCGGGTCATCCGACATGCGGGCCTGCTCTCTCCCATATCGCCTCGCCCCAGCACACGCGCGGGACCCAACCTCGGAGAATCTACCGGCCGGCGATGATTCACGACCATCACTCCCAAAGAATCACGGACGTTGACCCGCAAGATCAAAGCCGAGACGGTCACCTGCCTGACCGCCGCACATGATCGCGAGTCCGAGTGACTATCTGAGGGACAACGCATGCAGTCTTGGGCGGATGCTGGCGGACGGCGATGGACAGTAATCCGCCGGTACACGCGGCACTGGCGCAGGCGATGCGCGTGTCGCTCTGCCTTCGGCAGGCCAAGTTCCCGGCTACTTCGCCAGCAGGTGCGAGACGATACTGGCCATATCCCGTGAGCGGACGACAGCGAGCAGCCCGATCGGAGAGCGACCATGACGGTTACGAGCGCTGATGTTGAGACGGTGCGGCGTTTCTACCAGGCGGTCGCAGCACGGGATATGGCCGCGGCGGAGTCCTGCTTTGCCCCGGACGCGGTGTGGCATCTACCGGGCAAGAGCGTGATCGCGGGCGACCACCATGGCTGGCCTGCGATCCGTGACGATTTCCTGGCCAAGCTTGGGCCGCTTTCGGGGCATACGTTCCGGGCCGAGTTGCTTGATGTTGCGGTCGGGCAGGAGTTCATCGTGGCGGTGCAGCATGCGACCGCCTCTGGCCGGGGGCGGCGCCTGGATATCACGGGTTGCCAGCCGATGCGGATTGAGCGGAGCCGCATCATGGAAGTGCGGGGACATTACTCTGACCAGGAGGCGCTGGATGCCTTCTGGGTGACGCCGGAATAGGCGCCTTGGCGCTGATCGGCGGCCTAGCCGGTGGGGAGGACCCAGGCCCGGATCGGCTCTACACCTTCGCTAAGTACGCTGCGTCGGTGACGATGGCGATCCGGGGCGCGTCGCATGAGATCACGAATAATGCGCGCGGTTGGCGACGGGAGGCTCGAACGACGCCGGAGGAGTCTACGGACGATGCAAGGCAGGCCGGACACAGTAAGGCCCATGGCCCATCGCATCGCGCGTTACTTCGGGACGAGGAGGCCGCCGGTTCAAATCTGGCCACCCTGACGGGGAATCGGCAGGTCATGGACTTGGCCCACCACTTGAGGTGCTGGCGGCCCGTCTCCGCCGCGGTGACCTCGACATCGCCCCCTGGTGCGGCAAAAGCTCCGGAAAACACCGCACGATATGCTTGCGAAAGCTTGCCGGGGAGGAGCGGGGCGCTGATGGCTGAGGGACTGAACCCGATCGAGACCGGCAAGAAACTGCATGAACATGGCGAAGCGGCGCATCACCAAGCCGAGGGGGAAGGCGGTCATGGTGGGTCCGACGACCGCCATTCCCGAGTCGTGCAGATTTGCGAGGCGGTGCTGCTAGCTCTTGTCACCATTACGGCGGCCTGGGCGGGATACTCCGCGGCGAAGTGGAGCACGGCATCGCGCGTCGATATTGCCCGGGCATCGACCCTGGGCAATCTCGCAAGCCGCGACGATCTCGCCGCCCTCTCGCTCCGCGATTTCGACGCCTCGACCTTCAACGCATGGTTCACCGCCTTCACCTTGAACAGCCCGCAGAAGGAAGCGATCGCAGTGCGCCGCTTCCGGCCCCAGTTCCTGGTCGCCTTCAACGCGTGGATGGCGACGGACCCGCTGCACAATCCGGATGCCCCGCCCGGGCCGACCTATATGCCTCAGTACAAGCAGCCCGAGCAGGCGCAGGCTACCGCGCTGGACAACGAGTCCGCCGCGAAGTTCCAGGAGGGCAACCAGGCAGCCACCACCGGTGACAGCTACGTCCGGATCACGGTGTTCCTGGCCGCGGTGCTGTTCCTGGTGGGAATCGGCAGCTCGTTCAAGCTTCCCGGCGTGCGGTACGCCCTGATCGTGTTCGGCTCCGTGCTGCTGATCTTCTCGATCGTGCTGATCCTGCAGCTGCCAGGGCTTCCGAGCTGAACCCGGCGTGTTCGAAGCCGCCCGGGCACGCCTGCTCGGGCTCCCACCCGGCTAGGTCCTTCGCAGCACCGCGGCCTGTTTCTCCAGCGGGAGGATCTCGCAGGAGAATTCCGGGTACGCGTCGAGCCAGAGCCGTAGTACTTCCTGCATGTCCGGCACGACGAGGTCGTCCAGGACGGCGGTGGCAGCCGGGCTCAGCGAGCCGCTCAGCAACGGCAGCGCCGGATAGCGGGCCCGGGGACCAGTGGTCGCGGGCGGCCCGTCGACGAAGAGGAGATCGACCCCCGTCAGGTCTTCCCAGGCCCGGCTGGCGTACCACGAGTAGGTCTCGCCATTGAGGCTGAAGCTCTCCAGTGGGGCGTCACGTACCTCGGCCAGGTCGCGGACGTCATGCCTGGCCAGGAACTCGCGGGTCTTGCCCCCGAAAACCGGGTCGTGATCGAGCGCGATGATCCGGCCGTCGATCTTGAACCGCCGCATCGCCAGGGCCAGCCACAGGGTGGACGCGCCGCTGCCGCACTCCACGACGAGCGACGGCCGTTCGGTGATCATCAGGTCGACCAGCACCAAGAGCAGGTCTGGCGACGCTGCCCAGCCTCGGGTGGAGGGCAGCACGTCGCTGGCTGGCAGCACGGCGCTCAGGTTCTGCAACGCTTCCAGCTGGCGGAATGTCTGCTTGATCTCGTTCTTGATTTCGTTGTGGAGGCCGGCCTCGACCCGCCGCGCGGTGTCGAGCGTGCGCGTGCTCTGGCTGGCCAGGTTACCGATCCGGCTGGCCAGCTCGAGGCTGTGCCTGATCAGCAGGAGGAGGCCGCCAAGCAGCAAGCCCAGGGCCATCAGCGCCACCGTCGGCACCGCGCCCGCGCCGGTGGCGAGCCCGAGCCCGAGCGCGCCGGCCAGCCACGCGATGACCAGCACGGCGACCGTCTCGATGCGCACGAGCCGCCGGATCAGTCGGCGCACGGCGGACTCCTTACCTGCGGCGTTGACGCGGCCTGCCAGCCTTCTGCGAAACTGCCCTTACCCTACTGTGGTCAGCGCAGCCGCTATCCGGCTGTGATCTGCCGGCGGTTGGCGCCGATGCCCCCGACCAGCCCGGCGCGCAGGGTGGGGACGGGAATGGTGACGGGTCCCGATCGAGTGGGCATGAGCGTGGAGTTGCTCAGGCGCAACGCCAGCGCCGGGCACATGTGCACCGCCTGCTGGGCATCCTTTTCCAGCCAGGCCGGCACGGGGATGTTGAGGATGACCGGGTAGCCCTGGGCGTCGAGGTGAATGACCTCCGGTACCAGGTGAGCGCAGAGCCCGTGTCCGTTACAGCGCGTCCAGTCCACCACCAGACGCTGCCGTCCTTCCTGCTCTGGACCGGTCGGCAGGGGCAGGATCCCGCGGACGGGACGACCGCACGAAGAATGGAAGACGTGCGCGGCAAGGTCCTCAGTGAATACGTCCAGTGCCGACAGCACGAACCTGGTCATCCCGTCCGGATGCGAGCACGCACCGCGTCCGGCCACGCCGGCCGCGGACCGCCTGGCCACGTCGAGGGCTTCGATGCCGCCGGATCCGTCGACGAGCGCGGCCAGCGACCGCGCGATGGCGGGCAGGCCGACCTTGCATGGACCGCACTGGCCGGCCGACTCGCCGGCCAGGTAATTTGCCACCCGTGACACCTCGCCGAGCGGGCATGTCCCATCGCCCAGCGGGAGCACAATACCGGAACCGAGGGTGCCGCCCACTGCGGCGAGCCCCTCGCGCGAGACCGGGACGACGTACGCCGTCTCGGCGGGAAGCCACATGCCGTGATACCCGCCGACCAGGACGCCGTCTCCCGCCGGAGCCTGGCAGATGTCCAGGACGGTGCCCAGCGGAAGGCCGGTGGGCACCTCGACCACGGCGGGATGCGCGGCGGAGCCGCCGACACTGAGCAGGACGGTGCCGGGTTCTTCCGGGGTGCCGACCGCTGCGAAACGCTCCGGCCCGAGCAATGCCAGCACCGCGAGCTGGGCGAACGTTGACGCGTTGGACAGCAGGGTAGGCAGGTTGTCTACGCCGAAG
The DNA here is from genome assembly GCA_963818225.1 of uncultured Actinomycetes bacterium. GTDB lineage: Bacteria > Actinomycetota > Actinomycetes > Streptosporangiales > Streptosporangiaceae > Palsa-504. Next base: position 67,023 of record CAWFRO010000002.1, read on the forward strand.
TCACTGGCCAGGACCTTCGTTCCGGGTGGTATTGGCCGCTTGCCGTTGATGCCCCGGACGAGGGCCCCGGATTCGCCGGAGATGAATCGGTCCGGCAGCTGCACCACCCGCACCATCTTGCGCAGGCCGGCCTCGGCCGCGATGGCCGTCTCGATCGACCGGTTGGCCAGTTCGTTGCCCGCCACCCCGACGATGATCTCGTCTGCGCCGAGCGCCTCAGCCACCAGGGCCGCCCCGCTGAGGATGAGATAAGGCGACCGGATCATGAGCATCTTGTCTTTGACGCTCCCCGGCTCGCCCTCGGTGGCGTTTATGACCACAATGGTCGGGCTGTCGGCCGCCTCAGCGGACTGGACCACCGCCCTGAGCTTGCGCGCGAAAGGGAATGCGGCACCGCCTTGGCCGCGTAGGTCGACCTGTTCGGCCATCGAGATCAGTTCGCCAATAGGCAGCCGGGGTAGCGGGCCGAAGACCTCCCGGTGGGCTCCCAGGTCAAGCCGCGGCATCCGGTCAAGGCCAGCGGTCAGCCTGGCGGCCCCGATCCTCATGATCGCGGGCGCGTCCAGGCCCTCGAACTCGTTCATCTCCACTCGTCGCCTCCGGGACGCCCGGGCATATCACGGGACTTTCGGTGCGCGGCATCCGCGCTGCGCGACCGGCGGGGAGGCATTGCGGGCATGGGCCCGGTCTCAGGCCCGGCATTTGGGCGCGGCATCGGACCCGTCCCCATCCGCGGCATCGGACCGGAGTCCGCCCGCGTCATCGGACCGGAGTCCACCCGCGGCATCGGACCCGTCCCGGCCCGCGGCATCGGACCGGAATCCGCCCGCGGCATCGGACCCGTCCCCATCCGCGGCATCGGACCGGAGTTCGCCCGGGGCATCGGACCCGTCCCCACCCGCGGCATCGGACCCGTCCCCACCCGCGGCATCGGACCGGAGCCCACCCGCGGCATCGGACCCGTCCCGGCCCGCGGCATCGGACCGGAATCCGCCCGCGGCATCGGACCCGTCCCCACCCGCGGCATCGGACCGGAGTCCGCCCGCGGCATCGGGCCAGTACCCCCTTCTCCCCGGCCCGGCGGGAAACTCGCCGGAGCGTAAGGGTAGGAGGACAGGTCGTCCTGGGGCACGTATTTCCTCGGTGCTCCGACAAAGCGCGGCGGACCGTCATATTCCGGCTCATGCCAGGGCTGCTGTCCGGCGTGCCCGGCTGCGCCCGGGCTCCTCAGTGACTGCGGCGCGTCCTGCGCGGCATACCGGTAGCCTCTGGTCCCAGCCGTCCTGGCGTCCCCGTATACCGGCGCCCCCAGGGGCACGAGCCCGGGTTCCGCGTACGCCCTAAAGGATTCCGCGGCGTGCGCCGGTGCCGCGTTCAGCGCGGGCAGCGGGCCCGAGGATGACGGCCAGCTGCGAGCAGCCGGAAGCGCGGCCCATGGCTGAGGGCCCGGGCCGCCGAGGCCTGCGCCCGGCGTACCCATCGTCACGGGCATCGGGTGGACGGTCCCGCCCAGCTGGGCCTGAGCCATCCACAGCGCGGTGGTACGCAGCGGAGACGTCCCGGAGTACCCCAGTCCGCCGGCGGCTCGGTCGGCACCGCGAGGCGCGCCTATCGAGTCCTTCGACCGCAGCGAAATGGCCAGGAACCTGACCACCAGAGCCAGCGCGGTCAGTGCGATTGCGAACCCGTAGCTCCAGTCCACATACGGTTTGGCCGAACGGCCGCCGAGTAGCCCGTGCATGACACCGAATACGAACGCCAGGTAGGAGCTGTAATGGATAGCCCGCCAGCGCCATGCCTTTCCGTGCGCAGTAAACCGTTTACGGAAAATGCTGGTCACAATAATAAACAGAATCAGGTCCGATGAAATCGTGCCCAGCCCGATATAGAAAGTCCGGTACGGCGACAGGAACGGGATAACTGAATCGATCACGTGCACCCGCTGCGCGAGGATCTCGGTCACGATGTGGATGACCAGGAAAGCCAGGGCACCAAAGGATACGGCCCGGTGCAGGGCCTGTGCCATCACCCTGTGTCCTGGGGTCATGACGATCCGGTCCGTCGCCACGAGGCCGACGGCGACGGACGCGGCCAGCCCGATGAGCGCGAACACCCCGGCGTAGAACAACATGAAATGCTGCGTAGCAGCGTCAATGACGCGCCCCGGCTTCGTCATGACCAAGGCGAGGACGATCACGGCCACCCCGGTGATCAGCGCCATCATGATCTTCGACAAGTGCTCGTCAACCGCTCCCGGCGCCCCCGAACGCACACCCCGACGGCCGCGTGAACGGCCGGTGGTCGTTGGCACGCTTATCCTCCTGCGATCGTGATCGACGAGATAAAGCCGATTTCGGCTTCCGGAGCCGCCATAAGAGCAGTCCGTCGCCGTAAACTGGGACTATATCAGTGCCAATAACGCTTTGACTGCGAAATGGTGTATGAACGATTTCGGGCCGATGAGGCGCGGCCGCGAGGCCAGCCGCCTACGCCCCCGGGCAGGCCGGACGGTGCCGCAGGCCGCCGCATCGCGGCGGGGCGGCCGTCACTGAGCCTAGGCAGGCACTGCTCCGGCCGACTGGCCGGAGCCGACCGGAGTTGCCTTCTCGGCCGGGGCACACGCGGACAGGCAGGAGCACAGCGATATCCGAGCACGTTCCTCCTTCGCCCTACCCCGCCTCCTCGCCTGTTATACCGCCCGCAGCCGCCACAGATCTGGTGAACCGGCAAGGTCCTTGCTTACGGAAGTATTCCGGCATCCGGGCCTGCACTGCACTGTGGATCGTCCCTCAGGAAGAGCGCTGCCCGAGCTCCGCTGCGACCAGCTCGGCGATCTGCGCGGTGTTGAGCGCCGCCCCCTTGCGCAGGTTGTCGCCGCACACGAAGAAGTCGATCGCACAGGGATCGTCGAGCGACTGACGTACGCGCCCGACCCAGGACGGGTCCGTGCCGACCACGTCGACCGGGGTGGGGAACTCACCGGCCTCGGGATCGTCGGTCACCACCACGCCAGGCGCGACGCTCAGCACGTCCCACGCTTGGTCACGGCTGACCGGCCGGGAGAACACCGCGTGCACGGCCACCGAATGGGTGGTGAGGACGGGGACCCGGACGCACGTTGCGGCCACCCGCAGCGAGGGCAGGCCGAGGATCTTGCGCGATTCGTTGCGTATCTTCAGCTCCTCCGACGACCAGCCGTCGGCCTTCACCGAGCCCGCCCACGGCACCACGTTCATGGCCAGCGGAGCGGGGAACGGCCCGAGGTCACCGACCGCAGACCGGACGTCGCCGGCCCGCTGCCCCAGCGACCGGGTGCCGGCCACCTTGTCCATCTGCGCGTACAGCGTGTCGATGCCCGCCTGGCCGGCGCCCGACGCGGCCTGGTAGGACGAGACCACCAGCTCCTCAAGCCCGAACGCCCGGTGCAGCGCGCCCACGACCACGATCATCGACAAGGTGGTGCAGTTCGCGTTGGCGATGATGCCCTTGGGCCGGTTGGCGAGCTGCTCCGGATTGATCTCCGGCACGATCAGCGGGACCTCGGGATCCATGCGGAACGCGCCGGAGTTGTCAACGGCGACCGCGCCGGCGCTGACCGCGGCCGGCGCCCACTGCGCCGACACCTCATCGGGCACGTCGAACATGGCGACGTCGATGCCGCCGAACGCCTCCTGCGATAGGGCGACCACTTCGGTCTCCCGGCCTCTGACGGTCAGCCGCCGCCCGGCCGAACGCGGCGAGGCGATCAGCCTGATCTCGCCCCAGATGTCCTCCCGGCTGGACAGCAGGTCAAGCATCACCTTGCCGACGGCGCCGGTGGCGCCGACTACAGCCAGGGCGGGCCGCCTGGCGCCGCTCACCGCCCGGTCCCCCCGTAGACGACAGCTTCCACCTGCTCGGCGTCGAGCTCGAAGGCCCGGTGGGTCACGGTCACCGCGGTGTCCAAGTCATCCTGGGCCACCACCACCGAGATCCTGATCTCGGACGTGGAGATCATCTCGATGTTCACCCCAGCCGCGGCGAGCGCGCCGAAGAACCTGGCGCTCACGCCCGGGTGGGACCGCATGCCCGCGCCGATCAGCGAGACCTTGCCGATCCGGTCGTCGTACTGCAGTGCGGAGAAGCCGATGGCCTCCTGCAGGCGCTGCAGCGTGCTCATCGCGCGCTGGCCGTCGCTGCGCGGAAGGGTGAACGAGATGTCGGTCAGCCCGGTGGCCACGGCCGAGACGTTCTGCACGATCATGTCGATGTTGATGTCGGCCTCCGCGATGGCGGTGAAGATTCTGGCCGCCTCGCCGACCTTGTCCGGCACGCCCACCACCGTGAGTTTGGCTTCGCTGGGGTCGTGCGCCACCCCCGAGATGATGGCCTGCTCCATACCGGTTTCCTCCGACTCCTGGCCCGCGTGCCCGGTCACCCAGGTCCCGTCCCTGCTGGTGAACGACGACCGCACGTGGATGGGCACCCCGTAACGCCGCGCGTACTCGACGCAGCGCAGCATCAGGACCTTCGCGCCGCACGCGGCCATCTCAAGCATTTCCTCGTAGGTGATCCGCGGGATCCGCCGCGCGTTCCGCACGATGCGCGGGTCAGCGGTGAAGACGCCGTCCACGTCGGTGTAGATCTCGCACGCGTCGGCGCCCAGGGCCGCGGCGAGCGCGACGGCGGTGGTGTCCGACGCACCACGGCCCATCGTGGTGACGTCCTTTGTGGTCTGTGAGACGCCCTGGAAGCCCGCGACGATGGGGATCGCCCCGTCGGCCAGTGCGTCGGCGATCCGGCTCGGCCTGATGTCGATGATGCGGGCCCGGCCGTGCACGTCGTCGGTGATCACCCCCGCCTGCGAGCCGGTGAACGACCGTGCCTCCATGCCGAGAGTGGCGATCGCCATGGCGAGCAGCGCCATCGAGATCCGCTCGCCCGCCGTCAGCAACATGTCCAGTTCACGGGCGGGCGGCAGCGGGGTCACCTGGCTGGCCAGCTCCATGAGATCGTCAGTCGAGTCCCCCATCGCCGACACGACCACCACAACCTGGTCGCCATCCTTACGGCTGGCCACGATGCGCTGCGCCACCCGCTTGATGCCATCCGCGTCCGCGACCGAGGATCCACCGTATTTCTGCACGACGAGGGCCACGGTGGACGAGTCTATCCGCTACCGGCCGATGCCCATTTTCGGTGGCCGCGCCGGGGAAAGAAGCTACCCGACGTCGAGGCTGGCGTGGGCGACCACCGCGTGCAGCGCACGCAGGGCCGCGCCGCCATGAGTTCCCCAGTGGTTGAAATAGGAGTACTGCCACCACCACAGCGCCTCGAGCGACCGCCCGGCCTGGTAGTGCTTGAGCCCGTGGATGAGATCGGCGGCGATGGCCGCTATGTCGTCGGAGATCCGGAACGGCAGGCGCGAGGTGTCCTTGTAGGGGTCGAACACCTCGGCGTACTCGTCGCAGTCCACCAGCCGGCGGGCCAGGCCGGTGCGCAGCGCATCGAGGTCCGGGTCGTCGCCCACCTCCGGCTCCCAGTTGCCGGGCAGGATCACGTCACGGCTGGCGCCGAGCTGCGCTCCGGCGAGCAGGATCTGCGACACTTCGAGCAGCAGCATCGGCACGGTCTCGTCGCCGCCCCCGCGGGCGAGCGCATCCACGCCATCGATGAAGTTCTTCACGTTCGACGCGATCTGATCCGCGATCGGCCGCCATTCGCCCCCCTTGGCTGGCGGTTCAGACATCAAGCAGCCTCCGTCCCTCGAAGGCTCGGCCCAATGTCACCTCATCGGCGTACTCCAGGTCGCCCCCGACCGGCAATCCGCTCGCAGGCCTGGTCACCCGCAGGCCCATCGGCTTTATCAGCCGGGCGAGAAAGGTGGCCGTTGCCTCCCCCTCGAGATTCGGGTCGGTGGCCAGGATCAGCTCGGTCACCGTGCCGTCGGCCAGCCGGGTCATGAGCTCCTTGATCCGTAGCTCGTCCGGCCCGATCCCGTCGATGGGGCTTATCGCCCCGCCGAGCACATGGTAACGGCCGCGGAACTCGCGGATCTTCTCCACCGCCGCGACATCCTTTGGCTCTTCCACCACGCAGATCACCGTCGGGTCGCGCCGCGGGTCGAGGCAAATCCGGCACTCGTCGGCCTCCGCGACATTCCCGCACGTCCGGCAGAACCGCACCTTCTCGGTGACCTCGATCAGCGCGTCGGCGAGCCGCCTGACGTCAGCCTGGTCGACGGCGAGCAGGTGAAACGCGATGCGCTGGGCTCCCTTCGGCCCAACTCCCGGCAGCCGCCCCAGCTCATCTATGAGGTTCTGGATGACTCCTTCGTACACGGCAGGTCCCGGCCCTAGGTTTCCTCGTCATCCTCGTCGTCCGGCTCCGGGGCGTACGGGCCCGGGGCGCCGATGCCGAGGCCGGACAGGTCCAGCCCGCTGGGCAGGTCCAGGCCGCCCGGCATGCCCGGAATCCCGCCGCTCTGCATGGCCGCGGCGAACGGTCCCATCTGCTGCTGCTGCAAATTCTCGGCGGCCCGGTACGCGTCACGGACCGCCGCGAGCACGAGATCGGCGATCGTGCGCACGGTCTCATCCGCGTCGCCAGGCTCCACGGCGGCTGGGGAAATGCTCAGGTCCAGCAGCTCGCCCTGGCCGTTGACCGTGGCCTTGACCAAGCCGCCGCCCGCCGTCCCGGTGACTTCCGCGTCGGCGAGCGCCTGCTGGGCGTGCATGAGTTGCTCTTGCATCTGCTGCGCCGCCGCAAACAGTTGCTGCATGTCCATCTGGGGTTCCACATCGGCCTCCTACCCAGAGCCTACGACTAGCCGGGCGCGGTCAAGCCCAGCCGGGCCGTGGCTCAGTCCTCGATCTCGCCGATCACCTGACCGCCGAGTTCGCGCTGGATCAGGTCCATCCCGGTAAGTTCGCTCTCGCGGGGCGCGGAATCGACGTCCGGCTCGTCGGGCGGCGCGTCATCCGGCTCGTCGGGCGGGATCTGGGCCGCCGGGGGCTGGCCGGGGCGCGGCCGCGGCCGGGGCGGGACTTCCGGAGCCGGGCCCGGGCCCGGGCCCGCCGGGGACCTGGCCTGCCTGTCTCCCGCGTCTGCGCCGGTGACACCCCTGACCGTCACATCCAGGCCGAAATCGGCGCTCAGCACCCGCTTGAGGACCGCGTCGTGGCCGCTCACGCTGAAGCCCTTCATTTCCCCTTCCCGGGGGAACCGCAGGGTGAGGATCCCGTCCTCGAGGGACAGCACGCTGGCGTTGCGGAGCAGCATCCAGGCCACCCGGCTCTCCTGCCTGACCGCCTCCACGACCGTATCCCAGTTCTTCCCCAGCGCATCCGCCGCGGGCAGGCCCGACTCCGCAGCGGCCGCGGGCCTAGGCGCCGCCGGGGCGCTGGCGGACGCGGGGGGCTCGGCCGACGCAGCGGGCTCGGCCGACGCAGCAGGCTCGGCGGGCTCGGCGGGCTCGGGCGACGCGGCAGGCTTGACGGGCGCGGCGATGTCCCGGTCGGCGGGCGCAGGAGCGCTAGCCCGTTCGGCAGAATTCTCCGGCACCGGACGCGGCGGGCGCGGGGGTGCGGCCGGGGCCGGCGTTCCCCGGCCTGCGGACTCCAGCCGCTCCAGGCGGGCGAGCAGCGATTTCTCGTCGGTGGCGGCGGCGGGCAGCAGCACCTGCGCGCACATGAGCTCGAGCAGAAGCCGGGGCGAGGTGGCGCCCCGCATCTGGTCCAGGCCCGTGCTGACGATCTCGGCCGCGCGGGTCAGCCCGGCCTGGCCGAACCGGCCCGCCTGGGCGGCCATCTGCTCGGCCCGGTCCGGGGGCAGGTCGAGCAAGCCGGTCTCGGCCGCGTGCGGCACCGCGGCCAGGATGATCAGATCACGGAACCGGTCCAGCAGATCGGCCGCGAACCTGCGCGGCTCGTGCCCGCCCTCGATGACCCGGTTCACCACCTCGAACACGGCCGCGCCGTCGGCCGCCGCGAAGGCGTCCACGATCTCATCCAGCAGGCTCGCGTCGGTATAGCCGAGCAGCGCCACCGCGCGGTCGTAGCGGAGCCCGGACCCATCACTCCCGGCCAGCAGCTGGTCGAGGACCGACAGGGAGTCCCGCACCGAGCCCGCCCCGGCCCGCGCCACCAGCGGCAGCACGGCGTCCTCGACGGCGGCACCCTCGGCTCGCAGGATGTCCTGCATCAGTTCCCGCAGGACAGAGGGAGCGACAAGACGGAACGGATAGTGGTGCGTGCGGGACCGGATGGTCGGGATGACCTTCTCCGGTTCGGTCGTGGCGAAGATGAACTTCAGATGCGGCGGAGGTTCCTCCACCAGCTTCAGCAGGGCGTTGAAGCCCTGCTGGGTGACCATATGCGCCTCGTCGATGATGTAGATCTTGAAGCGGCCGGACACCGGGGTGTAGAAGGCCCGCTCGCGCAGTTCCCGGGCGTCGTCGACGCCGCCGTGCGAGGCAGCGTCGATCTCGATCACGTCGATGCTGCCCGGCCCGGAAGGCGCGAGCGCGACGCAGGAATCGCAGACCCCGCAGGGTTCGGGGGTGGGACCGTGGATGCAGTTCAGGGACCGGGCGAGGATCCGCGCGCTGGAGGTCTTGCCGCATCCGCGCGGCCCGCTGAACAGGTAGGCGTGGCTGACCCGCCCGGTCCGCAGCGCCTGCTGGAGCGGGCCGGTCACATGCTCCTGACCCTTGACTTCAGCGAACGTCGCCGGTCGGTACTTGCGGTACAGGGCCAGGCTCGCCGTGGTCGTGTCCTCGCGTTCCGACGCGGCTGCTGCCATCAGCTCATCCTCACCGGTAAAGGGGAGGACCCCCCGCACACCCGTCAGAGCCCGCGTACCCTTGCTGCCTTCCGGCCCTGGGGGGGTTGGCGGGATAAACGCCGTGCGGGGGGTCAACGGACAGTGTAGTCAGCCCCAGGACCGAATGTGCCTCGGCCGTCCGTCCGCCCGCTGGCGGCCAGGTCGGGTAAGCTTCCCGGCGGAGGATTCGCCTAGTGGCCTAGGGCGCACGCTTGGAAAGCGTGTTGGGGGCAACCCCTCAAGAGTTCGAATCTCTTATCCTCCGCCCATGCTGGGTAGCACGGCGCCAGCCGCCTCAGCCTGGCCATCCCGCACTGGCATGGTGCCTAGTCTCATCTGGCCTTCAGAGAGGTGGGGCATGCAGGCATAGGCGCGATCGGGCGGACCTAGGATCAGCTTCGCGATGCCTGGTATCTTGCGGCGCGCAGGACCTCGCATCTGCTGCCGTTCACTGATGTATAACCAGTTGGCCACTTGAAGTTCATAAGTGTTCCTACCAGGCATTCTGCTCACAATGCACAATGACTTCATGGCGATCCGATCTCCAGAAGCTTCGCGGGCCGAGTGAGTCGCTGGCCCGCGGCAGGCAGCGTTCGAGCTGCACGTCGGGCTCGTCGACACCGGCAGCAACCGGGGCACTGATGTAATTGAGCGCGCACTCTGCGCAGGAGGACGATGAGGTCACTCCAGGCAGCGGTACGACTCGTGAGGAGCAGCGCAGGGATCCCTCGCGCGTTCTGGCGCTGACCGACGGAGTTTTCGCCATTATCATCACGTTGCTCGTGCTCGACATTCACGTGCCGGAACTTACCGCGCACGAGGGCCTCCGGAGCGCGATATCGGACATACGGCCCAGCTTCATCAGCTTCGTGATCGCCTTCATCGTCGCGGCGATGCAGTGGGTCGGCCATCGAGACCTGTTCACGCTGATCAGGTATACCGACCGTGGCATCATCTGGCTCAACTTGCTGACCCTGTTCGCAGTGTGCCTGCTGCCGTTCGGCTCCGCGCTGCTCAGCCGCTATTACGAAGATCCGCTCGCGCTGCGCCTGTTCGGCCTGATCCTGATGGGCACGTCCGTGGCCCGGACCGTCATCTGGGCCTACGCAGCGCGGAAGCCGTCACTGGTACATGAGCCGCTGGACCGGGTGTCATTCTGGTCGGGGCTGGCCCTGTCCGTCTTTCCCGTGGTGATTTACGTGGTGGCGTTCGCGATCGCCCGGGTCTCGCCGCAGGCCAGCCTGGCCGTTTACGCCTCGGCGCCCGTGTTGTACTTCATCGCGATCACGCTGCTGCGCTGGCTGGCTCCGCGGGGGTCGGCCGAACGTCAGTACACCTAGTACCTAGTGCGGTCTACGGATGAGCGCGGACCCGGTGAGATCGGTCCGCCAGGCCAGAAGGGACCGGCTGCTATAGCTGGCTGTCCCGGACGGCAGCCCGGTCAGCTGAGCAGCGCCGCCGCGGCGATCCGCCATTCCGCCCGGGGCAGCCCGCCCCGCCCGCCGCCGAGGAGCACCTGGACGCACACGTGATCGGCGCCCGCATCGAAGTGGGCCCGTACTCGCCCGGCCACCGTGTCGGGCGAACCCCACGCGACGAGCGCGTCGAGGAGGCGGTCGCTGCCGCCGCCGGCGAAGTCCTCGTCATCCAGGCCGAGCCGCCGGAGATTGTTGCTGTAGTTGGGCAGGTCGAGAGTCCTGCCGAGCTTCTGGCGCGCTACCTCGCGGGCGTCACCGGGGTCGTCGCCGAAGTAGACCTTCTGCTCCGGTGCGAGTAGCGGGCCCGGCCCGAGCGCAGCCCGGGCGATAGCGGTGTGCTCGACGGTTACGTTATAGGGATGGGCACCCGCGGAGCGCTGGCCGGCCAGGGCTAGCGCCCGCGGGCCGAGGGCGGCGAGGATTCGCTCGCCTTCCGGAACCGGCGTTCGGGCGGCGTCCAGCTCGTCGAGGTACGACGCTAGCTTGGCGAGCGGCCGTTCGTAGCGTTGCCCCCTGGCTTCGACCGCTGGGGCATGCCCCGGTCCCAGCCCGAGCAGGAACCGCCCGGGGTACGCGGCCGCCAGCCGATCGTGCTCAGCGGCCACCCTGTCGGCCGGATTCGACCACACCTCGATAATGCCGGTGGCGACCACGAGACGAGTAGTGGCAGCCAGCAGCGCCGCTGCGGGAGCGAATTGGCCGGTCGACCCCCCGATCCATACGGCGGCGAAGCCCAGCTCCTCCAGCTCGGCGCCGACGTCACCGATCGCCCCCGGGTCGCTGGGCCACTGCGGCATCGAGGTCCACACCCCCACTGGCCCGAGTTCTACGCGTCCGCGGCCCGCTGCGGTCGGCGCCGATCTCTCCTGACTCATATCCGCTGCTCCTTCGCACCTGCGTCGTCGGGAGGAACCCGGTTCAGGAGCTACTTCTTCCTTGGGACGGCGGGCGACGAGGCCGGGTTCGCGGCCGGAGGCGGCTGAGGCTGGACCGTGGAACCGGGCGCCGCCTCGGCTGCGCCCGCCTTCGCGGCCTGCGCCAGCTGCGGAGTCATCCAGGCGAGCATCGGGGGCAGGGCCGCGCGCCACACGCTGCCTTGATGTCCACCGGACACGATAACGAACGGCACGACCGCCTGGCGGGTCTGCAGTAGCTGCCGGAAACTTGCCGCAGCTTGGACGTCCTGCTTGTCCTGCGCTCCGGCCGCGAGCCAGAACGTGGGCAGCTGAGTGCCGATCGGCACTTTGGTGATATACGCCTGCGGTGAGTTGACGAGCAGCAGCGCCGGATGGCCGACGAACACGTAGTCCACGGTCGGTTTCCCGCCGGGCTTGTAGCCCGCGGGTACCTGGCTGGTAGTGGGCGCGAAGTAGCCGGACATGACCCCCGCGGCCCCGTAGCCGCCGGGATCCTGCAGCGCGATGTTGGCGGTGCAGTACCCGCCCTCCGAATAGCCGGCCAGGCCCCAGGCCGGGCCCGGCGGCTGCACGCGCACCAGTCGCGCGATGTAGTCCGGCACGTCCTGCGCGACGAAGGTCATGTCCTGGATGCCGCCGGGCTCGTTGAGGCATTGCAGTGAGTACTGCTGACCGCCGTCGGTATCGGGCATCACGAGGACAGCGGCGTCCGACGGGTGAGCCTCGAGCAGGCTGAGGAAGGTCGGGATCACCTCCATCACGTCCACCCACGCCTGAGGGTTACCCGGCGAGCCGTGCAGCAGCTCGATGACCGGGAACTTGTAGTGCGCGTAGGGCTTCTGGAAATACTGCGGCGGCAGGTAGACCCACACGTCGCGGAGCAGATGGCTCCGCTGGCCGGTGATCGCGGTCTGGAACAGGTATCCGACCTGGGCGTCTTCGGCGGTGCTGGTCACCCGGCCGATGTCCTTGTCGAACTGCTTGGTGGACCCGGCGCCGGCCACCGAGTACTTGGGAATGCTGTTCGCGCCCTGGCCGGTGAGATCGTTGATCATCCCGCCCCAGGTCTGGTAATAGTCGTAAAACTTATTGACCGCGGCCACCCCGAAGACCATGGCCGGAACGAAAGCCAGGCAGGCGGCCAGTACGCGGAACACGACCTGCTTGGCCAGGGCCACCCAGACGAGCAAGGCCGTGAAGATCACGATCAGCAGCAGGAAGACCCCGGTGCCCTGGGGTTCAAACACTCGGTCTCCTCGCCAGCGTCTGGCCGGTGGCGGTGGGTCGCCTCGACCGGGACAGGCCCCTGGGCGCACCGCTTGGTGATCACTTCAGCGAACGTCCGAGACGCGGCATCCGGTTCCCGGGGCAGGCACTCCTGCCCGCCCCGGATCCCGCCGAGCGGTGGAGGTGGGATTTGAACCCACGGAGGGGTTGCCCCCTCACACGCTTTCGAGGCGTGCGCCCTCGGCCACTAGGCGACTCCACCGTGGGTGAGCTTACCTGAACCGTCGCGCCGACGGCGGCCGGGCTAGACCTCCTGATCCCGGCGCAGCGCGAAGAACTCGCGGAGCACGGCCCCGCACTCGCCGGCCAGGACGCCGCCGATGACTTCCGGCCGGTGGTTCAGGCGCCTGTCCCTGACCACGTCCCACAGCGAGCCCACGGCGCCGGCTTTCGGGTCCTCGGCCCCGTAGACGAGCCGGTCAAGCCGGGCCAAGGTCACCGCCCCGGCGCACATGGTGCACGGTTCCAGGGTCACGACGAGGGTCAGGCCGGTGAGGCGCCAGCTGCCCACCGCGCGCGCGGCCAGCCTGATCGCCACCATCTCGGCGTGCGCGGTGGGGTCGCGGTCAGCTTCCCGGCGGTTGCGGCCCCGCGCGACGATCGTGCCCGCCGGGTCGAGGATCACGGCGCCCACGGGGACGTCCTCCGGCCCGTCCCCGGCCGGCTCCGGTCCGGAGCGCACCGCCTCGGCCAGCGCGAGCCGCATCGCGGGCTCGAAGCCCGCGGCATAACCGGTCACGGGGTCACTGGTCACGGGCCGAGCGCACGGTCCAGGGCGCGCTCGACCGCTTCGCCGAACCGCAGCCGTTCGGCAATGCCCGCCACGGCGTCCTCGGGGTATAGATCGAGGTCGGCGGCTACCGCGCCGAGTTCCATCTCCTCCAGGCCGAGATCCGCGAAGATGGACAGATCACCAGCCGGGAGCACCTGATCGAGCTCGTCGTCCGCCGGGACCGGGATATCCAGGGCCTGGAGCACCTGGCGGGCCAGCGGATAATCCACCGCCGCGGTGAGGTCGGAGAGGAACAGTGACACCTCCTCGCCGAGGACCCTGACCGCCAGCCAGAAGTCGTCGCCGACGCCGGCGAAGCCAATGGTGCCGCCGATGCTCGGCTGGCGGCGCAGCGCGTGCACGAGGCCGTCAAGGTCAGCGGTGACCGCGGCGGGCAGCGCGTCGGCTTCCCACTGGTCCTCTTCCCGGTAGATGATGACGGCGAAGTCCGTCTCACCCAGATCCGACATTGTCACTGCACCAGCATGCTCTGCACGGAGGAATGCTGTCAGATGGGGGCCGCTCACGGCGGCTGAATCGCCGATGAAAGCCCGTGGGCGACGGCCCTGCGGGACTTGCGCTGGCGTGGCCGGCCCTCCCGGCCGCGCATTGGTTGCGCTGATCAGGCATACTGATCAGGGGACCGGGGCATACTGATGCCGACACGGCACACCCCGTTAGCGGTCAAGCTAACATTGGTTCTCTGACCAGTCGGACGAGTCCGGGCGCCTATTGGGAGATAACGTGAATCTTAAGACAATCCTCGGGTGGCTCGCGGTCGCCTTTGTGATCTGGTGGATCGTGGAAGACCCCGCCGGGGCCGCACACGTAGTGCATGACATCGGGACCTTCCTGACCTCAGCCGCGCACGGGATTTCGACTTTCTTCGCTTCGCTTTAGGGCGCGGTGCAGGGATGAGGCTGGCTCCGAACACTGACACGGTTCCGGCCACGGTCAATAGGTACCTTTTGCCCCATGAGCGGCAGGTCATCAGCGTTCATCAGCATCCTGCCGTGCTGATCGTGCCGATTTTCGAGGTTCTGGTCGGGCTGGCCATCGCCGGCTGGCTGAGCACTCTGACGCACGGCAACGGCGTGGCCCTCGCCGTGATCTGGATCTTGTGGGCGGTCGTGCTGCTGCGCCTGTTGTGGAAGGTCCTGGACTGGTCGCTGAATTACTTCGTCATTACGTCTCAGCGGCTGCTGCTGGCTCAGGGCTTTCTTCTCCGCAAGGTGAACATGATGCCGCTCGCCAAGGTGACGGACATGAGCTTCCAGCGGTCCGCTATGGGCCAGTTGCTCGGATATGGCGAATTTATTGTCGAATCAGCCGGACAAGATCAGGCGCTGCGCAACGTCGATTACCTCCCTTACCCCGAGCAGCTCTACCTGGAAGTATGCGGGCTGATCTTCAGGGAGAAGGAAGAAAGCCCCGACTAGGGCTCTACCCGGTCACGAGGACCACTCCGGCTGCGGCGAGCAGAAGGCCCGCCTGCTCCAGGCGGCGCATCCGCTCACCGAGCGGCAGCCTGGCCGTGGGCAGTACCGTCGCCGGGGAACGGCTTACGGTCAGCCCGGGCAGTGCCCCCGCTTCCCGGCGAGCCGTCTGCATCGTTACAGCAACGAAGGCGACGAACCGGTCCGGTTCACCATGGTGGTCGTGATCCCGCCGGCCGAGGGCTTACAGCCCGGCGACCAGCGCTCCGGCGTCCACCCCGGTGAGCCAGTCACGGGCCGCGATCGCGGACCCGCGGGCACCTGCCATGTCGCGGTCGGGTACCAGGGTGACCTCCGCGACCCTGGCCTGTTCCTCGCGCAGGATGGTATTGGCCCGCACCTCGGTCAGGAACCAGTCGCGGAAGTGCGGCGCCGCCTCCACCACGCCGCCTCCGAGGAAATAGGCGCCCGGATCGAAGAAGTTCGCGGCGATGGTGAACAGCCGCCCGAGCGCCATGGCCTGCTGGCCGAAGATGGCCAGGGCCAGGGCGTCGCCCTGCTCGCCGTACTGACGGACCAGCTTGGCGGCCACCCCCGCAGGGAGGTCTGCGAGCGGGTGGCCTTCGTACCTGGCCAGCCAGTACGGCAGCAGGTTGTTCTGGATCCCGGTCAGTGAGGCCACGCTCTCCGCGTCGCCCCACTGGCCGCAGTTGCAGGCGGGCGGCGGCTGATCCGGGCCGAGCAGGCCGTCCAGCGGAATCGGGACGTGGCCGAGCTCTCCGGCCATCCCGGCCGCGCCCTTGATCACCCGTCCGGCCTCGATCAGCCCGCCACCCAGGCCGGTGCCCACGATCGCGGACAGCGAGCTGTGCCGAGCTGACTCCGCGCCGAATCGCATGTGGTGCGCGTACAGCGCGGCCGCGTTGCCGTCGTTGTTGTAGATGACCGGAAGCCCGATACGCTCGGCCAGCGCGCCGCGGATGTCGAAGCCGCCCCAGCCCGCGTCCCCGAAGTTGGTCGCGCCCTTCGACGAGATGATGCCCTGTGAGCTGGCCGGGCCGGGTGTGTCGAGGCCTACCGCGCGTACCGCGGCCAGCGGCACGCCGGTGATCCGCAGCACCTGCTCCACGGACTCGACCAGCGACTGGATGGCCTTGGCCGGGCCCTCCCTGACGTTGCTCGGGACTTCCGCCAGCTGGTCGAGGAGGAACCGCCCGTCGGCATCGAGAACCGTCCCGTTGTTGGTTGTCCCGCCGTTGTCCAGGCCGATGACCACCCAGTCGACTGGCATGCGCCCTCCTCATCCGGCCGCTGAGCCTCGCTAGAGTCTAGGGAAATGCACTGGCGGGGAGCAATATCGCCAGAGACCTTCCAGCAGGCGGCACCGCGGCACCGCGCCATCCAGGCGGCGAGCCGAACTCAGGACCAGACCTCGGCCTGTCGCTCATGTGGTGTCTTTCGCGTCGAGGGTGAAATAGATGGTGGCGCCGCGATCGATGCCACCTTCGGCCCAGGTCCGCCCGCCGTGACGGTCGATGATGCGCCTGACGATGGCCAGGCCGATGCCGGTGCCCGGGAACTCCGTGGCGGCGTGGAGCCGCTGGAACGAGGTGAACAGCTTGTCCCCGTAGGCCGGGTCAAAGCGGCCCCGTTGTCACGCACATAGCAGCAGATGGGGGCATCGCCGACGGGCGTGGTCGCGAACTCGATGGTGGCGTGCTCGCGGCCGGCGGTGAACTTCCAGGCGTTGTCAAGCAGGTTCTTCAGCACGGTCCGGATCAGGGCGCGGTCTGCGGCGACCCGGACCCCGTCTTCGACGGTCACCCGGACCCGGCGGCCGGGGTCACGGCTGCGGAGCTGATCGCAAATGGTGGTGAGCTCGGCGCTCAGGTCAACCTCTCGGAGGTTTATCTCGGCCCTTGACACCCCGGCCAGCTGCTGCAGGTCATCGAGCACGGCGGCCATGTGCCCGCTGGCCGCCTGGATGCGCCCGGCGTATCCGCGTCCTGTTTCGTCGAGCCGGTCGCCGTACTCCTCGGCCAGGGCTTCGGCGAACCCGCTTATCCCTCGTAGCGGGGTTCGCAGCTCGTGGGCGGCCGTGTAGGTGAAGGCCGCCAGGTTCTTGTTGGCCTGCTCTAGGTGCACGGTGCGCTGGCGCACCCGCTGTTCCAGGGTTGCGTTTAGTGCCTGGATCTCCCGTGCTCGCCGGAGCGTCTCGCGTTCGGCGTCTTTTCGGGCGGTGATGTCACGGTTGATCTCCATGAATCCCAGCAGCGACCCGCCGGGCCCGCGCTGTGCCGCCCAGCGGCTCTCCACGATGATGGACCGCCCGTCGGCGCGCCGGTGAATAAGTTCGCCGTCCCAGCGGCCGTGCTGGGTCGCGATGGCCTCGATGCTGGCCAGCGGCTCGGGGAACTGGGTGCTGAGCATGATGTGGGATATCTGCCCTAGCGCCTCGGCGCGGGTGAAGCCGTAGACCTGCTCGGCGCCCGCGTTCCAGTACGTGATGTGACCGTCCGGGTCCCGGACGAAGATCGCGTCGTAGGCCAGTTCGAGTAGCGCGGCCTGGCCGGTGATGATCTTCTCCCTGGCCTGGCGTTCGGAGATGTCGGCAAACACGTTGATGGCGAACTCGACCTCTCCGCCAGCGCCGTACACCGGGCGCCCCCACACCTCGAGGGGGATCACGGAACCATCCGGCCGGTGGATATCCATGTCGTCATAGTGCGATGGCTGGCCGCGGATGGAACGGGCGGTGGCCATCCTCTCGTCCGGGAACGGCTGGTCCGTTCCGGCCACGAAAACACGGTAGGCCTCGGCCGGCTCACCGGCACCGACGCCCAGTGCGACGCCCTGTCCCCGCACCCGCTTGGCTTCGCTATTGGTGAAGTAGGGCTGACCGTCCCGCGACGCAATGAACACCGCGACGGGCATGGCTTCAAGGAACTGGAAGAGCCGGTGCTCACCTTCCCGCGCCGCTCTCTCGGCCTCGGACCGCCACGCCGCTGCGGCCACGGCCACCCGGCGCCGCTCCTCCGCCTGCTGCCCCAGCCAGACCACCAGCACGGCAAAGCCCGCCATGACAAGCGCGAGGGTAGTGGCGGCCCCGGTGAAGGTGTTCTGGGAGATACGCCCCGTGGCCACGGCCCGGCCAACGAAGGCCAGCCATATGGACAGGCCGAGAGCCAGCGCACCGGCTGGCATCGGGAGCCACCTGGGCAAGCTGGCATAACCCGCGCGGGAGTCCCGCCATGCGGCGCTGAGCAGAGAGAGCGCAAGAATGAGCAGGGTCAGGGCGGTGACCAAAGCCATCGCGGACACATGCCACCACCCGTAAGTCCCGGAGTTGCCGGTGGCATACCCGAAGGTCGCTATGACCGCAATCGCGCCGATAATAGATCCCGCTGCGGCCAGTACGGCCGGCCGTCGGCGGGGGCGCCATGGACCCCACACCAGCAGCCCGGTACCGGTCAGCGCCAGGCACACCGCGGTATTGACCGCTGGCCTCCCGGGCACAACGTGCGGCGCGCTGAGATAGGCCTTCACAAACAGCTGATCGATACCGAGACTGCGGCCGAGGGCGTATTCGGCCAGTATCATCGCGCCGAGGACCGCGTCGAACACGCCCGCGGCCAGCGCCGCTCTAGGCCGCCTCCTGGCGAGTGCGACGAGCGCGAGCCCGGTCAGCACAAAAGCCAGCGCGGTATTGAATGACATCGGATTCTCGCTGCCGAAGCGCAAAACGGCCGTGGCCCGCACAAACCAGGCTGCCATCACCGTCAGGCCCACGGCGACGCACAGCAGGCCGCCTGCCATGGTGATCGCATCCGGCACCCGTTCGCGGCGCGATGCAGTGCGAGCCGGGCCATCAGGCGTGGTCGGCGGCGGTGCGGTCGGCGCGCCCCCGGGCGCCGACCGCACCTCGTGTGCCCCTTGAATCGGCAACGCTCTCCGTCCCCCGCGCTAAGCCGGTAACGGTAAGAGGCCGTAGCCCGCAGAGCATCTGCCACGGACCAGACGCTCACGCCCCCGACCGGGCCAGTCCATTCGAACCACCATGAAGCGCGACCCGGCTTTCCTAACGCCAATAACAGTTAGGATAGCAGAATTGGAACCAACCGGGAAATTTCAAATGTCCCGGGCAATTATGCGATCGGCCCAATTTCGACTCAAATAGTATGAGTGGGAGATTTTAGCGTAAATCAATATAAGAGGGAACGAACCGAGGAATCTGGCCGCACTTCACCCCTTTGGCTATCAGGATTCAGGGGAGATCGCGACCACGCCAGCAGCGCGGATTGCCTGGCCAGGCTGAGTACGCCCAGAACGGGGCTTCTGGTGACTGGCTCCTGAAGACGTTCGGTGTTCCGGCCACCGACCGGCCCGGCACGCCTGGGAGGTCGTCGCACCGACCGACCCGGATCACATGGCCCACGCCCGGCGGCCGCGCGAGGGGCCGGCCGCATCGTGGAGGTGGCTGCGACCAACAGAAATGGCGCCGATGGTGGGTCGGCTTGCTCTCGGCATCCGCCCTGGCTGTCCTGGTGGTCAGGCCCTGTCCCTGAGTGCTGCGGGAGAGGGCCGGCGAGCTGCGGAGGATCGGGGATTTGAACCCCGGAGGGCCGTTAGACCCAACCGCATTAGCAGTGCGGCGCCATAGACCGGACTAGGCGAATCCTCCACCTGCACCCGCAGGTGCGGTGGGCCTTAGCGTACCGGGAGTGACGCCGCCCCGGCAAAGTATTCGCGCCTCGCGTCAGCGAACCTCGACGACGTCGTACTGCCCGTGGGCATAGGCCTCGCGCATGGCGCGCTTGGAGAACTTGCCCACGCTGGTCTTCGGGACCTCGGCGACGAAACACCAGCGCTCGGGCAGTTGCCAGCGGGGGACCTGCTCGGCCATGAAGGCCCGGAGCTTCTCCGCGGTGACCTGGGCGCCGGATCGCAGTACGACCGCTGCGAGCGGCCGTTCTCCCCACTTCTCGTCGGCGATCCCGAACACCGCGGCCTCGGCCACGTCCGGGTGGGCCATCAAGATGTTCTCCAGCGCCATGGAGGAGATCCATTCACCGCCTGACTTGATCACGTCCTTGGCCCGGTCGGTCAGCCGGATGAAGCCGTGCTCGTCGAGCGTCCCCACATCACCGGTCCGCAGCCAGCCGTCATGGAACTTGGCCGGGTCGTCGTCCTGGTAATACGAGCCGGTGATCCACGGGCCCCGGACCTCGATCTCGCCCACCGCCTCGCCGTCGAGGGGGAGCGTCGCGCCGCCGTCGCCGGCCAGCCTGGCCTCCACCGCGCACATCACCCGGCCCTGGCTGTCCCGGTACTGCCACTCCTCTTCCTTGGTCAGGCCAGGGGGCGGATGGGCCACGCTGCCCAGAGGCGAGGTTTCCGTCATTCCCCAGGCCTGCAGCATCCGGACGCCGAGCTCGGCCTCGAAGCTGGCCTGCATCGCGTGCGGCACCGCCGAGCCGCCCGCGACGACGAGGCGCAGCGAGGACACATCACCACCGTCGGCCCGCATATGCGCGAGGACCCCGGCCCAGATGGTGGGCACCCCGCCCGCCACGGTGACATGCTCGTCGCCGATGAGCCGCACCAGGACGGCCGGCTGCATGTACTGGTCCGGCAGGATCAGCGCCGCACCGGACATCAGGCTGGCGTAGGCCAGCCCCCATGCGTTGGCGTGGAACATGGGCACGACGGGCAGCACGCGATCTCTCTCGGTGAGGGCGAAGGTGTTGCCCAGGCAGGCGCCCATCGAATGCAGGTAGCTGGACCGGTGGCTGTAGACAACTCCCTTTGGGTACCCGGTGGTCCCGCTGGTGTAGCACATCGCCGCGGCCGAGGTCTCGTCGAGCGCGGGCCAGTCGAACGAGTCAGGCTCGGCGGCCAGGAGCTCCTCGTAGGAGTGGACGCTCACGCCGGCCAGCTCCTGCACTCCCGGCGTCTGACCGGGCTGCGCCCCGGATACGATCACGTGCTTGACCGTCGGCGCGTGCGGCAGGATCTCGGCGAGCCTGGAGACCAGCGAGGCATCCACGATGACGGCGCGGTCTTCGGCGTGGGTGACGATATAAGCCACCTCGGCGGGCGCGAGCCGGATGTTGAGCGTGTGCAGCACCGCGCCCATCGACGGCACGGCCAGATAAGCCTCGAGGTGCTCGGCGTTGTTCCACATGAACGTGCCCACGCGCTGGCCGGCGTCCACGCCCAGGCGGCGCAGCCCGTTGGCCAGGCGTGCGGCGCGGCGGCCCGCCTCCGCGTAGGTACGACGCCTGGTTCCATCCTCGGTGCAGGTCACAACCTCGCGATCGCCGAAGACCGACGTTCCGTAGCGCATGATCGACGTGATCGTCAGCGGGATGTCCATCATCGTGCTGCGCATCGAGCCACCTCCCGAAGGCGCCTGAGCGGCATATCTGATAGTGCCATGAGCCTGGCGTCCCGCAGTAGACCCCACGTGGCGCGAATTAACGTCCGGCCGAGCGATATAGCGAGAAAAGTCGTGATTTAGCCTGGTAAAGGGGTTAAGAGCCGGAATCTTCGCCGAGTTCCGCGTCAATGCGCAGCCTGGCCACCGCGCGCGAAACCGTGCTCTTTACCGTGCCCAGGCTGACCCCCAGCAGCGCGGCGATGTCCGGTTCAGTCATGTCCTCGAAATATCTCAGCATGACCGCTGCGCGCATCCGCTGCGGCAGCCGGTCGAGCGCCCGCCGGACCACCTCGGCCAGGTCACTGTCTCGCGCGTGGTCCGCCACCGCTTGCTCCGGCAGCTCGTCGGTCGGGAATTCTTCCAGCTTGCGGCGCCGCCACCAGGATATATGCGTGTTGATCATCGTTCGCCGCACATAGGCGTCGAGGGCGGCGCGGTCATTGATCTTCCCCCACGCCAGGTAGGTGTTGGCCAAGGCGGCCTGGACCAGGTCTTCGGCGTCAGCCCGGTTGCCGGTAAGCATGACCGCTATTCTCAGCAGGGTCGTCCCGCGGGCGAGAACGTAATCGCGGAACGCAACGTCGACGTCGCTGCAGGGGGCACCCTCGTGATCGCCGACGAAGCTCATGCCGACCACCTTACTTAAGGTAGTCGGCATGACTACGCTATGTGCGCAAGACGAGGAGCACGTACGTCGCGGGCGGCTATCCATCGCGGATGTATATCTATGTCCTCACGGACAATTGTGTCGGAATGACTTGACGTAACTGTCAGCGCCGAGCATGGTCTACTTGAGGCTCATGCAATCCCACGGAGGGCAAGTGCGGCATTTGGCTGACATCACCCGTTGGTGCGATGATGTCACGGAACATGCCGGTCCGGCCCGCTTCGCGCGCAGGTCGCTGCTTAAGGCAGCGGTTCTGGGGCGTCGAGAGGAACCTGGACACTCGCTCTCGGTAACCGGGGAAGGCGGCGGCGCAGCCGCGGCAAGCACCCTGGTGTATACGGTCACCGGCAGGATCCTGGACGTCAGCCCGCACGTTCTGGTGCTGCGGACCGAGCTCGGCGAGCAGCGGTTCCCGCTGGCTTCGTGCGCGCAAGCCTGGCGCGGCGCCCCAGTTTCGCCAGCTGCCCTGCGGCAGGGCGATCATGCGATCGTCCGGCGCCAGCATCCCGGCGGCCCGGTCGTGGACCGCATCTGGGCTCAGATCGGCCGGGCGACCGGGACCATCGTCGAACGAAAAGGACCCGCAACGCTGCTGGTCGACGAGGGTCCGGCAAGCGGGCGCAAGGTCGTGATCATCGCCCGCGAGACGGCCGGCCGCATTCAGGTCCGCTTCCCGCGGCTCGAGCCTGGCTACCTCATCGACGTGATCGGCCTGAAGCAGGACGGCTTCCTCCAGGCGCTGATTCCCGCCACCTCGCAGCCGCCGTACCGGGCCGGCCACCCGCCCGTGCCGCCTATGGTCAGCGGGCATGTGCCCGATCCCGCGAGCGGCTCGGCGGTCTGGCACGAGCCCGGGGAGGAGCCAGCGGATCTCCTCGGGCTGGCCTACCCCGCCCTGGACCCCGAGACGAGCTGCGAGCGGCCCGGTTCGGCGCTGCCGGACTGCACCGGCGACGGGCACGCCGTTGACCCCCACGCCACCGGGCCGGGGTGCGTCCGGCTCCCCTACCTGTCCGTCGGGAGCATGCTCCGGCTGCGGAACGACTGCGCCGAGCGCAGCCGGATGCTGCTCGTCACGAGCTGCGGTGCGACAGCCAGGTTGTTCTGTGATCGCTGCGTCACGTGCGGCACTTCGAGCAAGGGCCGGATCGCCGACCTCACCATGGCGGCCTTCGTGGAGCTCGGCGGCGCTCTCGAAGCCGGGTGTTTCAACGCCACCATGACGATCGGCGGATAGGCGATGCTGACCGCGGTCAGGGAGTTGCAGGTCCCCCTGCTAGCCGCCCTGCTGCTGGGCGGATGCGCGATCAAGGCGTGGCGCGTGCTGAGGTCACGTTCCATCGCGCCCGCCATGGACCCGGCGGGCCTGTTCCCGCTGCGCTTGCGCCGGCCGATGATGATGGCCATGTGCGCGGCCGAGTTCGGCCTGGGCGTCGCGCTGATCGCGACCGCGCGCCGGTTCGGCCCGCTGAGCCCGCGCCTGCCTTCGACCATCGTGCGCACCGGGGCGGCCCTGTTCTTCCTG
This sequence comes from uncultured Actinomycetes bacterium, assembly GCA_963818225.1. GTDB lineage: Bacteria > Actinomycetota > Actinomycetes > Streptosporangiales > Streptosporangiaceae > Palsa-504. Next base: position 90,346 of record CAWFRO010000002.1, read on the forward strand.
GTCGCCATGGCCGCGCTGAACGAAACGCGGCAGCGTCGTCCCGAGGCCGGCTGTGGCTGCTTCGGCGAGTTCAGCGAGACCCCGATCGGATGGCGGACCATCACGCGCGCCGGGGTGCTGTGCGCGGCCGCCGCCGTCACGATCGGCCTTCCTCCGCTCCGCATGCCGTCCTCTCCCACTACGGCCGAGCTCTGGCTGGCCGCGCTGGCCTTCGAGCTGTCCCTCATCGCGTTCCTGTCCCCCGAACTCGGCGAGATCCTGGTCAGGCTCGGCTATTCCGAGCCGTGCGAGGTGCGCAGGCTCCCCGTCGGCCGCACCCTGACGGCGCTGCGCTCCAGCTCTGCGTGGCGCAGGTACGCAGGCCAGGTTTCCGCGGCCGCCCCGGCCGACGTGTGGCGGGAAGGATGCTGGCGTTTCGTGGTGTATCCGGGGCTGGCGCGCGGCCGGCGAGTGGATATCGTCTTCGCCGTCTACCTGCAGGCCCGGCGGCCGCCCATCCGGGTGGCAGTCCTCGACGCGGATACCGACGAGATCCTCGGCCGGCCGGAACTGGCCAGTCTGTCGTTATCTAGGGGATTCTAGGCTGTGTACTAGATAGCGGTATCGAGTTCTAGCGTGCGGCCGCCGCGTGCCTACGCGGGCTGCGATCGCAGGAAGTGGCCGAAGTGCGGGACGGTGAACGCGATCAGGCCACGCTCCGAGCTGTAAATCAGGCCCTTCTTGATCAGCGCGTCGCGGGCCGGCGACAAGCTGGACGGCTTGCGCCCGAGCTCGTCGGCCACGACCGACGTGGGCACCGGGCCATCCCCGGTGGCGGCCATCGCGCGCATGTACTCCCGCTCGGCCACCGTTGCGCGCTCATACCTGCTGCCGAAGAAGCCGACCGCCAGTTCGCTCTCCGCCTCGGGAGCCGCCACGCCGACATCCGCCGCCGTCACCGGGCTCGATGCGGCCACGTCCCAGGTGACCTTGCCGTAGGCCTGGACGAAGTAGGGGTAACCGTCGGCTGAGGCATACAGCGCGTCGAGGGCGCCTGCGGTGAAAGTCACGCCTTCGCGCTGAGCCGGGGCGATCAGCGCGAGGTCGGCGGCCGGCCGGTCCAGGCGGTCGATCCTGGCGTAGCTGAACAGCCGCTCAGAGTAGCTTTTGCTCGCCGACAGCACCGATGGCAGGTGCGGCAGGCCCGCGCCGACGACGATGAGCGGCCCGCCGGTCTGCGACAGCTCGTGGCAGGCGGCGCAGAGCGCGGATACATCGTCGGCGGGCACATCCTGCATCTCATCGACGAATAGCGCGATTCCCACGCCGAGGTCGGCGGCGACCGAGGCCGCCTCGGCGAACAATTCGGTCAGGTCGACCTCCAAGTCGCCCGAATCTGCCCGCCCGCGCTGGGCGGGCACGTCAATGCCGAGCGCGACCGTGACCGAGCTCCCCTTGGGCGCCTTCGGGTCGTGGATCGCGAACGCCTTGAGGACACCGAGGAAGTACTCGACCCGATCCGGGGCCCGGTGCCTGGGCGCGAGCTCCCGCACGGCCATGTGCAGCGCCGCGGCGACCGGCCGCCGGATCGACTGGCCCGGCCTGGCCTCAATCTTCCCGGTGCCCCAGAGCCGCTGGAGAGCCATGGACCTGAACGTGTTCAGCAGCACCGTCTTGCCCACGCCGCGCAGCCCGGTCAGCACCATGCTCCGCTCCGGGCGGCCGCGGGCGATGCGCTCGAGCACCACCTCGAACTGGCCGATCTCCCGGTCCCGCCCGGTGAGCTCAGGCGGCCGCTGGCCCGCGCCTGGAGCGTAGGGATTGCGCACCGGGTCCATACATCGGACTCTATGGCGAGATCTAGCCCAGGCCTTAGATTCGGCTAGAAAGCCCTACCGGCGTGTCGCGGCGGGCTCAGCGCTCGTGCTGTTGGTTGAGCCGGGAGAGGTAGGCGTTATAGGCGGCCAGGTGCTCGTCGTCGTCAACGTTCTCGGCCCGGCTGGTCGCGGCCGGCCGGGCCGGCCCGGCGCGGCTGACGCCAGCCTCCTGGTGTGCGCCGACCACCGCGGCGAAGTTGGTGCGGCGCGCGGTCTCCAGCCAGCCGAGGCCGCCGTCGCTACGCGCCTCACGGGTCCAGGCGAAGAACACCGTCATCATGATGGCGAACATGAGGCCAGCTCCGCCGACCCACATCACCGCGCCGCCGATGTGCACGTCGCTCACGGGAGCCGGCGCCCACGCCGGACGGCCCTGGGCCAGGCCGGGAAACGGATTGGTGCCCTCTGACCCGAGAACCAGGCCGGTAAAGGCATCCACCGGCATGGCCAGGAAGAGCAGGAAGATCCGGGTCGGGTAGGAGACCCGCCACCGGATGGGCTCCCGTCCCACCAGGGGCAGGAAGTAAAGGTACCCGGCGACCAGGTAGAGGGCATGCTCGGCGTTGTGCACGGTCTCGTTGGCCAGCACCAGGTTCATGAAGCCGGTCAGGTGCGTGCCCACGATCACGCCGACGTAGAGCGCCACCCCGAACGGAGGCCAGGTGATCCAGGTCACCACGCGGGAGCGCAGCAGCTTCTTGGTCCAGGTGTGCACGGGGTTCCGGCTCGCGTGCAGCAGCAACGTGGCCGGCTGCCCCAGGACGAGCAGCGGCGGGGCGACCATCAGCAGCAGCAGGTGCTGCACCATGTGATCCCAGAAGAGCACGTCGTCGTAACTGCCGATGCCGCTCTCGGTCGCGATCACCACGACAGCCAGGCCGCCGAGGAACAGGGCGGTACGCGGCAGCGGCCACGGACGAGCCGGATGCCTGCGACGAACCCGCAGCACGCCCCACAGGTAGAGGCCGGCCACGGCTACCACAAAGCCGGTCACGACCGGCGCGAACTGCCAGCGGGTGACGAGCTCGGCCACGCCCAGCGGCGGCAGCGCCTCGCTTTCCATGCCGCCGAGACTACTCGGCCACCGCGAAACTCACCCGAGCGGCTTATGGTGAGGGAACGCTGAGTTCATTCGACGTGCACGCGCTGTCCCGGCCAGCGTCAGGAGCTCACGAGGATGACGAGCTGCTGGGTAGCTCGGGTCATGGCGACATAGCGGTCGACCGCTCCTTCGATGCCCGGGCCGAACTTCTCGGGGTCGATGAGGACGACCAGATCGAACTCGAGCCCCTTCGCCAGCTCCGGGCTCAGCGACCGGACGCGGAAGGTCTCCGGGAACGTGGGGTCGCCGACGACGCAGGCGATCCCGTCGGCATGCGCGGCGAGCCAGCCAGCCACGATCACGGTCAGATCCGCAGCGGATCCGTGCCGGACGGGGATGCCGCTGCTGCGGATGGAGATCGGCACATTGGCGTCCGGGAGCACGGCCCGGATGACCGGCTCGGCTTCCGCCATGACCTCTTCCGGCGTCCGGTAGTTGATGCTCAGGGAGGCCAGGTTGATCTGGTCGAAGCCGATCCGCTCGAGCCGTTCCCGCCACGACTCCGTGAACCCGTGCCTGGCCTGCGCGCGGTCCCCGACGATAGTGAAGCTCCGGGACGGGCAGCGCAGCAGCAGCATCTGCCATTCCGCGTCGGTGAGTTCCTGAGCCTCGTCCACGATGATGTGCGCGAACGGGCCGGCCAGCGGGTCCAGTTCGGTACTGGGCAGTGCGGCCTCATTGACCAGGGCGTCCTGGAAGTCCTCGCCGCGCAGCATCGTCACCAGACCTACGCCGTATTCGTCGTCCGCGGCCTCGATCAGGTCGTCGAGGACCTGGGCCATCTGCTCGCGTTCAGCAGCGACCACGGCGTCATGCCGGCGCTGACGTCGTGATGCCTCGGGATCGCCGAGCCGCTGTCGTGCTGCGTCCAGGAGCGGCAGGTCAGAGGTGGTCCAGGCCTGAGCGTCCCGGCGCTGCAGCCGCCGGACCTCGTCGGGACTGAGCCAGGGAGCGCACTTGTGCAGGTAGGCGGGTACCGACCACAGGTCTGCGACGAGGTCAGTCGCCGAGATCAGCGGCCACGCCCGGTTGAGGGTCGCGATCAGCCCCCTGTTCTGCCGCAGCGACTTGCGGACCAGGTCAGCCGGCACGTCGCCCTCATATTTGTCCATCAGGATGGCGACCAGCTCATCCAGGATCTTGATGCGCGCCTCGTTGTGCGGAGTACCGGATTCCGGTGCCTCGAACGCCTCGGCCCAGTCGTCGGCGCTCAGCCAGAGGTCAGACCCGTCGGCCTCGACCTTCATCCCTTTCGCGGGTGGCTGCTCATAGAACCTGACCGCCATTTCGATCGCCCTCACCAGGTCCGCGGACGACTTCAGCCGGGCCACGCCCGGGTCGGTCTCGACCGTAGCTGTGGCTCCTTCGGCGAGGAGGTCGCGCAGAGTGCAGATCTGCACGCCCTCCTCGCCGAGGCTGGGGAGCACGTCGGAAACGTAGGCCAGGTAGAGCTGGTGCGGACCGACGAACAGCACACCGCCGCGGCGGTGACCGAGGCGAGGATCGGAATAGAGGAGGTAGGCGGCGCGGTGCAGGGCGACCACCGTCTTCCCCGTGCCCGGGCCTCCGTCGACGACGAGAGCGCCGCGGGATCCGGCGCGGATGATGGCATCCTGGTCAGCCTGGATGGTGCCGAGCACGTCCCGCATCCGGGCCGACCGGTTGCTGCCCAGGCTGGCGATGAAGGCGGACTGGTCGTCGAGCGCGGCGTTCCCTTCGAGCCCGTCCGGGGTGAACACCTCGTCCCAGTAATCGCTGACCCGGCCGCGGGTCCAGCGATACCTGCGGCGGCTGGCCAGACCCATCGGGTTGGCGTGGGTCGCCCCGAAGAACGGCTCAGCCGCAGGCGATCGCCAGTCGAGCAGGAGCCGGCGGCCCGAGCTGTCCGTGAGGCCAAGCCGCCCGATGTACGCGGGCTCAGAGCCGTCTGCGTAAACGACGCGCCCGAGGCACAGGTCCAGGCCGAAGCGGAGCAGGATACGCAGGCGAGCGGCCAGCCGGTGAATCTCCGTGTCCCGGTCCATCGCCTTCTGGCCCATGCCGCCGGGCGCCTTGAGCTCAACATCGAGGCGGCCGGACAGGTCGGCGATCGACCGCTCGAGGCTTTCCGCGATGGCCGCGAAGCGTTGCTCGTCACCGGCGATCAGCGTCGGGTCGGCCTTGGCGCGGAGGCGGTCAGGAAGGTCAAACGCGCTGTTAGCCGGGGCGTTCACGTCGTCAGCTCCGATCTGAGGTCGCTTGCCATCGGCGACGTGGACCCCGTGGCCGTTGTTGATTCAGGTCGCCCGGGTTGGTAAATGACATGCGCATCCGCGGCCCCCATGCCAGGAGCGCGCGCTCCTTCCCATCATTGTCCGCTGCGGACGGTCATCTCCTCACGAAGGAGCGGAGCGGCCGCGGATGTCACCCGGCCGCATTCCGGTGAAAGCCGTTCCCGGAGTAGACGGCCGTCCATGGACTCGGGTCACGTCGGCTGGCCCAAGTGCGGGACCGTGATGGTTCTCGTTCGGCCGCCCCATCGCGCACGCGGCGGCACGAGCTTCGTTCCCATGGCCAACTCCCGGCCGTCCAGGTCCAGATCTTAAGACACGGCCCGCTTGGGTAATGCCCTGAGCATCGCCGAATGCAAAGATAAAAGTCACACGTTAGACGAGGCGGCCGTTGTGGACCTGAACCAGGGGCTGCTGGACCTGGTGGCCGTGGCGGTGGTGGCTGCACTCACACCGCTGGTAGTGGCGGCCTTGCCGGGCCCGCGCATCCCGCAGGTTGTCATCTTCCTGCTCGGCGGCGTCTTGATCGGCCCGCACGTGCTCGGCCTGGCCGAGACGTCCAGCATCCAGCTGCTGTCCAACATCGGGCTGGGATTCCTGTTCCTGCTGGCCGGCTACGAACTGGATCCAGCGCTGCTGCGGCAGCAGGCGGGCAAGCTGGCCATCGGAGGCTGGCTCATCTCGGCCATGCTCGCCGTCGGGGTGACGGCCGGGCTGGACGCGGCAGGTTATATCAAGGACTACGTACCGATAGGGCTGGCGCTGACGACCACGGCGCTGGGCACGCTGCTGCCCATCCTGAGGGACAATGACATGCTCGCTGGCCCTTTTGGCCAGTACGTGTATGCCGCGGGCGCGGTCGGCGAGCTCTTTCCGATCCTGATCATCGCCGTCTTCCTCACTCAGCGGGGCCATTTCGTCGCGCTTGCCTCGGTGGCGCTGGTCGGGGTGCTGGCCATGGCCCTGTCCGCCGCGCCGCGGCTGGCCAGAAGCAGTACCGTGCAGCGGATCATCCGGGAGGGTCAGGACGGGACCGGGCAGACCACCCTGCGCTGGGCCATGGTCCTGCTGTTTGCGCTGCTCGCCGTCGCAAGCCGGTTCGGCCTGGATGTTGTGCTCGGTGCCGTGCTGGCCGGCATGGTGCTCCGGGCCTGGACCCGCCGGTTCAACATTGATACGGCCGGGCTGGAGCACAAGTTCGATGCGGTGGGCTACGGCATTTTCATTCCCATCTTCTTCATCTCCTCCGGCATGACTCTCGACCTGAAGGCGATCAGCCAGGCCCCGCTGCGCCTGCTCACCTTCCTCGCATTGCTGCTGATCGTCCGGGGCCTGCCCTCGCTCCTGGTCTATCGTCGTGTCCTCCCGGCGCGGCAGCGGGTGGAGATGACGTTCATCTCCGCGACCACACTGCCGCTGCTGATCGCCCTGGCCGAGATCGGCCAGCGGGATGGGGTCATGCTCCCCGCCACCGAAGCCGCCCTGGTCGGCGCGGGCGTGCTCTCGGTCCTGGTATTTCCTCTCATCGCGGTACGACTGCACCGCTCAGCACCGCTCACACCGGCAGACGTTGGGATCCCGGCAGCGGAATCTACCGCCGCGGCCAGCGCGCTGCCGGAGCATCCGGTCAGCCAAGACGGCCAGGACGGCCAAGACGGCTAGAGAAGCTGGCCTATGCAGAACGGGCGCGAGTCAAGCGGAGGGCGTGGGATTCGAACCCACGGTGACGTTACCGCCACAATGGTTTTCAAGACCGTCCGTGATTCAATGTCCGCCACTGCTCCTACCTGGGCTTTCAGCACGCCCACCTGCTATGTCATCCAAAGATCATCCCGCGTATATCCCGCGTAGCCAGCGATGGCCTCTTCGTCCCGAACTAGCGGCGCCGCTGGGCGTCTGCCCGTCGTCCCAGCTAGCTCAGTGTGCTGGTGGCCGTGTGAGCTGGCGAGTGTCAGGGGGCGTTGCTGTACTTCCGTGCTGTACGCCGCGCCGCATTAGCAGCTCGGGTCGCGGCTGTCCTGATCGGTTCAACCTGGACCGCCGTCCTTAATCGGTCCTTGGAGGACGGTGCCGCACGGTGGTGACTGCAACCCAAACTGCCACCCGGACCGTCAGCGCCGCTCGAAATGAGCCGCTTCCTGGTCAGCCCACGCCCACGCATCCGCCAGTACGTCGGCACGAGATCTAACACGTGTTACGCTTCTTGTACGAGCAACACGCGAATGACGAGCAACGTACGGAGCATGCCATGGATCAAACAGTGACTGACCGTATCGAGGAGCAGCTGAGGTCGGCCTTCCCCGCAGGCGCCATCGAGCGGGTTCAGGTGCTGGAGTACGGCGACGACCCGAGGTCGAGCCGGGAGAGACCGCGGTCCGGGCCTTTATCGCCCGGGCAGGCCGACCGGAGGGCAAGGAGGCCGACAAGGAGACCATGACCGCCTTCGAGGAGGCCAACCGCCCGGTGATCATGAAGATCCGCGACGAGCTGCCCCGCTTCATCGGGTGGATCGAATTCCTCGCGGACCGGCCAAGCGGGGCGCCCAGGCCTCATGGCCCCATCCTCAGAATCGGAGGCCGCGGGGGACGGGCAAGGACAGGAGGAGGTATCGGAGGAATCACCCCGGTAATACCCGGCTCGGCCCTGCCGATCTGGCGGCCGTGGAAACCCTGAACACCGCGGGCATCGCGAACAGCCGCGCGGAGGTCCTGCGCTGGGCCGTGGGCCGTATCCGCGAGCACCCGGCATACGCCCAGCTCCAGGAGCGAGTGCACGAGATCGACCAACTCAAGGCCCAGTTCTAACAAGGGCCAGGCCTCCAGCCACGAGCACCTGACCCGTCGCTCGCAAAGAGCCTGACGCGAGGCAGTCGTACCAGCCTGACCGTCTGATCCGTAGATCAATGCCGTGTATCCGGCCAGTGCGCCAGAATCCGCATCCGCAGGTCAGCGTCCGGGCCAGTGTCCGATATAGCTGCCATAGTCCTGTACCGTCCGGCCAGTCCGTGAGGAACCTGTGAGAGATTCCCACCACCTCGGTGCCTTAGTTCTGGTCGCTGTCAGCGGCCCTGCGTCGGTGCGTCGGCCGCGCGTGTCGTGCTGAATCTTTCCAGAGCTTGACTGCAGGCCTTTCCCCGGCCGCGAGACCCGTCTTGTCCTGCTCAGACCCCTCCCCCGAACCCGGCTGCTGCCGAGTTGCGTCCGGCAAGGTGGTGTACTGACCGGCCCGGTTGATGGGCGTGGCGCAGACGTGTAAGGCGGCCACCGCGTGATTCTTTGGAAGACCTCTCACAGTGCTTCTGAAGGAGACACGACGGTGACCGTACCTAGCAGTATTGACCCTGCCCGCTTTCTGCACGACCAGCTGGAGTCCGCGTCGCCGGATCTGCTGCGCTCGATGCTGGCCACGTTCATCAATGCGCTGATGTCGGCGGAGGCCGACGCGGTCTGCGGTGCCCCGTACGGGATGCCGGGACCGGACCGGGTCAATGTCCGTAACGGCTACCGGCACCGGGACTTCGATACCCGCGCCGGGACGCTGGACGTGGCGATCCCCAAGCTGCGCTCGGGCAGCTATTTCCCGGACTGGCTGCTGGAACGCCGCCGGCGGGCCGAGGCAGCGCTGACCTCGGTCGTGGCGACCTGCTACCTGCTCGGGGTCAGCACCCGGCGGATGGAGAAGCTGGTCGAGTCTTTGGGGATCACCCGGCTGTCCCGGTCACAGGTCAGCGAGATGGCCCGGGACCTGGACGCGCAGGTGGAGGCGTTCCGGACCCGGCCGCTGGACGCTGGCCCGTACACGTTCCTCGCCGCGGACGCGCTGGTGCTCAAGGTCCGCGAAGGCGGCCGGGTCGTCAATGTCCATGCCTTGCTGGCGGCCGGGGTGAACGCGGACGGGCACCGGGAGATCCTGGGCCTGCAGGTCACCTCCGCCGAGGACGGCGCCGGCTGGCTGGGGTTCTTCCGGGACCTGACCGCCCGCGGCCTGACCGGCGTCCAGCTCGTCACCTCCGACGCGCACCGCGGCCTGGTCGAGGCCATCGGCGCGACCCTGCCCGGCGCCAGCTGGCAGCGGTGCCGGACGCACTACGCCGCCAACTTGATGTCCGCCACCCCGAAGGCGTCCTGGCCCTGGGTCAAGACCCTGCTGCACTCGGTCTACGACCAGCCCGACGCCAGCAGCGTGCACGACCAGTACGACCGGCTCATCGACGCCATCGCCGCCAAGCTCCCCAACGTCGCCGCGCACCTGGACGCCGCCCGCGCCGACGTGCTGGCCTTCACCAGCTTCCCCAAAGAGCTCTGGCGGCAGATCTGGTCCAACAACCCGCAGGAACGCCTCAACCGGGAAATACGCCGCCGCACCGACGTCGTGGGGATCTTCCCCGGCCGGGACTCCCTGATCCGCCTCGTCGGCGCCGTCCTGGCCGAACAGCACGACGAATGGACCGAAGGCCGCCGCTACCTCGGCCTGGACATCCTGGCCCGATCCCGCACCACCCTCGCACCTGGCCCCACGGAGGTGACCCCCGACAACGACCTCCAGGCGCTCAGCGCCTAACCCAGTCAAAAGAATCACGCGCTAACCGCGAAACACCACGCCGCAGGACTTGACCTGCTGCCGAACCTGGTGACGGACGGGTTCAGTCAGGGCCGTCTTCGCGTGTACATGAACCAGGCACCTTTACCGAGGCGGTTGCCCCGCGGTCACAGACGGCCTTGACGGGTTCCGGGGAGTCACAGATCCTCCTACGGCGGGTTCGGGGGAGGACGCCCACGCTTCCACACGCATACCGACCACCGGAAACGTCACCCGACGCTGAGGCCAACGGCCGGGAAACACAGCTTCACCAGGCACTGTCCCGCTCGGCTGGACCTTCCGCCGCGCAGTGTCTGCGCGTATCGTCTCACCAAGAGCAACGCTGCTCCAGCCCCCGGTAGCGCTGGATTACTGACCGGGCGGTGAGTCGGATGAGCAGCCTTAACGACCGTGACACCTGGACCGGTACCGGACCCGCTGTCCGCCCGCCCGCCGTCCCTGCGCGGAGTCCGGCCGATCGCCCTGATCCGTGGCTGCGCATGGGGCCTAGGGTCGGAATGACATTCCCGCTTCCCGGGCAGCCCGGCCATGGCAGGACGGCCTTCGTGCGGCGCCAGCCGGTCCGCCTCGTAGACGGCCGCGTCGAAGGCGGCTACACCGGCGTGTTCGAACTCATCTGCCCCGGCTGCGGCGATAATCCATACGTGGATTACTCCGAGATTCCCCCGCAGCTTCAGTCGCTTCGCGGGCCGCTTACGGTGGAGGCGGCTCTGGACGCGTATGACGAGCACCTTGGGCCGCTTCCTGGCCCGAATGGCCACAGCGCCGGAAGCTGAGGTCCTGGCTGCGCGGAGGGCACGCAGGGGCGGCCATCGGGGGGAGTAGCTGGCGGCTACGGCACTAGGAAAAGGTGCCAACGGCCACCAACGGATCACGCGGCAAGGCCCAACAGGGCAACGCCACGAAAGAGAGGAGCCACGATGAGTGAAGTCACTGAACCGTCAGGCTCCCGGCGGATGATTCATATTCTCGGTGCCGCGCTGGTGGGTGTTGTCCTGCCCCTGGTGCTGCTGTACGTGTTCCTCGGGGAACTCGGTTCCCGGGCGATGGTCATCGGGCTTTCTGGTCGGCGTCCTTGGCTCCAAACTCGGCGGCGCCCGCCGGATGCTGTATCTCGCCCCGGCGGTCGGGATAGCCGGGGGACTCGGGGCGATCACCGCCTACCACTGGTCGTGGGTGGTTTTGCTAACGGCACAGAAGGTCGACTACAGCTGTCCGGTAGTTAGGCCTGGGCGGAAAAGTATTGCTCTGAGGTGCTGTTTGCCTTGGAGCGGATGACGGGAATCGAACCCGCACTATCAGCTTGGGAATCGGTGCCTTCCGGGGCTTTCACGTGCCCTGAGCTGCGAAGCTGGCTATCCGCGATGACCGGATACCGCTTTTCTCCGGGGTTGATGGCACGCTAATGGCACAGGAGGCGGTGCGGCGGCATGAGCTACTGTTCGGTCTCGGCCAGTACCGCGTCGATGCGGGCCTGGTCTTCTGCCAGGCGGGCCCGCCTGGCCGGGTCGGCCTGGCTCTCGCGTCGGGCCTGCGCGTCCCATCGGGCCCACTCTCGGCGGTGAGCCAGCATAGCCTGATAGTCGGCGTCAGCGTCCCGGGCTGCTTGCTGGACAGCCCGGATGAAGTCCTCAAGCTGTCCTCGCGGGACGTTGAACCTGATCGATCCGTCTGGGTCGGACCCCATCTGGCCCTGGTTCCAGGCGCGGCGCAGCCGATGGAGGAAGTGCCCGTACCAGGGGTGCTCGCCCGGGCTGTCCTTCCACAGGCTCGCCTGGCTGCGGCCGACGGTGATCTCCAGTTCGACAAGTCCCTCGCCGGGCTCGTGGATGGCGCGGATCCCGGTGACCGTGCAGGGATCGGCGCCGGGGGCATCCGGGGAGTTGACCATGCCGTTCATTCTGCCTGGCGCGCTGACCGAGGACCGAAAATGGCAGCATGATCAACTGCTTAGAAGGCAAGGATCTCCCGGCAGTCATGCAGCCGGAACCCAGGTCAGCGAAGACACTTATGGCCCGTAAGTGACCGCCAGGGCCGACTGTTTACCGCTCGGTCGGGCACGCAGCGGGCACAGCCTCTTCGTCCCGAACTAGCGGCGCCTCTGGGCGTTTGTCCGCTGTCCCAGCTAACGCAGGGTGTGGACGGTAGCTCGTGCTTGTTGCTGTCAGGGGGCGTTGCTGTACTTTGCTGCTGTATCGGCTCGCGCTCCTATGCCGATCAGGGCGGCCTGCGGCATGCCCTCGCTGGTCGATTGCTCCCTGACGACATCACCGAATGCGGCGGCCGCACGGTCGATCGCCTCGGCGGGCAGGCTGGCGAACAGCGGCCGCAGCGGAGGAGTCCAGTCGGGTAGATGGCGGAAGAACAACGCCAGGATCGGACAGTCGCCAGTGATGAGTCACGTGGTGCACGGCGACGTCGGTGAAGCCCGCCGTCCGCAAAGCTTGCCGCAGCCCCGCCGCCTCGCACAGATGCGCCCACGGCGGCGGTGCAGGCGCCGGGAGATCAGGAACTGCGCGGGCAAGGGCAGCACCAAGCAGCTGCGGCAGCCCGATCCGCGTCATGTCCCACGAGGCGATCCCGACGCGCCCGCCAGGCCGCAGCACCCGGCGCAGATCCCGCAGGCCGACCAGAGGGTCCGGGAAGAAAATCAGTCCGAACGTCGATGTCCCCAGATCAAAGCTCTCATCGTCCAGGCCCAGCGCCTGGCCGTCCATCACCTCGGCCCGGGCGTCGAGACCTTCGGCGGCGAAACGGCGGCGCATCACCTCCACCATCCCGGGGGCGAAATCGGTCGCGAGAACCTCGGCCCCGCGCCGCGCCGCCTCTAGCGCCACTACGCCGGTACCGGCCGCGACATCCAACAGCCGAAGCCGGGCCCGGCCGGCGGTCAGCCCGAGCAAGTCCAAGGTGGTGATTGCGTAAGGGCGCATGATCGGCGCGATGGCATCGTCATAGCCCGGCGCCACAGAGCTCCACACCTCGGGACGGTGAAGCTGGCCCGCCGCCTGCTCGCTCACCCGTGTGAGTCTTACACGAGCAGCGAAGGAGCACCAGAGGCGTACTACAGGTCCCGCTCTCGCCGGATCTGCTGATCCTGTCCGTGACTTGTGGACCAGTGATGGTGCCCGGAAGCTGCTCACCGACCAGCCCGGTCCTGCTCACCTCCCATCTTCCTCTTAGCTGCCAGCCCTTGAGAGGGGCCGCTGGGTCAATGGTCGGCGCAGCCGATCGCCTGCGAGGGCCCGCAGGGCCGCCATTGACGCGGTGGCCGCGACTAGGACAATGAGCGCGAGGAAGACGGACATGCCGCACACGCCCTGCGCATCCGAAAAAGCTAGTCCCACCAGGCATCCTGCAAAGTGGCCCGCCGTGCGCCGCGCGGGCCGCCAAGGCAGAGCGGCGGCGCTGACGGCGGGCCGCGGCGCCGCAGGCGCCGCCTTGATCAAAGAATGGCCAGATTCGGCAACGCCGCGTAGTCGTGAAGGTCGTGGCTGTGATGAGCGAAATATGGCGCGATGCAGCGCCTTGTCTGCGTGTCTCAGCCTCAGCGTCTAGAGGTCTGGCACCTGGTGCCGGGTGCGTGATGACTTGCGGCATGGTTACGATGAGTCACCGCACTCTAGCTTCCCGGAGATGCAGACCTGGCTAGCCGACCGGCTGTAGCGAAAGCGGCGCCTGCATATCGACATCGGCGCTTGGCGGCGGCAAACTTGGACGATTAACCGGGAATTAACACGACGGCAGGTCGGCGCGAATGGACGCGGACAGCGTAATCCGCTTGCGGCGCGTGGTCCTTGTGCTCGCGCGGCGGCTGAATGCCGCCTCGGTGGACGACGGGCTGACCCCGGCCCAGGCATCCGTGCTCGGCATCGTCGCCTACCGCGGCTCGCTCGGGCTGGCCGAGCTCATCGAGATCGAGGGTCTTAACCCGACGATGCTGTCCCGGGTCGTCGGCAAGCTCGACTCCTTCGGCTTGATCCGGAGGCTGCGTGATCCGGACGATTTCCGCGCCGTCCGGGTAGAGGTCACCCCCAAAGGGGAAGAGACCTGGCAGCGCATCTCGTCGCTGCGAGCCGCGATCATCTCCGAATGCGTGGCAGGCTTGCCCGCTGAGCAGGACGCTACGCTTGTTGCGGCGCTTCCCATGCTGGAAAACCTGGCGGAGGCCCTGTGGGCGTTGCGTCGGCGGGACCAGCAAAGCCGAGACGAGCAGCTCAACAGAGCGTATCCAGGATCGCTCTAATGGTAACCACCGGCATCTAGGAAACGGCTCACCCCGGAACGACACATGGTGTGGCGCGCATCGCCTTGCTGATCTCAGCTAGGCCACTGGTCACCCCGTCGGCGTCAGCCCGGGCCAATGTGTCGGCGGCGGGCGGCCTACGTCCGAAACTCGTCCGCTGATTCTTGCTCGGAGCTGGGCGGCGTATCGCACCGCTCATTTCCGGGGCTGGCCTCTGGTGATCGCGGTCAGAAGATCATCCGTTTGGGTCAGGTCTTCGAATACCGTGTCGGCTCCGGCGGCGGCGAGGTCTTCGGTGCTGTCGCTGCCGGTGGCCACGGCGATGATCCGTGCTCCGCTGTCGCGGGCTGCTGTCACGTCGTTGAGGGTATCGCCGATGAGCACGGTCGACCCGGCGTCGAAGCGGACGCCGTGAGCTGCCTCGGCGCGCTGGCGCGCGACCTTGACGAGATTGGCGCGGTCGTCGTCGTCGGTGCCGTAGGCGCCAATGTCGAGGTCGAGGTAGCGGTCTAGGTCCGAAGGTCGCGCAGCTTGATCTCTGCCGCGGGCCGGGTGTTGCCGGTCAGGACGGACTGGATCACGTCGTCGCGATCGGCTAGAGCGCGCAGAGCCTCGGCTGCCCCGGGGAGGGCGCGCCGCGGGCGCGCAGCTCGTCCAGGTGGGCGGCGTAGCCGCGGGCCTGCTCGGCGGCGAACTGGCCGTACAGGTCTTCGCTGCCGGTCGAGCCGTTGGCCTTCAGGGCTTCGCGGAAGATGACGGGTTCGGTGCGTCCGGCTAGCGCGGGCATCTTCATCGAGAGGGTGGCCGGTGACCGTGCGCGGAATGCCTCGGCGTAGACTCGCCACCGACTCCGCGCGTCTCGATGAGCGTATGGTCGATGTCCCACAGAACGAGGAGTGGTCGTCATCCGGCTGCTCCGTTCCGTGTTCGTTCTCATACGCGACATCTTGGCTCGCCTTCTGTCTTACCCTGGGACTGGCGAGTGCCCGCGACATCACCGGAGGACTGATGAGCCCCCCAACCTGAAGTACGGATCGGTGAACGGCTGCGGTTCTACCGGCAAGCAAAAGGCAAGACTCAGGCTGTCGTCGCCGGGCTGGCGGGGGTCACTGAGGATTACCTGTCGCAGATCGAGCGAGGGCTGAAGACTCCGACGTGCCGCTGCTGCACCGGTTCTCGAAGATCCTCGGCGTGCGGGTCTCTGAACTGCTCGGCGAGTCGGCGACCGAGCATGACGAAGCGGGTGCATCCGGTCGGGTACGCGGTGCAGCGGGCGCTGATGTCCTACGGCGGGATCGCCGATGAGCTCGCCGACCTGGTGAGCCTGCGCGGCCGGGTCGACGCGGCATGGTCGATCTGGCAGGGATCGCCGCACCGGTACACCGAGGCCTCGGAAGTGCTGCCCGGCCTGATCACCGACGTGCAGGCCGCGCAGCGGGGCGCTCGGCCGGCGTCGTCCGGCAGGACCGGCGGGAGGCGAGCGGATCAGCGCTGACCTGTTCTTCCTGCTGCGGACGTTTACCAAGCGGATCGGGCGGACTGACCTGTCGCTGCTGGTCGCCGACCGGGGCGTGCTGGCGGCTGAGGCGGCCGACGATCCGATGCGCATGGCGGCCGCGAAATGGAACCTCGGGCACATATTGCTCGCCCAGGGCGAGGCGGACGGCGCGGAAGAGGTCGCCATGACGGCGATCGAGGAACTGCAGCGCGATACCGGCGGACGAAGACGATGATGCGGTCGGCATGGCGGGGGCGCTGTGGCTCGTATCGGCCGTGGCCGCGGTGCGCAACAACGACCCGTGGACCGCACGTGACCGGCTGCGGGAGAAGGCGCTGCCCGCTGCGCGGATGACGGGGGACACGAACGTGATGTGGACGGTGTTCGGGCCGATCAATGTCGGCCTGCACGCGGTGAGCGTCGAAATGGAGATGGGCGAGGCGGGTGAGGCACTGCGGCTGGCCGACGAATCGATATCTCCGGTTCGCCGTCGCTGGAGCGCAAGACGACCTTTGCCCTGGAGGTCGCGCGGTGCTATGAGCAGAGGCGTGACGATCCGGGCGTGTTCCTCCACCTGGTCAACGCTGAGGCGAGCGGGCCGGAAGACATGCGTTACAACACGCTTGCGCGCGACCTGGTGCACGGGCTGCTGAAGCGGGCGCGGCCGACGTACGCGCCGCAGGTCCGTGCGCTGGCCGAGCGAATTGATCTTCTGACCTGAGCACCTGGACGTAGCCAAACGTATCCGAACGGCAAGTTCACCCGGACTGAGAGTTCGGGTTGTATCGCTGTGCGCTGCTTAGCGTGATGATCCGGCGGCAATCCCGTAGCCCGATAGGCCCCCGGTGTCTCCGTGGCCGAGTGATCTTCCGCGCAGGAAGGCCCCGCTCCGGAGTAGATCACAACAGCAGAAGGAGAAATAGCAATGGCGAATCTAGTGCGGTGTCCATATACCTTCGCCGGGTGCCGGAGACCGTCAGATCAGGTCCGCTGCTGGTGCCGACCCCTGGAACGTTAGTGGTCACCGCACTAGGTCCGATCCCGGTGGAGTTCGGGACGGTGTTCCCGTCCGGCGCGTACGCGGCGGGCGGGTTCGAGAAGGTCCGGGACTTCGACAAGTCCAAGGGTGACCTGCTGGTCCAGCAGGCCGACAAGGCCACCGGGCTGCCGCTGTGGGTGATCGAGGTGATCGACCCGCAGGAGGGCACCCGGCAGCTGACCGTCAAGGTCAAAGTGGCTCGGAGTACCAGCCAGCGCTGCCGTCCCCGGTGCCCGGGTCGCCGTTCATCGCGGTCGAGTTCGAGGGCCTGATGGCCACCCCGTATGTCGACGGCGCCCGGTGCAAGGGCGACGGCAAGTGCGGCGGGCGGGTCGCGTACTCGCTGAAGGCCACCGGGGTCCGCGCCCCGTCGCGGCTGCCCGCCCGCCCGGTGCCCGAGCACAAGGACGCGGCCTGATGCCCGCCCGCCGCGTGCCCGCGCTGGCACTGCCGGTCGACGCCAAGGCCGGGGTGTCCTTCCGCGGATATGAGCACCGCACGCCGCTGCTGACCATCACCACTGGCGGCTCCCGCTGCTGGTCACCTTGACGCTGCCCGAGCAGCTGGAGGCCGGGCACGTCGAGTTCGCCCGCCAGCTGGCCTGCCACGCGTGGGCCTACGCGGTCGCCGTCGAACGGCGGTACCGGGGCCTGCCGACCCTGCCGGGCCAGCCGGTCCCGCACCTGCTGGCGGCCAGACCCGACACCTGGACCCGTGGCTCCGTCCAGCCGGACCCGGCCGCCCCGGCCGGGCGGCAGGAGGTGACGGCATGACGGCGCTCTCGTCCGACGTGTACGTGCGGTTCGGCCCGGACGGCGTGGCCGAGGTGACCGCCTCGGCCCGGCTGACCAGCCTCAGCCGCATCTACTGCCACCTATACGGCGACGCCGCGCCGGTCTTGCAAGTGACCGACGCCCACGTCCGCATGTCGGTCAGCGTGCCCGACCCGGCCCGCGTCACCGCCCAGGACGTGGCCCTGGCCCGCGACCTGGCCGAGGCGGTGGCCCGGTACGTCGCCGAGCTGGAACGCCTGGCCGCCGGCAGCCAGGACACGCCGGGCCCGGATGCCTGCCCGGAGCGTGCCGCGTGAGCACCGAGCAAGTGAGGGCGGGGCGGCTGGAGCTGATCCCTCCGGCCGCCCCTGGGTTCTCTCCCGAGACATCAGAAGAGGTGATCAGGGTATGCGCCGCGTCGTAACCGGGGAACAGGTCGCCCAGATCTACAACCCCGACCCGTTCGCCCGCCCCGTCTTCCGCGCCCCGGTCTACCAGACCCCCGCCGGACTCATCCTCCTCGCCTGGCTGGCCCGGCTCCTGATCCGGCTGGCCCGGCTCGCCTTCCGCCACCCAGCCGTCACCGCGGCGCTGGCATTGCTGGCGTTCCTGTGGCTGAACCTCGGCTGGGTCGGCGTGGCCGCCATGACCGGGTGGGCCATGCTGGTCCTGGTGATCTGGTGGCACTACTGGCCGGTCGGGCTTCGCCCGGTGGGTGAGCGGCCCGGCCCGGGGAAACTGGCGGGCCTGGGTCTACCGCCGCAAGTGGGCCGCGGTGATGACCATCGCCGACCTGGCCCCGTTCTACCGGGGCCGGATCATCCTGCCCGTGCTCGGCAAGGTCACCGCCACCCGGTACGTCGACCGGGTCCAGGTCCGGCTCGTCTCCGGCCAGTCCGCCGCCGACTTCGCCAAGAGGGCCGACAACCTGGCCCACGGGTACCGGGCGCTGCTGTGCCGGGTCCGCACCGGCAGGTCCGGGGCGGTGGTGCTGGAGTTCGTCCGCCGCGACGCCCTGGCCGCCATCATCCCCGCCCAGCCCATCCCCGACCACCCGGACCTCAAGGCGCTGCCGGTCGGACGGCGGGAGGACGGCCTGCCCTGGCTGGTCCGGCTGCACGGCACCCATGTCCTGCTCGCCGGGGCCACCGGAGCGGGCAAGGCGTCCCTGCTGTGGGGCCTGATCCGGGCCATGCTGCCGCTGATGCGCGAGGGCCTGGTCCGGGTGCTGGCCGCCGACCCGAAGCTGATGGAGCTGGCCTACGGCCGGATCATCTTCGACACCTACGGCCACTACGCCGCCGACCCGGCCGCCATCGCCGACATGCTCGACCAGGCCGTCGCCGACATGCAAGCCCGCGCCGCCCAGTTCGCCGGACAGCAGCGGGACCACACCCCGACCCGCCGAGCACCCGTTCACCGTGGTCCTGGTCGATGAGGTCGCCTTCCTGACCGCCTACCAGCCCGACAAGAACCTCCGGACCCGGATCATGGCCGCGCTGGCCACCCTCACCACCCAGGGCCGGGCGGCGGGTACAGCGTGGTGGCCGCGCTGCAAGACCCCCGCAAGGACGTCCTGACGATCCGGAACCTGTTCCCCGACCGGATCGCCATGCGGCTGGATGAACCCGAGCAGGTCGACATGGTGCTCGGCGACGGCGCCCGCGACCGCGGCGCGGCCTGCGAGCTGATCTCCACCGACCCCGCCACCGGCGCCGGGGTCGCGTTCGTCCGGCTCGAATCAGACCCCGACCCGGTCCGGGTCCGCGCCGGATGGGTCACCGACACCGACATCCGCGACATGGCCGCCGCCTGCCTGGAAGACCAGCCGCGGGCGATCGAGGCGGTGGCCGCATGACCGCCGCGACGGCCTGGCAGACCGACGACTGCTGCCCGCTGTGCGGGTGCCTCCTGTCGCAGCGCATCCAGGCTGACGGGTCGCTGACCGAGGAGTGCGAGTGCGGCTGGTCGGTCACCTGGCAGGCCGACCCGGACGGAGGCGGGCAATGACCGGGACCACCCGCGCGCAGCGGATGGCCATGCCGCTGGCCCGTGATGTCGTCCGCGCCCTGGCCGTCGAGCACGGCGCCTGCATCCGGCCCGTCCAGCTGCGCCGCCGCAACCTCGACACCGGCGAAATCGACCAGGTCCTCGTGCCCTGCGGGCACACCCTGGCCTCGGTGTGCCCGGCCTGCGCTGAACGGGCCAAGTCGCTGCGGGCCGCGCAGTGCCGGGAAGGCTGGCACCTCGAGGACGAACCCGACATCCAGCCCGACCCGGCCACCGAGGACCAGAAGTGGTGGATCACCAAGCGCGCCGAAGCCCAGCAGGAGCGCGACCAGACCGCCGCCGCCGGGGACGACACGGCCGACTTCGACGAGCTGATCACCGAACTGGACGAGCAGATCACCAGCTCCGGCATCCGCGGGAAAGCCGCCCCGGCCAAGCCCGCGCGGCGGCACCGCTCCACCCGCCGCCGCCAGGACGCCGCGGACCTGCCCAAGCGCAAGGTCAGCTCCCGCACGGTCGGCAAGACCTACACCGCGCCGGACGGCAAGATCTTCCGCCCGTCGCTGTTCGTCACCTTGACCTGCCCGTCCTACGGCCGGGTCGACGAGGACGGAACACCCGCCGACCCGCAGGCCTACGACTATGACCGGGCCGCCCGGGACGCGCTGGCCTTCGCCGCGCTGTTCGACCGGTTCATCCAGAACCTGCGCCGCTACCTCGGCTACGACCTGCAGTACTTCGCCGCCGTCGAACCGCAGCGACGCCTCGCCCCGCACGTCCACATCGCCATGCGCGGCACCATCGCCCGCGCCGAGATCCGCCGGGTCCTGGCCGCCACCTACCACCAGGTCTGGTGGCCCGACACCAGCGACCGTCAAGTACGACGGGGACGAGCTGCCGGTCTGGGACGAGGCCACCGGGAACTACCTGGACCCGGCCACCGGGGAGGTCCTGCCCACCTGGGACCAGGCCCTCGACGAGCATCGGCGACGATGAGCCGCTCCACGTGGCCCGGTTCGGCGACCGGTTCGACGCCCAGGGCGTGCTCGCCGGGTCCAAGGACGCCAGCCGGTGCATCGGCTACCTGACCAAGTACCTGACCAAGCAGATCGGCGACTGCCACCACGCCGACACCGACGCCGCAGCGGGCCCACGCGGCCCGGCTGGCCGAGGCGCTGCGGTACCAGCCGTGCTCGCCGCGGTGCGCGAACTGGCTCCGGTACGGCATCCAGCCCAAGAACGCCCGGCCCGGCCTGGCCCCCGGCCGGTGCAAGGGCAAGGCCCACGACGCCGATCACCTCGGCTACGCCGGGCGCCGGGTGCTGGTCTCCCGCAAGTGGTCCGGCAAGACGCTGGCCGACCACCGGGCCGACCGCAAGGACTGGCTCCTGAGGACGCTCGGTGTTTCGGCAACCGACCCGGCCCGCTACGCCTGGGAAGCTGGTCGCGCCGAGCGACCCGGATCACATGGACCACGCGCGGCGGCTGCTGCACGCCGTCGCCGACCGCGCCCGATGGCAGGCGGCACTCGCCGAGGCCAGAGCGGCGACAGGATAGCGGCGACGCCTCGCCGGTTGGGAGGGCTGCTTTATGGCGAACCAGCGTGATGAGCTGATGACCGTCGAGCAGATTCTCGCTGAGCTGTGCGGCGTGTCTGAGCGGACCTTCTACCGCTGGCGCGAGCTTGGCCGGGCTCCGAAGGGGCTCCGGCTTCCTAATCGGGAGCTGCGGGTCTGGCGGAGTGAGTTCCTGGCCTGGCTCGAATCGCTGCGGGAGGACGCGGCGTGAACGACACGACTCATGTCCGGTTCTGGGATGTGCGCCGCAACAAGTCGAGCAGATCGACGTCTTACGAGGTGCGCTGGGTAGTCGGCTGGCAGGCAGTTCTCCAAGACCCGCGCGACAAAGGCCCTGGCCGAGAGCTTCCTTTCTGAGTTGCGCCAGGCGGCGAAGAGGGGGGAGGCATTCGACAGCAGCGAGGGACTTCCGGTGTCGATGCGACGTGCGAAGCATGCGAGGTCGTGGTTCGCGTTCGTGCTCGCGTATATCGACATGAAGTGGCCGCGCGCTGCGGCTACGACACGGAACAGCATGACGGATGCTCTCGCTACGGTTACCGCCGCGCTCGTGGATGACCGGCCTGGGCAACCCGAGGTAGTGCTCCTGCGTCGCGCGCTGCGGCAGTACGCCCTGGTGCCGTCATCTCGCACGCTGCCGCGTCCGGCTGAGGTCGCTGCTGCGCTTGGCTGGCTCGAACGGGCCTCGCTGCCGCTAACTGAGCTGGAAAAGCCCCGTAACGTCCGCCTGGCGCTCGACGCGCTGACGCTTCGCCTGGATGGAACGGCGGCGGCGGCCACGACGATTCATCGCAAGCGGTCGGTCTTCTATAACGTGCTGGGCTATGCGGCCGAGCTGGAGGAGCTTTCGGCAAATCCGCTCGACCGGGTGAAGTGGAAGCCGCCGAAGGTGGCCGAGGTGGTGGACCGGCGCGTCGTCGTCAATCCGCGCCAGGCGCGCGAGCTGCTCACCGCGGTGACCTATGTCGGCCGACCCGGCGTGGCGTCACCTGCGGGCGTTCTTCGCGTGCATGTACTTCGCTGCGCTGCGGCCAGGCGAGGTCAAGGCACTACAGGGACGGCTGCTACCTGCCCGCGACCGGCTGGGGCAAGCTCACGCTGTCCAGGTCACGGCCGCAGTCGAACAAGCGCTGGACCGACAGCGGGGAAGCATTCGACGACCGGGGCCTGAAGCACCGCGCGGAGAATGACACGCGCTCGGTGCCGATACCTCCCGAGCTGGTCACGATCCTGCGAGAGCACATCGAGGAGTTCGGGACCGCGGCGGATGGGCGGCTGTTCAGGACGGCAACAGGCGGGATGATCTTCGACACCACCGATACCTGGGCAGCTGCCCGGACGCTGGCCCTGACACCGGAGCAGGTTGCCTCGCCGCTGGCAGGCAGGCCCTACGACCTACGTCATGCTGCCGTCTCGCTCTGGCTGAACGGCGGAGTAGCGGCCACGGAGGTGGCTAACCGTGCAGGTCACAGCGTGGAGGTGCTGCTGCGGGTGTACGCGAAGTGCATCGACGGCGGCGAGGAGGCCGCTAACAGGAGGATCGATGAAGCACTGGCTGCCTGACCGATCAACCATGCAAGGGTCTCGTTTTCGGCGGGGCCCTTCTGTTTTCTCGCGGATTGACCTGGGGAAACGCTTCAAGATCCATCCCGCACATATCCCGCGACCAGCGACAAGTGGCGGCAGTCGGCTGCATCTGGCCGCGGTCGGTGCTGAGCCTGCGACATGGGATCGGCGGGTATAAGACCACGTCAAGACCGGTTTTCCGGGGTCAGAGCGGAGGGCGTGGGATTCGAACCCACGGTGACGTTACCGCCACAATGGTTTTCAAGACCATCGCCATCGGCCACTAGGCGAGCCCTCCTGTGCCCAACAGCCTACGGTAACGCGGAGCGGGACGTCAGCCGCCGCGGCCAGGCCAGGCCGTCACCCACCAGCGCGGCCAGGGTCAGGTACGCATCGGCCGTCTCAGCGGTGAGCAGTTCGAGCTCGACCTCAGCGCCCTCTTCCAGATGCGGGTCGTACGGAATCCGCGTCACCGCCCGGCAGCGCACGGCGAAGTGATGCTCGAGCCGGTCCAGGTCGACCGTGCTCTTGCTCTTCGGCCGGATGGCCGACAGCACGACGATGCCGTTGCTGACCAGGTCCCCGCAGCCGTGGGCCTCCAGCCAGTCGAGGGTCGCGCTGGCACTGCGCGCGCCGTCCACCGACGGGGAGCTGACCACGACGATCTGGTCGGCCAGCTGGAGCACGCCCGACATGGCCGAATGCAGCAGGCCGGTACCGCAATCGGTGAGGCAGATCGAGTAGAAGTGCTCAAGTACGCCCGCTGTGTCGTAGTAATCCTCCGCGCTGAAGGCCACGGACACGGCGGGATCCCGGTCGGAGGCCAGCACCTCGAGCCGGCTCTGGGCCTGGGTGGTGAACGCGCGGATGTCGGCGTAGCGGCGGATCTGGTCCCGCTCGTTCAGCAGGTCCCTGATCGTCGCGGCGGTCTCCAGGCGCACCTTGTCCGACAGGGTGCCGCGGTCGGGGTTGGCGTCGACGGCGACAACCCGGTCGCCGCGCAGCGTCGCGAGCGTGGCCCCCAGCCCGACGGCCGTGGTGGTCTTGCCCACCCCGCCCTTGAGGCTCAGCACCGCCACCCGGTGGTGACCTCCGGCGACGGGGGTTCTGACCCGGTTGATGAGATCGCGCCGACGGATGTCGGCAGCCGACTCGCCCAGCCGCAGCAGGCCGCCGGTCACCCGGAAGATTCGGTGGCGCCAGCCCGACCCCGACGCCGGCCGCTTGCCGTGCAGCAGCGCCTCGGCGGTCAGGCTGTCTGGTGTCTGGGCCGCGGAAGGGGCCGCAGCGGCCGACGGCATCCAGCCCGGTGACGGCCGCGCCAGCGGCTGGGACGCGGAGCGGGGCCGCGGCGCCGTCGGCGGGACGGTACCCGCTTCCGGTCCATAGGCCGCCTCCGCGTAGCCCAAAGGCCCTGCGTGACGTGGCTCAGGCGCGGCCCAGCCGTCGGCCCAGTGCTCCTGCTCAGGCGCATGGTCCACCGCGTAGCCGGTGCCGACGGGATAGCCCGGTTCGCTCCGGTCCGGGTCATCGGCCGGCAGCGGAGCAAACCCGGGGCCCTGCGGGTACTCCGGTTCCTGCTGGTACCCGAACGTCGGGTAACCAGGCTCGAGCAGGTAACTAGCTTCACCGTGGTAACTGGCTTCTCCCGGGAAGCCAGGCCCCGCCGGGTGACCGGGCTCCGGCAAAGATTCCAGTTCGGTGGGATAAGCCTGGTCTTCCAGCGAGAACGGCGGCGGCCGGCGGCCATCCGTGTCCGCGCCGAACCACGAGCCGTATGGTTCGGCGTCGGCCGGTCCGTCATGGAACATGGCCTCGGCCGGATCCGGGTCATCGGTGCCGGCGCGCCAGCCGCGGCCGAATACCCCATCGTCGCCCTGGTCGTCGCTGAATACCTGCGGCGCATCGTTATCGGTGGTCACGGGTCGCCCCCTTAGGTCCTCATGGGTGGGCGCATGCGGGCGGGGTTCGTCCGTCAATCTGAGCCTAAAGCAATTTTCGCCCAATTTCGATACCCTCCGCACATGTTTGGTGGCAATGAGTTGCGGGTCGGGCCGCCGGGTGATGGCCGCCAGCGAGCACGTGGGTAAGATCCTGCCGCGGCCAACCTGACCCTTGGCGCATGCCGCATACCGGGAGGGACAGACTAGGGTTATGAGCAACCCTGAAGCGCAAGATCACCCGCAGGTCCTGGTGGTGGGACCAGACGGCGTAGCGGTGCCGGCTAGCCCGCAGGATAACGGCGAGCATGAGCGACCGGTCACGGAGATGGTCGAGCAGCCGGCCAAGGTCATGCGGATCGGCAGCATGATCAGGCAGCTGCTGGAAGAGGTCAGGGCGGCGCCGCTGGACGAGAAGAGCCGGGCCCGGCTGAAGGAGATCCACCAGAGCTCGATCAAGGAACTCGAGGACGGCCTGGCCCCCGAGCTCGTCAGCGAGCTGGAACGGCTGTCGCTGCCGTTCACGGACGAGCTTCCCAGCGAGGCCGAGCTGCGGGTCGCGCAGGCCCAGCTGGTCGGCTGGCTGGAGGGCCTGTTCCACGGCATCCAGACCACGTTGTTCGCCCAGCAGATGGCGGCCCGGAGTCAGCTGGAGCAGATGCGCCGTGCGCTCCCGCCCGGGATGATGCCGGTACAGCCGGACCAAGAACCGCCGCAGCGCCCGGGCTCAGGCCCGTACCTGTAGAGGTCCTTTTTTAGCAGAACGAACCGTGGCGCGTGCGCCGCGCCGCGCTCTGCGCCTTCCCGGGCCCGCCTACGGACGGCCGAAGCGCAGCCGCCCGAGCCAGGCTGCGGCCTCGGCGAACTCCGTGTCGGAGGTGCCGGGCCGCACCTGGGTGGCGCCGCCGTCGCATCGGGCGTAACTGCCGAGGAAGCGGACGTCGCGGCAGACCCGGCGTAGCCCCATCAGTGCCTCGCCGACCCGCGCGTCATCCACGTGCCCTTCGCAGTCGATGAAGAAGTAGTACCGGCCAAGCTGGTCACCGGTCGGCCGCGACTGGATGGTGGTCAGGTTGATTCCGCGCACCGCGAATTCGGTGAGGAACTCCAGCAGTGCGCCGGGATGGTCGTCGGTCAGGAACGCTGCCACCGAGGTCCGGTCCGTGCCGGTACGCGCGGGCAGCGGGCCGTGGGCGGCCACCACGACGAACCGGGTCACGGCGTTGGCCCGATCGTGCACGTCGGGCACGAGGACCTCCAGGCCGTACCGTTCCGCGGCGAACGCGCCGGCCAGCGCACCGTCGAGCTGCCCGTCCGCGGCCTGGCGGGCCGCCTCGGCGTTGGACGCGACCGGGACCAACTCGGCGTCCGGCAGGTTGGCGGCCAGCCAGCTTCGGCACTGCGGCATCGCGTGCGGATGGCCGCCCAGCTTCTTGATGTCACCGACCGCGGCGCCGGGACGGGCCAGCAGCGCGAACGCGACAGGAACTTGCACCTCGGCCACGACGACCAGGTCGTTCCCGGCGGCGAGGTCGTCCAGGGTGGCGGTGACGACCCCCTCGACCGAACTCTCGATGGGGACCACGGCTCGTTCGGCGGCGCCGGTGCGCACCGCCGCGAGCGCAGCCGGGATGGTCGGGCACGACAGGGCCTCGGCACCGGGATCGACGGCACGCAGCGCCGCCTCGCAGAAGGTGCCCTCGGGTCCCAGATAGGCAACTGGCATAGCCCACATCATGCCAGCACCGGCGGGATGAGCCCGCACGTTCGGGGCGGCGGCCCGCCGCCCGGTCACCGCCGCCGGGCCAGAGCCATGGCGACGCCGGTGAGCTGGTGAGCACGGTGCAGCTGGGCGCGCAGGCCCGGGCCGGTGGCCCGGTGCGCCAGCTCCACCTCGACCTCGGTGACCCGCAGCCCCTGTCGCAGCAGGTCAATGGTCAACGCGGTCTCCACGCCCCAGCCGGGCGCCAGCGGGCGCGCCGCCTCGAACGCCGCGCGGGTCAGGCAGCGCTGCCCGTTCAGCGGCTGCGCCGGCCGCCAGCCGGTGGCCCGCTGAATCCCCGCCCCGGCCAGGCCGACCACCAGGCCATGACCGCCGAGCTTGACCGTGGCGGCAAAGACGGCGATGGTCATGTCGGCCAGGCCGGCCATAACCGGATCGATCAGCGGGCCAGCCTTGGCCGCCGTGTCCCCCAGGTCGCCGTCCAGGAAGAGCAGGTGCCGCGGACGGTCGCGGCCTTCCCGCTGGTCCAGCAGGCGTACGGTCTCCGCGCCGGTCTCCATGGCGGCGCCCTTGCCCCGGTTCCGCGGGTGCCGCATCACGATGGCGCCCGACTGGCGCGCGGCGGCCGCCGTGGCGTCTTGCGAGCCGTCGTCAACCACGAGGACGAACGCGACGCCGGGCAGCCCGGCTGCGGCCGCCGCCGTAGCCCGGATACGATCCGCTTCGTTCCGGGCCGGGATGACCACCGCGATCTCGCCGGATCGTGACCCGCCTGACATGGGCCCGATCTTAGGTCAACGGGCCGCGTCCGCGGTTACTGCGGCACGCCCCTCGGATCGGCGTTCTCGACCAGGGTGAACACCGAGTCCAGCCCGGTGACCTGGAGGATTTTGCGCACTGCGGGCTTAGGCGCAGCGATTTCCAGCTCGCCGCCGCGCTCACGGACCCGGCGCAGGCAGGAGAGCAGCACGTTCATGCCGGTCGAGTCGCAGAATTCCACCCCGGACATGTCGATGGTCATCCGGGCGGGCGAGCCGTCGGCCAGCAGGCTGGCCAGCTCGCTGTGCAGCCGCGGAGCGGTGTAAAGATCGATCTCACCGCAAATGGTCACGATGGTGTGATCATCATGAAATCGACTCGAGACATTAAGCTCCACGAGCCGACCTTATCGTGCCGGGAGCCCGGAAGCCAGGTAACTACATTGAGGGCACGCTTAGAGTTCTCTGACCAGAGGGCACCGGCGCCCGCTGAAGCCGCCCTCCGCCGCGACGGCGGGCACCGGCCCGAGCTGGACCTCCGCCCACACGGTGGTGCCCTCGTATCCGCTGGATGTCCCCCAGCGCCGCGACAGCCTGGCCACGATGCGCAGGCCTCGGCCCCCGGTCGCGGTCGATGTCGGCTGGCCGAGCTCAGGCCGGGTCGATCCGCCGCCGTCGCTGACCGAGACCCGGACGGTGTCGCCGTCCAGATCCCAGGCCGCCCGGATGGCCTGGCCCGGCAGCGGCGCCCCGTGCTGCAGGGCGTTGCTGAACAGTTCGCTGATCACCAGGGCGGTGTCGGTGACCGCAGAACCACGGATGCCGGCCGCGATGAGATCGGACACCAAATTCCGCCGGGCCACGCCGACGCTTGCCGCGGTGAACGGGAGCAGTAGGACGCTCGACTCAGTCACCTCCACATCAGCGTGGCTGAACTAGCCGACCTAAAAGTGAACCTGCTACGAGCGGGAAATGCCCCGTCTGAGGACCCTGGAAACACGCCAACGCCGCTGACATCGCAGCGAGCGGCAAAGCCTCAGCCGCGCCGCGCCGCGCCGATCGCTGCCGCGGGCACGGTAACGTCTGCTATATGCCCACCGGTAACGGGTCCGAGCCGACCGTGATAGTCGACGACCTGCACGTCGTGTACCGGGTGTACGGCGCGGGCGGCGACAAGGGAACCGCGGCGACCGCGCTCATGCGGGTCGTCAAACGCCAGCGCCGCCCGTCGGTCCGCGAGGTGCACGCCGTCCGGGGCATCTCGTTCGTGGCCAACCACGGCGACGCGGTCGGGATCATCGGGCGGAACGGGTCGGGCAAGTCGACCCTCCTGCAGGCCATCGCGGGCCTGCTTCCGCCGGAGCGCGGTTGCGTTTACACCAGCGGTCAGGCCGCCCTGCTCGGCGTCAACGCCGCGCTGCTCGACGACCTGACCGGGGAACGCAACGTGGTGCTCGGCTGCCTGGCCATGGGCATGACTCCGCAGGAAGTCAAGGACGGCTACCAGACCATCGTGGACTTCTCCGGGGTCGGTAACTTCATCGACTACCCGATGCGCACGTACTCCACCGGGATGGCCCAGCGGCTGCGTTTCTCCATCGCCTCGGCCAAGAGCCATGAGATCTTGATGATCGACGAGGCGCTGGCTACCGGTGACGCCAACTTCCGGGCCAAAAGCCACGAGAAGATCATGGAGCTACGCGGCGAGGCGGGGACGGTGTTCCTCGTCACGCACAACCTGGGCGAGATCGAGGCCAGCTGCAACCGGGTCATCTGGCTGGAGAAGGGCGAGGTCGTCAGGCAGGGTTACGACGTAGCGGCCATCGTCGACGCCTACGTGGCGGCGACCGGCGGGGAGCCTCGCCGCCGGGAGCTGCCGCAGGAGGCCGATCACATCGCCTGAGGCCGGTCGGGTCTCAGGCGATCAGGCCTCAGGCGGTCAGGCCTCCGCGCGCCGCAGCCGCAGCCGCATGACCGTGCCGCCCCCGGGACGCGGCATGGCGCTGACCTCGCCGTGCTGGGCCTCGGCCAGCCGGCGGACGATGAACAGGCCGATGCCCACGCCGCCGAACCGGCGGCGGTCGCCGGTCTCGCCCTGGTAGAACCGGTCGAAGATGCGCTCGCGATCCGCCGCGGCGATGCCGATGCCGTCGTCTTCCACCACCATCTCCAGCCACGCCCCGTCCGGGCGGGCCCGCACCGTCACCGTGCCGCCGGCGGGTGAGTACTTGAACGCGTTCTCCAGCAGCTGCCCGGCGATGATGTCGGTGGCCATCGTGTCCCCGCTGGCCGCGGGCAGGTCGTCGGGGATGTCCGCGACTACCGTGTGCTTGTCCGACAGCGCCCGGAAGGCAGCGGCGGCGGCGCGCAGCACGGCGCCGAGGTCGAACGGGCCGTTGCTGACCGGAAGCTGGTCAGCCCCGGCCCGCGAGCCGAGCAGCAGCTGCTCCACCAGCCTGCCCAGCGAGCCCGCCCGCTCAGCGATCGTCTGCACCGCGTCCCGCCGTTCCGCGTCGCCGAGCTGGTCCCACCGGCTGGCCAGCGTGCTGGCGAAGCCCTGCACCACGGTGATCGGCGTGCGCAGCTCGTGGCTCGTCGTGGCCAGGAACAGGTCCTTGGCCTCCTCGAGCTCCTTGGTGGCGGTGACGTCGCGGAAGTCGATGACCAGTTCCCCGCCGTCCGCGAGCGCAGTGCACAAGACGTCGAGCCACCGCCCGTTCGGCAGCTTATGCGTCAGCATCGCGTCCGGGTCAGGCAGCGGGAACGGCGGGGACTTGCCGATCGCGGCCTGCGCGGGAATGCCGGTGATGCGGTGCGCGGCCGGGTTCCACTGGCGCACCAGGCCGGCCGCGTCCAGCACGGCGATGCCGTCGGCGCTGCCGTCGATGACCGCCCGCTCGTGGGCCCGCTGCCTGACGACCTCTTCGAAGGCCATGGCGTTGGTCAGCGCGACGCCGGCGTGTCCGGCGAGCAGTTCGAGCAGTTCGAGCTCGACATGGCTGAGCCTGCGCCGGCTGTACAGCGCGTACAGCGCACCGTAGGGCCGGCCGGCCACGTGGGACAGGCTTAGCGCGATGGTGTGCAGGCCCGGCAGCGCCGACCAGATCAGGTCATCGAAACCGCCGGATTCCCCGGTCGCCATCATGACCGTCTTGCCTGCCGCCATGAGCTCGCCGACCAGGCTCTTGGCCAGCGCGGCGGTCCGCCCGCGCAGCCTGGCGGGCAACCCGGCCGTGCTGACCAGGCGGAGCGTGTCATCCTCGATGAGCACGAACCCGCCGGCGTCGGCACTGGTCAGTTCCCGAAGGCTGGCCGCGATCCGGTCGAGCACCGATTCCAGGTCGCGCTGGGCGTTCATGTCGGCGACCACGTCACCGAGCCTGCGCACCACCCGGGCGCGTTCGGCCATGTAGTGCCGGGCCACGTCGTCTTCGCCGGCTTGATGGCAGACGTTGACCCAGCCGGTCACCCGGCCGTCGTCGCCGATCAGCGCGCTGGTGTCGATCCGCACGTCGATGACCGTCCGGTCCTTGCGTATCCGGCGCGTCGCGAACGAGATCTGACCCCCGCCGCGGACCCGTTCCAGGACCGCATTGTGCTCGGCCTTGAGCTCCTCGGGGATGATCTGCGCCTCCGAGCCGACCACCTCGGCCTCGGTCCAGCCGAACATCCTTTCGGCGGCCGGGTTCCACAGCAGCACCGTCCGGTCGGTGCCGAACGCGACGATCGCGTCGGCCGCGCACTCGATCACGGCCCGCGCCATCACGTCGGAGCGGCCGCTCATCGTCCCCGGCTGCTCTGCGGTCACCCGGACATCGTGCCACGCCTGGCGGCCGGGGTGGAAAAGAATACGCCGGGCCGGCGTGTGAGGCCTAACAAAAGAGCACCGCGCTGATCTATAGTGCTTTTCAAATACGAGTAAGGCCGGTCATCCGGGGCAATCACAATGGTATGGCTGCCGGAGAGACGGTCTTCCGCTAGGACGCGGCGATGGACCAGGCAGAGTCAAGCCCGTCACCGGGCCAGCCGGACCCCGGCCAGCCGGCTAACCGGCCGGACCGGCACACCGGGATACCGGCGCTCCGGCTCGAGCATCCGGTGGTGGCCGGCTACGACGGCTCGGAGTCGAGCCGCAACGCGCTGGCCTATGCGGCCGGGCTGTCGCTGCGCCTCGGCCGGCCGTTGCTCATCGTGTACGTGTGCTCGTCCGGGGTTTACTGCGAGCCGCTGACCGGGCAGGTGGTAGGCGTGCCGCGCGATGCTGACGCGCTGGAACGCTGGCTGCTGGCCGAGCTCGACCAGGTGACCGGGCCCGTCGACCTCGACGTGCACGTCCGGACCCGGCGGGGCAGCCCGGCCCGGGAGCTGGCCGCCGCCGCCGAGGAATTCTGTGCCAACGCGCTGGTCATCGGAGCGCCCACGCACTTCTGGCACCGGATCGCGGGCTCCGTGTCGGGCTGGCTGGCCCGACACGCCCGCTGCCCGGTCATCGTCGTCCCCTGACCTCCGGCCGCGGACCATGCCGCACCGGTGGATATGAGTGGGCGAGGAGGGATTTGAACCCTCACGTCCTTTCGGACACACGGACCTGAACCGTGCGCGTCTGCCGTTCCGCCACCCGCCCCGGGCAACGAGTAGGTTAGCACGACCCCGAGCGCTCCCGCGCCCCGGATACGATCGGGTGGATGAGACGGGAAGGGAGGTGGCACGGTGGGCGTTCTGCAGCGGTTTGAGCGACGGCTCGAAGGCATGGTGGAAGGGGCCTTCGCGCGCGCCTTCAGGTCAGAACTGCAGCCCGTCGAGGTGGCCAGCGCGGTTCAGCGGGAGATGGACGACCGGGCCGCCATCGTGGCGAAGGGCCGCACCCTGGTGCCGAACGATTTCGTGGTGGAGCTCGCCGAGAGCGACCATGACCGTCTCGATGTGTACGCCGAGAGCCTGGGTGTCGAGCTCGCCAACCTGGCCCGGGACTACGCCAAGGAACAGGGTTACTCGTTCGTCGGCCCGGTGCGCATGCGGTTCGAGGGCGTGCCCGACATGACCACCGGAACGTTCCGGATCCGCTCCGGCGTGATCCGCGGCTCGACCATTGAGGGCGGCGAGATCAGGCTGCCGGCCAGTGACCTGCCGCGGTCCGGCGGGCGCGGCTTCCCCGGCCATCCGCGGCTGCTCGTATCCGTGCCCGGCGCTCCCGGGGCCGGCGACAACCAGCACACCTACGAGCTGCAGACCCCGGTGACGCTGCTCGGCCGGGGCACGGACTGTGACCTGCGCCTGGTCGACCCCGGGGTGTCCCGGCACCATGCCGAGCTGCGCGTGGAGACCGACCATGTCGTCCTGGCCGACCTGGACTCGACGAACGGCACGTTCGTCAACGGCCAGCCGGTCAGGCGGGTCGCGCTCAGCGACGGCACTCACATCTCGCTGGGCCGCACTACGCTGGTCTTCCGCCAGGACCGCCGCCAGGACGGCCAGGGCAGTGGTTATCCAGGCAGCTACTGACGCTCGGGGACGTGGCCCCAGATAAGCGAGCACAGATAAGCGAGCACAGATGAGCGAGCTTTCCCTCACCATCATCAGGGTGGCTTTCCTGGCCGTGCTGTGGCTGTTCGTCATCGCGGCGATCGGGGTGGTGCGCACCGACCTGCTCGGATCGGCCACCACGCCGCGGCGCAGCCGGGGCCGCCAGGCCCAGAGCACCCGGCCGCCGCGTCAGGCCCGCCCGGCCAAGCCGCAGCGGCCCGGCCGCG
This sequence comes from uncultured Actinomycetes bacterium, assembly GCA_963818225.1. Classification (GTDB taxonomy): domain Bacteria; phylum Actinomycetota; class Actinomycetes; order Streptosporangiales; family Streptosporangiaceae; genus Palsa-504. The sequence continues at coordinate 123,053 of CAWFRO010000002.1, forward strand.
GCTCACCGCGCCTCCTCGTGGTGACGGCCGGCACGCTGAAGGGCACCAGCTTGGACCTGGCTCAGCAGCAGATCACGCTAGGGCGGGCCAATGATGCCACGCTGGTCCTGAACGACGACTACGCTTCAAGCCGACATGCCCGTATCTTCCCGCAGGACGGTCAGTGGATCGTCGAGGATCTCGGCTCGACTAACGGCACCTACCTGGACCGGCAGAAGGTGACGCGCCCGACGCCCGTTCCGCTGGGCGTGCCGATCCGCATCGGTAAGACCGTCCTGGAACTGCGCAGATGACACTCGAACTCCGCTACGCGGTACGTTCTGACGTCGGCCTCCTCCGCGAGGGAAACGAGGACTCGGCGTACGCGGGACCGCGCCTGCTCGCAGTGGCCGACGGGATGGGCGGGCACGCGGCAGGCGAGGTGGCCAGCGCCCTGACCATCGAGTCCATGGCGCAGCTTGACTCCGTCCAGCCCGGCGGCGACATGCTGGCCGAGCTCTCGTCGGCGGTCATCGCCGCCAACGCCAAGCTGCAGGAGAAGATCCTGGCCAACCCCGCCGTCGAAGGCATGGGCACCACGCTGACCGCCCTGCTGTGGTCCGACGGGCACGCGGCCATCTGCCACATCGGGGATTCGCGCGGCTACCTGCTACGGGACGGCGAGCTCTACCAGATCACTCACGACCACACGCTGGTGCAGTCGCTGGTCGACGAGGGCCGGATCAGCGCCGACGACGTAGCCACGCACCCCCAGCGGTCGCTGCTGCTGCGCGCGCTGGACGGCCGGTCGGCCGCGGAGCCCGACCTGTCCGTACACGACAGCCAGGCGGGCGACCGCTACCTGCTGTGCTCGGATGGCCTGTCCGGCGTGGTCAGCGACGAGACGCTGCGGGACACGCTGGCGACCATCGAGGATCCCGATGCCGCCACCCGCCAGCTGATCGAGCTCGCGATCCACGGCGGCGGCCCCGACAACATCACCTGCATCGTCGCGGACGTGGTGGACACCGCCACCACCCGGCTGCCGGTGACGACCGCTCCGGTGCTGGCCGGGGCCGCAGCGAGCATGACCGACCCCGGGCCGGCCGACGGCACCGGGCCGCTGCGCGGCTTGAAAGACACCTTTGAGGATCACGGGCGGACCGCACCGCAGCCGGCGGCCGACGACCTGGACCCGCTGATGACTTCCGCCGTCATGCCGCTGACGGTGAGCGAGAACGGCGCCGACCCCGGGACGCGGCGGGACAGGCGCAGCCACCGGGCGCAGCCCAGGCGATCCAGGGGTTCGCGCCGCCGCTGGCCGATCGTGACCACCGCGCTCGTGGTGCTCGTCGCGGTCGTCATCGGCGGCGGCTACGTCTTCTGGCGGGTGAGCCAGGGCCAGTATTACGTCGGCACGAACAGCAACGGCGAGGTCGTCATCTACCGCGGCATCAGCCAGCGCATCGCCGGCTTCAGCTGGTCCAGCCCCTATCAGCTGACCGGGATCCCGCTGGCCCAGGTCCCGTCGAACTACCAGCAGACGGTGAAGACCAACTACAGCACGGGCAGCCTGGACCAGGTCCGCCAGACGGTGGGGAATATCCAGACCGCCGTCGACAACTGCCGGGACGCGTACGCGGCTCTGGCGAGCTGGCAGACTACGCAGGACGAGTACAGCGCCGCCGTGGCCCAGGCCAAGAAGCTGAAGAAACCGACCGCCGGCATCCCCAAGCCCGGCCAGCAGCCCGGCCCGCCCCCGGCGATGTGCCCGCTGCCCGGGGTGTTCGGCATCCCGGCCAGTGCCCTGCCATCGGCCGCCCCGGGGTCAGCTTGACCGGGGCGGCGGACCCGCGGGACGCGGTGAGGTCCCGGTGAACAGCATCACGGCCCCGACGCCGGCGGTCGATCCCGACGGCCCGCTGATCCCGGCGGCACGGAGCAGGCGGCGAACTGAGCTGATCATGCTCGTCTTCGCCATCGCGCTGGTCGCGTTCGCGTTCGCGAACGTGGGTTACAGCCTGACGGGCAAGCTGCCCTCATCGATGGCGGAATACCTCGGCGCCTTCGCCATCATCGTGGTCATCGGCCACCTGGCGGTGCGCAGGCTCGCCCCGTGGGCGGATCCGCTGCTGCTGCCGCTCGCGGCCCTGCTGAACGGGCTGGGCATCGTGATGACCTACCGGCTGGCGGCGCAAGGCAGCCTGCTCTCCGCCCCGCTCAGCCCGTCCGCGACCGGTATCCAGATCCTGTATACGGCCATCGGCGTCGGGTGCTTCGTCGCGGTCCTGGCCCTGATCCGCGAGCCGCGGGTGCTGCAGCGCTACACCTATACGCTGGGCGTCATCGGGCTGGCGCTGCTGGCGCTGCCCGCGCTGCTCCCGTCGTCGATCAGCGAGGTCTACGGGGCCAAGATCCAGATCCGCCTCGGCACGTTCACCATCCAGCCCGAGGAGTTCGCCAAGCTGGCGCTCGCCGTCTCATTCGCCGGTTACCTGGTCGCCAAGCGGGACGTGCTGGCCCTGGCCGGCCGCCGGGTGCTCGGCATCGACCTGCCGCGGGCGCGCGACCTGGGTCCGATCGTGGTGATCTGGGCGGCCAGCCTGCTGCTGCTGGTGTTCGAGAGCGACATCGGCACCAGTGCGGTGTTCATGGGCCTGTTTGTCGCGATGCTCTACATCGCCACCTCGCGGACCTCCTGGCTGCTGCTCGGCTTCGTCATGTTCGTGGCGGGCGCGTTCGCGGCCGCCAAGCTCTTTGGGCACGTCGGCGAGCGGTTCGACATCTGGCTGCATCCGTTCACCGGGTCGAATCCCAGCGGCAACGCCTACCAGCTGGTCCAGGGCCTGTACGGGATGGGGAGCGGCGGGCTGCTCGGCAAGGGCCTCGGCGGCGGCCAGCCGTACATCACGCCCCTGGTCCAAAGCGACCTGGTGTTCACCGCCTTCGGCGAGGAGCTGGGCCTGGCCGGGCTCATGGCCATCCTGCTGATCTACGGGCTGATCGTGCAGCGCGGGCTGCGGACCGCGATGCTCGTCAAGGATCCGTTCTCCAAGCTGCTGGCGGGTGGCCTGTCGTTCATGCTCGCCCTGCAGGTCTTCGTGATCGTCGGCGGGGTGACCCGGCTGATCCCGCTGACCGGTATCACCACCCCGTTCCTGTCGCAGGGCGGATCCTCGCTGGTGGCGAGCTGGATCCTTATTGCGATGCTGGCCCGGATCAGCGACACCGCCCGCCGCCCGCCGCCGCGGCCGATCCAGGAGGAGGGGCTGACGCAGGTCGTGACGCTCAATTGAACCGCGCGCTACGCCGGATATCGATCGCCGTCCTGGTGATGTTCGTGCTGCTGCTGGTCAACATCAACTACCTGCAGGGCTTCCAGCCCGCCAGCCTGGCCACCAAGCCGAACAACGCGCGCGCCTTCGAGGCGCAGTTCGCCTACCAGCGCGGCAGCATCCTCACCTCCGACGGCGTGACGATCGCCGAGTCCACGCCGAGCAGCGACATCTACAAGTACCAGCGCAAATACCCCTACGGCCCCGAGTACGCCCCCGTGACCGGCTACAACACCCTGTACAGCCAGAGCGGCATCGAGTACTACGAGAACTCCGTGCTGAACGGCAGCGATTCCTCGCTGACGGTCCGGAACTTCATCGACCTGCTCACCGGCAAGCCGCGCAAGGGCGCCAACGTCACCGTCACGATCAACTCCAAGGCCCAGAACGCGGCCTGGAACGCGCTGCAGGCGGACACGGGCGGCAAGCCCGGCGCGGTGGTCGCGCTGGACCCGCAGACCGGCGCGATCCTGGCTATGGCCTCATACCCGAGCTACGACCCCAACGTGCTGGCCACCCACAGCGGCAAGCAGCTCAACGCGGCCGACGAGGCGCTGCTCAAGCAGGCCGGCAACCCGCTGCTGAACCGGGCCATCAACTACACCTGGCCACCGGGCTCCACGTTCAAGATCGTGACCAGCTCGGCGTACCTCACCAAGAACCCCGCCAGCACCCCGCAGACCAACGTCTACTCGCCCACGCAGCTGACGCTGCCGCAGACGACCCACGTCCTGACCAATAACGATGGCGAGCTGTGCGGGAACGGCAGCGGCCAGACGAGCCTGCTCACCGCCTTCGCGCAGTCGTGCGACACGACCTTCGGCAGCATCGGCATGACCCTCGGAGGCCCGGCGCTCAACAACGCGGCCGAGCTGTTCGGCATGAACGACAAGACCCTGAGGATCCCGATGCCGGTGACGCCGAGCAACTACGTGATCCCGCCGAGCAAGGCGCTGACCGCGTTCTCGGCCATCGGGCAGTACAGCGACACCGTGACCCCGCTGCAGGAGGCCATGTTCGCGGCGGGCATCGCCGACGGCGGCAAGCTGATGACGCCGTACCTGGTCAAGCAGGTCACCGCCAGCGACCTCAGCACGGTGGACACGACCAACCCGAAGCAGCTGAGTCAGGCGGTCCCGCCCTCCGTAGCTTCTGACCTGGGGCAGATGATGCTCGCCGTGGTCCAGGACCCCGACGGTACGGCGAATGCCTTCAACACCGCGGCGGTCGGCTTCACGATGGCCGGCAAGACGGGTACCGCGCAGAACGGCGTGAACAACACCGGGCTCAACGACGCCGTCTTCACCTCTTATGCGCCGTACGACAACCCGCAGATCGCCGTCGGCGTCATTATTCAGGGTGGCGGCTACGGGGCGACCGCAGCTGCTCCCATCGCTGTCCAGGTCATTAAGGCCTACCTGGCCACCCTGGGGAAATAATAAGGTGACCGATTACCTGCTGGCGGGCCGCTACCGGTTGACCGACCGGATAGCGGCCGGCGGCATGGGAGAGGTGTGGCGCGGCGAGGACTCGCTCCTCAACCGGGCCGTCGCGGTGAAACTGCTGCCCGTCGGGCGGGCGGGTGACGATGCGTTCCTGGCCCGGTTCCGGGCCGAGGCCCGGTATACGGCCAGCCTGTCCCATCCGGGCATCGCCCGGGTCTACGACTACGGCGAGTCGGCCGAGTTTGGCGGCGCGTACCTGATCATGGAGCTGGTCAAGGGCGAGCCGCTGGCCGCCATCCTGGTCCGGGCGGGCCGCCTGTCTCCGGACGCCACCTTGGACATCATCAGCCAGGCGGCGCGCGCGCTCGACGCCGCGCACCAGGCCGGCATCGTGCACCGCGACATCAAGCCGGGCAACCTGCTCGTCGCGGCCGGCGGCACCACGAAGATCACTGACTTCGGGATCGCCACCGCGGCCCTCGCCGCGCAGGCCGCGCACCTGACCGAGACCGGCATGGTCATGGGCACGGCGATGTACGTCTCGCCGGAGCAGGCCACCGGCGCGCCGGTGGACGCCTCCTCCGACATCTACTCGCTCGGCGTGGTCGCGTACGAATGCCTGGCCGGGCACGTACCGTTCACCGCTCGTGAGCCGCTGGCCATCGCCTTCGCGCACAAGCACGCGCCGGTGCCGGCGCTGCCGCCCGACGTGCCCCCGCCGGTCGCCGACCTGGTCTACGACATGCTGGCCAAGACCCCCGCTGAGCGCCCGGCGAACGCCCGGGCGGTAGCCGACCGCGCGGACATGCTGCGGGAGGCCCTGGCCCTGGGCGACGTCGCCCAGGGCAGCGAGCTCGCCGGGGCTGACTTCGCCGGAGTCACCAGAGCCGACCTGCCGGCCGGGCCCGCGGGCCCCCTGCTCGGGGACGACTACAGCCTGGCCGGCCGGGCCCGGGCCCGCGCCCGCCCGGCCGCCGCCGATGGGCGACGGCCGGCCTGACCGCGGTGCTGTGCGCCCTCGCGGCCGTGGCCGGCCTGTATCTCAGCGGTCATCTGCACGGCCAGACCAGCGGAGACCCCGGCAATAACACGGTGCAGCACATCAGCTCGCCGGCCGGGACTCCATCGCCGCGCAGCAGTCATCACGCCACGGCCAGCCCAACTCCTAGTACGGTGGAACAGCCATCAACGGTGGCCGGCACCACAGCTAGCCCTAAACCCACGAAGACATCCAGGCCCACATCTTCACCCAAGACATCACCATCGTCGACGAGCCCCACCTCTTCGGCGAGCAGCTCGGCATCGGCAAGTGCCTCTTCATCGTCTTCGGCGTCGGCGTCGTCGAGTTCGTCGTCGTCGCCGTCGGCGCCTTAGATACTGGCGATACGCAGGGTGGTTTGGCAGAGTGCGAGACATGACACAGCCCCGTCTACTCGGCGGCCGCTACGAGCTCGACGGCGTCGTCGGGCGCGGCGGCATGGCGGAGGTGTACCGCGCACGCGACATCCGGCTGGACCGGATCGTCGCGATCAAGACACTGCGCGCTGACCTGGCCAGGGATCAGATATTCCAGGCCAGGTTCCGCCGTGAGGCCCAGTCGGCCGCCTCGCTGAACCACCCGAACATCGTGGCCGTCTACGACACCGGCGAGGACATGGCGACCGGTACTCCCATCCCGTACATCGTGATGGAGTTCGTGGACGGCCGCACGGTGCGTGACCTGCTGCAGGACGGTCACCGGCTGCTGCCGGAGCGGTCCCTGGAGATCATCGACGGCGTGCTGCGGGCCCTGGACTACAGCCACACCGCCGGCATCGTGCACCGGGACATCAAGCCGGGCAACGTGATGGTGACCCGTAACGGCGACATCAAGGTCATGGACTTCGGCATTGCCCGCGCGATGAGCGATGCCCAGGCCACCATGACCCAGACGGCCCAGGTGATCGGCACCGCCCAGTACCTGTCGCCGGAGCAGGCGCGGGGCGAGCGGGTCGATTCCCGCAGCGACCTGTACTCGACCGGCTGCCTGCTGTACGAGCTGCTCACCGGCCGGCCCCCGTTCACCGGCGATTCCCCGGTGGCGATCGCCTACCAGCATGTCCGGGAGAACCCCGTCCCGCCCTCCCAGGTCGATCCGGACGTCCCGCCGTGGGCCGATGCGATCGTGCTGAAGGCGATGGCCAAGTCTCCCGCGGACCGGTACCAGACCGCCGCCGACATGCGCGCCGACCTGCAGCGTGCCGCCTCCGGCTTGCCGGTGGCGGCCGCCCCGCCGACCAGGGCGGACATGTACCAGGGCACGCGGATGATGAGCACCGACCCGATGACGGGCCGGACGTCGGCCATCCCGGCGGCGGCTGACTACGACGGCGGCTACGACCAGGGCCGTCCCGGCGGCGGGCACCGGTGGATTCCGTGGGTGCTGGGGCTGGTGCTGGTCCTCGGGGTCGTCGTCGGCGTGGCCTACTACCTGCTCGCCGGGACCAAAACCGCCTCGGTACCGCTGGTGAACGGTGTGCCCGTCGCCACGGCGCAGAAAGACATCGCCGCCGCGAAGCTGCGCTCGGCCGTGGTCGACGAGTCGAGCAGCAACGTGGCCAAGGGCCTCGTGATCAGCTCCAATCCGCCTCAGGGCAACAATGTCGCCGCGAACACCCTGGTGACGCTGTATGTCTCCACCGGGGCGGCGCCGGTCGCGGTGCCCAGCGTGGTGGGCCAGCAGGAGAGCACGGCGGCGGCCGCGCTGCAGGCCAAGGGGTTCAATGTCTCGGTCAAGTCCGACCCGACGTCCACTCAGCCCGCGGGCACGGTGGTCAGCCAGAGTCCGAGCGGAGGCACCGCCCCACCGGGTTCCACGGTGACGATCACCGTTTCCGGCGGCGCCGTGCCGGTGCCCTCGGTGATCGGCGATTCGCAGCAGACCGCCAGCCAGATCCTGACCACGGCGGGCTTCGCCGTCAGTGCCCAGCCGGGCAGCGGCCCGGCCCAGTACGCCAACGGCACCGTGTTCTCGCAGCAGCCGGCCGCGACGAGCACGGCGGCCAAGGGATCGACGGTGACCATCTTCGTCCAGAACGGAGCATCGCCGCCGCCGTCTCCGACTCCCACACCCAGCACCAGCCCGCCCGCGTCCCCGACCGCGACTGCGACTCCGACCCCGGGCGATAGCGGCGGGCTCGGCCCCCAGTTGTGACCCGAGCGGCTACGCTTGGGTTCCGCATTGCCGTGCTAGCCCGGGACATCCCAGAACTCCGCACGGTCTGGTAAGCAGGAGGCCGCCGTGCCCAAGTCACGCGTCCGCAAGCGGACCGTCTACACGCCCCCGCCGCGGAAGTCGGCGCGGCGCAAGGTCAGCCCGCCGTGGATGGGCCCGGCCATCGTGGCCTGCCTGGTCATCGGCCTGGCCTGGATCGCGGTGTACTACGTGACGCAGGGATCGTTCCCTGGCATGTCGGCCCTCGGCTCGTGGAACCTGGTGGCAGGCTTCGTGTTGATCGTCGCCGGCGTCACCCTGGCCACACGGTGGCGCTGAGGACGGGTGGCGCTGAGGACGGCCGCTAAGCGCCGGTGAGCTGGCCGTTCCTGATCACGACCGCGACCGCGAGCACGGCCACCACCGCGGCGGTAGCAAGCACCTGCAGGGCGACGCGGTTCTTGCGCGGAGCATACGTGTAGGCCGCGGTGAGGAGCGCACCGGTGAGCAGCCCGCCGATGTGGTCCTGCCACGCGATGGTGTTGTGCCAGAAGAAGCTGAGGGCCAGGTTGATGGCGATCAGCATGGCGATCCCGCGGGTGTCGAGGCGGAGCCGTCTGGCCACGACGAACCACGCGCCGAACAAGCCGAAGATCGCGCCTGAGGCACCGACCGCGGGGGCGTTCTGCGGCGCGAGGAAGTAGTACATCACTCCGCCGCCGACCGCGCTGAGCAGATACACGGCCAGGAAGCGCAGCCGCCCGAGCAGGCCTTCCAGGGAAGGGCCCACGAAGATCAGCGCCCACATGTTGAACAGGATGTCCACGAACCCCAGGCCGCTCAGGCCGGTCGCCGGGGCCAGGAACGCCGAGGTGATCAGCCGGTACCACTCGCCCGCGGCGACGCCGTGCAGCGGGCCGCCGTACCCGTATGAGGCGTACCCGAGCATCTCCAGGCTGGTGACGATGCTCGGGCGTACCCAGGTGAGCAGGAAGATCGCGACGTTGATGGCGACCAGCGTCCAGGTGACGACGGCGCCCGCGGCAGACCGCCCCCCCAGCGCGGGCCTGGCCTGCCGCGCGCCCGGCGCGACCTGGCCGGCGCACTCCACGCACTGCTGGCCGACTGACGCCGAGCGCATGCAGTCCGGGCAGGCGTAGCGGCCGCACCGCACGCACGAGACATACGTCTCCCGGCCAGGGTGCCGGTAACAGGTGGTGATTTCCCCTTCGCCCTGGCCAGCGCGATCCGCGGGGTTGGGCGGAACCGGGTCGCCGGGCGTGCTCACGGCTTCGGTCCGATCAGCTTTCGGTCCGCTCCACGGTGACCGACTCGACGGTCACGTCCTCGGCGGGCCGGTCCTGGCTGGCGGTCTTCAGCCGGCTGATCCGGTCGACCACGTCCGCACCCTCGATGACCTCGCCGAAGATGGTGTGTTTGCCGTCGAGCCAGGGCGTGGGAGCGACGGTGATGAAGAACTGGGAGCCGTTGGTGCCGGGACCGGCGTTCGCCATCGCCAGCAGGTGAGGCCGGTTGAAGCGCAGGTCGGGGTGGATCTCGTCGGCGAACTTGTAGCCGGGGCCGCCGCGGCCGCTGCCGAGCGGATCCCCGCCCTGGATCATGAAGTCGGGAATGACGCGGTGGAAGATGGTCCCGTCGTAGAGTTTGGTCGTGGTGGGGCGGCCCGTACGCGGGTCGGTCCACTCCCGGCCGCCCTCGGCCAGCTCCACGAAGTTGCGCACGGTCTTCGGTGCGTGGTCAGGGAAAAGGCGCAGGACAATCCGGCCCTGGTTCGTCTGCAACGTCGCCGTCAGCGTGTCTGCCATGCGTTCGACTCCTCGTGCGGCCAACTCGGTGGCCATCATTTCGCGGGCGTAAAACCTCTTTGGTCATCACCGTACCGGTAGCCCGGGATGGTTGAACCCAGCCGGGACGGGAAGCCTCTGATAACGGGAAAACGCTCGGGAGGTTTATTGTGGCCATTATGAAGACCAATGACCCGGCCGAAGGGATGGCCGCGATCGGCACGCGCGCGAAGGACGTTGTCGCCCAGGTTGTGCCGCTGGGTAAGCAGGCGGGAACGACAGCCGTCCAGGGCGTTGCGAACGCGAAGGAGTGGGCTGCGCCGCGCGCGGCGGACGCCGTTGCGAACGCGAAGGAGTGGGCTGCGCCGCGCGCGGCGGACGCCGTGCGGGGGGCCCGGGAATGGGCTGCGCCGCGGCTTGAAGACGCCGCCGATGCCGTCACCACGTCGGTGGCGCCGGCCGTATCTTCTGCGCTGCGCTCGACCGCCCGCCAGGTCAAGCCGAATGAGCGCGCCCGACCGAAGACCGGTATTCGCGTCTTGCTCGACTGGCGCCTGCTGGTCGGCATCGGCGCGGCTGCCGCCGCCGCCGGCGCGGCCGCCGCCGTCGCGATGCGGCGCCGATACGCCAGCGCCACCGCCGCCGCCGAGAACGACACCACGGTGGATGCCCCCGATAGCGGGGAGGCCGACGGGTCCGCCGCGCATTCCGAGGTCAACGGCCGGGTGGCGACGCCAGGGACCTGACCACCCGCCGGACTTCGATCCGGTACCGTCTACTCACGGCTTCCATGGGCCGAGCGGTGCAGCGTGGCCGCTTCCAGCATCGTGATAAGCGGGCGGGCGGATTGGTGAGCGGGAACGACGGGGACGGCAGCGCTCCCGTAGGCCCGGCCGCCTCTCCCCGCTCGGCCCGGCTGACCGGTTTCCTGGCCTGGCTGGCCGCGGCCGCCATCGCCGTCGCGACGCTGATCGTCGTGGTCATCTCGGCGGCCGGCCCGAACGTAGCTGTCCCGGAATTGCCGCGCGCGCCCGGCGGGCCGCCCTGGTGGCATGCGCTGCACCTCACGGCCACCGTGGTGACCGTATCGCTGTGGGCCGCGATGGCCGTGGGCTGCGCCGGCGTGATCGCCGGGCTGATGGCGGTCTCCCGCGGCGCCCGGCCGCCGGTGCGCGCGGTCCTGGCCTTCGCGTTCCTGGCGGTCGCGGTGGTGACCGTGCTGCCCCCGGCGGGCTCCACGGACGCCATCTCCTACGCCGCCAACGGGCGGATGGCGGTCATCGGCTACAGCCCTTACGTCATGACGCCGCTGGAGCTGGAACGCAGCGGCGACCCGATCGGCAGGCAGATCCCGTTCGCCGAGATCCCGTCTACCTGGACGACCACGGTGTCCGTGTACGGTCCGGTGGCCACCGCGGCCGAGTGGGCCGCCGCTGAGCTCGGCGGGTCATCGCTGGCCCGTATCACGTTCTGGCTGAAGCTGGAGGCGGCGCTGGCCTTCGGCGCGGTGATCCTGATCCTGGACCGCATGCTCCGCTGCGACCCAGCCCAGCGGCTTCGCGCTCACCTGCTCTGGTCGGTCAACCCGCTGCTGCTGTACCAGATCGTGGCCAGCGGCCACATCGACGGGCTCGCCGCGGTGGCCGGGCTGCTGGGCGTCGTCGCGCTGCGGATCCGGGGCGGGCGGATCCGCGCCGCGGACGCGGCTCTGGCCGGCCTGATGATCGGTATCGCGGCCGGCCTCAAGGCGGAGTACGGGCTGCTCGGCCTCGCGGTCGCCTGGGCGTGCCGCAGATCGGCCCGGCCGCTGGTAGCGGCGGCGGCCGGGTTCACGGCGGCGGTGCTCCCGTGCTACTGGGCGGCGGGCGTGCCCGCGATCAAGGTCCTCGTCACCCGAAGTCCCGGGATCACCTGGGACACGATGTACCAGCTGTTCTGGCGGCCGGTGCTCGGGTACACGCAGTTCAGCGTGACCAGTGTTCCTCCGCATCTGGAGCTGGTCGCTTACCTGCTGTTCGCCTGCGTCGCGGTGCTGGCCGTGGCCCGCTTCCCCGACCGGACACCCGGCCTGCCTGCCGTGGCCCCGGCTCTGGCGCTGAGCCTGGCCTGGCTGTTCGTCACCGCCTTCCAGCGGCCGTGGTATGACGTCATGGCCATCAGCCTCCTCGCGCTGTATTCCGCGTCGAGACTCGACTGGGTGGTCCTGATCCGCCTGCTGGCCGGGGCGACCGTCTACGTCCAGGCCGTGCAGAGCCCGGCCGAGCCGCACTGGCTGGCCGACATCGGGCAGTTCGACGGGGCATGGCTGACGCCGGGCGTCCGGCTGCTGGCCACCGTAGCCCTGGTGTGGCTGTGCGTCTGGGGGCATTGGGGCTGGCGTTCAGGGTCGGCGGTGTCCGCCGGGCGGCTTGCGGAGCTCGCCCCCCTAACCTGACCGCACTGACCTCACCCGTATTCTCCACAACCACAGTCTGTGGATAACTCAGAGCGTAACGTCCCAGGATGCACACGGGTGTGGCAACTCAATGCACATGTCTGTGGATTCAGCTGTGGACAACTTGAATGTCCTATATGGGCTGCTCCGGGGGAATCCCGAGGGCGTCCGCGGTCAGGTACAGCCGTGGCCAGCGGCAGTCGACGAACTGGTCGAGGTAGGTGGTCAGTCGCTCCTCGAAGTCGTCGTCTTCCGCCCCGGCCCCGACGGCCCGCTCAACGGCCGACGGGCCGTCCACGCCGAACGCCACCGCCCGGACCTCCCATGCATCGCGTTGCGCCCAGTCGTACCAGCGCTGGACCGTCCCGACCTGCCGGGCACAGGTCTCGCCGGTGATGGCCTGCCCGTATGTCCGCTCCCATTCCGCGCTGCGCGGGTGCGGGCCGGCCCCGGGGTTCTTCCGGTCAGCCGACTTGAGCGCGTCCAGGACCAGCGTCCACTGGTAGGCCGGAGCGAGCCACCTGGGCTCCTCCCGCTGGCAGAGCCAGGTGCCGCGCGCCAGCCGGGCCCTGATCGCGGTGGCGATGTGCGCGGCGAGGCCGACCGGGCTGACCCGCCCGGCGATGACCGGCACGCGGACGCTGACCGCCGTGTCCACGCCGTGCGAGATGGCACAGTCCCGCAGCCGGGCCGGCATCATCTGCAGCAGCGACAGCAGCGGGGTCCGCGGCACCGGCATCGGCCAGCCGGTCACGTGCGCGAGGACGGACAGTTCGGCCCACAGCATGACGGCCGGATATTCCCTCAGGGCTCGCTGGGCCACGCGCATGTCCCGAAGCGTGCAGGGACGCCCGGCGCAGTCCGGGCCGCAGGTCGTGCTGCGCGGCTGGATCACCCCCGCTGGGGTCGCGGTGACAGCCGCGCTCTCCGCTTCCCGCGCCGTGCCGTCCGGCATCCGCGCCAGCACCGGGTAGTCCATCCCGTCGGTGAAGACGGCCGCCTCGCCGGGCCGCAGGGTGACCAGGAAACGGTTCTGGGCGCTGGTCATGTTCATCGTGGCGCCCACCGCGTCCCGGTCATCGGCGGCCGGGAGGCGATGGGTGATCTTCACCGCGGTGTTCTTGATGACGTCGCCGACCAGGCGGTCGGGGATCTGCTCGGCGATGATGAGCCCCTCGCCGTAGGCGCGGATCTCGGCGAGCAGGCCAGCGAACATCTCGACCGCGTGCGCGGCCGCGCCCCCGGCCGATCCGCTCCCCGGGGCTTCCGGGCGGCGGAGCAGCCGGTGCGCCTCCTCGATCACGGTCAGGTGCCGCAGCGTGACCGGTCCGGCCGGGTTCGCCCGGTGCGCCATCCGCAGGTGCTCGGCCAGCCTGATCAGCACGGTGCCCATGAGGAACGCCTTGTCGCTGTCGTCGCCGACGTCCTCGATCTCGAGCACGGCATTGGCCTGCAGCAGCCTGCCGAAGTCGAGCTGATGGCCGCCCTCGAGGAACCGGCCGGTGGTGCCCAGTCGCAGGCTGGACAGCCGCACCTTGATGAAGCCCAGCACGTCGTCGGTGATCCGCTGGCTGTAGCCGATTTCCCGGACGATCCTGATCGCGGCGCGCTGCAGGTCGGTGAGGTTCGGATAGCTGGGATTCGGATCGGGCGCGATCGTCTCGCCGAGCGCCATGTCCCACCCGGCGTCCTCGTAAACCCTGGTCAGGGCGGCGCTGAGCACCTGCGGGAATGGCTCCTCGGAGCGGAAGGACGCGATGAACAGGGCTTTGACCAGGTCGGCGTGGGTCTGCAGCGGGAACCGGCGCCCCTCCGCGTCCGGCGCCGGCTCGAGCGGGTTCAGGCCGGCCGCGATCGCGTCGGATTCTCCCGGCCTGATCCGCACGACTTCGGCGGGCGCGGCCAGCCGGGCGGCCATCAGCCGGTACTCGGCCTTGGCCGGCTCCACCACCAGCCATGGAATCCCGGCTCTGGTGCCGGCCTCGAGCAGGGCGCGCACCGTCTGCGACTTGCCCGCACCGGTCGCGCCGCAGACGAACACATGCCGGTTCAGTGACTCGACCGGCAGCACCAGCGGCCCGGCGGGGCGGTGGCTGCGGTCCAGGATCTCCCCCACCTCGATGCCGTCGCGGCGGGCCGCGTGTTCCTGGGTCACGTCGAAGTCCGGCCGCAACGTCAGGCGCACCCCCGGGACCTCGCGGTCGGGCGGCCTGGCGATGACCGCGACCAGCTCGGTGCCTGCATAGCAGGGATAGCCCGGCGCAGCGTCACCGCCGGCCGGCGCCGGCCGCGGATCCTCCATGAGCTCACGCAGGTTGGCCGCGTCGCCGTCAGCCGGGGCCAGGGCGTACGGCAGTTCGGCCAGATCAGCGGAGGCACAGACCAGCCCGGCCACCCGGGCGGCAGCTTCCGCGTCGGTGCCGCCCGCGGCCAGCCGTATCCGCCACAGGCCGGTAGAGCGGCCCTGCCTCAGCTCGGCGTGCCGCAGATGCAGCCGGCGGGCCTCCACGGCTCGTTCGGGGAACCGGTCGGACTGGCCGGCGGCGCGTTCCTCACGGCGGGCCACCTGGTCGGCGATCTGGAGAATCTCCGCGTCCGGGACCGGCTCGGCGACCAGCAGCCAGCCGAACGCCCCTGGCCACACCGCCAGCAGGCATTCTTCCAGCGACGGCGCCAGCCGCTCGGCGGTGCGGCGTTGCGCGTCGCCGCGCAGCCCGTCGCTGATCCCGCCGATGGCCCGCCAGGACGGCAGCTGCGTCATGAGCGCGGCCAGCTCGCCGGGTGGCAGCGGCTGGGCTCGGGCCCCGCCGGGCAGGGCGAGCAGGACCTCGTGGCCGTCCTCGCTGCCCACCAGCCCCCGGCCCGCCGCGAGGACCTGCACCGGGCCGCCGGCCCGGTGCCGCACCCAGCCGACGGCGAGCGCGCCGGGACCGGTGCCCGCGGCGCCGGCGTGGTACGCCGCGATCAGGGCCGCGAGCCGCTGGGCCCGGCCCTGGTCAGCCGTCTGGTGCCCGGCGGTGTCCGTCTCGCCCGCATCGGGCCGGGGTATTTCGGTGACGCGATACGCACTGAACTCGGTCAGCACCTGCCAGGCTAATGTCACGGCTTCACCTCGGCCGGAGGCGCGTTGCCACATGCTGCCTTTTTCACCAGTTCACTATGTCCCGATACGGACACCTTAGCGGCCTGCCCAGGGATCATGGCCGGGCGGCCATGTCCGCCAGTCGGCAAAAGCCGGCCCGGGCTGGCGGCGTGCGCGAGCGACCAGCGGCAAGACGATGAAGGCGGCCGCGACGATCGTCGCGACGGCGATCAGGATGATGCGGTCCGCCGGCCCGCCGCCCGGCCCGGCGGCGGACCAGCACACGGCGGCCACCCCGGCCAGCCCGGCCGGGGCCAGCGCGGCCGCGATGCGCCTGCGCGCCGCCGCGAGCACGTGCTCCGCGCGCTGGACACAGCACGGGCAGGGCGGCCGCCCGCTCGACGCCATATCGCCCGTCTCCCTTCCCGGCTGCCGATGCCGCCAGGACCAGTGCCGCGGCCGCGATGCGAAAGAAGGCGGTGGATATCGCGGCGGCCGCGAGCACTGGCCACTACCCGGGGAACGGGCGCGCCAGCGCACGAGGTTCAGCGCCGCCGCGCCCGTCATCAGCCGGTAATGACTTGCCGCCGCGCTCGGCGAGTACCCGGCCCCAGTGATTCACGTGGAACGTCGCACTCGGGCTCGCGACGTGCACCCGGGGAGTACCGGGAGCCGTCAGCTTGCGGCCAGGCCTGGCCCCGCGGTCTCGATGACGGCGAAGGCGGCCGGGGGGACGGTGACCGTATCCTGCTGGATCGCGATTCCCGGGCTGGACGCGGCCAGAATCGCGGTGCCGGGCTGCCCGAGCGCGAGGTGGACGGGCTCGGTGCCGAGGTTCGCCGCGATGCGCAGCCGTCCCCGCCGGGCCAGGAGCCACCGGGCGTCCTCGTCGAAGTCGGCGCTCACCCGGTCGAGCCGGGGATCGGTCAGCTCGGGGCGGGCCCGGCGCAGCGCGATCAGCTCGCGGTACCAGGCCAGGATGCCGACATACGGCTCGCGGTCGAGTTGTGTCCAGTCCAGCTTGGAGCGCAGGAAGGTGGCCTCGTCCTGCGGATCGGGCACATCGGCCGCGGCCCAGCCGTGCTGGGCGAATTCGGCCTTGCGCCCCTCGGCCACGGCCTTGGCCAGCCACGGCTCGATGTGGTCGGTGAAGTACTGCCACGGGGTGTCGGCGCCCCATTCCTCGCCCATGAACAGCATCGGGGTGTACGGCCCGGTGAGCACCAGGCCGGCGCCGACCTTGACCAGGTCCGGGTGGCAGGCTAGCCGGCGATCCGGTCGCCGGTAGCCCGGTTCCCGACCTGGTCATGGTCCTGGAGGTAGCCGAGGAACCGGTGAGCCGGGAGCCGGAACACGTCCACCTGCCGCCCGTGCGTGCGGCCGCGGAAGGTGGACCAGATGCCGTCGTGGAAGAACACCTTGGTGTAGGTCTTGGCCAGCGCGGCCATGGACCCGAAGTCGCAGTAGTAGCCCTGCCGCTCGCCGGTCACCGCGGCGTGCACGGCGTGATGGAAGTCATCGCTCCACTGCGCGGTCAGCCCGTAGCCGCCCGCCTCGCGGGAGGTGACCAGCCGGGGATCGTTGAGGTCGGACTCGGCGACCAGGACCAGCTCCCGGTTCAGCAGCGCGGCGAGGGCCTGAACCTCGGCCGCGAGCTCTTCCAGGAAATTCAGCGCCCGGTGGTCTTCCAGTGCGTGCACCGCGTCCAGGCGCAGCCCGTCCAGGTGGTAGTCGCGCAGCCACATCAGCGCGTTGCCGATGAGGAACGCTCGCACCTCGTCCGACCCGGGCTGGTCCAGGTTCACCGCCGGGCCCCACGGGGTCACGTGCGCCTCGGTGAAGTACGGCCCGAAGTCGGCCAGCCGGTTGCCGATGCCGACGTGGTTGTAGACCACGTCGAGCAGGACGGCCAGGCCGCGCTCGTGGCAGGCGTCCACGAAACGCTTCAGGCCGTCCGGGCCGCCGTACGGCTCGTGCACCGCCCACAGGCAGATCCCGTCGTAGCCCCAGCCGTGCCGGCCGGGGAACGCCGCGACCGGCATCAGCTCCACCGTGTGCACGCCGAGCTGACGCAGGTGGTCCAGCCGCCCGATGGCCGCGTCGAAGGTGCCCTCGGCGGTGAACGTACCCACGTGCAGCTCGTAGATCACCGACCCGTGCAGCGCGCCGCCGCGCCAGCGGCGATCCGTCCAGGCGAACGCGGAGTGGTCGTAGGTGCGGCTCAGCCCGTTGACGCCGAACGGCTGCCGGGGTGATCGGGGGTCGGGCAGCAGCTCGCCGCCGTCCAGCATGAACCCATAGTCGATTCCGGCGGCCACGCCGGGCACGTCCGCGCTCCACCAGCCCGTGGCCGGGCCCGCGGCGTCCCGGGCCATCGGATAGCGCTGACCGGCGACCTCCGCCTCGGCCCGGGTGGCGGCCGGGGCCCACACGCTGAACGTGGTCATCGCGTGGTCTCGCCCGCGAGCCGCTCCTGTTCGGCCAGGTAGATCTCCTCCGGGATCAGCAGCGCGACCGGGAGCCGGCGGGTCAGCTCGGACAGCAACGGCCGCAGGCCGGCGTGCCTGACCCCGGTCAGCACGTCCCGCCAGTGCAGCTCGGGCAGCGGCAGGACGGTGTCGGCCCAGCCGCCGCGCCGCCGCAGGCCGCCGGGCAGCCGGGTGACGACGGTGACGGCGTGCTCGCCGCGCAGGAACGCGACCGCGTGCTCGGCGGCCGGGCCTTCGCAGGCCAGCGGCGTGTAGCTGCCGGTGAACCAGTCGGGGTGATCGCGCCGCAGCTGCAGCGCCCGGGTGGTGAGCAGCAGCTTCTCTGCGTCCAGGCCCACTACCTCCTGGCCGGCCTGCACTGCGGCCAGGAGCCGCCTGCGGCGCTGGTAATCGACCGGCCGGCGGTTGTCCGGGTCGACCAGCGACCGGGCCGTGAGCTCGCAGCCCTGGTAGACGTCGGGCACCCCGGGCATGGTGAGCTGGACGAGCTTGGCGCCGAGCGAGTTCACCCGGGCGTCCGGCGCGATCCTGGCCACGAACTCGGCGATGCCGGCCACCAGCTCGGGGTCGGCGAGCACGGCGTCGGCCAGCCCGAGCACCGCCTCCTCGTATCCCGGGTCACGCACCGTCCACGAGGTCCGCGTCTTGGCCTCGTGCATGGCCTTCCCCAGGTAGGAGCGCAGGCGTTCCTCGCCGAGCAGCCAGGCGCCGGCCAGGGTCTGCCACAGCAGGTACTCCAGGTCGGGCTCCGGCGCCCGCTCGGTGGCCTGGGCCGCCGCGCCATCGGTGAGCCAGATGGCCAGGCCGTGCCACTCGGCGACCTTGTGCGCCCAGTCTTCCGGCCCTTCGGCGAGCACGGCCAGGCGGGCCCGGACGTCCTCCTGGCGCTTGGTGTCGTGGGTCGACAACGTGGTCATGGTGGCCGGCCAGCGGGCCGCCAGCCGGCCGGCGGCGGCGTGGAATTCCGCCGGGCTGACGCCGAACAGGTCAGGGTCGCCACCCACCTCGTTCAGGCAGGCCAGCCGCGGCCACCGGTAGAAGGCGGTGTCCTCGACCCCCTTGGCCAGCACCGGGCCGGTGGTCTGGCCGAACCGCACGACCAGCTCGTCGCGGGCGGCCTGCTGCGCCGCGTCACCGCTCACGCCGCCCAGGCCGAGCACCGCATCGCACACCGCGTCCAGGGCCGGATGCAGCCTGGGGTCGAGCTCGTCGCGGGCCGAGGCGGCGGCGGCGGACAGGACGGCCGCGGAGAACTCAGGCGGCGGCTCACCCGGCGTCACGTACGCCCGGTACACGCCGAACGCGGCCAGCAGCTCGACCAGCACGTCGTGCAGGTCGGCCTCGCCCAGGCCGGCCAGGGCGGGGAAGTCCGCGCGGGCGAACAGCCGGGTCAGCCTGGACAGTTCGGCGGTGAACGTGGCGTCGGCGATGCCCCGCTTGGCGTCCCGGGCCACCTCGGCGAAGCGGGGCTTCCCGCCGGTGAAGCGGACATAGGCCTCGGTGAGCGGCTGCTCGCCCGCCGGATCGAGGAACAGCCCGTCGACCAAGGCGAGCGTGTCGTAGCCGGTGGTGCCCGCGCAGTCCCAGGCGGGCAGCTCCTCCCCGCGGGCCAGGATCTTCTCCACCACCACCCAGACCCGGCCGGTGGCCGACGCCAGCCGTCGCAGGTATCCTTCCGGGTCGGCCAGGCCGTCGGGGTGATCCACCCGCAGCCCGTCGATCAGCCCTTCCCTGACCAGGCGCAGCGGCACCTGGTGGGTGGCCTCGAAGACGTCGGGATCCTCGGTCCGGATCGCGATCAGCGTGTCGATGTCGAAGAACCGGCGCCAGTTGAGCTGGGTGGCCGCCTCGTGCCAGTCGGCCAGCCGGTAGTGCTGCTCGGCCAGCAGGACGCTCAGCGGCAGGTCCGCGACGCCGTCGCGGAGCGGCAGCACGTGATCGAAGTAGCGCAGCACCGGGCCGCGGTGCTCGGCGCCGGCCTGGGCCCTTCGGTGCCGTGTCGATCATGACGTCGTCCAGGCACTTCTCCAGCGGCCCGGCCAGGATCGGCATCAGCAGCTTGCCGTCCTCGGCGTCCCAGTCGATGTCGAACCAGTGCGCGAACGGCGAGGCGCGGCCCTGGAACAGCACCGACCACAGCTGCTTGTTGAGGGATTCCGGCGTGGGCCTGGCCATGTGGTTGGGCACGATGTCGACGACGATCCCGAGGCGGTGGCGGTGGAACCGCTCGGCCATCGCGCGGAAGGCGTCTTCCCCGCCCAGGTCGGCCGAGATACGCGAGTGGTCCACCACGTCGTAGCCATGCGGGGATCCCGGGTTGGCCTGCAGGATCGGCGACAGGTAGACGTGGGTCACGCCCAGGTCGGCGAGGTAATCCGCCAGTTCGCCTGCCTCGGCGAAGCCGAAACCCGCGCGCAGCTGCAGCCGGTAGGTGGACAGCGGTGCCCACGGGTTCGGCCCCTCCCAGGCGGCCAGGTCAGCCACGGTAGAGCACCTGCAGGGAGTGATTCATGACCGTGATCACGTCTCCGGGCTTGAGGGCGGTGTCACTCTCAAAATCCGTCGCGGGCGCCGCCGTGTCCAGTGCTTTGGCCCATCGCTGGCCGTAGCGGCGCGGCGGGATGGTGAAGGTCAGGTCCTCGTCGCTGACGTTGAACATCAGCAGGAAGGAGTCGTCGGCGATCCGTCCGCCGCGCCGGTCCGGCTCGCTGATCGCCCGCCCGTTGAGGAACACGGTCAGCGACTTGGCGAAGCCCGCCTCCCAGTCATGGTCGTTCATCTCCTCCCCGGTCAAGGGTGAGCCAGGCGATGTCGCCCAGCCGCGGCCGGGCGCCGCGGCTGGGCTGGCCGCGGAAGAAGCGCCGGCGCCGGAACACCGGGTGATCGGCTCGCAACCGGATGAGCGCGCGGACGTAATCGAGCAGTTCCTGGTCGTCTTCGGCGCGGACCGCCCAGTCGACCCAGGAGATCTCGTTGTCCTGGCAGTAGGCGTTGTTGTTGCCCTGCTGGGTGCGCCCCATCTCGTCGCCCGCGAGCAGCATCGGGACGCCCTGGGAGAGCAGCAGCGTGGTCAGGAAGTTGCGCTTCTGCCTGGCCCGCAGCGCGAGGACGGCCGGGTCGTCCGTGGGGCCCTCGGCGCCGCAGTTCCAGGACCGGTTGTCGTCGCTGCCGTCCCGGTTGTCCTCGCCGTTGGCCTCGTTGTGCTTGTGGTTATAGGAGACCAGGTCCTGCAGGGTGAAGCCGTCGTGCGCGGTGACGAAGTTGACCGAGGCGACCGGACGCCTGCTGTCCTGCTGGTACAGGTCGCTGGACCCGGTGAGCCGGGACGCGAACTCGGGCAGTGTCGCGGGCTGGCCGCGCCAGAAGTCGCGGATGGTGTCCCGGTACTTCCCGTTCCATTCGCTCCACAGCGGCGGGAAGTTGCCCACGTGGTAGCCACCGTCGCCCACATCCCACGGTTCGGCGATCAGCTTGACCTGGGAGACCACGGGATCCTGCTGGACCAGGTCGAAGAACGCCGACAGCCGGTCCACCTCATGGAACTGCCGGGCCAGCGCGGCGGCCAGGTCGAACCGGAACCCGTCCACGTGCATGTCCAGCACCCAGTAACGCAGCGAGTCCATGATCATCTGCAGCACGTGCGGGTGCCTCATGAGCAGGCTGTTGCCGGTGCCGGTGGTGTCCATGTAGTAGCGCCGGTCGTTGTCGACGAGCCGGTAGTAGGCGGCGTTGTCGATGCCGCGGAAGGACAGCGTCGGCCCCAGGTGGTTGCCCTCCGCGGTGTGGTTGTACACCACGTCCAGAATGACCTCGATGCCGGCCTCGTGCAGGGCGCGGACCATGGTCTTGAACTCCTGCACCTGCTGACCGCGGGTGCCGGTGGCGGCGTAGCCGTTGTGCGGCGCGAAGAAGCCGATGGTGTTGTAGCCCCAGTAGTTATGCAGGCCATGGTCGTTGAGGTGGCTGTCGGTGACGAACTGGTGCACGGGCATCAGCTCGATGGCGGTGACTCCCAGCCGCTGCAGGTGCGAGATGATGGCCGGGTGCGCCAGGCCGAGGTAGGTCCCGCGCTGCTCGTCGGGGACGACCGGGTGCTCTTTGGTCAGCCCCCGGACGTGCGCCTCGTAGATAACGGTCTCGTGGTAGGGGGTCCGCGGCGGCCGGTCCAGGCCCCAGTCGAAGAACGGGGTGCTCACCACCGAGCGCGGGACGTGCGGACCGGAGTCGGCGTTATTGCGCCGGTCCGGGTTCCCGAAGTAGTAGGAGAACACCGGCTGGCCCCACCTGACGTTGCCGTCGATCGCCTTGGCGTAAGGGTCGAGCAGCAGCTTGGCCGGGTTGCACCGCTGGCCGGCGGACGGGTTGTACGGGCCGTGGACCCGGTACCCGTACCGCTGGCCGGGGCTGATACCGGCGAGGTACCCGTGCCAGACGAACCCGTCAACCTCGCGCAGGTCGATCCGGTTCTCCTTGCCGTCCTCGTCGAACAGGCACAGCTCGACCCGCTCCGCGACCTCGGAGAAAAGCGCGAAGTTGGTCCCGGCGCCGTCATAGGTTGCCCCGAGTGGATAGCTGTCGCCCGGCCATACCGTGATCGGCGCCAAGAAGGTCCCCATTCCTCGTGATGAACGTGCGTTTCGTCCTTAACACTTTCCCATCCCGCGGCGATCACACGGGACCATTCCGCGCTGCCATCCCCCGGTGCCTTCCCACGGGACGCCACGAGCGCGCGGCTCAGCGGGCGCGGCGGGCGGCGATGAGGGCGGGCACCACCTGGTGCAGGTCGCCGATGACGGCGTAGTCGGCCTGGGCGAGGATCGGGGCGCCGGGATCAGGCCAACCGGGATTTCCCGCGGCCGGTTGGTCAGCTCGACCACGGCTGGCCCGTTGCCGATCAGCGTGTCGTCCTACCGCTGGCTGAGCAGCTCTTCCCCGGTCATGCTCTATATCTTCCCGCTCGCGCCATTTCGGTCATCCCGCTCTCCTGGCTTGGCGGGCGGCGCGCTGGCGATAGCCGAGGGCCGCGGACAAGCCGGTGGCTTCGGCGACGCAGTGCCCGGCGGCCGCGGCCAGCCGGTCCCGGGTCATCCTGCCCGCCGGCGCCGAGACCGACAGCGCGGCGACCACGTCGCCGCCGAAACCGCGGATCGGGGCGGCCACCGCGATCAGGCCCGGCTCGAGTTCCCCGTCGGTGACGGCGTAGCCGCGCGCCCGCACGCCCGCCAGGTCGGCCTGCAGCGCGCCCTCGCCGGTGATGGTCTTGTCGGTGCGCCGCTCCAGCGGGCCGGCGGGCGCCTGGGCGGCGCCGTAGGCCAGCAGCACCTTGCCCAGCGCGGAGCAGTGCAGCGGCACCGACATCCCGACCCAGTTGGTCCCGCCGATCAGGTAGGTGCTGTCCACCTGGGCGATCGCCTCGACCAGCTCGTTGCTGGCCACGCCGAGGTTGATGGTCTCACCGGTCACCTGGCCGAGCCGCTGCAGGAAAGGCTGGGCCACGGCGACCAGGCCGGCTTCGGCGCCGCCGCGCCAGGCGAAGCTGACGAACATCTCGCCCGGCAGGAACCGGCCGTGGTCGTCGCGGCGGACCAGCCCATTGCGCTCGAGCGCGAGCAGGAGCCGGGATGTGGTGGATTTGGCCAGCCCGGTGGCCGCGCTCAGCCCGGTGAACGTCATCGGGTCGGCGGCGTGCACCACCTCGGTGAGCAGACGAGCCGCCCGGTCGACCGCCTGGGTGCCGCTCTGGTTGCTCATCCGGGGATCTCGTTCGGCGTCTGCACCGTGTCTTCCAGGGTTCGTCTGGCCGGGTTCGTCCGGCCGGGTTCGCGTCTTCGGGCGTACCCTACGTCCCACTTTATGGGACATAGTTTTACTATGTGATCGTAGCGTGGTCTGGTATCGGGTCAAATTCCTGCTGTGGGCCAGGGCGCGGCGAGCCCGCGAGTTCGACCCGCAGGCCCGCAACCCCGCTCATAGCTGTGCCTGCTGTCGCAGGCCTACGATCAGCTGGACTCGGCCGGCGGCGTGACTGCGAGCCGAACGACGCCCTCGAGCAGGGCGGCACGGACACTGCCGCCTGGGCCGGCGAGATCTGGCGCAAGAAGGTCGAGGACTTTACCCGTCGCCGCTGGACGACTCGATCCGGGCCGAGCTCGATGACTTCGTGGCCCGCCGCCGTCGCGAGCTCGGCGACTAGCGCGCGCCCGAGCAGATCGATGGAACGTCATAGAGCGCTGACCGCGAGTCCTGTTTTTCGTCCTGATCCCGCCCGGGCGGCCGGCCATACGCCGGCGCGCCGGGCCGAGGTTGCCGATGACCTTGCTCATCAGGAAGAGTGTCCAGGTGGATAGTCAGCAATGGGACGAGCGCTACTCGGGCACCGAGTTCGAGTGGACCATGGAGCCCAATCAGTTCGTCGCCGCCGAGCTGGCCGGGCTGCCGCCCGGCCGGGCCCTCGACCTGGCCGCGGGCGAAGGACGCAACACCGTCTGGCTGGCCGAGCAAGGCTGGCGGGTGACCGCCGTGGACTTCTCCCGGGTGGGGCTGGAGAAGGGCCGCGAGCTGGGCGCGGCGCGTGGCCTCGACCAGGCCCAGGTGGACTGGGTCGTCGCTGATCTGCGCGACTACGAGCCAGGGCGCGGCGGCTATGACCTCGTGCTCATCGCGTATTTCCAGGCCGGCCCGCAACTGCGGGCCGCGGTCATGGCCCGGGCCGCCGCCGCGCTCGTGCCGGGCGGCACGGCGTTCATCGTAGGTCACGACCTGACCAACCTGGCCGACGGCGTGGGCGGCCCGCAGGACCCGGAGGTGCTGTACACCCCAGAGGCCGTCAGCGCAGAGCTCACCGGGCTGCGCATCGTGCGGGCCGAGCGGGTGCAGCGCATCGTCAACCGGGAGAGCGGCCCCGCGGCGGCGATCGACACCCTGGTCCGCGCGGTCCGCGAGGCATGACGTGGCGGCCAGATGGGCCCGGCCGTGGTTCGCGGCCACGGCCCTGTGCGTGCTGGCGGGGGTCGCACTCAGCGTCTACTCGGCCACGGCAACGCCCGGCCGTTTCCACACCGGCATCGAGCGCGCGTTCAACACCTTCGCGTTCTTCACCATCCAGTCGAACCTGATCGCCGGCGGCACCGCCCTGCTGCTGGCGGTCCGGCTGGACCGGCCGTCCACCGTATTCCGGACGTTCCGGCTAATCGGCCTGGTCGCCATCACGGTCACCGGCGTGGTCTACCATGTGGCGCTGGCCAGCCTCTTTGACCTTGACGGCCTCCATCAGCTCGGCAACCAGCTCGTGCACACGGTCGTGCCGCTGCTCACGGTCCTGGGCTGGCTGATCTTCGGCCCGCGAGGCTATACATCGCGGCGGGTGGTCTGGGTGTCCCTGCTGTTCCCGGCCTGCTGGCTGGTCTTCACCCTGATCCGCGGGGCGGTCATTCACTGGTATCCCTACCCGTTCATCGACGTCTCGGCGATCGGGTACGCCAAGGCCATCCTGAACTCGTTCTGGGTTTCGCTGCTGCTCCTCGGCCTGGCCGCGGGCGCCACCGCGCTTGACTCCCGTCTGGGACCACGAGGACCGTCGGCCGGTCTGGCGCGGGCCGGGACCGGGCCGCATGATCACGTCGCGGGCTGACCGCTCCGGATGCCCGGCAGGACCTGTGCGGCACGATTACTGGCGTCGGCCACGGGCACCTGGGAAGCTGCGGACTAGCGCAGACCAGATCCGGAGGCGGCACTGACGTGTGGCACCTACTCGAACGTCGCGAGATGAAACGCCTGGCCCGCGGCCGCAGCGCGGCCCGGTACGGATCGCTCCCCCGGCCCGATGTGCCCGCCGGGACGGATCTGCTGCCGCAGATCAGGCACATCGTGGTGCTGATGATGGAGAACCATTCCTACGACAATTACCTCGGCATGCTGCGCGGGCGCGGCGAGGGTTTCCCGCTGTCGCCCGATAACCGGCCCGATGTGTCCAATGCCGCGGCGGACGGCGAGCTCGTCCGGGCTTTCCATATGCCCTCGGCGGCGCAGCGCAGCGGGCTGCCGTCGCAGAGCTGGCACGCGAGCCACCTGCAGTGGGGCGAAGGAAAATGCGACGGGTTCGTCACCAGCGCGCAGGCCATGCAGGCCCAGGCCCGAGCCGGCAGCGGGGCTGACGCCGACACCAGCGCCGAGGCGGCCGTCGTCGGCATGGGCTACTGGTCGGAGGCGGACCTGCCGTTCTATTACGGGCTGGCCAGGACTTTCCCGCTGGCCGACCGCTGGTTCAGCTCGTGCCTGGGTCCGACCTTCCCCAACCGCCGTTTCCTCATCGCGGGCACGGCACACGGCCTGATCGACGATTCTCCTTCTAACCTGCTCGACTATCCGCCCGCCGGGACCATCTTCGACCTGCTGACCGAGTACGGGATCTCGTGGGCCGACTATCACCCCGTGGCCAGCGAGCAGCCCCGGTGGCGGCACTATGCCCGGCACACGTACAAGATGGGCAGGCGCCGCCTCAAGTCCGTGACCAGTGCGGGTCCCGGCCTGGCCCACGGCGTCCAGAAAGACATCCAGTTCACCGCCGATGTCTTCCCGCTCGGGATCGGCCGGTATATGAAGCATGTCCGCGGTCTCGACCAGTTCTTCTCCGACGCCGCCCGCGGCACGCTGCCCGCCTTCAGCATCGTCGACCCGGACTTCGGGGCCTACTCCGAGGAGAACCCGCAGGACATCAGGAAAGGCGAGAGCTTCGCGGCCGAGGTGGTCAAAACAGTCCTGCACGGCGCGGGATGGCCGCACACGTTGCTGATCTGGATGTACGACGAGCACGGCGGATACTACGACCACGTGCCGCCGCCTCGGGCGATCCCGCCGGATGACGTCGAAGGCGGAAGCGTGATCGGGCGGCCGAACGCGCTGACGGCGTTCCTCCGTGTGGTTCATCCGGGCATGGTCCGGAGCAACGAGGACCTGGACGCCGGGCCGCACCGGTATGACCGGTACGGATTCAGGGTCCCCGCCGTGATCGTGTCCCCCTACGCGCGGCCCGGCTACGTCAGCTCCGAGATCTTCGACCACACCTCAGTGCTCAAGCTGGCCGAGGAGAAATGGAACCTGCCCGCGCTGACCGCGCGGGACGCGGCGGCCAAAGCGCCCCTGGACGCGCTGGACTTCACCAGCGCTCCGGCCTTCCTGCAGCCGCCCCCGCTGCCGGAACCCAGCCTGCGCTGGGGTACCTGGTAGTTCGGCGGCGGCCGGCCTGTACGAGCGGGCCGTGCGTTGGCGCCTGGCCGGAACGGCGTCACCCGCCCGCCCGGCTCATATGCGCCGGGACCAGGCAGGTGACGTCGGTTTGCCTGCAGGCCGCGATCAGCCCCCGGCGCCGCACACCGGCCAGGCGCCGATGCCCTGGCCGGCCAGGACCTGCTGGGCCACGGCAATCTGCTGGGACTCGCTGGCCTGGTTGGCCGAGGACGCATACTGGCCGCCGCCGTATGCGAGCCACGTTTGCTGGGTGAATTGAAGGCCGCCGTAGAAGCCGTTGCCGGTGTTGGTGCTCCAGTTTCCGCCCGATTCACATGCCGCGATGGCAGACCAGTTCGCCCCGCTCGAGGTGGCGGGGGCGGGAGCGGAAGTCTGCGCGGAAGCGGGGGGATCCGACTGCTGCGAGCTGACCGACGCCGCCGGAGCAGGAGCCTGGGCCTGGGCCGGGACCTGGGCCGGGGTCGAGGCGGCCAGCGCGTCCCGGGCCATCCACGCTGGTACGTGGCCGCTGGCCGGCAGACTCAGCCGCTGGCCGGCCGTGATCACGTCCGGGTTGCGCACCTGACGGCGGTTGGCCCACCACACGGCGGGCCAGTCGGCACTGCTCCCGTAGGCGTGGGCCGCGACCGCCGACAGGCTATCGCCAGACTTGACGGTATAGCTGGTGGCGTCGTGGTGCGCGGCCGGATGCAGCAAAATCGTGACCGCCGTAAGGGTCTTCGCTAGCCCGACGACAGGGATAATAGACATGTCGGGGTTTCCTCCTAAGGTTTGGTCCGACAAAGGTCCCGGCCGCGTGCTGCAACACATGGCCGGGACCGCTTGGCTAGTTGGCGGATGCCGAGAAGGCCGCCTCCTGCCCACGCTGAATGAAGACACGTTCGGACCTCATGAACCGCTCTTCTCGCGCTCTGAGACAGGTAGCCATCGAGCGAGCTTAAGCACACCTATGTGCGATTCTCAACAAAAATGCTCTAAGAGTTTTGGATCGTACCCGTTGCGAGGCTAGATACTGCTGGGGTCCATGCTCTTGAACGGGCAGCAAAGACCCAGGTCAGATGTCTGAGGGTCGTTGCAGGCACCGCAGAACCGCGCAACGGTAAATAATCCGGGTCCGGTGCGGCATTTTTCAGCGCGGCGCCTTCTCCGAGGGCCCGGGAAGCGCAGCAACGACCTGGCGCCAGGCCGGCAGCCTGCGGCCCTCCGGGGCATCCGGGTCGAACAGAACCTGCACGCCCATGCCGCGCAGCGTCTCAATGCTCGCGGCGAATGCCGGGTGGCTCGCGAGTTGCGGCTTGCAGTGCGGCACCACCACCATCGGGACGCCATAGCCGGCCATCTCGCACAGCAGTCCCACGGCAAAGTTGTCCGCATGGCCGTGGGCGAACTTATTGATGCTGTTGAACGTCAGCGGGCACGCCAGCACCGCGTCCGCGGGCGGGACCGGCGTACCGGTTCCCGGCGTCCGGTACTCCCAGCGGACCGGCGCGCCGGTCAGCCGCTCCAGCTCGCCAGGATCGATGAACCTGGCGCCGGCCGGCGTGGCGAACACCGTCACGCGCCATCTCGCGGCATGACAGACGGCCACCAGCGCGGGCACGCCCTCCGGCGCAACGGCGCCGCTGATCACCAGGTACAGTGAGCGGGCCAGGGGGCCCTGCGGCATGCCGTCGTCAGACACGGACGCAGACCCTCCAGACCTCTCCCAACCCGCCACGATCGGCGGGAGACCGTGGGCCCGGCCCGGGAGGAGCCGGGTGATGCGCGCCTCAAGACTAAACGAGAAGGGTGTCCTGTCCGCAATGCCGCGTCGTTAAGCCGGTGCCGGGAGGTCAATAACGTCGTGGCAAATTCTGGGTTACGGTCCGGCGCTACCGGTGGCGGCGCCGGTTCGGCCGGGCCGGGCAGGGCGTACCGGCCGCGGCCGGTTTTGGAAAGGAGGCCGAGGCGGGTCCACTCGGCGAGCTGGGTGAGCAGGTTCCGGGATTTTATGCCGAGCTGGCTCGCGAGTTCGCTGCCGGACCAGTCCTGGCCGGGCTGGCTGGCCATGATGCGGGTGACCTGGTCTCTTCTGCTGTCCGGGCAGGGCGGTCGGGGACCGGGCGGGGGCGGCTGGTTCGTGCGGCGGCGGCGTGCGGCGGGACGGTCCGGGGGCGGGACCACGGATGGTGATCTGCACCTGGGTGATCGTCACGGACTGGCAGGGACGGTCCTGGCCGCGTTCGTGGTCGCGGACGTGGTAGCGGGAGGTGGAGCATTTGACCTTGCGGGCGCTGTAGCGCGGGCGGCGGGCGGGCAGCAGGTCAGCCAGGACGGCACGGCCGATCCGGCCGGTGTCGGCTGGGTCTGCGGAGTCCGCGACGCCGCGGGCTGCGGTGACCTGGTCGCGGGCGGCCTCCAGCGCGATGGTGAAGCTGGCCCGGTCCGGGTCGGCTCCGGCGGACTCGGCGGCAGCGGTCATGGCCATCCGCAGCGCCTGGCAGACGGCCAGCAGCGCCCAGAGTTCCTGCTCGGCGCCGGCCCGGTCGCGGGAGCGCAGCACGTACCCGCCGAGCAGGGTGTGCCGCAGCGCCAGGTAGGCGACCTCGATTTCCCAGCGCTCATGGTAAAGGCGGATCAGTTCCCCGGCGGGGTAGCGGCGCCAGTCCAGCAAGCGTGGTGATCAGCCGGTAGCTGTCCCCGATCCGGGTCCCGTCCGCGCCGTGAACATCGAGGTCCGCTTCGATGATCCGCACCGCCAGCCCGTCCACCTGGGACAGGTAGACCCGTCGGGCAGGATCTGGCCGACTCCGGGTTTGCGGCTGGCGCTGCCGCGGACCAGGAAGTGCGCCCCGGTCGCGGCGATCGCGGTGAGCAGGTCCGCCGCGTCATAGGCACGGTCGGCCAGCAGCAGCATGCCCTCACCCAGCAGGGCGACCAGCTTGCGGGCCAGCGGCACCTCGGCACGTTCGCCCTGGCCGCCGATCACCGCCCCCAGCAGCCCGCGGGTCCCGGTCTCGGCCAGCGCCACGATCCGCATCGCGGGATACCCGGCCAGGCCCAGCCGGTTCCTCAGCTTCCCCAGCCAGGACCGGTTCCGGTCACTATCAGGCACGTGGACCGAATTCAGGCCATCGAACGCGACCGTACGCAGCCCGCGCCAGGTCACTCCCCGGGTCCACGGTGATGCCAGCGGGACCGCGACCGTCTCGAACACCGCCTTCGCCGGGGCCGCGCCGAGCCGGCGGCGCAGGTCCCGCAGCGCCTTCTCCGACGGGCGCGGCAGGCCCAGGTCCTCCAGCGCGCCGGTCATCTTGTCCCAGACCTTCAGGTACCCGATCCCGGGGAACAGCGTCATCGCGAGCACGAAGTACATCCCGACGCGCGAGGGCAGCGCCCGCATCCGCTTCTGCACCGCCCCGGTCATCTCCAGCACGTCATCGACGAGCTCAAACGGCAGGTAGCGGGTCAGCTCACCCAGATGACCCGGGGCGAACACGCCCGCGGCGACCGTCACCTGGCACGGCACGGTAACCATGGCAGACTGATTCAACGGAGCTCCTGTTCAAGATCAAAGGTGATGTCGCAATCCCTTGATCTACAGGAGCTCCGCCACGTTCAAGGCACACGAGCTAGTCCGTGACAAAGGTGACCGTACCGGTTGACAACTAGCCGCCAGGTTAACGACGCGGCATCTGGACTGCCGGCTGCTGGTGCCGGTCTTGACTTCATGCGAAGGAACGCTGACTCTCCGCGCTCCACCCGGGACCTCACACACGGCTGGCGCCGCCGGTGAGCAGGCTGCTCGTGGAGGGTGACGGAAGGGTTGCATCATGGTCGACGGCAGCATCCGCCCATGCCGTCGCCGATCAGGCCAGCCGACGCCGAGGGAACAGGAAGGTGACTTGCCCCGGCCCACGGCAAGCAAGTCGGGTAGAGGCGGATGAGCGATAAACGAGGCGACGGGTCCACGTCCCGGTGTTCAATATGTTCGCCTATGGTGAAACCAGCCACGGCTGGGAACTCTCGCCACTTGTCCTGGACCTTTGCCACTCGAGGCGGGCTTGCGGATGGAATCCGGGGCTTTTGGCAATGACAAAGATCGAGGCATCAGCCGGCAGGTTGCGGATCGAGCCGCTCCACATGTACAAACGGCCTACTCGCACGTCCTGCAAGAGCACCCTCTCGATGTCCAGGATATCCTCGCCCACGCCGTCAAGGTGTCAAGGCTTCAGTCAACAAATCCGCTATCAAGCGAATGGCCAGGAGCTGAGCAAACCGGCGTTTAAATTGGTCAAACGAGCGGTCAGGAGAGGATTGAACTGTCGACCCTCCGCTCTTCGGAAGGAAGGATTGCCCGCTCCATACAAGTCCACCGCGGTCAGCCTGAGCAGGCCATACGGCATGTCAGGACACCTCGGTGGCCACAGTCGCCCGGACGTATCCGTAGCCGTGTCACTCGGCGACAATCGCGTGGAGCGCCAAGCGCCTTTCACCACGCCGCTGTGGCGGCCTGGACAAGGAGCTGAGCCAGCACACGGATGGTGAGCCGCACATACCATAATTCGCCGGGTGCGGTGTAGCGATGACCGAGGGCCCTTCTGCTTTCTTTGCCTAATGTCCGGAGGAGAGGTGAGCGATGGTCCCGGCGATAAACGCCACCACCGTCAACCCGAGCCAGATCAACCGGAGGAGGAGAACGGAGAACGGAGAACGACATTATGGTGTTCACGGTGACGACCTATCCACCGCAATACACTGACCCGCTGTGTAGCGATGCTGCGGCGCACCGCCGCATGGGGTCGGGATGGCGGGGCCGATAGCGCGCCGGGCCTTTGCCTGGCCTTTGCCGTCAGACCCGCAGGATCGGCCCCTCCGGAACAGCCCGTCCGGGATCGGCTTGGCGACGCCCCGGTTCCGCAGGCGGAGGCACATGCCCTCGCAGAGCACTACCCCGAGCTGACGTTGCGGACCGAACCGGCGCATCGGGAGGCGTTCGCCGCGCTGCCCGCGGGTCCGGGCGACGAAGGGCAAAGGAAGTCGAAAAATGCGTGGAGCTAAGGGGACTCGAACCCCTGGCCTTCTGGATGCAAACCAGACGCTCTTCCAGCTGAGCTATAGCCCCGCATCATCTTTCCGCCCAGAGTACCCGCTGCTACCGGTCAGCGCGGATCCCCCGGGCCGGCGCCCCCCGGTCAAGCGCCGGGGATGAACACCGAAGGTTACTTCAGCAGACGGGACAGGCGGCGGTCAGCGAGCGGCTTGCCGCCCGTCTGGCAGGTAGGGCAATACTGGAATGCGGAGTCGGCGAAGGACACTTCTCTGATGGTGTCGCCGCAGACCTTGGCATTCCTCGCCTGTCCGGCCGTGCACGCGCAGGCCGCTCTTCTTCTCGCCTTTGAGATCGGCGGCGGCTAGGCCCGCGGAGCGCTCGACCGCTTCGGTCAAAGTGGTCTTGATCGCCTCGTAAAGGGTCGCTACCTCGTCGGGGGTCATGGTGGCCGCGATCTTGAACGGCGACATCTTGGCCGCGTGCAGGACCTCGTCGGAATAGGCGTTCCCGATACCTGCAATGATGTGCTGGTCCCGTAGTACGCCCTTGACCTGCGTCCGTCGTCCGGCCAGCAAGCCGGCCAGCGTGTCAAGGGTGAAGTCCACGGCCAGCGGATCGGGGCCGAGGGTGGCCACGCCCGGCACCTCGGCCGGGTCACGGACCAAGTAGACGGCCAGGCGCTTGCGGGTGCCCGCCTCGGTGAGATCGAACCCCGAGCCGTCATCGAGCCTTAGCCGGAAGGCCAATGGGCTCTTGCCGGGCTTGGGTGGAGCGGCGGGCAGGTCATCGCGCCAGCGCAGCCAGCCTGCCCGGGCCAGGTGCATGATCAGGTGCAGGCCTTGATCGGTAGACAGGTCCAGGAACTTGCCATGCCGGCCGACCTCGGCGATCATCTGCCCGGTCAGGGCGCTCAGCGGAGGGTCGAAGGTCTTCAGGACCGAGAAGGAGGCGGCGTCGGCCCGCGCGACGGCATGCCCGGTCGCGTGCGTGCGCAGGAAGGCGGCGAGCGACTCCACTTCCGGCAGTTCCGGCATGTCTCACAGTCTGCCACGTGCCAGCGAGCGCCCTGCCCGGTGAGCAGGCGCGACTTAACCCGCCGATGCCACCAGGTCGGGCAGGTCGCTAAGGTCGGCCAGCAGGTGAGTGGCTCCGGCGCGGCGGAGCCTGCTGCCGTCGTGCACGCCGCTGAGCACGCCAACCACGAGCCGGGCTCCCGCCCTCCGACCGCACAGGACTCCCGACTCGGTGGCCGTGACCACGGCGACATCCCGCACATCGCAAATGCCCAGCCGGAGTATCGCACTGAGGACCAGATCAGGCCAGGGAAAGCACCTGGCCACGTCGTCAGCACACAGGATCAGGTCCGCGCGTTGCCACCAGGCCAGCCGCTCCATGATCAGGCTGACCGCGGGCCTGGACAAGCCTGACATCAGGCATACCTTGGTCCCGGCCGCGGTGAGCTTCGCCAGCGCCTCGTTCGCGCCCGGCAGCGGCAGGGCACCGAACCGGTCCAGGGCAGCCTGGAACGACCGCTCAAAGGCAAGGCTCGCCGCCTGAGCCCGGAACTCGTCCTCGGGAAACAGGGTGTGCATGACATCGGCGGGCAACCAGCCGCGGGTTCGGTCGAACTGCACCATCGACCTGACGTAGGCGGCGGTGCCGGTCACCACGCCCTGGGTCGCGATCGCCTCGACGAACGCCCTCTCAAGCACGCTGCCATCGACCGCCGCGGCGCCGACCACGTCGCAGCAGACCAGCGATACGGCGGCAACCTCACTCACCGGCTAGCCTCCTCGCTCGGAATGGCTTGCCCGCAAGCTGTCCGGCCGCACGGGTTAGCCCTCGTCAGCTGCCGTGGCCTCGGTCCAGAGGTCGAGCTCGGCCCGGTCGGCCTGGACCTTGCGCCAGACCGCAAACCCACCAAGCGCGAGCACGATGACCAGCACTATCTTGATCTTCACAAGGAGCCCTCCGCCGCGATGACGTTCAGATCACATCCGGCCGCTGTCGGCGACTCGGTGTACGGCAGCCTACCAAGCCAATCCGCGCGCGGCCGCAACCTCAGTCGCGCCGTCGGGCTAGGGGAGCAAGGTGGCGCCGGGGGCAAGCCCGAACCGGGGTCAGCCAGTCACTGGCTAAGCAGGATGTCGTCTACTCGGTCCGGTGGGGGCCTTTGCACCTTCGCCGGTCAGGCTGCCGTCGCCCAGGTGGTCCTGCCCGAGTCCCGACCGCACGTCTCGTAGGCGGACAGATCGGTGGCCCGATCACCATCGGGCACGCCGCCCTAGTGTGCCTGGCGCCTATGCCACGTGTCCAAAGCTGTACCGATTGCTGTACCGATGCCGACTCCCAGCCCCACGCCGATTCCGATTGCCGAGCCGCTGATGCCAGCACCAATGGCCCCGCCGAGCCCGGCTCCGATTGCTAGGCAAAGTGCTAGGTATTGGCCGGGCCGCCTGGAACCTCTATCGGTGATTTCCCTGTCCGGCATCAGCGCCTCACCGTCACTTTCCGCAAGCCATACTACTTTTGAGCCGCTCTGGCAGCCTCGGCAGAGGCGAATGGCCTCCGAAGGTCCCGGGCTGCCTTGGCCGTGACGCGCTGGCCGCGAGCTGGACACTCGTGCGGCGAGGAAGATCGCTCCGGATGGTTTCGGCTGCGTTCCGAGGAGCGTGGCTGATCTGCAGCGAGCTGTTTTATGCATGCTCGCTATCTGGGGACATGTGCTCTGACCTGCCGCGATGATGTCCAATGGCGCCCGGTGGTGGTCAGCCTTACGCGTCTTCGTGTGGCCAAATTCAGGCCAGCCTCCTTCCCATCGGGCGTCGCCATGACGACAGGAACACGGTCAAGATCCGCTTGCCTCCGGTGTTTCGGTGTGTAACCCTATAGGGGTTATCATGGGGTTACAGAGAGGGTCTCATGCCCAAGATCAACGTCTACCTGCCCGACGCGCTCGCGTCGGCAGTCAAAGACGCCGGGGTGCCGGTATCCGCAGTGTGCCAAGGGGCGCTCTCCGACGCGGTCGAGCGCATCGGGAAAACCCGCAGCGGCATCGCGGCGCTCCGGGACCCCGCAGCTCCCGCCGCCATTCTCCGGCGGATCGGCGAGGGCACTCGCAAGCGGATGACCCCGCGGCTCGCCGCGGCGCTCGGGGTCGCCGCCCTCGATGCTGACGGCCAGGCCCGGCCTGCTATTTCCTCCCTCGACCTCCTGCGCGGGCTGCTCGACGACGGCGAGAACCTCGCCGTGCGCCTGCTGCTGAACCAAGGCGCCGACGTCGACGCACTTGCGGAAGCGAGCAGGGCGAGCGGCACCGACGAACCCGGTCCTCCCGCCGCCGAGTCCAGTGACACCCTCCTCGGACGGCTCACGATGCCAGGACGGCTCGCGTACGCAGCCGCGCTCGCAGCGGTCCTGGAACTCGGGCACAACTACATCGGGTGCGAACACCTCCTCGTCGGGCTTATCGCGAGCCAGGGCCAAGCCCGAGACCTCCTGGCCGGGCAAGGCATCCAGGCCACGGCACTCCGCCAGGCCATCGGCGCCGCCGCCGCAGGCGTCGTGCTCGAGCGGAGCAGATCAGCCGAGCGGGACTCCGGCGCGCTTGCCGACCTCACCCGGCGACTGGAAGCCATCGAGCGCCAGCTCGCCGGGACCTCCAGCGCATGACCCGCCAGCTAGACGGCGAGCTGCGCTGACAATGAGGTCCCGGCCTGCGACACGTCCCCCGTCCTCCCGATAGCGGCGACACCAGGACCAGGAAGTCACGCCACCCTCTTGAGCTACCGCAACGCGCCGCCGCCGCGCTCCGCGTCCACCGCGACCGTCAAGACGAGCCCCGCATGCGGGCGGGAATGACCTGGTGTTTGCCTCCCGGGTGGGCACGGCCCTGTACGCGGGGAACGTCCGCCGTTCGTTCCGCGGCGTTCTCGCTGCTGCAGGCCCCGATCCGGCAGACTGGACGCCCCGCGAGCTACGGCACAGCTTCGTCTCGCTCAGGTCAGACGCGGGCGTCCCTTTCGAGCAGATCGCTCGCCTGGTCGGCCACACCGGCACAACCACCACGGAGACCGTCTACCGCAAGCAGATCCGTCCCGTCGTCATGGGCGGCGCGGCTGTCATGGACAGCCTGCTCCCCACGCGAGGCACCGATGCTTAGTTACTCACATGCGGAAGGCCATGACTCCTGCCGGGGTGTCATGGCCTTTGACCTGGTGGGGTTACCAGGACTTGAACCTGGGACCTCTTCCTTATCAGGGAAGCGCTCTAACCGACTGAGCTATAACCCCATTGAGCTGCAGAAACAAGAGCAGAAATTATCGTACCGCACGCGTGAGGCGGGTTGCGCCGTGTCCGCCGGGCCGATGAGCTTGCCGGCCGTGAACCGGCGAGCCGGGCCGGGACGTCATTCGGTCTCGCGGAGGGTCACCTCCACGCCGCCTATCAGCCGCGACGTCAGATTGTAGATGACCGCGCCGAGGGTGGAAATGGCCGTGATCAGCACGATGTTGACGGAGCCGAGCAGGGCCGTATAGCCGAGCACCCTGGACGCGGTGAACCACTTGGACGCGTTCACCCCGGTGGAGTCCTGGCTGGATGTCACGCTCTGCACCACATGTTGAAGCGAGGTGAACACGCCGAGAGCGGACAAGGTGCCGTAGAGCACGCTGACCGCGACGAACAAGATGACGAAGGCGACCAGTGACACCACGAAGCTGAACTTCATCACCGACCACGGTTCGACCCGGGCGACGGTCAGGTGGGCCTGCCGGGCCGAGCGCTTGGTAAGCCCGTTCGGCTGAGCGTCCGAGGGCGCCGCCTGGCTTGACGCGGCCGGGCCGGCCGTATCGGCGGGTCTCCCGGAGGCAGCCAAGCCTCTCGCCGTGCTGGCCCGCAGGAAGTTCCGGGCCGGAGACGACGGCGAGGTCGAGGCGGGTTCCGGCGAGTCCCAGGCGAATGCGGCCGCGGAAACGCCCGCGGCCTCGGGCTCCGGCGCAGGTGACGTGTCTTCGGCCGATGGCTCGGTGCCGCCTGGGCCGGCGGCCGTGGTGCCGTCCGACGGCCACCCAGTGCCCGTCGCGGGCGGTGCCGGCTCGCTTTCGGCAGGCTCGCTTCCGGCAGGCTCGTCTCCGGCAGGCTCGTCTGCTGGTGCCGTGGCGTCGTGATCATCGGCCTGCCAGCCGTCTGCTTCGGGCGTAACCGGGACGGACGCTGACCGGTTGAAGGTGAAAGGCCCCGAACTCCGGCCCGGCCGGATGCTGTCTGCGGGCATGGCCGGGACAGGATCGGCCACCGCGCCGACCGGCCGGTCCTTCCCGTTCTCGTCCGTGGTCACGATCTCGGCCGGCTGGTCGCTTGCTGCCGTCAGGTCATCGTCGTCTCGCCGTGAAGTCACAACCGTGCGTGAGGTTCCACCCGAGCCGTTTGACGTGTCCGCGCGCTTGTCCAAGCCGTCCTCCTATGATCTGACCCTCATGAGGGTATCTCTGGACGACACGCCCATATGACCCCCCCTCATAAAGGAGGCGGCTTCAGCCGGGATTACCGCAGCACCATGATACTGATGGGACGCGTGAGTCACGACAGCCGCAGCCGTCAGCTCTGGTCAGCTTCTCCCTCGTCAGTGCCCTGCGCGTCCTCCTCTTCCGGCGGTTCCTGATCGCCGTCGACCAGCGATTCCGCGTTGCGGGCCAGCCCGACCACGCTATCGCCCGCCGCGAGGTTCATCAGGCGCACCCCCATGGTCTGCCGGCCCGACTGCTTGACCTCGGCGGCCCGGGTCCTGATCACCCCGCCCGCCGAGGTGATGGCGAAGATCTCGTCGGTCGGGTCCACCATGAGCGCGCCGACCAGCTCGCCGCGGGCCTCGACGATCTTCGCCGTGACCACGCCGCGGCCGCCGCGGCCCTGCACCGGGTAGGCGTCGACGGGCGTGCGCTTGGCGTACCCGCCTCCGGTGGCGACCAGCAGGTCACCCCCATCCCTCACCACGTACATGCCCAGCAGCCCGTCACCGTCGCTGAAGCGCATCCCGATGACACCCGACGTGGCCCGGCCCATCGGGCGCAGCGATTCATCGTCGGCGTGGAACCTGATGGCCTGCGCGCCCTTGCTGACCAGCAGCAGGTCATCGGAGGGCGCGACCAGCCGGGCCGCGATGACCTCGTCGTCCTCGCGCAGGCTGATGGCGATGATGCCGCCGGACCTCGGCGAGTCAAAGTCGGTCAGCCTGGACTTCTTGACCAGACCGCTGCGGGTGGCCAGCACCAGGTACGGCGCCACCTGGTAGTCGCGCATCGCGAGCACCTCGGCGATCCGCTCGTCAGGCTGGAAGGCGAGCAGGTTGGCCACATGCTGGCCGCGGGCGTCCCGCCCGGCGTCCGGCAGCTCATAGCCCTTGGCCCGGTAGACGCGGCCCTTGTTGGTGAAGAACAAGATCCAGTGATGAGTCGTGGTGACGAAGAAGTGGTCCACGATGTCATCGGTGCGCAGCTGCGCGCCGCGCACCCCCTTGCCGCCGCGCCGCTGAGCCCGGTACAGGTCGGTCCGGGTCCGCTTGGCGTAACCGCCGTAGGTGATGGTGACCGCGACGTCCTCTTCGGCGATGAGGTCCTCGTCGGCCACCTCACCGTCGTAGGCGATGATCTGGGTCCGCCGCTCGTCCCCGAATTTGGTGACGATCTCGGCTAGTTCCGTGCTGATGATCTCGCGCTGCCGCTCAGGCGAGGCCAGGATCGACTCGAGGTCGGCGATCTTGGCTTCCAGCTCGTCGCGCTCGTCGACCAGCTCCTGGCGCTCCAGGGCGGCCAGCTTGCGCAGCTGCATGTCCAGGATCGCGCGGGCCTGGATTTCATCGATGTCCAGGAGCGCGATCAGGCCCTGCTGGGCCTCGGCGGCCGACGCACTGCCCCTGATCAGCGCGATGACCTCATCGATCCGGTCGATGGCCTTGACCAGGGCGGCCACGATGTGCAGCCGCTCGGCCGCCTTGCGCAGCCGGAACTGGGTGCGCCGGACGATGACCTCGATCTGGTGCGCCACCCAGTAGCGGATCATCTGGTCCAGCCGCAGGGTGCGCGGCACCCCGTCGACCAGGGCCAGCATGTTGGCGCCGAACGTGTCCTGCAGCTGGGTGTGCTTGTACAGGTTGTTGAGCACCACCTTGGCGATGGCGTCCCGCTTCAGCACGACGACCAGCCGCTGGCCGGTGCGCCCGCTGCTCTGGTCCTGGACGTCGGCGATGCCGCTGACCCGGCCGTCCTTGACCAGCTCGGCGATCTTCTCGGCCAGGTTGTCCCGGTTGACCTGGAACGGCAGTTCCTTCGCCACCAGGCAGGTCCGGCCCCGCGAGTCCTCCTCGACATCGACGACGGCCCGCATGATGATCGAGCCGCGCCCGGTCCGGTACGCATCCCTGATGCCGCGCCGGCCCACGATCAGGCCATGAGTCGGGAAGTCCGGCCCCTGGATACGCTCCGTCAGCGCGTCCAGCAGCTCCTCGTCGGAGGCGTCGAAATGCTCCAGGTACCACTGCACCCCGGCCGCGACCTCACGGAGGTTGTGCGGCGGGATCTTGGTCGCCATGCCGACCGCGATCCCCTCGGACCCGTTGATGAGCAGGTTGGGGAACCGGCTCGGCAGCACCACCGGCTCAGACGAGCGGCCGTCGTAGTTGTCGCGGAAGTCGACGGTGTCCTCGTTGATGTCCCGCAGCATCTCCATCGCCAGCGGGGCCAGGCGGCACTCGGTGTACCGCATGGCGGCAGGCGGGTCGTTGCCGGGGGAGCCGAAGTTGCCCTGGCTGTCGATCAGCGGCATCCGCATCGACCAGGGCTGTGCCATCCGGACCAGCGCGTCGTAGATCGCGCTGTCGCCGTGCGGGTGGTAATTCCCCATGACGTCGCCCACGACGCGCGAGCACTTGAAGAACCCGCGGTCGGGCCGGTACCCGCCGTCATACATCGCGTACAGGATCCGCACGTGGACCGGCTTGAGCCCGTCGCGCACGTCGGGCAGCGCCCGGCCGATGATGACCGACATCGCGTAGTCGATGTAGCTGCGCTGCATCTCGTACTGGATGTCGATCGGCTCGGTGCGGTCGTGGCCGCCCTCAGGCAGATCGGTAACTTCGGTCACTTTTTGCAATCCTTCACTAAACCGCGGTCCCCAGCGGGCGCTCGCGGATCAGATGTCGAGGAACCTGACGTCCTTCGCGTTGCGGGTGATGAACGAGCGGCGCGCCTCGACGTCCTCGCCCATCAGCACGCTGAACAGCTCGTCGGCCTGAGCCGCGTCATCAAGCGTCACCTGGCCGAGGACCCGCTGCGCCGGGTTCATGGTGGTCTCCCACAGTTCCTCGGCGTTCATCTCGCCCAGGCCCTTGAAGCGCTGCACGCCGTCCCGGGGCCGCGGGTCCCGGCGGCCCTCGGCGATCCCGGCCTCGATCAGCCGGTCGCGCTCGGCGTCGCTGTAGGCGTAGCCGGGCTGCACCCCGCGGCCGTCCCACTTGATCTTGTACAGCGGGGGCTGCGCGAGGTACACGTGACCCGCCTCGACCAGCGGCTTCATGAACCGGAACAGCAAGGTCAGCAGCAGCGTCCGGATGTGCTGCCCGTCCACGTCGGCGTCCGCCATCAGGATGATCTTGTGGTAGCGCAGCTTGGTGATGTCGAACTCGTCGTGGATGCCGGTGCCCAGCGCGGTGATCAGCGACTGGACCTCGTTGTTCTTCAGCACCCGGTCGATCCGCGACTTCTCCACGTTGATGATCTTGCCGCGGATCGGGAGGATGGCCTGGAAATAGGGGTCGCGGCCGCCCTTGGCGGAGCCGCCGGCCGAGTCGCCCTCGACCACGTAGACCTCTGACTGCGCCGGGTCGGTGGACTGGCAGTCGGCCAGCTTGCCCGGCAGCGACGTCCCGCCCAGCAGCGACTTGCGGGTGAGGTCCCGCGCCTGGCGGGCGGCAATCCGCGCGCGCGCCGCCTGGCTGGCCTTGTTGATGATCTCCTTGGCCTCGCCGGGGTTACGGTCGAACCAGTCCCGCAGGTGGTCGTTGGAGGCCTTCTGCACAAAGGACTTGGCCTCGGTGTTGCCGAGCTTGGTCTTCGTCTGGCCTTCGAACTGCGGCTCGGCCAGCTTGACCGAGACGATCGCGGTCAGGCCCTCGCGCACGTCGTCGCCGGTGAGGTTCTCGTCCTTCTCGCGCAGCAGCTTCTGCTCCCGCGCGTACCGGTTGACGATCGTGGTCAGCGCGGCGCGGAACCCTTCCTCGTGCGTCCCGCCCTCGGTGGTGTTGATCGTGTTCGCGAAGGTGTGCACCGATTCGGTGTACGAGCCGGTCCACTGCATCGCGATCTCGACGGCGATCCCGTCTCCGTCCTCACCGAAGTCGATGATCGACCCGTGCACCGGCTCCTTTGAATTATTGATATACCGAACGAAATCGGCGATCCCGCCTTCGTACTGGTATCTCGCCGCCCGTGGCTGGCCAGCCTCGTCGAGGGTCCGCTCATCGGTCAGCGAGATGGCCAGGTCCTTGTTGAGGAACGCCATCTCCTGCATCCGCCGGGACAGCGTCTCGAACGACCAGTCGGTGGTCTCGAAGATCGTGTCGTCAGGCCAGAACGTGATCGTGGTCCCGGTGTCGTCGGCCGGGGCACCCCGCTGCAGCGGGCCCATCGGGGCGCCGCGCTCGTAGGCCTGGGTCCAGACGTAGCCGTCCCGGTGTACCTCGACCTCGAGCAGCATCGACAGGGCGTTCACCACGGACACGCCGACGCCGTGCAGGCCGCCGGACACCGCGTAGGACTTCCCGTCGAACTTGCCGCCCGCGTGCAGCGTGGTCATCACGACCTCGACCCCGGGCCGGTGCTCCACCGGGTGCTCGTCCACCGGGATACCGCGGCCGTCATCCCGGACCCGCACGCCGCCGTCGGCGAGCAGCGTCACGTCGATGCTGTCGCAGTACGCCGGCCAGGGCCTCGTCGACGGAGTTGTCCACGACCTCGTAGACCAGGTGATGCAGGCCCCGCTCGCCGGTCGAGCCGATGTACATTCCGGGCCGCTTGCGGACAGCCTCCAACCCCTCCAGTACCGTGATCGAGCGTGCATCGTAGGACAAACCGAACTCCATCCTGCTTCAGACGCGCAGCCCAGCCCCCAACCATGTGGGCAACTTTGCGCTACGTATATTTTACCTGCGAGCACCGACAGCCAGGGCCGTCTTGGCTCCTAGCCGTACGTGTCGCGCGGGCCGCGGCCACCGGGAACGCGCCACGCGCCACGCTGCCGTGGCGGCGCCGGACCGCGGACCTTGACCCGGCGCACCGTCCCGTCGCCGAGTTCGGCGTTCAGCCGCCGGACCAGCTGCGGGGCGAGCAGCCGGACCTGCGTCGCCCAGGCGGTCGAGTCAGCGGTCACGGCCAGCTCGCCGTCGGCGAAGGCGTCGGGCTTGGTGTGCGCGGCCAGGTCCGCCCCGACGATCTCCGCCCACCGGCCGAACACCGAGCCGATCGCGGCCCGCTGCTGCCAGCCCTGATCGTCGAGCAGGCCGCCGATGGCGTGACCCAGCCGCTGCGGGTCGTCGCGGCGCGACCGCCCGCGGGCCGGACCGGGCACCTGCGTCCCCGCGACAGCACCGGACCGTTCGGCCGCACCGGTCTGGCCCCACCCTGGCTGGCCGGGCCCGGGCTGGCCGCGGAGACCGGCCGGCAGCTCTCCCCTAGCCCCCGCGTCCGCCTTGGCCGCGGCCAGCGCCTCGGCCGCCAGCCGGGTACGCTCGTCCCGCCCGTCAGCCGGCACGGCCGATCTCTCCGGCCCGGACGTCGAACCGCGCGCCGGCCAGGACGGCCGGGACGTCGGCCGGCACCGCGGCGGTGATCAGGACCTGCTCGGCGTCGGCCACCAGGCCGGCCAGCCGGTCCCGGCGGCCCGCGTCCAGCTCGGCGAACACGTCGTCGAGGATCAGCACCGGGTCCTCGTGACCCTGCCGCAGCAGGGAAAAACTGGCCAGGCGCAGGGCCAGCGCGAGCGACCAGGACTCGCCGTGGCTGGCGTAGCCGCGGGCGGGCAGGGCGCCAATGGTCAGCTCGAGCTCGTCGCGGTGCGGGCCCACCAGGCAGACACCGCGGTCGAGCTCGCTGGCCCGGACCCCGCCCAGCGCCGCCAGCAGTGCCTTCTCCAGCGGAGCCGTCTCGGGGGCGGTTGCATCCTCGAATCCATCCTCAGTATTCAACGCTGAGCTGCGGTAATTCATTCCGGTCACGTCCCCGGGCTGACCGCCGGAAACGGCTTCGTACGCGGCCGCGACGTGCGGGCGCAGGGCGGCCACCAAGCGCATCCGCCCGGCCAGCAGCGGCGCGCCCGCCCGGGCCAGCTGCGCGTCCCACGTCTCGAGCGTGGCTGTCATCGACTCGCGCGCGGCGCCGCGCAGGTGGCCCTTGCCGCCCGCCGACTTGAGCAGCGCCGTGCGCTGCCGGAGCACCCGTTCGTAGTCGGCGCGCAGGCCCGCGTAACGCGGCGCGGTCGCCACCAGGAGCTCGTCGAGGAACCGGCGGCGCTCACCCGGGTCGCCCTTGACCAAAGTCAGGTCCTCCGGGGCGAACAGCACCGTGCGCAGCGTGCCGAGGATGTCACGCGGTCGCGGCAGCGGGGACCGGTTGAGCCGGACCCGGTTGGCGTGGCCCGGGTTGACCTCGAGCTCGAGCAGCGTACTGCCGTTCGCCCCGGTCACCGCCGCCCGGAGCACGGCGCGCCCGGCGCCCTGCCGGACCAGCGGCGCGTCGGTGGCGACCCGGTGGCTGCCCAGGGTGGCCAGGTAGCCGATCGCCTCGACCAGGTTGGTCTTGCCCTCCCCGTTCGGCCCGCTGAACGTGGTCACCCCCGGCCCCAGCTCAATACTGACGTCCGCATAAGACCGAAAGTCCGTCAGCGCCAGCCGAGTCAAGTGCACATCCCGAGCCTACGGCCTGAGACCGCCCTATACCCCGCTGCGGATCGGCATGAGCACGTAGCGGTAGTCGGGCTCGCGCTCGGTCTTGCCGGTGATGACGGCCGGTTTGGTCGCCGACGTAAATGAGATCCGGGCGGTGTCGGAGCCGATCGCCCCGATGCCGTCCAGCAGGTATTGCGGGTTGAAGGCAATCTGCAGATCCTCGCCGTCGAAGGCGGCCTCGACGATCTCGGTCGCCTGGGCCTCCTCAGACGCGCCGGCCTTGAGGACGAGCTGGCCGGCGCTGAAAGCCAGCCGCACCGGGGTATTGCGATCGGCGACCAGCGCCACGCGCTTCACCGCCTCGGCGAACGAGTCGGCCGCCAGCTCCGCCGTCGCGCTGAACTCGCTGGGCAGCAGGGAGGCGTACTTGGGGTACTCGCCGGACAGCAGCCGGGCGGTGGTCTGCCGGCCCGCCCCGGCAAAGCCGATGAGGCTCTCGCCGCCGAGCGAGATGGCCACCTCGGCACCGGCGGTGAGCGCGCGTGCGGTGTCGCCGAGTACGCGAGCGGGAACGAGCACGGCGGTGGACAGGTCCGGCCGGGCC
Organism: uncultured Actinomycetes bacterium; assembly: GCA_963818225.1. Lineage (GTDB taxonomy): Bacteria > Actinomycetota > Actinomycetes > Streptosporangiales > Streptosporangiaceae > Palsa-504. The sequence continues at coordinate 167,632 of CAWFRO010000002.1, forward strand.
GGGTTCCAGCGCAGCTCGCGGACCGCCAGCCGGTACCTGTCGGTGGCGACCAGGGTAAGCGCGTCGCCGGTGATCTCGATCCTGATCCCCGTCAGCGCGGGCAAGGTGTCGTCCCGGCCCGCTGCGGTGGCCACCTGGCCGATCGCGGTGGCCAGGGCGTCGCTGCCCACCGAGCCGGCCAGCGGCGGCATCTCCGGCAGCGTCGGGTACTCCTCCTCGGGCAGCAGGACCAGGGTGAAGGTCGCGCTGCCGCACTTGAGGGTGGCGCGGGTGCCGTCGGTGACCAGCTCGACGGGCCTGGCCGGCAGCGACCTGACGATCTCGGCGAGCAGCCGGCCCGACACCAGGACCGTGCCCTCCTCGTCGGTGATCACCGGGACGGTGGCCTGGGCCGAGACTTCGTAGTCGAAGGTCGAGAGGGTGAGCTCAGCTCCCGCGTGCAGGCGCATCCCGGCCAGCACGGGAGCAGTAGGGCGGGTCGGCAGCGCCCGCGCCGTCCAGGCCACGGCCTCCGCCAGCTGGTCGCGCTCAACTTGGAGCTTCACGGAAACTGCCTCCTACTTGCTGTTGTTCTTCTTATCTGGAGGAGATTCGTCGTAGTCATAGGTGCGGTGGACTCTGGGGAGAACCCCTTTTCCCGCAGCCCAGCGGCCCTGCGGGTACGCACAGGGGATGTTCGGCTACCGGGGATGCCGGTCGGCCCGCTGTGCGGACGACCGGCGGCGCACGTGCTTGTCACCGGTTGTCCCCTGGTTATCCGAAACTCTTCCACAATGTTGTCCACAAACTGTGTCTTCCACGTCCGCGGCGCGGCTTAGCCCGCCCGGGCTTGCTGCTTGATGCGGTTGGTGAGCTCGGTGACCTGGGTGTATATCGACCGGCGTTCGGCCATCAGGGAGCGGATCTTGCGGTCGGCGTTGATCACGGTGGTGTGGTCGCGGCCGCCGAATTGCTGGCCGATCTTGGGCAGGGACAGGTCAGTGAGCTCGCGGCACAGGTACATGGCGATGTGCCGGGCGGTGACGAGGACCCGGGACCGGGATGTGCCGCACAGGTCCTCGATGGACAGGCCGAAGTAGGAGGCGGTCTGCCCCATGATCGTGGCCGTGGTGATCTGCGGTCCGGCCGCCTCGGGGATGAGGTCCTTGAGGACGATCTCGGCGAGCTGGAGGTCGACCGACTGCCGGTTCAGGCTGGCGAACGCGGTGACCCGGATGAGGGCGCCTTCCAGCTCCCTGATGTTGGTGGAGATCCGGCTCGCGATGTACTCCAGGACCTCGGGCGGGGCGTTGAGGCCTTCCGGATCGCCTTGCGGCGCAGGATGGCGATGCGGGTCTCGAGCTCGGGCGGCTGGACGTCGGTGAGCAGGCCCCACTCGAACCGGCTGCGCAGCCTGTCCTCCAGTGTGACCAGCCGTTTGGGCGCGCGGTCGCTGGAGATGACGATCTGCTTGCTGGCGTTGTGCAGGGTGTTGAAGGTGGGAAGAACTCCTCCTGGGTGCCTTCCTTGTTCTCCAGGAACTGGATGTCGTCGACCAGCAGCACGTCCACGTCGCGGTACCGGCGCCGGAAGCCGTCCTGCTTGCCGTCCCGGATCATGTTGATGAAGTCGTTGGTGAACTCCTCCGAGCTGACGTACCTGACCTTCAGGCCGGAGTACAGGGTCTGGGCGTAGTGCCCGATCGCGTGCAGCAGGTGGGTCTTGCCCAGGCCGGAATCGCCGTAGACGAACAGGGGGTTGTAGGCCTTGGCCGGCGCTTCGGCGACCGCCACCGCCGCGGCATGCGCGAACCTGTTACTTGACCCGATCACGAACGTCTCGAACGTGTACTTGGGGTTCAGCCGGGCGCCCCCGAGCCGGGGCCCCGCAGGCCGCCGTCCGGCGGGATGGTGCCAGGGCGCGCGGGATCGGCGTGGACCGCCTGCGGCCCGGCCACGCCCGAGGACGAATGAACCGGCGGCTCGTGCCTCGGGCTGCCGTCCGCGACGGACAGCCGGGGGTGCTCTGCGGCCAGCGGCGCGGCGGGCTCGGTCGCCAGGTCGCCGACCGGCGCGCCTGGAGCCGACCCGAGCTGCGGAGCCGGGTCGACCGTGACGGCCAGCTGGATGTCCCGGCCGAGTTCCTGGGACAGGGCCTGGGTGACCAGGGGACGCAGCCGGGTCTCCAGCTCTCTTGACGAATTCGTTCGGGGTGGCGATCAGCGCCGTGTTCTCCACCAGCCCGAGCGGCCGGGTGAGCTTCAGCCAGGCCCGCTGATGCGGCTGGATCTGCAGGTCGGCGAGTCCGTCAAGGGATCGTGCCCACACTTCTGCCAGGTCTGAATCAGCCACCTGCGCGCTCCCCTCGCATCCCCGACGCCGCGAGCCAGGCACTCACGATCCACAGAACTATCCACATGTTGTGCACGTGGCTTCCCGGCTGCACGCGATGACCGGGGCAGCAAGGCTTTTCCACAGCCTAAGCCGCAGCGGCCGGCCACGAGCGGCAAACGCCGGGGTTCTAGATGGTAACCTGGATGAATCCGTGGGCGGCACGCGTGTCGATTGAGCGCGCCCCATCATCGAAGATCCTGATCTGGAGCTCCAGTGAGTAAGCGCACGTTCCAGCCGAATAATCGGCGCCGGGCCAGGACGCATGGTTTCCGGCTGCGCATGCGCACCAGGGCCGGCCGGGCCGTCCTGGCCGCTCGCCGGTCCAAGGGCCGTGCCCGGCTGAGTGCCTGATTTTGCCGCCAGCGGCCCGGATGCGCCGGAGCGCGGAGTTCGCGCTGGCTGTGCGCACCGGGGCGCGCGCGGGCCGTCCCACCGTCGTCGGTCACCTGCTCGTCCGGGCCCGCCGGGCCGGGCAGGCCGGCCGGGTCGGTTTCGTCGTCAGCCGGGCGGTTGGCCCGGCGGTGACCAGGAACCGTGTCAAGCGGCGGCTCCGCGCGCTCATGCGCGGGTACCTTCAGTTGCTGCCTGGCGGTAGCCTTCTTGTGGTGCGCGCGAACGCCGCGGCCGCGCACGCGAGTCAGCGAGATCTCGCCGCAGATCTGGACTCGGTGATCAGCAGGTTGCGGCGGCGACAGGTTGGGGCGCACGTCGGTAATGCCACAGACAAGCAGGCAGGACAGCACAGCCCGCACCGCGACGGTGCCGGCCCGGCTGCTCATGTTGCCCATCACGGGTTACCGGCGGTTCATTAGCCCGCTGCTGGGACCGCGGTGCAGGTTCGCGCCCTCATGCAGCGAGTACGCT
>CAWFRO010000003.1:0-210556 GCA_963818225.1 uncultured Actinomycetes bacterium
GGATCTTCTGCTGGCCCGATCTTCGGCAGCATCAAATCCAGCACCAGCAAGTCGTATTCGCAATTCTCTGCGTGATCCAGGCCCTCTTCGCCGTCAGCGGCCACGTCGACGGCGTAGCCGGCTCCCTCGCGCAGCGCCCGCGCAATATTCTCGGCTAGCCGCCGTTCATCCTCGACCACCAAGACGCGCATCGGGCTGCTCCCTCCTGCCACATCTAGGTAGCACACTCGTCCGCCATATACAACGCCGCGCAGGAACGCGTTGTCGAAGTATCGGGCGTGCCGCCAAGCTTCTTGCGCGCCAGCGTGAAGGGGACCAATCGCAAGCGAAACCCGAGGTCACGGCACAATTACAATCGGGGCGCGCCAAAATGCCGCTTTCTACCCCGTCGGTACCAAAACGGTCACTTGGCAGTCGTATTGTCCCGCGGGAATCTGATTGAGGGCGACGGTGAATCGAACGGGCATCGTTTTCAATCGATTACTCAGCCCGTTTGCCGCCGCGACCGGCTGCGTTTCCAAAGTTTTTTCTGTCCATCGTAGAGGCTCAGGAATGCGACTAACGACTGTCGCGCTTCCGTGCTTGGGAACTGTTACGCGTTCTTCTCTTAACTATTGGCCGATTTTCGATGGCGGGACGGGCTTCGCTGAATACCATTCCTTCCAGCGTGTCTTGATGTCGTCGCCGTCGATGCGCTTGAACTCCAGACGATAGAAATGAATGGGGAACGCAGCAAGATCCGTAGCCTGATGAGGGGCCTGCGGATCCATAGTCGTGCACGTCGGGAATGCTTCGCCCGGTGGTTCCGGGGTGGCACCGCCGATGGGCGCGTTGCGCGGATCGCTCGGATCGAGCGGATGATCCTTCACCACGGGCGCGCTGCTCCGCGGGCGGGTCAGCATTTCACCGACCGATCCGACCGAATCGTTGGCGAAGACGGAGGGGTACGGATGACCGTGCAGATTTTCGGTCTCGCCGGGACGAAAGACCACTTCGAGGAAGCGCACATGGTCATCTTCGTAGCGGAGGTAGTGGTTGTTCGGCGCGGCGCGCACGGAATCAAGCGCGAAGGGATACGGAAAATCCTTTGAGAACGGCGACCCAACCTCTGGTATCGGGAGCAAGGACGAGATCTTTCACCGGCTTCTCCGGCTCGAGCATCCACGGGATACCACTTCTTCCAATTGGCGTAGAAGCCGTCGCCGTCCACGCGCTTGAATTCGACGCGATAGAAGTGAATCGGCCAGTCGCCATGGTTGGTGGCCTGGTGCGGCGCCTGCGGATCCGCGGACGCAGCAGGTGGGAAATTGCTTCCCGGGAGGCGGGCCGGCCCGCCCTCCGAAAGGCTGAGTTGCGCGGATCGTTCTGCACCAGATTGTTGTCGGTCGCGGCGGCGGCGCCGGAGGGCCATGGACGAGTCGAACGCGAAAATCGAGTCGTAGGGATGGTCGTGCATGACTTCGGTTTCGCCGGGACGAATGGTAACTTCGATTAAGCGAACCTTGTCGTTTTCCCAGAGAATCTTGTGGTTCCGCCACGCCGCCTTGACGGACTCCATTTCGGGCGGCCAGGGCCAATCCTTGGGAGGCCAATAGGACGTGACGCGAGAGACGTCCGTTGCCTTCGCAGGCGACGGGGCAAGCGGTTGTGAGGACGATTGCGGAGGTACAATTGCTTGGTCTGCGGAGGGTTTCTGCTGCGCGCCCACCAACGCGCCCACGCCCAGTACGCAAGCGACTCCCACGATCGCGAATACCCTGCGAATGTTCATGATCCCCTGCCTTCCGGCAAACCAGCGGTGAAAGGATTTTGCCCCAAGGATTGGCAAAAAGGAAGCTGAGCGCTCGCGACTCCGGCACTCTCTGCCTCTTATACCCGCCGGCGCACGAAAAGTGGCTGCGACCAACTCTCTTCGCCGAACATCTAAGCAAGACATAAGGAGACCCACATGAAGAGACTCGAAGGAAAAGTAGCCGTAGTCACCGGCGGAAATAGCGGCATCGGACTGGCGACCGCCAAGCGTTTCCAGGAAGAGGGCGCGAAGAGTAGCCATCTCCGGCCGCAGCCAGAAAACGCTCGACGAAGCCGTGAAAACGCTCGGGAAGGCCTGCTGGCCGTGCAGGCGGACGTCTCCAAGCTCGCCGACATCGATAAGCTGTATGCCGAGGTTTCGCGAACGCTGGGCAAAATCGATGTGCTGTTCGTGAATGCGGGAGTCGCCAAGTTCGCGCCGCTCGCCGACACATCCGAAAGTCTGTTCGACGAGCAATTCGACATCAACGTGAAGGGCGCATACTTCACGATACAGAAAGCGTTGCCGTTCCTGAATGACGGCGCATCGATCATCTTGAATACCAGCGTGGCGGGCATCAAAGGCACCGTCGCGGCGCAGCGCCTATTCGGCGACAAAAGCGGCGATGCGTTCCATGGCCAGAACCGCGGCGGCAGAACTCGTCGGACGCGGCATTCGCGTGAACGCCGTGGCTCCGGGGCCGATCGTCACGCCGATCTTCGGAAGAACCGGGACTATCGCAGGAAGGCATCGACGAATTCTCAAAGGATGTCATCGCGAAGGGTTCCCATGAGGCGATTCGGGCAGCCCGAGGAAGTGGCCGGCGCCGTGGCGTTTCTTGGCGTCGCAGGATGCGTCCTATATCACCGGCGTCGAACTCAACGTAGACGGCGGGTACGGGCAAATCTAAGTCTTCGGAGCCGCTGCGCGAGAGTTGCGGACGCTCTCGTGCAGCAGCTCCGGCGAATTCTTTCGATCACAGAAAAACTCTAGCGCCGAAAGAGCGACTCGCCTTACACTGAAGCCGTCCGGAGCGAGTTCCCATATCGATCCCATGGCCAGCGCCTCTGATAGCCTCGGCAGCGCCCAACCCAGAAGCACCGCACCTGCGGGCGCCGCCGCGCAGCGCAGGCAGCGCTCCGGCGGCCGGCAACTGGAAGCCCCGGTTCAACCCCTGGCTGATTGCCGTGGTGGTCGCCCTGGCGGCGTTCATGGAGGTGCTCGACACCAGCATCGCCAACGTCGCGCTTCCCTACATGGCCGGCAGTCTTGGCGCGAGCAACGACCAGAGCACCTGGGTGCTCACCTCCTATCTCGTCTCGAATGCCATCGTGCTGCCCATCAGCGGATGGCTTTCGAGCGTGCTCGGCCGCAAGCGGTTCTTCATGATCTGCCTGGTGATTTTCACCGTGAGTTCCCTGCTCTGCGGCATCGCGCCGAGCCTGGGGGCGATCATCGTGTTCCGCATCCTGCAAGGGCTGGGCGGCGGCGGACTTCAGCCGATGGCGCAGGCCATCCTCGCGGACACTTTCCCTCCCGAGAAGCGCGGCCTGGCGTTCGCGCTCTACGGCGTCACCGTCATCGTGGCGCCGACGATCGGGCCGACCCTCGGCGGCTGGATCACGGACAACTACACCTGGCGCTGGATTTTCTTCATCAACTTGCCGGTGGGAATTCTGGCGCTGTTTCTGGTGTATCGCCTGATCGACGACCCGCCCTGGGCCAAGAGCATCCAGGGCGCACTTGCGAAGATCGACTACATCGGCGTGTCGCTGCTGATCTCTGGGCGTCGGCGCGCTGCAGATCATGCTCGACAAGGGCCAGGAGGATGATTGGTTCGGCTCGCATTTCATTCCTCACCCTGGCCGTGCTTGCCGCCGTGGGGCTGGTGTCGCTGGTCATCTGGGAATGGTTCTACAAGAATCCGATCATCGAAGTGCGCCTGTTCAAGAATCTGAACTTCCTGGGCGCCAACGGCATGATGTTCATCCTGGGCTGATGCTGTTTTCGCAGCCTGGTGATGATGCCGCTGTTCCTGCAATCGCTCATGGGCTACACGGCGGAGTCGGCCGGCCTGGTGCTTTCGGGCGGCGGCTTGCTTTTGCTGTTTCTGATGCCCATCGTGGGCGTGCTCTCGGGCAAGATGCCGGCGCGCTATCTGGTTGCGTTCGGCTGGCTGACGCTTTCCGCCGCGATGTTCTATTCCACCCAGCGGCTGGATCTGGAGATCAGCTTCCGAAGCGCCAGCGTGCTGCGCGTGGTTCAGGTGTTTGGCCTGGGATTTCTGTTCGTTCCCATCAATCTGAGCTCGTACATCGGAATGCCGGCGGAAAAGAGCGGCAGCGTCGCGGGCATGGTCAATTTCATGCGCAATATCGGCAGCAGCGTGGGAACTTCCATGGTCACCACGCTGCTGGCGCGGCGAGCGCAGGTGCATCAAGCGTACCTGGTGCGCAACGTCGCGGCCGGCAGCCCGCATCTTGCAGCGGAACGCGGCGGGCTTGGCGGGGCGTTTGGCGACATCGGGCGTGGGCGCTCGCAGACGCTGCCCAGCGAGCCTACGCGCTGCTGTATCAGAACGCTGATCGGGCAGGCCACCACTGCTGGCTTACATCGATACATTTCGTGTTCTGGCCATATTGGCGTCCATCATGTTTCTGCTTTCCTTCGCCTTGAAGAAAAATAAGCCGGGCGGGCGCCGGGTGGTCGGTGGAGTAGCGGCCTGTATGTATATATGCGGCGTGTATATAATGGCCGCGCTTGCCAGGTGCCGCTCGGCGTAGCGACGGAATCTGGTCTCGGAGAAATGCACCATGATCCGAGTCATCACCATCGAACGCGAATACGGCAGCGGCGGCGCCGAAATCGCCAAGCCGCGTGGCGGAGCGCCTGGGCTGGAAGCTGTGGGATCAGCTGCTGACCAACGAAATCGCCCGCCTGATGGAGTGCGATTGCCGCGTGGTTGAGGAGCACGAGGAAAAGCGCGATCCCTTGTTCTACCGCCTGATGCGCGCCTTCATGCGCGGCAGCCACGAAGGCAGCTTGAAGCTCCGCGGCTGAAGATGGCGGACACCGATTGCATCCGCGAGGTCGCCGAGCGGGTGGTGAAAAACGCCGCGCGAAGAGGGCAAATGCGTCATCGTCGGCCGCGGCTCCGCCTACTACCTGCAAAATCGCACCGACGCCTTTCACGTATTCATTTACGCTCCGTTTGACGAAAAGGTCCGGCGGCTGCAGGCCGGCGGCAAGAGCGAGAGCGAAGCCGTCCAGCTTGCCGAAACCGTCGATCGCGACCGCGCCGCTTTCATCAAGCAATATTTCGGCGTCGAATGGCCCGATCGGCACCGCTTTCACCTGATGATCAACTCCACGATCGGCGGGGCGACGGCAGTGGAAACGATTCTCAACGGCATCGCGATGGTCGAGAAGCAACAGACGGGATCGGCGCCCGCTGCTGCTGCTCCGCGACCCACAGCGCCGTAGTCCGCTTCGTTCAGGTGATCCAGTGAGCCCACGTGCCGTTGCTGTCGAGCGCGTTACCTTTACATCCTCGAAGCCGTTCGCCGAAGTTGTGAAGACGCTCGAATCGTCCGTAGGCCGGCCCGACATGAGCGCCTTTTCGAAGGACGTTTCTGCCGTGCAAAACGCTGTGGAACTCGAGCGAGTCATCAATAGCGCCACTGGAAGCGCGGGCTTAATGCTCTTCGTGCGACTCGACCTGGGTGAGTTTCTTCGCAAGGCACAGGAACCCAACGCGCGCCGCAGCATTCGTTACCTCATCGGAAATCCGCTCATCATGAAAGAGATGGTCAAGCACGTTCCAGATGCCGGCTCCTACGCGCCGGTCACCATACTTGTCGACGAGCGCGCCGATGGCGTGAACATCACTTATGACAGGATGGCCAGCTTTTTGGCGCCCTATGGAAATCCTGAAGCCCTGAAAGTGGCGCGCGACCTGGACGCCAAAGTGGAAGCCCTCCTCGCGAAAGCCGCGATCGTCGCGTAGCACTCCCTTTACTTCGCTGTCATCCCCCCCCCGAATCTCGGGAGCACCCCCTACCCCCCCCGCCATGGGGCGGGCCTATTCGGCGTACGGCAAAACCGTTGACGCCAAATCGGCACAAGACGAAAGGGGAGAACGTTCCATGATCATGGGCATGCCCACGCTCACGTTCGTACACGTCTTTATCAGCCTCATCGGGATCTTGTCGGGCTTCGTGATCGTCTTCGGGATGATGGCCTCGAACCGGCTCGACGGTTGCAACGGCCTGTTTCTCATCAGCACCGTGCTGACCAGCGTGACCGGCTTTCTTTCCCGTTCCTCGGGATGATGCCGGGAATCGTCCTCGGCGTCCTGTCGCTCATTGCGCTGAGGATCGCGCTCTTCGCCCGTTACACCCCAAATCGCCTAGGAGGATGGCGCCGCACCTACGTCATCACCGCCATCATCGCGCTTTACTTCAATGTCTTCGTTTTCATCGCACAGCTCTTTATGAAGGTGCCCGCGCTGCACGATCTGGCGCCCACGGGAAAAGAGCCGCCCTTCTTGATCGCGCAAATCGCTACATGGTTCTCTTCATCGTGCTCGGCATCTTCGCCGCGCGCGGATTCCGGGCCGGCCGCCTGGTCAGCGGCCTCCGCAGCCGCGCCGCGCTTCGTCGAAGCCATCGAAAAGCCGCGCCGCTCCGTCTGTCGCGCAGTGTTCCGATAATGTGCGGCTGCCCTGGTTCGACGGCGAATCGCACATGCAGGCCGTCGGCGCGAAGCTGCGAAGCTTGCTGCTGGACGACCGTCCAGCCAATCTGAGTCCAATCCTCCCACATACATGTTGATGCACATGTGCGCGATGGCGTGGATGGAAGCGGAAGCGGCATCCGGCAGGTAGCCGGGAAAACCGGTGATGGAAAGAAAATATTGCGGATAAAGCGCGGCAATGTAAAAAGCGCTGATGCCGCCGTTGGACATCCCGCGGCATGAAACTTGCCGCCCTCGATCTTGAAGTCGTGAAGGATGGCTTCGAGAAACGCGGGAAAGATGCGCTGGCCTTCCTCGAAAAACATGTCGCCGTTAGGCGCCGCGGGTATCACCAGAATGTAGCCGCGCCGCTCGGCCTGATCGCGATAATTTTTATCCAGCACTTCGTTCACGAGATCCATGGTCTGCGATCCCGGCGGGAAACGCGAAAACCGCGGGATAGGTCTTCGCCGGATCGTAGCCGTTGGGAAGCACCACCTTATAGTGAACGGTCGTCCCTCCCATATCTTGCGTCTTATCGAGAACCTCCGCTCGCGCGACGGGCGCCCAGATGCATCACCAACATCCCGGCGAGCAAGCTTAAGACGATGGTCCAAACACCCTGGCGGAAAGTCACGGTCGCCTCCTGAACGGAAGGACGATTCTCCTGGATGAGCCGCCCGCTTCAGCGCACATTTCCGATTTGGTAGTTACTCTGCCGCATGGTGCTGCCGTCACGAGGTGGGAGCAGCAACGCTGTATCGAAATAGCCCGGCTGGCATCGATATAATCGAAACTTATGGCGCTGGAAGAATACCGCGAGAAACGCAAGTTCCAGAGCACCCCGGAGCCCAAGGGGCCTCGCGGCCGGGGCGCGGCAACCACTTTGTGGTGCAGGAACACCACGCCACGCGGCTGCACTACGACTTTCGCCTGGAAGTGAACGGCGTGCTGGTGTCCTGGGCCGTTCCGAAGGGGCCATCGCTCGATCCCGGCGGACAAGCGCCTGGCCATTCAGACCGAAGATCATCCGCTCGACTACGCGAAGTTCGAGGGCACCATTCCCGCGGGCAACTACGGCGCGGGACAGGTGATCGTTTGGGACGAGGGCACGTTCGAGCCGGAAGGTTCGCTTTCGGCTCGCGAGCAGATCGATCGCGGCGAACTGAAAATGACGCTGCACGGCCACAAGCTGAAGGGCAGCTTCGTGCTGGTGAAGCTGCGCGGCAGCCGTACCGGGAAACCGGGCAAGGAATGGCTGCTGATCAAGCATCGCGACGCGGAGGCGCGAACCGGGATGGAGCGATCGGCGACCATCCGGAGTCGGTGATTTCCGGGCGCAGCCTCTCGCCGGCGAAAAGCAAAGAGGCGGCGCAAGGCACGCAGCGCCGTCCCGGCAAGCACGCTTCGTACGAAGGCCGCCGCTCGCGAAAGCCGGCCGCGATTCAATTTCCCGGCGGGCGCGAAACGCGCGCCCATGCCGGAGAAAATCGTTCCTGCTCTCGCGACGCTCGCCGACAAGCCGTTCTCGAGTCCCGAATGGCTCTTTGAGATCAAATGGGACGGCGAGCGGACTCTGGCGCGCGTGAAGAGCCGGCCGGCTGGAGCTGTGGTCGCGTTCGCAGCGCAATATCACGCGGCGAGTATCCGGATCTTGGCGGAAATTCCGGAACACGTCGCGCGGCCACGACGTGTGGCTCGACGGCGAAATCGTGACGCTCGATGCCGACGGGCGGAGCGATTTCGAGCGGTTGCAGCAGCGGTTTTCGGTGCGCGCGCCGAGCAAGCAGTTGATGGAAAAAGTGCCGGTCGTCTATTACGCGTTCGATCTGCTGTATTGCGACGGGCACGACCTGCGCGGCGTTCCGCTGCTGGAGCGAAAGAATCTGCTGGCGCAAATTCTTCGACGCCGATTCGCGCGTGCGCTACTCCGACCACGAGATCGCGCAAGGGCAAGGAGTTGTACGAGCTGGCCGCGGAGAAAGCACCTCGAGGGGATCATCGGCAAGGAAATCCACGGCCGATACCCGGAAGGGCGCACGCGATCGTGGCTGAAGTTCAAACTGGGCAGGGATCTGGACGCGGTGGTGGGCGGATGGACCGATCCGCGCAAGTCCCGCGAGCATTTCGGCGCGCTTCTGGCGGGGCTCTACGAAGGCGGAGAAATTGAAATACGTGGCCAGCGTGGGAACCGGATTTTCACGTTCCGCGTGCAAGCCGCGCTGGCAAAGCAACTGGCGGCGCTGGCCACGAAGAAATGCCCGTTCGACGAAGCAGCCAGCGACGGCGACGAAGGCGCATTGGGTGAAGCCGGAGCTGGTGATGCGCGTGGGCTACGCGAATTGGACCGAAGGCCGCAGCCTGCGAGCGCCGCGTTTCCTCGGCTTGGTGCCGGATCGCAAACCGGAAGAGTGCACGTTCGCGAAGGAAACGACTCCTGCGATGGCCGCAGGACGATGATCCGCCGCGAACCAGAAGCGCCGCGGCAAAACGCGCAGGCGAGCCGCCGGAAGCCCGCGCAAAAGCGCGATGGACAGCGCCGCAGGCGAAGAGGAACTTGCCGCGGAACTGAAGAGCGGATCGCGAGAGCAATTGGCGGTGGAAATCGAAGGGAAAGTCGCTGCAGCCTCACGAACCTGAACAAAGTGTATTTCCCGGGCGACGGCTACACCAAGCGGGATCTTCTCCACTACTACCTGACGATTTCGCCGTTCCTCCTGCCGTTCCTAAAGGATCGCCCGCTGGTGCTGCGGCGCTATCCGAACGGAATCGCCTCGAAGGCCTTTTTCCAAAAGGATGCCGGAAAAAAAATTCCCGGAGTGGATCGAGACCGCGGCGATCGAATCCGAGAGCAAGCGCGAGACGATCCACTACTTTCTTGCAACGACCTGCCGACCCTGCTGTACCTCACGAACCTGGGCTGCATCGATCACAATCCGTGGTCGAGCCGCGCCGATGATCAGGAGCATCCCGATTACATCTTTTTCGATCTCGATCCCTCGGACGACACGCCATTCGCCGACGTCATCGCGCTGGCAAAAGACCTGGTGACGAAGCTCGAATCGCTGCGGCTGAAGGTCTACATCAAGACTTCCGGCGCGACCGGAATTCACATCTACATTCCCATCCATCCGCACTACACCTTCGAGCAAGTGCGGAAGTTCGTCGAAGTGGTCGCCGGCTGGGCCGCGCGGGACAATCCGGGGCGGATTACCTCGGAAAGAACGGTCAGCAAGAGGCCCAAGCGCAGCATCTACATCGACGCGCACCAGAATTCGCGCGGGCAATCTTTGGCGTCGGTTTATTCCGTGCGCGCCTTCCCGCACGCGCCAGTGTCCACGCCCATTTCGCGCAAGCGAGCTGACCGCAAAGCTGCGCCCGGATTCCTGGACGCTGAAGTCGATTCCCGAAGCGGATCGAAAAAGTCGGCGACCTGTGGGCCAATTTCTGGAAAGATCGCCAGGACATCGAAACAGCGGTCGAGAATCTCTCCTCGAAGCTGTAGCTCCCGCGCTCTGGACGTATCGCTCGCGTTACGAATACAGAATGCTGGCGTCGGTCGAGAGCTCGCTCCAGCTCATCGATGCGGCTCGGCGGTCCCTGCACCACAAAGCGCCGGTGATAGAGCCCGAGCGCGCGATAGCCCGCCAATTCCTCGCCGCCGCCCGCGCGGCCCGGCGCCGCCGTGCAAGCAACTGGGCACCACGTTGCCGTGGCCGGTGTGCTGCTTGCCTACCGTCGCATCGACGACCATGATGCGGCCGTGAAGATCGCCGATTCCCAGCAGAATATCCTCCACGAATTCCTGGTCGCCGGAAAAGAGCGAAGCCACCAGCGAACCCAAGCCGCGCCGAGCGATTTGCACCGCCTCTTCGACGGTATCGTAAGCAACGAGCGTGGCCGCCGGGCCGAACACTTCGACATCGTGCACGTACTTGGCGTTCAATCCGTCGGTGCAAGCAAGCAGCGTGGGCTCACGAAAGAGCCCTTCGCGGGATCGGCATCCACGGGCTGAAAATCCTCGTGGCCGCCGAAAATAACTTTCGCTTCTTCCTTCAACTTGCGCAGCCCCTCCAGGCAGGACGCCTGCTGGGCCTTATTCACCACCGGCCCCATGCCCACATCTTTGTTGCGGGGATTGCCGACCTTGATGGCCGCAAGCCGCGCGGCGATGGCCTCGCCCAGCGCGGAAAGATGGTCGCGCTGCACCAGCACGCGGCGGATCGCCGTGCACTTCTGCCCGGCCTTGAGCGTCATCTCGCGAACGATTTCGGTCACGATCAGATTGAAAACGTCGCTTCCCGGCGCGCCGTCCGGCCCAAGAATCGTGGAGTTGATGCTGTCGGCTTCGATGTTGACGCGCACCGAATGGCGCAGCGCGTTGGCGTGCCCGCGAATGCGCATAGCCGTATCCGCGGAGCCGGTGAAGGAAACCACATCGCCTTCGCCCACGTGATCCATCAAATCCCGCGCCGAGCCGCAAATAATGGAGATCGCTCCGGGCGGCAGAATCTCCGCCTTCACGATGTCCTCGACCATGCGATGCGTCAGCCAGGCCGTCGGCGAAGCGGGCTTTACGATAATGGGCACGCCGGAGAGCAGCGCCGGCGCCGGCCTTCTCGCAAAAGCCCCACGCGGGAAAATTAAAAGCGTTGATGAAAATGGCCGCGCCCTTCGTGGGCGTCAGGAAATGCTGCGCGCGCGAACACGCCGGTCTTCGAAAGGGGAATCTGCTTCCCTTCCTTCAGCATTTTTCCCTGCCCCAGCGCGGCGCCGAGCTTGGCGTAATACTTGATCGTGTAGATTGCGCCGTCCACGTCGAACGAAGCGTCGGCTTCATTGGCGCCGGAATTAAGCAAGGAGATGCGGAAATATTCGGCGCGATTGGCGGTGAGAACGTCGGCGATCTTGCCCAGCATCTCGGCGCGCTGCGCGTAGGACAGTTCGCGCAGTTGCAGGCCGCCCGTCGACCGGGCATAGCCGAAGTCCTGCCGCAAGTCGATTCCCTTGGAGGTGACGCGCGCGAGCTCTTCCCCGGTAACCGGATCGACTAGCGGCTCTCCGGGGCCTTCGCCTTCCTTCCATTGGCCGCTTACAAAATTTGTCAGCTTCACAGTGCCTCCTCGACCGGGCGTCTCAGTTTCGGCTATCCGGCCCAGGAAGATGCGGGCGTTTGAACCGCCTGCATTTTCTACGGGGGCCTTGCGATTCAATGTTTTCGCGCTATTTGGAGCGTCGCAAATCTTAGCACAGAACTTTTCAAACGCTGTTCAATAAATAAAATGGGCTTCGCGGATGCTTTTCGAGCCTCCGCTTCGACTGCCGTAACTCTCCATTACGCGCCGCAAACAGTGCCATTCTGTCGCCGGCCGCCGCCGCGGGGGAAAAGACTTGACAGCGGCCGGCGGCCCCGCTACCATGTACTGGTATTTGAACGAATGGTCAAACTTCACGACGCTTTTCTCCGCCGCGGAGTTACACCGATAATCACCGATAAATAATCGCAATCGTCCGCTGCATTTCCAGGAGGTTCGATGGCCGTCGTCACGCAAGAAGCCCAAACCAGTTTCGCTCCCGGTCGATTATCGCACCGAACCTTCGCGCTACAAACACTGGCGCCTCTCCTTCGACGGTCCGGTGGCGACGTTGACCATGGACATCGAAGGAAGACGGCGGCATTGCGTCCCGGCTACAAGCTGAAGCTGAACTCCTACGATCTGGGCGTCGATATCGAACTGCACGATGCGCTGCAGCGCATTCGCTTCGAACATCCCGAAATTCGTACGGTGGTGGTGACCAGCGGCAAGAGCCGCATCTTCTGCTCCGGCGCGAATATTTACATGCTGGGACTTTCCACTCACGCGTGGAAAGTGAACTTCTGCAAATTCACCAATGAAACTCGCAACGGCATCGAGGACTCGAGCGCGCATTCAGGATTGAAATTCATCGCCGCGTGCAACGGAACGACCGCGGGCGGCGGCTACGAGCTGGCGCTGGCTTGCGACGAAATCATGCTGGTGGACGATCGATCGTCCTCCGTGAGCCTGCCGGAGCTTCCGTTGCTGGGCGTGCTGCCCGGCACCGGCGGCCTGACCCGCGTGATCGACAAGCGCAAGGTTCGCCGCGATCTTGCCGACATTTTTTGCACCACGCCGGATGGTGTGCGGGGCGAACGCGCGAAGGAATGGGGACTGGTCGAGAGATCGTCAAGACCGCAGCAGTTCGCCGAAGAGGTCAAGAAACGCGCGCTGAAGCTGGCGGAAAGCAGCGACCGCCCGGCCGGATGCACAGGCATCCAGCTGACGCCGTTGAAGTGCACCATCGACGAGCACGGGCCGGCACTACGAATATGTCGACGTGCAGATGGAACCGGCAGAACGCGCACCGCAACGATCACGGTGCACGCGCCGCGAATCGGCGACGGCGAAGACCGTCGACGAGCGCTCAGGCGCAGGGCGCGAGCTGGTGGCCGTTGCAGATGGCCCGCGAACTGGACGATGCCATTCTGCAGCCTGCGCACCAACGAACTGGAACTGGGGCTGTGGATTCTGAGGACCGACGGGCGATGCCGACGCCGTGCTGGCCGTCGATCGCATTCATTCTGAACCATCAGAACCATTGGTTCGTGCGCGAAGTGCTGGGCATGATGCGCCGCACCTTCGCGCGCCTGGATGTCTGCTCGCGTTCGCTGTACGCGATCGTCGAGCCGGGTTCGTGCTTCGCCGGAACTCTCCTGGAGTTGGCGCTGGCGGCGGACCGCGTCTACATGCTGGACGACGCGAGAAGGACGGAAGACGTCGTTCGATCGAATTGTCGAAGATGAATTTCGGGCCGCTGCCGATGGTCAACGGGCTTGTCGCGGTTGGCGGCGCGCTTCTACCAGGACGCCGAGAAACTCGAATCGCTCAGCACAGCCGATCGGCAAGAAGCTTTCCGCGCAAGAAGCGCTCGAAGCGGGCTTGGTCACCGCGGCGCCCGACGAACTCGACTGGGAGGACGAAATCCGCCAGGCCATCGAATCGCGCACCGCGCTTTCGCCCGACGCGCTGACCGGCCTGGAAGCCAATCTGCGATTTGGCATTCCGGAAACGATGGAGACCCAGATCTTCGGACGCCTCTCCGCGTGGCAGAACTGGATTTTCATCCGTCCGAATGCCGTGGGCACGAACGGCGCGTTGAAGGTGTACGGCACCGGCGCACCGGCAAAATTCAACTGGGAACGCGTGTAACCGCAGAGTCCGCGATCCCAATGGGAGAGCACCAATGATCGATTACACCGACAAGATTCCGAACAACGTCGATTTGGGAAGAGACCGCGTTCTGCAGCGCGCGCTCGAGCACTGGCAGCCGGCGTTTCTTGAACTGGTGGAGCGACATGGGCCCGAACGAGAGCCACGCGCTACGAAGTCTATCTGCGCACGGCGATCAGCGTGGAACCCGACGGCTGGGCGCAATTCGGCTACGTGCGAATGCCGGAATACCGCTGGGGAATTTTCCTGCCAGCCGCGCGACCCGAACCGCCAGGTGAATTTCGGCGCGCGCAAGGGCGAGCCGGCCTGGCAGGACGTGCCGGGCGAATACCGCTCCGCGCTGCGCCGCATCATCGTCACGCAGGGCGATACGGAGCCCGCTTCGGTGGAACAGCAGAAGATGCTGGGCCTGTCGTGCCCCTCGCTCTACGACCTGCGCAACATTTTCCAGGTGAACGTCGAGGAAGGGCGCCACCTGTGGGCCATGGTGTATCTGCTGCACCGCTATTTCGGCCGCGACGGCCGCGAGGAAGCGGAAGCGCTGCTCGCGCGCCGTTCCGGCGACGCCGACAATCCGCGCATTCTGGGCGCGTTCAACGAGCCGACGCCCGACTGGCTGGCGTTTTACATGTTCACGTTTTTCACCGATCGCGACGGCAAGTTCCAGCTGTGCTCGCTGGCCGAGTCCGGCTTCGATCCGCTGGCGCGCACCTGCCGCTTCATGCTGACCGAAGAAGCCCATCACATGTTCGTGGGCGAAACCGGCGTCGGCCGCGTCATCCAGCGAACCTGCGAAGTGATGAACGAGCACAAGATCGACGATCCCGCGGATGTGCGCAAGCAGGGCGTGATCGACCTGCAGACGATGCAACGCTATTTGAATTTCCATTACAGCGTCACGCTGGACCTGTACGGCTCGGACATCTCTTCGAATGCGGCCAACTACTACACCAACGGACTGAAGGGCCGATTCGAGGAAACCAAGCTCAACGACGACCACGTGCTGACCGAAGCGACGTATCCGGTCTCGGAAGTGGTCGGACGGCAAGATCGTCACCCGCGAGATTCCGGCGCTGACCGCGCTGAACGCGCGGCTGCGCGACGATTACATCAAGGAAATCGAGTCGGGCCTGAGCCGCTGGAACCGCATCATCGAAAAATCCGGGATTCCCTTCCGCCTGACGCTGCCGCACATGGGCTTTCATCGCGCCATCGGCAATTTCGCCGGGCAGCACATCAGCCCGGAGGGCGAAGTGCTGAGCGAAGAGGCGTGGAAGAATCACGAGTACGAGTGGCTGCCGAGCCCCGAGGACTACAAGTACGTGCAGTCGCTTGATGAGCGGCCGCGTGGCCGAGCCGGGGAAGTTCGCCAACTGGATCGCGCCTCCGGTGCGCGGCATCAACAACCAGCCGCTCAATTTTGAGTACGTTCGCTTCAACTGATTGCGGCGCGCAAGTTCAGAGAGCGCCGGGCTTGTCCGATTCGCGGGGATTCGGGGCACTTCAGCCTCGATCCGCTCGGTAAATTCCATTGCCGCAAGTGCCGATGCGCGAATATCTGTGCGCCCGAATCGCTCTCCGCACACATAGGGGATTGAACTAGATGCCAAAGGTTATTTTCAAAACGGCTGCAGGCGACTCGAAGGAAGTCACGCGTGCCCGCCGGCACGACGGTGATGGCCGCGGCCCTGCAGAACAACATCGACGGGATCGTGGCCGAATGCGGCGGAGTTTGCATGTGCTCGACCTGCCACGTGTTCGTCGACGAGGCTTTTTACAATCGCCTTCCGCCCGCGCAGGATACCGAAGAGGCGGTGCTCGAAATATCCGCGGAGGAACGCCAGCCCACCAGCCGGCTGAGCTGCCAGCTGAAGGTCACGGACGATCTGGACGGCCTGATCGTCCGGCTGCCCTCGAGACAGCGGTAAAATGCAGCCCGGAGTGCGTGGAATCGTAATCGTCGGTCCGGGGCAGGCAGGTTTTCAAACCGCGGCGTCGCTGCGCTCCGAGCACTACGAAGGCTCCGTCACGCTCGTCGGCGACGAGCCGCACATTCCCTACCAGCGTCCGCCGCTTTCCAAGGGATATCTGCTCGGCAAACAGGATCGCGCGAGCATCGAGCTGCGGCCGGCCTCCTTCTACACCCAGCACAAGATCGACTTGCTGGCGGGCGAGAAAGTCGTCTCCATTGACCGGCCGCGCACATGAAGTGGCGCTGGCCTCGGGCCGCCGAATTCCTTACGCGAAACTAGTGTTCGCCACGGGCGCCCGAAATCGCCTCCTGCCCGTCGAGGGCGCGGATCTCGATGGCGTCCTCTACCTCCGGTCGCTCGACGAATCGATGGCCGCAATCGAGCGTCTTGGAGCCGCGCAGAACATCGTCGTCGTTGGCGGCGGGATTCGTGGGCTTGGAGCTTGGCCGCAGCCGCCAATTCGCTGGGCAAGCAAGTAACGGTGCTCGAAGCGCTGCCGAGGTTGATGTCGCGCGTGGTCGCGCCGGTCATCTCCGACTTTTTCATGCAGCTCCACTCCGGCCGCGAACAACACCATCCTTGTGCGACGCAGCGGTGACCAAGATCATCGGCTCAGACGGCAAAGTCCGCGAGGTTGTGCTCGCGACGGCAGTAAAGTTCCCCGCCGATCTGGTTTTCGTGGGCATCGGCGTGGTGCCCAACGTCGAGCTGGCACGGCGACGCAGGGCTAAAGATCGCCAACGGCATCGCCGTCAACGAGCACTTGCAGACGAACGACCCGGACATTTATGCCATCGGCGACTGCGCCGAGCATCCGTGCGTCTTTGCGGAGCTGCCGGCTGCGTCTCGAGTCGGTGCAGAATGCGGCGGATCAAGCGCAACATGTGGCCCTGGAAATTGTCGGCCGAGGCAGCTGCCTATCGGGCGCTGCCGTGGTTTTGGACCGATCAGTTTGACGTGAAGCTGCAGATGGCTGGCATTTCGCAAGGGCCACGACCGATCGTCACCCGCGGCAGCATCGAAAACCGCAAGCTCTCCGTCTTTTACTTCAAACGGGATCGCCTGCTGGCTATAGATTCCATCAACCGGCCGATCGACCACATGATCGGGCGCAAGATCATCGCAGCGGCTGTGCCGTTGACGCCCGAGCAGGCGGCCGATGAAACCGTGGACCTGAAGAAGCTGCAGCAGGCCGCCGGACCCGTCCAATCTTCACTGAGCGCAACTCACTAAAGTTGCCACTCTAATTTCAAGCGAACGGAGCGAGCATGAAAACAATCGCAGTGATCGGCGCAGGAACGATGGGCCGAGGCATCGCCTATGCGGCGGCCTTCGGCGGCTATCGCACGGTCCTCGAAGATGTCTGCCAAGCCGATGCTGGATCAAGGCGTGGCCTGGATCGAGCAATCGCTGAAGAGGGCGTTAAGCGCGGCAAAGTGGAGCCGCGATTCGCGATCGGCGCGCCAAGAACTGATCTTCTACGGCCTCCTCGCCGAGGAAGCCTGCCGCGAGGCGGATCTGATTATCGAAGCCGCGCCCGAAGACATCCGGCTCAAGATCGAGTTGTTCACGACTTTCGATAAGTCGTCGAAGCCCACCGCGATTTTCGCGAGCAATACGACTTCTCTCTCCATCACGGAAATGGCCGCGTGCACTTCGCGGCCCGATCGCTGCATCGGCATGCACTTCTTCAATCCCGTCCCCAAGATGAAGCTGCTGGAGATGGTGCGCACCATGGAGACGTCCGAGGAAACCATCGCCGCTTGCCGCGAAGTCGGCCAGCGCATGGGCAAGGAAATCGTGCTGGTGCGCGAATCGCCGGGATTCATCACCAGCCGCATCAACGCCATCATCGGAAATGAAGCCTTCGACATGCTGGAGACGCGGCGTGGCTTCCGCGGAAGACATCGACAAGGCTCTGAAGCTGGGCCTGAATCACCCGATGGGGCCTTTCGAGCTGATCGACCTGGTGGGCTTCGACGTGCGCCTGAAAAGCATGGAATATCTCTACTCCACTCTCGGGGAAACATACCGCCCGAATCCGCTGCTCCGCCAATACGTGAAGGCCGGGCGTCTGGGCCGTAAGACCGGCCGCGGAATCTACGACTACACCAAGAAACCTACGACCGAGAAGTAGCACCGGCGGGGTGTTTGCCCTTGTAGGGGCGGGTCTCAGACCCGCCCGCTCCCTTCAGCGGGACGCTGTTCCCGTGCGCGGCCGCTTCGGATTCAGCAGCCCCGCGATCAGGTATTCGGCAAACTCTTCGGCAATCTCCACCGACGTAGCGCCTCCGCTCGGGTCGAACCAGTAGGGAATCCAGTTGATCGAACCTAGAATCGCGAAGGTTAGCAGCTTGGGGTCCGACTGCCGGAATACGCCCGTCTCGATTCCTTCGGTGATGATCTGGCGGAACCCGCTCAGGCGGCCGGTGGACAGGATCGAGGGTGCGGTCCTGGTCGCGCTGACCGCCGCCTTCCTCGTGGCCGTGACGGTGGCGTCCGTCGTTGGCGCGCATACGTATCAGTCGCAGCGCGCGGCCTCGGCTGGCCTCCGCCCGGTGGTGGCCGTGCTGAGTCAGACCTCGCCGTTGTCTCATGACAGGCTGGCCCAGCGCGGGCAGGCTGAGGCGCGCTGGCGCGACCCGGGGGGCAGCGAGCGGTCCGGCGTGCTGACCAGCTCGACCGCGCCCGGCATCCTCGATGCGCCGCCCGGCGCCCGGATACCGGTCTGGCTGAATCGCTCGGGTCAGCCGGTCGCGCCTCCCGGCGGCCAGCTCGCCATGATCGTTAACGCGCTGGCCGCGAGCACCGCGGTGCTCGGGGCGGCTGGGCTGACGTTGCTGATCTGCTATGGGCTGTGCCGGCTCGTGCTCGACTGGCGCCGGCTGGCGGCGTGGGAGTCCGCGTGGTCCCGCACCGAGCCCCGGTGGACCGCCCGCCGCTGACCCCGCCCGGCCCCGCTGACCCCCCTGGCCCTGCTAACCCCGCCTGGCCCTCGCCTGAACCCCGCCTGGCCCCGCTAACCCCGTCTGGCCCCGCTGACCCCGCCTGGCCCCGCTAACCCTGCCCGGCCCCGGGTGGACTTGATAGCGTATCGGCGACGTTGTAGGTTTACGTCGTAGGTCTACAATGTAGATCAGCGCGGATGCTGACTGGCCGCCATCCGGGCGGTTGCCTTAGCCGCGCTGCTAAGGGAGATGACCATTTCGTGACTGTGACCCTGGATCGCGACGTCGAGGCCTTTATCGGCTCCCCGCGACAGCTGTTCATCAACGGGCAATGGTGCGACGCGGCGTCGGGCAAGACGTTCGAGACGCCCAACCCCGCGACAGGGGAGACGCTCGCCCGGGTCGCCGAGGGCGACGCCGAGGACATCAACCGAGCGGTGCGGGCCGCGCGCCGCGCGTTCGAAGAGGGCCCGTGGGGCAGGATGACGCCGTCGGAGCGGGGACGGATCATCTGGCGGATCGGCGACCTGATCCTCGAGCACGCCGATGAGCTGGCCCAGCTCGAGTCGCTGGACAACGGAAAGCCGTTCGCCGTGGCCCAGGCGGCTGATGTGCCGCTCGCCGCGGATTTGTTCCACTACATGGCCGGGTGGGCCACCAAGATCGAGGGCAATTCGATCAGCATCTCGGTGCCGTACATGCCGGGCGCGAACTTCCACTCCTACACGCTGCGCGAGCCGCTCGGCGTGGTCGGGCAGATCATCCCGTGGAACTTCCCGCTGCTGATGGCCGCGTGGAAACTTGGCCCGGCCCTCGCGACCGGCAACTGCGTGGTGCTCAAGCCGGCCGAGCAGACCCCGCTGACCGCGCTGCGCCTGGCCGGGCTCATCGCCGAGGCTGGCGTGCCAGACGGGGTGGTGAACGTGGTGCCCGGCTTCGGCGAGACCGCCGGAGCGGCTCTGGCCGCCCACAACGACGTGGATAAGGTCGCGTTCACCGGTTCCACCGAGGTAGGCAAGCTGATTGTCGCGGCCTCGGGGGCCAGCAACCTGAAGAAGCTGACCCTGGAGCTCGGCGGCAAGAGCCCCAACATCGTGTTCGACGATGCCGGGCCCGCCGCCATTGAGGGCGCCGCGAATGCGATTTTCTTCAACCATGGGCAGTGCTGTGTGGCTGGCTCGCGGCTGTACGTCCAGCGCAGCCGGTTCGATGAAGTTGTCGACGGCGTCGCGCAGATCGCCAAGTCGATCAAGATGGGACCTGGGATGGAACCAGGGACGCAGATGGGCCCGCTGGTCTCCGACGAGCAGTTCCGCCGGGTAACCGGCTTCCTGGAGTCCGGCCGGGCCGAAGGTGCCACCACACTGTCTGGCGGCGGGAGGTTCGGTGACCGCGGCTACTTCGTCGAGCCCACGGTGCTGACCAATACTCGCCCGGAGATGCAGGTCGTCCGCGAGGAGATCTTCGGGCCGGTCCTGGTCGCCGCCTCGTTCACCGATCTGGATGAGATTGCCGCGGTCGCGAACGACTCCGAGTACGGGCTGGGGGCGGGCATCTGGACCAAGGACATCTCCAAGGCTCATGCCCTGGCCAAGAAGCTCCGGGCCGGGACCGTGTGGATCAACTGCTACAACGTGTTCGACGCGGCACTGCCGTTCGGCGGGTACAAGCAGTCCGGCTGGGGCCGCGAGATGGGCCACGAGGCGCTCAACGCCTACACCGAGGTCAAGGCCGTCACCACTCAGCTGTAGCAAGTCGGCAGCTGTTGCCCGGGGCGGACCGGCAGGTCCGGTTCCGCCCGGGGCAACCTGCGGTGCCATCGTCCCAGCCTGGACCGCCGAAGGCCAGGAATCACGCAGCTACGCCGCGCCCGGTATCAGCCTGCGGCTGCAGTCCTAGCTGCGCGTTTGTCACGGCTCGCCGTGGTACTCGGCCCACTCCCGGTCGAGGATGGACATCACGGTCGCGTCGATCCACTCGCCGCCGTACCGCAGGGCTTCACGCAGCACGCCCTCGGCGCGGAAACCGGCTTTCTCGTAGACACGGCGGGCGCTCGGGTTGAACGAGTACACCTCCAGGGAGATGCGGTGCATCCCGAGCCGCTCGAAGCCGTAGCCGACGATCAGGCGGGTCGCCTCGGTGCCCAGCCCGCGCCCGCGGCCCGCGGGGCCCAGCGCGATGCGGAAGCTGCAGTTGCGATTACCCGGGTTCCACTCGTTCAGCACCGCCTCGCCGACGCACCCACCACCGGACCTGTCGATCACCGCCAGGTCGAGCCGGTCTGGCTGGTCGCTGCGGGCCGAGTACCAGTCGCGCCACTTCTTCTCTTCAGCCGGGTTCTGCGGAACCAGCTCGGCGGCCTCGTCGTGGACACTGCCAGTGAGCTTGAGGACCTCCGGGTCGCGCAGCACCTGGAGCATGCCAGGAACATCGCCCGCCGTGAACGGCCGCAGCACCACCGTGTCGCCGGTGAGGGTCGGCTTGACGGAAAAGTCAGGGTCTGGGGTCACCACGGAATTATGCAGCACCTGGTTGCTGCCCTGGCACACGTCCTCGTGCCAGCCGTACCAAACGTGCGCACCCGCAGAACCAGAGGTCTCAGCCTGCGGCTGTAGCACCAGGCGGCCCTGGCCGGCGCCGATCAGGGGCGGCGGAGCAGTACAGATGCGTAACGAGGCCAATCTGTTCCGCCAGCGGTTCCGAATGGGGCCCGTGATCAAGACACCGGAACCAGCCACGGTGCGCCGTCTGCTATCAGGCGCGCTGGTCGGCCTGCTGACCGCCGCCGTGGCGCTCGGCGTGGCCGAGCTCGCGGCCGCGCTGATCAGCGCGAGCAGCGCCCCGGTCATCGCGGTCGGTGAGACCGCGATCAACCTCACGCCGGTCCCTGTCAAGGAATTCGCGATCACGCACTTCGGGACGCACGACAAGGAAGCGCTGCTCACCGGCATCGTGGTCTTTCTCGTGGCGTTCGCGGCCCTCATCGGCGTCGCGGCGGTCCGGCGGATCGGATACGGCCTGGCCGGCCTCGCCGTGTTCGCCGGCCTCGGCATGGCGGCCGCCGTCCACCTGCCCACGGGCACCGCCGTCGACGTGATCCCCACACTGGCCGGCGTGGGCGTGGCCGCGGTGACGATGGTCGTCCTCGTGCGGGCGCTGCGAGCCGCATACCCGGCGGCACCGGCGGTCCCGGCGGCCGTGCCGGGGACAGCGTTGGCGGAACCGCCCGACGCTGCGGCACGCGCGAGCGCAGCCGAGGAGATCCTGGCCGCTGGTCCGTACCTGGCTGACCTGAAGCCGCCGGCCAGCCAGGACTACCAGATAGATTTCCCTGACCCGCAGCCGGCCGCGCCCGGGCCGGATCGCCGTCGCTTCCTGATCGCGGGGGCGGGAGCGGCGGCGCTGGCGGCGGTGGCCGGCGGGGCCGGCGACAAGCTGCTCAGCCGGTTCAGTGTCGCGTCCTCCCGGGCCCAGGTGCGGCTGCCCGCCGCCGCGGTCCGCGCGCCGGCCGTCCCGGCCGGGACCGAACTGCGGATCCCCGGACTGACTCCGTTCTACACCCCGAACGCCAGCTTCTACCGGGTCGACACCGACTTGGTGCTGCCGCAGGTGCCAGCCGACAACTGGACGCTGCGGATCGACGGCATGGTCGACCGCCCGCTCGAGATCAGCTTCGCCGAGCTGCTTGAGATGCCGCTGACCGAGGCCGACATCACGCTGGTGTGCGTTTCGAACGAGGTCGGCGGGACCTACAACGGCAACGCCCGGTGGCTCGGCGCGCCGTTGGCCGGGCTGCTGCGCCGGGCCGGGGTGCAGGCGGGCGCGGACCAGGTGCTGTCCACCTCCACCGACGGGATGACGATCTCCACCCCGGTCGCCGCGATCATGGACGGCCGCGAGGCGCTGCTCGCGCTCGGTATGAACGGCCAGCCGCTGCCCATCGCGCACGGCTTCCCGGCCCGGATGATCGTCCCAGGCCTGTACGGCTACGTATCCGCGACCAAATGGGTCAGCAAACTGACCCTGACCACGTTCGCGAAGCAGCAGGCGTACTGGACCCAGCGCGGCTACTCCGCCCAGGCGCCGATCAAGACCGAGTCGCGCATCGACGTGCCCAAGCCGCTGTCCCAGATCGCGGCGGGCCGCGTCGCGGTGGCGGGCGTGGCCTGGGCGCCGGCCACGGGCATCGCCGGAGTCGAGGTCAGCGTGGACAACGGCTCGTGGCAGCACGCCACGCTGGCCGCCGCCGACGGCATCGACACCTGGCGGCAGTGGATGTGGGCCTGGGATGCCACGCCTGGGCTGCACAACCTGCAGGTCCGTGCCACCGATAACTCAGGCGTGACGCAGACGTCGCAGCGCGCCTACCCAGTTCCCAACGGCGCCAGCGGCTGGGACTCCACCGTGGTGACCGTCACATGAGACGGTCCCGCATCCAGGGGGCGGCACCGAGCCGTACCTCACCAGATAAAGACAGATCTCGCAAGGAGACAGTTGTGAACCGCAGATTTATCGCCGTATCCGGTCTCGCCCTGACCTGCGTCCTAGGCGCAGCCGCGTGCAGCTCAAGCAGCTCTTCGACCGCGGCTTCGGGTTCGACGTCGTCCCCGGGCGCCTCTTCCTCGGCCCCGATGGCGTCCTCGCCGGCCTCGGCCGCAGGCTCCGGCGCGACGACCACCGCGGACTTCGGCCCGGGCTGCTCCTCGGTGCCCAAGTCGGGCGCGGGCAGCTTCAGCGGCATGTCAACCGCGCCGGTGGCCACCGCGGCCTCGGCTAACCCGGCCCTGTCCACCCTGGTCGCGGCGGTCAAGGCCGCAGGTCTGGTCGACACGCTCAACTCCGCGTCCAACATCACCGTGTTCGCCCCGGACAACGCCGCGTTCGCCAAGATCCCGTCGGCGACGCTGAAGTCGATCCTGGCCAACAAGGCCGAGCTCACCAAGATCCTCACTTACCACGTGGCGAGCGCCAGTTACACCCCGTCCCAGCTGGCTTCGGGCATGACGATCAAGACGCTGGAAGGCGGCACCGTCGCCCCGGCCCTGAAGAGCGGCACCTACAGTGTCAACGGCGCCGACGTGGTGTGCGGCAACGTGCAGACCGCCAACGCCACCGTCTACATCATCAACACCGTCCTGACGCCCCCGTCCTCCTGATGACCCTGACCCCGCCCGGTTGCGTTGACGCGACCGGGCGGGGTCAGTCAGTTCCGGGCCGAGATACCACCGACCTGGTCACCCTCATCGCCGGGCTAGCCGCGACGGGCCAGTTCCAGCAGCTTGCTCAGCGTGTCCCCGGGCAGGCCGACCAGCACGCGCAGCCGCGGCGCGGCCGAACCGATGGCACGGGCGGCGCGCCGTGCGGCCCGGGCTGCCTCGGCGGTCGCCGTGGACAGCACGACCAGGTCCGCGCCGACCTCCATGGCCAGGCCGATCACCTCGGCGACCGGCAGGTCCACCGACAGGTGGTGGACCAGCCAGTGGTCCTCGCGCAGGCAGGCCGCGGCCATCAGCGCGGGCAGCCCGTGCCGTTCAGCGGGCGGGGTGGTAATCACCGCGATCCCGCGCGGGCGCCCCGACGGCTGGTGGGCGCGGGAACCGATCAGCCGCTCGCAGATGGCACTGGCCCGGTGCTCGGCCGCGATGGTCAGCTCCCCCGCCTCCCATTGCGAGCCGATCCGGCGCAGCGCGGGCGTCATGATCCGCTCGCACACGTCGATCAGCGGCACGCCCACGAGCCGGTCGAACTCGTGCCGCGCCAGCGTCTCGTCGCCCGACACGATTGCGTCGTGCAGCCGGGCGGCCTGGGCCTCCCAGTCGCGGACCCGTACCTCGGGCGGCGGGGCGGTGCCTGCGGCCCGCCGTTCGCTCAGCGCGAGGACATCGCGGTCCAGCACCTCGTAGCCGCGGCCGGTCTTCCGGGCCGGGAGCGTGCCCTGGCGCACCCAGGCGTAGGCGGTCTGATAGTGCACCCCGAGGGCCTCAGCGGCCTCGCGCAGCTGCATCCCGCCTCGCCCCCCCGTTCTGGAGCACCCCACACCGGGTTTAAGCTCCTATTTTTAGTGTATATTAGTATTGTTTTCGTGGTACGCGCATAACGCCGCGCCGGGGAACGGGGGAAGGAATGGAAATCATGGGACTGACGTACTCGAGCGTGATCGACGCCCCGCTGGGCGAGGTTTTCGCCTGGCACGCCAGGCGCGGGGCCGTCGTCCGGCTGATGCCGCCCTGGTCGCCGGTGCGGGTGGAGCGTGAGGCAGGATCGGTCCGGGACGGCCAGGCCGTGCTGCGGCTGCCGGGCGGGTTGCGCTGGGTGGCCGCCCACCAGCCCGGCGACTACGATCCGCCGCACGAGTTCACCGACACGCTGACGTCGCTGCCGCTGGCGGCGGTGCTGCCGTGGCGGCACCATCACCACTTCGCCCCGGCGGGCCCGCACGCGACCAGGGTGACCGACGAGGTCGATACGCCGCTGCCGGCCCGGGTGCTGCGGCCGATGTTCACCTACCGGCACCGCCAGCTGGCCGATGACCTAGCCGCCCACGCCCGCTCCCGGGTCGCCTGCCCGGAGCCGCTGACCATCGCGGTCACCGGGTCCGGCGGCCTGGTCGGCACCGCGCTGACCGCGCTGCTGAGCACCGGCGGGCACCGGGTGATCCGGCTGGTGCGCCGGCTGCCGCGGCACTCCCGGGAGCGCTACTGGCGGCCGGAGGATCCCAATGCCGAGCTGCTGAGCGGGGTGGACGCGGTGATCCACCTGGCCGGCGCGTCGATCGCCGGGCGATTCTCAGCGGACCACAAGCGGGAGATTTCCGACAGCCGGATTCTCCCTACCCGCCGCCTGGCCGAGCTCGCCGCGGGCACCGTCACAGCCGGAGCCCCCGGCGTGCGGGCGTTCGTCACCGCGTCGGCCATCGGGATCTACGGTCCGGACCGGGGCGACGAGGTGCTGACCGAGACCAGCGCCCGCGGCGACGGCTTCCTGGCCGGCGTGGTCGCCGACTGGGAGGACGCCACCGGCCCGGCCGCCCGGGCGGGCATCCGGACGGTCCAGGTCCGCACCGGGATCGTCCAGGACCCGCGGGGCGGCGCGCTGCACCTGCTGCACCCGCTGTTCGCGGCCGGCCTCGGCGGCCGGCTGGGCGGCGGCCAGCAGTGGCTGGCCTGGATCGGCCTGGACGACCTGCTGGACATCTACCTGCAGGCCGTCACCAACCCGGCTCTGTCCGGGCCGGTCAACGCGGTCGCCCCTGCGCCGGTGCGCAACGCCGCCTACACCGCCGCGCTGGCCCGCGTGCTGCGCCGGCCTGCCGTGCTGCCGGTGCCGGCGTTCGGGCCGCGGCTGCTGCTCGGTGCCGAAGGCGCCAGCGAGATCGCCGAGGCCAGCCAGCATGTCTACCCGCAGCGGCTGATCGACGCCGGGCATCATTTCCGCTACCCCGAGCTCGAGCCGGCCCTGCGGCATGTGCTCGGCCGGGAGCGAAAGGCCGCCCCGGCCATCCGGATCGCCGCCCGCGCCGAATAAGGACGCCAGGGCCGAAGGACGCCAGGGCCGAAGGACGACAAGCTTGAAGGGAGCGTGCGGGTGACCGGGCGCAGGATCGCTGTCATCGGCGGCGGCATCAGCGGGCTGACCGCAGGCTACGTCCTGTCCCGCACCGACCATGTGACGCTGTTCGAGGCCGACCGAAGGCTCGGCGGTCACGCCGACACCCACCTGGTCGGGGCGGTCCCGGTCGACACCGGCTTCATCGTCTACAACGAGCCGACTTATCCCCTGCTCACCCGGCTGTTCGCCGAGCTGGGCGTGAGCACCCAGGCCAGTGAGATGAGCATGTCGGTCAGCTGCGCCGGCTGCGGCCTGCACTACGCGGGCAAACGGGGCCCGGCCGGCCTGGCCGCGGGCCTGCGCCAGGGCGGCGGCCGGTTCCTGCGGCTGCTGGCCGACGTCCCGCGCTTCCACCGCGCCGGCCGCAGGCTGCTGGCCGGGGACCCGGCCCATGGTCCGGACGACGCCATTGACACCCTTCCGGACGCGGACCGGGCCGGCCGCCCCGCTGACGACCTGACCTTCGGCGAGTTCCTCGATCAGGGCGGCTTTTCCGGCTACTTCCAGGCCCACTTCGCGCTGCCGCTGGTCGCGGCGGTCTGGTCCTGCCCGGCCGGGACGGCGCTGCGTTATCCCGCCCGGTACCTGCTCGCCTTCCTGGCCAACCACGGCATGCTGTCGGTATCGGGGGCGCCGCCCTGGCGTACCGTGACCGGCGGTTCCCGGTGCTACGTCGACCGGGCCGCCGCCGCTCTGGCCTGCGTCCGGCTCGGCGTCCCGGTCCGCGCGGTGCGCCGCTACCCGGACGGCGCCGAGGTACGCGACGCCTCGGGTCAGGCCCATCAGTTCGACGCCGTGGTCATCGCGGCCCACCCGGACCAGGCGCTGACCCTGCTCGAGCCGGCCACCCGGGCCGAGCGGGAGGTGCTGGGCGCCTTCCGCTACACACCGAACCCGGCCCTGCTGCACACCGACACCCGCCTGCTGCCGGACCGCGCCGCGGTCCGGGCGTCCTGGAACTATCAGCTCGGCCACTGCCAGGCAGGACGCACGGAAAGTAACGAATCGGTGCGGATAAGTTACCACCTGAACCGCCTGCAGCACCTCCCCGCCGGGCAGGACTACGTCCTGACGCTGAACGCCCAGGCCGCAGTCGACCCCGACCGCATCATCAGCCGGATGGACTACGCACATCCGGCCTACACGCCGGCCTCGGTCGCCGCTCAGCGCCGCCTGCCCGAGCTGAACACCCCGGTCACCGCGTTCGCCGGCGCCTATCACGGCTGGGGTTTTCACGAGGACGGCTGCCGGTCCGGCGCCCAGGCGGCCCGCGCTCTCGGGGGAATCTGGTGACCGGCCGCCCGCTGGCCCCCGGTGCCGCGCTATATGAGTGCCGGATCACGCACACCCGGCTGGCGCCGCTGCGGAACGTGTTCACCTACCGCACGTACCAGTGGCTGGTCGACCTCGATCATCTGCCCCGGCCGGGCCGGTTCCTGCGGCTGCTGGCCGGCTTCGACTCCCGCGACCACCTGGGTGACCCGCGGCGGCCGATCCGGGACAACCTCGACCGCTTCCTGATATCCCAGGGCATCGACACCGGCGGCGGCCGGGTGGTGATGCTCGCGCACGCCCGCGTGCTCGGGTACGTGTTCAACCCGCTGACCGTCTACTGGTGCCACCGGGCCGACGGCACCCTGGCCTGCGTGGTGGCCGAAGTGCACAACACCTACCGCCAGCGGCACGCCTACCTGCTGCGCCCGGACGAGCGCGGCCGGGCCGAGGCGGCAAAGGAGTTCTACGTCTCGCCGTTCTACCCGGTCGACGGAGGCTACCGGATGAGCCTGCCCGAGCCGATCCCGCCCGAGCCGATCCCGCCCGAGCCGATCCCGCCCGAACGGAGCCAGCTCAGCGCCGGCGCCCCGCACCGCTCGGCGCTGGCGCTGAGCATCACGCTCACCCGCCCGGACGGGAACTCGTTCGTGGCCAGCGTGCACGGCACCGGCCTGGCCACCGGGCGGGCGCTGCTCAGCGCGTCCGTGCGGCACCCCTGGTCCACCGCGGCGGTCTCCGCCCGGATCCGGTGGCAGGGCATCCGGCTGTACCTGCGCGGCCTGCCCGTCGTCCCCCGGCCGCCCCACCAACAACAAACCAAACAAAAAGCTCACCAACCCCAGGGGAGCGTTCAGTGAGCATCAGCACGCAGCAAGCTCCGCGAGCCGCCGTCGACGCCGGTCGGTGGCCCGACGTGGCCGTGGCCGGAGGCTCCCCGGTGCGCGCCGCCGTGGCGCGTGCCCTGTTCGCCCAGGCGATGGCGGGCCTGCCGGCCAGAGTGCAGTTTCCGGACGGGCGGCTGCTCGGCGGGGGCCCGCCGTCCGCTCCGGTTATGGTCCTGGTTCGGCCCCGGGAGTTCTTCCGCCGCGTCGGTGCCTCCGGCCTGATCGGGTTCGGCGAGTCGTACATGGCCGGGGACTGGGACTGCGCCGACCTGACCAGCCTGCTCACTGTGCTGGCCGAACACGCCGGCGAGCTCGTCCCGCCCTGGCTGCAGCGGATGCGCGCGCTGGCGGTGCGCCGGCCGCCGTCCGCCGACCAGCAGACCCGCGGCGGCGCCCGCCGGAACATCGGCCGTCACTACGACCTGTCCAACGACCTGTTCGCCCTGTTCCTGGACGAGACCATGACCTACTCCTCGGGCCTGTTCGAGGCGGCGGCCGACGGCACGATGCTGGCCGGGGAGCACCAGCTGGCCGGCGCCCAGCGGCGCAAGATCGACTCGCTGCTGGACCGGGCCGGCGTCGGCCCGGGCTGCCGGCTGCTCGAGATCGGCACCGGCTGGGGCGAGCTGGCCATCCGCGCCGCGGACCGGGGCGCCAGCGTGGTCACGGTGACGATCTCGGCGCAGCAGCATGCCTTTGCCGCCCGCCGGGTCGCCGAAGCGGGCCTGGCCGGCCGGGTTCGGGTGGAGCTGCGCGACTACCGGGACGTCGAGGGCACCTTCGACGCGGTCTGCTCCTGCGAGATGATCGAGGCGGTCGGCGAGCGCTACTGGGACGACTACTTCGCCACGCTCGAGCGGCACCTGGCGCCCGGCGGCCGGATCGGGCTGCAGACGATCACCATGCCGCACGACCGGATGCTGGCCACCCGCCGCACCCACACCTGGATCCAGAAGTACATCTTCCCGGGCGGCCAGATCCCCTCGCTGACCGCGATCACCGGCAGCCTCGAGCGCCGGACCCGGCTGCACATCACCGGCCGCGCCGATTTCGGCCCGCACTACGCCGAGACGCTGCGGATCTGGCGGGACCGGTTCTCCGCCCGGGCCGACGATGTCGCCCGGCTCGGCTTCGATGACGTGTTCAACCGCATGTGGAGGTTCTACCTGTGCTACTCCGAAGCGGGCTTCCGGTCCGGCTACATCAACGTCAGCCAGCTCACCCTGGCCCGCATCTGACCGCCCCGGACGCGAAGACCAGCGGCGGCGCGGCCGGCGTCATCGCGGACCTGGTCCAGACCCAGGCCGGCCTGGACCTGCCGGTGCGGCTCCGGGCCTGGGACGGCAGCGAGGCCGGGCCGGGGGACGCCCCGGTCCTGGTCATCCGGTCCCCGCGCGCGCTGAGCCGGATGCTGTGGCGCCCGGGTGAGCTGGGCCTGGCCCGCGCCTTCGTCAGCGGCGACCTCGACGTGGACGGCGACCTCACCGACGCGCTGCGCCGGTTCCTGGCCGCCTCGGGCCGGGTCGGCCCGGCCCGCTGGGCCCCGGCCGCCCGGGCCGCCGCCGCCGCGGCGGTCAGCCTCAAGATCCCGCTGTGGCCCCCGCCTTCGCCGCCGGACTGCGAGCTGCGGGTCCACGGCCCGCGCCACAGCCGCCGTCGCGATCAGGCCGTGATCGCCGGCCACTACGACGTGCCCGCGTCGTTCTACCAGCTCATCCTGGACCCCAGCATGGCGTACTCGTGCGCGTGGTGGCGGGACGCGGACACGCTGGCCGGCGCGCAGCAAGCCAAGCTGGAGCTGATCTGCCGCAAGCTGGATCTGCAGGCCGGCCACCGGCTGCTGGACATGGGCTGCGGCTGGGGCTCGCTCACGGTCCACGCCGCCCGCGATCACCGCGCCCGGGTGACCGCCGTGACCCTGTCGGCCGGGCAGGGCGGCTACACCCGCCAGCGCGTGCGGGGCCTGGGCCTCGGCGACCGGGCCGAGGTCAGGATCGGTGACTACCGGGACCCGCTGGACGGCCCGTTCGACGCGATCGCGGCGGTGGAGATGGGCGAGCACGTCGGCGCGGCCAACTACCCCGGGTTCTGCGCGGCGCTGCGCCAGTCGCTAAAGCCGGGCGGCCGGCTGCTGATCCAGCAGATGTCCCGCAGCGGCCGCGCGCCGGGCGGCGGCCCGTTCATCGAGTCCTACATCGCACCGGACATGCACATGCGCCCGGTGGGGGAGACGGTGCGGCTGATCGAGCAGGCCGGGTTCGAGGTCATCGGCGTCCAGGCCATGCGCGAGCACTACGCGCGCACCATCCGGGCCTGGCTGGGCAACTTCGAGCAGAACGCCGCCGCCATCACCCACCTCCTCACCCCGGAGCAGGTCCGCCTGTGGCGCCTGTACCTGGCCGGGGGCGCCCTGGCCTTCGAGGAAGGCCGGATGGGCGTCGACCAGATCCTCGCCGTCAACCCGGACCGCCCGGGCCGGACGTCCCGGTGAGCGGCATCCCGCTCGGCCCGTTCGGCCTCACGCTGCTGGTCACGGCGGCCGCGCTGCTGGTCATGATGGCCGTCACGTTCGCCGTGGCCCTGAAGGTCGGCAGGCATGCCGTGGTGGACACGGCGTGGGGCCTCGGCATCGCGCTGGCCGCGGTGGCCAGCCTGCTCGCCTCGGCCGGGCACGGGCAGCCCGCGCGCCGCTACCTGCTGCTGGCCGCCTCGGTCATCTGGGGCGTGCGGCTGGCCGCGTACGTGACGTGGCGCAACCACGGCAAAGGCGAGGACCCGCGCTACCGCGACCTGCTCGCTGCGGCCAAGGGCAACCGGAACCTGTACGCGCTGCGTTCGGTCTACCTGCTTCAGGCCCTGATCCTGTGGGTGGCCTGCCTGCCCATCCAGGCCGGCATGCTGGAGCGCGCCCCGGCCGGCCCCCTGACCGCCGTCGGCGGCGCGGTGTGGCTGGGCGGCTTCGTCTTCGAGTCCGTCGGCGACTGGCAGCTGGCCCGGTTCAAGGCCGACCGCCGGAACCACGGCCTGATCATGGACCAGGGCCTCTGGCGGTACACCCGCCACCCCAACTATTTCGGTGACTTCTGCATGTGGTGGGGCCTGTTCCTGATCAGCCTCGGCTCGGTCGCCGAGCTGCCCACGATCATCGGGCCGCTGCTGATGACCTTCATCCTGACCCGCGGCACCGGCCAGCGCATGACCGACCGGCGGATGGCCGCGAGCCGGCCTCAGTACGCCGACTACGCCGCCCGGACCAGCGGCTTCATCCCGCTGCCACCCAGAAGATCAGTCTTACCGAACGGCCCCGCCTTCGTGCCCCCCAGACCGCAGCCGCAGCTGGGCCGGAAACGGCGCCAGGTATGTCTGCTCGGCCAGCCAGGGCAGCTCACCGCCGCTGGCGTAGTGGCCGAGCAGCGCCACCGGCACGCTGAGCGGCACCTCACCCCGCCGGTAGGCCTCGATCCGGGCCATCAGGTCGTCGCGCCGTACCTGCGGCAGCGTCCGGCCGATCCGGCTGTAGGCGTGCTGCAGCGTGTTGGCGTTCCGCCCTGGCGTACTCCGGGACGCCATCGCGGCCAGGAACAGCTCCCGGTACGCCGCGCCCGTCTCCCCGGGCGGGACCGTCCCCGCGCGCGCCACCACCCGTCCGGCCGAACGGTACCGGCCCGGATCGTGCGCGAGCAGCTGCAGCTTGTGCCGGGTGTGGAAGGCCACCAGGCCGGCGGGCTCCAGCGTCCCGGTGAGCAACGAGCGCAGCCGCGCCGCGGCGAACAGCCGCTCCACGAACGCCTCACGCAGTCCCGGGTCGTTCAGCCGTCCTTCGTCCTCCACGGCCAGCAGCGGGTCCGCCGCCATGACCCGCCCGGCGTACAGGCCGGTCCCGGTCGCGCCGGACGGGTGCCCGTCGGGCCCGTACCGCGCGATGCCCCGCACCCCGCAGCTCGGCGACTTGGCCTTGAACACGTACCCGTCAACCGCAGGGGGCAGCGGCAGGGCCGCCATGGCCCGCGTGTGGTCCGCGGTCCCGCTCCGGTTGACCAGGCGGCCCTCGGTGTCCAGCCGGATCGGCTCCCGCGGGGTGCCGAGCCCGATCTCGACCTCCGGGCAGTACGGCACCCAGTCCACGTAGGCGCCGAGCTCGTCGGTCAGGAAGCGGTACCGCTTGTGGCCGCCGTTGAACCGCACTTCCGCGCCGAGCAGGCAGCTTGACACCCCCACCCGCGGTCGCTGCGTGTCGGGGCCAGCCATAATGAACATTCAACACGCGCGTGAGGACACCGATGACGACCCCCAGGCTGCTGGCCCTCAGTGACCTGCACGTGGCGCACCCGCAGAACCGGGAGATCGTCGCCGGGCTCGAGCCGGGCACGGCCGGGGACTGGCTGCTGCTCGCCGGTGACGTGGGCGAGCTGTACCCGGACATCGAGTGGGCGCTGCACACCCTGAGCAGCAAGTTCGCCCGCCTGGTGTGGACCCCGGGAAACCACGAGCTGTGGACGCGGCCCAAGGACCCGGTCCCGCTGCGCGGCGAGGAA
Organism: uncultured Actinomycetes bacterium; assembly: GCA_963818225.1. GTDB lineage: Bacteria > Actinomycetota > Actinomycetes > Streptosporangiales > Streptosporangiaceae > Palsa-504. The sequence goes on from CAWFRO010000003.1 coordinate 33,000, forward strand.
CGGTACCTGGCCCTGGTTGAGCTGTGCCGCAGCCTCGGCATCGTCACCCCGGAGGATCCGTACCCGGTGTGGGACGGGCCGGGCGGCCCGGTCACCATCGCGCCGGTGTTCCTGCTGTATGACTACACGTTCCGGCCGGACGGCGCGCTGACCAAGGAGCAGGGCCTGACGCTGGCCTACGACAAGGGCATCATCTGCCGCGACGAGGCGGTGCTGCACCCCGATCCCTACCCCAGCATCGAAGAGTGGTGCTGGGCCCGGATCGAGCTCACGCAGCAACGGCTCGCCGGGCGGGACCCTGCGCTCCCGGTCGTCTTCGTCACGCACTACCCGCTGGTCCGTGAGCCCACCCGGGTGCTGCGCTACCCGCTGTTCGCCCAGTGGTGCGGCACCACCCGGACCAGCGACTGGCACCTGCGCTACCACGCCGCCGCGGTCGTCTACGGCCACCTGCACATCCCGCGGGTGACGTGGTACGACGGGGTCCGGTTCGAGGAGGTCTCGCTCGGGTACCCGCGAGAATGGCGGCGCCGCGACGTCACGCCCGGCGTCCCGCGGCAGATTCTCCCGGCCGCTGACTACCTGGCCAGCCGGGGGTAGCAAGCAGGGGTAGACATGTGGTGCCGCACCGATGCCCTGGGGGGAATCAACGATGGAAACCGCGATCGTCGTGTTCACCCGGGATCTGCGCCTGCACGACAACCCGGCGCTGCATCAGGCGTGCGCCAGCGCCCGGCAGGTCGTGCCGCTGTTCGTGGTGGACCCCGCGATCCCCGCGCCGCCGAACCGGGCCCATTTCCTGGCCGAGGCGCTGGCTGACCTCAGGCAGCAGCTCCGTGACCGCCAGGCCGACCTGGTCATCCGCGACGGCGCCCCGGCGGCCGAGGTGATCAGGATCGCCGCCGAGACCGGTGCCCAGGCCGTTTACCTCGCCGATGACGTGTCGCACTACGCCACTCGCCGGCGCCGTGAGCTCGAGCGCGAGTGCGCCCGCCACCGCCTGGACCTGACCGTGACCCCCGGCCTGACCGTCGTGCCGCCCGGCGACGTCGCCCCGGCCACCGGCGGTCACTACCGGGTGTTCACCCCGTACTGGCGCGCCTGGCGTGCGGTCCCCTGGCGCCGGCCCGATCCGGTCCCCGACGTCATCACCATGGCCGCCGTCAGCCAGGTCGGCCGGATCCCGCCCGCGGGCCGCGGCTCCTCCCCGGCGCTGGCCCGCGGCGGCGAGACGGCGGGCCGCCGCCGATTCGCCGCGTGGCGAACGCGGCAGCTGGCCGGCTACCCGGACCGCCACGACGACCTGGCCGGGGACCAGACTTCGAGGCTCAGCGCCTACCTGCGGTTCGGCTGCGTCTCGCCGCTGGAGGTGGCGGTCGGCGCGCGGGATCGCCCGGGCGGCGAGGAATTCTGCCGCCAGCTGGCCTGGCGTGACTTCTTCTACCAGGTGACGGCCGCGTTCCAGGATCTGGCCAGGAAGGATTACCGGCCCGGCCCGGCCTGGCACGAGGACGCCCGCGCGCTGGAGGCCTGGCGCGCGGGACAAACCGGGATCCCGATCGTGGACGCCGGCCTGCGCCAGCTGGCCGCGGAGGGCTTCATGCACAACCGGGCGCGGATGATCACCGCCTCGTTCCTGACCCGCAACCTCGGCCTCAGCTGGCGGCACGGCTACCAGCATTTCGGCCAGCTGCTCGCCGACGGCGACGTGGCGAACAACGCGGGGAACTGGCAGTGGGTGGCCGGGACCGGTCACAACACCCAGCCCAACCGGGTGCTGAACCCGCTGCGCCAGGCCCAGCGGTTCGACCCGGCCGGCGACTACGTCCGCCGCTACGTCCCCGAACTGGCCGGCCTGGCCGCGGACCGCGTCCACACCCCCTGGCGCCTGGACGGCGCCGAGCGCCGCCGGCTGGGTTACCCCGATCCGCTGGTGGAGCTGAGCTGACCGTCCGCGGCGCCGGCGTGGTGGCTGATCCTTCCGTTCCCGCAGGTCCAGTGGCCGGCGGACCCATCCGATGGCGCCTCGGCCTCGAATAGGAGCCATGAAACGGGCGCAACTACGCCAGCTGACCGCCGATCCCGGTGCCGCCGCCGATCGTGATCACGACCAGGTCCAGGCCCGGGTCCAGGCCCAGGTCCAAGGCCAGGTCCAAGGCCAGGACCGGGTCCAGGACCGGGACCAGGACCAGGACCAGGACCAGGACCAGCAAGCCAGCCGGGACCAGACGCCGGAGCTGGACCTGGCTGGCTTGCTGTCCCTGGTGGCGCGCGGTGATCACGGGGCCTTCGAGCGGGTCTACGGGGAACTGGCCGGACCGGTCTACGGGGTCGCGCGGCACGTGCTGCGAGATCCCGCCCAGTCCGAGGAGGTCGCACAGGAGGTCCTGCTCGAGGTCTGGCGCACCGCGTCCCGGTTCGATCCGGCCCGGGGCAGCGCGGCGGCCTGGGTTATGACCATCGCGCATCGCCGCGCGGTCGACCGGGTCCGCTCGGAGAACGCTGGGTCGCGCCGCGAGCAGAAGGTCGCGCCCGACCTGCTCCCCGACGGCGAGGACGTGGCCGAGGTCGTCGCGGCGACCCTGGACGGCCAGCGGGTGCGCCGCTGCCTGGACGGGCTGACCGTGCTGCAGCGTGAGTCGATCGAGCTCGCCTACTACGGCGGATACACCTATCCGCAGGTCGCGCAGCTGCTCGGGGCCGCCCTGGGCACGGTGAAGACCCGGATACGGGACGGCATGATCAGGATGCGCGACTGCCTGGGGGTGGAGTGGTGAAGACCATGCACGACGACCTGCACCTGCTCGCCGGCAGCTACGCCCTGGATGCCCTCAGCGAGGCTGACCGGGACAGCTTCGAACGTCACCTCCAGCACTGCGGCCCGTGCGAGGCTGAGGTGCGCGGGTACCGCGAGGCTGCGGCCCGGCTCGGCCTGGCCCGCGCCACCGACCCCCCGTCGGCGATGCGCGAGCAGGTGCTGGCCGCGGCCTACCGAACCCGTCAGCTGCCGCCGCTGGCCAGCGGCGGCCTCGACCGCGCCTCGCGCCGCGAGCGCCTGCTGAGCGCCGTGTCCCCGGCCGGCCGCGGACGGCCGAGGAGCGCCGTGTTCCCGGCCGCCCGGAACGCGGCCCCGGACCGCCGCCGGCCCCGGGTGCCGCGCGTGCTGGCCGCCGCCGTCGCCGCCTGCGCAGCGGCCGGCATCGCCCTGGGGGTCGTCAGCCAGGTCACCGCGCCCCCGAAGACTCCCGCCGCGATCAGCAGCGTGCTCGGGGCCAGTGACGCCCGCAGCATGACCGTGGCGACCGTCGCGGGAGGCACGGTCACCGCGGTGGTCTCCTGGGACAAACGCGAAGCCGTCGTCACCACGGCAGGCCTGGCCTCCCTGCCCGCGCTGAAGGTCTACCAGCTCTGGGTGATGGGCCCGGCCGGGACCACGGAGGCCCGCTCCGCGGGCCTGCTGTCCCGGGCCAGCCACGCCGGTCCCGTGCTGGCCGCCGCGCTGCGGCCGGGGGACCGGCTAGGGATCACCGTCGAGCCCGCAGGCGGGACTGCGGCGCCGACCACGCCCCCCGTGGTGGTCATGCCCCTGCCCGCTTAGCCCCCTACCCGCGTAACCCCCTGCCCGCGCAGCCCTTGCCCGCGCAGCCCTTGCCCGCTTAGCCCCCTGCCCGCGGAGCCGCGTGTCCTGCAAGTGCCCCGGCAGGTTAAATTGCCCGCACGTTCGGCAGGCGGGAGCGGCGCCGGCGGGCAGCGCGGATGGCGGCCGGCCGTGGTAGAGCCGCCCGCTACTGGCCTGCTGCTTGACGAGACGCCAATTATGTCCCGTTATGCCTCAACTTCACATTGAGACATAACGGACTCCGACCATGATCATGGGTCGTTTCGGCCCCTGGGAGTCCGTTTTGGCCCATGATCATGGAAATAGCCCGAACGGAGGGTGCTTTCTCAGGTTCCTGGCGTGCGTAGCTTGACGCGGCATTACCGTCGTGTGCTCGTAGCTCCGTGGTCCCTGGCTCCGTATGCCCTGGCTCCGCGTCCGCGTAGCTCGGCGTCCCCAGCGCACCCGTCAGCTTATGTTGACGACGCCGGATCTGTCAGCATAAGCTGACGCGTATGGAAACGACCATTCAGATCGCCGAGGGCGCCGCCAGCCAGGACCCGGAAGTGGGCTTGCGCGCCGTCGCCGCGCTGCGCGCGCTGGCCGAGCGCCTCGAACTGCTCCAGGTCCAGAACGCGCGCGACCTCGGCTGGTCCTGGCAGGACATCGCCAGCCGCCTCGGCGTCACCAAGCAGACCGTCCACCGCAAGTACGGCCGGCTGACCGGGAGGCGATGATGTTCGAGCGCTTCACCGACGGTGCCCGGCACGTCGTCGTCCAGGCCCAGCACGAAGCCCGGCGGCTCGGGCACTCCTACATCGGCTGGGAGCACCTGCTGCTGGCCGCCACCGAGGCCGCCGAGCCGGCCGCCGCGGTCCTGCGTGACCGGGGGATCACGCCCGAGCGCGTAGAGGCGGAGATCGTTAGGATGAGCGGGCGCGGGCCTGCCGCCGGCCCGGCCGACCCGCTGGGCGGCCTGGACCGCGAGGCGCTGGCCGCCATCGGGATCGACCTGGACGTGGTCCGCGACAAGATCGAGGCCGCGTTCGGGCCCGATGCCCTGGCCCGGGCCGTCCCGTCCCGCCAGCGGGCCGGCCACGTCGGCCGGGGGCGCAGGCGGCCCAGGCGTCCGGTCTGGGGCAGGGGCCCGGTGGCGGGGCTGAGGCGCGCCCGGAGCGCCCGGCGCGGCGCGCTCCCCGGCCCGGCGCCCCAGGCCCACCCCAGCACCCCGCTGTTCCCCGGCCGGGCCCGCGGCGGCCACCTCCCGTTCACGCCGCGGGCCAAGAAGATCCTGGAGCTGTCCCTGCGGCAGGCCGTCGCCCAGCACGACGACTACATCGGCCTGCAGCACGTCGTCCTCGCCCTGCTCATCCCGAAGGACGACATGTCGGGGATGATGCTGACCGCCCTCGGCGCCTCGCCCGACTCGCTGCGGGCCGCCGTCCTGGACCGCTACCGCAAGGCGAGCTGATCCGGCCTCTGGCGTTCAGAAGATGAACGGGATCAGCATCTTGGTTGACCGCTGGTAGGCCGGATAGGTGTCGGGGAAGCGCTCGGCCAGGTAGCGCCCCTCGTGGATCGCGCTGTAGATGAAGTAGCCGCCCAGCACCGCCACCGCTGCCAGCCAGTACAGGCTGACCGCGATCGTGGTGCCGATCATCGCCACGATGATGCCGGTGTAGATCGGGTTGCGGATCCACCGGTACGGGCCGGTCGTCACCAGCTCCGGGTCATCCTTCCTGGTCATCGGCATGCCCCAGTTCCGGCCCAGATACAGGCGGGCCCACACCGCCAGGGCCAGCCCGAGGAGGAATACGGCCAGGCCGATGCCCGCCAGCCACGGGCTATGCGTGACCGCGTGCCCCTTGAAGCCGCCCAGGCGCAGCACGAGCACGGCGATCACCAGGACCACCAGCCGCGCGCCGGCGAACCGGGTCCACCGCTTCTGCCCGGCCTTGACCCCGACGGACGCCGCCAGCCAGTAGATCCAGAACGCGGCCCAGACGACGCCGATAACAATGTCGACGACCCGCATGAAGTTCACGATCCCACCACTGCGCCCCGCTGACCAATCCGGGTTCGGCCCGGCCACCGACCCGCGGCCGCGTTCTGACCCGTCGCCAGCGGTAACGTTTCCGGAACGCTCCGGGCGTACTGTCCTGGATATGAGGGAGGGGAACCCGGTGCCGGTCCGGGCCACGGCCGCCGCCGCCCCGTGCACCCGTCGGTTCAGGCTCGCCTCACCGGCCACCGTGCTGGCCGCCCTGTGCGTCGTGCTGGCCCTGATCGCGCTGGCCTGGCCCGCGGCCAGCCTGGCCCGCCTGAGCGTAGTCGCCGGCACCGGCGGTGGGCTGTGGTGGGCGGCCGTGCCCTTCGGAGTGGTGGGCTTCGTGGTGGCCTGGCGCAAGCCGGGCAACCCGCTCGGCTGGTGCCTGGTCGCCATGGTCATCGCCGGCGGCCTCAGCCAGGACGGCAGCCTCTACGCCATAGCGGACTACCGGGTCCGCCACGGCACGCTGCCGCTCGGCTGGGTGGCGATGCTGGCCCAGCCTGGCTGGGCCATCGTCGTGGTGCTGATCGGGGTGGCCATCCTGATCTTCCCCGACGGCAGGCCGGCCTCGCCGTGGCTGCGGCGGGTGCTGTGGCTGTACCTGGTGCCCGCCGTGGCCTGGATGGTCAGCGCCTACGCCCTCACCGTCCAGGCCATCGTCCAGCACGGCATCCGGGTGGACTCCGGCGGCAACCTGCTCGTCCTGGACAACGGCCCCAGCTCGCCGGCCTGGTGGAACATCCTGCAGAACGTGGTCATCTGCGCCATCGGGCTGAGCTGGCTCCTCGCGCTGGCCGGCCAGGCGGCCAGCTTCCGGCGCTCGTCCGGCGAGCGCCGCCAGCAGCTCAAGTGGCTGCTCGGCGGGTTCGGGGCCGGCCTGGCCGGGGTGATCGCCGCGATCACGCTCGGGTCGGCGCCGGGCGTGTGGGGAGCGGTTGGTCACGTCGCCATCCTGGCCGTCTTCGCCGTGCCGGTCACCATGGGCGTGGCCATCTTGAAGTACCGGCTGTACGACATCGACCGGATCATCAGCCGGACCCTGGCCTACGCGATCGTGACCGGGCTGCTGATCGGCGTGTACGCCGGCCTGGTGCTGCTCGCGCAGCAGGTCCTGCGGTTCCACAGCACGGTCGCGGTGGCCGTCTCCACGCTGGTTGCGGCGGCGCTGTTCGCCCCGGTCCGGCGCCGGGTCCAGCACGCCGTGGACCGGCGGTTCAACCGGGCCCGCTACGACGCCGACCAGACCGTCGCCGACTTCGCCGCCCGGCTCCAGGACGCGGTGGACCTGGACGCGGTCCGCGACGACCTCGCCGGGGTGGTACGGGCCGCCCTGGAACCCGCCCACGTGACCCTCTGGACCGCCCCCCGCGAGTAATTCCGGCATACTGCACGCGTGACGCCGACGAAGACGGCCGTCGCGGCGGCGCGCGCCGCGATACAGGCCGCCGCCCGCCTGGGCGTGGCCTGCGCCGAGCCCGTCGTGCTGGCCGACGGGGCCAACGTGATCGTGCACCTGAGCCCGTCGCCGGTGGTGGCCAAGGTGGCGGCCAGCACCCGGCAGGTCCGCGCCGACCCCGGCGCGTGGCTCCAGCGGGAACTCGATGTGGCCGGGTGGCTCCACGGCGCCGCCATCCCGGTGGCCGAGCCCAGCCCGGAGGTCCCGGCCACGGTTCACCACGGCGACGGCCAGGTGATGTCGTTCTGGCGCTACCTGCCGCCGGCCGGTGACCGCCGGCCGGACGAAGGCACGTTCGGCTCCATGCTGCGCGACCTGCACCTCGCGTTGCGGGCTTACCCCCGGACCCCGCCGGAGCTGGCCCCGCTGCAGGACATCCCGGCCTTCCTGGCCCGCCCGCAGGCCCAGATCACCGACGAATCCAAAGCCGCCCTGGCCGCCGCGTATGCGCGGCTGACCGACGAGCTGGACCGCCGCGCCGCCGCCCAGGTGCTGCACGGCGACGCCGGGCTCGGCAACGTGCTGCCCACGACGGCCGGCGGCTGGGTCTGGCACGACTTCGAGGACACCTGCACCGGCCCGGTGGCCTGGGACCTGGCCGCGTCGACGGCCAGCCCCCGGCTGGACGCCGCGCGGATCCTGGCCGGATACGGTGCCCCGGTCGACGCCGGCCAGCTGGCCGTCGGCCAGCAGCTGCGCAGGCTGCACCTGACCGTCTGGTACAGCCTGTACGCCGAGCGGCTGCCCGCGCTGCGCCCGCGGGCCGCCGAGCTGCTGGCCCAGTGGCCGCAGGCTTAGCCGCCGCGCCTCACCGGAGGCCCGGCCCGCCAAGATCGCCGCCGGCCGCTAACCCTGCCGGGCCGACATGGTGATGAAGTCCCGGGCCCACGAGGCCTGGAAGAACGTCGCCGGGCCCTGCGTGGTCGATGCAAGCAGCTTGCTGCCGTTGGCCGGGCCGGCCAGGGTGCCCGCGGGCGGATCATAGGTCGCCAGCACGGGCCAGTTCGGGTTGATGTCGAGCTGCATGCCGCGCACCGCCCCGGCTCGGACGAGGAGCTCGGCCAGCTGCAGCGGGTCCAGTACCGGGCCGGCCACGTAGACCAGTGCCCCGTCCGCCGTGAGGCCCAGCCCCGAACGCCACTGGTGCTCGACACCCGGGACGGTGGCCCCGCACGAGGTCGCGCCGCACGTATCCCCCCAGGTCTGCAGCCACCGTGAGCTGTAGGCCCGGGAGGTCGGGCGGCCGCCGGCCACCAGCGGGAGCAGGTTCTGCCGCACGCTCACCACCTGCGGGGTCATCCGCACTTCGCTGCCCCACGCGCCGATGTCGACGCTCCCGTCGGCGTAGATCACGAGCGACGCCGCGCCGGCCCGCAGCGGGTCGATCACGCGGCCTTCGGTGTAGTACCCGCCGCGCGCCTGGTTCATCTTGAAGCCGCCGTTGAACGCGGCCACCAGCGTCGCGGCCTGGGCCGGCTGGATCGGTGAGGTGTACCGGTACGGCCCGCCGCCGGGGCTCACCGACCCCGAGTACAGCCGGGCCGACAGCAGGCCGGCGTCCATCCAGGCGATCCCGGCCGCCTGCGTGCCACCCGGCGGGATCAAGGTGGTCTGGTAGACCACGCGGATGCTGTGCCCGTTACGGCTGACCGGGCGGCCCGCCGGGCTCCACCGTCCCTCCCCGGCCGCCGCGGGCCGCGCGAACGGCGCCAGCGCGGTCGGCGGCGGGAGCGGCCTGCCGGGTACGGCCGCCGCCGCCCGGACCGCGCTGGCCTGGCCGCCCGGACCGGTGACCCCCGGGCTGGCGGCCCCGGCGCTGGCAGCTCCCGCGCCGTACGGCGCCGTGCCGTGCGGTGCCGCCGTGCCGTGCGGTGCCGTCGTACTGTGCGGCAACGCCGTCAGCTGGCGTCCGGCCGAAGCGGGCACGCTGGCCGGGCCGCTGCACGCCGTCGTCGCGCAAGCGCCCGCCGCCACCGCGGCCGCGAACGCCCTGCGCAGTCTCATCCGCCCATCATGCCGGGGCCCGATGACAAGATCGTGAAGGGCGCACCAGGGCGGCCACCGCGGCCCGCCCGCGCGGATCACCGGGGGCCGAAGGCCGCCGCGCCGCGGAGGCCCGGGCCGTCGGGAGCGACGAACTGGCTGATCGCCCGGCTCAGCTCGGCGGTGTCCAGCACTCCGTTGCGGTCCAGGTCGAGCTCGCCGAAGACGCGAGCGGCCTGGTCGGCGTCGACGCCGTAGACCGCCGCCAGCCGGGTGTATTCCCCGGCATCGAGCACGCCGTTGCCGTCGGTGTCAGCCACCTGGATCAGGGTCCTCGCGGTGGCGCCCGCGGCGGCGTCGAATCCGGCGCGGTCCCCGATTTCCCGGCCCGCCGCGGTGACGAATTCGTCCCGGGTGATCACGCGGTCGCCGTCGGCGTCCATGTGCGCGAGCATCCTGTCGAACAAGGCGCCCAGGGCCGTGGCCACCCCACGCGCCGCCGCGGAGTCCGCGGCGTAGCCGAAGGCCTCGCACAGCCACCGGGCCGCCAGCTGGTAGTCGCCGGCGTCGAGGACGCCGTTCCCGTTGGCGTCGATGGCGGCGAAGCGACGGGCCAGCACCGACCGCGCCGCGTCGGGCCGGTGGCGCCTGCCGGCCGCCGTCCCGGCCAGGACCGTGGCCAGCAGGACCGCGACGATCACCAGGACCGACAGCCAGGGCGGGAATACCGCCGCCCATCTCACCCCGGAACCGCGCAGCGCCTGCAGCAGGAGCTTCACGCCCACGAACGCGCAGATCACGGCCAGGCCAGCGGTCAGGTAGACGATCCGGCCCAGCACCCCGGCCATCAGCACGTACAGCTGCCGGAGCCCCATCAGGGCGAACACGTTGCAGGCCAGGACCAGGGCGGCGCTGGTGGTGATGCCGAAGACCGCCGAGATCGAGTCGAAGGCGAACAGCACGTCAGCCAGCCCGATGGCCACCACCGCCATGACCACCGGCGTGACCGCCCGCCCGGGCCGCGACAGGTGTTGCCGCAGCCACGAGGCCAGCCGGGCATGCTGCCCGTCCGGGCCGCTGGGGCGGGCCGATGAGCTGCTGACCAGGCCGATCGCCGTCCAGATGAGGATCCCGCCGAGGGGGTAGAACAGCCATCCGAACCGGTTCAGCGCCGCGGCCCCGGCCACGATGACCGCCGAGCGCATGGCCAGCGCCAGGCCGATGCCGAGCAGCAGCACCCGGGGCTGGCGGGCGGGCGGCACCGCGAACGCGGCCATGATCACGGCGAACACGGCCAGGTTGTCCAGGCTCAGGCTGTACTCGGTGAGGTAACCGGTGAAGAACTGGCCGGCCGTCACCCAGCCCGCCGTGACTGCGATGGCCAGTCCGCACGCCACCGCCAGCGCCACATACGCCCCGACCCACCCGGCCGCCCGGCGGGTGGTGCCCGCGCGCGAGGCGCCGGAGCGCATGACCTCATGCCCGGGTCGGCTGGTCAGCGTGATCTCGGCGCCGACGACAGTGAGCAGGGCCGCCGCCGACGCCACCCACACCCAGACCGGGACCGCTCTCACCACGGTAAGTTTAATCCAGCCAGGTCAGCCCGGTCAGCGGGCCGGCCGGGTCTGCCGCGGCAGTCCAGCCCGCGGGCCGCGCCTGCGTGCCCGCACCTCCTGCACGGGCCGAGCCTGGCGGCGCGCCCGGATACCCGTGCGAATATCCTCTGAGCCGATACCGCAGCCGTAAAGTGGGCGCCGAATGTCAGTCAGGATCGCAACGCCTTGGCCGGCCACCGCCAGCGCCGTGGCCGCCGCGCGGGCCATGCTGGGCCCGCTGACCGGGTTCCGCGCCCTGGCTGGGTTGTGTGCGCTGGCCGGTCTGGGCGCGCTAACCGCCTGCAGCGGCCCGGCGCCGTCGTCCGCCGCTCAGCCCGCCGCGCCCAGCACGATCAAGGCCGCGCCCTCGGTTCCGCCCGTCCGGGCCAGCCCGCCCCCGCCCCGCCCCAGCCCCCGCCCCAGCCGCGGGTGAGCATCACCCGGGTGCGGACGCGGGACGGCGCGCAGGTGACCGTCGCGGTCTTCCGCGGCCCGGTGCGGTATGTGCTGCATGACGGGAGCGTGGACCCTGGCCCGGTGCGGGGGCTGCACGCCGGGCCAACCGTGACCGGTGCCGAACGAACGCAGCTGCTCGCCGCGTTCAACGGTGGCTTCGAGCTGTCCGCGGGGGTCGGCGGGTACATGCAGGAAGGCCATGTGATCAGCCGACTGCGGCCGGGGTTCGCCAGCTTGGTCATCGACCGCTCCGGCCAGGCCAGGATCGGGGTCTGGGGCCGCGGGGTGCCGGCGCCGGGTGAGGCCGTCTACAGCGTCCGGCAGAACCTGGTCCCGCTGGTGCAGGACGGGCGGCCGACCGAGGCTTCGGCCGACTGGGGGCTGTGGGGCGCGACCCTGGGCGGCGGCGCGGATGTGGCCCGCAGCGCGATCGGCCAGGATGCGGCGGGCGATCTCATGTACGCGGCGAGCATGTCCGCCGTGCCCGCTGACCTGGCGTCCGTGCTGGCCAGCCACGGCGCGCGGATCGCGATGGAGCTCGATATCAACCCCGAATGGGTCCAGCTGGACGTCGCCCGCAGCCCCGGCGGCCCGCTCACCGCCGGGGTGCCCGGCCAGGACCGGTCAGCCGACCAGTATCTGGTCGGCTGGACAAGGGATTTCGTGGCCGTCCTGGCCGCGCCCGCCCCTTCGTCAGCCGCGCCGTCGACCCGGTTGCTGTCGTAGCGTAGAGGCACCCGCCGCCCGGAGCCCGCGGCGGTCACGATCGGCCGGAGGATCCAGGATGACCACCCGCATCGTCGTCGACGATGAGCCGCTGACCACGGACGGCTCCGGTGGGTGATCAGGATCCGGAGCCGGCCCAGGCCGTGCGCCAGGCGGCGCTCGCCGCCGGGTGGTCGCACCGGCACCGCGACGTATCCGGCGGCTGGCTGCGGCCAACGGTGTTCGGCGCGGTGGACGGCCTGGTCACGAACGCCTCGCTGATCGCGGGGCTGGGCGGCGGCGGGGTGGCGCCGCACGCCGTGATCCTGACCGGCGTGGCCGCCCTGGTCGCCGGGGCGTTCTCGATGGGCACCGGCGAGTACATTTCGGTGACCAATCAGAACGAGCTGGTCGGCGCCGAGGTGGCGACCGAGCGGCGGATGCACGCCCGGTTCCCGGCCGCCGAGGAGGTCGAGCTGGCCGAGACGTTCCGCGGCTACGGGGCCGATCCGGAGACCGCGGCCCGGATGGCCGCCGCCGTGTCGCGGGACCCGGATACCGCGCTGCGGGTGCACACCAGGGAGGAGCTCGGCGTGGACCCGTTCGAGCTGCCCTCACCGGTGGTGGCGGGCCTGTCCTCGCTCATCGCCTTCTCCGCCGGTGCGCTCATCCCGTTGCTCCCGTACCTGGCCGGGCTGAACATCCTGGCCGCCACGCTCGGGATCACCGCGGTGGCGCTGCTGGCCGGCGGTATGGTGGTGGGGCGCCTGACCGGCCGCCCCGTGCTCCATTCCGGCCTGCGCCAGCTCGCCCTCGGCGGCGTGGCCGTCGCGGTCACTTACGCCGTCGGCAGCCTGATCGGCAGCCATGCCGCCTGATTGACCTCCTGATTGAGGTGCGCCGCCTCATCCAGGTGAACGGATCACTCTCCGGGCACGTGATCCGGGTGGGAGATCAACACGGGCGTGAGGAGATGCTTTTCTATGCGGAAAATAATGACCGCCGTCGGCCTGGCGGTCGCGGTGCTCGCCGTCGCGGCGTGCGGGAGCTCGTCGAGCTCCTCCGGTACCACGCCCGCGGCCGGGACCAGCAGCACCCCGGCCGCGGCCGGCGCGTCCAGCCCCGCGGCGAGCGCGTCCGGGTCCACGCTGATGGCCACGACGATCGGCGGGAAGCAGGTGCTGACCAACGCGGGCGGATTCACCTTGTACTCGTTCGCCCCGGATACCCCGACCACCTCGAAGTGCACCGGTTCCTGCGCGACCTTCTGGCCGCCGGTGAAGGGCCCCGCGACCGCGGGGTCCGGCGTGACCGGCACGATAGGCGTCATCACCCGGCCTGATGGCACCAAGCAGGCCACCTATGACGGGCACCCGCTCTACACCTACGCCGGGGACTCCGCTCCCGGCCAGAACAAGGGCAACGGCCTGAACGCCTCCGGCGGCCTGTGGTACGACGTGCCGGTCTCGGGCGCGGCGGCCCCCGCCGCCAGCGCGAGCGCGACCAGCGCGGGCGGCGCCGGCTACTGACCCGGGCGGCGTGGTCGTAGGAGCCCGGCCCTAGAACCGCACGAGCTCCCAGACCATCAGCGCCGGACGTTCACGCCCGCCTCGGCGCCGCATCAGCGGCCGCCGCCGCAGGCTGCCCGGGCTCCGGCTCGCCGAGCAGGGACCGCCGCAGGAACGACAGCTCCGTCTCGACGGCCTGCTCGTGCGCGTCCAGGAACGGCGCGTAGTGCCCGCCCGGCAGCCGAACGAGCTCGGCCCCGGGCGCCCGCCGTGCCGCCTGGACCGCGGGGCCGGCCAGGGCGGTGGTGTCCTGGTCGCACACCACCACCAGCAGCGGGCAGCGTACCTGGGCGGCCGCCCGCCCCGGCCGTGACATCGTGAGCCGCAGCGCCGAACGCGCCGCTACTTCCCGCTGCCATTCCCCGGACCGGCCCAGTGCGGCGTCGCCCTGCGCCGAGTCCGGCGTGGTGACCACCGCGACCGTCCCCGGCTCGGCGGCAAGCGGCACCAGCCGCGGCGGCCGGCCGGCCAGGCCGCCCGCCGAGTCCAGCAGGGCCCGCCCGAGGAACCGGAGCATCGCGCCCGGCTTCTGATAGCGCGCCGCATTGCGCGCGGCGGCCACGTTGTCGGCGTTCGGCGTCTGCGCGATGGCCGCCGCCAGCCGCGCGTCGCGGGCCGCGAGCGTGAACATGTACCCGCCCGAGGCGGAGAACGCCCAGGCGGCCAGCCGGGCCGGGTCCACCTCGGCCAGCGATGCGGCGAACCCGATCGCCGCAGACCAGTCCGCGAGCTGCTCCCGGACCCGGACCACCTGGCGCGGCTGCCCGCCGCTTTCGCCCAGGTGCCGGTAGTCGAAGGCCAGGACGGAAAACCCAGCCGCGGCGAACCGCCGGGCGAACAGGTCGGTACCCGCCTCCTTGGTCACCGCGAACCCGCCCGCCATGATCACGCAGCCCCCGTTGCTGCCCTGGTAATGCCACGCGGCGCACTGCGTCCCGCCACTGCCGAACCAGACCTTCTCGCGTTCCCCGTCCATGCCAGGCCTCCACTTCGACCAGATCTGCCGTTACCAAAAGTGAACCATGTGGTTCGCAAATCTGTCCAGGCCTAATTACTCCGAAGCTGCTTCCTCCCGCTCCAGCGCCCGGGCCAGGGCCGCGAAACCGGCCTCGATGGCTGCACTGTTTCCGCTGGTCAGGAACTCGACGGTGAAGCCGCGCAGGACCGCCATGACCATCTCGGCCACCTCGCGCTTGCGCTGCTCGGACCACTGCGGCGGGCAGATAGCGAGCAGGGCCGACATGTACTGCTCCGAGGCGCTCACGCCCAGGCCCGCATACCGCTCGGGGTCGTACATCGTCAGCCCGACCGACTGGCCGAGAACCCGGAACTCCGCGCCCATCACCGCCGACCAGACGGCGCGGATCCGGGCCGCCAGCGTCTGCGGCTGCGCGTGGTCAGCCGCTCGCTGCGAGTTGATAACCCGACGCTCGCGCAGCTTCACCATGGCCTGTGCGAGCAGGTCATCGACCCCGTCGAAGTAGTAGAGCAGCACCTTGTGGGTCGTCCCGGCCGCCCGCGCCGCCCGCCGCAGTGAGAAGTCCACCAGCCCGTTGGCCGCCAGGTCGTCCACCACCCGGTCCAGCAGATCCCGTCGCCGGGCCTCCCCGCGCGGCGACCCCGCCGACCGCCGGTAACCCGCCCGCCGCGGTTCCCCCTGGTCCGCCGTCTCGGCAATACCCACGCCTCGCCTCCTCGCCCAGCCAGACTCTTTATACCGAACGCCCACGGCATCAAGCCCCGCCCAGCCTCTGTCGTCTCACCCTGGGCTTACCCTGGGCTGGTGAGCATGACTGATTGTCAGCGCTCCAGCCGGAGCGGGATCAGCTAGCCTGGTCAGGCTCCCGCCTGGGCGGTGGCGGACGGTGGTAGGTCATGGACGGGCAGCCGGATACCTTGTCATTCGGGCCGCAAGGGCGCCGCGGCGCCCGGTGGCCTAGGCCCAGCCGCGGTGGCTGGATAGCCATTGTGGTGCTTGCGGTCGTGCTGGCCTGCCTGGGCGTGACGGTGAGCCTCGCACTGCTCGTGGCGCACCAGGATGACACGATCGACCAGCTGAATGGGGCATTGCGGACTGCCTCCCCCCGGCACCCGCGACCGCGGCGCAGCCGACCGTTTCGGGGAGCGCGACGTTCGAGCTCCCCGGCGCGGGGGACGGCTCGTTTTCCGTGGTCGCGGTCGCCGTCCGCCCCGGGCCGGCCTCGGCCGCGGTCACCTGGCTGGTTGTCGACGGCCGGCATGCTAGTCCGGGCCAGCGCTACGGCCTGCTGTCGGACACCTGCGCAGGCCAGTACGTCGCGCCGAACGACCTGGCGCAAGGTACCGCGGACCGGAACGGCAACCTCACGATCGTGGCACCCAATCTCGACCTCAATCCCGGGGCCCCCGGTGTCTGGATCCAGGTCTACCGGCTGGCCGACGGCACGCCGCTTGGGGGCGTCCAGGGCCCGCTGACCGGCAATGGGGCACGAACCTTCCTGTCCGCACCACCGTGCTGACGCGGTGTTAGAGACAAGCTTCTAGTATCCAACCGTGTACAGCAGCGATACCGACGAGCTCCGGACGGCTCGCGCGCGGCTCGTCAGCTACAGCGCACGCCTGCTCGCCGACGGCATGGCCGTCGGCAGCTCAGGCAATATCAGCATCCGGGCCGGGAACATCGTCGCCATCACCCCGTCGGGGATCCCCTATGACGAGATGCGCCCCGCTGACGTCTGCCTGGTGACCCTGGACGGCGCCCAGCTGCCCGGCGACGTGAACGACGCGAACGAAGTCCTGGAAACTCCGTCCTCCGAGACGCCCATGCACCTGGCCATCTACGCGGCGACCGAGGCCGCGGCGATCGTCCACACGCACTCGCCCGAGGTTGTCGCGCTGTCCGCGGCACGCGCCGAACTGCCGGCCATCCACTACGCCATCACCGTGCTGGGCGGACCAGTGCGGGTGGCGCCCTACCACCGGTTCGGCTCAGCCGGACTCGCGGCCGCGGCGGCCGACGCGCTGACCGGCCGCAGCGCCGTCATCCTGCGCAACCACGGGGCCGTCACCTACGGTCGTGACCTCGCGCAGGCCTACGACCGAGCCGTGCTGCTGGAATGGCTCGCCCGGACGTACCGGCTGGCGCTGTCCTACGGGGAACCCGCCACCTTGTCGGCGGCCGAGCTGGACGAGGTCGCTGCCGAGCGCCGCCGCCGCCGGTACGGCGAGCGCCCCAGCCGGTAGTCCTGACCGGACCAGCGCGAGCAGCGCCACCGCGCCCAGCCGAGGTAAGAAGTAAAGGACGCGGTCAGGATGCGAGCGGGGGCCAGGTACCGGCCGCGGCGGCGTCAGCCAGGGCGACGGCGATGGCCGCCACCAAGTTGGGGTAGCTGGCGCGCGCGGCGCTGGCCAGCCGGACCGTGCTCGCGGGATCGACGATGACGACCAGGCGGCCTTCGGCCAGCGCCCTGGTCAGCCGCTCAGCGGCCGCGGCGTCCTCCCGTCCGTCGGCGCGGGCCGCGAGGACGTCCCGGAACGCGCCGCGCAGGCGGAGCAGGGCGGCGTGCTCGGAGTTGGTCAGGCCGGCCTCGGCGGGCAGCAGCCCCGCGGCGTGCAGCCAGGCGGCCGCGTCGCCGCGACTGCCCAGGAGGTCCGCGCCGGGCTCGGCGCCCAGTGGTTCGGCGCCCAGTGGTTCGGCGCCCAGTGGTTCGGCGCTCAGTGTGCTCACGAACGACTGGATGAGGGCCAGCGGGCCGTCAGCGGGGTCAGCCACCATGCGATGGTAATGCCGTGAGCAGGTGCCCGGACGCAACCCCGGCCGTTCGGTCCGGAATATTGCGCTCGTTTCGTAACTATTAAGAACTACAGGAAGCCTGGGGAAACCGCCCGATTACAACGGAGCAGACATGACCAGCGTGTACGACTTCACCGCCATCGCTCCCGACGGGAGCCAGGTGCCGCTTCGCCAGTACGAGGGCAAGGTGCTGCTCATCGTGAATGTGGCCAGCAAGTGCGGGCTGACCCCGCAGTACGAAGGCCTGGAGTCGCTGTACCGTGACGACCGGGACCGCGGCCTGGAGATACTCGGCTTCCCGTGCAACCAGTTCAGGGAGCAGGAACCGGGCACCGACGCCGAGATCCAGGAATTCTGCAAGGCCACGTTCGACGTCACGTTCCCCGTATTGAGCAAAATCGAGGTCAACGGCCCCGCCGCCCACCCTCTCTACCAGTACCTGCGGACCCAGGCCCCCGGCGATTTCGGGCCGTCCTACGGCCGCTTCTACGAGACCATCTCCAAGCTCCGGCCCGAGGCCAACGGCACCGACGAGATCAAGTGGAACTTCACCAAGTTCCTGGCCGGGCGCGACGGCACGGTGATCAAGCGCTACGAGCCGCCGGTGCCGCCCGCCGACATCAAGGCCGACCTGGAGAACTACCTCTAGGCCACCGGTAACCCGCCGTCGCCGGCCGGGCGCAGGGCCGGGACCACTTCGCTGGTGACCAGCCCCCGCTCGGTGGTGAGCTCGTCGATGACGGCGAAAGCTGCGGCGACGCGTTCCGGTGCCTCGATCACGACCGTGACGGCCGGGACGCGCCTGCCGAGCTGCCACAGCCGGTCGCCATGCGGTGCGTGGTCGCCGTGGAACCCCCAGATGCCGCGCTGGGTGGTCGCGCCGCTGATCCCGGCCAGGCGCAGGCGCCGGATGATCGCGCGATGGATCGGCTGGCCGTCGTGCCGGGCGACCTCTGAGCTGTAGACCACGAGCTTGTGCCACAGCGGCCGGCCGTCTTCGCCGGTCGGCGTGGCCGGGGGCGGGCCGAGCAGCTGCCCGTCGCGCTTGCAGATGCGCACGCGTTCCAGCGTGAGCGAGCGGGCGGCGCAGCAGGCCGCCGAGCTCGGGCAGCACGCGGGCGATCCGCTCGCCCGAGCCGACCGCGATGACCATCATCGGGGTCCCGGCGTTGCGGCTGAAGAACGCCGCCCGCTCGCGCTGGCCGTGCGCCGTCCCGTCGACGCCGAGCAGCACGGTCGCGCCCGCGATGCCGCGGCGGTGCAGCAGGTCGCAGACCGCGATGAAGGCCGGGGTGCCGTATACCCGTTCCTGGCGGCCCAGGTAGATGGTCAGCTTGCTCTCCTCGTCGGCCCCCACGGCCAGCGAACCGCCCGTGATGTCGCCCGCCAGCAGCCGGGCCCGCTCCAGGGTGACCAGCCCGGCCCCGATGAGCTGCGCGGTCGGCCCGGCCAGCGCCTCGATCCGGGCCCGGCTGTCGACCGCGATCGCGATCAGCGGCAGGTCCTCCGACAGGGTCAGGGAGCGGTCGGTGCGCGGATGGCGGCCGGCCCCGAAGCCCTCGGCGCCGCGCAGCAGGATGCTCGTCGCGACATCATGCCGCCCGTACAGGTCGAGCAGCGCATCGGCGGCGAAGCCGCCGGCCGTGCGCCGCCGCTCGCCGAAGTAGCTGGTGAGCTTGAGGCAGTCCGCATGCCCAGCTGCGCTATTCACAGCTGGGCCCCGATCAGCCGTCCCAGCGCCGCCGCGGCCACCCCGAGGACCAGGCTGACGGCCACGTTGGCGATCGCCGCGACCCGCTTGCGCTCCTCGGCCATCCGCTGCGTCTCCAGCATCCAGGTCGAGAACGTCGTATAGGAGCCGACGGCCGCGGTGCCGGCCAGCAGGGCCGCCTCATGGCTCAGGGCGAGCCCGGTCAGCAGGCCCAGGATCATCGCGCCGCTGATGTTGACGACCAGGGTGCCGAACGGGAAGTCGCGGCCGGCCGCCGAGGACACCGCTCCGTCGACCAGGAACCTGGCCACCGAGCCTGCCCCGCCGATCAGCACCACGGCCGCCCAGACCAGCACGTTCATCGCCGCACCCGCACTCTCCTGACCATCGCCGTGGCCAGGTGGACCGCCGCGTACCCGGCCGTGATGCTGGCCGCGGCGTACCCGGCGGCCAGCCCCCAGGCGCCCGCGCTGATCATCTTCAGGATCTCCACTTGCATCGTGGAGAACGTGGACAGCCCCCCGCACAGCCCGGTGCCCAGCAGCGGGCGCCGGTAGGCCGACAGCGGCAGCCGCTCCTGCAGCCGGGTCACGGCGTAGCCGAGCAGGAACGCCGCACCGATATTGACCGCGAACGTCGGCCACGGCCAGGCCGTCGCCGCGTGCGGGAACGCTTCGGTCAGCGCGGCGCGCAGCAGGGTCCCGATCGCGCCGCCCGCGAAGATCGCCGCGATCTCCCTGCGGTCGGCCCGCGGCAGCGTGAGCCGGGGCATCATCTGGGCACCGCCGACTTTACCGTCCCCCGCTACAGCAGGCCGAGCTGCTGCCAGAGGGAGAACCGGTCCGGGAGGAACCAGGATTCGACGATCCGGCCGCCGTCGTGGCGGTCGATCCGGATCTCATCGAAGGAAATGGCGATGCCGGTGGGTTCGAGGGCGACGCCGGGCAGGTTCAGCGGGCCGGTATGAGTGCCGGTGGCGTTCCACCGGCTGACCACGCGGTCGGCGTCGCCGAACTGGTCATTCAGGGTTATCCGCAAGTCGGGGAACGCGGTCCGCAGCACGGCGGCCTGCCGCTTGATCCCCTCGGTGCCCACCGTGGCGGGAACTCCCGGCCCGTGGTTGACGACGTCCGCCGCCAGCAGCTCGTCGGCTGCGCCGTAGTTGCCTTTGCCGAAGATCTCCGTATACAGCAGACGCGACCTTTCCCTGCTGGCCTGCGTTCCGTCCGTCACCGGGCTTCTCCTCTCTTTGAATCTCTTCGAATCGCATCAACCGTGCTGGCTGTGCAGGCCGTGCAGGCCGTGCTGCCGTGTCGGCGAATCCTGACGTTAGCAGCCACGGACGACGAAACGGCTCATCCGGGAGCCCGGTTGACCTGCACTCCGAGGACCCTGCGGGGCCGCGGCCACGGCGTTCGCCCGCGACTTACAAGTAGGATGCACATCCATGGAAGCTGGCCGCAGTACCCAGGGGCGCATGGCGGAATTCCTGCGCGACCACCAGGACAAGGTTGTCGGCCGCTGGAGTGAGCTGGTCGCGGCCGGGTCGCGCGGCCGGACCTCGATCGAGGAAGTGCGGCATGAGCTCGCCGAGCTCTATGCGATCATCGTGCGCGTCACCGCCGAGGCGGACGATCACGCGGCTGGCGAGTTGCGGGCGTCGCTGGACGAGCTGTCCCGCGATCGGGCCCGGGACGGGTTCACCCCCAGCGAGACGGCGCTCGGGGTGTTCGCGCTCAAGGAATCCGTCTATGAGCTGATGGCCGACACCGCGGATTTGGTGCCGGAATTCCTCGCCTTCTCGCGCCTGCTCGACGACCTCGGCCTGCGCACCTTTGAGGCCTACTCGGCCGCCCGGGAGCAGATCATCGCCGATCAGTCCACCGCGATGCTGGAGCTCTCCACGCCCGTCGTGCGGCTCTGGGACGGCATCATCGCGGTGCCGCTGGTGGGCACGCTCGATTCGGCGCGCACCCAGCTCGTCATGGAGCGGCTGCTGGAAACGCTGGTGGCGACGGGCGCCGATCACGCCGTGATCGACATCACCGGCGTGCCGACGGTCGACACCGAGGTCGCGCAGCACCTCCTCAAGACGGTGAGCGCGGCCCGGCTGCTCGGGGCGCAGTGCACCATCTCCGGTATCCGGCCGCAGGTCGCGCAGACGATCGTGTCGCTCGGCATCGAGTTCGGCGACATCGCCACCAAGGCGACGCTGGCCGACGCGCTCGCCCTCGCGTTCAAGCAGGCCGGGCTGAAAGTCGTTCCTGCCTTATGGAACAAGTGCCGATCGTCAAGATCGGGCCGACCCTCTTCGTCTCCGTCCAGTTCGAGCTGCAGGACGAGAGTGTCCTGCGGCTTCAGGAAGACCTGGCCGACGAGCTGGCCGCCACCGGCGCCCGCGGCGTGCTCATCGACATCACCGCCCTTGAGATCGTCGACTCCTTCATCGGCCGGATGCTGACCATGATCGGGTCGATCTCGCGGCTGTTCGACGCCGAGACCGTCATCGTCGGCATGCGCCCGGCCGTGGCGATCACGCTGACCGAGCTCGGGCTCTCGCTGAACGGGGTCCGCACCGCGCTCAACGCCGAGAAGGGCCTGGAGATCCTGAACGGACGATCCTGATGGATGAGTTCCCGATCCACTCGGGAGACGACGTGGTCCGGGTCCGCCAGCATGTCCGGATCATGGCGGCGGGCCACGGGCTGTCGCTGGTGGATCAGACCAAGCTGGTGACGGCCGCGAGCGAGCTGGCGCGCAACACCCTGGTGCACGGCGGCGGCGGCACCGTCCGGGCTGAGGTGGTCAAGTCCCCCGACGGGCGAACCGGCGTCAAGCTGCACTTCACCGACGAGGGACCTGGCATCGCCGACCTCGAGCTGGCCCTGCAGGACGGCTGGAGCTCGGGCTCCGGGCTGGGACTCGGGCTGTCCGGTTCCCGGCGGCTCGTGGATGAGTTCGAGCTGAACTCCAAACCAGGATCCGGGACCACGGTCGTGGTGGTCAAGTGGTCGCGTTGACCGGGCTGCTGATCGCCCAGGCCCCCGGCGACATGCGCTGGCTGCGGGTCGAGGATCCCAGTGCCGCCGCCGCCTGCCGGGGCGCCGCCCTGGCGCTGGCGAGCCGGCTGGACTTCCCCGCGGCCCGGGCCGACCAGGTGGCGCTGGCCGTGACGGAGGCGGCGTCCAACCTGCACAAGCACGCCAGCCAGGGGGCGATGCTGCTGCGCATCAGCCGGGACGGCGACAAGCCGGGCATCGAGATGGTGACCATCGACGCCGGGCCCGGGGTGCAGGACACCAGCGCGGCGCTGCGGGACGGCCATTCCACCAGCGGCACCCTGGGCGTCGGGCTTGGCACCATCCGCCGGCTGGCCGACTTCTACGACCTGTACTCGGCGCCGGGTCACGGCACGGTGCTGGTGGCCCGGTTCTGGCCCCAGCCCCGCCCGGACCAGCCCCGCCCGGGCCGGCCCCGTTACGCGGGCCTGGTCCGGCCGATCACCGGTGAAACCGAGTGCGGCGACACCTTCGGGGTGGCCGGGACGGACGGCAGCATCACCGGGGTGCTGTGCGACGGGCTCGGGCACGGCCCGCTCGCCGCGACCGCCGCGATGGAGGCGGTGACGGCGGTCCTCGAGGAGCCGGCCGCCGAGCCGGCCGTGCTGGTCGAGCGGGCGCACCGCAGGATGAACCACACCCGCGGCGGAGCCATCGGCGTGGTGCAGGTGGCCGGGCCGCTCATCCGGTTCGCCGGCCTGGGCAACATCGCGGCGATGACCCTGGCCGAGGGCGTCCGCAAGGGCATGCTCTCGGTGCCGGGGATCGCCGGTCATCAGGCCCGAACGATCCGGCAGTTCGAGTACGACGCACCGCCCGGGGCGGCGATCATCCTGCACTCCGATGGCATCAGCCACCGCTGGGAGCCCCGGCTGCTGCCGGGCCTGAACGCCCGGGACCCGCTGGTCGTGGCGGCCGCGTTGCTGGCCGAGGCCGGAACCCGCCGTGACGACGCCGGCGTGCTGGTGCTGAAGCCATGATGAACGAGCTCGCCCGCCTGCACGTCCGGGACCTGTCCGGGGTCTTCGCGGCGCGCCGGCTCGGCCGCGAGCTGGCCGCCGTGCTCGGCCTGGACCGCCAGGACCAGGTCCGGGTGGCCACCGCGCTCAGTGAGATCAGCCGCAGCGTGATCACCGGCGGTCACAGCGCGGTCATCGCGTTCGGAGCGGACGAGGACTATCTGGTCCTGACCGTCACCGCCGACGGCCCGCCGCCGGCGGACGGAATCACCGCGGCGGCCCGCCTGATGGACACCGTCGAGTCCGATGGGCCGGTGGCCCGGCTGACGAAGCGGCGTCCGCTCAGTGCCCGGCCCGATCTACGTGCCGTCGGCGAGCAGCTGGCGGCCGTGCTCCCGGAGTCCACCCTGGAAGAACTGCGCCGTAACAACCAGGACCTCATCGCGACCCTTGACGACCTCACCAGCCAGAAGGAGCAGCTCCTGCTGCTCAACGGCGAGCTGCAGGAGACCAACCGCGGGGTGATGGCCCTGTACAGCGAGCTGTCCGACGAGCTGGAGCAGACCAACCGGGGCGTCGTCGCGCTGTACCGGGAGCTGGATGAGAAGTCCGAGCAGCTGCGCGCGGCCTCGGAATCCAAGGACAGGTTCTGGGCCAACGTCAGCCACGAGCTGCGGACCCCGCTGAACTCGATCATCGGGCTGACCCGGCTGCTCGCCGACCCGGCGGGCGGACTGGACTCCGAGCAGCTCTACCAGGTGGAACTGATCAAGAAGGCCTCCGGCACGCTGCTCACACTGGTGAATGACCTGCTCGATGTGGCCAAGGCCGAATCGGGGCGGTTCGTCATCGAGCCGTCGGAGGTCCGGCTGCCCGCGCTGCTGACCACGCTGCGCGGGCTCACCCGGCCCATGGCCGAGGGCAGGCCGGTCAACGTGCTGGTCAGCGCCGATGGTGCTCCGGCGACGATCCTGACCGACGAGGGGGCGCTGACCGCGATCTTGCGTAATCTGCTCTCCAACGCCGTCAAGTACACCGACGAGGGGGAGGTGCGGCTCACCGTGGCGACCGTCCCCGGCCGGGTCGAGATCCAGGTCTGCGATACCGGCACCGGGATCCCCGAGGGCCAGCTTGAGCGAGTATTCGAGGAGTTTTACCAGGTGCCGGGCGCCCGGCGGGGCGGGACCGGCCTGGGGCTGCCCTACGCCCGCCGGCTGGCCGGCTTGCTGGATGGCGAGCTCACGCTGACCAGCGAGGCGGGCCGCGGGACCACCGCCGTGCTCAGCCTGCCGCACGGGACCCCGTCGGTCGGCACGGTCGTGCTGGCCGACGACGACCCGGGCTTCCGCCGGGTGCTCAGGTCCATGCTCAGCGGCATCGCCGGCCGGGTTATCGAGGCGGCCGACGGCGCCCAGGCGCTCACCGCCGTCGCCGCCGAGCACGTCGACCTGGTGCTCGCCGACCTGGGGATGCCCCACGTCGACGGCCATGCGCTGCTTGACCAGCTGCCTGCCGCGCTGCCCGCGATCGTCATCACCGGCCGTGACGGGCCGGCGCCGCCGCGAGCCGCCGCCCTGTTGCCGAAGGACCGCCTCACCAGGGACCGGCTGGCGTTCGCCATCCGGCGGATCTTCCCGGTCACCCGATGACCGAACCCAGCGCCGGCCTGCTGCTGGTGGATGACGACGAGGCCAAGCGCTACATCCTGGCCACCTGGCTGCGGCGGGCGGGCCACACCGTGACCGAGGTCACCACCGGCCAGGAGGCGTTGGCCCAGGCCGGCGCGGCCGAGCTGGTCCTGCTCGACGTGCACCTGCCCGACATGAGCGGCTTCGAGGTCTGCCGCCGGATCAAGGCGGACCCGCGGACGGCCTCGATCCCGGTGATCCAGGTGTCCGCAACCGCCGTTGAGGTCGCCGACCGCGCTCATGGCCTGACCCAGGGGGCCGACGCCTACCTGGCCGAGCCCACCGAGCCCGCGGAACTGCTCGCCACGGTGACGGCCGTGCTGCGCTATTCGCGGGCCCGGCAGCGCGCGGAGCGGACGGCGGCGATGCTGGCCGCGCTGGTCGGCGTGACCCTGCGCATCAACGCCGCCGAGACCTTCGACGGGCTGGCCGCGGTGGCGGCGGCCGGCGCCGCCCGGATCTTCGCCGGGCCGGCCGTGCTGATCCTCCAGATGCCCGACGGCCAGGACCGCAGGATGGCGGCGTCCCCGGACAGCAGTGAGACGGTTCGCCGCGGCGGCCCGGCCGGTCTCACCGGCCGGATCGCCGACCGCGTGCTCGGCCCCGGCGACGACAGCGCGATCGCCACGTTCAGCCGGGACGACTGGCTCGCCATCGTGCCCGACAGCACCCTGCGGGAGGACGTCTGCGTGGCCGTCGCGCGGACCAAAGCCGGCCGGCCGCCCGCGGCCATCGTCATCAGCCGCGAGGGCATCTCGGGCGAGGAGGACACTCAGGTCCTCCGCCAGCTCGCGCAGTCGGTGGCGCTGGGTGTCGAGGCGCTGCGGTCATCCGCGGAAGAGCACCTGGCCGCCCTGACCCTGCAGCGGAGCTTTCTGCCCACGCGGCTGCCCGTGATACCGGGCGTCCAGATGGCGTTCCGGTACCTGCCCGCGAGCGACCAGGCCGAAGTCGGCGGTGACTTCTACGAGGCCCTGCCCTGGCAGGACGGGGTGCTGGTCGCCATCGGCGACGTGCAGGGGCATTCGCTGCAAGCCGCGACCGTGATGGGGGAGCTGCGCCACGCGCTGCACGCCTTCGCCAGCGAGGGTCACTCGCCGGTGGCGATCACCGGCCTGATCAACGAGGTCCTGCGGCGTTACCACCCCGGGATCCTGGCCACCATGTGCCTGGTGCTGCTCGCCCCGGAGACCGGCGAGCTCTCGATCGTGAACTGCGGGCACATGCCGCTGCTGGTCCTGGACGCCGCGGCCGCGACCTATGTCGGCGAGGGCGGGCTGATGCTCGGCCTGAGCCGCCACGAGGCGCACACCCAGACGGCCTTCCTGCCGGTCGGCGGCACCGCCCTGCTGTTCACCGACGGCCTGGTCGAGGACCGTCTGGTGATCATCGATGACAACCTGGAGAAGTTGCGCGTCGCCGCGCTGCAGGCCGCTGACGCCGATGTAGAGGCCTTCGCCAACCACCTGATGGCCCTGTTCGGTTCCCGCGAGGATGACGTCGCGATGATCGTGCTGCGCCGGACCGGCTAGGCCCCCTGGATCGCTTCCGGCACGCTGGCGAATACCGCCACGATGTGATCGGCCCCGGTCAGCTGCAGCACGCGGCGCACCGAGCCGCCCGGCGACACGGCCAGCCGCAGCGCGATGTCCCGCGCCGCCGCCCGCTCATGGGCGTCCACGAGCGCGTGCACGCCCGAGGAGTCGCAGAAGGTCGTCGACGTCAGGTCCGCGACCACGGTGCCCACGCCGCGGGACAGGGCCTCGATCAGCTGCTGGTGCACCTCGTCGGAATTGGTGACGTCGATCTCGGCCGGGAGCACCACGACGACCGGCATGGTCTGCGCCGCCTGATCATTCATGACTCAGCCACTCCCGCTACCGCGGACGGCCTGCTCGCGCCGGCGCAGCCCGCCCTGTTGGTGCCGGTGACCCGGCTCGTGAACCATGCGATCATACCTGCCCGGCCGAGCTGACCTACGGCAAGCGTGGACCGCACCAAATTAGGCCGGGCATCATTTTCTAAGCAACACTGCGTTACTGAATTTGCACAACGGGTAAATACTCGGCAGGTGCAAACCTGCCCGCCACCCGCACCTGCCAGCCACCCGCACCAGGTGCAGGGGCGCACCTGGGCGGGCTCCGGGGGGAGGCCTCATGCGCCTGGTCCGTACCGCACTCGCGCTCGCGCTGGCGGGCACCGCGCTGGCCTTGGCCGCGCCGTCCGTCGCCGCGGCGGCCAGCCCGCCCACGCCGACCCGCATCGTGCTGTTCGCGGGCGGCGGCAACGCCACCCCGGTCGGCCCGGCGGTCCAGCCGGCCGGCCGCTGGACCGTCTCCACCGCGCCCGCGAAGATCACGACCACGAACTACGGCACGCTGGTGGAAGACACCAGCCTGAGGCCCGTCGGCGCCTGCTCGGCCCGGTGCGGCGAGTGGTGGTACGACCCGCGGCCCGGCGCGGTGCAGCTGCTGGAGTTCTACTGGGACAAGGCCAACGGCACGCACGTGCTGGCCACCAACCTGGTCCCGGCCCTGGCCAACAACAACGAGTGGGCCTCCCTCGGCGGCGGCACCTACACGCCCCTGTGCCTGTCGTGGGTGGTGACGGCGAGCAACCACACCTCTACGCTTTACTACATCAAGCTGAGCCTGCACACCCACGACTGGTCGCAGATCAGCGCGGCCGAACTGAGCACCTGCTAGGCGGCCCGGCTGCCGACCGCGGGGCGGGGCGGCTGCAATCCGCTAGCCGCCCAGCTGAACCGCGACACGACTCATCTTCAGGGCAGCCCCGGTGCTGGTTTCGGCGGTCGCCGGAGGTCCGCGCCAGGCATGGCATCTACGTCGCTGACCTAGGCGAACACGTGGCCTCACAGCTTCACGGCCGGATCAGCACCCCTGGGCAAGGCGCCTCGATCAGGACCAAGCTAACCTCCGGGCCGCCCGCCAGTGGTGTACAGCGGACCCGGCCCGGGCGGTGCACGGCCTCAGGATGGCGGCCGGGCTATGTGAGTACTGGCTCATCCGTGGATTGACCGAACAGGGAGCCGCCCGGGGTGCCCGGGTCACGCCCCCACCGGCTCCCGCTCCTCATCCAGCAGGGTCCAGTGCTCAACCAGCTCGCCAAGGTCGACCCCGCGTCACCGCGTCTTCATCATCCGCAGGTGACGATAGCCAGAGGCAGTGCCAAAAGTTCCGGGAACGGCCGGAGGCAGTATTCCTGGCGGGCGGCTGGCTCCTGATACGAGTTCGGCCCACCGCGAGCGTAGAGGCCCTGAGGTAGTCACCGGCTGCCGCCGGGCCTGCGCGGCGGCAGCCGTAGGGGAGCCCCTCTATCCAGAGATACCTGGCCCTGCCCGCGGTAACTAAGGCCGTGGTCGGCTCGGTCCCGCCCGGTGACATCGGCAAGCATCCGGCGCGTTCAGCACGAGGCGCCAGCTCGGCGGGGCGATCGGTATCGCCATGGCGTCCACGATCACCGCCACCCACGCCAGCACCCTGCGCAGACCGGTCCGCGGCGATTCCCGCGAATCCGGCTGGTCTATATCAGTAGGCCGCCAGACAAGCGGCGCGGAACCCACAAGAACACGGCAGAACTGGAGTAACAGACATGACAATCGCCGGAAAGACAGTGCTGGTAACGGGGGCCAATCGCGGCATCGGGCAGGCGCTGGTCACCGAAGCCCTCGCCAGAGGCGCGAAGCGGGTGTACGCCGGCACGCGCCAACCGCTGGCCCACCCGGACGTGCGCGTCACGCCTCTGACCCTGGACGTGACCAACGCGGCGCAGATTCAGGCAGCTGCCGATCAGGTCGAGTCTCTCGATGTCCTCATCAACAACGCCGGAATCGCGCTGTTCGATGACCTGAGCGATCGCGCCGTGCTCGAGCAGCACCTGGCCGTCAACCTCTTCGGCCCGTACGGCGTCATCCAGGCCTTCCTGCCGCTGCTGATCCGCTCTCAGGGAGCCATCGTCAACAACGTGTCGACGATGGCCGTCGCCCCCTTGCCGCTCACTCCGGCCTACGCGATCTCCAAGGCGGCCGCGTTCAACCTGACGCAATCGCTGCGCGCTCTTCTGGCCGGACGGGGCGTGCGGGTTCATGCGATCCTGACCGGTCCCACCGACACCGACATGACCCGGGGCTTCGACATCCCGAAGGCCTCTCCGGAGTCCGTCGCGCGAGCCATCTTCGACGGGGTGGAGAACGGGGAGGAGGACATCTTTCCCGATGCCGCGTCACAGTCCCTGGCCGAGAGCTGGCGCGGCGGGGCGGTCAAGGCTCTCGAGCGCGAGAACGCGGCGTTCGTCGCAGGGCCCGCCGCGGCGTAGGCCAAGGGACGGACGTTGATTCCGCGCGGCAGCGAGACCTAGCGGCTCAGGAACGCACTCGAAACTCGAAAGAGGAGACAAGACACGATGACGGATCACAAGGTTGTCAGCCGCCAGGAGTGGCAGGCCGCTCGTGACGAGCTGCTTCAACGCGAGAAGGAGCACACCCGGATGGCGGACGAGCTGGCACGCCAGCGCCGCGAGCTGCCCTGGGTCGCGATCGCGAAGGAGTACCGGTTCGACACCGACGACGGGACGCGGACCCTGGCCGAGCTCTTCGACGGCCGCTCACAGCTGCTGATCTACCACTTCATGTTCGGACCGGGCTACCAGGCGGGGTGTCCGGTCAACTCGTCGATGGCCGATGGCATCGACGGCCTGCTGCCGCACCTTCATGCCCGCGACGTGACCCTGCTGCTCGTTTCGCAGGCTCCGCTGGCGAATCTGCAGGCGTACAAGCAGAGGATGGGCTGGCAGATCCCCTGGGTGTCGGCGGCGAACACCGACTTCAACGTCGACTTCGGCGCCTCCTACACCGAGGAACAGGTACGTTCCTGGGGCCTCGACGAGGGCGGGCTGCCGCCGATCGTAGGTCAGAACGCGGCCGCGACCGGGACCGATATCTCCGGCTACCTCTCCGAATCACCGGCGATGAGCGCCTTTACGCTCCAGAACGGCACCGTCTACCAGACCTACGCGACCGCGGGACGCGGGGTCGAGTTCCTGATGGGCTACTACCCGATCCTCGACCGGGCGCCGAAGGGGCGCGACGAGGGCGAAGCGTTCCAGACCTGGATCCGCCGCCATGACGAGTACGCCTAGGCAGGGGAGGAGAGCGTGGCGGAATCGGGTCCGGGCGAACGAGGGACGCGCCGGCGGGCCGTGGGCCGGCACCACGCTGATTCTCATCCACCACATCGGCGCCAGGTCCGGGACCGAGCGCGTCACGCCGCTGGGCGGTTCCCGTCAGGGCGACGGCCGCTTCGCGATCGTCGCCGCCAATGAAGGATCGCCAGCCCACCAGACTGGTACTACAACCTCAAGGCCAACCCCAGGATCAAAGTCGCGGTGGGTACCCAGACGTTCACGGTACTGGCGGAGGAGCTGGACGGCACCGCCCGCGCCGGGCTGTGGCTGAAGGTCGCGGAGTGTCCTTCCGTCGGCAAGTACCAGGCCAGAACCACGCGGCAGATTCCGGGTGTTCATGCTGACCTGCCCAGGCTGACCTGCGACGAGAGCCGCCGGCTGGCCACGCTGGGCAGTCCGCGCAGATCGTGTCAGTGGTACATGACGGCCGCATCCCTTCCGCCCCGCAGCGAACCACGACCGCCCATAGGTCGGTGCCCGGCGAGCGCCCACTGCGGCGCCGGCTGTCGTATCTGCCTGCCTGGGCGTCTGCACCTCTCCACACAGTTCCTCGGAGTGGTCATCAACCACTCACTCGATCAACCACCGATCCCTACTGGACGCACAGGAGGAACACGATGACCGCTCAGATCACATCTGCTCAGGCAGACCGTCCCGGCCGCCGGATGGCCGTCAGGTTGTCCGCGCTGGCGGGTATCGGCTATGCCGCGGCCTGGATCACCAGCCTGTCGGTGGGGGCGCCGAACCCGAGCGTGGCCGCGTCCGGCAGCCAGGTGGTGGCCGCGTTTGCCGGACGCAGCGGGCCGGCCCTGGCCATGTTCACCCTCGCCGAGGGCGTCGCCGCGATCGCCCTGGTTGCCGTGGTGACCGCGGCGGCACGTGCCGCCCGCCGCTGCGGGCAGGCCCGGGCCGGACTGGCCGCCGCCGCCTTCGGGATCGCTGCGGCCACGGTCTCCTGGGCACAGCTGGCCCTGGGCACATGGCTGATCAGCGGACTGGTGCCGGACCGGCG
This sequence comes from uncultured Actinomycetes bacterium, assembly GCA_963818225.1. GTDB lineage: Bacteria > Actinomycetota > Actinomycetes > Streptosporangiales > Streptosporangiaceae > Palsa-504. The sequence continues at coordinate 63,814 of CAWFRO010000003.1, forward strand.
GACCGCTACTGCCGGGGCCATTTACCACGCGATCACGCGGCTGGACGGGGCGAAGATGTTCCTACTGGCCGCGATGGCTCTGGCCATCTCCCAGCTGGCCCGGCGCTCACCCATCCTGTCTCGATGGCTGGCGCCCCTGGGGGCCCTGCTGGCCGCAGCCCTGGTGACGTCCGGGCTGGGCTACCTGCTTCTCACCCCGGGCCTTGCCTCAGCGGTGTACGTATCCGGGGTCCTACTGCTGATATTCGTCTCTGCTACCGGAATAGCCCTGAGCAGCCGCGACGCCGGCGCGATCAGCCCCGCCCGCGCCGGCGCGGGTCCGGCCGCTGGCCGCCCTTCGCCCGCGCCGCCCTTCAAGCCGGCTTCAGATCCGTAGGCTGCCGCCGTCGTCCCGGAACCGCTGCCCTTCATAGTCACGCGCGACACCGCCGATAAGCCGGCGTGCTGACAAAGCCGGCCAGGACAGCCGGAGCGGTGCCATCGCGTACCGGGTGGCTTCGCCGGAGCCGCACACCCGCCTCTCCCGTATGCTCCGAGCCCGTCATGCAGGGTCACCGTGGCCGGCCGTGGCCAGTTAGCGATTCGAGCCAGGAAGACCCGCCCACGGGACGAAGTCTGGGTCGGGCCACGGGTAGCAGCCGGTCGCCCGGCGGCTTCGCCGGTTGGGCCGTGGCCGGTGCCATCGCCTCGGATGCGCAGCTCGCGGTGGCCCGTCGGCGGGTGAAGCGGTAGGACACGGGGCTCGACGCGAAGTCGCGCCCTCGTCGAGGATTTTGAGGCTGGCGACGACCGAGTGCGTGTCGGCGTCGAATCTCCGGAAGCGCGGGACGACGCTCGTTACGAGCCAACGCCAGCGGTCATCGAAGCGGGTAATCCTCGGCCACGCTCCGACATGCAGAGCGTGCGGGATTCCTCGGGTGAACGAGTAGAGGTAGAACGAGGTGAAGTCGGCGATCTCCTGCCGCACTCCACGCACCTCGAAGCTCGTGGCCGAGCCGATCGCGACGAGCCACGCGGGTGGACACGAGAGACGATCAAATCGATATGCCGGCGATATACAGCGGCTCGTAACCTTGAGCGCATGCGTGTGCTGGTCGTCGAGGATGAGCCGTACATGGCGGAGGCCATCCGCGATGGGCTGCGGCTGGAGGCGATCGCGGCCGACATCGCCGGTGACGGCGACACGGCGCTTGATCTGCTGAGCATTAACGCTTACGACATTGCCGTCCTCGACCGCGACATCCCAGGGCCGTCCGGTGACGAGATCGCCGAGTGCATCGTCGCCTCCGGAAGCGGCGTGCCGATCCTGATGCTCACCGCTGCGGACCGGCTTGACGACAAGGCCTCGGGGTTCGGGCTTGGCGCCGACGACTACCTCACCAAGCCGTTCGAGCTGCGAGAGCTCGTGCTCCGGCTCAGGGCGCTCGACCGCAGGCGGGCGCGCAGCAGGCCGCCGGTGCGGGAGATCGCGGACCTGCGCCTGGACCCGTTCCGCCGCGAGGTCTACCGGGACGGCCGCTACATCGCGCTGACCAGGAAGCAGTTCGCCGTGCTAGAAGTCCTCATCGCGGCCGAAGGCGGTGTGATCAGCGCCGAAGAGCTCCTGGAACGGGCCTGGGATGAGAACGCCGACCCGTTCACCAACGCCGTGCGCATCACGGTCTCGGCTCTGCGCAAGCGACTCGGTGAGCCCTGGGTCATTGCCACGGTGCCCGGCGTCGGCTACCGCATCGACACCGCACCCCGGCCTGGGAGAGGAGACCGTGGCTAGAGACCCTGGTCTGAGCGTTCGGCTCAAACTCACCCTCAGCTACGCCGGGTTCCTCGTGCTCGCAGGTGCCTTGCTGCTCGCCCTGTGGGTGATCCTGCTGCGGCTTTTCCCCCACGTTCCGATCATCGCCGCCACGAGATCTGGCATCGGCGGGGCGTTCGAGCCAGGCCGCTCCGACACCCAGCGAGCGTTCGGCCAAGCAGCAGCCGCAGTGCTGGCGTTCCTGCTGGTGTTCGGTCTCCTGGGAGGATGGATTCTGGCCGGCCGCATGCTCGCCCCGCTGGCCCGTATCACGGACGCCACACGGCTGGCCGCGACTGGGTCGCTCTCTCACCGGATCCGGCTCCCGGGCCGCAGCGATGAGTTCCGCGAACTCGCCGACGCCTTCGACACCATGCTCGCGAAGCTGGAGACGCACGTCGCCGAACAACAGAGGTTCGCGGCCAACGCCTCCCACGAACTGCGCACCCCGCTGGCGATCACGCAGGCCCTGCTCGACGTGGCCCGCAACGATCCGGACCGCGACAGCGCCGCGCTCGACGAGCGCCTCCGCGCCGTCAACGCCCGGGCGATCGACCTCACCGAAGCATTGCTGCTGCTCAGCCGTGCCGGCCAGCGATCCTTCACGCGAGAACACGTCGACCTGTCCCTCATCGCCGAAGAAGCCGCCGAAACACTCCTCCCCCTCGCAGAAAAGCACGGCGTGACCATCGAGACGTCCGGGGACATCACCCCCGCCGTCGGCTCACACGCTCTATTGCTGCAGATGACCACCAACCTTCTGCACAACGCCATCGTCCACAACCTTCCCGAACACGGCGCCGTGCAGCTCAGCACCGCCATCCGCGCCGAGTCCGTCGTGCTCACCGTCCAAAACACCGGTGACAAGCTCAGCCCGCAGCTGGTCTCGACGCTCACCGAACCCTTCCAGCGGGGCACTAGACACATACGCAGTGACCATGCGGGTGTCGGCCTCGGCCTGGCCATCGTCAAGAGCATCACCCAGGCCCATGACGGATCTCTTACCCTCACCCCCCGAGCCGCTGGCGGGCTCTGCGTCACGGTGCAACTACCCGTCGCTCCCCGACCGCGGTGAGTACGTGCCGGGCCAGGACGACGTCCGCGTCAGGTGCGCCGGCCGCCGATGCGCGGGCCGACATCGCCGCGATCCGCCCGGGATCGGCGAGCACCGGGATCAGGTGGTCTCGATCCAGGCCGGGTCGAGGTCGGCGTTGTGGACGAGCAGTGCCCCGCCCGCCGCGACGGCAGGCTCGGCGTTCAGCCGCTGCTCACCGCCGCGCAGCGGCAGCGGCACGTACGCGGCCGGCAGACCGGCCGCGGCCAGTTCGGCGCACCGGATCTCAGTCATGCCTGAAGACCTTCGATATCGTTTTCAGTGCGGCGGCAACTTTGCCCGGGCGGTTCGGCTAGGCGATGGGAAAATCGAAGTAGGTGTTGGGGTAGGGCTCGTGTTTGAGGGTGTAGTGCCACCATTCGCGGCCGTAGGAATCGAAGCCGCAGTCCTGCATGACGGAGCAGAGGCGGTGCCGGTTCTCCGCTTCGGCTGACGTGATTTCCCGTGCTCCGTGATGGGAAAGCGGGTCCATCAAGTCGTGGCCGCCGCCCATGGGAGCAAGATCACCGGTAGCCAGCTCGTACAGCGTCAGGTCGACGGTGCCGCCCCGGCTGTGGCCCGACTTGGCGGCCACATACCCCCGTTCGAACATCTGCGGCTTGTCGAGGTTCGGGTAGTGCCGTCTTTTCGTGCGGCCGTTCTCCGGCTGCCGTGACCAGTGCAGGAAGCAGTCGACGGCGCGTTGCGGGCGGTAGCCGTCCCACAGGAGCAAGCCGAAGCCCAGGGATGCGGCCTCTTCCCGGGCTCTGCTCAGGGCGGCGCACAGGGCCCTGGTGCCGACGATGCGGTTGGCGTGGTATCCGTCCACGGGCTTGCCGGTGAAGTTGTCCCAGGTGGCGTACTTGGCATCCCACCGTATGCCGGGCACGAACTCATCGACGAAGACGAAGTCGCTGTTCATCACTTCTCGCCGTTCAGGGTCAGCGTCACGAGCCGGTTAATGACGTCGGCGAGCGGCAGGCCTGCGGCGGCCATCATCCTCGGGTAGCGGCTGTAGGAGGTCATGCCGGGCAGGGTGTTGACCTCGTTGAGTACGACCGTTCCGTCGTCGGTCAGGAACGTGTCCACCCGCGCGAGTCCCTTGCAGCCCAGAGCGCGGTAGATGGCCTTTGCCGTCTCCTGGACGAGCGAGCGCGCCTCGGCCGGGATGTCGGCGGGCACGACGAACGTAGCGTTCTCGGAGCCGCTTTCCGGATCGCTCTCCTGATGGATCCTGAAGAAGCCGTGCGAGAGAGCGACCCGGTCTATCTCGCCCGCGATCAGTCCGAATCGTCCCCCGAGGATGGCGCAGCCCACCTCCCTACCGACGACGGACGCCTCGATCAGCACCTTCACGTCGTACTGCCGCGCGGTCTGTATCGCGCTCGGCAGTTCTTCTTGTCCCGAAACCTTGCTGACGCCGAAGGACGAGCCCGAACGGGCCGGCTTGACGAAGACGGGATAGGTGAGGCTGTCCGGGTCGATCTTCTCGTCCCCCGTGAGCACCCAGTGTTTCGGCGTGGCGATTCCCGCGTCGCTGGCGACGATGTAGGCCAGGGACTTGTCCATGCACAGCGCGGAGCTCGGGATGTCGCAGCCCACGTAGGGAAGGCCCGACAGCTCCAACAGGCCCTGGATCGCGCCGTCCTCGCCGAGCTTGCCATGCAGAAGGGGCAAGACCACGTCAAGGCGGATCATGTCGTACCGTTCCCGCTCCAGCACGAGCAGCCCGTGGACGCTTCGGTCCGGTGACAGCACGGCCGGACGGTTACCGTGGCTTTCCCAGTTCGCACCCGGGCCGTCACATAGCTTCCACGCGCCGCTGGTCGTGATCCCGATCCAGAACGGCTCGTACTTGCCGGGGTCGAGGTGTTTCGCGACCTCTTGCGCGGACTTGACAGACACGGGGTGTTCTTCGGAGCAGCCGCCGAAGATGATTCCGATTTTCAGCTTGTCCACGCCGTTTTCTCCTTTTCGAACGTGAGGCAGTTGATGATGGTGTTTTCGACGGCGTCGCTCAGGGCGTGGTCGGTGTAGTAGGCGGTGTGCGGGCTGATGATCACGTTCGGCAGTTGCTGCAGCCGCGGCAGCGGCGTGTTTTCGATGGGCGTGTTTCTGCAGTCGGCGTAGAAGATCCCGTCCTCTCCTTCGAGGACGTCCAGCGCCGCGCCGCCTAGCCGGCCGCTTTCCAACGCGCAAAGAAGGGATTCGGTGTCGAGCAGTGAGCCGCGCCCGGTGTTGATGACGAACGCGCCGTGCTTCATCTGCTCGATACGCTGGCGATCCAGGAGATGGTGCGTATCCGCGGTGAGCGGGGTGTGGAGGGTGACGATGTCGCTCTGCGCTAGCAGTTCGCCGAGCGGAACGTAGCAGGCCGAAGTCTTCGGGCGAGTGTCGTGGGCCAGGGTCCGGCAGCCAAATCCCCGCAGCCTGTCCAGGACTGCCGAGCCGATGCGTCCCGTTCCGACGACCCCGACGGTCAGATCGCGGAGCTCTTTCCCGCGCACGTCATGCAGCCGGTAGTCATGAGTGTCGGTTCGGCGGATGACGGATTTGGCGTTCCGGACGGCCATCAGCATCAGCATGAGCGTGTAGTCGGCCACGCTGTCGGGTGAATAGGCGACATTACCAACGCAGATACCGACGTTCTGGGCGCAATCCACATCGATGTGGTTGAATCCGATGCTTCGCGTGGAGACGTACCTGACGCCGGCCCGGCCGAGCGCCAGCAGGGTGGAGCCGGTAACCGGGGTTTTGTGGCCGACGCTGATGCACCGGTTTCCAGACGCCAGCTCGATGTTGGCCTCGGACACTGCCGCCTCGGTGATAACCGGCATAACGCCGAAACGAGGCGCGACCTCCCGGAACGCAGCGGCCTCGTCCGGCCCGCATCCATAGACGGTGATTCCCATGCCCGGGACGGCCGAGGAGGACGAAGACGCCGCCGGCCGGGCGCGGCGGGCCGCTGGTCGCGCTGGCTCGCTAGAGGTCATGCCCCCCAGTCAAGGCAGCCGGGTGTTGCCAGCACGTATGCGGTTTCCGATACGCCGACGATATGTTGCCGACCGTAGCGCGCGGGAGCACGTCACTGGGTACCGTCGGCCCTTGCGTCACCCGGGCATGATCCCGCTCAGCCTCCGCGAGATCGCCGCGGCCGTCGGTAGGACGGCCGTCGGTAGGACGGTCGACGGCGACAGCGGAGCGCGGCGGCGGCAGGCATCAGATCAGCCGGGCACGCCTCGATTTCATCGGCACAGCCGCCTCTATCGGCTTCCTCACGATCGCGGCGCTGGTGTTCTGGCTCGGCACGACGCAAATCTGGCCTTTGCCCAGAGGTGCACCGCCTCGTCAACCACTACCATCACAGGCCGGCCGCCCAGCGATGAGACGGCCCACCCGGTCAGTACGGGTGCGCCGCCAGGGACTCGAACCCCGAACCCGCGGATTAAGAGTGGCCTGCTGGGAGTCAGCGGAGGTCCTGCCTGCAGGGATAGCACGCGTAAACGCTCAGGAAGCACCCAACGCACAGACGTTTGGCGGGCGTTCGTTCCACGACCCGTTCCACGGCCCCATGGCCAGCACCACAGTATTCATCACGGAAAGTTACTGGTCAGCCGACTGCAAATTGGTGGGCGTTGAGGAAAATCGGGATAACCCGCCTGCACTGCCGTCGCCGAGACCGTGGAGCTGGCCGCCCGGGCCGGATTCACAAACTCCACTGCTGCCCTTGGCGCCCAGGGCAGCTCGCCAAAGCCATCCATGTCCTTCAGACCCGCGAAATCGGAGGATGAAAAAGCCTCATTGCCTGGCCGGGCATGCGGCCTGCGGTAGTGGACTGATTCCAGGAACTCTTGGCGGAGGATGACGGCGTACGGAGGCTGAGGGGCTAGGCTCGCTGCGTGTCGGCATTGAGCGCGGCCGGGGCGGTCGGTCAGCGGGTTGGCGCGGAGCGGTCCGCCGGCGGGCTGGTGCCGCGGTGGGCGGAGTGCGGCGCGGTGGCCGCCTATGTCGTCCTCGCGTTCTGGGTGACCTCCGGGCTGTGGCGGCACATCGGCGCGTTGTCTCTGGTCAACAACCTTTCAGATGTCCCATTCTTCGAATGGGACTTGGTCCACGCGACCCGGATCTTCACTGATGCGGAGAACCCGTTCTTCAGCCCGCAGCTGAACGCGCCGAACGGCGTGAACATGATGGCCAACACCGGGCTGCTCGGCCTGGCCGTGCCGCTGGTGCCGGTGACCCTCCTGTTCGGGCCCGCCGTCGCGTTCACGGTCGTGCTCACCGGGGGGCTGGCCGCCACCGCCTGGGCCTGGTATTACGTACTGTCCCGTCACATCGTGGCGGGCTGCTGGCCGGCCGCCTTCGTCGGCGGCCTGTTCGCCGGCTTCGCCCCCGGCCTGGTCAGCCACGCCAACGGCCAGCCGGATCTGGTCTGCCAGTTCCTGATCCCGTTCATCATCTGGCGGGCCATCTCGCTGCGTAGCGCGCGCGATGGCGTCATCCTCGGGCTGCTGGTGACTTGGCAGGCGTTCCTTGATGAGGAGCTGCTGTTCCAGGCCGCGCTGGGAGTCGCGGTCTTCGTGGCGGCGTATGCGGTGTTCCGCCCGGCCGAAGTGCGGGCCCGGGCGGTGCCGTTCGGCTCCGGGCTGGGGACTGCCCTGCTCACCGCCGCCGTGCTGCTGGCCTACCCGCTGTGGTTTCAGTTCTCCGGCCCGCAAAGCTACTGGGGCGTGCCCGGCTCTGTGCTGGCGTACGGCACCGACCTGCGGGCCTTTGCCGCGTTCTCCCAGGGTTCGCTGCTCCGGCACGGAGCCTCGCGCAGCAGCTATGGTGTGCCGCCGGAGGAGAATACGTTCTTCGGCCCCCCGCTGCTCATCGCCGTCGGGTTGATCATCGTCTGGTTGTGGCGCCGGCGGGTCGCGGTGCGGGCGCTGACCGCGGTCGCGCTGGTGTTCGTCGTGCTGTCCCTGGGCCGTACCGTCACGTTCGGCGGCCGGACCGTGCTGCGCCGCGGCCCGATGAGCGTGCTGGGCCACCTGCCCCTGTTCAACAGCGCGGTCCCCACCCGGTTCGGCCTGGCCCTGATCCCGGTCGTGGCCATCCTGCTGGCCTTCGCGGTCCACGCCGCCGCGGCGGCCGGATCCGCAGCCTGGCTGCGGTACGGCTGGGCGCTGGCGGCCGCCGCGGTCCTGCTGCCGATCGCGCCCACCCCCCTGCTGGCCGCACGCGCCGAACCGGTCCCCGCGTTCTTCACCACCGGGCCATGGCGCCAGTACGTGCACGGTGACCAGTCAGTCCTGTCCGCGGACTCCAGAATCTGGACCGGCGCGTTCACCGCGATGGACTGGGACGACGCCACCGGGCAGCAGTACCGGGTGGCCGGCGGGTACTTCCTCGGCCCGGACAAGCACGGCAGAGGGGTATTCGACGCCCCGGGCCGCCCGACCACCGCCCTGCTCACCAAGATCGCGTACTACGGCGGGAACCGCTCCATCACCAGTGCGCAGCGGGCCGCGTTCCGCGCCGACCTGCGGTACTGGCACACCGCGATCGCCGTGCTCGGCCCGGACGCCCCGCACCACGACCAGCTGCGGTACGCCCTCAACCAGCTCACCGGACGCCCGGCGCGGCAGGTAGCGGGAGTTCTCCTCTGGGACGTCCGGGCACTGTCCGGCTAAGAAGTCCCACCACCGCACGGGTCGATCTGCCGGCGTGCGGGCCGGGCAGGCGTCTGCGGGCATGGCTGACCGCGCATGTGCGCACGATGGTGGGTTGGTCTTTTGCCTGGTGGAACCCTCTGGTGGGTGACGGGGTCGGCGGCCGGGCATCGGCGGTCGCGCTACTGGGCCCGGGTCGTGTGGGTAGTCATGAGCCCGCGCTGCGTGCCAGCCCGGCGAGTTCACGGTCGAAGCGGTCCGGCGCCTCCCAGAACGGCATGTGACCGACACCGTCGTACCAGGACGCGGTCGCGGCTGGGCAGACGGTGAGCGTGTGTTTGGCCATCGATGGCAGCACGATCGCGTCCTCCTGCCCGTGCGTGACGAGAACGGGGACCGCGAGACTGGCGAGGATGTCGCTGGCATCGAGCTCGCGCGAGAGCAGTGCGCCGCGGACGGCGGGCGGCACGACCATGTTCCACGCTAGGGCGGCGGCCATCTCATCGCCGCCGAGTGGCCTGGAGGTGCAGGCGCGCAGGAATCGCCGGGTCGCGGCGATGTTTGCGGCCAGGTCCGGAACGCACATCCCCCGCACGTTCTCCAGCAGTCCCGGGCCGATGTGGTCGAATGCCGGAGGCCGGAGGATCACTGCCGCATCCACCAGGTTGATGCCGCCGATCCGGGTGTCTCCGTAGGCTCGCAGGTAGTCCGCGACGATGTAGCCGCCGTATGACCAGGCCACGAGGACGGGCTGCTTCGAGCCCGGTCTGATCGATAACCGACGCCACGTCATCGGCCCACAGTTGCCCATCGGCATAGTGTTCCGGCCCGGGTGGATTTTCCGACAGGCCGTGCCCGCGAAGGTCGAACGTGACGATGCGGAACGTGCGGGCCAGATCACCGCGTAGCTGGTTCAGCCAGCACAGGTCGCTCTGCGACCAGCCGTGGATGAACAGCAGGGCCGGTCCCCCGGGGTTGCCCCATTCTCGCGCGTGCAGCTTGACGCCGCCGCCGCCGAGGATACTGTGCGTCATCGCCGGAACCGGGGGCGAGGTCCGGTCGAGTGGCGAATTGCGGTCCATCTCCTACCTCCCTGCGTCTATGTGCCTGATGACAGCGACGCTAGGGATCATGCGGCCGCGACGACATCCGCGCGTACACGCAACTTCTCGGGCCGCCGGTGGCGGCCTGCACGCAGCTGGACTGGGCTAGCAGGGGGAGAACCGCAGCGGTTCGTGCCCCTGGACGAACAATGCCGCCGCTGCGGCGCGGCCAGCTTTCCCGGAGACGCCAAGCTTGACGTAGACGTTCCTCAAGTGCCGTTCGACAGTTCGGACGCTCAGGCACAGGCGGCCGGCGATCGCCTCGTTCGTCAGGCCCTGCGACACGAGCTCGAGCACCTCGAGCTCGCGCGCGCTGAGGTCAGTGACAGCGATCGCAGGACCGGGCTTAGTATCCGTACCAAGAAACGCCTCGATCTCAGCGAGGAACACATCCCAGGCCGGCTCGTGCTCGAGCAGGATGTGATTGGCGGACTCCAGCAGGACGAAGTGCGCGTCCGGAATCAGCGTGGCCAGCAGCCTGCCCTCTTCGACGGGGACCACTCGATCGTCTCGCGCGTGCATAACGAGCGCGCGCGCACCTACCTGCGGCGCCAGGTCGCAGACGTTCAGGCCGCCACGCGCACGGAATAGCCCGGTCGCAGCCGCGGCAGTCGTGGTGCGCCAGAGCAGATCCTCATACCAAGCCATTTGCTCGGCCGTGCCGTCCGGGAGGAAAAGCGCGCCGAACACTCGGCGGAAGGCCGGATTCGGCGCCTTCCAGCCGGCGCGGATCGCGCCGACGATAGCGTCTTCCTCCTCGCCCTGGCCACGGAACCGTCGTCCGCGCGCATACCCTCCGTACAAGACGAGGCCCGAGACGCGTTCTGGATGCCGTGCCGCGTACGCGACGGCGATCGCTGCTCCTTGGGACACGCCAAGCAGCGCGAATCGCTCCAGGCCCGCCGCGTCGACGACCGCTTCGAGATCGCCTACCCACACCTCTACCGAGGGATCGCCGATATTAGTGTCCGAGAGCCCGCAGCCTCGCTCGTCATAGCGGACGAGCGTGTGCCGTTCGGCGAGCCGCTGAAGCCAGTGGCGCCACACCGGGCTCTCCCAGTCGAGCTCAAGATGACTGAGCCAGGTCGCGACCCTGACCAGCGGCGGGCCGCTCCCCTGCACGGCGTATGCCAGACGCACGCCGTCGGTGGCCGTGAGGCATACTCCGAGCTGTCCAGCAGCTCGGCTACGACGACGCCTGAGCAATCGGGATGACGCGCAGGACCGCCGGGAGACCGACCGGCCGATCGCGGTGAAAGGCCGGGCCTCAACACGGACTTGACGGTCGGCCGAGCGGGCGGCCCTGCATTGGGTGCTGCCAGCGACGAGAAACCGGCAGATACTAACTTGCGCAGCGGTCGGGTCAGCGAGCGGGCCACCATGGTGAAGATGAGCAGGACCAGAAGCAGCAGCAGCAGCGTCACCAGGCTGGTGACCAGCAGTCCCGTGCTGGCATTGGTCCTGGACGTATTTGCCAGCGTGGAGATGTTGCCGGTCAGTTCGTCGGCGACTCGCCGCACCTTGCCGACGGTGAACGACATGTCGTCGTTCACGTTTGCCGCGGCGAGGAGGCGCCCCTGCTCCTGGGTGAGCGGGTGCGGCAAGGGGCCGGTAAGCAACGCCTCCGCGAGTGATTCCTGCTGGGCGGCGCTATCGACTGGCGGCCCGGTCACCGTGTTGGTGTAGTTCTGCTGCTCGGCGGGATCTGCGGATGCGTAGAAGTTGGTCAGATCCGCCACTTCCTGCTGGTGTGCCTGCTGGAGGCTGGCAGCGTCGTCGGGCGACAGCGTCGGCTGCGGGAAACTGACCGCCCTCAGCAGGAGGGCCCGCTGAACCGACTTGGCGTCTTGGACCTGGAGCAGCGCGCCTAGGGCGGTGACGTCGCGCCGGAGATCGGTACTGCTGGCCTCGTTCCCGACGATGCTGGTGAATGTGTTCGCGGGCTGGATGACGTTCACGGTGTACACCTGCATGATCGCCGTCATGAGGGATTCCGGGTCGGCCACGGTCCTGCGGACGAGCGGAAGGGTTTCCGCGCTCACTTGTACCGCGTTCACCGCCTGCACCGCGGCGAGCTGATAGCCGTCTCCGACGGTGATGCCATCCGCCAAGGCGGTGACCTCTGCGGCGGCGCCGTCGGTGACATGCTGTGCGGCCTTCAGGCTGGCGGGAAAGCCACCCCTATTCGCGGTGGAGGCGACTGAATAGTCGCGTTCATCTTCCACTGCCTGGATGTACTTGACCACCGCGCTGTTGAGCTGGGCGAGGTGCTGGACACGGCCGGCCGTCTGCCAGCTGCTGACGTCCCTGCTGATGGTCAGCGCACCGAACACCACCGCGGTCAGCAACGGCACCGCGATCAAGGCGGCTAGCCGCCACCGGACGGGCCAGTTCCCCAGGGCGAACCGCGACCGGGCCGAGCTGGGCGGTCCCGGATGGAGATGGGTGGTCCCGACCGTGTCGGCCGGGAGCGGGGTCCCCGGCTGGGGCTGGGCGACGACCACGGGCGTCTGGCCGCCGGAAGCGGCCGGGCCGATGACGGGCTCCGGTCCCCTGCTCGCCGCGTCCCGTCCGCCGACGGCATCCGAGCCGTCACTCGCGGCCGTTCCGCCCGCAAGAGGCACCGAACCCTCCCGGTCGGCTGGCCCTTTGCTGACGGCCCCGGCTGCGCCAGCTGGGTCGCCGGGATTGGTCACCGATCGTTTACGCACTACGTTCGCACCTCGCATTGGCGCGCCTGAGCCAGCGCACATGCCCGGCTGAAGCGGCGCAAGCCGCCCTCCATACGCACTCTCTTTCCCTTCGCAACGATCGCCGCTGCTCGGGTCAAAAAGGCGGCCGAGTCTCTCGGGTTACAAAACGGGTAAAGACATATAATCATCATCTGGGTGGCCGCCACGGGGCATTCATGAATCCCTTGGGTGTATGGCGCCTACCAGGGACCTCGCGGCCAGAACACCCAGGGCCTGCTTCACAAGCGCCTCGGCATCCAGCTCCCGCCTGACCAGGAGCGCGCCTTCTGGCGCGAGGAGAGCCTGACACCCAGGCCAGGGTCCTGGCCCTGATCACCAAGATCGAGAGCGACCTCAAAGAGGTGCGTGCCCTGATCTCTGCCGAGTAGACCGCGACAGTACTCACTGCACGGAGTCCGCCAGGCTATCTATCCCTAGCGGGCTCTTGCGTGACCGGAGAGCCTCGGTGCTGAGCCCGCCCGATATGGCCCTCGGCGAGCAGGTGCTGGAACTCCACGAGCAGGGCCCGGCCACCCTCCGCCACAAACGACGTCACTACGAGCACCGCTTCAGCGGTAATAGTAACCGTGGGAGCCTCGCTGAGAGCCAACACCAATGGGATGTCGTCCAGGGGTAGGGATCTCTCACAGTTTTCTCACGGACTGACCGGACGGTACGGGATTATGGCTTCCATTCTGGACACCTAGCAGGACGCTGACCTGTGATTTTGGATTGCGGAGTACTGGCCGGACGCTCTCCGTTGATCTGCGGAACAGCAGGCCGCGCTGGGGCTGGCCGGTGATCATCGGGCGAGGGCGGTTTCCAGGATACGGCGGTTGCGGATCATCCAGGCCGCGGATCGGGCGCGCCAGGCCATGGCCCATAGGGCGGTGGGATGCGCGGTCGTCTCGGGAGTGATGGCGGCGTCGTCGGCTTCCCAGGCGGTGTCACAGATGGCGAACTGGATGATCTGGTCGAGGAAGCCACGGCGCTGGGAGGCGGTCAGGCCGTAGGCGTTCACGATGGCGGCGAGCTGGCGAGCCCGGTCGGCGGCCGGCGGCAGGTGCTCCCGCTGGGCGACGGTATCGTCGTGGAGCTTAGCGTTGAGCCAGCACAGCTGGGCCAGTTCCACCAGCGGATCCACCGGCCCGGCGGTCTCCCAGTCGATCAGCGCGACTGGCATGCCGTCCCGGGCGACGATGTTCCACGGTGCCACGTCGCAGTGGCCGATGATCTTGTGCGGGCCGCCCAGGTCCCGGCCGTGCCAGGGAAACCACACCGCAGCGGCCGGCGGGCGGAATGTCCGGGTGGCCTGGTGCAGGTCGTGGAGCAGGGCGCCCAGCGCGGCCGCGCCTTCCAGGCTCCAGGGACCGGGCTGAGTGAACTCGCCGTCGATGAACGTCAGCATCTCGCGCCCGTCTTGATCCAGACCCGAGCCGACCAGCCGCGGGGCGGCGGCAAAGCCATTCTCTTCGAGATGACGCAGCAGCGCATGCACTGCTGGTGTCCACGGCCCGGCGGCGCGGATCACCACGCTGCCCCGGCGGTGGACTGCCGTCCGGCCGCCGCCGGCAAGGCGGATCAGATCATCGGGCGAGGCCACGGTCCATTGTCGGGCCGGCCCCGCCCGCGCGCCCAGCGGTTTTCCCCGTACGAAGCCAGGAACGCGCTGCTGCCAATACTGCTGCCAAACCGCCAGACAACGACTGACAGGCAGGGACGATCCTGGAATATCGGCCCAGCGCACGGCCCACGATGGACGGTTCTGGACGAGTTGCCCACTACTACGGATCAGATGATCCGCCGTCTAGTTCAGCATCCGCCGCGACTGGCTCAGCGTTGACCCGGCGATCGATGAGCTGCCGTCCGGCGACAGACTAAGGGGATGAGCAATCCTGAAGCGCAAGTTCCCCCGCAGATCTTCGTGGTAGGCCCGGACGGCATGGCCGTGTCGGGCGCCCCGCGGGAGGATGGCGGTGAGCATGAGCGCCCGGTCACCGAGATGGTCGAGCAGCCGGCCAAGGTCATGCGGATCGGCAGCATGGTCAGGCAGCTGCTGGAAGAGGTCAGGGCGGCGCCGCTGGACGAGAAGAGTCGGGCCCGGCTGAAGGAAATCCACCAGAGCTCCATCAAGGAACTCGAGGACGGCCTGGCCCCCGAGCTCGTCAGCGAGCTGGAACGCCTATCGCTGCCGTTCACCGACGACGAGCTCCCGAGCGACGCCGAGCTGCGGGTGGCGCAGGCCCAGCTGGTCGGCTGGCTGGAGGGCCTGTTCCACGGCATCCAGACCACGCTGTTCGCCCAGCAGATGGCGGCCCGGGCGCAGCTGGAGCAGATGCGCCGCGGGCTCCCGCCGGGGATGGTGCCGGTACCGCCGAACCAGGAACCGCAGCAGCGCCCGGGCTCGGGCCCGTACCTGTAGAAGATCCAGTATTAAAGCGGACCAGATGCGCTAGCCAAGCGGGCGTTCCGGAAACCCAAGACCGGCTAAGTGGCTGGCGGTGCGACGGGCCGGGGAGCGCTAGTGAGGCGCAGCCGGTACACCGACGGAGGCTACGCGGGTGTTGCTCCGCCTTCGGGACGAAGAGGCCTCCGGCTCGACGTGCTCGCCGTGGCGACGGTCATGGATGCTTGGCGCGTCGCTTCGCTCGGGCCATTTTGAACAGGTAGGCCGGGGTTGGCGGGACCCAGCCGAGTTGCGTGGCCATGCCGAGATCATCGCGGTTCGCCCAGTGCTCGGTGATCTTGCCCTCGTCGATCCGGAACCAGTGTGACTGGGTCACGGCGAAGGTCTTGTTCGTTGGCGGGAATACGGTGTCTACCGCGCCGTCGTCGGTGTAGACGGCCCATGGCGCGACGTGGCGCCCGTTCATCGTCGAGTTCACCGCGACCAGGCCGCCGTCGGCGATGGCATGGTGGATGTCGTAGTGCAGGTCGGCGAATGCGGCCCGCAACCACAGCGCCGTCGAGTAAAAGCCAGCCGGACCCGGAACCCGCGACGGCGGCGGCTGGACCTGGTTCTCGCGGTCGGCGGCGCGAGGGTGGTACAGGAGGTCGAAATCGGCCCGGTCTGCGTCGGCCATGGCGTGGATGCTGCGCATCGCAACCGGGATTGGACTGGCCGATAGGGTCGGAGGGGAGATGGCGGTCATGATCACTCCATTTAGATACAGTATCGACTGTATCTAAATGTTGGGGCTAACGGTGACGCAAGTCAAGAGGCATTACGACGCGTCCAGGCGGCGCGAGCAGGCCCGTGCCCGGCGCCTGGCCGTCGTGCTGGCCGCCCGTGACCTGTTCGAGCGCGACGGGTTCCGGGCGACGACGATCGCCGCGATCGGCGAGCGCGCAGGCGTCTCGGCGGAAAGCGTCTACAAGAGCTTCGGCACCAAGGCCGCGGTGGCCAAGGCCGTATTCGACCTAGTGATCGCCGGTGACGACGAACCGGTACCGGTCGCCGAGCGCCCCGCCATGCAGGCGGTGCGCGACGAGCCCGACGTGCGGCGCAAGGTCGAGATGTTCGTCGAGGGCCTGGCACAGCGGCAAGCGCGCTCGGCGAGAGTGCAGATCCTCATCCGCGACGGCCGGCATGTCGACGATTCGCTCGGCCCCATCTGGGCGAAGCTGAACGACGAGGGCCTCGCCGGCATGACCATGCTCGGCCGTCACCTGCTGGAAACCGGCCAGCTCCGCGACGGGATCGGCCTCGACGAGGTACGCGACGTGCTATGGAACTACCTCGCCATCGACAGCTACGAACGGCTCGTCCTCACCCAAGGCTGGCCACTCGGACAGTATTCGCGGTGGCTCGCCAGCGCCATAATCAGCGCTACTTGTCCTTAAACCGTAGTTCTCATAACCCAGCGACGCGCAGCACCTACACGGCGTCAGCATAGGTCCTATGGCATATCTCTGACAGCAACCGTAACGGCAACGGCCGCACACGCTAGCGCCCTGCCGCAACCGTAAACAGCCATCTGCCCTCCCAAGAGCTGACCCGAGCTGGGCATGCGTTACAGACCTTGCGTCACTGTCCGGGCGTTAGGGTGGGCAACAGCGACGACAACGGCCGCGACCGAGCACATCCCCAGCTTCCCGAACGGCTTGCGCTTGTCTCCATGGGGTAGACGGATCTACGGCTACCGTCATTGCACACGAGGCAGTCCTGTGGGTCCTTTCAAGGGCCCTGCGGATCCCAGCCTTTGCGTCGGTAAGGGTGGCCGTTGAGGCCGGTATCTTCGACGTTACGGATGAGTCGGTCGATTGCGGCGAGTGCGGATGACCACGAAAACGCACCGCCTCTTGAGTCAGGCCGTGACGTGATCCTCGGCCAGCAGCGGCCCGCGGTCAGGAATGGCCGGACCTTGCTTCACCATCCAGATCCCGGCCACCAGCACCCACAGCATGACCGCGAGCAGGCCGAAGAACCCGGCGGGGCCCGCCAGGCAGGCCAGTCCGAAGACGAACATGACCCAGCCCATCCATTTCGGCAGGATCCGGCCGACCACGACAGCCAAGCCGGTCAGTATGCCGAACAGGGCGAATCCGATGAGAATGGGCAGGAAGAAATCGTTCTCGAGCAGGCTCAGCGTCTGGGCCGACGCGATCGTCAGATGGTTGTGGTCCTGCGCCAGGACCGTGTCGAAACCGACGGAGGTCAGGAAGCCGACGCCGCCGAAGACCGCTCCTGCGAGTGCGCCGTGGGCCAGCCAGCGGTCACCGGTCCGCACCTGCCGGGCCAGTGCCACCGCGAACAGCACGAGGAACAGTACGGCCAGGCCCCCGATGAGATCGCCCACGAAGTCCGCCGCGTGGTGGCTGTTGTACCAGGCGATGACCTGCGCGCCCGTAGCGTCATCGCCGGGTGAGTTTGGGCCCGTGAAGAACGCGATCGCGACGAGCACCGCCGCCACCACCCCAGCTGCGGGCGCCCACTTGCTAAGCCATGCTGACATGTCATTCACCCTCCCTGAGCCTGAGTGAACTCAAGCTTGTGCTGACCCGGGGACCCCGCCCCCTCGGCAGGCCCACCGGAATGAGCCGAAATCTACGGGCACAGCGTCCCGAGATCGTTACGGCTTCCCTCCATCACAGGACGTAGAGCGCGATTGTCAAGACCTGTGGATGAAGATCTTTTTGGCGGCTTCCGGCTCGGCGGCTTCGCCGGGCCATTCGACGAGTTTGCTGTTGAAACAGGTCGCTCCGGCACGGACCAGGGCGGGTGCGGTGCGTTGACCGCCTACCGGCCGTTCTGGCCTGGCTGGATGAGCTTGAACGTCGTGGCCAGCCAATCTCAACTTTTGCGAGTCGTCGACCGGGGCGCATAGATCGTCAACCAGAATTCAGCCGGACGACCCAGGTAGTACGCGACTGCGGGGACCGGTCGAGTGCGGATGCGGGTAGTCATCACAGCCTCCGGGGTGAGATACGAGTTTGGTGTTCGTTGTGGCAGTGACGCTGGCAGCGGGCGGCTCGCGGCGAATCTACGCGCGCCACCGATTTCTCCGAGCGCTGCGCAGTGCCTGGGACGCTGTATCCGTAAAGCTACGCAGGAGCCCTGCCGGTGAACCTGCGCCAGCTCTGGCTGCCGCGGCCGTGCGCCAGTTGGTCTTCATTTACCAGGTACGGAGCAAAGGCAGCCCGCTCTAGATACAGGCTCCCCGCATAGATTTCCGGCGGCCGTAACCGCAGGCGACGCGCAACCTACCTGGCCCGAGCTGGTCACAGACAGCTGCCCACGGCTGGCTCAGGTCGGCTGTGCGCCCGCCGACCTGGCCAACGTTGGCCACGTCTGGGCGTACCCGGACGAACGGGCTATCTGTTAGCGCGGTGCTAATTACGGTTGCGGACGCGAGGGGTCAATCCTCGACACCGAGGCGCCTGAACAGGTCATCTGGCCTGCTCAGGCGGTCTGCGGTGGACTCGATGGACTTGGACATTCTCGCAAAAAACGGAAGGTCGGCAGTTCGACCCGCCGCCAAGCACCGGGTTGATGGCGAACTCCTATCGCGGTGAACCAGCAGTTGGCACCGAAGACTTGCGAGGCGGTCACCTGTCTGGCCGCTGCGCATAAGCGTCGCCAGGCCTGGGTGACAAACTGAGTAACAACCGTATCAAGAGCGTCGCCGCTGGCCCGGCGTGCGCCGTGCTCTGCCTTGGCGGTCCGTCCGGTGCGTGCCGGGCCACCTTCGGCAGGGACCCTATCGGCTGGCTCATCGGTCAATCCGCTACGGGGTGCTGGCGCTGCTATGCCTGTTGCCTCCGCCTGCCTCGAGTGTGAGCGGCGCGCAGGCGAGGACGGGTTGACCGGCGTGGCCCGTTTGCGTGAGGGCCTCGGTCAGGCTGGTGAAGTTGGGGATCATGTGGTCGATGCCGGTGAGCGCGAAAACCCGCAGGACGGTGGTGCTGGGAATGACCAGCAGTACCTCGCGGCCCTCGGCTTCGGCTCGCTTGTGCGCGGCGATCAGCGCATGCAGCCCGGACGAATCGCAGAACTGGGTCTGGGTCATGTCGACCACGAGCCTGCCGTTCCCGTTCGCGGCGGCTTTGAGCAGCGCAGACCGCAGCGCCTCGGCGTTGGTGATGTCGATCTCCTCGGGTGCGGCCACCACCGGCACACCCTCGACTACCTCAACGGTGAAGCTGTCGGCAGGCATCTGCGTACCTCCTGTGACTGTGGGCACCGCTGCGTTCGCCGCGCATGGCTGGCAGAGGACGGCCACATCTCGGAGGGGAAAGACATCCCCTGCCCAGGGTTCTGGTCATCCTGCCCCTCTGCCGCCGCAAGCCCCGAACCCGATCGGAGCACTACTAGGTTCAGCCCTCCGGCAGGTGCCTGTCAATATAAAACGCGAGAAAAATTTCGCGTGTTTAATGTCGCGGGAACTCTCTCGCGAGTTGTATAGCTCTGGGAGCATGAGCGGCCCTGATCAAGGCAGTGCCTGGAACCTGCTGACCGGCCACGGGCACGTCCTGGTGGAGATCGCCCGCAACCCCAAAGCCCGCATCCGGGACATCAGCCTGGTCGTCGGCCTGACCGAGCGCACCGTGCAGGCCATCGTGGCCGACCTGGAGGCCGCGGGGTATCTCACCCGTACCCGCACTGGGCGGCGCGTCCTGTACACCGTGAACCGGAACAGCCTGTTCCGGCACGCCGCCCAGGAAGGACACCGGGTCGGCCCGTTCCTCGACTTGCTCGCCGCGCCCGAGGGTGATCTCGGCCCCGGACCCGAAGACGATTGAAACCGGGCGCGCTTGCCGACCTACGGTCCCCGAACACAGGGCCTGTCTAACCTTGCTAACGGATCTTCCGCGCGTGGAACCGGGCAGCCGCGCGGAAAGGGAGCAGGCTAGGAGTCACTGGCAACTTCAGGTACTTGAGGCCGGGTCGGGTGTCTGAGAGAGTCGGGGGGTGCCCGAGGAGTGGCAGGAGAGCGGGTGGGTGATTCACCCGTCGTTGTGGTTCGACGCGGTGTGCTTGATCCCGCTGCTGGCTGGGTTGCCCTTCTATACCTCGCGCCATGACCAAGACGCCCGATGGTGGCAGGAGCGGTTCGGGTCGATCGCCGGGCAGGAAGCCCGTGATGGGGTTTCCGTGCTGCGGCAGGAGGTCGCACAGCGAGCGGCTAAGCCGTTGCCCGCGTTCCTGGCGCTGTGGACTTCTCCGGCCGCAGGACCGGGTGACAGGGCGGCGGGGTGCCTGGACGATCTTGTCGTGGCCGTCGCGGATCCGGAGCTGCTGGTCTCGGCGATGCGGGAAACGTCTCCGCGCTGGAACGAGGCCGACGACCGGCTGTTTCGTTCGATTCGTCCCGCCCTGTCGGCGGTGCTGGAGGGCTTGCAGGCAGCGGGCCTGGCGGACTGGTGGGCCGAGCACGCCGAGGGCGACCTCCAGCGGCGCTGCGGAGAGCTGCGCCAGTCGTTTGCCGGTTACGATTTGGTGCCGCTGGTCGAGCAGCACACGGGGGTCTCATTCGACGCCAGAGCGGTCGAGTTGTGCGTGCTGCGCTGGGCTGCGCCGCACGGCATCCGGGTCACTGGCACTCGCTTCCTGACCGATGTCCGGTACGAGGCCGACAGGGTGCTCAACATCGCTGTCCACGAACTGCTGCACCCGCCCTGGCCGCCGGGACATCCGGTCAAGGACAGTCTGGACGCGCTCGCTGGAGACCCGTTCCTTGCGGCCCGTTTCGCCGGGCGGGACCCGGATGCCGGGTACAACACCTGGGATCGCTACGCCGAGGAAGATGCGGCCCAGGCGCTCGACCAGTTCCTCAATACCCAGCTGGGACGCAACTCCCGGGGAGACCCGGTGACCAGGTGGACCACCGCTGATGGCGGCATGCACGTCCTTGCCCTGCTGCTGTACGACACGTTGCAGAGCGGGGGTTTCGACCCCAAGGGCGGCAGCTACGCCGATTTCCTCGCCCGCGCTGTCTCGGACCCGCACATCTGGCCCGACGATCTCAACGCCCGGTACCTCGAACTTACGATGACCCGTCAGTCCTGATTGGCTGCGGACCGATTGGCCAAAGGGACGAGTGGGTCAGTCAATGCAGGTGGAAATGTGGATGGTCCTCTCCCGACCCGCCGTAGGAGTATTCACGCCAGCCGGAACCTCGCAGGGGTGTGAGCAGGACGAGGCACTGTCCGGTGCGCCGGTGCAGGTCCGGTGGCGGTGACGGGCACCAAGCCGCCCCTAATGGACCAGATGGTCCGAACGGCCCGCTCGCTTTAGCCTGGTCCGGTCAGGATGATGGGCGCCCACCCAATCTCCCGTTCAAGGAGCTACAGCATGATTTAGATTGCGCGGGCTGTAGCGAGAGGCTCCCGGTCCCCGGCGGGGTCCGGGAGCCTCTGCTCAGCTCACCTCTACTGGTGCGCGCGCTGCTCTGCTTCGGCGGCGCTTGCCGCCGCTCGGGCCTTCTCGGCCTCGGCCTCCTTGGCCGCCACGTCACGCTGCGCGGCCGCCTTGTCCTGCTGGGCCTGGCCTTCCTGCTTCAGAGACTCGTTCCCGCTTACGGCCCCGGCCGCTTCCTTGGCGCGGCCCTTCACGTCTTCCACGACGCCTTCGACGCCTGCCTTAGGTCCCGATTCATTCGCCAAAATCGTCTCCCATTGCTTCCCATGTACTGGTGCTCTCGACGCCGTTGCCCGCTACCCGGCGATCTCGGGCGCAAACGCAGGGTGCCCTCAATCGCGGAGCGTCGGCGGCGGCGGCACGATATGTCGTCGCCATGCCAGAGGGCAGATCAGTACAGGAAAAGCTCAGTTAACCGGCCTCCCGGAGCGGTTAGTCGTTGAAGGTCACGACCACTTCGCGGCCCGCAGCGCGGTGTTGACGACGGCGGCGGCGCCGGCTGCGTCGACGTAGATGTCGGTGTCCGGGCGGGGCGCGCCGAACGCGTTGGTGCTGTGGCCCTGCAGGCGGTAACCCTGGGATGAACGGGGACGGGCAGTCGGATCGCTTCGTAGTACCTGCGAACCCGCCGGACAAGGCTGCGGCTGCGGAGGCGCGGGAGGAAAGGGAGCGAACCCAAGGGGAACACGGCCAGCGAAACACGCCCCGGACGCAGCGCCGGGTCTGGCGTGTCAAGTGAGCTGGACCGTGTGCGGCAAGTGGCAGTACGGGACAAGGAAGCGCGGTTCACGGCGCTGCTGCACCATGTCAGTCTGGAGCGGCTGGTGATGGCCTACAGGATCTGAGCCCGAAGGCCGCGCCGGGCGTGGACGGGGCTTCGGAGCGCGTTCGCCGGTTCCCGACCCGGCGGCTTGACAGGAACCTACTCGGCGGTCTGACTCTGTACTGGCCGCGAGGACGTCTCTGGGCTGTTAACCGTGCGTACCGCTGTGCTGGAGGTGCTGCCGGGCAGATCACCTCGCTGCTCTGCGAAGTCCCGGCTGGCCGCGGAATGGGCCTGCGCGACAGCCAATGATCAGTCACCCTGCGTTACTAGCGCATCGGTAACGAGAGGGTAAGGACGATCGATCGTGGAACGACCACTCGTTCCACGACCTGACGACGCGACCTGTGTCTCGACAGGTCGTCCGGGTGCGCCGCCAGGGACTCGAACCCCGAACCCGCGGATTAAGAGTCCGCTGCTCTGCCAGTTGAGCTAGCGGCGCATTTGGAACGGATGCGATAGTAGCAGCAATCGGCGGCCCGTGGCCACTCGCCCAGTGCGCCCCCTGTGTCGGCTGGGGGAACGGTGAGACGTTCGGCAGAAAAACATTGGAATAACCCATATACCGAACGGTCCGTGGTAGCCCTATAGAGGAGCAGCTCATGCTGACCGTGGCCACCCGATCACGGTATGCGCTGATCCGCACGCGAAGAGTTAACGATAGCATCTTTGATGACATGCGGGGCTACATACTGGTGACCGAGGGATGACAACCCCTAACGCTGCACAGCAAGCTTCCGGCATGGCACAGCCAGCGCCCACGGCCGAACCGCCCGCCGCGGCGCCGCCGGTTGCGGCCGTCGCGGCCAGGACCGGAAACCGGCTGGCCTGGCTTGATGTGCTGCGTGGGCTGGCCGCGCTGTGTGTGGTCTTCAACCACTTCGGCTACTTCGTGCCGTCACAGCTGAACAACCCCGTCTACCAGTGGATCAACCCCGGCGATTACGGCGTCTTCGTCTTCTTCATCATCAGCGGCTACATCATCCCCGCGTCGCTTGAGCGCAAGGGCAGCGTGCGGACCTTCTGGGTCAGCCGGATCTTCCGGCTCTACCCGCTGTACCTGCTCGCCGTCGGCTTCGCGCTGGCCCTGTGGGCGGTGCACGTCGGCAGCCTGCGCGGTGAGGGCGCGGATCCGGCGACATCCATCCTGTCCCAGCTGCTGATGATGTCGAACGTCCTGTCCGGGGAGAACCTGCCCAACGTCGTGTGGTCGCTGTCCTACGAGATGATCTTCTACCTGCTGCTGACGGCCCTGTTCATGGCCCGCATCCACCGCCGCAGCAGCAGATACGCGCTGGCCTTCGCCGTCGCCGCGGTCGCGTTCGGCGGCCTGCTGCCGCAGGCCTACCTCAATAACAACCTGTGGAGCCCGCGCTTCATCGCGCTGGTCGCCGACCTGGTCTTGCTCACCGGGCTGGCTCTCGCGGTCGCCCTGCGCGGCGTGTCTCGCCTGGTCGGAGCGACCCTGGCCGCAATCGTCGGCCTGACCCTGCTCGCCTTCAACGGCACCTGGCTGTTCCCCTGGGAGGCGCTGTCGATCCTGGCCCTCATGTTCACCGGGACGATGCTCTACCGGGCTGAGCAGGGGCAGTACCCGTGGCGTAAGGCCATTCCCATCGCGGTCGCCGTACTCGCGATGGCCATCGCGGCCGGCCTGTGGCACCACCACCCGGGGGGGTCCGCGTACGCCAACTTCATCTGGGACCGCAGCTACTTCATGTCGCTGTTCGTGGCCGGCCTGACGTTCGCGGGCGGCATGGCCTTGCGCGGCGTCCCCTGGCCGCGCGCGCTGAGCTGGCTGGGGCTGATCAGCTACTCGGTGTACCTGCTGCACCCGTCGCTGATCGAGGCCTACCGGCACCTGTCGTGGACGTCGCATAATCCGTTCTGGGCGCAGATCGGCGTCGACGCGCTGTTCGTGGTCATCGTGATCGCGGTGTGCTCGGTGACCTATCTGGTGGTCGAACGGCCCATGCAGGAGATCGGCCGGCGGGTGGGCCGCAGGCTCGACGTCCGGTTCGGGCCTGACCGTCTTCCCCCGGTGCGCACACCGGAACCTGCCCTGGCCCAGAGCTCCCGCGCGGCGGCCGAATAGGCCGCGCTGCGGCATGCTGGTGTCATGGTCCCGCCTGCCCGTCCCGCCCGCCCTGAGCGTCCCGCCCGCCCTGAGCGTCCCGCCCGCCCTGAGCGTCCTGCCCGCCCTGAGCCGTCCCCCGCCGGGCCGCTGCCACCGCCGCGCGAGCCTGGGCGGCCCTACCGGGTGTGCCTGGTCTGCCTGGGTAACATCTGCCGGTCGCCGATGGCCGAGGCCGTGCTTCGGGCGTCGCTCGCCGAGGCCGGGCTGGGCGCCGCGGTCACGGTGGACAGCGCGGGAACCGGTGACTGGCACCTCGGCCAGCCCATGTACCCGCAGGCCCGGGCGGCGCTGGGCACCCGCGGCTACGACGGCTCCGCGCACCGGGCCAGGCAGTTCCGGGCCGCCTGGCTGGCGGATCGCGATCTGGTCCTGGCCATGGACGCGGCCAATCTCGCCGCGCTGCGGCAGCTGGCCGGGCCGGCGGACCGCGACCGGATCCGGCTGTTCGGCGACGTGGGCGGCCTGAGCGGCATCGGCGGCGCCGAGATCCCCGATCCCTACGGCGGGAACGACGCCGACTTCGATCACGTGCTGGATCTGCTCGGCGCGGCCACGCCGGTGATCGCCGCCCGGCTGGCCCACCTGCTCGGCCGCCCGGCCGGGCCCGCGTGCCGGCCGGCCCGCGTGAGCCGGTCGGCCACGGCCGCGTGGATCGGGCGGCTGACCGGCCTGGCCGTCCGGGACGCGCGGGTGGCCGGCGCGCAGCACGGTTACCAGCACCTCATGATCACGCTGGCCGACGGCCGCCGGGCGTTCGCCAAGGCGATCCCGCCCGGCGCTGTAGATCACCTGACGGCCGCGGATCGGGGCGAGACCACGGAAACAAGCGTCCGTTCCGATGCGGCCGCGGCCGCCTTCGCCGCCGAGGCGAACGGCTTGCGCTGGCTGGCCGAAGCCGCGGCTGTCGCCGTACCCGACGTGCTGGCCGTCGGCCCGCAGGCGCTCGTCATCTCGATGATCCCGCCCGGCCGGCCGACGCCCGAGGCGGCCTTCGGGTTCGGCGCCGACCTGGCCCGGTTGCACGCGGCCGGCGCGGCCGGCTTCGGCGCACCGTGGCCGGGCTTCATCGCCAGCCTGCCGCTGGACAACGCGCCGCTGCCGGATGCCGCGGGGGAGTGGCCGCAGTGGTACGCACAACGCAGGCTGCTGCCGTTCCTGCGCCGGGCCGTGGCCGCCGGTGCGCTGGGCCCCGACGACGCGCGGCTGGTGGAGGCGGTCATCGACCGGATCGCCTCGGTGGCCGGGCCGGCCGAGCCGCCGAGCCGCATCCACGGCGATTGCTGGGCGGGAAACGTGCTGTGGTCAGGCGGGCGCGGCTGGCTCATCGACCCGGCCGCCCATGGCGGGCACCGTGAGACCGACCTGGCCATGCTGGCCTTGTTCGGCGCGCCCGGGCTGGACCGGATCCTGGCGGGCTACCAGGAGGAGGTCCCGCTCGCGGCCGGCTGGCGATCCAGGATCCCCCTGCACCAGCTGCATCCGCTGCTGGTGCACGCGTGCCTGTTCGGTGCCTCCTACCGGGACGAGGTCCGGTCCGCGGCCCGCGCCGTCCTGGCCATGTAAGCCAGCAGCCGACCGCCGCTCAGCTCCCTGCCGTTACCGGTCCGCGCCGTGCGGCTGCTCCTCCGCCACCCCGGTCCCGGTCCCGGCCGCCTCGCCGGTCCCACGCCCGGCCGCCTGGTCGGGCCCGGGCCCAGCCATTTCGCCGGTCCCCTGCTCAGCCGCTTCGCCGGTCATCTCGTGATCGCCAGCCGGGTCATCGTAGTCGAAATCATCATCGGGGTCCTGGCTGCCCATCGCCTCCGGGGCCAGCGGCAGGGTGATGCGGAACGTCGCGCCCTGTCCCTCGGCCGTCCGGACCGAGGCCACGCCGCCGTGGGCGGCCACCAGCGAGGCCACGATGGCCAGGCCCAGCCCGCTGCCGCCCGTGTGACGTGCCCGTGCCTGGTCCGCACGGTAGAACCGCTCGAACACCCGGCGCGCCTGCTCCTGCGTCATGCCCGGGCCCTGATCGGTCACGTCCAGGACCACGGCCGGTGTCTGCTTCCCGTCCTTCGCCTCAAGCGTTCCCGTGCTGACGGAGACTTCGATCGGAACCCCGTCCGGCGTGTGGTTGAGCGCGTTGCTGGTCAGGTTCCCGATGACCTGCCGCAGGCGCGGCTCGTCGCCGATGACCAGGAACGCGGCCCCGGGCTGTACCGACAGGTCGATGGCCCTATCCGGGGCCAGCAGCCGGGCGTCGTGCACCGCGTCCGCGGCCAGCGACAGGATGTCGACCGGCTGCCGGGCCATCGGCCGCTGCTGGTCGAGCCGCGCCAGCAGCAGCAGGTCCTCGACCAGCAGGCCCATCCGGGCGGCTTCCTTCTCCACCCGCAGCATGATCCGGTCCACGTCATCGGGTGTAAGCCCGGCCTGCGCCTCGGCGGTGCCGGCCGGCTCCGGCCGGCCTCGGAACCGGGCCAGGCCGCCGCGCTGGCGGAAGTACTCGGCGAAGCCGCGGATCGCGGTCACCGGCGTCCGCAGCTCGTGGCTGGCATCGGCCACGAAGCGCCGCATCCGTTCTTCGCTCTGGTGCGCCGCCGCCTCGGACTCCTCCTGGGCGTGGAACGCGGTCTCGATCTGGCTCAGCATGGTGTTCAGCGACCGGCCGAGGCTGCCGATCTCGGTGCGCGGGTCCCGTTCCGGTACCCGCCGGTTCAGGTGCCCGGCCGCGATCTCCCCCGCGGTGGCCTCGATGTCCACCAGCGGCCGCAGGCTGGCCCGCACCACCACCACGATGGCCAGCGCCAGGATGCACACCACGATGAGGCCGATGATCAGCACCGTCGCGGCCAGGCTGCCGATCGTCGCGTTGACGTTGCCCAGGTCAGCGCCGACGATCAGGGTGCCCGAGACCTGGGTGCCGGTTGGCAGCTGGTAAGAGACGGGCTCGGTGATGACCCGCCACGTGTCCGAGCCGGACTGGGCCGGAACCGTCGTGAGCTTGCCGCTGTTCGCGATGGCCCACAGCTGGCTGGTGGGTACCGCCGGGACCGACTGCGCCTGAGGATTACTGCCATAGGCGAGGCCGCCGCTCTGCGAGCCAGGCGTGCTGAGCGGTGTTCCCGGCTCCTGCACCCAGGCCCACAGGTTATTGGCGCCTCTCACCCAGTAGGTCTGCCCGGGAAGCATGGTGGCTGCTTCGCCGGTGCTGACGGCGTTGTTGAAGACGCTCCGCAGCTGGTTGTCGTCCTGTGAGGTGAGATAGGACCGCAGCACCCAGACGCTGCTGATGCTGATGGCCGCGACCGCGGCGATGACCAGCGCCAGTAGCCCGGTGATCAGCTTGGTCCGCAGCGACGTACGGCCGGGCCAGTCCCGCAGAGACTGCCATCGCCGCGCGGCTGCCGAGCCTGCACCCCGAGCTGTCATGACCGCACGCGCCCTACGAGGAGGGAAGCCGCAGCACGTATCCCACACCGCGCAGGGTGTGGATCAGCCTGGGTTCCTTGGTGTCCACCTTGCGGCGCAGCACCGACACGTAGGACTCCACGATGCCGGTGTCGCCGCGGAAGTCGTAGTCCCACACGTGGTCGAGGATCTGCATCTTGGACAGCACCCGGTTCGCGTTGCTCATGAAATACCGCAGCAGCTTGAACTCGGTGGGGGAGAGCTGGATCTGCTCCCCGCCCCGCCAGACCTCGTGGCTCTCCTCGTCCAGCTCCAGATCGGCGAACGTGAGGCGGGGGGTCGGCTCCACCCCGTCGCCGCGGGTGCGGCGCAGGACCGCCTTGATCCGCGCGATGACCTCCTCGAGGCTGAACGGCTTGGTGACGTAATCGTCGCCGCCCAGCGTGAGGCCGCGAATCTTGTCTTCGGTGGCGTCCCGGGCGGTCAGGAACACGACCGGGATGCGCGCACCGCCGCCCCGCAGGCGCCTGATGACGTCGAACCCGTCCATGTCCGGCAGCATCACGTCCAGCACGATGAGGTCAGGGCGATGGCGCTGAGCTGCCTGTACCGCCTCGGTTCCGGCGGCCGCCGTGACGACGTCGAAACCGGCGTAGCGCAGGCTAGCCGACAGCAGCTCAAGGATGTTCGGCTCATCTTCGACGACGAGCAGCCTGGCATCCGGTCGCTGCCGCCCATCAGTCACCGTGTCCATGCTCTATATTCTCGCCCGCCACGCTGAGAATAACCTGAATGCCTGCTGGAGATGATCTCCAGCCTCACAGGGTGTTAGTGCGCGGCGCGCCAGTAGGCGATGGCAGCCGGGCGCGAACCGACGCCGAGCTTGGAGTAGATCCTCCTGACGTGGTTCTTTACCGTTTTCTCGGCCAGGAACAGCCGAGCGGCGATCTCGCCGTTGGTCTGCCCGTCCGCGATGAGCGACATGACCTCCGCCTCTCGTGCGGACAACGGGTGGGACGTGCCAGTGCCACCCGCACCGGAATCCTCACTCGGTGACTCGGCCTGGACGCGTGCCCTGGCCCCGTTCAGTGCGACGCCCTCATCCCCGACCGGTCCAGGATCCTCACGAACGTCCATGCGACCTCCGGCTGCCAGCGGTTCGTCCTACCGCCGCGAACACGGTTGGTAATGCGCCATACCGTAAAGGCTAACTTAAAATGCCCACATACCCGACATGGGTTGCCTTGGACTTGATGTCATACCCAGCCGGCCGGGCCGCATGCCGGCGGCTCGGGTCGGCCGTGCGGCCCGCCCGACGCGGCCTGCGTAGGCTCGCCGGGAGAGCCTTCGCCGCTCGGGCGCGGTGCCACCCGTGCGGCCAGCCTTGCGCACCGCCACCCAGGACGGAAATCACCATGTTCCTCGGCTGCCACGACGTCAAGATCGAAAGCAAATCCCAGCCGCTCAGCCCGGACCGGGCGGCGGCTCATGTGCTCCTCCCGGCCTGCCGGCCATGATCCCGGACGATCCCAGCCTGGAGGAGCTGCGGCGGGACCCGCTCCCGCTGCGCGGGCGCGCTGCCGTGGTCACGGGAGTCAGCCGCCGGACCGGCATCGGGTACGCGGTCGCCCGCCGCCTGGCCGCGCTGGGGGCCAGCCTGTTCTTGCATCACTACGCTCCGCACGACCGGGACCAGCCCTGGGGCGAGGACCCCGGCGGAACCGGGGCCGTGCTCGCCGGGGTGCGGGCCGCCCTGGCCGGCGCCGGAGCCGGGGTCCACGATCTCCAGCTCGACCTGGCCGCCGGCGATGCGCCCGACCGGCTCATCCGGGCGGCGGCCGAAGCCTGCGGCCACCTGGACATCCTGGTCTGCAACCACGCTCGCAGCGGCGGCGACGGGCCGCTCGGCACGCTGGACGCCAGCCTGCTCGACGGGCACTGGGCCGTCAACGCCCGCTCGGCGATCCTGCTGGCCCAGGCGTTCGCCGTCCGGCACGACGGCCGGGCCGGCGGCCGGGTGATCTTCATGACGTCGGGGCAGGACCTCGGCCCGATGACCGGCGAAGTCGCTTACGCCGCGAGCAAGGGCGCCCTCGCCTCCGTCACCAAGACCCTGGCTGACCAGCTGGCTGACCAGCAGATCACCGTCAATGCGGTCAATCCCGGCCCGGTCGACACCGGGTACGCGATGCCCGAGGCCTACGAGGCCGTCCGGCGTCGATTCCCGCAGCAGCGGTGGGGCGTTCCCGACGATCCGGCCCGCCTGATCGCCTGGCTGGTTACCGACGAAGCGGCCTGGATCACCGGCCAGGTCATCAACACTGAAGGCGGCTTCCGCCGCTGAGCCCCACCCGCGCCGGGCCGCCTGCGGCGCTATTACCGGCTAACCCTGCTCATTGGAGTCAAAGCGCCCGCACACTAGCCTCAGATGGGTCACGCTCGCAGGCTCAGCCGTCGCTCGGCCTGCCCGGGGCGCGCACCGGTGAGTGATGGGAGTGGTCATGGACGACACGTTTGCTCCGGAGCTGCTGATCGAGGGAGTGGGCGCGGTCCGCCTCGTCACTCTCAACCGGCCGGAGACGCTGAATGCCGTCTCGGCGGGCATGCACCACGCGCTGGAACATGTCTGGCGGCATATCGCCTCGGACCCGGAGGCACGGGCCGTGGTCATCACCGGTGCCGGCCGCGCGTTCAGCGCGGGCGGCGACCTGGACCACATCGTCGCGATGCAGCGCGATCCGGCCATGCGCGCGGAAGGGCTGGATCAAGCCCGGCGGATCGTAGGCCAGCTGATGGATTTCCCGCTGCCGGTGATCGCGGCCGTCAACGGTCCCGCGGTGGGGCTCGGCTGCACCGTAGCGGCCTGCACGGACGTCGTCCTGATCGCCGACACGGCGTTCATGGCCGATCCGCACGTCTCGGTCGGGCTCACCGCCGGCGACGGCGGTACGGCGGTATGGCCGCTCATCATGGGGATGCTGCGGGCCAAGGAGTACCTGCTCACCGGCGACCGCATCAGCGCTGCGGAGGCAGTGGCGTGCGGGCTGGCCAACCGGGCCGTCCCGGCCGAGTCCCTGATGGCACAAGCCATGGCGCTGGCCGCCAGGCTGGCCGCGCAGCCGCCGCAGGCGGTCCAGAGCACCAAACGCGCCCTGAACCTGCATCTCAAGCGGGCCATGAGCGGAGTGCTGGAGTACGCGCTGGCCGAGGAGTCCGCCTCCTTCGACACGCCGGAGCACCGCGCCGTGGTGACCCGGATGCTCGAGCGCTCCGCGGAGCGCTCGAAGCCGTCCTGACCGTGGCGTCGGCCCCCCGGACCTGCGGTAATCCGGCTGGCCGCCCGTCGGCCACGGCAGCCACAGGCACGGCCGGCCGTTCCCTGGCCCGCTGCTTGACGAGGCGCCGGTTACGTCCCCTTATGCCTCAACTTCACATTGAGACATAACGGACGCCAAGCATGATCATGGCCAGTTTTGGACCGCATTCGGCCATTCCTGGCCATGATCATGGCAACAGCCGAGCGGAGGGCGCTTTTCTCAAGCCTGGTCGCTAGCGGCCGGGCGCGGGCCGCCGCCTGGCTGGCAACTTGGGTCGTCATCAGGACCTCCGGTGGCCCCTGAGCGGTGTCAGTTGGTGTCGTAGATCATGTTGAAGAAGCCGACCATGAGCAGCAGGACGGCGGCGAAGAGGACCATCCCGTAGCCGCGGCCTTCCCGGCGATGCCCGCCCGTCCTGGTCGACGCGCTTGCCGTTGCCGATGTCATGTTGGCTTCCCGTGCCAGAATCGGTCTGTGCCAGGGTCGCCGGAGCCTTGCAGGGCCTGCCTGGCGGCTTGTTCCAGATCCTGTTGGAGCCGTCCGGGTGGGTCATACGCTTTTTGGGGTGATTCCGCCAGCTCCCGGCCTTTGCGACCGGAGCATCCGACCTTGCCCGGCTGATCCGCGCTCTCAGCGCAAGCGCAGGCCGGCCGCAGGTGTTGCGGGCGGCTGGGTGGGCCATCAGGCCAGCCGGATCAGGCCGCTGACGGTCAGGTAGGCGCCCAGGAGCAGGGCAATGGTCGCCATGAGCTGCAAGGCGTGGCTCAGCAGCCAGTCCTGGCTGTGCTTGAGCAGCGCTTTGGTGGCCTCCGGCCTGAACTCCAGGAACGCGAACGGGATGATGATCAGCAAGAAGTCGATGATGACGAAGACGAAGACGGCGATGACCTGGGTGGCGGTGGAGTATTTCCCGGTGACCAGGTTGTGCAGCGCGGTGAGATAGGTGGCGCCGGGGATGCCGATTAGCGCGCCGACGAGCATGGCGAGCCCGAGCCGCGGCTCACTTAGCGCCCGCTGTGCCCAGCTGTCCTTCTTCTCCGGCTGCTCCGGCAGCCTGTCGCCGGCCGGG
Organism: uncultured Actinomycetes bacterium; assembly: GCA_963818225.1. Lineage (GTDB taxonomy): Bacteria > Actinomycetota > Actinomycetes > Streptosporangiales > Streptosporangiaceae > Palsa-504. Next base: position 95,787 of record CAWFRO010000003.1, read on the forward strand.
ACTGGTGTCTTGCGCCGGCCGTGCAGGCGGCCCGTGGCCAGCAGCGCGCCGGCGGCGAGCAGGAGCAGGCCGGTGGCCAGGTCGACGCCCGCGCTCACCGTGCCCTGGGCCTTGATGGCATCGGCGTGGAAGACCAGCACGTCCAGCAGGCCGATCGTCGCGGCGACGGTCAGGCCGCCGAGCAGCAGGCACAAGAACATCACCCGCGGCCGCCGGTTCTCGATCAGCAGCAGATCGAGGGCCAGCAGCTTCGGGTTCAGCGCCGAGAGGAACGCCAAGGCGAAGAACTCGGCGTTCATCTCTGGTCAGCTAGCATCGGTCACCGCACCAGACTGGTGGCATGCGCCGGCTGGTGGCGCAGCCTGAGGTGCATCCACGTACGCGGTAATTCCGTCCGCGATCGGGTACGGGCCGCGGACCCGCTGAAGCACGGGTGAGACCTCGGAGTAATCCAGGCCGGGATGGTCGCCGCGGTCGCAGCAGACGATTTCAAACAGGTCCGTGTACCCTCCTTCCGGCCGCCCCCCAACCATGCGGGTCGGCCGGCGTCGGAGAACCACCGTCCAGCCATTCCCGGGCTGATCACGGGTCGCCATACCCGCCTCCTTCAGCGGCGGCTTCGCTGGGCACTTCCTGAGGCTGCATCGCTCGCGGGCCTGCCGCCAGGGCCGTTCGTCCTCACTTCCGCGGATCCGGCGAAATGCCGGAACTACGTGCTCAAGCCAAACACCAGCCACCCGCACAATGCATCACCTTGTCCGGATGAGGTTCCTGTTCCTCCCGCTGGTCCGTTGACCAGCCGACGCCGCCAGCTGGAGCCCCAGTAGTTGTCATTCTGTTGGCCGACGGAATTGAGCCTGCCGAGCAGTCGGAAGTCTCCTGGCGAATGTCAACCAGCGGCGCCACGACACTTACGTCGGTGAGTTCGAGCCCGAAGCTGGCGATCCGCTGCAATAATCCGCGGAGGGCTCCTTTATCTGCGAGCTCAAGATGAAGCGTGGTTGTGCTGGGGCCCACGCTGACCTCACCGTCGTCGAATTCTCCGCCAATCTCGGCTCTCCTGGACCATGAGGTGGCCGCCGCAGTTTCACCCTGTTCGGAGGATGCCGTTGCGGGCGTCGCCAGGTGTGATCGATGGCGTAGGTGGTAGCGGGACCGGAGCGAGACTCCGCCAGTTCCGGCATGGGAGGCACAATGACGTCGGCAACAACCAGCGGGCAGGACTGTGGTGACCGAAATGACGGACTCCGCTACATGGCCTGGCCACGGACGTCGCGATGAGCCTGCACCTAGGCCGGCGCCGGGCCCTCCGCCACATCGCTCGGGACCTGGCTGACTCCGACCCGCGCCTTGACGAGCTTTTCCTCTGCTTCGCCCAGCTGGCCCGGGGCGGGAAAATGCCCCGGACCGAGAAGATTAGGACCAGGCCGTTCCGATTGATCGCCCAGATGGGACGGCGGGAGCGCCTGGCGTCAGCTGATTTCCAGCGCCCCGCCACCTAGCGGCGATAACGATGCTCCAGGGCCGCGTGGTGAGCCCGGCGACTGTCGCCGGGCAGATGGCCGCCCTCGAGGTGGCGACAGGCAGGACTACTGCGTATCGGCTTGGGGGCCGTGCAGAGCGTCCTGAAGGTCCTTCTCATCGTCCTTGGACAGGGAGGTCTTCAGGACCGCGCCGCCGTACTTGCTCATCGCCTCGACGGCCTTGTCCGGGGTGACCTTCTCCAGCATCAGGAACAAGGCCGACGTGCCGGGCTGCACCATGTCGCGGACCTGGTCCTGGAACTGCCGGTCGATGCTGGTCTTGGCGAATTTGCCCATCAGCGCGCCCAGCCCGGCTCCCACCGCCATCCCGAACACCGGGATGAAGAACAGCAGGCCGAACAAGAACCCCCAGAACAGGCCCCAGCTCGCTCCCTTGGTCATCGGGTGGTGGCTGGTGGTGACGTGATAACTGCCGTCCTTGTCCCGCGCGATCACCGCGATGGCGTCTGGCTGGATGATCAGGTCGGCGGCCAGCTGCCGCGCCTCATCCGCGGCAGCGAACGCGGTCGTCTCATCCGGATATCCGATGGCGATCAGATCAGCCATGGCGTCCCTTTCCTTCTGCCTCGTCAGTGCCTGCCCCGGTGCCGCCTGCCCCGGTGCCGGCGACTCTAGGGCGCCAGCGGCGGCGGCCACACGGGAAAACCCGGCGCAACTCGCGATCATCGTAAGAGCGCCCGCGGATACCCGCACCACCCGGCGCGGATGATCTGCACCGCCAGCCGCATGCCGACACGGCGCGCGATCCGGGTGCGATGGCGAGCGGCAGACCGCGGCTACGTGGGGTTCATGGGCATGCTGGCCGCGTACTCCTCCTCCGGGCCGAACCATCCCAGATGGGTGACGACATTCACAGCTGACGGCTGTGTAGTTGGACTAACTAATGCGGTTCGTCAGGTGCTGCGTCGTTCGCCAGGCCTTGCCGATAGCGCGGGAGGGCGGGGGCGCTCTCTGGTGGCCCCAGAGTTGGCCGGCAGATGACAGCGGGTCAAGCCTGGTCGCGTCCGCGAATGGAGCTGACCAACATGTCCGGTGGCCTCGACCGCTCGAAACTGCCGATGCCTGACCCGTCGTTCTCCGGGTCGGCGGGAAGGACGATCGGTGATTCGACGCCTGACTGGGGGATCATCGGCGACGTGGAACCGCTTGGGGCCCGGGCGGGACGGTCACCTTGTCGGCCAACGGCCAGGTCATCGACAAAGGACGGATGGACCACACGGTGCCGATCTTGTTCAGCGCCTATTCCGGGCTTGACATCGGCCGCGACAACGGCGAGGTGGTTGACCGCGTCTAGAGGACAAGGCGCCGTTCACGTTCACCGGGACGATCGAAGGTCACCTTCGATGTCCGGCCACCTGCCGACCCGGCTGCCCACGCTGCGCTCCATCAAGCCCAGCACCAGGGTCAGCAAGCCCGGCACACCGAGTCGTAGCCAAGGAGCGGACCATGAGTGACACCGAGTTCGACGTCATCATCGCGGCATACCTGATCCCCGATCTCGCCGCGAAGGACTTCGACGCTCTCGTCAAGCTCGTCGGGGACAAGCAGCTGAAAGTGGAGGGCGTGGCGTTGGTCATCAACGACGCCGACGGTAATGTCACCGTCGAGGAGACCGGCGATCACCTGGGACGCAAAGGTCTGGCGATCGGCGGGGGAGTCGGCTTGGTCGTCGGCCTGCTCGCGCCGCCGCTGCTCGCCTCGGTGATCATCGGCGGCGCCGCCGGCGGCCTGATCGGCAAGTTCGCCCGGCACCGGGTGGAGAGCGGCATGGAACAGAAGATGGGCGCCGCGCTGTCACCGGGCTCGGCAGGCATTGTCGCTATCTACGACCGCGAGAAAGCTGACACCGTCGACGCGACGCTCGCCAGCGCGGTGAAGAAATCCGTCGCCCAGGTCGACGGCGGCGGCGCGAAGAAGCTCAAGGCCGCCCTCGCCGACGCCCAAGCGGGCCTGGGGGGCTGACCCGGAATTGAGCCAGTCATCCTCCGCCGCGGCGCCCTCGGTCCTGATGGTCTACTACTCCTACACTCAGCAGACCCGAACGGTGGCGGAGGAGATGGCCACCGTCCTTCGAGCCCGTGGCTGCACGGCCGACCTGGCCGCGATCGAGCTCACCGACCCGCGCTACGAGAAACGATTCCAGCAGTTCCCCATGCCCAGGCCGCTCCTTGAGGTCGTGGCGATGATCCCTCCGGAGCTGCGCCAGCGCCCGGTCCAGATCCGGATCCCCGACATCGTGACAGAACGGGACTATGACCTGGTGTGCATCGGCTCTCCTACTTGGTGGCTGTCAACCGATGTCCCGATTCGCTCTTTCCTGGAGTCGGACACCGCGCGCCAGGTGCTGACCGGGAAGCCTTTCGCTGCCGCAGTCTGCTGCCGGCGGTACTGGCGGCACAACCTCAAGACCGTCCGCAGGCTCGGGACCAAGAGCGGTGGTGTTTTCGCCGGCGGCATCCACTTCCGCTATCAAGGCGGCCAGGTCCGCTCTCTGCTGTCTCTGCTCAGCTATCTCGGATCGGGCGAGTATCGCGACCGCTACCTCGGCGTCAAGATCCCGCGGACCAACCTGCAGGTCTACCACCTGGAGGCGGCCCGGAAGTTCGCGGACGGGCTGGCCGACCGGTTGCTGCTCGGCAGCATGGGCGACCACCCGAAAGAGCAAGCAGTGTGAGCCCCGCCATCGGCCCCGACATCCCCGACCACGTGGGGATCGTTAGAGGCCCATGTGGCCGTGGACGGTGTAGGTCCGGGTCACGCTGCCCGCGTCATCTCTGCTGTCGGTATAGGTGATATAGGCGAAGCCGGCCAATGCGCTTTTCGCCCAGTCGCCGATGGTGGGGAATGGCCCGAGGCCGTACGATGGGTCGTAGACCATATTGTGGTAGACATCGATAGCGTGATCACCGTATTCGAACCATCCGGGAGGGTTCGGATCGTTCTGACCGGACACGCCGGGCGCGTCGTTGAACTCGGGGTTACTCCCCAGGCTTCCGGTGTCGGGGACAGGATCGCCGAATATGCCAGTCAGCCTGACCGTGTCGGTGATTAGGTACGGAAAGTTTGGGTCCTTGCCAGTAGCGGGCCCCGGCCAGACCCAGTTCTTAATCAGCATAAGGAATCCCCCGAATGTAGTCGCACTGGAGGGTGCAGCATCGGGGAATTCCGGGAAGGTACCCGGCACGTCGGGTGAAAGGACGTCGTCCGGGTGAACCGTCGTGATGCCTTGAACGGCCAGGGTATTCGCCATGAATTCTGCCCAGTCGCCGCAGCGAGATATCAGGTATTCGAGCAGCTTTGGCGTGCTCAGATGGGAGCATGTTTGCTGGCTATCGAGGGCGACGTAGTCGTTCGCGAGAGTCCAGGGGGTCCAGTACTGCAAAGTCTCGGTATCTGGGGTGACTGTGCCGGATGCCGGGTCCAGCTGCTGCGGGTGGATGTGCAGTGCTGAGGGCCCTTGTGCGGAGAACACGTTCGTCCAGATGCTGTTGAAGACGCCGGATTCCGTTGTCTGGTTAGCTGCGGCCGCGGACGTGAGAGCCTCCAGGCTCAGATAGGGAGCAAAGCGCGGATGGGCAAGAGTGAGATAGATCGGTACTGTGCTGCTGCCTGCGCTGTATGTGGTGGTGTAGTGCTTGACCGTCCAGTTAATTGTCATCGGGAAGTGGTTGACTGCGTTCGGCAGCACGTTGTCCGAGGTCAGGTTCTTGATCACGAATTCGCCGCCTGCGGGAGTTACGGCCGCCGAAGTGAAGGTGAGCGTTGCCCCTCCGACGGTCGTCGTTCCCGTGATGATGGAGCCGCCGAGATCGGGTGCCGGGTCCTTGACCTTCAGGTGGACCTCGCTAAGTGTCACCTTCGTGCCGCGCTCGAAGACAACTGGCCATGACTTCTCCGGGGTCCCGTCGGGGAAAGCGGGGCTGCAGTCCACCCACTGGGCCTCGCCGGCGGTACCACAGGCCTGGAAGTCTTTAATAGTCAACGGGGCGTTGTCCACCCGGTCAGCGATCACGTCAGCGGGCAGTGCAGCGTCCTGTCTACCGTGATCGCTGGCGACGCTGACGGTAACCGATGAGACCGCTATCTCCGCCGAGGGCGGCGACGTCGACGGATCCGCTAGCGGGTGCGGCGCCAGGTTCGACCCGGCACTGCTGTTCGGGCTCGTACCTTTTGTGACGGTTCCCGACAAAAGTTTGGCTGCTGCGCCCGCCCCAGGCGCGTAGCAGGCCGAGCCGGCCAGGGATAGCACCGCGATCGCCGTGAACCACCTCCGCGAGCGACGGTTCCAGCGAAATAGTGACAAGAATGACTTCACGGCTAAACCCCCCGCGGCCGACACTCCGTTGGGGTAAAACTAAAACTCCTGCAGTAATTACGTCAAGGCCAAAGTTGACCCCCAAACGGCCTCGTGCTGGCTGGAGAATTTATCTCGATGCTGTCGGCTGGGTGATCAGCGGGATAGGGTCGGCTAATATGTGGTGATTTGCATAGGAAGCTATTCATCCCGGTAATTCCCTGGAGCCAGATCCGGATGCGAGCTTTCGGGTCAATGCGTTACGAAGTGGCCGCTGAGCATCGGTCTCCAGCCGCGCTCTCGTGATCGCGGGGAGCTCACCTGGCTCAAGTCCAGCCACGGCAGCTCGTCGCCTGCCGTCCGCCCAGGCCGCACGCGTCAGTCGTCAACTACACCACCCGCGAACTCGGCGGGACCTTGGGTGCGGCGATCATCGGTCCGGGGATGCGCTCCGCCTATGGCAGGCAGGTGCTGTCCGCGTCGGCCAAGACAGCGTGCCGGCCGCCCTGACCTTCGCTGCCCAGCCGTCGGTCGCGGCCCGAGGCAGCCACGAGATATTCATGAATGCAGACAGCGCGCACTCACTACGTATTGAAGTTCCCGGATCATATTTTTGCGAGTGTGTCGCTTACGGTGACCAGCTGGACCATATGCCTCTTGACAAGACGGTATGGCAAGACAAACGATGACGTTAGCCAAATTTCAAGGACAAAGGTTGGTCCGGTGCTGGGGCGGCGTTCTCGTCTGCGGATTAGTATTCGCCGCTGCCGCGCCGGTGGGGTGGATCCCCGTGATCGCGCCGCCGGGCGGCCTCCGGCCTGGCGTGGCCGGGAGCTTCCGGGTGTGCCAACTGGCGCCGCGTACTCCAGGAGCTGGCCTGGGCCGTCGGTCGTCCCGGAGCACCCACCAGGCCAACCAGAGCTGGGAGGCCTCCCCTGACCGCCATCTCCGCTCGTTTCGCCAAGCCCTCTTTCGTTCTGTCGGCCGCCCTGGGCGGTATGGTCGCCACGACGTTCCCTATCACCGTCTTCAGCCTGGCCCTGCCGCAGCTGGAGCATGAGTTCAAAGCATCCCTGGACGCTGTGACGTGGGTCCTCACCGCGCCGCTCCTGACGTACGCCATTGCCCTTCCCGTATTGGGCCGTACCAGTGACATTTTCGGCCATCGGCGGGTCTTCCTGGCGGGGTCGATCGGCGCAGGCCTGGCCGCTTTCCTGACCGCGGTAGCGCCTACTCTTCCGCTCCTGATTGTGTTCCGCACGCTAGGGCAGGTCTCCGGCGCAGCAACAACTCCGGCGTCACTCGCCATGATCGCCGCTGTCTATCCAGCTGACCGGCGGATGCGAATCATGGGCTACTGGTCCCTTGCCGCCGCCGGATCGCCCGTGGTGGGGCTCATAGTTGGCGGCCCGCTCATCGACGCGTTCGGCTGGCGGTCGATCTTCATCGTCCAGGGTTTCCTGATGGTGGCAGCGTGCGGATACGCCTGGCTGGTGCTCCCGGCCGGGACGCCGCGGCGACGGACGCAACTCGATATCCGCGGGCTCTGCGCGCTAGCAGTAACGCTGGCCGCGGGCCTGGCTGCCCTGGAGCTGTTCCCGCAGGCCTCCGAACGACGGTGGGTCATAGCCGCGGCTGTGCTCAGCGTCGCTGGATGCGTCACCTTCTTCCGGGTTGAGAAAGACGCACCCGCACCCGTCCTGCCGCTCGACTTGCTCCGCGTCAGGAATTTCTCGGCCCCTATCGTGGCCCAGGCGTTCGGCACCTTCGTCTATTTCAGCGGCTTTGTCCTAACCCCCCTCTTGCTCGAACTTGAATTCGGCCTGTCCGCGGCGAGCGCGTCGCTGATCCTCGTGCTGAGGACTATTGCCTTCTGTGTGGGCGCGCAGGTTCCGTCCCGCGTCCACGGGCTTACGCCACGCCGCTCGGCGATGATCGGGGCCGCGCTCATGGCCGCCGGCCTCCCCGTTTTCGCCGCGAGCGCCTGGTTGTCCTCACTAGCCTTGGTCGTGGCCGGGAACATCCTGGCCGGCTTCGGGAACGGGATGATCTCGCCTGCCCTCACGACGTCTGTCGTTAATGCGGTTCAGGAGGACCGCCGCGCCACCGCAACCGGCCTGCTCCAGATGATGGGCCAAGTCGGAGCGGTCGCCGCGATCACCGTGTCCGGAGCGATCGTGGCTGCCGGTCATGGGCCGGGAAGATTTGCTGCCGCATTTCTCGTGGCGGGCGTTCCAGCGCTGCTCAGCATCGCGGCGGCCGGGTTCATCCAGACACGCCCGGCTTCTCGTCCGGACGCGACGGAACATGCGTCAGCGTCACTGGAGAAGGCGGATGACCAATCCTGACCAGCAGACAAGAACAACGGCGTCATGAATGAAACGGGTACACCACCGTATTTGGAAGGCGGCCCTTCCGGAAACGGCGGCCAGCATTAATTAAACTCCGCAGCAGGAGCCCCTGAGGAATATCTGGGCCCGGATCGACCCAGCATCCGGTGAGCCAAACCCGCAGGTCACCGGCTATACACGATGGGGTGAGCGAGGGGGCTCGAACCCCCGACACTCAGGACCACAAATTCGCCAGCCTTCGATACTTCTTGTTATGATTAGCCTTAACAGGCCAGGTAAACCAGGATTTTTGGCGAGTGCTGGAGTCCAGTGGAGAACCCTGACGGCTTGTCTGGCTAACCAGCAAAGATGCAGGTGAGCTGGGCTGAGTTATCTTGCTAGCTATGATGATCTCGGGCGGCCCGTTTACCCGGCCTTCAGAAGTTCGCTCCGTCTTCTTCGTGTTATCGGTGTGTTGATCTTTCCTGCGACCGGAATTCTGGCACAACAGATTATGTTATTGAGCTTCCGCTAATGGCGAAAAGCGCAAGAAATGTCCACTCTGCGGCCTGCTAGGGAAGACCGGCGTGGCCGACGCCGACACGCACTGATTCGATCCGCCCCCACGCTGACGCGGACGCTTCCGCTGGCATCGACGTGGGCACGGTCATCGCGAACAGCTCGCGGCCGTCGGGTCCGCCGAGCATGCACGCAATACAGCGCTGGGAGAACCTGACCGTATCCAGCAGCTCGCCCCCCTCAGCGACCCGCACCGCAGCCATATCGGCAGGGCTAGCAACCCACAAGGCCCCCGACGCGTCCAGACAGATACCGTCCGGACGGATCTGATGCGGCTCCAGATCGGCCCACACCCGCCGGTTGCTCAGCCCCCCGTCGCCCGAGATGTCAAACGCGGTCAACCGCCGGTTCCCCGACTCGGCCACGATCATCGTTCCCCCGTCGAGAGTAATCACCGTCCCATTGGGGAACTCAAGGTCATCGGCCGCGACGCTCACCCGCCGACCAGGATCGACCCGGATCAGCACCGTCGACCGGGGTTCCACCGGCTCCCCCGCCAGGAATGCAAAAGACGTCGTAACCGAAGTCCCGACGTACGCACGGCCGGCTGCGTCGACCACCATGTCGTTGCAGTGAAACGGCGCCCACTCCGCCAAGTCGGCGTACCCGCCCAAAACCCCGTCCACGCCCAGGCGCAGCACCCGCCGGTCGAGCATCGAGACGATCAGCAGCGACCCATCCGGCAGCCACCCCAGCCCCGACGGCTGGCCCGCCACCTCCACCACCCGCTCGTCGGCCCCGCCAGGCGCAAGCGCGTGGACAGCGTGATCATAAAAGTCGGAGTACCACAGCCGACCGTCATGCCAGCGCGGGCACTCACCGAAATACAGGCCCTCACGCAACACCGATCCCTGGTACTCCACAGCGCCAACCTACTCCCGGCTCCACCGGCACGACCACTCCCAGAACTGTCCCGCGAGCATTCTGCTCGCCCCAGCTCCGGACACCGCTGGTGAATCGGGGAACCGCGCCAGCCGTCCCGGCGGTGTTCCCCATCGGGGCCTAACGAGCCTGGGCTGGTCGGTCAGGATGGCTGTCAGCAGACTCGCTAGCGAGTTCCGCAATTCCATTGAATAGGCTGACGGCCTTCCGCTTTTCAGAATGAAGGATGACTGTTCAGGAACGGCCGCGTTGGTCTATTTAGCCTGCTCAGAGCCCGGCAGTAGACGGTGATAGACGCAGGTAAACGAACGTGTATGAGACTAGAAATGAGACTAACCGTCGTTCGGTCACCTGTGCCGAGAGGCAGGTGCAGATGTTTGACTTTCCGCCCTCAACGCCCTGACATCTACGCTGGGCTCACCATTACCGGACGCGGGATCCAGCGCACGATGCCCGGCCTGTAAACCTGACCTGCGCGGTCTTCACCGACACGGACCTGGCCGACGGGGACCTCCGATGAGGTAGACCCCACCGGCGCGGATCAGCTAGGTGTGGGCGGGGCCGAGAAGTCCACGATCCCGCTCATGTTCGTCACCGGGACGGCAGGCGTGGCCGTTGCTGCGCAGATGGCTAGCGCAACCGGCGCGGTCAGGTGCAGACTGTGTGGAGACGGTGTGGAGTTCGTGTGGAGATGCACCTTGCTTCCCATTGGAACCACGCAGACGTCGGCCCCTATGCGGAATCTGCGCCGAAGCCCGCCCGTTATGTCTGGTTTCGCTAGACCTTGACGGCCTGGTGGGTGCAGGGCGATTGGGCGATCACTTTGATACAAGGAGGTATCAGGTGGCACATCCGAACGAGGTGCTGGCGCGGGAAGCCAATGCGGCCTTCAGCCGAGGCGACATGGACGCAATGAGTCAGTACTGGGCTGAGGACATCCTCTGGCACCAGCCCGGCAGGAGCCTTCTGGCTGGTGACAGCGAAGGCGTGGCTCAAGTTCTCGAGCTCTTTGGCCGGGTTTTCGAGTTGTCGGGGGGAACGCTCAGTGCTGAGCTGCGCGATGTTCTTGCCAGTGACGAGCACGCCGTGATGCTTTTGACCCTCCGCGCCGAGCGGGCGGGCAAGCATTTCGAGGACAGCACCGTCCAGGTCATCCATATCCGTGACGGCAAGGCGACCGAGATCTGGAACTATCCAGCTGACCAATATGGCTGGGACGAGTTCTGGACGTAACCGCCATCACATAAGCCATCGACAGCGCCAGCGGAGACGACAACGAGCTGGAGACGCCGAATCAGCTGGCGCGGGGAAGCAGCGTCTTTCCGGATATACCGGGATATTGACAAATTCAGCATACGCCCGGGGAATATCTACATTTACTCAATCAGACACGGGACGCGTGTCCCTGGCAAAGGAGGCCTGACCATGAAATACGTCGTTGCCTGGAAGGTGCGGCTCGGCGGATCGGCTGCCGAGAACGAAGCGAGCGTCGCCCGAGCTCTTGAGGTGGCCAGCAAGTGGGCCTTTCCGGGTGATGCCACGGTTCACCAGTATGTCCTGCGGGTCGACGGGGAGGGAGGCTTCGTGATCGCGGACCACGACGACCTGGCCGGCCTGGCCCAGGGTCTCTTCAAACTCACCCCATTCCTTGAGTACACGGTCTATCCGGTCATCGACGCTACCGAGGCACTCCCCCTCTTGACCGAAGCCGTCGAGTTCCGCAACTCCGTCAAGTAGGCTGACGGCCTTCCGTTTTTCAGAAGTTCTGTCATCGACCCGGGAGCCTGTGTCTAATGTAACTCCGCAGCCCGATTTACCAGCAGATGGGCCTGTCAGGAGCTTGCGGCAGCAATTTAGCATGTGTGCCGCCGTGTGCCGTGGTAATGCCGTTTCTTCCGTGTTATCCGCGTGTTAGACCCCTCCCCGACCCGGACTTGTGTTGCTCCTGTGTGTGCCTCAGCAGCCAGGTCAGCCGTCGCGCCTGTGCACCGGACCCGGCGCGTCCGTCCGAGGCCTGAAGACCGGCCGCCGCCGGCCACCCACACGGTCAGCCATCCTTCCAGCTACCCGCACGGCCAGGCCGGGAATGACGTGCTGTGATGAACGAAACGTGCTTCGGCGCGCGGGACACCTTTCCAAGCTTGCCTGGGAACTACCACTGACCGCAGACTGGTACCTCCACCTGTACGCCGATCCGTGCTACCTGAGCAGGCCCGCTGCCCGTCCGGATACGCCTTTCAGCCAGGCCCGCTGGCATGCGGGCTCTGCCGGCCGGTTCGGCGGACCGGTGATTACAGCGTAGGGGGACCTGGCGACGCAGAGGAGGGGCGATGACGAGGCCGGGCACGGACTCTCCCCAGTGGGTAATGGTGGACGAGGGCTGGGGCCGCAAGGCGGTGGACTTCGCAACGCTCAGCGAGCCGAGCAACTGCCGGGAGTACGTCGCTGTGCACCACCGGCTCGGCCTCGATGCCGGGGACCGGCTGCTCGATGTGGCGTGCGGATCCGGGCTCGCCGTCGAGCTGGCTCGCCTGCGTGGCGCTTCCTGCTGCGGTATCGACGCCTCCGCCCGGCTGGTGGCGGTGGCCCGGGACCGGAACCCCGGATGCGACATCAGGGTCGGCGATATGCACGCCCTGCCGTGGGACCCGGCGTCGTTCGATGTTGTCACTAGCTTCCGGGGGATATGGGGCACCACACCCGACGCGGTTGCCGAGATATACCGGGTCCTTCGCCCTGGCGGACGCGCCGGGATGACGGTGTGGGGTCATCTGAAGGTGTCCCCTGGGGCCTGGGCGCTGGCGCCGTTCCGTCTTGCTGCGGCGGAGAAGGTCGGCAATCAGGCGGTGATGGTGTCGCTGGGCCGGCCTGGTGCGGGTGAGCAACTCCTCGCGTCGTATGGATTCGTCGATGTCGAGCGCCTGGATGTCCCGTTCGCCTGGGAGTTCGCCGACCCGGAGCTGTATGCGCGGGCGCTGGCCTCGACCGGGCCGGCGTATGAGGCCATCCAGAACGTGGGCGAGGGTGAGTTCCATCGCGCTGCCGTGGAGCAGGCTCAGCGGCAGCTGCGCGACGGCTTGCCGCTGCGGGCCGAGATCAATGTCGTGGGCTACCTGGCCCGCAAATCCGAAGGAGCAGAACGCGCATGACCGGAAGCTTCCTCCCAGAACCCCCGGTGTCCGCCCAAGTGCAGGCGCTCTACGACGAAGACCTCGCAGACGGCGGCTACGTGTGGAACGTGTCCCGGCTGTGGGCGCACCAGCCAGACACCCTCAAGCAGCTGTTCGGGTTGATGTCTGAGGCATTCAGGCCGAGCGGTCTGACGTTCCGCCAGCGCGGGATCCTGGTGACCGCCGCCGCCTCAGCCCTCGGTGACTCGTACTGCTCGCTGGCGTGGGGCGAGAAGCTGAGCAAGGCGTCGGATGCTGCTGTCGCGGCGGGGGTTCTGGATGGCAGCGACGTCGGGCTGACGGACCAGGAGAAGGCAATGGCCGCGTGGGCCCGGAAGGTCGCCAGGGACCCGAACGCGACGACGCCTGCCGACGTCCAGGCGCTCCGAGATTCCGGGCTCGATGACGGGCAGATCTTCGCCATCACCGCCTTTGTGGCTCTTCGCCTGGCCTTCTCCACGATCAACGACTCGCTCGGCGCTCAGCCCGACGCGCTACTCGCCCAGTCTTTGCCCCCGGAGATACGCGAGGCCGTGACCTACGGCCGACCTATCGCTTAACCTCCGCTATTCAGCATTGATGGCCATGTGAGTGGTCCGGCGACTTGCTTGTAGCTGTGAGCTGGAATTTCAGTCAGTGACGGGCTGGTTTCGGGTACCCCCTATGGGTGCAGCCGGTCAAGGTGTCACGGGAATGCGAGGGGACGGCCGCGAAGCGGCCGTCCCCTCGCTGGGTTAGACCGCCACTGCCCGGGTTCTCCCGGCTGGAGCCGACGCCGGTGAAACCCCGGTCGTCATGTGACGGGCCTATCTCCTCCACGGTGAGCGGTTTCGTGGTGGACCACGACGCGAACGCACAGGACGTGGCCACGGGGGCGCCGCTCCGGCGCGGGCGCCGGGGGCCAGATCACGGTTACCGGTTCCCGCCATCGGGCGTTGCTGGCGGCACCGGCGCGGTTTCTCGCTCGGCCAGTGTCCCTCGGAAAATTGCGGCCGATCCGGGCGGAGTCGGTCGTTTCGGCTCCTTGGCTCGCATAATCACATTGTGCATCTGCATGGTCAAGGAGCCGAGGGGGCGTGATGCGTGCACGCGAACCGGACCACCAGGGCGTCATCGAGCGGGCCGGGGTGCGCGTCGGGTATGACGTATATGGCGCGGGAGAGCCCACGATCCTGCTGCTGACGTCCTGGGCGATCGTGCATGCCCGGCAGTGGAAGGCGCAGGTGCCCTGCCTGGCCCGGCGATTCCGTGTTATCACGGTCGAGGGCCGTGGCAACGGCCGGGCGGACCGGCCGGGAACGGCAGAGGCCTACAGCGACCGGGAGTACGTCGAGGACGCGATCGCGGTCCTGGACGCGGCCGGGGCGGACCAGGCCGTGGTCGTGGGCCTGTCCATGGGCGGACGGCACGCGCTGCAGCTAGCGGCCTGGTACCCGGAGCGGGCGGCCGGGGTGATCGCGATCGGCGCGGCGCTGCCCTGGCCGGTGCCACCGGATTTCAACGAGCCCAAGGACGGCTACGAGGGCTGGGGCAAGGCCAACCGGCATTACTGGCAGGCGGATTACCGCGGCTGGGTCGAATTCTTCATGTCTCAGGTGTTCACCGAGCCGCACTCGATCAAGCAGCAAGAGGACGCGGTGGGCTGGGGGCTGGAGACCACCGCCGAGACACTGCTGCTGACGGCGCCGGCCATGGCCGCGCTCACGGCCGAGGACGCCGAGGCCATCTGCCGTCAGGTCCGGTGCCCGGTGCTGGTGGTGCACGGTGACCACGACGAGATCGTGCCGTACGAGACCGGCGTGGCGCTGGCGCACTGGACCGGCGGCCGTCTCGTCACGATCCACGGCGGCGGCCACGCCCCGACGTTGCGGGATCCGGTCCAGGTCAACCTGCTCATCCGGGACTTCGCCGAGTCTTTGCGTTCCCGGCCGGAAGGGCGCCGGTCCTGGACCAGGAGCCGGGATCGCCGTAAGCGGGCGTTGTACGTCAGCTCGCCGATCGGGCTCGGGCACGTGCGCCGCGACCTGGCCATCGCCGACGAACTGCGGGCCAGGCACCCGGATCTGGAGATCGACTGGCTCACTCAGCACCCGGTGACGCAGGTGCTGGAGGAACGAGGCGAGCGGGTCCACCCGGCGTCGCGCTGGCTGGCTAGCGAAAGCGCGCACATCGAGTCGGAGGCGGGCGAGCACGACCTGAACGTGTTCCAGGCCGCCCGCCGGATGGACGAGATCATGGTGGCGAACTTCATGGTCTTCCAAGACCTGGTCTGCGACGAGACGTATGACCTGTGGATCGCCGACGAGGGCTGGGATGTCGACCATTTCCTGTTCGACAACCCGGAGCTCAAGCGGACCGCGTACGCCTGGCTCACCGACTTCGTCGGCTGGCTGCCGATGCCTGAGGGCGGCGCGGCCGAGGCCGTCCTGACCGCGGACTGGAACGCGGAGCGGGTCGAGCGGATGCGGCGCTACCCGCGGCTGCGGGACCGGTCGATCTTCGTCGGCAATCCAGACGACCTCGTGGACGTCCCGCTCGGACCGGAACTCCCGACCGTGCGCGACTGGGCGCTGGACCGGTACACGTGCACCGGGTACGTCACCGGGTCTACTGCACCGGAGGACCGGGAGGCGCTGCGCGCCGGACTAGGCTATCGGCCCGGCGAGCGGGTCTGCCTGGTGAGCGTGGGCGGTTCCGGGGTGGGAGCCCACTTGCTGCGCCGGGTCGCCTCGGCGTTTCCGCTGGCCGAGAAGGCAATTCCTGGCCTACGGATGATCGCCGTGACCGGTCCGCGGATCGATCCCGCGTCGGTCCCGGTGCCCGCGGGGGTGGAGCTGCGCGGCTACGTCCCTGACCTGTACCGACACCTGGCCGCGTGCGACCTGGCCGTGGTCCAGGGCGGACTGACCACGACTATGGAACTGGTCGCGGCGCGCAGGCCGTTCATCTACGTGCCGCTGGCCCGCCATTTCGAGCAGCAGATTCACGTGGCTCACCGGCTCGCGCAGTACCGCGCCGGGAGGCGCCTGGACTACGCGGCACTCGACCCCGGATACCTCGCCGAGGCCATCGTCGCCGAGATCGACCGGCCGGTCGACTACCGGCCAGCGGAAACCGACGGCGCCGCGCGCGCCGCAGCCCTGCTGGCCGAGCTGTTGTAGACCGATCAGGCCCGTAGCTCGCCCCGCGATCCGACGGGGGAGCTTCCGGTGCACGCTGCGCCGGTGGTACCCGATGGTATGCGGGCTCACGAACAAGGCGGCGGTCTCGCTGGCCGTAAGGCCTTCGGCCAGGCTCAGCGCGATCTGCAGCTCCTGAGGGGTCAGGTCATTGACAGTGCTCACGTCCCCGCCGCCGCGGGCACGCTTACTGGACATGCAGAGCGAGGTGACGGCTCACCTCGCCTGGCGAGATGCTGGTGACTGCGGCCACGACGCCGGCCCGGATCCCGCCGTCCGGCGCGCGGCTACGAGCATT
The DNA here is from genome assembly GCA_963818225.1 of uncultured Actinomycetes bacterium. Taxonomy (GTDB): domain Bacteria; phylum Actinomycetota; class Actinomycetes; order Streptosporangiales; family Streptosporangiaceae; genus Palsa-504. The sequence continues at coordinate 112,063 of CAWFRO010000003.1, forward strand.
GGGCCGGGCGGCCCAAGAGGGGGAAGGCAACGGCTCCGAGTCAGCTCGCAGGGTTCGGGGCCGGCCTGGCTGGCTTGAGAAGGCGCAGGATCGGCGAAAACGGAATCGCTGGGCTTACGGAGCCACCCGTCTGGTGGCACCCCGACACGCCCCGATGTTACATAAGACGAAAAACCTGACCCACGCGAGAGTGGCCCCCCGCACCCGGGGGTCATTCTCGGCGTCTCGGGGGTTTCGTGACCGCCGTCTACACCGGCCCGTCCGCCACCCTCGACCCCTGATGCCGCGCCCTGCTGTTGCCGATTCGTGACCTGGCATCGCAGCGTGAGGCGTGATCTGAACGTCTCCCAGGTATGGAAGCTGATCCGGCGGATGTCATCCGCAGCCCGGGGCCATGGCCTGAGCAGGCTGCCTATGACGGCGCGGCGGATGACCCAGGCCGGTACGTGACCGCGCTGTTTCGGGCGCATCACCTGGAACTGGTCCGGCTGGCCGTGCTGATGGTGGGTGACATGGCCACCGCCGAAGACGTCGTGCAGGACGCCTTTGAGCAGCTGCACCGCCGGTGGCGGACCCTGCGCAAGCAGTCGAGCGCCCTGGACTACGCGCGGTCGGCCGTACTGAACGGCAGCCGGTCCGTGCTCCGCCGCCGGTCGGTCGCCCGCAGGCACGAGGCCCGGATCTCCGCGTCCAGGGATCAGGACGCCGACGCCGCCGTCGGTTTCGAGCAGCGCAGCGAGCTCATCGAGGCGTTCCGCAGGCTGCCCGCCAGGCAGCGCGAGGTACTCGCCCTGCGCTACTACGTGGACATGAGCGTGGCCGACGCAGCGGCCACGCTGCACATCAGCCAAGGCGCCGTCCGCTCGACCGCCTCCCGCGGCCTCGATGCGCTGGCCCGGATCCTCTCGTCCCGTTCCTCGAAGGAGGCGTGAGGCATGCCTGACATCGAGAACCTGCTCCGCGAGGAGCTGAAGAGGGCGGCCGAGCGGGTCCAGCCCGAACTGCTCAGGCCGCTCCAGGTTCCTACCCGACGGCCCAGTTGGCGTCCGCGCCTGCTCCCGCTCGCGGCCGCGGCCGCGGTGATCGCCGTCATCACGGCGGGCGCGTTTGTCGCGGGCCTGACCCCAGCCCACAAGCCCGCCGCTCACAAGCCCGCCGTCTCCGGATCAGCCCCGGCCAGCCTGCCGCGCTTCTACGTCACGACCAGTTCCGCCCCCGACGGCCGCGGGATACAGGCGGTGGTCCGCGCGTCCGCCAGCGGGCAGGTCACCGGTGCCGTCCCTGTGCCGTCGGCCATCCCTGTGGAGTGGGCCGACTCTGGCGGCACCTTCGTCACCGCCGCCGCCGATGACCGCAGCTTCATTATCGGAGTCCAAGGAGGCCAGGAACCAACCAAACCCGGCTTGGATCTCCGCCTGTTCCGGTTCGCTATCTCCGCTGCCGGTAAGCCCGGCCATCTGACCGAGCTGGCACCCGCTCCGATGCGCAACGAGACCACGGAGGGCATCGCGCTGTCGCCCGATGGCAAGCTGCTCGCGGTCTCGCTGCAGAACGACTCCTCGGCGGACGCCGTCGGCGCCATTCAGGTCCTCGACCTGGCCACCGGGGCCATCCGGACCTGGACCGCGCCGGCCAACAGCGTGTATATTCCCGGGCCGCCCTCCTGGGCGGACGGCAGCCGGGTAATCGCGTTCACCTGGCTGCGCTCCACCCAATCTGGCCTTATGTCCGCGCCGCGGGGAATCCGGCTGCTCGACACCACCGCGCCAGGCGACAACCTGGTGGCGGGGACGGTGATCGTCCCGAGCGGAGTGGTCGCCGCCGGTTCCATCGTGAGCGCGCTGATCACGCCCGACGGACGTGATGTCATCGTGGTCACATGGCGTGATCTGACTCCGCAGGCCAGTACCCACACCGTCGTCGTGCAACTCGCCGAGCTCCAGGCCGCCACCGGCAGGCTGGTCCGGGTGCTCTACACCCAGACGGGGCAGTACGACCAGGTCCCCCTCATCACCTTGCAGGACAGCCTCGTTGTGCTATCGCTGGGGTCGCAGGGACGGTACGCCCTGGTCCAGGGCATCCGGTTCGGCTGGCTTGACGTCGGCGGCCCCGACCCGGGCCAGTTCACGCCGCTGCCCGCGGCCCCGGCCGGCCAGTACGTCAACTTTGCCGCCTGGTAACCGGAGGTCATTCGCCAGTGGCGCCGTCGATCTGCTGGCGTTGCAGGTCGGCGCCGGAGTCATGCGCACCGCACAACTCAGTACTGCACCACGCTCCACGAGCCTCCATATGACCGACGTCACACGGAGGTTCTAACCAAAATCCTAACCAACCGGTTAGAGAAACGTTGGGGCTCCCGCCAAATCCGCAGGTCACCAGCTGTACACGATGGGGTGAGCGAGGGGACTCGAACCCCCGACACCCAGGACCACAACAGAGGGTAGAGCTGAGAGAAACCGATGTCGACTAGTGTTCGGCCAGGTCACGCACCTAGGAACGGCTACGGTCACCGCATCTGACCGAACCAGACGCAGCCTGCTGCTCCCATTTCGCTCCCAACTTTCCCCGCAGCGGTGTCGGGACCCAGGTGACCGATCTGCTGCAGGAAGATGCGTAGCTCTATCTCTCGGGCCATTTGACGCTTCAGGGTCAGGACCTCCGGGCGGTCCGCACCACCCTCACAGGCGCGCTGTGGCCGACGGACGCGCCTATTCCAGAAGGCTGGGCATGTGACTCGTCTGGAAGGCTACGCCTGCTTTGGGAGGTCTAGCTTTCCTGCCTGCTCAGAGCAGAGCGCTGGGCGAGTCGGCCTGTAGGCTGGGTCTTGTGCAGGCGTCTGCCTGACCACGGCGAACAGGACGCACATGTCCTCTGAGCTGCGGTTGAGATCTCGGTGACTCTCATCAGTTCTGAGCAGATCGCAACGTAATGTGCCCGGAATGTGCCCGACCGCATGGCGTCGACGTGCGAATTCCAGCAGCGGCTACCTGACCGGCACCGTACGAGAAAATGCTGGCCACCCGTGCAGGTCACAGGTCGGTCTTGGCCGTACGAGGCCGATGATGGGCGGCTGGGTTGCTGTAATTTGCTGCTGTACCCAGCGTCAAGGCCATATGACCTGACGTCGCTCTTCCGGGCCTCCTGATCTGCAGGTTTCACCTCTTCCGGATCATCTCCCGTGCTAGGGCGTGTTTCAAAAGTTGGCTGGGTGATCTGATGGTGTGAAATGTCCGCGTGTCGGTGACCGGGAATGAGTGAGGTCTCCGGTAGATGAGTCAACGACGAAGAAGACCATCTGCACGGAGACCTCGTGGCCACCTTAGCGGTGACGGGGCGGTCGGACCTGACCGATGCGCAGTGGGCAGTGCTGGAGCCGGTGCTGCCGCGCGGCACGAAGCCGGGCCGCCCGCCGCAGCGGACGAAACGGCAGCTTATTGACGGGATCCGGTGGCGGACCCGGGCTGGCGCGCCGTGGCGGGACGTGCCGCCGGCCTACGGGCCGTGGCAGACGGTCTACGGCCTGTTCCGCCGCTGGCAGCGGGACGGGACCTGGCGGGCGATCCTGACCGCCCTGCAGGCCCGCGCCGATGCGGCCGGGCTGATCACCTGGGAGGTGTCGGTGGACTCCGCCGTGGCGCGGGCGCACCAGCACGCGGCCGGGGCACGCAGGCGAGGGGACCTGCAGGCCGAGCCGCCCGGCGGCGTGGCCGATGAGCCGGCCGATCACGGCCTGGGCCGCTCCCGCGGCGGCCTGAGCACCAAGGTGCACCTGGCCTGCGAACAGGGCCAGAAACCCCTCTCGGTCCTGATCACCGCAGGCCAGCGCGGCGACAGCCCGCAGTTCCAGGCCGTGCTGGAGGGCATCCGCGTTCCCCGCCCGGGCCCTGGCCGGCCCCGCACCCGGCCACGGCGGGTACGCGCCGATAAGGCCTGCGGATCGCGCGGCAACCGCGCTTACCTGCGGCGGCGCGGGATCCGGTGCACCATCCCGGAGAAAGCCGGCCAGATCCGCCACCGCCAGGCCAAAGGCCGCGCCGGCGGCCGACCGCCCGCCTTCGACCCCGAGGACTACAAGGCCCGCCACGCCGTGGAATGCGGCATCAACCGCCTCAAGCGCAACCGCGCCGTCGCCACCCGATACGACAAGCTAGCCGTCCGCTACGAAGCCACCGTCCACATCGCCGCCATCAACGAATGGCTCCTACCCCACTTTTGAAACACGCCCTAGGGCTCATCAGTCATGAGCCCGAGCTCATGGCGGTGCGGGGTCAACCAGAGGAAACCGGGTATCTCAAAGTCATGTTGCTTGCTTTCTACGGTCCAACGTGTCGACGACCGTGCATCACGGACAAGGATGGTACCTTCCCCAACTGCGATGACCAGGACAGTGACTCTGGCGGCGATGGAGTGGACACTGGCTCCGAGAATGTCATCTGTACGGCTCTACAGTCAGATGATGTCTTGGTTCTCGTGGCCGCTATCACAGAATCAGCTGTGGTTCGCCAGGACCTAGCATGCGGGATCGCGTTTTGGGATGACCGCTTGATAGATGGCCGTAAGATACCGGATATTAGCACTTTCTTGCTTGATCTTAGAAGGGATGTTCAACCCGTAGGCGCTGCCGTAATTCCCGTAATCAACTTCGGAAGCGGTAAGCAAACTGGTGTAGCTGCTCATGACCGGCGTGGCGGTTACGATATTAGATCTGTCGAAGGACTGATATCCGGAGCGGTCGAAGATTCGGTAATTGACACTCTTACCAAGGCGCTTGTAGATTATTTTTTCTCTCAACCAGGCTCCACCTCTTTGGGTGATGCGATTACTGCACTAGAAGACCTCGAACCGCGCAATATTTTGCTTGCCCTTATCAACGCAGCTGCACGAGCAATTGCCACCCATGCGGGGCTTGGCGCGATCGCACCGCTAATCGGCCAGTTCGCGGAGGGCGCCGTCAGCAGCTTGCTTGACTCAAATGATGAAGACAAGCACCCGCTCGCCGCCAAGCTAAATACCGCTCTCGAGATTGAAGAATACGTGCAATCTGGGTCTTTGGCCGAAGGAGTCGTACGCCTCCTAATCGCCCCCGCGGCCGAATCGGCGTTGAAGAGAGGGATTAGGGGCCCTAACTGGGTCCCAAGCGGATATGAACAGCGCCTGGTTGCCGAATCATATCAGCGTGCCGACAGGCCCGACATCTCCGCCGTCAGAGATAAACTTAAGACGGAAGGCCGATGTGCTGGTGATGTAGCTAAAGCTATAGAGAAGAGCTTTAGTTTTCTTTCGACTCAAGAAGGTCTGCGAGGAACGCTTTTCGATGATAGGCGGGCACAAAAAGATATCTCCGATTACCCTGGGATCGGACCTGCGATCGGGCCAGCTGTCTAAACTAGATAATGACGAAAAGCCAGTTCCGCACAGGTATGAAGGCAGCCAATCCGGGGATTGAGCTTCCTTGCTTAGGAGCTTGACCCCGGGGGAGTTAGATCCGACAGTGAGGTCGCTAGCTGCGCGATAGTGCCGAGCGTCTTGAGGTGTGCGTATAGGTCCGGGTCCGGGACCTGAGGGGGCTGATTGACATCAGCCGAGGATGCAGATGCCGCGCCACGCATGTGACGGAATCAAAGTCATGGATCATCTCTTTACCATCTAGGCGCAAGACAGTCGATAGAGGTCGTTGACGCAGGTCAGCGGTCCATGACGGTCACATAGGGTCGGTATCGTGCGCTGCAGTTGCTGCACTTTACTGCTGCACGGCTGCCCAGGACACGACTGAAAATCGCCAAACCGGGCATGATCATCTTCGTGTCCGTATCTATGTTCGATAACAAGCCGAGCCATTGCCCGTTTCTTTGCCTGTATATCCCGGTCCGTATTCTCGTCTATATCTTCGTCGGGTTCAGGTTCATATGGCATGCGCAGATAGCCGCACAGCACATCGACGCAGGTCTGCCGGTTCTCCGGCCAGTCATCAGCCAGGCCCGCCATTGCGTATACGCTGGCCAGTCGTACGCCGAGTGCCTCACTACCCAATCTGTCGGCCGCCGTGGCGAATCGTGCGTTCAGAGTGTCCTTGCTGGTTCTGAGGAAGCCGTAGAACTGGGCAGCCAGGGTACCGACGAGAGTGAGGACTCCTACGCTTCCTGCAATGATCGCAGCCTCAACCGAAGAACTCATATATGGAACTTAATACAGCCCACCAGCTCAGAGGCCATATCTCCAGTTCTGTGACCAATCGCTTCGTGCCATTTTAGTCCCAGAAGGACTTCAAGAGGATAGGAAACTCGGCTGCCTTGTGCTGCTGCGTCGGCTGCTTCCGCCCCAACTTTGGCTTGAGCTGCGAGAAGTGCGGATTGTTGGCTGTGTAGAGCTGCTGCGTCGGCTGCTTCCGCCCCAACTTGGGCGGGGCGTGTTGCTCGTGGACTTGAATCCTGAGAGTCCGCTTCCGCCGCGTTTCGACGACGAGCCGCCTGGTCCTGGTCGAACTGGCGGCGGCGGCGCCAGTACCAGGCCCGGCTGTGCCATTACCGGATACGCGGATACGCTCTGAGCTAAATGCGCAGCCGCATCGCCGGTGGTGACAGCGAGGATCTGGTACGGCGTGCAGCGGGCGGGGTGGGTCTGGTCGCGAGGTGATGCAGCATGGCTGAGCCGGTCCGGTCGGCTAGGGGCACGCCACCTAGCCAGGACCCGAATGTGGTGTACGCGCTGGGCAGCAGCCCGGGCGAGAGCGCCCGGTTGCAGCGCCAGGCTGACGAGCTGGCCGCCGACAGCGCCTATCTGCTGGACCGGGTTGGCCTGCGGCCAGGGCAGGCCGCGATCGATCTTGGATGCGGCCCGCGCGGGATTCTGGACCTGCTGGCCGGGCAGGTGTCCCCGGCAGGCCGCGTCGTCGGCCTGGACGCGGACCCGTCGCATACCGCGATGGCGGCTGAGTTCGCCGCCGGGCGGGGACTAAGCAACGTGGAAATCATGACCGCAGACGCCAGGAACACCGGGCTGGCGGCCGGCTCGTTCGACCTGGTGCACGCTCGCACGCTGCTGATCAACCTCCCCGACCCCGCGGACGTGGCCGCCGAGATGATGCGGCTGGCCCGGCCCGGCGGCTGGGTCGCGTCCATGGAGCCCGACACCGAGTATGTCCTGTGTTATCCCCCGCACCCGGCCTTCGACAGGCTCTGCGAGATCTTCACGGTCGTCTTCCGCCGCAACGGCGCTGACCCGTGGATCGGCCGGCGGGTAGCACACCTCTTCCGCCAGGCCGGACTGGACGATATCCAGGCCGAGGCCAGGGTGCAGATGTACCCGCCGGGCAATTCCCGCCGGACCGTCCGCCTCGACCTGGTGCGCAGCATGCGGCCACAGGTGCTGGAGATGGGCCTGGCCAGCGTTGCGGAACTCGATGAACTGGATACAGCGGCCCGGGCCCATCTTGACGACCCCCGTACGGTCGTAATATACGGCTTGCTCTTCCTGACCTGGGGCCGCAAACCGGACTACGCACTGGCATGAACCCACGGACCTCGCAAGATCCGTTGCAGTACTAAGCGTCAGTCGTCTTTCCTTCGTCTGCGAGCAGCCGTTTGTGACTATGGATGCATGGGGACGACGGTGGACGCCGAGGTGCCCTGACGCGTCTCCTGGCCTGCTCAGGCGGACTGTAGTGGACGTGTGTGGACGCGAAAATCATTCTGAAAAACGGAAGGCCGACCCGGTAGCTCGTGCCCGTTACGTGCCCGACAAGGAAGTCGGTACCGGTGCTCGACGGCCACTCACGGGCAACTGAAGATGGCGACTGACCTGCAACGGGCCGGTCAGCGAGACGTGATAAGCCAGTTCCCAAGCTGATAGTGCGAGTTCGATTCTCGTCACTGGCTTTGAGGCAAAGCGCCAGGTCAATGTCGTCTTACCGGCTCCAGATCGTGGAGGCCCTGTCAGCGCACTGGGGCTGGAACCACGAGCGGGGCGGCAAGTCGGTCTACGCGATCCTCGCGAGGGAGGCGAGCGGGTGATGCCGAACACTCGATGGATTAAAGATTGGGCAATCTCACGCCTCTCTCGCCAGCTGTCCTACCCTGTACTGCGAACCACGAAGTTCTCCCACCCGAGCGCCGTCGGCCAACGCGGAAGTGAACCTATGAGTGATCTCTTCAAACCCGTTCCCTGGACGGTGCAGAACCTCGTAGCTGCAGTGCAGTCCGGAGGGCTCCGGCTCCCGGACATTCAACGTCCGTTCGTGTGGGAAAAGGTGAAGGTTCGCGATCTTGTCGACTCGATCTACCGGGGCTTTCCAGTCGGCGAACTGATGTTCTGGAACATCCCTGGCGACGACGACACTCGGTCGATCGGCACGGGGGAGAAGACACAGACCGCCAAGGCGAAGATCGTCGACGGGCAGCAACGACTGACCAGCCTGTACGTGGTCCTGACGGGCGAGCCGGTCGTGGACGACGATTACCGGCGGGAGCGAATCCGAATCGCTTTCAACCCGTTCACGGAACGGTTCGAGGTGACGGGCGCTGCGCTTGAGAAGAGTCCGGAGTGGATCGCCGACATCTCGGCGGTATTCGCCAGTCCCCTCAAGGCGCGTAAGGCGTTCTTGGCACGATACAAGACGGTGCACGAACTCACCGACGAGGCGGAGGAGCGCCTCGAAGAGGTCTTCACGAAGCTGCATAGCCTCAAGGACTTCTCGTTCACCGTCGTCGAACTGCAGTCGACAGTTGATCGCGAGCGAGTTGCCGAGATCTTCGTCCGTATTAACTCTGAGGGCGTCAATCTCACCCAGGCTGACTTCATCCTCACCTGGCTGAGTGTGTTCTGGGACGAGGGTCGCGATGAGCTGGAGCAGTTCTCTCGGAACTCCCGGCTCAGCGCAGACACGGTCAGCGAGTTGACCGGCGTCAAGACGACGTGGACACCGAAGAATCACTACATCGCGACGGACCCCGGGAAGATGCTCAGGGTGATCGTCGCAGTCGGCCAGCGAAGGGGTCGTCTCCGTAATGCGTACAACGCACTACGCGGTCGCGATCCGCGCACCGGTGTCGTCGTACCCGAGAACCGTGCGAAGGAACTCGAGTCCCTTAAGCGCGCGCAGCAATATGCGCTCAACACCACCAACTGGGATGACTTCCTTCGCGTCATGGGACGTGCGGGTTTCCGGTCTCGGAAGATGATCACGTCGGACAACACGGTCCTGTACGCCTACGCTCTCTGGTTGATTGGACTCACCGAATACAAGGTGGACAGGACCAGCCTTCGCGACCTGATGGCACGGTGGTTCTTCATGTCCCAGACTACTGGCCGCTACACCAACTCGCCGGAGACGCGCATCGAGGAGGACCTCGCCCGTTTCAATGACCTGCCTGCAGGAGACGCAGCTGGTTTCGCCGAGATCCTCAACCACGTCATCGGCACCGTGCTGACACCCGACTTCTGGACGATTCGGCTTCCCGATGATTTCGTCACTTCGTCAACGTCGGCCAGCCCGGCCTACCAGGCCTACCTCGCAGCCCTTAACATCCTGGATGCGGATCTCTTCGCACTGAACGGCAAGGTCCGAGACTGGATGGACCCATCGGCGGCCACGCTGAAGGATGTCGAGGGGCATCACATCTTCCCGAAGGCTTTCCTGCGCGACATCAATATCACGAGCACGAAGCGTGTCAATCAGGTCGCCAACTTTGCGCCCACTGACTGGGTGACGAACAATCTCATCTCGGACAGGCCGCCGAAGGAGTACTGGCCGGAGTTGGTCAAGAAGCGAGCGTTGGTGGCAACCAGGTTGGACAACCAGTGCTTCTGGCACGCGCTGCCGCACAACTGGGAGAACCTCGACTACGACGACTTCTTGGCACGTCGGCGAAGACTCATGGCGGCCGTGACCCGAGCGGGGTTCACCAAGCTCTCGGATCCCAATTACCAGCCGAAGGTTGAGGGCGTAGCGACGGCGAGAGTCGAGGACGATGAATTCGTCGGCGTGACCCTGGCCGACTTGATGGCCGCGGGGCTACTCAAGGCCGGCGATCTCCTGACTCCCGCCGACCCGGAACGGTCAACGATTGCAGAGGTCACTGACGACGCGCTGATCAGTCTAAACGAGCACACCTACGACACCCCACGACGCGCAGCTCGCGCCGACGGCGACGAACGAACCGACGGTTGGGAGTACTGGGTGATCGAGGACGGCGATACACCGCGCACCCTGCGAGACCTTGCCGAGGAGTTTGAACAACTCTCGAAGGAGTAGCTCACGGAACCTGGCGAGGGCTTCACCAGTGGAGTTAGCAAGGACGAGGCACCCAACCGACGCCGTCATCGGTACTGATGGACACGAAGGCGGGCCAGTCCAGTTCCCAAGCTGATGGTCCGATCCCTGCCAGCCGCGTGCCAGAACAGGGCGAAAACCAGAGACATTGACCAGCACCAGGACGACGACGAAACCGGTTCTGACCAGCGTCGCAGCAGCTAAGTTTCGACTCGGAATCGACATGGTAAGGAGAAGGTCTACGGTTCGATTCCGTAACGGGGCTCCAGCTCAAAGAGATAATTCGAACTTATCGAACAGCCTCGGGAGCTATTCCGGGAGCCAATTGGACCGGTTCCAGCCACGATCAAGATCGTGCAGGCATCACCCCTGTTCCAGTCTGCGGAGCTATGCGCTTCGGGCGGCTCTGTCTTGGACCTGCTCGACGGCGCGGACGATAATCGGCGTGGCGCGCTGGATTGACCGGCTCACCAGGTGCCCTTGGCCGTAGTGCCGCTGTATCTCGGCGAGCCGCCTCTCGACCGGCACGGGCCCGCCGTCCGGGCTGGTGGTCATGTCGCAGTAGGTCAGCACGCTGGAAAGCGCGTGCGGCGCAGGCTCGAACTCGCGGCTCAGGACGTCGGCGAGTCCGCGTTCGCCGGCTTCGATGATGGCGCAGGAGTGGTGTGCGACCAGCCGGCACAGCATGGTGTCGGCCTGCCGGGCGTCACGCAGGTACCGGGCGCCGTCGAGTGCGTGCAGGCCCGTCACGGCCAGGTCGGGCGCGTAGCCGATGTCGTGCAGCCACGCCGCGGCTTCCAGGAGATCGGCGTCAGCGCCGAGAACAAGTACCAGGCTTCGGGCCCGGGCGGCGACGCCCTGGACGTGCGCCCAGCGGCGGGGGAGGGAATCCCGGAGGAGTGCCCGGGCGAGCTGTTCAGCCCATGGAGCCAGCGTGTTCATGCGCCCAAGGCTAGACAGCCGACACGGGACGCTCAGGGACGTGACAAGCCGTCTGAAGACGTCTTGTTGCAGCCTAGGCCCATTACCCGGCAAGGTTCCACGCCGATCGAGACAACCTCTGCTTTGATGCCGGGCTCGCCCCTTCTCGTTTTGTCCGCCCGCCGTCTGCGGAGAGGGGTGAACATGGAACCGATGGTGGCGGAAGAGGCGCGGAGAAAGGCGGAACACAAACGGCTGAGCGTCCGTTTTTCAGGGGTTCTGTCATCCTGAGAGCACTTATCCGGGAAACGCTCCAATAGCCCAGCTCACGCGCATCAACGCTGGTCACCGGCTGTTCTCCGTGCCTTTAACACGCATAACAAGTGTACCGGAGTGTGCCGTTCCGTCCATGGGATTCCTGTGGGGCCGGCCGCTGTGTCGCGGACTTGTGGGGTTTCTGTGGGGCTCGCAGAAGCCCTGACTTGCCTGACCGGACCGACACCGGGCACCCAACGTACTCCAGCTCCTGGATGCTGATGATCACTCCCTGAGTAACCTAGCGTTACCGGAGCGATCCAGCCGCCAGAGGTGATTTCGCGCCGATCGCCGAATATTTGCTCGCCGGTTGGACCTTCTTCGACCGTGCTTGGCTGCTCATATCATTCGTTCTAGGATGCGTTCAGCTGTGATGACGCCGATCCGCGGGTGCATAGTATTGCGCGTGATGGAATGGCCGGCGGAGAGCGTGCTCCTGGAGGGTGCGTCTTTTTTAGAGGCAGGTTATTTACGGTTGTTTCGGTCATGCGGCGAGGTTGAGGCGGTCGATGGTGTCCTCGTCGTAGCGGGCGAGGGACCCTGCGGCGCTTTTTCCAATGCTTTCCGCACTGCTCTTAGCCGGATTATCCGCGGCGCCGATTGCCACGGCGTCGTTGTTCCTGCCTGCGTCCAGGCGACCGTGGCGCGGAGGAGCACTGGAGGTGGATCGGCCGCCTGACGCAGGCTGTGGCTTTCACTGCGGTGGTTGCTTGACTCTTCGATGCGACCTGACTGACGCCGACGTGCACCGATCAGCGCAGCGACCTGAACGCCGCTCGCATCTCCCTCGCAAAGAGTTCCGGTTGTTCCCAGGCGGCGAAGTGGCCGCCTTTCTCGAGTTCGTTGAAGTACACGAGGTTGGGGTAGGCGCGCTCGGCCCAGCTGCGCGGTAGGGGGATTATCTCTCGTGGGAACCTGCTCACGGCCGCAGGGATCGAGACTTCGCCGCCGATCTTGGTTTTGTGGGCGCTGTCCTCCCAGTATATGCGGGCCGAGGACGCCGCTGTGTTCGTGAGCCAGTAAAGCGTGATGTCGTCGAGCATCTCGTCTTTCGTGAGGGCGCGCTCGGGTTCGCCGTCCGTGTCGGTCCATTCCGCGAACTTCTCGTAAAACCAAGCGGCCAAGCCGACCGGCGAGTCCGCGAGCGAGTAGCCGATGGTTTGCGGGCGCGTGCCCATGATCGCCCGAAAGCCCGAGCCGCTCGTGGCGAAGTTCTTGAATGCTTCATAGGCGATCGTTTCCTCGGCCGAGAGGCCCGGCGGTGCCGGTTCACCGTTCTTGAGCGCGTTCGCGACCTCGGGAGGCACGGTCGTTTGCATGTTCGGCGTTGGTGGCCGTTCGATCGCGCCGAGCAACGTGGTGACGTGGATACCCACGAGACCCGCCGGCGCGTGGCGGCCCATCACGTCCGTGACGACCGCACCCCAGTCGCCTCCCTGGGAGACGTAGCGCCCGTAGCCCACTCGCCTCATCAGCTCATCCCAAGCGCCGGCGATGCGTTCGGGATTCCAGCCTGTCGCCTGCGGCCTGGCTGAGAAGCCGAAACCGGGCATTGAGGGCACGACGAGATCGAACGCGTCCTCCGCGCGAGCTCCATGGGACTCGGGATCGCTTAGCGGCCCGATCACCTTCACGAACTCGAGGAACGAGCCCGGCCAGCCGTGGGTCATGATCAGCGGCAGCGCGTTCGCATGCGGCGAGCGGACGTGGATGAAATGGATATCGAGCCCGTCGATCTCCGTGATGAACTGGGGGAGCGCATTCAACTTGGCCTCGAGCTTGCGCCAGTCATAATCGGTGGCCCAGTAGTGGACGAGCTCCTGTACCTTTGCCAGCTGGGCGCCCTGGGTGCGATCGCTGACGGTCTCACGGTCGGGCCAGCGGGGCACCGCCACACGGCGGCGGAGCTCTTGGAGCGACTCCTCCGGGATGTCGATCCGGAAGGGGCGAATGCTGTCATTCGAAGACATGTGGGTCTCCTTCTGTGCGAGGTGACCGGAGCCATACGCTGCATACGGCTGCCGTGCTGGTCACTGGATAAGCGCCGCCCGCCCCTCCTGCTTCTCGCTGTCGTCGACGAGCTCGTTAAGCAAAGCGATGTGCGTCCAGCCGCCCCCACCTGGCCTGAGAAGCACCGTCGTGATCAGCGCCGTCCCGCCAGCACCGACACGCGCGGCGTGGGCGGTGAGGAGATCTAGCAGCGTCAGCAGGTGGATCTCAATCTCGTCGCGCCGGACAGGAATCGTCGTCCCGTCTCCGACGCTTCGAGGCAGACCGCGCCACAGGCACGGCCGCTGGTGATGGTCGTGTGAGCGTCAGCCGTCCCCAAGGCTTTAACTCGCGGTTAACCTATTTTTCCTATTAATTTACCGTCTTATCCTGCGACCACACTTGCCTTCTCTCGGTGAACATGTTGCGCTCGGATTACACAGCGCCGGATGCTGCGCCGCACGGTGCTGAATCGGGGTGCTGCGGATGCGTTCAGGGGCCAGGGCTGGGTTCGGCACCCCAGGCGCGATCCGACGGGGTTGCCACGAGACGGTTCGCCGCGGCCGGGGTTGCCGATCTTCGGCCCTACTGCCCGGCCCACAGGGCCCCGGCTTCGTCTACAACGGCCTGCTCCGCATCGACCACCAAACCCCATGGAGAGGGAGCCCACATGTCTGCCACGACCGAAAACTCACCAGGCGCCACGGCGGTCCGGCCGTTCACGATCCCGGTCACCTCCGATGCCGAGCTGGAGGCGCTGCGTGCGCGTGTCGCGGCCACCCGCTGGCCCGACCGGGAGCTCGTCCCCGACCATTCGCAGGGCGTGCAGCTGGCGGTCATCACCGAACTCGCGCGCTACTGGGCGACCGAGTACGACTGGCGCCGGTGCGAGGCGAAACTGAACGCGCCTACCGCACTTCATCACCGAGATCGACGGGCTGGACATCCACTTCATCCACGTCCGCTCGGAACACGCCAACGCGCTGCCGGTCATCATCACCCACGGGTGGCCCGGCTCGATCATCGAGCTGCTGGCGGTCATCGACCCGCTCACCAATCCCACCGCCCACGGCGGCAGCGCAGCAGACGCCTTCGACGTGGTGATCCCGTCGATTCCGGGCCACGGGTACTCCGGCAAGCCCCGGGAGACCGGCTGGGGCCCGGACCGCATCGCCCGGGCCTGGACCGAACTGATGAAGCGCCTGGGCTACACCCGGTTCGTGGCCCAAGGCGGCGACTGGGGCGCGATCATCACCGACGTGATGGCCGTCCAGGCCTCCCCGGAACTGCTCGGCATGCACACCAACATGGCCGGCGTCGTCCCGGCCGAGGTCTCCATCGCGCTCGCGCGCAACATCCTGGGGGCCGGCGGCCCGCCGCCATCGGGCCTGTCCGCCGACGAGCAGAGCACGTACGAGCAGCTGAACTTCTTCTACACCCATGGCATCGGCTACGGGATCGAAATGATCACCCAGCCGCAGACGCTCTACGGGATCGCGGACTCCCCCGTGGGGCTGGCCGCCTGGATGATCAACCACGACGCGGCCAGCTACGCCGACATCGCCGACGCCGCCGCCGGGCACCCCGTCGGCAACCTGACCCGGGACGAAGTCCTGGACAACATCACGCTCTACTGGCTGACGAACACCGCGATTTCCTCGGCCCGGCTGTACTGGGAGAACACGTTCGACTTCTTCGGCGTCAAGGGCGTCACCATCCCCGCCGCCGTCAGTGTCTTCCCCAAGGAGATCTACAAGGCCCCGCGCAGCTGGGCCGAGCGGGCCTACGCCAACCTCATCTACTTCAACGAGGTCGACCGGGGCTGCCACTTCGCCGCCTGGCAGGAACCGGCCCTGTTCAGCAGCGAGCTCCGCGCGGCGTTCCGGTCACTGCGCTGACCCAGACACCGGCGGGCGGCGCGCGCCAGTTACGCGCCGCCCCGTACCCGCCAAGCACCGGCCCGGGCCCCCGGGCCGGGGCATCGAGCTACAGGGAGGGCAATGTTATGGCAGCGTTCTGGCGCGCGCCCGCCGGGCTGCACGTGGCCTCGGCCCGGCTGCCCGATGAGGGTGAGCTGGCTTCTTTCGACGGCGCGACCGGGTGGCTCAATTCGGAGCCGCTGACACCGGCAGGCCTGCACGGGAAGGTGGTCCTGGTCGACTTCTGGACCTATACCTGCATCAACTGGCTACGGCAGCTTCCCTATGTCCGCGCCTGGGCCGAGAAGTACTCCGGCCACGGGCTCGTGGTGATCGGCGTGCACACGCCCGAGTTCTCGTTCGAGCGCAACGCCGATAACGTCCGCCGGGCCGTGCAGGACATGCGGATCGATTACCCGGTCGCGACCGACAACGACTACGCGGTGTGGGATGCCTTCGGCAACCACTACTGGCCCGCGCTCTACTTCGCCGACGCCCAGGGGCGAATCCGGCACCACCACTTCGGCGAGGGCGAATACGGCCAGTCGGAAATGGTCATCCAGCAGCTGCTGGCCGAGGCCGGATCCACCGGCGCGGGTACTGAAATGGTCTCGGTCGACCCCAGCGGCCTGGAAGTCGCAGCCGACTGGGCCAGCTTGAGATCACCAGAAAATTACACCGGCTATGAACGCACCGAGGGCTTCGCCTCCCCCGGCGGCCCGGTGCCAGGCAAGCCGCACGTCTATACCGTCCCGGCGCGGCTGGGGCTCAACCAGTGGGCCCTGTCCGGGGACTGGAGCATGGACGAAGAGGCCACCACGCTGAACGCGGCAGGCGGGCAAATCGCCTGCCGCTTCCACGCCCGCGACCTCAACCTCGTCATGGGACCGGCAGCGCCAGGAACTTCCCTCCGGTTCCGCGTCGGCATCGACGGGCAGCCACCGGGCGAGGCGCACGGAACCGACACCGACGCCGACGGCAACGGCACCCTCCCGCAGCAGCGGGTTTACCAGCTCATCCGCCAGCCCGGCCCCATCACCGACCGCACCTTCGAGATCACCTTCCTCGATCCAGGGGCTCAGGCCTACTGCTTCACCTTCGGCTAGACCGAAGTTGCTTCGGGCTAGACGAGAGCCAAACATGCCAACTGCGCCAGGTCGCCCGGGGACAGCGCAGCTTACCGTGGCAAGCTCTCGGGCAAAGCACGCCCACGAGACCCTGCCGGTCCGGCGGGAAGCACGCCAGGCCTTTGCCGAAGCTGTCGTCAAAACCGACGGTCTGACTGGCGCGGTGTCAACCTTGTGCCACGCTCCTATCTATCAGCGTCACAGGAGGGACTGCTGCTCGTTCCCGGTACACCCGCCGTTGACAAATCCGTGGAGCAAAGGCTGTCGGGTCAAGACGGCTACGCGCGGCACAGGGCATGCTGCCGTGGGAGCCACGCTGATCTACGAGTCCGTGCGAGTGGCCCGGCTTGCGCCGGGCGGACCTCCCCAAGGCAGAGCCCGGAGCGGGAGCCGGGCCAGCGGCGCCGCAGCGCCGCGCTTGATCCAATACGGCTCAAATTCGGCAGCGTCAGACGCGCGCACAGGCGTGCGTAACGGGTACGCGTCACGCATGTGACGGAATCGAGCCATAGACCTTCTCCTTACCATAGGGTTCCGATCGGCGCTCTGGCCAGGGATTTCGGTGAAAGGCCAGATCAGAGGCTCTGCTTCAGCTCAGTTGGGACAGGTTCAGGGCGGTTCGCGCTGAATGCGACCTCCCAAATTCCTCCCAACTAGCCAGGGAGGAGGAGCCCATGTCCGACCCCGGTTTCACCCGGCCCGATCTCTGTTCGATACGCACTGCCGGCGAGCAGGACGAGCTTGCCGAAGCAATCCGCGGCGGGTTCACCGCCGACAGTTACCTAGTAGACAGCGATGACCCGCCAGCACCCCTGACGAGCAGCATCGACCGCGCCATCCGCCTCTCCACCGCGGCGGCCGTGCTCGCCGTGGCGGGCATCGCGGCGTACATCTCCTACTGGCACGCCTACGCTGCCGTCCAGGCACACGGCGAGACCGGGATCACCGCCCGGCTCGAGCCCGCCACGATCGACGGCCTCGTCTACGCCAGTTCGATGGTGGTGCTGTACGCGGCACGGCACCAAGTGCCGGTACCCACCCTCGCCCGGTGGCTGCTCGGGCTAGGAATCGCAGCTACCCTCACGGCGAACATGGCCCAGGGCTGGTCACACGGTCCCGCCGGAGCGGTGGTCGCTGCCTGGCCGGCGGTCAGTCTCGTAGGCTCGTATGAGCTCCTCGTCTGGCTGATCCGGACCTCCGGAGCAGCAGAGCGCGGGCCCTCGGCAGATCATCCCTGCAATCGTGTGGCATGCCGTGCTGCGATTCGTTCCCTTCCGATTTCGGCGGTCGACGGCGATGGCCGCGGCAGGAACGAACACTACGCGCCGGACGCGACGCGGCGGCCCGCAGGTCACGCCACCAGGCTGCCGGCTATCCCGAGCAACGAGCAGGCTCACGATGAGGTACCTCAGGCCAGCGCCATTAATGACGCGGCGGTGGCCGCGTACACGCTCAGCGTGCAGGCCGGCAATCCGCTTTCGGAACGCCGACTGGCTCAGATGTTCGGACGCACATCCCGCCGCTGGGCGCGAGCGAGAATCGCTGACGCACGAAAAACATCATTGGTCCAAGGCTCGTCGGGCGCCGCGGTTACCGCTCAACCGGAGGTGCTGGCGAGCGAAACTTGGAGCCATGACCCGCCGCTTTTCAGCCGGTCTATCGTTCTCCGGCCACACCGATTCAGTAACTGCCGAGCAGCCCGCTTTACCTGCGAAAACGCCAGGAAGAGCAGGCATGCCATGGCGCCGGAAGCACCCGCTCGGGCCAAGATCCCCACAAAAACCCCACAACCGGCCCGCGCCGGGGGCAGGCGTCCCACAAGGCCGCCGGCGGTGGCCCGCGATCGCGCCGCGTAGCGGGCCCGGCGCCCAACTGCGTGGGGACGCCCGCGCAGCCAATCGCGGCGACGGCCGTGTGGTGGAGTTGGAGTGCGGGGTGACGGTGTATCCGGCGCGGGAGCCGGGGGGTCGGTGGCGGGCGGTCTGGTATGAGAACGGGGCGCGGCGGCAGTGTGAGGCGGCGTCCGAGGACCGGCTGGCGGCCAGGCTGGAGAAGGTCATCGAGCGGCTGATGGCTGACGCGCCGAACCTGGAGCGGCCCGGCGCGGACCTGATCGCCTGGTACCTCTCCCCGGCCCGGCACCCGGCGGGCAGGCCGTGGTCTCCTAAGCACGCCGATACCCAGCGGCGGCTGTGCGAGCGGTTCATCGCCCCGGTCATCGCCGGGATCACCTGCCAGGACATCAAGGCCGCCGACATGCAGCGGGCGGTCAACGCCGCTCCCACCGCGGGCGAGGGCGCCCGGCTGCACCGGTGCCTATCGGCCATGATCACCGCCGGGTACCTGACCAACCCGCGGCTGCGCCAGGTGCACTGGCAGGCCACCGGCCGGCCCGCGCCCGGCCCGCCCGTCAGCATGTGGTTTGGGCGGCTCCATTTGGGACCGGTGTGACGGCTTGCTGTGGCCCCACCTCAATGTCGGCTGACGCCCCGAAGTGGCCCCACCCGGGGGCTTCCTCAGCGCTCAATGATGGCAGGCGCTCCCCGCAGGTCAAGGTCGTACGTCCTCGCTTCGCTCCGGGCGCTCCACCTTGACCTGCGGCTCGTCGCCCCCAAGACCGGCGCCAGTCGAGGAAGCCAGAACTGCAGGAACGCCGCCTGGCCGTCTCGAGGCGGGGCCAGACCGAGCCGACATCGAAGGTGTCCGATTCGGGGTGGGGCCGCGGCAGGCCGTCATGGTGGAGCCAGCTCAAAGCGCCCTAACCAAGCATGCAAGGCGAGGCCGCCCAGTTCGTCGACCCCACCGAGATCCCCGCCGCCGCTGACGTCGCCCGGCTCGGCCGCGCCCTGGCCGCCGGGCAGCGCGGGGACCTGCACGAGCTGATGGCCTGCACCGCGGCCTACACCGGGCTGCGGCAAGGCGAGCTGTTCGCCCTGACCACCGGCCAGATCGACCCGGCCGCCCGCGTCATCGACGTGGACCGCAAGGTAATCGAGGTCAGCGGCACACTGCTCACCGGCGCACCCAAGGGCCGCAAGCCCATCTACCCCACCCGCACTCCGCAGTCCTACCCGCTGGCCGACAAGATCACGGCCCGCATCCAGGCCGCCCGAGCCGAGCAGAACGCCGGCACCAACCCGCTGGGACTGATGTTCCCCTCCCCCCGCGGCACCTACTGGCGGTCCTCCAACTTCGACCGCCGCGTCCTGGCCCCCGCCTACCTCGCAGCCGGCTGGCGCGACCCCGGCGGCAACGGCGCGTGGACCTGGCACAGCCTGCGGCACGTGCAGTGCACCACCGCCCTGTTCACCTGGAAACTCGACCCCACCGACGTCTCGGCCATGGCCGGGCACGCCAACGTCCGCACCACCCTGGACATGTACATCGGCACCACCGCCGGCATCCTCGACCGCGCCCGCACAGCCACCCAATGACCCAACCACGCAAATCAGCTAGTCCAACAACAAGCCCGGCCGCCACCGCCCCGCCACTTCAGCCCACCCGTAGTGCATCATCTCGACGCCGAACATAGCTCGTCTCCTTGTCGGCGCGGGTTCGCCTGATTATGGTGACCGTCTGTTGGTGACACCTGCCAGATCAACTAAATCTACAGAGGATAAGCAGAATCGCCCCCAGCACAAAGAAGATCGCCTGAAATATAAGGGCAACAATGACGACGGCAACGACTATCGCAGCGATTTCCATCATGCCCCTATCGTGATTCGTCTATCTGCCTGCAGAGTTAGGGCCCCGTTCGTCAGGACCCCGTTCCGCCGGTCGCGATGGCCCGCCATGAGTTTGGCTATGCCGACCGCGGCCAGGACGCCCACCACCCTCTTGCCGCCGATGCCGCTGGTGACCGTGAACCCGTCGCGGTGCAGCCGCCCGGCGATACGCCGGGCAGTGCGGTGCTCGGCGGGGGAGAGCCCGGTATGGCGGTTCGGGTCCTGGTAGAAGGCCTCCTGGTCGGCCCGCAGGCCCTCGTACGTGGCCAGGATCTCATCGATGCCGCTCATTACCGCTCGGCTCCTTGGCCGCCGGAAAAGATCTCCGGGGCGTGGGTCTGGCCGCGCGCGGTCGTGCCCATCTGCGGGTAGCTGAGGGTGTTGTTACTCATGGTCCTGCTCCCAGGGCGTTTCTTACCGGCCCGGCAGCCGGGTGGTGATCTCCTGGACCAGCCAGCCGTTGCCGTCGGGGTCTTCGAACGAGACGAACGATCCGTAGCTCGCGTGGCCCGGGGCCGCTCCCGCGACCCGGTCCTGGGTTCCGGCGTGGTGGAACACCCCGGTGGTGTCGTGGAAGACCTCGCTGACCCCGGCGCCGCGGTCGGCCAGGTCGGCCCGGGCCGCGTCGATGTCGGCGGTGACCAGGTTCAGGCCCTGGGCCGAGCCCGGCGTGGCCGAGGTGACCCCGGTGCCGAAGATGACCGAGCAGGCCGACCCCGGCGGGGTCAGCTGCACCACCCGGTAGCCGGG
Organism: uncultured Actinomycetes bacterium; assembly: GCA_963818225.1. Taxonomy (GTDB): domain Bacteria; phylum Actinomycetota; class Actinomycetes; order Streptosporangiales; family Streptosporangiaceae; genus Palsa-504. The sequence continues at coordinate 133,076 of CAWFRO010000003.1, forward strand.
GACCCGGTCGAAGTCGGCGTCCAGCCGCCAGCCCAGCCCCTGGTAGAAGTCCTTGGCCTTGTCCACGTCGGAGACTGGCAGCACCACAACCTCGAGTCCGTATTCCATCACTCCTGCTCCTTTCTTCTCGGACCGGCGGTCTGGGGGCCAGGCCGCCGGTTACGTCCTGTTCTCCAGAGTTGTCTCTTGATGCCGTCGGCACACCGGGGTGAGGCCCTAGTCCGGTCCCTGGTATGGGTACGGGCCGGTATGGGTCACGGCCGTCCGCGTGGGCCCGCCTGCCAGCCATGGCTGCGAGCCGTCCCGGACCCGGCCCGCACCGCGGCCAGGCAGCACAAGCCCCAGACCGGGGCGGCAGACCGGGCTGTCGGCCTGGGTCCTCCTTAGGCGCCGGGCCGGGGCATGACAGTGGTTCCAGTCAGGCCCCCAACCCAAGGAGACTTAGCAATGGAAACGAGCGACAAGCCGGCAGAAATCAACCACGATCGGCGCCGTTTCCCGGGCGCTGCCGGTGCCACAGCCCTGGCCGTGGGCATCACTCAGCCCGGCATGATCGGGCCGCGAAAGCCCAGGCCAGCGCGGCCGGTCGGCCGGACTGGCCACGGCGGCCTGGCGGCAGCCAGTACCGCTTTCGGGCCGGTGAAAGCAGATCAAGGTCGGCGTGCTGCGGGCATATACCAGCAGTAACCCGATAGCGGCCGTCAGTCCAGCACCGGAGAATCCTATTTGCTGATCTCTCGGGATGGGTTCCCTGTAACCCGTTAAGGCGGTATGCCCCCGTGACACGCGGCTGTTCGCGATAAGGTCGCGAAATGAACGCCCCGCGCGCCTTGAAGCCCTCAGCGCCGGAGAATGTGGGGGTTACGGGTCCTGAAGCTGAGGGGAATTTGAACTCCTGCCTCCCTCGAATTTGAAGGAGGCCCTTTACCGTCGTCTGGTGTGGCTCCGCTTATCCCTATGCCTGCTAGATACCTGATTCGAACGCTCTGATAAGTGCCATGCGACCTGAAATCGGCCGATGATAGCTCCCCACGTGAGCCCGTCAGCGGTCTCGATCGTCCATTTGCGTCTAATCTCTCTGGCGGCCATTAGCTCCCGGCGGGCTCGTTCGGCGAACGCCTCGGCCCCCTCTCGGCCAGCATCTTGTACGCGACCCGGAGTTGGTCGGATACGCTCTCGCGGCGCAGCCACTCGCCGTGAAGCAGATGCCCACGGGCGAGTTCCGCCCGGGCCGTTATGAAGTACCGCAGTCGCCCAGGCGGCGGACCACGGGCCTCTGCCTCCCGGCCATAAACGCGGCGACCAGCACAGGGCCGCGGCGCCCTGCCGGGTTGCCCGTCATTCGCGCGACGGCCTTGCCTTCCCGTGCCATGGTGGCGGTTGCCGCGAGTTCGCCGGGCACTGGCCGAACGCTACGCCCTCGGACAGGGCGACCGGAAGCAAGGTCAGCGCGCCCGCTTGCCGGGCCAGCTCGATGAGCAGAGCCGAGAGTTAATCCAGCTCTCGTCGTCCCAGGCAACCTGGGACATCCGGCACGCGGATGGCAGCCATCGCAGTGCCTCCTGCCTGCGAGCCGCATTTCCGGATTGAGGATGGAATGGATGGCGCTCGCTCAGGTCCTTGGGATTCGTCAGGGCGCGCGGTGCCAGCCGACGCTGCGCTGTCGACTGGCGGCTGGCAATACACGGCCGTGACCTCCGGGGGCCCTGCGCCGATTTAGCCCCGTATCTCCAGCGTCATCCGTAGCGTGAACGAGCCTCAATCTGGGGCGGTGCGTGCGGATAAGAGCAGAACGCGTCCTGCGCCGCGAGGCGAGATCCCCGGCACCCACGGGCGGATCCTGGACCGGGGTACTGGCCAGGCACTTCCACTGGTGCCTTGGGCTTCGCTGAGGGTGTTCCATGGATCGCAGGGCCCACCTGCCAGGGACATGGGACACGTTCCTACCTGGCGCCCGGGTAAGAACCCTGGGTCGCTGCGGCGAAAGCCGACTGATCGGGCGCACGGTCGTGCCGCGACCGATCATTGCTGCGTGCCCCGGCGATCAGAACAGGAGCAGTTTGATGAACGACATCAATGACGACCGGGCAGCCTTGTTCGCCAATCTGGAGAGCGCCGAGACGCAGCCCAAGTTCTGGGATCAAGTCGCTGACGACGTCGACTGGACCGTCGAGGGTACACACGCCCTGTGCGGTCGGTATCGCTCGAAGGCAGACTTCATCGCCGCCACCTTCGACCGCCTTCACGGCGTCCTGGTCGGAGGGGCGATGCTGAAGGTCCAGCACATCTACGTGGACGGTGATACGACGATCGCCGAGCTGCGGTCCTCCTCCAAGACCAGCGAAGGCGCAATATTCGCCAATAACTACTGCTGGGTGTGCCGCTTCGACGGCGACATGATCGTCGAGGTGCGGGCCTACCTCGACTCAGCCATGGTCGACTACACCATCCACCGCAACGAGAACCTCGCGTGGCAGTAACCGGCACAGATAAGTTCGGGCTTCATTACGCCTACAGCACACCGTACGACTGAACCACACGTGAGATGGACCGCTCGGAAGTGCCGTCGGCGCGGATTATGCGGGTGGCGCGGCCTCGGTGAGGGCGGTCAGTTCGCGGGAGACGTCGCTGGCCTCGGCGGCGCCAATCCGCTGGAAGATTTCCAGGGCCTGCCGCAGGAGGGCCGCGGCCTGGGTGGCGTGGTCGGCGGCCAAGGCGCAGCGGCCTAGGCCAGCCAGGGCGTGCGCCTCGTTCCAGTAGCTGCCGATGGTGCGGGCCAGGTCCAGGGCCTGCCGATGGCACCCCTCAGCGTGCGCGAGGTCACCGCTGACCCGGTGCAGGATCCCTGTCTCGTTGAGTGCCTCGGCCTCGCCACTTCCCCGCTCGCCGAGGTCGTGGTAGAGGCCCAGGGCCTGCTCGAGGGCGTGGGCAGCGGCTGGGTAGTCACCTGTCGCACGCTGCACGATCCCCAGGTAGAGGAGGGCGTTGGCCTGGCCGAGCCGGTCGCCGAGGTCGCGGGAGAGCCCCAGCGCCTGGTTCAGGATCTGGGCCGCGGCCGGGTAGTCACCCGTTAGATACCGCACGTTTCCCAGGTAGAGGAGGGCGTTGGCCTGGCCGAGCCGGTCGCCGAGGTCATGGGAGAGGGCCAGCGCCTGCTCCAAGTCCTGGGCCGCGGCCGGGTAGTCACCCGTCGCCCGTCGCAGGGCCCCGAGCTCGCGTAGGGCTCGGCCTGGCCGCGCCGGTCGCCGAGATCGCGGCAGATGCCCAGCGCCTGGTCCAGGATCTGGGCCGCGGCTGGGTAGTCACCCGTCAGATACCGCACGTTCCCCAGGTAGTGGAGGGCCCAGGCCTGGCCGAGGCCGGTCGCCGAGGTCGCGGTAGAGGGCGAGCGCCTGCTCCAAGTCCTGGGCCGCGGCCGGGTAGTCACCCGTCGCCCGTCGCAGGGCCCCGAGCTCGCGTAGGGCCCAGGCATGGCCGCGCTGATCGCCGAGATCGCGGCAGATGCCCAGTGCCTGCTCCAGGGCCCGGGCCGCGGCCGGGTAATCCCCCGTCGCCCGCCGCACGGCCCCCAGGTAGTACAGGGTGTTGGCCTGGCCGAGCCGGTCGCCGAGGTCGTGATAGAGGCCTAGCGCCTGCTCCATGTCCTGGGCCGCGGCAGGGTAATCCCCCGTCATCCACCGCACGTTCCCACGGTAACGGAGGGCGTTGGCCTGCCCGAGCCGGTCGCCGAGGTCGCGGTAGAGGCCTAGCGCCTGCTCCATGTCCTGGGCCGCCGCCTGGTAATCCGAGGTCATCCGCACCACATCCCCCAGGTCATGGAGGGCGTTGGCTTGGCCGAGCCGGTCGCCGAGTTGCCGTGCGGCCCCGATCGCGGCTTCGTGGCGGGTGATGGCCTCGGCCCAGGGGCCGTCGAGCTTCAGCAGCCCGGCTAGGCCGACGGTCAGGGCGATGACCCGGGCGTGCTGGCCGGTTGCGGCGGCGTGATCCAGGCAGGCGAGCAGGCTGGCCCGCTCGGCACGGGCCCAGGCCAGCGCCTGCTCGCTATCTGCCAGGCCGGGAATCGCGGCCGGCCTCGCGCGATCCGCTGCGGCCGGGCCGGGGCGGGTGTGGCGGGCGATGAGGGCCTCGGCGCGGGCGGCGGCGTGCTGGTAGTAATCCAGCAGCCGGGCAGTGGCCCGGTCTCGGTCCCGGTCCGGGTCAAGGCGGTCGGCCAGGGCGCGGGCGTGCTCGCGGATCAGGTCGTGCATCCGGTACCGCCCGGGGGCGGGCTCGGTCAGCAGGTACTGGTCGTACAGTGCCTCCAGGCCACGGCGGGCGGCGGCCAGGGGAGTGCCGTCCAGGGCGGCGGCGGCGTACTCGTCGGCGTCGATGCCCGGGTGCAGGCTTAGCCGGCGGAACAGCCGCTGCTGGTCCGCGCTGAGGTCTTCGTAGGACAGGTTGAACGCCGCGGCGACCGACAGGTTCTCGGTCGCCATCAGCTCCAGCCGGGCCGCCGTCGCGGCCAGGTCAGCGGCCCGCCCGGCCGCGGTCCAGGCCGGGTGGTGCTGCAGCTGGCGGGCCAGCATCCCGATCGCCAGCGGCAGGTACCCGCACAGCCGGGTGATCTCGGCCACCCCCGGATCGGCCGCGCCGAGCCCTGGGCGGCCCGCCAGCCGGACCAGCAGCGCGGCAGCCTGGTCGGCTGGCAACGTGTCCAGGCTGATCACGGTCGCGTCGTCCAGTGCGGACAGGTGCCGGCGGCTGGTGACCAGCACCAGGCTGCTCCCGGTGCCGGGCAGCAGCGGCAGCACCTGCTCGCTGCCTACTGCGTCATCGAGGATCAGCAGCAGCTGCTGCCCGGCCAGCCTGTCGTGCCACAGGGCCATCCGCGCTTCCAGACCCGGCGGGATCTGGGCCGGGGCCACCCCGGCGGTCAGCAGCAAGCTGGCCAGCGCATCCTCGGGATCCACCGGCTGCTGGCCCGGGGTGTGCCCGTGCAGCGGCAAGAAGATCTGCCCGCCCGGGAACCGGGCCGCCAGCCGGTGCGCCGCGTGCACCGCGAACGCCGTCTTGCCGACCCCGGCCATCCCGCCGATCGCGTGGATGCCCACCACCCCGCCCGCCCCCGCCGCGGCCTCCGCTAGCTGCTCCAGCTCCTGTGCCCGCCCGGTGAACGAGGCGATATCCCGCGGCAACGCCCGCGTCGCCGCCGCCACCCCGCCCGGCGCCGCGGGGCCCCGGGCGGCCGCCTCGAACCCGGCCCGGACCTGGCTGACCAGGCCCAGCGCATCGGCCAGCAGCCGCACCGTCTCCCTCTGCGGGGTGCTCACCACTCCCCGCTCCAGGTACCTGACGGCGCGCACACTCAGACCCGCCGCCTCAGCCAGCTCTTCCTGCGTTAGCCGCGGCCTCCCGGCGCAGCCCCCGCAGCAGGCTGCCGAACCCGGCCGGCGGTTCAGCCACAGCCCCACCTCCCGGCGCTGGCGGCTAATAGCAGCATTCTCCCAGTAACCGCGCCGCCGCCACCACCCGGCCAACACGGCCCAGCCCGGGCCGGAGCCCGGCGCGGCTGACGCCGCCGACAACTGGCCGCTCTTGCAGAGGTCGGGCCACCCGCATGGCCCGGGCCATCGGCACTTCCAGGCGTCGGTTCTTGCGGGTGGTTTTCCATGTGCAACAAGCGGAAATATTGCTTGGCTTGAAGCAAGCCACCCAACAGAACAGACCCTGAAGGCCCAAACTCGTGGCCACAGCTCGGCGTATCACCGCAGTTGTGTCCGTTCGGTCAAAAGACCTTATTAGCCCGAACGGTCCGTGGTTTCAGCCCAGCACAGCCCCTCGCTCCGCGGCGCAACCGTGTAAGGAGGTCGAGGCGCCCAACCACAGAGGGGCGCTGTACCGGGTCTTACCGGGCCGGCCACCCGCATAGCCCAGGCCATCGGCAATCCCGTCTGCCGGTTCTTGCAGGTGGTTTTTCATGTTCGGCAGCCGGCAATGTTGCTTTGCTTGAAGCAACCAACCAAGCAGAACAGACCGGAAAACCCAACTCGTGGCTACAGCCCGGCGTGTCACCATGGTCCGTTTGGTCAAAGTTTCTATCAGCCCGAACGGCCCGTGGTTTCAGCCCGGCGCAGCTGCCTCGCCCAGTTGACCGATGATCGCCGCTGGCTCGCCATACAGAATCGGCGGCACCGCAATCACTATGGAGAACGGAGATGACTCCGTGGCGCTGGCCAGCATGACCGAGCTGCAGCTGAAGCCGGTCCACGACTCCGGCGGCTTGCCGACGTTGCCGCGGCTCGGTCGGGCAGCCGATCTGACCGGCCGACGCGGCGAATGCGGCACGCTCGACCGGCTCATCGCTGCTGTCCGGGCCGGTTCGAGCCGGGCTCTGATGGTGCGCGGTGATCCAGGTGTGGGCAAGACGGCACTGCTGGATTACCTGGCCGGGCAGGCTCAAGGCTGCCGGGTGGTGCGGACGGCGGGTGTGCAGTCGGAGATGGAACTCGCGTTCTCCGGGTTGCATCAGTTGCTGGCGCCGATGCTGGACCGGTTGGAGCATCTGCCGGTGCCGCAGCGTGAGGCGTTGCGGACTGCGTTCGGTCTCAGCGCGGGCCCGGCGCCGGACCGTTTCCTGGTGGCGTTGGCGGTACTGAGCCTGCTGTCGGAGATGGCCGGGGAACGGCCGCTGGTCTGCGTGATCGATGACGAGCAGTGGCTGGATCATGCTTCGGCGCAGGCGCTGGGGTTTGCGGCGCGGCGGCTGGCGGCCGATCCGGTCGGACTGGTGTTCGCGGCGCGGGTACCGGCTGAGGAGCTGGCAGGATTGCCGGAGCTGACGGTCGAGGGCCTCGCGGAGGGCGATGCTCGGGCGCTGCTGGACTCGGCGCTGGCCGGGCCGCTCGACACCCGGGTCCGGGACCAGGTCATCGCCGAGGCGGGCGGTAATCCGCTGGCGTTGCTGGAGCTGCCGCGGGGGATGACGCCCGCTGAGCTGGCGGGTGGGTTCGGGCTGCCTGGCGCCGGGTCGCTGACGGGCCGGATCGAGGACAGTTTCCGGCGGCGGCTAGACGCCCTGCCAGACCAGACCCGGCGGCTGCTGCTGCTGGCGGCGGCCGATCCGTCGGGTGACTCGGCGCTGGTGTGGCGGGCGGCGGGGCATCTGGGGCTCCCGGTTCAGGCGACGATGCCGGCGGCGGAGGCGGGCCTGGCGGAGTTCGGCGCGCGGGTCCGGTTCCGGCATCCGTTGGTGCGCTCCGTCGCCTACCGGTCGGCGTCGTTCACCGAACGGCAGCAGGTGCACGGGGCGCTGGCAGCGGTGACCGACCCGGCGGCCGATCCGGATCGGCGGGCCTGGCACCGGGCGCAGGCGGCCGCCGGGCCGGATGAGGAGGTCGCGGCGGAGCTGGAGCGCTCAGCGGCCCGGGCGCAGGCCCGCGGCGGGCTGGCCGCGGCCGCGGCGTTCCTGGAGCGCGCGGTGCGGCTGACCGCCGATCCGGCGCACCACGTAGAACGCACGCTGGCCGCGGCGCAGGCCAGCGTGCAGGCCGGCGCGTTCGACCAGGCCCTCGGGCTGCTGGTCATGGCGGAGGCCTGGCCGCTGGATGAACTCGCCAGCGCCCGGGTGGATCTGCTGCGCGCGCAGATCGCGTTCGCCTCGGGCGCGGGCCGTGATGCCCCCCTGCTGCTGCTCACGGCGGCCAGGCGCCTGGAGCCACTCAACCTAAGCATGGCCCGCGAGGCCTATCTCGAAGCCTGGGCTGCGGCGCATTTCGCCGGGCCTCTAGAGGCTGGCGATCTGGCGGAGACCTCCCGCGCTGCCCGGGCCCTGCCCCGATCGCCGCACCCGGGTCCGGTGGAACTGCTACTGGACGGCCTGGCGCTGCAGATCACCGACGGACTGCCCGCCGCGGCCCCGACGTTGCGGCAGGCAGCGAGTGCCTTCGCCAGCGACGGCGTCTCCGCCGACGATGGACTCCGGTGGGGCTGGCTGGCCACGATGGCGGCCCACCTCCTATGGGACCACGACGGCATGCGCGCGATCAGCGCCCGGCAGCTCCAGCTCGCCCGTAACGCGGGCGCCCTGGAGCATCTGCCGATCTACCTGGAAGAGGCGGGCGCAATCGCCGCCCTGAGCGGCGACTTCGGGGTGGCCGCTTCTCTGACCGCGGAGGCTAGCGCGGTCCGCGAGGCGACCGGGTCCGGCTTCCCGTCTTACGCCGCCTTTCTGCTCGCTTGTCTGCAAGGCCGCCAGGCCGAGGCCATCCCGCTGATCGAACCAACGGTCAATGAGGCCGAAGCCCGAGGCCAGGGGCGGGCGGCGACCGCCGCGCGCTGGAAGGTCGCCATTCTCTACAACGGCCTCGGCCGCTACGAGGAGGCACGGGAGGCGGCCTGGCATGCCGCCAGCGACCCATCCGGGCTTTATGTCTCCATGTGGGCGCTGCCCGAGCTGATCGAGGCCGCCGCACGCAGCGGAAATATGCCCATTGCGGATGATGCCGTGGAACGGCTGGCAGAGACGACCCGGGTTAGCTGCACGGACTTCGGGCTGGGGATCGTGGCGCGTTCACGCGCGCTGCTGGCCGGGGACCAGACCGCCGATGGCTTGTACCTGGAGTCGATAGACCGGCTGGGCCGCACCCAGCTCCGCCCCGAGCTGGCCCGCGCTCACCTGCTCTACGGCGAATGGCTACGCCGCCAGGGCCGTCGCTCGCAGGCCCGGGAGCAGCTGCGCATCGCCCACGCCATGCTGGACGAGATAGGGATGGAAGGATTTGCCGAACGGGCCCGCCGGGAGCTGCTAGCCACCGGGGAAACCGCCCGCCAGCGCACCGTCAAGGCCCCCATCGAGGCCAGCGAGGCACTGACCGCCCAGGAAGCGCAGGTCGCGCAGCTGGCTCGCAACGGCCTGTCCAACCCCGAGATCGGCGCCCGGCTGTTCATCAGCTCCCGCACCGTCCAGTACCACCTGGGTAAGGTCTTCACCAAGCTTGGCATCAGCTCCCGCAGTCAGCTCGACCGCGTCCTGCCCGGCAACCTGGACGCGCCCGGCCACGCTGGCGTGGCTGGCGATGGCCCGGCTCGAGGTTGACATCAATGCCTCCGGGAGAAGTATGGCTTCGAGCGTCGAGCATCTGACCGCAGGCCCACGCGGGTGGTCAGTCGGCTCGCACCTTCGGCTTTGGTAACGATCGCGCCCGGCTATGTCTACTCAGGAGTTGCACATGAGGTAGGCAAGCACAATGGCTTGTATGGAAGCAGTTTGTTAAAGCTTTGCTGTTCCTCTGCCTGGTCTACCCGGTTAGCGGCGGCGCGCCACCGGCCGGGGCAGTCCCCGGCTAGGGCGTAGGGCTCTCGTGTGGCCTGTCCGGGGCGGCAAGGTGGCGTGCCAACCGGCGCTGGTACACCACCTCGGCGGCCAGCGTCAGCGCCCAGCTGGGGGATGCCCCGGTAGCAGCCAGGCCGGGCCACCGCCGGTGCCAGCAGCTCCTTCACGTCATCCGCCTCATGAATAAGCTGACAAGGGAACCCGGTCGAGATCGGACATGGCCGCGCGGAGTTCCTTCCGGGAGCTGATGCCGAGCTTGCTGAATACCTTGTGCAAGTGCCACTCGACGGTACGCGGGCTGATGAAAAGCTGGGTACTGATATCCGGGTTGCTGTGTCCATTACTGGCCAGCGAAGCGATCTGAGCTTCCTGCGCGGTGAGCTCGCCGGTCGTCTCGATCGTGCGCTTGTGCACGGCCTCGCCGGCGGCGGCCAGCTCACGGCGGGCGCGTTCGGCAAACCCCGTGATGCCCATCGCGTACAGCATCTCGTGGGCGCTGTGCAGCTGCTCCAGCGCGTCGCTGCGCCGGCCTTGACGCCGGAGCCATTCGCCGTACAGCAGGTGTGTACGAGCCAGCTCCGTGCGGATACGGGTGCGCCCGAGCCACCCGATCGCCTCGAGATAGAGCTGCTCGGCTGCCTCGCCGTCGGTCAGCAGCGCGGTTGAACGAGCCTGGATCCCGAGCGCCCAGTTGGTGCCGGCGGCGCTAGTGGCCTCCGAGAGCTGCCTCAGGGCTCCCGCCGCGCGACCAGGCGACCCGGTCCGAGCCGCCGCTTCGATGAGCTCGACCAGTGCCCAAGTCGCCAATCCTAGCTCGTCAGGGTCCTCGCTGCCCTGCTCGGCCGCGGCCAGCGCCTCATCGTAGCGGCCCAGGCCGTTGTAGAGCACGGCGGTCGCCCAGGCGGCGGCGGTCAGCCACCGTCCTTCTCCGCGCGCCGCCATATCCGTCCTGGCGGCCGCGATGAGCTGGGAGGCTTCGCCCTCCTGGCCCCGCCAGGCGGCGATGAGGGCCAGACCGTACTGACCCATCGGGTTACCGGTTGCCCGCCCGGCGGCCTCTGCCTCTTGCGCCATCGAGGCGGCCATGGTGAGCTCACCGGCGGCCAGCCGAACGGCCATGCCTTCGGCCAGAGCAACCGGAAGCACAGTCAGCGCGCCCGCCCGGCGGGCCAGTTCGATCAGCCGGGTCGAGAGTTCGTCCCAGCCCTCGTCGTCCCAGACCACCTGGGACATACGACAGGCAAACGGCAGCCAGAGCCATGCCTCTTCGCTTGACGCTTGCTCGTCGCGGGCCGCGATCAGCGCTTGTCTCAGCATCGGGGCACCCGTGGCGTATCCCCCTGTGACCAGTACGGCCAGCCCATCGAGCAGCACGTCGGCGGCACGTGATGGCTCCGGAGCGGGTGGTGCGGCCTGAACGGCCTCGGCGACGCGCCGCGTCCCGCCGCGAGGTTCCAGCCGCCCCGCGGTCAGCGCCGCGTCGAACGCGTCACGATAGGCCTCGCGCGCGAGCGCGGCATCAAGCGGGTCCAAGAGCTCAGCTGCCTTGAGCAGGAGCAGACCTCGATCTGGGTTGATCGCCATCTGAGCGCGCAACAACTCCGCCCGCGCGTGCCCGAGCTCATCGAGCGGTCCGGCCTGGGCCATGGCCAGCAGCCGCAGCGCCGCTTCCGGCGCACCAGCCTCATGGTTACGTTGCGCCGCGTCCAGCGCGCGGCGAGCCCGGCGACGTGGTTCGGGCGTCAGCTCGGCGGCGCGTTCACCGAATGCGGCCGCGGCGGCCAAGCCCCCGTGGGCGCGTGCGTGGCTGGCCGAGCGCTCTAGCTCGGCGGCGACGTCCTCATTCAGGCTGGGTGACGCGTGAGCATGATGCCAAGCACGCTGGTCGGGATTTACCTGCGGGTCGGTGGCCTGCGCGAGAGCGCGGTGGACGTTCTGGCGCAGCCGTGGGGACGCCGCCTGGTAGATCGCGATCCGGGCTTGCGGGCCACAAAAGCGCACCTGCCCGCTGAATTTGATGAGCCCGGCCGCAGCCGCAGGTGCCGCCATCCCGGCCTCGACGCCGAGGTAACTGGCCGCCCGCCATACCGGCACCGGGTCGCCGGTCGGCTCTGCCGCGGCAATGAGCAGCAGCAGCCGGGTAGCGGAAGGTAGCGATGCCAGCCGCCGCCGGTAACCCTCCTCGATCCGGTGCGGTAGCGTCGGCCCGTCGGGCAGCCGGAACCCGCCCGCAAGCTCGGCAGGTGCCCCCCCGCTCTGCATCTCCAGCAGCGCCCTCGGGTTACCCCGGGTTTCGGCGACAATCCGATCGCGTACCCGCTCATCAAGCGGGCCGATGACGATCGAATCCAGTAGGGCCCGCGCATCGCTGTCGGCTAGCCCGCTGACCTGCAGTTCCGGCAGTCCCGTCAGATCCTGCTGGCCGTCGGGCTGGCGGACGGCGAAGACCACCACGATCGGCGCCTTGGGCAGGTGGCGGGCCACGAATGCCAGGGCCTGTGCCGAGACCCGATCCAGCCACTGCGCATCGTCTACCAGACAGATCAACGGCCGCGCCTCGGCTTCATCCGACAGCAGGCTCAAGGTGGCCAGGCCGACCGCGAAGCGCCCTGGCACGTCGCCGTCCCGCATATTGAACGCGGTCCGCAGGGCCTCACACTGCGGACCGGGAAGCCGCCCGAGCCGGTCCAGGAACGGCGCGCACAGCTGGTGCAATCCAGCGAAGGCCAACTCCATCTCCGGCTCAGCGCCTGCTATCCGCGCGATACGCCAGCTAGCCGTGCGCTGCACCAGGTAGTCCAGCAGCGAGGTCTTGCCGGTTCCCGCCTCACCGCGGAGCACCAGGACCTGGCTGTGACCCGACAGCGCACTCGCGATCAGGCGGTCCAGCGTCTCGCGTTCGCTGCGGCGGCCAAACAGTCTGAGCCCGTGCGCCTCACCGGCTGGCGAGTGTGGCAGTGTGGTGGTCTTGTACAGTTTCATTTCAGCGTCGTGGTTGGCGCTAGGCATGGGTACTCATTCCTTCGGTCCGTTGACCAGGTAACCTCCGCGCCACCAGCTGGTGACCAGCGCCGCGAACTCATCTGCGGCGTCTTCCCAGATAAAGTGGCCCGCGTCGATGACGTCGAACTTGTTGTGCGGCAACCGCTTATGGAGAAACTCTGCGTTGACCTGCGGCACGGCAGTGTCCCGTGCGCCGTGGATGATCTGCACCGGAGTGTCGATCTGCGGAAGCAGGCCCGACAACACCGGCAGCTCGGTCGGGTAGGAACGCACGTAGCGCATCGACTCGGCCATACGGTTGCCCCGGTAACCGGATAGGTAGTCCTCGAGGACAGCGTCCGGCAACGTGTCACGGCGGAGACCGCTCAGCGCGTCGGCTACGAGCTGCCGCGAGTCAGCGCATCGGAACTCATCCAGGCTGGGGGCCTCGACCCAGTCCTTCAGCACCCCGCCGAGCTGGAGCGGAACTGCCGCTGCGCCGTTGCTGACGACCAGGCTGCGCAATCGGCCGGGATGCCGGGCCGCGGCAAACAACGCCGCCGGGGCCCCGATATCAGGGCCGACGACATGCGGATGATCGAGTCCGAATGCATCGGCGGCGGCGATGACAAACTTGCCCATCGCCTGCGGAGAAAGCAGCGCGTCACAGCGCTGGGAGTGCCCGAAACCTGGAAGGTCGATGGCGGTCAGATGGGTGTGCTCGGCGAGCCGCCACCATATCGGAAGGAAGGCGAGCAGGCTCTCCGGCCATGGGCTTAGGAGGAGGGCGTCATCACTGCCTTCCTCGCTTACAGCGAATCGGATCGTCAGCCCGTCGATGACGCGGAACTGCATCTCGAAAGGCGCATTCAGCCACATGGTCACGGCGACCCTCCTTTTGCCCTTACGTCTGGCAGCTGCACCATTGCCATCGTCATGCCGTCCGGGCCGCGATCGAGTCCGCCAGTGCACAGTGTCAGTGGCTAGTGGCCGGTGAAAACACTGGCTGGCCGACTGGCTAGCGAGACCGGCCGATGTCAGGGGAACCTCGGGGTCACCGGGAAAGACTTGGTGGAGCTGGCTGCGAGGGCTGATACCGAGCTTCGTGAAGCCCTTGCTGAGGTGTACAGGGCGTCCGCACGCTGATGAACCGCCGGGCGCCGTCTCTGGGTTCGACAGGCCGCCGCCGCGAGCTAGCCGCGCCACCTGGGTGTGCTGGGCAGTCAGCGTGTTGCTTGCCGGCGTCTCACTCGGGGCGGGCCGGGTCTGAGACCAGGGATAACGCTAGGGCCTTTCACGGGTGCGCTCAGCTGTCCGCGGCATGACAGTGGATGCAGGACCATCTTCGGCGGGAGGGTCAGCCGCCGCTTACCTGAGCGGGCAGGAGCCGAGGTTGGCCGCGAAAGTCGCTACAAATAGGAAGGTCAGCCTGAATGGACGAGAAGGTCACTACTAAGAGCAGCGCGCCGACGCCGGAGGTGCCAAGCGTGCTGGATGATCCGATGCGCAACCGGGGGGTGGCGTTCAGCCTGGACGAGCGGGAGGCGCTGGGACTGACAGGGCGGTTGCCCTCTGCCGTGCTGACCCTCGATGAGCAGGCGCGGCGGGCCTATCAGCAGCTGCAGGTCCAGGAAAGCGACCTGGCCAAGAACGTATACATGGAACAGCTGCACGACCGCAATGAGGTGCTCTACTTCAAGGTGCTCCTGGATCACCTCGCTGAACTGCTGCCCGTGGTCTATGACCCAACGGTGGGGGACGCGATCGAGCGGTACTCGCACGAGTACCGGCGGCCACGGGGTCTCTACCTGTCCATTGACCGGCCGGACGATATAGAGACGGCGTTTGGCACGCTGGGCCTGGGTCCGGGGGATGTGGACCTCATCGTGTGCACCGACGCCGAGGAGATCCTGGGCATCGGCGACTGGGGCGTAGGCGGCATCCAGATCTCGGTCGGCAAGCTGGCCGTCTACACCGGCGCGGCGGGCATCGACCCCCGGCGTGTCATTCCCGTCTCCCTGGATGTCGGCACCAACAACGAGGGGCTGCTGAATGACCCGCTGTACCTGGGCAACCGGCACGCCCGCGTCCGAGGTGAGGCCTACGACGCGTTCATCGAGCGGTACCTGCAGGTGGCCTCGTCGCTGTTCCCGGACGCCCTGCTGCACTTCGAGGACTTCGGCGCAGGCAACGCGCGGCGGATCCTGCTGTCCTACCGGGACAAGTTCCGGATCTTCAACGACGACATGCAGGGCACCGGCGCCGTCGTTATGGCGGGACTGTTCAACGCGCTGAAAGTGACCGGCACTCGGTGGCGGGACCAGCGGGTCGTGATCTTCGGTGGCGGCACCGCCGGGGTCGGCATCGCCGACCAGATCCGCGATCAGATGGCCCGCGACGGGCTGGATCAAGACCAGGCCACCCGGCGGATCTGGATCGTCGACTTGCCTGGCCTGCTCTCTGGGGACATGGGCGACGGACTGCTGGACTACCAGCATCCCTACGCCCGCCCGGCCGCCGAGGTCTCCGGCTGGGCCGCCACGCCGGTGCAAGTGGATCCCTCCGCCGCCACCCGGTGGCCGGAGATGGCGGCGCTGCGGCAGGCCCGGGCCGCCTCGGGCATTATCACGCTCGAGACTGTGGTCGAACACGTCAAACCGACCATCCTGGTCGGCGCCTCGACCGCGCATGGCGCGTTCACCCAGGAGATCGTCAAGGCGATGAGCGGTGGTACGGAGCGGCCGGTCATCTTTCCGATCTCCAATCCGACCTCCCAGATCGAGGCCATGCCGGCTGACATCATCGCCTGGTCCAAGGGCCAGGCGCTGGTGGCCACCGGCCTGCCGATCTCGCCGGTGGATTATGACGGCGTGCACTACTCGTTCGGTCAAGCCAACAACGCCCTGCTGTACCCGGGGCTGGGCCTGGGCGCCACCGTGGCGGGCGCCTCTAAGGTGACCGATGGCATGCTGCTGGCCGCGGCCGAGGCGGTAGCCGGCCAGGCCGACGTATCCGCGCCGGGTGCCTCGCTGCTGCCGGCAGTGGAGAACCTGCGCGCCTCCTCGGCCACCACGGCCATCGCGGTGGCCCGCGCCGCCGCTGTGGACGGCGTCGCCACCACCAAGCCCGATGACCTGGTGCAGGCGGTACAAGACGCCATGTGGCAGCCGGTCTACCCCCGCGGATCCGACTGATGGCTGCAGCCTCCAGCGAGCAGCGGCCGAGATCAGCAACTGCAGTATCCGGGCGGCAGATGCTGCTCGCCTATTTGGCCCCGTTTACCGATCGCGCCGGCGGTACAGCCGGCGCGACCGGCCGCCTAATGCACTGACAAGATCGCGGCCCGCATCATGACCCATTACCAGCCGCCCTGCGGCCGCGCCGCGGTCGGCCGTTCATAGGAGGAGTACGCATCATGATGAACGCGAACGAGCAAGCACCGAAGATCCTCGACCTCCCTATAGGGCTGGATGCCACCGGGACGCGCCGGGAGTTCGACAGCCTGGGCAAGGTGGAGGTGCCCGCGGACCGGTACTGGGGCGCGCAGACCCAACGCAGCCTGCAGCATTTCAACATCGGTCATGATCGGATGCCGAAGGAGGTCTACCACGCCTACGGGTACGTGAAGAAGGCGGCCGCCATCGTCAATACCCGGGCGGGCCGCTGCCGGCCTGGAAGGGCGAGCTAATCGAACGGGTGTGCGACGAGGTGATCAGCGGGGCGCTGGATACCGAGTTCCCGCTGTACGTGTTCCAGACGGGGTCCGGGACTCAGTCGAACATGAACGTGAACGAGGTCATCTCCAACCGGTGCATCCAGCTGGTCGGTGGGACGCTGGGCTCCCAGCAGCCGATCCATCCGAACGATCACGTGAACATGGGCCAATCCTCCAACGATACGTTCCCCACCGCGATGCACATCGCCGCGCACAAGATGGCGACGGACAACACGATCCCGGCGCTGAAAAGGCTCCGCGACGCCCTCGACGCTAAGTCGGGGCAATGGGCGGAGGTGGTCAAGATCGGCCGGACGCACCTGGAGGATGCGGTGCCGCTGACCGTCGGGCAGGAGTGGTCCGGCTATGTCGGTGCGCTGGATGACTCGATCGCCGAGGTGGAGCATGCCACTGCGGGCTTGCTGGAGGTGGCCATGGGCGGCACCGCGGTCGGCACCGGGCTGAACGCCCCGGCGGGGTTCGGCGAGGAGGTGGCCGCCGAAATCGCCAAAATGACGGGCTCTGCATACAAGACCGCTGCCAACAAGTTCACCGCCCAGGGCACTCTGGACCGGATGGTGCGCGCGCACGGCGGGCTGAAGGCCGCCGCGGTGACCCTGTTTAAGATCGCCAACGACCTGCGCTGGCTGGGCTCGGGACCGCGGACCGGGATTCATGAACTGATCTTCCCCGCAAACGAGCCGGGATCCTCTATCATGCCGGGCAAGGTCAACCCGACCCAGGCCGAGGCCATGCTGATGGTCGCTATCCAGGTCATCGCCGCGGACGTGGCGGTGACTATGGGCGGCGCGGAAGGCAACTTCGAGCTCAACGCGTTCCGCCCGATCCTGACCGCCAGCTACCTGCACTCGGCGCTGATCATGGCCGACATGTGCGACCACTTCCGCGAGTTCATGGTCGAGGGCACCAAGCTGAACCAGGCCAAGCTCAAAGAGAACATCGACCGGTCGGTGATGATGGTCACCGCGCTGTCCCCGGTCATCGGCTACGACAAGGCCGCCGCCATCTCCTACTACGCCATCGATCACGACCTGACCCTCAAGCAGGCCGCGCTGGCCAAGGGCGTGTCCGAGGAACTGTTCAACAAGGTGGTCAACCCGCTCGCGCTGACCCATGGCGGCTCCGCCGACCTCCCGTCCGGTCAGCAGCGATCGTGACATAACTTACGCAGACACCGCTACGGAGCAATCGACTTCATGCCGCACATGATTTTGCATCTAAGCCGAGTTTGGCCCGGAGACGTATATCTGAATCAATTGCACGACCGGAACGAGATCCCCTGAATGGCAGATAATTACGCATCGGGACCGCTGCGCCGCGTGGTCGCCCTCCTGGGCCGATCGCGACTGACTCGCAACGGCAGGAATGCCATAATGTCGCGAGCTCCCGGCCCCAGCTGGCTGGGCATTCTGGACTGCGGCATGCCGCCGTTGGGAGCCGTCTACGGTGTAGACCATTACAGAGCCGGGCTTTTTTGCAGCACGAGAGTTCAGCGCGCCGCCGGGTGCCGTAGGATCATGGCGGCGCGACGGCGTTGACGACGCTATCCACTGCGACATCGTGGTAATGGATACAGCTGCGAGTGAGTTGTGCTCATGGCCGTGCGGAGCCCGCCAATTCCCCGCTGCCGAAGCCAGCGCCGTCCTGCCGCGTCGCCCGTCCGGGAAGTGTGAATGCCAGGAAATTCCGATGCCTGTTCCCTATGCCACCCGAGGATCGCCAATGAACGCGGACGACAGCGCCAGGCTGCGAGATCTGCTTGCGAACAACCGCACATTGCTGGCCTACATCCGGACCGCGCTCGCATTCGCCGGGCTCGGCTTCGCGGTCGCCAAGTTCGGGCTGAGCCCGAACATTATGCACGTGTCCGGATACCTGGGGACCTTCACGGTCCTAGTCGGCCTGCTGGTCACCCTCATCGGTTTCGCGCAGCACCGTGCCGTGCTACGCAAGGTGGAGCCTCCGCTAACGGGATTTGCATCCTTGCGGGTTCCTCATGTTGCGGCAGCCATCGGCTGCGCACTGGCTTGTGCGGTCCTTGCCGTATATCTTGCGGCCAACGCCACTTAGTACTCGGCAACATTTGTTATCTATGAGCCATCGGCTCCAGTAGTGACGACTGTGGGCACGGCGGTGGCGTGACCAGGCCAGGGCGTGCGGGATTCCAGAACCCGCCCACTGCTCTTGACCCCGCCGCCTCTTAACCCGCAGGTACCCGACCTGCCCGGCCCTGCGATCGCCGGTGTAGCGTCGATTTCTAGAGGGCCGCTTGCCGATGGCAGCCCTATGGCCCGGGAGGTGGGCCGATGGCCCGGACGGTGGCCGAAGGCTTGTGGGAGATGCTGGCGTCGGCGGGGGTGCGGCGATGCTACGGGATCGTCGGCGACGCGCTGAACCCGGTGATTGACGCGCTGCGGCGCAATGGTTCGGTGGACTTTGTGCACGTGCGCCATGAGGAGTACGGCGTGTTCGCCGCCGTCGCGGAAGCGCGGCTGACCGGTAACCCCGTGGCAGTGTGCGGCACCGCGGGGCCAGGCGTAACGCATCTCATCAACGGCCTGCTCGATGCCCGGAAGGAACGCGTGCCGGTCATCGCGATCGCCGGCGACGTCGAGTCGTCACTGCTGGACTCGGACGCCCTGGAGGAGCTGAACCCATACACGTTCTTCGCCACCGCCGCACTATATATCGGGCGGCTGGTCAACCCGGGGCAGCTGCGGTCCCTGGTGAGCACCGCGATCACCACTGCTATGGCCGAACGGGGCCCGGTGGTCATCTCGCTGCCAGGCGACGTGGCGGTCGCCGACGCGCCGTCGGTCTCGCTGCGGGTGCCGCTGCCTGCCACGAGCACCGGCGCGGCTTCCGCCGCGGACCTGGCCGCCATGGCCGGCCTGATCAACCAGGCGGAGACGGTGGCTATTTTCGGCGGGGACGGCTGTGCGCAGGCGCAGGACGAGGTCCGCGAGCTCGCCGCGCGGCTCAAGGCGCCGGTCGGCTACAGCTTCAAGGGCAAGCCGTGGCTCGAGCACGACAATCCCAACGCGGTCGGCATGACCGGCCTGCTCGGGTACGGCGGCTGCCACGGTGCGATCAACAGCGCCGACGTGCTGCTGATGCTCGGCACCGACTTCCCCTTCGGCGACTTCCTGCCGGACAAGAAGGTAAAGACTATCCAGGTCGACCGCGACCCCGGGCACATCGGCCGCCGAGCGCCGCTGGAGCTGGGTGTAGTTGGCGATGTGGCGGCGACGCTGCGCGCGCTGGCGTCGATGGTCCAGGACAAGCACGGCGATCACTTCCTGCGCGAGCACGTGAGACAGACCGAGCACGCGCGGCGGCGGCTCGGGCACTACGTCACCAAAGGGCCTGGCATCAAGCCGATCCGGCCGGAGTACGTCGCCGCCGTCCTGAACGAGCTGGCCGACGACGACGCGGTCTTCACCGTGGACACCGGCACGCCCTGCATCTGGGCTGCCCGGCACATCGAGTACGGCCGGGACCGCCGGATGTTCGGCTCGTTCACCTGGGCGTCCATGGCTAACGCCTCGCCGAACGCCTTCGGCGCCGCACTGTCCTTCCCCGGGCGGCAGGCCATCGCACTGTGCGGCGACGGCGGCTTCACCATGCTGGGGCTGGGTGACCTGCTGACCCAGGTCCAGCGCAAGGCCCGCGTTGTGAACGTCATCTTCAACAACGGCATGCTGGATTTCGTCAACCTCGAGCAGCAGGAGGCCGGTTTCGTCCCGTTCGGCACTGATTTCGTGAACCCGGACTTCAGCCAGGTAGCCACGGCGCTCGGCGCCCGCGGCATCCGCGTCGAGGAGCCCGGCGACGTGCGCGACGCCCTGCGGGCAGCGCTCTCCCACACCGACGGGCCTGTCGTGGTCGACGTGGTGGTGGACCGCTACGCGCTCTCCCTGCCCTCCCACGTCCCGGCTGCGACGGCCAAAGGCTTCACGCTCAGCATCGCCAAGCAGGTACTGAGCGGCAAGATGGACGAGGTCATCGAGACCGTCGAGCACAACGTCCGGCTCCTGTAACCCCGGCCACCTCGCTGCTGACGGCCGTGTAGAACCTGCACCTCCTCGGCCACCACTGCCGTTGGGGTGGCCCGGGCCACGGCCGCCGACGGGGTGGCCAACACCAAGCCCGAAGACCTGATGCAGGCCGTGCAAGACGCCATGTGGCAGCCGGTCTACCCCGGACGGAGCCGAATGATGCCCGCACTGACTGGGCCAACGCCGATCACCGGCGGGCGGAAGGCCGGGATGCCGCGCGATCCGTGAGGCGATCACGAGGTAGGGCGGGGGAGAGTTCTGCGCAGGCCGTCGCGGCCCGCGGTGGTTGTCCCGCTGAAGCCCTGCCCGGCGCGCTGCGCCCAGTCCGCATCCGTGATCGCGTCCGGTTCAGCCGGGAGGTAGTGGCTGAGGATGAGCTCGCTGACCCGGGCGCGCTCGGCGACCCCGCCGACTTCGCTGACATCGGTGTGCAGCGCGGCCATCCGGGCCAACTCAGCGGCGTCGGTGCCGTGCCGTTCGAGGTAGCCGAGGTCGGCCACCTGATGGACGAGGATGTCGGCCCCCTCGGCCAGGGCGATACGGCGGCCAGGTTCAGCGCCCGGGCCGGATCGCATGGCTGCCATGCAGTGCCAGCGCGACGCCGGGACAGGCGAAGACCAGGGCGGCGGCGTCGGGGATCGGGCCTCCAGAGCGGCGACCACTGGCAGATGACGGGTGGCGTCGACCATCCGGTACTGGGCGGTGAAGCTCACCGCGGCGGCGGCCGCGGCCAGGACGCCGCCGCCCGGCGGCCGCGTTACGCAGCTACGGGCCGGAACGGTCTCTGCCAGGCTCGGCCCGGCCGCTGGCGTCGCGGGCGCCTCGGAGCGCGACCCCGGATGCGACACCAACCCTGCTGAAGAGGACGGACATGATGACTGCAACCCCAGCCCACCGCCATGAGCGCGTCTCTTGTGACGATAGCCCGCAGCGTGCCAGAGGAGAATCACGGTCCCTTTGCATGCCGGCTTCGTTCGCCGCCTCCAGCATGGCAGCAGGGCCGGCGGCTCGCCGAGACCGCAGGTAATAAGCTGGCTGGATCGGGCTGCCGAGCGCGCCCGGCGGCGCGGAACTCGATGCTCGGCAGCTCGGGCAAGTCGTGACTGCGGCCACCGCGGACCGAGCTGCTTGAGGTCTCGGCTCATGCTGGTGTGTACGGCCTCTGCGAGGCTGGAGGATAGTGATGCGCTTTGCTGACATGGCAGCGGTCGCTGTAGCCCAGACTGGCGGCGAGGTGGTCCCGGCCCGGGCGCAGATGGCGACGACTCTGGGGTTTCACATCATCCTGGCCTGCCTGGGGATTGCGTTGCCGTCGGTGGTACTGCTGGCGGAGTTCATCGGCCTGCACCGCCCCGACGAGGTGGCGCTGGTGCTGGCGCGGCGCTGGTCGCAGGCGATGGGGGTGCTGATCGCGGTCGGCGCGGTCACCGGGACGGTGCTGTCGTTCGAGATGGGCCTGCTGTGGCCCGGGCTGATGCGCCAGTACGGGGCGGTGCTCGGGTTGCCGTTCGGCATCGAGGGCCTGTTCTTCTTCCTGGAGGCGATCTTCGCCGGGATCTACCTGTACGGCTGGCGGCGGCTGCCGGGCTGGGCGCACTGGTGGACGGGGGTGCCGATCGCGGTGAGCGGCATCCTGGGGGCGATGTCGGTGATCGCGGTTAACGCGTGGATGAACCAGCCAGGCGGCTTCACCGTCAAGGACGGCCGGATCGCGTCCGTGAACACCTGGCAGGTCTTCTTCAACCACGCGGCCATCTATGAGATGCCGCACATGATCCTGGCCGCCTACATGGTCGCCGGGTTCACCGTCGCCGGGGTGTACGCGGCGGGCATCTTGCGCGGCCGGCGCGACCGCTACCACTACACCGGCTTCGCCCTGGGGTTCGTCCCGGCCGCGGTGCTGACCCCGTTTCAGATCTTCGTCGGCGACACCGCCGCCCGTGCTATCGCGCACGACCAGCCGGTGAAGTTCGCGGCGATGGAGTACGTTGCGCGCACGTCGAGAAATGTCCCCGAGTGGCTCGGCGGTGTCTACGCCAACGGGCGCATCTACGGCGGCCTGAAGATTCCGTACGTGGACTCGCTGCTGGTCGGGTTCGGCCCCGGTACGCAGGTCACCGGGTGGGACAGCGTGCCGCCGGCCGACCGGCCGCCCGTGGTGTGGCTGATCCACTTGTGCTTCGACGTCATGATCGGCCTGGGATTCCTGCTGTTGCTGGCGGGGCTCTGGGCAGCCTATGAGTGGTGGCGGCGCCGTCAGCTGCCGCCGCAGCGGCTGTTCTGGCTCCTGGGAGCGGTGAGCGGCCTGGCCGCGATCGTGGCCATGGAGTGCGGCTGGGTGGTCACCGAGGTCGGCCGTCAGCCGTGGGTGGTCTACCAGTTGCAGACCACCGCGGCCGCCGCGACGACCAACGGCGGTGTGATCGCCAGCTTGAGCTTCGTCATCGTGTTGTACGCGGTGCTCGGCGTCTTGACCCTTATCATCCTGCGGGTCCTGGCCCGGCGCTGGCGACGCGGGGTCCAGGAGTCCGAAGTTCCCTACGGGCCACCGCCTGCGCTTCAAGATCATTCCTCGGGCGGAGCCGAGTCGTGATCGCGGACGCGGTCGGGGGGATCTTGCTGGCCTCGGTCACCTTGTATGCCGTCCTGGGCGGGGCCGACTTCGGCGGCGGCCTGTGGGATCTGCTGGCCGGCGGCGACCGGCGTGGCCGCGCTCCGCGCGCGCTGATCGACGAGTCGATTACTCCGGTGTGGGAGGCCAACCACGTCTGGCTCGTCTTCGACCTGGTCATCTTCTGGACCGCGTTCCCGTACGCGTTCGCCGCGGTGATGACCACGGCCGCGCTGCCGCTGTGGCTCGCGTTGCTCGGCATCGTGCTGCGCGGCGCCGGCTTCGCGTTCCGCAAGGAGGCTAATGGGCTCGGGATGCAGCGCGCCCTCGGCGCGGCCTTCGCCTTCTCCTCCCTGCTTACCCCGTTTTTCATGGGCACCGTGATCGGCGCCATCGCCACTGGCCAGGTACCCGCCGACGCCAACCACGCTAGCCTGCCGGCCTGGACCAGCCCGACGTCGCTGCTAATAGGGTTCGTGTTCGTCGGCGCCTGCGCCTACCTCGCCGCCGTCTACCTGGTGGGCGAGGCCGCCCGCCGCGGCGGCCGCCGCATGCAGGCCTACTTCACCCGCCGGGCCCTAGCCGCCGGGATCGTGACCGGGGCGCTGTCGCTGGCCACCCTGGCCGAGCTGCACAGCTCAAATGCGGCACTGTATGGCCGCCTCACCGGGCGGGCACTGCCGCTGGTGATCGCCGCCGGGGTTTGCGGCCTGATCGTCCTGGCCCTGCTCACCTCCGGCCGGCTCCGCGGCGTCCGGGTCGTGGCCGCGCCCGGGGTGGCCGCCGTGATCTGGGGATGGGGCGTGGCCCAGTACCCGGTGCTGCTGCCCGGCACGACGGTGACTCTCAGCAACGCGGGCGCCCCGCAGACCACCCTGGTCGCGATCGTCGTCCTGTTCGCCGTCGCCGTGGTGCTCGTCGGGCCCGCGTTCGCGCTGCTGTTCTTCCTGCAGGGCCGCCGCCTCCTGCACGCAGACGACGTCGGCACGGTGCTGGCCGCCGCCCCGGCCAGCGCGGCACAACCGCCCCCGCGACCGCCAGACCAGCCGCCGCCCCCCGCCGCGTCTGGCGGCGTCCGGGCCGCGGTCCTCGGTCTGGTCGTCGTCGATGCCATCGTCCGTGCCCTCGCCCGTCGCCGCTGAGGCATCGGCCGGCTGCACTGCGCGTCCGGGCCGACCGATCGAGATGGGCCACCGGGCGGCATGGCCGCCGATAGACCTGCCCGAAGCGGTCAGGTGACCGGCTCGCGCCATTCGCGCAGGCGCTGGCATTGCGGCCGACGGTGTATTTCGGGTCCCGGCGCTGGCCCTCAGTGCCCGCCCTGACAGTGCCGCGGCGCCCCGGCTCCGGCCGACCAGCACGGCGCCCGCCAGAGCGCACCGGCCAGAGGCTGCTGAGCCCGCTGGGCCCGGACGCCGAACCGCACCGGAAAGTCTCGTGGCATCACCGGCGACTTTCCCACTGCGGACCGGTGACGGCCCAGTCTTGCCCCCACCTGGCGAGGCGGTGCCGGTCGAGAGCAACGTGACACGGCCAGTAGCAGCAGGTCAGCAGCACGGCTGCGCCCGCTGGGATCATGGTGGTGACGATCAACAGGTTAGCGATGATGTCGTCTTGGCTGGGCGGCGGAGGCTGCGGGTTGCCGGCTCGATTCAGCCATACAGATATGGCCGTCCCGGTCTGTGCATCGTAGATGGCGGGGGCGATGGCACTAGTGAGCACGCCGGAGCGTTCGGTTCCATCAGCCAGCCGCCACGTCGCCTGGGTTTCCACTACATCCGTGTTGATGACCACCGGGCCGGGCGCGGACACCACTGCTACTGTCGGCCGCAGGCGGGCCGCTGCCGCGCGCTGGGACTGGTAGAGGTGCCCGGCGAGCAGTGCCGTCGCTACGGCGGCCGTGAGGAAGGCTGCTGACAGCGCTACCAGGATCGCGCCCTCGAGGCGGTCGCAAGACCGCAGTAGTTCGTTTCTGCCGAGGAACAGCCGCGCTATGCGTGGCAGCGGGCCTCCGGTCCGGCTGACTTCACGGCTCATGGCCGTCTCCCGGTCCGGCTCAGGGTAAAGCCCCGGTGACTGGTGTCATGCTGGCGATCGGGCACATACGGGGGGACCGGTACCCGAGCCGTGACGATTTCCGACCGGCTGTGCAGGGCGGCGGTGAGCACCAAGCCGGAATGATCATGAAGGAGGCGGCAGCGCAGCCGGTCAGATATCGCCGCCGGACTCGGCATCCCCGGGTAGCCCACCCGCTGGTGCTGCCATGAGGTCCCGATGACCTTCACTACCACCGCCGCCGACGGCGGGCCGGTCGGGCCCATGGCCTTTCGCACGGATGCGGTGAACGCTACCCTCCGGTTGCGCATCGGATCATTCAGCACGGTGGGCACAGCCGACACGTGGGCGTTACCCTCGCCGGTGGTCTTCTTGTTCATCTGAGTGACTCCTGACGTGATGAGGGAGCACGGGCGATCCCGTTCGGTCAAATGATCTTGGCCAGGAGCCAGAACGTGGTCGCGGTGCCCGTTCCGTACGCGAGGTGCGCGCTCAGGTCGATGGCCAGGGTCTTGGCGTCGTACTCCCAGATCTGCTTGTACAGCCCGGCGGCGGGCAGGGCGATGTAGTCGCCTGCGAAGACCGCGGCGCCGAAGGGCAGGCCGTACAGGGCGTTCGGGCTGCGCAGTGAGCCGGCCACGAGGCCGTAGGCCGCTCCCGCCGAGGATCCGTAGCGCCAGTGCGCGGCGGTGCTGATGAGCCACGCCCAGCGGTCCGGCAGCTTGCGCTGGGTGAAGCCCTCGATCACGCGCCTGGCCACCTGCCCCGGGTCAGGGGCCGTCTCCCAGGTCTGGATCGGCGCGAATTCCCATTCCAGCGGGCTCTGAAGTGCCGCCTGCGCGACGGTACTTCAGGTAGTTGACGGCATCCAGGCAGACGGTGCCCACGGCTCCGGCCAGGATGCCTCCGGCGACGGCCGCGAGCGGGGTCAGCGGGCGGGTTCGGGTGCGCATGGCGGGTTCCAATCGTTGCTACGCGGGCCAGGCCAGGTGGCGGCCTGTGTTGGTGCCACCGGGTTGCCGCTGATATTCACGATCGCGCTGGAGGGGTCGCCGTCGCACCCGTGGAAGCCCCTAGTCGGCGCCCCGGTCCCGGGCACCTGGCCCTGAGTCCGGGGCTTAACACGTGAGGGCTAGCCCGCCCGGACGCAGGCCTGCTCGCGGGCCAGAGGATCAGGCCGCCAGGCGTGGGCCCGGAGGACGGCCCGGACTTCACTGCTGAGGACCGCCGCCCGGGCGCCCGGTCAGTGACCGGCGACCTGGCCGCCGTCGGTGTGCCGGATCTCTGCCTTCCATGCGCGATTGTGCGGTGCGAGAATCGTGGCAGGGTTGAGGCCCCGGTCCGGTTCCCGGGCCCGTTGCTCGACGCGGCTATCGCGCGAGGCGCACCCAGGAGGGAACGCTCATGTCGAACAAGACCGTGGTCTTGGCGATCTTCGAAGGTGAGGCATCTGCCGACGCGGCGGCCGCTTCCCTGAAGGACTCCGGGGCGGCGCACCACGATGCAATCGGCGTCCTGGTCCTTAACGAGAGGGGCGAGATCAAGGTCGAGAAGGTCGGCAAGCCCAGCGTGGGCAACGGTGCCGGTATCGGCCTGGTCCTGGTGCTGTTCACCCCGGTCAGGCTCGGCGTCGGCCTGATAGGCGGCGGGCTGCTTGGCGCGCTTCACCACAAGGGCCTGGGGCTCCACGAGGCCGACCGCGAGCGGATAGCCAGCAGAGCTGGCAGGGGGCAAAGCGGCTGTTGGGGTGCTGGCTCCCGTCTCCGAAGCCGACTTTGTATCTGGCAAGCTGACCGAGCTGGGCGGGACCACAGAGACTCATGAGGTCTCCGACGAGGCCCTCGAGGAAGCCCACGCGGCCGCTACGACGAACAGGGCCGTGAGCCAACTGGCCGAGTCGCACTGGCTCGGCTGAGATTGAGTGCGTTGCTGCTGAGAAAGGGCCGGTTGGCGCGTGCCCAGCTCCGTGTCAAAAGAAGCGCATCCAGGACCCTAGGCGGCCGCTCATAGGTAGCGATCAGGCTTTGATCGGGACCGGGTCGGCTTGATCGAGGTGCGTCGGCTCGGGGATGACCCCGCAGGGCCGGCGTCATGACAGCAGCTGCCCGCCGAGCACAGGAGCGCCGTGGTGAAGCGCTCTGTTGACGCCTGTCCCGCTCGGAAACTCGGTCTCGTATCGTGAGCTGGGGTTCTGCTGCGGGATCAGGGGCGTGGCTGGGACCATCTCGGGGTGCTGTTGTCGACCGTCTACCGCTTGATGAGGTGCCTGGTCGGCTTGCTGGCGGTGCTGGTCCGGTCTGATCTGTCCAAGGACGCCGAGCTGCTGGTGCTGCGCCACGAGAACCAGGTGCTGCACCGTCAGCTCCGCGATCGGCTGCGGTGGGACCATGCCGACCGGCTCTGGCTTGCGGCGCTGTCCCGGCTGGTGAGCCGCCGCCGGTGGCCAAGGGTCTTCCCGGTCGCCCCGGCCACGCTCCTGCGCTGGCACCGTGACCTCGTTGCCCGCAAGTGGGACTACACCAGCCGGCGCCGGCCAGGACGGCCGTCCACCGGCACTGGGGTCAAGGCGCTGATCATCCGGATGGCGCGGGAGAACCCGGCCTGGGGGCACCGGCGAATCCAGGGCGAGCTGGCGAGGCTCGGTCATGCGATCGCGGCGTCCACCGTATGGGAGATCCTCCACGCCGCGGGCATCGAACCAGCGCCCCGCCGGGCCGGGCCCACCTGGCGGGAGTTCCTCGCCGACCAGGCTCACGCGATCATCGCCTGCGACTTCCTAGTAGTAGAAACCGTCCTCCTCAAGCGGCTGCACGTGCTGGTGTTCACCGAGCACGGCACCCGAAGGGTGCACCTGGCCGGAGTGACCGCCCACCCGACCGGGGCATGGGCGGTACAGCAAGCCCGGAACCTGGCCATGGACCTGGATGACCGCCTCGGCGCGCTGCGGTTCCTGGTTCATGATCGCGATCCGCTGTTCACTACCGCGTTCGGGGAGGTGTTCAAGGCCGAAGGCCTGAGGATCGTCACTACTCTGCCGAGGACGCCGAGAATGAACGCCATCTGCGAACGCGTCATCGGGACCCTCCGCCGCGAATTGCTGGACCGGACCTTGATCCTCAGCGAGCGCCACCTGGACCTGGTGCTCCGCGAGTACCTGACCCATTACAACGGCCACAGGCCGCACCAGTCCCGGCGTCAGCGGCCCCCGGACATCGAAACGCAGCCCGTCGGGAACGTGGCCGACCTGCGATCCGTCCGCCGAAAACCCGTCGTCACGGGACTGATCAACGAATACCGCAACGCCGCGTAACCCCAGCTCAGACCCGTAACTCAATATTCGAGCGGCACACCGTCCGGCCCTGCAGGTCGGCGCTTCGCGGTTAGTCCGGTCAATAGGTAGAGCAGCCCAGCTGACCGTAACAGCCCTGGGCACTTTGCTGCCGTCGGCTCCGACGACCGTCCGGGGCGTCACCAGCAATTACCAGATATTCGGGCGAGCAGGGCTGCTGCTCCCGGGTCAACTCTCGGCAACGCGTCTGAGTAAGCGGTCTGGACACTGCACAACGCAGCACGGCACCACACGCCACGAGACTCCATGTGATCGACGTCACACAGATGTCCTAACAAAAATCCTAACAAGCCGGTTAAGAAAAACTTGGGGATCCCGTCAAACCCGCAGGTCACCGACTATACAAGATGGGGTGAGCGAGGGGACTCGAACCCCCGACACCCAGGACCACAACCTGGTGCTCTAACCAACTGAGCTACGCCCACCATCGTCGCCGCATGTCCCGGCGACAGCAGAACGCGCGCTGCCCCGGGGGACATCGCGCGGCCTTCGAAGAAGTATAGCGGTCCCGGCAGGCCCTCGCGTCAGGTGCCGACTCGGTCCGGTGCGTCGCCGGCGCCGCTGTGCCCGCGCTGGGCTCGGTGTACCGGGCGGCGATCTCTCGTGCGGTCGTGGAGTCCGGGCCCGGCTGCGGAACGAAGACCGTCTCGCGGTAATAGCGCAGTTCCTGCACGCTCTCCCTGATGTCGGCCAAGGCCCGGTGCCCGCCGTGCTTGGCCGGGGAGGCGAAGTACGACCGCGGGTACCAGCGGCGCGCCAGCTCCTTGATGCTGGACACGTCGATCATCCGGTAATGCAGGTAGGCGTCGAGATCTGGCATGTCCCGCGCGATGAACCAGCGGTCGGTGGCGATGGAGTTACCGCACAGCGGTACCTTCTTGGCCTCGGGGACATGCCCGCGCACGTAGCCAAGCACGATGTCCTGCGCCTCGGCGATGGTTATCCCGCTGGGCAGCTCGGCGAGCAGGCCGGAGGTGGTGTGCATCTCGCGGACCACGTCGGGCATCTCGGCCAGCGCCTCCGCCGGAGGCTTGATGATCACGTCCACGCCCTCATCGAGCAGGGTGAGGTCGGCGTCGGTCACCAGGCAGGCGATCTCGATAAGGGCGTCCCGCTCTATGTCGAGTCCTGTCATCTCGCAGTCAATCCATACCAGCCGGTCGTTCACCCTCATAGCCTATGGCCTCAGCTGTCGTGCGTCGCCAATAGCCGAACCGGGCGCCTCACCCCGGGTGCGGATGTGCCGCGGGACGCCGATCCCGGGCCGGAGAGCGGCATCGGGCTCTGGCGCCCCGAACCGGGTCGTCACCGGCACCACGCCCGCCCAGATGTCCAGTGCGTAGTCCTCCGGCTCGTCCGATGGTCCGCCGCCGCGGATCTTCACCGAAGCCTCGGCCAGCGGCAGCGCCAGCACCGACGTCGCGGCCAGCTCCTTCTTGCTCGGCTGCCGCGCATAGGACCACTGGCCGGGAGCGAGGTGCTCGGTGATGGCACGCAGCGCCATGGTCCGCTCCGCGGGATCGGTGACCAGCCGGGCCACGCCGAAGATCATGGCGCTTCGGTAGTTCATCGAGTGGTTGAACACCGACCGGGCGCACACCAGCCCGTCCAGGTGCGTGACGGTGACGCACACCTCTTGTCCGCTTCCCGCCGCGAAGCTGGAGTTCGCCGACGACCCGTGCAGGTACATCAGGTCGCCGAGGCGGCCGTACCCAGTGGGGAGCACGCGTGGCGCGCCGTTGACAACGACCCCGAGGTGGCAGATGAGCCCGGCGTCCAGCACGGCGTGCAAGTCACCCGATCGGTCCGGCCGCGCTCACGGTGCCGTCCCAGCGCGGTGCGCGGGGTGCTGGACAGGTCAGGCATGCTCACCCGGGAAAGCCTGTCACACCTCGCAGTACCTGTCAGACCCCGGCCGCGCTGAACGATGGCTCAGCCGCGCTGAATGATGGATCGGCCGTGCTGAATGATGGCTCCGCCGCGTTGAAGGACGACGTATGCGGGCCCCGGCGTAGCGAGGCTCGGTCGGCAGGCACCGGGCCGAGCCGCCTCGGCCGAGCCAGCGCGCGGTCGGCCAGGCCGGAGCCGGACAGCGCCGGTTCCGCGAGCTCGCCGGCCACCGCGGGCGCGCTGACGATCTGGTCGATGTCGATGCCGCCGGGGCCGATGCTGTCGCATCCGGGTACCTGAGAGGCGCCGAAGTGCCCGCCGTGGGCCCACAGTGCCCGGCTGCGCGCCCTGGCCGGCTGCCGGAAGGGGGCCGGCGTCCCGGCTGGCCAGCGCCGGGGGATCTGCCAGGAGTCGAGCCAGGCCATGATCTCGCTCAGCCCGATCATGCGGTAAGTGGTGAATGGCTCCCGGGGGGTGCTGAGCACCCCGATCTGCACACACAGCCGGCCCTCGCGGTTCACGCTGTTCACGCTGGGCGGGCGGTGCGGGAGCGGGCCCGGCGCGTAGTCGATTCTTTCCCGGGTACCCAGCGCGCACCCGGCCCGGACGATCGGCAGCATCTGCGCGATTTCGCCGCGGAACGGATCCCACACCAGGTGGCACGGCCGGTTCTCCTGATTGAGCCGCTGGGCCGCCGACCAGGCCGAGGTGGCCTTCGGGTCGGCGCCGAGGGTCAGCCAGACCGCCCGCGGCGCACCTCCCCCCAACTGTCCCCCGTCGGTCTCTGCCCGAATGCATCTGGCGCCCCGCATCCACGCCTCCGCCAAGAGGTTCCTCCCTGAGGATCCAACGGTCTAGACCTTCTAGCTCCCTTTTACCTGCTTACGTCAGTACGAGTGATTAGTCCAGAGCTGGGCCGTTAGGATTTCGCATGCCAGGCTCCGGGCGATCCGTCCCGCTGTGACCGGGATCTGCGCTTCCGAGGCAGCCGCTCGCCGGTGGCCGGGGGACAGATGTGTCCACGGCGTCCCGGCCGCTTCGGACAGACTTGCCGCCCGCGATGCCCGGACGTCCCGCCCGCCGCCGCGACGTCACCGCGGGGAGGGCAGGGCCGCGAGGACAGTGCCGCGAGGGCAGTACGGGAACATGACCGCGGCCAGAAACCGCAACGATGACACTGCGGGAACGTCGCCGCGGGAATTGGTCAGACCCGGCGCCCCGCTCACACCGGCCCGCTGTCCGGTGCCCGCTCTCGCCGGGTCTGCCGGCCCGGCACCCGCACGATTGCCGAGCTATTTAAAGAGGTCCGGCGCCCCGCTCTCGCCGGACCTCTTGAATTACAGACGCGCTACCCGGGCCGGTGGTTCACCGCAGCGGTTCACAGCCGCCGATAACAGCGCGGCCGCCGATAACAGCGCGGCGACCTCGGCGGCGATGGCCGCGGCCACGTCGGCGTCCGGCGGGTCGACGGTCATCCGGGCCGCGGTGCCGCCCAGGCCGCGCAGCCCCAGGGCGTACTTGAGGCGGCCGATGCTCTGCCCGAGGGCGACGATCCGGTCCAGGGCCTGCTGGTGCCTGGCCGCCGCCTCCTGGTCGCCTGCCGCCTGCGCTGCGGTGAGCGCCGCGTAGACCTCAGGGTAGGCGCTGCCCCGGCCGGAGATCAGCCCGGTTCCGCCGGCCCGCATCGTGGCCGCCGGGTCCGAGTCGTCACCGGAGAATATCGCCAGGCCCGCGGCCGCCGCCGCAAACCCGGCCACGTCGTCGGCGGCGGAGCCGCTGAGCTTGACGCCGGCCAGGCCCGCAGTGGCCGCGAGCTGCGAGAACAATGCTGCGGGCACGTGCAGGCCGGTCCGTTCGGGAAAAATGTAGGCGTACAGCTCCGGGCCGGGCGCGGCGTCCCGGATGCGGCTGTAGTGGGCGGTCAGCTCGTCGGGCCGCGCGGGCAGGTAGTACGGCGTGATCGCCGCGAGCCGCGTCGCGCCGAGGGCCGCCGCGGCCTGGGCCAGCCGGGCGCAGTGGCGGGCGTCCGGCGCACCGACGTGCGCGATGACCCGGTCCGGTCCCGCCTCGGCCAGCGCCAGCTCGATGAGCGAAAGGCGCTCGGAGTCGTCCAGGGCCGGGAACTCGCCGGTCGTCCCGGCCACGAACAGCCCGTCCAGCAGCCCGGCCACGTGCTTGTACAGGACCCGGTTGGCCTCGAGATCGAGCTCGCCGTCACCGCTGAAGAGCGTCGGCACGGCCGCGAAGACGACCGCGGCCGGACTCACGTGTAGGGCTGCCGCTTGAAGAACGCGGTCGATTCCCGGCGCCACAGCAGCCACACCACGGCCAGCCCGACCAGCCAGGTCAGCACCGGGAACACTAGGTCGATGACCCTCTTCGGGCCTCGGAAGGATTCGAGCACGGTGAGGGTCTCGATGCCGAACAGCACGGTCGAGGTGATCCGCGCCCAGTTCTTGCCCTGGCCGTTGGCTCGCGCCATCAAGAGCCACAGGCCGATCCCGACGCCCGCCGAGATGATCGCGACGATGATGAACGCCGTGAACGCCCGGTCGATCTGGCTGGCGGTGTATTTCGGGAATTCGGTCCTGAGCGAGGGCTTGATGCTGCCGATGAAGGCCAGCGAGATGATCAAGCTGACGGTGCTGATCGCCGCGCCCACGTACATGAGCTTGACCGCGTTCTCCACCGGCTTGGGAGCAGGAGGCCGCTCCGCCTCGAGAGGCTTGCCGCTAGACGGGTAGCGCTGGACCATGATGACCTCTGCAAGATAAACGTGCCTGGATGACCACTGAGCTTAGTAGCCCGTCGGCTACGTCAGGCCATCCGGTGCCGGCGGGCATGTCATCGGCCCGGCCGGGCGATACTGGCAGGCGTGACGGACGAGACCTCAGCCGCCCCGCGCGCGGACGCGGCTGTCCCCGGCCTGCCGGGGCCCCGCCTGCTGCGCTGGGAGATCGTCACCGTCTTCGCCGTCTCCCTCGGCGCCAGCGGCCTGTACGCGGTGGTCCAGTACATCGGCTCCCTGACCGCGCAGCAGACGCTCAGCAAGCAGGCGGTGGTGGTGCACGGCACCCTCGCCCCCGGGCGCCCGCTGCTCGACTTTTTCCTGCAGCTCACCGACATCACCCTGGCCCTGGCCCCGGTCCTGCTCGTGTTCTACCTGCTGGCCCGGTCCGGAGAGGGGCCGTCGTCGATCGGCCTGGACGCCAGCCAGCCAGGCCGGGACCTGGCCTGGGGCGCCGGGCTGGCCGCGCTGATCGGCGGCGCGGGCCTGGGCCTGTACCTGATCGCCTACCACCTGGGCGTCGAGCTGAACGTCGTGGCCGAGAACCTGCCCGACGTCTGGTGGCGCTTCCCGGTGCTGGTCCTGTCCGCCGCGCAGAACGGCATCCTGGAAGAAGTCATCGTCGTCGGGTACCTGCTGAACCGGCTGGACCAGCTCGGGGTCGGCCCGGCCCGGGCCATCGCCATCAGCGCGGTGATCCGTGGCTCCTACCACCTGTACCAGGGCATTGGCGCATTCTTCGGCAACGCGGCCATGGGCGTCATCTTCGGCATCTTCTACCGCCGGTACGGCCGGGTGACGCCGCTGATCGTGGCGCACACCCTGATCGACGCCGTGACCTTCATCGGCTACGCGCTGCTGGCCGGCCACGTCTCCTGGCTCCCCGCCCCGTGAGCGCCCCCGTGAGCGCCCGGTGAGCGCGGCGAATGTCCCGGTGGGCCTGCTGAGCCGGCTCTGGGAGCGGATTTCAGGCAGCCAGCCCGTGCCGCCCGTCTGGGTGGTGGCCGTTACCGGCCTGGCCGCCCTGCTCCTCGTGCTGAACACCGGGTCCTGGCGGCTGGCCGGCAAGGTGATCACGATCGCGCATGAGGGCGGGCACGCGCTGGTGTCCGTGCTGTCCGGCCGGCGGCTCGAGGGGATCCGGCTGCACTCGGACAGCTCCGGGGTGACCTACTCGCGCGGCAAGCGCCGCGGCCCGGGCCTGGTGCTGACGGCGGCCGCGGGCTACCTGACCCCATCGCTGCTCGGCGCCGGCGCGGCCGGGCTGCTGGCGGCGCGGCATCAGACCGCCCTGCTGTGGCTGGCCCTGGTCCTGCTGGCCGCGACGTTCCTGGCCATCCGCAACGCGTTCGGCGCGCTGGCCGTGCTGGCCACCGCGGGCTGCGTGTTCGCGGTCAGCTATTTTGCCTCGGCCGCGGCGCAGGCGGGCTTCGCCTACCTGTTCGCCTGGTTTCTCCTGCTCGGCGGGATGCGCCCGGCGCTCGAGCTGGCCAGCCGCCGCCAGCGCCGCGGGGTGTCCGACGCCGACCAGCTGGCCCGGCTGACCCGCGTCCCGCGCGGCGCGTGGGTAACCCTGTTCCTCCTGGTCTGCGCCGCCGCCCTGGCCCTGGGCACCCGCCTGCTCATCCCGTAACGCGTTTGCTGGCCAGTTCGGGGCCAGGTGCGGTCCACAACTGGCCACGAGCATGAAACCCGCCTGCATGATGGTGGGCCGTTCGGGCAGAATGCGCCCACGCCTCCACCCTATTTCGCAATTATTGCGCGAAACTTGGTACACAAGTTGACACTGTGCATGCCGCTTCTTATCATTTACTGATATTTGTATTCTGATGTACCGAGAAAGGTCATCATGGCCAGGGCCACGGCCGTCAAGATGCCCCCCGAGGCGAGTGCCGCCCACGGCTGCGAGGGAGCCCGCCGCGTTCTCGCCCTGATGCTGGCCTTCTCCGCCGAACGGAGCAGCCTGACGGCCCGCGAGCTGGCCGCGGCCACCGGCATCGCGCTGCCCAGCGTCTACCGGTACATCACGCTGCTGCGCGAAACCGGCCTGCTGGCCGGGGACGAGCGCGGCAGCTACCGGCTGTCGGCCCGGCTGATCGGGCTGGCCCGCGCGGCCGAGGCCGCGGAGAGCATCATCGATATCGCCGACCCGTTCATGCGCGAGCTGGCCGCGCAGACCGGTGAGACGGTCATCCTGGTCCGGCTGATCGGCCGGTCCGCGGTGTGCGTGCACCGGGTTGAGTCGGCCCAGCGGCTGCGCATCGCGTTCGAACCCGGCCAGCCGATGCCGCTGGAACGCGGGGCCAGCGCCCGGCTGCTGCTGGCCGGCCTGACGCCCGAGCAGCGCAGGTCCCATCTGGCTGCGCTGGCCGAGCGCGACCCTGAGGGCGCCGCCCTGCTGGAGCGCAAAGCCGCCCAGGCCGCCGAGCAGGGGTACGCGGTCAGCGAGGAGGAACTGGAGAAGGGCGTGTGGGCCGTATCCGCGCCGGTGTTCCAGGGCAAGCGCATGACCGCGGTCATCACTGTCCCCTCGCCGCTGGTGCGGGCCCCCGCGCCGCTGCAGGACAAACTGCTCGCCCAGGTCCGGGCCGCCGCCCAGGCCATCAGCGAGGCCGTCGGCGTCGCCCGGCGCTGAACCGTGCCGGCCGGCGCGGCACCGCCCCCTGCCGGCCCGGCAGGCCAGCCGGTTATCCTGCCGGGATGCCGGACTTCCGCGATGTGATCCCGGGAACCCGCGCCAGCGCGGGCCGCGTGTCGCTGGCCGAGCTGCAGGCCGCGATGGCCTCCGGCGAGCTGACCTCCGCCGCGCTCACCACCTTTTACCTGTACCGCATCGACCGGCTGAACCCCGCACTGCACGCGGTCATCACCGTCAACCTCAACGCCGGCGCCGAGGCCGCGGCCAGCGACGCCGTCCGCCAGGACCGCGGGCCGCGCGGGCCGCTCGAGGGCATTCCCGTCCTGATCAAGGACAACATCCAGGTGGCCGGGATGCCGACCACCGCGGGCTCGCCCGCGCTGCTGTCCGCCGAGCCGGACGACGCGTTCCTGGTCACCCGGCTGCGCGCCGCGGGCGCGGTCATCATCGGCAAGGCCAACCTGTCGGAGTGGGCGAACTTCCGGTCTCCCCACTCGACCAGCGGCTGGTCCACCCTCGGCGGCCAGACCGCCAACCCGCACGCGCTGGACCGCAACCCGTCCGGCTCGAGCTCGGGCTCGGCGGCGGGCGTGGCGGCCGCGCTGGCGCCGGTCGCGGTGGGCACGGAGACCGACGGCTCGATCGTGTGCCCGGCCAGCGCCTGCGGGATCGTCGGCCTCAAGCCCACCAGCGGGCTGGTCAGCCGCCACGGCATCGTGCCTATCTCGCCGGTCCAGGACACGGCCGGCCCGATGGCGGCCTGCGTCGCCGACGCGGCGGCGCTGCTGGCCGTGCTGGCCGCCGCCGATCCGCAGGATCCCGCCGCCTCCGACGATACTGACCTGGCCGAACGAGCCATCGCTGCCCTCGGCCCGGCCACCTTCACGCGGGTCCTGGATCCCGCGGCCCTCGATGGCGCGCGGCTGGGCATCTGGCGGGCTCCGTCGGCCGCGGCGGGTGCCGCCACCGGCGCCGTGCTGGACATGGCGGTGGCCAAGCTGCGCTCGGTCGGCGCGGTCGTGATCGATCCGGTGACGCTGCCGCAGGCCGGCCGGATCGCCGAGCCGGAGTTCACCGCGCTGCGGCACGAGTTCAAGTACGGGATCAATGCCTATCTGGCCCATCTGGCCGGCCTCGGCTTTGCTGGTTCGCTGCCGCGGACCCTGGCCGAGCTGATCGACTTCAACAAGCGCAACGCGGACCTGGTGCTGTCCCGGTTCGGCCAGGAGACCTTCGAGGCCGCCGAAGCGACCGGCGGTGACCTGGCCGACCCTGGTTACCTCGCGGCCCGGCGCGAGGCCACCCGGCTGGCTCGCGCCGCGATCTCCGCGCCGCTGGCCGAGCACGGGATCGAGGCCATCGTGGCCCTGACGGCCAATCCCGCCGGCCTGACCGACTACGTGCTCGGCGACCACGACGTCTTCCACACCTCAGGACCGGCCGCGGTGGCCGGCTGCCCGTCGATCACCGTGCCGGCCGGGCAGGTTTCCGGCCTGCCGGTCGGCGTGTCGTTCTTCGGCCCGCGCTGGAGCGAGCCGCGGCTGATCGCCCTGGCCTACGCCTTCGAGCAGGCCACCTTGGCCCGCCAGGCGCCCGCCCTGCCCGCCAGCGTGGCCTTAGTCGGCCGTACCCTGCCGCCTCCTGTGCGCGATAACCTGGCGAGCATGGACTCCTGGCGCCGTACGGATATCCCGGTGCTGCCGGGCAGCGGCCCGGGACCCCGGATCCACGACACGGCCTCGGGCAAGCTGGTCCTCGCCGCCGCCGGCCCGGTGGCCACGCTGTACGCCTGCGGCATCACGCCCTATGACGCGACGCACATCGGGCACGCGTTCACCTACACCGCGTGGGACCTGCTGGTGCGGGCCTGGCTGGACGCCAGGCCCGAGATCCTCGGTGACGGGCCGCCTCCGGGGGGCCCGCCGGCGCGGTACACCGTCAGCTACGTGCAGAACGTCACGGACGTCGACGACCCGCTGCTCGAGCGCGCTGAGCGTGACGGCGAGGACTGGCGTGAGCTGGCCCGCCGCGAGATCCAGCGGTACCGCGGCGACATGGAGGCGCTGCGCATCCTGCCGCCGGACCACCTGATCGGGGCGGTGGAGGCGCTGCCGGTGATCGAGGAGTTCACGGCCCGGCTGGCCGACCGCGGCGCCCTGTACGACCTCGACGAGGACCTGTATTTCGCCAAGGCCGCCGATCCGCGCTTCGGCGCGCTGTCCGGGCCCGGCACCGCTTGCGGGTACGACCCGGCCGAGATGGCCGACCTGGCCGCGCAGCGCGGTGGCGACCCGGGCCGGCCCGGAAAGAAGGACCCGCTGGACGCCCTGGTCTGGCGGGCCGAACGACCAGGCGAGCCGGCCTGGGACTCGCGGTTCGGCCGCGGCAGGCCCGGCTGGCACGTCGAATGCGCCGCCATCGCGACCGAGTACCTGGGCCCGGTCTTCGACGTGCAGGCGGGGGGATCGGACCTGGTTTTCCCGCACCATGAGCTGAGCGCGTCTCACGCCCGGGTGGCTTTTGCCCCGGCCGAGGGTGTGTTCGCCCGGGTCTACGCCCATTCCGGCACGGTCAGCTACCAGGGCAGCAAGATGTCCAAGTCATTGGGCAACCTGGTGTTCGTGAGCAGCCTGCTGGCCGGCGGCGCGGACCCGATGGCGCTGCGGGTCGCACTGCTGGCTCACCACTACCGGTCCGACTGGGAATGGACCGAGGCCCTCCTGGCCGACGCCGACGCCCGGCTGACCCGGTGGCGGGCCGCGCTGGCCCGCACCGTGGCCGCCGCCTCCGCGGGCCCCGAAGATGCCCCGTCTGACGCGGCGGCCGAGACGCTCACCGGGGTCCGCGCGCGCATGCGCGACGACCTCGACGCCCCCGGTGCGCTCGCTGTCATCGACCGCTGGGCCGACCGGCTGCTGGCCGACGCGCCGACCCGGATCACGCCCGCCGACGTAGCCGGCGCCCGACTGGTCCGCGACACCGCCGACGCCCTGCTCGGCATCCGCCTGTAGTCCGGGCCGCCTACAGCCCCGGCGCGGGGACGGTAGCCGCGGCGGCCGCGATCACGGCCACGTCGGTGGTCGCCACCTCGCGCCCGTCCTCGTCGATGAAGCCGACATGCGCCGGGCGGCCGGTGCCGCGCACCCGGCGCAGCATGCTCGGGCCGTCGGGGTGCGGCAGGTGCTCATCGCCCCACTGCTGCAGCGCGCCGAGCACGACGTGGAGCTCGCGGCCGGCCGGGGTCAGCCGGTAGGCGAACCGGGAGCGCGCGCCCGGCTCCTGGTAGGGCTCGCGCGCCAGGACCCCGAACTCCACCAGCGTCCCGAGGCGGTCCGACAGCACGTCCGAGGCCACCCCGAGACCGTCCCGGAACTCCGCGAACCTGGTCGCGCCCAGGAAGGCCTCCCGCAGGATCAGGAAGGTCCACCGCTCGCCGAGCACGCCCAGGCTGCGCGCGATGGAGCAGGTCGAATCGGGGACCTTGCCGGCTGCCTGCATGCTTTTCGCCATGCCAGCAACGATACCTTCCTGGGTTGGACATTCCTACTCAGCTCTGCTAGCGTTCGTGAGCGACGGCTAAGTTGTTTAAACCAACTCAGAAGAGGATCTCATGGACATCGCCGGGAAGACCGCACTCGTGACCGGGGCCAACCGAGGCCTGGGACGGCAGCTGGCCGCCCAGCTCCGCGACCGGGGCGCCCGCGTTTACGCCGCGGCCCGGAATCCGGGCGCCGTGGACCTGACGGGGGTAACCCCGCTGGCCCTGGACATCACCGACCCGGCCGCGGTGCAAGCGGCCGCCGAGGCCACCGGCGACGTGGCGATCCTGGTCAACAACGCCGGCTCCGCCACCGGGGCCTCGCTGCTGACCGGGGACCTGGCCGACATCCGGCTGGAGCTGGACACCCATTTCCTCGGCACGCTGGCCGTGACCCGGGCCTTCGCCCCGCAGCTGGCCGCCCAGGGCGCCAGCGCCGTGCTGAACGTCCTGTCCGTGCTGTCCTGGCTGAGCCTTCCCCAGTCCGGCGCCTACTGCGCCGCCAAGTCGGCGGAGTGGTCGCTGACCAACGCCCTGCGCCAGGAGCTGGCCTCGCAGGGCACCCAGGTGACGGCCCTGCACGTGGGCTACATGGACACCGACATGGTCCGCCGCCTGGACGTGCCCAAGTCCGACCCGGCCGTCATCGCCAAGCTGGCCATCGACGGGCTGGCGGCAGGTGATGTCGAGGTCATCGCCGACGAGACCAGCAGGCGTGTCCTGGCCGGGCTCTCCGGCGGGGCCGCCGCCCTCTACCCGCAGTTCGCCTGACCGGCCCGGCTCACCCGCGCGGACCTGGTGCCTCCCGGCGGGCCGTGGCGAGCAGCTTCAGGCTGCCGGTTACACCGGGTCCTTGCTCAGCGCCGCGTAGTTGCTGAACATCGGCACTGGGCCGCCGCATACGCCCAGGTGCGCGTCGATCTTCACCTGCCGTTCCCCGGCCCGTCCCTGCAGCTGCTGGATGGTGTCGGTCCACAGCCAGTACCGGGTCCGGCCGGAGCCGATGTTCCCGCCGCTGGGCGAGACCGGGGTCGGCCCGTCGATGGAGATGTCGCCCTGGAAGAAGTCCAGGCACTCGCCTTCCTTGACCCCGAAGAAGCCGAAGCCCTCGATCCAGAACGGGTGGAACAAGCTGAACCCGTCGTACGCGTTCTCGAACTGGACGTCGCTGGCCGAGATGCCCGCGGACTCATACAGCCGCCGGGCCGTGGTCGCGGCACACTCCTGCACTTCCTCCAGGGTGTGGATGGTGCTGCGGGCCCTGAAACCGGCGTAGGAATCGCCGCTACCGTGCCCGCCGCTGGCGTGCCCCAGCACGTACACCGGCGGCTGGCGCAGGTCCTGCGCGCGGTCCGCGGTGGTGAACAGGTAGGCCGCGGCGGTGTGGATCGGGATGTCGTTGTCGAGCAGGTTGGCCGGCTCCGCGATCCACCGGGACTGCAGGTAATCCTCGGTCGTGACCGGCGTCGGCCGGTGCTGGGCCCAGTAGCCCTCCGGCATCCTCAGCCCGTTGGCCCGCGAGTTGATCACGAACGGGGCCATCATGTCGTGCGTCTTGCCGTACTTGTGCAGGTACCGCTGGAACTGCTGGGCGAAGGCGTACACCGGGGGACCGGCCAGCGCCTGGCCGTACTTGCCCGGCCCGGCCACGGTGTCCTGCTGGCTGGCCCCGCGCTGGCCGTACCGGCCGGGGATGTTGTGCCAGCCCTTCACGGCCAGCACCACCGCGCCCATCCCGCGGCCGACCGCCTCCATGGCCGCGGCCACGCACATCGACATGCAGTTCGTGGCGAGCATCACGAACTTCAGCCCGGTCAGCTCGGGCATGTTCTTCACCAGCCACTCCGGGCTCAGCTGCACCAGCCCGTCCAGCGGGTTGCCGGTCTGCTGGAAGGCGGCCAGGAAGTCCTCCGGGACGGGCAGGTCCCGGGGCCAGAACGCGCCGGTGCTGGTCGAGGAGTCGAGCACCAGCCCGTCCACCTCGCCGGGGGCGACGCCGGCGTCCTCGATGGCCCTGCGGATGGCCAGGATGGCCCACCCGCCGACGCTGGTCTGAGGGTCACCGTCCCAGTTCCGGAGCGTGGGCGAGTGCCCGATGCCGACCGCGGCGACCTGGCCCCGGTAGGGCCACAGGCCCGGCTGGTCGGAGGTCCGGTACAGGCCCAGCCCGGCGGCTGATGAGTAAATGGTGGGGGCCGTCACGGCGGTGTCCTCTCACTCGTAGCTCGCCTCTCCTGATCACCAGGGCTTTCGCGCTGCCCCGGGTGTTACGCGTGCGCGGTCTCCAGGTAGACGGTGCCGATGATCTGGGCGTCGACCAGCGACTGGTACTGCTCGTCGGACAGGCCGATGATCTCCTTATACACGTACTCGTTGTGCTCGCCCAACGTCGGCGCCGGGCGGAACGGCGGCACATCGGCGGTGTCCGCCAGCTTGCCCAGCGGGCCCGGGTACAGATGCGTGCCGGCGGCCGGGTGGGTGATCGGGGTGAAGAAGCCGCGCGCGGCCAGGTGCTCGTCGGTGTGCATCTCCTGCTGGTGCGCCAGGGCGGCGGCGGCCACGCCGCTGCCCTGCAGCCGGCGCTCGAGGTCCCCGGCGTCGTAGTGGCGGGTCCGCTGGGCCACCAGCTCGTTGACCGCCTTGCGGTTCCGCAGCCGGCCGATCGTGGTGCTGAATCGCTCGTCGTCGGCGTACCCGGCAGCCTCCAGGTGCTGCATCAGCGCGGCGAACGCCTCGTCGCAGAGGCAGGCGATCGCGATCCACCGGTCCTGGCCGGCGCAGGGGAAGACGCCGTACGGCGCGTAGGCGGGGTGGTTGTTGCCGCGCGGGCCGCCCTCGCGGGCGTTGAACTCGTAGTCCAGCACGTCGTAGGCGATGTGGTGCAGCACCGCCTCGGACTGCGACAGCTCGATCAGCTGCCCCTGACCGGTCCGCTCCCGGGCCAGCAGCCCGGCCTGTACCGCCCACGCGACGTGGGCGCCGGCGTTCGGGTCGCCGTGCAGCGAGCTGGGCGTAGTGGACGGGTCGCTGTCGGGATAGCCGCGGACCATGGTGTGCCCGGCGACGCCCTCCATCTGCAAGCCGTAGCCCTTGTAGTGCGCGTACGGCCCGGTGATGCCGAAGCCCGGGAAGCGGACCATGATCAGCCGCGGGTTGGCCGCGTGCAGCACCTCCCAGCCGATGCCCAGGTGCTCCACCACCTCGGCCGCGTTGTTCTCCAGGAAGACGTCGGCCTTCTTGACCAGTTCGAGGAACAGCTCGTGGCCGCGCTCGCTTCGCAGGTCGAACGTGGCCGACAGGTGACCGCGCTTGGCGTAGTTGAACACCGTTACGCGGTCCCAGAAGCCCTCGGAGCTGTCACGGTTGAGGTAGCGAGCACCCCCGGGGCCCTGCATGACGACGTCGGGGATGTGCCGCAGCTGGGTGCGCGTCGGGTTGAGATGCTGGATCGACTCGATCTCGATGACCTCAGCGCCCAGGTCCGCCAGGATCATCGTGCCGAACGGGCCGGCCCACACTAGCCCCTGCGCCAGCACGCGGACACCCGCGAGCGGCGGCCTGCGGTCCTTCATCGTACTTTGCTCCTCGATGCCTAAATTACGCTCTCCCGACGCCTAAATCACGCTCTGCGCGCAGCCACTTCCGGCGCCGTGCGGAGCGGAACACGCCGATCCGCATGACCGCACTCGAGGCGGGCGAGTCGCCGAACGGTCAGTAGTTCCCCGGGGGCGACGGGTCCGCGTCGCGCCGCCTGTAGCGGGG
Source organism: uncultured Actinomycetes bacterium (assembly GCA_963818225.1). Taxonomy (GTDB): domain Bacteria; phylum Actinomycetota; class Actinomycetes; order Streptosporangiales; family Streptosporangiaceae; genus Palsa-504. Next base: position 175,793 of record CAWFRO010000003.1, read on the forward strand.
AGGCCGCCGCGGTCAGCCGCCGGGCCCGGTGGTCCGGGCTGGCTCCTCAGCGGGTCTGCTGCGCATGGTCCCGCATCTCACATACCGGCGGAGGCGCGAGGTATCTATCCTTGAACTACCGCTAGGAACACGTGTCGCAGAGGTAACTCGTACTGGCTATGCGGAAGATGGTACCCGCTGTGCGTGATGATAAGGATCGCTCTTCGCGACCGGAATACTCTCGCCTGCGAAATGGATGCCAGTTGACTCTGGCGGCGACACTTGATCCGATTGCGGCGCCCTTGACGTATCCGGGGGCAGCGCCAGGCGGTCCGGCTGTGCTTGTCACCGAAATCAACGTCCTTGATGTTCGCCCGTCGCGGACCAGGCCACTAGGCGAGTGGCGGGTCAGGCTTGGCGAGGAGGAGGACGGGGCTTTGGACCAGGTCCTGCTCGAGTACGAGGCAGTACCAGTCGCCGGCCGGATCCCTGTGCTTGCGGTCGGATCGAACGCTGCTCCGGCTCAGGTGCGCCGCAAGCTGGCCACCAGCGACGCTGCCACCGCTGTGCCGATCACCGCAGTGAGAGTTAATGGGCTGTCAGTCGGCGTATCTGCGCACGTCAGCAACGCAGGCTACGTACCTGCCACGCCGGTCCCCGATCCATCCTCAAAGAACTTGCTCATGTGGGTGACATGGCTCGCCCAAGACCAGTTGCTGACCATGGATAGAACGGAACCCAATTACGATCGGATTCGCGTACCGCGTTCCTGCTCTATCCGACTGACATCAGGTCAGGTAGTCTCTGGGTGCTGGCTATATGTATCTCGCCACGGCTATCTGATCGGACCATCCGGCGAGCCCCGGAAACTGATCGACCAAGCTGGACTCATTTCCAGTTTGCTAGCGGAATTCCCGGGCCTGGCCGAATTGGCCGGAGCATCCCCGAAGGAGTGGGTAAGTCGTGTCCGGGATAAACAGATCAGGGATGACATCCGTGATCTGTTCCGCTCAGCAGGTATCGCGCGATCAAGCGGTCAAGACGCATGGACCTCGTGATACCGGCCGCAGACCTTCACGGTGGCCGGGCGAAGCGGTCCTGTAGACCGTGGTCATACCTGTCGTGACCTAGCGGGACCGTGCGCGGGAGGGCCGGGCGGAGACTCAGCCGAGGCGCTGCGGCTGGCCCGGAGGTGGCGGCCCAAGAAGGCCGGGGGCCCGGTGGCCCCGTTGACCTAGCCGATAACGGGCGTTAGCGTCACGCATGGGTGGATGTTTGCCAGTTGGTCGATATATGAGCACACCCAGCCGAGGAGACCAATGGCGAGGCGATGGTCCCGGGGTGGTCAAGGCCCGCTGATGACGCCCGTGATAGCGAGTTCAGCGCCGGGCTTCAGGGCCGCTAGGTCTCTGCGGCCCGGTTCGCCGTTGCGGCGATCACCGCGGGGCATAGCCTCCGGCGGCCGGGCCCGTCGGCCATGGACGCCGGGCTCGTTCATCAGGTGCCGATGATGACCGGGAATTCGCTGCCGCTGGACGGGATCCGGGTGCTGGACCTCAGCGGCCCGGTCGGCAGCTACGGCGGGCGGCTGCTGGCGGACGCCGGTGCCGATGTGGTCAAGGTGGAGCGCCCGGCCGGTGACGAGCTGCGCCGCCAGGGTCCTTTCGCCGGCGGCCGCAGCGACCCGGAACGCAGCCTCAGCTTCGCTTATTACCACGCCAACAAGCGTGGGATCGCCGTGGACTACCGCAGCGCGGAGGCGCTCGGCGTGCTGGCCGAGCTGGGCGCGAACGCTGATGTGGTGCTGCTGACCCCGCCGGTGGCGGGCTTCGACCCGGATGCAGGCGAGCTGTCCTGGGCTGCCCCGGATGCCGTCGTCTGCGCGGTCACCCCGTTCGGGCTCACCGGTCCCTACCGCACCTGGCGGGCCACCCACCTCACCTCCTGCGCGCTCGGCGGCGCCATGTACGCACAGGGACCGCCCGAAGGTCCGCCTGCCGTGATGCCGGGCCGTCAGCTGTATGACCACGCGGGCACGCAACTCGCGATCGCCGTGCTCGCGGCGTTGCGGGCGCGGCCTGCCGCTGGCGGGCAGTTCATCGAGATCTCGGCGCACGAGGTGCTGGGGGCCTACACGGTCGAGCTGCACAGATACACCAACTTCCTGGACATCACGCGGCGCCGCGATACCTATCCGGGGGTGGGGGGCATGTGGCCCTGCCGGGATGGCATGATCGAGTTCACCGCCCAGACGGATAAGCACTGGGCCGGGCTTGTCCGGCTCCTGGGCAGGCCGCCGGAGCTGAGCGATCCCTCCTTTGCCTCCCCGGCCGACAGGCGGCAGCGCGCCGGGGAAATCATGGCGGTCGTCGGCCCGGCGATCCTGGCGATGGGCCGCGAGGATTTCGTGGCCCGTGCCCAGGAGCTGAGCGTGCCGTGCGCGCTGGTTAATACCGTGGGGCAATTCACCCAGGATCCGCACCCGCGCAGCCGCGGCTTCTTCGTGCGCCAGCCGGTAGCCGGCCTGGGAGAGTTCGATGTCCCGGGCCAGCCGTTCGTGTCCGGGCAGCCGCTGCTTGCGCAGTACCGGCGCCCGGCCCCCCGGCTCGGCGAGGACGACCCCGCCGCGATCGCCCGCGAATGGCGGTCAGCGGGACGGTCGGAGCCGCCGTCGGCCAGCCCGCTGTCTCACCTCAAGGTGATTTCCTTCGGCATGGTCATCGCGGGCGCGCTGTGCGCCACGGCCTTGGCCGAGCTGGGGGCCGACGTCATCAAGATCGAGTCCCCGGCTGTGCCCGACAGCACGCGCCGGATACGCATGAACGACCCGGCGATCCACGAGCCGTCCGGCGTGGACGTCACTCCGATATTCGCCAACTTCAACCGGTCGGTCCGGAGCCTGGCGCTGGACATGAAGCAACCCGAGTCGGTGGACCTGGTGCTGCGGCTGGCGGGCGTGGCGGACGTGGTGATTGAGAACTACGGCCCGGACGTGCTGGAGCGGTGGGGCGTCGGCTACGAGAAGATCGCCGCGGTGAACCCGCGGATCGTGATGCTGTCCCAGACGGGCTTCGGGCACGGCGGCGGACCCCGGTCCCACTATCTCGCCTACGGGGCGACGATCTTCTCGTTCATGGGACTCACCCAGATCTGGGGCCGCTCGCACGGCTCGCACTTCGATTACCCCGCCGCCGCGCACGGGCTGTTCGCCATCCTGGCCGCGCTGGCGGCCCGTGACCGCACCGGCCTGGGCACCCACATCGACCAGGCCCAGACCGAGGTGGCCGGGGCGATCATGGGCCCGCTGCTGCTCGACTACACGGTCAACGGGCACGAACCGGGCGAGGACCCGCCGCCCGGCCTGGTGGTCCGCTGCCTCGGCGAGGATGGCTGGCTCGCGGTCGAGCCCGTGGACGACGAGGACTGGCAGCGGCTGGCGGCGCTGGCCGGCGCCCCCGAACCCGGTGGCCCCCGCCCCGGCGGCCCCGGCCGCGGCGCCCCGGACCCCGGCGACCACGCCGCGGTCGCCGACGCGGTCAGGAGCTGGGCTGCCGCGCTGACGCCGCAGCAGGCGATGCGCACGCTGCAGCGGGCAGGCCTGGCCGCCGGCGCGGTCCAGAACAGCGAGGACGTGGTCCGCGACCCGCAGCACCGCGGGCGGCATTTCCTGCAGGAGATGGACCATCCCGATCTCGGCGTGGCCGAGTACGCCAGCCCGCCCTACCGGCTGTCCAAAACACCGGCCACCATCCGCCGGCGGACCCCGCGCCTTGGCGAGCACACGACCCAGATCCTGGCTGAGTGGCTCGGCATGCCGCCGGAGGAAACCCTGACGTACGCCTGGCCGCCGCCTTCTGGGACGGGCGCGGGGCCGTGAGCCGGACCGTACCGGGTCAGGAGGCACCCGACATTGCCCGATGAGCGGGTACGCCACCGAAACCCTGGCCAGCACGCCAGCACGGCATGACTAGCGCTGCCCTGGGTGGTATTCCAGATATTCGGGCCGGGAGGCTCTTCGTGCCATTTGTGCGATAGGCTGATTCATACGCTTTCCCGTATGTCCAAACGTTTACGGCAGCCCTGACTTCTGCTTATTCGCACCTCGGGCGCGGCTTCCTAATCGGCACAAAGCAGTTACGCCGACTACGCCGACTACGCCGTGGGCGCGCGAGCGCGGTTCATAGCGACGGTATTGCGTACCGCCACGCTCCGGTACGTTCGGCCTTCTTTGACGTTTACCTTGGCCGGCCTGCGCTACGGGCGGCCTGGAGCATCGCCTGGTGGTGGTCAGAAGGGGCCGGTGAGCTCGCCGAGGGTGTGGCTGAGCTGGAGATTCTCGGAGTAGTCGACCGGGCAGGTGATGACCGAGACGGTGTCGGCGGCGAGGGCTTCGGTGAGGGTGGGCAGCAGGTCGCTGGCCGAGTTGATCCGGTAGCCGCGGGCGCCGAAGCTCTCGGCATAGGCGGCGAAGTCCGGGTTGCCGAAGCCGGTGGCCACGTCATGGCCGAGTTCGAGATCCATCTTCCACTTGATCAGGCCATAGGCATCGTCTTGCCAGATCAGCACGGTCAGGGGGATGCGTTCGCGCAGAGCGGTCTCGATCTCCTGGGAGTTCATCAGGAATGCGCCATCACCCATAGCCGCCAGCACCCGCCGGCCGGGCTCGGCCAGCTTGGCGCCGATGGCGCCGGGCAGGGCAAAGGACATGGCGGACAGGCCGTTGGAGGTCAGGCAGGTGCTGGGCTCGTAGGTGGGATACAGGCGCGCCATCCACATCTTCACCGCGCCGGTGTCGGCCAGGACGATGTCGGAGCGCCCCAGGGCGGCCCGGGTGTCGGACACGATCCGCTGCGGCTTGAGCGGGAAGCTGTCATCGGCCGCGCCGCGCGCCAGCTCGCCGGCCAGCAGCGCCCGGATCTTCTCACCGCTTGCCCCCGGCTGCCATCGCCTGGCTGGTGGCGGCGGCCAGCGCGTCAAGGGTGGCGCTGAGGTCGGCCTGGACCCCGACCTCGACGTCGTAGCTGGCATCTACCTCGGCCGGGAACCGGCTCAGGTGCAGGATCCGCTTGTCCCGGCCGGGGTTGATCCGGGCCGGGTCGAACTCCTGCAGCTCATAGCCGACGCTGATGATGACGTCCGCCTCGTCGAAACCGAAGTTGACGTAGTCATGCTGCATGAACCCCACCGCGCCAAGGGCGTTCGGGATGGTCGTCGGGGAACACGCCCTTGCCGTGGAAGGTGGTCGCCACCGGCAGGCCCAGCTGCTCGGAGAAGCGCCGCAGGGCATCCGCCGCTCCGGCCCGGACCGCACCGTGGCCGGCCAGCACGACGGGGCGCCGGGCAGCATCAAGCACCGCCGCGGCCCGCTCGATCTGCGCTGGCGACGGCACGTCGGGCCGGGGAACGTTGACGTTGAGCGGAGCAAGCCCCGGCGCGCTCATGGCCTCGACGTCCTCGGGCACGGCCAGGTAGACCGCGCCGGGACGTTCGGTCTGCGCCAGCTTGAACGCCTTGCGGATCATCTCCGGGACCGCACCTGGGGTCAGGACCGCGTCCGCCCATTTGGTCACCGGCGAGAACATCGACACCAGGTCGACGCTCTGGTGGGACTCCTTGTAGATCCGGTTCAGGCCGACCTGCGCCGACAACGCCACCACCGGCGAACTGTTCGTCGTGGCATCGGCCGTGCCCAGCAGCAGGTTGATCGCGCCCGGGCCCAGGGTCGCCGAGCACACCCCGGCGCGCCCGGTCAGGCGGCCGTAGATCTCGGCCATGAACGACGCCGCCTGCTCGTGGCGCACCAGCACGTAGCGGATAGGCGAACGGGCCAGCGCGTCAGTGAAGCGGATGTTTTCCTCGCCCGGGATGCCGAATACGACGGTGACACCCTCACGCTGCAGGCAGCGCACCAGCAGATCCGCGACATCAGGCTGCTCCACGGCCACCCACCAGAACCTACCGGACCACGGCGCCATCCGACCAGGCGCCGCCTGGCTGGACCGTCCACGCGCGGTCGTCATGACCGTTCGCGGGCGGATTCCGCCATGCTGTACAGCAGGTGCCCGCCCCGGTTGCCAGACAAGGGAGTCCCGAGATGATCATTGATTGCGCGTACTACCAGGACGGCCGCAGGCAAGGTGAAGGCGCGGTCCCGCTGGAGGAGGCAGCGGCCCGATGCGGGCAGGGCGGCTTCGTGTGGCTGGGATTGTTCGAGCCCGGGGACGAGGAGCTGGCCCAGGTCCGTGACACCTTCGGGCTGCACGAGCTGGCGGTCGAGGACGCGCAGAACTTTCACATGCGGCCGAAGGTCGAGAACTATGACCAGGACGTGCAGCTGGTCATCCTGCGCACCGCCCGCTACGACGACGACGCCGAGGAAGTCGAGTTCGGCGAGATCAGCGTCTTCCTCGCGCCCTCCTTCGTGATCGCGGTGCGGCAAGGCGTGGCGAGCGAGCTGCGCGGGGCCAGGCAGCGGCTGGAGCAGCGCCCGGAGCTGCTGGCCGCGGGCAGCTCATCGGCGCTGTGGGCGATCCTGGACCAGGTGGTGGACGGGTACGCGCCCGTCGTCGCCGGGCTCGAACGCGACATCGACCAGATCGAGGCCACCGTGTTCTCTGGCGCCGTGGCGCCGACCGAACGGATCTACTCGCTGCGCCGCGAGGCCACCGATTTCTACCGTGCCGTCCATCCGCTGCTCGCCGTGGTCGCCACTATCGAGCGCGCCGCCGCGGACTCGGCGCTGGGGCCGTATCTGCGTGACGTCCATGATCACCTGCTGCTGGTCAACGAGGAGGTCGCCGCGCAACGTGACCTGCTCGGCACGGTGCTGCAGGCCAACATGGCGGTGGTCTCGGTCGAGCAGACAAAGGTCAGCGTCCGGCAGAACGCCACCATCGAGCAGCTCACGATCCTGGCTACGGTCTTCTTGCCGCTGACGTTCGTCACCGGTTTCTTCGGCCAGAATTTCGGCTGGCTCGTCGCCCGCATCGACACCCGGGCTGCGTTCCTGTTCTATGGCATCGGGGGTCTGGCCGTGCCGTTGGTGCTGCTGTTCTTGTGGCTGAGACTGCGCAGGCCTCAACCCGACACCGGTGCCGCCGTCCGCGGCACCAGGCCCGCCAGCGCCACGGGAACGGGCCGCACGGCATAACCGGCGAAGGCTCGCACACGGGATCGCCGTCTTCGCGCCGTTGAAGCTGGCCCCGGTCGGTACGCGGATGGCGCCGTCCGGCGTGCGCTGGCAAGCGTGCAGCCAGGCGGTCGCCGTCGGCGGCCAGCTGGTCATGTTGCCTCGCCAGCCCTGGTAGCGGAAGTCGGTGACCCAGCCGACCGACAGGACCGCGACCAGCGCCGTGACCGCCGCGACGGTCCGCAGCCTGTGCTGCCGGTGGCCGACGAACGAGCTGACCGCGACGACCGCGGCGGCCTCGATGAGGAAGATGGGAAGCGCGGTGTACCGGGAACCGGACTCGAAGTTCCCCGTGACCGGGGTTGTCGTCACCCCCGGCTTCAGGGCCGCGCCGGACGCAGTGGCCAGGAAACCGGTGATCAGGGCGGCCACCACGAACACCCGGGCTGGCCCGCGCTGGGTGAGCAGGGTCCACCCGAAGAAGGCCGCGAGGATTGCGCCGATGATCAGCGTGGCGCCGTTTCGCCCGGCGAAATCTTGCAGCCGCCAGGCCACGTGCCAGCCGAGCGCGGGCAGCACCACTTCGTGCCCGTAGAAGGCGAGCACCGGGCCCGGTGAGGCCGGGTGAGCCGCCCGGGATTGGGCGCTGCCCAAGTTGCTCACGACGTAGGGGACCTGCAGCAGGCAGCCGGCGGCCCAGCCCGCGGTCACCGCGTGCTCACGCAGCCGGGGCAACGCGATGACCCGGGCCAGCAGCAGCGGTGCGAAGACGATGCTCATCGTGGTGGAAGCGGCCGTGAGGAAGCCGACGGCCGCCGCGGCGGCCATCCCCGCGCGCGTCCCCGGGCGCCACAGCACGGCCCAGAACAGCGCGAACAGCAGGTACCAGGTGCAGTTGACGCCGCTGTCGGCGATCTCAAGCTGCGCGACGGGCAGCAGCACCACCGCGAGAGCGAGCACGAACCGCAACACCGCGGAGCGGACCTGGCCCGCGCTCGCATGGAAGATGAACAGCGCACATCCGGTCGCGACCAGCGCCCCGATGATCGCGAAGGCGGCCGCCGCGTCGCGCAGCGGCAGATAGGACACGAACTGGGCGATCAGCCGCGGGACAAGCTGAAGGTACCCCGCGTACGAATCCAGCAGGTGCCAAGGGTGCTGCAGCGCCTGGACCAGGAAGATACCGAGGTCCTCAGCATAGATACTGTCCCAGGCCGGGACCGGGCCCGCGACGCGCACCAGCATCACCAGGACCCCGAGGGGGACTACGGCGGCCAGGAGCAGGACGGGCAGGCCGCGCGGCACGCGCCGGGGCACCGGCTCCGCGGGCTCAGGGAACAGCTCGCGGAGCACACCGACGGCACGGCGCGCGAGCGGCGGGCGCTGCAGGCGAGCCTGCTGCCGTGCCGGAGCCTGTCCAGCCACCTGGGACAGGTGGCTCTGCGGGGTCAGCAAACGAAACGCCTTCCGTCACGTCGCCGCCATAGATGTGCGCGAACCCTATCACCGACCCGGCGGGCGGTTAGGCGCTCGCAAGTCGCCGCCCCGCCGGGGTCCCGCGCCGGGACGCAGGTCAGGGCGGCGCGTAGGGGAGCGACCCGGCGCCGTGGTCAAGCTGATAGTCCAGGTTGATCGCGGCGGTGATCAGGGCCAGGTGGCTGAACGCCTGGGGGAAGTTGCCGAGCTGCTCGCCGGTGCTGCTGATCTCCTCGGAGTACAGCCGCAGGTGGTTGGCGTAGGTGTGCATTTTCTCGAAGGTCAGCCTGGCCTCGTTCAGCCGCCCGGCCCGGGCCAGGGCCTCGACGTACCAGAAGGTGCACAGGGAGAACGTGCCCTCGTCGCCGGCCAGCCCGTCGGGGGAGGCGCTGGGGTTGTACCGGTAGACCAGGCTGTCGGAGACCAGCTCGCGGTCGATAGCGTCGAGGGTGGACAGCCACATCGGGTCGCGCGGGGCGATGAGCCCCTGCAGCGGCATGAGCAGCAGCGAGGAGTCGAGCACGTCGCTGCCGTAGTACTGGGTGAACCCGCCGACCTTCGCGTTCCAGCCGCGCTCGAAGATCTGCTGGTAGACCTGGTCGCGTTCGGTGATCCACCGGTCCCGGTGGCCGGGACGGCCGCGCTGGTTCACCAGCCGGATGGCCCGGTCCAGCGCCACCCAGGTCTGGGCTCTGCCGTAGGTGAAGTCCCGCCGGCCGCCACGGGTTTCCCAGATGCCGTCGTCGGGCTGGTTCCAGTGATCGCAGAGCCAGTCGATGAAGCCGGCCAGCTCGATCCAGCCCTGGTGCGTGACGGCGACGCCGCGCGTGTCCGCCAGCAGGAAGGCGTCCATGGCCTCGCCGTAGATGTCGAGCTGCAGCTGGCCCGCGGCGCCGTTGCCGATCCGCACCGGGCGCGAGCCACGCCAGCCCTCGAAGTGATCGAGCGTCTGCTCGGCCAGGTCCGAGGTGCCGTCGACCCGGTACATGATCTTCAGCGGCGCCGAGTCGTCGCCGGAGACCTCGCTGACCCGGTCCCGCAGCCAGCCGGTAAAGGCCGCGGCCTCTTCGGTGAAGCCCAGGCCGAGCAGCGCGTAGACGGAGAACGAGCCATCCCGGATCCAGGCGTACCGGTAGTCCCAGTTCCGTTCGCCGCCGACCTGCTCGGGCAGCCCGGTGGTGGGTGCCGCGATAATCCCGCCGGTCGGCGCGTAGGTCATCAGCTTGAGCGTGATCGCCGAGCGGGTCACCATCTCGCGCCAGCGGCCCCGGTAGGTCGAGCTGTCGAGCCAGGTCCGCCAGAATTGCGCGGTCTCGGTCGCGCAGCCGCTCCAGTTCTCCCTGGGTGATCCGCCGCGCCGGGCCGCCCGTCGACTCCAGCACGAATCCGGCGGACTGGCCCTCCCGCAGCACCCGCGTCAGGTGCACTCCGTCGCCCTGCCGCTCCATGGTGATGCCCTCGTCCTGCAGTGAGGTACCGCGCCTGCCGACCATGTGCAGGGTCAGCTCGAGGCTCTCGGCCCGGAACACCGCCCCGTCCTGCGACAGCTCCAGCGTGTGCGGCTGCCGTGCGTAGTCGAATCTGGGCTGGATGTCGGTCACGAACCGCATCGTGCCCCGGACCACCAGCAGCTGCCTGATCAGCCGGTGCCGGCGGGTTGCGCGGCCGCCGGCGACGGGCATGAAATCGTGGACCTCGCCCACTCCGTCCGGCGTGAGGAACCTGGTGATCAGGATCGCCGTGTCCGGTACGTAGAGCTGCCTGGTCACGTAGTCGTCGCGGTCCGGGCCGACCCGGAAGTGACCGCCGTGGTCCGCATCCAGCAGCGACGCGAACACACTGGGCGAGTCGAAACGCGGGCAGCAGAACCAGTCCACGGTACCGTCGGTCGCCACCAGCGCGGCGGTCTGCAGATCGCCGATCAGCCCGTGATCGGCGATGTCCGGGTAACGCGCCGCGGCGCCCGTCGCCGGGGTGCCCATCTAGGCCGTCCGCCCGGCCAGGTGCTGGCCGGCCCGGTAAAGGTTCTTGTCCAGGACGTGACGGGCGGCGATCCCGATGTGGTTCATGATCGTCCGCAGCCCGGCGTACCGGGCCCGCGCCCGGGCCGCGGGGCCGGGTAGTGACCTGTCACGTCTCAATGATGCCAACCCCCGGATGGCCGCCCGCGCCTGGCCGGGGAATAAGGTCGTTGGCAGGCGGGAGATCCACGTCGAGGCGGACATGAGCACCGACCAGCATGAGCACCGACCAGCATGAGCACCGACCAGACTGACATGGTTGACGCGCTGGGGATCTTCGGGGCCACCGGTGATCTGGCCAAGAAGGAGACCTTCCCCGCGCTGGTCGGGCTGGTCGAGCGGGGCGTCCTCGACGTGCCCGTGATCGGCGTGGCCAAGAGCGGCTGGGGCCTGGACCAGTTCCGCGACTACGCCACCGCGTCGCTGAAGCTGAACAACATAAATCCGGGCCGCCCGGCCGCGGTCAAGCTCCTGCAACTGCTGCGGTACGTGGACGGGGACCTGGACGACCCGGCCACCTACCGGGCCATGTCCGACCAGATGGGCCAGGCCCAGAAGGTGCTGTTCTACCTCGAGGTGCCGCCGCCGCTGTTCGGCCGCATCGCCCAGGGCATTTCGCAGGCCGGACGCGCCAAGGACAGCCGGATCATGGTGGAAAAGCCGTTCGGCCACGACCTGGCCAGCGCCCAGCAGCTGAACGCCACCATGCACGCCTACTTCCCGGAGGAGGCCATCTACCGGGTCGACCACTGGCTGGGCCTGGAGGCGGTCGACAGCCTCATGTTCGTCCGGTTCGAAAACTCGGTCATCGAGCCGCTGCTGAACCGCGGCTATGTGCAGAGCATCCAGATCACGATGGCCGAGGCGTTCGACGTCGCGGACCGCGGCAGCTTCTACGACAAGACCGGCGCGATCCGGGACGTGATCCAGAACCACCTGCTTCAGGTCCTGGCCACCGTGCTGGCCGAGCCGCCGGACGGGACCGGCCTGGACTCCTGGCGGGCGTCCAAGGACCAGCTCATCGGCGCGCTGCGCCCGCTGACCCCGGAACTCACCGTCAAGGGCCAGTACGCGGGCTACCTCCAAGTCGCCGGGGTGGACCCGAACTCGAAAACCGAGACCTACGCCGCGGTCAGGACCGAGGCCAACTCCTGGCGCTGGGCCGACGTACCCATCTTGATCCGGGCGGGCAAGTGCCTGCCGGTGACCGCTACCGAGGTGACGATCAGCTTCCGGCGCCCGCCGTACGACGCGTTCGGCCTGGGCCACGACGGTCACGCTGCCGGGAACACCCTGCGGTTCCGGATCAACCCGCGGAACCGGGTCAGCCTCTCCCTGGTCGGCAAGAAGCCCGGTGCGGGCTGGCTGCCCGAGGCCGAGGAGCTCCACTTCGCCGAACACCCCGGCACCGACATGCTCCCCTACGACCGGCTCATCGGCGCCGCGCTCAACGGGCAGCGCTGGCTGTTCGCTTCGCAGGACGCGGTGGAGGCGGCCTGGCGGGTCGTCGACCCCGTGCTCGGGGACGTAGTCCCGGTGCACCCCTACGCCCGGGGCAGCTGGGGGCCGGACCAGGCCGTCGGCCTGCTGCCTCAGGGCGAAGACTGGCATGATCCGGCCGGCTGACCCCTGAAAGCCGGCGAGAGCGGCCGGGGGTGCACGGCGGCGGGCGACGGCTGGCGGTGCGCCACGGCCAGCGACAGCCCGCCCATCACGGCGGCCACCGCCGCGCTGGCCGCGAAGATCGTCGGCAGGCGGACGCCCGCGCTGGTCAGCGGGCCCACCCCGAACGCCGCGAGCCCGTAGCCGACCTGGTAGCAGGCGATCACCCCGCCCGCGACCATCGCCTGGCGGTCCGCGAGCTTGCGCTGCCCGAAGCTGATGGTGAGCGGCAGCAGCACCGAGCAGCCGAGCCCGGCCAGGCAGAAGGCGGCCACCGCCGCGGCGGGAGCATGGGACGGCAGCACCGCGATGAGCACGAACGCGACGGCGAGCAGGAACGGCAGCCCGTGGTAGGCGGCCCGGCTCGGCAGCCAGCGCTGGATCGCGGCCAGCAGCACCCGGCCCGCGGTCACCACCGCCCAGAAGCCGGTCAGCGCGAGCGACGCGATCGCCGGCCGCACGCCCAGCGACGTGACGTCCAGCTGCGACCAGTTGCCGTTCATCGTCTCGCAGAACCCGTAGAGCACGGCGAACGCGGCGAAGACCAAGAATCCGGCCGGGATCCCGCGCCCCGCGGCCGCAGGCAAAGCCCGGCGGTGCGCACCAGGGTCCAGGGGCAGACGCAGGCTGACCGCGATCAGGCCGGCCAGCATGCAGGCGGCGAGCACCGGCAGCCCGATCCAGAACCCGAGGCCGTTGAAGACCGCGACGAACAACGGCGCGACGGCCGTGCCCAGGCCGAGCAGCGCGTTCAAGACCAGGACCGACCGGTCCACCGCCGCCGGATGCAGTGCCGCGGCCAAGGTGTTGAGCGACGGCACCGAGAGCCCGAACCCGGCTCCCAGGCACGCCGTCGCCCCGAGCAGCAGCCCGAACGCCGCCGCGTGCTGGTGCACCACCAGCCAGCTCACGATCAGCAAGACCATCGAGACCAGGTCGGCCAGCAGACCCGCCAGCAGCAGGGCCTTCTCGCTGGCCCGCCGGGCCAGGCCGGGCCACAGCAGGCCGGCGTCGAGCAGCGAGGCGAGGATCGCCGTGCATACCTGCGGCACGAACATGATCCCGTACTGGCTGTGTGACAGGTCGTAGGAGCCGGGGCTGGTGAAGATCGTGCTGGCCGCCGGGAAGGTGACCAGTACGATCCCCTGGACCAGGCCCGCCGCGTTGACGACGGTACCCTGCGCCCGGGCCGCCTGGGCCGCTGCTGCCGAAGACATGCCGACGGTGGTCAGGTCCGGTTCTGCTGGCTGATGGGCCCGACGACCTCGTCACAAAACCCAGCCAGCCCGTCCTCGCCCCACCGGTAGCCACGCGACCGTGCCTGACCGTGTGGCAGGTCCCGCTCGGCGCCCATCGCAGTCCTCCTCACCGTAAACCCCCGCACCCCGTAGCCCCTATTTTTTATCCGAACGGAACGTGGTGCCAGCGCCCGGCCCCCCACCAGCACCCCAGGGTTAGTTTCGGCTCAGCTATACCGATTCTCGCCTGGCACCGGTCCTGGAGCAGGTCAACAAGTAGCCGATGAGCGAGCCCCCGCAGGTAATTAGCAGGAAAGGCTAATCGTTTGATAGGAGCGCAGCGCCAACCATCCGTAATTAAGCCGAAGACAATTAGATTCTCGCGGGTATGAATCCGCCGGATCGGCTCGGACCGAGGACCAGGGCACGGGCCGGGGTTTTCCCGGGTGCGACGGGCCGCGCTTAGGTGCCACTGTGGATGCCAGGACCAATCCCTGACGGGAGGAACCCAATATGGCAGAGTCGCAGGAGCCAGGCAGGTCGCGGAAAGAGCACCGCGTGGTGATCGTGGGAGCGGGTTTCGCCGGCTTCAACGCCGCGCGGGAGCTGTCGAGGCTGGTGAGTGCCACGACCGAGATCGTGCTGATCAACTCGGCGGACTACTTCCTGTACTTGCCGCTGATGCCGCAGGTGGCAGGCGGCCTGGTCGAGCCGCGGCACATTTGCGTGTCGCTGCCCCGGCGGCTGCACAATGTCCGGTTCGTGCTCGGCACGGTGCGCCAGGTCGACCTCCAGCAGAAGGTGGTGAGCTGGGCCGGCCCGGAGGGCGCATCGGGTGAGATCGGCTATGACCGGCTCGTCCTGACCGCGGGCAGCGTGAACAAGCTGCTGCCGATCCCCGGTATCGCTGAATACGCGCACGGATTCCGCAGTATCGCGGAGGCGATTTTCCTGCGCGATGAGATCACCCGGCAGCTCGAGCTGGCCGCCGTCGCCGCCGATCCGGCCGAGCGCGCGGCACGGTGTACCTTCGTGGTGGTCGGCGCGGGCTACACGGGCACCGAGGTCGCGGCGCAGGGTCAGCTGCTGACCACCCGGCTGGCCCGCACGATGCCTGGCCTGGCCGGCCAGCAGATCCGGTGGATGCTGCTGGACACCGCGCCGCGGCTGCTGCCCGAGCTCGATCCGCGCCTGTCGAGGACCGCTGACCGGGTACTGCGGCGCCGCGGCGTGCAGGTGCGTACCGGCCAGTCGGTCGCCGAGGCCATGCGCGGCCACGTCATGCTGTCGACCGGGGAGAAGGTGCCGACCTCCTGCCTGATCTGGTGCGTCGGGGTCCGCGCCGATCCGCTGGTGGACGGCGTGGACCTGAAGACCAGTCGGGGGCGGCTCGTGGTCGATGAGTTCATGTCCGTGCCCGGCGCCCCGGACATCTACGCGTGCGGGGACTGCGCCGCGGTGCCCGACCTGACCCGTCCCGGCCAGGTCTGCGGCATGACTGCCCAGCACGCCGTGCGGCAGGGCAGGCAGGTGGCCAGGAACCTCGCCGCCTCTCTTGGCCAAGGCACCGCGAAGCCGTACGAACACCACGACGAGGGTTTCCTGGTCGATCTGGGCGGGGCGGCCGCCGCCGCGAATCCGCTGAATATCCCGCTGTCCGGGCCGGTGGCCAACGTCGTCACCAGGGGCTACCATCTGTCCGCCATGTCAGGCAACCGTATGCGGGTCCTCGGCGACTGGACCCTGAACACGGTCACGCCCGCGGAAGCGACCTCGTTCGGGGTGATCAGCGCCGAATCCGTGCCGCTCGACGTGGACAAACCGCGAGCCTGACCCCCTCGATCAGACCGGCCACACCTGGCGCCGGAAGCGCGACATTGGCGCAGGCCGGCCTCGTTTGTCAAGCTAGCCTTGCCGCCTGTGGATAACACCGCAAGTTATCCACAGGCGGCAAGATCGCGCCTGGCCCGGTCCACCGGCCGCGCCGCACGCTGGCCGCATGAGACCAACCCTCGCCGCCGGTGACGACACCCCGCGGACCCCCCAGGTACCTCAGGCTCCGCCTGACCCGCAAGATGTCCATGACTGGCCAAGCCCCCAGGAGCCGCAAGGGCGCGATGACCGGCAGCCGGACCTGGTGGTCCGGGCCGGCTCACCCGCGGCCCTGCTGACGCTCGTCCCGCATCTGCTCGGCTTCGTGCCCGAAGTGAGCCTGGTCGTGCTGGGGGTCGAGCCCCCCCGCCACCGCATCCGGATCACCCTCCGCTACGACCTGCCCGATCCGCCCGAGGCAGGCCTGGTCGCTGACGTCGCCGCGCATGCCGTTGCCGTGCTGAGCAAGCAGCGGCTGACCGCCGCGGTGGTGATCGGATACGGTCCCGAGGCACTGGTGACTCCGGTGGCTCGCGAACTGCGCGACGCCGCCTGGCAGGCGGGGATCGACCTGCACGAGTCCCTCCGGGCCGAGCACGGCCGCTACTGGTCGTACGCGTGCGGTGACGAGGAATGCTGCCCGGCGGCCGGGGTGCCGTTCGATGTCGCTGACCCTGCCGATGCCGCCGCCCTGGCCCGCATCGGCCCGGTGCTCGCCAGCCGCGCCGACCTAGCCGCGCGCGTCGCGCCGCTCGGCGGCATTGCCGCCGAGTCCATGCGCCAAGCCACCCGCCGGGCCGAGCAGCACGTCACCCGGCTGCTGGGCAAGGTGCGCAAGTCGGCCCGCCTCGGTGCTGCCCGGCACATGATCGCCGCCGAGGGCCTGGCCGCCGTCGGCGCGATGATCAGCCGGTACCGGGACGGCGGCCGGTTCACCTCCGACGACGAGATCGCCCGGATCACGGTGGCCTTGCGTGACCTGAGGGTCAGAGATGACGCCTGGGCCCGGATGGATCCCGCGTATGCCGAGGCGCACCTGCGGCTGTGGACCGACGTGCTCCGCCGCGCGCAGCCCGGCCACGCGGCCGCGCCCGCCGCCCTGCTCGCGTTCGTGGCCTGGCAAAGCGGAGATGGGGCGCTGGCGAACGTCGCGCTGGACCGGGCGCTGGCCGAGAACCCCGGATACTCGATGGCCTCGCTGCTCCGCCAGGTGATCGCCGCCGGAGCGCCGCCCTCGCTGGCCAGGCTCCCGATGACGCCGGAAGAGGTAGCGGCCAGCTATGACGGCGCGGAGGAGAATGCCGGCCGCGATCTGGACGCTCCGGACCCGGATCTCGATGATGACGACTGAGGTCACGGCCGGAGATAACTGAACAGAGATCATGAGCTGCGTGTGCCGCCAGGTCTGGCCGAGCGGAAGGCGGCCGGCGGCCCTGCACGTCGTGGCGGGTCTGCGTCGCCCCAGCCCCTACGGGGATCCAGGCGGCGAACCACCTTGCGCTCCAGTTTTATGTTAATCGCTATTGACATCAAATGGATTTGAGGTCAGTGTTGCTTAACATGAAATCGAAGCGGTCCTACACGATGGGTGCGCGGGCCGAGGCGATGGCCGAGACCAGGCGGCGCATCCTGCAGGCCGTCCTGGACCTGGCCACCGAGACCCTTAACCTCGATCCGACCCTGGAGATGGTGGCGGCCCAGGCCGGGGCCAGCGTCCAGACCGTACTGCGGCACTTCGGCGACCGCGAGGGCCTGTTCGGGGCGGCCCTGGACGCCGCGACCACGGACGTCGTGGCCGAGCGCGAGGCGCCGGCCGGGGACGTGACGGCCGCAGTCCGGATCATCGTCGCTCACTACGAGTCCCGGGGCGATTTCGTCATCCACGTGCTCGGGCACGAGCGGGACGACGAACGCTTCGCCCGCGTCACCGAGCCCGGTCGCGGCCTGCACCGCAAGTGGGTCGCCGACGTATTCGCGCCCCAGATGCGCGGCCGGGCTGACGCCGAGCAGCTGACCGACCTGCTGGTGGTAGCGACCGACGTGTACACCTGGAAACTTTTGCGCCGTGACCGGGGTCTGTCCCGGTCAGAAACCGAATCGCGTATCCGCCGGCTCATCGACGCTGTGCTATCCGCGCCCGGCTCATCCTCTGGAGGCACATCATGACCAGCGCCTTGTTCGTCACCTTTGAAGCCGGCGGCAACGTCCACCCGACCCTCGGCCTGGCCCAGCGGCTTGTCGCCGACGGCGGCCAGGCGCTGGTTCTCGGCACTCCGTCTCAGCGCACGGTGGTTGCCGCGGCTGGTCTGGACTTCGAGCCGTTCAGCTTGGAGCAGCCTTACCGGACTCTGACGCCGGTGAACCCGGTCGCCAACCTGTCGCAGGTGTCGCGGACGCTGGGCAGCCGGGATATCGCCGCAGACGTGGTCCGGGTGGCCCGGCGCCAGTCGCCGGACGTGGTGGTGGTCGACTGCATGCTGCTCCGCCCGCTGGACGCGTCGATCAAGGCCGGATTCCGTACCGTGACCCTGGTCCACACGCTGCCGTCGTTCTTCGCCGGGCCGTTCGCCAAGGGCCCAGTGGGCCGGGTGGCCGCGCTCCGGGCCCTGCGCCCGGCTCGGATCTGGGCCGCGGCCTCCGGCACGATCGCCGCCGTGCTGCCCGGCTTCGACACCGGGTCACCCGGACCGTGGACGGACCTGCGCGCGGTCGGACCCATCATGCCGAAAGCCGCGGCTGCCGCCGGGGACGCGCCGCGCCCGCCGCGGGACCGGCCGCGCGTGCTGATCGCGCTGAGCACCAACTGGTTCCCTGGCCAGGAGCGGACCATGCGGAAGCTGCTCGACGCGGTGGACGGGCTGGACCTGGACGTCGTGGTGACCACAGGCCCGTCGATCGATCCTGTCACCCTGCGCTCTCCTGCCAACGCCACCATCTACCAGCGAGCCGACCATGACCAGTTGCTGGCCGACGTCGACCTGGTAGTGGGCCACGGCGGGCATGGAACGACAATGCGGGCCCTGACTCACGGCGTGCCGCTGCTGATCGTGCCTAGCTTCGGGTTTTCTGACCAGCCGGCCGTGGGCCGGCGGATAGAAGAGATCGGTGCGGGACGCACGTTGCCGGCCAAGACGTCCGTGGCCGACCTGCGGCAGGCCATCGCGGCGCTGGCCGTCTCCGGGCAGCACCGCCAGGCCGCAGCTGCGCTTGGAGCGCGCCTGCGGGCCCTCGATCCGGCCGGTGATGCGGTCGCGTACCTCGGGGCCGACCTACCGGCCGCGTCCCGATGAACCGATGGCGGCCAGCTACGACGGTGCCGAGGATCACGACGCGGACACCGGCCACGACCTGGACGATCATCACCCGGACCTGGATGATGAAGGCTGAGGTCACGGCCGGGTGGGGGATAAACTGCCAGGAATGTCCGGTCAACTGACAATGGTCCAGACCATGGAGGGCGCCGCATGACGGCCGACACGCACGAGGCCGCCGTGGCCAGGCTGCGCGAGACCTACGCGGTGCTGCCGCCCGGGACTCCCATCCGCCTGGCCAAGCGCACCTCGAACCTCTTCCGGTTCCGCGACAGTGTCCCGAAGGCCCCGGCGGGTGCTGCGGCTGCGGGCGGCCTGGACGTCTCCGCCTTCGGTCACGTGCTGGAAATCGACCCGGCCCGCCGCACGGCCCGGGTCGGCGGCATGACCACCTACGAGGACCTGTGCGACGCGACGCTGCGGCACGGGCTGATGCCGCTGGTGGTCCCGCAGCTCAAGACGATCACCCTCGGCGGGGCGGTCACCGGGCTGGGCATCGAGTCCACTTCGCTGCGCAACGGGATGCCGCACGAGTCGGTCACCGAGATGGAGATCCTGACCGGCGACGGCCGCGTCGTCCGCGCTACCGCTGATAACGAGCATGCGCACTTGTTCCGCGGGTTCCCGAACTCCCTGGGCACTCTCGGTTACGCCCTGTCGCTCACCATCGAGCTCGAGCCCGTGCAGCCGTTCGTGCACCTGCGCCATTTCCCGTTCGCGACGCCGGATGACTGCATGGACGCGATCGCCCAGATCGCCGCGGAAGGGAGCTTCCGCGGCCACCGGGCCGACTTCGTGGACGGGACCGCGTTCTCCCCGGATGAGATGTACCTGACGGTCGGCGCGTTCAGCGAGGTGGCCCCCTGGCGCGGCGACTACACCGGCCAGCAGATCTACTACCAGTCGATCCGCCAGCACAAGGAAGATTTCCTCACCATCCGCGACTACCTGTGGCGGTGGGATACCGACTGGTTCTGGTGCTCGCGGGCCTTCGGCGTGCAGAATCCCCGCCTCAGGCGGCTGTGGCCCCGCCGATACCGGCGCTCGGACGTGTACCACAAGCTCGTTTCGCTGGACCGGCGCTACCGCCTGACCGCCACCATGGACAAAAAGCGCCAGGTCCCGGCCCGTGAGTCCGTCATCCAGGACGTCGAGATCCCGGTCGAGCGCGGCGCTGATTTCCTCCGGTACTTCGCCGCGAACGTGGGGATGAGCCCGGTCTGGATGTGCCCGCTGCGGGTACGCGGCGCGCGGGCCAGGCCTTGGCCGCTGTGGCCGCTTGAGGCCGGGGATGTCTACGTGAACTTCGGCTTCTGGGGGATGGTGCCGCTGCCCGCGGGCGAGCCGGACGGGTACTACAACCGCCTGGTCGAAGACGAGGTGGCGAAGCTGGACGGGCACAAGTCGCTGTACTCGACGGCGTTCTACCCCGAGAACGAGTTCTACCAGCGCTACGACGGCGCGTCCTACCACGCGCTCAAGCGCGCCTACGACGGCGAGGGGCGCCTGCTCAGCCTGTACGAGAAGTGCGTCCTGGGCCGCTGAAGCATCTGATTCAAGGGTATCGACCGACGGAAGGAACGCGCAGGATGGCAATAGCCGAGGTCTTCGAGGCGATAGCAGGGCCCGACGCCCCGGTGGAATTCGCGGCCTATGACGGCAGTCACGCCGGCACGGTCGGATCCCCAGTGAAGATCACCGTCCGCTCCCCGGTCGCCGTCGCCTACCTGGCGCAGGCCCCCGGGGAACTCGGGCTGGCCCGCGCCTACGTGGCCGGCCATCTGGACGTCGACGGCGACATGTACGAGGCGCTGTCCCGGATAACGAGGATTCAGTCCGCCAGCCTCAGCGCAGCCGAAAAGCTGCGGCTGCTGCAGGCCCTCGGCGGGCCGAAGCTCCTCCTGCACCGCATGCCGCCGCCGCCCCAGGAAGTGCGCCGGCGCTGGCTGCACGGGCGGCTGCATTCCAAGGGCCGCGACGCCAAGGTGATCTCCCATCACTACGACGTGTCCAACCGTTTCTACGAGTGGGTGCTCGGGCCGAGCATGGCCTACACCTGCGCCTGCTACCCGAACGAGGACTCGAGCCTGGAAGAAGCCCAGGAGTACAAGTTCGACCTGGTCGCGCGCAAGCTCGGCCTCGAGCCGGGCATGCGGCTGCTCGACGTCGGCTGCGGCTGGGGCGGCATGGTGATCCACGCCGCGCGGGAGTACGGCGTCAAGGCGCTCGGCGTCACGCTGTCCGCGCAGCAGGCCGCCTGGGGCCAGGCCGCGATCGAGCGGGCGGGGCTGTCCGCGCTGGCCGAGGTCCGGCACCTGGACTACCGGGATGTGATCGAGTCGGGCTTCGACGCGGTCAGCTCCATCGGGCTCACCGAGCACATCGGCAAGCAGAATCTCCCCGCGTACTTCTCGTTCCTGCTCGGCAAGCTGAAGCCCGGCGGCCGGCTGCTCAACCACTGCATCACCCGGCCGACCAACAACGAGCCTGCCATCAACAGGGGCGGGTTCATCAACCGGTACGTGTTCCCCGACGGGGAGCTCGAGGGACCCGGCTACCTGGTCTCGCTCATGCACGACACCGGCTTCGAGGTCCGGCACGAGGAGAACCTGCGCGAGCATTACGCCAAGACCCTGGCCGCCTGGTGCGCCAACCTGGACGCGCACTGGGACGAGGCGGTCGCGGAAGTCGGCCAGGGCACGGCCCGGGTGTGGCGCCTGTACATGGCAGGCTCCCGGCTCGGCTTCGATCGCAACCACATCGAGCTGCACCAGGTGCTGGGCGTGAAACTTCACCCGGACGGCACGTCGGCCATGCCGCTGCGCCCCGATTGGGAGATCCCTCGCGTCCTGGTCCAATGAGTCTTATACCGAACGGACCGTGGTTCCCGTCCCGACCTCCTGACCGGAGTCCTGGCCGGAGTCCTGGCCGTGGCCAGGCCCCGCGGCCGACGTCAGCGGCATGGCCCACGTACCAGCCAGCGCCGATGGGGCCGGGGCGGATGGGGCCGGTGCCGATGGGGCCAGGGCCGTGACATCGCTGATCGCCCCGGCGGCGATCAAGGCTTCGGCCAGCCGGGCATAACCCGAGGGGTCGCGGCCGCCCGGGCCGCCCGTGACCGGGACGCTCGGAATAGTGACGACAGGCGCGGCGCAGCAATCGGCGGCCAGGCCGGCCAGGCCGTCGTCCGGCCCGGCGACGACGATCAGGTCAGCTTGCTCAGCGGCCAGTGCCATCGCCCGCGCGAAGAGCACTGGCCGGCTCAGCTGGCTGGCCAGCAGCTCGGCCAGGTCGTCGCCGGGCATGACCGGACGTCCGGTGACCGTGGAGATCAGCCGCCGCCGCGGCGGCGCGAAGCGCGTGCCCGCCAGGACGCTCCGCAGCGGGGCGGCGCACCCGGCCATCGCGGGGGAGTGCAGCGCGAGGGCGATACCCAGGACTTCCACGGCCACGCCCGCCGCGGCGGCTCGCCTGGTCAGGTTGCGGATACTCGCCGCAGACCCCGCCAGCAGATGCGAGCGCGCCCCCTCGTAGCCGGCGATGTGCAGCCCTTCGGGCGCCCCGAGCTCGCGGGCGGTTTCGGCGTCAGCCGCGACCCGGGCCATCGCTGCGGGACCGTCACCGTATCCGCGCAGCACCTGGCCGCGCTGAGACGCCAGCCGCGCCGCCTCGGCCGCGGGCAGGCAGCCCGCCCAGACCAGGCCGGCCAGCTCGCCCAGGCTGTAGCCCACCGCGGCGACCGGCGTGACGCCGATCAGGTCCAGGGTGCGCAGCCCGGCGAGCGATGCGGCCAGCGTCCCTGACTGGGCCAGTCCCGCCCGGGCCAGGCCGCCGAACACCACTACGACCCGCCCGCGCGCCCCGGCCGGAACGTTGCCGTCCGCGCTCCCAGCCCCGGCCGTGGCGCCCCCCGCCCCGACCCGGGTCTCGGCCCCGATCGGTGCTCCTTCATCCACAGGAGTCCCAGCATTGGTAGGCGGCGCAGGCGCCGCTGAGGCCGCCGACACGGGCACAGATGGTGATGAGCTTGCCGTATCGGCCGTGCGGCGCCGCCGTCCCCGCCCGCGTTCCGGCTCGGCTTCGCGGCACAGCACCAGATGGACCCCTTCGGCCTGCGGGTGGCCAGCAGGCCCCGGCGCGGCCGCCGGGTCCGCGGTGCCGAGCGAGTTGACCGCGGCCAGCCGCCTTCCGGAGGCGTCCGTGTTCCCGTCCGGCCACGGTTCCGCCACCCGTGGCAGCCGCAGCAGCGCTTCCCCTGTCTCGATCAGCCGGTGCTGCCGCGCGCACCGGGTGCCGGACGGGATCGTGCCGACCGCCATGGCCAGGGCGGTCTTGATCAGGCTCGCGATGCCTGCCGCCGCCCGGGTGTACCCGATGCCCGCGGCTACAGCGCCGAGCGCCGCCGTGGCCCGGCCGCCCTGCCGCAGTCGTCCGAACGCGGTGAGCTCGGCTAGGTCCCCGGCCGCGGTGCCCCGGCCCTCACCCTCGATGAGCTGGATGTCCGCGGGATCGATGCCGGCCTGCCGGTAGGCCTGCAGGATGGCCCGGTCATCTAGCGCCGATGGCGAGACCGGCACGGTGCTCCAGCCGGCGATCTCGGCGTAGATGGGCACCCCGGCCGCGTGGGCGTCAGCCGAGCGCACGAGCACCACGATGCCGCAGCCCTCGCCGGGCAGCAGGCCGCACGGTTCGGCGGCGTAGACGCGCATTTCGTCCCGGCCTAGCGTCCCGGCTCGCGCCGCGGCGGTGAGCCAGGCCGGATCGAGGCCGAGTTCCGCACCGCCCGCCACCGCCAGGTCGAGGTTTCCGGCCCGCAGCGCCTCCGCGGCAGCCGCCACCGCGTGCAGCGAGGACGCGGCCGCCGTGCGCGGCCAGTCCGCGTCCCCGGTGAGCCCAGACTGCCCGCGCACCAGCTCGCCGACGCCCGCTACCGAACTCGCGATGGACAGCCCGGCTCGTCCGGGTGCTCCAGCCACGATTTCCTCGGCCTTGAGCCCGGCGTTCGCCAGGGCCAGGGCGGTGGTCTCGGCGGCCAGCTTCTGCACTGCCCCGGCGTCCTGCCCGGCCGGATCGCCGCTGGCGGCCGGCCCGCTCCAGTCGTCGAGCAGCGCCGCGTGCAGCAGTCCGGTCTGCGGGCTGGCCGTCGGCCGGAACATGCGGCTGCCGGCCACCGTGAGGTCATGAAATCCGACCGGATCGCCCGCCCCGGGGAACCGGCACGCCAGGCCTATGATCGCGACCCGCCTGCTCTGATCCGCCCGGTCACCCATCGCCACCCCCCGTAACTGAATGCGTTTCCTTAGTAACGATGGATAGATACCGGCGGGCCGTCCGTCAAGGCGATTGGCAAGACATGCTGATTCGTGCGCTTAATCCAGATCGCTCCCGCCGCCGCGCGGGCCTGCGAGAACTAGCTCGCCTGCGGTCTGCGGCTGCCGGGACGCCGTCCGGCCGCCGGCGATCTTGTCCACCGGGCGAGCCGTAAACGGGCACTGGCGGCCCCGATCACCCCAGGCCGGGTCTCCTCGTCGGCGCCACCGCCCGCGGCCCCAGCCGCAGGCACGGCCGCGGCTGGGCCGCGGGCGCCGGCCGGCGCCCGCGGGTGCGCTATCCTGTGCACATGCGTGCCGCCCGGCTGCTTCTTACCTAGCCGCGCCGACCTTTCTTCGTTGGCGCGGCTGCCCCTCGTCTCGAGGGGCGTTTTCATTGCCGGAGCAGGGCCGGACCGATTCGATGGCGAGGAAATAATGACAGCGGCCGAGGGCGCCGAACTGGCGCAGCGCTACGACCCCCGCGATATCCAGGAGAAATGGCAGGCGCGCTGGGCCGAGCTCGAGCCATATCGTGCCAGCGAGGACCCCGCCGACCCGCGGGAGCGCTTCTATCTGGTGGACATGTTCCCCTACCCGTCGGGTGACCTGCACATGGGGCATGCTGAGGCCTACGCCATCGGCGACGCCCTCGCCCGCTATCACTTCTTGCGCGGCCGCAACGTACTGCATCCGATCGGCTGGGACGCCTTCGGCCTGCCCGCGGAGAATGCCGCGATCAGGAACAACTCGCATCCGGCCGACTGGACCTACGCCAACATCGAAACTCAGGCGGCCTCCTTCCGGCGGTACGCGACCTCCTTCGACTGGAGCCGCAGGCTGGCCACGTGCGAGCCGGGCTATTACCACTGGAACCAGTGGCTGTTCCTGCGCTTCTTTGAGCGAGGGCTGGCCTACCGCCGGGACGGGTACGTGAACTGGTGCCCGGTGGACCAGACCGTGCTGGCTAACGAGCAGGTCATCGCCGGGCATTGCGAGCGCTGCGGCGCCGAGGTGGTCCGGCGGATGCTGAACCAGTGGTACTTCAAGATCACCGAGTACGCGGACCGGCTGCTCGCCGACGCCGGTGAGCTGGAGAGCAGCTGGCCCGACCGCGTGCTGCTGATGCAGCGCAACTGGATCGGGCGCTCGCAGGGGGCTGAGGTCAACTTCACCGTGGAGGGCTTGGATGAGCCCGTCACGGTGTTCACCACCAGGCCCGACACGCTGTACGGGGCGACGTTCTTCGTGGTCGCGGCTGACTCGCCGCTGGCCGCGGAAGTGTGCACCCCCGACCGGCTGCCCGAGCTGCGCGCCTACACCGAGCAGGTCCGGAAGCTGACCGACATCGAGCGCCAGTCCACCGAGCGCGAGAAGACCGGCGTCTTCCTGGGCCGGTACGCCATCAACCCGGTCAACGGCGAGCGGATCCCGGTCTGGGCCGCGGACTACGTGCTCCCCGACTATGGCACCGGGGCCATCATGGCCGTACCCGCGCACGACCAGCGGGACCTGGACTTCGCCCGCGCGTACGGGCTGGACGTCCGCATCGTGGTCGACACCGGCCAGCCCGATCCCGCGCAGACCGGGATCGCGACCGCGGGCGATGGCCTCCTGGTGAACTCGGGCCCCATCAACGGCCTGCCCAAAGCCGAGGCCATCGCCGCGATTACCGCCATCCTGGCCGAGAAGGGACTGGGCCGGGCGGCCGTGAACTACCGGCTGCGGGATTGGCTGGTCTCACGGCAGCGGTTCTGGGGCACCCCGATCCCGATCGTGCACTGCCCGTCGTGCGGCGAGGTGCCGGTGCCCGACGACCAGCTGCCCGTGGTGCTGCCTGACCTGCGCGGCCAGGACCTGGTGCCCAGGGGCGTGTCCCCGCTGGCCGCGGCGGAGGATTGGGTGAACGTGGACTGCCCCCGCTGCGGCGGGCCGGCCAAGCGGGACACCGACACCATGGACACGTTCGTTGACTCGTCCTGGTACATGTTCCGGTACTGCTCGCCCGCCTACACCGACGGCCCGTTCGATCCGGACGAGGTCCGCCGGTGGGCGCCGGTCGACATGTACGTGGGCGGCGTCGAGCATGCCATCCTGCACCTGCTGTACGCCAGGTTCTTCACCAAGGTCCTGTACGACATGGGCCTGCTGGACTTCACCGAGCCGTTTACCCGGCTGATCAACCAAGGCCAGGTGATCAACCACGGCAAGGCGATGTCGAAATCGCTCGGCAACGGCGTCGACCTCGGCGAGCAGATCGAGCGCTTCGGTGTGGACACCATCCGGCTGTCCATGGTCTTCGCCAGCCCGCCCGAGGACGATATCGACTGGGCGGACGTGCACCCGGAAGCCATGGTGAAGTTCCTCGGCCGGGTCTGGCGCATCATTGCTGATGTTGCTGCCGCTGATGTTGCCGCCGCAGGTACGGCCGCCGGGCCAGACGCGCCCGCGCCCGGCGGGATCGAGCTGCGCAAGGTGACGCACCGGACCATCGACGAGGTCACTCGCCAGGTCGAGGCGTATCACCTGAACGTAGCCGTCGCCCGGCTGATGGAGCTGGTCAGTGCGACCAGGAAGGCGATCGATTCCGGGCCTGCGGGAGCGGCCGATCCCGCGGTACGCGAGGCGGCCGAGGTCCTGGCTGTTCTGCTGTCTGTCTTCGCGCCCTACACCGCTGAGGAGTGCTGGGAACTGCTCGGGCACAAACCATCGGTGGCGCGGGCGGCTTGGCCCGTGGCTGACCCGGACCTGCTGGCCGAGGACACGGTCACCTGCGTGGTGCAGGTCAACGGCAAGGTCCGTGACCGGCTGGAGGTCCCGCCGACTATCAGCGAGGCGGATCTTCGCGAGCTCGCGCTGGTGGCGCCCGGCGTCATCCGGACGCTTGATGGCCAGCAGGTCGCCCGGGTCATCGTCCGGGCACCGAAGCTGGTCAGCATCGTCGCCGCGTAAGCCCGGCGTTCCCGTCCGCAGACCGCAGGCTCGCCGCCCTGGTCAGACACGCCGCAGGACCGCCACGACCTTGCCGAGGATGGTGGCGTCGTCACCGAGGATCGGCGTGTACGCCGGGTTGTGCGGGATCAGCCAGACGTGCCCGTCGCTCCGCTTGAACGTCTTCACGGTGGCCTCCGGAGTGGCGCCGTCGAGCATGGCGGCCACGATTTCCCCGTTCTCCGCGTTCTCCTGCTTGCGGACGACCACCCAGTCTCCGTCCGCGATCGCGGCGTTGATCATCGAGTCGCCGGATACCTTGAGCAGGAACAGCGTCCCCTCGCCGACCAGCTGCCTGGGCAGCGGGAAGATGTCCTCCACGTACTGCTCAGCGAGGATCGGGCCACCCGCGGCGATCCGCCCGATCAGCGGGACGAAGGCCGCTTCCTGCGACGGGATGTCGTTCCCCGGGAGATTGGACGGCGGTACCTCAGGCTCGCGCTCGCGGCCCGGCTCGGGACGCACCGCCGGGTGGCCGGGCAGGCGCACCTCCACGGTCCGCGGCCGACCCACATCCCGGTGCAGGTAGCCCTTGCGCTGCAGGGTGCTGAGCTGGTACGAAACGCTCGACGTGCTGGTCAGCCCGACCGCCTCGCCGATCTCCCGCATCGACGGCGGGTAGCCGCGCTTCTGCACGGACTCCCGGATCACCTGGAGGACCTTGCGCTGGCGCCAGGTCAGCACGTGGTCGGGATCCGGCTTGTCCGGTGTATCCGGGACAACAACCGGCACGCTGCCCTTTGGCTTGCGTCCAGGCCGCCCCTTCGGTCTGGGTGCCTCAGTGCCGGAAGTGCCTGTTGTGGTACTTCCCATGGCGGTTTCCTCCATCTGATGACCTTCCGTGTACGGATTCTTGCGAACTGACTAGAGACTAACGTCTCCCGTCCTGGATCCCAAACATCTGTTCGGACGTGTCGCGGAAATGTCAGACCCCCGCGATACAAAGATGTAGTAGTTCTTCCGATCGAACAGGCGTACGATCGAGCACAGGTCCTATCGAACGAGCTAAGTTATAAGTATAGCTCGAATGAAAGTTTGATACGGGGAGGTCGCTATGACCGCGATGCGCGCGGTGGAGCTGCCGGAAGCACCGGCCGCTGAAGTACCGGCCATAGCCGCGGCGGCCCAGCCGGGGGAGAACGCGGTCGGCCGGGCGGCCACCCGCTGGGCCCGTCCCGGCCAGCCAGCAGGCCCGCGGTCGGCAGCCCCACTGTCGGCAGCCCCACTGTCGGCAGGCCCGCTGACGGTGGAATTCCAGGCGGCCGGGGTGCATGTCACGGGGACGGCGCCCGGCGGCCAGGCGGCGAGCGTGCCCCTGCGGCTGACCAGTCGCGGCCGCGTCGTGGTCGCGGTCACCGCCGTGCTGCTGCTTGCCGTGCTATCGCTCATCGTCGCCATGTCGGCGGAGGCGACGAACCAGGCCCCCGCACGTACCGCGCCGGGCCGTACCCAGGTGATCGTCCGCCCCGGCCAGAGCCTGTGGTCGGTCGCGGAGAACGCCGATCCCGACGCGGATACCCGGGTGGTTGTCCAGCAGATCGCAGAGCTCAACGGGCTGACCGGGTCCGCCGTCTTCGCGGGCCAGCGGCTGTGGGTCCCGCGCGGCTGACCACCGCGACACGCCGGCCCGCCGCGACCCGCCGATGCACCGCCCGACCGGCTGCGATTCCGGATTGACCGAGCGCGTCCTCTTGCCAGGGGAAGCCCTCGTGGTCTACCGTAACCACAACATCTAGTAGTTACATCGCTGTGGTTTTTCTACAAGTTGTGTTACGACTAGAATGGAAGCACAAGGCACCCCGGGGAGGTGATCGCGTGTATTGCCCGTTCTGCCGTCATCCGGACAGCAGGGTCATCGACAGCCGGACCGCTGATGACGGTGCCGCGATCCGCCGCCGGAGGTCGTGCCCCGAGTGCGGGCGCCGGTTCACCACCCAGGAGACGGTCATCTTGATGGTGGCCAAGCGCAGCGGGGTTACCGAGCCGTTCACCCGGGACAAGATCATCCACGGGGTCCAGCGCGCCTGCCAGGGACGGCCGGTCAGCGAGGACAAGCTCGCCATCCTGGCCCAGCAGGTGGAAGAGACGATCAGGGCGCGCGGCCTGGCTGAGGTCCCCTCGCACGAGGTCGGCCTGGCTATCCTCGGCCCGCTGAGAGATCTGGACGAGGTGGCCTACCTCAGGTTCGCCTCGGTCTACCGGAGTTTCGAGTCGCTTGCCGACTTCGAGGACGAGATCGCCGTGCTGCGCCAGGGACGCCGCAGTGCGGACACGGGAACAGCGCCCTAGGGCAGCGAGTGCAACAGGCGCACAGGCATACAGTGCAGCACGGCCGGAGACGGCCTGGCCGGGATCCGGAAGGGTCCCAGAAGGGGGAAGTGATGACCGAGACGGCGAGCAGCGCGGCGGCGCGTAAGGGCAAGGCTGCCGAAGGCCCACGGGAGTCTGCGGCCGGGGACGGCCAGCCTGCCCGGCGGCCCAAGCGCCGCGGGCTCACGATGGCCCGGATCTACACCACGCCCGGCGTGCATCCTTACGACCAGGTCACCTGGGAGCGCCGCGACGTCATCATGACCAACTGGCGGGACGGCTCGATCAACTTCGAGCAGCGCGGCGTGGAGTTCCCCGACTTCTGGTCGGTGAACGCCGCCAACATCGTGACGACCAAGTACTTCCGCGGCGCGGTCGGCTCACCGCAGCGGGAGTGGAGCCTCAAGCAGCTGGTGGACCGCGTCGTCGGTAAGTACGAGCAGACCGGCAGGCAGAACGGCTACTTCGCCACCGAGGAAGACGCCGAGATCTTCGGCCACGAGCTCCGCTACGCCCTGATCCACCAGATCTTCAGCTTCAACTCCCCGGTCTGGTTCAACGTCGGCACCGCTTCCCCCCAGCAGGTCTCGGCGTGCTTCATCCTCGCCGTGGATGACACCATGGACGCGATCCTGGACTGGTACCGGGAGGAGGGCCTGATCTTCAAGGGCGGCTCCGGCGCCGGCGTCAACCTGTCCAAGATCCGCTCCAGCAAGGAGCTGCTGTCTTCCGGCGGCACCGCCAGCGGCCCGGTGTCCTTCATGCGCGGCGCTGACTCCTCGGCCGGCACGATCAAGTCCGGCGGCGCCACCCGCCGCGCGGCCAAGATGGTGGTGCTCGACGTCGACCACCCGGACGTCGAGGAGTTCATCGCGACCAAGGCGCGCGAAGAGGAGAAGATCCGGGCCCTGCGCGACGCCGGGTTCGACATGGACCTCGGCGGCCGGGACATCATCAGCGTCCAGTACCAGAACGCCAACAACTCCGTCCGCGTCTCCGACGAGTTCATGCACGCCGTCGAGGAGGACAAGCCGTTTGACCTGCTGGCCCGCCGCACCGGCGAGGTGATCGAGCGGGTCGAGGCGAGGAAGCTGCTGCGGAGCATGGCCCAGGCCGCATGGGACTGCGCCGACCCCGGCATCCAGTACGACGACACGATCAACGACTGGCACACCAACCCCGAGTCGGGCCGCATCACCGCCAGCAACCCCTGCTCGGAGTACCTGAGCCTGGACAACTCCTCCTGCAACCTGGCCAGCATCAACCTGCTCAAGTTCCTCCGCGAGGACGACACCTTCGACGCCGAGCGGTTCGCCAGGATGACCGAGGTGATCATCACCGCGATGGACATCTCGATCACGTTCGCCGACTTCCCCACGGAGAAGATCGGCGTCACCACCCGCGCCTACCGGCAGCTCGGCATCGGCTACGCCAACCTGGGCGCGCTGCTGATGGCCACCGGTCACGCTTACGACTCCGAGGGCGGCCGAGCCATCGCGGCCGCCATCACCTCACTGATGACCGGGACCGCGTACAAGACGTCGGCCGAGCTGGCCGGTGTCGTCGGTCCCTACGACGGCTACGCCCGCAACGCCAAAGCGCACAAGCGCGTCATCCGCAAGCACGCCGCCGCCAGCGAGGACATCCGTTCGATCGGCGCCATGGAGCGGCCCATCCTCGACCTGGCCAGCCAGACCTGGCAGGAATGCACCCAGCTCGGCGAGGCGAACGGCTACCGGAACGCCCAGGCGAGCCTGCTGGCTCCCACCGGGACCATCGGCCTGATGATGGACTGCGACACCACGGGCATCGAGCCGGACCTGGCCCTGGTCAAGTTCAAGAAGCTCGTCGGCGGCGGCTCCATGCAGATCGTCAACCAGACCGTGCCGCGGGCGCTGAAGAACCTCGGCTACCCGCACGAGCAGATCGAGGCGATCACCGAGTACATCGCCGAGCACGGCCACGTCGTCAACGCTCCCGGCCTGCGCCCCGAGCACTATGAGGTGTTCGACTGCGCCATGGGCGAGCGCGCGATCGGCGCGATGGGCCACGTCCGGATGATGGCCGCCGTGCAGCCGATGCTCAGCGGGTCGATTTCGAAAACCGTGAACCTGCCGGAAAGCGCGACTGTCGAGGACATCGAGCGGATCTACTACGAGGGCTGGAAGCTGGGCCTCAAGGCCCTGGCGGTGTACCGCGACAACTGCAAGGTCGGCCAGCCGCTGACCGACGCGAAGAAGAAGCCGGCCGAAGCCGA
The DNA here is from genome assembly GCA_963818225.1 of uncultured Actinomycetes bacterium. Classification (GTDB taxonomy): domain Bacteria; phylum Actinomycetota; class Actinomycetes; order Streptosporangiales; family Streptosporangiaceae; genus Palsa-504. The sequence continues at coordinate 207,348 of CAWFRO010000003.1, forward strand.
GGCGGCGGCCCCCCAGGCCGTCCAGCCGCGTGAGCACCGTCCGGTCCGCAAGCGCCTGCCCCGGCAGCGCCCCGCCACCGTGACCAGGTTCTCCGTGGCCGGCGCTGAGGGCTACATGACGGCCTCCAGTTACCCGGACGACGGCATCGGCGAGGTGTTCCTCAAGCTCGGCAAGCAGGGCTCCACGCTGGCCGGCGTGATGGACGCCTTCTCCGTGGCCGTCTCGGTCGGCCTGCAGTACGGCATCCCGCTGGATTCCTACGTGGCCAAGTTCACCAACATGCGGTTCGAGCCGGCCGGCCTGACCGACGACCCGGACATCCGGATCGCCAGCTCGGTGATGGACTACATCTTCCGCCGCCTGGCCCTGGACCACCTGCCCTACGAGCAGCGCGCCGAGCTCGGCATCCTGTCCGCCGCCGAGCGCGCCGCCGAGGTGGCCGGCCACGACCCCGCCGGGCTGAGCGACGACCTGGATCCCGAGGAACTCGCCCAGTCCGCCGCTGTAGAGCAGCCTGTTCATACCGAACGGCCCGTCGTCCAGCCCCCGGTCCAGCCTCCCGTCTCCCCGGCGGCGCCGGGCCGGGCCGCTCCAGCCGCCCCGCACAGCTCCATCGAGCTGGTCGAGGCCCAGCAGGGCCGCACCGCCGACGCCCCGCTCTGCCTCACCTGCGGCACCAAGATGCGCCCGGCCGGCAGCTGCTACGTCTGCGAAGGCTGCGGCTCCACCAGCGGCTGCAGCTGAAAGCGGCCAAAGTTGCAGCAGATACATCATCTACGCGGCTAAAAGTAATCAGATAGCTGCAGGTCAGGGTGGATGGCGGGACCTATTGTCCCGCCATCCACGGGGCCTCGGGCCAGGCAATTCCTAGTCGCGGTTAACTTAAAGCAACCTTATTTTCGCAGTTCAGGAGGGTTCCGGCTGGTACCGAGACCACCCCTCGGCGCTGGACTTCATGCTCTCGATTGCATCTGATGCCACCAGCGGTAGGAGGGCTCAGACGCCACGACGCGGAATCCTGCGGCCCACGCTTGACCTGGTGTGCGATTATCGAACTATGAGCAGCGGCACTGACTGGGAGGACGTGGGCGAGCGCATGCGTGTGGCTCGCCTAGCTGCAGGCCTTACCCAGGAGGAACTTGGTGCCAGAGCAGGTCTCGACCGGACAATGATCGTAAAGATCGAGTCTGGGGCCCGCCGGATTGACGCCATGGAACTGATCCGACTGTCGTCGGCGCTTCAGGTACCGATGGACTTCTTGCTTCGATCCACGCCGCTTGTCTTGTCGCATCGTGCCAGTGTCGTTGCCGAAGATGTCGGCACTGAAGTAGCAAGAGAGTCCGGGCGGCTGGACCTGGCTCTGGTGTCGTGGCTGCATGAGGTGCGGCAGATCATCGAACTCGACGTGCTGCACCCGGCGTCTCGCCTGAAGGCTCCCGCGGCGGTGGACTCAGAGGCTGCTGCCCGGGATCTCGCGACCTGGGTTCGTGGGCAGCTTGGCTTGGGCACTGGGGCGATCGACTCGCTCGTGGAACTATGCGAGCGCGCGGGCCAGTACGTGCTGGTCACCGAAGTTCCTGGCGAGGGTGCATCGATGGTAGATGACGATGTCGCGGTCGCCGTCGTAAGTATTCAGGGCGATCCAGGACGCCGCCGCGCGACTGCCGCCCACGAACTCGGGCATCTCGTGACCGGCGACGAGTACTCCAGTGACCTTGGCGTGCACGCATCACGTGCCGCCAGAGAGGCGCTGCTCGATGTATTCGCCGCAGAACTGCTGCTCCCGTCCACTGTGTTCACTGATGTGTGCACCGGCGGAGAGGGCATCAGCCGCGATCAGGTCATCGAGATCGCCGCCCGATACCGGACTTCATGGTCTTTGGCTCTCAGACAGGCTGCCCATGCCGGAGCCCTCAGTGTGCAGGCCGGTCGCGACTGGGGACGCTCCACACCTACACGAAGTGAGTTCATGGAGGCTCTGGGTTGGGCTCCGCAGCCGGATCTTGAAGCCATTCGGGTCCCACCGGGCTATGCCAGCGCAGTCCTAGCGGCCTGGCGAAGAGGCGCGATCACAGCCACGCGGGCCATTGAGCTAATGCATGGGCAGATCACTGCGGCTGACCTGCCGACAGGTGTTGAGGCAGACATCGAGCCGTGACTGAGTCGGAGCGTGTCATCGCGCAGGCCTAGTGCTCGACGCCATGTCCTTGGTTCATTTTGGCCGAGCGGATCGCCTCGACGTTCTGCGTGCTCTTTTGATCGATAAGGACTGCTGGACAACTCAGGTAGTCCTGGAGGAACTGCGCCGAGGAGCGGACACTCATCCTGAATTGACTGGCGTGGACGTCAGTGACTGGGTCGCCGTCGCACCACTGGACACCTTTGAAGAACTCAGGACGTTCGCGATCTGGGCTGAGCGCATTGGCTCTGGTGAACGGGATCAGGGTGAGGCCAGCGTGTTCGCGGTCGCCGATCTTCTTTCCGCGACGGCCATCACCGATGACCGAGAAGCGGTCCGGGTCGCCCGGACATACGGCTTGAACGTTCACGGGACAATCTGGGTGCTGTCGGGTGCCTGCAGGGATGGCAAGCTGTCGGAGCCTGCCGCTGGGAACATGCTCGACGCGCTCCGCGCGACGGGGCTAAGGCTGCCTTGTACAGGCGCTGAGTTTCCCAGTTATGCGCGCCAGCACGGACTCTTGTAGACATTTCGCTGCCGCGATTTCGGAGCGATTTGGGACGCTAGGCTCGATGCAGGGTGTCCGGAGACCAGGAGTCGGTGGGATGAAAGGGCAACTTGAGTTCTTCGCCGCGGACGCCATCGCGTGGCGGGAGGCCCAGCAGCCGGGCACGGAGGAGAAGGTACTGTCCCGGGACGCCGATGACCCGGCTGTGCTTACGCGGCTCGTACGGTGGGTGCCAGGTCTGGACACCAGCGGTGCCGGCGTGATCACCCACGACTACGTCGAGGAGGTGTACCTGCTGGAAGGCGAGCTCACCGACCTCACGCTCGGGCGGACGTTCCGGGCCGGGCACTACGCGAGCCGTCGGCCCGGCATGCCCCATGGCCCCTATCGCACGCCGGCCGGCTGCACCATGCTCGAAATCCGGTACCGCGTCACCGCACGATGATCTGGTGGGCACGGCGGAGCGGCCGACCGCAGCCTCCGACGGGGTGGGGAACAATCTCCCAGGCCCATGGCCATAC
>CAWFRO010000004.1:0-230167 GCA_963818225.1 uncultured Actinomycetes bacterium
TCGGGGACCTATGGCCGTGCCAGCGCACCGCGGCCGACGTAACGTCGAGGGTGATCCGGCTGGTGCCGGGCGCAACCGGACGAATTGGGGGCCCGGAGGATGGCCACATATGACGTAGCAGGCCGTTCCGCGATCGTCACCGGGGCTGGCTCAGGGATCGGGCGGGCGATCGCGTGCCTGCTCGCCGCCAACGGTGCCGCGGTTCTGGTCACCGACATCAACGAAATGGGCGTGAAGTCCGTCCTGGACGAGATCCACGCCGCGGGCGGAGCCGCCGCCGGACTGGTGGGCGATGTCGCCGAGCAGGAGTTCGCGGAGCGTACCGTGGCCGCGGCTGGCGAGCTTGGCCCGCTGCGCATCGCCGTCAATAACGCGGGCATCGGCGGCGCGTCCGCGCCGGTGGGGGAGTATCCGCTTGACTCGTGGCGGCGTGTCATCGAGGTCAACCAGAACGCCGTCTTCTACGGCATGCGCGCCCAGCTGCCGGTCATGGCCGCGGCGCAAGGCGGAGGTGCGATCGTCAATATCGCCTCCATCCTCGGCTCGGTCGGCTTCCCTGGCTCCGCCGCCTACGTGACGGCCAAGCACGCGATCGTCGGCCTGACCAAGAACGCCGCGCTCGAGTACGCTGCACGCGGCGTCCGGGTCAACGCGGTCGGCCCCGGTTTCATCGTCACGCCGCTCATCGGCGCGAAGCTCGACGAGAAGACCCAGTTGTTCCTCGCGGGCAAGCATGCCCTCGGCCGCCTCGGAACCCCGGACGAGGTTGCTGCGCTCGTGGCCTTCCTCGCCTCCGACGCCGCCTCATTCATCACCGGCAGCTACCACCTGGTTGACGGCGGCTACACCGCCCAGTGACGGCTGCCGGTCCCATAACCAGACGCCCTTTCGCGGATCCGCGCAGGCCAGGGAAAGGGCGCCGGACTCTGTAAATCAGACCCAGCTTATACGAACAAGTATTCACTTCGCTCATACATGTCTAGTAGAGTGACAAACGCATATACGACCACTGGAGGCTGATGGTGTCACGTCGGGAACCTGCTCGCCGGCCCGCTCCGGGTCTGACCGAACGCCAGCGCATGATCGTCGAGGTCATCGAGGATTCTGTCCGATGCCGCGGTTACGGGCCCACCATGCGGGAGATCGGTGACGCGGTGGGCCTGGCGAGTACCTCGAGCGTTTCTCATCAGCTATCCCAGCTGCAAGGTAAGGGCTATCTGAACCGCGGCGCGGGACGGCCGCGCACCGCGGTGGTCCGCCCGCTCGCTCAGCCGCCCGCCGGCCGTCCGGGCGCGGGCCTGAGTGAGCACCACGTCGCCGAGGTCCCGCTGGTCGGCCGGATCGCCGCGGGCATCCCGATCTTCGCCGACGAGTCGGTCGAGGATGTCATCCCGCTGCCGAGGCAACTCGTCGGCGAGGGAGACCTCATCATGCTGAAGGTTGTCGGCGACTCGATGATCGGCGCGGCGATCACCGACGGCGACTGGGTCGTCGTCCGCCGGGAATCGGATATCGAGAACGGCGACATCGTGGCGGCCATGATCGACAGCGAGACATCCGCGGACGCCGAGGCGACGGTCAAGATGTTCAGGAGAAGCGACGGGCACGTCTGGCTGGTCCCGTTCAACCCTGTCTATGCGCCGATCCTGGGCGACAAGGCCACGATGCTCGGCAAGGTGGTCGCCGTCCTGCGCCGGGTCTGACCGGATAGCTGGCCAGTCCGGCCCGGCCCGGCCAGGCCCGGTCCGGCGGGTCAGCCGACCCGGGCCAGCCGGGCGGCCTTCCTGGGCGCCGCGCCGACGGCCTTGCCTGCCTTCGCAGAAGCCTTGGCTGTCTTAGCGGACACCTTGCCCGCCTTCGCAGAAGCCTTGGCTTTTCTAGCGGACACCTTGGCTGTGCGGGCGGCCTGCGCGCGTGCCGACTTGGCCGTGCGGGCGGCCTGGGCACGTGTCACTTCAGCCGTGCGGCGGGCCGACTTGACCGCATAACGAGTGCGCCAGGCGATCGATGGCTTGCCCGCGGTATCGCCGGCCGCGATCAGGAGCCCGCCGAGCATCGATACGTTCTTCAGGAAGTGGATCCGCTGCTGCGCCTTGGCCCCCTCGTCGTCCTCTTCCCAGAACCGGTGACCCGCCGCCGTGGTCGGCACCAGCGTCGCCGCGAGCGCCAGCGCGGACAGCCGGGGCCAGCGGCCCAGGGCCAGCATCGAGCCGGCCACCATCTGGACCGCGCCGTTGAGGCGAACCGCGTCCTCGGTTTTGGCCGGAATGGCCGGGAACCGCTCAGCCAGCGGCCGGACGACCGGCTCAGCGCGCGCGGCCACCCGCTCGGGCAGGCGGAAAGTCTCATACCCCTGCACGATGAAGATAGACGCGAGCATCGGCCGGGCAACAGCTCTCAGTACCAGCATGAACGCCTTCTGCCCAGCGAGCCGCGCTCTTAACCTGCCCGGCCGCCGCCAGGACTCCTCACGCGTCGGCCCCGCGGCTCAGGCGTTCAGCCAGGGACCGCAGCACCCCGGCAAGCTCGGGCGGGTCGAGGACCTGGAACTCGAACCCCTTGAGCCCGACGTACAAGGCCAGTTCGTCCAGCGAGTTGGACCCGGTGTGCATGATGCAGGAGTCCGGGCCCGTCGCCTCCAGCCGGCTCGTGACGGGGGAGGAGTGCCGCGCCACGTCCGCCAGCGACGCGCGGAACAGGATACGGGCCTGGTAGCGGTAAGGCGCTGAGGCGATCGACTGCGAGACGTAGGCCGCCACGTCGTCAGCGGGCAGCGGGCGGGGGGTGAAACGGGCTCCCGGCGGGCCCAGCGGGCCCTGGATACGGTCGACGCGGAAGGTCCGCCAGTCGCCCCGGCCCGGGTCCCAGGCCAGCAGGTACCAGCGGCGCGGGGTGTGCACCAGCTGGTATGGCTCTACTTCCCGGGTGGTGACGCTGTCACGGCCCGGGTACCGGATCCGCAGCCGCTGCCGGTCCCGGCAGGCCGCCGCTACGGAGGTCAGCAGGTCGGGATCCACCCTGTCCGGCGCCGAGCCTGGCCCGGCCAGCGCCACCGTGGTGGCGTGGAAGGCGCTGATCCGGTACCGGATCCGGGACGGCAGCATCTGCTGGAGCTTGGTCAGGGCCCGCAGCGAGGTCTCCTCGAGCCCGGCCACGCTACCGGTCGTGGCGGTGTGGAGGCTGATCGCGACCGCCACCGCCTCCTCGTCGTCCAGCAGCAGCGGCGGCAGCGCGGCACCGACGCCGAGCCGGTAGCCGCCCGCCGCGCCCGGTGTGGCGTCTACCGGGTAGCCCAGGCCGCGCAGCCGGCCGATGTCCCGCCGCAGCGTCCGCAAGCCAACGCCGGCCCGGGCGGCCAGCTCGGCGCCGGTCCAGTCCCGCCGGGACTGAAGGAGCGACAGCAGGTGCAGTAGCCGGGCCGATGTCTCGAGCATGTCATCAAGTCTGCCGCTCATTGGTGCCAGTAATTGACACCAATCCTTCCTACGCTCATGTTCATGACGAACGACGAGATCACCTCAGTGCCGCGGGTTCCCGGTCACGCCCCGGACAGCATCGAACCGTTCCGGATCAGCGTCCCGCAGGCCGACATTGACGACCTGCGCGAGCGCCTGGCCCGGACCCGGTGGACGCGGGATCTGCCTGGCACCGGCTGGGAACGGGGCGTGCCCGTCTCCTATCTGCGGGAACTGGCCGCCTACTGGGCCTCGGAGTACGACTGGCGGGCGAACGAGGCGGCCCTCAACGCCTACCCGCAATTCCTCACGACCATCGACGGCACCCGGGTGCACTTCCTGCACGTGCGCTCCGCCGAGCCCGGGGCCACGCCGCTGCTGCTGCTGCACGGCTGGCCCGGCTCGATCGTGGAGTTCACCGGCCTGATCGGCCCGCTCACCGACCCGGTCGCCTACGGCGGGGACCCGGCCGATGCCTTCCACGTGGTCATCCCGTCGCTGCCCGGCTACGGATTCTCCGGGCCGCTGACCGAGACCGGCTGGACGGACGGCCGCACTGCCGCCGCGCTGGCCGAGCTGATGGACCGGCTCGGTTATCCCCGCTACGGCGTGCAAGGCGGGGACGTGGGTGCCTTCATCGCCCCCTTGATAGGCCGAACGGTCCCGGACCGGATCATCGGCCTCCACCTCAATTCCCTGGTCACCTTTCCGACCGGCGACCCGGCCGACATGGCCGCGCTGACCGAAGCCGACCGCGCCCGGCTCGCTGCGATGCAGGAATGGCAGGAACGCTCGTCGGCCTACATGCAGGTCCAGGGCACCCGGCCGCAGACCATCGCGCACGCGCTGAACGATTCCCCGGCCGGGCTGCTGGCCTGGATCGTGGAGAAGTTCCAGGAGTGGACCGACCCGGCCGCCGCCCTGCCCGAGGACGCCGTGGACCGGGACCGGATCCTGACCGACGTCAGCATCTACTGGTTCACCGGCACAGCCGGATCGGCGGCCCACACCTACTACGAGCGGTTCAACGACCCGGCCATGTGGGCGCCCGCGGAACGCTCGGCCGTGCCCGTGGCCGTGGCTGTCTTTACCACCGACGTGACCGTCCGCCGGTTCGCCGAGCACGCCCACAACGTGGTGCGCTGGACGGAGTTCGGGCGCGGCGGCCACTTCGCCGCCCTGGAAGCCCCCGATCTGCTCACCACCGACCTGCGGGACTTCTTCCGCTCACGCACCTGACCGGCTGCGGCCGGGAACTAGGCCTATTGGCGGAGGCCGCGCCCGGCCTGCGGCCGATGCCCGTCGCCGTCCCGGCTCCTAGCGTGTCAAGCGGAGGATGCGGGGGCAGCCACGAGGAGAGGGATCATCATGCTGGTAGCTGAGGTCGGCCGCTTCGGCGGCCCGGAGGTGCTCACCGCGCGGCAGGTGCCTGATCCGGTCGCCGGGCCGGGACAGGTCGTGGTCCGGACCTCGGCCGCGGACGTGCTGTTCGTCGACGTCATGATCCGGTCCGGGCGCGGCGTGAATTTCTTCCCCCTCCGCCCGCCCTACGTCCCGGGTAACGGCGTCGCCGGGCAGGTGATCTCGGGCGGGGACGAGGTCGGCTCCTCCTGGGCTGGCCGTGCCGTGGTGGCCCACACTGGCGGCCCGGGCGGTTCCGGAGGCTACGCCGAGCAGGCCGTGGTGGCCGTCGGTGACCTGATCGCGGTACCGCCCGGCCTGCGACCGCCCGAGGCGGCGGCGCTGCTGCACGACGGCTCCACCGCGGTCGGACTGCTGGACCGCGCCGGCGTCAGGCCGGGCGAGTGGGTGCTGATCACCGCGGCCGGCGGGGGCATGGGCGTCCTGCTGGTCCAGCTGGCCCGGGCCGCCGGCGGCCGGGTCATCGGGGCCGCTCGCGGCCGGGCCAAGCTGCACCTGATCCGCCATGCGGGCGCCGAGGCGGCCCTGGATTACTCCGAGCCAGGCTGGACCGGGCTGGTCCGCGAGCTGACCGCGGGCCGCGGCGCCGGCGTGGTCCTCGACGGCGCCGGAGGATCGCTTGGCCGGGCCGCGTTCGAGGTCACCGCGCCCGGCGGCCGATTCTCGGCCCACGGCGTATCCGGCGGCGGGTTCGCCGCCATCACGCCGCAGGAGGCGGGCCAGCGCGGGATCACCGTCCACGGGATCGAGCCCTACGATCCCGCCACCTTCCGCGCTCAGGCCGCCGCGGCGCTGACCGAGGCGGCTGCGGGCCGCCTCGGGCCGGTCATCGGCCAGACGTTCCCGCTGGACCGGGCGGCGGACGCGCACGCCGCGATCGAGGCCCGCGCCACCGTGGCTAAGACCTTGCTGCTCACAGACGCGATAACCGCTTGAGCTTCCAGCGGCTGGTAGGTGCAGCACGCCTGACCTCTTCGCGGCACGCCCGGGCGGCGCACTGGCCATAATGGCCGAGTGGACGGGGTGACCAGGTGACGGACGCGGAGATCCGGATCAGGCCGATCGAGGAGGGCGACCGGCCGATGCTCGCGTGGCTGGTCGCCGAACTGTGGGGAGCACCGATCATCGCGGTGCACGGCGCCGTCCTGCGGCCCGCCGAGCTGGGCGGCTTCATCGCCGAACGATCCCGCCGTGTCGCCGGCCTGCTCACCTACCAGCTCACCGGCGGCGTGCTGGAGATCGTCACGCTCAACGCCATCGACCGCCGCGCCGGGATCGGCACCATGCTCGTCGAGGCTGCCGCGGGTAAGGCACGGCGGTTCGGCTGCCGGGAGATCCGGCTCACCACCACCAACGACAACGTCGACGCGCTGCGTTTCTACCAGCGCCGCGGCTTCCGCCTAGCCGAGCTGCGCCTCGGCGCACTCGACCGGGCCCGCCAGCTCAAGCCGGAAATGCCCACCGTCGGCGACTACGGCATCCCGCTCCACGACGAGATCGACCTCACCCGCCCCGTCTAACGTCATTGTGGATATTTACTGCCCGCCGGCGGGCAGTAAATATCCACAATGATCCGCCGGCCCTCACCCGCAAGGTGGCCCCGCAAGGTGGCCCCGCGAGGCGGGCCCACCAGGCGGGCCCACCAGGCGGCCCCCCGAGGCGGGCCCACCAGCCCGGCTTGCTCGCGGAGCCGGAGCCTCAGGCCGCGCTTTTTACCTGGCGGCCGCGGGTCCACACGGCGGTGACGCGGGCGGGGTCGGCGAGCACGCCGATATCGGCCAGCGGGTCGGCGTCCAGGGTGATCACGTCGGCGTCGTAGCCCTCGGCGAGCTGCCCGCTGCGCGGGGCCTGCGGCCCGAGCGTAAAAGGCCCGGTGGCGGTGGCCGCCTCGATCGCCTCCAGCGGAGTCATGCCCAGCTTGACCAGGTAACCGGGCTCGCCGCCGTTCTGGCCCCACGAGTTCGGCCGGTCCGGGCCGGTCAGGCCGATGTCGGTGCCCATCGCGATCCTCACCCCCTGCTCGTAGGCGTGCGTCACGGCCTGCGCGTGGATGTCGGCGATCGCCTCCAGCTTGGCCACCGCGTAATCCGGCACCTGCGCGCTGAACGCCAGCATGTCCTCGACGATTGTCCTGGTCGGGACCAGGATCGCGCCGCTCTCCCGCATCGCGTCACAGCACTCGTCATCCAGGTACGTGCCGTGCTCGATGGTGCGCACACCGGCCGCCAGCGCGGCCATGATCCCCGGCTTGCCGTGGCAGTGCGCGGCGACCACCCGGTCGGCCATCCCGGCGACCTCCACGATGGCCCGCAGCTCGGCCAGCGTGAACTGCTGGTGGATCGGGTCGTCGACCTCGGACAGCACGCCGCCGGACGCGCACACCTTGATCAGCTTGGCGTTGCGGCGCAGCTGCTCGCGGACGGCCCGGGCGCAGTCGTCCGGCCCGTCGGCCAGGCGCATGGTGCCCTCCTGGCGAGCAAACGCCTCTATCCAGTCCAGCGGGTAGGAGTGCAGGTCGGCGTGCCCCCCGGTGGTGGACAAGATGGCGCCTGCGGCGTAGATGGCCGGGCCGTCCAGGACGCCTTCGCCCACCGCGCGGGCCAGGTCGATCCCCAGGCCCCCTACCTCACGCACCGAGGTGATGCCGGCGTCCAGCGCGGCGCGCAGGTCCCGCGCCGACCGGGCGCCGCGCAGCGACAGCGGCTCGAGCACCAGGCGTCCCAGGTCGAAGGTCCTGGTCCCGAAGAAATGGCCGTGGCAGTCCCACATTCCCGGCATGACCGTGGCCGCGGCGCAGACGGACGCGCCCGGCGTGACCGGCGCCGTCCCGGCCGGTCCCGCGTAGCCGATCCGTGCCCCGTCCAGCACGACTACCCCGTCGCGGACCGGCTCGCCGCGGCCGGGGATAAGCAGCTCCGCCTCGATCCTGTGCATGCGGCCATCATCGCCTGCCGCGCCAGACCGGGTCCCACAATGAGGATTTTTCACCGACCGTATCGACGTGCGTGCTGTCGCGAGCGGGGTCGATGCGCTATACAAGACATACGACTGTCCGGCAACCGGGTGCGGGCGCTGCGTGCCAGGCGACCCTGTCGCCGGGCGCATGGCGAGGCGGCGAGGCAGGGACTGGGGACGACGGAGCGACATGGCGCCACACGACCGGGTCCAGCCCGCCGCGCGAGAAAAGCTCAACCTCGTCGACCGGGTCCAGCAGGCTTCGGCGCGCGCGTCGCTTCCCCGCCGGATCGTGATCGTCCTGATCGCCGTGCTGTTCTGCTGCCCGGTGCTCGCCCCGGTCGCGGTCGCCAACAAGGTGCGCACCCGCATGGCCACGGCCTACGTGGCCATGGTCGCGATCTGGCTCATCTACTTCTTCGGCTTCCACGGTAACCAGCCGTCCTGGAAAATTCGCCTGGCGCTGATCGCACTCCCGGTGCTGGTCGCGGTCGCGGCGCACCTCGGACGGCTGCGCCGGTGGTACGTACCGTGCCGCACGGTCGCCCTGGTGCTGGTGTGGCCGGTGCTCGTCGTCGCGATCCTGATGAACCAGCTGAGCACCAGGCACATCTCGCCTCTGGTCGGCGTGATCGCGGCCTGGCTGCTCGCCGTGGTCGCGCTCGGCTGGCGGCTGGCCAAGGGCGTGCATCAGGACGACCGGATGTACGGCCTGGACAGCGCCGGGCAGGGCCGCAGGCCCGGCGGGGCCGCTAACCCGGGCCCCGCGGGCTCGGGGAAAGCGGCGAACTCCGGCGGCCGCTTCGCCGGCCAGGGCCACCCGGGCGGCCCCGGTTACGGCGCCCGCGCCCAGGCCGCGGCGCTGCCCTACGCCGAGCACGCCACGCGCGACCACCAGGTCGCCGCGCCGCTGCCCCCGCCGCAGATCTCGGTCGAGGACGCCATGGCCGAGCTGGACGCGATGATCGGGCTGGCGCCGGTCAAGGAGCAGGTGCGCTCGATCGCCGCGTCCATCGAGGCGGCCCGGCGCCGGGCCATCGCCGGCGTCACCACGGACAAGCCGATGCGGCACTTTGTCTTCCTCGGCCCGCCGGGCACCGGGAAGACCACCGTGGCCCGGGTGCTGGCCAAGATCTTCTACGCCTTCGGCCTGCTCGAGACACCCGACGTGGTCGAGGCGCACCGGGCCGACCTGGTCGGCGAGTACCTGGGCGCGACCGCGATCAAGACCAACGAGCTGGTGGACTCCGCGTTCGGCCGGGTGCTGTTCATCGACGAGGCCTACAGCCTGGTCAACGAGGGCGACGGCCAGGCTGACCGGTTCGGCATCGAGGCGGTCCAGACGCTGCTCAAGCGGGCCGAGGACAACCGCGAGGACCTGATCATCATCCTGGCCGGATACGAGAAGCAGATGGAGGGCTTCCTGGCCTCCAATCCCGGCCTGGCCTCCCGTTTCGCCACCCGGCTTAAGTTCCCGAGCTACTCCCCGGCGGAACTGCTGGCGCTGGCCGAATCGGCGCTGGACCGCCGCGGCGAGCTCTTGGACCCGGACGCGCGGCCGGTGCTGTGGCGGACGTTCGAGGAGGTCGGCCGGCGCCGGATCGCCGATGAGCTCGGCAACGGCCGGTTCGTCCGCAGCCTGCTGGAGAAGGCGGGCCAGGCCCGCGACGTGCGGGTGATGGCCGGCCCGGCCGAGCCCGGCCGGGAGGACCTGATCACGCTGCGCGCCGCCGACCTGCAGCAGGCCTACGCCGAGCTGACCAGCAGGCTGCGCGGCTACGAGGACACGCCCACGGTCGAGAGCGCGATCGCCGAGCTGGACGAGCTGATCGGCCTGGAACCGGTCAAGCAGCAGGTCCGCGCCATCGCCGCCCAGCTGCGCGTGGCCAAGCTGAGAGACACACACGGGCTGGCCAGCCAGCCGCCGGCCCGGCATTTCGTGTTCACCGGGCCGCCCGGCACCGGCAAGACCACGGTGGCGCGCGTCCTGGGCCGGATCTTCGCCGCTCTCGGCCTGCTGGCGCGGCCGCAGGTGGTGGAAGCGAGCCGGGGCGAGCTGGTGGGCGAGCACCTCGGCTCGACCGCGATCAAGACCAACCGGCTCATCGACTCGGCGCTGGGCGGCGTGCTGTTCATCGACGAGGCCTACACGCTGCACAACCAGGGGTACTCCGGCGGTGACGCGTTCGGCGCCGAGGCGGTCCAGACGCTGCTGAAGCGGGCCGAGGACGACCGCGACCGGCTGGTCATCGTACTGGCCGGCTACACCAGTGACATGGACCGGTTCCTGCGCAGCAACCCCGGCCTGGGCTCGCGGTTCAGCACCCGGGTCAGCTTCCCCAGCTACCAGCCCGACGATCTGGTCCGGATCGCCGTCCTGCTGGCCGAACGGGCCGGGGACGTGTTCGATCCCGGTGCCAAGGAGGTGCTGGCCGGCATCTTCGCCCGCGCCTGCGCGGCGGGGCGGATCGATGAGCTCGGCAACGGCCGCTTCGCTCGGTCCCTGTTCGAACGAGCCTGCGCCTGCCGGGACGTCCGGGTGGTGCGCCTGGGGGAGCAGGAGGCCACCGCCGAGGACCTGACCACAGTGACCGTCGCCGACGTGCAGGCCGCGTACCGTGAGCTCGACCCCGCGACCGGGTACGGCCAGGGCTGAGCAGCCGGGGCCAAGGGCGAACCAGGGTCAAGGGCTGACACCGCGTGGACGGGCGCTGGGAGTTCTGGGTCGACCGGGGCGGCACGTTCACCGACATCGTCGCCCGGCGGCCCGACGGGCAGCTGGTCGCCCACAAGCTGCTCTCCGATAACCCCCGGAAGTACCGGGACGCCGCGGTGGCCGGCATCCGCCAGCTGCTCGGCCTCGGCCCGGCCGACAAGGTTCCCGCGGACCAGATCAGCCAGGTCCGGCTCGGCACCACGGTGGCCACCAACGCCCTGCTCGAGCGCAAGGGCGAGCCCACCGTCCTGGTCATCACCACGGGCTTCGCCGACGCCCTGCGCATCGCCTACCAGAACCGCCCGCGGATCTTCGACCGCCGGATCCTGCTGCCCGAGGTGCTGTACGACCGGGTGATCGAGGCCGACGAGCGGATCACCGCGCACGGCGAGGTCCGCCAGCCCCTGGACGAGGACGCGATCAGCCAGCGCCTGAAGAAGGCGTACGACGACGGCTTCCGGTCAGCCGCCGTGGTCTGCCTGCACGGCTACCGCTACCCCCAGCATGAGCAGCGGATCGGCGCCTTGGCCCGGGCGGCGGGTTTCACCCAGGTGTCGGAGTCGCACCGGACCAGCCCGCTGATGAAGCTGGTCTCCCGCGGCGACACCACGGTGGTGGACGCCTACCTGTCGCCCATCCTGCGCCGCTACGTGACCGAGGTCGCCGGCGAGCTCGAGCACGTCAAGCTGCTGTTCATGCAGTCCAACGGTGGCCTGACCGACGCGGCCAGCTTCCGCGGCAAGGATTCCATCTTGTCCGGCCCGGCCGGCGGCATCGTCGGGATGGTCCGCACCGCGAAGAACGCCGGCTTCGAGAAGGTCATCGGGTTCGACATGGGCGGCACGTCGACCGACGTGTCCCACTTCGCGGGCCGCTTCGAGCGCGAGTACGAGACGCAGGTGGCCGGGGTGCGGCTGCGCGCGCCCATGCTGTCCATCAATACGGTGGCCGCGGGCGGCGGCTCGGTGCTGCACTTCGACGGCAGCCGGTACCGGGTCGGGCCCGACTCGGCGGGTGCCGAACCGGGGCCTGCCTGCTACCGCAACGGCGGCCCGCTCACGCTGACCGACGCCAACGTCCTGCTCGGCCGCATCCAGGCCGCCCACTTCCCGCACGTGTTCGGCCCGCGCGGCGACCAGCCTCTCGACGAGCACGCCAGCCAGGCTGGTTTCGACGACCTCAGCGAGCAGATCACCCGGGCCACCGGCGACCAGCGCGGCCCGGAGCAGGTGGCGGCCGGGTTCATCGAGATCGCCGTGGCCAACATGGCCAACGCGATCAAGAAGATCTCCGTCCAGCGCGGTTACGACGTCACCGGCTACGTCCTGAACGTGTTCGGCGGCGCGGGCGGCCAGCACGCCTGCGCGGTGGCTGACGCGCTGGGCATGTCCCGGGTGCTGATCCATCCGCTGGCCGGGGTGCTGTCCGCCTACGGGATCGGCCTGGCCGACATCGTGGCCATGCGTGAGCAGGCCGTCGAGGCCCCGCTCACCGGCGGCCTGATCAGCGAGCTGCCGCAGATCTTCGAGCCCCTCGAGGCCGAGGCCCGCGCCGAGGTGCAGGGCTGGGCGGGAGAGGAGGGGCGGGCGGGAGGGGGGCAGGCGGGAGGCCGAAGGCGTGCCCGCCAGCCGGATCACCGCCGAACGCCGGGTGCACCTGCGCTACGAGGGCACCGACACCGCGCTGGTCGTCCCCTCCGGCCCGCTGGAGCAGATGACCGCCGCATTCGAGGCCGAGTACACCCGGCGGTTCTCGTTCCTCATGCCCGGCAAGACGATCCTGGCCGAGGCCGTCTCCGTGGAGGTCACGGGCACTGCGCATGACGCTGACACCACGGCCCGTTCGGCCCGCGTGGACGACGCCGAGCCGACGGCGGTCCGGATGTTCACCGCCGGGTCCTGGGCCGATGTGGGCCTCCATCAGCGGGCCGCCCTGACCCCCGGCCAGGCGGTCGACGGCCCGGCCATCATCGCCGAGCAGCTGGCCACCACCGTGGTCGAGCCCGGCTGGCAAGCCCTGGTGACCGGCCGCGGCGATCTGCTGCTCAGCCGCGTCACCGCCCGGCCCGACCGCGCCGGGGCCAGCACCGCGGCCGACCCGGTGCTGCTGGAGATCTTCAACAACCTGTTCATGTCGGTCGCCGAGCAGATGGGCGTGCGCCTGCAGGCCACCGCGCACTCGGTCAACATCAAGGAGCGGCTCGACTTCTCCTGCGCGGTCTTCGACGCCGACGGCGGCCTGATCGCCAACGCCCCGCACATGCCGGTCCACCTCGGCTCCATGGGCGAGTCGATCAAGATGGTCATCGAGCGGAACCAGGGCCGCATCCGGCGCGGCGACGTCTACGTCCTGAACGATCCCTACCACGGCGGCACCCACCTCCCCGACGTCACGGTGGTCACGCCGGTCTTCGCGCCGGAGCGCGACGACATCTGGTTCTACGTCGCCTCGCGCGGCCACCACGCCGAGATCGGCGGCATCTCGCCCGGGTCGATGCCCGCGGCCAGCACCCGGGTCGAGGAGGAGGGGGTGCTGATCGACAACTGGCTGCTCGTGCAGAACGCCCGGCTGCGCGAGGCGGAGACCATGAACCTGCTCGCCACCGCCGAGTACCCCTCCCGCGACCCGGCCACCAACGTGGCCGACCTGCGCGCCCAGATCGCCGCCAACGAGCGGGGCATCGCCGAGCTGCGTGCCATGGTCGAGCACTTCGGCCTGGACGTCGTGCACGCCTACATGGGCCACGTCCAGGAGAACGCGGCCGAGTCGGTGCGCCGCGTCATCACCGCCCTGCACGACGGCCAGTACGAATACGAGCTGGACAACGGCGCGAAGGTCAAGGTCGCGGTGCGGGTCAACGCCGCGGCCCGGACCGCCGAGGTCGACTTCACCGGCACGTCCGCGCAGCTGGCCGACAACTTCAACGCGCCGTCCAGCGTGGCCATGGCGGCCGTGCTGTACGTGTTCCGCACCCTGGTCGACGACGACATCCCGCTCAACTCCGGCTGCCTGCACCCGCTGACGGTGATCATCCCGCCCGGGACCATGCTGTCGCCGCGGTACCCGGCGGCGGTCGCGGCGGGCAACGTGGAGACTTCCCAGGTCGTCACCGGCGCGCTGTACGCGGCGCTCGGGGTGATGGCCGAGGGATCCGGGACAATGAACAACGTGACGTTCGGGAACGAGCGCTACCAGTACTACGAGACCGTGGCCAGCGGCTCCGGCGCCGGCGACGGCTTTGACGGCACCGATGTGGTGCAGACCAAGATGACCAACTCCCGGCTCACCGACCCCGAGGTGCTGGAGTGGCGGTACCCGGTGCTGCTGGAGTCCTACCGGATCATCCCCGGCAGCGGCGGCGCGGGCCGCTGGCACGGCGGGAACGGCGGCATCCGGCGGCTGCGCTTCAACGAGCCGATGACCGTCACCACCCTGGCCGGGCACCGCCGCATCCCCGCGTTCGGCATGGCGGGCGGCCAGCCGGGCGCCCTGGGCCGCCACTGGGTCGAGCACCCTGACGGCACGCGCACCGAGATGCGCGGCTGCGACAGCGTCCAGGTCCGCCCCGGCGACGTCTTCGTCATGCAGACCCCGGGCGGCGGCGGCTACGGCACGCTGTTATCCCGCTCGTGGCTCGCGGGAGCCTACGGCTCGTCGGCGTCGAGCTCGCGCAGGACGGCGACGAGCGCGGCCTCGTCCCCGTCGGTGTGGTCGAGTACGGTCATCAGCGCGTGCAGGACCAGGTGCCGGTCCTGGCCCGCGTCCAGCAGCCGCTGGGCCGCTTCCCACAGCTCGGGCGGGTCGCCGCGCCACAGCCGGTCGGCCAGGATCAGGTGCCGCTCGATGTGTCGGCCGACCCCGCCGGGGGCCGGGGTGGCGTGGTCCGCGGCCAGCAGCGCCCGCCGGTCCCGCGGATCGGCCGGGTCCAGGCTGCTCAGGTTGGTGCCGGAGTGCCAGCCATCCAGCACCGGGAACGCGAACGCGCGCCGGGGCAGGGCCTCCAGGTCGCCGTCCGGGAGCAGCCGCCGCACCAGCGCGTAGTCCAGCCCGAACTCCGCCGGATCACTGTAGGCCTCGGCGAACATGCCCATCGAATTGAACACGGCCTCCAGGGCCTCGGCCACCACCGCGTCGTCCAGCCCGCGCCTGCGGCCCGCCCAGCGGGCCCACGCGGCGAGCACGTGCGGCATCGCATCCTGCTCGGCGAAAGACAGCATGACCTTGCGCGGCAGCCAGCTGAGCAGGAACGTCTGCACCTTGGCCGGGCTCATCCGCAATGGCCGCCCGTAATCCTGGTCGCACCCGTAATCGATGATCCGGTCGGCGCAGTGCGACGCCGAACTGCGGTCCGACAGGTCCTCGGCCTCGTCGGAGGCCAGGAACTCGGCGGCGAGCATGGCCCGCCGGTCGCGGCTCCAGGTCGGGCGGCGCGGCCCGGTCGCGCCGGAGACCGCGCGGCCGTGATAGGGCGGCAGGGCCCTGACCCGGGCCCGGATGAACGCGTGGTAGGAGGCGAACGACTCGCTGACCGCGGGGTCGGCCGCCGCGTCGGTCACGGCCAGCGCGGTGTCCAGCAGCTGCCGGGCGTGCCCGCCCTCCACCTCGCGGAACGCGTACCTGCCGTCGGCGCCGCGCTGGGCGCTGACCTGCCGGCAGTGCTCCAGCAGCTTCGCGACCCGCGACGTCACCCAGCCGTCCCGAATCATCCCCTCGGCGTTGTAGTCCACCACGGAGACCAGCGCGTGCGGCTCTTCCCCGTCGTAGCTGAACACGCAGATGAC
Organism: uncultured Actinomycetes bacterium; assembly: GCA_963818225.1. Classification (GTDB taxonomy): domain Bacteria; phylum Actinomycetota; class Actinomycetes; order Streptosporangiales; family Streptosporangiaceae; genus Palsa-504. The sequence continues at coordinate 15,330 of CAWFRO010000004.1, forward strand.
CTCGTCCTGGTCGCCGAGGAAATCGGGGTTGATGTAACACTCGGCCGGCCGCACCGCGCCCAGGTGCTCGGCCCAGCCCGGGCACGGCACGCCGCTGGAAATCAGCTCGAGGGCGGCGCGCTCGGCCTTGGCCGCCTGCCGCGGCGTGCCGAGGCAGGCGATGCCGGACAGCAGGGCGAGCGCCGCCGGACTGCGCTGACCGGACGCGTAATCGACCAGGCCCTCGCCCACCAGCTGCTCGACGGTGGCGGCGCGGCGCCCGCCGGCCCGGGTGTCGCGCTGGCCCCACCACGTGCCGAGCAGCTCGCTGACCATGAGTTCTGCATCGAGCGGGCTGCGCACCGCCAGCAGCTCACGGGCCGCCCGCAGCATCTCGGCGAACAGCGCGTTCGGTGGCGGCGCCTGCGCCCCCCGCCCGTCCGGTGACCCGGCACGGCCGTGCCCGCCGGATCTGCCGGGGTCTGGGCCGCCAGGTGACTGGCTGCTTCGGCGCTGCGGGCTCACCCTGATAGCCTCTCAGATCTGGACATGCGGACGCTATGCTACGTTGTCATGCCCGCTGTAATTCCGCCTCACAAACGGCACACGACACGCGGACTCGCTTGACGGGAGATGGCTTGGGTGCCGTTCGCTGCTCGCGAATCGGCCTTCCTGGCCGCACCTGCTGTCAGACTGTGGCACGCTTAATTGGTCGGCAGCGGGAAAGACGATCCCGGGGAAGGAGCCGCCCATGGCAGCCCCCGGCGCGCTATGTGGATGTCTGCGGTGAGCACGGAGACTTCTGTGCCCAGGCAGCGGGATGCGGCCGACTCCGCTCTGGTGGAGATATTGATGCACCAGGCGCCCGTAGGTCTGGCGCTCCTGGGTTCTGACCTGCGCTTCCGCCGGGTGAATACGGCCCTGGCCCAGATCGTGGGCATTCCCGCGGCTGACCACGCCGACAAGCTCCCGTCCGAGGTCTGGCCGGCGGAGCTGGCCACCCGGGCCGAGGTCGCGCTGCGCAAGGTCCTGGCCGACGGCAGCCCGGTCACCGAGCCGGGCTATCCGGGGGGATGTACCGCCTCCTGGTTCGCCCTTCCTGACGCGGACGGGCAGCCCTCCGCCGTGGGGCTCGTCCTGTCCGAGGTCGGCGGCCCCGCAGCCGCCGAGGAGATCCGGCGCAGCGAGGAGCGCTACCGCTCGCTGGTCCAGGGCGGCGCCCAGGTGGTCTGGGTCGCCGGGCCGGACGGCGCGATGCAGGAGGACTCGCCCGAATGGCGCTGGATCACCGGGCAGTCCGCCGAGGAATTCATCGGCTACGGCTGGCTCGAGACGCTTCATCCCGAGGACCGCGAACGCGTCGAGCGCGACTGGCGTGAATGCGTCCGGACCGGCAAGGTATTCGACGACCGCTACCGGATCCGGACCAAGGCGGGCTCGTACCGGCATTACGACGTCCGCGCGGTACCGATCGAGCGCGATGGCAAGATCGTGGAGTGGGTCGGCGCCAGTACCGATGTCACCAGTCAGCGTGAGGCCGAGGAGATGCGGGGGCGGCTGACCGAGCAGCTGTCCGCCGCGGCGCTGCGCACCGCCCGGCTCCAGCAGGCGACGTCGATGCTGGCCGAGGCGCTCACCGTGGAGCAGGTCGTCGAGGTGATCACCGAGGTCGGCCGGACCGCGATCGGCGCACTGCACTCGGTCGTCGCGGTCGTGGAGTCCGACGGCGCGCGGCTGAGGGTCGTCAACGCCGATGGGATGCCGACCACGCCGGACTCGGCCGGGGGGCCGCTGACCCTGCAGTCCCCGAGCGTGCTGACCAAGGCCATCGCGACGAGGCGGCCCGTGCTGGTGGAAGACCCCGAGGACCTGCGCAGGCAATTCGAGGGCGAGCTGGACATCGACCCGGCCACCGTGGCCGCGACGTCCGACGAGCGGTCCTGGGTCGGCCTGCCGCTGTTCGCGGCCGGCGCGCCGCTGGGCGCGCTGCGGTTCTCGTTCGGCCGCCCGCGCAAGATCACCGAGGAGGAGCGGGTCTTCCTGGAGGCGCTGGCCGGCCAGTGCGGGCTGGCGCTCGAGCGGGCCGGCCTGTACGAGCGGGAGCACACCACGGCCGAGACGCTGCAGCGCAGCCTGCTTCCCGACCGGCTGCCGAGCGTGCCCGGCCTGATCCTGACGGCCAGCTACCTGCCCGTGACGCGGAACATGGAGATCGGCGGCGACTGGTATGACGCCTTCCGGCTGGCCGACCAGCGGCTGGCCGTCGCGGTCGGCGACGTGATGGGCAAGGGGCTCACCGCCGCGGCCGGGATGGGCCGGGTGCGCAACGCGCTGCGCGCGCTGGCGCTGACCGACGGCCGCCCGGCCGCCGTCCTCGGCGGGCTGGACCGGCTGTTCAGCGCCACCGAGGCCGAGGAGCAGGTCACCACCGTGGCCTACCTGGTGATCGACCCGGAGACCGGCGAGGGCATGCTGGGCAACGCCGGCCACATGCCCGCCTTGGTGCTGGCGGCGGGCAGCGCGCCGCGGTTCGACCCGGCCGACGCGGGCACGCCGCTGGGCTGGGCCAGCCCGCGCAAGCAGCACGCGTTCAATCTGCAGCCCGGCAGCACGGCGGTGTTCTATTCCGACGGGCTGGTCGAGAACCGCAATCGCGGCTTGGACACGGGGCTGGAGGAGCTGGCCGCGGTCGGCGCGCGCGCCGATGCCGAGCTGCTGGCCGATCCCGGACGGCTGATGCGGTACCTGATTGACCATATGCTCGCCGGTTACGAGCAGGACGATGACGTCACGGTGCTGGTCATGCACCGGCCTCCGGAGGGTCAGCGGTGATGGGAGCGTACAAGTCACTGCCGACCGCAGCCTATGGTGATGGAGTGGGAGACAGGCGGTTGAATCAGTCCCGAGTGGCTTCTAGCCAACGAAGGAAGGGGTGACCGTGGTCGTGAGCGCTGCTAACTCCGCAGCGCGGAAGCGCCCCAGGACGTCGAGCCAGCAGCCCGTGGCCGTCGAGGATCAGGCGGCAGAGGGACCTGGCCGGCTCACCGGTCCTGGACCCCGGAGTACCGGCGAGCACGGTCCCGGGGATCGCGTTGACGCGAACGCCAGACTGGCTGCCGTGACGATCGGCGAGGATGACGCGGCCGGTCTGAACGGTGCCGATCTGAACGGCGCCGGTCTGAACGGTGCCGATCTGAACGGTGCCGATCTGGAAACCGGCGTTCTCGACGACGAGTTCGGCGAACTCGACGCGGACGACGAGGACATCCAGGCCGCCCTCGCCGGCGGTGACCTGGACGAGCCCGACCTGGCTGACGTGGCCGCGGCCGCTGACGACCTGGTGGGCGAGGACGTGGCCGCCGACGAGCTGGTGGCCGACGACGCCGACGAGCTGGTGGTCGACGACAGCGACGAAGGCGAAGCGACCGACGGGCCGGAACCGGGCCAGGCCGCCGCCGAAGCCGAAGGGCCCGCCGTATCCGGGGCCCGCGTGGTCAAGATCGCCCCCGACGGCAACGAGGACGAGGAGATCCTGGTCTTCGGCGACGACGACGAGGACCTGCCCGCCGCGCAGGTTGCGGTGGCCGGCGCGACGGCCGACCCGGTCAAGGACTACCTGAAGCAGATCGGCAAGGTGCCGCTGCTCAACGCCGAGCAAGAGGTTGAGCTGGCCAAGCGGATCGAGGCGGGCCTGTTCGCCGAGGAGAAGCTCGCCGAGGGCGTCCGGAGCCTGACCACCGACCAGCGGATCGACCTGGAGTGGATCTCCGACGATGGCACCCGGGCCAAGAACCATCTGCTCGAGGCCAACCTCCGCCTGGTGGTATCGCTGGCCAAGCGCTACACCGGCCGCGGGATGCTGTTCCTGGACCTGATCCAGGAGGGCAACCTGGGCCTGATCCGGGCGGTGGAGAAGTTCGACTACACCAAGGGCTACAAATTCTCCACGTACGCGACGTGGTGGATCCGCCAGGCGATCACCCGCGCCATGGCCGACCAGGCCCGCACCATCCGCATCCCGGTGCACATGGTCGAGGTCATCAACAAGCTGGCCCGCGTGCAGCGCCAGATGCTGCAGGACCTCGGCCGCGAGCCGACTCCGGAGGAGCTGGCCGTCGAGCTGGACATGACCCCGGAAAAGGTCATCGAGGTCCAGAAGTACGGCCGGGAGCCGATCTCCTTGCACACCCCGCTCGGCGAGGACGGCGACAGCGAATTCGGCGACCTGATCGAGGACTCCGAGGCGATCCAGCCCGGCGAGGCAGTCAGCTTCACGCTCCTGCAGGAGCAGCTGCACTCCGTCCTGGACACGCTGTCCGAGCGCGAGGCGGGCGTGGTCTCGATGCGGTTCGGCCTGACCGATGGCCAGCCCAAGACCCTGGACGAGATCGGGAAGGTCTACGGCGTGACCCGCGAGCGGATCCGCCAGATCGAGTCCAAGACCATGTCCAAGCTCCGCCACCCCTCCCGCTCCCAGGTCCTGCGCGACTACCTGGATTGACGGCCCGGTAGAGCCCTCACGGCCGCCCCGCCACCGCGCGGGGCGGCCGTGTCATGTATGCCCTCCCGTACGCTCGCCGCGTGCCGCGTGCCGTCAGGCCGGTTGCCCCGCGCCCCTTGCCGCACGCTCTCGCGCGTGCCCCTGTGCCACAAGCTGCGAGCCGGTGCCCGCCCGGTGCCGCCGGGCAGAAAGCCGGGGCCAGAAAGCCAGGGCAAAAAAAAGGCCGACGCCAGTCACTACTGGCGCCGGCGTTCCACGCCGACGGTCGGCTCCGTTGCCGACCAGGCCGCCTATGCTGCTAGTTTGGCTGCGGCGGCTCGGACAGCCGGTTGGTCTCGTCCTGAATGTCCACCGCGACCTTGGCCAGCGCATCAGCGTGCTTGCGGCCGTGATGTGCGCAGAACAGCAGTTCTCCGCCATTCGCGAGCAGCACGCGGACATACGCCTGGGCGCCGCAGCGATCGCAGACGTCTAGCGCAGTCAGCGGCTTTGTGGGGGCTATAGCTCCAGTCAACGTTGCCTGCCTCGCGTCGTGCCTCCGGCTTCTACGTCCGTCTGGCTCCAGTTCCATGCCCTTACAGCTCAGTGCAACACACGCCGGTGGCCCGGCGTTCCCTTCTTGACGTGGTGTACGCCACAAGCGAAACCTCCGTGTGCCCTTTGCTGCTGTGACGCAGGGTGCCTGTGTCCCGCCGGCGTTGAGGCCGGCAGCACACAGGCACCGTGTGTCTTGCTAACGATGTACCCACATCCCGGCCGGCTGAAGCATCCGCCGGGGCGCGCCGGAAATTTCCCGACCGGATCGCTGCGTGGCAGGGTCACGGCGGCGGTTAGGGGAAGCTACCCTTCGGTCAGGGCCCAGATCGCCGTGCGACGTTTGCGCGACACGCCCTCCTGGCGCTCTGTTTAGCTGGCAATGCGGTATGTTTAGAACACGTGTATCACTGGAAGGAGCTCGCTGGTCCGTGACCACCGCCCTATCAACCAGCACTTCCGCCAGCCGTGACGCCAGCACTGCCGGCCGGCTGCCCGCTAACGGGCGAGCCGCCCACGGCCCAGCTTCCAGCGGCCCGGCCGGTACTGTCTCGCCGGGCAAAGCAGCAGCCGGTAGTGGCTCAGCCACTGACGGCTATACCGCCCGGCACCTGTCGGTACTGGAAGGGCTGGACGCGGTACGCAAGCGCCCGGGGATGTACGTCGGGTCCACCGACAGCCGGGGCCTGCAGCACTGCCTATGGGAGATCTTCGACAACTCGGTGGACGAGGCGCTGGCCGGGTACTGCTCGCAGATCGAGGTGATCTTGCACGCGGACGGCTCGGCCGAAATCCGGGACGACGGCCGGGGCATCCCGGTCGATACCGAGCGGAAGACCAAGCTGTCCGGCGTCGAGCTGGTCATGACCAGGCTGCACGCCGGCGGCAAGTTCGGCGGCGGCTCCTACACGGCTTCCGGCGGGCTGCACGGCGTGGGCGCCTCGGTGGTCAACGCGCTGTCCGCGCGGCTGGACGTCGAGGTGGACCGGGACGGGGCGACCTGGGCGGCCAGCTTCCGCCGCGGCGTCACCGGCGAGTTCGCCGGGCCCGGCCCGGACGCGGACTTCGCCCGCAAGGCGGGCCTGCGCCAGCTCGGCCGGGCGGGCGGAAGCAGAGCCAGGAAAGCCGCCGGGACCCGGATCAGGTTCTGGCCGGACCGGCAGGTATTCCTGCGCGACGCCCGGTTCAGCTTCGACGCCCTGACCGAGCGCGCTCGCCAGACCGCCTACCTGGTCCCCGGGCTTAGCATCACCATTCGCCAGGAGGATCCCGAGCCCCGCGAGTCGCAGTTCCGCTTCGACGGCGGCATCAGCGAGTTCTGCGCGCACCTGGGCACGGGCGAGCCGGTGAGCGAGGTGATCCGGCTGACCGGATCGGGGAACTTCACCGAGACCATCCCGGTCCTCGACGACCGAGGGCACATGACGCCCACCGACGTGGAGCGTGACCTGGCCGTCGACGTCGCGGTCCAGTGGGGGAGCGGCTACGACACGATCGTCCGCTCGTTCGTGAACGTCATCGCCACCCCGCACGGCGGCACCCACGTGGCCGGCTTCGAGCGGGCCCTGGTCCGTGCCCTCAACGAGCAGCTTCGCGCGGTCCGGCTGCTGAAGAACGGCGACGAGCCGGTGACCAAAGAAGACGTGTCCGAGGGGCTGGTGGCCGTGGTCTCGGTCCGGCTGCCCGAGCCGCAGTTCGAGGGCCAGACCAAGGAGGTGCTGGGCACCCCGGCCGCATCCCGGATCGTCGCCCAGGTGGTGGGCGCGCAGCTGCGGTCCTACTTCGAGACGCCGCCGCGGGGCGCCAAGCAGCAGGCCCGCTCGGTCCTGGAGAAGGTGACCGCAGCCGCCAAAGCCCGCATCGCGGCCCGCGAGCACCGCGACAACCAGCGGCGCAAGTCGGCCCTGGCGAGCTCGTCGCTGCCGGCCAAGCTGGTCGACTGCCGGTCGGCCGACGACCGCAGCGAGCTGTTCATCGTGGAGGGCGACTCCGCGCTCGGCACCGCCAAGCTGGCCCGTGACTCGGAGTTCCAGGCCCTGCTGCCCATCCGGGGCAAGATCCTCAACGTGCAGAAGGCCTCGCTGGCGGACATGCTCAAGAACGCCGAGTGCGCCGCCATCATTCAGGTCATCGGCGCCGGCTCGGGCAACTCGTTCGACCTGGACTCCGCGCGCTACCAGCGGTGCATCTTCCTCGCCGACGCCGACGTCGACGGAGCGCACATCCGCACTCTCCTGCTGACCTTGTTCTACCGCTACCTGCGGCCCATGCTGGAGGCCGGCCGGGTCTTCACCGGGGTCCCGCCGCTGCACCGGATCGAGCTGACCAACGTGCGCAAGGGCCAGGACAAGTACCGGTACACCTATTCCGACGCCGAGCTGAACCGCACCCTGCTCGAGCTGGAGCGGCGCGGCCAGCGGTGGAAGGAGCCGGTGCAGCGGTACAAGGGCCTGGGCGAGATGGACGCGTCCCAGCTGGCCGAGACGACCATGGACCCCCGTCATCGCACCCTGCGCCGGATCAGGATCGAGGACGCCGCCGCGGCCGCGGACATCTTCAACCTGCTGATGGGCAACGAAGTGGGCCCTCGCCGCGACTTCATTGTCGGCGGCGCGGCCGAGCTGGATCCGTCCCGCATCGACGCCTGAGCCAAAATAACTTTCAGTAACATCTGGCGCTGCTAACATCACTTTCTGTGAGTAAGGCGACTGTGGCGGCCCAGTTCTTCCGGGCCCGCGCGTGGTGGCAGCTCGACAGCGTCGGCCCCAGTGCGCTGCACGTCGCGCGAAGCGTCGTATCCCTGCTCGACGCGGCCGCTTACGTAGAGGGGCTGCCCGACGACGATCCCGGCCTCACGGCGCTGGACGCGGCGGGCTGCTTTGCCACCGGCATCTTCGATCCCGGCCCGGAGGGCTGGGGCATCGTCCGCGAGTGGCAGCTCGCCGACGAGGCGTCCGCGGGCCCGGAGGACCTGCTGGCCCAGCTGGCCCACGCCGCAGCCCGGGACGGCCCGGGCGCGCACCTGGCCAGCCTGGCTCAGCCCGACCAGCCCGGGTTGCTCTGCGCCCCGGCGGGGCTCAGCGTTCCGCGTCAGGTCAGCCCCGCCACCGAGCCCGCCCCAGATCCGCTCGCCCCGCCAGGTCGGTTCACGCCGTCCTCGCCGAGCCCCCCGCCGGGTGCCTCCGCTGGTCAGCGCTTCAAGGGGTAGCCGCTACGGCACCCGGCCCGACCCGCCGATGACGGCTAGCTGGCGCCGCAGCGCGATGCCCGACCCGTCGCGCTTGCCGACCGGGTCCGGCAGGATGACCGGGCTGCCATCTTCGGTCGCGCCCACGGCGGGCGCGGGCCGGCCCAGGCCATGACCAGCGCTTCCTCGTCCTTGAGGAACCGGTGGCAGCGGACCCCGCCGGTGGCCCGGCCCTTGCCGGGGAACTCGTGCAGCGGGGTGACCTTCACGCTGCCCGCCGCCGTGCCCGGCAGCACCCCGCCCTGGCCCGCCACGGTCACCACCACGGCGGGGGAGTAGGTCCCCGGCGCGCCGGACGGCGACCCGGACGCCGCCGCCTCGTCCACCGCGCCGAACCACACCACCGACGCGCCGGACGACAGCCGGACGCCGGCCATGCCGCCCGCGGCCCGCCCCTGCGGCCGCACCGAGGACGCGCCGAAGCGCAGCAGCTGCGCGTCGGAGGTGACGAACACCAGCTCGTCCGACTCGCCGGACAGCTGCGCCGCGCCCACCACCCGGTCCCCGTCGCGCAACGCGATCAGCTCGAATTCCTCCCGGTTCTGCGGGTACTCCGGCAGCACCCGCTTGACGACCCCGCCGGCCGTGCCCAGGACCAGGCCGCCGCCCGGGGCTTCCACGGCACCAAGCCCCACCGCCGTCTCGCCCGGCTCCAGCGCGGCGAACTCGCTCACCGCCGCGGCGCCGGCCAGCGAGGCCGCGGCCCCGCCCGGCACCACGAGCGCGGGCAGCTCTAGCACGTTCACCTTGATCAGCCGCCCGGCCGAGGTCACCACCCCGATCGTGCCCCGGGTCGTGGCGCGGACCGCCGCGGCGAGCACATCGTGGGCGCCGCGGGTCGCTTCCGCGGCGGCTGGGACCACGGCCCGTTCGGCATAAAGATCCTGGTCGCTGACGGCTACCCGGGCGACCAGGCCGGTGGCCGACATCAGGACCACGCACGGGTCGTCAGCCACCTCGAGCGGGACGGCGGCCGCCGCCGTGACCGCGGCGGAGCCTTCCAGCAGGACGGTGCGCCGCGGGGTGGCGAACTTCTTGGCCACCTCGGCCAGCTCGTCGCCCACCAGGTTTCGCAGCAGCTCGTCGGATTCCAGGATGGCCGTCAGCGCCGCGATCTCCTCGCGCGCGGCCTGCTGCTCCTCCTCCAGCTCCAGCCGGTCGAAGCGGGTCAGCCGGCGCAGCGGCGTGTCCAGGATGTACTGGGCCTGGATCTGCGACAGCTCGAACACCGCCATCAGCCGCTCCCGCGCCGCCGCCGCGTCGTCGGAGGACCGGATGACCTGGATCACCTCGTCGATGTTGAGCAGGGCGATCAGCAGGCCGTCGACCAGATGGAGCCGCTCGGCTCGCTTGCGCCGCCGGAACTCGGTGCGGCGCCGCACCACCTCCAGCCGGTGCCCGACGTAGATCTCCAGGAGCTCGCGGAGCCCCAGCACCCGGGGCTGGCCGTCCACCAGGGCCACGTTGTTGATGCCGAACGTCTCTTCCATCGGCGTCAGCCGGTACAGCTCGGCCAGCACCGCGTCGGCGTTGAAGCCGCTGCGCACCTCGATCACCAGCCGCAGCCCGCGGGTGCGGTCGGTCAGGTCCTTCAGGTCGGCGATGCCGTTCAGCTTCTTGGCCTGGACCAGATCCTTGATCCGGGCCATGACCTTCTCCGGCCCGACCCCGTACGGCAGCTCGGTGACCACGATCCCGGCGCGACGGGGAGTGAGCTGCTCCACTACCGCGGTGGCCCGGGTGCGGAAGATGCCCCGGCCGGTCTCGTACGCCTCCCGGACGCCGTCCAGGCCGACGATCCGCCCGCCGGTGGGCAGGTCCGGCCCCGGCACGAACCGCATCAGCGCGTCCAGCGACGCGGACGGGTTGCGCAGCAGGTGCCGGGCGGCCGCGATCACCTCGCCCAGGTTGTGCGGCGCCATGTTGGTGGCCATCCCGACCGCGATGCCGGACGCCCCGTTCACCAGCAGGTTCGGCAGGCCCGCGGGCAGCACGCTGGGCTGGGTCTCGCTGCCGTCGTAGTTCGGGATGAAGTCGACCGTATCCTCGTCGATGGAGGCGACCATCTCCATCGCCGCGGCGGTCAGCCGCGCCTCGGTGTACCTCATGGCCGCGGGCGGGTCGTCGCCGCCCATGCTGCCGAAGTTCCCGTGCCCGTCCACCAGCGGCAGCCGCATCGCCCACGGCTGCGCCATCCGGGCCAGCGCGTCGTAGATGGCCGAGTCGCCGTGCGGGTGCAGCCGGCCCATGACCTCGCCGACGACGCGGGCGCACTTCACGTGCGCGCGGTCCGGGCGCAGCCCCATCTCGTTCATCTGGTACAGGATCCGGCGCTGCACCGGCTTGAGGCCGTCCCGCGCGTCGGGGAGCGCGCGCTGGTAGATGACGCTGTACGCGTATTCGAGGTAGCTGCCGCGCATCTCCTCGGCGACGTCGATGTCGACGATATTCTCTTCGAAATCCTCCGGTGGCGTGGCCGTACCGCCGCCTCGTCGTGGTGCCATACCGAACATTCTGCCGTATAGCGCGCTCACCCAGGCACGGCCACGCCGCATATCACGTCGCGGAGAAGCCGCCGTCCACGTAGAGCGTCTGCCCGGTGACGTAGTCGCTGGCCCGCGAGGCCAGGAACACCGCCGTCCCGGCGAAGTCCCCGGGCTCGCCGTTGCGCCCGGCCATGGTCCGGGCCGCCATGGCGGCCGAACGCTCCGGGTCGGCCGCCACCGCCGCGTTCAGCCTCGTCGGGACGAACCCCGGGCACACCGAGTTGCAGCACACCCCCGACTGGGCCCACGCCTCGGACTGCGACCGGGTCAGGGCCGCCAGTCCGCTCTTTGACGCGCCGTACCCGCCGCTGTTCCCGAACGCCCGCCCGGCCTGCTGCGAGGTCACGTTGATGATCCGCCCCCAGCCCCGCGCGGCCATCACCGGCCCGAACCGCTGGCCGAGCAGGAACGGTGCGGTCAGGTTGACCGCCATGGTCAGGTCCCAGTCCGCCAGGCTCAGCGACGGCAGCGGCGGCCGCAGGTTCACGCCCGCGCAGTTGACCAGGATGTCCGGCTCCCCGAACGCCCCGGCCGCCGCCTCGGCGCCCCGCTCCAGCCCGGGACGGGAGGACAGGTCGGCGCTGACCCAGGCCGCCGCGCAGCCGGCCGCCCGCAGCCCGTCCGCCGCCGACTCCAGGCGCGACGCGTCCCGCGCGATCAGCACCACCCGGGCCCCGGCCCGGGCCAGCGCGGCCGCCATCCCGGCCCCGATCCCCGAGCTCCCGCCGGTCACCACCGCTACCCGGCCGCCCAGCGAGAACAGCTCGTCCAGGTAAGCCTGGCTCACAGCACCGGGCGGGCGCCGATGAGGCCGAGCGCGTGCGCGGCCAGCCGGCAGCCGCTGGCCAGGGCCTCGCCCGGCGGCTTCTTGTCCATCCAGGGCGGGATGAACCCGGCGGCGAACGCGTCGCCCGCGCCGGTCCCGTCAATCACCCGGTCGACCGGCGGCGCGGGCACCCGCACCGGCGGGCGGCCGTTGGCGTAGAACAGCGCGCCGTCCGCGCCGAGCTTGACCACGACGTGGGGATACCAGGCGGTGAGCACGCGCGCGGCCTGTTCGGGGTCATCGCGGCCGGTGAGGACCTTGGCCTGCGCGGCGTTGACGAACAGCAGCACGGCCCCGGCGGACAGTTCCAGGAACGGCTCGGCGCCGACCCGCTCCAGCGGCGCGGCCGAGGCCGCGTCGACCGAGGCGGTCATGCCGGCCCGCCGCGAGTACTCGATCGCGGCCAGCCCCGCCGCCCGGGAGCCCTCGGACAGCAGGGTGTACCCCGATACATGCAGGTGGGCGGCGGGGATGAACAGGTCGTGCGGCAGGTCGTCGGGGGACAGCGCCGCGTTGGCGCCGGGGTCGGACAGCATGGTCCGCTCGCCCTTGTGCGTGACCATCACCACGCAGGTCCCGGTGGGGCGTTCCGGATCCATCACCAGCCGGGCGTCCACGCCGTAGCCCATCAGCTCCATGTCGCGGTTGCGCCCGGCGATGTCCGCGCCCCGCCGCCCGACGAAGGCCACGTCGCCGCCGTCGGCCGCCATCCAGGCCGCGACGTTGGCCCCGGAGCCGCCGCCGTGCATGGTCACGCTGGCGGGCGTGTCGCTGCCGCGGGCCAGCGCGAGCCGGGCATGGGCGACGGTGTCCGTCATCAGGTCGCCAATGACTACCACGCGCGCCATACTTGGTCCTCACCTCGCAGTGCTGATCTGGGCGGACAGTCCCTCAGACCGTTGCCCCTTGCGCACGACTTCCTACGGTATCGGCCAGCAGCCGCCGCTGACCAGCGCACAAGCAGACATCACCTCCCGGATCGGCACCGAACACGCCGCCGCGGCCCCGATTGTCACCGGACTGTTATCAAGTCCCAGGGGATCATCCGGCCGGCAGCGGGACGATCCGGCCGGCCACCACCAGTTCCGCCTCCTCCGACTCGGCGGCCAGCGACTGGTTGAGCCGCCCGAGCTCATCGCGGAACAGCCGCCCGGCCGGCGTCCCGGGAACCACGCCCAGCCCGGCCTCGTCGCTGACCGCTACCACGTGGGCTTCGGTCTGCCGCCACGCGCTGGTCAGCCCGGCCACCCGGGCCGCCAGCCGGGCCGCCGACTCTGCCGACCCGTCCCACGCGCCGCATTCGTCCATCACCGCCGCCAGCCAGGTGCCGAGCCCGTCGATCAGCAGCGTGCCCCGGGCGCCGGTGAGCGCTCCGGCCAGGTCCGTGGTCTCCGCCGTCCGCCACCAGGCCGGCCGCCGCGCCCGGTGCGCGGCCACCCGCGCCGCCCATTCAGGATCCCCGGCCGTCCCGCCCGCTCCCGCCAGCGCCGCCCCCGCCGCCACGTAGGTCACGTCCGGCTCGCCGGCCAGCCGCAGCTCGGCCTGCTCGGATTTGCCGGACCGCGCCCCGCCGAGCACCAGCACCCGCCACGGCCCGCGCCGGCTGGCGTCAGTCCTTTTTTCGGCCGAACGGTCCGTGGTGACCGCGTCCCCATCTCCTGGGAGCGCCGCCCGCCAGAACCCGCAGCGCCGCCGCAGTTCCCCCTCCGAGGGCACCCGGTGGTCCGCGAAGGCCACCGCCGTGACCGTCCCGGCGCTGATCAGCCCCCGCGCCCGGAGCAGGCCGAGCTGCGCTGGTTCCCCGAGCAGGTCGAGGAAGGCGATGTCGTAGGCGCCCGCGCCCTGCAGCGGTACCGGCACCGCCCCCGGCCGCGCCGGGTACAGCAGCCGCCCCCCGTCCGGCCCGGTCACATCCCACCCGCCCGGGCGCCCAGGCTCCCGCGCATCCGCCAGCCGCTCCACCCGGTACCCCCGGGCTCCCGTTACCCCCGCTCCCGTTACCCGCCGCGTCCCGTTGCCCCCGTTCCCGTTACCCCCGCACCCGTCCCGTCCGCGTCCGCGACCCTCAGGCGCACCAGGTCATCAACGAGAATGGTCGACCGCTCGCGAACGTTTCCGGCCAGCGCGCGCCGCAGGCAGGAGGCGCACCGGCAGGCGGGCTCCGGCCAGCCGGCGGTGCCGCCCGAGCCCTCGACCAGCACCCGCATCAGCCGAGGAACGACAGCCGGACCTGCCGGTCCGGGTTGTCGACGTTGAGGTCGACCAGGGCGACGGACTGCCAGGTGCCCAGGCCCAGGCGCCCGCTGATGACCGGGATCGTGGCGTACGGCGGCACGAAGGCGGGCACGACGTGCGACCGGCCGTGCCCGCGGGAACCGTGCGCGTGCCGCCAGCGGTCGTCGGCGGGCAGCAGTTCCGCCAGGGCGGCCAGCAGGTCATTATCGCTGCCCGCGCCCAGCTCGATCAGCGCCAGGCCCGCGGTCGCGTGCGGCACGAAGACGTGCAGCAGCCCGTCGCCGTCGGCCGACGCGGCCTTCGCGAACTCCGCGCACTCGCCGGTGATATCCCTGATCGTCTCGCGCCCGCCGGTGTGGACCTGGATGATCTGCGTCTTCATCTCCGGATCATAAGGTGTGGGTGTGACAGAAACTTCCTGGGCCGCGGGGACGCGGCTGCGGGTGTCCCGGCAGGCCCGCGGCCTCTCCCAGCAGCAGCTCGCCGGGATGGCCGCCGTGACCAGGCAGGCCGTGTCCGCCGTCGAGTCCGGCCATTCGGATCCCTCGCTGCGGGTGGCGCTGGCCCTGGCCCGCGCGCTCGGCCTGACCGTCGAGGAGCTGTTCGGCCCGGGCGATCCCGCCGATCCCGTGCTCGCGCAGCCGGTGGCGGCGGTCGGCGGCGCGGGCTCACGGGTCGCGCTCGCGACGGTCGGCGACACGTTCGTCGCGCTGCCGCTGGCCACCGACGCCCTGGCCCGGGCCGGCTTCGGCCCGGCGGGCGGCCTGGTGGCCGGGCCGGAAGCCCACGGGGACCTGATCCCCGTCCGGCCCATTGCGCCGCCGCGGCCTACCCTCGTCGTGGCGGGCTGCGATCCAGCGCTGCCGCTGCTCGAGACGCCGCTGGCCCTGCTCGACCCGCCGGTGGCGTTCGCCTGGTGGCCGTGCGGGAACCGCGAGGCCCTGCGGCTGGCTGCCGCGGGCCTCGTGCACGCCGCGGGGGTGCATCAGCCCGGCGTCGCGCGGGATTCCCGCGGCGCGGCCGCGATACCTGGCGGGGCCGAGGTGGTCGGGTTCACCTCCTGGCGTGAGGGCCTGGTGGTGCGTCCGGCCACCCGGATCACCGGGCTGGACGACGCGGTGCGGCAGGGGCTGCGGCTGGTGAACCGCGAGCCGGGCGCTCAGGCTCGCACCCTCCTGGACCGCGAGCTCGCGCGCCTGAGCCTGGACCCGGCCAGCCTGCCCGGCTACGACAGCCAGGCGGCCGGGCACCTCCAGGTCGCGGCGGCCGTCGCCGGTCATCTGGCCGACGTGGGCGTGTCAAGCGAGCCGGCCGCGCTGGCCTACGGGCTGACCTGCATCCCGCTCGCCGAGGAGCGCTTCGACCTGGTCCTGCCGGCCAAGCATGCCGCTTCCCGGGAGGTCCAGGGCCTGCTCAAGGTGCTCACCTCGCCCTGGCTGCTGGCCCAGCTGGCCAGCCTCCCCGGCTACGACGCGGCCGGCTGCGGCGAGCGCTGCTGAGGCTCAGAAGCCGTAGACCGGGATGAGCACGGCCCGGGCAATGGTGTGGAAGCGCAGGTTGAAGCCGGCCACCGCGGGCGATACCTCGTCGTTGACATCCAGGGACTCCACGTCGAGCGCGTGCACCGCGAACACGTAACGGTGCGGCGGGTCTCCTTCCGGTGGCGCGGCCCCGCCGAAATCCTTGACCCCATAGTCGTTGCGGACGTGGAACGCCCCCGCGGGCAGGCCGGCTCCGTCGGTGCCGGCCGCGTTGGTCTCAAGTTCGGTCACCGACGACGGGATGTTGAGCACGATCCAGTGCCAGAAGCCGGAACCGGTCGGCGCGTCCGGGTCGAAGCAGGTCACCGCGAAGCTCTTGGTCTCCGCGGGGAAGCCCGACCAGGCCAGCGACGGCGAGATGTTCCCGCCGGTCATGCCCCACCCGTCGAAGACGTGGTTCTCGTTCATCAGCTCTTCGTGCGCCACGTCGTCGCTGCGCAGCTCGAACGACGGTACCTCCGGCATGAAGTCATAGGGCAGCGGCGGACGGTCGGTCATGGCTTACCTCCTCGTCGAGGTGAACTGGCTCTTCATCAAAGGCGGGCAGATCCCACGTTATCCGCAGGCCGGTCTTGTTCGTGGCCGCATCTCCTACGGTGGTGTCGCGAGGCCACAGCCTGTGTGCGACCGGCCGGGCCGGGTACCTTCGTGGGCCATGAGCATGGTGAAGCGGGCCGTCCAGGCGGCTGACACGGTGCAGCGGCGGCGCGCCTGGCTGGCCTTCCCGGTCGCGGTGTGGAAGAAGTTCGGTGACGACCAGGCCGGCAACCTCGCCGCGCTGATCGCCTACTACGCCTTCTTCGCCATCTTCCCGCTGCTGCTGGTCCTGGTGACGGTGCTGGACATCGTGCTGAAGAACCACCCGTCGCTGCGGCAGTCGCTGCTGGACTCCGCCCTGTCCCAGTACCCGGTGATCGGCCCGCAGCTCGGGCATAACATCGGGCCTCTGCACCAGTCCGGGCTGGCCCTCGTGATCGGCCTGGTCGGGACGTTCATCGGCGCCCGGGGCGTGGCCACCGCGATGCAGAACGCGCTCAACTCGGCGTGGGAGATCCCGGTCGTGCGCAGGCCCGGCTTCCCGTGGTCGTGGCTGCGCAGCTTCGGGCTGATCGTGGTGGTCGGACTGGGCCTGATCGGGACCACGACCTTGTCCGTCCTGGCGGGCGGGGCCGGCCATCACGTGAGCAGCGCGGGCGCGACCGTAGCCGCCCTGGTGGTATCGCTGGTGCTGAACTTCGGGGTGTTCTGGCTGGCCTTCCGGCTTGGCACCGCACGGGAGATCGGCTGGCGTCAGCTGTGGCTCGGGGCCGCCATCGGTGCCGTCATCTGGCAGGTCCTGCAGGCCGTCGGCGGGTATTTCGTGTCGCATCAGCTGGCCCACGCCTCGCCCACGTACGGCACGTTCGCCGTGGTGATCGGGCTGCTCGCCTGGCTGTACCTGCAGGCGGAGCTGACCTTGTACGCGGTGGAGATTAACGTGGTACGGACATACCGGCTGTGGCCGCGCAGCATCGCGCCGCCGTCGTACACCGAGCAGGACCGCCGGGCCTACCAGCTGTACGCGGAGGCGACCAGGCGCGGCGAGGGCCTGGACATCGTCGTGGATGGTACCGGCTCCGGAGGTGAGGATCATGGCCAGGAGGCATCCAGCTGACCCGGCCGCGCCCCACGTGGTCATCTGCGGCGCGGGATTCGCCGGGCTGGCCGCCATCTCCCGGCTCACCCGCGCGGGCCTGCGGGTGACGCTGGTGGACGGCAACCTGTACAGCACCTTCCAGCCGCTGCTCTACCAGGTGGCCACGGCCGGGCTGAATCCTGGCGACGTCGCCTACCCGGCGGGCGGCTTCGCGCGGCGGTACCAGGCGGCCTTCCGGCATGGCGACCTGGCCCGGATCGACCAAGCCGCCCGCACGATCACGCTCGCTAACGGCCTGGAGCTCGGCTACGACTACCTCATCATCGCCGCCGGGGTGTCGGCCGCGTATCACGGCATCAAGGGGGCGGCCGAGCACACCTTCGGCCTGTACACCCGGACCGACGCCATCGTGCTGCGCGATCATCTCATGGCGGCGTTCGAGCGGCTGAGCGTGGACCCCGGCGACCTGCATATCACCGTGGCGGGCGGCGGCGCCACCGGCGTGGAGCTGGCGGGCACCCTCGCCGAGCTGAGCGGGACCGTGCTGGCCGCCACCTTCCCGGACGTGGACCCGGCCCGGGTCCACGTCCGGCTGATCGAGATGGCGCCCGCGCTGCTCGGGGGATTCCACGAGAAGCTGCGCGAGTACGCCCGGGTCCAGCTGGACAAGCGCGGCGTGGACATCAGGCTGGACACCCGGATCGCCGAGATCACCGATCAGCAGGTGCTGCTGGCTGACGGCGATCCCCTGCCGAGCGACCTGACCGTGTGGGCGGCTGGCGTGGGCGCGGCCGAGGCCGTCGCGGGCTGGGGGCTGCCCCAGAGCCGGGGCGGCCGTATCGCGGTCGGGCCGGATCTGCGGGTGCAGGGGCAGGACCGGATCTTCGCCGCGGGCGACATCGCGGTCAATCCCGACGATCCCACCCCGCAGCTCGCCCAGCCCGCCCTGCAGATGGGACGCCACGCGGGCGCCCAGATCGTCCGGCTGCAGCGCCAGGCCGCGACGGAGCCGTTCGCCTACCACGACAAGGGCACGATGGCCACCATCGGGCGCCGCTCCGCGGTGGTCCAGCTGGCGCAGGGACTGCGGCTGCGCGGCACCCTGGCCTGGCTGGCCTGGCTCGTCCTGCACCTGTTCTACCTGCTCGGCGGGCGCAATCGCGTGTCGACCATGATCAACCTGACCTACCGCTACTGCGCCTGGGGTCACGGCGGCGCGGTGATCGTCGGCGACGATCCCGGCACTGTTGGCGGCCGTCCGGTTCCCGCGCAGGCGCGAGATAGCGAGCCTTCTACGACGGCCCGTAGTAGTCCGCAGTAAGCTGTTCCGCGATGAAAACATTCCGCCCACACGGCGTGCTAGCGGCGGCGGCCATGCTCGCCGGAATCTCGGGTCTGGCCGGGTGCGGCACCAGTGCCAGCTCGGCGGCGGACGCGCAGGCCGCCCCGACCTCAAGCGCGGCCGAGATGAACCCGAACCTGGACCTCGGCAGCTCGCTGGGCGCACAGCCGGCCCCGGACATCAAGCTGGTCAACCAGTTCGGCCAGCCGATGTCGCTCAGCCAGTTCCGCGGCAAGGTCGTCATGCTGGCGTTCGAGGATTCCGAGTGCACGACGGTCTGCCCGCTGACCACCCAGAGCATGCTGCAAGCCAAGCAGATGCTCGGCGCGGCCGGGTCCCAGGTGCAGCTGCTCGGCGTCGACGCCAACCCCGATGCCACCAGCGTCGCGGACGTGCTGTCCTACTCCCGGGCGCACGGCCTGGTCAACCAGTGGGACTTCCTGACCGGCTCGCTGGCCCAGCTGAAGTCCACCTGGGCCGCTTACAACATCGAAGTGCAGATCGAGCAGGGCCAGATCGATCACACCCCGGCCCTGTTCGTCATCGATCAGAGCGGCCGGGAGCAGAAGCTCTACCTGACCCAGATGGCCTACTCCAGCGTCGGCCAGTCCGCGCAGGTCATCGCCGACGAACTGTCCGGCCTGCTGCCCGGTCACCCCCATGTGGCCAGCCAGGAGTCACTGGCGTCCATTCCGTCGCAGGACCCCACCGAGCACGTCGCGCTGCCGTCCGCCACCACGGCCGGAAGCGTCGCGATGGGCCCGGGCACGCCGCACCTGGTGATGTTCTTCGCCACCTGGCTGTCCGAGGTCTCGGATCTGAAATCAGAGCTCATCGACGGCAACGCGTACGCCGCGCAGGCCCGGGCGGACGGTCTGCCGTCGCTCGTCGCGGTGGACGAAACCACGGTGGAGCCCTCCGCCCAGACGGTCCGCACCTATCTGGGCGGCCTCGGCACGCCGCTGAGTTACCCGGTCGCGCTCGACTCCACCGGCCGGCTCGCGGACGGCTACGGCGTGCAGGACCAGCCGTGGCTGTCCCTGGTCTCCGCGTCCGGCAAGATCCTCTGGTCGCACGACGGCTGGCTGCCCGTCTCCGCCGTCGTCGCGGCCGTCAAGCACGCGGTGAATCCCTAGCCCGGGTCGCCACGGCGGCGCGGCCCTGGCCGGATTCCGGCCGCGCGGGGCGAGACCGGCCACCGGGTCAGATCTGCAGTTCGCGGGTCAGCGCAGTACGCGCCGGCGGATGTCCTCGCGGATCGGGCGGATGTCTTCGAGTGCGAGCCCGGCCGGGTCGGGCAGGTCCCAGTCGAGATAGCGCTTCCCCGGGAAGACCGGGCAGGCGTCCTGACTTGCCCGCGGGCGCAAGCTCACAGCGTGATCCAGCCGGTCAGCACGTCGGCCCCATCCTCCGTGCGGCACCGCAGCCGGAACGGGCTGGCGGGAATCGGGTCCACCGTGAAGCCGCCGATCTCATCCACCGGCGAACTGGTCACCCCGGCCGCGGTATGCACCTCGAGCGTCCCGGCCCGCGGCGGGATGATCTGCCCGATCAGCAAGGTCTCGGCCACCTCGAGCTCAATGGACAGCCGCGCGGAGGTGAAGGTCAGCGCCCGGATCGACGCGGCCTCCGACCGGACCGCCGCCGCCCGCTCCCGGTCGCCGTGCGAGTCGTAGGTCAGCTGCGCCAGCTCGGCGTCGATGTTGTGCCACGCGTACGCGTTCTTGCCCGTCTCGACGAACCGCTCCGGTACGCTCTGCCGGGCCCGGAACGCCTCGCGCAACCCGGCCAGGAGCTCCTCGTCGTCAGGCACGCTGCTCGCCTCCCGCCCAGTGGACGCCAGCCTCCCCGAGAGCGGCCAGCGCCTTGCGCATCCGGTCCAGGCAGCGGCCCCGCTGCGGGCCGATGCTCCCGACCGGGATCTGCAGCGCGGCGCTGATCTCCGCATACGAACTCGGCGGGTCACTGGCGAGCATGCCCACCAGCTGCTGGCACCGGGGCGGGAGCTCCGCGAACGCCGCCCGCAGCGCCGCGTTCCGCTCGGCCATGAGGATCTCCTCGTCGATCATCGTGCGGTCCACGAACTGCACCGCGTCGTCCAGCCCGGTGCCCAGCCGCTCGGACTTGTGTGCCGCCGTCACCACCCGGAGGCACTCCCGGTGGGTGGTCGTGGCCAGCCATCCGGGCAGCGCGGCGGGCTCCCGCAGCTTGCCGAGCTGCCCGACCAGCAGCAGCCACACGTTCTGCCCCACGTCCTCGCGATCGGCCGTGCTCAGCTGGAACCTGGCGCAGATGGACCACACCAGCGGCGCATAGCGCTCCACGATCTCGTTCCACGCGGCCTGATCGCCTCCGGCCGCACGCGTCACCAGCGCGACCACCGTCGGGTCGTCACGCACGGCCAGCTCCGGCCTGCTCGCCTTCTGCCATCATCAGCGCCTCGGGTAGTGGGGTTAACCCTTTCTAACCCGGAGGGAGCCCCGCCGTCACCTGATACACCAGGTCCAGGAGGATGACATCCCCGACATCGCCCACTTTTGCGCGATCGCCACTTACCCAGACGCCGCTCAGCTCGGCAGGCGGCGTACCTCGAGCAACTCCAGCCCCAGGGATTCGAGCCTGGCGATCACGCCGTATACGGCGGCCTGGTCGCTGAGGCAGCCGGTCAGCAGTGTGTCCTTGCCGCGCGTCGCAGCGGCGAGAGGCAAAAACGCGCGGAGCATGCTGGTCCCAAGGTGGCCGCGAACGAGGATCTCGTAATTCGGCCGTCGGCGATCGCGCTCCTCGCGGGTCATCGGGCTCCCTGGTGGAATTTCGATACAGCTCACTCGATCCTTCCCGTCCCGTGGGTGAGCGGCCATCGCACACCTTGTGCTATCCGGGATTTTCCCGCGGATGCACCGTGTTGACGGTGAGTATGCCGGATGGTGACGCGCTGACCGGGGGGCCTGCCGCGGGACCGGGGGTTGCTCGCTCCGCGGCGCCAGGGGTCGTGTGCCGCCCTGCGCTATTCACGCGGCTGGCCGGCGCGGGCCGGGTGACCGTGGTGTCCGCGCCAGCGGGGAGCGGGAAGACGGTAATGCTCCGCTCCTGGATCGCCGAATCGAGCCTCGCGGAGCGGGCCGCCTGGGTATCGGTACACGGCGAGGAGCGTGACCCGGAACGGTTCTTGATCTCCGTGGCCGAGGCGCTGCGAGATACGGTCCCGGGGTCGAAGCTGGTCCGGCCGCTGACGGCGACGCCCGATCTGGACGGCTGGGCGATCGTGGAGTGGCTGCTGCAGGACCTGCATGAGCTGCCGGACCGGGTCTGGCTGGTGATCGACGACCTGCACCAGCTGCGTTCGGCCCACGCGCTGCGCCAGCTTGAGCTGCTGGTCATGCGCGCGCCGGCTCAGCTGCGGTTCGTGTTCGCCAGCCGCCGCGACCCGCAGCTTGGGCTGCACCGGCTGCGGCTGGACGGGGAGCTGACCGAGATCCGGGCCGCGGACCTGCGCTTCACCCTGGAGGAGTCCCGCGACCTGCTGGAGGCGGCCGGGGTGCGGCTGTCCGGCTCGGCCCTGGAGCTGCTGCACCAGCGGACCGACGGCTGGGCCGCGGGGCTACGGCTGGCGGCGCTGTCGCTGGCCGGTCATCCGGATCCAGAGCGGTTCGCCGCGGGATTCTCCGGCAGCGAGCGGACGGTGGCCGACTACCTTCTCGCCGAGGTCCTGGAACGCCAGCCGAGGCAGGTCAGGCGGCTTCTGGTCCGGACGTCGGTCCTGGAGCGGGTAAACGGCGAGCTTGCAGACCTGCTGACCGGGGGCTCGGGCGGCGGGCGGATCCTGCGGGAGCTGGAAGCGGCCAATGCGTTCGTGGTCGCGCTGGATGCGCAGCGCTCCTGGTTCCGCTACCATCCGCTGTTCGCTGACCTGCTGCAGCTCGGGCTGCTGGACACCGCGCAGCACGACGACCTGGCCCAGTTGCACGGCGCGGCCGCTCACTGGTTCGCCGGGCATGGGTTCGCGATCGAGGCCGTCCGCCACGCCCAGGCGGCACAGGACTGGGACCTGGCCGGCCGCCTGCTGTTCGACCACTGGTTCGGCCTGGTCCTCGACGGCCAGGCCGCCACCGCGGACTTGCTGCTGACCGGCTTCCCGGCCGGACTGATCGCGGCCGATGCCGAGCTGACGGCACTGCTGGCGGCCCGCGAGCTGAACCGGGGATCGTTCGACACCGCCGAGCGCCACCTCCAGCTCGCCGCCGAGCGATCCGCGACCGTGCCCGCCGGTCGGCGCCCGCGCCTGCAGATCGCGCTGGCCATGCTGCGGCTCACCCTGGCTCAGGCGCGCGGCGACCTGTCGGCCGCAGTCGAGGAGGCGAAGCGGCTGGCCGGCCCGGCCGTGACCCTGGCCGCGGCGGAGCTGGGGCTGGGCGACGAACTCCGCACGATGGTGCTGCTCAGGCTGGGCACCACCGAGTTCCGGGCCGGACGATTCGAAGAGGCGGAGCAGCACTTCCAGAAGGCCAGGAGCCTCGCCCGCGAGATCGGGCGGCCGTATCTGGAGTTCGCCAGCCTCGTCCACTGGGCGAGCGCCGAGACCGCCTGGTCGTTCGCGCTGGTGTCGGAGCGCAGCACGCAGGCGATCGAGCTGGCCGGCCGGCACGGCTGGACCGACGACCCGCTCGCCGGTGATGCCTACCTGGCGCTGGGCAGCGCACTGGTCTGGCAGGGACGGCTGACGGAGGCCGAGCCGTGGATCCAGCGGGCCGAGCGCGCCGTCCGGGCGGAGGCCGAGCCGGCCGTGGCCCTGAGGCTCCATGCTGTCCGGGCGTACTTCGAGCTCGCGTGCGGACGGGAGAAGGACGCGCTGGCCGCCTTCCGGGCCGCCGAACGGCAAGCGGGGCGGCTCGTCGCTCCGCACCCGATGGCCAGGCAGGTACGCGCGTCGCTGCTGCGCACCCTGGTGCGGATGGGTGCGACCGAGGAGGCCGGGCAGGCCCTGGCCGGTCTGGACCCCGAAGAACGGGAAACGGCGGAGATGCGCGCCGCCCTGGCGGCGGTGCGGCTCGCCCAAGGCGACCCGCGGTCCGCGGCGCTCGCCCTCGGACCCGTCATTGACGGCTCCGCCCCCGTGAGTCACCGGATCTCGATGGTCGAGGCTCTGTTGCTCGAGGCGACCGCGCGGGATGAGCTCGGCGACCCGGGCGCCGCCGGGAACGCCCTGGAACGCGCGCTGGACATCGTGGAACCCGACGGCGCGGTCCTGCCGTTCCTCCTGCACCCCGTTCCGGCGCTGCTCGAACGCCATCCCCGGCATCGCACCGCACACGCGGCACTTATTGCCGGAATCCTGGACCTGCTCGCCGGGGCGAGCAGGTCCGCGTCATCGCCGGAGCAGCCGCTCTCGCCGCGCGACCCGCTCAGCGAGAGCGAGATCCGCGTCCTGCGCTACCTGCCCACCAACCTGTCCGCGCGAGAGATCGCCGATGAGCTGTTCCTGTCCTGGTACACCGTCAAGACGCACATGCGGCACCTCTACGCCAAGCTCGGCACGCACACCCGGCACGAGACCGTGGACCGGGCTCGCGCCCTAGGCCTGCTCGCGCCATCGCCGCGCAAGCTGGCCGACTGAAGCGCCACAGCCTGCGAATACGCCGATCGCACAGAGTGTGCGATGCCAGCTCACCCAGACCAGCGTGACGCTCGAAGCGTGCGGCAGCCCCACCCTGGCTCGCCACCTGCATCGCGGCGGGAAGGGCATCGTCCGCTGCCGGAAGATCTGGAAAGGAAGCATGCCATGTCCACTCCGCTCATCCGCCGTCCGGAATCCAACGGCGCATCAGCACAGGCCGTCCCGGCCGTGGCGTCCGGCCCGGCCGACTATGCCCTGCCCGTTACCGTGCAAGGCCTAGGCGCTCAGGTGTCCGTCGCGCTGGCCATGCTGACCGGACTGTGGGTCGCGATCTCCCCGTGGTTCATCACCCTGCAGTACACCGGCAGCAACGCCACCACCGTCAACCTGATCTCCGGCCTGGCCGTGGCCGCGGTAGGCGTTTTCGCCCTGGCCAGCCCGCGCGGCTTTGCCGGCCTGCAGCTCGGCAGCGCCCTGCTGGGCGTCTGGCTGATCATCGCGGGGCCTGTCCTCAGCCAGAAGTTCCCCATCGCCGACCCGATGTTCTGGTCGAACAGCTGGGCTGGCGGCGTACTGATCGCCCTGGCCGCAGCCGGCCTGGCCGCCGTCGGGCTGCGCCGGCCAGCTCGCCGCTGAGCGCCCGGGATGCGGGCCCTGACGCAGGCCAGGACCCGCACCCGGGCCTCTGGGCCGCCTCCGGGGTGCGCCCACCCCCACGGCTGATCGCAGCTCAGGAGCACGCCATGAGCCTTAACCATCGCCAGCAGCACCAGCTGTACCGCATCGAATCCAGCCTGCTCCGGTCAGACCCCAAGCTCGCCGCGAGGCTGGCCACCTTCGCCAGGCTTGGGGCGGGCCAGCATATGCCCGCCTGGGAGCACATCGCCACCAGGCCGGACCGCATCCGCCAGGCGTGGGCCTTGATCCTTCAGGCGATAGCCGCAATGGTCGCGGCCATCAGCCTCCTGGTCAGCGCGGTCCTCGCCCTGCTCGCCGCCATCATCGTGGGCCGCCGCGCCCGGCCCCTCCGCTCTGCCCACCAGCCACCCGGCCATGGAATCGACGGTCGGCCTGACCGGCCAGCTGGAGCTGACCGCTGATGAGCACCGTCCCGCCGTCGGTCCTCAGCTCACCGCTTGCTTCACCAACTCGGCGATCCGTGCCTCGTCGGTGGCGGTCAGCTCCGTCAGCGCGAAGGAGGTCGGCCACATGGCGCCGTCGTCGAGGTTCGCCTTGTCGCTGAAGCCGAGCGTCGCGTACCTGGCCTTGAATTTGACCGCGGGCTGGAAGAAGCAGACGACGTTGCCGTCCTTGGCGTACGCGGGCATCCCGTACCAGGTTCTCGGCACGAGGTCTGGCGCGGTGTCCTTGATGATGGCATGGATCCGCTCGGCGATGACGCGGTCCGGTTCGGGCATCTCGGCGATCTTCTCGAGTACGTCGTTCTCCCCGTCCGCCTTGGTCGCGCGCGAGCCGCGGCGCGCGGATGTCTTCAGCTCGCGGGCATACTCCTTCATTGCGGCTCGTTCTTCGGCCGTGAATCCCACGGACGTGGTGCCGCGAGTGGCGCCTTTGGCGGGCTTCTTCGTGTCTGTCATGACCAGGGTCCTTCCCCCCGCAGGTGTTAATCGGGATAACCCCATGTTAGGAAACCGCCCTGGCGGCGGCTTCTCCGAAACTGCCCAATAGTCACGAGGTGGCCATTTCACACACCATCTCGGAGGACGTGGCCCGGTGAGCGAGTCGACTGCGGTCGGTGGCCAGCCAGATCCGGTTGGCCCGTTTACCATGGATCTGTGAGCGAGCCAGGATTTGCGGTCCGCGCCGAGGATCAGCCGGCGTGGGCAGAAGTCGTGCGCAGGGCCGAACGCGGCGAGTCGGTCGCGGTCATCGCGCACGGCGACCACGTAGCTGACGTTGTGCCCTCGGGTGAGCTGGGCCGGCTGCGCGAGACGATCGAGGTACTGTCTGATACCGGGCTGGTGCGTGACCTGCAAGAGGGCTTGGCGGATGCGCGTGCCCGACGAGTGTTCTCCGCCGCGCAGGTCGCGGCCGACCTCGCCGCCCGCCGGGTCGCTGGCGAATGAGCGAGCCTGAGCCGTACACGGTTACCTTCACCCCCGCGGCGCGACGACGGCTTGGCCAGTTGCCGTTGTCCGCCGCGACCGCGCTGTATGAGCACCTGACCGGCCCAGTGGCCGCGAACCGGCACCGGCTGGGCAAGCCGTTAGACGTGCCCTTCGAGGACGTCCTGGCCACCCGCCGCGGTGATTACCGTGCTCTCTACACCGTCGGAGACCCCACCCGGGTCGTCATAGTCTTGGCCGCCGCTCACCGGCGTGACGCCTACCGGCCACGATAACAGGCCGGCCAAGTGGCATTCCGAACGCAGGTTAGCGACGGTCGGCCCTCGGCCGGGCACTGCGGCCACGTCCCGGACGCGGACGGTCGAGCTGACCCCAAGTCGCCCGAGCGGACCACCCGGATCATGACCTGCTGCTGTCACCACTGCGGTGCGGCCAGGTGGTCTACCTCACCGCCCGGCCGCCCGGCTCGTGGTGACCCGTGCTGCGGCGAGCCTGGCCCGCGGGGGAACAGACGAAGGTGGTGGTCCGGGAGCTGCCCCGGGTCCCCGGGCCGCAAGATCTCGATCCGGGCTTGACGTTAACGAACTTATGTTCGATAATTGATCAGATGGGGAGAACGCCTGCGGAAACCAGGCGGATATCACCGACGCGGCCTCGGCTGTCCGTGGCCGCTAGGGTGTCCGAACGGTGGCCGCCCGAGGGGCCCCGGGGACTCGAGGGGAGAGCCATAGCCCCGGTCCCCGGGTTGCCCGAGGCCACCAGGGCAGCCAGCCCCGATGCTGCCGCCAGCAACTTCAGCAATCTCGGGGTCAGGAGCGCGGCGAGCGAGGCGGGCACCGGGATACTGCCGGTGCTGCCGGTGCTGCGCGAGCTGATGCCCCGCGGCGGGCTGCCCCGGGGATCGGTGGTGACCGTGGCGGAGTTCGGCCTGCTGGCCCTGGCGCTCGCGGCAGGCGCCTCGGCGGCCGGGGCCTGGTGCGGGATCGCCGGGGTGCCCGAGGCGGGCGTGCTGGCCGCGGCGGCCCTGGGCCTGGAAACGGAGCGGACCTTGCTGGTCCCGGACCCGGGACACGCCTGGGCCCAGGTGGTGGCGTCGCTGCTCGACGGGTGCGAGCTGGTCCTGCTGCGGCTGCCCGAGCGGGCGCCGGCCCGCGGGATCCACCGGCCTCACGGGGCCCGCGAGGCTCACGGCGCCCAGGTCCGGCAGCGGCTGGAGGCCACGCTGCGCCGCGCGCGGGGCGTGCTGCTGGTGGTCGGTGACTGGCCCGGGGCGCAGGTCCGTCTCCGGGTCCTCACCCAGGGATGGACCGGGCTGGGCGACGGGCACGGCCGGCTCCGGGCCTGCTGCGCGCAGGTGGCGGCCGACGGCCGCGGAGAGGCGGCCATGACGCGCACCCGCTGGCTGTGGCTGCCGGCCGAAGATGGTGGCATTACCGCGGCTGACCCGGCCGACATCCCGGTGCCGGGGATCCCGCCCGCACGCCGCCTGCACGTGGCAGGGGCCGGATGAGCGCGCCCGAACCCCGGGTCATGGTCCTGCGCTGTCCGGAACTGTGCTGTCCGGAACTGGGCGGCCCGGAACTGGGCGCCCCGGAACTGCGCGGCCCCGAACTGGGCGGCCCGGAACTGTCTGCGCCAGGACCCGGGGCAGCCCGGCTGTTCGAGCAGGTGATCACGACGGTCACCGCTTTCTGCCCGCGGGTCGAGGCGGTAGAGCCGGGAGTGTGCGCGTTCGGGGCCCGCGGTCCGGCTCGCTACTTCGGCGGCGAGACGGCGCTGGCCGGCCAGATCATCGCCGCGGTCGCACAGGTCGGCGTGCAGGCCCGCGCCGGCGTCGCCGACGGGCTGTTCGCCGCCCGGCTGGCCGCCGGCGCCACCGGACCAGCCAGCCCCAGCGCCGCCAGCCCCGCCAGCCCCAGCCCCAGCGCCGCCAGCCCCAATCCCGCTGGCGGCTGTCCGGTCATGGTCATCCCGCTGGGGCGGACGGCGGAGTTCCTGGCCGGGCAGCCGGTGAGCGTCCTGGCGGACCAGGGCGCGGCCGGCCAGGCCCTGGTCACGCTGCTGACCCGGCTCGGCCTGCGCACGCTGGGAGATCTGGCCGCGCTGCCGGCCGGCGACGTGGCCAGCAGGTTCGGCGCCGCGGGGGAGACCATGCACCTGCTGGCCCGCGGCCTGGGCTCCCGGCCGCTGGCGGTGCGCCCGCCGGCCGAGGACCTGTCCGTGGCCCAGGAGTTCGACCCGCCGGAATCGCTGGCCGAGCCGGTGGTGTTCGCAGCCAAGACGCTCGCCGAGCGGATGCACGCCGTCCTGGCCGGCCGCGGGCTGACCTGCGTCCGGATCCAGGTCCGGGTCACCTGCGCGGACGGGCGGGAGAGCGCCAGGCTCTGGCGGCACGACGGGCTGCTGTCCGAGGCCGCCGTCGCCGACCGGGTCCGCTGGCAGCTCGACGGCTGGCGGGTGCCCTACGCGCCCCGCGTGCCCCACGCGCCCGGCGCGCCCGACGGCGCGACCACCGGGCCCGACGACGCGGCTGACGCGGCGGACGGGGGCATCGCGGTACTGCGGCTGGTACCGGACCAGGTGGTCCACGCCACCGGACACCAGCTCGCGCTCTGGGGGGAGACCGTGGTCAGCGACCGGGTGGCGCGAGCCGCCATGCGGGTGCAGGCCCTGCTCGGGCACGAGGCGGTGCTGCGCCCCGTCCTGGGCGGCGGGCGGGACGTGGCCGAGCAGGTGAACCACGTTCCGTTCGGTGAGAAAATGCAGCCTCGGCTGACCGCGGGCGCGCCGTGGCCCGGGCGGGTCATGGGTGCGGCGCCTGGCGTGGTGTACCCCTTTGCCCGTGAGGCGGACGTGACCGACGATGCGGGGGACGTGGTCACCGTCACCGGGCGGTGCGTCCTGTCGGGTACGCCGGCCTGGCTGGCGGCCGACGGCGAGCCGCCGCTGCGGATCACCGGGTGGTCCGGGCCGTGGCCGCTGTCCGAGCGCTGGTGGGACCCGGCCGCCGCCCGCCGCCGTGCCCGGTTCCAGCTGCTGACCGGCGACGGGCGGGCCTGGCTGGCCGCGGTGCAGGGCGGCCGCTGGCTGATCGAGGCGGGGTACTGGTAGTTGGGCTGGAACAACCCGGCGGTTCCCTGGCGCGAGCTGCGGCGGCGGATGGCCTGGCGTGCCGAGGGCGAGCCCCGCCCAACGACATCGTTGCCACGACGCACACCAGACGACATCGTTGCCACCACGGCGCGGTTGGCCAGGTCCAAGGAAGCCGGCCGCGTCCCGTGGGCCGAGCTGCACTGCCATTCCTCGTTCAGCTTCCTGGACGGGGCGGCCACACCCGGTGAGCTCGTGGCCGAGGCCGCCCGGCTCGGGCTCGAGACGCTCGCTCTCACCGACCACGACGGGATGTACGGTGTCCCGCAGTTCGCGCAGGCCGCCGCGAGGCTGCGTGACCAGGGGATCCGCCTGGGTACCGTATTCGGCGCGGAGCTCAGCTTGGACCTGCCGTCCCCGCAGACCGGCGTGCCCGACCCGGAAGGCCGTCACCTGCTGGTCCTGGCCCGCGACGCGGAAGGCTACTCCAGGCTGTGCGCGGTGATCAGCGCCGCCCAGCTGGCGGGCGCCCAGAAGGGCCGCCCGGTCTACGACGCGGGCGCGCTGGCGGGCGCGCACGGCGGCCACTGGGTGGTGCTGACCGGGTGCCGCAAGGGGCCGGTGCCCGCCGCGCTGGCCGCGGGCGGGCCGGGCGAGGCCTGGCGGGAGCTGGGCGCTCTGACCGAGATGTTCGGGCACGAGAACGTGATGGTCGAGCTGACCTGCCAGCACGACCCGGGCGACGACGAGCGCAACGACCTGCTGATCCGGCTGGCGGACCTGGCCGACGTGGGCGTGGTGGCCGCCGGCAACGTGCACTTCGCCGCGCCCGCGCAGGCCCAGCTGGCCCAGGCGCTGGCTGCGATCCGGGCCCGGCGGCCGCTGGCCGCCATGGACGGCTGGCTGACCGCGGCCGGCCAGGCGTACCTGCGCTCGGGGGCGGAGATGGCCGCGCTGCTGCGGCGTTACCCGGGCGTGCTGGGGCGGACCGCGGCGCTGGGCCGGGAGTGCGCGTTCGACTTCCGGGTCATCGCCCCGGACCTGCCCGACTGCCCCGTCCCGGCCGGCTACACCGAGGCGTCCTGGCTGCGCGAGCTGGTGGCGCGCAAGGCCCCGGCCCGCTACGGGCCGCCCGGCGACGAGCGCGTGCCAGGCGCGTACGCGCAGATCGCCAGGGAACTCGACGTGATCGAGCGGCTGAACTTCCCCGGCTACTTCCTGATCGTGCACGAGCTCATCGAGTTCTGCGAGCGCGAGAACATCCTGTGCCAGGGCCGGGGGTCGGCGGCCAACTCGGCGGTCTGCTACGCGATCGGCATCACCAACGTCGACCCGGTCTCGCACCACCTGCTGTTCGAGCGATTCCTGTCCGAAGGCCGGGACGGGCCGCCCGACATCGACCTGGACATCGAGCACCGCCGCCGGGAGGAGGTCATCCAGCACGTCTACGACACCTACGGCCGGGACCGGGCCGCCCAGGTCGCCAACGTGATCACCTACCGGCCGCGGCTGGCGCTGCGGGACGCGGGCCGCGCGCTCGGCTATACACCCGAGCAGTCCGACACCTGGGTCCGCCTGATCGGGCCGGGCCCGGCCGCCGCGGGGGAGCCGCTGCCCGCCGAGGACGTCCCGGCTGCGGCGGCGGAGCTGGCCCGGCAGATGCAGCGCCTGCCGCGTCACCTCGGCATCCACTCCGGCGGCATGGTGATCTGCGACCGGCCGGTGGGGGAGGTGTGCCCGGTGGAGTGGGCCCGGATGCCCGGCCGCACCGTGCTGCAATGGGACAAGGACGACTGCGCCTACGCCGGCCTGGTCAAGTTCGACCTGCTCGGCCTGGGCATGCTGGCTGCCCTGCACGACTGCTTCGACCTGGTCACCAAGCACCACGGCGAGCACTGGACGATGTCCTCGATCCCGCAGGAGGACCCGGTCGTCTACCAGATGCTGGCCGAGGCCGACACGGTGGGCGTGTTCCAGGTCGAGTCGCGGGCCCAGATGGCCACCTTGCCCCGGCTGCGGCCGAAGCAGTTTTACGACCTGGTCATCGAGGTCGCGCTGATCAGGCCGGGGCCGATCCAGGGCGGCTCGGTCCACCCGTACCTGCGCCGCCGCGACGGGCTGGAGGACGCGGCGATGCCGCACGAGTCGATGCGCGCGGCGCTCGGCAAGACGCTGGGCGTGCCGCTGTTCCAGGAGCAGATGATGCAGCTGGCCATCGACTGCGCGGGCTTCACCCCCGCCGAGGCGGACCGGCTGCGCCAGGCTATGAGCGCCAAGCGGGCCCCCGAGCGGATCACCGAGCTCCGCCAGCGGCTGCTCGGCGGGATGGCCGAACGCGGCATCGACGACGCCACCGCAGAAGACATCTACGCCAAGATCCTGGCCTTCTCCAACTACGGGTTCCCCGAGTCGCACGCGATCAGCTTCGCCTACCTGGTCTACGCGAGCGCGTGGCTGAAGCGGTACTACCCGGCCGCGTTCACCGCCGCGCTGCTGCGCAACCAGCCGATGGGGTTCTACGCCCCGCACAGCCTGATCAACGACGCGCGACGGCACGGAGTGGAGGTCCGCGGCGTGGACGTGAACGCCAGCGAGGCCCTGGCCGCCCTGGAAAGCCCTGCTGACTTTACCGGGGCCAGCGAAACCGGGGCCAGCGAAACCGGGCCGCCGGCCATCCGGCTGGGCCTGTCCGGGGTCCGCAACCTAGGGTCCCAGGCGGCCGAGCGGGTGGCCGCCGGGCGGGCGGCGGCGGGGTCCTACCGGGATCTGGAGGACTTCGCGGTCCGGACCGGGCTGCCGGCCGCCACGCTGGAGGCGCTGGCCACCGCGGGGGCGTTCGGGTGCTTCGGGCTGAGCAGGCGAGCCGCGCTGTGGGCGGCCGGGTCCGCCGCCTCGGTCCGCGAGGGGCAGCTGCCCGGGACCACGGCGGGCCTGGCCCCCGAAGGCCCCGGGTCCGTGCCGCCGCTGCCCGCCATGACCCCGGCCGAGGAGACGCTGGCCGATGTGTGGGCCACCGGGACCTACGGCACGCACCCGCTGGCGCATATCCGGGCGGAACTCGAGGCGCGGCGGGTGCTCACCGCGTCGTCGGCCCGGTCCGCCGCCGCCGATTCCGCCGTGGCCGTGGCCGGCCTGGTCACTCACCGGCAGCAGCCGCCTACCGCGCGCGGGGTCGTGTTCCTCAGCCTGGAGGACGAGACCGGGATGCTGAACGTCATCTGCCCGCCGCACGTCTGGGACCGCCACCGGCGGGCGGCCGCCACCGCGCCCGCGCTGCTCATCTACGGCCGGATCGAGCGCACCGGCGGCGCCGTCAACCTGGTCGCCACCGCGCTGCGCCCGCTCCGGCATCTTGCTATCACCGGCGCGACCATCGCCAGCCGCGACTTCCGCTAGGCCCGGCCGGCCCACAGCCCGGCCCGTCGCGCCGGGCCCCTGCCTTCATCCTCGGCCCTGCGGCATCCCGAGGGCGGAACGCCACGATTCGATCACCGCGGCGAGCTGATCGGCCCGCCGGGCGGCAGTTCGTGAATCACCGGGTCTGCAGCGCGCGCTTCGGCCTGGCCCTCGATCCCGGTAGCAGGCCGGCACCGCGACGAGTTCGGCCAGCACCTCATCGACCGGTCCCGAGATGACCAGATTGCCGCCCGGATCGGAGACTCGCAGGCCGGTGAGCTGGGAGTCGGAGTCGTAGAGGCTCTCGGCCCGCGCGCCGGTCAGGGTGCACAGAGCCGCCAGCTCGCAGGTCAGCTGCTGGCGTGCCCTCCCTTCGGCCGCGAAGTCTGCCTTGACCCGCTCGCAGCGGCGCAGGAACTCGTCCGGGCTGATCATGGCTTCCCCCATAGGTCCCATCTTCGTCACGATATGTAACTAAAGTTGGGAAGTTGAGCCGGGCCGCCCGGCTACCGCGCCGAGGGCAGGCATCGCCCTTGACCGGCACCGGGCCCCTACATGGTTCCCGTCCCCAGCCCGCCTAGGGTACTAGGGTGGCTACCAAGAGTAGGCGATCCTATGGTCGACCCTACGCCGGGCTAAGTGCTGGGCCGTGACATCCGTATGAGCCCGTCGGCGTTTTTGATGTCACGCCGGATGGCGTCGCGGCCCGCGGGCGGGGGCGGTCACCCGGCCGGCAGTGCTGGTCGGCCCGAGGCCAGCATGGCCGCAAGCCAGGACCCCATTCGTTGCTCCGTGGGAGACCGGGCACTTGCGGCCCCGGGAGAATGCTGGGAGGGATAGCGGCGACAACGGCCAGGACCAGCCCCCGGCAAGCCCGGAATGCCAAGGCGAGCGACGCTGCGGCAGCAAAGAAACCCTCACGAAAAACGCCACTTCCATCCCCGGATCACAGCCCGTCGCTATGCGGCCCCGCCTTTAGCGCCCGCGCCGACTGAACTGCCCAGACTGGATTCTGGACTTCGCGCCGCAGGGCTGTCATATGTTGTCCGGCAATATCTTAATTCCGGCAATTACAAAGTGGCATTCACCGGTGCGAGACGCAGAATAAAGTACATATCTGCCCTGGCCGCCTAGGCAATTAAGGTGATGGGGCGCGCCAAGACGACTACTCTGTGAATCCATTCAGATACCTTGAGTTCTTTACGGAGGCGGGTGGCCGGTGCGGATCCCAGGGCACGCCATGAATACTCACGCCAGCGCGGCCCTTGCGGCCGGGCTGATTGCGATTCCCGTAGCCGCGGCCACGGGCCACCCGGTAGCGTCACGCACGGCCTCGCCTGTTCCGTCGCCCCGGACACCCGGGCTGACCATCAGCGTCACCGATGGCCGAGCCGCGGCGACGGCAGGTAACCGGCTCACCTACACGGTGAGCGTGCGCGACACCGGCATCGCGGCCGCGCCGGACCTCAAGATCACCCAGACCTTGTCTCCGGGTCTGGAGTTCCTGTCGGCCAGCGGCAAGGGCGTGGCCACGGCCGGGCGGGTCGCCTGGCACGCCAGCCTTCCCGCGGGCGGCACGCAGACCTTCCGGGTCACCGCCCTGGTCACCCGGACGCCGGCCCGGGAGCTGCGCCTGGCCGCCGTCGCATGCGTCGCGCTGCCGGGCGGCAGCCGGCCGACCGTCTGCGCGGCCCACCTCGACCAGTTGCCCGCGGCCGCGGTCGCCGGGCCGGCGGCCGGGTCCGGATCGTCCCGCAGCAACCTGACGGAGTACGCGGCAGCGGGTCTGGCCGTGCTCGCGGCCGGTCTGCTCACGGTGATCGCCGGCCGCCGGATCCGGCTGAGGCGGCGGCAAGCCTGACCACCCGGTCAGGCCGCCGCGCGGCGGTGCCGAAGGGCATACCGCCCCACGATGACGACCAGGGCGAGGACGAGGAGCCCGAGAGCGATCCCGATCCACGCCATCCCGGGCAGGCCCGCCTGAGCCGCCACGGTCGGGCTGAACTGGATGGCAGCCGTGGCGGTGCAGGTGGTTATCCCGCTCGCCAGGTTGATCGTGACCCGCCATGAGCCGGTCGGCAGGTCCTTGGGCGGGGCGAAGGTCATGTTCCCGGTCTGGCCGGGCGCGAGGGTGATGATCTGCTGGGCCGGGAACGGCCCGGCGCTGCTGTTCCCGGGGCCGTCGGCCAGGCGCGCGCTGCCATCCAGGTCGACGGCCCGGCCGCCGGTGTTGTCCACGTGGGCCACGATGGACGGCTGCCCGCCGGCTGACCGGCGCGCGGTGATGGAGGTGATGGCAAAGCTGGTCGGCGGGGCGCCGCCCTTCCCGACGGCCAGGTACATGCGGATCCCGACCCGGGACACCTCGGTGACGGCGAAGCCGGTGGCGGCGCGTGCCTGAGCCGTCTGCTGGACCCAGATGACGCCGTAGTGCTCACCCCGGGTCGCGCCGGCCGGCACCTTGATCGTG
Organism: uncultured Actinomycetes bacterium; assembly: GCA_963818225.1. GTDB lineage: Bacteria > Actinomycetota > Actinomycetes > Streptosporangiales > Streptosporangiaceae > Palsa-504. Next base: position 50,374 of record CAWFRO010000004.1, read on the forward strand.
ATCGTGTCCATGGCGGACGCCCCCGCAGCGAGGGTGACCGCCGGGTGCTGCACGCTGATCCAGCCGGTCAGCTCGTTCCGGGTGTCCCCGGCGTACCCGGTGAACAGCCCGTTGGCGATGTTGGCGGCATCGGGATAGACGGTGAAGCGCGCCGGCCGCGCTTCCTGATTCAGGATCAGGATCCTGCGGTGGATGACCGTTCTGGTCGGAAGGTAGTCGACGATGTAGCGCAGGGCGCGCGGATTGTCCGCCTCCGAGACGGGTACATCGACGAGCCGGACGCCGAACCCCTGCGGCTGCGGCGCGGCCGGAAGCTGGGTCGAGGCCACGGCGCTGGCCGCCGGGCTCAAGATCCCGGCGGCCAGCGTGAGCATGATGACTTTGATCGAGCGGCGCACGTTCCCCCCGGTTACTGGTGTGAGTCCTGCTCGTCCCGCTACGCAGAAGACGGGGCCGGACCGGAAAACCGGACCGGCCCCGATCCGCTTTGAGCGGGCCGTGTTGGCCGTGGTGCTACCGTGGCGGGACTAGGACACGGAATCGGTGATCGTCCCCGAGTAGGCGCCGCCGACCGCCGCCGCGGGAACCGACACCTCGAGGGCCGGATCCCACGTGGCGGTGTTGTTGCCGACCCCGGCGGTTCCGTTAACGACCGTCTGCGCCGCATGGGACAGCGTGATGGGGTGTGGGGTCGCGGTGATGTTCCCCGTGGTGCTGACGGTCCCGGGGTCATAAGTGACATCGGCGACCGGGATGGTCTCGGGCCCCGTGCCGCCGCCGGGGGTAAGGGCCCAGTCGGTCGCGGAGGCGGTCGCGGTCCACGATGCGGCGAGGTTGGCCCGGTCGTCCGTCACGACGACGTCTCCCATGCCCCCGTCGATCTTGCCGCCCGGCACTCCGGAGCCCAGGTTCACGGAGGCGGGAGCGGTGATCGTCAGGGCGCCTATGGTCACCGAGAAAGTCACCGTCGTGTCAACGCTCGGGTCACTGCCGGACGTAGCGTGCGAGACCACGAGTGCGCCTGGCGTGAGCGGCGCCGCCGACGCGGCCGCCGGGGCCAGCGCGATCCCCAGGACGGCTGCGGCGCTCAGGCTGCGGAATACGAATTTCAACATCGTTCCCCCTATGAAGCATCGTGCCCCCGATGAAGCCGGCAGCGATCCCACTCTTGCCTTCCCTACGGTAGGTAATGTCGATGCTACCCTAAGTAATCATAGTTGAATAGGGGCAGGTTAGGGCCCGGAATGGGGGCTGGCTCCCCGCTCCATTGGGCGCCAGGAGCCGGCGGATGGTGGCCGCATGGTGAGCGGTCAGCCCGCGCGGCGAGCAGGCGTAGCAGGGCTCGAGCCAGGGACCGTTCGGCATATGGAAGGGCGGCAGGTAGACGGCCGGGACCTGCGGTGCGGCCTGCGCCGAAGCGGGCACCCCTCCTGCACCGATCTGTTGTCCCCGCTGACCGCAGCCAGCTCCTCCAGGCCGGGCGATCAGCTCGGCGCCTCGGTAAATGATCTTGATGTGCCGGGCTTCCTCAGGCTCAGGCAGGCCTGCCGCAGATCTGCGCCGTCAGCGAAGCGTTTGTCACCGCCACCTCCGACACTCCGTCCCGTAGGGTCCGCCGGGGCGTCATCTTCGGTTCCCATCGCCCGTTCCGGGATCAGGCTCTCTTACCGTCGGTGAACGTGATATAACCTTACGCGACTGAGGGCTGGGGAAGCAGTGCGGAGCCGGCCCGCGAATCGACTACTCGCGGGGGTCTGGGCCGTTCCGGGCGCTCAGGTCGCGCTTTCCGGGCTGGCCGGCCGTAAAGAACAGGGAGGATTCGTGGGGCACTGGCGCGCTCGGCGCGGACCTGTTACCGGCTCGCTGCGCATCCTGGTCGACGGCCGGGTCATGCAGGACCGCTACCACGGCATCGGCAGGTACACCTACGAGCTGCTGCGCGAGCTCAGCCGCGCAGCGGTCGATCTCGTCGTCCTGTGCCACCCGGACAGCGGCCGGCTCGGCGCGGATGAGCTGATGACCCGCCGCAACGTCCGCGCGGTGCCCTCCCGCGTGCCGGTACAGTCCCTTCGCTCCCAGTGGGTGCTGGCCCGAGCCGTGCAGGTCGCCCGGCCAGACGTGGTATTCGTCCCCTATCACCTGAGCACCCCCCTCCTGTCGGGCCGGGTTCCGGTCGTCTCGGTCGTCCACGACTGCGTTTTGGAACGGGACGCCGCCGCGCGCGGCCAGTCGGCCTTCTCGCAGGCCTACCACGCCGCGACCCGGCTGGCCATCAGGTCCGCCACCGCGCTCGCGGCCCCCTCCGCAGCGACCCGCGACGACATCCGCCGCTTCTACGGGGTCGAACTCCCGCAGGAGTGCGTGGTGCCGTACGGCGTCGGCGCCCAGTTCTTCGCGCTGGCGGGCCAGCCGCGGCCGCGGCCGCCGGGCCTCCCCGACCGCTACATCCTGCACGTCGGGGCGCAGCGTCCGCATAAGAACCAGGCCGTCCTGGTCGAGGCCCTGGCCATGCTGCAAGCCCGCCATCCCGGCGTGGGGCTCGTCCTGGTCGGCCAGCCCGACCCGCGATTCCCCGATTACGTCGGACGGCTCGTGGCGACTCATGGGCTGTCCGATCTGGTACGCCGGCCGGCCTACGTCGATGACGCGGCGCTGCTCGACCTGTACGCTAACGCCTCCGCGTTCGCCTACCCGTCCCTGGTCGAGGGGTTCGGGATGCCGGTCCTCGAGGCCATGGCCGCGGGCCTGGCCGTGGTGGCCAGCGACGCCGAGGCCGTCCGGGAGGTCGCCGGCGGAGGCGCCCTCATCGTCCCCGCCCGGGTACCCGGGGCCTGGGCCGGGGCCCTCGGCCGGGTGCTGGCCGACCCCCGTTTGGCGCGGCACCTGGGCCAGCGCGGTCAGGCGGTGGCGGCCGGGTGCACCTGGGCCTGCTCAGCCGAGCGCACCCTGGCCTTGCTGACGCGTGCGGCCAGGAGCACTGGCGTGACGACGGGTGAGGGCGGTGGCTGAGACCGGCGGCGGTTCCCGCCCAGAGGCGATCACCCTGGTCGGCTAGGCGTCCGATCATGCTACTGTAAGTAATCTTACGGTTTCGGATTGTTACGAAAGGCTGGTCGGCCGCCACCACCGCCCGGCGCCAGGCCCGGCCGCCAGTGCCGCGGAGGTGATCATGAGCGACGAAGCCGCACGGCGTCCCACCCGTGGGGCCCTGGCCGTCGACGCCGACGGCACCGGCCATGCCGCGCCGTCCGTGCTACTCGATATGATGCGCCAGCTCCGTACCCGCGAACGCAGTCATCTGGGCCGCCTGCTGCATGAGGGGCCGATCCAGCAGCTCGCCGCGCTGGCTCTGGAGCTGGGCGAGGTCCGCGCCATGGGGGCACCGCCGAGCGATGAGCTGGACGACATCACAAGGCAGGTTCATGCGGTCGGCCGGGAGCTGTGCCGCCTCCAGGATGAGCTCTGGCCCTTTCCGTGGCCAGGGTCCGGCCTGATCGAGACCCTGAAGCAGCGGACCGCCTGGCTGCTGCTCACCCCGCTCGCCGTGGCGGTCGGCGAGGGGGTGACGGGGCTCCCGCAGGCTGACATCCAGACTGTGGGCGACGTGACCGAGCTGATCCTGACCGGGCTCGGCCAGGCGGAAGCGTGGGACCGGCCGGTCGTCATGGTACGAGCCCGCCCGGACCTGATCTTCCTTGAGCTGAACATGAGGTCGGCACCGGGGTACGATCCGGCCTCCGGCGGCTCAGCCGCGGTCGAGGCGTGGTTGCATCGCCTGGCGGCGGCCATCCAGGCCCGCGCGCGTGTCGGCTTCGACGACCGCCGCCTGCGAATATGGATGGAGATACCCAGATGTCCGGATCACCGACCGGGCACTCGCGCCGAGACCTGACGGGCGGTCCGGTCCAGGGAGTCAGACGGCCGCCCGCCGCCCGCTCGTTCGCCCGGGCCAAGGCAGCCGGCTGAAGCCGGAGCTCCGTCAGTACTCCGGGGGGGCGTCCAGGACCGCCCGCACCTTATGCACCAGGTCCTTCGCGGTGAACGGCTTGCTGATGAAGTGCCCGCCACCAGATCCAAGGGCGGTGACTTGCGCTCCGGACATGCGCAAGATCCGCATTCCCGGCTTGATCTCTCGTGCCTGGTCCGCGAGCGTCTGTTCCGGCACCTCAGCTAGCACGCTGTCGGTCAGCAGCAGGTCGGGGTCGTGCGTCGACAGCTGCAATAGCGCCTCCTCATAGCTGCCGGCTTCGAGTGTGTGATAACCGCTGTGGCGCAAGATCCGCGATACAACCTTGAGCACCGCGGGCTGGTCGTCGACCACCAGGATGGTCGGGGCGGTTCCCGGTGATCTCATGGGCGCCGAGCCCTGAGCCGGGACGTAAGCGGCCGGCAGGTAGATCTGGACGGTGGTGCCCAGGCCCGCTTCGGAGTCGATGGTGATGGCGCCGCCGGCCTTGGTGACGATGCCGTAGACGGCGGAAAGCCCCAGGCCGGTGCCCTCACCCGGCGGCCTGGTGGTGAAGAAGGGCTCGAAGGCGCGCGACATCGTCTCCGCGTCCATGCCGTGCCCGGTATCGCTGACGGTGAGTTTCGCGCAGAGCCCTGGCCGCGTCCCGGCCCACACCGCGCCGGGGGCTTCGCTGACGTCCGCCGCCCCGGTGGCGAACGTCAGGATGCCCCCGTCGGGCATCGCGTCGCGGGCATTCAGGGCCAGGTTGACCAGCACCTGCTCGATCTGCCCGCGATCAGCTAGCACCGTCGGCAGGTACGGCGCGGTGATAAGCCTCAATTCGATGTCCGCGCCGATGCTGGCCTGCAGCAGATCACGCGTGCCCGCCAGGGCCGCGTTCAGGTCGATCCGCTCGGGCCGGGCCGGTTCGCGGCGGCTGAACAGCAGAAGTTCCCTGGCCAGCCGGGCAGCGCGCCCGGCAGCGGCCTGGATCTGCGCTACGTCGGCTCGTACCAAGGGGTCACCGGCGGTCGCCTCGGCCGCCGACGCCGCGTACCCCATGATCGAGCTGAGCAGGTTGCTGAATTCGGTGGCCATCCCGCCCGCGAGCCGGACTGCGGTCTCGGTCCGGGCGGATTCCTGCCGTCCGGCCTCGGCCGCCCGTTGCTCGGCTTCGGCCCAGTTGCGCTCGGTGACATCCCAGGTAACCGCGGCCGCTCCGACGATTACGCCGCCTTCCCCGCGGATGGGGGAGACCGAGAGCGACACGTCAATGACAGTGCCGTCCTTGCGTACCCGCTGAGTTTCGAAGTGATGCACCTGCCGCCCCTGGCGTAGCTGCGCCAGAATCGGCTCGAGCTCCTTGGTTCGGTCCGGCGGGTAAAGCATGGATATGTGACGGCCGGTCATCTCCGCGACGGTATAGCCATAAATGGCCTCCGCGCCGGAATTCCAGCTCGTTACGATCCCGTCCATGGTCACACTCGCGATGGCGTCGACAGACGATTCTACGATGGCCGCCAGCAATGACCTCGTCTCGGCGTCGTCTGCTGGGCGGCTAATATCCCCGGTCGCCACACCCTTTCCTCCCGCTCGTTACCCCGCTGGTCCAGGGAACTATATTAGCCACAATCTGTAGTGGATGGTCCGGGCGCCTAACAGTTCCGTTGCGGGCGGTATCGGTTATGGTGGTATGTGCCATCCAGGCCAATATCGCGAGTGCCCAAGCGCCTGTCCTCCCGCTTCTTCTCCATCGTGACATACGGAGCACAACGGGCGGAATATCGTGTATTGCGCCGGAATCGCTCAGGTACGGCACCCGCAAGGCAAGAGTGTCCTGTATTAGGCGCCTTATTCTCGGCAGTGAACAGCAACGCCCGGTAGTACCCTGATACCCGGCAATGGCTGCGTAACCAGGCAGGCTTCCTGTCAATGGAGGAGTTTCACAGCAGCGCTGCGGGGAATAGCGCAAGGAATTAGACGCGGGGCGAAAGCAGAATCTGACCCGTGCCGCTTTCGCCGCAGCTTAGTTCGAGCATGGTTCGCCTGGTCATTGGGGAGCCGGCGAGGGTGCCCAAGCCCGTCATCCATGTGGCTGGCGAAGAGCAGCGTGAACACCCAGGTCACGCCCGAGGGTCGCGCGCGGCCTGGATGAGAACCCGATGCTCGTTCCGGGATAGGGACCACACGCCGGGCACCGCAGGTCGCTCGCGCTGGAACTTGTACTGATCACCCGAAGTCGCGCCGAACGCCATCTGGATGGCGCCGGCGAAGATCATGGCGGCGTCGGCGTCCGCTCCCAGCCAATCGGTTAAATTCCCGGATCGCCCGCGGTGATCACGAATACGTTTTCCTCGTCAATGTCCCGTATTAACCTGCCGAGCAGGGGCCAGTCAGGATTCCTGCCCCGTGGCACGCCTGCCTTGACGCTTGATTTTGCCGGGCCGGGCGATCCCGGCTGCCGCCAAAGATTGACAAGAATCCAGAAAACTCAGCGATGCTGCCTAACCCGCGCTGACGGCCATTTGGTGTTAATTTATGTCATACCGCCCGCTGGGCGCCCCGCCCCAGGGAGCGCGTATGTCGTGACGTGCGCAGAAGGTACTACAGTACATTTTGGGACGAGTGCTCAGAGGAGATATAGATGGGCATGGGGGCATTGTCGTGAAATTGCGGCGATATGTGCTCAGCGGCTACGTCATTTGGTGGGCGGTGCTGGTCGCGCTGTATTACGCGCTGCCCGGCCTGCGCGCGCAGACGTGGGGCCTGATCGGCCTGAGCGGGGTGAGCGGCATCCTCGCGGGCGTGGCGATCAACCGCCCGCTCCGCAGGCTGCCGTGGCTGCTGCTCGCCGCCGCGCTGACCAGCTTCACCGCCGGCCAGGTCAGCTTCCTGGTGGCCCAGCTCATGGGGATCCGGCTCCCGTTCCCGTCCTTCGCGGATGTGCTGTACCTGCTGGCCTTTACGCTGTATACGAGCGCGCTGCTGATCTTTATCTGGTGGCGCACGCCCGACCGGGACCGGCGCAGCCTCATCGACGCGCTGATCCTGACCGCGGAGCTGGCCCTGCTGCTGTGGATCTACCTGATCCTGCCGCATGTGCACAGTGCGCAGCTGTCCTGGCTGCAGAAGAGCGTCGCCATCGCCTACCCGCTCGGCAACGTGCTCGTACTGGCCATGCTGGTCCGGCTGCTCGCGCCGGGGGCCTGGCGGACCAGGGCCATGGAGTTCCTCACCCTGGGCGTCCTCGGGGCGCTGGCCTCGGACGTCGCCCACGGCCTGATCCAGCTGCACGGGACGTTCCAAAATGGCACCGTGGTCGACCTCGGCTGGGCCGTGTTCTACGGCGGGTGGGGCGCCGCGGCGCTGTATCCCGCGATGACCGACCTCACCAAGCCGGTGACCCGGCAGTCGGCTCAGGTCTCGCGGGTCAGGCTGACCGTGCTCATGCTCGCCTCGCTGATCGCCCCGGTCTTGCTGTTCATCGAGTCGTTCCGGTTCCGGGGTGGGGAGCTGAGCGTGATCGCGGTGTTCTCCGCGCTCCTCTACCTGCTCGTGCTGTCCCGGCTGTCGGACGCGGCCGCCTCGCATGGCCGGGCGCTCCGCCGGGAGCGGGCGGTGCGGCAGGCCGGGGCGTCCCTGGTGTCGGCGATCACCGTTGAGCAAGCCGGGGCCGCCGTCAGGTCCGCGACCGACACTCTGTTCGGCCGGGGCCCGCGCGGCGATGTGCTGCTCGCGGTGCGGGCCGAGGACGCGGTCCACGCGGTGGCCGCAGCCTCCGCCGATCCGGCGCTGATGAGCCGGCTCGCGGACCTGGCCGAGAGCTGGCTGCCGCTGGTGACCGGCTCCGCGCCGATCCTCGCGCCGGTGACCAGCTTGCCCCCGCAGGCCGCGGCGATCGTTCTCCGGTACGACTGGATGCTGCTGTGCCCGCTCACGCTCAACGCCCGGCCGCCGCGCGATCCGCTCATCGGGGTGCTGGCGGTATTCGGCCAGCAGCGCACCCTCGCCCGCCTCGCCGCCACGCTGGAGATCCTCGCGCATCAGGTGGCGCTCGCGATGGAGCGGATCATGCTCCGCGAGAAGGTGATCCGCCAGGGCAACGAGGCGTACTTCCGCACCCTGGTCCAGGACACCTCGGACGTCATCTTGATCGTGGACGACGACGGGAAGGTCAAATACGCGACCCCGTCGGCGACCAGCATCTTCGGCGGCGTCACCGTGGCGGGCGCGTACCTATGGGACCTGGTCGCCGACGGGCGGCGCGATGAGGTGGCCGGGATCCTCAGCCGGGCGTCGGCCACCGGCGGCTTCAGCTCCCGCTCCGTGGACCGCCAGATCACCCGCCGCGACGGCACGGCCGTCCAGGTCCAGATCCAGGTCCGGGCCAGCGATCTGCGCGCCGACCCGGCCGTGGCCGGCCTGGTCCTCACCTTGCGAGACGTGACCGAGCAGCGCCAGCTCGAAGAGCAGCTGAAGTACCAGGCCTTCCATGACGCGCTGACCGGGCTGCCCAACCGGCTGCTCTTCCAGGACCTGATCTCGCAGCAGGTCGCCGCGGCGCGGCTGGACGGCGCGACCGCCGGCGTGCTGTTCGTGGACCTGGACGACTTCAAGGTCGTGAACGACACGATGGGCCACGGCGTCGGCGACGAGCTGCTGGTGGCCACCGCGGTGCGGCTGGTCGGCCTGATCCGGGAGTGCGACACCGTCGCGCGGCTCGGCGGGGATGAGTTCGCGCTCCTCATCTCCAGTGCCCCGGACTCCGCGGCGGTCGAGGCGGCGGCCGAGCGTGTCGTCCGGGCGTTCGCCGAGCCGCTCGTGCTCGCCTCCGGGGCCGTGCTCACGACGGTCACCGTCGGGGTCGCCACGACCGAGGACGGCATCGACACCGACGAACTCCTCCGGCACGCCGACCTGGCCTTGTACGCGGCCAAGGCGGCGGGCAAGCGGCAGTGGCACCGTTACCAGCCCGTGCTGAGCGCCGGGCTGGCCGGGCGGCGGGAGCTGCAGGCCGCTCTGGAGAAGGCGGTGGCCCGCTCCGCGTTCACGCTCGCCTACCAGCCGATCGTCGTCCTCGCTACCGGCGAGCTGGCCGGATTCGAGGCACTGGTCCGGTGGCCGCATCCTCAGCTCGGGATGATGCAACCCGGCCAGTTCATCGCCCTGGCCGAAGAGACCGGTCAGATCGTGCCGCTCGGCTCCTGGGTCCTGGCCCGGGCGGCCGCCGATACCGCGCGGTGGCGCCGCGATCTACGCGGGGACCCGCGTCAGGGCCACCCCGCTGGTGACGGCGGGGTCCCTCGCGGTCTGTACGGGAGCGTAAACGTGTCGGCCCGGCAGTTCAGCACACCCGGTTTCGTCGACGACGTGCGCCGGATCCTCGACTCGTCGGGTCTCGATCCAGGGGCGCTCATGCTCGAGCTGACCGAAAGCGTCCTGCTGCGGCCGGAGGAGCGAGTGGTATCCGACCTGATCGAGCTGAAGGCCATCGGCGTGAGGCTGGCGATCGACGACTTCGGCACCGGGTACTCCTCCCTCAGCTACCTGCGGGAGCTGCCGATCGACGTGCTGAAGATTGACAAGTCCTTCGTGGACGGCATCGCCGTCTCCGGGCAGTGCCGGGCGCTGGCCGAGGGCATCATCCAGATCGCGCGGACACTCCAGCTCGAGGTCGTCGCCGAAGGGATCGAAAGCGAGGCCCAGCGGGACCTGCTGATCGCGATGGGCGTCCAGTTCGGGCAGGGTTACCTGATGGCGATGCCGATGGCGGCCCACCAGGCGGAGACGCTCGTCCGGATCGGGCCCCGCCTGGTGCCCGGCCTTCCGCGCCAGGTCGCCGAGCCCAGGGCGGCCAAACCCGCCCAGCCGGCGTCCAGATAACGTGCGGGACTGATTTCCCGAGCGAGAAATCACCACGACGCCGGACCGGCCTGATCTCGACAGGCAGTCCCGGGCCGCGCTGCGGCCCGGGTGGCTCAGCGGCGCTTGCGCTTGGCCGCGGCCCGCTCGTAGGCGGCGAGCAGCCTCGGGACCTGCGACTCCCAGCTCAGCGAGCTCCGCAGCCGCCGGGTGCCAAACTGCCCCATCCGGGCCCGTGCCTCGGGATCGTCGATGAGTTCGACAATGCACTTGCCGAGCGAGACCGCGTCGTTGCGCGTCGCGTACAGGCTCGCATCGCCGGCGGAGACGCGCCCCTCGTGCAGGTCGAACTGGACAATCGGCTTGCCGAGGGCCATGTATTCCATGATCTTGTTCATCGTGGAGATATCGTTCATGCGGTTGGCCTCGTCGGGGTTGACGCAGACGTCCGCCGTCGCGAGCACAGTGCCGAGATCCTCATCTGACAGCCGCCCGGTGAGGACGACCTGATCGTCCAGGCCCAGGGACCTGACCCGCTCGCGCAGCCGCGGCAGTTCGGGGCCCGAGCCCACGAGCACGAACTGGATATCCGGGCGCAGCAGGTCCGCGACGATTATCCGGGCGGCCTCGATCAGGTAATCCAGGCCATCCTGGCGGCCCATCACGCCGACGTAGCCGACCAGGTACCTCCGGCCCCGGCGCCACTTCTCGTCCGGCCGCGCGCCGGCGAACCTGGTGATCTCCGGCGCGGAACGTACCACGAACACGTCCTCGCGTGACTTCCCGCCCCGTCCGTGGGCGATATCACGATAGCTCTGGTTGGTCTCGATCGACACGTCCGCGCAGCGGTAGGTGAGGCGCTCGAGCAGCCTGGCCAGCCGGACGGCCCGGCCGTCTTCCCGGTGGCCCTTGGCGATCATCAGCTCCGGGCATGCGTCATGGTGGTCGTAGATCAGGCGCGCCCCGAGCGCGACCAGCGGCAGGGCAGCCAGGAAGAGCAGGTCGGGCGGGTTGCAGATCTGCACGATGCTGATGCGGTGCCTGGCGCGGATCATGAGCGCGAGGCGGAGCTGAGCCCCGATCGCAACCGTGTACTCGACCAGGTAGCCCGGCAGCCGGCGCGCCTCGGGGCCGGGCCGGTAGCGGTAGATGCGCACGCCGCTGAGCGTCTCGCGGCGCAGGGGATGCTCCGTGGTCCGCGGGCAGACGACATGCACCTGATATCCGGCGGCGACCAGGGCCAGGGCCTCCTGCCAGACCCGCCGGTCGAATGGCACCGGAAGATTCTGGACCAGGATCAGGACATGCGGGCGCTCGCTGCGCGCCCGTCGGTTAGTAGGCACCGGAGCCTCGCACGACCGCGGACCCCGTCTTCCAGAGAACCTGCAGGTCCAGGACGAGTGACCAGTTCTCGACATAGTGCACGTCGAGCCGTTCTGCTTCCTCCTGCGACAGGTCCGACCGGCCGCTGACCTGCCACAGGCCGGTCAGGCCCGGCTTGACCACAAGCCTGCGCCGCATGTGGCCCCCGTAGCTGGCCACCTCCTCCGGCAGGGCCGCTGGGCCCGACCAGGGACATGTCGCCGATCAGGACGTTGATGAGTTGCGGCAGCTCATCAAGCGACCAGCGGCGCAGCCAGGCGCCCGGGCGGGTGACCCGTGGGTCCCTGCGGATCTTGAACAGGACCCCGTCCGCCTCGTTATAGGCGGCAAGCTGGGATTTGCGCTGTTCGGCATCCGGCACCATGGTCCGGAACTTATAGAGGGTGAAGCCCTGGCCGTCCTTGCCGATCCTGGTCTGGCGGAAGAACACGGGCCCATGATCGGCGAGCCTGATCGAAAGCGCGATGACCGCGAACAGGGGCGCAAGCACGAGCAGCGCCGAAGCGGCGCAGGCCTTGTCAAACGCGCTCTTGACGGCTTGCTTGGCCCCGGCCAGTTCCGGGTGGTCCACGTGCAGCAGCGGCAGACCGGCCACGGGGCGGATGGTCGTCCGCGAGCCGGCCATGTCGAGCAGGGCCGGCGCGACGAACAGGTCGGTGTCGGTCTTCTCCAGTTCCCAGGCCAGCTCGCGCAGGCGGCCGCCGTCCATTTCGGGGCAGGCCAGCACCGCGACCGTATCCGCGCCGAACCGGCGCACGGCCGCCGCGACGCCGCCCAGGCCGCCGGCCACGGGCACATCGGCCGCGGATGCTCTGGCCGGGGTCGCGGCGATCGCGCCGTCAGGCCCCGCACCCTCCGGCGCATCGACGAGGCAGGCGGCGACCACCGCAAGGCCGTGGTAGGTGTCCCGGCGCAGCGCGGTGACCAGGCGAGCCACTGCTGCCGCATGACCCACCGCGACGACTCGCCGCACGTACCAGCCCCGGATGCGTCGTCTGTGCAGGCGCTTGCGGAGCAGGTACCTGGCCGTCAGGTCCATGACGGTCGCGGACGGCAGGGCGACGGCCATGTACCCGCGGGCCAGGTCGAGCTTGGCCGCGTAGGAGATAACGGCCACGACCGCGGTCAGGTTGACCGCCGCACTGAGGATCCGGCGGAACTCATCGGAGCCGAACCCGATGAACCGGGTGTCGTACCCGCCGGCCAGCAGCACCGACATCCACCAGGCGAGGGGCAGCCCGCACGTGAGACTCAGGTAGGTGAGCGGCAGGTTGGCCTGGCCCCCGAAACGCACCTTGGCCGCCACCGCGCCGGCCACCAGGGCGCACGTCCAATCGGCCAGGGCCGCCCGGCGAAGGTAGGCGCCCGTCCACGCCTTCGTGCCCGGGATAACGGTATCCCGATCGGCCGGCGCGCGGCTATCGGCTGGCCCGCGGCTGTCCGTTGGAGCGCGGCTATCGGCCGGAACGCGGTTATCGGCCTCGATCGCACTGTCGAATACACTCATGCCGCGAACTGCCCCCCGGCGTCCTTTCCCAAGCCGCCAGCAATATGGCGCAGAACGCGCAAGGCTCGCTCAGTCAACGGAATTGTTCCTTTCCGAATCTAACACCGATGTGTCCGTTATCGTCGGGAATAACATGAAACTCCGTGGATCTGATCTTTAGTCTCACATGCGATTTTGAGCGCTAGTTCCCTAGGCGTCTAGCATGGTATACATTAGCAGGCCCGCGGCGCCCCACTACCCGCTAGCGGTGATTTCTGCTTCGTCTCCTCTTGGTAAAGCGGAAGATGTATATCCCGCCACTGGCATAGGGTGTCCGTAAAGACAGAAGGAGGCTGAGGCATGTTCTCTGCCAGGTCGGTCATGGACGCCGGCTACCCGCGACCCGGACCGGCTACGGGTAAGAATGCCGCAATAGAGGCCTTCATTCAGTATTCCCCATTTAAGGCCCACGTCACTTGTGCGGCTTTCCTGGCCGCGGGCGGGTGAGCAGCCGCGACGCTAGCGCCGGGGCGGCCGGGCCCGGCGCCCCGAGGCATCGGTCCCGCGCCCGTTTCCGTGTCCCGCGGCCATGGCACGTGCGGCCCGCGGGTGGCTCCGGGCCGGCCGAGAAGACCACCCTGGGGGCCACGGCAGCCCGGGCCCTTGGCTGGACCTTCATCAGCAGTGCGCTGAGCAAGCTGGGCACGGTCGGGATCGGGATCGTGCTGGCGAGGATGCTCGGCCCGCACGCTTTCGGCACCTACGCCGTCGCGTGGGTGGCCCTGCTGGCCGTGCTGAGCCTCAACGACATGTCGGTGAGCCTGGCCATCGTCCGCTGGCCGGGTGATCCGGCCGAGATCACGCCGACTGTCACCACCATCGCCGTGGCGGGTAGCGCCGCCATGTATGCCGTCTGCTTCTTCGGCGCGCCGGAGTACGCCTCGGCGATGGGGGCGCCGGCGGCCGCCAGCGTCATCCGCGTTCTGGCGCTCAGCGTCGTGCTCGACGGGCTGGTCTGCACGCCGGTAGGGCTGCTGGACCGGAGCTTCCGCCAGGACCGCAGGATGATCGCGGATCAGGTCAACAGCTGGCTCGGGGCCGTGGTATCCATCGGCCTGGCCTGGGGCGGGCTGGGCGCGATGAGCCTGGCCGTGGGCCGGATCGTCGGCGCGGTGGCGGGCGCGGTCTTGTACATAGCGTTCTCGCCCGAGCCGCTACGGTTCGGCTTCGACCCACGCGCTGCCCGCGCGCTGCTGCGGTACGGTACGCCGCTGGCCGGGCTCGACGGTTGTGGCGTTCGCCGTCACCAACGTCGACCAGCTCGTGGTGGGCCGCGTGCTCGGCGCCACCGCCCTTGGCTTCTACGCGCTCGCGCTGAACCTCGCCACCTGGCCCATCACCATGTTCTCGCTGCCTGTCCGAAATGTGGCGCCTGCCGCGTTCGCGCGCCTTCAGCATGATCAGGAGGCCATGCGCACGGCCTTCTTGTCGTCATCGGCGCTGCTCTGCGCCGTGGCCCTGCCCGTATGCCTGGTGATCGGGGGGTCGGCCACGCCGCTGATCAGGTTCGCCTACGGCGCGCGCTGGCTGCCTGCCTCCCGGGTCCTGCCGTGGCTGTCCCTGCTCGCCGCACTGACGATCTTCTTTCAGCTGGCCTATGACTATTTCGTGGTGCTGGCCAGGGCTCGCGTTGTGTTCACCCTTCAGCTCGGCTGGCTTCTGGTGGTGATCCCCGCCCTCATCGCTGGCGCCCGCCTCGGCGGAATCGTCGGCGTCGGCGTGGCCGGGGCCGCGGTCGCCGGCGGCGTCATTCTGCCGTGGTACCTGCACGAGCTGAGGAGAGCGGGCATCCGGCGGCGGGTGCTGGGCTCCCGCCTTCGGCTTCCGCTGGCCGGTGCCGCGGCAGCGGGCCTCGCCGCGGCGGGCGCGACACGGGTGTTGCCGAACGACCTGGCCGCGCTCGCGGTCAGCGGCGTGGCGGGGCTTGCCGTCGTCGGGCTGCTTGTCTTCCGGATGCGGGCCTCGCTCACCTGGCTGCGGCGGGGCGTTCCTGAGCCGACCGCAGTGGGCACCTCGAAAGTCCCAGCCGCCCTGACCGCCTCGAAAGTCCCGAGCGGCCCGAGAAACTCTCCAGTCTCCTCAGCCGCTTCGGGTCCACGGGCCTACGGACCCGGTCCCCTCTGCGCGCCCGTGGCCGCTGACGCCCAGAATCCGTCAGGGGCCAGGACCGAGACGGCAGGCTCAGCCGGCCGCAGACACGATGAGGCCCGCGGCCATGGCCCGCTACCCTGGCCTGCCCACCCCGACATGACGGCACCGCTGCCACAGCCTGCCTATCCGGACGTGACGGGACCGCGGCCTGCCTACCCCGACGTGACGGGACCGCGGCCATGGCCTGCAGACCCTGACGCGACGGGACCGCGGCCATGGCCCGCCCACTCCGACGTGACCGGACCGCTGCCACGGCTTGCCTACCCGGGCGTGCCGGGACCGCGGCCCTGGCCTGCCTATCCTGACGTGACGGGACCGCTTCCCATCTTCGACTCCGTCGTCAGGCGGCGGTACCCGCGCTACGGTGACCAGGCGGCACCGATGTACTGGCGGCCGGCCACCGACATGCGGCCGGGCGACCAGGATTCGGGCGCGGCTGGGAGCTCGCGGTAGACCGGCGCGAGCCCGATGAATGATCGCGGGCAGCGCTCGGGCCGATAACGGTCCGCGAGACCCCCACGTGGCCGCCTGCCCGGTATTACAATCAGTCATATAAGTGACAATCAGCTAGCAAGGTGCACGGGGTGCAGACCTTGGCGAACCGGCGCAACAGTCGGCGCAATAGATGGCCTCGTGGAGGCCGTTCCGGTGCGGATCGGGGCGGCGTACCTGATCATCTGGCCGGACTGGGAGGCAATCAGATCCCATTGGCCCGGCTATTTGAGGTCAATCCAGCAGTTCCTCGAGGAGAAATAAAGCCGACATTAATGTCAGAGCTGGTGATCGTACCAGTGGCGGGCAGTGACGTCGGTGTTCCGGTCCCATAGCCGGCCTGCGGGCGGCGTTCATGGCGTGGTTCTTGCCCGCATCTCCACTCAGCCGGCGGTCCTCGCCGCGGGATGGCGGGCAACGGCGGCGACTAACCGCGCCATTGCGGCCGCCTCGCCGATCCTTGCGTCGGCTCGCTGATCCGCAGTGCTCGGCCTGCGCCGGTCCGTGCGGTCCCGTATCGGCAATAACCAGGCATACGGCCGTTAAAGCAACGTTCGGTGCCGGATAGTTAAAAATGCCGCAGGCAGGCTGGATTCCGCATAATAGAGCGCAATAGGTCTGCCGGAATATCTGAGTATACGTCCGGATATTCTAGGCTATGTTCCCTGTGGCTGCCCAAATATATCTGCTGGCGCATTGTCAATTGCTGGCCCGCGGCCGCCGCTGTCGTCCATAATTCTGTGACATGACGACCGTCGTAATTCCCGCCCACAATGAAGGCCAAGTAATCCGGCGCCTTCTAGAGCAGCTCGTAAATGGCGCCGACCCGGGCGAGATGGACATAATAGTCGTTGCCAACGGCTGCACAGATGACACCGCCGAGGTGGCGGCCTCATTCGGGCCAGCCGTCCGGGTCCTGACCCTTCCCGTCGCTAGCAAGCATGAGGCGCTGACCGCAGGAGATCGCGCTGCCGCGGGTTTCCCGCGGATCTACGTCGATGCGGATGTCGAGTTGCGGGCGGACGACGCCCGGGCGCTGGTGGCGGCCCTGCGCCAGCCGGGAGCGCTAGCCGCCGCGCCGCGACGAGAACTGGTCATGGCCGGACGGCCGTGGCAGGTGCGCTGGTACTACGATGTCTGGACGCTGCTCCCGGTAGTCCAGCGCAGACTGTGGGGCCGGGGGGTCATCGCCGTAAACGAGGCCGGGCACCGGCGCCTGGGCGCCCTGCCGTTGCTTCAGGCCGACGATCTTGCCGCATCCCTGACATTCGAACCGCACGAGACGGTGCTGGTGCCCAGCGCCCGGGTCATCATTCACCTGCCTTTGACCTTTGCCGACCTGCTGCGCCGCAGAGCGCGCTGTAGGACCTTTGTCGCGCAGGTCGAGCGCGTGCAGGATCTCGATGGTTCGGCTGACCGGACGCGGATATCCGACCTGGCCGCCGTCATCCGGCATCGGCCCGGCATGCTGCCGCGGGTCGGGTACTTCCTGTCGGTGACCCTCTTCGCCATGCTCAGGGCCCGCGGCGCCCGCGCCCGGGGCGACTACGTGACCTGGCTGCGTGATGAGAGCAGCCGCACCGCCGCCGCCACGGCGGCCCCCCGGCGGCCGGTGCCGTCCGCAGACGGCCGCGCCGTCCCCCTGGCCGGCGTGCCCCGCCAGATGGACGGCCGGAACTAGGGCCCTACACGACAGGTAATCCGCCGGTGTGGGCCGCCCCGATTGGCTGGCCGGGGCCCGCCGGGGAGCCAGCCTCCTGAACCGGTGAGCCCTTTCTCGCCGATTCTGCCGGTAGATACTCTTGGTATCGACTACGTTACATAACGCAATCGACGTTCTCGCCGCAGCCGGTTGCGCGCCAGTGGACGCGAGGCACCCTCCGCTGGCGGAACGGACCGTCGGCAGAAACGAGGTCCCTTTGAAGGCACACATGCTCGCTATCAAGATCTCCCTGGCCCTGATCGTGATCGGCGGCACGGCTGTCCTGGCGGGCCACCTGAGGCTGACCTCGACGCACGAAGCCCCGCCATCCGGGGCCGTGCAGGTCCCGAGCGACTGCATCACTGTCCCGCATGCGTGCGGCTTCCCTGATGCGACCGACACGGGCGTGCCGAGGGGGACGGCCCTGCGGCAGGTCCCCGGCCAGGTATCCAGCGGGCCGGGCTGGTACTACAACGCCAAGGCCGGCGGGGTGGTGGTGACCGCAAACGGCACCGTGCTCAGCGGCCTGTACATCCCGTGCGACCTGATAATCGAGGCGTCCGGCGTGACGGTGCAGGATGTCCAGGTCGTGACCGGCGGGTACTTCGGCATCAGTCTCAGGCATACCGCGGGCGTCACGATCGAGAACTCCACGATCAGCGGCCAGAACCTGACCAGCGGCCGGATCGACTCGGCGGTCGACGATGTCTACGGCGACTCAACCGGGATCGTGATCAGGAACGATAATATCTCGCATTTCAGGACAGGCGTTCAGATATCGACCGGGCTGATAGCCGACAACTACATTCACGACCCCGGGTACATTCGCGGTGATCACACCAATGGGATATATGTCGCCGGGACAACCGAGCCGCTGACGATCTACGGTAATACGATCTTCAACAATCTCGGGCAGACCGACGACATCAGTCTCGACGCAGCTAATTCAGGGCAGGACGTGGCCAACAAGATCGTGGTGGATAACATGCTTGTGGGCGGCGGCTACTCCATCTACGGCGGCGGCGCCCGTAGTAGCCGCACGTCGAACATCGTCATCGAGAACAACGAGTTCGGCCAGCTCTACTACCCGCGCGGCGGCAAGTACGGTCCCGTCGCCTACTTCAACTCCACCGGGAAGGGGAATGTCTGGTCGGGGAACGCGTGGTCGGGGACCAGCCTGCCCGGCAAGGGCACCGCACGGCCAGGCAGCGCCGTGGCAGCCGGCTAGCGCCACACCCTCGCCGTGTCATCAGCTCTTTCCGGGCCGCCCGCCATCCTGCCCGACATCGCGGTCGTTATCGTCGCTTACAACAGCGCTCACGTCATCGGCGATCTCCTTGACTCCCTGCCCGCGGCCCTCGACGGCCTCACGGCCGACGTCGTCGTGGTCGACAACGGGTCGAGCGACGGGACCGCGGAGCTGGTGGCGGCGCTGGGAGCCTGCCGCATAGTGCGCTCGGCCAATGTCGGTTATGCCGCTGGAATCAACCGCGGCGTGCGGGAGGCCGCGCCGGCCCAGGCCATCCTGGTCCTGAACCCGGACGTGCGGCTCCACCCGGGGTCGCTTCCCCCGCTCCTGGCCGCGCTGGCCGAACCCCGGGTAGGCATCGCGGCCCCGCGGGTGCTCACCCCGCAGGGGAAGCTGCACTTGTCGCTGCGGCGCGAGCCCACCCTGCCGCGGGCACTCGGCCTCACCAGGACCCGGCTGGGGGTCTTCTCCGAATACGTCTACGACCCGTCCGCATACACCCGGCCGTGCACCGTGGACTGGGCGCTCGGCGCTGCCTTGATCACGTCGCGGGAATGCTACGAGGCCCTGGGCGGCTGGGACGAGACCTACTTCCTCTACTCCGAGGAGACCGACCTGTCGCTGCGGGCACGGGACGTCGGCCTGCTCACCCGGTACGAGCCGCGGGCAGTCGCGGTCCACATCGGCGGGGAGTCGGGCCGAAGCCACCGGACGCACGCCATGCAGATCGTCAACCGAGTCCGGTTGTACCGGCGCCGCCACGGCGCGCTCGCGTCCTGGGCCTACTACTGGCTCGTCGTGGCCAACCAGATGTCAAGAGTGGCGCGCGGGCGGCGTGAGTCCTGGCATGCGGTTGTGGCACTGCTCTGGCCAGAGCGTCGCCCGGCCGAACTGGGCTGCTCGGGCAGGCGCATGCCCCGGTAATACCGCCGCAGGGGCAGCACGGGCCGCCTGGATTAACAGATCCCGATACAAAATGCCGTAGCTGTTCGTAGTGTGGCCGACAGGAACTACACACAGGCTATGGTTCAGAAGCGCGGGAGATAAGAATGGCTTGGCATTGGATAGGCAGGAATGGCCGGATAAACGAGAATGACCGAATAGGCAGGAATGCCGGATATACACATTCAAGCCGTTACGGCTGGGCATGAAGGGATTTAGCCCGGCCCCGGCCGCGCTGGCCGCCCTGCTGCCCGGCCGTGACGCCGAGGTCGGCCGCCCGTCGCGGCGGATCGACGCAGTCACGCTGCTGAGCTGCTACGCGTTCCTACTAATGGCCATACCCTCGTCCCTGGTCGTCGGGTCGTTCGGGGCGGCAGGCGGGCCCGCCGCCCTGCTGGCAATCGCCATATTGTGCTGGTACCTGGTGGCCCGCCAGCACCCCGGCCTCGGACTGGACCGGGGCAGGCAGCCGGTCCGGGTCGCCGCGACGATCTTCGCTGGTGTGGTCGTGGCCGCATACGTATCGGCGAGCCGGCATGCCGTGTCCGCCACTGAGCAGAACGGCGCCGACCGCGGGCTCCTCGTGCTAGCGGGGTGGGTTGGCGTGCTCGCGCTCGCGGCGGACGGGATCGGCCGGGCTGACCGGCTGAGGACCCTCCTTCGCCGGATCGTCATACTTGCCACGGCCATGGCCGTGCTTGGGGTGATCGAGTTCTCCACTGGCGTGGACCTCGTAAAGTACATCGTGATCCCCGGCCTGTCCGCGCATCAGCAGGTGACGGATCTCGCTAGCCGCAATGGCCTGGTCCGGGTGACGGCGACAACCGGCCAGCCGCTTGAGTTCAGCGCCGTACTCGTGATGAGCCTGCCGATCGCCATCCATCAGGCCCGCTTCGCGCCGGCGGCGCTACGGGTCCGCCGCTGGCTGCAGGTCGCGCTCATCACGGTGGTGGTGCCGATGACCGGATCACGCTCGGCCTTCATCGGGCTCGCGGTGATATGCATCGTGCTCTTCCCGACCTGGTCCAGGCGCGAACGGCACCGCGCCTACGCGGCCGGACTCGCCGTGCCGGTTCTCGCTTGGCTGGTTAAGCCGAGACTGGTGAACAGTTTCATTACGCTCTTCGCCGGGCTCGGGACCGACCAGAGCAGCCTGTCTCGTACCAACGCCTACTCAGCGGCGGTGCCTCATATCGCCGCACACCCGTGGCTCGGCCAGGGCTTCCAGACGTTCTTTCCGCAGACCTATTTCTTCGTCGACAACCAGTACCTCACTTCGCTGATTGAGACCGGGGTCCTCGGGCTCCTCGCTCTGGTGGCGTGCTTCGCGACGGGCTTTTTCACCGCGTGGAGCGTGCGGACCACGGCGACCGATGCCCGGACCCGCGACCTGGGGCAATGCCTGGCCGTATCGATCGCGGCCGGCGCCATATGCTTCGCCTCGTTCGACGCCCTGTCCTTCTCCATCGCCGCCGGCCTGTTCTTCCTGCTGCTCGGCTGCGTAGGAGCGGCTTGGAGACTTGGGCGGGCGCAGCAGCTGGCCGGGGATTAGCCTAGGCGGCTGGGCGTTGCGTGGCGGTCCGCCGGGTTCGTTGCGGCGGTCGACCGGTTGACGCCCGATGCCCGGGCGACGTACGCGGCCGGGGCCGGATGCCGGTCATCCGGGTTCGTGCGCCCGGTGCTGGTGCCGTATACGCCCGGGTCCTCGGGGGGGCTCGACGACGCCGTCGACTTCGCCCTTCTGGCCGCCCTGCCAGCGTCGCCCTGCCAGCGTCGCCCTGCCAGCGTCGCCCTGCCAGCGTCGCCCTGCCAGCCTCGCCGTGCTCGCTGTCCTGGGCGTCGGTGGCAACAGCGGAGCGCACACGATCCTGCGCACGGCACGCGTCCGGGACAGCGCGCAGTGCCGGGGGCGGTCCCATTTCATGGGCGGGACCGCCCCCGGCGAACGCAGCTCGACGCGGCACAGGCTGTGCCCCGCAGATTACGGAACGGCCGACGCCCCGGGGCCACCTCGCCTGCCCGTCCGCCCCGGATGCCTGGCGTGACGGGCCGCCGTTGCGGCCGGGTCCTCGTCGGCCGCCTGCGTATCGGCACGCCCGAGTGACTCGTCCTGAAAGATCTGCTCCCCCGGTATGGTCTGGTCCTCGGTAATGGCCGAATCGTCCGGGAGCGCCGATCGAGGAGGGAAGGCCGGGATATCAAGGAGCGCCCAGTCCTCGGGGAGCGCCGAGGAGTCAGGGAGCGCCGAGGAGTCCGGGAGCGCCGACCGGCCCCTGAGCCGCCGCCGGCTGACCATCCCGTCCACGAGGATCGGTATCCCGAGGCAGATCACGAGCAGCACCGCACCGACGATGACCAGTGGGCGTGCCGTCTGGCTGACACTGAGCGTCGCCTGCGGCGCGAAGGAGAGAGTAGTGGCGTGGACCAGGCTGGGGGCCGGGAGGCCATGCTGCAGCTGGGCCAGCTGGGTGCTGATATCCGCGGTCACGGCCTGGAGCGTGCGCTGTACCTCGGCTGCGTTCGTGCCCGTGACGGTGACCAGCAGGACCGATCCGGTCGTCGAGGTGGAATAAGACGGGAGCGCGACGGTGTAGGAGGCGGTGAATCCCTGTGCGGCCAACTGCCTGGCGGCTGCCGGTGCCATCAGTTCCCTGCTGACGGCGTCGGCCGTCAGGGTCAGCGAGGGGCCGAAGCTCAGGAACGGGTTGCCGCCGTTCTGCACGGAGGCCGCGTGCGATGCCAGCAGCACCACGGAGGAGGTCGACTGGTAGTAACGCGGTAGTTTTTTTACGGCCCCGGTGGCGCCGGCTATGGCCAGAATCAGCAGCACAGAGGTCAAGATCCACCGTGTCCGCCAGATACGGACTGCTTGCCTGAGGTCCATCCATCCCGCCTAAAATACTCGAATTTACGGCTTTTCGGGTCGGTGGCACGCACATTTCGCCGCAAACAGACCATAAGGGATTGCCTGGATGAGGGGTGCCGCCTTGCTCTGTTCTTAGTTTACGGATTATGAACTGCCCCCCGCCTTGGTTCACTATAGTTATCTCGCGTCGGGCGGTGGCGCTCAGGCATGTCTGCGTTCTTCGCGTGGGCAGCGGAAAGCACGG
The DNA here is from genome assembly GCA_963818225.1 of uncultured Actinomycetes bacterium. GTDB lineage: Bacteria > Actinomycetota > Actinomycetes > Streptosporangiales > Streptosporangiaceae > Palsa-504. Next base: position 72,760 of record CAWFRO010000004.1, read on the forward strand.
GGATGCGATGGCGGTGGCGCGATGAATCCTCTCGGGAAGAGAACAAAAGTGCTTCGCCTCACCCTGGTGGTGGCGACGCTTCTCCTAGCGGCCGGGGCTGGGTACGACATCAAGATTAGTCCGCCCATGTACCTGGAGAGCGCAATAGTAGAGCTGAACCTGCCTAAAGCCCATAATGCCCCGAATGACTACTACAAGCGCGCGCCGTCCCTCATCGCCAGCGGCGAGGTAATGGTGCAGATCCTGATGAGCCCGCCGGCGCAGCGCCAGATCGACGCGGCCGGCCCCGGCGCCAGTGCCAGCCTCGCGCTCGTCAACCTGTATAACGAGCAATACCCCAATTACGGCGTCCCGCTGGCCACGCTGACCGCGGCCTCGCCGGTCGCGGCGGATGCCCACCGCACGTTCGTGGCCGCGACCCGCGTGCTCGGCCTTCTCCTCGCGGCACGGCAGCAGCAGCTGGGAGTCCTGCCTCGCGAGCGCATCACGGCCCAGATCCTCGGTGATAGCGGGCCCATCGTCCAGACCGGCTCGCGCGCACGCGTGTTCGGCGGCCTAGCCCTCCTGGCCGCGATAGGGGCCGGCCTGGCCTGGAACGGCGCCGGGCGGCCGGGCACGGAAGCCAGGCTGAAGCCAGCAGCTACGTGACTATGACAGGTGAGGTGGCAGTGCTCGACTCTCACGCGCCCTCCGGCCCGCCGGACGAGGCGCTCGATTCGGCCGAGGCGCTTAATATCGACGGGGCCTGGGTCTTTACCCCGCGTATTCACGCGGACGGACGGGGTAGCTTCCTCGAGTGGTTCCAGGGCCGCGATTTCGAGTCCCGCGCCGGGTACCGCCTGGAGGTCGCGCAGGCCAACTGCTCGGTGTCCACGCGGGGGGTCATCCGGGGCATTCATTTCGCCGACGTGCCGCCCGGCCAGGCCAAGTACGTCACCTGCGTCAGCGGCACGGTCATCGACGTCGTCGTCGACCTGCGGGCCGGGTCACCCAGCTTCGGCCGCTGGGCCGCCGTCCCGCTCGACGACCAGGCGAGGCGCGCGGTATTCCTCAGCGAGGGGCTCGGGCACGCCTTCGCCGCGCGCAGCGAGGAAGCAACTGTGATGTACCTGTGCTCCACCTCATACGAGCCTGCGCGGGAGCGCGGCATTCACCCGCTCGACCCCGAGATCGCCATTGCCTGGCCCGATGACGTCGAGCCGATCCTGTCGGGCAAGGACGCGCGCGCTCCGTCGCTGGCGCAGGCGCGGGCCGCCGGGCTACTGCCCGACTATGCCGGCTGCCTGGCCCACACCGCGCGGCTGCGCGGCTCGTGAGCCCAGGTCCGCGCCGGCGAGTACCGGCCAGGCCCGGCTCAGGGCCGTCCGCCAGTCGCCAATCGGCGCCAACCCGGCGGCGGCGTGGCGGTCGTGGCCGAGCACGCTGTAGGCGGGGCGCGGCGCCGGCCGTGTGAAGGCGGCGCTCGTGGTCGGCCGTACCCGGGCCGGGTCGGCGCCGAGCAGCCGGAAGACCTCTTGGGCCAGCTCGTACCAGGTTGCCTCGCCCGAGCTCGTCGCGTGGTACACGCCCGCCCGGGGCGCCGCACGGGCCAGCGCGACGACCTGTTCGGCGACATCGACCGCCCAGGTAGGCTGCCCCAGCTGGTCGGCGACGACATCGACGAAAGGCTGCCGGCCCGCCAAGTCGGTCATCGCCCGGACGAAATTGGGCCCGTGTGCCCCGTAGAGCCATGCGGTCCGCACCACGTAGCCGGTCTCGGGCAGGAGCCCGAGCACGGCCTGCTCCCCGGCCAGCTTGGTGCGCCCGTAGGCGGTGCGCGGCGCGGTGCGGTCATTCTCCGCGTAGGGAGTAAGGCCATCCCCGCCGAACACGTAGTCGGTGGACAGGTGCACCAGCCGGGAACCGCTGGCCGCGCACGCGGCGGCGACGTTCTCCGCGCCCCGCCCGTTGACCAGGAGGGCCTCGTCCTCGCGAGCCTCGGCATCGTCGACGGCGGTCCAGGCTGCGCAGTTGACGACGACAGCGGGACGGACGCGCAGGATGAGGGCGCGGACGGCGCAGGAGTCTGTCACGTCGAGCTCCCTGCGCGGTAGGCCGGTCACGTCCTGGCCCAGGCGGCCCAGGATCTCGACAAGGTCCCGGCCGAGCATCCCGCCCGCTCCGGTGACCAGCCATCCCGTCATGGCGCGCCGATGGCGCCGGCCGCGCTGGCCTGCGACCGCAGACCGGGCTCGCGGGGCGACGGCTTGAGCGGCTCCCACCAGGAACGGTTGTCCCGGTACCACTGCACGGTCGCGCGCAGGCCCTCAGGGAACGGCGTGCGGGGGGCGTAGCCGAGGGCGCGCAGTGCCGAGTCGTCGAGGCTGTAGCGGCGGTCGTGGCCCTTGCGGTCCTCGATCGGCGTGACCATGTCCCAGCTCGCGCCGCAGCACTCCAGCAGAGCCTGCGTGAGCTGGATGTTGGTCAGCTCCGCGGCCGCGCCGATGTGGTAAATGCCCCCGCTCTGGCCTCGCTCGAGGGCAAGCTGGATGCCACGGCAGTGGTCGTCCACGTGGATCCAGCCGCGGACGTTTCCGCCATCGCCGTAGAGCGGGACCGCCAGCCCGTCGAGGAGGTTAGTGGCGAAGAGCGGGATGACCTTCTCGGGGAACTGGTAGGGACCGTAGTTGTTGACGCACCGCGTGATGATGACATCGAGCCCATGGGTCCTGAAGTAGGCGCGGGCCATGAGGTCCCCGCCGGCCTTGGCCGCCGCGTACGGTGAGTTGGGCGCCAGCGGCGCGTCCTCCGACCACGAGCCGCGGGCCACGCTGCCGTATACCTCGTCGGTGGAGACCTGGACGACCCGCCGGACCCCCGCCTCCAGGCACGCCTGCAGCAGGACCTGGACGCCGGCGACATTGGCCGCGACGAAATCCGACGCGCCGGAGATGGACCGGTCGACGTGGGTCTCGGCGGCGAAGTTAAGCACGATGTCGTGGTCCTGTGCCACCGCCGCGACCAGCGCCGCGTCGCAGATGTCTCCGCGGATGAACGTGAAGCGGGGGTGGCTCGCGACCGCCTGCAGGTTGGCCACGTTGCCGGCATAGGTGAGCTTGTCGAGCACGGTCACCCGGGCGTCGGTGAACCCGGGATACCCTCCGCCAATCAGGGTGCGGACATAATGTGAGCCGATGAACCCGGCTCCTCCGGCGACCAGGATTCTCATGAGCTGATCTGCACCTTGCTGTGATCGCCGAGTATCAGGCGGTGCGCCCGGGGCACGTTCGGTGCCGGGGTCACCTCGACGTCGTGGCCGATGAGCGATGCCTCGATCCGCCTGACCCCGCTGACGGAGGCCCCGCGCAGCACGATGGAGTACTCGATCTCGCTGTCGATGATGGTGCAGCCCTCGGCGATGGAGGTGAACGGGCCGACATAGGAACCGTCCAGCCGCGTTCCCGCACCAATGACGGCCGGGCCCACGATGCGCGAGCGGCTGACCCGGGCGCCGCGCTCGATCACCACGCGGCCGATGAGCTCGGTCGCGTCGTCTACCGTGCCGTGCTGGAGCGCCTCGGTGCTCTCCAGCACCATGCGGTTGACCTCGAGCATGTCGGCGACGTTGCCGGTGTCCTTCCAGTACCCCGTGATGATCGTGGACCGTACCTTGTGGCCGGTGTCGAGCAGCCACTGCAGGGCCTCGGTGATCTCGAGTTCCCCGCGGCCCGACGGGCTGAGCTGGCTCACCGCCTCGTGCACGGCGGGGGTGAAGATGTAGACCCCGACCAGCGCGAGATCGCTTTTCGGATATTGGGGCTTCTCCACCAAGGCGACGACCTCGCCGGTCTCGTCCAGCTCGGCGACGCCGAACTGGCGCGGATCCGGCACGGTGGTCAGCATGATCTGCGCGTCGGGCCGGCCCGACCTGAACTCATCGACCAGGGCGGTGATGCCGCCGACGATGAAATTGTCGCCCAGGTACATGACAAAATCGTCGCCGCCCAGGAAGTCGCGCGCGATAAGGACCGCGTGCGCCAGCCCGAGCGCGGCTTCCTGCCTGATATAGGTGACATTGAGCCCGAACGCCCGGCCATCGCCGACGGCCTCCTGGATGGTCGCCGCGGTGTCGCCCACCACCATCCCAACGTCGGTAATGCCGGCGTCTCGTATGGCCTCAAGGCCATAGAACAGAACGGGCTTATTGGCCACCGGGACCAATTGCTTAGCGAAGGTATGCGTAATCGGGCGAAGCCGACTGCCCGATCCTCCTGCCAGCACAAGTGCCTTCATGATTTGAAGATAGCGCACCGGGCCCGAATGCACGGCAGTAACGCTTATGGCGGGCAGTGTGCCGGGGCGCATTCGATACGATTATCCGCGCGGTTCAGAAATATGGTTAATAACCGCTTATCGGCAGGGGCGCGCAATAACTGCCGTTCTGCCGTCTCGCGCACTGGCTCCAGCTGGTTGTGGCCCGGGTCGGCAGGTCCGCATTCATCCGGCAGGTCAGCACGGGTGCGTCGGCGGTGCTGGCCAGCCCGATGGCCACCGGCCTGGTCTCGACGGCGAGTGCCACCGGGCTGGTGGCCTCGACGGTCATCAGGAAGGTACCCGCGGCGCTGGTGACCACCGCGGCGTCGTTGGTGAGCTGTGCGCTGGCGCCGACCGAGAGGTGCCAGCGGATCACCATTTCGTGCCGGCCTTGCCCGGTGAACAGGTCGTCGATCCGCGCCCCGTCACGGGTCAGGGACCAGCGCCGGCGGTGGCGGGGACGATCGCACCGCCGCCAGTACCCGTCATGAGCCGGCGGCACGTCGCGCAGCGGGACCAAGAGGATGTCAGCCGCGGCCAGCAGTGCGGGGAACTCCTCGTACTGGATGCCGGGGAGCAACGCGGTGTTGCGCAGTGCGGCGCGCAGTGCCGGGTCTGTCGGCGCACCAGGCAGCGGACGGACTAGATCCCTGACAAGCACCCGGATCCCCTTCCTCGTCGCTAACGCGCGGAGGCAGCCGCCGCGTCGTGTACGCCCGCCCGGCCGAACCACCCTAGCTCTGTAGACTACTTTAAGTAACTAGTCAGTTACTTCGATGATTCACCAATCGCCTCAGCGGGACGGCGCCCGCCGTTCCGCCCGGGACGGCTCACCGATAGACAAGAAGCCCGAGTTGACCGGGGGAGCGGTACAAATGATGGGCACTTACCAGCCAGCTCAGTGGTTCTGCGCAGCATCCGGCGAGCTGCTCTCAGTTCGCTGAGTCCTTCAGCCGCGGACTACGGTCTGTAACCTCGTCGTCGGCGGGCAGGCTACCGCTAGCGGCTCAGCGCACGCCCCTCGGCCGGAACTGCACACTGATCCGCGGCCCGGCCGCGTGTGCCGTCTTCGGCACGGCGTGCTCCCAGGTGCGCTGGCAGCTCCCGCCCATGACCAGCAGGTCGCCGTGCCCGATCTCGAACCGCAGCGACCGCCCGCCGCCGCGCGGTCGCAGCGCCAGCGCTCGCGGTGCGCCCAGCGACAAGATCGCGACCATGGTGTCCTCCCGCGAGCCCCGCCCGATCGTGTCGCCGTGCCAGGCCACGCTGTCCCGCCCGTCCCGGTACAGGCACAGCCCCGCGGTCCGGAACGGCTCGCCCAGCTCCGCCACATAGTGCGCGTTCAGCGCGTCGAGCGCGACGGTCAGCAAAGGATCGGGCAGCGGCTCGCCCTCGCCGTAGAAGCACAGCAGCCGGGGCACATCCACCACCCGGTCGTACATGTGCCGTCTCTCCGCCCGCCACGGCACCGCCTCGATCAGTGCGCCGAACACCGCTGCCGAGCCTTCCAGCCAGCCTGGCCGCAGGTCCACCCATGCCCCGCGGGCGAGCGGAACCCGCCGCACCGCGCCGGCCAGGGCTCCGAGCGCCGGCTCCCCGGCCACGTCCAGCAGTGACTCCTGCACCGTGCTACTCATCCGAACATTTTACCGTAAGCCCAAACGTGCATTCGAGTACTGCGTCTCCAAGTCTGCCTCGATCGCGCCCAGGTCGGCCCGGACCTCGGGCGGCGAGGTCAGGCCGACCTGCGGTCGGGCGCACCCACCAGGTCACCCAGAAGATGGCAACAACAGCCCTATACGCCCGTCAAGCGCTTAACACCTAAAGGAGGCAAATGGCAACAGCAGCCCTATATAGCCCGTCGGGAATTTAACACCTAAAAGCAATGGTATTGGCCCTGGACTTGTCAGTCAGCTGATTGCGGCTCGCTTACCGGTTTGACTGAAAACTGGGGCGCGTACCGATACACTATGTGTCATGTTGATAGTAGAAGCTATCCGCCAGCGGCGTATCCTTGCCCGCGCCGTGGCCACCACTACTTTGAAGTGGATGGGCCAGAGCAATGGGCATTGGCGTGATGATCAGTCGCTGGACGCCGTATGGGACGCGCGAACGGAGCTGATGGTCCGGAATATTGCAGCAGGCAGTCGTGTGATCGATGTCGGTGCAGGTTCTCAGGTGGCGCGAGCCATGCTGCCTAGCGGTAGCGAATATGTGCCTGTAGATATGGTTCCGCGATCTCCGGACACAATCGTGTGTGACCTGAATCGAGACACGCTACCTGATTTGCGCGCTGACTGGGTTATCGCCAGCGGGGTAATCGAGTATGTACACGATGTGGCTAGATTTGTAAGCTGGCTGCCAGTCGTCGCGCCGCGAATTGTAATGTCATACGAAGCCGCAGACGGTCAGAGCAAGTACTACAGGCGGTCGCAGTCCTGGGTGAATGACTTCACCTCTGAGCAGATGCTCACCATACTCCGGCAACACGGTCTTAGCGTGGATGACACCGCGACCTGGAAACGGCAGACAATCTACTGGCTCACGGCTTCGGAATAGGGGCGATTATGCCAGAGATAGAGTTGTTCTCATGGAATCCGTCGTATCCTGCTCTGCCGACCCGGCTCGGATCGCATATTCCGTGGCGTCGTCCGGTCAATAATTTCGGCGATCTGCTGGGACCCGTGATAGTTCGCAGAATGTTGAAGCGAGCAGGACTGGACGCCGAGCCGAAAATCTCTGCGCGGCTTCTCAGTGTCGGGTCATGTCTTCACTTTGCTCGGGACGGAGATGTTATCTGGGGATCCGGGATAAATGGCGCAGTTCCCATCGAAAGCCACACAGCCCAGACCCTGGACGTTCGAGCCGTGCGGGGCCCGCGGACTCGCAACTTCCTCATGAATCGCGGCATAGATGTGCCGGAGGTGTACGGTGACCCAGCCCTGCTCCTGCCTTTGCTGATGCCCAAACTATTGGACGTGCCCAAGAAATATGCGGTGACGGTGGTCCCGAATTTTAATGACCTGCGGCTGAATCCGACATGGCGCTTTTCGCCTAAGGTGCTGAACCCGAGGTCAGGGCTGGCGCATTGCCTTCAGCGCATCGCTGCCAGTGAGTTCGTAGTCGGGTCATCCTTGCACGGAATCATCGTTGCGGAGGCCCTCGGGATCCCGGCTCGGCTGGTGCAGTCCGAGGCGGAATCGGACCTGAAGTATGCCGACTACTATGAGGCGACCGGGCGCGCTGACTACTGTCCTGCTGAGACGATTCGCGAAGCCACCGCAGCCGGCGGGGAGAGATTTCCGGTCTTCTCGCCAGACGGGCTGATGGCCGCCTTTCCTGCCGATCTGTGGCAGCCGCTGAACGCAACGCCACAGATCTTAGTTGTGCCGCGTGGCCACAGCCTCGCCCTGTGAGGCCAGCGGGTACAGTCAGGCGTGTCCCATCTGCCGTCCCGTCACTGCGCGGTGATCGGCGCGGGCGTGCTCGGCGCGTCCGTGGCGGCGCGGCTGGCCGCCGCGGGAATGGACGTGACCGTGCTGGAAGAGGACCGGCCAGGCCGCGCCACCAGCCGATGGAGCTTCGCCTGGCTGAACTCCAATGACAAGGCCCCCCGGTCCTACCACGATCTCAACCACGCCGGGATCCGGGCCTGGGCCGAGCTGGCGCCCGAACTGGACGGCGCGGCCTGGTACCGTCCGGTCGGCCATGTCGAGCTGGCGGCCTCCGAGGCCGGACGCGCCGAGCTCGCCGCCCGGGTCCAGCGCCTGACCGAATGGGGCTACCCGGCCCGCGTCATCGACGCCGCCGAAGCCGTCACGATCGAGCCCGCGCTGCGGCTTTCCTGGCCGCAGGCGGCAGCCGCGTGGTTCCCGGAAGAGGCCTACGTGCTGACCGAGCCGCTCATCGAGCGCCTCATCGGCCGCGCGCGGGCGTGCGGCGCCACCATCCTGACCGGTGAGCGGGGCCGGGTGACCGGCCTGGCCCCTGGCCGGGTGCGCACCGCGGACGGACAGGTCCTGGCCGCGGACGAGATCGTGTGCTGCGCTGGGCGCTGGACCACGCAGGTAGCCGCCCTGGCCGCCCTGTCCGGCGCGGCGCTGCCGGTTCCGCTGGTCAGCTGGGACACCCCCGGCGCCACCGCGCCCGGCCTGGTCGTCCGGGCCGGGCCGGTCGCCCCGGACGGCCCGGCGCGCGTGATTCACACGCCGGAGCTGGCCCTGCGTCCCCACTCCGGCGGCCTGGTGCACCTGGAGGCCCCGGACGCCGCAGTGGACCTGCATACGCCCGGTGCCGAGCTCCTTCGTTGGGCCGGCGAGCTCCTGCACCGCGCCCGCGGCGCCGTCCGCGGCCTTGAGCAGGCGGCTGTCACCGACTATCAGGTCTGCGTCCGGCCCATGCCGGTGGATGGCCAGTCGATCGTCGGCCGCCTGCCCGGCGCCGGATGGCTCTACGTCGCCGTCACCCACAGCGGCGTCACCCTGGCCGCCCACCTGTCCCGCCTGATCGCCGCGGAGCTCGCGGCCGGCGAGCCCGGCGCCGAACTGGCCCCGTACCGCCCGGACCGCTTCACCGGGACGGCTGCCCATGCTCCCGGTAGGTGACCTGCGGTGGCCTACCTGGTCCGCATGTCCGATGAGCGGCACGACTGGCTAGCTGACCGTTTCTGCCGCCGGGCCCTGCGCACGGTCTAGGGCCATCCGCACGTTTTAAAATACGTGCTACTATTACGTGCGTACATGACCCGCCGATCAGGGAGCCAGCCATGGCCAACACCGGTCGCCCTGCCCGGTGCGCCGCCTGCGACCGTGAACTACCAGAGCAGGAAGGACGAGGAAGGATACGGGTCTACTGCGACGCGTCGTGTCGCAGCAAAGCCCGCCGGACCCGTCAGGCCAGCCTCGCTAACGTTAACCAAAACTTGACAAAAACCGTTCGTGAAGGCACGCTTGACAACGTGCCGGACAGCGGGCCTGCCGCAGCCGGAACAGCGCCGCTGCTGACCCGGCTCATCAACGCCGGCCGGGTGGCTCTGGACGGCGTGCCGGCCCCGGCCCGCTGGGTCCCCTGGAGGCCGTCGGGGTCATCAGCTCCCTGGCCCGCGTGGTCGAGGACGGGATGCGCGAAGCCGTGCAGCAGGCCCGGCAGGCCGGCCACACCTGGGCCGAGCTGGGCGACCTGCTCGGCACCACCAGGCAGGCGGCGTTCCAGCGGTTCGGCCGCCCGCTTGATCCGAGAACAGGAGTGCCGATGGCCGAGGAGACCCTGCCCGGTGCGGGCGGACGCGCCAGCGCCCTGCTGGCCGACATCGCCGAACGGCGCTGGGACCAGGCCCGCGCCGGATTCAGCCCGCGGATGGCCGACGCGCTGGATGTCAGCGGCCTGGCTGCGGCATGGGCCCAGGTCATTGGCACGGCCGGCGAGTACCAGGGCATGGGCGAGCCGGTCGCCCACCAGGCCGGCGACTACACCGTGGTGACCATCCCGCTGCAGTTCGAGGCGGCCGAGCTTACCGGTCGGGTCAGCTACGACCGGGCGGGCCAGGTCGCGGGCCTGTACTTCGTGTTAGGAGCCGGTAATGGCCAAGCTGACCATCGACGGTCCCGACCTCGTGGTCGGGTTGTCGTGGCTGGAGAAACTGGGTGCCTTCCGCGGTAACGTCCGCGTCCCGTTGCATGCGGTCCGCGCCGCGCAGGCGGACGCGGAGCCCTGGTCGGCGCTGCGCGGCGTCCGCTCGCCGGGCACGGGCATCCCCGGGGTCATCGCGCTGGGCACCCGCCACTATGTCGGCGGCCGGGACTTCGCCGCCCTGCGCGGCCGGGGTCCAGCCGTCCGGGTCGACCTGGACGGCCAGTCCAAGTTCGCCCGGCTGGTCGTCTCGGTCCGCGACACCGAGAACACGGTCGCCGCGATCCACGCCGCCACCGGAGTGTGAATCCCGCTAGGTCCACCACCTGCTGGCCGGGCTCGCCCAAGCTCCGGCGGATGCGGCACAGTAGGCACCCATGACCGACATCCCCTCCCCGGCTCCGGGGCCGGCCACTGCCGCCGGCGCCCGGCCGAGCAATCTGGACCTGGAGGCAGCCCGGGACCGCACCCTCCCCGACGTGCTGCCGGGGGCGGGAGCGCTGTTCCGCGTGCTGTTCTGCGGCATCAACCCCGGTCTGTACTCCGCCGCGACCGGCTGGCACTTCGCCCGGCCGGGCAACCGGTTCTGGCCCGCCTTGCAGCTGTCCGGGTTCACCCCGCGCCGTTTCGCCCCGCGCGAGCAGGACCTGCTGCCCGGCTACGGGCTCGGCATCACCAACCTGGTCGCGCGGGCCACCGCGCAGGCCGCGGAGCTGTCCAGCGCCGAGCTCCGGGCCGGCCGCGAGCACCTGGCCGCCCTCGCCGACGCCCGACGGCCCCGCATCATCGCCATCGCCGGCGTCACCGCCTACCGCACCGCGTTCGGCCGGCCACGGGCCGGCACCGGACCGCAGCCCGACCCGCTCGGGCCCGCCCGGCTCTGGGTGGTGCCCAATCCCAGCGGCCTGAACGCGCATTTCTCCCTGGACGCGATAGCCGCCGCGTTCGCAGACCTGCGGGCCGCCGCCGATCTCGAGCCGCCCGGCGCGGGCTGACCGATTCATCCGGGGCACCCGGCCCATCAGCGTGCCGCCCGGCCGGCTCCATGCGAGGATTTCCGCAGTGATTCGCTCTGCTCGAGCTAAGGGGGTGCGGGGTGGCGGACTCCGGCGGCCAGCGGCCTGGTGAGGATGAGGGCACCGAGCCCGACCCGCGGTTCACCTTCGCCAACGAGCGCACCTTCCTGGCCTGGAGCCGGACCGCGCTGGCCCTGGTCGTGGCCGGCCTGGGGGTCGTCCAGCTGCTGCCGCCGTTCCCCGGCGTGCCGTGGGGCCGTCACGTGCTCGGCGTGCCGCTCATCGTGTTCGGCGCCGTCGTCGCGGTTACCTCCTACGGCGAGTGGACCAGGAGCCAGCGGGCCATGCGTCACGGGTGGCCGCTGCCCCGGTCGGTCATGCCGCTGATCATGGCCGTGATCATCGCCGTAATGGCGATAGCGGCCGCCGTCGTGGTCCTGGTCTCGGCGCTGCGTTGATGCCCCCCGGCAACCAGCCCGGCGCCGACCCGGCCTCCCGTCCCGGCCTGGCCCGGGAGCGTACCGCGCTGGCCTGGACCCGCACCGCCATCTCCTTCGCCGCTGTCGGTGGCGTGGTACTGAAGCGGGATATCATCCCGGGCCTGATCCTGCTGGCCGTGGCCGTGGCGATCTGGCCGCTGGGCCGTCTGGCTTACCGCCGGCAGGCCAGGCTCGTCCTGGTCACCGCCACGATCGTCGGGGTGGCCGTGGTCGCCCTGGTCGTCTCGTTCACCGCCTGAGCCAGTTCCTGGCCATCTCGAGATCCGACCGCACCCGCGCCACCTCCAGCTCCCGCGCGGTGTCCGCGCTGCGACCCCGATAAAGCGCGGATGGCGGGGCGGCGAATTCCGGCGTGTCGGTGAGAGGCGAATCCGCCAGGGTCGGGCACAATGCAACCAGGCCCCCTCCACGTATGAGATGGAGGGGGCCTTGCAGTCTGCGCCGTATCAGTCCGGCCAGTTTGCGGGTTACCATGCACTGCGCGGCGCTCGCCCATGGCGGGAACCCGTGCCAGACACCGGTTTCCCGGCTTCTCCCGTATCCCGGAGTCTCCTGCGAGAGGTACCCGTTTCCGGCGGAAATGATTTCCACGCCTTCAGCGCTGCCGGCCAGAGGCTAGGCCAATTTCTTTTATGCCGTTTCTTAATCCGCGCTAATGTCCACGGGAACACCGTGGTTATCCGCGCGCAGCTGCGGTGATGCGCAACTGGCCCACCGGTAACCGGATGTAGCTCCAGGCCGCCACCTAGCGTCGGCCGTACCTGATCGGCGTGCCCCCGCACCGCCGCATCTGTTCTCAATATCCCGAACGGGCTGTGCTTCCCCGGCCCGTCCCCGTGCCCGCCCGCGCGATGAGATCCGGGCGGTGGCGCCGTCTGCCCTTCAGCTCCGCTCAATCCCCGCTCAACCAGGGCGGGATAGGGATGGGGGTAACCCCCCCGGCTAATTCCGGGGGACAGCACCATCCCGATCGCCGGCCGCGGTCCCTACCGTGGACAGCGGGCGGGGTTGCGACGGGGAAACGGGTGGAGACGATGGGTGCCGTGGTGAGCGGGCCGCAGGCCAGGTCGATGTGGCTGACCGGGGCCGCCGGGCTGCTGCTGCTGGTGACGGCCGTGGTGATGATGGCCTGCGCCGCACCGCGGGTACACGCGGCCCGGCCCGGGTACGTACCCGGCGACCAGCTGGCCTCCTGGGTCTGGGTCACTCATGATTCGCCGGCTGCGGTCCCCCCAGCACGCATCGCGAACCGGGCCCGACCGTAACCTGCCCGCCGCGACCCGGCCGCAACGGCGGGAGCGGAGGGAGCCTGCTGGCCGACGACGCCAGGTCGGACGCGGCTGGGGATCAGGCGGCGGCGAGGATACCCACGCGCCGGTCGGCGGTCAGGCGGCCCCGGGACGTGCCGACGTAGGAGCCGGAGGTGGGGGAGACTTCGCCGTAGTCGCGGCCGGTCGCGACGGTGACGTAGCCGCCGTCGGTGCGCCGGCCGTTACACGGGTCGAACGCGACAGCCTCGGCGTGCCCGGCGCGCGGCACGATCACCTCCACCCAGGCGTGGGTGCCACCCTGGCCGACCAGGTGTCCCGAGACGTACCGGGCGGGCAGCCGGACGACGTGGCAGAGCGCGAGCATCACATGCGCGAAGTCCTGGCAGACGCCGCGGCCGGCGGCCAGCGCCTCGGCGGCCGTGGTCGCGACCGACGTGATGCCGTACTGGTAGGTGATGGCGCCGAAGACGGCCGCGCAGATCCTGCTCGCGGTCTCCTCCGGGTCGCTGTCGGCGTTCCTGGCGGTCTGGCGGGCGATGTCGGTGGCCATAGCGCGCAGCCGCTCATCGGCTGCGGTGAGCGTGGTCGGCCGCAGCAGCCGGGGGCTGTGCAGCGCCTCGGCGGCGAGCACCGTGGGCCCGTCGTCGCGGACCCGTTCGAGCACGGCGGCCAGCCGGAACTCGATCGCCTGCGGCACGCGGTCGGCCTGCAGCCGGGCGACGACGTTGCCGGCTGCGTCGCGGCCCACCCGGCGCCGGACTTTTGCGCCGGTCACCTCGAGGCGATGCGCGCGCAGGTACTGGTTGCCGTGCCGAGGCGGCGGCACAATGACCAGCCGCTGCCGCAGCGACTCCACGGGCGCGTCGTACTCGTAGCGGAAGCTCTGCTCAAGGATGTAGCGGACGCGCCGGGCGGCGCCCAGGTCGAGCCCGCGGTGATCGAGCACCGGGGCGCGCAGCACCGAGCTGTCGAGCATCATCGCGCTTCCTCCTGCTCCTGGTCTTCCTCCGCCTGGACGAGCATCGACTCGAGCAGCGGCCCGCCGAAGGTGGTGGCCATGGCGACGTCGGAGGCGTCGCGCCCCCGGCCGATCACGATACGTCCCTTGCGCCTGATGTTGTTGCGGGGATCGAACGTCCACCAGCGATCGCCCAGCCACACTTCCATCCACGCCGCGAAATCCATCGGCGCCGGATCCGGCGGCACGTCCATGTCGGGCAGGTAGCCGAAAACGTAGCGGGCCGGGATGTTCAGGGCCCGGCAGAACGACACCGCGAGATGGGTGAAGTCACGGCAGACCCCGATCCTGGTCCGGTTGACGTCGGCGGCACTGGACAGGGCCGTCGTGCTGCCGTACTGGAAGGTCAGGTGGCTGTGCACGTGATCGCAGATGGCCTGCACCCGGCGGTACCCGGGCTTCAGGCTGCCGAAACGGGACCACGCCTCGTCGCCGAGCACGTCGGGCAGGCAGTAGCGGCTCGGCAGGGTGTAGATCAAGGTGGCGTCGGGGAGCGCATCGGGCGAGCACTCCGGCGCATCCTCATCCACTTCCTCGGTCTGGTCAGGCACCACGGCCACGGCCTGGTAGCGGAAGCCGGACCGGCCCGCGGGCAGCACCGTGCGCAGGCACGGATTGCCGTACAGGTCGGTGTAGGCGCGGATGTCCATGACAGGCTCGGACGCCCACTGCCCGCCCTCGAGGGAGATATGCGCGGCTTCGGCCGGCTGCACGTGGAAGATCACCGGCGTGCGGACGGCGGCGACATAGGTGAAGTCGCATCCGATCAGGATCCGGCGCGTTTCCATGATTCATGATCTAGTCCAGATGTTTCCGCCGCGTTACGCCGCGCCGACCGCAGCCGATGAGAAACGTCCCGGCTGCCCCGCGATCCGGCCGACGCGGCCTGGGTCTCATCTGCGCGGCGGCCGGATTTGCGCGGGTGCCGGATCGGGAGGATGGTAGGGCCTACTGCTTTGAGGCATTCCGCGCCCGCCTGCAGGGGACGGGCCGTCCCAGGGTGTGGCGTGAAGTCAGTTGCCCGCCGGCGGCGGGCTCCTGGGACTGGTCGTGGATCATCGCCGATACAGGCATGCCCGACGACGTCGCGGCGAGCATCGTGGAGATGCAAGCGCTGCTGCTGGGCACCGAGACCATCCAGGAGTTCCTGGCTGAACTGGCCGCCCTGGCCGTCCTGACGGTGGGTGACGGGCTGTCGTGCGGGATCACCTTGCAGACCAACGGACGCCCGCTGACGGTGGCCTCCACGGACGTGCTGGCGGCCCAGGTGGATGAGGTGCAGTACGGCCTGGATCAGGGGCCATGCCTGCACGCGCTGCGCACCGGCACCCTGGTGTCAATCGAGGACCTGGCCAGCGACCAGCGGTGGGCCGCCTATGCGGCCACGGCCCTTCAGCACGGAGTCCGGTCCTCGCTGTCGCTCCCGCTCAGCAGCGGCAGCACTACCATCGGCGCGTTCAACTTGTATTCGCAGGTAACCGGTTCCTTCGGGCAGACGGCGACCCGCCGCGCCGAGCGTTTCGCGTACAACGCCTCTGGGGCCCTGTCGATCGCCGTCAGGCTGGCCGACCATGTTGCCCTCACTGATCAGCTCGTGCCTCGCTGGACTCCCGCGCGGTCATCGACCAGGCGATCGGCGTGCTCATGGGCCAACGGCGGATCACTGCCGCGGACGCGTTCGCGATCTTGCGCACGACGTCGCAGAACCGCAACATCAAACTCCGGGCCTTCGCTGCTCAGATCGTCGAGGGCGCCGGCGCGCGGCCACCCCAGCCGCCCCCCTTCGACCCGCCCGCTGACGCGTCCGCTGACGCGCCCGCTGAACCGCCCGCTAACGCGCGTACCTGCTGACCCGCCCCGCTAACGCGCCCGGGCCGGGGTTCGGCCCAGAATGCCCCGAACTGACCGTAATATTACGATGACTAATTGTGAGATTAGCCATGTCAGCGCCATGATCATGCCTTAGGGTTCCTATTTATAACCAGCATGCGGTCCTGAGACGTGGCACATGCAGTCGAGCGGCAGCGGGAGGCTGTCTTGGACTCGATGGGTTTGCTGCTCACGTCACATAGGCGCGGCCGTTGCCTGGTGGTGAACGTCTGCGGGACGGTCGGAGCCGACACCGTAGGGCTGCTGCAGACCGGGCTTCGCGCCGCCCTGGACAGTACTCTCCTGTTTATCGCGGTGAATCTGGCCGAGGCGGTGCTGGCCGACGCCGCCGCCCTGGAGGTGCTGACCGGCATCCACCGCGGCGCGGTCGCGGCCAGCAAGGTGTTCCTGGTGGTCGCGCCCGACTCGGAGGCACGCGAAAGGATGCGGATCACCGGGCTGGACCGGTCACTGCTGGTCTTCCTCACCGTCGCGGACTTCAACGCCTGGAACGGCGACCTCGGCACCCGGCCGAACGACGCCCCCGGCGCCCAGTCAGATGGCGGGGGTGTCCTCACACGCGGATAAGCCCCAGCAGGTACGCCAGCCGGGACGCCGCTGCACGCGGCTCGCCAGCAGCGGCGAGCACCATGCCGTCAAAGGCGACATAGCACCCGCCCGTGACGCCGACGGTCGCGGACACGGCAACGGACAGCGGGTTCGCCACCTCAAGCGCGGGACACGGGCCGCATCCCAGGCGGGCGTGCAAGCCGAGCCGGCGCAGGTGCACGGCCAGAGTCCGCAGGGATCCGGAGGCATCATCGTGACCGGTCATCGCTGGCCACCCTCCGATGGGAATCCTCCTATCATGCACCGGTGACCGCTTGATCGCTGGACGTAGCCAATTTTTGCTGAGGAACTTTCCCGGGCCACCCGGCGCCCTTCCCCACGTGGACGCGGCCAGCGAGCCAGCATGATGCGATAATGACGGCATGTCACGACGGATCGTCACCCCAGCTCTGATCATCGGAGGCGTGATCGCGGGCGGGGCCGTGCTCGCGCGGCTGCTCGGTTACAAGCTGGCCGGAAACGTCGTGGTCCGGTGCCGTCAGGGCCACGTGTTCACCACCGTGTGGATCCCGGGCGTGAAACTCAAGGAGCTCGACCTGGTCGTGGCCAGGATCCAGCACTGCCCGGTCGGAAAGCACTGGAGCCTGGTCGTCCCGGTGCGCGAGGGAGAACTGACCGATGGCGAACGGCAGTTTGCTCAGCAGCACCACGACCTGCCGATTCCCTGACTCCTGCCGCCGCGTGTCGCCAGCCGGCCGTCACCTGGCCGATTCGCGGCGGGACCGGTAGTCGCTTAGCCGGCGCTCTCAGCACGTCCCCGCGGTCCCCGCGGCGGGCGCGGGCCAGTCGCTCGCCGGCCACTCACCCCGCTCCGGACGATTCCCCGCCTGTGCCTGGCGGGCCGTGTGCGGGCCGGCTCGCCGGGTAGGCGCTAGTCCATGCGGACTGAGCGGGCCGGGACCAGCGCCCAGGATTCCGGCGCAGACCCGAGCCCGCGGGACCGCCGATGGAAGAGATGGCGGCTATGGCTGCCGTTCCTGGCCAAGCCCCTGCGCCGCGGTGTGCTTATCTTCATCCTGCTGCTGATCATCGAGTATCTCGTCGTGCCCGAGCTGGTGGGGGCCAGCAAGGACTTTTACCTGCTCGGCCAGGTGAACCCTGCCTGGCTGGTCGCAGGCCTCGTGCTGGAGAGCGCGAGCCTGTTCTGCTACGGCCTGCTGACCCGGGCGCTGCTGCCCCGTGGCGGGCCTGGCCTGTCCCGGCTGTTCCGGATCGATCTTGCTGCCGCGGCGGTCGCGCACGTCATCCCGGCCGGCACCGTCGGCAGCGCGGGGGTCGGCTATCGCCTGTTCACCGCCGAGGGCATCAGGGGCCAGGACGCCGCGGTGATGATGGCGACCAAAGGCCTGGGCTCGACCGTGATGCTGAACGTCCTGTTGTGGCTGTCCCTGGTCGTGTCCATCCCGCTCGCAGGCTTCCACCCGATCTACGTGACGGTGGCCATCATCGGCGCGGTCTTGCTGCTCGCCGTCGCCGCCCTGGCCCTGGGCATTTCCCGCGGGACCGAGCGCGCGTCCCGCATCCTGCACGCGGCAGGAAACCGGATTCCCGGCCTGACCGGGGAGCGCCTGGAGGGCATTTTCCGCGACGCCGTGGCCCGCTGTCCCACCTTGCCCACGACCGGCGCGTCCTGGCCAGGTCGCTGACCTGGGCGTCGCTCAACTGGCTGCTGGACGCGGCGTCGCTGTGGTGCTTCATCGCCGCCTTCGGCCGCCTGGCGAACCCGGTTGAGCTGTTCGCCGCCTACGGGATCGCCAACGTGATCGGTGTCCTGCCCGTGACGCCAGCCGGGCTGGGCGTGATCGACTCGGTGGCCCCGCTCCTGCTGGTCAGCTTCGGGGTTACCCGCAGCGTGGCCACGCTGGGTGTGCTCGCCTGGCGGCTGGTGAACTTCTGGCTGCCGATTCCGGCGGGCGCCATCGCCTACGCGACGCTGAAGGTTCCCCGCGGGTCCGGCCTGAAGGCGATGCGCGCGGCCGCCGCCAGCCTGATCAGCCATCAGGAATCACCCCAGGATCACGACGACGACTAGGGCCGCGGCGGGCAGGCCGGTTTCCCGCCTGAGCCGGACGGCCGCCCCTCAGCTCGCCCGGACCGGCCCCGGCCGGCCCTGAGCTCGCCCGCACCGGCCCCGGCCGGCCCTTGGCGGAGCCTGCGCCGCGGCCTCGCCCACCAGAGCAGCCAGGCCCTGCGATCGCACCAGGTTACAGCGGGCTAAATATTTTTTAAGATTTCTTTTATCCCGACCCATCCGATCCTGCCTCGGCCCCGAAGGTGCCTATGAACCCGAACGACTCGGACGCGTCCCGGTTCACGCCGGCGACTGCGGATAGGAGGGGAGAGCGGGATCTAGATGACCTGCTCGTCCACGTGGCACGTGGCGACCAGGCTGCGTTCGAGGCGCTGTACGACCGGATGGTCGGCCCGGTGTACGGCGTCATTCGCAGGGTTCTTCGTGATCCGTCCCAGTCCGAGGAGGTCGCCCAGGAGGTCCTTCTCGAAGTGTGGCGGACCGCGACACGGTTTGACCCGGCCATGGGTGGCGCGGCGACGTGGGTGACGACTATCGCCCACCGCCGCGCCATCGACCGTGTCCGGTCCACGACGGCCGCGGCCGGCCGCGAGTTCCGTAACGCCGATGTCAGCCCCCCGCACGATGAGGTCGCCGAAGCAGTGGAAGCCAGCCTGGACCGCGAACGGGTTCGGCGCTGCCTGGACGGGCTCACCGATATCCAGCGCGAGTCGATCACCCTGGCCTACTACGGCGGGCACAGCTACCGTCAGGTGTCCGAGTTGCTGAACGTCACTCTGGGGGCGATCAAGACCAGGATCCGCGACGGGCTGATCCGGATGCGCGACTGCCTGGGGGTGAGCTGATGCCGCTGTTCCGCCGGGACCTGCACACGCTCACCGGGGCTTACGCGCTCGACGCTATCGACCCTGGCGGTGAGCTGACCAGGTTCACCCGCCACCTGGCCCGCTGCCAGTCCTGCGCCAGCGAGGTCCGCGGGTTCCGTGAGGTGACCACGGCCATGGCCTTCGCCGCCACCGCCGAGCCGCCGCCCGAGATGCGCGACCAGGTGCTGGCCGCGGTGGCGCACACCCGCCAGCTGCCCCCTGAGATCAGGACCCACGCCCGCCCGCGCCGTAGCCCGACCACGGCCCCGTGGCTGCCCTGGCTGTCCGGCGTCGTCGCGGCGGCCGCGATCGTGGTCGCGGTGGTGTTCGGCGTCGCGAATGCTCATACCCAGCAGCAGCTCAACGCGGCCCGGGCGCAGAACCAGGCGCTGGCGGCGGGCCAGGCCAAGGTCGAGGCCGAGCTCAGCCAGGCCCGCGCCCACGACCAGGCGCTGGCCAAGATCCTCGGCGCGCCGAACGTCACGCTGCTCTCCCAGGCGACGACCAAGGGCGGCGTGGCCGTCGTGGTGCTGGATGCGGCCCAGCGCCAGCTGGTCGTGGCCACGTCCGGGCTGCCCGCGCTGCCCGCCGGCAAGGTGTACCAGCTGTGGCTGATCGGCCCGGTGAAGATCGTCTCGGCCGGCCTGCTGCCCGCCGCCCAGAACGGGGTGACCTCGCCCGTCGTCGCGACCGGCCTGGTCAAGGGCGACAAGCTCGGCCTGACCGTCGAGCCCGCCCCCGGCAGCAAGCAGCCCACCACCACCCCGATCCTCGCCCTGCCCGTGCCGGTGTGAGCCTCCGCCCGCAGCCCCGCCCGCCCCGCCCGCCCCGCTCGCCGCGCGTCGCCGTCCCCACCGCTGTTGTCCCGGTCGCACCCGCATGAGAGTGGCAACGTACCCATTCTTCCGGGTAGGACGCCACGTTCATTGGTTGGCGACCGCGCCCTAGGGCAACGGATGGTGCGGATGGGGGAGAGGAACACTGGAGACTGCAGTGTGCGGCGGTACCGGCCCGGCCTGTCGCGGGGTGGCAGAGCCGGTGATCAGCGGTAACGTTCCCGGAACGGTCCGGGCATACCGTGGTCTCGTGGATGGAGCGCAGTCAGCTGGCGGGCGGGCAGCTGAGGTACCGGAAGTCGCAGTGCGCCGCTTTCGCTTGCTGTCACCAGTGACGGCAACGGTCCTGGGTGTTCTGGTGCTGGTGCTGTCGGTGGCGACCTTGACGCTGAAGGGTTTCGATCATCAGCTGACGACCAGCGGCACCTGGTCGGGAATTGCCATCGTCGTGATGTACGCCGGCGTGGGCCTGGCGGTGGCGCGACGCCAGCCGCGCAACCCCATCGGCTGGCTTCTGCTCATCTTCATCGCGCTGTACGTGCTGAGCGCCGGTGCCGTCGAGTACGCGGTGCTGGCCTACAGCCTGGGCCACCGGGGGCTGCCGCGCCTCGGTAGCCGTGGTACTCGATTCGTTGCAGGCGCCTTCGCTCGCGTTGTTCCCTCCGGTCATCTTGCTGTTCCCGGACGGCCGGCTGACGTGGCGCGGCTGGCGGCGGGTGCTGTGGGTCTACGCGGCGCTGACCGCTTACGTGTCGGTGGTCGCCGTCGCCCAGGCGGTCGCCGCGGTTGCCGGTCACGACATCCGCCTCGGCGCCAACGGCAACCTCACGACTACGGGCCAGCTGGGAGGCTGGCTGGCCAATCCGCCCGCGTGGCTGGCTGGCCCGGTCCTGATCTCGATCGCGGCGATCGGCCTGTCGTTCGTGGCCCGCCAGGTGCTCAGCTGGCGGCGGGCCGGGGGCGAGCGCCGCCAGCAGCTGAAGTGGCTGGCCAGTGGCGCCGCGATCACGGTGTTCTCGATCCTGCTCGGGATCCTGATCGGCTCTCCTGGCCCGCTGGTCGGGCTGGCCGCCTGCCGGTCGGCATCGGCGTGGGAATCTTGAAGTACCGGCTTTATGACATCGACCGGCTCATCAGCCGGACGCTCGCGTACGCGATCGTCACCGGGCTGCTGGTCGGGGTCTACGCCGGGCTGGTGCTGCTGGCGACCGAGGTGTTCCGGTTCCGCACGCCGGTGGCGGTGGCGGCTGCCACCCTGGCCGCGGCCGCCCTGTTCAACCCGCTTCGGCTGCGGGTGCAGCACGCGGTGGACCGGCGGTTCAACCGCGCCCGCTACGACGCCGACCAGACCGTGGCAGCATTCGCGGCCCGGCTGAAAGACGCCGCGGACCTGGATTCGGTCCGTGATGACCTGACCGGAGTCGTACAGCAGGTCCTGGAACCCGCCCACCTCTCGGTGTGGGTCAGTCGGCGCAACTGAGCCAGGCCGCTGCCGAGGGCATGTGTGCCACAGCCCGCTCTCCTGAGCGCGACCATCAAGACGGGGTTATGCGGCGGGCTGGCTGCACGGTGGTGGGATCTATCCAAGATGGCACTTCCCGTAACGCTGCCACGCCCAGCCGAGCCCAGCCCAGCCCCGCCCTGCCCAAGGTCAGCGCGGCCAGCTCAAGGGCCGCCCTGGTAATCGAAGCCCGCCCTGGCCGTGAAAACGGCCAGGGCGGGTCGGGGCCAGCGCTGGGAAGGGTCAGGCTGGCCAGCTCCAGGTGGTGACCTGGCCGCCGGTGATGACGACGGTGCCCGCCGGGTCCCGCTCGCCGGCCCAGATGGTGTACGGTCCCGCGGGCAGGCCCGGGTAGACGGCCGCGTACCTGGTCACGGCGGCCAGGTGCCGCGCCCGCACCTGCGAGTGCGTGCGCCGGGCGGCCGGATCGGCGTCCCGGCTGATCTCGATCTCCCGGCCGTCCAGGCCGGGCGGGGTGTACAGGATCAGGGCCCCGACGTCGGCGCCCAGGTCCAGGACCACGGTTCCCGGGCCTGACGGCCCGGTAACTGGCTCGGTCATGAGGAACTCCCGAGGATTCAAGGGCGGAATCCCGGCCGGGCCCGCGTGCAGGCCGGGCCGGGGGAGAGCCGCGATCAGGACGGGTTGTCGAAGCCGCTGTACGGGACCCCGAGGTAGGGGAACGCGCTGAGATAGGAGGAGCTGACGCTGGCCGGGGTCAGCCCGTCGGTGAGCTTGGACGCGGCCGCGTCCGGGGTGAAGGTCTTGTCGACCAGCGGGTAGACGACCCCGGCCACCGCCCTCAGCTCGATCGCGACCACGTCGTCGGTCACCCGGCGGCCGTTCGGGAACCCGGCCAGGTCGCCGCGAAGCAGCCCGTAGATGCTCTGCTTGGCCGGCGGTGTCGGCGCGATCGAGGTGTTCAGCCGGAGCATGTCCGCGAGCACCGGCCCGGTCAGGTTGGTGAACCCGGGGATCAGCCCGGCCGGGATCCCGGTGAGCAGGATCGCCTCCAGGTCGGCCCGGGGCTTCCCGGACGCCACCAGCGCGGCCAGGTTGGGGAACACGCCGGGATACAGGCCGGGCAGCAGCGCCGCCAGGCCGGGCGCGGTCACGTACCCGGCGAACTGCTTGTCGTCGTCCGGCGGCAGCGTGTTCCACTGGTCCTTGTGGCCCAGCGGGATGATGACCTCGTTGACCAGCGGGTTGCCCAGCCGCGACACCTGGACGAACGGCCCCGCGTTCACGTACTCCCCGCCCTGCGCGTCGTACACTCTGGCCTTCTGGCGGCTCGCCGTAGTCCACACGCCGATGGTCGGGTGGCCCTTGACCGTCACGGCCGAGATCGGCACCTGGATCGCGATCGAGTGCACGTTCAGATGATCGGTCGCGTTCACCCCGGCCGCCGGGCCCGGTGAAGGCGTTCAGCCCGTACTGGGCGTGCAGGTTCTCGAACGGCCGCAGGTCGCCCAGGTCAAAGATCGCGCCCAGGTCGACGTAGAAACCCTCGGCGCGCTGGCCGGCGAACACGGTGATCCCGCCGCCCAGGCCGTGGATGGCCGAGGCGGCCAGGCTGGAGTAGTCCGGCGTCGACAGCGGCCCGATGTTGCACGGCGGGCAGGCCAGCCCGGTGCCGAGCACCTGGCCTGCGGAGCCGGTGGAGCGGGTGACCGTGTAGGTCTGGCGCCGGTTCCAGTTCGGGCTGCTCAGCGATTCGATCGGGCCCGTGTTGTACAGGAACGTGTCCGGGTCGGCCACCGTAGTGGTGAACCGGAACTGGTAGCTGATGTCCGCCTGGCCGTCCCCGTTGTTGTCGATGTGGATCTCGTACAGCACATCGTCGCCGAACTCATAGAAGTTCGGGCCGCCCGCCGGACCCTGCAGCGGGATGTAGTTGGCGATCAGGGTGACCGTGTCCGGCTTATCCGGGCTGACGAACGCGTACACGTCGGTGCTGTCGGCCACCGGGTCTTTGGAGATTTCCGGTGCCTCGCGGTGCGATGACATTTACTTACCTCGCTGGTTCGAACTGGCTCGAATGGGCAGATGGCGGGATCAGCCGATCGCCCGGGCGATCCGGGCGGCCAGGTCCTTGTCGCGCAGGCTGGTCTGGCTCGTCCCGGAGAACACCTCGATGTCCCCGGACTTCGCATCGCGCACGTGCACCACGATGGGTCCCGCTGGCGCGTTCGCGGCACCGTCGGTCGCCGGTGCCGCCGGCCGGGTGCTGGCCGACGCGGCCTGGCTCACGCCCGCGCCCAGGGCGGTGACGGCGAGTCCCGCGGCGCCTGCGGCTGCGGCCCCTTGCAACAGGGAGCGCCGCGATACATGGTCACCCGGCTCGGGCTGTGGGTCGTGTCTGGGCATGACGATCCTTTCGGTGGCTGGTCAGCGGCCAGCCCGATTGAGGGGGCGGAGTATGTCACCTGCAGCTTCGCTACGGACCCCAGCGCGGATGGGTCCGCGCGAGAGATTTCCGTAACATTCCGGCATCGCCGCCTCAGCGGGACATGTCTGCCTGTCGCGGCCCGCTCCGTCCGGCCAGCTGTGGCCGCCTCGTCCGGCCAGCCGCGGCCGCGCCGTCACCTGCGGCGTAGCATCCTCAAGGTGACGGCGAGCAGCGAGGGCCCTGAGCCCGACGCCTCAGACGTGGTGCTGGTCCTCAACGCGGGCAGCGCGACAGTGAAGTTCGCCGTGATCGAGCCCCGGAGCGGGCGGCGCCTGCTCGGCGGGGAGGCCGAGAAGGTCGGCACGCCCGAGGCGCTGCTGCACCTCGAGCAGGACGCGGGCGCCCCGGTGACCGAACAACTCACCGACGGCAGCTATCAGGCGGCCATCACCCGCATCCTCGGCTACCTGCCGCAGTCCGACTCCGGGCCCCGCCTCATCGGCGCCGGCCACCGGGTGGTGCACGGAGGCGCGCAGTTCACCGCGTCGGTCCGGGTGGACGATGAGGTGATCGCGGCGATCCGGTCGTTCAGCCGCCTGGCGCCGCTGCACAACCCGGCGAACCTGGCCGGCATCGAGGCGGTCGCCGCCGCGCGGCCGGACTTGCCGCAAGTGGCCGTGTTCGACACCGCGTTCCACCAGACCATGCCGCCGGCCGCATACCGTTACGCCGTGCCCGAGCCGTGGTACACCCGGTACGGGGTCCGCCGGTACGGCTTCCACGGCATCAGCCACCGCTTTGTCAGTGGCCGGGCCGCTGACCTGCTGGGCCGGCCGCTGGGCGAGCTGCGGCTGGTCACCGCGCATCTGGGTAACGGCTGCAGCGCGGCGGCGGTCCGCGACGGCGAGTCGGTAGATACCACGATGGGCCTGACCCCGCTGGAGGGGCTGGTCATGGGCACCCGCTCCGGCGACGTCGATCCCGGCATGTTCGGCTACCTGGCCGACGCGGCCGGCCTGACCGCCGGCCAGGTCACCGACGCCCTGGACACCGCCAGCGGCCTGGCCGCCCTGTCGGGGGTGGGCAACGACATGCGCGCGGTCGAAGCCGCGGCGGCGGCCGGCGACGCCCGCGCCCGGCTCGCCCTTGACGTCTTCGTGCACCGCCTGGCCAAGGCGGTCGCCGCGCTGGTCACCAGCTTGGACCGGCTGGATGCGCTGGTCTTCACCGGCGGCATCGGCGAGCACAGCGTCACGGTCCGCAGCATGGTCCTGGCCCGGCTGGGCTTCCTCGGCCTGGCCGAGGACCCGCAGGCCAACGCCCGGCACGGCCAGGACACCGGCGGGCCGCATCAGCCTGGCCGCAACCGCCCTGGCCCTGGTCGTGCCGACGGATGAGGAACTGATGATCGCCCGCGACACCGCCCGCCTGATCGCGGTCACCTGACGACGGCGTCCATGCCGGTGTACGGTCGGCCTGTGCCTGTGGTCCGCTACCGACTGCTGATCTCCGGGCGGGTCCAGGGTGTCTTCTTCCGCGATACGCTCCGTCGCCTCGCCGAGGAGCGTGGCGTGGCGGGGTGGGTCCGCAACCTGCCCGACGGCCGGGTCGAAGCGGCTCTTGAGGGCCCGGAATCCGATGTCGGGCACCTGGTCGAGTGGGCCCGCCATGGCCCCCGCCGCGCCGTCGTCGACGACGTGGCGGTCCAGGTCGAGCCGCCCGGCGGACTCACCGGCTTCGTCGTCCAATAGCTGCGGCGCGCTCCGCCGGGGCGCAGCGCTCGCGATTCGCCCGCCGTCGGTGCGGTGCGTATACATGGGTCAATGGATGAGCAGCGCCGGCGAACCCCCGCGGTCGGCGCTGTGACCCGCCGGGCAGATGTGCTCGCCCTCGGCAGCTTCGTGGTCCTCGGGCTGCCCGACGGCATGCTGGGCACCGCGTGGCCGTCGATGCGGGTCACGTTCGGCGCGCCGGTAGGTGACCTCGGCCTGATCCTGCTGCTGGCCACGGCCGGGTCGGTGCTGGTCACCGCCTTCGTCGGCACCCTCATCCGGCGTCTGGGCGTGCCCGCACTGCTGGTCACGGCCGCCTCCTGCGCGGCCGTGGGATACGCCGGTTTCGCGCTCGCCCCCGGCCTGGGCCTGGTGCTGGGCATGGCCGTCCTGACCGGCGCGGCGGCCGGCCTGATGGACGCCGGGCTCAACACGGCCGTCGCCCTGTCCGGCCGGACGCGGCTGCTCAACCTGCTGCACGGTGCCTACGGCGTCGGCACGGCGCTCGGTCCGCTGGTCGTCACGGCCGCCATCCTCACCGGCTCCTGGCGCCCGGCCTACCTGGCCCTGACCGGACTCGACCTGGTCATCGCCGGCTGCTGGCTGCGGCACCGGCGGCAGGCCGCCCCGGCTCCGCCCATCCCGGCCCCGACCGCCCCGAGCCGCCCGGCCCGGCCTCGGCCCCGGCCGGAGCGGCCCCGTCGGCAAAGCCCCGGCTGTCCCGCCGTCCTCCGGCCCGCAGTGGTCCCGGCGCCGCTACGGCTGGGTGGTAGCCACCGGGATGGGCGTGTTCTTCCTCTACACCGGCCTCGAGGTGGGCGCCGGGCAATGGGAGGCGAGTTTCTGCCGCGGTCACCTGAACCTGTCCGAGACCGCGACCGGGCCTCGCCACCTTCGGGTACTGGGGCACGCTGACCGCCGTGCGGATCGCGCTGGCCCTGGTGCCCCGCCCGGTCCCGCCCCGCCTGGTCGTGCGGTACGGCAGCGTCCTGGCCGTAGCCGCCGCGGCGATCATCTGGTGGCAGCCCGGCACCGCCGTCACCGTCCTCGCCTTCGCGGTCCTCGGCGGCGCCCTGGCCGGGGTGTTCCCCGCCCTGATCAGCCTCACCCCGGCCCGCATCGGGGAGCGGCGGGCCCAGCACGTCATCGCCTGGCAGGTGGGCGCCGCCGCGGCCGGGGGAGCCGGGATCTCCGCTCTCATCGGTCTGATCATCGGCGCGCGCGGCCTGGCCGTCCTCGGCCCCTCGCTGACCGTCCTCGCCATACTGGTCGTCGCCAGCGAGCTGGTCCTTAGCCGAGCTCGCCCCCGTCGCGCGCTGACCCACAACGACGGGGTTCGCCGCGAACCTCAGCCAGAACCGGCGGGCCCGCTGGGGCTCGCCGCTGAAGAGGCTGTCACCGATAAGGCCGCCGCTGAGGAGGGCGATGGCGAAGACGCCGTCGCCGAGGAGGCCGACGGCGTAGACGACGGGGCCGAGGAAGCCGACGGGGAAGACGACGGGGCCGAGGAGGCTGACGGGGACGGGGACGATGCCGGCGGCGGACGACGATGACGGCGGCGGGGACGATGCCGGCGGCGGAGACGATGACGGCGACGGGGACCGGAGGACCGACGAGGACGGGGCCCGACGACGGCGACGGGGAGGGCGACGAGGACGACCGCGTCGGCGAAGACGGCGCCGTCGGGGACGTGCCCGGGACCGTTGACGTGGACCCCGATGGACCTGGCGCCACCGCCGCTGATGCGCTGGGCACTGCCCCCGCAGCGGACAGGCTCACGAACGCGGACGCCGACGGCTCCTGCAGCGTCGACGGCGTGCTGCCACCCGAGTGCCCCGAAGGCTGCACCGGAGCCCTGCGACGACGCAGGCGCCGCGCCCGACGAGACCGGAAGGCGCCGGGCCAGCGAGAGGGCTCGAGCTAGCTGCCGCCACGACGGCTCCCGCCTGCGGCTCAGCGTGCCCGCCCCTCGCCGGGGAAACGGCCATCTTCAGGACGAAGATGGCGGCGACCACGGCCGCCAGCACTGCGCCGGTCACCAATACCGGGCGCAGCGATCGTGACCTGCCACGCCGCGGACCCGCGCCCGCGAGCACAGCTCCCCTGACCGTGACCGGGGCCGCCGGCGCAGAAACAGGTGCAGGCACCGGCTCAGGCTCAGGGGCAGGCGCAGACCGGAGGGCGGCCAGCTCGGCCAGCAGGCCGCCCGCGGTGGGCCGGTCACTCGGCCGTTTGGCCAGGCAGCCGGCCACTACGGGCCGCAGCCCGGCGCCCAGGTCGTCGAGCTGCGCCGGGCTGTTGACCAGCCGGTACATCAGCGCCGCAATCGACCCGGAACCGAACGGCCCGTGCCCGCTGCCGGCGAAGGCCAGCACCGCTCCCAGGCTGAAGATGTCGCTGGCCGGGCCGAAGTCGTGGCCCAGGACCTGCTCCGGCGACAGGAAACCCGGGTCCTTGCCCGGCAGTTCGGCGGCATTCCAGATCCCGTAGCCGATCAGCCTCGGCCCGTCCTGGGCCAGCACCACGTTCGACGGCTTGAGGTTACGGTGCAGCAGGCCTGCGGCATGCATGTCGCGGAGGCCCTCGGCCAGCGCGGCCGCCAGCCCCAGCACGGCCGGAACCGGCGACGGCCCGTGCTCGCGGACCGCCTCGGCCAGCGAGGGGCCCGCGACGTACCTCGAGGCCAGCCACGGCACCGGGCTGTCCAGGTCCGCGTCGACCACCGGCGCCACGAACGCGGTGCTAACCGTCCGGGCGGCGGCCACCTCGGCCCGGAATCCGGGATCGGCGGCCAGCTCGGCGGCGATCGCCTGCACCGCGACAGGCTGCCCGTCCGGCGGCAGGCCGAGAAACACGCCGCCGTCCCCGAGCTGCCGGAGCAGACGGTACGGCCCGAGCGTGCCCGTGTCGTCAGCCTCAAGCGGCGTGACCACCCGATTCTCACTCCAAACGGCAGATACGCCCCGTTAGCGCCCAATTCTACGGCCGCCCCTGACGGCTGTATACGCCTGGCGGCCCGCGTGCCCGGCCAGCATCGAAATCATCACGATCGCGCAGGCCGTCACGCATAGTGCGCGCACGTGCCGTCATCGTAACGATTCCGGAACGGTCTCCTCCTACCGTTGTCTCATTCCGCTCGACTCCGTAACGAAGCGAGCAGAATTCTCGAGTCGCGGTGGTGATCGGTGACGGCGTGCTCTGCGGCCCAGCCGAGAGCTGCTGCGCTCTGCCTTGCCGGGGTCCCCTTCGGCTGCGCAAGGCACGCGCCCGGCAGATTAACCGGGCGCTCACTGGGAGGGAAAGAAGGAGAAACCCATGTCCATCCGTCGATGGCTGGCGCTGCTCGCAGCGCCAGCCGCAGCAATGGCGCTGTCTGCGGCGCCTGCCGTAGCGTCCACAGCGCGGCCCGCCGCGCCGGGCGGCACCGAGATCATCGTGGCCGATACGGCGTTCGGCTGGTCGCTGGCCGTCGGCTCGGGCCCGTTCAAGAATTACTCGCTGTACTACATCACCTCCGATCACGGCCGCAGCTTCGGCTGCACCACTGGCGTGACGCAGGCGGCGTTCGGGCCGATTACCTGCACCGGGCCGTCGAACGACAAGAACGCCGAATGGCCCGCGCTCACCACCAACGGCAGGCCGGTCGCCGGCCCCGGCGTGCAGCAGTCGCTGCTCGGCCGGGTCTACCGCAAGGGCGTCGGCTGGCAGGTCACCTACGCCGGGCACCCGCTGTACCTGTTCGATGAGGCACCGGCCCAGGTCACCGGCGAGGGCTGGTTCGAGCCGGGCATTCCGCCGTGGCACGGCGTCTGGTGGCTGATCTCGGCGAGCGGCCAGCCGGTGCCGTGGGCCGGGACGCTCACCACGATGAAGATCGGCGGCAACAGGGTGCTGGCCGAGCCCTTCCTGACCGGCGGCGGGTGGATCGACTTCCCGGTGTACACCTTCAGCGACGACCAGTGGTACGGCACGACGACGACCTGCGGGGCGATCCCGGCCTGCGCCCGCGCGTGGCCGGCCGTGCTCACCAGCGATTCGCCTGGTGCTCGTGGCGTGCCAGCGTCCGGCATCAACGAGATCGTCCTGCCCGGCGGGCTCAGGCAGGTCACCTGGTGGGGCCAGCCGTTGTACCTGTTCAGCAACGAGCAGGCCGCGCCGACGGCCAACGGCGGTTTCGCGCCCCTGGGCAACGGCAACAACATCACGGCCTTCGGCGGCACCTTCCACCTGGTCTACAACCCGTAGCCAACGCGCGCGAAAGCCGGATGGGTCCCCCCGAGGCCGTACCCATCCGGCTTTCCGCCGTGCGGACCACGGCGCCGCCTGCGCCGTACGCGTCCGCTCGCCGTGCGTGAGCTGGACCGTGACCGAACGCCCCGTAGCTGGCAGCCTCACGGTTCCGGCCGACTCGCTGAGTCGTGCCTGCGCTCAGGTCGACCGGCCAGCTAGCTCGCGGTGACGCTGCCCTCGGCGGCCAGCAACAGGAACGGTACAGAGCGCTCGAACGCCTCCCCGATCGGCCTGCCCGCCAGCTGGGCCTGGTAGTTCCGGTACCGCGTCATCTCCCATTCCTGACCCCGGGCCGGGAGGGCGCCGAGCACGGGCGCGGCCAGCGGCCGCCAGGTCCAGGCCGCGATCGGCCTGACGCCAGCCTCCCCGGGGCTGGTGGCCGGCTGGATGAAGTCGGAGTGGTCCAGGTGATAGCCCATCCAGTTTCGCACGAACCGAAGGCCGCCGAAGGTGCCCTCGATGACCCGCCGCTCGGCTTCGCGGTGGCCGGCCAGGACCATGTCGTAGACGTCTGGGTGGTAGCGGACCAGGGTGGCGTCGACCAGCGTGATCCACCACACCGCCTCGCTGATGGCCGCGAAGCCGTGCGGGGCGTCCAAGGCCCGGGCCCGCAGCAGCCGGTCCGTGGTGTCCCGCATCCCGGCGATGGTCCAGCCGAGCGCGCCCTCCTCGGCCGGGGGATCGCCGACGTGCTGGCGGTTCCACGCCACCCGGCAGCGGGCCGAGCAGAACCGGGCGTGCTCACGCCGCGGCGTGAACTCCTCGCCGCACTGCTCGCACTTCCGTGTCTCCGCCGCCATCTCCTCCCCTTACCTCATGTTACGCGTAACACAGGTCGGCGGACGGCGATCCAACCGACCACGCTGTCCCGCGTCTAAGAAGATGTGACGCGAATATCCCGAGGAGCGAGCCGATGAAACGTGCCGCCGTAGTAATTCTCACCTTGCTGTCCCTGGCCGCGTCCGGCTGCGCATCCGCGTCGACCCGGGCCACCGACTCCGCTCTTGTCCAGCACGACACGCCCGCGTCCGCCACCCCGGTTGTGGCCAACTGCCTGCTCAAGCAGCAGACCCGTCCCTCGTCGTTCGTCCTGACCTGCGCCGACGCGGGCGACGTCCTATCTGGCCTGCACTGGGTCAGCTGGGGCGCCACCGCCGCGTTCGCCGCCGCCGTCGAGCAGGTCAACGACTGCACCCCCAACTGCGCGAGCGGCAAGTTCATCGACTACCCCGCCCTGGTCGCCCTCTGGCGCCCCGAGCCGCTCCCCGGCCATCCCGGCGTCCGCTACTTCACCCGCGTGACCCGCATCTATACCGCCAACCGCCCGCCCCTCTACAACTGCACCGGCACGCGCACCTGCTACCCCCAGACCAGCACCACCGACCTCTGGAGCTAGCCCCCCGCCCCGCCCCCCGTTTCCCGCCCCACCCCCCTGCCCTCTCCCCCTACTCTCCCCCTACTCTCCGCCCCTCCCGCCGCCGCCCTGCCCGCGTAGGGGTGCGTGTGCCCCCGGCCCCGATAGACGGGGCTTGTGGCACACACACCCCGCCCCGAACGCACGAGAGAGCGCGGCCCGCTGTGTGCGTGCGCCCCCGGCCCCGATAGATGGGGCTTGTGGCACACGCACCCCGCCCCGAACGCACGAGAGAGCGGGGCCTGTGCGCCCCCGGCCCCGATAGAGGGGATCATGCCAACTGTGCCACCACGCGGCTTGCCCGAAGGCTGACCATCGAAGCCACGGTGAGCCTGTGAACCCGCCTATGCGGTGGCCGAGTATGCAAAGTGTACACTTTGAAGTCATGGACGAGCCTTACAACCTGACATGGGCCCGGGCCCATCTGGGTGAGCTGGTTTCCCGGGCCCGGTATTCGCACCGTCCGGTCGCGATCACCGAGCACGGCAAGCCTTCGGTCGCCATCATCAACATCGACGACCTCGCTGACCTGCAGGACCGGGCCGCGCTGGCCGCCCACTACGCCGCCCGGCTGGCCGGACGCAACGGCGTCTCGCTGGCCGACCTGGATGCCGCCCTGGACCGGATCGATGCCGACGACGCTCGGTGAGCCTTACCGTCGTCGTGCAGGAGGCCGCGCTGCGGGCGCTGGCCCGGATCCGCGCCGAGGATCCCGAGGCCTTTGCCGTGATCAAGCGGTGGCTGGCGGCGCTGGCCGGACAGCCCCGTCCTGACCAGGCGGTGGCGTGGGGAGGCAGCGGGATCTACCGCCTTCACCTGCCCGGCATCCGGATCCTGTATGAGGTGGACGAGGATGCCGCGACCGTCTACGTCGTCAACGTCGCTGTCACGGTGTGACGGGCGCCGCGCGGCGCACGCGCAACCCGTGGTGAGCGCGGGGGCGTCTGGGGCTCGGGACATGCCTACTCCAGAAACGCCGGGCCTGAGGCTGCCATCGAAGCCACCGTGAACCTGGAGCGTGGTGCGTCGCCTGTGAAGCGCGAATATCTGGCATGCTCCGCGCTGCGGAGGCTGGCGTGAAGACCCTTATTGCGTACCGGTGGGGAGAGCAGGTCTCGGCGGTTACCGGGCGGGGGCAAGGTCGGGTTCCAGCAGCTTCTCAGCGAGCGGCTTGCGTGCGTGCTCGTACAGGTCGAGCATCTCGGGCTGGTCTTCGGGGCTGATGGCCTCGGCAAGGTATTGCGCCAGCGCTGCTCCGTCGTGGATGGCGAGATTGAGTCCCATGCCGGTGGACGGGGTGAATACGTGGGCGGCGTCCCCGGCCAGGATGACCCGGCCGGCCCGGTACCGGTCGGCAATGGACGCCGTCATCTCGAATGCGCGGATGTCGAGGATCTGGACCGGGAGGTCCGGGACGCCGACACCAGACCGGACCAGGTCCTGGCAACGGGCCTCGCCGTACTCCTCAAGTCGTTCGCCTAGCTCCGGGTGCCAGGGCAGGCCGCGGATCCAGCGGTCGGTGGCGTCTGCGGGGACGAGCACGCCGCTGGTTGACGGATCGCTGATGCCGTACACCATGCAGGGCTCGTCGCCGGTGTAGTGACGCAGGGGGAGCGGAACAGGACGCTGATCCAGTACCCGTAGCCGCGTGCCCTGGACGTGGCGATCCCGCTGGCCTGCCGCACGCTGCTGTGCGCGCCGTCGGCGCCGACGACGTACTGCGCCCGGATCGCGCAAGAGCCGTTCCCCTGAGCCGCCGCAACGGTGGCCAGCACGGCACCGTCCGCGGGCTCCAGGCCGGTCAGTTGCGAACCGTACCTCAGCTGCGTCCCGTCCTGTACGGCGCGCTCGGCGAGGATCGTTTCGAGGTGGTCTTGCGCACAGGTCCACACGTGGTCCGGGAAGGGTAGCCGCTGGATTTCGGGACCGGTGAGGCAGGATCGGATCGACATCGCGTGCTCGGACCGAAAGCCCAGGCGCCGTACCTCTGGCTCGGCGCCCCACCGGGTGATCAGCCGCATGGTCGCGGCGGTCAGAGCAGTCGCCCGCGGATGACGTGAAGCGCCCGCACGGCGCTCCAGGACCAGCGGCGCGAGG
Organism: uncultured Actinomycetes bacterium; assembly: GCA_963818225.1. Lineage (GTDB taxonomy): Bacteria > Actinomycetota > Actinomycetes > Streptosporangiales > Streptosporangiaceae > Palsa-504. Next base: position 106,182 of record CAWFRO010000004.1, read on the forward strand.
CCACGGCGGGCCAGCTCCAGCGCGGCCGCAAGCCCGGCAGCGCCCGCGCCGACGACCAGGACCTGGACGCGTTCTTCTTCGTGACAGGTCATGAGGGCCCTCTGCGGCGCTAGAGTATGAAGGTATCCTGATTATCAGGTCTCCTTCATGAAGGAGTCAAGCCGTGGCCAACCCGGATCCCTCGACCCCCACCCTGCTGCGAACGGCGTATAACGTGCTGTCCGCGGCCATCTACCGCGCCGTCAGCCAAGCCGGTGCCGCTGACATGCGCCCCGCCCACGGCAACGCGATGGAGATGCTCTCCATCCAGGACGGCCTTCGCCTGACCGATATCGCCGCCCAGGCGGGCATGGCCCCGCAGTCGATGGGCGAGATAGTCGACGACCTAGTCTCCAAGAGATACCTGGCCCGCCGCGAGGACCCCTCCGACAGGCGAGCCAAGCGCATCTACCTGACCCAGAAGGGGCGCGAGACAGCCCAGGCCAGCCGCCTCGCCCTCCTTGAGGTCGAACAGCGGATCAGCGAGACCCTCGGCACGGACCGCTACCAGGAAATGCGGCGCAACCTGGCGGCCATCTCCGAAATGGATCTATAGACCGCCGACGGATGAATACCTAGCAGAACCAGACCCTCCCCGGAGGGCCGCCGCATCCAGCTCCCGTTGAGGCGACAATACAGTCCGGCCACCGCGCTGCCCGGCCGTCCGCCGACTCCGACCACCCGCCGAGGGCACCCGCCGCCAAGCCCTGAGCCACAGCGACCTGACAGCCCCCGCACGCTAGCCGTACAGGCCACCGCCCGCCCGCGCGGGCGCTGCGCGCCGCAGTTACGGCTCAGCCTGCATGAACCTGCTCGCCGCCTGCTGCCCCCCAACGGACCCTATGGCACACCCGCTCCTGAAGACGGGGCCAGGGCACACGCGCCCATCCCGGGGGCACACGCCAAGTGGGGCTTGTGGCACACAGGCCCCCATTGAGGGGAGCGTGCCAACTCTGCCAACGGCCAGCCTGCCGCGCCGGTGGGCATTGAGGCCACGGTGGAGTTGTAAGCGGAGCGGCGCCGGACGGGCGGGTCATCAGCATGGCCAGAGGGCTGTTCGATGATCGGCGCCCGGAATGTCCCGATGTGCAGTTGCGGCATAACGGGATCGCGGCGTGCTGCGGGCGGCCCGGAGCAACCCGGCCTGCCAGGTACCGCCCATCAGGGCGTCATACATCAGCGTCGGGTGCGACGTGGTCATGTCCGATCCCCGACAGGGCGAACCCGGTCTCCTCGCATCTTTCCCGCCGTCACCATCCCTGTTGCCATCGTGGGCCGGCCGCCGGACGCCGGGAAAGATGACGAACACGGACACCGCCGGACACCGTTCGCGTGGCCTACCGAGCGTTTTGTTAGACAGTGCTGGCACGGCTATATTTCGACGGGAGGTGCCGATGACGCCGGGCAAGCCGGTAGCGGCCCGTGGCAAGCGGTTCTCCCCGGCGGAGCTGGAAGCCGCTCGGCGGGTGCGCCTCGCCGACGTGATCGCCGACGACCTGGTGGTGCTGTTCTGCGGCGCCAACCCCGGACTTTCCTCCGCCGCGGCCGGCGCGCCGTTCGCGACGCCGAGCGATCGCTGGTGGCCGGCGCTGTAGAGTCCGGGTTCACGCCTCGCCGCCTGGCCCCGCACGAAGCGCACGAACTGCTGGCCGTGCGACTTGGCTTGACGAGCCTCGTCCGCCGCCCGACCGTCGGCGTCGCCGAGCTGGCCCCGGCGGAATTTGTCGAGGGTGGTCGGCTGCTGCGCAGGCGGGTGCTGGCCCGGCGTCCCCGATGGCTGGCGGTGCTGGGAGTCACGGCGTATCGCGCCGCCTTCAGCCGGCCGGACGTGGCGGTCGGTCTCCAGGAGGACACGATCGGGTCGACGAGGCTCTGGATCCTGCCCAATCCGAGCGGCCTCAACGCGCACTATCCTCCCCGGGCGCTCGCCACCGAGTTCGCCCGGCTGCGGGTGGCCGCGGGTCTCCCCGACCGGTCGAGGCGGCTGGAAGACGCGACGTTACGCCTGGAAAGGGCTGACTGAGCGTGCTGGCTGATGAACCCGCCGCGGCCCGGCACAGCAGAGCCGGGCATAGTAGTGCCAGGTTGGATGCGGTGAGTTGTTTCCGTCCTGGCGGTAGCAGGCACTGCTCGATGTTCTTTTCCGCCTCGGCCCGAGTGGCGCTTCGCCGCCAAGGTCCCATGCCACCAGCCCGAAGCCAGCAGCGCTTGCCCACGCGGCCAGGGCCCGCTGCCGGCGGCCCGCAGGTCCAGTGCCCGGCCCGACCGCGACTTGGGTAACAAGAGGAGCGACACGTCCTCGCGAACGAAACCAGCTGGACACGCGCCGGTCGCGCCCTTCGGTGCCCCAGCCCCGGTAGACGGGGCCACGCCAACTCTGCCCACGTTCAACCTGGCCGTCGGTTGACGATGGAAGCGACGATCCAGCTGTGACCGAGGCGAATGTGGCACCGTCCCCGCTCTACTGGTCTGGGAGCCCAGGCGGTATGCCGATGGCTCGGCAGATGCTTCCGGATCTGCGATGCGGCCCATCAGACGGTGTTGTCCAAGTCCGCATTGCTCTGGCTAGCTCCGCGCCGTCTCGTGATCCAGGCCGCCAGCCCATTTGACGGCTCACAGTGTGCGGATCGATTCCCACTGAAGCGGCATTGTGGCGCGGACTCAGCCGATTGCCCGGCGGCGAGCAGCTCGATCCAGACGGTGGCCCGGCTCAGCGGCGGAACCACTTCTACGCGCAGCGCTACCTCGCCGTTCATACCGCTGCGGGCCGAGGAGGCGGGTAGCGTGCCAGTGCCCGCAGTTGTCGCGTACCCATAGCGTCGCCCAGGGATACAGGTCATCCGGCCCGTAGATGACCCCGGACCTCGGACCGCTGGCATGCATGTGCATGACGGTGCTGTCCTGGCAGTTGTGCAGGCCGAGGACCGCGAGCCTGATCCCGTCCAGTTCAGGCAGCATGACGGCCGCGGTGGCACAGCCGTCCCGCGCCGGGGCCGCCCCGGTGTTTCTGCGCTGGTAGCGGGCGAGCACGCTCAGCCATGGTTCGGGTAGGTCGTCGGCGGGTGGGCGGTGATGCCCGGGCCATCGACGTTGAGTTCCGCGCAGACCGTGGCGAGCTGGCCGGGGACCGGGCTGAGCGGGGACACAGCGCCGCACGCCTGCAGCGCCGCGATGATGTCACCAAGGCCGTCGGCCAGGCGGGTCAGCGCTCCCGATGTGAGCCCGGAAACTGGCGGCGTATCCAGCGGACCGGACCAGGCCGCCGCGAGCAGCCGCGCCGCGATGGTGTGCAGCAGGTACTCGCCCGGGCTTAGCTCCGTCTTCGTGACCGTCACGTCGGCTGCAGTCGGGCTGGTTTCCGAGGCTTCACGGTCCAGGCCGATACGTACAGCAGAACCGCCGGGGATGGGATGAAGGTCCAGCCAGCGCGGGTCGTGCGGCAGGTGGGACGCAGCATCAGCGTCCATCCCATGGGGCCGCTGCCGATGTCCCGGATGGATACCTGGTAGCTGGCACCCCTGTCATCGGTGGCGGTGAACTGGTCGAAAAGATGCGGCCCCGACGGCTGCCACCGGCCCGATTGGTTGCGCGTCCGCGCGAACACGCTCAGCTGAGGCCCAGACCCTATCCGCGTGTAGGACAACACGTACAACTCGCCGACGGCATCCGCGCCCTGGAATGAGATCATCTGCCCAAGCGGGACGATCCGGCCCGGGGAGGCCTGCGGCCCGGCCGGCTGCTGCGGGGAGGGCGGCCCGGCGGCCCACGCCGTCGGCCGGCGCGTGGCGCAGCCACGTCCCGCAGCCGGTGCATGCGCTGGCCAGCAGAACGAGCCTGGCGGACAGCGAGGCTCAGCCGGAAGTCCTCCAGGATCCGGACGGCGACCCGTTCGTCGAGCGCGCCCACCGCGGTCAGCACCCACGCGACCCGCGCGCCCGGTATCCGGTCTCCAGCTCCGCTCGCAGCGTCGACATCCCGTTCCTGGTATGGGCCTTCACTGCCCCGTGGCTGATCCGCATCGTGGCCGCGGTCTCAGCCTCGGACAAACCCACGTGATACTGCAGCGTGATCGCCTCTCGCTGCCGGTCGTCGAGAGTGCGGAGCATAGCCACGACAGCCGGCCATCGCAGCAGCCCGGCCTCTTCATGCTCGGCACCCGGACCTTCCGGCAGGGGCGCGCTGTCTCGCTGTTCTGCCGTGAGCTGGCGTAGCTCCGCTTCGGCCACCAGCCGCAGAAAGGTTTCCGCGCGCTCGTGATTCACACCATCAGTGTCCACCTGAGCCCCAGCGGACCGGCACCCGACAAGTGCCTGGAGGCATGGCGCTCTAACCGTTAGAGCGGGCCAGGGGCACACGCGCCCCGCCTGAGACCGCGCCAGCGAGCCGCCGCGATCCCTTTTTGTCAGGAGCGTGTGACATTGTGTCGCCATGCCCAGGAGATCGTCCTTCGATACAGAACGCCTGAGGCATGTGTTGCAGGTGCAGTACCAGGTCGTCACGCGGGGGCAAGCGCTGCTGTGCGGCGTGCCGCACACCACGCTGGATCGCCAGATCGCTCCGGGCGGGCCGTGGCAGCGGCTGCTGCCGGGCGTCTACCTCACCGTCACCGGGACCGCGACCCGGGACCAGCGGGAGATGGCTGCGCTTCTGTATGCGGGCCCGCAGAGCCTGATCACCGGGTCAGCCGCCGTACGGCGCCATCGCGTGAGCTCACCAGGGCCGGACCTGGTGGATGTGCTTATCCCGTGGAACGCCAGGAAGCAGAGCGTCGGGTTCGTCCGGGTGCACCGGAAGAGGCGGATCCCGGAACGGGGATACGTCACCGGTCAGATCCGCTTCACCGCACCTCCACGCGCGGTCGCGGACGCGGCCGCACCCTGACCCGCTTCGATGACGTGCGTCACGTCGTGTCCGCCGTGGTGCAGCAGCGGGCCTGCACGGTGGCGGAGCTGACCAAGGAGCTTCAGGCTGGGCCGCCAGCTGGGCCACCCTGTTCCGCGCGGCGCTGGCGGAGGTCGGCGATGGCGTCCGGTCGGTGGCCGAGGGAGACCTGCGAGTCCTGATCCTTGGCTCTGATCTGCCCAAGCCGATGTTCAACGCCCGCCTCTTCGATGCCGACGGTGTCTTCATCGCCACCGTCGATGACTGGTGGCAAGACGCCGGAGTTGCGGGTGAAGTCGACTCTCGCGCGTATCACCTTTCGGCCGATGACCAGGACCGCACTACCGAGCGGCACGACAGGCTCATCGCCCACGGGATCTTCCCGCTGCACTTCTCGCCCAGGAGAATCAAGACCGATCCCGCCGCCATCATCAGGGATCTGCGCTCGGCGATCGATGCAGGACGGCGCCGCCCGCCCCTTCCGATCACCGCGCTCCCCGCGGCTGGCTGACCGGCTGAGCTCACGGCCGGTAGCACCGCCACCGTGGTCCGCCGCCGCGGCCGGAGCCTTCACCGCCGTGGCCGACAGGGACCGCAGCCCGTTCTCGAGCTGGCCGAATTCCGTCGCCCGTCTCGCTCAGCGCCCATTGCCGCCCGCTCCCGTTTCGCCCGGCCGCCGTGACCCCCGTCCCAGCCATAGCGCTTCCTTTTTTATCCGAACGGCCGTGGTCCCACGCCTGTCCCCTGCGTGAGCCCCAGGGATAGGCTGAGCCTCAGGTAAGGCAGCACACCGATACGGGATGGGCGCCATGGCTTATGACGATGAGACGAACAGCCAGCTCGGCGGGAACTGGCCCCAGGTGAGGTCCGGGCCCCTCGTGGTCGGCGGGATCCTGATCGGGATCGGCGCGGTGGTGGCCATGGCGGGCCTGGCGGTGGCGGGCGCCCACGTGGCCGCCGCCACCCGGGCCTGGATCAGGGAGCTGGAGACCCCGCCCGGCGAGCTGGCCCGGCTCAAGTGGGAGCAGGCCAAGACCGCTGCGTCCTCCGGCGCGGCCACCTGGCGCGACCACCCCAACGCGAAGATCGGCCTGGCCCGCCGGGCCGCTTCCGCCTGATCAGGCCGAACGGCAGGCCGTCACGTAGTCGCGGAACTGAGCGCCCGGGGCGCCACTGGCCAGTTGGCCCGGTAGCCGGATAGGTTGTCCGCAAGCGAGTAACGCAAATGCTGCAACCTGCCGATGCCAAAATATCCGGACAGATCGTGGTAATTCGGCGCGACTGGCGGAGACGATTCGGCCGCATGAATAAATAGTTGCCGGACAGCAGCGGTATTTCCCTTGGCCTGGCTATCGGCCGCTCACGCGGCCGCGGTGAAGACGGGCAGGTAACCGAGATCCTGCCCGGCTGCGGTCGGATGGTAGGACGAGCTGATCGCGAACAGGTCCACCGAGTGCAGCCAGCTGCCGGAGTCGCATATCTCATGGCCGCGGAACTGGCCGCGGACGTCGGCGAACGTGTCGTGGTGGGCCTGCGCGGCGGCCTGCAGGGCGCCGTCGAGGTCGTCTGCGCCCTGGTTGAGCGCAGTGCGGTCCTGGCTGCTCAACCCGAGGCATGAGCCGGATTTGGACAGGTCATACAGGTCGGGGTAGCCGAGCACGACAACCTTCGCCGACGGCGCATGGGCGCTGATCGCCTCCAGCGTGGCGTCGAGCCGGGCCGGCAGCTGGCGGGCGACGAAGCTCTCGGCGGCCGCGACGGCGTGCAGGCATGAGCTGGTCGTCCGCAGCGCGCAGGTCTGCATGACGCTGGAGAAGCCCGCGTCGTTACCGCCGATCGTGATGCTGACCAGCGTGGTGCTCGGCGCGCAGCGCCGACACCTGGCTGCTGAGCACGTTGGCGGTGGTCGCACCCGAGCAGGCCACCGAGACGAAGCTGGCGGGGGAGTGCGCGTCGGCCCACTGCTCCGGATACGCCTGTCGCGCTGCGCTCGCAGCTCCCGCTGCCGGAGAGGTAATCTCCGGCGCCGACTCCGGAGCTGTAGGAATCGCCCAGCGCCACATAGTTGACCCGCGTGCTGCCCGCGGCCGACGCGCCGCGGAGCGGCGGCCACCGAATTCACCACGCCCGTGGCGGCCGAAGTGATGGCCACCACCGCACCGATGATGAGATGAAAAAAATGCACGAATCACCCGCTACGGCCATGACGACAGCTGAAAATCGCGCATGATCCTTGTATCACGCGGCCGCAGGCAGATCAATATTCATCAGTGGCCGATCCCGGTCGCGCATCCGTGAGCGGGGCGGGCCTGCGGCCCGGCCTTAGGCCAGGTCCCGCGGCCTGCGTCAGGCCAGCCGCCGCTCGGCGGCCCACCTGGTCAGCTGGTGCCGCGTCGACAGCTGCAGCTTGCGCAGCACCGAAGACACGTGGCTCTCCACCGTCTTGACCGAGATGAACAGCTCGCTGGCGATCTCCTTGTACGTGTAGCCCTGCGCGATCAGCCGCAGCACCTCCCGCTCCCGCGAGGTCAGCTGGTCAAGCTCCGGGTCGAACGACGGCTTGACCTCCCCGCCGGAGCCAGCGCACCGCCGGGGCCGCGGCGCCGGCCGCGCCGCCGGAAGCGGCGAACGCGTCCAGCACGAACCCGGCCAGCCGGTGCGAGAACACCGCGTCGCCCGCCGCGACCCGGCGGATCGCGTCGGCCAGTTCCGCGGTGCTGATCGTCTTGGTCACGTACCCGCGCGCGCCCGCCCTGATCACCCCGATGACGTCCTCGGGCGCGTCCGACGCGGACAGCGCGAGGAAGCGCACCTCGGGGTCCGACGCCTTGATCGCCTGGACCACGGCCTGGCCGCCGCCGCCGGGCAGGTGCACGTCCAGCAGCACCACGTCGGGCCGCAGCGAGGCGATCAGCTCGATCGCGGGCTGCACGTCGTCGGCCTCACCGACCACCTCGACCTGCCGGCCGAGCTCGGCGCGCACCCCGGACCGGAACAGCCCGTGGTCGTCGACCAGGACCACCCGCGGCACGCCGCCGCTCATGACGGGCTCCCGGACCGGGACCGCTCGACGGCCGGCCGCGGCATCTTCAGCGTCACCTTCGTGCCCTCGCCCAGGTCGCTCACCACGACCGCCGTCCCGCCGCGCCGGGCCATCCGGCCGTGCACCGACTCGGCCAGGCCTTTGCGGTCCTCGGGGACAGCCGAAGGGTCGAAGCCCTTGCCCCGGTCGCGCACGACCACCGACACCGCGTCGGGCTCGACTTCGGCGAACAGCGAGATGACGCTGGCCCCGGACCACTTCGCCGCGTTGACCGTGGCCTCGCGGGCCGCGGCCAGCAGGGCGTCCAGGTTCTCGTCCAGCTCGCAGTCCCCGACGGTCACCGCCTCGACCGGCACCCCGTACCGGGTCTCCACGTCCTGCTGGATCTGCCGGACCCCGGACGTCACCGTCATGTCCTCGTGCGGCCCGCGGTCCTCGAACAGCCAGGACCGCAGCTCGCGTTCCTGCAGCCGGGCCAGCTGGACCACCTTCTGCGGGTCGTCCGCGCGCCGCTGGATCAGGGCCAGCGTCTGCAGCACCGAGTCGTGGATCCGGGCCGCCATCTCCTCCCGCTCCTCGGCCCGCACCCGCGCCTGCCGCTCCAGCACCAGGTCGCGGCCGATCCGCAGCCACCACGGCCCGAGCAGCAGGGCGAGCCCGGCGATGACCAGTATCGCCCCGCCCAGCGGCCGCAGCAGGGCCAGGCTCTGGTGCGCCGAGGCCAGCCAGCCCGCGCCGCCCAGGATCAGCAGGCCCGCGAGCGTCAGCCGGATCGCCGACCGTCGTCCCGGGTGCGCCGGGCTGGCCCCCCCGCTCAGCGGCTCGGCCAGCCGCCGCAGGGTGGCCTGCTCTTCGGGCGAGGCGTTGCGCCAGATCAGCGTGAGCCCGGCCACCGAGAACACCTGCGGCCAGGCCCAGCCCGAGGGCCAGCCCTGGCTGAACACGCCGACCACGAACAGCAGGAAGGCGAACAGCGTGGCCAGGGCGACGGCCAGGCCGATGCCCGCGGAATCCGACCGGGCCCGGCTGGCGATGCTGCCGATCCTCCCCGGCCGCCGGGATCAGCAGCCAGCCCGCGACGTACAGCGGCACGGCGAACCCGCCGGTCACGATCGCGATCAGGACGAACACGATCCGCACGGTGTTGACGCTGATGCCCCGCCAGGCCGCCAGGCCCGCGGCCACCCCGCCGGCTAGCCGGTCGGCCTCATCCCGGCGCAGCGGCTCGCCGTTGCCGCGGTGCCGCAGCCCGAGCGGCCCGCGGTGCCAGTGACCGCCCGGCCCGTAGCCGCGGTGCCAGGGCCCGAACCGGTCAGGGCCGCGGTCCCAGCGTGCCGGATCCTCCACGTTTCCCATCATCGCTCCCCGCGCGCGTAAATGAGTATCCGGGACAACCCCGATCCGACCCTGACTTCCCCCGACGCGGATCAGGGACGAACCCGGGGATCTTCCCGATGCGCGGGCCGGGCCCGCCGGCGCACTCTAGGGCCATGAACAACACCATGAACCCGGAAGCCACCACCACCGAATCCGGGCCGGACACCCGCCCCGTGCCGGAGCGCGCCCTGCTCCGCCGGTCCTACGCCGACCGCATGCTGGGCGGCGTGGCCGGCGGCCTGGCCCGCTACTTCGGCGTCGACACGATGGTCGTCCGGATCGCCTTCGTGGTCCTGACCCTCGTCGGCGGCGCGGGCATCCCGCTCTACCTGGCCGGCCTGCTGCTGATCCCCGACGAGGGCAGCGACCAGTCCATCGCCGGCTCCTCATCGAATCCCTCCAGTCCCGATCCCGGTAAGGAACTAAGGCAATGTCTTCGCAGCGTGATTACTCTCAGCCCGGCGATCCCTGGGCTGGCCAGTCCTGGACCCGCGGCTTCTCGCCGCTGTTCCGCGGCATGTCCTCCGACCAGCACCTGCGCGTCTCGGACGCCGAGCGCCAGGCGGTGACCGACCGCCTGGCCCAGCACTTCGCCGACGGCCGGCTGGACCAGGCCGAGTTCGACGACCGGGTGGACGCGCCATGAACGCCAAGACCCGCGCCGACCTGAGCGACCTGTTCTCCGACCTGCCGGAAACAGGGGCTCCGGCAGTCGCGGACCGCCCGCGTCGGCGCGGCCACCCGGTTCTGCTGCTCGTCCTGTTCGTCATCGTCGCCTCGGCCGTCGGCCACCTGCTGTGGTGGACCGCCGGGCCGGTCTTCTGGCTGGCCTTCGTGGTGGTCGCGGTGCTGCTGGCCAGCCGGACCGTCGGCCGGGCCCGCGCCAGCCAGGCGCCAGCCACGACCAATGGCTCTGACCGGCCTTATCGAGGCCGAACGGGACCTGGCTCAACGCCCCGCGCCGGTACCTAGCGGCCGCGGGGCGCAATCGCCGGGGGCGGCGGGATAGACGAGCGGCCGCGCCGAGGTACTCGGCGGCGGCGGGATCGCGGTGCACGACACCGCGGTGCTGGGGGGCGGGGGGATGGCCGAGCAGTCCAGCGTCGTGCTGGGCGGCGGCGGGATGGCCGAGCACGAGATCGCCGTGGCCGGCGGCGGCGGGATGGCTGAGCAGTCCATCGCCGTGCTGGGCGGGGGCGGGATCGCCGAGCACGACACCGCGTTAGCGTCGAACTCCATAGCCCCTATGCTGCGCCGCCCCGGCCCCGGCGTCCAGATCAGACGGCCCGTAGCCGGCGAATTTCGTCAGCCGGCCGTCAGGCACGCCGACAAAGATGCAGAACGGGTGCCCGGCCGGGTCGGCGTAGACCCGCAGTGGCTCCTGCGGGTCATCCGAGCGGTCCTCGAGCAGCCGGGCGCCGAGCGCGAGCGCCCGCTCATGCTGGATATCGAGGTCGGCCACGGTGGGCACCGTGGTGTCGAGGTGCAGCTGCTGCGGGACCGGGCCGTCCGGCCAGGTCGCCTCGGGCAGCTGGTCGACCTTCTGGAACGCCAGCGCTGGGCCGCCCGCCGGGCTCCTGCAGCACCAGCCAGTCGTCTGCCTTCGGGTCTGGCTGGCCGGGAGGCGGGCGGCTCGTCGCCGGGCCGGTAACGCAGGCCGAACAGCAGCCGGTAGAACTCGGCCAGCCGTCGCGGGTCGGTCGTGTCCAGCGCCGTCTGCCGGATAACCGGGTAGCCATGTTCCAGATCCATGCCGCCCACCTTAAAACTCCGCCCGCGGCGCTCCCACCAGGCTGGTCAGGAAGCGGTCACCGAGAACGAGCTGACCTGGAAGTTCTCGTCTGCTCCCCCCGTGCTGGAGATCTCGAACCCGTAGCTGACCGCGCCCAGCTGGGCTCCGGTTGGCAGCTGACCGTGACTGACCAGCCAGTTCAGCATGCCCAGCACGTCGACGGAGCCGTTCGGCACGTTGCCGTCGGCGGTCTCCCACCACGACGTGGATCCGCTCGTGCAGAGGTTCCACGGGTGCACCGGGACTCCATTGCTGCCGCCGAAGCTGACGTTCTTCGCGGTCCACGCCGGCGTCTGGCGGCTGGCTGGGCGCGGGCTGACCTGGCCGGGAACGGCTGGGCCTTGGCCGTCTTCAGCAGGGACGGGAGCTTGTTGAGCTCCTTGGCGTAGGCGGCCCGGTACTGCTGGACCGCGGCGGTGAGCGCCTGCTGGTTGGCGTTGACGAGCTGCTGCTCGTAGCTGGCCTGGACGGCGAAGTAGATCCCGGCCAGGTCGGCGGACTGGGTGCAGGTGGCGTCGGTGACGGCCGCCGCGATCTGCGCCTGGTTGGCGGCGGCGCTCACCGTGGCCCCGACGTTGATCTGGCCGCTTGCCGCCGTACATGGTCTGGATCTCCTCGAAGAACACGTTCTGCGGCTGGCGTGAAGGTGTAGCCGTTCCTGGCCATGCAGGCGGACCAGGCCTGCGTGGCCTTCTTCACCGCCGGGTCCTTCGCGCACGTCGTTGGCGATGTCGTTGCTCAGCGTCTGGATGCCGGCCAGCGCCCCGTCTGCCGTGGCGTTGGTGAAGTCCTGCTCGATCGTGGCGCACTTGCCGATCGCGGTCTGCTCCGCCTGGGGGAGGCTGGCCGGGTCGCGGCCAGGCCGCGGGAGCGTCGATGCCCAGGTGCTCAGCGCGGAGCCGGGCGGAGCCGGAAGCCGTACTGCTGCGCCTCGGCGGCGCCGAGGTATCCCCAGGCCCCCCACGGCTGGCGCGAACGCCAGGTTGGCCGGTCCGAGGCTGATGCCGAACGGGACGTTGCCGCTGCCGTCGGGTAGCCCGCGGCGGTCAGGCACGCCTGGGCGAGGGCGAAACTCGACTCGCCGGGCGCCAGCCCGTCGTTGTTGGACTGGCCGAGCGCCGCGTAGGGGGTGAACGCCTCGCGGGACAGCGCCGCCTGGGCCGAGGCGGGCGGCTGCGGCCTGCCCACGCTGGGCGTGCTCACGGCCACGTCCGGTCCCTTGGGCGCGCCGGCGGTGCACGCGGCCAGGCCCGCGCAGCAGCAGATCAGCAGACACGAGGCCGGTGCGGATGCGCATCGATCGTTCCTCACTCGTCACGCGTGCCGCAGCGCCGCGAGCGGGCTGGTCCGGGCCGCGCGCAGCGCGGGGTAGGCGCCGGCCAGCAGGCCGACGACGCTGCCGATCAGCGGGGCGGGCAGGGTGTAGGCCGGGTTCAGCACGGCGGTCCAGTCCTTGGCCGCGGCGAAGATCACCACGGTCCCGACGCCGATGCAGGTGCCGATCAGGCCGCCGAGCGTGCCGAGCGCGGTGCACTCGGCGAGGAACTGGGCGGCGATGTGCCGGGGCCGGGCGCCGACGGCGCGGCGCAGGCCGATCTCCTCGGTGCGCTCGAGCACGGCGACCAGCGTCGTGTTCGCGATCCCGACCGCGCCGATCAGCAGGCTGATCAGCGCGAGGATCAGGAACAGGCCGGCCAGGTCGCCGCTCACCTGGCTCTGCAGGTTCTGCGGGTTGGGCGGGGAGGTCACGACCAGCCGGCTCGGGTCGGCGGGCAGCTCGGCGGCGGCGAGCTGCCGGGCCACCGCCTGCGCGGCGCCGATCCTGGTCGCGACGACCATCTGGGCCTCGTCCTGGTTCCCGATGCCGGGCTGCGGGTTGCCGAAGTCGGCCAGGGCCGTGTTCTCCGGGATCAGCATGGCGCTCTCGTTGGTCACCACGCGCTGCGCGGAGCTGTAGATGCCGACGACCGTGTACGCGATGCCGTCGACGAACACCGCGGGATGGCTGGCCAGGCGCGCGGGGGAGATGCCGAGCGCGGCCGCCGTGGTGGTGTCGATCATCGCGACGTGCTGGCTGGTGTCGTTCTCGTACGTGGTCAGCGGCGAGCCCGCGGCCATGCGTCAGCCCCATCGCCTGCACCGCGCCCGGCGAGGCGGCCAGCAGGTTGACCGTCTGGGAGGCGGGGGCGGACAGCGCGAGCGAGCCGGTGAAGTTCGTGCCCTGCGGGAGGGACGACCGGCCACCAGACGCCCGCGGCGGTCACCCCGTTGATGTGCCCGGCGACCGCGTCGGCGTCGGCCGGGAAGCCGATGGCGGGGTTGGTGCCGGGCGGGGCGACGTCGTTGGCCGGGCCGTTGTCCTCCACGGTCACCGTGGTGTCCTCCAGGACGGTGAACTGGTGCGAGATCTGGCCGGCCCCGGTGGCGGTCAGGCCGAGCACGGCCACGAACGCGCCCACGCCGAGGACCGTGCCGAGCATGGTCAGCGCGGCCCGGCCCGGCCGCTGCACGATCCCCGCGACCGCCTCGGCGGCCGCGTCCCGCGCGGCCAGCCGCGGCCACGGCAGGCCGGTCGCCGGGCCTAGGCATGACCGGCCTCGAGTACGCTCGGACAGCACCCCGTCGCTGATCGCGACCGCCCGGCCGGCGTGGCGCCGCCACCGCCGCGTCGTGCGTGATCACCACGATCGTGAAGCCGGCCGCGTTCAGCTGGTCGAGCAGTTCCATCAGCGCGGCCGCGTTCCGCGAGTCCAGGTTCCCGGTCGGCTCGTCGCACAGCAGCAGGCTCGGCCGGTTCACCAGCGCCCGCGCGATCGCGACCCGCTGGCACTCCCCGCCGGACAGCGTGGTGGGCAGCGCGTCGAGCCGGTGGCCCAGCCCGACCGCGTCCAGCGCGTCGGCCGCCGCCCGGACCCGGCCGCCCCGCGGCGTCTGGTTGTACAGCTCGGCGAGCAGCACGTTCTCCAGCGCCGTCCGGTAGGGCAGCAGGTGGAACGCCTGGAAGACGAACCCGATCCGGCGGCCGCGCAGCGCGGACCGGTCCCGGTCGCTCAGCGCGGACGGTGTCCAGGCCGTCCAGCAGGTAGCTGCCCTCGGTCGGCGCGTCGAGCAGGCCGAGCAGGTGCAGCAGCGTCGACTTGCCCGAGCCGGACGGCCCGGTCACCGCGACGTAGTCGCCCGCCTCGATCACCAGGTCGGCCGGGCGCAGCGCCGGCACCGGCGGCGGGCCGGGGTAGGTGCGGGCCAGCCCGCGCAGCTCGATCACCGGGCGTGGTCATCAGCCGCTCACCACCACGCGGTCGCCGGCCGCCGAGCGCACCGCGAGGTCACCGGGGTCACCTGGACGTAGCCGTTCTCGGAGATGCCCGGCGTCACCGGGACCTCGCGTCTGCTTCCCGTGCGCGCCCACCACGGTGACGGAGCTCGTGCCCGGCCGCCGTGGTGACGATCGCGGCGACCGGCACCGTGAGCACCGGCCCCTCGGTCTGCCCGGTCTCGACGGTGACCAGGACGTTCTCGCCGTTCAGCGCCGCGGCCAGCGGCTTGGACGGATGCACGGTCAGCGGGATGAACGCCGTCGAGCCCGAGCTGCCGGAACCCGAGCTCCGGACCCCGAGCTGACGAGCCCGGAGCTGCCCGAGCCCGGAAGACCCGGAGCTGGCGGACCCCGCGGAGCCCGCCGAGCCCGAGCCGCCCCCGATGGCCACGATCTCCCGGCCGGCGTCACGCGTGGTCGCGCGTCCCCAGGTCCGCGACGGTGCCCGTCGCGTGGATGCCGGTCACCTCGTCGTAGATCGTCACCTTCAGGCCGGACTTGACCTGGGCGGCGTAGGCCGGCGGCAGCTCGCCGGTCAGCGCCAGCGACCCGCGCGCGGCGAGCTCGAGGAACGGCTGGCCGGGCTGCTGGCCGGCCGCGCCGTTCACCGCGACCACCGTCGCCGGCAGCGACGGCAGGAACACCACGTCCGCGGCTGGCACGCCGCCCGAGGACGGCGGGGTGTAGCCGAGGTGCTCGTAGTACAGGGACACCGCGTACTCGGTGGCCGCGCCGAAGTACCCGGGCGTGTCACCGTCGTCGTAGTAGCCGAGCGAGGCCAGCGCCTGCTGCAGCTCGGCCACGTCCGGCCCGGTCTCGCCCGGCGTCAGGTCCCGCCAGGCGGGCACCGTGCCGGTCAGCGCGAACAGCGGCTGGCCGTCGAGCTCGGCGAGCTGCTCGCCGTTGCGGACCGTGTCGCCGGCCGCGACGTCCAGCTTCGAGATGTACACCGCGCGACCCGCTGACGAGCTGCGCCGCCGGCGCCGCGCCCGATCGACGACGAGCTCGACGACGGGGCGCTCGGCGTACACGTCGTACTCCGTCGCCGGGTACACCACGCCGCGCATCTGCGACCGACGAGGTGAGGACCTGGGAGACGACCGCGGCCGTGGTCACCGTGGCGGGCGGCGCCGCGGTGTCCGCGGCCAGCTGCTGCGGCGACTTCACGAACGAGGCGCCGATCAGCCCGCCCGACGGCCAGCAGGGCCGCCGCGATGCCCACCCCGAGCAGCACGCGCCGCCGCCGGGCGAGCCGTGATCCGCGCACGCCTGCCGGCGGGCCGCTCTCGTCGGGGCCGCTGTCCGTGGCCGCGGAGCCGAGTTGCGTCACGAGATCCTCCGTTGCCTTCGCGGTGCTCGACCCGGGCACGGGCAGCCGGGTATAGGCAGTCACCTTCGACGGCGGTTCTGCAGAAGCTGCGCGATCCGCAAGTGAGTTCGTGAAGTGCCTGCCAAGTGATCATGTCGTGTCAACCCGGACCGGGCCGGCGGCTTTGCCACGACGAAACTCGCACGAAACTCGCATACTCATCGCACGCCACGTTCACCACCAGTGCTGCGATGAGGTGATGACATCGGCGGTTGTGGTGTGGTGACGGAGCTGTGGCGACGCGAGTTAAGGCAGACGGGTGAGGGTGTACGGTTGCGATGACGTCGGCCGTGGCTGGGTGTTAATGGAAGGGAGTGGGTGGGGGTTGGCGGGGCGCGGACGACGGGAGCCTGCTCGTGGTGGACGACGAGCTCTTCCTGCGCGGGGCCGTCGCCGCCTCGCTGCGCTTCCTCGGCTTCGACGTGGCCGCCGCGGAGAACGGGACGGACGCGCTCCGGCTGGCCCGGGACAGCCCCTTCGACCTGCTCATCCTGGACGTGGTGCTGCCCGACATCGACGGGTTCGAGATCGTCCGCAGGCTGCGCCGGGACGGGAACCGGGTCCCGGTGATCTTCCTGACCGCCAAGGACACCCAGGACGACAAGGTCACCGGGCTCACCATCGGCGGGGACGACTACATGACCAAGCCGTTCGGCCTGGAGGAACTGGCCGCCCGGGTCCGCACCGTGCTGCGCCGCACCCGCCCGGTCCCGGCCGAACCGGTCCTGACCTTCGCCGACCTCACGCTGGACCAGGACACCTACGAGGTCCGCCGCGGCGGGCGCCTGATCGAGCTGTCGCCGACCGAGTTCCGGCTGCTGCGCTACTTCATGCTCAACCCGGGCCGGGTGCTCACCCGCGCCCAGCTGCTGGACCACGTGTGGGACTAGACTTCGGCGGATCCAGCACGGTGGTGTCCACCTACGTCACCTACCTGCGGCGCAAGCTGGCCGGCGGCGGGCCCGACCTGATCTGGACCCAGCGCGCCGTCGGCTACAGCCTGCGGCTGCCCCGGCCCGGCGACGAGCGGTATCGCCAGGCGAGCCCGAGGAGGCCAGGCGGGTTCCGATGAGCCATAGCGAGGCTGCCCACCCGGCGGCGCTGCTCGGCGGCTGCTGCGCGCCCAGCTGCGGCTCAAGGTGATGGCCGGCGTGGTGGTCGTCACGCTGCTCGCGCTGGTGGCGTTCGACGTCGGCGCGGTCACCACCATGCGCCGCTACCTGCTCACCCAGACCGACAGCAACCTGCAGGGTGGCGCTGACCCTGACCCTGCCGAGGCTGGCCGCGCCTGCTGGCCTTCAGCTCGCCGGGCGCCCGGGCGGCACGCGCCAGGACCGCGCGCCGACCCGCGCAGTCCGCTGCCGCCCAGGCGCAGCGTTGCCGGCGCTCCCCGGCGCCTTCGACATGACCTTCCTGCCGTTCCACGGCGAGCAGGTGCACGCTGCAGGTAGCCGCGAACGGCGGCCGACCGGCTTCAAGTGGATCCTGTCGCCCACCGCCGCCAAGGTCGCGGCCGGCCCGGCCCGCACACCCTGATCGGCCCGGACGGGGAGGAACTAGATCCGGGTCCAGTCGCTGCGCGTCACCGGCGGATCCCTGGTCGCCGGGACCAGCCTGGACCAGGTGTCCAAGACCATCGACAAGGTCGAGCTCGATCGTCACGCTCGGCTCGATCGCGGTGGTGCTGCTCATCGGCCTGGGCGTCTTCGTCGTGCTGCGCCGCGGCCTGCGCCCGATCGAGGCGATGGCCGGCCAGGCCGACCGGATCACGGCCGGCGACCTCACCGAGCGGGTGACGCCGCACAACCCGCGCAGCGAGGTGGGCAGGCTCGGCGCGGCCCTGAACGGCATGCTGGCCCGGATCGAGGCGGGCGTGCGACGAGCGCGAGGCCAGCCAGGAGCAGATGCGCCGGTTCTTCGCCGACGCCAGCCACGAGCTGCGCACCCCGCTGGCGTCGCTGCGCGCCAACGCCGAGCTCTACCAGCAGGGCGCCCTGCGCAGCACGGACGAGGTCGACGAGGTGATGGACCGGATCGTGCTGGAGACCCGCCGGATGGGCCGGCTGGTCGACGACATGCTCCGGCTGGCCCGGCTCGGCCAGCATCCCGGCCGGTCCCGGGAGCCGGTCGACCTGACCGCCGTGGTCACCGGGTGCGCGGAGCGGGCGCGGATCGCCGACCCCGCGCGGACCTGGCGGGTCCGGATCGCCGACGGCCTGGCCACGGTCGGCGACGAGGAACTGCTGCGCCGCGCCGTCGACAACCTGCTGATGAACGTGCTCGTGCACACCCCTGCCGAGACCGTGGGCACGATCACCGCGACCGCCGCCGGCGGCCGCGTCACCATCGAGGTCAGCGACGACGGCCCCGGCGTCCCGCCGGGCAAGCTGCCGCACATCTTCGAGCGCTTCTACCGGGCCGGAGCACCGCTGCCGGGCTCCGGCCTCGGGCTCGCCATCGCCGCTGAGATCGCTCCGCGCACGGCGGCACCGCGCAGGCCGCGGCCGTCGACCCGCACGGCCTGCGGATCACGCTGACCGTGCCTGCCCGCAGCCAGCCCGGCCCCGCGCCCGGTAGCCGAGCTGGCCGCCACGTCACTGGCGGCCCGGGGTTTGCGTAGCTACGCGACAGCGGGCATGCTGGGCGGGGTAACGAGGGGGCGGCGGTGGTATCAGGCTGAGCGCCCGGGCGCCGGGCGCCTCCCACTACGGGGAGCGGACGTGGCCGAGACAGCGGGCCTCATCGAGGCGCATGAGCTGACGAAAAGATTTGGCGACAAGCTGGCCGTGGACCACCTGTCGTTCACGGTCGAGCCGGGACGGATAACCGGTTTCCTGGGCCCGAACGGCGCAGGCAAGTCGACCACGATGCGGCTCATCGTGGGACTGGACCGGCCCGAAAGCGGAACGGCGACGATCGGCGGGCTGGCCTATCGGCAACTGGCGCGGCCGCTGGCCACGGTCGGCGCGCTGCTTGAGGCACGGGCTCTGCATCCCGGCCGCAGTGCCCGCAACCACCTGCTGTTCCTCGCCGAGACGCAGGGTTTCCCGGCGCGCCGTGTCGACGAGGTCCTCGACCTGGTGGGCCTGACCCCCGTGGCCGGCAAGCGAGCGGGGGGCTTCTCGCTCGGCATGACCCAGCGGCTCGGCATCGCGGCGGCGATGCTCGGCAATCCTCAGGTGCTGCTGCTGGACGAGCCGGTCAACGGCCTGGACCCGGAGGGCATCCGCTGGGTCCGTACCCTCATGCGGCAGCTGGCCGGCGAAGGCCGCACGATCTTCGTCTCCAGCCACCTGATGAGCGAGATGGCGGTCACGGCCGACCACCTCATCGTCATCGGCCGGGGCCGGCTGATCGCCAGCTCTTCCATGCAGGAGTTCATCCAGCGCAGTTCGGAGCGGTCGGTCCTGGTCCGCACGCCCGACCCTGAGCGGCTGGCCGAGCTGATCACCGCCGCGGGCGGCGCCATCGCCAGCGGGGCCGCCGACAGCGGGGCCGGCGACAGCGGGGCCGCCGGCGACGAAATCATCGACCACGGGAGCGCCGGCCGCGAGGCCGCCGCCAGCCCGGATGCGGACGACGGCGCGGCCAGCATGATCGTCACCGGCCTTCCCGGCCCCGCGGATCGGCGAGCTGGCCGCGTCGGAGTCGGTCGTGCTGTACGAACTGACGCCCCGGCTGGCCTCACTGGAGGAGGCGTTCATGGAGCTGACCGCCGACAGCGTGGAGTACGGCGAGAGCACCGCGAGAGCCGCCGGAGCGGCGCCCCGGCCAGCGGGACGGAGCGCGCGATGACCACCGCGCAGGCCCCGAGCGCCCCCGCCCCGTCGCTTGACCCCGCGGGCCGTCCTGGCTCGGCTTCGGCCGCCTGCTGCGCTCGGAATGGACGAAGATCCGGTCCGTCCAGTCCACCGTGTGGTCGCTGCTCATCTTCGTGATCGTGGCGATCGGCTTTTCTACCCTGATCGCGTCGGTCATCGCGCACGACTGGAACACGGCGGGCAATCACCCCAACCACGCCCGGCTCCTCGCTGACCCGACCGCGGTGCTCTTCGGCGCGGGACTCGGCCTCGGCCAGCTGGCCATCTGCGTGCTCGGCGTGATCGTGATCACCAGCGAGTACACCACCGGCGCGATCCGCGCCTCGCTGCTCGCCGTGCCGATCCGGCTCCGGATGCTGGCCGCCAAGGCCCTCACGTTCGCCCTGCTCGACCTGGTGGTCAGCGCGGTCACCGTGTTCGCGGTGTTCTTCATCACCACCGCGATCCTGCGCAGCCACATCTCCATCACGCTCAGCCAGCCGGGAGTGAGCCGGGCGGTCATCGGCGCGATCTTGTACCTCACCGTGCTCGGGCTGTTCTCGCTGGCCATCGGCGGCCTGATCCGGCATACCGCGGGCGCGATCGCGACCGTGATCGCCACGGTCATCGTGATCCCGCCGCTGATCTCTCTCATCCCGGGGACCATCGCCAACCACGTGCACGGTTACCTGCCGACCGTGGCCGGCGAGCTGGTCGCGCAGACCACCCAGGAGTCCGGCGACGTGCTGTCCGGCTGGCAGGGCTTCGGCGTCTTCTGCGCCTGGACCGTCGTGCTCCTGGTCGCCTGCGGCTGGCTGCTCGTCCGGCGCGACGCCTAGCCCACGGGCTCGGTGGCGTATCGGGCCATCACCTCGGCGATCTGGGGCGGCGACGGCGGCTGGCCGTCAGCAGCGGCCAGGTCGCGCAGGTCGCGGAAGTACTGCACGTACAGGTCCGGGGTGAAGGTGTTGAGCATGATGGCCGGCTCGTCACCCGGGTTGGCGAACGTGTGCGGCGCGCCGGGCGGGACCATGACCAGCGTGCGGGGCGGCGCGTCGAAGGACTTCTCGCCGCTGGTGAACCTGACCGTGCCGCTGACCACGTAGAAGCCCTCGTCGTGCTGCCGGTGCCGGTGCTGCGGCGGCCCGGCCGCGTGCGGCGCCACGACGATCTCGGCCATCCCCAGCCGTCCCGACGTGGTGCTGCCGTCCTCGATGATCCGTACGCTGGCCGGCCCGGACAGCGTCGGCTCGCCGGCCTCTGGGCCGACGACAGAAATTTCCGCCATGATGTTCCTCCTGGTCAGCATCTTCTTGGTCGGGCAGCTAGGCCGTGGCCTGCGCGAAATCCCGGACCGCCGCCAGCAGCCGGTCGGGCGCCTCGAGCTGGGGCAGGTGCCCGGCCTCGGGCAGCAGCAGGTACCTGGCGCCCGGGATGGCCTTGGCGTAGGCCTCGCCGTGCTCGACCGGGATCATCCGGTCGGCTTCGCCCCAGATCACCAGCACCGGTACCGCGACCGCCGGCAGGCGGCCGAGCAGCCCGGGGTCGGCCATGGCGTGCCCGGCGTAGGCCTCTAGCGCGGCCCGGTTGCCGGCCATCACGGCCTTCTGCTGGTCGGGCAGGTGGTCCAGGTCCAGGCGGAAGTCGGCCGGGCGGTAGTAGCTGAGGTCGGCCACCTGGTCCATGGTGAGCGAGAAGAAGTCGGCGACCGGGTGGTCGCCGATGTCCAGGCCGGCCGCGTCGACGAGGATCACGCCGCTGACCCGCGGGCTGCCCAGCAGCGCTATCTCGGCCGCGATCCAGCCGCCGATGGAGTTCCCGACCACGGTCACGCCGTCCAGTCCGAGGTCGTCGATCATCCGCGCGTACAGCCGGGCCAGCGACGCGATGCTGCCCAGGCCCGCCGGGCGCGGCGTCCCGCCGAAGCCGGGGTGGGTGGGCACGAGCACCCTGGCCGGCTCCTCGGCCGCCAGTAGGTCGGCGAAGCCGTCCACGGACTGGGGGCCTGCCCCGCCATGCAGGAGCAGGAACGGGCGCCCGCTGCCGTGTTCGGTCAGGCTGACCGGCACCGGTCCGATGCCGTCGACGGTCACGTTCAGCTGAGTGGTGGTCCCGGTCGCCATCGGTGCGGCTCCTTCGTGAGAGCGGACTGTCACGAAGGAGCCTATGAGAGAAGACGCCTTAATGCAAGTCATCTCTTATAAAGAGAGTCGACTTGCTTAAACGGCCTGGTCTACCTATCGTGGCTTCATGTCCACGCAGGCCGCCAGCCCGGGCGCCGGCCGGGTGAACCAGAAGGCACGCACCCGCGCGGCCATCCTTCAGGCCGTCCAGGATCTGATCCGGGCCGGCGCGGAGATCACCATGCCGGCCGTGGCCCGGGCGGCCCTGGTGTCCGAGGCCACCGCATACCGTTACTTTCCTGACCTGCCATCGCTGCTGACGGAGGCCGACACGGGCGCCTGGCCGGATCCGGCCGAGGCCCTCGCGCCGGTCGCGCACAGCGAGGATCCGGTCGAGCGGGTCGGCTACGCGACCGAGTTCCTGCTCACCGGGATCCTCGCCCGCCAGAGCGTGGTGCGGGCCATGATCGCGGCGTCCGTCACCAGGCCGGCCCTGGCGGCCAGCCGGCCCGGCCACCGGTTCGCGCTCATCGATCATGCCCTCGCGCCGCTGGAGGGGGCCGATCCCGGGATACTGGCCCAGCTCAAGCAGGGTCTGGCCGTGGTGATGAGCGCCGAGGCCCTGTTCGTTCTCACCGACCTGTGCGGGCTGTCCGCGCAGGACGCCGTGGCCAGCGCCGTCCGCACCGCGCGGTCCCTCACCGCGGCCGCGCTGGCGGGCTGCCCGTCACGGCCGTTACGTTCCGGCCTCGGCCTGCGGCCGCTGGTCGGTGATCAGCTTGGTCAGCTGCGACAGCGAGTCTTCCAGGTCCTGCGTGGTCACCACGTCGGCCAGGGCCAGCCGGACGGCGGCCAGCTCCCGGGCCAGGAACTCGGTGTCGGCCTGGGTCCGGGACGCTACCTCCCGGTCACGTTCGATGTTCGCCCGGTCCCGGTCGTCCTGCCGGTTCTGGGCCAGCAGGATCAGCGGCGCGGCGTACGCCGCCTGGGTCGAGAAGGCCAGGTTGAGCAGGATGAACGGGTACGGGTCCCAGTGCTTGACCAGGCCGACGCTGTTCAGCACGATCCAGGCCAGCACCAGCATCGTCTGCCAGAACAGGAACCGCCCGGTGCCGAGGAACCGCGCGATCGCCTCGGAGAACCGGCCGAACGCGTCGGCGTCGTAGCGGGCGCCCATCCCGGGGGAACCGCGCGGGACGGACAGGTCGGTCCGGTCGCCGAGGCGGCGCAGGGAGATCCGTGACACGTTATCCTCCTGTCTTCCGCCAGTCCGCGGGCAGCATGTGGTCCAGGACGTCGTCTACCGTAACCGCGCCGACCAGCCGGCCGCCTTCGTCGCATACCGCGACGGCGACCAGGTTGTAGGCGGCGATGCGGGCGGCCAGGTCGTGGTCGGTCACCTCGGGCCGGACGAAGAAGCTCGCCTCGACGCACTGGCCGGCCAGCGCGGACGGGGGCCGGCGCAGCAGCCGCTGGAATCCGATGCTGCCCAGGAAACGGCCGGTCGGCGTGATCAGGGGCGGCTCGCACACGTACACCTGCGCGGCCGCGGTGATCGGCACGTCCGGATTCCTGATCCGGGCCAGCATCTCCGCCACCGGCGTGTCCGGCGCGACAATGAGCGGCTGGGACGTCATCAGGCCGCCCGCCGTCGTCGCGTCGTATCGCAGCAGCCGCCGCAGGTCATCGGCCTGGATCGCCTCCATCGCGGTCAGCAGCCGCTCACGCTGCTCGGGGGCCATCTCAGCCAGCAGGTCGGCGGCGTCATCCGGCTGCATCTCTTCCACCACGTCGGCGCTGCGATCAATCCCGAGGCTCGCGAGCAGCCGGATCTGGTCTTTCTCCGGCATCTCCTCCAGCAGGTCGGCCAGTTCCTCGTCGTTCAGGGCGGCCGCGATCTGGTCGCGGCGGCTGGGCGGCAAGCCCTCGACCGCCGTGGCCAGGTCAGCGGGCCTCAGCTCGCGCAGGTCAGCCAGCTGCTCGGCCAGCGGATCGGCCTGGAACAGCTTCGGGTACCGGTCCCACGGCACGACCTGCGGGCCGCCCAGCAGGCTCCGGCCGTGCGAGACGGCCACCGCGGAGACCTCCCAGCCGGCCCGCGGACGGTCGCTGGGGCTGATCGCGACGTCGACGATGGTCCCGTCCTCGGTGTGCTGCCCGTACAGCTCCGAGGCCAGCATCTCGCCGGTCCGCCGGGTGAAGCGCTCCAGCTCGACGGCGCCGCCGTGCAGATGGGCACCGTCGATCGAGATCTCGGTGATCTGGCCCAGGTTGACGAAGATGCGCCGACGCTGCAGCGTCACGACCAGCCCGAGCGCACGTGGCGGTTCGGTCCCGGCGGAGGGGAGGAGCACGATGTCGCGGATCCGGCTGATGGTCAGGCCCTCGCTGTCCAGCAGCGGACGGCCTCTCAGCCTGGACGTGAATATCTGGCCGCCGGTCATCGCCAAGGCTTCGCTCCCTACCGTCGAGCCGGCCTACGGTGTCGTGGCGGCCGCGAATCTGCTTTACCCGCAGATGCACACGGTATCCAGCCACCGGGCGCGCCCCGACAGTGCCCTCTCCCCGGCGAGAGCCGAAGCGAGCCCTCAGCCGGGCCCGGTCGCCGCGATCACGGGCTGGCTCCCATGCGATCGGTGAGCATCGACAGCGAGAGGGCGTGGGCCGTGCAGAATCTGTTCACGGCCTTGGCGTCCACCTGACTGTCGAGTTCCGCCTCGGCGGCGTCGGCGGCGTCGTTCAGCCCCGCGCGGCGAAGCATCTTGATGAACTGCTCACGGGAAAGGTCCATGAGGACCACCTTCTTCGCGACTGGTACCCGGCCTCGCGGCCGGGAGCCCGTGATGTCTTCTGGTAGAACCGCAGGCGAGCGACCAAGCTTCCCCGCGGCCGCCGATGAATTCCTTCCCGGCGCGGCGTCTTGTCGTCAGATGCTCACGCCAAGCTCAGTGAAGGAGGACGGCGATGCCCGAGACCGAACCGATCGCCGAGTTGAACGAGGGCTTCAGCGAGCCGGGCGCGCAGGCCCCGCCGTGGGCCGACGTCGCCGAGGTGCTGTCGGGATCCGAGATGTTCTGGCTGTCCACCGTGCGCCGGGATGGCCGGCCGCACGTCACGCCGCTGCCGGCCATCTGGCTCGACGGGGCGCTGTACTTCTGCACCGGCGCGCAGGAACAGAAGACTCGGAACCTGCAATCCAGCCCCCGCTGCGTGCTCGCGGCCGGTGCTAACCAGTTCCGGTCTGGGCTCGAGGTGGTGGTCGAGGGAACTGCCGCCCGGGTGACCGGCCCGGCCCAGCTCCAGCGGCTGGCGGCGATATGGAAAGCCAAGCTCGACTGGGATTTCGAAGTGGCCGGCGACGGATTCCTCGATCCGGCCGGCCGGACCGGGCTGGTCTTCGGCGTCGTGCCCGCGAAGATCCTCGCGTTCGGCAAGAGCCCCTACAGCCAGGCCCGCTACCGCGTTCCCGCCTGACCCGGCTCCTCAGCGCCCTCCCGGACCGGCGTCGGCGGCCGGCGCCGGCTGCAGGAGACCGCGGTCCAGCACGACCGGCACGAACAGCTCCCGGTAGCCGTGTTCGTCGAACAGCACCGTCACCGAGTCGCCGTCGTAATGCTGTACCGTGCCCGCGCCCCAGCGCTCGCTGACCACCCGCGTACCGACCTCGAAGGGCACGTCGGCCGGCTGGGCCTGCGTCTGGGCCACGTCGTTGTCGCAGTTCCCGCACGGCCCGGGATAGTCCTGGCCGAAGTAGGAGAGCAGGAACGAACGGCGGCATCCGGTCTGCTCCGCGTAGCGGCGCATCATGGTCAGCCGGGTGCGTTCTATCTCGTCCTCGCGCTCGGTCTCGGCCTGCGATGCCGCCACCGCCGCCGCGACGGTCATCGTCCCCGTCCAGCGGATGTCGCCGTCGGCCGGCCACGCCGCCGCGCCGAGATCGGCCAGCCGGACCAGCGCCGTGGTCTGCTGCCGCGTGTCTAGCTCGACCCGCTGCCCGGCCGCGAGCGCCGCCGCCACCCGCGCCACCGCCTCGCCGGAGACGCCGCGCGCGGTCAGGTAGCGGGCCGTCTCGAAATCCTCGTAACGGAACACCAGCCGCGCCTGGGAGGCCTGGCCGTCCCGGCCGGCCCGGCCGAGTTCCTGGTAGTACGCGTCCGGCGACGGCGGCGGGTCGGCGTGCAGCACCCAGCGCACGTCCGGCTTGTCGATCCCCATCCCGAACGCGACCGTGGCCGCGATGATCCGCGCCGACCCGCTGGTGAACGCCGCCACTGCCTCACGCCGCTCCCGCGCAGACAGCCCGGCGTGGTAGAGCGTCACCTGCTCGCCGGCCGCCGCGAGTGCCTCCTGCGCGGCCTGCGCGCTGGCGTGCGTCGCCGCGTAGACGATCCCCGGTCCGGCCAGCTCGCCCGCCGAGCGCACCAGCTCGCGCTGCTTGTCGGCCTGCGTACGCGCGTCGACCGCCGACAGCTGCGATGTTGGGGCGGTCGAAGTCGCCGATCACCACCTCGGGGTCGCGCAGGCCGAGCCGGCTGATGATCTCCTGGCGCACCGGCGGCGCCGCGGTGGCGGTCAGCGCCAGCCGGACCGGCGCCCCGACCGCCTCGGCCTGCGCCCCGAGCCGCATGTAGTCCGGGCGGAAGTCGCGGCCCCACTGGCTGATCAGGTGCGCCTCGTCCACCGCGAACAACCCGGGCCGCGCGCGCTGCAGGGCCTGCCGGGCCTCCGGGTTCGCCAGCTGTTCCGGCGAGAGGAAGACGAACGTGCCGGAGTCGCACGAGGCCAGCAGCGCCGCCGCGCGCGACCCGGCCGATTGCTGCGAGTTGAGCACGACCGCCCGCAGGCCGGCCGCCTGCAGGTGGGCGAGCTGGTCGTCCTGCAGCGCGATCAGCGGCGAGACGACGACGGTCGGCCCGTCCAGCAGCAGGCCGCCCAGCTCGTAGATCGCCGATTTCCCGCCGCCGGTCGGCAGCACGGCCAGCGCGTCCCGGCCGGCGGCCAGCGCCTCGGCCGCTTGCCGCTGCCCGGGCCGCAGCCGGTCAAAGCCGAGGCGCTCGCGCGCGAGCTTCTCGATTACGGTTCCGCCCGCTACCCCCTTGGACTGACTCACACCAACCACGGTACGGTCCGCGACCGGCCGGGCGGGACGAGCGGTAGCATCCAGCCGAGGAGGCCAGCCAGATGACATCGCTTCGAGTGGCGGCCGTGCAGGCCAGCTACGTTCTCATGGACCAGGCCGCGACCCTGGAGCGGGTCCGTGCCCTGACGGCCGAGGCGGCGGCCCAGGGCGCGCAGCTGGTGGCCTTCCCCGAGGTCTTCGTGCCCGGCACGCCGATCTGGATCGACACGCGGCCGATCTGGGATGGCGACGACGACTGGTTCCAGCTGCTGGCCGAGAACGCCGTCGTGGTGCCCGGGCCGGCCACCGAGCAGCTCGGCGCTATCGCCCGCCAGAACGGGGTCTGGCTGGTCATCGGGGTGCAAGAGCGTGAGCAGCACGGCGGGACCATCTACAACACCGTGCTGTACATCTCGCCCGACGGCGCGCTCGCCGGACGGCACCGCAAGCTCGTCCCGACCGGGTCCGAGCGGACGGTGTGGGGCATGGGCGACGGGTCTACGCTGCGCGTGGTGGACACGCCGTTCGGCCGGATCGGCGGGCTGATCTGCTGGGAGAACTACATGCCGCTGGCCCGGTTCCATATGTACGCGCAGGGGGTGGACCTGTGGATCGCCCCCACGCTGGCGGTCGGTGACGGGTGGATCGCTACCCTGCAGCACCTGGCCCGCGAGAACCGGATGTTCGTGGTCGGCGTCAACCCGGTGCTGCACGCCGACCAGATCCCGGCCGCCTTCCCGCATCGCGAGGAGCTGGTGCCGCCCGCCTACCTGGAGGAAAACGGCCCCTGGCTGGAGGAAGGCAACACGGTGATCATCGGCCCGGACGGCGGCATCCTGGCCGGGCCGGCCCGCGAGAAGCAGGAAATCCTCACCGCCGACCTCGACCTGGGCGCGGTCCGGTCCTGGCGCCGCTTCATGGACCCGGCCGGGCACTACAACCGCCCGGACATCTTCCAGCTCCACGTCGACATTTCACCACGCCCCGCCCTTGTCGAGCACGGTGCTTCACCCGTACCAGCAGATCTCGCTGGCCGCTGACCTCGGCCCACCGCCGGCGGCCTCGGCCAGCCCGCCGGACTGACCCGCGGCTGTCACGGCCCGCGGTCGCGGGCCCGGCGCGGTGGCGGTCAGGCCAGGGCGCGGCGCAGGGCCTCCATGCGCCCGGCCAGGATCCGGCGGGACAGCGCCGCCTCGGGCGCGAAGCCTTCCGCGCCGTGGTAGGCCCCGGGCCAGACGTGCAGCTCGGTCGGGACCCCCGCGGCCATCAGGCGCATGGCGAAAGCGATGTCCTCGTCCCGGAACAGGTCGACCGTGCCCACGTCGATGTAGGTCGGCGGCAGCCCGGTCAGGTCCTCGGCGAGCACCGGCGCGGCGTAATGGTCCACCTTCCCCTCGCCGAGGTACCACTGCCAGGCCTCGATGTTGCCGCTGCGGTCCCAGATCCCGACGTCGGTGATCTCGTAGCTGGACGAGGTCTCATGCCGGTGGTCGATCATCGGGTAGATCGGCATCTGGAACTTGACCGCCGGATAGCCCTTGTCCCGGGCCATCAGGGCCGTGGCGATGGTCAGCCCGCCACCCGCGCTGGCCCCGTAGATGGCCAGGCGGTCCAGATCGATGCCCAGCTCGGCGGCGTTGCGCGCCGTCCACTCCAGGCCGGCGTAGCAGTCCTCGACCGGAGCCGGGTGGGGGTTCTCCGGGGCCAGCCGGTACTCGACCGACACCACGGTGGCGCCGAGCTGCTCGCAGAACCGTGACGCGGACCAGTCCTCGCCGGCGGCGGTGCCCAGGATCATCCCGCCGCCGTGGATGTAGTAGAGGCCGGGACGCGGGCTGGGGGCGTTCACCGGGCGGTAGATGCGCAGCGTGATGTCGGGCGCGCCCGCGGGCCCGGGCACCGTCTGCTCGGAGATGGCCACGGCGGGGTTGGGCGGCAGCTCCTGGGCCAGGCCCAGCTGTTCCAGCGCTCCCCGGCGCTGGACGATGTCCGGGATCGCGTTGAACCCGCCGGGCATGACCGCCAGGAGCTGGTCGAGCGGGGGCCGCAGCTCCGGGTCGATGAGATCACGCCGGGACATGGGTTCTCCCTTGGACGCCGAGCCTCTCAGCGACGGCTTCGGTGACGTACTCGAGGGCCGCGTCGCTGCCGGGCAGCACGCCGACCATGGTGAAGAAGCCGTGCATCTGCCCCTCAAACCGGCGGAACCGCACCGGCACATCCGCCTTCATCAGCCGGGTCGCGTACAGCTCGCCCTCGTCCCGCAGCACGTCGTGCTCGGCGGTGATGACGACGGCCGGGGGCAGGCCGGTCAGGTGGGGCGCCCGCAGCGGCGCGGCGTCAGGGTGCTGCCGTGCGATGGCCTCCGGGGCGTAATGGTCCCAGAACCACGCCATCGACTCGGCGGTCAGCAGCAGCTGGTTGGCCGGGTCGGTGTAGGACAGCGCGTCCGGATCGCAGTCGGTCACCGGGTAGATGAGCACCTGCAGCGCGATCTGCGGGCCGTCCCCCTGGGCCGCGCGCCGGGTCACCACCGCGGCCAGGTTGCCGCCCGCGCTGTCGCCCGCCACAATGAGCGGCACGCGCGCGCCGGCCAGCTCGGCCAGGTGCTGGTCCACCCAGCGCAGCGCCGCCCAGCTGTCCTCGAGCGCGGTGGGGTAGCGGTACTCCGGCGCGAGCCGGTAGCCGACCAGGACCACGGCGCACCCGGTGCGCTGGGCGAGGTGCCGGCCGATCGCGTCGGAGTCCTCGATGCTGCCCAGGACCCAGCCGCCGCCGTGGTAGTACACGATCACCCCGGCGGGCTGCTCGGTGGGCAGCAGCACGCGCACCGGGATGGCGCCGCCTGCCGTCTTGACCCGCGTGTCGCGGACCCGGGCCATCTCCGGTCCCGGTCCGCGCTGCGCGCGTGCCGCGGCCGATTGCTCCCGGGCCTCGGCCGGGGTCAGCTCCGTGACCGGCTTCGGCCGGATCCTGCGCAGCTCGTCCAGCCAGGCCGCGGTGGCGTCGTCCAGCGCCATCAGATCTCCTATCGGGCGGATTTGGTTGGGGTGAGCGCTGGGCCGGGCGGCCCGGGCTAGACGGTCGCCGGGGCGTGCGCGCTGGTCAGCTCGAAGCCTTCGTAGCCGTCGGCCGCGATGGCCTCGCACTTGTCCCGGTAGAGGCCGACCCCGCCGATGTAGGGCAGGAACAGCCGCGGCTTGCCGGGGATGTTGGCCCCCATGTACCAGGACGCCGCCTTCGGGAACAGGGTGTGGCCGGCCACCTGCTGCACGTGCTCGGTCCAGGACTCCATCGCGTCCGGCCGGGCCTCGATCGTGTCCATGCCGTGCTCGCGGAGGTAGGCCAGGCAGTCGCTGATCCACTCCACGTGCTGCTCGATGGACACCGGCATGTTGCTGAGCACCGACGGGCTGCCCGGGCCGGTGATGGTGAACAGGTTCGGGAAGTCCGGGACCGAGAGCCCGAGATAGGTCTTGGGCCCGTCCGCCCACGCCTCGGCCAGCGCCTTGCCGTGCCGGCCCTGGATGCCGAGCGCGAACAGCGGGCCGGTCAGCGCGTCGAACCCGGTGGCGTACACGATGACGTCCAGGTCGTACTCGCCCGCGGTGGTCCTGATCCCGGTCCCGGTGATCTCCTCGATCGGCGTCGCACGCAGGTCGACCAGCGTGACGTTGGGCCGGTTGAAGGTCTCGTAGTAGTTCGTGTCGAGCGGCAGCCGCTTGGTCCCGAACGGGAACGTCCGGGGCTTGAGCATCTCGGCCACCGCCGGGTCGTGCACGATCTCGCTGATCTTGGACCGGACGAAATCGGCGGCCGTCTGGTTGGCTTCCTCGTTGACCACCAGGTCATAGAACGTGCCCTGGGAGAACATGAACCCGCCCTGCTCCCACGCGCCCTCGAAGGCGGCGGTGCGCTCGGCGGCGGAGACCTCCAGCGCCGAGGTCACGCTGGCCGGGTAGGGGATGCCGCCGCGCGAGTGCCGCCCCCGCCGCCGCCATTCCTGGTAGTTCTGCTTCCACATCGCGGCGAACTCGGGGTTCAGCGGGCCGTTCGCGGCCGGGATGGTGAACTGGGCCGTGCGCTGGAACACGGTCAGGTGCCCGGCCTGCTCGGCGATCACCGGGATGGCCTGGATGCCCGACGCGCCGGTGCCGATGACGCCGACCCTCAGGCCGGTCAGGTCCACCGGCTCGTGCGGCCAGTTGCCGGTGTGCAGCGACCGCCCGGCGAAGTTCTCGGCGCCCGGGAAGACCGGCTTGTTGGCCGTCGACAGGCATCCCACCGCGGTGACCAGGTACGTGGCTCGCAACTCGGTGCCGTCCTCGGTGCGTACCGTCCACGTGTTCGCGTCATCGTCGTAGCTGGAGCTGACCACCTTGGCGTTGAAGGTGAAGTAGTCACGCAGCTGCAGCCGGTCCGCCACCTGCCGCAGGTACTTGAGGATCACCGGCTGGCCCGGGTAGCGCTCGTCCAGCGGCCACTCCTGCTCCAGGTCGGGCAGGAACGAGTAGGAGTAGTACATGCTCTCGGAGTCGCAGCGCGCGCCCGGGTAGCGGTTCCAGTACCACGTCCCGCCGACGTCGTCGCCCGCCTCGAAACCGTGCACGGTGAAGCCCAGCTCACGCAGCCGGTGCACCATGTACATGCCGGCGAAGCCGGCTCCGATAACGATCGCGTCCAGCCGGTCGTGGACTCCATTGACGGTCGCATCTGCCTCGGTCTGCGGCATCGGTGTCTCCTCGCGTCATCGCAGATCGATGGGCGCGCCGCCGGGCCGGAAGGTCGGGCAAAGGCCCATCTCACCTCACTTGGACGCTACTACCGACGAATATCGTCTGCAATGGCCCAGAGCCGCCCACTTCGCCCGCCGAACGCATCCCGTGCGGTCGGCCGTTCATCGAAAATTGTCTCGATCAGTTCTCGCTGGCTCGGCGTTTCCGGCCAGCGGCGCGGCGTGGGTGAGATACCGTGCCTGGATGGCTATCGCACGCTTCCCGAGCATCGTCATCGACTGCCCGGATGCGGCCGCGGCCGCGTCCTTCTACGCCGCCCTGCTGGACTGGAAGGCCGAGATCTCGCCCAACTGGGCCGACGTCCGGGCCGAGTACTGGGCAGTGCATCTCGTTCCAGCAGGTGGCGGACTACACCCCGCCGCGGTGGCCGGGTCAGCAGGTGCCCCAGCAGATGCATCTCGACGTGATCGTCGACGACCTCGACGCCGCCGAGGCGGCGGTTCTCGAACTCGGCGCGACCAAGCACGAGCACCAGCCCGGCGAGACGTTCCGGGTCTTCCTCGACCCGGCCGGCCATCCCTTCTGCCTGTGCCTCAACTGACCGGCCGTGTTACCGTAGTCCTCTATACGAGATAGTTCGTCTCGTATCGTGAGACGACGATCCCCTTAGACGAGAATCCTGAGACGGAGGTCCGGTGATGGGGAAGAGCTACCAGCGGATCGACGGCCGGTTGCAGTCCTTCATCGAGCAGCAGCCGGTCTTCTTCGTGGCCACCGCGCCGCTGGCCGGCGACGGCCACGTCAACGTCTCGCCGAAGGGCCGTTCCGGTTCGCTCACCGTGCTGGACCCGCTCACCGTGGCGTACCTCGATTTCGGCGGCAGCCACGCCGAGACGGTGGCCCATCTGCGCGAGAACGGCCGCATCACCCTGATGTGGTGCGCGTTCACCGGCCCGCCGACCGTGGTGCGGGTCCACGGCCGCGGCGAGCCGGTCTTCCGCGATGACCCGCGGTGGCCGGGGCTGATCGGCCGCTTCGCCGATGCCGACCCAACCGGCGTCCGGGCCATCATCCAGGTGGCCGCCGAGCTGATCAGTGACAGCTGCGGGTTCGCCGTGCCGTTCATGGACTACCAGGGCGAGCGCACGCTGCACGCGGATTTCTTCGGCCGCAAGACCGATGAGCAGTTCGCCGCCTACTGTGCCGCCAAGCCGCACAACGGCACCAGTCTGGACGGGCTCCCCGCGCTGCCGCTGCCCCTGCCCGCCCGTCGGGGCTGACGGGCCGCCCGGCCTGGCTCAGCCTGAGTGGACGAGCCGGGCCGCCAGCGCCTGGCACTGGCTTTCCGGGACCGTGCGCATCCCCGGAAACTGCACGATCACGTTCCAGCCGCGGTACTGCGGCACGGCGCCGAAGATCCCGGCTAGCTGCTGCTCCATCTCGTTCTTCCCGCACCCGAAAATCTCGGCCGGGCTGGCCGCCTTGCTGACCGCGCTTTGCGCGGCCGTCAGCTCGCCCGAGACGTTCACGCTGACCAGCGGCTGGTGCAAGAGCGCGGCGAATGTTGCCTTCACCGCGGTGCCGATCGCGTTGAGCGGCCCTTCGGCGAACTTCACGTCGCCGACGGAGTAGATGTAGGTCCGCGCCGTCGGCGTCGGCAGCGCCACTGTGATGGTGTGACGGCCCGGATCGACCGTGGCCGTCGCGGAGCGTGCGGTGGCGAAGTCCACGTAGCCGTACTCGGCGACCTGGACGCCGACGGATTCGTTCTGGTGCAGCAGGTACTGACCGACCTTGTTCACGAAGTCGGCGGTCGGTGAGTTGCCGGGCAGCCGGTAATAAACCGTGGTGGTGACCGTGGTCTGGTATACCTCGGCTTCGGTCCGCAGGCCAGCCTGGCCGGTGGTGCGCCCCTGGTCGACCAGGCTCCCGACGGTGGTGACCGATACCCGGGTTTGCCCGATGAACCAGGCCACACTGCCCACCAGCACGGCCGCCACCAGCACGAACGACGGCACGCTGAACAGCAGCCGGGCCCGGCGGCGCCGCGCGCCGGGCTGGTCCGGCCATATCCGGTGGTTCTGCCAGACCCGGATGGCCAGCCATCCCGCGGCGACGGCGGCCGCCACGATGCTCCCGATCAGGAGTACGTGAGCCGCGTCGTATACGACGAACATCGTGCCTCCCGCCTTCTCCTGCGCTCGTACCCCCCGGACAGCAACTGCCCGGCTACAGCGGGAATCCACCTCGCCACCGCCGGAAGTTTCAGCAGGAGCAGCCGGCGGCCGGGGCGAGGTGCAGCAGCCGGTCCGAGTCGAGCGCGAAGCTGTGCTTCACCGGGATCAGCGCGAGCGCGAACTCCAGGTGCCGTCCGAGCAGCGCCTGCACGCCGGGTTTGCGCGGGTCGTCCCCGGCGATCTTCCCGTCAGCCAGCACGCTGGTGCCTACGCAGCCCGTAGTTCAGCGCGGTGAACCAGCGCCGTCGCAACCGCCGGGCGGCCGCTTGGGCTGCAGAACTACTTTGCTGCAGCCGTCGTCCAGCTCAGTCAGATGTCAGGCCTCGTCCACCAGCTCGCGCATCTGCTCGACGACCTTGACCGGGTCCTGGCCGCCGACCGGGTTGATCGACAGGCTGGTGATGCCGGCCTCCTTGTAGACCGCGATCCGCTCCTTGATGTAGGACCGCGGGCCGATCAGCTGCGCCTTCTCCAGCCACTCGGCCGGCACGTGCGCGGCCGCTTCGTCCCTCTTCCGGTCCAGGTACAGGTCCTGGATGACCTTCGCTTCGTCCGGGTAGCCGAACGCGACCGCCATGTCGTTGTAGAAGTTCGCGCCGCGCGCGCCCATGCCGCCGACGTACAGGGCCAGGTGCGGCCGGTAGAGGTCACGCAGCTCCTGCACAGGCAGGTCCTCGCCGATGGCCACATTGACCCCGACCGCGGCCTCGAACGGGAGCCGGTCGGGGGCGCGGCGCGCCAGGCCGGCCCGCAGCGCCTCGCCCCACACCTCCTGGACCTTGTCCGGGATGAGGTGGATCGGGATCCACCCGTCCGCGATCTCGGCCGCGGTCTCGACCGCCTTGGGCGTCAGCGCGGCCCACCAGATCGGGATGTCGGGACGCACCGGATAGTCCATCACGTTGAGCGGCCTGCCCAGCCCCGTGCCCTCGTCGGCCGGGAGCGGGACGGTGAAGGTCGGGCCGGAGTAGATGACCTTCTCTCGCCGCCACAAGATCCGGCACACGTTGATCACGTCGACGATGCGCGACAGGGGCTTCTTGAACGGCACACCCCAGAAGCCTTCGATCACCTGCGGGCCCGAGCTGCCCAGACCCAGGATGAACCGCCCGCCCGAGACCTGGTCCAGGCTCGCGGCGCTGGTCGCGATGGCGGTCGGCGTGCGTGAGAAGACGTTGATGATGCTGGTCGCCAGCTGCACGCGCTCGGTCTTGGCCGCGAGGTAGCCGAGACGGCTGAAAGCGTCGAAGCTCCACGCCTCGCTCGCGCTGGCAATGTCGAGGCCGGCCTTCTCCATGTCGACGATCCGGGCCACCTGGGTCTGGAAGTCGGCGTTCCCGCCAATCCCGAGTCCAGCCGCAAGCTTCATCCCAGACCTGCCTTCGCGTAGGTGATCTCCACGAACTGAACTTAGGTAGCCCCGTGCAGGGTGTCAACGTGACCTAACGCAGGAAAGCAGCTGCAGCGCCATCACGGGTAAGCGCGGGCCCCATATCATTCACGCATTGTGAGCGCCCGTGTGCGCTGTGAAACGCGATGACCGCCGCCCGTTAATTACTTGCCTATAGGCAAGTGCCGAACGGCAATTGCTCTGCGGCAATTGCCCCTGGGCAAGGGGTTGACTTTCAGACGGGGAGCGTCCAATAATCCCCTTAACACAGCTGTAACGGCGCGTGGAATCCCGTCCCCCCTGACACCGGGAAAGGGCTCCGGCGCCGCGTGCAGCTCTGCTGTCACCCGCCGCGGCCAGGACGATGACGCCGACGCCGCACTGCACGTGCAGGTCCGCGCCGTACCCGGGGCGGGCCTGCGCATGCTGACCGGCATCGCCTACTGCGACCCGGGCACCTGGATATCAGCAGTAATGGGGCCGCAATTCCCCGCTTTACCCGCCACCCCCTGACACGGATGGCCGCAAGGAGAACTGCACATGGCACAAGACACCTCGGGAGCTGGGACCGCCGCGGGCGGGACCACGACGATCATTCCCGGTGAGATCGCAGCGCGGATCGACCGCCTGCCGATGAGCTTCATGGCCTGGGAGATCTGCCTGATCATTCAGATCGGCTGGTCAACCTCGGCCTCGACCGACGGCATCGCCGCCCGGCTGTACCCCTTTATCTGGCTGCCGGCCAAGGTCATCAGCCACAGTCAGTACGACGTCCTGTACGCCCTGCAGGCGGGCATCAGCATCGTCATCGGCGGCTACGCCATCGGCTGGCTGTCGGACAAGATCGGCCGGCGCAAGGCCCTGATCCTCTCGGCCACCTTGGCCGGGCTGTTCATCTGGCCGTTCGGGTACGTGACCAGCTACCCGGCCCTGTTCGTCCTGTCCATCGCCGACACCCTGGGCTTTGCCGGGTTCCTGGCCATCAACGTCGTGTACATGAGCGAGATCATGGGCCCGAAGGTCCGGCCCCGGGTCATGATGGTCAGCCAGACGCTGTGCATCTTCCTGCTCTTCGTCGTCTTCTCCGGCATCATCCCGCATTACTGGTTCCCCGGTCATTACCGGTGGTTCCTGTGGCTGCTGACCATCCTCAACCTGCTGATCGCGGTGGCGCTGTTCTTCCGGATGCCCGAGTCGCCGCGCTGGCTGGAGGCCAGGGGCCTGCACGACCAGGCCCGCAAGGCCGTGGAGAAGATGGAAGCGCGGGTCATGAAGCGGCACCCCACGCTGCCCGAGCCCGACCTGTCGCCGTACCAGGTGGTGGCGCAGGAAAAGACCAACATGTTCGCGCCGTTCGGCAAGCAGTACCTGCTGACCACCGTGTTCTTGTTCGTGGTCATGGTCCTCGGCTACGCCGGCATCGTGTACGGCGGCGCGAGCCAGGCGTTCTTGTTCCTGGCCGAGACCCGCGGCTACAGCGCCGGCTTCATCTTCGCCATCACCGCCTGGGCCGGGGTGGCGGGCACGGCGGTCTACGTGATCAACGCGTTCGTCGGCGAACGGCTGGAGCAGAAATACACCCAGCTCATCGGCGCCATCATCTACGCCGGCGCCTGGTGGGGCGTCTACCAGGTGCACAACACCGGGGCGCTGTACGTCTTCTACCTGCTCCAGGAAGTCGGCCTGGTGCTGTGGCTGTGGAGCATGTACATGTACATCCCGGGCAACTACCCGACCCGGATGCGATCGCTGGGCACCGGCTGGACCGACGGTATCGGCCACCTCGGCGCCTGGGGCGGTGTGCTGATCGCCGGCGCGCTCTTCAGCGCCACCTCGCCAGGAAGCTGGATCGTGTTCATCACCATCCCGTGCTCGCTGCTT
This sequence comes from uncultured Actinomycetes bacterium, assembly GCA_963818225.1. Lineage (GTDB taxonomy): Bacteria > Actinomycetota > Actinomycetes > Streptosporangiales > Streptosporangiaceae > Palsa-504. The sequence continues at coordinate 143,285 of CAWFRO010000004.1, forward strand.
CCCGGCATCATGGTCGCGGTCTTCGGCAAGCGCCAGCGCGCCCGGGCCCTCGAAGAACTGGCCAAATAGCTGCTGGGCCGCCGGCTCTTCCTGAGGTGTCTCCGGCGGCCCAGCCTTCGATCCTGGATTACCGGCCCACGAAGGCCCCGCTCCCGGAGCCCCGCTCGCCCCGGCCGCGCTCGCGGCCGGGGCGAGGCCGCTCCTGCGGTGTTCGGCGACGTGAAGGTGAGCGGGATCACGGGCCGCACGTGCTACCCGATGCGGGAACGTGGCGCTGGCCAGCGGGCCTGGAGATTCTAGGATTCTTACCGGAGCACGGGATGCCGTCCGTGCCGCCAGCCATCACCCGAGCCGAGGAGTCTTTCGTGCGTTTCGCCTTCAAGACCGCCCCGCAGGACACCACCTGGGCCGACATGCTGGCCGTATGGAAGGAAGCCGACGACATCGAGGCCTTCGAGTCCGGGTGGCTGTTCGATCACTTTTACCCGATCTTCGGTGACTCGGCGGGCCCGTGCCTGGAGGGCTGGTCCCTGCTCGCCGCACTGGCCCAGGCGACGAGCCGGCTGCGGCTCGGGACGCTGGTCACCGGGATCCATTACCGGCACCCGGCGGTGCTGGCCAACATGGCCGCAACCATCGACATCATCTCCGGTGGCCGGCTGGAGCTGGGCATCGGCGCGGGCTGGAACCAGGAGGAGTCCGGCGCGTACGGCATCCCGCTCGGCAGCCCGCGGGAGCGCAGTGACCGGTTCGAAGAGGCGTGCCAGGTCCTGATCGGCTTGCTGTCTGCGGAGGTGACGGACTTCAGCGGCACGTACTACCACCTCAGCGGCGCCCGAAACGAGCCGAAGGGGCCGCAGCGGCCGCACCCGCCGATCGTCATCGGCGGCAGCGGCGAGCGCCGCACCCTGCGCACCACCGCGAAGTACGCCCAGCACTGGAACTTCGTGGGCGGGTCCACCGAGGACTTCGCCCGCAAGCGCGACGTGCTCCACCAGCACTGCGCGGACGTGGGCCGGGACCCGAAGGAGATCACCTTGTCCGCCCACGTGCGGCTCGAGGGGGACAACGTGGCCGGGGCCGCCGCGCAGGCGGCGGCCCTCGGGGAGCAGGGCCTGGATCTGGCCATCGTCTACCTTCGTCCGCCGCTCAGCCCGGCTATCCTCGCCCCGCTGGCCGACGCGCTCGCGCCGCTCGGGTGACTTAGCGGAACCTGCCTTCAGGCGCAATAGGTCTTCGGGTACGTAAGCTCCGGAATCTGGGTCACCAGGGGCGGACTGCGGCACGCCCTTCGAAATCCCCGCAATTCTGGCAATCCTGGCAATCCAGGTGCTGATGGGTGGATTATCTGTGCCAGATTTCTGCGATTTGCATACGGCAAATCTCAAAAGGGCGATAATCTCTGCCAAAGAGGGGGGTTTACGCTGTGCTAGGACCGTAAAGCTCACTATATGTCCGGTTAGATCCCGGATATGGCCGTGTCATTCCCGGCTGGCCGTATGCACCGATCTTCGCCTGACCATATAGGCCACATCGGATAGGCCACGCAGGTGTCTGGCGCAGCTGCCGCAGGAGCCTCCGCTCCGTTTCGTCACCGGGACCAAGCAACCTAAGGGAGGGGCTTCCGGATGCCGTACGTTAGGTCATTAGGCACAGCTGCGGGCGGCCGGGCACGGCTCGGCCGCCGGAAGAAGCGCCGTTTCGCCGTCGCGAGCGCAGCGGTCATCGCCGCGCTCGCGGGTACGTCGCTAGCCAGCGTCCCCGCGGCGTCTGCGAGCTCGGATGAAACCGTCATCGTCACCGCGACCGGGCTGGTGAACGCGGCCGCGGCGGTCCTGGGCCTGGGCGGCAGCATTGAGACGCAGTTTCACCTCATCGACGGGGTCGAGGCGGTGATCCCCACCGCCGTGGAGCCGCTGCTCGCGGCCCTTCCCGGCATCATCGTGACCCCTGATGTCTCGGTGACCGTCCAGGGCACGCCGGAATCGACCGGGCCTCATACGCCTTCTGACGCGTTCCTGGCGCAGACCGGGGCCACGCGGCTGGCGTCCGCTGGCGATACGGGGCAGGGGGTCACCGTAGCCGTCCTGGACACGGGCATCGATAACCTGCCCGACTTCTCGGGCCGGCTCATCGGCGGGGTCGACCTGACGGGCGGGAACAACCCGTTCCAGGACAGCTACGGCCATGGCACGTTCGTGGCCGGCCTGATCGCCGGCAACGGGGCCTCATCGGGAGGCCGGTACTCGGGTGAAGCCCCCGGCGCCAACCTGGTGTCGATCAAGGTGGCGGGCGCGAGCGGGACGACTGACCTGGCGACCTTGATCCTCGGCCTGCAGTGGGCGGTTGATCACCAGGCCAGCGACGGGATCAAGGTCCTCAACATGTCCCTGGGGTTCCAGACCGACATGTCCACCGTCATCAACCCGCTGGACCAGGCGGTGCAGGCGGTATGGGGCTCGGGCATCGCGGTGGTCGTCTCGGCGGGCAACGCCGGGCCGTTCAACGGCACCATTCTGTCCCCGGGGGACGACCCGCTGGTCATCACCGTAGGTGCCCTGGACGACATGGCCTCCTCGTCGGTCGCCGGCGATGAGATGGCCGACTTCAGCAGCGTCGGGCCGACGTCGCCCGACGGCTGGGCCAAGCCTGACCTGGTCGCCTCCGGCCGGTCCGTCGTCAGCCTGGCCGCGCCCGGCTCAACGATCTACGACGATTACCCGTCGGCTCTGGTGGGCTCGGCCAACTTCGTTGGCTCGGGCACGTCGTTCAGCGCGGCCATCACCAGCGGCGCGGCCGCGCTGGTCCTGGCCGACCATCCGCGCCTCACCCCGGACCAGCTAAAGGCCCGCCTGCTCGGCGCGACTGACCCTGGGCCGGTCGGCAACCCCTTCGTCGACGGCCATGGCGCGCTCGACGCCTACGCCGCCGCGACCGCGGGCCCGATGAACCTCAGGCAGTCGGCGGCCCTGCTGCTTCCGACCCTGCCCGGAACAACGGTCTCGCTGGCCCCCACCGGTCCTGTCGACACGTGGAACCCGAGCCTGTGGTCGGGGACGTCCTGGGCGCAGGGGCCGTCCGACAGCTCGACGTGGGACGGCTTGGCGTGGAACGGCGGCGACTGGAACGGCTGGACCTGGACCGGCCGGGCGTGGAATGACGGCGACTGGGACGGCGCAGCCTGGAACGGAGCGGACTGGACCGGCCGGGCCTGGAACGATTCCGGCTGGGCCGGCTCAGCCTGGAACGGGTCGGCCTGGAACGGCTCCGCCTGGAACAGCTCGGCATGGAACTGACACGTGCCCGATCCGCTATGAGGATGCCGCGCGCTACCGGAGCCGTTGTCGCCGCTTCGGTAGCGGGCGGCGTTCTTACCCTGCTGGTCGCGATGTGGCGGCAACCGGGCGTGGTCCGGGTCGACGAGCGCCAGTGGATCGTCGTGGCGGCGATGGGCGCTCTTGTCCTGGGCAGCTGGATATGGCCGGTCGTGGTGTTCCGGGAAGGCGAATCCGAGGCCTTCAACATGGACGAGGCGTTCTTCGTGATCCTCGCCCTCCTCGTGCCGCCGCTGGTTGCCTTGGGGACCCTGGCCCTGGCCATCGTGATGGCTCAGGCGGCCCGCCGGCGCCCGCTGGTCAAGTCGGCCTTCAATACCGGGCAGGTCCTGATCGCCGCAGGCCTGGGCATATCCGTGAGCCGCGGTCTGGCCGCGCCGACTTCGTCCCTGACCGCGGCACAGGTCGCCGCCATCACGCTCGGCGTAGTCGTGTACTGCCTCGTCAACACCATTCTGCTGTCCGGCGTCCTGGCCTCGATAGGCACGCCCTGGCGCGAGCTCACCGATGATCTTCCGACCGAGGTCGCGCTGGCCGGCTCGGGGGCGCTGGTCGGGATAGTCCTGGCCCTGGCCATACAGGCCCATCCGTGGGTGCTGGCGCTGGCGGTTCCCGGCCTGATCGTGCAGCGCAGGCTGATCAGCGCGCGGTTCGCGGCGCTGCACGACCACACCAGGATGAAGGGGCTGTACGAGGTCACGCTGGAGGCCAACCGCGGGTTGCGTCATCAGGCCGTGCTCGACACGATCCTGGAGTCGGTACGGCGGCTGCTTCGCAGTCCCGAAGCCACCCTGACGTCCGATCTCCCGGGTCCCAGCCAGCTGGCGGCGCCCATGGTGGTGGCCGATCAACAGCTGTGGCTGGCGGCGGCGGGCCGGCGCCGGGACGAGCCTTTCGACGATGCCGATCGGGGCCTGCTCAGAGCGCTGGCCGCCATGGGCAGCGGGGCGCTCAGCAATGCCGAGCTGTACCAGCAGGTCCGCTTCGAGCGGGAGCGGCTCTCCTCGATCACCCTCAACATCGGAGAAGGTGTCTGCGCCGTGGACGCGGACGGCAAGCTGAGCTTCATCAACCGGGCGGCGGCCGACATGATCGAGCTGCCGTCGTTCGACATCACGATCGATAACCCGATGAGCGACAGTGCCCTCACCGCGCCGGACTTCCTGCTCGTTCCGGCCCGCGAGGTCATGCGCACGGGCCGCACGATCCGCGTCGACGATGCCCGGTTCCGGGACAAGAACGGCCATGCCATCCCCGTGGCCTACACGGCCTCCGCGGTGATCAGCGACAGCACGCCGTCGGGCGCGGTGATCGCCTTCCGCGACATCACCGAACGCAAGGCCTTCGAGGACGAACTCCACCATCACGCCTTTTATGACAGCCTCACCGGCCTGGCCAACCGCCGGCTGCTGGTGGAGCGCCTCGACCGGGCCCTTCAGCGGTCAGCATTGAATCGCAAGACCCACGCCCTGATCTTTGTCGACGTGGACCGCTTCAAGAGCATCAACGACAGCCTCGGCCATGTCACCGGCGACGAGTTCCTGGTCGCGATCGGGGCCCGCATGAAGAGCGTGGTGCGGAATAATGACCTGCTGGCCCGCTTCGGCGGTGACGAGTTCGTCGCGCTGCTGGAGGACGTGGCCGGGGTGGGCGTGGCGGTTGCGGCCGCCCGGCGCATCTGTGCCGCCCTCGAGCAGCCCATTGTGCTGCGAGACGGCTATGAGGTGGTGGCCAGCGTGTCCGTCGGCATTGCCCTGTCCGGGCCAGGTAAAAGCGCCGATGACGTCCTTCGCGACGCGGACGTGGCCATGTATGACGCCAAGGCCAAGGGCGGGGGCGGCATCTACCGGGTCTTTGACCAGGCCTCCATGGGAAGCCGCTCCTCCGAGCGCCTTCGAATCGAGGCCGACCTGCGCAAGGGACTCGAGCGAGGTGAGCTCGAGATTTATTATCAGCCATTCTATTCCCTTGCCGATGAACGCATCGTGGGCGCCGAGGCGCTGGTGCGATGGCGTCACCCCGAAAATGGCCTGATCAGCCCGGCGAGATTCATTCCGATGGCTGAAGAGACCGGGCTGATACTGCCGCTGGGCCGTTACGTTCTCGACGCGGCGTGCCGGCAGGTGCGCTCAATACGGGACCGGCTGGCTGTCGACCTGCCGATCAGCGTGAATCTCTCACCCCGCCAGTTCCAGGATAGCGGGCTGTCGTCCCAGGCCGCGGCGGCCCTCGACGCCGTCGGCCTGCCCTCGGAGCTGCTCATCTTCGAGATTACCGAGAATGTGGTCATGGAAGACATTTCCGGCGCTCGGGAAGTCATGAAGAAACTTGACGAGCTAGGCGTGCGGCTGGCCATCGATGATTTCGGCACCGGCCATTCTTCGCTTGCGTACCTGAAGCAGTTCCCGGTCCAGGAAGTAAAGGTGGATCGCACCTTCGTCCAGGGCATCGCCGACAGCCCGGTGGACTCGGCGATCGTCCGAGCCGTCATCGACCTCGCTAATGCCATGGGCATAACGACGGTGGCAGAGGGGGTAGAGACCCGGGAACAGCTCGCCCGGCTCAGAATGCTCGGCTGCCCGGTGGCGCAGGGTTTCTATTTCGCGCAGCCCCTTCGCGCCGAGGAGTTTGACGAGCTGCTTACCCGCCATTTCGCCCGGTCCACGGACCTGCAGGGCCACTACTTATCATGACCACACGCGTGCCCGGTGGCAGTCGGGCTCCCCGGAGCGGCTCCGGCGGGCGGCCGGCTTGTTAAGGCAAGATGGCACGGTGGCAGAGCGTCCTATCCGTCTGTTCGGTGATCCGGTCCTCCGTACCTCCTGCGATGCCGTCGAAATGTTCGATGCCGCGCTCATCAGCCTGGTGGCCGATCTGGAGGAGACCGTTTCCGCGCCGGGACGCGCGGGCCTGGCCGCCAACCAGATAGGGGTGAGCCGCCGCGTCTTCTCCTACCACATCGATGGCCAGCTCGGGCATGTGGTCAACCCCGTGATCGAGGCGATCGAGGGCGAGCAGGAAGACGACGAAGGATGCCTTTCCATTCCCGGTCTGTGGTACCCGCTGCGCCGGGCGCAGTACGCCAGGGTGAGCGGCGTCGACCGGTCCGGCCAGCCTGTCGTGCTTGAGGGCGAGGGCCTGCTGGCCCGCTGTATCCAGCATGAGGTGGACCACCTGAACGGCCGGCTGTTCGTGGACCGCCTATCCGGGAGCGTGCGCAAGCAGGCCATGCGTGACCTGCGGGAAAGGTACATCAGCTAAGCGGGGGGCTCCTCGGCTGGAGCCGTTCGGGAACACGCGGTCAGATGGTCCAGTCGATCGGGTAGTTGACGATGGGGATGAAGGTGACGCCGGCCTTCTCGGCGTCCTGCCGGGCATCCACGATCATCTCCTTGAGCCGGCTGATCTGCTGCGCGTGCTCGTCAGACTCCCAGATGCTGACATGGACCACCGAACCATCCGGCGAGGCGCCCGCGTGGTAGCTGATCAGGCCGGGCAGTTTCTTGATCGCCGGAATCAGGTAACGGCCGGTCGCGACGGTCATCTCCTGGACCTCCCGGAACCGGGCGGGATCGAAGTTGCCGCGTGAGACGCGGACGACTGCGGTCGGGGGGATCGGGTCGGCGGTCACGGGAAGCCTCCCAGGGTATTTACGTTCCGATAGGGCACCAGAATATAATGTTCGCCAGGAGGATGGGGAGTGAGACCTGCCGCAGCGCGTCCTGCGGGGCGGCCGAGAAACCCGGAGCTGGACCGGGCCATCCTGGTGGCGGCCGAGCAGCAGCTTCGCGAGGCCGGCTACGCCGGGATGTCCCTGGAGTCAGTGGCAGCCGCCGCCGGCACGACCGTCCCTGCCGTGCGCCGCAGGTTCCGCAGCAAGACCAGCGTGGCCCTCGCGGTCATCGACTCGCTGCGGGTCGAGAGCATGCCCCCCGAGTCAGGGCCGCCCCGCAGCCGCGCCCTAGCGGTCCTGCGGAACTTCCACGCCAACCTGCTGCGGCCGGACTCCATGGCGGTGGCCGGCACGCTGCTGGCCGAAGAGCACCGTCATCCGGAATTGCTCGCTGCCTTCCGCCACCGCTTGGCCGAGCCGCGCCGGGCCGCGCTGCGCCGGGCCCTGGCCGAGGGCATCAGCTCCGGGGAACTGCCGGACTCGGCCGACCCTGACGTCCTGGCCAGCATGCTGATCGGCTCGTTCTACGCACGGTATATCGCCACCTCCGACCTACCCGACGACTGGGCCGAACGGACCCTGCGGCAAGTATGGCCAGACACCCCGGGAGGAGGTGCCGCCGGGCTCGGCGTTCAGCTTGACCGGTATTCCCGGGATTCACCCGGTTAGATAGTCTCATGGCGACTATTGCAGGCGCAGCACAGGCACCCGAGAGGGATGAGGTACAGATGCCGCTCACCAGTGAGATCGCCCAGCGGATGATCAAAGCCAGCCAGGATAAGGCCCGCGAACTGGGGGTGGCGGTGTCATCGGCGATCGTGGATGCCGATGGCCGGCTCTTCGCCTTCGGGCGGATGGAGCAGGCGCCCTGGATTTCGATCGAGGTGTCTCAGGCCAAGGCGTTCACCGGCGCGCTGCTGCGGCGCGACGGACCGGACTTGCAGCAGATGCCCGCCACCTCGATCACGGCCTTGTCGGCCATTCACGGCCGGGGCGTGATGCCGATGGGAAGCGTCACCGTCTTGCGCGAGGGCGACCAGGTGATCGCCGGCATCGGCTGCAGCGGCGCGACCGATGAGCAAGACGGACAGTGCGCCCACGCCGCCCGAGACGCGTACGCATCCTAAGCCGATGGTGCGCCCGTTACCGGTATAACGGGCATTAAGCATGATCATGGGCCGAAACGGACTCCAGGGGGCCGTTTTGACCCATGATCATGAAACACCCCGAGCGGAGGGTGCTTTTCTTAAGTTCCGCGCCACCTATGCGTCCAGGGTGATCACATGGTCGGCCTGGCCGATCACCGCGGGGTCGTGACTGGCGCAGATCACGGTCTGGCCCTCCTGGTGAGCGGCGGCCACCAGCAGCGCCGCGATGTCCCGGGCATTGCTCTCATCCTGGCTGGAGGTCGGCTCATCGACGATCAGCAGCCCGCCCGCCGCGGCGAGCGCCCGGGCCAGCGCCAGCGCGCTGGGCTTCCCCGGCCGAGAGCCGGCGGACGCGCTGGCAGGCTCGGTCGGCGAGCCCGGCCCGGGCTTGCGCTTCGGCGGCCCGCAGCGCGGCGGCGTCCGCCGCCCAGCCTCGTATCCGCAGGCTCAGCACCACGTTCTCCTGGGCGCTCAGGAAACCGATCGGCGCCGCCTCCTGCGAGAGGTACCCGATCCGCTGCCGGCGCAGGCTCGCGAGCTGCTCGCTGCTCAGCTCGCCCAGCGGATGCCCGTCGAGCACAATCTGGCCCGAACTCGGGCGGTCGAGCCCGGCGACGAGCTTCAGCAGGGTCGTCTTCCCCGTACCCGAGCGGCCCGTGATCACGGTCAGCTGGCCGGGCGCGAAGTCGTGCGTGAGACCGCCGAGCACATGGCGCCGGGCTGGCCCGCGGCCGAACGTGCGCACCACGGAGCACACCTCCACGTGGACCGGGGCCCTGCCTTCCCGCGGCTGCGGCCGGGCGCGGCCTGCTGCCGGCGCGGCCGGGACGGAATCGCTGGCCGCGGGCGTCACGATCACCCCGTCCGGGGCTAGCTGCACGCGGGCGCGCCGCCCGATACCGGCTTGACCGAGCAGATCGCGGGGAAGCTGCAGCCAGCCGCCGTTGATCACGAGCGACTCATCCTGCCTCATCCGTCCGCTCGCCGACGATCCGCCCGTCCCTGATCCGCACCGTGCGGTCTGCGACTTCGGCGGTCCCCAGATCATGGGTGACCAGGATGACGCTCGTGCCGTCGGTGCGGGCGAGCTGGACGATGAGCGCGCGGACCGCCTCGGCGCTGGCGTCGTCGAGTTCGCCCGTCGGCTCGTCGGCGAGCAGCAGCGCCGGCCTGTGGGCCAGGGCCGCGCACAGCGCCGCCCGCTGGCGCTCGCCGCCGGACAGTTCTGCACCGAACGCGTCAGCCCGGTCGGCCAGCCCCGCTGCCCCGAGGAGCTCATCGACCCGGTCGCGGCGCTCCCGCCCCGGCCTGCCCCGCAGCGCGACCGGCAACCCGACCGCATCACGGATACGAAGGTCCGGGCTCAGCGCGGTCGCCGTGTGCTGCCCGAGGAATCCCACCAGCTCGTGTCGCAGCCGCGACCGGGAGCGGGCTGGCATCCGGCCGATGTCGCGGCCCAGCACGCGGACGACCCCGGCCGACGGCTGCTGGATCCCGGCGACCACTCGCAGCAGCGTGCTCTTCCCCGCGCCGCTCGGGCCCAGCACGCACAGCACCTCGCCGCGGGCCAATTCGAGGTTCGTCCCCTGCAGGGCCGCGGCGTCCCCCTCGCTCGTGCGGTGAATGCAGAACACGTCGCGTAGTTCGACGACCGCCTCACTCATGGACCGCCGCCCGGGTCCCGAGCCAGCCCGCGATCGCGAGCACCGCGAGCATGCCGGCCGCCCAGGCCGCGAGCTGCGGCCACGGCACGACCGGCACCACCGGGGGAGCGGGATCGGCCACGGTGCCCGCGGCGCGGACGCTCGCCACCGCCAGGCGGGTCAGCAGTATGGCGATCCCGAGGCCGACGACCACGCCCAGGACGGCGCTGAGCGCGAGCCGGGTGCGCAGCTCGGCCCGCAGGCCGCGCGAGCCGACGCCTTGCTCCATGAGGTCCGTCTCGACTCGCTCGTCGCGGGCGCCTCCCCGCAACGCCGTCAGCAACCCGACGGCGGCGAGCAGCACGGACAGCGCGGTGGCCGCGATCAGCGTGCCGAGAACCCCGCGCGCGACCGGTGCGTCCAGCAGCTGCTGATCGAGGTCGACGCGGAACGCGGAGTCAAGCTGGGCGAGCGTCCCGCTGCCGAGCGCGGCGCGCAGCGGCGCGGGATGCGCGGCGGCGATCCACAACTCGTCGGGTCGGCCCTGACCGGGCAGCTGTGCGTCCAAGGCCGCCGCGAGCGTCGCCTCGTCGGCGATGACGAAGCCGCCCGAGTTAGGGGGAAGCGTCGGGAAGCGGCTCAGGACGCCCACCACGCGCGCGGTCACCGGGAAGCCGTCGACCGTCAGGGCGATGCGCCCGCCGGGACCGGCGGCGGCCGCGGTCTGCGGATCAGTGAGGACCGGGACCGGGTGCGTGTCCGAGGGCTGCACCGGCCGGAGCACCCCAGGTGTTCCGGTGGCGGCGAAGCTGAGGGTCGCGACGGCGGTGCTCGTGCTATGTGCTGTGCTCGCCGCGCCCACGCCGCGCCAGGTGCCGAGCGGCACGCTCAGCGCCGGCCGGCCGCTGGCCTGCTGCGCGAGCAGCGGCCCGAGGACGACCTGAGCGGAGTACTGAGTTGCGGCGCCCGGGTTCTCGCCGTTCTGATGACCGTTGGTGATAGCCAGGCCGGTCGGCTCGTCGAGCTCCAGGGCCTGCAGTTCCCATCGCCCGGCCGGCACCAGGGCGCGCAGGTCCGCTGCCTGGGCGTCGGCGGTACCGAACGGAACCTGGCGTATCGCTCCCTGCGAATCGCGGAGGTCCGCGGTCACTTCGACCGCGATGCCCTGGGCCGAAGCGTCCAGCGATAGCCACCGGGTGCCGGCCGGCAGCGTCGGTCCGGGCGTCCGGACCGGGCCTGCTGGCTCCAGGCGCCGGGCCAGGACCGGCAGCGGCGCCGAGCCGTCGGCCTCGCGCCAGCCGTGGATCAAGGCCAGCCCGTCCGCGGGAATGCCGAGCGCCGGAATCGTCACCGTCTGGCCCCCGCTCGCGTAGTTCGCGTCCGTCCGCCGGACGGGCAGCACCGGGCCGGACGCGAGGGCCTGCCAGCGCTGCAGCGGAGCCAGTTCAAGGGGGGTATTGAAGCTCGGGCCGGGCGAGACGAGCGCGTCGAGCGGGACCTGGTCCGCGGCCTGATCGGCCGCGCTGCGGATCAGCGTCGACCGGTAGGCGAGGGCGAAGCCGCCGAGGCCGGTGGTCACGGCGATGAACGCGATAGCCAGCGCCGCCGTCCCGGGTGAGCGGGCTAGGTTGACCAGGGCCAGGCGCGGCAGCACCGGGCCCCCTCGGGCCAGGCGCTCTGCTCCCCGCAGGACCGCCCCGGCGCCGCGGAACGTCAGCACTCCGACGGCCAGGCAGCACAGCGGGGCGAGCAGCAGTGTCAGTGCGTTATCGGTGCCGGTGCCCTCGACCAGCACCGCCGCTAGGGCCGACGCCGCCGCGACGGCCAGCACGTCGATCAGCCTGGTGCCCTCCAGCAGCACCAGCGTGCCGAGCAGCACGGTCATCGCCAGCCACGCCGCGCACAGCGTGATCGCCCCCGCCGGGGTGATCACGCTGTGCGTCAGGATCGCACCCGCCGGTTCTCCTTCGCTGCTGGCCAGCAGCGCGGCCGCGCCGACTCCCGCGGCCGCGCCGACGCTCAGTGCCGCGGCGGACAGCCACCCGGACTCCGCCGCGACGAACAGGACGCACTGGCCGGTGCGGGCGCCCGCCTGGCGGAGCCGGTCAAGCTCGGCCCGCTGATCGCGGCGAAGCCCCCCGCCGGCCAGGACGATGAACAACGCCAGCGCTGCGATCGCGCCCCCGCCCGCCAGCAGCAGCCGCTGCGGCGCCACGCTGGCCTGGGTCCGTGCTTCCTCCAGCGTGCCGAACGGCGCGCTCAAGCTGAACTGGCTGCCGCTCAGCAGCAGGCGGGCCTGCGAGCGGGCCAGCCGGTCCTCGACCTCGGTCAGCTCCCACCACCGCAGCTGGGCAATCGTCAGTTGGGCCAGCCAGCTATGCGTCCGGTACAGGCCACTCAGTCCCGGCAGGGCTTCCAGCCCGGCGACGTCCCAGGTCACGAGCACCGGGCCGGCGCCCGCACTTGATGGCACGAACCCCAGGGGAACCGGTGAGCGCAGCTGCGCCAGCCCGGTGACCTGGATATTGACTCCGGCCGCAGCCAGTGTCGACGGGACCGCGCCGCCCCCGACGAGCAGCATCGGGCAACGGCTCGGGCGGCACGGCCCCAGCTGGCCCGGCCCCAGCTGGCCCGGCGCAACGCCGGGGAGCCATCGGCCCAACGGGGCAATCGCGGCCGGCCGCACGACCACCCCGCTGAGCCGCACCGGGTTCATGAGCACCACCTCGGTCGGCGACCCCAGGCCAAGTCCGCCTATCAGCGCCTTCGCCTGGTCCGCCACGCCGGAGCTGACTGGTCCCGGCCAGATGACGCGGACCTCGCTGTCAGCCGGTGGTGCGTTATCGAGCACCGCTCGAGCGCTCTGGTCGCCCGCGACCTGGGCCTGTGCCGCCACGCCCGCGGCGAACGCCGCGGCCAGCGCGATGCCCAGCGCAGGCAGCAACCACCGGGCTGGTCGCCGCCGCGCGCGTGCGGCGGCCAGCATCAGCGGCGCAAGCCAGTACCGCACGCTAAGGCGAGGAAGCCGATAGCCCTGGATGAGAAGCATTGTCGCACGCAGCAGACGCAGCAAGCCAAGCTAGTACCTTAGACCGCCGGTACGAGTGACGAACGGGAGGAAGACATGAGCCCGACGGTGTCATGGAAGGACTTCGAACAGGCTGAGCCGCAGTTCGCCAGGCGGGTTCAGGCCCTGTTCGATGCACGGCGGCACAAGACGATCGCGACCTTGCGGGCCGACGGGTCACCGCGCATCAGCGGGATTGAGACCGAATTCGTCGGCGGTGAGTTGCGGTTCGGGTCGATGACAGGAGCGCGCAAGGGGACCGACCTGCGCAGAGATCCGCGGTTCGCCCTGCACAGCGCCTCCGACGATCCGGTTGAGGGTCACGAGCGGTTGTGGCCGGGCGACGCGAAGATCGCGGGCCGGGCGGTGGCTGCTGGACGGCTCGCGGCCGGCCCGGAGGGCGACCTGTTCCGCGCCGACATCACCGAGGTCGTCCTCACCCACCTCGACGACGACGCGACCAAGCTGGTCATCGAATACTGGACCCCCGCGGGAGGGCTGCGCCAGGTCGAGCGGGAGTAGCTTCGAGGAGTGACGATCGCGGCCCCCCGGAGCGGCGTCGGGAATCCGGCGGGTTCAGGCGGGGATGTGCTGGTCGAGCCAGCCGAAGACACGCTAACGAATTTCCCGCCGTGACCGCCCTCGGGACCGGAAGGGCAGTCCCCAGCGTTGCTAGGATCACGCACGTGGCAGCAGCACCGTACGGTACCTGGCCTTCGCCGGTCACTCCGGCTTTGCTGGTCGAGGCGGCGGTCGGGCTGTCGAACGTGACCCTCGAAGGAGGGCGGGTCTACTGGGTCGAGTCCCGCCCGAGCGAGGCTGGCCGCGTGGTCCTGATGGCGGCCCCGGCGGCCGGCGGATCGGAACCGGTGGAGGTGACACCGGCCGGATTCTCGGTCCGTACCCGGGTCCACGAGTACGGCGGCCGGTGTTACTGCGTGCACGGCTCCACGATCGTGTTCTCGAACTGGGCTGACCAGCGGCTGTGGGTGATTCGCGGCGGCGCGGATCCGGCTCCGCTGACGGCCGGGCCGCAGGAGGCGGGGGACGTCCGGTTCGCTGATCCGGTGTTCAGCCCCGACGGGCGTTGGGTGGCCTGCGTCAGGGAGACCCACCACGGCGCTGACGCCGTGGTCAACGACCTGGTTGCGGTGCCCGTGGACAGCCCCGGTGCCGCGCCGAGGCTTCTGGCCGGCGGCCATGACTTCTTCGCCGCCCCCCGGTTCTCGCCCGACGGCTCCCAGCTGTGCTGGGTGTCGTGGGAGCTTCCGGATATGCCGTGGGATTCGACCTGGCTGTGGTGTGCCGAGGTCGGAGCGGACCTGGGGTGGCGTCCGGCCAGGCATGTCGCCGGCGGCCCGGGGGAGTCGGTGACGCAGCCGCGGTGGTCTCCGGACGGGGTTCTGCACTACATATCGGACCGAACGGGCTGGTGGAACATCTACTCCGATCCGGGTCGGCCGGTCTGCCCTATGGCTGCGGAGTTCGGCGAACCGGACTGGGCGTTCGGGAACTCCACCTACGGCTTCGCCCCCGACGGGGAGCTGGTCGCGGTCTGGGCCGCGAGGGGCGGCCGGCGCCTGGGCCTGGTCAGGAAGGGGCGAGCGGAGCCGCGGGAATCAGTATTCTCCAGTTACTCCTCGGTTCAGGTCACCGCCGGGCAGGTCACCGCCGGCCCGGTCGTCTACGCCATTGCCGCTTCCCCGGTCCTGCCGCCCGCCGTGGTCCGGCTCGATCTGGCCACCGGCGCGGTGGAGATCATCCGCCGGAGCCGGGAGGTCCCCGTCGATGAGGCCTACCTGTCCCGGCCGGAGGCGATCGACTTCCCGACCGGTGACGGCCAGACCGCCCATGCCCTGTTCTATCCGCCCGCCCACCCGGCTCTGTATGGCCCGCCCGGGCAGCGGCCTCCGGTCGTCGTGGTCATCCACGGCGGGCCGACGTCGTCGGCATCGGCGGTCCTCAACCTCTCGGTGCAGTACTGGACCAGCCGCGGTTTCGCGGTCGCCGACGTTGATTACCGGGGCAGTTCCGGGTACGGCCGCTCCTACCGTCAGCTGCTGGCGGGCCGGTGGGGGATCGCCGACGTCGAGGACTGCGCTGCCGTCGTCCGCTGGCTGGATGAGCGCGGGCTGGTGGACGGCCGGCGAGCCGTCATCCGGGGCGGCAGCGCGGGCGGCTTCACGACCTTGGCCGCTTTGGCGTTCACCAGCGTATTCTCCGCCGGGGCGAGTCACTACGGCGTGGCCGACCTCGAGCTGCTGGCCCGTGACACCCATAAGTTCGAGTCCCGGTACCTGGACGGCCTGGTCGGTCCATGGCCCGAGGCGACCAGCGAGTACCAGCGCCGCTCGCCCATCCACCACGTGGACCAGATCACGAGCCCGCTGATCCTGTTCCAGGGACTGGACGACAAGGTCGTCCCCCCCGCTCAGTCCGAGCTGATGTACCGTGCCCTGCGGGACCAGGGGGTGCCCGTCGCCTACCTCGCCTTTGCGGGAGAACAGCACGGGTTCCGCAAGGCCGACACGCTGATCACCGTCATGACCGCGGAGCTCGAGTTCTACGGCCGGGTGTTCGGCTTTACGCCGTCACTGCCGGAAGGCGAGCAGGTCAACCTCACGATCGCCAACGAGGCGAAGCTCACCCCGCCCGCCTGATCGCCGGGCCAGACCCTGGCACCTAACTATGAAAGGAAATGACATGGCCAAGCCCGACGGAGTATTCCTGTTCATCGGCACCTATCCCAACGAGGAGGTGGCGCGAGCCGATTACGACGTCGTGAAGGACCTGCACGCCGCAGGCGCGGTCGGGACCTACGACGCCGCCGTGGTCACCAAGGACCGCCACGGCAAGGTACACGTCAACAAGGATGAGATCGCCACCCGGCACGGTGCGTGGGGCGGCGCTGCGGTCGGTGCTGTGGTCGGCATCCTGTTCCCGCCCGCGATCATCGGCTCCGCCATCGTCGGCGCCGCGGTGGGCGGGGTAGGCGGCCACCTGTGGCGGGGCATGTCCCGCGCCGACGTCAAGGAGTTCGGGGACATCATCGATGCCGGGCAGGCGGCCCTGATCATCGTCGGCGAGAGCACCATCGAGAGTGCGATCGAGAAGGCGCAGCTGAAGGCCGACAAGCACGTCGCCAAGGAACTCGATGTGAGCTCGAAGGATGTCGACCAGGCCGTCCAGGAGGCGGCCACGGGTCTGGGCGCCTAAGCAGCCAGCCTGGCGTTCCTGACCCCGGCGCTGCCCATCAGGTGCGCGGCGGTTCGGCACCGGTCTGCGCCATCGCGGCCGCGATGGCCTGCAGCCGGTCGCTCTCGCGGATGAATGCCGATGCGACCACGGCGAAACGGATCTCAAAGAAGCGCGACAGCGCGAGCCCCGCGGCCGAACCGGGGCCGCGCTGCGCCCGCCCGACTATCTCAGCGAACGGGCTGGCTGCCTCGTACTCGGCCACGTCGGCGGTCAGCAGCCAGGCCGTGTAGCCGTCCAGGCCGGTCTGCGCGCACAGCCTGCGGGCCACGTTCACCCAGTAGGCGCCGAGCGGCGGGAACGGCGTTGCGGGCTGCGAGCGCATCGAGTCGCCGCTGCTGTACCACTCGAGCGTCTCGTTGATCGCGTCGAGGATGTCCGTGCTCACATTCTAATTCTCCCACCTCGAGCGTAGAGGTCGGTCCGTCGCACGCTTGCACGCGCTTGCTGCATCTGGCCAGAATGGTGAGATGGCTGCAGACCGGCATGCCGAGGCGGTACCGGCGGCCCTGCCCCCCTGGGCCCGCGGGATCACCAGCCTGGCCGTGCTGACCGGCGCCGGGATCTCTACCGACTCCGGCATACCCGACTTCCGCGGGCCGTCCGGGATCTGGACCAAGAACCCGGCGGCGGAGAAGCTTTCCACCTACCAGGCCTACATGGCCGACTCCGAGCTCAGGCGCCGCTCCTGGCAGAACCGGCTGGCCCATCCGGCCTGGGCCGCCGAGCCCAACCCCGCGCACCTGGCCCTGGCCCGGCTGGCCCGCAGCGCGATCGACACTCAGGTGATCACCCAGAACATCGACGGGCTGCACCAGCGAGCCGGGACGCCGGCCGGCCGGGTGATCGAGCTGCACGGCACGATGTCCGGCGTGGTGTGCACGAGCTGCGGCGACCGGACCGCGATGACCGACGCCCTGGCCCGGGTGCGGGCCGGCGAGGACGACCCGCCGTGCGCTCGCTGCGGCGGGATCCTGAAGTCGGCCACGATCATGTTCGGCGAGGCACTGGAGCCCGGCGTGTTCGAGCGCGGCGTGGCCGCCGCCGCCGGCTGCGACCTGATGCTGGCCATCGGCAGCACGCTGATCGTGGAACCGGCCGCCTCGCTGTGCGCCATCGCCGCCGACGCGGGCGCGGCCCTGGTCATCATCAACCGGGACCCCACGCCCTACGACACGGTCGCCGCCGCCGTCATCCGCGACCCGATCGGCACGGCCGTGCCCCGCCTTGCTGACCAGCTACTCGCCGCCAGCGGTTGCGTAGGTCCCCTCCGCCGGCCACCGCGCGTCCGGCCGGATGTCAATGACGGCCGCAGGCCAATTACGGCAGGCCGGCGTGGCCGACGCCGACGCGGGCTGACTCGATCCGCCCCCGCGGCGACACGGAAGCCTGCGCCGGGATCGACCCGGGCGCGGTCATCGCGAACAGCTCGCGGCCGTCGGGTCCGCCGAGCATGCACGCCACGCAGGGCTGGGAGAAGCTGACCGTATCCAGCAGCTCGCCCCCTTCGGCGACCCTGATCGCCGTCGTGTCGGCGGCGTTGGCGACCCAGACTGCCCCCGACGCGTCCAGGCAGATGCCGTCCGGGGCGATCTGATGCGGCCGCAGATCGGCCCACACCCGCCGGTTGCTCAACCCCCCGTCGGATGAGATGTCGAACGCGCTCAGCCGCCGGCCCATCGTCTCGGCCACGATCAGCGTTCCCCCGTCGGGGGTGATCACCGTCCCGTTAGGGAACTCCAGCCCATCAGCCGCGACGCTCACCTGCCCGCCGGGATCGACGCGGATCAGCGGCGCCGGCCGGCGCTCCGCCTGCGCCCCCGCCATGACCGCGTAAAGGTCGTACCCGAAGTTCCCGACATACGCACGGCCGGCCGCGTCGACCACCATGTCGTTGCAGTGAGATGGCGCCCACTGGGCCAGGTCGGCGTGCTCGCCCACGGAGCCGTCCGCGCCGAGCCGCAGCACCCGGCGATCGAGCATCGACACGATCAGCAGCGACCCGTCCGGCATCCAGCCCAGTCCCGACGGCTGGCCCGCCACCTCGACCACCCGCTCGTCGGCCCCGCCGGGCGCGAGCGCGTGGACAGCGTGATCAAAGAAGTCGGAATACCACAGCCGGCCGTCATGCCAGCGCGGGCCCTCACCGAAATACAGGCCCTCACGCACCACCGTTCCCTCGTACTGTGCCACGGCACCAACCTACTCCCGGTCCCCGCCGACCAGGCCGCTGCGAAACGGTCCCGCGCGCATCGCCGTGATCGGTACCGTTCGAGTTATGACCATCGAGCCTGACACCAAGGACTGGACCTGGGTGCTGCGGCGGCCCTGCCCGGAATGCGGCCTGGACACCCAGAGCTTCCCCCGCGGGGAGGTCGCCGGCATGATCCGCGCCAATGCCGCGGCCTGGCACGACCTGCTGACCAGTCCCGGTGATCTCCGCCGCCGCCCCTCACCGGGGACGTGGTCGGCCCTGGAGTACGGCTGCCACGTCCGCGATGTCCTGCGGCTGTATGAGCAGCGGCTCACGCTGATGCTCACCCAGGACGGGCCGCAGTTCCCCAACTGGGACCAGGACGCCACCGCGGTAGCGGACCGCTACCACGAGCAGGACCCCGCCGCGGTGGCCCGGGAACTGGCCGCCGCGGCCGGCGTTGTCGCAGCGCACTTTGACGGCCTGGACCCGGGCCAGTGGCAGCGCACCGGCAGCCGCAGCGACGGGGCTGACTTCACCGTCGAGTCCTTCGCGCGGTACTTCATCCACGATCCGGTCCATCATCTTTACGACGTCACCGGCCTCCGCTACACCGCCCGCTCATAGCACCACGGCTGAGCACGCAGGTGGCTATCCCCCGGGCTGGCTTGGCTCGGCGGTGGCCTGCGTTCCGCCGGTGGGCACGATGTCGACGCGGTAGACGGATTCGGACTCGCGCTTCATGCCTGACTCGATGCCGCTCACCAGCGACTTGACCTGGCTGCCGCGAAGGTCATCGTCAATGTCAAGGCGCGCGATAACCCAGGCTTGGCCCGGGCCGATGAAGGTGACCAGGACTTCGTGGATGGCGGTCACGCCGGGGTAGGCGAGGAGGAAGGCCCGCACTCTCTGTTCGTCGGCCGGCGTGAGCGGCTGGGTGGCGCCATCATCGCGTTCCCCCGCAGGCGCCGGGGTCAGCGGCCAGGCGCCGACCAGGAAGTCGTGGCTGCGTTTGACGAGCCGGAGGCCGGCCCGGATAAGCAGCAGCCCGATGAGCACCGCGGCCACTCCCTGGGGTATGGACGATCCGGTGATCTGATTGAGGGCGAGGGCGGCAAACGCGATCACGTCGCCCGAGACCGATACCGCGTCCTCGACGAACACGGCCCGCAGCGTGGGGTCCGACGTGACCCTGGACTCGGCCAGGAGGTCCCGGTGGAAATGACGCGCCCGGTGGATCATCTGGCCCGCCGACTGGCGGAATGACACCAGATCGAAGACGGCGGAGATGGCCAGCACGACATAGGCCACGCCGAACGACGAAGTGACGCTGGGGTGGATCAGCTCCGCGATGCCCTCGCGCAAGGAGAACGCCGCACCGGCTACGAACACGCCGAGGGCCGCGATCAGCGCCCAGAAGTAGGCCTCCCGCCCGTACCCCAGGGGATGCCGGCCGTCGGGATGGCGGGTGCTGCGGCGCTGGGCGACGAAGAGGAACAGGTCGTTGGCGGTATCGGAGAGTGAATGCGAGGCCTCGGCGGCCATGGCGGATGAGCCGGTGAAGACCGCCACGCCGACCTTGGCCAGCGCGACCCCGAGGCCTGACCCGAGGGCTACCAACACGGTCCGCATGCTGTCGTTCGGCATGACGTGACCTCCGCTCGATCCGGGTCGGCCTGGCGAGGTTATATCCAGATACTGCTATTCCCGGCCGAGTTCGGGGAAGGCGGGCGCGGCCCCCATCACGTTGTCACGCCCAGGTGCTCGGCCAGCCACGGCCCGGTCGCGCTGACCGGGGCCCGCGCGACGTCCTCGGGCGTCCCCGCCGCGAGGATGTGACCGCCGTCCGGGCCGCCGTCGGGGCCCATGTCGATGAGGTGGTCGGCGGCGGCGAGCAGGTCCAGGTCGTGGTCGATGGCGATGATCGTGGCCCCGGCCTCCAGCAGCCGGTCGAACACGCCGACCAGGGTGGCCACGTCGAGCGGATGCAGGCCGGTGGATGGCTCGTCGAAGACGTATAGCGCGCCGCGCTGGCTGGCGCGCAGCCGGGAAGCGATCCGCAGCCGCTGTGACTCGCCGCCGGACAGGGACGGCGTGGGCTCGCCGAGCCGCAGGTAACCCAGCCCGACCTCGCTGATCGGCCGCAGCGCCGCGGCGACCGGGGCCCGCTCGGCGAACTGCGCCACGGCGTCGGACACGCTCAGGCCGAGCACGTCGGCGATGGTCAGGCCGTCCACCCGGACGGCCAGGGTGGCGTCGTTGAAGCGGGCGCCGAGGCAGGTCGGGCAGCCGACGGTGATGTCGGGCAGGTACTGGACGTCGAGGTCGATGTGGCCGAGGCCGAGGCAGGTCGGGCACTGCCCTTCGCGCGTGTTGAACGAGAAGTGCCCCGGCTTCCAGCGCCGCCGCCGGGCGTACGCGGTCTCCGCGAACACCCGGCGGATCTGGTCGAACGCGCCGGAGTAGGTGGCGGGCGTCGACCGCGAGTTCTGGCCGATCGGCGCCGCGTCGACCTGGATGACCTGGCGGATGCCGCCGAGGTCCACACGGCGGACGTGCCCGGGTGGCGGCGACCCGCTCAGCAGGGCCCGTGCGGCCGGCATCAGGCTGTCCAGGACCAGGGCGGTCTTCCCGGCCCCGGACGGCCCGGCCACCGCGGTCAGCTGGCCCACCGGGAAGGCGGCGGTGAGGTCGTGCAGGTTGTACAGGTCGCCGATCTCGATCGTGATCTGCCCGCCGGTACCGGCGCGCCCTGGCCGGCCCGGCGGCACCGCCGGGGCCCCGGCCAGGAAGGGCCCGATGATCGAATCCGGGTCGGTCTCCAGCTGCGCGGGCGGGCCCTGGGCGATCACCGTGCCGCCGTTCGCGCCGGCCCCGGGCCCGATCTCGATGACCCAGTCCGCGGAGCGGATGATCTCCCGCTCGTGCTCCACCACGACCACGGAATTGCCGTTCCCGGCCAGCGCCGCGAGCGTCTTGCGCAGCCCGGCGACGTTGCGTGGGTGCAGCCCGACCGACGGCTCGTCCAGCACGTACAGCATGCCCGTGGTGCTGGCCCGTACCGTCGAGGTGAGCTCGATCCGCTGGCGTTCCCCGGTCGACAGCGAGGCACCGGCCCGGTCCAGGGTCAGGTAGGCCAGGCCCACGTCGAGGACCGGCGTGAGCCTGCCGTTCAGCTCGGCGAGCAGGCCGGTGGTCAGCCGGCTGAGCTCGGCGGGCAGCCCCGCGGCCAGGCCGGCCGTGAACCCGTGCAGCTCGCCCAGGCCCAGCGCGCTGATCTCGGCGAGGTTACGCCCGCCCAGCTGCGAACTCAGCGCCTCAGGCCGCAGCCGCGTGCCATGGCACACCGAGCACACCCGGGTGATGAGGAAACGCTGGACCAGACGGCGGGTGCGCTCGTTGTCGCTGCGCAGCGACCGTTCGACCGCGGCGACGGCGTTGTCGTAGTTGACCGACAGCTGCACGCTCCGCCCGTTGCGGCCCGAGGTCAGGGTCACCTGCCGCCGGACCGGCTCGCCGTGCAGCACGATGTCGCGCTCGTGATCGGTCAGTGACCGGTACGGCACGTCGAGCCGGACCCCGAGCTCGCCCGCGGCATACATCGACAGCCGGCGCCCGCCGGAATTCCACGGCAGCACCGCGCCTTCGGCGATCGTCTTGTCCTGGTCGGGAACCAGGGTCGCGACGTCGACTTCGGACCGCACGCCCAGGCCCTGGCAGGCCGGGCACGCGCCGTAGGAGTTGAAGGCGAAGGACTCGGCGCTGGGATGCTCGAAATGCGCGCCGCAGACCGGGCAGGTGATCTCCTCGCCGAACGTGGCTATCGACGGGGCGACGCGGTGCCCATTCGGGCACAGGTGCGTGCCCAGCCGCGACATCATCAGCCGCAGCACGTTGAGCACCTCGGACATGGTGCCGACCGTGCTGCGCGGCCCCGGCACCGGCGGCCGCTGGCGCAGGGCCAGCGCGGGCGGAAGGTGCTCGATCCGGTCCACGTCCGGCCGCTGGGCCTGGGTCAGCCGCCGGCGGCTGTAGGTGCTCAGGCCCGTCAGGAACCGCTGCACGCCCTCGGCGTACAGCGTGCCGATGGCCAGCGACGTCTTGCCCGACCCGGATACGCCGACCACCGCGACCGTCCGCCACAGCGGCACGTCGACGTCGATATCCCGCAGGTTGTTGTGCCGGGCCCCGCGCACGGCGATGACCGCGGGCAGGGTTTCCGGCACGGGAAGATCACCAGTCGCCATATCAGGCAACTTACGGGCTGCCGGTCAAGAGATGCTCAGCCAGGTCCGCGCCGGGGCCGGCCCGGCCGGCCCCGGGCACGCTCCGTTCAGGGGTGGACCGGTCCGCTGGGCCCGCTGTCCAGCCGCAGCGACTGCATGATCTGGAAGGTGGTGGTGAGGGTGAAGACCTCGATGTCCGCGGCGGCCAGCACGCCGGTGTACTTCGCGATGACGGGCGCGGCGGCGCGCTCGGTGACGGCGTCGAGGTGGCCTTTCACCCCGGCCCAGGCGTTCTCCCCGCCCGCCACGTAGAACGGCACCGGGTCGACCGAGGCCAGCGCTTCTCTGGAGCTTGCTTCGATGTCGGCGACGTACTGCTGGTGCACCGCGACGTCATCGCGGGTGGCGAGCCGGCCAAGATGCCCGCTGATGAAGTGCGTCCATGGGTAGGCCAGCGCGATGGCCGGGGCGCCCATGTACCCGATGACGTCCTCGGACAGGTTGAGGTTGTAGATGGGCACCCAGCCGGCGTTGACCACGTCGATGAACATCAGCGTGTCGTGGCCGGGGAAGTGGATGTAGATGTTGTCCGGCGAGTGGTTGGAACCCTGCCAGGCCAGCTCGACGCGCTCGCCCCCGACCTCCAGGGTGTAACGGTCGGCGAACGTCACGTCCGGCAGGGGCCGGGCCGGGTCGTTGTCCCGCAGCAGCAGCCGCCGGGTCTCCTCGTGCCCGATGCGGGTCACGTCGTGGTCGAACAGGAAGGACGCGCCGGCGTGGTCGGCGTGATGGTGTGAGTAGACCAGGTGGGTCACCGTGTTGGTCACGCCCTCGGCCGCGGCGATCTCGTCCACGGCCCGCCGCAGGTTACCGCCGATGCTGGGCGGCGCGTCGAACAGCACGACCCCGTCCGGGGTGGTCATGAACGCCGACTGGTAGACGCCGTCGGTGACCCAGTACAGATTCCGCTCCACGCGTCCGACGTAGTAGCCCTGGTCGTTGAGGGCCGGGCCAAGCGCGGACCGGGGGACCGGCGCGTAGTCGGGCAGGGCTGCTGGTGAGGTCACGGTATCTCCCTTGAATCTGAGGCACGTCCCCTGGCGGCCGTGCGAGTCTTCGCGACGGACCCAGGCTCGCCGCCAGGCAGGTGAGCGGTCCTCACCGGATCTCGGTGATTCACGCCCGTTGCCGGGCCTGCGCTGCCGGCGGCTGGCCGCGCCCGCTGGCCCGGCAGTCACCGGATCCCGATGATGCGGTTTCACCTGGCCGCCCCGGACGATGACCTCATGGAGCCGGCACCCGCGCTGTATTTGATCCGCATCGACGGGCACCTCGGCGCCACGGTGCTGTCCGCGTTCCCGGGCCTGGCCCCGCAGCGGCAAGGCAGGCACACCGTGCTGACCGGCCTGCTGGACCGGTCGGCCCTGTACGGCGTGCTGGCCGAGGTCGAGGCGCTCGGGCTGGACCTGCTCGAGGTCCGGCAGCTCACCTGTGACCCGAAATCACCAGGATCAGGTGACAGCCGTTCACCGTAACGGCCGCTACCGTCGGGCGCGTCCGATCCAACGGAGGAACGAATGCGAGCAGCAGTAATCCGCCGATCCGGCGCCACGCCCGCCGTTGACCAGTTCGCCGATCCGCAGCCCGGCCCGGGCCTGGCGGTCGGCACCTTGGTCGCCGCGGCCTTGAATCCGCTCGATGTCCTGATCGTGAACGACCAGCTCCCGTTTCGCCGGCTCCAGCCCCCGTGCATCGCTGGCTACGAGGCGGTCGTGCAGCTCGGCGACGGCACCCGCTGCTACCTGGCGGGCCCGCCCGTTCCGTACGGCACGCTGGCCGAGCTGGTGCCGGTCCCGGATTCGGCCGGCTTCCCGGTCCCGGCCGGCGTTGACCCGGGCCTCGCGGCCGCCCTCGGGGTGACCGGGCTGGTCGGTTGGGTGTCACTGGACTACCGCGCTCACCTCCAGGCCGGTGAGACGGTGCTGGTCCTCGGGGCAGGCGGCTCGGCGGGCCAGCTGGCCCTGCAGTCTGCCCGGATCCTGGGCGCCGGCCGGGTGGTCGGGGCCGCCCGCGGACAGGCCCTCGAACAAGCCGCCGACCACGGCGCCGACGCGGTCGTCGACCTCGCCGATGACCAGGCCATCGACGCTGGCCTGGCCGCCGCCGCGCCGGGCGGCTACGACGTGATCGTTGACTTCCTATGGGGCGGGGCCGCCCCCTACGCGATGAATCACGCCAACGTAGGCGCCCGGTACATCCAGGTCGGGAGCTCCGCGGGGGCCACCTCCACGATCACCGCGGCCGCCATCCGCAACAAGCTGCTGACGATCGTGGGTCAGGGCACGGTCGGCACGCCCGACGAGGTGCGCCGTTCCGCCTACGCCCAGCTGATGCGTCACGCGGCCGACGGGAAGTTCACCTTGGACATGGAGCACACCCGGCTGGATGACATCAGCCAGACCTGGGAGCACCTCAAGGCCGGATCACCACGCAAACTCGTGGTCACCCCCTGAGTCAGGGCTGCTGGCCCGGCCAGCACCGCCTCGTCGGGCAAGTGAGAGGTCCTCACCGGAATCAGGTGATAATAACGATGACCGGCGAGCCTGCCGGGGGAAGGGAGCCAGCTCGGTGAGCGAGGACTCCAGTCGTACTGCGTGGCTGGCGCAGGCCCGCGATTACCTGCGCCGGGCCGACCCGGTGCTGGCCCGGCTCATCGACGGCCGGCCGGACTTCGACCCCCGGGCGTGGCTGGCCCAGCTGCCGTCCATGGATCTCTACGGTGCCCTGCTGTTCCAGGTCACCGGCCAGCAGCTGTCCGTCCCGGCGACCCGCCGGACCCTGGGCCGCATCCAGGCGCTGTTCGGCGGCCGCCTCCCCGCTCCCGCCGAGCTGCTGGCCGTAGATCCCGGCCAGCTCCGCGAGGCCGGCCTCTCCTGGCGGAAGATCGGCACGATGCGCGACCTGGCCGAACGGCTGACGGAGGGACGGCTGGACCAGGACGTGCTGAGCGCCCTGCCCGACGATGAGCTCATGGCCGAGCTCACCGCGATTCCGGGTATCGGCCCGTGGACCGTGCAGGGTGCCATGCTCATCGCACTGCAGCGCGAGGACGTCGTGCTGCCCGGTGACCTGGCGCTCCGAAAGGCCATCCAGGCCGCCTATCAGCTGGACCGCCTGCCCACCCAGGAGGAGGTCCTGGCTATCGCCGAGAAATGGCGCCCCTACCGCAGCCTGGCGACCAGCTACTTGTTCTCCGCCGCCTTCGAGCCAGCCCGCGGGCCGGGCGGGTAGGACCGCTAATGGTCGCCGAGCGCCAGGCGGGCGGCGCTGACATCTTCCCGGCCGTGGCCGGCGTCGACGGCTGCGCGCCACTGGCGGGACAGGGCGGCTAGCAGCGGCAGCCGGTCGTCGCCGGCGGCGTCGATGGCCAGGTCCACGTCCTTGAGCGCCCACTCCAGCGGGAACTCGGGCGCGAAATCGCCTCGCTCGATTTTGTGCAGCTTGGCGTCCGCGATCGGTGCGTCCAGCGGGCCGCCCTCGATGGCCTCGGCCAGCCCGGCGTCATCGATGCCCAGCCGCCCGGCCAGTTCCAGGGCTTCAGCCACGCCCTCGATCAAGATGGACATGTACGCGTTGACGACCAGCTTCATCCGGCTGCCCTGGCCGGCCTCGCCCAGCCACACGGTCTTGCGGCCGATCGCCGAGAACACCGGGCGCACGGCCTCGGCCGCTGGGGGCGGGCCGGACGCCAGAATGAGCAGCTGGCCGGCCTCGGCGGGGCCCTTGCTGCCCGATACCGGCGCGTCGATGAACATCACATCGGGCCGCAGCTGACCGAGCCGGCTGCCGATCTCGGTTGTTGCCGTAACGCCGATCGTGCCCATCTGCGCCCATACCGCGCCCTCAGCCAGCGCCTGTGCTACGCCGCCAGCGAAGATCACCGAGTTGACCACGTCGGCGGTCGGCAGCATCGTGATCACGACATGTGCATCCTGGACTGCCTCCGCCGGCGACGCTGCCGCCAGCGCCCCAGCCTCGGACAGCGGCGCGGTGGCCGCCGGCGACCGATCCCACACCGTGGTGCGCAGCCCCGCGGAGACCAGATTGCGGGCCATGGCCGCGCCCATGATGCCGGTGCCCAGCACCGCCACCCGCACATTCTCGCCACGGCTATCCGTAGCAGCCATCTGAGCCTCCTCCGCGCAGTCCTGACCGCCCGCGCTGGTCAGCGCGGCCCGGTCAGACGAACAGCGGCGAGGCCGCCGTCCGGTCGGCCAGCGCGCCCATCGCCGCGTCTTGCGGCGCCTCGGCGAACCGGCTGGCCGCGTCAAGCACCTTCGGGAGCAGGTTCACGTCCCCCGCGCTGCACAGGAACACCCCGGGGCGGCTCATCGCCCACCACACGGCGAGATCGATGTCGTCCTGCTGCTCGAGCGGCTCGTACCAGGTCGTCCGGGTGTGCGGTCGGCCCGACCAGTGGCGCAGGGCGATCGACTTGATCGTCTGCACCGCGACGTTCCGCTCGCGGCAGGTCTCGTACAGGGCGTTGAAGTTGTCGGCGTAGTACGGGTTCTGCATGGTGACGAAGTTGTACGGGAGCAGCACCGAGTCGAAGTCGAACCGCTCGAGGCTGCGGCGGTGCGTCGCGGCGATCTGGCTCCCGTGGCCGGTCACCCCGATCCGGCGGATGAGGCCCTGCTCCCGGGCTTCGACGGCGGCCTCGATCGCCCCGCCCGGACTCAGGGCGATGTCCCACTCGATCGGATCGGCCAGGGCGTGCAGCTGCCAGAGGTCGACGTGGTCGACGCCCATCCGGTCCAGGGACCGGTGCAGTTCCTCGCGGGCCCCGGCTGCGGTGCGCTGGTTGCCCTTGGTGGCCACGAAGAACCGGCCCGGTTCGCGCTGCAGCCAGGGCCGGATGCGCACCTCCGCCTCGCCGTAGGACGAGGCCACGTCCAGATGGTTCACCCCGTGGGCGAGCAGGACGTCCAGGGTCTCGTCCGCGACCTCCTGGGAGACCCGCCCGAGAGCCGCCCCGCCGAAGATCACCCGGCTGCTCTGGTGGCCGGTACGGCCGAACTCTGCCTGTTCGATGGGCACGAGACCTCCCGAAGTGCCGAACGCTGAATCTGTGCGCACAACGGATCGCGGCAGCAAAGTCAGCGCCACCGCGCCGGAGCGTATAGTCCGAATCATACGATCAGCCGCGGCCAGCGGGCGATCATTCAGGCCTGGGATTGGCTGCCTGGCGATGGGAAAACCGGCAGTGGGCAATGGCGCGCGATACGTGCGAGGTGACCTGGATGGCTGACTATTACCGGCCCCCAGATTCCGGCGAATCCTGCGTACGGGCCAGGACCAGGGCGGCCCGGCGCCGGCGCGGATCACCGCGGCGCGGGCCCAGCGACATGGGAAAGGAGCGGTGTGCCTGACGACATTGACGCGCTGGCGGGCCAGCTGACCGAGCGGCTGGCCGGATTGGGCAGCGCCCTGATCGCGTTCTCCGGCGGGGTGGACTCCTCTCTGGTCGCGGCGCTGGCCGCCCGGGCGCTCGGGGAACAAGCCCTCGCCGTCACCGCCGTCTCGCCGGCCCTCGCGTCCGGCGAGCTGGACGGCGCCCAGTCGGTGGCCCAGGCTGTCGGCGTCCGGCACGAGGTGATCAGCACGGCCGAGCTGGAGCGCGACGACTACCGGCGCAACGACCGGTTCCGCTGCTACTTCTGCAAATCCGAGTTGTACGAGCGGCTGGCCGTGCTGGCCCGGCGCCGCGGATTCGCCGTGGTGCTGTCCGGCGCCAACGCCGACGACACAGGTGACTGGCGCCCCGGGCTGCGCGCGGCGGCCGAGCACGGAGTCCGGCATCCGCTGCTGGAGGCATCCGTGGGGAAGGACCAGGTGCGGGCGCTGGCGCGGCGCCTGGGGGTGCCGAGCGCGGACAAGCCCGCGTCGCCCTGCCTGGCCTCGCGGCTGCCCTACGGCACCCCGGTCAGCGCCGATGTGCTGTCGCAGGTAGACCGGGCCGAGCTGAGCCTGAAGCAGCGCGGCTACCGCGAACTGCGGGTGCGGCATTTCGGCGATCTCGGCCGGGTGCAGCTCGGCGCGGCGGACCTGCCGCGGGCGGCGGACCCGGACGAGCATGCGGCGGTGCTGGCCTGCGTCCGGGCGGCTGGATATCAGCGCGCCGAGATCGACGAGCGGCCGTTGCGGTCCGGTTCGCTGAACCTCGACATCACCCCGGCCCGCCGTGCCGGCTGACGGTCCCGGTATGCCCGGGCCACCCGGCATGCCGAAGGCCGCGCCGAGGACGCCGAACGGGGATACGTCCGGTGTGCTACCCGGGACCGAGGTGTGGGCGGCGAGCGTCCCGCTGGGCGAGTTCGCCCTGCTGGACATCGATCGGCGGCGGCGGACCGGCGTCCCGGAAGTGGTTTTCGGCGAGGGCAAGACGTCCGAGCAGATCTTCGCGCTCCTTGCCGAGCTGCGGGCCCGCGATCCGGAGGCACCGGCCCTGGCCACGCGCTGCCCGGCCGACGTCCTGGACGGGGCCACCGCCCGATTCCCCGGGGATGCCGTGCACGCCGATCACGTGGCCGGGACGGTCGCCGTCGGCACCCTGCCGCCCGGGCGCGGCAACGTGCTGATCGTGACGGCCGGCACCACGGACCTGAAGGTGGCCCGGGAATGTGCGGTGACGCTGGCCGTGCTGGGCGTCCGCGCGGATGTCCTCGCCGACGTGGGCGTGGCCGGGCTCGGGCGGCTGCTCTCCCGGCTACACGATCTGCGCGCCGCCGAATGCGTGGTGGTCGTGGCCGGGATGGACGGCGCCCTGCCGAGTGTGGTCGCCGGATTGGTCAGCGCGCCGGTGATCGGCGTGCCGACCAGTATCGGCTACGGCGTCGCGGCGGGCGGCCTGGCCGCGGCGGTCAGCATGCTCGCCTCGTGCAGCCCGGGTCTGGTCGTCGTCAACATCGACAACGGGTTCGGGGCGGCCGCCCACGCCGCCAAGATCATCCGCGCGGTTCACCCGTGACGGACCGGCCGGGTGCCGCCTACATTGACGCGACCGCCGGCGTGGCCGGTGACATGCTGCTTGCCGCGCTGCTCGATGCGGGCGCCGACCTGGAGCGGGTGCGCGGAGCCATCGCCTCACTCGGCGTGCCCGGTCTCGGGCTGCGGACCGAGACCGCCCGCCGGGGCGGCCTCGCGTGCCTGCGGGCCGTGATCACCACGCCGACGGCGACGGACCGCGAGCGGCACCTCGCCGACGTACTCGGGCACGTCGGCGCCAGCGACCTGCGCCCGGCCGGGAAGGATCTCGCGATACGGGTCTTCCGGCTGCTGGCCGAGGCGGAGGGAGCGGTGCACGGCGAGCCACCCGAAGACGTGCACTTCCACGAGGTGGGTGCGTTCGACTCACTGGCCGACGTGGTGGGAACGGCGGCCGCACTGGAGGATCTCGGACTGCTGCGGCCCGGCGCGGTGGTCAGCTGCTCGGCCCTGGCCGCCGGAAGCGGGTTCGTCACCAGCCGGCACGGCCGCCTCCCGGTGCCCGCTCCCGCCGTCCTCCGGATCGCCGCCGCGGCCGGCCTACACCTGGCCAGCGGAGCCCTGGCCGGCGGCGACCTGGCCGGCGAGCGCACCACCCCGACCGGTGCGGCACTGCTCGCGGCGGTGGCCGCACCCCGCGGCTTTCCCGCCATGACGGTACGCGCGGTGGGCACCGGCGGCGGTAGCCGGGACACCCCGGACCGGCCCAACATCACCCGGGTGGTCATCGGGACCTCCGGCGCCGAGCAGGACCTGCGCGAGGGCGACGTGACCGTCGTCGAGAGCACAATCGATGACCTCGACCCCCGGCTGTGGCCATCGGTCCTTCAGGCGGTACGGGCGGCCGGGGCCTGGGACTGCTGGTGTACCCCGATCGTCGGCCGGCACGGCCGCCCGGGGCAGGTCATCACCGCCCTGTGCGCTGAACCGGTCCATCGCGCCGTGGCCGCCGCGATTTTCGCCCACACCGGAACCCTCGGCGTCCGCTGGTCCCGGATGAACCGGCTGACCGCCTCCCGGCGGTCGGTGCAGGTGGAAGTGGGACCGCCGGGCCGCAGCCAGGTCGTTACGGTCAAGGTGGCCAACACCACAGAGGGCCCCGCGGGCTTCGGCACGGCTACGGCCGAACTGGCCGAGGCGGAAGCTGCCGCCCGGGTCCTGGGCTGGCCGGTCCGGGCCGTCTGCGAGGCCGCCGTCGCGCAGTACCGCGCCCAGGCCGCCCATGATCACACCACAGTTGAGGGCAACAACTGATCAGCGGCCAGAATCCGCCGGCTTGGCCCGACCCCGAAGCGAGTGCCCGGCGCATGCTGGAGCCCTTGAGCGAGCCGAGCACCCTCCGCTCGGTCTGTTCCACGATCATGGCCAGGAATGGCCGAATGCGGTCCAAAACTGGCCATGATCATGCTTGGCGTCCGTTATGCCTCAAGGTTAAGTTCAGGCATAAGGGGTATAACGGGCGTCCCGTCAATCGGCGGGCCAGCAGCGGGAGGCTGTGCCACGGTCGGCCGCCATCCGCGCCGCCCGCCCGGCCGTGGCTGCCAGGTTTCGACGGCTACGCCTCCATCCCGTTAGCGGGCTCCGGACCGGACCTCACCGTCGACCTCCGTCCGGCGCGGGTCGAGACGGCACCTGGGTCGTTTCAGAGAACGCCGAGTAGGAGCCGGACGGCCCGGTCGACCTCTCCCGTCTCCATGGCGCCCAGGCGGCCGGCGAACTCGCCCAGCCGGCTGGCGTCGACCGCGCGCATCTGATCGACAAGCACCCGGGTCCGGGTTCCGTCCATCTCGATCTCCGGCCGGAAGATCGCCGCCTGCGCGCTGGTGGAAGTCGGGGCGACGATCAGCGTGGAGAGCAGGATTCCGTCACTTTGGATCGCAACCGCGTACCGGGGGCCGCGCTGCTCGTGCCCGGCGGAGTCCCGGCCGGGGCGCAGCCGGAACAGGTCACCACGCACTGATCTCGTCCAGCTCCTCGTTTACGGCCTTGATCTCAGCGAGGTCGGCCGGATCATTGCGAAGCTGTTCGGCATCACGGGCGGCTTGCGCGTACAGCCGGGCTGTGTACTGCGCGTGGATGAGCCCGCGAATCACATCCGACAGGTTCCCCTCGCCAGCCAGCTGGCGGAGTTCGGCCATCGTCTGCTCATCGGCGCGGAAGCTGATCGTCGTGGCTGTCATACGACCACTATAAGACAAGCATGAAGAACGGACCGGGCGATCCTGCCTGTCACTTCTGGGATTTCCGGCGTTCGGACCTGGCCTGATCCGAACCCGGTCAGGCCAGGTCCGCGAGCAGGGTGTCCAGGGAAAGCTCCTCCTCGATGCGGACATCGTGGCGTGCCATGGCGGCCGCCAGCCCTGGATCCCAGGGGGCCGCGACCGGCTCGCCGGCCAGCCGGGGCAGCCGCGTGGCGGCATGCCCAGCCAGCACCGCCGTGGCCGCGGCCTCATAAGCGTCCCTGTCGTACCGCCACGGCTGCCAGCGCGAGTGTCCCTGGCTTACTCGCTGACGAACCGCGCCGGCGATCCGGATGCCGCCCCAGTCGAAATCGCCGTGGTAGCGGAATTCCGTGCCGCCCGCTGCCAGCAGGTCGAGCAGCCGCCATCCGGCGGCGGATGGCTGGCCGCCGACGCAGACCAGTGGCGGGCAGCGGCTGCCGAGCTCGTCCGCGGCGGCCGCGATCACCACGGGATTCTCGCAGATCCGCACCAGTCCTGCTGACAGCGGCTCATCGTGGCCGCGCAGCTGCCTGAGGGTGAGCACTGCTGGCTGGCCGGCCTCCCGGTGCAGCGCCAGCAGCCGGCCCAGGGCGGTGCGGGTATCGCCGGGCACGCCGAGGCAGAGCACCAGGGAGGAGAGGTCGTCAAGGTGGACACCCACGCAGGCCCACGCCGCTCGGCGGGAGTCCGTGCCCACCTCAGCCGCGAACGGCAGGCCGCCCAGCGCGCGGACCGCGGACAGGGCGAGCGTCCCGGCCGGGCGCCCGTCGTCGAGGGCGTGCGCGTCACCGCAGCATTCGGCGGCGAGCCGCCCGATCGGGATTCCCGGCGACGGCAGCCGTCGCAGCGCCGCTGCCACCTGGTCAAGCAGCACCAGCGCCGCATCGGGCGAAGGGGCCAGGCGGCGCACGACGCCGGTCGCGTCGAGCCACCCCCGCCACGCGGCCAGTTCGGCACGGCCCGCTACGGCGTCGTCCAGCGACGTGAACGCGGCCGCCCAGGCGGCTGCAGTGTCCGTCCGGTCGCGGCTGCGGTCCCGTACCGGACCGGTGAGAAGCGCCACGGCCTCGGCGAGCCCGCCCGGCGCGGCCCCGCTCTCGCGCAGCACCCGGTCCACCTCGGGCAGCGACACCGACAGCGACGTACCAGAACGGGGTGGCCTGCCCGTCAGCCGTTCGGCCGCCCGCCGCTGCTCCGCGGTCGCGCCGGTCAGGGTCACGGCCCCGGTCAGCGGGCGCCCGGCCTCCAGCCGGTCCCGCGCCCGCCGGACCAGCCACGCGGTCGGCTCGCCGCCGAGGAGGCGGTGCAACCTGGTGTCGTCCGCCGCGGTGCCGGTCACACTGCCGCCTGCTCGCCCCGGCGGCGTTCCCGCCCGTCCCACAGCCACGGCGTGACCAGGACGGCGTCGACGCCATCATGGCGGGCGAGATGGCAGATGCCAAGCCCAGGCACCTGCGGGTAGCAGCCCCATTCCCGCTCGCTGGTCATGACCACGTCCATGTCGAAGGTGGCGAGCAGGCCCAGGCATTTGGCGCGGGAGTCGTCGTCGACCCCGGCGAACGCCTCGTCGAGCGCGATCAGTCTCGGCGCGTGCGCGTTGCCGGCCGACTTGTAGTGCGACGAAGCCGCCGCGAACAGCGGAACCGACACCACCAGCGCGCGCTCGCCTCCCGAGGCGGGGCCGGTGGCTGGCCGCCACTGCCCGTCCTGATTCCGCTGGATCACGAACTCATGCCAGCCCCGGTAGTCAAGCGCCGAGGTCAGCGCCTCGGCCCAGCCGGCCGCAGGATTGTCCGCGTGCTCGGCGGCGATCCGCTGCTGCAGGAATGCCCCCACCAGCGCCCGGTCAGCGGCGGACCACGCGTCGATGGTCTGCCGGAGCTTGAGCCTGACCCGGTCGAGGCCCTCGGGCGCGTTCCTGGCCTGCTGCCAGATCAGCCGCAGCTTCATGCCGGTTGACGTCGGCCGCGCCTGGAGTTCGTCGTTCATCTGCCTGACCTCGGCCTCGGCCGCCGAGATCAGCTCATGCAACGTTCCCGCCACCTCGTTGAGCAGGTGATTCTCCAGGATCTCCCGCTCCCGCGCCGACAGCAGCATGGTTCGCTGCTCTACCTCCGCGGCCAGTGCCTCGGCCAGCCCGGGCAGATCGTGGCTGCGGCCCTGGAAGATCACGTCGATCACGATGACGTTCTCGCTCAGCGTCAGCCCGGCCGAGTGCCCGTACCTGGCCATCGTGTCCGCCAGCAGCTTGTGCTCTTCGGTCACCCGCTTCTGGATCCGGTCCCAGGGCCCGTCCTCGTCGTCCACGGAGTCGAGTTCGGCGTTGACGGCGCGGGCCAGGATCACCGTCGGCGTCGCCGCCCACGGCTGATCGGTGGCGGGGATCTCCAGCGAGGTCACCGCGACCCGCAGCAGCCCGGTGGCGGCGAACGCCTGGAACCCGCGGACCGCGTCGTCCCGCAGCCGCGCCGCATCCTCAGCCTGCGTCCGCAGCTCCCCCTGCTTCCCGTCCGCCTTGCCCCGCGCCTCGAGCGCGGCCTGTTCCCGCTGGCGGGCGTCTCGCTCGGATGTCCTCAGCCGGCCGAGGGCACCTGTCACCTCGGCCAGCCGCCGCTGCAGCTCCTCGACCGCCGTGCCGGCGGTGGCCAGCAGCTCCCGGTACGTCGCCGCCGCCGCGCCGGCCGCCTCCCGCGCCTCGGCGGCCCGCTCGCTCGCCTCAAGCAGCAGCTGCCGGCTATCGGTGAGTTCAGCCTCCGCCTCAGCCGCGGCGCGGATCGCGGTGTGCGCCGCCTCTGCTGCTGGCCAGAGAGCGGCGAGCGCCACCCGGTAGGTGCTCAGCCCGTCCCGCACCGCGGCCAGCTCTTCGGTGTCCGCAGGCAGGCCGACATCGGCCGCGAATTCCGCCGCCCGCGCCTGCGCGGCCGCCAGTTCGCCGTGCCGCTGCCGGAGCTTCGCGGCGGCCTCTGCGTGATCCCTGCGCGCCTGGGTGAGCTGTTCGCGCCGCTCGGCGGCCTGAGTGTGCGCCTCGCGTACCCCGTCATCCGGCGGCACGCTGCGGTGCTCGTCCGCGAGACGATGCTGCCGCGCCGCTATCTCCGCCAGGTCCGCGTCGAGGCCCTCGATCGCCGCGCGCTCGGCGTCGAGCTCCCGTTCGAGCTGCTCGATCCGCGCCCGGCGGGCGGCCTCCCGCGCACCCTCGCCGATGTAGCCGGCCCGGTCCTTGCGCCAGGTGCCGCTCAGCACCCCGTTTGACCACCGCCCCTGCGTGCTCACCCAGGCCGCGCCGCTGCCCGCGGTCCCGGGCCCACGCCCGATAGCCCTCAGCACAGCGGCGACTGACCCTTCGTCCAACGCCGCGGCCCGGGGGTCGGCCACGTCGATCGCGGGCACCAGCAGGCTGGCGCACGATGCCCCGGCCACCGGCGCCAGCCCGGACACCACGACCACGTCCCCGTTGACGAGGTTGCCGTCGGGCGTCACCCACGCGTCGAGAATGCCCGCCGCCTCGAGCGCGGCCTCCAGCCCGGCGCGCTCGTCGTCGGCCAAGCCTGGCGCGAAGTCGGTCACCTTCCACAGCGGCGCGCCGGGACGGCCGTCGCGGATCCCTGGTACCCGCGTATGCGGAACCGGCGGGGCGTCGTGGCCGCCGGCGCGCAGCCGGCCGATCTCCGCCGTCAGCTCGCCGGCCCGCGTCACATGCCGGGTCCGCTGACTGCCAAGTGCCCCGGCCCGTTGGCCGAGCTCGGCGCCGGCCACGCGGGTGGCGTCGTCGATGATCGCCGCCGCGGGGTTTGCGCCGTCGCCGGCCAGGCCCCACGATTCCAGCGCCGCGATCAGCTCGTCGGGATCGGCCACTCGCAGCTCGGCCAGGCCGTTCAGGTACGCGCGGTAACCGTCCAGGAGCAGCCGCATCCGTTCCGCTATGGCCTCGTCCGCCGCCGTGACCCGGTCCGCTGCGGCCTGGACCTCCGCCGATCGTCTGCTCTCGGCTTCCTGGGCGGCCTGCAGCTGCCCCCGCGTGCTGGCGACGTCGGCCAGCAGCCGGTCCAGCTGCGCGACGGCCCGCGCCTGCCGGTCGGCGATGGCCTGGGCGTCCCGTCTGGCCCGGGTGAGAATGTCGGCCGCCAGCGCCTCGGGGGCGTCCAGGTAGGAAGCGACCGTGCGGCCCGCGCCGTCGGCCCGTTCGGCTGACGGGGAGCCGTCCAGGCCCGCCCGTTCGAGGTGCGGGCCGTCGAAGGCCGCGGCCGCGGCCTGGTGCTGCGGGGCGCAGCCCGCGGCGGCACCCGCGGCCGCGGCCTCGCGCAACGCCTGGCCGAGCTTTTCACGTCCGGTGCCGGCCCGGTGCGCGGTCGCAGCCGCCTTGTCGGCGTACCGCCCGACCTGGCCGGCGTGCCGGTCCCGGTCGGTCTCTTGGACGCGCGCCGCATCCTCCTTGCGTCCGGCGTCCTCGCGGAGCTGCTCGAGCCGCTCGGCGTCGCGCATCGCGGGATCGGTCTGCAGCGCGTCCCGGTGCGCAGCTAGCCCGGCCCGCTGCTCTTCGAGCTCCGTGAGCTCGCGCCGCGCGTCGTCCAGCTGCTGCTGGGCGGCCGTGAAGGCCTCCTCGGCGGCGGCGAGGTCCCGGCCCAGCTGTTCGTAGCGGCTCTGGGTCAGCCTCGGCCCGGCGGCTTTGCGCTTGGCCGCGACCTTCGCGTACCGGCGGTAGTGGCCCAGGAAGGCGGCCGCCGCCTCCTGAGCCTCGGCCAGGGAGCGCAGCGCGTCACGTTCCTCATCGAGACCGCGGAACGCGTCGGCCACGGTCGTCACGAGGCCAGGGCTGAGCGGGGGCAGCGCCTCGGTGAGCGCCCTGGACAGCAGCTTCTCGTCGGGTTTCTTCGACAGCTGCGGCTGGCGCAGCTGGATCAGCAGGTTGACCAAGGACTCGTAGCGGTGCGGGCCGAGGCCGAACAGTCGCTCGTCCACCGCCCGGCGGTAGTCGGCCGCCCGGTCATAAACGAACCCCTGCGGGCCGATCTCCTCCCGCAGCTTCTCCCTGCTGAGCGGGACCCGGCTGGTGGGCAGCAGCTGCAGCTCAGCGCCGGGGCGCTGGCTGGTGACGAAGAACCAGTGCCGGGCGATGCCGCGCCCGGTCACCGCCTTCAGCCCGCAGCCGATCGTGCAGAACTCCTCCGTGCCGTCGGCGTCCCGGCGGCCGAACTCCAGCCAGGTGTAGCCGAGGCGTTCGGGACTGGGGTGCTTGCCGCCGAGCAGCAGGTTCCACTCCATCCGCTTCTGCCGGTCGCCGTCCGGCTCCACCCGGTGCGGCGCGAGGTCGCCGTCGAGCAGGAACGGCAGCGTGAGGGCGAGCACCTTGGACTTGCCGGTTCCGTTGTTGCCGCGCAGCAGCAGACGGCCGTCGTGGAACCAGAACTCCTCCTGGTCGTAGTAGAACATGTCGATCAGGCCGGCCCGCAGCGGCTTCCACCGCTCAG
Source organism: uncultured Actinomycetes bacterium (assembly GCA_963818225.1). GTDB lineage: Bacteria > Actinomycetota > Actinomycetes > Streptosporangiales > Streptosporangiaceae > Palsa-504. The sequence continues at coordinate 180,563 of CAWFRO010000004.1, forward strand.
AACATGGTGCTGGCCGCATCGGCCGCCGCCTTCCTGGTCTGGCTCGTTCTGGTCTTGCTCGTTCCGGTCTGGCCCCCGGCCAGGCGGCCGGGCTCCCGGATGGTGGGCTCGGCGAGGGCGAAGCGGGCGATGGCCGGGCGGCTGCGGATCACGATGCCGGAGCCGTCGCCCGGGGCCTCGGCGCCCACCTCGATGAGGCGCAGGGCGGTGAGCTTGTCCAGCGCGACCTCGAGCAGTTCGATCTCGGCGCCGGGATCGGTGACGCCCTTGCGCCAGTAGCTCGCGTGCGCCCGCGCCGCCTGCCGAACGAACGCGAGCAGCTCGCCCCGCGGCACCCGCGCCCGGCCCGCCAGGTACTCGGCGACCAGCAGCGTGACATGCCCGTCGGTACGCTGCTCGGGCATCCGCACGTCGGTCAGCTCGTCGTCCGGGTCGACCATGGCGACGCCCTCAGCGCGCAGCTCCGGCAGCAGCCCGGTAGCCTCGCTGATCCGCCCGGTGATGTTGTGCCGCTGGGCGACCAGGTAGGCACGCACATCTTCGGCCAGCTCGTCGTAGTAGACGACCGGGTCGTCGAGCAGCCGCCGGGTGAGCATCCTGCGCAGCGACTGGTTGCGCAGTTCGTCGGTCTCGGCGACCGGCTCGGCGGTCAGTTCGGCGAGCCTCGCTTCGAACGCATGGGCGGCAATGGTCGACGGGCCCCTGCTGCCGGTCAGCAGAACGCCCAGCACCGGCACGGCGTACGTCGTAGAGCACGTCGGCGCCTGCCGACAGGTACGCGTCCTCGTCGCCGGCGACCCGGCTGAGCACGCCCCAGCCGAGCAGCAGCCGGACCACGGCCACGAGGTCGGCGCGGTCGCTCCTGCTGTCCAGGGTCAGCGTGAACCCGGTAGCCGCCAGGCTGGGTTCGGCGGCGGCGGTGAGCACGGCGTCGGCCAGGCTGCCGAGCGTGGTCTGCGCGTCGGCGCGGGCGAGCGCGGACAACGCCAGGCATACCGCGACGTACCGGCGGCGGCTGAACGGCTCCCTGTTGTGCCCGCGAGCGGGATGGGTAGCGTCGCAAGCCAGCGGGGCGGTCTTGAACAGCCGGGCCGTCTCCGCGTCCGTGGCCAGCCGCCAGCCGGTCTCCCGGCGCAGCCAGCCGCTGAGCGCGGGCTGGTGCCGCCGGACCAGCATGAGCGACTCGGCGTCGTCGGCGGCGACCAGCAGCGGCTTGGCCAGCAGGGCGCGCAGAGCGGCCTGGCGCTGCGCTTTTTCCTCGGCGGGGATCATGGGACCAGGTTCGTGATCTCGATGACGTGCTCGGGACCGGTGAGCACCCCGTCCTCGGTCTTGATCGCGGCCGTGCCGCCACCCGGGACCAGGCGCAGCCGCACCTCCAGGCTGCCATCGTTAGTAACCGTCTTCACCTCGGTGTCGCCGGGCGCACGTGCCGCCAGCGCATCGCCGAGCAGGCTGAGGAAGAGGCGGAACGACCTCGGGTCGAGCACGTCCAGACCGGACAGCAGCGTCGGCCCGGTCGTGCGCAGCCGCCGCCGTGCCTCGGCGGTCTGCGCGGCCTCCTGCTCCGCCTGGCCGCGCAGCAGTTCCTTGGCCGCGGAGCGGTCCCTCACCTGACTGGGCTGGCCGCGCCGCTCGTAGCTCCCGGTCTTCCTGAGCTGCGGCGAAATCCGGATCGGCGGTGCCTGCGCCCACGGCGTCCCGGCCGGCACATTTTCCCACTCCTCGGCGGTATCGCCGGTGACGGACAGGTGCCGGGCGGGGGACAGGCCGAACGCCGCCCGCCACAGCCGGTGAGCCGCCGCGTCGTCCGGGGCCTCGGCGAACCACCGGGCGAGCGCAGCAAAGTCAGCCGATCTGTCCGACCGGCCGGAACGCCGCTCGTTCAGCAGGCCGACCGTATCAACGAGCTGCTTGATTGCGGTCACCGCCGCCTGTCGCAGCAGCCTGGCCTGGGACGGACGCCCCGCGTCCCGCGAAGTGAACCAGTCGTCCAGGCCGCGCCACCGGTTTCGCCACGCGCCGAGAGCCTGCTCTTCCGCGTGGGCCAGCGCCGCGGCCGCGTCCGCCTCGTCGGGGACCGCGTCGGCGGCCTCGCGCCTGGCCGCTACGGCCAGCAGCCGCTCGTGACCGGCGGCCTCCAGGTCAGCTAGCAGGACCGCGATCTGGGCACCGGAGTTGGCCAGGTCAGCGATGAACCGGTTGATGTAGTCGATCAGCCGTTCCTTGTACGCGATGAAGCCGCCGACGTCTCCGTCGGAGAAGTCGATCGCGCGCCGCAACGCGGCCATGAACGCCTGCGCGTTATCGGCCAGCGAGGAAAACCGTTCCGCCACGGATATCAGCAGCAGGTGAACCTTGGCCGGGTCGGGATCACTCTCCCGGGCCAGCGCGAGCAGCGCCTGGAGCTGGCCGGCGATGTCGGCCAGGGCGACCGACTGGAGCTGGCCCCGCCGGCCGAGCGCCTCCTCGTAGAACGAGATCGCCTGCTCGGCCGCGTGTCCCTCGGCCGTGAGCTGGTACAGCGACCGCTTACGGTGAAAGTCCTCCACCGTGGTGACGCGGCTGGTGTCGACGTCAGCCCGCAGGTTGCCCCACTTGACCAGCTGCTCCAGAGCGTCGGTCAGCTGGTCGTCGGCATCCACCCGCAGCTCGGCGGCGACGTCCTCCGGGCGCAGGTGCACAATGAAGCGCTCCTTCGCCCGGGTGAAGACCCGGAGCACGTGCCGGTAATGCTCGGCGTGCGGAACGCCGAGATGAGTAAAAGGCTCCGCCGCCACGGGAGCGCCGCCCTGCGGCTTGCCCCGCCCGCGCGACGACGATCGCACTTCGTCAGCCACGCGTACATCGTGCCGCATGCCACCGACAAAACGCCCCTGTTGCGCCGTCCGGGGAGCAGCGCGTCGCCTGGAGCCGTTGGCATTGCGCTGCGCCTCGCTCGGCAGCGGGGGCCGGCTACTGATAAGAGATCATGGAAAGCCGCGGGGTCCTGGTTATCGTCTGCCGCGGCGTCAGCATGGGATGGTCCTTGACATAAAAATCCTTCCACCCGAAGAACACCCGTGGGGGCGCGGCCTTGGTGACGGCGTCCCAGGTCTGCTCCTTATCGCCCGGGGTACCCTGCCCGTCCATGTGGATGAGGATGGCCAGATCGTCATGCCGGGTGTTGAGTCCGCTCTCGTCCTGGATCATGGACAGCCGGAACTGGTGCAGCACGAGCAGTTTCTGGGGCAGCCGGTACCGCGCGGTCAGGGTGGCCAGCCAGCTGGCGACACTGTTGACCTCGCCGACGCTGACGCTGCCTATCTGCTGCAGCGGTAGCTGCCCTGGTGCCAGCTTCCACTCCGCGTCCAGGGCCAGCCCCACGTCGGGCAGCTCCAGCAGCGACTTGTACGTCTGGGCCTGCGCGAGCAGGCTGGCCCGGCCGGGCTGCAGGTCCAGGACGACATAGAGCCCGGCCGCGGTCGCCTGCTGCACCCAGGGCCGCAGCGAGGCGACCGGGGATTCATAGGAGTACTCGCCGTCCGGGCCGGGGCTGCCCTGAGCGACGGTGGCAATGATCTCCAGGGCTGGTACCACCCGGGCGCTGCTCAACCGCCGGTACGCCGCGGCCACCTGCTTGGCCCGCGCGATGCTGGCCTTCAGGTCCTGCTGGCCAAGAACGCCGAGTGAGGGTGTGCCGGGGTGGCCGTAGAGAGCGACCAGCAGGTGGCTGGGGAACAAGACCTGGCCGCCGCCAGGCAGCTGGACCCCGGTCTCGGCGACCGCGATACGCGATGCGAGCTGGCTGGCCGTCCCGAAGCCGGATCCGACGGCCAGCACCCGCTGCGGCCGGGCGGCCGAGAGCGCGGCGATGACATCCGGGTCGGCCCGCGGGTCGTCGCCGCGGACGGTGATCACCTTGGCCCCGGCCACTCGCGCGGTGGTGACCGCGGCCGTGGTGGCGGCATCGCTGTTTCCGGCAGGCACCAGCAGCGCCAGCTGGTCCAGCGGGGCGGGTGCGGTTGTGGCCGGGAGCATGGCCGGGTTAGTGACCACGCGGATGCCGGGCAGCTGGGCGGCGAGCACTTTCGCAGGTATCCCGACCGCCAGCACGACCCGCGGATCCAGGGACCTGATCCGGGCCCGGAGCACGGCGCTGACCACTGCCGCGGCCGCCTGGGCCGAACCAGGAGCCGGCCGCGTGGCGGTACGCAGGGCCGTCGTTGCCGTGCCGCCCGATCCGGGCTGCGGCGGTGCCGCCGAGGCGAGCAGCATGGGCGCATGGACCTGCAGCGCCTGGCGAGCTGCGGCCGCTTCGGCCGACTTGTCCGGGCTGGCGATCACGATGACCGGCGCGGACGCGAACAATTCCTGCGCCACGCCCGCCGCGAGCACGTCCGGCGTGCCGGTCAGCACCGAGGTCGCGGCGGCAGGCAGGTGAGTATGTGACGCCAGCGCGACGGCAGCAGGCGGATCGTTTCGGGCCACATTGGAGCAGGATGTCGCACCGGCGCAGACGATAGCCAGCAGCGCGAACACCGCCCCGGCTGCGCGCAGCCTCCTGCTGCGACCCTTACCGGCCTGCAACCCCAGCACACGGCATCTGGGCGGCACGAGCTGACCCCATTCGTCATGTGCTCCCCGCTGCCTTGCCGCAGGGAGCTGTTCCGTTGCAGGAACGCGGCGCGTAAACGCGAGCGTAATGACGGCACTGCCTCGAAATCCCGACTTTTCCCCATCGGCACGAGATTGTGACGATTCAAGCCCTCCAAGTTACGCGTGGTGATGCCGGTGCTACCGTGGCACGTGGTGACCGTCGCCGGTCCGTCAGCACCGCAGGCACCTATCTCGCCGTTCTGCCAGTGTCATCACGGCCACGAACATAACTGGTTTCAGGCGGCACGCACCGCCGCCACGCGGCAGGTTGCGTCTCGGGCCCACATCGCGTGTCCGGCCGTCCTCCGGGGGTGGGTGAGGAACCTCTCTCGTCCGGCACTCCGGCCGGCACCGGTGGGACAGCGGACCAGACCCTGCGGGTTTCCATATGCCAGATACTGTCGATATCGCGCTCGTTATTCCACGACTTGGGACTCCAAACTTGAAAACGGCGATCAATTGGCGTCTTGCTGGGGTTCAGCCCTTAAGTTACGCTGGCATCAGCGGCTGACATGCAGGCTATAAAAGGCAAAGGAGGCCGCGCGGCCGAGGAATTCGGCCTGGAGAGTGCGCAATACTCCGATCACGGAGCCGGGATTCGTCGGGGCCGCGCCTGGCGCCGGCATGGTCGGCATGCGCATCATTGTGGACATGATGATCGCCCCGTTCCTTTACTCAGAAAGCCCGGCGAGGTTGATGGCGGGCAGCTGACGACCTGAACCTTGTCGGGCGATTAATGATCAGCGGTGGCAATGGCACACGGAAAGGACGGCGCTATGAGCGAGCGTAACCGGCCGCGGCGGAGCCTGTGGATGTTCGGCCTGGAGTCCGAGGAGCCCAGCTACGAGCAGCGGGCCGCGGCCGCGGCGCAGCTGTCGAATCAGCTCGGCGTGGTGCTGACCGCCCCGCGCATTCCGCCCGCCGACGCGCTGGAGCTGCGCGCCCCGCGGATCAGCCCACCGGATCAGCTGGCCGCGTTCTGCTTCACCAGCACGTGGGAGCGCGCTTATCACTCCTATGGCAGCGACCGATCGCTGTACGGCGTGCGCGGGCATTACCCGAACCCGCCCGACGTGGTCGCGCACCCGCGCACCGAGGCGGAGGTGGAGGCGGTCCTGTCCTGGTGCTCGGACCGTGGCTACTGCGCGATCCCCTACGGGGGCGGCAGTTCCGCGGTCGGCGGCGTCACCCCGCCGCCGGACGCGGGACCGGTCGTCACGATCGCCCTGGACGAGCTGGACCAGGTCCTCGAGGTCGACGAGATCTCCCGGGCGGCCCTCATCCAGGCCGGGGCGTTCGGCCCGGATCTGGAGGACCAGCTCCGGCCGCGGGGATACACGCTGCGGCACTTCCCGCAGAGCTTCTCCGGGTCGACGCTCGGCGGCTGGATCGCGACCCGGTCCGGAGGGCACTACGCGACCAATCACACCCACATCGATGAGTTCGTCGAGACGGTGCGGATGATCACGCCGAGCGGCTGGTGGGAGGCGCGGCGGCTGCCCGCCTCCGGCGCCGGACCGGACCCGAACCGGCTCGTCATCGGGTCCGAGGGCATCCTCGGGATCATCACCCAGGCCTGGATGCGGATCCAGGCCCGGCCCCGGTTCCGCGCCACGGCCAGTGTCCGGTTCCCGTCCTGGGCGGCGGGCTACGAGGCGGCCCGGCACATCGCCCAGGCCAAGCTGTGGCCCGCCAACCTGCGCCTGCTCGACCCCGAGCTGGCGGCGGCCAGCGCGGGGCTGGACGGCACGCAGGCCGTGCTCATCGTGGGCTTCGAGTCGGCCGAGCTGCCGCAGCGGGTGCTGCTGGAGCAGGCCGTGGGTATCGCCCGGGACAACGGCGGGATCATTCCCGACGACGAGCTGGCGGTCGACGACGGGACCGGCCAGCCGACGGGGCGATCCGGCGCGGCTGGCGCGTGGCGCAGCGCGTTCATCCCCTCCGGCATGGGGCTGACCGCCGGCCTCGGCCTCATCGGCGGCACGTTCGAGACGGCCATCACCTGGGACCGGTGGCCCGCCTTCGACGCGGCCGTGCGCGAGGCCGCCCGCAAGGTGCTCGAGCAGGCCTGCGGCGGCGGGACCGTGAACTGCCGGTTCACCCACGTGTACACCGACGGCCCGGCGCCGTACTACACGTTCGCCGGCGCGTACCGCGACGGCGCCGACCCGGTGGCCACTCTGGCGGAGATCAAGGCGGGGGTATCCGACGCGGTGATGGCGGCAGGCGGCACGATCACCCACCATCACGCCGTGGGACGGGAGCACCGCCCCTGGTATGACACCGAGCGGCCCGAGCCGTTCGCCTTGGCCCTGCGAGCGGCCAAGAAGGCCCTCGACCCGGCCGGTGTCCTCAACCCCGGCGTCCTCATCGATCCCTGACGCAGGAACCGGCGGCCCAGGAACCGGCGGCCCAGGAACCGGCGGCCCAGGAACCGGCGGCCCAGGAACCGGCGGCCCAGGAACCGGCGGCACCGGATGCGGCCCGGTGTGTGGCGACTACTCTGCGGAGCATGCCAGAACACGAACACCACGAGCAGCGGTCCGGCGCGACGGCGGACGCCGCCGAGTGGGACGCGAGGTACAACGAGAACGATGAGGCGATATGGAGCGGGCGCCCGAATGGGCGGCTTGTCGCCGAAATCGCCGGCCTCACCCCGGGCCAGGCCCTTGACGTCGGCTGCGGCGAGGGTGCCGACGCGATCTGGCTGGCTCGCAGTGGCTGGACGGTTACCGCCATCGACATCTCCGATGTGGCGATCGGCCGGGCGCGGAAGGCAGCCGAACGGGCTGGCGCCAGGGTTGACTGGGTCTGCGGGGACGTCCTGCAGGCGATGTTCCCGGCCCGTTCGTTCGGCCTTGTGTCGATGCAGTACCCGGCGCTGCCCAAGGCCGCGGGCGACGCTGCCGTGCGGGCGTTGCTCGATACGGTGCGCCCGGGCGGATTGCTGCTCGCCGTCTACCACGACCTCGACGACGAGCACCGCGAGCACATGAAGTCGCGCGGCGTCGACCCGGCGGACTACGTCGGTGCGGAGGACCTCTACCGGCTGCTCGGCGACGACTTCACCGTCGAGCTGAACGTCGTTGAGCCGCGCATCGACCCGCCGCCCGATGCCCCGCACATCGCCGATGCCGTACTGCGCGCTCGTCGTCGCTGATAACCGCGAGCCGACAAAGACGAGAAAGACTCGGCGCGCGCCTTGTCCTGAGTTCGCGCGGGATCGCAGGATTGGTGGAGGTGACTGCGATGGAGGAGCGCCGATGAGCTTCAGGGTCGAAAAGGACATCATGGTGCCGATGCGCGACGGCGTCCGGCTGGCCACGGACGTGTGGGTCCTGGCTGATGGCGGGCCGGCTCCGGTGCTGCTGGTGCGCCTGCCGTACGGCAAGGACATGATCGCCCTGCATGCCTATGGGCTGACCCCGAACGTCTTCGCGCTGGTCGAAGCCGGGTATGCCGTGGTCTACCAGGACTGCCGGGGCACGTTCAGGTCCGGCGGGGAGTTCGCCCCCATGGTCAACGAGCCCAGCGACGGTGCTGACACCGTAGCCTGGCTGCTGGAGCAGCCCTGGTGTGATGGCAACATCGGCACCTTCGGGATGTCGTACCTGGGCTTTGTCCAGTGGGCGAGCGCATCCGCCAGCGATCACCTGAAGGCGATCGCGCCCGCGGTCACCACCACGGATTACTACGCGACGCCCTGGTATTCCGAAGGGGGCGCCCTGTCGCTGCACGCGATCCAGACGTGGACGACGCTGATGGCCCTGTCCGGCGCCCAGCGGGCCATGGCCGCAGGCTCCGGCGACCCCCAGGCGCTGATGGGCCTGGTGGGCATGGCCGCCGACCCGGGCTCTCATCTGGCCGAGCTGCCCGTCCGGGCCCGGCCGCTGCTGGAGAAGCAGTGGCCGTGGTGGGCGGAGATCCTCGCCCATCCCGCCCGCGACCAGTACTGGCGGGACCTCTCGGTCGCCGACCGTTTCGAGGACATCACCGTGCCGGCGCTCAACATCGGCGGCTGGTTCGACATCTTCGTCAACAGCACCGCACGGACCTTCACCGAGCTGAAGAAGCGAGGCGGCAGCGCCGAGGCCCGCGAGGGCCAGCGGCTGATCATCGGCCCGTGGGACCACCTCAACAGCACCGGCGTCTACCCCGACCGGCAGTTCGGGCTGATGGCCGATGCGCGGTACGCCGACCTGACCGGTGCGCATCAGCGGTTCTTCGACCGGTGGCTGCGGGGCCGGGCCGGTGCCCTGGACGGCTCCGCGCCGGTCCGGATCTTCGTCATGGGCCTTGACCAGTGGCGCGACGAGCAGGACTGGCCCCTGCCCGATACCTCTTATGTCGACTATTACCTGGACAGCTCAGGTCGCGCGAACACCGCCAATGGCGATGGGGGACTGCGCGCCGCGCCGCCGGACGGCGAACACGCCGACACGTATCTGTACGACCCGCAGCGGCCCGTTCCCACCCTGGGCGGGCGGGTGATGAGTCCCGCCACGGCGAACGACGCCGGACCGGTCGACCAGCGGCGGGCCGAGTCCCGCGATGACGTGCTGTGCTATACGACGCCGGTCCTGGACCGCCCGGTAGAGGTCACCGGTCATGTGTCGCTGAGGCTGTTCGCTTCTTCGTCGGCTCCGGACACTGACTTCACCGGCAAGCTGGTCGACGTCTTCCCTGATGGCCGGGCTATCTTCCTGACCGATGGGATCCTGCGGGCCCGTTACCGCAATTCACTCGCCGACCCCGGCTTGCTCACTCCAGGCCAGATCTACGAGGTCGCTATCGACCTGTCGGTGACGTCCAACGTCTTCTTGCCCGGGCACCGGATCCGGCTTGAGATTTCCAGCAGCAACTTCCCGCGGTTCGACCGCAACACTAATACCGGGGGCATTATCACCGAGGACCGTGACGAGGATGTTCAGGTCGCGGTGAACCGGATCTTCCACGGTCCCGGACACCCGAGCCGCCTCGTGCTGCCCGTAATCGACCGCTAGCCCGCCTGGTCAGCGAACTTCGTTGTACTCGCTGCGGTCCAGCCGCACGACGTTGGCGTAGCCGCTGTCCGGTGGCTCGGCGACCGGCTCTGCGACGTCGGCGTACTGGCTGCCGTCCAGTGGCACGACACGGATGCCGGACCCGGAGAACAGCTTGCGCAGGTGCCTCATCCCGCTCATGCCCGCGAGCGTGACGGCGATGGCGGCGGCCAGGATCGAGCCGCCGAACAGCGCGAGCCCGCCGAGGACGTGCCCCAGCAACATCACGACCACGCCGGCCAGCAGGGCCACCGGCACCGCTGCCACCAGCAGCAGCGCGAGGAGGGTCAGGGTGATCACGGCCTTGGCCGACCTGTCCGGCATCGGCTCCGCGTTCCCACTGGTCATCATGCTCACCTCTCGAGGCCCGGCGCTCGTCCAGAGCCACGGCCGCCCATCTGACACGATATGTCGTGTCGTCTAGGTCAACGCTCCTCTCGGCCGGAATCATCCCGTGAGGACTGGGCCGCCGGTGACGCCGTGGGGTCGCGCGTGCAGGAATGACGGAGAACGTGTGGACAGCTCCCGGCCTGGACGTCAGCCCGCAGTGCTGATATACCTTGGGGGGGTACAGTATTTGTGGCTGGGTGCGACGGGAGTTGCGGTGAGGGCGGAGGCGGTATGCACGGATACACCCCGGACAAGGATGAGTACCTGAAGCGGCTGCGGCGGATCGAGGGGCAGGTGCGCGGCCTGCAGCGGATGGTCGAAGAGGACAAGTACTGCATCGACATCCTGACCCAGGTGTCGGCCGTCAATAAGGCGCTGCAATCGGTGGCGCTGGGCCTGCTGGACGACCATCTCGCGCATTGCGTCGCCGAGGCCGTCGCCCAGGGCGGCGATACCGCGGCCGAGAAGGTCCGGGAGGCCTCTGACGCGATCGCCCGCCTGGTGAAGTCCTGATCCGCGACATACAGGAGAAACATGATGGTATCGGCAACCTACCAGGTCATCGGCATGACCTGTGAGCATTGCGTGCGGGCGGTCACCGGCGAGCTGGGCGGCCTGGGCGGGGTCAGCGGCGTGACGGTCGACCTGGTTCCGGACGGGGCGTCCGCGGTGACGGTCACCAGCCAGGCGCCGCTGGCCGAGCAGGCCGTCGCGGCCGCGCTGGACGAGGCCGGCGACTACCGCCTCGCCGGGACCTGAGCGCGTGAGCCGACGGAGATTCATTTTCCCGAACGGTCCGTGGTGCACCTGGCCGCACACCGGAAGGAGCTGATCCGACGGTGAGCGTGGTCACTGGCCCGAGCCCGTCCGGCGCCGTCCGCGGCGCCGAGCTGGCGATCAGCGGGATGACCTGCGCGTCGTGCGCGGCCAGGATCGAGAAGAAGCTGAACAGGCTCGACGGAGTCAGCGCGGTGGTCAACCTCGCGACCGAGACCGCGCACGTGACATTCCCGGCCGCGGTCAGGCCCGAGGATCTGATCTCGGCGGTCGAGCGGGCCGGTTACACCGCGGCCCTGGCCGTCCCGGCCGAGGCCGGGATCCCCGCCGAGCACGAGGGCGCCGAGGAAGCCGGCCGGCTCCGGCGGCTGCTGGTGTCGCTGGCCCTGGCCCTGCCGGTCGTGGCCCTGGCCATGATCCCGGCGTGGCAGTTCCGGTACTGGCAATGGGTCGCGCTGGCGCTGGCCACCCCGGTCGTGATCTGGGGGGCGTGGCCCTTCCACCGGGCCGCGCTGGCGGGCGCCCGCCATGGCGTGGCCAGCATGGACACGCTGATCTCCGTCAGCGTGGCCGCCGCGTACCTGTGGTCGCTGTACGCGCTGGTGTTCGGCCAGGCGGGCCGGGCGGGCGCGCGGATGAGCTTCGCCTGGCTGGCGCCGGGCAGCGGCGCGGATGCCACTTACCTGGAGGTCGCGTCGGGGGTGACCGCGCTGGTGCTGCTCGGCCGCTACTTCGAGGCCCGGGCCAAGCGGCGCTCGGGCGCGGCGCTGCGGGCGCTGCTGTCGCTGGGCGCCAAGGACGTCGCGGTGCGCCGCGGCGGCGCCGAGGTCCGGGTTCCGGTAGCGGAGCTGGCCGTGGGTGAAGAGTTCGTCGTCCGCCCCGGCGAGAAGATCGCCGCCGACGGGGTCGTGGTGTCGGGCCGTTCGGCCGTGGATACCTCGATGCTCACCGGCGAGCCTGTTCCGGCCGAGGTGGGCCCGGGAGAGGCGGTAACCGGCGGATGCGTGAACGCCGACGGGCGGCTGGTGATCCGCGCGACCCGGGTCGGCGCCGGTACCCAGCTCGCGCAGCTGGCCCGGCTGGTCACCGAGGCCCAGGCGGGCAAGGCGCCGGTGCAGCGGCTGGCCGACCGGATCTCGGCGGTGTTCGTGCCGGTCGTCATCGGTATCGCGGTCGTGACGCTGCTCGGGTGGCTGGCGGCGGGACAGTCGGCCGGGGCGGCGTTCACCGCCGCGGTCGCGGTGCTGATCATCGCCTGCCCGTGCGCGATGGGCCTGGCCACCCCCACCGCGATCCTGGTCGGAACCGGCCGGGGCGCTCAGCTCGGCATCGTGATCAAAGGCCCGGAGGTCCTCGAGTCGACCCGGGCCATCGACACGATCGTGCTGGACAAGACCGGCACCGTCACCACCGGCCGGATGAGCCTGACGGCGGTTACCGCCGCTCCCGGGGTAGACGCCGACGACCTGCTGCGGCTGGCCGGGGCCGTTGAGGACTCCTCCGAGCATCCGATCGCCGCCGCCATCGCGGCTGACGCCCGGGACCGGCTCGGCGGCTTGCCCGCCGTGCAGAGTTTCGTGAACGCCCGGGGCCTCGGCGTCTCGGGTGTCGTGGACGGGCTTACCGTCGCCGCCGGCCGGGCGAGCTGGCTGGAATCGCAGTGGGCGTGGCAGATCCCCGCCGGACTCGCCGCGGCAGCCGAAAAAGCGGAGGCCGCCGGGTGCACCGCCGTGTTCGCGGGCTGGGACGGGCAGGCCCGCGGCGTCCTGGTCGTCGCCGACACGGTCAAGCCCACCTCGGCGGAGGCGATCCGGCGGCTGCGGGCCCTGGGCCTGCGGCCGGTGCTGCTCACCGGCGACAACGACCGGGCCGCCCGCGCCGCGGCCGCGGCGGTCGGCATCGGCGAGGTGATCGCCGGGGTGCTGCCCGCGGGCAAGGCCGCCGCGATCAAGCAGCTTCAGCTCCAGGGCCAGGTAGTGGCGATGGTCGGCGACGGGATCAACGACGCCGCCGCCCTGGCTCAGGCCGACCTGGGCCTGGCCCTGGGGACCGGTACCGACGCCGCCATCGAGGCGTCCGACCTGACCCTGGTCAGCGGGGACCTGCTCGCCGTCCCGGACGCCATCATGCTGTCCCGCCGGACGCTGGCCACGATCAAGGGCAACCTGTTCTGGGCGTTCGGCTACAACACCGCGGCCATCCCGCTGGCTGCCCTCGGACTCCTCAACCCGCTGATCGCCGCCGCCGCGATGGCGTTCAGCTCAGTGTTCGTCGTCACCAACAGCCTGCGGCTACGCCGTTTCGGCCGGGGCTCGCGGTTTCCCCGGCCGTCAGCTCAGGCCGCAGCGGCCAGCATCCAACAAGAACTCGAGCAAGCCAGCTATTGATAGCAGTATCACGGTCGGCTCGCGCGTGAATGTCATGCGCTCCGCGTCCGGGTCAGGATGGACTTCCTCCCCGCCACCCGCCACTATTGGAGTGACGAAAGGGGAGTGCGGTGGCTGACGCGCCGTTCGTATGGGATGACCTGGCCCAGTACAAAGCTGAAGGGCGGTTCCTGGATGGGTATCCCGATGATCAGCGAACCTTCTTTGCGCCGCGGGACAATGTTCACGGGCTCCTGGTCGCGATCCTGAACAGCGCCCAGCACTCCATCGTGGTCAACATGTTCGGCTACGACGACGATGAGCTGAACAACATCATCCAGGGCAAGCTCACCGATGACAGCGTCTACGTGCAGATGAGCCTGGACCGGAGCCAGGCCAGCGGCGTGCATGAGAAACAAATCCTGGCTAAGTGGTCTAACGACGCTTTCGGCAACAGCATCGCCATCGGCACCAGTTCGGTGCACAACGCTATCTCGCACCTGAAGATCGTGATCGTGGACGGCGTGTACACGGTGAAGGGCTCGACCAACTGGTCGTTGTCGGGCGAGCAGCAGCAAGACAACGAGCTGACCCTGAGCCGCAACGCCGTGGTCGCCGCCGAAACCCGCGCGATTTTGGACCTCAATCACGACTTCATGCTCAAGCAGATGGTCGGCAGCAACCTCGACACGACGAAGCTTCTGGCCGGCACGGCCAGCGGAACGACGCCGCCACTGCCCCCTAACCCGGAGGCAGATTAACCTGGGCGTTGCCAGTTGGCGGTCGGGCGGCCGTGACCCTGCGCGGCCCCGGTGGGTCCCGTCGACTGACGCCCACGGCTGTGCCGCAGGCTACTGGTGGGAGCGTCCCGGGCGGACCTTAACCCAGACCAGGATGCCAATGACCGCCAGCAGAAGCCACGGGGAGAACAAGAGGTGAATGGCGAAGCCGAGGATGGTCAGGGCCACGATGGCGATGAGGACGAGAGCGATAATCGCGAACATGATAACGGGTCTCCGTTGTTGTCGCAGCGGTCGTGCTGACGTCTTAAGATTGCCGCCGCCGGCGGCCCGCGTCGATCGGGATCAACCCTGGTTCGACCCTGAGATGCATCCCGCGGGCATCAGGGTCAACCCTGCCCTATGGGGCCTGCCGAACTCGGCCGCCCGTCCTGGCTTAGTTCTTGGCGAACGCCGCGAGGTCGCGGGCGGTGTCGCGGCTTATCTCGGGGCAGGCAATGGTGAAGATCTCGGTGCCGTGCATTGTGCCCATGACCTGCCGGCACCGGGCCGGAACGCCGGCCCGCAGCAGGAGCCGGTAGAAATTGATGCCCTCATCGCGCAGCGGATCGCACTCGTTGACACTGATGACCGTGGGCGGGAACCCCTGAACGTCGGTCTCAGCCGCGAAGGACGGCCAGGCCAGCGGGTTGCGCTCGGTGAAGGCCTCGATCCCGTACCCGATGGCGCCGCGGTTGTTATGCAGGTCGATCAGGATCCCGTTGTTTTCCGTAGCGGAAGGGCACTCCGGCGTCGGCCACTGGCCGGCGATATAGGGGCACATCGCATAGAGGCCCTTGATCAGGCCGAGCTCACCGTCCTGCTTGAGCTTCAGACCCGTCGCGAGGGCCAGGTTGCCGCCGCCGCTCTCGCCCGCGACGATGACGCGGGCCGGATCGATGCTCAGGTGCCGGGCGTTGGCGGCGACCCACTTCAGCCCCGACACGCAGTCGTTGAGACCGGCCGGAAATGGGGCTACCTCGGGCACCGATGAGGGCATCACCGAGTTCCGGAAGTCGACCATTACGACGGCCACGCCGTTAGCCGCGATGATCTTGCCCCAGCCGCGGTGCGCGCCGTCGTAGCAGGACATCGTGGCCATGCCGCCGCCGTGGATGTAATAGACGCAGGCGACCGCCTCGTCATGATCGGGCCTGATGACCTGGAGGTTGATCGTGTTGCCATCCGGCTCAGATACGACCTTCTCGCTGTACACCCGCAACCCGGCCGAGGGTGCGGCGTCTTCGGTGTCGCACAGGTCCATGAACGAGCGGAGCAACTCCGCCCGCTGCCGCGCGGCCTGAGAGTTCGCTTCGGCCAGCAGCGTCTCGCGACTGTCGACGTCGCCTGCGGGTCTCACCGGGATGCCGGCCAGAATCGCCTTGAGTCTCGGGTCCAGCCTGATGTCACCGGCCACGTCGTACGCCATGATGAGGTTCTCCTGTCACCTGCTCTGGACAGTAGACGCAAACCGCTTCGAAGTCACCAGGCTGCGCAGACCACCAGAGCCGCGCAGTCGAGGAGGATCGTGCCGCAAGAGTTGTCTCCGCACTCGGACTAAGGCCCTCACTGCGGGATGTTCAGGATTTCGACGGTGCCGCTGCCCTCGTCGGTTACATAGCCCTGGCGCCCGTTGGGCAGGAAGTCGATGCTCGTGGGCTGTTTCCCGGTCTTGATCGTGTCGATGACCTTGTTGGTCGCGGCGTCGATCACCGAGACTGTGTTGTCCTCGCTGTTGGTGGCGCAGATGTAGCGCCCGTCGGGGGTGTACTCGACGTCCAGCGGTTCCCGGCCGACCGGGATCGTCGCGACGACCTTGTCGGTCGCGGTGCTGACGATGAAGACCTCGGCGCCGCCGTAGCTCGTGACCGCCAGGCGGCTGCCGTCGGGCGAGGTGTATATGGCGTGCGGGGTATCTCCCACCGGGAACACTTTGACGACCTTGTTAGTGTTCGAGTTGATGATCGTGATCTCGCCGGACGTGTGGTTCGTGACATAAAGCAGCCCGTCCCGGCCGACCGCGATCCAGTGCGGATTCGGCGCGACGGTCATGGTGCCGACCAGCTTCTTGGTGGCTGTGTTGATCACGTCAATATCGTCCTGGCCCGGGCCGCTCATTGCCGTCATGGCGCCGCTCATCGTCATGCTGTTGTGGTTCGGCACGTAGAGGTACTGGTGGTTCGGGCTGACCTGCGAGGGACCCGGCGTGTGGTTGGTCACCGGCACCTGGCCCGTCACCTGGCCGGTAGCGGTGTCGATGAACACAATGACAGGTACCGAGCCGCCCGCGCCGTAGACGCTCACGTAGGCCGTTTTCCCGTCATCGGAGAACGAGATGAACTGGGGCGGTCCCTCCGGAATCGGGATGGTCTTGGATATCTTGTCAGTGACGGTGTCGAGCACCATGATCGCCTTCGCCCCCACGTTGGCGATGTAGGCGAACTTGCCGTTCGGCGCGACCTCGACGTAGCTGGGGTTCTGCCCGACCTGTATCTTCCCCGCCAGCGTCGGAACGGCGAGGCTAGGCGCGCTGCTCGGGCTCTGCGTAGCAGCAGCGCCGCCCTTTTTCGTCCCGGGCGAGGCCACGACGACGACGAGCACGATCGCAACTGCCAGTGCCACGGCTGCGGCCAGAATCGGCACGCCAAGGCGGCGCCACGCAGGTCTGCGCGCCGACCCGTCGGGCGCCCCGCCAGAGGGTGGACCGCTACCGTCTGGATGGAGACTGTTGCCCTGGGGCCTGTTCTCAGGCGGCTGTGTGTCGCCCCGATCGCCGACGCGGTCTGCCGCCGCCGTTTGCGTCAGGCGGTAAGGGACGCCCGTGGCGAGGCCGTCCGGTTCGGGGCCCGGCGGCTCGGCCACGTCAGGCCGGTCTGCGGTGGTCGCGGCCCGGCGCGTTGGATCCGGTGTTCCGGTCGATGAGTGAGGCTGCAGATCCACCGTCTGCGGAGCCGGCGCCTCGGGCGGCGCGGCTTCGCGGGCCGCTGCTGCTGTTCCGGCTGGTGTATGAGGCTGCGGATCTGTCCTTTGCGGAGCCGGCGCCTCGTCCAGCAAGGCTGTGCGGGCCGCCGCTGCCAGCGCGCCAGCGGTCGCAAAGCGGTCCTTCGGGTCTTTGGCCATACCGCGGGCAATCACGGCATCCAAGGCCGGCGGTATGCCCTCGACCAGGCTGCTGGCCTCCGGCGGATCAGCGTAGAGCTGGGCATACATCAGCGCGGGCAGATCTCTGTCCCCGAAGGGTGGTGCGCCGGTCAGGCACTCGTGCAGCAAGCAAGCCAGGGAATAGATATCGGCGCGGCCGTCGACATCGTGACCGATGAATCGTTCCGGGGCCATGTAGTGCAGCGTTCCGATCGTTACCCCGGTGTTTGTCAGTGGTGTCTGCCGGCCGCCGATCATGCGGGCTATACCGAAGTCGACCACGTAAACGAAGTCGCTCGATGTGACCAGGATGTTCGAAGGCTTGATGTCGCGGTGAACGAGGTGGTCAGCGTGTGCGGCATCCAGGGCCTCGGCGACCTGGCTGATAAGGTACACAGCTCGCTGCGGCGCGATCCGGCCGTTCGTCTCGAGCAGCGTGCCGATGTCAGCACCGTCCACCAAGCGCATGTCAATGAAGAGCTGGCCATCGATCTCGCCGAAATCGTGAATGGGAATGACGTGCGGGTCCCGCAGTCGCGCAGCGACGTTCGATTCACGCCGGAATCGGGCGAGGTACTCCTGGTCACTGGACAAGGCTTCGGGCAGGAGCTTGAGGGCGACGTACCGGTCACGGTGTGTGTCGTATGCCTTATACACATCTCCCATTCCGCCGGCACCCAGCAGCGACTCAAGGCGATAGTTTCCGACTTGCCTTAGGGTCACGAGAACCGCCCCACACTAATGTCACTCCATCAAGCCTGTGCATCGCTTACGCTAGATCCTATTGAACCGCCCCGGTGAGTCCGCTGTCTGGTGCATGGGATGTCGGCACATGCCGCTTCCGGCGCGGTCGGCTGAGATGATCTTGCTTGGCCTTCCGCTGCGGGCAGGACGAGCGTGAAATTACTTCATGGATGAAGAACTGCGGCGGCAGCTGCTGGTCCGCCGTGATGAGGATCAGCGGATCCGCACGCTGGTAGCCCCGCCCCGAGGACAGCACGAGGTCAGGCTGCGCGACGAGGTAGCGGCAGAGTGGCAGCGCATCGACGAGGACAACACCCGCTGGCTCGGCGAGCTCCTCAGCGCTCGGGGCTGGCCGGGGCGGACGCTGGTCGGCGAGGACGGCGCCGCGGCGGCGTGGCTGCTGGCCCAGCACGCGGACGGCGATCCTGTCCGGCAGCATGCGTTCCTGGATGCCCTCCGCGGCTCGGTCGACCAGGGTGAGGCGTCCCCGGCGCACCTGGCCTATCTGGAGGATCGGGTTCGGGTCAATGCGGGGCAGCCCCAGTTGTACGGGACCCAGTTCACCGTGACCGATGGACATTTCGGGCCGCGCCCGATTGAGGATCCGCACCAGTTGGACGAGCGCCGCGCAGAAGCCGGGCTTGAACCGTTCGCTGACTACGAAGCCCGAATGCGCGGCCTGTCATAGCGAGTGCCGCCTACATGGCCTCCGGCACCTGACCGGCATCCGACCTTGAACCCGGACTTTGGGAGTCGTCCGGAAAGAAGTCATACCCCGGCCTGGTCCGCATCGTTGGCCATGACGGCGGGCGGGGGCATGTTCAGGCGTTCCATGGGCTGACCGGTGATCTCGGTGATGAGGTCGAAGTCCTTATCGAGATGCAGTACCGTCAGCCCAGCGAGTTCAGCAGTCGCAGCGATGATCAGATCTGGTATTGACGGAGCACTACGCTGGCCCCGGTCCGCGAGTACGGTCAGAATCTCCACGGCCCGGTCCTCGATGGCCGGGGTCAGGTATTCCACCGGCATGGACGACAGCGGGGGTTGCTGGAGCGCTGCTCGCAAGTTGGTGCCTGACCGGGCTGAATAGCCGGTTTCGAGGCGGGTCACTGTGGTGATCCGGACCAGTCCGCGTCCGATCCGCGCAGCCCACTCGGCGGCATCCGGGCTCGCGGCCAGGCGGACCAGTGCGGATTTGTCGATCAGCCAGGTGGTCACGTCCAGGCCTGAGACATCACGTCCGGATCGGCCAGGTCAGCGAAGGTGCCAGCAAGCCGTGCCAGGTCCTCCACGCTGACCGGAGAAGCTGTTGCGGCGTCTTGTGCCAGGCGGCGGCGCACGTACTCGCTCCGGGACAGGCCAAGCGGGCGCGGCTGGCAATAGCCGCCTACCTCGCCCGCGTCAAAGGCTCCTCCCGGGAGCACACCGAATCCGATCTGCGCTGCTACTTGTCCTGGTCCGCCGAACGCGACCTGGACCCGCTGGTTGCCAAGCGGCCGCACCTGGAGCCGTAGGCGCCGTGCTGTCGTACCCGAGCGTCAGCTACTCATGGTCGCCACAGGGGAGTGCCCTGTTCGGTAGGAGACCGGCCTTGGTCTTCGGCCGGTCACTCGTCACGCGTCATCATTGGTGGTGGGACGGGGTGGCCGGCGCGGCCCGGATGCGGACGAGATCGTCGGCCTGGGCGAGCCGACGGCGCTGCTTCGGGGGCCGTGACGGTTTGGGAGAATGGGCTGCATGCGATTCGCCTTTAAGACCGCTCCGCAGAACACCACCTGGCCGGACGTGCTGGCCGTGTGGAAGGAAGCCGACGACATCGAGATCTTCGAGTCAGGCTGGACGTTCGATCACTTCTATCCGATCTTCTCCGATCCGGCGGGGCCGTGCCTGGAAGGGTGGATGACGCTGGCCGCGCTGGCGCAGGCGACCCGCCGGCTCCGGCTGGGGACGCTGGTCACCGGGATTCACTACCGTCATCCCGCGGTCCTGGCCAACATGGCCGCCACCCTGGACATCGTTTCCGGTGGCCGGCTTGAGCTGGGTATCGGGGCCGGCTGGAATGAGGAGGAATCCGGCGCCTACGGCATGGAGCTGGGCAGCCCGGGTGAGCGCAGCGACCGGTTTGAAGAGGCCTGCCAGGTCATCGCCGGGCTGCTGAGCCAGGAGACGACGGATTTCGCCGGCAAGTATTACCAGCTCACCAATGCGCGGTGTGAGCCCAAGCCGGTGCAGCGGCCGCATCCGCCGATCTGTATCGGCGGCAGCGGTGAGCGGCGCACGCTGCGTACTGCCGCACGGTTCGCGCAGCACTGGAACTTTGTCGGCGGCACGCCCGAGGAGTTCGCGCGCAAGCGCGACGTGCTTCACGGGCACTGCCGTGACATCGGCCGGGATCCCGCGGAGATCATGTTGTCCAGCCACGTCCGGCTGGGCCCGGGAGGCGATCCCGGGCCGGTCGTGGACGCCGCGGCGGCGCTGGGCGAACAGGGTCTCGACCTGGCGATCGTCGTGCTCCCGCCCCCGCATGACCCCGGCGTCCTGACCCCGCTCGCCGAGGCCCTCGCCCAGTTGCGCTGAACAGCCCAAGCCGGCGGTTTTTGCAGACCGTCTGAGGGGCTGGCACGGCCATGCGGTCCACGACGTTGCCATCGAACCGGTGCCAGTCCATCCGGGCTCCTGCCGGTGGACCCGGGCTATATCGTCGGATGGATCCTGCCGAGCCGAGCGAGGGGTGGCGGACATGGAGAACCGGAGCCTGGGGCGGAGCGGGGTCAGCGTGCCGGTGGTCGGGCTCGGTACCTGGCGGCGGCTCGAGGCCGCCGCCGCCGACGGCCGGGACCGCGAGCTGATCGATGCCGCCATCGGGGCCGACGTCCGGCTCATCGATACCTCGCCCATGTACGGTGCGGCTGAGCGGCTGCTCGCCGGCGCGCTGGACGGCAAGCGCGGCCAGGTCGTCATCGCCGACAAGGTCTGGACCCCGTCCCCGGAAGAGGGCAGGGCCCAGCTCGCCCGCGCGGTCCGATGGTATGGCGGCCGGGTCGACGTGATGCAGATCCACAACCTGGTGGCCTGGTCCGCGCATCTGCCGATGCTCGAAGCCGCCCGGGACCAGGGGCTGGTCGGCCTGATCGGAGCCACCCACTACTCCCCGGCTGCCTTCGGTGACCTCGCCGAGGTCATGGGCACCGGCCGCATCGACACCATCCAGGTCCCCTACAACCCGGTGCACCGCGAGGTCGAGCGCACGATCCTGCCGCTGGCTGCCGAACGCGGCCTCGGTGTCCTGCTGATGCGCCCGCTCGGCGAGGGCCAGCTCATGCGCCGGCCGCCCAGCCCGGCCGAGCTTGCGCCGCTGCGTCCCTTCGGCGTCACCACCTGGGCGCAGGCCCTGATCAAATGGGGCCTTAGCGACCCGCGCGTGCACGTCTCCCTGACCGCCACCTCCCAGCCCGGCCGGCTCGCGGACAACGCCGCCGGCGGGTCACCGCCCTGGTTCGGGCCGCAGGAGCGGGAACACGTGCTGCGCCTGGCCACAGCGTAGAGGTGCAGGGGTCTGATCGCGGGTGGCCGGCGTTACACCACGAGCTGATCGGGCGCGGGGCCGTTGCCCAGACCCAACGCCACCTCGAGCGCTGTGTGCTGCGGCGGGCTCAAGTCTTCGATGCCCTCAAAGAGGGGATGCAGTACCTGATTCAGGCCGGCGAAGCTGAAGTCCGCCTCGAACTCCGCACCAGCGGCACGCAGCACGCGGAGACCCGCATCGGCCGAATAAGCCGCCACGGCTTCCAGGAGAACGGTCTTCCCCACTCCGGGCGCTCCCGACAGCATGAGGGGGCCGCCGTCGGACGACGACTGGCCGACAAACGCGTGAAGAAGTTCGAGGTCCTTGTCGCGTCCGAACAGTAGCGTCGCGACCTCATGAGGCAATGCCACTCAGCCTAGGTTGATCATGTCTTGACCTGTGCTGATGTGCGAGGTCAGCGGATGATTCAGCGCTCATCAGCCTCGGTCATCAGACCTGACAGGCTACTGAGCGACCCCGTCGTGTGGCGCAGACTGGTCCCTATGACGGATGAGGCCACCGGCTGGCTCCTTGGCCGTTTCGTCGATGCCGTCCAGCCGGTCTTGCCGCTGGTCTCGGTGTGGGCACACGGGTCACTGGCCGGAGGTGACTACCAGCCGGGACGCAGCGACCTCGACCTGATCGCCATCGTGAGCCCGGCCGTGCACGGCAGCGGAGGAACGACAGCTCGGGGAGGTGCACGAAAGCCTGGGAAGTGCTATCGCGCTCGCGTCGGGGCTGCATTGCAGCTATTGCGCGGCAGGGGAGCTGGATGATCCCGCGCGCTTGCACCTCACGTGGGCGCACGAGGAGTTCATGCACCGGCGTGTCACCCCGGTGACCAGGCGCGAGCTGCACGACTTCGGGCTCGTCTTGTACGGCGAGGCGCCAGCGGCCCTGCTTCCGCCGGTGACCGGCGGGCAACTCGCCGAGTTCGTGGTCCAGGACCTGGAAAGCTTCTGGCTGCCGTCCCTGGACCACCCGGAGCGGTGGGATCGTGACATCTGGGTTGACCTCGGCCTGCTGACCTTGGCCAGGGCAACGGTGACTTTGCGGGACGGCAGCCTGATCACCAAGGCCCAGGCTCTGTGCGTGCTTACCGAACTCGGTGCCCCGGCAGAGGTCGTAGACGACATCAGGCAGCGCCGGTACGGCGAGCCCGGTCCGGCCTCACAGCGGTGGATCGCCCGCCGGGCGGAGCTGACGCTCACCTTTCTGCGGCCCGCGATCGAACAGCTCGTAGCACAACAGCCACCCAGCACAGGCTGATCATGCTGCGAGTGCGGGCAGGTGCAGGTTGACCCCCTGATCGTGACCGGGCCGCTGTGGCGGGTGCCGTGGTCGCCGGGCCGTTTGACGCGTTAGGAGTTGTGGCGGGCTCGTTTGATGACCGCTACTTCCTCATAGTCATCATCGAACAGTGCCAGCGCCATGACGAAATAGACCATGACGTGCGGCGGGAGCTTCCCGTCCGACCGCCGCGCCTGCCTGCCCGCCGCCGCCGCGGCGTAATCGACCGCATCGCGGGGCACGAACGCGGCCAGCACACCCAGCGACACCCAGTCCGTCAGCCGACCGCCCGCAGTCACCACGCCATTGTCGGCCATAAGCCGCGATCATGTCCGCTACCAGGCAGAACATCACGGAGCGACACACCCTTGAAACCAAGATCAACTTAGGCTGAGTGGCATTGCCTCATGGGTGAGCTCATGGCTTTCCCGTCCTGAGCGGGCCTGGCCTTTGTCCATCACGTTATATCCAGCCGATCTTTACGTTGCGTCTCCCCACACGAATGGAGCCATGCAATGGCACTTTGGCTACCAGATATGGACCCGGGTTTCTGGTTCGAGCCACAGCTCGTCGGTAGCTCCGACATCAAAGGCGCTGTAGAACTCGTCGAGGTTCCGCACGATCTGGTTGCAGCGGAACTCGCCGGGGGAGTGCGGGTCGGTGGCGAGCAGCCGGAGTGCTTCCTCGTCCCGGGCCTTTACCTTCCAGACAACAGCCCACGCCATGAAGAAGCGCTGGGCGCCCGTCAGACCGTCGATGACCGGCGCCTCCTGGCCGCGCAGCGACACCTGGTAGGCCTTCCAGGCGATGCCCAGGCCGCCGAGGTCCCCGATGTTCTCCCCGATCGTCAGCGCTCCGTTCACATGCTGGTCCGGTATCTGCTTGGGCGCCAGGCCGTTGTATTGCTCGATCAGCGACCGGGTCCGGCTTTCGAACGCTTGCCGGTCCGTGGCGCTCCACCAGTCGGTGAGCTTGCCGTCGCCGTCGACTTTGGAACCTTGGTCATCGAAGCCGTGGCCGATCTCGTGGCCTATGATTGCGCCGATCGCGCCGTAGTTGGCTGCATCGTCGCGGGCGGGATTGAAGAACGGATCCTGAAGGATCGCCGCCGGGAACACGATCTCGTTCATGCCTGAGTTGTAGTAGGCGTTGACCGTCTGGGGGGTCATGTGCCACTCGTCGCGGTCGACCGGCTGGCCTATTTTGTTCAGCTCGCGGTGGAACTCGAAGGCATAAGCGGCCCGCACGTTGGCCATGAGGTCCGCCGGATCGGTCCTGAGATTGGAGTAGTCCCGCCATTTATCCGGGTAGCCGATCTTCGGCGTGAACTTCCCGAGCTTGTCCAAGGCCCGCTGGCGGGTGTCCGGCCCCATCCATTCGAGCTTCTCGATGCTCTGGCGGTAGGCCTCCAGGAGGTTGGCGACCAGGACATCCATGCTCTCCCGGGCCCCATGCGGGAAGTGCCGGGCGACGTAGGCCCGGCCGACCGCTTCCCCCATCGCCCACTCGGCCAGCGAGACACCGCGCTTCCAGCGCTCGCGCAGCTGGGGGGTGCCGCTCAGGATGCGGCCGTAGAAGTCGAAATTTTCCTGGACGAACGCCTCAGACAGATACCCGGCCGCGCCGTGGATCACCCGCCAGCACAGCCAGTCCCGCCACGCCGGGACGTGCTCGTCGGTGAGCAGCGAGGCCAGCCCGGTGCTGAAGCTCGGCTGGCGGAGCACGATCTCGTCGAAGGCGCCAGCGGGTGGGTCCAAAGCCGCTAGCCACCCTCGCAGGTCCGGTCCCTGCGACAGCACGCCGGCCCAGGTGAACAGGTTGTAAGTCTTCTCGCGTTCGCGGCTCGCGACCTTGTCCCAGTGGTGCCCAGCCACCGCCGTCTCCAGCGCGAGCACCCGCCTGGCTGCTTCCTCGGCGTCCGGCAGCCCGGCCAGCTCGAACATTCGCTGCACATGCCCAGCGAACGCGTCGCGGACGCTGGTAAACCGCTCCTCGCGGTAGTAGCTCTCGTCGGGCAGCGAGATACCTCCCTGCTGGAAAAACATCAGGTAACGCTCCGGGTTGCCCGGGTCGGTGTCGACAAAGAGCCGGTACGGGCCCCCGATGCCCAATGGCTGCAGCCGTCCGAGCGTCTCCAGCAGCTCCGCAACGGAGCTGACGGCCCGGGCCGCGGCGAGCGCTTGGCTGATGGGCTGCGCGCCGAGCAGCTCTGCCCGGTCCGTATCCATGAAACTGGCGTACAGGTCGCCGAACTTCCGCTCCTCGCTGCCTTCTGGTGCCGACACGGCCTCGGCCACGATCTCACGCACCGCGTTCTCAGCCTGATCAGCCAGAATGCGGAACGTGCTGTCGCGCGCCCGGTCGGCGCCGATCGTGGTCTGCTCGAGCCACCGGCCGTTGACGTGCCGGAACAGGTCGTCTTGCGGCCGGATGCCGGGATCCAGCTCGTCGGTGGGGATACCGGATGGGAGGGTCATACGCTCCAGCGTAGGACCAGTCACGGCCAGGACGCTGAACCACACTGGTCCCGCCGCTCACCTGCGGGGCAATCACCCGGTCGTCCGGTATGGACGTTGACGACGGCGACACGATGGGATGATCTGAAGGTGGGAGCCACCGGATTCGGTGTGGATCACCAGGATCTGCACCGGCTCTTAAGGAAGCCCTTATCCCCGCCGTACCGAAGTCGATGCCTGCGGGCCATATTGGAGGTACGAAGTGATCATCGTCGCCGGGCATTTCGTCGTCGACCCCGATCAGCGTGAACAGTTCCTGCACAGCCGCACCGACATGATGCGGGCTTCCCGGTCGGAGGCCGGCTGCATCTCGTATGCCTTCAGCCCTGACCCGCTGGATGCCTCCCGGGTCCTCCTCTTCGAGCGGTGGGAGAGCAAGGCGGCTTTGGCCGGCCATCTGGCCGGCCTGCGCCAGCGACCGCCTCAGCAAGACGGCGTCGAGGTGCAGGAATCTGAGGTGCAGCAGTACGAGATCTCCGCTATCGGCCCGGTAGGCAGCTGACCCTCCGTTGGGCCCACGCTTCCTCCTGCAGCGCGTCAGTCGCGTACTGCCGTGATACTCATATTGCCGATGGCTGCTGCGAGAGTTGGTTCTGTTCGCAATGCGATCGGGAGCCGTTGACAGGACCTAATGCACATGGTTCGCTTGAAACGTTGACAATAACCGGTTTCACTTTTGTGCCAGGTCAGCCACGGCCACGGTGCCGGGTTTACCGAGGTGATGAGCTGGCATGCCAACCAGCCGGATAGCAGAGTTTCCGACGCCAGGCCCGGTCCTGGCTGGAGGCGAACGCCCAGTTCAGCAACAGGCGCGCACCTTCACACTGCTGGTCAGTGCGTTTACCATCGGTTTTGGCATACCCGGTTCCCCTGCAGCCTCATCACGGCCGCCGTCCGCGGTGACGAAGGCCGCGGGCCCGCAGCCCGGTGTGCCCGCGGGAAGACGTCGGCAGTGCTGCCGGCAAGACGGGTTAGCGAGCACCGCGTGAGTACGCCGAACGAATTCAGTCGTTAGGAGTTTCAGGACATGGATTTCTCAGCCGTCACCCTCACCGAATCTCAGCAGGCGTTCCGGGATGAGGTCCGGGCGTTCCTGGACGAGCACCTCACCCCCGAGGTGTACGCGGGGATGCGGGAGCGGGACGCGTCCTACGACGAGGGCTTTCAGCTCGCCATGGGCGCCAAGGGCTGGCTGTGGCCGCGCTGGCGGAAGGAAGACGGCGGCGCGGGACTGGACAACGTGTGCGTCAAGATCCTCGAGACCGAGCTGAGCGACAGGAACGCCCCGATGAGCATGATCAGCCTCACCCAGCTGGTCTGGCCGGCCGTTGAGGCACACGGGGACCCCGGAGTGCGCGACGAGCTGAAGCCCGGGATAGCCAGCGGAACGGCCCGGATCTGCATCGGCTACACCGAACCGGACGGCGGGTCAGACATCGCCGGGGCCAAGACCCGGGCGGTCCGCGACGGCGACGAGTGGGTCATCAACGGCCAGAAGATCTTCACCTCCAACGCCCAGTTCGCCACCCACGTCTTCCTGCTCACCCGGACCGACCCGGCCCTGCCCAAGCACAAGGGCCTGACTCTCTTCCTGGTGCCGCTCAGCACTCCGGGATTCGACCGTCAGCCGCTGCCCAACATGGTGGACTCGGGCACCAACATCACCTACTACAGCGATGTCCGCGTCTCCGACCGCTACCGCATCGGCGAGGTCAACGACGGCTGGTCCACACTGCACGGCCCGCTGGACGCCGAGCACTACCTCGATGGCCCGGCCAGTAAGCTCGAGGACATCGGCCCCGGCGCCAGTATTGTGCGGTATCTGGGCCGGTCGGTCGAGGCCGCGGTGCGCTGGGCCAAGGACGCTCCGGACGGGGCTGCGGAGATGGCCGGCAACGAGGCGTTCCTGGCCGGGATCGGCCGTCTGCTGGTCGACATGGAGGGGAGCGCCTGCACCCCCTCGGCGATGGCCAAGATAATTGCCTCCGACACCGCCCGGCTGGGCTTCGAGCAGCTCATCGACTTGGTCGGCCCGGCCGCGACCCTGCCGCCAGGCGCGCAGGGCGCCATCGGCGACGGCATCATCGAATTGGGCCACCGGCAAGCCCAGCTCACGGCGACCCCCGGCGGCACAGTCGAGGTGTTCCGGACCATCATCGCCCAGCACGACCTGGGCCTCCCGCGCCCGGATTACCCCGGCCGCAGGGCATTCCTGCCGGGCGACCGCCCCGCCACGGCAGCGGCCTAGCCTCAAGCGGTACCGGGCAGGCCCAGCCATGATGGTGCTGGGTCGGCCAGGACCTGCAGTTCTGTTTCTCTTGCGTGGCTTTCGGGACGAAATGCGGGCGAGGTTGCTAGCGGGGTGCGGTGGCGGCCTCGAGGCCCGCCGCGCCTTCCTGATCGGCCAGGCCGTCCGAGAACGCCGCCTGGCCCTGTGCTTGTCCCAAACCGAACTGGCGGCCCGGGCTGGCATGACCCAGCCCGCGCTGTCCCCCCTGGAAGCAGGCGGCGTCGTGCCCACCATTGCGTTGCTGGAACGGATCAGCAGCGCCCTCGACGCAGACCTCATCGTAGAAATAGCCCCGCACGCTGCCTGAGCCCAGCCTGGACCACGCCAGCGCCGCACCCCGTTCTTCGGCCTGCTGACGGAGTTCCTTGAGCTTCTCCCGGACCTCGGTTTCGTCCGGGCCGTTTGCCCCAAACAACCGTCATGGGAGCTACTGCACTTCGATTGGCTCACCTATTGGCTCCACCTAAGATGCCGAAAGAAGTGTCAAAGAGCTCTGAACTGGCCAGGGCTTCGCTCGCGAGTGCCGGTTGCTGTACGTTTCTGCTGTACCACTGTCAGCAAGGAGAAGCCGATGCCGCAACCGAAAGCACGGCGGGCTACCGGCGAGTCATCGGATGTGGCCAAGCTTGTCAGGTTGCATCACCGGCGTCGCGGGTGGGCCTGGGTGGCGACAGGCAGCGTGATTGGCCTCGTGGTGTACCTGGGGATCGGCGTAAATCTGTCCGGGAAAATCACCGGGACGGCAGAAGCTCTCAGCGTTATCCCGGTCTTCGTACTGCTCGCCCTGGCTCTGGCTGGGCTAATTGTGGTAATCGCCGATACATCACGCATTCACCACGCCGACGCGGGCGTCCAGGTGAGCGCGAAGGGCAGCGTTTCGCATTATCCGTTCTACGCTCATGCCTATCGCTATCCGCCGCACCACCGTGGCAGCTGGGTGTTCGTCATCGTCATGCTCGTCGCGATGACTGGTATCACCGTGTTTATCCTGCCCGCCGAAGTGAATTCGTGGGCATATGTGGTGGGCGCGGAGCATCACGACACCTTCAACCCGGTGTCGTATGGCATGGTCTGCCGAAGCGTGTCCCGGGGCGGCGGCTGCAGCACGGTGACCGAAGGCTATCTTTCCGCCAGCGGCGCGGCCGTCACCTGGGGCAGCCAGGTGCCACTCGGCCAGCCGTTCAGTGTCCGTGACCCGCTCTGGGCCTGGGGCAGCGGGCGGAATCTCGACACCGGCGACGGCTCGGCGATCCCGACGATTATCGCGGGCCTGTTCTTCGATGGAGTAACGCTCCTGCTGCTGTACGCCCTCGTCGTGATAGTGCGCGACACGCCGTCGAGGCGCAGCCAGCGGATGCCTGTGCCCGCTGGCGCAGATCCGGGCGGAGCCCGCCGGACACATCATCCCGATCACGGTCACCGCGAAAGCGGAGTTCCCCGCCCTACACACCGTGGGCCAGGTAGGCGCTGACGATCGCCCCGGAGGGTGGAGCGCACAGCGGTCCGCGCGGTTCGCCGAAGCAATGGCACTGCCCCCGGTTTCCGGGCTAGCCACGTGTTTGAGTCTTGGGAGAGGATTCGGGCATGGAGCCGGATGTGATCGCGTGGCCGGGCTCGCGCCGGGCCGGATCGCCGCACGCTCCCGCCACGAGGACGCCCCGCGCGGTGTCTTCGGACGAAGTCCTCGCCGGGCTGTTCTCGCAGCATTACGTTGCGCTGGTGCGCCTGGCCGTGGTGCTGCTGCAGGACCTGGCCGTTGCCGAGGAAGTGGTGCAGGACGCCTTCGTGGCGATGCACGGGCGGCGACTGAGAGATCCGGACAAGGCACTCGCCTACCTGCTCCGCGCGGTGGTCAGCGGGTCAAGGTCGGTGCTGCGCCACCGCACGGTTGAGGACAGGAACCCGCCGCAGCCGTTCCCCGATCTGCCAAGCGCCGGGCACGGGGCGATGGTGAACCCGGAAATGTCAGGGGTCGCGACAGCGCTGGGCACGCTGCCCAGGCGGCAGCGCGAGGCGGTCATCCTGCGGTACTACGCGGACCTGTCCGGGACGGAGACCGCAGCCGCGATGGGCATCAGCGAGGGCGCGGCCAAGAACCATGCGCACCGGGGCGTGGCGGCGTTGCGGCAACGGCTAAACGGGTCCAGACCGATCCAGGGCGCCCCGCCGGGCTTTCCGCCTGGCTAAAGGTCGGAGCTAGAATTACCGGGATCAGTGCATGCGTCCCGGAGGTCCAGCTATGACGACGACTGCACCCGCGACCGCTCCGGCCCAAGGCGCCGAGGAGATCCAGGACGCCGGTCACGTCGACGTCCTCATCGTCGGTGCCGGGGTCTCCGGCATCGGCATCGCGCACCACTTGCAGGAGCAGTTCCCCGGCCGGACGTTCGTCATCCTGGACGCCCAGGACAACCGGGGCGGAACCTGGTGGACTCACCGGTACCCGGGCGTGCGCTCCGACAGCGACCTGTTCACTTACGGCTACCGGTTCAAGCCATGGCGCGGCCCGGCGATCGCGGCGGGCGAGGAGATCCTCGCCTACCTCGACGAGGTCATTGACGAGGACGACCTCGGCCGGCATATCCGCTACCGGCACCGGGTCACGGCGGCCAGCTGGTCCACCGGGGATCGCCGGTGGACCGTGGAGGCCACCCGGGAGGACACCGGACAGCGGCTGCGGTTCACCGCCAGCTTCCTGTGGATGTGCCAGGGCTACTACAACCACACCAAGCCCTTCCGGCCTCAGTGGGAAGGCATGGACCGCTTCCAGGGCGTGGTCGTGCACCCCCAGCGGTGGCCCGAGGACCTCGACCTGGCGGGCCAGCGCGTCGTGGTGATCGGCTCCGGTGCTACGGCCGCGACGCTGATCCCCGCGATGGCCGAGCATGCGGAGCACGTGACCATGCTGCAGCGCTCCCCCTCGTACTTCTTCGCGCCGCCCACGACGCACGAGCTCGCCGTGACGCTGCGCGCCCTGGACATTCCCGAGGAGTGGACGCACGAGATCCTGCGCCGTCAGTACATGTCGCAATCCGACCGGATGGCCCGGATGTCACTGGAAGCGCCCGACAAGCTGCACACCTTCCTCATCGAGTCCATGCGCCCGCTGCTGCCCGAGGACTTCGACGTCGATAAGCACTTCACCCCCCGCTACCGCCCGTGGCAGCAGCGCATCGCCATCGTCCCGGCCGGCGATCTGTTCGCGGCCTTGCGCGAGGGGAAGGCTTCGGTCGTCACCGACACCATCGAGACGTTCACCGAGCATGGGATAAGGGTCAGCTCCGGTGAGGAGATCCCTGCCGATATCGTCGTCACCGCCACCGGCTTCAATCTGTCGGTCCTCGGTGACGTCGCGTTCACCGTCGACGGCGAGCCGGTCGATTTCACCGAACGCGTCACCTGGCGCGGCATCATGATCAACGGTTTGCCGAACATGGCCTACGTCTTCGGCTACTTCAGGCACAGCTGGACCCTCCGCGTGGACCTGGTCAGCGACCTGGTGGGTCGCCTGCTGGCCAACATGCAGGACAAGGGAGCCACGATGGTCGTCCCCACGCTGCGACCCCAGGACATGGACATGCAGCTGCGGCCATGGTGCGATCCGGAGAATTTCAATGCCGGCTATGTCATGCGCTCGCAGCACATCCTGTTCAAGCAGGGCGATCGCGAGCCGTGGACCCACATGCTGGAGCACGAGCAGGAGGTGAAGATCCTGCCCGTGGCGGACCTTGACGACGGGACGCTCGTCTACCGCTGAGTCCGGCCATCAGCCCGGATGAAACCGTACCCGTGGGACCTTGCCGGTCATGACGGTATGAACGGCCCAACGACACCGGGTTCCTCGACACGGACCACGGCGTCGGGCGGTGCCTCCTGCCTGATCTGCCCGGCGAGTTCCCGGGCGTCGTCCTCGTTGTCAGCGCCGACGATGAGGAACTTCCAGCGCCGCACCACCGGCAGGCCCTCACCTTCGAGCTTGCGCGCCAGCGCGACCGCCTCGCGGTGCGACGGGAACTCAACCCGGGCCTGCCATCGGCCGGCCCCGGCGGCCAGGGACTCGGCGGTTTCAGAGTCCACGAGCCGCTGGTGCTCGGCCTGCCGCTCGGCTTCTGTCTGCGGCATCACGACGTCCGGGCTCTCCCACTGCTCCTCGATGGGATGCCATCGATGCAGCGCGAACTCCGGCTGAATGTCATGGTGAGCCAGCACGTCGCGGGCGACCCGCTCAGCCTCCGTAGCGGCGGTCTCGGTGCCTGCGTACAGGAAGATCTGCGAGTCACCCGCGCCGACGACGATGGTGCGGCCGAGCTGGCGGAGGACATCGTCCTCCACCTCATGCCCGGACAACGCCCGCCGCGCCTGTCCGGCTTGCGCCTGGTCGGCCAGGGAAATGGTTACCCGCCAGTCATCGCCGTCTGTCACGGCACGACTCTAACGCACTCGGGCCAGCCTAAACGGCTTCGGCGGCCGTCGTGATGAGCTGCGCTACGTCATCAGGGTGGGAGACCATCGCCACGTGACCCGACGGGACTTCCACGGTGGTGGCGCCCATGCGCTTGGCGAACTGCCGCTCTGCGTCGGGCGGGATGGCCTGGTCATCCTCGGCGACCAGGTACCAGGACGGGAGCGACTTCCAGGCCGGGACACCCATTACGTCCTCAAACGTGGACGTCGCCAGTGGCTGCTGCACGGCGTACATGACCCTGGCCTGCACTGGGTCAACGTCGGCCGCGAAGTGGTGGACGAAGTCGTCTTCCGGCACCCAGGCGTAGCCCTGCTTATCGATGTCCAGGTGCGCCAAGGCCGGCGTCGGCGTCCCCTGCGCCAGGAGCCCGCCGATGGACTCGCCCTCGTCCAGCCCGAAGGCCGCGATGTAGACCAGGCCACTGACATTCGGCGCGTCCGTGCCCAGGGCCGTCATGATCTGCCCGCCGTAGGAATGGCTGGCGACGATGGCGGGGCCGTCCTGACGCTCCAGCACCTGGCGCAGCCGGGCGACGTCAGCGGCGAGTGAGGACTCCGGGAACTGGGGGGCAGTAACGTTGTAGCCGCCCGCCTGCAGGCGGGCGATGACGGCACTCCAGCACGAGCCGTCGGCCCACGCGCCGTGCACCAGGACGATATTCGGTCGAGCACTCATATCGGTGATCCTTTCCTCGGTAGCCGTCTTCACCACGGCCTCGTTGTCTGTTTTCCTCTGTTGAGGTGTTGCAGGCAGAACAATGCGGTGCACGCTCAGTTACGATGCGGAAATCGCCAGACAGCGCCAGCCTGAACGCTCATTGTGAAAATTTGCCCAGACACGGCTGCCGCCCTCGCTAAGGCGGCCCGTGCGGAAATTTGCAGAATCCTGCGGTAACCGGATAAAGTAGCTGCTCAAACACATCCTCAGGCTGCACATCTTCAACTGCCGAGGTCTGGGACAGCGTTACCATGGATTGTTCTTCCACCGTTGCACGGAAACGGCCTAATAGCAAGGTGAGCAGCAGTCGAGGCTCCTGGCCGCTACGTGACCGGGCGGCTGGGCGGCCGGGAATCATGTCAGGTCATCGCCCACGCGGACCCCAAAGCACCAGCCCGGTTCCGGTATCTGCGGAACGTCGGTCCCGTTGTCCGGAACGGCGCGGGTTCCAGGCGGTGCCGTGAACCGTTCCAGGCGGTGCCGTGAACCGGCAACGAGCCGGAAAACGCGATTACCTGACCGTTATGCGCGCCAGGTGTGAGCCAATTCCTGGTGCTTGTGGATCAGGCGGCCGACATATGATACCCGGCCCGCCGGCCGCCGGCGAAGATCTGCGGGGCCCTTGCTATTTCCTGTTAACAGTGCGAGTGTGGTGGATGTCAACTGTAGTGCTGCTCCGGACCCAGGCGGTTAATGTGATCCTGGGGGTGAGTTCAGCAGATAGCAGTGGCTCACCTCGTGATCAGGACGATTAAAAGCCGCCGGGCCAGCCCGCTCAACCAGCAGGTCGCCTGGCCCCTTTTTTACGTAACGGCGAAGCTGCCGGCTGGCCCGCACTCAGGCTAGCGTATCCAGAGGATTACCCAGGCAGAATTTCTGTCTGGCCATTTTCTTTCCACTCGAGTTAGCGTAAATGCCCGAGCATTAAATCGCGCCGCCCTGAAACTATGTCCTGACGGCATCAAATGGGAGAATCGCATGAGGAAGATCCAGCTGAGTCCCCGCCGCCTGTTCCGGCGGGCCGCGTTGATCGCGGGCGTGGCCGCTGCCGCAGGAGTGGTCGTCGCGGGCGCCTCTGCCGCTTCCGCTAGCTCATCCGGGCCTTCCGGCCACGCGCCCGGTCCGCTGCCCACGGTCGTGCTGGAACACGGCGCCTGGGCCAACAGCGCCAGCTGGAACGGGGTAGTGCAGCGGCTGCAGGCGGACGGATACACCGTCGACGTCCCGCCGAACCCGCTGCAGGGTCTGGCCTACGACCCGGCTTACCTGGCCGACTTCCTGCAGACCATCACCGGCCCCATCATCCTGGTCGGGCACTCCTACGGCGGTGCCGTCATCACCAACGCCGCCACCGGGAACCCGCAGGTCAAGGCCCTGGTTTACGTGGACGCCTTCATACCGGAGCAGGGCCAGACCATCGGGGAACTGGTCACCATGGTGCCTGGGTCCTGCGTCGTGGCAGCCGACCCGACCACCATCTTCAACCTCGTGCCGTTCCCCGGCGCGCCCGCGGGTGTCTTCGACGCCTACATCAAGCAGAGCCTGTTCCCGTCGTGCATTGCCAACGGCCTGCCCCGCAGCGAAGCAGACGTGCTCGCGGCGACCCAGGAGCCGCTGTCGACGATCGCGCTGAACCAGAAGTCGGGAGTTCCGGCCTGGAAGACGATCCCGTCCTGGGCGGTGGTCGGTACCGCTGACCACGCCATCCCGCCGGCGGAGCTGATCGCCATGGCGCACGCCGCGAACGCCCGCATCACCTTGGTGCCAGGTGCGCCGCACGTGTCCATGATTTCCAACCCCGGCGTCGTGACCAGCGTCATCATCCAGGCTGCCCTCGCCACCAGCTGACCAATGGCCCGGCTAGGCACCGGCCTAGCCGGGCCCCCGCAGACGCGGCGCCTGCCCCGCCTTCGTACCACTGGATTGGACAAGGGAATGAACGAGCTCCTGAACCTGGCGATCAAGGCGCACGGCGGCCTGGATCGCTGGAACACGGTCACATCGGTGCAAGCGGCCACGTCGATCACCGGCGCGATCTGGTACCTGAAGGGCAAGCCGGACGTCCTCAAGGACGTGATCGCGACAGCAGAAACCCGCGCGGAACGGGTAACCATGACCTTCGTCGGCCAGGACAAGCAGTCGACCTTCGAGCCCGGCC
Source organism: uncultured Actinomycetes bacterium (assembly GCA_963818225.1). Lineage (GTDB taxonomy): Bacteria > Actinomycetota > Actinomycetes > Streptosporangiales > Streptosporangiaceae > Palsa-504. The sequence goes on from CAWFRO010000004.1 coordinate 215,441, forward strand.
GTGTCGTCATCGAAAAGAACGACGGGACCCTGATCGAGGCTCGCGACAACCCGGAGGCGTCCTTCGACGGGCAACAGCTGAACACGCCATGGGATGACATCCACGTCGCCTACTTCAGCGGCGAAGCCCTGTGGACCTACCTGAACACGCCGTTCATCTACGCCCGCAGCGACTTCAGCACCCAGGAAATCTCACCGATCGAAGTGGACGGGGAAACCTGGCGGCGCCTGAAGGTCACCTTCCCCGGCACAGTCAAAAGCCACACGCGCGAGCAGATCTCCTGCTTCGGCCCCGACGGCCTCCTGCGCCGGCACGACTACACGGTCGACATCCTCCAGGGCGGGACCGGCCTCAACTACGCATCCGACTATCAGGACGTCGACGGCATCATCGTGCCGGCCACACGACGCATCTATGCCTACGAAGGCGACTACCAGCTGGTCAAAGAGCCCCTCCTCGTCGCCATCGACTTCACCGACATCAAACTGGCCTAGCCGTAGCTGCCTGACGGGCGGAGCCGCCCGGCGCTGAGGTCGGGCGCGATTCATCGGCGCCAAGGCTGGACGTCCGCGCCTTCTCGGGGCGAAGCTAGCCAGCAGGCGCTCGGTGCGACGACGAGCGGGCTGACCGACCGCCGTGCCCTGCAGCGCAACAGATGAGCGGCGACCAGGAAGGAAGTCCGCTGATGACGACGACCGCCCAGCAGACCGAGGCCGCGACGGCGGTGACCAGCTGGCTGGCCGGGTTCAGCTCGGCCCTGGTCGCGAACGATCCAGCCCGGGTCGCCGCCTTGTTCACCGAGGACTGCTTCTGGCGTGACCTCATCGCCTTCACCTGGAACATCAGGACCTTCGAGGGCCGCGCTGAGATCATCCGCATGCTCGAAGCCACGCTGTCACGGGTGCAGCCGAGCGGCTGGGCGGTCACCGACGGCGAAGAACCCGCCGAGACCGACGGCATCACCGAGGCCTGGATCGACTTCGAGACCTCGGCTGGCCGGGGACAGGGCCACCTGCGGTTGCGCGACGGCCAGTGCTGGACCCTGCTCACTACGCTCTATGAGCTCAAGGGTTTTGAGGAGCCGAAAGGCCTGCGCCGCCCTATGGGCGCTGAGCATGGCGTGAACCGCGACCGGACTACCTGGCTGGAGGATCGCGAGCACGAGACCCACGAATTGGGAGTCACCGAGCAGCCGCACGTGCTGATCGTCGGCGGCGGCCAGGCCGGCATCGGGCTCGCGGCCAGGCTGCGGCAGCTCAGTGTGCCCACGATCGTCATCGACAAGCGCGCCCGCCCGGGTGACCAGTGGCGTAGCCGGTACAAGTCGCTCTGCCTGCACGACCCTGTGTGGTACGACCACATGCCGTACCTGAAGTTCCCGGACAACTGGCCGGTGTTCTCGCCCAAGGACAAGATCGCCGATTGGCTTGAGTCCTACACCAAGGTCATGGAGCTCAACTACTGGCCGGGCACTGAGGCCAAGAGCGCCGTCTACGACGAGGCCAGCAAGGAATGGACGGTGAACGTCGAACGGGACGGCGAAGCCGTGGTGCTGCGCCCGAAACAGCTCGTCCTGGCCACGGGAATGTCCGGCAAGCCCAACATCCCCTCCTTCCCTGGCATGGACAAATTCCGCGGCGACCAGCACCACTCCTACGTCCACCCGGGCCCGGACGGCTACCAGGGCAAGCGGTGCGTGGTCATCGGGTCTAACAACTCGGCGTTCGATATCTGCGGCGCGCTGTGGGAGAGCGGCGCGGACGTGACGATGGTGCAGCGGTCATCCACTCACATCGTCCGGTCCGCGACGCTGATGGACATCGGTCTGAGCGCCCTTTATTCCGAACGGGCCGCGGCCTCGGGTGTCACCACCGACAAGGCCGACCTCATCTTCGCCTCCATCCCGTACCGGATCATGCACCAGTTCCAGATCCCGCTGTACGACCGGATGCGGGAACAGGACAAGGACTTCTACGACCGGCTGGAACGGGCCGGCTTCGACCACGACTGGGGCGACGACGGCTCCGGGCTGTTCATGAAGTACCTGCGCCGCGGCTCGGGCTACTACATCGACGTCGGCGCCGCCGACCTGGTGGCCAACGGCGAGGTGAAGCTCGTCCGGGGCCAGGTTGACCACCTGACCGAGGATGGCGTGGTCCTGGCGGACGGCACCGAGCTGCCCGCCGACCTGGTCGTCTACGCCACCGGCTACACCTCGATGAACGGGTGGGCGGCCGACCTGATTTCCCAGGAAGTCGCGGACAAGGTCGGCAAGTGCTGGGGGCTGGGCTCCGGCACCACCAAGGACCCCGGTCCCTGGGAGGGCGAGCTGCGCAACATGTGGAAGCCGACCCAGCAGGAAGCACTGTGGTTCACGGGCGGCAACCTGCACCAGTCCCGGCACTACTCGCTCTTCCTCGGGCTGCAGCTCAAGGCCCGCCAGGCCGGCATCCCTACCCCTGTCTACGGCCTGCAGGAGGTCCATCACCTCAGCTGACCCGGTCCCGGCGGCCAGGAGGCCCCGGATAATCCGGGGCCTCCTGGCCTGGGTTCACATTGCGGTTTGTTCTTCAGGACGCGCCAGCTCGGGCTTGTCCGCCGAAGGTCATCTGCCTACACGTGCCCGCGCTGGCCGGGCATGAAGTTGGCCCACCAGTTGGGCCGCCCGCCGCCACGGCCGGTCCCGCCGCCTGCGATCTTGGCCGTCTGCCGTGCGGTGTTGAACGTCGCGGCGGTCGTCACGCCGTTCGCGTCGAGCTGCAGTGTGACCGGGTCGGTCAACCCGTAGTTCTTGCAGTTCAGATTGTCGAACGAGCCGCTCAGCCTAGCCGCGAGGAAGGTAGCCAGGTTGCTGCCGAGGTCCGGCACCGGCGAGGCGGTACCGGTTTCCATGGGCGCGTCCAGCTGCAGCCTGGGAGTCGCGATGTTGACCATGTCCTGGCAGTATTGCGCCGCGTTCCGGGTCAGGTTGGTGCCGAACGGCAGCGGCGCCATGTCGGTCTCGATCCGGTAGGTGTTGGTCTTGCCCAAACTGAACTGCCCGCCCACCAGCAGCTGCGGGTCGTTGACCGGGAGCAGCGCGACCGTGCCCTTCTGGTTCTGCCGGGCGGACAGCTCGTTCAGCGCCTGCGACGCGCTCGCGCCGTTCGGGTTGGTGGGGTTGGTGGCCGTGAACGGTGTGCAGCCGAGCGTCGGATCGACGAACGAGTCCAGTAGGCCGTTGTCGCTTCCGTTGGTTTCGAGCGTATCCCCCGGCAGGCTGGCCTGATTGGCCGCGGTGGCCTGGGAGGTCTGGCCGGTGTCCGGGTTGAACAGGTAGTGAGCCACCGCGTTGTCGCTCTGGTCCTGGTCGATCAGGGCGAAGTCACGCGTGGTCTGGCAGGCCTGGCCGTCCTTGCCGGTCCCGATCGCCGGAATCTTCAAGATGCCGCGGGCGATCTCGAAGTTGGCCATCTGGTAGAAGCTGGCCGCGTTGCACTGCGGCGTCTGGTTGATGAGCGAGTTCCCCAAGGCGTCGATGCAGTTGCCCTGCCGCGCGCCGCGGCCGACCAGCGCCAGCGCGTTGCCGTTGAACCCGACGCTGAGGATGACCTGCGACCCCCGCGCGATCGTCGGTGGCTTGAGCGCCACCTCCGGCTGGGTGCCCTGGGTGATCACCAGCGGGTTGTACACCTGGAGCTTGCCGTTTGGCGCCAGGATGGTGGCGTCGATGAACACGCCTTCGGTGTCCCCGTTTTCCCAGGTGCAGCCGTCTCCGAGCACCCATGGCGTGGCCAGGCCCTTGGCGCTCAGCGGCTGGGCCGGCACGGATACCGTGCAGTTCGTCGAGTCCGCCGCCTCGGCGGGCGTCTGGGTGAAGCTGAATGCGTTCCCCGCCGCGTCCACCGCATTCGCTCCGGCCACGCCGGGACGGCCCGGCGGATTGATGGGAGGAATGCCCGCGACAGCAGCTGCGGTCGCCGCCGGTGAACCCGAACCCGACGGACAGGGTGACGGCGCGGCCGACGCTGCGGCGCTCGCGGTCGCGTCATCGGCGCTCGCGGTGGCATCAGGTGCGGTGGCGCTCGCGGTCGCGGTCGCGTCAGAATCCGCGGCGCTGGTGCTGCTGCTCGCGCTGGCCGCGGCTGAGGCGCAGGAGCCCAAGGCCGCTTGGTCAACCGTTATAGCCTTACCGCCGCCCGAGACCGCGAGGATGATTCCGAGAGTCAGGCCCAGTGCCATCGGGATGGCGAGAGGTACCGCAATACGCGCCGCCCGATTATTCCGGCGGCGGCGCCATGCGGACCGATGACCGCTGAGCATTCAATCCACCTCCATATAGAAATCCCCGTGACGCTCCAGGTGCATCACGGTAGACCTGCGCTGTCGGCAAGATCGGCGAATTGTGAAGATCCGCTCTGTGTTAGGGACTTCTTAACGTTTAGAGGCGGCCACGCTCGAGCCGCTGAATTCCTTACTAAGTCCTTACGTCGCAGGTCAGAAGGAAGATGAGGGGATCGAGATAGCCCCGTGATACGCGGCTGCACGTGCAGTGCAGTAAGCAGACCGATTGCCGGGAAACGTCCCAGGATGGCCCAGGCGCTAGCTCCAGAAGGTCATGCGCAGCAGTCGCAGTCTGACCCGCTTGGCCTGGGGATGAGCTGTAAGCGATTGAGCGGAAGCCCAACGTAAGCTTTTCCAGTCGATCACTGCATGTCACGGGCAGCCGGGATCTGGAGCGAGGTCAACCTCCAGAGAATCGCTCCAGACCGCCAATTACGTGCTGGCCCGGGAACGGGCGCCGTCGAAGTCCAGGAGGGCGATCGCTACCGCGGCAGCACTGGCAGCAAGAGGACGGTCTCGCGGTGGCTGATCTCAATGTCCACCGGCACGAGGCTAGTGGCCGTCGCGATCTGCTCGGAGGTGCCAGTGTTGCGGGCCCAACGGGGGTGGGCGCCGCCGGAGACCTGGACGCGGAGGCGGTGGCCGGGTGTGAAGCGGTGGGCGGTCGCGCTCATCGGAACCTCGATCTCGGTCCAGCCGTCCGCGCCGGCTGGCGGCGTAGCGTCCAGCCGTAGCAGCCCGTCGCAGATGTTCCACGACGTGCCCTTGGCGTCCACGTCGCACAGCCGGGCGAAGACATCGAAGTTCGGGCTGCTGCCGCGAACCCGCAGCCGGAGGCTGACGGGGCCGATGACCTCTTGCGGTTCACTGATGACCGGGCCGGTGAAGATGAGGACGTCGTCGCGTGCCTCCAGCTTGCCGTTGTTCTTCGAGCCGAAGCCATTGCTGTCCATGCGCGGCCCGCCGACCGAGGGCGTCGGATCGTGCGGGTCGTAGCGGAACGACGACGTGCCCTCGCCCGGGGAGTCCGCGAGGGTTCCGCCGGCGTGCAGGTGCCATGACTGCGCGATGGCGCCTGGCGGCGGCCAGTCGGCCAGGTCACGCCAGTGTCCTTCGCCGCCGGTCTCGCCGACGTGGACACGCACCGGGGTCGGGCCGGGTGCATCCCCGTTCCCGGTCAGGTACGCGCCCAGCCACGCGAGTGCCTCTCCGGCGATGATCGGCATGTCCTTGCTGAACCCGGACGTGTGGTTCCACGGGCCGACGACCAGCCGCACCGTGCGGCCGGCCTCACGAAGCCGCCGGTAACTGTCCAGTGTCCCGTCGATGACGACGTCATACCAGCCGCCGAGCAGGTGGACCGGTGGCAGGGAATCGATGTCCGGAGTGGTACGCCGCGGTCCCCAGTACCGGTCGGCGGCAGCCGGGTGGGCCAGCCAGTCCTCGAGGTAGCCGACCCGTTTCCCGAAGGCCAGCTTGTACCCGGGTACGAGCGGCAGCATCCGGGTCACCTTCCGGTAGGTGAGCATCAGCCGCAGGACCGCGCCCACGAACGGGCGGAACCCTTTTTCCTGGGAGAGCATGGCGGCCACACCGGACAGCGTGGCCTCCAGGGCGAAGGCGCCGCCTGGATAGAGGAACCCGTAGAAGTCCTCCATGCTGACCTGGACGACCATCGCCTTGAGTTCGGGCGGCGGGTCATTCGCCAGCGCCCACTGGGTGAACCCGAGATAGCTCGCGCCTATCGTGGCCAGCGAACCGTTGAACCAGGGCTGCTCGCGCAGCCAGGCGATCGTCGCCTGGGCGTCGGCCGCTTCGCCAGTGAACGGCTCGAAGCTGCCCCCCGATCCGCCCGTTCCCCGCGTGCTTTGCAGCAGGACGTGATAGCCATGCTCGGCCAGCAGGCCCCCGTACATGAAGTCGTAGGGGAACCCGCGCCCGTAGGGGGTGCGAACGAGCAGCGTAGAGCACGGCTCGCCCGTCTGCGGGACGTACCGGTCGGCTATCTGGTGCGTCCCGTCCGGCATCGGGATCCGGATACCCCGCTCCAGAGCGACCGCGCACGCGGGCGCGGGCAGGCCCTTACGAGACCGGCGCGTGAGGAACCTCACGTGCCTGGGCAGCTCGACGGTGTGTTCCGCGGCCAGCTTTTCGCTCACGTCCCCGGCCATCCCGGCTCCCTCCGCCAACCTTTCGCGTACATCGTTCGCGAAATCGAGCATACTAGATTGAGAACGGCGATCGCGAACGGGGGCACAGATGACGGCGGCGGAACGGCCTGCGGCGAGCATCTGGCTGCGCCCGGAGCGGTCCGCGGCCGGCCGCCCCGCGCAGTGGAGCCGGGCCGAGATCACCCAGGTCGCGCTGCGGATCGCCGATGCCGAGGGCCTGGACGCGGTCACCATGCGGCGGGTGGCCGCCGAGCTCGGCACCGGCGCCGCGTCGCTCTACCGCTACGTCCAGACCCGCGAGGACCTGCTAGACCTGATGACCGATGCCACTGGCGCAGAGTACGAGCCCGCCACGCCAACCGGTGACTGGCTCGCCGACCTGACCGCCTTCGGGGAGCAGACCCGCCTCATCTTCCGCCGCCACCGCTGGCTGGCCGGGCTCACCATGACCCGCCCGGTCATCGGCCCGAACGGAACCGCCCTGATCGAGCACTTCCTCACCCTGCTGCAGGAGCATCCGGCGGGCATCGAGGCGAAGATGGAAGCGTTCGGGATGCTGAACGGGATCACCGCGGCCTTCGCGCTGCAGGAGCAGGCTGACCACGGCCTGCAGGCGCGCAACCTCGCCTACCTCGGCCACGCCCTCACCTCAGGCCAGCACCCGCGCCTGGCCGCGTTCCTGACCCCGCAAGCACAGCTACCGCGCCCCGAGGAGCTCGCGGGCCGCTACCCAGATCTCATCGCCCGCGTCCTGACCGGTCTGCTCGGCCCTGCCTAGCCAGGCGAGCTCGGCACGGACGCCTTTGCTCCGTTATCTGCGCAGTGGCCTGAAGCCCGCGCGGACCTCTGCTGAGAAGATTTGCGGCTGTTCCCAGGCCGCGAAGTGGCCGCCTTGGTCGGGCTGGTTGTAGTAGATGAGGTTGTGATACGCCCGCTCGGCCCAGCTGCGCGGGGCTTGGTAGTTCTCGCCGGGAAAGACGCTGACGGCCGCCGGGACGGAGACGTCGGCGGCGTTGTAGAGGCTGAGCTTATTTTCCCAGTACAGGCGGGCCGAAGAAACCCCGGTGTTGGTCAGCCAGTACAGCGTGATGTTATCCAGGACATCGTCTCGTGTGAGGTCACCTGCGGGATGTCCGTGGCTGGTGTGCCCGAGCACGGCCGAGGTGACCGGCGCCGCCGGCTGGCCCCAGCCGTCCCCGTGGTCAAGGAGCCAGGCGGCCAGGCCGACCGGTGAATCCGCCACCCCGTACAGCGTTTGCGGGCGCGTTCCCATCAGGCTGGCGTAGGCGCGTCGCCTCGTATACAAGGTGGTCAGCTGCTCGTACGCGCGTCTTTCGTCGGCGGACAGGCCGGACGGCGGCGGGTCGCCGGACTGGAGCGCCGTGGCGACGCCGGGCGGAACCGTGGCGGGGAAGTTGACGTGAATGCCGAGCAGCTCCGGAGGTGCCTGGTGCCCCATCACATTCGTGACCGCCCCGCCCCAGTCGCCGCCCTGCGACACGAAGCGCGGGTAGCCGAGGCGCTTCATCAGCACGACCCAGGCACGCGCGATGCGGGCCGGGTCCCAGCCGGTCGCGGCCGGCTTGCCTGAAAAGCCGTAGCCCGGCAGCGATGGGATCACCAGATGGAAAGCGTCCGCTGTGCTCGCGCCATGTGCCGTGGGATTGGCGAGCGGGCCGATGATCTTCAGCTGCTCGATGATCGAGCCGGGCCAGCCGTGCGTGACGATGAGCGGCAAGGCATCATCATGGTCCGAGCGGACGTGGATGAAATGAATGTCGAGCCCATCGATCTTGGTGATGAAGTGCGGCAGGGCGTTCAGCTTCGCCTCGCACGTGCGCCAGTCGTACTCTGCCGCCCAGTAGCGCGCGAGTTCCTGGATCATCGCGAGGGGCACGCCTTGCGAATCATCCGTGACCGTTTCCCGTTCAGGCCACCGTGCCGCGTTTATGCGCCGGCGCAATTCAGTAAGCTCTGCTTCCGGGACATTCACATGAAACGGGCGAACAGCGGTCTTGCCGCTGCCCGTCTGCTGTGCGCCTTCAGTCATAGCGTCAGGCCTTCTGCAAAACCGATGATGGGCTACAGTGAGCGGTCACAGCACGCCTTTCTGCGCGTTTCGCGGCCGGTCCGGGACGCGGACCTGCGCGTCGAGACCGCTGCTGAGATTGCCGTCTCCTCGGGAGCCTTCTCAAGACACTAGTGGCCGCAGCCGGGAATGACCACCCTCTGCACGTCGTCCGCGGCCGCCGTGGCAATGCTCGGGCTGGGCATCTGGTCCCTCGCCGTCATCAGCCAGTTAGGGCCGTTCCGCCGGCCACGACGTCCTGTGTCCCATTCGCCAGAGATTAGCCAACGCGGCAGAAGATAACGTTCTGCGCACCACGAACGGACCGAACCAAAAGAGGCTTCTCCAGTACACGCCAGTGGGTCGGCGCACGGTTAACAGGGAGCTCTTCGCGTCGTTAGCCGCATTGCAGCCCCGCCCACGGAGCGGTTGGCCAGGCGGCCAGGCCGCATGTCTATGCATCGCCGCGCTTGGCGTGAGCATCCTCAATTGCCGCCGAACGGCTCGGGCCTCGGCGTCCGGGGATTGGATGCACCGCATCTGCCTGACAGATGGACCTGTCCAGCTATGCTGTAATTCAGGCAGAGGCGTTGGCCGATGGAACTCAGGCAGCTACGTCACTTCCTGGCGTTGGTCGAGGAACGCAGCATCACCCGCGCCGCCAAGCGCGAGCTCATCGTGCAGTCAGGCCTGTCGAACTCGCTCCAGGCCCTGGAACGCGAATTCGGTACGCCCCTCTATGTCCGCGGAACCAGGCCCGTCCGACTCACCGCGGCTGGCGAGGCTTTGGTGGGCCCGGCTCGCCGGACCTTGACCAGCGCTGCGCAGGCGGAACAGGCCGTACACCACACTCGTGACGTGCTCATCGGCACACTGCGCCTCGGCGTCTCGCTCTCCGCTCAGCATCTGGTGCCGTTCGCTTCCTATCTCGGCGAGTTCACTCGCGATCATCCCGGCATCGACCTGCGCCTGCAGTACGCGCCCGCGCTGACGATGATCTCGATGGTCGAGACGGGAGAGCTGGATTGCGTGATCGGACCCGCGGTCAGCCAGGTCCCGGGCGTCCGGATGACCCGCCTGGCGCGAGAGCCGCTGCACCTCGTCTGCCGTGCCGATCACCGCCTGGCGGAGCAGGCTGAGGTCAACCTGAGACAACTCGCCAACGAGCGGTTCGTCGAGGTACCCCCAGGGTGGACAGCTCGCCTGGTGAGTGACGCCGCGTTCGCCGGCGAAGGCATACCGCGCCGCGTCGTCTGTGAGGTCGGCGACTGGGAACTATTTCTCGAGCTGATCAGCGCGGGCGTCGGTATCGGCTTCGCTCCAGTCGGCCTGCAGTACCCGGTACTGACCGCACCAGACAGCCTTCTGCGGCTCATCGCGGTTGAGGGCGTGCGCCTGGAAAGGCACATCCACCTGATCCTGCCCTCGGTGGGCGAGACCAGTCCGGCAGCACGCCGGTTCGCCGATCAGTTGCTGCGCATCTACCCCGCGGCAGCTAGCGGGCACCTGTAAGCCAACGCAGCCCTGCCATCTGATCGTCAGATGGACTCGATCTGTGCCAGGTGCGGCGCAGGCGACATCGGCGGCAACGGAGGCGCGGTTGTACGAGCGAAAGGACGCAGGAATGCCGCCGGCGCCTCAACGGCCGAAGAGAAAAAGGAGTCCGCGGAGATGAACCTCACTGACCACGCCGGAGTCCGGCTCACACACGGCAAGCCCAAGGTCAACGGCGTGGAAATCCACTACGCGATCGGCGGCGCCAGCGAGCCGGTCTTCTTGCTGCACGGCACGCCGAAGACCATGTCGTACTGGCGCCACGTCGTGCCGCTGCTGACCCCCCACTACACCGTCATCGCGGTCGACAACCGGGGCGCCGGCGGCTCCCAGCGCCCCCTGACCGGCTACGACACCGCCACGATGGCCGGCGACGTCGCCGAACTGGCCACCTACCTGGGCTTCGGCCAGTTCCGCGTCGCCGGCGAGGACTGGGGCGCGGCCATCGCCTACGCCGTCGCCGCCTTCCACCGGCCCCGGGTGCAGCAACTGGTGTTCCAGGAAACGCTCCTGCCAGGATTGCCAGCCGCCCCAGGATTGCCAGGCGGCGACCACGACCCCTCCCTCGCCGCCGACGACATGCGCACCGGCTGGCACTTCAGCTTCTTCAGCCTGCCGAACCTGCCCGAGATGCTGCTGGCCGGGCGTGAACGGCCGTTCTGGACGTGGTACGCCGGACGCCAGATGTGGGACCCCAGCGCGCTGGCCCAGGAAGACATCGACGAAATGGTGCACTCGGCCGAGCAGCCGGGCGGAACCAGGGCCATCTTGGAGATGTACCGCGCCCGCCAGACCGACGCCGAACAGAACCGCCCGCATTACGCCGACCCGATCAGCTGCCCGGTCCTGGCCGTCGGCGCCCAGGCCTACCTCGGGGGACGCGGTATCCACACAGCTCGCCCAAGTGGCCCGCGACGTCCGCAGCGCCGTCATCCCGGCGTCCGGTCACAACATCGCGCTGGAGAACCCCGCCGCCCTGGCCCAGGCCTACCTCGACTTCTTCGCAGCCGGCTAAGCCGCGGGCGTAGCCATGCGACCCAGCGGCAGGATTACGTCGGGGACATCACCTGGCGCTTTACCGTCCCGGCCGACTCCAGCGCACGGACTGGGTACGAATATGCCGCCGCAACGAATTGAGCAGCGTCGCGGCCACCACCGTGATCGCGGTGACCGCGATAGGGGCAGGGAAGCTGAGCAGCTCGGCTACCAGCTGGAGCAGCGCCGCACCGACAGCGCAGACCAATACGGTGACGACCGCGCAGTTCACTGCCCGCCGGACCACTTCGCATGCCTTCGCGCGCACGCCGGCTATGCCGGTGAGCCATGCCGCCTTCGCGTTCTCCCTGACGACGATCGCAGCCATTGCGCCCCCCGGTTACCGAACATGACCAGCTACGCAGAGCGGTCCGCCTGAACGCCCACGAGCTCTACCAGCGCAGAGCGCTCCCAGGCCGCCTCTGATACAGCAGGGTCAAGACCCGGTAACCTCAAGACCGCGGATTCCTCCCGGCCCGGGTTAACTACGCGGACAGCATTCGGCGAGCACACCGGCTACCGGCTGGGGAGCGATCGCGGTAGCCCGAACCATGGCAGCACGCTGGCCTCGAAGCGGGTCATGGCGCAGATCTGGTCGCCGGTGAGGGTCAGCACGTACAGGCCGGTCCCGTGGCGGATCCCGCCGGAGCCACGCAGGTAGACGCCGAAGGCCGGCTGGCCGTTGGCCCGCGCCGGCACGAGGTCGAACCTGCGGCCCGCGCCGAACAGCATGGCGCAGAACCGGGCCACGACGTCCCGGCCTTCGTATTCGAAGGGCATCGGCGGCATCGACATGAAGACGTCGTCGGTCAGCAGGGCCACCAGCGCGTCCAGATCGGCCGACTCCCACGCGCGGACGAACTTCGCCACCATCGCCTCTTCGGCGGGGGAGCCGAGGGCGGGAGGCGGCTCGCGGCCAGCGGCAGGCGGCAGGCGGTGCTGCAGGCTGGCGCGCGCGCGTTTGAGAGCGCTGTTGGCCGACTCCACGGTCGAGTCCAGCATGCTGGCCACCTCGCTGGCGTGAAATCCCAGGACGTCGCGCAAGATGAGCACGGCGACCTGGCGCGGCGGCAGCACCTGCAGGGCGGTCACGAAGGCGAGCGAGATGGCTTCGGCCTGCTCGTAGCGGGCCTCCGGTCCGGGCGGGCCGCCGGCCGTGTCTTCCAGGAGGTCGTCCGGATACGGCTGCAGCCATACGACCTCGCCGAGGCGGGTCGGCTCGGGCGGTTCAACCTGGGGCAGGTCCCACTCCTTCGCAGCCCGGCGGCGGGCTGAGCGGAGCGTGTTGAGGCACCGGTTGGTGGTGATCTTGTACAGCCAGGTGCGCAGCGAGGCACGTTCCTCGGTGAACCCGCCGAGGCCCTGCCAGGCGGCCAGCAGCGTGTCCTGCAGCGCGTCCTCGGCGTCCTGGAAGGAGCCGAGCATCCGGTAGCAGTGCACCTGCAGCTCCCGGCGGTACGGCTCGGTCAGCTCCCGGAACGCCTCGCCGTCCCCGGCCCGCGCCTGTGCGATCAGGTCAGATCCCGCACGCTCCACCAGCGTCACCTTCTTCCCGCACCCTGCCGCGTTTCCATCCTGTATAGACACCGCCCGGCGGGCGAACTGGGCGGCCGGCGGGCGCCCAGTTTCCCGGCGCTGCGGTGTATCCATCATCGACGGCCCGGACCATCCGGGCGTCGGGACTCAGCCGGAGCCGCGGCAGCGGCAGCCGGTCGCCGGCAATAAAGGAGAGCCGAAGATGGGAAAGATCATCATCAGCACGAACGTGTCGCTCGACGGGGTGGTCCAGGACCCCGACGGCGAGGAGGGCTTCGGCCGGGGCGGCTGGTTCTTCCAGTACGGGGGCGAGGACCTCGAAGAGTGGGGCAAGGTCGAGCACGCGGAGGCGCTGGGCACCGCGGCCCTGCTGCTGGGCCGGCGCAGCGAGGAGTGGTTCGGGGCGCGGTGGGCATCCCGGCCTGGCGAGTGGGCGGACCGGCTGAACAGCCTGCCCAAGTACGTCGTGTCCTCGGCCCCCGACGACCCCAAGTGGACCAACGTGACGGTCCTGACCGGCAACGTGGTCGATGAGGCCACGAAGCTGAAGCAGGAGATAGCCGGAGACATCGTCGTCTACGCCAGCTATCAGCTCGGGCGCACGCTGATCGAGCACGACCTGGCGGATGAGCTGCGGCTGACCGTCTTCCCGGTCGTGGTCGGGGCCGGCGAGCGGCTCTTCGGCGAGACCAGCGGCACGAAGCCCTTCCGTCTCACCGGCAGCCGGACGATCGGTAACGGCCTGGTCTTCCTTACCTACGCGATCGTCCGGGACGCCTAGAACACCATCAGGCTGCACCTCGGCGCCTGGATCTCCGAGCTCGACCAGACCGTTAACGCCTGCACGCTCCCGGCCGCCGCGGGGTGCCGACCACCGCGGCGGCCGGCGGCGGCGGCGGCGGCCGGTCTGCAGCGGGCTTAGGAGGTTTACGCCGTCGTCGCCGCTGAGCCCGCGCGAGCGGGAAGTCGCCCGGCCGGTCGGGCGGGTCGCCCACGGAATTAGCAAGCGACCGCTGTCTTACCCTGGATGTATGTCCGCATGGGAGAGCCTGCCACCTGCGCTGCCGGCGCACGGCACGGTGCTGGCCTGGGCGCGCGGCTGCCGGTGCGAAGACTGCGACCGCGAGTACCAGCAGTTCGTGTCCGAACTGGCCTTGCGCAAGCCGCTGAGGCGGCCCGCTCCGCCGCAGCCCCGCAAGCTGAATGCCGACATCCGCGCCCGGCTCGAACCGGCGGTGCGCCAGTCTGAGTGCCCGGTGTGCGGCGCCCTGCGCCATCAGCGGTGCCGCAACCTGGCGTTTCCCCAGCATTACGCGCCGACTCACGCTGAGCGCAAAAGCGGCCCGTGACCGTGGGCGGCCTGGCCCTGGCCTGCCTCAACCTGGCCTGCCTCACCCCGGCTGCGTCGGTGCCTGGTCCGCCGCCGCGCCCTGCCTCGCTTCCGCTTTGGTTTCCCCCGGTTGGCGTGCCTCGACCTGCCGGCTGGCATGGTCGGCACGTCGGCGCGCGCGGCGGGCGTCCATCGCCACTCGCCAGCGCTCAAGCTCGGCCAGCGCAGCCTGGGCGTCGTCGATCTCGGCCAGGATCTCCTCGAGGCGGGCACCCACCGCCTGGTCGGCCAGAGCCAGGACCCGGCGGCCCTCATCGGTCAAGTTAATCGATATCCGCCTGCGGTCCTCGATCGAAGCCGTACGGTCGACCAAGCCCCGCTGGAGCAGGCCCTCGACCACTCCGGTGATACTCGGCTTGGTCACCGCCAGCTGCGTGGCCAGCGACGAAGGAGCCTCCGCGCCGTCATCGAGCTGCATCAGCGCCCGGTACTGGGCCGCGGTCAGATCGACCCGGCTCAGCGCGACCTCGACATGACGACCCAGCCGGGCCACGGTTCTGCCGACTAGGGCATCAAGGCTGCGGGAACCGGATCCCCTCGGCCGTTCGGTATCCACACAGTTACCATGCCAAACGAGGTCGGGGTCAGCGCAGGCGGGTCTTCACCGGGAGGCCTCGGTCTCGCCCCGCCGGCGGGCCAGGAGCGGCCGC
>CAWFRO010000005.1:0-490501 GCA_963818225.1 uncultured Actinomycetes bacterium
GTCCCACATCACTGGCGAGATCCTGCACATCGACGGCGGACAGATCGCCGGTCACTGAGGCCGCGGCTAGGCTGGCTGGCCGTCCGGTCCTTGCCGTGCCAGTGCGGCGTACAGTTCGCGGCGGGAACTGATGCCGAGTTTGGCGAAGATCTTGCGCAGGTGCCATTCAACCGTGCGCGCGGACAGGAACAGCTGGGCGCCGATCTCCGGATTGGTCAGGCCGTCGCGCGCCAGCCCGGCGATGTGGGCTTCCTGCGGGGTCAGCGTGGTGAAGGTCTCGGCGCCGCGCTTGCGTACCGACTCGCCGGTGGCGATCAGCTCGCGGCGGGCGCGCTCGGCGAATGCCTCCATGCCAATTGCGGTGAGCATGTCGTGGGCCGTGCGCAGCTGCTCGCGCGCGTCAAGGCGTCGGTCCTCGCGGCGCAGCCACTCCCCGTAGACCAGATACGCGCGGGCCAGCTCCGGACGAAGTTGCGTACGGCTCAGCCGGCTGATCGCTTCGCGATAACGGTCGTCGGCGTCGGCGCCGTGGCTGAGCAGTGCCCGGCAGCGCGCCTCAATACCGAGGGCGACATCGTTGCCGCAGGGCTGGGTTGTCTCGGCAAGCCGCTCGAGCGCATGGCGTGCGAGCTCGAGGTCGCCTGCGCGCGCGGCCGCCTCGACGAGCTCGGGCATGGCCCACATGGACATCCACGGGTTCAGGGTGTTCGAGGTGGCCTGCTGCGCTGCCGACGCTGCCTCCTTATACTGGGCGAGGCCGTTGTACAGGACCGCGGCCGTCCAGTGCGCCCAGGCCGCCGCCATCCCTTGCCCCTCGGCTGCGGCAAGCTCGATCGCGCTCGCTATCGCCGCGGAGGCCTCGGCTTCCCTGCCTTGCAAGGCCAGGAGCCTAAGCAACGTGTAGGGCGCGATAGGGCTTCCGGTCGCCGCCGCCACGCTTTCGGTCTCCGCGATGACTGCGACGGTTCCCGCGAAGTCACCCATCCATGGGCTCACTATGCCCATCTGGTTGAGGTAGATCGGCAGCTGCGCAAGCGCGCCGACGTCACGGACCAGCTGGACCTGCCGTGCGGAGATCGCATGCAGGCTGTCGAAATCCCACACGATAGTGGAGGCGACCGTGGCCATCCAGCCCCACCGCAGGACGTCCTCGACGGGAATACTGGTGAGCACGTTCGCCGCGCGTTGCAAGGTCGCGGCGGCGGCGGCCGGTCCGCCGGTGGTCAGCAGGGCAACGCCATGGAGCAGCAGGTCCAGCGGACGCGGATCACCTGGCGGCGGAGGGAGGGCCTGGATGGCGTGGCAGATCTCCAGGAGGAGATCCCGCCCCGAGAGACTCCCCCGCCAGCCCGGCCGCGCCCCACGCGGCCAGGTAGGTCTCGCGGGCGAGGTCCAGGTCGAACGGTTCGAGCTGGCTGGCGGCCTTCAGCAGCAGCGCGGGGGCATCGCTGCCCAGACCCGAGGCGAACGCGACATGGGCCCGTAGCAGGTCGACCCGCACGTGCTGGAACTCGTCGAACGGCCCGTCCTCCGCCGTCGCCAGCAGTTCCAGAGCCTTGCCGAACGCGCCGGCCTGCATGCTGGCCTGCGCGGCGGCCAGCGTGCGTTCGGCGTGCCGCGCCGGATCGGCGGTCAGCAGCACCGACCACTCGAGGAACGCCGCGGCTGCGGCGAGCCCGCCCCGGGCCTGCGCCCGGCCGGCGGAGCGCTCGAGTTCCGCGGCGACCTCCTCATCCGGCCCGCCCGCAGCCTGGGCCCGGTGCCAGGCCCGCCGGTCAGGATCGGCCTGCGGGTCGGTCACCTCGGCCAGCGCCGCGTGCATCTGCTGCCGGTCGGACAACGACGCCGACCGGTAGACCGCCGAGCGCGCCAGCGGATGCCGGAACCGCACCTGACCGCTGAACTCGGCCAGCCCCGCCTCCGTCGCCGCCGTCCCCGCCTGGATCGGGATGCCCAGCCGCCTGGCCGCGCGCCATACCAGCGCCCGGTCACCGGACGGATCGGCGGCCGCCAGCTGCAGCAGCCGCCGGGTCTCAGCCGGCATGGCGTCCAGCTGGCGCCGGAAGCTGTCCTCGATCCGGCTCGTCAGCGGCGCGGCACCGGGCAGGCCGAACCCGCCGGCCAGCTCCGCGGGGGTCAGCCCACGCGGCAGTTCCAGCAGCGCCAGCGGGTTGCCGCGGGTCTCGGCGATGATCAGGTCGCGGACTCGCGGGTCCAGCCGCCCGGCCAGCGCCGAGTCCAGCAGCACCCGCGCGTCATCGTCGCGCAGCCCGTCAACTTCCAGCTCCGGCAGCCCGGCTAGATCCGCGCTCGGATCGCGGGCCGCGAACACCAGTCCGACCGGGTCGGCCGCAAGCCGCCGGGCCGTGAACCCCAGCGCCTGTGCCGAGGCCTGGTCCAGCCACTGCTCGTCGTCGATCAGGCAGATCAGCGGGCGTTCCCCGGCCACCCCGGCCAGCAGGCTCAGCACGGCCAGCCCGACTAGGAACCGGTCCGGAGGCGGCCCTGCGGCAATGCCGAACGCGGTCTGCAGCGCATCGCGCTGCGGTTCCGGCAGGCGCTCCGCGCGACTCAGCATCGGCGCGCACAGCTGATGCAGCCCCGCGAACGCCAGTTCCATCTCCGACTGCACGCCCGCCGCGCGCGCCACCCGGCATCCCGAACCCGACGCGCGCCCGGCCAGGTGGTCCAGCAGTATCGTCTTGCCCACGCCCGGGTCGCCGTGCACCACCAGGACCCCGCTCTCACCGCCCCGGACGGCGTCGACGAGCCGGTCGAGCTCGGCGCGCTCGCTGAGCCGATCCGTCAGCGCCGTCACACGGCCCCGCAGCCGCCTGGGATTTGCGCTCATCGGCCGGCGATCTACCGCGTCGTGGTCGCTTGGCGGGGCGTGGTGCTCACACGGCCTCCAGGCTGATCCGGATCACCGCCCCGATGAGGCCAAGACCGGCCGCCACGAGCACCTCAGGTGCCACCCGCGGCAGCCGCCGCTCAAGACCACGCCCAGGGATGTATCGGCGTCATGGCCACCAGCCCCCTGCTCGCAGGAGCCGCGCCATTGCCTTAATCGAAGCGTAACCTGCCAAGAACGAACCGGGCAAGACTCCGCAAAACGCGGGTCACCGAAGCCTCCCGACCTCATTTCCGGTAGCGGGCGGACCGTCATAGGCGCGTCGAACGGACCCCGGCTAGTCACAATGACATGCCGGGCCGGCCTGATCTAACCGAAGGTGAAGGAGTAGGCCTGGACACCGGGGTCGAGGAATGTGATCTCGAAGGTGTGCCCGGTGACGGATCCAGGTTGGCGGATGAGCTGGTAAAGCCGCTGTTCGACGGCGGTGCCGTGGCCCTGGCGGTCAAGGTCGGTCCCGTGGGCCGCGCCGGGCGGCTGCCCGTCCAGGAGCACCCGGAATCGCACCGAGGTTCCCGGCGTTGCTGGCCCCATGACGAGGTTGAGATCGCGGGCGTGGAACCGGTAGGCGATCTGCCCGCCGGCTTCGTTCGCCGTGGCGGCCTGCTCCTCCATGGTCCAGTCCCCGGATAGGGCCCAGTGGTTGAGTCTCAGCTCCGCCGGGGCGGTATAGGCGTGGCGCCTGCCCGGCAGGACACCGCTGGGAGATGCGAAGTTCTCGGTGCGCTCGTAGCCGGTGTAGGTCTCCGGCGATCCCAAGCTGGCCCAGTCGGCCGGGGCTTCCACACCGCGGGCGTCGACCGGAACCGGGTCGTGGCTGATGTCGCCGGATCCGGCTTCGGCCAGCAGCTGCTGGATGACCATTTCCGACTGCTGGTACTCGCCTTCGCCGAAATGGTGATGCCGGATACGCCCCTGCGCGTCGGCGAAGTACAGCGCGGGCCAGTAGTGATTGTCGAAGGCACTCCATATCGCGTAGTCGTTGTCGATCGCGACCGGGTAGTCGACCCGCATGCTTTTCACGGCGCGGTGGACGTTATCCCCATCGTGCTCGAACCCGAACTCGGGCGTGTGTACCCCGATCACCACCAGTCCGGCGCCGGAGTATTCCCCGGCCCACGCCCGGACGTACGGAAGCTGGCGGAGCCAGTTGATGCAGGTATAGGTCCAGAAGTTGACCAGGACCACCTTCCCGCGCAGGTCGGCCGGCGTCAGCGGCGGCGAGTTGAGCCATCCGGTCGCGCCGCCGAAAGATGGCAGCTCGCCCTCGACGGGCAGCCGGGCCGAAGCCGTGTGCAGCCCGGCCGGCGCAAGCCAGTGCGGTTTCATGACATGCCTCCCAGTGACTGGATATCTGATCAGAGGTTTGAGGGTTCCCGGCGTGGCGGGTGGCGGGCACGGTGTGCGCGCCACCCGCCCGTGGCCGGCTAGCGCAGTGACCGGAACGCCGCGCGGAGCTCGCTGCTGAACAGCGCCGGCTCCTGCCAGGCCGCGAAGTGGCAGCCCCGGTCGACCTCGTTGAAGTAGATGAGCTTGGGGTAGGCCCGCTCGGCCCAGCTGCGCGGGGCCTTGTAGATCTCCTTGGGGAAGACGCTCACGGCGGCCGGGATGTTGACGCCCTTGACGCCGAAGAAGTCGAACGTGTTCTCCCAGTACAGCCGGGCGGAGGAAATCCCTGTGTTTGTCAGCCAGTAGAACGTGACGTTGTCCAGGACCTCGTCCCGGGTCAGGTTGCCGACCGGGTGCCCCGCGACGGCGTCGGCGATGTCCTGGTAGCTGGCCGCGTCGTGGTTGATCATCCAGGCGGCCGCCCCGACGGGTGAGTCCGCGATCCCGTAGAGCGTCTGCGGCTGGGTAATCATTTCTATCCCGTAGCCGATGCCCTTGGTGTAGAAGAAGTTCAGCTGCTCGTACGTGCGGCTTTCCTCAGCGGACAGGCCCGACGGCGGCGGGCCGCCGGCCCCCAGGACGTTACGCGCGAGCGCCGTGGAGACATCGGCCGGGACAACGCCGGCCATGTTGGTGTGCATGCCGATCAGTTCCGGGGGCGCCTGGGCGGCCATCACGTCGGTGATGATCGCGCCCCAGTCGCCGCCTTGCGCCACGAACCGGGTGTAGCCCAGGCGCTTCATCAGCTCGGTCCAGGCCCGGGCGATGCGGTCCGGGCCCCAGCCGGTCTCGCGCGGCTTGCCGGAGTACCCGTAGCCCGGTATCGACGGGATCACCACGTCGAAGGCGTCTGCTGCGCTGCCGCCGTGGGCGGTGGGATTGGTGAGCGGGTCGATGACCGCGAGCAGCTCGATGATCGAGCCGGGCCATCCGTGGGTGATGATGACCGGCAGCGCGTTGTCGTGTGCCGAGCGGACGTGGATGAAGTGGATGTCCAGCCCGTCGATCTCGGTCATGAAGTGCGGCAGGGCGTTCAGTTTCGCCTCGCACCGGCGCCAGTCGTATTCTGTCGCCCAGTAGCGGGCGAGTTCCTGCATGACCGCCAGCTTCGGGCCCTGCGAATGATCCTTGACGAGCTCCTGGTCGGGCCAGCGGGTAGCCGCGACGCGCGCACGCAGCGCCTCCAGCTCCGCCGTCGGAGGCGACCGGGACCGTGAACGGCCGGACCGCCGTGGTGCTTGCTGCGTTTTCGGTCGGGACGGACATGTGGAACTCCTTGGTTTGGTTGTGGTGCTCGATGTGCAGATGACCGCTCTAGACAGAGCCGTGCCCTTTCCGCGGTGGGCAGGCGGTGGAAGGTGAGCTCATTGAGATCCCCCAAAGGGGTACTGCCTCACGATCGCGCACCGTATGGGCACGGTTCGCCGGTCAGATCCCTGGCGGTGAACACTGGTCTGAACCCGGGTGACCCTGGTCTGCGATAAGGCGCGGCTGCGCGGCGTCAGGCTCGCGGACCGTGCTAGACGGAGAGCCGCCACGGTCCGTCCGGGATAAAGGGACGAGGGAACCGCAGCGGGACCGAGCCGAGCACGCGGGCGGGCCGAGTCCCGGCGCGTGTGCGCCGTCCCGGCCCGGGGAACGGTCAGCGCATGACAGAACCTTCGCCTTACATTGACGTCGCCAACCTGCCGGCGCCCGCCGAGGGCATCGTCGTGACCATGTTCATCACCGTCCGCAGCGTGGCGCGGTCCCGGGACTTCTACTCGCGCGTCCTGGGCGGCACCGTGGTCCTTGAGGAGAACCCGTGCATCGTCAAGCTGTCCAACTCGTGGATCCTGATGAATCCCGGCGGGCCGCCCACCCCCGACAAGCCAGGCATCTCGGTGGTCAACTACGAGCCAGGCGACACCACCTCGATCTTCCTGAACTTGCGGGTCGCTGACATCCAGGCCTGCTACGAGGAATGGAAGTCCAAGGGCGCGGAGTTCGTCACGCCGCCAATCGACCGCGAGGCGGAGATCCGCTGCTACATGCGAGACCCGGACGGCTACATGATCGAAGTCGGCCAGGCCACGGGCGCGCTGCACGGCCATCTCGCCAAAAAGCGCCCGGAGGACCTCCCGGGCTGAGTAGCATTCGCGGCGGGTTCGTAGCAAAGGACAAGGGTTAAGTGATCCCTTCGCCTGATCGTCTTTCAGGCGGCAATGACACGGGCTCATTCTCTGGAGGAGGCTCAGACCAACGAACCCCCACCGATTCCGGCGAGTTCGGTGATATACCATTTGCCGAACTCTGGCCGCTGACCTTCTTGCGGATCCGCTTCCCGTCTGCGTCGAAACCTAGCGAGACAACCCCGCGCCAACGCCCCGAACAAGTCTTATGAAGGGCGCCGCCCCGGTGATCGAAGTAGATACCGTCCTCGCCGTAGCCACGGCGCGAAAGCCAGAAAATCGAACGGGCCGCCTGACCTGGAAGAACTCGGTGGAGCCGGTCCATCAGCCCCCGGCACCCGGCCCGGCTGCCCGCGATTCGCGGTCATCGGCCCGCCGCTACGCCGCGACCTGGTCGCCTGGCTGAGCGTGAGTGCTCATACGGCCTCCCGGCTGGTCCATCATGATCCGACGAGGCCAGGGCCAACGGCCATGCCCTGGCCGGAACCGGAGTCGTGGCTACGAGCTCCGCCATCGCCTTGACCGCAGCGTAACTGCCATGACGGGACCGGTAAAGCCTGCAGGCGTGCGTCGCGGCCCGTGTACGGGATGGCCGGGGACAGCGCAGGCCAGGGTCAGCCGCCAGGGATGTCCCTGGCGGAACGCCGCGGCGCGAATCGTAGCGTCATTCCTGACACCACCCTCAGGGAGGCCGAGATGAGCACCACCCAACAGCACAGCAACATCCCGAGCACGGCGGCCGAGTTCGCGCCGGGGCTGTGGCGCACCAACCTGCAGCGCTACGACCTGTCCGTCCCCGGGCGCGAGATGATCCAGTCGCGCGTCGACGTCGAGCCGGGCTCGCCCGCGATCCGGCACACCCATCCAGGCGAGGAGATCATCTACGTCCTGGCAGGGTCACTGGAGTACCAGATCGACGGCCAGCCCACCAAGGTGTACAACGCCGGCGAGGCCCTGACCGTCCCGGCCGGGGCAATCCACGCGGTGCGCAACACCGGCACCGGCAACGCGGCGGAACTCGCCACGTATGTCGTCGAAAAAGGGAAGCCGCTCCTCACCGTGGCCCAGTAAACACCCGGCCCGGCAGAAGGAGGACACCGTGACCACCATGACCGACCCGGCCGTCCGCCCGTCCGAAGCCCGCGCGCCAGATGACGACCTGGCCGGTCTGCGGCGGCGTATCGCGGCCACCCGCTGGCCGCCCAGGGAGACCGTCACAGACCGGTCGCAGGGCGTGCAGCCATCGGCAATCCGGAACCTGGTTAGCTTCTGGGGCACTGGCTGCCACTGGCGCACGTGCGAATCGGGGAGGCACGCATGGACGCTGAGCTGAATCCCGCGCAGCGGCTGCACGCATTTGGCCAGAGCCTGTGGCTGGACAGCATCAATCGGGTCATGCTGCGCACCGGGGCGCTGGCACGTTACGTGCGTGACCTGGCGGTCACCGGGCTCACGTCCAACCCCACGATCCTCGGGCATGCCATGGCCGCCGGATCGGACTATGACACCTCGCTGGCCCGCCTGGCGGGCGAAGGTGTCACTGATGCTCAGGACCTGGTGTACGCCCTGGCGCTGGAGGACCTGACCGAGGCGGCGGCCCTGTTCCGGCCGGAGTGGGAGAAAAGCGGGGGCGTGGACGGCTACGTGTCGCTGGAAGTCCCGCCCGATGCCGCCTACGACGCCGCGGCGATGGTTGCGTTCGCCCGGCGGCTGCACGACCAGGCCGGCTTCCCCAACTTGCTGGTCAAGATCCCCGGCACGCCGCAGGGCCTGACCGCCATGGAAGAGGCCATCACCGCCGGAATCGGAGTGAACGTGACGTTGCTGTTCTCCGACACTCACTACCTGCGTACCGCCGACACGTACCTGCGAGCCCTGGAGCGCCGCCGCCGAGCCGGCCTGGACCTGGCGGTGCCCTCGGTGGCCTCGGTGTTCATCTCCCGCTGGGATTCCGCCGCCGACCCCTTGCTGCCGTCCGCGCTGCATGGCAGCCTGGGGCTGGCGATGGCGCAGAAAACCTACGCCTCCCATGTGCAGCTGCTCTCGGACCAGCGATGGCAGTCGCTCGCCGAGGCAGGCGCCCGTCCGCAGCGGGTTTTGTGGGCATCCACCTCGACCAAGAACCCAGACCTGCCCGACACCTACTATCTCGGCCGGCTGGCTGCCCCGGACACGATCGACACCGTCCCGGAGAAGACACTGCTCGCCTTCGCTGACCACGGAAGCCTCGACGACCGGCTGGAGCCCGACTACGCAGCCGCGGAACGGGCCATCGCCGCGGCCGCCGACGCCGGTATCGACGCCGATGCCCTCGCTGAATATCTCCAGCGCCACGGAGCAGGCGCATTCACCGCCGACTGGGCCGCGCTGCTCACGGCGATCAAAGAAAAGGCCGCGAAGCTCACGCAACACGCCCAGGGTAAAATGGATGAAGGGTCACTTTGACTAATGTCTCATCATTTCGACACCGCCATCGCCAGGGAAGACCCGCGGCTCAACCTCCTTGACTTCTATCTTTTCCGCGGCCAGCCGGGTACCACGGTCATGGCGATGACGGTAAACCCGAACGCAGGAACCAAGGCGCCGGATACCTTCCACGAGGAGGGTCTGTACGCGTTCCGTTTCGATGTGAACGATGACGCTCGCGAGGAAGTGACGTTCAAGATCCGCTTCGGTGAGGTCAGGCATGCCGAAGGCGGGCGGCCCGAAGGGCGGCACGTGCAAACTCTCGAGGTGCGCCGGGCCACCAGGAGGGATGCCGCCGAAGGCACGGCGGGCGAGGTCATCGCCTCGGGCACTACCGGCCGGATCGTCGCGGGCGACGCGGGCGTGCGGATCTTCGCTGGCCTGGCCCCGGACCTGTTCGCTGCGAACAAGACAGGTATTGACGCGTTCCGCGCCGCACTTGCCGCGGGGAAATTCGCACCGGACTTGTTTCACGCCGGCGCGAATTACTTCCAGAACCGCAACGTCACGGCCATCGTGATGGAGGTACCCACGCAGTCGATCGGTGACCCGGCCGCGACGGTGCACGCGTGGGTCACGGTGTCGCTATGCGGACACGCGCCCGAGGTGCAAGTGTCCCGGTGGGGCCTGCCGCTGATGACGCATGCCTTCATTACGGACGAGGCAGTGAGGGACGACTACAACCGGTCCCTTCCCTCCGCGGACGTGCCGCGTTTCTCCCAGATCGTCGCGGACGCCCTCACGAGCGTCACCCAGCTGGCGGGCACGGCCGACGACCCGGCCGCCTACGCACAGCGTGTGGTGGAGCGCCTGTTCCCGACCACTTTGCCCTATGTCCTCGATTCGGCGGCCTCGTTCGGCTTCGCAGGCTTCAACGGCCGCGCTATGACGGACAACGTGGAGAACGTGATGCTCTCGCTGCAGGCCAACACTCCTATCGACCAGGGCGCGGCTGTCGCCAGGACCAACATCCTCGGTGAGTTCCCCTATTTCGGCGCACCGCACGCCGATCCCATCGTCGATTGACCCGCGTCGTCCTCGTGAATCTTGGATCGGCCGGCGTGCCGAGAGGTCCATCCGCGCTGGTCATCATCTGGACCTGCGACCGCGACGGCATCCAGGCCCTCGCCGGGAATCCGGCGCCAAACCGGTTCTTCGAGGTTGCTCGTGCTAGGCGGTTCCCGTGCCCGCCTGAGTGAATCAAGGCTTTGCTGAAAACGGGGCACCCGCAGCTCTGTCTGATCTTGCCTGATGCTGAGTCAGGACGAGATACCGGGGAGCTGCGGGTTGAACAACCACCGACACAGCACAGCTCATCGCGCGGCAGGCCGCAGCTGCCGTGCTCACGCAGGACATCGTCCACCTGCTCGTGCCGAGCCTTTCACGCCGGGCACCTTGCGCGGGAGGACTCCCGGCCGCCGGTGATCCTCGGCCCGCGCCGGGCGCCCGGGCCCTCCTCGCCCGTCCGTTCAACGGGCTGTCAACCGCTTGTACATCTCAAAGGCGCTGCGCTCGACCTGATTGGACAGCAGCATTCCGTCGTCGCGTACGGCCGAGATTACGATGCCGGTCATCTCGATGGGGCTGTCGTCAGGCTTTGTGCCGAAAGCTCCGTTGTTTGTGCCGGTGATCCGGAACGTCGAGGCGACCCGGGATCCGTCACGGTTCTCGAAAGAGTCGACTATCTCGGAGTCAAAGTTCCCGATGGCCGCGCTGAAGTCCTCGGCCCACTTCTTGAATCCCTCGCGGCCTTCGATCCTGCGGCCCCCGGAAATGATGACGAAGTCCTCGACGACGAGGTCGTCGATGGCGTCGTAGTTCTGGGGCGACTGCCACACCTGCGCCCAGAAGTTGTGAACCGCGTCGATGCCTGAGCACTTCTCCATGGTCGCTCCTCAGTTGTGGCCGGTGTCGGGGCAAAAACCGTAAGGCATCGACGGGATCGCCATGTCGAAGGCGTCTGCGGCGCTGCCGCCGTGGGCGGTGGGGTTGGTGAGCGGGTCGATGACCGCCAGCAGCTCGATGACCGAGCCGGGCCACCCGTAGGTGATGATGACCGGCAGCGCGTTGTCGTATTCGGAGCGGGCGTGGCTGAAGTGGATGTCCAGCCCGTCGATCTCGGTGATGAAGTGCGGCCGGCCGTTCAGCTTCGCCTCGCACCGCCGCCAGTCGTATTCCGCCGCCCAGCAGCGGGCGAGTTCCTGCATGACCGCCAGCTTCGGGCCCTGCGAATGATCCTTGACGAGCTCCTGGTCGGGCCAGCTGCTGACCGCGACACGCGCGCGCAGCGCCTCCAGTTCCGCCTCGGTGATGACCGGGACCGTGAACGGCCGGATCGCCGCGGTGCCTGCTGAGGTTTCGGTCGGGGCAGACATGTAGGTCTCCTAGGGTTTTGCCAGGTGGTGGATGTGGAGCCAGCCGTCCTGGACGGAGCCGCGGCCTTCCGGGGCGGGCAAGCGGGTGCAGCTGAGATCAGGAGGATCCCCTTCACAAGTGGTACCGCCTCACCATCGCGCACCGTATGGGCACAGTTCGCCGGTCAGATGCCTGGCCGTAAACCCTGGCCTGCACCCTGGATGACCCTGGTCTGCGATAGGGCGCGGATGACGGCTGTGCCGCCCCAAGCTCGCGGGCTTGCCCGCATCCGGGTGGGACGGCCTCGGAGCTGACCACGCCAAACGGCGCCGCGCACATAACAGCCGTGAAGGGACCGGTGAAGCCTGCAGGCGTGCGGGCGGCCCGTGTACGGGATGGCCGGGGACAGCGCAGGCCAGGGTCAGCCGCCAGGGATGTCCCTGGCGGAACGCCGCGGCGCGAATCGTAGCGTCATTCCTGACACCACCCTCAGGGAGGCCGAGATGAGCACCACCCAACAGCACAGCAACATCCCGAGCACGGCGGCCGAGTTCGCGCCGGGGCTGTGGCGCACCAACCTGCAGCGCTACGACCTGTCCGTCCCCGGGCGCGAGATGATCCAGTCGCGCGTCGACGTCGAGCCGGATTCGCCCGCGATCCGGCACACCCATCCAGGCGAGGAGATCATCTACGTCCTGGCAGGGTCACTGGAGTACCAGATCGACGGCCAGCCCACCAAGGTGTACAACGCCGGCGAGGCCCTGACCGTCCCGGCCGGGGCAATCCACGCGGTGCGCAACACCGGCACCGGCACCGGCACCGCGCTCGCTACCGACGTCGTGGAGAAGGGCAAGCCGCTCCTCACCGTGGCCCAGTAAAAGCCCGGCGGAAGGAGGGCACCGTGACCACCACGACCAACCCAGCCGTCCGCCCGTCCGAAGTCCACGTGCACCTCCTGCGGTGGCTGGGCCAGCGTGATCGCGGCTTCGCCGCGCTGCGCCGTGCCACCCGGGCAGCGATTATCGTGCCGGCCATGTTTGCCTTGGGCGACAAGGTCATCGGCAACCCGCAGGTGGCTACGTTCGCGGCGTTCGGGTCCTTCGCGATGCTGCTCCTGGCCGACTTCGGCGGCCCCATGGCGGAACGGCTCCAGGCCCAGGCGGCGCTCGCCGTGACCGGCGGGGTGTTCGTCTGCCTGGCCACGCTGGTCTCGCAGACCGCGTGGCTCGCGGCCGTTGCGATGGCGGTGGTGGGGTTCGGCGTGATCTTTGCTGGCGTGGTCAGCTCGGTGCTGGCCGGGGCGACCACGGCGCTGCTGCTGGCCTTCATCTTGCCGGTGTCGCTGGCCGCTCCAGCCTCAGCCGTACCCGACCGGCTGGCCGGCTGGGGGATGGCCGGAGGCGTCGCGCTGGTGGCGACGGCGCTCCTATGGCCCGCCCCAGTGCGCGACCGGCTGCGTGGTCCCGCGGCCGCCGCCTGCCGGGTGCTGGCCGCCCGGCTGCGTGCGGGGCTCGCGTACCTGCTCAGCGGCATGGACGAACAATTTGCGCTGAATCGCGATCACGCGGCTGCGCAGGCGGACCAGGCCCTCGAGGTCCTACGCAGCGCCTTCCTGGCCACGCCCTACCGCCCAACCGGGTTGAGCACCCCCGCTCGGACAACCGTGCGCCTGGTAGACGAGCTGATCTGGCTGAACAGCATTGTCATTCAGCCTGGACTTCACCGCGACGTCAACCGCACAGTGCTGAGGGTCAAGGAGGCCGCAGCCTCGGTTCTCGACCGTGCCGCGGATCTCCTCGACTCCACCGGCGGGAGCAGCGATGAGCTCGACGCCGCGCTGACCGAACTCGCTGCTGCGCACGCGAAAATGCAGGAGGGCGTAACGGCCGGCCTGCCGGCCCGGTCCTTGCGGCCGGCGAGTGACCCGGCCATGGCCGGGTCACTGGTCGCGCCTGAGCCGCCGGTTAGCAACCCGGCCGTGGGCGGGGGGCCGGTCAGCGAGTTCATCACCTCGCTTGATCCCGCCTTCCGTGCGGAGGAGCTGAGCTACGCGGTCTCGCTCATCGCGCGCACCGTCGAGCTGACCGCGGCCGCCGAGCGGCGGAGCTGGCGGGAGCGGTGGCTTGGCCGCCAGCCCGAGGGCGTGCCGGGGACGCTGTCCGCGGCGCGGGAAAGGATCACGTCCTACCTCGAGCCGCATTCGGTCTGGTTGCACAACAGCTTGCGTGGTGCCGCCGGGCTGGGGCTGGCGGTGCTCGCCGCGAGACTGACCGAGGTCCAGCACTCGTTCTGGGTGGTCCTCGGCGCGCTGTCGGTGCTGCGCTCCAATGCGCTGAACACCGGGCAGGACGCCGTTCGCGCCATGCTCGGCACCCTAGCGGGCTTCATCGCCGGCGCGGCCCTGCTCGTGGGGATCGGCACGAACATCACGCTGCTGTGGTTCCTGCTGCCGCTGGCGGTCTTCCTCGCTGGGGTCGCTCCAGCGGTCATCTCGTTCGCTGGAGGGCAGGCGGCGTTCACGCTCACAGTGGTGATCTTGTTCAGCATCCTCCAGCCGAGCGGCTGGCGCGTCGGCCTGGTGCGGATCGAAGACGTTGCCCTCGGGGTTGGCGTGAGCCTGGTCGTGGGTGTCCTGTTCTGGCCGCGGGGCGCGGCGCCCGCGCTCCGCCAAGCGCTAGCGGAGGCGTACGCTGACGGCGCACGCTACCTCGCCGGCACGGTGCGATCCGGGATGTCACGCGGCCACCCGGGCGCGCTCGCGGTTCCCGCTCCGGTCGGCGACGCTGCCCGGGCCGCTGCGGCATCGCGCCGGCTCGATGACGCGTTCCGCACGTTCCTGGCGGAGCGCGGTGCGAAACGGTTCCCGCTGGCTGATGTGGCGGGGCTGGTCACGGGGGTCGCCGTGCTGCGTCTGGAAGCTGACGCGGTGCTGGACCTGTGGCGGGGCGACGACGGCCAACCCGGCGGCGACGTAGCCGCTGCACGCCAGGAGATCCTGGGTACGGCTGACCGCGTCACGGGCTGGTACGACGGTCTCGCGACCACCATGATCACCGGCGGTGAGCTACCCCAGCCGCTTGCTCACGACAAGGCCGCCGACAGCCGCCTTGTCCGGGCCGTACGGCGCGACCTGCTCGACAACGACGGCAAAGCCACCGCCACCGCGGTCCGGATGATCTGGACCGGCGATCACCTTGACGTCATCTGCCGTCAGCAGGCGGCCATCATCTCACCAGCGCGCGCCACCGCCGGGCAGCCCGCAGGCGGCGGCATCTTTCCGCCGCCTCCCAGGCGATTCCCGGCGCTACTCCGGTAATCCGGCTCGCCGAGGCAGTGTCCGCATGACAGCCCACATCTCCCAGGCCGGCGCCGAACGCGACCCGGCGATAGACGAACACGAGGAGAGCGCAGAAATGACGCCGAACAACACCGACGAGCAGATCCGCCATGTCTTCGACGAATGGCACCGGGCCGTCAAGGACCAGGACGCCGAGGGCATGGCCGCCCTCTACGCGCACGGCGGGGTGCTCGAGACCCCGGCCGTGCTGGCCCTGTGGCCTGAGCGCGAAAACGCCGTCGTGCACGGCAGAGACGCCATCGCGCAGTTCTTCGCGCAAAGCTTCCAGGCCCGCAGCGGCGAAGGGGTCTTCGAGGACTGGTTCCGCAACGGGCGGTACTTCTCCGACGGGCGGTTGTTGATCTGGGAGTATCCGCGCGAAACCCCGAAGGGCGACCAGACGGACGTGGTCGAGTCCATGGATCTCAAGAAAGGGCTGATCACCCACCACCGCGTCTACTGGGGATGGGTGGGGTTCAACAAGCTCCACAACGCCATCAACAAGGCACGCCAGTAGGCAGTGCCGTTCCGTCGCATCGAGCGGGTCATCTCCACTCGCGTCCCGACAGCGAAAGCGCGGGAAGGGCGAAAGCACGCACAGAACGAAAGCCTCTGTGTGTCAAGAGGTTCCGTTGGTGCCCTTTCCGGCGCGCGGAGCGGCCCTTCGGGCGCCTTAGCTTTACGGGTGAATCTTGCCCTTGGCCTTCCTCGTGGCCGAGTGTGGTCGCCGTCATGCTGCACCTCCAGGTCGTTCGTCCTTGCTTAGCTGCGGGCGCTCCACCTGGACCTGCGGCTGCGCCGACGGCAGAGGGCAGCGACCGGGGAATGGCCAGCCCTGCCCCGGGCGTCGGCAGGCCCAGGCGCCGGGTCGCCGCCCGCGGTCGTGGGGTGGTGACCGCGCCCATGAGTGGCTTGTCCGAAGAGCCGGTGTCCGGGGTGCAATCCGGCCGCGCTGGCGACAGAGTCGTTCCCCGGTCGCCCTCCGGGGCCGTCGGTCAATGAAAAATCCTGGCCGGCAGTAGAGACGGCAGTCAGGAGACGTCCTTTGGCCAGCGCTCTGTCGGCGTGACCACCATGCCGACGCCGGGAACGGTCACCAAGTAGCCCGCTCTTGCCAGCGAGAAATGTGCCCGCGCGGCGGTTTCACGTGCGATGCCGAAGCGTTCGGCGAGGAGGTTGCGGGATGGCACCGGCTGTCCTGGCGGCCACTGCCCGGCCTTGATCTCAGCCTCGATTATTCGCGCGACCTGGAGGTAGCGAGGGACGCCTGACAGGTCGTCAAGATCATCCGGCACACTGGTCACCCTAGTTCACTGGGTGGAACAGGTGGCCTATAGCGTGGACCTAGTGGACCTAGTGGACTAGGTGGACTAGTATATCTATATGGCTGACGTGACCGCCGTACCCACCCCCTATGCTGCCGCGCGGATCGCCTCGTTTCTCACCGAGCACCTGTGCTGGTCGGCCTTCTGGGACAAGAAGCACCGGGTTTGGCGGGTCTCGGAGAACGACCCGGATTCCGACCTCTACGCCGAGAGCAGTGACGTCGACGCCGTGATCAGATACATGGCGGCGCACTCCTGAGACGCCCCCTCTCTGCCGGGCCGCCCTGGTGCGACAGATGAGCATAGCCCGAGTCTTCAATGGGCCGCGGGCACGCGCCGCTCACTTCTGAGGGTGCTGTTATCTTCTATCTCACCGTGTATCTCACCGTGTTATTGGTTATCTCTTCCACTCCGCCTACCGTCACCATCACCACGATCTCCGGTACGGCGGAAGGGAGGATCCATTGACGGGCATCAGTAACCATGTCACGACGATAGCGGATCACGATCCAGGCTGCCGGACCTGCAGCGGCCTGGTCCGAAGGTCGCCTACGAACTCATGTGCCTCAAGTTTCCTTCGCGGGCCATCCTGGGTCGAAGAAACCGCGCTCCAAATACGGACCAGCCGCCTCCCGGCTGGCGATCAGGAGCCGCAGGACCAGGAGATATGGGGTACGAGCAGCTCACGATAAAGGCGATGACACGCGCGACTGCGGATTCGTTCCGAGTGCTCCCACTTACGGCAAGGCAAATATATAATGGTTAGGCACCACGAAAATGGCTCAGCTTTACACGCCAGCTGAGGCAGCGGAGATCTTGAGCATCCGTGAGTCATGGCTCCGCGACAAGGCCGCAGCCCGGGTGATCCCGTGCACGTTCGTAGGCAAACACCTCCGGTTCAGCGATGACGATATCGCGCAGATCGTGGCCGAGGGCGCCCGGCCACCCGTGACGCGCAGACGCAGCACCCGGCGCTAGCAACCGTCCGGACCATGCACTCCAAGGCCAGGCTTTTGGCAAAGGGGGACGGTCACCCGAGAGGAGGCGGGAGAGGCATGGCGTATGCAGAGAAACGCGGCAAGGGTCCGCGGCCGTGGCGCGTCAGGTACAAGGTCCCGGGCGGGGAAGCCGGCCAGTCGGGCTTCGAGACCAAACAAGCTGCGCTCAACTGGGGCCGCGACCAGGAAGGGAGAGTCCGGGCAGGCACGTGGGCCGACCCGACGGTGGGCGAGATAACGGTCACCGAATGGATCGAGCGCTGGAGTGCCGTGCAAGATGTCGGCCTCAGCACCACATACAACCGCGAGTACCTGATCCGCAGGTTCATCCGGCCGTGCTGGGGCGCGCGTCAGCTCAGTTCGCTCACCGGCGAGGAGATCACCATGTGGGAAAATGGTCTGCCCGCAGTAGCCGGGGTGTCACGCCGCACGGCAAGGGACGCGCGCAGCCTGCTGCACACCATCCTGGGCGACGCCGCCGCGGCCAGACCGGCGCTGATCCCCTTCAACCCCGCCATCCGGCCGCGCAATCGCGGGCGAAGGACCGGCCGGGCGCTCGACCGAAGCCCGCAGCGCGCGTGGGCAACACCGCTGGAGGTCCTGCTCGCCGCCGAACGGGCCGCTCTGCTGACCCGCCGGGACGACGAGTTCACCATGCTCGTCACGATCGCCTACACAGGGATGCGCTGGGGCGAGACGATCGGCCTGGAGCGGAGCCTTCTTCTGCCGACGCTGATCAACGTTGAGTGGCAGCTCCGCGAGATCGGGGGCCACTTCTTCCGGCTCCCGCCGAAGGACGACTCGTACCGCAGCACGAACTGGGAACCGCTCGTGCCGGTTGACATCGCCGCTTTCCTCGCCGAGCTGCTGACTGCTCAGGCAGACAAGCATGCCCGGCAGCGGTGCGCCTGCGCGCGCGAGCACGGCGGTACCGGCCGGTACGTGTTCTACAGTCCGGATGGCGGTCATTACCGCCGAAGCAACTTCGCCCGGCGGGTGTTCCGTCCCGCTTGCGACGGGCGGTACGAGCCCGTACGCGGCAGGCCCGGCCACCTGGTGGTTGTGGACGCCACATCGTGGCCGGGCAGCCCGGCCGCGTCATGGTCACCGGCGGTGCCGGGAAAGCTCTTCACTCCCCCATCGGGCCGGGGCACGCCGCACCTGGTCAGCGCCGACGGCACCGGTCACTGCCCATCCTGTGGGCGCACGGTCAAGCTGCGCCTGGACGGGAAGACCGTCACCCACAAGACCATGGACGAGGACTGCCCAGGCAGCCGACAGCAGCCATCCGAGGACGCACCCCTCGCCTGCTGGCTGCCGGTCAAGGACGGGCTGACACCCCATGGCCTGCGGCACAGCCACAAAACGTGGATGGCCGAGGACGGCATCCCGGAGATCCTGGCTGAGCAGCGGCTGGGCCACGACGTGCCCGGGATGCGCGGCCTGTACGCCCACGTCTCACCGCGGATGAGGGATGAGCTGCTGACAGCCCTTCAGGGCCGCTGGGAGGAATCGCTGCGGCAGCGCGCCGACATTGATCCGTACTCCCCCGTTCCGCTGCTCGACAGCCTGCTTGCGCCGTTCCGCGCGGACCGCGCGATCGCCGGCGCAACGTCATGACCCAGCGTGGACGGGAAGAGCTCCGGCCTTACCTTCGCGACGAGCGGCCGACAGACGGCGCCACCGTCGTCATCCGCGGCGGGCCGGACACCCTCGCAAAGCTCGCGATGCATGCCCGCAGGACGCATGACGCTTATGTCCTGGACGGTGAACCGCTGTGGGGCATCTCCGTATATTGCGCACTGGATGACGTGGGACCGGCATCGCTCGATGGCCTGCTGCGGCGCTTTGCCTCTTATCGGGCCGTTCACCTGCCGCGAGCGGGCCAGCTCCGAGGCGCTGGGTTCCTGTTGCTGCCTTCGTTCGGCCGACCGCACTACACGATCAGGCTCAACGGCGATGATCCCGCCGGGTTGACCCTGCTGCTCGACGCCCTCGGCCCTACCGAGGCCAATAAGTATCATCGAAGAGAACGACCGGGAAGGAGGTAGTCGTGGTCCGCGTCGACATTACCTGTGACCTCATGGATGAGGACGAGACCGGTCACGTGTGGGCCTTCCTGCGTGACGCGCGTGACCAGGCGATCATCCAGCCCGGTGCCATCGTCGTCGCCGGTGACGAGGATGCGCCAGCCGTCGCTGAGGTCGTCGACATCGTCGACAAGCGCCGGCCGGGTAGTCCACCTTCACATCTTGCCGGGCCAGCTCGAGGACTACCAGGCAGTCATCCAGCGAGCAGTCATACCGGCCTGACCGCGCTCCCGCGTTCCGCTGCTCGACAATCTGCTCGCGTCGCTCCGCGCCGTGCCCGAATGAGATCCCGAGCGGGAAGCCGCCCTGCTGGCTCGCGGCCCTGGGACGACCCGGCGGAGGAAACGATCTCCCAAATTCCTCCCAAACGGGAACAGCTCCCATCCGCAGAGTAGGATGAGAGCTGTCAGTGAGCTTCTGACCTGGACTTACATTGTGGGCGATACTGGGATCGAACCAGTGACCTCCTCGGTGTGAACGAGGCGCTCTCCCGCTGAGCCAATCGCCCGCCTCTGGTCCGGCGCTTCCTGTCGGGGCCAAGTCCCCGCGGCAGCCTCGTCCCAGCGCTCCCATAGGGTAGCGCATCTCCGAGCTTCACGGCACGCTGGCCGGGCCAGGCCCGGGCGTCCGGCGGTCCGGAGCGGCGCCTCCCGGCCGACGAGCCGGCCAGTCCTCAGAGGGCGTCCAGGCGCCTGTACCTGACCCGGCGGCCGGTCACGTTACGTAATGACAAAGGCCTGCAATCGTACGCATCGGACGAGTTTTAATTACTGTCAGTATTGTTACTGAAACACTTCGTAGATTGAAGGATGTGATAATCGCTACGGGCTATGCAATCAACGCGGGGAAACACTAAACTGCAGCAACATCGTTGACCGGGCGGGACAGTATTTGTCCTGGTCAGGGCGACGATGGAGGCTCGTCTTCTGGTTGGGCACGAAAGGCGCAAAACGGGATGCAGATCAGCTGGGAAAGCTTCACGCTGCGTGTGCGCCTTAGTCACCAAGTGATCGCGCCTTATAGGGAGAGCCCGGTCGTGTGGGCGCCGGCTAGGTAGGGGTGGGAAGCAGATGAACAGAAGCAGCAGCACCACGATCTCGGCCGAGCTGGGCCTCAAGCTTGTCGTCCCGCAGCAAACGATTGTCCCGCTTGTGGCCAGTCTGTACTACAGCGGCCGGGACCCCTACGCGGTACGTATGGCGTTCCATGTCGGCACCGATGAACCGGTTGAGTGGATTTTTGCCAGGGACCTGCTCGCGGCGGGGATCAAGTCACGCCACGGTGAAGGTGACGTGCAGGTATGGCCTTCGGCCCAGTCCTGCGCCGAGGCCGACAGCCTGGACGCGATCGGACCGGCCGACACCGAGGACAACGCGGTGCTGAACATCGAGCTTTCGTCGCCGTTCGGGCGAGCGCACTTCGAAGCGCCGGCGCGGGCGATGGCCGCGTTCCTCGACCGGACCTACCAGGTCGTGCCGGCGGAGCAGGAAAGCGACTTCATCGACATAGAGACTGAACTCAACGACCTGCTGCGCCAAGCCTGACCCGCGTCTGCGGCACCGAAGCGGTGCTCGCGGGGCGCATGGATCGGTCAGAGGTCCCCGGGCAGCAGGAATGTGATCACGACCCGGCTACCTCGGCGATCCGACCATAGGTCCAGCCGGGCGGCCAGCTGCCGCGCCAGCCAGAGGCCATGGTCGGCCTCGAGCGGCCAGGCGGCCGGGGTGCTGGCGGAGCCGATATCAGGGGGATCGCCGTCGGGCGGGCCGCCGGACGTGGCGGCCGGGCCGTCGTCCGTGATCTCGCAGCTGAGGGCACCGGGCAGGTGCCATAGCCGGAGGTGGCCGTAGCCGGCGCCATGCGCGATGGCGTTGGCGGCCAGCTCGTGCACGGCTAGGACCAGGTCGCCGGCCAGCTCCTCGGCCAAGCCGGCCTGGCGGGCGTGAGCCCGCAACGCGGCGCGGAGCACGTGCAGAGTGTCCGGATCGAACTCCTGGTCCAGCAACAGCACCCGCGCGTCCAGCCGACCAGCCCCGCCGACGCCGCCGACGGCGGCCCCGGTCAGGAAGCCGTCACCGGTCATTGCCCACCGCCCAGGCTCACCGCGATCTTCTACCAGCAGTCCCGGAGGGTAAACCACATGGTCACCGGAAGACCCGGAAGCGGTCGGCGGCGGCTTGGCACAGCTGCGGCAGGAGCGCGTCGACGGCCGCGATCTGCCCGGCCACCTCCCGGTCCACGTCCATCCGCGGCACCGAGGCCCGGACGGTATCGTGCACGGCCCGCAGCGGCTCGCTGGGCGGCGCGATGTCGGCCCGCAGGTCGATACCCTGGGTGGCGCAGCAGATCTCCACGGCCAGGCAGGTGCGCACGTTGGCCACCACGTCGCGCAGCTTGCGCACTGCGGTCCAGCCCATCGACACGTGATCTTCCTGCTTGCCCGAGGTCGGGATGGTGTCCACGCTGGCCGGGTGGGCCAGCACCTTGTTCTCGCTGACCAGCGAGGCCGCGGTGTACTGGGCGAGCATGAACCCGGAGTTGGTGCCCGCCGCGGGGGCCAGGAACGGCGGCAGGCCGCGGGAGAACGCGGGGTCGAGCATCCGGTCGACCCGGCGCTCGCTGATGGAGGCCAGCTCGGCCACGGCCATGGCGAGCATGTCGGCGGCGAACGCGAGGGGCTCACCGTGGAAGTTGCCGGTGGTCATGACCTCGCCGTCGGACACGATGACCGGGTTGTCGACCACCGCCCCGAGCTCGGTGGTGAGGACCTGCCGGGCAAAACCGAGCACGTCCCGGACCGCCCCGTGCACCTGCGGCGCGCAGCGCAGGCAGTACGCGTCCTGCACCGCATGCCGGCTGTGCCGGTGGCTGGCCAGCAGCGGCGACCCGGCCAGCAGCCCGCGCAGGTTGGCCGCGCTGACCAGCTGCCCCGGATGCGGCCGCAGCGCCTGGACCCGCTCGTCGTAGGGCCGGTCGGTGCCGAGCAGCGCCTCGATCGACAGCGCGCAGGCCAGGTCGGCCGCCTGGACCAGCATGCCGGCGTCGTGGACCGAGAACGCCAGCAGCGCCTGCATCGGCTCGGTCCCGTTGACCAGCGACAGGCCCTCCTTCGGGGCCAGCGTCAGCGGCTCGAGCCCGCGGGCGGCCAGCACCTCGGCCGCCGGGAGGCCGCCGGCAGGCCCGCCGGGGACGCGCAGCAGGCCCTCGCCGATCAGCGGCTGAGCCAGGTGCGCGAGCTGAGCCAGGTCACCCGATGCGCCCACCGAGCCTTTGCCCGGGATCACCGGCAGCAGGTCCAGGGCCAGCAGCTCGAGCAGCCGGGCGGGCAGCTCGACCCGCACCCCGGAGTAGCCGGCCGCCAGGGTCCTGGCCCGCAGCAGGAGCATGGCGCGCACGGTCTGGTCGTCCAGCGGCGGGCCGGCCGCCGCCGCGTGCGAGCGCACGATCGCGGCCTGCAGCGCGGTCAGGTCGGCCGCCCCGATCGGGGTGTCGACCAGCGCGCCGAACCCGGTGTTCACCCCGTACACCGGCGCTCCCCCGCTCAGCGCCCGCTCGACGACCGAACGGCTCGGCTCCATCCGCCGCGCCACGTCCGGGCCGAGGCTGGCCCGCGCCTGCCCGCGCGCTACGTCGATCACGTCGTCGATGTTCAGCGCGCTTCCGTCTACCAGGACTTCTCGCATGACCGACAGCTTCCCACGGCCGGCCCGGCCGGATCAGCCGAGGTTCAGACCGAACGTGTCGGCCAGGCCCTGCGCGCCCGCCGCGGTGACCAGCACGCTGCGGCGGCGCGCGCCGCGGGCGATCCAGCCCAGCTCGAACAGGCGGGCGGTGATCGCGGCGCCCAGCGCGCCGTTCAGGTGCCCGCGGCGCTGGGTCCAGTCGATGCACTCCCCCGCGAACAGCCGGCGTGCCCGCCGGACTTCGGGGAGATTAATGCCGAACGAAGCCAGCGTTCCCGCTCCGGCCCCGGTAACTGCGAAGCGGGTGCTGGCGCTCTCGCCACGGTCCGTTCGGCATGAGAATCGGTCTTTTTCCAGCAGGTCCTGGCCGAGCATCGCGTCCAGCAGCCCGACCCCGGCCCGGCCGGCCAGATGGTCGTAGCAGGTGCGGGCCTCGGCCAGCGCGGCAGCCTCCCGCGACTGGCGCAGGCTGCGGACCGGCAGCGCCGCGCTGATCGCGCCGATCGCCTCGAGCGCGGCGGCGACCTCGTGGCCGGCCAGCCGGTAGTAGCGGTGCCGGCCCTGCCTGGCGGCCGCGATCATGTTCCCGTCCAGCAGCTTGGCCAGGTGGAAGCTGGCCGTGGCGGCGCTCACGCCGGCCAGCCGGGCCAGCTCCCCCGCCGCCAGCGGCCGGCCGGCGAGCAGCGCGCGCAGCATCGCGGCCCGCGTCGGGTCCGCGATCAGGGCAGCGGCCGGCGCCAGGTCAGCTTCGTAGGGAACACGGACGTAGGGAACAGGGTCATCGGGAACAGGGGCGCGAGGAACACTGTCGGCCGGGACGGAATGGGCCGGTACGGTCATCTTCCGACGGTAACCCAGCCGCCTTTCGATCCCGGTCGAAGCATGCCCGGCGGCCCGGATCCGGGGGTTGGAGTTTGCGCCGACGGCAGGATCGGCTACAGTGCTGAAGCACGCTAGCGCGCGGACGTGGCTCAGTTGGTAGAGCATCACCTTGCCAAGGTGAGGGTCGCGGGTTCGAATCCCGTCGTCCGCTCTGAGGGTCCGTATGCCCTTGCGGCATGGCCTTTGTGGCGGAGTGGCCGAGTGGCTTAGGCAAGGGCCTGCAAAGCCCTGTACACGGGTTCGATTCCCGTCTCCGCCTCCCAACTGTGTCCGGATCAGGGCGCGCTGTCGGCGCCCGGCTGGATGAGGCCGGCTTCGTAGGCGAGCACCACCACCTGGACCCGGTCGCGCAGCCCGAGCTTGGCCAGGATCCGCCCGACGTGCGACTTCACCGTCGCCTCGGAGACGTACAGGCTCGCGGCGATCTCGGCGTTGGACAGCCCGCCGGCGACCGCGATGAGCACTTCCCGCTCGCGTTCGGTCAGCGTGGCCAGCTGCGGGTACCGCTCCTGCATCTGGCTCGCGGACAGCGGGACCACCCGGGCGTACTCCTCCAGCAGGCGGCGGGTCACCCGGGGCGAGACGACGGCGTCGCCCGAGGCGACCGTCCGGACGGCCGCGACGAGGTCCGCCGGGCGCACGTCCTTGAGCAGGAAGCCGCTGGCTCCGGCGCGCGCCGCGCCGAAGGCGTACTCATCCAGGTCGAAGGTGGTCAGGACCAGCACCCGCACGCGTTCGTCGGCGGCGGTGATGCGCCGGGTGGCCTCGATACCGTCGGTGCCCGGCATCCGGATGTCCATCAGCACGACATCCGGCACGTGGCGGCGGGCCTGCTCAACGGCCTCCTCCCCGTCGCCGGCCTCGGCGACCACGGTCAGGTCACCCTCAGCCTCCAAAATCATCCGGAAGCCCCGTCGCAGCAGCGGCTGGTCATCGGCCAGCAGCACGGAAATGGTCACGCCGGCACCCCCCGGTCGGTCCGGGCCGCCCGGGGCCGGAGGATGGCCTCGACCAGCCATCCGCCGTCGTCGGCCGGGCCCGCGCGCAGCGAGCCGTGGTGCAGGGCGGCCCGCTCCCGCATCCCGTCGACGCCATGGCCGAGGTCCCCGAGGTCGGCCGGGATGCCGTGGCCCGGGCCGCCCGGGCCGGCCGAGACGCCGTCGTCGGCCACCCGGATCCGCAGTTCGGGCTCGTCGTAGGTGACCGTGACCGCCGCGTGCCGCGCGGCCGCGTGGCGCAGGGTGTTGGTCAGCGCCTCCTGGACGATGCGGTAGGCGGTCAGCTCGGCGGCGGCGCCCAGCGGGAACGCCGTGCCCTGGACAGTCAGGCTCACGGCCAGGCCAGTGGCCCGGATCCGCTCCACCAGCGCGCCGAGCTGGCCGACGTCCGGCTGCGGGGGCTGCGGGACCGGGCTGCCTGGCGGCTCGTCGGTCCGCAGCACGCCGAGCATGGCCCGCATGTCGGACAGCGCGCGCCGGCCGACCTCGGAGACGTCGGCCAT
Source organism: uncultured Actinomycetes bacterium (assembly GCA_963818225.1). Classification (GTDB taxonomy): domain Bacteria; phylum Actinomycetota; class Actinomycetes; order Streptosporangiales; family Streptosporangiaceae; genus Palsa-504. The sequence continues at coordinate 25,109 of CAWFRO010000005.1, forward strand.
CGCCTCGGCCCCCTGATCGGGGTCGGCCTGGCTGACCAGCGCCGCGGCGTCGGCCAGGGTGATGACCACGGCCAGGCTGTGCGAGACGATGTCGTGGAGTTCCCGGGCGATCCGGGTCCGCTCGGCGGCCGCGGCGATCGTGGCCTGCTGGTCACGCTCGAGCTCCAGCCGCCGGGCGCGCTCGTCCATCCAGGCCAGGTAGCGGCTGCCCGAAGCGGCCGTCATCCCGGCGAACAGCGCGGCCACCACGGTGGCGGTGAGGAACACCAGCGAGCGCGGCAGCGTGCCGGCCGGTTCCCACCTGACCGCCGCCATGACGGCTCCGGCCTCCATCACCCCGGTGGCGAGCAGGGCCCGGGTCCGGGACTGGTGGGCGGCCACCGTGTACAGCGCGATGAGCAGGGCCACGTCGCCGAGGAGCGGGAAGCCCAGCAGCCACTGGGCGAACCCGATCGCGGCGGCGGCCAGGAACACCGCGGTAGGCCAGACTCGGCGGACGGCGATCACCGCGATCAGCGCCGCCTGCACCAGGCCCGCGCGCCAGCCGGCGAACGGTGACTGCACCAGCCACACCGTGCACACGGCCAGCAGCACCGCCGCGACCAGCGCGTCGAGGGCCAGCGGATGCGCGTGCGCCACCCGGCGGCCTCGGCCGAACAGGCTGCGGTCGATCTCGTCCGGCGGCTGCAGTCCAGGAGAGAACTCGGTTGTAGTGCCCAAATGCGCTTCCTTCGCGGTCACCTACCGGCAGCGTACGACTTGAGGATGAGTGGGCCGGCCCGGAATTCGTCCCGCAGGCTATCCCGCGGGCTCGCCGCCCCAGCGTATGGTCTCTCTTGCCATCCTGGCTCCTGGAGGGGACCTTGCCTGCTCAGCTACCGCCTGCGCTCGCCCGCGCGCTGCGCCTGGCGCGAGTGGATTTCGCGCCGGCGCACCGGCAGCCCACTGCGATGCGGGTCATCTTGGCCTCGGTCCTCTCGGTGATCGGGTCACTGGCCGCCGATGCGCTCCTGGTGGTCATCGGCCAGGCGGTGTTCCCCTCGACCAGGGGATACGGCCACTTCCAGTTCTCCGACTACGCCAAGCTGACGGTCATCGGCGTGATCATCGCCTGCGTGGCCTGGCCGATCGTGACGCGGATCAGCTCGTCGCCTCGGTGGCTGTTCTTCCGGCTGGCCATCCTGGTGACCCTGGTGCTGTGGCTGCCGGATCTGTTCATCCTGTACCGCGGTGCCCCGGGCCGCGCCGTGGCCGTGCTGGTCGTGATGCACCTGGCCATCGCCGTGGTTACCTACAACTGCCTGGTGCACATCGCGAAGGTCGAGCCGGCCGAGCGTCCTTCCGGAGTCGCGCACGCGAGGCCGCCGGGCTCCGACCCGGATCGTTACGCCGGACGCTGGAGCTGAGGCATGCCCGGCGAGCACCGGAGGTTCTTCCCCGAGCCTGTCGCGGCCAAGGTGCCGGAGATCACCCTGCTGTTCTGGGTGATCAAGATCCTGACCACAGCGGGCGGCGAGGCCACATCGGATTACCTGGCCCTGGACCTGGGCAGCCGGCTGGTCGCCGGCTGTATCGAGGCCGGGATCTTCGTGGTCGCCCTCGTCTGGCAGTTCCGGACGAGGCGCTATGTCGCCGCGGCGTACTGGCTGCTGGCCTACTCCATCGCGATCTTCGGCACCGGGGTGGCCGACGCCATGCACCTGTTCGTCGGCATCCCGTACGCGGGCACCACGGCGGCATGGGCTGTGGTGCTCGCGCTGGTCTTCTGGCTCTGGTACCGCAGCGAGCGCACGCTGTCGATCCACAGCATCGTCACCCAGCGCCGGGAGATCTACTACTGGTGCGTGGTGTTCGCCACCTTTGCGCTGGGCACCGCCCTGGGGGACTTCACGGCCACCGCGCTGCAGCTGGGTTATCTGGCGTCCGGGATCTTGTTCTTCCTCGTCATCTTGATCCCCGCGGTGGCCTGGTCGCGGTTCGGGCTGAACTCGGTGGTGGCGTTCTGGTTCGCCTACGTGGTCACCCGGCCGCTGGGGGCCTCCTTCGCCGACTACTTCAGCAAGCCGCACTCGCTCAGCGGCGTCAATTACGGCGACGCCACGGTGGCCGTGATCACGACGATCATCGTGGCCGTCCTGGTCGCCTACCTGTCCGTGACCCGCCGCGACATCCAGCGGCCGCAGCAGCGAGAACCAGGCCCGGCTGGGGCGGTTAAAAGTGATGTCGCGGGTATATGAGACGCATGATCAGGATCAGGCGGTGGGTCATCGGCCAGCGTAAGAAGGTCGTGTGGTCAGAGCCGAAGCTGCCGCCGTACGTGAAGATTAACCCGGACAGCCCGCCTGGTTCTGGCGAAGGGCTCCAGCCTGGTGACATGTCCCTGGGCGCCATGGCCGAGGAGTTCCTGATGCAGGATGAGGGCGAAGACGAGGCCCCGGTCTAGCTCAGCTGTGCCTGGACCGGCTAGCTCAGCTGGGCCTGGATGGCCGTCAGCGCGGACTTGAGGTTCTCGGCCGAGTTGGCGTAGGAAAGCCGCAGGAAGCCCTCCCCCCACGGGCCGAAGGCGGTGCCCGGCAATGCGGCCACTCCGGCGTCCCTGAGCAGCGCGGCGGCCAGTTCTCCTGATTTCAGGCCGGTCTGCGTGATGTCCGGGAAGACGTAGAAGGCGCCCTGGGGCTCCAGGCAGCTGAGGCCGGGGATGTCGTTCAGGCCCGCGACCATGATGTCCCGGCGGCGGCGGAACTCGGCCACCATGTCCTGCACCGGCTGCCAGGGGCCCTCCAGGGCCGCGATCGCCGCGTACTGGCTGAACGCGGACGTACAGGACACTGAATTGATGGCGAGCCGGGTGATCGGCTCGACCAGTGCGGCCGGGAAGACGCCGAAACCGAGCCGCCAGCCGGTCATGGCAAAAGTCTTGGACCAGCCGTCGAGCAGAATCGTGCGGTCGGCCATGCCGTCGACGTCCAGGACGCTGGCGTGCTGGCCGGGGCCGTAGCGGATGGCCCAGTACACCTCGTCGGAGAGCACGATGAGGTCGTGCCGCAGCGCGATTTCCGCGATCGCCTCGCAGTCCTCACGGGTCAGCGCGCTGCCGCACGGATTGTGCGGCGAGTTGATGATGAGCAGCCTGGATCGGTCGGTGACGAGCCGGGCGAGCTCGGCGGTGTCGATCCGGAAGCCATTGCCCTCGCGCAGCGGCACCGGGACGGGGACCGCCCCCGCGAACGAGGTGATCGACTCGTACATCGGGAAGCCGGGGTCCGGGTAGAGGACCTCATCGCCCTCGTCGGCCAGGGCGAGGATCGTGAAGAACATGATCGGCTTGGCGCCGGGCGTCACCACCACCCGGTCCGGCGTGACCCGCATCCGGCCGGTCCGCTCGAGGAATGCGGCCACGGCCTCGCGCAGAGCGGGGATGCCGGGCGCAGGCACGTAGTGGGTGTGACCGGCCCGCATGGCCTCCACGGCGGCCTCCATGACATGGGCCGCGGTCGGGAAGTCGGGCTCGCCGATCTCGAGGTGGATGATCTTTTGACCGGCGGCTTCCAGGGCCTTGGCCCGGGCGAGGACCTCGAAGGCCGACTCGGTGCCGAGCCTGGCCATGCGGCGCGCAAGCCGGAAGTCTGTCATGGCCCTGATGATAAGACGGCGGCGTACAGCTCGGCGGCCCGCCAGCAGTACCAGGCCAGGACCGAACGGTACGGGCGGTACGGCTCGCCGAGCGGCTGGAGTTCCCGCGCGGACGGCGCCGGGACCTGCCAGGCCAGGCCGTAGCCGCGGCGGACGCCGAGGTCACCGACCGGCCAGACATCGAGGCGGCGCAGCTGGAACAGCAGGAACATCTCCGCTGTCCAGGTACCGATACCTCGGACGGCTGACAGCCGGGCGATGATGTCTGCGTCGCTCTCCCGGGACAAGCCCCGTGGCGACAGCACCACCGTCCCGTCCGCTACCTTGGCCGCCAGGTCCCGCAGCGATGCGACCTTGGCCCGGGACAGGCCGACCGCGCGGAGGGTCTCGTCAGACAGCGCGAGCAGCGCCTCGGGCTGCACCTCGCCGCCGAGCGCGGCGATCAGCCGGCCGTGGATAGCGGCGGCCGCGCGCGTGGCCAGCTGCTGGTAGACGATGGCCCGCACGAGCGTGGCGAGGTGCGTCTCCGACGGGCGGGGCAGTCGCGGCGGGCCGGTCTGCGCAAGCAGCCTGGCGATGACGGGATCCCGTTCGGCCAGGATGCGGGCCGCGGCGGCGAAGCTCACCTTCCGCTGCGGCCGGAGGTCAGGGGTCACGGTCATGGCCCCAGTCTTGCGCATGGCGTGCACTCCAGGTTCATCACGCCACCCGGGTTGCGCCGGGGCCGGCCTGGCATGCTGGGATGGGAGCATGCCAGCCAGCCCGAACAGCACGCATCCACTCCAGCGGCTCGGCCGCCTGTCGCTCAGCCCGGCACTGCGCGGGCTCGAACCGGACCCGGCCGGGTCAGAGCTGGCGGTGACGGCCACGGTCGCGGTGCCGGACGCGCCGGTCAGCCGGTCCTCCGCGTGGGAGGTGGCCTGGGCCGACGCCGCGCGCGAGGCGGCCCGGCTCGGCGCCGATCCGGATACGGCCAGGGCGCTGGAGCGCGGCGCGGGGGCCGCGGCCACGGGCTGCGCCCGGGTCGTGGTCGCAGTGCACGGCGAGGTCGCGCTGGCCTGGCGGCTTCCGCCCGGCACGAGCGCGAGCTCGGTCCGGGTCGGGCCGCTTCCGCACCTGCTGGAGGTGGCCGACGCCGCGGCGCGCCGGCCGGCCTACGTGGTGCTGCTGGCCGACCGGGACGGAGCCGATATCGTCGCGCACGCCGCCGGCGACCAGGTCCCCGGCATCCTGATCGAGCCCGGGAACCGTCCCGGCGCGCAGGCCGATCCGCATCCCGGCCGCCCGCCCGCGCTACATCACGGCGAGCGGCATCTGACCGACAGCGAGCCGGAAAGCGGCGGCCAGCGCAACGCCGAGTTCATCGCCGCGCGGGTGGCCGAGGCCGCGGACAGCGTAGGGGCGCACATCGTCCTCGGCGCGGGCGATCAGCACATCCTCGACGCGGTCGCGGGTCACCTGCCCGAGACGGTCGGGCCGGTCACGGCCATCGCCGACGCCCGGCCCGCTGACGGCCGTGACGATCACCTCGGCGCGGAAATCAGCGCCGCCCTCACCGCGATCACCGACGCAGAGGTCAGCGCGGTCGCGGACCTGGTGGCCTCGGGCGCCGGGGAGGCGAGCCCGGCCGCGGTGCGCGGCGTCAGGGCCGTCGCGGAGCAGCTGGCCGAACAGCAGGTCGCCGTGCTGCTAGTGGCGGCCGACGTGACCCGGGCCGACGCCCAGGGCACGACGTACCGGATCGGCAGCCGTGCGACCGAGTTGCTGGCCGGCGACGCCGATGCCGGCACCGAGGTGCCGCTGGATGATGGCCTGGTGTGGGCCGCCGTGCACCAGGACGCGATCATCGTGCAGCTGCCCGACCGCGACGGCGCGCTGGCCGGGGAGGCGGCCGCCGCGCTGTTGCGCCGCGGGTCCGCCCGGTAGGACGCTGCCCGTCGTGCCCGCCCGGCAGGGCGCTGGCCGGCCTGCCCGCCGGCGGGGCGCTGGCCGGCCCGGAGACGCTGGCCGGCTACGGCCGGGCCAGCAAGCGCTCCAGCCGGTCCAGGGTCTCCAGGAGGTTGGCCTGGGAGGTGGCCGCACGGGCCTCGGCCAGGGACAGCCAGCGCAGCGGGGCGTTCTCGTGCTCGGGCCGCACAGCATCCGGGGTGCGGGTGGCCATGAAGTAGCGCAAGTCCGCGTGCTCGTGGGCGGGCTCGCCGTGGCCTGCGGGCACGGGCACGATGACCAGGTGGCGGAGCTGCGCGTCCGGCCACGGGACCAGGTCGTCCAGACCGGTCTCCTCAGCGCCCTCCCGGAGGGCGATGGCCAGCGGCTCGCTCTCCCCCGGGTCACCGTGCCCCCCGACCTGCAGCCAGGCCTGCTGCCGCTGGTGCCAGCGCAGCAGCACCCGGGCCGTGGCCGGGCTCCGTGATCAGCGCGGACGAAGTGACGTGCAGCGGCAGGTCGCGCCGCCATGGGTCGTCCGCCGCCGTGGCCAGGGCACGGACCCGGCGCAGGTCGGCCTGCTCCGGATCGCCTTCGGCATGGTACTGGTCCAGGAGCGCGGCCAGCGGGGACCGCGCGGAGTCGGGTTCCACAGGACGCGATGCTAGCCCGGCCCCGAACGTTCCGGCGGCGGAGGCGCAGGTCCGTCCGGCCCGAAATAGCGTGGGGTGCGGTTGCGGCATTGCCGCGGTCGGGACATGGCTGCGGTCAGGGCGTCGAGGGCTGCGGTGGGTCGGCGGCGGCGTCGGCATCGCGCGGAGCGGTTCGGGCTCTGGTAACATCTCGGCGAGGTACTCGGGCCGTTAGCTCAGCGGGAGAGCGCTTCCCTGACACGGAAGAGGTCACTGGTTCAAATCCAGTACGGCCCACCACACCAAATCCCAGGTCAACCCTCATACGGCCCCTGCTCAACTCGCGCCGTCACGATGCTCACCGCCGCTCGCGTGCCCGCCACGTGCCCGATGGCGCCGCCTCAGCAGAATTCCTAGCCTGGCTGGATGCCGTCCAAGCCGAATGCGAGACGATCAGCGGGCACACCCGCGAAGCCCTGCGGCTGATCGGGCACGCCGAATCGATCCTGGCCGCAGGCAGCCAGCACGCCTCACCAGACTGGTTCACCTGGTTCACGCCCATACGGCTGGCCGCCTTCAAGGGCAACACGCAGCTCAAGGCCGGGCACCTGCCCCAGGCCAGGGACACCCTGCTCGCCGTCCTGGAGGATCCATCGATCCAGGGCGACAAGCAGCGCACCGTCATCCTCGGCGACCTGGCCGCCGTCGAAGCAGCCCAGCACCACCCCGACGCCGCCTGCGACTACGCTATCCAAGCGCTCGACCAGCTCGGCCGCACCTGGTACGCCACCGGCATGGACCGCGTCCTCGACGTCCGCAAGACCCTCCAGCCGAACGCCGAACTGGACTGCGTCCAGGCCCTCGATGACCGGCTCTATGACTGGCAGGCCACCCTCAGCACGCTCCAGCGTTAAACGCAGCGATCTTCCCCGGAAGCTCGGCCAGCGAGTCAATCCGGAGTGTCGGTATCTGACTCGCGGCCGGGTCAGCCCGCCAGATCGTCGCCCACGGGCCACGGTTGATTAACGCCGTCCGCAGCCCGAGCCTTGCCGCGGGCACGATGTCGTTGTCCAGCCGGTCACCCACATACAGCGTCTCATCCGGGCCGACGGGGCTTACCTCGATCATCTTCCGGAAAAACCCGGGATCAGGCTTGCTCACTCCCCAGTCGTCCGAGGTCGCGATCATGTCGGCGGGCAGACCCAGACCGCGCAGGATGCCTCCCGCGCGGGCCGTCTGGTTCCCGGCGATACCGACCCACAGGCCCTCCTGCCGGAGCCGGGTCAGCGCGGGCCGCACATCGGGATACAGGTCGTCCTCGCCGAACCACTCGGGTTTGCCGTCATCAGCGCGCTGCTGCCGGGCCTTGTCCAGGTCGAAACCGGGCTGGAAGACCTGGAAGGTCTCCCGATAGTCCTGGCTGTCGGCGATCTTGTAATTCCCCAGCTGTGAGGGGTTGACGATCACGTAATTCCCCACCTCGATCACGTAATTCCCCATGGGGACGGCGTGCGTGTCGTGGTGGACCTGGCCATCGAGACAGAGGAAGGCTTTCCTCCCGTCTGGGACGGGGGGCCGATGGCAAGGAGAACGTTCGACGTGATCGACGTGACCGAGATACTGGTGCACTGGCATGCGGGCAGGTCGCTGAACGAGATGTCGCAGAGCCTGGGGGTGGACCGCAAGACGATCCGCAAGTACGTCGCCCCGGCGATCGCCGCCGGGATCACTCCGGGCGGCCCGGCGAAGAGCGAGGGCGAGTGGGCATGAGCTGGTCCGGGAGTGGTTCCCGGAGCTGGCCGACACGCGGCTGCGGCAGGTGACCTGGCCGGCGATCGGCGAGCACCACGATTACATCGCGGAGCAGCTGAAGGCCGGGGTGCGGATGTCGACGATCCACCAGCGGCTGCGGGACGAGCACGGCCTGGCGCGAGCGTCGCGAGCTTCCGCCGTTACGTGGCGGCGAACGTCCCGGAGGAGGCCCGCCGGTCGCAGGTCACGGTGTGGAGCCCGCGGCAGGCTGAGGCCGGGGAGCAGGCGCAGATCGACTACGGGCATGCTGGGCCGGTGGCTGGACCCGGCGACCGGGAAGCTGCGCACTGTCTGGGCGTTCGTGATGGTGCTGGCGTGCTCGCGGCACATGTTCGTCCGCCCGGTGCTGAAGATGGACCAGCGGGCCTGGACCGAGTGCCACGTGGAGGCGTTCGCGTTCTTCGGCGGCGTCCCGGCCCGGCTGGTCCCGGACAACCTGAAGACCGGGGTCGACAAGCCCGATCTCTACGACCCGAAGGTCAACCGGTCCTATGCCGAGCTGGCCGCGCATTACGGCTGCCTGGTCGACCCGGCCCGGGCGCTGAAGCCGAGGGACAAGGCGAGGGTGGAGCGGCCGATGCCGTATGTCCGCGACAGCTTCTGGCGCGGCCGGGAGTTCACGTCGCTGGAGCGGATGCAGGCCGAGGCCGCCCGCTGGTCGGCGGAGGTCGCGGGCGGCGGCAGTGCCGGCCGCTGGAGGGCGCCGCCCCGGCCGCGGTGTTCGAGGCGGTGGAGAAGGACGCGCTGCGGCCGCTGCCGGCCGGGCCGTTCGTGCTGGCCACGTGGGCGACGGCGAAGATCGGCCCGGACATCCACGCCCAGGTCGACAAGGTCCTCTACTCGGTGCCCTGGCGGCACATCGGCAAGACCGCCGACGTCCGGATCACCGGCACGCATGGTGCAGTTCTTCATCGGCGGCCAGCTGGTCAAGTCCCATCCCCGCAAGATCCGCGGGAAGCAGACCGACTTCGGCGACTACCCGCCGGAGAAGATCGCGTTCCACATGCGGACCCCGGCAATGGTGCCGCAAGCAGGCCGCCGGCATCGGCCCGGCCTGCGAGCAGCTGATCGGCGAGCTGCTCGCCGACAACGCCCTCTACCGGCTCCGCGCCGCCCAGGGCGTCATCGGCCTGGCCGACAAGCACGATCCCGGCAGGCTCGAGGCCGCCTGCGCGAAGGCGATCACGGCCGGCGACCCGTCCTACCGCACCGTCCGGGGCATCCTCGCCGCCGGCGCCGAGCGGGACCAGCTGCCCGCCGCGGCCGGGGACGGCGGGGCGGCGGCGTTCCTGCGCGGCCCGGCCTCGTTCGCGAACGTCATCCCCATGCCCGGCACGATCCCCAGCGACGCCGTCACCCCGGGGACCACGAAGGGAGCACCGTCATGACCACCGCCGTCACGGTCACCGACCGCAGCGCGCTCGCGTCCGCGCTGCGCGACCTGAAGCTGTCCGGCATGCTCGCCACCCTGGACGCCCGCCTCGCCCAGGCCGGCGCCGGGGAACTCGGCCACCTGGACTTCCTCCAGGTCCTCTGCCAGGACGAGATCTCCCGCCGCCAGTCCATGTCCCTGACCCGCCGGATCCGCCGGGCCAGGTTCGAGACCGAGGCCACCCTCGAGGGGTTCGACTTCACCGCCTCCCCGAAGCTGCCCGCCGCCCAGATCCGCGACCTCGCCGCCCTCCGCTGGCTGCAGTCGCGGCGAGTCGGTCATCCTCTACGGCCCGGTCGGCGTCGGCAAGAGCCACGTCGCCCAGGCCCTCGCCCACCTCGCCGTCCGGGCCGGGGCCGAGGCACGGTTCACTCAAAACCAGCCGCGTCCTGGCCCACCTCGCCGGGGGACGGGCCGACCGCACCTGGGACAAACGGCTCGCCGAGCTCACCCGCCCCGCCGTCCTGGTCCTGGACGACTTCGGCATGCGCGAGCTCACCGCCCCGCAGGCCGACGACCTCTACGAGCTGATCACCGAGCGGGCAGGCAAGTCGCTGATCCTGACATCCAACCGGGCGCCCGCCGACTGGTATCCGCTGTTCCCGAACCCGGTCGTCGCCGAATCGCTGCTGGACCGGCTCATCAACAACAGCCACCAGGCCTTCATGAACGGGCCGAGCTACCGGCCGAACAAGGCACCCGCGCGTGTCGTCCCCACCGGGAAGACGAACGCCAGCTAAAATAAGAACAGGGCCAGGACCTGGGGAATTACTTGATCAAAACCCCTGGGGAATAACGTGATCGCCCACCCTGGCCCCGCGCGATGACCGCGCCGAACATTGCCGAAAACACATGGCGAGGGACGCCCAGCCAATCGGCCCACGTCCCGTACTCCCGGGTCTCATCCACCAGGCATTCGCCGACATCGAAAACGACAGCACCGATCACGCCAGCCACCCTACGGCAGTACACGCGGCATGATGACTGGCGTCTCGCGCCACGATGTCAGCGCTCGCTCGGTCTGGTTTGCGCTGGACATTGACGGCCAGGCCGTGAGCACGGGACGCTTGGGGCCGGACACCTCTTGACTCAAGGAGGAGCAAGATGGCACATCCGAACGAGGTGCTGGCGCGGGAAGCGTACGCGGCCTTCGGCCGCGGTGACATGGACGCATTGCATCAAAACTGGGCCGAGAACATCCGCTGGCACAGCCCCGGCAGGGGCCCTCTGGCCGGTGACTACGAAGGCACGGCTCAGATTCTGGAGTTCCTTGGCCAGCTTTCCGAGTTGTCGGGGGGCACGTTCGGTGCTGATCTGCGCGATGTTCTTGCCAGTGACGACCACGCCGTGATGCTTTTTACCCTCCGCGCCGAGCGGGCGGGCAAGCACTGGGAGGACAACACCGCCCAGGTCTCGCATATCCGTGACGGCAAGGTGACCGAGATCTGGAACTATCCAGCTGACCAATATGGCTGGGACGAGTTCTGGTCGTAACCGCCATCACGTTAGCCATCGACAGCGCGCGCCGACGCTAAGCTGCGCCAGCAGGACGACGGCTACGATCCCACGCCAGTGTCACGTTCGCTTGGCGGCTTGCGCTTGGCCTCATGTGCTTGTCCCCATGTGCTGCGTTGAATCTGGCCGTATTTAGATCAAGGCGGCGCCTGCGGCGCCGCGGCCCGCGCGGCGCACGGGCCAGGCTGCAGGATGCCTGAATTGCACAGGCTCTCTTCCGGATCACAGGACGGATCAGCAGGGCCATCTTCCTTGCGCCTCGATTGTCCTAGTCGCGGCCACCGCGTCAATGGCGGCCCTGCGGGCCGTCGCAGGCGATCGGCTACGCCGACCATTGACCCGGCGGCCCCTCTCAAGGGCTGGCAGCTGTGAGGAAGAAGGGGGGACAGCAGTCGACGACAAATCACCGGTAATGGCGGCTAGTGCCATAGCAGATTAGGTTTGGCCCAGCTCGGGTTTTCGCTTCTGGCGATAATCCTCGAGCGAGGGCTGCGTGGCGGAAATGTCAAGGTGGTGCAGGTCGCCCGTACCTCGACTCAGTCATTCGGGGCGCCGGTCGAATCGGCCGTGTCGAACTGGCGCGTCATAGAAGACGAGCTCGACTTTCCGTCGTGCTCATCCAAGCCCGGCCACACTGCGGGCATGGCTGCCCAAGATCCGCTAGCTCATCCCAGCTGTAGAACCGGCGCCCATCCGGCAACTCAGCCACGATGGCCCCACCGCCTGCCTCACGCTGGCCTCGTGGGTCGCGTCCTACCCACGGCGACAGTCCGCGCTAGCCATTTGGTCAGAGAGGCGCCGTGTACTGGGGGAAATTCGCGGATGCTAGGGCCCCGGCCCACTCCTCGCCGGACAGTAGCGGGGTGATCCGGTTCTCGCCGAAGGCGCCGGTGGCGAACACAGCCAGGTTGGCGCCCGCCGCTGCCTGGTCGTCCGGCAGCTCCAGGAGCGACACTATCCCGGGCGGCCCGGACGTGAATCCGATGCCGACGACCCGGCCGCCGAGCGCCTCGATCGCCGACGTGAGTAGCGCGGTGCGGTCCTGCGGGTTCTTGATCTGCGCCGCCACCGACTCGGCGGTGTAGGTGTGCTGAACAAGGTACAGCGCCATCTTGGGTTCCCCCTAGAGATTTTCCTTCCGCTCGCAGAAGGTTGCTTAACGGAAACGGCTACTTGCTAGCTGATGCTAGCCCCGAGAATAATGTTAGACAATTGTTGCTGTCCGATAGGCAAGTTACTTTGGCCATAAGTACCTGGAGCTCTCGCGACAGGCCGCATGCAAAGAGGCCACAAATAAGCTGGTGATTAAATGGACTGCACCTGGGCCAGGCCGCGCTATGCGGCCCGCAGCCCTGCACGTGCCCGCTACGTGCCCGATGAGCCAGTCAACCCAGGCAACTGACGGTCACTCACGGATATCGCCGCATGCCGCTGACCAGCGCACAGGCAGGTCTGCACTTGGCCGTCAACGTCCTTCTAGGCAACGGGTCACTCACTCAACCCCTCGGAGCTGCAGGAAGTGCGTGTCGTAGCCGAATCCCGGCTGGCTGAGTGAACGATCGACAGAGCCGCTATCCGCCGGGCCGACGATACCCCGCGTTTTGCGCCTTGCGCATGGCCTCGACTCCTTCTTCCATGCTCAGCAGCGGGGTGGTCTTGATCGTCTTCACAGCCCCTCTTGCCGCTAGGGCCATCGCGTAGGCGGCGGCATCGGTGTTCTCAGGCAGCTCGATAACGCCGACGATGTCATATTCGCCGAAGGCCAGCCACGCATGCTCAAACTTCCCACCCAGCTTCTCGACAACCGGGCGGACTGCCTCGAGCGGGTCCTGCGGCTATTTGACCATTGCCCACGCATCAGGCGTGCATGCCACTTGAAGGAGATAAGAAGGCACGATGAACCCCTTCTGCCGGGCTGGATCCACCCGGCCGTAGGTCATGTGCTACACCCGATTAGAATCTCACAAGTGCCACGCTGCCGCCATATAGCACACCTGCAACTCTCACCGATCGCTAGCTTCCCAGCACGTTGACACCGAGGTGAGGCCCCGTACCAGGCGCAAGATGCGCGGGATGATCTTGCTTGGCAGGCCATCCCCGAGTACCGACAATGCAGGTAGCAGCACCACCGCCGGGCCGCCGCGACTATAGCCAAAACTGCTGCCAAGACGGCGGACACTGGCTGCCAACCCTAGATACCGATGGAACATCGCCCCAGTACAAGGGCCGCAATGGACGGTCCTGGACGATCTGCCCACTCCTACCGATTAGAAGGTTGTGCCCGCCCGTGCCCGATGAGGTGGTCGACCGAGGGCTACAACGGCTACTCCCGGACAACACCGCAGGCATCGCGACCTGCTCGACGCACGTCAACCAGCTTTGCCAGGAGACCTGACACGGAAGAGGTCACTGGTTCAATCCAGTACGGCCCACCAGGTTTTTCGAAAACCTGTCTAGCGCTGCTAGGCTCAATGGGAGCCAGCCAGCTGCCGTTTTATCCAATAAGCACTGGTCACAGGCCTGACGTCCGGTCCCTGCACGAAGCGTTTCTGGCTTTTGGGGCAGGCCGCCGTTCAGCCAGTCGCTCCGGCGACCGCGGCGAGAACCCTGACCGCACTGGGCTCCGCTGTGTCTAGCTCCGCTGTGTCTAGCTCCGCTGTCTAGCTCCTTGCGCACACCGGTTGAACGCGCCTGCGGATCATCGAAGCGGACCTGGACGTCACCGGCGCTGACGGGACCCGGATCGGGGACAATTACCGCCTCATCACCACGCTGCTGGACTGGCGATGCTACCCAGCCGGCGAGCTGATCTGGCTCTATCACGAGCGCTAGGAGATCGAGGTGGCCTACCTGGCGCTGCGCCACACTCTCCTCGGCGGGTACGTGCTGCGCTCCCGCGACCGGGCCTGCGCCGAGCAGGAACTGTGGGCGCTCCTCACCGTCTATCAGCTGATCCGGATGGCGATGACCACCGCCACCGAGTCTGCGCCGGGCACCAACCCTGACCGGGCCAGCTTCAGCGCCGCCCTGGAAACAGCCCGCGACCAGATCACCGCCGCCCGCGGCATCACCGATTCCGCCGACCCGGCGGACATCGGCCGGATCGGCCGCGTCGTCCTGGACACCCTCCTGCCCGCCCGGCGGGCCCGCTACAGCGCCCGCAAGGTCAAATGCGCCACCTCCCGCTACCTCAACCGCGACGACGGCCGGCCGCAGGCAACCACCGTCATAACCCGTCTGCAGATCACCATCCTCGTTCCGCCGCCGGACCGGCCCGCAGCCCGCAGACGTGCCCGGAAGAACGACCCGCCCGAACCTCGTCCCCGCCTGCCCAGGCCCGACACCAGAAGAGACAAGATCACCCAGATCATGGCCAGTGAACCCGGACGCGACTGGTCAGGACGCGAACTCGCCGGCCAGCTCGGCGTCCGGTCCCAGATCATGCTCACCCAGCTCGCCGAATGGACCCGCCTCGGCCTTCTCGCCAAAACCGGCCCCGGCCGGTACGCGCTCCCTACTGCCGGCTCAGCCGGGCCGTAACCCGAACGTTGCTCGTACAGGTTGACACCCGGCGGCCAGGTTTAACGACGCGGCATTGCCGCGCGGGACGCGCCTGCGGCGCGCCGTTGACCCTGGAGCCTCTGCCGGCCCAGCGGGCCTGACGGCAAGGGCCAGGCCGAAGGGCAGGCCCGATTCTCGCGCGGCGAACCTTAGCAACTTGGACTTCTACAAAGGATTCATCTGGATGGTAGCCACTTGATAAACACGCACATGAGCCACCGGGCCAGGCCCGTCGACAAGCCCCGGCCCAGGCCGGTCACCCGCATCGTTTCCCACGGCAGCACCCCCCGACCTGAGATACCAGGCCCCGGCCGTCAGCAGACACCATGACCGAGCAAGACGTTCGCTATCCCTCACGGGAAAGTGCCTTCGACTCGTGGCTGATAGGTCCCTAGACAAGTCCTATTCTTTTAGAGTCCGAGGTTAGTGAAGGCGCGGGCGTTGCCGCACCGGCTGTGCTGGCGATAGCCGACTGGAGCCGCGTCAGTTGTGGCTGTTCAATTCGCGTTCGGTCTGCTCCCACACCCGGTCCTGAGCATCATGGTCACGAGACTTCTCGGATGACTTCTTCAGCTTCGCGGAGCTGTAGTAGCCCCCGGTCGCGGTTGCGAGCTCGGGATCGGCCATCAGCCGCACACAGCCGCGTGACCCCTTTTCCGGAGGCGGGACGAACGGATTGGTCAACGCTTCAATCATTTTGAACGGCCCGCCGGCCTTGCTGCCGAGACTGGTTTTGACCGCGCCTGGGCTGACTGCGTTGAACGTCAGGCCCTCACCCTCATGGCGGCGAGCTTGGGCGTAGGTGTACATCAGGGCCAGCAGTTTGGCATCGGCGTAGGCCTGGATCTGCTTGTACTTACCCGGGTAGCTCCAGTCGGTGATCGGCTTGCCCCGTGACTCGAGCAGGGCGATCATGTTGACCACCCGCGAGGGCACGGCGAAATCATCAGCGCCCTTCCGGAGCAGGTCGAGCAGCCCGTCGGTCAGTGCCGCCAGCGCGACGTGATTGATGGCGATGGTCCGTTCGTACCCGTCAGGTGACAGGGCCTTGCTGGAGAACGCGGCGCCCGCGTTGTTGACCAGTCCGTTGAGTCCCTTCGGCGCGACCTCGCGAACAGCGCCGACGAGTTCCCGAACACCCGCCAGAGATCCGAGGTCTCCTGCTATGGGCAGGTACCGGCCGTTGCCGTTGCCGTTGGTGACCAGTTGGTCGACGGCGCGTTGAGCTTCGTCGGCACGGCGGGCGTGCACCAGCACCGTCGCCCCGCTGTTCCCAATGCCTTGGGCGGTTTCGTAGCCGATGCCGCCCTTGGCGCCGGTGACTAGCACCGTCTGTCCGTCCAGCCGACCCGCGAATTGAGCGTCAAACTTGCTCATGATCTCTCACCTGATGGCGCCTGCTCAGGGAGGCCGTCGAGCAAGCCGAAACGGGCATCCATTGCAACACTCCGGACATCGATCAACTTCTGATACTCGGGCGAGTTGTACCACCTGAGGGCCGTCTCATGGTCGGCAAACCGCACGAGCGCTCCTGAAGTGAGCGAGCCGTCGCCGTGCAGGGCTTCCCAGTTACCGGCGGCAACTACCTCACCTCCATGCTCTTTGGCCGTCTGCCCAGCGATGACGCTGTATTGGTTACGGTAAACATCTGGATCTTTGACTGTGAATTCGACAATTACGTATGCGCTCATGTTGAGACTCCTCGATTGTTCGTTGATCTGCCGTCTACGTCTTCACACCACGTCGCCGTGGTACGACCGACGTCAGGTCGCTACTCGGCCTCCATCGACCGCAAGCGTGACGCCGTGCACGAAGCTGGCATCCTCGCTGGCGAGGAAGACGATCGCCGCAGCAAGTTCCTCAGGCTGAGCCACACGACCTGCTGGTGCTAGTGCTGCCATCTGATTCACCATCTCCTCGGGGACGGCTTCCATCAGCGCGGTGCGCGTCGGGCCGGGGGCAACGGCGTTCACCCGAACACCACGAGCGCCGTATTCGGCGGCCCAGGCCTTCGTCAGCAGTTCGAGCGCCGCTCGACTGGCGCCGTACAGAGCCATGCCCGCCTGTCCGAAGCTGGCGACCATGGTGGAGACGTTGACGATCGAGCCCCATCCGCGTTCGGCCATGGCTGGCGCCAAGGACGCAACGAGGAAGAACGGAACCTTGACGTTGACCGCGAAGGTCTCGTCGAACTCTGCTTCAGTGGCTGCGTTGCTTGGTCCGAGCGCGGCGACGCCGACGTTGTTGATGAGGATGTCGACGTGGCCGTCGCCTGCCTCGGTGGCCCACTCGACCAGGTCCCGGGCCGATTCGAGGTCGCTCAACGTGGTCAGCCGGAACGTCGCGCTGCCCCCGCTGCCTTCGATCTCGGCGACTACGTCTTTGGCTCGTTGCTCATCACGTCCCACTACCAGTACGCGAGCGCCGCGGGCGGCCAGGGCGATGGCCGTGGCCCTGCCGATTCCGCTCGTCGAGCCCGTTACCAGAGCCGTCTTGCCCCTCAGGTCAGTCATGTGACGTTGTCCTCTCGCTCCAGAATGGGTTGTGCAACTCACTCTGACAGACCAGTACTGAGTTGTCAAACTCAGAATCCTGCTAGCATGGGCGCATGGCTGAAGAGACGAGTGACCGGCCGAAGCTCACCCCCAAGGGAGCACGCACCCGGGCACGAATAGTGGAGGAGGCCGCCGCCCTGATCCATGAGCGCGGGGTGGCGGGCACCACCCTGGAAGACGTCAAGGTGGCGGCGGAAGTCAGCGGCTCTCAGATGTACCACTACTTCCCCGACAAGAACGAGCTCGTGCAGGCGGTCATCGATTACCAAGCCGACACCATCGTCGATCGCAATCGGCACGCGCTCGAAAGCGCGAACGGAGTCGAAGCCTGGCGGGACATGGTGATCACCGCAGCGAGGCGGACCCGAGCGAAGGGCGGCTGCCAACTTGGTTCGCTCGTCGGCCAGCTCGCCGAGAGTGACCCCGAGGCCCGGGCGCTCATCGCGGCAGGGTTCGATCAATGGGCAGCCGCCATCGGCGATGGACTCAGATCCCTTCATGCCGACGGGAAACTGCCGTCCGGCATCGACCCGGACGACCTTGCCACTACTCTGCTCGCCACGCTCCAAGGAGGACTTCTACTCGCCCAGGTACGTCAGGATCCCCGTTCATTCGAAACTGCGATCAATACCCTCCTCGCCCTTGCCATCGGCAGATGAGCCCAAGCGGGTTCGTTCACAGCCATCGCCGAGGTCGGCTCACGGCTCTTGGATGATGCACGTGCATCCGCACGATGCGCTTGCGGACCCGCTGCCGTTCGTGATGCAGGACACCCCGGATCCCGGGCGGCCCGGAGGGATCGTTTCCGGCACCGAGTAACTAACTGAGTATCGATCACTGCCTACAGCGACGGACTCCAGCGAACAATCCTGTACTACTCTCAGCAGTTCAAGTCGGATAAACGAAAGCGTGATCGTGCTCAGCACTTCCCTGACACGGAAGAGGTCACTGGTTCAAATCCAGTACGGCCACCAGCTCAGAGCATTTTTACTGGCTCTGCGATCAGTTCCTCGCCCGGATGCCCTCTCTGCCAAGCTGTCGAGCTAGGCACCCGCCCCTCAGTAACCACTGACTACCCCGAGGGCGGGGATGGAGATATCCCTGAGATGACCGTGACCGCGCTCGACCGTGTCCTGGTGGCCGGCGACGGTGGACGGGTGACCGGCGAGCAGGAGCGCCCGGATCCGGAGGTGCCTGAGAAGGCCCTGTCGGGTGCCAGAACACGTGCAGAGCACCTGAGCTGGTCTTCTATCCTCGGCGCTGGTGCTCTTCCGCCTCGTATACTTCGCCGTGTCACACGACCGACCGTTGGGAGATGAGATTCGCGACCGGCGGGATTCAAGGCCCAACCTTGGCAGGTGTCCACTCAGCGTAATTCCGGTCAATCAACACGGATGCCACGTCACGGTACATGACGACCTGTATCCCAACGAATGGACCGAGTTTGACCTGCCTGTGACAACTGCTGATCAGGTTCTGATGAAGGTGTCAATGTGCACCCTTGGAGTGCGTTCCCTACCGTCGCGGCCCTGGCCGATGGCAGAGGTTAGGAAGCGCGAACCTGTAGCGCACGTAGTCGACCGACTGGCGGCGCCGTTGGCCGACGCACTTGAAAAAGCCCTCAGGAGATGGGAGCCGAGTCATCAGCTGGCGGGACATGCCCAGGAGGCTGCGATTGCAGAAGTATGGGCCAGTGTCTACGCCATGCTGAGCTGTCCACCGCAATTGCAGCCAATGAACCGACAGCAGATTCTTGAGCAAGTAAGCGATTTGGCGCGGCGCAAGCCCCCTCCACAAAATCTCACCGCGGCCGAGCAGAACGCGGCTGTACTGTCGATCTTTACATTTTCGGAGATAGAACTGCTATCGTTGCGTTTCTTCCTTGAACATAACGACAGCAGCCTAGCCGAGGCCAGCACTAAACCCCGACTGGGAGTTATGGAGAGCGGCATTCAGTACCTTGACCCGAAGCTGGTCCTTAATGTTGAAAGACGCGGGCCGATACTTAATGATCTTGCGGTATTCGGCGATGCTTATATGGAAGTTCTCCAGGACCAAAGGATGTCTCTACTCTCTACAGTGACATACAGCGATATAGCCTTCTTGCCGCCCACCGTCCGAACGCCAACAAATCCGAAGGACCTCTCAACCTGGTGGGTCCAGGTTCCTGGCCAACCGATGCCCATCACCGTGGACAGCCTGCCCCAGACCCAATGCCACTTAGCCTAGGTTGATCTTGTGGGCGTGTCGTCGGGGCGGTGGGCCGGGTGGCCGTCATGATCGCGTCTCATGGCGGACAATGGCGTGGTGGCTGGCGGCGGCCGTCTGACGGACCAGATCTCGGTCGGGGTGCTGGCGGGCTCGGTGCCGCGGGATGCGGTGGATCGCGCGGTCGCGGTGACGGGCCGGCGGGCCCGGCGGTCGGACGGGAAGCTGCCGCCGCATGTGATGGTCTATTTCGCGATGGCGATGGCGCTGTTCTCCGATGATGATTATGAGGAGGTCGCGGCCCGGCTGGCCGGGACGCTCAGCGCGTGGGGCTGCTGGGGCGATTCCTGGAGCGCGCCGACGTCCGGCGGGATTACTCAGGCCCGCCAGCGGCTGGGGCATGAGCCGCTGCGGGAGCTGTTCTCGCAGGTGGCGGTCCCGGTGGCCGGGCAGTTGACGCGGGGTGCGTTCCTCGGCGGCTGGCGGCTGATGGCTGTCGACGGGTTCGAGTGGGACGCCCCGGACAGCCGGGAGAACGCGGAGGCGTTCGGGTATGCGGGCGGCGGAACCGGCCGGGCCGCGTTCCCGAAGGTCCGGGTGGTCACCGTCAGCGAGTGTGCCTCCCATGCGGTGGTGGACGCGGAGATCGGCGCGGTCGGCGGCAAGGGCACCGGCGAGCAGGCCCTGGCCCGGCGGCTGTATGCCCGCCTGGAGGAGGACTAGCTGCTGATCGCTGACCGCGGCTTCTACTCGTTCCAGGGCTGGAATGCTGCCGCGGCGGCCGGCGGCGCCTTGCTGTGGCGGGTGAAGGCGGATCTGCCGCTCCCGGTCCTGGAGCTGCTGCCTGACGGGTCGTACTCCTCGGTGCTGTTCCGCCCCGGCCTGCCCGGTAAGGCCCGGGCGATCCTCACCGCGGCCGCCCGCGCCGGAGAGCCCATGGACGGCAGGGCCGTCGCCGTGCGGGTCGTGGAATACAGCGTGCCCGGCCGGGCCGGTGACGGCAAGGATGAGCTGATCGCCCTGGTCACCACCATCACAGACCCGGCGCAAGCACCAGCGCAGGCGCTCGCGGAGGCTTATCACCAGCGGTGGGAGCACGAGACCGGCAACGACCAGATAAAGACCCACCTGCGCGGGCCGGGCCGGATCCTGCGGTCACGCAGCCCGGATATGGTCCGCCAGGAGATCTACGGCTACCTGCTCGCCCACCACGCCATCAGCGCCCTGATCTGCCGGGCCGCCACCGAGGCCGACATCGACCCCGACCGGGTCAAATTCCTGCGCACCGTCCGGATCATCCGCCGCCAGGCCCCCGGCCCGGCAGCCTTCCCCCCCTGAACAGCGAAAACGCGTCCTGGCCGCGATCATGGCGGACATCACCAGCCCGCGCCACCTCAGCCCAGCCCGCCGCAGCCGCTCCTATCCCCGCGTGGTGAAACGAGCCCGCCACAACTCCTACCGGGTCAAGCGGCCAGCCGACACCGGCATCCGCCACACCAGCCCAGCCGCTATCCTCCTCGCAAATCCCGTGACGACAATCACCCCAGCATGATCCAAATACGCTAAGTGGCATTGGCCCCAGACCAGCCCATGTCAGCAGCCGGACCCGGGTCGCACATCAACCGCCCGAGCGCAAGAGGCCATGACAAATCCAGGACACCTGGGCACCGTAACCGAACCGACACTCGATGATCTGCTAAGCCAACTTGACGCGCTCACTGGCCTGACCCCGGTCAAGGCAGAGGTCCGCCAGCTCATCAACATTGTCCGAGTAGAACAAATGCGCCGAGCGGCAGGGCTTCCAGTGACTCCGGTCAGCCGACACCTGGTGTTTACAGGCAACCCTGGCACCGGTAAAACCACCGTCGCGCGGCTGCTCGGTCAGCTCTATGCTGCGATTGGCGTCCTTCAGACTGGTCAGCTTGTCGAGGCTTCGAGAACCGATCTCGTGGCGGGATACGTGGGCCAGACAGCTATTAAGACCACTGAAGTGGTCATGCGGGCAATGGGTGGAATCTTGTTCATCGACGAGGCCTATGCCCTCACCAGAGTTGGAGGACTCGGCCATGACTTCGGGCAAGAGGCAGTGGATACTCTCGTCAAGCTTATGGAAGATCACCGCGATGAGCTTGTCGTAATCGCGGCAGGCTACGACCAAGAGATGGCGAATTTCATCAGCTCCAATCCGGGCCTGCCTTCTCGTGTTCCTCGGACGATTCATTTCCCCGACTACAGTACCGATGAGCTGACCTCGATCTTCGCAGGCATGTGCAATCAGGGCAAGTACGAAGCTACCGACGGCGTAGCCGACGGCCTACGCCAGTATCTTTCGGGACTACAGCGGACACGCGAGTTCGGCAACGCTCGGCTCGTACGCAACATCTTCGAGGCATCCCTCGCTCGCCAAGCCTCCCGCATCGTTGAAACAGGCAGCTCTGACCTCACCCACCTCACACTTGCTGATCTCGATCTCCCTATAGCTGAGAAACGGGATCAGGTGCAGGATCATAAATATGCCGGGCCATATCTGTTATTGGCTTAACAGGAAGTACCTAGGCCACGACGACGCAACTGGCAAACATGTAGAACTGGTGAGGCCAGGGTCGAGGGATGGCCCGCTCAGTACCTTGCTCGTGGTCGATGACCCCGATGCGATATTCGCGCAAACGGTCTCCGCCGGTGCCGCGGCAGCGTCCGAGATGGCCGACGAGCACGGATGGCGACTAGGCCGGATTATCGATCCGTTCGGACACGAGTGGGAAATCGGCACGCCACTGGGCCCGTGGCCGCCACGATGAACAGCGAGCACAATCCTGGCCGTGTAGGACATTCGCGGGACGCAACGCTGCCGTGCACTGAGTCTACGGTCGTTATTGCAGGTCACACGCGCAACGTTGCCTGAGCTATAACGGTCTGTAAAACCGATCCCTCAGAATGAGGGGCTCCAATCGGTCGTGCGGGCGATAGATCACCCGTAGTGATCCAGGCCACGCCGCAGTTATTTCGGCGCTTCTGGACCTCGCTGATGTCACAACCAGACGATTCACTAATGGATGAAGAGCCGGGCCCGCGCCGGACTCGCAAGTACCAGGCGCTGAAGGTGCTGCTATGGGGTGGGAACCGCGTGATGCGCTGGCATCTACGGCATGGACTGGCGCCCCGCGCGTTCGCGCTGCTGGAGACTACCGGCCGCGCCAGCGGCCTGCCCCGATATATCTGTGTCGGCAATGGGCTGGACGGCGACACCTTCTGGGTGATTGCCGCCCATGGCCGACAAGCGGATTGGGTGCGCAACATCATCAAAGATCCCCAGGTGCGCGTCCTCGCCGGACGCGGCTGGCGCCACGGGACCGCTAGTTTGATGCCCGAATATGACACCGTACGACGATCACGGGCCCTCCCCTACCAGTGGGACGCGGCGGTCGGGCGCGCCATCGCGACGACACCGCTGACCGTGCGCATCGACCTACGATAGGCGAGAGCGAGTCACCGGGAAGCCGTGCCCGGTGCGTGCCCGTCCCGCCGGTCAACACCGGGAACTCTCGGCCGCTCATGGACGGCCCCGACACTGGCTGGCCTGCGGACAAGCAGGCTGGCACGCGAAACGGACCGGCCTTCCAAGCTGGTCATGCGGTTTCGATTACCGTCGCCCGCTCGGTTGCGAAATCGCACCTCAGCGACCCGAGACGAGCCGCGTCGTGACCTTCAGAACGGCGTTAGCCCGCTCATTGTCATGGATAGCCGGGGGCAGGTTTCATTGGTTAGTCTCGCGGGCAAGGTTCGCGGCGGCCATCTGCTTCAGGTATGTCCGGTCCAGCTTCCCGGTGGCTGTCAGCGGCATCTGGTCCAGGACGACTATTTCCTCGGGCGCCTTGTAGCCGACCCTTGCGCGCGCGAACTGGATGAGCGCTTGGCTGGTCGGAGGCTCGGTCTTGTCGGCGAGGGTGATGTAGGCGCGGACGTTTTCACCGTGGACAAGGTCGTGGATCCCAATCACCCCGGCGCTCGCGACGTCCGGGTGCTCCAGCAGAGCGGCTTCGACCTCCTGGGGGCAGATGTTCGAACCGTCATGGACGATGATCTGCTTCTTGCGCCCGCGGAAGAAGAAGTAACCCTCATCATCGGCTCGCATCACATCGCCAGAGTCGAGCCACCCGTCGCTGAAGGCCGCCTCGGTCGCGCCCCGGTCATCCCAGTACCCGACAGTGGCCGCGGGAGTCTTGATCCACAGGCGGCCTTCACTTCCCGCCAGCGACTCCTCGCCGTCATCGTTTCGGATGGACAGCGACACCGCGGGAACGACCTGCCCGACCGAGCCGAGTTTGATCCGGCCCGACGGCGGGCTCACCGTCACCAGCCCGACTTCGGTCATGCCGTAGGCCTCGTCGATCACCAATCCGCTCAGCGCGGTGAACTCCCGTTCTAGCTCCGCGGAGATAGCGTCGCCTGCGCTGCGGCAGAGACGCAGCGAGGAGAAATCGTCGTGCCGGGCGCCGTGGTCGCGGGTCAGCGCGAACAGCGCCGATGGAAGCATCGACAGCACCGTCGGGCGGTCCTCGCGAAGCAGCGGAAGCAACTCATCTCCATCGAACGTCTGCGCCACAATCACGCCAGCGCCCACGCTCAGCGCGGCGAACGAGAGGTAAAAAGCACCCAGGTGCGACAGCGACGAGCCAGCGAGAAGCACATCGCCTGGCCTGAACTCCAGCCCTGCCGCCCCCACCGCAAACATCCAGCCGAGCGTCTGGTGAGTATGTGTGACCCCCTTCGGGCGCCCGGTACTCCCTGAGGTAAAGAAGATCACGGCAGGCGCCCCCGGAGGAGGAGGCGGCGGCAAAGCGGAAACCTCTCCCTCAGCGAGCTCGCCGAAAGCCGGACCCGCTCCTGGCTTGCCGCCATACCTGATCGTGCCCAGCGGCAGCTGCCGGGCGAGCTGGCTTGCAGCGAGATCCTCCTCCCGCTCGACGTGCGCGAGCAGGGCACGAGCTCCGCTGACCGCCAGCGCGTGATCGATCTCCGGAGCCATATAGCGGTAATTGAGCGGCGTGGCGACCAGCCCCGCTTTGAAACAGGCGAGGTAATGAGCGATGAGCGCAGGACGATTCGGCATCAGCGAAGCGACCCGATCGCCCGGGTTCAGCCCGAGACCCAGCAAACCGACAGCCAGGCGATTGCTGAGCTCATCGAGCGTGCGCCAGGTCCAGCGCGCATCCGCACTGATCAGCGCGAGCCCGTCAGGATTGGCATCCAGACCGACGCGGATCAGATCGCAGGGGCGTACCGGCCCCGCCAGCGCCCTTCCGGCATACATAGTCACGCCGCAACCCCCAGCCAGATCAACATCGATACGATGTAGAAGCGGATGAGGAGCTCCTGCCTAGCCTTGGTGCGGTAGATGCGAATCACAGGCGCATCCCCGGCCACCTCCACTCATGATGATGTCTTACGTAGGAGCGTTCCGGCAATAACGGCCCTCAAGCCTCACCCGCGAGGGATGAACGCAACTGCCTTCGGCAGGAGGGCACCACGCAGAACGGCCACGCATGTGCGGTCGCGAGGAAGGCAATCCCACTCCCCGACGACGCCGTAGCGCCGTGCCATTGGCATGCCATTAGCGAGGGCGATTGGCGGTCAAGTATGGCTACCCGCGGATACGCGAATGCGCAGGTCAGAGACCATGACCAGGATGTGCGCTCAACCTTCCAAGCTGGGGCTCCCTCCTAGTACTACAGCAGCGGGCTGTGATGTTGTCCGGTGTGGCTGCGTGATCTTGCATCGCTGAGCGGCCAGGCTTGGGGCATGCTGGCTGTCGTGGATGATGCGCGGGTGGCCGGGGGTGCCGGGCATGCCGCATGGTCTGAGTCGTTCAATGAGATGTTCGCGCAGGTCGCGGGGGTGTTCGGGAACGCGGCAGTGCGCAGGCACGGGCGGGCGTACCTGCTGGGGCTGCTGTCGCATGCCGAGCGGAAGAACTCCTGGTCGCTGGCGGAGTTCGCCGGGGACGTGTCGCCGGATGGGATGCAGCGGCTGCTGAACTTCTCGCCGTGGGATCAAGATGCCTGCCGGGACGCGGTGCGCCGGTACGTGGTGGGCAGCCTGGGGGATCCGGGTTCGGTGCTGGTCGTGGACGAGACGGGGTTCGTGAAGAAGGGCCGGATGTCGGCCGGGGTAGCCAGGCAGTACACCGGGACTGCGGGCCGGGTAGAGAACGCGCAGGTGGGGGTGTTTCTCACGTACGCGGTGCCGGATGGCAGCCGGGCGCTGACCGGCCGGGAGCTGTACCTGCCGGAGAAGTGGACGCAGGACCGGGGCCGGTGCCGGGCGGCGGGGATCGGCGATGGGGTGGCGTTCGCGACCAAGCCGCAGCTGGCTGAGGCGATGATCGAGCGCGCCGTCAAGGCCGGGGTCCCGTTCGCGTGGGTGGCCGGCGACGAGGTCTACGGCGGCAACCCGAAGCTGCGCCGGCGGCTGGAAGAGCAGCAGATCGCGTACGTGATGGCTGTCGCATGCAGCGAGATGATCGCTGTCCCGGCAGGGGCCAGACGCGCGGGCGAGCTGGCCGCCCTGGTCCCCGCGGCCGGGTGGCAGCGGCTGAGCTGCGCCGACGGGTCCAAGGGCCCGCGGCTGTATGACTGGGCGCTGGTCCAGACGGCCAGCGCCGGGCACTGGCTGCTGGCCCGCCGGTCCCTGCACCCGGGCGAGAAAGGCGAACTGGAGCTGGCCTTCTTCCGCTGCTGGTCGCCCCGCCCGGTGACGCTGCCCGAACTGGCCGCCGTCGCCGGCGCCAGGTGGGCGGCCGGGGACTGCTTCGCCGAGGCCAAGAACGAGACCGGCCTGGACCAGTACCAGGTCCGCAAGTACCGCGCCTGGTACCGGCACGTCACCTTGTCCACGCTCGCGCACGCGTTCCTCGCCGTCACCGCCGGCGCGGCCCGGCCGCAGCCGCCCGAATCCTCTCCTGGCAGTGGGAACACAGGCAGCGAGACGGGTAAAAAGGGGTCCCGCAGCCTGTGGACAACCATTCAGCCCGCCGAGGACATATAGCCCGCCGCCGGTCATAACAGGCAGCAACGGCGAGCAGATGATCCCGCTGACCGCCGCCGAGGCCCGCCGCCTGTTCTGCCTCTACACCCGCGTCACGCACCCCGAAGAATTCCACGAGCACTGGTCACACTGGCGGCGCCGGCGCCAGGCCAGCGCCCGCAAATCCCACTACGCCCCCAGAACCGGAGGTCACAGCCCGCTGCTGTAGTACTAGAGAGGGCGCGCAGTTGTCCGGAACAATCCCGGTCATGCGACTCGATGCGGCCTGGCAGCGTGCCCTCGAGTTGGCCTGGGCGAGTTTTCTTGCCCGGACAACCCCGGTGGGCGCGGTAGTGGCCAGCCCCAGCGGGCGAGCTCGTGGCCGAGGGCCGGGGCAGACGCTATGAGCAGCCTGACGGCGGCGGTGGGTTGGCTTTCTGTCACGTCGCGCATGCAGAGATAAACGCGCTCGCCGGGCTCCCGCCCACCCGCCATTACGAAGATCACATCCTGGTGACGACGCTGGAGCCATGTTGCATGTGCCTGGGGGCGGCCATTCAATCGACTGTCACGCACCTGCACTTCGCCGGGCGCGATCCTTACGGCGGCGCATCGGACCTGGTTGTTGAAACACCGCAGGCACGGCGGCGGCCGCTGGCAATCACCGGGCCGCTGGCGGATGAGCGCGGCCGGTTCGCCGAGCTGCTGCACATCCGCTGGCTGCTGGAATCCGGCGCTTCTGGGCCGGTCCTCGAACCGCTGCAGCGCGGCATCCCGGATGTCTATGAAATGGCCGCACGCCCTGCTGCCAGCGAGCTATTCGCCCAGCTCCGACACTGCTCCTCCGATGTCAGCCAAGCGATAGCCGCCGTCCAGGCACTCGCCCGCTGACGCTCCGCCGGTAGCCGATCGTTGACGTAGCCATCGGCGGCATCGCCGCACACCGGCGAGCCGCGGCGGTTTCGACGGCTACCAACAAGCAGAGACCCACGGCCCTAGGGTCGCCCCTACGTCGGCCCTAGAACACCGCGGACGACGAGGGTAAATGCGGGACACTAGAAGGTGGTCTGAGAAGCTCGCGCTGGCGTTTAACCAGGTCACAGCAGCAATTCCGCCGTCCAAGCCGGAAAGCCGACACTCTGACACGGAAGAGGTCACAGGTTCAAATCCAGTACGGCCCACGACATTTTTCGAAATCCTGTCTGGCGCCAAGAACTTGAAAGGGAGCCAGCCGCCTGCGGTTTTGTCCCGTTGTTGCTGGTCAGAACGCCGCATGTTGCGGTCTTCTCAGGAGATGCTCCCCGGCTGGCGTGCTTCGGGGAAGCTCAATCGAGCTGCTGTGGCGGTCGCTAGGACGTGCTTTTTCTGGCGAGGAGCGACGGCTGTACCTTTCCTCCCTGCCGACTATGCGCTGCCTATCGATAGCGAGCTCGCCGCGTCTGAGCGGCACTGAACAGCCAGTTCTGGCGCTGTCTGTCCTGTGCTGTCGTTCTCCTGCACCAGCGTTTCATTGCCTACGGCGCCTCCGGCGACCTCGCAGGTCCATGCCGCCGACGGGCATACAGAAACATGGGAACGGACGGCGGCCGGCGCCCGGCTAGCTTAGCTAGGCAGTCCAGGGCTACCAGAACCGTCACGTCAGTCCGGCCGACGTCTATACCGACCGCTTTCCCTGTGCCGGCGGGACCACCAGGGCCGTCCTTCAGCCCGACTGCCAGGTGTTCTCGCCGGGGCGCCTGGTACGGATGCCGGACGAGATCGGGGCGGCCATCGCCACCTGGTCGGCCGCGTGTGAGCGGTAGCTTGTGAAGATGATCAACGGTATCCAGCGGGCGGGGCGGCACCGATGATTGTCGGGGCGGGCCTCGACCCGGGACTCCGGCTTTCCTCCGGCGAGCTTCGCCAAGCCGGCCGGGAAGCGGCCCGCTTGGGTTCCAGAGCCTGTGGACACCGGCCGGTGGTATCCCAGATGCATTCCATGTCTGCGCTGGCTGGTCCGAGGCCACGGCTGAGGTGGTGCCCGGCGGGATCACGACGGCCACCGGCGTGGTCCCGGTGCGGATGTGGACCGTACCGGCACTCGCCAATCAGGCCGCCACGGTGGCGCAGATCTCCGGCGGGCGTTTCATGCTCGGGGTAGGTTCGGGCGGGTCCGCAGGTCGGCCCATCGCGTTGATGCAGGACCACGTCATGACCCTGCGCCGGATCTTGGCCGGTGAAACGGTGAGCTACGACAGCCCGGCTGTGACCTTGGATCGTTTCAAGCTGTCCGCCGAGGCGCCGAAGGTGCCGGTTTACCTGGCCGCCTTGGGTCCGCAAATGCTCCGTGTCGCCGCGGAGTGCGCCGATGGGGTTCTGCCGAGTTTCGCCACCCCCGAGTACACCCGTTGGGTCCGAGACACCCTGATCGATGGCGCCACCCGTGTCGGGCGGGATCCGGCCGAGGTGAAGATCGCCATGTACGTGCGTGTCTGCGTGGACCGCGACGAGCAGGCGGCGCGGCTGGCGTTCGGGACCCAGGTCCTCAGTTACGCCCTGCGGCGACCCGGAGCCAACCCGGCAGCGGCCTACCGCGGTCACTTCTCCCGGCTCGGGTTCGAGCGCACCCTGCTCGAACTCGAGGCTCGTCGCGACGCCGGAGCCCCCGTCACCGAACTGGTCGACGCCGCGCCCGACGAGCTCCTCCGAGCGGTCGGCTACTACGGTCCCCCGGAAGGCGCGGCCGACGAGTACCGCCGCCTCTCAGAAGGCCTAGACGAGACGATCGTGCGGGTCATCACCGCCCGGCCCGGACTCGAGCCGGTGCTGGCCACTCTGCGGGCCCTCAGCCCCGACCAGTTGCGCCTGGACGCGCCCGCTCGAACCGCCTGACCCGAGCTCGGTCCTCCAGGCGCGGCGACCAACCCCCGATCCGACCGTTGGCCAGCGCCGCCGCCGTCACATATCCGACCGAGCCGTCGACGTCCTACATCGCGCAAACGCCCAGTCCGATCCCGGCGTCGGCGACATGGCCGCCGGACTCGAGACCGATCCACTCGCCGCGAGGGGACCGGCCCACGTAGAGGGTGATATCGGCGTTGATTGTGGTGCGTGGTCTCAGGACTTCCTTGACAATTTCGGCTCACCACTTGGTTGACAGGCTCAGGAGATGCTGGACGCGCGCTCGGGTTTCGGGGCGTGGATCTTGGCTTTCCACCTTGTGACGGCCGTTGCTCGGGGCGGGGGTGCAGGGAGATCTCGGCGCCGTCGCAGGTGACGCGGAAGTGGGTGTCCTCGACGTGGACGGTGACGATCTTCCCGGCATAGGTGGCGCCGACGCGCAGCCGCTGGCGGGTGACCATGATGACGCCGTCGCGGGGGACCTTGCGCTGCACGCTGACCGGCCCGGGAGCCGGCGCTGGCAGCGCGGCCGCGGCGATCCGGGCGCCGCGCAGCTTGCCACGGTCGCTGGCCGGGATGGGACTGGCCAGGGTCTTGGCCAGGACACCGTCACTGATGACGTGGACCAGGTGGCCGTCCAGCCGCAGCGTGACGCGGCGGCGGGCCAGCTCGGCGCCGGCCTTGACCCGGTGCCCGGCCAGGTCGGCCACCCCGTTACCGTCGACGGACCTGTCGACCTCGATCACCGTGCCGCCGGGCAGCGCCGCGGCATTGCGAGGGGCGGGTGCCGCAGGCGGCGGCCCGGCCGGGCTTGCGCCGCGCAGCTTCAGCGTGGCCAGGTCCTCGGCGTCCAGGCAGGACGGTACGGTCTTGACCAGCTGCCCGCCGATGAGGACATGCACGGTGAACTCATCAGCCCACACGTGCGCCAGCTGCCTGGCCCGCTCAGGGCCCAGCTTGATCCGCTGCACCGCGGGAATCACGGCTAGGACGCCGCTGGCCGAGATCACCGTGTCGAACTCGACGGCCCCTGCTGACTGCGCGCCGATCAGCACCGGCGCCGGCCCGGCGGCTTCGGGCGCCGGCTCCGGGACTGGCCCGGCCAGCACTGGTCCGGGCTGGCTGCCTGGCCGGAACAAGCTGGCCGGGGTCGCCATGCCCAGCGCCTGATGCGGCCGGGCGTGGTTATAGGTGTGCACCCAGGCGGTGATCGCTGCCTGCGCACTGGGCAGGTCCGCGAACGGCCCGGCCACATCCAGCAGTTCCCGGCGCAGCGTCTGGTGCCACCGCTCCACCTTCCCGGTCGTGGTCGGCGAGTACAGCTTGGTCAGCTTGGCGGTGATGCCGTGCTCACGGCAGACCCGCTCGAACAGCACCTCGGCCGGGCGCGGTTTGGTGAACCGGCCGGTGAACTGCTTGCCGTTGTCGGTCAGCACCTCTGCCGGGACCCCGTAGGCCTTCATCGCCGCAACGAACGCATCGGCCACCGCCCGCGCAGACGGGACGGCCAGCACCGTGGCGCAGACCACGTAGCGGGAGTGATCGTCGATGCCGGACAGCAACCTTGCACTCCCGGCCATCGGCCAGGTAGATCCCGCCGACCAGGTCCTGCTGCCACAGCGCCATCGGCGTCTCCCGGGCCCACCGCCGGTACTTGCGCTTGTGCTGCTGGGCCTGCGGCGTGACCAGCGCGTTGCGTACCAGCACCCGGTGCACCGTCGCCCGCGACGGCCCGGCGGCTGTGCCACGTTGCGCCACCTCGAACACGATCCGCCGGGCACCCCACCGCGGATGCGCCCGCCGCAGCTCGCACACCAGCGCCTCGGTCTCCGCCGCCAGCCGCGACGGCGAGGTCCGCGGCCGCCGCGAGACCTCCCGCAACCCATCCACCCCGGCCGCCGCGTGCCGGGCCTTCCACGAATACACCGACTGCCGCGACACCCCGTACCGGACGGCCACCTCGCTGACCGGCGACCCGTCCAGGACCTCCAGCACCGCCCGGTACCGCTGCTCGACCAGCCAGCCCTGGTCATCTCCCCGCTTCTCCTCTGCCCCATGGGCACAAGATGATCGAGACCACGGACAGTGACTGTCAAGCATGTCCCGACTACAAGACGTCAAGCGTGTCGTGGGCCCGCACACGACACGTTGATAAATTCGAGGCCCGTCTCCCCCGCCAGGGCGAATGGGCTGGCAAGGTCGGCGGCGATCATGGCCCGCACCACGGGAGTGAGCTCCTCACCGGCCACCAGCGGGCAGGTGCCGCGCAGCCAGGCCCGGTGGCGTTCGGCGGCGGTGTGATCACCCGAAATAGTGCGAACTTCCGTGCCCAACCGCATGTCGGGATCGGGATCGGCCAGCGCTTCGGGCGGGGGCACAGACCACGGCGGCGGGTTCTAGATCGCTCCGCTCGGAGGGTCGCCGCGGGCCAGAACCAGCGCGCTCACGTGACAGACCGTGGCCGCTCCATCCGAGAGCTGCCCCTCGGCGACACGGACACGCCGGCCGTCGCGGATCAACTTCGAGACCGCCGAGACCGGTTCCATAGGCGGCGCGCGGGACATGTCCACGGTCAGCCGAGCGACCCGGAAGCGGTCATCCTCGTAGGACTGCTCGACCTGCCGAGCCGCCAGACCGGCCAGCAAACGGCCGTGCAGCATCATGTCCGACCACGGATTTCGAGCGTGGGGACGGGGCACGAAAACCTCGTCACGGAGTTCAAAGTACGGACCCAGCTCGCTCATGCACCTCCTCTGTTCGCCCCCGCGTCAAGGACGCGACAGTATCGCGCCAGCTGCCAGGACCCGTAGACGACCGGAACATCCTGATATGCCCCCCTGAGCGGAGGAGCGCTTAGGGGGGCATATCGCCACCGCACAGCTCGGCGGCTACGTGCGCGCTGGTTACCAGCCACAGGGACGCCTTTGTCTCGTATGGACCTTGGTCATGTCGCCTGCTTGATCTGGCGCATCACACGACTGGCGAGGGCCTTATTTTGGGCGGCGGCGAGGCTTCGGCCGTTTAGCCTGGTTTAGCTCGCTGCGCGGAGCGGCCGGATGTCATCCAGCGCAGCGCCGAGCCGGTCTTTCTCGGTTTCCAGGTCGTAGCGGGCCTGCAGATTCATCCAGAACCGCTCCGAGGTGCCGAAATACCGGGACAGCCGCAGTGCAGTGTCCGCGGTGATGCGCCGCTGCCCGTGGACGATCTCGTTGATCCGCCGGGCCGGGACATCTACCGCCTTGGCCAGCTGGTACTGGCTCACGCCCAGCGGGGTCAGGAACTCCTCCAGCAAGATCTCCCCCGGGTGGACCGGCGGCATGACCGTGTCCGCTGTCATCGGCTCCTCCGTTAGTGATAATCGACGATCTCCACGTCTTCTGGTCCCGCGTCCGACCAGGCGAAGCAGATCCGCCATTGCTGGTTGATCCGGATGCTGTACTGGCCTGCGCGATCCCCGGTGAGCTTTTCCAGCCGGTTACCCGGCGGGACGAGCAGGTCAGTTAAGGCCTCGGCGGCATCGAGCATCGCGAGCTTGCGCCATGCGGCGCGCTGTAGGGACCCGTCCATCCTGCGTGACCGCTGCCGATGCCAGATGGCCTCGGTTTCCCTATCGCGAAACGATCGCAGCACAGTCCCATGATAACGCGTCACGTTATTAACGCAAGCCGTTACTAGAAGTTTGAAGTGCGCCGTCTACGCTCAGAGTGCCGCGGAACGCTAGGCGATCAGCCAGAATGTTCTCGCAGGTCGGGGGCGCCCCGTCTGACGCAGTCCGACGGTGACAGACACCCGGGGGCGCCCTGGATTTCCCTGACACGGAAGAGGTCACTGGTTCAAATCCAGTACGGCCCACCAGCACAGAGGCCTATCCCCGCCTCAGAGCCTGACGAGCAAGAGCATCGTCAGATCCGCCGAGAACAGCCTTGTCAGTTCCGGCCGTACTTCCAAGCAGTCAACCGGTTGCTCATGTCGCATCCGGCCTGTACTCGCTGTGCGTTGCTGTATTGAGCCTTTCTTAGATCAAGAGCGGCGCCTGCGGCGCCGCTGGCGCGCCCGCCACCCGGGCTCTGCGTTGGGACGCCCGCCCGGCGCGCCCGCGCCGACCCGGACGAACAGGCCACCAGTCCAGCTGGCTAACGGCGATGCACTCCAATACCGGCTTCCACGCCCGCCACTGTTCCAGCTCGCAGTACCTGTCCACCCCTGTCATCACGAGGCAAGACCGCAAGCGGGCAGACAAGCGTCTTGCCGACGAGCAAGCCCGACACGAGGCCGAGGTCGCTGAAGAGCGCCGACTAGCCGACATGAGGTTGAAGATCCAGCACGATCAGTCGGAGGAGCAGTTCCGCACGGAGCAATGGCGCATGACGGAGAGGGAACAGTACACCAAGGCATATGCCGTCCAGGTCACAGTGGGTGAATTCACTACAGTGCCGGGGTCCCCGAATGAGTACGGCGACCAGGGTGCGGATGCAGCCAAATGCTTGGCGGCACTGGTCGTCAACAGGGGCCGATACGCGATCACCCGTGTCACCGCCCAGTTCTCTCCAGAGGGTCGGAGCCTGACCTCACCGTCGCGGGTAATCCGGATACCGGCGAGTTTCGAGAGCCTGCCTCAGGAGTTGCGGGGCGACTTCGGCCCCCTTCAGGACAAGCGAGGGCATGGTGACACGCTCGCTCCATGGGACGCTGGGATGCGGTTCGAAAGCGGCGACGTGGGCGTGCGGCACCTTGCTGGGCCGTATTTCGTAGTCCGCTGGATGGATAGATGGGGAACCAACTGGGAGCACAAGCAAGGTTCGGTCAAGCCGATCACTGAGGGTCAGCCGTGGTCACCCTGAGAGCGAGTCACCTATTCGGCCCGCCTACCCCCGTAGGGATAGCCCTACAACGGCCCTAGAGCGCCGAGGATCACAGATGAAAACGCAGGAAACTGCAACGTAGTCTAGGCAGCGCATAACTGGTAAACGGCCAGGTCAAAGCCATAAGAAGTCAAGCCAAGCCGGAAGGCCGACACTCTGACACAGAAGAGGTCACTGGTCCACGACAGGACACTCGGCGAGCAGCAATTCGAGCAACAGCGCCGATGCACCAACTAGGACGGCGGCACATCGGTCCAATCGGGCAGTAGCAGCTAGAGCCGAGAATCCGGACAGGCTCGGACGGTCCCGAGCGTGGCCGCGCCCGTCTCTTAATCCGCGGGTCTTTAGCTCCCGGGCACGGGCGCCCACGCGGTGATGAAGCTCCAGGTGGTCATCACGCCGCGGCTGGCCACAGTTTCGGCGCGCAGCCGGTCAGCCAGGCTGTCGATGGCAACCTGTTCCGCCGTCGCGACACCATGCTCAACGAGCCGCGGCAAGATCGTCCGGACAAGCCCAGCGATGTATTCGTAGCCCGACCAGTCCGGGCCGCCGCCGACGGCAGCGTCCAGATGCATCTGAGGATCTGGCAGGCCTGCGTCCTTGAAAAGACTAAAGAGCCGCAGGCCCGCGTGGAGGTCCATCTCGGCACGGCGGTACAACTCCATGATCCAGCCCCAGACCTGATCGAGCAGCGGCGAGGGCGGTAGCGCGGACGGGCGCAAGGTAGCGTTACCCGGCTCCTGGAAGGCGATGACGCCGCCCGGGCGGACGTGCCCGGCCAGTCGACGCACCACCGTCAGCCGGTCCCTTATGAAAAACAGCACACAGCGGCCAACCACGGCGTCGAAGTCCTCAGGCAGAGCCACCGACGCCGCATCGCCTACCGTGAAGGTCACGTTCCGCAGGCCCGCTGCGTCCGCCCGGGCTCGCGCAGTCTCGAGAAGCTCGGCATTGAGGTCGACACCCATCACGGTGCCGCTCATTCCGACCATGTCGGCGAGGAGGAGGCTGACGTCCCCCGCGCCGCTTCCCACGTCCAGGACCCTCATTCCCGGCGCGATGCCCGCGTCCTCCAAGAGCCGTCGGGTGTACGGCCCGAATAGCATTGCCTGCCGCAACAGCCGGTCTGTCTCACCGGCAGAGTGACCGAACAGATATGTCACCCGACGCTCCCTTATCCCTTACGCAGGCCACAAGGCTCGCGGACCAAGAACTGCCACGGTAGGTAAAAACCGCCGCCGCCACTTGGACGCCAGGAGCTGGCCGTCGCACAGCGGCAAAGTACAGCAACTCCACGAGCTGCCGATCCCTATCTTGCACCGCGGGTCTTACCTGGGCGAGACTCGTCCGCCGAAGACGGCCGCTCGTTCGGGACCGAGAGGCGCCGTGTTGCGTGCCGATTGGAGGAGCGCGTGCAGGTAATCACGGTCGCTCACGGTCAGACCACCAACTCCCCGCAGGTCGCAGAACCAGCAGGTGACAGGCAGGCAGGGCCACAGACTTCCCAAGCAGAGAGTCCCAGGTGGACCGCCCCGGGAAATTTGGCGGCGCTTGCGGGAGAGTCGGTGACAGCAGAAGTGACAGCAACGACACCGCATAACGACTTACCTGAGCCTATCGCCACCGCCGTCCGTGGCGAGGCCGTGGCCTCCCGCCAGGTAGCTGCCCTGAACTGACACGGAAGGTCACTGGTTCAAATCCAGTACGGCCCACCAGCACAGAGGCCTATCCCCGCCTCAGAGCCTGACGAGCAAGAGCTGTCGGCGATCTTGTAATTCCCCAGCTGTGAGGGGTTGACGATCACGGATTTCCCCACCTCGATCACGTAATTCCCCATGGGGACGGTGTGCGTGTCGTGGTGGATCTGGTCATCGGGACAGAGGATGGTTCCTCCCGTCTGGGACGGGAGGCCGATGGCAAGGAGAACGTTCGACGTGATCGACGTGACCGAGATACTGGTGCACTGGCATGCGGGCAGGTCGCTGAACGAGATGTCCGGCTCGCTGGGGGTGGACCGCAAGACGATCCGCAAGTATGTCGCCCCGGCGATCGCCGCCGGGATCACTCCCGGCGGCCCGGCGAGGGGCGAGGGCGAGTGGGCTGAGCTGGTACGGGAGTGGTTCCCGGAGCTGGCTGACACGCGGCTGCGGCAGGTGACCTGGCCGGCGATCGGCGGGCACCACGATTACATCGCGGAGCAGCTGAAGGCCGGGGTACGGATGTCGACGATTCACCAGCGGCTGCGGGACGAGCACGGCCTGGCTGCCAGTGTCGCGAGCTTGCGCCGTTACGTGGCGGCGAACGTCCCGGAGGAGGCCCGCCGGTCGCAGGTCACGGTGTGGAGCCCGCGGCTGGCTGAGGCCGGGGAGCAGGCGCAGATCGACTATGGCCAGCTGGGCCGGTGGCTGGACCCGGTGACCGGGAAGCTGCGCACTGTCTGGGCGTTCGTGATGGTGCTGGCGTGCTCGCGGCACATGTTCGTCCGCCCGGTGCTGAAGATGGACCAGCGGGCGTGGACCGAGTGCCACGTGGCGGCGTTCGAGTTCTTCGGCGGCGTGCCCGCCCGGCTGGTCCCGGACAACCTGAAGACGGGGGTCGACAAGCCCGATCTCTACGACCCGAAGGTCAACCGGTCCTATGCCGAGCTGGCGGCGCATTACGGCTGCCTGGTCGATCCGGCCCGGGCGCTGAAGCCGAGGGACAAGGCGAGGGTGGAGCGGCCGATGCCGTATGTCCGGGACAGCTTCTGGCGGGGCCGGGAGTTCACGTCGCTGGAGCGCATGCAGGCCGAGGCCGCCCGCTGGTCAGCGGAGGTCGCCGGGCAGCGGGCGTGCCGGCCGCTGGAGGGCGCCGCCCCGGCCGCGGTGTTCGAGACGGTGGAGAAGGACGCGCTGCGGCCGTTGCCGGCCGGGCCGTTCGTGCTGGCCACGTGGGCGACGGCGAAGATCGGCCCGGACATCCACGCCCAGGTCGACAAGGTCCTCTACTCGGTGCCCTGGCGACACATCGGCAAGACGGCCGACGTCCGGATCACCGGCAGCATGGTGCAGTTCTTCATCGGCGGCCAGCTGGTCAAGTCCCATCCCCGCAAGGTCCGCGGGAAGCAGACCGACTTCGGCGACTACCCGCCGGAGAAGATCGCGTTCCACATGCGGACCCCGGCCTGGTGCCGCAAGCAGGCGACCGTCATCGGCCCGGCCTGCGAGCAGCTGATCGGCGAGCTGCTCGCCGATAACGCCCTCTACCGGCTCCGCGCCGCCCAGGGCGTCATCGGCCTGGCCGACAAGCACGATCCGGGCAGGCTCGAAGCCGCCTGCGCGAAGGCGATCACGGCTGGCGACCCGTCCTACCGCACCGTCCGGGGCATCCTCGCCGCCGGCGCCGAGCGGGACCAGCTGCCCGCCGTGGCCGGGGACGGCGGGGCGGCGGCGTTCCTGCGCGGCCCGGCCTCGTTCGCGAACGTCATCCCCATGCCCGGAACGATCCCCAGCGACGCCGTCACCCCGGGCACCACGAAGGGAGCACCGTCATGACCACCGCCGTCACCGTCACCGACCGCAGCGCGCTCGCGTCCGCGCTGCGCGACCTGAAGCTGTCCGGCATGCTCGCCACCCTGGACGCCCGCCTGGCCCAGGCCGCGCCGGGGAACTCGGCCACCTGGACTTCCTCCAGGTCCTCTGCCAGGACGAGATCTCCCGCCGCCAGTCCATGTCCCTGACCCGCCGGATCCGCCGGGCCAGGTTCGAGACCGAGGCCACCCTCGAGGGGTTCGACTTCGCGGCCTCCCCGAAGCTGCCCGCCGCCCAGATCCGCGACCTCGCCGCCCTCCGCTGGCTGGCCGGCGGCGAGTCGGTCATCCTCTACGGCCCGGTCGGCGTCGGCAAGAGCCACGTCGCCCAGGCCCTCGCCCACCTCGCCGTCCGCGCCGGGGCCGAGGCACGGTTCCTCAAAACCAGCCGCGTCCTGGCCCACCTCGCCGGGGGACGAGCCGACCACACCTGGGACAGACGGCTCGCCGAGCTCACCCGCCCCGCCGTCCTCGTCCTGGACGACTTCGGCATGCGCGAGCTCACCGCCCCGCAGGCCGACGACCTCTACGAGCTGATCACCGAGCGGGCAGGCAAGTCGCTGATCCTGACATCCAACCGGGCCCCTGCCGACTGGTATCCGCTGTTCCCGAACCCGGTCGTCGCCGAATCGCTGCTGGACCGGCTCATCAACAACAGCCACCAATGCTTCATGAACGGGCCGAGCTACCGGCCGAACAAGGCACCCGCGCGTGTCGTCCCCACCGGGAAGACGAACGCCACCTAGAGATAAGAACAGGGCCAGGACCTGGGGAATTACTTGATCAAAACCCCTGGGGAATAACGTGATCGCCCACAAGAGCACCGTCAGATCCGCCGAGAACAGCCTTGTCAGTTCCGGCCGTACTTCCAAGCAGTCAACCGGTTGCTCATGTCGCATCCGGCCTGTACTCGCTGTGCGTTGCTGTATTGAGCCTTTCTTAGATCAAGAGCGGCGCCTACGGCGCCGCTGGCGCGCCCGCCACCCGGGCTCTGCGTTGGGACGCCCGCCCGGCACGGGCGCGCCGCGCTGGCCAGCTGCCGCAGATCAACAGTGCTCACTCACTACGCGGACGGGGCGGCAATGTGGCGATCTTCCTCGGCTCCCATTGGCCAGCTCGCAGGCACCGCGTCTAGGCCGCCCTGCGGGCGTCGCTGCGCGATGGCTTCGCCAGCCTAGACCCGGCACCCACTTGCAAGGATTCCGCGCCTATGAGGAAGACGGGGGTGGACTAGGATTCCCCGCCTCTCGAGTCCGAGTCGCAGGAAGGCGCCAATTGATCGGCGGCTGGTCGAAGTACAGACGTGGCTGGTCAGGCGGCGGCTGGTAGCCCGGCGATGGCGATGCGCTGGGAGAGGTGACGGTCGATGGCGCCGAGAGCGTCGCGGAGTTCGGGCGGGGCCTGGGGTTGGTCGGCAGTTATGAGCGGACGCAAGAGCCGGTCGTGGACCTTGGTGTAGAAGACCGCGAAGCGCAGGCCGTCAGGGGTCAATGTGTACCGGTTCCGGTGCGGGACGCGGGTGATCAGCTCGTTGCGGGACAGGTGTGGGCGCACTCCGATGCGCTGCCGATCGACGCGCTCGGCCACGTGCCCTGGTGGCCGCGGCCCAACGTGAAGCTGTTCAACATCATGGTGCAGATCATCGGCGAGACCAACCGGCACACCGGGCACGCGGACATCCTGCGCGAACAACTCGACGGCCGAGTAGGCGAAAGCGAGCAGGGCAGCGCGGCTTTCCAGGAATACGACGCGGACTACTGGGCGAGCAAACAGGCGAAGATCGAACAGGCCGCGATAGCAGCCGACCCAGCGCTGGCCTAGGCGCGGCGGACGCGGGTCGCGCGCCAGAGGAGGACGGTCAGCGCGATGAGCAGGACGGTGATGATCGCTGGCGTTACTATGCCGACCCAGTCGATGCCGTAGGCACCGGACGGGGGAAGAGGGACGGAGATCGAGATGCCCTCGCGTTGCAGGACCTGCTCGGCGAGCGCCCGCTGGGCCTCACGCTGGGGGAGGGTGAGACCCGGGTTCGTGCCCGCGGTCAGGGCGTTCACTAGGGTGAGGAAGGCGAGGGAGATCGCCGCCGCGCCCGATGCGCCTATGGCGATCCAGGTGCCGGCGGCGCGCGGGGATCGTGCCAGGCGGCCGGCGGCGGTGCGGGCCGCAGGAACGTTGTCTTTCTGCAGGTCGGTGAATAGGTCGGTCAGGTCTTTCCCAGTGCGGGCGCTCAGTGCCCGCCCGGACCGCTGCTCGAACTCGTCGGCGGTGATCCGGCCCGCCTGGAAGGCCTCGCTCAGCTCGGACACGGCATGGTCGCGATGGGCATCGGATACGCGCTGGTCGCCGGGGGGATAGTTCCTGGAGGGGCTGTCCATGACTCGCGCTCCTTCCGCGCGGAGTTGATTCTAGGTCTAGGACGAGTTCTCGGGTACCAGGCGGCACAGATGAACTCGATGACCGTGCGCCCGAACAATGCCGCCCTTCATCTCGATCGAGGGCCTGGGGTGATGGGTGAGCACGAAGACGGGGGTATGGAATGGCGGTTCGTCGCCCACCAGCCCTTCCATTCCTCGTCGGTCCACGGGCCGCGCTGCGGACCGAACTTGTTACGGTCCATGATCTCCGC
Organism: uncultured Actinomycetes bacterium; assembly: GCA_963818225.1. Classification (GTDB taxonomy): domain Bacteria; phylum Actinomycetota; class Actinomycetes; order Streptosporangiales; family Streptosporangiaceae; genus Palsa-504. The sequence goes on from CAWFRO010000005.1 coordinate 65,342, forward strand.
GCCGATGTCCGGTCCCCAGTTGCTCGCGCAGGTGTCGTCGGTGCCGGTGCTCCCGCTAGGCTCGCCATGCATAGAGCGCCATGAGCGGATGTCGAAGAACCATCGCATCAGCCGGTCGCCAACATGGCCAAAGGGCGACTCCAGGCTCTGGCCGTCGCCGCTGCCGAAGCCGTCGAGCGAGACGGCGAAGTTCTGAACGCGGCCGAGTGACATGACAGGTGGACCTCCGCTCGATGCTGAACTCATCGGTGTCATGAGGTAGTCGCAGGCAGGATCGCTTTCTCGACACGGCTCGAGCCGTGCAGCCCCACGGACGGCCCATGATCCGGAAGGTATACGGAATGGTTCTGGTCAAGGAGGCGACAGGAAGCACTTGTATGCAGCAAAGCTGGGTAATTCGAAAGATGTGGCATGCCGCCTCTGGAGCCGTGTCCGTGCCCGCCGCGTGCCCGATGAGGTGGTCGACTGAGGACCATCACGGCTACTCCCAGACAGCACCGCAGGCATCGCGACCTGGCTTGATGCAGGTGAACCGAGTCTCGAAGGAGACCTGACACGGAAGAGGTCACTTAGCACAGCAGCATCCGAGGCCGATTTACGGGAAGACGAGCCTACTACCAACAGCTGGCGTCACACTTCTGTTCATGACGAGTAAGGCTCGTGGCCGTTGACCAGGTACGGCGGTGAGGATCAACCAGAGACTGGTGAACAGATCCGGGACACCACCTTCTTGATCACGCGCTGGGGCTATGACGTGGCCCAGGTCGACAACCTGCTACGCAGCATCGCGGCGGAGCTCGACGCTGGTCGGCATGTCGAGTCACTGGTCCGGAACGCGACATTCCGGAAGCGGTGGAACGGATATAACGTTGCGGCCGTCGACTGGTTCCTGTCCCAGTCCCTGCTTCGTCCAAGGCTCGGTCCGGCGGCTGAAAATGGCACAGATCCTTGGCGCGACCTCGACGCTGTCGGGGGCCGGTTTATCCACAGCGGGTCCGGTGACCGCGCCAAGAATTCCGGTAGGCAATCGCGGCGGGATCTCTGGGAGCACCACTCCGAGAAGTGCTGGAAAGCGTGGGAAGAGTTCGACCGGCAGCCCGGGACGTATCTGCGATTGGAATGGGTAAAGATAGCGCGTTGTGAACTCCGCTTGGTAGATATGCAGACCATAGCTTCCATGACCTATAGATGGTCTGACATCTTGGGGGTCACTGATATCCCTGGAATGGGCGATCGGGTTAGCATAAACAAGGGGAGCTTCGCACTCGTTAGAATGCATGCCAAGCAGTCAAGAGAACTCGTCGATGAGACAGGAACACCTGTCTTGTACATCAGCGGCAGGAATTTCGAGCGCAGCGCTCAGGCTTGTATTTCGTTCCCTCATGGGCGACGGCTCCGGTTCCCGGTCCGGGGGACTCAGCGAGCAAATGCAATCATGACCGCAGTGGATGAGGCAGGGAACAGTGTTGTCCGGTACAGGATCATCCGCTTCCTAATGGGCGGTCTCGGCAGGCATAACATCGAGGTCGCCGTACATCCCGGCTGGGAGTTGACCGATGAGCTAGTCCTCGCGATCACGATATCGGCCCCGTGGCTCAGTTCGTACTTCTCAGTTCAAATGGGCGGAGGATGACCGGAAGGCGGGCCGAGGGCATAAGAAAAGATCCGGGCTGGCCGCATGGTCCAGGATACATTCAACATTACCAGATCAATGGCTCTAATCAGCTTGGACCCGACGAAGACGAGGCTTTCATTCGCCCGGTCCGCGAATCGGTCCACGTCATGCAGAACTATGCAACGGGTCCGGGAAGGCACAGGCGACGGCGGCGGTGCGGCTGGCGACGTCCAGCCTCTCGTAGATGTTTCCAGGTGGGTCCGCACGGACCCCTCGGAAATGCCGAGGCGGCGGACGATCTGCATTTTGGTGCGCCCAGCCGCCAGGTCTTTCGAGGTCGCCACAGTCACCGGAGACTGCCAGGGACAACGGAGACGAGCGTCGTGGTGCTCATAACCCAGCGACGGCAGGAGCCGATTACAGCAGAAGTGACAGCAACGACACCGCACGACGACTTACCTAGGCCCGTCACCACCGCCATCCATGGCAAGGCCATGGCGTCCCGCCAGGTTGCTGCCCTGAACTGACACGGAAGAGGTCACTGGTTCAAATCCAGTACGGCCCACCAGCACAAACGCCTTACTGCGCCCGGCCCTTCCGGGGCCCGCGCGTCACCGATGCGTCGCGGCGCCTTTCCCACGACTGGACGACCTTGTGGTGGGCGTCGGGGGCGAGGTGGGCGTACCGCTCAGCTGTTCGGTAGCTCTCATGGCCGAGCAGCGCCTGGACGTCGTACAGCGGCACTCCGTCGATCACGAGCCAGCTCGCGGCGGTGTGCCGCATGATCCGCGGCGGGAAGCGGCGGATGCCCGCGGCCACCACCGCCGGGTACCAGATGCGGTCCCTGAAATTGCCGTCGTCCACGGGACCACCTTCGGGGGCGGTGAACACCAGGGCGTCGCGCGGGCGCCCGGTCATCAGCGCCGGCATAGCTTCCACGATGTACGGCGGAACCGGCACAATGCGGTGAGATTTCTTCGACTTCGGCCACTGCCGCAGGCCTGTCCGGGTCATCACGTCGACGACCTGGATCTTGCCGCGCAGCCAGTCCACCCGGTGGCCATGCAGCCCGTACAGCTCGCCAGGGCGCAGGCCCACCTCCGTGCCCAGCTCGATCAGGGTGCGCCACCGCGGCCCGATCTCCCGCGCCGCGGTGAACAGCGCATCGGCCTCATCGTGCTCGAGGAAGTCGGCCTCGTGGGGCCGGATCGTGGGCAGCTCAAGCCCGGCGAACGGGTTCACCATCACGATCGGCGGGGTTTCCCTCGTGGCCAGGCTGTAGAGCTGGCTCATCAGGTGGACGGCGGCGCCGATCGTCTCGGCACCAATGGGTGGCACGTCCTCATCGTCACCGGTGACGGCCCGCCCCTTGTGCCGCGCCCGGCGCGTCAGCTGCAGGCGATTTACCCACTCCTGGGCTTCCATCCTGGTGATCGCGGACATCGGCCAGCCGCCCCACTGCGGCTCGCAGTGGGTCGCCCAAAGGCTGGCGTGCTTCGCCTTGGCCGCCGGGTCGGTCGCACGGGCTGCGGCGACCCTGCGGTGCCAGTCCCCCACCTTGATGTCGCCGAGCCGAGGATCGCGGAAGTCGCCCCAGGCGATCGCGGCTTCCTGCTCGGCGCCGACATGAGCAACAGCGGAGCCGTCGTCAGGTTCACAGACGCCGCAGGCACCAGGTGGCTCCGGCGCCCCGACGGCTACCTCAACGGGTTTCCAACAGCCTGACCGGTTATGTTCGCGCACGCCGACTCAGTGGCCAGCCCGGCTGCGGTGCCTGCCCACCCGCTGATGCGATTTCGCGAACACTCCGGGCCAGGCTTTTGCGAGCGCCCATTTCACTGTGCCCGTGACAAGTGCGATGCCGCTGATGATTGCCAACTCGACCGCCATATCTCCCCCCACCCAAGTCCAGCAACCGGCATAGTAGCGAACAGAACGTGCTTAACGGAATACGCCGGGCAATGGAGGAATCGATGACCGGACCTGAGCACTACCTCAAGGCCGAGGAAATCCTCGCCCCACTGGACGGGAAAGAGCGCGGGACATACCCGGAGGAGGATCGGGTCGTGGCAGAAGCCCAGGTGCACGCCATCCTCGCGCTGGCCGCCGCCACGGCGCTCGGGACATCGGAGGCCGACAACCGCGGATGGATCGACGCCGCGGGCAGCGCATAGCCCCAGACGCGACCGCTAGCCTGCGGTTATGATCAGCGCAGAGGACAACGCCGGACCGGCGCCGATCCCCGATGACCCGGACGAGCTCGCGGAGCTCATCGCCGAGAGCCGCCGCACGTACCTGCAGAGCCAGCAGAAGGCCCGCATGGCGCGGGCCGCCGTGGGGATGCCGCCGCCTGAGCTCGAGAGGACCTGGGCCGGGATCGAGGGGATGCTCGACCGTCTCGCCGATGACATCCGGCAGGCAACCGCCGCTCTGACAGCCCGTTGCGCCCAGGTCATCGCGGACACCGGCGAGCTCACCGCCCGGCAAGCCTGGCATCTCCTCATCGCCATCGGCGCTGACGAGGAAGCGCTCGACGGCTGGCGCGAGCAGCCACAAGGAACGACGCGGCTTCTGACCGGCTATCTCAGCCTCGGGCCGGGCAGCCCCGAGGACAAGCTCGCCGGGATCGCCCAGAGCATGGGCATCGGCGGAGGACCGGGGAAGACTCCACGAACTAGGTCTCTGGATCGGCGTAGCGGACGGCCGGTTCGGACAGTGTCCGGACGGCTTCCTCCAACTGCCCCGTGGCCTCATCGTCGCCGAGCAGCTCCTCGAGCGCGAGTATCGCCGCACGGGCCTGGCGGAGAACACGATCGCGGAGCACACCGCGGGCTGCAGGGTCACTGGCGGACTGGTGCGCCTAGATCCGGTCGGCGAGCTCGTAGAACCCGGAGACGGCCTGCGCGCGGTCCTGGCCACTGAAGCCCGGGCTGGCCGCCACCGGCTATCCGGATACCCGGTGAATTTTGGCCGGTACTGACCACACGAGGACAACCCCGGCCGCGCTTGACCTGGCGCACAGCAAGGAGGCGTAGCCGAGTACCACGGCAGCCTGCTCGGGCTCGGACGGGTGGCCGGGGACCAGCGCCAGCGGTACCGTTGGGACCTGGACCGCCTGGAAGTGCGGACTGGCCTCTCGGCCCGGTGGGCTGATTGCGATGCCGGAGGAGGCTGTCTTCAGGAGCAGCGTCGCAGTAGTGACGGCTCGCGGCTGGGCTCAGTTCCGGACGTCGATCGCGGCGAGCGGGCACCGCCCGGTCCACGTCCGAGAGCCGGATGCCGCTCCCTGCGGATCCGGGTGCTGGCGAGGGGACTGCGGAGCGGTTCGCTCGCGAGGTGGACTTCACCCGGTCTCGTAGCGAGGAATCGGCTTCGGGCCTGGTCGTTCAATCGCCTGGGCCCAAGCCGAGCCGTTGTGGTCAGACCAGCTCGAGCTGCTCGCCGGCGCGGTGCTGTGGCACCCCTGGACTGCCCCGGGTGCAGGCCTGGTAAATGGTTTTGGCTAGCCTGCCGCGACCGCCATAGCGCCAGGAAGACGAAGATGCCCCAGATCAGGAACCAGGGGTCCCAGAGGTATGCGTGCCATTTCAGGGCTAGGCGGTCTGCGTGGGCGGCCGCCTTGATCACGTCGGCCTGGACCAGCAGCCCGCTCGCGGTCAGGACCAGGCCGTAGCCGACTAGGATCGCCGCCTCGATCCAGGTCAGCACGCGGGCCAGCCTCCGCAGGCCACCGTTCGCGGTTCGCGGCCAGACCCCTATCGCGAGCAACGGCAGGACAGCGGCGACGGCCTTGACCCCGGCCGCTCCCCACACCGCGAGCAGCGCCGCCAGGTGCCCGGCCTGCCCCGGCCGGCTCAGCGAGATGCCTACCGTATTGAGCAGCCACCTGCCGCCGACGGCCCAGTAGACGCTGATCGCGGCATAAGCCAGCCCGACCACGAGCCCGGCCAGCGCGGGCAGCATCCCCCGCCTGCTCGTTGCGCTACCGGGGATACCGGCCCCCGCCGCATCCATGATCCTCAGGCTAGTCCTCCCCAGGGGCGCGCCGATCGAGGCCGGGCAGGCGAGCAGGGTGTCGCGGTGCCGGGCCAGGCAGTCGATACGTTGCTGAAACCGGTCGGCCTCGCGCCGGAGCGGGCCGGCGGTTCCGGCGGTCAGGCACTGCGCGGGCCGGTGAATCCGCTACGCCGAGAACGCCTGCTTGCTCCTCACCACCACGGACGAGGAGCAAGACACTTCCGGTTCCCGCGAACCCCAAGGGCCGGAACGACCCATAGAGCGTGAAGACCCCACAGTTCATGCAGCAGATCCTTCAGTTCGCGCGAGCTCTGGGCAAAGCCGGCCTCGGCCCCCAATGGAACCGTTTTGGGCGTTAGCGCGCCGCGAGCCGCCTCGTTACCGCCCAGGATCGAGAGCGGAACAATCCGGCGTAACCTTCCCCAGATTGTTCCGCTCACCTTGACGCAGGACAGGCTGCCCAGGGCGTAGCGGATCGCGCTGCCAGGAGCCCGGCGCTCGCGGGGGGTGTCATGGTGTGGCTGCGCTCGGTGCCGGGGCGGCGGCGCGGCGGGATCCGGCCGGGCGGGCTTGGGGGAGGCCGAACCGTGCGAACAGGCCGGGATCGGCGAACACGACGATCCGGGCGATGCCGGTGGTGGTCGCGGTGAGCACGACGATCCCGTACGCGCGGTAGCAGCCATCGGTGTCGCGCAGGTAAGCCGCCGCGCCCGGCTGCCCGTTGGCGGCGACGGGCACCATCCGCCAGGACCCGGGCGCGCCGAGACCGGCCACCGCCCCGGCGATCGCCTCATCACCCGCGAACCAGGCCGCCGATGGCGGCAGTTCCAGCGTGGCGTCCTTGCGCAGCAGCCGCTCCAGGGCCTTCGCGTCGGCGGTCTCGAAGGCGGCGATGTACTGGTCAAGCAGTGCCCGGGCTTCGGGTTCGCCCGGCTCGGTGATCTGGCTGGCGTCCGGGGCCTCCTGCTGCAGCCGGACCCGGGCGCGCTGCAGCGCGCTTTTGACCGCGGCCGTGGTGGTGCCGAGCATCTCGGCGACGTCGGCGGCCGGGAAGGCCAGCACCTCCCGCAGGATCAGCACCGCCCGCTGCCGGGGAGGCAGGTACTGGAAGCTGGCGATGAGCGCGAGCCGCAGGCTCTCCCGTGAGACGGTGATAGCCGCGGGATCATCGGATTCCGGGGTCACCAGCGCGTCGGGAATCGGCTGCAGCCACGTCACGTCCGCCCCGGGCTCGGGCGGCGCGCCGGTGTCCTGGGCCGGGCCGCCCAGGCCCGAGGGCAGCGGGCGGCGGGCCCGGTGCTGCAGGGCGGTCAGGCAGGCGTTAGTGGCGATCTGGTACAGCCATCTGCGCATCGAGGACCGGCCCTCGAACCTGTCGTAAGACCGCCAGGCCCGCAGGTAGGTCTCCTGGACCAGGTCCTCGGCGTCGTCGACCGAGCCGAGCAGCCGGTAGCAGTGGGCCAGCAGCTCGCGCCGGAACGGCTCGGTGCCACGGGCGAACTCCCCGCGGTCCGACAGCATGCTGGCCTTCTGGGACATCATCATCAACCTCCCTGGCCGCCGCTGGTTGCGGATGCCTGCACCAGTAAAGACTCGCCGTCCCGTCGAAAGGAATCGGAGGGCTGTCGAGCCGGTGCCGGGCAGCCGCAGCCTCTGGGTGTCAGCTCACGCCGTGTGCTCCGGGGCTGTTATGAAAGGCCTCGATTCGCCAGGTGCCGTCCTGCCTGGACAGCACCCAGGTCTCCACGGACCTGGTTTCGGCGGCGGTGCCGGTCTGGCCCGCGTACACGATGCCGCCCTTGCTGATCACGATAGCCGTGTCAGCGCTGGGGAACCGGATGCTCTGCTCCTGATGGACGCCTCTGGAACCGTGGAGCGGGCCGCGAAGCCGGCGGCCATGGTCGAACGGATCGTGTCTTTACCCTGCAGGTAAGACCCGGGCAGCACGGCGGTCGCGTGCTCGGTGTATGGCGTCACGAAGGCATCCGCGTCGTCCGACGCCCAGGCCGCATAGACCTCGTGGAGGACCTCCGCTACGGCACGGTCATCGCTGGTGTTCACTGCGTCGCTGGTCATGATCATCCCTTCCGGTGATGAACAGGCATTCCGCATATGAAGACCCGCGCCAGCCGCAAAGGAATCGCCATCGCGTCCCGCGATCCCCGTTGCGGCCGCGATTCCTCTTCGGTGGCCGGCAGGTCTGAACTACCGGGCCCACACGGTCATGGCCGGGTGCCCAAGCCCGGTGCGGCAAACCGGAACCCGATCACCACGGAGGTAACAGTGCGCAAGCTCATCGAATCCACCCTGATATCAGCCGACGGCGTCGTCGGCGACCCGCAACTGTGGGCCATGGAGTACCGCGACGCCGAGGTCGAGAAGGATGCGCTGGAACGGCTCGGCGATGCTGATGCGATGCTGCTCGGCCGGGGGACGTACCAGGTCTTCGCGGCAACATGGCCCGGCCAGGTCGGCGGGTTCGCTGACCGGATGAACAGCATCCGCAAGTACGTCTTCTCCTCCACCCTGGACAAGGCCGACTGGAACAACACGGTCATCGTCAGCGGCGATGTCACCGCCGAGGTCAGCCGGCTCAAGCAGCAAGACGGCCAGTCCCTGGCCATGTACGGCCATGGCCTGCTGGCGCAGACACTGCTGGAGCACGGCCTGGTCGACGAACTGCGGCTCTCGATCCACCCCGTCCTGGCCGGCCGCGGCCAGCTCATGTTCCGTGAGAGCGCGAAAACACCGCTCAAGCTCTTCGCGGCCAAGACGCTCGGCACAGGGGTAGTGGTCCTGTCCTACCAGCCGGTGAGGAGCTGAGCTGCCCAGCCCGCCGGCGTGCGGCAGCGGCCGCTCGCCCGAAGAACCCGGACCCGGCACACAAGGAAACCGGCCATAGGAATGAGGAAGACATGAATCAGCTTTCAGGCAAGGTGGCCCTGGTGACCGGCGGCAGCCGCGGAATCGGGGCGGCGACGGCACGGCGGCTGGCCCGCGACGGAGCCGCGGTGGCACTCACCTACGTCACGGCCGCGGACAAGGCGCAGGCGGTGGCCAAGCAGATCGACGCCGACGGCGGCCGGGTTCTGGTCATCCAGGCCGACAACGCCGACCCCGGCGCCGTCACTGCGGCCGTCAGCCAGACCGTGACCCACTTCGGCCAGATCGACATCCTGGTCAACAACGCTGGCATCGTCACCGGCGGCCCGCTAGACGACATGACCGTCGAGCAGGCCGATCGCCTGTGGGCAATCGATGTGCGAGCGGTCTTCACCGCCTCCCAGGCTGCCGCGCGGCATATGAGCGAGGGCGGCCGCATCATCACCATCGGCAGCGCCCTGGCCGAGCGTGTGCCGGTTCCTGGCCTGACCCTGTACGCCATGGCCAAATCCGCGCTCACCGGCCTGACCAAAGGCCTGGCCCGCGACCTCGGCCCCCGCGGCATCACCGCCGTCGTGGTGCACGGCGGCCTGATCGACACCGACATGAACCCCGTCGATGGCCCGGCCGCTGCAGCCCTGAGCAGCCTCCCCGCACTCGGCCGCTACGGCGGCGCCAACGACATCGCCGCGGCCGTCGCCTACCTGGCCGGCCTGGACGGCCGCTATGTCACCGGCACCGCGATCACCATTGACGGTGGTTTCGCGGCCTAGGCTCCGGGCTCCCCAGACCTCCCGCGACGCCGGGTTGCTGTAGATCAGGATCAGGTACTTCACCGGTGCCTCGGCGGGATCTCGGAGATTCTCTAACCCAGCATGTCGAAACCGGGGGCACGGCTTCGACATCCCCTATGAAGGCACCTGCAAGAGGTACTGGAGCTATTGCTCGTACCGAGGAGGTAACGATGCGCAAGATCATAACGGGGCTGTTCATCTCGCTGGACGGTGTGGTGGAGCCGCCCTCAGACTGGCTGCTCTCCAGCGATGAAATGTGGGAGGTGATCGGCGCCGGGATAGCGCAGTCCGACGCCATAGTGGTGCAGGGAAATTGCCAAAGACAGGCTGCGAGGAATGAAGCATGAGCACCGCTACGTTCAGGGCCGCCGTCGTCCGCACCCCGGGCGGACCCGACTCGATCGAGATCACCAACGTTCCCGTCGCCGAACCCGGGCCTGGCGAGGTCAGGGTTCGGATCGCCGCGGCGGCGGTGAACCCCGTCGACCTCGGAGTCGCAGGCGGCCTGTTCCACGCCATGGGACTGATCAACCAGCCGGACCGTACGGGCCTGGGCTGGGACTTCGCCGGGACCGTCATCGCTACCGGTGCCGGGGTGGACCTGGCCGCCGGCACCCGCGTCGCCGGCCTGGTGGACGGCTTCGACCGGGACTTCGGCACCTACGCCGAGCAGCTCGTCGTGCCGGCCGCGAACCTCGCCGAAGTTCCCGACGGGCTGGACCTGGCCGCGGCGTCGACGGTCCCGCTCAACGGGCTGGCCGCCGCTCAGCTTCTCGACCTGCTCGGCGACCCGCCCACGGAGGGCAACAGGCTGCTGGTGACCGGTGCGGCCGGCGCGGTCGGCGGGTACGTCGCCACGCTCGCGCAAGACCGCGACTGGCAGGTGACCGGTCTGGCCAGAGCCGAGGACGAAGACTTCGTCCGCAGCCTCGGCGCCGAGTTCACCATGCACGCCGAGCCCGGCTGGGACGCGGTCGCCGACGGTGCGGCGATGCAAGAACGAGCTCTCGCCCTAGTGCGCGACGGCGGCGCTTTCGTCGGCGTCCAGCCGAGCGCCAAGCCGACCACTCAGCGCGGGATCAGAGTAGAGGTCGTGGTGGCGCACCCAGACGGTCTTCGGCTGGCCGATCTGCTCGCCCGCGCCGCGTCCGGCGACCTGCCGGCCCGGGTGCACGCGGTCGTGCCGCTGGACCAGGTCGCTAACGCCCACCAGGCGGTGGCCAAGGGTGGGCTGCGCGGTCGCTACGTGCTCAAGCCGTGACCAGTTCGTCCACCCGGGCACTCGCGCGCTTTCACCGCGCCAAGACCTGGGCCTGCTGCCAGCAGGCCCAGGTCATGCCACGACCTACGGGCTCGCCTGTCGGCCGGCCCGCAGCGCGGCTCTCCTTACAAGCGAGGGGGTCGCAGGCGTTCGTTTCTAAGCGATAAGCAGATCGAGCAGGCCATTCATTAAGAGGCAGCAACTCCCGGACGTTAAGAGTCGAATCGCGGCCGACGACCACTTCGGTTCCGAGGTTGGCGGGGTCGACCTGGCGGATGAACTCCCTGCAGCGCCCGCACGTACAACGTGCCATCCGCATCCCGTCAGACTGCGACGATCTTGGCTATCTGATACCCGGCAGCCGTCACCATCGCGCCGATCGCGGCATACTCAGCGCAAAATCCGGTGCTGTCCGTGGCCGTGAGAAAAGGTGCCTCCCTTGACAGCAACATGAGCAACCAACGGCAAGCGTCAGCGGTCGGCAGCACCCACAAACGCTCGCATGTCATGCAGCAACTGGGAGATATGTCCGGCCTGAAAGCGGAAGCTCGACGAGTCGGGGCGCCCATTATCCGGAAGATATACGGAATGGTTCTGCCAGGGTAGGCGGCATGAAGTATCTGTATAAACGCGGGATGCTGTACCGTGAGGCGATGAAAGTCCGTCCGCGGGAGGGCGCCGACCGGTCGGCTGCCATGGCGTTCCTTGCAGGCACAACCACGCCTGGGTGGCCCGCCTGGGGAACTCTTCGAACCGCTGGACTATCCAGCGCTGCTGGCCGAGGCCGACGGGGCCATACTGGGAATGCTCACCTATGTTCCGGATCCGGGCTGGGAGCAGTGCGAAGTCCTGACCTTGCACGCCACCGAGCAGTGGCACGGGGTGAGCACCGCGCTCATCGAGGCGGTGGCGCACCTGGCAGCCGGGCACGGCTGTGCCCGGCTGTGGCTCATTTCCACCAACGACAACGTCGATGCGCTGCGCTTCTACCAGCGCGGCGGCTTCCAGCTGGCCGCTATACACCCGCGAGCCGTCGATGACAGCCGCAGCAGGCTGAAGCCCGAGATCCCGGTGGCGGGCGCCTACGGGATTCCAATGTGCGACGAGATTGAACTCGAAAAACGGCCGTGAACGCCGGGCCTCAGGGACCAGCTGTCTAGCGGACAAGTGCAGGTCTGGGATGCTTTCATGACAGGGCGGTCGGTCGTTTGCTCAACGGCAGGTGACCACATTGGCGCGCCTGCGCCCCCACAGACCACTCTGATAGCGGGGTCATGGGCATCGGTACGGCGCCTTTGACCGATGTCGTCCTTTAGTTGTCCTGCGGCAAGTGGTCATGGAGAACCGCTTCTGTTCCGGCTCGGTCGCCCTTTGCGCTCCGAGAAACGCCAATGTGATAAATCAGTGCTGGTCGAAGACCTGAATTTGCGCTCTCTCCGGAACCGTGAACGTGCCCGTTGCGTGCCGACGAGGCGGTCAAACCTGGGAACCAGCGGTCACTATCGGACAGCGCGATACCCCAGTTCACCTGCGGACAGGCAGGCCGACCCGCTGCGCAAACCGGCCTTCTAAGCAGCGGGCCGCGGGTGGCCGGGCGGTAGAGTGACTGTCAGCCAGACTACGACACGGATCCGCAGGCAGTGGCCTGGTAGCGCATACCGCAGCGACCTGGGCGAAGGCGGGTGTCATCCATGGCATTGGTTAGCGAGCTTGACGTGTACGAGATCGCATACCTGTGCGGCGGAGCGGAACGGGCGGCCCTTGCCGCTGTTGTCGCCATGCAGCAAGACGGGCGGATCACGATTTCCCGTACCCGACACCGCGTCCAGGTGGCGCGCCGCAGGGCCAGCCAGCCACTTGAACGCGCGGTCTTGGACGCGGTGCCAGCAGCGGGCAAGGTATTGGGCGAGCTCCTGCACGACGTTGCGCACTCGGCCGCGGTGCAGGAGCTGATCGACGGGCTCCGGCGAGACGGTCTGGCCGGGCAGCACTCCCTTGCCGGTCATCCGCATCTATCGGCTGCGGGGCACAAGGCGCGTACCGAACTGGAGGATTCCGGCGCGATGGTGCCGCGTGACCGAAGGGTGGCCGTACTTGGCACCAGCGGTATCGCTGACGCGGGACTGCGGGACATCTTTGATACACCCGACCCGCCGCCCGGCGGCAAGCTGCTGCCCAAAACTCACAAGACCGCGGACACCTACAGCGACGTCCCTCCCGACACGCACCTGCCGATGCAACCGGGGATATCGGGCCGCTGGTGACGCGGTAGTCCGCTTGATCAGCCAAAGCAACGGGCAAGCATGCCCAATGCGGCCGAGGCGCGGGACATACGTGGCTGTGAATCTGAAGGTCAGATCCGAAAGGTACCGCCTGGGCCCGGTTAGCGTAGTACCCGGTGCAGCGGTTGTAGGCACCCGGCTCAGGTCGAGTAGACCGGGCAGACTGGCGTTCATGGTGCTGGATGCGGTGGCCACGTTGGATCTGGGTGAGTTCCGCCGCCGGTAGCGGGCCGATGGGCACGGGCGGGCGGCGTTCGACCCGGAGATGATGGTCGCTGCTGCTGTACGGCTACTGCCAGGGCGAGCGGTCCAGCCGGGTGATCGAGAAACGGCGCGTGCGGGGATGTGGCTTACCGGGTGACCATCGGCGGGCTGCACCCCGATCATGCCAGCATCGCCCGGTTCCGGGCGAAGCATGAGCAGGCGCTGGGCGGCCTGTTCAGCCAGGTGCTGCGGCGGCTGGCCGCCGAGGGCATGGTGTCGCTGGGCACGTCAGCCTGGACGGCACCAAACTGGCTGGCAACGCCGCGCAGAAGGCGGACAAGACGTTGCAGCGAGGAGAACTTCGCCCGCGCCGACCAGGACAAGCTCCGGTTGCTCGCGCTGCTGGCCAAAGATCCCGGCCGGCCAGGCCGCCGCCCTCCGAAGAGGGCCCGGCACCTGGACCAGTACCCGGCCATCGCCCGCGCCACCCGCCGCATGCGGCATCCCCGCGGCCGGGAAGATTACAAGCTGCGGGCTCGCACCGTGGAACCGGTGTTCGGGCAACTCAAGACCTGCCAGAAACTCTCCGCGATGTCCCAGCGCGGCCTCACTGCGTGCGAAAGCGAATGGCTGCTCGCCTGCACCGCCCACAATCTGCGGAAACTGCACCGGTACCGCCTGCAGGGCTAACGATCCTTGGCCCGGCCCGCAGCTGCCAAGACCCAAAGGTCGCCCAAGATCGCGGCCACGCACCCGCGTCTGCATTCCAGGGTTCCCGATCTATCCGTAGACGGGCTTTGTGCGACAGGCTGGCTTATGCACGATCACTGGCGCGTCTGCAATTGATCTGGACCATCGGTCCACGGACGGGGCCAGGATAACTTGCTCGGGTGAGTCCAGACAGGCTGCTCACAGCAGTCAGGGTTCGAGGTCGGCCACTCCTCGGCCGCTGAGCACGTCGAACGGCACCGAAGCCTGGTCGTGCACGATCTGCCAGGCGCCGTCGAGCTTCCGGAAGCAGAACGTGACCCGGACCCAGATGCCCTTGGTCGCCGTCCCGTTCATCAGCGTGCCATGGAGCCGGCCGAAGCAGTGCCCGAACGCCACGCCATCGCCCACTGCGACGTCCAGGCCGCGCACCTCATAGTCCGCGTCCCGGAAGACCGCAAAGACGTTCGCCCAGTTCATCAGCTTCGCTTCGACCCCGACATGCTGCAGCGGCGGCTCGACGTCAAAGGACACGACGTCTGTCGCGTATATCGGCCGCAGGCCCTCGAGATCCTTAGCCCGGATTCCCTCGGCGATCCTGGCCACCTGCTGCTTAATCTGGGCCTCGTCCGCCTCGCGCTGGGTATACACCGCTGACATCCCTTCCTGTCCGCCTGCCGTCTCAGCTTCTCACCACTACCACCAGGCGGCGCACGACAGGGCGGGCCCGGGCTACTGCCCTTTGCGTCCATCTGTGGCCGCTCGATCGAGCCACCCGACGTAGGCTGGGCAGGAACTACCTTGAGGCGCTGCTAGCGCAAAGGCGGTGGCAGCCGATGACAGGTGATCGTCGATCGAGCGCCCGGCCGGACCTCCGCGAGCGGATTGCCCGGCGGTTCTTCCGACTAGTCAACCCGCTCGCCCTCCGGATGATCCAGGCCGGGGTGCCGACGGGTGCACCGAACGTCCTCCTGACGGTGCGCGGGCGCCGGTCGGGTATTGAGCGCACAACGCCGGTGGCGATGCTGGACTTCGATGGGCACTCGTATGTCCAGGCGAGCTACGGAGCGACAGGCTGGGCCCGAAACCTTCGGGCGGCCGGCGAGGCGGCCGTAATCTATTCTGGTGGCCGTAGCTGTCCGGTTCACGCCATCGAGGTTCCATCCGATGAAGCGGCCGCGATTCTTAGGCGCGTGCTCGAGCCATACCGCCAGTTGGACTTCGTGCGCAGGTTGCTCGGCTCGCGCGTTAGGCCGCCCGTCGCCCTTCTACGCCGATACCGCATACGCATCGACGACACCCCACAGGATTACCTCGCCGAAGCTCGCCGCCACCCCCTGTTCGAACTCCGACCCGTGTAACGACCACAACGAGCTATTCGCCGTCACCGGCCCTATGGCGCGCCAATACACGCCTCATCGGTCGCAGCCGCCGACGACGGGTCGAATGCTGCATCGTCTTAGACGTGGTGGGCTCGGCATCCGAGGTCGGACAGTTGCTGAAGTCGCCGAAGAGCGTCGACAACGACGGCGTCACTGAGCAGCCGGATTGACGAGGACCAGCTCTCCACTTGGCGTGCCAGCACGCCTTCCTTGATCATTTCTGTCACCGCGCGTGACGAGGCTGCCGCGAGGCTTCGTATCGCGAACCGCCTTACGGCGATGAGCCCTGCAAGACTGATGGATCGGCATAACAGCCGATCAGCGGCAGATGAGGTCGACTTCTGTCCTGTAACAGATAATTCGGCCCGTTGCCATCCGAACGAGCCCATTCTGTCGGCTCGCCATTACAACCGGCCCAAAATCGCGGTTCTCGATCTTGGAGGGTGACCGGGCGCAGGCCCGCTCCCATGCTCCCGGACAACTACGATCACCAACAGGGCAGCATCGGCGTCGGGAAGAAGGCTGGTGGCCAGGATGGGTCCAGTGCGTGAAGAGCTGCTCGCTAGCCCGGTTTGCTGGGCCAGATCCGCGATAGCGATCGGATGGACTGGATTCGAGCGTGCCGAGTGCTGGGCCGTCAGGCGAGGGCGCGGCCGATGAGGTGGCGGTTCTTCTCCACGGACCCGGGTAGCACGGTGAAGTGCACTTGCCCGTCGTCATCGATGGCGACCACCCGGACGACCGCCTGTGCCTGACGGTTACCGGCGACCAGCGTCACCCCGGGGCGGATACGGGCGGGGTGGCGGGCCTCGCTCAGCGTCGACCAGCCGAGTTCCTCATCGTCTTCGGCGTTGAGGTCGGCTGCCAGGTCGATAGGCCAGTCCATCAGGTCCCTCCACCATCCAGGTTACGCGTCGTGGTACGCGTTCGGCACGACCTGGTGCGGGCAACTGGCCAGCCGCCGTACGCCGTCCTCCAGGACATCGAAGCCCACGGTGTATTGCCGCGGGTTACGGCCCGTCGGTCCAGCCTCATCCCCGCAGCCAGGACGTCCCCGACCTTCAAGAGAGCCAGGCTACCGAACCGGACCAGCGGCACCTGCTGGGCCAACTCGTCGACAGTAGCGTCGCGGACAGCGAAGACTGAGATGCCGTAAGTTCCGTAGATGCTGTAGTAACGCACGGCGTCCGCGCTGAGGATGTCAGGGGCGAGGTCACCGCCGCGCACCAGCACGACCTCACCGTTCTCCAGGACATCACCATGTTCTCCAGGACCTCACCATCCCGCAGCCGCTTCAGCTTCATGGCGGGATTATGACCGGCCCCACTGACAGAAAGGCTGACTGCTCCGCTCACCAAGCCCATGTCATCGGTTCGATTCCGATAGGCGGCTCCCAGTAGCGCGTCCCATGACATGAATCTCTGGATCAATCAAGCGCTGGCCGACGCCATCGAGGGCCGCTGGCGCGAAGCCAGGGCGCGGCCCGATTAGCAGGTTGGCGCGTCCCGAAACGTTGTGGCACCCCTGCCGAGCGGCGGACCCTGTATGCCGCCCAGCGCCGTGCTGTCCGCCCACCGGTACACCTCGACCCAGGTACCTTCCTGGGGGATGCTGGCGAGGTTGGGCGCCACGATCGTGAGGTTGCCGTCCTGGTCCGCGGTCCCGTCTGCCAGGTCTGACCTGGTGACGTGCTGGTCTCTGCAGGTGGCTTGGCGCAGACCGTAGCGCTCGCCCGGGGAAGCGTGCCGGGCGTAGACGAACAGCCAGGTCAGCACCGCCGAGTCTGGCTTGGGCCTGATGCCGACCGCGACCACCGAATACGAGCCGTCGGCTGTATCAGGAAGCGTGTACGCGACGGTGTTCTCGATGGTCGGCTGCGCGGCGGTCGCAGGCGCCGACTGGCTGGCGTTCCGTACGGCCGCATGCAGTTTGTTGATTGTGTCGTTCCGGTGCGCCACCTGCAGCGCCAGGCTTATGGCCAGGCCCAGGCAGGCCAGGACGCCTCCGAGCAGGAGAATCGCGATCCAGCCGCTGCGGCCAGGCCCGGGCCACCGGGCGCCGTGGCCCCATCGCGGCCCGGATGACACGATATCCAGCTCTTCGTCCATGACTCATCACCGTCCGCGATCACCTGACACGGGACCTGACCAGACGGCCCAAGCCCGCTCCCTCATGACGCCGCACCTCGACGTGGGGGTGCCACGCCATCGATCCAGCCCTATCGATATCGGTGCGAGAACGCAGCCGTCCGGTCTCACCCGGTCAGCAAGCCAGTTCGGCACCGACGGCCCACCGGCCCCCGACCTCCCAGCATCGCCAGCCGCGCCGGATGCCGAGCGCCTCGACGTGCCGGAACGTGACGTCATCGAAAAGCGCCGACAGCGCGCCGAACCGGCGCTCGGCTGCCCCGGCGCGGTTGTCCAGCAGGTATTCGTTAGAGGTCATCCCGACCCCCTGTTCGAAGCAGGGACACGCGCAGGCAGGAACGAGCGCATCCATCCCGACGAGAATGAGGCAATCCGCCCCAGCAAATGAGGTCTAACCCATTCTAAAAGCTGTATTAACGGGATTGTCGAACGCTTTAGGCCGAATGTCAACACTTTTATACCCGCCTTCTCTGGGTCGCCACTTCCGGCGTGGGAGATCCTCTTCACTCGTCGGCGCGGTAGCTGCTTTCGGGCAATTGCTTTCGGGCAATTGTTCACGGGCAACTAATTCTGGCCGAGGATGGCACGGTACGTGGCGGACCCAGTGTATGCATCTCTCAGATGACCATCGCACTACTGAGCGTCGTTTCTGCGGCTCAGCGGAAAGACGCCCCAGGCGGCCGCTGAGACCCCAGAGATTTCTACAGCTCTGTGAGTGTGTCGTTTCGGCGGTTCTGAGTGGACTGCCGTCAGGATCGGTTCCGGCGATCTGGGTGACTCGCTACGGATCTGGCCGCTGTGGCGTGCCTTTCATCTGAAGGGGCAGTGCAGCGGTCAGCCGGAGCCGGTCCAGCAGGAGACATCGCAACTTCGGTGGCCGAGTGCTGGCGGCGTTAGTCAGCGCAGATCAGCTCGCCGTGCCAGGCTTCGCGGCCTTCGCATATCGCGAAGTAGACGACGGCCAGTGCTGCCACCGAGTCCGGCTCCCACCAGCCATAGGCGGCGAACAGGCCGAGCCCGAGCAGTGTGGTGGCGGCTAGGGCGAGCGGGATCAGGACGGCCGCGACGACCAGGTCGAAGACGCCGGGCCCGGGCAGCGGCTCGACGCGGATGATCGATCCGGCGAGGACCAGGGCCAGCCGCCCGCCCGTCTGGCCTTGCCGCCAGTACCGTTGATCAGGCGGCCGTATAGCCTGCCGTCGCTGCGCTCGCGGCCCGCTGCGCCTCGGTCGGCTAGGCGGCGGACGTCAGGCATGGCGATGTCGGGGATCATGACCGTGCGTTCGGCCGCGCGGTCTTCAGGTCCTCCCGCACGCCGCGGCGCCCGCCGGACTCGCTGGCGGTCCGGTCGATCCTCATGCACTGCCCGTCGAAGCTGAACGTTGCCGATCGCCACGGCCACGGCTTCCTCCCAGCGATCGGCAAGGCAGGACGCCGGTCTCTAGCGCAGAAGGGTTTGTTTTGCTAACCTGTTGCCCATGACGAGTGGCACTGCGTTCTCCGGAGACGACCCGCGTCAGCTGCTGTCGGGCGCGCGCGAACTCACCCGCCAGGTGCGCAGGACTCAGCGCGCGACCTGGTTCCCGCTCCTTGTGCTCGCGGCGGTGACCTTCGCCGCCATTCCCTTCCGCTACTCTCCCCATCGCCTGGGGACCTGCGCCGCTACCGGGTCCGTCCGGGTCTGCACCGCTTACCCCCCCGCGCTGCTGGTGTACTGGCCGACCGCGCTGGTGCTGGCCTATGCGGTGATCGCCGCCTTCTACATCCGCCGGTCCCGGGCCCGCGGCGTCGGTACCCGCGTGCGGCCATACGTCGTCGCTGGGATCATCCTCGCTCTGGCGATGACCGGCTCGCTGCTGTGGACGCTGTATCACCCGCTGGCCTTCACGCTTGCTGGCCCCGGCCTGTTCCCCGCGCCGCACAGTTACCCTTTCGCTATCGGCCTGGCCCTAGTGGTTCTGTCGTGGGCCGAACGCAACGAGGCACTGCTGGCCCTGGCCCTCGGTTACTTGGCAATCGTGCTGGTGACCGCCACCGTCGTCTCGGTCAGCGGCCACGGGCTGGGCTACCCGGCGCAGCTCGCGATCCCCGGCAGCATACTGCTGCTCGGCGGCATCGGTTTTCTCCTGGCCCAGCGGCCAGGGCGGCGTGCGGCATGACCAGCCATCCCGCGAACGGGCTCGATGACATCGTCCATCAGCGGGTCCGGCTGGGCATCCTCACCATCGCCCACGAGGCCCGCCGGGTGGAGTTCAGCTACCTGCGCGATACGCTCGGGCTGACCGCGGGCAACCTGTCCCAGCACCTCGGCGTGCTCGAAACCGCCGGGCTCGTCGCCATAGAAAAAGGCTACGCAGGAAAGCGCGCCCGCACCTGGGTCAGCCTCACCAAGGCCGGCCAGACCGCACTCGAGGACGAGATCGCCCAGCTCAAACTGCTGATCAGCCGTATCGAGCCGACGCCGTCTCTCTGATGCACGCTCTGGGGGCCACTTCGGCTCCTGGATAATCCCTCACGTACCGTCCTTCGTGCGCTGCCGACTAGGAGCGGGGCCTGGTCATCCCGTCTGCCATCGACCAGGGGCCACTCCCTGTCAGGCGGCCCGACGGCAGACGGGATGACCAGTAGGACAGGCATGCGCGAGAGCGCGAAGAACGGCACCTCCGAGAGGGGCCTGACTGACTGCTGCCAAAACTGCTGCCAAGACCGTAGCCAGCTACCGACACGGGCGGACAGGGCTGGAATATCGCCCCAGCAGGCGGACACAGCTAGACAGGTCTGGACGATCTGCCCATGCCTACGGATCAGAAGGTTGGGGGTTCGAGTCCCTCCGAGCGCGCCCAGCTCACAGTGCGAGTTCGGTTCTCGCCACCCGCTCCAACAGTCAAGCTGTCGGGCAGTCTCAGGCCAAGACGAGGAAACTGATGGGCTCCGTGTTGGTGCGTTTGGGTTTCAGTCCGTTTCCACCCGCTGCTTGAGCGCTGCCATGTTCTCTGGCATCTCTTTGCGCGCTTCCCGGCGGACCATCAGCGGCACGAGGATCTTGCCGATGCCATGGCCGGTGAAGTCGACGCTGATGGTCAGCCGGGAGCTGGAATTGGTCAGCGGCTGAACCAGGACCTCGACACTTGCGCGGATGGGGCCATCGGTCCCTCGTACGCCCCACGCCTTGGGTGGCTCGATGTGGGTGAGCACGGAGCTGGAGGCGCGGTTGGCGCCCCCGATGCGCCGCGTGGTGACGCATTTCGCGCCCGCGGCCGGAGTGCTATTGGCCGGGCTGTCCATGTGGCCGTCGACCACGCCCTTCTGCCATTCGCTGAACCGGGACGGGTCGGTGGCATAAGCGAAGACCTCATCGGCAGGACGGTTAATGTCAGCGCTAGTGACGATGGGGGCCATGTCAGCGGCCCTCCTTCGCCAGCGTGGCGTACCGGTCCAGGTACAGCGGCCAGCCCTCCGAACCGTCCACGCCGCCGGTGACTGCTTCCCATCCCGGGCCATGCCGGTCGATGTGTCGGTGCTCCAGCTCGACCCGGGTGCGGTCCGGTGATTCGGCGTAGAAGCGCACCTCGACCTCGCTGGTCTGCGCCGGGTCGGTCTCGATCGTCCACCGCGGGCTGATGTCCCAGCTGAACACCACCCGGTCGGGCGGTTCGAAGGCCAGGATCCGCGCCCACCGGCACTCACTGCCGTCCTCGGCCCGGTCCACGATGTTGCCGCCCACCCGGGGCTCGAACACCGTCCCGGCGATCGGCGCTCCCAGCAGGTTGTGCTCTGGCGGCTTGAAGTCCCCGAACCTGCTGGTGAACACCGTAAAGGCATGCTCGATCGGCACATCAACCACGACTTGCTTGCGGACTGTCGCTGCCCCGTTCGGGGTCATTTTTCCTCCTCAGTCGGCGTTTCCGCGGCGTCGGCATAACCGGCCAGCGCCCGCTGCCAATAGGTATCGAGCTGATCCCGCAACGCTGCCAGCGCCACCGGGTTGAGCCGGTATATCCGGCGCGTGCCCGCCGCCATGTCCTCAACCAACCCAGCGTCTTTAAGGATCTTCAGATGCTGCGAGACGGCCGAACGGCTTACGGGCAGCCCTGCCGCCAGCTGCCCCACGGCCTGGGGCCCCTCGGCCAGGCTCGCCACGATCGCCAGGCGTGTGCCGTCGGCCAGCGCACCCCACCGACCAGCATCTCGGTTAGTATTCACTAACCGTTAGTATTACCTGACCAACGAACGCAGTCAAGGCAAGCCAGAGATAAGGCGACCATGCCCGGTTCGGCGCCTACACTCGCGCTAACAGACGAGAGCCGTCATGAGCGCTGAGAGCGAGACAGCAATAGACCAGGCCAGCGAGAGCAGATGCTGGTGCTGCGGCAACGTACGACCTGAGGACGCCCTGGTCCACCTCGGCAGCCATCCCGAAGTCGGTATCTGCATCAGCTGTGTCCATTTCCTCCGGCTGCGGGTGAGGGACAGCCAAGCGACCGCGATGCGCCAGACGCTACGCGGGACCGCTGAGTCGATTCGCAGGAAAGTCATGGCGCGCGGCTGGCATGAGCGTCCGATCGTCGGGCCAGCGCTCCAGTGGATCAACCGGCGCCTGCCCTGGTAGCCGTCCGATCATCCGGCTCGCTCACCAGGCGGTAACCCTGAAGGCCCCGGCCATGCCCCTCGCGTGCCCGATGAGGCGGCCCGTCAAGGCCCGCAGCGGCCAGTCGCGGACTGCCCTGAACGAGCCCGGACGCCCGCACGGGAATCTACGGATCTGAAGGTCGGGGTTAGAGAGCCTGATGGCCTGGTGGGGTAGCGTCCTGGCCAAGGGCCACCGCCCGGGCCTGCAGATCAGGATGGCGCAGGAACCTGTTCACCAGCTCGGCCGGGCCGCCGATGCAGGTCCAGTCGTCGTCCCATAGAGAGGACACCAGCCACGAGCGGTCCGCGGGGAACATCAAGTTGGGCAAGGCACCCTTCCAGAACGATCCCAGGTCACCCGTGCGCCACCTGGCCGCCTGCTCCGGCCCCGCCTCCACCAGCACGTAGCGCCATCCCGTGTACAAGGTCACCATCGGCGCATCGGGGAACACGATGTCATCGGCGCCGGTGTCCAGATACCCCAGCCACCATGGCTGGCCTGCCGACTGACCGCCCAGCAGCCCGAGGACGGCCCGGTCATGCTTGTCCTGCCCTTCACCTCGGTCCGGCAGCACGACCGTGGCGTAGGCCTCGAAGACCGGCGGTATGGCAGCCGTGATGGTCAGGCCCGTGAAAGTGCTATCGGCGATCCAGGCCACCTCGGCATCGGTCCCGATGCGCCACGTGCTGC
The DNA here is from genome assembly GCA_963818225.1 of uncultured Actinomycetes bacterium. GTDB lineage: Bacteria > Actinomycetota > Actinomycetes > Streptosporangiales > Streptosporangiaceae > Palsa-504. The sequence goes on from CAWFRO010000005.1 coordinate 87,955, forward strand.
CGTCTTTGGGCCGCCTAACCACGCCGTCAGCCTAGTTCCAAACCAGGCGGCCGACCGCTGTCCTCGCGGGATATACGCGGGATGATGTTGAATTAGGTCCAAGACGGACATGCTAAAGGTCCGGGTAAGCGCCGTGGCGAGCAGTGAATCACCCACGCTCTTGAAAACCATTAGGGCCGACAGCCCGATGCCGCCCATGAGGCCACTCCCAGTCAGGCACCTATTCAAGAGCCCGCAGGACGAGACAACACTCTGCGGTCACCGCTTCGGGCCGGGCGACACTGTGGAAGACAGCGAGATCGATCCCGGATCGGTCGCATGTGACAAGTGCGTGACGAAGGCCAGCAACAGCTAGCCCCGGCGTCAGATCAGCAAAAACAGGGTGGGAATCTCTCACAATTTTCTCACGGACTGACCGGACGGTGCCGAACTATGGCGTCCATACCGGACACCTAGCAGGACGCTAACCTGCGGATACGGACTCCGGCGCACTGGGCCGGACGCTCTCCATTGATCTGCGGAACAGCAGGCCGCGCTGGGGCTGGCCGGTGATCATCGGGCGAGGGCGGTTTCCAGGATGCGGCGGTTGCGGATCATCCAGGCCGCGGATCGGGCGCGCCAGGCCATGGCCCATAGGGCGGTGGGATGCGCGGTCGTCTCGGGAGTGATGGCGGCGTCGTCGGCTTCCCAGGCGGTGTCGCAGATGGCGAACTGGATGATCTGGTCGAGGAAGCCACGGCGCTGGGAGGCGGTCAGGCCGTAGGCGTTCACGATGGCGGCGAGCTGGCGAGCCCGGTCGGCGGCCGGCGGCAGGTGCTCCCGCTGGGCGACGGTATCGTCGTGGAGCTTAGCGTTGAGCCAGCACAGCTGGGCCAGTTCCACCAGCGGATCCACCGGCCCGGCGGTCTCCCAGTCGATCAGCGCGACTGGCATGCCGTCCCGGGCGACGATGTTCCACGGTGCCACGTCGCAGTGGCCGATGATCTTGTGCGGGCCGCCCAGGTCCCGGCCGTGCCAGGGAAACCACACCGCAGCGGCCGGCGGGCGGAATGTCCGGGTGGCCTGGTGCAGGTCGTGGAGCAGGGCGCCCAGCGCGGCCGCGCCATCCAGGCTCCAGGGACCGGGCTGAGTGAACTCGCCGTCGATGAACGTCAGCATCTCGCGCCCGTCTTGATCCAGACCCGAGCCGACCAGCCGCGGGGCGGCGGCAAAGCCATTCTCTTCGAGATGACGCAGCAGCGCATGCACTGCTGGTGTCCACGGCCCGGCGGCGCGGATCACCACGCTGCCCCGGCGGTGGACTGCCGTCCGGCCGCCGCCGGCAAGGCGGATCAGATCATCGGGCGAGGCCACGGTCCATTGTCGGGCCTGCCCCGCCCGCGCGCCCAGCGGTTTTCCCCGTACGAAGCCAGGAACGCGCTGCTGCCAATACTGCTGCCAAACCGCCAGACAGGCAGGGACGATCCTGGAATATCGGCCCAGCGCACGGCCCACGATGGACGGTTCTGGACGAGTTGCCCACTACTACGGATAAGAAGGTTACGGGTTCGAGCCCCTCCGAGCGCGCCAGGTCAAAGGCCCCTTCCCCGCAGCGGGTGGGGCTTTCCGCTCTCTATGGGAGCCACGGTACATATCAGCCGCCAAACGGGGGCCCGCGTCATCGACTCGGCCGCGGGCTCACCGGCTGATCCGGCGACGGCGGTCGGACCAGCCGAACACTAGCGCACCAATAGCTCCGGCAATCGCCCCATACAACGCACTGAACCCGCCAACAATCAGCAGCCAAACGGGCCACGACCTTCCGGTGGCGCTGGTCGCAAGTTCCAGCATCACCGCTTCTTCGTGCCCGGCCGGGTTGCCCGCAGAATTGACATAGCCGATGTAACTGCTGGCAACCGCGTTGGCAGTTGCCTCTGCATCAGCGGCGACCCGGCCTTTGGCGGTTACCGTGATAAGAGGAGAATTCGGGCTTCCGATCCGAACGTCGCCTCGAAGCTCAGCGCGGGACATGGCGGGACGGACAGCAGGCAGCGCCGCCGCAAGCACCGGGTTACTGTCTGCTATAACTTCTTCGGTTGCCGTATAGGGATCGGGCGCACCGTTGCTGGTTGCTGCCTGCGTGCTCTGCAGCTGTGGCGCGAGCAAGACCGTAGCCGTGCTCGTCAGCACCGGCGGATGAAGCACGGCGAACACGATACCCGCGACCAGGGTCACCACAGCGACTTCGCCGACAGCGGTCCAGGCACGCCGCACGAGTTGGAGGAACCTGCTCAGGCCTAGCGTCTCCTGCCTCATCCGGGCCTCCCCTTCGATCCCGGTGTGCGGTCCGGTCAGCGTATCCAATCCCGCCCGCACGTGACAGAGGCCAATCGTCGACCGCGCGGGATATGCACGGGATGATCTTGGATGACATGGAAGGTGGACACACTGAAAGTCCACGTAGGAGCAGGGCAGAGGGTGAATCACGGACGTTCTTGAAAACCATAGGGCCTTGACGCGGGGCGCAGGGCTGGGAGCCACACGGATGAACCAGGTCGGGAGGCCGGGCAGGCTGACAGCGTCAGGCATAGCCTGGCCAGGTGAGCGGGGACGGCAGGCAGCAGAACGAGCCTGAATCGTCGCGCAGGGCTGACGACTCCGAGTCCGACGTGGTGGAGCAGGGTGGCCGTGACTTCCCGTTGCTGAACTGGCGGCCATCGCGGGGCGCCGCCATCCTGCTCGCGGTGGGGTTGGTCGTCGGGCTTGCCGGGGGATACGCGGCCGGGTACCGGCAGGCGCCCAGGAATGCTAGCCCGCCAGCGGCCAGCTCCGGCTCGGCGTCTGCGGCGCCAGGGGCGGCGCTGGCCACGGGCAGCGCCGTGCCATATCTGGGCGGCCCGGCATTGACCCAGGACACTGGCACGTGCGCCGTACAGTCCGGGCGGGAACTCGAGCTCGGCGTCCAGGTCACTAACGGATCCGCGGCTGTGATCAAGCTCGACCGGGTCCACACGGTGCTCCCGCTCGGCGGCCTTAGGGCGATCTCACAGCAATGGGCACCATGCGGCGCGATCGGAGTGGACCAGGATCCGGCCTCCCTCGGACCCGGTGACAGCACATGGCTCAGCGTCACTTTCCAGGTCCTCGTCGGATGCCCCGGACCGCTTCCGGTCCAGTTCATTGTCGACTACAGCACGACCGGGGAGTCCGCCGCGGTCAGCCTGCCCGGCTTCGATGACCTGGGCAACGTGCCTTATACCGGCTGCACTGGGGGCTAGGCAGCAGTGATGACAGCAACGTCCGCGGGCGACGAGCGGATCTGACGGTCCCCAACGATCAAAAATCACAAGGCCAGAGGGCCGTGACTCACATGTGGCCAGAAACTGACACGGAAGAGGTCACTGTTCGGCCCGCGCCCTGCCCTAGGGATGGCCCTAAAACGGCTCTAGAACGCCGAGGATCACAGCTGAAAATGCGGGAAACTGCTAGGTAGTCATGCAGCGGGAAGCCGACGTATACCCAGGTCACAGCCGCAAGGATGCGGACCGAGCGGTAAGGCCGACACCCTGACACGGAAGAGGTCACTGGTTCAAATCCAGTACGGCCACCAGACCCGCTCATGTTTCCGGCCCTGAGAGCGGGTGGCGGCGAATGATCATTAAGGGCCAAAGCCCTCTACTGGCCCAGAGCGGTGAGGAGCTGCTCTCGGGTGGGCTGGGCGACTGGCGGTGCGGCGCCGTGCCGCGTGAGGGTTTCTCGTGTGGACGCTACGACGTCGGGGTCGGTGTAGACCTCGTCGGGCAGGCAGATCATCCCGTTGATCTTCCAGAAGGCGCGGAAGGCGGCCGGGTCATAAGATGCGGCCACGCGCAGCTGGGAATAGGTGACCCGGCCGGGAGTCTGGGCTGGCGGCGGCGGTGGCGCGCCGAAGATGGTGTGCCGCATCATCGCCAGCCGCCCAGCATCGATCGCGGCCTGATCCTGGTAGAACGGGACCACGTGCGCGCCGACCAGACGGTCCAGGGAAAGCGCCTGAGCAGCGGGATTGGTGGCCTGCTCGCTGATGGTGTCGGCCAGGTCGGCGGCGCCTGACAGGGCCAGCGCCAGGCCGCGCCCGAGAGTCGGGTTGGTGGTGCAGACCGAGTCGCCGATCGCGTGCAGGCCGGTGGCGACCGGGATTCCGTCGACCACCAGGCGGCGCAGGGTGTTGTGCAGTCCGGCCATCGGGAAGACGTCCGTGATCGGGTCCATCACGTCGAGCCAGGCCGCGTAGGTGGGGATGGTCCGCAGGACGGCGGTGAACACATGCGGGGCCCGGACTGTCCGGAACCGGTGGTCGGCGGCCAGCGGGGCCACCACCAGCTGCGCCGCGCCGTTGTCACCGCCCCATTTACCGACCAGGAACTCATCTAGCGCCACGACGATCCGCGTGACCAGCGGGGCGGGCAGGTCGGCGTCCGGGCGTACCCGGTAATGGCGGCTAAAGTAGGCGATCCCGCACTCGGCTCGCCAGGTGGCGGTGGTCCGGGCACCGATCTGCCTCAGCCAGTCATCGATCGGCGAGCGGCGGCCGGTGGCGTCGACCACCAGGTCCGCCGCCTGGTCGCCGCAGTCAGTGCGCACGCCCGTCACATGCGGCGGCCGACCACTGGGTCCTCCAGGCGCAGTGAGCAGCCCGGTGACTTTCACCCCGAACCGGACTGTCACGCGCGGCTCGGCCGCTGCGGCTCGCTGCAGCACCCAGTCGATGGTGGATCGCCTGGTCATCATCGGAGTGAGCCGCTCATCTCCGGGCCAGGGCGCGGTGTCGGAGAGGGAGTCTGGCATCTGCGTCCGCAGCGGAGCCTCGGCCACCCCGGCGGCCAGCAGCCCCGCATATACGTCGGGCAGCCGCTCGATGAGCAGCTGACGGCACCTGGCCATGACGATATGCGGTTGCACGATCTGCGGTGCCGAAGGCCGGAACGCCGCGGCAGCGGCAGATTCCACATCCGGGGCAGGGGCCAGAGAATCCCGCTCGAGGACAAGGGCCTGGTGCCCGGCCCGGGCCAGCAGCAAAGCGGCGAACAGACCTGCGGCGCTGCCCCCCACAATGGCGATATCCAACGTGTGCCCCTCCCGGCGCCCACCGCATTGAGTCGACACCAGGGTAAAACGACGGCAGCCCGGCCAGTAGGGCAGAGCCCGCGGCGATCGCTAACAGCCGACGAATCAAGCAGCGCACACCTGAATTACGTGAGCAGAACGCCCCGGTAGATGGAACCAGTGAACTCATAACCCAAGCGGGGCCAGAAGTGCGGTGACAGCAGTCCGGCCACTGTATGCCGCTTATGACGAAATCTTCTCGGGTTTCTCCGGCGACAAGCGCCATGTGGTTCCACCGCACCGCCGAGCGCTGGTACGGCCAAGGCCTCTGAGGCCCCGGACCCTCGTCTCGATCCGCCGGGATCCCGGCCAGCGCGCCACCGCGATCTCAGCTAACCTAACCGGCCTAGACTAGCCCTGTTTCCAGCATTATCTGCATGAGAGTGCATTCGTAGCGCGCACCAGCCGCCGATCTGGACCTCGTCGTCGATCGACGCATCGACAGGACCCGAGAGATCGACCGAGGATGCGCCGCGCCAGGTGATGCCCGTCAGGCGTTGACGCCGCTAGTGCCCGGCGGGCCGGCCAGAATCGTCGGAACGTACTCGAGCAGCTGGGTGCGATCATCGAAGGTGCGGCTGCTGATCATGTCCAGTGCCACATCGGGATAGCCGTCGTAGATCCGTTCCCGGCCGCTGCTTCCGGTGATAACGGGAAAGACAACCACGCGGAAACGGTCCACGAGACCGGCCGTCAAGAGAGAGCGGCACAGGGTGAGGCTGCCCATCGTGCGCATCGGCTTGGAGGCCTTGTCCTTCATGTCCCGCACGGCCCCAACAGGGTCTTGAGCCACGAGCTGCGTGTTCGCCCAGGAAAGGGGCTCGCTCAACGTGGTCGAGAACACGACCTTCGACATGCCCGCGAGGGCATCAGTGCCCGGCTCGCCCTGGGCGGCGAATCCAGACATGAGGCGGTACGTGGTTGCACCCATCAGGACCGTATAGTCCGCTTCTGGCTGCTCTCCCAACCACGCGAGGTACTCGGGTCCTTCAAGCCCCCACCAGCCCGGCCATCCGTCCGCGGCGGCGTAGCCATCGAGCGAAGTGATGAAGTCGATCAGCAGTTCTGGCATCGCAATGTCCTTGTCCTTGGGGCTCGGATAGCGGCTTCCGCCTTCTCTACCACGGAGAGAGGAACGACGGCTATGACTTCCGACGAGGCGAGAACTCATCGCCGCGCGCCCGAACCGGTGTTGAATGCGCCTCGGACGCTGGCGGCACGACGCACGCTATAGGCAGGTACGGTGGCCTGAGGACCTGTACCGTGCCCAGCCCGCTCAGCCGTTCCCCGTCCCACGCGTTGGCCACCCGGCGGGCGGCCACACCCGCCGCCTCGGACATCCCGTAACTTTGGTCCGCCGGCTGTCCTTCCGGAGCGGAGACCGGACGGCCGCCCGGTACGCGGCTAGAAGAGCGCATTCGATCTCGAATTTTCTGTCGCTAGTGGCGGTCCGCGTTGCCCGCGACGAGAGGCAGGAGATCGTTCAGCGACATGATGGGATCACGCCCGGTGCTGCGCTGTGCATCGCGGTCGAGTGTGCCGCCGTGATATGCGAGCCCGGCTTATTCGACCACTGGCCCGAAAAGATCAACTGCTTGCATTGTTCTGGCCGGACGCTACGGATGAGCCTTCCAGGTGTGATCAGTCAGGGCAGAATCTCGACGTACCCGTCGGTTCCGTGCACGCGGATCCGCTGCCCATCAGGGATCAGCCGGGTGGCATGTAGCACACCGACGACGGCCGGCAAGCCGTACTCCCGTGCGATCACTGCGCCATGGGTCATCAGGCCTCCCACCTCCGTGACCAGGCCCGTGATCGCCACGAACAGCGGCGTCCAGCTGGGGTCCGTGTAGGCCGTGACCAGGATGTCGCCCGCTTCGAGATCGGCCTGCGCCATATCCAGGATGACGCGGGCCCGCCCTTCGATGACCCCGGCGGAGACCGGTAGGCCGACCAGGGCACCGGTCGGCAGGTCGTCGCGTCGGTACGCCCCGGTGATGACCTCGCCGTCCGATGTGAGCACCCGGGGCGGCGTGAGCGCTTGATACGACCTGAACGCGTCCTTGCGCCGGCAGATGAGCTGGTCATCCACGTGGTTCGTGCGCGCAACGTCGTAGAGCTCTGGGAACCTCAGGTAGAAGATGTCTTGCTTCTCACGAAGCACGTGGGCCTGCACGAGGCGCTCCGCCTCTTTCAGGAGGGCCTGCTTGTAGACGAAGTAGCGGCTGACCATGCCGTACTTCGGGTACTCCCGGTACCCGATGAAGGTCCGCACCCGGTCGATCATCCGCTTGGCCTCGTCGGACTTCCGCTCCCCGTCCGGCAGGGCCCGCAAGCGCTCCAGCACGTCCTGTTCCTTTGCAAATGCCTCATGCCGCCCTTGCTCGAAGCGCCGCGCGCCGGCGCCCGCTTCGAAGTTCTTGATGTTGCCAAGGATCACGGGCACGAGCGCGGAGGGGCACTCGCTCCAACGCGGCCGCGTGATGTCGATCTCGCCGACGCAGCGCATGCCGTACTTTTCGAGCCACGCCTCGATCGCGTCTCGCGCTTCCCGCCCGCCTGAGAGTTTGGCCAGCTCGTCCAGGAAACCCTCGTCCTCGACGTGGTGCAGGAACGCCACCACGTCCGGATGCGGGCGGATCACGTCCGCGACGTCCAAGAGCGCCAGTCCCATCTCCGATGTGACGTTATGGGGGACGGACTGCGTGAGCGTGTCAGCCGCGTTCTTCTCGCCCAGCCACGCCTGCAGCTGATCGTTGAGCCACCACGCGGCCTCCATCGCCGACATGAACACCTGATGGCTCTGCGGATCGAACAGGATCCGCTTCAGCTCCTGGATGTCCGTCTGGATGAAGTCGAGCAGCGCCTCTCCGGACTTCGTCCGGATCTCGCGTTCCGAGGCGGCGATTGATGCCTGGCTGCGCCCGATCAGTTCGGTGACGATGGCCGGATCGGTCTCGATCGGAGCTGGCGCGCCGCCAAACAGTGGCCCGGGGGGACCCTCGTCAGGGAGCGGCCGGATGAAGCCGTCGCGCTCGAGGATGGTCTGCAGCGCGTCCCCGATCAGCGGATCGGATCTCCCCAGGGCCTCCAGGAGGCCGGCGCGGCTCGCCGGCGAGGCCAGCCTTTGAGTGACGTCGACGAACAGGCGACCGCCGGCCTCGGCCATGGGAGCGGGGGTCGTCATCTGCCAGAAGGACAGCCCGAGGGGCTTCATAGGGTCGGTCATCATCTGCTGATGACCGACGGAGACATAGACGTGGTTCTCCCCGTCGCCAGACTCCGGGATGGGGAACAGCGTGGTGATCGGCCGGCTCTGGACGATCTGGAAGCCATCATCGACCAGGCACCATTCGATGTCCTGCGGACGGCCGAAGTGCGCTTCGATCCGCCGGCCGAGCCGCGCGAGCGACACAACCTGCGCATCCGTCAACGCCGGCTGCTCCTGGCGCCGCGGGTCGATCGCCTGTTCCTGCGTCCCGCCAGCCGGCGAGGGGTAAACCGCCCGCTGCTTGGCGGCGATCGCCTTGGCGACGACCTCGCCGTCGCGCACCTTGAAGACGTCCGGGTTCACCAGGCCGGAGACCAGGGCTTCACCGAGGCCGAAGCTGGCCTCCACGGAGGCCACCTTCCGGTTGCCCGTGACGGGGTCGGCCGTGAACAGGATGCCGGCCGCATCCGGGAAGACCATCTGCTGCACGACCACGGCCATGCGGACCTTCCGGTGGTCGAAACCGTTCCGCAGGCGATAGGTCACGGCCCTCTCGGTGAACAACGACGCCCAGCACCGGCTGACGTGCTGGAGGATCGCCGCCAGCCCCACGACGTTCAGGTATGTGTCCTGCTGGCCGGCGAAAGAGGCCGTTGGCAGGTCCTCTGCCGTCGCGCTGGATCGGACAGCGTAGGCGGCTTGCTCGCCGAGCTGGGCGAGAGCGCGGGTGATCGCCGCCGCGAGATCGCCGGGGATGGCGATCCCTTCGATGGTCCGGCGGATCTCCGCGCTGAGCGTGCGGATCGCCTCCCGGTCGTCCGGGTTCAGGCGCGACAGCTGATCGAGCCGATCGTCGATCGACGGCGCTTCCGCCATGATCCGCCGGAAGGCGTCCGTCGTCACGCAGAAGCCAGCCGGCACGCGGATGCCGTCGATCCGCGACAGCGCCCCCAGCTGCGCGCCCTTGCCGCCCACGACCGCGACCTGCATCTCATCAACCTCCCGAAGACTCACCACGTGCTCGCTCACCGCGATAGCTCCGAGGCGGCCGTGCTCCGTTGCACTGCACTGGCCGATCGAATCACCAGCGCGCACACCCGCACCTCCGCGCCCACCGCCCGAAACCGCACCGCCACTCCCACCAGCGGTTCGCCACCGCGTCGCCCATAGGTCGACAACAACACACTCATGTCGTGCCCCCATGTCTTCGCCCGTTCTTGGTCCGGCTGCCGATTCTGCAGCACGACCCGGGTCTTGCCGCAAGCCCCCCTCTCTGCTATACGTTAAAAGTGGCAAGGGGTGAGATCTCCTTGCCTTTGTCATCCGCTGGGAATTGACAACCTTCTTGCGAAGCAGGAGTGCGCCGCCTACGGGGGTACGCATCGTTGGCCCAGGAGGATGTCCCATCGGCCTACGGCTGCAGCCGCGGGAACGAGAACTTCCTTCCCTTTGCCGGGAAGGCCCGAACGCCGTCGAGCGCGCCGTCATTCTCCCGGAGGTCGTCGCGCCTCGCGAGCGCTGGGCGAGGCTCACCAAACGGACGCTTGACGGTCGCCGTAGCCAAATCGGCCGGCACCCAAAGCGAACGGCCCCACGTCTCCGGGTCGCTGAGCTGCCCACGTTTCCTGGACACGGAGTTATGGGGTAATTTACGCGGCTGCCTGCGATTTCAGGTATTCATCCAGGACCTCTTGCGGGGTCCCGTAGCCGAGTACTGAATGAAGACGGGTCCTATTCTAGCGGAGCTCGATCCACCGGGCAAAGTCTTCCCGTGCCTTTCTCCGTGTCGGCTAAGCGGTCCTGTGGACCAGCTCGACTTTCAGCGCGCCATTGAAAGATTCGGCGAGCGCGTTATCGTGGCAGATGCCGGTGCGGCCGACAGACTGCCTGACATTGAGGCCTTCCAAGACACCGGCGAACTCGGCAGAGGTATAGTTACTTCCGCGGTCGCTGTGGAATATTGCTCCTTCCGGCTAAGCCGGTAACCCGTTCCGGCCACGCTAACGACCATCTCGGCCACAGCCCACACCAGGGCAGTTCAGGAAACTGGACGCCGTAGCAGTGCTCACGGCTCGATTGTTACTGGCACCCAACAACGGGCCGATCAGCGCGCGGGTACCGGCTTGTCCTTTGTGTCTGGCTTGACCGGTTCCTCGTGAGCGCCGATCACATGTCCGTCGTGGTCATGGTCTGTGACCATTCGGGTGACCGTAGTGTGCCGCAGTGCGAGCAGCATGCTGGCGCTCAGCAGCACGGCCCCGACAACCAGCGACACCGTCCCGACCCAGTCGCCCCAGTTGCCGACATCCCCGGGGTCACCCGGCACACCCACCGTGCGCGAGGCCATCGTCATCCTCCCATCCGGTCACCGACTACCGGTGCCATGTAGTTGAACTTTCAAGTACTGATACGGCCAGAATACCGGAATCGGTTCACCCGGCGGAGAGCGGAACATTCGGGGGGAGGTCACGCTGCGACCGCCACGAGATCCAACGCTTGGACTGGCACGTGGTGCGTTGTGCTGGGGTGTATCCCAACCCGACACACCAGGCAGGCCAGCACCAGCCACTGGCGGAGCCGGAGCCGCCCGACCTGCCGACCAACCAGATCAAGACCGCCGCCCTCACCCTCTGATGAGGTCAGCCCGGCATTCGAGTCCAGATCATCGAGTGGGCAACGGATCAGCTGAGCACGGCTTCCGCCAACAGCCCGGCCTGCGAAGCAGACAATGACAGACCCCGCACACCTCCGCCAGTGAAGTCCGCGACCACGAACCCAGCTCGCGAGCCGGGGGGCAGTTCCCGCGACGTCCTGTGACCACGTTCACACCGGGTTACCGCCCTGCGCTGAACGCCGCGGCTCCCCCGGCCGTAGTTGAGGGAGGGAGGGCACCAGCGAGCGGTGTCACCCGAGCGAGGGAGCGGGAATGGCGCAGCAAGCAATGGCGAAGCAGACGATGGCAGGCCGGACGGGCGCCGGGAGAAGGAATATGTCATGAACCGCTTGCTGATCGCCGCGGGAATCGTGGTCATCATCATCGGAGCCGTTTTCGCGCTGCAGGGGTTCGGCGTCATCGAGGGCAGCGCCATGTCAGACAACCACACTTTTGAGGTCGTAGGCCCGCTGGTAGCACTCGCCGGCCTGGCGCTGGCCGCATTCGGGCTGCGGCACCGCAGATCCGCCGCGCAGTTACGGCCCAGCCAGCGCATAGTTATACGGGCACGCACTGGGGGTTGGCCGTCGCCTGCCATTCACGCCACCCGCACGCAGCCTCTACGCCATAGGCGCCGGCATTCGGCTGGGCGCGCCGCGTGTTTGACGCGGACCGTGGCTACCAGCGTTGTCACGGTGGCTGGATAAGATCCAGTCCGCGTCCGCCCGGGAAATGGCATGCCGACGGTAGGTGAGCGAGCAAGGCCGGCCAGCCGAATACCCGGATCACCACCGGACATCGAACTTCGTGAACCGTCACGCAGCAGTAAAGACCAGGTCAGCGGCTGGGCCACTCAGGGTCGACGTGCCCGGCGAAGAAATCGCCGACCTTCAGCGGCGTATCGCCGTGACGCGCTGGCCGTCTCAGGAGTTCGTCGCTGATCGGTCGCAGGGCGTGCAACTGGCGATGATCCAGGAGCTCACCGGCTACTGGGCAACCGATTACGACTGGCACAAGTGCTAAGCGAAACTGAATGCGATCCCGCAGTTCACGACCGAGATCGACGGGGTTGACATCAACTTCATCCACGTGAAGTCGCCGCACGAGAACACGATGCCGCTGATCATGATGAGGCGGCTATTCAGCCAGGACTGCACTACCGCTACGACAGCCGGTCAAGGCGGCTCCGCTGCGCTTCGCCCGCCCGGCACCTCTCGTGGCGGCCTGCGGCCCTTGGGTGCGCCGACCCGCCACGGCGGACCGGGCAGGCAACCGATCCACAGATCGGATCGGCTCATCGGCAGCGTTCAGCTCACGCCCCGCCATGAGACTTCTTCCCGGCCAGTCCGAGCCGTGCAGACGGCCAGCGAGGCCAGGGAGGCGATGGAATCAGATGCGCCGCCTCACCATCTAAGCGGGAGTCTGTCCGGGCTGGCCGCGGGCCATCGCCTGCATAGCAGAGGGCGATCACACTCGCGGAGGCGGAGCGGGGCGAACTGATCCCATGGCGCTGTGCGATTAGCGTGCCGTGTACCGTGCTCACATGACGGGGAGCCCTTTTCAGGTCGTATGTGAGATCGAGCCGCCTACCCGGCCTGACCTCATGCATGTGCGCCATCAGATCGGGACTCTCAGCAAGACTGCGGATGCTTTCCTGATTCCGGACAATCATCTGGGTCGGGCGACCGTGTCGAGTGTGGCCGTTGCGCACGAGGTCGAGGCAATGGGCGGTCGCAGCATCGCCTGCCTGAACTCGCGGGACCGCAATCTGCTGGGATTCCGCCGGGACCTGCTCACGGCGGCGTCCTATGGCGTGGATCAGTTCTTGTTTGTGTACGGGGACAAGCCAAGTTCTGGCGGCCGGACTAGCGAGCTGTCAGTGCGGACGATGATCGAAGAGGTCCGTGCGCTTCCCGCAGACCAGGCCTTCGCCGGGGTGGCAGAGTTCCGGGTAGGGGCCGCTGCGGCCCTGCGTCCCCTGCCTGCCTGGAAGCAGACCGCAGACTTCTTGTTCGCACAGGTCAGCTTCTCTGTTGACGCACTGGTGCGGTGGCGGGACGCCAACCCGGTCGAGATCCCGGTCTTTGCTGGCGTGATGGTCCTGGCCAGCGAGGCGCACGCCCAGCGGATGGCATCTGTAATTCCGGATATCGACATTCCCGCCGACCTTTGCGAACGGGTGCGGGCAGATCGTCTCGCAGGTGTCGAGGCAGCCTGCGATCAGGTCATCCAGCTCCGTGACTCGGGCGCATTCGACGGGGTGCATCTGGTCCCGGTCGGCCGGTACCGAGAGGTAGCAGGCCGTTTGGAGCAGCTGCTCCGCTAAGTCCTACGAGCGGTCGCGGCCGTCAGCGTTGGCGCCGCAACGGTGCCGCCAGCAGCAGGGTCACTGGGTTCTTCTGGAAGCGCATGGCGGGTCTCCGTGGTCAGGGCGGCGCGAGCCAGGCCAGGGCGCCACGGCCAGCGTGTTGGTATCTGGAACCGGCGGGTCGGCAGACGGCCAACGGTCCCGTCGGGTGCGGCCGGCGCTTAGCTGGCGCTGTCCAGGAAGGCCTCGACGTCGGCGGCGAACTGCGCGTGGTGCTGGAACAGGAACCCGTGTGCCGAGTCGGGGTAGATCTTCACCCGGGCCTGCGGGATCAGCCCGGCCAGTAGGTAGGAGTAGTGCGGCAGGATCATCGGGTCACTGTCGCCGTTGGCTACGAACACGGGCATCTCCAGGCAGCTGAGCCGCTGCAGCTTAGCGTGGTCGGGGATCCCCCACGTGCACACCGCGTCATACTGCGCCTCGCGGGTCGCCCAGGTCGTGGCCGTGTCCCGGTCCTCGGTCCTGGCGTACATGCGGCGCAGGGCTTCGGTGCCCGCTTGCCAGGCTGGAGTCCGAGCTGGCGAAGAACACCCTCAGGTAGGCCTCGGGGCTGGTGTGCGGCGTGCCGACCGCGCCGATGACTTCGGGGGCCCAGCCGTGCATGCCGACCGCGCCCTGCGGCGCGGCGGAGGCCAGCACCAGCAGGCGCACGATGGCCGGCCGGACCAGCGCGACCTGCTGGGCCACGAAGCTGCCGATGGAAAAGCCCAGCAGGTCCACCTGACTGAGCTGCAGGGCGGTCATGAATGCGATGGCGTCGCGGGCCATCTGCTCGATGGTGTCCGGGGTGGTGCCGGTGGAACCGCCGACCCCGGCGTTGTCGAATGTAATGACCCGCCGGGACGATGCCAGCGCGTCGATCAGTGCCGGGTCCCAGTTGTCCAGATTCCCGCGGAAATGCTGGAGCAGCACCAGCGGCACCCCGCCGTCGCGGCCGCCGCCGGTGTCACGGTAGGCGTAACCGATGCCGTCAGCCGCGCTGACCCGCTCGTTGGCCAGCTCCGAATATCCCTCAGCCATGTCTGGTCACCCATCTCTCCTCGTGTCTTGAATTCCGAAGCCGGTCCAGGTCGTTTGGTTTCGGTCCGTCGGGTCGAGGTCTAGACATCTCTAATTCTGGGGGTTACCGGAAGGGTGCGAGGTCGAGGCCGGTGCTGGCGAGGAAGCCGCCGAGCGGGATCGGGTGAGGATGACGCGCGGGTATCAGACGAATTCCGCGCGGTAGTTGTGAAGGAACTCGGCGACTGGGCGTGGCGGGCGGCCGGTGATCTGCTGGAAGGTGCCGGTCGTGTAGTCGTTCTCGCCGGCGAGGATCGCCCACTCGCGGGTGATGAGCAGCTCAGCCGTCCCCGCCGGTACCCCGGCGCCGGTGAGGCGCTCGAGGAACTGCCGCTCGGCCGCGACCTGGAAGGTGACGGGCTCGCCGAGTTCCGCCGAGAGCAGCTCGAGCGCCTCCGGCCACGACATGGGAGCCGGTCCTGTCAGGTCGTGGTGCGCGCCCCATAGCGCCGGGTCGGTGAGCACACGCAGCCCGGCCTCGGCGGCGTCGCGATGGTCGATCAGGGCCATGCGGCCGCTGCCGGCCAGACCGGTCCACGTGCGCGAGGCGCGCACCTCGCGCGCCGCGGCGAGCAGCGACGCCGAGAAGATCGCGGGGCGGATCGTCGAGTACGGCACCGCGGTCGAGGCGGCGAACTGGTCGATGCTGTAGTGGGCTCGCTGGTTGATCCCCAGTGAGTCCGCCGAGGTGTTGAGCACCGATAGGCGGGTGACCTGCTCGATCGAGGGGATTCCGGCGGCGGCGTTGATCGCGATCCGCTGCAGGACGCCCTCGATTCCAGTTGATCCCATCGCGATGAACACCGTGCTGATCCCATCAAATGCCTTGGCTAGATCGCGCGGGTCGTCCAGGCGCGTGGGACGGATGTGCAGGCCGCCGGGCTCGCCGAAGGCGCGGCGGGCTTTGCCGGGGTCGCGGACGAGCGCGGTGACCGCATCGCCGCGCGCAAGCACGCCGCGGACGATCTCGCTGCCGACGCGGCCGGTGGCGCCGATCACTGCGGTGGTCATCGTGTCTCCTAATGAGGGGTCAGTACGCGAGCCAGGCCAGGGCGCCGCGGCCAGCGTGTTGGTATCTGTTACAGGGCTCCGAGGCGGTCCCCGAGGTCGAGTTCGAGCGGGCCGCGGGTCTGCAGGCCCTGAGCGAACAGGGCGGCGGTGCGGTCCTGGGCCGCGTCCGAGACAACCAGCTGGTGGAACCGGCGGGCGTCAGCGCGGATCGCGTCCGCGCCGGGCATGGTCAGCTCGTTGAGTACCCGCTTGGCCGTTCGCACCGCGTCGGCGGGGAAGGAGGCGATGCGGTCGGCCAGCCGGGCCACGAACGCGTCCAGGTCAGCATCAGGCAGGGCACGGTTGATCCAGCCGTACCGTTCGGCCATCTCGGCGTCGAAGTCGTCCGCGCCGAGGATCGCCTCCAGGGCCCGGCCCCGGCCCAGCAGCCGGGCCAGGTGCTGCACGCCGCCCGCGCCCGGGAGCGTGCCGGCGCCGACCTCGATCTGTCCCAAGATGGCGTTCTCCCGCGCGGCGAACCGCATGTCGCACGCCAGGGCCAGTTCGCTGCCCGCCCCGCGGGCCCGGCCGCGGATCTTCGCGATCGTGACGACCGGCAGCTCGCTGACCTTGTGCCACAGCATGCCCAGCGACGCATCGCCCGGCCCGCCCGCCTTGGCCGCTTCGGCGGTGTACTCCGCGACCTTGGTGAGGTCGACGTGCGGGATGAAGTAGTCGGGGTCAGCGCTCTCCAGCACGACGACCCTGGTCTCCTCGTCGGATTCCAGCGTGCCGAGCAGGCTCACCAGGTCGCGTACCAGTTCCGGTCCCACTAGGTTCATGGGCGGCGCGTCTATCACCACGCTGAGCACACCCTTGTCGCTGGGCGCGACCCGCAGCGTGCGGTACACCTGAGTCATCACTCACTCCTGTGCGTCATGGCCAGCTTCCCGTGATCGTGTCGAGGATGGCCGAGGTGTACTTGGCCGGCTCTTCCTCCCAGACGAGGTTGTCGTTGGCACCAAAGCCGCGCAACGATCCCGGGCTCGACTGGGGCGTCCGCGCCGGTCGAAGTCCCTGGTCAGCTCTTGGCGGGTAGGGCCGGGGCGAAGAAGTCGATGAGCAGTTGCGTGACGCGTTCGGCCTCGTCGTGGTGCACCCAGTGCGAGGCGTCGGGCAGGCGCTCGACGCCATCCAGGTTCGGGACGTCGTCATGGTCGGGCTCGGCGAGTTCGGGCCCGAGGTAGCGATCGCGTTGCCCCCAGATGACCAGGGTGGGCGCCGAGATCGGGCGAAGCGCCGCCTCGGCCTTCTTCGGCGACTGCCGCACCGAGGACCGGTAGTAGTTGATCATCCCGGCTGCTGCACCCGGCTGCGACCACGCCTCGACGTAGCGGTCGGTTTCCTCCGGTGTGAAGGCCGGGCGGGCGTCGCGCAGGAAATGCCGGAAGAAATGCCAGCGGTCGGCGTGCACGACGGCCTCGGGCAGGTCCGGGAGATCAAAGAAGAAGAAGTACCAGGACTTGCGGAGCTGGCCCGGGTGGTGCAGTCCCTGCGACAGCTTCCGCGGATGGGCCGCGTTGAGGATCGCCAGCCGGTCCACGACCTCGGGATACTTCATCGCGGTGGCCCAGGCGACGGAGCCGCCCCAGTCGTGACCGGCCAGCAGCGCGGACTGGGCACCGAGTTCGTGGATGAGACCGCGGATGTCGGCGGTCAGCTGGTCGGTGTCGTAGGCCTTGACCCCCTTCGGCCGCGATGACAGGTTGTAGCCGCGCATGTCGGGTGCGACAACCCGGAATCCCGCCGCCGCGAGCGGTTCGATCTGCCGCCGCCAGCCGTACCAGAACTCGGGGAAGCCGTGCAGCAGAATGATCAGCGGACCCTCGCCGGCCTCGATGTAATGGAGTCGTTGGTCGCCGATCTCGGCGTAGCCCTCACGAAGGGCGCTGGGCAGGTTCGCCGTCCCGGAAACGGAGCCGGGGCCTTCGGGGGCGGTGGACGACGAGGGCATGAGGGCCTCTTTCTCTAGCTGGTATTGCCTAACGATCGCCCCTCGGTTAGGTGTGTCGAGCCCGTGCGGAACCCTGGTCGGCACGCGTGCAGAAGGGCGCGTGGGCCCCAGTGGAACCAGGAATCTGCGATCAGCCCGCGGTACCTACGGTTTTCCGTTAAACGGGATGGCATGTGCTGACGTTGTGGGGGCAAGACGTTATGGAGGTCTCTGCGGGAGGCGATGCCCAGCTTGGCGAACACCTTGCGGAGGTGCCATTCGACGGTCCGGGTGCTGATGAATAGTTCCGCGGCGATCTCGGGGTTGGTGCGTCCGTCTCGGGCCAGCCGGACGATGTGCTCCTCCTGCGGAGTGAGCTGGCTGTAGGTGTCGACCTCGCGTTTACGGACCTTCTCGCCAGTGGCCAGCAGTTCGCTGCGCGCGCGCTCGGCGAAGGCGTCGGCGCCGATTACGGTGAACAGGTGGTAGGCGGCGTGCAGCTGGTGGCGGGCGTCGAGCCGGCGGTTCTCGCGACGGAGCCACTCGCCGTAGAGCAGGTGGGCCCGGGCCGTCTCGGGCCGCAGCGGTGTGCGACCCAGCCGCTCGACCGCCTCGGCGTAGCACTGGTCGGCCTCCTGGCCTTCGCTAACCAGCGCTCGCGAGCGCGCCTCCAGGCCCTTCGCCCAGTCGGAACCCTCAGTGACGGTCATTGCCGACAGCCGGTCCAGTGCTGCTCTGGCGAGGTCCGCCCGTCCGGTTCTCACGGCGGCCTCGATCAGTTCAGGCAGAATCAACTGTGTGCTCAAGGGTGAGTAGGTCTCCTCGGTCGCCGGCTCCGCCGCGGCCAGGGCCTCGGCGTAGCGGCCGAGGCCGTTGTGGAGGACCGCGGCGGACCAGTTGGCCATCTGGACGGCGAGTCCCTCCCCGCGAGCCGTCGACTCCTCCGTGGTCGCCATGAAGAGCTGTGCTGCTTCCGCAGGCCGGCCCCGGTACCCGGCGAGCAGAAGATCACAGGTAGTAGCCAGGCGAATCCCGGTCACCTCGTTGACTACGTCCTTCTCTGCGGCCAGCGATGTCGCTGTCTCGAAGTCGCCGCACTGCGTGGCCACGCTCCCGCGTCCGTTCAAGGCGATGGACAACGGGGCGAGGGCGCCCAAGGCGCGGGCGAGCTCGACATGCCGGGCGCTCAACGCGACCCAGCTGTCGAAGTCCCACGCCGCCATCGCCGCCATCTGGGCGAAAATCCCCCACTGCAGCCACTCCTCACCGGACACCTGATCACCGAGAAAAGCGGACAATGCTCGCCGGATAGCCGGCAAGGCTGCCGCACGCCCTTGGGTGATCATCGTCGTCAGGCCGTCGAGGAGGAGGTCACAAGGCCGTGAAGCCGCTGCTGGCTGAGGGGCCGCTTGGGCCGCCCGGGAAACCTCCAGCAGCAGGCCGCCGGGCCCGGCGAGAGGACCGGCGAGGTGGGACGCCACCCAGGCGTGCAGGTAGGTCTCCCGAGCGAGCTGCGCATCGAGCGATTCGAGTCTCTTGGCCGCCTGCAGCAGCAGCACGGGCGCCTCGCGTCCGCTGACGGATGCCCACTCGATCTGTCCGCGGAGTTGCTCCACGCGGGCACGCTGCAGATCGTCGACCGCGTGGGCTTCGGCTTGGGCCAGCAGGCCCCGTGCGATGTCAAACGCGCCGGCGTGCAGGTTCGCGAGGGCTGCGGCCAGGGCCCGGTCGGCGCGCCGTCCCGGCTCGGCGGTCAACGCCACCGACCGTTGGAGGAAGGCCGCCGAGGCCGCTACCCCGGCGCGGGCCTGGATCTTGGCCGCCGCCTGTTCGAGCGCGGTGGCAACGTCTTCGTCCGGTTCGGTGGCCGCAGCGGCCAGGTGCCACACCCGGCGCTCCGGATCGGTGTGGGCATCGGTCGCCGTGGCGAGCGTCAGGTGGGCGGCCCGGCGATCCTCCGGGGACCCGGCCACATAGGCAGCCGACCGCACCAGGGGATGGCGGAACCGTACTCGAGAGCCGATATTCAGCAACTGCTCCTCATCGGCCGCCGCCGCCGCATCAGGTCCCAGCCCCAGCGTCTGTGCGGCACGCCACAACAGCGTGGCGTCCCCGGTGGGGTCGGCCGCCGCAAGCAACATGAGCTGCTGGGCCGGCCCAGGCAGCACCCGAACCCGGCGCAGGTAGTGATCCTGGAGATGGCCCTGGAGATGGCCAGGCAGGCTCGCCTGGGGCAGGCCGACGAAACCGCCAGCCAGTTCGGCTTCGCTCATCCCTCTGGCCAGCTCCAGCAGCCCCAGCGGGTTTCCCCGGGTCTCGGCGACGATCCGGTCGCGAACCCGCTCGTCCAGCTGACCTGGGACCGCGGCCGTCAGCAACACCCGCGCGTCCTCGTCGGTGAGCCCTTCAACGGCCAGCGCCGGCAGGCCGGGAAATATCCGCTCGCCGGCCGCCTCCCGGACTGCGAACAACAAGCCAACCGGTTCAGCCAGCAGCCGCCGCCCGACGAACCCGAGCACCTGGGACGAGGCTTCATCCAGCCACTGGGCGTCATCGACCAGGCAGACCAGCGGCCGCGCGGCGGCATTCTCAGCCAGCAGGCTCAGCACCGCTAGGCCCAAAACGAACCGGTCCGGGGCAGGCCCCGCCGCCAACCCGAACGCCACCTCCAACGCGCGCTGCTGCGGCTCCGGCAGTGCGGCCAGGCCGCTCAGCATCGGCGTGCAGAGCTGGTGCAGTGCGGCGAGCGGCAGCCCCATCTCGTACTCCACGCCGTCGAGCTGAACCAGCCGACAGCCAGATGCCTGGCGCGCGCAGTAGTGCATCAGCGCAGTCTTGCCGATCCCCGCCTCACCCCGGATGACGAGCACCGCACTCTCACCGCCACGAACACGGTCCAACAGGCCGTCAAGGACCTGGCGTTCCCGAGCACGCCCCCTGAAGGCCGACGTTCTGGATACGGCCATTCCGTCACGATAGGCCCGTATCCGGGGCAAGGGAACACCCTGGCTCGAAGCGGCGTGACGCCACCCAGACTCGTGCCATGAATACCGCACTCAACGGGTCGCCTGCCGGTCACGTGGCAATCGTCACCGGAGGGTCCCGCGGCGTCGGCCAGGCGACGATCCACCGCCTAGCGGCCCGCGGCTACGCCGTCGTCGTCAACTACCTCCACGACCAGCGTGCAGCCGAGTCGGCCGTCGAAGCGATCCTCGCGCACAGCGGCGACGCCGTGGCTGTCCGCGCCGACATCGCTGACGATCTGGACGTGCAGAGGCTCTTCGCCGAGACGATCGCAGCGTTCGGCGGCATCGACGTCGTCGTCCACGCCGCCGGCGGCCGGATCATCGCGTCTTCAGTAACCGAGGTCGACGTTGAAGAGTTCGACGCACTGGTCCGGATCAACACGCGGGCCACCCTCGTCGTCAACCAGGAAGCAGCCCGTCACCTGCGCAACGGCGGTGCGATCGTCAACCTGTCCGCCTCAGCGGAGGGTTCATCGCTGAGGACCCACGGTCCCTATGCAGCAACGAAGGCCGCCACAGACGTGCTCACGCGAGCGCTCGCGCTAGAGCTGCAAGAGCGCAACATCACCGTCAACGCGGTGTCGCTCGAAATCGACAGGCCGTGCGCACCCAACCAGGTCGCAGACGCCATCGCGTACCTGCTCAGCGACCATGGCCACGGCCTCACCGGCCAAGTGCTCCGGGCCAGCGATCCCAGATTGCAGCCGTAGGTTTCTGCGACACCAGGTAATCCTGGACCGGCTGCCCGGGGCGCTCCGGGGTGCTGTTACCTCGACGAGCGGCTGCCCGTCAGCCAGTCGAGACCGGATGCCGCGCTGGCCGACGTCCCGCATGGACCAGTGCCCGGACCAGTGTCCGACACGGGCTCGACGAATCCATCGATTTACGACTCTCAGCGCAAGACCAAAGACGGTCCGACTGCGGGACCAAGGAGTGGAGAAAGCATGAAAACGACCCGTGTGCGGCGCGTACGGCGGCTGTGTTGGCCGCAGCGTTGGCGGTCAGCGTCGCGGCAGCCGTCCTGGTGGCCAGCGCCGGCGGCGCGGTCGCGTCACCCGCGTCAGGCAGTGCTAACCCGGTCGTGCGCATTGATGGCGGCCTCATCCGCGGTGCCAGCGCCGCGGGGGTGAACTCATTCCTGGGGCTGCCGTACGCCGCCCCGCCGACGGGGAACCTGCGATGGCGGCCACCGCAGCCGGCTGCGGCCTGGTCCGGAGTGCGGGACGCGACACAGTTCGGAGCGAGTTGCCCGCAGGTGACGGATCCGCAGAAGAACCCGTTCCTGCCGCCCGGGCCGGTCAGCGAGGACTGCCTGTACCTGAACGTCTACACGCCGGCGACCCGGCCAGAGCGCTGACCGGCCCGTGCTGGTGTGGATCCACGGCGGAGGTCTGGTCCAGGACGGCGCCCGCAACTACGACGGCACCAAGCTCGCGGCGGACGGCGCGGTTGTCGTCACGATCAACTACCGCCTCGGCGCGCTCGGCTTCCTCGCGCACCCGGCGCTCGCCTCCCGGCCGGGCGGCGCGGCCGGCAACTACGGCTTGATGGACCAGCAGGCGGCCCTGCGCTGGGTCCAGCGGAACATCGCGCAGTTCGGCGGCGACCCGCGCAACGTGACCATCGCGGGCCAGTCCGCCGGCGGCCTGTCGGTGCTCGCCCAGCTGGTCTCGCCCGGCGCCCGCGGGCTCTTCCAGCGGGCGATCGTGCAGAGCGGCACGTTCGCGCTGAACCAGCGGCCGCTGGCCACGGCCGAGGCGGCCGGCGAGACGTTCGCCACCGCGGTCGGCTGCCCGGACCAGAGCGCGGCGTGCCTGCGCAACGTGCCGGTCAGCGACCTGGTCGCCAACTTCGGCGTCGAGATTCCCGGCGTCGTCGACGGCTCGGTGCTCACCCAGCCGATCGGCACGGCACTGGCCCGCGGGCAGTTCGCCCGGGTACCGGTCATCAACGGCATCACCCACGACGAGGAACTGCTCTTCGTCGCCGGCCTCGGCATCACCGTAAGCCAGGGGACGAACATACCGCTGGCCGGTGACCCGAAGGACCCCGCGAACTACCAGGCCAACATCGCCCAGGCCCTGGGCGTGTCAGCCGCGCGGGCCGCAGCGATCGCGAACGAGTACCCGCTCAGCGCCTACCCGTCGCCGGTTGTGGCCTTCAGCCTGCTCGTCTCGGACGCGAGCTTCGCGTGCCCGGCCCTGCAGGTCGACCGCTGGACCTCCGCGCGCGGCGTCCCGACCTACGCCTACCAGTTCAACGACGACAACGCGCCGGTGAACATCCTGGGATTCAGTCTGGGCCTGGCGACGCACGGGGCAGAACTCCCCTATCTGTTCGACCAGCCGAACACGCCGGTCACGCTCAACGCCGACCAGCAGGCGCTCGCCGCCAGCATGCGGACGGACTGGGCCAGCTTCGCCGGGACC
The DNA here is from genome assembly GCA_963818225.1 of uncultured Actinomycetes bacterium. Lineage (GTDB taxonomy): Bacteria > Actinomycetota > Actinomycetes > Streptosporangiales > Streptosporangiaceae > Palsa-504. The sequence goes on from CAWFRO010000005.1 coordinate 110,808, forward strand.
GGCAACCCGTCGTCGCGCGCACTGCCCTGGCCGTCGTTCAACGGAACTCGGGTGCTGTCGCTCGTGCCGTTGCAGTCGCAGGTCACGACCAACTTCGCCACCGCTCACCACTGCTCGTTCTGGGCCGCCGGCTGACGCCGACCGCGTTCCACCTATATCTCGGGAGATCCTCATGAGCACGTCTGACATCACCCCCACCGTGGTACTGGTCCACGGAGCCTTCGTCGATGCCTCGAGCTGGAACGGCGTCATCGCCGAGCTCAAGGCGGCCGGGCTCGACGTCGTGGCGCCGCCGAACCTGCTGCGCGGCGTCGGCGTCGACGCCGCGTACCTCACCGGCTTCGTCAAGGCGCTCGGCCGCCCGGTCGTCCTGGCCGGCCACTCATACGCCGGCGCCGTCATCAGCCAGACGGGCAGCGACGCGGGCAACATCGCCGGGCTCGTGTACATCGCCGCCTACGCCCCCGAGGCGGGCGAGACGCTAGCGGCGATCAACGCCCGTTACCCCGACGTGCCACTGGCGGCCGCGCTGCGCACCTTCACCTACGCCGACGAACGCGGCGAGCAGGCGACCGACACGTTCGTCGACGCCGCGTTGTTCCACGACGCGGTGTGCGCCGAGGCGCCCGCGGAGGTGGCCGACACGCTGGCGCGCACGCAGCGGCCGGCGTCGCTGGCCTGCTTCGCCACGTCCGTCATCGGCACGCCGGCGTGGAAGACCCTGCCGTCCTGGGCGGTCGTGGCCACCGCCGATCACGCCATCCACCCGCAAGCCGAGCGTGACATGGCCAAGCGGGCGGGCAGCGAGATCACCGAGATCGACGCCTCGCACGCGGTCCTGGCCACGCATCCCGCCGATGTGACCGCAGTCATCGTCCGCGCGGTCAAGGCCATCAGATGAGCGCATCGGCCGCGGAGCCGTTCGGTCCGGTGCAGCGGATCGCCGCGGGCGTGCTCGACGTCGGCTACGTCGACGTCGGGCCGCCCGGCGGGCGGGCAGTGCTGCTGCTCCACGGCTGGCCCTACGACATCCACAGCTATGCCGATGTCGCGCCCCCGCTCGCCGCGGCGGGGTACCGCGTGCTCGTTCCCTACCTCCGGGGGTACGGCGCGACGCGTTTCCTATCCGACGATGCGCCCCGGAACGGGCAGCAGTCTGTGCTGGCCGTCGATGCGATCGCGTTGATGGACGCTCTTGGCGTCCAGGAGGCGATCGTGGGCGGCTTCGACTGGGGTGCGCGGACGGCCAACGTCATGGCCGCGCTCTGGCCGGAGCGCTGCCGGGCGATGGTGTCGGTGAGCGGGTACCTGATCGGCAGCCAGGCAGCCGGCGAGGCGCCGTTGCCGCCGGCCGCCGAGCAGGCGTGGTGGTACCAGTACTACTTCGCGACCGAGCGCGGCCGGGCCGGCTACCAGGCACATCGCCATGACTTCGCCCGGCTCATCTGGCACACTGCGTCGCCGGCGTGGCGCTTCACCGATGCCATGTTCCAGCGCAGCGCGGCTGCGTTCGGCAATCCCGACCACGTCGCTGTCGTCATCCACAACTACCGGTGGCGACTAGGCCTGGCCGCCGGTGAACGGCGGTTCGACGTACTCGAGCAGCGGCTCGCGGCATTCCCGCCGATCTCCGTACCGACGATCACACTCGAGGGCGACGCGAACGGTGCGCCGCACCCCGAACCTCCCGGCTACGCCGCACGGTTCACGGGCAAGTACCTGCACCGGACACTCACCGGCGGCATCGGCCACAACCTGCCGCAAGAGGCGCCGCTCGACTTCGTCCATGCGATCGAGGAGGTCGACAGCCTCGCCTGAAACACGAAGAGAACTGTTTGGGGTGGTGAAACAGATGCCTGAAGTCCCGAGGGTGTCGTCGCGGCAGCGGTGGACTCTGGTGCTGGTGTGCACGGCGGCGTTCATGTTGCTGCTTGATATCACCATAGTGAGCGTGGCGCTGCCGTCGATTCAGCGGGATCTGCGGGCGAGCCTGCCGGACCTGCAGTGGGTGAGCGCCGCCTATGCCCTGGTGCTGGCCGTGCTGCTGCTCCCGGCGGCTACCCTGGGTGACCGGCTGGGCCGGCGGCGGCTGTTCCTGGCCGGCCTGGTCGTCTTCACCGCCGGGTCGCTGGCGTGTGCGCTGGCCTGGACCGCCCTGGCGCTGGAGTTGTTCCGCGCGCTGCAGGGAGCCGGCGGCGCGGTGCTGTTCGCCACCGCCACGCCGCTGCTGCGCGCGGAGTTCTCCGGCCCCGCCCTGGCCCGGGCCCTGGGCGTCTTCGGCGCCACGATCGGCGCCGCCAGCGCCATCGGGCCGCTAGCCGGCGGGGTGCTGACCGACGCATTCGGCTGGCGGTCCATCTTCTTCGTCAACCTGCCCATCGGCGTGGCGGCGTTCGCGGGCGGTATGGCCCGGCTGCGCGAATCCCGCAACCCGGCAGGGGGCCGGGCCGACTGGCCGGGCACGGCCCTGATCACCGTGGCGCTGACCGCGCTGATGTTCGCGCTGATCCGCGGCAACGCGCTGGGCTGGGCCAGCCCGGCGATCGTGGCCCTGTTCGCGGCCGCAGCCGTGGCCTTTGCCGGGTTCGTTATATACGAGCTGCGCATCGCCGCCGCGCCCATGGCCGACCTGCGCCTGTTCGCCCGGCGCAGCTTCGCCGCGACCGGGTTCGTGGCGTTCGCGATCTCGGCGACGGTCATCGGGATGATCATCTACCTGTCGCTGTATGTGCAGAACACCCTCGGCTACTCCCCAGTCCAGGCCGGGCTGCGGTTCCTGCCGCTGTCGCTGGCCTCCTTCGCGGTCGCCCTGCTGACCGGCCGCCTCATCGGCAGGGTGGCGATGCGGGTGCTGCTGGGCGTGGCCATGGCCGCGGCCGCAGCCGGGCTGGCCTCGATGGCCCACCTGACCGCCACGTCCACCTGGCTGGTGCTCCTGCCCGGCCTCATCCTGGCCGGGATCGGGCTGGGCATCACCTCCACCGCCCTAGCCTCGGCGGCGCTTGCGGCGGTAGAGCCGGCCCACGCCGGGATGGCGGCTGGCCTGGTGAACACGCTGCGCCAGGTCGGCACCGCCACCGGCGTGGCCGTGCTCGGCGCCCTCTACGCCTCCCGTATCACCACTGCCACCCTGCACGCCCTGGCCGGCCTGCCCGCCCCGCCCGGCGCCGCCCACCGGCTGGCCGACGCCGTTGCCTCCGGCGCCGGCACCCGGGTAGCCGCCGCGGTCCCGCCCGCCGCCCGCGCCGCGGTCACCCACGCTGCCCGCGCCGGCACCGCCAGCGGCCTCAACGACGTCCTGCTCGCCGCGGCCGCGTTTGCCGCGCTTGGCGCGATAGCCGGCTTCGCCTTCGGACCCGATCCAGCCAGGCAGCCGCCGCCCAGCCCCGCCCCGGGCAAACTGCCCGCCCAGCCGGCCCCCGCCCAGCACCAGGCCCAGCGACCGGCCTCGCCGGAAACAACAGCACCGTGACATGCGGGTGGGACTAGGCAGGTGAGACGATAAGGGCGCACCGCACAGGCTCCTTGTTGTCGTCCTCGCCCAGTTGAGGACGCCGTCGAAATGTCGCGTCGGAAATTGCACCTGGCCAGGCCGGTGGCCTAGCTTCAGACATTCCTGCAAGGTGCGGTTCCTGCTGAGGGATCGGCCTTTTGGGCCTTCGTCCAGCAGCTAGCCGCTTGGGCTCACACCAAACCGTCGCAGCGTGCCACGGGTGTCCCTCGGACACCTCTGCGTGCGCGGTGATCGTCGCGGATCAACAGACCGGAGGCATCGTGCTCCGAGTGACCCTGTACTCCACCGCCCGCCACGGTTTCTCATTGATCGATTGACTGATGACCCAGGCGGCCGTGCCCTCCCGGTGGACCGGGAGGGCACGGCGAGGGGATGGTTAGGCGACACCCCAGAAGGAGCAGTGGTGCTGGGCGGCGAAGTCCGTCTCGGCCTGGGGCTGGGGCGGCACGAGCGACAGCATCCGCGCGGCGGCACCGCCGAATGCGGGCCAGGCCACGGTGGCCGACGTCGGGTTGCCGGTGGCCGCGAAGTTGACCCACGCTGCCTGCATGCTGGCCGCGAGGGCCTGCTGGCCGGCGTTGAGCGTCCCGGGGTTCGTGCCGGGCAGGCCGAACAGGTACTGGAGCTCGGACAGGTGCGTGGCCACGGGCGGCGGGATGGGCGTCACGTAGCGCGCCGGCGCGTTGTCGTCGTTGAATTCGTAGGCGAAGGTCGGCACCCGGGCTGAGGTCCACCGGTCGATCTGCAGGGCGGGGCAGCTGAAGTTGGCGTCCCCAACCAGCGTGCTGAAGGCCACTGCGGGCGACGGGTACGCGGTGAGCGGGTACTGGTCCGCGATCACCGTGGCCCGTGCGGTGGGCACGTCCAGCACTGAGGCGATGTCGGTCTGGTAGCTGTCAGCGGTCACTGTCTTCCCAGGTATCAGCACGTAGGTGCCACCGCTGACGGTCAGGCCACCGGTGACGAAGAGCCGCTCCTCATCATGGTTGGTCCCGTTGAGGACCGGCACACGGGCGAACCGGCCGGCGGCCAGCGCCGTCCCGACCGACTCGGTCAGGACCTGCCCGTCGATGACGCCGGGGATCGCCACCGCCGGGAAGTCAGCGGTCAGGGTCGCCACCGGCAGGTGACGCAGGCAGTCCGCGCTCTGGTCCGGGCAGCCCGCCTTGTCCGCGAACGCCTGGCCGGCGGCCTCAGCGGCGGCCAGGGGCTGCTGGGTCAGCGCGAAGGAGCCGCTTTCTATGATGGCCCGCTGGAAGAGCCCGCGGGAGCCTGGGGAGACCAGGTGGGCGAGCACGGACAGGCCGCCGGCCGATTCGCCCGCAATGGTGACGTTGTGCGGGTTGCCGCCGAACCGGCCGATGTTGGCCTGCACCCAGCGCAGCGCGGCCTGCTGGTCCATCAGCCCGTAGTTGCCGGCCGGGCCGCCCGGCCGCGAGGCCAGCGCCGGGTGGGCCAGGAAGCCCAGGGCGCCGAGCCGGTAGTTGATGGTCACGACCACGGCGCCGTCTGCCGTCAGCGCAGAGGGGTCATAGTCCCGGCCGGCGCCGGTCGTGAAGCCGCCGCCGTGGATCCAGACCAGCACCGGCCGGCTGGCGTCGCGGCGCAGCGTCGGCGTGGACACGTTGACGTACAGGCAGTCCTCGCTGGTCGGGCCCTGCGTAAAGGTGGGCGTCCCCTGCGGGCAGCTCGGCGCGAACTGGGTGGCGTCGCGGACGCCAAGCCAGCGGGCCGGCGGCTGCGGGGGACGCCAGCGCAGGTTGCCAGTGGGCGCAGCGGCATACGGCAGCCCGCGGAAGGCATATCCGCCGGAGACGGCCAAGCCGCGGACGGCACCACTGCTGGTGGTCACGACGGGGCCAGCGGCGGAGCCCGCAGCGCCGGTGCCGGTGCCGGCGCTGGCGGCGGTGCCGGTAGCCGCGACGGTCAGCGCAGCCAGCGCCGCGCAGCAGGCGGCGGCCAGCCGACCGCGGCGCCATCGGGTGGAATGACCGGTCATTTCGACTCCTTTTCGACATGGGGAGATGGTTGCGGCACGGCCGACGTCCTGGCGGGGCTTACAACCAGGAGGTGAGAATGATTTGGCCGACGTCCTGTCCCGGGTGTTCGCGCACGCCGTAGAGCGCACGGGCACTCACCCACAGGACGGTCCGGCCGAGGTGGTTCGGGTACCGCCCCACCTTCGCGGTGAAGAAGCCCACGGCCGTGCTCTCGGTCTGCAGGAGCTCATCGGCGTCGTCGAGGTATCGGCGGGTCTCCGCGATCGTCCGCCCGGCGTCGTCATCGAGCTGCTTGTTCTGGTGACCGGCCACGATATGCCGGGGCCTGAGGGCCTCGACCTTATCGATAGCGTCCCGCCAGGGCCGGAAGCCTCCGGCGGTCATGCTCTGTCCGAGGTACATGTGAACCCCGTTGTAGATCGCATCCCCGGCGACGACCAGCCCGAGATCTGGGGCGTGCAGGATGCTGGTGTCATCGCTGTCGGTGTGGCCGACCTCGACGATCACGAGGTCGTGTCCTTCCAGCGTGAAGCGGTTACCTGGGACCGTCACCGCGGTGACGGGCGACGGCGGGATCCGCACGTACACCTTGTCCCAGAGGACCGGCCGCATGGCCACGTTGGCGTGCATCTGCGCGATCGTGCCCGCGGTGGCGACGACACGGGCCCCGAACCGTTCGGCTAGCAGCCCGGCGGCGAACCAGTGATCGCCGTGGCCGTGCGTGATGAAGATGTCCGTCAGGTTCCGGCCTATTCCGGCGACCCAGTCGCCGAGCACCTGCGCCTGATCCCTCGTCATCCCGGGGTCCGTGAGGACCGCGTCCCGGCGGCCGTAGATCAGCGTGCTGGCCATGGGAGAGAACAGCTTCGGCTCGCCGTTCGGAAGACGGCCGTTGCTCTGCTGCGGCGGGTCGTTGACAAAGACGTCGTAGGTAAGGCTCGCGGTCATGCCGGCCTCCGTGGTCCTGGATTTGGGCGCTCACAGCCAGCCGGCCACGAGGATCTGGCCGACTTCCTCACTGGGGTGTTCGCGCACGCCGTAGAGCGCGGTGGCACCGGCCCACAGGACCGTCCGCGCTAGGAGGTCTGGGTACCTCTCGACCTTCGCGTTGAAGAAGCCGACCGCCGTGCTCTCGGTCCGCAACAGCTCGTCGGCGTCGTCGAGGTATTGGCGGGTCTCCGCGATCGTCCGCCCGGCGTCGTCATCGAGCTGCTTGTTCTGGTGACCGGCCACGATATGCCGGGGCCTGAGCGCCTCGACCTTGTCGATCGCGTCCCGCCAGGGCCCGAAGCCGCCGACGGTCACCGCTTCCCCGAGGTAGACGTGGGCGCCGTTATAGATCACATCCCCGGCGACAACCAGCCCTAGCTCGGGGATGTGCAGGACGCTGTTGTCCTCGGTGTCCCCATGGCCGACCTCCACCATCACCATCTCGTGTCCCTCCAGCACGAGCCGGTTGCCCGGGACGGTCACCGCGGTGACCGGCGACGGCGGGATCCCCGGGTACACCTTGTCCCAGAGGAACGGCCGGGCGGCGACGCTGACGTGCATCTGGGCGATCGTGCCCGCGGTGGCGACGACACGGGCTCCGAACCGTTCGGCTAGCAAACCGGCGGCGAACCAGTGATCGCCGTGGCCGTGCGTGATGAAGATGTCGGTCAGATTCCGGCCTTTCCCGGCGACCCAGTCGCCAAGTGCCTGCGCCTGATCCACCGTGAACCCGGGATCAGTCAGGACTGCATCTCGACTGGCGTAGATCAGGGTGCTGGCGACAGGAGAGCCGCCCTTGGGGTCTCCGTTCGGAAGCAGGCCATTGTCTTGTGGTGGCGGTTCGTTGACGAACACGTCGTAGCTGAGATTCATGGATACGTCAGCCTTTCTGGTGGTCGGCGGCACAGCCGAGGTCAGCGATTCCCCGCGGTGATCTGGTAGTTCCGGGCCTCGATGGCCTTGGTGGTCTTGGCTAGGGCCTTGGCCAGGGCGCGCCGGCCGACGGTACCGAGGACGATCGCGAGCAGGCGTCCCCTGAGGTTCTTGCCCTTCCGCACCACGACGGCGTCCACGTCGGTCGTCCCGCCGGGCCCCGGGGTCAGGCTGTAGGTGTGCCCCGAACGGCCTCCCCACACGTTCGAATCGGTGGTCGTCATGACGATGTGGTGCGGGTCGGACCAGTCGTAGTGCAGGCGTTCCCAGACGCCGTTCGAACCCTCGGTGACATCGGCCTGACTGGGGCCCTGGTCGTGCACCTTGAGGTAGCCGTCGGCGCTGTTGCCGAACAGCTTCGACCGGCCCGGCCCGAAGTCGGTGAGCCCGGCAAGAAACTGCTCAGGCGTCGCGGTAGTGCTCTGGTGAAGATGGATCGTAGCCATGGCGGGCTCCTTGCTCGAGGCCGGTGATAACTTCCACGGTCCCGGCCCGCCCGGCCCAGCGCACCAGTGAGCACGCTGGTACGGACGCGGGTCAGCCGACAGAGGTCTCTGGCCTGCCTGGACGCCATCGGCCAGTCTTGATCGGCCATGGCCTGAGCACCACCCGAAGCGGGCATCCGCGCTGATGGGCAGCCTTCATCTGCCGCGCCCCTACCGCAGACCAGGGTTGGGGCCAGACAGACCAGGGTGCTGGCCAGTGACGCCGCGGGCGCGGTGCGCCCGCATGGTGAGCGATCGTCACACCGCGCCAACTATGAGTGGCTCGTCCGGGGAAGGATCGTCATGCCGCAACGTCCGAATGCCGTCAAGGGTGCCAATGACCAGGTGTGGCTCAGCTCGAGCACGGGAGAGAATCCCGGGCGCAGGGCACTGCCAAACGCGGCCGCGTTCTGGATCGTGGCGGCGCTGTTCCTGATGCTGTTCTTTGCTTCGGCGGCCGCGTCGCCGTTGTACCCGGTGTATCAGGTCCAGTTTCATTTCTCGGCGACCACGCTGACGGCCGTTTTCGCGGTTTACGTCCTGGTCCTGCTGGTCACATTGCTGTTCTTCGGGTCTGTGTCAGATTATCTGGGCCGCCTTCCGGTGATCATCACGGCGTTGGTCCTCAGCGTGGCCGGGTGCGCGGTCTTCCTGGCGGCACACGACACCGGGGCGCTGTATGCGGCTAGGTCCTTGCAGGGCATCGCCACCGGGCTGGCCAGCGGGTCGATTGGTGCCGCGCTTATCGAGTTGCAGCCACCGGGCAGCCAGCGGGCACCGCTGGTGACGAGTGCCTTTTCAAGTCTGGGCCTGGCCCTGGGCGCGCTGGTGACCAGCGTGCTGGCGCAGTACGCCCCAGCGCCGACCCGCCTGATCTGGTGGGTGCTGCTGGCCGTATTCGTGGCAGGAATCATCGCCGTGCTGGCCATGGCCGAACCCGGGTCCAGGCGTCCCGGTGTCCTGGCCTCGCTGCGGCCCAGGATCGCGGTACCCCGGCAAGCCCGGGGAACCTTCGCCGGAGCCGTTCCGTGCCTCGCCGCGACCTGGGCCCTCGGCGGCCTGTATCTTTCGCTGGGGCCGTCGCTGGCCGCCCAGGCGACGGGCTCACCGAACCTGCTGTGGGGCGGGCTGGTGATCTTCCTGATCTGCGGGACCGGGGCCGGGGCGGCGTTTGTGCTGCGTGGCATCAGCTCCCGGGCGGCGATGCTGGCTGGCTGCCTGTTCCTGCTGGCAGGCGTGGCGGTGACGTTCGGTGCGATCGCGACGACGACGTCGGCCGCCTTCGTGACTGGCACCGCGGTCGCGGGCGCGGGCTTTGGCCTCGCCTTCCAGGGTGCGTTCCGGGCGATCATCGCGCTGGCCACGTCCGCGGAGCGGGCTGGCCTGGTGACGGCCATTTTTGCCGTGGGCTACCTCGCCTTCAGCGTTCCGGCGCTGATCGCCGGCGTAGCGACCACGAAGTTCGGGCTGCAGGCCACGGCCCTGGTCTACTCCGCGTCACTCGCCGCCCTGGTCGCGACCGCAGCCGGCATCCTGTTGCTGCGCCCCAGCGGCCAGGACACCCGGCCAGCGCCGGCGTCGCGTGCGGTTTTGTCACCGGGCCCATGCACGGCACCGCTGGGCTCACGGGCCATGGACCCGGCAGGGGGAAACCCGGCATCGACCGTCAAGCCCGCCGGCCGGTGAAAGACCTCGCTGGGCCCGCGAGGCTGCTTACTTCTCCGATGAGCTGCCGCGCACGTCTCCACACAATCTCCACGCCGTCTCCACACCAACTACATACGGCACTGGTCCGCTAAGTGGCGCTTCGTGTCAATATGTCCTGCTCGACATGTCCTGCTCGACGCGGACCAGCTTCGAGGGAACCCTCATGAGCTCACCGCCCAGGCCGGAAAGGGCTCGGCTCAGGTCCACCGCTCCGGATCTCTCAGCCGGAGTCGCCGACACGCTTACCCGCCGGTACGCCAGTACCGGTGAAATCCGGCGGCACGCGGTCTGGCGGAGAGCGGCATGAGCAAGCAATTTGAGCTGCGGCCGGCGCTCATGGACCGCCAGCGTGAGCGCGCCGCGCTTGATGGCTTCCTTGGCGAGCTTCGCGTGGGACATGGCGGCGCGCTGATTGTGCATGGCGAGGCGGGAGTGGGCAAGTCGGCCCTGCTGGAGTACGCGGCTGGGTCGGCTGCGGACATGCGGGTAGCTCAGGCGGTAGGAGTGGAATCTGAGATGGAGCTGGCGTTCGCCAGCTTGCATCTGCTGTGCGCACCGCTGCTGGACCGGCTAACTAGCCTGCCGACTCCCCAGCGCAATGCGCTGGGGGTCGCGTTCGGCCTGCTGGAAGGGGACGCACCGGACCGGTTCCTGGTCGCGCTGGCGGTACTGACCTTGTTGTCTGAGGCGGCGGAGGAGCGGCCGCTGCTGTGCATTGTCGATGACGCGCAATGGCTGGACCGGGCGTCCGCGCAGGTGCTGGCGTTCGCGGCCCGGCGGCTGCTAGCCGAGCCGGTCGGATTGATCTTCGCCGCGCGAGATCCGGATGAGCAGTTCCGCGGGCTGACGGACCTGGAGGTCCGGGGTCTGCCGGAGCAGGACGCCCGTGCGCTATTGCGCTCGGCGACGCGGTTCCCGCTCGACGAGCAGGTCAGGGACCGGATCCTGGCCGAGGTAAACGGCAACCCGCTAGCCCTGCTGGAGCTGCCGCGCGGGCTGAGCCCGGCGCAGCTGGCCGGCGGGTTCGGACTGGTGGGCGCGCAGGCCATCCCGGCGCGCATCGAGCAGGAGTTCCGGCAGCGACTGGCGGCTCTCGCTGGCGATGCGCGGTCGCTGATGCTCGTCGCGGCGGCCGAGCCCACCGGCGACCCGATGCTGGTATGGCGGGCGGCCGAGCGGCTCGGAATCACGTCCTCGACCGCGGTCGCCGCCGCTACCGACGGGCTGCTGGAGATCAGGACGCGGGTGCGGTTCCGGCATCCGCTCGTGCGGTCCGCGGTGTACTCGGCGGCGTCGCTGGCCGAGCGGCAAGCGGCGCACCTGGCGCTGGCCGAGGTGACCGATCCCTTCCGCGACCCGGACCGCAGGGCGTGGCACCGGGCCGCGGCGGCGCCGGGACCCGATGAGGAAGTGGCCGCAGAGCTGGAGCGGTCAGCGGGGCGGGCGCGGGCCCGCGGCGGCATGGCCGCGGCGGCGGCGTTCTTGCAGCGCGCGGTCGAGCTGACGGCCGAACCCGCCCGGCAGTCAGGGCGGGCCCTGGCGGCCGCGCAGGCCAGCTTGCAGGCCGGTGCGTTCGATGCGGCGGCCGAGCTGGTCACCACGGCGGCGGCCGGGCCGCTCGATGAACTCCAGCAGGCCCACGCCGACCTGCTGGGCGGGCAGATCGCGTTCGCTTCCAGCGCGAGCGGCGACGCGCCGGCGCTACTGCTGCAGGCGGCTAAGCGGCTCGAGTCGCTGGATGCCGCGCTCGCCCGCCAGACCTACCTGGATGCGTGGGCCGCCGCGTACTACGTCGGGCGGTTCGCCGGTACAGGCAGTCTCAGCGAAGTCGCCCTAGCCGCCCGTTCTGCCCCTCGGCCCGCGGGAGCGCCGCGGCCGTCCGATCTGCTGCTGGACGGGCTGGCCATCCTGATTACCGAGGGGCGCCTCGCAGCGGGCCCCCTGCTGGGAAGGGCAGCGCGGGTCTTCGCCGAGGACGACATCACCGTGGACGAGGGCCTGCGATGGGGCTGGGTGGCCGCGGTCGCCGCGATCATGACGTGGGACGAGGAATGCTGGCACGCGATAATTGCCCGCCAGCTGCAATCCTGCCGCGAGGCGGGCTTGCTGACCCTGCTAGTGCACAATGTGAACGCGATGGCCGAACTTATGGTCTGGCGCGGCGATTTCGCGGCGGCCGCCTCGCTGATCGCGGAGGCTCAGTCGATCATGACCGCGACTGGCGCCCGCTTCGTCTCCTATGCGACCTTGACCCTGGCCGGACTTCGGGGGGAAGAAGCCGAGGCGGCTCGGCTGATCGAAGCGGTGATCACGGAGGCCCGAGCTACGGGCCAAGGACATGGCATCCAGGTGTCACATCGGGTATCCGCCATCTTGCACAACGGGCTCGGCCGCTACGAGGTGGCGCGGGCCGAGGCGCAGCAAGCCGCCGATGAGGCGCCCGAGCTGTTCTCTTCCATGTGGGCGCTGGCCGAGCTGATCGAGGCGGCCAGCAGATCCGGGCAGACCCAAGTGGCCGCCGACGCGCTCGGCCGGTGAGCTGAAGCCGCCAGCGTCAGCCAGACCGGCTGGGGGCAGGGGATCTACGCACGCTGCCGTGCTCTGCTCACCCACGGCGAGGACGCCGAGCGGTGGTACCGGGAGGCCGTCGACGAGCTGAGCCGCACGTCCGTTCGGCCTGAGCTCGCGCGCGCCCACCTGCTGTACGGTGAATGGCTGCGCCGCGAGGGCCGCCGCACCGATGCGCGGGCGCAGTTGCGCACCGCGCACGGCATGTTCGACGTGATCGGGATGCAGGCGTTCGCCGAACGCGCCCGCCGCGAACTGCTGACCGCCGGCGAGACCATCCGCGGGAGCACCGACGACCCGCGCGATCAGCTCACCCCTCAAGAGGCCCAGATTGCGGGACTAGCCCGGGCGGGAATGTCAAACCCGGAGATCGCGGCCCAGCTGTTCCTGTCCGCACGCACCGTTGAATGGCACCTGCGAAAGGTTTACACCAAACTCGACATCACTTCCCGCCGACAGCTCCAGCACGCGTTTCCCGACGGCACCAGCACCGGGAAGACGGCCTAACCGTGTCGTGCCGCACGGCATCAAGGACACCGCCCCGTTCGGCGATTCCTCGCTGATGATGGCGGTCTCCTCGACGAGCGGGGCGGCCGCCCCGAATTCGCCCGCGTGCAGCAGCACGCCGACTCGCTGAGCGAGGGCCAGGGGCAGCGCTGCGAGCGCTCCTACGTTGCGCGCCAGCTGGAGGTACCGGGCGGACAGGTCATACCAGCCCTCGTCGTCCCACAAATCATGAGCGGCGTGGCAGGCAACGAAAGACCAGCTGAGTTCTCCCTCGAGGGCTCCCGCTCGGGCGCCTGCCACGCCGCGACGCGGCGCCGAAGGTCGGCCACCGCCTCTTCGGCAATAGCGGCATGAAATGGCCGAAGGAACGCCGCGCGGATTTCTTCTGAAAACAGTTGCGGCTCCTCCCAGGCCGCGAAGTGGCCGCCTTTGTCGGCCTCGCTGAGATAAATGACGTGGGGGTAGAGCCGCGGACCCAGCTGCGAGGGGCGCGGGAGATTTTGTAGGAGCTGTCGTGGTCGAGCATCCAGGCCGACAGCGCGACCGGCGAATCCAGCAGGGCGTAGCCGATCGTCTGCGACCGGGTGGCCTGATCCATGAAGTAGCCGGAGCCGCTTGTCCTGAAAGTGCTGAGCGCGGCGGGCGCGGCGCGTTCCGCCTCGGAGTCCGCGGGCAGGCCGATGACGCTGCCCACCGCCTGCCTGAGGAAATTCAGGTGAATGCCGAGCAGGCCCTCGGGTGCCTGGGCGCCCATTGCGTCGGTGACGGCGGCGCCTTGTCGCCGCCCTGGACGACGTAGCGGGGTGTAGCCGAGACCGCGCATCAGCTCCACCCAGGCGCGAGCGATGCGGCCGGGGTCCGAGCCGACCTCGCCCGGCTCGGCGGACAAGCCATAACCGGGTAGCGAGGGCAGCACTAGGTCGAACACGTCCCCCGCGGAACCGCCGTGCGCGGTCGGCTCGGTGAGCGGGACATGAGTCTCGGCCTCCCTTGACTGGATGCCGCCGACGAACCCCGCAGGTCACGCTGACCTGGCCTGAATGGACCGATGCACTACGTCGCTCTCTGGGGCCCGCGGGGCTCAGCTGGCCGCCGTCCAGAACGCCACAGTGGGTATGGACAGAATCACCGCCGCGGCGCGGCAGCCTGATCCTCAGCGCTCGCCAGCGGGCGCCGCACCCTTCGTCGGCGCGATCGTAACGGCAGCCTTGAGGTATGACTCCGTTATTCGGTATTCGGTATTCGGTATTTTTAGGGGCTCCCCCGTCATCCTCGACCCGAAACTAATTGCTTTGGAGCAATTGCCTGAGAGCAATTGCTTATAGACAACTGCCTGGGAGCAATTGCTTATAGACAACTGCCTGGAAGCAATTGGTCCTGCATAATTGCCTGAGCGTAAAGGGTTGACATTCCTTCCGGAGCGTCAAACAATACGGTTAACGTGGCTGTAACCCCCGTGAATCTGGTCTCTAACAGGAGCCATGCGCGGGGATCTGATGACAGCGAAGCTGTCACCCGCAGCGGCAACGACGCCGATGCCGCCATGCTTGCTCACCTCTGCCGAACGCGGCGCAGGCCGCCGCCTGATTACCCGCATCGCCGATAGCGCCCCTGCGCTTTCGGCATCACCGGCAAAGTCCACGCCGACAACGGCCGAAACGAAGCCCTTCCCCGCTTTACCCCAACCACCCGGACACCGGATGGAGAACTGTTGTAATGGCACAAAATACCGCGGGAGCCGCCGCCGCCGGCGGCACTCTGGTCATTCCCGGCGAGATGGCGGCCCGGGTCGACCGGCTGCCGATGAGCTTCATGGCCTGGGAGATCTGCCTGATCGTGCAGATCGGCTGGGCGACCTCGGCCTCGACGGACGGGATCGCCGCCCGGCTCTACCCGTTCATCTGGCTGCCGGCCAAGGCCGTCACCCACTCCCAGTACGACGTCCTGTACGCCTTCCAGGCCGGCATCAGCATCGTGATCGGCGGCTACGCCCTGGGCTGGCTGGCCGACAAGATCGGCCGCCGCAAGGCGCTGATCCTGTCCTCGCTGCTGGCCGGGGTGTTCATCTGGCCGTTCGGCTATGTGACGAACTACCCGGCGCTGATCGTCTTGTCGATCTTCGACACGCTCGGGTTCGCCGGCGTACCTGGCCATCAACGTCGTGTACATGAGCGAGATCATGGGCCCGACGTGGCGGCGCAAGGTCATGCTGCCCAGCCAGACCGTGTGCATCTTCCTGCTCTTCGTCGTCCTGACCGGCATCATCCCGCACTACATGTTCCCCGGCTCCTACCGGGCCTACCTGTGGCTGCTGGCCGGGCTGAACATCCTGGTCGCGATCGCCCTGTACTTCCGGATGGCCGAGTCGCCGCGCTGGCTGGAGGCCCGCGAGCGCCGCGACCAGGCCCGTAAGGTCATCGAGCGGATGGAGGCGCGGGCCAGCAGAGGCGGCCGCATCGCTCTGCCCGAGCCCGACCTGCGGCCCTACGAGGTGGTGGCTGAGGAGAAGACCAGCTGGCTGGCGCCGTTCGGCAAGAAGTATGTGGTCGTCACCGTGTTCCTGCTGGTGGTCATGGTGCTGGGCTACGCCGGCATCGTGTACGGCGGAGCGAGCCAGATTACCTTGTGGCTCGTCATCAAGGGCGGCTACAGCGCCGGCTTCGTCTTCGCCATGACGGCCTGGGCCGGCGTGATCGGCACCGCCATCTACCTGATCAACGCGTTCATCGGGGACCGGCTCGAGCGCAAATGGACACAGCTCATCGGCGCGGTCGCCTTCGCCGCCGGCTACTTCCTGATGTACAAGCAGGTGCACAACAGCGTGGCCGTGTACATCGGCTACTCTCTGACGATCGTCGGCGTGACGCTGTGGCTCTGGAGCATGTACGTGTACATCCCGCAGAACTACCCGACCCGGATGCGGGCGCTGGGCACCGGCTGGACCGATGGTATCGGCCACCTCGGCGCCTGGGGCGGTGTCCTGATCGCCGGAGCGCTGTTCAGCGTGACCGCGCCGAACAGCTTCTTCATCTTCGTCACGATCCCGTGCGCGCTGCTGCCCGGCGTCCTGATCGCGATCTTCGGGAAGAAGCAGCGCAACCGCGCACTCGAAGAACTGGCCCAATAGCCGCTGGGCCGTCGGCTGGGTAAGGCCGCCGGCTCTTTCCCGAGGTGTCTCCGGTGGCCCCAGGTGTCACCGGCGGCCCAGCCCCCACCCGAGCCGGCCTCCGCCCCACACGACCGTGGCGGGAGGCCGGCGCACGGGGCAGCGTTGCCCGGCGGCTTCGGGCAAAGGAACACTCCCAGCAGGCCACGGCCAGGGCAAGAAGGAAGCCGATGAGTGACAACCAGACCGTCACCATCCCGGCCGCAGAACACGAAGCGGCCGCAGAAACCCGGCCCGCCCGGATCCTCACAGCACTGGCGCAGCACCCCGAACCACTATCAACCCTCGCCCTGGCCAGCCTTCTGGCCGAACCAGGCCAGCGCCGGAGAGTCCTAGCCTCGTACGACCGGATTCTCTACCGGCACGAGCAAGCCGGCCACGTCGAACGGGCAGGCCGCGTGCCTAAACGACGCGGCCGGCCCGCCACCATCTGGCGCATCACCCTCGCAGGCCGCGACTGGCTAGAGGAACACGACAAAGCGCCAGCCCTCGCCGCGGCCGCCGCAGCGGAGGCACAGCGCCAAACCGACCAGGCGCAGCGCACGGCCACCGCACGGGATCATGCGCTCGACGAAGCCCGCGTCACCTTCAACCGCCAGACCCCGCGGACCGACCGCAAGCGTGCCGCGCACCAGCTACGAGATCTCGGCTGCACCCTCGACCAGATCGGCGCGGTCTTCCACGTCAGCAGAGAGCGGATCCGCCAGGATCTCCTCTGGGACCCTGCGGCACGCACACCCCCGAGAATGCCGAAACCGCGCAAGCCCCTCCCCGCCGAAGCACACGCGATCGCCCGCGAACTCGGCAAGCACGCCTGAGCGACGTCGTCCGGATCGCTGCCGTCCCCGTCTGGCGGGCCTGCGCCGACGGGTGCGTCCAGACCGCACGCCCGACGTGAGAGATCATGGCATCCAGGCGCGCCACGGTTCACGGGCGCCAGGTTCGAAGGGACGCGGCAATGCCACCACCCGGAGTCGCGCTGGATCGGCTCGGGTTTCTCACTATCGGATTGTTCGAT
This sequence comes from uncultured Actinomycetes bacterium, assembly GCA_963818225.1. GTDB lineage: Bacteria > Actinomycetota > Actinomycetes > Streptosporangiales > Streptosporangiaceae > Palsa-504. The sequence continues at coordinate 127,696 of CAWFRO010000005.1, forward strand.
GGTGATAATCCCGGGCCCGGGCACCGGACGACACTGGAGATCATCGAACTGGGTGAGCGTCTCGGCTTCGACAGTGCGTGGCTACGAGACCGGCACCTGCAGTACGGCATCTCCTCGCCCGTCGCCGTCCTGGCGGCGGCGTCGCAGCGGACCCGCCGCATCGAGCTGGGCACGGCGGTGATCCCGCTCGGCTGGGAGAACCCGCTCCGGCTGGCCGAGGATCTGGGCACGGTCGACGTGCTGTCGGGCGGCCGGCTCAATCCCGGGGTCAGCGTGGGGGCGCCCAGGCACTTCGAAGACGTCAAGGCCGCGCTGTACCCCGACACTGCGGACGTCGAGGACTTCAGCTATGAGCGGGTCTCCCGGCTACTGCGTCTGATCGGAGGCGAGCCGGCCAGCACGTTCCAGGGCGTCGAGGGCATCGAGCAGTTCTCCAGCCGGGTGGAGCCGCACTCGCCCGGGCTGCGGGGCCGGATGTGGTACGGCGGCGCGAGCACGGCCTCGGCGCGCTGGGCAGGCGAGCATCGCATGAACTTCCTGACCAGCAGTGTGGTCCGGGCGGAGGGGGCAACGGACTTCGCCGCGATCCAGCAGTCTCACATCCGGGCGTTCCGGGCCGCCCATCCGGACGGGCCGGACGCCCGGGTCTCGCAAGGGCTGGTCGTAATCCCGACCGACAGCGCGACCGCCGCGCAGCGCGCCAAGTACGCGGCCTACGTCGAGGCCCGCACGCCGCGAACGGCCAGCCCCCAGGGGCCGGCGCAGATGATGTTCGCCCGCGACCTGCTGGGATCCTCCAGCCAGATCGCCGAGGCGCTTTACGCGCACGCCGGTTTCCGCGAGGTCCGGGAGGTCGCCTTCGCGCTGCCGTTCAGCTTCGAGCCCGAGGACTACGTCCAGATTCTGTCCGACATGGCCGAAAAGCTCGGACCGGCCCTGGGCTGGAAGCCCACCTGGGGTGGCCAGCAGGACGAGGCCGCCGTGCCACGTCCGTAGCGGCTGGGGAAGGGGGCGCACGGACCGGGCGCGCAAGATCCTGGGCCGCGGAAAAGCTCGGGTTTCTTTAGCCAGCTATGCCGGGGATACGTTCGGCCAGCCGGGGACGCCTTCGTCGAGCTGGACACCGAAGGTGTTGTGGATTCCGCACGCCATGAAATAGAAGCCGATAGTCATGACGAATTCGAGGATTTCCTTGGGGGACCAGCGTTCGGCCAGCTCTGCCCAGGTCGGATCGGTCACGGTGCAGTCGGTGTACAGCTCATCAGCCATCTCCAGCAGGACCCGGTCGTCCTCGGCCCACGGGAAGGTGGTCAGGGGCCTGGTCAGCGCAACGATCTCTGCTTCGGTGATGCCTATTTCCCGGCCCAGCAGCGTGTGCTGCCCGAACAAGTACTGCGAACCGCAGTTCCATCCGGTCCGCAGGATCACCAGCCCACGCTGCCGGCGCGACGTCGACGCCGTATTGATAATCGAGCCGGCCAGCACCTGGAAGGACCCGGCGAACTCGGGGTGAAGACCGAGCGTCCCCAGCATGTTCGCAGCGTTCTGGCTGCGGTTCGCGGCGAGAACGTCGGGATCAGGATCAACACGCGCCCGCGCGGGCCTGGACATGTTCATGACGCCTCCTGCATGAGCTGCTCTTCGGGTGATCGCCGCGTGCCGTCTTGGTCTCGGCAAGGGTACGACAGCGCCTCAGTCAGGTGTTTCTGGCCAGCCGTCGTGGTCTCATTCGCTGGACTGCCGCCAGGGGGCGACCCAGTCTTCGTCTAGCAGGTCCGGCCGGCGCAGGTAAGCCATCATCAGCTGGACCGACTCCCGCACGTCGCGCGTCAGCCCGAAGCAGCCGGTCGCCGTGCGGCAGCTTTCCGGCGCGAACGGCCTGGCCATCCTCACCACCATGTCCGCGAGGTCGCTGAGCTCACGGGCGTCTTCCGGGTCCAGCGGCCACGGCCCGTAGCCGGATGCGGCGCCCGCGCTGGCCACCTGTTCGTGCAGCCAGTCCCAGGGCCTGGCGGTCAGCACCGTGTCCCAGACCCTGGGACACGGCTCATTGCCCGAGAACTCGGGGTGGAAGTGAGCGACGCCATAGCTGCCGGGCTGGTCACCCACGCGGTCGAACAAGTCGGCCCGCCACAGCGGCCGGTCCGCCATGACGACCTGCGCCGCTGACTCACTGCCGCGGTGTTGCTGCGGCACAAGCTCGCGCAGTTCGATCCGGGCGCCGTGCTCCATGGACGCGTCGCCGAGGTCGATCTCGAACCAATGCCGCGCGATGACGGCGCAGCACGACAGGCCGAGAATCTGCTGCACACTTCCTCCGCACCATACGGGCCCGGCCGGCGCACACCTGGTCAAGGAACGCGCCCAGCTTGGCGGCGCCGAACGCGATGCTAAGCCGGGCCGGTCTCACCAGGCAACCCCGCCCGACGGCAGCGCCATAGCAGGGAGGCCACAGTGCGGTAGGTCGGATCATCCTGCCCGGCTAGCCACCCCAGGACCTTGTCGTCGTAGGGGGCAGTCTCGACGCCGTCCAGTACGGCAGCGAGGATGTCGAGGCGGACGTCGGGTGGCTCGGGGCGGCCAGGCGGCTCGGCTTCAATGGGCCCGTCTGGCAGGTGTGCGCTGAATGACGAAAGCGGCATTCCAGCATCGTCTGCGATTACTCCGGGCACCGCAATACTGCGGTGACTGCATTGCCGGAAATTTGCTGCATATCTGGTGCGCGGCAGCTGCTGTCACGGCAGCCCGAAGGAGAGCGAGGTGCGTCCGCGGCCTCGCGCCCGCCCCCAGCGGATGGCCTTGCGCGAGCTGCGCCCAGAGCGGCCAGCGATGGCTACGGCGCGGTGGTCGTCTTGGACACGCGGCCCTTGACCGGGACAACGGTCAGGTTCACAACAAGCCCGTCTCCCGGCACCGCCACATGAGGGATGCGATCGTCTTGGCGGTCGGGTCGTCCTGGTTGCACAGCCAGGTGATGACCCGGTCATCGTAGGCACCAGTAGGGATGCCTTCTAGTACCGCTTTGAAGGCTTCCATCCGGACGGCCGGGGGCGCCGACCCCTGAGGGGCGAAGACGATAGAACGAGCGGGAATGTACTCGTGTGGAGGCAGCATGACCATCACTCCCCTTCGCCGTCATCCTAACGCGGCCTAGACTTCTTCGTAGAGGCGCTTGCCAAAGCCATCGATGCCGTAGGGGGTACCTACGTTCGGCCAGTCGGGATTTGCGGCCCACTCCGGGTAGTTTTTCTCGAAGTCCGCGGAAAGACGGGCCGAGGCGTCTTCGACGGACAGTCCGGAGGACTTCGAGGATGCCATGCGGTCGCGCATGTCCGTGATGAAGCCGATCTCCTCGGATATCAGGGAGGCGTCGCCAACGGGGCTATGAGTCGGGATCACAAGCGCTGGCTGCAGCGAGGACAGCTCTTCCAGCACGGCCAGCCAGCTCGCAAAGGTGGCGCCCGGCGTGGCGGCGAAAGGCACGACCTTCTTTTGCACGATGTCACCGGAGATCAGGACGCGATCCTGCTCGACGTAGATCAGCTCGTCGCCGAGTGTGTGACCGGCACCCAGATACATGAGCCGCACGGTGACGCCGCCGAGGTCGAGCTGCGCTTCGCGCTCGAATATCACGTCAGCCGGGCGCGGCGGCCCGGTCTGGCCCAGGGCCGGCGCAAAGCGGGGGGACTCGCGGAAGCCGGCGAGTACCGCCTCGCCCATCTCGTCCATCTCGTCCTGCTGAACGCGTGGCCTGATCAGCACGGCCGCGGACGGGAATCCCCCGATGCCGGCCGCGTGCTCGGGGTGGTAGTGCGTCGTCGTGACGAAGAACTTGCCGCCTCGCGACAGCTGCTGGGCCAGCCGGGCTACGAGAGCGCCATTGCGGTCACCCAGGCCCGTATCAACGACCAGGATCCCGTTATCGCCAACGACGAAAACGATGTTCGGGAATCCGCTGAGCAGCCAGGTGCTGCTGGTGACCTGCTCCGGCGTCCCGGTCAGGTCGACGACGCGGTAGATCGATGTCTCGGGCATGAGGGCCATCCTTTGTACGTGCCGTAAGTGCCAGCCTAAAGTATTGCTGCGGAGGCGGTCAATTCCCGGCTACGGAAGAATAGGCAGGCTGGTAACAGCGAATAGGTTTCATTTCTCCTGCGGGAATGTACCGCCAGAAGAATACGAGAGAGCCTGGCTAATGCGGTTCGGTCAGCGCCAGGCGGCAAGCAGCTGGCGGGCAGTGTCGGGGGCGTGGTAAAGCTCCGAAAGGAGGCGGCGAGCAGTGTCGTTGTAGGAGCCGTCCCCGATATCCAGCCCGGAGACCAGGTCCTGGGGAACCACGAAGCGGTACCCGCGTTCATCGGCCCCGAATGCAGCGAACAGGACGCAGCACCGCAGCTCAACTCCGGCAATGACGAACCCATCCACCGGGTCCGCGGCCAGGTAGTCGTCGAATTCCGGGCTCTGCCATACGTCGAAGCGCGGTTTGACGATCACCACCGACCCAGGAACGGGATCCAGGTACAGCTCCGCTTCCCAGGAACCGGCCCGGCACAGGCCAAGCTGGTCATCCCACGCGCGCTGACGGGCCGTGAGATGCTGCGGGTCGAGCTCCTGGCGGGTGTAAATCACCTGCGCCCCCAGGCGGGTCGCAGCCTTCGCAAAAGCATCGGCGCGGCGGGCGGCGTCGGCATTATGCCGGTTCGTCACCGGGCCAGGCGCGCAGGCGCGCGGATGGCAGAACTGGTTCTGAAAGTCCACCATGAGCACGCCAACCCGCTCAGGGCGTATGCCAATGAGATCATTTTGTCCCACGACGGCCAGGGTACTCGGCGGCCGTGATCCGGGACACGGACGGAATGCCCGAACTTGACCACAGCAACAGCAAAGGTCAGTTTCGGACCGCGAGGGGCCCGCCGTCGCCCGGTGATGATCGGAGGACAGCGGGCCCCGTGGCCTCTCGGGTCAGGACACAGGCGCGGTGACGAACTTGATGGCCTGGTTTACGCGATAGAAGCTGTTGGTGCTCAGGCCGCTCACATTCGCCGACTTGACGGTGCTCAGGGCCTCCAGGAATATCCCGAAGTGGTTGTTGGAGATGTGGTTACCCCCGATGACCGTGCCGTAGACCGAGCTGGCGGTGGCGGCCAGGATGCCGGTGGTGCGAGTGTCCGGCACGGCATAGTTCTTGGCGTTCGGGGCGGGCGAAGCGGACAGCCCGATCGGGTCACCAAGAGTGTTGTTCTGGCCGATCCAGTTGCCGGTGATCTTGGTGCCGTTGAAGTTCTGGTTCGGCTCGTGAACGTGGACGGTCACGCCCGCCAGGCCGTTGCCCCAGATGTGGTTACCGGACACGGTGGTGTACGCCACCGTCTCACCGGGAACCTCGGAGGCGATGACCACACCCGCGCCGCCGCCGGAAGACTTCAGCGTGCCGTTGTAGCTCAGCCAGTTGTCGATCACCAGGTTGTGGGTGACGCCGGCCGTGCTGTGCCCGGCCACGATCACGCCGCAGCCGCCGGGGTTCCGGGTGGCGGTGTTCCAGCCGATCACGTTATGGCTGTTGGGCCCGATGTCGTCAGCGACCAGGAAGCCGCCACCTTCGTTCTGGGTGGAGTAGTTGCTCGTCACCTGGGTGTAGGACGAGCCGTTGACGTCCACCCCGACATCGCCGTTGCCCCAGAGGTAGTTGTGGGATACCGACACGCGCGAGCTGGCGGCGACCAGGATGGCGTCGAAGCCGGCGCCCGTGACGCGGAGGCCGCTGACCTGGACGCCGCTGGTGCCCAGCACGCCGATGCCGATGCTGCCCGGCAGGGTTTCGGTCCCGATCGTGAGCGGCTTCTGGCCCTTAGCATCGATCGTCGCGCCGCGCCCGGAAAGGTTGAGTGGCTTGGTGACCACGACCTGCTCGTCGTAGGTGCCCGCGCAGACAACCACGGTGCCGCCCCTGGCGACCGCCGCGATGGCGGTGTTGATGTCGCGGTACCTCGCCGTGCTGCACGAGGTATCCGCTGCGCGCTTGGCCGAATGGTGGGATACGTAGACCAAATGGGATACGTGGGCGCTGCTGTCAGTGGAAGCTTGAGCCGCCCCCGCTGATAGTCCGAGCCCCAGCAGGCTTACTGCTGCGCCCAGCGCAATCGAGATCTTACGCATTACTTCTTCCTCCCCTAGAAGCTCCCCGGAGCATCCTTGCTTCCGTGGTAGCTCGACGGTACGCTCCCTGCCGGTTTGTGACTAGATGCGTGGAATGGTGTTTCTTAATGTCGCTGGGCGATGGCCCGCGATCACGCTCTATGGCTCAGGATCAGTCACGTCGTCGTCCCGGACGTCAGGGTCGCCCTGCTCCCGCAGCCCTGGCTCGTACTCGGGCGCGGGCACGTGATCCAGCCACTCCCGGCGCTCGGCCTCCGCAGCGGACAGGCTGCCGTGTCTCGGTGGCCGGGCTAGGGCCACCAGCCGCGGGGCGGCTCGTTCGGCTAGTGCCGCCGCGATGTCAGGGGGCACCGGCACGTCCGAGCCCTGGAAACCATGAAACGGCCGGAACGACCCGAGCGTCGCGTCGTCGAGCAGTTCGGACCTGAGCAGGGGCGGGCTGATGCGGTAGTCGACCCGGATGTCTGTCCGCCACCGGGCGTACGCCGGCTCGCCCGGCTGGACGGGGTGCTCATACGTCGCGGACACGATCGTCGCGACGTAGTAGAGGCCCGGATGATGCGGGCCCGTCTCCTGCAGCCAGACGCGATCGCCGACCGCGATCCGGTCCCGGTAGCGGGGCGTGCCCCACCACCGCTCTGGCGAGGCAGCGATGCTGGCGTCGAGGTCGTGCTCCCCCGCGCCGGCCTGAAAGATCCAGTCAGCCATCTGGCCCTCCCGCTGAGGCCGAGGGTTGGGTGGTCAGCGGACCCGGGCCCGCAGGAACGTCCCGATTTGCTCCGTGGCCTGGGCTGCCTCGGGGGTGCCGAGCAGGAGCTGGTAGACGTGGGTCAGGCCCTCGCCGATCTCCAGGGTGACGTCGACCCCGGCTTGGGCGGCTGCCTTGGCCAGGCGTTCGGAATCACTCAGCAGCAGGTCGGCCGTGCCGACCTGGACAAGCAGCGGCGGGAGCCCGGCCAGTGCGGCGAACAGCGGCGAGGCCAAGGGCGTCTTGGGGTCTGCCCCGGCCAGGTAGTCGGCGGCGAACTGGCGGAGCATAGCGGGGGTGGAGATCGGATCCTGACCGGCGCGTTCGGTCATCGAGGCCCCCGAGCTGGTCAGATCGACCGTCGGGGACATCAGTGCGGCGGCCGCGGGCACTGCCTCCCCGGCGTCACGTGTGGCCACGAGCAGGGCGACGGCGAGCCCCCCGCCGGCCGAGTCGCCTGCCACCGCCAGTGATGTCGCGCTCAGGCCCTGGTCGGTGCGCAGCCAGCGCCATGCGGCCAGGACGTCGTCGATGGCGGCGGGGAAGGGATGCTCGGGGGCCAGGCGGTATTCGGGGAACAGGACCCGCATCCCGCTGGCCCGTCCCAGCCGGGCGGCCAGCTCACCGTCGCTGCGAAGCGACCCGAACTCAAACCCTCCGCCGTGCAGGAACAGGAGCACCCGGCCGGTGTCGGCTCCCGGGGCGGTGAGCCAGTGCGCCGGGACCCCGCCCGCCGTCACCTCCCTGACCAGCACGTCGTCAGGCACCGGATGAAGGCGGTCACCGGGGGTGAAGGCGGCACGGCGCTCTTCCAGCGTCGGCGGGGCCTGTCCGGCGTCGGCCTTTCCCCGGTCCCTGAGGGCGTCGATCGCAGCCTGCATGGCTTGGCTCGGCATGGCCGCATCTCCTAACGCATGGCCTGTCTGGTCTGATCCGGCGTGAGTGGCTCCGCCCCGGGCGTCCTCGCGGGGCACCCGCCGAGGCGGCGGCGCCCTTACTGACCAGTGACGGTCGCCCCGTCCGCGAACACTTCGCTGAGCCGCCCGGTGCTGACGTCAAAGACGAACCCCCTGACCGGAACGTCCGGGGAGATCCACGGATGAGACCGGGCCTTCTGGATCTGCTCCTTGGTGTTCGCCTCGGCGTCGGTGAAGCTGTAGAACTTGGCTGGCGCAATCGGCGACTTACCTGTCTCCTTGCGGAGCCGGGCCTCCAGCTCGCTGTCGGTGAACCTGAGCATCCCGCAGTCGGTGTGATTGATGATCATTATCTCTTTGGTGCCCAGCAGCCTGGTCGAGAGAACCAGCGACCGGACCGCGTCGTCGTCGATCACGGTGCCGAAGTTCCTGATCATGTCGACATCGGCAGCGGCGAGACCCAGCAGCTGCTCGATGCTGGTTAGCCGGGGATCCGCACAGGTGACGATCGCGATCTTGGGCGCCGGCGGCCCCCCGCGGCTGGGATCGTAGTCGCGGGCGTTGGTCGCAATGGCGCTCAGCGCCTCGTCGATGATACTCATGACTCTTTCTCCTTCTCCTCGGGTGTGCTGGTTCTCCCGGGTCGCGTCGCGGCCAGTCTGGTGAGCTCCCCGTCGGGCACGTTCAGGCTAAGCCCGCCCCGGGCACTCGCCGCGCCCGTGTAAACCCCTGGCCCGTACCCTGGCCACCGGCGGGTTAGGCCCGTCGCCGCGACAGGCCGGGGTACCGCCCAGTGGTGTTCACGGGCGCGACGGCCGGCCGCCGGTGCGATCATGAGTCCTATGCGTCCTGACATTAGACCTGGCGGCATCTTCCCTGATTACGCGCTCCCGGACCACCTCGGCACGGTGCGAAGCCTGAGCGAGCTTCAGGGCCGCGATCCGCTGATCCTGACCCTGGCTCGCGGCAACTACTGCCCCAAAGAGCACCAGCAGCATCTCGAGCTGGCGGCTAACTACCCGAAGATCGCGGTGGCCTACACCCAGGTGGCCACCATCGCCACCGATGACCATCACACGCTGCAAGAGTTCCGCGCGTCGGTGGGCGCGCAGTGGACGTTCCTGTCCGATCCCGGCCGGACCGTCCAGCAGGACCTGGACATCGCCGAGTACACCGACCCCGAGCACAACCCGATGATCCCGCACACGCTGGTGCTCAAGCCCGGGCTGGTCGTTCACAGTGTCTATAACGGCTACTGGTTCTGGGGCCGCCCGTCGTTCTACGAGTTGTGGCGTGACCTGCGTGCCGCCTCGGCCGAGATCCGCCCGGACTGGGATCTGAGCACGCCGGGGCTTCACGAGGCCTGGGACGCGCACGACTACACGAAGTTTCACGGCTGGGACCGGCGGCCTGCCGGGTCGATGCCGAATTCGTATGAGTGACAGCGGGCCACCGGGTGGCCGGCCAAGGATCGCGGAAGGGACGAAGGCAGTGGCGACGCCGGTATGCGAGATGCTCGGGATTGAGCGACCGATCGTCCAGGCACCCATGGCCGCGGTTCCCCGGCTGGCCGCGGCGGTCTCGAAGGCCGGCGCGCTCGGCATGGTGACGCTCACCTGGTCCGATGACGCCGGTGCCGTGGTCCGGGAGACGGCCGCTCTGACCACGCGCCCGTTCGGCGGGAACTTCGTCCTCACCTCAGATCATCACCGCCGCCTTGAGGCGGCCCTCGAGGCCGGCTTGCGGATCGTCTCGTTCATGTGGGGGGATTCCAGCGGCTACATCAAGCCGGTGCACGACGCCGGGGGAATCGTCATGCACACGGTCGGCAGCGCCGAGGAGGCACGGCGGGCCGTCGCATCCGGCGTGGACGTGATCGTCGCGCAAGGCTGGGAGGCCGGCGGGCACGTGTGGAGTACCGTCGGCACGCTGCCGCTGGTGCCCGCCGTGGTGGACGCGGTGGCGCCGGTGCCGGTGATCGCGGCGGGCGGGATCGGTGACGCCCGCGGCGTCGCCGCGGTGCTCGCCCTGGGCGCCCAGGCCGCGTGGCTGGGCACGCGGTTCCTGCTGGCCGAGGAGATGCCTCTCCACGAGGACTACCGGCGCGCGCTGATAGCCGCGGCCGAGACCGATCCGCAGTGGTACCCCAACCTCTACGACGTCGGGTGGCCCGATGCTCCCCACCGTGCCCTGCGCAACTCAACGGCCAGGGCGTGGGAAGCCGCGGCCGGCCTCCGGACGAGCAGCGGCCAGGAGCAGGCGACGTGATCGCGCACTTCGCCTCCGGCGAAGCAATCGTCCGCTACGAGCCGGCCCCGCCGATGACCGGGACCACCGGTGAGATCGAAGCGCTCTCGATGTGGGCCGGGCAGGGCGTCGCACTCGCGAGAGCGACACAGTCAGCCGCGGACATCGTGGCCGAGCTCACCTCCCGCCTGTAACCCGTGGCCGACGCAGACGCAGAAGGGACAATGCGATGGATCCTGATATCCCGATCAGGGCCGCGATCGAGGAACACTGGCGGGCGTCCGAAAGCGGGGATAACAAAGCCGAACACGCCATGTACGCCGCGGACGCGATCCTCGACTACCCCCAGTCAGGTGAACGATTCCGGAGCCGCCCAACGATCTCGGCGCAACGCGGCGGGCACCCTGCCACTCGGCACTTCACCGTCGAGCGGATCACCGGCAGCGGGAACCTGTGGGTGAGCGAGTGCATCATCACCTACGACGGCGTCCCCACCTACTCCGTGAGCATCATGGAATTCGCCGACGGGCAGGTGATACACGAGACGCAGTACTTCGCGGACCCGTTCGGCGCGCCTGCCTCGCGGGCAGCACTCGCGGAGCCGATGCCGGGCAGGACCATCGCCAGGGCCTGACCCACCGGGAGCGGCAAGCGCGCTGCCGCGATCGATTACGGGAGAGGAACACGGTCATGGAGGACGGGAGGCTCGCGGGGCGGGCTCGCGGTCTGGCTCCCGCATCATGACGATCGCGCAGGACGGGCAGCCGCGATCCCTGGGCCGGACCGCGACCGCCATACAGGACCTGTCTCCGGGCTACTTCCCATTCGTGATGGCCACGAGCATCATCTCGACGGGAGCATTTCTGCTGGGACCGTCGTGGCTGTCACGGGTGCTGCTCGTCATCGCGCTGGCCGGGCTCGCCGTGCTGAGCGTGGCCCTGGTGATCTAGCGGCCGAACTCGGCGCGGTGCGGTCTGGCTGGCCGCTTGCGTGAGAAGGTGAGCTGGTGGTGACTTCGGGGCCGCGGTCCGCCGCTCTGCTGTCGGTCAATGTCGGGATGCCGCAGGACGTGACCTGGCACGGCAAGACCGTGCACACGGCGGTGTGGAAGAAGCCGGTCGCCGGGCCGCAGATGGCGCGGCGGCTCAATATCGACGGTGACGGGCAGGGTGATCTGGCCGGGCACGGCGGCGAGCAGCGGGCGGTGTTCGTCTACCAGATCGAGTCCTACCGGTACTGGCAGGAACAGCTGGGCCGGGATGACTTCACCTACGGGCAATTCGGGGAGAACTTCACCGTGCAGGGACTGGCCGACGATCAGGTCTGCATCGGCGACCGGTACCGGATCGGCGGCGCGGTTTTCGAGGTAACCCAGCCGCGGGTCACCTGCTTCCGGGTAGGGATCCGGATGGATGATCCCCGGCTGCCCGCGCTGCTGGTTTCCCAGCACCGGCCCGGGTTCTATCTCCGCGTGCTGACCGAGGGCGCGGTGGAGGCCGGGCAGGAGATTGTCAAGCTTGCCTCCGGCCCGGAAGGCATGACGGTCGCGGAGATGGACGCCCTGCTGTACCTGCCCGGGCATCCCCGGCAGCAGCTGCTGCGCGCGCTGCGTATCCCGGCGCTCAGCGGCGGGTGGAAAACCTCGTTCCAGGAGATGCTCGACCAGCCCGGGCCGGCCGCCGGCAACGCGGGCCTAGCCGAAACGAGCCCGCCGCCCGCGTGGCCCGGCTTCCGGCCGCTGGCCGTGACCGGAATCAGCCGGGAGAGCGAGACGGTGATCTCGCTGCACCTGGCCGATCCCGGGGGCGGGAGCGAACCGGCCGCCCTGCCCGGGCAGTTCCTGACCCTGCGCCTGCACCCTGACCCCGCCGGGCGGCCGCTGCTGCGCAGCTACTCGCTGTCGGGACCGCCGGGCGCCCGCGACTACCGCATCAGCGTCAAGCGGGAGGAACACGGCGCGGGCAGCCAGTTCCTGCACACCCGGGTGCGGGCGGGTGACCTGCTGGAGGCAGCCGCGCCGCGCGGCACCTTCGCCCTGCGCCCGGGGCAGGCGCCGGTCCTGCTGATCAGCGCGGGTGTCGGCGCGACACCGGTGCTGGCCATGCTGCATGCGCTGGCCGCGGCCCGGTCCACCCGGGAGATCTGGTGGCTGCACGGCGCACGCCGCCGCGCCGACGAGCCGTTCGCAGCAGAATCCCGCGCCCTGCTGGCCGCGCTTCCCGGCGCGCACCGGCACATCTGCTACAGCGATCCGGGCCCTGACGATACTCAGGGCCGCGACTACGACACGGCGGGACGCCTGTCGGCGCCGGTCCTTGACGCCCTGGACCTGCCCCGCGACGCGGATGCCTACCTGTGCGGCCCTCCCGCGTTCATGGCGGATATATCCGCTGCCCTGGCCGCGGCCGGCTTCGAGGCGGCCCGCATCCGCACCGAGGTCTTCGGCGCCGGGCCGTCGCTGACACCCGGCATCGCACCCGCGGGCGCCCGCCGGCCGCACCCGCCCGCCGGCCAGCCAGGCAGCGGCCCCCTGGTCGCGTTCGCGCGCAGCGACCTGAACGCGCGCTGGGACCCCGGCTACGCCAGCCTGCTCGAGTTCGCCGAAGCCTGCGACGTGCCGGTGCGCTGGTCATGCCGGGCCGGGGTGTGCCACACCTGCGAGACAACGGTCATCTCCGGCACAGTCCGCTACGCCCCCGCGCCGGTCGATGACCCCGCCGACGGCAGCGCGCTCATCTGCTGCTCGCAGCCACGCGAGGACCTCGTCCTCGACCTGTGACCACCCCGCCGGGTCTGGCCCCGCCCCTCCGGTCCCGGCCCGGTTCGCGTGTCACCTGGAAATGGCTCACGTGTTCCGCGGGTCGTCTTCCGGGTCCAGGTATTCCAGGCTGATCGGCCCGATCGCCGTCACCTGGGTGACGTACTCACCCGATTTGGCCCAGTGGAAATGAGGGGTACCGGCCGGCAGGACGATGACGGCACCCGGCGGGTACGCCTGCAGTTTTCCGTCGTCGAACTGCTCGCCCAGGCCGATGTAGAACACGCCGGACATGACGGTGTAGACCCGGTCCTCGTGGTGTCTGTGGGGCATCAGCTTGACACCGGACGGCAGCTTGACCCGGACCACGTACGGAGCGGCCTGCGACGGATGGCCCACGACGACGGCGAGACGGGCCGAGGGCGGGAACGGCGGGAACGGCTGCCAGTCGATGTCTTCAGGCAGGGTCGGCCTGAAGACGGCCTGGTCTGGTAGATGGGTGCTCATGGTCGTGAACCTCCCGGACTCCGTGACGGACTCAGCTGACGCCGTTAAGGTCCGTCGATGTCGGCACTGTGGAAGGCTTACCCGGTGACGTTGCCACCTGATGCGGCTTTCCTGCGGGGCCTGGACTTCTTCAGCAGCGCGGTACACCTGCTGACGGCGGAGGACTGGCAGCGGGCTTCGCCGTGCCAGGGGTGGCGGGCGCTTGATGTTCTCGGGCACGTGGGTCAGGCCACCCGATTCGGGACGCTGCTGCTCCTGGGTGCCCAGCCCGCCTGGTCCCCGGTCGAGCCACCTGGCGCAGTTGTCGAGGGTAGCCCGCAGACGTGGTGGGATGATCTCGCGGACCAGGCCCGTAACGCCGCCGAGAACGTGGATCTGTCGCGGGAAATCGACTCCCCGGCGGGCAGACGCAGTATCGGCCAGGGCTTGAGCTTCCCCGCCCTGGACCTGTACATCCATGGATGGGATGTCGCCAAGAGCGCCGGGGTTGACCTGGCCATCCCGGCTGAGGCAATCGACTTTGCCCACGTGCTCATCGACCCCATGCCCGCCGCGCAGATACGCAATTCGCGAATATTTGCCGCCGAGAAGCCTGCACCGGTCGGGGCCACGAACTCAGCGGCCTTTATTGCGTGGACCGGCCGTATCCCAGACTGGCGCGCACCATAGTAAAGCAGCTCCCGCCGCGCGTTCGGCCATGATGGTGGCTGATCGATTGGAGAGCGGGGCTGATCCGTTGACTCCTGCTGTGACGTACTCTCCTCGACAGCTTTCGACAGGGGAGGAACATCCATGAGCGCCGATCCGGTTGCTGTGGTACGCGCAACGTATGAAGCATTTGGCCGCGGGGACATTCCAGCAGCCCTGGCCATGATGGCCCCCGACGTCGAGTGGGTGGAGTCAGAAGCGCAAGGCGTACCCATACGGGGAACATATATCGGGCCGCAGCAAGTCGCCGAGAACGTCTTCAGCAACGTCCCACGGGACTGGCAGGAATTCAGCCTCGACCCGGAAGACTTCTTCGCCGACCGAGACACAGTAATCGTACGGGGGAGGCTGCGGGCCGTGGCGAAGACCACCGGCAAGTCGATGGACGCACCGTTCGTGCATGTGTTCACGGTCGCGGGCGGGAAGATTCAGAGGCTGACCAACCATCACGACACCGCAATCTGGGTGCAGACGCTCGGCACGTGACCGTCGCCGCATGGGATTTCTCCCTGGTGATCAGGCCAGGGCAGTGAGCTTGCGCTGGAGCAGGCCGCGCTCGCGCTCGTTTCCGCAGAGCCGTACGGCGAGCTCGAGCTCATGCCGTGCATCCTCGAGCTTCCCGAGCTGGCTGAGCAGCTCGCCGCGCACGCTCGGAAGCAGATGAGAGCCAGAAAGGCGGCCCGCCGCAACCAGTTCGTCGACCACCGGCAGGGCGGCTGCCGGGCCTTGGGCAACTGAGATCGCGACCGCCCGGTTGAGCTCGACGACAGGCGAGGGCGCCAGCTGGCCAAGCGCCTCATAAAGCAGCACTATCTTTTCCCAGTCCGTCTCCTCGACGGACGGCGCGACCGCATGACACTCCGCGATCGCGGCCTGCACGCCATAGGCCCCCAGACCACGGCCGGCGCGGCCGGCCTGGACCAGGGCCGCCCGCCCGCGCCGGATCGCCGCCCGGTCCCAACGCCGACGGTCCTGCTCGGCCAGCAGGACGGGTTCACCATCGTCGTTCAGGCGCGCCGGGAACCGGGCAGCGGTCAATTCGAGAAGCGCGAGCAGGCCGTGCACTTCGGACTCGTCCTGGGCCAGCCGCGCCAGGACCCGGGTCAGCCGGATCGCCTCGCGAGCTAGGTCCGGGCGGATCCACTCACTTCCGGAGGAGGCAGTCGAGGCCTCCGTGAAGATCAGGTACAGCACACTCAGCACCGAGCCGAGCCGCTTGCGGCATTCGCCGGGCGGCGGCACCTCGAACGGCACCTGCGCGGCCGCGAGCGTTTTCTTGGCCCGTGTGATCCGAGCTTGCACCGTGGCGGTCGGCACGAGGAACGCCCGGGCGATCTCATCGCTGGTGAGGCCGCCGAGGACGCGGAGCGTGAGCGCGATCTGGGCCTCGCGCGACAGTAGAGGATGGCAGGCGATGAACATCAGCGCCAGCAGGTCGTCATCGATGCGGTCCGGATCCCATAGCAGGCCGGTATCCGGTGCAGCGCCCGCCGGCAGCTTTCCCGGGCTACCGGACGTAACGCCGCCCTCGCACAGATGCCGGGCCAGGGCGGCGTACCTCTCGTCGAGAGCCGAGCGCCGGCGGAAGGAGTCTATGGCTCGGCGCCGGCCCACGGTGAGCAGCCACCCGGCGGGATTACGCGGCACGCCATCTCGCGGCCAGGCGACAAGCGCCTCGGCCAGCGACTCTTGGGCCAGGTCCTCGGCCAGTGCGAAATCGCCGGTGAACCGGGCGAGCGTGCTGACGATGCGCGAGGACTCGATTCGCCACACCGCGGCCACGGCCTGACGGCCGCCGTCCGGACCGCCTACAGCTGGCCGGTCGCCACCCGCCATGCCCGCTCCTTCCGGATCCACTCGTTGTCCTGCGGGAACTCGTCGATACTGGTGACGCGGCGGATCTCGGTTTTAACCCCGGGACCGCTCATCGGTGCCCGCTTGGCCCACTCGACGGCCTCTTCCTTCGAGGCGACATCGAGGATCCAGAAGCCGCCGAACAACTCCTTGGTCTCACCGTAAGGCCCGTCGGTGACAACGGGAGGATCGCAGGAGTAGTCCACGACAACACCCTGCGACGCGTCATCGAGCCCCTCCGCCGCGACCAGCACGCCCGCCGAGATCATCTCATCGTTGAATCGGCCCATGGACTCGATGATCTCGTTGAAGTCGACGTCCTTGAAGGCAGCGTAGGCCTCGTCGGTCGCGCGCATGATCAGCATGTACTTCATGGTCTTCTCCCTGGCGTGCCCGGGTCCCGTCCGGACCCTTTCACCCCTAGGTCGAACCACGGCACCGCCTAATCAACATCGCAGGCAAGAAATCCCGAAGGAGCGCAGAAACAGGGTCTGCCCCGCCCTCGGCGCGAGCCTCCGGGACTGCGGGCCCTCAGTGGATCAGGACCGGCCATGCTGAATCAGGGCCGCGCGGGTAGGTTGGCGTTGTGCCTGATGAGTCAGCCCCTGACGTCATCAGCGGGGGTCCTGATCCCGATCGCCGCCGGGGGGCGCCCTGGCGGCTGCTGGCCGGCGTGGCGGCGGCGGTGCTCATCGGCAGCGGCATCGCCTTCCGCCTGATCTCCGGCCCTTCCGGCGCCGTGCCGCCCCCGAAGCCCCCGGCCCCACCGTCACCCGTAGCCCTGGCCGCACCGTCGATGCTGCACGGAACGCCCTTGCGGCCGGGCGGGGCGCCTGCAACCCTGCTGTTCCTGGGCGGTGAGGAGCTGCAGCTGCTGACTGTCCGGGGGCAGGCGCCGGCGTCCCTGACCAGCGTATTGCCGGACGCCGCGGATGCCCGGAATCCGCTCGGCCCCGATCCCGCCGTGCAACAGGTCATCTCGGTGGCCGGTGGCGTCGTCGCGCTCATCTACAGCCACGGCCAAGCCGGTCTCCCGGATATCGGAGATGTACTGTTCGTCCCCGTGGATGCGGCGGGGGCCGGCCTCCCCCGGATCATCGCCCGGGCGAACTACATGGCGCTGGCGCCGAACCACCGCGATGTCTGGGTCGAGCAGGCCGGGCCGCCGTGGGGCAACGGGCCGGCCGACAGCCCGGCCTGGCTGGCCGGTGAGGATGGCCGCCGCCTGTCCGCGGTCCGCCCGCTGACGAACCAGGCGCTGGCGGCGGCCACGGCCCGTGGCTTGCTGGTCCAGGGTCCTGACCAGAAGCTAGCGCTCATCGACCCGGTGAACGGCCGCACCGAACCGGCCGGCATCCCGGCGAACGCGATCATCGCCGGTACTGACGCGGACGATGTGGCCTGGCAGGCTGCGGGCTGCTCGCTTGATTGCCCCCTGCACCTCACCGACGTGGGAGGCGGTCCCGATACGCTGATCGCCCTGCCACCGCACACCGTCATCGATTCCGGTGACACGTCCGACTTCGATCCGTCCGGCCAGCGCCTCGCCCTTCCGCTGGACACCACCGATCACCAGGGCTCGATCACCGGCACCTACGTCTACGTCGCCGACCTCAGCGCCCGCAAGCTGATCAGGGTTCCGGGCGGCCCGATACCGGTCGCCACGCTTCCCGCTGTCCTGGGAGCTCTCCCGGCGGGCTCCAGCGACGTCGTCTGCGCGCGCTGGTCCGCGGATGGCTCGGGATTGTGGATCGTGGCCACGGACGGGCTCTTCTTCCAGGCAGGCTACTGGACCGGCCACGGCCAGCTCCGCGTGCTCCAGCCGCAGTCCGGGCTGGCCTACAGGTTCGACGTCCCGGGGACCGGCCCGCCAGCCGCGTGACCTCACCTAGAGCGGGCCGTGGCGTCCGATCCCGATCTCGCCGGAGCCGGTCAGGCAGGCTCGGCGGGGACGGGGATGCCGCCAGGGTAGCGCCCGTCTTGCGTTCGCAGCGCGGTCCAGCCCAGGCGCCCGGTGACTCCTTCGAGCTCCGCTCCGATCGTGATGCCATGATCGGCGATGGTGTAGCTGACCAGGGTCGTCTCGTGCGGGCTGTTTCGCATCTTAAGAACGCTGAGCGCCCGGCCAATCTGGGATCCTTTTTCGATATATCGCAGATCAACGATGTTGTCGAACAAGAACATGAGCCCGTCCAGCGATCGGTCGGCAATTCCGTACGGGGCCGTTTCGCTGGTAACGACCGCTGAGCTTCCCGCAGCGCGGATCAGTCCTACCAGGCTGCGCATGAAGGCGGCGAACCGCTCGGATTCGCGGGCGGCGTCGACCAGTTCGGCCAGGCTGTCGAGGACGACGCGGTTGACCGGGTGCTCGGCGAGTTCCGCACGGACCGCCCCCGCGAGGACGTCCAGGTCAAGACTGCCCATCGGGACGTAGGAGATGGCCAGGCGCCCAGCGGCCCGGGCGGCTTCGATGTCCCAGCCGAAACCTTCGGCCATCCGGGTGAGCTGAGCGGGAGTGTCCTGGAACGTGACGTAGACACCGTGTCCGCCTTCCTCCAGGCCCTGAGCTATCCAGCGCAGCCCGAAGATGGTCTTGCCGACGCCGGAAGGCCCGGTGACGAGGGTGGCGTCAGTGCCCATCGGGCCGCCGCCCATCAGCTCATCCAGGCGGGGGATCCCGGTACGGGCCCGGCCGGATGGCCGCTCCGCTGCCCTGGCCGGGATAAGGGTCTCTATCCGAGGGAAGACCTCGATGCCGCCCGGGCCGATCTGGAAGGTATGCCGTCCCGACCGCTGGCTGATGCCGCGCATCTTCCAGACCCGCAGTGACCGCCGGTCGATCGGCTCACGGGCCTGATATTCGAGCTGGACAATACCGTCAGCCAGGGAGAACTCGACGTTGGCCGCCAGCTCTTCGGGCGTGTACTCGCCGACAAACAGCAGCACCGTGTCAGTGTGGCCGATCCGGCTGGTCAGGTCGTACAGCGCCATGCGCAACTCGCGATCGTCAGCAAAATCGCCCAGCATCTTGGTGCTGTCGATCACCACGACCGCAGGCTCCTCCTCCAGTGTCTTCCGCACCACCTCCGATACCAAGGGCTCCAGCCCGTCCTCGCGCCGAGGCCAGAGCAAGCTGCCCAGGTGGATATATTCAACGGTCTCGTCAAGGGCTTCACGATCGAAGAAGGTGAAGGGTTCCAGGTGCCTGACGAGCTTGGTATGAGGCTCGGACACGGTCGTGTAGTACACGCACTTGTGGGCGGCGGTCGCCCGGGCGAAGCAGATCTGCTGAGCGAGGATGGTCTTGCCCGTGCCGGGTCCCCCGGCCAGGACCACGACGGCTCCCTGTTCGAGGCCGCCGCCGAGCACCAGATCCAGCCCCGGTACACCAGTAGGCAACAGCTTCACCGAGTCACGGCCTTTCTTCAGTAGCAGGTCGGCGGCGGCGGCGGCGAGGCGCTGTCGCGAGGACGACTTGGATCGGATCAGGTCAGCGCCATGCGCGAGATCGGGGTCCCCGGTCGAGGCCAGGATCGGGATACCGGCCGTGGCAGGGTCAGCGCGCAGTCGCCTGATCAGCTCAACGCCATCCATGACCGGCATCCTCATGTCGGTCACGACCAGATCCGGGGGCGACTCCCGGACGATCGCCAGCGCGGCGGCGCCATTGGCGGCCTCGGTCACCTCATGCCCGGCCCGCTCGAAGAGCCGCCGGAGCAGGAACCGCTCGTCCGGCTCATCGTCGACCACCAGGATCCTGGCCATCGGCAGCGGTCACCCCCCTGTCCTTACAGCTACACAATGTTGTAATAACTCTACACACAGTTACGATCGCTTTCTCATCTGAGTCCGAGCCCGGCCCTGAGGCGCGCTAAGGGTCAAGATCCTCAATGTGCGGCAGCACTTGCAGCGGAGAAACCGGTCATCCGGTGTCGAAGAAAGCGGGGAACCAGCGGACCATGACGATCGAGGCGCACCAGCCTGAAGGAATGGTCAGCGAATACCCGCCGCCTGCGAGCTTGCCGAGAAAGCCCAGCCTGATCGCCGGCGCTGAGCGTCCGCCGCCGCCATGCTGCGGCCGTTAAGGCGTTCCTGGTTCCTGACGATCGATCTCACTCGGCATCGCGGACCGGCCGCGCAACGGCATCCTCTGCGCCATGAGCAAGTCCGTCGTCCCCGCCTCGGTTTGCGCCGCCGCCCGCCGCTTCGCCTGTATCCCCCGCTGACGTCACGGCCGTCCGCTGGATTCTGGCCCGCCGGGTCCAGCGGCGTAGCCAGAGCAGGCCGAAAATGGGGAGGACGAGCGGCACGAAGCCGTAGCCGCTGCCATAGCCAGACCACACCGTGGCATCGGGGAAGGTGGCCGGGTCGGCGAGGCTCCAGGTGCCGACGGCCAGCACGCCGACGAGTTCGACCGAGCAGGAGACGACGGCGATCCGGCGTGCGGTCGGACTGCCGACGGCGAGCGTGACCGTGGCGAGGATGTAGACCACGGCGGCGAACGCCGACAGCAGGTAGGCGACCGGGGCGTGGCTGAACTTCGTCCCGATCTGCACCCCGGCCCGTGCGGTGGCGGAGAGCGCAAACAGCGCGTAGATGGCGACCAGCACCCGGCCCGGGCCGGTCCTGGTCGAGCCCGGCCCCGGTGCCGCGGGCTCAGGCGATGCCATGGGCTCAGACATGGATGACCGGCCAGATCTCATGCAGCCGGACCATCAGCACGGCCGCGACGAGCCCGGCCACGGCGATGACCGCAGAGCCCCACCGTGATCGCTCCAGCAGCCCCCAGAACGCGGCAGCCGCCGGGACGAGCGGCATCGCGATCAGGTATCCGATGAGCACAGCCACCCCACCGGGCGGTCGTCCGCCGCCCGCGAGCCTGGCCACGACGATGCCGACCTGGACAAGCAGCAGGATCTCCAGGACGCCGAGCGCGACGAGCAAGCCAATGCCCATCCGCCGGTTCAGGGCCGTCATCAGCAGCGCGTACCCGGCAAGCACCAAACCGGCGACGATGATCGTCGTGGGGACGTCGCCGTTCACGCACGGTATGTTACTACGTTTGGTAGTAACTGGCACTGGCCGGGCGGTGCGGGCCTCTTGGACCGAGGCTCAGGTCTTGCGCCGTTCGCGTGCGCCGCGTCCCCGAGGATCGCGACCCGGCCGCGGCGGCCATGGCCGACCCCAGTACCGCCTGCGCCCGTATCGGCACTGCGCGTGGCCTAACCGGACCCGGCACGCTCCGTGATCAAGAGGCTGATGGCCGTCAACACGACATCGCGGCGCCGTCAGGGGCGCCGATGCCGCCCCGCGGCGTTGGCAGTCCTCGTGCACTACACGCAGAGTGCGCGATGGGGCATGCGGGGCAGAGTGTGCGCCGTGATGCGGTCTACGGACGGCACGATCAGAACACCCGCCACTCTGCACCACACCTGAACCATTATCAACTCTGGCTAATCGGCATTTGGCTCCTTGCCATCCCGTATCCCCAAATTAGTTGCCTAGGAGCAATTGCCTAAGGGCAATTGAATAGAGACAATTTCCTGGGGGCAAAGGGTTGACATTGCGCCGGGGCCGTCGAACAATTCCACTAACACAGCAGTTGGCTTTACTTAGAAGCTGGCCACCTGGAACACCCTTCTATCAAAGAAGGGGAAATACGGAGTTCTGCGTTCCCTGAGGAGTGCGAGGGAACATGCCTTTTGGCTCTGACTCCGCTTGGTGTCGCGTCAGCCTGGCGCGGGCGACGCCAAACGAAGCCGTGCCCTTACTGGCCTGGGCGGGCTAGGTAACCCGTCCAAGCTCAATTCCCGGGTCGGCGGGCCTTCTCATTAGCAGACCCGCCTTATCCCGGATGAGATACCCATCCCACGCGGTCCCGGGCGCCCTCGACTACCGCGGTGCCGCCCGATGTCTGAGCAGAGTCCACGGCGCAGCTCGTCTATAACGCGGGCCAAGGTACCGTCCTTCGCCCCGCTTTCCCGCCACCCCTGACACCGGATGACAACAAGGAGAACCGCAATGGCACAAGACACATCGGGAGCCGGGGCCGCCGCCGGTGGCGGCACTCTGGTCATTCCCGGCGAGATGGCGGCCCGGGTCGACCGGCTGCCCAGGAGCGCGATGGCCTGGGAGATCTGCCTGATCGTGCAGGTGGGCTGGGCCATCGCGGCCTCCACGGACGGGATCGCCGCGAGGATGTACCCGTACGTCTGGCTGCCGGCCAAGGAGATAACTCACAGCCAGTACGACGTCCTGTACGCCTTCCAGGTCGGGATCAGCATCGTGATCGGCGGCTACGCCCTGGGCTGGCTGGCCGACAAGATCGGGCGGCGCAAGGCCCTGATCCTGTCCGCGGTGCTGGCCGGGGTGTTTATCTGGCCGTTCGCGTACGTGACGAACTACCCGGCGCTGATTATCCTGTCGATCGCCGACACGCTCGGGTTCGCCGGGTTCCTGGCCATCAACGTCGTGTACATGAGCGAGATCATGGGCCCGACGGTCCGGCCCCGGATCATGATGGTCTGCCAGGTGGCAGCCATCTTCGTGCTCCTGGTCGTGCTGACCGGCATCATCCCGCACTACTGGTTCCCCAGCCAGTACAAGCTGTACCTGTGGGTGCTCGCCGGGCTGAACATCCTGGTGGCGATAGCGCTGTTCTTCCGGATGCCGGAGTCGCCGCGCTGGCTGGAGGCCAGGGAGCGGCGCGGCCAGGCGCGCCAGGTCATGGAGCGCATGGAGGCGCGGGTCATGAAACGGCACCCCGTGCTGCCCGAACCCGACCTGGCGCCGCACCAGGTGGTGGCCGAGGAGAAGACCAGCTGGCTCGCGCCGTTCGGCAAGAATTACGTGTTCGTCACCATATTGCTGCTGGTGGTCATGGCCCTCGGCTACGGCGGAATCATTTACGGCGGCGCGAGCCAGAGCTTCCTGTTCCTGTCCCTCAGCCGCGGCTACAGCGCCGGCTTCGTCTTCGCCCTGGTGTCCTGGTCCGGGGTGGTCTCCTCCGCCGTCTACCTGCTCAACGCGTTCTTCGGCGGGCGGTTCGAGCGCAGATGGGTCCAGCTTTTCGGCGCCGTCCTGTTTGCCGGCGGCTGGTGGGGCGTCTACGAGATACACAACACCGCGGGCATGGTCACCATGTACCTCATTGCGGGCGCCGGCGCCATCTTGTGGCTGTGGAGCATGTACGTGTACATCCCCAACAACTTCCCGACCCGGATGCGCTCCCTGGGCACCGGCTGGACCGACGGCATCGGGCACCTCGGCGCCTGGGGCGGCGTCCTGATCGCCGGACAGCTCTTCCTGGTGGCCGCGCCGCGGAACTTCATCCTGTTCATCACGATCCCGTGCGCGATCCTCCCTGCCATGCTTCTCGCGATCTTCGGGAAGAACCAGCGCCGCCGCGCGCTGGAAGAACTGTCCCGATAGACGCTGGGCCGCCCGGCTCTAGGGTCTAGGCCGCCGGCTCTTTCCCGAGGTGTCTCCGGCGGCCCGAGAGGTGTCACCGGCGGCCCAGCCCACACCACAGCCGGCCTCCCGCCAGTCCTCTTGGCGGAGGCCGGCTGTGGTGACCGGCGGCAGCCGCGACCAGATCAGACCGACGCACCGGGCCGCCGCTCACGCAGAAGCCGCGGATAAGGAGGCCGAGCGGAGCATTTCGACGTGACACCGCGGGCCGGGGGCGCGTGCCAGCCGCCCGTCGCCGGTGAGCAGCGTGGCGTCCAGTGCTTCAGCGAGGGCGACGTAGGAGGCGTCGTAGACAGTGAGATTGTCGCGAAGCTCCCAGCAGCGGGCCAGCAGGGGCCTGTGCGGTGCCCGGCGGAGCGGCAACGCGGCCAGATCGGCCAGAGCGAGGGCCGCGCGGCGGCTGTCAACCTCGCCGCCTTGCACTTCCAGGCGCAGCACCGAATCGGCGAAGGCAGGATCCTCCTGTCCTTATCGACTAGGTGGCCAGGAAGGTCGGTGAGCGCACGCCAGCCAGGTGGCGAACCCGGGTCAGATTCCTACGAAGTCCTTTCTGGCAGGCTACGGTCCATGGCTGACTACTATCAGGCCCTCGCGGCCGATTACGACTGGATATTCGACGACGACGCGCTGGCTCGCGGCCTGGCCATCACCCATCCCGCGACGGCGCGCCTGCTGGAGCGGACCAGCAACAACAGTGTCGTGCTTGACGCGGCCTGCGGCACCGGCATTAGCGCGGCGGCGCTCGCCCGCCGCGGCTATCGCGTATGGGCAGCCGACGGGAGCGAGGCGATGGTCGCGGAGGCGGCGGCCCGGTTCCGGAACGAGCAGCTGGAGATCCCGTTGGTGCGCTGCATGTGGGCGGACCTTCCGGCGGTCATTGACGAGCGGTTTGACGTCGTGCTGTGCATCGGGAACTCACTCGTGCACGCCGCCGGCCGTGACGTCATGATCGGTGCGCTCACCGGGCTCCGGGAGATGATCCGCCCCGGCGGGCACCTGGTGGTCGATTCCCGCAACTGGGAGAAGCTCCACGCCGAGCGGCGAATCGTGCAGCTCGCCAACAGCGTGGTGACCCGGCACGGCCGCCGGTGCATCGTCTTGTACGCCTGGGAGATACCAGACCGCCTGGACCAAGAGCACGTCGCCCATATCGTGTTCATCTTCGAGGACGGCAGCCGGATCCA
The DNA here is from genome assembly GCA_963818225.1 of uncultured Actinomycetes bacterium. GTDB lineage: Bacteria > Actinomycetota > Actinomycetes > Streptosporangiales > Streptosporangiaceae > Palsa-504. The sequence continues at coordinate 152,245 of CAWFRO010000005.1, forward strand.
GCCGCATGAGTACCGTGTCGGTTTCTATCCCTTCACGGTCGGCGAACTACGCGAAAGACTTAAGGCGGCGGGCTTGCGGGAAGTCGACAGCGACTTCGACGACGCCCGCGACCGCTACGCCGTTACTGTCATACCGGCCTAGACGGGCATAACCTGACCCTATATCGCCCATATCGCCCACCCAGATCAGGCGGACCTCGGCCGAATTGGATGCGTCTAATCCAGCTGCACATGGATCTGCCGGCGATAGACGCTCTCCGCTATGGCGTCCCAGGGTGGCGCCAAGGCGAGCGATCTGGCCGCCAGGTATACCCGTGCCTTACATAATCGAAACGAAGCCGTGAGGTCCGATCTGCCCAGCTCAGGGCCCGCCGCCGCAGCAAGAACGGCCCGGAACGAACGGCGGCCATGCCCCGGTATAAAGTAGGGCGCTGGCCGAGGGCGGCCATTTGCAGGTCGTTTAGCCACCAGGGTTGACGTACCTTGGCTGGTTCTGAGAATCTAGGGTTGGCTGAGGCTATCGGCATCGGGGATGTGACCATGATATTGGCCAGTTCTTTTGTTGCTGTTGCCCTGGTCTTGTGCTTGGCCGCAGTGCTAGCCCTATTCGGGGTGACGCACGTATCCATGTCCGGCGGTGAGGCGGTCGAGCGGGACGGACTGGCGCCCGGAATGCCCGCACCTGTCTGGTCGCTGATGGACTCCACCGGCAAAGCGGTCCGCTCTCCCCCGCGTAATCCCCTGCAGCTGGTCATGTTCACCGACCATTCCCTGAAATCCTTTCCTTCGGTAGTGGACGGGCTGCGTGAGGTCATGGCGCAGGAGCGGCTGGAGATCGTGATGCTGACCCGCCGCCGTAACGAGCTGGCGGAGCCGGTACTGCGCTTGCTCGGCCTGGACGGCATCTCGGTCCTGACTGGGTCACCTTCGCTCTATGCCGCATATAACGTCCGGGTGACACCTTTCGCGATATTCGTCGACTCAGCTGGCCGGGTACGGGCATCTAGCCTGGTCAATGAGGCCTGGCAGGTGACGAAGCTGCTGCAGCTCGCGGACCTCCCGCTCGGGCCGGAAGATCTCGCGCCTCGCGGCCGCTTCTGGCGCCGCACGGCCGGGGCCGGAGTGTAGGCCGGTGGACGTCCTGGTCCTGTGCGCCAAGACGGCCCTCGCGTGCCTGCTGATCGTGGCGGGCGGCGCCAAACTCTCCGACCCGGCCAGCTTCGCTTCGACCGTGCGGCTGTTCGTCCCGTTCCGCGTCGCCTGGCCGCTGCTGTCGGCGATCGCCGTGGGAGTCTCGCTCGGGGAGCTCGCGGTGGGCCTGGCCAGCCTGACGCTCCCGGCGATCACGGCGCTGAACGTCCTCGTCTTCGCCATCGCCTGCGCCTTCGTGGCCGTCTCCGCCATGGGCTATGCCTTCCACCGGGGCCGGTCATGCCGATGTTTCGGGGCGCTGTCCCAGCGGAAATTCGACGCCGCGGGCGTCCTGCGCAGCGCCGTCATCACGGGTGTCGCGGCCATCGCCCTAGCGCATGTGGATGCGGCAGCTCTCCAGCTGGACGCGACAGCGCGGGCGCTGCTATTCGCCGCCGCCGGGCTGCTGGCCGTGGCGGCCTTCACCGCCGCCAGGGCCCGTAGCGCTGGCCGCGAGACCGAGCCGGAGGTGGCCGCACAATGAAGATCCCCCTGTACCTCGCCGTGGCTCAGTGGACACTGCTGTTTGCCTTCGGGCTGCTGCTGATCGTCGTTTTCCGCCAGCTCGGACGGATGCTGCACAAGGATGATGCGTCCGCCCCGCTTGGGCCCGCGGTGGGCAGTAAGGCGGCCAGCCTGGAATACAGCCGGTTCGCCGACGACACCGTGCAGTACCTCACGCCAGGAGACGGGCAGCCAGCCCTGCTCGCGTTTGTCGAGCCGACCTGCCCGTCCTGCGAGCAACTCGTCTTCGCGCTCGGGACCGCCGAGCATGCGGGCGAGCTCAGCGGCCTGCGGGTACTGCTGCTCACCTCCGGCCCGAAGAGTTACCTGAACGTCTCTGATGCCTTCCGCGCGACCCGGCTGGAATGCGGCCGCATCCTGGCCCAGGCCACCACGCAGGCCTACGGCGCGACGTCCACGCCGCTGCTGGTGGCGATCGACCGCGACGGCGTGGTCAGGGCGGCCGCCCCGGCCGTCCAGCTCGCCGAGGTCCGCGCGTTCAGCCGCGCCTGCCTGCTTCCCCCCGATGAGGGAGAGTCCCTCCCGATTACTGCGATAGCACGACAGCACGAAAACGACCTGGAAGCGGCCGCCCCGGCGGCTGGAGCCGACTGAGAAGGGGGATCGCGATGGCATGGAGGCAGCTCGGCTCGGGCTTCGACGCACGAGTCAGCCAGATGACGGAACAGGCGACCCGGAGAATGTCACGCAGAAATATTCTGCGAACCGTCTTCGTAGGCGGTGCCACCGGCCTCGCCGCCATCTCGATCGGCGAGACGCCTGCCTTCGCTTCGGATTGTTCAGGCCACTGCGGCCCGACGCCCCGGTGCAAGCACTGCAGGCCCACCGAATGCCCCCACGGCTACATCCTGTGCAAAGGATCGCCCAGGAGCGACTGCTTTAACAAAGAGGGCTACCGGTGCGAATGGCCGAGCGGGATGTGGATCGCGTGTACCGGCCTTGGACACGGCTACGGGTACAAGATCTGCAAGGACTGCATATTCCGCCACCGCTGCCACGACTGGTGCACGTGCCTCACCGACTGCCTGTGCTGTAACTGCAAGACCGCGGCGGACTTCAAGGAAGAGCAACACCGCCAGATGCTCTCCGCCACGCAGTGACACCTCATGCTGCCGCCGCCGGCGGTGACGGCCGTGCGCAACGCAGTGAAGGGCCTCATGTCAGCGGCTAGGGCGCTGCTCGCGGCGGGAGCCATCGCGCTCGGGCTAGGCGCTGGCTGGGCCCTGTCGGGGCGCATCGTGACCATCGCGATCTTGGCCGTCCTCATCGCCGCCGGGAACGGCTACTCCAAGGCGTACTCTCCTTGAGGCGCGAACTCGGCGGCCTCACTAGCCGCTGATCTCCCGGTCGGGAGCCTCGTTCGGCGGGCCTGGCTGCTCGCCGCCTACATACTTCCCGCGATCGCCGTCTGGATGACGCTGGGCTTGCTGGCCAACCTGCTGCCGCTGAGCGCTATCGCCCTGGTCGTCATGGCCGGGTACGGACTGCTTTACGGAATCCTGGAGGCAGGTGGGATAGCCCGGCCCGCGCCGCCGGGCAGCAGCTGGCAAGTTCCCTCGCAGTGGGTACGAGGAGTCTCGGGCCGACGGCGGTTCGTGGTCTGGGGATCGTTGCTCGGCCCTGGATTCGCCACCCGTAATCCTTACGCCGGATTCTGGCTGCTTCCGCTCGCCGTCGCCGCCGTGGGCAACATCGGGTACGGGGTTGCCCTGGCGGCCGGCCTTGGCGCCGCTCACAGCACCGGGCGCGCCCTTGGGCTGCTGCGCGACGTGAAGGACGCCGACGTGAACAGCTACCTGCAGTCGACCTTGAGGTCGATGTACTGGCGTATGGCTGACGGTTTCGCGCTGCTCGCCGCGGCAGGCGCTGCGGCGATGACGTACGTCTACCGGCGGTGAGGCTCTCCCCGGCGATCCTGGGAGATTGTCCTCACCGGTCGGGGGCTCTCCGCTCATCCGAGCTGGCCGGGCCCGGCGCAGGCGGCAGGCTGGTACGGCCGGCCGACTGGCGGGCCATCCCGGCACCGCGGCCATGACCGCGCGCGGCGGGGAGTAACCGGCCGGGTAAGGCACGAGCAGCGCGATGCACGCGCCGAGGACGGCGGCGCCGGCGCACAGGGCGAACAAGATCTGGTAGGCCGCCAGCGACGGCAGGGTCACCCCGCCCACCACGATGACCGCGGAGGCGAGGATGGTTCCGCCGATCGCGCTGGCGGTCGAACTGCCGATGAGCCGGGACAGTGAGTTCAGCCCGTTGGCGGCGGCGAGCTCAGCGCGCGGTGCACCGAGGGCGATGAGCGCCGGCATGGAGGCGTAGGCGATGCCGGTGCCCGCGCCGGTGACCGTGGTGCCGACGATGATCTCCCACAGGTGACCAGCCAGCGCGATACGGATGAGGAACCCGGCGGCCACGAGGGACGCTCCGGTGCACAGGGTGATCTTCGGGCCGAACCGGCGGGACATCATCGCCGAGACCGGCGAGAGGGCCAGCATGGCCAGCCCGCTGGGCAGCAGGCACAGGCCGCCGACCACGATGGATACACCAAATCCGTAACCGGTGGCGACCGGGGCTTCCACGTAGTAGACCGTACCGATCAAGCTGGCGAACAGCGCGAAGCCGACGCACAGCGAGGCGGTATTGGTCAGCAGCAACGCCGGCTTGGCGTTGGCGGCCAGATCGACCAGCGGAGACCGTTTCCTGCGCTCGATCCGCACGAACACGAAGAGCAGAACGGCCGCCACGCCCAGCAGCCCGATCGTCCGTGGCGCTCCCCAACCCCACGTGGCCGCCTCGCTCAACGGCAGCAGCAGGCAGATCAGGGCCAGGGCGAACAGGATCGCGCCGGGGAAATCGAACCGGCCCGCCGGGCGCTGGGCCGACTCGGCGAGGAACAGCCAGCTACCGAGGAGCGACACGCAGCCGCCGACCACGCCGATCCAGAACAGCAGGTGGTAGTTGGCGTGCTCGCCGACCAGTCCCGCGAGCGGCAGCCCGAACGCACTTCCGACGCCGAGCATCGCGCTGATCAGCGCGACGCCGGACGGCGCGCGGCGTGGGGGCAGCGTCAAGTTGATGAGGCTGACGCCGAGGGACACGGCGGCAATCGACATTCCGGTCACCGCGCGCCCGATGATCAGCGGAACGAGGCTGTGGCTCAGGGCGCAGATGAGCGAGCCGACGATGAGGAAGCCGGCGCACACCATGAGCATCAGCCGCTTGCCGTACATGTCCCCCAGCCGCCCCATGATCGGGACGGCCACGCCCGCGGTCAGCAGCGTCGAGGTCAGCAGCCACTCGGTACTGGCCGTCGAGCTACCGATATCTTGCGTTATCCGGGGCAGCACCGGGATCAGCAGCGACTGATTCAGGGAGACCATCAATCCGCCCAGAGCAACCACCGCTACGGCGGCCACCTCGCTGGGCAGCCAGCCATCCGCATCCGGTTCGGCAGACCGGCCTGCCGAGACGTCACCGCCCGACGTTTCCTTGATCATCAGTCTCTCTTGGCCTGCTACGGCACGACGTACCGCGCGACGCGGCGACATGACATGCCGCGCCGTCATGGCATATCGTGCCATCAGCGACCCGCCCCGGCAAGACGGTCAGGACAGCGACCAGCCGCCGACGGGATAGCCCACCGCCCGCAAGTAGTCGCGGGCCTGCGCCACGGCAGCATCGATGTCAGCTAGGCCGAGGCCGACGATGTAGTCATCCGGATGCCCCTTGCCGTCGGTGTCGTAGGTCAGCACCCAGCCGGATCGCCACCCGCGGCCGAGCGGGTAACGGTCGTGCCAGATGAGCATCGGCATCAGGCTGACGTCGAATTCGACGTCGGCCAGGTCGAGATCATCCTGGAACAGGCGGCCGCCGAGGGCAGGCGGAACGATGACCCGGATCGCGGGAAGTTCCTCGTCGCGGAGATGGCCTATCTCACCGCTCGGGTTGATCATGAACAAACTCTAGCGAGCTCAGGACCGCCGGGGAGACCCGGCTGCGGGCCCTCTTCGTGACCCAGCCCGCATTACCTACCGGTCATGTCGTAAATTACGCGGAGGGCACGGCCGCGCTAAGCACGCCTGCGGCGACCAAGGGAGGAAAAACCATGCCACTGACCATCGGCGATACCGCTCCGGACTTCGAGGCGGAGACGAGCGAAGGGCCGATCCGCTTCTACGACTGGCTCGGGGACTCCTGGGGGGTCCTGTTCTCGCACCCCAAGGACTTCACTCCGATCTGCACTACTGAGCTCGGCTACATGGCCAAGATCAAGCCGGAGTTCGACCGGCGCGGCGTGAAGATAATCGGCCTGTCGGTCGACTCCACCGGGGACCACGAGCGGTGGGCCGCCGACATTGCCGAGACCCAGGGCACGGCGCCGAACTACCCGCTCATCGCCGACCACGACTTCACGGTGGCCAAGCTGTACGGGATGCTGCCGGCCGACGTCTCGGGTGACGCCAAGTCGCGCACCCCTGCGGATAACCAGACGGTGCGGAACGTGTTCGTGATCGGCCCGGACAAGAAGATCAAGCTGGTCCTGGTGTACCCGATGACGACCGGGCGCAACTTCGACGAGGTGCTGCGGGTCATCGACTCGCTGCAGCTCACCGCCAAGCACAAGGTGGCCACGCCGGTCAACTGGAAGCCGGGCGAGGACGTCATCATCGCCGGCTCGGTCTCCAACGACCAGGCCAAGGAGCTCTTCGGGGAGTGGGAGCAGCCCAAGCCGTACATCCGGATCGTGCCGCAGCCCAGCTAGACCTCGATCCCGGTCGACTGACGGCACGGATCATGACAGTACGATTCCGCCCATGCCCGAGAGCAGCCTGCCCGGTGATGAGCCGGAGATCCGACCCGAAGTCGTCCAGGCCATATTCAGCGCCATGGCCGACAACAATTCCGCCAAGCTGAACGACCTCCTCAGGAGCGGAGTAACAACAGGCGAGTACCTGCAAGCGATGAACCAGTACGGCGAGAGCCCGGTCAGCGAGAGCCCGTCCAGCGAGAGCGCGCACGTCGCTCCCGACAACCACGAACGGGAATTCGAAGCCATCAAGCTGCTCGCCGGTGACCGCCAGCTGACCGACGCTACCGGGTGGCCCGACCTGTTCGACGGCCTTACCCCCGAGCGCGTCGCACAGCTACGCGACTTCTACGACGCGCTGCCCGAGGGCGCCCGGGCCGAGTACGACCGCAGATACGGGCGCTGAGAACGCGCAGCCGGTCTGCGGATCGCCATCGCGTGGGCTAGGGGCTGGGGATGATGAGGTATTTCGACCCGGTCGACTGCCGGGCGTACGCGGTTACGGCCTGGAGCTGGAGGGCGCCGGCCAGTGATACCCGGTCGGTGTAGCTGCTCGCGAACGTGGTGGTCAGCTCGGCGGCGACTCGTTTGCGAAGTCGCTCCCGGCCCTCCGGGCCGATCTTCCGCAGGAACGGCGTGAGCAGCCAGCCCCCGACGCCCCAGGCCATGCCGAAGTTGCGCGCCAGCTCCGTTGGCCCCCGGTCGAGCCCTCCGTAAATGTAGACCTGTTTGTGGACGGTGGATCCGTAGCGGCTGTAGCTTGGGGCCCCGGCCAGGGCTGCCCGCTCCATGCCGGTGAGTATCTGGCTGGCCAGCCTGCCGCCGCCGGTGGCGTCGAAGGCCAGCGTGGCGGCCGTTTCCGTCAGGGCGGCGGTCAGCTCATCCGTGAAGACCGGGGATGCCGAATTGCACACGTAGGTAGCGCCCGCCGATCTCAGCAGCTCCTCTTGCTCCTGCCTGCGCACGATGTTCACCAGCGGGATCTGCTCCTGGATGCACAGCCGGTTGAGCATCTGGCCCAGGTTGGAAGCGGCCGCCGTATGCACCAGGGCGGTGTGATTCTCCAGCCGCATGGTCTCCACCATGCCCAGCACCGTCATGGGGTTGACGAAACAGGACGCCCCGTCGGCCGCCTGGGTGCCGACGGGCAGCTCCAGGCAGCCCGACGCGTCCACGCAGCGGTACTGGGCGTACATGCCGCCCCCAGCCACGGCGACCGTCTTACCGAGCAGAGCCGTGGCGGCGGGAGACGGGCCGGCGGCCACCACCGTTCCGGCGCCCTCATTGCCCGTCGCCATCGGTATGCCGACCCGTCCTGCCGCGGCGCTCATGGCGGCGTCGGGCAGCGGCGCGGTCACGACGGGCCGGTCGGCAGAGCCGCCCGCGACCGCGGCGGTCACGTCGGCGCCCGCCAGGAGCAGGCCGATGTCCGACGGATTGATCGGCGATGCCTCAACCCGCACGATCACCTCCCCGGGACCAGGCTCCGGTACCGGGACGGTATCCAGGGACAGCTCGACCGTCTGGTCGGCCTTGACCAGCGACTGCAGTTGCAAGGTCGTGACTGGTATCTCTGCCGGCATCAGATGAAGCCCCTCTTTGGTCTGGCGCGGGTGGCCCTGGGCTGATGCTAGCCCCGATGCTCCGCGGTGCGCGGACCGGGGATGAAAGGCGAGGGACGTGGTGGCCGGGAACCTCAGCGGGGCAGGAAGTCGAGCAGCAGGGCGTTCACCGTGTCCGGCGCGTCAAGCTGCATCCAGTGACCTGGGCCGGCCAACCGCTCGTATCGCCACGGGCCCGCCACGTTCTCGGCGGAATCTGTCATCTGAGCCTCGGTGAGGGCAATGTCTTCCGTGCTCCAGATGCCCATGGTGGCGGCCTGTACCGGTGGCAGCACCAGCGGCGGCTGCACCCAGGATTCGGGCGGCAGGTTGGCCCGGTACCAGTTCAGGCCCGGCGTGAGTGATCCGGTCGCCTCCAGGTCGGCAATCACCTGGTCGGAATCGGGATGCCGGGCCCAGCTCCGGAAGTTGGCCCAGTTGTCCTCGGTCAGCCAGCGTTCGGCGATCCCGGGGAACTGGAACAGCAGCATGTACCACGACTTCTCGCGCTGCTGCGGCGTTCGGCGGATGGTGGCCGGGTGGCCGACCGACAGCACGGCCAGGTGGTCGACGGCGTCGGGCGCGAGGGCGGCCAGCCCCCAGGCCAGGGCGGCGCCCCAGTCGTGGCCCACCAGGTGAGCCCGGGTGATGTTGAGATCGGCCAGCACGGCCATGACGTCCCCGGCCAGCAGCGGCAGCGAGTAGGCCTCGACGGCCTCGGGCTGGCCGGAGCGCCCGTAGCCGCGCAGATCCGGGACGATGACCTGGAACCCAGCCGCGGCGAGCGCCGGTACCTGGTGCCGCCAGAGCCGGCCGGAGTCGGGAAAGCCGTGCAACAGCACCACCGGCCGGCCGCGACCGGTGACCTCGTACTCGATCCCGACGCCATTGACGTCCACCCGTGCCATCTGGCCTCCTCTACGGCGCCGAAACCAGCGAGAGGATCTGCTCGCGGGTGGGGCCGAACGGCGGCTCGTCGCGCCAGTGCGATCCTAGCCGGAGGGTCTTGTCCCGCAGCCCGGGCCGGGCGAAGACCTCCTCGGGCGTCCGCAGCACCAACCGGGTGTCCAGACTCGCCCGCAGGCACTCCGGGTCCTGCTGGAGCGCGAGGTCCAGGGCCTTCTCCAGCTGGTACGCAGGGGCCGGTGAGTCGTAGGCCACGCCGCGGATACCGGCCTCGATCTCGCCGAGCCGGTGCCGGTCGCTGGTGAGGGTCGCGCGGTACCACGGCTCGACGGTTTCGGCGGTAGCGGTGTGGAACGCCCCGGCGAAGGCCGCCGGATCGTCGAGGCCGATGGCGCGCACCTGGTCCCGGAGCGTCAGGGCGTGCAGCATGCCGATCGACGCGCCGCGGCCGTTGGTGGGATTAGTGCACGCCCAGGAATCGGCTACCGCCACCACGCCGGTGGCGACCGGCTTCCCGTCGACCGCGAAGCGGCGGTATCGGTCCTCCAGCCTGGCCATGACCTGAACGCCGTCATCGATCGGCGTCCCGTCCAGCCAGTGGGCGACCAGCGGAAGGCCGCGGACCACGGCTTCCCAGCGGTCTGCCTCGCGCAGCGCCCGCAGTGCGGTGTCCTTGGCGGCGGTCACCACCACGACGGACCAGGTCCCGTTGTCCGCGGGCAAGGTGAGCGAGGATATGGTGCCCCAGTGAATCTGGGGTGGCCCGAACAGGGGCGGCACCGACCCGTCGGCCGACCGGAAGTGCCGCCCGAAGTACACCAGCCCGCTGTCCTCCAGTTCCTCGCCGGGAGGGCGGGCGCCGAGATCCTGCAGCCAGGCTGGCAGGGCTGACCGCCGCCCGCTCATGTCCACCACCAGGTCGGCGGGGATGTCCTCGCCGTCCCTGGTCCGGACTCCGGTCACGTGCGGGACGCCGGCCTGTGCCGGGGCGCCGCTGGTGAGGCCAGCGACGGCCACGCCCCGGCGGACCTCGACACCCGGGGCCGCCTCGGCCGCGGCGGCCAGCACCGCTTCCACCAGGACGCGCCGGCCAGTCAGCCACTCGAAGCGCTCGTCACCGTCCTGCCAGCCGCCGCTCACCTGCGCGGGCAGCACGTCGCGGATGAAGTTCATCCGCAATCCGCCCGCCTCGGCCAAGGCCGTGGAGACCGCGGGCAGCTCCGCGTCGAGGATGGCCCGGAACCCGGCCAGGAAGGCATGCGCCATCCGGAACTGATTCAGCCCCGGACGCTGCCAGCGTTCCCAGGCCTCAATCGGGTCGTCCGGCGGTCCCTCTGGGTCCCGCTCGAGCACGGCGACCCGATGACCGTCAGCGGCCAGGAGCATCGCGGTCCCTAGCGCTACGACACCGGCTCCCACCACCACGATCTGGGCCATGAGCTGAGGCTAGACCCGCGCGCGCAATGGCGAAAGCATCATCGGCATGGCTGTTCATCGTCGGCAGCGTATGGAGCGGCCAGGCCAGCCGGTCGGCATGATGATCCACGCGGAGCCGCAGGTTCCCCGGGCCGGCGAGACGCACGGGCCCGGGCGGCCGCTGCGCTAAATTTGGCGGTTGTGGGAGCGCGATCTGGTGATGGCGGTGCCGGGGATGCGGATTACGGCGTGATCGCGGCGTGCTACGCGCGCTACCGCCGGCCGGACGCGCGGATCGCGGCGCGGATCGGCCAGGCTCTCGGCGCCGCGCGCACCGTGCTGAACGTGGGGGCCGGGACGGGCTCGTATGAGCCGGCGGACCGCGAGGTCATCCCCGTTGAGCCGTCAGCGTCGATGCGGGCCCGGCGGCCGGCCGGGCGGGCGGCCGCCGTGGATGCCACCGCCGAGGACCTGCCGTTCGCCGACGGCTATTTCGACGCGGCGATGACGACCTTCAGCGTCCACCAGTGGAGCGACCTGCGGGCCGGCCTGCGCGAGATCCGGCGGGTCACCCGCGGCCCGGTGGTGATCCTGACCTGCGACCCGGCGCGGCTGCGCAGGTTCTGGCTCAACGATTACGCACCCGAGGTCATCGACACCGAGGCACGCCGGTATCCCTCCGTCGAGGCGCTTTCTGGCGGGCTCGGCGGACCGGTCGATGCCGCCGTGGTGCCGGTGCCGCTCGACTGCACCGACGGCTTCAACGAGGCGTACTACGGACGGCCGGAGGCGCTTCTCGAGCCGGCCGCCCGCCGGTCGTGCTCGGCGTGGAGCTTCGTCAGCGCGGCCGTGCACGACCGCTTTGCCCGTGACCTGAGCCGTGACCTATCGGACGGGACCTGGGATGACCGGTACGGTCACCTGCGCACCCGGCCCTCCTTCGCGGGATCGCTCATCCTGGCCGTCAGCCGTCGCCCTGGGTGATGATCCCGGACTTGAGGCCGACGGTGACGGGCTCGACGTAGATCGGCTGGATGGTGCTGGCCTCGGGCAGCTGCTCGTGCACGCGCATCTTCAGCGGCTCGGTGGCCAGGTCGATGAACACCGGGTACAGGTCATCGTGGTGGCAGGGCAGGATGACCTTGGGCTGGTAGGTCTCGACCAGCGGCATGGTCGCTTCCTTGAGCTGGCGGCGGACCAGCGGCCGGCCGATGAAGCCCACGATCGCCAGGTCACAGCCGGGGTTGGCGGAGAAGAACGCGCGCTCCTCCTCGCTGACCGGCCCGCCGCTGTCCCGGTACACGATCCGGTAGCCGTCGATGTCGATGACCAGGCACATCGTGCCCTCGGTCATGACCTCCGGGGCCATGCTGCCGCGATCGCGGACCGCTGCGGCGTACGCTTCCTCCTCGTCGGAGACCGGGGGCAGGTCACGCTCCCAGACCCGGCGCGCCTCGATCAGCGCCTGCAGGCCCGCCTGCAGCTCAGGGTGGCCGAGCTCGGCGTGGAAGCCATGGATCACGCGCAGGGTGAACTCGGGGAACTCCAGCACGTCGCCCGCGCCGTGCCCGGTCACGCTCATGATCTTCGAGGTGTCCAGGCCGCCCCGGGTCAGCACGTCGGCGCCGAGCGGGTGGATCACCACCGGCGCCCCGGTCTGCAGTGCCACCTGCGCCGCGTCGGACATGTGGTCGTAGTGCGGATGCCCGATCAGGACCGCGTCGGCGCGGACGACCTCGTCGGGCCGGAAGCCGAGGCCGCGCATGCGCGGCCCGCGGTCATAGAACGTGTCGAGCAGGACGACCCGGTCTCGGAAGTTCAGCTCGTAGTTGGACGTTCCGTACCAGCGGATGGTGAGGGCGTCAGGGTCGGCGCTGGCCGCCCCGCCGAGCATCGCGGGCCGACGGTAGCCGAAGACGGGATCATTGTTTGTCACGAGCTGACCTCCCAGCAGTCATCGCCTCCCGCGGGAGGCGCCCGTATTCATCGTTAAGCCACCGGGGCCGCCGGGTCAACAGCCGGCGGCAGGACGGAATGGCGTCCGGCTCAGGGCTCCACGCCGAAGTGCTCGCACAGCTCCGCAAGCTCGTCGCTGCCCAGCGCGCCCAGCCCGGCGGCGTCAAGGATCGCCGCGGCCGCATCTTCGTGACCGGCGCTGATCTCTCGCAGCGCTTCGGCCGCGACCACGGCGTCATCGACGGTGTATCTGAGTTCCATGAGTCATCTGGTGACAGAGAAAACTTAGTCACTAGTGTTACCCCGCAGTTCAAAGGGACGCTAGAGGTAGACGCCGGTGTTCTCAGGCACGGCCCAGGCCGCGGAGGCCGTCAGCCATCGAGCGGAACAGCGGGTCGGTGAAGGCGGTCAGAGTCGAGTACACCTGGTTGATCTGCCGGTAGGCGCGGGCGGCTTGCGGGTCCGGGGCGAAGCCGTCGCCCGGGCGGACCATCGCCTCCGTGGCCTGATCCCAGTCCGGGTAGATGCCGTGGCCGACGGCGGCGCAGATGGCTGCGCCGAGACCGGCGGCGTCGGCGACCGTGGCGCGCCGGGCCGGGCGGTCGAAGACATCAGCGACGATCTGCATCATCAGGTCCGAGCGGGATCCGCCGCCGGACACCAGGACGGGCGACAGCCGGCGGCCCAGCGCGCGCTCCATCGCCGCGCTGTGATTCGCCATGGTCAGGGCGATGCCCTCGAGGATGGAACGGTAGATGTGGGCGCGGCCCTGGCTGCCGTCGAAACCCAGCAGCGCGCCGCGGCGCCACGAGGCGTGACCGGGTGCGAGCCAGTCGGGCAGCGTCAGCAGCCCGTTGCTGCCCGGCGCGAGGTCGCTCGCCGCCGCGTTGAGGGCGTCCTCGAGGCGGGCCATTCCCGCGGCCGGCTCCTCGCCGTGCTCCCCCTCCAGGAGCGTGCGGTACCAGCTGACCATCCACATGCCGCGGCGGATCCCGGTGCTCTCGTACAGGTATTTCCCGGGCCGGGCGGCAAAGTTGGCCCAGTAGCTGTCGTCCGTGCTCGCCGAGGACGAGCCGATGGTCATCGCGGCGATGTAGGTGCCGAGCGACAGCAGCACGGTGCCGTCCTCGGCCAGGCCGCAGCCGAGGGCCTCGACGGCTTTGTCATTGGCCGTGGCGTACACCGGCAGCCCGAAGGGGATGCCCGTGGCCTCGGCCGCCGCGGGGGTCACCGTGCCCAGCCGGGCGCCGGGCGGGACGAGGTCGAAGAGCAGGTCACGCGGCATGCCGACGGCGGCGTAGGCGGCGGGGTCGCCCGACCAGGCCGCCGTGTCGTGATCGATGGGCCAGACGCCCTCGTAGTTGGCGGCGGTGTCGGTGAACTGGCCGGTCAGGCGGTGGGTGATGTAACCGGAGGACGTGGTGACGTAGCGGACCAGGGGGTTGGCCGGCTCGTAGGGGCGCGCGACGCGCTCGTCCATCCAGCTCAGGACCGGCTCAGCCAGGCTGCCGTCGGCGGCCAGCAGGGCCCGGCAGAACCGGATGGTGCACAGGCCGACGGCCACGATGTCCGCGGGGTCGCCCGGAAAGTGCGCCATCACCTCGCGGCAGGCGTACTGGATGGAGTCCCAGATGTCGTCACCGGGATGGACCGCTCGCCCGGGCACCGAGGTGTCGTACGGCCTGAGCCGCCGGCTGGCCGAGGCTAGCGCGTGGCCGCGGGCATCGAAGATCGTCACCTTGGAGCTCTGCGACCCGTTGTCGATGGCCAGCAGGCAGGGCCTCATGACCGGCTCACGGACTCGCCTGCGCCGGCGCCCGGCGCCAGCGGGAAGATCGTGCCCGCGTTCATGACGCCCTCGGGGTCGAACGCCTGCTTGAGGGCGGACAGCAGGTAGTAGGCGCTGCCGTGCTCCTGGCGAACCCAGGCCGTGCGGTACTTGCCGATTCCGTGGTGGTGCACCATCGACCCGCCCATCCGCAGGGCCTCGGTGACGATGATGGCGTTCAGCGGCTTGTGGTAGACCTCGATCTCCTCGCGGGGGCTGCAGTTGATCGTGTAGTCGTAGACGAAGTACAGATTGGTGCCGGTCTGGTAGCTGTGGGAGGAATGCGCGCCGAGCATGGTCAGGTCGCCGGCCCGCGGGAACTCGCCGCGGATCCGGGCCATGACGGCGTCGAACAGGTCGCCGGCCCGTGACCAGTCGACGGACACCTCGGTGGTGTACCCGAGGTGGGCGTGGGAGAGCATGTCGGCCTTCTCCGCGTCGATCTTGTCCTGGCCCCAGTTGAGGTTCTCGAACCAGTGCCGGATCAGGCCGCCCTCGATGCGCTCGTGGGGACGGCCGGCGAACAGATCCTCGATCGCCTCCGCCGTCGCGTCGGCGACGCCCTTCGGGCCCTCGGCGAGGAACATGACGACGTTTTTCCCTCTGGACAGGTCAGCGAAGTGCTGCTTCGCGTCCTCGGGCGAGTAGACCCGGCACACCGAGGGCCGGTATCCCGCCGTGATCAGCTCACGGACAGCCTCGACGCCGTCCGCGAACCGGTCCACGAGGAAGCCGAAGTACCGGTTGTTCTCCGGCTGGTAGCGGAACAGCTTGACTGTCACTTCGGTGATGAAGCACAGGGCGCCTTCGCTGCCGATGACGATGTGGCGGATGTCCGGGCCGGCGGCCCGGCGGGGCACGTTCTTGATGCGGATGACCTTCCCGCCGGGGAAGACGGCCTCCAGGCCGACGACCATGTCCTCGATTCCGCCGTACAGCGTGGAGAACTGGCCGATCGACCGCGTGGCGACCAGGCCGCCGAGCTGCGCCAGCGGCTTGGACTGCGGTGAGTGCCCGGTGGTCAGGCCCTGGGCCCGCAGGGCGTCCTCCAGGCGCTGCAGCCCGACGCCGCACTGCGCCGTGGCCATCATGTTGACCGGGTCGATGGACAAGATGGCGTTCAGCCGTGACCCGTCCACCACGAGACTGTCCTCGATCACGGTCTCCAGGCCGCCCTCGGTGGCGGTCCGGCCGGTTCGGGGAACGACATTGACGAGGTTCTCCTCGGCGAAACGCAGGACGGCCGCCACCTCCGCCGTCGAGGACGGGTAGACGACCGCCGCCGGGATCGGCCCGTCATAGATGCCGTGGACGGACGTGTACTTCCTGAACCGATCGACGCTGGCCTCCTTGAGCTGCTCCGCGCCGGTCTCGACGGCGCCGCGGCCGAGCAGGCCGGTCATCGCGCCGATGATCGACGGGCGGTCCAGCGGAGATCGCGATGGGGCCATGTCGGTTCTGCACTCTTTCGTAGGCGAAGCGTCAGCGGACGAGATAGCCGCCGTCGACCACGAGGACATGGCCGTTGACGTAATCGGAGGCCCGGCTGGCCAGGAAGACGGTGGCGCCCATCAGGTCCGCGGTCTCCCCCCAGCGGGCCGCGGGGATGTGCTCGACGATCCGCCGCTCGGCGTCGGGATCGGCGCGGGTCGCTTCGGTGATCGCCGTCTTGAAGTATCCGGGCGCGATGGCGTTGACCTGGATGTTGTAGGTGGCCAGCTCGTCGCAGTAGGCCTTGGTGAAGCCCGCGAGGCCAGCTTTGGTCGCGGCGTACGCAGGCGAGCGCTGGCCGCCGAGGAAGGAGAACAGCGAGGCGATGTTGATGATCTTGCCGGACCGCTGCCCGATCATGAACCTGCTGGCCTCGTAGGCGAGCTCGAAGGCGGCGGTGAGGTTGACCGACACCATGGGGTCCCATAGGTCGCGGCCGAACTCCGCCACGTCAGCAAGCAGGGCGATGCCTGCGGAGTTGACCAGGATGTCGACCGAGCCAAGGACCTCGACGCAGCGATGCACGACGGCCGCCGGAACGCCCGGCTGCGTGATGTCGGCGACCTCGAACTCCAGCCGGCGCCCGGCGCCCTCGATCAGCCGGCGCGTGGTCCCGTCGTCCTCGGCCAGCCCGACGGCGAAGACGTCAGCGCCGGCCTTGGCCAGGGCGAGGGAGAAGGCCCGGCCCAGGCCGGTGTTCCCACCGGTGACGAGAGCGTTGCGGCCCGCGAGAGAAAACAGGTCAAGGCTGAAGTCGGCGATGTCCATGCGTCGGCTGCCATCCGAGGTGGGACGTGGGCCGGGTGCTGGCCGGGGCGGCCGTGCTGGGCCGCCGGCTTGAGGTGCCTCCGGCGGCCCAGGAGAGGTGTCTCCGGCGGTTCAGCCCACATCTTATCCGGGACCTCAGCCGTCCCAGCGGACGGCCATCCGGCCGGCCGCGCCGGGCAGGGGCAGGCACTGCGCTTCGGCCGTGACCGCATCGCGTTCCGCACCCGACAGCGGCCGCCAGGGCTGCACCGTGATCACCGTGTCGGCCCGGCGCCACGTCCCGGCGATCTCTCCCGCGACGAGCAAGGCGCCGGGCCAGACGCGCGGAGTCCACAGCGCGCGGCGGCGCTCGGCCTCCGGGACCAGCAGGTCGCGATCGGCTCCGTGGCGCAGGAAATAAGCATCGCCGCTGGGCAGCAGCCGCGCGGGTGCCGCAGGCTGCGGGGCAGCGCGGAACGCCGCCTCGTCCTGGGCGAGGATGTGCGCGGCCCCGATCGGTGTCCGCGCCGGCGTCAGCGCCTGGCCGAGCGCCGCGAAGGTCACCTCGGCGGGCCGCCGGCCGATACCCGCCCACCGGCCGAATGCCTCCGGCGTGGCGGGGCCGTAGATATGCAGATACCGGCGGCCGAGCTCCAGGCGCGCGGCGCGGGGATCGGCGTCCGGCGGCGGTACCGTCCAGAGGGTCGGCTGCCGCGCGCCATCCCACCTGATCAGGATCGTGCCGGTCGGTGACGCGCGCCGGAGGCTGTTCGGGTGCACGCCGAGCGCACGGCCAGCCGGCCCGCAGGTCATCCGCGTGCCGCCGAGCACGTCGCCGATGCGGGCGGCGAGGTCCTCGGCCCGCTGCCGGCGCCTGGCCTGGTCGGGCAGCGTCCCGAGGGTGAAAACGGCCACGTCCTGCGCGGCGACGACGAACACGCTGAACCGCGGCCCCCACAGCTGGACCAGCGAAGGGTCCTCCCAGGTGGACGGCTCGGCGTCCTCGACGCGCGCGTGGATCGACAGCAGCGCGGCTCGCGGCATGCTGTCCTGCAGCCCGGCCCAGGCCGCCCGCTGGAGCGATTCTGGCCGCCGGGCCGCACGCGCGTCCAGGCCGCCGGCCGTACGCCGGAAGGCCAGGATCTGGGCGCGGGTCAGGTCAAGCCGAGCCCCGGCCGCTCTCATCGCCACGACCAGCGTCCTTTCTGGACCCGACAGCTAGCGCCGTCCCGTCATTATCGGGCATATCCTGGCCGCGAGCCGAGCGCCCGCGAAGCCGGGTGCAAGCCCTGCCCGGGAGGCGGCCTGTGCCAGACGCGATCCTCAACGGTTGCGAAACGTACTTCGAGGTGGCCGGTGACGGGCCGCCGCTGCTGTTCATCCACGGCGGGTTCGGCGGGCTCGGGACCGGCGCGGCGCCGGAACCGCCGCCGTGGCGGCCGCGGCTGGCCTCGCGTTACCGCGTGATCACCTACGACCGGCGGTCATCGGGCCGGTCGGGGACCTCGGCGGAGAACCACACGCTGCGCCTGTTCGCCGAGGACGCCCGCGCGCTGCTGCGCCATCTCGGGACGCCCCGCGCCGTGATCTGGGGCGAGTCGGCGGGCGTGGCCATCGCGTCAACGTTCGCGCTGGAGTTCCCGGAGATGACATCGGCGCTGATCCTCGGTGACGGGGCGCCATGGTTCTCGACGGACACCGAGGTGGTGCGGCGGCTGAGGGAACGCATCGACCTGCTCGCCGCGCATGGCGCCGAGGCGGCGTACCAGGCTCGCCGCACGTCGGGCACGGTCGGCCTGAACCTGTTCTCAGCCGCCCGGGCGGCGCGCTCACCCGAGGAGGAGCGCGATCGGGCCGCCCAGCGCGAGGCGATCAGCCGCGCCCTGGGCGCGATGCCGCGGGAAGATCGGATCAGCGCGTACGCACGTGAGCTCCGGACGTACGCGGCGTACCTGGACTTCGACATCACCGGCAGGCTGGCCGAGATATCGGCTCCGACCCTCATCCTGTACGGAACGGCCGACACCATCTTCCCGGCGGCCGACTGGCCCGCTTTGATCAAGCCGATGCCGGACGTGCGCTACGTCGCCTTCGAGGGGGAAGAACATGGCGTGGCCACCGAAGCCGCGGCGCTGGATGAGATCGAGCGCTTCCTCGGCCTGCTATGAGCTGGCCGGGCGCAGCTTAGCCCGCAGCAGGTCCAGTTCGCCGGGATGCAGGCCGTTGTCGGTCAGCCAGGCGGCGACCCCGCCGTAGCTGGCCTTCATCTGCTCCAGGAACGCCGCCATCGTTTCCGGGCGCGGCCGGTACCGTTCGGGTGGCATGCGGTCAACGTCCCAGTTGTACGTGCGCGACCTGCGGATGCGATCCAGGATGGCCACGGCCCGGTCCCCCGTCGCGACGTAGTCGGCGATGACGGCCTCCGGGCGGACCCCGGCCGCGGTGAGCGCCAGCGCCACCACCACCCCGGTCCGGTCCCGGCCCGCCGCGCAGTGGACGATGGCGGCGCCCTGGTCGTGGGCGATGCTGCGCAGCGCGCCGACGACCTGGTCGGGCCGGTATTCCAGGTAACCCAGGTAGCGCCCGATGATCGGGTCGCCGGGGAAGCGGCTCCTCTCGTTCTCCCGCCTGAGCAGCAGCGCCTCCGCGGCCAGATCGGGGGCGGAGACGGTCTCGGGGGTCAGCGGATGATGGGCATGCCGGACGCCCGGGACCGCATCCAGCGGCGCCGGGCCTTCGGCGGACAGCTCGGCCGAGGCGCGCAGGTCGACCACGGTGGTCACGCCGATATCCCGCACCAGCCGCGTGACGTCGGAGGCGGACAGGTCCTGCAGGTTGTCCGAGCGGAGCAGCCGGCCGGTGGCCGTCTGGAGTCCGTCCTGCGTGGGCAGGCCGCCCAGGTCCCGCGCGTTGACCGCGCCGTCGAGGTCAATCCAGGGCATGACGGGTCATCAGGCCGGGCCGGCGTTACCGCGGCCCACGGCGACCAGGCCTGCAGCCAGGTGCTTCTCTATGCCGTCGGCAATGAAGTCCATCGCGGTGCCGGCCCCCGGCAGCAGGTCCACCATGGTGAAGAACCCGTGCATCTGGCCTGCGAACCGCTGGTGGAGCACCGGGACACGGGCCTTGACCAGCTGCGTGGCGTAGAGCTCTCCTTCATCCCGCAGCACGTCGTGCTCGGCGGTGAGGATCACCGCGGGCGGCAGCCCGGAGAAGACCCCGGCTCGCAGCGGCGAGGCGTCCGGGTGCGCCCGGGCCCGGCGGTCGGGCGCGTAGTGGTCCCAGAACCAGATCATCGAGTCCCGGGTCAGCATGAGCTGATTGGCCGGGTCGGCGTACGAGGTGGTGTCCAGGTCGCAGTCGGTCACCGGATAAGCCAGCACCTGCACCGCGATTGACGGGCCGCCCCGGGCCATGGCGCGCTGGGTCATCACCGCGGCGAGGTTACCGCCGGCGCTGTCGCCGGCGACGATCAGCGGCACCGGGCCGTCCGCCAGCCCGGCCGCGTACTCGGCGGCCCAGCCCAGAGCCGCCCAGGAGTCATCGACGGCGGTCGGGAACCGGTATTCGGGTGCGAGCCGGTAGTCCGGCATGACCACCACGCACTGCGAACGCTGCGCCAGCCGGCGCGCGACCGCGTCCGATTCATCCAGCCCGCCCAGGACCCAGCCGCCGCCGTGGTAGTACACGATGACGCCGTGCGGGGCAAGGGCGGGCGTGAGGACGCGGACCGGGATGAGGCCGCCCGATACCCTCACCCTGGTGTCGTGCACCTCCGCCATTTCCGGCCCGGGTGCCGCCTCGCCGCGCATCGCCGCCACCACGCCGCGTGCCTCCTGGGGCGTCATCTCGTTCAGCGGCCGGTCTCTGCTGGCCAGCAGCTGCTCGAGCAGTGCGGCGGTCGCCTCATCCAGCGGCACGGGTGTCTCCCCTCGTGTCCTGGCCCGAGGCGGCGGATCCGGCCAGGGACGCGGCGGACAGGGCGAATCCTTCGTAGCCGTCGGCTGCTACCTGCTCACATGTGTGCCGGTACCGGCCGACGCCGCCGACGTACGGCAGGAAGAGCCGGGGCTTGCCGGGAATGTTGGCGCCCATGTACCAGGAAGCGGCCTTGGGGTAGAGGGTGTGGCTGGCGACCTGCTGCACGTGGTCGGTCCAGTAGGTCGTGGCCGGCTCCGTGGCCTCGATCACGTCGGTGCCCTGCTCGCGCAGGTAGGACAGGCAGTCGCCGATCCACTCCACGTGCTGCTCGATCGACACGGGCATGTTGCTGAGCACCGAGGGGCTGCCCGGCCCGGTGATCGTGAGCAGGTTCGGGAACCCGGGCACCGCCAGGCCCAGATAGGTCCGCGGGCCGTCCCGCCAGGCCTGGGCCAGGGCCTGCCCGTCCCGGCCGCGGATCCCGAGCGCCTCCAGCGGCCCGGTGAGGGCGTCGAACCCCGTCGCGTAGACGATCACGTCCAGTTCGTAATCACCGCCGCTGGTCCTGATGCCCGTCGCCGTGATCTCCTCCAGCGGGGTCCGCCGCAGGTCTACCAGGGTCACGTTCGGCCGGTTGTAGGTGTCGTAGTAGTTCGTGTCCAGCGGCACGCGCTTGGTGCCGAACGGGAAGGTCCTCGGCTTGAGCATGTCCGCGACCTCGGGGTCGCGGACGATCTCGTCGATCTTGGACCAGACGAAGTCCGTCGCGGTCTTGTTCGCCTCCTCGTTCTGCACCACGTCCGCGAAGGTGCCGAAGGTGAACGTGAACCCGCCGGCGCCCCAGGCGGCCTCGTAGATGGCCCGGCGCTCGTCTTCGGGCACTTCCAGGGCGGACAGGGTGCTGCGCGGGTACGGGATCCCGCCGGTGGATTCGCGTCCCCGGCGCCGCCATTCCCGGTAGTTCTGCTTCCACAGGTCGACGAACTGCGGATCCAGCGGCCCGTTCTCGGCCGGGATCGTGAACTGCGCGGTGCGCTGGAACACGGTCAGCTGGGCCGCCTGTTCGGCGATGACCGGGATGGCCTGGATGCCCGAGGCGCCGGTGCCGATCACGCCGACCCGCTTGCCGGTGAAATCCACCGGCTCGCGCGGCCACATCCCGGTATGCAGCGAGAGGCCGGCGAAGCTGTCCGCGCCCTTGAACTCGGGCATGTTCGCCGTGGACAGGCAGCCCACCGCGGTGATGACGAACCGTGCCGTCGCGGTCTGGCCCTGCTCGGTGCGCAGCGTCCACAGGTTCTCTGCCTCGTCGTATTCGACGGAGACGACCCGGGCGCCGAAGGTGAAGTCCTTGCGCAGATCAAGGCGGTCCGAGACATGTTCCAGGTAGCGGAGGATCTCGGGCTGGCCCGGATAGCGTTCCTCCAGCGGCCACTCCTGCTCCAGGTCAGGCATGAACGAGAACGAGTAGTACATGATCTCGGAGTCGCAGCGCGCGCCCGGGTAGCGGTTCCAGTACCAGGTCCCGCCCACGCCGTCGCCCTGCTCGAAGCCATGGACGGAGAACCCCTGCTCGCGCAGCCGGTACAGCATGTACAGGCCGGCGAAGCCGGCCCCGATGACCACCGCGTCGAGCGGCCCGGGTTGGTCGAGGGGCCCGGGTTCTGGAGCCGGTGACACCGCTGCATCTGCCATGATCGGGGCCTTTCCCTGGAATGTCGCCTCGGCAGAAGCATGCATTGTGGTCCGCTCTCCCGCAAGAGGCGCACGCCTCCGGCCGGCCCGCCCCGGCGGCCGGGCGGTGTTGGGTGCCACCCCCGATTGCCCTCCCCGGCGTACTGGTGCAGACGCGGGTCATGGCGGAAGGTGGGCATAAGGCCGAGTATCGGTCCGTGCGCGCTAAGTGAGTGGAGAGAAGGATCGTGGCCGTTCTAGACGGGATCAGGGTCGTCGTGACCGGATCGGCAGCGGCATCTGGACGGCCGCAGTAAGAGAGGACCTGCCGTGGGCGGAGCAACCTGGCTCGGGCCGGTCGAACTCGATCTGGAGAGCCTGCGGAGTTTCATCACCGTCGCGTCGGAGGGGAGCCTCGCGCGGGCCGCGCCGCTGCTGTTCGTCTCGACGTCCGGGCTGTCCCGCCGCATCCACGAGCTGGAGCGCAAGCTCGGCGTCGAGCTGCTCGAGAGGTCCGGGCACGGAGTCGTCCTGACTCCGGCCGGCGAGCAGATCCTGCTGCACGCCAAGAAGATCCTCGAGGCCTGCGATGAGCTGTTCACGACGGCCCGTGAGGCGGTAGCCGGCCCGGGCTGGCGCCGGGTCATTCACATGGGAATCGCGCCGGGGGTCGAGAACTCGACGCGCAACCGGGTCGTCGGGGCGGTCACGGAGGCGGATGCCGACGCCGTCGTCGCCCTCGATCCCGACGCGAACATGCACCTGATCAGGAAGCTCATTGTCGGTGAGCTACAGCTCGCAATCCTTCACCAGCGGCCGATCTCGCCCGCGGTGCGCAGCTTCCAGCTCGGCTCCAAGCGCACTTTGGTGTGCCTGGCCCGCCATCTCCCCCAGGCCTCGCACGAGACGCTGTCCCTGGGTGACCTGACCAGCCTGCCGTTCGTGACCTCATCGGCGCTCAACGCCGGGACGCCGGTCTACTACGCTCAGCTCCGGTCGATCTTCGAAGAAGCGGGCATCAACCGCGTGGTCGACGTCGGCGCGTTCGACCTCTACGCGCTGCAGCAGCATATCGCCGGCGGCTCCGGATTCGGAATCACATTCGATCACGATCAATCCGCATGGGACAACGCGGTCGTCCGCACCGTCGTGGACCTCGAACTGCACCTCGGCACGTGGGTGGCGTGGGGCCGGAAGGCCGCGGAGGACCCCGGCTTGCTGCGGGCGCTGGCGCGGCTGCGCGAGGAGTACTCCGCGGCGTTCCCCGCGGAGAACGGCGGCGCGGTGCTGGCGGCCGGCCGATGACCGCGACCCGGCCCGGGCCATGGACAATCGGGGATATGCCAGATGTCTTCGAGTTCCCGGTGCCGTTCGGAGCTGGCGCCGTCGCGCTGGCCGCGGTGCCGGCCAGGTGACCCGCCGCTTCGACGCCGTAGTAGCCGGCGCCGGGCCGGCGGGCAGCATCGCCGCGCTCGTGCTCGCCCGGTCCGGCGCCCGGGTCGCGCTCGCCGACAAGGCGGCCTTCCCGCGCGATAAGGCGTGCGGCGACCTGGTCGGGCCGCGCGGAGTGCAGGTCCTCGCCGATCTCGGGCTTCGTGTCCCGGATGCCGGGCGCGGCTCTGACCTGCTCGTGGTCGGCCCTTCCGGCCGCCGCAGCAGGCTGCCCGCCTTCACCGGGCGCACCTACCCCGGTCACGGGATCATCGTGCCGCGGCAGGCGTTGGACCACGCGCTGCGCGAAGCCGCCCTGCAGGCCGGCGCGCTCGGCGTGCGAGCCCGCATCACCGGGGTCGAGCGGAGCGCGGACGGCAGGGTGGATGCGGTCATCTCCAGCGACGGCCAGCGCCTGGCCGGGGACGTCATCATCGCCGCCGACGGGGCGCTCAGCCCGGTCGCGCGGCTGGCCGGGATGCTCGACCCGCAGGCGGCGCTGTGGGGTTTCGCGATCCGCGCGTACGTGCCGGCGGAGGTTCCGCTGCCGCTGCTGGTCCTGCTGGACGCCAGCCCGTGGCACATCTACCCGGGGTACGGCTGGCTGTTTCCCGGCGAGGACGGCCGGGCGAACGTGGGCATCGGGGTCGGCCTCGGCAGCGAACGCGGGCCTGCGCCGCTGCGCGACGACCTGGCCCGGCTGGTCGCACTGCTCAGCCAGCGCGGTGATCTGAGCCGCGACGCGCGGCCCGGGCCGGTCATGGGCGGATGGCTGCGCATGGGCGGTACCGGCGCGCCGGCGGCCGCCGGTAACGTCCTGCTCGCCGGAGACGCGGCCGGGTTGATCAACCCGCTGCAGGGCGAGGGCATCGGCCCGGCCATGATCAGCGGGAGGCTGGCCGCCGAGGCGGTGCTGGCCGACCCGGTCCGGGCGGGCGCGGCCTACGCCGAGGCGATCGAGGCGGCGTTCGGGCGGTACATGGCCGGCGCGTCAGCCCTGCAGACCGCGATGCTGGCCAGGCCGGGGGCCGCGTCGGCGGCCATGCGGCTGCTCACCGCGCCGCCCATCCGGCAGGTTGCGGCGGCCACCTGGTCGATCTACTGGAACGACCTGGCCGACGGCGCGCGGTCCCGCCCTTCCGCCTGGGCCGCGCGCGGCATGCAGGTCCTGCTCGGCGCGGGCCGCCGGGGCCGAACGGCCCGTGGTCCACGCGGCCTGGAGGTATCCGCGTTATCCCGTCCAGTCCAGCCAGTCACCCATCCGCAGCCGGTGCCAGTCCGGCGCCCCGAGGTACTCATACAAGCTGCGCGAGGCCTGCGTGTAAAGGACGAGGCCGAAGTGCAGGTCGCTGCCGATGCCCGCGACTACCTCGTGCGCCGCGTTGGCGGCCTCCAGGTACGCCTCGCTGGCGACCGCGGCGGTCAGGTGAGCCTTCGCGGCGGCGTCGTCCCGCGCCCCGTCGATGGCCCACGCGGCTTCGTACGCGGTCCAGCGGGCGGTGTCGGCAGCGTTGAGAATCCGGATGATGTGGTCCTGGACCCGCTGGAACCGGCCGATCGGCTGGCCGAACTGCTCTCGCGTATTGGAGTAGGAAATCGACATCTCCAGGACCGCGGCCGATCCCCCGGCCTGGTAGGCCGCGACGGCCACGAGTCCCGGTGCCAGCGCCTGGTCCAGCGCTTCGGGGGACGACCCGCTCAGTACCTGCCCGCCGGTGATGGCGGCCTCGGTGAACTGGACTTCGAAGGTGGCGAGCATGAAGCCGCCCAGCTTCCGGATGCTCACCCCCGGGTCGCGGGCCGCCACGACGGCGAATCCCGCCTGGTCACCATCCGGCCCGCGGGTGCTGACCAGGAAGTGAGTGGCGGCATCGGCGTAGGGCACGAACAGCTTGGTACAGGTCAAGGTGCCCGTCGCGCTCGGCTGAACGGTGCTGGCGGCCACGCCGCGCCAGGAGGCCTCGGGATCACGGAGCGCGGGGATGACGACCGCGGTCCCGTCGGCGATGCCGGTCAGGAGCGAGTCTCGTGCCGGGGACGCGCCCAGGTGAGAAAGGATCAGCGCGCTGACGACGCTGGAGGCCAGGACCGGCCCCGGGACCGGGCCGCGCCCGAGTTCTTCGAAGACGACGGCCGCCTCAAGCGCGGTGGCGCCGGATCCGCCGAGCTCGGCGGGCACGAAGAGACCGAGCCACCCCGCGGCGGCCATCCCGGGGAGCCAGGCCCGCGACCAGATCTCCCCGCTCTCGCTGAGGTTCACCAGCGTCTCGCGGTCCGCCTCGCGCTGGACAAAGCTGGCCGCCGACTCCTTGAGGGTCTGCTCGGATTCCGATAGCGAAAGGTCCATGGCCTCGTGTCGCTCCTCTAGGCTTTCGCGGCCGCGGCCGGTGCGAGCTGGCCCGCTTCCTCCCGCGAGCGGTTCCCGATGCCCAGCCGGCGCGCCATGATCACCCGCTGGATGTCGGTCGTGCCGCCGGGATGCATGGCCACGATCGCCGACCGCTGATGCGATTCGGCGAAGCCGTCCATCGCGCCCCATCGGGAGTCATCGGTGAGGCCCGCGGGGCCGACGATATCCAGGATCTCCTTGGTCAGCCCGAGCCCGATGATCCTGCGGTAATAGGACACCTGCGGCCCTTCGTAGGACTGCTTGACCCGCGCGTACGACATCCAGAAATTGCGCACGCTCAGCAGCCGCACCGACTCCAGCTCCGAATAGATCCGCGCGAGCTTGATCCGCACGGCCGGGTCGTCGATCAGCCGCTGCCCGTCCTGGCGCGTCTGGCGGCAGTACTCCAGCAGCTGGTTCCAGATCGGATCCTGGCGCAGGCTGCCGCTCGCGCCATGCTCGATTTCCAGGTGGGTGGTGGCTACCTGCCAGCCCGAATTCTCCTCGCCCACCCGCGCGATGGCCGGCACCCGCGCGTTCTCGAAAAACACCGTGTTCTTGTGGCCGGCGTCCGCGGAGCCCTCACCGTGCACGCTCAGCAGGTACTGCGGCTGGATCGTGATGCCGGGCAGGCTGGAGTCGATCATGAACCACGACAGGTTCTGATGCCTCTTCCCGCCCGGGTCGGTGACGGCGATCACCCACATGCGCTCGCAGCCGTGACTGCTGCCGGTGAAGATCTTCGTACCGTTCAGGACGTACTCGTCGCCGTCCCGGATGGCCGTCGTCCGGACCCCGGCCAGGTCCGATCCGGCCGTCGGCTCGGTCAGGAGCTGCCACGTCCTGACCTCCCCGCGGTAAATCGGCGGCAGGAACAGTTCCTTCTGCTCCTGGGTCCCCCAGACCAAGATGGATGGCGCGCCCATCATGCCGCCGCTGTCGTAGTAGGGCGGCAGGCCGAGCCCGCGCTTGTGCGTCTCCTCGTCCAGGACGATGACCTCGTCGAAGCTGAGGCCGCCGCCGCCGTACTCCGGCGGAGATGAGGGGTAGAGCCAGCCCTTGGCCCCGAGCTTGCGGCCGAGGTCGCGCCTGCGCAGGTACAGCTGATAAGACTCCTGCGGCGAGGCCGGGCGCGCATTGATGTCGCCCGGCACGTTGGCATCGAGCCACTCGGCGACTTCCGCGCGGAACCGCTCCTGCTCGGCCGAATAGACTAGCCCGAACTCCACGATCGTCACCCTCTCGGCTGCGGGACGCACCGCACACAGCATGAATTCCGGCGTTGAAAACGCGCGCTGATATGCGCATGGCCTCGATCAGACCTCGATAATGCAGGCGTGCAGTCGCGCCGCCAGCTAATTTGTTTGTGACGCTAGCCCACGCCCATGTCGATGTCAACGCTGCCGATGTCAGCGACCGAAACCATCCAGGCCGTCGGCCTCGGTAATAAGGCCCGCCCGGAAATCCGGCCTCGGACGAGGCTATATTCGGCGGGCCGGAGAAACCGTCCGGTGGCCTTTCAGCCCGGTAGCTGAATTACCCCGGGACCGATGCGCGGTCAGGCCAGGCGCGCCGGGAAACCGCCGGTCGCGACCGGCCCCCAGCTCACCGGGCTGATCCGCAGCAGCGACTTGCCCTGGGCCACCATGGCCTCGCGGTACTCGGCCCAGTCCGGGTGCTCGCCGGAGATCGAGCGGAAATACTCGACCAGCGGTTCGACGGCCGCGGGGATGCCGAGCACCTCCGCCGTGCCATCCACCTGCACCCAGGGACCGCCGAAGTCGTCCGACAGGATCAGCACGCTCACGTGTCCCGGATCGCGGCGGGCGTTGCGGGTCTTGGCCCGCTCGGGGTAGCTCGCGATGACAATCCGCCCGTCACCGTCCACCCCGCACGTCACCGGCGACGCCTGGGGCCGCCCGTCTTTCCGAGTCGTGAGCACGATCCCGTGATGCCTGGGCCGGATGAAGTCGAGCAGCTCATCCAGAGTGACAGCGGTGTTCGTGGCGATTGTCCTGGGCACGACCCGACCCTACCAAGCAGGCCCGAGGTCAGCGCCGCGCCAC
The DNA here is from genome assembly GCA_963818225.1 of uncultured Actinomycetes bacterium. Classification (GTDB taxonomy): domain Bacteria; phylum Actinomycetota; class Actinomycetes; order Streptosporangiales; family Streptosporangiaceae; genus Palsa-504. The sequence continues at coordinate 180,191 of CAWFRO010000005.1, forward strand.
CGTGTCGGCCGTGATCGACTTGATGTCGGGCAGGCCCGCCAGCACCATCAGGGTGCGGAGCTCCTCGGCGAGCAGCTCGATCACCCGGCGGACCCCTGCCTCCCCCGCAGCGGCCAGGCCGTAGGCGGCCAGCCGGCCGATCACGACGGCGTCGGCGCCGAGGGCGAGGGCCAGCAGCACGTCCGCGCCGGAACGGATGCCGCTGTCGAGCAGGACCGGCACCCGGCCCGCGACGGCGGAGGCCACCTCAGGCAGCACGTCCAGGCTGGCCGGGGCCGGGTCGACCTGCCGGCCGCCGTGATTGGAGACCAGGATGGCCGACGCCCCGGCGTCGAGCGCGGCCAGCGCGGCCGGGCCGGTCAGGATGCCCTTGGCCATCCACGGCAGCCCCGCCCGGCCCGCGGCCCGCGACAGCTGCGCCCACGACCACGCGGGGCTGGCCGCGGTCACGCCGGCCCGGAACATCTGGTTCGCGCTGGGCGTACCGTCATCCGTGGCGTTGCCCGCCCATACGCTCCGGTCCGGGTGGAACCGGGCCAGCCGGCTGCGCGTCCGGACGCCCATCTGCGGGCAGTCGACCGTCACGCACAGCGCCTCATATCCCGCCGCCTTGACCCGCCCGGCCACCGAGGCGAACGATTCGTAGGGGTGGACCTGGGCGATCCGGACCGCGGCGGGAGCGGCCGCCCGCACCTGCTCGTAGGAGAAGCTGCCGACCTCGGGGGCGATCGTCGCCGTCCCGCACGCGGCGCTGGCCCGGGCCACCGCCAGCTGCCCGTCCGGATGGAACAGGGCATCGCCGCCGAACGGCGAGGTCAGGACCGGCACCGCCAGCGGGATCCCGAGCACGGTGGCCGACATGTCCGGGTCGCTGACACCCGACATCGGCCGGGGCCGGATGACCCACCTGCCGAACGCCTCGCGGTTGGCCCGCAGCGTCGACTCCGTCCCGGCTCCTTCTTCCAGGTAGGCCGCGACGTCGTGGGGCAGCGCCCGCAGGGCCGTCGCGTGGATCTCCTCGATCGCGACAAAGTCCACGCAGCCATCATGCCCGATGCCGGCCGGATTGCCTCGTATCGGGAAGTGATCGCTAGGCACGGAACGGTAGCGGGCTGTCACATTGTGTGCTGCGGGCCGCCCGGGGCGAGCGGAGCGGGCCGACTTTGGCGATCAAGGACCCCCGCACCTTGACAAGACACCGTGTCGAGCCAAAGGATGGGCCTGATGGAGGTGCTGACCTGCCTGATTGACGAGGGCTCCGCGCGGTCCGAGGATCCTGCTTGCGGCGTGCGCGGCGAACGGCGGGAAACCGGCCGTATCCCGAGGGGCAGGTAGTCCAGAAATGATCGGGAAAGATGAGCTACCAGTGAGTAAAGATGAGCTACCAGTGAGAGGACATCGCCCATGACGGCTCCCACTATTTACCCGAACGCCGGTGCGCTCGGGCTTTACCGGGCCGACGACGGCCTCGGCGTGTGGCCGCACAAGGGCAAGGTGGCCGCGGTCGGTATCGGGCATTCCCCGACGCTGCGGCGCTGGGACGGCGACCCGCAGAAGGCCATCGGCGCGTGGGCCATCCTGGCCATCCGCAAGGCCATTGAGGACGCCGGCGTCAACCCGGCCGACGTCGACGGCATCGTGTTCGACCCGGACACCACCACTGGCGCCTTCTGGCCGGAGGACGAGCCGGTCCCGGCCGACTTCCTGGCCGCGTACCAGAACACTTCTGACCCGTTCGACGGGCTGATCCAGCTCAGCGCGGAGTGGCTGGTCAAGAACATGCCCGAGCTGACCGGCCTGAAGTTCGTCATCGCCGCGTCGATCTGCATGTCGATGGCCGCGGTCTCGGCGATCGAGGCGGTCGGCCGCGGCATGGGCGAGACGGTCATCGCCGTCAAGGCCTGGCACAACATCCCCGGCCGGTACGGCCACCGTGGCGGGCACGCCCAGGAGACCATCTCCGGGCCGATGAAGTACGGCTCCGAATGGCTGGCCGGGCCGCCGGTGTACGGCACCGCGATGCAGTTCGAGCGGTACCTGCACAAGTACAACAAGACGCACGAGATGATGGCCCCGTTTGTCGTCAACTCCAAGGCCAACGGGCTGAAGTTCCCGGAGGGCTACTGGGCCCAGCACCGGCCCACCCCGCTGACTACCGAGGAGTACCTGGAGTCGCGGTGGGTGGCCGAGCCGGCCAACCTGTACGACAACGACATCCCGATCCACACCGCGTGCGCGTTCCTGTTCACCACCGCCGAGCGGGCCCGCGACCTGCGCCAGCCCCCGGCGTACGTGCTCGGGCACGCGTCCGGCGGCCGGATGGCCGGCGACTTCCTGCTGCCCTTCAAGTCGCGTAGCACCATCGACGACCTGGAGGAGACCGAGGAGTGGGCGACGCGCACCGGTGACCGGGTGTATGAGGCCGCGGGCATCACGGCGAACGACGTCGACTTCGAGAACGCCTACGACGGGTTCAGCCTGTTCCACGTGTTCTGGATCGAGGGCTTCGGCTTCTTCGGCATCAAGCGCGGCGAGGCGCTGGACTTCTTCGCCAGCCAGGACTTCACCATCAATGGTCCGACGCCGATCTCGCCCAGCGGCGGGAACATCGGCAGCGGCCGGACCCGGTTCTGGAACTGGTCCGACACGATCCAGCAGATTCAGGGCCGGGCCGGTGAGCGGCAGATCAAGAAGGAAGCGAACATCGGCGTGACCGGCTCCTTCATGCCGGTCTGGAGCAGCTTCGCCACGTTCGGCAAGAACCCGGACTAACCGGGCAGCGCACCGGCGGCCCTGACTCGTGCGGGGCCGACGCAGGATTCGGCGCGGGCCGCATTAGCGGCCCGCGCCGAGCCATGTCCGGGTCAGGGCCCACCCGGCCCGCCGTGGTGCAGGTCCGCGATCCGCTGGGCCACGGCGGCCAGCTCGGCTCGCAGTTCCGGCGGGCCCAGCACCTCGGCTTCGGCCCCGAGGGCCAGGATGTCCAGCACGGCCGCGTCGAGTGACTCGATCCGCATCCAGGCCTCCACCCAGTCCTCACGTCCCGCGACGGCGCGGCTGGCACGCCGGAGCCGCAGGCCAGCGCCGGCCGAGGACCGCGGCCAGGCGCCGGCCGCGGGGTGACAGGAGGAGCCGCGCCCGCTGGACGCCGCCCGCGGGCGGCGGCGGCCGGTACCTGGTGCCCAGCAAGTCACTGGTGAACCCGTCCAGCAGCTCGAAGCCGCCCAGCCGCCCCCGGACGGCATAGACCGGGATCCCGGCGCTGCCCAGGGCCTCGATGTCGCGGGCGATGGTGCGCGGCGATACCTCGAGCTCGCGGGCTAGCTGCCGCGCACTCATCCGGCCCCGGGCCTGGAGCAGGCCGAGCAGACCGACGAGACGGCTGGCGCGCACACCCAAAGATAATCCCGATACATGACAGCTGATGTCAGGTATCGGCTGCCATAATCGGCAGCATCCGCAGCGGAGGGAGCAGCTCGATGACCAGCAGCACACCCGGGTCGGGGACCGTCCAGGACCCGTGGATCCTGGCCACGCCGCCGGGGAGGTCCGACTTCGAAGCCTGGCGCGAGCCTGATGCCGAACCACCCGCGCTGGTGGTCCAGGTCGGCACCACTCAGCTGCGCTACCACCTGCGCTGCGTCGACGACCTGCACGCGATGCTGAAGGAACGGGGCGACTGGGTGCCGCTCGGCAACGCTGACGAGCAGAAGCCGGCCCCTGACGGCAGTGTCGAAGCCTGGGGGCGCTGCGAGGCCAACCCGGTCGGCGGCTGGTACGGCCTGAAGAAGGGGCTGCGCGGCCGCTTCGGCAACTACGTCCCGCCGGTCCTTGAGGTACTGGGCCTGGCGGAGGTCGAGCACAACGCCCGTAACAACCGGATGCGCGCGCGGTAGGCGGCGGCCGTATCCCGGTCATCGCAATACCGGACGGCTTACGTACCATCAATGGCCGATCGCGCCGTATCTTTCATCCGGCCACGAAAGGCCCTCCTGGCCACTCGCGCACTTTCCGCCCCGCAGGTTAATGCACTCCACGGTTCGGTGCCTTATTGCGGACGGCCTGGCAGCGATTTACGCTGACGGTCATCGGCGTTGACGCCGGGCCAGATGGCCCCGCGCAGGCAGGAGATGGCAATGCGAACGAAGCTCACGGACATGGTGGGGTGCGAATACCCCATCGTCGCTTTCAGCCACTGCCGTGACGTGATCGCGGCCGTGACCAATGCCGGCGGGTTCGGCATGTTCGGCGCGTCCGGCTATGACCCCGACGAGCTGGACGTGGAGCTGAAGTGGATAGACGACCACACCGGCGGCCGCGGCTACGGCATTGACGTGCTGATCCCGCTCAAGTTCGCCCCGGGTGATCCGGCCGCCGGCCTGCCCGAGGAGCACCTCCAGTTCATCGACCGGATGATGGCGAAGTACGGGGTCCCGGAGCTCCCCGAGGACCAGCGCGAGGCCGTCGAGGCTACTCGGCGCCGGTCAGGCGACCTGGTGTCACGCGCCGCTGATCTGTGGGACGTGGGCGCGGCCCACCCGGTGCGGATGTACGCCAGCGCGCTCGGGCCGCCGCCCGCGCGGCTGATCGACAAGGCGCATGAGCAAGGTGCCGTGGTCGGGGCCCTGGTCGGCGCGGTGGCGCATGCCGTACGGCAGAAGGCGGCCGGGGTCGACTTCGTCGTGGCGCAGGGATACGAGGCCGGCGGGCACTGCGGCGAGATCACCACCATGGTGCTCGTCCCGGACGTCGTGGACGTGATGGGCGACACGCCGGTGATCGCCGCGGGCGGCATCGCCAGCGGCCGGCAGATGGCGGCGGCCATGGCCCTGGGCGCCGAAGGTGTCTGGACGGGCTCGGTCTGGCTGACCACCCAGGAGGCTGAGACGCACCCGGTGGTGAAGGAGAAGTTCCTGGCCGCCACCGCCTCGGACACCGTCAGGTCACGCTCCAGCACCGGCAAGCCGGCCCGGCAGCTGCGCTCCGCCTGGACTGACGAGTGGGAGGACCCGGCCAACCCCAGCCCGCTGCCCATGCCGCAGCACGGCGAGCTGATCGCCGAGGCGAAGGCCCGGATCAGCCGGTCGGCCCGCAGCACACCCGGCGCGAAGCAGCTGGCCAATTACTTCGTCGGGCAGGTGGTGGGGCGGATGAACGCCGTGAAGCCCGCCCGGCAGGTGGTCGAGGAAATGGTGACCGAGTACATCGAGACGATGGAACGGTTCGACAGGCTCAACTCAGCGCAGTAAGGCGCGCAGGCCAGTCCGTCCCCCAACCGTCACCAGGCCGGCCGCCGAGGCGCCGGCCACCACCGGTCGCGGCGCAGCGACGCTAGTCCCGCGCCGGCCGACGGCTCGACCCGGCACGCCTCGACGAGCTCATCGCCCGCGCCGCGCGCCAGCCGACAATGCCCGAAAACTTCCGGCTGGGCCAGGCTGCGGTCACCGATCGTGACGGCCAGCAGGGTTAGACCGCGCGCCCGGTGGTAGGGGGATGACCTCGCATAGGCGGGGGATCAGCGAACCGGAAGGTGATGACCATGGTGGCTTACACCGTGCCAGGACTGAAGAACGACGACGCCGACCAGCTCGTCGTGTTGCTGCAGGACCGGCTGAACGCGCTCAACGACCTCGCGCTCACCCTCAAGCACGTGCATTGGAACGTGGTCGGCCCGAACTTCATCGCCGTGCACACCATGCTCGACCCTCAGGTCGACGCGGTGCGCCTCATGGTCGATGACATCGCGGAACGGATCGCCACGCTCGGCGGGTCGCCGACCGGGACGCCGGGGGCGCTGGTCGCGCAGCGCGACTGGGACGATTACTCCATCGGCCGGGCCGACACCCAGCAGCACCTGGGCGCGCTCGACGTGGTGTACACCGGAATCATCGAGGCCCACCGGGTGGCGATCGAGGCCACTGAGGACCTGGACCCGGTCACGCAGGACATGCTCATCGGGCAGGGCCACCAGCTGGAGGAGTACCACTGGTTCGTGCGTGCCCACCTGGAAACCCCCGAGGGGTCACTGACCACGAAGAACGCCCGGACCGAGAAGGGCGCGGCCAACCAGGCCAGCAAGCGGAAGCAGAAGCGGTAACGGGCCGGCCCAGCCGAGGCGCTGGCCAGTAATGGCGAGGCACCCCGCCGGCCACGGGGGAGGGGATCCGGCGAGGTGCCTCGGGTGCATTCCCGGCGCGGCCCAGAGGGTGTCGCACCGGAGGTAACCAATAAGATAATGCCCGATAAGACTGAACACCTGGTAAAAGTTACCTGTAAGTAACCTGAAGGCATGCCCGAGCACGTCTGACCTTCGCCTGCATGAAGTCCGGTGCACGAAGTCCGGGGCATGAAGCCCGGTGCATCGGCGCCGGGCAGGTCCAGGTAGTACCTGGGACCGCGGTGTCCGCGCGGCACCGCTGCAGGCTCGCCGCGGGCGGCTTGACCGCGCCCGCGCTGCCCTCCACGTAGAGCGACGGCGGCCCTGGCCCGGCTGTGCGGCAATCCATGTCCTTAGCAGAGCTAATGATATACTTGCCTATCGGCAAATAATTCTCACGGACGGGGCACACGTGCGTCACGGTAGCGTCCGGCCGCGGCCGCGGCAGATGATCTCATCGCTGCACCAGCGCAACTACCGGCTGTTCTTCTTCGGCCAGCTGGTCTCGGTGGCCGGCACCTGGATGCAGACGGTGGCGCAGTCGTTCCTGGTCCTGGAGCTCACCCACAGCGCGACCCAGCTCGGCCTGGTCACCGCGGCCAGGTTCCTGCCCATGTTCGCCTTCGGGCCGCTCGGCGGCGTGTTCGCGGACCGGATGGACAAGCAGCGGGTGCTGTACGTCACTCAGTCCCTGGCCGGGCTGCTGGCCGGGGCGTTCGCCATCCTGGTCGCGACGCACAGCATCCGGCTGTGGATCGTCTACCTGCTGGCCCTCGCGCTCGGCTTCGTCAACGTGTTTGACAACCCGGCCCGGCAGAGCTTCATCGCCGAGATGGTCCCGGCGAAGGACCTGGCGAACGCGGTGATGCTCAACTCGGTGGCCATGAACATGGCCCGGGTGTTCGGCGCGGCGCTGGCCGGCGTGATCGCCGCGGCCCTCGGGCTGGCCCTGTGCTTCGCGTGCAACGCGGTCTCGTTCGGGGCGGTGCTGATCTCGCTGGCCGCGATGCGCAGATCGGAGCTGTTCCCGGCCAAGCGGGTGGCCAGGGAGAGGGGACAGGTCCGGCAGGGCCTGCGCTACGTGCGCGCCACGCCCGAGCTGCTCATCCCGCTGGTGATGATCGCGGTGATCGGCACGCTGGCGTGGGAATTCCAGGTCACGCTCCCGCTCATGGCCAGCAAGGTCTTCCACGGCGGGACGGCCGCCTACGGCGTGATGGCCTCGGTCATGGGGGCCGGGGCGGCCGTCGGCGGCCTCATCTCGGCCGGCCGGGCGACACCCCGGGCGCGCACGATGTGCCTGGCCGCCATCGGCTGGGGCCTGGCCATCCTGGCCGCGGCCGCCGCTCCGAGCCTGGCCCTGGAGCTGGTGGCACTGGTGTTCGTCGGGTACGGGAGCATTTCCTTCAACTCGCTGGCCAAGACCACCCTGCAGCTCGCGGCCGCGCCGAGCATGCGCGGGCGGGTCATGGCCCTGTGGGCGCTGGCCTGGCTCGGCTCCACCCCGGTCGGCGGGCCCATCGTGGGCTGGACCGCCCAGGTCGCCGGGGCCCGGTGGTCGCTGGTCATCGGCGGGCTGGCCTGCCTGCTGTGCGGCATCACGGCCCTGCCCGTGCTCCGCCGGGTCGACCGCAGAGCGGCCCGGCAGCGTTCCGATGAACTCGATTTGACGAACGGAGCCGGCCAGGCCGGTCAGTCATCGACAATTGGGGCATGGTCTCAGAGATATTCGACCCCGCACGATGGCGTGCCGTCGACGGGTTCTCCTTCACCGACATCACCTACCACCGAGCAGTTGACTCCGGCACGGTCCGAGTCGCCTTCAACCGGCCCGAGGTCCGCAACGCCTTCCGGCCGCACACGGTAGACGAGCTGATCCAGGCGCTCGATCACGCGCGGATGTCCGGCGACGTGGGCTGCGTGCTGCTGACCGGCAACGGCCCGTCACCCCGGGACGGCGGCTGGGCGTTCTGCTCCGGCGGCGACCAGCGCATCCGCGGCCGCGACGGGTACCGGTACGCCGAGGGCGAGACGGCCGAGATGATCGACCCGGCCAGGGCCGGGCGGCTGCACATCATGGAGGTGCACCGCCTGATCCGGTTCATGCCCAAGGTCGTCATCGCCGTCGTGCCCGGGTGGGCCGCGGGCGGCGGGCACAGCCTGCACGTGGTGTGCGACCTGACCATCGCCAGCCGCGAGCACGCCCGGTTCAAGCAGACCGACGCGGACGTGGGCAGCTTCGACGGGGGCTTCGGCTCCGCCTACCTGGCGCGCCAGGTCGGCCAGAAGTTCGCGCGGGAGATCTTCTTCCTCGGCGAGACCTACGACGCCGAGGCCGCACACCGGATGGGCGCGGTCAACGCGGTGGTGCCCCACGCCGACCTGGAGAGCACCGCGCTGGAGTGGGCCGAGAAGATCAACGCGAAGAGCCCCACGTCACAGCGGATGCTGAAGTACGCGTTCAACCTCATCGACGACGGGCTGGTGGGCCAGCAGCTGTTCGCGGCCGAGGCCACCCGGCTGGCCTACATGACCGACGAGGCGGTCGAGGGCCGGGACGCGTTCCTGGAGAAGCGCGACCCGGACTGGGCGCGTTTCCCCTGGTACTACTGACCGGCGACGGTCTCGGCCAGGCGGCCCGGGTAGAAGGTCCGGGCCGCCTCGAGTACCTCGTCCAGGCCGGGCCACCACGGGCCGTGCCGCAATGACCCCAGGGCCTGCAGGACGCCCACGGCCTGCTGGGCGGGCTCGGCGGCGGCGACGACCGCCACCCGCCGCGGCCGGGACGCCCGCAGCGGGCCGAGGTAGAAGTCCGGCCCCGGGTCAGCGTCCTGGCCGCCCGCGGCATCGCCGGCGGCCAGGATCAGGTAGTAGTCGGGCAGCTCGAACCGGCCCGCCCGCCAGGCGGCCACCGCCTTGGCCGCCTCCAGCTCGAAGGGGACCGGGCCCGGCTGCCGCGAGACGTCCCACATCGCCTGCCAGCTGGCCGCCACCGCCGCCAGCGGGTCGGCCGGGACCAGCACGTAAGGGGCGGTGGACCGTGCCGCCCGGCCCAGCGCCCCGGCCGCCGCCTCGAACCCGTCGTCGTCCGCGGCCGCTCCGCCGGGCCCGGCCGGGCGGATCAGGTTCACGTTCATCGACCGGTCCACGGCGGCCAGGACCTCGGCCGGGACCTGGCCGGCCAGGACCACCACGGTCGAGGCGTTGCGTCGCATCGGCGCTCCCCCTCCGGTTACTTGCCGGCCAGGGTCTGGATGACCAGTTCACCGTCAAGCTCGTCACGGGTGATCCCCCAGGTCCGGATCAACGCCGCGGCCCGGGTGATGGCCTGCTCCCTGGTCAGCAGCCCCCTCCCGTCCGCTGATCCGATGATCGCCTCGGCTAGGGTGAGCGCCTCCTCCCGGTCCAGCCGGATGTTGACCTGCGGCCGGCCGCCCTTGCTCACCTCAAGCCACGTCATGCGACGGCGGCCGCTCCACCGGAAGCCGGGACCGTACAGCTCATCCTGGGCCATCCGCACGGTCCCCCTGGACTCCTCGAGGGTGCGGCCGCCGCCGGCCGGGACGGCTATCCCGGACACGGTGACGGACCGGCGCATACCGTCATCTGCGCTCATCGTCAGTCAGTCCTTCCGTTACTCGTGAACGGTGCAACCGTCGGGCCGGCTGTTGGATTCCTTGCGGCACGCGCCACATCTCGTTAGGTATAAAACCGAACGAAGCGTGGTGAGCAGCACGTCGGCCACCTGCTCGCCGCCGGCGTCATCGCGGGTCCGGGCCACCTTGCGCCAGCCCCAGCTCCGGAAGGCGTGCTGCGCCGGGAGGGCGGCAGGCGCGAGCACGGCCGTCGCCCGTTCCTCGGGCCGGCTGCGCAGGATCAGGTCGTGCAGGTCCCGCCCGATGCCCTGCCGCCGCCAGGACGCGCGCACCGCCAGGTCGGCCAGGGCGAACGTGCGGCCGGGGTGCTCGGCCGTGACCTCCTCGGGCAGCGGGGCGGTGAGCTGCCGCCACCAGGACGTCGACGGCCGCAGCGGCATCCCGAACGCGTAGCCGACCAGGTAGCCGCCGTTGCGGGCCTCGGCCAGGACGAAGCCAGGCTGGCGGCGCTGGACCCGGAACCGGCCGGCGAAGGCGCCGTCGTCCGCCCCGTACACGTCGGCCTGCAGGGCCTGCACCTCGTCGGCGTCAGCCGACGCCCGCGCGCCGTCGAGCAGCTGGATCGATATGTCGGCCACGGACCACGATATCGGAGGGCTAGGCTTGCTGTGTCGTGAGCTTCGTACCGGATGACTTCGCCGTGCCGCGTGAGCTGGTTAGCGCGGCGTTCCGGCTGGAGCCGCTCGGCCCGGAGCACAACGAGGGTGACTACCGGGCCTGGATGTCGAGCGTCGAGCACATCCGGGCCACCCCCGGGTGGGCGGGCCGGTCGTGGCCGCAGCCGGGCATGACGCTGGCGGAGAACCTGGGCGACTTGCGGGAGCACGCCGCGGATTTCGCCGGGCGTTCGGGGTTCACGTACACCGTGCGGGCCCGGGACAGCGCCGAGATCATCGGCTGCGTGTACATCTATCCCGCGGCGGACGGGACGGGCGGGGCGGACGTGCGGTCCTGGGTCAGTGCGGAGCGCGCCTCGCTCGACGTGCCGCTGCATGCGGCCGTCACGGCCTGGCTGCGCGACGCGTGGCCCTTCACGGCGATCAGCTACGCGCCACGGCCCGTTCCATGATCATGGCCAGAACGGGCCAGGCGCAGTCCAAAACTGGCCACGATCATGAAGGCAGGGCGGCCTGGAGGCGGGGCGGGTTTACAGGCCGGCGACGGTGAGGCCGGCGGGGTGCTCGACGGTGAAGCGGTAGCGGATGGTGGCGGCCTGGCCGGGATCCAGGGTCAGGTCCCAGGTGAGCTCGCCCAGGTCGGTCTGGGCGGCCGGGCTCGGGGCGGTTTCGCGCAGCCGGACCTTGATGTCGGCGTCGGATGAGGTCGGGATGTGGTCGTGGACACTGATCCGGGCCTGGTTGGGGCGGTGGTTTTCCACCGTGATCTCGTACGCCACGTCGATGGTGCGGGTGCCGCCGATCATGGCCTTGCTCGCGGCGCGCCTGCGGAGCTGGCGTTCCACCCTGATCTGGTCGTCGACCCCGAGCTGCAGCTCGAACTCCTCGCCCGCCGCGACGGTCTCCAGGGACGTCTCCCCCACGAACCCGGTGCCGTGGAAGACGCGGGCCGGGCCGGGTAGCAGCAGGAGCGCGGAGGTGTTGGTGACGGTGGCCCGCGCGTACGCCTCGGCGGCGAGAACCGGGACCGCGAGGTGGTCGAGCTGGGCGTCGAGTTCGAGCCGGGCCACCGCGGTCTTGTACGGCTCGCCGTCGGCGGGCACGGCCAGCGGACGCTGCACCTGGTAGGCCACGCCCGCCCCGGCCTCGCCGGGCCCGGTGAGGCCGGCGGTGAGGTGCGGGGCCTCCGGCCGGGGCACCGGGGCGCCGGCCGCCGCCGCGAAGGCACCCGCGACCGGGGCGGGGCCCGGTCCCGTGGCCCCGGGGGCCGCTTCGGCCATCCGCGCCATGGCCCGGTGGACGGGAGGCGGGACGGGCCGGGCGCGTTCGATGTACCAGGGGTCCAGTTCGGGCAGGGCCTGGTACAGCCCGCGCCGCGTGGTGGACAAGACCAGCTCGACGGCGGGCCAGTCTTCCCCGCTCTTCTGCCTGACCTCGGCCAGGTAGCTTACGGCCAGCTGCTCACCGTCCAGGGTCAGGTCATACAGCGGCCGCCAGGAAGCGCCCGGCACGTGGTAGGAGACGTCGACCTCGGCCTCCGTCGCCGCGGACGCCTCGATGGTCGCGGACACCTCGGTGAACGCCACCGCGCGGTCGGCGTGCCGTTCCGCGTCCTGCAGGCGCTGCTCGGCGGCTTCGAGCTCGCGGCGGGCAGCGCGGCGGCGGGCGTCGATTTCGCGGCGGCGGCCGAGCGTGGCCGCGGTGTCGGCGGACAGGTGGCCGGCCATCCCGGCCAGGTCGTCCTGGCTGGCGCGGCCGAAGCTCATCGCCCGCGCCAGCGCCGTGGCGGCCGCCTCGGACAGGTGGCTGAGGAAGGCCAGCCGAGCCTGCTCGGCCGTGTCCTCGTCGTCGAGCTCCTGGACCTGGTCGCGGCGGCGGTCGACGTCCGAACGCAGCTGCGCGGCCTGTCCGCGCAGCGGATCGGTCCGGTAACGGCGGTGCACCTCGACGTCCAGCAGGGCCAGGCCGTCGCCTCGGGCGGCGACGCGGACCGAGGCCGGGTCCACGCTGCCGGGCAGCCCGCCGATCACGACCGGCCCCAGTCCGGGTGCCACGCGGGCCAGGCCGCGGCGCTGGACCCGGGCGCCGTCCCGGAAGACGGTCACCGCTACGATCGGCGCGTCAACGCCGGTATCCTCCGCCATAGCCGTGTCCCTCCGGTCGCCGAAATCCCTATGATGCCGCAGCCTGCCGGATAATGCTCAGGTGGCCGACACAGCAGCCGACGCGGTGCGCCGGATCGGGATGAAGCTTGCCGCGCTGGGCCAGACCGGCCTGGCCTTCGGCAACAGCGACTATGACCTGGACCGGTACCGGCAGGTGAGCGCGCTGGCCGCGGAGCTGCTGGCGGTGGCCAGCGGCTATCCGGCGGCCGAGCTCGCGGCCGAGCTGGGCCGTGACTTCGGCTACGTGACGCCGAAGGTCGACGTGCGCGGGGCGATCTTCGACGATCACGAGCGGGTGCTGCTCATGCGCGAGAAGACCGACGGCCGGTGGTCGCTGCCGGGCGGCTGGGCCGATCCGGGGGACACGCCGTCGGCGGCGGTCACCCGGGAGATCCGGGAGGAAACCGGCTATCACAGCTCGGCAGTGAAGCTGATCGGCTGCTGGGACCGCGATACGCAGGGCCACGTGCCGCCGCTGCCGGTGGCCGTGTTCAAGCTGTTCTTCCTGTGCCGCCCGGACGGCGCGGTGCAGCCGCCGTCGCCGCTGGAGACCCTCGAGGTCGGGTGGTTCGGCCTGGATGAGCTGCCGCCGCTGTCGCTGGGCCGGGTCAATCGCCGCGAGATCGAGCGGGCGCTGGCCCACCACCGGGATCCCTCGCTGGCCACCGAGTTCGACTAGGACGCGTCACAGGGCACGGACGTCACGAGGGACAGCGAGGTGGCATCTCGGCTCCCCGGCTGGATGCGGGCAGGGTCGGCGGCTGTCACGGAGGGCGACAATTCGCAAGGCGCCGTGGCCGTGCGCTGCTTGTGGGAAAGTTGCCGTGTGGTGATAGCCGCGAGCCTTGCTGAGGATCGTTTGTTGTACGGGTGCATGGGGCTTGGCGGGACGTGGGATCCACAGCCGTACGGAGCAGCGGAGATCGCCGAAGCTGAGGCCGCGATCGGCGCAGCCCTGGACAGCGGTATCACGACCTTTGACCACGCCGACATTTATCGTCACGGCAAGGCCGAGGCCGTGTTCGGCGAGGTCCTTACCCGCTCCCCGGAGCTGCGTGGGCGCATCGTCCTTCAGACCAAGTGCGGCATCCGGCTCGCTGAGGGCGAGCGGCCGGGTTTCTATGACCTGCGAGGTAAGAGCATCATTCGGCGGGTCGAGGAGAGCCTGTCTCGGTTGCGCACTGACGTCATCGACGTGCTGCTGTTGCACCGACCCGACCCACTGGCTGACCCCGATGACATCGCCCAGGCCGTGACCACCCTTCACCAGCAAGGACTGGTGCGGTCGTTCGGAGTGTCGAATTGCGGTGCTCAGCAGATAACGCTTCTGCAACGGCATCTTGACCAGCCGCTGATTGTGAATCAGCTGGAGATGAGTCTTTACCGGCGTGATTGGCTTGAGGCGGGCGTGCTTGTGAACACTCCGCAGGCGGCAGCGAACGGGTTCCCGTTCGGCACGATCGAGCACTGTCAAGCGAACGGGATTCGCTTGCAGGCGTGGGGTTCGCTTGCGCAGGGCCGATACAGCGGCCGAGCACAGACGGCGACCGAGGAGGCGGCCGAGCGCATGGTCGCGTCACTCGCCGCGGCCAAGAACACGACGCCGGAGGCGATTCTGCTGTGGTGGTTGCAGCGGCATCCTGCTCGTATCTCCCCGGTCATCGGGACGTCCCGTCCGGATCGCATCAGAGCCTGCCAAGACGCAGTGCGACGAGACCCTGACCTCACCCACCAAGAGTGGTACGACCTGTGGATCGCCGCGCGGGGGGCTCCGCTGCCCTAGGCCTGTCGCTGGGTCGAGGTGGTTGGATGCAGTTCGAGGCGCGCAGCGGAGTTCTCGCGGGTCAGCTGCATTTGATGATCACACCTTCGTCGGCGGCGAGCTCGACCATATCGCCGCAGGCGCGCTGCTGCCGGCGCGGATCGGTGCTGAGCAGGATTTGCCCGCCCGTGAGGTCCGCAGGTAGCGAAACTGAGTGCGGGTTGTGGTCGAAGTTGAGGGCGACGAGGACGCACTGCCTGGCGGCAGCGCGACGGTAGGCGAGGACATGTCCGTCAGTGGGGAGCAGGAGGCTCTCGCCGTCAGAAAGCGCAGGTGTCGAACGTCGCAGTGTGAGCAGGTCGTGGTAAAGGCTCCAGAGTGAAACCGGGTCCGCCTGCTGGTCGGTCACGTTGTCGTTCTCGAATCGGGCGTCCGGGACCGGCAGCCATGGCCTCGACGCGGTCGTGAAGCCGGCGTTGAGGCCAGGGCTCCACTGCATCGGTGTGCGCACGGCGTCGCGCCCATCGATATCCACGGCGTCGCCGGCCGGGACAGCCACGTTGGTCATGCCGATCTCGTCGCCGTAGTACAGCAGCGGTGTGCCGCGCAGTGTCAGCAGCATCATCGCTGCGAGGCGCGCCCGCGATGGACCGCGACCGTCCTGGTCGTAGCGGGTGGCCAACCGCGTGATGTCGTGGTTGCCGAGGGCCCACACCGGCCACGCCCCGTCCGGAACCAGTCTGGTCGTCGCAGCGATGACGTCGTGGAATGCGGCCGCCGACCACGGCTGGGACCAGAAGGCAAAATTCAACGTCAGCATCAGCTCGTCACCGTCGCCGTAGTACGCAGCCCAGCGTTCCGGGTCGGCGACCCCGACCTCACCGAGCAGCAACGGCTCGGGTTCGTAATCGCTGAGCGCGGCGCGCAGCTCGCGGATCACGTCATGCACGCCGGGCTGGTCGATATGACGAAGCAGTCTCGCATGCTCACCGAGCCCGGTACGCGCCTGCGCGACCTCGGGCGGGTTGTGTGCCAGCGTCGGGTCCTTGATCAACCGGTGGACCGCGTCGACCCGGAATCCGTCGACGCCCCGGTCAAGCCAGAACCGCAACACCCCGATCATTGCCTCGCGCACAGCCGGGTTCGCCCAGTTCAGGTCAGGCTGCTCGACGGCGTAGGAATGCAGGTAGTACTGGCCGGTGATGGCGTCCAACGTCCACGCCGACCCTGCAGCGGCGAAGGACGACAACCAGTTGTTCGGCGGGCCGCCGTCGTCGTCTGGGTCGGCCCAGACGTACCAATCGCGCCGCGGATTGGTGCGTGAGGCGCGGGACTGCTCAAACCACGGATGGCGATCGGAGGTGTGGTTGGGCACGAAATCCAACACGACTCGAAGCCCGCGGCCATGGGCGCCGGCCAGCATCTGATCGAAGTCCTCCAGAGTGCCGAAGATGGGATCGATCCGACAGTGGTCGGTGATGTCGTACCCGAAGTCCACCATCGGCGAGGAGTAGATCGGCGACAGCCAAACGGCATCGACCCCTAGCTTTACTAGGTAGTCAAGCTGGGCCGTCACGCCGGCGAGATCACCCACGCCATCGCCGTTGAAGTCAACGAAACTGCGCGGGTAGATCTGATACAGCACGGCTGACCGCCACCACGCCGACGGCCCATCCACTGGCGGCACGCCTTTTATCGCGGAAGGTTCCACAGCCGGACGCTATTCCTCGGTCCCCATGGCCGAGCCGAACGGGGTGAAGAACGCCGCGACGGCGTCCTTGCCGGCCAAGGTAAGCACAGAACCGCCATGAGTGGAATTATGACCTAGTCGCAGCACCCTCGTCATAGGCGACGCCGCATAGCGCTGAAAGTTCCGCGCCATCGAGCGCAGGGATCCGTCCTGGCCAGGCGCAGGCCACGTGGTGGGCAAGCTGGCCGCCTAGCGCGCCTGGCGCTTGCGGCGGCGGCGCCACCAGCGCGGCCGGGCGTGATCCTCCTGGGCCGCGGGCGGCGGCGGGGCCGGCGGGGCCGTGGCACGCCACCGGGCGACGAGCGCATCGGCGTCCACCAGCCGCAGGTACACCGGGGGGCCCTCCGGGATGCGGCGCCACTGGATGATCTGCCGGTTGAGCTCCGCGGCGATCTCGCGGACCTGCTGCTCGGAGTGCAGCTCGTGGACCGACCCGGTCAGCCGTTCGACCTCCTTGCGCAGCCGAAGCGGGGTGGGCAGGAGGTCATCCGCGGACACGCCTTCCCGGCGCAGCCAGTCCTGCAGCCAGGCCTGGGCCGCGTCGCCGACGGCCCGCCTGGGCAGCGGCTTGCCCGCCCCGGGCAGATCATCGAAGGCACCTCGCTGCGACGCCTCGTCGATCTGCTGGTCGATCCACGAGGTGAAGCTGAGGTTGACCGGCTTGCGTTCTGTCATCGCTTGTCCCGCTTTTCACGGTACCCCGGCGCCACCGGGACTATCCGGGGGATCAGCGATGGTGAATGATGACCGGCGGCGGTGCAGGCTTGACGGGCGGGGCGGGCTTCACCGGCGGGGCGGGCGGTGCGCAGGCGGGGGTGGCGTCGTTGGCTGCCTTGGCCTGGTCGAAGTCGCCGTAGCCGTTCAGCACGCCGTCCCCGCCCGACCACTGCCATAGCAGGGCGCAGGCGGCGGGCTCGCTGGAGAACCACTGCGGGCTGGCGTTGGAGCCGGTGAACCCGGATGGGAAGTTCAGCTGGGCCTGCTCGTTGGTGAAGGTCCACTCGGCGGTGTTGGTGAGCTTCTCGCCGCCGAAGATGCCGGTCCACGAGCCGTAGGAGTCGCCGCCCGCGGAGTACACGCCCGCCAGGTAGGGCGAGTGGGCGTCGATGTAGCTGGCGAACCCGGTCCAGGTGGCGAAGTCGATATTGGCCGGGATGTAGTTGGCCCGGACCGTGCCGCCGCACGGGCCGTTCCAGACCGTGTTCCAGCCGTCCTCATCCGGGGGCACGCCGTTGTTCTCGATGTCGAAGAAGACGTAGCGGAAGTCAAAGACCTTGCCGCTCATGGCCTTCAGGGCCGCGGCGGCCTGCTGCTGGCCCCAGGAGGACGCCTCGGCGGCGCTCCCGTTGTAGCGCGGGTCGCGGCCGGGGCCGGCCGCGAACCAGTAAGCAGCCGCGCCCAGCCCGGTACTGAACTTGACCACGTTGGCGGTGGCCATGTTGTAGTTGGCCTGGTTCCAGGCCAGCCCCGAGGTGCAGCCCTGCCAGTTCGTGAACGTGCCCACTTCCCCGATGTACTCCCCGTACGGGCCGGCGCTGCCGTTGGCGCAGCTGCCCCGGGGCTCGGTGTAGGGGCCGCTGCCGTTGCCGCAGGCCGTCGGGGCGGAGCTGTCGGTGCCGTAGTAGAAGCCGGTGCTGCTGGCCTGCGACACCTCGGCGCCTTGTTGCGCGGCGGTCAGGGCCCCCCGGGCCAGGGCCACGACCTGGCCGGAGTTGCTCGGGACGAAGGACAGGACCCGCGGGGCCCCGCAGATGCGGACCGGCTGGGCCAGCGCCGCGGTCCGGCCGGTGCCGCTGACCGTGGCGGTCGGGTACACCGTGAGGGAGGTCAACTGCGGGCAGGAGCGTGAGCCGCTGCCCGCGGCGAACAAGGCAATGGAGGCCGATCCGCCGACTTGCAGGGTCAGCGCCGTGCTCTGGGTGCTGCCGCGCTCATAGGTGGTGAGCAGGCTGCGCCCGGCCCGGGCGGCAGCACTGTCGGAGAAGATCTTGGCCACCTGCGTGGCGCCGCCCGCCATCTGCAGCTTGACCGTCGGCCAGCCCTCGGGCAGTACGCACGTGCTCCCGGCGTTACTGAGCCGCAGCTGGATGATGGACCCGTCGTGCTCGTTGGCGACGGAGGTGACCGCGGCGCGCAGGGCCGTGGCGGCGCAGGTGGCGGGTTCCGCGGCGGTGGCCGCGGCGAACGGCGACGACGTGCCGGGCGCGCTCAGGGCCTTGATGTCGTTAGTCAAGGTCTGCTCGGCGTAGAACGGGGACAGCCGCAGCTGGCCGCCCACGCACGGGGCGAACGAGCCACCGGGCTCACGGACAGGTACCGCTCTGGCCGCCCCGGGCAGGGTCAGCCCGAGCGACCACCGGGTCACGCAGTGCGCGGGCGCGGCCGCGGACGTCGCCGTCACGACGGCGCTGTCCCCGGGCCGCAGGACGACGGTCGCGACCTGGATGACAGCCAGGTTGCTGGACGTCACGTCGCTGACCGTGGTGGGGACCGGTTGGCCAGCGGAGGTCCGGACCGCGATCCGCGGCCAGCCGCGCAGGCGGCACGAGTCCCGCGACGTGTTGCGGAAAACGACATTCCAGGCCCGATTTCCCATCCCCCGGTCCGGGTCACCCTCGATGGCCGCCGGGATGGTAATGCTCAGGTCAGCGGCCTGACATGCGGCGGACGACTGCTGGGCGGCGGACGACTGCTGGGCGGCGGCGGGGGCGGCCGACGGCCGAGGCTGGGCCGACGCCAGGCCGACGCCGAAGAGCACGGCGGCCGCCACGGCGGTCACAGCCCGCACAGCCGCGGGCGGCTTGGGCGTGCTTCGGGCCATGTCGCTGTCTGCTTTCTTACGCGTGAATGGAGAACGGTGTAACGATTACGCGGTCGGCGGCGCTTAGCTAATCCTGAAGATTTGCTCCGGTAATTCCCTTGGGCCTGGCGACTGCTCTTGTTTTACCGTGTGTCCGCATTCCGGGCGAGACGACACGCCGGAGACCTGCCCCTTTGCGGCAATCCGCGATTGCCGCAGCGGGCATTTACGGTGAGTGATTGACCAATTGCAGGATATTGCCGCAGAAAAGGCCCGGTGCCTCAGGTGGCAGCGCGTCCACGACCAGGTCGGTCGCGAGCCGGTCCGGGTCGGTGACCGCGCCGTACACCTGCGCCAGCGGCTCGGTGATATCGGCTGACAGGAGCTCCAGCCGGGTCAAGAACGCGTCGGCTTCCGTGAGCCCAGCCGGGCCCGCGCCTCGCGCTCGACCGCGGGACCGGGACACCTGCTGAGGCAAGCCTCCAGAGCGATTCCTTTCCCGCTCGCGCCCGGTCTGCCTAGTTGTAGGTGAATAGGACGCAAGAGAGGATGGGCACGCTGTGGAGTATCCGCTGAACCAGGCTATGCAGAGCACCCTGGCCGTCTTGGCCGAGGTCCGGTCCGGCGATCTGGGCGCGCCGACGCCGTGTGCGTCGTGGGATGTCCGCGCGCTGGTCAACCACTTCGTCGGCACGGCACGGTGGTGGGCCGCCACTATCGCAGGGGATGGCGAGGTCCCCGCCGCGGACTACGCGGCCGGGAATTTTGTGGCCGCGTACGAAGAGAGCATCCAGATCGCGGTCGCGGCGTTCGAAGCCGACGGTGCCCTGGCGAGAACGGTCCGGCTGCCGTTCGGCGAGTTCCCCGGGACCGTCCTGCTGGACCTGGCCGCCACGGAGCAGTTCACCCATGGCTGGGATCTGGCGCGTGCCCTCGGGCATCCCGCCGACCTGGAACCCGCACTGGCCTCCGTACTGCTCAGCCACGCCAGGCTCGCAATCACCGATGCGTATCGCGGACCTGACGGCCAGGCTTTGTTCGGACCCGCCGTTGCCGCTCCCCAGGGGGCCGGGCCGGCCAGCCAGCTCGCCGCCTTCCTCGGCCGCTCGGTGTGAGCCTTGCCTGATAGCGCGGCAATTCCTGCCTGACCGAGCCGGCCGGGCACAGCCGGCGGATGCTGCCGTCCGGCTCGTGCGATCCCGAATCGGACCCGAGGGGTTCCCGGAGGAGGCCAAGACCGGGCGTCCCGCCCGGTCAGGCGTCGTGGAAGACCAGGCCGAGAGCGTGGCGGCGGCCGGAGCGGATGGTACTGACCCCGTGGCGGACCGGGGCCGCGGACCAGCCCCTGGCCCCCATGACCGGGCGGTCGCGGGTGGTGAAGATCAGGCCGTGGCCGCGGGGCAGCACGGTGGCGGTGCCGCGGGACTGGGCGCGGGGGCGCTGCTCGACGAGCAGGAACTCCCCTCCGGTGTAATCGGCGCCATGATCATCGAGCCCGATCACGACCTGCAGCGGGAAGACCAGATCGCCGAACAGGTCACGATGCAGCGCGTTCCAGTCCCCGGCCGCGTAGCGCAGCAGGATCTGCGCGCTCTTGGACTGGCCGGCCTGGTGGCACATGCCCAGCCACTCAGCCAGGGCGTCCGGCCACGGGGCGGGCAGGCCAGACGGCAGGCCCAGTCGCGGGCGATCACCAGCAGGTGCGGATAGAAGGCCTCGCGCAGCGCGCGGACCGGCCCGGGCAGGTCATGACTGAAGTACCGGTACTGGCCGGAGCCGAACCGGTGCCGGGCCATGTCGATCGTGGCGCGGAACCGGTCCGGCTGGTCGTACAGGGCGGCCAGGTCACGGCACTGGGCCGGGGTGAGGAGCCGGGGAGTGACGGCGCAGCCGCTGGCGTCCAGATCGGCGGCGATCGCTCCCCAGTCGGCCGCGGCGAGCCCGGCCCGGTCCCCGGTAGCGGCTACCACGGTGCTCACTGGTGCACCGCCAGCAGGACGCCTTCGTGGGCGAGGAGCCACTGCTTGCGCTCCACTCCCCCGGCGTAGCCGCGCATCGTGCCGTCCGCGCCGATGATCCGGTGGCATGGGCGGACGATGAGCAGCGGGTTCGCGCCCACCGCGGCGCCAAGGGCCACGATCCGGTCCGGCGGGACGCCGAGCTGCACGGCCAGCTCGCCGTAGGTGATCGTGGTGCCGTACCGGACGGAGTCCAGCGCCCGCCAGATCCGCTGCTGGAACGGGGTGCCGCGGGGGGCCAGGGTGAGGTCGAAGGTGGTCAGCTCGCCGGTGAAGTACGCCTGGAGCTGCCGGGTGACATCCGCGAAGGCTTCGGGGTCGTGACGCCAGCCGGCGTGGGGCCGGGGGGCGTTGCGCTGGCCGGTCATCGACACCGACGTCAGGGCCAGGCCGTCCCGGGCCTGTTCCCCGGCCAGCAGCAGTTCACCGACCGGGCTGGGCATGGTCTCGTAGCTGGTCATACCGAGAGGCTACGAACCCGGGCGACCGAAAACTGGCGGGTTTCGGACAGCGCAGTGCGGGACCGGTGGCCTCGGCGCTGGGCTACGACGGGCTGAGACGGGGAGCGAGAAGCTGCGGCCGGCGGGCAACGGCGCGCCGGGATGCCTCCACCACATGCTGGCCGGGCTCACCTGGCCCCAGCCACGTGGCCGGGTCAGCGGCTAGCGTGCGCTCGGATGATGGGCCGCCGCCGGGTGGCTGGCCGGCATCGCCGGGTCCCGATCGCAGCTGCCTTCTTCGGCGCTTGTCGAGCTGGTACTCAAGCAGGACCGATCCGCACAGGCACACGATCCCGAGCCAGATAAAGGTGAGCGTCAGGGCCACCCCGCCTGGCAGCTGGCTGACGGTGCCGCTGAGCAAGGCGCCCGCCCACGCGCCGCCCGTCAGCACGGTCGCCGCCGCGATCACGCGGGCGCTGTTCCCGGGCGTGGTGTCCTCGGGCCGCCAGGACGGCTTGCCCCGGGACTCGGGCGGGACGGGGGGGAGGTCAGCGGTGAGCGGGGCCAGGTCGGCATGGGTGCGGGCCGCGAACGCCTGGCCCACCCTCGAGTCGAACTCATCCCTGCTCAGCCGGCCCTGCACGAACGCGTCCCCAAGCGCGTCGATGACCAGCTCCCGGTCGGCATGCGAGGCCCGGAAGCGGCCAGCGCCCGCGGGCTGTCCCGGCTTGTCATCACCGAGTCCTGGCATCACCGTCACCTCCTACGGCGCGATGCAGTCCAGCCTAAGCGCTCAGATCGGACAGGCGGTAGGTGCATCCGGCCGAGGGTAGCTGGAATTTACATAAGAACATGATATAAGTCACTTATGGAACGTCTGGAGGGGCGTGAGGGGTTGGCCGAACGGGAGCTCCTGGCACTGAAACTGGCCGAACAGGAACTAGCGGAACAGGAACTGGCGGGACCGGCACGGCCAGAGGCAGCCCCGGAACGGCCAGAGGCAGACCCGGGACAGCCAGGGGCAGGGGTGGCGGAACAGTCGCTGGCGGTGCCGGGGCTGGCGAGCGGGCTCGCCGCGGCGATCGAGCGGCTGATCGGGCTGTTCCGGTCGCTGAGCCCGGCGAACGGGCTGTCGCTCACGGCGGCCGCGACGCTGGCCACGCTGGAGCGATCCGGGCCGTGCCGCCTGACCTGGCTCGCGGTCCGGGAGGGCGTGACCCAGCCGGCCATGACGCAGCTGATCGGGCGGCTCCAGGACGCGGGACTCGTCGACCGGGTGGCGGATCCCGCGGACGGGCGGGTCGTGCAGGTCCGGCTGACCGCCGACGGCCAGGCGACCCTGGCCGGACGGCGCGCAGTGCGTGCCGACCGGCTGGCCGGGCTGCTGGCCAGGCTCAGCCCGGACGAGCAGCATGTGCTGGCCGCGGCCCTGCCCGCCATGGAGGCGCTGGCCATCGCCCAGCGCGCCGACCAGGCCGCGGCCACCCCGGCCCGAGCAGGCCAGAACCAAGCAGGCCGGGACCGAGCGGGCCAGTAAAAGCTCGAGCGGGCCAGTAAAAGCTTAGGAGCACTCCCAGATGACAGCCAGCCGCGCGAGCTCGGCCGCAAGCCCGTTCCGGCAGCCCAAGGCGGCTTCGCCGTCGCATTCGCCTGCGTCATATCGTTCATGGGCATCGGGCTGGTAGATCCGATCCTGCCGTCCATCGGTCATGAGCTGAACGCCTCGCCGAGCAAGGTGACGCTGCTGTTCACCAGCTACCTGGTGGTCACCGCGGTGGCGATGCTGATCACCAACCGGGTGTCCAGCCGGCTGGGGGCTAAGAAGACGCTGATCGCGGGCCTGATCCTGATTGTGGTGTTCAGCGCGCTGGCCGGGGCCTCCCCCGCCGTCGGCTACATCATCGGGTTCCGGGCGGGCTGGGGCGTGGGCAACGCGCTATTCATCGCGACGTCACTGGCGGTGATCGTAGCCTCGGCCAGCGGCGGCTTCGCGGGCGCGATCGCGCTGTACGAGACCGCCCTGGGCATCGGCATTGCGATCGGGCCGCTGCCGGGCGGCACCCTGGGCGAGATCAGCTACGCCGGTAACGGCACGCGCGGGACCGCGTTTAATTCCCGCTCGTACCGGTTTTGCTGACTGCGACCGCGCTCGGCGGCCGTCCGCAGGCTCTCGGAGAGGCTCTCCAGCGCGGCCAGCGCCCCGACCAGGGCAGCCTCCTGCTCGGGGGGCAGGCTCATCACGCATTCGGAGATGATCGAGGCTCGCTGCGACGAGATACGCTGCCAGGCCTTTTCGCCCTCGGAGGTGACCTGGACCCGGGCGGCGCGGAAGTCGTCAGGGTCTCGCAGCCGCTGGATCAGGCCGAAGGAATCGAGCTTGCCGACGACCCGGGACAGCATGGTCGGGTTGAGGCCCTCGATCTCCGTGAGCTCGGCCAGGCCCAGCGGGCCGCGGTTGACGACGATGCCGAGCACCGAGGCCTGGGACGGGGTGAGCCCCTCCCCGACCGAGGCGGCATTCATCCGGCGCGCCAGTCCGAGGACCACGCGCCGGAGGCGGATCACACTGTCGGCATCCATTCGTGCCGCCCTGCCTCCCATCCGCCCGTGTTAAATCCCGGTTAATCATCCAAGTTTGCCCTCCCGCCGCGACGATGTCGATGTCAAAGTGGCCGACTTTCGCTCTCAATATGCTGACCGGCCGCCGGCGTCAGTCGACGGCGACGATGACGTCCGAGGCCTTGATCACGGCGATGACCTGGCTGCCTTCGGCCAGGCCGAGCTGCTTGACGGCCTCGACGGTGATCGAGGCCACCAGGCGGGTGCCGCCTGCGTCCAGCTCGACGTTGGCGATGGCCTCTCCGGCGTTGATGCTGGTGACACGAGCCGGGATCTGGTTCCGCGCGCTCAGCTGCATGACTGGGACTCCTTTGTCGTCGGTGATACCGCGTCTACGTTAACCGCCCGTGGTGGTCGCTTCAGCCCTGGCTATCAGCTCCGTGACCTGCGCTTCGAGCGGCGCGGCGGCGGTCAGGCGGTTGTCGATGGTGAAATGCGGGGCAGTCGGCTCGGCGCCGAGCCGGATCCGGCCGGTGAACTCCGCGAAGTTCGCCAGCTTGGCCGCGTCACGCTCCAGCCCTCGGGCGGTCAGCCGGCGCTGGACGGTGGCCGGGTCAGACCTGACCCAGACCAGGCGGACGGTCCCGCCGCCCAGCTCGGCGGTCCAGTCGCGCCACCGGTCGGCGTCGTGGATCGGCCCGGTGAACGGACCGGACAGCAGGACGGGGCAGCCGTGCGAGCGGATCTCACGGGCGGTGGCGATCATCCCGGCGTACTCGTGGACCTTGACGTGCTCGTCGTACCACGGGCCTTCGCGTTCTCCGGGCGGACGGCCGCTGGCGGCCAGGACCGCGGCTACGAACGATCCGTACATGGTGTCCTTGTCGAGCAGCGCCGGGGGCGGCACAAGCGAGGCGAGCAGGATCGCAGCGACGGTGCTCTTGCCGGCCCCGGGCGGCCCGGCCACCACCCACGCCGGTGCGGGAACCCTCATGAACAGCGAGCTTACGGCCCGGCAGGCTGCTGTTCCCGCGTGCTGAGGCTCATCCCAGTCCCTCTGGCCCAGTTAAATCCGCGGCGCGGAGCTGGTCACGGCGCCGGGCGCGACGGGAATGACCATCGCGACGGTCGAGCCCTCGCCGCTGGCGTGGATGGCGCCGCGCCTTCCCGGCCAGGCCATGGCCGATGTCATCGGTCAGCAGGCCCGGACCAGGTCATCGTGGGCCTGCCGGCGTTCGATACTATGCCATACGACATACCTAATTGTGATGGCCGATGTCAGCAACATCAGCGACGAACAGGAGCTAGCTCCTCGCACGGCTGGCCGTCTTCGGGGACACGATCGCTGCGTGGCTCACCAGAACGGTGCGCACCGAGTCGTACGGGGCCGTGCTGCGGAGCGCGCGTGAGGTGATCATGGCGCCTTCCACGCCGGCGATCACGGCATCAGCAAGCACGCGCGCCGAGGCCCGGTCCACGCCGAAAGCGACGAAGTGGAATACAAGCCGGTCGGTCATCTCGGAGAATGCGCGGCGGCTAGTCTCGCTCAGCTCGGGCGACTCCTGCGCTGCGCCTTCGGTCACCAGCGGCGCAACTCCGCAGCCGCGGCCGTAGTGGCTGGCCACCATGCCCTCGCGGCCGAGATCTACGTACCGCTCGATGAGCTGGGCCGCGGAGCTGGCTTCCCCGGCGGCGCGGTCGATGATCTCGACCTGCTCGTGAGCGTGCGCCTCGGCCGCTTCCATCCCCAGCTGAGCCTTGCCGCCCGGGAAGTGGAAGTACACCGAGCCGCGCGGTGCGCCGCTGCGGGCGAGCACATCGGAGAAGGCGGTCGCGCCGTAGCCGCGCTCCCTGATGAGCTGCCTGGCCGCCTGCACCATCTTCTGCTTGGCATCTGATCGCTGTCCCACGCGCACACCCTCCTTGCCTCCTTCTTACCATGTATGCTGACCTACATAGTAACTGAGGCTGGGTGGCCAGCCCAGGGACTCGGGCCAGCTCGACCTGGACCGCCTCGGAAAGGATTCCTCATGCCCTTCGTCAACATCTCACTGGCCCGCGGTAAGTCGGGCGAGTACCTCGAAGCCGTCTCGCGGGCCGTACACGACGCGCTGGTCGCGGAGTTCCATATGAAGCCGGAGGAGGACTTCCAGCTCATCCGCCAGCATGAAGCGGGTGAGCTGGTGTTCAACCGCAACTTCCGGGGCGGCCCCCGGTCCGACGACTGGATCGTGTTCACGATCACCGACGGCCTGGACCGTGGCGAGCGGGCCAAGCGCCGCTTCTACAAGACCCTGGTCCGGCGGCTCCAAGAAGGCCCGGGTGTCCGGCCGGCCGACGTCTTCGTCATGATGACCGTGACGCCTCCCGAGAACTTCTCCTTCGCCGGCGGGGTGAGCGGCACTGACGTTGTGGCCGCCGAGGCGCTCGACACAGCCGCGACGGCCCCTGGCCGCCGGGAGACTTACACGAAGGCCGAGATGGCTTACGCCATCACCGAGCTGCTCGGGCACCGTGACAGCAGCCGCATCCTGCCGATGCTGCACCAGAATTTCGTGCTCAGGATTCCGGCCACCCTGCCTTACGGCGGGGAGTTCACCGGCCGCGAGGCCTTCGCTAAATTCTTCGCGGGGGCCCCCGGCGGCGCAGAGGTGTGGGAGTCCTTCGACGTCCAGGTCGATCAGGTCATCGAGTCCGCTGACTACCTCGTCGCGCAGCTCACCAACACGGCCGTCCTCAAGGCGACCGGCAAGACGGTGGTGCTCCAGAACGTCTGGCTCTTCGAGGTCGCCGACGGCCGCCTGGTCAGCGCCCAGCTATATGCGGACACGGCCGCCGTCCGCAGCAGCGCGGGCTGATCGGCTTCAGGCGGTCCGCAGGCCCTGCGGACCGCCCGCGGGCAGGCCGGTCGAATAGTTTCTACTATTCTCATATAAAATAGGGACATGGAAACAGAGCAGTTCCTCAGGTCTGAGGACACTGCTCTGCTCGGCCGCAGCCGCGCCAGCGTACTGGACATGCTCCTCGCCGCTGGCACACCACTCGGGGTCCGGGAAGTCGCGCAGCAGATGGGGCTGCATCCGAACACAGCGCGGTTCCACCTGGAGGCGCTGGTGCACGCGGGCCTGGCCGTACGGGAAGCCGAAGAACGGGATACGCCGGGCCGGCCTCGGATCGGTTACCTGGCGGCTGCCGAAGGTCCCGCCGGGCAGCGGCGCTACCGGCTGCTCGCGGAGATGCTCACCAGCCTCATCGCCGGGACTATGCCAGACCCGCGCACGGCCGCTGAGGAGGCCGGGCGTGAGTGGGGCGCCTACCTGACCGAGCAGCCGCAGCCCTACCAGCGGCTGACCGCGGCGCAAGCCATCGAGAAGCTGACGGCGACCATGGCCGAACTCGGCTTCGCGCCGCAGGTGGAGGCCGCCGCTGAGGGCGCAGAGTATCAACTGTGCCTGCGCCAGTGCCCGTTCCGCGAGGTGGCCCGGAAGCACCAGGGCGTTATCTGCACGCTGCATCTAGGGCTGATGCGCGGCGCACTGGCCCGGATGCGCGCGCCGGTCACCGCCGAAGGCCTGGAACCATTCGTCGAACCCAGCTTGTGCATCGCCCGCCTGGCGGTACGCGACGATCCCGGCGAGCTAGGCCGGCCGCAGCTGGCAGCTGATAAGCCGCCGGTACGGTCCGGCTAGGCGCTCTCCCGCAGCAAGCTGGCCAGGATGGGAGCGTGGCTGAGGGCCAGGTCCTTTGTCGCGGTCAGCAAGGTCACCGGCTTCTCCTCGGCCAGGGAACGGAGCCGGGCTAGAGCCTCGCGCGGGCCAGGCTGGGCCAGCTCGGCCGCATAGCGGCGGCGGAATTCATCGAGTTTGGCCGGGTCATGCTGGTACCAGGTCCGCAGCTCGCTGGATGGCGCGACGTCTTTCGCCCACTCGTCCAGCCGGGCCGCGTCCTTGCGGAGTCCCCGTGGCCATAGCCGGTCCACCAGCACCCGGGCGCCATCCTCCGGCGAGGCTTGCTCGTATACGCGGCGGACCCGGATCTCGCTGCCCATCATGGCCCCTTCCTTCGGTCCTGCAGTCCGCGGGCATTCAGCCCTACCTTAAAAGCGGCGAGCGTTTTACCTAGCATGTAGTGTAAAAACTAGGGAACTCTCGCAATCCCCCGCTGAGCCTTTGCGGGCGCCGGGAACATGCGGCCGATTCTGGCCAACCGGCTGGCGGAGCCTGGCCTGCATGCGGATCCGATAGAGAGGATCGTGATGAATGGCAGCCCAAGAGTCTGGGTGGCTGGCCAGTCAGATCGTGGAACATGCTCCGGATGCCATCATCATGGCCGACCCGCGATGGAATCATTCGGCCGTGGAACGCCGCGGCCAGCACGGTTTTCGGATATTCGGCAGCGGAAGCGGTCGGCCAGAGCCTCGACCTGATCGTCCCGGAACAGTTCCGCGTCCGGCACTGGGATGGCTTCGGAAAGGGTTATGGAGACCGGTCTCACCCGGTATGCCACGGAGCTGCTTGCCGTGCCGGCTATCAGGAAAGACCGGGCGCGGATCTCGGTGGAATTCAGCGTCACGCTGCTTTGTGACTCCGCGGATGAGATTGCGGGAGTCGCCGCGATCATGCGCGACGCCACACAGCGCTGGACTGAGCAAAGGCAGATACGCCAGTGCCTGGCTGAGCTCGAAGCCCAGGTAGGGGCGACTGGGGCGGACTAATTACTGCCCGAGAACAGGCCGGCGTCCTTAGTAGGTGCGCCCCGATGGTGATGTCTACACAGCGGATCTTGCCGACATTGGCAGATACCGCTACTGAGCTGAGTGAACGTCTCTGCGGCTGTAGCCTTGACCGGGCTTCAGCCGAGGCGAGGCGTACCCGAATCGCAGTCGGGCGCAGACCCGGCGGGCTGTGAGAACGTGACTCACGGAAAACGTGTTACTGTGAAAATGTGAAGAATATTACGGTCTCCGTTCCCGACGACGTCTATCGCAACGCCCGGGTCACCGCCGCGCAACGTGACACCTCGGTGAGCGCGCTGGTCGTCGCCTACCTTGAGCAACTGTCCGGACGGATGGACGAGTTCGCCAGGCTTGAGACGCTGCAGCACGAGGTCCAGGCCGGGATCCGCCAGTTCCGCGCCAGCGATCGGATGAGCCGCGACGAGGTGCACGATCGTGCGGTTCGTTGACACCAACATCCTGCTCTACGCGATCTCGCGCGATCCGGCTGAGCAGGACAAGGCCAAACGTGCCAGCGACATCCTGGCCGAGCGCGACCTGGCGCTGTCAGTGCAGGTACTCCAGGAGTTCTATGTCCAGGCGACACGCGCGAGCCGCCCGGACGCCATCGGCCACCAGCAGGCGGTCCTGCTCATCGAATCGTTCCAGCGCTTCCCTGTGCAGGACATCACGAGCGGGATCATGATGGCGGCCCTGGACACCCGCCAGCGCTTCCAGCTCTCGTACTGGGACGCCGCTATCATCGAAGCATCCCGCGCGATGGGCTGCATGCAAGTCCTGTCCGAAGACCTCAATGACGGCCAGGACTATAGCGGCGTCCGGGCTGTCAATCCGTTCCGCTGAGAAACCGA
The DNA here is from genome assembly GCA_963818225.1 of uncultured Actinomycetes bacterium. GTDB lineage: Bacteria > Actinomycetota > Actinomycetes > Streptosporangiales > Streptosporangiaceae > Palsa-504. Next base: position 209,701 of record CAWFRO010000005.1, read on the forward strand.
ACAACCTGTGTCGTTATCGTTTGCAGCGCAGTAGGTGTCGGGAGGCCAGAGGCGGTTGCCTCAGACGATGAACAGGTGCAGGTACCGGCTTACGGCCGTCAGCATCTCGGTGCTGACGCTGCCCAGGTGACGTCCGGCTCGCTGATCGGAGACGGCACGGACCTGCTCGGTCATGGCGAACGAGACCTGGCTCAGCCCGGTGTACTCATCCGCAGGAACCCGTATGTGATGGTCAAGTCCGCGATCGCGACTGGTGAGCGGCACTGCGAGGAACAGTCCGGGGATCACGGAGTACCGGTGGTGTGAGACGACCAGGACCGGCCGTATGCCGCCCTGCTCACGGCCAGCTACCGGGTTGAGGTCACACAGCAGAACATCTCCGCTGGTCAAGAGTTGTACTCCGGGTATTCCTCGGCGGCGGTAGCGGCGAGGTCGCCGAGGCCGACCGATGCCCATTCGGCGATCTCGGTGCGGTAGGCCGCCATCTCCTCCGGGTCAGCGGCCAGCCTTCGGTAACCGGCTTCGATACCCTGCCACATCATTTCGTCGAGCATGGCCCGCAGTTCAGCGCCGAGACTCCGGCCGTGCGTCGCAGCCAGAGCTGCGAGCCGGTCGCGGACTTCGGCTTCCACACGGATCGTCGTCATAGCCATTAGTAAAGTATACGTCTTTAATGTATACGGCCTTCGACGGGCCATTGCCCCGCCCACCCGAAGATCATCCGGCACTGCGCGGTGAGCGATGGGAAGGCGTCTTGAGCTTCAGTGGTAGCGTCGGCGCGTCATGAACCATCTGAGCGACGTGGACCGCCTGGCGAATCGATTCAGCATCATGCGGCACGGGCAGAGCAAGGCGAACGCACGCGGCGTCATCGTAAGCTGCATCGCGAATGACCGGCGCGGCGATTACGGGCTATCGGAGCCTGGCCGCCAGCAGGCGCTCACGGCGGTGCGGGGCTGCGGCCTGCCCCGGAACACGGTCATCTGCTCATCGGACTTCACCCGCGCCAGGCAGACGGCGGAGATCGTGCGCGCGCACCTTGGCGCGCCCCAGGTGATCATCGCCGAAGCCCTCCGCGAGCGGTGCTTCGGCGACTGGGAAGGGTCAGCGACCGGCAACTATGCGCGGGTCTGGGCCGCCGACGAGGTGAACCCCTGCTACGCCGGCGGCAACGTCGAACCGGCGGCCGCCGTGCTTAACCGGTCGACCGCCTTCATCGCGGACCTGGAGCGGCGGTACTCGGACCGCGACATCCTTCTGATCTCCCACGGGGACACGCTGCAGATCCTGCGCGCGGGCTTCCTGCGGATGAGCCCGTCCCAGCACCGGAGCCTGCCCGAGCTGAGGACCGCGGAGATCCGCCAGTTGCGCCTGGATGCCCGCCCGCCAGCCCCGGCTCCTCTTTCTGAGTCAAGCGGACAACCACCGGTGTAGCTATGACGTGAACCACCGTCCGTTCGGAGGAAACTGGAAGATATTTTTCGAATATTATATAGTCTCAAATGAGATTAAGTAGCTATTAACGAATATATGTTCAGGACGGATCGCGGACCTATAGTCGATTTCGAGAAGAGGGAGGCATGGGCTCGGTCCGCATCGCGCTCGCCCTGGCCGTCGCCGTGGCGGCGGCGGTCACGGCCTGCTCCGGGAGCGGCCCGTCGGCGCGGCCGGCGGCCACGGCGGCTCCGGCAAGCTACTACCTGGCGCTCGGCGACTCGCTGTCCCAGGGGGTCCAGCCCGACGCCGCGGGGACCAGCGTCGAGACCGCCCAGGGCTACCCCGATCAGCTGTACGCGGTGCTGCACCGCAGCCAGCCCGCGCTGCGGCTGGTGAAGCTCGGCTGCCCCGGCGAGACGACCGGCACGATGATCCGTGGCGGGATCTGCCACTATTCCGGCGGGTCCCAGCTGGCCGCCGCGGCCGCCTTCCTGACCGCCCATCGCGGCCACATCTTCCTGGTCACTATCGACATCGGCGCCAACGACCCGGAAGACTGCGGCAGCGTGGCGAGCATCCGCAGCATCGCGAGCTGCGCCGGGACGGGCCTGCCGCAGGCGGTCACCAACCTGGCGGACATCCTGGCCCGGCTGCGGGCGGCCGCGGGCGCGGGTGTCCGCATCGTCGGGATGAACTATTACCTGCCCGCACTGGCCGAATGGCGCTCGGGTGTCACCGGCCAGGCCGTGGCCTGGGTCAGCGAACGGCTGGCGGCGGGGTACAACGACGCGCTTGAGGGCGCGTATACCGCCGCGGGCGCGCGGGTCGCGAACGTCTCCGGCGCGTTCTACACCTCGGACTTCGGTAACCGGGTGACGGTGCCGGGGGTCGGCACGGTCCCGCGTAACGTCGCCTTGATCTGCCAGTGGACCTGGGCCTGCGCGGACCCTCCGCGCGGGCCTAACCAGCACGCGAACCAGGCCGGGTACGGGGTGATCGCGCGGGCGTTCCTCAGCGCGGACGGCCTGGCCGGCTGACCGGATCACCTCACGGCGCGCCGGCGGCGAACCGCTCCCCTGGCTCCGGCACCTGCGCCGGCGCGGCCCGGGCGGGCCGGGCAGCCAGCAGCGTGAGGCCGAGTACCACCACCATCGGGGTCCACCACACCCAGGGATTCCGCCACGAGACCTGCGACAGGAAGGTCAGCACGGTGGCCGCGGCGGCGGCCGGGACCAAGCGGATCCAGTCCCGCGACGCCGCGGCGAGGGCCGCCGCGAGCGGCGGCCATACGTAGTAGGACACCATCACGGGCTCGAACACCGAGCGGAGGGCCAGCGCCACCGCGATCCACCACAGCAGTCCGGCCAGGGCCTGCGGGCTCCACGCCCCGGTGAGCCGCTCCGTCCGCCAGCGGTTCCTGATGCACAGGGCGCAGCCGACGGCGACCAGGACGGACAGGGCCCGGGCCGGGCCGGCGGCCACCGATCCGTCGCTCAGGGGCCGGGCCAGGAACGTCACGTAGATCCACGGCGTGGGGTGGTCGATACTCGGTGCGTTGGGCTGGCTGGTGACCGCGTGGATGGTCGCCGTCCAGTTCGCCGCCGCGGCGGCGGCCAAGGTCACGATCGGCGGCGTGGCCGCCCGGGCCACGAAGCCGGGCAGCCGCCGCGGTTTCACGGCGACGGCCAGGATCGGGAACGCGAGCAGCACCAGCGGCTGCACGGCTACGGCGGCCCCGGTCAGCCAGGCGGCCCGGCTGGGCCGCTCGTCCCCGAGAGCCAGGACGGCGTACAGCACGAGCCCCACGGCCACCGCGTCTTCCGGATGACCCCAGCGGATCGTCACGTTCCACAGCGCGGTCGCCTCCGCCGCGGCCAGCAGGAAGCGCTTGGGCAGGCTCGCGCCCAGGCGTTCGGCGAGCGCGTCGGCGGCGAACAGCACGATCGCAGAGATCAGGGTCTCCAGGGGGCCGGCGACCAGCCACCCAGTCGGGTGAACGCCCTGGTGACCCGCGTGGATGGGCAGCCCGGCCGCGTCCAGCACGGCGGCGACCGGGACCAGGATCACGGCGGCGCCGGGGAAGGTGATCAAGTTGGTCGGCGGGGTGTACAGGCCGGCCAGGTCCAGATCCAGCAGCCGCTGGGCCGCGACCATCGTGGCCCACAGGTCATCGGGGACGGCCCAGGATTGCTGACCGTAATAGACCGGCCCCCAGATCGTGCCGGCCATGCCGATCAGGATCATCACCACGACGGCAATCAGCGGGAACGCCCGCCTGACCGGCCAGGGCTGGGCCCTGCGCGCGTCCACCGCGGTCACGAGGACCGCTCGCCGGCGCCGGGCACGACGAGGCCGGACTCGTACGCGGCCACGACCGCCTGGGTGCGGTCACGCAGCCCAAGCTTGCTCAGCACACGGCTGACGTGCGTCTTCACCGTCTCCTCGGTGACCACGAGACGTTCGGCGATTTCCGGGTTGGACAGTCCCGCGGCGATCAGGCGCAGCACTTCGGTCTCCCGCGGGGTGAGCGCGCCGAAGGCCGGCTCGGCGGGCGCGGGACGGGGCCGCTGACGGGCAAACTCGCCGATGAGCCGTTTGGTGACGGTAGGCGCGAGCAGCGCGTCCCCCGCCGCGATGACCCGCACCGCGTCGAACAGGCGCTCCGCGGTCACGTCCTTGAGCAGGAAGCCGCTGGCGCCAGCCCGCAGCGCGTCGTAGACGTACTCGTCGAGGTCGAACGTGGTCAGGACCAGGACGCGCGGCGCGCGGCTCGCGGACATCAGCTGCCTGGTGGCCTCGATGCCGTCCATGCCCGGCATCCGGATGTCCATCAGGACGACGTCAGGGCTGCGCTCCTGGCAGGTCCGCACGGCCTCGGCGCCGTCGGCGGCGGTGCCGAGCACGGTGAAGTCCGGCTGCGTGTCGAGTATGGCGGCGAACCCGGCCCGCACCACCTCGTGGTCGTCGGCGACGACGATCCCGATGGTCACGGGACCTCCGGTTTGGCCGGCAGGTCGGCCTGGACGCAGAATCCGCCGCCCGCGGCGGCGCCCGTCCGCAGCGACCCGCCGACGGCCAGGGCTCGCTCGCGCATGCCGAGCAGGCCGTGCCCGCCGCCGCCCTGCGACGGCGCCGAGCCTGAGCCGTCGGCGCCCTCTGGGTGCTTGGGGCCGGGGCCATCGGGGTGCGTGGGGCCGGGGCCGTTGTCGCGGATCCGCAGGTGCAGCGCATGGTCGTCGTAGCGGAGCTCGACATCGACCGCCGCGCCCGGCGCGTGCCGCCGCGCGTTGGTGAGCGCCTCCTGCACGATGCGGTAGGCGGCGAGCTCCACGCCCGGGTCGAAGTCGGCGACCGGGCCGGAGACGATGAGCCGGGTCGCGTGGCTGGCCGTGGCCTCCCGGGCCGCGTCGATCAGCTCCACGAGCTGCGGCAGCCCGGGCTGCGGGTGCCGGTCGCCGACCAGGGCGCCGGCGTCCTCCGCGTCCTCGCGGAGGACGCCGAGCAGCCGGCGCATCTCGGTCAGGCCGGCCCGCGCGGTGCCGCCGATCTCCGTGAACCGCTGCGCCCCGGCGGCGGACAGGCCCGGCGTGGTCAGCCGCGCGGTCTCCGCCTGCACCGCGACCATGGAGATGTGGTGCGCGACGACGTCATGCAGTTCGCGGGCGATGCGGGCGCGCTCGCCGCGCACGGTGTGCTCGGTGAGGGTGTCGGCGAGCGCCTCACCCGCCGCGGTCCGCGTCCGCGTCTCGCGCCGGGCCCGCACCGCGATCCCGGCCGCCGCTGCCGTAGGCGCGCCCCACGCGAGCAGCACGGCGGTTACGCCACCGTGGCTGGTCAGGGCCAGCACGGCGAACGGCACCGCCAGCCCGACGGCCACGACCTGGGGCAGCGCGCCGCGCAGAGCCTCCGGCCCGCGGGGTTCGCCTTGGCGGCCGAGCCGGTAGCCCGCGATCAGCTGGGCGGCGATCCCGGCCGCGGTGGCGGTGCCGAACCAGGCCAGCGACGCCGCGTTGGCCGCCGCGATCGCGAGCGCCGCCGCGAGCGGGCGGAAGAAGAGCAGGGGCAGGGTGGCCAGCAGGGCGAACGCGACCAGCGGCATGGCGTACTCGACGGCAGGCACGGCACCGGGGGCGGCCGCCGGATGGTTCTGCTGGGCGTGCATGACCGCCTGAGCGATCGCCTGCCCGGCCGCGGCCGCCGCGAGCAGCGCGCAGCCGACCGCCTGCGCGTGCCGGGCCGTCGTGACACGCGCGAGCCAGTCCGGGACCATGCCATTCATTGTCCTCGCGGGGCGGCCCGGCCGCGTCCCCCTCGCCGGGCAATCCGCGGGTAGCTCTCAGGAGGGACCACAGGTCCGTTCGGTACCCCGGGAGAGCACTGGTGAAGACCGCTCCGCCGCGTGATGACCGCAACCCCCGGGGACGGCAGGATTTCTGGCTATGGAGGCAACCATCGAAGTGACCGGCCTGCGTAAGCGGTTCGGATCGGCGCCGGCGCTGGACGGGATGTCGTTCATCGCCGCTCCCGGTCAGGTGACCGGCTTCGTCGGCCCGAACGGCGCCGGCAAGTCCACCACGATGCGGATCATCCTCGGCCTGGACGCGGCCGACGAGGGCACCGCGCTCATCGGCGGGCGGCCATACCATACGCTGCGGCGCCCGCTCAGCCACGTCGGCGCGCTGCTGGATGCGGCGGCCCTGCAGCCCAGCCGGAGCGCGCGTAACCACCTGCTCTGGCTGGCCCACTCGCAGGGCCTGGGCGGCGCCCGGGCCGATGAGGTTCTCCGGCTGACCGGGCTGGAGCCGGCGGCGAGGCGCAAGGCCGGCGGCTACTCGCTCGGCATGCGCCAGCGGCTGGGCATCGCCGCGGCGCTGCTCGGCGACCCGCCGGTGCTGATGATGGACGAGCCGTTCAACGGCATGGACCCGGAGGGCATCGCCTGGGTGCGCGGCTTCCTCCGGTCACTGGCCGCGCAGGGACGGGCCGTGCTGGTGTCCAGCCACCTGATGAGCGAGCTCCAGGACACCGCCGACCACCTGGTCGTGATCGGCCGCGGCCGGGTCATCGCGGACACCAGCGTGGCCGCGCTGATCGAGGCCGCGTCGGGAGACCGGGTGGAGCTGCGGACGGCGGCCCGTACCGAGGCGATGACGGTCCTGGCTCACGCGGGGGCGACCGTCGCCGCCACGGCGCCGGACGCGCTCACCATCTCCGGCCTCCCGGCCGAGAAAATCGTGGCCGCGCTCACCGACAGCCACATCCCGTTCACCGAGGTGGCCGCGCACCGGGCGTCCCTCGAGGAGGCCTACATGGAACTCACCCGGGACGCGGTCGAATTTCACGCGGGAGGCGCGCAGAAATGACGGTGATCACCCCGTACCGCTCAGACCGGGAGGCCGGCCACGACGGGTTCACAGAGTTGCTGCACGCGGAGTGGACCAAGTTCCGTACGGTCCGCGGCTGGGTCATCGGCGCGGTCGTCGCGATCGTGGTGGCGGCCGGGATCGGGCTGCTGTCCAGCGGGGGCAGTACCACCGCGTGTCAGCAGGTGGGTAGCAGCGGCCCGGCCCGCAGCGGGGCAGCCTGCGGTCCGGTCTTCCCGGTAGGGCCGAACGGCGAGCCAGTCAGCGACAGCTTCTACTTCGTGCACCAGTCGCTGGGGGCCAACGGCACCGTCACCGCCCGGGTCACCTCGCTGACCGGCCTGGTCCCGGTGGGGAACCTGCACACGCCGACGCCCTCGATGCAGCCTGGCCTGGAGGAGTGGGCTAAGGCCGGGATCATCATCAAGGCCTCGGCGAACCCGGGATCGGCGTACGCGGCGATGATGGTCGCCGCCGGTCATGGGGTGCGCATGCAGTGGAACTACACCGGGGATACCGCGGGGCTGCCCGGCGCCGTCGGGCCGGCGGATCCGCGCTGGCTGCGGCTGACCCGGTCCGGTGACGTGATCACGGGCTATGACTCCGCGGACGGCACGAGCTGGCTCAAGATCGGCACTGTGACACTGCCCGGCCTGCCGCCGGTCACGCTGGCCGGGCTGTTCACCGGCTCCCCCGACTCCGAGCAGGCATCGCAGTCGTTCGGCGGCGGGGTCAACAGCTCAAACAGCCCGACCCAGGCCACCACCGTCATCGACCACGTCAGCGGGCTGACCGGCGCGTGGACGGGCGGGTACATCGGAGGGGACTACTCATCGGGGATCGGCGGGTATCACCGCTCCGGCGGCCGGTTCACCGTAACCGGGTCCGGCGACATCGCGCCGATCGCGGAGGGGCACGGCGGGCCGGCGGATTCCGCCGCTACCGTCACCGACTACCTGCTGGGCACGTTCGCCGGGCTGATCGCGCTGGTCGTGGTGGCGGCCATGTTCATGACCGCCGAGTACCGGCGGAACCTGATCCGGATCACGCTGGCCGCCAGCCCACGGCGCGGCCGGGTGCTGGCCGCCAAGGCGATCGTGGTAGCCGCCGTGTCCTTCGTCGCCGGGCTGGTGGGCGCGGCCGTGGCGGTCCTAGGCGGCAGCGCGATAACACACGCCCGCGGCTACTACGAGTTCCCCGTGCCGGCGGCGGCCGAGGTGCGCGTGGTCATCGGCACGGGTCTGCTGGCCGCGGTGACCGCCATCCTGGCCCTCGCCGTCGGGACCATGGTGCGCCGCAGCGCGGCCGCGGTCGCGATCGTCATCGTCGCGCTCGTCCTCCCGTACTTCCTGGCCGTCGCCGCGGTCGTGCCGCTCGGCGCGGCCGACTGGCTGCTGCGGGTCACCCCGGCCGCCGGCTTCGCCGTCCAGCAGGCGTATCCGAAGTACCCCCAGGTCAACGCCATCTACTCGGCCCTGTCGGGTTACTTTCCGCTCGCCTGGTGGGCCGGCCTGGCGGTGCTGTGCGGCTGGGCCGCGGCGGCCCTGGCCGGGGCGGCCGTGCTGCTGCGCCGCCGGGACGCCTGATGCCGAACGCGCTGCACGCCGAGTGGACGAAGCTGCGGACGCTGTCCAGCACGTGGTGGCTGCTGCTGGCCGTGGTCGCGCTCACCATCGTGGTGGGCGCGGCCGTGGCCGCGGGCGGCCACTGCGCGCCGGGCGCATGCGCGCCGGGCCAGACCGGCGCGGACCCGGCGAAGATCAGCCTGTCCGGCGTCTACCTCGGCCAGGTGATCGTCGCGCTGCTGGCCGTACTGGCCGTCGGCGGCGAGTACGGCACCGGGATGATCCGGGTGACGCTGGCCGCGACACCGCGGCGGCTGGTGATGCTGGCCGCCAAGGCGGTGGTGGTCACCGGCTGGGCGGCGGCCGCCGGCACGGCCGCCGTGCTCGGCTCGGTGCTGGCCGGGCGGCTGATCCTGCCCGGCCGGGGCCTGTCCGCAGCGAACGGCTATGTGCCGGTGTCGCTGGGCAACGGCCCCGACCTGCGCGCCGCGGCCGGCTCGGTGCTGTACCTGGCGCTCATCGCGCTGCTGGCCCTGGGCATCACCACGGCGGTCCGCGACTCCGCCGTGGGCATCGGCCTGGTGCTCGGCGTGCTGTACCTGTTCCCGATCGTCAGCTCGGTGATCCCGGACCAGGTCCTGTCCCGCCACCTGGAGCAGATCGCCCCGATGACCGCGGGCCTGTACATCCAGGTCACGGCCGGCGTCCGGGGCCTGCCGCTGGCCCCGTGGCAGGGTCTCGGCGTGCTCGCCGCCTGGGCGGCCGGCGCGATGGCGGCCGGCGGCCTGCTGCTGCGCCTGCGCGACGCCTGACGCTCGACGCCTGACGCTCGACGCCTGGCAGCTGGCGCTCGGCGGCTGGCCGCTGGCGGCTGGCGGCTCGAGTACCGGGGGCATGCCATGATCGGCGGCATGGAGGAATCGCCGACCGGCCGGGTGATCGCGGCCAACGAGATCTCGCTGTACGTCGAGGACCACGGTGCGGGCATCCCGGTCCTGCTGCTGCACGGCTGGCCGGACTCGGCCCGGCTCTGGCGCAACCAGGTCCCGTTCCTGGTGAGTCACGGCTACCGGGTCATCACGCCGGACCTGCGGGGGTTCGGCCGCTCGGGGCGCCCGGAGGAGGTCGCGGCGTACTCGCTGGGGAACTCGGTGCGGGACGTGACCGCGATCCTGGACCACTTCGGCGTCGGAGCCGCACACGTGGTCGGCCATGACTGGGGCGCGACGGTGGCGTGGTACACGGCCATACTCAGGCCGGAGCGGGTCCGCTCGCTGACCGTGATCTCGGTCCCCCATCCCCGGTCCGCGCCGACCCTGCGGTCGCTGGAGATGGGCTGGTACCAGCTGTTCTTCCAGTTCGCCGATATCGCGGAGGCCACCATCCAGCACGACGACTGGGCCTGGCTGCGCATGTTCACCCGGGGCGACGGGGACCAGGCGCAGTGGATCGCGGACCTGTCCCGTCCGGGAGCGCTCACCGCCTCGCTGAACTGGTACCGGGCTAACCTCGCCCCCCGGCTGCCCGCGCCACCCCGGGACCTGCCGCCGGTGACCGCGCCGACCCTGGGCATATGGTCAACCGGGGATCATTACCTGGACGGCGAAATGATGCGGAACTCAGCGCCGCTCGTCAGGGGCCCGTGGCGGTATGAGGAAATCCCGGAGGCCAGCCATTGGGTGCCAGTGGACGCGCCCGCCCGGCTGAACGGGCTCCTGCTGGAGTGGCTTCGTTAGGTGGGGTGATCATCCCGGGCAGATCCAGCGCGGACCGCCGCGTCTGATGCGATCATGGACCTCGGATGACTGCGGTGTGAGACTTGGCTGGCCGCAAGCCCGTGACGGCCTGTATCAGGGCTATGGCTCCCCCGCCTCTGTAGTAGATACGAGCGCCTTACACGTGACCGGAAGAAGGACCAGATGGGGGAAGGATCTTCGGGAGCTGGTCCCGCACCGCCGCCGCCCGGCGGGGACAGCCCGGCAGCGCGCACGGTCCCGGATCTTCGGTCACCGCACTGGGACGGGCCGGTTCAGCCTGGGCCGCAGCCCGGGTACGCCCCGCTGCGCCAGCCGGAAGGCGACACGGTGCCGCCCCGCACGGCCGCGGATGCCCGGCGCGCGCCGGGGCCGGATGCAGCGCATCAGCCGGCCACCATGATCGTGGCGCGCCAGCCGCAGGCCGCGGCGGTACGGCAAGAGGCCGCGCCGGATGTGGTGCGGTACGGGCCGGGCGTTCCCGCCAGCCAGGCCGCGGCGGAGAGCGTGTGGCGGACCGGGCGTCCGCCCGGGCCGCCACGGCAGGTCAGGCTGCGGCGGCTGCGGCGGCTGCTGGGACTGGCCCTGACCGTGATCCTGCTCGCCGCAGCCGGTGTGGTGCTGTGGCTGCGCTTCTTCGACCACCCGCCGTTCAGCGTGACCGGAGTGCACATCACCCGTCAGATCAAGAGCGGGTGCGCAGTCCGCGTGACCGGGGAGATCACCACCAACGGCGCGGCCGGGACCATTTCCTACCAGTGGGTCTTCCGGCCGCAGACCGAGGCGCCGCAGCCGCTGAGCCAGTCGGTCACCGCCAGCCAGCGCGCCGTCTACGTCACCGTCGCCGTCGAAGGCCAGGGTCACGGCAGCGCGACGCAGACCGTCATCCTCGACGTCCTCGGCCCGGGGGCCGGGTCGGCTCCGACAACAGTCAGCCTGAGTTGCTGAGAGGGGCGGATCGCCGTGGCTGAGTGGGACGTGCCCGGATTCACCGAGCTGCGGGCGCTGGGCTCGGGCGGGTTCGGCGACGTGGTGCTGGCCCGTCACGACGCGTCGGGGACGCTGGTCGCGATCAAGTACCTGCGGCCGAACCTGCTGTCGGATCCGGAGTTCGCCGGGCTGTTCCGCGCCGAGGCCGGCGTCCTGGCCGCCATGGACGATCCGCACGTCGTCCGGCTCTATGAATACGTCGAGTCGCCGCGGGGCGCCGCCATCGTCATGGAGCTCGTGGACGGCGTCTCCCTGCGCGAGATCCTGGTTCACGAGGGCGCCACGACGCCGGAGGCCGCGCTGGTCGTGCTGCAGGGCTCGCTGCTCGGCCTGGCCGCGGCGCACCGGCAGGGGGTGGTGCACCGGGACTACAAACCGGAGAACGTGCTGGTCAACGGGGACGGCGCCAGCAAGCTGACGGACTTCGGCATCGCGGCCCGGGCGGGTGACAGCACCATCCCGGCAGGCAGCCTGGTGTACGCGCCGCCCGAGCAGTTCGGCGACTCCCCGGCCAGCCCGGCCGGGGACGTCTACGCGGCGACCGCCACCTTCTATGAGTGCCTGGTCGGCCGCCCGCCGTTCATCGGGGACACCGCCGAACGGCTGCTGTACCAGCACATGGCCGAGCCGGTACCGCTGGAGCCCGTGCCCGAGCCGCTGCGGCCGCTGGTGACGGCCGGGATGGCCAAGGATCCACGCGACCGCCCGGCCGACGCGAGCCGCTTCGTCACCGAGCTCGCCAGGGTCGCCGCCGGGGCGTACGGCGCGGACTGGGAGCGGCGGGGCCGCTCTCACCTGGGCGAGGCGGCACTGCTGCTGGCCGTACTGTGGCCGTCCGGCGCTGCGCCCGCGCTCCAGGGCTCCGCCGTGGAGAGGATCAACCTATCCGAGGGCGCCCAACTGGCTCAGGGCGCGCTGGCGGCCGGCGAAGCCCGCCATCTGAAGCACCTGAAGCACCGGAAGCACCTGGCGCATGAGCGGCATCTCAGGCATCTGCGCGCAGTGGCCGCGGCGGCGCTGATGCTCGCCCTCATCGGGGGCGGCACGGCCCTGGCCCTCACGAGTAAGCACCAGCCCAGTCCGCCGGCCCCCCAGTCCGCGGCAGCGGTGCATCTCATCACGCTCCAGCCGAGCTCACCGGCTGCCTCATCGTCGCCGAAGCTGAAGAAACACACGAAGCCCTCGGCCGCCCCGACCGCGTTCACCCCAGCGCAGCCCGCTTCACCGGCGGCGGTGCCGCCATCGGCCTCGGCAGCCGCGTCGACGTCAAAGTCGCCGTCGCCCTCGAAGAAGCCGTCGCCGTCGCCGTCGCCGTCAAAGAAGCCATCGCCGTCTCCCTCGCCGTCGCCGTCGCCATCCCCGTCGCCGTCTTCCTCGTCGACACCCCCGCCGCCGGGGCGGCGCTAGCGGGAGGCCCCGGCCGGGCGGGCGCCGAAGCGCGTGACGACGGAGGCGGCGATGCGCGTCGCGAACTCCGCCGCGCTGGCCAGATCCGCGGCCTGCGGGTCCAGGCGGCCCGCGAGCCACCGGCTCATGAAGGCTCCGCAGAACGCGTCGCCCGCGCCGGTGGTGTCCCGTGCCCGGGCCGGGTGGGCGGCCAGGCGAACCGGGTTCTCGCCGGGCACCGCCAGCACGCACCCCGCGCCGCCCAGTTTCAGCGCGACGACGCCGTAGTGCCGGGTCAGGCGGCTCGCCATGGTGACCGGATCCGCCTCGCCGACCAGCATGACGGCCTCGTCGCGATTGGGGAAGCAGACCGCCGCGCCATCGGTCCAGCGCAGGAACGCACCGGCTTGCAGCCGGGCCAGGAAAGCAGCCGAGCCAGGATCTATGGTGATGGCCAGGCCCCGGGACCGGGCTCGCGTGAGCAGCTGGAGCGCGACCTCGAGCAGCGGGGGCTCGAAGAAGGTGTAGCCGGTCAGGTGCAGCACCTGCGCCTCGTCCAGCAGGCTGTCCGGGAGGTCATCTTCCTGGAGATGACGGTTCGCGCCCCGGTCGGTGAACATGGTCCGCTCGCCGTCGGGGGCCACCATGATCACGATCGAGCCGGTCTCCGCGCCCGGGTCGACGGCAAGGTGCGGGCGGACGCCGGTCCTGGCCAGCTCATCCCGGTGGTAGTCCGCATCGCGGGCGCCGACCCGGCCGGCGAAGGTGACGCAGGCGCCCAGGTGCGCCATCCAGGCGGCCTGGTTGGCGGCCGCCCCACCCGGGCGCGCCCGGATCGCCGCCGGGGTGTCGCTGTCCGGGGTGACCCCTTCCAGCGGCTTGACCAGCACGTCATTAATGACATCGCCGCAGACCAGGATCCGCCGGCTGGCGGTCAGCGGGGCTCACCGGCCCGCTGGGACCAGGCGCCGGCGATCTGGCCCGCGAGCTCGATGTTGCCGCGCGCGATAGCCAGGTTCACCTCGACGCTGGCCCCGCCGGTGACCTGCTGGATCCGGTCGAGCAGGAACGGGCTGACCGCCTTGCCGCGGATGCCCTGCTCGGCTGCGACCGTCAGGGCCTCCCTCAGCGCGGCGTCGAGCACGCTGGGGTCCAGCTGCAGCGCGGCCGGCAGCGGGTTGGCGATCAGCAGGGCGGACGGCTCGCCGAAGGCGTCACGGGCCGCCATGATGTCGGCGATCTCCGCCGGGGAATCGACGCGCCAGTCGAGGTCATAGCCGGAATCGGAGAGCCAGAAGGCCGGGAACCGCGAGGTGCGGTAGCCGACGACAGCGACGCTGAGGGTCTCGAGCCGCTCCAGGGTGGCCGGGATGTCCAAGATGGACTTCACCCCGGCTGAGACGACCGTGATCGGCGTCCGGGACAGCACGGTCAGGTCAGCGGACTCGTCGAAGGATTCGGCTGCGCCGCGATGCACGCCGCCCAGGCCGCCGGTGGCGAAGACCCGCAGCCCGGCCCGGGCGGCCAGGACGGACGTGGCCGCGACCGTGGTGCCGCCGGTCACCTTGCGGGCGATGGCGATGGCAATGTCGCGGCTGCTGACCTTGACCACGGAGTCGTCGGCGGCAATACGCTCGAGGTCCTGCGGCGAGAGCCCGACCTTGGGCACGCCATCGATGACCGCGATGGTGGCCGGGGTCACGCCCTGGTCCTCGAGGAGCTCCTCGAACTTCCTCGCGGCGGCGTAGTTGCCCGGGCGCGGCAGGCCGTGGGAGATGATGGTGGATTCAAGCGCGACCACCGGTTGACGGGCAGCGAGCGCGACGCTGACCCGCTCTGATACTTCTACCAGGGGCGACGGCACACGACGAGTGTAGATTACTCCGGCATTACCTGGCCGCGGCCGCGGCGTCCAGGGCCCGCTGCCACGACTCGGGGACCTGATCAGCGGGATCCGGCGCAGCCTGGCCGATGACGACGACCGGGCACGGGGCGGCGCGCAGGCACGCCCGGATGACCGGACCGGCCCCGCGGTACTCATCTGGGCCGTGGGCCGTGTGGCCGAGCACCAGCAGGTCAGCGTTACTCGCATAGTCGAGCAGAACGCGGGCCGCGAGGCCCTCGGTGATCTCAGTGCGCACGCTCACGCCGGGATACAGGCGGACGGCCTCGCGGACCGATCGGCGCAGAATCTCACGGGCGGCGCCCCCGCTCCCGCTGGAGCGCCGCGGGCCGGGCACCGCGTAGCTCGCGATCTGATGGCATGCGGATTCCAGGGCGAGGATCGCCTGGACCTCGCCGGGGCACAGGCTCGCTTCCCGGCACGCCCACCTCAACGCGGCCACAGACTCAGCCGAGCCGTCAACACCGACTACGATGCGCCGGACAGCGGGATCATTAGCCATACGAATTCCTATTCCTGCACGTTTGTCTCCCCTGACACTCCCGTCCGCCCGCCCACAGCCGCACGTCAGAGTTTTCCGTCTCCTAACTGACAGTTTCCGATCGTAAACCGTGTGCGGTGCCCTGACGAGGGGGAGCCGGGCGCTTTTTTTTGCAGCGGCACGCCGTCATCCCTGGGACCCGGGAGCCGCCGTGTCGTTATTAACACTATCCGGGACGACATAATTCTTATGACCGACTTGTCCCGATCGGCGTGGGGCCATGGCGCCTGCCCGCGCGCGCTGGGCGCGTCCCGGCCGATCTTCCCGGACGGCGATCAGCGCATGGGTATCCGCCGACTTGACGCGCATGACCTGCGGCGGGACCGAGCAGGACCCGAGGAAGGCGTTGTCGTGGCCCGCTGGGCCACCGAGCCTGGAATGGGTGGATCACCCGGCCTCGCTGGCGGGCGGGAACGCGTGGTGAGGCGCGAGAAGAGCGATGATGTGTTTTCCGGCTTGTTTTGCAAATGTGAACAGGACGCTAACGGGGCATGGCGAGGATGCCGGGCGACCGCCCGCTTAACGGCAACAAGCCTGCGCCAATTTTCCGCGGCCAGGAGGGCGGCCGCAGCCGATCAGCAGATTGGCGATCAGTATTAGCCGGCCTTGTCCTTTCCCCGGCTATGGCAGCGTGGGGGCGCAGAGGGTCACGTGACTGCCGGCGTGACCCTTGTGCACGCGGACCTGGGCGGGAATCCGCTGCTTCAGCTCGGCCACATGACTGACGATGCCGACCAACCTGCCTCCCTCCCGCAGACCGTCGAGCACCGTCATGACCTCCTCCAGCGTGTCCTCGTCGAGGCTGCCGAAACCCTCGTCGACGAACAGTGCCTCGATCCGTGTTCCGCCCGCCTCGGCGGTGACGACGTCCGCGAGGCCAAGCGCGAGGGCCAAGCTGGCCAGGAAGGTCTCGCCGCCCGACAGCGTGCTGGTGTCCCGGTCCACCCCGGTCCACGCGTCGCAGGCGAGCAGGCCGAGCCCGGACCGGCCCGCGCCACGGCGCGCGTCGGTATGAATCAGCGAGTACCGGCCTGAGGTCATCGCGAGCAGCCGCTGGCTGGCCGCGGCCGCGACTTCCTCCAGGCGGGCGGCAAGCACGAACGAGGACAGCGTCATCCGCAGCGTGTTGGCCCCTTGCCCGGCGGCGAGGTCGGCTAGCTGGCGGGCCTCGGCGGCACGTGCGGCCAGCGGCGTCAGCTCCTGCAAGCTCATACTGAGCTGCGGCGCGAGGCCGGCCAGCTGCTCGGCCTTTTGCTCAGCGCGGACCTGGGCGGCCAGCGCGGCATCCAGCTTCGTCCGCGCGCTCCGGGCCGCGGCGGTCGCCTCCTCCACCTCGGCGGGCGGGTCAAGGGGGACGTCGAGATCGGGGTCGGCGAGCAGTTCGGCGACGGCCGTCACCCGCGCCTCATGCTCGCGGATGTCATGATCGGCGACGGCGCGCCAGTCGGCGGCCCGGAGCGCCTGGCGTGCGTCGTCGAGGTCGGCAAAGCCGGCCTCGGCGGCAGCCTTGGTGGCCGAGGCCACGGCCCGGCTGAAGTCGGCCTGAGCACGGGCGGCGGCCTCGGCGGCGTCGGCGGCGGCGATGTACGCGTCGGACGTCTCGCGGGCGACCCGCAGGGCGGTGTCCAGGTCAGGCAGGCCGCCCAGCTGGGCCAGCAGCGAGTCGCGGTGCCGCGCGGCCCGCTGGTCGGCCTCGGCGGCCTGGCGGAGCGCCGCGTCACGCTGCTCGGTCAGCTCGGCCAGGAGCCTCCCGGCGCTGGCCATGTCCTGCTCCAGTGCGTCGAGCCCGGTCTGGACCTCGCTCAGGCCGGCGGCTTCGGCGGTGAGCTGAGCCGCCTCGCCGGCCAGCTCGTTCGCCCGGACCGCCAGCCGGGCCGCTGCGGCCTCGAGCGTGGGCAGATCCGCGGGCGCGGAGAATCCGCTGCCTTCCAGGCGGGAGGTCAGGTCGATGACCGAACTGTCGGCCGCGGCCAGTTTCGCCCCGATCAGCTCGGCCTGATCGGCCGCGATCGCCGCTTCCGCGTCCGCAGCCTCTTCCTGCTCGCGGGTCACCCGCTCGCCGCGCAGCTCGCACAGCTCCGGGTGATCGAGCGAGCCGCAGACCGGGCATGGGGTGCCGTCGACCAGCGTGGCGGCGAGCTCGGCGCGCATCCCGTCGAACCGCGCGCGGCGCAGTCGCAACGCTTCCTCGGAAAGGTCGACGTACACCCTCTTCGCGGTGACGTACGCCTCCTCCTGGCGGATGCGGTCGGCCCGCGCCTGGACCAGCGCGGCCATGTCGTCCGCGGCCCGCCGGAAGCGGTCCGCCTCGGCCCGAACGCCAGGCAGCGCTCCGGCTGCCTCGCGGGCCCGGTCACGCTGCAGGCCCAGCTTGGGCCGCCGCTCGCGGTGGACAGCGGCGTCCTGCTCGGCCACCCCGATCTGAGCAGCCAGCTCGGCCGCGGCGGCCCGGGCCGAGGCGGCCGCCTGGTCCTCCGCGGCGGCCCGCTGCTCCTCGGACCGGAGCCCTTCCAGCCGGCCGGACTGGGTGAGGTGCTCTTCGCCGCTGGCCCGCAGTTCGGCCGCGGTGGCCGCCAGCCTGGCCCCGGGTATCTGAGCCAGGGCGGACCGGGCTTGCCGCTCGGCCTGCAGAGCATCGGTGACCGCCGCGGCGGTGCGTGCCGCCTCCTCAAGCGCGGGTGTCACTTGCCCGCCCCGCAGGGCCGCGCCGAGTTCACCTCGGCGCTCCTCGATGCCGGGCGCAGCCTCGGCGAGCTGGTCACGCAGGCGCAGCGCGTCGCCGC
This sequence comes from uncultured Actinomycetes bacterium, assembly GCA_963818225.1. Lineage (GTDB taxonomy): Bacteria > Actinomycetota > Actinomycetes > Streptosporangiales > Streptosporangiaceae > Palsa-504. The sequence goes on from CAWFRO010000005.1 coordinate 227,423, forward strand.
GGCGGCGCTGGCGGTCGGCCAGGCGCTCCGCGGCGCGCTGGCGTTCCTGGGCATGGTCGAGCTCGGTGCGCTGAGCCTGGGCCCGAGCCGCGCAGGCGTCCGCTTCGGCGGCCGAGCTGCTCGGCCAGCCGCGGGGCCCAGGCCGGGTCGGGCAGGGCGGCGGGATCGGCGGGAGGCAGTGCGGTATCAGGGGAGCCAGGAGCGGCCGCGGGATCGGCAGGCGGGGCGGGATCCGCAGGCGAGGCGGGATCCGCAGGCGGGGCGGAATCGGGGCCAGCGACCTGGGCGACCACCGCCGCCAGCTCCCGGACGGCCTGCTCGGATTCCTCGACCGCGCGGGCCGTGGTGCGGCGGCGGTCGGCGAGCCACGCCTCGACGGCGCCGAACCGGTCGGTGCCGAACAGCTTCTGCAACAGTCTCTGGCGGTCACTAGCGTCGGCGTGCAGGAACTGCGCGAACTCGCCCTGAGGCAGCAGCACGACCTGGTAGAACTGCTCGGCGGACATGCCCATGAGGTCTTTGATCTCGTCGTCGGCCTCGCCGGCCCGGGTCGAGACGGCCCGCCAGCTGGAGCCGTCATGCTCCTCGAGCAGGACCTTGGCCTGCTCGGTGGTGGTGCCGCCGCCGCGGCGCTTCGGGCGCTGCTGCTCGGGCTTGCGGGTGATCCGCATCCGGCGGCCGCCGAGGGTCGCCTCGAGCTCGACTTCGGTGGACGTGCCCGGCGCCGCGTGATCCGAGCGCAGCCTGCGGGTCTTGGCGCGCTCGCCGGGCACCCGGCCGTACAGGGCGAACCCGATGGCATCCAGCAGCGTGGTCTTGCCCGCGCCGGTCTCGCCGTGCAGCAGGAACAGGCCTGCGCTGGCGAGGTCGTCGAAGCACACCTCGACGGTGCCGCCGAACGCACCGAACGCGGTCACGCGCAGCCGGTGCGGGCGCATCAGCCGGCCTCCTCCGGGCGGACTGCTTCGAACGCGGCGGCGAGCAGCCGCCGTTCGCCCACGGTGGGCGGGGTGTTCCGGACGTGCTGGACAAACCCCTCCGCGATGGCCCGGTCGTCGCGGCCCGCCACGCGGGCCTGGTAACCCTGGGCGTCGGGCGCGGCGCCCTCGGGCTCGAAGGTGAGCACGAGGATGTGGGGGAACCGGGTGCGCAGCGCGTCCATCGGGCCCTCGGGACGACCCGGGTCGGTGAGGGTGACCGACACGAAGTCCTGTTCAAACTCGGTATAGGCGGGCGAGCCGAGCAGGTCCGCGAGCCGGCCGCGGAGCTGGCTCAGCCTGCGGTGGGTGGGCGCGGGAACGCGCTCGACCCGGCTGACGCCCGCCGCGTCCAGCTCAACGAGCCAGCTGCCCTTGCGGTGCTTGGCCTCGGAGAAGGAGTACGGCAGCGGCGAGCCGCTGTAGCGCAGCTGCTCGGCGAGCGTCTGCTGGCCGTGCAGGTGGCCGAGCGCCACGTAGCTGAAGTGGGCGAAGGTGTCGGCGGCGACCTGCCCGACTCCGCCGACCGTGATGTCGCGCTCGGATTCGCTGGCCGCTCCCCCAGTCACCCACCCGTGGGCCAGGACCACCCGGCGGCGCACGCCGCGGGCGTCCGCGTCGGCCCGGATGGAGCGGACGGCATGGCCCAGCACCCCGGCGTGCCCCTTCCCGGTCTCGGGGGGAAGCTCGGCGCGGACCGCGTCGGGCTCGGCGTACGGCACTCCGTACACGGCCACCGGCCCGTGCGCGTCCGCCAGCAGTACCGGCCGCGCGGCCGCGCTGATCCGGGTGCGCAGGTGCACTCCGGCCACCTCCAGCAGGCCGCTGCCGAAGCCGAGGCGGCGCGCCGAGTCGTGGTTGCCGCTGATCAGCACGATGCTCGCCCCCGTGTCGTGCAGCCGGAGCAGGGCGTCCTCGCACAGCTCGACGGCGTCCACCGGGGGCACGGCCCGGTCATAGACGTCCCCCGCGACCAGCACCACATCGACCTTCTCCGCGCGGGCCGTCTCCACCAGAGAATCCAGGAACGCGGCCTGCGCCGCGCGCAAGTCGGCCCGGTGCAGCGACCGGCCGAGGTGCCAGTCGGAGGTGTGCAACATGCGCATGCCGGCGAACATAGCGGAGGGGACCGACATTACGGCGCGGTTCACCATGACGCCGCGTACCCTTCTCGGCATGAGCCTGGGCAACAGGGCCGGCCTATGGGCCATGGCGCTGGCCGCGCTGCTGGTCACCGGGCTGCTGAGCGCGTGCAGCTCGTCGCCGCAACCGCAGACGACGGCCAGCGCGTACTTCGCCGCCTGGGCCAAGCAGGACTGGGCGGCGATGCAGCAGCTGGTGTCCCAGCCGCCCGCCGACTTCACCGCGGTGAACCAGGCGGCGTTCACCGACCTGGGCGTGCACCAGGCCAGCTTCACCGCGGGCACCGTCGCTACCTCCGGATCGACGGCCACTGAGCCGTTCACCGAGCAGCTGGCCGTGCCGGGCCTGCGCACCATCACGATCAAGCCCACCCTGCACCTGACGCAGGTGCAGGGGCACTGGCTGGTCAGCTGGTCGCCCGCCACGATCGCGCCGTCGCTGCAATCCGGTGACCAGCTCGCGCTGCACGTGACCTGGCCGACCCGCGCGGCCATCCTCGGCCAGGGCGGGGCACCGTTGGTGACCAGCGGTGACGTGGTGACGATCGGCGTAGAGGGCGCCCGGATCAAGAACGCCAAGGCCGTGGGGTCCGCGCTGGTGGCGGCGGGCGCGACGCAGGCCGAAGTAAACAGCGCGCTGGCCGCGGCCAAGCTGCACCCCACGTTCTTCGAGCCCGTCTTCACCGTGTCCCAGGCCCGCTACAGCCAGCTGGAGCCGACCATCTACCCGATCCCCGGGACGGTCTTCCAGTCCGGCAGCGCACGCAGCGCCATCACCCCCGGGCTGGCCGCGGGGGTGGTCGGCACGGTCGGGCCGATCACCGCCCAGGAGCTCAGTCAGCTCGGCGCGCCCTACAGCGCGGCGAGCGTGGTCGGGCAGACCGGGCTGGAGCAGGCCGACGAGCGGCAGCTGGCCGGGCAGCCGGGCGCCACGGTCACGGTGGTCAACGGCAGCGGCGGGACCGTCGCCACCGTGGCCACGCTGGCCGCCCACCCGGGCACGCCGGTCACCACCACCATCGACCCGGCGGCGCAGCACGCCGCCGAGACCGCGCTGGCCGGGGAGAAAAAGAGCGCCGCGCTGGTCGCGGTGAACGCCTCCACCGGCGACATCCTGGCCGTTGATTCGGCCAACTCCGGCGGCTTCGACGAGGCCATCGACGGCGGCTTCCCGCCCGGCTCGACGTTCAAGGTGATCACCTCGACCGCGCTGATCACGCACGGGCTCACGCCCCGGTCGGCGGCGAGCTGCCCGAGCACCGCCACCGTGGACGGCGAAGTGTTCCACAACGCCGAGGGCGACGCACCGGTCAGCACGCTGCTGCAGGCCTTCACCGAGTCGTGCAACACCGCCTTCATCCAGCTGGCCACCGGGCACCTGACGGCGCCGGACTTGCCGGCCGCCGCGACCATGCTCGGGGTGGGCCGCAGCCTGGACCTCGGCCTGATCTCGTTCGACGGCTCGGTCCCGCAGCCGGCCGACAAGGCGGACCTGGCCGCCACGTCGATCGGCCAGGGCCGGGTCCTGATGTCGCCGCTGTCCATGGCGATGGTCGCCGCGGCCGCCGACGCCGGGACGGTGCGTACGCCGCAGCTCATCCAGAGCGCGTCCGGCAGCGGCGCGGCCACGAGCAGCGGGTCCGCGAGCAGCCCGGCCGCGAGCAGCGCGGCCACGAGCAGCGCGGCCGCGAGCGGAGGGTCCGCGAGCAGCGCGGCGGCCAGCAGCGGGTCGGCGAGCGGCGCGGCCACGGGCGGCGCGGCCACGCCGGCCACCAGCCCGCTGCCGGCGAACGTGGTCAGCGACCTGCACACGATGATGGCGTCGGTGGTGGCCAGCGGCACCGCGGCCGGCCAGGGCCTGCCGGCCGGCACCTACGCCAAGACCGGGACCGCCCAGTACGGGTCGTCCGCCCCGCTGAAGACCGACGCCTGGCTGATGGGCTTCAATGGCACTACCGCGTTCGCGTGCCTGGTGGTGGATTCCACCGGGGACGGCGGGCCTACCTGCGGCCCGATCGTAGCCACGTTCCTCGCCGACCTCGGCTGAACTGGCCCCGGCTGAACTGGCCCAGCTGAAACGGCCCAGCTGAAACGGCCTCAGCTGGCGCCGGCCAGCCAGGCGTCCACCTCGGCGTGCCAGCGGCGCTTGTCCTCCTCGGCGGCGAAGGTGGCGTCGAAGGAGTTGCGGGCCAGCACCGCGAGCGCGGCGTCGTCGTAGCCGAACGCGACCCGGACGGCGGCCAGGTTGTCGTCCACGTACCCGCCGAAGTAGGCCGGGTCGTCACTGTTCACGCAGGCCAGCAGGCCGGAGTCCAGCATGCTCGGCAGCACGTGCGCGGCCAGGGTGTCCACCACGCGCAGCGCCACGTTGGACAGCGGGCAGACGGTCAGCGCGGTGCGCCGGTCCCGCAGCTCGGCGACCAGCCCGGGGTCCTCCATGGACCGCACGCCGTGGTCGACGCGCTCGACGTGCAGCAGGTCGAGCGCCTCGCGCACGTAGTCCGGGCCGCCCTCCTCCCCCGCGTGCGCGACCAGCCGCAGGCCTTCGGCCGCGGCCTGCCGGTAAACCTGCTCGAACAGCGCCGGCGGGTAGCCGACCTCGGTCGAGTCGAGCCCGACGCCGATGAACTGGTCGCGGAACGGCAGCGCGGCGCGGAGCATCTCGGCGGCGGCGTCGGGGCCCCGGTCGCGCAGGAAGCACAGGATCAGGCCGGCCGAGATCCCGTGCTCGCGCTCCCCGTCGGCCAGCGCCGCGGTCAGCCCGCCGAACACGGCGGCCAGCGGCACCCCGTGATCCAGGTGGGTCTGCGGGTCGAAGAAAATCTCGGCCCGGCGCACCCCGGCCACCGCGGCCCGGGCCAGGTAAGCGCGGGCCAGGTCGTAGAAGTCCTCCTGCTGCCGCAGCACACGCAGGTTGGCGTAGTGCAGGTCCAGGAAGGCCTGCAGGCTGTCGAACCGGTACCTGGCCCGCAGCTCTGCTGGGTCCGTAGTGGGCAGCGCGACGCCGTTGCGGGCCGCCAGGCGGACCAGCAGCTCCGGCTCAAGCGTGCCTTCGATGTGCAGATGGAGCTCGGCGACGGGCAGCATGGCAGAGATTCTGCCGCACGCGCCACGTACCGTTCGGCATATAGATTGGGTTTTTTGGTCCCGCCAGTTAGCGCGGCACCGCGGTTCTCGGGACGGGGATGTTCGGGAGGATTGATGTCAGACGGCCAGCCGGCGATTCTTGTGGAGGGCCTGACCAAGTCGTTCGGCAACGTGCAGGCGCTGCGGGGCATCGACCTGTCGGTGCCCCGGGGGACGGTGCTCGGCGTCCTGGGCCCGAACGGCGCGGGCAAGACGACCGCGGTCCGGATCCTGACCACCTTGCTGCCCCCGGACGGGGGCCGGGCGGTGGTCGATGGGTACGACGTGGTGCACGACGCCGCCGCGGTACGCCGGTCGATCGGGCTGGCCGGGCAGTCCGCCGCCATCCAGGAAGAGCTGACCGGCCGGGAGAACCTGGAGATCGTCGGGCGGCTGTATCACCTGCGCTGGCCGGAGGCCCGCAGCCGTGCCGTCGAGCTGCTGGAGCAGTTCGGCCTGACGGACGCGGCTAACCGGGCGGCCAAGACCTACTCCGGCGGCATGCAGCGGCGCCTGGACCTGGCCGCGAGCCTGGTCGGGCGGCCGCGGGTGCTGTTCCTGGACGAGCCGACCACGGGGCTGGACCCCCGCTCGAGGCTGGGCATGTGGGACATCATCCGGTCCCTGGCCGCCGGCGGGACGACCATCCTGCTCACCACCCAGTACCTGGACGAGGCCGACGAGCTGGCTGATGAGATCGTGGTCATCGACCACGGCCAGGTCATCGCCGCGGGCACGGCCGAGGAGCTGAAGGGCCGGGCCGGCGGGGACGTGGTCGAGTTCGCCGTGCCCGACCGGTCGCGCGTCGGCGCCGCGGTCGCGGCGGTCGCCCCCATCGGGGAGAGCGAACCGCACGCCGACCTGGAGACCGGGGTGGTGAGCATCGGGGTCGGCGGGCGCGGATCAGACGCGCTGGTCGAGGCCGTCCGCGCGCTGGACGCCGCGGGCGTGGCGACCAGGGGACTCGCGTTGCGCCGGCCGTCGCTCGATGATGTGTTCCTGACCCTGACCGGCCACGCCGCCGAGGAGGACCAGCCGTCCGGCCGAAGGCGCGGCCGGGGACGGCGGCGGGCCGAGGCGGGGGCGGCGTCATGACCGCGGTCGCGGAACGCACCGCCGCCCCGGCCGGCGCGCCCAGCCCGCGGGTCCGGTTCGGCTGGGCGGTGACCGACACCCTCACCATCACCCGCCGCAACCTGCTGGTCTGGATGCGGGTGCCGGCGTACCTGGTGTTCACCGTGGTCCAGCCGGTGATCTTCGTGCTGATGTTCCGGTACGTGTTCGGCGGCGCGATCCGGGTCGGCGTGCCGGGCGGCTACGTCAACTTCCTGATGCCCGGGATCATCGCGCAGACCGCGGCGTTCGCCTGCTTCGGCACGGCCATCGCACTGGCCCAGGAGCTGACCAAGGGCGTCATCGACCGGCTGCGGTCGATGCCGATGGCGCGCTCGGCCGTGCTGACCGGGCGGCTGCTGGCCGACACGCTGCGGATGCTGGTGACGATCCTGATCGTCCTCGCGGTCGGGTACGCGGTCGGGTTCCGGTTCTCGAACGGCGTCCTCCCGGCCATCGCGATGGTCGCGCTGGCGGTGCTGTTCGGCGTGGCCATTGCGTGCATCTCCGCGTACACCGGGCTGGCCATCGGCGACGAGGAGTCAGTGCAGGCCTTCGGGCTGATCTGGATCTTCCCGCTGACGTTCCTGTCCTCGGCGTTCGTGCCGATCGCGACCATGCCGGGCTGGCTGCAGGCGTTCGCGAACAACCAGCCGGTCACCTACGTCGTCGACACCATGCGCGCGCTGGCCCTGGGCGGCCCGATCGCGGGCAATTTGTGGAAGAGCCTGGTCTGGCTGGCGGGCATCTACCTCGTGTTCGTGCCGCTGGCCGTCCGGGCCTACAAGCGCGCCAGCTGAGGCCGGCCAGGCGTGGGTAGGCCAGCCCGGGCGCCACGCAGGCCGGGTGACGCGGATTAAAGTGGCGGCATGGCGCCGGGTTCGCGGGGAGTTCAACGCATTAGTCCGCCACGGGATGCTCAGCAGGCTAAGACCGGCATGATCATGACCGTGCTGCTGCTCGCGGCGCTGTGCTACGCGGTGCTGAGCTCGGCGGTCATCCCGGCGCTGCCGGTGTTCCAGCGCAGCCTGGGCGCCAGCGAGACCGGCGTCACGTGGCTGCTGACCGGGTTCCTGCTGTCGGCCTCCGTGGGCACGGCGATCATCGGCAAGCTGGGCGACATGCACGGCAAACGGCCGCTGCTGGTGGGCACGCTGCTGGTGCTGGCGGCCGGGACGGCCCTGGGCGGGGCGGCCAACTCGCTGGGGGTCCTGATCGTGGCCCGGGTCATCCAGGGGGTGGCCGGCGGCATCTTCCCGCTGTCGTTCTCGGTCATCCGCGATGAGTTTCCCCGGGACCGGGTGCCGGGCAGCATCGGGCTGATGTCGGCCATCCTGGGGATCGGCGGAGGCTTCGGCCTGGTGGTCGGCGGTCTCATCGACGAGCACCTGAACTGGCACTGGCTGTTCTGGATCCCGCTGCCGGTGATGCTGGTGTCCGCCGTCGGCGCCCGCTTGTTCATCCCGCCGCCCGGGGCCCGTGCCCCCGGCCGGGTCAACTGGGTCGCGGCGGCGCTGATGAGCATCGGCATGTGCTGCGTGCTGATCGCCATCGCGCAGACCTCGGTCTGGGGCTGGACCAGCGCGCGCACCCTGGGCCTGCTGGCGGCCGGCCTGGCCGTCTGCGCGCTGTGGATCATGGTCGAGCTGCACAGCAGCAATCCGCTGGTCGACATGGCCCTGATGCGGGTCCGCGGGGTATGGACGGTCAACCTGGCCGCCTTCCTGCTGGGCGGGGGACTGTACTCGTTCTTCCTGCTGCTCCCCCAGCTGGCTCAGCTGCCCACGAGCACCGGGTTCGGCTACGGGGCCTCGGTCGTCGCGGCCGGGGTGTACCTGCTGCCGTGCGCGGTCGGCATGGGCGTGCTGGGCTCGCTGGCGGGCCGGGTCGAGCGGCGGTTCAGCTCGCGATGGGCGCTGATCACCGGGTCGGTCATCGGCGCCGGAGCCTGTATCTGGCTGACCGTGACCAGCCGCCACCCGTACGGCATGCTGGTCAGCTCCGCGCTGCTCGGGGTCGGGATCGGGCTGGCGTTCTCCGCGCTGGGCAACCTGATCGTGCAGGCCGTGCCCGAGACCGAGACGGGCGTGGCCAGCGGGATGAACACGGTGCTGCGCACGCTCGGCGGAGCGCTCGGCGGCCAGATCGCCGCCACCTTCGTGGCCGGCGACGTGATCCGCGGCCTGCCGGCGCTGGCCGGGTTCACCCGGACGTTCATCATGGCGGCGCTGTTCCTGGCCGGCTGCGCCGTGGCGGGCATACTCATCCCCGCCGCCCAGGAAGAGGTCATGCCCGCCTGGCAGCCCGAGACGAGCTAGGGGGGTCGCTAGGCTTGCGGCCATGCCCGACGAGCACGGATACTCCCGCGCCGAACTGCCGCTCTACTTCGAATGGCACGGTAAGCCGGATAGTCCGCGGCCTGCGCTGCTGCTCTTGCACGGCGGCGGCTCGACGATCGAGTCCAACTGGGGCCGCCTCATCCCGGCCCTGCAGAGCTCGCGGCGCATGCTGGCGGTCGAGCTGCAAGGACACGGGCATACCGGATCGGGTGCGGCGCCTGCGTCATTCGAGGGTTCGGCGGACGGCGTGGCCGCGCTGCTCGCGGAACTGTCCGCCGGACCGGTCGACGTACTCGGGTTCAGCAACGGCGGCCAGGTCGGGATGCAGCTGGCCATCCGGCATCCGCGCGCGGTCCGCCGGCTGATCGTGGCGTCGGCGCCGTTCCGCCGCGACGGGATGGTCGACGGATTCTGGGACGGCCTGGCCGCGGCCACCTATGCCGATCTTCCCGCGCCCTACCGCGAGGCGGACCTCACGGCCAGCGGCGACCCCGGCCATGCCGAGCGCATGTTCCGCCTCGATCGAGAGCTCATGCTGACCGGCTTCGCCGACTGGCCCGACGCTCAGGTCGCCTCGATCACCGCGCCGACACTCGTGGTGGCGGCCGACAACGATGTGGTCGCCGTCGGGCACACGGTGCTGCTGGCCGCCCTTATCCCGAACGCACGGCTGCTGATCGTGCCGGGAAATCACGGCGACTATCTTGGCGAGCTGGCGGCCGCGGCCGGAGATACCGGCCCGCTGCAGCGGACGCTTCCGTTCCTGGCCGATTTCCTGGACCAGCATTCCTGACCGATCTCCTGACCGATTTCCTGACCGATTTCCTGACCGATTTCGAGGACCAGCCGCGGGCCGTCACCCCGGCTTGACCTTGGCGACGATCTCCACGAGATTCCCGTCCGGATCGCGCAACAGCGCATTCCGGTTGTTGTTGCCGGTCTCGTGGGGCGGCTGAAGCACCGGTACCCCCGCGGCCACGAGCTCGGAATAGGCGCGGTCGACGTCATCGGTCCACACCACCAGGACCATGGCCGGGCTTCCCGGTACGGCCTCGACGCCGTGCACCCTCCTGGCCGCCTCGACCGTGCCGAGGCCGACCTTGAAGCCGTTCAGCTGGAGCTCGACATGCTCAAGGGGGCCCTCGGCTGGAGCGCGGAACGTCTCGGCGAAGCCCAGGAGATCACGGTAGAAGTGCAACCCGGCTTCGATATCGCGGGTGTAGAGATTCACCAGGGCCGCGGTAAACATGCTCAGAAAATACAGCGTAACGGCCCGTCCCGGCCGGCGCGTGCGGGTTTGGGATCGCTCGCTCGAGGCACATGTGATCAGGCGGGCCGCACGGCCTGCCAGTGTTCCTGGTGCTGAGCGGAGGCGGATGACGTGGAGATCAGGATGGTGCTGTACCTGCCCCGCGATGCGGCCAGCGTGCCGGTCAGCCGCCAGGTCCTCGACGGCTGCCTGGCGACGTTGGGCGTGACGCCCGATACGCGCGCCGACATCGCGCTGGCGCTCACCGAGGCCTGCGCCAACGTCGTCCTGCACGCCGGACCTGTCGAGGAGTATCTGGTGCAGGTGAGCGCCAGGAGCGGGCAGTGCGCGATCGAGGTCATCAACGCCGACGGCGGGAACGGCAAGCCGGCGCTGGACGGCGCTCTGCGCGGCGGCGCCCGGCGCAGCGGCCGGGAGACCGGCGAGGAGCGGGCGGGCCGGATCGCGCTTGCCGATGAGCCCGTGCCGGTGACCGCCGAGCACGGCCGCGGCCTGAAGATCATCGACGCGGTGGTCGACAACTTGCAGCTGACCGGCGACGAACGCCACGGCCTGACCGTCCACTTCGAGAAGGCACTGGAGTGGCTGCCCGGAGCGCCCGGACGGCACCTGTTCAACGCCGATGGCGGCAGCTAGCGCCGTGTCAAGCGCACGCTCGCCCGGGGCATGTCCCGCCCGGCCATGAGGAAGGCACCCTCCGCTCGGGACTGGTTTCATGATCATGGCCAGGAATGGCCGAATGCGGTCCAAAACTGGCCATGATCATGGTCGACGTCCGTTATGTCTCAATGTGAAGTTGGGACATAACGGTATATAAACGACGTCGCTAGGTCACCTGGAACTGGACACGGGCAATGTCGCGGCAGATCACCGCGAAGATCTCACGGCGCAGCCGGTTATGCTCCTCGTCCTGGTCGTAGACGCGGTAGGCCTCCGCGTCTTGCCAGTCATTGGTGATCGCGAAGTCCCAGCCGCCGTCACGCACCCCGGCGTCGGTCCCGACGGCCATCGCGATCAGCCCCGGGAAGCTGAGCGCGGCGATTCCCGCCAGGCCCTGGCGGAGCAGCGCGGCATCGGCCGCCTGCTGGGCGGGATCGCCGGCCGGCCGCAGGCGCCCGACCACCACGTTGCGGATCACTGGCGCACTCGCCTTGCGGCTCGGCTGGCACCGGTTTTCATCACCATGAAGGGAGTCTGCCACGGCTTGGCGGTACCGGCCGCGCACGCCCCCGCTGGCCGCTGCTCCCGTAGGGAGGTTACGATTCAAACCGGGAGAAATATGGTCAGTAAACGGCGTCGGCTCGACCCTGTGGGGCCGTTCGGCAATCCAGACGGGTCACGAGCCGACATCGAGGACGTGATCAGCGAGTTCGTCGATTTCGGCGGTAATCCGGCCTACGGCCACCTCGCCACCCGGGCCAATGACTCGATGGTGCGGGTCATCGTGGGGAAGCTCGGGGCGGGCAAGACGGTCTACCTGCGGCGGCTGCAGGATTTCCAGGCGCATCAGGATTCCGTCTACGCCGATCTGCCGCAGCAGAGCCTGCCGAAGACCGAAGTCGTGGTCAAGGCGTGCCAGTGGTTCTCGGACAGCGTCCTGATCGAGAAATGGATGCAGATCTGGGAGCGGGCCATCATGCGGTCACTGGCCTCGCACCTGCTCCGCCGTCCGGAGCTGCGTCAGCAGCTGCGCGACGAGCAGGCCGCCGAGCTCGAGCACTCGTACGCGCGGCTGCTCGATGACGTTCGCCGGCCCCGGACGATCTATAGCGAAGTACGCGACATCATCAATCAGCGGCAGACGGCCCATCAGCTGTCCACCTACCTCGACGATCCGCTCTGGGACGACCTCGAGGATCTGCTGGGAGAGATTCTCGGCCAGTGCAAGCCGATCTATTTCTACCTTGACGGGGTGGACGAGGAATTCGGCCACGCCCCGATGTACTGGCTGAAATGCCAGGAAGGGCTGTTCTATCAGGTCATGCGCCTGCTCCGCGACCACAAGCTGGGCGGGCGCCTGCATGTCGTCATCTGCATCCGCGACATCGTCATGTCATCGGTGTACCGGTCAGAGCATGCGCCGCGGTATTACAACGAGCCGCACATTCGCGTGCTGGAATGGGATCGCGGATCGCTGCTCTACCTGCTCGGGCAGAAACTGCAGCGGCTGCCGCCGTCACTGCTGATGCGGCGCGCGGCCAGCGGTCCCCCCACGATCCGCGACTGGCTCGGGGTCAACGGCCAGTGGCCTGGGCCCGAAGGCGACGGAACGATCGAGGACTACCTGCTCAGCCACACCAGGCTGATCCCGCGCGACATCATCTCGCTCGGCAATGAGCTGAGCGAGGAGATCCTGCGGCAGAAGCAGGCGGGCCGCCAGGACCTCCCGCCGGCGGTCCTGGAAGCGGTGGTGCAACGCTGCGCCAAGCGGTTCGGCGATTCCCAGCTCGCCCAGTGCGCTAACCAGATCTCCTCCGACCTGATGCCGGCGAACGCCGCCCTGCACAACTACTCCGAATTGTTCACCAGCACCCAGGCCTATATCAGCGGCGTCCAGGAGGACGTCCGCTCCTTCGTCCGGATGATCGGCGTGGACCGGTTCCCGCGCGTGGATCTCGAGGCACTGCAGGAAGTAGCGGATCTGCACTTCGAGAAGGCGACGAACCTCGCCTCCGTCCTGTGGCAGAACGGCCTGCTCGGCTACGTCGATGAGATCGGGCGGCGCCGCTTCTACTCGCTGGGCGACATCGAGGAGTTCCACTTCCCGCCGGACGTGGACACCTACGTACTGCACCCGTGCCTGGTCAACGCCGTCGGAGGAATCCGGCACGTGCAGGGCGACTCCACCGGGGCCGAGCGCAAGGGCCGTACCCGCCTGCTCACGTCGGGCGGCGACGATCTGGCCCGAGAGCCCGGCGCCGCATCGCCCGCAGGCGGCAGCCTGGCGCTGCCCGAACCCGACCCCGCTGAGGTCCGTTCCTCGGCCGGGGCCAAGGCGGCCGACTATGCGGCCGGCGACATTATCGACGGCCGCTTCGAGATACTCCAGGTAATCGGGCAGGGCGGCTTCTCCAGGGTCTACCGGGTGCGCGATGACGTCGAAGGCGAAGAGCGCGCGCTCAAGCTCTTCGACAGCGCCGCGGGGAATGCGGCGGTGCGCCGCGAGATCAACGCCCTGCGGAAAATCCGCCATCCGCACGTGGTGGAGGTCTTCTGGGCGGGCCAGACCGAGGCCGGGGACTGGTATCTCATCACCGAGTTCATCGACGGCGAATCACTCGATGAGTTCGTCAGCGGGACGAGGCGCCTCCGCGACCGGGAGGCCGTCGATGTCGCGCTCGACCTGCTCGACGCGCTGGTCGCATTTCACCCGGATGCGGCACGCCTTGAGCAGCTGGAGGCTAAGCGCCGCGACGGCGGCCTGTCGGACGCCGAGTCGCGGGAGTGGACGAGGCTGAGCGAGCGAAGGGCTGGTCCACCGCGACATCAAGCCGCTCAACGTGATGCTCACCCGCACCGGTGCGAAGCTCCTGGACTTCAACATCGCCTCCCGGGTCGGCGACCCCGTCCGCACCCAGTCGGGCACGCCGCCCTATCAGCCGCCCGACGCTGGCCTGACGCGCTGGGATGTGTCCACCGATCTGTTCGCCGTCGGCGTGCTTCTGTACCAGCTCCTGTGCGATGGCCATCATCCGTTCCCGAACGCGATGCCCGTCGTCGACACGCCGGTGACCGACCCCAGGACGACTCGCTCGGACCTCGACCCGGGCCTGGCCGAGTTTCTCGTCAAGGCGTGCGCCGCAGCCGCGCTCTGATCGCTTCGCCACCGCTGCCGCCATGCAGCTCGCCTTGCGCCAGGTCCGCGCTGACCTGTGAGGCAGGCCATGGGGCCCGGCGCGGCCGTATTTCCTTAGATCACCACCACGTCCGTGGCGGCAACTCGTGACGGTCACCTGTGGCGCATTCGGGCCGCTTGCTTGGTGAGGTAGTCCCGCTCGGCGCTGTTACGCGCCTGGGCCGCCGCGCGGGTGTAGTGCTCGGCGGCGACGTCGAGGTGCCCGGCCCGCTCGTGCAGGCGGGCACGCACCGCGTCGAGCCGGTGATAGTCGCCGAGCCGCGTGGCAAGCTCCTCGACGGCGCTCAGCCCGGCAAGCGGCCCGTCGACCTCGCCGACCGCGATCGCGCGGCTGAGCGCGGCAACCGGATTGCCGGTGAGCTCGAGGAGCTCGTCATACCAGGCGAGAATCTGCGGCCAGTCGGTTTCCTCGGCGGTGCGAGCGTCGTCGTGCAGCGCGGCGATGGCGGCCTGGATCTGGTACTCGCCGCGCCGGTCGCGGGCCAGGGCCGCTTGCAGGATGCGCACGCCTTCGGTGATCTCGGCCTGGTTCCATCGTGTGCGATCTTGCTTGTCGAGGGGGACGAGCGTGCCGTGCTGAGTCGGTGCGCGCGGCGCGGCGGGCGTGGTGCAGCAGCATCAGCGCGAGCAGCCCGGCGACCTCGGGCTCATCGCACGCGAGCGCCAGCTGGCGGGTGAGGCGGATCGCTTCGGCGGCCAGGTCGACCCGGCCGGAATAGCCCTCGTTGAAGATCAGGTACAGCACGCGCAGCACGACCGCGACGTCGCTGGGCAGCGCGAACGGCTGGCCGCCGACCATCCGCCTCGCGCGGCTAATGCGCTGAGGCCATCGTCGCCTCAGGAACCAGGAACGCCTCGGCGATCTGCCTGGTCGTCAGCCCGCCGACGGCGCGCAGCGTGAGCGCGATCGCCGAGGCTGGGCTCAGCGCCGGGTGGCAGCACAGGAACAGCAGCAGCAGCGTGTCGTCGGACTGCCCGGCTGGTCCGGGCTCGGGCTCGTGGCTCAGCGCGTCCTCGCGCCGACGCCGTGCCGCCTCAGAGCGCCGCCCGTCGATCAGCTTGCGGCCCGCGACGGTGAGCAACCAGCCCTTCGGGTCGCCGGGAGGCGCGTCGCCCCAGGACCGATGCGCCTCCAGCAGCGCTTCCGGCACGGCATCCTCGGCCGCGGCGAAGTCGTTCCCGCGACGGACGAGGATGCCGAGCACCTGCGGGGCCAGGACGCGGACGACGTCCTCGTTCACTCCGCCGTGGCCGGGGTGTCGCTCATCACCGGCCGCACCTCGATCCACTCATAAATCGGCTGGCCGCCCTGGCCTGGCGCGGACGAGAGGTAGGCCGCGACCTCGTGCGCCCGCGCCTGCGACTCGACGTCGATGATGAACCAGCCGGCGGCGAGTTCCTTGGTCTCGGGGAACGGGCCGTCCGTGGTCACCGGCGCCATGCCCGGCCCGCCGTAGCGGACGTACGCCCCTTCCGGACTCAGCGCCCGCACGTCGACGAACTCGCCCCGCTCGCGCAGCAGCTCGCCCACGTGGCGCTGGAAGGCCAGGTGTGCGGTGATCTCGTCCGCAGTCCAGTCGCTCATCGGCGCGAAGTTCGGGTGGCGCTCCGGGCCACCGGTGTAGTGCTTGAGCAGAAGGTACTTCGGCATCGTCACTCCTCACATGCGTAGGTCGCGATGATCGCGCCCGTGCTGGTTACCTGGCTGTCGGCCAACCGCAGCGTACGAAGCGCGCCGTCGTCGCGGAACAGGCGCTTGCCGCCGCCGACCGCCAGCGGGTCGATCATCAGCTGGAGCTCGTCCACCAGGCCCAGGGCCATGAGGGTCTGGAGGAGCCCGGGGCTGCCGATGACATGGAGGTCCTCGCCCTCCGCCGCCTTCAGCGCACCCACGGCCGTACCGATGTCGCCTGCCAGCAGCCTCGAATTGGGCCAGCCGAGCGGCTCGTCGAGGGTGGTCGAGGCGACATACTTGGGCAACGCGTTCAGGGGCTCGGCGAGCACCTGCTGCTCCTGCGGCGCGTTCGGCCAGTGGGCAGCGAAAATCTCGTACGTGCCGCGCCCCAGCAGGTAGCCGCCCGCGCCGCGCACGTTCTTGATCACCCAGTTCATGGACAGGTCATCGAGGTAACGGGTATGCCAGCCACCGTGCCCGAAGTCACCGGTCACGTCCTCATCGGCATAGCTGGGAGCCTGCACCACCCCGTCCAGCGTCATCCACTCGTTCGCGATCACCTTCCGCATCCCGGCCTCCTACCGGTCGTCGTCCGCCGCTTCGCGCTCGCGTCGCGGAACAGCTCTGTCACCCGCTAGGACGGAGCCAGGCACCCGTCTTCGACATGACTCGCGGACTGGCCGGAGCGGCGATCACCCGGGTGATCAACACTCACTAAGAGCCGCGGCTCGCCGTCAGTTCGAGATACCGCGCTTCGAGATCGCGGGGCCAGGCCGCTTCGTCCGGAAGAGCCCGGGCGAGGAAATCAGCGTAGCGGCCGGCCCCGGGATCGAAGCCGCCGCGCCGCATCGCGGTCCTGCGGCCGGATAGGTCCACAGCGCCAAGAACGCGGGCAGTGGCTGGCCCGCTCGGTGCGCGACCTCATCGCGGAGCATGGATACTCCGTCACGGGCCTGCGGCCCGGAGATATCCGTGAATCGTATAGGCCACCATCGAGCGTCTGGCTCACTGATGTGAGGTATGGAAGGGCAACCTGGCCGCCGAGCTCATGCGGCCAGTTCCCAATTCATGCCGCCGCGCACTACTCCAAGGGCGCCCGCCGTGGACATAATGGCTATGTCTGCGTGGAAGGCGGCTGACGTGGATCGTATAGACGTCGAGGGTGCTGTGAAGCTGGCCGGGCTGGAACTGCCGGCCGACGCGGAATTCCAGGTTCTGGGCCAGGAACCGATCCTGCCCTCTCCGCACCATCTCGGTACCGGGGTGGCCACGGCGCGGGTGCTCACCGGCCTGGCCGCCAGCGAGCTGTGGCGATTGCGGACCGGCCGGAGCCAGCAGGTGATCGTGGATGCACGCCATGCCGCGGCCAGCCTGAACTCCTACCGGTACGCGCGCCGCCTGGATGACCCGGCCGAGACCGCGGGGGCAGGGCCGCAGGACCGGCGGAACGCCCGCCGGATTACCCGGATCGTCGCCGCGAAGGACGGCCGCTATCTCCAGCTGCATGGCTCGTTCCACGACGCTCCGCAGATCCTGGAGGAACTCGGGCTCGATGACTCGGCCACCAGCGAGGACATCGACGCCGCGGTGCTCCGGTGGGATGCGTTCGAGCTGCAGGCGGCCTTTATCCGCCGCCAGGTGTGCGGCGGCGTCGTCTACTCCAGGCAGGAGTGGGCCGAGCACCCGCAGGGCCGGGCCCTGGCTGGCCGGCCGGTGGTGACCATCACCAAGATCGGCGACGCGCCGCCCGAGCCGCTGCCCGGCGGGGACCGGCCGACCTCAGGAGTGCGGGTCGTCGATCTCACCCGCGTGCTGGCCGGGCCGACGTGCGGGAAGACGCTGGCCGAGCACGGCGCGGACGTCCTGCACATCAGCGCTCCGCACCTGGAGTCGGGAGACTTGTTCGAGCTCGAGACGAGCATCGGCAAGCGGCAGGCGTTCCTGGACCTGAACATCGCCGAGCAGGCCGCGGCCATGCGCGAGCTGATTCGCGGCGCGGACGTGTTCGCGCAGGGCTACCGGCTGGGGACGCTGGCCCGGCGCGGCTTCTCGCCGGAGCAGGTCGCGGCGCTGCGGCCCGGGATCGTGTACGTGTCGGAGAACTGCTACGGCCCGATCGGGCCCTGGTCACAGCGCCCGGGCTGGGAGCAGCTGGCGCAGGCGGCCACGGGCATGTCGTTCCGGGAAGGGCAGGCCGCGCCGGACGGCGTGCCGCGCCTCGCCCCGGCCGCGGTCAACGACTACAGCACCGGCTTCCTGGCCGCGTACGGCGCCATGGTCGCGCTGGCCCGGCGGGCCCGGGAGGGCGGGTCGTGGCACGTCCAGACGTCGCTCAGCCAGGTCTGCTCGTGGTACCAGCGGCTGGGTGACGACAACGACCCCGCTGCGGCCGTCATGGCCGCCGCTTACGATCCCGAGGTGGCCGGGCCGTTCGTGGCCCAGATGGACACCGATGACTTCGGCCGGATCGAGTACCTGACCCCGGCCCTGCAGCTCAGCGAGACCCAGCCACGCTGGGACCTGCCGCCCGCACGCCTCGGCGCGCACGAAGCAGCCTGGCTGCCCCGCTGAATCCGCAGCGCCAGGACCGGGACTGCGCGGATCAGACCTGCGGCGCCGACCAGCCCTTCTCCTCCCGGACCACCTCTCGGTACGGGCGGCGGGTGTCGACGCTGAGCTCGCGGGGCATGCCCAGGATCCGCTCGCTGATCCCGTTGCGCTGCATCTCGTTGGTACCGGCGGCGATGGCGATGACCTTGCTGTTGAGGAAGTCCACCGCGCGGTCGCGGTCCTCGCTGCCCGGCTCCCAGGTCATCGCGCCCGCGCCGCCGATCTCGACCGGCAGCCGGCCCCGGACCGGCGAATAGGTCCCGCGGAACAGCTTCCCGTAGGCGGCCAGCCCCGGGTTGAACCCGCCGGCCTGCCCGGCCAGCGCGATCCGCCAGGCCAGCGACCGGCCGACGAAATCGATCATGTGCCCGCGGGCCACCTTCTGCCGCACCAGCGGGTCATCCTGAACGCCCAGCCGCCGCGCCTCTTCGACCAGATCCGGGGCCAGCGGGCCCGGGCCGGTCAGGTGATCACCGACCGGGCCCTTACCGGCGCCGCGCTCGTAGACCAGCATGGTCTGGGTGACGGCCCAGCCGTCGTTGACCTCGCCGATGCGGTACAGGTCGGGGATCACGACATCGTCGAAGAAGTCCTCGCAGAACTCGGCGGTCTCATCGACCCGGCGGATCTGCCGGATGGTGACGCCGGGCAGGTTGGTGGGGAACGCGAACCAGGTCAGGCCGCGGTGCTTGGGCTTGTCATAGTCGGTGCGGGCCAGGCAGAACCCCCAGTTGGCCAGGTGCGCGTGCGTGCTCCAGATCTTCTGGCCGTTCAGGATCCAGGTGTCCCCGTCCCGCACGGCCCGCGTCCGGACGCCGGCCAGGTCCGACCCGCCCGAGGGCTCGGAGAAGAACTTGCAGGTCTCGATCTCCCCGCGCAGCACCTGGGGCACGAACCAGCGGAGGAACTCCGGCTGCGCGTGCACCAGCATCGTCGGCACGTTGCAGTTGAAGGTCCCGTTGTACAAGGTGTACGACGGGTAGCAGGGCAGCGTGTAGTCCCTGGCCTCCTCCTCGAAGGCCAGCTCGTACTCGGGCGGGAGCCCCTGGCCGCCGTACTCGGCCGGCCAGGCGATGCCCGCGTACCCGGCCTCGTAGACCTTGCGCTGCAGAGCCTTCTGCGCCGGTATCTCATCGGGCTCGAGGGCCACGATTCCCGCGGTCGTCGGATCGCCGGTCTTGCGTTCCAGGTTGGCGGTGATCCAGGCGCGGGCCTGGGCCCGGTACTCGGGCAGGGCCGGCATGTCCCGCTGGGTCGCCGACAGGTCGATGGTGTCAGTCATCGCAGTTCTCCTCCTACAACGCGTGAATCCGGCAGATACGCTCGCGATGCCACTCAGCCCCGCCATACAGCAGGCCATCCATCGTGATCCGCCGCAAAAACAAATGAGAATCATGCTCCCAGGTCTGCGAAATACCACCGAAGATCTGCCAGCAGCCCTGCGCCATCTCCGCCCCCACATCCCCCGCCCACGCCTTCGCGATACTCACCACCTCACCCGCATCATCCCGGCCCGCCTCCACCGCCTCCACCGCACTGGCCGCCACCGCCCGCGCCGCCTCCAGATTCATCGACAGATCAGCCAGCTGATGCTTCAACGCCTGAAACGACCCGATCGGCCGCCCAAACGCATACCGATCCAGCGCATACTGCCGCGTCAGCTCAAACAGCCCATCCATCGCCCCCACCGACTCCACCGCCGCCAGACTGGCCGCCAGCTGCAGCTCCCACTCCACATCCCCCGCCGCCCCCCCGACCGGCGCCGACCAGGCCGCTGCCCGGCACCGCGACGCCGTCGAACCGCACCACGCCGAACCGCATCGTCACATCCAGCGCCTCCCGCGGCTCAACACTGCGTCGCCGCCGACCGGGGCACCAGCACCTGCGTCAGGCCATCAGGACCGCCCGCGGTCAGCAAGAACCAGTCCGCCAGCCCGGCATCCTGGACCAGCGCCGCACCCGACACCACCACCCCATCACCATCGGCCCGCGCGGTCAGCGCCGTCTCCGGGGCGAACGCGCCCGCCGGGCTCATCACCGCCCACGTCGCGACCTGCTCACCCGCCGCCAGCGCCGGCAGCACCTTAGCCCGCTGCTCCGCCGACCCGCCCCGGCACAACGCCCCGATCACCACGCTGGCCGGGATGAACGGACCCGGCTGCAAGCCCCGGCCCCGCTCCTCGGCCACGATCGCCGCGAACGTCACCCCCTGCGCGGCGATCCCCGCCGCACCGGACTCCGGCACCAGCAAACCCAGCCAGCCCAGCTCACCCATCTGCCGGGCATAAGCAGCAGGAAGACCCGACGGCGTCGCCAGCACCTCCCGGACCCGCTCCCGCGGATACTCAGAATCGACAAACCTCGCCGCCGTACTCCGCAGCAACTGCTCCTCTTCACTATGCGCAACCTCAATCACGCAGCCCACCTCCTGGCACCACACGCGCGGGGCACAAAGAACCTCAGTAATGACATTCTCGTTCAGCACCCGCAGCGAGTCCAGGGTGCTCGCGGGCTGGATAGTCCGCAGCGGTATCGGCTGGCGGGCAGCGCATCCCCGCCCGTAGCTGTCCCAGCGGCCGTTCGCCGCGGAGCATTCGGCGCGCCGCCAGGTTTTGCATCGCCGGCGGTCTCCTGGTGTGCTCAAATAGGCCTATGCGAGGAGTGGTGACGCTTTCGGCGTCTTATGGTGCGCGCGGCGACAGGGTGGGTCGTGCTCTGGCCAGCCGGCTGCAGCTGCCGTTCGTCGATCGTGCCATCCCTACCTCCGCTGCCGCCCGGCAGCTTGGCCTGCCCGAAGACGTGGGCGAGAGCCTTGACGAACACGCTCCCGGCCTCTGGGAGCGGATCGCGGCCGCATTCGCCAATGTCGCCATGCCAACCGGGCAAGACGTGCTCTCCGCCGAGCTGCCCCTCACGCCCGAGCATTTCGGGGCCGCGAATAAGGCTGAGCTGCAGCGCATAGCCGATACCACGGGAGCCGTGGTCCTCGGCCGGGCGGGCATGGTGGCGCTCGGTGACCGGGCCGATGTGCTGTGCGTGCGCTTGGACGGCCCCGTTGAGGCGCGGATTGCCCAGGTGGTGGCGCTGGGCATCGACGAGGCGAGCGCCCGGCAGGGGCAGCGGGAAGTGGACAGCGCCCGGGAGGCCTACGCCCGGGCGTTCTTCAACGCCCGTCAGGACGACTATCGGCTGTATCACCTGATTCTCGACAGCACGGTTCTCTCCGCGGAGGCGTGCGTCGACATCATTGTCCGGGCGGCACAAGATCGCCTTGGTGCTGTCGCGGCCCAGTGACGCGGCGCGAAGGGTGTCAAGGTATGGCACCTGGACCCGTGATAGACAGGCCTGCATGGCGAGCATTGTGGTCTCCGCTGAGCGTGTCATCGATGCCCCCGCAGACGCGGTCTACCGCTACGTCGCGGACATGCGTGATCATCACCCGCACTTCCTGCCCCCGGCGTTCTCGGATTTCCGGGTGGAATCCGGCGGCGTGGGCGCTGGCACCATCACCCGGTTCAAGGTGACCGCGGGCGGGCGTACCCGCGAATACCGGATGAGGGTGGACGAGCCCGAGCCGGGCCGGGTCCTCACCGAGTCCGATACCGGTTCAAGCCTGGTCACGACGACCACCGTCACGCCGCGCGACAGCGCGTCGTCGGTGCACATCTCGACGACGTGGAACGGCGCGGGCGGAATCGGCGGTTTCTTTGAGAAGACCTTCGCGCCGAGGGCGATGCGGGCCATCTATGCGGATGAACTTGAGCGGCTGGATGCGTACGCGCGCGAGCAGCGCCCCCGGTAAACCGGGCAAACCTGGCACGTGAACGGCTTCCTCGGCATGATCGTCACGCTGGTGGCTGAATCCCCGGGCCCGGGAGCCGGATGCGCTGGCATCCTTATGCCATGGACAAGACGCTGGCACCCGTGCGTGACCTGACGGACTCTGATCAGAACCAGGCGGTGCTCGACGCGGCCTCCGCACTGGCCGAAGGCCGCGCGGAGGCGGGGAGCGTCGCGAGCAGCCACGGTCCGGCAGTGGCGGCCGAAGCGGCGGCCGCGGCTCGTTCGCGGCGGCGGCTGGGCGAGCTCACCGGTCCGGTCCATCTCACCGTGGTGTGGGCCATGTACGGCGAGACGGGGCGCATGGTCCCGCGTTCGGCCCACCCGCACGGGGAGGACTTCGTGCGGACCAAGGTCCGCCAGCTCGACTGGCTGACCGGCGGCCTGCCCGGCGTCACGTGGAGCATCATCGCCTGCGACGACGGATGCCCGGACCAGCCCTCAAGTGCCGACCTCATGACGGACATCGCGGCGGCCGAGGGCTATCCGGCCGAAGGTCACCGCAGCGTGACGGTGCTCAGGCTGGCCGAGGTGATCGGGGGTGACATCTCGATCAGCCCCGCATTCGACCAGCTGACCTCGACCGACCAGTCCCGTAAGGGCGGATCGATCCTGGCTGGGCTGGCCGCCGCGGTCGGGACCGGTCCGGCACATGCGAATGGCACCGGCCGGCATGTGGTCTGCTACACCGACGCAGACCTGTCCGCGAACCTGGCCCAGCTGGGCTCGCTGGCGGCGCCGCTGGTCGCCGGGGACAAGGTAGCCGGCGCGCTCGGCCAGCGTTACGGGATCGAGGGTGCGGTGCTGGTCCGGGCCGACGGGCCGGTCACCGAGCCGCACAGCACCGGCGACAAGCCGGACAAGATCATCATCCTGTTCCGGCATTTCGTCCGGGCCATGCTCATCCCGTCCCTGGCCCATGTGCTCGATACCCAGGCCGGCTTCAAGGCCTTCGACGGGGCCGCGCTCGGCCCGGTCATCCGGCAGATGACGTCCTTCAACGAGACCTTCGACGTCGAGTTGCTCATCCATCTCGCCCAGCACTACGGGCCACGGGCGCTGGCCGTCGAGCCGATCGTCTTCACCGAGGACTTCGCCGCGACGAAGTTCCCCTCCGTCGAGCCCGGGCCACGCCACCTGGCGATGGTTAACCAGGTCGTGGAGATCTACGACCGGTTCGTCGCACCGATCGCCCCCGTCACCGGCGAGGCGGCGGACCTGCTCACCCTGCTCAGGACGCTCGACCTCGACGACTATGTGAGCTTGATCCAGCACCTGCGTGCCGAGGACCGAGGCGACCCGACACTGTTCGACCGGCAGTGGCCCGTGCAGCACCTGCGCGACATCCTCCAGCGCTGACCCCAAGAGATGCGGCCACCCGCCCGGCGCTGGGGTACTCCCTGTTCGCGGGCAGCCCGCGTTTCCGCGGAAACGGCTTGTGAAATTGTGCACAAAACGCTTCCGCGGAAACGCCGCAGGCCATGCGGCGGGACAGTGCCCGGGTTCTCGGTCACGGTATAGGCGGACCCGGAGAACGCCGCGGCCGTCGCCGCCGTCGGCTAGGCGTCTCGCGCGGGCTCGCCGTGGCTGGCGTTGGCGCGGCCGCGGCCCCAGTAGGCCTTGGGCGACATCTGGTCCTGGCTGAGCCCTCGCTCGGCCAGGACCTCCCGCAGCCGGGACACGACCGTCGCCTCGCCGAACAGGTAGGCGTGGCCGCGGCCGGGCGGCAGCTCGATCTCGGCTGCCTCGGCGGCGAGGGCCGACGGGTCACCAGCGGGCGCGCCGAGGCGGTGCAGCCAGGAGATGCGGATAGTCGCCGCGGCAGCCAGGTCCTGCTCGTCGCTCTCCTCGGGGACCTCGAGCACGAGGGTGGCCGCGCGGTCGGGCGGCAGGGCCTCGGTCATCGCGAACATCGCGGGCAGCGCCGACTCATCGCCGAGGAACAGGTGCCAGTCGGCCGTGGCCGACGTGGTGATCTTCCCGCGCGGCCCGATGCCCTCGATCCTGTCGCCGGGCCGGGCCGACCGCACCCAGCGCTCGCCGGGACCGTCGCCGTGCAGCACGACGTCGAGCGTGAGCAGCCGCGTGGCCTCGTCGAACTGCCGGATCGTGTAGCGCCGCCGTACCGGGCGGTTACCCTCGGCCGCCACCAGCAGCATCACGTCCTGGCCGGGCAGGTAGCCGAACCCGTCAAGCTGCGGGGCGGTCAGCCTGAGCCGCTGCATGTGCGGGGTGAGCCGGGCCGAGTCGAACACCTCGAAGTCCAGTTTGGTCGTGCTGGCCAGCGGCCCGGTCAGCTGCGCGAACGGATCCTCGAGCGCCGCCAGAGTCGATTCCGGCAGTGCGTCAGCCATGAGACAGCCAGCCCTTCCGATTGATGCTCGTGTGCTGGGGGGCGGCGGGGGATACCGCGCCGCCGGCCTGCCTTCACACGAACGCCGGCCAGCCCCGTGCCATTATCAACGCTGCCCGGCTTAGCCTGCTTCCCGGCCCGGGGCTGGGCCTGGACAGACCTACGGTCAGCGGGCAGGAACCCCCGGAGGCTACCTGCCCGGGAGGTGCTTGCTGGCCGCCTTCGTGTTCACTATGACGGTGGATCGTCAACGGCTTAGCAGCATCGCGCACTCGCATCACCCGATCGCGGCGCCGATCTTCGGCGTCAGCGTCAACCGGCTGCTGCGCCGCGCGGACCGGCGACCGGCGGCACGCATCCTCGACCTCGGCTGCGGCGAGGCGGCCTGGGCCATGCAGGCCCTGGCCCACTCCCCCGACGGGCACGCCGACGGCGTCGACATCAGCCGCTACGCGCTGGACCGCGCCGCGGCCGCCGCGGCCCAGCGCGGCCTGGACAACCGGCTCACGCTGCACGAACGCGATGCCCGCGGGTTCGTGCCCGATGGGGACTACGACCTGGTGCTGTGTGTCGGGTCGACGCACGCGTTCGGCGGATTCGCCGGGACGCTGCAGCAGGCCGGCCGGTACGTGAACACCGACGGCATCCTTCTGGTCGGCGAGGGCTTCTGGCAGATCCCTCCAACTGCGCAGGCACTGGCCGCGCTCGACGCGGCGCCGGAGGACTTCACCGATCTCGCCGGCCTAGTCGATGCCGCCGAACAGGCCGGCTGGACCCCGGTGTACGCGCACGTCAGCGACGCCGCCGAGTGGGACGACTACGAATGGTCGTGGGTCGGCTCGCTTACCGAGTGGGCGCTGGACAACCCCGGCCACCCCGGCGCCTCCGGGGCACTCCTCCTCGCCCGCAAGCACCGCGACGAATATCTGCACGGGTACCGCAACGTGCTGGGCTTCGCCACCCTGGTGCTGCGCCGCGACCGTTGACCGAACCGCACCGCACCGCTGGCGACGCCCGCCGGGCTAGCGGCCGGCCTCCTGCTCCCGGAGCAGGGCGACGCACTCCGCACTCCCGCAGGTCCGGCCCGAACCCAGGCGAGGCCTGCCGCACCGGCAGGAGGGCCGCAGCCGGGACAGCCAGGCGCCATACGCCAGCAGCTCGGCGATGCCGCCGGGGCCCGGGACCGAGACGACCGGCCGGATCCGGCCGCCGGGCAACGCCAGCCACTCCCGCGGCCCGCCTGCCGCCGGGTCATCCGGCACGCCACCCATGACCACTATTTTCCTGCGTTCCTCAACCGCCTAACCCGCCCGCCCCGAACGGGTCCCGCCGGGCCAGCCAGCCGGCCGCGCCGACCGCCGCCGGCCAGGCCCTACCCTGATCAACAGGCACCCGGGCATAAGCATGCCCGATCGGCGGGATGAGTGCGCCGCGCGAGCCTGACGGTCCTTAGGCGGCTGGGCCGATAAGGTCCCATTTGTTGCCAGCGATGTCGAGAAACACAGCGACAAGACCGTAGGGTTCGGTGCGCGGTGCGGTGAGGAACTGCACGCCCGCGGATGACATCCGGGCGAACGCGGCGCCGAAATCCGTCACGTGCAAGAAGAAACCCACCCGGCCGGCGGCCTGCTTCCCGACGGCGGCGGCCTGGTCTTCTCCGTCAGCTCGCGCCAGGAGCAGGCCAGTCTCGGCGCCTGGCGGCCGCACTACTACCCACCGCTTAGGGCGTCCGTCGTTCGTCAGGGCCGAGGAGTCCTCCACAAGCTCGAAACCCAGTACGTCCACGAAGAAGCTGATCGCGGGGTCGTACTCGCTGACCACTATGGCAATAAGGCTCAGATGCACGGCGTCAGCATTTCAGGCCAGCTCGCTCCGCCTCCGGTGACACACCCCGCCAGCGCGGTGCCAGAATAAGGAAGCGTGAACACCACCCAATCCGAGAAAGTCAGGACCGGCCGCGGCTTTTTCGCTGCCCTTGACCAAAGCGGAGGCAGTACGCCCAGGGCGCTCGCCGAATACGGAATCGGGCGGGACCGCTACAGCTCCGACGCTGAGATGTTCGACCTGGTTCACGCCATGCGGACCCGGGTGCTGACCAGCCCGGCGTTTGACGGCTCGCGCATTCTGGCGGCGATCTTGTTCGAGCAGACCATGGAACGGGACGTCGACGGCGTCCCCACGGCGCGGTATCTGTGGGACGAGAAGAACGTGGTGCCGTTCCTGAAAGTGGACCAGGGGCTTGCCCCCGAGCAGGACGGCGTGCAGCTCATGAACCCCATCGACACCCTCGATGACCTGCTTGAGCGCGCGCAGCGGCACCAGATCTTCGGGACCAAGATGCGTTCGGTGATCAACGACGCCAACGAGGCCGGGATCTCGGCGATCGTGGACCAGCAGTTCGGCTACGCGAGCCGGATCCAGGCCGCCGGCCTGGTGCCGATCATGGAGCCCGAGGTCAGCATCAGCAGCCCGCACAAGGCCCAGGCTGAGTTGCTGCTGCACGACGCCATCACCAAGCACGTCGAGGCGCTGCCGGACGGCGCGACCGTGATGGTGAAGATCACCATCCCGACCCAGCCCGGCCTGTACGGCGATCTGGCCGCCGACCCGCGGGTCCTGCGGGTCGTCGCCTTGTCGGGCGGCTACAGCCGCGACGAGGCCTGCGCCCTGCTCGCGCGCGATCCGACCCTCATCGCCAGCTTCTCGCGGGCCCTTCTCGAAGGGCTGACGGAAAGCCAGACCGACGAGCAGTTCAACGCCCGGCTCGAGTCATCGATCGAGCAGATCTACCAGGCATCGGTACACAAGCAGCCGGCCGTCCCCTAGCCGGCCGGCGGCCACGGCGAGCGCCAGAAATTGGCGCTGGCCTCGCCGCCGACGGCCGCCGGCGCGAGGAGCCCAGGAATGAACCATGGCTGACGTGCGCCTCATGGCCGGGAAGTCCGTTCTGGTCACCGGAGGCACGGGCGGTATCGGCAAGGCCACCGCTATCGGGCTCGCCGCCCTCGGCGCCCGGGTCGGCATCACCGGCCGCGATCAGGCCCGCACCGAGGCGGCCGCGGCAGACATAGGCGCCGCACCGGGCCGCCCGGTCGTGGACGCTTTTGCCGTGGACATGTCCGTTCAAGCCGGTGTGCGCCGTTTGGCCGCTCAGGTCCGTGACACCTACCCGCGCCTGGATGTGCTGGTCAACAACGTCGGCGGGTTCTGGGCGCACCGCCACGTCACTGCCGATGGCCTGGAGCGGACCTTCGCGCTCAACCACCTCGCGCCGTTCTTGCTGACCAGCCTGCTGCTGGACCGCCTCACCTCGAGCGCGCCCGCCCGGATCCTCACCGTCTCTTCCGCCGCCCACGGCCGCGGCCGCATCGACTTCGGCGATCTGCAGGGTGAGCAGAAGTACTCCGGGCAGCGCGCTTACAGCCAGTCCAAGCTGGCCAACGTGATGTTCACCTACGAGCTGGCCCGCCGCCTGGACGGCACCGGTGTGACCGCCACGGTGCTGCACCCCGGCGTGGTACGCACCAGCTTCGGCGCCGAAGACCAGGCGGCGTACCTCGCCGTCATGATCGGCGTGGCGCACCTGTTCATGAAGACCCCGGCCCAAGGCGCCGACACACCGATCTACCTCGCTTCCGCACCTCAGGTCGAGGGCATCACCGGCCGGTACTTCGTCAACCGCAAGCCCAAGGCCTCCAGCAAGGCCTCCTACGACACCGCGGGCGCCGCCCGGCTATGGCAGGTCAGCGCCGACCTGGCCGGCCTGACCGCACATCCGTAGGCCCCGGCGCGGCTCCTGGGCGGGGGTCGCGGTTCTTTTGCTGGCGTCAGACGGTGATGACGACCTTCCCCCGGGCGTGTCCCTGCTCCAGGTACCGGATGGCCTGAGGTGCTTCGCTCAGCGGGTAGCTCCTGTCGATGACCGGCGTGATCCGCCCGGCTTCGATGAGCTCCTTGAGGACGAGCAGGTCCTCGTGGTTCTCCCGGCAGATGAACGTGGTCAGCTTCTGGTCCACGAACCGGGACAGGAGCAGCGCTCGGAGCTGGCGGTCGGCGCCGCCGAGCCACCGGCCGCCGGTCTCGCCTCCGGCGATGACCAGCGTCCCCTTCGGGGTGAGGGCCCGTCGCAGGCGTGACAGCGACGAGTTCCCGCCGATGTCGAGGATCACGTCGTACCGCTGCTTGCCGTCGGCGAAGTCCTCATGCGTGTAGTCGATGACATGGCCGGCGCCGATAGACCGGACCAGGTCCGCCTTCGTCGTGCTGCACACGCCGGTGACCTGCGCTCCAAACGCCGCGGCCAGTTGCACCGCGAAGGTCCCCACTCCTCCGGATGCGCCGGTGATCAGCACCGTCTGGCCCGGCTGGACCCGCCCGTGGTCCCGCAGGCCTTGCAGGGCGGTCAGGCCGGAGACCGCGACCGCCGCGGCCTGTTCAAAGGTGAGGTTCGCCGGCTTGGGCGCCAGCTTGTTCTCTGGAGCGCGGGCGTACTCCGCGAAGGCGCCCTGGCCGATGCCGAATACCTCGTCGCCGGGCCGGAATCTGGTCACCTCGTCGCCGACCGCGGCCACGACCCCGGCGATACTCGTGCCCGGGACCCGGGTCTTGGGCGCGCGGAGCCCGTAGCCCGCCAGGCGCACCGGGTACGGCAGGCCGGTCATGAGGTGCCAGACGCCCCGGTCCATACCCGCCGCATGCACCCGCAGGAGTACCTCGCCGGCAGCAATCTCGGGCGTGGCGATGTCCCGGAGCTCGAGCACATCAGTCGAACCGTAGGTGTCCTGCAGGATCGCTTTCACGCGCTGTCTCCTTATCGCCGGGCCGGGCCCGGCGGGCATCAAAGACTGCCCGTGGGCACCGGCTGCGGTGCGGGCGGCCCAGTCGGGAGCAGGGACAGGTGGCCTGGGTCAGTGCCGCCGGTGTCGAGCCGGAACGGCGGGTACTCGTCACGCATCAGCGCGACGTAGGCAAGTACGCGGTAGCACCAGCGGTTCAGCCCCATGACCAGGTCGAAGAGCCGCTGCGGGTAGCGGCCGGATACCGCCAGGATGACCACGGCGATCACCGCGAGCAGGGTGATCAGGCCGACTCCGCCGGTGATCCGCCAGGCCGCGCTCCGGCCGAATTCCCAGCCCCCGGCGAAGATCGCCACGATCAGGTACTGCGGCAGCGCGAGCAGCCACCACTTGACCAGCACCAGGCCCCGGCTGAGCCGCGGTGGGTAATCCACGCTGAAGTCCGCCGGGTAGGAGGGGTCCGGCAGCAGGCTGAACGGCGGGTACTTATCGGTGCCGAAGGCGTTGATGCCGTAGAAGGCGACCCGCCAGGACCAGCGCATCACCCCGACGTTGAAATCGAAGAGCGCCCGCGGATAGCGGCCGGTGAACAAGATCGCGAACCCGGCAACGACAGTCAGCACGCACACCGCGCACCACAAGAAGAACAGCACCACGAAATGCGGGATTACCAGCAGCCACTTGACCAGCCACAGCCACCGGCTCACAGCCGGGTCCAGCTGACCGTCGAGACGGGCGGGGTAAGGCTGAGCATCCATGGTGAACCTCCGATGCCTGACCGCCTGAATGGCCCTCGGGCGGTCCTGCAGTGGCATGGGTAGCTGGCCACCGTCGGCGGCTGTATCCCTGACGCCTGCCCCGAATCTATACTGGAACCATTAAACTAGCAATGTATTTCTGGTAATTTCAACCTGCTGTTGCTGGCCGGGCGGCCAGCTGCGGCGACGCGACGCCGCATGTCCCGGGCGCGTCCTGGCCTGCCAGCCAGCCACGACCGGAGCCGGCCGCCGTTCCCGTGTAGCAGCAGCCAGAGGCGTCTCGGGCCATGCCGTACGGGCCGGCCGGACGGCTCGCGGGTGTGTAATGGCGGGCATGGCAGACCGCGTGAGGGCAGAGCTCGGGGCCGTCCAGCAGACGCTGTTCATCCCGCTGGCGGCCCGGGCCCGGGAGACGCGCCGGAGA
This sequence comes from uncultured Actinomycetes bacterium, assembly GCA_963818225.1. Lineage (GTDB taxonomy): Bacteria > Actinomycetota > Actinomycetes > Streptosporangiales > Streptosporangiaceae > Palsa-504. Next base: position 257,702 of record CAWFRO010000005.1, read on the forward strand.
CGGCCGGTGCTCCGCGACCCAAAGGCGGCCGAGATCATGGCCTCCGTCGACTTCGACACGAAGAAGTACGGCCGCGACTGGGGCGGCCCCGTCACTGTCCTGCGCACCGTGATTTTCGATTGCTGGGTCAGCGACTTCCTCACCGGCCATCCGGGCGGGACAGTCGTGGAGCTCGGGACGGGCCTTAATACCAGGTTTGAGAGGGTCGGTACCGATCAGGCCCACTGGATCGACCTGGACCTGCCGGACACGATCGAGCTGCGCCGCAGGTTCTTCGCCGATTCCGGCCGCCGCCGGATGGTGGCTGCCTCGGTGCTGGACCGGGACTGGATGGCTGCCGTCCGCGATGGCCCGGGGCCGTATTTCTTCGCGGCCGAAGGCGTGTTTGCCTACCTGGACCAGGCTCCGCAGGTCATCGCCGGCATCGCCAGGACGTTCCCCGGCGCGCTGATCGCTTTCGACACCTACAGCCAGCGGATGCTCGAGCAGCAGCACAAGCTGGCGGCCAGGAAGAACATGGATGCGCACTGGGCATGGTCGTGCGATGACCCGCGCACGCTGGAATCCCTTGGCCTGGAAGTTGTGCAGGAGGCCGCCGTCACGCGGCCGCCCCCCGGACCGCGCAGCCGGCTGCCGCGCCGGTACCGGTACGGGCTCCCGCTGGCCCGGAGGATCGCAGGTGACCTGGCGACCGTCACGCTCTTCCGGGCCAGGTGACGAGCTACCGATCTCACGTCCTACAGATTCGGGGGCGCTGAGCGCCGTGTGGGCCCGGGCCGGTCGCTTCTCCGCTTCGGCGCTTCGGCGCCCGCTGGCAGCGGGTTCTGCGATCATGAACCAATGCCATCACGACGCATGGAGTGGGCAGTGGCCGGCGCGCTGTCCGCCTGGGCGGCGGCCCGGCTGGCGGGCGCTGATCGTCTCCGGTTCGCCGAAGCGTGGGCCGTACCGTTGCTGTCGTTCACCCCGCAGGTAACCGCGGCCGCGTGGGCCAGCGCGCTGCTGATGAGCGGCGCGGGCCCGGCGGCCGGGACCGCGGTGGCCGCGGCGGCCCTGACCGCCGCGGTGGGCCCTCGCGCGGTACCGCACCGGCAGCCGCCCGCAGCAGGGCCCGTGCTGCGGGTCCTGACGGCGAATCTGCTGGCCGGCCGGGCCGAGGCCGAGGCGGTTGTCGAGCTGGTATGCCGTCAGCACGCGGACGTGCTGCTCGTGCAGGAACTCACCGACGAGGCGGCGGCCAGGCTCCGGCGGGCCGGGCTGGGCGATCTGCTCCCGCACTGCGTGACGCAGCCGGTGCCGAACGGCGCGCGAGGAAGTATCTATGCTCGCTACCCGCTGCGCGGCGAGCAGTCGGCTGAGCCGGTGTCCGCAGCCCGGTGCACCGCCCGGCTTGACCTCCCGTCCGGGCAGTCCGTGGAAGTGGCCTGCATTCACGCGGCGCCGCCGAGGCCTCCCTGGTCCCCGGGCGCCACGGCCCGGTGGCGCGGTCAGCTGTCCGCGCTGCCTGCGCCCGGTGACGGTCCGCGCATTCTCGCCGGAGACTTCAACGCCACCCTCGATCACGCGCAGTTTCGCCGGCTCCTGCGTCGGGGCTACGTGGATGCCGCCAGCCAGGCCGGCCACGGGCTGGCCCTGACCTGGGGACCGCGACCCGACCGGCGCCTGGCCCTGCTCGCCATCGATCACGTCCTCATCGACCCGCGCAGCGCGGTAGTAACCACATCGGCGCACCGGGTGACCGGCAGCGATCACCGCGCGCTCTTTGCCGAGCTCCGGCTCCCCGCCCCGCAGCCGGGAGGACCTGGCCTCGCCGGCCACAGCAGCGATCCCCGCGAAGGTGACGCGGCGGAGTAGGCCGGCCGGGAAGGCGAACGGCCGGCGTGAGGTTGATGCAGAAACCACCCGCCAGCCAGAAGGGAATCATATGAAGGCCGCTATCGACGGCACCGTCGTTGCCGATGCCCCGGACTCCGACCTGATCCTCATCGAGGGCAACTACTACTTCCCGCCCTCCTCGCTTCGCGCCGACGCGTTCAGCGACAGCCCGACGCCGTACACGTGCCCGTGGAAGGGCGTCGCCCAGTACCACGACATCTCGGTGGCCGGCTCGGCCCACCACGACGCGGCGTGGAGCTACCCCGACCCGTACCCGGCGTCCTTCGCCCGGGTCGGCAAGGATTACTCCGGCTACGTCGCCTTCGACAAGCGTCAGGTCACGGTGGCCGAATAAGCCCGTGCTGAGGCTGAGCGTGCGTCCGCTCACGGTGACATGGTCTACCCCGGAAGTACCGGGGCGGGCGGATCGGCCCGTCGCGGGCACCCCCTGCGGGCCAGGCGCCGGGGACCTCGTACGCCTCGCCCGCGCCCGGCCACGGCGGCATGGTCACGCCGACCGCGGCCAGCGGGCCGGCGCTGTCCGCCCGGAACTGGAAATGCGTGCCCGCCGGAATGGAGACGCAGGTGCCGGTGCGCAGGTCCACCGTCTCCTCCCGCCCGGCCTGCCGCCGCCACATCTGCCCGTGCCCGTGCAGGACGTACCAGATCTCCTCGACGAGCCGGTGGGCCACGGGCCGGGAGACCTGGCCCGCGCCCAGCTCGAAGTGCGCCATCGAGCCGCGGCCGAGCCGGAGCAGGACCCGCACATCGGAGCCGTCGGGCGCGACGACATCTGGCGGGCCCGGCAGTTGCATGGTCTGGAACGGCTGGTCCATGCGGCTGGAGCCTATCGAAACGCAGGTGGTTCAGGCCGTCACAGGTCCACCGGCCGCAGGCTGGCGGCGTACCGCCGGGCCAGGTTGCGGTAGACCGCGCCGTTCCCCTCTACCCGCTGCTTCGCCGCGCCGGTGACCTCCCCGGTGATCCGCGCCGGGACTCCCATGACGAGCATGCCGTCAGGAATGACCATCCGAGGCGGCACCGTGGCGCCCGCCGCGACCAGCGCCCGGCGGCCGACGATCACGCCGTCGAGCACGATGGCCCCGTTGCCCACCAGCGCTTCTTCCCCGATGACCGCGCCATGGACCATGCACAGATGACCGATGGTGGCCCCCGCCCCCACCTCCATAAACGGGTCCCCGTCGCCGTGCATGATCGTCCCGTCCTGGACGTTCGCGCCCCGCCGGATCACGATGGGCCCGTTATCGGCCCGCAGCACGGCCCCGTACCAGACCGATGCCTCGGCTTCCACCCGCACGTCCCCGATCAAAGTGGCCGTCGGCGCGATCCACGCGTCCGGGCTGATCTGCGGGCGGCGGCCTTCGAACTCGAACAATGGCATTCGCCCATCATGCACCATGCGGGACGAGAGGGGCTAGCGGGGAAAAAGGGGCTATGAGCCCTGGGCCGGCCAGGGGCAACGCCGGTCAGGATCAGGACCGCTCAGGGCCACCATCAGGGCCGGCCGCGGCCGAAATCGCGATGGTGGGCGGAGGCGTCACGAGATCCCGTAAACGGGTGAGCCGTCCGCTGCCGGGGCAAGAATACCGGGCGCCAGCCGGGCCGGAACGAGCGAGGCGACCGCCACGGCTCCCCGGCGACGGGACGTAGCGTCGGGCCAGGGTGAGAGTTGACCGGGGAAGCAGGCGGTGACGCCTGAGTGGGCTCGGGGGCGGCCCCAGTCACCGGCTGGTCCTCGGCTTCCGGCACTACACGGGCGGGGCTGGCCGACGGCGAGGGCGCGGCCGCAGGCAAGGACACGGCGGGCGGCGAGGGCGCGGCCGTACTCTGGGCCCCGACCGCGGACGCGGCGGGCGGGGCGACGGCGAGCTGGTGGCTGCCTCCCGCGGTGACCGTGAGCGTGACGCCAGCCCCGGTGATGGCCAGCACCCCGGCCGCCGTGGCCACGGCCGACCGGAAGCTCAGCTCCTCCATCCGGGCGTAGACCGCGCGCTTGAGTCCGGCGGCCCAGCCGGTCCCCTCATTCACGACAAAGCACGATACATGGGTATCAGTGGTTCTGCTGGGATGCGGCTGACCGGAACCGGCGGTAATTCTCTTCGGCCAGGTGACTCGCGGCCGGCCCGACCACTTCCCTGCAGCGGGCCGAACGGGCCGTGGCGCTCGCGGCCGGGACAACCCCGGCCGCGGCCGCGGCGATCAGCGCGGCACCCTGGACGGTCAGTGACCCGTTCCCGGCCGGGTACAGCGGCACGGCCAGGGCGTCGGCCAGCAGCTGGCGCCAGGCCGGGTGGCGGCTGCCGCCGCCGGCGAGCTGGAGACCGGCCGGGCCCGGCGCGCAATAGGCGCGCAGGTCCTCCAGTTTGCCGCGGAGCAGGAATGCGACCCCCTCGAGAGCAGCGCGCAGCAGGTCGTCTCGCTGGTGGGCCAGGGTCAGGCCGGCCCAGGCGCCCCCGGAGCCGCGATGCGCCCAGCGCTCGCCGGCCAGGTAGGGCAGGAAGACAGGAGTATCCCCGCGCCAGGGACGCGCGGCGGTGCGGTAGAGCTCCTCCCAGCTCGCACCGAGCGTCCGGCACACCCAGTCAAGCGTCACGCCGACATTCTGAGCCGCGGCCAGCCGGTACGTGCCCCCGTCAACCGAGCAGAACAGGTTGGTAACCCGGGCACGGTCACCAGCCAGATCCGGATTATCCGGAAGTGGAATATCCGATCCGGAGGTGGCGGGGGCGTGAGCGGGGGTGGGGGTCGGAGCGATCAGCTGGCCGCCGGTGCCGAGCGTCAGGAGGGCGCGCCCGGCCGGGAGGCGGGCGGCGAACAGGGAGGCGGCGGTGTCGGCGGCGCCGGTCGCGACCGGGAGGCCGGGGCGCAGGCCGAGCTGCTCGGCGGCAGCGGGCAGCAGTGATCCGGCGATCTCGGCGGGCGGGCGGATGGACGGCAGCAGGTCGGTACGCAGCCCGAGCGCGGCGGCGACGTCGGTGGCCCACTCGCCGCGGCCCAGGTCGAACAGCAGGGTGCCCGAGGCGTCGGTCGGGTCGGTGACGGCCTGGGCCCCGCCACCGGTCCGGCCCTCAACACCGGTCAAGTGGTGCCGCAGCCAGTCCTTGGGCTGAAGCGCCCAGCGGGCCTGCCGGTACGTATCGGGCTCGTGCCGGGACAGCCAGGCCAGGATCGGGCCGGCCATGCCGGGCGACGGGGCGTTGCCCAGCTGGGCGCGCAGGTTGCTGGCCAGCCGCTGGTAATCCGCGGCCTCGGCTTCGGCCCGGCGGTCGAGCCAGGTGATGGCGGGGCGGAGAGCCACAGCTCGTTCGGTGCAAAGAATGACACCGTGCATCTGGCCGGCGACCGCCAGGCCCGTGACCTCGGCCGGCGCGGGACCTGCTGCCGCCCGGACCGCGGCGCAGGCGGCCTGCCACCAGTGCTCCGGGTCGGTCTCGGCCCAGCCCGGCCGGGGCACGCTGACCTGGTAGCTGGCGCTGCCCCGGCCCAGAACGGTGCCGTCGGCGGCGCACAGCAGCGCCTTGACCTGGCTGGTGCCCAGGTCGAGGCCGAGCACGGCGGGCATCGGCGGCCTCCGGTCGCTAGAGCGTGACGTCGAGCATCATCGGGGCGGTGGGCCGCGCGGTGCCGCCGGCGGGTTCAGCGGTGAGAGCGAGATGATCTCCCTGGCGCAGGCCGGAGGCGATGACCGGGCCGGCCATGCCGTGGCCGCCGGCGGGCAGCATGGCGACCGGCCGGGACCCGGCCGGGCCGATCAGCCATAGCTCGTAGCCGCGGGAGCCGGGCAGCGCGGGCAGGCCCCGGGCGGTGAACACCAGCGCGTCCCGGGAACGGGACATGACGATGGCGGCGGTCCCGCCCCCGGTGACCTGGCCGTTCATCATGACCGCATCCTGGGCGGTCAGCACCACGACGATCTGCTGGCTGCTGGCCTGGGCCTGACCGAGCTGCTGGCGCATGCTGCCGTTCGACACGCCGAACACGGCGGCGGCGGCGAGCACGGCCACGGCGGCCACCGAGCCCGCGCCCAGCGCCAGGCGGCCGGGCCAGGCCAGCGAGCGGACCCACCTCGTGGCCCGGCCGTGTGCGCGGCTGGTGCCCGGCCGCCCCTCAGCCTCATCGGCGGGCGGCTGCTGCCTGGTCGCGGCGGCGGCCGCCATGACCCGCTCCTTCAGCCCCGCGGGCATCGGCTCGGCGGCAGCGGTGCCGAGCAGGGCGGTGGCCTCGCGCAGGCTGGCGATCTCCTGCGCGCACTCCGCGCACCCGGCCAGGTGCCGCTCGAACCGTTCCCGGTCCGGCCCGGAGATCGCGTCCATCGCGTATGCCCCAGCCAGGGTGTGCGTGTCCCTGAGGCCGGCTCTGGTCAGCTTGTTCTTCACTGGGTTGTTCTTCACTGGGCCACCCCCAGGCAGTCGCGCAGCCGGATCAGCGCGTCGCGCATCCTGGTCTTCACCGTTCCGGTCGGCACCCCGAGCAGGCTGGCCACCTGGCCGTAGGTGTAGCCGCGGTAGTAGGCCAGGGTGACCGTCTCGCGCTGCAGCTCGGTGAGCGAACCCAGGCAGCGCCGCACGCGCTCGCGTTCCAGGCTGGACTCGACGGCCTCGGTCACCATGTCGTAGGGGATGTCGGCGGCCGCGGTACGCCGGGCGCGTTCGGCATCCTTCTGCACGGACCTGACCCGGTCCACGGCCCGGCCGTGGGCCAGCGTCATCACCCAGGATGTCGCACTCCCCCGCTCAGCGTCGAACTTGGCCGCGGTCCGCCACACCTCCAGCATGACTTCCTGAGTGACCTCCTCGGACTGGGCCGGATCGCGGATGACCCGCTTGACGACGCCGTAGACCGACGGGCCGAGCTGCTCGAAGACGGCGTCGAAGGCCGCGGCGTCGCCGCGGGCCACCATCGTGAGCTGGGCAGCCAGATCGCTGCCAGGGCTGGCGCCGCCCGGGCTGGCGCGGCCGGGGGTGGCGCCGTCCGGGGTGGCCGCGGCGCGCCGGGCGCGGTTCCTGGGGTCGGTGCCGCCGGTAGCCGTCACGATTGATATTCGTAGCAGCGGCGGCCGGGGTTTGCTGCCACGGGTTACCTGCCCGGCGCGGGCAGGGCGCCCGTCTCGATCGCCCTGGTCACCGCGGCGGTGCGGCCGGAGACGCCGAGCTTGGCGCTGGCCCGCAGCAGGTGCGTCTTCACGGTGGCCTCGCTGAGATACAGCTCGCGCCCGATTTCCGCGTTGGTCAGCCCGCGCGCGACCAGGGCCAGGACCTGGGTTTCCCGGGCCGAGAGCCGCTCTGTCCGGGACCCGGGCTCGCCGCGGATGCGGCCCAGCAGGCGTCCGGCCACGGTGGGCGCGAGCACGGTCTCGCCCCGGGCCGCGGCCCGCACGCGGTCGGCGAGCACGGCCCGCGGCGTGTCCTTCAGCAGGTAGCCCGCCGCCCCGGCCTCCACCGCGCGCAGGATGTCGGCGTCGGAGTCGTACGTGGTCAGCACCACGACAGTGGTCCCGGCCAGGCGCCGGGTGGCCTCCACCCCGTCGCCGCCCGGCATACGCAGGTCCATGAGAACCACGTCCGGCCGCAGGCGCTCGGCCAGGACCACCGCCTCGGGACCCGATGCCGCCTCGCCGACCACCTCGATGTCCGGCTCGGCGGTCAGCATGCCGCGCAGGCCCTCGCGGACCACGGGATGGTCATCAGCCAGTACGACCCGGATGACGGTCATGCCGGCACCTCCGCGCTGACCTGGGTGCCGGTGCCGGGTTTGCTGCATACCGTCAGCGTGCCGCCCGCTTCGGCGACCCGGGTCCGCATCCCGCGCAGGCCATACCCGCCGCTCACCAGGTCCGGGTCGAATCCGGCTCCGTCGTCGCTGACCTCCAGACGGACCGCGTCCGGGTCGTAGCCGAGCCGGACGGTGACGGAATGCGCATTCGCGTGCTTGCGCGCGTTGGCCAGCGCCTCCTGGCACACCCGCAGCAGCACGACCTCGGCGGCCATCGGCAGCGGCTCCGGGCGGCCGGACACGGCGAAGCTCGCCTGCGTGCCCGCTGCCTGCGACAGCCTGCGCAGCGCGTCGGGCAGCGTGCTGCCGTCGAGCTGTGCGGGCGCGAGGTCCGCGACCAGCGCCCGCGCCTCGGCCAGGTTCTCCCGGGCGGCGGCCGCAGCCAGATCCAGGTGCCGGCCGGCGCGGGGATGCGAGCCGTCCAGATCGGCCTGCGCCGCCTGGATCAGCATGAGGATGCTGGTGAAGCCCTGGGCCAGCGTGTCGTGGATATCGGCGGAGAGCCGCTGCCGCTCGGCCAGCCGCCCGGCCTCGTGCTGCGCGGCTGCCAGCTCCACCCGGGTGGCTTCGAGCTGGTCGATGATCCCGGCCCGCTCCTCGCTCTGCTTGATGATCCGCGACACCCAGCCGCTGTAAAAGATGGAGAAGCCGCCGCCGGCGACGGCGACCCCGAACGCCACGGCGGCCGTAGCACCCGACGGGTAGCGCAGCACGAGCAGACCGGCGGCCAGGAAGTTCAGCGCGACGCCCAGCCACATGGCCAGGCGCTCATTAAGGAACATGAAGAACTGCGGGCTGATCGCGAAGGCCAGGAACCAGACCTCGGGATTCTGGCTCTGAGCGGTGCCGAACAGCACGAACAGGCCGATGACGTAGATCGCCGCGTGGAGGCGGCCGGGCTGGCCGCGAGTCCACAGCGGCCGGCCGACCAGGAGGAACCAGGGAATGAGCGCGGCCATCGCCGCGACGGCTACCACCTTTGAGCCGGGCGTGCTGATCAGCACGATGACCAGCACGGCGGCGAAAACGACCAGGTAGAAGACGTCCCAGCTGAGGTTGCCGGTCTGCCAGGCGTGCCTGCGGTCGGCGGGCGGCGCGCAGGCGGGTTCTGACGGGGTCGGCGGGAGCCCGGTCAAGTGTCCTGCCGGTTCTGCCAGCGGAAGGTCGTGAGGCACAATACCAATCCTGCGACGATCCAGGCCGCCAGCACCAGCGCGGTCTGGCCGTGCTGCCAGGATGACCCCGGCTCCAGGGTCACGGCCTGCGGGACGAAGACCGAGCGCATGCCACGGCACATCCACTCCAGCGGGAACAGCGACGCGATATCCCGCAGCCACGCCGGCACCAGGAAGAACGGGACGTAGACGCCGGAGATGAACTGCAGCACCACGAACGGGAAGGTGATCACGGCCACCCCGTTGCGCGCCGCCGAGCGGGGCACACTGCTGGCCGCGATGCCGAGCAGCGAGCAGGCGGCGACGCCGAGCACGAACACCCAGGTGAACGTCCACCAGGCCGCCAGGGAGGAGGGCAGCCGCAGGTGGTAGAAGGCCAGGCCGACGGCCAGCAGCAGCGTGACCTCGGCCAGGCCCGCGACGAAGACCTGGATGATCTTCCCGGTGAAGTACGCCGCGGGGGGCATGGGCGTGCCGCGCAGCCGCTTGAGGGTGAACCGCTCACGCTCGAACGCGATCGACATGCCCAGGTTCTGGTAGCTGGTGGCCATCACGCCGCCGGCGATGAGCCCGGCCACGTACAGATCGCCGATGGTCACGCCCGCGCCGTCGTGCTGCTGGCCGAAGATGGCGCCGAGCAGCACCAGCATGACGGCCGGCATGGCGAAGATGAACACCACCGCCTGGCGCTCCCGGAAGAACGCCTTCAGCTCGACCCGCCCGCGGGACAGCCCGACCCGCCACACGCCCGGCAGCCGCGGCTGCGCGGTGGTCATCGCGATGGAGACCTTGGCGCTCGATGTCATGGTCACGGCTGGCCTCCGATGAGCTCCAGGTAGACATCCTCCAGCGAGGGACGGGTCACGGTCAGCCCTGGGATCTCGCCGCCGTAGCGGGCGGCAAGATCGGCGACCAGGCGAGTCGGCTCGGCGGTCCGCTCCGACCGGGGGCCGTCGTGGCCGTGCCAGCTCACCAGCGCCTCGGCGGCGGCCCGGCCGCTGAGGGTGTCGGGCCGGCCTTCGGCCACGATCATGCCGTCGCGCAGCACCGCGACCCGGTCGGCCAGCGCCGCCGCCTCGTCCAGGTAGTGCGTGGTGAGCAGGACCGTGACCCCGCCGCCGGACAGGGCGCGGATCACCTGCCAGAACGCGCGCCGGGCCGCCGGGTCGAACCCGGTCGTCGGCTCGTCCAGGAACAGCAGCTCAGGGCCGCCGATCAGGCCGAGCGCCACGTCGAGGCGCCGTACCTGGCCGCCGGACAGGGCGCGGATCCGCTTGCGGGCCTGGCCGGCCAGCCCGACCAGGCCGATGACCTCGGCGGGCGGCCGCGGGCGGGGGTAGAAGCCGGCGAAGTGCCCGACCATCTCGGCGACGGTCAGCTCCGGCGCGTCGGCGGCCAGCTGCAGCACGATGCCGATACGCGCCCGCCAGGCCCGGTCGGCCCGGTGCGGGTCCGTGCCCAGCACGCTGACCTCACCGCCGTCCCGGCCCCGGTAGCCCTCCAGGATCTCCACCGTGGTGGTCTTGCCCGCGCCGTTCGGGCCGAGCAGGGCGAAGACCTCGCCTGGCGCGATCTGCAGGTCAATCCCGCTGACCGCCTCGATCCCGCCGTAGCTCTTGCGCAGCCCGCGCACCTGGACGGCCAGGCCGGTTGCGTTCATGCTCCCAGCCTCCGGCACGGCACCCGGGCCGCGCGTCGCCTGTCCGGTCACGGCTATGTCAGCCATACGGTGGACACGGCGCGCTGGCGACTGTGCCTTCTTCTTGATCCCGGCCGGGCAAACCCCGGGCCGGGCGGCACCGAATAGAGGGCATGGACACGATGGGGAGCCGACGGGGTAGGCGGGATACCCAGGCCAGGCGCCGGGCGGGTCTCGGCGCGATCGCCGGGGTGCTGGCCGGCGCCGCCGCGCTTGGGGCGGGGCAGCTGGTGGCGGGCCTGACCGGCGCGAGCGGGTCACCGGTGGTCGAGGTCGGGGAGCTGCAGATCGACCACACGCCGCCGTGGCTGAAGAACTTCGCGATCACGGAGTTCGGCGCCAACGACAAGCTGGCTCTGGTGACCGGCATCATCGTCGTACTCGCGATCTTCGCTGCCCTGATCGGCGTGCTGGCCGTGCGGCGGTGGGCCTACGGCATGGCGGGCCTGGCGGTGTTCGCGGTCATCGGCATCATCGCCGCCGCGACCCGGCCCACCGCCACGGTGGCCAGCCTGCTGCCGACCCTGGCGGCCACGGCAGCGGCGGCGCTCGTGCTGCGGGTGCTGGTCGACCGGGTCGGGCCAGGCGCCAGCGGGGCCGCAGACGCTTACGGGGGACGGGGCGCAGGCGTGGACGGGCCGGCCGTGCCGGACGGCCCGGCGGCGGGTGGCGCGCTGGCCGCCCCGGACCTGCCGGGCGGGGGGCCGGACGTGCCGGGCGGCACCGGCGGGGTAATCAGGCCGTCGGCGGAGTATGGTCCTGGCTGGCTGGCGGGTACCCCCTCGCCCACACCGCCGCCGGCCCGGCGCGGTTTCCTGGCCGCCGGCTTGGTGACGGCTGGGGCCGCGGCCACGGCCGGACTGGCCGGGCGCCTGCTGGCTGAACGGTCCAGCGTGGCCAGCGCCCGGGCCGCGGTGCGCATCCCCCGCCCGTCGGCGACCGTGCCGGCCCTCCCGCCGGGCGTCAACCTGGGCATCCCGGGGCTGGCGCCGTTCGTCACGTCCAACGGCAGCTTCTACCGGGTGGACACCGCGCTCGTGCTGCCGCAGGTGGACCCGTCGAGCTGGCAGCTGCGTATCCACGGCATGGTCAGCCGCGAGATCACCCTGACCTTCGACGAGCTGCTGCGGCGCCCGCTGATCGAGGATTACGTCACGTTGTGCTGCGTGTCCGACCCGGTCGGCGGCCCGTACATCGGCAACGCGCTGTGGCTGGGCACGAGCCTGGCCAGCCTGCTGCGGGAGGCCGGGATCAAGGCGGGCGCCGACCAGCTGATGTGCACCTCGGTGGACGGATTCACCTCCGGGACCCCGGTGCAGACGGTGATGGACGGCCGGGACGCCCTGCTCGCGGTGGCGATGAACGGCCAGCCGCTGCCCGTCGCCCACGGCTTCCCGGCCCGCATGGTGGTGCCTGGCCTGTACGGATATGTGTCGGCGACCAAGTGGGTGACGGACATCAACGTCACCACGTTCGCCGGGAACTACGCCTTCTGGGCTCAGCAGGGCTGGTCGCAGCAGGCGCCGATCAAAACCGAATCGCGCATCGACGTGCCGAACGGCGCCAGCCAGATACCGGCCGGCCGGACGGCGGTGGCCGGCGTGGCGTGGGCCCAGCACAAGGGCATCGAGGCGGTGGAGGTCCGGGTGGACTCCGGGCCGTGGAATCAGGCCCGGCTGGCCACGGTGCCCGGCATCGACAGCTGGCGGCAGTGGGTCTGGGAGTGGGACGCCACCAGCGGGAACCACGTGATCGAGGCCCGGGCCACCGACAAGACCGGCTATACCCAGACCGCGGCCGAGGCGCAGCCGGAGCCGAACGGGGCCAGCGGCTACCCCTCGGTCGCGGTCACCGTCGGGTGAGGGATGACGGCGCCGTCACCCGGGTGGGATGATTGTGCCGAACAGCGCGTTTCGTATTACCGTAAACGGTTAGTTCTCACAGATGAACGGTGTGGTCTCCACCGAGGGCTGGCTCTAGCTAAGGCGCGCCATGACAACTCCCATCCGAAGATCAGAAGAACCGCCCCCGGGGTCCTCGAGTCCCGCCCGGTGGATCGAGCCGGGACCGCTGTGGGCGGGCGGGGTCGCAACGGCGGTCGTCGCGGCCTTGATCGCACTGGCCGGCATCCTGATCACCCGGTGGCTGCTCACCATCCCGATCCTGGCCCCCAAGGAAGACGGCGCGTGGGGCAGCGCGCACACCGGGGCGTACGTGCTCTCAGCCGCCGCCGCCGCGCTCGTGGCCACGGCGATCATGCACCTGCTGCTGCTCACCACGCCGCGGCCGCAGCTGTTCTTTGCCTGGATCATCGCCCTGGCCACCCTGGTCGCCGTCGTGTTCCCGTTCAGCACCACTGCGCCGCTGGCACAGAAGGTCGCCACGGCCCTGGTCAACCTGGTGCTGGGCTTCGCGATCGGCACCTTGCTCAGCGGGGTAGCCGCACGGGCGGTCCGGCGCCGGCGGCCCCCCGACTACCAGTCCGGCCCGCCCCCCTACCCGACCTCAGGCGACCGCTACCGCTGACCACCACCCCTGATCACTGACTACCAGCCCTGATCGAAGATCGTGCGCCGTGACCGCGATAACCGGGCCGGGGGGCGCTGGGCGCGGAGGTAGGCGGCGGCGCGGGTAGGAGAGGCGCGGGCCAGCCACGCATCCTGGATGATCTCGGCCAGTTCCGCCGCGGTGAGCTCGCCGAGGCGGCTGGCCCGGATCAGGACTGACGGGTGGCCGTCGAAATGGGGCGTGGTGAAGAACGGCGAGGCCGGGTCCTGGACCAGGGCCTGCTTGTCGGCCTCGGAGCTGGCCCAGAACATGATCACGTCCGGGTACCGCTCGCCGGTGCCCGGGTCGGCGGCGTCCGGGCGGGGGGTGCGGAAGAACACGAAGGACCGGCCGCCGACCTGGTAGACGGGATTGCCCTGCGACCCGTGAACGACCGTCACGTGCGGCATGGCGGCGGCCAGCTCGTGCACGTCCTCGATCCGTGCAGCGTCGCGACCTGTCCGCCATGCCAGGCAGGATAGCGATGGTTAGCAAGGGAAATGAACCAACGGCACGGATTGTTGGCTCCTCTACGGGGACGATAAGCGAGGTGGGGCGGTAGCACTGTCAAGGAGGACAGGGCGCGTGGCAGCCAGGCGCGCTCCGGGATACGGGTGGCTGCGACGGCTGGCGGGCTACTGCGCGCGTTACCGCCGCGACGTCATCATCACGGTCGCTGGCGCGCTGGTGGGCACGGCGGCCACCGCCGCGATCCCGCTGGTCCAGCGCAGCATCATCGACAACGTCATCGTGACCCACAAGCAGTCGATCTGGCCGCTGGCCGGGCTGCTGCTGGTCGCGGCCGCGGTGAACTTCGCCAGCATCTACCTGCGCCGCTACCACGGCGGCCGGCTGTCCCTCGACGTCCAGCACGACCTGCGGACCGGGCTGTTCGGCTCGCTGTCCCGCCTGGACGGCGCGCGCCAGGACGAGATCCGCACCGGGCAGCTGGTCGGCCGGTCCATCTCCGACCTGAACATGGTGCAGGGCCTGCTGTCCATGGCGCCGATCACCATCGGGAACATCGCGCTGTTCGTGGTGTCCCTGATCATCATGGTGATCCTGTCCCCCGTGCTCACGATCGTGACCCTCGCGGTGACGCCCGCGCTCTACCTGATCGCGCTGGCGTCCCGGCGCAGGCTGTTCCCGGCGAGCTGGGATGCGCAGCAGCGGTCCGCCCAGGTGGTCGGCCTGGTCGACGAGGCCATCGGCGGCGTGCGCGTGGTGAAGGGCTTCGGGCAGGAGGAGCAGGAGCAGGAGCAGCTGGAGGGGGTCAGCGCGAAGCTGTTCGCGGCCCGGCTGCGGATGATCCGGCTGACGGCCCGGTATAACCCCGCGCTGACCGCCATCCCGTCACTCGGCCTGGTCGGCGTGCTCGCCCTGGGCGGCTGGCTGGCTATTCAGGGCTCCATCTCCCTCGGCACGTTCCTGGCCTTCGCCTCCTACCTGGCCCTGATGACCGGCCCGGTACGCATGCTCACCTACATGATCACCCTCGGGCAGGAAGCCCGGGCGAGCGTCATCCGGGTGTTCGACATCATCGACTCGCGGCCCGTCATCACCGACAAGCCGGACGCGGCCGAGCTGCCGCCGGACGCGACCGGGATCGGGTTCGACGACGTCCGGTTCGGGTACGTGCCGTCCGAGCAGGTGCTGCGCGGGGTTTCCTTCCAGGTCGAACCCGGCGAGACGGTGGCCGTGGTCGGCGCGTCCGGCTCGGGCAAGTCCACGCTGGCCATGCTGCTGCCCCGGTTCTACGACCCGGAGGGCGGCTCAGTCTCCATCGGCGGGCACAACGTCGCGGACGTGACGCGCGAGTCGCTGCGCGCCGCCATCGGGCTGGTCATGGAAGACAGCTTCTTGTACTCCACCACGGTGCGGGCCAACATCGCCTACGGCAGGCCCGACGCCACCGACGAGGAGATCGTCGCCGCAGCCCAGGCGGCGCAGGCACACGAGTTCATCGTCCGGCTGCCGGACGGCTACGACACCGTGGTCGGCGAGCAGGGCCTCACGCTGTCCGGCGGCCAGCGGCAGCGGGTGGCGCTGGCCCGGGCGCTGATCACCGATCCGCGGGTGCTGGTGCTCGACGACGCGACCTCGGCCATCGACCCGCGCCTGGAGGCGAAGATCCACACCGCGCTGCGCGAGATCATGCGCGGGCGGACCACCCTGGTCATCGCCCACCGCCGGTCGACGCTGAACCTGGCCGACCGGATCGTGGTCCTGGACGCAGGCCGGGTGGCCGACATCGGCACGCACGACGAACTGACCGAGCGCTGCCCGCTGTACAGGCAGCTCATCACCGGCGAGGACGACACCGGCCTGCCGCTGATCCGGCCGCGCCAGGTCCGTACGGTGGAAGATGCACTCGACGGGCAAGACCAGGTACGCGCGGCGGCCGGGGCGACCCGCGGGTACCTGTCCGGGACGTTCGAGAGCATGCCGCCGTCGCCGGAACTGCTGGCCCAGGTCGCGGCGCTGCCGCCGGCCCGGGACGTCCCGGACGTGGACATCGGCCAGGCGCGGGCCGCGGACCGGCACTTCTCGCTGCGCAGGCTGCTGCGGCCGCTGGCCGCCGCGCTGGTCATCGGGCTGCTCCTGGACGGCCTGGACGCGGTGGCCGGGCTGGCGCTGCCCGCGCTGGTCCGCGACGGCATCGACAACGGCGTGCAGGCCAAAGTGTTCCACGTGATTGTGGTGGCCTCCCTGATCGGGCTGGCCATCGTGCTGGCCGACTGGGTGGTCAACAGAGGCGAGACGTTGGTGGTCGGGCGCAACGGCGAACGGCTGCTGTACACCCTGCGGGTCAAGCTGTTCGCGCAGCTCCAGCGCCTGGGCCTGGACTTTTACGAGCGCGAGATGTCGGGCCGGATCATGACCAGGATGACCACGGACGTGGACGCGCTGTCTACCTTCCTGCAGACCGGCGTGGTCACCATGGTCAGCTCGGTGCTCACCTTCTTCGGTGTGCTGGCCGCCCTGCTCATCATCAACCTGCGCCTCGGCCTGGCCGTGCTGTGCATCTTCCCAGTGCTGGTGGCGGCGACGATCGTGTTCCGGGCCAAGTCGGCCAAGGCGTACAGCGAGTCGCGGGATAAGGTGGCCGCGGTCAACGCCGATTTCGCGGAGAACGTGGCCGGGATGCGGGTGACCCAGGCGTTCGGCCGGGAGGGCGTGAACCGGGACCGGTTCGGCGCGCTCAGCCGGGGGTTCCGGACCTCGCGGCTGCGGGCGCAGCGGTACATCGCGCTGTACTTCCCGTTCGTGCAGACCCTGTCCACCGTGGCCGGCGCCATCGTCCTGGTCATCGCCACCGGCGAGGTCGCGAACGGGACGCTCACCGCGGGCGCGCTGATCGCCTACCTGCTGTACATCGACATGGTCTTCGCCCCTATCCAGCAGCTCTCCCAGGTTTTCGACGGATACCAGCAGGCTATGGTCGGGCTGCGCCGGATCACTGACCTGCTGCGGCTGGGCACCTCCACGCCGCCCGCCAGCCGGCCGGTCATGCCGGGCCGGCTGCGCGGCCGCATCGAGCTGCGGGACGTCGACTTCAGCTATGCCGGCACCCCGGCCAACGCGCTGAACGGGATCGACCTGATCATCGACCCCGGCGAGACCGTGGCCCTGGTCGGCCAGACCGGGGCAGGCAAGTCCACGCTGGTCAAGCTCGTCGCGCGGTTCTACGACGTGACCGGCGGGGCGGTGCTGGTCGACGGGACCGACGTCCGGGACTATGACCTGCCCGGCTACCGGCACCAGCTCGGCGTGGTCCCGCAGGAGTCCTACCTGTTCGCGGGGACGATCCGGGACTCGATCGCGTACGCCAGGCCGGAGGCCACCGACGAGGAGATCCTGGCCGCGGCCCGGGCCACCGGCGCGCACGACATGATCATGGCGCTGCCGGGCGGCTACGGCCACACGGTGGCCGAACGCGGCCGCAACCTGTCGGCCGGGCAGCGGCAGCTGGTCGCGCTGGCCCGGGCGCAGCTGGCCGATCCGGCCATCCTGCTGCTGGACGAGGCGACGGCGGCCCTCGACCTGGCCGCCGAGGCCGCGGTCAACCACGCCATCAGCGAGCTGACCGCGGCGCGGACCACGATCGTGGTCGCGCACCGCCTCACCACCGCGGCCCGGGCGGACCGGATCGTGGTGGTGGACCAGGGCCGGATCGCGGAGATCGGCAGCCACGACGAGCTGCTGGCCGCGGACGGGACTTACGCCGCGCTGTGGGACGCCTTCACCGGCGAATCCGAGCTCGTGGCGTAGCTGCGGGAAGATCTCGTGGCGTAGCTGCGGGAAGATAGGGCGATGTACCGGCTCTTTTTCCGGGTGGTGCTGCGGCGGCTGCCGGCTGAGACAGCGCACCGGGCGGGTTTTGCGCTGATCCGGGCGGCCGAGGCGGCGGGCGCGACGGGGCTGCTGCGGCGGTGGCTCGGGCCGCGGGACCCGGTGCTGCGGGTGCGGGCCCTGGGGCTGGATTTTCCCGGGCCGCTGGGGGTCGCGGCCGGGTTCGACAAGGACGCCCGCGCGACGGCCGGGCTCGGGGCGCTGGGGTTCGGGTTCGTCGAGGTCGGCACGGTGACCGCGCAGGCCCAGCCGGGCAACCCCCGGCCGCGCATGTTCCGGCTGCCCGCGGACCGGGCGCTGGTCAACCGGATGGGGTTCAACAACGACGGGGCCGCGGCCGCGGCGGCCCGGCTGCGCAGGCGGCGCCGGGGCGGCCCGGTGGTGGGGGTCAACATCGGCAAGACCCGGGCGGTGCCGGAGGCGGAGGCGGCGGCGGACTACGCGGCCAGCGCACGGGCCGTGGCGGGCGTGGCCGACTATGTGGTGGTCAACGTCAGCTCACCGAACACCCCGGGGCTGCGCGACCTGCAGGCCGCGGACCGGCTCCGGCCGGTGCTGGTGGCGGTGCGTTCGGCACTCGATGCTTGCGCTGGCGGAGGGCGGCCCGTGCCGCTGCTGGTGAAGATCGCGCCGGACCTGGCCCCCGGTGACATCGACGCGGTGGCGGACCTGGCCGTCGAGCTGGGGCTGGACGGGATCATCGCCACCAACACCACGGTGGCCCGCGACGGGCTGGCCAGCCCGGCGGCCGAGGTGGCCGCGGCCGGGGCGGGCGGGCTGTCCGGGCCGCCGCTGCGGCCGCAGGCACTGGCCGTGCTGCGGCGGCTGCGCGAGCGGGCCGGGGACGGCCTGGTCCTGATCGCGGCGGGCGGGATCGAGACCCCCGACGACGCGTGGGAACGGCTGGCCGCCGGGGCCACGCTGGTGCAGGCCTACACCGGGTTCATCTACGGCGGGCCGCTGTGGCCGCGGCGCATTCACGCCGGGCTGGCCCGCCGGGCCCGGGCGGCGGGCATGTCCTCGGTCTCCGGGGGCGAGCCCGGCAGGGTCATCGGCGGCCGGGCCTTAGGGGCAGAACCTTAGCTGACGGGGCCTTAGCTGACAGGACCTTAGCTGACAGGGCCTTAGCTGACGTCGCGTGCGGGCAGGATCGTGACCGGGACCTGGGCGTGCTCGGCCACGTGGGCGCTGACCGAGCCCTGCAGCAGGCGCGAGAACCCGCCGCCGCCGCGCGAGCCGACCACGATCAGGTCGGCGTCGGCACCCTCGTTGAGGATTTCCTCGGCCGGGGTGCCCTTGACCGCCCTGACCGTCACCGACGCCGGCCGGGCGTCGCCGAGCGTGGCCAGCACCTTGTCGGTTTCCGCCTGAGCGGCCGCGTGGGCCTTGTCGACCAGCGATTCGTCGCCCGCGTAATTCAAAGTGCCGCCCCAGAAGCCCGCCACGGCCTGCTGGACGGTGAGCACGGTAAGCGAGGTATGACGGAGCGCCGCTTCTTTCGCGGCCCATTCCAGGGCGAGCTGCGAATGGGCGGAACCGTCTATGCCGACGAGGATTCCAGGCATCTCACTGCTCCTTGCTGCTATGGCTGCCTCGGTACCGTCAAGAAGCCTAGGTACGGCCACTACTGATGCTAGGCACTCAGCGCCCCTCGCAACAGAGCGGCTGGCCTGCCGAGGCCGGATATTCCCGAGAATTTCCCGAATCGATATTCGCGAAGCGCGGGAGTTACGGCAAGCGGCCGATCAGCGGGCGGCGAAACGGAATTGTTACTCGCGAAATGTGTCATTCAGGCCCGCACCGCAGGGGCAGCTTCATTTCCGGTCCGCGAGCCGGCGGCGCGCCAGGCCAGCATCGACCAGCGCGAGAAGCCGGACAGGGCCGAGCCGATGCTGGCCAGCGAGCCGACTGAGAGCACGCAGGCCAGCGAGGCGGCCGAGCCGATGGACAGGATCGAGCCCGCGGAGCCGATGGACAGGATCGACCCGGTCGAGCCGATCGACAGGATCGACCCGCTCGAACCGATGCTCAGGATCGAGCCGGGCGAGCCGAGAGACAGGATCGAGCCGGACGCGGCCCCCGCTTTAGGCGCTGAACCCTTGCTGATCGTCATGAGGCCATTGTGCCGTAACGGTCACCAAACATTCCGGGCGCAGGGCCGGATCGCCCGGGCCGGCAGGCAGGCGGCGGGACCGAGCGTCCAGGGTGACCTGCTGAGCGTAATCGGCGCGGACTTCCGGCCCGGGCACGTGTCAGCGTGGCTCCTGCCGAGGTTACGCCGGGGTGTCGCGGCCGTTAACGCTTCCGGCGTGCCTATCGTGGCTCGGGCATCGGCAAATAGCCTGGGGTGCAGGCAGGGGAACTCGGACGTGCAGCAGGGGCCGTTCGGCAGAAAAGGGGATATGAAAATGAGCGTGACGGATCACGGGTCTGCGGCCCTGGCCGCCGATGAGCTGGACGCGCTCGACGCCTGGTGGCGCGCCGCGAACTACCTCTCGGTGGGGCAGATCTACCTGCTGGGCAACCCGCTGCTGACCGAGCCGCTCCGGGCGGAGCACATCAAGCCGCGGCTGCTCGGGCACTGGGGTACCACGCCGGGGCTGAACCTGATCTACGTGCACCTCAACCGGGTGATCAGGAACCGGGACCTGAACGTCATCTACGTGTGCGGGCCCGGCCACGGCGGGCCCGGCATGGTGGCCAACACCTACCTCGAGGGCACGTACTCCGAGCTGTACCCGCACATCACGCCGGACGCCGCGGGCATGGGCCGGCTGTTCAGGCAGTTCTCGTTTCCCGGCGGCATCCCCTCGCACGTGGCGCCGGAGACACCCGGGTCGATCCACGAGGGCGGCGAGCTGGGCTACTCGCTGGCGCACGCCTACGGCGCGGCGTTCGACAACCCCGACCTGATCGTGGCCTGCGTGATCGGCGACGGCGAATCGGAGACCGGGCCGCTGGCCGGCAGCTGGCATTCCAACAAGTTCCTGGATCCGGTCCGGGACGGGGCGGTGCTGCCGATCCTGCACCTGAACGGCTACAAGATCGCCAACCCGACGATACCGGCGCGGATACCGCACGCCGAGCTGGAGTCGCTGCTGCGCGGCTACGGGTACGAGGTGCACACGGTGGAAGGCGATGACCCGAAACTGGTCCACCAGCAGCTCGCCGCCACCCTGGACGCGGTGATCGAGAAGATCCGCGCCATCCAGGCGCGCGCCAGGGCGCAGGGCGATACGTCACGGCCGGCCTGGCCCGCCATCGTGCTCAAGACGCCCAAGGGCTGGACCGGGTCCCAAGCTGGTGGACGGGCTGCCGGTGGAGGGGACGTGGCGGGCGCACCAGGTCCCCATCGACGCCGGCGCGGACCAACCCGGAGCACCTGGCCCTGCTCGAAGAGTGGATGCGGTCCTACCGGGCCGAGGAGCTGTTCGACGGATCCGGCGCGCTGGTGCCCGAGCTGGCCCGGCTGGCTCCGCAGGGTGACCGGCGGATGAGCGCGAACCCGCACGCCAACGGGGGCCTGCTGCTGCGCGAGCTGGCGCTGCCCGAGTTCCGGGACTATGCGGTGGAGGTCAGCAAGCCCGGGGAGACCACAGCCGAGGCCACCCGCGTGCTCGGCACGTGGCTGCGGGACGTGATCAGGGCCAACCCGTCGAACTTCCGGATCATGGGGCCGGACGAGACGGCGTCCAACCGGCTGGACGCGGTGTTCGAGGTGACGAACAAGGCGTTCGAGGGGCAGATCATCCCCGGGGACAACCACCTGGCCCCGGACGGCCGGGTGATGGAGGTGCTGTCCGAGCACATGTGCCAGGGCTGGCTGGAGGGCTACCTGCTGACCGGCCGGCACGGGCTGTTCGACTGCTACGAGGCGTTCATCCACATCGTGGACTCGATGTTCAACCAGCACGCGAAGTGGATGAAGGTCACCAACCGCATCCCGTGGCGGCGCCCGGTCGCGTCGCTGAACTACCTGCTGTCCTCGCTGGTGTGGCGGCAGGACCACAACGGGTTCAGCCATCAGGACCCGGGGTTCATCGATCACGTGGTCAACAAGAAGGCCGAGGTCATCCGGGTCTACCTCCCGCCGGACGCCAACACCCTGCTGTCGGTGGGGGACCACTGCCTGCGCTCCCGGCAGTACGTCAACGTCATCGTGGCCGGCAAGCAGCCGAGCCCGCAGTGGCTGAGCATGGACGAGGCGGTCATCCACTGCACCCGCGGGGCGGGGATCTGGAATTGGGCGTCGTCCGACGCCGGCGGCGCGCCCGACGTGGTGATGGCGTGCTGCGGTGACGTCCCGACGGTGGAGACGCTGGCCGCGGTGTCGCTGCTGCGGACCCACCTACCCGAGCTGAAGGTGCGGGTGGTGAACGTGGTTGACCTGATGCGGCTGGAGCCAGCGACCGAGCACCCGCACGGCATGTCGGACGCCGAGTTCGACGCGCTGTTCACCGTGGACCGGCCGGTGATCTTCGCTTACCACGGGTATCCGTGGCTCATTCACCGGCTCACCTACCGGCGGCACGGGCACGACAACCTGCACGTGCGCGGGTACAAGGAGGAAGGCACGACCACCACGCCGTTCGACATGGTGATGCTGAACGACCTGGACCGGTTCCACCTGGTCATGGACGTCATCGACCGGGTGCCGGGGCTGGCGTCCACGGCCGGGCACGTCCGGCAGCTGATGACGGACAAGCGGATCGAGTCCCGGGCGTACACCCGCGAGCACGGCGAGGACGCGCCCGAGATCACCGGCTGGAGCTGGCCGTCCTGAGTTTCCCGTACTCCAGGTCCGGCACCTCGGCCGCTATGGTTCACGGTTCCGGCGGTGATTCCGAGAAATAGGCCAAATAAAGGACTAAGGGCCGGAAGCGCGCTAGCTACTTTCTGTTACTATTCGATTACTGTCAGGCACTGTAACCGATATAGGAAGCAGAAGCTATGCAGATACGAACAAGAACCGCCGGGCTGGCGGCGGGGCTGGGCCTCGCCACGGCCGCGGCGTTCGCGGCGGCGCCGGGAGCGCAGGCCGCCACGGTCTGGACGGACACGTCTCTCCAGGCCACCGCGGTCACCTCGACCTGCACTAACCCGGCCGCAGTAACCGGCGTCGCCGCGGCTAAGACGCTGACCTTCACCGCCGTCTCGGGCACCGCGTTCTCGGGCGCGGCCCTGGGGACCGGCACCTCCATGTTCGACGCCACGCTCACCACCCAGACGGCCCGCTCCATCGTCGTGACCGGCACTACTGGCACCGGGGCCGCCGACGTGAAAATCAAGATCACGCAGGGCGGCTGCGTCGGGGCGGAGACCGTGCTCGTCACCGAGACGGGCGGGAACTTGACCGGGGGCACGCCCGCGCTCGACGTGATCACCGCGATTACCCGGTTCAATAACAACACGACCGGGGCGGTGGACTTCAGCGCCACGCCATCCAGCACGTTCACCGAGGGCAACCTTCCGGCCGGCCTGGTCTCCGGCAGCCCGTCACTGCGGCCGGGATCGGCCGTGCCCGGCACCTACGGCGGCGTGACGGTGACGGCCACGGACGCGGCCGGTGCGGTGGCCACCGGCAGCTTCGGCCTGAAGGTCAACGGGCACCAGACCACCGTGCCCGGCAACTTCGGCAATGAGGTGAACAGGTACGGGAACGGGTTCGACGTCTTCCAGCAGAACTACTCGGTCAACGCGATCGTCGTCGGCTGGACCGCGACCAGGGCCGACCCGGCCACGCATTTCATCCGCATCGCGCACGGACCTGGCGTGTGGCAGTTCGAGGCCACCCGCGGAGACGGGGTGGCGACCGGGCTGTGCGTGTCCGACCCGGGCGGCGGCTACGCCGGTGACCCAGGAGGCCCGAACGGGCTGGTGCTGCGCGGCTGCAATACCGGCACCTTCCAGCAGTTCCGCCTGCTGAGCGCCCAGCCCAGCCAGCTGCGGAACGTGGCCACCGGCCTGATCATCTACCCGAACGGGACCGGCGCCCAGCTCCGCGGCAGCGCGGTCCCCATCCCCGGAGTCGACTCCCACTACACCTGGAAGGACTTCGCGCAGCTGCCTGCCTGAGCCGCCAGTAACGAGCGCAGCCTAGGTTCTCGCCGCCAGGCGAGTGAAGACGCGCAGCCCCGGCCCGTCGGTTCTCCGGGCCGGGGCTGCCGCACGCAACCTGCGAAAGTCACCATGGCGACCGCGCCGGATGCCGCGCCGCGCATCGGCGAAATGGCTCGGCGGCATACCTCTTGACAAGGCGATTTGCCCGAAACAGGATGACATTCAAGGTAAGGCCGCTGTATTTGCCCGCCGGAATGCTCGGGCGGCAGACCGAGCACAACGCGAGTATCGCGCGTGAGTACGCCGCACGAATTCAGTCGTTAGGAGTGTCAGAAATGGATTTCTCACCCGTTATCCTCACCGAGGCTCAGCAGGCGTTCGCGGAGGAGGTCCGGGCGCTCCTGGATGAGCTCCTGACCCCCGCGGTGTACGCGGGGATGCGCGAGCGGGCCGACAGCTACGACGAGGGGGTGTACCTGGCCGTGGGGGCCAAGGGCTGGCTGGAGCCGCGATGGCGGAAAGAAGAAGGCGGCGCGGACCTGGACGACGTGTCGGTCAAGATCCTGGAAACCGAACTGCGCAACAGGGACACACCCATCGGCGTGCTCAGCACGACCAACCTGGTGTGGCCGGCCGTGGAGGCATCCGGGGACCCGGGACTGCGCGACGAGCTGAAGCCGGGAGTGGCCAAGGGGACGGTCCGTATCGCCCTGGGCTACACCGAGCCGGACGGCGGGTCAGACATCGCCGCGGCCAAGACCCGGGCGGTCCGCGACGGCGACGAATGGGTTATCAACGGGCAGAAGATCTTCACCTCCAACGCCCAGTACGCCACGCACGTCTTCCTGATCACGCGGACGGACCCGTCGCTGCCCAAGCACAAGGGCCTGACCATGTTCCTGGTGCCGACCAGCTCGCCCGGCTTCGAGCGGCAGCCGCTGCCCACCATCGCCGACGAGACGACCAACATCAGCTACTACAGCGACATCCGGCTGCCGGACCGGTACCGGATCGGCGAGGTCAACAACGGCTGGTCCGTGCTGCACGGCCCGCTGGACGCCGAGCACCACCTCGGGGAACACGAAAGCAAGCTCGAAGAAGTGGGCCCGGGCGCCGGGCTCGTGCGGCCCCTGGCGCAGTCGGTCGAGGCCGCAGTGCGCTGGGCCCAGGACGTCCCGGCCGGAGATGGGCCGCTGGCCGGCGACGAGGTATTCCTGGCCGGGATCGGGCGCCTGCTGGTTGAGATGGACGGCAGCGCCTGCACCCCGACGGCGATGGGCAAGATAGTCGGCTCGGACACCGTCAGGCTGGGCTTCGAGCGGCTCATCGACCTGGTCGGCCCGGCCGCGACCCTTTCGTACGGCGCGGACGGCGCGATCGGCGACGGCATCATCGAATTCGGCCACCGGTATGCGCAGCTCAGCGCGACCCCCGGCGGCACGGTCGAGGTGTTCCGGACGATCATCGCCCAGCACGACCTGGGGCTCCCGCGCCCGGATTACCCCGGCCGCAGGGTGTTCCTGACCGGCGAGCGCCAAGCCACGGCGGCGTAGCGCCCAGCGGTACGGGCCAGTCCAGCCACGACAGCACTGGACCGGCCCGTACCTGCAGATTGCTAACCACCACATGTACTTGCCGACTGGCCGTCGGCTCGGGGCTTGAGGTAGCGTCGCGGGATAATCGGTCTTTTCCTCACGGGAGTGCGGCATGACAGTGGTACTGGCTGATCCGGGGGGTTTCGCCGTGGACTGGAACTGGCAGCGCCACCTGACCGTGTGGGCGCTCGCCGGGCGGCCTTACGAGCCCCGGTTTGACAGCAAGGTGCTGGAGCACGAGTTGCCAGTCCAGCCGACCAGCCAGCGGCAGGCGCACTCTGCCGCACGCAGCTGGTGGCAGGCTCAGGGCCGGACCCAGGCGCTCGCCGCACTCGGGGAGAGCACCAGCTAGCTGGAGCGATGATCTCCCGGATGGCGCGGGGTGGAGGACCAGATCTGCCGCCAGAGGTCGCGCCACCCGGTGACGGGGGCCCGACCGCTGACCCAGACGGTCAGCGGGCCGGTGGCGGCGAGACGATCTGGTCGATCTCGGCCAGCTCGGCCGCGGCCGGGATCCAGTCCGAGGCCGCGGCGTTCGCCTTCACCTGCTCGGGGGTCATCGCCCCGGCGATCACCGACGAACAGCCCGGCTGGGCCGCCAGAGCGCCGATGGCCACATCCAGGGCCGTGACCCCGTGCTCCTGCGCCCAGGCGATGAGCGCCTCGACCTTGTCCATCCTGTCGTCAGTCACGTAGCCCACGTAATAGCTGGCCCCGCTGGCCAGCCGGGTTCCCGGCGGGACCGGCTGGCCCCGCCGGATCTTGCCCGTGAGCAGCCCGTTGGCCAGCGGCGAGAACGGCAGCACGCCGAGGCCGAAGTGCCTGGCCGCGGGCACGACGTCCGCCTCCGCCCGGCGCTGGAGCAGTGACCACTGGTTCTGGGCAGAGATGAACGGCGGGTGGCCGCCGGCCATGGCCAGATGCGCGGCGTCGGCGATCTGCCAGCCGGAGAAGTTGGAGTGGCCCAGATAGCGGACCTTGCCCTCGGCCACCAGCTCGTGCAGCGCCGCGATGGTCTCCCCCACTGGAGTCTCCGGATCCGGGCTATGAATCTGGTACAGGTCGATGTAGTCGGTGCGCAGCCGTCGCAGCGACTCGGTCACGGCCCGCCGGATGTAGGCCCGGCTGCCCCTGGCACCCGCGGCGGGACCGTATCCCATGTCCGGGCCTCGGCCGCCGAACTTGGTGGCCAGCACGACCTGGTCCCGGCGCCGGCCGAGGACCTCTCCGAGCATCCGCTCCGACGCGCCGCCGCCGCCGTACGATTCCGCCGTGTCGAACAAGGTGATGCCGGCGTCGATGGCCGCATCCACCACCGCCCGCGTCCCGTCCAGGTCCAGGCGGCCGCCGAAGTTGTTACAGCCGAGCCCGGTCACCGATACCACGAGTCCAGAATTCCCAAGAGGCCTGTAGCGCATCGACATTGCCACCATCCCGGCTGTTCGCGCCTAGTTAACTAATAAGCATTTCTAGAATAGGATCTTAGCGATTTGCTGCGACGCTCCGGCGGAAACCAGCGACGGGCTAGTCGAGTCGGTGACCCGGCTGTATTGCTGCCTGTTCGGCGGGGTCGGCGCCGGGGTCCGGGAGGGCAGCCGGCCCGGCAGCCTGCTGCTGCCGCTGGAGCATGCCGCGCTGGTCCGCGCTTACGCCGCACTGCTCGCCGCCGTCCACCCTCAGCCTGGATCCCGTCAGGGTAGGGGAAACCGGTCAGCCAGGGCTCAGGTACCGAACACCTTGGCCTTGGCGGCGGTGAATTCGTCGTCGGTCAGGACGCCTTTCTGATGCAGGTCGGCGAGCTGGTTCAGCTGGTCAATCATCGGCGAGGTTTGCGGCGCGGCGGGCGGCTGCTGGTTCTGCGGCGGCGGTGCCTGGCCCTGCTGTTGTTGTTCAAGCTGACCAATGCGCTCGTCCTGGTCCGCCTCCATCTGTTCGCTCTCGGCCTGCCGGTTGGCAACATGCTTACCCGCCATGTACGCACCGCCGCCCACCACAGCCGCGCGCATCAACGGTCGCCGTCGTCTGAACATCACTGTCTCCTTGCCGTTTGCTGCCCAGGCCTGCTCATGTCTGCATCATCGCATCCGGCTGCCGCGTCCGCCTCACCCCAGATGGGGTGATGACCGCCGTAATGGGACTCCGGATGATCGAGTCATGGCCTCATCGGCGCCGCCTGGCTCCACTTAGTCCCAAGCGGGACCTTGGCCGCCTCGACGGGTGAAGGCCGCCTCATCCTGTTGGGGGGATGCCATTGCAGGCGTCGGGAGGTGGGATGGGAAGCGCAGGTACATAAAGGGGACCGGAGTCAAGGCTCCCCGCGATGCTGGCCTGGGAGGCCACCATGACACCGGAAACGACAGCCACGCCCAGAGGCACGGGCAGTCACCGCGCGGACGGCAGCGGCTACGGGCTGATCGTCTTCGCGGCCATCCTGCTGTTCGTGCTCGGGTTTTTCAACATGCTCTACGGCGCAGCCGCGATCGCCAACTCGCACGTCTTCGTCGCCAACGCGCAGTACGTGGTGGCCAACCTGCGCTTCTGGGGCTGGATCACGCTCATCATCGCCGTCCTGCAGCTGGTCGCCGCGGCCGGGATCCTGGGCGGCAGCCAGCTGGCCCGCTGGTCCGGCGTGGCCCTGCTCGCGCTCAACGCCCTCGACATGATGTTCTTCCTCCCGGCCTACCCGCTCTGGGCACTGACCATCATCGCCATCGACGTGGTCGCCCTATACGGGCTGTGCGCCTACGGCAGCCGCGCCAACCTGGCCGCCTGACCCGCCCCTCGGCCCCGTTGCCGGGACTGGGTGAAGGCAGTCGTGTCTCGGCTGCACTCACAGGCGTCCGGTGCCATCGGTCTTCGGGAATCGTGCAGGTTCTTCTGAGCGGGCTGAAAGTAACCTGGGTCCTTTCTGGAAACCCGCAGCTGATTAAGCGCAAGTCCTTGGGTAGGGGGGGTAAAAAGATCTGGCGATCTTGCAGGCGGTTCACGTGGAGCCTGGCGTGATGCCGCACCGGCCTTGGCCGCGGCGTCTGGCCTCTGCACAGGTCGGATGGAGGTACAACAGCGCATGCAGTGGTGTCAGAGTTTCATCGCCGAAGTCTCCGAGGCGCTTCATCAGCTTGGCCTGCGGGCGTGCCCCGTGTGCGGCTCGGCGGACGCGCTTGGCATAGAGCGCTCTCCGGTGTTTTTGCTCACCGGCGGGCCTTTCCCTGCCAGTGACGATCCCGTCCTCGGTGAGGATTGCGATTATGATCTGACCTTTGCCGTCCAGATCGAATGCGCCGGGTGCGGCCACCTGATGTTGTTCAACTCGAACAAGTACCGCACCGAAGATGAGCAGATCCTGGTGCGAGAATCCAACTGAGGCGCGGGTCGCCCCGCGCCAGCCGCTCAATCAGCGACGAACGACCGGCCCGGTCCCTTCCCGTGATGCGTGGGGTGGCGGGAAACGTGTTCACCCCTGCTGGGTGATGTCTGTGGCCTGCGCCGAGCGGTTGAGTCGAGATAGCGACTCGTGCCGCACAAGGCGCATTCGATGAAGGGACGGCGGCCATGGCAGATGTGTCAACCCATGGGATCACGCGCAGGCCGAGTTCTGGGCCGACCGCATTGCGGGTGGGAAGGTGAGCACCGGCGCTGTCCCGGGACCGCTTCGCAGTTTTCTGGCTCAGCTGGATGAGCTGCGTTCTGGCGACATCCTCGATATGGATCAGGTGGGGCGGCTCTTGGTGGAGCTGGCCGCTGACGAGGAGTATCTCGGTCCGCTGATCGCGGCGATGCCCGCCGAGTCGCCGGGGGGGACGTGGCTGGTCAAGCCCGACCGGGGTCCCCGGCTGGTGCTGTTTCACCGGCCCGAGGGGGTGATGGCCTACACCCACTCCCACCAGTGCTGGGTTGCGGTCGCCCCGGTCCGCGGAGTGGAGACCCATCAGCGGTGGGACGCAGTTCGCCGTGAGGGCGGCCGAGCCGACCTGCACCTGGCCGATGACCGCGCCATGCACCGCGGGGACGTCGCGATACTGACCCCGCCCGGCGATATCCACAACCATGGCCATGTCGCCGGCACGGGTCCCAGCCCCTACTCCCTCATCCTGCTCGGCGACAACATGTACCTGTACGAACGGGAAGAGTACGACCCCGAGCAAGGGACGTGGCGGAAGCTTGCCCCCGGCGATGAAGGCCGGTCGCACCGCTGATCTCCCGGCGCACTCATAGGACGCGGTGCTCCGCCGATGCCGCGCTCTTCAGACTCTCCCGAGAATGGCTGAGCAGAACGCCTGGTCCGCACCGCCGACACCGTTGAGGAACGCGAGGCTGGCGTCTTGCACCTGGCGCCCGCCTGCCTCGTGCCGGAGCTGGTCGACCAGCTCGATCAGCGTGAAGATCCCGCACGAGCCCGCGTGGCTGAAGGACAAGAACCCACCCGAGGTATTGGTCGGCAGCCGCCCGCTCAGGCCGGTGCCGCCCTTCTCCACGAAGGAACCGCCGTCGCCCTTGGCGCAGAACCCGGCATCTTCCAGCCCGGTGACCACGCTGATGGTGAAGTGATCGGAAATCCCCGCCACGTTGATGTCGTCGCGGCTCACGCCCGCCATGCCGAACGCGGTATCGGCCGCAGCCTTCGCGGCCGGGAACTCCGTCAGGCTCTCCACCGCGTTCGGGTCGATGTGGCTGTGCCCTTCGCCGTAGCCGAGCAGCGCCACCGGGGCGTGCCGACCGATACTGCGCACGTGGTCGGCCGTGGTCACGACGATGGCGCCGCCGCCCTGGTTGATCGCGCAGCAATCCAGCAGGTGCAGCGGATCGGCGATCATCCGGGACGACACTACGTCCTCGACGGTGATATCGCCCCGGTGCCCGTGCACCGACAGCGGGTGCAGGGTGGAGCCGTGCCGCTGCGCCACCGCGACCTCGGCCAGCTGTTCCGGGGTCGTGCCGTACTCATGGAAGTGCCGCATGGCCAGCGTGGCGTAGTCCGAGATCCGGGTCGTACCGTACACGTACTCATACGGCCCGCTCAGCATAGCCATTCGCGCGACCGCCGCATCGCGGCCAGCGCCGGCATTTCCCGCGGCCCCGCCAGCCACTGCGTTGGCGATCAGGACCACCTCGGCCAGCCCGTGGGAGACCGCGTAGGCCGCCAGGTTCAGCCCGGCCGCCGTAGACGCGGCGCCGACGTTGCTGCGGGCGTAAAACCGGATGGGATGGCCGAGCAGCTCGGCGACCCCGGCCGCGGGCATCCCGTCGCGCAGCCCGACACCGGACGGCCCATCCCCGATCAGCCCGTCGATGTCGCCCAGGTCCAGGCCGGCGTCTTCGCAGGCGCTCCGGGCCGACTCCCACCAGACGCCGGGCTGTGTCTGTTCGCTCAGGTCACCCTGTTTCGTTTGATAGACCCCGGCGACGGCTGCATCAGCTAGTTTTCCCATCGACAGCCTTTCCGATAGGCAAAAATGAATTCAATAGTTGCCCCACTTTCGGATCCTGCTCTCCGGTCTTGCCCTCAGTCAAGGGCATCTGGCTCGGTCGTGGTTTGGCCGCGAGCCCGGCCCGCTCGCAGTGCCGCTCAAGGACGTATTGCTCCGAGGGCTACCTATTTTGCAAAATCACCGGAACCAGGTGACAGCCGCTCACCTCGATGGCCAGTAGCTTCGTGCACATTCGATTATCCAGTCAGTTAGCTACCGGGGCGCGCGGCCAGTGGCCAGCAGCCGCAGCTCCCGGGCGCGCTGCACGGCCGAGGAGCGGTCCCGGACCTGGAGCTTGGCGTAGATTCTGCGCAGGTGCGTGCTGACGGAACGGCGCGAAGCAGCCGCCGACCAGGAAGATGCCGCCGGTCATGAGCCACCGGCCGGCTCCGGCCTGGCCGGGGTGAGGACACGTGCGTTACTCCCCGCGCGCTGAGCGCGCTCAGCCGGCGCCCGCCGCCAACGGAGCGGATCGGGCGATGGGTCACCGGAGGTCTTTACGGGAGGTGATGCCGAGCTTGGTGAACACGTTGCCCAGGTGCCACTCGACGGTCCGGGGGCTGATGAACAGCTGGGCGCCGATCTCCTGGTTGGTGTGCCCGTCCCGGGCGAGCTTGGCGATCTGGGCCTCCTGAGCGGTGAGGTCGGTAAGGGTCTCGGCCGTGCGCTTGCGCACGGTTTCCCCAGTCGCCAGCAGCTCGCGGCGGGCGCGTTCCGCGAAGCCATCCAATCCCATCGCGGTCAGCATCTGGTAAGCGGCGCGAAGCTGTTCGCGGGCGTCGATGCGACGATTCTCGCGACGGAGCCATTCGCCATAGAGCAGATGCGCGCGGGCCAGTTCCGCACGCATCGGGGTGCGGCCGAGCCGCTCGATCGCGTCACGGTACAGACTGCCGGCGGTTTCGCCTTCGCTCAGCAGTGCCCGTGAGCGCGCTTCGACCCCGAGCGCCCAGTCGGTGCCGCTGACACTGGTGGACTCCGCGAGCCGCCGCATCGCGCCCGTCCCGTGTTCCGGCGACCCGGCGCGGGCGGCCGCCTCGATCAGCTCGACCAGACCCCAGTTCGCGGAAGACACGTCCGCGGGGTATGCGCTGGCCTGTTCGGCTGCGGCCAGCGCAAGGTCGTGGCGGCCAAGACCGTTGCCGAGAACTGCGGTCGCCCAATCGGTGATGCCGATCCCGATACCCTCGCCCCGCACCGCCACCTCCTTCTTGGTGGCGCTGGCCAGCGCGGCCGCCGCGGCTTCGCGGCCCCGGAACGCGGCGAGGCCCAGGGCGCCGTAGGGCGCGAGGTTGCTCCCCGTCGCTTCCGTCGTAACCTGCACTTCCTCGACTAGTGACGCTGCAGCGGCCAGCTCGCCAGCGAAAAAGAGCACGTAGGCGCGCTGGCTGAGGGCGAGGGGAAGCTCGCTGAGCGCGCCGGCTTCACGCGTCAGCTGGACGTGTCGGCTGGAGAACCTGGCCCACCGCTCGTAGTCCCACAGATGGTTGGCCGCGACCCCGGCCAGCCACAGCCAGCGAAGCTCTACCTCCACGGACGTCTCCCGGTCAAAGACGCCCAGCGCACGCCGCAAGATGGGAGCTCCGGCTGTGTACCCCTCGGTGAAGTACGCGGCAAACCCGTCCAGGAGGAGATCGGGCGCACGCGGCGGATGTGAGGGCTGCGGTGCCGTACGCGCTACCCGTGACACCTCCTGGGAGCTTCCGCCGGGACTGGCCAGACGGCCGGCGAACAGCGCGGCGTTCAGCGCGTCTAGGTAGGTCTCGCGGGCAAGATCGACATCAATGGGTTCGAGCCGTTTGGCCGCTTTCAGCAGCAGTGGCGGTGCGTCGTTGCCCCGGTTCGCCGCAAAGGCGAGCTGGGCCCGCAGGAGATCGACACGAGCACGCTGGAATTCGTCGAGCGGTGCGGCCTCGGCCATGCCCAGCAGCTTCCCCGCCGCCTCGAACGCGCCCGCTTGGACCTTGGCCTGCGCCGCGGCGAGGGAACGGGCGGCCCGGTGCGCCCGGTCCGGTGTCAGTGTTGCCGCGCGTTCGAGGAAGGCGGCCGCGGCGGCCAGGCCTCCGCGCGCTTGCGCCCGGCCGGCCGAGCGTTCCAGTTCGGCGGCTACCGACTCGTCCGGCTGCGGCGCGGCGTGGGCCAGGTGCCACGCCCGGCGGTCAGTATCGGCGTCCGGGTCGGTCGCCTCGGCCAGTGCTCGGTGCGCTGCCCGCCGGTCACCGGCGGAGGCCGCCTGGTAGACCGCGGAGCGGACCAGGGGATGGCCGAACCGCACCCCTCCACCTAGCTCGACCAGTCCGGCAGCCTCGGCATCTGCCGCGGCGTCGCCTGGGATTCCTTGCAGCCCGGCCGCGCGCCACAACAAGGTCACGTCGCCGGTCGGCTCGGCCGCTGCGGTCAGAAGCAACCGCTGCGTCTCACGCGGAAGCGACCGGAACTGCCGGTGAAAGCTGTTTTCGATGTGGCCAGCCAGCGGCCGCGGGTCGGGAAGCCAGAAACCGCCCGCCAGCTCGGCCGGCCCCAGCCCGCGAGGCAGTTGCAGCAGGGCGAGCGGGTTGCCACCTGTCTCGGCGACGATCCGGTCGCGCACCTCTGCGTCCAGCCGCCCGCCGACCGCCGAGGCCAGCAACCTGCGCGCGTCGGCATCGCCCAGCCCGGTGACGGTCAGCCCGGGCAGGCCGGCCAGTTCATGGTGGTCGCCGGGCCCGCGCGCGGCGAAGATCATGGCGATCGGCTCGGCCAGCAGCCGGCGGGCCGCGAACGCCAGGCACTGCACCGTCGCCCGGTCGAGCCACTGCACGTCATCCACCAGGCAGGCCAGTGGCTGGTCCTCGGCCGTGGCGGCCAGCAGGCTCAGCACCGCGAGGCCGACCAGGAAGCGGTCCGGAGCCTGGCCCTCCCGCATTCCAAACGCGACCGCGAGCGCGTCACGCTGCGGCCTCGGCAGCTGTTCCAGCCGGCCGAGCATCGGCACGCACAACTGGTGGAGCCCGGCGAACGCCAGCTCCATTTCCGACTCCACCCCCCAGGCCCGGATCACACGAAAGCTCAGCGCGCGGCCAGCCGCATAGCCCAGCAACGCTGTCTTGCCGATTCCGGGCTCGCCGCGCAGGACCAGTACGGCGCTGCTGCCAGCCCGCGCCTGATCCAGCACCCCATCCACCGCTGCGCGCTCACGGTCCCGGTCTAGCAGTCCGGTTCCGGGACGACTTCTGGACGCGCTCATTTGCTGATGTGATCCTGCCGCTCAACTGGCAAGTGCCGCCGACTTGATCAGCGTAGGCCACCGGACCGGCGAAGCCGTGCATGGTGTTCACCCAGCGGCATCTCGCACAGCCGCCCAACCCGGGCCTGTGCCCCGGGCACAACCCCGGGACTACCCCGGGGCCGTCCCGGGGGCGACGGGCGCCAATCGGCGTGAGAGTGAGCACATCAGTGCACTCCAGATGCCGCTGACCACGCCCAGAAGCCAGGTACCTCGATAGCGTGTGAGGGAAGCGCTGTGACGGTGTCATCGACAGTAGGACAAAAGGGGCGTATGCCACAGCCGGGTGACGGTGGCATGGACACCCCCCGGCTGATCGCTCGCGACGATCTTGTCGCCTGTCTTGATCGCGCGGCGTCGGGGAGGGTGACTATTATTTCGGCTCCGGCCGGAAGCGGGAAGACGTCGCTACTGCGCGCCTGGGCAGACCGTCCGGGTCAGCCGCACAGGCTCGCCGTCGTGCAGCTACAACACGATCAGCAAGACGCTCAGCAATTCTGGCTTGCCCTGCTCAACGCGGTCCGTCAGTCACTTGGCGCGGCCAGCGAAACGGGGCCGCAGACTGCAACACCGGACTTCAATGTCCGGACGTTGGTCGACAGAATGCTCTCGGAATTCGCCGAGCACCGTGGTCGCCTGGTGCTGGTGATCGACGATGTCCACGAGCTGAACTCGGCGGAGGCGCTCGCCCAGCTCACCCGGTTGCTGACCAACCTTCCCGGCAACGTGCACGCGGTGCTGGCCACGCGTCACGATCTGCGGCTGCGGCTGCATCAGCTGCGCCTGGCAGGCGAGCTGGCCGAGATCCGGGCGGCGGATCTCCGCTTCACTGAGAGCGAGACGCGTGAGCTTATCGAAGCCTCGGGTATTGCGCTGTCCGAGGCCGGAGCCGCGCTATTGCACCAGCGGACGGAAGGGTGGGCTGCGGGCCTGCGGCTCGCAGCGATCGCACTGGCGGGTGACCCTGACCCGGAGCGTTTCGTGGCAGAGTTCTCCGGCAGCGATCGCACCGTCGCCGAGTATCTGCTCGCTGAGATGCTGGACGGCCAGCCAGACGACGTCAAGGATCTGCTACTGCGTACTTGCCTGCTCGATCGCATCAGCGGTGAGCTGGCGGATCTGCTGACCGGCCGCCGTGGGTCGGAGCGGATCCTGCTGGAACTGGAGGACGCGAACGCGTTTGTCGTCTCGCTCGACCCAGAGCGGACGTGGTTCCGGTACCACCATTTGTTTGCGGATCTGCTCCGGCTGGAGCTGCGCCGGACGCTGCCCGAGCAGGTACCGGTGCTGCATCGGCGCGCCGCCGCATGGTTCGCCCAGCATGGCCACGTGATCGACACCATCCGGCACACGCAGGCGGCGGGCGACTGGCCTGATGCGGCCCGGCTGCTCGCCGACCATTCCTTCAGCCTGACGCTGGACGGGCAGGCGCAGACCATCCAGGCGCTGGTGCGGGCCTTCCCGCCGGCCGCCGGAGCGGATCCCGAGCTGGCGTTGGTTCGCGCTACCGGTGCCCTAGTCCAGGGCCGCCTGGACGAGGCGGCTGCCCACCTGGCCGTCGCCGAAGCGTACGCCGAGACGGCGCTGCCGGGTCGCCAGCGCCGGCTCCGCACGGCGCTCGCATCGCTGAAGCTGTCGCTGGCCCGGCGGCGCGGTAACCTGGCCGACGTTCTCGAGCAGGTCAAATTCCTTAACTCGCCGTTGACCGGATCGTCCGACGAGGACGTCGCGCTCGGCAGCGAGCTGCGCGCCGTGGCGCTGATGAACCTGGGGACCGTCGAGGCGTGGTCCCTGGCGCTTCCGGAAGCGGACCGCCACCTGCAGGAGGGTGCGATCCTGGCCCGGGAGATCGGCCGGCCCTACCTCGAGGTCAGCTGCCTGTCGGAGCTCGGGTTCGCGTCGAAGATCTACCCGTCCGCCGCGACCCGGCGCCGCTGCCACGAGGCGATAGCGCTCGCCGAGCGGCACGGCTGGGGCGCGGAGCCGGTGATCGCGCCTGCTCTGCTGACGCTGGCCGCCTCGATGATCTACACCGGCGCCTTTGACGAAGGCGAGCGATGGCTGCAGCGCACGGCACCGGCCCTGGAAGCAGACGCAGGGCCCAGCATCAGGCTGCTTGCTCACATCGTAGGCGGCATGCTGCAGGCCGGCCGCGGTCGCTTGCACGAGGCGCTCGGGGAGTTCAGCGCGGCCGAACGCCTGCGATCGCAGTTGACGGGTTCGCACGCCTTGGCGAACCAGGTGACCGGCTGGATGCTGGCCGCCCAGGCCCGCCTCGGGATGTCCGGCGAGGCCCGCGCCGCGTTCGCGGCGCTCGATGACGAGCAGGCCAGCGCCGGCGAAATCGGTAACGCCCGCGCGGCGATCTGCCTCGCCGAAGGCGATCCGGCCGCGGCCCTCGGCGCGCTGAAGGACGTCCTGGACGGCACCGCACCAGTCATCGGGTACCTCACGGTCGTGGAGGCTCACCTCCTCGCCGGGATGGCCCACCGTGAACTCGGTGACCAGCGCGCGGCGAACCGGGCCGCCGAACACGCGCTGGCCCTCGCCGAGCCGGACCGCCCTGTCCTGCCGTTCCTGATGACGGGTTCGCGTGGGCTGTTGGAGGCCCTGCCGAAGCGCCAGACCGGGCACGCCGCCCTGCTCACCGACATCCTCGACATCATGCACGGCATATCCCCGCCGGGCCGAGACCAGCACCTTTCGCCGTCGGCGGAAGAGCTCAGCCCGGGCGAGCTCCGGGTGCTGCGGTATCTCCCGACGAACCTGTCCCGGCCGGAGATCGCCACCGAACTGTCCGTCTCGCCGAACACGGTCAGCACCCATATCCGCAGCATCTACGCCAAGCTCCAGGTCGGTTATCGCTCCTCGGCAGTACAGCGCGCCCGCGAGCTGCGGCTCCTCTCAGCCGGCCGCGCCAGCACGAGGTCCGCCGGATCCCGGTGATGCTGACTCACCTGCCAGCCTCCGGCCATGGCTGCATGCACCAGGCACCAGCCCCGCTACGTGGCCCAGATAAAGGGCCTGCCGGGGGCTGCCGGGTGACCAGCCAGGTGAGCGACCGCTCCTCGGCTGTCCAGCGCGCGCGGGAGCTGCGGCTATTAGCCGTCGCGTCAGGAAAGCGGGACTGCAAATCACCGGGATCGGGTGACAGGTGCTGACGTTCCGGCGGCGGGCTTGGTGTGGATCTGGTCGCGGTCGGGAGGGGGTGCTGTTCCGGTGACCGGTGCCGTGGCGGCCGGCCCGGTTGCTGGGGGCCGCGTTGCTCCTGGTCAAGGTCGCGGGGCCGGGGGTCAGGGCCGCCACGGCCTTCGGTGCCCAGGTCTGGCCGCGCGGATCACCGTGATGCGGTGACGCCTGCTCACCTGCCTGGCGGCCAGCCTGGCAGTGGCCCGCCTCCCGGCCGGGATCCCGGCGCCGGCCCGGCATGACGGCCCCGCCGGGAGCGCGCCCAGCCAACCCCCGACCGAAGGGATATCCTCCGTGAGCACCGAGCAGCGAGAAAACCTCGACGCAATCCTGCGGCAGTCAGCCTTCCCCGCCGGCCTGGACGTCAGCGAGCAACGGCGGCTGCTCCGCGAGCTGACCTCGGCGCAGCCGCTGCCCGCCGATGTCACCGTGACCGCCGCCGAACTGGGCGGCGTCCCGGCCGCCGAGATCACCGCCGGCCGAACCGGACCCCGCCATGTCGTCCTGTACTTCCACGGCGGCGTGTACGTACTGGGGGACGCCGTCCAGGCCGCCGGCCTGGCCGCGCAGATCGGCCGGCGGACACACGCCAAAGTCATCTCCGTCGACTACCGGCTCGCCCCCGAACACCCCTACCCGGCAGCGGTCGACGACGCTCTCGCGGCCTACCAAGCCCTCCTGCAGGCCGGCACAGCCCCATCGGACATCATCTTCGCGGGAGAATCCGCCGGCGGCGGCCTCGCCATCGCCACCCTGGTCAACGCCCGAGATCACGGGCTGCCCCTGCCCGCCGCGGCATTCGTCATGTCACCGTACGCCGATCTCACCCTGGCCGGGACAACCATGGACACCAAAGCCGACGCCGACCCGCTGCTCAGCCGCGAAAACCTCCAGGCCCGCGTCCCCGACTACACCTCGGGACACGACGCCGCCCTCGCCCTGATCAGCCCCATATTCGCCGACCTGTCCGGCCTGCCGCCCCTGATCATCCAGGCCGGAACGCACGAGGTCCTCCTCGACGACGCCATCCGCCTCGCCCGGCAAGCCGCCACCGCCGACGTAGCAGTCACCCTCGACATCACCCCCGGCGTACCGCACGTCTTCCAGGCCTACTACCCCATCCTCGACGAAGCAGCCACCGCACTCGACAAAGCCGGACAGCTCCTAACAGCACACCTCACCACCACAGAACACGCCACCGCATAGCAAAAGACAGAACGCACGCTGCCCACACAGTCACAGTCCGCGGGTTCAAATCCCGCCTCCGCCACCATGAAATACCAGGTCAAAGGCCTGATCGCCAGGAACGGCCGCAGGGCCTTCCATCACCCGGTCCCAGTGCGCACCCCGGGACCGTGAAGGACAGGAGTTCGACATGAGCGACACGCTCGACTGGAACGCGAAGACCATCGCGGAGTTCCGAGCGAACGAGGGCGAGGTTGGCGGGAACTTCGAGGGGGCTCCGATGGTCCTGGTGCATCACCGCGGCCGCAAAAGCGGGCGCGAGTACGTCAACCCGATGATGTACCTCCCGCACGACACCGAGCCGGACATCATCTACGTATTCGCAACCAAGGCAGGAGCACCCACCAACCCCGACTGGTACTACAACCTGACCGCCGCCGGTGACGGCAGTATCGAACGCGGAACCGAGACATACAACGTGACCGTCCGCGAATTGACCGGTGCTGAACGCGACCGCATCTACGCCGAGCAAGCGCGACGCTACCCAGGCTTTGCCGGGTACGCACGCCAAACCGCTGGAGTCCGCACCATTCCTGTGCTCGAACTTAGGCGGGCGTAAACCACTCCCCTAAGACTGGCCAGCGAGGTCCTGGTGACGTTCGGAGGAATACACCCGCCACATCGACTGGTCGCTCGCCGTCGGCCTGCGGCGGACAGGCCAGACAGCGCGCCCGCCAGCATCAACCATACGGGAGCTCGAAGGCCGCCCAAGCCCTGAGTTCGGTCCGGTGGACGTCGGCGAAAGCCTCCAGGGCCGCCTTGGACGCGGTCGACGGCCCGTTGAAGGGCAGCGGCAGCCGTCCGGTCCCGCCGTAGCCGCCTGCCCCGAGGATCAGCACTGTCTCGCCGGGCCGGCGGTGGCCGTGGTGGAGCTGCACGACGGCTTCCCAGCCGGCGACGCAGGGGCCGGAGCCGGCGGAACGGGAACTTGTCGTTCGTGATCCCGACGTCGAGCGGATTCAGGGCCGCCGCGACCAGGGTGCCGACCGACAGGGCTGGCCCGCCTGCGGATCGGTGAGCCGGTCAAGGGCCGGCGCGCCGCCTTGTTGGTCGTCCTCGTGTATAGGGTCGGCATTTTTTGGCTTGGCCCGGATTATGCCCGGGTCACGCCGGGTGCCGTCCGGGACCCCGCCGGGTCACGCCGGGACGCCGGGGCCGGCCTGGGCCTCGGCCGGCGCCGCGCCGGGTGCTGGGGATGGCGTGCCCGGCTGGGCCAGCGGCCCGCTGCGGATCAGGGCGCCGCAGATGACCGCGCCGCCGGCGAAGATCCCGGCGGTCCACCAGAACGCGGTGGTGTAGCCGTGCAGCAGCGCCTGCCCGGCCAGGGCCGGGCGGCCGGTCAGCCGGGCCGAGGCGAGATGCGCCGCTAGGTAGGCAGTGACGGCGGCGGCGAAGATGCTGTTCAGCAGTGAGGTGCCGATCGAGGCGCCGAGCTGCTGGCCGACGTTGAGGGTCGCGGAGGCGACTCCCGCGTCCTGCGGGGCCACGCCGAACGTGCCGGCGTTGATCGCCGGGGCGAACACCATGCCCATGCCGATCCCGGTCACGATGGTCGGGCCGAGCACGCCTGCGGCATAGCCGGTGTGCGGGGCGAGCTGGGCCAGCCAGACCGCCCCGCCCGCCGCGGCCAGCAGCCCGAACGCGACCAGCGGCCTGGGCCCTATCCGTGGCATCAGCACGATCGTGGACAGGTTGGCCGCGACGATGATGCCGCCGCTGAGCGGCAGGAACGCCACGCCGGTGACCAGCGGCGAGTAGCCGAGCGTCTGCTGCAGGTAGTAGGTCAGGAACAAGAATGTCCCGAACAGCCCGGCCGAGACGAACAGCATCGACAGGTAGGCGCCGCTGCGGTTGCGGTCGAGCACCACGCGGGGCGGCAGCAGCGGGTGGGCCGCCCGGGTCTGCCAGGCCGCGAAGGCCGCCAGCAGTACCACGCCGGCAGCCAGGAACCCGTAGGTGGACGGCGTGGCCCAGCTGTGCGAAGCCGCGTTGGCGAACCCGTATACCAGGCAGAACATGCCGCTGGCCTCCAGCAGCACGCCCGGGATGTCCAGCCTCGGCCGGGCCGAGGACGGCTGGCGGCCCAGCAGGAGCGCCCCGCCGACGAAGGCGACCCCGGCGAAGATCAGGTTCACGTACAGCGTCCACCGCCAGGACAGGTACTCGGTGAGCAAACCGCCGAGCAGCAGACCCACCGCGCCGCCGGCCCGGCGATCGCGCCGAACACGCCGAACGCCGTGTTGCGCTCCTTTGGGTCGGTGAAGGTGGTGGTCAGCAGCGACAGCGCCGTCGGCACCAGCAGCGCGGCGAACGCGCCCTGGCAGGCCCGTGCGGTGATCAGCATGGTGAAGTTGACCGAGGCGCCCCCGATGGCCGAGACCCCCGCGAAGCCGGCCAGTCCGGTCAGGAACGTGACCTTCCGGCCCAGCAGGTCAGACAGCTTGCCGCCGAGCAGCAGCAAGCTGCCGAACGACAGCGTGTACGCGGTGAGCACCCACTGCCGGTCCACCGTCGAGAAATGCAGCGCAAGCTGCGCCGACGGCAACGCGATATTCATCACCGTCAGGTCCAGCACCACCATCAGCTGCGCCAGGCCGATCACCCACAGCAGCGCCCAGCGCCGTCGGTCCAGGCCGCCACCGGCAACCGCGGCTTCACCCACGACAATCACACTCCGTTTCCCTGGCCAGCACGCCTTACTTGAATTCCGCGTCGGCGTTTGACGCCGAGATCGCCTCTGCAGTCTGCCGACCGGGCGGGTGAGCGGCCGTCGCTTGATCCAGGTGATTCGCCGGGCTGCCCCGGGACGGTGGCCCGGTCACCGCATCGGGCGAAACGACCATCAAGGGCGTGCGGCCCCGGCGATGCCGCTCTGGGCGGTGCCCCGGAAATGACTTTCCGGTAGCGACCCGGCCCAGATCGTGAGGCTGGGGCATGTCACGCGGCCCGTGGCCGCCCGCCCTGGCCTGGCGGCCGCGGCTACTAGCCGCAACATCACCAGAACCAGGTGACAGCCGCTCTCCTCGATGGCCACTAGCTTCGGGGGCACTCGATACCGCCGACCGGAGGAGGCCGGGAATGCTTTCCGCCAGCGCTGCGCGGGCCGCGTTCGCGCACGCGGCCGGGTTGCTGGCTGGAGGGTTCACCTCCACAGTCACCGTCTCGGGGCTGCTGCTGGCCGGGCCGCGGTAGCACCGAGGGTGTCCGCGCGCCGTTTGACAGCACGCGCGGTGGCCTGGTATCGAGACACAAGGCGCCCGGACGGCCGTGACCGGGCCAGAAGTGTCGGGCGTAGATATCAAGGCAGGCCTTTGACGGTGGCTCGGGCAGCTCTCCGGCTGATTGACCGGGATGATCTTTCCGCTGCCCTGGATCGCGCGGCGGCGCGGAAGGTGACGATCATCTCGGCTCCGGCCGGCAGCGGGAAGACGTCTCTGCTACGCGCCTGGGTCGGCCGTCCGGGCCAGTCGCACCGGCTCGCCCTCGTGCAGGTGCAGCGCGACCAGCAGGACGCCCAGCAGTTCTGGCTGGCCCTGCTCGACGCGGTCCGTCATGCCACCGGTGCAGACAGCGGCGCGGCACCGTCGCCAGGGACGCCTGACTTCAATGCGCCGGCGATGGCCGGCCGGGTGCTATCGGAGCTCGCCGATGCTCGCAGCGACGTCACGCTGGTCATTGATGATCTCCACGAGCTGACCTCGCCGGAGGCGCTCGCTCAGCTCACCCGGCTGCTGATGAACCTTCCCCCGCACGTGCGCGCGATCCTGACCACGCGTCACGATCTGCGGCTGCGCCTGCATCAGCTGCGCCTGGCCGGCGAACTCGCCGAGATCCGCGCCGCGGATCTGCGCTTTTCCGAGCGCGAAACCCGCGAGCTGCTTGACGCCTCGGGCATCATGCTGTCGGAGGCTGGGGTCGCGCTGCTGCACCAGCGGACGGAAGGGTGGGCCGCAGGCCTGCGGCTCGCGGCGATCTCCCTGGCCGGTCACCCCGACCCAGAGCGGTTCGTCACCGAGTTCTCCGGCAGCGAGCGCACGGTCGCCGAGTACCTGCTCGCCGAGATGCTCGAACGCCAGCCGCCCGACGTCCAGGATCTGCTCCTTCGCACCTGCCTGTTCGACCGGGTCAACGGCGAGCTGGCCGACCTGCTGACCGGCCGGCCGGGCTCGGAGGGGATCCTGCTGGACCTCGAGGACGCCAACGCGTTCGTCGTGTCGCTGGATCCCGGGCGGACCTGGTTCCGCTACCACCACCTGTTTTCGGATCTGCTGCGGCTGGAGCTGCGCCGGACGCTGCCCGAAGAAGTAGCCGCGCTGCACCAGCGGGCCGCCGGATGGTTCAGCGCGCAGGGCCAGATCGTCGAGGCGATCGGGCACACCCTGGCGGCGGGCGACTGGCCTGGCGCGGCCCGGCTGCTCGCCGACCATTCGTTCAGCCTGACACTCGACGGGCAGGCGCAGACCATGCAGACGCTGCTGCAGGCCTTCCCGCCGGGCCAGGACCACCCCGAGCTGGCCCTGGTGCGCGCAACCGTTGACCTTGCCCAGGGACGCCTGGACCAGACTGCCGCCTACCTGGCGGTCGCCGAGACCTACGCCGAGACGGCGCCGCCGGAGCGCCAGCGCCGCCTCCGGGTGGCGGTCGCGTCGCTGCAGCTGTCGCTGGCCAGGCGGCGCGGTGACCTGGCCGGCGTCATCGAACAGGTCAAATTCCTGGCCTCCCCGGTCACCGGGCACTCCGACCAGGACATCGCACTCGGCAACGACCTGCGCGCGGTGGCGCTGATGAACCTGGGGATCGCCGAGGCATGGGCGCTCGGGGGGCTGCCGGACGCTGAACGCCACCTCCGGGAGGGCGCCGTGCTGGCCCGTCAGATCGGCCGGCCCTACCTGGAAGTCGCCTGCCTGGCGCGGCTCGGGTTCGCATCGCTGGTCCGCCACCCGTTCGCCACGATCCAGCGGCGATGCCGGGAGGCGATCGCCCTCGCCGAACGGTACGGCTGGGGCATGGAACCGGTGGTCGCGCCCGCGCTGATAATGCTCGCCGGCACGATGGTCTGGACGGGTGAGTTTGACGAGGCGGAACGGTGCCTACGGCGCTCCGCGCCGGCGCTTCAAGCAGATGCCGGGCCGGACCTCAGGCTGCATGTGCACATGGCAAGCGGCTTGCTGAAGGCCGGCCGCGGCCGCCACCACGAGGCACTCCAGGAGTTCAGCGAGGCCGAACACCTGCGAATGCAGATGGAGGGATCGCATGCGTGGGCGAGCCAGATGACCGGCTG
Source organism: uncultured Actinomycetes bacterium (assembly GCA_963818225.1). Lineage (GTDB taxonomy): Bacteria > Actinomycetota > Actinomycetes > Streptosporangiales > Streptosporangiaceae > Palsa-504. The sequence continues at coordinate 301,247 of CAWFRO010000005.1, forward strand.
GCTGCTGGCCACCCAGGCCCGCGCCGGGATGACTGACCGGGCCCGCGCCTTGCTCGCGGCGCTCGATGACGAGCGGGCCAGCTCCGGCGAAGTCGGTAATGCCCGCGCGGTGATCTGCCTCGCGGAAGGCGATCCGGCCGGGGCGGTAGCCGCGGTGGCTGATGTTCTGGATGGCACGGCGCCGGTCGTCGGGTACGTCACCCTCGTGGAGGCGCACCTGCTGGCCGGGCTCGCTCACCATGAGCTCGGTGACCAGCGCGCGGCCAGCCAGGCGGCGGAACGGGCGCTGGCCCTGGCGGAATCGGACCAGCTTGTACTGCCGTTCGCGATGACCGGCTCGGCCGGGCTGCTGGAGGCGCTGCCGCGGCACCAGACAGCGCACGCCGCGCTGCTCGCCGACATCCTCGACGTCCTGCGCGGCTCATCTCCGGCGGCCAAAGAGCAGTCCTCCTCCTTCTCCTCCTCGCCGCCGGCGGAGGAGCTGAGCCCGGGTGAGCTCAGGGTGCTGCGGTATCTGCCGACCAACTTGTCCCGGCCCGAGATCGCCGGCGAGCTGTCCGTCTCGCCGAATACCGTCAACGCGCATATCCGCCGCATCTACGCCAAGCTCCAGGTCCGTGACCGGTCCTCGGCCGTGCAGCGGGCACGGGAGCTGCGGCTGCTGACGGTCGGCCGCACGCGCTAGCCCGGCGGTAACCGGATCCTGGTGATGCGGGGTCACCTGCCCGCCCTCGATCATGGCCGCATGGACCTAGAACCCGCCCGGTACATGATCCGGATTAACGGGCACCTCGGCGACACGGTGCTGTACGCGTTCCCGGCCATGGCACCGCGGCGGCACGGCGCGCACACCGTGCTCACCGGGCTGCTGGACCGGTCCGCGCTGTTCGGCGTGCTGGCCGAGATCGAGACGCTCGGCCTGGACCTGCTTGAGCTCCGAAAGCTCACCCCAGACCGCGAATCGCCAGGATCAGGTCAGCATCGCTCACCGTGACGGCCACTACGTCGGGCGCGTCCCTTCCGCTCCGAGAAGGCGACGCTCCCATGACCAGTGCCCCCGTCCGCGACCCGCTGGCCGGCCATCTCCTGACGCCACAAACGCGACGCTGCTGTTCATGGGCGATCAGCCCACACAGGAGCCTTAACATGAACGACGGCTGCACGCATTTAGCTATCCGGTCGTACGAACCGGGCGAGGACTGGTATTGGTGCTATCTCGACCAGCTCATGTTCGGACTCCAGGGTGCCCTTCAGCACCGTCGCACCCGTGAGGGATTGGATTGAGCCGTACTGATGTCGATGTTCGACTACGATGCCCGGCCGGTCACGCCGGGCGTCGTCCTGGTGGGCACGCCGTCCTCCCACGGCGGGTACGCGATCCGTGACTTCCTCAGCCGCAACGGTTACCCGTTCGAGTGGGTCGACGCAGGCCAGCCCGATGCAGTGCGGGCGGTCCTGGGGGTCGCCGAAGTGGAGACATTGGCACTGCCGCTGTGCATCCTGCCGGACGGATCGCGGCTGGCAGCTGCGACGGTGGAACAGGTCGCCGCCGGCCTCGGCATGGTCGCGGCCCCATCGCGGCCGGAATACGACCTGACGATCGTCGGAGCGGGACCGGCCGGCCTGGCCGCCGCCGTCAACGCGGCATCGGAGGGCCTGCGCACCGTCGTGATCGAGGCGGTGGCGCCGGGCGGCCAGGCCGGAACCACGTCGATGATCGAGAACCTGCTGGGTTTTCCTAACGGCATCAGCGGTAGCGAGCTGGCGACGCGCGCAGTACGGCAGGCGCGCCGGTTCGGCACCGAGGTGCTGCTGGCCAGGCCGCTGATCGACGTGTCGGCCGATGGGCCGAGCTATGTCGCCAAGCTGTCCGACGGCACGCTGGTGCGCGGGCGGGCGGTGCTGTTCGCCAGCGGCGTCGAGTGGCGCCGCCTGGACGTCCCCGGGGTCGATGACCTGCTCGGCGCGGGGGTGTACTACGGGGCCGGGCCGAGCGAAGCGCTGGGGTGTGCAGGCTCCCGGGTCGTCGTGGTGGGCGGCGGCAACTCGGCGGGCCAGGCGGTCGTCCGGTTCTCCCGGTACGCCCAACAGGTCACGTTGCTGGTCCGCGGCCGCGACCTCGGCGCGTCGATGTCGCAGTACCTCATCGACCAGGTGACGGCTATCCCGAATGTTGATGTGCGGGTGGGCACGCAAGTGGTGGGCCTGGAGGCCGATGACCGCCTTCGGGCGGTCATCGTGCGCGCCGCGGACAGCACCGAACCGGTGCGGTCGCCAGCGGATGCCTTGTTCATCTGCATCGGCGGCACCCCCCGCACTGACGGCGCCGCGGGGATCGGGCTGGCCACCGACCCTGCCGGGTACTTGGTGACCGGCAATGATCCAGGCAGTAGCTGGCCGCTGCGCAGGGAACCGCTGCCGCTGGAGACCAATCTGCCCGGAGTCTTCGCCGCAGGGGACGTGCGCCGCGGGTCGGTCAAACGCTGCTCAGCGGCGATTGGCGAGGGATCGATGGCCGTGGCGCTCGTCCACCGGCGGCTGGCGGAGGTGGGCGGTGACTGAGCCACCTGCGGGGGCGAGTCCGGACGCTGCGGTGTCCTCGGAGTTCGCCGAACTCGCCTCCGACGAGCAGATCGCCAAGGCCGCAGCGGCACTCGAACGCAACGGCATCCGGTCGCTGCTCGCCGCCAAGGGTGCCGACGTGAGGGGCCTGGTCGGCTCCCTTCTCGGGGACGGCGCCGAGGTATACAACAACACCTCGCAGACCCTCGAAGCCACTGGCGTCGCCGACGACATCGAACGGTCCGGCCGCTACCAGCCGCTCCGGCTGCGGCTGTATCGGATGGACCGGGAAATGCAGCGCCGTGAGATGCGGACCCTGGCCGCGTCACCCGACTATGTTGTCGGCAGCGTGCACGCGCTGACCGAGGATGGATCGCTGCTTGTTGCCTCCGCCAGCGGCAGCCAGCTGGGCCCGCTTGTGTCGGGGGCGGGGCAGGTGATCCTCGTCATCGGGGCCCAGAAGATCGTCAGCGACGTCGCAACCGGGCTGCGGCGTATCTACGAATACTGCTACCCGCTCGAGGATGCCCGGGCTCGGCGGGCCTACGGAGTGCCCAGCGGGGTGAACAACATCCTCATCATCAACAAGGTGATGATTCCCGGCCGGGTCACCGCGATCCTGGTCAAGGAGCGCCTCGGCTTCTGATCACCGTCAGCCGGTCGCCAGGCCGTCTTCGCATCCGGCGGCGGTGTCCGCCAGCTCGGTCAGCTGATACTGGCGGCATTCGGGCTGGGCGGCTCGTGGGGCCAGCGCGGCCAGCAGGGTAGGCGGGTCGTAGCCGCCGCGGTGGACGACGCCGTCGATGAACAGGGTCGGCGTCCCGATCACCTGGCCCGAGGCCAGCCCGCTGTCGACATCGCGGCGGATCCGGTTCGCGACCGCGATGCTCGCCCGGTCCCGGTCGAACGCCGCCACGTCTAGGCCGAGCCGGGCGGCGTACCGGGGCAGGTCGCCGTCCTCGAGTGCCTTCTGACGGTGGAACAGCAGCTCGTGCATGTCCCAGAACCGGCCCCGCAGCGCGGCGGCCTCAGCCGCGGCCGCCGCGGCCAGGGCGTGCGGGTGGATGCTGGTGAGCGGGAAATGCCGGAAGGCGAACCGCATGTTCCCGCCAAGCTGCTGCTGTTCGACTTGCTCGATCGCGTGGAACGCCTGTCGTGAGTAGGGGCACTCGTAATCGCCGTATTCGATGATCAGGTGATCGGCGGGCGCCCCGCGAACATGATCGGCTTTCTCGTCCAGCGGCGCCAGGGTCAGCTCGCGGTCGTCCGGCGTTGCGTTGAGAGTCACGGGCCATCTCCTGGTGACTGAGGGCAGATCCGGCTGGCCCGGGAGTTTAGAAGCCGGTGGCCTGGCGGATGAGGATGAGGTGTATGCGGCCGGGCAGTTCCTGGTGGATCTCCAGGATCTTGCCGACCTGGCTGTGCTGTCCGTAGGCGGCCTGCGCGCGGGCGTCTTCCAGCGGCAGGCTGTGCTGGTAGATCCGCTCATGCGCCGCGGCCAGGGTGGGCACGAGCTTCTGCGCGCCGACCACGAAGATCACATTGGCCGCACCCCAGGCGTATGAGGCAAGCTGGCTGCCAGACGCCGAGGCGATCACCAAGGTGCCGTCCCGGGTGATCGCGTGCACGCTGCCCAGCGCATAGTCGGGCTGCCCGCCGATGGCCTTCATCTGCTGTGCCTGGGTCGCGAAGTCCAGCGCGAACATCTTGTTCCGCGCCGACTCCCACCGTGCGCCGCCGTCGTTGATCGCGTCCGCGATCCCGGTCTCGGCCAGCGTCACCGAGGTGTTGGTCATCACCGACGAGCCCTCCGGTATGCGGGCCAGCACAGCCTGGCGAGCGGCATCGAGATCACCGACGACCTCCACACCGAACCCGTGCTCCTCCAGCGCGACCACGGTCGCGTTGAGCGACGCCTCATCCGGCAACGTGGTGAAGCGGTCAGGGGTGGCAATCGTGCTCACTGCTGGTCCTCCTTGAGGCAGATCGCGCCCGGGAACCCGGAGTCCCCGGAAGCTGACTGGGCTGGATAATCGAATGCGCCCGAAGCTACCGGCCACCAAGGTGAGCGGCTGCTACCCGATTCCGGTGATATTGCGAGGCAGCAGCCGCCTCGTCTACGCGTTCCTGCGCAACGTCAGCCATTGCGCGCACCAGGGCCAGCTGGGTGATCCACTCCGGCTCATAATCGTGGGAAGGCCCTTAGTCCCTTCGGTGCCAGGCCAGCGTCTCCACTGTCAACGACGCGCGGATCCCCCGGATCCGGTGACGACCTCTCACCTGCATCGCGGCGAGCCTGGGCCTGTCGCAAAGGCTCGCACGGCCACCAGGAGACCGGCCCCGTGATCCCAGGGAGGTGCCGTCCGGCCAATGAGCGCGGCGATCCAGTCAACAACGCAGAGTCTGGAGGCGGGAGCAGTGAGTGAGCTTCAGGGTATCGGTCGGTTCAAGTTTCACGAGGGCAAGCTCGAGGAGTTCAAGCGCTTGTCCGCTCAATGCATGGAGATCGTGCGGACCAAGGACACCGGAACGCTGCAATACGACATTTACTTCAACGACGATCAGTCCGAGTGCATCGTCCTCGAGCGGTACAGGGACTCCGAAACGCTCATCGAGCACGCTGCGCACCTGGGCGACCTAACGGAGGCAGTCGTCGCGACGGGCTGGGTCTCCGGCGAACTCCTCGGTGAGCCGAGCGCGGAGCTCCGAGCGAGGATGGCCGGAGGCGAGGTCCGTCTCTTCACGCCCTACCAGTCGATGTAGACCGCGTGCCTGCCCGCCGGCCAGGCCAGCCGGCCCGGCGTGCCGGAGCCGAGGGGGTTACCGGCCGGGCGCCTGCGGTGCCTCCAGGCGGGCTGAATCACCAGTCCGGCCTGCGACTGCGGGCCCTGGCCCGCCCGGTGACCCCGCCTTCACCCAGCTGCTCCCGCCGATGGCCAGGCCGGAACGGCGCAGGGCGACGGCGACGATGAACGGCCAGCAGGTCTGGATCGATGACGTCAGCCGCTCGGCCAGGCCCAGAACGCTGCCGTCGCGAGTTTCGATGAACAGCCAGCCGAGCAGGGCCACGAAGACGGCGGTGACGGCGGCGGAGCCGTGGACGCTCAGGATCAGCGGCCGCGGTGCGGCGCGTCGGGCGGCGAAGGCGGGCCACACGGCGACCGCGACCGCGCCGAGCACGGTCCAGGCGAGGTGCCGCGGGGTCGCCCCGCGGGCGGGTTCGGGGGATGCGGCGATGCTGACGCCGGCCAGGCCCGCCACGATCAGCACGGCCCGGCCGGAGGCCCGGACACCGGTCAGGCCTGCGGCGGTGACGAGGTAGCAGCCGCCGGTCAGGAAGATGCCGCCGGTCATGACCCACCGGTCGGTTCCGGCCTGGCCGGCCATCACGCTGATCGTTGTGCGCACCGGGCTGTAGGAGGCTGGCTGGAGGATGTCGGCAATGAGGTAGGTCCCGGTCAGGAGGATCGGCGCCAGACCGGCCGAAATAATGGCCCACGGGTGGACGGCCGGGCTTGAGCGCGCCGGCCAGGCCGCCGGGATCGGCAGGCGGCGCGCTGGCCAGTGGGCGCTGCTCATCGCGGGCGACGCGGCTCGGGCCGGCGATCCGGCTTCGGCTCATCGGGTGGTGAGGACACGTCCGTTACTCCTCGCGCGCTGAGCAAGCCTGGTCGGCGGGCGCCCCCAGCAGGCCGATCGCCGCGCAGACCAGGAAGGCCTGCGAGAAGCCGGTGGCCAAGGCATGGTCGGTGATCTGCTTCTGCGTCGCGGCGGTCAGCGGATGACCGGCGGCTGTGGCTGCCGAGGCGGTGTGGGACCGCAAGTTGCTGGCCACCGCGCTCCGGGCGACGGTGCCAAGAATGGCCAGCCCGATCGAGCCGCCGACCTGCTGGCCGACGTCGAGCAGGCTGGAGGCCACGATCCCGGACAATACGATGATCACGGCGACCAGCGGCAGGAAGGTGATGCCGGTCTTCAGCAGCCTGGTCCCGATGCATAGGCTGCGCCGTCGCGATGACGATGAGCGCCAGGCCCAGCCGCCGCGTCGGGGCGCCTGAGCTTGGCCTCGCGGTGGCGTTTGACGCGGCCGCGGTACTGACCACCCGGGTCGGCGGCCCGGTGTCTGGTGGTGGTGGGCCGGGCATGACAATCTCCCTGGATTGACGGCGTAGTGAGCTGTTGCCGTGACCAGTCAGCTACGACGGTCACCTGCCGTACGTTTGCCTGAAATCTCTTTCGGCCGAACGAGCCGTGGTTCCTGCTGCCCGTGACGTTTCTGTCTTTTGCTATGCGGTGGCGTGTTCTGTGGTGGTGAGGTGTGCTGTTAGGAGCTGTCCGGCTTTGTCGAGTGCGGTGGCTGCTTCGTCGAGGATGGGGTAGTAGGCCTGGAAGACGTGCGGTACGCCGGGGGTGATGTCGAGGGTGACTGCTACGTCGGCGGTGGCGGCTTGCCGGGCGAGGCGGATGGCGTCGTCGAGGAGGACCTCGTGCGTTCCGGCCTGGATGATCAGGGGCGGCAGGCCGGACAGGTCGGCGAATATGGGGCTGATCAGGGCGAGGGCGGCGTCGTGTCCCGAGGTGTAGTCGGGGACGCGGGCCTGGAGGTTTTCGCGGCTGAGCAGCGGGTCGGCGTCGGCTTTGGTGTCCATGGTTGTCCCGGCCAGGGTGAGATCGGCGTACGGTGACATGACGAATGCCGCGGCGGGCAGGGGCAGCCCGTGATCTCGGGCGTTGACCAGGGTGGCGATGGCGAGGCCGCCGCCGGCGGATTCTCCCGCGAAGATGATGTCCGGCGGGGCTGTGCCGGCCTGCAGGAGGGCTTGGTAGGCCGCGAGAGCGTCGTCGACCGCTGCCGGGTAGGGGTGTTCGGGGGCGAGCCGGTAGTCGACGGAGATGACTTTGGCGTGTGTCCGCCGGCCGATCTGCGCGGCCAGGCCGGCGGCCTGGACGGCGTCCCCCAGTACGTACACGCCGCCGTGGAAGTACAGGACGACATGGCGGGGTCCGGTTCGGCCGGCGGTGATCTCGGCGGCCGGGACGCCGCCCAGTTCGGCGGCGGTCACGGTGACATCGGCGGGCAGCGGCTGCGCCGAGGTCAGCTCGCGGAGCAGCCGCCGTTGCTCGCTGACGTCCAGGCCGGCGGGGAAGGCTGACTGCCGCAGGATGGCGTCGAGGTTTTCTCGCTGCTCGGTGCTCACGGAGGATATCCCTTCGGTCGGGGGTTGGCTGGGCGCGCTCCCGGCGGGGCCGTCATGCCGGGCCGGCGCCGGGATCCCGGCCGGGAGGCGGGCCACTGCCAGGCTGGCCGCCAGGCAGGTGAGCAGGCGTCACCGCATCACGGTGATCCGCGCGGCCAGACCTGGGCACCGAAGGCCGTGGCGGCCCTGACCCCCGGCCCCGCGACCTTGACCAGGAGCAACGCGGCCCCCAGCAGCCGGGCCGGCCGCCACGGCACCGGTCACCGGAACAGCACCCCCTCCCGACCGCGACCAGATCCACACCAAGCCCGCCGCCGGAACGTCAGCACCTGTCACCCGATCCCGGTGATTTGCCGTCCCGCGGAGTGGTGTGCAGACGGCTCCGCGTGATTCTCTTCAGGACTTAGGCGGTAATGGCGGTCACTGTAACGTCGCCGGGCCCGTTGATGACTGGCAGCGGCCCGTCGCTACGCTGTCGGCCATGGCCGACCACTTGATCCCGCCGTTCGCCGACAATGACTTCCGCCAGGTGCTGTGTGTGGTGGCGCACCCCGACGATGTGGAGTACGGGGTGTCATCGGCCGTCGCGGCCTGGACAGCACGCGGCGTACAGGTGGCCTATCTGCTGCTGACCCGCGGCGAGGCTGGCATGGACACCAGCCCACCCGAGCGCACCGCAGAATTGCGCACCGCAGAGCAGATCGCGGCCTCACAGGCGGTCGGCGTCACGGAGGTCGACTTCCTCGATCACCCAGATGGCGTACTTGAGTACAGCGTGGCGCTGCGGCGCGACATCGCCCGGGTCATCCGCCGCCACAAGCCAGACGCGGTAGTGGCCGCGAGGTGGACCATCGAGACCCGGATGGGGCTGAACCAGGCCGATCACCGGGTCGCCGGCCTGGCCACGCTAGATGCCCTACGCGACGCCGCCAACCGCTGGGTCTTCCCGGAGCTGCTCGACGAGGGCCTGCAGCCGTGGTCGGTGCGATGGCTGCTGGTGAGCGGAGATCCGCAGCCAACGCATGGGGTGGACGTCACCGGAGAACCGCTCGAACGTGGCATTGCTTCCCTGGAAGCGCACGCCCAGTACCTAGCCGGACTCCCTGGCCACCGCCCGCCCCGGCTCATGATCACAGGCAACACCGCACGGCAGGGACAGGCCATGGGCGTACCGAACGCGGTCCTGTTCAGGGCCTGGGATTTCCGTGCGCCACCACCGATCACGCCCGAGGTGCCGACCGCAACACAGGACAGCTGATCCGCGCAATTGGGTTCGCACTTGACCCCTCGCTTGTAAGACACGCGCTTATTGTCTTAGGGCATCCGTCACTTGGGACGATCCGGTCGTTATGAGATAGCCCCGAGCGCGTCTCCATCCTTGAGCCGCCGGGTCAGGCCCAGAGCTGGAGCCATCAGCCCAAGTCACGGCGGCCTTCACGGTGCGAGTCGCCAGCAAAGCTGGCGGAGCTTCTCGGCTGTCCCCCTGCCTGCCGACGGTGCGCCTAACGAGCGATCTCTCGCTTGTAAGGAGCCTGGTATCAGGCGGCTGTGCCGTATGACCTGCTGATTTTGAATGACCGTTATGCACCGCGGTTGACCGCTGTGTGCCGTGGCTAATGGCACGCCGGTCTTGCCTTGCATGGCGCGGGCTACAGGTCGCGATACCGGTTGATATCCATCAGGTGATGGTGGGCTTCATGGGCGTTGCGGCGGATGATCTCAAGTGCTCCCAGGTCTCCGAACTGCGGATGGCGGACCGCGGCTTCACCTGGTGCTTGTCTGGCGGCCCCGGCCCATTCTCGTGCCGCTGTCTGCAAGACGATCAAGCCGACGGCTGGCGAGAGCTGCGCGTAGTGGCGAATTTCCGCGAGGGCGTTCTCATCCCAGCAGGTAATGCTCCGGCCGGGATCGTGGGTGAGGGTGAGCAGCCGCTCGGTCCCAATCCGCAAGTCATCCACCAGATGCCACACATACATCGAGGCCGACCAGCGCATGCTGATCTGTTGCATCGGCTGGTGGATGCGGCCGACGGCCGCCGTCGCGATCTCGGGGAGCTGAGTTACCAGGTCAATGGCGTCATTGCGAGAGACAGTCCAGGCGAAGCCGCACTCCTCACACACGGGGCTGTCCGGCTGCCATCTCACGGCGGAAGGCTATCCGATCTGCGGGCGAGCCGCTGCGAAGAAGGTCGGTTTGCGCAGCGGGTCAGCCTGCCGGTACGCCGGCGTATCAGGCTGCCCGGGAGGGCGTTCGGCAACCGTTGCAGGAGATGGCCCGCGTCCGGTCCGGGCAGGCTCCGGCCGGCGGAGCGAGTGTCGTCACCGCGGGCCTGGTCGATGCGGGCGAGGGTGTCCTCGGGCCCTGGGACCTGTACTACAGGTGCGTTCCACAGTCTCCTGTCATGCCGGGCCTGGTGCTGTTATGCAGGCCCGTAAGGGTCGGCAGCTGCGCTGCTGCTCGGCTTCTATTGTCCCACGTCAGAGGCTATATAGGGATGGCGCGCCGGGGCGTATCGTGGTGTTATGGGCGGTCCCCTGGAGGGCTGGCGGGTCCTGGATCTCACCCAGGGCATTGCCGGGCCGTATGTCACCAAGCTGTGCTCGGATTACGGGGCGGACGTGATCAAGGTGGAGCGGCCGGGGATCGGTGACGTGTCCCGGCGGATCGGCCCGTTTCCTGGCGATGATCCGCACGCGGAGAAGAGCGGGATGTTCTTGACGCTCAACACCGGCAAGCGCGGCGTGACGCTGGACCTGGCTACCCGGACGGGTAGTGAGCTGCTGCTCGGCCTGGCCGGCCGGTGCGACTTGATCGTGGAGAGTTTCCGGCCGGGGACGCTGGAGCGGTTCGGGCTGCCGCCGCGGCGGTTCGCGGAGGCCAGCCCCGCCGCGCTGGTGCGGATCTCTAATTTCGGGCAGAGCGGCCCGATGCGCGAGTTCGAGGCTGACGACCTGATCGAGTACGCGGCCTCCGGTGTGTTCCAGATCAGCGGCCTGCCGGACCGCGTGCCGGTGGCGCTTGGTCTTTACACGTCGCTCTTCTTGGCCGGGGCGATCTGCGCGCCGCTGGCGCTGGGCGCGATGCGGGCGGCGCACCGGGACAAGCAGCAGGAAGTGCTGGACTTCTCCATACAGGAAGGGCTGGCCGGTTCGATGGACCGGGGCGGCCCGAACCTGGTGAGCTACCAGTACACCGGCGCCCTGGCGAACGTGCGCCGGGTGCCCGCGCCGAGAACCGCGTTGCCGGGGGGCGTCTACCGGTGTGCGGACGGCTACATCACGGTCTCGACGCACGTGGGCTGGTTCGGCCGGGTCTGCCGCGTGATCGGGCGCCCGGAGTGGATCACCGACCAGCGGATGACGAGCAACCTGAACAACCCCGACGTGATTGGCGCCGAGGTCGAGGCCGCGTTCCTGGACTGGCTGAAGCCGCTCACCAGGCAGCAGGCGATGGCGGAGGCGCAGGCGGCGGGCTGGCCGCTGTCCGCGCTGAACACGCCGGCGGACGTGATGAGTGACCCGCACATGCGCGAGCGCGGGTTCTTCGTCACGGTGGATCATCCCGAAGGCGGCCCCGGTGGTGCTGCCCGGCCTTGCGCTGCGGTTCTCCGGCACGCCCGGGGAGCTGCGCCGTCCGCCGCTGCTGGGAGAGCACAACGTCGAGGTGTTCGGCGAACTCGGCTACACCCCGCCGGAGGTCGCCGCGCTGCGCGCGCAGAACGTGATCTAGACCGCGCAGAACCTTATTCAGGCATTGAGGGAAGGCACGATGAACGACCCGCAGACCACCACTCGCAGGGATCCGCGTCCTGGCGCAGGGCCTGGTGTGGGCCGGCCCGTTCTGCACGATGATCCTGGCTGACCTGGGCGCTGAGGTCATCGAGATCGAGTCGATCCAGCACCTCAACCCCACCCGCGCCCAGCTGCGGCACATCCCCGACGTGGTCCTGCAGAGCCCCATGGGCTCCTTGTACCTCAACCGCGATGGCTCCGAGGGCTTCTGGGACCGCAATGTGTCGTTCAACTACGCCAAGCGCGGCTGCCTGTCGGCCACGTTCGACCTGCAAACCGAGCGCGGCCACGAGCTGTTCCTCGAACTGGTCAAGAAGGCCGACGTCTTCCTGGAGAACAACGCGGCCGAGGTGGTGGAGCACCTGGGCATCGGCTGGGAGGTGCTGCACGCGGCCAACCCGCGGCTGATCATGGTGCGCTTCCCGGGCTTCGGCATCACCGGACCGTACGCGCACCACAAGGGCTACGGCCACAACATGGAGGCGGTCGCCGGCCACACCATGGTCCGCGGCTACGCCGACAGCAACCCGTCGACCACGCCTGTCTCGGTGCACAGCGATCCGAACGCCGGCACGCACGCCGCGTGGGCGGTGCAGGCGGCACTGCTGGCGCGGGAGCGCACCGGCGCTGGGCAGCTCATCGAGATCTCGCAGGCCGAGGCGGTGCTGCACCACATCGCGTTCGACATGCTGGACTACGAATTCAACGGCCGCGAGCGCCGCCAGCGCGGCAACGACCACCCGGCCTACGCGCCCTACGGCGTCTTTCCCTGCGCCGGCCAGGACCGGTGGATCGCGATCGCCTGCACCTCCGACGCGGCGTTCGCCGCGCTGATGCAGCACCTGGGCGCGGCCGGATTCACGGACGACGAGCGATTCGCCACGACGGTCGCCCGGCTGCGGAACCGCAGCGCGGTCAACGAGCTGGTCGCCGAGCGGACCCCCCGCTACGCTGCCGAAGAGCTAGCCCGCCGGCTGCAGGGCAGCGGCGTGGCCGCCGCCGCGCTGGCGCACCAGCAGGAGATGCACGCCGATGAGCACCTGACCGCGCGCGGCTACTTCACCCCGATCACGCACCCGGCGGCCGGCACGCACCTGTATCCGGGGCCGCTGGGCAAGCTGAAGTACACCGCCGATGCGCCGCCGTTCCGGCCGGCGCCCACCCTCGGACAGCACAACGAATACGTGTACAAGGAACTCATCGGCCTATCCGACCAGGAATACCAGAAGCTGGTCGACGACCAGGTCATCGGCACCGTCTACCTGGAGACCGCGCACGCGTAACGTTCAAGGCCTCACGGCGCACGTGGATCAAGGCTAAGGCGCCGGGGATGTCGAGTGCGTTTCCTCCATGAACTGAAACATAACCCCGTCGGGGTCGATGATGTTAAGCGTCTTTTTGACGCCAAAGCTCCCTAGATCCCAGGTCTCGGGCGGCGCCACGATGTGCCTGCGTGGATCGGGTAGAATTCGCAGCAACTTCTCATAGACCACGTCCACGTCATTGACCTGGTAAGTGAGATTGATCATCCCAAGGTTGTTGGCCTGCTTGTAGGCGCGACCATAGGTACCCGGGACCTTCCACTGCAAGAGATCGACGCCGTTCCGGTTGTCCGGGCGCGGGATCATGATGGCTGCGTCGTAGTTGTATTCGCCCGCATATATGGTGCCGTCGGGGTTGCGCAGAGTATCACCGAGCGACCCCGCCGATTGCGGCTGCAGTCGCATGGGGTTAAGCCGGATTTGAAGCTCGAGACCGAGCACACTGGTGTACCAGTCATACGAGCTATGGAGATCGCTGCAGTTGTTGTTGGGCCCCCCGATGGTGTCCGGAGGGCCGCCCGGCGTCGGGTCCAGTGGCCCGACCCACTCCAGGGTGGTCCCGTCAGGATCCCGGAACCCGAAGGAATAGATCTGTTGCGTCGGCGTGATGTAGATGCTGCTGGGCGGGCCGTACGGACGCCCGCCGGACTTCAGCACGGCCTCGTAGCGAGCGTTCTGGCCCGTCGAGGAGGCATTCGCGTGCTCGCGGTACCACCCGAGATGGTTGGCCTCCGCGTAGGGTGTGCCCACCGGGCCAGGCGAGAGCCACTGCACCAGGAGGATGGCGCTTCCCCGGAAGGGCTGGGAATCGCGCATCATCCGTGCCCGGAAATGGCCTTTCGGGATACCGAATCCATCAAATGCCTGTACCGGGGGATCTACGACCTCGGCGCGCGTTACGGGGTAGGTTGCCTCGTAGAACTCCACGGCCCGGTCGAGATCGGAAACGTTGATCGTAAGGAACAGAGCCTTAGCGATGTTGCCGCCGAGGTTACTCTCACCGGGGAGCGCCTCATAACCATCGTCGCCCATGCTCTGCGCCGATCTCTCGTTTGCACTGGCATCGGTACCGACGTCCATCTGGCTGATGGCCGGTCTTCCTCATGGTAGTTGCTCACTCTGAGATACCCATCAGGTACAGCGGCTGTAGTCGTTGTGATCGCGGTGTTGTCTCGGTGCAGGCGGGCCGGGGTCATTGGTCAGTCGCGGGGCTCCTCATCACGGGCCGACGAAGAAATCGCGGGCCAGCGGCCAGCGCAACCCGAGCGTGCCGTCAGGCGGCACGGCGAGCCAGCGTTGCTCTAGGTCGCGGACGCCCCGGATGGCCATGGCGATCGTCTGGTCATCGACCCGGGCCAGCAGGTCTTGCAGTGACGGGTCGTTCTGCCGGGCGGCCCGGTCGCGGACCCCGGCCGGGGTGTCTGGGCCATCACCCCAGCGGTTGGCCACACAGTTGGTGATCGTTTTGGCCCGGCGGTGCCCAGCGGTCAGCCACATCGTGGCCGGGACGCCGGCGGCTGCGCCGGAGACGATCCGCCCCCGCTTCCGGCGCTCGGGATCGCGGGCCGTGGCCGCATGGCTGGCCGCCGCGTGATCTCCCGCGGCCAGTTCTGCCCACAGCCCGTCACCGATGCCGAACAGGGACTCGACGGCCAGATGCGGAAGGTCATGGACGACATGAACAGGCCCGCGCCGGGTCACCCCGGCAACCGTCAGCCAGGCACGGTCGCGGTCGCCGGGCCCGGCGGCCTTGACCAGGGTTACCTCCATCACCGGCAGGTTCATCCGGACACGACGCGGATGCCGTGACGCTCGCCGATCCGGGTGCGCTCATCGTCGCCGGAAGCAGCGTTGATCTCGCGGAAGTAGTCTTCGATGCCGCCCGGGACGGCGATCAGCAGCAGCCGGGCGGCAGAGCCCGCGGCCCAGAAGCGGTGCGGGCGGCCACGGGGCAAGAACACGAAGCTGCCCGCCGCCGCGTCGAACGCTTCGCTCCCGCAGCGGACAGACAGCGCGCCGTCCAGCACATAAAAGCACTCATCGTCCCGGTCATGCACATGCAGCGGCGGCCCGGCGCCGACGCTGGTCTCAAAGACGCTCAGGGCGCCGCCCGTCGACTGCCGCGACGCCTTCAGGCCGGGATCGTCCGCCAGGCCGGCGCCAGCCGCAACCACATAGCCGATCAGGAAGTCGGTCATGACATCTATGATCACTCCCGCGCCCGGCGCGGGCACGCTAACGCTCAGCGACTGCGGCTAGTCCGCGGCCGCCACGCGAGATCCGCCGTTCGTTCTGCGCCGGCATCGCCGCGCTGAGAGCGATGGGCACGGCGGGCGGCGTGCCCGTTGCGGGGCCGAGGGCGGCCACGCGGGCGTAGTCGCTGTACTCGCCCTGGCGTGCCATCGTGTCGAGCATCGACTGCAGGTCATCCGTAATGCGGGGCGCGTTCAGTTCAGCCCGAGCGGGTCGGGTCGGCCGTTAGGTCTGGCGAATCACCGAGATCTGGTGATGACCTCTCACCTTCCCGTCGGCCACCGTTGGTCGTGGTGAGGATCCGCGCGGGTGCCAGGGCCGACCCCGTAGCCCTGTTTGACGGCTGGGAGGAAGTGAAGCAGGAGTGCGCTTGCAGGTATATGACGACTTCGGCAAGGCGGGCTACTCGCTGACGGATTACAACGAGAAGTGGATGACACCGAACGGCTTGGGAGAGATGGCTGTCGAGGATACGCGCAGCTTCAGCGGCGGGCGCTTCCACTTGAGCGCGGTCCCATTCCAGACGGGATCCGACGTCGGTGTCGATGATCACCGGAAGTATCTGGCCGTCTCAACGCACACCTTTCCGGTGCCCCCCGACGGAACGCTCGTCCTCTCGGCGGACGTCCAAGCCTCGACTCCCGGTACGGTGCCCGGGCTGACCCAGCTCGGTGTCTACGGGCCGTCCGGATCTTGGCTTGACCCCGCCAAGCCGCCGACGCGGCCGCGGTACACGGCCCGACGGTTGCAGGGACAGCAGGCTGGTGTCGTGATGAACGTGCTCGACTTCTGCACGGGGCAAGTGTTCGACTGGTTCATCGCATCGGACACGGCCTTCGCACTGATCGAACGGCTGCCGACGGTTGTCACCGGGAATGTCGGCAACCCGGATTGCGGCGCCGCCACCGAGGTCGGTCTCAGCAAGATGTACACGCAGATCATCCGAGAGGTTCCGCTACCCGCTGAGCAGTGGCATCACCTTGACATCGCGCTCAGTCGCCACGACGGACAGGCTTGGGCCGACTACTTCCTTGATCATCAACTGATCGCACATGTAGAGAAGATCGGGATTCCGCTCGACAAACAGGGAGTCCCGTTCACCGGTATCTATCCCTCGGCTGGCGACGGGGAGCTGGTCGCCGGTCAATTGGACTCGGTGCGTTTCGGGCACGGGCTCTTCTCCCTCCTGGACGCGTTCCCGTTTCAGCACCCAGAAGCGCCAGATCTCAGTGTCTCGATACCCGTAGGGGACGCCTCCGGGCGCGGCGCAGCCGGCCGCGCACGGCTGTTCGGGCAGGGCGCAGGCGGATCTTTTGGCAACTTCACGACGTTGACGATCACCGGGCCGGCAGGCAGGTCCGACATCGTCAGCGCGCTCGTCGCGGCGCGCAGCTAGCGCGGCCCGCGCCGGAAGTGAGCGCGCCACGGCGTGTGCGGCTATCCGGCGAAAACACCCAACTCAAGGGAGACGATGTGGCGTTTGCGATGCGGGATGAGTGGAAGGAAGAGCCGGTCTCCACCACCGGCGCGGAGTACGTCGAGCCGTCGGCGACGGAGCTCATCAAGCCGGGCCAGCGGGTCTCGCACTTGTTTCCTCGCGCGGTCATGGAGGAGTTCGTCCTGCAGCGGGTGACCGAGCGGGTCTGGTGGGTTACCCGGCAGTTCTACGGGTCCCTGTTCTACGTCGGGAAGCGGGGCGTACTGCTGTTCGATTCCCCTCTCGGCGCAGCCGACGCGACCCTGGCGGCGATCGCCTCGGTGACGTCGCTACCGGTGACGGCGGTGGTGTACTCGCACTTCCACGCCGACCACGTCGGCGGGTCGCGGCGGCTGTTCGAACTGCTCGCCGCGGCGCCGCCGCGGGTGATCGCATCGGAGCACACCGCCACCTGGATGTCGCGGTTCGGGTCGGACCTCCCCCGCCCGGCCGACGTCCTGGACTGGCCGTCGGGCGTGGTGCGGTTCGAGGACGTGACGGTGCGGCTGGCCGGGTTCCCCTTCCCCTGCCACGCACCGGACCACGCGATGTTCCTCATCGAAGAGGAGCGCGTCGGGCACACGGCTGACGTGGTCAACGTCGACCAGTTGCCGTTCGGCGGCTTCGGCGGCCAGGAACCGCTCGTGTTGCTGTCGGCCAACCTGGAGTTCATCCGGTCGCTTGAGTTCGACTGGTTCTGCGGCGGACACGGCAACATCGGTGAGAAATCCGACGTCGACTTCTACCTGAACTACCTGGACGACGTCGCGGCGCTCGTCAACGAGTACGTGCCCCGGCCGGCGGAAGTGCCGGACCTCTCGCTGACCGACTACCTGGCCGCCGGGCTGGATCTCGACGCCAAGTCCCGGCTGCTGTCCCAGCTCAACAATCACTTCGGCCTCTACGAGTACGGCAAGCAGATCGTGGACGGCGTGAAGCCCTCCTGGGATGGCGTGGACCCGTACCAGATCGGGAACATCCCTGAATGGACGGCGGCGCGGCAGCAAGCCGTTGACGGGGCCGTACCAAAGATCATCGAACGGCTGCGACCCAAATACGGGCGCATGTACGACTTCGACGACGCACAGCCGTTCAACGTCCGCCTGATGGCGATGGACATGCAAGTAACCATGTCTAATCGCTAGCCCTGGGACCCGCACGGCTTGTGGTGACGCACAGGGGCGGGATTGGCGCTGGCCGGGCCGCTCTGCCGTGTGTCATCTGCCGATACGAGGGAACCGCGTCGTATGCATTAGTTTGCAAGTCTGACAACGGCATTGCGAAATTCAGCGAGCATGGCTGGATTGTCTTCCAGACGCCAGTTTTGATGGTAGATCCCGCCGTGCTGCGCCTGGTCGAACCAGACGAAACCCAGCAAGTGATATTCTCGGATTCCATTGAACAAGTCTGCTACTTTGCTGGTTCCTGCGACAGGGGCAGCTGCCGTCTCGGCGATCAGGATGGGGTCATTAGTAAGGTGTCGGATGGCCGGAATATTGGGTGCAATGAGGCTTTTAAATGTATCGCTTCTATGGGCGTAATAGCAGTCCAGGCCCACCCAATTGACATACGAACTCCCAGGCCACCATTCGTTAATAGGCGAGGTGCCTGGCAAAGCACAGTTGACATCCCACAGCCAGGTGATATTACGTACCCCGTCAGCACGGAAGAGGTTGACAATGTGCTGCCAAGCAGCAATGAAGACGGCCGGTGATACGTGCCCGGCGCCCCATGAATACCAGTTTCCGTTCATTTCCTGGCCAAAACTTATGATAACCTGATGGCCAAAGCTGCGGACTGCCGAGGCGTAAGCACGCAGATAGCTGTCATGCTGACCGGATGCGATGGCGCCCAGAGTAACATATCGCGGGTCAATCTGCACGAGCGTCTCACCGCCGTGAGAAAAGACCTGTGATGCGAAAGTCCGCTGGAACGGCTTACCCCAGTTCCCATAGTAGGAGACAATCGCAGGCCACCGGCCTATAGCACTCGCGAAGGCACTGACCTGCGGGTACGAACCAGGGTCATCTGGCTCGTAAACGCCAATGATGGGAGATGCAGGGACAGCAGGCTTTGCAGCGCCTATCGCTGTAGCGCCTATCCCTGTAGCGGGTGTTGACGGCTGCCCAGACGAGCACGCGGTTATGGACACCGTGAAGACGATGGCCATAACCAGCGGGGGACACCTGAAACGCATGACATGAGCCTACGCTATTTCCGGACAACGTGGAATCCAGTAGCACTGAATGCTTCCGGTGATCGTCCCGCTGACGGGCGCTTTGACCGTAGCGTACCAGTGGATGTGCGCACTGAACTGGCGGCGGGCTAGTATCTGGATAAAATCCTCGCGCAATTGCTCAAGATCGGTCAAGCTAGTGTTCCTGCCAGCGCTGTCCGAGGGGTTCCGCATCGGCCAAAGGCCGCGGTTGGTGGCGGCTTCTAGCTAGACTGGCGTCTCCTGTGATCTCTGCCAGCCCAAGCGCGGCAGCCAGGCAGAAGGGGGCTATGGCCGCCAGCTCATACCGGGCCCCGAATCCAGAAGTAGCAGCAGGGAAGATTAGCAAGATCGCGGCAACGAGCCAGGGAAGCAACCCGGGGCCGCCTCGGCGCTCTTGAGTCAGGACTAGACCAGCTAGCCCGGCCAGCGCGATTAGCGCAGCTGCTATCGGCGGGACTACCACGACCTGCTGGTAGACACCCAGAATGGACACCCAAGGCTGGTCCAACTGCGTGGAAGGACTGGAGTCGTAGCGATAGATGGGAGCTAGATAGCCCCGGCTTAGGTTGGCGTCCGCAAGCCGCGCCACCGTGATGGGAGGCCGGGCAGGGAATGCGAAGGACGCTTGACCGAGGCCGTCTTCGTAGGCTGATCCTTCCGACGAGAAGTTCTGGAGGACACCGCGCCAGGTCGTCAGCAGGTAGTCCATAGGCTGCGCTTCGAAAACGCGCAGCGCGAAGCTAGTGCCGTTCTGGTCGCTGGCCTTGGTGAACTCACCAGCAGGAACGCGGTGCAGGGGTGCGGCAGCAGCCCACAGATACCAGTCGGGAGTGTGGCCAGAACTGGTGCATAGCCAGCGGTCGGCGGGCGGAATCCCGTCTGCGGGGCAGTTGGCGAACGACTCGGCGCGGGCGGCGAGGAACGACCCCGTGCTGTCGGTCAGCCGGTACTGACCGTGATCCTGATGGAACCACGCGGCGTAGCTCACGACTGGCAGGGCGAACGCGCCGCAGACCAGGGCCGCCTTGGCCGTGCGCACCGGCCAGGAAGCGTTGGGCCTCGTCACCAGCCAGAGCACCAGCGCGGCGATCAGCACCTCGCCCTCGGTTCTGGTGACGGCTGCTGCCGCCAGCAGCAGGCCAGCGACGGCGCATCCTAGCCAGCCCGGTGCAGGGTTCCACAGCAGCGCTGCCATGGCCGCCACCAGCAGGAAGATGAACAGCGCATCACTGAGGATGAAGTGCTCGATCTGAATCTCGTAGGCCGAGAGCAGCACGGGCGCAGACGCCAGCGCCGCGGCCCAGCGCTGTATGCCGCGCCGCACCAGGAGCGCATATATGAGCACGCCCGCGCTCAGCCCGAGAAGGTGCTGGACGATGACCACTAGCAGGAAGCTGTGGGACCAGTGGAGCGGCCACAGCAAGAGCAGCGAGTACCCAGCAGGGCGGATCACCGTCGGGTATGGGTGAACCCCCACCGCGGCGTAGCCGAGGCTGTCGGGGAACCACAGGGCCGGGTGGTAGGCGAGCAGAGCGATGACCCTGACGACCAGGCCAGCAGCGGCGATGGCCAGGAACACACGGTGCCTGCGCAAGAACGAGGTCATGACGGCGCATCAGCAGGCAGGTGGTCACGGCGGACCCCAGCGAGGAGCTCCCAGGTCTTGCCTAGCCCCCCGACCCAGTCCACGTAGCGTGTACCACGCCAGTCGGCGGCGAGCCGCCTATTTGCGGACCACATGGAAACTCCTTGCGGGATTCACCAGGGCCCAGGCGACACCCGCGCTCTCCATCAAGCTGAACATCGGCAGGCATGTTAGCCAGGTGATGAACCAGCCAAGACGGCGTATGGGGCTTTTTACGCCGTGCTCGGTGAGGTTGACTCGCAGGCCCAATATCGTGGTGACGATGTAGACCGCGAGCGTGAAGTTGGCGATAACCTGCACAGCAGGGCTGATATGACCGCCGTGTACGAAGTGCTCGATGGTGTAGACCCAGGCGAAAGGCGCGAGCGCCCAGGCGAGCATGCTGATGCCAAGCATGACGCGCCACCGCAGTTTCACCGGGGCGTACAGGGTTACCTTCATCAGCCCGGAGAACCAGCGGCGGCGCTGGTTCAGGAAATCGCCCGCTGAATGCGTGCATTGTTCCTCGATGTAGCCGTCCACCCACCGGCAGCGGCGGCCACGCTCCATCTGCTGATAGCCCCAGAACGCATCTTCGGTGATGGAGCCATGCGGACCCACGTCGAAGCCGATTTCCCGCTCCACGTCGTTGCGGACCACGATGAACGAGCCGTGCAGCCCGAACAAAGGCACCCCCAATCGCATAGACAGGAAGAGTCGGCCCAGGTCGCTGCCGGTGCGAATGCAGTCCGCGAGGGTGAAGAACGGACGGTCCTGCAGATCGCGGTGGTAGGTGATCGTCCCCTGCCCGATCCGCAGCTGCCCGTTCGCCTCCTCCTCCGCGATCATGCTGGCGATACCACGGATGCCCGAAGGGGTCGGCTGGGACTCTTCATCCAGATGGACGATCCAAGCGTGAGGTGGCAGCGGGGATGCCTGGAGAGCGTAGTGCAGGGCGCGGGCCTTGGCGCGGGTGCCTTTAGGTGTCTGATAGTCGCTCGGAACCCGGATGTAACGCAGGTCGTCGGCCGGCGCAGGCAGACCGTCGTGAGCCGTGTCGGTGATGACCTCGATGACGTAACGGAACAGCGGCAATGCCTGCGACTCAGCCCGGCACCGCAGGATGGTTGCAGTGAGTGCTCTTACGTTGATCCCCCGGGACACGATCCGCCAGCACACCAACTGAGGAATGGGCTTATCGGTGACGGCCCACCGCGGCTGCCGGTAGATCAGCAGGCCCGCAAGTTCGCAAGCTGCCGGAATGGCGGGTGCGAGCCATAGCAGGGATAGCCAGCTCCACACCCCTTCCAACCTTCCCGGCAGCACCCGGTTGGTGGGCCACAGCCGCCGCTCAATGGCGTACAGGCTTCCGGTAGTGAGGATCATCACCACCACGACCAGGAGCCGATGGCGGACGTCTGGTCCGCGGGACGCCCGGCGATGCGTGGTTGGCGCGTACCGGTGCGCCCTGGCCGACGGCACGAGCGTGGGCCGGGGGGAGGCCATCGCGGACGGCCAGTACTCCGGCACTCTCCAGGTCGGATCAGCGGGCGGTGTAGCTGCTTGTACTGGTAGCGGCAAGCCTCGCAAACCATCGTGGTCATCCACGAGTTGCGGGTTCCTGGTAGGTCCAGGCTCTAGGTCTCGGTCCCCTATACGGGCCGGGGTCAGGAGGCGTCCTTGGTCGGGGCATGCCACGGCAGCAGACTTCTTCACGTCGCCGCGCGGCCTGGGCGGATGGCGTTTTAGCGTAACCGCGAATGACCACAGGTCACCTGTGATGTAGTTAATAGGAATGAACAACGCGCTAGTTGCGATATTCGCTGTTAGCCAGCCCACGCCGAGGTGAACGAGGAGCGCGTACAAGCCAAGGTTTGGGACTGTCATCAGCAGTTTCTGGAAATTCCACCGGACGAGCGGCCGCCAGAATCCGCAATCCCGATCGCCCCACGTGAACCGGCGGTTCAGTGCAAACGACAGTTCAACACAATAAACAGCCTGTACCGTGTAGGAGACGATAGAGCCGACCCCCGCGATCACCAGGACGCTCTGAACCAGAAGGCCTGCGCAGAACACCGTGCCGCCAACGATCGTAAACCGGGTCAGCCTGGCGCCGTGGCGAGCTAGAATTCCCCCTGCGACTGGCGTCGTCGGCGTGACATGTCGTCCACGCAGGGAAAGAATGCTGCGGTCGCCGTTCCGTGAATTGATCCGATTCCCCGCTACCGCCTTTCCCGTTGCGAACCGCTCAGCCGAAGTAGCGAGAGCTTGAACGGCCGGCACAGGTGCTGTCGGTGCCGTGTCAACAGCGATATCGATAAGCTGTTCAAGCCCGGCTTTCTGTCGCCTGGCATAAGGGTGGTCAGTATCCGAACTTGCTACATCCTGTCCGCGAACCTGCCAAGACGGAGCAACGAGTGAATCCTCGATCATACGGGCCGTACCTCCGCAGCGCCCGCGGCATTGCGTGGGCTGAAATGAGGGTCTCTTATAATCTTTCGGATATCGCAGGTGCTACGTCGCTAGAATTAGCGGCTTCGGGATTCGCGTCCCGCGGAGTGCCAGCGACCTCCCCGTCGACGGCTACGAGCGGTTGTGTCACCGTCGCCGCTCGCAGCGCCTCAAGTCAGGCTAACTGCGCAAACGGGTCCCGCCCGGAGCGAGCGGCAGAGATTATCCTGACTGTCCGAGTCATCCGGCAAAAAAGAGACGCTTCCGGCAGCCTGGGCTCGGTCGTCAGGTGACTCGATTACCTCTAATCGACAAGGCAGCTGAGTTAGAGAACACTCTGAAGGAAGCCCGTACCGCCACTTTTGATGCGGGCCATCTGCTGGAACTCCCTGGGTAAAGCCAAGCCTTGCGCAAGGCTCGATTCACTTTTAGTGTCCCTCCCATTCACTTCGGTCAGTGAACCCACCGCAGGTCATGGCGGGCCCTCCCCGAGCCCGGCACACCTACCTACGTAGGAAGACGCGGACAGCCAGTTGTTAGTTTACGTGATAACTGCCTTTTTAAGACCACAAATACAGACAGTTGGGCACACTCGCGCTGATACCTGGTCGAAAGGCCCGCGCCGTCATCGACGGCGAACACGCGTGCACCAAGCGCCATTCCAGAAATTCTGCTCATAACCGGCGGCAGCCATGGGCTGGTCCAGCGCCGGTGGCTGGTATCTGATCGGGTAAGCGGGCGCGGAAGAAGGAGTGGATCCGCCATAGGCGGCCGGGCCTGCTCACGGCGGTGTTCGCCACGTAGGTCTTCAGTCCCCCGGGCTTGGTTGTCTTACGAACGCGGCGGCCGCCGCAAACGACGTAGCTGACCGCAATGTGCACCAGGGCGCGGTCCAGGTCGACGTCACAGATCTGTAGGCCACACAGCTCACTGCGGCGGACAGCGGTGACCACCACGAGCCACAAGCACATTCTCAGGGCACCGCTGCGCGCGGGCCTCGGCTATCACCTTGGCCACATCTTCCGGCGAAGTAGCCAGGATGAACACCTGTCCCCCGCGGGCACCGCGCAGATCCGCGCCGCCCGGCGCACGGCCAGGCCGGTAGCCCCCCTCCGGAACGCCTGATCGGTGTGAAATGCCGATCCGGGCCCGGACCGGCGCACCCGCGAACCCCACGAAGAACGCATCGCCCTCGGTGCCTCGTGGCCCCCCTGGCCGGAGATGGCCGCCCGGACCGGCCGCCGGTGCCCGGCCAGCACCTGCCCATAACGCTCCCGCAGCGCCTTGACCAGCCGCCTCGACCTGTACCAGATTCATTACCCGGATCCGCAGGCCCCAGTCGAGGAGACCATCGCGGCGCTGCACCAACTGGTCACCGAGGGCAAGGTTCGGTACCTGGGCCACTCGAGATCGTTGCGCACATGGACGACTGGCGTTTTTGCTAAGGTTGCGGCTCGCCCACTGGATCAGCGGAACGTGGTGAAGCCCAGTTCCCGGTCGAGGATTTCGGCCAGCCGAAGCGCGGCGAGTTCCTGTCCACGGGCCGAGGTCACCTGAACGCCGCAGGGCAGGCCCATCTCGTCGGTGCCTGCGCGGATCGTCACCGACGGGACGCCCGCCAGGTTCTGCGGGACGGTGTAGCCCATGATGAAGTCGCGGAATGGCTGGCGGGTGCCGTCGGGTGCCGTGATGTGGTCCGGGTCGGCTCGCCGGGGTGGGGTGCAGGGGTTGACCGGAGTGAGCAGAACGTCCACGGAGGCAAGCGCGACGTCGAGCGCGGCGGCCAGATGGCGCCGGCGATCAGACGCGGCGAAGTACGTGCTCATGTCGACTGACCGTGCACGCTCCAGCCGTCGACGGACATCCTCGCCATAGGCGGCGGCGCGGCCGGGAAAAAGCCCGAGTCGCCGGTGGTGCACGTCGTAGGCCTCGGCCATCTGGATGGCGGTGAACG
Source organism: uncultured Actinomycetes bacterium (assembly GCA_963818225.1). GTDB lineage: Bacteria > Actinomycetota > Actinomycetes > Streptosporangiales > Streptosporangiaceae > Palsa-504. Next base: position 326,097 of record CAWFRO010000005.1, read on the forward strand.
CGTCCAAGTACTCGGCCGCGGCTGGCAGCCGGAGCTCGACGATCGTGGCGTCCAGCCCGGAGAGGATGTCCATCGCCCGCTGATAGGCGGCCAGGTGCGGCGCGGCGATCGCCGTGCCGAGCAAGTCCGGCGAAACTCCCACACGGCGGCCCGCCAGCGTGGACGGCCATGGCCCCGGATTTGCCATGCGGGGGATCAGGCTGGCTGGGTCTGCCGCCGACCAGCCGGCGGTGGCCTCGAGCAAGATGGCAAGGTCGTCTGGCGTGCGTGCGATGAAGCCAGGGGTGTCAAGCGAGGGCGCCAGCGGCACGCAGCCGTCGCGGGGGATCCGGCCGAACGTCGGCTTGATGCCGGCCACGCCGCACAGTGCTGCTGGGATGCGGATGGACCCACCGGTGTCGCTGGCCACCGCGGCCGGGATGAGGCCGGCCGCCACGGCAGCGGCGGCCCCACCGCTCGATCCGCCACTGATGAAGTCCGGGTGCCACGGGTTACGGGTCCCCGCCCCGCTTGGGTGCTGTGTCGTAATGCCCCAGCCGAACTCGTGCGATCTGGTCAGGCCCACGATGACGGCGCCCGCCCGCCTGAGGCGCCTGATCACCTCCGCGTCGGCGGAGGCCACGGCGCCGGCGAGTGCGTGCGAACCGTAGGTAGCGGGAAGGTGCGCGACGTCGAACAGTTCCTTTACAGCGATCGGCACGCCGTGCAGCTGCCCTCGCCACCGGCCGCGCTTGAGTTCCGCGTCGGCCGCCGCGGCGGCGCGGCGGGCGCCATCAGCGTCGATCGCGACAAACGCCGAGAGGTCATCATTGGTGGCGGCGATCCCAGCCAGGGCATCGTCCAGCGCCGCCGAAGGGCTCAGCCGACCCGAAAGGAAGCCTTGCGACAGACCGCCGATACCTAGCCGTTCCCACCCGGTCATCGCTGCGGCAGGTACTTAATGCTGCCGAGGACATGGTCGCGGATTATGGCGGCCACCTGCTCCTCATTTCTGTGTTTAAGTGCCCTGACAAGAGCGTCGTGCTGCCGAACCGATTCCTGGTGCGGCCGCCCGGCTTGCGGGCCGTGCGGAAACGACCGCCACAGCAACCTCATGAGGAGAAGAAGCATCGGCGAGCGCGCGCATTCGTAGATCCGAAAATGAAACTGCCGGTTGAGTTCCGCCAGCCGGTCGTCATCCGGCAGGCACGCCGCAACTTCCCGGTAGCGGGCTTCGATATCCGCGATGTCATCGTCGGTGATCTTGGCCACCGCAAGGCTCCCAGCCAGCGCCTCCAGGGCGGCCAAGATCCGGTAGTTCTCTTCCAGCTCCTCCGACTCAGTGAGCGCGACGGTGGCCCCCCGGTGCACGTCGGTAACCACCAGACCCTCTGACTCGAGCCGCCGGAGCGCCTCGCGCACCGGCGTGTAGCTCACGTCAAACTGTTCGGCAAGGTCGCGCTGCCGAAGCGGCGTGCCCGGCGACACAAGACCGCCTGTAATGAGGTCCCTGAGTACGTCGGTGACCATGTCACTCTTGCTGACGTAGATGCCCCGCGGCCGCAGCACCGGCTGCCGCACCTCTTCGGATGATGAGCCGCCAGCACCGCGGCGCACGCCAGGGTGGTCAGGCATCCCGGCGGGGCAGCAGCGCGACAGCCTCGATTTCTACCAATGCCTCTGGGAGGGCGAGCGCGCTGACCTCCACCGCCGTAGCCACGGGCAGGGCATCGCCGAAGTAGCGGCGGCGCACCGTGTTGACAGCCGGCCGGTCGGCCATGTTCCGCAGGTACACCCCGACCCGCACAACGTCGTCGAAGGTGGCACCGGCGGCCCGCAAGACTTCACCGACGTTGTCAAGCACCTGTTCCGTTTGCCTAACCACGTCGCCGACGCCCACGAGGTCTCCGTTGACGTCGAGCGAAAGCTGGCCCGCGACGTAGAGGAACCCGCCCGCCTCCACCCCGTCGGTGAAGGGGCCGATGGGCTCCGCCAGCTGCCCGGTCAGCCGGATTCGCCTCATGAGGGACCTCCCGACGGTTCGAGGATGCGGATCATGAGCGGGCTCGGGTGGAACCCGTTGCACGGATTGAGGTCCTGCGGGCAGGCGGAGACCGAAACGATCGAATCCATCAGCGTCCGCAGCACCATACGATCCCCGGCCTTCCCGGTGGGGATCTCGTTACCGAACGTCCGATCAGGGTGAATAGGGGCATTCTGGAAGAAGTTGAACGGATCAGGGATCTGCCACTCGGCGATCCCCCACGGCTCCAGCGCCTCGGTGAAATTCGTCCGGCAACTGCGGTGGCCTTCGACGCCGTAGTCGAGCCGGTAGCGCCGGTCGTCGCACATCGACGTGATGATGTCGTTCCGGCCTACGTCATCGCGAATGATCTCGAACATCGGGTGCCGCCAGTTGCTGTCCAGGCGATCCCCGACGACCGCGGTCAGCCGCAGCAGCGCGGACCGGGTATGGGTGGTGGACAGCCACTCGGTCCTGTTGCGCTCCGCGAACGCGACGAAGTCGGCGACCTGCTGCCCCTCCAGGTCAATGATCTCCACCAGCTGGCCCGCCCGGGCGGCAAAGGCCGCGCCGTGCCCGCCAGGAATCAGGATCTCCCGCCGCAGAAGATCCGGCCCCGGCGCTTCGGCCGCTGGCCCCGCCGCGCCGTCTGCCTGCCCGGCCACCACGGAAGCTTCATCACCCATGGCGAGGATTGTGCGTCATATACAATCCTGGGTCAAGGCAATCCGCCAAATCAGGAGCCGCGCTTAATCGGCTTCGGTGACGTGGCCGTTGGCGACCGCGATACGGCGGGTGACCGCGACCGCCTCGAGCATCCGGCGATCGTGGGTGACCAGGAGGAACGTGCCCGGGTAGGTCTCAAGGGCGCCTTCGAGCTGCTCGATCGCGGGCAGGTCGAGATGGTTGGTGGGCTCGTCGAGGACCAGCAGGTTCACGCCCCGGGCCTGGAGCAGCGCCAGGGCCGCCCGGGTTCGCTCGCCCGGCGACAGCGAGCTCGCTGGGCGCAGCACGTGGCCGGCCACCAGTCCGTACTTGGCCAGCAGTGTCCTGGTGTCCTCTGGGAGCAGGCTCGGGACCTGCGCCGCGAACGCCTCCAGCAGCGGAACCTCGCCGTCGAACAGGCTGCGGGCCTGGTCCACCTCGCCGACCTGAATGCCGCTGCCCAGGGATGCGTGACCCGATACCAGCGGAAGCCGACCGAGTAGCGCTCCGATGAGGGTCGACTTGCCGGCCCCGTTCGGGCCAGTGATGGCGATCCGGTCGGCCCAGTTGACCTGGAGGCTGACTGGGCCGAGGCGGAAGCCGCCGCGTTCGAGGACCGCGTCGCGCAGCGTGGCGGCCACCGTACCGGACCGGGGCGCGGCGGCGATCTCCATTTTGAGCTGCCACTCCTTGCGCGGCTCGGCGACGACGTCCAGGCGGTCCAGCATCCGCTCGGTGGCCTTGACCTTGCCCGCCAGCTTTTCCGAACGGGCGACCTGCCGGTGCAGGATGTGCTTGTCGTTGTCGGTCGCCTTGGCCCTGGCTTCACGGACGCCCTTGTCGGCCCAGCCGACCTGGGTCCGCATCCGTTCCTGGAGCCCAGCCCGGGTGTCGGCGTACTTCTCGTAGGCCTCACGGGCGTGCTCCCTGGCGATCTGCCGCTCCCCCAGGTAGGCGAGATAACCGCCGCCGTAGAGGCATACCTGCTGCTGCGCCAGATCGAGTTCCAGAACCCGGTGCACGGTGCGCTCGAGAAACGCGCGGTCGTGGCTGACCAGCACGGTTCCGGCCCGCAGGCCCCGCACGAAGCCCTCCAGGGTCTCCAGCCCGGCGACGTCCAGGTCGTTGGTCGGCTCGTCGAGCAGGAAGACGTCATAGCGGGACAGCAGCAGGGAGGCGAGGTTGACACGGGCCGCCTGGCCGCCGGACAGACTGGTCATCGCTTCGCTGCCGGCATCGACGGGCAGGCCGAGGGTGGTGAAGACCGCGGCGGCGCGCTCCTCTAGGTCCGCACCGCCCAGGGCGAGCCAGCGCTCCAGTGCGGTGGCATAGGCGTCGTCTGCCCCCGGCTTCTCCTCGACCAGCAGCGCCGTGGCCTCGTCCAGGTCCTGCTGCGCGCGGGCGACGCCGGTGCGCCGGGCGATGAAGCCGTTGATGCTCTCCCCCGGGCGCCGCTCCGGCTCCTGGGAGAGGTAGCCGACGGTAGCGGCGGGCGGGCTGAGCCCGACTTCGCCCTGATCCGGTGGGACCAGCCCGGCCAGGATGCGCAGCAGGGTGGACTTGCCCGCGCCGTTGGCACCGACCAGGCCGGTGATCTCGCCGGGGGCAATCACCAAGTCGAGGCCGGAAAAAAGAAGGCGGTCGGCATGGCCGGCGGCAAGGCCCTTGGCCGTGAGTATCGCGCTCATCGCCCGCTCATCTTAGATGCGGGCCGGCGTGCCGCCATAATCCTTTTCCCTCCGGCTACGCTGCACCCGCGACGCCGATCAGGTTGCCCTCGGGGTCAGCGAAACACCCGGCCGCCAGGCCCGCCGGGCACGTTCCGGGCCCGCCTGACGCTCGCCGCCGAGCCGCTCGCTTTCCCGCCGGGACAGGGCCTAAGCGGGTTCGGTTCGGGTTCGGCACACGGTCGGTCTATCTCGACCGTGCCGCTACTCCACGATCGCTGTCATGAGTGCCTCATCGTCTACGACGGTTAGAAGAACCTGAAGTTCTGGGCCGCGGTCGGGGTAATCATCGGCCCGGTGCCCGCCATGTTCATCTCACACGTCTTCTCGGCGTTCCTCGCCCGGCGAGCCGAGTTGCACCAGCGGCCCAGCCGCGCGAGCAGATGAAAATCATCTGGACCGAGTTGCGTCTCCTTCTGCTGGCCTTTCCTGCCCTTGCGTTGCTGATCATCCCGACCGCGACCGGGGCCTCGCTGGGCAACTCAATCCAGGCCACCATCTTCATGGAGGGCGCTGCGTCGGCCATTGCCCGCAATCCGTCCAGATCGACGTCCGCGACGAATGCGTGCTAGTCATCCAGGTGAATTGGATCGGCTCACCTGAGCAACCACAGAAGCTCATCGTCAGAGCCACTGGCCCCGGTGCGGCTGCATGCCATGATCTGGGAACGCTCTGTACTGAAAATCAGCGCGGTGGGCGAGTGGGGCTCGAACCCACGACCGGCGGATTATGAGAAGTACGGCCGCGTGCGCCGTACTCACTACCTGCACGGATACGACAGAGTTGTGCAACTGATGGCCCCGATCGCACTGGTTGCACCGATGGCTCGGTCCACGAGCCGGTCCAGGAATTGGAGGAGTCCCTGGCCTTCACCTACGCCGAGCGTCACCGCGACTTGGCCTGATCCTTCACCGCGGACCCGGCCGTCTTGGGCACCGACGTCGCCTCTGTGCTGCACAAGCGCACGCTCGCGGGGCCGCTTGCTCCCCCCGAGGTGCACGAAGCCGATCAGCGATTCGGCGATCCGCGGCAGCTCGACGGCCACCGGGACCGCGTCCTCGAACGCGTCGAAGGACTGGTCCCCCTGTCTGACCTCGACTTCCTTGTATCCGCGCATCCGCTCCTCGCGCGGTAGCCGCTGCCGCTTGGCCCCATCGAGCCGCACCCGGTCACCGCTGGACCATACCTGCTGCACCCCGCAGCCGGACGCGCCTCGCACGGCGGCGCCGGGGTTGTGCGGAACTTGGGATCGACCAGCACCACAGCGAGGGCGATCCCATCACCCCGCCGGATCGGCCCGGTCACGATACCCGTGAATTCAATGATGGCGATCGTGGCGTCTGAGAGCGGCCCGATTTCCACGTTCTCGCCATGCATCGACCCGCCGTGACGACCCGAACGGCACAACGCCCGCCACCATCGCCACCGCACGATCCCGCGGAGAGTTCTCTGTCGTCGGAGAGCGCTGCGACATGCAGGCGCTGACCGGCTTGCCGGCTTCGCTCGTCCCCTGGTTTGTCAGAGGGTCGCGTTACCGTCATCTGCAGTGATCGCTGGGAGGAACGGACGATGAACGAACTGGTCTTGCCGGTGCCGAAGACGGTGTCGGCGACCTACATAGTCCCGGTGCCCATGCCTATGAACACGGTCGAAGCGAGGCAGCAGGCCATCAGGGCCGTCAAGGCGAGGCTGACCGGGCCGCTGCGGACGCTAACGGCGGAGTGGCTGGCCAAAGGGGTGGTGAAGGTCGGGGTCGAGGCGGCCGGCCCACCGCCACCCGGGTTGCTGGACAAAGAGTTGTTCGGCACCCCGGAACAGCGGGTCTTCCTCGCCCGTGCGCGCGCATTCGTCCGGTTCAGTGCCACACAGCGAGCATCGCTTATCGGCATGCAGGAATGGAAGGCGCGCGGCCCGGCCGCGGCGCTCGCCGCCGGACTCGGCGCACCCGTGCTGGACCCGCAGACGCTCCAGGTGCTGACCGCCGAGGACGCGCTGGCCGCGTTGCCCGACACCGCGCTGGCCATTCCGGCCAGCATCAGTGGCGACGTGACCATCGGCCTCACGTTCAAATCCTGGGTGCGGATACACGACGTCGGCTATCAGGGCGTAATCGCGGTCATGACCGATGGCATGCGCCGCTTCGGCCTGCCCGAGCTCAGGATGGGCCCCGCATCGCCGGATCTGCGGGAGGAGCTGACCATGCTACTGAACGGGGTGGCCTTCCGGACCTGGTCCGACCTGGTCGCCCGCGCGCAAGATACCCCGAAGGCCGCCGGCCTGCTCCACCTGCCGCGCTTTCTGCGGGTACCGGCCGAGATGGACATCCATCGCCGCGACTTGGACCGGGCAGACGGCGTCCCGAACCGGGGCGGCATGTTCGCCCTCATCGGGCTGCGGTTCGATCCGGCTGAAGGCGAAGACTTCGGGGGCTGGCTGACCGTATGCCCACCCGCCTGCTGGGACACGAGCTGGGAGGACTTCATCGCCGATACGTGCCACGCGATGTTCGGCTTCGAGAAGCCGCGCTGGCACTACATACCCGAGTTTGGCGCTCTGCTGGATGCCTTGGCCAAAGCGGCGCAGACCCTGCCGGAAGCCCGGTCCCGTTTCCTGCGCGGCGACCTGCCGCCCGGCGGTCGGCTCATGGTGCGGTACGACGCAGTAGACGCTGATGAATTCCGCTGGGCCAGGGTCGAATCCTGGGAGGACGCCGGACACGCGGTCATCCGCGACACCGGGCGGGAACTCGCACCCGGAGTACGGCTCAGCCCCCCGGTGGCGATCGAGACCAGGCTCATAGCTGACTGGGGCATCTGGGTGGACGGCAGCGGCGTCGTCGAGGGCGCCGACACCGAAGGCGCCGGCCACCATCTCTCGTAGCTATCCGCGCCGGGGACGCCCGGCTATCGCGCTGAGCCGAGGGCTCATCCTCGCTGACGCCACCTGAGAGTGTCGACTGACGAGCTGTGGCGGCGGGCGCCCGATCGCCCGTCGGCTAATCCGGAGTCGCTTAGGCGTGCGTGCCGAGTTCGCGGGCGATCGCATGTCCTTCGGCGGGGAGGGGCTTGCGCGGCTTCGGCATTCCCGGGGATGTGCGTGCCGCCGGGTCCCAGAGGAGGTCCTGGCGGATCCTCTCTTTGCTGACGTGGAACACCGCGCCGATCTGGTCGAGGGTGCAGCCGAGATCTCTGAGCTGCTGCGCGGCGCGTTTGCGGCTGATTCGCGGAGTCTCGCGGCTGAAGATGGCGCGGGCTTGGTCCAGTGCGTGGTTCCGTTCGGTGGCCGTGCGCTGTGCCTGCTCGGTTTGGCGTTGTGCCTGTGCTGCGGCGGCTGCGGCGAGGGCTCGTGCTGTGTCGTGCTCGTCGAGCCAGTCGCGGCCTGCAGTGGTGATGCGCCAGATGATGGCGGGCCGGCCGCGTCGTTTAGGCACGCGGCCTGCTCGTTCTACGTGGCCGGCTTGCTCGTGCTGGCGGAGAATCCGGTCGTAGGAGGTTAGCAGTCTGTGCCGCTGGCTTGGTTCGGCCAGGAGGCTGGCCAGGGCCGGGGCTGATAGTGGTTCGGGGTTCCGCGCCAGTGCCCTGAGGAGCCGCGCAGGCCGGGTCTCCGCTGTTGCTGCGTGGTCTGCGGCCGGGATGGTGACGGTCTGGCTGTCACTCATCGGCTTTCCTTCTTGATTGTCCCGGAGCCGCCGTGGGCTTTGGCCCGGCGCCGGCTTCCCGCCAATGAGGATCATGACGGGAGGCCGGCTGTGGTTGGGGCTGGGCCGCCGGTGACACCTGGGGCCGCCGGAGACACCTCGGGAAAGAGCCGGCGGCCTTACCCTGCCCGGCGGCCCAGCATCTATCGGCCCGGTTTACTGGGCCAGTTCTTCGAGCACGCGGCGGCGCTGGCGCACCCCGAAGGCCCCGACCAGGGCGGCGGGCAGGAGCGCGCCCGGAATCGTGATCAGCAAGATCCAGCCCAGCGGCGCGGCCGCGGTGAAGACCGCTCCGCACAGCAGGACGCCGCCCCAGGCGCCGAGGTGGCCGATACCGTCGGTCCAGCCGGTGCCCAGGCCGCGCATCCGGGTCGGGAAGTTGGCCGGTATGTACACGTACATGCTCCACAGCCACAGCACGACGCCGATCTCCTGCACCATGTACAAGATGACCACGCTCGGGGTGTTGTGCACGTTGTAGATCCCGTACCAGCTTCCGGCAAACACGATGGCGCCGAAGAGTTGAGTCCATTTACGCTCGAGCCGGTCGCCGAGCAGGGCGTTGAAGAGATAGGCAATGCCGCCGGCCACGCCCGCCCAGGCCGTCAGGGCGAAGACGAAGCCGGCGCTGTAGCCGCGGCTTTCGGCCAGGAACAAGTAGGCGTAGCCGCCGTTGCCGTAGATGATGCCGCCGTAGCCAAGCGCCATGACCACCAGCAGCAAGATGGTGACGAACACGTACTGCTTGGCGAACGGGGCAAACATGCTGGTCTTCTCCTCGGTCACCACCTCGTACGGCTTCAGGTCGGGCTCAGGCAGCACGGGATGGCGCTTCATGATCCGCGCCTCTAGGCGCTCCACGATCTTGCGCGCCTGGTCAGTGCGTCCCCTGGCCTCCAGCCAGCGCGGCGACTCCGGCAGCCGCCAGATGATCAGCAGCATCACCACCAGGTTCAGCCCGCCCAGGAACCACAGGTAGGCCTTGTACTGGCCGGGGACCATGTAGTGCGGGATGAGGCCGCGCCAGATGGACAGGCCCAGGATGATGGCGAACACCTGCGCGAACATGATGATTCTGCTCCGGGCCACCGGCCCCGCCATCTCGCTGGTGTACGTCACGTTGAGGGCCAGGAACCCGGCGAACCCGAGCGTGTCGCCGATCGACAGCAAAATAAGCGCCGGGTAGTTGGTCACGTACCCGAACGGCACGATGAACACCGCGGCCAGCAGCGTGGACAGGATCAGCGCCTTGCGCCGGCCGATCTTGTCGCCGAGCCAGCCGATGAAGTAGCCGCCGAGCAGGATGCTGATCCCAGTCTGAAAGGCGTACAGGACCGAGTACTGGGAGTGGTTGATGGCGTGGTTCGGCAGCCAGATGAACGGGTACAGCGTCGCGGCGATCCCGTCAGTCGCGCCTGTGGTCGTCCAGCCCAGCTGAACGATCAGGGCTATCTCAAAGATCACCCAGCTGGCAGGCAGCCGGTCGATCCGGGCTGCCATCTCGCCGGGGATTACCAGAGTGGTCGTGCGGCCGGCGGCGGCCCCGGCTCCCGAGGCGTCTTGTGCCATTGCAATTCTCCTTGCTGCCACCCAAAGGTAAGGGTTGGCGGGTAAAGCGGGGTGCGGCGCCTTTGCCTGTGATGGACGAAAACCGGATTCTGTCGCTGATGCCGGTCATAATGCAGGGCCTTTTCCGGGTTTGGCGCAGGCCAGGACACCGGGGCGGCACTGGGTATTGAGGGCGGGCGCGGGCAAACCCGGAGGTGGTGATAGATGTCCCGTCCGGGGATAGGGCAGATCTGCCCGCCGGAGTGCCAATAGATCTGCCGACCGGAATTTGAGCCTGGACGGGTTACCTAGCCCGCCCAGGCTGGTAAGGGCACGGCTTCGTTTGGCGTCGCTAGCGCCGGTCTGACGCGGCACCAAGCGGCGTCAAAGCCAGATCGCATTGTTCCCTCCAACGCTTCAGGGAACGCAGGATTCCGAACTTACTCCGGCCTTGATAGAAGGAGATCGCGGACGATCAGCTTCTAAGCAAAGCGTGAGTACGCTGTTACTGGGATTCTTAGACGCCCCGGGTGGGAAGTCAACCCCTTACTGCCAGGCAATTGCGTCTGGACAATTGCTCCTAGGCGATTGTTCCTGGGCAATTAATTGGCGGGGGAGGATGGCCAGGAGCAAATCCAGTTAACTAGAGTTGGTCATGGCTCAGGTGTGCGAGGGGCGCAGGGTGTTCTGCCCGTACGGCCTCTACCCGCCTGCGCTCACCAGACCTCGGTGCCGCAGCCGGCATGTCCCGCCGTCGACTGCGCCAGCAGGGTGCTTGTATGCCGTTGACGGGAGCTGCTCGACCTCACGGGGCGGGAACTCGCACCCGGAGTACGGCTCGGCCCCCCGGGGGGATCGAGACCAGGCGCATTGCTGACTGGGGCATCTGGGTGGACGGCAGCGGCCGCCGATTCCGCTGACCCCGCCGACCGGCATGTGCTCGGTGCCCTGGTGCGGGCGGCTCTGCCCCGGCTAACCCACACCGACTACCCGTTCAGCGTGTTGGAGGAATGCCCGACCTAGGTTGAGAGTTGCCTGCTGACGAAGTGGAGCCTTCCAGTTGCGGTGAGCGCGTGCGGCGTCGGACGGCTTGGAACTGCGGCGACTCTTTGTTCGAGCGAAGTAGACAGAGGGAGAGACGATGACTGACGGTCCCATCCGGCTCAACAAGATTACGAGGGCAGCCGTGGACTCTGGGCGGCTCGTCCACCTGGCCACCATCAACCCCGACGGCACCCCCCAGGTGACGTGCGTCTACGCCGGCTGGGACGGGGATGAGATCGTCGCAGCTCATCTCGCTGACTACCTGAAGCTGCGCAACATCCGGCGTGACCCGCGGGTAACGCTATCGGTCGAGTCCGATGTCCCGTTCGAAGGGTTCAGCCCCTACCTGGTGATCAAGGGAATCGCGCGTGTCGAGGATGGCGGAGCGGTAGACGCGCTCCGAAAAATTACTAACGGCCAGTTCCCGCCACCTGGAGGCAACTACCCCGCAGGCTTCGTGACGCGCATCTCGCCGCGCAAGATCTCTGGCACCGGCCCCTGGGGACTTGCCGATTGAGCGTCGCCCGGCGACGTCCAGATCCCGCCTGGCCGACAGCAGGACGTCAATGATCTAGCTGCACTGGTCGATGGCCCGGAGAGCCGAGTCCGTTGCCCGTCGACCTCAGGTATGTCTCGTCGACGGACGCGGTCGCCGGGAGAATGGCGGCAGGCCCGGGCCGCCTCCATGAGCTCCGGGTGAACTGCTGCGCCCACCGGTACGGTGACGTGATCGATGATTCCGCGCTCGGCCAGCAACTCTTCAACGTCCCGGGCAGGACAGGCTGAGGTGGGGTCGGCGGCCGTCTGCGGTCAGAAGCCGAACGGCGCCCCGCTGCCAGGTGGTACAGGGGGCTCGCGTCGGCGGTCTTGGTCCCAGGACCTTCCCTGCCATCCTCGCGTCGCGGCGAAGAGCGCGGCTACCGCTCCCCCAAGGGTTATCAGTGCCTGTGCCGCGCCGCTCAGCAGTGTGATGCCGACGATCACGAGGACCAGGCCCGCAGCTAGGAACCTGGGCCACCAGGCGGTCCGGAAGGTCCGCGCGATTGAGCTGCCGCGGATTGACTGGGTGGCCGGAGCTGTGGACGTGCCCGGGACCATTGGATCTCGGTGGCGCAGTCGCATACCCATGGCAAACTCCTTTTTAAGGTTGCTCCGGGCCGGTGCCGGTGGTCGCCCACACGCTCAGCGCCAGGGGAATGGCGCCTACCGCTCGGGCCTTTTCCCGGTCCTCCCTCAGCCGTTGCTCCAACGTGTCCATACCGATTTCCTCGGCGGTGGCCACTCCGGTGCCAACGATGAGCGGCTCCACGGCGCGCAGGGAATCCACCTCGTAGGCCAGGCCAACTTCGTCGCCGGGGCCGATGTGCACCTGGAGGCCGATCATCCCCAGCGGGCGCAGCCCCGCCTCTTCGAGGATGGCCCACAGCAGCGGGCCATTGAAGGGCATCGCTGCCCTGGTGAGCGCCTCGACCGCCCAGGACACCAACTGGGTATAAAGGGCGGTCTCGGGCAGCGACCGCCAGGTTGACAGATCTCCTTCTATCGGCACGACCAGGCCGCCCGGGCGCAGCACGGTGGCCTGCCGCCGCAGGACCTCGACCGGGTCCGGAATCTGGTACAGGGCCAGCCGCTCGACGATCGCGTCGAACGGCCCGCCCGGCGCCGGGTCGTGATAGTCGCCCTCGATGAACTGCACCTGGGCCAGACCGCGCTGCGCAGCCCGCAGCCGGGCCCGGGCCAGCGCCTCCGGGGAGTGATCGAGGCCGACCACCGAGCCACCGGGTCCCACTAGGTCGGCGGCCACAAACGTCGAGTCCCCGGCCCCGCAGCCCAGATCCAGCACCCGCATGCCGGGCCGGATGCCCGCCTCGGCGAAGATCACCCGCGTCCCCGGGGCTAGCACCCCGCCCTGGAGCTCAAGGCGAGCTACCTCGTCTTCACCAATGCCGCTGCCAAACGCGTAGCTGGCGTCGGTGGCGTCGCTGTCACCCATCACCCTCCCCCTCCTCGCCAGGTCTGACCTGGATATAGCCGATGTGAGAACTACGTGGCGACCAGATCTGGAATGTGTGGAGCTGGTGTGGAGATCGTATGGAGACGAAAACTACGCCCGCCTTCTGGATTCAAGAAACGGGCCGGGTCCTCTCGATAATGCACAGCCCAACGGGTGCGACGTCTAGACGGTGGTGGCCATACCGCCACCACCCGTCCGGTAGCCAGCACCCCCGGTTCTACGACAGGCAGAGCGGCCAGCGAGGCGCTGTTCCTAACCTGTAACGCGTGGCGGCAGCAGCACGCGGCGACCCGCTGGATCACCCCGGCGGCGCCGTCGAAGCCGGGTGGCTTGACGATGCAGATATCGGCGGGCAGGGGGAGCACTGCTGGCTGTCATCCGGTCAGTGCGATGTGGTCAGCGCCACGAGCAGGACGGGCAGGAAGTCTGGGGGTCATTCCCCTGCCAATTGGGTATTGGCGTGTTCTCAAGGGCGGACCCGTGCGACATTGACGCCGCGGCGCGCTGGTCGCTGGGGCGGCCGCCGTCTCCGTCCTGCTCCGGCGGGGGCAGTCCCACCCGCCGGTCACGACGACCTCTTGGCGAACATCGCTGCGGAAGGCCTGGTCGTCAGCGAATGGCCGCCGGGACGTCGCCCCGCGCCGGCGGAGGCTTGGACATAAATGAAACCGGAGCCGGTCAGGATCACTTTCGTGCACCCTTCCGACTGTGAGCCGGGTGCTTGATGTAGGCCCGGAACCGCGTGCCCTGCGGGTGTCGGTGGACTGCGTTACGTTCCCGCCGTGCAGAGCCCGCTCCCGGACACCGCCGTCGGTACCTCGCTGGCCTGCAGCAAAACCACAGCAGGCCAGCGAGGACCTGATGTGGCCCGCTTGGTGAGATTACTCGCCGGACTGGTCGGCAAGCGCGTGCCGCACCGCAAGCTCCACGTCCTGTTCGAGCAGGAACCGCGAACTGGCCAGCTCCCGGGCGGCCGCGCGCAGTTCGGGCTCGCCGGGTGCGGCGCCCGCGGAACGCGAGGGCAGGCGGCTGCCGGTCAGGTCGTACAGCACGTCGGGCAGGCCGTCGACGTGACGGCGCGGGTTCCAGCCGGTGTACGCCGCGACTCCCGTCTCGACTTCGGGCAGGCGGATGCCGGCGATCTCGTTGCCGTTGGCGTCGAGCGCGGACACCAGCGCTACGCGCGGCTCCCCCAGCTTGAGCGGCCACTGCACATCGTCCGGGTCGATCTCGGGCGTGTAGGGCAAGGCGTCGACGTCCGGCCGCGCCGCATCGGGGAAGGCGTCGAGGACCGACGCCCGGCTCACGGCCGTCTGGTCAGACTGCCGCGGGACCACGCTGGGCGCGGGCTCGGTCCCGTCAGCGACCCACTGTTCGAGCTGCACGAACAGGGCTCGCACAACAGGACCCGGGTCGAGGTTGTGCGGCGGGTTGCCCAGCGGGAATTCGCGCTTCATCTCGACTGTCGGCCCCATGTGATCGGTGCCGCTGATCAGGTAGCTGCGCGCGTCGGGATCTTCGGGCAGGTCGGCTCCGGTGACCGGGTCCTGGTGGACAAGGGCGCCGTCGCCGCGCCAGTACTCCCACGAACTGTTGGTCAGCATGAGCTTCGGCACCCCGCCCAGCTGACGCTGGCGGGCGAGCAGGGATGCGGTGTCATAAGGGGGCCCGTACTCGGGCAGGATAGGGTGCAGCAGGCCGGGCTGGGCGTAGCGGCGGTTGAATTCACCGCGGCGGGCGCTGGCGATCTCGGCCAGAACCCCGTCGAAGACCTGTGCGCCCTGTTCGTCGACGTTGAGTCCCTCGAAGAGGAACTCGCGGAGCAGCCGGCCGCACTGGGAGATCCCGTCGGCAAAGACCAAGTCGGCCTCATGCCGCAGATGCGCGCCGAAGTCCCGCAGGGCGAGCAGGCCGGCCCCGGCGACCGGCGCGAATGCGGAGCGGTAGATCAGCTCGTACCAGTGGAACGGCTGGAAGCCGTCGTCGAGCGCGATGGAGGTAGCCGAGGTGAACCGCCACTGCGAACGCGGGATCAGCTGGGACGGCCCCAGGTGCGCCGACCGGACCCGCAGGGCCGCCTCGGGCTGGTCCAGCCCGCTGGCCGGATACGGGGTAAAGGCCATGACCGGCCTCGTGCCGCCGCCCACAACCGGCAGCGTGTCGCCGACCGACCGCTCCCGCATCGGGGTCTCGACGCGGAAGTCGCTGCGCATCCAGCCGGGCTCGGCATCCGCAACCGGCGCGTCGAACCCGGCCAAGCCCTTGTCGCGAGGCACATCCCATTGCCAGCCTGGTATGGCAATGGTCCACCCGCGGTCGAGCAGGTAGCCGTCTCCGGGCGAGGGCGGGGTCTGCACGCCGGCCGGCAAAATGCCCGAACCGCTGAGCGGCAGGCGTACATTGCCGCGGTTCGGCACGGACAAGATGGCCCGCCGGTTCCCGCCACCGTCTGGGCGCAGCAAGACGACATCGCCGCTGAAACGCACCTGGCCGTCGCGGCCGCGCGGCGCCAAGCCGAGGTCGGCGACGCGGGCGTTGGCAGGATCATCGGGATCGACGGCGTAGTGGGCTACCGCGGAAATCCACTTGTACCGGTAGCTTTCCATCGGCTCCTCGCGGCGGATCTCCAGTGATTCCAGCATCGCGTTCTCCCGCTCCTAGAGCTATACGGCTAATTCTCATGCTCGTCTCGGGATCGGCTCTGCGGCAAGGGATGGCGGTCAAGTCTGATACGTGAATGGTCCTCAGCTGGGCAGGCGGCAGCTCTTGCATGTGTGGTGGCCAGCGCGCTGGCCACGAACGTTCACCGGCTGGGCTGATATGCCGTGGTGATTGCTTCCGCACTCGATCATGTGGTGGGTCGAGCGCAGGAGGCGGTATGACTGAGCCGGTCCGGGCGCGGCGGCTGACTGATCAAGGGGGGCAGCGGCTGCTGCAGATCGTGCGGTGGGGTAAGCACGAGCCGGTCCGGGTGCGCGGGGCGGTGATCATCGTGGCGTCGGCGTCGGGGACGGGGGGCCGGCGATCGCGCGGCTGGTCGTGGCCGGTGAGGATACGGTGCGGGACGTGATCCACGGGTTTAACGCCAAAGGGGCTGGCGGCGCTGGGCCCTCGGTGGGCGGGAGGCCGTCCCGGCCGGATCAGCGGCGGGGACATCGAGGTCATCGTCGCGGCGGCCACCACCGGGCCGGAGAAGCTGGGACAGCCAGTCACCCGGTGGAGCCTGCGCAAGCTGGCGGACTATTTAGCCTGCCGTCCGGGCGGGCTGGTGATGATCGGGCGGGAGCGGCTGCGGCAGATCGCGCATGAGCGCGGCATCTCCGTCCAGCGGACCCGGGCCTGGACGGAGTCCACCGGCCCGGACCGGGACGCCGAACTGGACCGGATCGAGCACGTGACCAGCGCCTAACCGGACCGGTGCTTGGCCTCCGGCCGGTTCGGGCCGCTGTGGATCCGGCCGTGCCACGGCGCCTGCCGGGCGCGGCGCGAACACCCGTCCGGCTCCGCGGCTGACCATCGCACGCACGGCATCCGCTGCTGCGTGGGTGATGACCAGCTGCGGGGCGTGACCCGCGGGCACCAGGGCGCCGTGCACCCCCTGGCCGCGGCGACGCCGGTCCGGGCCTCCCGGCCCGGCGGGTACCGGCGGTTCGTCATCGTGGGCACCCTGGCGGCGGACAAGACCCCGGCGATCCGCCGCGGGCCCGACGGGACAACGCCGGGCTGTGCCGCACGCCGGCGAACGCGTCGTGGGCTAATCCGGCAGCGGCGCACGCCGATCCGGTGCGGACCTTTGTCATGGGCACCTGCGGCCATCCGGACCACCCGGCGCTGGCCCGCAGGCTGCAGGCCTGCCTGCGCTGGCGCAACGCCCACGCCCGCCACCCCGGCGTGCTGGCCGCCCAGCACCGCGGACGAGCCCGCATCCGCAGCAAACGCCAGCAACGCTGGGGCCGCCCCAGGCCTGAAGCTGCATGACCAGCACGGTGGACCTTCGCAGCCGGTGCACTGGAACAGCGCGGCGAGGTGAGCTGGGCCAATTCAGCGCGTACCTGAGTGCCGGTGGATGCGGGCCGGGCGCGTCCGGGGAGGTGGCCGGGCCGGGGATCTGCGGCGGTGAGGGTGCGGGTCACCCTGCGGGTGGCTATTGTGCGTCCATGGGCGAGGACTGGCGCGTCCGCATTGCATTCAATGAGGATGACCCACCTGAGTCCGGCGGGCAGGCGCTTGCCGCTGCCTTGCGCAGCCGCCTCAGCGACCAGGTCGCGGTCACCTCGACCGGTACCGAGATCTTCGTGTATGCCCCCGCCGCCGGATCGGCTGATGAGGCCGCACACGTGGCGCGTCAGGTGCTGGCGCGGCACGACGTCAGCGCGTCCGTCCGGACGCAGTTCTGGAGCGCGCTGAAAGAGGAGTGGCGGGATGTGACGGACGAGCCGTCCGCCGATCCCGTGGCCGAGCGGCGGGCGGCAGGACGGGAAGTGTCGCGGAACGCCGGCTTTCCCGCCTGGCAGGTGCGGGTCGACGTGCGCTCCCACCGCGATGTGGTCGCGCTGGCCGGGTATCTTGCCGCCCAGGGATGGCCGGTACGCCGGCGCCGCAGGCACCTGCTCGTCGGGGCGGACTGCGAAGACGACGCTCAGGAACTGGTCCGGGAACTCTCCGGTGACGGCGGCGCTGATCCGCAGACTGCCTTCCGGGTCGGGCGGGTCAGCTACAGCTACATGCTGTTCGACGCCTCCAGCACCCAGCTCTTCGGCGGGACCGGCTAGCGCCCGACGTGGTCTTCGCCGTCGTGACATACGGCACCAGCCCACCCTACGGGCTGCCGTCAGTGCACAGTTTCAGCTCTCCCGGCCAGCAGACTCGCAGGTCATCGCGCCGCACGATGGGGTACACCCGGATCTTGTCCCAAAGTCAGGAGAGAATGCCGGGCTGTGCCTCACGCCGGCGAACGCGTCCTGGGCCAACCCGATCCAGGCCCAGTCCGGGCCCTTGCGCACCTCTGTCATGAGCAACTCGGACTACCGGAATCACCCCGCGCTGGCCCGCAAGCTGCAGGCCTACCTGCGCTGGCGCAACGCCCAAGGCTCGCTACCCCGACATGCTGGCCGCCCAGCGCCGCGAGTACGCCCGCATCCGCAGCGAACGTCAGCAACGCCGGGGCCGCCCCAAACCCAAGGCTGCCTAACCAATCCGGTGAACGTTCGTGGTCAACGCACTAGCTCCCGCGGCGCGCTTCGCGCCCTTGAAGTACGTTCAGAGAGTTATCACTGGCCGCTCCAGCCTTCTCTCTCCAGCCTTCTCTGGCACCATTCCACGCCATCCACCAGGCAGCCCGTATAGTTCCTGGTGGGGCGGGTGGGGCTCGAACCCACGACCGGCGGATTATGAGAAGCACGGCCCCGTCCACGGTGCCCGCTAGCTGCACCGATGACACCGAACATGGCACTGACGGCACTCACCACGCTGGGATTATCCCGCGAGCCATTGCACGCTGAGGCGCCCATACCCCCTCGTCCTGCTACTGTGCGTGACCTAGCCAAGAGTGGCTGGCCTACGTCTGCCAGCAGCCCGGCCGTCATTACGCCGGCGATAATACAGGCCGCTGTCATACAGGCTCTGACCTTCCGGATGTATCTGGCTCTTGAACTCCGCCCCGTATACGCCGGACAATCGCGTAGCTGACCGAGGCTTGTGAAGGCCATTGACCGCACCGCCAGCGCACCAACCTGCGGCTGCGTCGGTCAAGAAATGCCGTAGCAGGCGAGGGAAATCACCACAAGGAGCAGCAAGGAGCACACCAACATGGCTGGACGAGTAGCAGGCAAGGTGGCTTTTATCACCGGAGCCGCTCGAGGCCAGGGCCGTAGTCACGCGATCCGGCTGGCCGAGGAGGGCGCCGACATCATCGCGGTCGACATCAGCCGTGACTACGCCACGGTGCCGTACCCGATGGCCACCGAGGCCGACCTGGCGGAGACCGTCAAGAAGGTCGAGGCGCTGGACCGGCGCATTCTGGCCACTCAGGCGGACGTCCGCGACTACGGCGCGGTCAAGGCGGCCCTTGACGATGGCGTGGCCCAGCTCGGGCGGCTCGACATCGTGTCGGCCAACGCCGGGATCTTCAGCTTCGCCACGATGGCGGACATGGACGAGACGACCTGGCAGGACATGATCGACGTCAACCTGACCGGCGTGTGGCACACGGTCAAGGCGGCCATCCCGCACCTGCGCGCGGCGGGCGGCGGGTCGGTCATCCTGACCAGCTCGGTCGCCGGGCTGAAGGCGGGTCCGAACATCGGCCACTACAACTCGGCCAAGCACGGCGTCGTCGGGCTGATGCGTACGCTGGCCCGCGAGCTGGCCGCGGACATGATCCGGGTCAACAGCGTGCACCCCACCGTGGTCAACACCGACATGATCCAGAACTCCGCGGCCTACGAGCTGTTCGCGCCGGACCTGCCGGAGGCCGAGCGCACCAAGGAAACGCTGACGTCCCGGTTCGGGGCGCTGAACCTGCTGCCCATCCCGTGGGTCGAGCCGGTGGACATCTCCAACGCGGTGCTGTGGCTGGCCTCGGATGAGTCGCGCTACGTTACCGGCGTGACGCTGCCCATCGACGCGGGCCTGCTCATCAGATGACCGATGCGCCCAGCCTGACGGCCATCTTCGAGCTACGGTCCGCGGAGCTGGCGCGCCCCGGAAGACCCTGGCGGGGATGACAACGCCGAGCTTGACTGACGCGACCTTATGCCCGATGAGGAGAGCTGGATCCGCCAGTGCGCAGGCTGGCTAGCCCACCTGCACACCAGCGAGTACCCCGGCGGTCAACCTGCGCCCCGACGGCGATCACCCTCGCGGCCAGGGCGCTCTACGAAGGCTAAGAGAGGGTGGGGCGGGTGGGGCTCGAACCCACGACCGGCGGATTATGAGAAGCCCGGCCCGGTGCTCCGGGCGCTCTGCCTGCACAGATACCACGAAGTCTTGCCGCCCATAGCTCAGATTGCACCACTTGCACGAGTTACTCGGTCCACGAGCCGGTCCACGCCTGACCATGGCGATCGCCAGATATTAGCTACAGAGCGTTACCTCCGACGGACCCCGCCTCGAGGCCTGGCACGGTTTATTCTGTTACTGGACGTGAGAGGAGACTGGCTGGGATGACTGCCGAGTACCCGCACGGTGACGAGCCGTTGATTCCTATGCCCGCCCTGTCGCTCCCCGCTCTGCGCCAGGCGGTCGCCACGGTCGCGCCGTCCCGGCTGCCGGAGTTCTTCCAGGAAATCCAAGACGCCTTCACCCAGGCTGGCGATGAGGACAGTGTCTTCCCCATCCGTCACTTCTACCAGCGCTGGGGCGCCGCCATCGCCATCGAGCGGCGGCCCTCGGTCGCCGCCCGGCTCCACGCCGCCGAACGAGCCCTCGCCGACCCCGACCCCGCTGTCCGGGACCAGGCAGTTCGGGAAGCCGCCGAGATCGTCCAGGCGGCCTACCGCGAGGTCGCGGGTGCCTGACTGGCACTGGGAACCCGTCACCGATGACCTACTCGACGGGCTGTCGCCTGCCGCCCTGGCCGCGGTCCGCCAAGTAGCCGAGGAACTGACCGTCCGCGAATCGATGATCTTCCTCGACGGGCGGGAGTTCACAGGCGAGCCGCCGGGGCTGCGCACCATCCAGCGAGGCCCGTTGATGCTCGTCTACCTGACCGACGTCCGCGGCGAACGCGTGGTCATCATCCAGGTGAACTGGATTGGCTAACCCAGGCAGCCACAGAAGCTCCTCGTCAGCGCCCCTCGCCTCTGCGCGGCTGCATGGCACGGACTGAGCCCCTCCTCTGGCGTGGTCGGCATCGTTTACCGGCGGAACCCTCTCTCAGGATCCCTCGGTGCCGGAGTCTGGAAGTCCTCGAACCATTCCTCAAGATCGCCAGGCTTCGCGATGCTGCGGTTGCCGAGGTAGGCGACCTCGTAGTCCTTGTCCTGGTAGAGGACATCATGGAGCAAGTCGAAGTCGAAGTCGAAGTGCGACCTAGGCATCCCGCCTGTGAAAAGCTCCAGCTCAGGCATTTCGTCAGCGACGATCCCGGCTGCGGCGTCGAGCACTAGATGCAAAGCGATCTCCTCGGCCATATTGTGCGGGTCTGGCTCCTGGCCATTCTCGATGTCGCGGGCAATATCCTCAAATGCCCGAGCGAACTTACGATAGAAGTCCCGGCTCTGCCACCAGGCGGCTTCGGGAATAGGCCACAGATCGTCGTGCGGCTTAAGCGGGATGGCAGACGGGATGGCTTCGGCCAGGTCGTGAACCATGTCGCAGTAGGTCTCGGCCATCGCGTGGATCAGGGATGCAGTCCGCGGCGGCATGTACACACTGCATTCGCACTCAAGGTCTGGGTCAAACTCATCGCAGACCACGCAGTCCTTGCAGGAATTGGCGCATTCACCGCAGGCCCGGCAGCCAGCAGGCGGGCAAGCGCTCAACGGGAACGAGCCGAAGGGGCTGATCGTCTTCACGAGATGATCCCTGTGGACGGTGCCGGATCGCTTGATCCGGTCCAGGATCTGATGCATCGCAGCGTTAATACTCTCGGGTTCGCCGTCGAGCGAGGCACGAAGCCGAGGCGCGAACCCTTGAGCTTCGTCCCTGTCGTAGATGTACTGGTTCAGAGCCGCGCAGAGTTCATCGGCCCTACTGGGATCGCTGACTGTGGCGACGGCCTCCAGCGTAAGGAAGCCAGAGGAATACTCGCTGTTCTGGACCAGAGCGAAAATCCGGCTCTTGCTCGGATTGTGTTGCGCGACGAACGCCCGGATTTCCACAAGGTCGCCAGAGGATTCCATGAAATTGTCTCCTTGGGCAGAGTGGTACACAGCCGACCCCGAACAAGTGTCGACTGCTGCAGCTCAGTCTGAAAATGTATGATTCAGTGTTGGGGTTCGCTGGTGATCCGGGTGCTTCCACGGATCCCTTGGCACGAAGTAGTTTGCCTCAAACAGTCGGTTAACGCAAGTCACGCCCGCGGTGCTCCCATCCTCCGCTGTTCTATCCCGTCGCCGACGGGCGTGAGACGGAGGTATTCGGTCGGCTCGCCGGACACGCAAAGATCCGCGCCGCATGGCTGGCCGCCACCGCAGGCCAGCAGTTCTCCTGGTCACAATCCGGCACTAAGCGAGATGGACGTGCGGTGAGCATGTCTGGTCGGCGTAGCGGCGCGGAACACTATCCGCGTCGCGTCGTAAAGGATGGGCACGCTTGGAAGTTTCCCGGATGTTCCTCGAACCATATCGTCGGTTTTCGTCAAGCGAGATTTTTGAACTTTTATTCGAATTCTGTTACGTTGGGCGGGTGGGGATCGAACTCACGACCGGCGGATCATAAGTCCGCCCAGGGCCATCCCCGCCCGCCGCCGTCCGTACCCGCTGGTCCCCTCTGGGCTGGTCAGTCCGAGTTCAGCGTCCCTACCCGTACCCGGCAGTACCCCGCCGGTGCCCGGACGAACGTTCTAGAAGCGTTCTACTCCGGGCGGTAGCCGCGATGGCCGTGACCTGGAGCGAGAGCCCACAGCGGGGTACCTGGGTAGCCGAGCTGAACGGCACCGCTACTGTCCACACCGGCCCGACTACCGCGCAGCTGGCGCAGGGCTGCTACAACGACAACTGGTATCCGCTGTTCAAGAGTCAGGCGGATTGCGTACAGCACTACGGCGGCGCGCTCAACGACGCCGGGACCGCCCGGAAAAGCGATCGGCGTCGGACTTGTCATCGCGTTCTGGGCGGTGGTGGATGTCATCCTCGGCATCACCTACGGCATCTACCGACTGGCCCGGCGGTCATGAAAAGGCTACTGCTCGCGGTCGCGGCGGTCGGCGTCCTCGCCGGGTGCGGGACCGCCGCTGCCGCACCACATCCGCAGCCCACCATTGCCAAGACCGTAACAGCGGCGGCTCCGACCGTCACCCACACCGCCATTACCCATGTCACCCAGACCGCCACCCGTGCCACCGCCCGCGCTGACCGCGGCCAAGTACTCGGGCTCGGGCGACTGGAACAGCCCGCCGTTCACCGTCAGCGGCAACCCGCTGACCGTGACCTACAGCTACTCAGGCAACATCCTGCCCGGCGAGACATCAAGTGACAACGTCGCCGCCGACGTCGAGAACAGCAGCGACGGCCAGTCCATCGCCAACCTCGAAGGGGTATCAGGCGGCGCCACCACGACTCTCTACCCGGACACCAGCAACGGCGGGGACACCTACCACCTGGCCGTGACGGCTACCGGCTCGTGGTCGTTCACCATCACTGAGGGAGGCTGAAAGCTAGCTTAGGTAGGATCACCAGACCGCCCGTGATGATGACGTGCTTGCGGGGTCCGTCGCGTCCGGGGACCGAGACACTGTGCCGCCACCGGAAAGGGCGGCCAGCACTGTCGGGGCGAGCAGCGGGCGGCGGCAGCGATGGCGCAGGCGCTGCGGTGCGGGTCGGCGGCCAGCTGCTCAGCTGCACGCTGAGACGCGCCCTGGTTTCGTGACGGGCGGTCAGTGCGCCAGATGCGCTCACCGCTTGGCACGGGCTCGATGACGCCAGCCTGTTCCAGGGCACGGCGGTGACGCAGGACCGTCCTGGGCTCACACCGCGCTGCTTGCGCTATCAGCGTGTCGCTTCGCCGCGGATCTCGGTACAGCTCGACCGCCGCGCGCAGGCCAGGTGAGGGCATGCCAGCGGATGCAATGAGCAGCCGCGATGCGTCCGTAACCGGGCCGTCCTGCCCCCCGACGACCTATTCCACGCCGGGCAGCGCGCCGAGGGCAAGATCACCTGGACGTTGTTGGTGATCCGGGGAGCGCCGGGCTGCCTTTCCAGCTGAATCCAGCCCGGTACGGCTCCCGCCGCAGCCAGGACTGCTGTGATAATCGCGATGACCAGCTCTGAGCTGGCATGCCGGTGCGGCTTACGACCTGAACAGGCATGCAGTGGAATGCATTTAGGCACCGCCGTTGTACGGCTTTGCGGATCGGTACCGGCGTGGCCATGGCCAAAGCGCCATCAGAGGATGTTTCCGCAGGTAACGCGCATCTTGCTCGATATATCACGCGCGAATCACCATGATGAGCGTTGCATCTTGGCGGTATTCCGGTTGCCGCATCCGGGTATCCGGGGCTGCTGGCTTTGCGCCAACGCCCGGCTGGCGGCCTGTTCCGTGAGAGAAGCCGCTTCAGCGGATACCTGATCCGCCGTCACATCGCTGACCTGTACAGCTGAGGCGCGCTAGAACGAGACTAGAATAGCCGGTCGCTGCCCGTGCAGCTCAGCGCTTCTGGTGCTCGCCAGCGCTCGGGCGGCAGCGCTGGCCTGATCGGGCGCTCCAGCAAGTGGCAGGCGGCGGCGAGGTGCACAGCGGCCAGCTCGATTTTGTCGCTCTCCGTTTCAAAGCCTGCCTCAGGCAGATACGACGCCCAGTGGTTGACATGCCTGGCCAGCCAGTCCAGGGAATCAACCGCATACACCCGCTCGCGGACGGTCAGCCGGTTGTCAGTCACCGCGCGTCCTCCTGGTGACCAGCTCCACCAGGCCCTGCATGGTGTTCATCGCGTGCTGGGTAGCCGTCAGCGCGGCGGACATCGCCTCGATCTGCTCCTGCTGGCGGCGGATCGTCTCGCGGACCTCGATCACCTCGCTGCTCAGCTTCATGATCAGTGCGGCGTCGGGTCGAGGCTAGCCACCAGCGCACCGGGCGCACTCGAAGTTGACCGGCTGTCGCCGCGCCGAGCTGTGCGGGTTCCGCTGGGCTGGCGCTGGCCTGGAGGTGCCCTACCGCGACCCCGAGACCGGCGAGCAGCGGACGGGCGCGGTGCTCACCGTGAGCGCGGCCGATCCTCCAGCTCGGCAGCAAGCTGCACGAGTAACCGAGCGCCAAGAGCCGGGCCGGTGACCGGCTGGTGTTCCTCGACCACGACACAGTAGAGCTGCTGCGAGCCCACCACGAGACTCAGATGCTGGAGCGCCAGTTCGCGAGCGAGGCGTGGCAGGACAACGACCTGGTGTTCTGCCAGCCCGATGGGCGGCCCTTGGCTCCCCGACCACGTGTCCAAGAAGTTCAAGCGGCTGGCGCCCCAGGCGGGTGTGCCCGTCATCAAGTTGCACGAGGGCGGGCGGCACACCGGTAACTCGCTGATGTACGACGCCGAAGTCCGGCAGGACATCGTGATGCGCCAGGTCGGCCACGCCAGCAAGGAGATCAGCCAGCGCTACAACCATCCGATGATCGAGGCCCACCTGGTCGCAGCAGGGCAGGTGTCCGCCCTGGTCCGCAAGGCGGGTGGTCGCACGTGAGGCGGGCGGGTATTCTAGTTCTGTTCCATTCAGCCGTCCGGCCGACGCCTGCTAGCGGCGGTATTCCGAACGTATCAGCAGGTCATAGGCGGTGGGGCGGGTGGGGCTCGAACCCACGACCGGCGGATTATGAGTCCGCTGCTCTGACCGGCTGAGCTACCGCCCCGGCACCGGTGCACATTACACCAGATGACCCCGGCCCGCTCCGCCAGGCCGGGGCGAACTGCGCTGACCCGCCGACGGCCCGGGGCCCGGCATCGACCGGAGGGGTGCCGGGGGTAGCGGTGCTCCGCGGGGCGAGGATGCCGGACGGCCCGTGAGGGTCTATGCTGCCGCCAGCGGCGAGATGGTTACGGGAGAACCCTATGACGGTGCAGGACCAGGAGACGTTCGGCTTTCAGGCGGAGGTGGTCCAGCTCCTGGACCTGATGATCAATTCGCTGTACAGCAACAAGGAGATCTTCCTGCGCGAGCTGATCTCGAACGCGTCTGATGCCATCGACCGGCTGCGGCTGGAGCTGCTGTCCAAGGGCGAGGACCCGGAGGACGAGGGGCCACTGCAGATCCGCGTCTGGATCGACATGGACGCGGCAACGATCACGATCGCCGATAACGGGATCGGGATGAGCAGGGCCGAGGTGATCGAGCACATCGGCACCATCGCCAAGTCGGGAACACGGGAGTTCTTCCAGGCCCTGACGGGCGATCAGCGGAAGGACGCGACCCTCATCGGGCAGTTCGGGGTGGGCTTCTACTCCGCCTTCATCGTGGCGGACCGGGTGGAGCTGACCACGCGGCGGGCCGGGCTGGCCGCGGGCGAAGCGGTCCGTTGGACCTCCGACGGCCGCGGCCAGTACACGCTGGAAGCGGCCGAGCAGCCTGGCCGTGGCACCACTATTGCGCTGCACCTGCGTGACGATGACCGTGACCTGCTGAGCGGCTACCGGCTGCGATCCATCATCGCCAAGTATTCCGACCACATCAGCTTGCCGATCCTCATGCCGACGGAGGGCGGAAGCGAGGAGCGGGCCGAGACGGGTGGGGAGGGCACGGGCGGCGCGCAGGCCGAGACGGGCGAGGCGGGCTGGGATACCGTCAACCAGGCCTCGGCGCTGTGGGCGCGGCCCAAGAACGAGATCGGCGACCAGGACTACATCGAGTTCTACCGGCATATCGCCAGCGACTACACCGACCCGCTCAGCTGGGTGCACAGCAAGATCGAGGGGACCTACGAGTTCACGCTGCTGCTGTTCATCCCGGCCCACGCCCCGTACGACCTGTGGCTGGTGGATTCCTCGCGCGGCGTCCGGCTGCACGTCCGGCGGATCTTCATTCTGGAGGATTCCGGTGAGCTGATGCCGCGCTACCTGCGGTTCGTCCGCGGTGTGATCGACTCCGCCGACCTGCCGCTCAACGTGTCTCGGGAACTGCTGCAAGGCAGCCGCGTAGTAGAGCGGATCCGGTCCAACGCGGTCAAGAAGGTACTGCAGCTGCTGACGGACATGGCCGAGAAGGAGCCGGACAAGTACGCCGCCTTCTGGCCGGAGTTCGGCGCTGTCCTGAAGGAGGGCATAGTCGAGGACTTCGGCAACCGGGACGAGATCGCCCGGCTGCTCCGGTTCGCCGCGACCAGCTCGACGGGCGACCAGGCGGACGTGTCGCTCAGCGACTACACGGCGCGGATGAAGGACGGCCAGGAGAAGATCTACTTCCTGCTGGCGCCCACCCTGGCCGCAGCGCGCAGCAGCCCGCACCTGGAGGCGTTCCGGGCTAAGGGAGTCGAGGTGCTGCTGCTCGCGGACGTGGTGGATAACTGGCTGGTCACCAGCCTGCGCGAGTTCGAGGGCAAGCAGCTGCAGTCGGTCACGCAGGGCATGGCCGACCTGGGCGGCCTGGCTGACGAGGCGGAGAAGGCGGCCCAGGATCAGGCCAGCACCGAGTTCGCCGGCCTGCTGGCCAGGCTGAAGGAACTGCTGGAGGGGCAGGCCTTCGACGTGCGCGTGACCAGCCGGCTGACCACCTCCCCGGCCTGCCTGGTGGCCAACGAGCCGACCACCGACATCAACCTGGTCCAGCGGCTGCAGGGCTCGGGACTGCCAAGTCAGCCCGTGCTCGAGATCAACCCCACGCACCCCCTGGTGCAGCGGCTCAATCGCGCCCAAGACGACCCGCGCCTGGCGGACTGGGCGTCGGTGCTGTTCAACCAGGCGGTGCTCACCCTCGGCGCCCGGATCGATGACCCCGCCGCCTTCGTCACCCGGCTGAACGACCTACTCACCGCCCTGACCGACGACCAGCCGGCGGACTAAAGCCAAGGGTTCATTAGCCCGGCTGCGCCGGGGTTTGGCCGCCGCGGACGACGGCCAGCACGCGCCTCTCAGTACCGTCCGGCGGTCTGCATGGACATCGCGTGCTCGACCAGGGTGACCAAGGTCGCCTTGGTCGACTCCCGGTTCCGCGCGTCGCACGGGATCACCGGCACGTCCGGCGAGATGGCCAGCGCCTCGGTGACGTCCTTGGACCGGTGCGGAAACTGCCCGTGGAAGCCGTTGATCCCGATCACGAAGGGGAGCCCGGACGCCTCGAAGTAGTCCACCGCGGGGAAGGAGTCGGCCAGGCGGCGGGTATCGACCAGCACGACCGCGCCGATAGCGCCCTGGATCAGGTCATCCCACATGAACCAGAACCGGTGCTGGCCCGGCGTGCCGAACATGTACAGCACGAGGTCCTTGTCCAGCGTGATGCGGCCGAAGTCCATCGCCACCGTGGTCGTCGATTTCTCCGGCACGTGCGCCAGGTCATCTACGTCGGTGCTGGCTACGGTCATCACGGCCTCCGTGGTCAGCGGCGTGATTTCCGACACCGAACCCACGAAAGTCGTCTTACCTACGCCGAACCCGCCAGCCACCACGATCTTGACCGACGTCATGGCGGGAGCGTCGGACGTGGGCGGAGCGACGCTAGATCTTACGGAGTCCACTGAGCACCCTTTCGAGCAGATTGAGGTCCGGTCGGCCCTCCGAGTCATCGCGCTGGTGGACGCGGACAAGCCCGTCCGCGCTCATATCGGCGATGAGGATCCTGGCCACGCCGAGCGGCAGCCGCAGGACCGCCGACACCTCCGCCACCGACCTCCAGTCTCGGCAGAACTGCAGGATCGCCTGGCATTCCGGCGCCAGCACGGACAGGTCACGAGGCTCCAGGACGGTGGCGGTCACGAGAGCCTCGATGGCGAGCTGGTACCTGGGCTGCGTGCGCCCACCGGTAACCGTATACGGCCGGACGAGCCTGGTGGAACCGTCATCATCGGTCCCGAAGCCGAAACCGGACCGCATCGGCCCCGGGCTCGCCCCTCCTTCATCCCACAAGCCGGCCCGGGCCCCTGCACCCTGCCAGGAACCAGGCAAGCCCACGAAGGGTGACCGGTCGTCACCTCGCCCTTGGCCCGCCACTAAAACCTCCGGTCACCTTCGCCCGTCACCGGGGATGGCTGGTTGCATGACGCTGCGGGTCGCGGGCGTCAGTACCCGGCCGGCCCGCTCGACCAGCAGGGTCATCTCATAGGCTACGAGCCCGAGATCGCAGGTGGACGCGGCCAGCACGGCTAGGCTCGAGCCGTTGCTGATCGCCATGACCACCAGCACACCTCGCTGCATCTCTACCACAGTCTGCACGACCGCGCCGCCCTCGAACACCCGGGAGGCACCCTGCGTCAGGCTGGTCAGTCCCGAGGTAACCGCGGCCAGCTGATCGGCCCGTTCCTGGGGGAAACCGGCGCTGAACGCCAGCGGCAGGCCATCAGATGACACCACTACCGCGTGCGCAACATCGGGAACTCGCTCCACGAAGTTGGTGATCAGCCAGTTGAGGTCCTGGGTCGGGCGTGGTGTGCTCATGGGCACCCCTCTCGTCTCCCGTCCATACAGACGCCTCCTTCTGTGCCTGGACCATCAAGGTTCATCGGTCTCACGGCTCCTCGATCTGCGGTGTGGCGGCGCGGCCTTCGCGCACGCCGCGCTGGAAGCTGGACATGCGCGACCTGACCGCATCCGGCGATCTGGTGGGTGCCTCGGCTTCGGCGTCGCTGCCTCCGCTGCCGACCGAACCGGGTACGAGGTTAGCTCTCGGCACCCGCTTCGGCAGGCCTGCCTGCGTGGTGTCCCCCGCCGCCGGCACCGCGAGTGCCTCCGCGGCGCGCCAGCCTTCGTCGGCGGGCGAGATCCAGGACGGCTGCGCGGCGGCCTGTTCGGCCGCCTGCTCTCCCTGAGCAACCTGCTCTCCCTGAGCAACCTGCAGCGCCTGACCGGCCGGGGAAGGCCGTGCCATGCTGAGGGACTTGCCGCTGCTGCGGAACCAGTCCGACTCGAGCGAATCGAAAATCGGCAAGCGCTGGTCCGGGGCGGCGGACGGCGGGACAGTCACCTGGCCCAAACCGGCTGCGTCATCGGCGGCTCGAGCATCGTCGGCTAGAGCGCCGTTCGCCGCGGAGTCGCCCGCGCTGGGACCGTCACTGCCGTGGACGTGCTGGCTGCCGATGACCGACGGCGCAATGGCGGCCGGGCTGCCGAACGAGGGCAGCCTGCTTCGTCCGGGACTGGGTTCGCCTGGACCCGCCGGCGGCGTGGGCCGCGCGGGACCGCCTGGTCCGCGCCGTCGTCGGCCGGGCTCTTCGCCGGGGCCACGCTGCCGTCGCCGTGACCGTTCGCATTTCCGTTGGTACCGCGGATCGGGAGCTTCGGCGCCGGCTCGCCGGAGTTCCAGCCGTTACCCACTGCTGCTGCCGCCTGCTGCAGCAGGTGCCGCGGAGCCGGTGTCCCGGAGCCAGGGGTCTGGACGCCGGCGCGGAGCCTGGTGTCCCAGCGGCCGGTGTCTCGCCGCTGGCGGCGGGGGTGAAGGACGGCGATGGCGGTGCCGACGGCGACATCGGCGAGAACCTCGGGATGCGCGCGGCTGTCGTGGCCTGCGGACCGACGCCGGCCACTTGCGTCGGCGCGGACAGGGACGGCGTGGGCCCGTAGTCGTCAGCCTCGAAGCGGCGCAGCCGGCCAAGCGTCGGCGCGACCTCCGGCGCGGCCACCGTGTCCGGCAGCCAGATCAGGGCGGTGAGGCCGCCGGCCTGAGCGTGCCGCAGCCGGACCCGGATCCCGTGCCGGGCGGCCAGGCGGCCGACCACGAACAGGCCCATCCGGCGGGACACGGCGACATCGACCACGGGCGGGTTGTCGAGCCGCCAGTTCGCATGCGACATCTCCTGGTCGGAGATGCCCACGCCGCTGTCGGTGATGTCCAGGAGCACGCCGCCGCTGGTCAGCGGCTGGCCTGAGACGTACACCTGGATGTCTTCCGGGGAGAACGTAGTCGCGTTCTCGACGATCTCCGCCACCAGGTGCACGACGTCGTTGACAGCCTGGCCGACGACGACGATCCCCGGCTGCACATTGAGGACGACCCGCTCGTACTGCTCGATCTCGGAGATCGCCGCGCGCAGCACGTCGACCATGGGAACCGGCTGGCTCCACCGCCGGGACACCTCGTGGCCCGCGAGAACCAGCAGGTTCTCGGAGTTGCGGCGCATGCGGGTGGCGAGGTGGTCCAGGCGGAACAGGCTGGACAGACGGCCAGGATCCTGCTCGCTCTGCTCCAGCGAGTCGATCAGCGACAGTTGCCGCTCGATCAGCGACTGGCTGCGCCTGGACAGGTTGATGAACATGGCGTTCAGGTTGCCGCGCAGCATGGCCTCGTCGGCCGCCAGCCGGACCGCCTCGCGGTGGACCTGGTCGAAGGCGCGCGCGACCTCACCGATCTCGTCGGTGGAGGTGACCCCGATGGGCTCGATCTCGACGCCTTCGTCGGCGCCCTCGCTCTGGCTCAGCCTGCGCACCATCTGAGGCAGCCGGTTGCCGGCCACGTCGAGCGCGTCGGCGCGGAGCTTGCGCAGCGGGCGGATCAGCGAGCGGGCCACGATCGTCGAGACCAGCGCGACCAGGAGCAGCAACAGCAGCGTCACCAGGCTGGTGACCAGCAGGTCCGTGCTGGCATCGGTCCTGGACGAATTTGCTAGCGAGGAGATGTTGCCGGTCAGTCCGTCGGTGACTTGCCGCACCTTGCCGATGGTGGACGACATGTCCTCGTTCACGTTTGCCGCGGCCAGGATGCGCCCCTGCTGCTGGGTGAGCGGGTGCGCCGCCGAGGAGCCGGTAAGCAACGCCTCCGCGAGTGATTCCTGCTGGGCGGCGCCATCGACCGGCGGCCCACTCACCGTATTGCTGTAGTTCTGCTGCTCGGCGAGGTCTACGGATGCGTTGAAGTTGGCCAGATCCACCGCTTCCTGCCGCTGTGCCTGCTGGAGGCTGGCATCGTCGTCGGACGACAGCGACGGCTGCGGGCCACTGACCGCCCTCAGCATGAGGGCCCGCTGAACCGACTGGGAGTCTTCGACCTGGAGCAGTGCGCCTAGGGCGATGACGTCGCGCCGGAGATCGGTACTGCTGGCCTCGTTCCCGACGGCGCTGGTGAACGTGGCCGCGGGCTGGATGATGTTCACGTCGTACACTTGCATGGTTGCCGTCGAGGGGAATAGCGGGTCCGCCGCCGCGTCGCGGAGGAACGGCAGTGTTTCCACACCCACTTGTACCGCGTTCACCGCCTGCACCGCGGCGAGCTGATAGCCGCCTCCGACCGTGATGCCATCGGCCAAGGCGGTGACCTCTGCGGAGGCGGCATCGGTGACACGCTGTGCGGTCTTCAGCCTGGCAGAATAAGCACCACTATTCGCTGTGGAGGCGACTGAATAGTCGCGTTCATCTTCCAGTGCCTGGATGTACTTGACCACCGCGCTGTTGAGCTGGGCGAGGTGCTGAACACGGCCGGCCGTCTGCCAGCTGCTGACGTCCCCGTAGATGGTCACCGCGCCGAGCACCGCCGCGGTCAGCAACGGCACCGCGATCAAGGCGGCCAGCCGCCACCGGACGCGCCAGTTGCTCAGGGCGAACCGCGACCGGGCCGAGCCGGGCCGTCTCGGATGCGGATGGGTGGTCCCGACCATGCCGGCCGCGGGCGGGGGCCCCGCCTGGGGCGGGGCGACGACCACGGGCGTCTGGCCGCCGGAAGCGGCCAGGCCGATAGCGGGCTGCGGTCCCGTGCTCGCCGCGTCCCGTCCGCCGACGGCATCCGAGCCGTCACCCCCGGCGCTTCCGCCCGCAAGAGGCGCCGAGCTCTCCCCGTCGGCTGGCCCTCCGCTGACGGCCCCGGCAGCGCCAGTCTAGGCCGCCAGGATTCGTCACCGATCGTTTACGCACTGCGTTCGCACCTCGCATCGGCAAGCCTGAGCCAGCGCACATGCCCGGCCCAAACGGCGCAAGCCGCCTTCCATACGCACCCTCTTTCCCTTCGCAACGATCGCCGCTGCTCGGGTCAACAAGGCGGCCGAGCCACACTCTCGCGTTACAAAACGGGTAAGGACATATAATCATCTTCTGGGTGGCCGTCACCGGGCATTCGCCAGTAAACAGGCGAGATCTTCGCTGAGAAAGTTAACCGCGCCGTCTGACCTGGCCGGGATCGGCCGCACCAGCCTTTGCATTTAGTGAGAGCATAGTAACTCTTCGTATTGCCTCCCGGCGGGCACGCCGCCCCGGGGACCAACGTCGGAGGCCCGGCCGTCAGTCCGGCATATGGGCCATATCGGTCGCCGGCCGTCTGCCGCCGGCCCAGGCTGCCGGCCCTCCGGGGAGCGGCGCGGGCACAAGCGGCAAGCGCCAGCTAATCAGCCCGTTATGACCATAATTACATGCCGATTATTACCTCATTAGGATCATGCTGAATAGCATGCTCGTTACTGGGAAAGGAGTAGGCTGCGAATCCGCACGTACCCGAAATCGGTGACGGGGGCGTTGGCGCGGACGTTGTGGGTTGCGACACGCCGGCGCATGATGCGTGATTTGCGGTTGGCGAGGGTGGGTTTCCCCGCGCCGAGCCAGCACCATGTGCCGGATCATGGTGATCCGGCGCCGGCCGTCGTCGCCGGCCGCGGTCAGCCCTCATCGTGACTGGCCTGGTGCGCGCCGGCGGCGGTGACTGCCGGGCCGGTAGTGGCCTGGGGCAGGTGCCGGCCCGGCGCGGCTGGCTGCGGGGTGCGGGCGGACCGGCCGAGGAACAGTTCGCCGAAGTCGGGCCGGGCGAGCAGGGCCGCGGGTGCGTCGTTCAGTTCGACCCGGCCGGCGACCAGGACGTAGCACCAGTCGGCGATCTGCATGGCCTGGTGTGCGCGCTGCTCGACGAGCAGGATGGTCACGCCGGCGCGGGCAAGCGAGGTGACGTGGTCATCAAGGATGCCGCGGGCCAGGATCGGGGACAGCCCCGCGGTGGGTTCGTCGAGGATGAGGAGCTTCGGCGAGCTGATCAGGGAGCGGCCGATGCCGAGGAGTTTCCGTTCGCCGCCGCTGAGGAGTTTGCCGCGGCGTTTGAGTAGCGGCCGGAGGGAGGGGAAGGTCTGCAGCACGTAGTCGATCCGCTCGCCGACCTGGGCTTTCGGCAGGAGGTAGCCGCCCATTTCGAGGTTTTCCCTGACGGTGAGGGTCGGGAAGATGTCGTTGTGCTGCGGGACGTAGCCCAGGCCGCCCTTGGTCAGGGCGTTGCCGCTGGCCGCGGTGACGTCATGTCCGTCGAGGAGGACCTGCCCGGCCTGGGGTCTCAGCCGTCCGGTGAGGCACTTGAGCAGTGTCGATTTGCCGCCCCCGTTGGGGCCGATCACGGTCACTACCTCACCTTCGGCGACGGTCAGCGAGATGTCGTTGATGATCGGCGCGGCGCCGTAGCCGGCGGTCAGGCCCCGGACAGTCAGGTACCCGGTGTCCGGGCGGCGGCTATCCGTTGAGGTAGGCATCGAGCACCCTCTGGTCGGATCGGATCTGGTCCATGGTTCCCTCGGCGAGGACTTCGCCTTGTGCCATCACGATGATCGGGTCGCACAGCCGCTCGACGACCGACATCTCGTGCTCGACCATCAGCATGGTCAGCCCGTCTTGCCGCAGCTGGAGCAGGTAGTCCTCGATTCGCTCGCCGAGGGCGGGGTTGACCCCGGCCATCGGCTCGTCGAGCAGGAGGATCTCCGGCTCGGTCATGAGCGCGCGCATGATCTCGAGCAGCCGCCGCTGGCCGCCGCTGAGGGTTCCGGCGAACTCGTTCGCCATCCGGGCCATGTCGAAGCGGGCGATGAGGTCAGCGGCGCGCGCGGTCAGGCTTTCCTGCTCGGCGCGCCAGTAGCGGCGGCCGAGCAGCGCGCCGCGCAGCGTGTCTCCGCGCTGCCCGTACCGGGCGGTGAGCAGGTTCTCCGTGACGGTCATCCCGGAGAAGTCGCTGGACTGCTGGAAGGTCCTGGCCAGCCCGCGCCGCGCGATCTTGTGGCTGGGCCAGCCGGCGACGTTGGTGCCGTTGAGCAGCACCGAACCCCGGCTCGGCTTGATCGCGCCTGCGATCATGCCCAGCGCGGTGGATTTGCCGGCGCCGTTCGGGCCGATAAGGCCGGTGATGCGGCCCCGCGGCACGTCGAAGGACACCCCGGCTACGGCGTGGACGCCGCCGTAGCTCTTGGCCAGATCATCGACCCGCAGCAGCGCTGCCTGCGCGGCCGGTGTCGCCCGCTGTCGCTGCACGGAGGTCATCGGGTCTCGGCCGTTTTCTCGTAGTCGACGGGTCGCGGCAGCCCGGTCCGGGCCTGCTGCAGGCCGGGCAGCTGGATGATCCGTCTGCGCTCGGGCAGCACGCCGCGCGGCCAGAACCACAGGAAGATCAGCGTCAGGAGCCCGACGGCGACCCACTGCAGCGCGTCGATGAGCCCGGGGGGGCCGAACTGGGGCAGGAAGCGGCTGCCTTCCAGGAACGCGACGGGTACCAGCAGCGCACCCAGCGCGGCGCCGGCGTTGTTGGCCGTGCCGCCGACGATCAGCGCGGTGAAGAAGACGAAGGTCTCCTGGTAGAGCCAGCCGCCGGGGGACCAGGCGCTGATGAACTCCACCAGCACGGCCCCGCTGATCCCGGCGATCACGCCGCCGACGATGAACGAGGTCATGCGCAGGCCGGTCACGTTCTTGCCCAGCGCCGCGGCGCCCTGCTCGTGGTCGCGTACGGCACGAAGCGACCGGCCGAGCGGGGCGCTGGTGATCCGCCACACGAACGCGTAGACGATCAGGCAGATGACGGCGGTCAGCCCGACGTAGAACCACCGGTAGCCGACCAGCGAGAGGTTCAGGGCGGTGCTCATCGGCTGGGGGATGAGCGACAGCCCGGCCGGGCCGTTGAACAGGCCCACGTCGTTGGTGACCACGGCGGTGGCGATCAGGGAGATGACCAGGAAGACCATCGCCTGGTAGTCGCTTCGCAGCCGGCGCAGCGCGATCACGCCGACGACCGCCGACAGCAGGCCGCCCGCGATCCCGCCGGCGATAACCGGGAGCGGGAACGGCAGGTTCGCGCCGCCGATGTACTGCTGGAAACTGCCGGCGGTGTCCGGCCCCAGGGTCAGCACGGCGGCGGTGTACGCGCCGGCGGACTGGTAGATGATGAAGGAGAAGTTCAGGATCCCGGTGTAGCCGTATTGCAGGTTCAGCCCCCAGCAGGCCATCACGTCGACCCCGAGGTAGACCAGCACGGTGGCGATGTAGAACGACCACGCGAGGCTCACGCGGCGACCTCCTTCTGGCTGGCGACCTCGGCGAAGATTCCCTGCGGGCGGAGCAGAAGCACCACGATGAGCACCAGGAACGCCACGACATCCTTGTAGGTCGGGTTGAAGTAGGTGGCGGCCAGCTCGGTGGCGAGCCCGATGACCAGCGCGCCCAGCATCGCCCCGTACGGGTGGCCGACCCCGCCGAGCACCGCGGCGGCGATGACCGGGACCAGGAACTCCGAGCCGGTCGTGAAGTCGAAGCTGCCCAGCTCGGTCACCAGCGCGACCCCGGCCAGCCCGCACAGCAGCCCGGACAGCAGCCAGGCGCCGTCGATGACCCAGCGCGTCGGCACGCCGCAGTTGCGGGCCAGCGCGGGGTCGCTGGCCGTGGCGCGCATGGCCTTGCCCAGCCGGGTGTACCTGAGCAGGCCGTGCAACGCGGCCAGCGCGACGGCGGCGATCGCGATCAGGATGAGCTGAGTGGTGGTGAACACCATGCCCAGCACGCGCACCGTGGCGCCGGCGGAGATGGGCGCGCTGAAAAAGTCCGGCCCCCAGATCGCCTGCAGGCAGTTCTGCAGGATCAGGGCCACCGCGATCGTGACGATGATCATCGTGAACAGCCGGGCCCCGCGGCGGATGAACGGCGTATACAGGAACCGGTTCAGCAGGACGGAGAACACGGCGCCGAACAGGCCGCCGATCACCATGCCCCACCACGGGTTGAGCCCGGCCGAGTGGCTCGCGTAGGCCACGAACGCCGATGCGGTCATGACATCGCCGTAGGCCAGGTTGAGGATGTTGGTCACCCCGAACTGGACGGTGAACCCGACCGCCGCCAGCGCCATCACCGCAGCGGTGACGATCCCGAAACCGATGGCGTGCAGGAACATGCGCTGGCTCCCTTCCGGGCGGGGCCCTGCCGGCGACGGCCTGACGCCCGGGCCCCCGGTTCGCCGGGGCCCGGGCGCGGCCGCTTACTTGATTAGAGTTGCGAGCTGGGCGGCCGAGATCGAGCTGACCAGGGTCGTGTGTTCCCGTTCGAGTCGTAGGCCGCGAGCTCGAAGCCGCCGGTCGAGTTGTGGTACTGGTCGAAGGCGATGACGCCCCCGGCGCCGACGTAATCGATCGTCTTGCCGGCTTTGAGCGCCGCGATGCCCTCCGCGTACGAATGCACCACCACCGCCCCCGGGGAGGCCGTGGTGACCGCCGGGATGTCCGCATTCCATACGGCCGGGCTGGTGCTCTTCGCCTCGGTCGCGGCCAGCGCCATGGTGACGACCCCGTCGTAGTCTGTCATCGAGTACGGGTCGGTGCTCCACTGCGACGCCGGCTTGGCTCACCCCAGGTGAGGCCAGCATGTCCTTGTTGTACGCCTGCCACCCGGGCCCCGACGCAGGGGCGTAGGGCTCCGCGCCCACGAAGTACTGGGCTCAGCGCCGGCTTGCCGATCGCCCCGGACACCGCGGTGAACCAGGTCGGCTGGAGCGCCGTCTGGGTGCCGATGACCGGGATCAGGTGGCCCAGCTGCTGCAGCTCGGCCAGGAACGTCGCGTTGGCCTGCGGCGAGGCTTCGGTGAAGATGACCTGCGGCTTGGCCGCGATGACCTGCTCGACCTCCGGCTGATAGGAGCCCTGGTTCAGGGCGATCTTCTGGTTGAGGACCATCTCCCCGCCCACGTGCGTATAGCCCTTCAGCAGCGTCGGCACGTCGGACTGCGAGCCGATGTCGTTCCCGAACACCGCCGCGGCCCGGAGATAGCCCTTCTGCTTGGCGTACAGCGCCATCGCGTAGCCTTGCACGTCGTCCGCGGGGGTCAGGCGCCAGAAATACTGGTCAGCTTGGTCTTGTCGAACGACGCCTCGCCGGTGTCGGCGAACATCGGGATCTTGGCCGCATTGATCAGCGGGGCGGTCGCGTCCGCCTCATCCGAGCTCGGGCCCAGCACGCCGAACAGGTGCGACGTGGTGGCCAGCATCTTCGCCGCGGCGGTGACCGCGTCGGCCGGGTCGCCGCGGGTGTCCACGCCCGAGCAGGCCATCTTGTTGCTCAGCACGCCGCCTGCCGCGTTGACCTCGGTCGCCGCGGCCAGGCAGCCCGCCATCGCCTCTGGCCCGAATGCCGCATCCGGGCCGGTGAACGGGTTGAACACCGCGACCGTGAGCGTAGAGTGCGTCACGGCTCCGGACGATGCGGACGAGCACGCCGCCGTCACCGAAACCGCCAGGACAGCAGCCGCCGCGACTAGCGCGCGAGCACGGGTTCGTCGTGATCTCCCAAAAGGCATAGGCGCGATGCTCGCACTCCGTTCCTATATATGTCAACATTCTCCGCAAATGAGACCAAAAGTTGCATATGTGAACATGCTCCGGCAAAATCGCATCGGGCCTGCTCGCACACCTGACCGATAAATCCAGGAGGCAGACGATGAGCCCCGGGTCCAGCAGGTACGTACCGCGGGCACGCCGCTGGCCGGACTAGCCAGCCGCGCAATCGCGAAAACGGAGCGTCATGAGCACATCGGTCGTCAGGGCGGCGCGAATCCTCGACCGGCTGGCCCGCAGCCAGACGCCGATGACGCTCGCCGAGATCGCCAGCGAGCTCGACATACCCAAAAGCACCGCCTACACCATCCTGCGCGACCTGGCCAGCGAATCCTTCGTGACCGTGTCCTCGCCGCCCGCCTACTCGATCGGCCTGAAGGCATTCGAGGTCGGCTCGGCGCACCTGCGGGCCTCCGGCACCGCCGGCGCCGTGGCCCCCGAACTCGCCCGCCTGACCCGCGAACTGAACATCACCTCGCACTACGCGGTCCTCGACGGCACCGAAGTCCTCTACCTGTGCAAGGAGGACCCGCCCACACTGGGGATCCAGCTCGCGAGCGCGATCGGCGCCCGCCTCCCGTCCCACCTGACCGCCGTGGGCAAGGCCTGCCTGGCCTGGCTCGAGGCCGACCGCCTGCCCGGCCACCTCGAACTGGCCACCCGCGGAGCCGACGGACGGGCGATCTCCCTGCCCGACCTCACCGCCGAACTCGCCCAGATCCGCGTGCAGGGCTTCGCGACTGACGACGGCGCCGTCGCGGCCGGCATCCAGTGCGTCGCCGCACCCGTATTCGGCCTCACCGGGCCCAAAGGCGCCGTCGGCGTGAGCCTGCTGCGCGGCTCCGCCTCGTCCCTCGACCCGGTCGCCGACGAGGTCAAGACAGCCGCCGCCCGCGCAACCATCGCGCTCGGCGGGACCACACCCAACCACCAGGTCCTCCCGCGCAACGACTACGCCGATCAAACCAGCATGACCTGCCGGTAGTTCCCGCCTACCTCGACGAATGCGGCCGTCACGGCGGCCAGCCCGCCACCGGGCCGACACTTACCCCAATCCCAGTTCCCTGGCGATGAGCATCCGCTGGACCTCCGAGGTCCCCTCGCCGATCTCCAGGACCTTCGCGTCACGGTAGAACCGGCCGACCGGGAACTCGTTCATGAAGCCGTACCCGCCGAACACCTGGGTGGCGGCCCGCGCGTTGTCCATCGCCGCGTTCGATGCGGTCAGCTTGGCGATCGCGGACTCCTTCTTGATCGGCTGGCCCGCCACTAGCCGGGCCGCCGCGTCGTACCAGGCCAACCGGGCCGCGTGCACCCGCGCCTCCATGTCGGCCACGGTGAATTGAATCGCCTGGTGCTGCCCGATGCGGCGGCCGAACGCCTCGCGCTGCCCGGCGTACCTGACGCACTCGTCCACGCAGCCCTGGGCCAGGCCGGTGGCCAGCGCCGCGATCGCCACCCGGCCTTCGTCGAGGATCTGCAGGAACTGGGCGTAGCCCCGGCCGCGCTCGCCGAGCAGGTTCTCGGCCGGCACCCGGCAGCCGGTGAAGGAAAGCTCGTGGGTATCCGAGGCGCACCAGCCGACCTTGGAGTACCCCGGACCGGGGACAAATCCGGCCGTCCCGCTAGGAATGATGATGGACGAGATCTCCTTACGACCGTTCTCGTTGCGGCCGGTGATGGCCAGCACGGTCACCAGCGAGGTGATCGAGGTGCCCGAGTTGGTGATGAAGGCCTTGGTCCCGTCGACCACCCAGGACCCGTCCACCTCTCCACCCGCCGGCTCGAGCCGGGCGGTGGTGCGCATGCCACCGGGGATGTCGGACCCGCCGCCGGGCTCGGTCAGGCCGAACGCGGCCAGCCGCTCCCCCGCGCACAGGTCGGGCAGCCACCGGCCTCGCTGCTCCTCGGTGCCGAAGCGGTAGATTGGCATCGCGCCGAGCGACACCCCGGCTTCCAGCGTGATCGCCACCGAGGAATCCACCCGGGCCAGCTCCTCCAGCGCGAGGCAGAGCGCGAAGTAGTCGCCGCCCACGCCGCCGTACTCCTCGGGGAAGGGCAGGGCGAACAGGCCGAGCTTGCCCATCTTGGCCACGATGTCGTAGGGGAACTCGCCGCGCTCGTAGTAGCCGCCGATGACCGGCGCGACCACCTCGCGGGCGAACCGGGCGACGGACTCGCGCAGCTCCTGCTGCTCCGGCGCCAGCTGGTAACTGACCATAACCCCACCTAACCACCCCGTCACCTTCCCGGCACCTTCCGCAGCCGCCGTTCCCCCAGATCGGGGGTCTCCGGGGGGGTCGTCCCCCCGGGAGACAACGCTGTAATCTAGCCTGGGCCGGTATACCTACCCGAGAGATGAGGCCATGGCCAGCGTAAGCTGCCCCGATTGCGGTGTCAGGGTCCAGCCGGAGGATTTGATCTGCTTCCGGTGCGGCGCCAACCTGCCGCATGCCAGCGGGCCCGACGATGATCTGCTGACACCGACCATTTCGCAGAGGTTCATCACCGGCGATCTGATGGCCACGTGCCCGCGCTGCGGCACCCAGGTGCGCGACGCGGCCGATGTCGTCTGCAGCAACTGCGGGGAACCACTGCCGACCGGCCGGCGCCGGCGCATCTCGCCGGTCGTCATGCGGATCATCTTCCCCACCGGCAACGTGGACATCCCGGCGGGAACGTCCGTCCTGCTCGGCCGCGACCCGGCCGAGTCGCTCGTCGCCGCGGCGTTCGCCCAGTTCGACAACGTCTCCCGGCGTCATGCCACGGTGCAGGTGGACGACTACGGGCACGCCACGATCAGGGACGAGAACTCCACCAACGGCACCTACGTGAACGATGACCGGGTGCTGCCCGGCATCGATGTCCGGCTGGTGGACGGGGACCGGGTGCGGTTGGCCGCCGACGTGACCGGCGACGTGTCCCTGCCGCAGGGCGAGCCGGACCCCTCCGGGCTCACCCGCAACGGCCGCTAGCTAGTACCGCCGGGGCGTGGCCCGTGCCGCACTTCATGCTGTCCTGGCAGGACGCGCTGATCGTGGCGGGCTGCCTGGCCGTCGTCGCGGTAGCCAGCCGGGTGCCGCGGGTCGCCCGGACGTGGACCGGGTGGAACCTGTGGGGCGGCGTGGCACAGGAGGCCGGGCTGCTGTGCGGGCTGTACGGGCTGTGGCAGCTCGCCGGGTCGTTCACGGTGATGAGCCCGGCCGGGGCGCTGCCCAGGGCCCGCTGGCTCTGGCACGCCGAGCGGCTGCTGCGCCTGCCCAGCGAGACCGCCGTTCAGCAGCCCTTCCTCGCGCATCCGCTGCTGGTCCAGGCGTTCAACCTGTACTACGACATCCTGCACTTTCCCGTCCTGGGTGCCTGCTTGATCTGGCTGTACGTGCGGCACCGCGCCCGCTACCCGCGGATCAGGACCACGGTGGCCTTGTTCACCGGGGCCTGCCTGCTCATCCAGTTCATCCCGGTCGCCCCGCCGCGGCTGCTGCCCGGCACCGGGATGGTCGACACCGCGGCGAAGTACGGCCAGTCGGTGTACTCCTGGCACGGCGGGTTCGACGCTGACCAGCTATCGGCGATGCCGTCGGTGCACGTGGGATGGGCGCTGATCGTCGCCTTCGCGGTGATCACGGTGTCCCGGAGCCGATGGCGCTGGCTGGCCGCGGGTTATCCGCTGCTGACGCTGCTCGTCGTGGTGGTCACGGCCAATCACTTCTGGCTGGACGGGATCGTGGCCGGCGCGCTGGTGGCCGTGATTGTCGCAGGTCAGCGCCTGGCGCGGGGGCTGCGGTCAGCTAAATCCTCCCGAAAGGACCAGGTCAAGCCGGAGCAGGAGGAATTGTCCGTGAAATGACGGCGGCGCGGGCCGGAGTGGCTAATTTGACAGCGCTGCACGGGAGCGAGAAGAGTTGCGATCCAGCGGCTTTTGCCGGAACTCCTTGGGGGCACCATGGTCCGGAAAAGTATGGCGGAACTGCTCGGGACCGGGCTACTGGTCTATTTCGGCGTGGGCGTGGCCACGCTGTCGTTCGGGCCCGGGTTCGCCGTCGCCGGGAGCAGCTTCGCGGCCGGGGTGGTGATCACGGCTCTCGCGTTCGGCCTGATCCTGCTCGCTCTGGCCTACGTACTCGGCCCTATCTCCGGATGCCACGTCAACCCGGCGGTCACCCTCGGCGTGCTGCTCTCGGGCCGGATCCCGCTGATCGAAGCCGTCGCGTACTGGATCGCTCAGTTCATCGGCGGCATCCTCGGCGCGCTGCTGCTGTGGGGCACGTTCGCCAACTCGCCGCTGTACAGCAGGTCGAAGACGGGCCTGGGGGCCGACGGCTGGGGCGCGGCGAGTCACATCAACATCAACGCAGGCGGCGCCTTCCTGGCCGAAGTCGTGCTGACCGCCCTGTTCGTCTTCGCCGTGCTCGGCGCCACGAGCAAGATCGCCAACAGCGCCACCGCGGGCATTGTCATCGGCTTCAGCCTTACCGTGGTCCATCTCATCGGCATCGCCATCACCGGTACCTCGGTTAACCCAGCCCGGAGCCTTGGTCCCGCCGTCGTGCTCGGCGGCACCGCGCTGAGCCAGGTATGGCTGTTCATCGTCGCGCCGCTGGTCGGCGGGGCCGTGGCGGCGGGACTGCACCGCGTGCTGTATCCCGAGCCGCCCATCGAGCCGCTCGCCTCGGGCGAGATACCGGTCCCAGCTGTGAGTGACTAGCAGGGCCGTCGCGACCCGTCGGCAGCAGGGTCAGCGTGGCCCGGGCCAGGATGGCGGAGGGTGAGCCACGGTCCGTTCGGGAGAATGATCGTGGTGCAGGCTAGTGGCCTAGCAGGTCGGCCAGGTCCTCGTGGCCGCGGGGCTGGGCGGTGCCGCCGGGCGGCCCGGCGGCCATCAGCCGCCTGCCGTACTCGAGGATGTCGCTGATGATGGCCTCGGCCTGGCGGTGGGATGTCGCCGCGACGATGGCCTTGGCACCCTCGCTGAGCAGGGCGGCCAGCACGGCCGCGAGCAGCGGGTCGCCGGCGCTGCCGGAGATGCGCAGCAGGGCGTCGCCGGGCCGACCGGGGCTGCTCCGGCGGTGCTGGCGCATGTCCTCGAAGTCGGGCGGGCCGTTTCCGGCGCAGAACAGAGCGGCGAGGTCGCGGCGCTTCCAGGTGGTCCGCAGGATGGCCTGGGCGCCGGCCGCCCACAGGGCGGCGGTGTCGCTGGCGCCGGCGTTCCTGGCCCGGGCCACGGCGCGGGCGGCGGCTTCCTCCCGGGCGAGGTTGTAGCGCCGCCACAGGGCCAGGTACAGCTCGTTCTTGCCGCCGAAATGGTGGTAGATGCTGCCCACGCTCAGGCCGGCCCGCGCGGCGATGTCGGTGACCTTGGCGCAGGTGTAGCCCTGCTCGGCGAAGACCTCGCGGGCGGCGGCCAGCAGATCGCTGCGGGTCTGCTCGGTCCGGGCCCACTGCCAGGCCGGGGCAGGCGGCCCGTCGTGCTGCCGTTCCGCTACCTGTTCCGGTGCCTGCGCCACCATGGTTCGCTCCTGCCCGCACGGAGCCGGGCCGTGCTGGCCATATCTTAGAAC
Source organism: uncultured Actinomycetes bacterium (assembly GCA_963818225.1). Lineage (GTDB taxonomy): Bacteria > Actinomycetota > Actinomycetes > Streptosporangiales > Streptosporangiaceae > Palsa-504. Next base: position 369,718 of record CAWFRO010000005.1, read on the forward strand.
ACGGTTCATCTTTCTCCCGCAAGCTATGCCGATACCGCGGCCAGGCGCCCGCCGGACGGGCTGGCCCGGCGGCCCTGGTTGACAGTCGGCGCCCCGGAAGATCTAGAGTTTCGTTCTAAAAAGTTCTAACTATAGGTTCAGTGCTCTGGGGCGCGCCGCGGCGGCTCGGCAAGGGGACGCTGGCCTGACCGGGGCCGTGGGAGGTCGACGTGATCCGCTGGCGGCCGAGCCAGGAGCTGGTGGTCCTGGTCTGCTACACGACCGCGCTGTACATGACCGTCGTGGACAACACGATCATCTACACCGCCTTGCCGTCGCTGGCCCGGGACTTTCACGCCCCGCTGGCCGACGCGCAGTGGGTGACGCTGAGCTACCTGCTCACGCTGGCCTTGATGATCCCGTCGTCGGGCTGGATCGGTGACCGGTTCGGCACCCGGCGCACCTTCCTGCTCGCGCTGGCCCTGTTCACCGGGGCCTCGGCGCTGTGCGGGCTGTCCGGCTCGCTCCCCCAGCTGGTCATCTTCCGGGTCATCCAGGGCATCGGCGGCGGCCTGATCATCCCGGTCGGGCAGGCCATGCTGTTCCGCACCTACCCGCCCGAGCGGCGCGCCCGCGCCACGGGCCTGGTCATGCTGGGCACCGCCCTCGGCCCGGCCACCGGGCCGGTCCTGGGCGGCGTCTTGACGACGTACCTGTCGTGGCGGTGGTGCTTTTTCGTCAACGTGCCGTTCGGCACCATCGCGCTGATCATCGGGCTGCTGTTCCTGGCCGAGCACCGCGAGCCGGCCGCCGGCCGGGTGGATATCGCCGGCTTCCTGCTGGCCGGCGGCGGCCTGGCCCTCGTCCTGTACGCGCTGAGCCAGGCGCCGCAGCGGGGCTGGGGCAGCCCGGTCGTCATCGGCAGCGGCGTCATCGGCCTGGTCTCGCTGGCCTGCATGGTGGTGGTCGAGCTGCGGCTGAAGGCGCCGATGCTGAACCTGCGGCTGCTGCGCAACCGGATCTTCCGCACCACCACCCTGATCTCGCTCTGCCAGTCGTGCGGCTACAGCGGCTACCTGTTCATCATGCCGGAGTTCCTGCAGCAGGCCCGCGGGGCCTCAGCGCTGAGCTCCGGGCTGACCACGTTCCCCGGCGCCATCGGGCTGCTGATCAGCGCCCAGCTCGCCGCCCGCATCTACCCCCGGGTCGGGCCGCGGCGGATGGCCGTCTGCGGCCTGTGCGGGGTGATCGCGGTCTGGACCGTGATCGGGCTGACGATCGGGCTGGACACCAGCATCTGGGTGATCCGGGTGCTGACCTTCAGCAGCGGGTTCGCCAGCGGCTGGTGCGTCATCGCCGCCCAGACCGCGTCGTTCGCGACCATCTCCTCCGCCGACACCGGCCGCGCCGCGGCGCTGTTCCAGACCCAGACCCAGGTCGCGGGCGGCTTCGGCGTGGCCTTGCTGGTCACCGTCGTCTCCGCCGTCAGCCCGGTCGGGGCCACCGGGGCCGCGCTCGTCCCGGCGTTCCACGCCGCCTTCCTCACCGCCGCCGTGATCGCCGCCGTCGGCGTCCCGTTCGCGCTGAGCATCCGGGACGCCGACGCCGCCGCCACCATGCGCCGCCGGGAGCGCATCCCGGCGCCCGCGGCCGCGGTCCCGCCGGGGATCGGGGACGGTACCTCAGACCTCGGGTAGCGCGGACCTCGGGTAGCCGCAGCGGGAGCGCGCCCCGATCCGCTACGGCCCTAGCGCTCGCTGTCCAGCGCCGCGACCTGGGCCGGCTCGTAGCGCTCCCCCGCGACCGCGCCGGGCGGTACGGCGGCCTCGATCGCGGCCAGGTCGTCGTCGCTGAGCGTCAGGTCCAGAGCGTGCAGTGCCTCGGCGAGGCGGTCACGGCGCTTGGTCCCGATCAGCGGGATGATGTCCGCGCCGCGGGAGGCGACCCAGGCGATGGCCAGCTGCGCGGCGGTCACGCCCTTGGCCTCGGCGACCGCTTCGAGCGCGGCCAGCAATTCGAGGTTGCGGGCGTGATTCTCGCCGCGGAACCGGGGGAAGCGCTGCCGCGGGTCACCGGCGGCCACCCGGGCGGTGCCGCTGCTCAGCAGGCCGCGCGAGAGGATCCCATAGGCGGTCACGCCGATACCGAGCTCGCGCACGGCGGGCAGGATCCTCTCCTCGATGCCGCGGCTCACCAGGGAGTATTCGATCTGCAGCGCGGTCACCGGATGGATGGCGTGGGCCCGGCGGATGGTGTCCGCGCCCATCTCCGACAGGCCGAGGTAACGGACGTAGCCGGCCGCGATCATCTCGGCCACCGCGCCGACCGTGTCCTCGATCGGCACCTGCGGGTCGAGCCGGGCCGGCTGGTACAGGTCCACGTACTCCGTGCCCAGCCGGGTCAGGGTGTAGGCCAGTGCGGTCTTCACCGCGTTCGGGCTGGTGTCGTGGCCGACGAACGCGCCGGACGGGTCGCGCTGGCCGCCGAACTTGACCTGGATGAACACACGGTCCCGGGGGATCCCGCGGCGCAGGGCGTCGCGGAGCAGCAGCTCGTTATGGCCCATGCCGTAGAAATCGCCGGTGTCCAGCAGGGTGACGCCCGCGTCGACCGCGGCGTGGATGGTAGCGATGCTCTCCTGGTCGTCGGCCTGCCCGTAAACCCCTGACATGGCCATCAGGCCGAGGCCGGCCCGCGACACCACCGGCCCGCCCCGGCCCAGCGTGGTCGTCGCCATCACGCCTGTACCCTACCCGGCGGGCGCGCCCCGGGATCCGGGGCGGCGGGCGTAAGGTCGGGTCGCGTGACCACGATCGTTCTCGCGTCCGCCTCGCCCGCCCGGCTCGCGGTGCTGCGCAGCGCCGGGCTGGACCCCGAGGTCGCCGTCAGCGGTGTCGACGAGGACGCGTTCACCGCGGCCACGCCGGCCGAGCTGGCCGGGCTGCTGGCCCAGGCCAAGGCGGCCGCGGTGGCCGCGGGCCGGGTGGACGGGCTGGTGATCGGCTGCGACTCGCTGCTCGACCTGGACGGGCGGCCGCTGGGCAAGCCTGCCTCGGCCGCCGAGGCGGTGACCCGCTGGCGGGAGATGTCCGGACGGACGGGGACGCTGGTCACCGGGCACTGCGTGATCAACGCCGCCACCGGCCAGCAGGCCGCGGCCGTGGCGGCGACCAGGGTGCGGTTCGGCACCCCGTCGCAGCAGGAGATCGCCGCCTACGTCGCCTCGGGCGAGCCGCTCGCGGTAGCCGGCGCGTTCACGCTGGACGGGCGCGGCGGCTGGTTCGTGGACGGGATCGACGGCGACCACGGCACGGTGCTCGGCGTGTCGTTGCCGCTGCTGCGCCGGCTGCTGGGCGACCTGGGCGTCAGCGTGACGTCGCTATGGACCGATCGGCCGGGGCCGATCCGCGCTTAGGCCCGGACAGTTCGGCACTACCCTGTAAAGACGAGCAAACCGGCACACAAGCGAAGAACCCGGACGGATGCATGGAACCCGAACCCACCGTGCTGGACAGCCTCCGCAAAGCGGTCGAGGCGATGCCCGACGACGTGCCGCTGCGCCTGCATCTGGCGTCGCTGCTGCTGCGCGGCGGGCAGCGCGACGAAGCGATCCGGCAGCTGGGCGCGGTCCTGCAGCGCGATCCGGGCAATGCGGCGGCGCTGGGCCTGCTCCGTGAGGAACCCGCCCAGGCCGAGGCGGCCAGCCAGCCGCCTGCGGGTGAGACGGATATTTCTGCCGAACGGGCCGTGGTGCGTCCCCCGCACACCGGCCCGGCCGAGCCTGGCGGTCAGGCGGCCGGGGGCAGGCCGCCGCAGTATGACTGGTCGCAGGCCGAGGATGAGCTGCGCGACGTCTTGCCGGCCATGTTCGTCGGTGAGGGGGAGGCTGGCGACCCGGCCCCAGCGGGCCCGGACGAGGACTCCTACGACGCCGAGCACGCCGGGCTGACGCTGGCCGACGTGGCCGGGATGACCGAGGTGAAGCAGCGCCTCGAGGCGGCGTTCCTGGCCCCGATGCGCAACCCGGACCTGCGCCGGCTGTACGGCAAATCGCTGCGCGGCGGGCTGCTGCTGTACGGGCCGCCGGGCTGCGGCAAGACGTTCATCGCCCGTGCGGTGGCAGGCGAGCTGGGCGCGAAGTTCATCGCGGTGTCGTTCGCGGACATCATCGACATGTTCGTCGGGCAGAGCGAGCGGAACATCCACGAGCTGTTCGAGATCGCCCGGCGGAACGCGCCGTGCGTGCTGTTCCTGGACGAGGTCGACGCGATCGGGCAGAAGCGCTCGCAGCTGCGGCACACCCCGATGCGCAGCGCAGTCAACCAGCTGCTCCTGGAACTGGACGACATCTCGGGCAACAACGAAGGCGTCTTCCTGCTGGCCGCCACCAACCATCCCTGGGACGTGGACAGCGCGCTGCGCCGGCCGGGCCGGTTCGACCGGACGCTGCTGGTGCTGCCGCCGGACGCGACCGCCCGCGAGGGCGTGTTCCGCTATCACCTCAAGGACCGCCCGGTCGCGGGCATCGACCTGGCCAAGCTGGCCTCCTCGACCGACGGATACTCCGGCGCCGACATTGCGCACATCTGCGAGACGGCCGCCGAACGGGCCCTGATGGACTCGGTGCAGCGCGGTGAGGCGCGGATGATCGGCCCGGCCGATCTCGAAGCCGCGATCGGCGAAGTCAAGCCGTCGCTGGGCGCCTGGTTCGACACCGCCCGTAACGTCGCCCTGTTCGCCAACGAAGGCGGCACCTACGACGACCTGGCCGCCTACCTGCGTAAGCGGCGGCTGCTGTGAGCCTTCGCCGGTGATCGAGCTACACCAGGAACTGGCCCGCGCTTCGGCCATGCTCGACGTCAAGCGGTACGACGAGGCGTCGCGGCTGCTGGCCCGGATCGTGGCGGCAGAACCGGACAACGCCCGGGCCTGGTGCCTGATGGCCCGCGCGCACCTGGGGGCCGACCGGTACGCCGAGGCCGTCGAGGTGGCCAACCGGGCGGTGGCCCTGGACCCGACGGACGAGTGGCCGCACCGGCTGGCCAGTAACGCGCTGGTCCACATGGGCAACTACGTCGACGCGCTGCGCGCGGCTCAGGAGGCGTGCCGGCTGGCGCCCGGCTACTGGCAGGCGCACGTGTGCCTGGCCCAGGCGGCCCTGGCCGCCCACCGCCTGGATACCGCCACCGACGCGGCAGCCCGGGCGCGGGCCCTGGCCCCGAACGAGCCCGACGTGCATTTCCTGTCCGGCAAGGTGAGCCTGAGCCGCGGCGATCTGACCGCCGCCCGCCGGCATCAGGAGCGCGCCCTCGCGCTGGATCCGGCGCACAGCGGCGCGATGAACGAGCTGGGCCGGATCCGGTTGCGGCGCAACGACTCCGTCGGCGCCATCCGGCATTTCCTGTCCGCGGCCCGCGCCACGCCGGACGAGCGGATCTACGCCAGGAACATCGACGTGGTGATCCTGCGCATGGTGTCCCGGACGATCTACGTCTTCACCCTGATCGCGCTGATCCTGATCTGGGTGCCCGCGGTCACCCACGTGAACCGGCTGCCGTTTGCGATCGGCATCGGCTCGCTGGGCGTGCTGGCCGCCGCGGGCTTCGGCTGGATGGTGCTGCGCCTGCCGCCCGCGGGCCGCCGGGTGGTGCGCCGGACCCTGAGCACGCGGCGGGTCGCGGCGGCGCTCGCACTGGCCGTGGGCGGGGTCGTGGCGGCGTTCGGCATCATCGCGTTCACCCCCAGGCTCGACCTCGCGGAGATGCTGCCGATCGCGGTGGCCATCACCGTGGTCGCGCGGCTGGCCGCCTTCGCTGCCCTGCGGGCCGCGGCCCGCAAGCAGTAAGCTCAGCAGCCCGTCGACGGTCTGCGACCCGGAAGACGACCGCGGGCCCGGGGCGGCGAGCAACCGCGGCGGCCCCCGCTGCCGTAGCGAGCGGAGGCGGCCGGGAGGCGGACGGGACCGGTGAGCCTAGCTTCCGCCGGGAGTGGGAGTAGAGGTGAGCACGATGCTGGTCGGCTCGTTGCCGCTGGCGCTGATCATGCGGGTCTACCCGGCCGATCAGCGGGCCACGGTAACAGGCTGGTGGTCGATAGCAGCCCGCAACCCCAGCAAGAACTAGCCAAGCAGGACACCTGAACCACGCCCTGCCGCCGAGGTCTGCCCACTAGAACGTGGAGCTGGCCGCGGCTGGCGATCTGACGGTGCCAATGCGCGCAGCTTCGCCTTCGAGGGACGCCAGGGGAACGCCGCGGCCCTGCTGGTCAGACCGCACCCGAGCCGGAAGCTGGCGCTGGTGCCCGGCGCGTGATGTCGCGACTGCCGCTATGACGCTGGACTGCTGGCCTCGGGCTGGACGGCATGGTCGTGGCGGGCGAACCGCCTGTGGTCGGCGTAATCGCAGGTGCCTTCGGCCTAGAACTGGCGGGGCGGCATGCGCGACCTCGGCGCCCAGGGCGCGCAGCTGCCGGGTGGCCTCGTCTGGAAGGTGCGCCGCCTGCCTCGGCGCCGCGGGCGACAGCGGTAACGGCGGGGACTGTGGCTGTGCTGCCGATCGTCAGTTATCTCCGGTGGTGACTGGCTGATCAGCGGGGCGGAGCCTCGGATGAACCACACGCCTCTCCTATCCGTAATAGTAGACGTGGTTCCAGTATGCCGTCCTGACCTCCTGGCTTGGGACAAACATGGGCCACTTACTACTCGCGTTAGTCAGCTAGGCGAAGCCGTCGGCTCGCCGGTGTCACAGAGGCATGGCCCGCTGCTTCTCCAGGCGGTAGCCGCCTACCAGGTCAGCTGATCGAAATCACATCCAGCCAGTCTGCTCATGAGAAGGGACTTCCGATGACCCAACCCGCCGCACTCCGGCTGCGCCGGCTAGCCTCCCCCCGCCGCCAGCACCCGGCAGGCGGCACCGGCCGCCGGGCCGCCGCGCTGCTGCTGCGCCTGGCGTGCGCGGCGCTGCTGGCCTGGATCGGCTACATCCACCTGCACCTGTGGCTCGAGGGCTACCGGCAGATCCCCACCGACGGGCCGCTGTTCCTGCTCGACGCGGTGGCCGGATTCGCCCTCGCCGCCGCGCTCCTGGCCTGGCCGCGGCCGCTGGCCGGGCTGGCGGCCGCCGGCTACATCGCCAGCGACATCGGCGCCCTGCTCATCAGCCTCACCGTCGGCCTGTTCGGCTTCAAGGAATCGATCTCGGCGGCCTACGTTGTCCAGACTCTGAGCATCGAGACGATCACCCTGCTCGCCCTGCTCATCTGGACCGTCCTGGCGGCGGCCACCCCCGGGCCGCCAGCCCGCCGCCAGCGCCGCGGCGCGTCACCCAGCCAGCCCCGTTGACCGCGACTCGGAGCCGCCGCCTCGTTACGATCACCCTCACGCCGGAAGGCCAAGCCGGCGCATCCTCGCCACGTTATCCTCCACCCACGGTCGCGGCCACCAGCCTCCCGCCTCGCACCCGGTAGATGTAGATCTCATCGACACCGCAGAACCGCCGCCAGCGGGCCCCGTCCACATGCAACGTTTCGCTTGATGCCATCTGCTCGGCCGTCTCCTACTGGCAGCGCAAGGCTGGATTACTGCCGACCCGTCGCGCACCACGAACCAATGGCCTGTCGGCTCTATCCGCACCACGGCGACGCCGCCCGCCATGTGATGCAGGTCGCACAACCGACGTTCGGTCCCGCTGAACACCCCGGATCTCCTATACGTCTTAGTAGTTGAAAGCGAAACCATCGCCGCCCGGGCCGGCGCAAAGGCCTCGCCCGGCACGTCGCGGGCGAGCGTCACCACTCGCAGACGGAAAGGAGCCTCCAATGGCCACACCGCTCACCCGCCGGCCCCTCCCCGGCGGCGATTCCCTCGTGGCCGTCCCGCCCGGCCCGGCCGCGGCTGAGTATCTGCTGCCGGCCGACCGGCGCGGCATCGCCGCGCAGGCAACCGCCGCGCTCAGCCTGCTGACCGGGCTGTGGGTCACCCTATCCCCGGTGTTTCTCACGTTGCAGCACGGCGGGGCAAACGCCAACGTCGCCGGCGTGATCGCCGGGCTTGCCGCGGCCGCAATCGCGGCCTTCGCGCTGGCCAGCCCGCGCGGGTTTCCCGGCCTGCAGCTCGCGGGCCTGGGGCTGGGCGTGTGGGTGATCATTTCCCCGTTCATCCTGGCCGCCAAGTTCGCCGTTGCGACCCCGATGTACTGGTCCAACACCCTCTCCGGCGGCGTGCTGGCGCTGCTGGCGCTGGCCGGCCTGGCCACCCTGCGCCGGGCCACCGGCTGACCGGCGTGCGGGCCCCGGTCCTCCCCCCTCCCGGGGCCCGCACCCAGATCCCGCTACTGTGCGCAATGTTCGGCGTGTTCAGCCGACTCTAAAAGGGGGGAGGGCATGCCTGCCTGGGAGCAGGTGCCCACGGGGCCGGACGGCCGCTGGATGGCCGCCTGGGGCGCGGCGGTACTCGACGCCATGGCCGTCGTGTTCAGCGCCTAGTCACTGCGGCCCTCGTCGCGGTCACCGCCATGCGGCGTCCCGGGGACGCGCCCGCTTCCATACCCGAGCGCGTTCCGTTGCTCTGTTACTTGACGGCCAGGACATCGACGAGCTGGATGTCTGGTGCGCTGGCCAGCAGATCGGCCGACACGTTGGCTAGCGCGGCCGGGATCTGGCCGTTGAGGTGCGCGGTCCGGGCGTCGTCGGCAGCGAAGGTGTCGAAGATGCCGTAGCTAGCGTCATTGATCTTGAACGCGTACCAGGTGACGGTGCCTCCCTCGGCGACGGCCAGCTCGCGGCCGGCCTTGAGGAAGTCCGCCAGCTCGCCGCCCCTACCGGGTCTGGCTTCCAGCAGCGCGAGTATGCCGAGCGTCACGGTCATGGGAAACGGTTTCCTTTCAGTGGAAGCGTCATCGCAGGGCCATTCGGCCCGGTCTAGTAGTTAGCGCCGCCACTCGCCCGGTTTCTTACCCCTCGGCCGCCGGACGCGGCGGCGGCCTGCCGAGTTCCAGCGTGCAGGCTTTGACCTGGCTTATCCCGTAGACCGCTTCCGCCGAGAAGCTGCCGCGCGAACGCAGGTAAGATCTCGCCGCCGCCGGCCGCCAATACATGGTGAATGACCCATCGCGGCGGCGTTGTGCCGTCGTCCCGATCCGGCTTCGCCGGAGGAAGGCCAGCAGATGAAGGTTGTTTCACCGCGCCATTCACGGACGGCCGTCGGTGCCAGGCGTACAGAACGAGGAGCAATGCGCCTCCTGAGCCGTAGTCGGTCCGGCGCGCTGGTGCTCGGCATCGCGGCAGCGGCGGCCGTGGCGATACCCGCGTCCGCCTCGGCCTCGACCGGCGCATCGCCGGTGGTCGGGCACGCCCGGCTGCAGGAAGGCGGGACGCGGTGACGGTAGCGGCCGTCTTGCTGGTCTACGCGGCTGGCGTCGGCACGGCGGGCTCCCGGCTGCTCGGCCGGGCCAGCTGGGCGGTCCGGGCGCCGCTGCTGGGGATCGTCATCTACCTGGCCGCCGCCTGGTCGGTGCTGGCCGCGCTCGGACTGGCCGGCCTGACCCTGGCGGTCCATGCCACCGCCCTGGGCGGCGGGCTGAGCCATCTGATCGGCGCCTGCGTGCTGCGGCTGCGGGACGCCTACGCCACGCCGGGCGGCGCCACCGCGGCCGGGCTCGGCCTCACCCTGGCCGGTGCGGTGCTGGCCCGCACCGCGCTCACCGCGACGACGCACCTGCGCGCGGTCCGGCGGCAGGCGGTGCAGCACGCGCAGACCGCCCGCCTGGTCGGGCGCCCGGACCCGGACCTGGGCGCCACGCTGGTCGACCATGCGCAGCCAGCCGCCTACTGCGTCGGCGGGCCGCACCCGACGGTGATCCTGACCACCGCCACGCTGCAGGCGCTGGATCCCGAGCAGGTCGGTGCCGTCCTGGCGCACGAGCGAGCGCACCTGGCCAGCCACCACCACCTGCTGCTGGCCGCGGCGAGAATCGGGCGCCAGGTCCTGCCCTTCCCGCTGATGCGCGATGCGGACACGCAGATCACCCGGCTGGTCGAGATGCACGCCGACGATGCGGCGACCGCAGGCCGCGGTACCCGGCCGCTGGCCACCGCCCTGGCCGTCCTCGCCGCGGCCGCCGGTCCCGCGCCCGCGCCCGGGCTCGCCGCCGCCGCCACCGACGCGGTGCAGCGGCTCCAGCGGCTGCTCCGCCCGGCCGAGCCGCTCAGCCGGGTCCGCCGCCAGCTGCTCGGCGCGGGCGCCGCCGCCCTCGCGTTGACCCCGGTGCTGCTCGCGCTGGTCCCGGCCATCGTGGCCCTCGCACTGGGCCGAGTCCCAGCCGCCTAGCAGACCCGGCCCCAGCACAGGACAAGATGACCCGCACTCCCGGCGGATGCCGCTGGCGGCCGCGCATTCGCAAGATCCCCAGCCGGCCCGCCCGCCGGAACCTGTCGGCGATGACGGCCCGACCACGGCCAGCGCCGTGCAACTGGCGGTCGGCCTTCTCACCGCGAGCCTAGATTCACGGAACTGGAAGAGTGGGCCGCGTGGACCCTGGTACCGGAGGATCGGCGCCCTGGCTGGCGTCATTGCAGGCCTGCATCTGGTCAACCTGCTCCTCCTCCACCAGCTGTACGAAGCAACCGGCCAGCTGCCAGTGACCACGCTGCAGAAACTCGCGATCGTGGCGGCAGCAGGGCCGCCGCCGCCCTTCATCGGATAGCCAGCGCCGCCCCGGTACGACGGGCTGCCCTGAGGATGAACACTTCGCTTCTACTATACGTATTAGTAGATAACGGACCACGATCAGGAGCCAGCCAATGCCACAACCCCGAAGCATCACGGCATCCCCCGGCCAACCTTCCGACGAGGACACGGCCGGGATCACCGAGGGACACCTGCCGCCAACCCAGGCCGTGGCGCGGCAGGAGCGGCCGGTTCTTCCGGCCGGGGGACTGCGGCGCACCAGCCGGCTGGCTGCGCTGCCGCTGCGGCACGCCGCGCGCACCGCCGCCGCCGCTACCCGGCTGTCCCGGCTCGCCGCCGACCAGGTCGCGGCCCGCACCGCCGAGCAGCTCTTCGGCACGCTGGGCGAGCTCAAGGGCGGGGCAGCCAAGCTCGGCCAGGCGATGTCGGTGTTCGAGGCGGCGATGCCGGAGGAGGTCGCGGCGCCTTACCGGTCGGCGCTCCGGCGGCTCACCGACGCGGCACCGCCGATGCCGGCCGATGTCGCGCACCGGGTCATCGCGGCTGATCTGGGCGCCGCCTTCGGCGCGGGCTGGCGGGAGCGGCTGATCGCGTTTGACGACACGCCACGGGCAGCCGCCTCGATCGGCCAGGTGCACCGCGGCCGGTGGCGCGACGACCGCGGCCATGTCGTCGAGGTGGCAGTCAAGGTGCAGTACCCCGGCGTGGGCCAGGCGCTGCGCTCCGACCTGCGGCAGGCCCGGCTGCTAGCCCGGGTCATGGCGCGGCTCACCCGGCTGAATGTGACCGGGCTGGCCGACGAGCTAGCCCTGCGGATCGTCGAGGAACTGGACTACGAACGTGAGGGCCGGGTCCAGAGCGAGGTCGCGGCCGCGTTCGCCGATCCTATCCCCCGGGCAATCGCCGAGGCCCGCGCCGACGGGGTACGCGAGCCGCAGGGCCGGACGAGGGTCACCGTTCCGGCCGTGTACGCGGCGACACCACGTGTGCTCATCACCAGATGGCTGGATGGAGCGAGCATGTCCGCCCTGCTCGACGGGCGGATGGACCTGCTTCCGGAGGGCTGGCGCGAGCTCAGCCCGGGTGACGCGGCGGACCTGGCCGCCCGGCTGCTCGGGCACGCCATCTACGCGCCGGCCGCGTGCACCGGCTGGATGCACGCTGACCTGCACCCGGGCAACTTCCTCCTGCTACCGGGCGGCCGGCTGGGCATGCTGGACTTCGGGGCGGTCGCCGCCCTGCCGGGCGGCATCCCGGTGCCGTTCGGGCAGCTAGCCGCCGCGGTGCTCGCCGGGGACGGGCCGACGGTGGTGCGGCTGGCCCGCCTGGTCAGCGCGCTGCCCCTAGGACTTGAACTGGACGAGCACCTGGTTGTCGAGCTGCTGCACCCCATGGTCGCCACGGCAGCCGCCGACACTTTTACCTACTCACGGCCCTGGCTGCGCGGGCTCATGGCCCACTTCACCGAGCCGCGTTTCGCCCCCGTGCTGCGGAACCTGACCCCGCCACGGGAGTACGCGCTGGTCTGGCGGGCGACGCTCTCCGCTGCTGGACTGTTCGCGCAGCTCGGTGCGACGGCGCCCACCCGCGGATTCCACCTGGCCTATTCACCGGGTTTCCGCGACGGCGCCCTCGGCGCCTCACGGCTATTCCCCCGAGCTGACCAAGCCGGGAGAAAGACAGGAACCGATGGCTAAGCGCAGCCGGAACAAACAGGCGGCCAGGGAAAGGCTCGCCCGGCTGCGGGCCGAGCAAGCCCGCACCCGCCGTCGGCGGATCCGGCTCGCCAGCAGCGCCGCGGTAACCGTGGCGATCGCCGTCACGGCGGCCATCATCCTGGCCGTCACCAGCGGCGGCTCCGGCGCCACAAGTCTGGCGCCGTCCGGGCTAAGTCTCGTCCCGCTGAGCACACTCGGCGTCCTCCAGCCCGCGCCCGCCCCGGGTGCAACCGGGTCCGAAGGCGTCCCGGTCCCCGCCGCCGCGCCGCTGGCCGGCCTGGCCACGGCAGCGACCGGGCAGCCCGTCGACCAGATCAGCTGCCAGACCAGCGAGCAAACCCTGTTCCACATCCACGCCCACCTGGCCATCTTCGTCAACGGCAAGGCACGGCAGGTACCGGCTGCGATTGGCGTCCCGGGCGCGCAGGCCCAGCAAACCCCGAACGGCCCGTTCATCGCCACCGGCACCTGTTTTTACTGGCTGCACACCCACGCCGCCGACGGCATCATCCACATCGAGTCCCCGGTCCAGCGGACCTATACCCTCGGAGACTTCTTCGACGAGTGGGGGCAGCCGCTAGGACCGGCCCAGGTCGGCCCGGCCGCCGGCCGGGTGGTAGTCCTGTACGACGGCCAGGTCTACCAGGGCAACCCGCGCGACATTCCCCTGACCGCGCACGCGCAGATCCAGGCCCTCCGTCGGCAGCTGGAAGACCGCGAAGCGATCGAGCCGCGATGACCCTCCACCGCTCCGGGGGCGTGCCCGCGGTCGGCGACGGGGCGGCAGGACCGGCCCCGACCAGGTGGCCCACCCGGCGGGTCACCGCCATGGCGCTGCTCGCCGCGGCCGCCCTGGACCTGACCCGGTGCGGCCTCGTCATGGGAACCGTGACGCAGGCGAGCATAGCCGCCGCGTTGGTGTCGGCCGGCCTGGCCGCGGCCGCGGTCAGCCTGTGGACAGCGCGCGGATGCCAGCGCGGCACCCGCTGGTCAGGCTGGGCCGCTTTCCTCATCGGCGCCGCGTCGGGGCCGCAAGCCGCCGCATCCGGTTTCCACGCCGCCTACGCGATCCCGGACACCGCCACCGCCGCCCTCGGTATCCTGATCGCCGCGGGCGTCCTCGCCACCGCCGGCTACACCGGCCGACCGGCGTCATCAGAGAACCGGCCTCTCTGAACAGCCGTCCCTCCTTTCACTTGAACGATCCACTACTACGAAATGTATTAGTAGATAGCCCGGGGCAGCGTCCGCCCGGCATCACTGGCGGAGTGCCAGAGTGTGCGGAGTTTCCCAGTCGGATAGAGCTCGGCCATCCGGGCGACGATGCCGGCTGCCGTGGTTTCCCTGGCTGCCGCACGGCGGCGACATTGGCCTCGAGAGCGCCGGCTTCGTGCCGCCCGGATTCGGTGTCGGCGACGCCGCGTATCTCGCCGATCGGTTCTCCAAGGGCAACAGGCACCCGGGCACGGACAGCATTCTGCGCCTGCCGGGTCAGGAGCTGGCCAACGCCGGCGTCCGCCCAGGTGACCTGCTGGTCGGCGGCCGAGGCAAGCGCCCGGACCATCGTCGTGCGCTGCGCCAGCTCCCGCACCGCGAGATACATCGCCGCCGGCCCTGCCATCACCCACGCCGAAGGACACATCGCGTTCACCAGCGCCGGCCGTTAGCCACGGCCATCCGGCAGCTCGCGGCGCTGAAGCCGGAGGCCGCACGGACGCCCGGCCGGAAGCGGCTGCGGGCCTTCGCCGGCCGGGGGAACCGGGCGTTGAGGGACTCGATGGCGTGAGTCAGGAACGCCGCGCCCAAGTTGATTACGGAGGCGAAGTAGCAGGTCAGGACGACGGTGCTTTCTTCGGTGCGGCGTTTGGCGTGCCGGGGCCGGAACATTGCTACATGCCCCGGCGATGGTGGACCCGGCCAGAGCGGCCGACGCGGGACCTTGATGCTGTCGCGTGCTGGGAGCCGGCTTCCGGTGATGCCTCATCATCCCCTTAAACCGCAGTACGCATCTGCAGTGCCGGCATGCGCCGACGGACCGGCGCGAACGCCGGCTGTCTTAATGCGACGCCCGTCCTCCGACGGTGAGCCTCTCGACCCGGTTATCTACTTCTTCGGTCGCGGCCAGGAACGCAACCATCGCGTCTGCGACGGCATCCGGGGCTCGCCTGGGCAGGTGATGACCCGCGCCCTGGACGAGCTGCAGGCGGGCATAGGGCAGATCGCGGGCGAGCCGGCGGGCGGTCTCGACGGGAACCAGCGTGTCCCTGGGGTCGGCAAGCACGAGGACCGGCGCTTGCACCGAGGAGACGGCGTGCTCCAGCTCGCCGAGCTCGCGGAGCAGGGCGCGCTGCTCGGCCAGGAATGTGCGCCACAGCGGGCGGTGCCCGCGGCCCACATGCCCCCAGACTTGCCAGTTGACATGCTCGTCAGGACCCAGCGGGCGGCCCCGCCGCCGGGCGAGCCAGGCGAGCCGGGCCCGCGCCATCCATGGCGTCAGCCGCCAGGCCACCAGCGCGCACAGCTGGCCTGCGCCGGGTGCGGCGAGCAGCCTGTCCCAGCCGTTCACGCAGCCCGGACCGACGCTCGCGAGCAGGACCACCGCCTCCACCCGGCCGGGTGCCAGGCTCGCCGCCGCCAATGCCACTCCGCCGCCGTAGGAGTGCCCCACGAGCACCGCCCGCTCGATGCCGCGCTCGTCCAGGTCGTCGAGCACGGCGCGCGCGTTCGCCGCGAACCCGCCCGCCGGAAGGTGGCTGGAGCCGTATCCGGGCCGATCAGTTGCCACGGCGTCCAGCTGGGCGGGCAGCCGTGCGATGACCTGCTGCCAGTCGGCGGGCGAGCCGGGCTGCCCATGCAGCAGGACCAGCTCGTGAGCACCCAGCCTGGCTGGCAGATAAGTGGTTCCTGTGTCAGCGGTCATGGCGGTGTCCTGTTCCTGAGCGATGCGCTCGGCAGGAGCGTCTCCGGCTCGGGTTTGTCGTCATGTCAGCAGGCCGCCCGATCGGCCGGCCTGCATGGCCGGAGCGCTCGGGCACGGGGACGCCGCAGCCAGAGCAGCACCAGCCATCCGGCGAATGCGACCAGCCAGAAACTGGCCAGGCGGTAGAGCAGCACCGCCGCCAGTGCCCGGCTGGCCCCCAGTCCGGTGGCGACCAGCGCCAGGCTGAGCGTTCCCTCCGTGACCCCCAGCCCACCCGGGGTGATGTTCAGGCTTTGCGCGGCGATACCCGAGCCGTAAACCAGCAGGAGGTCATGCCAGGGGACGGTAGCGCCGGTGGCGCGGATGCTCACGGCGAGGACCGCCGCGTCGGCAAGCCAGTTGGCCAGGGCCAGGCCGGTTACCGTCACCCAGCCCGACCGGGGAAGCTGGAGCGAGCCCAGCCGCTCCGCCCAGGCCCGGATGATCTGGTGGGGCTCGGTCGCAGGCCGGCGCAGCAGCCGGGATCCCCGCTGTAGCGTCCACGCGGCTGGCCGTTCGAGCGCCCTGCGCAGCCGCGGCCGCCGCGCGGCCGCTCCAGCCACCACAAGAGCGGCTACGGCGAGCACGCCGCCGGGAACGGTGACTGCGGTGACCAGGATGTTCCCGGACACCAGCCCGCCGCCGACCACGATAATGGCCGCCGCGGCCGAGGAGATCACCCCGCCGGCCAGCAGCGACCAGCCGGCCAGCGGGGCATCCGCGCCCTGCCGGGTGAACCGGCGGAAGGTAAAGGCCGTGGCCATGGCCGGGCCGGCCAGCGGAACCGAGACCGACACCGCGTTGGCCGCATAGGCGGTGGCCAGCATCGGCCGGACGCCGACGCGGGCGCCGCCGGCCGCGAGCAGCCTGCGCAGCATGATCGCGAAGGCGGCCATGGACGCGGACTCAAGCAGGAGGGCGGCCGGGATCCACAGCCAGTACAGACGGCCCAGCACCGCGAACGATGCGGCCACCTCGGCCCGTCCGGCCACCCCGGCGGCCGACAGCGCCGCCACCGCGACAGTGGCGGACGCGATGCGGGCCACCTGCTTACTCCGCGCGCGTTGCGCGGGAGCGGCGTCCGGGCCGGCGGTGGCGCCCGGGAGGCACCGCGGTGCCGGCCGGAACCAGGTCCGGCGCGTGTCCGCTGATGCGAATCTGGTGATGGTCATGTCTGCCTGTCCGAGGTCCCGTGTCCGGGGTCCTGGCCGCTGGCACCGTCCGAACGAACGGAGCCAGCGGACCGGGGCACCTGGCCGTCTCAGTACCCGTAAGCGCTGCCGGTCGGGGCGGCCGGGGCCGTGCCCGTTGCTGTCTGGGACCCGGTGATTGGCGTGAGGCCAGGGGTGGCTACGAAGAAGCCCTGGACTCCCTGGCCGGTGACCTGGCCGGCCTGGTCGTCGGCGAAGGTGTACAGCAGGTGCCCGTTGTAGGAGACCTGATCGCCGTGGACGTCCATGACCGCGGCGAGCTTGCCGGTCAGCCCGGTAGCGGCCGGTGACGCGGACGTCAGCGGCGGCCACAGCGCCGCCAGCCCTCCGGTGACGGCCGACGTCGCCGCCGTGTCGTTCAGGTAGTAGTACAGCGGCAGGCCCTGGCTGTTGACCAGGATGGTCTGGGTCTTGCCTGCGACGGTCGCCTGCACGGTGCGGACGGTCGCCGCGGCGCTCTGGCTGGCCGCGGGCCGGGTGCTGGCATGGGAGGTCGTCGCCGCGGCGGCGGTGACACCGCCGCCGATGGCGGCCGCTGCGGCCAGGCTGATGCTGGCGATGATGATTCTCGGGTGTCGCACGGTTAGCTCCTTGTGGTATCGACGGTGCACTATCTACTAACACGAATAGTAGAGATGCGCGGTTCAGCGGGCAGACGGGTTATTCCAGCGGTGGGGCACGCTTCCGGGGCGGCTAGCCGCCCGGGGAGCGTGGTCGGGCGGGCCCGGCGCGGCTGCGGCCTGCGGTGGGGCCTGCCGGCGGCCGGGACGTGCCGGGACTGGCGGGTGCGGCGCCCTGCGGGCGTCCTCCCGGCTGCGCGGGGGCGCCCTGCGCCGCATCCTGCTGGGCGCGGGTGCGCAGCGGGATCTCCTTGAGGATCAGCGCGAGCACGAATGCCGCTGCCAGCAGCGGGATCAGGTACGCGTACAGGGGCGGGAGGGCCTGGGCGAACGCTCCGGCGATGACGTGCCTGAGGGGGGCGGGCAGCTGGGCGAGGCCCTGCGGGGTGATCGAGCTGACCTGCGCCGCGCTGAGATGGCCGGCTCCTGACGCGGGGAGGTGGGCGCTGAGCTGGCCGTCGAGCCGGTGGATGAACAGTGCCCCGATCAGCGCCACGCCTATGCTGCTGCCGATCTGCCGGGCGAAGTTGACCGACGCGGTCGCCGCGCCCAGATCCCGCTGCGCCGCCGTGTTCTGCACGATGAGGACCATGACTTGCAGGAACAGGCCGATGCCCAGGCCCAGCACCAGCAGGTACACGCTGGAGGCCAGGTGCGAGGTTCGGACGCCCATGGTAGACAGCAGGTACAGGCCCGCGGCGGCCAGCGCTGTCCCGGCGACGGGGTAGGCCTTATAGTGCCCGGTCCTGGCGATCAGCCGGCCGGAGGAGATAGAGGTGACCAGCAGGCCGCCGATCAGCGGCAGCAGCAGCAGCCCGGAGCCGGTGGCGCTCACGCCGGTGACGATCTGCAGGTAGGCCGGCAGGTAGCTGATCGCCCCGAACATGGCGATGCCGGAGATCAGCGAGATCGCGCCCGCGATACGGAAGGTCTGGTCGCGGAACAGCCGCAGCGGGATGACCGGGTCGGCGGCGTGCCGGGCCGAGACCAGCCAGGCCGCGCCGAACGCCGCCGCGGCGGCGGCCAGGCCGGCGATCACCGGCGAGGTCCAGGGGTAGGTGGTGCCGCCCCAGCTGGTGAGCAGCACCAGGCAGGTCACCGCGCCGCCGAGCAGGACCATGCCCGCATAGTCGATGCGCGGCCTGCGCTGCGGCCGCGGCAGGTGCAGCACGACGGCGGTGACGATCAGCGCGACGGCGCCGACGGGCAGGTTGATGTAGAAGATCCACCGCCAGGACAAGCTGTCCACCAGGAACCCGCCGAGCAGCGGCCCGATCACCGAGGCCAGCCCGAAGACGGCTCCGATCAGTCCCTGGTACCGGCCCCGCTCCCGCGGGCTGACCACGTCCCCGATGATCGCCTGCGCGCCGATGATCAGCCCGCCCGCACCCGCCCCCTGCACCGCGCGGAACGCGATCAGCTGGTCCATCGAGTGCGCGAGCCCGGATGCCGCCGAGCCAGCCAGGAAGACCACGATCGCGAACTGGAAAACCGGCTTGCGGCCGAACAGGTCGCCGATCTTCCCGTAGACCGGCATCACGACGGCCACCGCCAGCAAGTAGGCGGTGACCACCCAGCCGATGTGGTTCAGCCCGTGCAGGTCGCCGGTGATAGTCGGCAGCGCCGTGGCCACGATCGTCTGGTCCAGCGCGGCGAGCAGCATGCCCAGCATCAGGGCCGAGAAGATCAGCCGCACCTGACGGCGCCCCGGGCCGGCCGCCCCGCCATCCGCGGCCCCGTCCGCAGGCCCCGGCGACCGGGACAAGACCGATCGCCGGGCGTGCGCGTGACGCAGACCTGCCGCGGGCGCTCTCCATCCCGTGATCATGGCCGGTTACCGGACACGGGGATGACCGGCGGGCTGGCAAGGACACGGGGAGGGGCGGGGCCAGCAGAGACGCGGGGATGCTGTCCGGCAGGGCGGCGGGGGCGGCTGCCTGGGCGATGGCGCGGACCTGGTCGCCGGTGACGGTTTCCTGCGCCATCAGGGCGGCGGTGAGCCGGTCGAGGGCGTCGCGGTGGCGGGTGAGCAGGTCCCGGGCGCGGGTTTCGGCTCTGGCCAGGATGGCGGCGACTTCCTGGTCGACCAGCCGCTGGGTGTGTTCGGAGTAGCCGCGTGAGCCGGTCAGCGCGGGGTGGCCGGCGGGCGGGCTGGGGTAGCTGACCGGGCCGATCGTCTCGCTGAGGCCGAACTCGCGGACCATCTGGGTGGCCAGCGCGGTGGCGGCGGCCAGGTCGTCGGTGGCGCCGGTGGAGGCCTCGCCGCGGACCAGCCGTTCGGCGGCCCGGCCGCCGAGGCGGACGGCGAGGGTGTCGGCCAGGTAGTTCTCCCCGTACAGCCGGCGGTCGTCGGCGGGCAGCGTCTCGGTCAGCCCGAGGGCCTGCCCGGCACCCAGCACGGTGACCCGGCTGACCGGGTCGGCGTGCGGGCAGAAGGTGGCGACCAGGGCGTGGCCGGCCTCGTGGACGGCGACGGCCGCGAGCTCGCCGGGGGCCAGCGGGCTGGGCTGCCGGGTGCCGAGCAGCACCCGGTCGCGGGCGGCGGCGAAGTCAGCGGCGCTCAGCACGGTGCGGCCGGACCGGACCGCGGTGACGGCGGCCTCGTTGACCAGGTTGGCCAGGTCCGCACCGGAGAATCCGGGGGTAGCGGCGCCGACCTGATCCAGGTCGGCGTCCGGGCCGAGGTTCTTGCCGCGGGCGTGGAAGGACAAGATGGCGGCCCGCTCGGCACGGCCGGGCAGCGGGACGATGACCTCACGGTCGAACCGGCCCGGACGGCGCAGCGCCGGATCCAGCGCGTCCGGCCGGTTGGTGGCGGCCAGCACCACCACCCCGCCGGAGTCCTCAAAGCCGTCCATCTCGGCCAGCAGCTGGTTAAGGGTCTGCTCCCGCTCATCGCTGCCGGCATAGCCGCCGCCGTCGCGGCGGGCACCGAGGGCATCGATCTCATCGATGAACACGATCGCCGGCCCGCGGCTGCGGGCCTGCTCGAACAGATCCCGGACCCGCGCCGCCCCCAGCCCGACGAACATCTCCACGAAACCCGAACCCGACACCGAGAAGAACGGGACATCGGCCTCCCCAGCCACCGCCCGGGCCAGCAGCGTCTTACCGGTCCCCGGCGGCCCCGCCATCAGCACCCCACGCGGACCACGCGCCCCAGCCCGGTGCCAGCGGCCAGGATCACGCAGATAATCGACCACCTCACTGATCTCAGTCTTCACCGCCGGATAGCCGGCCACATCCGCGAACCGGGTACCCGGCCGCTCCGCATCGATGACCCGCGCCTTCGCCTTAGTCAGGCCGCCCAGCCCGCCCAGGCCGCCGCCCAGGCCGCCGCCAGGCCGCGGACCTGGCGGATGCTGCGGATGCCGAGATAGAGGAGGCCACCGATCAGCAGCAGCGGCAGCAGCCCGGCCAGCACCGACAGCAGCGACGAGGACGTGGCCGAGGCGGCAGTGGCGGTGACCTGGACGTGGTGGGCCGCCAGGTCGGCGGCCAGGCCGTTGCCGCCGAGCGCGACCGGGATGGTGGTGGTGAACGGATGCCCGCCAGCCAGGCTGCCGGTAACCTGACCCGCCGGGCCGATCGTCACCGCGTTCACCGTCCCGGCGCCGACATCGGCCACGAACTGGGTATAGGTCAGCGGCATACCGGCGGCTGCGCCGCGCGGCACGGCCAGCAGCGTCACGAAGAACGCTGCGATAATCCCCGGGAGCAGCCACCGCCGCCACGGGGCCGCGTTGGCTTGGCCGGGCGGGCCGGGCTGGGACATGCGCATCGTAATGCTCCTTCTGCTGCCCGGCGGCACGCCGGGCGGGGGTCTAGCGGGGTCTGGCGGGGTCTGGCGGCCAGGCGGGATCACCGGGACTGGCTGTACTCCGGCACGCGCCGCGCGGCAGGCCGGCGCGCCGCGGCCACACTCGCGGCGTGGATCCGCGCCTGCCAGGCCCCGGCCGCGACGAGCAGGACGAGCAGGATGATCACCGATTCCACGCTGAGCGCGGCGATGCCGAGCGGGCAGTGCCAGTTACCGACATCGCCGTGATCGCCCAGGAATCCCCCCGGCAGGGCGCGGGTCAGCACGTACCCGCCCATCGCCGAGACGGCCACCGCGGCGGCGGCCGCCCAGGCCAGCCAGTGCGGCCGGGCGATCAGCACCCCGCCGGTCAAGATCGCCGCGGCGATGATCCCGAGATAACCGATGCCGACCAGCCGGTCCGGGCCCAGCGTGCCCGGCAGATCGACCACGTGGATCACCGCCAGCGCGGCCAGCGCCAGCGCGCCTACCGTCCGCGCGGCCACAGCCGCGCCCTGATCCGGCTGCCATTGGTCCATACGATCAAACATCGATGTCATCCTGTCGCCGGCCGTCCCCGCGGGCCTGGGCCTCAACGGGGCGGCAGAAGTAGTTACGCTTTCAACTACTAACACGCATAGGAGATGTGGCCCGTTCAGCGGGACAGCGCGGGACGGATGCGACGTGTATCACACTTCACACATCCGGTTCGAGAGACAATGAGCACGTCATCACGATGCGGCGGCCGAGTGCGGGGACCCGCTCGCGGGTTACCCACTGCGAGTCGATGACAAGCTGCTGGCGATAACGATGCGCGGGAGCCGTCCGGCCGCGTGCCGCCAAGGTGCAGATCGAGGTGGCCGGCCAGCTCGTGCACAGCGTTCTTGACCGGATGGCGGCCGGCCGCCCGCCATCCGGCCGGGACCCAGGCCAGCGGCCCGGACCGGATCCACGCGCCAGCGGCCAGCCGCGGTTGCCCTCCAGGCGCGAGCTGCATGCCCGGGCACCGTCGTGGTCACGGGACATCTCCTCCGCTTACCGGGTCAGCCTGCCGCCGGCTCCCCAAAGCCAGGTGTCCTGCCCGCGTGCCCGGCAGTCTCCCGGAGAGCGGATCTTCTACGAACACGGATAGTAGGTTTCTTGGGTTTCAGTCGCCCAGCCCGGCGGGAATCCGGTTACGTCGGCCGGGAACGCGGGCCCCAGGTCCGGCCTGCGACGGGAGGCCAGTTCCGCGTGACATCGGGGGTGCGGCTTCAGGCCAGTCACGGCGCCATGGCCTGGCGCCGGGCCCGTCAGGCGGCCTCGGCCTCTCCCATCTCGGTGGAGGCGGGGCCCTGGGCGAAGGGCCAGATTTCCTCGGCGACGGCGCGCCAGTCGGCGGTGGCGGACAGCTCGCCGAGTACCGCGAACAGGCCGAGGTTGATGCGCTAGCCGGCGGAGGGCGTCCCCCGCCGGTGCTCCGCCAGAATCGCCCGCCTCTGCAAGATGGCGAGGCGTCGGGATCGACCCGACGCCGAGCTGCGATCACGACGGCGCCCGAGCATGGTACGGCGCCGCAGTGACACTGTCCCGGTCGCCGGCGAGCCGCAGATCCCGCGCATGATGCACGCCGTGCTGGCCAGTGGCCGAGTGCCACAGCGACAGGCCTGGGCACCCAACGCGGGCTGCAGGATCCGATGTCGGCGTGCTGCCGACATGGTTCCGCCCTCCCGGACGACCAAAACCGGAGGTGTCACGTGGCACAGACTGAGGAGGCAGGGCCGTGAGACACGTTATGGGCACGTCGTGTGAGCGGGAGCCATCCCCGCGGCTGACCGATCAGGCGCTAGCCGCCGAGGTCACTAGCAAGGCGCAATGCGCTGATGGCACGCTTGATCCCGACGAGTGGTTCCCTGTCAGCGCCGACGCGAAGGCAGCCCGCCGCGAGGCGGCCGGTGCCATCGCTGTATGCACGGCCCGCCCCGTGCGCGGCGCGTGCCTGGAGCTGTCGCTGCGGCACTGGACCATGGGCCAGCACGGCGTCTGGGGCGGCCTCGTCGCGGCCGACCGGGCCGCGTTGCGCCGATAACTCGCCTCCCCGCACGAATATGGCCATGCCCCGTCCATCCTCGATCGCATCTGGGACGGACCTCCGGCAATCAGTCGCGCCGGGCGACCCGTCCGGGCCAGGCGCATACGTGTCCCGCGCCGGCCCGGGCCAGGCCTGGCCGCAGTGATCGCCTAGCCGGCCGCTTCACCGGCAGATTCGCGCAGCGGCGGGCACGGAGCCTCAAGGTTCATCCATCCGCGGGCGTCACGTCAGTGACATGAGGTCTTCAGCTCGAGGTGCCGGCCGGCCGGTTTCGCCCTGGCGTGGCTCATCAGCGGCGCGAGCGCCAGCAGACAACGGCAGGTACCGTGGAGAGCCCGATATCCTCCCGCCGGGCGGGCGTGCCGGGCAGGTCGTTCTGGCGATGGGTGCTCGTATCTGGGCAACGCCGGGGCTGCCGGAAGGGTGTTCATGGCCGGCTGCCGGGCTGGCGCTGCTGGCGGCGTCCCGCAGCGGAACCGGACGGGCTGTGCCGCGGGCTGCGACCGGCCAGCGGCCATGCGACCGCTGGCCGGCATGGCGAGCCGCCCGGTCGCGCCAGCCTGTTAGGCGGCCGGGATCCGGCCCAGCGCGAGCGCCGCCAGTGCCGGGGTCAGGGCCAGCAGGACCGGGGTCAGGGCGAGCGCCGCGGCGGTGGCGCGAAGCAGTTGCCGGCGGGCGCGGCTCAGCGGCTCGGCGGGGCCCAGGAGCCGGTGTATCCGCTGCACCGAGTCGGTGGCACCCGCGGCCAGGGCCGGCGCGGGACTTCCGGCCGTGGCGAGCAGGACCAGGGCGGTGGCGAGCAGCCGCGGATCGCGGCCGCGGGTGGCCGCGTCGTCGGCGTGCAGCTCAACCAGCCGGGCTACCTGCTGTTCGGCGTCCCGCATCAGCGGCAGGAACGGGAGCACCGCGCGGCCGATCCGCGCCACGGCCAGCAGCCGGTGGTGACGGCCAGCCAGGTGGGCCCGCTCGTGCGCCAGGACCGCATCCAGCTGGCCGGGACCCAGCGCCTGCACCGCGCCGGTGGTCAAGATCACCGTGGGCTGCCGGCAGGCGACGCAGTAAGCGGCCGGCTGGTCATGCTCCACCAGCACCGCCCCCAGGGCCGGGGCGGGACGGCCGATTAGCCGCGCGGTCTGCGCGTGCAGCAGGGCCTGCCGCCCGGTGACACGGAGATACGTCGTCGCGGTGAGTGCGGTGCGGGCCACAACGGCGCCCGCCAGGATCAGGCCCAGCCCGGCCACGGTGGCGCCGCCCGGGGTGCCGTAGGTGGCGCGCAGCCGCACCACGCACGCCCCGACCAGGTGACTCAGCCCCCCGCCCAGGGCCGTGGCATGCACCGCCAGGGTCAGGCCGGCCAGCCCGACCGCGGCAATGACCGACCATCCGGCGGCCAGGTAAACCACGATGGCCAGCAACGGCGCCCGGGCCGTCCACCTGGCCCGGCCGAGCATCCTGGACCCCGCCATGCCCAGGCAGGCCGCATAGGCCACCAGCACGGCGGCGACCAGCACCGCAGCTACGGTCACCGGGACTCACCGGCCGCAGCCTCGCCGGGCGCCTGGCCGAGCGCCTCGCGCAGCAGCGCCGCGTCGTGCGGGCTCATCTGGAGGGCGAAATGCGCCAGCGCCGTGCGGTGGTCCGCGCTGGTGGCCAGCGCGTCGTTCATCAGCCCGGCGGTGTAACCGGACCGGGATCCGGTGGGCTCATAACGCCAGGCCCGGCCGTCCCGCTCCCGCCGCAGCCACCCCTTGCGGTACAGGTTCTCCATCACCGTCATCACGGTGGTGTAGGCCAGCCCCCGCTCGTCTTGCAGAGCGTCGACCACCTCGCGGACCAGCACCGGGCGGCCCCAGTCCCACAGCCGGTCCATGATCGCCGCTTCCAGCTCTCCGAAACGTCGCATTCTCACTCCCGAGCATGGCCATGCCTACGGCGTCCGCCGCTACCTACTAACACGTATAGGATAAGCCCGCGGTTCGGGCATCGTCTCATTTTCTCCGGCCAGCTGCCCCGGCGCGGCCAGCGGGCCGGGGAACTCACCGGAGGTGTCCGGGGGCTTGCCTGCTCGACCGGGCCTCGCCGGCCCGGGGAAGTCTCCGGGGAGTGCCCGCGCGCCGCAGGCCCCGCCACCGAAACCGCGACCGCCACGGTGAACGTAACCTTTCTACTATCCGTATTAGTAGATATGGCTGCTATCACACAAGCTTCCCGCGGCGAGCTGCCCGGCGACCTCGATGCCGCGATCCGCCAGCTGTACTCGCACTACGCCAGCGCCCTGCACGCCTACGTTGAGCAGTTCTGCCCGGACCGAGCGAGCGCGGATGACATCGTCCAGGAAACCTTCATCCGGGCCTGGCGTCACCTCCCCCAGCTCAGCGCCGATGACCGGCCCATACGGCCCTGGCTGTTCCGGGTGGCGCGCAACTTGCTCATCGACGCGAACCGGGCCGCGCAGGCCCGGCCGATGACGGTGCCGGGGGAAGCGGCCGGGGAGATCGGGACCGATTCCGGAATGGAGGAGGTCCTGGACCGGCAGCTCGTTTCCGCCGCCCTGGCGCACCTATCGCCCGCGCACCGGAGCGTGCTAGTGGAAACCTTCTACCGGGGCGGGACCACAGCAGCGGTCGCCCGCGAGCTCGGCATACCTCACGGCACAGCCAGATCACGGCTGCACTACGCGCTTGATGCACTGCGCCAGCACCTGCAAGAGCACGACGCGATCGCGTCCTGGTGAACGACGCGTGCCCTGGGCCATCACCGCCGTCGGCGCCGATGGGCAGAAGACAGCACCTGCCGCCAGGCCCAGGCCCGGCCGGCCGCATTGCTGATCGGCGCCGCGTCGGCCCGGCAGGCGGCCATATCCGGCTTCCACAGCCCGTACACCATCCCCGACACGGCCACCGCCGCCCAGGGGGTCCGGAAGGAGAAAACGATGCGCCATCATCAGGGAACCCGCCTGGCGCGCTGCGCCCGTCGGCTCGGCGTCGACCGCAACCCGCTGCGCCGCCGGACCGACCGGATCGAGGCCGTGATACGGATAGCGGCCATGATCCTGCTGCTGGCGGCGGTGCCGCTGGCCATGATCACTGCCGGCCGGCAGGCCGATCACCTGGCACTGAGTCACGTACATGCCCAGCAGGCGGCAGATCATCAGGTCACCGCCGTCCTGCTCCAGCAGGCGCCGCCGACCAGGATGCCCGATCCCTACAGCCCGATCCAGATGGCCACCGTGCTGGCCCGCTGGCAGCCGCCCGGCCAGGTGCCCCGGACCGGGCAGGTCCCGGCCCCAGCCTGCGCGGGCCCCGGGAGCACCGTGTCAGTCTGGCTCAACGCCTCCGGCGCGGTCACCAGCCCGCCGGCCGATCACCAGATGATCGCCGGCACCGTGGTCATCGCCGCTATCTGGACCGGCCTTATCACGATCCTGCTCGTGCTGGGAGCCAGTGCGCTGACCCGGCGGGTCCTTGACCGCCAGCGGATACGCGCCTGGGACGCCGAGTGGCGGGCGACCGGGCCGCGGTGGAGCGGCCACCGCAGCTGAGGCCCGCAGCTCATCCAATTCCCGAACGGGCCGCCGTGCCAGCTCCGCACCAGCTGTCATGTCACGGCAGCCGGACATAGCCGTGGCGGCTCTTCCACAGGCAGTACGTCTCGAAGGCGAGCTTCATGGCACGGACCTCGGGGCCCGGGATCATCACGCCGCCCTTCCGCAGCGGGAGCATACGGCCGGCCAGGATCAGCACGCCGTTTATGCCGGCGTCCATCATGCCGACCGCAGCCACTTCACCGAACTCCTCATGGCTGCCCGGCGGCTCGCCCCTGATCGCCGCGGCGATGTTGCGGGCGCTGACGCTGGCCATGGACTCGACACAGGGAACCTGGCCTGCGGGATCCCGATCGGCACGGCGGTATGCCACCGAACCGGGACCTGCGCGGCGATGCCGACCGCGTAGATCTCCGAAGCTGGAGCAGGAGCTGGCCAAGGCCGCTTCGTGGTCGATGTGCAGCCAAAACATGGCCGCCATAACGGGAAAAGTGCGGCCTAATCCCGACACGCGTGTAGCCAAACACGGACGCTAGACCTCGCGAAGACCCAAGAGACGAAAAAGGAAACATGCGGGCGAGCGGAATATGAACAATCCGTACGCAGCCGCGGCCGGACCTCGGAGCCCGGCATTAACGGCACTCTCCGCCTGGGCACAGGAAGATCACCAGCCTTCGCCCATGAGCAAGAGCTCCTCCGGCAGCCGGGTCAGCGTGGCGGGCATCGGCAGGGTTAAGATACATCTCGTTGATGGATTTGAGTCTGGAGGGAGCGCGATGGACACAACGAACGGGGACACAAACAGCCCGGCGGTCCCGATCGGGCCGGAGGCGGCGACGGGCTCGGGCCCGGCGGTCCCGGCCGGGCCGGAGGCGGCTGGGGGCTCGGGTCCTGCGGAGGCCGGCCACGGGCCGGCGGTGCGGGCTTCGGATCGCGAGCGGGATGTGGTGGTGCAGCGGGTCCAGCAGGCGTTCGCCGAAGGACGGCTGGACGATACCGAGTTCGATGAGCGGATGCGGACCGCGCTCACGGCGCGCACGCACGCGGACCTGGACATCCTGCTGGCCGACCTGCCCGCCGAGACGGCGGCGCCGGGGCCGGCGCCCGTCGCCGCCGGGAGGGGGCCGGGGCGGTTCGCGGTCGCGCTGAAGAGCTCGGTCCGGCGGGGCGGGCGCTGGCGGGTGCCCGAGCGGTACACGACGGTCGTCTACAAGGGGGCCGGGTGGCTGGACCTGCGGGCCGCCGAGCTCAGCGGCCCGGACACCACGTTTCTCGCGGTGGCCTATAAATCCACGGTGACGATCCTGGTACCTCCCGGGGTGCGGGTCGAGATGACCGGCTTCGGCGTTACCCAGGGCGAGGACGAGGACGACCCGGGCTACCAGCCGCCGAACGACGCCCCGGTGATCCACGTACGCGGCGTCGCGTACAAAGGCACCGTGGAGATCACCAGCCGGCCGCCAGTGCGTCCGGCACTGCGCCGGTAACGGCGGGTCAGCACTGCGCCGGTAACGGCGGGTCAGCAGAGCCAGGGCCGGCCTCGCGGCACCGGATGTCGTGCGGCGGCTCGTAGAACGTGGCGTCCCGGCGCTGGGCGTGGCAGGCCTGGCAGGTCACCAGCAGGTGCCCCATGCCCCGGCCGCGCTCGGCTCCTTCCTGGGCGGCCGTGCAGATACACGGTTTCCAGCCGACCCGGGCCTGGCCCGGCCACAACGGATGGCCGAACGGGCAGCGCTGCGGCTTGTGCTCGAACAGGGGCACCGGCATAAAGATGATCATGCCAGTTTACCTGCTCATCGCGCTAGTTCGAAGATAATAACTAACCACGCGAAGGCGGGTGGTGACAGTGCGGCCCGTGCGGGCGGCGCTGGCGTTACCAACGGGCGGCCGGGTTCGTCAGTGCTATGAGCGACGGCGAGAGAGGATGGATCGATGGCCGATCAGCAGGAGCTGGCCCGACGGTTCGAGGACCAGCGCGGGCACCTGCGCGCGGTGGCGTACCGGATGCTCGGCTCGCTGACCGAGGCGGACGACGCGGTGCAGGAGGCGTGGCTGCGCCTGGCCCGGGCCGGCGCCGATGACGTGGCCAACCTGGCCGGCTGGCTGACCACGGTGACCGGGCGGATCTGCCTGGACATGCTCCGCTCGCGCGCCGCCCGGCGGGAGGAACCGCTGGACATGCACCTGCCGGACCCGGTGATCAGCTACTACGACGGCGGCGACCCCGAGCACGAGGCGCTGACCGCGGACGCCGTCGGCCTGGCGCTGCTGGTGGTGCTGGAGATGCTGACCCCGGCCGAACGGCTGGCGTTCGTCCTGCACGATCTGTTCGGGGTGCCGTTCAGCGAGATCGGGCCGATCGTGGGCCGGACGCCGGACGCGGCGAAGACTCTGGCCAGCCGGGCGCGGCGCCGGGTCCGGGACGGGGCGGTCGGGCCGGACGCCGACCTGGGCCGCCAGCGCGAGATCGTAACCGCCTTCCTGGCCGCCGCGCGGGCCGGTGACTTCGGCGCGCTGATGGAGCTGCTGGATCCGGACGTGGTCCTGCGCGCTGACGTCGGCGCCCGGGCGCCGCGTGGCTTCGCGCCGCTGATCCGGGGTGCGGCCGAGGTGGCCGGGCGTGCGCTGCTGTTCTCCCGGCCCGAGACCTCCGTGCAGCCGGTGCTGGTCAACGGCGCGGCGGGCGTGCTCAGCTGGCAGGACGGCAGGCTCTTCGCGGTACTCGGCTTCACCGTCGCGCACGGCGCGATCGTCGAGATCGAGGTCCTGGCCGACCCCGAACGACTGGAGCGGCTCGGGCTGAATCAGGGGCCGTCGGCCGGCGGGCGCCCGGTATAGACGGCGCGGGGGCGCAGCGGCCCGGGACCCGCGTAGGCCTCCAGGGCGTGGGCGATCCAGCCCGCGGTGCGGGCCACGGCGAAGATCGTCTCCCCGGAACCCCTGATCATGCCCGCCACCCGGGCCAGGGTGGCCACGGCGAAATCGATGTTCGGCTCGGGCAGGGACTTGCGCCTGGCCTCGGCCAGCACGGCGTCGGCCACCGCGAGCGGCCCGGATTTCGGCGCGGCGCGGCGGACCAGGCCGAGCAGCAGGACCGCGCGGGGGTCGCCGGCCGGGTACGCGAAATGCCCGAACCCGGGGATATGCTCCCCGCGCCGCAGCAGTTCGCCCAGGACGCGGGGGGCGTCATCCGGGCCGCTGGCCGCGGCCAGCATCAGCTCGGCGCCCAGGGTCGCCCCGCCGTGCAGTGCGCCGCTGACCGCGGCCATCCCCGTCTGGACCACGGCGTACGGATCCGCCCGCACCGACGCGGCGGCCCGCGCGGCCAGCGTGGAGGCGGCGAGCTCGTGATCGGCCAGCAGCACCAGCGCGGCCGACAGGGCCCGGAGCAGGGTGGGGCTGGGCCGGCCGCCGCGCAGGCGCGACCACAGCCGGTCCACGATCGGATAATCCGGATCCGGATAATCCGGTGCGGGGTGATCCGGATGTCGGGGTGATCCGGTGTGGGGGCCGCTGGGGGCAGGCAGTCCACCAGCCCGGCGATGATGCTCCGGCCGGCCGCGCACACCGCTTGCGGATCCAGGTGCAGGCGCAGCGGATCGGTGGTGGCCATGGCCGGCACGATCACCTGGAGCCGCTCGAGCGGCAGCGTTCCGGCCGGCAGCGCGGCCTGCGCGCCCCGGCCCACCTCCAGCGCGGCGGGCGTCGCCTGCCACGGGGCGGAGGGCACAGCCTGGCGGGCCCCGAGGCTGGCCCCCGGCCTGTTGGGGAGCTCGCCGGTCCACAACAGCTCGGCCACGTCCTCGAAGGAGCGGCTGGCGGCGAGCCCGGCCGCATCGAGGCCGCGGTAGCGCAGCCGGCTGGCCGAGATCTGGGTGATGGCCGACTCGACCGTGATGTCCACGACACCGGCCGGGCGCCGCGGCCGGCCCCGCCGGGCCAGCTGCTCCACCTCGTCGGGATCGAACAGGCTGCCGCGGCCATCGGCGGCCTTGTCCCGGTGCAGCAGGCCGCGGCTGACGTAAGCGTAGAGCGTCGCGGGCTTCACACCGAGCCTGCGAGCCGCCTCGCCGGCGGTCAGGAACTCGGTCATCCGGCCAGCACCGGGCTGGTCGAGGGGATGGTCATGCGGGCACCACGGATCCGTTCGGTATAGTTGATCTTAATCAATATTGACTGATATTGACCACGATGGTCAACCTTGATCCATGTCAACGATTCACTTTCTCGACGTGACCAACCGGGACGGGGTGCAGACCGCGCGCACCGGGCTGTCCAAGTTCGGCAAGGTCATGGTGAACTTCTACCTGGGGCGCCTGGGCGTGGCGCAGTCCGAGATCGGGTTCCCGTTCCTGTTCCACGAGGTGCCCTACGTCCGGGCCTGCCTGGCGCTGGCCGAGGCGGGAGCGTTCGGGGACCTGCGGCTGTCCGGCTGGTGCCGGGCGGTCCCGGCCGACGTGGAGGCCGCGGTCGCGGTCACCGGGCCCGGGGGGCACGGGCTGCGCCATTACAACGTGTCGATCTCCACCTCGGACCAGATGATCGCGCACAAGTTCCGCGGCAGGCTCGACCGCGAGGCGATCATCGGCGAGATGACCGCGGCCGTGGCGGCGGCCCGGGCCGGCGGGGCGGAGACGATCGGGGTCAACGCCGAGGACGGTTCCCGCACCGACGACGGCTACCTGATGGAGTTCGCGCTGGCGGCCCGGGAGGCGGGCGCGTCGCGGGTCAGGTACTGCGACACCATCGGCGGCGACTCGCCCGGGCGGATCAGGGAGCGGTTCGCCAAGCTGGCCTCCGCGGTCGGCCTGCCGGTCGAGACGCACTGCCACAACGACCTGGGCATGGCCGTGGCGAACTCGGTGTCCGGCGCGCTCGGCGACCTGGACGCCGGGCAGGACGCATGGGTCAACACCTGCGTGAACGGGATCGGCGAGCGGGCCGGGAACGCCGACCTGCTGTCGTGCATCCTGGCTTTCTCGCATGCGTTCGGCGTCGGCGACGCGGTGTCTGTCGGTGATCCGCTGGACCTTTCTTGGGCCCGGAGGTTCGGGCTGTGGGCGTCCTACGCGTTCGGGCAGCCGCTGCCGCCGGCCTGGCCGGGAATCGGCCGCAACGCGTTCGCGCACGAGTCCGGGATCCACGCCGACGGGGCGCTGAAGGACCGCGGCAACTACGAGCTGTACGACGACGCGACGCTCGGGCCGTTCCCTTCGGACTGGTTTGCGCGCGAGGGACGGGTGGTGCTGACCGGCGAGTACGGCGGCAAGGCCGGGTTCCGGCACGTGCTGGAGGCCTTGCGCATCACGGTGGCCGACGGCGACGAGGACCTGGTGTTCTCGCTGGTCCAGCTGTGCGCGGCGGCGACCGGCAAGCCGCTGACCGACGACGAGCTGCGGCTTATCGCGGGCTACCCGCACCAGCTGGCGCTGCTCTATCCTGGCCTGCTCAGCTAGCCGGGCGCGATCGATGAATCCGGCGGCGCCGCCACGTCATACTTGGTGAACCTGGCACCGACCGGAAGGAGTGCCGCGATGCTCGACCTGACGCCCGCGACCGGGACGCTGGCCCGGATCGTGACGGACATCCGCGATGACCAGCTGACCGCGCCGACCCCCTGCCGGGGCTCGTCAGTGGCTGACCTGCTCGATCACGTCGACGGACTCTGCCTGGCCTTTACCGCGTCGGCGGCCAAGGAGGCCAGCAGCCGGGGGCCGTCGGCGGCGGACGGGACCCGGCTGGGCGCGGACTGGCGGACGCGCATACCGGCCCGGCTGGCCGAGCTGGCGGGGGCCTGGCAGGACGAGGCGGCCTGGTCCGGTATGACCAAGGCCGGGGGGCTGGATATGCCCTCGGAAGTCGCGGGCCGCGTGGCGATCAACGAGGTCGTGGTGCACGGCTGGGACCTCGCCGAGGCCACCGGGCAGGACTACGCCTGCGACAGCGAGCTGGTGCAGGCCGCCTCCTCGTTCGTGCAGTCCGTGGTGGCGCAGAACCCGGACGGGAGCCCGGGGCTGTTCGGGCCGCCGGTCGCCGTGCCGCAGGACGCGCCGGCACTCGACCGGCTCCTCGGCGCGACCGGCCGCGACCCCGCGTGGCGGCCGGGCGGCACGAGCTGACGCCTGCCCCGTGCTGGTCGATGGGCCGGTGCTGGTCGACGGGCCGGGCTGGTCGATGGGCCGCTGTACCAGCAAGAGCAGGTACGAGGGACCGTTGACCAGCTAACCACGGGCCGTTCGGCAAAGATGGTCGCATGAAGGTCTTTATCTCCTTCGACATGGAGGGCGTGGCCGGGATCTCCGACTGGTCGCAGTGCCGCGGGCCAGGGCAGCCGTACGAGGAGGGGCGGCGGCTGCTGCTCGGCGAGGTCAACGCCGCGATCGACGGGGCGCTGGCGGGCGGGGCAACCGAGATCGTCTGCAACGACTCGCACGGCACGATGAGCAACCTGGACCCGGCGGAGCTGCACGGGCAGGCCAGCTACGTGTCCGGGCGGCACAAGCCGCTGTACATGATGCAGGGCCTGGACGCCGCCGCGGACGTGGTGTTCATGGTCGGCTACCACGGGTCGATATCGGGCCAGAGCTCGGTGCTGTCACACACCTACAACCCCGCGGTGATCTCGCACGTCTCGCTGAACGGGAGCCGGGCCGGGGAAAGCGGGATCAACGCGCTGGCCGCGCTGGCCTGCCAGGCGCCGGTCGGGCTGATCACCGGGGACCAGCACACGATCGCGGAGGCGGACCCGTTCCTGCCCGACGCCGAGCGCGTCGTGGTCAAGGAGTCCTTCACCCGGTTCGGCGCGGCCAGCCTGCACCCGGAGGTGGCCCGCGAGCTGATCGCCGACGCGGCGCGGCGGGCGGTGGCGCGGGCGGCGCCCGGGCGGGCCGTGCCCGGGCTGGCCGTGTTGGGGCCGCCCGCCATCTCGCTGCCGGCCATGCTCGAAGTGCACATGCAGACGGCGGACATGGCCGAGGTGGCCTCGTGGGTGCGCGGAGCCGACCGGACCGGCGTGCGGACGGTGAGCATCAGCGGGGAAGACCCGATGGCGATGTTCAGGTCGTTCGTCGCGGTGGTCTACATCACGCGGGTCTCGGAGGGACGCTAGGTCGGGCTCAGGTGGACGAGCCGGCGGCGGCGCCGGTGACCTGATCGCGGCCCCAGCGGGCGATGGTGGCGTCCCAGTCCAGCGGCAGCGTCGTGCCGCCGTTGGCCGTCTCCGCCGCCCAGTCCTCGGCGGGTACGCGCCACATGACCTCGAACTCGATGCCGCTCGGGTCCTTGGCGTACAGGGACTTGGACACGCGGTGGTCGCTCTCCCCCACCAGCGCCCCGGCCTCCAGCAGCCGGGCCCGGATGTCGGCCAGGTCGCCGAGCGTGCCGACTTCCCAGGCCAGGTGGTAGAGCCCGGGATGTTCGGGGCGATCGGGCGCCTGGCCGGTGCCGATCTCGAACAGGCCGAGGTCATGGTCGTTGGCCGAGTCCGGCGCACGCAGGAACGCGGCCCGGCCGGGGATCTCCATGCGGACCTCGAAGCCGAGGGCCTGCCGGTAGAAGTCCACGCTGCGCTGCAGACCGTGGACGTACAGGACAGCATGGTTGAGGCGGCGGACGGCCATCGGCGCATCCCTCCCGATAACGCGGCTAGCGGATCTGCTGGCGCTGCCGACGACGAAGCTCACGGTACCGGCGCCGCTGCGAGTCATCGAGCATCAACCAGGCCGCAGCCGGGATCGCAATCGCGGCCGCGATTACGGCCAGGGCCACCCACGGGCTGATGATGAACAGGATCAGGCCGACGACGACCCCCGCGATACCCCACTTCAAGTGCGGTGACATGCTGACTCCGATCAGTCTCATCCGGGCCGGTCCTGCGGATTCCCCCGGGCCAGCCCAGCTCCCCCTAGCTTATAGTGCCCCGGCGGATGTTGGCCGCTCGGCCGATTCCGCGGCCGGCCGATCCGGTCCGCGGGCAGATCGGGCCACGCAGTACGCTGCGGGCAAAGAAGATCACGACCTGCTTGATCGAACCTGGGAGGGCCTCGTGACGATCGCGATGCCGGTGGAACCCGAGGCCAACGAGCTGCTGAGCCGCGATCCGCTCGCCCTGCTGATCGGCATGGTCCTGGACCAGCAGGTACCACTGGAGCGCGCCTTCAGCGCGCCGCTCGACCTGGCCCGTCGGCTCGGCCACGAGCCGACGGCAGCGGAGCTGGCCGACTTCGACCCGGTGGCGCTGGCGGGCATCTTCTCCGAGCGCCCGGCGCTGCACCGCTACCCGAAGGCGATGGCAGGCCGGGTGCAGGAGCTGGCCCGGCTGATCATGGACTCCTACGACGGCCAGCCCGAGCGGCTGTGGACGACGGCCAAGACGGGCACCGAGCTGCTCAGGCGGGTATCGACGCTGCCCGGGTTCGGCGCGCAGAAGGCGCAGATCTTCGTGGCCCTGCTGGGCAAACAGCTGGGGGTGCGGCCGCGGGGCTGGCGCGAGGCGGCCGGGACGTTCGGCGCCCGGGGCTCGCACTTGTCGGTCGCCGACATAACAGACGCCGACTCGCTGGCCCGGGTGCGGTCGTACAAACAGGGGCTGAAGGCCGCGGCGAAAGCGGCGCGGACGCCGTAGGGGCCGCGGGCCGAGGTCAGCTTCGAGCGGTTCTAGGCTGATCTCCGCCTTGCTCGTCACGGCGCCGGCGATCGCGCCTGCTGATCAGCACCGGTGCGGCGAACCACAGCACCCAGGCGTAGGTAGTGGCGAAGAAGACCGGGATCGACAGCCCGAAGGCGAGCATCAGGGTGTAGGACTTCCTGGCCTGGTTCTTCACGGCCAGATCCGGAAGCCCGGCCAGCTGGTGGGCGGTCATGTACCGCAGCATCACGTACAGCATGGCCGATTCCAGGACCTGCAGCAGCGCGTAGAACCCGAACCGCAAGGCATGGGTGGCCACGGTCTGATCGCTGGCGACGAGCAGCCTCGTCGCGAACGGGTTGAGGACGATGGTCAGCAGCCAGGCGCAATCGAGCTGCAGCAACCGGGCATCGGTGCCCTTGGCCTGCCGGAACAGGTAGTAATGATCTCGCCACGCAGCCGCGATAACCGCGAAGCTGATCAGGAACGCGACGTAGTGACCGTCGTCGTGCCGGAACGACGTCCATAGCTCTGAGACGGTGCTGCCGCTGGGCACCGGCAGGTCGATGGCGAGCAGCGTGATCGCGATGGCGACCACGGCGTCGGAAAAGTAGGTCAGCCGCTCGACAGCCCGGGCGCCGGACACTGCCTCCTCATCGGGCTCGTCGGGCACCACCCGATCATCTCGCGCACCAGGCGCATCCCGGCAGGCGGGGTCCCGCGCCTTGTCGGGACCTACAACCGGGCAGGCCCGGGACCTGGGTCATCCGTGGGGGATGGCCGGTGACGACGGGACTGGTCAGGGTGGAAGATGGGTGTCTACGCGAGAGAAGGGGCTTGAACTGCGATGGCTGAGATCGTCCGGGCCGGGCTTGTCCAGCAGCGCTGGACCGGGGACAAGGAATCGATGATCGCGGCGGCGGTGGATCACATCAGGACCGCGGCGTCGGCCGGGGCGCAGGTAGTGTGCCTCCAGGAGCTCTTCTACGGGCCGTACTTCTGCCAGGTGCAGGACGCCGACTATTACTCCTACACCGAGGCCATCCCGGACGGGCCGACCACCCGGCTGCTGCAGGATGTGGCGCGGCAGCTGGGCATCGTGATCATCGCGCCGATGTACGAGCAAGAGCATCCCGGCGTCTACTACAACACCGCGGCGGTCATCGACGCCGACGGCAGCTACCTGGGCAAGTACCGCAAGACGCACATCCCGCAGGTCAAGGGGTTCTGGGAGAAGTTCTACTTCCGGCCGGGCAACCTGGGCTACCCGGTGTTCGACACCGCGGTGGGCCGGATCGGCGTGTACATCTGCTACGACCGGCACTTCCCCGAGGGCTGGCGGGCCCTCGGCCTGGCCGGCGCGCGGATCGTGTTCAACCCGTCGGCCACCAGCCGGGGCCTGTCCCAGTACCTGTGGCGGCTGGAACAGCCGGCGGCCGCGGTGGCCAACGAGTACTTCATCGGCGCGATCAACCGGGTCGGCGTCGAGCCGCTCGGCGACAACGACTTCTACGGGCAGACCTACTTCGCCGATCCGCGCGGCCAGCTCGTCGGGGAGGCTGGCGCCGACGACAAGGACGAGGTGGTGGTCCGGGACCTGGACATGGAACAGCTGGCCGAGGTCCGGAACCTGTGGCAGTTCTACCGCGACCGCCGCCCCGACCAGTACGAGACTTTGGTACAGCCGTGAGCCATCAGCGAGCGGAGGCGAGCCGGGGAGGCACAGCCATGAGCCATCGGCGAGCGCAGGCGAGCAGGAGAACAGAGCCGTGACCATCCTGATCAGCGGCGGCACGGTGGTGACCGCCGAGGGCACGCTGGCGGCCGACGTGCTGGTGGCCGGCGAGCGGATCGCGGCGTTGCTGGCCAGGGACCTGACCGGCGAGCCCGGCGCGCCGCCGGCCGACGCGCCGTTCGCCGAGGCGGCCGACCAGGTCATCGACGCGACGGGCAAGTACGTGCTGCCGGGCGGGATCGACGTGCACACGCACATGGAGATGCCGTTCGGCGGGACGTTCGCCTCGGACACCTTCGAGACCGGCACCCGCGCGGCGGCCTGGGGCGGCACCACCACCATCATCGACTTCGCGGTCCAGGCCAAGGGCACCTCGCTGCTGGCCACGCTGGACAAGTGGCACGCCAAGGCGGACGGCAACTGCGCCATCGACTACGGCTTCCACATGATCGTCTCCGACGTCAACGACACGACGCTGAAGGAGATGGACGCCTGCATCGCCGCCGGGGTGAACAGCTTCAAGATGTTCATGGCCTACCCCGGCGTGTTCTACGCCACCGACGGGGAGATCCTGCTGGCCATGCAGCAGGCGGCCCGGTCGGGCGCGACGGTCATGATGCACGCCGAGAACGGCATCGCCATCGACCAGCTGGTCGCGCAGGCGCTCGCGGCGGGCCGCACCGACCCGGTGTACCACGGCCTGACCCGGCCACCGGAGCTGGAGGGCGAGGCGACCTCGCGGGCCATCACGCTGGCCAAGGTGGCGAACTGCCCGCTGTACATCGTGCACCTGTCGGCCTCCCAGGCGCTGGCGGCCGTGGCCGAGGCCAGGGACGCCGGGCAGAACGTGTTCGCCGAGACCTGCCCGCAGTACCTGTGGCTGTCCATCGATGACCTGGCCCGGCCGGACTTCGAGGGCGCCAAGTTCGTCGCCTCGCCGCCGCTGCGGCCCAAGGAGCACCAGGACTCGCTGTGGCGCGGGCTGCGGACCAACGACCTGTCGGTGGTCTCGACCGACCACTGCCCGTTCTGCTTCAAGGACCAGAAGGAACTCGGCCGCGGCGACTTCGCCAAGATCCCGAACGGCATGCCCGGCGTCGAGCACCGGATGGATCTGCTGCACGCCGGGGTGGTGGCCGGCCAGCTATCCCTGCCGCGCTGGGTGGAGGTCGCCTCGACCACGCCGGCCAGGATGTTCGGCCTGTACCCGCGCAAGGGTGTCATCGCGGCCGGCTCCGACGCCGACATCGTGATCTACGACCCGCGGGCCACGCAGACCCTGTCAGCGGCGACACACCACATGAACGTCGACTACTCGGCGTACGAGGGGATGGAACTCACCGGCCGGGTGGTCACCACGCTGTCCCGGGGGCGCGTGGTCATCGAGGACGGCCAGTACCGGGGCAGCGCCGGGCACGGCAGCTTCCTGGCCCGCGGGCTGAACCAGTACCTGCTGTAACCAGCGGATCGACGGGAAAGGCAGACATGGACTTCGGGGTGGTGCTTCAGACGAACCCGCCTGCCAGCCGGGTGGTGACCATGATGCAGCGGGCGGAGGACGCGGGGTTCTCCTACGGCTGGACGTG
This sequence comes from uncultured Actinomycetes bacterium, assembly GCA_963818225.1. Lineage (GTDB taxonomy): Bacteria > Actinomycetota > Actinomycetes > Streptosporangiales > Streptosporangiaceae > Palsa-504. The sequence goes on from CAWFRO010000005.1 coordinate 408,250, forward strand.
GGACTCGCACGTGCTGTGGCAGGAGCCGTTCGTGATCTACTCGGCGGCGCTGGCCGCCACCCGGGCGATGACCATCGGGCCGATGGTGACCAACCCCGGCACCCGGGACTGGTCGGTCATCGCGTCGCTGTTCGCCACGCTGAACGACATGTACGGCAACCGGACCGTGTGCGGGATCGGGCGCGGCGACTCGGCCCGGCGGGTCATCGGCCAGCAGCCCATGTCGCTGGCCACGATCTCGGCGGCGATGACCGTCATCAAGGGGCTGGCCGAGGGGCGCGAGGTGACGCACCACGGCCAGCCGCTGCGGCTGCCGTGGGTCCGCGACGGCAAGCTGGAGATCTGGATGGCCGCCTACGGGCCGAAGGCGCTGCGGCTGGCCGGCGAGCAGGCCGACGGCTTCATCCTGCAGACCGCCGATCCGGACATCGCCCGCTGGACGATCGGCGCGGTCCGCTCGGCGGCCAAGGAGGCGGGCCGGGACCCGGCCGACATCACCATCTGCATCGCGGCGCCCGCCTACGTCGGCACCGACCTGCCCCACCAGCGGGAGCAGCTGCGCTGGTTCGGCGGGATGGTCGGCAACCACGTCGCCGACCTGGTGGCCAGGTACGGCACCGACGGGCCGGTCCCGCACACGCTGACCGACTACATCAAGGGCCGCGAGGGCTACGACTACGCGCACCACGGCAAGGCGGACAACCCGTCGGTGGACTTCGTGCCGGATGAGATCGTGGACCGGTTCTGCCTGCTCGGCCCTGCGTCCGCGCACGTGGACCGGCTCCGCGAGCTGGCCGAGATCGGCGCCGACCAGTTCGCCGTGTACCTGATGCACGACCAGGAGGAGGAGACGCTGGCCGCCTACGAGCGGGAGGTCGTCCCCGTCCTGCGTTAGTCGGCGACTGCGTTAGTCGGCTCCGGCGGCCGGGCTCGCGGACGGCGCGGGGACCAGGTTCTCGGCCTTGGGCAGCGCCTGCTGGTCGGCCAGGGCGATGGCCAGCTCGCCGGCCGCGGTCGGGTGCAGCGGCGCCGGGTCGCCCGGACCCTGGACGTAGGAGCCGGCGGAGCACAGCTGGTGCCCGGCGAACAGCGGGTCCACCACCCCGAACCCGAAGACCTGCGCGCCCTCGGCCAGCACCGCGTTCAGCTGGCCGAGGCGGGCCAGCAGGACCTTCTCCTTGGCCTGCGTCAGGCCGTACCGGGCCAGGCAGCCGATGTCCGGGCCGAACGGCGTGTAGTACTCGTTGACCAGGACGGCGGGGCTGCCGGGCAGGTCGGCCAGGTCACCGAGGAGCTGGTAGTAGCTGCGGGTGAACGCGCCGAGCATCTGGTTGAAGTACGCGGTGGAAACCTTGTCGTTGCACACCGCGCTGGCCACGCACAGCCGCGTCATGATCGACCACTGGACGTCGTCGGCACCGACGCTGACGATGATCACCTTCGCGTGGCTGGCCCGCTCGGCCTCGGCCAGCTGGGGCGGCACCAGCTGGCCGTCGCCGAGGACCTGCACGCCGAGCAATCCGCTCTGGATGGTCGCGCTGTTGCAGGCCAGGTTCAGCACGTTCCAGTTGTTCACCGTGGCCAGGTCAGCAGCGTAGGACGCGCTGCTGCGGCCGCAGGCCCGGTCCGGTGCGCTGGCGTCAGGCGCGATCGGGTTGCCCGCGGCCGCGGCGGTGGAGTCGCCGATCACCACCGCCTGCACTCCCGGCAGCTGCCGCGTGACGGCCCCCTGGGCGACCGCGAGCGGGTCGGAGCCGACGAGGTCGTCGAGCGTCTTGACGCTGCGCAGCACCCCGGGCGTGCTGGAGGCGGTCAGCAGCACGCCGCCGACGTTCATCGCGCAGGCGACCGCCAACCCCGCGCCCACCGTCTTCAGCATGGTCCGGTAAGACTGCTTGCGCACCCCGGCCACCGCGAGCAGCGCGACGGCCGCGAAGCCGGCCGCGATGAGCGTCTCCCAGACGAAATACCGGGTCCAGCCCGAGGCCAGCTGCTGGCTGAGGCTCAGCTTGAGCTCGCGCGGGTCATCCGAGCGCAGCAGCTGCGCGACCCGGCGGTCGATGGTGATGTGGGTGAGCTGCAGCAGCGGGCGGATCGGGCCCTCGAACTGCGGCTTGGTCGGTACCACCTGCCCGAACAGATCGAGCTCACCCGGGCCGGACCAGCTCAGGGACGATACCGCCGCGCCGACCTGGGCGGTCTGGCCGGCCGCGGAGACCGTCTGCATGGGCGCGACCTGCAGCGCCAGCCAGATCGAGCCGGCCGCGATGGCCAGGAACGTGACGAGGTATCCGGCGCCGATCCTGGTCAGCCGCAGGAATGAGGAAATCGCACGCTCCCGGGACGAAGGTCCTGCCTTAGCAGGCTACCCAGGACGAGCCGGCGGCAACCCGGAGGAGCTGACGGCGGCCCGCGGCCGGCGCCCGCGCGCCGACGGCTAGAGCGAGCCCTGGCGTTCCAGGTAGTTGAGCGCGACCCAGCCGACCGGCACCGGGAGCCAGAAGGTCAGCAGCCGGAACAGCAGCACCGCGCTGGCCGCCTGGGTGCCGTGCAGGCCGGCCGCGACCAGCCCGGCGGTCAGCGCCGCCTCCACGGTACCGATCCCGCCGGGCGTGGGGATGATCGAGCCGAGCGCGCTGCCGGTCAGGTAGACCACGGCAATGCCCGCGATGGCCGCCGAGCTGTGGAAGGCCTGGACGCACGCGGCCAGGCACAGGATGTAGCACAGGCTCAGCAGCAGCGCGCCGCCGACGCCCTCAGCCAGCTTGCGGGGCTGCTGAACGACCTCGAGCAGCCGCGGGATCACCTGGCCCACCAGGGGCGCCACCCGGGCCCGCAGCAGCCGCCGCCCGGCGGGTATGGCCAGCACGGCCAGGGCCGCCACGATCAGGCCGGCCAGCACGAAATAGGACCACGTCGGCGGGCGGAACGGGTCCTTGTCCGCGGCCCCGGCGATCGCGACGAACACCACCAGCAGCAGGATGTGCAGCACGAAGGCGCCCACCTGGCTGACGCCCACGCTGGCCGCCGCTACCGCAGCCGGGATCTTCCTGCGCTGCAGGTAGCGGACGTTGAGGGCGGCGCCCCCGACGGCGGCGGGCGTGACCAGCACGACGAAGGATCCGGCCAGCTGGACGAGCATCGTGCGCTTGAAGGGCAGGTGCTCGGCCACGAACCCGGACAGCTCGAAGGTCGCGCCGAGGTAAGTCAGCGCCGACAGGCCCAGCGCGATGAGGCCCCAGCGCGGGTCCGTCGTCTGCAGGACATGGCCGAGGCTTTCGCGGGCGAGCTCGCCCGCGAACAGGTAGACCGCGGCGACGGTCGCGACCAGCGTGGCCAGGGTGCGCAGCCGGATCCGCTCCAGCTGGACCGGGGCCACCTCGTTGCCCGGGACCGCGGCGAGCAGCCGCTGGCGCAGAGCAGGCAGGACATCGCGGCGGCGGCGCAGCGCCGCCCGGGTGGAGCGGGCCAGAGCCACCCGCTGCAGCAGCGGCACCACGGCGACCAGCTCATCGGCGCCCGCCTTCTCCAGCGCCAGGTCGGCCGACCGCTCCGGCCCGACGTAGAGCGCGAGCTCGGCCAGCAGCTGGGCCAGGTCGAGGCGGACCTGCAGGTCGGTGGCCGCCACGTCGCCGTCACCGGGATCGAGCAGCATCACCTGGCCGTCGGCGGTGAACAGGATCCGGTCGGCGGTCAGCGACCGGTGCGTGACCCGATGCTGGTGCAGCACGTTCACGGCGTCCCAGATGGCCCGCAGCTCCGTGTCGGTGCAGCCGGCATCGCGCTGGGCCAGCGTCGTCCCCTCGTGGTGGTCGTGGGCGAGCACGGAGGCCTCCGGCCCGACCCGGACCACCGCGCGCAGCCGGGGCGTGGGCGCGCCGGCCTCTTCGGCCGCGTAGGACAGCAGCGCCCGGCGCTCCACGGTCCGCTCCGCGGACAGCGGCGCCCCGCGCGATACCTGCCCGCGCAGCAGGACCGCGCGGTACAACCGGTACACGGCCCCGGCCGCCTGCTGATCCTTGTCATAGACGGTGACATCCAGCTGGTCGCCGGCGCTCGTCGTCGCGGCGTAGTACCGCGATCCGGCCCGGGCGGGCGGCTTGAGCCCATCGGGCCGCTGCTCGGGGTCAGGGTCCTCTGGGTCAGGGTTCTGGGGGTCAGGGCTGAGCCAGCGGATCTCGGTCACCTTCGCGTCCGCGGTGGTTAGCGCGGACGCGATCTCGGCCGCGCTGGGACGCAGCGACGGGCTGCCCGCCGCGTACCGGACCGCGAGGCCGATCGTACGGCCGACGAGCAACGTGAGCAGGAACGACAGCAGCGTCGTGTCGGTCGCCGCCAGGTGCACGAGGCCGTAGACGCCGACGGCCAGCCACAGGGCGTTCCGCCAGCCGGGACGGCCGGACAGGCCGATGATGGTCGCGTACGCGACCAGGCCGACCAGGTACGGATCGAGCGCCGCGGCGTGGCTGGCCCCCGGCCGGGACATGATGATCGCGTCGTAGAGCCGGGCGGTGATCTCGTGCCGCAGCGCGGCGTTGATCAGCGCCGCCACCGCCGCGGCCAGGACGCCGGTGGCGACGGCCTCGGCGAGCCGCCGCACTTGGCGCCGGACGACCTGGCGGACGGCCAGCGCGACCGGAATGATGAGGATGGCGAACAGGGCCACGGTGGGCGCCAGCACGCGCAGGGCTTGCGGCAGCCGCGCACTCGCCCCGATGATGTCGGTCTCCGCGCCGGTCGTCGTCGCGCTCGCCGCCACGCCCGCCACGACCAGCGCGACGATCTCGATGACCGAGGTGATGCAGCGCAGCAGGTCGATCGGCTTGCGGATCCGGCGCTCGGGCCGGTCCGTGACCTTGATCGCTCCTGATGGCGGCATCACGGGATGATCGTTTCATCTGCTGGCCCAGCCGCATAGCCGCGGCGCGCCGCCCTTAGCGGCGGCTTCGGATGCGCGGCTACCAGCGGTCCCAGTGACACCTACGCCACGGTGCAGCAGGGATCGGTGCAGCGGGGTCGGCCGGGTAGCCAGGCCATCGGTAGACGGCGAATAGCCGTCGGGGAACCCCAGCACCCGCTGGGCTGCCTGGTCCCGGGCCGAGTGGCCGAGCCGATGCGATCGGCGGCGGCGATCATCTCATGGTGGCCTGGCCGAAGTCATACAGCAGCCAGTCAGGTGTGCCTCGTCGTCCTCCCGCCGGGCCACCAGGGCGATCGTGGCCGCGGACCGGGCGATGTGCTGGCCGCCCTGGGGCCAGGCCTTGGCCAGCTCGACGAGCCCGCACGCCGGTGACCCCACGAAGTTCCAGGGCTGCCAGCGCGATGACGGGCCCGCCCTCGCAGATGCGCTCGAGGTCTTCGCGGGCGATCGGCTGCTGCGTGTACTGGCGCACGTTGCGTCGTGCCCGGATAGCGTCCCGGTCTCCATGCACGTTTACCCGGGCGGAGCCGTGGCCGCCAGGGCGCGTATCGTCCCTGGCATGAGGGTTTCGGAGATACGCGACCTGATCCGGGTCAAGCCGGTGGAGCTTGACGCGACGCGGCGGCGGCTTTCCGCCTGCCATGACGTCGCCGACCTGCGGGCCGTGGGACGTCGGCTGGTCCCGCGCCCGGTCTTCGACTACGTCGACGGCGGGGCCGACGAGGAACTGTCGCTGCGGGCCAACGTCCGGGCCTTCCAGCGGTACAGGTTCCAGCCGCGGACGCTGGTGAACGTGTCGGGGGCCGACACCTCGGCGGCGTTCCTGGGCTCGGTGGTGCCGCTGCCGCTGGCCCTGGCGCCGACCGGGTACACCCGGATGATGCATCCGGCCGGCGAGATCGCCGCGGCGCGCGCGGCGCAGCGGCACGGGCTGCCGTACACGCTGTCCACGATGGCGACCACCACCATCGAGGCGGTCGCCGAGGGCGCCCAGCCCGACCTGTGGTTCCAGCTCTATATCCTGCGCGACAGCGGGCTGACCAAGGAGCTGGTCGACCGGGCGGCGTCGGCCAAGTACCGGGTGCTGGTGGTGACGGTCGACTGCTTCGTGACCGGCCACCGGACCAGGGACCGCCACAACGGGCTGGTCATCCCGCCCGAGCTGACGCTGAGCACGCTGGCCAGCATCGCGGCCAAGCCGGGGTACTGGACCCGGATGCTGCGCAACCCGGCGATCAACTTCGCCAACTTCGCCGGGCATGACGCGGTGACCATCGAGAACACCGGGGCGCTGTTCAACCCGGCTATTTCCTGGGACGACATCGCCGAGCTGCGGGCCCGCTGGCCGGGGCGGCTGATCGTGAAGGGACCGCTCGGGCCCGAGGACGCCCGGCACGCGGTCTCGGTCGGGGCGGACGGCGTTCAGCTGTCCAACCACGGCGGCCGGCAGCTGGACCGGTCGGTGCCGCCGGTTCATACCATCGCGGCGGTCCGCGAGGCGGTGGGGCCGGACGTGTCCGTGCTGGTGGACTCCGGCGTGCGGCACGGGTCGGACATCGCGGTGGCGCTCGCGCTCGGCGCGGATGCCTGCGCCATCGGGCGCGCCTACCTGTACGGCCTGATGGCGGGCGGGGAGGCCGGGGTGAACAGGGCGCTGGACATCCTGGCCGAGCAGTTCAAGCGGACCATGCAGCTGCTGGGCGTGCGTTCGGTGGCTGAGCTGCGTGAACTCGGGCCCTCGCTGCTGGCGCCCCGGTAAATGGCCCCCGGCGGGCCGCTCGGCCACGGGCCGGCGGAGTTCTCGCGTTAGTCGCGCGGTTCGCGCAGCGCCAGGTGGATCGCGCGGGCGTGCCTCGACATGGCCTCGATCTCGGCGATGTGGTACTGGTCGGCCGCGGTGCGGGCCAGCATGTCCAGGTGAGGGCCGCTGAGGTCGGCCAGCGCGGCGGCCTGCTGCCAGTCCCGGTAGGCGGCGTCGGCCTCGCGGATCTCGGCCACGTAGCGCTCCAGCGCCGCGACGCGGCTGGCCACGCTGTCTTCGGCGGCTTGCGCGGCCTGAACGTGGCGGTCGAGCAGTCGGGCCGACGGCCGCGGGCGACGCCGGCAGCCCGGACAACTCGGCTCGCTTGGCGCGGAGCCCGGACTGCTCACGCAGCGCCAGGGCGATGTCCCATTCCTGTTCGGTCAGGGCGGCGCTCACGGCGGGCTGATCCACCAGGCCGGCCCGGTAGACCTGCGCGGAGGTGACGGCGTCCACGGCGTCTTGCGCGCGCCGCAGCAGGGCTCTGGCCCGGGCGTCGAAATCGGCGGCGGTCAGGTAGCGGCCGTGATAGGTGCGGGCGGCCGCCTCGGCTGGCGCCAGGCCGTTGAACTGGCCGAAGCGGGCGATCCGGACGCCGAACACCACGGCGGTGACGCCCGCGATGAGCAGCGCCAGCAGCAGCGCATAGCGGCTCGAAGCGGACTGCCAGCCGACCGGCCCGGAGAAGACCAGCACGCCGATGGCCAGCGGAACCGAGCCCGCGACGGCGGTGAACGCGGCCGCGACCAGGCCGATGACGCCGCCATCGATCGTGGTGCCGCGCAGGCCGGGATCGGCGGGCAGGATGTCGCAGGGCCGGGCCGGGCCAGGCCAGCCCGCCGGGGTGAGGAAGGTGCCGGGGGCGGTCAGCAGGAGACGGTCACGACGGGGGATGTCCGGATCGACCACGGGCAGGCGCAGCATGGCACCGGCCGTGCCGCGCTGATCATCCATCGGCTGGCTCCTGTCCCGAGCGCGCGGCGTGACCGCGAAAGCCTAGAGTCAAGCCAGGTGTAGGCCCCTTCAGGATACCGCCGCCGGTCAGGGACGGGGCGGCAGCGGGGGGCGCGCTTTGACCGGGCCGGTGGCCGGGTCGGGGGGAACGGGGGGCGGCTGCTTGTCCAGCGCGTCCAGGGCCAGCTGGACCGCGGTCTCCAGCTGCGCGTCCCGGCCGGCCGCCCAGTCGTCGGGGGTGTTGAGCACCTCCACATCCGGGTCGACGCCGTAGTTCTCCACGCCCCAGCCGGTGCCGGAGAACCAGAACGCGTACCGGGGCACGGTGATGCTGGTGCCGTCGACCAGTTCCTGATAGCCCTCGATGCCGACCACACCGCCCCAGGTGCGGGTGCCGACGACGGGGCCGAGGCCGAGCAGCCGGATGGCCGCGGTGACGATGTCGCCGTCGGACCCGGCGAACTCGTCGGCCACGGTGACCAGCGGGCCGCGGCGGGCCTCCAGGGGGTAGGTTTCCGGGAGCACCCAGCGGCCCAGGCCCCAGGCGATCACGCGGCGGGCGAGCTTCTCCACCACCAGCTGGGAGATGTGGCCGCCGCTGTTCCCGCGCACGTCGAAGATCAGCCCGTCGCGGCTCATCTCGGTCCGCAGGTCACGGTGGAAGTGCGCCCAGCCCTCGCCCATCATGTCCGGGATGTGCAGGTAGCCAAGGCGCCCCTGGCTGAGCTCGCGGACGGCGCGGCGCCGGCCGGCCACCCAGTCCTGGTAGCGCAGCCGCCGCTCGCTGCGCAGCGGCACGACGACGACCCGGCGCGGCTCTCCGGAGGCCGGCCGCACGATCAGCTCCACCGGCTGGCCGGCGGTGCCGGCCAGCAGCGGCCACGGGCCGCGCACCGGATCGACCGGCTGCCCGTCCACCGCCACCAGCTCATCGCCCGGGCGGACGGTCACGCCGGGCGCGGCCAGCGGCGAGCGGGCCCGCGGGTCGGAGGATTCGCCGGGCAGCACCCGGTCCACCACCCAGCGCCCGGCCGGGTCACGGGACAGGTCCGCGCCCAGCTGCCCGACCACCGGCGGCGCGGGGGCGTCTTCCTCGGCCGCGGCCACGTACGAGTGCGACGTACCCGTCTCGCCCAGCACCTCCCAGAGCAGGTCGGCGAAGTCGGCCGCACCGCGGATCCGGTCCAGCAGCGGCCGGTAGGCCTCCACCACGCCGTCCCAGTCGATCCCGGACATGTCCGGGACCCAGAAGTCCCGGCGCATGATCCGCCCGGCCTCGGCGTAGGCGTGCCGCCACAGCGCGGCCGGATCGGCGGTGAACCGGGCCCGGGACAGGTCGACCGTGACGGTTTCGCTCGTGTCGTCGGGCTTGCCCGCGGACGGGCATGACCCGCAGCTCGCCGTCGTCGTAGGTGACCAGCCGGGTGCCGTCGCCGCTGACGGCGAACCAGTCGAGGTCCTCGGCCAGGTCGGTAACCTCTCGCTTGCGCAGGTCGAACCGCTCCAGCACCGGGCGCGCTCGGTCGTCATCGGGCTCGGCGCCGCTCTCGCCGAGCACGCCGCTCACCTGGGCGCGCCGCCAGGCCAGGCCGCCTTTGACGGCCTGCAGGCCGGAGTAGCGGGCCTCGACGACGGGGATCGGGACCACCCGCTCCGGCAGGCCGTCGGCGTCCACCCCGGTCGGTCCGGCGGCCGCGCCGTCCTCGTCGGGGGGTTCGGTGGACAGCTCGCGGCCACCCGGCACGGGGCCGAACGGCGAGGGGGTGGTCGCGGCCAGCGGGACCAGGTACGGCCGGCTGCCGAACGGGAAGGACATGTCGAAGGACTGTGCGTCGTAGACCGGGTCGAAGCTGCGCAGCGACAAGAAGGCCAGGTACAGCCCATCGCCGGTGAACACCGGGTCGGTGTCGGCGAACCGGCCGTCGGTCACGTCCACCACCACGCGGTCCGCGAGGCGGGCCATGCGGACCCGCGACAACGGCCGCGGCGCGGGCTGCGACCAGGCCAGCCAGGCCGAGTCGGGCGACCACGACAGGCCCTCGGCCGGCCCGTCATCGGAGGTGGCCAGCTCAGTGACCTGGCCCGAGTCCAGGTCCACGGCCAGCAGCCGGCCATCGTGGAGGGCGGCCGCGACCGTAGTCCCGTCCGGGGCGGCAGCCAAGCTGGTGACCGTTCCGCCGAGACCTTCGAACCGAACGGGCTGTGGCTCACCAGTCACGGCGGCCACTTCCAGCGCGTCCTGGCCGGCCGCGTCGGTGACCCACACCACCTTCCCGGTCTCGCCCAGCACCCGGGGCAGCCGGGCCCGCGCAGCGGGGTCCACGTGCAGCGCCCGGGCCGGGCCGTCCTTGTGCGTCAGCCAGTGCACGCTCCCCCGCACCTCCACCACACTGGCCTGCCCGGTCCGGTCCGGGTCCAGCTCGCCCAGGTGATCCCGCGCGGTGACCAGCCGCGGCGCCCGCGCCGCGGCGGGTGAACCGAGGCTGATGTCGAGTTTCACCGGGCCGGGGGCGTCCGGGCCGTTCAGCAGCCAGATGTCGCCCGCCACGTGGTAGATGATCCGCCGCCCGTCGGTGCTCGGGTTACGGGCGTACATGCCGTCATGATCGGTGTGCCGGGTTATCCCTGAGCCATCCAGCGCGCACGAATAGATGTTGCCGGTGCCTTCATGATCAGACAGGAAGAACAACCGCCCGCCGATCAGCATCGGGCAGGCCAGCTGCCCATCCAGGCCCGTCAGCACCCGGGTGAAGGGGGAAGGGGAGGCGGGTGGGGGATCAGCCGCGGTGGCCGTCCACAGCTTGCCGGCCCGGCCGCCGCGGTACCGCTTCCAGTACGCGGGCTCGTAGGCCACGCTGCCGGTCAGCAGCGCGGTGCCCTCGGCTTCCAGGGCCAGGTCATTGACCGGGCCGAACGGCAGCAGGCGGGGCGGGGCGTCGCCGGAGCCGGGGACCGCGAAGGCCCGGCGGTACTTCATGGCCAGCTGGCCGGCCGCGGTGACGGCCAGCACCTCGTCACCGGCCGTCCATCCGGTCACCCGGGTCTGCGGGTCGCCCCAGAAGGTAAGCCGGGCCGCGTCACCGCCGTCGGCGTCCGCGGCGTAGACCTCCGGGCTCCCGTCCCGCCAGCTGGTCCAGGCCACCCTGGTCCCGTCCCGGGAGAAACGCGGATAGCTGACCTCGGCCGTCTCGGCGGTCAGGCGCCACGCGCGGCCGCCCATGGCCGGCGCGAGCCACACGTCCTCACCAGCCACGAAGGCGATCAGCTCACCGTTAACATGTGGATACCGAAGATAACCAGCTGAAGCCACGCACTTCATCCTAGGGGCGCCGGTCGAGCCGCCCGCAGGTCTCGCGGTCCTACAGCCAGCCGCGTTCGGAGGCGATGCGTTGCGCCTCGGCGCGGTTACGGGCGCCGGTCTTCTGGATGCAGGCGGACAGGTAGTTCCGCACTGTCCCTTCGGACAGGTACAGCTGGCGGGCGATCTCCGCGATCGTCCCGCCTTCGGCGGAGGCGTCCAGGACGTCCCGCTCGCGCGGGGTCAGCGGGTTGAGCCCGTCGGCCAGGGCGGCGGCGGCCAGGTCCGGGTCGATGACCCGCTCGCCGGCCAGGACCCGGCGGATGGTCTGGGTCAGCTTGTCGGCCGGGGAGTCCTTGACCAGGAAGGCGGACACGCCCGACTCCATCGCGCGGCGCAGGAACCCGGGCCGGCCGAACGTGGTCAAGATGACGATCTTTATGCCGGGGTAGCTCTTCTTCAGCTCGGCCGCGGCCGCGAGCCCGTCCAGGCCGGGCATCTCGATGTCCAGCACCGCGACGTCCGGGTTGGTCTGCCGGGCCGCGCCGAGGACCTCGTCGCCGCGGCCGACCTGGGCCACCACCTCGATGTCGCCCTCGAAGGAGAGCAGCGCGGCCAGCGCCTCCCTGATCATCACCTGGTCCTCGGCGAGCAGCAGCCGCACCGGGCTCGCGGCGTGATCAGGCGTCATAGTGGTCCACCGGGACGGCGGCGGTCAGCGTGAACCCGCGCCCGCGACCGAACCCCTGGCCGAACTCCCGGCCGCGGCCCGGTTCGCCCGCGGCGAGGACCAGGCGGCCGCCGATGGCGGACAGCCGTTCGGACATGCCGCGCAGGCCGGCGCCCTTGGGTGCCTCCTGGTCCTGCGGCCGGGGCCCGGGACCTTGGCCGTCATCGGCGATTTCGAGACAGAGCTCGCCGGGGCGTTCGGTCAGCCGGATGCGGCAGGTCTTCGCACCGGAGTGCCGGATCACGTTGGTGACCGCCTCGCGCAGGCACCAGGCCAGCACCGCCTCGGCGTCAGCGTCGAACGTGCCGGACCGCAGGGTCAGCGCGGGGTCGTCGTCGAGCTGGATCCCGGCCGCGGTGAGGGCGTTCTGCGCGGTGATGGCCTCGATGGCCAGGGTCGGGCGGCGGTAGCCGCTGACCGCCTCCCGGATGTCGTGCAGCGTCTGGCGGCTGACCGCGCCGATGTCGCCGAGGTCGCCGAGCACTGCGTCGCGTTCGGCCGAGGGTTCGAGCCGGGCCAGCCGTTTGGCGGCCAGCTCCGCCTTGAGCGTGATCATCGACAGCGACTGGCCGGTCAGGTCGTGCATGTCCCGGGCCAGCCGGAGCCGCTCGTCGTTGGCGGCCAGCTTGGCCACCGTCTCACGCGCCCGGGCCAGCTCGCCCATGAGCTGCATCTGCAGCCGGAACCCGATCATGGCCAGGCCGATGAGCAGGACCGGCAGCGCCACGACGAGGAAGTCCGTCACGTCGTCGTGGGAGAGCCAGCTGAAGAAGACGTAGCAGGCCGTGACGGCGAGGACGCCGCGCACGGCCACCCGCCGCCCGCCCGGCCCGGCGGTGAGCACCATGCCGACCGCGGCCGACACGTAGATCCACAGCGACGTCCAGTCCTTGCCGTACACCGTGCAGGCCAGCGCGGCGAGACCCACGATGACCAGCAGCCCGGCCTGGGCCACCGCCAGCCTCGACGCCGTCCGGAACAGGGTCCGCACGTAGACCACGCCGAAAACGATCACGATGGCCAGGCCGCCGACGGTATACAGCACGCCGTGGCCATGGCCGAACAGGGTCGACACGGGCTGGATCAGGTAGATCAGCCAGATCGCCGAGAAGAACCAGCGCCAGGGGCTGCCGGTGCCGGGGCCCCGCAGGCCGATGCCGGTGCCCACCAGGGCAGGCCGGGCCGCCAGCTCGGCCGGGTCCGGCCCGGGCCGGCCAGGCTCGCCGGGCCCGGCCGGGTCCGGCCGCGGGCCTGTCGCTATGCTCGGCCGGGTCGGCCGCGGGCCTGGCGGGGCCTAGCTTTCTCAGCGCCATCGCGTGCTCACCTCATATCCATGCTGCCACGCTCGCCGGGCCGGCCCGGCGCCGTGATCCCGGCGCGGTGATCCCGGCCAGGCCCCCGTGGCACTGGCCGGGATCACGGCCGGGTCGCTCAGACGGTCTCCGCGGTGGCCCGGACCGACCAGGTGGCCAGCGCGACGAAGATGCCCAGCCACACCACCAGGCCGAGGGCCAGGCCGGCCGACACGCCGGTATTGCCGATCACGTCGCTGCCGATCTTCACCGCGTCGTAGGTGGGCGTGAACTTGCCGATGTCCCCGAGGATCCCGGACAGCGGGAACCACAGGCCGCCGAGGATCGCGAAGACGAAGTACACCAGGATGCCGATCGGCTGCACCTGATCGGGCGAGAACCGGTAGCCGATGGCCACGGCCAGCGCCGCGAAGATGGTCGCGCCGAACCAGATCGTGGCCGCGATGGCGAACCACTCCCACAGGGCGGCCAGGTGGACGTGGCCGTAGAAGCGGCCGAGGAGGAGCACGATCACGATGGACGGCACGGTGATCGCCATCGAGACCAGGATCTTGCTGATCACGTAGCCATTGGCCGGCAGCGGGGTGAGCCGGAGCTGGCGGATCCAGCCGTCCTTCTTCTCCTGCGCGATGCGCTGCGCGTTGCCGGTCAGCGCGCCGCTGAACGCGCCGAAGGTCGCCATCGCGACCATGTAGTAGGCGGCAAAGGAGATGCCGTAGGCGGTCGCGCTCACGTTCTTCCCGACCAGGAGGTACAGCACGACCGGGAAGCCCACCGTGAAGATGAAGTAACGCTTGTTCCGGAAGAGGCGCATGAGCTCTGCTCGGGTCAGCGCCAGTGTGCCTGCCATGTCAGATCTTCTCCCCTGCGTCGTGGGTGTTGGCGTCGCGGGTGTTGTCGTTCGATGCGATGCCGCTGGCCCGGTCGTCTTCGCCGGTGATGGCGATGAAGGCCTGCTCCAGGCCCAGGCTGGAGACCTCGATCTCGTGCGGCCGGTAGCCCGCGTCCAGGATGGCGTACAGCGTGGCGTCGGAATCGCTGGTCTGGATCTGCACGAAGTCGTGCCTGACCTCCAGGTTCACCAGCGCGGGCAGGCCGAGCATGAACTGCTCGTTGACGTCGTCCAGCCGGAACGAGAGCCGCCTGGCCCCGGCCCGGGCCTTGATCTCGGCCGGCGTGCCGTCGGCCAGCAGCCGGCCCCGGTTGATGACCAGGATCCGGTCCGCGGCCTGGTCGGCCTCCTCCAGGTAGTGCGTGGCGAACAGCAGCGTGCGGCCCTGGGCGACCTCGTCCTTCATGCTGTCCAGAACAGCCGCCGGGTTTCCACGTCCATGGCCGCGGTCGGCTCGTCCAGCACGATCAGCTCGGACTGGCCGCAGATGGCCAGCGCGAACCGGACCCGCTGGGTCTGGCCGCCGGACAGCCGGTCCACGCGCTGATCGGCGAACTGCGTGATGCCGGCCCGCTTGAGGGTGGTCTCGATCGGCTCCGGCTTGGGGTGCAGGCTGGTCACCAGCGTCACGAGCTCGCGCACCGTCACCTCGGGCATCAGCCCGCCGGACTGCAGCATGGCGCCGACCCGGCCGGACTTCACCGCGTGGTAGGGGTCGGAGCCGAACATCTTGATCTGCCCGCCGGTGGGCTTGCGCAGCGCGAGCAGCATGTCCAGGGAAGTGGACTTGCCCGCGCCGTTCGGGCCGAGCAGGGCCACGGTCTCGCCCGCCCGCAGGTCCAGGTTGAGCTGGTCAACCGCCTTCAGGCGGCCGAAATGCTTGGAGACGTTCACGAACGAGACAACCGGAGTGCTGCCGGTGCTGCTGTAGCTGACGGTGTTGGTGCTTGTTTCGGCTGCGGTGTAACCCGCTGCGTTGTGGCTCATCATGTCCCCTGTCGGTGTCCGGTCTGGTTCCCCCTCGGCCGGTATCCCCATACCACCATCGCCGCGGGGGCCAGGTGTAGTGCCGTCCCTCAGCGGCCGGCCATGACATGCGTCATTGGCGCCGCGGTGACACGGCGCGGTCGGCGCTCATGCGGCGCGGCGCGTCAAAGCCGGTGAGCCGGCCGTTGCGGCCAGGATCGTTCGGGCTAAAGGCTCGCGAACCCGGAGTTCAGCGGCCGGCCGCGTAGCCCTGCATGCCGCGGGGGTTGGCCGCGGCGTACAGCATGCCGTTACGGCGGGCTACCGCGCTGACCCGGCCGAGGGACCACGGCGGCCGGACGTTGACCCGGTGGCCGCGGCGCCGCAGGTCCTCGAGCACGGCCTCCCCGGCGCGCGACTCCACGTCGAGCACGCCCGGCTGGGCCTGGCGCGGATAAAACGACGAGGGCATGTGCGCGGTATGGAAGGACGGGAAGTCGATCGCCTGCTGCAGGTTCATCCCGGCCAGCACGTGGTTGAGGAAGAACAGCAGCGTCCACTGGTCCTGCTGGTCGCCGCCGGGCGTGCCGAAGGCCAGGTAGGGCTCGCGGTCTTTCAGCACGAGGCTGGGACTGAGCGTGGTCCGTGGGCGCTTGCCGGGCGCGAGCGTAGCGGGCAGCCCGGGCGTGAGGGTGAACATCTGCGCCCGGGTGCCCAGGCAGAACCCCAGCCCGGGGATGACCGGCGAGGACTGCAGCCAGCCGCCGCTGGGGGTGGCCGAGACCAGGTTGCCGAACCGGTCGGCCACGTCCAGATGGACGGTGTCGCCCGCACGGTAGCTCGAGGCCGCCGGACCGCCGGCCGGGATGGTCGGGTCTCCGCTGCCACGGTCAGGCCGGTCAGCAGGGCGGCTCGGTGATGAACGCGGGCAGCCGGGGCGTCCTGCCGTCAGGGGACCCGGGGCGCAGCTCGGCCGAGGCTTCGGCCCCGACCAGGCGGCGCCGGGCGTCGGCGTACTCGGCGGACAGGAGCGCCTTGACCGGCACGTCAGTGAAATCGGGATCGCCGTACCACGCCTCCCGGTCGGCGAAGGCCAGCTTGGCGCATTCGGTCACGGTGTGGATGAACTCGGCGCGGCCCGCGCCCATGGCCTCCAGATCGAAGCCGGCCAGCAGGGCGAGCTGCTGGGCGAACACCGGTCCCTGGCCCCACGGCCCGGTCTTGCAGACGGTCAGGCCGTGGTAGTCGAAGGTCAGCGGCTCCTCGACCCGTGGCTGCCAGGCCGACATGTCGGCGCCGGAAAGCAGGCCGCGGTGCGGCTGGCCGGTCACGTCCAGTACCTCCGCGGAGGCGACGTAGGCGGCGATCGCCTCGGCCACGAAGCCCTCGTAGTACGCCCGCCGGGCCGCCTCGATCTGCTCGTCACGCTCCCCGCTGGCCGCCTCGGCTTCCTCGAGGATGCGCTGGTAAGTCCCGGCCAGGGCCGGATTGGCGAACCGCGACCCCGGTCCGGGTACCGCGCCGCCCGGCAGGTAGACCTCGGCCGAGCTCGGCCAGTAGTCACGGAACAGCCCGGCCACGCTCTCGATTGCCCAGCTGATCGAGGGCAGGACCGGGTAGCCGCCCGCGGCGTAGCCGATCGCGTAATCCATCACGTCCCGCAGCCGGAGCGTGCCGTAGTCACGCAGCAGCAGCATCCAGGCCCCGAACGCCCCCGGCACGCAGGCCGCGAGCAGGCCGCTGCCGGGGACCAGGTCGAGCCCGAGGTCAGCGAACGCGGCCGGGGTGGCCGCGGCCGGCGCGGTCCCCTGCCCGCAGAGCACGAAGGTCTCCCCGCGGCCCGCGTGGTGAGCGATGACCGGCACCTCACCGCCGAGGCCGTTCAGATGCGGTTCGGTGACCTGCAACACGAGGCCGGCGGCGACGGCCGCGTCGAACGCGTTGCCGCCCTGCTCGAGCACGGCCATGCCCGCCGCCGAGGCGAGCCAGTGCGTGGAGGCCACCATGCCGAACGTTCCGGCGAGCTCCGGCCGGGTGGTGAATTCCGGAATTTCAGCCATGGCTCGATCCTCTCACCGGGCCGGGACGGCCTGGCCCGCGATCCGCCTGTGTGTCGGCTGGCGGAAACGTGCGGGCATGCTCGATGATTACTAATTGCTATCATCCGATGACCACGAGGTGACAACCGATGCTCACGATCCCCCTCCTGCATGGCCGGGCCCGCGGGCGGCGGGCGGCGGTGCCGATGGCCTGGACCGCGGCCGTCGCGGTGGCCGCCGCGCTGGCCGCTGCGGGGCTGCTCACGGCCTGCGGGAGCGCGCAGGCGCCGCAGCAGGCCGCGTCGTCGGCGTCCGGGCCGCACACCCAGGAGGCGGACTCAGCGCCGTCACCGAAGACCGGACAGTCCACGCTGCCCGGGATGGGCGGGCTGGCGGTGTGCCCGTCCGCCACGCTGAAGGTGGCGCTGGACACCAGCCAGGCGGGCGGCGCGATGGGCAGCGCGTACTACCCGGTCAACTTCACCAACACCTCGGACGCGCCGTGCGGGATGTACGGGTACCCCGACCTGTCCTTCGTCACCTCGGCAGGCAGCTCCGGCGTCCAGATCGGGGCGGCGGCCCAGGAGAACCCGTCATTCGGGAGGCTGGCCGTCCGGGTGCCGGCCGGCGGTGTCGCGCACGCCTGGCTCCAGGTCGCGGCGGCGGGCAACTACCCGGCTTCGACCTGCCACCCGGCGACCGCGCACGGGCTGCGGGTGTACCCGCCGGGTGACACGGTGGCCAGTTACGTGGACGTCAGCTTCGCCGCGTGCGCCTCAGCGAGCACCCCGCTGCTGACCGTCATGCCCGTCCGGTCCGGTCACGGCGTCCGCGGGGTCACGCCTTAGGAGCTAGTTCGTGCGCCGCATTCCCGCCGAGCCGCCGGTGCCGTAGCGTCGGCCCATGGACCTTTCCCCGCGACTGCGCGCGGTCTGCGACCTTGACGTCGCCGAGATGCGCGAGAACAGCGGACGGCATGAATATGACGGCAAGCCGCAGGACCTGTCGCCGGATGGCGTCCGGGCCGGGCTGGCCCGGCTGGCCGCGGCGCGGGCCGGCGGCGAGCGTCTCGCCGACCCGCACGACGAGGCGCACCTGACCGCGGCCGAGGAACTGCAGCGGGTCACCTTCGCCGAACTCGAACTGCACCGCCGTAACCCGATTTTGCACTTGGCCGAGCTTGAGCTGGCCCCCTACGACCGGGACTACGCTCCCGCCGCCGAACGGTCGGCGGCCTGGGCCGAGCACCTGGCCGCGTGGCCGCGGGTGGTCGACGCGGCGATCGAGTCTCTCGACCAGGTCAGCGCGCCGGTCGCGCAGGCGCTGATGGGACCGACCCGGGGGCTCGCCGCCGGGCTCAGCGACCGCACGGTGGGGTTCAGCCGAGACGTGGATGAGGCGGTCCTGCAGGCCGCGCTGGCCGCGCATGCGCGACTGGTCGCCCACGTGGAGCGGGCCGCCGCGGATGGCGACCCGGACGCGGCGCTGGGCGGTGCCGCGCTCAGCGCGCTGATGAGCAGCGCGGAGGCTCTGCCGGTGGACCTCGGCCGGATGGCCGAGCAGGCCGACGCGGAACGGGACCGGCTGCTCGCCCTGCTGGCCGAGGGGTGCGCGCGCGTGGCCCCAGGCCAGCCGGCCCTGCAGGTGGCCAGGGAACTGGTCCGTGACCATCCGGACGCGGACGGCGTGGTCGAGGCGGGCCGGCTGTGGGCGCAGCGGGCCATCGACTTCACCCGTGAGCACGACCTGGTCCCCTACCACGACGGTGTATGCCTGGTCGGACCGGCGCCCGAGTCGCGGCGCTGGGCGATGGCGATGATGTTCTGGGCCGCACCCGGCGAGCCGGATGCCCCTTCGTGGTTTCACATCACGCCGCCGGAGGAGTCCTGGCCGGAGCGGGAAAAGGAGGAGTGGCTGGAGGTCTTCAGCGACACGACACTGCCCGCGATCGCCGTGCACGAGGTCGCGCCCGGCCACTTCTCTCATGGCCGTGCGCTGCGGCGGCTCACGTCTGACGTGCGCCGGACCGTGCACTCCAGCGCGTTCATCGAGGGATGGGCGCACTACGCCGAGGAACTTTGCGCGGAGGAGGGCTTCGGAGCCGACGACCCGCGGATCGCGATCGGCATCTGGCTTGAGGCCCTGGTCCGCGTGACCAGGCTGGCCTGCGCGATCGGCGTGCACGCCGCGGGCATGTCGGTCGAGGAGGCGGCGCGCCGGTTCGAGGCGGACACCCACCTATCCGGCCCGGCCGCGCTGTCCGAGGCCCGGCGGGCCACGTTCGACCCGACCTACGGCCGGTACACCTGGGGCAAGCTGGAGATCCTCAAGATTCGCGAACAGGCCAGGAAGGACTGGGGAGCAGGCTTCACGCTGCAACGCTTCCACCGGGCGCTGCTTGACCTCGGCTCTCCCCCGCTCGGCCTCCTCGGCACGGCCCTCGAACGCGGCTGACCGGCCGCCCGTACGGGGGAACACGGCGGCTGGAGCAGCCGGCGGCTGGCTGCGCTGGCTGCTGCGCTCGGCTGGCTGCGCCCTCGGCTGGTTGCGGCTCGGCTGGTTGCGCCCTCGGCTGGCGAAGCATGCGGAAAGGTGATCGCGTGTCGGCGTGTCTTTGTGCTATGGAGGTCATTTTTCGCTATTGTGTTTGATAGTCATATATTTCATCCGAACGGATCGTGGCTGATGAGCGAAGCACCGGTACCCCAGGACCCCGGGCGGGACGATGACCTGCCTGGCGCGGAGTGGCCGGAGTGGATGGATGAGCCGGGCTATCTGGCGGCCCAGTGTGAGGATGATCCCGGTGACGGCGAGCCGGAGGAGTATGAGGATCCGGATAACGCGCCGCCGCCGGGGATGGATGATGCGCAGCTGGCTGCGCTGATCGCCGAGGCCCGGGAGGTCACCGCCGAGCAGGCCGAGGCGGAGGCGGAGATGGCCCGGGCCGGTCAGGCCGGGATCCGGGCCGTGCTCGGGTCGGTGGCGGCGGGCCGCCGGGGCCCGGGGATGCCGGGCTCGGCGTCCAGGTTCCCCGGTGAGTACACCAGCCGGGCTGCGGGGTTCGCGTCGGGTAAGCCGCTGGACGTCGCGCCGGGTGGCCCGGTGCTGGGCCAGTTCGCCGATGAGGCGGCCGGGGACGATGACCGGTACCGGGGTGCGTCGGATGACGAATTGCTCGGGGCGATCTGCGCGTGGGACCGGGTGGAGGCTAATGCCAGTGCGCGGAAGCATGCGGCGGTGGCGGAGCTGCTCCGCCGCCGTCCCGCCCCCGGCGCCGCTCCGGTCGACGGCGCGTCCGGGTTGCCGCAGGAGTGGGATGAGTTCGCCTCCCGGGAGCTGGGTGCGGCGCTGGCCCTGTCCTCTGGAGATGCGGAGGAAGTGCTGGCTCTGGCCGCGGCGCTGGAGGTCAGCTTGCCGGGGACCCGGGCGGCGTTCCGGGCCGGGATCCTGACCGTCTCTAAGGCGCAGATCATCGCGTCGGCCACCATGTTGCTGGACCCGGCCGAGGCCCGCGCCGCGGAGGCGATGGTCCTGGGCCGGGCCGGGAGCTTGACTGCGGCGGGGTTGCGGTCGGCGATCAGCCGGGCGGTGATGGAGGTGAACCCGGAGAAGGCGAAGAAACGCCGTGAGCATGCGGCGCGGCAGGCGCGGGTGCAGCGGTGGGCGGAGCCGTCCGGGAACGCAGGTTTGACCGGCCGGGAATTGCCGCCGGCGGAGGTGCTGGCTGCTGACCAGCGGATCACCTGGTGGGCCCGGCAGCTCCGCAAGGCGGGCCTGGATGGCGGCATGGACTTGCTCCGGGCCCGCGCATTCCTGGACATTCTTCTCGGCATCGACTCCCGGCCCCTCGGCACCCACTCCGGTAACGACCCCGGCCAGGACGGCAAGCCGTCCCAGCACAGCGGCCACGACGCCAAGCCCGGCCGGGACAGCGGCCCTGGCGACGACGGCGGGTCCGGTCCGGATGGCGGGTCTGGGCCGCGGGGGCCGCGGATGCCGGCTCCGGCTGGGCCGCTGGCCGGGGTGATCCCGCCCGGGTTCGCCGGCCGGGCCAACCTGACCATCCCGCTGGCCACCCTGCTCCACCTGGCCGACCGGCCCGGGGAGATGACCGGCATCGGCCCCCTCGACCCCGACCTGGCCCGCGATCTGGCGGCCGCGGCGGCCCGCACGCGCCCGGTCCACCTGGTGCGTGACCGTGACCGACCAGGACGGGCACGCCATCGGGCACGGCTGCGCCCGGCCCGCACCCGCCCGCGGCCGGGCAGGCCCCGCCGCGCGTCAACAACCCGGCACCGCCAGCGGACCTGATCCGCCCGGCGGCCCATCATTCACCTTCACCGCCACAGACCAGCCCGGGCCACCCGGCGGGTACGGCACCTGGCGATTGGCCACCGGAACCCCCGGACAGCGGGACCTGCTCGTCGCCCTCGAGCCCATCCCCACGGGCGAGTGTGATCACCGGCACGAGGCCAAGGGCCACGATCCCGGGGTCCTGCTCCGGCACCTGGCCCAGGTCCGGCACGCCACGTGCACCGGGCCGGGCTGCCGCCGCCCATCGACAAGCAGCGACTTCGAGCACAACATCCCGTACGAGGCGGGCGGCCGGACCTGCCTCTGTAACGGGAACCCGAAGTGCCGTTACGACCATCGGCTGAAGCAGGACCCGCGCTGGAACGCCGAACAGCTCCCCACCGGCCATGTCCGCTGGACCACCCCGTCTGGACGGCAGTACCTCACCGAACCCACCCGGTACCCAATTTGAGTGCTCAGCGGGGCAGGCCAGGGCCTTGCTCGGCTCTGGGCGTCGGCTCCGGGGATCGTCCCAGAGGCGGGCGCGGTAGCCTGATGGGCATGCGGAGAGTGACGTCGGTTCTGGGCATCGCGGGCGGGGTGCTGCTGGCGGCGCTCGGGGTCAGCGGGTGCGCAACGAGCCACCAGGCCGCGTCGTCGTCGATCAGCGTCACCAGCGCGTACGTGCCGACGCCGACCACGCCGGGAAACACGGTCGCATACCTGGACATTCGCAACAACGGCCGCGCGGACCGGCTGATCGCGGTGCACACCAGCGTGGGGGGCACGGTGCAGATGCGCGCCCCCCAGACCGGGAAGACCGACGTGCTGACCATGCACACCGTGGGCGACATCCCGATCCCGTCGGACTCGATGGTCCGGCTGAATCCCGATAACGGCTACCTGCTGATCACCGGCGCGGGCCCGATGCACGACGGCAAGGCCATCATGCTCCAGCTCACGTTCGCCGACGCCGGCACCGTCACCGTCATCGCGGTGGTGACCAATCCCCAGAACGGCGGCAGTAGCTACTTCCTCAACTGAGCCGCCGAGCTGCGGACGTGGACCGAGGAGGAGCGATGGATACGCTGCTGCCGGGCATCACCGTCGAGCGGACACCCACCAGCCGACTGACGATGGCGGTTATGTCCGTCACTGGCCGGAGCGGGCCGGCGGTGCTGTTCGTGCACGGCAACGTGTCGTCCTCGCTGTTCTGGCAGCCGACCATGCTGGCGCTGCCCGAGCCGTACCGGCCGCTGGCGATCGACCTGCGCGGGTTCGGCGAAACCGACGACGCGCCCGTTGACGCGACCCGCGGGCTGAGGGATTACGCGGACGATCTGGCCGCCACGGTCGACGCGCTCGGCCTGGAAGCGGTGCACCTCGTCGGCTGGAGCATGGGCGGCGGCGTGGTCCTGCAGTATCTGGTCGACCGGCCCGGTGCACACCGGGTCGAGTCGCTGACCCTGGTCGACCCGGTATCCCCGTTCGGGTTCGGCGGGACCAAGGGTGTGGCTGGCGCCCTGTGCGACGCGCAGGGGGCCGGCTCGGGCGGCGGCAGCGCCAACCCGGAGTTCGTGGAGCGGCTGGCCGGCCAGGACCGCGGTGACGCGAGCCCGCTATCACCGCGGAACGTACTGCTGGCCCACTACGTCAAGCCGCCGCACGTACCCGAGCACCTGGATATCTTCGTGGAGTCCATGCTGTCCACCCGGGTCGGGGACGACTACTACCCCGGCGACTCACGGCCGTCGCAGGCCTGGCCGGGCTTCGCGCCCGGCGACCGGGGCGTGCTGAACACCATGGCGCCCACTCATTTCCGGATCGCCGACTTGTCCGGGGTCCGGCCCAAGCCGCCGGTGCTGTGGCTGCGCGGCGCGGACGACGTGATCGTGTCGGACACCTCGCTGTATGACCTGGCCTACCTGGGGTCGCTGGGCGCCGTTCCGGGCTGGCCCGGCGAGCAGACCTGGCCACCCCAGCCCATGGTCGCGCAGACCCGCGGCGTGCTGGACGGCTACGCCGCAGCCGGCGGGCGCTACCGCGAGGTGGTGATCGAGGATGCCGGCCACGGGCCGCACCTGGATCAGCCGGAGAAGTTCGTCGCCGAGCTGGCCGGTCACCTCGGCGGGGCCTGACGGGCTATGCGCTGCGGCGGGGCCTGACGGCTACGCGCTGCGGCGGGCCTGACGGGCTATGCGCTGCGGCGGCCGGTTTCGCCGGGCTCGATGCCGTGCTCGCGGAGCAGGTCGCTGAGCCGGGCGATCTCGAGGCGGAGCCGCCGGTTCTCGTCCGCAGGCGTGGGCGGCTTGCGTCCCCGGCGATGCCCCGGGCGGCCCGGGCCGAACCTGGGCAGCACGGGGGCCAGTGCGCCGCGGACCTCGCTCTCCCCCGCGCCGAGCCTGGTCAGCACCTGCGCCGCGGTGTCGTCAGCCGTGTGGAACAGGGCCAGCAGGATGTGCTCGGTGCCGATGTAGTCGTGACCGTGGCTGACCGCCTCGCCCACGGCCCGCGGCATGACCCGCATGGGAAACGGGATGTCGGCGTCGTCCGGGACCCGCGACCGATGCTGGCCGGCGAGCTGAGTGACCTGCTCGCGCACGGACCCGGGGCTGATCCCGAGCCGCCGCAGTGCCTCGGCGGCCGGGCCCTGGGCGGTGGCGACCAGGCTGAGCAGGAACTGCTCGGGGCCCGGGTGGCCCAGGCCGAGCCGGTCAGCTTCCATCCGGGCGGCGACCACGACCTCGCGGGCGTCACCGGTGAACGGGAGGAATCCGGTAGCCGGGGTGTTGACACCAGCCTGGCGAACGGGGCTGACGGCGTGCGTGAGACGCAGGAGCCTGGTGGCCCGGGATCGCAGCGTTGGCGTGGGTGCTTCCGTGGCGGGTGGGGCGGAATATGCAGGCGGGGCGGAAGAAGCGGAATGGGGAGACAGCCGGGGCGACAGCCAGGCGGCGGCGTCGGCCGGGCTCAGCCGCCCGCTGGCCAGGCCTTCGATGACGACGAGCGCGGCCCCGGGCGGGTCCAGGTCAGCCTGCCAGCCGTTGAGGGCCAGGAACTGCAGGCCGGCCGCCACGGCGACCTGCTCGCCGCAATCGGGAAACAGGCGATGGCGCAGCAACGCGTGCATCAGGCGGGCGGCGGACGCAGCCGCGGCAGCTGCCGGAACAGATGACGTGGGTTCGCGTGAGGTGGGACCGGCTGAGGTGGCCAGCGCGGCCTGGGCGGCGGCGATGTCGAGCTGGGCCAGCGCTGCTTCGGGGCTGGTGCCGAGGACCTGGCCGGCGATCACGACCAGGTCGGCGACGTCGAGGGTGATCATGGCTGGTCGTCCCGGAGCAGGTCGAGCAGGCGCTGGTGCCGGGCCAGGTTGTCCTCGAGCAGACGGAGGAAACGCTGGTCCTGGCGGCGGGACTCGACCAGCGCGGCGATCGCCTCGCGGGCCACATCGGATACCGAGCGGCCCTCCACCTCCGCCACCGCCGCGAGCCGCTCGGCCAGCTCGGGGTCGAGCCGCAGCACCATGTTCTTGGTCCGGATGCTCCCGGCGCTGTCCCGTTCGGTCATGATATCAAGTTATCTCGATATCTATCCTGCGGCAAGCCGGGCGGTGTAGACGGGAACGGATCGGGCAGGCGAACAGGGCGACATGACGGGCCGTGAGACACGCGGCCGGGAAACTACTACCGGGAGGAATCCATCGTGACCGCCATACCGGACGTCACGCTGAACAATGGCCAGCAGATCCCGCAGCTTGGCTTCGGCGTGTTCCTGATCGAGCCGCAGGACACCGTGGCCGCGGTCAGCACCGCGCTGGAGGCCGGCTACCGGCACATCGACACGGCCGAGATGTACGGCAACGAGCAGGAGGTCGGCGAGGCGATCAGGCGGTCCGGCCTGGAGCGGGGCGAGATCTACATCACCAGCAAGCTGAACAACGACGCGCACGAGCCCGACGACGCCCGCCGGGCCTTTGACGAGTCGCTGAAGGCCCTGGGCCTGGACTACCTCGACCTGTTCCTCATCCACTGGCCGCTGCCGACCAGGTACGACGGCGACTTCGTCTCGACCTGGCGGACCCTGGAGGAGTTCTACCGGGAGGGGCGAGCCCGATCGATCGGGGTGTCCAACTTCCAGCCGCACTACCTGCGGCGGCTGCACGGCGAGAGCGAGATCATCCCAGCGGTCAACCAGATCGAGGTCAATCCCTACCTGACTCAAGACGAGCTGCGCGGCTTCTGCGCCGTGCACCAGATCGCGGTGGAGGCCTGGTCGCCGCTCGGCCGGGGCAACGTCCTCGAGGACCCCGAGATCGCGACGATCGCTCGGCGGGCGGCCAAGACCCCGGCCCAGGTGGTCCTCCGCTGGCACATTCAGCGCGGCGACATCGTCTTCCCCAAGTCGGTCACCGCGAGCCGGATCCGCGAGAACATCGACATCTTCGACTTCGGGCTGTCCGCGGACGAGGTCGAGGCGATAACCGCGCTGAACCGGAACGAGCGGACCGGCCCCAACCCCGACAAGTTCGCCGGCTGATCTAGCACGCGGTGCCCGGACGCTGGCGCCGGCGCGCGCGGGGACAGGGCAGGCGCGCCACGGACCGTTCGGCAAAAAAAAGGCCTTTTCCCCGAACGTCGCGTGGTGCGTCCGGCGGGCACCGCATAGATGATGGTCTGGTGAGCAGTGGCAGCGAGCCGGCCGGGGTGGCCTTCCCGGTGGCGGCGGACGGACGAAGGAGCACATCGGCGCTCGGGCGAGCTGTCGTCGCCGACGCGCTGCGCCGGGTCGATCCCGCCGGGGCCCGCGCCGCCGAGCGGGAGGGCAAGTGGCGCACTCGTTACCCGGTGCACTTCCGCAGGCTCATCGAGGCGGGGCTGGCCTCCGGGCAGGCCACGTCGTCGGTGGCCCGGGACGGGCTGGAGTCCGTGCACCAGCGGATGCGGTTCATCAGCCACGACGGCGCGGAGACCGGGCTCGGCGCGCTGGTCTCGGCGCCCGCGCGGGGGAAGCTGGCCACGGTCGCGGTCACGGGGACCGGGGCGGCCGAAGACGGGCTGTCGGTGCCGTACCGCGGCGAGCGGCTGCGCGGGGACGCCCTGGCGGCCCGGCTGCAGGCCTGGGTGACGGCCGGGGTGATCGAGCCGTCGTGCGCGGACGCGGTACGGACGGTCGCGGCCCACCCCGACTGGCTGGCCCTGCCCGGCCGGACGGCCGTGGTGCTCGGGGCGGGGGCCGAGATAGGCCCGCTGCCGGTGCTGCTGAGCTGGGGAGCCCGGGTGCTCGGGGTGGATCTGCCTCGGCCCGGGCTCTGGGAGCAGGTGCTGGCGACGGCCCGGGGCAGCGCGGGGACGCTGCTCGTCCCGGTGGTCGGGAACGGTGCGGCCGGGAACGGTGGGGCCGGGGACGGGGAGGCGGACCTGGCCCGGCGGGCCGGGCTGGACCTGACCGAGGACATCCCGGCCGCGGCCGACTGGCTCGCCGCCGCCGAGGGCCCGCTGGTGCTGGGCAACTACGTCTACGCCGACGGCGCGGCCAACGTGCAGCTGGCCGCCGCGGTCGACGCGCTGACCGTGCGCCTGGCGGCCGCGCGGGATGATGTGGCGCTCGCGTTCCTGGCCACGCCGACCGACGTGTTCGCCGTCCCGGCCGACGCGGTCGGCCAGTCGGCCCGCGCGTATGCCGCCCGGTCCCCCGCCGCGAAGATGGGCAGCTGGCCGCTGCACGCGGCCTCCGGCGGGCGGCTGCTGGTCCGCGCCTACCCGCCCGGCGCCGATCCCGGCATCTGCGACAGCCTGATCCCGCAGCAGGGCCCGAACTACGCGCTGGCCAAGCGGGTGCACCGCTGGCGCGCCACGGCCGCGCGGGAAGACGGCGCGATCGTGTCGATGAACCTCGCCCCGCCGACTCGCACCCGGTCCGTGCTGAAGAACCGCGTGCTCGCAGCCGCCTACGTCGGCGCGCCGCGGTTCGGCGTCGAGGTCTTCGAACCCGCCACCACCAAGACGCTCATGGCGGCCCTGCTCGTCCACGATCTGTACGCCGGACGCCCGGCGCGGGCCGAGCCGTGGCAGGACGAGGCGCATGCGGCCGCGCACGGCGGCCTGTGGCGCATCGCTTACGCTCCGCGCAGCGCGCTGCCGCTCGCGGCGCTGCTGGGCTACCGGGCGGCGCGGGCGTCAAGTGAGCCGGGATGACATGCTGACGAGGGTCAGGCCGGCGACGGCGGCGTTCAGGCCGCGCTGGGCTGACGCCGAGGCGGCGGAAGGCTGGCCTCCAGGCTTCCCCGGTTCGCGGTGTTCAGCTTGCCGTCCGATGTCTCGCGATATATCGTGGGGGAACCTGGGATTCCCCGGTTCTGGCTGACGGAGGGCACGATGGCAACGGGATATAACGTGCGTGTCGGGGACGCCGATCGCGAGGCGATCGCGGCCCAGCTGCGTGAGCACTTCGCGGATGGCAGGCTGACGCTGGAGGAGCTGAACGAGCGCCTGGACCAGACCTTCGCGGCCAAGACCAGGGCGGACCTCAACGTCGTCATGCGTGACCTGCCGCACGTGGCGCGGCCGCTCACCGACGCACCAGCAGGCCACGCCTCGTGGCAGGGAACCCGGGATCCGGCGTGGCCGGGTACGGCCGGACGGTCCGGCTGGGACCACGCCCACGGCGACGACCGCCAGCGCCGGCCGTTCTCCTTCGCGCCGATGATGGCGCTGGTGTGGGTTGCGCTGGTGGCCAGCGCAGTGATGCTGTTCGGCATCGGCGGCGACCGGCCATTCGCCATCGTCTTGATCATCGCCGCGTTCGCGTTCATCAGGCGGCTGTTCGGGTTCGGCGGGCGGAGCCGGGGTCCGCAGCGCAGGGGCCCGCGGCGGGGGTCGAGGGGCCCGCGCTTC
This sequence comes from uncultured Actinomycetes bacterium, assembly GCA_963818225.1. GTDB lineage: Bacteria > Actinomycetota > Actinomycetes > Streptosporangiales > Streptosporangiaceae > Palsa-504. The sequence continues at coordinate 436,350 of CAWFRO010000005.1, forward strand.
TGAGCCGATTCAGCCGCTGAGTCGACTCACCCGCTGAGCCGATTCAGCCGCTGGGCCGATTCACCCGCGCCCCGGCTTCCGCGCGGGGCTGCGCCGATCTATCGTAGGTAGAGAGGTAGTCGGATCAGCGAACCCGGAAACCATGACGAGGCGATACGACGTCCGAAGCGGAATGCTAGAAAACGATCCTGACGCGGGGCAGCCGCGTGAACAGCTGGTACCCGGGTGGCGCGTGCCCGGCAACGGCCGGTATGACCTGCGCATCGGGGACGCCGAGCGGGACGCCACGATGACCCAGTTGCGGGAGCACTTCGCGGCGGGCCGGCTGACCTTCGACGAGCTGACCGAGCGCATCGACCTGGCCCTCGCCTCAAAGACACAAGGCCAGATCGAGCACCTGATGGCCGACCTGCCGCGGCTGCCCAGCGCCCGCGTCGCCCAGTCGGACCAGCCGGGCTTCGATCATGACGCCGGCCGCTTCGTGGTGCTCGCGCTGCTGCTGTTCGTCCTGGCCACCTGGATGCTGATGATGGTCTGGATGTCACGTCACGCCGTCTACGGGCCGTATCAGTTCCCTGGCCCAGGGCACTAGCGCGGCTCAGGCGCTGGCTAGCGAGCGCAACGGCACCACCAGGTAGCGGTAGTCCGGGGCGGCCTGGCCGTCGGCCCCCGAGCTGCCGGTGATCAGGGCCGGCTTGGTCGGGCTGGTGAACTGCAGGCGGATCCGCCCTTCGGCAGGCGCCGGGGCAGCGTCCCGCTCCGGGTGGCCGGGGCCGCTGGGATCAGGGGCGGGCGGGCCGCCGGAGGCGGCGGCGAGGGCGGCGGCCAGGCCGTCGAGCAGGTACTGCGGGCTGAACGCGATGGCGGCCTCCTCGCCGGAGAAGTCGGCGGCGACGGTCTCCCTGGCCCGCGCCTGCCCTTTGGTCCCGGCCTCGATGACGACCTTCCCCGGCTCGAAGGACAGCCGGACCGAGCTGCCGCGCTCGGCGACCAGCGCCACCCGCCTGACCGCTTCGGCAAGCGGGGCGGCCGGCATATCGCCGCAGCTGCCGAAGTCCGCCGGGAACTTCGAGCTGTACTTGATGTAATCCCCCCCGATCAGCCGGGTCGTCAGCCGCCGCCCCGCCGATTCGAACCCGATCATGGCGTCGCCCGCGCGCAGCGAGCCCGCCGAGTCGCCGCCGGTGCCCCTGGCCGGGACGCTCCCGTCTGTGCCGCGCGTCAGGATCCGGACCGGGGCGCCCGGCGCCATCATGCGGGCCGCGTCGGCCAGCGTCTTGGCCGGGACCAGGAGCGTGCTGCGGCCGTCCGGATGGGCGGGATGCCAGCCCAGCTCCCGGATGGCCAGCCGGTACCGGTCGGTGGCCACCAGCGTGATCGTGTCGCCCTCGATCTCGAGGTTCACTCCGGTGATCACGGGCAATGTGTCATCACGGCTGGCCGCGGGGGTGACCTGGCCGACCGCGGTGGCGAACACGCCGCCGTCGACGGTGCCGGCCAGCCGGGGCAGCTCGGGCAGCCGGGGGTAGTCCGCGATCGGCAGCGTGACCAGGCTGAAGGAGGCCGGCCCGCAGGTCAGGGTCACGTCGTCCGCGTCGTCGACCTCGACCGGGTGCCCCGGCAGGCTGCGGGTGATCTCGGCCAGCAGCCGACCTGGCACCAGCGCCGTCCCCGGCTCGGCGACCTCCGCATCGATGCTGACCCTGGCCGATACTTCGTAATCGAAGCAGGACAGGGTCAGCGCTCCGGGCGCGGCCTGCAGCAGCAGCCCGGACAGCACCGGGAGCACCGGCCGGGACGGCAGCGAGCGCGCGATCCAGGCGACCGCCTCAGCCAGCGCATCGCGCTCCACCACGAACCGCATTCCCGCCGCCTCCATCCCGGTAAAGCCGTGTACCGCATACGCATAGTCGCATGCGGCACCGACATTTCGGGACGCCCGGGGAGGCCAAGCGGCCAGGCGCGGCAGCCGGTCCGGGGAAGCCAGGCGGCTGGGCCGGTGAGGCTAGCTGGTCAGGCCGGCGGGCGCGGAGTCCAGGGTGGCCTGGATCGCCTTCATCAGGGCCCGGGCCGACTCCGCGGTGAGCTCTACCGCGACCCGCGCCGAGGGGCCATCGGCTGGGGCGATGAAGTCGATGTTGAGGGTGTGCTCGGCCGGTGCGTGCACCGGGTGGTCGAAATACACCGTCGCGTCGGTCACGCTGAACCAGCCGGACGGTCCCTTCCCGCTACCGGCGATCGAGACCTTTTCCGTCAGGTACGTGCACATGGCGGCTCCTTTCCCTGCAAGGACGATAACAGGTGCGCCGGGGCCCGCTGGCTCCCGGAGGGGATGAAAGGCTTCTGGGATGACGTACCTGGCCGCCGATGACCGTTACAGCAAGCTCCCCTACCGTCGCTGCGGGCGCAGCGGTGTACTGCTGCCGCAGATCTCACTCGGGTTGTGGCAGAACTTCGGTGACGGCAAGCCCATCGAGGACCAGCGCGCGACCTTGTCCTAATAGGCAGGCGGAGCACGACCTCGACGTCTCGGGTGCCGTCTACCCGTGGGAGCGGCCCGGCCTAGGACCCTGGCTCACGGACGGCCGCCTAAGCATGTGAGATCGCTGCCAGCCTCCACACGCTCGTACTGCGTCGCGACATCGGCTCCGAGCTCGCCTGCGCTGCGATGGCCGACGAGTATCCAGACCAGCTGCCAGCGTGATGTCCGGTCAACGATCGGGCGTGGCGGGCTGGCCACGGCGTTCCTGCAGCAGCCACAGGTTGCCGTCGGGGTCGCTGAACTCGGCGAACGACATATAGTTCGCGCGGGCCGGGTCCGGTCCGGGCACCCACACACCGTCGACGATGTGCTGCACCCCGCCGACCTCGACGCCCCGGGCGGCCAGTTCGTCACGGGCAGCAAAAATGTCGGCAACAATGAACAGTCCCTGCTGGGAGCCGGGCTTGGCGGGGGTTAGCCCGGCCGCAGAACCGTGATAGTAGTAGTACGCAGAGTAGGGTTGCGTGGTATGTATGCTGTTTGATGGTAGTGTTAGGTAGTTTGTGATGTGGTAGTGTAGGTAAGAGATGTAGTCTGAGGAAGGTAGAGGCGGGTTTGGTACGGGGGTCAGCCCGGCGTCCGAACCCGATCGAGCACGCCGACCCGGGCGGGGTCACCTGCACAATCCGGTGGCCGGGCAGGCCGTCTGGGATGTCTACGAGCAGGTCGAAGCCCGCCTGCTCCAGGTAGAACCTCTTCGCCCGGTCAACGTCAGAGACCGGGATCCACACCAGTTCCAGCTCGAAGTCCACCGCCATCGCCCTCCTTCTGCTCCGCGCCCGGCTAGCGGGCGCCAACCGCCTCGCTGCACCCGCGCCCACCAGTCAGCGACTCTCACTGGCGGGTGGGGCACCTATTGTCACCTACGAGGTGCGGTGCCTGGACGGGCTCAGGCATGCAGGGTGGGCCGGTAGATGAGCTCTTGGGTCTGGCTGTCGAGGTCCGGCTCTCGATCAGCTCGAGGTCGAAGTCGGCCGCACGGACAGGCGAGGCTGCGCCTGGGCTTCCGTTGAACCGGCCTTGGCCCGGCACTACGGACTGGCACTCGGCACCGTGGGCATGCGCTGGCCGTGCCGCGCGATGAGGGTGATGTTCTCGACCCCTGGTCTCGGCACGTTCGTGGTCCAGAAGGGCGCAGAAGAGGCCGACCACGGGTGGACGTCGCCCGGTACCTCGACCAGGTCACGGCATCTGGATCGTGGCCGTGGAGCGCGAGCTTGCTTGTCACAAACCTGCGCGGGCCGAAGGGCGACCGGTAGTGGCAGACTCCTATCCATGACTTACGTCGCCGCTCCTGACCGGTATGAGCAGATGCCCTACCGCCGCTGCGGGCGCAGCGGCGTCAAGCTGCCCGTAGTCTCCCTGGGCCTGTGGCAGAACTTCGGTGAAGATCGCCCGCTGACGACACAGCGGGCGATCCTGCGCCGCGCGTTCGACCTTGGGGTGACGCACTTCGATCTCGCCAATAACTACGGGGGTGTGGCGCCTGCCGAAACCTTGAGACAAGGCAACCATGGATCCCCATACGGCTCGGCCGAGACCAACTTCGGCCGGATCATGCGCGAAGACCTGCGGCCGTACCGCGACGAGCTGATCATCTCGACCAAGGCCGGCTACGACATGTGGCCCGGCCCGTACGGCGAATGGGGCTCCCGCAAGTACCTGCTGGCCAGCCTGGACCAGTCGCTACGCCGGATGGGCCTGGAGTACGTCGACATCTTCTACTCGCACCGGTTCGACCCGGACACGCCGCTCGAGGAAACCATGGGGGCGCTGGATACGGCGGTCCGTTCGGGCAAGGCCCTATACGCGGGGATCTCGTCTTATTCCGCCGAACGAACCGCCGACGCAGTGGCTCTGCTCCGTCAGATGGGGACCAGGCTGCTGATCCATCAGCCGTCGTACTCGATGCTGAACCGGTGGATCGAGGGCGGGCTGCTGGACGTGCTCGGCCGCGAGGGCGTCGGTTGCATCGCGTTCTCGCCGCTGGCTCAGGGCGTGCTCACCGGCAAGTACCTCGGCGGCGTGCCGGAGGGCTCGCGGGCGAGTATGAACGGCTCGCTGTCGGCGGACCAGATCACCCCGCAGACGCTGGCCCACGTCCGCACGCTGAACGAGGTGGCCAGGTCGCGGGGCCAGACGCTGGCCCAGCTCGCGATTTCCTGGGTGCTGCGCGACCCGCGGGTGACCTCGGCACTCATCGGGGCGAGCAGCGTAGCCCAGCTGGAGGAGAACCTGGCCGCGGCCGGCGCGCACCGGCTTCACCGACGACGAGCTGGCCGCCATCGACCGCGACGCGGTGGGAGGCCGGCATCAACATCTGGGCCGCCTCCAGCGCGGACTGAGGCCCCCGCGCTGAGCCGCCTGCGCTCCTGGGGCGCATTGCGCCGGGCAGACCGTGCTGATCCACGCCGCGGCGGGCGGGACCGGCCAGGTCGCGGTCAAAATGGCCAAGCACTACCCCCCCCGCCCTGAGGCTAGGAGAGGTAGCGGCCGAACCAGGTGAAGATGTGGTTCCAGCCGTCCATGGCGGCTTCGGGGCGGTAGGACGGGGCGGTTGACCGAGAAGAACCCGTGGCCGGCGCCCTCGTAGGAGTGGAACTCGAACGTCTTGCCGTGCGCCTTGAGCTCTTGCTCTAGCTCGGCCACGTGCTCAGGCGAGGGGTAGGCGTCGTCCATGCCGAATAGCCCGAGCAGCGGGCAGGACACGTCCTTGACCAGGTGCTTGATCGGGCTGAACAGGCTCATCACCGAGCCCTCCGGCGGGGTCCCGGTCACCATGCCGCCGTAGCAGTCCACCGCCGCATCCAGTGGCACGGTTGCCGCGGCCAGCACCGACTGGCGCCCGCCGGAGCAGTAGCCGATGACGCCGATTTTGCCGTTGGCGCTGGTCAGCCCGCGCAGGTGGGCCGCTGCGCCAGCCACCTCACCGGGCAGCCGGGCGTCGGGCACGCCGCCCTGGGCCCGCGCGGCCGCAGCGGCGTCGTCCGGTGCGGCCCCGGGCGCCTCGCGGTGGTAGAGGTTCGGCATGAGCGCGTTGTAGCCGTGCGCCGCGAAGTTGCGGGTGATCTCCTTGGTCTGGATGTCGTAGCCGGGCATGTGGTGCAGCACCACCACGCCGCCGTGCGGGCCCGGGCTCATCGGGCGGGCCAGGTAGGCCTCGATCTCGTCGCCGCCATCTCCCCGGATGGTGACGGTTTCGGCCAGGATCGCGTCGTACATCGGGCTCCCTTCTCATGTCCTTAGCGGCGCTCACGATGCTACGCCGGGTCAGGTGGGCAGGCAGACCAGGGTCAGGAAGAAATTGTCGATCTGCCGGATCGCGTCGATGAAGTGCTCGAAGTCGACCGGCTTGCTGACGAACGCGTTGGCGTGCAGCGAGTAGCTGCGGATGATGTCCTCCTCGGCCCGCGAGGTGGTCAGCATGACCACGGGGATGAGGAGCAGGTCCGGGTCCTGCTTGAGCTCGGCGAGCACTTCCAGGCCGCTGCGCCGGGGCAGGTTGACGTCGAGCAGGATCAGCCCGGGACGCGGCGCATCCGCGTAGGGGCCGGTCTTGCGCAGGAAGGCGAGGGCCTGGTCCCCGTCGGAGACCACGTGCAGGCGGTTGCCTATCTTGTAGTACTCGAAGGCCTCCTTGGTCATCACGACGTCGCCCTCATCGTCCTCCACCATGAGCACGTCGATCACCTGGGAACTGCCGCAATTAGCCATGGATCTCCTCGTCTGGTCGGTCGTCGGGCTCCGCGGCCGGTTCGGGGGGCACGGCGGGCGCCGGGAGTTCCCCGGCCGTGATCTCCGGCGGTGTCGGCAGGGTGAAGCAGAACCGCGTGCCGCCGGTGTAGGTGGTGTCGAGCCAGATCTTCCCGCCGAAGTACTCGATGATCTTGCGGGTCATGGCGAGGCCGATGCCGGTGCCCGCGTAGGCGGTCCGCTCGTGCAGCCGCTGGAAGATCACGAAGATGCGCTCAGCGTACTCCGGCTCGATGCCGATGCCGTGGTCGGAAAAAGCGAACAGCCAGGACCCTTCGTCTCGGCGGACCGTGACCACGATCCGCGGCGGCTTTCCGCCGCTGAACTTCAGCGCATTGCTGAGCAGGTTCTGGAACACGGCGGTCAGCAGCGGCAGCTCGGCCAGCACGAGCGGCAGATGCCCGGTCTCAATCGTGGCGCCGGTCTGCTCGATCTGCTCGGCCAGGTTGGCCCGCGCCTGGGCCAGCGCGGCGTCGCTCGATACCAGGGCCGGCTCGCGATTGGACCGGCCCACCCTGCTGTAGGCGAGCAGGTCGTTGATCAGCACCTGCATGCGCTTGGCGCCGTCCACCGCGAACTCGATGTACTGGTCGGCCCGGGCGTCGAGCTGGCCGGCGTAGCGCCGCTGCAGCAGCTGGGAGAAGCTCGCCACCTTGCGCAGCGGCTCCTGCAGGTCGTGCGAGGCGACGTAAGCGAACTGCTCGAGCTCGGAGTTGGAGCGCTGCAGTTCGGCGGCCTGGACCTGCAGGACCGCGTTCACCTCCCGGGTCGCGGACAGCTCGTGCAGGATGCGCTCGCGCATGGTGTTCACGTCGGCGGCCAGGTCGGTCACTTCCCGCGGGCCGCGGACCGTGACCTCGTGCTCGAAGTCACCGCCCGCGACCCGGCGGGCCTGGGCCGCCAGCGCGTGCAGCGGCCGGATCGCGGTGGCCCGCAGGCCCAGGGCGAGGATCACGACGATCAGCGCCAGGCCGATCGCGACCGCGATGAAGACCGCGTCCAGGGTGTTGCTGGCGTCGTTCAGCGTGGCCAAAGCGCTGCTGCGGGCGCCGGTCACGTCGTCCTGGAGCGCCGCCACCCGGGCGCGCAGCGCGTCGAAGTCGTCCTTGCCGGTGGTGATGTCCGGGCTGACCACGGGTTTCTTGGTGCGGCTGACCTGGCTGATGGTCGGTTCCGCGTAGTTGGTGCGCCAGCTGTGCGCCTGGGTGGCCACGGCGTGGATGTCGGCGCGTGTCCTGGCGGGCAGATGTCCGGCGAGCTGGTTCAAGCTGCTGATCGCGGCCTGCTCGGCGGTCATGCCGTCGGTGTAGGGAGCCAGGAAGCTCTGCTGGGCGCTGAGCGCGTAGCCACGGACGCCCGTTTCCTGGTTGACCAGCGCGTTGTCCAGCAGCTGGGCCTGCAGGGCGGCGGGATCGATGACGTCCACCACCTGGTTGCGGGCATCGCGCTGGCGGACCACGGCGATCCCGCCCGCGACCACGGCCGCCACCGAGAAGAGCAGCAGGGCCAGCACGGCGACGCCGACGATCCGGCTCAGCGGCCAGCGCCGGGCCGCGGGCGCCCGTTCCGCGGTGGTCATCGGCCGGGCGAATAGCTGAGCGTCAGGATGGCCAGGTCGTCGTCCAGGTCACGGCCGTTGAGCTCGCGAACCTGGTCGATCACCCGGTCGAGCAGCTGGCCGTCGGCGGGCGCCGCGACGGCGCCGGCCTCGCCGTTCCCCTCCGGCACGGCCGGCAAGGCCGCCCTGATCAGCTCCATCAGGCCTTCACTGCCGAGCCGCTCGGAGCCCTGTCCGATCCGGCCCTCGATCAGCCCGTCGGTGTACAGCAGCACCGACCAGCCGCCGTCGAGCCGCACCGGCACGGCGGGCCAGTGCTGGGCCTGGCCCAGGCCGAGCGGCGGGGATGACGGGGTCTGCAGCTCCAGCACACCGCCGTGGGTGACCAGCAGCGGGGGCAGGTGGCCCGCCATACGCACCCAGGCGGTGCTCCGGTCCGGGGTCACCGACACCATGCACATGGTGGCGAACATGGTGTCGTCCTGCCGCTCGTGCCCGAGGAGCTCGCCGAGGGTGGCCAGTATCTCGTCGGCGGGCCGGCCAGCCAGCACCAGCGTGCGCCAGGCCACCCGCAGGCAGACGCCGAGCGCAGCCTCAGCCGGGCCGCGCCCGCAGACGTCGCCAATAAGAGCGTGCACCCAGCCGTCGGCCGCCTCCACCACGTCGTAGAAGTCCCCGCCGAGCAGGTGCTGCTGGCCGCCGGCCAGGCAGCGTGCCGCCACGCTCAGCCGCGAGTCGGCCAGCAGCGGTGACGGCAGCAGGCCGCGCTCCAGCCGGGCGTTCTCCTCAGCCCGGACCTGAGCCACGCGCAGGCCGCGCTGGGCCTCCTCGGCCCGGCGCCGTTCGACCGCGTACCGGATCACGCGATGCAGCATGTGCCCGGCGACCTCGCCCTTGACCAGGTAATCCTGCGCTCCGGCCCGGACCGCCTGCTCGCCCAGGTGCTCGTTCGCCTCCCCGGTCAGCACCACGATGGCCGCCTCCGGCTCACGCTCCAGCAGCTGCCGCAATCCCTGCAGGCCGCGGGAGTCCGGCAGGCCCAGGTCGAGCAGCACGCAGGCCGCCTCGGCGACCATGCCCGTGGCCTGGCCGAGGGACCGCGCGCGCAGGACGACGACCGGCGCGTCCACGTCGCGGAGCAACTCCTCCACGAGCAGCGCGTCGCCGTCGTCGTCCTCAACGAGCAGGACGCGCGCCTGGTCGCGGTCGCTCGCGGCAGCCGCGGTGCCAAGCTCAGCGTTACTTGTCATCGCAACCTACATGTGTGGCCGGCGTCAGGTGGCGCCGGATTTCCGGTAACCGCGACATTATGCCCGTCCGCGGCACCATCGGTATACCTGGCCGCCGCGGGCCGAGCCTACCGTCAGGCGCCGCCGTGACCAGCGAGCCTGCCGGTGCGGTAGCGGCCGGTGTGACAAGTCTGGTCCCCTGTGACCAGCACACCTTGGTGAGGATAACCGATTTGCGAGATTTGCCGGAGCCGCTTGCCCGAGGCCGTCCTCAGACGGCCTGGGGGAAGGTGAACAGGCGGTGCGGGTCATAGGCCGCCTTGACCCGGGCGAGCCGGGGGTAGTTGGCGCCGTAGTAGGCCTGCCGCCAGCCGGCCAGGTCGGGGTCGATGTAGTTCTGGTAGGCCTGGCCACTGGCGTAGGGGCGCATCGACCGCCAGAACGACTGCTGCCAGGCGTGCTGGCGGCTCACCGCGGCCGCGGCCGCCGCGGCCGGCCAGGTGGTGGTGTACTGCGCGCCGAAGAGCGCGTCGCGGTGCACGAAGGCGGTCGCGCCGGGCGCGACGCGGTTGACCGCGCCGCCGAGCGCGTCGAACGCGATCCCGCCCGACCCGCCCGGCGCGCCGCCGGCCCGCTGGAACTTCTCCACGCCGGCCAGCAGGGTGGCGATCCCGACCGAGGCGAGCGGCCTGGTGAAGAAGTCGGACTTGGCGTACTCACTCGCGCGGGCGAGCTGGCCGCCGCTCACCTGGGACGGCAGGTGGCACTCCCCCGCGGTCAGGCCCGCGCAGCCCGCCTCGACCAGCATCGCTTGCAGCCAGGTGGTGCGCTGCAGGAACGGCGCGGCGGGGTCCGTGCCGACCGCGGCATACAGCTTCTCCAGCTGGGCGTGCGCCTCGCTCACCGGGCCCAGGTAGGTGCCGCCCACCTGGATGCCGGGCACGGAGCCGCCGGGCGCCGCGGCCAGGTGCAGGTTCGACCAGAGCTGGTCGGGCGCATGCGGCGCCCAGGACTGCCAGCCCGCGATGACCCGGGCCGCCTGCGACCACGGCCAGGACAGGAAGAACAGGACGATGTCCCCGGCCGGATGGGTGCGGAACGTGAACGAAGTGACCACCCCGAAGTTGCCGCCGCCGCCCCCGCGGCAGGCCCAGAAGAGGTCCGGGTTGGTGCTGGCGCTGGCCGTCCGGACCTGGCCGTCCGCGGTGACGATCTGCAGCGACTGAACGTTGTCGCAGGTCAGCCCGTAGGCCCGGGCGACTACTCCGATGCCGCCGCCGAGCGTCAGGCCGGAGATGCCGACCGTCGGGCACGAACCGCCGGGCACCGCGCGGCCGTGGGCCGCGAGCCCGCTGTAGAGGTCGATGAGCCTGGTCCCGGCGCCGACGGTCGCGGCGCTGCCGCTGACGCTCACGCCGGACATCCGGGTCACGTCCACGATCAGGCCGCTGGTCGACGACCAGCCCGCGTAGCTGTGGCCGCCGCACCGGGCAGCCACCGGGACGCCGTAACGGCTGGCGAAGGCCAGGCAGGTGGATACGTCGTGCGGATGACGGCAGTAGGCGATCCCGGCCGGGTGCAGCGCGTCAAAGCGCGGGTCGAACAGCTCCTTGGCGGTGACGTAGCCGGACTCGCCCGGCCGGACCAGCGGCCCGGACAGGTCCCGGGCCAGCGCGGCCCAGTCAGCGGAGGTCGGCGGGCGGGACGCAGGCGCGCGGGCGGATGCGGGTGGGCCGGCGGACGCAGGCGCGCGGGCGGACGCGGGTGCGTCGGCGTGCCCGGTGCACGCCGACAGCAGCGAGGCCCCGCCTGCGGCCGCCGCGAACCGGAGGAGCGCGCGCCGCGCGGGCGCCTGGCGACCCGGATCTCCGGCTTCGGCCATGGCGGCCCGCCTCCCTGCGTATCGGCTCCCCCGGCGGGGTGCATCCGAGGGTTAAGACGCCGCAGCACGCCGGAGAGTTGAGCCGCTGGCCGCGACCTCGGTCCTGGCGGCCGGGCGGAGGTTTCGAGGTTCGCGGTGAGCGAATCCGATCATGACGATATTTATTTGCCTGCTCGGGTAGGAGGGAAATATAGTTGAGTTACTCAACTGTTGAGGCTCTCAGGCAATGGAGGAGGTGAGCATGGATGACAGCGTCGATGGCTGAGCACAGTGGCTCCTCGACGACGCTAGGCCTGGACGCCGAGCCGGTACCGCACGCCACGCCGCTCGCCGCCGGGACCGGCCTGGAGGCCGACGGGGACGAGCTGAACCAGCAGATCGCCGACTCGGTCGGCGAGCTTGTCCGGCACGCTCACGATCTCGGCCAGAGCATCGCGGCCGACTTCGGGCTGACCGTCAGCGACACCAAGGCGCTGTTCCTGCTCGAGGCGCCGCTGACGATGAAGGAACTCGGGCTGCGGATGGGCTGCGACCCGTCCTTCGTCACCACCGTCGCGGACGCGCTGGAGAAGCGCGGGCTGGCCCGGCGGGAGCCCTCCCAGCGGGACCGGCGGAGCAAGAACCTGGTCCTCACCGACGAGGGCGCCGCGCTCAGGCTTCGGCTTTGGGCCGAGCTTTCGTCCCGGGCGCCGTGGTGCACGACGCTGGATACCGGCGAGCGCCGGTGCCTGCTCGGCTTGATGCGCAAGATGCTCAGATCGCGAGCCGGGAGGTGAGGCTGTCACAACCGCGGCGGTTGCCTCGTCATAACTGATGACAAGGTCGTCATAGCGGCGGCGACCACGCGGGAAGGAAGAACTGGTACGGGGGCTGATAGCACGATCCGTTCGGCCAGAAAAAGGGTCTTACAAAACACGCACTGGTTGTGATCACGGCACCTGACGGGGTCACGGCGAAAGTTCAGTGCGCCCAAAATCGAGGGAGAATCACGTTGTCCGCCACACCGCCCGAGACCGGGCAGCAGGCCGCGCTCAACGGCACTGCCCGGCAAGTTGCTACCGCGGCGGCGAGGGACGCCGCCACGCCAAGCTCGGGGTCCGCCGCGCCGCGGCGGCTTGGCCTGGCCCTCGCCGTCATCGCGACGGCCCAGCTCATGGTCGTGCTCGACGCGACCATCGTCAACGTCGCCCTGCCGCACATCCAGACCGCGCTCGGCTTCTCCGGGACCGGCCTGGAGTGGGTCGTCAACGCGTACGCGCTGGCGTTCGGCGGGCTGCTGCTGCTCGGCGGGAGGACCGGCGACCTACTGGGGCGCCGCCGGGTCTTCATCGCCGGCATCCTGGTCTTCTCGCTGGCCTCGCTGCTCGGCGGGTTCGCCACCGGCCAGGTCTGGCTGCTCAGCGCGCGCGTTCTGCAGGGCGTCGGCGGCGCGTTTGCCGCACCCACCGCGCTGTCCTTGATTGCGGTCACCTTCCCCGAGGGGCCGCCGCGTAACCGGGCCATGGGCGTGTACGCGGCCATGAGCGTGGCCGGCGGCGCGGTCGGCCTGATCGCCGGCGGGCTGCTGGTCCAGTTCGCCAGCTGGCGCTGGGTGTTCTTCGTCAACGTGCCCATCGGCCTGGTGGTGGCGTTCCTCGCCGCGCGGGTGCTGCCGGAGTCCGAGCGTCGCCGCGGGCAGTTCGACCTGCCCGGCGCGATCACCGGCTCGCTGGGCCTGGCCTTGCTGGTCTACGGGCTGTCCGAAGCCGCGACCAGCCAGAACGGGGTGTCGCACTGGGGCGACACCAAGGTCATCGTGTCCCTGGTGGCCGCGGTGGTGCTGCTGGTGACGTTCGGGTTCATCGAGGTGCGCAGCAGGTCGGCCCTGGTCCCGATCCGGGTGCTGCGCAACCGGGACCGGACCGGCGCCTACCTGATCAGCTTGTGCATCGGCACCGCGCTGTTCGGCATGTTCTTCTTCCTCACGCTGTTCGTGCAGACCGTGTGGGGGTACGACGCGCTGCGGACCGGCATCTCCTACCTGCCGATGGTGGCCACGATCATGGTGGCGTCCGGGGTGGCCTCGCAGCTGGTCAACCGGATCGGCGCCCGGCCGCTGATGATCACCGGGGCCATACTGGGCACCGGCGGGATGGTCTGGCTGTCCCGGATCACCGAGCACAGCACGTACGTCGGCGGCCTGCTCGGCCCGATGATGCTGACCGCGTTCGGCATGGGGCTGCTGTTCGTGCCGATCTCGCTCGTTGCGCTGACCAAGGTGGCTGAAAACGACACTGGCGTGGCCTCCAGCCTGCTCAACGTCGGCCAGCAGGTCGGCGGCGCGCTCGGGCTGGCGGTCCTCGGCACCGTGGCGTGGAGCGCGGTCTCCAGCAGCCTGCACTCCCAGGCGGCCGCCGCGGCCGCCGCGGCCAAGAACACCGCCGTGCACCTGTCCCCGGCTCAGGCTGCCGCGGCGGCCAAGGCGGCGTCCAACCACGCCCTGGCCCACGGGTTCTCCCAGGGCTACGTCGTCTCGGCCGGGATCATGCTGATCGCGCTGATCATCGCGGTGGCCGTGATCCGGGTCAAGCGGCAGGACCTGGCCGGGATCAACCCGCTGGCGGCGCCGACCGACTGAGCGCTGTCCGTGCCTCCGGGCCGGTGCCTAGACTTGCCGCGTGGCGTCTATCACCGACCCGGAGGTCCGCGCGTTCCTGACCGAGGGCACGCGCACCGCCAAGCTGAGCTACCTGGCCGTCAGCGGACGCCCGCTGGTCACGCCGGTCTGGTTCATCCTGGACGGCGAGACCATAGTCTTCAACACCGGCAAGGACACGGCCAAGGGCCGGTACCTGGCCCAGGACCCGCGGGTCAGCCTGTGCGTGGATCTCGACGCGCCGCCGTACGCGTTCGTTCAGGTCCAGGGCGACGCGGAGCTGTCCGCCGAACCGGACGAGCTCATCCGCACCACGACCTTGATCGGGGCGCGGTACATGGGACCGGACCGGGCCGAAGAGTTCGGCCGCCGCAACGCTGTGCCCGGCGAGCTGGTGGTGCGGGTCCGGCCGGTCAAGGTCCTGGCCGTATTCGACATAACCGGCTGACCGCAGTGGACTCGGGCCGTCGGCCGGGCACCCGTCTGGCGGCTCGGCCGCGCCCCGGGCCTGGCGGTTCTTCACCGTCCATCAGGCCGCGGTGGTCGAGGACGCGACCGCGCGGATCGCGCCGGGCCCGGCCGACGACCCGGCCGAGGCCGGGCACCCGGGGGCCCGCGAGGCCGACGTGACCGGCTACATCGACACGATGCTGGCCGCGCTCGACGGCGCTCGAGGGACCCGCTGCCAGAGATCTTCGCGGGCGGCCCGTGGAGCAACCGGCATACGCGCTCCGGGCCCGGACCTGATGGCGCGGTTCATCGCGCTCGACCCGGTGGCCCGCATCGCGTGGCGCAAGCGCCTGGCAGGGCTGGCAGCAGCAGTACCGGCAGCGGCATCGCGACCCTGGACAAGCTGGCGGGCGGGGACTTCACCAAGGCGGCGCCGCGACGACCAGGACACGATCCTGGCCAGCCAGGAGGCGAGCGCCTTCCTGTCGCTGCTGTTCGAGCACACGATCGAGGGCCTGTACGCGAAGCCCGAATACGGCGGCAACCGCGGCCTGGCGGGCTGGACGGACATCGGCTACCCGGGCGACATCCAGCCGCGCGGCTACACCGCGCGGACGAGGTCGACCGGTCCGGACGGGCCGCGATCCGGTGGCCGCCACGGGCGTGGTGGCCGAAGTGCTGAAGTTCCTCGGCGCGGTGTGAAGGGCGTGCGCCAGCGATGCGCAAGGCGATCGTGATCGGCAGCGGCGCGGGCGGCTGCGTTCGCCGCGATGGAGCTCGCGCAGGCCGGGTGGCAGGTCGTGGTGTTCGAGAAGGGCCCGAACTACTTCTCCAACCTGGCCGGCCAGGGCCCGATCGGGACCGTGTTCGCCAACGACGACCTGAAGATGAACGCGCGCTACTTCGCCGGGCCGGACCCGGAGGTGTTCCCGCGTACCTGGCGGCCGGCCGCGGCGCAGCGTCACCAGTACACCGGGAGCGTGGACGATCTGCCCCAGCTCGTCGGCGGCGGGACGGTGCACTGGGACGCGAAGGTGCCGAGGTTCTGGGACATCGACTTCCAGCAGCTCTCGGCCCTGGGGCCGGTGCCGGGCGCGGACATGGCCGACTGGCCGTTCGGCTACGCCGAGCTCGCGCCCTACTACGAAGAGGTGGAGAAGCTGATCGGCGTGCAGGGCGACGTGACGGCGATGCCGGACCTGGTGCTCCGGCACGCGCCGCGCGGCGGCCGTTCCCGATGCCGCCCGGCCCGCAGCAGCGCGCGTCGGTGGCGGTGGCCGCGGGCGCCACGGCGATCGGCATGCACCCGTTCCCGTTCCCGATGGCGATCAACTCCGGCCGTACAACGGCCAGCACGCGTGCAACGACTGCGGGTTCTGCGCGAACTACGGCTGCCCGGTGGTGGCCAGGCCAGGCGGCGCTGATCCCGCTGCGGCTGGCGCTGCGCACCGGGCGGGTGCACGCTGGTGCCCTAGACGATGGTCACCAGGGTGCGGCTGACGGCTCGGGTGCGGCGACGCGGGCCACCGGGGTGCAGCTGGGTGCGGATGACCGCGAGCGGGCCGGTGACCGGGGCGCAGAGCGCCGACGTGGTGGTGATGGCGGCGTCGGCCATCGAGACGGTGCGGCTCGCGCTGCTGTCGTCGTTCCCCGACGCCAGCGGGAAGCTGGGCCGCCGGCTGATGCTGCACTCGTTCGTGGACGGGACGGCGATCTTCACGGACGAGCGGATGCACGCCTACCGGGGCCGGTCGACGACGCAGTGCGCGCAGGACGCCGCCGACCCGGACTTCCCGGGCGCCCGGGCCTTCGCCGAAGGCCAACGGGCTGCCCTACATCCGGGGCGGGATCATGGAGCTGGGCGGCAGCCAGGACCCGATCGGCGAGGCCCAGTCCTACCAGACGCTGCTGGCCCTGGTGCGGTCGTCCCGGCCGTTCGGCACCGAGTTCAAGCAGCTCATGCGGGCCTCGATCCTGCGGGACCGGCTGGCGGGCTGCTCCTGGTCGGCAACGACCTGCCCTACCTGGACCACACGGTGACACTCGACCCCTCGGTGAGCGACGTGTTCGGCCTGCCGGTGGCCCAGATCACCTGGAGCCCGGGAAGTACGAGCAGGTGGCCCAGCAGTTCTACATCCCGGTGCTGAGCCGGATGATGACGGCGGCCGGGGCGGCCGTCGCGCTGGCCGTGCCGGACACGATCAACAGCGGCGGGCGGCCGACCGGCAGCCACGTCATGGGCGGGATGATGATGGGCGCCGACCCGCGCTCCAGCGTGACCGACCCGTACGGCCGGGTGCACGGGCTGGACAACGTGTACGTGGCCGACGGCTCGGTCTTCGTGACCTCGGGCGCGCACAACCCGACGCTCACCCTCATGGCGGTGGCGCTGCGCAACATGCGTCACCTGGCCGGGACGGGCTGAGGCCAGTTCTCCGGCCGCGGCCGCGGGCGGCAACTGTCACCGAACGGGTGGCGGTACCTGCTCTGTTTGACGGGCCAGGAAGCGCAGCCGGGCCGCCCGCGCGTCCCAGGAGTACACGACGGTGGTGCCGGCGATGAGGTCGTGCAGGGCGCGGTGCTCACGCTGCACCAGGATGCCGAGGAAGCCCAGGCCGAAGAGCAGGAAGCTGAGCGGGAACACCAGCGCGCGGATGATCCCCTGTTTCGGCTGCACGGCCGACCCGTCGGCGCGCCACGACGCGGACGCCGAGCACGGCCATGCCCAGGGACCGGCCGCTCACCGCCCAGGAGTACCCGAAGTACACGAACTCCCACACCACGAAGGCGATGGCCATCGCGATGGTGGACCGGTTCCAGTGGATCGTATGCCCGGTGACGATCTGCGAGACGTAGGAGATGGCCGCGAGGGCGAGGGAGAACACGGCGGAGCTCACGACCAGGTCGATGGCGTAGGCGACGAACCGGGAGACCGAGCCCGCGTAGCGCCCCTGGTAGCGGACCAGGTCAGCTTGGGCCGTCATGGCTCGGCCCTCCTGGTGGGGTCGGTTGGGGTGAGTTCGGGCGAGGCCGGATCGGGAGGCGGGGCATCGCCCGGCGGGGTCAGTTCAGCCTCGGCCGGTTCGGGCGGGGCCGCGAGCAGGCGGCGGGGTCAGTGCAGCCTCGGCCGGATCGGGCGGGGCCGGAGCAGGCGGCAGGATCAGTTCAGCGTCGGCCGGACCGGGCGGGGCGGGAGCAGGCGGCAGGATCAGTGCAGCCTCGGCCGGATCGGGCGCGGCCGGACCGGGCAGGGCCGGACCAGGCAGGGCCGAGTCGGAGGCGGGCCGGAGCGCTGGGGGGGCCAGCGGGGCGGGGCGCTTGCGCCGGAGCAGGCGCTGCACCCACCGGTCGATGAACTGGTCGAGGCCGACCGCGGCGCTGCGCGCGCCGTCGAGGGCCTCGGTCACCATGCCCCCGGACGACTGGGCGATCACCGCGCCGAGATCGGTGTGCTCAACCAGGGCGTCCATGTCGATCCGCTGCATCAGGTCATTGACGTCGATGCGGTCCAGCAGCGGGTTGATGTCCACCCGGGCCATGAGCGCGTTCAGGTCGACGTGCTCCAGCACGGCGTTCAGGTCCACCTGGTCCAGCACGGCGTCCAGGTCGACCTTCTTCAGCAACGCGTTGATATCGACGCGGCTGAGCAGCGCGTTCATGTCGACCTGGCCGACGATCTCGTTGAGGTCCGTCGCACTGAGCACGAGGTCGACGACGCGCTCGATGACCTGCTGGGCCAGCGCCTCAGCCGGGTCGGTCATTCGCCTGCCCACCGACCGCAGCATCCCGTCACGCTGGTTCACGTTAGCCAGTATCCAGCAACGGGCGGCCGGGTGCGATCATCCGCGGCGGGTGAGGGCGGCTACGCTCCGATGACAGGACACTCACCTGTGAGGTGGCAGGATCGTTAGGGGCGACGATGGACGGCATGGTATGGATTCCCGGCACGACGTTCCTGATGGGCTCGGACCGGCATTATCCGGAGGAGGCGCCGGCGCGCAAGGTCACGGCCAGTGGGTTCTGGATCGACCAGGCGCCGGTCACGAACCGGGAGTTCGACCGGTTCGTGCGCAAGACCCGGCACGTCACCATGGCCGAACGGGCGCCCGACCCGGCGGCTTACCCGGGCGCCCAGCCAGACCTGCTCGTGCCGTTCTCGAGCGTGTTCGTGTCACCCGGGCGCCCGGTCAGCCTGGCCGATCCGTACAACTGGTGGCAGGCCGTCCCGGGCGCGGACTGGCGGCATCCGACCGGCCCCGGCAGCTCCATCCGGAACCGGCCCGACCATCCGGTCGTGCACGTGGCCTGGGCCGACGCGGCCGCATACGCGGAATGGGCGGGCAAACAGATCCCGACCGAGGCCGAATGGGAACTGGCCGCGCGCGGCGGCCTGGACGGCGCCGACTTCGCCTGGGGTGACGAGCTCAACCCGGACGGGCGCTGGATGGCCAACACCTGGCAAGGCGAGTTCCCGATGCAGAACACCCAGGACGACGGGTACGAGCGGACCTCGCCGGTCGGCGCCTTCCCGGCCAACGGCTACGGCCTGTACGACATGATCGGCAACGTCTGGGAGTGGACGTCGGACTGGTACGCGGCAGGACAGGCCGCTGCTGACGTCCCGGCCTGCTGCGCCGGCGGCCATGAGGCCCATGGCCGCGAGGCTGGCGGCCATGAGGCCCACGGTCATGAGGCTCACGGTCATGAGGCTGAGGGTCATGAGGCTGAGGGTCACGAAACTGACGGGCGGGAGCAGAGCATCGACCCGCGGGATCCCGCGCGCATTCCGCGCAGGGTCATGAAGGGCGGATCGCATCTGTGCGCGCCGAACTACTGCCAGCGTTACCGCCCCGCCGCCCGGATGGCCCAGTCTGTCGACACGTCGACGTCCCACCTCGGCTTCCGCTGCATCGTGCGGCAGTGATCGCCTGAGCAGTGATCGCCTCAGGGGGCCGGCTGGTCAGCCCGAGCCGCGGAGCCGGCGCACTTCCAGAAGCTGGATACCGAACGCCTCGAGCCGGGCCAGGAGGCGCTGCAGCGCCGCCTGATCGTGTAGCGAGCCATGCACGATGGTCTCGACCGGCTCCACCGACGCGGTGAGCCGGTCGTAATCCAGCAGGGCCTCGGGCGGGAGAATGCCGTTCACCCGGATCTCGTAGTAAGCCGATGACATGGCAGCTCCCGCCAGTTGGGATCGAAACGAGCCAGATCTCGATGGTCCTTCATCACTCCTGCGGCCGCCCCACACCTGACGGGTGAGTTTCCGTCATCCCGCCGGGGGGCGGCGCCGTCCCCGGCTGGGCCTGCGCCTCGGGAACCGGGGTCAGCCTGGCCGAGACGACGTAGGCCACTGCGACCGCGATGATGGCCAGCGGCATGACGGGCAGCGCGTCGGAGCCGAGCAGCAAGCTGGCCAGCAGGACGGAGGTCAGCGGGAGCTTGAGCATCACCACCGACATCGCGCCGATGCCCATGGCCAGGGCGGGTACCAGCGGCAGTCCCGGCAGATGCGACATGGCCATGCCGCCCGCCGCGCCGATGAACATGGCGGGGAAGGTGGGGCCGCCGCGGAAACCGCTCATCGAGGCGCCGTAGGCCAGCGCCTTGCAGGCGATGAGCAGCAGCAGCGCCGCCACCGTATAGTTGGCGCTGCTGGTGACCAAGGGACCAAGCTGGGTCTGCCCGGAGAACAGCACCTCCGCGGAGCTCTTCCCGGTGCCAGCGGCGAAGGCGATCGCCAGCCCGGCGACGGCCAGGCCCACCACCGGGGTGAGAAGAATCATCCGCCGCTCAACGTGCGGCCGCAGGTACAGGGCGAGCCACCGGATACCCGAACCGACGAACGCAGCCAGCAGCCCGATCACCAGCGCCCAGCCGAACTCGGCGGCATCGGGCTGGCCGAAGACGGGGAGGTGGGGAATGGCCAGCGAGAACGGGCCGAGCCCGCTCCACGAGCCCAGGCCGATGAAGATCAGCGAGCCGACGCCGGCGGCCACCAGGCCGGGCAGCAGCACGATCTCCAGCATGCCACCACCCAGCCCGGAGGCTTCCATCAGCAGGAAGGCGCCGACCAGCGGGGACCCGAGCAGGGCGCTGATGGCGGCGAAGCTCCCGGCGGCGGCCACCACGGCACTGGTCTGGGCCGGGACATCGCGCCGGGCCAGGCGGACCGCGAGGACGGCGAGGCCGCCCCCGATGGCGATCAGCGGGGCCTCGGGACCTAGCACGGCTCCGAGGCTGAGGGTGGCCAGCGCGGCGAGGAAGATGCCGGGCAGCTGGACCGGCGTAGGAGCGCCCTCCTTGGCGTTGAACCCGTCGGCGGGCGAATGCCCTCCCGTTCCGGGCAGGTACCGGATCGTGAGCGCGACCAGGAGGCCGGCCAGCATCAGGGGCGGGATCGGCCACCATAGCGGTTCGGTAGTGGAAGCCCAGCCCGTGCGGCAGGCTGGTGAAGATCCAGCCCTGGAGCTTGCTGACCAGGGCGAGGAAGCCCCAGGCCACGGCGGAGACGGGGACCCCGACGACGGCCGCCAGGACCAGCAGCATCACATAGGGCCGGGACCGCAAGAGGACTTGCGGATCAGGTGGCGTCGTCATGGGCCGCCGATCTCATCTGGCTGTGCTGGCGCTGTCGGCAAGGAGGCGGTTCACGACATGCGGCTGAGCAGGTGCTCGCCCACCCGGATGCCGTTGGCCATCGCGGTGAGGGCCGGATTGACCGCCCCGATGCTGGGGAAGAAGCTGGTGTCCACGACGCGGCGGCTCGGTCACCAGGCCATGATCGTAGCGACACGCTTGTGCGTCATCACCCGTTGCAGGTGATGACCCGCCCCGAGGCAGCACGGTCCGCGAAGAAGGCGTGCGGGCCCGGATCGGAGCTGGCCAGCTCTGCTTCGATACCGCGCAGAGCAGCACCACCCGGAACGGATGAGGCGGAGCCGGGCGTGAGCCCGGATCATGGAACTGACCACATCGTCTGGCGACGCTGGTGAGAACGAAGCCGGAGGCAGTCGATGAACGTCGAACGACCATTTCCTCATCGTCCCGGTCACCATCCAGGGAGCTGAGAAAAGGACCCGGATCCCCCGCCGCGGAGGATGTTTCCCCGGCCTGGGTGCGATCTGATGAAGACGATCACTCAGGAGGGATCGACATGTCCGACAAAGTTGACGCGCTGGTGATTTTCGGGGCCACCGGGGACCTGGCCAAGATCGAGACCTTTCCGGCGCTGGTGGGGCTGGTCAAGCGCGGCGTGCTCGACGTCCCGGTGGTCGGGGTGGCTAAGAGCGGCTGGGGCCTGGAGCAGTTCCGCGACTACGCCACCGCGTCGCTCAAGCTCAACAACATGGACCCGGCCGACCCGGCGGCGGTGAAGATGCTGAGCCTGCTGCGCTACGTGGACGGTGACCTGGGCGACGAGGCCACCTACAAGGCCATGTCCGATGAGGTCGGCGCCGGCCAGAGGATCTTGTACTACATGGAAGTGCCGGCCCAGCTGTTCGGCCGGATCGCGCAGGGTATCGCTGGCGCGGGCCGGGCGGACGGGGCCCGGGTCATGGTGGAAAAGCCGTTCGGCGTCGACCTGGCCAGCTCCCGGCAGCTCAACGACACCATGCACCAGTACTTCCCGGAGGAGGCCATCTTCCGGGTCGACGACTGGCTGGCGTTCGACCCGGTGGAGAACGTGCTGTTCGCCCGGTTCGCCAACTCGGTCATCGAGCCGCTGCTGAACCGCAACTACGTCGACAACATCCAGATCACCATGTCCGAGGCGTTCGACGTCGCCGACCGCGGCCGGTTCTACGACCGGACCGGCGCGATCAGGGACGTGCTGCAGAACCACATGCTCCAGGTGCTGGCCACCGTGCTGGCTGAGCCGCCGACCGGCAAGGGCCTGTCCGGCTGGCGGGATGCCAAGCAGCAGGTGGTGAACGCGCTGAGCCCGATGACCCCGGAGAATACGGTACGCGGCCAGTACGACGGCTACCACGACGTCGAAGGCGTCGCGCCCGATTCGACCGTGGAGACCTACGTCGCGGTCCGGCTGGCCGCCGACACGTGGCGCTGGGCCGGCGTTCCCATCTTGATCCGGGCGGGCAAGTGCATGCCGGTCACCGCGACCGAGATCGCCATCACCTTCAAGGCGCCGCCGCAGGACATATTCGGGATCGAGCCCATGGCTCCCGAGGACCGGCTGAGGTTCCGGATCTGGCCGGAGACGGCGGTCAGCCTCACCTTGCACGGCAAGAAGCCGGGGGCCGGGTGGGAGCCGCAAGCCGAGGAGCTTTCGTTCGCCCAGCAGACCGGGTCGGACATCCGCCCCTATGACCGGCTCATCGGCGCGGCGCTCGACGGGGACCGCTGGCTGTTCGCCCGGCAGGACACGGTCGAGGCGGCCTGGAAGATCGTCGACCCGGTGCTCGGCGACGCCGTCCCGGTGCACCCCTACGCCAAGGGCAGCTGGGGACCCGACGAGGCTCAGCGGCTGCTGCCCCCACGGGGCTACTGGTACGACCCCAAAGGCTGAGGCCAGTGGTGGCCCAGGGCACGAGTCCAGTTGCGACACTTAGCGAGAGGTAAGCCATGGCCGAGGCATCCGGCTCCCGCCAGGTAGTGATCATCGGCGGCGGCTTCGCGGGGCTGTTCGCCGCCCGGATGCTCGCCCGGGCGCCGGTTCAGGTGACCCTCATCGACCGGGCCGAGCACCACCTGTTCCAGCCGATGCTGTACCAGTGCGCGACCGGCATCTTGTCCGAGGGCAAGATCGCCACGCCGCTGCGGGAGCTGCTCAGGAAACACCGCAACATCGAGTTCGTCATCGCCGAGGCGAACGGCATCGATCCGGGCCGGCGGCGGGTGCTGGCCCGGCGGCCGCTGGGTGAGCAGGTCGAGTTCGGTTACGACTACCTCATCCTGGCCGCCGGCGTCCGGCAGTCCTACTTCGGGCATGACGAGTACGCCCCGATCGCGCCCGGGATGAAGACCATCGAGGACGCGCTGAAGATCCGGCGGCGGATCTACGGCTCGTTCGAGCTGGCCGAATCCGCCGACGACCCCGACGAACGACGGCGCTGGCTCACCTTCGCCCTGGTCGGAGCCGGGCCGACCGGAGTGGAGCTGGCCGGGCAGATCCGCGAGGTCGCCACCAAGACGCTGCGCCGCGAGTACCGGCACGTCAAGCCGGAGGACGCCCGGGTGCTCCTGTTCGACGGCGGCAGCGCCCCGCTGGCGATGTTCGGGCCGAAGCTGTCGGCCCTGGCCGCCCGGGCCCTGGGCAAGCTGGGCGTCGAGCTGCACATGGGCTCGATCGTCACCCATGTGGACGGCAACGGCCTGGAGGTCAAGGACCACGACGGCAAGGTGACCCGGTTCGAGGCGGGCAACGTGCTGTGGACCGCGGGGGTCGAGGCTCCGCCGCTGGCCGGGGCGGTGGCCAAGGCCACCGGCGCGGAGCAGGACCGGGCCGGGCGGATCGTGGTCGGCAAGGACCTGGCCATCCCCGGCCATCCGGAGATCTTGGTCACCGGGGACGTGATGAGCCTGGACAAGCTGCCCGGAGTCGCGGAGATCGCCATGCAGACCGGGCTGTACGCCGGGCGCAAGGTCGCCCATCTGGCCCGGGGGGAGAGCTTCGACAAGCCGTTCAAATACCGCGACCTGGGCTCGGCCGCCTACATCTCCCGCGGGGTCGCCGTGGTGTCTGCCTTCAAGCTGAGCTTCGGCGGCTTCCTGGGCTGGGTGGTCTGGCTGTTCATCCACATCGGCTTCCTCACCGGCTGGCGCAACCGCATCGGCGCGATATTCAGCTGGTGGTTCGCGTTCACCCGCGATATCCGCCGGGAACGGGCCTTCACCATCGACGACGTAACGCTGATCAGCCCGTACACGGCCAACCAGGCCGACCCCGCGCCCGCGCCCGACGCTCCGGTGACCTAGCGGCCGCGGCCAGGTCAGTCAGGGCTTGCTGCAGGCGAACCAGATACGGTCCTGGTGGTCCAGGTCGGCTGGCTGGCCGTCGCTGATCATCTCTACGCCGGAAAATCTCGCGCTCAGCGCGTCCTGTATGTCAGCAAGCGGAAATGATCTCAGCGAGATCTTCTGGGTCAGCAGGCGGTACCTGCCGTCAGGCTGAAGTTCATACACCTCGATGTGCCAGTCGAAGATCACCCCGTCCGCCGTGCCCACCTTGATCCGCAGGTAATTACCGCCGAACTCCTGGACGATCCCGGGGCCGGCCGCCATCCGCTCCAGTTGGCTGACCGTGGTGATATCGAAGACGAACAGGCCACCGCGGTTGAGGTGGTCCCAGGCACGGTCGAAGGTGGCCTGCCATGCGGCCAGGCTGAGCAGGTGATTGATGCCCTGGTAGGCGCACAGGACCACGTCGAAGCTGGCGTCGAGCCGGAAGCTGGTCATGTCGGCCAGGTAGAGCTGGGTCCCGGTCGGCAGCTTCTCCCGGGCCACGGCCAGCATGGCGGGCGAGATATCCAGGCCGCTCACCTGGTACGCGCCGGCCAGCAACGCGGTCACGCTGCCGGTCCCGCAGCCCAGGTCAAGCACGCGTGGCCGCCTGGCGGTGACGCCGCTCGATGATGTCATGAATGAGCGCCGCCTCCGCGGCGGAATCGCCGGTCACGGCGTCGTAATGCGGGGCGAGCAGATCGTAAACGGCCATCATCCGAGCCTTGGTCCGTAGTCCGGTGCACTGCGGTCCAGTGCACTGCGGTTCAGTGCACTGGCAATCGTTAGTGATGTGGACTGTGCGGTCCAGGCACGCGTCGTCAATCGTTGTACGCCGGCCCGGGGGCCTCACTCGCCGTGGGTGATGACCGGGATGACGCCCTTGGCCAGCATCGGTATAGATGAGGCCAGTTGATCCCCGCTCAGCCAGGAAGGATTGACACAGTCGTAACCGGATCGAAGCACGGGCAGAACAGGAACCGGTGGCTGCTGCCGGCGGCGCTGGTCGGCGCGCTGGTGGTCGGGGGCGTCGCGGGCGGCGGCCATCATCGCCGCGACGAAGTCCTCGGCCGCCCCGGCGGCGGGCGCTGCGGCGAGCTCCAGCCAGCTCAGCGTGTGCGATGTCACCTCGGTCGCGAACAAGGTCATCCCGTCGGTGGTGACCATCTCGGCGCGGGGCAGCGGCGGCAGCGGCACCGGGTCCGGCGAGGTCATCCGATCCGACGGGTACATCCTGACCAACAACCATGTCATAGCGGTAGCCGCCAGCGGCGGGTCGGTAGAGGTCCAGTTCTCCGACGGGCAGAGCGCCCCCGCGACGATCACCGGCCGGGACCCGCAGACCGATCTGGCCGTGCTCAAGGCCGATGTCTCCCGCACGCTCCCGGTCATCGCGATGGGCTCGTCCTCCTCGGTCCAGGTGGGCGAGGCGAACGTGGTGATCGGCGCCCCGCTGGGGCTGTCCGGCACGGTCACCTCCGGGATCATCAGCGCCCTGGACCGCACCATCCAGGTCCCCGCGGAGAACAACACGGCGGCGCTGCTGGTCTCGGCGATCCAGACCGACGCGGCCATCAACCCGGGCAACAGCGGCGGCGCCATGGTCAACTGCTCCGGCCAGCTCATCGGGGTCCCCACGGCCGGGGCGACCGTGCCCAGCTCATCCGGCGAGTCGTCTGGCGGCAGCATCGGGCTGGGCTTCGCCATCCCGGTCAACCTGGCCACGACCATCGCCGATGAGATGATCGCCACCGGCTCGGTCACCCACGCCTACTTCGGCGTGGGCACCGTGCCGATACCGGCGGCGGCCGCCGCCCAGGGCGGCGTACCCGACGGGCTGTACGTGCAGACGGTGGTGCCGGGCGGGCCCGCCGCCCAGGCTGGCCTGCGCTCCGGCGACGTGATCACGCAGATTAACGGAGAGCCCGCCACCAGCGCCGTTCAGCTTCAGGAGCTAACCCTGACCAAGAAGCCGGGAGATACCGTCCCGCTGCAGGTCTGGCGCAGCGGCCAGACCGCCACCGTTACCGTCACCCTGGGCGCCCAGCCCTAGCCGCGGCGGCGGGCGGCTCACCGGCACGGCTCCACCGGCACGGCTCACCGGTGCGGGGAGGCCCACGTCGCGGGAACGTCGGCACCGCCCTCTTCGGACAGCCGCGCGCCGAAGCGGAGCAGGGCGGGGTGCGGCGAGATCCGGCCCGCGATCAGTCCCTCGCCCTGACCGAAGGTGGCCGAACGGGCGATGAGGCTGGGCGGCACGAACGAGAAGGCCGCCTCGGCGAAGGCCGCGTCCGCGAGCGAGTTCAGCCGCATCAGCACCAGGTTGTCCGCCTGGGACAGGACGTTCTCCGGGATCTTCTGCGGGCGCTGCGTGGACACCAGCAGGTACAGGCCGAACTTACGGCCCTCGGCGGCGATCCGGACGGCGTACTCGGCCGCCACCGCGACCAGCGGATCGGCCGGCTCGGCCGGGCAGACGTTGTGGGCCTCATCGATCACGATGAGAACAGGGCTGCGGTCCTGACGCCGGCGCCACAGATCGCCGAGCACCGCCGCGGCGATCAGGGCCTGCTCCTCACGGGTGGGCAGCGAGCCCAGGTCGACGACGACACAGCGGACCGCATCGTCATGGACCGCGTCGAGGACCGAACCCGTCTCGCCGGCGGCCCAGACCGAGTAGCGGTCCACGCCCAGGTTGCGGATCCGCAGCCCGAGGCGCCTGGCCTCAGGCCGGTCGCTGTCGGCCAGGGCCTGCAGCGTGATCGGGTTCCCGTCGGCGAGCAGGTCGGCCAGCGCGGCGTATTCCTCCCGGTCGGCGATCGGATCCAGGCGGAGCGCGGCCGCCTGCGTCGCCGGGTCGACCTCGGCCGCGTGGATCCGCAGCCTCCGCTCTCCCGGCGCAGCCGCGGAATAGACCGCGATCCGCCGGGCCGCGTCGGCGTAACGTGCCGCCCGCGCCGGGTCGGCGTCCGCGCGCACCTGGCCCAGGCGCACGAAGTCGGAGTTCGGATCGAGAATGACCAGGCGCAGGTCCGTCTCGCTCAGCAGCCGCTCGAGGATCACGCCGAGCGAGTAGGTCTTCCCCGACCCGGACTGGCCGCAGAGGAAGGTGTGCCGGTTGAAGCCCCCGGCGTCGGCCAGGCAGGGCACGCCGGGGGCCAGGGTGAGCTCGCCCAGCGTCAGTTGCGCGCCGGGGCCGGCGCTGCGCTGCTGCCACGCCCGCAGGTCGGATTCGGCGGCGGGACGGACCAGCGCATCGTGGAAGGGCGCGGTGCCGCCGTCCACGATGAGGCCCTCGCCGCGCGCGTAGCGGAGCGGGACCTCCGTCCGGGCCACCGGGCCGCCATCGGCGCCCGCCGACAGCATCAGTTCCGGGCCCCGCTGCTCATGGAGTTCGATCGAGAGCACCCGGCCCAGACGCGCCGGGCCGCCGCCCTCGAGCATGACGTACCCGCCGGCCTCGAGCTCCAGGCCGTACAGCGAGGCCTGGAAGGTGAACCGGCGCCCGTCCACCGACGTGGCCAGCGGGAGCACCGACGCTTCCATTTCGCGCCGCGCTTCGCGGAAGCTGTCCAGTTGCCGGCTGTACCCTGAGGTCCCGTTCATGGCCGGCCGTCAGATCAGCTGGAGCTGGCGAGCCCGCCGGACCGCCTCGTTGCGGTGCGCCGCCGCCAGCTTGCGGTAGATGTTCCGCAGGTGCGTCTTCACCGTGTTGACGGAGATGTACATCTCGCGGGCCACCTCGGCCGTATTCAGCATGCTCGACACGTGGGTGAGCACCTCCAGCTCACGCTCGGTGAGGGGCTCAACGACCAGGACCGGAGCCTCGTCCCGGGGCGCGGCAGGCGCCGGGATCTGATCGTAACCGAAGATCGGGGCGAGCAGCCGCCGGTGGGTTTCGGCCAGCCGCGGGTCACGCCGCACCACCGGCTCGAGCCAGCCGCGCTCCAGCATGAGCGGCAGCCTGAGCTGCTCGCGTTCGGCCAGCCGCAGCGCGCAGGCCAGGGCGTGCCGCCCGCCGGCGACGTCGCCGCTGGCGTAACGGAGCCTGGCGTCGGCCAGGCCTGCGGCCAGCCGGTCCGGTTCCGGCAGGTCGGCCTCGGCCGCGAGGACGGGCGCGAGCACGCGCGCCGCCTCCTCGCTGTCCCCGGCGGCCGCCCGGGCGTGCGCGAGCGTGACCCCAGCCTGCGCCGAGGAGCCGGCCCGTTCGGCGGCCGCCACCGCGGCGCGGACATTAGCCGCCGCCGTCCACGCACGCGACTCCAGCAGGCTCAGCCGCTGGTCGAGCCACGCCGGGACGAGCCAGTCCGACCGGGCCTTGGCGACGACCTGCACGGCCAGCTGGGAGCGGCCCTCAGCCAGGGCACCGCCGGCCGCGACCAGGTAGGCCACCGCCCCGATCAGCTTGTCCGGACGCTGGCCGAGCGCGGCGTCGGCCTGCTTGAGGAAGCTGCGCGCCTGGGGCAGCTCGCCGCGCTTCAGGTGCACCCAGGCGAGCGCGACCAGCGGGGCGGCGGCCGGGCGCGGGCCGGCCAGCCGTTGCTCCCCTGGCCCAGGGATCGCCTGGCTGGCCAGCTCCGCAGCGCGGGACAGCCGGCCACGCAGCGCCTCGGCCAGCGCCAGCGGCCCGGCCCAGTCGGCTCGTTCGGTCTCCCGGCCGGAGCTGACCGCACCGGCCAGCCCGGCCTGCAGGACCTCGGCCGCCTCCTCCGGGCGGCCGGACCACAGATCGACCGCGGCCCGGCCGACCTGCACGCGCCTGCTGAGATCCGGATACCCGGCGGCCCGCGGGCGGCCGGGGACCTGGTTGAGCATCGCCTCGGCGCGGACCACGGCGGCCGTCGCCGCGGTCAGCTCCCCGGCGTGCAGCGACGCGCTGAGGCGGATCACCGCGGCGGACAGCCGGGCGGCGGCCGCCTGTCCGGCGGGCAGGCCGTCCAGCAGGTGGTCAGCGGCGTCCAGCGCCGCGGTACACGATTCGTGCCGCCCGGCGCCCAGCGCGAGCGCCGCGCAGACCAGGTAGGGCGCCGGCTCGGCCCAGTCCCGGCCCGCGGGCAGGCCGGTGAACTCCCCGGCCAGGCGCTGGCCGTCGCGCGGATCGGTGAGCTGGCCGATGGCCAGCTCATCGACGACCAGGCCGGCGGCGAGCGGCCAGTCACCGGCCCGGGCCGCCTGCCGCACCGCGTCGGCGAGCATCCCTTTCCGCACGTACCACCGGGCGGCCCGCTGGTACAGCACGGGCACCCGGTCCGGATACTCGTAGCGCAGTTTCAGGCGGAGCATCTCGGCGAACAGCGTGTGATACCGGTACCACCCGGACCCGATCGGCCGGACGAACGCGTTGGTGCGGCCCAGCGAGGCCAGGATTCCGGCGGCCTGCTCGTCGCCGGTCAGCTCGATGGCGACCTCGCCGCTGACGTGCTCCAGGATGCTCGTGTTCAGCAGGACCTCGCGGACCTGCGGCGGCTGGACGTTGAGCACCTCGTCGACCAGGTAGCAGATCAGCGGGCTGTCCTCGGCCATCAGCTCCTTGACGAACAGGTCCGGGTCGGGATGCGTGGCCAGGGAGATCGCGGCCAGGCGCAGGCCGGCCGCCCAGCCCTCGGTGCGCTGGGTGAGGCTCTCCAGCGAGTCGGCCGGAAGCGTGCTGCCGTGCTGGGCCAGCAGCAGTTCCGCTTCGGCGGTGCTGAACGCGAGGTCGCTCGCCCGGATCTCGGTCAGCTGCCCGGCCAGCCGGTAGCGGTGCAGCGGAAGCATCGGGTCCACGCGCGAGGTGACCACGGCGCGCAGCGCGGGGCCCGCATTGCGCAGCATGAAGTCCAGCCCCTTCAGCGCGCTCGGTTCGGTGAGCGCGTGCAGGTCATCGAGGACCAGCGTCACCGGCGGGTCCTGGGCGGCCAGCGTGGCCGTCAGCTGCAGCAGGAATCCGTCGTCATGGTCCCGGCCGGGCGGCAGGGCCCGCAGCTCTTTGGGCAGGGCCACACCGGACCTGCGCAGCGCCGCGAGGACATAATTCCAGAACGTATCCGGCTCGTTGTCGAACTCGTCCAGGCCGACCCAGGCGACCGGGCCAGCTTCCGCCGCCGCCCACAGGGCCACGGCCATGGTCTTGCCCGCTCCCGGCGCCCCGGTCACCACGGTCAGCGGGCACCACCGCGCGCCCTCGGCGATCCGCTTGGTGATCCGGTGGCGCTGGACCGCCCACGCCGGGATGGCTGGTGCCCTGATCTTGGATATCAGGATCGGGTCGCCGGCGAATGCCGCTGACCGCTTGGCGCGAGCCGGCGCACGGTTGGCAACTTGAGCAGCCATGAATACCTCTCCCCGCGGTGGCCGACCGCCGTCATTTGCGCCCGGGCCCCGCACCCTGCGCACTACTCAACTCCTGCGCGCTGACCTGCGCATCATGCGATTGGTATGAAATGACCCTGTTGCCCGCGCCGGGCCGACCACCAGGCGCTCAGCGGTCCAGGAGCCCGAGTTCGCGGGACCGGGCGACCGCCTGGCTGCGCGAGGAGGCGCCCAGTTTCCGGTACAGCGACACGGCCTGCGACTTCACGGTGTGCGGCGACACGAACATCTGGGCCGCGATCTCCGGGAACGACAGGTGGGTGGCCAGCATGGGCAGGATGCGCAGCTCCGCGGCGGTCAGGAACGAAGCCCCGGCGGCGCTCGGGACCTGCTCGGCCGCCAGCTGGGCCCTGAGCTGGGCGACCGCGTCGACGTCCCCGGCGGCGATCGAGTACGCGAGCGCGTCGGCGGGCCGGCCGTTGGCCAGGCACCAGGCGGCCGCCCGCCGGCGCAGGGCCGGCAGCAGCCCGGGCTCGGCCCGTTCCAGCTCGGCCAGCAGCATGTCCCGGAACAGGTGATGGTAGCGGTACCACACGCCACGCCGGTCCAGCGGCACCAGCAGCAGGTCGGAGCGGGCCAGCTCGGCCAGGACCGCGGCGGCACCGGGCCCTTCGAGCACCGCCTCGCACAGCGGCCCGGACATCTGCTCCAGCATCGCGGTCCGGGTCAGGAACTCCCGGTGCTGCCGGGAGATCGTGGCCAGGAATTCTGCCCTTATGTACTCGCTGACCAGGCGGTCATGCCCGCCGAAGGATACCGCCGCCGGGCCCAGCGAGCCACCTTCCCGCAGGTGCGGTGCCGCCAGATGCAGTGCCGCCAGGTGCAGCGCCGCCAGGTGCAGCCCGGCCGGCCATCCTTCGGTCCGCTGATGCAGCGCCGCCACCTCGCCCTGGCCCAGCGCCAGGCCGGCCTCGCGCAGCAGCGCCGCCGCCTCCGGGCGGGTCAGCGCCAGGTCGGCCGGGCCGACCTCCAGGAGCCGGCCTTCGGCGCGCAGCCGCGCGACCCGCAGCGGCGGCGCCGCCCGCCCGGCCAGCACCAGCCGCGACCCGGGTGGCACGTGCTCGGCCAGGATCGACAGGGCATCCCGGCCCTCCTGGTTCGCCAGCACGTGCACGTCATCCAGGACCAGCACCACCGGCACGGTCATCGAGGCGAACGCCGCGCCGAGCCGCGGGACCACCGAGCCGGGCACCGAGCTGGCCGCGGAGGCCAGCGCGTCGAACACCCGCCGCCCGACCGGCTGCACCGCGTCCAGCGCCTGGGCCACGTAGCTGAGCAGGATCCTCGGGTCGTTGTCCCGCTCGTCGACCGACACCCAGGCGAAGGCCGTGCCGCTGAGCTCGGCCCACTGCGCCAGCAGCGTGGTCTTCCCGTACCCCGGCGGCGCCACGACCGAGATGATCCGGCGTGGATCCGCGCCCGCCAGCCGGCCGAGCACGGGACGGCGGATCGTCCCCCGGCGGACCAGCGGCGGCAGCAGCTTCAAGGTGACCAGGTCGGCCGGTACGCGGCCCGGAGCGCGCGTCAGGCCGGGCCGCTCATGCACGCTGCTCATTTCCATCGCCCCGAATGCATCTTCCCCACGACGGTCTGCCGTTCCATTGTTCTTGCGCGGCAATTCCCGGGTCAAGAGAAATTGACGGTGAGCAAACAGCAATAGCGCGCGAGGTCCCGCCCCAGGCGGCCAGGAGCGCCGGAGACGCTGCGGACGGCCGGGCGGCCGATGGCGCCCCCAGCCCGGCTAATCATCCGGGCGGGATGAGGCCGGCCGGCCCGGTCCGGGAGATGCTGGCCTCCTGCTGGATTTCAGAACGGAGCTGACGTCATGCACGGAGCGGTCTGGTTCACCACGCTCGGGATCATCTACCTTGTCCTGCTGTTCACGCTCGCCATCCTCACCTTCCGCAAGGGTCACTGGGTGCTCGGGCTGATCGGGTTCATATTCCCGCTGCTGTGGGTGATCGGGGCCATCCTGCCCAGCCGCCGCCACCACTGAGGAGGGCGGACAGCACCGCAGGCGGCCCGCCTGGTGCTCTCTCACCCGGCCCGGGTGAGGCCGCGGCCGAGCGCCGAGGGCATGATCGCGTTATCGGCCCTTCGGCATGCGCCCGGAACGGGCCTGAGGTCTAAGAAGGTGCTCACATGGAAACCGAAGAATCCAGGCCGGGATGGCCAGGTCCCGGCGTGATCGGCGCGTGGCAGACGATGCTGGTGGTCGGCATCGTGACCTTGATACTCGGGCTGATCGTGAGCTTCCACCCGAGCGGCTCCCTGAACGTCATCGCCGTCTTGATCGGCGTGCTCGTGATCGTCTCGGGGCTCTTTCACCTGGCCAGGATGTTCGGGAGCGCCGAGTCGCACCGGGTATGGCTGGGAATCTCGGGGCTGCTGCTCATCGTGCTCGGCGTGGTGCTGCTCCGCCACCTGAACCTCACCGTGGCGCTGATCGGCCTTCTCGTCGGCATCAGCTGGATCATCCAGGGCCTGTCCGCACTGGCCGGAGGCATGGCGGCCGGCCCCGGCGAGGGACGCGGCTGGTGGATCTTCTTCGGGATCATCAGCCTGATCGCCGGAATCGTCGTCGCCGCACTGCCCGTGACATCGGTTACCGCGCTGGCCGTCCTGGTCGGCATCTGGTTCATCATCCAGGGCCTGGTCGAGATCGTCGGCGGCTTCATGCTCCGGCGCACGGTCAGCAAGGCGGAGGTCACGATCATCAACCCGCCCCCGGCTGGCCAGGGGGCGCCGGCGCTGTAGCCCCGGCCCGGCCACCGCCGGTCCGGGCCAGCTGCCAGCGACGCCTCGCCATGAACCTGCCCGAGTACATCGCCTTGTTCGTGCTGGTCGCGATCATGGGAGCGGGCATCCCCGGCCCGGGGGATGCGGCGCTGATCGCGGCGGGCTGCCGGGCGGGCGAGGGCAAGCTCAACGTGGGTTTCGTGCTGCTCACGGCGCTGGTCGCCTGGATGCTGGGATCGGTCATCGGATTCTGGATCGGCCAGCGGGGCGGACGTCCGCTGCTCGACCATCCGGGACGGCTGGAGAAGCGTCGCCGGAAGCTGCTGGCCAAGGGCGATCACGCCTTCGGCCAGCACACCTTCGTCGCGTCCGTGACGATGCCCGCCTTCGTGTCGGGGATCTTCCGGGTGCGGTTCGCGCTGTTCATGCTCGGCGCGCTGGTCGCGGGGGTCGGCTGGATCGGGGGGTACGTGGGCCTGTCGTACTTCCTGGGCGAGGAGGTCGCCACGCGCATCGGAAACGCCGGGACGAAGGCTCTGATCGCGGTGATCGTGCTCGTCGTGGTGGGACTGAGCATCCGGGCGGGCTGGTCCCGCTGGCGTGCGACGCGGCCGAGGACAGCGCCCTCGTAACCGGGCGAGGCACCACCCGCGGCGTATGACTCGCCGGACCATCCGGGCCTCAGCCGCGGGGCGGCAGCTCCTCCACCTGCTTCTTGGTGAGGTTGACGCTGATGCCGTTCTCCATGGAGACCACCGCGCTGACCGGGATGGCGACTTCCCGGCGGCCCCACAGGTGACCCTCGCGGAGCAGCACGTGGGTCACCCGGTGATCGGCGGAGTCCACCGCGAAGCCCTTCAGCTGCCCCACCTCACCGTCGACGGCATGGACGGGCTCATGGCGGATGACTTCGGTTTCGCCTTCCGGGACACTGTCGCTGGCGACAACCGGCGGGCCATGGCCCAGGCCCATGCCGATCCCCATGCCGGAGGCGGAGCCGCCCACGCCCATGCTGCCGACGTCGCCGTAGCCGCCGACGGCGTCCGGGCCGTATCCGCCGGCGTAATCCTCGCCCACCACCAGGTCGATTTCCTCGGCGGCATCGAGCCCCTCGAAGTCGGCCAGGCTGCAGCGCAGCCTGATCTCGCCGGCCCCGGCTCGACCAGCCCGACCGGCACCAGCCGGCCGTCCTCCGCGTGGCGTCCGGGCTGGATGACCAGATGGGTGACCGTGCGGGCCACCGGATCGATGATGGTGCGGATGACCTCGCCACACGGGCCATCCGAGCAGCTGGCCCTGGCGCCCATGGTGAACTCCGTCGCCATGCCGGGCTCCTTTCACTCGGGCTTCGCAGGGATATGTGCTGCCGCCCGGCCTGGCACGCAGGAGTCGGGGAGCAGGCACCGGGATCCGTTCGGCCTGAAATGCTCCTGGGACGAACGGATCGTGGTGTTACGGTCTCGGGCCGGGCCGCTAGATGCGGCGGCGGGAAACGCGGCGGGCGGTGCGGCGCGACGTGCGCCGGGCTACTCGGCGTCCTCCGAACATGTCATTCCTCCAGGGTCGTGATCTGGACGCGCGATGCGCTAGACAGCGCGCGCTGTTTCGAGTTCGTGCAGTTCCTTCGCCTCTTCAGCGGACAGGAGCCCGATTTCCACCAGGTCGAGCGGGCTGATGAAGCCGTCGCTGATCCGGAAGCCGCCGGCCCGGACGATCGCGTCACGGAGCGGCACGGCCCAGTGGTGCTCCAGGAGGATGAGCGCGGCCGCTGAGTCGTTCGGGATGTCCTCGAGCACGTCCCAGCCCTCTTCGTCGGAGAACACCTCCACTCGTCCTGCCTCGGCTACTTCCTCGGCACCGGCGATGGCGCCGGCCTCTGCGCCCTCCTCGCCCTCGATGCCCAGGCCGATCAGCGCGCCGATCTTGCTGCCCACCTCGATGGCCTGGTCCTGGGTGAGGTTACTGAGGTGCTCCACCTCGAGCTCACCCTCGGCGTTCTTGTAGACGACGAGCGAGTCGATGACGCGCACCATGTCGTGCTCGCGGAGCCGCTCCAGCTCGGCGATGATCTCGCCGTGGAAGTCCGGTTGACTGAACCCGAGCACGATCAGCTGCACAGGACCGATTGCCATTTCCCTCGCCTCTTTCCTGCCATGGTCCCCATTTGGTGGCGAACCTAACGGCCCGGGGGCCGGGACCGGATCACCCGCCGTGGATGAGCCCACTCAGGGCCGCCGGATCAGGGCCTGAACCAGGCCGCTCCGCGGCGGTCAGCGGCCGCGGGCGCCGAGCTCGATGAGGCTGACCGGGCGCAGCCCGAGAGCGGGACTTCGCCCGAGTGGCTCCCCATTTTCGTTCCCATCGGCTCCCGGCTCACCTCCGGCGGGTGATGCCCGCCGGGTTCAGTGGCTCCAATATGGACCCGTGACCGACCAGTCGCAGGTGCCAGTTGAGCCGGACGGGACCCAGCCGGAATCTGCCGAGGAGAACTCCGGGCTCAGCCAGGACGAACGGGCCGAGCTGGAGCGGCTGCGCGCCGAAACCGCCGAGCTCCAGGCCCAGACCGCTGCCACGGGTCGCCGGCGGCGCTTCAGCTGGCGGACTCCCGTCTCCATCGTGCTCATCGTCCTCGGCTGCGTGCTCGCGCTGGTCTCCGTGATCGGCGTATGGGCCGGCAACGAGGTTTCCGACACCGGCCGCTACGTGGCGACGGTTGAGCCGCTGATCCACGACCCGGCGGTCCAGAACGCCCTGACCGACAAGATCACCGACCAGGTCATCGCCCAGATCAACGTGAACGGGGTGATCAACCAGGCGGTCACGCAGCTGAACAGCAAGGGGCTGCCCAGGCTCAGCACCCTGCTCACGACGTTCAGCCCGCAGATCGCCAGTGCGATCACCAGCTTCGTCCACAGCACCGTGGCCACGATTATCGCGAGCCCGGCCATGGCCACCGCGTGGGTGCAGGTCAATACCGTCGCGCACCAGGGGATAGTCAAGGTGCTGTCCGGGCAGGGCGGCGGCGCCCTGAGCGTGGTGAACGGCCAGATCGTGCTGAACCTCGGTCCCCTCATCCTGGTGGCCAAGCAGGACCTGGTCGCGCACGGGTTCTCGCTGGCGAGCAACATCCCGCCGGTCAGCCCGACCTTCGCGCTGTTCCAGGCCAACGACCTCGGGAAAGCCCAGGCGCTCTACCGGCTGGTCACGACGCTCAAGATCGTGCTGCCGATCCTGACGCTGCTGCTGCTGGCCGGCGGGGTGTACGCGGCGCGGGGACGGCGCCGGGCCCTGATCGGCGCCGGGCTCGGCCTGGCCGCGTCCATGCTGGTCCTCGCGATCGGGCTGCTGATCGCCCGCAGTATCTACCTGAGCAGCGTGCCCACCAGCACGCTGCCCTCCGATGCCGCCGCGGCCGCGTTTGACGCGCTGGTCCACTTCCTCAAGCTCGGGCTGCGCACCGTGCTGCTGGTCGGGCTGGTCGTGGCCGCCGGGGCGTTCTTGACCGGGCCCTCGCGGGCCGCGGTCGCGACCCGTTCGAGGACCGCGTCGGGGCTGGACTGGATCCGGCACTTCGGCGAGCGCCGCGGGGTGTCCACCGGCCCGGTCGGCGAGTGGACCTACCTGCACCGCAGGGGCCTGCGGATCGGGGCGGTGGCGCTGTTCGCGGTGATCTTCGTGTTCGTGGGCGAGCCCACCCCGGTGCTGGTCATCGTGCTTGTCATCCTCCTGCTGGTGGTCCTCGGCCTGATCGAGCTGATCGGCAGGCCCGCCGCGGCGCCCGAGACCGCCCCGGCGCCCGAGGCCGCCGACCAGGCGTGAACGTGGCCCCATCCGCCGCGGGTGACGCGAAGCCCGCCGTCCAGCCGCCACCATTAGCTCAGCGACCCAGCTAGCTCAGCGACCCAGCGCGGCGAAGGCCACGCTGACTACGAAAGGACCATGATCATGACCGTCAACGTGGAGGTCTCCGACAACGCGAGGGGCATCCTTTCCGCTCTGGCCCAGGGCGATCCCGATATCCTCGCGGCCGGCCTGGAGGTACGGGCGGAGTGGGAGGCCCGCAGCGGCCTCGACGCGCGCAGTTACGCCCTGGTCAAGATCGCCGCGCTCATCGCGCTCGACGCCCCGCCCGCCTCTTACGTCTGGCAGGTGAGCACCGCGCTGGCCGAGGGGGCCACCCCGGAGGACATCATCGGCGTGCTCATCGCCATCGCCCCGCAGGTCGGCGGGCCGAAGCTGGTCGCGGCCGCGCCCGAGCTCATGATCGCCCTCGGCCTCAGCCTGCCGGATGACATGTAGCACCCGTCCGGCCCGGTGATCTCAGGAGGTAAGTGATGTTCAGACGACGACGCCCGCTGATGCGCGCGGCCGTGGTAGGCGGCGGCGCGTACATGGTGGGCAAGAGCGCAGCCCGCAGGCAGGGAGCCGCGGCCGACGCCGAGGCGGACCAGGATGCGCGCATCAGCGACCTGGAACAGCAGCAGCAGGCACCGCCGCAGCAGGCACCCGTGCCGGCCGCGCCGGCCGCAGCGCCCGAGGGCGGCGGGTCGTCCATTGTCGACCAGCTGAATCAGCTCGCCGGGCTGCATCAGCAGGGCGTCCTGACCGACGATGAGTTCGCGGCGGCCAAGGCCAAGCTGATCGGCTCCTGAGCGCCGCGGCGTTACCCCGCTCGGTGTTATCTTCGCCGCTCGACATTATCCCGCGCCGGCCAGCGGATCCTCGTCGGCCGCATCGGTGAACGACGCGCTGAGAAGTTCCTGTGATGGCGCGCTTGCATTTGCGCGAGCCGCCGGAACACCAGGCCGCCTGCGCGGGTCAGCGGCGGCTGGGGTCACCGAGCGGGGCTGCCGCCATGAGACGGCCCAATGAGTGAGACGGCCCAATAAGACGGCCAGGACGGTGTGCCGCAGCTGGAAGCGGTCGGCGACGGACCCGACGCCCGGCCCGGCCCAGCTGCCGCAACTCGCTGGAGGCCTGCGGCACGCGGCCTGGATCGTTAGGTATATTCCTGGTCGGAGGTCCGGAGCGCGCGCAGGGCCATCTCGAAGGAGTACAGGCGGCCGCGGACGACCTCGGCTTGCTGCGGGCCGGCGCCGCCCGGGGCGCGCTCGGCGTCCATCGCGGACCGGACCGCCTGCAGCGAGGCGAGCACGTCGGCGATCCTGCCCTGCTGATCGAGATCCGGGACCGATTCGCGCAGCGCATACAGCGTCTGCGTGAGGTCATCGGCGCGCCGCTGGATGTCGGCCCACCGGGCGCCTGCGTCAGCTGCGGCAAAGCTGCCCGGGGCTTCTGCCACGCTCATCGCGTCGTGCAGGGCCGATCCCTTCGCGTACGCGTCGATGAGCCTGGACCGCGAGCTGGCGGCGGCCGCCGAGCGGCGCCGGGTCGCGTGGGTGATCCACACGATCAGGCCGATCACGACGACGACCACGGCCAGCAGGATCCACAGCCACAGGTACTTGGTACCGGTCCCGGTGCCAGGGGTCGCGGACGCGGACGCAGAGGCGGCCGACGTCGAGGTCGCCGGGGCGCTGGTCGGCGCCGCGGTCGTGGGCGCCGCGGTCGTGGGCGCCACAGTCGTCGGCGCCACGGTGGTGGGCGGTGCGGTGGTGGGCGGTGCGGTCGTGGGCCCGGTGCTGGCCGTGGCGGTCCTGCTCGTCAGGCTGTTGATCGCGCTGCTCGCGCTGCTGATGGCGCTCCCGCAGCCGGCCGTCAGGACGGCGATGGCGACCATGGCCGCCAGAAGGGAAAGGTTCCTCACTGGATTCCGCATGCTGATCCTTCCGCGTTCGTCCCTGACCTGCGCACCATGGTCATGATCTCGCCGCCCGGGCGCACCGGGCCTCATCCGCTAGGGGCGAACTTGCTGACCGGCGTTCTGCTCGGTGCTCCCGATGTGCGTGCCGGAGACGAGCTTGGCGCTCATCTTGACCGTCTTGACCGCACCCGTCGCGCCTGCCTGCAGGGTCAGCCCGACCGCGAACAGGATGACGCCGAGAACGAACCACGTGTTCGACCCGAGCAGGATCAGCCCGAGGCGGCCCAGCGCGTACGGGGGGGTGCAGATGACCGCGCCGACGGCCCCGCCGACCGCGGTGGCCGTCAGCTTGTCCCGTTTCGACTGGACGGGCTTGATGCCGATCAGCCTGGACGGCACGGCGACATAGCACACCATCATCAGCCCCACGACGATGCCGAGCGACACCGCGAACCAGGGCGGCCCCCAGCGGGGCACGACCACGGTGGACAGGCCGAGCAGGATGCCGATGCCCCCGCCCCAGGCCAGGACGACGGGCAGCTGCCGGCGGGCCTGGGTGAAGGCGGGCCGGATCGTCGGCTGGCCGGGCTGGGTGATGGCGAACGCGAACACGGCGTTCAGGTAGAAGCCCGCCGCGGTGACGGCGGCGACGCCGAGTACGAGCGGGATCACCACGGCCGGGCCGGTCAGCTCGTGAAACGACTTGCCGTGCAGCACGTGAGCCTTCAGGTCGAACATGGCGGCCCAGATCCACATCGCGGGCAGCACCTGGACCAGGGTCAGCCGCCAGTTGGTGAACAGCAGCTTCACCCCGTCGAAGAGCATCGCGAAGGCCCCGACGGCGAAGGCCAGCCGAGCGAGCCAGGGCCGGGAGCGGCTCAGCCGCGCGACCGTCTCGTCCACGACTTCCCGGTCGCTGTCCCGAACGGCCTGGATGAAGTGCGCGACCTGCACTCGCGTGATGCGCCGCCGCCGGGCCGGTGTCGCGCCCCCGGCCCGGCCGTTGCTGACGGGGCCGTCGGTGGCCGGGCTGTCTATGGCCGGGCTGTCTATGGCCGGGCTGTCTATGGCCGGGGCGTTGGTGGCCGGGGGCCGGACAGGCCCAGTGGATGCGTCATCGGTGGACGGTACGGCCGGCCGCTCGGGGCCGCTGCCTCCGATGGCCACTGTGGAATGCCCTTCACCAGCAGTTGCGGGAACGAGACCTGCGTCCCGGGCGGACACCGCTCGTCCGTGCGCTCGACGATACCTGTCCGTGCGCTTGACGATAACCCGTTGTGCCCTTGACGATAACCCCGCCCAGCGGGAGGTGCACTTCACCCCGGCCGGGTGAGGCGGACCAAGCCGCAGTGCAGGATGGTCGTGTCAGGGTGTCTCGGGGCGAGGGGGAGCCGATCATGACCGATCAGATGACTGCAACGCCGGTCCGGCCCGTCGGCCGGTACGAGCTCGACGCTACGGTGGGCCGGCTTACGCCCGCCGAACGCGTGGCCCGCGGCAAGGCGGCGCGGGCCCAGGTGCCGCGGGACAGCCACGCCGTCTTCGACCCGCCCAGGAACCGGCCGGACCCGATCGCACTGCTGGCCGAGCAAGCGCAGACGCGGGTCCCCGAGCTGGTACCGATCCGGTGGGGCCGGATGATGGTCTCGCCGTTCACCTACTACCGCGGGGCGGCTCTGCCGATGGCGAGCGACCTGGCCACCACGCCGGTGTCCGGGCTGGCCGTGCAGGCCTGCGGCGACGCGCACCTGTCCAACTTCGGCGTGTTCGGCTCCGCCGAGCGGCGCTTGGTGTTCGACGTCAACGACTTCGACGAGACGCTGCCCGGCCCGTGGGAGTGGGACGTCAAACGGCTGGCCGCCAGCCTGGAAGTCGCCGGCCGGGAGAACGGCTTCTCCACCAAGCAGCGCCGCGATATCGTCATGGCCTCCGTGTCCCGCTACCGGGAGGCCATGCGCCAGTTCGCCGGCATGAAGGACCTGGACGTCTGGTACGCGGCCGCCGACGTCACCGCGCTCCGGGCCCAGGTCGATGCCCAGCTCCAGGTGCGGCAGCGCAAGGCCCTGGACAAGGGCCTGACCAAGGCACGAACCAGGGACAGCATGCGGGAGCTGGCCAGGCTGACCCAGATGGTCAACGGCCGGCCGCGGATCATCTCCGATCCGCCGCTGCTGGTCCCTGTCGAAGAGCTCATCCCGGCCGAGGCCGTCCGGGCCGACCTCGAAGGGGAACTGGCCAACCTGGTGGGCAAGTACCAGCGCACGCTGGAGACCGACCGCAGGTACCTGCTCCAGCAGTTCGAGTTCTGCGACCTGGCCCGCAAGGTCGTCGGGGTGGGCAGCGTCGGAACCCGCTGCTGGATTGTCCTGATGCTCGGCCGGGACGAGTCCGATCCGTTGTTTTTGCAGGTCAAGGAGGCAGAGGCGTCGGTTCTCAGCCGGTTCGTCGGGGCCAGCAAGTACGCCAACCAGGGCCAGCGGGTGGTGGCGGGCCAGCGGCTGATGCAGGCGGCGAGCGATATCTTCCTGGGCTGGCAGCGGACTGAGGCGGGCCTGGACGGGGGGTCCAGGGACTTCTACGTCCGGCAGCTCCGGGACTGGAAATTCTCCGTTGAGGTCGAGGTCCTGCGCCCCGAAGGTCTCCAGATGTACGCGGCGCTGTGCGGCTGGACGCTGGCCCGGGCGCACGCCCGCTCCGGGGACCGCATCGCCATCGGCGCTTACCTGGGCGGCTCGGACGTCTTCGACCGGGCGATCGCGAAGTTCG
This sequence comes from uncultured Actinomycetes bacterium, assembly GCA_963818225.1. Classification (GTDB taxonomy): domain Bacteria; phylum Actinomycetota; class Actinomycetes; order Streptosporangiales; family Streptosporangiaceae; genus Palsa-504. The sequence continues at coordinate 477,979 of CAWFRO010000005.1, forward strand.
CCGTGGCTTATGCCGACCAGAACGAGCGCGACCACCAGGCGCTGATCGACGCGGTGAAGTCCGGGCGGATCATCGCCGAGCAGGGCTTGTGACGGCCTGACGGCCGGAGCGGCCGAGGCATGGTACTTGACCTGCTTCTCATCGGGCTCGGCATCGCCCTGGAGCCGTTCCCGCTGACGGCCTTCATCCTGGTGCTGAGCGCCGAGAAGGGCCGCTGGAAAGGGCTGGCGTTTATCCTCGGCTGGCTGGCTTGCCTGGTCGTAGTGATCGCGGCGGTCTTCCTGGCCACCGGGAACAACCCGCCCAAGCCGCAGACGGTGCCGTCGACCGCCGCTCTGGCCATCAAGCTGGCCATCGGTGTCGTCCTGATCCTGATCGGCGTACGGCAAAAGCGCCGGGCGGGCCGGCCGCGCAAGCCGGCCGCGTGGATGTCCAGGGTGGACCGGCTCTCGCTGCTGAGCGTGGCCGGGCTCGCCGCGTTCCTGCAGCCCTGGACGCTCGTGGCGGCCGCCGCGGCTACCATCGCCGGGGCCGAGCTGACCACCGCGGCCAGCTATCTGGCGCTGGTGCTCTTCTGTCTGCTGGCCACATCGGGCTTTCTGTACCTGGAGCTGTACGCCACCTTCGCCGGCACCAAAGCCGAGGCCAGACTCGCCGGGATGCGTAACTGGCTGAATACGCACCAGGACCAGGTGATCATCGCGATCTGCCTCCTGCTCGGGTTCTGGCTGGCGGGCAAGAGCATCTACCTGCTGGTCAGCACGTGAGGATGGCGGCGGAGGCGATCTCGCTGCTAGGCGCGATCCTCGTCATCGGCAGGGCCGTCAGCATCCTCAGGTAGCGGTCCGCGGCCCGACGGCACGGCCCGGTCCGGGCCGCGGTACGCCGTAACGAGACGGGCCACCAGGGTGGCCAGGAACACCTGGCCGGTCATCGCCTCCAGGACGGCAATGGAGCGGCTGCCGCTCTCGGCGGCGGTGAAGTCTCCGTACCCGAGGGTGGTCAAGGTGGTGAAGCTGAAGTACTGGTACGTCTGAGTGTTGGCGGGCTGATTGTCGGCGAAGAAGTCGGACGTGCCCAGATGGTCGAGGGCGGCGTAGACGGAGGCGAACATCAGCCCGATGATCAGGTACGCGCTCAGGGCGCCATAGATGCTCTGGACGGTCACCGTCGGCCTGGCCAGGATACGGCGCACGACCATGACCACGGCGAAGAGCAGCAGCAAGGCCTTCCACAGGTCTTCGGACGCCTTTCCGGTCCGGGAACCGGACAGCGACGTCCAGAACGTCACGGCGGAGCCGATCACCGTGATGGCGGCGATGACCGCCGGCCACGGGGCGGGCATCGGCGACGTGCGCAGCGCCATCAGCAGGATCAGGGCGAACAGGACCACCTGCAACTCGGTGCTGCCCGTCGAGCCGCTGAACGCGGTCAGCAGGTAGGTCACGATGAGGACCAGCAGGAGAAGGCCGTACCGGCCGGCCACTCGGGACGGCCCGGTACGGCCCTGTCTCCCTGGCCCGCTCATCCCGGTCGGGACAGCGGCGTCATGACCCTGCACGCGGTCGGCTCCGGGCGGACCATCTGACATGGGATGACGGCGTGCTCACGCGGCGGTCAGGAGGCGCCGCCGCCGTGCAGCGCGTCCTGGAGCTCCTGCTCGCCTTCCTTGGACAGCGAGGTCTTGATCACGGTGCCGCCGAACTTGCTCATCGCGTCGACGGCCTTGTCCGGGGTGACCTTCTCCACCATGAGGAACAGCGCCGAGGTCCCGGGCTGAAGCTTGTCGCGCACCTGGTCCTGGAATTCCTTGTCTATCCCGGACTTGGTGATCTTGCCCATGAGCGCCCCCATCCCCGCGCCGAGGGCCATCCCGAAGACCGGGACGAAGAACAGCAGGCCGAACAGCAGGCCCCAGAACATGCCCCAGGTCGCTCCGCCGCCCACCAGGTGGTGGTTGGTATGCGTGTGGTAGTTGCCCTCCTTGTCGCGAGTGATCACCGCGATGGCGTCGGGCTGGATGATCAGGTCCCGGGCCAGCTGCCGGGCCTCGTCGGCCGCTGCGTCAGCGGTGGCTTCGTCGGGGTAAGCGATCGCGATCAGATCAGACATGAAGTGCTCTCCTTCTTCTTACCGGCCTAGATACTCACGCTCTAGACCACCACCCCGTCTGCGGCCGCGCCCCACCCGGGACGGGTGATACGCGAGGCCGCCGCACAGAGCGCCCGGGCACGCGGGTGCCGTGCGGCCCGCCGGGGTCCGCCGCCGCAAGCCCTCAGATGAGCTGGAGCTGTCGTGCGCGCCGCACCGCCTCGCCGCGGTGGGCCGCGGACAGCTTGCGGTAGATGCTCCGCAGATGGGTCTTGACGGTGTTCACCGAGAGATACATCTCGGCGGCGATCTCGGCTGTGCTGAGCATTCCCGCCAGCAGCAAGAGCACCTCGCGCTCACGCTCGCTGAGCGGCTCGACAACCAGCGGCGCCGGCGGGACGGGCGGCGGCCGCCGCTGGGCCGGAACCGCCCCCGGGCGAGCCGCGGGCTCGAGCATCTCCCGGGCGGCCTGGGCCAGCTCCGGATCGTGTCGCAGCACCTGCCGCAGCCAGGCCTGCTCCATGGCGAAAGGAAGCTTCATCCGCTCCGGCCCGGCCAGCAGCAGCGCGCGCTGCAGTGATCGGCGCCCGCGCCCGCTCTCACCGGTGCTGTAGCTGAGCCGGGCATCCACCAGCCAGCCAGCCAGGCCGACACCCTCAGGTGCCTCGCTCCGGCCTGCGGTCACGGCAGCCAGCGCGCGGCGGGCCGCCTGATGATCTCCCGCGGCCAGCCACGCATGAGCGAGCGCGGCCGCGGCCTCGGGTGCCGACTGCGGATCGGCACGCTCGGCTGCCGCCACGGCGGCCGGGATGTCGCCGGCCAGGACATGAGCTCGCGACTCCAGGACGGCCAGCCTCAGCTCGAGCCAGCCGGGAGGCGACCAGTCCTGACGCGCGCGACCGATCATCTCCGCCGCCGCCATGGCGCGGCCTTCAGCCAGGCGGCGCTGCGCCGCGACCATGCAGGCGAGCGCTTCGACGAGCTTTTCGGGGCCGACCCGGAGGGCGGCCTCGGCCCGTTTCAGCTCCGCATGGGCCTCCTGCAGGTCACCGCGCTGCAGATGCACGTAGGCCAGCGCGACGCTCACCGCGGCGATGACGTGCTCGGTCACCGACTCGCTGCAGTTCCGCATCGCCTCCATCGCCTCGTCGGCATGCCCGGCGGCCCGGCCGAGCTGGCCTTGCACGGCCTCGGCCAGGGCGAGATGGCCCAGGCAGTCAGCGCGCTCATAGGCCGTTTCCGGCGCACAGGCCGCCACGCCCGCCCGGAAGTCGGCCACCGCCGAATCGAATCGCCCGGCCCACAGTGCTACCGCCCCGCGGCCCGACAGCAGCTGCGCGCCGAGTTCGGGATGGCGAGCGTGCGCTTCCTCGGGCAGCCGCGCGGCCAGGGCTTCCGCTCGCCCGGCGGCGGCCGTGGCGGCCTGGAGGTCGCCGGTGCGACGGGACAGCGCCAGCCGGATCAGGGCGGCGGCCAGCCGCGCCGGGATCTCGTCGGCGGCGGGGCGCGGCTCGAGCATGCTCTCGGCGGTCTCCAGCGCCGCGGCGCGGCCGGCCTCCTGCGCCGGGTCAGACAGCCCGGTCGCGGCCAGTATCAGCCACGGCTGCGGGGCGGCCCACCTGCCCTCGCGTGGCATGCGGCTGAACGCCTCGGCCAGCGGCTGGTTCCCGCGCGGGTCGATGAGCTGGCCGACCGCGAACTCGTCCACGACAATTCCAGCCGCGAACGGCCAGTTGCCGGATTCGGCGGCGTACCGCACCGCCTCGTGGAGCATCCCGTTGCGCTGGTACCACCGCGCCGCACGCTCGTACAAGCCGGGCACCCGCCCGCCGTGCTCGATCCGGAGCTTGAGGCGGAGAACGGCGGCCAGCAGCGCATGGTAGCGGTACCAGCCGTGCCCGATCGGCCGGATGAAGGCGTTCGCCCGCGCGAGGTCGGCCAGGATATGGGCTGCGCTGGGTGCACCGGCGAGTTCGCTGGCGAGATCCGCGTTGACGCACTCCAGGATGCTGGTGCGCAGCAGCATGTCACGCACCGGAGGAGGCTGGGCGTTGAGGACTTCATCGACCAGATAACCAGTGATGGCACTGTCTTCGGACTCAAGTTCCTTCACGAACTGCTCGGGATCGGGATGCCCGTGCAAAGACAGCGCGGCCAGCCGTATCCCCGCCACCCAGCCTTCCGTCCGCCCGGTGAGTCCCTCGATCGCCGCCTCGGACAGGGTGATCCCCTGATGCGCCAGGAGCAGGCCGGACTCCTCGACGTTGAAGGCCAGGTCGTCGGCCCTGATCTCGGTGAGCTCCCCGGTCAGCCGGTACCGGTGCAAGGGCAGCAGCGGATCCACCCTCGAGGCAACCACCAGATGCAAGCCTGGATAGGCGTTCCGCTGCACGTAGTCCAGGGCGTCCAAAGTGCCCGGATCTTTCACCAGGTGAAGATCATCGAGGACCAGGACGACGGGCGGGTCCTGGACCGCGAGCACCGAGGCCAGCCGGACCAGGAAAGCATGCTCCACGGCCTCACGTGTCGGCCCGGGGAGGACCCGCGGCACGAGAATGCCCGCCCGTCGCAGGGCAGCCACGACATAAGACCAGAACACCCGCGGCTTGTTGTCATAGTCGTCGAGGGTGACCCAGGCCAGGACGCAGGGATACGTGCTGGTGGCGGCCCAGGACGCGATAGCCATGGTCTTGCCTGCTCCCGGCGGCCCGGTGACCGAGGTCAGCGGGCCGCGAGCGCCCTTGGCGATGAGCTCCTCGATGCGCGGACGGGTGACCGCCCAGCCCGGCAATTCGGGCACGACGACTTTGGACATCAAGACCGGATCGTCAGCGTCGGGACGTCCGCGAAGCCGGGCTGCCCCTCGGGCCTCGGTACTGGACATCCTCGTTTCCCCTCCAGGGACCTGATCCAGCCGACGGCCCGGCCAGCAGGTACCGTGCGGCAGGCGGAGCCTGGCTTCCCTCTACCCTTCTTTTTCCCCCGATACACGGGAAGTCATCACCCCGCGGCGATCTCACCATGGTGACGGATTATCACCCGCTATGAATGGGGCGCAGCGGCCGCAGAAGCGGGAGTGTGGCTTCTTAGCCGGTGTGTTCTCCGACGTTGCTAGGGGCTGCGGTGCCATCGTCTTACTACGAGATCCGGGTATCGGGTGTTGTCCCGCCCGAGGCGCTGCTCGACTTCGACCGGCTGTCTGCCTCGGTGGAACCGGTCGAGACCGTCCTGCATGGCCCGATCCGGGATCAAGCGGCGCTGAACGGGCTGCTCGCCAGGCTCGAGGCATTCGGGGTCGAGGTCCTGGAGATCCACCGCCTGCACGGGCAGGATCCGCACGGTCACCAGGACGATCCGTGACGCCTGGCCCATGGCCCCAGCGGCGGCGCGTTGCCGGAGCCGGCGCAGGTCGGTGCGCCGTCCGCGCGGTACCGGCCCCGGCCTTCCCGGTGATCATTGGAGGAGAACTGAACTGAAGTCCGCGAAGAATCACCCGTGACGGGTGATCCCAGGCCCGCCGCGGGCCTGGCCAGCCTTGAGCTGGCCAGCTTTATCAGGACTGGTCTTTGCGCAGGACGTCGAGTACCACATCGTCAACTACATGGTCGGCCGCAGCCGCCCGGATCATGGCCCTGATCCCCCGGGCCAGGGTCATCGTGCGGAGCGGCTGATCGAGTTCCACGCTGGCTCTGGCTAGCCAGCGGTTCAGGACCTGGTAGTCATCCGGGGTCAGGTCGACCGTGATCCGGATGCGCTTAACGCGGGGCTCCCGGGGAGGACGGGGCTCGTTAGGATTCGGCCCGTATGGCATAAGCCAAGTTTACTGCATGTACTGCAACCAGGTCAGACCGGACCGGTTTCGTGTGACGCCCGGCGGCCATGCCGATCTCAAGAGGCGGTAACCCGGGGCAAGTCGGGAATGAAGCCGCGGCGGCTGCATGTTGATCGGTGCCGACCGGCTCTCCTGCCCTGGGAAGAAAGGCAGCGCATGACGTCCTCGCCGACCACTATGCGCGCCGTCCGGCTCGCCGCCCCCGGCCCCGTGGACAACCTGCGGCTGACTACGCTCCCGCTCCCGCCCGAGCGGGACGGCTGGGTGCGCATCCGCGTCGAGGCGTTCGGTCTCAACCGCTCGGAGCTGAAGCTTCGGCTGGGTCTGAGCGTGGGCGTCAGCTTTCCCCGGGTGCCGGGTATCGAGGCCGCCGGCACCGTGGACGCGGCCCCGGCCGACCGCGGGCTGGCTCCCGGGCAGAAGGTTGTCGCGATGATGGGGGACATGGGGCGTACCTACGACGGCAGCTATGCCGAGTACACGTCTGTGCCGCTGTCTCAGGTCATCCCCGTCGAGACCGAGCTGCCCTGGGAGGTGCTGGGTGGCCTGCCTGAGATGGTGCAGACCGCCTACGGATCCCTCACCATCGGCCTGGATCTGAAGGCCGGTCAGTCCGTACTGATCCGCGGCGGCACCTCCTCGGTCGGCCTGGCCGCCGCCGCGCTGGCCAGATGGCGCGGCGCCACGGTGCTGTCCACCACCCGGCAGGCCGGCCGCCTGGCTTTGCTGAAGGAGCACGGCGTCGACCATCCCCTGCTCGACACCGGCGAGGTCGCGCCCGCCGTGCGCGAGCTGTACCCGGACGGCGTCGACGCCGCCCTAGATCTGGTGGGCACGCCGACGCTGCCCGATACCTTGCGCACGGTGCGCGTACACGGCACGGCCTGCTTCGGCGGCAGTCTCTCCAATCAATGGACGGTGCGGGACTTCTCCCCGAACGAGTACCTGCCCAAGGGCGTGCGCCTGGCGGGCTACTTCGGCGATGCCGCCGACCTGCCTCGGGAGGCCTTCCAGGAGATCCTCGACGCGATCGTGGCCGGCCGGCTGGCCTTCCCCGTGGACCGCGTCTACGACGGCCTGGAGCAGGTGCCGCAGGCCCACGACGACATGGAGCACAACCGCGCCACCGGCAAGCTCGTCGTCCGCGTCCGGCATTAGCCCGCCACCGGCCGGCGGTCGCGCAAATCGTCCGGTTCTCTTCGCCCGGTTTGGTGCGGTCCGTCCGGTCCGGTTCGTACTAAAACGGCGAGCACTGTCCTCACTGCTTCGGTCTCGATCGCTATATCAGGGGACAGACCTCATGCATCCACTGGCCGTCGGCCCGGCGTCGTACTTCCTGGCCGGATCGGATGACCGCACCGCACACCTCGCACACTTTTCCCGGCGCGTGCGCCTCGTTGCTGCTCCACTCCGAGCTGTCCTCGTCCTCGTGACCTGCGACGTGTCCCTCCCGCGGTCCGCCCAGGTCTTCCAGCAAGCCCTCCTCCATGTCGCGACCTCCGAAATCCGGCGGGGTTGTCACGCTTGCCTCCTGAATGTGCGATGACGTGATCCAGCTTCTGACAGCCAGTCTGGCACTGCAGCCACAGTTCGTTCTGCGTGGGCGTTCGGGAGTGAGCTATCGCTGCCTCCGGCTATTACCCAGGCTCAAGACGCCATGTCGATCGAGGTCCCGGCGCCCCGCTCGCCCCTTATCGAGCGGGCGTTGTCCGTGGGTCGCGTCCCATGAAGGCAGCGAGACGTTCCCAGTCGTCAGCACCGGGAGCTGGGGAGACCTCCGCCCCGAAAGGGGCTCCAGGCTCGACCATGTTGCGGTACTGAGGTTTGATAAAGGCCCGTGCCCCCTCAAGTGCCGGCAAGGCGAGGGAAGGGTCCAGCTTGTCGAGCTGTCCGGTGGCCCTGGCCAGGTCCCAGGCGTGTGCGGCCAGCTCGGCCAGGTACATGTCCACCACGGTGGCTCCCGTGTACTCCTCGCCCCACGGCATTGTGCACCTCAACGACAAGCTGGAATTGTCGCCCCATGCTTGTGCCGCCTCTTCCGCAGCGCTGCGTAGCTGACCGGGCGCGTCGGACAGCTCCACGTGAGGGGACTCGTCTCCTTGCGGGGGTGCCTGCCCGCGGCCGAGAGCGGCCGCCCGGTGGCCCGCTTCGACGAGGTGGTCGATCAGTCCGGCCACGTCGTACTTGGGGCACGGTGTCGGGTGACCGAGCTCGTCAGCATCTATTCCTGACACGATCACCGCAGCGTTCTCGTAAGAATCCAGCAACGTGCTTCGGCGGTCAGAATCGGCCATGCGGTTCCTCCTCGGTGCGACAGGCTAGCTACGCCGGTCGCCGGTTCGCGCGCGCACCGAAGGACGACTATCTCACTACCCGCACGGACGCGCGAATCGGCGTTCGAGGCGACGTAGCGTACGTCGACTAGCGAATACAGGCACGTCTGTGATGGCCATGGGGTCTTCTTCGTGGCCAGCCAACTCGAGGCCGAGTCAGCCACTCACCGAGAAACGCTCGGGCCGCTCGCTTCGAACTGAGCACGTGCAGCGCCGTATGCTGCCCATGCTCGGAGATGATCGCGCGTTCTCGCTCAGGCTCCTTAGAACGATCCCGCCAGTTGACCCCGACCAACCGCCACTCATCGCGCAACCGTCGGATCACAGAGTCTTCGCAACCTTCGGGCATCTCGGTGCCAACTGGCCTTCGAAGTCCGCGTACGAACGCCCGACCGGCGCAAACCCACCATGGCGTATCGAGGACGACGACCGTGTCCGCTCGCTCCAGGCGAAGATCGAGCGTTTGATGATAGTTGCCGTCGGCAATCCAGGCGTCGCCGGCGAGCAGGCTGCGTTGCTTCGCCCGCCACTCGTCATCCGACGGCTTCACCCAGCCTGGCTTCCAGTAGTGGAGGTCGAGATGGATCACCGGTAGGCCGGTCCTCGCCGACAAGGCCCTCGAGAACGTGCTCTTCCCGGACCCGGCCATCCCAGTGACGAGGACGCGACGACCGGCGGCTCCCGATGCATTGTTCATCAAGATCAGTGTCCCAGAACTGCGCTGGAAGAGGCGGACGTTGCCGACCGTGGCACTAGCACTGTCATACCGCGCAGACCGCGTCGATGTCATGGAGAGATGTTGGCAGGCATGTGCCGCCCGCTCCGGCTTACCCTAAAGGTACGCGTACGGCTTGATGCTAGAAGCGGATAACAAACCTCTTCGGGAGGATGAAATAAAACAGGGGCCGCTGAAACTTTTTTATGTCAATCTCACAGAATTGCACGTTACAGTACGCCGCGAGCTCGGCATACGAAACCCTGAAGATGTGGTTCGGGATCGTGATGACTGGCTTGGCCCTCAGTATAGAAATGGCGAAAAGGCTGCTGCTGTTCCGGAAAATAAGGTGTAATTAGCTATAAACATAGCCGATGCAGGCTCCGGGCTGGCAGACGAGCAAGACGGACGGCCGATGGCACCGGACTCTGTGAAGGCGGCCATTCCTTCAGTCAAGAGATGTCGGCGGTTGACGGCAACCCAGTCGGCGGCTCCCGAACGAGCCGGCGCGGCGACAAGGCGCAGCCGACGTCGAAGACCCGGGAACGCGGCGGGCGCGTTCCCGGGTCTCGACCGGTGTGTCCAGAAGGAGGTACTCGTATCCTCGCCGCCTTTCCCCGTGGTCAGTGTTTCTTCCTCAGGCGTCGCGGCGGCGCAGCTGCCAGGCGGCCAGGGCGATCAGCACGACCGCGTAGCCGCACAGGCACGCGAATCCGGTCCACGGGCTCAGCGGATGCGCGGCGTCCGGGATGCCCCACAGGGCCCCGCCGGCGTTGGACGGCAGGTAGGGCGCGAACCCATTGATGTTGGCCGGCAGGGCGCCTACGACGATCGGGATGACGAAGAACACGGCGGCGAACACGGACAGGCCAGCCGCGGTCTTGCGGAGCAGGGCCCCCAGGGCCAGGCCGATGATGACGACGACGGTCAGGTACAACGACGAGCCGGCCACCGTCCGCAGCACGCCCGGATCGGTCAGCGAGAGCACCGACCCCCCGCGGGAGGACTCGATAGCGGCCGCGGCGAAGAAGTCGACGAGCGCGCACAGCATGCTCACCGGCAGCACCAGGCCCACCAGCACGATCACCTTGGCCCACAGCACCGGCAGCCGCGACGGCACGGCCGCCAGCGTGGCCCGGATCATCCCGGTGCCGTACTCGCCGCTGAACGCCAGCACGCCGACCACGCCGATCACCAGCTGGGCGAACAACACGCCCAGCAGGGCCACCGACACTCCGTTGGCGGCGGTATTGCCCGCCGAGACGTGGTATGCCGTCCCGGATCCTGCGATCGCGGTACCCAGGCCGACGATCAGCACGGCCGCGGTGAGCACGCACCACCGGGTCGAGCGCAGCGCCCGCAGCTTGGTCCACTCCGCGCGGACGACGCGGACCTGGGTCACTGGTCCCGCTACGGTCGCCGGGGCCGGCTTTGCTGGCGCGGGGGCGAGCCCTGGGCCCATGACGGCGGTCATCGCGTCGCTCCGGCGTGGTACTCGATGCTGTCCTGGGTGACTTGCATGAAGGCCTCTTCCAGCGATGCGTGGGTGGGGGTGAGCTCGTAGACGGGCAGATGAGCCTGCCAGGCTGCGGTGCCGATCTGCTCGGCGGTGGTGCCGGAGACACGCAGCAGGTCCGTTCCGTCGTTAGTCACGGTGATGCCGGGAGCGGCCAGCAGCTGGCCGAGCCGCACGGTTTCGGGGGTGCGGACCAGCACGCCGGTCCCGGTGGCGTGGCCGGTGAAATCCTCCACGCTGGCCTCGGTGATGAGCTTGCCGCGGCCCAGCACGACCAGCTGGGTCGCGGTCTGCGCCATCTCGCTCATCAGGTGCGAGGAGACCAAGACGGTGCGGCCCTCGGCGGCCAGTGACTTCAGCAGCAGCCGGATCCAGCGCACGCCGTCCGGGTCCAGGCCATTGACCGGCTCGTCCAGCACCACGGTCTGCGGCTGGCCCAGCAGCGCCGCGGCCACGCCCAGACGCTGGCCCATGCCGAGGGAGAAACCGCCGGCCCGGGTGCCCGCGACCTCGCCCAGCCCGGCCAGCTCGATCACCTCATCCACCCGGCGGCGGCCGATGCCGGCCGTGCGGGCCAGCGCCATCAGGTTGCTGCGGGCCGACAGCCCCGGGTGCACGGACCTGGCGTCCAGCAAAATGCCGAGCTCAGCCATCGGGGCCGATGCCCTGGGGTAGTGCTTGCCGTTGACGCGCACCGTCCCGCTGTCCGGCCGGTCCAGCCCGGCGATCATCCGCATCGTGGTGGACTTCCCGGCGCCGTTCGGGCCCAGGAAACCCGTCACCACCCCCGGCTCCACCACGAAACTCAGGTCATCGACGGCGGTCTTGTCCCCGTACCGTTTGGTCAGGCCATCAATCTCGATCATGTTGATCCCTCCGTCGATGTGCTTGGTCTTGGGCGTAAGCCTGCGTCCAGGCCCTGAGGCGGGACTGTCGTAGCACTGAGGCGTCGCTGAGGTGCAGCCGTTCGGCGAGGTCGGGCTTCCGCTGTCAAGGGCCGCGACGGTGCGTATCGGGGTGGGACGCACAGCATTGATGTCATCGCTGGCGGGGAGCCGCTCTAGGTGAGCACTTGCTACGCCCCGTCTGCGTGTTTTCCGCCCACGTCTGGCTAGGGCGAGCTGGGGAGCGATGACGCCCAGGGTTCGCCGGTCCAGCCGTCGTTGTGGACGAGGTACGCCGCGCCTTGCTGGAAGAGACCCTCCAAGTAGGTCACCTCCTGGCCGAGCGTCTTCGAGCCGAGGAGGTAGCCGTCGTAGGCCTCGGTGAAGAGCACGCCCGGGGCGATGTTGTAAGCCGAGGAGGTGAACGGGTAGATGATCGCCGGCTTGCCCCATGCGCCCTCGAAGTAGGCCGCGGTGGAGGCGGGTGGGGTGATGCCCTGGATTGCGGGGATGCCGCCGGTCTCGGCCAGCCAGTTTGTGATGTACTTCGGGGCGCTCATGAACTGGAGGAAGAGCAGTGACGCCTTGAGCGCATTCCCGCTCGTGCGGGCCGGGATCATGTAGCTTGTCCCGGCGGTGTTGCCCGAGCGTGCGGGGACGTTGGCCGACAGCGTCGTGGTCGCCGTGGTGATCTCAGGGAAGGGCATGCTCCCGATCGGGAAGTGCGCGTTCGCAGCGATCGTCCCGTAACCGAGGTCGACGGCGAAGGCCATCGCCGCCTGGCCCGACTCGAACTGGGGAAGCCCGACTCCGTCGCCGGACAGGCCGGTGATGCCCGACCAGTTCTTGGTCGCGCAGCTGTCGAATAGCTGCTTCAGCAGCACTACGCTCTCCTTGACGTAGGGGTCACTGGCCGAGAACTTCCCAGTGGCGATCCCCCAGGCCAGGTCCTTGGTGGTGAGCTCGGGGGCCGTGCCTGGCGCACCGGTGACAGTGAAGTGGTTCAGCTCGCTGAACTGCTTCTGGATTAGCTGATCGAGGATCGGCCGGTAGGGAAAGGCAATTCCGATCGCGGAGTTGTCCATCGCCATCGGCGTGTACCCGGCCTTCGCGAGTGCCCCGCAGTCGCCGATGAGCTGCCCAAAGGTGCTG
>CAWFRO010000006.1:0-1449775 GCA_963818225.1 uncultured Actinomycetes bacterium
TAGTAGATGATCCGGCTTGACCGGACCGTGGCGACGATGACCGAGTCGGGCGCTGCGACACCTGCGAAGGAGCTGGTTCCCTTGGCTGACACTACGTTCAGCACCGGCCTCATCGAGCGCTCGGCGGCTGCGTTTGCGTCGGGAATGCCGGAAAGCACCGGGGACGACGGCTTCTTCGGGCCCGCCAGCGTCACCTGGCGGATGAGCGCAGACCTAGCCTCGCCGGTGGCGGGCCTGCGGTCCCTGCTGATGCAGGCGCTGCATCCGCTGGCGATGGCCGGTGTCGATCAGCACAGTGGCTGGCGCCGGGATCCAGTCGGCAGGCTCGCCGCCACCACTGCGTACCTCACCACGGTGACCTTCGGCACCCGGGCCGCGGCCTGGACGTCGCGGCCCGGGTGCGGCGCATCCATGATCATGTCCGCGGCACCGACGCGGTCACCGGCCGCCCGTACGCGGCGGGTGATCCCGCTCTGCTGCTGTGGGTGCACGTGGCGCTGGTCGACTCCGTCCTGGCCGCCGGGAACCTGGTCGGGACCGCGCTTCCTGCCGCGGACAGCAATCGCTACGTCGCGGAGATGGTGACGGCCGCCGAACTCACCGGCGTGCCCCGACGGCTGGTGCCGTCCAACGTTCCCGAGCTTGACCTGTACATCGCGTCGGTCCGGCCTGGTCTGGCTCTGTACGCCAGCGGCCGCCGAATCGATGGCCTACCTGCTCGATCCACCAGGCCTGGACGAGGACACCGCGCAGATCTGGCGGGACATCCGCGACGCCGCGATCGCCGTGCTCCCGCGCTGGGCCCGGCAGATGTACGGCTACGGCGCACCACCGCTCCTGACCCCTGGCCGCCGGACCGAAATCCGGCAGTCGCTCGGCGTCCTTGACGCCATGATCCTCGGTCAGCCCGGCGTGCTGGAGGCACGGCAGCGGATCACCCTGCGGATGCGAAAGGCGCGCGCCGCATGAAGCTCGTCAGGCTTCTCGCCACGGTGATGGCCGGCGCGGCGGCCCTCGTCCTGCCGCGCCGCAGGCCCGGACGGCTGCGCCTTGATCGGGCCCGGGCGGCGCTCCGGCTGGCCGCGCGCGGCGGGGCCCGCTACGCGGTCGCGCGCCGCGGCTGTTCGCGGCCGCGGGCGAGCAGCGCCAGCTGCTGCGCGAAGACCTCGCGCTGCAGACCGCCGAAGACATCGCCGGCACGCTGGGGGCGATGAAGGGCGTGATGATGAAGATCGGCCAGATGGCCAGCTACGTCGACGACGGCCTGTCTCCCTCGGTCCGCCGTACCCTGTCCCGCCTCCAGGACAGCGTCCCGCCGATGAGCCCGGCGCTGGCCGCAGAGGTCGTGGCGGAAGAACTCGGCGCGCCGCCGGAACGGGCGTTCGCCCGCTGGGATCCGCGGCCGATAGCGGCGGCCTCGATCGGGCAGGTGCACCGGGCGGTCACCTGGACGGCCGCGCGGTCGCCGTCAAGGTCCAGTACCCGGGCATCGCCGAGATCATCGCGGCCGACCTGCGCAACGCCGCGCTGCTGCGCCGGATGCTGCGCATCGCTTCCCGGCCCAGGACGTCGACGCGCTGCTGACTGAGCTGCGGGACCGCGTCGGGGAGGAACTTGACTACCGGCGCGAGGCCGCCAGCCAGCGCCTGCTGGCCGCCTACTACGACGGCCACCCCACCATTCACATCCCCGGGATCGTCAGCGAGATGTCCACCGGCAGGCTGATCACCAGCGAGCTGTCCGGCGGAGCCCGCTTCGCCGAGCTTGCCCGCTGGCCTCAGCCGAACGCGACCTGGCCGCCGAGACGATCTACCGCTTCGTCTTCCGCAGCCTGTACGAAGTGCGCGCCTTCAACGGCGACCCGCACCCCGGCAACTACCTGTTCCACCGCGGCGGACGGGTCACCTTCCTGGACTTCGGGCTGGTCAAGCACTTCACTCCCGCCGAGTTGCAGCCGCTCATGGACATGGCCCGCACGATCTGCGTCGAGCACGACCCCGAGGCCTTCCGCGCCAGCCTGGAGAACGCCGGATTCCTGCGCCCGGGCGCGCCGCTCAGCACCCAGGCCATCGTCGAGCACCTGGCCGTCTACTACGACACCATTCGCGAACCGGGATCGCTGACCATCACCAGCGATTACGCTTCCTCCGTCGTGCGCCGCTTCTTCGATCTGCGCGGCCCGGCCGCCGAGTACACAGGGTCCCGCGGCCGTACGTGATCCTGCAGCGCATCAACCTCGGGCTGTTCGCGGTGCTCGGCGCGCTGTCCGCCACGGCCGACTGGCGCGCCATCTCCGAGGAGATCTGGCCCTTCGTCCAGGGCCCGGCCGCTACCCCGATGGGAGAGGCCGAGGCCAGATGGCGGGCTCGGCGCCAGGCGGCGGCCGCGGCGTGATGGCCCCGGACCACTGTGCCGCGGGCACGGCATCGGCCGAGCGCTCCGCCAAGCGGGGCGCGGCGGCAGGCCGATAGGCGGGCCCACCTCGTTCGGATGAACAAATCTATCTCAGTAAAGGTCGGCGCGAGCGGCGCTCCTGGCCCTCGCACCGGCGGCCGGCTGACCCGGCAAGTGAAGGAGATCCCCCGTGACCGCGACAACGCCCGGCCATTGGTTCCTACCAGCAGGATTGCCGCGGCCAACCGCCGGCAGCTGGCGGGTCGACCCGGCCCGATCGCCGGCGTCCTTTGCCGCGCGGGCCGGGCGGGCCGATCGGCGGGCGCCTGCCGCTGACCGGCAGGGTGCTCATGGCCGAGCCGATCGAGGACTCCACCGTGCGGCTGACCGCCAGGACGAGCGCGATCAGCACCGGGTCACCGTGGCTGGACCGGCTGCTGGCCGGGCCCGGCTTCCTGGACGCCGCGGCCTTCCCGGAGATCGGCTTCCGGTCCGAGCTGCTGGCCTGGGTCCCGGCCGGATGGCGGGCCGTCGGCCGCCTGCAGGTCAAGGGGGCTGAGCATGAATTCGCCTGCCGGTTCGATCTGCACCTCGATGACCCGCAGCCGGGGCGCCCGCCGCGTCTGAAGGTCGCCAGCAGCTTGGTCATCGACTCGCAGTGGGTAACCCGCCAGCGGATCCCCTGCACTCGGTCGCCGCATCGTGATGACGTGCTCATTGTCTCTCGAACCGGACATGTGGGGGTGATCCACGTCGCACCCGTCTCGCGCTGTCCTGCTGAACGGGCCGCATCTCCTATGCGTGTTAGTAGTTGAAAGTGAAACTAATGCGCCGGGCGGGCATCAGGCCCGCAGGGACGGCCGTGAGTACAGGAGAACGCCAATGCTTGCTCGTATCGCCCAATGGCAGCCCGACAGGGCACGGGGCGGCCGCGCGCGCGGTAGGCGCGTTGGCGTTTCCGCGCTGGCGGTGATCCACGTCGTCGACTTGCCCGGCACGCTGGGCCCGAATCCGCTGGTCGGCATCGGTTATCTCGGGATCATCGCCGTGGCGATCTGACCGGCGGGGTGCTGATCGCCCGGCCGCACTGGCTCGCTGGGCCGCCGCCGCTGCCGTGGCCGGCTGGGCGATGACCGGGTACGTGCTCACCCGTGCGCTGCCGGGAGGATTCCTCGGCGATCACGGCGATGTCGGTAACTGGCACTGCCCGCTCGGCATTGCCGCGCTCAGCGTGGAGTCGGTGCTCATCCTGCTCGCCCTGCTGGTCGCGCTCGGCGCGTGGCAGGCGCGGATCCACGCCACGAGCGCGGCCGGACAGCCCGGCTGCCGTGCAGCGCGCGCCGGAGTACAGCCGGCCCGGATGATCACGTCCGGGCCGGTCCGCTCCCGGTCGCGTCAGGCCCGTCATTAGATCCGTTAGACCCTGCCCGGCATGCCGCCGGGCCCCGGAAGGAGTACCCGATGCGCACGTCCTCACCTGGCCCGCCCGGCCACGCCGACGCGGCCCAGTGGCGGCGGTGGGTGTTCCCGGCGGCTATCGCCGCCGGCTTGGTGACACTGCTGGCCCTGCCGCGCGGTGCAGCCCCGGGCACGGCGCTGACCTATACCCAGTTCCTGGCCGATGTCGGCGCCGGGACGGTTCGCGCGGTGACCATCGGCCCGGCGGGCCAGGTCACCGGCAGCCTGGCCGGCGGGCACCCGTTCACCACCACCATCCCGGTCGCGCTCGGCGGCAACGGCCTCGCCGGCGACCTGGCGGCCCACCACGTCCAGGTCACCGCCACGACCGCCCGCATGTCCTCCTCGCTGCTGGCGGTGCTGATCGGGCTGCTGCCGCTGCTGCTGTTCGGCGGCCTGCTCTATCTCGAGCATCCGCAAGGTTCCGCTGTCCTCCGGCGGCGGCCTGGCGGCGGCCTGGGCGGGCTGGGCGGCCTGGCCAAGGCGAAGGCGCGGGTCATCGACGCCGAGCGGCCGGTCACCCGGTTCGCCGACGTGGCCGGGTACGCCGCGGTGAAGACGGAGATCAGCGAGGTCGTCGACTATCTGCGTGATCCTGGCCGCTGGCACCGGGCGGGGGCGCGCGGCCCGCGCGGCGTGCTGATGGCCGGGCCGCCGGGCACCGGTAAGACGCTGCTGGCCCGGGCGGTGGCCGGGGAGGCCGCAGTGCCGTTCTTCTCGGTGTCGGGCTCGGGTTTCGTGGAGATGTTCGTCGGCCTGGGGGCGGCCCGGGTCCGGGACCTGTTCGAGCAGGCCCGCACCCGCGGCCCGGCGATCGTGTTCATCGACGAGATCGATGCCCTCGGCGCCCGCCGCGACTCCGGCGGCTTCGGCGGCAGCGACGAGCGGGAGCAGACCCTGAACCAGCTGCTGGCCGAGATGGACGGGTTCGAGGACTCCGGCGGGGTGGTGGTGCTGGCCGCCACCAACCGGCCGGACGCCCTGGACCCCGCGCTGCGCCGTCCCGGCCGGTTCGACCGCGAGGTCATCGTCCCGCTGCCCGGCCGGGCCGAGCGGGCCGCCATCCTGGCCTCCCACGCCCGCGGCAAGAACCTCGGCCCGGACGCCGACCTGGACCAGGTCGCCGCCGCCACCCCCGGATTCTCCGGCGCGGACCTGGCCAACCTGGTCAACGAGGCCGCCGTCACCGCGGTCCGGGCCGGCCGCACCACGCTGACCGCCGCCGACTTCGCCGCCGCCCGCGACCGGGTGCTGCTCGGCACCCGGCAGCCCAGCCCGCTGGCCCCCGGCGAACTCGCCACCGTCGCCGTCCACGAGGCCGGCCACGCCCTGGTCGCCACGCTGTCCCCGCACGCCAACCCGGTCAGCCGGGTCACCGTGCTGGGCGCCGGGCAGGCCCTCGGGCTGACCGAGACGCTGCCCGCCGACGACCGCCGGCTGTACGGGGAACGGTACCTGGCCGACACCCTCGCCGTCCGCCTCGGCGGCCGGGCCGCCGAACGCCTGGTCCGCGGCGAGGCCTCCACCGGCGCCGCCGACGACCTGGCCTCCGCCACCGCCCTGGCCACCCAGATGGTCCGCGAGTTCGGCCTCAGCGAGGCGATCGGCCCGGTCAGCTACACCAGCCCGCCCGCCGGCTACCCCGCGCTGGCCGGCCACGCGGCTACTCCGAGCACACCCAGTGGCTGGTCGACCAGGAAGTCGCCGCCATGCTGGCCAGAGCCGAAACCCGCGCCCGGGACCTGCTCACCCGCCACCGGGAGGCCCTCGACCAGCTCACCGCCGCCCTGCTGGAGCAGGAAACCGTCACCGGCGACCAGGTCCGCGCCATCGCCCAGGCAGCCAGCCCCGCCCCTCGACGGACGGCCGGCCCCGTCCCTGCGGCTGGCATCCCCGGGTCCAGTGGCCGGCGATGGTCAGAGATGAACCACCTTCTTCTACTAACCGTATTAGTAGATAGTGCACCATCAATACCGCAAGGAGCTAACCGTGCGACACCCGAGAATCGTCATCGCCAGCATCAGCCTGGCCGCAGCGGCCGCCATCGGCGGCGGTGTCACCGCCGCTGCGGCGGCTACCTCGCATGCCAGCAGCCGACCCGCTGCCAGCCAGCATGCCGCGGCCACCGTCAGCACCGCGCAGGCGACCGTCGGAGGCAAGACCGAGACCATCCTGGTCAACAGCCAGGGCCTGCCGCTGTACTACTACCTGAACGACACGGCGGCGAAGTCGGTCGTCACCGGTGGGCTGGCGGCGCTGTGGCCGCCGCTGACGTCCGCGTCACCGGCCGCTACCGGGCTGACCGGCAAGCTCGCCGCGGTCATGGACATCCACGGCGACCAGGTCGCCTACAACGGGCACCTGCTGTACACCTTCGCCGACGATCAGGCTGGCCAGGTGACCGGCCAGGGAGTGCAGGGCTTCTTCGTGGCCACCCCCGGCCTCGCGCCGATCGCCGGCTCCTCGACATCAGCCGGCTCCTCGGCCTCGGCGGGTACGGTCCCGGCCGCTCGTCCGGCAGCGGTTACGGGTACTGAGGCGGCCTGGTGTCCCGGTCCGCTGGCTCCGTTCGTTCGGGCGGTGCCAGCGGCCAGGACCCCGGACACGGGACCTCGGACAGGCAGACATGACCATCACAAGACTCGCATCAGCGGGGAGGAAGCACGTGGCCCGCATAGCGGCCGCCAGTGTCGCGCTGGCTTCGGTGACGGCGCTGGCGGTCGCCGGGGTGGCCGAGCGGGCCGCGGTGGCCGACTCGTTCACGGTGCTTGGTCACCTGCACTGGCTCTGGATCCCGGCCGCCCTCCTGCTTGAATCCGCGTCCATGGCCGCCTTCGCGATCATGCTGCGCAGGCTGCTCGCGGCGGGCGGCGCCAGCGTGGGTATCCGGCCGATGCTGGCCACCGCCTATGCGGCCAACGCGGTGTCGGTCTCGGTTCCGCTGGCCGGACCCGGCCATGGCCACGGCCTTCACGTTCCGCCGCTTCACCCGGCAGGGCGCGGATGCCCCGCTGGCCGGCTGGTCGCTGCTGGCCGGCGGGGTGATCTCCTCGGCCGCGGCGGCCCTTATCGTGGTCGGCGGCGGGCTAGCGTCGGGAAACATCCTGGTCACGGAGGTCACGGTGCCCGGCGGCGTGCTCGCCGTAGCCGTCCTCGCCGCGGCGGTCGTGGCCGTGCGCCGCCCGCGGCTGCGCGACGCGCTCGAGCGCCCAGCCGGATGGATGCTCCGGCAAGGATCCCGGATGCTGCACCGGCCTGCCGCCGATCCCGGCCAGACCGTCCGGGCCTGGGCGCAGCGGCTGGGTTCACTCCAGCTTCCCCCGTCCGGCTGGATAACGGCGACCGGCCTGGCCCTGGCCAACTGGCTCGCCGACGCGGCGGTCCTCGCCGTGAGCATCCGCGCCACCGGCGCCACCGTCCCCTGGCACGATCTTCTGCTGGTCTACAGCTCGGGCATCGCCGCGCAAAGCCTTAACATCACGCCCGGCGGCCTAGGGGTCACCGAGGGATCGCTCAGCCTGGCCCTGGTCGCGACCGGGCTGGGGGCCGGCGAGGCCCTGGCCGCCGTGCTGCTCTACCGTCTGGCCAGCTTCTGGCTGGCCGCGCTGGCCGGGTGGCTGGTCGTGTTCTGGCTGCGGCGTCCGCGAGCCCGCCGCGGTCCCGGTCCTTCGCGGCGCACCGACCCGGAACAGGACGCCGCCATGGCCGCTGACCTACGCACCACTGACACGCCCGCCGGGCTGGGTGCTGCACGAACTGGTGCTGCTGCACGGGCAGCCGGGCTCGCCCGCCGACTGGCAGCTGGTCGCCGGACGGCTGCCCGCCCCGCTTCACGCCGTCGCAGCCGACCGGCCGGGCTACGGCTCCAGCCGGCTTCCGGCGGGCGGGTTCGCCGCGAACGCCCGCGCCGTCCTCGACGACCTGGACTCGCGCGGCATCACGCGCGCGGTGCTCGTGGGGCACTCCTACGGCGGCGGGGTGGCGCTGTCGGCGGCGAGCCTGGCACCCGGCCGGGTGGCGGCGGTGGTCCTGCTCGCGAGCGTCGGCCCGGGGTGCGTGACCGGCTGGGACAGGCTGCTCGCCGCACCCGGCGCAGGGCAGCTGTGCGCGCAGGTGGCGTGGCGGCTGACGCCATGGATGGCGCGGGCCCAGCTGGCCGGGATCGCCCGGCGGCGGGGCCGCCCGCTGCGTCCGGACGAGCACGTCAACTGGCAGGTCTGGGGTCATGCGGGCCACGGACGCCGCCCGCTGTGGCGCACCTTCCTGATCGAGCAGCGCGCCCTGCTGCGCGAGCTCGGCGAGCTGGAGCGCGCCATCGCGTCGGTCCGGGCGCCGGTTCTCGTGCTCGCCGACCCCAAGGACGCCGTGGTTCCCTTCGAAACCGCCCGCCGCCTGGCTCGGGCCCTGCCGGATGCTCGCCTCCAGCTTGTCGAGGGCGCGGGTCATCACCTGCCCCGCCGAGCCCCCGCGGTCGTCGCCGATGCGATCGTGGCGTTCCTGGCCGCGGCCCAGATCACCGACGGGCCCGATCGCTCAGCCAGCGGTGACATGAACAGCTCGTGTGTCCTATCCGTGTTAGTAGGACGGGCCCGGCGCGCGGCGGGCCCGGTGCCCTGCAGCCGGAAGAAGGAGAGATACAGGTGGCAAACACCCGTCACGGCCGTGCGGGCGGCAAGTCAGCCGGGCCGCGGCGAGGCCCGCAGGCCAAGATGCGCGCCCGCGAGCGGATCGCTGCCGAACGGGCCGCCCGCCAGCGCGCCGAAGCACGCCGGCGTTTCCTGGCGGCGATCGCGGCGGTCGCCGCCGTGCTGGCTGTCGTGGTGACACTGGTCGCGGTCAAGCTGACCTCTACCCCGTTCGTCCGGTCGCCAGCGAATCGCCGGCGTCCTCCGTCGTCGTCCGGCAGGTCACCACCGTTCCGGCCGCCGTGCTGACCAGGGTGAGCCCCGGCCAGGAGATCACCCCGCTGCAGACGGTCAAGACGTCCGGTCCGCCGCTGGCCATCGGCGGCAAGCCGGCAATCGTCTTCGTCAGCGAGGAATCCTGCCCGTTCTGCGCGGCTGAACGCTGGTCGCTGGCCGTCGCGTTGTCCCAGTTCGGCACCTGGAGCCACCTCGGCTCCACGACATCATCGGCTACCGACGTGTACCCGAGTACGGCCACGCTCTCGTTCCGGACGGCGGTCTACCACAGCACGGAACTCACGCTGCGGACGACCGAGCTGGCGGACAATGCCGGCCGCCCGCTGCAGGCCCAGACCCCGCTGGACACCAGGCTCATCGACGCCTTCGACGTGCCCCCCTACGTGAACAGCGCCGACCAGTCCGGGGCGGTCCCGTTCCTCGACATCGCCAACCGGTACATCCTGGCGGGCGCGCAGTACAACCCGCAGGTACTTGCCGGCCTGTCGGCACCCCAGATTGCCAGCCAGCTCAGCAACCCGTCGAGCCCAGTGGCCCAGGCCATCGACGGGTCAGCGCAGGTCATCATCGCAGCCCTCGACCAGGTCCTGCACGACAAGTCGGCCCCGCTGCAAGCACCCGGCGTATCCGGCGGCTGAAAACCCGGCCGGGCGTACTTACCGCAGGCGCAGCAGCCGTCGAGGAATCCGGCGCCGTCCGGCTGAGCTGCCGCTCAGGAATGCCTCGCTGCCCCGGTGCTGCCATGCGTGCGCGGGCCGCACGGTTCGAGGCGCAATACGCCCGCACGCCATCCCGGCGCGAGCTGGCCCGGCTGGATGCCCAAGCGACGGCCCCCAGCTCAACCGCTTCAGCCGTGCTTGAGCGCAGGCGCGCAGGAACAGCGCCGGTGCCCTATAGGCTGGCGGATATCGGGGAAGGAAGGCACGAAATGGATCTCGGTCTGGCGGGGCGCAGGGCCGTCGTCACCGGTGCCAGCAGGGGAATCGGCCTGGCGATAGTTCGCGGGCTGGCGGCGGCTGGTGTGCAGGTCACCGCGGGCGCCAGGAAATCCTCGGCCGACCTCGACGAGCTGGCGCAAGCCGGCCAGGTACAGGTCGTGCTCGCAGATCTTGCCGACCCCGCTGGGCCAGCTGGCCTAATCGAGCGGGCCGGAGACCGGATCGACGTTCTGGTCAACAACGTTGGTAGTGCCCCCGCCCGGACTGGGGGGTTCCTGTCCATCACCGATGCAGACTGGCATGCCACGATCGAACTCAACCTAATGACGGCCGTGCGCGCCACCCGCGCCGCGCTCCCGGCTATGCTCGCCGCGGGCAGCGGCGTTATCGTCACCACCTGCTCAGTGAACGCTCGCCTGCCTGATCCGGCCGTGATCGACTACAGCGTTGCTAAAGCGGGCCTGGCCAGCTTCTGCAAGGCGCTCTCCAAGGAAGTCGGGCCACGGGGAATTCGCGTTAATACCGTCAGCCCCGGTCCGGTGGCTACCGATCTGTGGCTCGGGCAAGGCGGAGTGGCCCAAACCGTGAGCGCGGCGACCGGCGCTGCGCCGCAGGAAGTGGCGAACCAGGCTGCCAGCCAGATGGTGACGGGTCGCTTCACCCGTCCTGACGAAGTAGCTGATCTGGTGGTCTTCCTAGCCAGCGACCGGGCCTCGAACATTACCGGCGCCGACTTCGTCGTCGACGGCGGCTTGATTCAGACCTTGTAGCCCAGGCCTCGGCCGCGTTTGGGCGCTCACGTCCCGTGCTGGCACGGATGGAAGGCGGCGCGGGAATAGCCGTCCGTCGTGCACGGAAAGTGCAGCAACCACACCGGGCAGCAGTGACCAGCCGACCGGCAAAGAATTGGGACCTGCGTTAACGGCTGGCAGCGACCTCCGGGCCACTAGTTCACGCCGAAGGTGCCCTCAATGATCCCCGGGTCCTTGGCGACCTGCACGATCGGGCGGCCGGTCTCCCGGACCAGCCGGGCCGCGCCCTCCTTGAAGTCCTGATCACACTTCCTGCGTGTCTCCGCCATCGCCATCGTCCTTTAAAAAAGAGATGTGTCCACGTTACGAGGGGAAACCCGCCGTCGTCGCTCCGCCGCCAAGCTGTCGCCGGAACGCGGCCGGCTCATGCTGGATCACCTTCGGCCGAATGACGCCAGATCTCCGGGAAGTTGCCGGCCAGTAGCTCCTCGGCGCGGTGCAGCCGCCAGGCGATCGAGGATCGGCGCGGCGGCGGGGCGGCATTCAGAAGCTCGGCGAGCAGAGCCCTGGCCTGCACTAGCACCATGGGAGACCGGTAACCGGCCTCGATGAGATCATCCAGGGCGGTGCGCAGGTAGTCCGCCCAGGACGGGAGCACCAGCACCACCTTGACGGTCTCGGTGCTGTCGATCGGCTACGTCCAGGTCCCGGTTGGCCAGGGCCAGGAGGAGGCTCTGGATTGTGTCCAGGACCTGTACGGCGGTGGCCGGGTCGTTGACGGCCGGCGACAGTGCCCGCAGCCCGATGTCGGACAGCAGCCGGAACGCGAACAGCGGGTCCTGGTAGAAGGTGCGCTCCTGCCCGGTCACCAGCGCGCCCAGGACCGCTGCGTCGCTGGCCTCGCCGCCATGCAGGTCGGCGACCACAGCGCCTTCCTGGAGCGTGTCGCCGATGCGGGCGCGGAGCACGATGACAGCTCCTCCGGCGGCGGCAGTCAGCAGCCGGGGCATGTTGAGTTGCTGCAAGATGGCCTGCCGGCCCGGCCAGGTCACGGCCCGGCGCAGCGGCGGCAGCGGCGCGGCAGGAGGTTGGCCGGCCGCGTCGGGCCGGAGGTACAGGTCGTCGAGGATGCCGCGGCCCTGTGCCGCGATGGCCGACAAGGTCGGAGCCAGCTGGATGGAGGTGAAGGCCTTCACCTGCAGGCTCCGGATCATGGCGAGCGCGGCGAGCACTCCGGCCACCTCCGCCACCGGCACGATCACCGACACCTTGGGGTCGTTGCCGATGACCAGAGCCGCGGTGACGGAGAAGACGAAAATGCCGATGGCCAGCCCGAACGTGCGCCACACGATGGGGTCGTCGCGGAATAGGTTCAGCCGGGGCGACAGGCTGGAGAAGGCCCATTGCACGACGAGGAACAGCAGCGAGAAGATGATGCTGACCAGTCCCAGGACGCCGAAGCCCACTCCGATCAGGGTCTCGGTCACCCGGCTGCTGGCCACGGTCGGCTCGGTGGCGATCCGCGGCAGCAGCAGGCCAAGTCCCAGCCCGGCCACCGCGAACAGCAGCTGCACCACGCCGGCCCGCAGCCGGCGCCGGGGCCGGTTGAACCGCCCGAGCCAGTGATCGGCGCGCCCCCGCATCACCATCAGCGAACTGTTCCCCGCGCCAGTCCCGCCTGGCAACGTCTCCTCTGCGCTGCCTCCGGCCTGTCACCGGCCAGTCGCCGGAGCCGGGCGGTGCGAGCACGGGTAACGGGGGACCGGCGGCGGCGTACCGGGCCGGATGCAGTGGCCGTGTGGTGATGGCCGCGCCGCGTTCGGGGGCTCGCGGCGGTCCGGGATGACGAGCTCGTCGTGAACATGCTGCGCACGCTCCCAGTTCTCCTGACCTTCCAGTTAAAGGCTAAGGACGTCTGGGCTGGCCTACCTCACCGGCCCGTGGGTGAGGTAGGGAGGCATGCGGCCTCGGATCATTCGCGGAGCGGCAGGCCTTCCCCAGGCTGATCACGCGTCCGGGCGGCCCGGATCCGCGTCGGTCCCTGACGCTGCGGCGGGTGCCCGCCGAATAAGCCTGCGCTCCGGTACATCGGGCAGGCCGGCCTGATCAGCGGCCGCGGCCGGGGCGAGCCGCGGCCCGAACCGCCGGGCCAGCGGATCGGCCGTCACGCCGTGCGCTACCACGCTGAGCAGCACGGTGACGGTGATCACGGCGACGGCCTGGCTGGCGGCAGGCTGGCCTATTTCCTCCAGGGCCAGCAACGCGAACACCACCGAGGCCAGGCCCCTCGGGCCGAACCAGCCCACCAGGCCGACGGCGGCGCGGCCCAGTCGTGCCCCGGCCAGCGCGATCGCTGTCGGCAACATCCGGATCACCGTCAAGCTGAGCACGGCATACACCACGATCTGCCACGTCAGGCTCTGCAGTGCCACCGCGACCGCGACAGCGCCGAACGCCAGCCAGACCAGCAACGACACCAGCGCGCCGGTTTCCTCCACGAACGGCACCAGCCGCGCACCGAGCCGCCCGCCGACGGCGCCGTAGGCGAGCCCGCCGGTGAACGCGGCGATGAAGCCGTTGCCGTGCAGCGCCAGCGCGGACGCATAGGCGCAGATCGCCAGGCCCAGTACCGCGGCTCCCGCGAAACCCTCAGCCGCCCAGCCTCGTCGGCGCGCCAGGCGGACCAGCCAGCCCCCGGCGCTGCCCACCGCTACCCCGACAACAAGGCCCACGGCCAGTTCGGCGACGGCTTTGCCCGGGCCGGTCGCGTGAGCATGCTCGGCAGTCTGCGCGCCCGCCACCGCGACCAGCACGAATGGCGTAGCGATCCCGTCGTTGAGCCCGCTCTCGACGTTCAGCAGCCGCCGGATCCGGGCCGGAACGGCCGGGTTGACCATCATGCCCGCACCCAAAGCGGCATCGGTGGGCGCCAGCGCCGCGCCCACCAGGAGGGCGAGCCAGATGCTCATGCCCTGGAACAGGGCCAGCGCTAGCAGCGTTCCCAGGCCGATCGTCAGCGGCAGCCCGACCCCCAGCAGCCGGGCGTAAAGGCCCGCATCCGCTCTCAGCTCCCGCAGCCCCACCCGGGAGGCATCGGAGAACAGCACCAGCACCAGGGTCACCTCAGCCAGCCCCTTGACCAGCTCAGGCGCCGGGGTGACACTCAGCACCGCAAGCGATCCGTGGGTCAGCACCAAGCCA
Organism: uncultured Actinomycetes bacterium; assembly: GCA_963818225.1. Lineage (GTDB taxonomy): Bacteria > Actinomycetota > Actinomycetes > Streptosporangiales > Streptosporangiaceae > Palsa-504. The sequence goes on from CAWFRO010000006.1 coordinate 13,666, forward strand.
GCCAGGACGAAGATGATCGGCGCGGTCACATCGAACCGCTCCAGCCGCGCCGACAAGGTTCCCCACGCGAACACCAGCGCCGCCACGATCGCCAGATCCGACTCGCTCATCGCCTCACCCGCGCATCCTCTCACTCGCCCGCAGCCCTGGCCCGGCCGTTTTCTTCACAGATCCGACTCCGCGCCGTAGCAGGTGGGCGGCCGGTATCTATGGCGCCTCGAAGTCTCGGATGGCAGCATGCCACGCATCACAAGCGGCCCGGCAACGCGGCCCCGGCGGCAACCCGATCGCACCGGGTCGCGCGGATTGACGAGGCTGTCGCGGCCGGACCGGCGGGCGCCGCGGACACGCACCGGGTGCTCATCCTGCCTGGTAGTCAGGCCGGCGATGATGCCGTCGGCCCCGGCCCCGGCGGGGGAGGCTGCGTCTGCTGCTGCAGTATGCGTTGCTTGGCTGCCGCGTAGGCAGCGTCGGACAGCACGCCCCGGTCGTGCAGCTGGGCCAGCATGCGCAGTTGCGATATCCACGACGTCTGGTCATCCGCAGCCACGGGCGGGGCCGGGGCGGGTGGCTGAACGGGACTGGCTGGCCCAGCGGGGGCGGCGGCACCGGGGCTGGCCGTAGTCACGAGCTGCTGGCCTGCAGGGTTCACCCCGAGCTGACGCCAGAACTGCTCGGCCTGCGCCATGTACCGGGCCTGGGTGAGCCGCCCGGCGCGGAAGGCAGCGGTCGCGTCGGACATGGAGCGTATATTGCGCATTCGCGCGCTGGCGATCTGAAGGCCCCGACTGCAGACGGGACAGACCAGGTAGTCGTCCGTCCCGTAGGGCACGACGGGCACGAAGTACAGGCGCACCGACTTCTTTGACCGGACGTGGTGGAGGAACACCTGGTTATGACAGTTCGGGCATACGCACGGCGCGACCTCGCCCAGATCCTCGGGATGGCCGGGCCCGAAGCCGAAAATCACCATACGGTAATTCCAGCCGAGGCACCCGCGCCGCGGTTCATCCCTGGCGAGTGATGACGGGCGACGTCAGCGGGACGCCGGCTGCCACCGCGGTCAACTCTGCGGGGCCGTTTCGGTGGCCCCGGAACGGGCCCTCGGGCCGGCGGTGAGGATTTCGATGCTTATGGCCAGGATCCAGGCCGGGAACAGCAGTTCTGCCCACGGTGTGATGCCGACGCCGACGAGCAGCACCAGCGCGGTCGCGATCCCCGCGACGATGAGCCATCTGGACACGATCTTGGTGCGGCGCGCAATGGTCACGGTGGTCAGCGTGAATACTGCCGCCATCCGCATCGAGTAGACGTTCAGCAGGAGCGAGGTGACGTTGCGGCCCAGCGCCAGGGTGTCGGCACCCGGCGGGGCGGATGAGGACATGTCCGCGATGAGGCCGCCGGCGATCGCCGCGGCCACGAACATCATGCCGACGAACAGCAGGCCGCTGCCCAGGAACACGGTCGCGAAGAAGCGATCCTCATGCGCTCCGATCCGGTCCCGGAGCACTCCGATGAACCACAGGAAAGCGATTCCGGCGAACGGGATGAGGTTCAGCCCGATCGCCACGGCGGCTCTTTTCCCCGAATCGGTCAGCCACGACCCTGGGACGGCAGGATTAGCCGGGACGGAAGCCCTGAGCAGGGCCAGCGATGAGATCAGGAGTACGGAGAAGACGATGCCGGCCACCGCGGCCGCGCGAGGCGTCCGCAGGGCGCTTCTAGCAACCAGCGGCCCCTGGTCCCCCGTTCCCTCGGTCATGGGCGTCCCCTTCCACGGACGGCCGGTAAGTCCGGCCTTACCCGGGCGCTTACTGGCGGGCCATGTGCATGCGCAGTTCGGCCTCCGTGTCTTCGATCAGCTTGCCGCTGACGTCCACCGTCACGCTGTGGATGGTGCCGGTGAACTTGAACGGGCTGGGATAGTCGTCGGTGATCGCGGAGCCGGGGTTGGCGCCGCAGGTGAGCGCGCCGGGGTTCAGCACGAACGGGTTGGTGACGGGCGCTTCCGCGTTCCCCGTGAGAGTGCCGTCGATGTAGAGCTGGAGCCTGCCGGGCGCGCCCTTGCCGTGCTGCATGTCCGGCTGCCCGGTCGGCTCGAACTCGAACCTGAGCGTGTGCTGGCCGGGCGCCAGGGCGACGTCGGATTCGACGCCGTACACGGCCCGGCCGACGTAGTTGTGGACGTAGCGGAGCTTGCCGTCCTTGATGAACAGCGAGTATCCGCCGGCGGACGTGCCCTGGGACAGCAGCACTCCCTCGGCCCCGCCCGCGGGGATCTCGACGTCCGCGGTGATGCTGTGCGGGCGGTTGAGAACCCTCGGCGCGGCGAAGAACGGGATCGACTGCGTGCCGGGCCGGTAGGTGTAGCTGTCGCGGGGCACCGCCACGAGCGGCTTTTCGGCGATCATCCGGGCCAGGCCGCTGCCGTCGATCGGCATCACGTTGTACTTGCCGGCCTCCACGTACCAGGTGCCGATCATGGCGATCAGGCGGTCGCGATGGTCGGCGGCCACGTTGTGGTTCTCGGCGAAGTCCTCAGCTACGTGGTAGAGCTCCCAGCCGGTGGCGTCCAGGTGGGACAGTGTCTCGGCGGAGATCGGCTGCCCGAAGGGCATGCCCGCCTCGGTGAACGACGGGCCCGGCCAGGGGCAGACGGCCCGCCAGCCGTCGTGGTAGATCGCCCGGTGACCGAGCATCTCGAAGTACTGCGTGTGGTGGCTGGTCCCGGCGGCGGCGTCCTGCAGCGTGTGGGCGAAGCTGACTCCGTGCAGGGGTGCCTGGGTGACGCCGCGGATCGTGGCGGGCGGATCGATGCCCAGCAGGTCCAGGACCGTGGGCACCATGTCGATGATGTGCGCGTACTGGGTGCGGACCTCGCCCCTGGCCGTGATCCGCTGCGGCCAGGACACGATGAACGGGTCGCTGGCGCCGCCGCGGTAGGTCTCCCGCTTCCACCGGCGGAACGGCGTGTTCCCGGCCCACGTCCAGCCCCACGGGTAGTGGTTGAAGTGCTTGGGGCCGCCAATCTCATCGATCAGCTTGAGGCTTTCCTCCAGCGGCTCCTGGGCGTTGTTGAAGAACTGCGCTTCATTCGTGGTCCCGGTGGGCCCGCCCTCAGCACTGGCACCGTTGTCGGAGATGACCATGACCAGGGTGTTGTCCAGTTCCCCCAGCATGCGCAGGAAATCCATCAGACGCCCGACCTGGTGATCGGTGTGGGACAGGAAGCCGGCGAAGACCTCCATCATGCGGCTGTACAGGCGCCGTGCCTCCGGCGGCAGCGACCCCCAGTCGGGCACGTCGGGGTCGTGACGCGACAGCTCGGCGTCCGCCGGAGCGATGCCGAGTTCCTTCTGCCGGGCGAACACCAGCTCCCGGTAGGCATCCCAGCCCTCGTCGAATTGCCCCGCGTACCGGTCCGCCCATTCCTTCGGCACGTGGTGCGGCGCGTGCGTGGCGCCGAAGCCCAGATACATGTAGAACGGCTTGGCGGGATCGACCTGCTTGACGTCGGAAATGAACTCCATCGCCTTGTCGACCAGGTCCTCGCTGAGGTGGTAACCCTCCTCCGGGGTGCGAGGCGGCTCGACCTGGTGGTTGTCGTACACCAGGTCCGGATACCACTGGCTGGTGTCACCGCCCAGGAAGCCGTAGAAGCGCTGGAAGCCGCGGCCGAGCGGCCACCGGTCGAACGGGCCTGCGCCCGTCTCCTGGTTGCTCGGCGTCAGGTGGTACTTCCCGACCATGAACGTGCTGTAGCCGTGCTCGACGAGCATCTCGGACAAGAAGCCGTTCTCGAACGGGATGACGCCGTTGTATCCCGGGTAGCCGCTCGCCAGCTCGGTGATGGCGGCCATCGCGTTGCTGTGATGGTTACGCCCGGTGATGATGCACGAACGGCTCGGCGAGCACAACGCAGTCGTGTGCATGTTGCTGTAGCGCAGCCCGCTCGCGGCGAGCGCGTCGAAGCTGGGGGTCTCGATCGGGCTGCCGTAACAGCCCAGCTGGCCGAACCCGGTGTCATCCAGCACGATGAACAGCACATTGGGTGCGCCCTCGGGAGCCCGCACCGGGGCCGGCCACGCCGGCGTGGACTCTTCCGCGGTCCGCCCGATCACCCCGGGAAACGCAGCACCCTGCTCATACTCCACAACCGCCACTGGGATCTCCTGCTGCTCGCTCGACACCCTGATGGCCGTATCGTCCAGCGTCATGGCCGGACACGGCATCACCCGCCGTGGATGACCTCGGCCTCCACTGGCCGTCTAGAACGGCGTTGGGACACGCCGCACCGGCAGGTCCGGCTCCACGTAGCCGCCTGAGCGCTGGCGCTTGGGCAGCGTGACGTCACGGTGCGCGAGCGCCTGGTAGGGGACCTGGCTGAGCAGGTGGCTGATGATGTTGAGCCGGCCGCGCTTCTTGTCGTCGGTGCGCGCGATGTACCAGGGCGCCCACGCGGTGTCGGTGGCGGCGAACATGGCGTCCCTGGCCCGGGAGTAGTCATACCAGCGGCTGTAGGACGTCAGGTCCATGTCCGACAGCTTCCAGATCTTCCGCGGGTCGTTGATCCGGCTCTCCAGCCGCCGGGTCTGCTCGCCGGCACTGACCTCGAGCCAGTACTTCAGCAGCAAGATCCCGGAATCGGCCATGGCCTTCTCGAACGCCGGCGCCAGCTCCAGGAACCGCTCGGTCTCCTCCGGCGTGCAGAAGCCCATCACCGGCTCCACGCCCGCCCGGTTGTACCAGCTGCGGTCGAAGATCACGACCTCGCCGGCCGCCGGGAAATGCCGGAGGTACCGCTGGATGAACATTTCCGACTTCTCCCGCTCGGTCGGGGCGGGCAGCGCCACGACCCGGAACACCCGCGGGCTCACCCGCTCGGTGATCCGCTTGATCGTGCCGCCCTTCCCTGCGGTGTCCCGGCCCTCGAACACGAGGCAGATCTTGGCTCCCGACGCCTTGACCCACTCCTGCATGGCGACCAGCTCGCCGTGCAGGACTCTCATCTCCCGCTCGTACTCCTTGCGCTTCATCTTCGGCGGCAGGCCGACGCCGGCCGCCTGCCGCGGCGCCGCCGGGACCTCCGCGTCATCCTGCTTGTCCATTTTCTTCTTGGCCATGTCGCTCACCTCCGGCAGGTGCGGTGACGTGAGCGGATGTCTCCGTGTGCGGGGGTGGCACGGCACCCGGAACGCCCATTTTTCCGGGGCCGACGCCTGGCCTCTGGCGGGGAGTCATTCTGGTAGAGTCGCCCGCTTCTGCCGGTGAGTCCTCATCCGGCCCGGGTGATGCGCTGGCTGGCCCGGTCGGGGAAATTTGCGGTTACGGTTGATGACCAGGGGCCGGGGGTGTCGATGTTCGGTTTGGTGCCCGGGCTTCAGGTGATTTCGTCCTACCGCCGCCAGTGGCTGCTCAAGGACGTCATTGCGGGGGTGGTGCTCACTACCCTGCTGGTCCCGCAGGGCATGGCCTATGCCGAGCTAGCGGGCCTGCCGCCCATCACCGGCCTGTACACGTCCATCATGTGCCTGCTCGGTTACGCGGTATTCGGCCCGTCACGGATCCTGGTCCTGGGCCCGGATTCCTCACTCGGGCCGATGATCGCCGCGACGATCCTGCCGCTGATGGCCGCCGACGGCGACGCCAAGCGGGCGGTCGCGCTGGCCTCGATCCTCGCGATCATGGTGGCGGCGATCATGATCTTGGCCGCTGTGGCCAAGCTCGGCTTCATCGCCGACCTGATCTCCAAGCCGACCATGATCGGCTACATGAACGGCCTGGCCCTGACCATCCTGATCGGGCAGCTGCCGAAGCTGTTCGGGTTCAAGGTCTCGGCCGATAACCTCATCGGTGAGGTCGCCGGGTTCGCCAAGGGCCTGGCCCATGGCGAGGCGGTAGCCGCCGCGGCCGCGGTCGGGATCGCCGGGATCGCGCTGATCCTGGTGCTGCAGCGCTGGCTGCCGAAATTCCCGGCCGTGCTCATCATGGTGGTGCTCGCCATTGCCGCGACGTCGGTCTTCCACCTGGCCGACCACGATGTCAGCCTGGTCGGGGTGCTCCCCAAAGGGTTCCCGCCGCTCACGATCCCATCTGTCCGCCTGGCCGATCTCGGGCCCCTGTTCGCCGGCGCCCTGGGCATAGCACTGGTATCCCTCGCCGACACGATCTCCACCGCCTCGGCGTTCGCCGCCCGCACCGGACAGGAGGTGCACGGCAACGGCGAGATGATCGGCATCGGCGCGGCGAACCTGGCCGCCGGTCTCTTCCAGGGCTTCCCGGTCAGCACCAGCGGATCACGGACGGCCGTGGCCGAACGATCTGGTGCGAAGACCCAGCTGACCGGGGTCACCGGGGCGGCCCTGATCATCTTGATGATCGTGCTGGTCCCGGGCTTGTTCCGTAACCTGCCCCAGCCCGCCCTGGCCGCGGTGGTGATCACCGCATCGCTGTCCCTGGCCGACATCCCGGCCACCGCGCGGCTGTGGCGGCAGCGCAAGGCCGAGTTCCTGCTGTCGATCGCGGCTTTCCTCGGCGTCGCGCTGCTTGGCGTGCTGCCCGGAATCGCGATCGCTGTCGGCCTGTCCATCCTCAACGTCTTCCGGCGGGCGTGGTGGCCCTACGACACGGTGCTCGGGCGTGTGGAAGGCCTGGAGGGCTACCACGACATCCACGCACATCCCGACGCCCGGCACCTGCCCGGCCTGGTGATCTACCGGTTCGACGCCCCGCTGTTCTTCGCCAACGCCAAGACGTTCCGCGACGAGGTCAGGCGGCTGGCCCGGGCCGACCCGCCGCCGATCTGGATCGTGATCGCCGCGGAACCGGTGACCGACGTGGACACTACTGCTTCGGACGTGCTGGAGGACCTGGACGAGGCGCTGAACGCCCAGGGCATCAGCCTGGTTTTCGCCGAACTCAAGGACCCGGTACGGCGCAAGATCGAACGCTACGGGCTTACCCGCACCATTGACCCACGGCACTTCTTCCCGACGATCACGGCGGCCATCGCCGCCTTCCGTGCTGAAACCGGCGCCGAGTGGACCGCCGCCAGCCCGCCCGCCGACGACCAGCCGACGCCCGGCCAGATGGCCGCCGATACCGGCCTGCTGCTGGAGTAGCTCCTACACAGCCTGGCGCCAGTGCGGCGGAGATCGAGACGTGCGCCCGCCGGCACCATAGGTGACATATCGTTTGGGTATAACTACTATCAGTGATCATATTGAACGCCTGGGTAGTCATCGGGAGAGCGGCCAGCGATGACGAGTAAGGCCGAAGACTTGGTGGCGGGGCTGCAGGCCGAGCTTCCGCACGCCCTGGAGAGCGGACAGCTGGTGGCGTATTTCCAGCCCGAGGTGGAGCTGTCCTCCGGCCGGGTGGTGGCCGCGGAATCGCTCGCCAGGTGGGAGCATCCCGAACTGGGCACCCTGGCACCGGCGCTGTTCATTCCACTCGCCAAGAAGCTAGGCCTGATGGGTGAACTCACCCGGCTGACGCTGAGGCTGTCGCTGCGGCAGCAGCGGGCCTGGGCCGCCGCGGGATGGAGTATTCCGGTCTCGGTCAATGCCGCACCCGAGTCCGTGACAGATCCAGGATTCCCGGCTGTCATCGCCGAGTACTTGCGCAACGAGGACGTGCCTGGTCACATGCTCGTCCTTGAGGTGAGCGAGCAGACCGGGACCGCGGCCCTAGACGTGACCTTCTTTGCTCAGCTCGCGGAGCTCGGGGTGCGAATCTCTCTGGACGACTTCGGCACGGGCTTCGCCTCCCTGGAAAGCCTGGGCGGCTGGCCCGTGGATGAGCTCAAGCTCGATATCTCCATCGTCAGGCCGATAGCCAGCAGCTCGACGTTCCGGACCATCGTCCGCAACACCATCGATCTGGCCCATCAACTCGGCGTCAAGGTCGTCGCCGAGGGGGTCGAGTCGGAGGCCGTCAGGACCGAGTTGCAGGCCCTGGGGTGCGACATCGGCCAAGGCTTTTTCCTCGGGAAGCCGATGCCAGCCGACCGGTTCGCGGAGTGGCTGCGTGAGCGCGGATATGTGCCGCGACAACGGGGAACGTCAGCGCATCGCGACGCGCTGCCGGCCGGCGAAGGAGCGGTAACAGATTCCAGCAGCCGTCTGGTGAACGAGGCCTACCCGCGGCTTTCGCGCGCGCGCCGCCTGGCTGACCGGCTAGGGGGTCCCGCGCTGGCTGCCGCGCTGGCGATGCTGGTCGTCTACGGGTTGTGGCAGGTGTTCCGCTGGGGTGGCCGTCAGCATCAGGCCCTGATCGGAGATCTGGCCTTCTTCCCCGTGAACGGCGGCGCGGCCCTATGGGCCTGGCGGGTGTCACGGCGCCGGGACCTGGGGCGGGCCACCTGCCGGGCCTGGCGCCTGTTGTCCATCGCCTTCTGGCTCTACTTGCTGGGCGACGCGATACAGCTCCTATACGAGGTGATATTCCATCTAAAGGGCGATCCGAGCTGGGCCGATGCTGCTTACCTGAGCTTCTACCCCGTCGCATTCGCCGGTCTGCTCGCCTTCCCCTCGCCCAGACGCACGACGTCCCAGTGGTTCCGGCTGCTGCTGGACGCGGGAACGGTCTTCGTCGGCGGCGCGACGGTCATCTGGTACAGCTCGCTCGGGCCGGCCGTGGCGTCGGCTCACGGCTTCGAACTGGCCAACTTGGTGCTTTTTGCTTATCCGGTCGGCGACCTCCTGCTCTTGTTCGGAGTGCTGTCGCTGCTGTGGCGGGGCGCCCCGCGGTCGAGCGTCGCCTCGCTGCGGATCTTCGCGACCGGCATGCTCGTGTTCATCATGGCCGATGTCGCCTACGACTACGTCAGCACCCACACGGGTTACCTCGGCGGCGACCCCGTCGACACGCTATGGATGGTGGCGCTGGCGATCTTGTTTGTCGCGGCCGCATGCCAGTTGCGCGCCAGGCCGGAGGATGAATTCGCCGCACCGCCGCGGCCCCTCACCTCGGGCGCCAGCATTCTGCCCTATCTGGCCGTCGCCGGCAGCTACATCCTGCTCATGGTCGTCGGCCTGAGGAGCGTCACCTTCAATTCCCTGGGCGGCGTTCTGCTTGGCGCGGTCGTGCTGACCGTGCTGGTCAGTGTGCGCCAGTTCGCCGCCCTGCAGGACAACAGGCGGCTCACGGCCAGGTACGCCGAACTCGCTTCAATCGACGGGATGACCGGTCTGTACAACCGGCGCCATCTCGTGGAGGTGGGGGAGAGCGCTTTGGCCCACGCGCAGCGGCTCGGCCAGCCGCTCGCCGTCCTGCTGATCGACGTGGACCACTTCAAGCAGATCAACGACGTATACGGCCATGCCGTCGGCGACCGCGTCCTCGCAGACGTGGCGCAAGCCTGCCGCGAACAGGTGAGGCCGGACGATATTGTCGGCCGGTATGGCGGTGATGAGTTCGTCATCGTGATCCCGCAGGCCACCGGCCACCGGGCGGCCCAGGTCGCGACCCGGCTGACCGGACCGCTGACCGGCGTGAACAGCAGGGACGGCACGCCGGTCATGTTCACCGTCAGCATCGGCATCGCCGAGTCGGTCGGCTCGGGCGACCTGCCTAGCCTGCTGGCCCACGCCGACCTTGCCATGTACGAGGCGAAGAAGGCCGGCGGGGCCTGCTTCCGCAGCTGCGACAAACCTTCAGAGGAACCAGAGGTTAGCTAACGAAGTCAGCGGCCTTTCCAGTTGGGGGCGCGCTTCTCGGCGAAGGCCTTCGGGCCCTCGAGGCGGTCTTCGCTCTCGTCGACCTTCTTGTACCAGGGGCCGTTGACCTCGCGCAGGTGCTCCAGCAGGGTCACGCCGGTCGGCGGGGTCGGCGGGTTCATGTGCAGGTGCACGCCGTTCTTCAGCGCCTTGACCGCCAGCGGCGCGCACAGCTTCAGGATCTCCGCGCGCTTCTCCGCCTCGGCCATCATCGCGTCGCGGTCCGGCACGAGCCACTGCACGAACCCGATCCGGTGCGCCTCCTCCGCGGTGAAGTGCTCCCCGGACAGGATGATCCACAGCGCGTTGCCGAGCGGCACGAAGCCCATCTCCATGGTGTCCATCGAGTTGATGGGGACCAGGCTGCGCAGCGGCTCCGGCATGCCGAACGTGGACTTGGCGGTGGCGATGCGGAAGTCACAGCGAGCCGATATCTGCATCCCGCCGGCCAGGGCGAACCCGTCTACGGCGCCGATAACTGGCTTGAGGGTGCTGCTGACCGCACCGAAGCCGTTCTTCGCGGTCGGGGCCGCTCCTGACTGGTCCCGCTCGGTCATCTCCTTGAGGTCCATCCCGGCGCAGAAGGCGCGGCCGCCCGCCCCGGTCAGCACGACCACCAGGACGTCGTCGTCCTTGTCGGCTTCCTCGAAGCTGTAGAACAGGCCGTTCAGCACCCCGGTGCTGAGCGCGTTCATCCTCGATTCGTTGCGGATCGTGATCCACGCGATCCGGTTCGACTTCTCGTAGGTCACCAGCTCGAACGTCTTCTCGGCCATGAGAAGCCCTCGCAATCTCTCGAAGAATGCCTTGCTTAGCACCATATCGATCAGCCTGGACCGCCTCAAGAGCGCCTGGCGGTGGGTTCAATACCGTCATGGACGCGGCCTTCAGGCCGACTGGCCCGAAGGCCCGGATGGCCGACGCCAGGGCCAGGCGGTCTTCGCCGTCGCCGCCTCTCCAAGCCGTCGCAAGAGGTAGGCATTCAGCATTCAGATATTCGGTATTTGGCATTTCGCATTCAAGGGAGCGTGCCAGGCGGCCAGTATGGGCTTCACGGGCAAAACACCGGCACCGCATCACATCTGTTCCATGCTCATCCTGGCTAAACTGGCATTGACTCCTGGCCATCCTGTATCTCAAATTATGCGCAATCGCCTGGTGGCAAGGGTTGACTTTCCAACCCGGTGCGTCCAATAATCCCGGTAACACAGTTAGTTGCGCTTTGTCTAGAAGCCGGTTGCCTGGGATCTCTTCTATCAAAGCCGGTGAAAGCTCGGAGTCCTGCGTTCCCTGAAGCGTTGGAGGGAACAATGCTGTGGCTTAGATAACCGTCCAGGCGCAATTCCCGGGTCGGCGGATCCATCGGCACCCGCGCGGACAGATCGACCCTATCCCAGACGGCGGTGCCCGCCACCTGGCGCGTCCGCGCCCGCCCTCAGCTACCGGCGCGTCCCGGTCTTCGTCCGCGACGCCAGCGGGAGCGCCGCTCTTCCCCGCTTTACCCGCCAACCCTTTGACACCGGATGGCAGCAAGGAGAACTGCAATGACACAAGATGCCTCGGGCGGCACCGGCGGCGGCACCCTGGTAATTCCCGGCGAGATGGCAGCCCGGATCGACCGCCTGCCCAGGAGCTGGGTGCACTGGGAGATATGCCTGCTCGTAATACTGGCCTGGGCGACCACGGCATCGACCGACGGGATCGCTGCGCGGCTGTACCCGTTCGTATGGATTCCGAACCACGCCGGCATCAGTTCATCGGAGTACTCGTGGCTGTTCGCCCTGGAGGGCGGGATCAGCATCTTGCTCGGCGGCTACGCCCTCGGCTGGCTGTCCGACAAGATCGGCCGGCGCAAGGCACTGATCCTGTCCGTGCTGCTGGCCGCTGCGTTCATCTGGCCGTTCGGGTACGTGACCAACTATCCGGCGCTGGTTGTGCTCTCGATCGCCGACACTCTCGGGTTCGCCGGGGTCCTGGCCATCAACGTCGTGTACGTAAGTGAAATGACGGGACCGGCCGTCCGGGCCAAGGTGACCCTGTTCTCCCAGGCGCTCGCCATCTTCGTTTTCTACGTCATCCTGACCGGCCTCATCCCGCACTACATGTTCCCCAGCCAGTACCGGGCCTACCTGTTCGTGCTGACTGGGGTGAACGTCCTGATGGCGCTGGCGCTGGCCTGGCGGATGCCCGAGTCGCCGCGCTGGCTGGAGGCCAGGGAGCGCCACGACCAGGCCCGCAGGATTGTGGAGCGGATGGAGGCACGGGTCAAGAAGCACCACGTGCTGTCCGAGCCCGACCTGACGCCATACGAGGTGGTGGCCGAGGAGAAGCCCAACTGGCTCGCGCCGTTCGGCAAGCAGTACGTGGTGACCACCGTATTCATCCTGGTGGTCATGGTGCTTGGCTACGGCGGCATCGTTTACGGCTTCGGCGGCTACGCGATCTTGTTCCTGTCCGAAAGCCGCGGCTACAGCGCCGGCTTCGTATTCGCCCTGACGGCCTGGGCCGGCGTCGCCGCCACCGCCGCCTACGTACTCAACGCATTCTTCGGCGACCGGATCGAGCGAAAAACCACGGTCATGGTCGGCGCCGTCGTATTTGCCGGCAGCTGGTTCATCCTCTATAACGTGCATGACACCGCGGCCCTGTACGTCTTGTACATCTTGGGGAACATCGGCGTCGTCCTATGGCTATGGGGCATGTATGCGTACATTCCCCCCAATTTCCCGACCCGGATGCGTTCCCTGGGCACGGGCTGGACCGACGGCGTGGGCCACCTCGGCGCCTGGGGCGGCACCCTCCTCGCCGGGCACGTCTTCTTGCCGGGCTCGCCGCTGAACTGGATCTTGCTGGTCACGATTCCGGGCGCGCTGCTGCCCGGCTTCATGATCGGGATCTTCGGGAAACGCCAGCGCCACCGCACCCTCGAAGAGCTGACCCAGTAGGCCGGAGCCGCTGCCTGGCTGCGACGGTTCGCGGCGTGCAGATCAGGTGATCAGCAGCCAGCCCTCATCTGTCGGCGCGGAGCCCGGCGCTCGGTCGCATGTGGGTTGCAGGCAGGTGAGCGCCAGGCTCGGCTTCGCCTATCCGGGCCCGTCCCGTTGTGTGGATTGGCTCCGACACTGCCTGTTCCCCCGATCTGCCGACGGCGGGTAACCCGTGGCGTGGTCGCCGGACACTAACGAGTATGGGCCCAGTCGCTATCTTGCTGCTCCTGGAGGACCGTCGTGACGATTGTCCGCATCGTGCTTGCTGATCCCAGGTCCGGACGGGTGCCGGGCGGCAGTGCCGTGAACGGTCAGCAGCTCATCGCGCTTGCCGACGACACCGGTCACCGGGCGATACCGCTGTGGCTGGGGGCTGTCAGTGCCAAGTTGCTGCTGGCGCTGCTGAACCGGCCTGCCGGGGGCGCCGTGACGGCAGGTGTCCTGGAGGAGACCGCGGCCCGGCTGCTGCATGCGGCCGGGGCGGCGGTGACCGCCGTGGACATCGAGCCGGCCAGCGAGGATGTGCCAGAGCTGCGCTCGGACACGGCCGCGGCGCGGGTCGAGCTGGCCACAGCCGCCGGAACCCGGCATGTCATGGTGAGCGCCGGGTACGGCCTGAAACTGGCGGTCGCGGCCGGGGCGCCGGTCCGAGTGGCCGATGCCGTGATGGACCGGCTGGCGGTCCCGGTCCACGGCGAGGACGTGCTGGCGCCGTTCCTGCTCCCGGCAGCCGACCGGCCGCCGGGCCGTCCCGGGCAGGCACGGCGTTTCGAGCCGCGGAACATGGCGTTCGCCGACGGCCTGGACCGGTGGGAGCTGGCTGGCAGCTTCCTGGCGGCGGCCGGCCGCATTGGCAGGACTATTCCCCCGCCGCCGCAGACCGGTCCGCAGTCCTGGCGTCCGCGGTCGCGGAGCCCTCCGGTTCCGCTGTCCTGTTCCAGGAGATCTACGCCGACGACTACCGCGGCCGAACGGTCACCTTCCGCGGGCAGCTGCGCACCGCCGGCATGGCCCGCCGGGCCGGGCTGCATCTGGCCGCCGGCCGGCCCGCCGACCCTCCCGGCGAACACCTGCGCGACCGGGGCGGCAGCAGCCTGACCGGCTCCGGCAGCAGCGACTGGACCTGGCATGACGTCACGATGCCCGTCCCCGGCGACGCTGGCGTCATCCGGTTCGGCATCTCCCTGGCCGGCCGCGGCCGCGTCGAGCTGCGCGACGCGGAACTGTCCCCGGCCCGGCCGGGAACCCGGGAGTAAAGCAGAGCATGGACATCTCAGACGGCGACCTGGTCCGGCTGGCCCGCGACGGCGATCCGGCGGCGTTCCGGCTGCTGGTCGAACGGCACCTGCCGATGGCGCGCGCCCGCGCGGCCCGGCTGTGCCCGCAGCCAGACGACGCCGACGACGCCGTGCAAGACGCCTTCTTGCAGGCGTTGATCGCACTGGACCGGCTGCGCGACCCCGACCGGTTCGCCGGCTGGCTGGGCGGCATCGTGGCCAACGTCTGCCGCGCCCAGCGGCGCCGCGCCCCGCTGACCCTGCTCGGCGACTGGCCCGAAAACCTGCACCCGGCCGCGGCGGGCCAGCTGCCCTCGGCCGAGGACCTGGACCGTGCCGACGCGCTCGGCCGCGCGGTCGCCGGCCTGCCCCCCGGGCAGCGCCACGCCGTCACTCTCTTCTACTACGCCGACCAGCCCGCCGGGCAGATCGCCGGCACTCCCGGCGCCGCCAAGGCCAGCCTGCACAAGGCCCGCCGCCGGCTGCGCGAGTACATCACCGCGCACCGCCCCGACCTCATCCCCGCCACCTCCCGGAGAACCCCCATGACCACCGTCCGCATCGCGCACGCCGACCCCTGGCCAGGACGCCAACCAGTTGGCCTTGCGGTGCTCGCCGACGACGCCGGGCACCGGGCGCTCCTGGTGCCGCCCGCACGCGACGGCGCTTTGTGGCGCCTGTTCGCCCGCCCGGAAGACCGCGACGGGGAGCACCCCGAAGACGATGACGGGGAGATGACCGGCCAGCTGCTGCGCGCGGCCGGGATCACCGTGGCCGCCCTGACCGTCACCGATCTGGGCCCGGGGGTGACCGCCACGCGGGTAGACATCGCCGTGCCCGGCGGGACCCGGCAGGTCACCGCCCGCCTGGCCGACGGCCTGGCCCTGGCGGTCATCACCGGCGCGCCACTGGCGGTCGATGACCCGGTGATGGACCGGCTCGCCGAGCCCGTCACCGGCACTGACCCGCTCAGCCCGTTCCGCAGCCGCCAGCAGGCACCCTCCGGGCCGCCCGAGCACGCGCGGTTCGAGCCGCGCAACCTGGCGTTCACTGACGGCCTGCACCGATGGCGGCTCGATGGCACCTTCCTGCGCCAGGTGACCGGGTTCCACGACGAGGACTATTCCTGCACCACCGAAGACGGGCGGGCGATCCTGACCGCGGCCGTGCCCGAACCCGCCGGATTCGCCTTCCTCAGCCAGGAGATCGAGCCCGACGACTACCGCGGCCGCGTCGTCACCTTCCGCGGCGACCTGCGCGCCACCGACGTCGCCGACCGCGCCGGACTGGTGCTCCGCATCCCCCGCCAAGGACGGCGACCGGCCCCACCGGATCCCTGGCACGATCCGGAGAACCACTTCGCCCCCGTCACCGGAACCCGCGACTGGACCCGCCACGAGGTCACCACCCAGGTCCCGGCCGATGCCATCAGCATCATCTTCGGCGTCTTCCTGAACGGCCGCGGCCAGATCGAACTCCGCCACCCGCAACTCGACCCGCACCCGGCTAACCCGTAAGCGGGGAATCCGGTGTTGAGAGCCGTGCGCACTGACCTGAGCCAACTCGGGTCGGAGTTCGCCGCCTAGATCGGGGACCCGCCGGAAACCATCCGGTCTGGGTGATGAATCCCGGCCAGCGCCCGGAGAGGATCGGGAGTGAGTTTCTGCGTCAGGTGAGAAAGGGGACGGCCGTGGTGCTGAACCTTGTCCTGATCGGCCTGGCGATAGCGCTCGACCCGCTGCCGCTGTCCGCCTTCGTGATCGTGCTGCCCTCAGAGCGTGGCGTGCGAAAAGGCGCGGCGTGGACGTTCGGGTGGCTGGTATCCCTGGCCATCGTGGTCGCGGTCACGGTGCTTGCTACCGGCAATAACCCCCCCAAGCCGAACACAGCGCCGTCACTCGGGGCGCTGGCGGCCAAGATCGCCATCGGGGCGGGCCTGGTCGCGCTCGGGATCCGGCAGCGGCGCAGGATGGGACGGCCCAAGAAGCCGAAAAAGCCGCCGAAGTGGCAGACGCACGTAGACAACATGTCCCCGTGGTTTGCCATGGCCCTTGGCCCCGCGCTCCAGCCGTGGGGCCTTATCGCCGCGGGCGCTGCCACGGTAGTCGAGGCCAAGCTGTCCAGCTGGGAAACCTACCTGGCGCTGTTCGTGTTCTGCGTCCTGGGCTCGGCCTCCTACCTGGCCCTGGTGATCTATGCCGGTTTCCGGCCCGGCCAGAGCAATGCGCTCCTGGGCAGGTTCAGGACCTGGATGGAGACCCACACTGACCAGGTCATCATCCTGGGCAGCCTCATTCTGGGTTTCTGGCTCATCGCCAACAGCCTCTACCTGATCGTCACCTGATAGGCCCCGAGCGCGGAGAAGGCGATACGGACGCGGCGGCCACTGGGACCGCCAGCGGCCAGCGGCCGCAGGTGAGTGGACGAAAGAACGCGATCCGGCTGGTCATGCTGGCTTCGGCGGTGCGCCTGGCCAGGGACAGGCGCACCACGCGGGCGCTCATCGTGGCCGCGATCGGTATACCGCGTCAGCCGGTGACGAGCGGCAGGTCCGGGTGGGCGCTCCACTCGGTCAGCGAGCCGTCGTACAGCCGGGCGTCGTCGCGGCCGGTCAGCGACAGCGCGAAGAGGTCGACGGTCGCGGAGATGCCGCCGCCGCAGTAGGCGATGACCGGCTGGTCCGCGCGGACACCGCCGCCGCCCAGGGCGGCGGCGAGCTCGGCGGGCGGGCGGAAACGGTTCGTCGCCGCGTCGACCAGGCCGTTCCACGGCACGTTGACGCTGCCCGGGATGCGGCCCGGCCGGGTGTAGGCCGTGGGGCCCTCGCCGCGGAACGCCTCCGGGGACAAGGCGTTGACCAGGCAGGCGGACCCGTTGTCGGTGATCTCGCGGACGTCGGCCAGGCTGGCCAGGAGCTCTGGCCTGGGACGGCCGGTGAACGACGCGGGCGGGTACGTGCTCTCGCCCGACTCGACCGGGCCGTCAGCCGCCCTCCAGGCGATAAGCCCGCCGTCGAGGACGCTGGTGTCATCGTGCCCGAAGTAGCGCAGCAGCCACCACAGCCGCGTCGCCCACATCGGCGCGTCCTGCGCGTACGCGACGACGTGCGTGCTGTCGCCGATGCCGAGGCGGCCGATCGCGGCGGCGAAGTGCTCCGCCGCGGGCAGGGTGAACGCGAACGGCGACGCCGGGTCGGACAGCACGCCTGGAATATCGGCGAACCCGGCCCCGGGAATATGGGCTCGCGCGTAACTCTCGTGCCCGCTCTCCACGGTGTAAGGGCCGCCGTCCACCGCACGGCGGAGGAACACGGTGGCGTCGAACACGCGCACTCGCTCATCATCGAGCGCGTCACGGAGTTCGTCGGGGCTGACCAGCGGGGGCAGCAGCGGCATCTCGGAAGCCTCCCGGGCATCAATCTCTGGACGGGCTGACGCTCTCAATACTGCAACAGGACTTAGGTGGGGGCGAGCCGCCAGCTCCATTCCGGGTGTCCGCGATGGCCCGATAACAACGCGATGGAGGCCCGGGTGAACGTCCCCTCGCTCGCGGTACCGGTGACGAGCGCGGCACGCTCGGCGTGCGGGGTGACGTATTGCTTCGGGTTGCGCTCCAGGCACCGCTGATGACTGAGTGCTTCGCAGACGGGGCAGGGGACCCGCAGGGCGGGATCGGCGTGAGCGAGCTGGTCGGCGCTTCCCCTGTCAGCGAGCACCCGGCTGATGGCGATCCCGGTTTGTGTTACGTTGTGCCCTCTTCGTGACGGCGCTGGCCTGAACGGCATCCGCGTTCATCTCATCTCAGGTATTAGTTATCTGCAGAATACCACTCCTTTTGGCGCATTAAAGACGATTAAATAGATAATTCGAATTCATAACCGAATACGGGCTGAGTGGCAATTACCGCTAAACACGGGGCAGCCAGCTCCGTCACGCAGCCCGCCAACGGCGCGGCGATCACCGCGGACACACTGCGGCCCGCCTGGTCTTCCCTGAGGCAGATCAGGCGGGCCGCAAGCTCCGGTCCAGGCTGAGCGTGGATCCGGTCCTGGACGCGTCAGTAGAGGGTCAGGACCGGTCCGGTCTTCGCGATGGTGCCATGGCTGCCGCCGATGAACGCGTGGACCTTCAGGTGCGCCGTGTAAAAGAGGAACGTCTCCGTGACGCACGTGGGATCACCCGGCCCGGTCAGGATGACCGCACCGAGGTTCTGGCTGGCGCCGCTGGAGTTATAGACGAGCGCTTGCGTCCCCACCGAGAACGCGGCCGCGGTCTGCTTGGCGCACATGGTCACCTTCACCCGCGCGGTGCCTATCTTGGTGTATGAGCCGTAGCCGCTGACGATGTCGTCGCCGGGGATGGCGGGCACGGTGAAGTTGTGCGTCCCCGAACTCGTGCTCGAGGAGGAACTCGTCGCGTGCGCGGAAGACGTCGCCCGAGTGGAAGTCGCCGACTTCGCCGAAGCCGTGGCGGTGCTGGATGATCTGGCGGCAGTGGAGTGCACGCTGGTCGGCGACGCCGCTGGCGACGACGAAGGCGGATCGGTCAGCGTCGGCGACGCCGCGGGCGGATCGGACGAAGCCGGCGCCGACACGGCGGCGGAAGAACTCGACCCGCTCGCCCCGCACGCGGTCAGGCCAGCCCCGCCGATGATGACAGCAATAATCGCAGCCGCAATCCGGCACTTCCTCATGCCTCAATCCTCCGTTGAGTAGCCCAAACGTTACACACAGTCACAGACAATAGCTCAGTGGCAACGATAGGTGATGGGCTATGTGTCGCACGGAGGACTTAACCAGAAACAGAGCATTTGGTCTGCGGGTCGTGCGAGCCGGGTGCCGTGCCGGTATCGCCGTCCCCGCGAGTCACGATGCGGGATGCACCGGGAAAGCCGCAGGCCCTGGGCTGGTCCAGCACCGTTCCGGACTGGACCAGCCCAGGGCCGTTGAGGCTATGCGCTGTGGCTATGCCGCGGGGCGACCTTGCTGCAGGAACGCCTTGCGGCCGGGGTAATCGGGCCGCGGGAGGCCCAGATGATGCTGGGCGATGATGGTCCGGAACACCTCGACGGTGCCGCCGTACGTCGCGGTCACCTGCACCGCCCGGTGGGCGTGTTCGACCGCGCCCTTCGCGATGGTGCCGTCTGCGCCGAAGGGCAGGACGGCCTCCGGGCCGATCAGGTCGATCAGCTGCTCGGCACCCGCGATCGCGGTGTCGGCGCCCTTGATCCGGCCCATGGGTCCGGGCGTAGCCCTGGCCGCTTCCATCTCCACGAGAATGTGGCCGAACCCGGACATGAATACCTTGTCCTCGGCCATCGTGGACCCGTCGCCGTCCGGGGCGTCCTTGGCCCACTTCGCGGCGGCTTCCACGGCCCAGTTCAGGAACCGCATATGGGCTATGCCGATGCTGAGGTCCTCGAGCTTGCTGCCCTCGTCGCCGATGCTGTGCTCGGCGTCCAGCGGGCCGTGCAGCACCGACCAGCCGTTGTTGACCTCGCCCAGGCGGTACCGGTCAGAGAGCCGGACGTCGCTGTAGTACGTGATGTTGGTCCGCTCGTCGCCGACCGTGGGCAGCTCCTGGATCTCCACTCCCGGGGCGTCCATCGGCATCAGGAACATGGTCAGGCCCTTGTGCTTGGGCAGCGTCGGGTCGGTCCGCGTGATCAGGAAGGCGTACTGGCAGTTCTGAGCGTTGGTGGTGAAGATCTTCTGCCCGTTGATGACCCATTCGTCACCATCACGCACGGCCCGCGTCTTGGCCCCGGCGATGTCCGATCCGCCGTCCGGTTCGGAATAGCCAAGGCAGAAGCGGACCTCGCCCCGGGCGACCTTCGGCATCAGCTCCGCGCGCAGGCTCGGCTCCGCGTGCGCGTCGACCGCCGGCCAGACCAGGCCTGGGCCCACCGAGGCCGGCGCGTCCCTGCTGGCCAGTTCCGTTTCGAGGATCCGGAGGCACACGTCGTCGAGTTCGGCGCCGCCGTCTGCCTTCCGCCACTGCGGCATCAGCCAGCCCTTGGCGCCCAGAGCGAGATACAGACCCTTGTCGAAGTGGTCGCATCTCTCCCGGGCGCCCGCGTACACCTCCTCGGTCAGGTGCTCATCCAGGAACGCCCGGACCTCATCCCTGAACTTCTGCTGATCCTCGGTGAGGGCAACGGTTGAGAAATCCATTTTCTAGCTCTCCTAGCTACTTACTGCTGAATCCTTGCGGTATACCCACATGCGCTGGTCGCGTAATCGCCGGTGAGGTGCCCCGCAAGCGTGCCGCCCGCCAGGAC
This sequence comes from uncultured Actinomycetes bacterium, assembly GCA_963818225.1. GTDB lineage: Bacteria > Actinomycetota > Actinomycetes > Streptosporangiales > Streptosporangiaceae > Palsa-504. Next base: position 33,928 of record CAWFRO010000006.1, read on the forward strand.
CCGCCGCTCGGGCGGCGTCCGCCAGCCTCGTCCCATCCCGCCCTTATCAGGTATGTGCCCGACCGGAGCCGAGGTGAACAAGCGCAGCTCCCGTTGTCCAGGGCGATCTCATCAGCCTGCAGGTTTCCGGCCTCGGATTTCATCCTTCGTCCTGGCAAATCCTCTTGTCAAGAGGGGGTCTGCCGGGCGCTGGAGCCGGGACGGCATTCTCCCGGGCTACCCAGTGTCCGCGGTGCCTTCGCCGATCCGCGGCGGGACTGCGGCCGCGGGCGGCGCGGGGGCCCGGATGCGCTCCCGGCGGCGCATGGTGGCGGCGGCGTCGGCGTCCCGGATGGTCAGCGCGATCGCGACGCCTACGGCGGCTATCGCGGCCGCGGTGAGGAAGGCGTAGTGGAACGAGGGGATCAGCGCGGCGCCGGTCGCCCCGGGCGGGCTGGTGGCCGAGACGACGGTGACCAGCACGGCTACGCCAACCCCGCCCGCGATCCGGTTCTGGGTCTGGAACAGCGCCGAGGCGCGGCCGGTGTCGGCCGAGGAGATGGTCGCGAACGACGCGGTCTGGACGGCGATGACGCACCAGCCGCTGGCGGCCCCGCTGCTGAAGGTCAGCAGCCGGATCAGCCAGATGTTGGTGTCCAGCCCGACCGTCAGCCCGATCAGGGTCCAGGCGATGACCACGCCGCACAGGCCGCCGACGGCCATCCGCCGCGGCCCGATGCGGTGGTAAAGCCGCGCCGCGATCTGGGCGCTGATCAGGAGCCCGATCGCGCCGGGGAACGTGGTCAGCCCGGAGCTCAGCGCCGATGCCCCGCGGGCCTCCTGCAGGAACTCGGGCATGATGAACAGGTAGCCGTTGTAGCCGCCGCCCTGGCACAGCGAGACCAGGCTGGTGGTGCGGAAGATCCGGTTGCGCAGCAGCCGCAGGTTCAGCATCGGCGTCTTCAGCCGCAGCTCGAGCACCACCAGGCTGGCCAGCGCGGCCAGGCTGATGACGCCGGCGGCGATGATGATCGGGCTGGTCCAGCCCCGCACCGGCGCCTCGCTGAGGGCGTACAGGAACAGCGCCAGGCCGCCGCCGGCCAGCACGAAGCCGCCGATGTCCAGGCGGCCCGGAGCCGGCTCGCGGTGCTCGGACAGGAACAGCAGCCCGATGACCAGAGCGGCGGTCCCGAACGGGATATTGACAAAGAAGCACCACCGCCAGGACAGCTCGGTGGTGAGTATCCCGCCCAGCAGGGGCCCGGTGGCCGGGCCAAGGGCCGTGCCCAGCGCGACCATGCCCTGGGCCCGGGCGCGGCGCTCGGGCGGGTAGGTGCGGAACATCATGGCCTGGCCGACCGGGATGATCAGGCCGCCGCCGATGCCCTGGATCAACCGGAAGATGACCAGCTGGGTCAGCGAGCCGGACAGGCCGCACAGCACGGAGGAGCCGGTGAACAGCACCAGGGCGGTCAGGAAGGTGCGCCGGGTGCCGAACCGGTCGCCGATCCACCCTGAGGACGGGACGGCGACGGCCAGGCTGAGCAGGTAGCTCAGCGTCACCCACTGCGCGGCGTCCAGGGACGCGTGAAAGTCCCGGGCCAGCGACGGCAGCGCGGTGAAGATGATCGTGCTGTCTACCACGGTCATGTACAGAGCGACCGTGTAACACGTCAGGACCACCCGTTCCTGGCGCGGCCGCCACCGGATCACGTAACCTCCCACGACCCCCGGCCACCCCAGCATCCGCTGGTGCTCACGCACCCGAACCACCGCGCGGCCGCGGGGCCTGCGACGCTAGGCCGACCCCAGAGCACTGAACGCAATTTTAGAACGAAACTCTAGATCTTCGTAGACTCCCGCTGTCAAGCGGCCGGCCCGGGCCGGGGTGAACCTGCTCGCGGCCGACGACGATGAATCGTCTTCAATGGCGGGCCACGCAGGGTCCGGCTCGCCGCGAGCGGGCACGGGCGCGGGCTCAGCGGCCGTGAAAAGATGAGGGATGCGCATCGGAGCCGTGTTCCCGCAGACCGAGATCGGCAGCGACCCGGCGGATGTCCGCCGCTGGGCGACGACCGTCGAAGACCTCGGCTATGACCACATCCTCGCCTACGACCACGTACTGGGCGCCGGTACCGACACCCGGCCGGGCTGGCAGGGCTACACCAGCGAGACCCTGTTTCACGAGATATTCGTCTTGTTCGGGTACCTGGCCGCGGTGACCCGCCGGGTAGAGCTCGTCACCGGGGTACTGATCCTGCCGCAGCGGCAGACCGCGCTGGTGGCCAAGCAGGCGGCTGAGGTGGACGTGCTCAGCGGCGGGCGGCTGCGCCTCGGCATCGGCGTCGGGTGGAACCCGGTCGAGTACGAGGCCCTCGGCCTATCGTTCAACGACCGGGGCGTGCGCAGCGAGGAGCAGATTGCGCTGCTGCGCGAGCTGTGGGCAGCGCCGCTGGTGACCTTCGAGGGACGCTGGGAGCAGGTGGACAACGCCGGGATCAAGCCGCGCCCGGCGGCCGGCCGGATCCCGGTCTGGCTCGGCGGGGGCTCGGACCGGACGCTGCGCCGGGTCGCGCGGATCGGGGACGGCTGGCTGCCCCAGATGGACGCGGCCGCGGGCGCGGAACCGGTGGAACGGCTGCGCGGCTACGCGCGGGACGCGGGCCGGGATCCCGCCACCATCGGGCTGGAGCCGCGGCTGAACCTGACGGCCGTGCCGCCTGGCGAGCGGGTGGATTACGTGGCGGGCTGGCAGCGGCTGGGCGCAACCTATCTCACCATCGCCACGATGGGCGCCGGGCTGGCCACCGCCGACGATCATCTTGGCGTGCTGGCGGAGGCCATCACGGACCTGCGCCGGGCCGGCCTGCACGATGCGACGGCGACTGCTTGATCTAGCCGGAAGCAAAGCCGGCGCGGGCCGCTCGCGGCCCGCGCCGGATCCTGCCTGGTAACTCTGCTGGTAACTCTGCCGGGCCAGGGCCGCTGCCGGTTACACCGGGTCCTTGCTCAGCGCGGCGAAGCTGCTCTGGATGGGCATGAACCCGCCGGCCACGCCGATGCGCGCGTCCTTCTTCACCTGCCGCTCGCCGGCCCGTCCCTGCAGCTGCTGGATGGTGTCGGTCCACAGCCAGAACCGGGTCCGGCCGCTGCCGATGTTCCCGCCGCTGGGCGAGATCGGCGTCGGCCCGTTGATGCTGATGTCCTCGCTGTTGAAGAAGTCCAGGCATTCCCCTCGCTGGATGCCGAAGAAGTTGAAGCCCTCGATCCAGAACACGTGGAACAGGCTGAACCCGTCGTAGGCGTTCTCGATGTCGACATCGCTGGGGGAGATCCCGGTGGCGTCGTACAGCCGGCGGGCGGTGCGCGACGCCTGCTCCTCGGTCTCCTCCAGGTCGGCAATGACGCTGCGCGGCTTGAAGCCCAGGAGGCTGTCGCCGACGACCCGGCCGCCGGTGGCGTGCCCCAGCACGTAGACCGGGGGCTGACGCATGTCCCGGGCGCGCTCGGGGGTGGTCCACAGGTAGGCGGCCGCGGTGTGGATCGGGATGTCGTTGTCGTACAGGTTGGCCGGCTCGGCCACCCACCGCGACTCCAGGTACTCCTGGGTGGTCAGCGGCGCATTCCGGTGCTGGTACCAGTAGCCTTCCGGCATCTTCAGCCCGTTGGACCGCGAGTTGACCACGAACGGGGCCATCATGTCGTGGGTCTTGTTGTACTTGTACAGGTACCGCTGGAACTGCTGCGCGGTGCCGTACACCGGGGGACCGGCGAGCGCGCTGAACTTCTGCGGCCCGGACACGGTATCCCGCGCGGCCGCCCCGCGCTGGCCGTACCGGCCGGGAACGTTGTGCCACCCCTTCACGGACAGCACGACCTCGCCCATCCCGCGGCCCACCGCCTCGATGGCCGCGGCCACGGCGTGCGACATGCACCCGGGAGCGACCATCACGAACTTCAGGCCGGTCAGCTCGGGCAGGTTCTTCACCATCCACTCCGGGCTGAGCTTGATCAGCCCGTCGAACGGGTCGCTGGTGTTCTGGAACGCGGCGAGGAAGTCCGCCGGGACCGGCTCACCCTCCGGCCAGAACGCGCCGGTGGTGGTCGAGTCGACGATCACCAGCCCGTCCACCTGGCCCGGGGCGACGCCCGCGTCCTCGATGGCCCTGCGGATGGCCAGGATGGACCACGCGCCGATGCTCTTCTGGGGGTCGCCGTCCCAGCGCCGCAGCGTCGGCGAATGCCCGACGCCGACCGCGGCGACCCTGCCCCGCTGGGGCCACACGCCCAGGTCGTCGGCGGCCCGGAACATTCCCAACCTGGCTGCCGACGGGTAAATCGTGGGGGCACTCATGAGCTCTGTCCTCTCGCTCGTAGCTCGGTTACCGGATTACGGCTGGACGACCTGTCATTCGGGAACCTTCTGGCCGGTGCCAGGAACCGCCTGGACCGGTGCCAGGAACCGCCTGGAAAGGTCAGCTCCACCTGGCCTCCCATCGGCCCCGGCCGGGAAGTATGAGGCAGATGCGATGCGAAGCTGAGGCCCGGGTAGCTGAACCGCTGATCGGCGCCGCCGCGATCCCGCTCACAGCGACTCCGCCCGCCGCTGCGCAATACCTTTCATCGCAAGTCCTCAAATGAGTGGTATATGCACGGTGTACACCAGGGCAGGTGATCGCACAACCCGCCGGTTCGGCTCCCGGCCGGGCTGCGCCCGGCCGGGGGCGAACCGGCCAGCGGGCCCGGGGCTCAGCCCGCCTGGGGTGGCCGGCGGTGCAGGCGGATGGCCCGGACGGCCGTTTAGCCTCCCCGACGTGGGTAGGTAACGGGCCGGACAATTAAGGATGCGCGAGATCTGCACTGGGCAGGTACGTCGATGACGACGGATGATTTTCCAGGGGATTTCAAGGGCCTGCATGACGCGCTGGTGAATACCAAGAGCATCGAGCAGTTCCTGCACGACCTGGCCATGCTGGCGGCCCGGGTGGTGGGCAGCGACTTGTCCTGCGCGATGATGATGAGTTCCCGCCCGCGCCCGGTGACGGCAGCGTGCACTGACCCGGCGGCCGCGAAGATGGATGCGGTCCAGCATGAACTCGATACCGGTCCGTGCCTGGATGCCATGCGCGACAACCGCATGGTCCGCATCGACGACACGGCGGCCGAGCCGCGCTGGCCGGAGTTCTCCAGGCGCGCCGCCGCCCAGGGCATCCGGTCATGCCTGGCGCTGCCGCTGAGCTCGGAGGGCCGGCCGATAGGCGCCCTCAACCTGTACGCGCGGGAGGCATGGGCCTTCGGCGAGACGGCGACCAAGCACGCCGCGGCCTTCGCCGGGAATGCCTCCGGGGCCTTGGCCCTCGCTATCCGGCTGGCCTCGCACGCCGACCTGATCGATCAGCTTCGCTCGTCTATGGCATCGCGGGCCGTTATCGATCAGGCGCTCGGGATAATCATGGCCAAGGAACACTGCAATCAGGCCCGTGCCTTCGCCATCCTGCGCTCCGCGTCGCAGCAGCGCAATGTGAAACTCCGCGACATTGCCAGCGCGATCGTCACCAGTGTCAGCGGCGAGCCCCCGCAGCCGCCGCCTGCATTTGAGGAGAATTTATGTCGTGCCGCCATCCGCCTCGGCGGATGGTTTCCCGGCTGCCTTCTCGCTAGGCCGCCCCGCCATCGGTGTCTGCCTTCTCGCCGAGCGCCGTGTCATCGAGAACGGATTTCCTATTAGGAGCGGAGAGCGACGCCGCAACGCTGGCGTAAACATCTACCAGGCGATCGACGCCGGTCAGGGCCAGCACCCGATGAACGGCCGGCGCCCTGACGACCAGGCGCATCTTCCCGCCACTGGCCTGGGCCCGCCGCGACGCGCGCACTAGCGCGCTCACTCCAGACGAATCGCAAAATGTGGTACTAGTCAGGTCGGCGACCAGCAAGGCGGCACCCTGGTTAACCACCGAGAGCAGGTCCTCACGGACCTGGTCGGCAATGGTGATGTCAATCTCCGCAGGCAGCGTCACGACGGCAGTCTGGCCTATCCACAGCACCGGAAAGTGCTCACCAGGCATCTGCGGCCACCGCCCATTCATAGCAGAGAGGGTGGGCCGCGCCTCCGGACCCAGTAACGCGGGCGTCGCCGCGTAGCGAATATTATTCACGCCAGCATGGTGCCGCGCAAGCCACCTTGACTAAGCCGTGACCAGCCATTTCCTCTCTTGCGAATCACATATTGGGCAATGCGCGCGGCGCTTCCCAAATGAACGCGCCCGCGTCTTCCCGCTGACAGCGGGTGATGCCAGCGGGCCTGCTAGCCGCGGCGCGCTGATCGCAGCAGGATGCCGCGGATGAAGGCGGCCTGACCGGCATGCTGCAGGCCGTCGGAGATCACGCTGACCAGCCGGACGCCGAGGGTGACCGGCGGGTCCCAGCCCTCGTCCACCACCCGCGACAGGTCCGCGTCGGTGACGCCGGAGACCAGGTCGACGGTCTGCGCGTGCACCGCGTCCTGGTACGTCGTCAGCAGGTCCCCGGACGAGACCCGGACGTCGGCGACCTGCGCGGAGTTCTGCCCGTAGCCGATCTCGCGTGGCCCGAACGGCAGCCCGAACCGGTCCATGAAGCGCGGCCACACCTGCGTCACGCCGAACGCGTCGGCCACATGATCGTCCTGCACCCGGGCCAGGTGCCAGCACAGCCAGGCGATCGAGTTCGCGTCCTCCTCCAGCCGCGCCGCTAGCTGGTCGGCGGACAGCTCGCGCACCGCCCCGTGCACGGCATCCCGTACCCGGCCGAACGCGTCGGTCAAGAGCTCCGCACTGGTCACCCGCGCACCACCTTCCCAAATCAGAACAGAATTTATCCGAACGGCCCCGTGGTGCTCCCATCCAAGCCCGCCTGCCCGCACCCTGCCACCGGAACGGCCCTAGTGACACGCCGCGCCCACCTGCCCAGCGGCCGGCCTGGTCGCCATGCGGGCCGGCGCGAGGTACCGTTCCACCGTGTCAGCAGGCCGCCAGGACTGTGTTTCTCCCCCCGAACCCGCTCCTGTTTCCCCTCCCGGGCCCACCCCGATTGACGTGCCCTCGGTCAGCGAGCTGCTCGCGGCGGCCGTGGCCGGCATCGGCGGCGCGGAGCGGCCCGGCCAGGTCGCCATGGCCGAGGCGGTCGAGCATGCCATCGCGAGCGGTGAGCACCTGGCCGTCCAGGCCGGGACCGGCACCGGGAAGTCGCTGGCCTACCTGGTCCCGGCGATCCGGCACGCGGTGAGTTCCCGCAGTACGGTCGTGGTGGCCACCGCCACCATCGCGCTGCAGAGCCAGCTGATCGACCGTGACCTGCCGCGCCTGGTCAGCGCGCTGGCGCCGGTGCTGGGCCAGGAGCCCACCTTCGCGATCCTGAAGGGCCGCCGTAACTACCTGTGCCTGCACCGCCAGCGCGGCGGACCGGCCGACGACCCGCAGGACGGGCTGTTCGACCCGGCCGCCGCGTCCGATTCTGCGGGCGGCCCGTCCTCGCCGCTGGGCCGCCAGGTCAAGCGGCTGCACGAGTGGGCCGAGGAAACCACGACCGGGGACCGCGACGAGCTGGTCCCCGGCGTGCCGGAGGCGGCGTGGCGCCAGGTCTCGGTCAGCGCGCAGGAGTGCATCGGCGCCCAGCGCTGCCCGTTCGGCTCACGGTGCTTCGCTGAGAAGGCCCGGGAGGCGGCGGCCAAGGCGCACGTCGTGGTCACCAACCACGCGCTGCTGGCCATCGACGCGACTTCGGACGTCGACGTGCTGCCCGGTCACGACGTGGTCATCATCGACGAGGCCCACGACCTGGTGGACCGGGTCACCTCGGCCACCACGGGCGAGCTGTCCGGTGCCGCGGTCGATGCGGTGGCCCGCCGTGCCGCCCGGGAGATCGAGTCGGCCGCCGTGGAGGGCGGCGCGCCCGCCGTGGCCGACCAGCTGCGGCACGCCGCCGCGGCGCTGACCCTGGACCTCGATGACGCCCCCGCGGGCCGGATGGACGTGCTGTCCGACGCGCTGGCCGCGACCCTGCGCTCGGTGCACGACGCGGCCAAGGCCGCCACGGAGGCCATCACGGCCAGCGCGGCGAGCCTCGGCGACGACGACCCGGCCCGGCTCGCGGCGGCCAGGATCGCGCTGTCCGCCCTCGATGACCTGCAGCGGACCACCAGCCGGATCCTGGGCTCGTTCACCGGGGAACTCGACAGCCGCCCGGAGGTGGTGTGGCTCGACCGGCCGTTCACCGAGGATGCGCGGCGCCCGCCTACCCTCCGGGTGGCGCCGCTCGAGGTCGGGCCGGTGCTGCGTGATCGCCTGTTCGGCGAGCGCACGGTGACGCTGACCTCGGCGACGCTCGCCGTCGGCGGCTCATTCGTTCCCCTGGCCAGCCAATGGGGCTTGAATCTGCCCCGCGACGATCAGACGTCCTGGACCGGCCTCGACGTCGGGTCGCCGTTCGATCATCCGCGCAGCGGGATCCTGTACGTAGCCAGGCATCTGCCGCCGCCCGGCCGGGACCAGCTGGCCGAGGCGTACCTGACCGAGCTCGAGGAGCTCATCGACGCCGCGGGGGGCCGCACACTCGGCCTGTTCTCGTCCATGCGGGCGGCCATCCAGGCGGCCGGCGCGCTGCGCGAGCGGATCAAGTACCCGCTGCTCTGCCAGGGCGACGACGTCACCGCCCAGCTGGTCAGGCAGTTCGCCGAGGACGAGCCGACCTGCCTGTTCGGCACCTTGTCCCTGTGGCAGGGCGTGGACGTGCCCGGCCCTTCGCTGCGGCTGGTCGTCATCGACCGGATCCCGTTCCCGCGGCCCGACGATCCGCTCGCCTCGGCCCGGCAGCGCGCGGTGGCCGCGCGCGGCGGCAACGGGTTCATGACGGTGGCGGCGGCGCATGCGGCGTTGCTGCTGGCCCAGGGCGCCGGGCGGCTGCTGCGCACGATGACCGACCGCGGCGTGGTCGCGGTCCTCGATCCCCGGCTAGCGACGGCGCGGTACGGCGACTTCCTCCGCGCGTCGCTGCCTCCGTTCTGGACGACCACCGACCCCGCCCTGGTCCGGGCCGCGCTGCGCCGCCTCTCCGCCCCGGATTCCTTACCGGGACGTTAATCCTCTTACCGGTACGTTAAGTCCGCCGCCTGGTACGGATGGGATCGCGCGATACTGGGTAACATTTCGGGAACTACGGGACTTTATGGCCCGTTGGGGGTGGGGACTGGCTGGTCCGGCCACGGCGGGAGGTCATGCATGCGGAGGGCCCCGCGCGACGGCAAGCGGCACGTTCTGCGCTGGGTTGCCGCCGGGGCGGTCGTCATCCTCTCCGCGGGAACGCTGGCCGGGTACCTGAAGTACCGCGCCGTCTACGACAGCATCACCCGGGTCAGCGTCCCGGGCGCCGAACTGGGCCAGCGCCCGCAGGACTACAGCACGGCCGCGGAGAATATCCTCATCTACGGCGATGACAGCCGGAAGGGCCTGGACGCGCACCAGCAGTACATCCTGCACACCGGCAGCGACCAGACCGACAACACCGACACCATCATGATCGTCCACCTGTCGCCGGGCCGGCACGCGGTCACCGCGATGAGCATCCCGCGTGACACCATGGTGCCCCAGTACCAGTGCGACGCCAGCCCCGGTTACGCCGGCCAGCAGGCCAACCCCGACTCATACGTGCAGATCAACTCGCTGCTGGAGATCGGCGGCCCGGTATGCCTGTGGAAGACGGTCGAGCAGCAGACCGGCATCTTCATCAACCACTTCATCGGGATCGGCATGCTCGGCTTCGTCAACGTCGTCAACGACCTGGGCGGCGTCAACGTCTGCGTCCCGTACAACGTCAATGACCCGGTATCGGGCCTGGCGCTCGCGGCCGGGGAGCAGCACATCGACGGGATCCAGGCCCTGGCCTTCTGGCGGACCCGCGAGGACATCGGCACCGGTTCGGACCTGGAACGCATACAGCGCGACCAGTTCATGTCCGCCCAGGTCGTAAAGGGGGTCCTGAGCAGCGGGCTGCTGTCGGACCCGCTCCGGCTGCTGTCGGTGGTCACCGACGCCGCCGCCTCGATGACCACCGACAGCGGCATGACCGTGTCGGACCTGGTGGGCATCGCCGAGAGCCTGCACAACGTGGCCAGCAAGGACGTCCAGTTCATCACCGCGCCGAACCAGCCCTGGCCAGCTGACCCCACGGCCCGGGTGCAGTTCGCGCAGCCGCAGGCCGATGAGGTGTTCACGGCCATCGCACACGACGTGACCGTGCCCAAGGTCAACCCCACGCCGACGTCATCCCTGGCCCCGCAGGTGCTCACCACCAGCCCGTCCCAGGTGAAGGTGGAGGTCCTGAACGGCTCCGGCGCATCCGGCGCCGCCGCCCAGGCGGCGGCCGGGCTGACCAGCCGCGGCTTCGACGTGACCGGCACCGGCGACGCCGCCAGCTTCGCGTACACCAAGTCGGTCATCGAGTACTCCTCCGCGGCGGATATGGCCGCGGTGAACACCCTTGCGCGGCAGCTGGCCGACGTCACTACCCTGCAGGACAGCAGCCTGACGCCGGGCACGGTCGAGCTGATCCTCGGCTCCGACTTCACCGGCCTGGCCCCCGTCCCCGCGGCCCCCAGGCGCCGCGACCCCGATTACCTCGGCCAGCGCCGGCACCTCGGCCAGTTCCGGCAGCCCCGCCAGCCCCGGCACATCAGCCAGTCCCAGTACCGCGGCCAGCCCCAACGCGTCCGGCCCGGTCAGCGGCCTGGCCCAGTCCAACGGCGGGATCACCGCGGCGGCCAGCTGCTCCAGCGACAGCTCCGCCTTCTCCGGCCCGCTCAGCCCCTGACCCGGCGGCACATGACGTCAGCGCGGGGCGATGGCGCTGACGTCGGCGACCGCCTCCGGCAGCCTGCGCATGCTGGTGATGCGGCGCTCGGCCAGCTTGGCCGGATGCCCGGTGCCGTCCCGGTCGACCCAGACCTTGCGCAGGCCCATCCGGGCCGCGGGCAGCATGTCGTGGACCCAGCTGTTGGCCACGTGGATCCAGTCTGCCGCGGTCACGTTGGTCTGGTCGGCGAACGCCCGGAAGTGGCCCAGGTCCGGCTTGTAGCTGCCCACCTGCTGCGCCGTCACGACCAGGTCGAACGGCACCGGCAGGTGCGGCCGGGTGGCGGCGAACAGGTCGTCGTCGCAGTTCGTCAGGATGGCCAGCCGCCAGCCTTGCTCCCGTAGCAGGGTCAGGGCGGGGCCCACGTCCTCGAACACCGGCAGGTCCGGCCAGGCGCGGACGAACGTCGCCTCGGCCCCGTCGGGCAGCGCGATTCCCTCGTGCCGGGCGGCCGAGGCCAGCCCCGAGGTGAGCACCTCACGGTACGGCATCCAGCCCGGGCCCGCCTCGAGCTCGAGCTCGGCCTGATGGTAGGCACCCAGCAGCCGGCCCGAGTCCCGGCCGACGATCTTCTCCAGCGGCGCGCCCATGCCGGCGTCCCAGTCCGCGATCGTCCCGTAGCAGTCGAACGTCAGCCACCTGTCCGCCACGGCTCACCTCCACGTGAGTGTCCGACCAGCATCCCATTTCTGCTGGCTCGCTCCCGCCCGCACGTGCTCGCCAGGCGGTGGCTCACCATCTCAGCGCGGCGATCTGGTCATAATCGGCCGCGGGGTAGGCGACCAGGCCCTCCGAGAGCGCGAAGATCCACTCCACCACCCCCAGGGACAACGCCAGCCGGCTGCACCTCGCGCAGAAGTGCGGCTCCTCCAGCCGGACCGAGTCATCGGCCTCGAGCCGCACGTAGATCAGCTTCGATCCCGGCAGCAGCTGCCAGCCGTCGGGGTCGCGGGCCAGCGTGATGGCCCGTTGCTCAGCATGCGTCCGGCACAGGTCATGATGGCCGAACTCGCCGAACTTGCAGTAGCAGTGGTCTTCACCGGGAAACGGCACCCCGTTGGTTCCCCAGGCCAGCATGCTGCCGTCCTTCACCAGGACCGCGGCATGGCGGGTCCGGGCGTGGGAATCGCGGGCGAGCTCCGCGGCCCGCTCCACCATCTGCTCCGCGAACTGGCTGTCGTGACGTTTCAGCGGGCGCCATTGCGGCCCTGGCCCTGGTTGCATGCGCATTACGCTAACGCGAAACGGGCCCGGATCAGGCCGGGTAGCGCCGCTGGACCCGTAATGGGCCGGAACCGGTCCGACGCCGCGCTGAGCGCCTGGTACTCGCCGTCGGTGAGTTTGATGCTCGCTGCGGCCACGTTGCTCTCCAGCTGCCCGACGCTCGAGGCGCCCGGTATCGCGACTACGGCGGGGCGGCGGATGGACCAGGCCAGGGCGATCTGGGCCGGCGTGGCGGAGTGCGCCCCGGCCACCTCGCGCAGCGTCGCGATCAGGTCGCCCGCCCGCTCGAGGTTCTGGGGCAGGAACAGCGCGCTGGCGGCGCGGACCCGGTTGGCCGGCCGGTGGTCCCGGTCATACCGGCCCGACAGGAGACCCTGCGCGAGCGGGCTGTAGGCGATCACGATGTGGCCGGTCGACTCGGCGAACGGCAGCAGGTCCAGTTCCGGTGACCGGCTGACCAGGCTGTAGGCGACCTGGTTGCTCAGCACCCGGCGGCCCAGGGCTATCTCCGCGGCCTGCCAGCGGTCCAGGGGGTAATTGCTGACGCCGACCTCGCCGACCAGCCCGACCCGCTGCAGCGCGCGCATGCCGCGCATGATCGTCCCGTCCCGGACCACCGGGTTGGGCTGATGTACCTGGTAGAGGTCAATACGGCGGACGTCCAGCCGGTTCGCGCTCGCCACGGCGCGCTGCTCCACGACCGGGGCCACCGGCAGCAGCGGGAAGAGCTTCGTCGCCAGGAAAACCCGTTCCCGGTCCTCGCCCAGGGCCTGGCCCAGGATCCGCTCGCTGCGGCCGAAACCGTAGAGCTCGGCCGTGTCGAACAGCGTCACGCCCAGCTCCACCGCCCGGCGGACGATGGCGCGCGCCTCCCGGCCGGCGTACGGCTGCCCGTATCCCCACTCCCGGGAGCCGAACTGCCAGGTACCCAGCCCGATCCGGGAGATCTGCGGGCTGGTGCCCGCGCTCAGGTAGTCCACGTCACCAGGCTATAGGGACGCTGCGAAGCTCCGGAGACACGCCGTGTGACCTGGACATCTGTGACACGGGCGCATTAAAGGGGGAGCATCGGCGCTGTGCAGACATTCCAGATAGGAAGGCCACGCCAATGCTCCCGGAGCCGACGATACCAAAGCGGCGTGCCGCCGCACCGGCGCCGCAACCGTGGGTGATGACTCCGTTGTTCGGCGTGCCGGACCAGGATGAGGCTGGCCCGGTCCCGGTTCCCGGCCGTGCCCGGGGCCAGCCCGCCGGCCGGGCCGGCGCCCGAGCCCGCTCGGCCCGGCGGGGCCCCGGGGTGCAGGAAGCGGGGCAGGAAGCAGAGCCAAGCGCGACGGCGTGCCAGATCCGCCGGATCTGCTGGCCGTCACCGGGGAGCGGCTCCGCCGCGCCCTGGCGCGCAGCTTCCTGCGTTACGGCGTCCCCGGCGATCCGGAGACCGCGGTGCACGCGGCCATGAACGTCGTCGAGCCGGTGCTGCAGGCGCGGGACACCGAGATCCTGCGGCTCCGCCGGCTGACGCCGGCCAAGCGCGCCGGCCGGTAGCTCCCCAGTCCCACGGCCCGGACGTAGGATGCCGTGGTGCACATAGTCGTGACCGGCGGCACCGGTTTCCTTGGTTCGCGGCTGGCTCGCGAGCTGCTCGCGGCTGGCTCGCTGACCGTCGCGGGCCACGCGGCCCGCCCGCTGTCCCGGCTGACGCTCATCGACCGGGCGCCGGCGCCGCCGGACCTGGCCGCCGATGACCGGGTGAGGGTGGTCCGCGGCGACCTCACCGACCTGCTGGGGGCCGCCGCCACCGCCCGGGACACGCTGGCCGAGGCCGAGCTGATCTTCCACCTCGCCGCGGCGGTCAGCGGCGAGTCCGAGGCGGACTTCGACCTGGGCCTGCGGGCGAACCTGCAGGCCACCCAGGTGCTGCTGGCGTCCTGCCGGGCGCTCGGGACCAGCCCGGTGGTGGTGTTCTCCAGTTCCGTCGCGGTATTCGGGGGGTCGGCCGAGCAGCCGCTCCCGCCCGTCATCACCGATGACACCCGCCCCAATCCCCAGACCAGCTACGGCGCGCAGAAGACCATGGGCGAGTACCTGCTGGCCGACTACACGCGGAAGGGCTTCCTGAACGGCCGGGCCGTCCGCCTGATGACGGTCAGCGTGCGCCCGGGCCGCCCCAACGCCGCGGCGTCGGGCTTCCTGTCCGGCATCATCCGGGAACCGCTGGCCGGCCAGCGCGCCGTCTGCCCGGTCAGCCCGGACACCGAGGTCGCCCTGGCCTCGCCGGCCAAGGCCGTCGACGCGCTGCTGTGCGCCGCCACCACTTCCGATCAGGCCTGGGCCGACCCGGCGCCGCTCACCATGCCCGCGCTCACCGTGACCGTGGCGGACATGGTCGCCGCCCTGGACCGGGCCGCCGGGCCCCAGGCGACCGGGCTGATCGACTGGATCCCCGACCCGGCGGTGGCCGGGATGGTCGCGAACTGGCCGGCCCGGATCCGCGCCGACCGGGCCACCCGGCTGGGCCTGGCCCCCGACCCCGACTTCGACACCGTGATCAGGACGTACCTGGCCGGCGCGTAACCTGGCTGCGGGAGGCCCGATGTACATTCCCGCGCAGTTCGCCGTCGACGACGCCGCGGTCGCCGAGCTGCTGGCCCGCCACGGTGCGGCCGACCTGGTCACGCTGACCGAGGACGGCCTGCTGGCCACCATGCTGCCGTTCGCGTACATCCCGTCGGCGGGCCGCCTCGGCGCCCTGTACGGCCATGTGGCCCGGAACAACGACCAGTGGCGCAGGCCGGCCCTCGGTGAGTCGCTGGTCATCGTCCGCGGCCCGGATGCCTACGTGTCCCCGTCCTGGTACGCGGCCAAGGCCGAGCACGGCCGGGTCGTCCCGACCTGGAATTACGTAACGGCTCACGTGTACGGAGAGCTCGTCGTGCACGACGACCCGGCCTGGGTCGAAGACGTGGTCCGGCGGCTGACGGCCAAGCACGAGGCCGCCCGGCTCGCCTCGCCCGGGCAGGCCATGCCGTGGTCGGTCGACGACGCGCCGCGGGCGTTCGTCGAGGGCCAGCTGCGGGCCATCGTCGGCCTGGAACTGCAGATCACCCGGATCGAGGCCAAGGCCAAGCTGAGCCAGAACCGCCCGGTGGGCGACGTCGTCGGCGTCGCCGCGGGCCTGTCCGCCCGCGGCGACGGGCCCATGGCCTCCGCCGTCGAGCACGCGAACACCCAGCGCGTCAACGGCGCGCCCAAGCCGGGCGCCTAGCCCCGCCCGCTCCGCTAGCCCCGCCCGCCCGGGTCAGAGGCCGCGTACGGCGGGGATGACTTCTGCGGCGATCACCTCGAGCGGCCGCACCTGCCATACGTGGGCCACCGCGCCGATGGCGGCCTGGAAGCCCATCCCGGCCAGGCGGCCGAGCTGGTCGATCACCTCGGCGGTCTTCTCGCCCTTCTCGCCGACGTCGAAAACGAAGTAGCAGGTCTTGGTGATCTCGTCGTAGTCGCGGCCCTCGGCGTCGCAGTGCGCGCGCAGCACGTCGAGCTTGCGGGCCAGGTCCGGGGTCTGGAACAAGTTGCACGCGTCGGCGTACCTGGCCACCAGGCGCAGCGTTTTGCGTTCCCCGCCGCCGCCGATCATGATCGGCGGGTGCGGCCTGGCCAGGGCCTGCGGGGAGTTCAGCGGGCGCTCCAGCTGGTAATGCCTGCCCCGGTACGGGCTCTGGTCGCCGCGCCACATCTGCAGGCAGATCTGCAGGGTCTCCTCAAGCCGCTCGAACCGCTCGGCGACCGGCGGGAACGCCAGGCCCAGCGCGCGTGACTCCTCGGCGTTCCACGCGGCCCCGATGCCGAGCCAGGCCCGCCCTCCGGACAGCACGTCCAGCGTGGTCACGGCCTTGGCCAGGAGGCCGGGATACCGGTACACGGCCCCGGTGACCACGGTCAGGAGCTTGGCCTGCGACGTGCATGCGGCCAGGTAGCCGAGCGTCGTATAGGCCTCGAGCATCTCGCCCTCGGGCGGGCCGATCCCGCGGATCTGGAAGAAGTGGTCCATGACCGCGATGAAGTCGAAGCCCGCCTCGTCCGCGGTGCGGGCCACGGTGGCCAGGTCCGCGCCGAGGCGGGCCGGGCCGCCGGGGGTGCTGAAGTCAGGGATCTGCAGGCCGAGCTGCACTGTGCTACCTCCGGGGCCGGACCTGATGTGGCTCTCCCAGCCTCTCACGGCTCCTGGCGGAAGAGCTCGTACAGGGCTTTCAGCGACCGCAGGAACGCCTCCCGGTCGGCGGGCGGCAGCACGGCCAGGACCTGCTCTTCCCGCCGCCGGATGCCAGCCTCTACCGAGCGCCGCAGCTGGTCGCCGGCCGGGGTCAGGGACAGCAGGTGGACCCGCCGGTCGGCCTCGTCTGGCTGCCGGTCGATCAGCCCGCGCTCCTGCAGGTCGTCCAGGACGCTGATGATACGGCTCTTGTCCGCGTTGATGGCCTGGGCGAGGGCGGCCTGGGTACGCACGGGCTGCTCGACCAGCGCGGTCAGCACGATGTAGCCCCACATCGAGAGGTCGTACGCGCGCAGCACGGGTTCCTCCCGCGCGACAAGCACCCTGGTCAGGGGCACGAACATCGCGGCGAGATCCTTGCGGTCATCCGGGAACGCGCTCATCGTGCGGGCATGATAACAAGATTGCGCTGACTATAGGTATAGTCATACCATATGAGGAAGCTTATTATATGAAGGAGCATATGAATAATGGCGGCGCAGGACATCGTGCGCCTGGACGCCCAGGCCGTCCAGGCCAGCGTCGATGTGGTGGCGCTGGCCGGCCTCGCGGACCTGGGCCGGCCGACGCCATGTGGTGACTGGACGCTGGCCGAGCTGCTCGCGCACATGACGGCGCAGCACGACGGCTTCGCCGCCGCGGCGGCCGGACACGGCGCGGATCTCGTCCGCTGGCAGACAGGGGCGCCAGCGGCCGACCCGGTGCCGGAGTACGCCGCCGCGGCGGCGCGGGTGCTGGCCGCCTTCGGCGCGCCGCGCGTGCTGGACCGGGAATTCGCGCTGCCGGAAATCAGCCCGCGGCTGCGGTTCCCGGCCGGGCAGGCGATCGGGTTTCACTTCGTGGACTACGTGGTGCACGGGTGGGATGTCGCGCGGGCGCTCGGCGTGGCCTACGAGCTCGAGCCCAGCCTGCTCGCCGTAGCGCTCGACATCGCCCGGCTGGTGCCCGACGGCGAAAGCCGCCGCCGCCCCGGGGCGGTCTTCGCGCCTGCGGTGGCCGTGACCGGCGGCGACCTGCTGGATCAGATCGTCGCCCTGCTCGGCCGCCGGCCCGGGTGGCCGGGGTTATCCGGCGGCCGGGGTTACCGTGGAGCCGTGGGCGCTGACCGGGTGGATGCGGTAATCATCGGAGCCGGGCTGGCCGGGTCGGCCACGGCGCGGGCGCTGGCCCGCCGGGGGCGTTCGGCCGTGGTCCTGGAGGCCTTCGAGCCCGGCCACCGCCGCGGCAGCTCGCACGGCAGCGCCCGGATCTTCCGCCGGGCCTACCCCGACCCGCTCTACGTCCGGCTGACCGGCCAGGCGCAGCGGCTCTGGCGGCAGCTAGCTGACGAAGCGGGGGAGGAGCTGGTGGCAACCACGGGCGGCCTGGACTTCGGCCCGGCCCGCCAGCAGGAGAAGATGCACGAGATCCTGAGCGCGTCCGGGGTCCCCGTGGAGCTCTGGCCGGCCGCGGCGGCGGCCGAGCGGTGGCCGGGCACGGCGTTCGGGACCGCCCCGGTCATGTTCCAGCCCGACGCCGGGGTCCTCGACGCGGAGCGGGCCATGACGGCGATGCGCGCGCTGGCCGGGGCCTGTGGCGCGCAGTTTCACTACCGCTCGCCGGTGCTGGAGGTGTCGGCCTCGGACGCCGGAGCGGTGGTGCACACGGCCAGCCGGTCGTGGCGAGCGCCCGTCGTGGTCGTGGCCGCCGGAGCCTGGCTGGCGCCGCTGCTCAGCCAGCACGTACGGCTGCCGCCGCTGGCCGTGACCCAGCAGGAGGCCTTCCACTTCGCGCCGCGGGACACCGGCGCGCCCCGGACCTCATCTGCTCCCCGGCCGGTCTTCATCTACCACGGCGAGGCCGTCATGTACGGGCTGCCGGCCGGGCGGGACGGCGAGGTGCCCGGCGCGATCAAGATCGGCCACCACGGCGGGGGCACGATCTCCACGGCCGACGGCCGCGACGGCATCGTCACGCCGGCCGGCCGCGAGGAGGCCCGCGCGTTCGTCCGCGAGACGCTCCCAGACCTCGACCCCGACCCAGTCGGCGAGCTGACCTGCCTGTACACCTCGACGGCGACCGAGGACTTCATCCTGGACCGGCGCGGGCCGTTCGTCATCTGCTCGGCGTGCTCCGGCCATGGCGCCAAGTTCGCGCCGCTCACCGGCGAGCTCGCCGCCGACCTGGCCTGCGGAGGTTCCGCCGCGGAGCGGCGCTTTACCCTCGCGGCCCACGGCGCTGCGGGACCTTAACCTCACCACGGGGGAGTCCTGGTCGCCGTAGCGGCCATCGCCGGCGGCACGGCGGCCCAGGTCTTCTACCACGACGGGGCGCACCCTTCGGCGGTGCTGCTGCCCATCCAGCCGGAGGAGTGATCAGCATGCGGGTGGCCGTGATCGGTCCCACCAACGTCGCCCGGGTGGGCGATGCCGCGGGCATCAGGCCGGACACCTACACGCGGGCCGCGGCGACCGTCGGCCGGCTGCTCGCGGCCGCGCGCGCCGGGCTGGTCGTCGTGCCGGACCGGGGAGTGGCCCTGGCCGCGATGGACGCCTACCTGGCGCACGGTGGCCCGCAGCTGACCGGGCTGTGCCCGTCCTCGGGCGTCAGCGAGCCCGCCGCGGCGGTGGCGGTCCGCGAGCACCGCGACCGATGCCATGAGGTGATCGACGATCTGTCGTGGTACGAGCAGCACCACCGGATCGGCGTGCTCGCCGACCGGATGGTATGCGTCGGGCTCAGCTGCGGGACGCTGGCCGAGCTGGCCTGGACCAAGTGGACGCCGGGACCGCCGGTCGCGCTGGTCCGGGGCACCATGAGCGGCGTCCCGCCGGAGATGCTCGCGGAGATCCCGGCGACGGTCCTTGACCTGGCGGAGCTAGCGGACTGGCTCGGCGTGCCCGACGCGGCTCAGGACGCCGCCGCCCGGGACGCCGCGGCCGGCCCGGGTGACCCGGCGCCCGAGCCCGGCGCGGGCCTCGGCCAGGAGCCCGCCGCCGCCTCCGGCTGACCGGAGCGAGCCCGAACATAGCTACGGAGAGTAACCAATCTGCACCAAATGGGCGTCAGAGACAGGTGATTCTCCCGAGGTGTGAAGTAGCTTGTGTGACTGATGTGATGCGGGATCAGGCATTTTAGCATCCATAAATTGATTTAACGAGTTTTGGCGTATTTGCCCAAAATCATGCATGAATGCCCGTTAAGCTCCCGCGATGTCAGGCGCTCCGAAGCCCGCTCGCACGCTGGGCGGTCTTCCTGGTGAGCGCGCACTGCACGGAAAGGAGCCCTTTGGGCCGCCACAGTAAGCCATCCCGTCTCCGAATCGCGCTGCCGATTGTAGCCGCGCCCGCCCTGGCCAGTGTGGCCGCGGCGTTCTGCTTGGCGCCGCAGGCGCTGGCCGACCCCTCTACGACCGGCTCATCCACGGCCCACGCCGTGACCGCGGACGTCCGCAGCCCGCTCGGCCCTTCGGCCCAGCTGCTGGCGGCGGTTGAGCAGCCCGCGCAGCAGAAGCAGGCGTCCAGCCAGCCGTCCTCGTACACCGTCCGGTCGGGTGACACGCTGTCCGCGATCGCCGCGCGCGAATACCACAACCAGGGCGCATGGCCGGTGCTGTACTGGGCCAACCACGCCGCGATCAAGTGGGCGAACATCATCCAGCCCGGCCAGGTCCTGAAGGTTCCCGCCGCGCCCGCCAAGATCCCCGGCGCGCCTAGCCAGCTCGGTCCGGCGCCAGCGCCGGCGCCAGTGGCGGCTCCGGCGGCTGCTGTCGCTCAGGCGCCGGCGTCCTCGGCTGGCACGGTGGCCGCGGCTCCGGTGGCGCAGTCCGTCTCGAGCGCCCCGACGTACTCCGGCGGCACGCCGGGCGGATCGTTCGGCGCGTGCGTGGTCGCCCGCGAGTCCGGCGGCAACTCCCAGGTGATGAACTCCTCGGGCCACTACGGCCTGTACCAGTTCAGCGCCTCGACATGGTCCGCGTACGGCGGTTCGGCAGCGGACTTCGGCAACGCCAGCGTGGGGGAGCAGAACCAGGTGTTCGCCAACGCCCTGGCCGCTGGCGGGGAGTCCAACTGGGCGCCCTACGACGGCTGCTGACCAGCATCCGGCGTGGCCGCGACCGCTAGCCCGGTAGCGGGCCAGCGTCCTTGAAGCGGCAGGAGCAAATCTGCTGAGCTGGGCCTCGCGGTGTCGGAACCGCGGGGCCCAGCTGGCTTTTCGGCAGGTGGATATTGGGTGCAAACGGCGCGCCTGCTTGCCGGGCCCTGGCCCAGGTCCTAGAGTCCAGACCCAGGATCCGTGGGCACCGTCGCGGCCATAGCCCAGGAGGTTAGTGCTTGTGGCAGCATCTCGTATGACAGAGCCCCAGGCAGGCGAGCTGGGCCCGACCGGGAGGCCGTACTCTCCCTTTCCCGATCCGGAGCCGCTGCTGGAGCACGGCCCCGCCCGTACGGTCGCCGTCTGCAACCAGAAGGGCGGCGTCGGCAAGACGACCACGACGATCAACCTCGGCGCGGCCCTGGCCGAGCAGGGCCGCCGGGTGCTTCTCGTCGACTTCGATCCGCAGGGCGCGCTGTCGGTCGGATTGGGCATCCAGCCGCACGATATCGACGCCACCATCTACAACTTGCTCATGGATCGCGGCGTCACCGCGCATGACGTGCTGTACAAGACCGGCGTCGACGGCATGGACCTGCTGCCCAGCAACATCGACCTGTCCGGCGCCGAGGTCCAGCTCGTGCACGAGGTCGGCCGTGAGTACGTGCTCGGCGGGGTACTCCAGCCGCTGGTGCCTGAGTACGACGTGATCCTGATCGACTGCCAGCCGTCGCTCGGCCTGCTGACCATCAACGCTCTGGCTTGCGCGGACGGGGTCCTCATCCCGCTGGAGTGCGAGTATTTCGCGATGCGCGGCGTGGCCCTGCTGATGGAGACCATCGAAAAGGTTTCGCGCCGTTTGAACACCAAGCTGACCATTGACGGGCTTCTGGCCACCATGTATGACTCTCGCACGCTTCATACCCGTGAGGTCCTCAGCAGCATCGTCAATGGCTTCGGCGACAAGGTTTTTCATACTGTAATCAACCGCACGGTGCGCTTCCCGGACGCTACGGTGGCTGGAGAGCCAATCACCAGCTTCGATTCAGGGTCACTGGGGGCAAACTCCTACCGAGAGTTGGGCAAGGAGGTACTGGAGCGGTGGCGACAGTCAGGAGTCGATCACGGAGGGTAAGTATGCCGGGGGTCGCAGAACTCGTGCGGCCCGCGGCTCCCGGTCCGGACGGAGGCGACCACCGCCGGGCCAGCGGCCGTGAGAAACACACCCAGAAGATCACTGTCTACCTGTCCGCTGAGGAACTGCTTGACCTGGAACGCGCCCGGCTCGCCCTGCTGCGTTACGGCGCCGCCGCCGACCGCGGCCGGATCGTCCGGGAGGCGATCGCCGTCCTGCTCGCCGATCTCGACGCGCGCGGCAAGGAAAGCCTGCTGGCCCGTCGCATCGTCAGTGCCAACAAGGCCGACGCCAGCGCGGACGTGCCGCCAGGCGACAGCGGGACCGCCCGGTCCGTCGGCTGACCCCCGCGCCCGGACACCCCGCGCAGCCGGCCCGCCCCGCACAGTGGCCACACCCCTCACAGCCGGAACTCCGCTACCGTCGTGACTGTGAACGTGGACGACAGCCTGGACGGCCGCGGTGCCCGGGACGCCGACGGCGGAGCCCATCCCACCAGCGGCTTCGAAGTTCACCTCGACGTGTTCGAGGGCCCGTTCGACCTCCTGCTCGCGCTGATCTCCAAGCACAAGCTCGACATCACCGAGGTCGCCCTCTCCCGGGTCACCGACGAGTTCATCGCCTACATCTCCGAGCGCTCCGGCGGCTGGGACCTGGATCAGGTCAGCTACTTCCTCGTCGTCGCGGCCACCCTGCTCGACCTGAAGGCCGCCCGGCTGCTCCCGTCCGGCGAAGTGGAGGATGAAGAGGATCTCGCGCTGCTCGAGGCCCGGGATCTGCTGTTCGCCCGGCTGCTGCAGTACCGCGCCTACAAGGAAGTGGCCGGTGTGTTCGCCGCCCGGATGAACGCCGCGGCCCGCCGCTTCCCCCGGCGGGTCCCGCTCGAGCCGCGTTTCGCCGAGCTCGTTCCGGAAGTGCTCCTCGGCCTGGGGCCGGGCGAGTTCGCCCGGCTCGCCGCGCTCGCCCTCGCGCCCAAGCCGTCGCCGAAGGTCTCCACCGAGCACATCCACGCCCCGGCCATCAGCATCAAGGATCAGGCCCGCATCATCGCCGCGCTGCTCGCGGAGCTCGGCCGGGCCAGCTTCCGCCAGCTCACCGCGACGGCCCAGGGCAGCTACGAGGTGGTGGCGTCGTTCCTGGCCCTGCTTGACCTTTACCGGGAGGACGCCGTGTCCTTCGAGCAGGTCACCCCGCTCGGCGAGCTGTACGTGACCTGGACCGGGGACCGGGACTCCTGGACCAGCCACCAGGATGCTGCTGATAGCGTCAATGAGCTGACGGAAAGCGACCACTGAAACCGAACCCACCACCCGACGAGACCGGCGACTGGCACACGCGGATGAGCACTGAACCAGAGGGCACCCAGGACGACCAGGGACCCGGCCTGCGGGCCAGCCTGGAAGCGATCTTGCTGGTCGCCGACGAGCCGGTCCCGGTCGTGGTCCTGGCCCAGGTCACCGAACGGCCCAGGAACGAGGTCAGCACCGAGCTGACCGACCTCGCCGCCGCCTACCAGGCCGAAGGCCGCGGCTTCGACCTGCGCGAGATCGCCGGCGGCTGGCGGTTCTACACGCGCGAGGACTGCGCGCCGCTGGTCGAGCGGTTCGTCACCGATGCCCAGGAGGTCCGCCTGACCCAGGCCGCGCTGGAGACCCTGGCCGTGGTGGCCTACCGCCAGCCGGTCAGCCGGGCGCGCGTCTCAGCCGTCCGCGGGGTCAACTGCGACAGCGTGATGCGCACCCTGGTGCTGCGCGGCCTGGTGGCGGAGACGGGAACCGACTCCGAGACGGGCGCCATCCTGTACCGGACCACCGCGTACTTCCTGGAGCGGCTGGGCCTGGCCAGCCTGGAGGACCTGCCCGACCTCGCCCCCTTCCTGCCGGAGGATATCGAGGACATCGAGAGCGAGAACGCGCGCCCGTGACTGCGAAGCACACCGAAGACGACGAGGACTGGGCGGACGGCGACCGGGATTCGCTGACCGACGTTCCGGGCGGCGTCCGGCTGCAGAAGGTCCTGGCCGAAGCGGGGGTCGGCAGCCGCAGGCACTGCGAGGAGCTCATCGGCGAGGGCCGGGTCGAGGTCGACGGGCAGACGGTCCGCAGGTTCGGCGCCCGGGTCGATCCGCAGCGCCAGGTGATCAGGGTGGACGGGAAACGGATCCCGGCCAAGCCCGGGCTGGTGTACCTGGCCTTCAACAAGCCGCCCAAGGTCCTGACCGCCATGTCTGATGACCGCGGCCGCAAGACGGTGGCCGATTTCCTCGGCGACCGGACCGAACGCCTGTTCCACATCGGCCGGCTCGACTACGACACCGAGGGCCTGATGCTGCTCACCAACGACGGCGAGCTCGCGCACCGCCTGGCCCACCCCAGCTTCGAGGTGGCCAAGACCTACCTGGCCGAGATCGCCGGCCCGGTGCCGAAGGACCTCAGCCGGCGCCTCCAGGCCGGTGTCGAGCTGGAGGACGGCGTCGCGGCCGCCGACCGGTTCCGGCTCGTCGACCGGTCCGGCCACCGAGCGCTGGTCGAGATCACCCTGCACGAGGGCCGCAAGCACATCGTCCGCCGGATGCTGGCCGAGACCGGTCACCCGGTCAGCCGGCTGGTCCGCACCGATGTGGGCCCCATCCGGCTCGGCAACCTCAAGCCCGGTACCTCCCGTAACCTGACCACCAGGGAAATCGGCGAGCTGTACGCCGCCGTTGGGCTGTAGCCTGTGGCGGTGAGAGGAGCAGGCACATGACGGTCAGGGCGGTGCGCGGCGCGGTGCAGGTTGATACCGATGACCGCGACGCGATACTCGAAGGCACAGCCGAGCTCGTAGCGGAGGTCATGACGCGCAACGAGCTCAGCACCGACGACGTGATCAGCGTGCTGTTCACCTCGACGCCGGACCTCACCGCCGAGTTCCCCGCGCTGGCCGCGCGCAAGATCGGCTTCCACGACGTGCCGCTGATCTGCGCCACGGAGATCGCCAGGCCGGGCGCCATGCCCCGCGTCATCCGCCTGATGGCGCATATCGAGACCGACCGCCCGCGGTCCGCCATCCAGCACGTCTACCTCCGGGGCGCCGTCGCCCTGCGCCTCGACATCGCCCAGTGAGCGACCCGTGCGGGCCATCATTATCGGGACGGGCCTGATCGGGACCTCGATCGCCCTGGCCCTGCGGGAGCGGGGATCGGATGTCTGGCTGACCGACGCTGACCCGGCCGCCGCCCGGCTCGCCGCCGACCTGGGTGCAGGCGACCCGCTTCCCGCCGCGCCCGCCGCACCCGCCGATGTCGCGGTGATCGCCGTCCCCCCGGACGCCGTGGCCGCGACCCTGGCCGACGCGCAAGCCCGCCGGCTGGCCGCGGCCTACACCGACGTGGCCAGCGTGAAGCAGCTGCCGGTCGCCCAGGCCCGGGAGCTCGGCTGCGACCTGACCCGCTACGTGCCGGGGCATCCGCTGGCCGGCCGGGAGAAGCACGGCCCGGCCGCGGCCCGCGCCGACCTGTTCCTCGGCCGCAGCTGGGCGCTGTGCCCGCTGCCCGAGACCTCGAGCCAGGCCAGCCAGGCGATCATCGAGCTGGTCCGCGCCTGCGGCGCGATCCCGGTCAGCGCCGATCCGGCCGCCCACGACCGCTGGGTCGCGCTCATCTCGCACGCCCCGCACCTGGTGGCCGCGGCCATGGCGGCCCGCCTGGAGCTGGCCCCCGGCGAGGCCCTGGACCTGGCCGGCCAGGGGCTGCGCGACGTGACCCGGATCGCGGCCGGTGACACGGCCTTGTGGACCCAGATCCTGTCCGCCAACGCCGCGCCGGTCGCCGAGGTGCTCGCGGCGGTCGCCGCCGACCTGGCCGACGCGGCGCGCACGCTGGCCGACGGAGACGACCCGGGTAAGGCCGTCGCGGCGCTGCTGGACCGCGGCCAGGCCGGCGTGGCCCGGATTCCCGGCAAGCACGGCGGCGCGGCCCACGAGTTCGCCGTCGTCCAGGCGGTGATCTCCGACCGGCCCGGCGAGCTGGCCCGGCTGTTCCATGCGGCCGGGGCGGCCGGGGTCAACATCGAGGACGTCCGTATCGAGCACTCGCCGGGCCTCCCGGTCGGCGTCGCCGAGCTGTCCGTCCGGCCCGCCGAGGCGGGCGTGCTGCTGGATGCCCTGGAGGCAGGCGGCTGGCCGGTCCGCCGCTGAAGCTGGCCCGCCTGCGCCGTTTCTCCCTCCTTTTCTCTGCCGAACGGACCGTGGCGCGTGCCTGCGCGGCCCGTGCGTGCGCCGGCGGGGGCGCTGCGCCGGTACCATCGCCTGGGTGAGCATTTCTGCCGGCCTGGAGAGCGATACGGGCGACGACATAACAGCGGCCAGCGAGCCGGGGCTGGTGGTCGCCGTGGACGGGCCATCGGGTGCGGGCAAGTCCAGCGCGTCCCGGGGCGCGGCGATCGCCCTCGGCCTGCGGTACCTGGACACCGGGTCCATGTACCGGGCCCTGACCTGGTGGCTGCTGGAGCGGGGCGCGGACCTCAGCGACGCCGGCCTGGTCGCCGATCTGGCCGCCGAACCGGTCATCGAGGTCGGCACCGACCCGCAGGCGCCGTGGGTCCGGGTCGACGGCACCGACGTGTCCGAGGCGATCAGGACCCGCGAGGTGACCAGCGCGGTCAGCGCGGTCGCGGCCGTGCCGCGGGTCCGCGCGCTCCTGATCGCGCAGCAGCGGGGCATCATCGCCAGCCTTCCCGGGATCGTCGCTGAGGGCCGTGACATCGGCACCGTGGTGGCGCCCGAGGCGCCGGTCAAGGTGTTCCTCACCGCGGACAGCGCCTCCCGCGCCGGTCGCCGGGCGGCCGAGACCAGCTGGTCAGCGGACTCCACCCGGGCCGAGCAGGACCGCCGCGACCGCCTCGACGCGGCGCAGAGCATGAAGGCCGCCGATGCGGTCGTGATCGACTCCACCCGGCTCGGCCTGCACCAGGTGATCGATCTCATCGTCGGGCTGGCCCGGGAGCGGGCCGGCCTGCCGTCGCCGCGGCGAGCGGGCAGCTAGCCATGCCAACCGAAGCGGTACCCGTGGTCGCCGTCGTGGGCCGGCCCAACGTGGGCAAGTCCACACTGGTGAACCGGATCCTCGGCAGCCGGCAGGCGGTCGTGCAGGACACCCCGGGGGTAACCAGGGACCGGGTCGCCTACGACGCGATCTGGAACGGCCGTTCCTTCACGCTGGTCGACACCGGCGGCTGGGAGCCGTCGGTGGAAGGGACGCAGAGCCTGACCGCGCGTGTGGCCGCCCAGGCCCGGGTCGCGGTCGACCTCGCGGACGCCGTCCTGTTCGTGGTCGACGCCACGGTGGGCGTGACCGACGCGGACGCCGCGGTGGCCGCCGTGCTGCGCCGGTCCGGCAAGCCGGTCGTCGTCGCGGCCAACAAGGTCGACGACACCAAGGCCGAGTCGGACGTCGCGGCGCTGTGGAAGCTGGGGCTCGGCGAGCCTGAGCCGGTCAGCGCGCTGCACGGGCGGGGCAGCGGCGACCTGCTCGACGTGCTGCTGAACGCGCTGCCGGACGCGCCGATGGAGACCGAGGAAGGCGAGGGCGGCCCGCGCCGGGTCGCGCTCCTCGGCCGCCCCAACGTGGGCAAGTCCAGCCTGCTCAACAAGCTGGCCGGTCAGGAGCGTGCGCTGGTCGACCCGGTGGCGGGCACGACCAGGGACCCGGTCGACGAGCTCATCGAGCTCGGCGGCACGACCTGGCGGTTCGTGGATACGGCCGGCATCAGGCGCCGGTTCCGCGAGAACCAGGGCGCGGACTACTACGCCGCGCTGCGCACGGCCGGGGCGCTGGACCGGGCCGAGGTGGCCGTGGTCCTCATCGACGCGAGTGAGCCGCTCGCCGAGCAGGACCTGCGGATCGTCTCCATGGTCATCGAGGCCGGCCGGGCTCTGGTCATCGCGTACAACAAGTGGGACCTGGTCGACCCCGAGCGGCAGCGGTACCTGGACCGCGAGATCGACCGCCAGCTGTACAACGCCCGCTGGGCGCCGCGGGTGAATATCTCGGCGCTGACCGGGCGGCATGCCGACCGGCTGGTGCCCGCGCTGGAGACGGCGCTGGCGGGCTGGGAGACCCGGGTCTCGACCGGCAGGCTTAACGCGTGGCTCACCGGCCTGGTGGCCGCGACCCCGCCGCCGGTGCGGGGCGGCCGGCAGCCGAAGATCCTCTTCGCGACCCAGGCCGGGGTCAGGCCGCCGCACTTCGTGCTGTTCACTTCCGGGTTCCTCGAGGCGGCCTACCGCCGGTTCGTCGAGCGGCGGCTGCGCGAGGAGTTCGGCTTCGAGGGCAGCCCGGTGCACGTCTCGGTCCGGGTCCGGGCCAAGCGCGAAGGCCGCGCCGGCCGCCCGGCGTCCCGGGCCAAGCGGCACTAACCGGGCGAATACCTCGGCGGGAGGCATGGGGGAGGGGCGGGCCGCCGCGTCGGTGACCGGCTTGGCGCCGGCCGCGAAGCGGGTCAGCTCCTGGCCGTGGCGGACCCTGGCGGGCATGGGATCCGCGGCCACCAGCCGGGTCAGCGCGTCCCACGGGAGCGGCTCCGGGCTCGCGACCAGCACCAGGTTGCCGAACCTCCGGCCGCGCAGCACTCCCGGCTCGGCGATGAGGCCCACCTGCGGGAAGATCGCGCGTGCCGTCGCGACCTGCGCCCGGACGTGCGCGAGCGGCGGGCCGTCGGCCACGTTGACGGCGAACACGCCCGTCCCGCTCAGCACCCGCCGGGCGGCCGCCGCGAACTCCGCTGAGGTCAGGTGGGCGGGCGTCTGGCCGCCTGCGAACACGTCGGCGATCACCACGTCGAACGAGCCGGGCCGCAGCCGCTCGAGCACCTCCCGCGCATCCCCGATCCGGATCCGGACCCGGACCCCGCGCACCGGCAGCCTGCTCCGGACCAGGTCGACCAGCGCGGCGTCGGCGTCGACGGCCAGCTGGGCCGAGCCCGGCCGGGTGGCCGCGACGTACCGGGCCAGCGTCAGGGCCCCGGCGCCCAGGTGCAGCACGCGCAGCTGCTGCCCGGGCGGTGCTGCCGTGTCGATGACGTGCCCCAGCCGCCGGACGTACTCGAAGTCCAGGTAGCGCGGGTCGTCCAGGTCGACGTGCGACTGCGCGACGCCGTCGACCAGCAGCACCCACGCGGCCGGCCGGTCGGCGTCCCGCAGCAGCTCGGCGCCACCCTGGGCCCCTGTGCCGCTATCGACCGGGTCCTGCGTCGCCCGCTTTCCCATGACAATCAGTATCGTAGGTAGGACGCCCGCAATAGGAGGCCCGCATGGCTGTCGAGCAATCCGGAGCGCAAGCCGCACCGGATCCGGACCAACCGGTCCAGTCTGCCGAGGCTCCGGCGCCGGCCGGCCCGCCGTCCGGCGCCGAGCCCGATTTCGATGAGCTGAAGCGCAAGTTCCGCGAGGCCCTCGACCGCAAGCGTGATAATCACGCCAGCGCGGAAGGCGCGCACGACAGCAGCAAGGTGCACGGCTCCCACGGCCCCGCCGTCAGCCGCCGCTCCTTCCGCCGCAAGAGCGGCGGGTAGCTTCCCCAGCCCGGCCGCCGCACCGGGACGCGCCCGGAACGTCTGCGCCCGGCGGCGGTCACCGGCGGGCGGGAGGACACTAGGGGCATGAGCCGCGAGCAGGCCGAAACCTACCTGCGGCAGCTGGCGGAGTCCGAGCTGCGCCAGCTGAGGTCAGCAGACCCGGATCGCCCTGGCCGCTACGGGCATGCACCGAAGCTGCTGCTGGCCGCGCAGGCGCTAGCCGCCGTGGGCGCCATCGACGCCGGGACGGCCTGGCATATCCGGGCTGACGCCGACTTCGCGCTGGCTGCCCGGCAGCCCCGCCCGTCCCAGCCGCCGTCGCCGGCCGCCCGGCGGCTGCACCGGTCGCTGCCGGTCCAGCCGCCACCGGCGGCCGGCCAGGCGTTTCCCGCCGCCGGGACCGCGCGGGCCCTGGCGGCACGTTCCGTGCCGTGGCGGGTCGTCTCGGTGGGCCGGGTGATCCCGGGCGCCGCGCCGAACGGCGACGTGACCGTCCTGGCCTACTTGGAGGGCCCGGCCGGGGCGCGCTTCGCCATCACCGGCGGGATACCTGGCTTCCCCGGCCAGCTCACGGCCACCGATGACCGAGGGGCCAACTACCACCTCCGCCTCATGCGGGGGCCGCGGACCGGCGTGCTGGAACTGCTTCCCGGTCCGGCCCACCCCATCCGCTGGCTGGACGTGCTTACCGCGTCGGGCGGCATCGCGGCCCGCTTCGACCTGGACTCTGCAGATCAGCACTCTGTTGATCAGCACTCTGCGGATCGGGGCTCTGCGGATCGGGGCCGCCCCCGGCCGGAGGTCACCATGGCCCGGACGGCAACCAGCCCGGGCGAGCTCATGCTCGACGTCATCGCCGCCCGGATCCTCGCTGCCGCCCCGGCCCCCTCGGCCGGTCCTGGGCCGGTCACCGCCTCGCCCGACCTGCGCGCGTTCATCGGCAGCAAGCCCGGCGACATCACCGCCGCGATGCTGGCGGCCGGCGCGCTGTCCCCGGCCAGCGCCCTGCCCGGCCAGCTCGCCGGGCTGTGTGAGCGCCTGGGCATCCCCGGCCACGGCATCACCGCGCCGCCCGCCGCCGTGCTGCCTGCGCCCTGGGCGAGCATGCTGGCCTATCGCGGCGAGCTCCCGGCCCTCGCGCCGGGCCGCTGGGCCATGACCGCCGAGCCCAGGCTGGGCGCCACCCAGCTCACCATCCTCGGCCTGGATCACGCCGTGGCCGGCACCATCCTGCACACGCTGGTCAGCGGGGCCCGGCCCGACGATGACTGGGAGTTCAGCCGGGGAACCAGGCCGCTGCAGGCGCTGTGGGTCCGTGACAGCAGCGGCGACTGGCACGCCACCCGCACCAGCGGGATCCTGCCGTGGAACGAGGCCGGCCTGGTCATGCAGTCGTCGGCGATCATCCCCCCGCTGCGGGCCGGCACCGCCTGGATCGACGTGTTCGCCGCCGTGCCAGCGGCCGAGGCCCGGGTCAGGCTGCCGCTCCACGGGCCGCAGATCAGGCCCGGGCCAGCCGCAGACCGGACCCGGGCCAGCTGACGGTGAGCCGGTCAGGCCGGGGTGGTGGCCGGAGGCGCTGCGGCCCAGAACTGGGCTGGCCGGCCCGCCCCGGGCACGGCGTCCGGGGTGAAGTCAGCTGATATCTGGCGGGCTCGGCCGGCCGGCGGGTCCGGCCGCCCGCCGGACGCGCATGGCTCGTAGCTCGCGGGCAGGTGGAACCAGACCGTGGTACCGGCTTCGTCCCGCTGATATCCCCATTCGGAAGCCAGGTGCTCGACCAGGAACAGCCCGTGCCCCTCGGCCGCGTACAGGTCGCCCTTCACGACGGGGGCACCCGCCGCGCCGTCGTCGATAATCTCGACCAGTATGCCGCGCGAAATGCCGATCACCACGATCGTGACCGTCCCGCCCTCGGCACCCGATCTCGTGTGCTGGATAGCGTTAGTGACGATCTCCGACGTCAGTAAGGTCGCCGCGTCGGCGTCCGCGCCGGCCTCGCTCGTGGCCAGAGCCCGCGCGACGAAGGCTCTGGCCGAGCCGACCTGCTCCGGACGCCCCGGAATGGTCAGGGACCCGAGCACCATGGCGCGCGACTGTCCGGCGGCGGTCGTTTCCATGTCCAGCGCCTCCCACTTTCGCCGAAATGGCCGAATCTGTCCGCGGCCCTTCCGCCGCTTACATCCAAATCGACATCTGAGGCCCAGGCCTTCCGGCACCATAACGTGCGACAATTGTCCGAATTGCGCGTTTGGCGTCGGCCGTATGGCCTAGCGTCCACACACTTGATGATGGGCCTGAAGTGACCGCTACGCAAGTGCGTAGGACAAATTTGGCCGATGAAATCCTAGATGGGATTTCAAACCGGCTGTGACTGCTGTATCGTTCTGGATTGTCGCGCGAGGCCGGATGCTCCGGTTACGTTCGACGGACGAGCGGGACCCCAGACCCAGGCCCCGCCGGAACGGATGAGGAGGTGAGCTCCGGTGCCTCTAGGCCCTACCGTCCGTAGGCGCAGGCTCGGCGCCGAACTCCGCCGCCTTCGCGAGGCTAACTCGCTCAAGCTCGAGGAAGTGGCCGAGCAGCTGGGCCTGGCTCCGTCCACGCTCTCCCGGATCGAGACCGGCAAGGCGCCGACCAAGACCGCCTACCTGACCTCGATGCTCGGGATGTACGGGGTCGATGATCCCGCCGTCCGCAAGGTCCTCGTCGACATGGCGCGCGAGGGTCACCGCAAGGGCTGGTGGTCGATCTACGACGACGTGCTGCCGAGCGGTTTCGACATCTACGTCGGCCTCGAGGCGGAGGCCAGCGGGCTGCGCAGCTATGAGACCGACCTGGTGCACGGGCTCCTGCAGACCACCGAGTACGCACTGACCGTCCTGCGCGAACTGCGGCCGAAGGACAGCGACGAGCAGATCTTGCGGGGCGTCGACCTGCGGATGCAACGGCAGCGCCTGCTGGACCACGACCCGCCCCTGGACCTGTGGCTCATCCTCGACGAGGGCGCGATCAGGCGCACCATCGGCGGGGCCAAGGTCATGGGACCGCAACTCGGGCACCTGATCCAGGCCAGCCGGCGGTCTAACGTGACCCTCCAGGTCCTGGGCTTCGAAGCCGGCGCACATGCGGGGCTGGTGGGTCCGTTCTCGATTCTCGAGTTCCCCGAGCGCGGCGACTCTGAGGTGGCTTATACCGAATCAGTGGGCGGCATGATCTACCTCGAAAAGGAGCGGGAGGTCCGGGCCTGCGCTGAGGCTTTCGACCGGATGCGAGCCGCGGCACTGTCCCCGGCCGCCTCGGTTGAGCTGATTCAGCAGGTTCTGGAGGAGCTCACCTGACCAGGCTTTTTTCAGAAAAATGCCGCATTATCACACCGAAAGGAGAAACGGATGGAATCCAACCTCGACGGCTTGCGCTGGTTCAAGAGCAGCGCAAGCAGCGCTGCTGGCTGCGTGGAGATAGCGCACCTGCCTGACGGAGGTGTCGCGCTCCGGGACTCGAAGGACCGCAGCAAGACGCCGCACGTGTACAACCGGCACGAGTGGGAGTGCTTCATCGATCGGAGCGAAGAACGGCGAGTTCGACCTTCCCGTCGCCTGACCGCTCGCACTAGGCGGTCGGCGCAGGACAGACGACCCGGGGCATTCCTGACTTGGGGGGTTCGGGGTCTTCGCTGCGTACTGCGCGGTGAAGCTGGGGGGAAGGAGAGGGCGGTGGCCCGTACGGGCCACCGCCCTCGGCATGCCCGCAGCCGGGGCAGACATCCCGGCCGCGGGCCCGGGCCGTCCCGCTACCACCGCACCACTTCCTCCAGCTCGTCGAGGATCCTGGTCAGCATGCCGGTCGTCTGGCTCGGCTTCGCAGCCACCACACTGAGGCGCTCCATCGCCAGCAGGTAGCGGTCGACCTCGGATTTCTTGTCGAAGTACAAGGCGCTGGTGAGGTGCTCGAGGTAGGCCACGTCGGGCAGGTCCGGCTCGGCGAACCGCAGGATGGTGAACCCGCTGGTCACGGCGTGGCTGCCCGTGCCGCTCGGGATGACCTGCAGGGTGAAGTTGGGCCTGTCGCTCAGGCTGAGCAGGTAGCGGAGCTGATCGCACAAGATCTCCATGCTGCCGACCGGCCGCCGCAGGGCGGTTTCCTCGACAATCGCCCAGAGCTTGAGCCGTCCCTCGGTGAACCGGCGCTGCCGCTCCTTGCGCAGGATGACATGCCGTTCCGCCTCGCCCAGCGGTATGTCGCAGAGCGCCAGGACGGCCGCGGTGTAGGTGGGAATCTGCAGCAGGCCCGGGATGAGCTGCGGCTCGTAGACCCGGATGGACGTCGCCGCCTCTTCCATCCCGACGTAGGACTGGAACCAGTCCGGCAGGATGTCGTTGAACCTGTGCCACCAGCCGGGGCGGTTGGCCTGCTCGGCCAGGGTCAGCAGCTGCTCGCGCTCGACCGCGCCGACACCGTAGAAGGTGAGCAGGTCGAGCACGTCGATCTCGCGGATCGAGTTCCGGCCCAGTTCGATGCGGCTGATCTTGGACTCCGACCCGCGGATCGCCTTGGCCGCGGCCTGCGCGCTGATCCCCCGGCTCTCCCGGAGCCTGCGCAACTGGGTGCCAAGTAGGATGCGCAGCACAGTCGGCCCTTCTGTCGCCTCTGGCACGACGCCTCCCTGGTCCGCCGCCCGACACTGGAATTGTTTTACGCAATTGCTTGGCAAGGCGTTGCCATCTTCGCTTCGTTAACCGTGATGATATCCCACATGGGATTGCGTGCCACCCCCCAAAAGGGGCCGGGCCAGCCCGGCCGGGCCGGACACTTCTGTCTCGCTAAAGGTGATTAGCAGTCCGGGCTCGGCTTGACCGGGTGACATCTCGGCTGGCCGCCGGGTGGTTTGGCGCGCGTCCCGGCGCGGCGTGGCGGTTATCCCGGCCTGGCCGCTCCGCAAAGCCGCGGCCCGGCACGAAAGGGCCGGTCGCAGGCGGCGGACGGCCCGCTGGCCGTCCGGGCCAGCGGGGTGTGTGAATCACAAATGTGATAACGCGAATACGCATAGCATACCCGCGCTGCTAAGCGAAGCCGGCCGGCCCGGGGCCCGACGGCGACGGGCCGGCCGGGCGAGCCTGATGACGTGCCGCGCCAATCCGGCCGGACATTTTGCGGCCAGCGTGAATTTACGGCTAATTCCCGGGCGCGCAGATAATAATTTTGCAGCCCGATATGCCGGCCGATTACCGGCACCCGCGCGCGGCCCGCCCGGCATCCGCGCACGCCCGTGGCGGGCGGCCTGCCGCGCAGGTCAGCCCACCCGGGAGGAGCGGTGCGCGGCAGGCGGAAAACCACGGCCCGTTCGGCCTGAATGGCGTTCTCGCGCCCGGCGCGGGTGCCCGGGATGTGTAAAATAGCCACATGCGATACAGGCCGCTTGGCGACTCGGGACTCGTGGTATCGGTAGCCGGACTCGGCTGTAACAACTTCGGCGGCCGCCTGGACGTGGACGGAGCGCGGGCGGTGGTGGACGCGGCCATCGACGCCGGCATCACGTTGTTCGACACGGCGGATGTCTATGGCGGCGGCGGCGCGTCGGAGCGCGCGCTCGGCGAGATCCTCGGCCCGCGGCGGGACCAGGTCGTGCTGGCCACCAAGTTCGGCGGCGGCGACATGGGGTACGGGCCCGCCGCGGGCGCCAAGGGCGGCCGGTCCTACATCCGGCGGGCCGTGACCGAGTCGCTGCGGCGGCTGCGGACCGACTACATCGACCTGTACCAGCTGCACACGCCGGATCCGGTGACCCCGGTCGAAGAGACCATCGCGGCGCTGCACGAACTGGTCGACGAGGGCAAGATCCGCTACCTGGGCCACTCCAACTTCTCCGGCTGGCAGATCGCTGACGCCGCGCACCTGGCCGCGGCCGGCGGCCACCCGCCGTTCATCTCCGCCCAGAACCACTGGTCGCTGCTCGAGCGCGCGGCCGAGGCCGAGGTCGTGCCCGCGGCCACGCATTTCGGCCTGGGCGTGCTGCCGTTCTTCCCGCTGGCCAACGGGATGCTCACCGGCAAGGTCCGGCAGGGCCAGCAGGTACCGGCCGGAAGCCGCCTGGCCAGCCGCGCGGGCTACGTGACCGACGAGAAGCTGGCCAAGGTCGAGGCGCTGATCGCCTGGGCCGAGCAGCACGGCACTTCGGTCCTGGAGGTGGCCATCGGCGGCCTGGCGGCCGAGCCGGGCTGCTCGTCAGTGATCGCCGGGGCCATGACGCCGGAGCAGGTGAAGGCCAACGCGGCGGCCTCGGAGTGGATCCCGTCCGAGGACGAGCTGGCCGAGATCGACCAGATCGTCCCGCCGCCGCCCGCTTCCCGCTGATCGCCGGGGGCCAGCTGACGTCCGCTGGCCGCTGGCGCCGGGTCAGCAGGCCGGCCACGGCGTCGGCGTACAAGGACGCGACGTTCGCGCCGAACACGGATGAGTACGAGACGTCCGGTGTGTCTCCGCCCTGCTCGTACCCGCCGATGACCCCGATGACGGTGCCCTGGCCGGTCGCCGCGTCGACGTCGGCCAGGAACGGCCCGCCGCTCGTCCCGTCGGTGTAGCCGCCGCAGTCGAACTCCAGCTGGCCCGCCATCGGCTCGCTGGTCCAGTCCCGGCAGGCGATGGGCTCATCGGCGGCATCCGGGTAGCCGATGACATCGACCAGCTGCCGGGCGCCCGTGCCCGTCCGCAGCTGTTCCGCACCCGTCACGTCCTGGATCGGCACAATCGATCCGGGCTGGCTGACCTGCAAGAACGCCACGTCGTCGTCCGGATCGGCCGACGAAGCCCAGGCGTGGTCGGTGTAGACCTTCGTCACCGTCCACACCCCGTAGGGGGCCGTGCCGCGGTTGTATCCCGGCACGAACGCCATCGAGGAGTCCGGGAGGCCGCTCACGCAGTGCGCGGCGGTGACCACCAGGTCCCCTTGCGGGCTGCTGACCACGCTGCCGGTGCAGAAGTGACTGCCGAGCTTGCCTGCGGACCAGGTGAACAGCGCCCCGACCGCCGGGGTTCCGGCGAAGGACCGCCCGGTCTGTGATCCGGACACCAGCTGCCGCACCGCCCGCGCGAACCCCGTGGCAATGTCACCGGCGGCACCTGCCGCCGGGGTGACCGTGACGAGCACGCCGACGCTCAGCGCGGTGATGAGCGCGACCGCAGCCGCCAGCCCGGAGAACCAGCGCCCGCGCGGGCCGCTGCTCGGCTCGAGCCCGGGCTTCCCCGCGCCCCGGGCCGCCGGATCTGGTCCGGCCCGCCGCGCCGCTCGCCACCGCACCTGCTCCGCTCACCTGCCTCGCCATCTCGCGAAATATGGCGCTTCCCGGACTCGGACTGATACCTGATTGTGATGTACCAGCTTGCGACAGTACCAGACGTAAAGCTGCACAGCCGGTCCGGAATTACCGGCGGGAGCTGGGAAATCCCTGTGTGTAGCCTGTAAGGCTCACCTCGGGTCGGGCCGATCGATGTTCCAGTGCCTGCTCGCCGAGGCCAGCCACCGCGGCTGGCCGTCCGCGTCCCCGACCGGTGTCGCGGTGAACCGGCTGACGACCCGCTGCCCGCCCTCGTGGTCGCCGTAGAGCAGTTCCGCCGTCCAGGGCTCGCGGGCCTCGATGACCTTTCGTGCCTCCTCGTACCCGGCCTGCTCGGTGTCGCGGAACGCGCCCTGCCAGAACCCGACGTCGCCGACCGGAATGTACAGATCCCGGGTCTGCCGCACGAATTCCTCCAGCGGGGCATGGTCGAGATCGCGGTGCCAGTCCGGGTAGAAGCGCCAGCCGTGCAGCACCGCGATGCCGTTGCCCGCGTTGCGCAGCGCGATGGCCAGGTAGACGACCGGGGTGTCCGGCCCCAGCGACCCGTCGCCCGGGCCGACCTCGCCCACCGCGCCGCCGCCGGGGATCTGCACCCACTTGCTGTCGCCGAAGTTGACCTTGAGGGCCGGGTCCTCCCGCCGCGAGGTGGTCAGCACCGGCCGTAGCTGGATCAGCAGCTGCTCGCGCGCGACCCGGGCCATCAGGTTCGACGAACGGACCGCCGAGAACGTGGCCACGGCCAGGATGAGGGTGCCCAGCGCGGTAGCCAGGCTGGCGATCGTGCTCCACATGATGGCGGTCACCGGCAGTCCTCCCTTACGATCGGCGACGTTCCCCGGGGCGCATCGCGGCGGCTCGGTAGGCGCCGGGGGTGATCCCGTAGCTGCGCCGGAACCAGCGGGTCAGGTGCGCCTGGTCGGCGAACCCGGCCTCGGCCGCGGCCGCCGCGGGCGATACGCCGCGGGACAGCAGCCTGCGCGCAGCCCGTACCCGAAGCTGCCGCTGGTATTCGCTCGGCGCGAGCCCGTACACCTGACGAAAGGCCCGGTAGGCCGCGTACCTGCTGCACCCGGCGGCAGCGGCCAGATCGTCGGCGGACAGGTCCGCGGCCGCGCCGCAGTCGTGGATGATCGCGCGGATCCTGACCGCCAGCTGGGTATCCGGTCGTCCCGGGCCGGGGGCCGCGGCGCGCCCGGAGGCGTGCCGGACCAGGAGCCCGGCCGCGGCGGCGAGCCGCTCATATCGCTCCAGCTCGCTGGCCGGGCCGGTCAGCGCCAGGTGCAGGCCCCGCAGCGAATGCGCCGTGGCCGGATCATCCAGCACCGGCGAGCGGAACAGCGGCAGCACGCCGTCGGTGCCGGCCAGGCCGGCGAAGAATTCCGGCCAGATGTGCACCATCCGGTAGGTGAACCCGCCGTCACGGGCGGCGTGGCCGTCGTGCGGATCATCAGGGTTGAAGGCCATCACCATGCCCGGACCGCTCACGTGGCGCCCGTGCCGGCAGGTGAACGCCTGGGCTCCGGCCTCGGTCACGCCGAATGAGTAACTCTCGTGGCTGTGCCGGTGGTACACATGCGAGCTGAAGTGGGCGTACATCGCCTCCACCGGCACGCTGTCCGCGCGCCAGTACCGAGCCCAGTCCGCGGACGAAGGGCCGCCGCCGCCAGCCACACTCCATTATCGCCGCGCCAGTATCGCAGCGTCCGGGTGCACCAGCGTTCAAGACCGGGGCCCGCGGCCGGGCCACCGTGGGAACGGTGAATATGCGCTTCGATACCAAGATCGCCATCGCCGTGCGCGCCGACCTGGAGCAGTGGCAGCAGCTCAACGTCACCGCGTTCCTGGCCAGCGGCATCGCCGCCGCCGCGCCTGAGGTCATGGGTGAGCCGTACGAGGACGGTTCGGGGAACGCCTACCTGGAGCTGTTCCGCCAGCCGGTCGTGGTCTACGCGGCCGACGGCCCGGCGCTCGCCGCGGCGCACCAGCGGGCGCTGGCCCGCGGGATGGCGATGGCCATCTACACCATGGACATGTTCGCCACCGGCCATGACGACGACAACCGGGCCGTGGTGCGCGCGGTCGCCGCGGCTGACCTGGAGTTCGCCGGGGTCGGGGTGCACGGGCCGCGCAACGCCGTGGACAAGGTCTTCAAGGGGGCTACGCTGCATCCATGAGAGCAGCCTTGTACCGGAACACCGGGCCGGCGGCCGAGGTGCTGCACGTTGAGGAGATCGAACGGCCGCAGCCGGGTCCGGAGGAGGTCCTGGTCCGGGTGCGCGCCTCGGGCGTCAACCCCACCGACTACAAGTCCCGCGCGGGGATGACGCCCCGGCCCATCGACGGCTTCCAGATCCCGCACCAGGACGGCGCGGGCATCATCGAGGCGGTCGGTCCCGGGGTCGACCCGGGGCGGGTGGGGGAGCGGGTGTGGTTGTGGCTGGCCGCGGCCGGGCGGCGCTGGGGGACCGCCGCCGAGTGGACCGTGGTACCGGAGCGGCAGGCGGTGCCGCTGCCCGACGGCGCCTCCTTCGAGCTGGGCGCCTCCCTGGGCGTCCCGGCCCTGACCGCGCATTACTGCCTGTTCGCGGACGGCCCGGTGAAAGACCGGACCGTCCTGGTGGCCGGAGGGGCCGGAGCGGTCGGTCACTTCGCTATCGAATTGGCCAAACGGGCCGGGGCTCGGGTGATCACGACGGTTAGCAGCGCCGAGAAGGCGGCGCTGGCCGAGAAGGCCGGCGCGGACCTGGTGGTGAACTACCGCACCGCGGGCGCGGCGGAGAAAATCCGCGCGTTCGCTCCGGCCGTCGACCGGGTGATCGAGGTGGCGCTCGGCGCCAACCTCCTGCTCGACCTGTCGGTAGCCCGGGCCGGGACCACGGTGGTCACCTACGCGGCCGAGTCGGCCGACCCGGTCCTGCCCGTGCGGGGCTGCATGACCGCCAACGTTATCCTGCGGTTCGTCTTGCTGTACGGCGTGCCCAGGGCGGAGCTGGAGAGCGCGGCGGCCGACGTCACGGCCGCCCTCGCGGCGGGCGACCTCACCGGCCTGCCCGTGCACAAGTACCCGCTGGATCACATCGCCGCCGCGCATGACGCGGCCGAGGGCGGCGTCATCGGCAAGATCATCGTGACGCCCTGAGGGTCCTTACTTCTTGAAGGTCCCGGAGTGCCCGGTCCCGCCGTAGAAGACCTGGGTGCCGACCCGGTCGAGCTGGCCGCGTCCATCGCACTTCCGGCAGCGCCGGTACGAGCCGCCGAAGACGGCGCCAAAGTGCCTGCCGCTCATATTGCAGCGGGGGCACTTGCGGAGCGGGTGAATGCGCAGCGACACCAGGTAGCCGACCGCGAGTATGACAATGACTACGACCAGCATCTCGAGCTCCTAATCTGCTCGCGCGGAAACTGCCCTGCGACCCAGCGCGAGTTGACCACCGCCGCCCGCACCGGGTCTGACCTCGCCCGCGATGCCGGCCTGCTAGCACACAGAAAGCGTGCCAGATGTGTATTGGGTGAGATTTTGCCACGCTCGAACGCCCGATGAGCGCACTTACCTCATTTTGACCGCGGCATCAGCGGCCTCAGCGGTACGCGCTGAGGCCCAGCTTCACCGCCAGGGCGAAGCCGGCCACGCTGACCATGACCCGGAAGGCCTGGGCGGGCACCCGGCGGGCGATCTTGGGGCCGATCCACCCGCCCATCAGGAAGCCCGCGGCCAGCGGAACCACCAGGTTCCACCGCACGTCGCCCCATATCGCGAAGCACACCGCCGCCGTGGTGTTGGCCATCCCGGACACCGCGTTCTTGATCGCGTTGACCCTGACCAGCGGCTCGGTGATCATCGCGGTGAGCACCACGAGCAGCAGGACTCCGGCGGCCGCGCCGAAGTACCCGACGTACATCGCCACCGCGAACAGCGCCGCGCCCATCACCAGGCGGCGCCTGCCGCCCGGTACCGCGGGCGGCGACAGCGCAGCGAGCCGGGGCTGCACCAGCAGTACCAGCGACGCGCCGGCGATCAGCGCCGGAACCAGCACGGTGAACGCGCCCGCCGGGGTCAGCAGCAGGACCGCCGCGCCGGCGCCGCCGCCGAGCGCGGTGATGAGGCCCAGCCGCAGCACCCGCCGGCCCTGCCCGGCCAGCTCGGGCCGCGACCCGGCCACCGAGCCTGCCCCGGTGAAGGCGAGGGCTACCGTGTTGGTCATGTTGGCCGCCAGCGGCGGCACCCCGAGCGCGAGCAGCGTCGGATAGGTCACCAGCGAGGCGATGGCGACCACCGTGCTGAAGATGCCGCCCGCCGTCCCGGCGGCCAGGAGCACGAGCGCCTCGGCGAACCTCATCTGAAGCAAGAATGACCCACGCCCGGGCCGCTGCCGCCCCCCAGCATGTGTGATCCGCGTCGCACCGCTAGCATCAAGGTCATGTCCGAGGCGCCGAAGCTCGACACCCGGCACGCCCATTCCGCGCGCGTTTACAACTACTGGCTGGGCGGCAAGGACAATTTTGCCGCCGACCGGGAAGCCGCCGAGCAGGCTATCGCGGCCAACCCGGGGATCGTGGCGGACGCGCGGGCCAACCGGATGTTCCTGGCCCGCGCGGTGCGTCACCTGGCCGCCGACCGCGGCGTCCACCAGTTCCTGGACATCGGCGCCGGGCTGCCCACAGCCAGCAACACACACGAGGTGGCGCAGGCTGTCGTCCCGGCCGCGCGGATCGTTTATGTCGACAACGACCCCATGGTGCTGTCCCACGCCCAGGCGCTGCTGAGCAGCACTCCCGAGGGCCGCACAGCCTACGTCGCGGCCGACCTCCGCGACATCCCGGCCATCACGGAGCAGGCGGCGCGGACCCTGGATTTCGCGGCGCCGGTCGCCCTCATGCTGCTGATCATCTTGCACATGATCCCGGACGAGGATGATCCGTACGGCATCGTGGCCGCGCTGGTGGAGGCCTTGCCGGCCGGCAGCTTCCTGGTCCTCGCCCACCCGGCCAGCGACGTCCGCGCGGCGAGCCAGGCGGAGATGACCAGGCGCGTGAACGAGCGGATGCGCGGGCCGAAGGCGACCATGCGCGACCGGGCTGCCATCAGCCGGTTCTTCGACGGGCTCGACCTGGCCGAACCGGGCGTGGTCCAGCCGCAGCAGTGGCGGCCCGACCCTGGCGTCATCAGCCCCGACCAGGTGACCGCCTGGTGCGGCGTGGCGCGGAAGCGGTAACCCCGGATGGCCGCCGGCCAGTGGCCCGCAGACTGGGATGAGCGGATGGCGGGCGTCGGCTGCCCGATGTGCGCGGCCGTGGGCCATGGCGACAACGACTACTGGGTGCACGTCTTCACCGGCGAGTTCGCCGAGGTGAACCTGGAGCGGCGGACCCGGCTCCCGGGCTACTGCCTGGTCGTGTGGCGGCACGGGCATATCGCCGAACCGTCCGACCTCGGCCCCCGGGAAGCGTGCGGGTACTGGCAGGAGGTGCTCGCGGCCGGCCGCGCGGTGCGAGCGCGGTTCGACCCGGTCAAGCTGAACTACATGACGCTGGGCAACACCCTCCCGCACCTGCATACGCACGTGGTGCCCCGGTACCGGGACGATCCGGCGCCGGGCGGGCCCATCGAATGGGCGCAGATCTTCTCGGCCGACCCCGTGCCCGAACCCGAACTGCACCGTCAGGCCGCCAGCCTCCGCGTCCTGCTGGCCGGCTGAGCGACCGCCCTGCGGCGGCCGCCAGGCTACTCCGCCGGCCGGGAGGCAACTGCCAGCACGGACTGGCCGAAGGGCGGCGGCCAGCGTTGCTCCAGCCGCTTGAGCGCGGGAACGAAAAACTTGTCGAAGACCTTGACCGGCGTGCCGTGCGTGGGCGTGCGGCGCAGGAAGCGGGCCAGGACCAGCCACGCCACCGCGCCGACGGCGTTGACGTACCGGATGTCCTGCACCTGGTATCCGGCTTGGGAGAGCTGCGCCTTGAGCCCTGATCTGGTATAGCGCCGGTAGTGGCCGATCCTTCGGTCGAAGTCGCTGTAGAGAAACGAGAACGCGGGGACCCAGAGAACGACTCGCCCGCCAGGTTGCAGGACCCGGCTGCGCAGTTCGGCCAGGGCGCCCCCGTCGTCTTCGATGTGCTCCAGGACGTTGATCATGACCACGGTGTCGAAGGGGCCATGGGCGGCGGCCGAGTCAACCGATCCGTGCAGGATCTCAACCTGCTCCTCGCCGCGGAACCGATCGCGCAGCCTGCTGACGCACCGCTCCGATATATCCGACGCGACGACCCGGGTGGCCTTCCTGGCCAGCATCTCGGTGAAGGTCCCATGACCCGCGCCGATCTCCAGCACTTCGCCGCCGAGGTGCGGCTCGATGAGCTCGAATATCCACCCTGCGTAATGGCCGGCGCCGTCGAGATTGTCGAGCGTCTCCGCCAGCTCTGCGTCTGCCGCCGAAAATTCTGCGCGGGCTCTCGCGCGCTTCGCCGTCCGGGTCGATGCCACCGGACGACTCTACCGGAGCGGACGGCCCTCGCCCCGGCTCTCGGCGCGCCCGGCCCTGCTGCACACTAGGCTTTCCTGTCATGGTCCAGGGACAGGCAGCCGGCCAGCAGGCCCGGGCGGCGGCCAGGCCGCCAGGACTTCGGGCCGTCTCCGGGCGCCCATGGGCTCGGGAGCTGGCCGTTCTGGCTGCCTACCTGGCGGCCGGGGTCGCGGCGACCTGGCCGCTGGCCACCTACCTGACCGGCCGGCTCCCGGCCAGCCGGGACGTGGCCATCTACGTGTGGGACCTGTGGTGGGTGGCCCACCAGCTCATTCATTTTCACAACCCGTGGTTCACCAGCTACCTGGCCGCTCCGGTCGGCCTCCAGCTCGGATATCACACCCTGGTGCCGTTGCTCGGCGCGCTGATGGCCCCGGTCACGCTGGCCTTCGGCCCGTCGGCCGCCTACAACCTGCTGGTCATCGCCTCGCCCGGCCTGGCCTGCTACGCGATGTACCGGGCGGCGCGGCTGTGGCTGCCCACGCTGAGCGGCGCGGTCGCCGCCGGGGCGTTCTTCG
Organism: uncultured Actinomycetes bacterium; assembly: GCA_963818225.1. GTDB lineage: Bacteria > Actinomycetota > Actinomycetes > Streptosporangiales > Streptosporangiaceae > Palsa-504. The sequence continues at coordinate 77,423 of CAWFRO010000006.1, forward strand.
GGCTGTCGGCCATGCTGACCTTCCAGACCTGGTACCACCTCAACATCGTGTACGGCACGGTGTTCCTGCCGCTGACGCTGGAGGCCGCGGTCCGGCTGCGCCGCGACCCCTCGATCGGCCGGGGCGTGATCCTGGGGGCGGTGCTCGGGGCCTCGGTCCTGGTCAACCAGGAATCGGCGGTGATGGCCCTGATCCTGGCCGTGCTCGCCCTGATCCCGTGGCTGGCCGGCCTGCGCTCCCGGGCCGCGGTACGCGCTGCGCTGCGCGGCGTCGCGGCGGCCGTGGTCGCAGGCCTGGTGGTGGCCAGCCCGCAGCTGGTGGCGATGGTCCAGCAGGCCCGCGCGGGCGGCAACGGCGCGAGTGCGGCGTCGCTCGGCTACGCCACCTGGGTGGCCAGCCTGCCCAGCCTGTTCGCGCCCTCTCCGCGGCTCACCGACGACGGGCTGAGCGCGCTCGGGCACATCTACACCTCTCAGACCCGCATCGAGACACTGAATACGTTCGGCGTGGTGCTGAGCCTGCTCGCCGTGGCGGGCCTGGTCGCCCGCTGGCGCCGGCCCAGCGCCTGGCTGCTCCTGCTGCTGTGGCTGGGCGGTGCCGCGCTGGCGCTCGGGCCGGTGCTGTACGTCGGCCATCACCTGTATGTGCCGTTCGCGCAGATCTGGCAGGGCGTGCGGGTTTCGGTGCTGATGCCCTACACCTGGTTCATCAGGGTCCCGGGCTTGTCGGTCTTCCGGGAGGCCGACCGGCTGGCCCTGCTCGGGCTGGTCGGCGCCGCCCTGCTCGCGGGCGCGGCGGTTGACTGGCTGGCCCGGCGACGGGCCTGGCCCGTCATCCTCGCGGTGGCGGTTCTCGGCGCGCTCGAGGCGGGCTGGGCCGGGTCCCCGGGGGGCCTGGCCACCATGCCCACCACGTTCGCGGCGCTGGACCGGCCGATCGCCGCCGACCACAGCGGCTCGATCGTGGTCGACGTGCCGTTCGGACTGGACAACGAACCGTCCTACGGCCTCGAGCCGACCGAGCAGGCCATCTTGATGGCGACCGCCGACGGCCATCCGCGGGCGATCTGCTACACGTCCTGGGTGCCTACGCAGACGATCGCCGGCATCACGCGTCACGCGTTCTACGTCCAGCTCAACCAGGCGCAGCTAGGAAACAAGGTGGACCAGGCGCAGGTCGCGAAGGCCCGGGACGACCTGCGCACACTGCACGTCGGCTGGGTGGTGGTGTGGCTGCCCGAGCCGGGCCAGGCCCTGTCGCGGTATTTGTCCGCCACCGGCTTCCGCTTTGCCTACCGGGCCGACGGCGCCTCGGTCTACCGGCCAGCCACGAGCTGACGCCGATTAATCAGGCGACAGGCCGCAGAAGACACGGCAGGATCGGCGGTGTGCTGATCCGACCCGAGTCCGGCGGCGACGCCGACGTCATCCGCGCCGTCACCGCCGCCGCGTTCGCCCGCCCCGGCCAGGACCCGCCCGAGGCCCGGCTGGTTGACGAGCTGCGCGCCGGACCGGCCTGGCGGCCGGGCCTGTCGCTGGTCGCGGCCACGCCGGCGGGGGAGATAGTCGGCCACGTGCTGTGCACCCGGGGATACGTCGGCCGCACTCCGGCGCTCGCGCTCGGCCCGCTGAGCGTGCGGCCGGACAGCCAGCGCCGCGGCGTGGGCAGCGCCCTGATGCACGCCGTTCTCGGTGCCGCGGACGCGCTCGGCGAGCCGCTCGTCGCGCTGCTCGGCAACCCCGCCTACTACGGCCGGTTCGGCTTCCAGCTCAGCACCGTCTACCAGGTCATGCCCCCCCGCCCGGAATGGCGGCCGCACTTCCAGGTCCGCGTGCTGACCGGTTACCAGCCCTCGATACGCGGCGTCTTCACGTACCCGGAGCCGTTCGACCGCACCTGACGCCTCTCGCCGCGGCTACGGCGCCAGCCTTTTCGCGCGCCGGGGAGCGGCCGGGACCCATGTCCTCACCCTGATCCTGCCCAGGATCCACAGCGCCTCCACGCCGTCCCGCCAGGTGATCTTCTTGCCCGCCTCGCGGCTGCGGGCCCGGTAGGTGATTGGCACCTCGAACGGGCGGATCCCGCGGGCCAGCAGCTTGCCAGTGATCTCGGCTTCCATGCCGAACCCCTCGGAGCTGATGTTCAGGCTGCGCAGCAGGTCCAGCGGCATGAGCTTGAAACAGGTCTCCAAGTCGGCGATGTAGGCGTTGAACAGGACGTTCGCGAAGGTGGTCACGCCCTTGTTGCCCATGACGTACCAGAATGAATAGGAGGCGTGGCTGCCGAAGCCCCGGCTGCCGTACACCACCTCGGCCTCGCCGCTCAGGACCGGCTTGAGCAGTTCGGGGATTTCCTCCGGCTGGTATTCCAGGTCCGCGTCGAGCGGGACCATGAAATCGCCGGTGGCCGCGGCGACCGCGGTGCGGATCGCGGCGCCCTTGCCGCGGTTCTCCGGGTGCCGGCGCATGACCAGCCGCTCATCGTGGAAGCGGCCGAGGATCTCGGCGGTCTCGTCGGTGCTGGCGTCATCGACGATCACCACCTCCACCGGGCAGGGAAAGTCCACGTCGAGGACCCGCTTGACGACCGCCTGCACCGTCCTGGCCTCGTTGTACACCGGCATCAGGATGGAGAGCTTCACGTCTTTCAACTGGCACGCTCGCGGAACCACTCGATCGTGCGGGCCAGGCCCTGCTCCAGGCCGATCTCCGGTTTCCATCCGAGCACGTCGCGGGCCAGGTCGATCCGCGGCTGCCGGACCATCGGGTCGTCCTGGGGGCGCGGGATGAAGGTGATCGGCGACTGCGACCCGGTCATGCGCCGGATCGTCTCCGCCAGCTCCAGGACCGACAGCTCGCCGGGATTCCCGATGTTCATCGGGCCGGGATGCCCGGACCGCAGCAGCCTCAGGAGGCCCTCGACGAGGTCGCTGACGTAGCACACCGACCTGGTCTGGCTGCCGTCGCCGGCCACGGTGATCGGCTCGCCGTCCAGCGCCTGGCGGATGAAGGTCGGGATGGCGCGCCCGTCGTTCGGGCGCATCCGCGGACCGTAGGTGTTGAAGATGCGGGCGATCTTGGTGTTCACCTGATGGTTCTTGTTGTAGGCCACGGTCAGGGCCTCGGAGAAGCGCTTGGCCTCGTCGTAGACGCCGCGCGGGCCGACCGGGTTCACGTTGCCCCAGTAGTCCTCGTCCTGCGGGTGGACCAGCGGATCGCCGTAGACCTCGGAGGTGGAGGCGAGCAGGAATCGCGCCCCCTTCTCCCGCGCCAGCCCCAGTGCGTGGATGGTGCCGATCGAGCCGACCTTGAGCGTCTCGATCGGGAGCTCGAGGTAGTCGACCGGGCTCGCCGGGGAGGCGAAATGCAGCACCGCGTCCACCGGGCCGCCCACGTGCAGGTACTCAGTCACGTCGTAGCGGATGAGCCGGAACCGGGGATTCTCGATCAGGTGGGCCACGTTGGCCGGGGTCCCGGTGCAGAAGTTATCTACGCATATCACTGAGCAGCCGTCGTCCAGCAGCCGCTCGCAAAGATGCGAGCCGAGGAACCCGGCCCCCCCGGTGATGACGATCGTCTCGGGCACCAGATCCGCACCTCCCTTCGTCATGTGCAGCCCATAACTTAACGGATCAGGGAAGTGGCGGCGCCAGCCGCCACGCGAGCACATCGCCGACGTCCACCGTGGCCGGCCCGAACTGCTTGGTCAGGAAGCGCGCGAGGGGCGAGTCCCGGCTGGTGGCGGTGACGATCGCGGCCACCTGCCAGGAAGCAAAATCCTTGCGGATCTGCGCCTGGGACGGTGCCCGTGTTGTCGGTTGCCCCTGCCACAGGGTAGTGAGGTACTCGGCGGTCCGCAGCCGCTCATATATATAACTGGTGGCCTTCCCGCCCGGGCCGGGCACGATGAAATCACCTCCGCCGACCATCGAGGTCGGTACGCCGGTCTCGGCCTGCCAGAGCAAGCCGTATTGCAGGTCGGGGATGACCAGCACGTGGGCGTCGGCCGGGAGCTGGAGCTGGGTGAAGGCGGCCTGCCAGCCGGCCGGGGCGGGCGGGACGGCCTCGACCGGAAGGGGAAGCGGGACGAGCGGGAGGACGGCCAGCACCACGATCAGGGTCGCGGCGTACGCCCGGACCCGGCGCAGACCGCTCGACCGCGCCTGGCCTCGGGCCCGGTCCAGCGCGAAGGCCAGCAGGGCCGCTACGGCTCCGTCGGCGAGGATCGAGAACCGGTCGGGCAGCACGTTGGCGCCCACCGGGTTGCCTGCCAGCCAGTGCCACGGCAAGAGCGCGGCCGGGTAGCGGATCCCGAGGAAGCTCACCGGGACGTTGCCGAGTGAGAACAGCTCCAGCAGCGCGAAGGTCACAGCGGCCACGCGGACCCGGTCGTCCCGCCAGAAGGCGATCGCGGCCACGAACGCGACGGCGAGCAGCGGCCAGCCCAGGTACGCCAGGTACTCCGGCGACGGCTCGGGATACCTGGCCGCGACCGCCGCGCTGGAGGCGGTGTGGAACGCCAGGGCGCCCGACGGGGTCACGAAGCCGTACAGGTAGCTGTGGAAGTCGATGACCGTCCACGGGCTGCCGTGCTCGGACAGCGGGCCGCGGAACTGCACCCACAGCGCGTACCCGCAGGCCACGCCCGCAGCGGCGGCCGCGGTGCCCAGGCCGGCCAGCATCGCGCCGCCCCGGGCCCTGACGGCCTGGTCCGACGCCCTCGGATGGCTGAGGGCCAGCACCGCCACGATGATCGCGGCGGCCACGGCCGTGTCGGCCAGCAGCTCTTCCCCGAGGTACACCTGGGCGGCCACCAGCAGGCCGAGCCACAGGCCGGCCCGTACGGCGCTGCCCCTGCCGACGCTGCCCCGGCCGGTGAGGACCCGCAGCAGCTCATGGATGATCAGCGGCGGCAGCACGGCGAACTGCAGCTGGAAGTGACCGGCGCTGGCGGTGACCAGGGCGGGCGAGAACCCGTATACCGCCCCGCCGATGGCCGCCGCGGTGACGCTGGCCCCCCAGCGCCTCAGCACCCAGAACAGGCTGGCCGCGGAGCCGGCGAAGCCCACGGTCAGCAAGATGGTCAGGCTGGCCAACGGGCCGGCCAGCAGCGTCACCGGGGCCAGCACGACGCCGGCCAGCAGCATCGACGCGTTCCACATCATGTTGATGCCCTGCGGCGCGTTCAGCCCGGTTGTCACCAGCGCCGGCAGCCGGCCGTGCGAGACCGCGGTCGCGCTGTACCGCATGAACCAGGCCACGAGGTTGACGTCCCCGGGATTGTGGCCCGCCGCGCGCCCGCCCGGATCGGCCCACAGGCGCCAGGTGAGCGCGAAGGAGGCCAGCAGGTACAGGCCCACGACCAGCCATCCGGCCCAGCTCGCCGCGCGGGGGCTGGGTGCGGGCTCGGGCAGGGCAGACTTCTCCGGAATGGGCTGGCCCTGCTCGCTCGTGACGCTGCTCACTGCGCCTAAGCCTAGGGCGTCCGGCCATCGGGACGGACGAACCTGGCGCAGGTCCCGGACACGGTTCCCTAACGGCCCTCATTTCTGCCGGGCCCCCGTGACCGCCGCTGCCGCCGGGCCCCAGTGGCCGCCGCTGCCGCCGAACCGCCGTTTCCGCGAGGCGCACTGCCCTCACCCGGTGGAAATACTTTGGTGTCAAATGATTTGACTTGGAAATAGCTACGGTGAAGAGTGGCGGGATGCGGGAGGCTGGGATGGCGCCGGGAAACGAAGGGCCGCAGGTAGCCTCAGCCGGGAGCGCGGACGGCGAGCGTGAGCCCACCGCGTGCGAGCGGGGGCTGGCCGCGGACTACACCTCCGGATGGACCTGGGGAGATCCGGCGGACGGGATCCCCGCGGACGCGCCGCTGCACGCGCTGCTCCTGGCCGCATCGAGGGTCATGGGCGCCTTCTACGCCGGCACCGTGGTCCAGGCTGGCCTGCGGATCAGCCCGGCCGGGCTGGGGGTGCTCCGGGTCCTGCTGGCTGACGACGGGCTCAAGTCGAGCGACGTGGCATCCCGCGGCTGGTCGTCACCCGGCACGCTGACCTCCGTGGTCGATACGCTGGTCCGCGAGGGTTACGTGGAGCGGCGCCGGGATCCCGGGGACCGGCGGGTGGTCCGGCTGTACGTGACCGGCGCGGGCCGCCGGGTCGGCCAGGACTACCTCACGCAGGCCGGCCCGCGGTGGCGGGCCGCGTTCGACTTCGTGAGCCCGGCCGATGAGCCGGTCATCCGCAAGTTCTTCATCGACATGATTGGCCAGTTCGGCGGGCTGGCCAGGAAGGAGCGTGGCCGGTGAGGGCGCATTGTCAACTAAGGTTGACGGCGGGCCTTTGTCAACGTAAGTTGACATCATGACACCGGGGACGGAGACATCGGGGACAGGCCGGCCGGGGCCCGCGATACGCACCGAAGGCCTGCGCAAGACCTATAAGTCGTCGCGTGGCGACGTGCCCGCCGTGCGCGGCATCGACCTGTCGGTCGGCTCTGGCCAGTTTTTCGGGCTGCTCGGGCCGAACGGGGCGGGCAAATCAACCACGATCGGCATGCTGACCACGCTGATCCTGCCTACCGGCGGCCGGGCCTGGGTATCCGGCCTGGACGTAGTGGCCGACCCGGTCGGGGTCAAGCGCCGGATCGGGGTGGTGACCCAGAACAATACGCTGGACATGCAGCTGACCGTGGCCGAGAATCTGGAGTTCCGCAGCCGGTTCTTCGGCCTGGGGCTGCGCGAGGCATCCCGGCGCGCCGCGCAGCTGCTCGAAGCGTTCGGCCTTTCGGACCGGCGTAAGGCGATGTCCACCGACCTGTCCGGCGGCCAGGTCAGGCGGCTCCTCATCGCCCGCGCGCTGGTGCACCGGCCGGATGTGCTGTTCCTCGACGAGCCGACGGCCGGCCTGGACCCGCAGACCCGGGTGAACCTGTGGGACATCCTGCGCGTGCTGCACGACGAGGGGCAGACCATCCTGCTGACCACGCACTACATGGAGGAAGCCGAAGCGCTGTGCGAGCAGGTCGCGGTCATAGATCACGGCGCCGTGCTTGCCTCGGGCACCGTGCCCGAGCTGAAGGACGGCGCGGGCGCGGAGACGGTGATCACGGTCAGGTACGAGGACGCGGTCCCCGCCGACCTGGCCGCCCGGGCCGGCCTGGCCGGCCGCCCCGGGGTCAGCAAGGTGGAATCCGACGACGACTTCGTCCGCGTCTTCACCCGCGAGCCCGAGGGCGTGCTCGGCGAGCTCATCACCGCTGGGTCGGCCGCCGGGCTGACCGTCCGTGACGCGTCTCAGCTCAAGCCCAGCCTGGAAACCGTGTTCCTCACCCTGACCGGTAGGGAGTACCGAGAGTAATGACCACGACGACCACCAGCGCTCCCGCCCGGCCCGCAGAGTCTGCCGGGGTGCCCTCGTCCGCCGAGATCGCGGCGCTGATCGCCGAGGCGCCGGTGCCGCGGCCGACCCTGCTGCGGACATTCAACGCCATGATGGCCCGCGAGTTCCGGGTGCTGCGGCGCAACGCCATCGGCACGTTCACCCGGGCCGTCATGCAGCCCCTGCTGTTTGTCTTCGTCTTCGCTTACGTGTTCCCGAAGATCGGCGGCGGCTTCAACCTCGGCGGCGGCGCGGCGGCGGGGACCAGCGTCCCCGGCGGCATCAACTTCGCCACCATCCTCGTCCCCGGGCTGATGGCCTCCATGCTGCTCATGCAGGGCATCATGGCCGTGACGTTCCCGCTGGTCATGGAGTTCTCCTGGCAGCGCACGATCGAGGACCGGGCCCTCGCTCCCGTCCCGATCTGGGTCCTGGCCATCCAGAAGATCGCGGCCGGGGCGGTCCAGGCGTTCCTCGGCGCGTGCATTGTGTTTCCGATCGTGCTGCTGGTGCACGCCCCGGGGCAGGCTCCGCACGTGCACGTGACCAACTGGGCGCTGCTCATCCTCATCCTGGCCGCCTCGTCGCTGCTGACCGCCGCGCTCGGGCTGCTGCTCGGCACGGTCATGGACCCGCGCAAGATGCAGATGCTGTTCGCGGTGATCCTGCTGCCGGCCACCATGCTCGGCTGCGTCTACTACCCCTGGTCGGCGCTGCAACATATCCGCTGGCTGCAGATCGCGGTCCTGATCAACCCGATGGTGTACATGTCCGAGGGCCTGCGCGCCGTGCTCACCCCGGAACTCGGGCACATGCCCATGTGGGCCGTCCTGCTCGCGCTGCTCGGCGGCACCGTGGTGTTCAGCTACCTGGGCATCCGCACGTTCACCAGCCGGGTCCTCAACTAGACTCCAGACGGTAGCTGAGCTGTCCCGCCGGGAATACGGTTTCGCGGCCCGGTGCTGTTACTCTTATGCATTAAAGCTCGGTGCCTAGGCGCCGGGCGCGCGAAGCGGAGGACCACCTCCCACCCGGTCGGCCCGGCAGATACCGAGGCAGGCGGGTCTGGCCAGAAGTCCCTGCGACGTTATGCGCGAAAGCGTGTTCGCCGCTGGTACATGCTGGCACGGCGCATTTTCTGCGGGCTCGCCTACCGGAGGGCCCGCAGGACGGCGTCGTTGTTGTGGTCGCCCCGTGGAGCGCATCGTCCGCGGGGCTTTGTCGTGTGTGGCCTCCGCCGTTTGCGGCGGCAGCACCGGAAGCACTAAGGGCGAGCGCAAGCCGCCGCCGGAAGCGCCGACGACGGGATACCTGCTCAAGGAGGTCACATCAGCGCCGAAGCGCGTATCAACGAGCGCATCCGTACTCCCGAGGTCCGGCTGGTCGGGCCGAAGGGAGAGCAGATCGGGATTGTCTCGATCAATGACGCACTCAAGCTAGCCCAGGAGGCCGACCTCGACCTGGTCGAGGTGGCACCTACGGCGCGGCCCCCGGTCGCCAAGCTCATGGACTACGGCAAGTTCAAGTACGAGGCCGCGGTCAAGGCCCGGGAGTCACGCAAGAACCAGACCCAGACCATCGTCAAGGAGATCAAGCTCCGGCCGAAGATCGACCCGCACGACTACGGCACCAAGAAGGGCCACGTCGAGCGGTTCCTCAAGGCGGGGGACAAGGTCAAGGTGACGATCATGTTCCGTGGACGTGAGCAGTCACGGCCCGAACTGGGCTTCCGCCTGCTGCAGCGCCTCGCCGGAGACGTCGAGGAACTTGGTTTCGTGGAGTCCCAGCCCAAGCAGGACGGGCGGAACATGGTCATGGTGATCGGCCCGCACAAGAAGAAGAGCGAGACCAAGGCACACGCCGGCCAGTCGCACAGCAGATCTGTGCCCAGCCCGCGCGCGACAGCTGAGCCCGAGCCCGAGCCCGAGTTGAGCGAGCCCGTGGTGAGCGAGCCCGTATTGAGCGAGCCCGCCGCCGACGGCGCCGCGGTATCAGGTCCGGCCTAGTCGGTAACAGCGCCCAGCCGGACTCATCCCCGGCGCTAGGCCCTGCGGGGCTCGTGCCGGGGACGGTAACTGCTGCGTGTCTCGGCAGACCGCGGTAAACGCCGCGGCACCGAACTTAACGAACGATGAACTTAACGGACGATGAACAAACGGACGGAGACGACGGCGACCATGCCGAAGATGAAGACCCACAGCGGCACCGCGAAGCGGTTCCGGCTGACCGGCACCGGCAAGGTAATGCGCCGCCGCGCCAACCGAGGCCACCTGTTCGAGCACAAGTCGTCCCGCCTGACGCGGCGGCTTAGCGGGGAAGTAGCGGTCGCGCCGAGCGACCGCAAGGAGATCAAGAAGCTGCTGGGCAAGTAGCCCGGCCCGGCGAGGGAGACAGAACAATGGCACGCGTGAAGCGGGCGACCAACGCCCACAAGAAGCGCAAGGTTGTCCTCGAACGGGCCAGCGGCTACCGGGGGCAGCGGTCACGGCTGTACCGCAAGGCCAAGGAGCAGGTCCTCCACTCGATGACCTACGCCTACCGCGACCGCAAGGACCGCAAGGGCAACTTCCGGCGGCTGTGGATCCAGCGGATCAACGCCGCGGCCCGCGCCAACGGCATCACCTACAACCGGTTCATTCAGGGGCTCCGGGTGGCCGGGGTCGAGGTCGACCGGCGGATGCTCGCCGAGCTGGCCGTCGCGGACGAGCCGGCCTTCGCGGCCCTGGTCGAGGTGGCCAAGAAGGCCCTTCCCGACGCATCAGGCTCTGCGGGTTCCGCGGCCGCCTAAGTGCCGCGGAAGCGAGCCAACATCGCGCGGCCTGCGGGGGCCGACGGCCCCCCAGCCGCGCGATACTACGGTGGTCACCGCAGCGGGCCTGCGGGGGGTTCCAGGGGGGTCGTCCCCCCTGGGCCAACAGGGCCAGTAACAGACCCCCCTGGGCCAGTAAGAGCGGCGCGGCGGCTGACCAAGCGTGCCTTCCGCCAGCGTGAGCAGGCCTTCCTGGCGGAGGGGCCGCAGGCGGTGGCCGAGGCCCTGGCCTGCGGGACCAAGGTCAGCGACCTGTTCGTGACCGGGGCCGCCCGCAGCAGGCACCACGATCTGGTCGCCGTCGCCGAGAGCGCCGGGGTGCCCGTGCACCTGGTCAGCACCGAGGTGATGGGGGAACTGGCCCAGACGGTGACCCCGCAGGGCCTGCTGGCCGTGTGCGGGTTCGTTGACGTCCCCCTCGCCGCGCTCACCCAGCCAGCCCCCGCCCTGGTCGCGCTGCTGGCCAACGTGCGTGACCCGGGGAACGCCGGCACCGTGCTGCGCACCGCCGACGCGGCCGGCGCGCAGGCCGTGGTGTTCGCCGACGCGTCCGTCGACCCGTACAACGGCAAATGCGTGCGTGCCTCGGCGGGCAGCCTGTTCCACCTCCCCATAGTGGCCGGCGCCCGCCTGGAGGAGGCCGTCGCGGCCATGCGCGCGGCGGGGCTGCGCATCGTGGCCGCGGATGGGCGCGCCGGGCGGTCCCTGGATGACCCGGAGGTCCGGGCCCGGCTGGGCGAGCCGACCGCCTGGATGTTCGGCAACGAAGCATGGGGGCTGCCGCCGGAGCTGGTCGCGATGGCCGATGAGCCGATCGCGGTGCCCATCTACGGCCAGGCGGAAAGCCTGAACCTGGCGGCCGCCGCGGCGGTATGCCTCTACGAATCTGCTCGTGCACAGCGAGTGCGCGACATACCGGACAAGCTGGGATCTAAGTAGCGCCTGGTGGCATGGAGTATTTGGGCCGCAACATCGAGAATTCATATCTCAGCACTGTCCCGATGACCGTTTAAGCGCTAGAGTCTGATCACATTCTGTCACCCGTACCGTGACCGTATCCGGCCGCCGGACGATCCCCCATGGAGAGCCCGATGGACAGCCCGATAGACAAGTCGTGCCGCCTGGCCGGACGGAGGCTTTACTGAAGTGGACGAGCTCGTAGCGAGCGGGGCAGCTCCCACGCCGGACCGCGGGACCGCTGACGGCCGTGACTGCGGCATCAGCCCCCTCCCGGAAGGTCCCGTCCCGATCGGGAGCCTGATCTTCGCCGACGAGCTCCCGGACGGGGTCGTGGTCGCCGACGAGGTCGGCCGCGTCGTCGTATTCAACCGGGCCGCAGGCCGGCTGACCGGCCTGGATCCGGCGGAGGTTATCGGCAAGTTCGCGTTCGACGTGCTGCCGCTGCACGACGACGACGACAGGGACTGGTGGGTTCACGCCGACCCGTACCATGGCCTGCCGATCCGCACCCGCCACCCGGAGCGCGCGCTGTACCTGCTGGACGGGACCGAGATCCTCGTGTCCGTCGGCTACGTGCGCGATCGGGCCAAGGAGGTACGGCGGCTGGTCATCAGCCTGCGCGATGCGCAGCAGCGGGAGCGGCTGGAGCGCAGCCGGGCCGAGCTGGTCTCCACCGTCGCGCATGAGCTGCGCTCGCCCCTGACCAGCGTCAAGGGCTTCACCGCCACGCTGCTGAACAAGTGGGGCAGGTTCACCGACGACCAGAAGCGCGTCATGCTGGAAACGGTGAACGCCGACGCCGACCGGGTGACCAGGCTCATCACCGAGCTGCTGGACGTGTCCCGGATCGAGTCCGGCCGCATGGAGGTCCACCGTCAGCTCGTGGACCTGCCGGACCGGGCCAGAAAGGTCATCGCCGGCCGGGTCGTGGCCGGCGAGCCCGAGGACCGCTTCCGGCTGGAGATCCGCCCGGGCTTGCCTGAGACCTGGCTGGACCCCGACAAAATTGACCAGATCCTCGGCAATCTGGCGGAAAATGCGGTCCGTCACGGCGCTGGTATCGTAACAATCGTGGTTGAACCAGTGCGGCTGGACGACGAGGCGATCGGTATGTCCCGCGAGCCCGACGCGGCCGCGGTGTCCGTGCGCGACCAGGGCGAGGGCATCTCTCCGGAGGTCGCGCCGCGTGTGTTCCGCCGGTTCTGGCGCGGGAAGCGCCGCGGCGGCACCGGCTTGGGCCTCTATATCGTCAAGGGCCTGGTCGAGGCGCACGGCGGCACCATCGGCGTGGGGTCAGCGCCCGGCGGGGGCGCCGAATTCCGATTTATCGTGCCCGCGGGGACCGCCGCGGGCTGAGCGCGGCTGCCCAGTAGCCGCGCGTCAGGGCACGGTACGGTAATCTCCCTTCGGGCTATCCACACAGCGAAGGCGGACGTTGACGCCTGGGCATGAGCTACACCCAGGTCATGGACCACCCCGCGACGTTAGCCACCGGCACTCCGCGGCTGACCGCGGGCTGCCACCACCGCCCGTTCGGCAGAACGATCAGCCGGAACCCCAGCAGAGCGCAACCTTACGCATGGCCCGCAGGAAGCAGGACCCTCATGTCCGCAGCGAACGAGAATAACCAGTCGGCCGCCCCGGCCGCCGAAGGCGTCACCCGGGCGCTCGACGAGGCGCTCGCCGCCGTCGCGGCAGCCAGCACGCTCGATGAGCTGAAGGCGGCGCGGATCACCCACGACGGCGACCGGTCACCGCTGGCCCTGGCCAGCGCCGGGATCGGCGCGCTGCCGCGTGAGGCACGCGCCGACGCCGGGCGGCTGGTAGGCGCGGCCCGCGGCCGGCTCCGCGACGCGCTGGGCCGGCGCCAGGCCCAACTGGAGGCCGACCGCGACCGCCAGGTGCTGATCACCGAGGCGGTCGACGTCACCCTGCCCGGCGGGCGGGTACCGCCCGGCGCCCGGCACCCGGTCACCACGCTGGCCGAACGGCTGTCCGACGTGTTCGTGGCCATGGGCTACGAAGTGGCGGAGGGGCCCGAGGCCGAGGCGGAGTGGTACAACTTCGACGCGCTCAACATGCTGCCGGACCACCCGGCCCGGGACTCGCAGGACACGATCTTCATCGCCAGCCCCCAGGGGGACGGGCGCAAGTCCGGCATGGTGCTGCGCACGCAGACCTCGCCGGTGCAGATCAGGTCCATGCTGAGCCGCCCGCTGCCGCTGTACGTGGTCAGCCCGGGCCGCACCTACCGGCACGACCCGCTGGATGCCACCCACAGCCCGGTGTTCCACCAGATCGAGGGGCTCGCGGTCGACGAGGGCCTGACCATGGCCGACCTGCGCGGCGCGATCCAGGCGTTCGTCGACGCGATGTTCGGCGTGGGCCTGCGCACGCGGTTCCGGCCGGACTACTTCCCGTTCACCGAGCCCTCCGGCGACGTGTCGATGGAGTGCCACGTCTGCCGCGGCGCCTCGGCCAAGCCCGGCGGGGACCCGTGCCGGGTGTGCCGGTCGCAGGGCTGGATCGAGATCGCGGGCTGCGGGATGGTCAATCCCCGGGTCCTGGTGGCCTGCGGCATCGACCCCGACCGGTACAGCGGGTTCGCATTCGGCCTCGGCATCGAGCGGAGCCTGATGATCGCGCACGGGCTGACGGAGATCAGGGACACGGTGGACGGCGACGTGCGGTTCAGCCGGGCGTTCGGGATGGAGATCTGAGATGCGAGTAGCGCTTTCCTGGCTGCGCGAGTACGCCCAGCTGCCCGAGCCGGTCGACGCGACCGAGGTGGCCCGGCGGCTGACCGGCGCCGGGCTCGAGGTCGAGGCGCTGGAGCCGGTCGGGCACGACATCCGCGGCGTGGTCGTGGCGCAGGTCCTCTCGATCGAGGAACTAGCCGGGCTGAAGAAGCCGATCAGGTACTGCCGGGTGGCCGTCTCCGAGGCGCAGCTCGACGGGCCGGCTGACGAGGCCTCCGGGGTCATCTGCGGCGCGGCCAACTTCAAGGTCGGCGACCGGGTGGCGCTGGCCCTGCCGGGTGCGGTGCTGCCCGGCGGGTTCGAGATCGGCGCGCGCCGGACCTACGGCCACATCTCCGAGGGCATGATCTGCTCGGCCAGCGAGCTCGCCATCGGCGATGATCACACCGGCATCCTCGTGCTGCCCGCCGACGCGCCGCTGGGCGCGGACTTCGTCGCATATGCGCGGCTGCGCGACGAGGTGTTCGAGATCGCGGTAACCCCCGACCGCGGTTACGCGGTGTCCGTGCGCGGACTGGCCCGGGAGCTGGCCAGCGCGTACAGCGTGCCCTTCACCGACCCGGCCACGACCGCGCTGCCCGATCCGACCCTGCTGGGCGGACCACTGGACTTCGAAGGCCCGGACGGCTACCCGGCCCGGATCGACGACCCGACCGCCTGCGACCGGTTCGTGCTGCGCGAGGTACGGGGCTTCTCCCCGAGTGCGCGCACCCCGCTGTGGATGATGGTGCGGCTGGCCCGGTGCGGCGTGCGGCCGGTCTCGCTCGCGGTCGACGTGACCAACTACCTCATGCTGGAGCTCGGCCAGCCGATGCACGCGTTCGACCGGTCCAAGCTGTCCGGCGAGATCGTCGTGCGGCGCGCCCGGCCGGGGGAGCGCCTGGAGACCCTGGATCACGTGGTCCGGACCCTGGATCCGCAGGACATCCTGATTACCGACTCCTCCGGTCCGATCTCCCTGGCCGGGACCATGGGCGGCCTGACCACCGAGATCGACGGCGCCTCCACCGACCTGGTCATCGAAGCGGCGCACTTCTCCGCCCGGGACACGGCCAAGATGAGCCGGCGGCACAAGCTGCACAGCGAGGCGTCCTACCGGTTCGAACGCGGCGTAGACCGCGAGCTGCCGCTGCGGGCCAGCGCGAAGGCAGTAGAGATGCTGGCCGGGCTGGGCGGCGGCCAGGTGGTGCCGGGCTGCAGCCACGCGCAGGTCGACGTGGCGCCGGTGGTGATCTCGATGGCCGTGGACTACCCGGATCGGGTGGCAGGCGTCGTATATGGCCGGGACACCGTCGTGCGCCGGCTGCGCGAGGTCGGCTGCACCGTGGTCCAGATCCGGGCCGCCGCGCCCACCGTGGCCCCGTGGCGGGCCGGATCCCCGTCGGATCAGCCCGTGGCAGACTCCCCGCGGCTGGCCACCCCGCCAGTTTCGGTGTCGGTCCTCGACGTCACCCCGCCGTCCTGGCGTCCCGACCTTACCGACCCGGCCGACCTGGCCGAAGAGGTGATCCGGCTGGAGGGGTATGAGAACGTCCCGGCCAGGCTGCCCCGGGCGCTGGCCGGGCGGGGGCTCACCGCGCGGCAGCGGCTGCGCCGGTCAGTGGGCCGCACGCTGGCCGAAGACGGCTACGTGGAGGTGCTGTCCTCGCCGTTCGCGGCCCGGGCCGACGCGGACCTGCTCGGGCTGCCGCCCGAGGACATGCGACGGCCCGCGGTGGTGATCGCGAACCCGCTCAGCGAGGATGAACCGCTGCTGCGGACCACGCTGCTGCCCGGACTGCTGCGCGTCCTGGCCCGGAACATCGGACGGGGTTTCGCCGACACGGCGCTGTACGAGATCGGCCTGGTGTTCCGGCCGCGGCCCGGAGCCGCTGCGCAGGCCCCCATCCTCGCCGTTGACCGCGGGCCTACGGTGGCGGAGCTGGCCAGTCTGGAAGCCGCGCTGCCCGACCAGCCGCAGCACCTCGCGGCCGTCCTGGCCGGCGCTCGTGAGCTGGACGGATGGTGGGGAAAGGGTCGTCCGGCGACATGGGCGGACGCGATCGAGGCGGCCCGCGCGGCCGGGCGGATCTGCCGGGTGCCGCTGGACATCCGGGCCGACAAGCACGCGCCCTGGCATCCGGGGCGCTGCGCGGCGATCTACGCGCAGGTCGGCTCGGACGAGGCTCGGGAGTGGCTGGCCGGGTACGCGGGCGAGCTGCACCCCAGGGTGATCGAGGCGTTCGGGCTGCCCGCCCGGACCTGCGCCCTGGAACTGGACTTGTCCGTCCTGTTCGCCGCGGCCGAGACGGTCGGCCCCGCGTCGGCCCCGGAGCTGTCGGCCTACCCGCTGGCCATCCAGGACGTGGCCCTGATCGTGGACGCGACCGTCCCCGCCGCCGACGTGGAGGCGGCGCTGGCGGCCGGCGCGCCGGCGGACCTGCTCGAAGGTATCCGGCTGTTCGACGTCTACACCGGAGCCCAGATCGGCGCGGACCGCAAGTCCCTGGCCTATACGCTCCGCTTCCGGGCCCCGGACCGGACGCTCACCGCGGTAGAGGCCGCCGAGGCGCGTGACGCGGCCGTCGCCGAGGCGCAGCGGCGTGTCGGTGCCGTCCTGCGCAGCGGCTGACGAACTCGGCTGGCGCTGATCACAGCGGTCGGCGAATGATCCCGGCCGGTCCGGTCTGTTTGCAAAAATAGGCAACTGTCGGTCAGGATGTGATTACTGATGACCGCAGTGCGCGCTGAGCCGGAGGACAACATAACAAGGCACGCGGTGGCCCGGAGAGGCGCGGCCGAGCAGGCCGCGAGGACCCCGTTCCGCGAGGTATTCGCGATAGCGGAGTTCCGGGCGCTGTGGCTGGCCCAGCTGTTGTCCGTGATCGGCGACCAGCTGGCCCGGGTCGCCCTTACGGTGCTCGTCTACGATCGGACCCGTTCGGCGTTGCTGGCGGCGATCACGTTCGTGGCCAGCATCGTGCCGACCTTCTTCGGCGGCGTGGCGCTGGCGTGGCTGGCGGACCGCTATCCCCGCCGGGCCGTGATGATCGCCTGCGACATGATCCGGGCGATCCTCGTCCTGGATATGGCCCTGCCGAAGGTGCCGCTGCCGGTCATGATCGCGCTCCTGTTCGCCGTGACGCTCACCGGGGCCCCGTTCAATTCGGCGCGCGCCGCGATCTTGCCCGACGTGCTCAGCGGTGACAGGTACGTGACGGGCACTGCGGTGACGGTGACGACCTATCAGTTCGCGCTGGTTCTCGGCTTCGTGGCCGGCGGCACGCTGGTCGCCTTCGTCGGCACGCGGACCTCGCTGGTCCTGGACGCCGCGACCTTCGCCGCCTCGGCGCTCATCATCCGTACCTGGGTCCGCGCGCGCCCCGCGGCGTCAGCCGAGCGTCACCACGAGTCCTCGCGGATGGCGAGCATCTTCGCCGGTGCCCGGCTCGTCCTCGCCCGACCTGGCCTGCGTACGCCGATGCTCTTCGGCTTGCTCGCCGCCTTCTATAACGCCCCCGAAGGCGTGGCCGCGCCCCTGGCCGGATCTCTCGGCGGCGGAGCCATCGCCGTCGGAGTGATCCTGGCCGCTAGCGCCCTCGGGCAGACCGTCGGGGCGCTCACCTTCAGCCGTTTCGTTGCTCCCGCGACGCGACTGCGTTCCATGGGCCCGATGGCCGTCACGGCCTGCGGGATTCTCGTCCTGTTCTTCTGCCAGCCTGACCTTTACGTCTCAGTGCTGATCCTGGTCGCATCAGGCCTGTGCGGCGCCTATCAGCTGGCCGCCAACAGCGCTTTCGTGCAGGCCACACCGCAGGAACAGCGGAGCCAGGCCTTCGGCCTGGCCCAGGGCACTATGAGCCTGAGCCAGGGCGTCGTCATGATCCTGGCGGGGGCCGCAGCCGACCATCATGCCCCAGCCCGGGCCATTGCTGTTTGCGGCGCGATCGGCGTCGCGGCCGCGCTGGCGGTCGCTGTCAGCGCCACTCGCAAGACGGGCGCCTAACGAGCCGACGCCATCAGGACGCCTGAAGCCAGCTCCAGTTGCCCCACGCACTGCGATCTTCTGTGGCTGGGGTGCGGGGGTTCAGGTCCAGTTGGTGTCGCGCATGGCGGGTGTCCTTTCGTGTGGGCTGGCGGGCTGGGTGCGGGGGTCAGGTCCAGTTGGTGTCGCGCATGGCGGGTGTCCTTTCGTGTGGGCTGGCGGGCTGGGGTGGCGGGGGTCAGGTCCAGTTGGTGTCGCGCATGGCGGGTGTCCTTTCGTGTGGGCTGGCGGGCTGGGTGCGGGGGTCAGGTCCAGTTGGTGTCGCGCATGGCGGGTGTCCTTTCGTGTGGGCTGGCGGGCTGGGTGCGGGGGTCAGGTCCAGTTGGTGTCGCGCATGGCGGGTGTCCTTTCGTGTGGGCTGGCGGGCTGGGTGGCGGGGGTCAGGTCCAGTTGGTGTCGCGCATGGCGGGTGTCCTTTCGTGTGGGCTGGCGGGCTGGGTGCGGGGGTCAGGTCCAGTTGGTGTCGCGCATGGCGGGTGTCCTTTCGTGTGGGCTGGCGGGCTGGGTGCGGGGGTCAGGTCCAGTTGGTGTCGCGCATGGCGGGTGTCCTTTCGTGTGGGCTGGCGGGCTGGGTGCGGGGGTCAGGTCCAGTTGGTGTCGCGCATGGCGGGTGTCCTTTCGTGTGGGCTGGCGGGCTGGGTGCGGGGGTCAGGTCCAGTTGGTGTCGCGCATGGCGGGTGTCCTTTCGTGTGGGCTGGCGGGCTGGGTGCGGGGGTCAGGTCCAGTTGGTGTCGCGCATGGCCGGTGTCCTTTCCTATGGGCTGGCGGGCTGGGGGTGGGGCGGGGGTCAGGTCCAGTTGGTGTCGCGCATCGCGGGTGTCCTTTCGTGTGGGCTGGCGGGCTGGGTGCGGGGGTCAGGTCCAGTTGGTGTCGCGCATCGCGGTCTCCTGTTCGGGTTGGCGGTCGGCCGGAGCGAGGGCTTGGGAAGGGTCTTGCGCTGTGCTGGATAGGGCCCGGCCACGTCAAGCATGCTGGAAAATCTCTCTAAGTACACATTTGAATCCTCAGAGTGACCGCTGTAAACGTCCAGTTTGAGGTCGCGGTTCGCAATTGGCCACCGGGACGGTGTTCCCCTTTCGGTCTCTTGCGTCCTCGGTCGACGGCGCCGCGGCTACCCATTGTGCCCACAATTGCGAGGCAGGGGCACTTTGTACCTAATGTCGGAAAATACCGGGAATCTACCGTGACTGACGGCAACTTGTACGGCTGCGGCCTGCCCGTGAGGAACCGCGAAACTTCATACAGTCATGCGCCCTGTGGGGATCCAGGCAGTAGAGGGGGTATTGTCTACCCGTGAGTAGCCGTGTTTTCACGGTTTGCGCTCTCTAGGGCTGACAATGCCGGACAATAGGTATACGACCTTCTATATGGGCGACGAAGGCGGTTGCGGATGAGCGAGGCGATGGCGCGAGCGTCTCGTCTCCTGCCGTCGCGGCTGAGGGCCATCGGTAACTGGCCGGTCTGGTCCCTGCCTGGCTGGCTCACCGCCTTCGTGCTTGCCGTCGTCGTCGCCGATCTGGCCGCCATAGGTGTCGCGGCGCGGGCCGTCACGTTCTCCGGGCGCGATCTGGGTCTGTTCTGCCTGCTGCTGGGCTGCACGGCGATTGCCGTGGAACTAACCAGGAATGCTGGCGAACAAGGTGGCGTCATGACGGACGTCCAGGGCGTCTGGGAGCTGCCGGTAGCCATCTTGCTGCCTCCGTTTTACGCGCTTGTGGTACCGATCGCCCGGGTGGCGCTGAGCCAGTGGCGGGTGCGGCGCGGCCCGGTCTACCGTCGGGTTTTCACCGCTGCGGCGGTCGGGCTGTCTTACGGGGGAGCGTCGGTTGTCTTTCACGGGCTTTCCCCGCTGGTGCCGCACGGCTCCGGCGGTGTGCTCAGCCGTGGCACGGTATGGATCGCGCTGGTGATCCTTAGCGCCGTCGTTAGGTGGGTCCTGAACAACGCCATGGTCATCACGGCCATCAAGGGTTCTGACCGAACGGCGGATGTCCGGGCGGCGTTCTTGAACGGCGAGTCGCTCTACAACGACGTTGCCGAGACCAGTGCGGCCATCCTGGTGACGTTCGCGGTGGCCGGGATCCCGCTGCTTGCCCTGGCCGCACTCCCCGTCGTCGGGTTGCTCCAGCGGTCGCAGAGCCACGTGAGACTCGTCAGCGACGCGCGCAACGACTCCAAGACCGGCCTGCTGAACGCGGCGACCTGGGAGCGCGAGTCTACGGCGGAGCTCGCGCGGGCGATACGCACCGAGTCCCCACTCGCGATCGCGATGCTGGATGTCGACAAGTTCAAGGCGATCAACGACACCTATGGTCACCTCGTCGGCGACCAGGTGCTGAAGGAGATCGCCAGCACGCTCAATACCCTCTCCCGCGAGTACGACCTGGCCGGGCGGTTCGGCGGCGAGGAATTCGCCCTGCTGCTGCCGCAGACGCGGGCCGTCGACGCGTTCCGCATCGCCGAGCGTGTGCGCGCTAACGTCGCTGCCCTGAGCATCATCGCCGCGGGGTCCAGTGGCGGCGAGCGGGTGCACGTGACGGTCTCGATCGGCGTCGCGGCCCTCGACAGCGGCAGTAAGCGCGAACTCTCCGAGCTGCTGGCGGCGGCGGATGCAGCCCTGTACCGGGCGAAGGACGGCGGCCGGGATCAGGTGCAGATGATCAGCACGACCCGCGGCCTGAGCGCGATCAGCGGCCCGGGGATCGCTGCGGCGGATAGCGGCTCGGACGACGGCGAGGACCCGCCCAGCGTCTTCCGACGCGAGCAGAGTCTCTGATCGTCCGTTCCCCGCGGCATTCGATCAAGGTCACCGCGGTACATCGTCACGACCAGTCACCCCTGGCCTCAGCTGACTGAGCACATCGCAAGCACCATTCAGATCCAGGTGGTGGTGGTGCGCACGGTAACCCCTCTCGACGGACGGTTACTCGAAGTTAAGTCGGCGAGCATAGCGGATGACAGATCACAAGCATTGTTGGATTCCGAAATGTCGGGCATCCCGAGCAGCCTGAGCGCCTGTACGGTGATGATCCTCGGTCGGTAGCGGAATTTTGACGTTCAGCAGCCGATGTCGCGACAATCCGGGACACTAAGTGGTACGTGTCGCCCCCCACACAGGTTCAAGGTGCCTTTGGCTGAAAATCATGCCTTCGGCCGCCCGGTCCACTGGCGAAGCACCGAGGTCCGGGCCTGGCCGATCTGGCAGCTTCCGCGCTGGCTGCGCGCCTTCGTCATCGCCGTCGTGATCGCCGACGGCGTTGTCCTCGGGCTCGCCGCCAGCGAGGTCCGGTTCCAGGGCCGTGATCTCGTGCTGTTCGGCGGGCTGCTGGCGAGCAGCGCGGCCACGGTCGAGCTGACCCGGCGGGCTGGCGAGAACAATGGCGTGGTCAAGGACGTGTACGCGACCTGGGAGCTGCCCGCCGCCCTGCTGCTGCCGCTGGCCTACGTGCCGGTGCTTCCCATCGTCCGGATGGCCCTGACCCAGTGGCGGGTCCACCGCGGCCCCGTGTACCGGCGGGTCGTCAGCGCGGCCGTAGTCGGGCTGAGCTACGTCGCTGCCGCCTTCGCCTTCCACGGCCTGATCCGCCTGGTGCCCGGCGCGGACGCTCGCCCGGCCGACCACGCGCTGGCCTGGATGCTGATCGCGGCAGCCTGCGCGGCGGTGCTAGTGGACGGTCAACCAGGTCCTGCTCTGCACGGCTATCAAGGGTTCGGACCGGAGCTTGCGCCTCCGTGACGTGGTGCTCGCCAGGGAGCCCGTCTACAACGACGTGGCCGAGCTGTGCGTGGCGGTGATCGTCAGCTTCTGCGTGGCCAGCAGCGCCATCGCCCTGATCTTCGCGCTGCCGTTCATCACCTTGCTGCAGCGTTCGCTGCGACACACCCAGCTGGTCCAGTCGTCGCAGGAAGACGCCAAGACCGGATTGCTGAATGCGGCCACCTGGGAGCGGCAGGCGAGTACCGAAGTCGTCCGCGCCGTGCGGACCCGGTCGGCTCTCGCCATCGCCCTGCTGGACATCGACCGGTTCAAGGTGATCAACGACACCTACGGTCACCTCGTCGGCGACCAGGTCCTCAAGGAGATCGCCCGTACGCTGACCTGTCAGCTGCGCGACTATGACCTGGCCGGCCGGTTCGGCGGCGAGGAGTTCACCCTGCTGCTGCCGCAGACCCGGGCCGTAGACGCCATCCGCATCGCCGAGCGCATCCGATCCGGCATCGCCGGGCTGTCGGTCATCGCTCCGGGCACCATCGGCGGGGAGCGGGTCCAGGTGACGGTGTCGATCGGGGTGGCGGCGCTGGACGCCGGGGCCGAGCGGAACTTCTCCCAGCTGATGGCGGCGGCCGATGCCGCGCTGTACCGGGCGAAGAGCTCCGGCCGGGACCAGGTGCAGATGATCAGCACCACCAGGGGCCTGAGCGCGGTCAGCGGCACCTCGCGCGGCATCAACGGCGCGGCCCGAGACGGCGCGGCCCGAGACGGCATGGAACGAGACGGCCAGGACCGCGATGGGCCCGCCCCGGCTGAGCCGAGCGTCTTCCAGCGGGCCTTGACCTCGTTAGCGGGGCGGACTAGCCAGCCGTGACCGTCGCCGAAGGACCAGGGACGAGAAGCACCGCCACGACCGCGGCGCTGCCGGTGTGACAACGCGAGGCGTTGCCCGTGCTCAGCACCTCCGGGGTCGGATAACCCTGGCAGGTCCAGCCGTTCACCACGACGGGCGCGCCGCCGCCGTTGCCCCGGATCTGCCCGGCCCGGATGATGGCTGCGTAGTCGTTCTCGACCCGTATCGCGGTGGCGCAGTTCACGGTGCCCTGGGCTACTTTGACGATGACCGGGACGCCCGCCGCGGTGTGAGTGGTGCCGCAGCTTGTGCCAGGCCCGGCGCCCGGGGACGCGCTCGACCCGCAGCCGGCCAGTGCGCCCATGCCGCTGGCCAGCAGCGCCGCGCCGGCCGCCAGCGGGCCGAGTACCCGCGCGACCCTGGACCCCTGCGCCCCGCGAGCCGGCCAGCCTTCCCGCTCCCGGTCCACTCCGCCAAGCGTAGGACCGCAAAGAGTTGCATATTAATGCGCTATCGTGAATACTCTTCCAGGGAAGATGAGGAGGCGGGCAGTTGGGTGCGAAGGTTGCGGTCGCGGGGGCTAGCGGCTACGCGGGCGGTGAGCTGCTCCGCCTGCTGGCCGGCCATCCCGACCTGGAGATCGGGGCCGTCGCGGCGCACGGCAGCGCCGGGGCGCCGGTGACCTCGGTGCTCCCGCAGCTGATCGGTCACGCGGGCCTGCAGGACCGGGTCTTCGTGCCGGCCGAACCAGGCGCGCTCGCCGACGCTGACCTGCTCTTCACCGCCCTGCCGCACGGGGAATCCGCCAAGCTGGCCGCCGCCCTCCCGGCCGAGCTCAAGGTGGTCGACCTGTCCGCCGACTTCCGGCTGGCCGACCCCGACGCCTGGGAGCGGTACTACCCGACGCCGCACGCGGGCCGCTGGCCCTACGGGCTGCCCGAGCTGCCCGGCGCCCGGGACGCGATCAGGGCGTCGGCCACCGTGGCCGCACCCGGCTGCTACGCCACCGCCGCCATCCTCGCCCTGGCCCCGCTGCTCGCCGCCGGCCTCGTCGAGCCGTCCGACATCGTGATCGTGGCCGCCTCCGGCACGTCCGGCGCGGGCCGCTCGCCCCGGCCTGACCTGCTCGCCAGCGAGGTGATGGGGTCGATGTCCGCGTACTCGGTGGCCGGCACGCACCGGCACACCCCAGAAATAGAACAAGCCCTTTCTGCCGAACGGTCCGTGGTGCCTGCATCCGCGCCCGTCACCGTGTCCTTCACCCCGACGCTCGCGCCGATGCCGCGCGGCATCCTGGCCACCTGCACGGCCCGGCTGGCCTCGGCCCAGGCCGGGACCCAGCTGCGGGACGCGATGACCGCGGCCTACGGCGGCGAGCCGTTCGTGCACCTGCTGCCAGAAGGACGCTGGCCTGCCACCGGGCCCACCCTGGGATCCAACGCCGCCCACCTGCAGGTCGCCGCCGACCCGCACGCCGGCCGGGCGATCGCCGTCTGCGCCCTGGACAACCTGGTCAAGGGCGCGGCCGGCCAGGCCATCCAGGTGGCCAACCTCATGCTCGGCCTGCCGGAGACCTCCGGCCTGACCCCCCATGGAGTCGCCCCATGAGCGTCACCGCCCCGCTCGGATTCCGCGCCGCCGGCGTAGTGGCCGGCCTGAAGGAATCCGGCGATCCCGACGTGGCCGTCGTCGTGAACGACGGGCCGTCCCGCGCCGCGGCCGCGGTCTTCACCTCCAACCGGGTCCAGGCCGCGCCGGTGACCTGGACCCGCCAGGTGGTCAGCGGCGGCCGGGTCCGGGCCGTGGTGCTCAACTCCGGCGGCGCCAACGCCTGCACCGGCCCGCGCGGCTTCCAGGACACGCACGCGACGGCCGAGCGGCTGGCCGCGGCGATCGAGGACTCCCCGGGCGAGATGGCCGTCTGCTCGACCGGCCTGATCGGCGAGCGGCTGCCCATGGACAAGCTGCTGCCCGGCGTCGACGCCGCGGTCGCCGCCGTGTCCCGGGCGGGCGGGCTGAACGCCGCCGACGCCATCCGGACCACTGACACCGTGGTGAAGATCTCCTTCCGCTCGGGCCAGGCCCCGTCCGCCGCCTACACCATCGGCGGCATGGCCAAAGGCGCGGGGATGCTGTCACCGGCCCTGGCCACCATGCTGTGCGTGCTGACCACCGACGCGGACCTGACCGCGGCCGAGCTGGACTCGGCGCTGCGCTCGGCGGTCGCGGAGACCTTCGACCGGCTGGACACCGACGGGTGCATGTCCACCAACGACACGGTGCTGCTCATGGCCAGCGGGGCCAGCGGGGTGCGGCCCGATAAGCGGGAGTTCACCGAGACGCTGACCGACGTGTGCGCGGACCTGGCCCGGCAGCTCCAGCTGGACGCCGAGGGCGCGCAGAAGATGATCACCATCGAGGTCGTCGGCGCGGCGGGCGAGAACGACGCGGTGGCGGTGGGCCGGGCCGTGGCCCGGAACAACCTGGTCAAGTGCGCTATTGGCGGCGAGGACCCCAACTGGGGCCGGATCCTGGCCGCAGTCGGGACCACCGACGCGATCTTCGAGCCGGACCGGCTGAACGTCGCGGTCAACGGCGTGTGGGTGTGCCGTCACGGCGCCGCCGGTGAAGAACGCTCCAAGGTGGACCTGACCCCGAAGGACGTCACGATCACCGTGGACCTCTCGACCGGCCCGGCCTCCGCGGTCATCTTGACCACCGACCTGACCGCCGCCTACGTCCACGAGAACAGTGCTTACTCAACATGAGGGCTTACTCCACATGACCATGCTGCAGGGACGGGTGGACGACGCCTCAGCCAAAGCGGCGACGCTGATCGAGGCGCTGCCCTGGCTGAACAGGTTCCACGGCCAGACCGTGGTGATCAAGTACGGCGGGCACGCCATGACCGACGAGGCGCTGCGCATGGCCTTCGCGCAGGACCTGGTGTTCCTGCGCTACGCCGGGCTGCACCCGGTGGTGGTGCACGGCGGCGGCCCGCAGATCACCGAGCTCCTGGACCGGCTCGGCCTGGAAAGCTCCTTCACCGCCGGCCTGCGGGTCACCACCCCGGAGGCGATGGAAGTCGTCCGGATGGTCCTGTCCGGGACGGTGAACAAGGACATCGTCGGCCTGATCAACCGGCACGGGCCGTTCGCGGTGGGCATCTCCGGCGAAGACGCGGGCACGTTCACCGCGGTGCGCAAGGCCGCGATCGTCGATGGCCAGCCGGTGGACATCGGCCTGGTCGGCGAGATCGTGGCGACCGACGCCGGCGCGATCAGCGCGCTGCTGGCCGACGGCCGGATTCCGGTGGTGTCCAGCGTCGCCGCGGGCGAGGACGGCCAGACCTATAACGTCAACGCGGACACCGCGGCGGCGGCGCTGGCCGTCGCCCTCGGCGCGGCCAAGCTCGTCGTGCTCACCGACGTGGCCGGCCTGTACCGGGACTGGCCATCATCAGCCGATGGCGCCGCGGCCGGCGCGGCCCCGGCCGATGTCATCAGCCAGCTCACCGCCGACGAGCTCGAACGGCTGCTGCCCGGGCTGTCGGCCGGGATGATCCCCAAGATGGAGGCCTGCCTGACCGCGGTGCGCGGCGGCGTCCCGCAGGCCCACGTCCTGGACGGCCGCCTCAGCCACGCCATCCTGCTCGAGATCTTCACCGACGCCGGCATCGGCACCATGGTCCTGCCCCAAGGAGGCCAATCATGAGCGAGACCGAGACCCTGCAGAAGCGGTTCGAGGCCGCGCTGATGCCCAACTACGGCGTGCCACCGGTGGCGATCAGCCGCGGGGCGGGCTGCCGCGTGTGGGACCCGGACGGGCGCGAG
The DNA here is from genome assembly GCA_963818225.1 of uncultured Actinomycetes bacterium. GTDB lineage: Bacteria > Actinomycetota > Actinomycetes > Streptosporangiales > Streptosporangiaceae > Palsa-504. The sequence goes on from CAWFRO010000006.1 coordinate 103,751, forward strand.
TACCTGGACCTGATCGCGGGGATCGCGGTGAGCTCGCTCGGCCATGCCCACCCGGCCATCGTCGAAGCGGTCACCGGGCAGGTCGCCCAGGTGGCTCACACGTCCAACCTGTTTCTGCACGAAGGCGAGATCAAGCTCGCCGAACGCCTGCTGGATCTCCTCGGGGGAGACGGGCGGATCTTCTTCGCCAACTCCGGCACCGAGGCCAACGAGGCGGCGATCAAGCTGGTCCGCCGCATCCAGGGGCCGGGACGCCCGGTGATGGTGGCGGCCGAGCACGGTTTCCACGGCCGGACCATGGGCTCGCTCGCGCTGACCGGCAAGGCGTCCATCCGCGAGCCGTTCGGCCCGTTCGGCCTGACGGTGCGGTTCGTGCCGTTCGGCGACGCGGACGCGCTGCGGGCCGCGATCGGGCCTGACACCGCTGGCGTTTTCCTCGAGCCCTGCCTGGGCGAGGGCGGCGTGGTGCCCGCACCCGAGGGCTACCTGCGCGCGGCCCGCGAGGCCTGCGACGAGGCGGGCGCCCTGCTGGTCGTCGACGAGATCCAAAGCGGCATCGGCCGGGGCGGGACCTGGTTCGCCCACCAGGCCGAGGGCATCCGCCCTGACGTGCTCACGCTGGCCAAGGGGCTCGGCGGCGGGCTGCCCATCGGTGCGTGCGTCGGCTTTGGCGCGGCCGGCACCGGCTTCGCCCGGGGCGACCACGGGTCGACGTTCGGCGGCAACCCGGTGGCCTGCGCCGCGGCTCTCGCCGTGCTCGACACGATCGAGCGGGACGGGCTGCTGGCGCACGCCTCGTCGGTGGGCGAGCACCTGGCGGCGGGCCTGCAGGCGATCAAGCACCCGCTGGTGGAAGGCGTGCGCGGCCGCGGGCTGTGGCTGGCCGTGGTGCTGACCGCCGACCGGGCCGCCGACGTGGAGGCGGCCGCCCGGCGGGCCGGGTTCCTGGTCAATGCGGTCCAGCCGGACGCGGTCCGGCTGGCGCCGCCGCTGATCCTCAGCATCGCCGAGGCGGACGAATTCCTCGCCGCGTGGCCCGCCATCCTCGGCCAGCAGGCCGCGTGATGCCCAGGCACTTCCTGCGCGACGATGACCTGACCCCCGGCGAGCAGGCCGCGGTCCTCGACCTGGCCGATCAGCTGAAGAAGGATCGGCTCGGGTACCAGCCGCTGGCCGGCCCGCGGGCCGTCGCGGTGCTGTTCGACAAGCCCTCGCTGCGGACCAGGGTCTCCTTCTCCGTCGGCATTGCCGAGCTCGGCGGTTACCCGCTGGTCATCGACTCCCAGACCACTCACTTCGGCCGCGGCGAGACGATCGAGGACGCGGCCCGCGTCCTGTCCCGTCAGGTCGCGGCCATCGCCTGGCGGACCTTCGAGCAAGAGCGCCTCGAGGCCCTGGCCGCGGCCTCGGCCGTGCCGGTGATCAACGCGCTCACCGACCAGTTCCACCCCTGCCAGGTCCTCGCCGACCTGCAGACCGTCCGCGCGCACTGCGGCTCGCTGCCCGGCCGCAAGCTGACCTTCCTCGGCGACGGATCGAGCAACATGGCGCACTCCTACCTGCTCGGCGGCGCTACCGCCGGGATGCGGGTGTGCATCGGCGCGCCCGAGTCCCTGCACCCGGACCCCGCGGTGCTGGCCGCGGCCCGGCAGATCGCCGCCCAGACCGGCGGCGCGGCCGAGGTCCGTACCGACCCTCAGTCGGCGTGCGAAGGCGCCGACGTCATCGCCACCGACGTGTGGGCGTCCATGGGCCAGGAAGCCCTGCACGCCGAACGGCTCGTGCTGCTCGAGTCCTACCGCCTGGACGAGGCCAAGCTGGCCCTGGCCCGCCCGGCCGGCCTGGTCCTGCATTGCCTGCCGGCGCATCGCGGCGAGGAGATCACCGCCGGCGTGCTCGACGGGCCGAACAGCGTGGTCTGGGAGGAAGCGGAGAACCGGCTGCACGCGCAGAAGGCGCTGATCACCTGGCTGCTGGAGCGCGTGTGACCCCGGTGACCAAGACCGCCCGGCAGGCGCGCATCGCGGCCATCCTGGCCCGCGAGCAGGTCCGCTCCCAGGAGGAGCTGGCCGACCTGCTCGAGCGGTACGCCCGCATGCACGTCACCCAGGCGACGCTGTCCCGCGATCTCGACGAGCTCGGCGTGGTCCGGCTGCGGGCGGCGGGCGGCGGGCTGGTCTACGCCCTGCCCGGGGAGCCGGGCGGCCCCGGCTCCCGGCCCGGCGGCCTGAGCGGCATCGACCCCGACCAGGACACCCCCCCGTACACGGAGGATCCCCCCGGGCGCCTTGGGGGCGGGGCCCCCCGGAACGGGAAAGCAGGATCGTCCGTCCCGGGCGGGAAAGCGGGATCGTCCGCCCGGACGACGTCAGCCGAGCCCGCACCCCCCGCCCGGCTGGCGCGCTACCTGGGCGAGCTGCTGACCTCGGCCGAAGCAAGCGCCAACCTGGTGGTCCTCAGGACACCGGCCGGTGCGGCGCAGTTCCTCGCCTCGGCCATCGACCATGCGGCGCTGCCGTCGATCCTCGGCACCGTGGCCGGCGACGACACCGTGCTGATCATCGCGCGCGACCCGGCAGGCGGCGACGCCCTGGCGGCCGAGTTTCTCCGGCTTGCTCAGCGCCGGCTACCACACCCATCGGCAAATACCTCAATAGGGGATAAATCATGACAACGGAAAAGGTGGTACTCGCCTACTCGGGCGGCCTGGACACCTCGGTGGCGATCGGCTGGATCGGCGAGCGGACCGGCGCCGAGGTGATCGCCGTCGCGGTCGACGTGGGGCAGGGCGGCGAGGACCTGGAGACGATCCGCAAGCGGGCCCTGGCCTGCGGTGCGGTCGAGGCCGAGGTGGTCGACGCGCGCGCGGATTTCGCCGAGACGTTCTGCATCGGGGCGCTGCGGGCCAATGCTCTCTACATGGACAAGTACCCGCTGGTCTCCGCGCTGTCCCGGCCGCTGATCGTCAGCCACCTGGCCCGTGTGGCCGCCGAGAAGGGCGCCACCATCGTCGCGCACGGCTGCACCGGCAAGGGCAACGACCAGGTGCGTTTCGAGGTCGGGCTCGCCGCCCTGGTGCCTGACCTCAAGGTCAACGCGCCGGTCCGGGACTCGGGCATGACGCGGGACAAGGCCATCGAGTTCGCCGCGGCCAAGGGCCTGCCGATCGACGTGACGTCCCGGTCGCCGTACTCGGTCGACCAGAACCTGTGGGGCCGCTCGTGCGAGACCGGGCACCTGGAGGACATCTGGGAAGCGCCGCACGACGACGTGTGGTCATACACCGCCGACCCGTCGGTGCCGCGCGAGCCGGATGAGCTCGTGCTGACCTTCGCCGCGGGAGTGCCGATCGCCATCGACGGGCGCGAGCTCAACCCGCTGGAGATCATCACCGAGCTGAACCAGCGGGCCGGGGCGCAGGGCATCGGACGCATCGACATGGTCGAGGACCGGCTGGTCGGCATCAAGAGCCGGGAGATCTACGAGGCGCCCGCGGCGATCACCCTGATCACCGCGCACGCCGAGCTGGAGAGCGTGTGCGTCGAGCTGGACCTGGCCCGGTTCAAGCGGCAGGTCGAGCAGCGCTGGACCGAGCTGGTCTACGACGGCCTGTGGTTCTCCCCGCTGCGCCGCGCCCTCGACGTCTTCATCGCCGAGGCATCGGTGCATGTGACCGGTGACGTGCGGATGCGCCTGCACGGCGGCCGCGCGGTCGTCACCGGCCGGCGCAGCAACGCCTCGCTGTATGACTACGCCCTGGCCACCTACGACACCGGTGACACCTTCGACCAGTCCCTGGCTAAGGGCTTCGTCGAGCTCTGGGGCCTGCCCAGCAAGATCGCCGCCATCCGCGACCGCCGCATCGCCGGCGCATAGCCCGGTGCGCCCGCCGGGCCCCACCCGGTTCCCGGGACATGTGGCACCCCGGCCCCGATAGACGCGATAGACGGGGCCGGGGGACGAGCTAGCTTGCCCGCCGGCTTGCCCTTGCCGCCATGAGCCGTAACGTTTGCGGAACGATCCGCGCGTAGGGTTCGGTTCATGACCGTCCGCCTGGGGTCAGCGAGGGCCTGGAGAGTAGCGCTCGGCGTCGTGGTCGTGGCGTCTTTCGCCGCCGCGGTCCCGTTGACCGTCCTGTCGGGTCAGATTTTCAACGCCCTGGTCGCGGCCGCGATCGGCGTTCCCTGTGCGGCGGTGGGCTGGCTGGTGACCCGGCGCCAGCCGGGCAACCCGATCGGTTGGCTGTTCCTGGTGACCGGCGTCTTTATGTTCTTGTCCACGGCCGGCGGAGACTACGGGTACTACGCCTTCCGGCTCGGGCACCACCTTCCCTTGGGCGTGGCGGGATCGGCCCTGTCCCAGTTCTGGGGTCCCAGCCTGCTGCTGCTCGGAGCCGACATCCTGCTGTTCCCCGACGGCAGGCTGCCCTCGCGCTGGTGGCGGTTGGCCCTGTGGATCTACGCCGTGGCCTTCGTGCTGCTGATCCTGGCGACCTGCGTGGCGATTGCCGGTGCCCTGGCCGCGCACCCGATTCGCGTGGACTCCACGGGGGGCCTGGCCGCGGTGGACCGCCCGGTCGGCTGGTTCGGCCCCGTCCAGGGGCTGCTCAGCGTCGCGCTGGCTGGGCTGTCGCTGGCCTTCATCGCCCGGCAGGCACTGAGCTGGCGGCGCAGCAGCGGGGACCGGCGCCAGCAGCTGAAGTGGCTGGCCAGCGGGGGCGCCGTCACGATCATCTGTCTGTTCCTGGCGGGGACCTTCAGCACTTCAGGCGGCCCGAATGCGCTGCTCGCCGTGCTCGGCCTGGCCTGGTTCGGGGTCGCTGCGCTGCCGGTGTCGATCGGGGTGGGCATCCTGAGATACCGGCTGTACGAGATCGACCGGCTCATTTCCCGGACCCTGGCCTACGCGATCATCACCGGACTGCTGGTCGGCGTGTACGCCGGGCTGGTCCTGCTGACCACCCAGGTGTTCAAGTTCCACAGCACGGTGGCGGTGGCCGCGTCCACCCTGGTGGCAGCCGCGCTGTTCAATCCGGTCCGCCGGCGGGTGCAGCACGCGGTGGATCGCCGGTTCAACCGGGCCCGCTATGACGCCGAGCGCATGGTGGCGGCGTTCGCGGCCCGACTCCAGGACGCGGTAGACCCCGACTCGGTCCGCGCCGACCTCACCGGCGTAATCCAAACCGCTCTTACGCCCAATCACATATCGGTGTGGATCCGGCCGGGCGATCAGCATTTGACGCGGTAATTGCGAGTTGGCCGCTGCCAGAGCCCGAACTCACCAGTCGCTGGCCGCCACGCCCGCCCGACATCCACATAACCCCGCACACCGGCCACAGCACGGCGCCCGTGCGTACGGGCGCTGCGCGCCGCGGCTGAGGCCTGCCTGCACTATCGTGCTCGTCGCATTCTGCCCGGTGGGGCCTCGTGGCATCCCGATCCGGTAGAGCGGAGCATGCCAACCCTGCCACTGTCCGGCCTGCCCGAAGGCTGGCCATCGAAGCAACAATCGGCCTGTAGCCGTGCGGCTGGAGCCGCATCGCGGCTGGCGGAAGGCTTGTTCCCGCGACAGTAGTCGCATGATGGCCCACAGTGAATATTGCGTGGACGGGAACCAATCGCGGCATTACCGTCAGTTTGCGGGTCACCGAGGAGGCCGGGATGGACCGGGATGTGCTGGATGTCATCGAACGCGAGATCGAGGACGAGGTCAGGGCGCGTTTCCCCGGCGACGCGGTGCGGCGGGTCGTGCTGCTGCAATACGGCGACGACCCGGAGATCGAACCGGGGGACCTGTGGGTCCGGGTACTTCTCGATGCGGCTGGGCCCGACGACTACGAGCGGTCCCAGAAGGCATTCGTGAGCACCCACCAGGCGGCGATCGAGCAGTTCCCGAGCTACCTGGCCGAAAAGCTCCGCGAGATCATCCAGGTGGAGTTCACCTTCAGCGACAACCCCGTAACCCGCGGCGGCCATGACGGCCCGCGCTATGGCCTGTCAACCGGGCAGCGGCTGTCGGACTACCAGGAGTGGGAGCACGGCGAGGCCACCTTCGTGCATGCGTGGCTGGGGCCGGCCGGCTTGGAAACGCTGGATACGCTGATCATGGCGGGCGTCGTGTCCACTCGCGCGGAGGCCATCCGCTGGGCCCTGGACCGGTTCCGCGAGCGGCCGGCGTATGAGCCGCTCCGTGACCGCGTGCGCGATGCCGGCAGGCTCACAGGCGAGTTCCCGGCGCGGGACCGGTCACCGGGGGAGGCCGGGGTGGGCCGGGATGTGCTGGATGCCATCGAGCGCGAGATTGGCGAGGAGGTCAGGACTCGTCTCCCCAGCGGCGCGGTGCGCCAGGTCATGCTGCTGCAATACGGCGACGACCCGGAAATCGAGCCGCGGGACCTGTGGGTCCGGGTGGTCCCCGAAGCCAGCGGGCCCGAGGATTACGAGCGGTCCCTTAAGGCGTTCTGGAACACCCACCAGCCGGCGATCGAGCAGCTTCCGAGCTACCTGGCCGAGAAGCTCCGCGAGATCAGGCTGGTGGAGGTCACCTTCAACACCCCGGTCACCCGCGGCGGCCACGGCCCCCGGTACAGCCTGCTGGTCGGGCAGAAGCTATCGGACTACCAGAATCGGGAGCACGGCGAAGACACCTTCGAGCTAACCCGGCTGGGGCCCGCTGGCCTGGAAACAGTGGACACGCTGATCATGGCGAGTCTTGCGGCCACTCGCGCGGAGGCCATTCGCTGGGCCCTGGACCGCATCCGCGAATGGCCAGCGTATGAGCAGCTCCGTGACCACGTGGCCGATACCGGCAGACTCAAAGCCCAGTTCTCGGCACAGGCGGGCGAGGCGGCGGCTCATGACGATGATCCGGTCACGACCCGGTAGCCGCGCCGGCCCTTGTCTTCTGACCGGAGCGCCCGCAGGCTTCAGGGTCGGGTGTGACTTCGCGTGGACGTTCCCCAGGTGCCTTCCGCCTATACGTGTCGTCCTGCGCCCACGGTCGCGCTTGATGCTGGAGGGGCGGGCACGTACGCACAGCGGGCCATCCCCGGATCTAACCTCGGGTTTTGTCGCAGGCGAAAGCGCGAGGGCAGGGCCAACGTAGGGCTCTAGGACGGCCGGTGCGCGTCTGGCGCATTTGCCGCCCGCCAGACGCGATAGGCCCACACGCTGTTCGCCGCCGCGCCGGCGAGCGTCAGCAGCGCCCAGCCCCAGTAGCCGTCGGCCAGCAGGATGCCGGTCAGGGCGAGCAGCCAGGCCGTGACCAGCACCCGGATGAGTATCACGCTACGCGGATGCTTTCGGTCGAAGGCCGTTGCCATGTTCATGATGGTCCCCCTCATCACAGGGGCACACAAGAGGATCCATACCCGTGCCAGCGGATCGAGCAAGGTTCTTGCGCGCTTTCCGCTGATCGAGGGTGACATCCCGGTCGCCAGCGACATGACGGCAAGCCACGCAACTAGGCACGTGTCAGAAGGCCGTAGTGATCCATGCGGCCCGTTGCGGGCGTGCGCCGGGCGGGCCGCCGTGATCAAGGGATTACGGCCGGATCCGGCAGCGCGAGGGTCCTGGCCACCTGTGCGCAGCTCGGTCCAGGGCACCAGGGCTCTCCGCTCGTTCCGAGCAATCCGGCGACACGCCCCGCACACCGGCCGCACACCGGCACCGCGTGTGGCACCCCGACCCCGGGGACGGAGCTGGGGGCACACGGGCCCCAATAGGGTGGGGGCGTCAAGGACGGAAAGGGCGCGGGGGAGAATCGGGCAAATGAGCGAAACGGGAGCCGAGGGCGTGGGATCTGAACCAGCTACCAGGCTGTGGGGCGGCCGGTTCGAGGCCGGGCCGGCCGAAGCGCTGGCCCGGCTGTCGGTGAGCGTCCAGTTCGACTGGCGGCTGGCCCGCTACGACCTGCGCGCCTCCCGGGCGCATGCCCGGGTGCTCCACGGGGCCGGCCTGCTCACCGACGCGGAACTAGCGGCCATGCTCAAGGCGCTCGACGAGCTCGACCGGGCCTGTGCGGACGGCTCGTTCCGGCCGACGGTGGCCGACGAGGATGTGCACACGGCGCTGGAACGCGGTCTGCTGGAGCGTCTTGGCGCGCTCGGCGGCAAGCTGCGGGCCGGCCGCAGCCGCAACGACCAGGTCGCTACCGACCTGCGGCTGTACCTGCGCGACCATGCCCGGCTCGTCGCGAGCCGGCTGGCCGAGCTGGAGAGTGCCCTGATCGACCAGGCCGTCGCCAGCGGCGATGTGCCCGCGCCCGGCATGACTCACCTGCAGCACGCCCAGCCGGTACTGTTCGCCCAGCAGCTGCTCGCGCATGTCCAGGCCTTCGCCCGGGACGTCAGCAGGCTGCGGGACTGGGACCGGCGCGCCGCGATCAGCCCGCTCGGGTCCGGTGCGCTGGCCGGATCGTCGCTGCCCGTCGATCCCCAGCTGCTCGCCGCGGAGCTGGGCTTCGATGCGGCCGCGCCGAATTCCATGGACGCGGTCAGCGACCGGGACTTCGCCGCGGAGTTCTGCTTTGTCGCGGCGCTGATCGGCGTGCACCTGTCCCGGCTGGGGGAGGAGCTCGTGCTGTGGTCCTCGCAGGAGTTCGGCTGGGCGGAGATCGATGACGCCTACGCCACCGGCTCCTCGATCATGCCGCAGAAGAAGAACCCCGATGTGGCCGAGCTGGCCCGCGGCAAGGCGGGCCGCCTGATCGGCGGCCTGACCGGCCTGCTCACCACCTTGAAGGGCCTGCCGCTGACCTACAACCGGGACCTGCAGGAGGACAAGGAACCCGTCTTCGACGCCGTGGACACGCTGCTGCTCGTGCTGCCCGCCATGGCAGGCCTGATCGCGACGCTAAGGATCAACCCGGAGCGGCTCCGCCGCGGCGCCTCGGTCGGCTTCACGCTGGCCACCGACCTGGCCGAGTACCTGGTGCGGCGCGGTGTGCCGTTCCGCGAGGCGCACGAGGTGGTGGGCCACCTGGTGATCTGGTGCCAGGTGCACGACTGCGAGCTCGAGGACGTGAGCGACGCCGATCTGGCCAAGGTCTCCGAGCACCTGACGCCCGACGTCCGCCAGGTGCTGACCGTGGAGGGCGCTCTCGCCGCCCGCAAGGGCTACGGCGGGACGGCGCCGGAGCGCGTCGCCGAGCAGATCGCCGCGCTGCGGGCCGCGGTCCAAGGGCACGCCGGCTGGGCGGCCGGGAACACCCGGTAGCACCCCACGCTCGTGGCCCTTGTCCCGCGTGACTTCTTCGCCCGGCCGGCCGTCCAGGTCGCGCCGGACCTGCTCGGCGTGGTCATCGAGCACCAGACGGCGGACGGCCTGGTCGCGGTGGAGCTCACCGAGGTCGAGGCCTACATGGGGGCCAGCGACCCCGCCTCGCACGCCTACCGCGGCCGGACGGCGCGGAACGCGGTGATGTTCGGGCCGCCCGGGCACGCCTACGTGTACTTCACCTACGGCATGCACTTCTGCGTGAACGTGGTCTGCCTGGGCGACGGCAGCGCGTCCGCGGTGCTGCTGCGGGCCGGCGCGGTCATCGCGGGGGAGGAGCTCGCCCTCGCGCGGCGGACCCGGGGGACGGCCGTGGTCCCGTACCGTGACCTGGCCCGCGGGCCGGCCCGGCTGTGCCAGGCGCTTGACATCGACCGGTCGCAGGACGGCGCGGACGTGTGCGTCCCCGGTTCGCCGCTCCGCGTCCGGTGGGCGCAGGCCAGCACCACGGCCCGTTCGGCAGAAAATCCGCTGACCCGGAGGAATGAAGCCCGCGGAACTCGGCCAGCCCGGGGCGACGGCCCCCACCGACCGCTGCCCCGGGAAATCGCCAGCGGCCCACGGGTCGGCGTGTCTGCCGCGGCCGAGGTGCCGTGGCGGTTCTGGTTCGACGGCGAGCCAACGGTCTCGCCCTACCGGGCACATGTGCCGCGGCGCAAACCGGTTACCTCCTCCGGACCCGAAGATGGCACCATGCAGGCGTGAACGACATCATCGACGAACTCGCTTGGCGGGGCCTGCTCGCCGACACCACCGATATAGGCGAGCTGCGCAAGGCGCTGAGCTCCGGCCGGGTCACGTTCTACGCCGGCTTCGATCCCACGGCGCCGGGCCTGCACATCGGCAACCTGGCGCTGTTGCTGACCATGCGCCGGCTGCAGCTCGCCGGCCACCGGCCGATCGGGCTGGTCGGCGGCGCCACCGGGCTGATCGGCGATCCGAGCGGCAAGTCGGCCGAGCGGGTGCTGAACCCGCGCGAGCTGGTGGGGCAGTGGGTGGACCGGATCCGCGGCGAGGTGTCCAGGTTCCTCGACTTCGACGCGGGTGAGTCGAGCGCGCTGATCGCGAGCAACCTGGAGTGGACCGGGCCGATGCCCGTGCTCGACTTCCTGCGCGACATCGGCAAGCACTTCTCGGTCAACCGCATGCTGGACCGGGAGTCGGTGAAGGCCAGGCTTGAGGCGGGCGGGATCAGCTTCACCGAGTTCAGCTACCAGCTCCTGCAGGCCATGGACTTCCTGGAGCTGAACCGGCGCTACGGGTGCACCCTGCAGCTCGGCGGCAGCGACCAGTGGGGCAACCTGGTCGCGGGGGTCGACCTGATCAGGCGCGTCGAAGGCGCGACCGTTCACGCCCTGGCCATCCCGCTGATCACCAAGGCGGACGGGACCAAGTACGGCAAGACCGAGGGCGGCGCGATCTGGGTCAGCCCCGACCTGATGTCGCCGTACGCGTTCTACCAGTTCTGGCTCAACGTGGCCGACGCTGAGGTGCCCGGCCTCCTGCGGGTGTACAGCTTCAGATCCCGCGCGGAGATCGAGGCGCTGGAGCGGGACAGCGCCGCGCACCCGGCCGTCCGGGCGGGCCAGCGCGCGCTGGCTGAAGAGCTCACCACGCTGGTGCACGGTGCGGAAGAGACCCGCCGCGCCATAGCCGCCAGCCAGGCCCTGTTCGGCCAGGGGGAGCTGTCAGCGGTGGACGAGCGGACCCTTCAGGCCGCGAAGGCCGAAGTCCCCTCCGCGGACGTGAACATCACCGTCGAGGCCGGAAAGGTAAGGATCGCTGCGCCGGCCGGGGCGGCCGAGGTCGCTGACCGGGAGACCGGCGAGGGCGGAGCTCTGCCTTCTGTCGCCGATCTGATGGTCCGGACCAAGATCGTGCCGAGCAAGTCGGCCGCCCGGCGGGCGATCGCTGAAGGCGGCGCTTACCTGAACAACCGGAAAGTGACGGACGTGGATGCCGCCCCGACCGCCGATGATCTGCTCTGCGGGCGCTTCCTGATTCTGCGCCGGGGCAAGCGAACCGTTGGCGCGGTGGAGGTTGTCGGCGCCGATCGGCAGCCCGCCGGATAGAGCTCGCCGCCACTGGCGGGCCCTTAGCCTGCGCGTGACGGTCGCCGCGCTCGCTAAGGGGCCCAGCGGAGCTCCAGGCCGCGCGTGCCTCGTTATCTGCGGACCGGCGTCCCCTCCTCCTCACCACGCGGTGTCGCGCGGGCTCTGTGGCCTTCCACGCCCTGTCGTCGCCGCGCCGCCGGGTCTCCCGCGCCGCCGGGTCTCCCGCGGCGGCCCGCGGCTCCCTGCCGCCCAACTCGTCACCGGCCCAGGACGGAGCGCGCTCCCGCCAGCTCGATGGGAAATCAGCTCCCCATACCGGTCAGTGGTCCATCGCGCCGGCCATAACCGGCTCAAGGTCCATCGGGTCTGCTGGCGCTGCCCTCGGGGTGCCTCGGTGGCATCGAGAACGGTACGACACAGGCCCGCTCGTGCTTATCTCAGGCGGTACGCACGGCCCTGACAGGCCATGATCCGCGGCCGCTAGCCGGTCTCCGCTGCGCGTTCACCCACCCGAGTCAGGTGGATACTGTGCGTAATTTCTCCATCACACGGCGTCTGACCTGGGTTAACGAGAAGTTTCGCGATTCGATTTGACGAAGGCGTGCAGCCCCCTTAGAGTTCATCTTGCCCCGAGGGGATGGATGCGAAAGCGCCAGGTCCCGGGGAGCCACCAGGAAGCCCCTGAAGCCAGGGCCTTCGCGCTGTCCGCGGAGGTCTCCAGCCTAGGTCGCCCTGGGGGTCTGGGCAGGATCACCAGCCGACAAAGTTCTAACGGACTAAGTTGACGAAGCGGATCCGGTCTGGTAAGTTAAAACGGTTGCCCTGGAAGCGGATGAGAGTCCGCCGAAGGTGTGCGCCCGCTCCTTGAGAACTCAACAGCGTGCTAAAAGCCAGTGCACAAAGCACAAAACCCCGTCAGTGGGGCGGCTCCGTATTCGTACGGGACTGACCTCACTAACGGCGCCATGATCGCTTCCGGGTCGGCTGCAAGGTCGTCGCGGAGGCACTCTCAAGTCAACAATCCGCTCTGCGTAAGCAGGCGGTTGTTAATAAACATCAACGGAGAGTTTGATCCTGGCTCAGGACGAACGCTGGCGGCGTGCTTAACACATGCAAGTCGAGCGGAAAGGCCCTTCGGGGTACTCGAGCGGCGAACGGGTGAGTAACACGTGAGTAACCTGCCCCTAGCTCTGGGATAGCTCCGGGAAACCGGGATTAATACCAGATACAACCACTTTAGACATCTGTTGTGGTGGAAAGAATTTTGGCTAGGGATGGACTCGCGGCCTATCAGCTTGTTGGTGAGGTAACGGCCCACCAAGGCGACGACGGGTAGCCAGGCCTGAGAGGGCGACCGGCCACACTGGGACTGAGACACGGCCCAGACTCCTACGGGAGGCAGCAGTGGGGAATATTGCGCAATGGGCGAAAGCCTGACGCAGCGACGCCGCGTGGGGGATGAAGGCCTTCGGGTTGTAAACCCCTTTCAGCAGGGACGAAGCGAAAGTGACGGTACCTGCAGAAGAAGCGCCGGCTAACTACGTGCCAGCAGCCGCGGTAACACGTAGGGCGCAAGCGTTGTCCGGAATTATTGGGCGTAAAGAGCTCGTAGGCGGTCTGTTGCGTCCGCTGTGAAAACTCGGGGCTTAACCCCGAGCTTGCAGTGGATACGGGCAGACTAGAGGTAGGTAGGGGAGAATGGAATTCCCGGTGTAGCGGTGAAATGCGCAGATATCGGGAGGAACACCGGTGGCGAAGGCGGTTCTCTGGGCCTTACCTGACGCTGAGGAGCGAAAGCGTGGGGAGCGAACAGGATTAGATACCCTGGTAGTCCACGCCGTAAACGTTGGGCGCTAGGTGTGGGATCCTTCCACGGATTCCGTGCCGCAGCTAACGCATTAAGCGCCCCGCCTGGGGAGTACGGCCGCAAGGCTAAAACTCAAAGGAATTGACGGGGGCCCGCACAAGCGGCGGAGCATGTTGCTTAATTCGACGCAACGCGAAGAACCTTACCAAGGTTTGACATGCAGGGAAAAGCCGTAGAGATATGGTGTCCGTAAGGGTCCTGCACAGGTGGTGCATGGCTGTCGTCAGCTCGTGTCGTGAGATGTTGGGTTAAGTCCCGCAACGAGCGCAACCCTCGTCCTATGTTGCCAGCGGGTAATGCCGGGGACTCATAGGAGACTGCCGGGGTCAACTCGGAGGAAGGTGGGGATGACGTCAAGTCCTCATGCCCCTTATGTCTTGGGCTGCAAACATGCTACAATGGCCGGTACAAAGGGTTGCAAGACCGCAAGGTGGAGCGAATCCCAAAAAGCCGGTCTCAGTTCGGATTGGGGTCTGCAACTCGACCCCATGAAGTCGGAGTCGCTAGTAATCGCGAATCAGCAACGTCGCGGTGAATACGTTCCCGGGCCTTGTACACACCGCCCGTCACGTCACGAAAGTCGGTAACACCCGAAGCCGGTGGCCTAACCCGTAAGGGAGGGAGCCGTCGAAGGTGGGATCGGCGATTGGGACGAAGTCGTAACAAGGTAGCCGTACCGGAAGGTGCGGCTGGATCACCTCCTTTCTAAGGAGCAACTGGCACGGCCTCTGCTGAGGTCGTGTCCAGAGCCATATCTCGGGCGAACGTCCCGAGATGGCAGCTCACTGTGGAGCACTGGTTATTCGGCCAGCTCGTCGCTCAACCCAGTTAGTACGTCCTCCGGGACGGAAGGGTGGCGGCGGTGGCGGACTGGTCGAGCACGCTGTTGGGTCCTGAGGGAACGGGCAATGACCGTCTCTCGGACCGGGATCGCCCCACCGCGGATGCGGAGGTGTGCGGACCGGGACCGCCCGTATCTTGAGAACTGCATAGTGGACGCGAGCATCATCTGTAGTTGCCAAGTTAATAAGGGCACACGGTGGATGCCTTGGCACCAGGAGCCGAAGAAGGACGTTGGAGCCTGCGATAAGCCCCGGGGAGTCGGCAACCAGACATTGATCCGGGGATTTCCGAATAGGGAAACCTGTTGGGCGTAATTGCCCATCACCCCTGCCTGAACACATAGGGCAGGTGGAGGTAACGCGGGGAAGTGAAACATCTCAGTACCCGCAGGAAGAGAAAGCAACCGCGATTCCCTGAGTAGTGGTGAGCGAAAGGGGAAGAGGCCAAACCAGTCACGTGTTAAAGCCGGCAGGCGTTGCGTGGTTGGGGTAGCGGGACCGCTCAGCTGGAGCTGCTGATCTGGCAGAGAGTTACAAATCGTCTAGGTAGTGGAAGACGTTGGAAAGCGTCGGTATAGAGGGTGATACCCCCGTACGCGAAACTTAGACGACTCTCGAGCGGTATCCCAAGTAGCACGGAGCCCGTGAAATTCCGTGTGAATCTGGGGGGACCACCCCCTAAGCCTAAATACTCCCTGGTGACCGATAGTGAACCAGTACCGTGAGGGAAAGGTGAAAAGCACCCCGGTGAGGGGTCGTGAAATAGTACCTGAAACCGTGTGCCTACAAGCCGTGGGAGCGTTCCGGTCTAGGCCGGAGTGAAGTGACCGCGTGCCTTTTGAAGAATGAGCCTGCGAGTTACGATATGTGGCAAGGTTAACCCGTGAGGGGCAGCCGTAGCGAAAGCGAGTCTGAATAGGGCGTTCAGTCGCATGTTGTAGACCCGAAGCGGAGTGATCTACCCATGGGCAGGTTGAAGCGCGGGTAAGACCGCGTGGAGGACCGAACCCACCAGGGTTGAAAACCTGGGGGATGACCTGTGGGTAGGGGTGAAAGGCCAATCAAACTCCGTGATAGCTGGTTCTCCCCGAAATGCATTTAGGTGCAGCGTTGCGTGTTTCTTACCGGAGGTAGAGCTACTGGTTGGCCTAGGGGGCCTACAAGCTTACTGAAGTCAGCCAAACTCCGAATGCCGGTAAGTGAGAGCGCGGCAGTGAGACTGCGGGCGATAAGGTTCGTAGTCGAGAGGGAAACAGCCCAGATCACCAGCTAAGGCCCCTAAGCGTGTGCTAAGTGGGAAAGGATGTGGAGTTGCAGAGACAACCAGGAGGTTGGCTTAGAAGCAGCCACCCTTTAAAGAGTGCGTAATAGCTCACTGGTCAAGTGATTCTGCGCCGACAATTTAGCGGGGCTCAAGCACACCGCCGAAGCTGTGACACTCGCGCGATCGCCCGGCCCTCTATGGTTAAGGAGGATGGCGGTTCTGGTCATTGTAACTTCGGTTACGGTTGCCGAAACCGCGGCCTCTGGCTCCTTCAGGGTCCAGGTGCGCGGGTGGGTAGGGGAGCGTCGTGTGGCAAGGGAAGCAGCGGAGTGATCCAGCTGTGGATGCTACACGAGTGAGAATGCAGGCATGAGTAGCGAAAGAGGGGTGAGAAACCCCTCCGCCGAATGACCAAGGGTTCCTGGGGCAGGCTAATCCGCCCAGGGTAAGTCGGGACCTAAGGCGAGGCCGACAGGCGTAGTCGATGGACAACGGGTTGATATTCCCGTACCCGCGTAAGTGCGCCAATGCCGAGGCTAGCGATGCTAAGCACCTGACGCCGGGGAGCCTTTCGGGGCTGATCCGGTTGATCGTGCGATCCAGACTGGTAGTAGGCAAGCTGTAGGGGTGACGCAGGAGGGTAGCTCTACCGGGCGATGGTCGTCCCGGAGTAAGGGTGTAGGGCGGTGCGTAGGCAAATCCGCGCACCACATAGCCTGAGACCTGACGCCGAGCCTATTTTGGCGAAGTGAGTAATCCCATGCTGCCAAGAAAAACCTCGCAGCGAGCACTTAAGCGGCCCGTACCCCAAACCGACTCAGGTGGTCAGGTAGAGAATACCAAGGCGATCGGGTGAACCGTGGTTAAGGAACTAGGCAAATTATCCCCGTAACTTTGGGAGAAGGGGAGCCGTGTCCGGTGATGGGATTTACTCCCTGAGCTGGGTGCGGTCGCAGATACCAGGGAGAAGCGACTGTTTACTAAAAACACAGGTCCGTGCTAAGTCGCAAGACGACGTATACGGACTGACGCCTGCCCGGTGCCGGAACGTTAAGGGGACGGGTTAGTAGCCTTCGGGCTGCGAAGCTCAGAACTTAAGCGCCGGTAAACGGCGGTGGTAACTATAACCATCCTAAGGTAGCGAAATTCCTTGTCGGGTAAGTTCCGACCTGCACGAATGGCGTAACGACTTCTCCACTGTCTCAACCACGGACCCGGCGAAATTGCACTACGAGTAAAGATGCTCGTTACGCGCAGCAGGACGGAAAGACCCCGGGACCTTCACTGCAGCTTGACATTGGTGTTTGGGACGTCTTGTGTAGGATAGGTGGGAGACTATGAAGCAGGGACGCTAGTTCTTGTGGAGTCATCGGTGAAATACCACTCTGGTCGTTCTGGATGTCTAACCTAGGTCCGTGATCCGGATCAGGGACAGTGTCTGGTGGGTAGTTTAACTGGGGCGGTTGCCTCCCAAAAGGTAACGGAGGCGCCCAAAGGTACCCTCAGCCTGGTCGGCAACCAGGTGTCGAGTGTAAGTGCACAAGGGTGCTTGACTGTGAGACAGACATGTCGAGCAGGAGCGAAAGCTGGGACTAGTGATCCGGCGGTGGCATGTGGAAGCGCCGTCGCTTAACGGCTAAAAGGTACCCCGGGGATAACAGGCTGATCTTCCCCAAGAGTCCATATCGACGGGATGGTTTGGCACCTCGATGTCGGCTCGTCGCATCCTGGGGCTGGAGCAGGTCCCAAGGGTTGGGCTGTTCGCCCATTAAAGCGGTACGCGAGCTGGGTTTAGAACGTCGTGAGACAGTTCGGTCCCTATCCGCTGCGCGCGCAGGAGACTTGAGAGGGGCTGTCCCTAGTACGAGAGGACCGGGACGGACGAACCTCTGGTGTGCCAGTTGTTCTGCCAAGAGCACGGCTGGTTTGCTACGTTCGGAAGGGATAACCGCTGAAAGCATCTAAGCGGGAAGCTCGCCTCAAGATGAGGTCTCCCTCTGGGTTAACCAGGTAAGGCCCCCAGCTAGACGACTGGGTTGATAGGCCGGAAGTGGAAGCACGGCAACGTGTGCAGCTGACCGGTACTAATAGGCCGAGTGGCTTGGCTTCTACTCTTTTTGATGTTTCGCGTCCACTATGCGGTTCCCGAGATACGGTCGCCAGGCAGGTTCCCCTCGCGAGAGGGGCGCCGGTGACATCTCAATAGAGTTTCGGCGGTTATAGCGAAGGGGAAACACCCGGTCCCATCCCGAACCCGGAAGTTAAGCCCTTCAGCGCCGATGGTACTGCGCGGGGGACCGCGTGGGAGAGTAGGACACCGCCGGACATGTTTGAAGAGGGTCGCTCCCGATGAGGTTGAGCGGCCCTCTTCGCTTGTCTGGATACTGTGGTGGGCAGATGCTGGAGGTTGGTTGGCGTGGCTGAGGGACGCGAAATGCCCAAAGACCGCGGCGTAGGCACCGGTGGCCGTAAGAGCGGTACCCGGACTGGCGGCGGCACACCGAAGACAGGCCGTCCGGCCTCCGGCGCGGCGAAGGCTCCGCGCTGGAGCCCACGGCCAGCCGGAAGCGGCGGGCCGGCGGCTTCTGGCCGTGGGCGGCCTGCCCCCAAGTGGGACAGGCCAGAACCGCGAACCAGCCGGGACGGGCAGGATTCGCGTCCTGGCCGCGGCGCTGCGGCTCGTGATGGTGCGGGCCGTGATGGTGCGGCGGGCGATGGCTCGCAACGCACGTCGCGGCCCCCGGCCACCGACAGGCCGCGCCGGTCATCGGCGCCAGGTCGCGACCGCGATTCTGCACCAGGCGGCACGGGAGAGAACCGCCGAGCAGCACGTCCCCCTGCGGCTGGCGGAAGCTCCCGTTCCGGCCGGCCTTCGGGTGGCGATGGAGATCGCCGAGGCCCACGTCCGCCCGCAGGCGACTGGAGCCCCCGTACCACGCGGCCATCAACCGGCGACGGTCCCCGCCGTACCGGACGTCCCCCCGCAGCCGACGGGAGTCCCCGTACCGGCCGGCCCTCGGGTGGCGATGGAAACCGCCGAGGCCCACGTTCCCCCGCAGGCGACTGGAGCCCCCGTACCACGCGGCCATCGACCGGCGACGGTCCCCGCCGTACCGGACGTCCCCCCACAGCCGACCGGAGCCCCCGCACCGCACGGCCATCAACCGGCGACGGTCCGGGCCGCCCGTCAGCGACCGGTGACCAGCGTCGTACCGGCCGGCCGCCTCGTGCTGGCTCCGGCGGGGGCGCGGGCGCCCGGACCTTCCGCGGGGATGGGCCGCCGCGCACCAGCGGGCGCCCAGCCGGGGGAGAGGCCAGCTTCGAGCGAGAGACCCGGCCGCGTCCCGCAGAGGGCCGGGAGCGGCGAGGGCCCGCCAGCGGCGGACGCCGGCCGTGGCATGAGACCCCGGGCCGCCCGGCGCGCCCGGATCGCGCACGAGGCGGCGACCGGTCGCCGGAACGCCGGGCGGGCAACTGGTCCCGGCCCGGGACTGACCAGGCCCCAGGCCGCGGTCCCCGGTTCCCGCGGCCCGACGGAGAAGGCGCCGCGCACCGGCCGCAGGACAGCGGTCGTCTCCGCCTCCCGGACAGCATCACCCCGCAGCAACTCGATCCTGACGCACGGGCCCAGCTGAATAGCCTGCCGAACGACCTGGCCGACACCGTGGCCCGTTACCTGGTGGCCGCGAGCATGGCCGAGGATCCCGAGCGGGGCTATGAGTATGCCCAGGCCGCCCGGCGCCTCGCCGCCCGTGTCGGCGTGGTCAGGGAGGTATCTGGGATCGCCGCGTACCAGACCAGCCGATGGGCCGAGGCGCTGTCGGAGCTCCGGGCTGCGCGCCGCCTGACCGGCCGCGAGGATTACCTGCCCGTGATGGCCGACTCCGAGCGCGCACTCGGCCGGCTGGACCGGGCGCTGGCCCTGATCCGCGAGGCCGACACCAGCATGCTCGAGCGGGCCGCTCAGATCGAGCTTCGTATCGTCGAATCCGGCATCCGCCGGGACCAGGGGCTCGCCGAGGCAGCGGTGATTGCGCTGCAGGTACCCGAGCTGACCAGCGGCCGGCTGCGGCCCTGGTCCGCCCGGCTGTTCTACGCGTATGCCGTTGCGCTGCTCGCCGCCGGCCGGACCGAGGAGGCCAGGGACGCGTTCGCCCGGGCCGCTGCGGCTGACCCCGACGGGGAGACCGACGCGGCCGACCGCCTGGATGAGCTTGACGGCATCGAATTCGAGGATCTGGCCGAACGACGACGGACGAGGACGAGGCCGAGGACGAGGACGAGGACCTTGCCGGAGCCGAGGACCAGGACGAGGCCGAACACGACCCCGCCTGATGAGGCCGACGGCCGTCCTCCGGCTGGCGGCCTACCAGGCGAGTTCGTCCTCGTTCTCCTGGAAGGTGCCGGTGGGGCCGTCTTTGCCGATGGTGGCCATGCGCACGATGACCTCTGCGCCCTTCTCGACCGGCTGGCCAGCCCCGCTGATGGGAGTGAGTTCGGTGGCGGTGAAGCCAGGCTCCACCGCATTGAACTTGATGTGCGGGTGGGCCTTTGCGTACTGGACGGTGAGCATCGAGACGGCGGCCTTGCTCGCGCCGTAGATGATCGAGGGGTAGTGGAACTGGCGCCGCTCAGGATTGGTTACGGCCCAGAACGACCCGAGGGCGCTGGAGACGTTGACCACGACCGGGTTGTCGGACTTCTCCAGCAGCGGCAGCGCGGCCTGGGTGACACGGATGACACCGATGGCGTTGGTGTCGAATACCCGGAGCGCCTCCGGCCCGCCGACCGGGGCGGCGGAGCTGACCCCGGCGTTGTTGACGAGCACGTCCAGGTGGCCCTCGCGTTCGGCGATGACACCGAGAGCGGCCGTGACCGACGCGTCGTCGGTCACGTCGAGCTGCACGAAACGGCCGCCGAGCTCGGACGCTGCCGCCTCTCCTCGGCCGACGTCACGCGCCCCCAGATAGACGGTGTGTCCGTGCTTGATCAGCTGGCGGGCAGTTTCGTAGCCGAGGCCCTTGTTGGCTCCGGTGATGAGGGTCACCGTCATGCGCGGTACTCCTTTGTTGCTGGCCGTGGCGGCACATTGTGATCTCACTCTCGGCCATCCAGGGCCGGACAGCCAGTGCTCTGCGGATCCTGGGAGCAAGAGGGTCAGGCTGGCCACAATCCGCACCGGTAGCCTGACGGGCATGAGCGAGGGCAACCTGCTGGGCGGCTACTTGCGGGCTCGGCGTGCGCTCGTACGGCCCGGCCGCGTGGGCCTGCCCGACCACGGCGTGCGGCGCGTCAATGGGCTGCGGCGCGAGGAGGTCGCCATGCTCGCCGGCATCAGCGCCGACTACTACCTCCGGCTCGAGCAGGGCCGCGACCACAATCCGTCCATCCAGGTCCTCGAGGCCCTCGCCCGTGTCCTCCAGCTCGATCAGGCCGCGACCGACTACCTCATCAGCCTGGCTGCCCCGCAGCCCCGGCAGCGGCGCCGGCGCCCCAAGCGCGAGATCGTGCCGGACGGTGTGCGGCAGCTGCTCGACGTCCTGAGCCTGCCCGCGTTCGTCGAGGGCCGGTACTTCGATGTCCTGGCCTCCAACCGGTTCGCCTACGCGCTGTCCCCCAACCTGCAGGCCGGCAAGAATCGGCTCCGGGCCGTGTTCCTGGACCCCGCCGAGCAAGCGCTGTATCCGCACTGGGACCAGGCCGCTGCCGGGCTGGTCGCCGGGTTCCGGCAATCCGTCGGCAACGACGTCGACGACCCGGGATTCGTGCAGCTGGTCGGCGAGCTCTCGCTGTCGAGCGAGCGATTCCGCCAGCTCTGGGCCCGGCATGACGTCCAGGCCTTCGAGAGTGCGGCGGTTCCCTTCAACCATCCTCAGGTGGGAGAGCTCGTGCTCGGCCGGGAGAAGCTGGCGATCAAGGCCACCTCCGGCCAGCTGCTCGTCATCTACCACGCCGAGCCCGGTAGCGGCAGCGCCGAGAAGCTGGCTCTCCTGGCCTCCCTGGCCAGCTCCACTGAAGCGGACGCCGGCGACGCCGTGTACCAGGGCTGACGCCCCCATAGCAGCGGTCAGGGCGCGGCTGGGCCGAACGTCCGCAGGACCAGCCCGGTACGCGGCTTGGGGCCAAACGACGTGGACTTGCGCGGCACCCGCTCGCCCTGCGCGGCGATCTGGATGACGGACTCGAACGAGGGCGCGTTGCAGATGACGGCGGTCGCCCCGGTGCCTGCCGCCGCGCTCACCGCATCGGCGGCGTCATGATTGACCAATACGTCGCGCTCGCTGTCGGCGATGCCCCATAGGCGGCCGATCAGCAGCTGCTGCATCACCGACGCGTCCAGGCGCTGCCACGCCGCCGAGGCGCCGGCCGGCATCGACGCTGCGACCTGCACCGGGTCCGGCTGGCTGAGCAGCCAGAATCCGGGCGCTGCCGCGGAACCTCCGGCGAGCAGGAACGCGGTTCCGTCCTGCCCGGCCGCGGCCAGGCACTCCAACGCACGAGCAAGGGCCCAGCCGGCGGGCAGCTCCTGGACGGTGAACGCGGCCTTGGCCAGCTCGGCCGCGCGCTCGGGCGGCAGGCCCGGCAGCACCCGGTGGATCGCGCCCAGCCGGGGCGGGTAGGCGTCGGAGTCGACCAGGAACGCCATCCCGTAGTCCCATGGCCCGGCGCCGTGGCCGGCTGCCCGCATCTCGGCCTGCAGGTCCAGGTAAGCGGCGTACCGGTGGTGGCCGTCAGCGATCAGGGCGCGTCGTCCGGCCAGGTCGGCGGCGATGGCCGCCTGCTCGCTGGCATCGTCCAGCCGCCACAGCCGGTGGGTCACGCCGTCCTCGGTTGAGATCGACACCAGCGGCGCGCGTTCGGCTGCCACCGCATCGACGGTCTCGGTCGCGGCGCCAGCGTCCTTGCCGTCGTAGATGAGGAAGATCGGCTCGAGGTTGGCCTGCGTCGCCGCCATCAGGTCCCGCCGCCCGGCGACCGGGCCGGGCATGACGTTCTCGTGCGGGAGGATGCCCGCCGTCTCGGGCGAGCCCAGCCGGACCAGGCTGATGATGCCGCGCTGCAGCCACGACGAGGCCTCGCCGGCCTGCTCGTACAGGTACAGCGCCGGCGTCGGGTCCCTGATCAGCACGCCCGCCGACAGCCACTCGCGCATCAGGCGGGCCGCGACCTGGCTCGCCTCGGCGTCATCACCTGGCAGGATGAGACGGACAATGTTGTGCGGGTCCGCCGCCCGCAGATGCTCCAGGATGCCGCCGCTGATGACGTCGTACGGTGGGGAAGTGACGTTCGCGATACCGCTCACCCGGTCACCGGCATAGCGGACGCCGCGGAAGGGTGCCAGCACAAGGCCGGAACCAGGGTCGGACGGAAGGGTCTGCACACCATGTCTGAAGGATCGACAGCGGGCGGTGATTCCCGTCAGGAGCAAAACTTCCCTGGCCAGGCCGTTCCTGAAGAAGATGTGCACGCCTGGTACCAGCGAGGCATGGAACTTCTCGGCCGCGGCAGCCCCGCGGCCGCGGCCCAGGTGCTGCAGCGCGCGTCGGCGGCCGAGCCCGCGTCCCGCAGCGTCCGTGAGGCGCTGGCCCGGGCCCAGTTCGACGCGGGCCGGTACGCGGAGGCAGCCGGCAACTTCCGGATTATCGTCGAAGCAAGCCCGTCGGACGACTACGCGCACTTCGGCCTCGGGCTCGCGCTGGCCAGGACGGGCGACCCCGCCGCCGCCGCCGAGTACCTGGCCCTCGCCGCCGCGATGCGGCCCGATGCGGCGCACTACACCGAGGCCCTGCGGTCGGTCCGCGCCACGCTGCGCGCGCGGGGCGGCCGCGGCCCAGGTGCCGCGCCGGATGGGACGGAGAGCACCCGATGACGAACGCCCCGACGACGGTCGCCCCGCGCGGCAGCGCCGATCCCCTCGACACCGTCTACGACGTCGCCCTCCTGGACCTGGACGGGACCGTCTACCTGGGCGGTACCGCGATCCCCGGTGCGGCCGCGGCGCTTCACGACGCCGGCCAGGCGGGCATGCGGCTGGCCTACGTGACGAACAACGCCTTCCGGACGCCCGCCGCCATCGCCGAGCTGCTGACCAGCATGGGCGTCCCCGCGACCCGGGACGACATCGTGACCTCGGCGCAGGCTGCCGCGCACATGCTCGCGGACCGCCTGCCCGCGGGCGCCCCGGTCCTGGTGGTCGGCGGCAGCGGCTTGCGGATGGCGCTGCGGGAGCGCGGCCTGCGCCCGGTGACCACCGCCGCCGACCGGCCGCTTGCGGTGGTGGAGGGCTTCTCGCCCGACATCAATTACTCGATCCTGGCCGAGGGAGGTCTCGCCGTGGCCGCGGGGGCCCTGTTCGTCGCGTCGAACATCGACCGCACGCTGCCGAGCCGCCGCGGAAACCAGCCAGGCAACGGGTCCCTCGCCCAGGTGATCGCCTATGCGACCGGCGTCAAGCCGCTGGTGGCCGGGAAGCCCGAGCCGCCGCTGCACCACGAGTCGGTGCAGCGGACCGGCGCGCAGCACCCGCTGGTGGTCGGGGACCGGCTGGACACCGACATCGAAGCCGCGCAGCGGGTGGGCGCGGAGAGCCTGCTGGTGCTGACCGGGGTCACCAGCCCGGCGGATGCGGTCCTCGCGCCGCCCTCCCAGCGTCCCACGTACCTGGCCGAGGATCTCGCCGGGCTGCACCAGCCGCAGCCCGACGTGCCGAGCCAGGACGGCGCGTTCAATTGCGGCGGCTGGACCGCGCGCTGGGACGGGCAGCGGCTGGAGCTGGCTGGCGGCGGGGAGCGCATCGACGGCCTGCGCGCGCTGTGCGCGGCGGCGTGGGCCGCCGACGGGGTGACCGCCGACACGGCACGCGACGCCGTCCAGCGCCTGGACGGCGCCCGCTGAGCCCCCGCCGCACCTGACACCGCCATACAGAACACCGCCGCACCGAACACCGCCGCACGGAACACCAGCACCAGCGGTCACCCGCCGTGTATGCTTGGGCGCATGCCAGGCCGCGCAGCCCGCCTCCACGGTGACCGCTCAGGTGTCGCCGCCCTGATGCTGCGCGTGTCCTGTCCTTCGTGTTGTCGCTGACAACGACTCCCAGCTGACCGTTGTCGTTCCCGGGGCCGCCTCTGCCCGCCCCGACGAAGCCCGCGAAGGATGGTCCCGATGACCGCAGACATGTCTGTCGCCCCGGAGCTTGCCCAGCTCGCCGAGTCCGTCCTGCTCGTCCCCGCACAGCCGCTGGCCGCGTGGCCCGCGGGGGAGTCCTCGAGCGACGATGACCGCGAGCCGGAAGGCCGCCCGGCGCAGCTGACGCTCGGTACCCTGGCGCGCCGGCTGCGGATTCTCGCCGCCACGCCGGAACGCTGGTGGAGCCTGGTCCGCTTCGAGCCGGACCGTTCGGTAGAGATAGCCGTCGAGCAGGCCGCGGGCTACCGGGCCTGGCTCGTCGTCCTGCCGCCGGATGACGCCGGCCAGGCCTGCGACTGCGATGTGGCCACGATGATCGCCGGCGAGGCGACCGAGGGAACGGCGGCCAGCACGGCGCTGCGCCCGGGCCCGCTGCGGGTGCACGGCGAGCGGCATGTGCTGCGCGGCCAGGGCGCGGGCTATTCGATCAGCCTGCACGTCCAGGCTCACCGGATCGCTAGGACGTGACCGGCCGGATTACGGCCAGCTGCCGGGACTGGGCGACCAGGGTGCCGGCCGAGTCCCAGACCTCGAAGTCTTCCTCGTGGTAGCCGCCGCTGACGAAGCGGGCGGCGGACCGGCAGGCCAGCCAGCCGGGCGCGGGATGGCCCCGCAGATAGAGGGTCAGCTCGATGGTGGTGGACGCGACGCCGAGTTCGAGCACCGATGGCGCGGTCGAGTCGACCAGCAGCGGCATCGACAGCAGGTCCGCGTCCCGGCCATCCGCGAACCGCATCCAGAACTCGCTGGCCGGGAGCCCGGTCGGGCGGCCGAGGAACCACCCCGGCAGGGCCGGCGAGCGCCACTCGATGCGCTCGGCGATGGTCGCCAGGCTGAACGACCCGACCGGCACGCCCACGCACTCCTCCGGCGGCGGCAGCCGGGGCGGCCCGTCCGCCGCGTAGGTCACCGGCCCGTCCAGGCCGAGCTTGGCGAAGGCGGCCGAGATCCGGACGGCTTCCTTCCCGCCCTGCTCCAGCGCCGCGTCGCCGAACGCTGTCGTCCGCCCGCTGCGTGCCACTGACGTGCGGACCGCCGCCGGCCCGACCGCCCCGGGGCGCAGGAAGAACGCGGAGATCACGATCGGGTCGGGGAACGGCACCACCGCCTGGAGCGCCCGCGCGCAGATCGCCACCATGTACCCGCCGTTGATCGCGCCGCCGGTCCCGTCCCACCGTCCGGTCAGCTCGGTGGCGAACACGCCGCCGTCCGGCGAGCCCGGGGGGCCGGACGCGGTAATCCTGGTGTCTGCGTCGAACGCGTACTCATCCACGGCAGGCCCGCTGACTAGGGCAGGGTCAGGATCTCGTGACCATCCTCGGTGACCAGGATGGTGTGCTCGAACTGAGCCGTGCGACGGCGGTCCCTGGTGACCGCCGTCCAGCCGTCCGGCCAGACGTCGTAGTCGATCGTGCCCAGCGTGAGCATGGGCTCGATGGTGAACGTCATCCCCGGTTCCATGACCACGTCGTTGTGCGGGTCGTCGTAGTGCGGCACGATCAGGCCTGAATGGAACGTCCGGCCGATCCCGTGCCCGGTGAAGTCCCGCACCACCCCGTACCCGAACCGCCGGGCGTACGACTCGATGACCCGGCCTACGGCGTTCAGCGGCCGCCCCGGTGCGACAGCCCGGATGCCGCGCATCATCGCCTCGTGCGTGCGCTCGACCAGCAGCCGCGATTCTTCGTCAACATCGCCGGCCAGGAAGGTCGCGTTGGTGTCCCCGTGCACGCCGCCGATGTACCCGGTGATGTCAACGTTGACGATGTCGCCGTCGTTGATCACCGTGTCGTCCGGGATGCCGTGGCAGATCACCTCGTTCAGCGAGGTGCACAGCGACTTCGGGTAACCCCGGTAGCCGAGCGTGCTGGGGTAGGCGCCGTGGCTGACCAGGAAGTCGTGGCCGACCTGGTCCAGGTAGTCGGTGGTCACGCCCGGCGCCACGTGCGCGCCGACTTCGGCCAGGGCGCGGGCGGCCAGCTTGCCCGCCACCCGCATCCGCTCGATGATCTCGGGCGTCTTGACGTCCGCCTCCCCGGTCCGGGGGTGCTTGCGGCCTACGTACTCCGGCCGCTGGATGTCCGCCGGAACCTGACGGGTGGGTGAAAGCCGGCCCGGGTGAAGCACTGTCGTCATGCTTTGCGAGTCTAATGTGCATGGACGATGAGAAGCGATGGTGGTACAGCCTCACCCGCCACACGGTCGAAGACGACGACGGACCCACCCCGGGCAAGGACCGGCTCGGGCCCTTCCCCACCCCGGAGGCCGCGGCCCGCGCGCTGGAGACGGTCCAGCGCAGGAACGAGGAATGGGACTCCCAGGACTAGTCTAGAGAGGTGAGCGAACAGCTGCCTCCGATAGCCGAGGCGCGGATGCAGGAAATCCGGCGCAGCGGCACCTGGGGCTCGTCGCTGACCTCGGACGAGTTCGCCGCGATCCGCAGCGTCGGTTTCGAGCCGGTCGGCCAGGTGCTCGGCGCCGCCGTGTACAACATCGGCTACACCGGCGGATACAACTGCCCTGGTGCCTGGGGATCGTGGGGCTACGGGACCCCGGCCCGCACGGTGACCCAGGTTTCGAGCAAGGGCGGGTTCGGGTCGTTCGCCCCGCTCGTCCAGGCGATGTACCAGGCCCGGCACAAGGCCCTGGACCGGATGACCACCGAGTGCAGCGAGCTGGGCGGGCACGGGGTGGTGGGGGTCCGGCTGACCATCGGGCCGTTCCCGGCCGGCGGCCTGGAGTTCAAGGCCATCGGCACCGCCGTCCGCGCGCCCGGCGTGCCGCCCATGGCCAACTGGCACAAGGACCGGTCCGGCCGTCCCCGGGAGCCGTTCACCTCCGACCTGTCGGGCCAGGACTTCGCGAAGCTGACCATGAAGGGCTGGGTGCCGGCCGGCCTGGCCCTCGGCATCTCCGTCGGGTCCCGGCATGATGACTGGATGACCGTCGGCCAGACCCGGTGGGGATCGGGCAACGCCGAGGTCACCGGCTGGACCGAGCTGGTCAACGAGGCCCGGCACGACTCACGGCAGGAACTGGAACGCGACGTCAGGCGGCTCGGCGGCGAGGGCGTCGTGATTGCCGACATGGACATGCGGATACGGGAACGGGAGTGCCCGGCCGCGGAGGGCCGCCGTGACCACATCGTGGAAGCCACCACCATCGGCACCGCTATCGTCCGGTTCGCACGGTCCGAAGGCCGCGATCAGGGCCAGCGGACGCTGGCCATCATGTCGCTCGACCCGCAGCGCCGCCAGGCGGCCCGCATCCGGATATAGGAGAAGCCATGACCGAGCAGGGGAACAGCGCCGAAGGCCCGGGGGGGCTCGGGGCGACCGCGTCCGGCGCCAGCATCGCCACTGAGCTGGATGCCGCGGGAGTCCCGCAGGATGCCATGCGCCGCCTGGCCGAGCTGCAGCCGGGCCGGGCCAGGCTCCATCTTCACCTCCGACCTGTCGGTCAACGAGTTCCTGCTCGTCCGGGAGGTCGGGTTCCGGCCGCTGGGACTGGTACTCGGCAGCTCGATCTACCACGTCGGGCTGCAGATCGGCCGGTGGAGCCGCAACCAGGAGCTCGACGTGCTGTCCCAGGCCATGTACCACGCGCGCGAGCTGGCCATGAGCCGGATGGAGGCCGAGGCCGACGCGCTGAACGCCGACGGCATCGTCGGCGTCCGGCTCGACGTGGAGATGAAGGAGTTCGGCGCCGACATCGCCGAGTTCATCGCGGTCGGCACCGCGGTCAAGGCCGAAGAGGGCGCCGGCGGCGGGGGAGTGGACAACTGGCGCAACAACAAGAAGCAGCCGTTCACCTCGGACCTGTCCGGCCAGGACTTCTGGACCCTGATCCGGGCCGGCTACGCGCCGCTCGGCATGGTCATGGGCTCGTGTGTGTACCACATCGCGCACCAGAGGCTCGGGACCAAGATGGGCAACATCGGCCGGAACGTGGAGATCGAGCAGTTCACCCAGGCCCTCTACGACGCCCGCGAGCTGGCCATGAGCCGGATGCAGGCCGAAGCGGAGGAGCTGCACGCGGAGGGCATCGTCGGCGTCCAGCTGCGGCAGCACAGCCACGCCTGGGGCTCGCACACCACCGAGTTCTTCGCCATCGGCACCGCCGTGCGCCCGCTGCGCCCCGATCACATCATCGAGCGTCCCACCATGGTCCTGAGCCTGGACGCCTGACCCGCGCCCGGTCTAACGGGGTCGGGCCGCTCACCACGTCCAGCAGGTGGGCCACGCGGTCCCGCAGCCCCCGCACCCCCGTCCGGTACCGCTGGTAGCCGGGCGTGCCCGGCCGGGCGGCGGATCCGTCCCGGCCCAGCTCGCCGCACGCCGCACTGATCAGGTGCTGGGCGGCCCCGAATGACATCATGCCGGGTACGCCTGGCCCCGGCGCGATCGTCATCGCCTCGTGGGCCAGCGCGCCAAGCTCCGGATCACCCTGGTCCAGCGCGAAGATCGTGGCCCCGTCCCGCCGCGCATCGCTGACCCGCTCGAGCAGCGGGACCGGCGCGGTGGCCGGCGTCACCACGAAGACCGTCTCGCCCCGCCGGGCCGCCTCCAGCCGTTCCAGGCCGACCCGAAGGTGCGACGGCGCGCCATCGGGGACTTCCCAGCGAACCAGCGTGGGCATCAGCTCCGGGATCCCGGCCAGCCGGCTTTCCTCGTCCAGGTGCGCGGTGAGGTGCCAGGGCTCTTCCTCTGGCGTGCCGACCAGCAGCAGGCCTCCCGGCGTCCGGGTCGCCTTACGCAGCCCGCGCGCGAAGGCGCGGGTCCGGTCGAGCCACCCGGTGGGGGCAAGTAGCGCACGGAGGGTGGCCACCTGGTTCGCGTCCACATACCTATGGTGCCCCCTGAAGGTACGTGTGCGCAGCCATATCGGCACAGGCAGTTGTTATCTGAACGAACCCGCAGGTACCGCGCGCCTGCGGCACGGCCCGCGCGCAGGGCAGGACAGCAGGTCTGGCAGGATCGAACCATGACTGAGCGCGAAGCCCCGTCCATCGACGGCCTGGTCATCGGCATCCTCGGCGGTACGGGTGACCAGGGCCGCGGCCTGGCCTTCAGGTTCGCCCGGGTCGGGCATCCGGTGATCATCGGCTCCCGCACGCAGGAGCGGGCGCAGAGCATTGCCGGGCTGGTCGGGCACCAGGTCCGGGGCATGGCCAACCGGGAGGCGGCCCTGGCCGCCGACGTGGTGATCGCCGCGGTGCCCTTCGAAGGCCACCGTGACCTGCTCGCCTCCCTGGCGTCCGAACTGGCCGGCAAGATCGTGGTCGACTGCGTGAACCCGCTCGGCTTCGACAACCGCGGCGCCTACCCGCTGCCCGTCCCCGAGGGCAGCGCGGCCGAGCAGGCCGCCGCCCTGCTCCCTGGCAGCCGGGTGGTCGCGGCGTTCCACCACGTCTCGGCGGTGCTGCTGCTGGATCCCGAGGTAGACAGCATCGACCTGGACGTGCTGGTCCTCGGCGACGACCGCGCCGCCACTGATCTGGTGCAGGCCCTGGCCGGCCGGATTTCCGGGATGCGCGGTGTCTACGCGGGCCGCCTGCGCAACTGCGGTCAGGTCGAGGCCCTCACCGCGAACCTGGTCTCCATCAACCGCCGCTACAAGGCCCATGCGGGACTGCGGATCACCGATATCTGAACCCATGGCCGAACGGGCCATCCTTCCCGCTCCCGGACACAACGTACGGCCCTTGCCGAAACCGGTAAAATGGACGCGGCCAGCGGGGGGCGTTCACCCAGCCATCCCATGGTCTTCACCCAGACATCATCTGGACGCAACGGGCTATCCGGCCTCCGGCCGGCCTGAGCGGCAACGATGAGGCCAGCCGGGGAGGGAAGAGATGCCGCCGCCGAAGAAGAAAAAGAAGAGCAGCCGCCGCGGAAGCCCCGCGCCCCGGACCACCCAGCCCCGGATCACCCGGCCTACGACCGCCGAGCCTAAGACGGCCCAGCCCAAGATCGCCCAGCCCAAGATCGCCCAGCCACTGGCTGGCGAGCCGCTGACCGGCCAGGACCTGCCGCCGGGCCTGGTCCCCACGCCTGCTCGCGCTGCCGGTTCCGCGTCCGCTCGCCCGGCTGGCCGGGCTCCGGCGCAGCCGGCCAGCAGCACCGCCCCCGCGCCGCAGGCCGGCCCGGCCGCGGCGCGGACGCCGGGCACCGCGGAGGCCGAGCGGCCGGCGGCCGCCGAGCCCGAGACGCCGGCCGGCCAGCCCCGCGGATGACGTACCCAAGTGGGCCGCGAAGGCGGTCGAGGAGCTGCTCACGCCGACCTACTGGCTCGACCCCGGCGAGGCGGGCGAGCCGTTCAGCGCCACGATCCGCTTCTCCGGCCGCCGGACCGACGTGACCGGCAAGCCCCAGCCCCGCGACTCCTTCTGGCAAGAGGAGACCGTCGACGGGATCGTGCCGGGCAGCGGGCCGGTGGCCATCACCACCGAGGTCCGCGGCATCAACCCCGGCGAGTGGACGGTGACCGCGCGCTCCGCCGCCCGGGTCGGCGGCCGCCCCTTCCGGTCCTACCCGCCGCCCGGGCATGACCCGGCCGGCCTGTACCGGGTGCCCTGGCCCCGCCGGGTGGGGATCCCGGCGGAGCCCGTGGCGGCGGTCCGCACGTCGTCGCTGCTGCGTAGCAAGGTGCCCGGCGTCATCCGGTTCGCTTACGCCACCCTGGTCGGCCTGGGCGTCCTGGTCGGGCTGGGCCTGGAGGCCCTGCTCCTGTCGCACGGGAATTACTCCCTGTTCCGCCCGATGCTGTTCTCGGTGATCGCGATCGTGGCCGGCGTGATCGGCGGGAAAGGCTGGTACGTCGCGGTGCACCGCGGCAAGAAGTTCGACGGCTGGTGCATCCAGGGCTTCGTGGCCGGCGCGGCGGTAGTGGTCGCCGCGGCGGCACTGGCCGGCCCGGGCATCCCGGCCGGCGCCTACCTGGCCGCGGCCGCCCCGGCCCTGCTCATCGGCAT
Source organism: uncultured Actinomycetes bacterium (assembly GCA_963818225.1). Lineage (GTDB taxonomy): Bacteria > Actinomycetota > Actinomycetes > Streptosporangiales > Streptosporangiaceae > Palsa-504. The sequence goes on from CAWFRO010000006.1 coordinate 135,215, forward strand.
GGCCATCGGCCGCCTCGGGTGCTTCTGGGCCGGCTGCTGTACCGGCAGGCCGACGGCTGACCGCTGGGGGGTCTGGTCCTCGGACCGCCGGCTCGGCTGCCGCCGCTCGCCCGCCCAGCTGCTGGAGGCCCTGGCCGCGCTGATCAGCGGGGCGGCGGTCCTGGCCGTCGTGCTGGCCGCCGGGCTCGCCCGGTCCGGGCCGGCGGCTGTCGTCGGGCTGGCCGTTTACACGTTGTGCCGGCAGTTCATCCTCGGCCTGCGGGCCGAGTCGCGGGTCTGGCGGTACGGCCGCCCGGTCACCGGCGCGATCGCGGTCCTCGCGCTCATCGCCGGCATCATCCTGCTTGTGCGCTAGGCCCGCCCCACCCGGCCGCTCTGACCTGGCCGCCCCGACTGAGCAGCTGACCTGGCCGCGCTGGCGCGGCGAGCGGGAGCCGGAGGGCGGCGTGCAGCAGGCGATACCGGAGTGATTGGATGGAAGCCTGTCTATCCGAGAGCCGACCATAGCAACCCACGGAGGTCCGGCGTGGACATCGGAATCGGCCTGCCCACCACGATCCCCGGCACCGACGGCCGGACCCTGATCGAGTGGGCCAGGAACGCCGAGGAAGCCGGGTTCAGCACGCTCGGCACGATCGGCCGCCTGGTGTACCCGAACTATGAGGAGCTCATCGCCCTCAGCGCCGCCGCCGCGGTCACCAGCCGGATCAGGCTGACCACCGGCGTGCTGCTCGCGCCGCTCTACACGAACTCCGCGCTGCTGGCCAAGCAGGCGGCCTCGCTGGACCGGCTGTCCGGCGGGCGCCTGGTGCTCGGCCTCGGGCTAGGCGGCCGGGAGGACGACTTCGCCGCCAGCGGGGTGAATCCGGAGGGCCGCGGGCGCCGGCTGGAAGAGCAGGTGGCCATGATGAAGCGGGTCTGGTCCGGCGAGGAGTTCGGCTACGCCGGAGGGATCGGGCCCGAGCCCGCCCGGCCCGGTGGCCCGGAGGTCATCCTGGGCGGTGCCGCCGAGGCCAGCTTCCGCCGCGTCGCCCGGATCGGGGACGGCTGGATCATGGGCGGCGGCACCCCCGACATGTTCGCCCGGGGCGCCGCGGAAGTGGATAAGGCCTGGCAGGAGGCGGGCCGCCCGGGCCGGCCGCGGAAGATCACGCTGGCGTACTTCGGGCTCGGACCCGAGGCCCGCAGCCAGGCCGAGGGCTACCTCCTGCACTACTACGGCTGGCTCGGCGAGGTGGCCGGCCAGATCGCGGCGGGCGCCGCGGTCAGCGCCGAGATGGTCAAGTCTTACGTCGCGGCGTTCGACGCCAGCGGCTGCGACGAGATCATCTTCGTCCCCAGCTCAGCCCGGCTCGACCAGATTTCGCTGCTCGCTGAGGCGGTCGGCTGACCGCAGGCGGCGTAGGCTGCGAAGTATGGGCTTTGAGCACATCCTGGTCGAGCGGGCCGGCGAATTCGCCACCATTACGATGAACCGCCCTCAGCGGCGTAACGCCTTGTCGCTGGAGCACATGCGCGAGCTGATCGCCGCGTTCGATGACGTCGGGAGCAGCGACGCCCTGGGCATCGTATTGGCCGGCCATGGGCCGGTGTTCAGCGCCGGGCATGACTTCGCCGACGTGGTCGACGCGGACCTGCTCGAAGTACGGTCGCTACTGACCACCTGCACCGAGCTGATGACACTGATCCAGCAGGTGCCCCAGCCGGTGGTGGCGCGGGTGCACGGGCTGGCCACGGCGGCCGGCTGCCAGCTCGTGGCCACCGCTGATCTGGCCGTGGCCAGTGAAGACGCGGGATTCGCCGCGCCCGGGGGCAAGGGCGGCTGGTTCTGTCACACCCCGATGGTGGCGATCGCCAGGAACATCGGGCGCAAGCGGGCCGCGGAGATGGCCATGTCGGGCGACGTCATCGACGCGCGTACCGCGCTGGACTGGGGACTGGTCAACCAGGTCGTCCCCGCGGCTCAGCTCGACAGCGCGGTCCAGGACCTGCTGGAGCGCGTCACTCGCGGGTCAGCAGACAGCAAGGGCATCGGCAAGCAGGCTCTGTACGCCCAGATCGACCTGGACCAGCCCAAGGCCTATGCCTACGCGGTCGAGGTGATGGCCGCCACCAGCCAGCTCCCTGAGGCCCGCGAAGGGATGCGGGCCTTCCTGGGCAAGCGCAAGCCGAGCTGGCGCCGCGGCCGCGATTAGCGGCACCATAGCTGTCTTCCGGCTCTGCCCGCTGGAGCTGGTGCGAGCCCGGCGTTGTGCGGCGGCAATCACAGCGGCCTGGCCTGGCCTGGGCTGCGGCGTCGGGTCACCGCGGTGGCTGGCATCATCCACCCCGTGGCGCGCGACTCTCTTCCCGACATGACGCGACTATGCGGGGCCGTGCTCCTACTGGTTTCCCGATTACGTACAGACGCCCGATACCGGAGGTTATCCGGTGATCTGTGAACAAGCTGTTAGTTGATCCGTGGATAACCATTTCCAGCTTGCGGAAAACGTGCCGCGATCTGTGGAGATAATGTGGACAGAAAAAAGCCTGACAATAGGTCGCGGAAAGTTCTTGCGCACCACTCGGGGACGCGATAGAAATAGTTCACCGTCGGAAACGGGCACCATCTGGAGGAACTCCGGGAGGCGCGCAGACCGGGAGACCGGCCCTCGTGCCGGTGCCTGGCCCCGGCGGGCCGGCGAGGCCCCCTCCATCTCATACATGGAGGGGGCCTCGTCATTTTCTCGTTGTCATCCCGGCCCGGCGGTGAGATCGTCAGAGCGTCCGGCCGCCAGCCGCGGCCACTGGGCGATGGGGCGCCCGCCCGGCCACTCCGGCCACTCCCGCAACGGCGGCCAGCCGGGCGGGCCGCCGCTGGTCCGCGTATTGGAGCACTGCTGAGGCCAGCCCGGGGGAGAGTTCTCCCACGGCTCCTGGCGCCCGTACACGGTCAGGTCCATGAGCGCGTAGCTGTAGTCCATGGCCTCGACGCCGCGCAGGGTGGTCCAGTAGGTCTCGAACACCTGCTGGCCGTCTCGCAGGTAGCACACGATCTGCATCCTGTTGTCCTCTCGCCCGGCGAGGAGCCGGCCGACGCGATGGCTCGGCTGAATACCAGGGCACGTCCCAGCCCATGAAGTCGCGGTAGGCGATGCTTTCGTCGTAGGGGCCCTGGCAGAAGACCGCGTAGGTGATGTCCCGGGAATTCAGGTAAGACAGCTCGGTGACCTGGGTGGTGACCCAGGTGCAGCCTTCGCACTGCTGGGCCGCGGGGTGGCCGGAGTGCCACATGAAGTAGTAGGCGATGAGCTGGCCGCGCCCCTCGAACGTGTCGAGCAGGGTGAGCGGCCCGCGGGGCCCGGTCAGCGTGAGGCCGGCGTCGACCTCGACCATGGGCAGGCGCCGCCGGGCCGCGGCGATCGCGTCGCCCTCCCGGGTGTGCGCCTTTTCCCGGGCTCGCAGCTCGTCCAGCTCGGCCTGGAAGGCGGCCCGGTCGACGGCCGCGGGCCGGCCCGGTGCACTCGCGGCGCCGGCCGCCGGCTTGGCTGTCTCATCGGTCATGTCGGTTCCTTTCCTTGTTCTCCGCGTGGGCGGCTTCGGCGAGCCGTTTGATGGCGTCCAGGCGCCGGTCCCACTGCGCGGCCAGCTCGGCCATGGCCCGGGCCGCCTGGTCGAGGCGGCCGGCCTCGACCTGGTAGAGGACTTCCCGGCCCTGTTTACGGCGGCTGATCAGCCCGGCCCGTTCGAGCACGACCAGATGCTTGGAGACGGCCTGGCGGGAGAACGGCACCCGTCCGGCCAGCCAGCTGGCGCTCACCTCGCCGTTGCTGACCAGCAGGTCAAGGACGTGGCGGCGAGATGGCTCGGCGATGGCCGACCACAGCTCATCGTCGGTCTGCGCCGTCATCCCGCTCGGCGTTCCTCGTGCAGCGTGGCGAGGCGGTCCAGGTACTCGACCCAGCCTTCCTGGTGCTCGCCGGCGTAACGCTGTTTCTCCGCGTCGGGCCAGGCGAGCAGCTCGTGGCCGCTTTCGGTCACCCGGAGACGGGTCCGCTCGTCTCCTTCGGGGGTCAGCGTGAACTCGACCAGCATCGAGTTGCCGGCCACCGGCTCCTCGCCGCGGGGGAAGTTCCAGCGGAACGACAAGCGGATGGGCGGATCGACCGTCACCACGACGACCGGGCCGCCCTGGTCCCCGAACTCCATGTAGCCACGGGCGCCCGGTTCGACCACGAGATCCACCCGGTCAGCGAACCACTGGCTGAGCTGATCGGGCTCGGTGATGGTGCGCCATACCACCTCCACCGGTGCCTCGATCACCACCTCCCGGTCGATCACCAGTCCTGGCATCAGGATCTCCTCCTTCGCTTGACGGCGCCGGTGGCCATCGCCGCGCGGCGGATCGCCGCGGGGTGGCACTGACCGCGCCCGTCCCGATATCTGCAACCAACGGTAGCAGTTCACACGAGGAGATGCAATCGAAGGTTGCAGATAAGCCCAGCGCCGCAGCCGGCGTCGGCGCCTGTCCGGCATGGCCGGTGATGCCGCCGCCGGACGTCACCCGGTGATCTGTGGACAAGCTGTTAGTAATTTAGTGGATAACCAGGTAAAGCTGCGGAAAACGTGCCGCGATCTGTGGAGATAATGTGGACCGGAAATATCTTGGTAATAGGCCGTGAAAAACTCTTGCGCACCACTCGCGGACGCGATAGAAATACTCCACCGTCGGAAACGGGCACCATCTGGAGGTAACTCCGGGAGGCGCGCAGACTGGGAGACCGGCCTTTCGTGCGGTGCCTGGCCCCGGTGGGCGGCCCTGAGGATCAGCGAGGTCAGGTGACTGGCCGGCCTGGTCTGACGGGCCGGCGAGGCCCCCTCCATCTCATACATGGAGGGGGCCTTCGTCGTTATCCTTCCCGGCCGGCCCGCTGCGCTAACCCGGACCGGGTCAGCCCATCGGGTACCGGTGAAACGCGACGGCGTACTCGCACCCGGCACCCAGGCCGGTGTAGCCCGCCATGTTCCGCAGGAACTCATCCGGGTCGAATTCCCGGCCCAGGCCCTCGATGTAGGCCCGGTGCTCGCGCAGCGACGCGACGCCCGCGCCGATGCTGGCGGTGACATCGACGAAGTGCGTCGGTGCGGTCATCGTGGCCACGTACGCGGCTTTGATGCCCGTCCACGCCGGGCCGGCCTCGGCGAAGACCCACTCGTTCGCCGCGTCCCGGCAGGCGTCCAGGGTGGCCAGTCCGACCGCGCGGTGGTCGGCATGGTTGACCGGGCCCTCATCGCCCCAGGTGAGATCGAAGCTCATGGTGATGATCACCTCCGGCCGCAGCCGGCGGAACACGGCGGCCAGGTCGCGCCGCAAAGGTATCCCGTATTCCACCAGCCCGTCGGCGTGGTCCAGGAACACGACCTCGGTCACGCCCACCACGGCGGCGCTGCGCCTCTCCTCGTCCACCCGCAGCGGCCCGACCCGGTCCGGCGCCATCCCCGCGATTCCTGCCTCGCCCCTGGTGGCGAGCAGGTAGCTGACCTGCTTGCCCTGACCAGTCCACCGGGCCACGGCTGAGGCCGCCCCGTACTCGAGATCATCCGGGTGGGCGACCACCGCGACCGCCCGGTCCCAGTCCTCCGCCATCGGCTCCATCGGCTGCTCCTTCTCCACTCCGCCCCTGCCGCAAGTGTGCCCTACGCGTGAGAGGGTGGGGCGGTGACCGCAGCTTCCGACATCTCCTGGAGCGGGCCGCCCGGGACGTTCAACCTCCGGGCCGCGGCCGTCATCACCCGCGGCGACGACATCCTGCTGTGCACCGTCGACGGCCTGGGCTACTGGTTCCTGCCCGGCGGCCGGGTCCGCTTCGGCGAGCCGAGCGATGCGGCCCTGACCCGGGAGCTGGCCGAGGAACTGGGCCACGCCCTGCCGGGCGGGACGCTGGCGCTTGTCGCGGAGAACATCTTCCGCAACCAGTCACTGGAGCACGAGATCGGCCTGTACTACCGGCTCACCTGGCCCGCCGAGCTGGCTCCCGGCGACCTGCACGGCGGCACCGAGGCAGGCCACCACTTCCGGTGGGTGCCGGCCCGCGAGCTCGGCTCGGTCGATTTCCGGCCCGCGGGGCTGATCCCGATCCTGCCTGACCTGGCCGGCACCCTCCGGCACGTCGTGCTGGCCGCCTCCTGACCCCTAGCGGTACGAGCGCTCCTCGTCCGGGAAGGCGCCCGACGTGACATCCTCAGCGAACGCCGTCGCGGCCTCGCCGAGGACGGCGGCCAGGTCGGCGTACTTCTTGACGAACTTCGCCACCCGCGGGGACAGGCCCGCCATGTCCTGCCAGACCAGCACCTGCGCGTCGCAGGACGGGCCGGCCCCGATCCCGATGGTCGGGATGGACAGGGCCTCGGTCACCTGCGCGGCCAGCGACGCCGGCACGCACTCCAGCACGACGGCGAAGGCGCCCGCCGCCTCCAGCACCTTGGCGTCCTGCAGCAGGCGCTGCCCGTCCTCGCCGCGGCCCTGGACCCGGTAGCCGCCGAGGGCGTTGACTGACTGGGGGGTCAGGCCGAGGTGCGCCATCACCGGGATGCCGGCCGCGACCAGATCCTCGACCTGGTGCGCGACCCGCTGACCGCCTTCGAGCTTGACCGCGTGCGCGCCGGTCTCCTTCAGGAAGCGGACCGCGGCGGACAGCGCCGCGCCCGGCGAGGCCTGATAGGAGCCGAACGGCAGGTCAGCGACGACCAGCGCCCGGCTGGTACCGCGCACCACGGCGGCGGTCAGCGGGATCAGCTCGTCGACCGTCACCGGGATCGTGCTCTCGTGGCCGTAGACCACCATGGCCGCCGAATCCCCGACCAGCAGCACCGGGATCCCGGCCCGGTCGAAGATGCCGGCCGACAGGGCGTCGTACGCGGTGAGCATGGGCCACTTCTCGCCGCGGGCCTTCGCGGCGGCGATATCGCGGACGGTGATCCGGCGCCCGGTGCCGGCCCCTCCGTACAAGGGCTCAGGGGTGGTCCGCTGTCCCGTCGCGGCCACAGGTGAAGCATAGTTTTGTGACATCGCTGTTACCTCCAAGTCTCGTGTCGCCCTCGCGGCGTACCCGGACTGTTAAATGATGGCACGCGGGCCGGGCCGAGCGGTATAGCCACCGGTTCTGAAAGACTTGAGAGATGATCGATTTCGCGGACGTGGACAAGCTGGCGGCGGCCTATCAGCAGCGCGGCGGGCAGCCAGGTCTGGCCTACGGGGTCGTGCTGGATGGCGAGCTGGTGCATGCCGCCGGGCTCGGCGAGCGGCACCTCGGCGGCCCGCCGCCGGACGCTGACACGGTCTTCCGTATCGCGTCGATGTCCAAGAGCTTCACCGCGTCCGCGGTCCTGGCGCTGCGCGACGACGGGATGCTCAAGCTCGACGACCTGGCCGAGGAGTACGTCCCCGAGCTGCGCGGCTGGCCGCCGGTGACGCCGGACGCGGCCCGCGTGTCGGTCCGGCACCTGCTCACGATGACGGCCGGCTTCCCGACCGACGATCCGTGGGGCGACCGGCAGCAGGGCCTGCCGCTAGAGGAATTCGGCCGCTTCCTGGCCGGCGGCGTGGGGCTCAACTGGGCGCCGGGAACCCAGTTCGAGTACTCCAATCTCGGGTACGCGATCCTGGGCCGGGTCATCGCCTCCGTCGCGGGCCAGGCGTACCCGGACTACATCCGCCACCAGCTGCTGCGCCCGCTCGGCATGACGCGCACGGGGTTCGAGGCCGAGGAGTTCGAGACACCCGGCCAGCCCGGCACCGCAACCGGGGGCCTGGCCCGGGGCTACCGGCGGCTGGCGAAGGGGGACGGCGAGGCGGCCCCGCTGTCGGCGCAGTGGTCCGAAGTGGCCTTTGACGTGCTCGGCGCGTTCGCCCCGATGGGCGGGATCTTCAGCTGCGTGCGGGATCTCACCCGGTGGGTGGCCGGCTTCGCCGCCGCGTTCCCGCCCGGCGGTCCGCAGGACGGCGGCGCGCATCCGCTGCGGCGCGCCTCCCGGCGTGAAATGCAGCTCCCGCAGGCGTCGACCGGATGGGACCGGCCGGCTGCGTTCCCCGGGGATACGGTGGCCGGGCTGCCGGCCTACGGCTTCGGCCTGTTCGTGCAGGAGCATCCCGCCTTCGGCCGGATAGTCAGCCATAGCGGCGGCTACCCGGGCTTCGGCAGCAACATGCGCTGGCATCCGGCCTCGGGCACCGGCGTGATCGCGCTCGGAAACGGCACCTACGCTCCGACCACGACGCTGGCCACCCGGCTGCTGGAGGCCGTGCTGCGGCACCGCGAGCGGCCCCTGACCGGTTACGGCGTGGCGCTGGCCCCGGCCGCACCCACCGGGTCCGGGCCGTGGCCGGAGACGCTGGCCGCGCGGACCGCGGTCAGCGGCCTGCTGCGGTCCTGGGACGACGCGCTGGCTGCCCGGCTGTTCTCGCCCAACGTGGCCCAGGACGCCCCGTTCGACGAACGGCAGCAGGCCATCGCGGCGATCCGGCGGCGCATCGGGGACTTCCATGACGACGAAGGCCGCCGCCCCGAGTTCGACACACCGGCGCACTGCCGGTGGTGGCTGGCGGGGGAGCGCGGCGTGGTCCAGGCGCAGATCCAGCTCAATCCCGAACGCCCGCCGCGCGTGCAGTCCCTCACCCTCGCCGTGCCGCCCGCGCCGGGCTCGGCCCTGGCCGGCACGCTGGAAGCGGTCCTGGGCTGGCTGAACGGCACGGACCGCGACTGGGCCGAGGCGGTGCCGGTCGCCGAGAGCGTGGATACCGGCCTGCTGGCCCGCCGTCTGCGGATGGCCGCGGTCTGGGCCGGCCGGTGCCGCCTGGGGGCCTACCGGGCCGGCGATGGCGCCGCGTCTGTCGTAGTGGAACTGCCCGGCGAGCACGCCACCCTGACCCTGACCCTGGTCGTCGACCCGTCCTCCGGCGTGCTCCGCCAGGCTGACATCGTGCCGTAGGGGGACCCTGCCGACCAGCAGCCAGGAGCGGCTCCCCGTCAGGATGTGACCTGGATCACCCGCGTCGCGCGGAAATAGATTCCGATACGAGACCGTTCCGTATCGATAGTCGCGGTACCCGGGAAGGTTCCGCCCAGGACAACACGGGGATCGTCGCGCGCCTTCCCGGTTCCGCCCACAGACTCCGGGGCCAAAAACCCCGGCCACCAGACCAAGTGAACCGGAAGGGACACATGGACACGCAGACGATTTACCGTCGCCGCTGGGTCATCCTCAGCGTGCTGATCGTCAGCCTGCTCGCCATCGTCATCGACAACACGGTGCTCAACGTGGCGCTCAAGACTATCGCCGAGCCTCGCGGGGGCCTCGGCGCGAGCCAGAGCCAGCTCGAGTGGGCCATCAACTCCTACACTCTGGTCTTCGCCGGCCTGCTCTTCACCTTCGGCGTGCTGGGCGACAAGATCGGCCGCAAGCGCATGCTCATCATCGGGCTGGTGCTGTTCGGCGTCGCCTCGCTGCTGTCGGCCTACTCACGGACGCCCGACCAGCTGATCCTGGCGCGGGCCGCGATGGGCCTAGGCGGCGCGGCGGTCATGCCGCAGACGCTCTCCATCATCTCCAACGTCTTCGAGCCCGCCGAGCGGCCGCGGGCCATCGGCCTGTGGGCCATGGCGGTCGGTATCGGCTTCGCCATCGGCCCGGTGCTCGGCGGCGTGCTGCTCGACCACTTCTGGTGGGGCTCGGTCTTCCTCATCAACGTCCCGGTGACCGCGCTCGGCGCTCTGGCCGCCGTCATCCTGGTGCCCGAATCGCGCAACCACGAAGCCGGCGGCATCGACTACGTCGGGGTGCTGCTGTCCATCGCGGGCCTGGTGCTCCTGGTGTACGGCATCGTCCAGGGCGGCGACGTCGGCTCCTGGGTCCACCGGGAGGTGCTCGGCCCGATCATCGGCGGCCTGGTCATCCTCGCGGTGTTCGGCTGGTGGGAGACGCGGGTCGCGCACCCGTCGCTGGACGTGCGGCTGTTCCGCGACCCGCGGCTGTCGGCCTCGGTCGGATCGATCGCGCTGGTGTTCTTCGGCGTGGGCGGGGTGTACTTCTTCACCAGCTTCTACCTGCAGAACGTCCGCGGTTACAGCCCGCTGGTCACCGGCCTGCTGACCGTCCCGTTCGCGGTCGGGCAGCTGCTGCTCTCGCCGCGCAGCGCCCGTCTGGTCCGGCGGTACGGCGCGAAGGCCGTGGGCGCGACGGGCCTGTTCGTCATGGCCGCCGCCATCGCGGGCTACGCCACCCTCGGCACGGACTCGCCGATCTGGATCATCGGCGTGCTGTTCGCCATCCAGGGCGCTGCCATCGGGATCGTGATGCCGGCCGCCACCGCCTCCGTCATGGACGTGGTGCCGCGCGAGCGGGCCGGCGCCGGATCCTCGCTGACCAACGTCTCGCGCCAGGTCGCGGTCGCGCTCAGCGTCGCCATCCTGGGCTCGATCCTGGCCCAGTTCTACCGGACTGCGCTCAGCCCCTCGCTGACCGGCCTGCCCGCCTCCGCGCGGTCAGCGGCGTCCTCGTCGATCACCGCCACCCAGGCGGTGGCCCAGCAGCTCGGCGCGGCCGGGCAGTCGCTGCTCGGCCCGGCGAACGACGCGTTCGTCCACTCCATGCGCATCACCTCGCTGGTCGCGGCCCTGGTCGCGATGGCCGGCGGGTTCGTGGTGCTGCGCTGGATGCCCGGCCGTCCGGCCCCGGCCGCCGAAATCGCCGCGGCCAGCGAGGACACCTACGCGGCGGAGCTGGGCATAATGGAGCAAGACATGCTCAATGCCGCCGACCGAGAGGGATGACCAGCGATGGAGCCCGGGATCCTGGATCAGTGGTCGTGCGCTGAGACCCTGGACACCGGCAGCCTGGACGTTGGCAGCCTGGACATTGGCAGCCTGAACACGGGCACCCCGGATACAGGCACCCCGGACACAGGCGCGGAAGCCGGGCCGGCGCGGGTAGCCCCCCGCCGGCCCGGCCGGCCGCGTAGCGAGCAGGCCGAGCAGGCCATCATCGAGGCCACGCTCGACCTGTTCGCCGAGCAGGGCTTCGAGGGCGTATGCGTCGAGGCCGTCGCCGCCCGCGCCGGGGTCGGGAAGGCCACCATCTACCGCCGCTGGCCGAACAAGGAGGACCTGCTGCTCGCCGCGTTCGGCTCGCTGAAGTCGCCGTTCCCCGAGGCCCGCGGCGTGTCGGTCCGCGACGACCTGCTCGCCATGGTGAAGGTCATGTGCGCGGACCGGAGCGACCCGCGCAAGGCGCGCCGGTACGCGTTGCTGCTCGGCGAGGGGGACAAGTACCCGCGGCTGATGGCCCGGTACCTCCAGACCGTGGTGGAGCCGCGCCGCGAGGCCATGCGCGCAGTCATCCGCCGCGGGACGCAGACCGGCGAGCTGCGCCCCGACACCGACGTCGAGATTGCCATGCTCACGCTGACCGGGGCGTGCATGGCCCAGGGCCAGTCGGTACCCGGAACGCTTGACGACGAGTTCGCCACCCGCCTGGTCGACGGCCTGCTGCTGGGCCTGTCCGCCCGCAGCTGACGCAGTGGATCTCGCGGCGGAGTGGCGAGGACGCCTGAACGCCGAGGCGGATAGTTACGCCCGGCTGGCGCTGGAGAACATTACCCGGGAATACCCGACGCTGGTGTCCGCGCTGATGACCGGCCCGGGGCAGTTCCCGCGCCAGCCGCGGGACCGGACGCCGGTGTTCTACGGCAGCTACGACTGGCACTCCTGCGTGGAGATGCACTGGGTCCTGGTCCGGCTGCTCAAGGCGGTTCCCGGCGCGGTGCCCGCGGCCGGGATCAGATCCGCGCTCGACGCCCAGTTCACCCCGGACGGGCTGGCCGCGGAGGCCGAGTACGCGGGCCTCAGCGGGACCGGCCTGCGGCATTACGGCTGGGGCTGGGCGCTGCGGCTCAGCCATGAGCTGGCCAGCTGGACCGACGATGCAGACGCCCGGCGCTGGGCGGCGGCCATGGAGCCGCTGGCCGAGGCGTTGGCTGCGAACTTCCTCCGCTGGCTGCCCAAGGCCACCTACCCGACCCGCGTCGGGAACCATCCCAACAGCTCGTTCGCGCTGTCCCTGGCCATGCCTTATGCGCGGCTGCTGGACCGCCGCGGGCGGCCTGAGCTGGCCCGGGCCATCCAGGACGCCGCCCGCCGCTGGTACGCCGCCGACGCCGGCTACCCCGGCGGCTGGGAGCCCTCCGGGCACGACTTCCTGTCGCCCGCGCTGACCGAGGCCGAGCTGATGGCCCTGCTCCTGCCGCCCGGGGAGTTCAGCACCTGGCTCGCGGCGTTCCTGCCCGGTCTGCATCGACAAGATCCGGCCGCGCTGTTCACCCCCGCCGTGGTCTCGGATTCCAGCGACGGCCAGATCGCGCACCTGCACGGCCTCAACCTCAGCCGCGCCTGGTGCTTCCGGCGGCTGGCCGAGTCGCTTCCTCCCGCGGACCCGCGCGTCGCGGCCTGCGCCGCCGCCATGCGCACGCACGCCGAGGCGTCACTGCCGCACGCCGTGGGCGATCACTACATGGTCACCCACTGGCTCGCCGCCTACGCTGTCCTTCTTCTTTCCGGCGACCCCGCCCGTTAGTCGGCGGCGCGCAGGTGCTCACGCCACCGGTTGGTGATGGGCAGCCGCCGGTCCCGGCCGAAGTTCTTCTGGCTGATCTTCGGCCCGGGCGGGTACTGCCGCCGCTTGTACTCGGCCGTGTCGACCAGCCGGATGACCCGCTCGACCAGCGCCGGGTCATGCCCGGCCGCGATCAGCTCGGCGCTGCCCATGTCCCGCTCCACGTAGTCGTCGAGCAGCGCGTCGAGCACCTCATACGGCGGCAGCGAGTCGGTGTCGAGCTGTCCCGGCGCCAGCTCGGCGCTCGGCGGCTTGGTGATGGAGTTCTCCGGGATCGGCGGCGTGGCCCCCAGCCGGGTGGCTTCGGCGTTGCGCCACCGGGACAGCTCCCAGACCGTCGTCTTGAACACGTCCTTGATCGGGCCGAACCCGCCTGCTGAGTCCCCGTAGAGGGTCGAGTAGCCGGTGGCCAGCTCGCTCTTGTTGCCGGTGGTCAGCACCAGGTGCCCGGCCGCGTTGGACAGCCCCATCAGCACCACCCCGCGCACCCTGGCCTGCAGGTTTTCCGGCGGCAGCCCGGTCGCGGGAAAACCAGCCGGGGCGAGCTCGGTGGTGAACGCGTCGACCATCGAGGCGATCGGTATCGTCATCGCGTGCACGCCCTGGCGCTTGACCAGATCCTCGGCGTCGGTGACCGAGTGATCCGAGGAGTACCGGCTGGGCATCAGCACGACGTGCACGGCGTCGGGCCCGACCGCATCCGTGGCGATCGTCGCGGTCAGCGCGGAGTCAATCCCGCCGGACAGCGCCAGGATGACCGAACGGAACCCGTTCTTGCGCACGTAGTCCCGGACCCCGGTCACCAGCGCGGTGTAGACCTCGGCCGGATCGGACAGCCGCGGCCAGAACGCCTCTCCGGGGTCCCCGGCTCCCGGGTCCAGGCCGGCCTCCGGCAGGGTGACCCGCTTGATCGTGATCACCGTGCCGTCCTGCGCGTCCACCGGCTCCTCGTCCGGCACGTCCGCGGCCGGGGCGGCCGGCAGATCCAGGTCCGCGACGACGAGCGCCTCGTCGAACTGCGGCCCCCGGGCGAGCAGCGTGCCGTCCGCGGCCACCAGGATGGAGTCACCGTCGAAGACCAGCTCGTCCTGGCCGCCGACCATATTGGCGTAAGCCAGCGCGGCCCCCGCCTCCCGGGCCCGCCGGACCACCAGATCCAGCCGCACGTCATCCTTGCCGCGTTCATACGGCGAGGCGTTCGGCACCAGCAGCAGGGAGGCGCCCGCCTGCCGGCACGCCGACACCGGGCCGCCTTCCTGCCACAGGTCCTCGCAGATCGCGATCGCGGCCTCCACGCTCTCGCCGTTCCCGGCCGGGATCCGGAAGACCGGCAGCGTGTTGCCCGGCACGAAGTAACGGAACTCGTCGAACACCCCGTAGTTCGGCAGGTGGTGCTTGGCCGAGGTGATGACCACCTTGCCCCCGTGCAGCAGCGCCGCCGCGTCCTGCGGCGCGCCGGCCGGCAGCCCGGTGCGGGCGGCCAGGTCGGCCCGCCGGTCCAGGTAGCCGGTCACCACCGCCATGCCGCCCAGCCCCTCGGCCGCCAGCCGGGCCGCCACCTCGTGCAGGGCGGCGATGGACGCCTCGACGAACGACGCGCGCAGCGCGAGATCCTCCACCGGGTATCCGGTCAGCATCATCTCGGGGAACACCACCACCTGGGCGCCGCGCACCGCGGCCCGGCGCGTCCACTCCACGATCAGCTCGGCGTTCCCGTCCAGGTCCCCGACCGTGGCGTTGACCTGGGCTAGCGCGATCCTCAGCTTCGTCACCATTCCAGCCTAGGCGCTCGGCCCGGCGGACCACCCACCACCTTGCACCCCTATGGCCACCGGTCGCTCTCCCGTAATCGTGCGGAAACAACAGCCAGGCAAACTCACACCGGGGGACGGTCGGGCCGCAGGGAGCGCCTAAGGTGATAACCGTGGACAGGCAGGAAGAGTTCGTGCTGCGCACGCTGGAAGAACGTGACATCCGGTTCGTCCGGCTCTGGTTCACCGACGTCCTGGGCAGCCTCAAGTCCGTGGCGGTCGCGCCGGCCGAGCTGGAGGGCGCGTTCGCCGACGGGATCGGCTTCGACGGCTCGGCGATCGAGGGCTTCGCCCGCGTCTACGAGGCGGACATGATCCTCCGCCCCGACCCGGGCACGTTCCAGCTGCTGCCCTGGCGCGGCGAGTACCCGGGCGTGGCCCGGATGTTCTGCGACATCCTGCTGCCCGACGGGTCACCCTCGTACGCGGACCCGCGCTGGGTGCTCAAGCGCAACCTGGCCCGCGCCTCCGAGCTCGGCTTCACCTTCTACGCGCACCCGGAGATCGAGTTCTTCCTGCTCCGGGAGAGGCCCGAACCGGGGGACAAGCCGCGGCCGATCGACTCCGGCGGCTACTACGACCACACCCCGCACAGCATCGCGCACGACTTCCGCCGGACCGCGATCACCATGCTGGAGTCCATGGGCATCTCGGTCGAGTACAGCCACCACGAGGGCGCGCCCGGGCAGCAGGAGATCGACCTGCGTTACGCCGACGCGCTGACCACCGCCGACAACATCATGTCGTTCCGGCTGGTGATGAAGGAGGTGGCGATGGAGCAGGGCGTGTACGCCACGTTCATGCCCAAGCCCTTCACCGACCATCCCGGCTCCGGCATGCACACGCACGTGTCCCTGTTCGAGGGGGACAAGAACGCGTTCTTCGAGGCGGGCGCGGAGTTCCAGCTGTCCAAGACGGCCCGGGCCTTCATTGCCGGGCTGCTCCGGCACGCGCCGGAGATCACCGCGGTCTGTAACCAGTGGGTGAACTCTTACAAGCGGCTGTGGGGTGCCGAGGACCGGATCGCCGGCGCGGGCGGGGAGGCCCCGGCCTACGTGTGCTGGGGGCACAACAACCGCTCGGCGCTGGTCCGGGTGCCGATGTACAAGCCGCAGAAGGGCAATTCGACCCGCGTGGAGTTCCGCTCCCTCGACGCCGCCTGCAACCCGTACCTGGCCTACGCCGTGATCCTGGGCGCCGGCCTGAAGGGCATCGAGAACGATTACGAGCTGCCGCCCGGAGCCGAGGACGACGTGTGGGCGCTGACCTCCGCCGAGCGGCGCGCGCTCGGTATCCGGCCGCTGCCGCAGAACCTGGACCAGGCCATCAACGCCATGCAGGACAGCGAGCTGGTCGCCGAGACCCTCGGCGAGCACGTCTTCGACTTCTTCCTGCGCAACAAGCGCGCGGAGTGGCACGAGTACCGCCGCCAGGTCACCGAGTACGAGCTGAGCCGCTACCTGCCCATGCTCTGACCTGGACGGGCCGCCCCGGGAACCACCGTCCCCGGGCCCCCCGGCCTCACTCCTCGAAGCGGCCGCCCAGGTACTTGGCCAGGAAGCGCTCGGCCGCCGCGTAGAACTTCAGCCGGTTCTCCGGCTTGGCGAAGCCGTGGCCCTCGTCGGGGAACAGCATGTACTCGTAGTCGATCCCGGCCTCGGCCAGCGCGGCCACGATCTGCTCCGACTCGGCCTGCTTGACCCGCGGGTCGTTGGCGCCCTGGGCGATCAGCAGCGGGATGCGGATGTCCCGGGCCCGGGACAGCGGCGAGCGGGACCACAGGAACTCCTGGTCCGTTTCCGGGTTCCCGACCCGCTTGTACAGTTCGGCCCTGGCCGGCGCCCAGTACGCCGGGATCGTCTCCAGCAGCGTCTTGAGGTTCGAGGGGCCGACGATGTCCACCGCGCAGCGGAACACGTCCGGGGTGAACGCCGCGCCGACCAGTGCCGCGTATCCGCCGTAGGAGCCGCCGTAGATGGCGGTCCGGTCCGGGTCGGCCCAGCCCTGTGCCGCCACGTACCGGACCGCGTCGATCAGGTCGTCGTGCATCTTGCCGCCCCACTCGCGGTCGCCGGCGTTGACGAACGCCTTGCCGTAGCCGGTCGAGCCGCGGTAGTTCACCTGGATGCACAGGTAGCCCCGGTTGGCCAGCCACTGGGCCTCGGGGTTCCAGCCCCACTCGTCCCGGACCGTCGGGCCGCCGTGCACGTCGAGCACGGCCGGCCGGGCGGACCGGCCGCCACCGGGCGGGAAGGTGACGTACCCGTGCACGGTCAGCCCGTCCCGCGCGGTGAACGCGAACGGCTCCATCGCGGCCAGCTGGTAGCGCAGCATCTCCGGGCGGCTGTCGAACAGGACGCTGGCGGTCCGGCTGGCCCGGTCGTAGGCGTAGTAGCGCACCGGGGTGGCGTCGTTGTCGAAGGCGATCAGCCACGTCGCGTCGGCCTCGTCCCGGCCGACCAGGCTCGGGTCACCGGCGTGCAGCGCCCGGACCGCGTCCAGGTCGGCCTGCACCGCCGGGTCGAGCACGTGGTACTCGGCCCGGTCCTTGACGACGACCGCGACCTGCGGTTCCCGGGTGTCCGGGTGCAGCATCGCGCCGGTCACGTCCGCCTCGGGGTCCTCGAAGACCACCCGCTCCTCGCCGGTGGCCAAGTCGATCCGCACCAGCCGGCCGGTGTTCGCACCGACCGAGCTGATGGCCACCAGCGACTTCCCGTCGCCGGTGAAGGCCAGCGGGCCGCTGACGGCGGCGTCGTCGGCCGGGATGCGCAGCAGCGTCCGCCACTCGCTGTCGGCGTCGTCGCGGACCAGCATGTCGTAGCCGCCGTCGGGCAGCGGGGCGATCGCGCCCCGGACCACCATGTCCTCGTCGGCCAGCCAGCCCGCGTACCCCGGGTTGTCGATCAGCTTGGTCAGCTCCCCGGTCGGCAAATCCAGGCGGTAGACGTCGTGCAGCTGCGGGTTGTCCTTGTTGATCCCGACCAGCACCTCGTCGCGGTGGATCTTGCGGGTGGCGATGATCCGGGCCTGGACGCCCTCGAACGGGGTCAGGTCGCGCCGGGCCAAGGTCTGCATGTCGACGTCGTACAGCCGCCAGTTCTCGTCGCCGCCGGTGTCCTGCGCGTACAGCAGGTGTCGGCCGTCGCGGGCCCACGTGTGGGACCGGATACCCCGGTCGGTGTCGTCCGTCACCACCGCCGCGGCGTCCCAGTCGACGCCGGCCGACCCGACCGGGGCGACCCACACGTTGAGGACACCGTCCCGCGGCGCGATCCAGGCCAGCTTGGTGCCGTCGGGGGACAGTTGCGGGCTGACGCGCTCCGGGTTGCCGAACAGCACGTCGCGGGGGATGAGATCGACCATGGCCCATGCCTACCACACCGCCCGCAGCGCCCCGTCCGGGCGCCCGCCGGGTTCGCCGGAAGCGTATGCCCGCCGTGCCCGCGCCGCCGATCAGGTGGCAGTGCTTCCGCCGCCGCTGCTTCCGCTGGTCCCGCCGCTGGTCCCGCCGCCGCTTCCGCCCGTGCCGCCGGAGCCGCCGCCGGACCGCCGCCGCCGGAGCCGGAGCCACCGGTGCCGCCGCCCGGGGTGAAGGGCAGGTCGGACTTGCAGGCGTTGAGCGCCGCCTGACCCGCGGAAGTGGACTGCAGTTGACTGAACAGGCCCCGGAAACCTCCCCCGGAGGCCGACGGGCTGGGCAGGGTCACGCCGTGCGCGGACAGGCAGCTTTCGAAGGTACTCAGCGCAGCGCTGAAACCGCCCGCCCCGCCGAACCCGCCCGACGGGCGCAGCGAGGCGCAGGCCTGGCGGGCGTTGCTGATGGTGCTGCTGCTCGGGGTGCTCGCGGCCGGGGCACTTGCGCCGGAGGTGCCCCGGCCCGAACCCGTCACGCCGTGCTCACGCAGGCAGTTGAGGTAGGCGCTCGCGCCACCCGGGCTGGAGCTGCTGGCGGCCGAGGGCGAGGCCGTGGCGGCCGCGCCGCACGCCGACACCCCCAGCAGCAGGGGGCCCAGCGCCGCCCCGGCTATCACGATCCGGCCGGGACGGCTCTTCAGCAGGCCGTCCAGGTAACGGTGCATCCCAGGCAAGGGTTTCTCCTATGAGCGATTCGTAAGGTCACCCGCCCCGTGCCCGGTGCCTTTCCAGCGATCCGAGCGCTGAATGTACGACAGGGAGTATGAGGACACTGTGTGACTGTCCTGTTTGTTTGCTGTAGGTCCCCGCAGGATGCGATGCGGCGCGGGTCAAACCGCCCATATACCGTTACTGACGTGAGCGGTTTGCGGACGACGATGGCGGGGCGGCTGGCCCGGCTGGGTTTCGCGGACGCCGCGCGGGCCGAGCGCCTGCTGCTCACCGACCTCGGCGGTATCGACGCGGACGGCGCCGACGACGATCCCGGGAGCGACCCGCTGCTGACCGCGCTGTCCGCCGCGGCCGATCCCGACCTGGCCCTGATCGGGCTGGCCCGGGTGTTCGGCGCCGCGGAAGACCCGGCCGCCCTGCGCCGGGCGCTCCACGACGAGCCGGATTTCCGCGACCGGCTGACCGCCGTCCTCGGCGTCAGCGCCGGCCTGGCTGACCACCTGACCCGCCACCCCGGGGACTGCGAGCTGCTCCGCGGGCCCATGAGCCGCCCCCGCCCGGCCGAGCTGCGTGAGCAGATGCTGCAGGCGGTCGGCGCGAACTCGCGGCTGGCCGAGCCGGTGGCCAGCCGCGAGCCTCACGAGCCGGTGGCGGCGCTGGCCGCCGCGTACCGGCGGCGGCTGCTGCACCTGGCCGCGCGCGACATGACCGCGGCCGCCTCCCTGGAAGAGGTGGCCGAGGAACTGGCCGACATCGCCGCCGCGGTCCTCGAGGCGGCGCTCGCGGTGGCCCGGTCTGAGCTGCCCGCCGGGTCCGCGCCCTGCCGGATCGCCGTGGTGGCCATGGGCAAGTGCGGGGCCCGCGAGCTGAACTACGCCAGCGACGTCGACGTGATCTTCGTCGCCGAGCCGGCCATGAACGCAACCGGCGCCCCCGCCGCGGATGAAAACGAGGCGCTGGCCACCGCCAGCCGCCTGGCCGCGGGCCTGATCGGCGTCTGCGCCCGGTCCAGCCCGGAAGGCAGCATCTTCCCCGTCGACCCGAACCTCCGGCCCGAAGGCCGCCACGGCCCGCTGGTCCGCACCCTGGCCAGCCATCGCGCCTACTACGAGCGCTGGGCCAAGACCTGGGAGTTCCAGGCCCTGCTCAAGGCGCGGCCGGTGGCGGGTGACATGGCGCTCGGCCAGGCCTACGCGGACACGTTCGCCCCCCTGGTCTGGCAGGCGGCGCGCCGCGAGCATTTCGTCGAGGACACCCAGGCCATGCGCCGCCGGGTCGAGCAGTCGCTGCCGCCCCGCCAGGCCGGGCGCGAGCTCAAGCTCGGCCCCGGCGGCCTGCGCGACATCGAGTTCGCCGTGCAGCTGCTGCAGCTGGTGCACGGCCGCACCGACGAGACGCTGCGTGCGCCCGCGACGCTGCCCGCGCTGGCCGCGCTGGCCGCAGGCGGGTACGTCGGCCGCGCCGACGCCGAAGAGCTCGCCGACGCCTACCGGTTCCTGCGGCGCACCGAGCATCTGCTGCAGCTGTACCGGCTGAGCCGCACCCACACCCTGCCCGAGGACCCCGCCGTACTTCGCAGGCTGGGCCGGGCGATGAGGTCCTTTGATCTGCCGAACGGCCCGTGGTACCAGCTCCCGGTCACGGCGAACCGCTCCGACCCGGCGGCCGAGTTCGACGCCATGTGGCGCATGCACGCCCGCCTGGTCCGACGGCTGCACGAGAAGCTGTTCTACCGGCCGCTGCTGGACGCGGTGGCCCGCCTCCCGACGGACGCCGCCCGGCTGACGCCGGCCGAGGCCCGGGCACGGCTCGAGGCGCTGGGCTATGCCGACCCGGCCGGCGCGCTGCGCCATATCGACGCGCTGACCTCGGGCGTCTCGCGGCGGGCGGCGATCCAGCGGACGCTGCTGCCGGTCCTGCTCGGCTGGTTCGCCGACGCGGCCGAGCCTGACGCGGGCCTGCTGGCGTTCCGCCAGGTCAGCGAGGCGCTGGGGGAGAGCCCGTGGTACCTGAGGCTGCTGCGCGACGATACCAAGGTGGCCGAGCGGATGGCGCACGTGCTGGCCTCCAGCCGCTACGCCACCGGCCTGCTGCTGCGCGCGCCCGATGCGGTCGCGTTGTTCGGCGACGACGCCGAGCTCGCGCCCCGCGGCCCAGGTGCGCTGCGGGGCGAGATGATGGCGGCGGCCCAGCGCTACGAGGACGAGGCGGAGGCCGCGGTCTCCGCCGTCCGTTCGGTCCGCCGCCGCGAGCTGCTGCGCATCGCCGCCGCCGACCTGCTGAACGTCACCGATGGCCTGGATGCCACGGCCGAGGCGCTGACCAGCGTGACCCGGGCGACGATACAGGCCGCGCTGGCCGTGGCGGTCAACAAGGTCTCGGCCGAGCTGCGCCAGCCGCTGCCGACCCGGATCGCGGTGATCGCGATGGGCCGGTTCGGCGGCCACGAGTGCGGCTACGGCAGCGACGCGGACGTGCTGTTCGTCCACGATCCAGTGCCCGGCCAGGCGGAACGGGACGCGTCGAACGCCGCGCACGCGGTGGCCGTCGAGCTGCGCCTGCTGCTCGCCCTCCCGGTGCCGGACCCGCCCCTAGCGGTGGACGCGGACCTGCGGCCGGACGGCCGGCAGGGCCCGCTGGTCCGCACGCTGGCCGCCTACCGCAGCTACTACCGGAGACGGTCCGCGCCGTGGGAGGCGCAGGCCCTGCTGCGCGCTGAGGCCGCCGCCGGGGACGAGGATCTGGGGGCCCGCTTCGTCCGGATGATCGCCGAGTTCCGCTATCCGCTGGGTGGGCTCGACCCGGTCGCGATACGCGAGATCCGCCGAATCAAGGCCCGGGTGGAGGCCGAGCGGATCCCGCGCGGCGCGGACCGGGCGCTGCACGTCAAGCTGGGTCCCGGCGGCCTGTCCGATGTGGAGTGGACGATCCAGCTGCTGCAGCTGCAGCACGCCCACGCGGTGCCCGCGCTGCGCACCACCCGGACCACCGAGGCGATGGCGGCGGCGGTGCGGGACGGCCTGCTGCCCGCCGGCGACGCGGCGGAGCTCATGGCCGCCTGGCAGCTGGCCGGCCGGATCAGGAACGCGATCGTCCTGGTCCGCGGCCTGCCCGAAGACACGCTGCCGACCAGGACCGGCGAGCTGACCACGGTGGCCCGCCTGCTCGGTTACCCGCCAGGCGACGCCGCGCAGGCGCTCGAGCAGGCCTGGCGCCGCGCCGGCCGCCGCGCCCGCGCCATCATGGAGCCCCTCTTCTACGGCTGATCCCGCCGGTTTTGCGGCATCCTGGCGGGATGACGGCGACCTGCATCGTCCTGAACGGCCCGAGCTGCTCGGGCAAGTCGAGCATCGCGGCGGTGTTGCGGGAGCTGTGGCCCAGACCCCTTCAGGTGACCGGCCTTGACACCTTCCTGGCCGTACAGAGCAGGCGGTTCTTCGCCAGCGACGGCCGCGTGGTGGCCGGGTTCAGCTGGATCCCCGTGACCGTGGACGGGCAGCCTGCGTTCGACGTCGTGCCTGGTCCGCTGGGACTGGGGATGATCGGGGCGAGCCACGCGTACTGGGCGGCGTGTGCCGAGGCCGGGCTCGATCAGGTCATCGACGATGTGTGGCTGGTGCCCGATCAGCCCGCGGGGCTCAAGCGCGCCCTGTCCGCCGCGAACACGCTCTGGGTGGGGGTGCATTGCCCGCTGCCCATCGCCGAGCAGCGGGAACGAGAGCGCGGTGACCGGACCGTCGGCACCGTGCGCGGTCAGTACGCCGTGGTGCACGCGCATCGGACGTACGACCTGGATGTGGACACCTCGGCGGCCACCCCACGGGAGTGCGCAGAAGCGATCCTGACCGCGCTGGGATCACCTGCCTCAGATCATCGTGGATCGTTACTGCCCGCCTGCGGGCAGTAACGATCCACGATCATGATTCCCGGCCCGTCCGGACGGGCGGGAGCAGGTAGCCGTTGGCGCGCAGCACCCGCAGGGCGTCGACGGTCAGGAAGCCGCGCCACTCCCGTTCCGCGGCCGGCGACCAGGCCAGCCAGTTGAACGTCCAGCCGCCGTCATCACGCTGGGCGGCCGCGAGATGGTCCAGGTTGGCCTTGATCGTGGCCTCGTCGAACACCGCGCGGGCCAGCGAGCCGGGCTCGGGCGCGAAGTCCAGCGGGAAGTGCACCTCACCCGGGGTTTCCGGGTCGAGCGCCACCAGGCCCCTGTCGATGATCAGCGGCCCGACCTGGCCGAACGCCGCCTGGGCCCGGTCCCGGTCCGGTACGTGCTGCAGGAACCGGAGCACGCCGAGCATTTCGTACGCGCCACCCGGGCCGCCCGACAGCTCGCCGGCGCCGCGGGCCAGCCGGCCGACCCTGGCCCACATCATCTCGGTGGCCCTCTCCAGCCAGGGATGGCTGACGTCGCGGGCGTGCAGCGTGCCCGCGATCAGGCCGGTGGCGATGACCGAAGCCGGATGGCCCTCCTCGGGCACCCACCACGGCGCATGCGGCCAGTCGCGCTATGTCTGGCTCCGCGCCGGCCGCGCCGCCCTCGGCCGGTGCCACCGCGGCCAGCCAGTCGCACGCGCCGCCGGCCAGCGCGGCGTCCCACGCGTCGGCCTCGTCCATGATCCGCAGGGCCATCTCGACGGCGAGAGCCTGGCTGCCCGGGGCCCGGCAATCGGGTTCCAGGGCATGACCGAACCCGCCGTCGTCGTTGCGGTAGCCGGCCACCGCGTCCCGCACCGGCCGGGCGGCTCCGCCGCCGAACATCCGCTCGAACCGGCGCCGGTCGATGACCCTGGCGTTCCCGGCGATGAAGGCGGCAGCTGCATCGAAGTCAGGAGCATTCATGGGCCTATCACAGCATGGCCGGGCCGCCCCGTATTGAACGAAACGGCCGCCGGGCATGGCAAGCTGGGGATATGGATGACCGGCCGGCCAGCGTGCGCGACCTGCCGCCCGGGTACACCGAATGGCAGGCCCCGGCGGCCCTGCGGCACGCGGTCGCGTGCCTGTGGGCTCAGGTCATCCCGGGCGGCGGCGGGGCGCGGACCAGCCTGGTGCTGCCCGACGCGTGCACCGACCTGATCTGGGAGCAGGACCGGGGCGCGTTCGTGGCCGGCCCGGACACCGGCCCGGCGCCCGCCGTGCTGACGGGCGGTTCGGTCCTGGTCGGCGTCCGCTTCCGGACTGCGGCCGGCGGCCCGGCGCTCGGCGTGCCGCTGAGCGAACTCCGCGACCAGCGTGTTGACCTCGCGGACCTGCGCCCGAGCGAGGCCAGGCGGCTGCCCGGCACGCTGGATCCCGATACCGCCGCGGCCCGCGTGGTCGGCCTGGCGGCCGCCCTGGTCGGCGACGGCGGCCCCGACCCGGCCGCGGCCCGCGCCGCGGCCTTGCTGGCCGATCCCCGGGCCCGTGCCGAGGACGTCGCGGCGGAGATCGGGCTGAGCATGCGGCAGCTGCGCCGCCGCTGCCATGCCGTCGTCGGCTACGGGCCCAAGACCCTGCAGCGGGTGCTGCGCTTCCGCCGGTTCGTGTCCCGGATCGACGCCGGCCTGGCCGCCGGCCAGGACCGGTACGACCTGGCCGCTCTCGCGGCGCAGGCCGGCTACGCCGACCAGGCGCACCTGACCCGCGAATGCCAGGCCCTGGCCGGCCTGACCCCGGCCGCGCTGGCCAGGCAGCGGGGCCCGGCCACGGCGAGCCCGGGTCCGGGCGTGAAGGTCCGCGGCAGCGGGGCGCCCTGACGGCTCGGTCAGGCCAGGCTGTCCCAGACGATGGCGGCCAGCTGGCTGATGGTGTCGATGCCGTACTGCTCGCTCGGGTCACCGGTGCTCAGCACGGCCATCAGGTAGTCCCGCCCGCGGCCGGAGATCCAGCCCACACTGTTGATCTGCCAGTCGCGGCCGGCGCTGTCCAGCGGCAGCCAGCCGTTCTTGAGCGCCACGGTGGCCTCCGCCGGGACGCCGCCGGAGACGCCCCACCGCTGATCTGGCGTCACGTTCTCCATCAGCGACAGCGCATAGCTGCGCTCGGTGCCGGTGAGCAGCGAATTCGGCTGGACCAGCGCGCGCAGCAGGGTTAGCTGGTCGCTGGGCGTCGTGGTGGACAGGCCCCAGCCGGGCCACGGGAATCCCGGGCAGTTCACGCACGACGATGGCGCGGTGTCGGCCAGGCCGGCGGTGGTGTTGAAGGACCGGATGCCGTTGGCCCCGCCGACCTGATACCACAGGCTGGTCGCCGCGTCGTTGTCGCTGTCCTCGATCATCTCCCCGGCCAGCTCCTGGTCGTCGGCGGACAGCCCGCTGCTGCCCCGCCCGGCCAGCAGCGTCTCGAGCACGTCCAGCTTGACCACGCTGGCTTCGGCCTGCGGCCGCCCCTGGCCCAGAGTCCACGTCTGGGCTGTACGCAGGTCGAAGACGGCGGCCAGGACGACGCCCTCCCTGGTAGCTACGTACGAGGCCGCCGCGGGCCCGAGCGGATCGCGGTGCCCGCCCGGGTCGGCGGAT
This sequence comes from uncultured Actinomycetes bacterium, assembly GCA_963818225.1. Lineage (GTDB taxonomy): Bacteria > Actinomycetota > Actinomycetes > Streptosporangiales > Streptosporangiaceae > Palsa-504. The sequence continues at coordinate 160,260 of CAWFRO010000006.1, forward strand.
CTCGCCGGTGCGGAGGCCGTGCGTCCGCCCGCCGCTGAGGCGGCCGGAGTGACAGAAACGGACGAGGAGGACGAGGCAGTTGGGGCAAGCGAGCCCGCTGGGGCGGCCGAGGCGGCCGGAGCGGCCGGGGTGGCTGTCGCGGCGGATGCGGCCCGGCCCGCGTCCGCCTGACCGGCCCGGGACCCGCCGATGGTGACCGCCGCCACGACGCCTGCGGCCACGAGCAGCACGACGCCGGCCACGGCGAGCACCACGGCGGCCCGTGCGGGCCCTCGCGGCGAATGCCTGCCTGGAATCCGGATGATGACGTCCCGCGTGCGACGGGCTACCCCGCGGGGCAGACCTGGTGGTATGGCTGACTCCCAGCGTAGTCAGCCCACTGCTGGCGGGTGAGCGGTTCATCCGCGATGCCGCAGGCCGCCTGCGGGAGGTCAGCCGGGAAGGCCACCTCCCAGGTGCGGATGCTGCCGTCGCCGCCCGCGGTGGCCAGCGTGGCGCCGTCGGGGCTGAGCGCCGCGGCGTAGACCGGCTGGGGGTCGGCGGTCATCGGGGAGCCGATCGGCTGCCGGGTGGCCACGTCCCACAGCCGGATGCTGCCGTCGCCGCCCGCGGTGGCCAGCGTGGCGCCGTCGGGGGTGAACGCCGCGGCGTAGACCGGCTGGGGGTCGGCGGTCATCGGCGAGCCGATCGGCTGCCGGGTGGCCACGTCCCACAGCCGGATGCTGCCGTCGCCGCCCGCGGTCGCGAGCATCCCGCCGTCCGGGCTGAACGCCGCGACGGTCACGGCCGGGCCGGCCGCCATTTGCGTTCCGATCTGCCGCTGGGTGGCCGCGCTCCACAGCGTGGCCTGGCCCCCGGCGGCCACGGTGACCAGCGTCCTGCCGTCGGGGCTGAACGCCACCACCCCGGTGAGCGCGCCGGGCCGGCCGGCCGTCATCGGCCCGCCGACCTCCCGCTGGGTCGCCACGTCCCAGATCCGCGCCGTGCCGCCTGCGCCGAAGGTGGCCAGCAGCGTGCCGTCCGGGCTGAACGCCACGGCTTGATCGCTCCCGTCGCCGGCCGCGGGCAGCCCGGCGCCGATCCGCTGGCCGGTCGCTGTCTGCCACAGCTGCACGCCGTTTCCCGCGACGGCCAGGATCTTGCCGCCCGGGCTGAGGGCGAGCCCGGTCACGGTGCCGGAGCTGGGCACCGGGCCGCCGACGGGCCGCCTGGACGCGATGTCCCACACCCGGACGAACCCGTGCCCGTCGCTGGTGGCGAGCACGCCGCCCCCCGCGCTGAACGTGGCGGCCGGGCTGATCGTCCCGGCGGCCAGCGGGACGGAGGGCTGGTGGAAGGCTGCCGTGTTCCACAGCTGGATGTTCCCGCTGCCGTTCCCGGTGGCCAGGGCGTCCGCGCCGGGGCTGAAGGCCAGCGCGCTCACCCCGGCTGAGCCCGCGGCGGCCAGCGGGGCCCCGGTCTGGGCCTGGGTAATGACGTCCCACAGCTCGGTGACGCCGTCGCTTTCCGCCGTGGCCAGCGTGGTCCCGCCCGGGCCGAACGTCAGGGCGCTCACCGCGTTGCCGGTTACCATCACCGCGCCTGTCTGGCTGCCGGACCCGACGTTCCACAGCCGGGCGGTACCGTCCTGGCCGGCGGTGGCCAGCAGCTTCCCGTCCGGGCTGAACGCCAGTGCGTCAACATCCGGCCCGTTGGGGATCAGGGCCGGTCCTGCCACCTGCTGGCCGGCCGTGCTCCACAACTGGACGTTCCCGTCTGCGCTGGCCGAGGCGACCAGCGCACCGTCGGGGCTGAACGCCACCGCGTCCACCGGGCTGGCGTCAGAGCTCATCGGCGCCCCGACCTCCTGCCCGGTGGCCGTGTTCCACAGCCGGACGTTCCCGTCGGCGCCGCCCGTGGCCACGACCGCGCCGTCCGGGCTGAACGCCACCGCGTGGCCCTGCGCCGGGCTGGACAACGGGCGCGCGGCGATCCCGGTCCCGGCGGCCAGGTTCCATGTGCCGACGGCGCCGGCGTCCGCGGCCTCGAGCAGCTTCCCCCCGCCGGCGAAGGCCAGGGCGAGCGGGGCCGCGCCGAAGGTGGTGACGCGGATCGTGCGGTGCGAGGCCAGATCCCACAGCCGGATCGTGCCGCCGGAGTACCCGGCCGCCAGCGTGCCGCCGTCCGGGCTGTAAGCCAGCGCGGTCACCACGCCGGACTGTGCGGACAAGATGCCGCGGACCGGCTGCGCCAGCGACTGGAGCAGGCTGTAGCGGGCCTGCGCGGTGGGGTCCAGCTGCCAGGCGGCCCCGGCCAGGAGGGCGGCGGTGACCGGGTCGGTCGCATCGAGGGCCGTGCTCTGCGCGGCCAGGCCCTGCGCGGTGTTCGCGGTGCCCTGCCGGGCCGCGCTGGTCCTCGCGTCCTTGACCGCCACCCCGGCGCCCGCGAGCACGGCGACGACCACCACCGTCACGAGCCCGGCCAGGGCCTGCCGGCGCCGCCGGCCGCGAGCCGCGGCCCGGCCGCTGGCCCGCAGGAACTCCGCCTCGCCGGTGCCCAGCGGGGGGTACCGGCCCGGGTCCCCGGCCCAGACGCGCGCGGCCTGCCCGGCGGCGGCCAGCTGGACGTCGCGGTACAGCAGCGCGCGGTCCCCGCCGCTGGCTCGCCACCGCGCCGTGTCCTCGGCGAGCTGGCCGTACAGGATCATGCTGGTCTCATCTTCGGCCAGCCACCCCCGCAGCCGTGGCCAGGCCCGGAGCAGGACGTCGTGCGCGATCTCGGCGCGCTCGGCGTCCACCGCGACCAGGCGGTGCTGGGCGAACGCCGCCAGGACCGCGCTGATCTGGGGCCATTGCGCCGCGGCGCGCCCGGCGCGCAGGTCGCTGATACTGACTGTCCGGCGGGTCGGCCTGCGGTCCGGCCCGGTACCGGTCAGCCGCCGGAAGACCTCTCGGGCGATGGCCTGCTGGTCCTCGGTCAGGCTGCGGTAGGCCGTCTCGGCGCTGACCTCCACGGCGCGGGCGATCCCGGCCCCGTCACCAGCGTCCAGGTATGCCTGCCTGGTCAGCTCGTTGCCCTGGCGATGCTCCCAGGTCGCCGTCATGGCCTGGGACAGCAGCGGCAGGACCGCGCGGCCCGGCGTCTGCTCCCCGGCCGAGCGCAGGTCGGCCAGGATCGCATCGGCCAGGCCCGGCTCGACGGCCAGTCCGCTCGCCTCGGCCGGGCCGGTGATCACGCGGCGCAGCTCAGCTTCGGTCATCGGGCCGGCGACGATCTGGTCGCGTTCCATGAACGGGACGAGCTGGGGGTAGGCCGCGCACCGGTCCCAGTAGTCGCCGCGTACGGCGATGACCGCGAGCAGCGGGGGCTCGGCGCGCGGCCCGGCCGGCCGGGTCGCGGCCGCGCGCACGGCGTCGACGAACGCGGCCCGCTCGAGCCCGGCCTCATCGTCCCCGGCCGCGAAGACCTGCTCGAACTGGTCGATGATCAAGACCAGCCGGGACGCCCCGGCGGCCTGCGCGATCTCGCTGAGCAGCAGGTGCGCATCGCCCGGCGCGTCGGCCAGGCCGTCGCGGATCAGGGCGGGATCGCGGCCGCCGAGCCGCGCCAGCTGGGCGGCCAGCTCGGTCAGCGGGCCGGTGCCCGGGGTCATGCTGATCCGCGGCCACGAGCCTGCTCCCGGTACCTGCACCCCGCGGGCCAGCGCCGGCACCAGGCCGGCCTCCAGCAGTGAGGTCTTACCCGCCCCCGAGGCGCCGGTCAGCATGACGAGGCCGGATTGCACGAGCGAGCCGGCCAGCGCGGCGGTGAGCTGTTCGCGCCCGAAGAACACGGCCTCGTGGGCCCGGCCGTAGGGCAGCAGCCCGCGGTAGGGACAGCCGCTGGTCCATCGCGGGCCGTCGTTACCCGGCCCCCCGGCGCCGGGCGCCCACTGCCGCCCGCGCTGCTCCATGGCCGCCAGTTCCTCGCGGATGACCCGCACGTCGGCGGACTGCCGCGCGACCTGCTCGATGGCCGCTCGGAGCTCGGCACCCTGGCCGCCCAGGCTGTCCTGTATCTCCCCGGCCGCCCGCGCCAGGTCGGCGAGCAGGAACTCCATCTCGCCGAACTCGGCGCTCACCGTCTCAGCCGCGGTGAGCACCTCGTGCTCCAGTTCCTCGTCCCCGGCCTCGATCGCGGCCCGGAAGGCGGTGCCGCCCGCGTCGATCTCGCGCAGCACCATGGCGATGTCCGATCGCACCTCGCCGGCGTATCCGTCGCCGGCGGACAGGATCTCCCGCAGGCTCCGGCTGATCTCCCGCTGCAGGTCACTGCGGGAGGGGCTGGCGGAGGGGTGCGCCGACCGCACGCGGTCCACGGCTGCGGCCACCGCGTCAGCCAGGGCGCTGGCCCCTACCGAGGACAGGACCCCGATCCTGGCCACGGCCGTGGCGCCGTCCAGCCCTGCGGCGTCGGCGAGGGCCGGCCCGAGCGCCGCCGCGCACAGCAACGGCAGGACCGCCGGGGCCGGGAGGCCGCGCAGCTCGCGGCGGCCGTGCCGGGCCGCGCGCAGCAGCCACTCCCGGATCCCGGCCTGGAGCCGCAGAACCTCCTCGAAGTCACCCAAGCCCTCCACCCCCACCCGCACATAGCACCCCAAAGACGGGCGCAGCCTAGCAGGCGGGATTACTCCCGAGCGGAGAGTTTTGCGTAAGGTGACCGGTTCAGAACTTGCTCATGGCGGGGATGACTTGTTCGGCCATCAGCTCCAGCGGACGTAGCGAGCCGACCCCGACGACGGCACCGTGCGCGACCTGGATGCCTAGCTCGGACAGTTCGTGCAGCTGCTCGATGACCTTCTGCACGTTCTCGCCGTTCTCGCCGAGGTCGAACCGGGCCCCCGAGGTCTTCTCGATCTCGGCGTAGTCGCGGCCCTCGGCGGCGCAGTGCTCACGCAGCACCTCGAGCTTATGAGCCAGCTCCGGGCCGCCGAAGATATTGCACGCGTCCGCGTACCGGGCCACCAGCCGCAGCGTCTTGCGCTCTCCGGAGCCGCCGATCAGGATCGGCGGGCGCGGGCGGGTCAGCGGCTGCGGCGAGTTCAGCGTGCGGCCCAGGTGGTAGTACTTCCCGTCGAATGGGCCCTCGTCGTCGCTCCACATCTGGCCGAAGATGCGCAGCGCCTCCTCCAGCCGCTCGAACCGTTCCGCGGTCGGCGGGAAGAACAGGCCCAGCCCCCGCGCCTCATCCTCGTTCCAGGCCGCGCCGATGCCCAGCATCGCGCGCCCGCCGGACAGGACGTCCAGGGTGGTGACCGCCTTGACCAGCAGCCCCGGGTCCCGGTAGACCACCGCCGTGACCAGGGTGAGCAGCTTGACCCGCTCGGTCTTGGCGGCCAGGTAGCCGAGCGTCGTGTAAGCCTCGAGCATCTCGTGCTCGGGCGGCCCGACGCCGCGGATCTGCCACACGTGGTCCATCACGCTGATCCGGTCGAAACCCGCCTGCTCGGCCAGCCGGGCTATCTCGCCCAGGCGTACCCGCAGCTCAGGCGGGCCACCCTGCCAGGTGAAATCCGGGATGTGAAGGCCCGCCTTCATCGACCCACGCTCCTCACGGTCGTCCGGCCACGTCCGGCCACAAGCCACTGTGCCTAGCGTCTCACCACGCGGCGGGGGCGAGTGCAGCGGGTCGGTGCCGCGCGTTATGCCGGTCCGTCCCCGCGGATGGCCGCCTGGGCCTCCGGGTCGAGCACCGCCATCAGCGGCGTCGAGGCGGCCCGGAGCTTTTGCACCGCGCCGTCGAGCCGGGCGCCCGCCGATGCCGCGCTGGCCGACCCGGCCGTCGCTCCCTGGGCCAGGGCCATCAGCCCGGCCACGGCCTGGGCCTGCTCCAGGAAATTCCTCGATACCTTCGCGTCGATCAGGACCGGCGCACCGACCATCAGCATCATCATGTACGTCCGCAGATCGTCGGCGGCGGCGTCGCGGTCACCCTCGTCCGCGCCCTCCGCCGCTCCCTTGGCTACCGAACGCGACGCGCGGACCGCCTGAGTCATGACGATGGCCGCCTGCGCCCCGACGGCGCGGGCCCGGACATTGATCTGCCGGAGCCTGAGCACCTGGTCGACCACCAGCACCGTGATCAGGAGCACGAGCAGGCCAGACACCGTGTCGGTCGTGAGCGCGTGGGTGGCCCACCACCGGCGCATCACGTTGTCGGTGATATCGCCGATGACCAGCACGCCGGTGAGCAGCGTGACCACCAGCGCGGCAATTCCGCCCTGCCATCGTGACAGCACGTAACGACCCTAGCGAGGTCCCCTCAGCCCGGGCCACCCGGCTAACGGGCCGGCTCGGCGATCACGGCCGTGCCGATCTCGCGGAACCCGATCCGGGCGTAGACGCGGGCCACCACGCGGTCGCTGGCGGACAGGAAGATGGTCCGCACATCGCGGCCGGCGGCGTCAGCGGCCAGCAGCGCGGTGACCGCCGCGCCGAGGCCCTGGCGGCGATGGGAGGGCAGCACGCCGACGCCGGTGATCTCGGCGACGCCGTCGACCGCCTGGCAGCTTCCCGCCGCGAGGGGGCCGTCCGGGCCGAACGCGGCGGCCAGCACCGACTGCCCGGACCGCAGGCGCTCGCGCAGCATGGCGATCGTGGCGCCGTCGTGGCCGGCCGCGATCTTGTCCCGCTCGGCCGCGCCCGCCTCGCCGACGGCCGTTCCCGGATGGCTGAACGCTACGGCCGGGACCGCCCAGATCCGGTCGAGCTCGGGGTCTTCCGGCGCGACGATCCGCACCGTGATCCCCGGCGGGAGCGGCGGCACCGGGGCTGGAGCGGCGAGCACCATGAGCGGATGCCGGCGGACCTCCAGGCCTGCCTCCGCGGCGGCCGTCGCCATCTCGGGCGCGGATTCCTCGATCCACTCGAAGGACTCCGGGATGATCAGCTCGCGCTGCCGGGCGCGGACCGCGCGGATGTCGGCCGCGGTGACCGGCGGCCGTGAGCCTTGCCTCGGCCGCGCGTAGTACGGCCAGCTCATGCCGACGGGGACGAAGACCTCCAGCGAGCCGTGCTCTTCAGCCCGGGTCCGGCGGCGCGGGACCGCGTCGCAGAATGCGTCGATCCGCTCAATGACCCCGTTATCTCTCACAACGCTACTTACCTTAGGCCGCCCGCCACAGGCGGTAAACCGCTTTGCCGTCAGCCGGCCGGATCGGGGCGCCAGCCGGGCTGATCGGTGCCGTAGCCGGTGAGCGGTGATGGCCAGGCCAGCTCCCGCCCGTCCAGCTGCCCCGGCGGCCGGATCACGGCGACCGGTCCGTCCGCGCCGGCCACCGTCGTCAGCCAGGCCGCCGGGTCGCTGGCCGCCGCCGGCGCCGCGGCTGCGGCCCGCGGCTGGCTGAGCAGCCAGTGCCCGGTGCGGGCCAGGCTGAGCTCGCGGAACAGGGTGCCGCCCCAGGTGGCCTGCGCAGTGAGCCCGCGAAGCACGGTGGCCGCGCACAGGTAACCGGTGCCGTGATCGAGAAGCTGGCAGGGCAGCGCGCCCGGGCGCTCGCCATCGGGGGACTCGGTGACCGCGATCCCGGACGCGGCCTGGACGATGCTGTCGAAGCCGCGCCGTTCTCCCCACGGGCCGCTCCTGCCCCAGGCCGACAGGCTCACCACGACCAGCCCGGGATGGCGTTCCGCGAGAGCCTGCGGCGCCAGCCCGAACCGGTCGAGCGCGTGCGGCCGGTATCCGTGCACCAGCACGTCGGCCCCGGCCAGCAGCTCGTGCAGCCGGGCGGACCCGCTGGGCGTACCGAAGTCGAGCAGCGCGCTGCGCTTGCCCAGCAGCTGGTCGTAGGCCTGCTGCCGCAGTTCCGGACGCCCCGGCGGGTCCAGCCTGAGCACGTCGGCGCCGAGCGCGGCCAGGTAGCGGGTGGCCACCGGTCCGGCGATGACCCGGGTGAGGTCGAGCACCCTGATCCCCGAGGCGGGCAGTGTCCCGGCTGGCCGGCGCCGGGGCGCCGCGCCGCCGATGCTGTACACCCCGTCCCACGCCGCGTCCCGGGCCAGGGATCCCTCGACCAGCCGGGCCGCGGCCACCGCCTGCCCGGCCGCTGACGCCCGCCAGTCCGCCTCGGTCCGGACCGCGGCCGCCACCCCGCCCGCCCCGGTCACCAGGTCCTCGACCTCGACCGCGCCCAGGCCGGCGATAGCCGCCGCCACCGCCTCGGGATCCTCGCCGCAGCGCAGCGCGCGCAGCAGCGCCTCGCGGTGCCACGGGTAATTGGCGTGGGTGCGTACCCAGCCGCCGGCCGCCCGCCAGAACCGGGACAGCGGCGCGAACCCGGCCCCGGCGGGCTCGCCGTTCACCCGCACCCAGGCCTCGCTCCTGACCGCCGCCGCCACGTGCCGGCGGTCCAGCCGCAGCTCCCGCCCTTCTTCGCCGCTGCGCCCGGCGTGCAGGGCCGCGGCGGCGAGCAGCGCGACCCCGACGCAGGCGATGGCCACGTCCTCGACCGGCAGGCGCGAAGGCAGCTGGCCCGGCTCGCCGGTCACCTCGAGGCCGCCCGTCCAGCCCGGCCCGTCCGCCGCCTCCCGGTCCAGCCCAGCCCGGTCCAGCCCAGCCCGGTCCAGCTCAGCCCGGTCCAGCCCAGCCTGGTCCAGTCCAGCCCACGCCTGGCCCAGCAGCCGTCGCCACAGCTCGTCAGCCATGCCTCACCCCAGTTCCCGCCGCCGGGCGATCACGTGCAGCAAGGCGGCCACCCGGCGGTAGGGATCGGTGCGCCCGGCTTGCTCCTCACAGGCCAGCATGGCCGCGGCGTCCGGCGGCGCCTCGGCGTCGCCCGGGGCCGTGTCGGTGAACACCCGCACGCCGTACCAGCGCGGTGACGTCAAGCCCATGGCCCGCCAGCCGGGCGGTCAGGTCGTCCAGCCGGTCGGCCCGGGCGGTGACCCCGATCCGGTTCGCGTACGTGACGGACCCGAAGGCCGCCGCACACGCCGCCCAGTCGCCGCGCAGCCCCGGCCGCATGGCCAGCGCGTCGCCGTTGCGGACCAGCAGCGACACCATCCCGCCCGGCGCGGTCAGCCCCGCGATGTCGCGCAGGACCGGCTCGGGATCCGCCTCGTACATCAGCACCCCGTGGCACAGCACGGCTCCGGCGGGTGAAACGCGGGGCCGTTCGGCCCAATCCTGGATCAGTCCGTGCTCGACTCGCACCCGGGCGCGGACCTCGGCCGGCTCGGCGGACAGGTCGCGTTCGAAGCGGGCCAGCAGGTCAGCTGACGCGTCCACCCCGGTCACCTCGTAGCCGCGCCGGGCCAGCCGCAGAGCCTGCGTCCCCTGACCGCAGCCAAGATCGATGACCCGAACGGGCGGTGGTGCCAGCTCCTGTGCCAGCTGGCGGGCCACGACCTCCTGGCGCACTACGTCCCTCAGCTTTCCCAGCCGGGCCTGCCAGCGCCCCTCATGCCCGCTGAACGCGCTGCTCACTGCGCCACGCCCAGTTCCCGCTGCATCAGCACGGTGTCGATCCACCGCCCGTGCTTGCGCCCGACCTGGTGCAACCGGCCCGCGGGCTCGAACCCGAGGCGGCGGTGCAGCGCGACCGACGCGTCCTCCCCGGTGTCGGCGATCACCGCGATGACCTGCCGGACGCCGGCCTGCTCGCACCCGTCGAGCAGCGCGGTGAGCAGCGCGCGGCCCAGGCCGCGGCCGGTCTGCCCGGGGGAGATGTACACGCTGTCCTCGACGGTGTGGCGGTAGGCCGGCCTGGGTCGCCACGGGCTGGCGTAGGCGTACCCGAGGACGGTGCCGTCCTGCTCGGCCACCAGGAACGGCAGGTTCCGGCCGGCCAGATCATCCAGCCTCCGCCGCCAGTCCGTGGCCGCGGGCGGGACCACCTCGAACGTCACCACGGTGTCCGTTACGTAGTGCGCGTAGATGGCGGCGACCGGCTCGAGGTCCGCCGGGACCGCCGGGCGGACCATGACGCCTCCCGGGCCGGCGCTCATCATGCGGGCGAGGATCGGATCGCGTCGCGGACCTTCGCCAGCAGCGCCTCGCCGCCCAGCAGGCGGCCGAGCAGGTGGCCGGACGAGCGGTTCTCGGACATGATCACGACCATGTGATCGAGGGCGCTGCTCCGGTCAGGTCGCGGCATGACATGACCATACCCACGCCCAGCCCTATGGCCCTGGACCGCATGGCCCCGGACCGATCCCGCGGCGAGTTCGCCGCGCGGGTGACTTTCGGTCTGCTGATACCGTGACGGCAGGCGCGAGAGGGCGCCTCCGGATCCGCGGGCAGGACGTAGTCCACCTCTGTACGCGAGGTAGCAGCTCACGGCGATCTCCCTGGTCGGCCCGCCGCGCGGATCGCAGGCCGTGAAGGAGACGTCATGGTCGATCTTCCGGCCCGTCCCAGCCTGGACCACCTGCGCCGCGAGGCCCGCGACCTGCTGCGCGCCGCCCAGGCGGGCGACCCCGCGGCCGCGGGCCGCATCCGGGCGGTTTCCGCCGCGCAGACCCTGGCCAGCGCGCAGCTGGCCCTGGCCCGCGAATACGGCTTCGCGAGCTGGGCCCGGCTCAAGGCCGAGGTCGAGGCCCGCACCACGGACCTGGCCCGGCAGGCCGAGGTGTTCTGCGAGGCCAGCATCCGCGATGGGACAGGTCGCGCGGCCCGGATGCTGGCCGCCCGCCCGGAGCTGGCCGGTTACAACCTCGCCACCGCGGTGATCCTCGGCGACGCTGCCCGGGTCCGCGCCGAGCTCGCCCGGGACCCCGGCCTGGCCACCCGCGTCGACGCCCGGTCCGGCTGGACGGCGCTGCACGCGGCCTGCGCCTCGCGGTGGCACGTCCTCGACCCGGCCCGGTCCGGCGGCCTGCTGGCCGTGGCGCGGCTGCTGCTGGACGCCGGAGCCGACCCGGGCGGCCGCGCCCCCGGACGGCCCGGCCGCGGCGGCGGCTGGACGCCGCTGCGCTGCGCGGTGGCCGGCGCGGCTAACCCGCAGATCGTCGGGCTGCTGCTGGAGCGTGGCGCCGTCCCGGACGACGACGACCTGTACCTGGCCGGGTTCGGCGACGACGACCACCAGAGCCTCCGGCTGCTGCTGCGCCACGCCGTCGACGTCGCTGGCCTCGTCGAGCGGGCGCTCGCCGCGCCGGTCAGCCTCGGCGACACCGAGGGGGTGCGGCTGCTGCTGGAGGCCGGGGCCGATCCCCGCCGCTACGCCGACGACGCCGAGCCAGTTTCCGCCGCCTACGAAGCCGTCCGGTGCGGCGGCCCGGACGAACTGCTCGACCTGTTGCTGTCCCACGGCGCCGACCCGGGCCGACCCGGCCGCGACGGGCGCTCGCCCTATGCCCTGGCCATCGCCATGGGCCGCGTAGACCTGGCCGAGGTGCTGCGCCGTCACGGCGCCGCCGACGACGCCACCGACGCCGACCGGTTCCTAGCCGCCTGCCAGCGCGCCGACCGGGCCGCCGCGGCGGCCCAGCTGGCTCGCGACCCCGGCTTGCCCGGCGGGCTTGGCGAGGACCAGCAGGCGGCGGCGATGATCCTGGCCGCCGAGTCGGGCCACGCGGCGGCCCTGACCATGATGCTTGACCTGGGCTTTCCCGTCGACGCCCGGGCCGGGGACGACGGCGGCACGGCCCTGCACGCCGCAGCCTACGCGGGCAGCGCGGAAGCCGTCCGGCTGCTGCTGGCCCGAGGTGCTGACCTAGAGGCCCGCGACGCGACCTGGGATAGCACCCCGCTGGACTGGGCCTGCGTCGGCAGCGGAGAACGGCCGACCGACAACCCCCGCCCCGACTGGCTCGCCACTGCGGCCGCCCTGCTCGAGGCCGGGGCCTCCACCGAGGGCATCACGCTCGCGCCCGATGACCCCAAGCCTCCCAGTCCCGAAGTCGCGGCCCTGCTGCGCGCCGTCACGGCCGGGTGAGTCATGCCTGCGCACGTTCGCGCCCGCCCGCCAGTCTCGCGCCCGCCCGCCAGTCTCGCGCCTGGATGTGGGGATAATGGTTCATGACTGCCGAGACGATCCGCGATCTGCTCGAGCCGCTGGTTGGTAGGTCCGGGTCGATCTTCCTGGTCGTGGCCAGGACTGGCCCGATCGGGTTTGCCACGGGCGAGAACAAGAAACTGACCGGCGTCGAGATCCGCCCGGACGGCCTGATCCGCCTCGAACGCGAGCGCGGGTGGGCGGTGATCGATCCCAGCGAGGTCATGGCCGTGGTGTGGAACGGCGAGGCGGAAAGCTCGCCCGGCCAGTTCTTGTAAAGCGGCTCCCGTCCCGCCGAGTTGCGTGGTGGTCAACCCCGGCACGTTAGCGTGGCTAAAGTTATCCGTTGTCAGGATTTGGCGGACGGCGGAAGGCAGAGCCAATGGCGGCACTGGACGGGAAGGTAGCCATCGTCACCGGCGCGAGCCGGGGCATCGGGGAGTACATCGCGCGGGCGCTGGCGGGCGCCGGGGCGGCGGTGGTGGTCGCGGCGCGCAGCACCGAGGTAACCGACAAGCGGCTGCCTGGCACCATCTACACCGTGGCCGAGCACATCCGGGAGCGAGGCGGGCGTGCGCTGCCAATACGGCTCGACGTCCGGGATGCCGCCAGCATCACCGACTGCGTCCAGCAGACCGTGGCCGAGTTCGGGCGGATCGACATCGTGGTCAACAACGCCGCGATCCTCATCCCGGGCACGATCGAGAGCGTCCAGCCCCGGCACCTGGACCTCATTTGGCAGATCGACCTGCGCGGGCCGCTGCTGCTCATCCGCGAGGCTCTGCCGCACCTGCGGGCGGCCGGCTCCGGCCACATCATCAATGTCTCCTCCGGCGCAGCGATCTTCCCGGGGCCAGGCCCGTACCAGGAGACCGGCACGGGCGGGGCGTTCTACGGCATGGTCAAGGCCGGCCTGGAGCACTACACGCAGAGCCTGGCCATGGAACTGCAGGCCGCGAACATCGCGGTGAACGTACTGTCGGTGCAGGAAGTCGTCCACACGCCAGGCAACGTCTGGGCCCAGAACGACCCCGAGAACCCGAACCTGGACTTCCAGCCGGCCGGCCACCTAGCCGCGATCGCCCTATGGATGTGCGAGCAGCCACCCGCCAAGTTCACCGGCAACATCGTGGCCGCCGAGAGCCTGTTCCGCGAAATGGGAATGGAGCCGCGCATCGACTGACCAGCCGACCCTGCCAGCCGGCCTGCGGATGGTCGCCGCATGCTCAGGAATGTCCTGCCTCGCTGGTAGCTTGCCCGGCATGACCGACGCGCATGAAGTGGTCGCGGCCTACTGGGCCGCGGCCGAGGCCCGGGACTGGCAGGCGTTCGGCGCACTGCTCTCCGACGCCGTGATCTACCGCGGCCCCCAGACCAGGGAGCAGGTCCGCGGCCGGGAAGCCTACGTCCGGTTCAATGTGGAGGGCTTCGCCTACGACTGGCACCTCACGGTGCAGCAGATCGTCGGCGAGGGCCAGCACGCCGCCAGCTGGGTCGAGTTCACCGGGCCAGAGGGCACCCAGCCTGGCCTGTGTTTTTTTGATCTCGGAGCCAACGGTCAGATCACCCGGATCACCGACTTCTGGCCCGACCCTTACGAGCTTCCCGCCACCCGTGCTCATCTGGTCGAGCGCTACTAGCGCTCGACCAGATGATCCGCCGTGGACCGTGATGGGACATCCTTATTTTCGGAGCTCATCCGCGGGGCGGTGGGTCTAGGCGGGGTATTGCGTGGGTGTGGTGGTGTAGGTGCGGCCGGCGGGGGTGTGCCAGATCATGACACCTGGTTGGGGCTGTTCGAGGTGCCATCCTTCGGCTTGCTTACACCTGTGGTGATGACGGCATAGCGGCGCGAGGTCGCATTCGCAGGTGAGTCCGCCGTGATCCCAGGCGATGGTGTGGTCCAGGTCGCACTTGGCGGCGGGTCGGCCGCAGCCGGGTGCGGTGCAACGGGCGTTGCGGGCACCGACAATGTGCCGGAGTTTCCGGCTGGGCCGGTAGCCTGCCTCGGCGTGGTGGTGGTCGCAGCTGCCGCGGGTGATCGGGGTCATCCGGATGCGCATGCGAGTGATCCAGTCCTGCGGCCGGATTCCGGGCGGCGGGTCTGGCCCGGGGTCGGGTCCGGGAGCAGCGCCTGGGCGTGGGTCAGGGCCGGGGGGCGCTGGGACGGGGCCGGGGGGCGGGTGCGTTCCGGGTGCGCAGCCGTGGGCGGCGGCGGTGCCGTCGGGGTGCAGCGCGGTGACGCACCACCGGGTGCGGGGGTCACGGGCGGCCGCGGCGGCCAGGTCCCGGGCGTCGGCGGCGTCGACGGTGCCGTACCCGCCGACCTCGGCTGGGGTGGCGGACTGGCCGGTCAGCGTGGACCACTGCACGGTGATGTTGACCAGCGCGGCCAGGCTGGCCCGGTATCCGCGCCGGGCTGGCCGCCGGAGCCGCTGCCGCCCGGGCCGCCGCCGTTTCCTTCTGGGCCGGTGTCCTGCGGGCCGCGCCGTGGCCGGCGTCCCAGCCGGGCCGGGGCCAGGCACGGGGAGGCAGGTGCGGCGTTCTTGCAGCAAATCCAGGTAGGCGCGGACGCGGAGTTCCTCCAGGGTGCCGGGGATCCCGGCGGCGCGCAGGTCCAGCGCCCGCTGCTCCACATGCTGCCACGACGCGAGCACCTCAGCCGACGGCAGTTCCCGGGCGATCATCCCGGCGTTCCCGGACGGCTCCCGGAACGGCTGCACGTGCGCGTTGCGCCGCCCGGCTTCCTTCCGCCGCGCCGCCGCCTCAGGATCCAGGTCCAGGACCATCCGGTGCGCCGCCGAGCGCAGCTTCCCGAACGTCAGCGACCCCGCCACCCCCGCCAGCGCCGCATCCACCCTGGCAACGTCCTCCGCGGACAGGATCTGGGTCTCCTCCTCGATGATCCGCAAGTGCACCGGATGCAGCAGGCCCGCGCCCAGCGCGGCCAGGCACCGCGGCAACCGCGCCGCCACCGCCGTGGCGTAGTCCAGCAGCACCGCCGCGGACCGGGACGTCAGGTGCAGCTCACACGCCAGCTGATCAGCGGCGAATTCCGCCCCGGCGACCTCACGGCCGTACCGGGCGGCGAACTCCGCGACCGCGGTCAGCGTGTACCACGCGGCCCGGGATTCCAGCCGCCGGACCGCGGCGATGACCCCGACCAGCTGGTCATCGGACAGCGTGCCCACCCCGGCCCCGTCCGGGCCGGTGACCGCGTCGATGATGGTGGCCAGCAGCGGGTCCGGCGGCATCTCCGCGGCCGGCCCGGACTGCGCGAACCGGTCCGCGTCAAACGACCCGGCCGGCACGGACAAGAACAGGCCCTGCGTCCCGGCGTCCGGGTAGACGGCGCCGGGCTGGCCGATACCAGGAAGGTCGGGTTCTGGCCATTCTGGCGGCGGGTAGTCGTCGGGTTCCTGGCCGCCGTCAGGGTCGCCGCTGTCGTCGGGTGGGTTGGTGGATGGGTCCGGGAGCATGTGCCACGCTCCGTTCGGAAGGAAAGAGCTGGAATCACCCCGTCGCCATAATTTTATCATGATGATGCTGTAGAAAGCCGTATTTACGAACCCGTTTTTGAAGAGTTATTAACCTCGTGCCGAGAGTGTGGTGGGTGCGTATGACACTCGGCGCGGAGCTGTACAGGTCTGGGCGCACGGTCGAATGGCACGTGCGCAGGGCTGTTCACCAAACGCGGCATCAGCTCCCGTGAAGCGCTGCTGAGCGGGTACGGCCGTTCACCGGCGAGATCCTGCACATCGACGGCGGCCAGATCGCCGGCCACTGATCCGGGCCGAGTGAGGTGACCGTTCACGCACCCCCCTGTCCCAGGTACCCCAGCGCTCCTTGCAGGTCCCGGCGCGAGCTGACCCCGAGCTTCGTGAACACCTTGCGCAGATGCCATTCGACCGTGCGCGCGGACAGGAATGTCAACCCTCCATAGCCATGTTCTTCTGGTTCCTTCACCGCCGAGTGGATAGCCGCTCTCAGAATGGCCGCCAAAAATTTCCCATCGGCTAATTAGTGATGGGGGACAGCCAGGAGTCAATGCTAGAAAACTAAGGTTGGCCATGGCTCAGATGTGATGCGGAATGCCGAATGCGCTTCCTGTGCATAACCAGTCACATCATGTGACCGCATCTCGGCCAAGCCGCGTCGCGCGGCGGTCTACCGAGGGGCGGATCAGCGAAAACTACCTTGGACACCTACGGTCACCTGTGGCCGGACGTGGATGAGTCCACGACGGCAGTCGTTGACGCCGTCGTGGACCCGAATTTCCGGGATGCCGCGGACTGAGGGGGGCGCGCCGCGACGCGCCCCCTCAGCCCACGGCCCGGGAAGGGCTACACGTCGTAATACAGCTCGAACTCATGCGGGTGCGGGCGCAGGCGGAGCTCGTCGAGCTCGACGGTCCGCTTGTAGTCCAGCCACGTCTCGATGAGGTCGTCGGTGAACACGCCGCCCTCGGTGAGGAACGCGTGATCCGCCTCCAGATTGTCGAGCACCGCCTCGAGAGAACCGGGGACCTGCGGGATGGCGGATGCCTCGTCCGGCGGCAGCTCGTACAGGTCCTTGTCCACCGGCTCCGGCGGCTCGATCTTGTTCTTGATCCCGTCCAGGCCGGCCATCAGCATCGCGGCGAACGCGAGGTAGGGGTTGCAGGACGGGTCAGGCACGCGGAATTCGACCCGCTTGGCCTTGGGGTTGGTGCCGGTGATCGGGATACGGATGCAAGCCGAGCGGTTGCGCTGCGAGTAGACCAGGTTGACCGGGGCCTCGAAGCCGGGCACCAGCCGGTGGTAGGAGTTCGCGGTCGGGTTGGTGAACGCCAGCAGCGACGGCGCGTGCCTGAGCAGGCCGCCGATGTAGTAACGGCCCAGGTCGGACAGGCCGGCGTAGCCGACCTCGTCGTAGAACAGCGGCGAGCCGTCCTTCCAGATCGACTGGTGGCAGTGCATCCCGTTGCCGTTGTCGCCGAACAGCGGTTTGGGCATGAACGTCACGGTCTTGCCCGCCGCCCGGGCGGTGGACTTGATGATGTACTTGAACTGCATGAGCTTGTCGGCTTCCTGCAGCAGGGAGCCGAACCGCATGTTGATCTCGGACTGGCCGGCCGTGCCGACCTCGTGGTGCTGCATCTCGACCTGGATGCCGGCCGCGAGGAGGTTGGTCGTCATTTCCGCGCGCAGGTCCGCGAAATGGTCCATCGGCGGAACCGGGAAGTAGCCGCCCTTGTACCTGGGCTTGTAGGCCAGGTTGCCGCCGGCTTCCTCCAGGCCGGAGTTCCACGCGCCTTCCACCGAGTCGATGTGGTAGTAGGCCTCATTCGCCGAGGTCGAGAACCGGGCTGAGTCGAAGATGTAGAACTCCGCCTCCGGTCCGAAGTACGCGGTGTCGCCGATGCCGGTGCCCCGCAGGTAGTCCTCGGCCTTCCTGGCGATGTTGCGCGGGTCCCTGGTGTAGGGCGCGCCGGTCAGCGGGTCGTGCACGAAGAAGGTGAGGTTCAGCGTCTTGTGCGTGCGGAACGAGTCGAGCCCGGCAGTGCTCGGGTCGGGCAGCAACTGCATGTCGGATTCGTGGATCGCCTGAAACCCGCGGATCGACGAGCCGTCGAACATGAGGCCGTCGGTGAAGACGTCCTCGCTGAACGCCGACGCCGGCACGGTGAAGTGCTGCATCGTCCCCGGCAGGTCACAGAATCTGACGTCGATGAACTCCACGTTCTCCTCCGCGATGAAGCGGAGGACTTCCTCAGCACTGCTAAACATCAACCCTCCAGGGCTCAGGGCGATCGTATGATTCGCAAAGGTGCGCGATTTGGGACGTTAGCCGCCAGCAATTTCCGCGCCGTGTCTGGTGTGTTTCACTAATGTTACGGCTGGCTGACCTGGCCCGAAGCATATCGCATGGCCTTTCCGGCGGCCCTCCCGTGGGCGGTCGTGACCAGGTCAATCGGGTGCTGACCGGTCTGGGTCTGGGCCCCCGCTCGCCTTCCGCTGCGGAACGGATACCGTGGTGAGGTGGCCTCGAAGTCCCGTAACCGCAGTGGAGCACGTTCCGCCCGAGCCGCTGCCGGCGCTGTTCCAGCCGAGCGTGCGGCGCCGGGTGCCGGGCCGCTGACCGCGGGCGCGGTCACCGAAGCCGAACCGCCTATCGCGAAGTCTTATCCCGGCCAGCAGTTCGGCCTGCCCGAGCGGGGCCCGGGCTCGGTGTCCAGCATGCCCCGCCGGATTCTGGCGCTGTTCATCGACTGGCTGCTCAGCATGGTTATCGCGTACTGGCTGACGCATTCGCAGTACTGGACGATCGCCGTGTTCGCGCTCGAGACTTATGTGCTCACCGCGCTGACCGGCAGCACGGTCGGCAAGCGCCTGGTCGGCATCCGCGTGATGCGGATCGGCGGGGGCCCGGTGGGCTTCGGCTGGGCGCTGGTCCGGACCGCCATCCTGCTCACGGTCGTCCCCCCGCTGCTGACCGACCGTGACCTGCGCGGGATGCACGACCGCGCGGCCAACACGATCGTCGTGCGGATCTAACCGGCGGGCGAGGCTTACCGGGTCTTCGGCCGGGGCATCCTCGGCTGCCTGATGTTCTTCGGGATCGGCCCCTTGGGCGCCTGCAGGGTCGGCTGCAGGGCCCGCAGCCGGCGGTTGAGGTCGTTGACCGCGGGCGCCTTGAGGGTGCGCGGCAGCCGCATGACCTTGCGCTGCAGCTTGCCGAGCGGGACCTGCCCGTCCTCGTTCCCGGCCTGGAACTCGAAGATCGGCACCTCGTACGCGACCCGGGCGACGCGCTTCTTCTCGGCGGCCATCAGGCCGGCCAGGCGGGCTGGGGAGCCCTCGCCGACCAGGATGACGCCCGGCCTGCCGACCACCCGGTGCACCACGTCCATGTTCCTGTTGGCCGCGATGGCCGGAGTGGTGGTCCAGTTGCCGCGCATATTCTCCAGCACCGCGGCCGCCGCGCCCGGCTGTCCTTCGATGGTCGCGAACTGAGCCGCCTGCGCGAACCTGCCGAACAGGATCATCGCGACCAGCAAGCCGAGCAGCACGCCCAGCGGGATGAGCAGCCAAGGCAGGTTGAGGACCAGCCCGAGGACCACGAAGACGGCAATGACGCCGAGCGCGCTGCCGGCGATGATCGGCAATGCCTTCGGGTCCTGGCGGCGGACCAGGCCTGCGACCATGCGCATCTGCTTTAGCCGCCCCGCGTTGGCCATCTCCGCGGCAGCCTCCATGGTGGCCGCTTGGTCAGCGGACCCGGACTTTCTCGACATGCGTGCCATGCTCCGCAGCATACGGTTTCCGGCGGCCCGGACAGAACCACCATGCCGCCCGCAGTCCCCAATCAGCGAGCCAGCGAGCCGGCCCGCTGCTCGATGGCCTGCGCGTACAGCCGCCCGGCCCGGTAGGAGGACCGCACCAGCGGACCGGACATGACCCCGGCGAAGCCGAGCCCCAGCGCCTCCTCGCGCAGCTCGACGAACTCCTCGGGCTTCACCCACCGCTCCACCGGGTGGTGCCGAGGCGTCGGCCGCAGGTACTGCGTGATGGTCAGCAGGTCACAGCCGGCGTCGCGCAGGTCGCGCATGGCCTCGGTGATCTCATGCCGTTCCTCGCCCAGCCCCAGGATCAGGTTCGACTTCGTGACCAGCCCCGCCTCGCGGGCCGCCCGCAGGACCTCCAGCGAGCGCGAGTACCGGAATCCCGGCCTGATCCGCCGGAAGATCCGCGGCACGGTCTCGATGTTGTGCCCGAGAACCTCCGGCTCGGCCGAGAAGACCTCCGCGAGCTGGGCGGCCTCGGCGTTGAAGTCGGGGATGAGCAGTTCCACCCCGCAGCCGGGAACGGCGGCGTGGATCTCGCGGGCGGTCTGCGCGTACAGCCATGCCCCGCCGTCGGGCAGGTCGTCGCGGGCGACGCCGGTCACGGTCGCGTACTTCAGGCCCATGGCGGCGACCGACTCGGCCACCCGCCGCGGCTCATCCACGTCGAGCGGGCCGGGCTTGCCCGTGTCGATCTGGCAGAAGTCGCACCGCCGGGTGCACTGGTCACCGCCGATGAGGAAGGTGGCCTCGCGATCCTCCCAGCACTCGAAGATGTTCGGGCAGCCGGCCTCCTCGCACACCGTGTGCAGGCCCTCGCTGCGGACCAGGGTCTTCAGCTCGGTGTACGACGGCCCGGTGCGCAGCCGGGTCTTGATCCACGGCGGCTTGCGCTCGATCGGGACCTCGGCGTTGCGGGCCTCCAGGCGCAGCATGCGCCGGCCTTCAGGTGCGAGTACCACGTCTCCAGACTATGTTGCTGCCGATCGGGGCTGGTAAAGGGGGAATGGCACCTGCTAGCGGGACGCGACCGCGCCCACGGGCCGCCCGGCCGGGCCGGCGAACGATTCCGGATCAGGGCTGCGCCGCCAGGTCCGGTAGCCGAGGGCCTCGGCCAGGTGCCGTTCCAGGGCCGGCGTGACTTCGGCGACGGTGATCCGGCGCCCGGTTTCGGCCGACAGCGTGGTCACCCCGGCGTCGGAAATGCCGCACGGGACGATGCGGTCATACCAGGACAGGTCGCAGTCGCAGTTCAGCGCCAGCCCGTGCATGGTGACGCCCCGGGCGACCCGTGCGCCGATCGCCCCGATCTTGCGGTCGGGCGCGCCCTGGATCCAGGCGCCGCTGCGGCCCGGCACCCGGATCGCGGTCACCCCGAAATCGGCGCAGGTCCGGATCATGGCCTCTTCCAGCGCCCGTACGTATGCGACCACGTCGACCGGCTCGCGGAGCTTCACGATCGGGTAGCCGATCAGCTGGCCGGGCCCGTGCCAGGTGATCTTGCCGCCGCGGTCCACGTCGATGACCGGCGCACCGGGATCCCCGGACGGCCGGTCAGAGGCGGCCGTCCGCTTGCCCGCCGTGTACACGGGCTCGTGCTCGAGCAGCAGGCAGCTGTCCGGGACCTCGTCGGCCACCCGCCGCGCGTGGATGCGCCGCTGCAGATCCCAGCCCTCCATGTAGTCCACCGGGGCAGGACCGAAGGCCAGGTAAACAAGCTCGCTCACTTTTCCCAGCTTACGCGCGGCCGAATCCGGGAAAGCCAGGTCGGCCGTCCCCGCAAGAACGCCTGGCGGGGACCGCCGTGCGATCACTCCCAGGCCGGAAGCACAATGAGAATGTGATAAATGAGGCTGAGCTACGCCGGATGAGCGCAGACGAACGACGTCAGCTGGCGCGGATTCTCGCCGAACTCGACGGCCCTGACGCCGGACGGCCAGCCCGAGGACCCGGACACGCTGCCCAACCCGTACCTCACCCACCCGAAGCTGCGCCGTCAGCGCCGGCTGGCGCTGCTCGTCTCGGCCGCCTGCTGCGTGATCCTGGCGGGCTGGATCGTCGTGCTCGCCGCCACCTTGCCGCGCCACTTCGACGCGCACCACTGGCGCGCGGTCTGGGTCAACTTCGACGTCTTCCTGTTCGCTGTGTTCCTGGCCACCGCCTGGGCGATCTGGCGGGAACGGCAGGTCCTGATCCTGCTGCTGGCGGTCATCGGCACCATGCTGTGCTGCGATGCGTGGTTTGACGTCGGCACGTCGCTGGCTACCACCGGCGTGTGGATCAGCCTCCTGACCGCGGTCTTCGCCGAGCTGCCGCTGGCCTTCCTGGCCTTCGTCGGGGCGCGCCGCCTGCTCCGGGCCACGGTCGACGCGAGCCTGCGGGTCCCGGCCCCGGGTGAGGCCCGCGTACTGGAGATGGCCTCGGCCGGCACCCGCGGCCCGGCCGACGAGCTGCCGTCCTCGCTGCGCCGCACGCCAGCTGTCCGGCCACGGCCTGGACGAGGCCCTCCCGCGCGGCCGCGCGCACCGGCCCGCCGAGCGCAGCGCTTAGCAGGACGAGCCGCGGCTCGCACCGCCCACCTGGCCTCAGGCCGGCACGGCGCAGAATGAAGAGGTGATCGACGAGGCTGAACTACGCCGGATGACACAAGATGAGCGGCGTGCGCTGGCCCGTGCCCTGGCCGCCCTCGACCTGCCGCACCCGCTGCTCGACCCGCGCCTGCGGCGACGCCGCACGCTCGCCCTGCTGGTCACGATGGCCTGCTGCGTCGCGCTGGCCGGCTGGATCGCGATCCTCATCCTGACCCTGCCCGGGCGCTATACCTCCAGCGACTGGCGGGCGGTGTGGGTCGGGCTGGACATCGCCGAGCTCCTCGGGTTCGCCGCGACCGCGTGGGCGGCCTGGCACCAGCGTCAGGTCGTCATCTTCTTCATGATCATGACCGGGACGCTGCTGCTCTGCGACGCCTGGTTCGACCTGGCGCTGAATTACGGCTCGAGCGGCTTCACCGCGAGCCTCCTGTCCGCGCTGCTGGCCGAGATCCCGCTAGCGTTCGTGATGTTCGCCGCCGCCCGGCGGCTCGTCCGGGTCACCGTCCGGACCCTCATGCAGATGTCCGGCGCCAGCGGGCCGGTGCCGCCGCTGTGGCGCGTGCCGCTGTTCGCCGACGGCCTGGAGGAATGCCTCCCGGCCCGGCTGAGGCCCGGGCTCGGCGATATCCGGTCCAAGGATGTCACAGCCGGCCGCTGGCGCGATGAGAACTGAAGGTGTCACACTCCGGCGGGCGGCGGCGTCCTAGAGGGCAAACCAGGAAGGACGCACCAAGAGGAGTCATCATGCGAGTCTTCGTCGCCGGGGCCACCGGAGTGGTCGGCCAGCCGCTCGTCTCCGCCCTGATCGCCGACGGCCATGAGGTCACCGGCACCACCCGGTCGCCCGGCAAGGCCGGCGGACTGCACGACCTGGGCGCGACGCCCGTCATCGTCGACGGCCTGGACCGCCAGGCGGTGCTCGACGCGGTCAAAACCGCTCAGCCAGAGGTGATCGTGCACCAGATGACCGCGCTGTTCGGCATGCGCAGCCTGCGCAACTTCGACAAGCAGTTCGCGGTCACCAACGAGCTGCGCACCAAGGGCACCGACTACCTGCTGGAAGCGGCCCGCCAGGCCGGCACCCGCCGGTTCATCGCGCAGAGCTATATCGCCTGGAACAACCTCAGGAGCAGCCGCCAGGTCACGGCCGAATCCGATCCGGTCGACCCGGCCCCGCTCCCGTCGACCGCGCAGACCCTGGCCGCGATCAGGCACCTCGAGCAGGCCGTGCCCGGCGCCGTACCCGAGGGGCTGGTGCTGCGCTACGGCCCGTTCTACGGCCACGGCGCCTCGGACTCCATGCTTGAGGCCGTGGCGAAGCGGCAGCTGCCGGTCATCGGCGGGGGCACGGGAATCTTCTCCTTCTGCGAGGTCACCGACGCCGCTGCGGCGGCCGTGGCGGCCGTCACCCGCGGCGCGCCCGGCCTCTACAACATCGTCGACGACGACCCGGCCCCGGTCCGCGAGTGGCTGCCCTACCTGTCCGGGTGCCTGGGCCGCAAGCCGCCCATGCGCGCCCCGGCCTGGCTGGGCCGGCTGCTGGCCGGCCAGGCGGCCGTGGCGATGATGACCGAGGGCTGCGGCGCGGCGAACGAGAAGGCCAAGCGCGAGCTCGGCTGGGCCCCCAAGTACGCGAGCTGGCGGGATGGCTTCCCGGCCTGGGCCGAGGCCTACCAGGCGGGACAGGCTCAGCATGCCGCCGCCTGAGACGCCAGCCGCCGGAGGCCAGTCCGCCGCGGACTACGCCGAGTACCGGCCGCTGATGTTCTCGATCGCCTACCGGATGACCGGCAGCGTCGGCGACGCCGAGGACATCGTCCAGGACGCCTTCCTGCGGCTGACCCGCGCGCTGCGCGACGGCGCCCGCATCGACTCGCCCAAGGCCTACCTGGCCACGGTCACCACCCGGCAGGCCATCAGCCACCTGCGCTCGGCCCGGGTCCGGCGGGAAGCCTACGTGGGCGCCTGGCTGCCCGAGCCGCTCGTCGCGACCGAGCGCGGCCCGTACGACGATCCCGCGGAGCGCGCCGAGATGTCCGATTCCCTGTCGATGGCGTTCCTCGTCCTGCTGGAAAGCCTCTCGCCGACCGAACGCGCCGTGTTCCTCCTGCACGAGGTCTTCGGCTACGACTACGCCGAGATCGCCGAGATCATCGGCAAGTCCGAGGCGAACTGCCGGCAGATCTCCGTCCGCGCCCGGCGGCATATCGACGCGGGCAAGCCCCGGTTCGACGCTTCCCGGGAGCAGCGCGAGGAGGTGGCCCGCCGTTTCTTCGACGCCGCGGGCGGCGGGGACCTGGGCGCACTGCTGAGCCTGCTCGCCCCGGACGTGGTCACGATCGGCGACGGCGGCGGCAAGGGCCGGGCCCTGCGCGAGTCGCTGCACGGGCCGGAACGGGTCGCCCGGTTCATGGTCGGGCTGTTCCGCCGGGCGCAGAAGGAGGGCCTCTACGGCGTGCCCGCCTTGGTCAACGGCCAGCCGGGCGCGGTGGCCTACGACGCCGAAGGGCGGGTGGCCGGCGTGTTCGTGCTCGACATCGCCGACGGCCTGGTGCAGGCGTTCCGCGCCGTGATCAACCCGGACAAGCTCCAGCACCTCGGCGCGACCTCCGACCTGTACCTGCGGCCGGACCGGGACTTACCCTGGCCGTCATGGCCACCGGTTTCACTGAGGACGCCGCCGCCGACACGGTCGTCGAGAGCTTCGCCGCCACCCCGGACCCGCGGCTGCGCGAGCTGCTGAGCAGCCTGGTCAGGCACCTGCACGCCTTCGTGCGGGAGACCGAGCCGACGATCGCGGAGTGGGACCAGGCCATCGAGTTCCTCACCGCTACCGGCCAGAAAAGCGACCGTGAACGGCAGGAGTTCATCCTGCTGTCCGACGTGCTCGGCATCTCCATGCTGGTCGAGACGATCAACAGCCGCAAGGCGGCCGGTACCGCCACCGAGTCGACCGTGCTCGGCCCGTTCCATATGGTGCTCTCCCCGCGGCGGGCGCTGGGCGAGAGCATCGACCTGGTCGGGACCGGCCCGCTGGCGGTGCTCGAGGGCCAGGTCCGCTCGGCCGACGGTACGCCGCTGCCCGGCGCCGAGCTCGACGTCTGGCAGGCCAACGACCACGGGTTCTACGACGTCCAGCAGCCGGAGCTCCAGCCGGTCGGCAACGGGCGCGGCCTGTTCACCGCCGACTCCGGCGGCGCCTACTGGTTCCGCACCATCGTGCCCGCCCACTACCCGATCCCGACCGACGGCCCGGTCGGCGCGCTGCTGGAGGCGACCAAGCGCCACCCGTACCGCCCGGCGCACATCCATTTCCTCGTCACCGCCCCCGGGCACCGCCCGCTGACCACGCACATCTTCGTGGCCGACAGCCCCTACCTCGAATCCGACGCCGTGTTCGCGGTGAAGGACAGCCTGATCACCGAGTTCACCCCCGTCGACGATCCGGACCTGGCCGCCCGCTACGGCCTGACCGGCCCGTTCCGGCTGGCCTCTTTCGACATCGTCCTGCAGCCGGAGAGCTGACTACCGGCCGTCCGCTCCCTTCATCCCTTAGGCCGAACGGTCCGTGGCGCGTGCCGCGGGTCCCCGTACCAGCCCGCCGGCCGCGGAGCTTCCGTGTGGTCACGGTAGATCGGCTAGTGCTCGGGTAGCGTACGAAACCGACACAATCCGCGGGCGCACCGGTGAGAGGCTTATCAGAGGGCTTTCATGCTTCAGGCGATCCTGCTCGCTGCGCTCGTCGCCGCGCCGCTCGGCTCGGCGGCGCTGTTCGCACCCGGGCGGAACCTCGACCGCGGCGCCGGGACCTGGCCCGCCGTGCGGCGGCTCCTGCTCGCCGTGATCGGGACCGCGGTGCTGGCCGCGGCGGTAGCCGGCGTGCTGCGGCTGCTCGGGGCGACCGAGCACAACCTGGTGGCCGGGGCGGCGGGTGTGGTGGTGGCCAGCCTGGTCTGGCTGCCGGTGACCAGGCGCTGGTCGGCCCGCGCGCACGTGTGCTGGGCCTCGACCGTGTTCTTGTTCGTGGTGTACCTGATCTACGCGATCGAGTGGACCTTCCACAGCAACCTGGGGCCGGTCAGCACCGTGGGCGGCGTGCTGCTGTGGCTGCTCGAGGTGTTCGCCGCGCTGCTGAGCTGCGCGTACCTGTGGGAGCTGTGCGACGCGCTCGGCACCCAGCACTGGCGGCGGCGGATCACCCGCAGTACGCGGCTGGCCGGGAGCGACGGTGAGCTGCCCATGGTCAGCCTGCACGTGCCGGCGCACAACGAGCCGCCGGACATGGTCATGGAGACGCTGCGCTCCCTGCTCCGCCTGGACTACCCGCGTTACGAGATCATCGTGATCGACGACAACACCGACGACGAGGACCTGTGGCGGCCGGTGGAAGCCTGGTGC
The DNA here is from genome assembly GCA_963818225.1 of uncultured Actinomycetes bacterium. GTDB lineage: Bacteria > Actinomycetota > Actinomycetes > Streptosporangiales > Streptosporangiaceae > Palsa-504. The sequence goes on from CAWFRO010000006.1 coordinate 186,526, forward strand.
CAGCGGCACCGGGTGAAGTTCGTCCACCTGGCGGACTGGCCGGGCTACAAGTCCGGGGCGCTGAACTACGCGCTGCGCCGGATGACCTCGCCGGACGCCGAGGTCATCGGCATCGTCGACTCCGACTACCAGGTCGAGCCCGGCTGGCTGCGCCGCTGCGCGCCCGCGTTCGCCGACCCGTGGATCGGCTTCGTCCAGTCGCCGCAGGACTACCGCGACTGGCGGCAAGCGCACTACTACCGGCGGCTCTACTACTCCTACAACTACTTCTTCGCCGTCTCCCAGCCGTCCCGCAACGAGCACGACGGGGCCATTTTCGCCGGCACCATGGGCCTGATCCGGCGGGTGGCCCTCGATGAGCTCGGCGGCTGGGATGAGTGGTGCATCACCGAGGACGCTGAGCTGTCGCTGCGGCTGCTGCGGGCCGGCTGGCACGGCCTGCACGTGGACGAGACGTTCGGCCGGGGCATCATGCCGCTGACCTTCGAGGCGCTCAAGGGCCAGCGCTACCGGTGGTGCTTCGGCGGCATCCAGATCCTGCGCATGCACTGGCGCTCGATGATTCCCGGGCGCCCGGGCCGGGCCAACCACCTGACGGTCAGCCAGCGCTGGGCGTACCTGGCCGGGGCGCTGCAGTGGTACGGGGACCTACTGGGCCTGCTGTTCCTGATCTTCCTGCTGGCCGGGGCGGCCAACCTGGCCACCGGCGGCGGCCAGCTCTTCCGCACGCTGACTATCTTCCTGGTCGCGGCCGTACCGGTCATGGTGCTGCTGGGCCTGGTGCGGGCGGTGGCCCTGCTGCGCCGGGGCACCGGCGCGTCGTGGCGGGACGCGATCGGCGCGTTCTTCATCTGGCAGTCCACCTCGCTGGTGGTCGCCCGCGCCTCGGTGCTCGCGCTGTTCGCCAAGAAGGCCGCGTTCCTGCGCACGCCGAAGACCAGCGAGCAGACCAGGTGGTGGGAGGCGCTGCGGGCCAACTGGGCCGAATCGACGCTGGCGCTGTTCGGCTTCGCCGGCATCGCGGGCGCCTTGTCCAAGTACGACCAGCTCAGCGGCCCGCTGCTGGCCGGATTGCTGCTGTTCCCCACGCTCGGCATGGCCGCGGCCCCGGTCAACAGCTGGGCCGCCCGCCGGGCGGCGCTGCCCGCCGGGCTGCGTGAGCGGCGGCGCACCGAGTACCGCCGGGATCGCCGCTCGTTCGCGGCCGGCGTGGCCACCGGGGGAGCGGTCGCGATCCTCGGCGTCGCTATCGCCGCCCTCGCCCTGCTGTTCACCGGCCATCAGGCCGCCCAATCCCCGAACTTGGTGGGACCGGCCCAGGGGGCCTCGGCCTCGGCCACGCCGTCACACTCCCCGTCCTCTTCGCCCAGCGCATCTCCGTCCGCGACGACGACCTCGCCCAGCGCCTCCCCGTCGGCGACCACGAGCCCGGCTCCAGCCCGCCTTCCAGCCCGAGCCTCACGCCGCCGCCGAGTTCGCCGGCCGCCACCGTCATCGCCCGCCCCGGCCACGTCGAGCCCCTGACCCCGCGGCTTGCTCAGAGCCCGCCGTCCTCGTCCTCGTCCTCGTCGTTCGGAGAGCTCCGCACGCTGCTCGAGCACGTCGGCTTCCGGCTCGTCGTCGGGGATCTGCTCGGGCACGGAGGGCTCGTCCCGATCCTCGGCGTCGTGGTCCGCGTACTCGTCGTCCGCGTACTCGTCCTCAGGGTTGCTGCCGAAGCTGGATGTCATGGCTTCATCGTGCCCCATGCCTCCCGGGCCGGCCGAACCGCGCCACTTCCCAGGATCTTGACGAATGGCCGCGGCCAGTGAGCTGATCAGGCGCATCCGCGTCACCGGGCCGCTGCCACCACGCGGTGGCCTGCGCTGACGGCGACCGCATTAGCCGCGACGATGGCGGCTATCGCGAGCCAGTCCACCACGCCCAGCGACTGGCCCAGGACCACCAGGCCGATCAGCGCGGCGAAGACCGGGTTGACGCTCATGAAGACGCCGAAGAACCTGGCCGGCACCCGGCGCAGCGCCAGCAGGTCGGCGACCATCGGGACCGCCGAGGACAAGACTCCGGCCGCGGCCGCGCGGCCGATCGCGGCCGGGGTCACCGGGTGGCTGGCCAGGACCCAGATGCCGGCCGGGACGTAGAGCAGGGCCGACAGGCTGGCGGCGGCGGCCGGGCCCTGCGCGCCCGGCAGCCGGGCCCCCACGAGCCGGTTGACCAGGATGTAGCCCGCCCAGCAGGCGGCCGCCAGCAGGGCCAGGCCGATGCCCGCGTAATCGGCGCTCGGCTGCGGCCGGGCCACCACAGCGGCCGCGATTCCCGCGACCAGCGCGCACCCCAGGTCGATGACGCGGCGCGATGCGAGCAGCGCCACCGACAGCGGGCCGAGGAACTCCAGGGTCACCGCCAGGCCCAGCCCGATCCTGTCGATGGCCAGGTAGAGCGACAGGTTCATGGTGGCGAAGATCAGCGCCAGCGCCAGCACGGGCCGCCACTGCCGGGCCGTGAACGTGCCGAACCTCGGCCGCACGGCGGTCAGCAGCACGGCGGCCGGCCACCCACTGGCGTACCGCCACGACGCCGAGGGGCCCGAGGACGGGGAAGGCCAGCGCTGCTGTCGCCGCCCCGAGCTGATTGGACGCGGCGCTGCCGGTCATCAAGGCGAGGCCGGCGAGCTGGTTTCGCTGCCCCTGGGAAGCCGCCGCTGGCGAGATCCCGCCCGCGCGTCGAGATGGTCATGGCGGCAGCATGGCCCGGGCCGATTGATACGCAAAATGCATGACTGGAGGCAGCTATACGCTGCAGTCATGGATCTGGAATTGCGGCACCTGCGGTGCCTGGTCGCGATCGTGGACGCGGGCACCTTTACCGACGCGGCTATCGAGCTCGGCGTCTCGCAGGCCGCCGTGTCGCGGAACCTGATGGCCCTCGAGCAGGTCCTCGGCGTCCGGCTGCTGCACCGGACCAGCCGGACCGTCACCCCGACCACGGCGGGCGTGCACACGCTGGCCCAGGCCCGGCAGGTCCTCGCCGCGGCCGACAACCTGGTGGCCGAGGCGACCACCGGCCACACCAGGCTCCGCATCGGCCATGCGTGGTCGGCCATGGGCAGGCACACCCGCGAGTTCCAGCGCCGCTGGTCGGACCGCTACCCGGAGGTCGAGCTCGCGCTGATCCGCACCAACTCACCCACCGGCGGCCTGGCCGAGGGCCTGTGCGATCTCGCGGTCCTGCGCACCAGCGTGGACGGCAGGCGTTTCGCCGCCGCCGTGGTGGGCCACGAGCGGCGCTACTGCGCCATGGCGGCCGACGACCCCTGGGCCCGGCGGCGCTCGGTCGCCCTGGCGGAGATACCGCAGCGCACCGTGCTCATCGACCGGCGCACCGGGACCACCACCCCGGACCTGTGGCCGGCCGACGGGCGTCCCGCGCTCCGGGACACCCGGGACATCGACGACTGGCTCGCGGCCATCGCGGCCGGGTCCGGCGTCGGCATCACGCCTGAGGGCACCACCACCCAGTACCGGCGCGACGGCGTGGTCTTCCGGCCGCTGCGGGACGCGCCGCCCATTACCGTGCAGATGATCTGGCGGCGCCACGACCCGCATCCCTCGACCCATGCCGCCGTCGCCTTGCTCACCGAGCTGTACCGCGCCGCCGGGCTGTCAGGACGCGCGCCGCCATCGCGGGGACGTGCTCATCGGGCGTGGCCCGTGACGGGGAGAGCTCCGTGGACTGGACGCGGGACTTCGCCGCCGGGTTGAGGTCGCGGTTGACCGCCCGGGCGATCGCCTCGACGGTGCCGATCCCGTAGGCCATCGTCGGGTTGTCCTGGGTCAGCACCACGATGCTGTAACCGCCGCCGCGGCCGGTGAAGCAGCCGATGCTGTTGATGCGCCAACCGTGGGTGGCCAGCGGCAGCCAGCCGTTCTTGACGTGAACGGTCAGGCTGGTCGGCGCGCCGGCCGGGACGCCCCAGCGCTGGGACGGGATGACCCGGCTCATCAACCGCAGCGCCAGCTCACGCGAGCTGGCGTCGAGCACCGAATTCTTCGCCAGGAGCAGTCCCAGCAACCTCACCTCGTCAGCCGCGGTGATCTGGGTCAGGCCCCAGTACGCGCCCGGGCCCAGGCGGGTGTCGGTCATATGCGCCAGGTCCAGGAAGTGCTGCAGGTAATACCGTCCCGTATCGGCCCACAGGGCAGAAGTGGCATCGTTATCTGACCTGGTGATCATCGCCTCGGCCAGCCTGGCCTCAGTCCGGGTCAGCTGCCGGTGCCGCTGCTGGGCCTTGCGGAGCAGCGCGCTGAGGATGGTTACCTTCACCACGCTGGCCGAGTCGAAGTGAGCCGAGCTGTTCAGCCAGCACTGCACCGAATGGCCGGGATCATCGACCCGGACCGCGACGGCGGACACGCGGCCGTGCCGCGCCCGGTCGATGTCCCGGGCCAGCCTGGCCGCGAGCGCCGGATGAACGCTAGACCGGCAGCTGGCTGAAGATGCCCTGGCGCCGGCTGAAGATGCCCTGGCGCTCGCCGAGGTGGTCGTGGCGCGGGCCGGGGTGGCCAGCAGCGAGACCGGGACCGGGCCGAGCAGGATCACCGCGGCCACCGCGGTCAATCCGCGCCAGCCTCCCATGGCTATCCCTCCCCGGCAGCCAAGGCATCGGGCAGGGCCGGGTAGCGGAACTGGTAGCCCCCGGCCGCCAGCCGCGCGGGGATCACCCGGGTACTGCTCAGCAGTTCCACCGAGGCCTCGCCCAGGCCCAGGCGCAGCACCGGGCCGGGGACTCGCAGCCAGGGCAGGTCCCGGCGGCCCGCGGCGGCGTTGAGCGCGGCGGTGAAGGCCGAGTTGGTCACCGGCTCCGGGGCGGTGAGGTTGACCGGGCCGCTGATGTCCTTTCGGTCCAGCAGGAACCTGATCGCGCCGATCTCGTCGGGCAGCGAGATCCAGCTCATCACCTGCGTCCCCGGGCCGAACCTCGGGCACACGCCCAGCCGGGCCAAGGGGAGCAGCCTGGCCAGCAGGCCGCCGGCCGGGCTGAGGACCAGGCCGCTGCGCAGATGGACCACCCGGATGCCTACCTCGACGGCCGGGTCGGCGGCTGCCTCCCAGTCCCGGACCAGCCGGGCGAGGAAGGTCTTCCCGGCCGGGGCGGACTCGTCCACCTCACGCTCGCCGGTCTCGCCGTACCAGCCGATCGCCGAGGCCGCGACCAGGGTCGCGGGCGGTGAGCCGAGCCTGGCCAGGGCACCGGCCAGCGCGCGGGTGCCGAGGACCCGGCTGGCCCGGATCTCGGCCTTGTACCGGCTCGTCCAGCGCCTGCTCGCCACCCCGGCGCCGGCCAGGTGCACGCAGGCACCGATACCCTCCAGGGGCCCGGGGGCGGAGGGGCTCGCCGGGACCAGCCCTCCATCGGCCGCCCGCGGGTCCCAGCGCACCTCGTCATCCGACCTGGGCGGCCGCCGGACGAGCCGGATGACCTGGTGGCCGTCCGAGCGCAGGCTGGCCACCAGGGCGGTACCTATCAGACCGGACGAGCCGGTGACGGCGATCTTCATCCAGGCCGGTTACAGCCCGAGTTCGGTCTCGAAGGCCCCTTCTTCCAGCCGGGCCTTGACCGTGACCAGGTACCGGGCCGCGTCGGCACCGTCGACCAGCCGGTGATCGTAGGTCAGCGCGAGGTAGACCATCGAGCGCACCGCGATCACCTCGCCGAGAGCGGAATCCTCCACCACGACCGGGCGCGGGACCACCGTGCCGGTGCCGAGGATCGCAACCTGCGGCTGGTTGATGATCGGCGTATCGAACAGGGCGCCGCGGCTGCCCGTGTTGGTCAGGGTGAACGTGCCGCCCGACAGCTCGTCCGGGCCGACCTGCCCGGACCGCGTGCGCTGGGCGATTTCCGCGATCTTGCGGGCCAGCCCGCCGATGTTCAGGTCGCCCGCGTTGTGGATGACCGGGACCATGAGGCCGCGCTCGGTGTCGACTGCGATTCCGAGGTGCTCCGCGTCATGGTAGACGATCTGGTCTCCGTCGATCACCGCGTTGAGCTTCGGGTGAACCTTCAGCGCCTCGACAGCGGCGAGCGCGAAGAACGGCAGGAAGGTCAGCTTCACGCCCTCCCGCGCCTCGAAGTCGGCCTTGGCCCGGTCACGCAGCCGCGCGATGGCCGTCACGTCGACCTCGACCACCGTGGTGAGCTGAGCCGACACCCGCAGCGACTCCACCATGCGCTGCGCGATCACCTGGCGGGGCCTGGACATCCGCTGGGTCGTGCCGCGCAGCGAGGACGGCACCACGGCCGGGCGCTGTGCCGCCCGGGCGGCAGGCTGGCCGGCCTGCGCGGGCGAGCCTGCGGCCGCCGGCTGGGACCCTGCGGCCGCGGGCGCACCCTGGGGAGCCTGCGGCGCCTGGGCGGCCGCCTGCACGTGGGCGGCCTCGATGACGTCCTGCTTGCGGATCCGGCCGCCGACACCGGTCCCGCTGACGGCTTCCAGGTTCACCCCGTGCTCGGCGGCGAGCTTGCGGACCAGCGGCGTGACGTAGGGCGCCTCGCCGACCCCCGGCAGCGGCGTCGGCGGCGGGTAGGACCCGTCCGCGGCGCGCGCGGCGGACGGGTCCTCGGCCGGCTCCTCAGCCTGGGCCGGGGGCGCCTGCGCGGCGGGCTGGGCGTACGGCTGCGCGGGTTCCTGGCTGGCCGGCTGCGCGTAAGGCTGCGACTGGGCCGCGGGCCGGGCGTAGGCGGGTGGCTCGGTGTAGGACGGCGGCTCCTGTAGGCGGCGGCTCGGTGTAGGACGGCGGCTGCCCGTAGGCGGGCGGCGGAGCATAGCCGGGGGTCTGCGCGGCCGCGGACGGCGGGGGGTAGCTCTGCGCCGGGCTCCAGCCGTTGGTGCCGGCCGGGACCGGCTCCGGCTGCGAAGGTTCGGTGGCAGCCGCCGCATCCTGTGGTGCCGGGGTGTCATCCTGGGCTGGGGGCTCGGACGGCGCGGGCGCGGAGCCGCTGCTCTCGCTGTCCTCGATGACGGCGAGCTGGGCGCCCACCGCGACCGTCTCGTCCTCGTCGACCGCGATGGCGCGCAGGATCCCGGACGCAGGCGAGGGGATCTCCGTGTCCACCTTGTCCGTTGACACCTCGAGGAGGGGCTCATCCACCTCCACGTGCTCGCCTTCCTTCTTCAGCCAGCGCGTGACGGTGCCCTCGGTGACACTCTCACCGAGCTGCGGCATGGATACCGAGACCGACATTCTGGTGACTCCTAGATGGGCGTGTTGAGGAACTTTAGGCGTGGAAGTGCAGGGGCTTGCCGGCCAGCGCGAGGTGCGCCTCGCCGATGATCTCGGACTGGGTCGGGTGCGGGTGAATCAGCTGGGCGACATCGGACGGCTCGGCGTCCCAGTTGTAGATCAGCTGGCCCTCGGCGATCAGCTCGCCCACCCGGCTGCCGACGAGGTGCAGGCCGAGGACGCGTCCCGGTCCGGACCCGTCCGAGCCGGCCTCGGCTATGACCTTAGCCGCTCCCTGGGTCTGCAGGATGACGCTTCGGCCGTTCGCGCCCAGCGGGTAGTTGACCTCGACGACTTCCAGCCGGCGCTCGGCGACCTGGGCCGAAGTCAGGCCGACCGACGCGACCTCCGGGTCGCTGTAGGTGATCCGGGGCACGCCGTCGTAGTCGATGGGGGTGACGTCCAGCCCGGCCACCCGCTCGGCGACCATGATGCCCTCGGCGAAGCCGACGTGGGCCAGCTGCGGCGTGTTGATGAGGTCGCCCACCGCCGAGATCGTCGGGACGCTGGTCCGGCAGAACGGATCCACCTTGACGTATCCCCGCTCGATGCCCACGCCCGCTTCGGCGTAGCCGAGGTCGCGGGAGACCGGGCCTCGACCGACCGCCACCAGCAGCAGGTCCGCGTCGAGCGTCTTGCCGCCTTCCAGGGTGACGACGACGCCGGTGTCGGTGTGCTTGACCGATTCGAAGACGCTGCCCAGCTCGAAGCGGATGCCGCGGCGCCGGAACGCGCGCTGCAGCACCTGCGCGCTGGTCTCGTCCTCCAGCGGCAGCAGCTGGGGGAGCATCTCCACGATCGTCACCTCGGCGCCGAAGGACCGCCACACACTGGCGAACTCGACCCCGATCACCCCGCCGCCCAGGATGACCACCGACGCGGGCACCCGGTCCAGCTTGAGCGCGTCGTCGGAGGTGATGACCCGGGTGCCGTCGATCTCCAGGCCCGGGAGGCTGCGGGGCACCGACCCGGTGGCCAGCACGACGTGCTCGGCTTCATAGACGGCGTCGCCGACCCTGACCGAGGTCGGCGATTCGAGCCTGCCCGAGCCTTCGATGGTGTCGATCTTCCTGCTCGCGATGGTGGACTGCAGCCCCTTCCACAGCCGGTCCACGACCGAGTCCTTATAACGCTGCACGGACGGCACGTCGATGCCCTCGAATGTCGTCTTGACGCCGAACTTCGCGCTCTCCCTGGACTGGTCCGCGATCTCGGCCGCGTGCAGCAGAGCCTTGGTCGGGATGCAGCCGCGATGCAGGCACGTCCCGCCGACCTTGTCCTTCTCGATCAGCGCCACGCGCTGGCCGAGCTCGGCCGCGCGCAGCGCGCAGGCGTACCCTCCGCTGCCGCCGCCGAGGATGACGATGTCGTAGCTGCCGGTGCCCTCTGCCACCGCTGTGCCTCCTTGCTGGACTTGCCCAGTGCTCATCATTTCATTTGCTCCGCAGCGACGCGGACGCCTATCCGGCCAGCGTCCCGTCCGCCACGTCCAGGGCGAGCTGCACCAACGTCCGGACGGCCGCCCCGGTGCCGCCCTTGGGGGTGTACCCGTAAGGGCCGCCGTCATTGAACGCCGGCCCGGCAATATCCAGGTGCGCCCAGCGGACGCCGTCCGGCACGAACTCGCGCAGGAACAGCCCGCCCACCAGCATGCCACCGCCGCGGTCCCCGGACACGTTGGCGAGGTCCGCGACGTTGGAGTCCAGGCCCTTGCGGAGTTCCTCGGGCAGCGGCATCGGCCACATCGCCTCGCCGGCCCGCCGCGCCGAGTCGGCGACCTGCGCGGCCAGGGCGTCGTCGCTGGCCATCACCCCGGCCGTGCGCGTGCCCAGGGCCACCGTCTGCGCCCCGGTCAAGGTGGCCACGTCGACCAGCAGCGCCGGTGCGTCCGCGCCGGACCGGGCCACCGCGTCGGCCAGCACCAGCCGCCCCTCGGCGTCGGTGTTGAGGACCTCCACGGTCTTGCCGCCGTAGATGGTGATGACGTCCGATGGCCGCTGCGCGCCGCCCCCGGGCATGTTCTCCGCGATCGACATATAGCCGACCACATTGACGGCCGGGCCGAGCGCGGCAATGGCCTGGAGCGCGCCCAGCACGGCCGCGGCGCCGCTCATATCGGCCTTCATGGTCTCCATGCCCTTCGGTGTCTTCAGCGACAGCCCGCCGGAGTCGAAAGTGATTCCCTTGCCCACGAAGACCACCGTGCTGGCCGCCTCCGGGCTGGTGTACTCCAGCCGGACCAGCCGCGGCGGGTGAACCGAGCCCATGCCGACCGCCAGGATGCCGCCGTACCCGTCCTTGGCCAGCTCGTTCTCGTCCAGGACCTGCACGCCCAGGCCGCTCGCGCTGGCCGCCTGCTCGGCCGCCGCGGCCAGGTCGGCCGGCACCATGTCCGCGGGCGGGGTGTTCACCAGGTCACGGACCAGCGTCATCGCCTCGGCCAGGATCCTGGCCCGGCGCACGGCGTCGTCCTGCGGCGTGTGCACGGTCAGCTCGAAGTCGCCGGGGGCGGTGCCGGTCGTGCGGTACTTGCGGAACGCGTAGCTGCCCAGCAGCGCGCCGAGCGCGACCGCCTCGGCCTCGTCCGGTTCCCCGGCCGGCAGGGCGATGGCGATCCGCCGTGACCGGCCCGAAGTGAGGTCGCGGGCCGAGGCTCCGGCCGCGCGCCGCAGCCGGCCCAGGTAGGCCAGCCGCTCGGCCTGGTCCTGGCCGGTGCCGGGGGCAGCGCCGAGGCCTACGGCCACGACGAGCGGGGCCGCCAGGCGCCCGGCCGTGGGGATCTTGGTGATCTCCTCGGGCTTGCCCGGCCGCGCCGAGCGCGGTCAGGGCGGCCATGAGATCGATGTCATCGATATCCAGGGCGGGGACCGGGCCGTCCGCCCCCTGGAACACTCCGATCACGAGGGCATCGGCATCGGTTGCCGTCGGCGTCGACTGGCTGGTAAGCAGTGTGACCGTCATCCTGCTGATCGTAGGGCATGTGCCGGATCGAGCCGTCCCGATGACCGCGACCCACTACCATCGGCAAGCAGTCCGCTGCGCGGGTGAGCAAATCGTGCCTGCGGCTGGTCGGTAAGGTGGCATGTGGGCGCGGGGCCCTGCCCGGGCGGGGGAGAGGCGCGGAAAGGCGGGTTAGGCGTGGGAATGCCGCCTGCGACCGGCACAGCCGGTACCCGCGCCGCCGGTGTGCGCCCGGCCGCCGCCGCGGCCTGGCCGCTGCGCTCCGGCACGGTCATCGCGGTGGCCGCCATGCTCGGCCTCGGCCTGCGGGTCTTCCAGCTGACCCGGCCGGGTTACCTGACCGGATTCACCCAGTACGACGACGGGGTGTACATCGGCAACGCCCTGCGCCTGGTCGACGGGGTGATCCCGTACCGGGACTTCGCGATGGTCCAGCCGCCGGGCTCCATGCTGCTGATGGTGCCCGCCGCGCTCGGCGGCAAGGTGTTCGGCAGCGCGTGGGCCCTGGCCGCGGCCAGGGTGCTCACCGTGGGTGCGGACACGGCCAACGTGGTCCTGGCCGGGCTGCTCGTCCGGCACCGGGGCCCGCTGGCCGCCGGGCTGGCCAGCGGCGTTTACGCCGTCTACCCGGCGGTGCTGACAGCATCGTCTTCGCTGTTCCTCGAGCCGTGGCTGAACCTGTTCTGCCTGCTGGGAGCGGTGCTCCTGTTCGATGGCGGCCGGATCCGCGGCCTGGACGGCGGGGCGCGCTGGGGCACGTTCTGGGCCGGCGCCTGTTTCGGTTTCGCCGCCTCGATCAAGATCTGGGCCGTCATCCCGGCCCTGGTGGCGTGGGCCCTGTGCCTCCTGGCCCGGCGCGGCCGGGTGTGGTTTGCCGGGGGGTTCGCGGCCGGGATCGCGGTGCCGTGCCTGCCGTTCCTGGCTCTGGCCCCGAGCGGCTTCGGGCGGACCGTGTTCTTCTCGGAGCTGGTCCAGGCGACGCACGGCCGGGTGGGGGCCAATCCCCGGGTCGCCGACATCACCGGCATCACCGGCTTGTCCAGCGTCGGCGTCGACCCGCACATCTGGGCTGGCCTCACGGCGGCCGGCGCCCTGGTCCTGCTCGTCGCCGCGGCCTGGCTGCGGGACCGCAAGGGCGGCTCCGCGCTGGACTGGTACGCGCTGGTCACCACCATCACCGTGACCGGGATGCTGTTCTCCCCGTCGGAATGGTACGAGCACTACGCGGCCTTCGCCGCACCGTTCCTCGTCGTCCTGGTGGCCTTGTCCGCCGCGCGCCTGTTCGCTCCCGGCCAGGCCAGGAAGAGCCCTCCGGGCCAGGCCAGGAGGAGCCCTCCGGGCCGGGCCAGGAGCGGCCGCTGGGTGCGGGCGGCCGCCGCCGTGGTCGCGGTGCTCGCGGTGGCGGCCATGGGCGCCGCTGACGGATACGCCGTGACCAAGCTGTACCCGGCCCGGGACCTGTCGGCGGCCAGCGCGCTCATCCCGCCCGGCGCCTGCGTCCTCACCGACACGGCCTCGGTCACGATCGTCATCGACCGGTTCACCGCCCACGCGCCCGGCTGCCCGGCCCTGGTCGACGCCGTGGGCACGCTGATCGCCACGACCGACGGCCGGGATTTCGTGACCGGGCCGGCGGGCCTGGCCGCCGACACCCGCGCCTGGCAGGTGGCCTTCTCCCACGCCGAGTACGTCTGGCTGATCGGCAACAACGGCTACACCGGAGCGCGGATCGCGTGGACGCCCGCCCTGCACGCGTACTTCACGAGCCACTTCAGGCTCATCGGCCTGCCCGCCTCCTTCCGCGGGCTCGACAACGTCCCGGGCGGCGGCCTGTACGTCAGGACCTCACCGCCGTAAAGCCCTTACTCTTGGGCCGGGAACAGGAGGCAGCCGGCCGGATCCATGCGCAGGCCGACCGTCTCCCCCCGGGCCGCCCGCACGTCCGCGAAGACGCCGGTCAGCCTGGTCGTGCCGTCGATGTCGATGGCATGCTCGTAGCCGCGGCCGCGGAACGCCACGTCGGTGACCCGGCCGGACAGATGCGGCTCGTCCGAGCCGTTCGAGGTCAGCCGGACGCCGGTGGGCCGGATCATGACCAGCGCGGCCTGCCCGGTCAGCGGCTCGGCGGGCGCGCGGACCAGGAAGCTGCGGCCGCCCACCGGCTCGACCAGGACCGTCCCGTCGGCGCCCCGGCCGCCCACCTGGACCGGCAGCTCGCCGGCCAGGCCGGTGAACCGGGCCACGAAGGGAGTGGCCGGGCGCGTGTAGATCTCCTCCGGGGTGCCCACCTGGACCAGGCGGCCGTGCTCGAGCACGCCCACCCGGTCAGCGAGGGCGAAGGCCTCGGCCTGGTCGTGGGTGATGTAGACGGTGGTCGCGGCCGCCTCGCGGACCAGCGCTGAGATCTCGCACCCGCATCCGCTCGCGCAGGTCGGCGTCCAGGTTGGACAGCGGCTCGTCGCACAGGATCAGGCCGGTGTCGGCGATGAGCGCGCGGGCCAGCGCAACCCGCTGCTGCTCGCCGCCGGAAAGCTCGTTCGGGTACCGGTCCGCCAGGGCGCCCAGCCCGACCCGGCCGAGCATTTCCTGCGCCCGGGTCCGGCATTCGGCCCGGGACAGGCGCCGACGGCGCAGCGCGAAGGCCACGTTGTCCCGGGCGGACAGGTGCGGCCAGAGCGCGTAGTCCTGGAACACCATGGACAGGTCGCGCTGGTCCGGCGGCAAGTGCGCCTGTCCGTCCGCCACCGTCCGCTGGCCGATGGTGATCCGCCCGGTGGTGACCCGCTCGATGCCGGCCAGGCAGCGCAGCAGCGTGGTCTTGCCCGAGCCGGACGGACCGAGCAGCACCAGGAAGGTGCCCGGCGCCACACTGAAGGACACGTCGCGCAGCGCCTCGTTGCCGCCCGGGTAGGTCTTGCCCAGGTTCTCGATCGTGATGGGCTCAGCCACGCACCGTACCTCCGATCCGGCGCCAGCCGGCCGGGGCGAGCAGCCGGTACCCGCCGAGCACCAGGCCGACCGCGGTCAGGGCGACCGCTACGGCCAGGACCGCCTGGGCCATCCCGACGCCGAAATGGTAGTTGCTGAGGTTGTCCTCGATGGCGATCGAGGTCGGCGGCGATCCTGGCGCGTACAGCAGCTGCGACAGCGGCAGCTCGAGGAACACGCCGCAGAAGGTGAACAGCCAGGCCATGACGATCGGCCGGGACACCACCGGCAGCACTCCCCGCGCCCAGGCGACCAGCGCGCCCGCGCCGTGCGCCCGGGCGGCATCCTTCAGCGACGGCTGCAGCTGAGAGACCGCGCCGACCAGGACCCGTGAGTTGGTCGGCAGGCTCGCCGCGGCGTAGGCGATGAGGAGCAGAGTTACCGTCTGGTACAGGTTGATGCCGAGCCGGGACATGACGGGCAGGTTGTAGGCGAAGATGTAGCCCGCGCCGAACACCACGCCGGGCAGCGCCACGGCGGCGAGCAGCAGGAAGTCCAGCGCGCCGGCGGCCTTGGTCCGGCGCTGGGCCAGCAGCCGGGCCGCGACGAACCCGGCGATCACCGTGACGGTCGCGGTGATGAATCCGTAGCCCAGCGAGCGCCCGATCGGGCTGGTCAGCCCGCCGCCTGCGGCCGCGGCCAGGTTGGTCTGGGCGAACAGGGCGTGGTAGTTCGCCAGCGTGAACGTGAACGAGCCGCCGTAGTCGGAAAGCAGCGAGGCGCTCACCGCACCGAAGCCCGGCACGCCGAGGGCCACCACGAAGAACAGCGCCACGAACGCCGTAGCCGCGATCGGCGCCGCGCCGGCTGAGCTGGCGGCGGACGGCCTGCCGGGTCCGGCCGGACAGGATCGCGTACGACCGGCCGCGCAGCGCCCTGGCCTGCAGCGCCAGCGGGATCGCCACCGCCGCGACGAGGAGCCAGCCCATGGCCGCGGCCAGCGGGAAGCTGGGCGGGAAGTTCCCGATCGCCGCGTACAGCTGGTAGGTGGCGAGAGGGAAGTTCGAGTTGTAGGCCAGCGTGGCGGCCACGCCGAAGTCGCTGATCGACTCGGCGAAGCCGATGGCCAGCGCGGACCAGATGGCCGGGGCCAGGATCGGGATGATCAGCCGCATGGCCTGGGCCCGGCTTGCGCCGTGCACCCGGGCGGCGTCCTCGAACTCCTGCCCGAGGCCCGCCATGGCGGCGGTGATGGCCAGGTAACTGAACGGGACACAGCGCAGGCCGAGCAGCAGCACCACGCCGAACGGCCCCATGATCAGGTGGGTGACCCACGGCCAGTCCAGCCCGATCCGGTACATCACGCCGTCCGGCTGAACGATCCGCTCCCAGCCCAGGGCGGGCAGCCAGGACGGCAGCAGCAGCACCAGCCACATGCGCCGGGAGGACAAACCGGCGGCCGGGCAGGGTCGTGCGCGCCGCCAGCCACGCGATGGGGAAGCCGATGGCCATCCCCGAGCGCGGCCGCCGCGCTGCTCACCCACAGTGAGTTCACGATCGACACCGCGGTGGCGCCGGTCAGCGCCTGACGCAGGTAGGTCAGCGTGAACCACTGGCTGCCCTGGCTGAATAGCCGCGGCGAAACGGCCAGCAGCAGGAAGCAAGCGCACGGGGCCAGGATGAAGCAGGCCAGTAGCAGCCAGAACAGCGGCATGCCGAGCCGGGCGACGAACCCGGACAACCCGCCACGCCCGAAGGCCGACAGGGCGCGCCGTGAGGCTGCCTGCCGGCCGTCGGGGGTCAGCCCGGTCGGGGGCTGGGAAGGTGATCAACGGACGATGTTGTCGTCGAACCAGGTGTTGATGGTGGCCTCTTGCGGGCCCCAGGTGTAGGGGTCGATGGCTTGGGTCTTGGTGCTGGCCAGGGACGGCAGCGCCGGCAGCGGGGTCACGCCCTGGATCACCGGGTAGTACAGCGAGTCGCCGGTCGGGTCACCGCTCTGCATGACCTTCTGGCCCGCGGGCGACAGGACGAACGCGATGAACTGCTTCGCCTCGGCCTGCTCGGCCGGCGGCGCCTTGGCGTCGATGCCGATCGCGCTGGGCAGCAGGGTGACCGGATCCAGGTACTTGACGACGAGGTTCTTGTCGCCGAGCGCCGCGCCGATCCCCGCCGAGCTCTGGACCAGCGCGAGCTTGATCCGGCCGCTGGTGAGCGCCTGCAGGGTCGGGCCGTTGGTCGGGTTGATGACCAGGCCGTTGGCCTTGAGCTTGGTGAAGTAGCTCCTGCCCGGCGCTGACGCTGCCCAGGTAATTCATCATCCCGGCGATGAACGGGAAGGTCGGGCCGGACTGGGACGGGTCGTTCATGCCGACCGCGCCCTTCCACTGTGCTGCGGTCAGCTGCGTCCCAGGTGGACGGGCGGAGTCGGGACCTTGGTCTTGTCGTACACCATGGCCGCCATCAGGGTGACGCCGGTCGGGGTGTAGCTCTTGTTCGGCGGCAGGGACGCGGTGCCGAGGCTGTTCCACGCCGACGGTCGGCTCGTAGCCCCTCAGCAGCAGGCCCTGGGTGTCCAGCCCGGCGAACGCGGTGGCGCCGTCGACCCAGAGCAGGCCCCAGTTCGGGTTGTTCTTCGACGCCTCGATCTGGGTCAGCAGCGGGCCGGTGGAGTTGTCGTCAAGCTTGACGGGGATGCCGGTGGCCGCGGTGAACGCCTTGGTCATGGCCGAGTCGTAACCCTGGGCCGAGTAGACGACTAGCGTGACCTTGCTGGCCGTCAACGCGTTTGACGAGGATGTGGCGGTGCTCGAGGCGGAGCTCGAGCTCGAGGAGCTGGATGAACAGGCGGTGAGCGCCAGCGCGCACGCGCCTGCCAGCACAGCTATCAGACGCATGCTGATGCGCCGGTCAGAGCGAGTCATGGGCCACAGTGTCCACAGGCCGTTCGTACGCAAGTTGACCAGAAGCTGACGCGCGGGTGAAGCGATTGTCACGAAATGACTAACCAAAGTTAGTATCGTAAGCTAACAGCTGTTGCAATCAGTCCGGAGGGAGGAGAGACGTGCCGTGGCCACGCGCCCGCAGGATGAGAGCATGCGCACGCGCGGTGTCGCGGCGGAGGTCAGCGGCTCTCTGCTTCCTCGGCGTACACCCGGGCGGCATAGGCCTCCAGCGACTGCTCGCATGCGTCCAGCGCCTTCTCCGTCGGCTGCCGCCCCTCCGCGCCGAAGGCGTCGCGCTCGCGTACCTTGGCGAACCAGTTGCGCAGCTTGACCAGGTCGACCTCGTTCTCCTCGAGCTCGGCGTAGGTGAAGTGGTTGGCCGTGTACTCCTTCTGCACCTGCTGCAGGAAGTCCTCGCAGCGGTCGATGATCTCCTCGTACTCGTCGTTCCTGGCCGCCTGGAACGCGCTGCGCACGTCGGGCTCCCCGGCCAGGACGTCGCAGGACAGCAGGATGGCCGTCCCGGACATGTCGAGTATTTCCCGGCGGAGCTTGCGCAGGGCGCGTTCGGTAGCCGCGCTGGCGGGCAGCGCAGCGGCCGAGTTCTGCAGATAGATGGCGCCCAGGCTCTTGATCCTGCGCCACACCGTGGAACGCAGCCGGGTTGGCTCCGGCGGGACCCGGTAGATGAGCACCAGCCAGCCCGTGCCCTCGGGTTCATCGGCCGTCGTGTCGGTCACACAACCATTGTCGCTCGTGTAGCGGAGGCCCCGTGCTGAAGGAGACCCGATGACTGCCGCGCTGCCCCTCGTGCTGACCGTCTTCGTCGCCAGTGCGGTGGAGGCCATCGAGGCGCTCACCATCGTGCTGGCCTCGGGCCTGACCCGGGAGTGGCGGTCCACCTTCCAGGGAATGGCGGCGGCACTGCTGGCGCTCGCCGCCGTCGTGGCCGTGCTCGGGCCGACCATCACGCTGCTGCCGCTGACCGCGCTGCGGCTCGTCGTCGGCGCGCTGCTGGCCATCTTCGGGCTGCAGTGGCTGCGCAAGGCCATCCTGCGGGCCACCGGGTACAAGGCGCTGCACGACGAGGCCAGCGCGTACCTGCGCGAGGTCGCCGCGGCGAAGGCCGCGCCCGAGGTGCGCAAGCGGGGCGTCAACGACTGGTACGCCTTCACCCTCTCGTTCAAGGGCGTGCTGCTGGAGGGCCTCGAGGTCGTGTTCATCGTGATCACGTTCGGCGGCAACCAGCGCAACCTCGGTGCTGCGGTCGTGGGTGCCGCGATCGCCGTGGTGGTCGTGACCGTGACCGGGATCTTGGTCCGGGCCCCGCTGGCCAAGGTGCCGGAGAACGCGCTGAAGTTCGCGGTGGGGATCATGCTGACGTCGTTCGGCACGTTCTGGGGCGCGGAGGGAGCCGGGGTGAAGTGGCCGGGCGGCGACGCCGCGCTGCTGGTCCTGGTCCCGGTGGTGGCCGCGGTCTCGCTCGGCTTCGCGGCCTGGCTGCGCCGCGCGCACCGGCTCAGCGCGGCCACCGGCCGGGGCGGGCCGCAGGCGGCGCGGTCGCAGACTGAAGGGGTGACAGGCTGATGATCCGGGTGCTGAAGTCATTCGGGGCGTTCTGGTACGACTTCGTGATCGGCGACGACTGGCACGTCGCGGCCATCGTGGTGGCCGCGCTCGCCCTCACCGCGCTGCTCACGCACGCGGCCGGGGTCAACGCCTGGTGGCTGCTCCCGGTGGCCGCCTTCGCCGCGCTGGCCTGGTCCCTGCGCCGCGCGACGGGCGGTAAGCCCTAATCCCGCGTCACCAGGTCGTGGTCGAACGCGAACACCACCGCCGCGGCCCGGTCCCGCAGCTGCAGCTTGGTGAACAGGTGGTTGACGTGAGTCTTGACCGTGCCCTCGCTGACGAACAGCTCGGCGGCGATCTCGCCGTTGGTCCGGCCGCGGCCGATAAGCGTCAGCACCTCGCGCTCCCGGCTGGTCAGGGCATTCAGGCCGTCCCGGTGGGCGGTGCTCGCGGGCGGCGCCGCTGACCGGTAGATAACCAGGACCCGGCTGGTCACCGCCGGGTCGAGCCAGGCGCCGCCGCCGGCCACCGCGCGGACCGCGCGCTGCAGGTCCTCGGCGGGCACGCCCTTGAGGACGAACCCGGCCGCCCCGGCCCGCAGCATGCCGGCCAGCGCTTCGTCATCGTCGAACGTGGTCAGCGCCAGCACGGGCGGGCTGTCGTCCCGCTGGCGCAGCTCGCGGGTGGCCGCCACGCCGTCCACGAAGGGCATCCGCACATCCATGAGGATCACGTCCGGCTCCAGGGCCGCCACCGCGGCCGGGACCTCGCCGCCATCGGCGCACTCACCCACGACCTGGAAGCCGAACGGCTCGCGCAGGATGCCCCGCAGCCCGGTCCGCACCAGCTCCTGGTCGTCGACCAGCAAGACGCGAATCCCGGCCCCGCCCGCAGCCGCCCCGCCCGTCATCGCCGGACCCCGAGCGGCAGCGTGGCCCGGACCAGCCAGCCCCGCCCGCCCGGGCCTGCCTCGCAGGTCCCGCCGAGCGATTCGGCTCGCTCGCGCATGCTGGCCACGCCCAGCCCGGTACCCCGTTTGGCCAGGCCGCCCGGCCCGGGTCGGCTGTCCGCGGTCAGCGTCACGTCCGCGGCGCCCACCGTCAGCCGCACCGCGGTCGGCGCGCCGGGCGCGTGCTTGGCCGCGTTGGTCAGTGCCTCCTGCGCGATGCGGTACACGGCCAGCCCGGTGGTGGCGGGCAGCGCGCCGGCATTGCCCTCGACGGTGAGCGTGACGTCCGCGCCCGCGGACCGGAAGCGCTCCACCAGCGCGGGCAGCCCGCCGGCGTCGGGCAGCGGCGCCATGCCGCCGCCGTCGCCGGGCCGGCCGCGCTCGTCGTCGCGGAGCATCCCGGCCGTCATGCGCACCTCGGCCAGGCACTCCTGGCCCAGCCGTTCGGCCTCGGCCAGGGCCCGCGCGGCGTCGGCCGGGTCGTGCTCCACGGCCAGCCGCGCGCTCTGCACATGCAGCAAGGAGACCACCAGCGTGTGCCCGATGACGTCGTGCAGCTCGCGGGCGATGCGGTTGCGCTCGGCCGTCCTGGCCTGCTCGGCCAGCCCGGCCTGGGCCGCCCGCAGCTGGGCGACCAGGTCGATCTGGTGCCGGATCAGCAGCGCGCACACCACGGTCAGGGTGCTGCCCGCCAGCCACGCGGCCCAGCCGGGATCGGGCTTGACCCACAGCCACTCGGCCCCGAACAGGATGACCAGAGCGGCCCAGCAGATCAGGCCGTCGCGCTGGCTGACTGCGATCACGCACCAGCCCGCCAGCAGGCATGCCGCGAACCAGCCGATGTCGCTGGCCAGGCCGTGGCCCTCAACCGCTATCGCGGCGATGGCCACCGCCGCGGCCAGCAGCGCCAGCCGCCGGGAGTAGACCGCGGCCGCGGTCGCGGCCACCGCGACCACGGCCGCGGCCGCTGCGGCGGGGACGCTCGGATTCCCCCGCAGTGCGCCGACGGACACGATCACCGCGACCGCGGCCACGGCGAGCGGCTTGATCCGGGCCGGCATGAGCTCTGTGCTCGGGCGCCGGGCCGGATCGCCGTTCATGTCGCAGATCCTACGTGCGGGCCGGCCGGCGTCACAGGGCCGTGCGGCGGGCGGCGAGCGCGGTGCAGGCGACCGCCGCCGCGGCCAGGCCGGCCAGCGACCAGGTGGCCGGGCCCAGGCCCAGCCAGGGCGAACGGACCGCGTTGGTCAGCATGGTCAGCGGCAGCGGGCCCGCGATGTGCCGGACGGCAGATCCCATCACGCTGGGCGGCGGGCCGCCCGCGCCGAGCAGGAAGGACGGGAAGAACAGCAGCAGCCCGACCGCCTGGGCCGACCGGGCCGACGGCAGCAGCGTGCCGAGCAGCACGCCCAGGCTCACGAAGCCCACGGCGCCGATGGCCAGCGCCACACCGACCCGCCAGCCGTCGTGCAGCGGGGGCAGGCCGTAGACCGGTGCGGCCACCGCCAGCAGCAGCGCGCACGCCACCGCGGTGGTGATCAGCCCGACCGCGAGCTGCGCGATCGCGAACGACCAGCGCGGGAAGCCCGCGGCCGCGAACCGCCGCAGCACCCCGCGTTCCCGGTAGGACGCCAGGTGCACCGGCAGCATCACCAGGCCAGCGGCGGCGATGACGACCGTCAGGTACGACGCCACGTACCAGTGCGCCGGGTCGGTGTTGTCGAATCCCGGCGTCGGCTTGGTCCCGAACGCCCCGCCGATGATCAGCATGGTCACCACCGGGAACGCGAACACGAAGGTCAACACCAGCGGATCTCGCGTCATCAGTTTCAGCTCGGCCCGGATGAGCCGTCCCGCGGTCGTCATCATCGGTGCCCTCCTACCAGTTCTGCCTGCTTGCGGTTGGCTGCCTCCGGCTCGGCCTGCTCACCGGCCCCGTCGGCGAGCAGGCCGAGCAGGGCGTCCTCGAGGCTCGGCATGTGCACGCTCAGATCCGCGGGCACCGGCCCCCACCGCACCAGAGCCGCGCCGACGTGCGCGATGACCGGCCCGGTACCGCGCACGGTGACCCGGGCCCCGGCCCGCTCGACCTCGAGAACGTTCTCCAGCCGGCGGACCTGATCCAGCAACGCCGCGGGCGGATCCGGCATGCTGAAGCGGATCGTCGCCGGGCCGGCATGCCGGACCACCAGGTCCGCCGGCGCCCCCGCGTCGAGCACGCGCCCCGCACGCATGACGACGACCTGGCTGCACAGCGCCTCGGCCTCATCCATCTCGTGGGTCACGAGCAGCACCGTGATGCCCTCGTCGTGCAGCTGGTGCACGGCGGCCCAGACGTCGCGCCGTCCGGCCGGATCCAGGCCCTGGGTCAGCTCGTCGAGAATCACCAGCCGGGGCCGGTTGAGCAGGGCGAGCACCAGGAACAGCCGCTGCCGTTCGCCGCCGCTCAGCGAGCCGAAGGCCGACCGGCGCCGCCCGGCCAGCCCGAACTGCTCGAGCAGCTCGCCACCGTCACGGGCGCGACGGGTGCTGAACAAATCCACCGCCTCGGCCACCCGCAGCCGGTCCGGCAGCGCCGAATCCTGCAGCTGGCTGCCCACCATCGGCCGCAGCGCCTCGGCCTGCGTAGCCGGGTCGTAGCCGAGCACCCGGATGGTCCCGGCGTCCGGCTTGCGCAGTCCCTGGATGCATTCGACCGTCGTGGTCTTGCCGGCCCCGTTGGCGCCGATCAGCCCGACGATCTCGCCCGCGGGGACGTCGAGGTCCAGCCCGTCCACCACCACGGTGTTGCCGTACGCCTTGCGCAGACCTCGCGCGGTCACTACCTGCGGTTTGTCCATGCACCGATCGTGCCGCCCGCGCCTACCCTCGCGCGTCAGCCCCCGGCTAGAACCCCGCCTCTACCCCAGGGTGGACAACCCGGGCCGAACGGTCTCCCGGCATGGGCCGCAAAGCCGGGAGCGGAGGCCGCGCCGGCCGGTCGTGACCAGCCAGGACTGGCTGACGGCCGCCGGTGCCCGCGCGCGGGACTGCGGTATGGTGAGGTTAGAAGTGGCGTAGCTTTGTGCCCCAGGTCTGACCGTCGCGGCGGCGACCGGTGAGCCTCCGGGCGCCAGCGGACGCACTGTGACGAGATGGCTAGCTTGATGACTACCCCGGCCGGTTTCGTCGGGCGGCAAAGCGAGCTGCGCATCCTCGGCGAGCGGCTTGCCGCCGCCGAGACCGGCCAGCCGCAGGTGGTCTGTGTGGAGGGCGAGGCCGGGGCAGGCAAATCGACCCTGCTGTCCCGGTTCCTCGGATCGCTGCCGGATGCCGTGGTGCTCACGGTGGGCGGTGACGAGGCTGAGACAGTGCTCTCGTACGGGGTCCTCGACCAGCTGCAGCCCGGGACTTTGACGGAGCCGGGGACGGACCCGATGGCAGCCGGAGCCCGGTTGCTGGGCCTGCTGGACCGGCTGCAGGCCGGCGGCCGGGTCGTCGTGCTCGCTATTGACGATCTGCAGTGGGCTGACCGGCCGTCGATGCGCGCGGTGTTGTTCGCGCTGCGGCGGCTGCGGGCGGACAAGGTGCTGGTGGTGGTGTCGGCGCGGGCCGGCTGGACGGCCGATCCGGGCTGGGCGCGGTTCGTGGGCGGTGATGCCCGTGTCACGCGTATCCGCCTGGGCGGCCTGAGCCCGGGGGACCTCACCGAGCTTGCGGGCGCGCTGGGACTGGGCGCCCTGTCCCAGCGCGGGGCGTCCCGGCTGGCCGCCCACACGGAGGGTAACGCGCTGTACTGCCGGGCGCTGCTGGAGGAGATCGGCGTCGCCGGGCTGAGCGCGGCGGGGGATCGCGGACTGCCGGCCCCAAGGGACCTATCCGCGGTGATCCTGGCCCGGATGGCCGCGCTGCCGGCCACGACTCAGTCGTTCCTGGCGGCGGCCTCGGTACTGGGGCAGCACGCGCCGATCGCGGCGATCGTATCGGTCGCCCAACTGGCCGACGCGCGGGACGACGTGGATGCGGCCGTCGCAGCCGGATTGCTGGCCGAAGGAGCGCCGGAGCTGGAGCTCGCCTTTGTCCATCCGCTGTACCGGGCGGCGATCTATGCCGACCTCAGTCCGACGAGCCGCAGAGAACTGCACGCGCGGGCGGCCGTGGTCGTGGGCGGCCGCGCGCGGCTGGCCCACCGGGCCGCGGCGTCGGTGGGTCCTGATGAGGCGCTGGCCGCCGAGCTGGCCTCCTCCGCCCAGGCCGCGGCCGCCGCCGGTGACGCAGGCGCCTCGGCGTGGGCCCTGGAGCAGGCAGCTGCCCTGTCGCCAGCTGCGCAGGACCGGGAAGGCCGCCTGCTCGCCGCCGCCGGAATCCTCCTCAACACCGCCGATACGAGCGCCGCAGCACGAGTCCTGGCCTCCTGCCAAGCCTCCAGTGCTCGCCGCGACGCGCTGACCGGGCTCCTGGGCGTGTTCACCGGATCGCCCGGTGCTGAGGCTCGCCTGCTCGCCGCGTGGCGGGCCCACGACCCGCAGACCGAGGGCGAGATAGGGGCGCGCGCGGCGACCTCCCTGGCCAACTGGATGGTCTTGTCTGGCCGCGCCGAGCAGGCACTGACCTGGGCGGACCGGTCGGTCGGCGGCACCGCCGCGGGTTCGGCGCTGCGGATCATGGCCCTGACCGCGCGGGCGTACGCGCTGGCCGCGGCCGGCCGCAGCGGGGAGGGGCTGGCCGCGCTCGGCTTCTTGCCCCGGTCAGGGAACGAAGTGCCCACGTCGCAGACCGATGCCCTCATCATGCGGGGCATGCTCCGGGTCTACGCCGATGACCTGCCCGGCGCCATCGCGGACCTCGGCGTGGCGACCGCCCGGCTGCGCGCCGGGATGCCGTCGACCTACCCGGGCCCGTGCCTGGCTCATCTGAGCGACGCCCAGTTCCGCCGGGGCGACTGGGACGCAGCCGTCACGCACGCCCAGCTGGCGACCTCGCTGGCGCAGGACACCGACCGCCCGGCCGACCTCGCGCGGGCGCACGCACGGGCGGCGCAGGTCCTGGCCTGCCGCGGGCAATGGCCTGCCGCCGAGGATCACGTCAGTGCGGCCCAGGCCGCGGCTGAGCGGTTTCCGCTGGTCACCGTCGTGGCCGCCGCCGCGACGGCGGCCGCCTCCCTGGCCTTTTCGCGCGGCGACCTGGCCGGGGTGCTCGTAGCGACCGAGCCAGTGCGCGCCACCAGCCTCCTAGACGTGGGCGGGCGCCCGGGCCTGTTCAATTGGAGAGCCATCGAGGCGGACGCGCTGATCGGCCTGGGACGACTGGACGACGCCGAGACCGCGCTGCGCGAATTCGAGGACGCCATTCCCGCAGCCGGGCTGGCCTCAGCAGCCCTGGCCGTGGCTCGCTGCCGGGGCAGCCTGGCCGTAGCCAGCGGGCTCGCGGCCCGGGCCGAAGCGGCGTTCACCCGAGGTCACCTGATCGCGGCACAGGTGCCGATGCCATTTGAGCACGCCCTGCTGGGCCTGCACGACGGCCGCCGCTTGCGCGCGGCAGGTGACCAGGCGGCGGCCATCGGGCAGCTCGAGCGGGCGCACCGCCTGTTCTCCGGCCTGGGAGCAGACCCGTATGTGCAGGCCTGCGCCACCGAACTGGCGGCCCTGCAGGTCACCGCCGCGGCCGGCAGCCCCGCGGCCCTGCTGGGACTCAGCCGCGCCGAGCTGGCGACCGCCCGGCTGGCCGCCAGCGGGCTGACCAACCGGGAGGTGGCCAGCCAGCTGTTCGTGTCAGTGAAGACCGTGGAGTACCACCTGCGCAACAGCTACATCAAGCTCAACATCACCTCGCGCCGGGCCCTGGCCGCTCTGCTGCCCTGACCGGGCCAGTCCCGCTTCCGCCGCAAAACACAGGGTCAAACCTAGGGTCACACCCTGGGGACACGACCGCGCCGTCCGCGTTGACTGGCTTCCATGGACGCTACGCCAGTGCCGAGGCAGACGATTCGCCTTCTCCTCGACGTCAGCAGGACTCCGGACCGGCGGATCGAGGGGCGAATGCGCGCCGACGGCCCCGGCGCCTGGACGCCCTTCTCTGGCCTCCTCGAGCTGCTCAAAGTGCTCGAGGAAACGTGTGCAGACCTGTGCTAGGCGACGCTCGCACCACCTATGAAAGAGGGCACCGGCGATGAATATCGCTCCCCGACGGACAACCGCCATGACCACTCCGGCGGATCACACGAGGCCCGGCGGCGGTTCGGTCTTCGAGAGGTGGGGGCGCACTGTTTACCGGCGCCGGCGGCTGATTCTGGTGATCGCGCTGCTGGTCGCGGTGGTGGGCGGGGTGTGGGGGACGACCATCTTCGCCAAGGTGCAGACGGCGGGCGGGTTCGACGCGCCGGGCAGCCAGAGCCAGCACGAGGCGGACCTGGCCACGCAGGCGTTCGGCCGGGATGCCGGGGACGTGGTCGTGCTGTACTCCAGCCCGACCCTCACCACGGCCTCCCCGGCCTTCCGGTCCGCCGTGACCAGCACCCTGGCCGCGCTGCCACGCAGCCAGGCCGAGTCCTACGCCACCTACTGGTCGTCCGGTTCCCGGCAGTTCGTCAGCGCCAGCGGTCATCAGACCTACGCCGTCATCGAGCTAGCCGGCGCGACTGACAGTGCCCGGCAGACCAGCTATGACGCGATCAAGGCCGGCCTGAGCGCGCCCGGCCTGCGCAGCCAAGTGGGCGGGGTGGTCCCCACCAACGAGACGATCGACCAGCAGGTCACCGCCAGCATCAGCCGGGCCGAGGGCCTGTCCTTCCCCATCCTGCTCATCCTGCTGCTGATAATTTTCGGGAGCCTGACCGCGGCCTGCCTGCCGCTGGTCATCGGCGCCCTGGGCATCCTCGGTTCGTTCACCGCGCTGCGGCTGCTGACCATGTTCACCGGCGTGTCGGTATTCTCCCTCAACATCACCACGATCCTGGGCCTCGGCCTGGGCATCGACTACGGGCTGCTCCTGGTCACCCGGTTCCGCGAGGAACTGCACAGGCAAGGCAGCGTGCAGGACGCGGTCGCCCGCACCGTGGCTACGGCGGGCCGGACGGTGCTGGTCTCCGGGGCTACGGTCGCCATCGTGCTGGCCAGCCTCATGCTGTTCCCTGAGACCATCCTGCGCTCGATCGGCTACGGCGGGGTGGCCACCGTGCTGATCGACATGCTCGCCGCGCTGACCGTGCTGCCGGCGCTGCTGGCCGTGCTCGGCCCGAGGGTGAACTCGCTGCGGATCCGCCGTTCGGTGCAGCGGCCGCCCGTGGCCGAGGGCAGCGGCGGCTGGTCCCGGCTCGCGCACAGCGTGATGCGCCGCCCCGTCCTGTACGCGGTCCCGATCGTGGTGCTGCTGCTCGGCCTCGCCTCGCCGTTCCTGAAGGTCGTCTGGGGCGGCGTCGACGCCACCGTGCTGCCCGCCAGCGCCGCGCCCCGGATCGTGACCGAGGCGCTGAGTGCTGACTTCCCCGGCAATCCCACGGCTCCCATCGAAACCATCGTCCAGTTCGCCGGCCCGAACACCGGCTCGCCGGGCCGCGCCGCCAGCCTGGCCGCGTACGTCAGCCGCCTGGACCACGTCCCCGGCGTCACAAGCGTGCAGCTCACCGGCATCCGCGGCGACCTCGCCCGGATCGACCTGAGCTACGGTCCCGGCCCGTACACGCCGCAGGCCCGCGCCATCGCCGGGAACGTCCGCGACGTCGCCGCGCCCCCCGGCGCCACGGCCTACACCGGCGGGCAGACCGCCGCGCTGGCCGATGAGCTGTCCAGCCTCGGGCAGACCCTGCCGTGGATGGCGCTGGCCGTCGTCCTGGCGACGTTCGGGCTGATGTTCCTCGCGTTCGGGTCGCTGATCCTGCCCGTGCAGGCCATCGCGATGAACATCTTGTCGCTGGGGGCGATGTTCGGCGTGGTGACCTGGATCTTCGCCGACGGGCACCTGTCCGGGCTGCTCGGCTTCACCCCGGACGGGACGATCAGCCCCACCATCCCCATCTTGATGTTCGCGATCATGTTCGGGCTGTCCATGGACTACCAGGTGTTCCTGCTCTCGCGGATCCGCGAGAGCTACGACGCCACCGGCGACAACACCAGGGCGATCGCATCCGGCCTGCAGCGCACCGGCGGCGTGATCACCAGCGCCGCGCTGCTGCTGGTCATCGTGATCGGCCTGTTCTCCCTGTCCAGCATCACCTTCATCAAGATGCTCGGCGTCGGCATGATCGTCGCCTTGGTCCTCGACGCGACCCTGGTGCGGCTGCTCCTGGTTCCCGCCGTGATGCGGCTGGCCGGCCACGCGAACTGGTGGGCACCCGGACCGCTGCGCCGCTTCTACGCCCGCCACGGCATCCACGAAGACGACGGCCCCGCGCCGGACGCCGTCCCGGCCCCCGCACCCGAGCCGGCGCCGAGCCGGCCTGAGGAGCCACTGCTCGCACTGCCCGCACTGCCCGCACGAGTCAACCAGGCGGCGAGGGCCGCGGCAACGCATTAGTGGAGGACATTGAGATGAACGTGACCGATCCGATCCGCCGGGTGTCGGTGGTGAGCACGGGCCAGGTGCAGATCCGTCCCGACCATGTGGCGGCTACCTGGCGCCCGACCGCGGTGTGGCTGCTGGCCTCCCGGGCCTGGACGCGGCCCCGGCCCATCAATGCCTACGTCATCGAGCACCGCGACGGGCTGGTGCTGTTCGACACCGGGCAGGACCGGGCCTCGGTCACCGACGCGGGCTACTTCCCCGGCGGAGTGGCGGGCTTCCTGTACGGCCGGCTGGCCCGGTTCGACATCGCCGCGCAGCAGACCCTGACCGCGGGACTGGACCGGCTCGGCTACCCGGCCGCCGACGTCAAGACCGCGGTCATTTCCCATCTTCACCAGGACCACATCGGCGGCCTGGCCGAGCTGAGCCACGCGGACATCGTGGTCAGCCAGGCCGAGTGGGACACGCTGTCAAGCCCGCTGCCCGAGCTGCGGGGGCTGATGCGCGGCCATATTGACCTGCCCGGCCTGCGCTGGCGGCGCATCACGCCCGAACCGGCCCAGGACCCTGCGCCTGGCCCCGTTCCGGGCCGGTCACGACCTGTTCGGTGACGGCAGCCTCGTCGTGCTGCCCACCCCCGGGCACACACCCGGCTCGATCTCCCTGCTGGTCCGCCTGCCCGGCCGGCCGGCGCTGATGATGATCGGCGATCTGAGCTACGACGCACACGTGCTCGAGGCCGGCCACGTGCCCGGCGTCGGGAACCGGCGCCGCCTGCGGAAAACCACCGCCATGGTGAACCAGCTGCGACAGCGTTACCCGGGCCTGGCTGTCCTGCCGGCTCATGATCCGGGGGCGGCGGACCGCCTGGCCCAGGCCACCGAGCAGACCCCGGAACTGGCGGGCACATAGCCGGCGCGGCTACGGCATCGGCGCGGAATCGTCGTCGAGGAAGCGGGTCTTCAGCGGCGTCTCGCTGACGCCTGAGGCCGCGGATTTCACGACGCGGTACGCGACCGATGTCGGCCGGTCGGCGATCACCTCGGTCAGGGTGTCGTCGACGAAGTGCGCCGCCGCCCCGTCATCGCACGCGATGCCGCCAGGCAGGGTGCCGTCCTCGATCAGCTGGTGGTACAGCGGCCGCCTCCTGGATTCGGAGTTGTAGTGCGGGCAGAAACTCCCCGGCAGCAGCCCGAGCCCTTCGGTGAAGGCCCGCAGCTCACGGCCGAACGAGTCGGTGGTTCCTCCCTCGAACCAGCAGATTCCCCCGGCACTCGACCCGGCCAGCACGATGCCCGCCTGCCACGCCTTGCGCATGATCACGTCCAGCGCGTGCACTCGCCACACGGCCGCCATGTTCGCCACGCTGCCGCCGCCGACGAAGATCACGTCGGACGACAGCAACAGGTCCTCGGGGTCCCGGACGTTCGGCATCGGGAACAGCGAGAGGTGGCTGACCCGGGCCGGCTGCCCGGCGAAGCGGTCGTACATGCCCAGCGTCCACCGCGGGTCGTCGCCGGCCGCCGTGTTCAGCACGCACAGCCGGGGCTCGCGCTTGCTGGTCAGCCGGAGCGCGTTGGCCATGTGCACCGGCACCTGGCCTTCCGGCGCGCGCATGCCGCCGCCGATCGCGATGATGTGCCGCCGCCCGTCCGCTGCCATGCCTGGCACGCTAGCCCGGTTACAGCACGCAAGCAAACTTCACACAGCCGCGACTATTGATCACAATGTGTAGTCATATGGCCGCGCCCCGGATTCATTGGAGTGCGGTCACGTGCTGCGGGAGAGCCGGGCCAGGGACAGGACGAAGATCGAGGACAGGCCCCAGCCGAGCAGGGTCGCAATATTGAGCCACAGCAGCACCAGCTCACCGCCGGGCGCATGCGGGTCCGGGTACCAGGTCGAGCGCTGGTCGAGGGAGATCAGCGGGACCACGGTGTCGATCGTGTACAGCACCGGGCTGAAGCACCGGACCTCGCCGTCGCCGCAGACGTCGGCATGCGCGCCCGGGGCCGGGGACGGCTGCCCGGAGAGCATGACCTGGCCGTTGATGCCGTAGACGACTCCGCTGCCGTTCGTGGCGCGCAGCGTGGCCTGGGTGGCCGGCAGCTCAAGGGTGACCAGCACAGCCAGGAGCAGGAGGGCCAGGGCCCAGAGCACCCGGGTCGGCCGGTAGCCGTAGCCGATGAGAGCGTAGACGGCGTCCAGGAGGCGGCGGGGGGACAGCGTGTTCGGCCGGTCGACGCGCCCGGCGTGTCGGCGCTGGGCCATGAGGATCTCCTCGGCCTCGCTCACGTGCCCGTGCTGGCGGAACACCCGGGCCGCCTGCTCGTACGGGCCGGAGTCGAAATCGGTCTGGCGGCCCAGCCACACGCACCTCTCCCGCTGGTCCCAGATCTCCCGCGGCCGCCCGCCAAAGGGCCGCTCGAAGCGCTCATAGCTGAGCCCGGAAATGGTGAAGTGCGGCGGCCAGGTGGCCGGATCGTCGGCCATGAACGTGGTGGTCACGTCGGTGAAGTCCACGCTGGGCCAGACGGTCTGCCAGCCCAGGTCCATGCCGCCGTGGACGGTCGCGGAGGTTGCCTCGATGGCATGCCCGTGCAGGTTGTGTTCCGGCACCGGCTGCGGGCAGGTGAATGAGCCGCCGCTGAACTGCAGTATCCCTTCGATGGTGCTGCGGCTGAGCACGACCAGCCCAATCGACGTGAAGCCGTCGGTCAGCTGGACCGATCCCTTGACCGTGGCCTCCTTGAGGCTGATCGAGTAGTCGCCCGGGTTGTCCAGCTGCGCCCCGTCGGCCACGACCCCGGCCAGCGTGGCGCCGCGGAGGTTGATCCGTCCGCCGTCGGTATGCAGGCCATCCAGGTAGACCGCGCCGTCGACGGTCAGCGCGCTGCCGCCGACCAGGGAGCGGTGCTCAGGCTTACTCATGTGCCCGTTCAGCGCGAGCATCCCGTGGATGGCCGCGCCTTCCAGCCGGATCGTGCCTTCGATGGTCGCATCATGCTCGAGCCGCACGTGGGCACGGATCTCGCTGTTGGTCAGGTCCAGCGCGGTGCTGTGCGGGGCGCGCAGCACGCAGCCCGCACCGATGGTCACGCTGCTCATCTCGCCCATCGTCATGTCCATGCTGCCCGTCACCTCGCAGCGGCCCAGGAAGGACACGTCGGCGGCGACCGAGAGCTGAGTGGCATCCAGCGCGATGCCGGCCGTCGCCGACCTGGCGTAGATGCTTTCCCGCTGGCGGTCAGCATGAGCCTCGATGGTTGCGTTGCGTACCTCCATCCGCCCGGCGATGCGGGTGCTGCCCATGCCGATCCGGCCGCGGATCTCCGGGCGGCGGCCACCGGGATCCTCGATCACGAACATGCTGCCCTCGATGACCGCGTCCTCGAGTTCGATGGCCGGCCCGTTCACCGCGCTCAGGTGCGCTCCGGTGATGTCAAGCGAGCCGTTGATGCGGGCCCCGATCAGCCTGATCTCGCCCCGCGAGGTGAAGTCGTGAAGCAGCCGGACGGCACCGCCGACGCGGATCCGGTCGGCCTGGATGGCCCGGTCGCCCTGCCCGTCGATGACAGTGTCGACGCAGAGCAGCCGGCCGCCGATTTCCGACTCGCACAGCCATACCGCGGACCGCTTCGACGTGCTCCCGCTGGTCCAGTGCGCCCCGGCGATGTGCGACCCGGACAGGTCCAGGTCCCGGCGTAGCCGCAGGCCGTTACCGAGCAGCCCGGGCAGGCGGGATGAACCGGTGAGGGACAGCTCGAACAGTTGCGCCCCCTCCACCACGGGCGGGGCGTCGAACTCGCAGCCATCGAACCGGAGCGGGAAGGGCACCACCAGCCCGGTGAGGTCTAGCTGCCCGGTCACGATGGTGCTGCTCAGCCGCAGCCCGCGCGGATCAATCCGGTCCTTGAGCCCATAGCAGCAGTCGCGCAGCAGGTCCGCCTGCACGATGCGCTTGCGGCCGCCGGCCATCCCGTCGACGACCGCGCCGCGCTGCCACGCGTCGGCTAGCTCGGCCGCCCCGATCTCGTCCATGACCCCAGACTGTGCCAAGGTCAGCGGCCCGTGTCCAACCCGGCACGTCGCTGCCACCCCGGGCGCGGGAGCGGGGCCGGGAGGCACGCGCCACGGGCCGTTCGGGAAAATTAAGAACGCCACCTTGAACCTGATGCCGTGGCCGGGCCGTGCCCCGGAGTATGGACGAGCGCTGCTGGAGGTGGCCCATGGCGGGCAGGTTCGCGGCGGGCCGGGGCGCGGCCGGGCGGGGCTGCGCGCTGCGGATGTCCTGGTTCGCCGCGCACTCCGGGAAGCCGTTGACGGCCCGCCCCGGGGCGCCTGGCCGCTGGTGCCGGGCTGAAGCCCCTTCTCGCCGCTGCCGGGATGTCCGCAGGCACCGAGGCTGGCCTGACCGGTGAGCGACCGGTTCACCGACCTCCCGGACGAGCCGCTGCCGCGACTGGACCGGGCGGCTGATGCGCTGCGCCGCTGGTCGCCCGCGCGGCCGGACGCCGCCGACGCCGCCCGGTCCCCTGCGGTGGACGCCGCCCGGGCGCCGGATCTGCGGTCCGAGGTCCTCGACCGGGCGCGGTGGATACCGGACGCCGCCGGGGATCCGGCCGTGGCCGCGCGGTCAGCGTCGGACATCCCGCAGGCCGGGGACCCGGTCGACGTGGCGACCGGGGATGTCGTGCTCTTCCAGGACGACGTGTCGCTGCCCGGGGTGCTGCCCCTGATCATCAGCCGGGCTTACCGGTCCTCGTGGCGGGCGGGCCGGTGGTTCGGGGCGTCGTGGGCGTCCAGCTTCGATCAGCAGCTGCAGGTCATGCCGGACCGGATCGTCGGCGTGTTCGCGGACGGGCGCGTCCTGACGTGGCTGCGCGATCCGGCCGAGGACGGGCCCGTGCCGCTGACCGGGCTGCCGCTGACCGGGCCGAGATGGCGGCTGGCGGGGGCGGGCGATGGCGCGTTCACGGTCACCGACCCGCAGGCCGGGCTGGTGCGGCGATTCGAGGGCCGAGGCCGGGATCTGCCGCTGGTCTCGGTGACCGACCGGGCCGGGCGCCAGATCTGCTTCAGCTACACCTCGCTGGGGGAGCCGGCCTGGATCACGCATTCCGGCGGCTACCGTATCCGGGCCGAGATGGCCGGCGGCCGGATCGCGGGATTGCGGCTGGCCGGTGGCGACGGCTCGGAGATCCCGCTGACCGGATACCGGTACGACGAGGCGGGAAATCTGGCCGGGGTGATCGACGCCTCGGGCCACGCGCTGCGGTTCAGCTATGACTGCGACGGGCGGCTGGCCGGCTGGCGGGACCGCAACGGGATCTCCTACCGGTATTCCTATGACGAGCTGGGCAGGTGCGTGGCGGGCTCGGGTCCCGGCGGGACGATGTCGGGCCGCTTCGCCTACGGCGACCGGGTGACCTGGTGGACGGACGCGGGCGGCGCGCGTGACCATCTACCAGCTGGATTCCTCGTCGCGGGTGACGGCGGTGACCAGCCCGCTGGGCCATGTGACCCATGTCTGGTACGACGAGTACGGCCGCGTGACCGCCCGCGCCGACCCGCTGGGCAGGCTGACCCGGCACGGCTACGACGAGCGCGGCAACCTCACCTGCATCACGTGGCCGGACGGCAGCCAGGCCCGGGTCAGCTACGCCGAATCGGGCCTGCCGGTCGCACTGGATGCGGGCGGGTCGAGCTGGCGCCAGGAGTACGACGGGCGCGGCAACCTCGTGCGGCGTATTGCGCCGGACCAGGCCGTCACGTCGTACGGCTACGACGAGCGCGCGAACCTGGCCTCGGTCACCGGCCCGCTCGGAGAGGTCACGACGGTGGAGTGCGACCCCGCAGGTCTGCCGGTGGCGGTGACGAGCCCTGGAGGGGGACGTGTCCGGTGCACCCGGGACATGGCCGGCCGGGTGACCTCTATTACCGCGCCCGACGGGCCGGTCACCGGGCTCACCTGGACGGTCGGCGGGCAGCTGGCGGCCCGGGTGTTCCCGGACGGCACCAGCGAGCAGCGGGAATATGACGCCGAGGGCAACCTGATCAGCTATCTCAGCCCGTCCGGCGAGCGGAGCAGGTACGAGTACGGGCCGTTTGATCAGCTCACCGCCGTGACCGGTCCCGACGGCACCCGCACCGAGTTCCGCTACGACCACGCGATGCGCTTGACCGCCGTCGCCCGGGCCGGCCTGACCTGGCGGTATGAGTACGACGCGGCCGGTCAGGTGGTGGCGGAGACCGACTTCAACGGCGCCGTCACCCGGTACACCTATGATCCGGCCGGGCAGCTGATCGGGCGGGTCAACGCGGTCGGCCAGGAGGTCAGCTACGGCTACGACGAGCTCGGCCGGCTGGTCCGGCGCGAGGCCGGGGCTGCGGTCACCAGCTTCGGCTACGATGCGGCCGGCCGCTGGTGCATGCGCGCAACCCCGACGCGGAGATCACGCTCAGCCGTGACCGGCTCGGCCGAGTCACCGCCGAAACCTGCAACGACCGTACCGTGCTGTCCTCTTTCGACCTGGCGGGACATCGCGTCCGCCGCGTCACTCCCGGCGGCGTGCAGCAGCGCTGGCGCTACGACGACGCCGGGCAACCGGTGCTGCTCGAGGTCGCGGGCCACACGCTCAGGTTCGGCTATGACCAGGCGGGCCGTGAGACCCGCCGAGACCTGCCGGGCGCGGTGGCGCTCACCCAGGAGTGGGACGCGGTCGGCCGGCTCGCGCTCCAGGAACTGGCCCCGGCGGACCACCTGGCAACCGTCCCGGCGGACGACCTGGCTGCTGTCCCGGCGGACGCCCTGCATGCTGTCCCGGCGGACGGCCTGGCCGGTCGCGCCTACGCCTACCGGGCCGACGGGTGCCTGATCGGCGTCGATGACCTGCTCGCCGGCTCGCGCCGGTTCACCCTTGATAGCGGAGGCCGGGTCGCCGAGGTCAACGGGCCCGGATGGGCCGAGCAGTACCGCTACGACCAGGCGGGCAACGTCGCCTCGGCCCGGTGGAGTTCCCCGCCGCCCGGGGCCGCCAGCACCTGGCTATCGGCTGACCTGCACGGCCCGCGCGACCGCGCCGGCACGCTGATCACCAGCGCCGGGACCGTCCGTTACCGCCATGACCGGCAGGGCCGCGTTATCCGGCGGCAGCGGTCGCGCATCTCGGGCAAGCCCGATGTCTGGTCCTATCGAGTGGGACCCGGATGACCGGCTGACCGCGGTCACCACTCCGGACGGCAGCACCTGGCGCTACCGGTACGACCCCCTCGGCAGGCGAATCTCCAAACAGCACCACGACCCGTCCGGCACCCTAGCCGAGCAGACCACGTTCACCTGGGACGGCGCCGTCCTGGCCGAAGAATCCTCCGGCCCGCCGGAGGCCGTCCGCCGCCGCGTGACCTGGGACCACCGGCCCGGCACGTTCATTCCGCTCACCCAGTCCGAGAGCGTGTCCACCGGCGCCGCCGCGGAAGGCGCTGGCGAGCGCTTCTACGCCATCGTCGCCGACCAGGTGGGCGCGCCCGCCGAGCTGGTCGCCGCCGACGGGACCGTCGCCGGCTATCAGCAGCACACGCTGTGGGGCGGCACCCTGTGGCACCCCGCCGGCCCGGCCACGCCGCTGCGGTTCCCCGGCCAGTATTACGACGCCGAGACCGGCCTGCACTACAACCAGCAGCGCTACTACGACCCCGTGGCCGGCAGCTACCTTTCGCCGGACCCGCTCGGTCTCGCCCCCGCGCCGAATCCGCACGCCTACGTTCCCAACCCCCTCCTGCAGTCCGACCCCCTCGGCCTCATGTCATGTGCTCCGACGGAGATAGCGAAAGCGCCCGGATCAAGCGTTCTTGCACGCGTTGGCCGATGGATGTCTGGTGCGCGAACACGAAATGCATTCGATCGACGACTGGCAGGGTTCAGTTGATAGGAGGCGGAGGATCACGACGTATCATTGCTCAACCGGCCAGGACCCGATGGCATACGGCCTAGCAGGCGGCTCGAGGGAGTCGCTACGTGGAGATTCGACGTCCCTCGCTGACTCCGCTAGTTTCTGCCGGGAAGGCAGGAGCTCGGGCGCAGATCCCTGGTCCCGACTCGTTGTACGGTCGCCTAGCGGCGATGCGCGAGATTGCCGATTCCGCCAGCTTTCCGCCAGCTAGTCAACGTCGAGTGGTTGCTGACGAAATAACGATGGAGGAGCAGCGTGTTCGACGACCTGCGAGCATGGTTCGAGGCTCACACAGCGCCAGCTGGCCAGTCGTGGGTACGTAGGTTGAGTTTAGCTGAGGTTCGCCTTCCGACCGAAGCAAGCTGGTCTGACGGTCGGTCACCATGAGTTCAGCGCGCCGTGATCGTGGCGATGTCCCTGGTGATACGGGATCGCGGCCGAGACGTCGCTGGAGCATCGGTGACGCCACCTCTGCGTGGCATCACGGATCGATCACCGAGCCGATCACCACGGAGATCGGTTTGTCGACGACGCCGTTCGAGACCCTTCTTGCGTGGTATGAGCGCCGTTCCCTGCGTGCGCGGCGCATACTGAGGCGTGGGCGCTGAGACGCGATTCGTCGTGCAGCTGCACGACGCGACGACGCTGCACTTCGACTTCCGGCTGCAGTCCGGCGACGTATTGCGCTCGTGGGCGGTGCCTAAGGGACCGTCCCTTGACCCGGGAGTCCGGCGGCTAGCGGTCCCGGTCGAGGACCATTCGCTGTCAGCCGGGGAGTTCGAGGGCGTACATGAGGGCCAGCGGCGCGGGACCGGCGCGGTGATCATCTGGGACGAGGGGACCGCCGATGTCATCCGAGACGAGCCGGGCCACCTCTCTTTTATCTTGCACGGCCGCAAGCTGTCCGGTGGCTTCGCGCTGACGCGGACCGGTCCGAAGCGCTGGATCCTGGTCAAGGTCCGGGACGAAGGCGCCCGCGCGGGCTCGGACATCGTCGCGGAAGAGCCGGCCAGCGTGCGGAGCGGCAGGACCTGGAAGCAATTGCGTGAGCAATGAGCAAATCATCGCCGTGCCGGGGGACTCTCCGGCTATGCGCCGGCGCCGTGACGCTCGGTAGCTCACGGATGGCCTGTCTGAATACTCGCTAAAGACCGCGATAGCGCCGCCGGGCCCGGCCCCAAAAGCAGCCGTGTGCCCCATAGGGCCGAGGCGCGGACGACGAGCGGCTCGTGTCCTGTTCGCCCGATCTGACTACCAGTAGCAGGGCCGTTCTCATATAGCGGTAGCACGCGAATGGGCCGAGTGTACGTGCATTTAGGGGCTGCGCCGCAGCGATGATGACGCGCGGCCGGGCGTGCGCCGCCGTCTGCGGCTCTCACGGGTTGTCGTCGGGCCGACGCGCCGAGGCGCGGCGGGTTAACGCCGGTGTACGGCTAAAGCACTCTTAATGAGCCGGTGTCCGGATCAGCGGGAGGCCGGCGGCATCTGGTCTATGCGCGTAACGGTCATGCGGGCACGCCCCGGTACGGGGAATGCGCCGCCCGCTCTGCGTCGGCCAGTTCGGGTTTGCGGCTTGCCCGGCTAACCGCCTGAGGTATGCAGCCGCATACCGATGGTTACTTCGGCCTATCGCCTGCGCTCACCGAGATGACCGTCACCGCGTTCAGCGCGGGGCGGGTATTCTCGGCGTGGGGGCCCGATGTGCTTATCGGCGATCTATCAACTAATGTGGTTCACAATTCAACGAGAGAAACGGAGCACACGTGGCCCAGAAGATTCAGACGCTGTTCATCGATGACATCGATGGCACCGAGGCTGAGGGCACCGTCCGCTTTGGGCTGGATGGTGCCGAGTACGAGATCGACCTGAACGCAAAGCACGCCGATGCACTGCGGAAGGCTTTGGCCAAGTACATTGACGCTGCCCGGCGCAGCACGGGGACGGCGCGGCGGCCTGCCCGCACCGGACGCAGGGCGTCGGCTAGCGGGGTGAATACGACGGAAGTCCGCGAGTGGGCCAAGGCGCAGGGCATCGAGGTCAAGGACCGCGGGCGCGTGCCAGCCGAATTGGTGGTCAGGTTCCGGGCGGCAACGGGCAGCTAGGCCGGCCCACGGTGCTATTTCGCGGCCTGCAGCCGGACGCCGACCAGTGTGAGCCCGTGTGCGCCGAACACCCGGCAGGTCCGGCTGGACTAACCGCTTCAGTACCGTGACGCTTTTCGTGGATACTGTGCCCTCCGGTGACCCCCAGGTCGCCGGAGGGCACAGATCTCCCCTGGCGCATCTGACCGTGCCTGGCCGGGAGACTAGGTCTGGGCCACGGGTGCCCGGCGAGCCAGGCCAGGGATTCCCCCGGTTCCGGCTCGGGCGGCAGCAAACAAGCGCTCCGCGTGAATCAAGGCCGCCCGGGCAGAATTCCCCGACTTTCCCGTGGTGCCCGGCCTGCGGGTTATCAGCACTATTTCCGCGGCGGCAGGGTCCCGGCATCACTACGGGGGCGAAGCGCCGTACCGCGTCATGCTCGCGGGCCCATGGCGGCTACCGCCAGCGCGACGGTGGCCGCTATCTCTATGATCGCGCCCAGGACATCCCCGGTGATGCCGCCCAGGCGGCGCACCGCGTGCCGCTGCAGGACGAAGCCGGCCACGAGGCCCGCCGCGATGGCCGCCGGGAGCGACCAGCCGAGCGGCTCGCCGATGACGGCCGCGGACACCGCCACCGCCCCGGCCGCGGCCGCCAGCACCGCCAGGGTGACCACCGCCGGGATCACCGGCCGGACCGTCCCGGCCACGAGCGCGCCGAGGCCCTCCCGCCGCGCGGCGCCGACCCCCCGGCGGCAGGCCCAGGTGAGCGCCAGCCTCCCGGTCACCACCGCGGCGATCAGCGCAGCGGGCCCGCGGCCGTCCCCTTCGGCCTCGGCGTGCGCCAGCGCCGCCACCTGCGTGAGCAGGACCAGCACGAGCGTCACAGTGCCGAACGGCCCGATGTCCGAGCGCCGCATGATGTCCAGCGCGGTAGCCGCGGGCTGGCCGCTGCCCAGGCCGTCGGCCAGATCGGCCAGGCCGTCAAGGTGCAGTCCCCGGGTGAGCAGCGCCAGCGCGGCCACCGAGAGAACCGCCCCGGTGAACGGGCCGGCGCCGAGCGGATGATCAACGAGGACCAGTACCGCCGCCGCGATGATCCCCAGCAGCAGTCCTACGGCGGGTGCCCATGCCATCGCCGCGGCCACCGTGGCCCGGTCAAGCGGCTTGACCGGCGGATCCGTCGGTGCGGCGGCCGGCGGCAGGCGGCCGGCATCACGCCAGGGGATGACGGTCAGCAGCGTCACCGACAGCCTCAGCCCGCTCCATCTCATGCCGACGGAGCCTATCGGCAGTGCACCCCAAAGACGTACTATCTCAATAGGGGCTAGACGTAACGGGGTCTGACTTACCAGATGGCGGTGGATAAGCGTGTCCGAGTGGTGGTCTATCGAGGTCTTCGACGCCCAGCAGCTGCCCGCCCGCCGCTGGAAGGATTCCTACCAGGACGAGCTCGTCGAGGCCGCGCTCACTAACGGCGCGGCCTACTGGGAATGGCACGAGCACCGCTACGGCGTGGTCTTCGAGGTGCTCTTTGATTCCGACGCGCAGTGGGAGGCGTTCCGCGCGCTGCCCGTGGTCCGGGCGGCCCTGGACGGGGTTCCTGATCGGGTGAACGGCCTGATCATCTACCGGGGCCGCGGCGGCGGATCGGGTCCGCGGCAGCCGCGCAGGCCCAGGCCCGCTCCGGGCTCGAGCGCGATGGCCCGGCCCGAGCCGCAGGAGGAGCGGCCGCTGGACCTGGCCGAAAGCACCCCGCCGGGGGAGCCGGATGCCGTCCTTCCCGCCTGAGCAGGCCCGGGGTACCGCGGATTCGGCTCCCGGGGGCGAAGCACACGGCGGGACGGTGCAGGATGGTGGAATGAGGGAAACTCGAGTTATGACTGACGGCCTGCGGGCCGCCATCGAGCACAGCGGCTATTATCCGGGCCTGGTGTCCGACGCGGTGGCCTCGGCGCTCGGGTCAGAACCCGTCACGGCTTACGTCGTCCACCACGACGCGATCTTCGATCCCGGCATGGAAGTGCGCCGTCATATGACGGTGCTGGCGCTCACCCCGACCCGGCTGGTGTACTCCCATACCGATGAGCATCCGGCTGAGGATCCCGACGGCCGGATGCGTGCCGAGACCAGCACCGAGGCCATCCGGTTCAGCCGGATCTCGTCCGTGGCCCTGACCCGCGTGGTCCCCGACCCGGCCGCCTACGTGCCGGGCGTCACCGTCCCGTCGGAGGTCATGCTGACGATCGGCTGGAACGTGGTCTCTCACCTGGAACTCGAGCCGGCCCATTGCGGCGATGAGAACTGCGAAGCCGATCACGGCTACCTCGGCACCATCACGGCCGACGACTTCTCGCTGCGGGTCAGCCAGGATGCCGACGGCGATGAAGCCGTTCAGGAGCTGCTCGGTTTCGCGCGAGTGCTGTCCGACGCCACGGCAGCCGCCCAGTAGCTGTGCCACGGCTGCCGGATTCCTGAGGGTTTGGCCATTGTTTTGCCGCTGACACCCGGCCAGTGGCACGATGTTCCGGGCAGACGGGCAGTGGCACCGACGAGTAGCAGATGAGGATTCCCGCATGACGCTCGAGCCGAGACATTCGCCGATCATGCCGGCCTACGGGACTGCGAGCCTGGCCGATTTGTCTTCGTCGATTCTCGCGTCCCTCGATCCTGGCGCGCCGCCCGAGCAGAACGTCCTCGGCCTGGCCCCTGCCCGGCGCGCGTGCCTGCTGATCGTGGATGGGCTCGGCTGGGATCTGCTCCGCGATCATCCCGCCGTTGCGCCTTTCTTGTCCGAGCTCGCGCGCAACTCCAGGCCGATCACAGCGGGGTTCCCTGCCACCACCGTCACCAGCCTCGGCTCGCTGTGTACCGGCCGGCCGCCGGGCCAGCACGGGATGCTCGGATACAAGGTCCTGGTGCCCGGCGAGGATATCCTGCTCAACGCCCTGCGCTGGGATTCGCGGATCGATCCGCGCCAGTGGCAGCCGCTGCCCACCATTTACGAGCGGGCGGCTGCCGCCGGCATCGCCGCGGTCCACGTCGCCCAGGGCGCGTTCCGCGGCACCGGGCTGACCGTGGCGACGATGCGGGGCGCGGTCTACCGCCCGGCCGACAGCATGGGTGCCCTGGCGGCCGAGGGGGCCGCGGCGATCAACGAGAATGCGCGCGCGCTCGTGACCGTCTACCACGGCGACCTCGACAACACCGGGCACATGTTCGGGGTCGGCTCGGATGCCTGGTACAACCAGCTGGCGCACGTGGACAAGCTGGCCGAGCAGCTGGCCAGTGCGATGCCCTCGCAGACCTGGCTGTACGTGACGGCCGATCACGGCATGGTGGACGTCGGTCCCGAGGACCGGATCGACGTGGACGAGATGCCCGACCTCCGGTCCGGCGTGGCCGTGCTGGCCGGCGAGGCACGAGCCCGGCACGTCTACGCCGAGCCGGGTGCGGCCGGGGACGTCCTGGCCACCTGGCGCGAGATGCTGGGTGACCGGGCCTGGGTGATGTCCAGGGACGAGGCGATCAAGGACGGCTGGTTCGGGCCGGTGGACCCGGCCATGGCCGAACGGATCGGCGACGTCGTGGCCGCCCCGGTCGGGCCCCTGGCCATCGTCGCCACCAGGACCGAGCCCCGGGAATCCGCGCTGTTCGGCATGCACGGCTCGCTCACCTCCGCCGACCAGCTCGTTCCCGCGCTCAGCTCGAGCGTCATCTGACGAGCCGTTGATGAGCGGTCAGGACGGCCTGCTCGTCTCTCCCGGGGACCTGGCCGCCCGGAGGGCGCCGGTCCTGCTGGACGTCCGGTGGCGGCTTGGCGGTCCGCCGGGCATCGACAGCTACCACGAGGGGCACCTGCCGGGGGCGGTCTTTGTCGACCTCGACCGTGACCTGGCCGGACCGCCCGGCACCGGTGGCCGGCACCCGCTGCCCGAACCGGCGGCCTTCCAGGCGGCGATGCGGGCGGCCGGGGTGCGCCAGGACCAGGCCGTGGTCGTATACGACGAGCGGGACGCCACCGCCGCCGCCCGCGCCTGGTGGCTGCTGCGTTATTTCGGCCACGAGCACGTGCGGGTCCTCGACGGCGGCTACCAGGCCTGGCTGGCCGCCGGGCTCCCGGTAAGCAAGGCTGAGCCAGCCGGGGAGCCGGGCGACTTCACCGCACGCCCGGGCCATATGCCGGTGCTGGACGCGGCGGGCGCCTCGGCCCTGGCACAGGCCGGCCTGCTGCTCGACGCGCGGGCGGGGGAGCGGTACAGAGGAGAGCAGGAGCCCGTCGACCCGGTGGCCGGCCACATCCCCGGTGCGGTCAGCGCGCCGACCGCGGACAACGTGAACCCCGACGGCACCTTCCGGGGCGGTGCGGATCTCGCCGCCCGCTTCGCTGTCCTGGGTGCCAGCAGCCCGGCTGCCACGGTGGGAGCCTACTGCGGCTCCGGCGTCACCGCGGCGCACGAGATCCTCGCCTTGGCCCTGGCCGGCATCCCAGCCGCGCTCTACGCCGGCTCCTGGTCCGACTGGATCACCGACCCGGCGCGTCCCGTCGCCACGGGCGGCTGAGCGCGAGCCACCCGGGCTCGGATCGGCGGAACGGCCAGCCGGCAAAGCCGATCATATCGATGTTTAAACCGAGGGCGTGCCCGAAGTCGACTACATTCCGCTGTTCGCGCTGCTCGGCAGCCAGCTGACCAACGACCAAATCCCGCCTACGGCAGCGGCGGCGTTACAGGTGGTTGAACCCGGTGGACTCTTCCTTCGACATCGGCACGGTGACCGGATGCTTGCCGAAATGCGCCAGGGCGTCCCGGAAGTCGTCCAGCAGCAGGGACGCCATGTCCTGGCTGACGCCCAGCCGGACCAGAATGCGCTGCACGGGAATGTCGGAGGCCGAGCCGGTGAGGGTGTAGGCGGGCACCTGCCAGCCTCGTACGCGCAGCCGGTCGGCCAGGTCGAACAGCGTGTAGCCAGGGTCCTCGCCTTCGCGGATCCGCCAGGTGACCGTCGGGATGCCCGGTGGCCGGGTCGCTGTCGCACAGGAGCTCGAACGGGCCGAGCTTGACGATCTCGCCGGCCAGGTACTGGCCGACTGCGTAGGACGCGTCGTGGATGCGCTTGTAACCCTCGAAGCCGAGCCGGATGAAGTTGTAGTACTGGGCGATGATCTGGCCGGCCGGGCGGGAGAAATTGATCTGGAAGACCGGCATGTCGCCGCCTAGGTAGTTCACATGGAAGATCAGCTCGTCGGGGAGCTCCTCCCGGTCCCGCCACAGGACCCAGCCGACCCCCAGCGGAGCCAGGCCGAACTTGTGCCCCGAGGTGCTGATCGACTTGACGCGGGGGAGACGGAAGTCGAAGAGCAGGTCGGGCGCGCAGAACGGGGCGAGGAAGGCGCCGCTGGCCCCGTCCACGTGGATCGGGATATCCAGGCCGGTGTCGGCCTGCAGCTGGTCCAGGGCGCGCCGCCAGGGCCGCCACCGGCTCATAGGAGCCGGTGTAGGTCACGCCGAGGGTGGGGACGACCATGATCGTGTTCTCGTCCACGCGTTCCAGCATGGAGGCCGGATCCATCATGTAGTGGCCAGGGGACATCGGCACCTCGCGCATCTCGATGTCCCAGTAGCGCGCGAACTTGTGCCACACCACCTGGACCGGGCCGCACACCATGTTCGGCTTGTCCGTCGGCTTGCCTTCGGCCTGCCGCTTGGCCCGCCACCGCCACTTGGCCGCCATGCCCGCGAGCATGCAGGCTTCCGAAGACCCGATGGCCGAGGCGCCCACGGTGTTGGCGGCCTCGGGTG
Source organism: uncultured Actinomycetes bacterium (assembly GCA_963818225.1). Taxonomy (GTDB): domain Bacteria; phylum Actinomycetota; class Actinomycetes; order Streptosporangiales; family Streptosporangiaceae; genus Palsa-504. The sequence goes on from CAWFRO010000006.1 coordinate 229,473, forward strand.
CATGCCAGAGGTCGGCCAGCATATGCACGCAGCGCTGCTCGATCTCGGCGGTCTGCGGGTACTCGTCCTTGTCGATCATGTTCTTGTCGATCGCCAGCGCCATCAGCTCGATGACCTCTGGCTCGACCCACGTCTGGCAGAACGTGGCCAGGTTCTGGCGGGAGTTGCCGTCGAGCATCAGCTCGTCCGACACCACCTGGAACGCTTCCTTTGGAGCCGTCTCGTCTGAAGGGAACCGGTATTTCGGGACAGGCGCCGTCAGGTCTCGACCGACGAACACGCAGTCCTCCAGCTGCTGACGGACGGTGTCACGCTCGTGCAAGGGCATGGTGGACTCTCCTCGATCGGGAGACACGGTTTTCCTCATGCTGGGGGCAAATGCCCGCCGCCGTCATCATCCACGGCGGGTGACCTAACTGTTGGCGCCCGGACGTGGTCACCAGGGCGCTGGCTTCCTCGGTGCGCTCGGGCAAGAGCAGCAGTGCCCCGGCGAAGAAGCACACCGCGCCGATCAGGGTGCCGAGGTTTGACCGCTCGGCGTTGTGCAGCTGGCCGGTCGCCGGGCTGATGTAACCGGCCACCGCGGACACGCCGAAGGCCACCGACCCGGCCAGGTTGAGCAGGGTGATCCACCATGACCACGAGCGGGGGCGCCACGCGGTCCAGCCGTGACAGACCTCGAACCAGGCCAGCGCGCTGGCGACCAGGAAGCAGACCGAGCCGACGGCATCGGGGCGCCATACATGCTGGTTCGCGGCTTTGGCGGTGAGGTCCACCCGCACCGCATTGCCGGTACTGACGTTGAAGAAGAGGGTCCCGGCTAGCTGCACGGCCGTGGCCCACCAGTCGATCCTGCGGGGCTGGAAGACGAAGAAGCGCCGGCGGCCGGCCGCGGGCGCTCGCGGCCCGGCGTCCACGGCTTCCCGGTAGGTCAGGAACCCGGCTGCGGTGAAGAACAGCGAGCCGATAAAGAAGGTCACCGCGTCCCAGCGGGCCCCGACGGCGCTGGCGTAGCCGGGGACCGCGCCGAGCGCGAACAGAAGCGATCCCACCGCAAACAGGATGGCGATCCACCAGCCCCGGGACCTGGGGGCCCACCATGTCGACCCGGTGGCCAGGGCGCCGGGCGGGTGCTTGCGGTGACGGCGGGATTCCCACCGGGCTACCGTGCCGTCCGGCCGGATGCGGTCGACGAAGGTCGCGAAGGGCCCCACGCGTCGACGCCCGGTCGGTGTTAGCCCAACAGCTCACTCCCCGATTGTCGGCCAGAGGCAGGCCCGCGCAACCACCCTTCGCGGACGACTGGCGTGCGCGCCTCAGCTATCCCGGGGCTGCGCCGAGCCGAGGGGCCGCGGCGGCCGTAACACGTTGCTGGCGATTGCTTCAGTCCACTGCCATATAGTCTCGAAAGCATGGCAACTTACGATTCGCTTGCGCGCATTATGAGCCGTAACGGGTGATCCGCTGCTGAGGCACTTTCATCGACGGAATTATCAGACACGCTTGCGCCTGGGCTGCGACGCTGCTTAAGCTGACCCGCGGAACTGGCGGTATTTTGCTCGCCGCGGCCAGCTGCCGGGTAGCGGCCTGGACATATCGCGGGCATGCTGGCCGTTGCGCGTGAGATACTTAGACATCATTACCGCGCAACGCCCTCGAGCTGCTAGGCTAGAATCCGGCAGACGGTGCCGAAATTCGGCGATAATTTGCCTGCTAGTAAAGGCGCGGCCGAGTGGCGAGGTGCTCTCCGGCCGGGAAATCGAGGCATGCGAGCCGCGACCAGGCAGCAGGTACATGCTGCTCACAGACTTCATCAGGCCCGCGCGGCGTCCGGATGACAGGATACGAAAGCGCTTACTTGAGGATTTCCCCGAAATAAACATGATCGACCGTGACGGTAGCGTTGCCAATGACGAAAACGAGAATTGGACTCGGTTTGCATTCACTGGATCCGAGCGCCGCAAGCTGGCCTGCTTCTGCGATCGCGCGGTTTCGGCCCGGCGTTTTGCGGCCAGCGCCCGCGCCTTAGCGCTAGCGCCACCGGGATCACCCGTTCGCAGGTTCTGCGGTCCAGCTATGCGCACCCGGCGCAGTCACTGCGATCACCGCCAGGACCACCTTCTGCCGCCGCTTACTTCCCGCGGCTGATGCGCCGTCACTCATCTCAGTGCTCTGGCTATGCGGTCGAGCTGGCGGCGCGCCGGTGAAGTATTGCAGCCCGGCCGCCGCGCTGACTTCGTGGTAACCCAGCCACAAGCTCACCGTTGGGAACGAAGGAAATCCGCGCACACCCCTCAGGAATGATGGGTCGACAACGGCTCAGGGGTACGATTTCCGGCTGTCAGCGGCTTCCTGTGTCCGCGGCGGCGGGCCGGACTGGCGCGGCCGCGTTCCCGCGGCAGGCCTCAATCGCCGGGCTGATGGTGGTCGGCGCGCGGATCCGGGTCGGGAGGAGCCGGGTGATGGAGACGGCGTACCGCCAGGACCTGGACGCCGAAGGTCTGAAGCCTGGCCAGGAGCCCGTGCAGGGCGGCCTGATCCTGCAGGGGGCCGTGCAGGACCGTTTCGACTGGCTCCACCGAGGCGTTGAGCCGATCGAAGTCCAGCAACGCTTCGGGCGGGAGGACGCCGATGACGCGGATCTCATAGTAGGACGGCGGCAACGCGGCCCCCAGCTTGGTGCGACGGGCAATGGCCAATACCCCACCCTCACGTGTCTGAGCCCGCGGCGCCCCATGCACCACGGGTGAATCCGGTACCCGGATGAGCGGCGATTCGGGGTCGGCTCGCATCGCGGCTACCCCAGGATGTTCACCGCGCGCGAGACGACGAGCACGGCGACCACCAGCGAAATCGCTTCTTCCGACATCATCATGAGCTTCGCCCAGGACCTGATCGCCGAGACGTCAGTAGGGCTGAAGGCCGTGGCCGTCGTGAAGGACAGGTGCAGGTAGTCCATGAACTTCGGATACCAGTCAGCCCCCACGTACTCGGCGTGGGTCATTTCGGGGAAAACGAAGGCGACCTGATGGCCTTGTCCGCGGGCCCGGGCCGCTGCTCCGCCTCGGTCGAGATCCCAGTACCACAAGCCGAAGGCGAGCACGTTGGTGAGCCAGATCGCGCCGCCGCTGGCGAGCAGGATGTTCGCATCGTTACTGAACTTGGCGTCGTCGATGATCCCGATCACCAGGCGAACCGCGGCGGAGGCATTCACCGCCGAGATCACGCCGATCAGCGTCCCGGTCAGGGCCCGCAGCCATCGGGAGTCACGGTCGATGCGCCCGGGGTCGCCGATGATGAGGATCGCGAGCAGGGCGACGAGGACGACCACGAAGGCCCAGCGGGCATCGCCGGCCCTGAGCTCAGGCGGCAGTACCGCACGCAGTCCTCCGGCGGCCAGCACCGCCAGCGCCATCGGCCAGCGGTTCTCGCCTTTCCGCGGCGACACGCGTGGAGCCGCTGACGCGGGCGCACTGCCGTTCGTCATCGTCAGCTGGCCAGCAGGTCAAATGCCACGGCGCCCCCTGGGCCTGGGCGTCTGGATGTCACCGGCCGGGCTCGGCCGTCAGTACGCTCATCGTCGACTCCTCCCGGTCAGGCGACCATCCGAGTGGCCCCCCCAGCGTGCCGACCGCTCCGCCGCGGCACGCGTCAGGCGGCGGTCAGCCTGCTCCACTATCCACGATCCCGCGCCGGCTGGCTGGCCTGCCTCATCCCGGCGGGATGATCCGGCGCCGGATGCGTGAAGATCGCGCCATGGGTCATCCTCGCCGGGTGATGCGCCGCCACCGGCCCAGCCAGATGCTGCCCTAAGCAGGCGTTTGCCCCGGGCCAGGCTAAGTTACTAGCTGAGGAGGCTGAATGCGGGGCAGGAGGACGTGACCCTCGCCGCGGGCGAGGCGCAGGCTGAGACGTTCCCTGGGCTGATGGATCACGTGGCCCAGGGTTTCGAGGTACTGGGAGCCGCGATCCTGGTCGCCGGCGTGGTCTGGTCGTTCGTGCTCGCGGCGGTGACCGTGCGGCGCTCCGGGTGGTCGGCGAAGGCTTACCTGGTCCTGCGCCAGGCGTTCGGTGGGACCCTGCTGCTCGGGCTGGAGATCCTGGTCGCCGCCGACCTGCTTCGCACCGTCGCAGTCTCGCCCACCGTTGACAATGTCCTCGTGCTCGGGCTGATCGTGGTGATCAGGACGTTCCTGAGCTTCTCGCTGGAAACCGAGATCGAAGGCGTTGCGCCGTGGCGGCGGGCCCTGATGGGTGGCGCGGGGACCCTCCGCCGGGCCTCGGCCACCGCGCTGGAGTCCGAGTCTCCGCCCTGATTCGGATCGATGGCCCGGCCGGCACGGCCTGTTCCTACTCGCGGGCCAGCATGGCCACCGCTTCGCGCTCGAGGTCGACGTACGGATCGCCGCTGACGTCGACCGCGACCCGCTTGATCGTGCCGCCGGTGAAGGTGTGCGGCGATCCGCTCGGGTAGTCACTGGTGACCGCCTCGCCGCTGTCCCGCCCGACGCACAGGCCCTCGCCCGCGAGCGAGAACAGCCCGGGCTGGGTCTTGATCCGGCCTTCGCCGACCTTCTTGTCGCCGTGGTAAATGGACAGGATCCCGGTGGAGACCCCGGGGGGATCCTCGCCGTCCTTGTCGAAGGAGGCAGCCAGGATGAGGTTCTCGCCCACGGGCAGATCTTCGGTCCCGTCGATCCTCTGCTCGAACAGGCCGACGAAGTTGTAGACGTAGTGCAGCCGGTTGTCCTTCACATACAGGGCATGGCCGCCGAACCGCGACCCGTGCGCGAACAGCACCCCCTGGGCGCCGGGAGCAGGGATGTCCACCAGCGCCCCGATCGAGTAAGACCGGTTGCGGACGTTGACGGCCTGCTGCTCGGGCACTTCCGCGGTGTCGGGGAAGTAGACGTAGCGGTTCTGGGCCGCGGCCAGCTGGGGCCGCGGCGTGGTGATGATCTCCAGTGCGGAGCGGTCATCGAGCGGGAACACCCCGTTCTGCCCCGCTTCGGCGAACCACAGGTTGATCAGCTCGCGCAGCTTGCCGGGGTTCTCGGCGGCCAGGTCGTGCAGCTCGGCGCGGTCGGTGTCGGTGTGGTACAGCTCCCAGGTGTCGTCGTTGAAGTGGCTCCAGCCGCTGAGGGTGGGATGGGTGGTGATGGCCTTCCAGCCGTCATGCCAGATCCCCCGCGACCCGAGCATCGAGTAGAACTGCGTCGGGCGGGCTGACGGCGCCGAGGCCATCGCCGCGGTGTAGCGCATGCTCACCCCGTCGAAGCGGCTCTGCACATGGCCCTTGATCGTTTCCGGGCCCTGCATCCCGAGAGTATCCAGGATGGTCGGCACGATATCGATCGCGTGATGGTACTGATGCCGCAGCTCCCCACGGCCGGCCTCGCCGGTGGCCGCGGGCCAGGAGATGATGCACGGGTCAGCGGTGCCGCCGTTGAACTCATACCGCTTCCACATCTTGAACGGCGTGTTGAACGCCATCGCCCACCCGTTGGGGTAGTGGTTGTAGGTCTTCGTCCCGCCCAGCTCGTCGAGCATGGCCAGATTCGACTTCATGTCATCGGGGATGCCGTTAGCGAACAGCATCTCGTTGACCGACCCGTTCGGGCCGCCTTCGCCGCTGGCTCCGTTGTCCGATACGACGATGACCATGGTGTTCTCCCGCTGCCCGGACTCCTCCAGGTAGTCAAGCAGCCGGCCGATGTGATGGTCGGCGTGGGCCAGGAACCCGGCGTACACCTCGGCCATCCGGGCGAACAGCCGCTTCTCCTCCGCGGTCAGCGAGTCCCACGGCCGCGTGTAGTCCAGTGGCGGGAACGGCTGGCCGTCAGGTCCCTGGCGGGTCTGCGGGGTCCCGATCGGGTTGACCGGCGGCAGCCCGGTATCGGCCGGGACGATCCCCATCTCCTTCTGCCGGGCCAGGGTCTGCTCCCGGAGCACCTCATAGCCCATGTCGAATCGGCCGCGGAACTTGTCGGCCCATTCCTTTGAGACGTGGTGCGGCGCGTGCGCGGCGCCCGGTGCGTAGTACAAGAAGAACGGCTTGTCCGGCGCGACCGTCTTGGCGTCCTTGATGAACTCCAGCGCCTTGTCGGTCAGGTCATCGGTCAGGTGATAGCCCTGCTCGGGAAGCTTCGGCTGGTCGACCGGGTGGTTGTCGTAGACCAGGTCCGGGTACCACTGGTTGGTCTCGGCGCCCAGGAACCCGTAGAACCGCTCGAACCCGCGGCCGCTCGGCCAGTTCCGCCGCGTCGAGGCGATGTTCATCTCCACCGTCGGGCACAGGTGCCACTTCCCCACGATGTAGGTATTCCAGCCCTGCTCGCCCAGGATCTCGGAGATCATGCCGTTCTCCGGCGGGATGGTCCCGCTCGCGTTCGGGAACCCGATCGCCGCCTCGGTGATGCAGGCCATCGAGTTGCGCGTGTGGTTGCGGCCGGTCAGCAGGCACGACCGGGTCGGCGAGCACAGCGCCGTGGTGTGCCACTGGGTGTACCGGATCCCGTCGGCTAGCGATCCGGTCGATGTTCGGCGTCTCGATCGGGCCGCCGTAGCAGGACATGGCCGAGAAGCCCACGTCATCCAGCACGATGTAGACCACGCTCGGCGCGCCATCAGGAGCCTTCGGCGGCTCGAACGGCGCCCAGTCCGGCACCGAATCGCGGATGTCGACATTGATCGTGCCCTTGAACGGCTGGCCCATGTTCGCTAGCTCCTTGCCCCCGATGGTGATACATGACAGGTCCCACCCGGACATGACCCTTCTGGGTGCCGTCGCCGTCAAGCCATGGCCCGCCCCACGATGCTGGCAGTGTCCAGATCGCCGGGCATCACCCGTTGTGGATGAGCGGTCGGGTGTACGGTGATCCGTCACCCTGGTGAGATTTCACGCGGGGTGATGACAGGTCACCCATATCCGGGTGAACGTGTGTAACGAGATGGGCTCGGTGAGAACCCACCGGCCTATCGGGCCCGGCTATGCGGTATTAGACCCAGCTTGTCCGGACGGCAACGAAGCCGGCCGGATCGGGGAGATCTGAATGACATCCGGCCTGAGCGCTCGCGCGGCTGCCCGCACGAGAGGACTGGCGGCGGTCGCTGATGATCCTGTCTTGATCTCTAAGATCACCGTGCCCGGTATGCCTTCCTGGGCGGTCCGCCGCCCGAATATCGACATGCTCATCGCGGCGGGCGCACAGGGTCCGCTGACCACGGTGACCGGTCCTGCGGGCTCCGGCAAAACGATGGCGATCGCCTCCTGGGCCGCCGCCCGCGCCCAGCCCGCTACCTTGGTCTGGGTCACCCTTGACGACTACGACAACCGGCCTAAGGTTTTCTGGTCGTACGTCGTGGCGGCCCTGCGGCGGGCTGGCCTCGCCGTCCCGCCGGTTTCGTCGGCCGCGGGCCGCGGGCCTGCCGACCATGTATTCCTGCTGCGGCTGGCCTCCGTGCTGGCGGCACAGGACCCGCCGGTGGTGCTAGTCCTCGACGATCTGCATCTGGTGACCGAACAGGACACGCTGGATGGGCTGGCCTACCTGCTGAGGAACGCGGCGCCGGGCCTGCGTCTGGTGGCGTCATCGCGGATGGACCCGCTGCTGCCGCTGCACCGGTACCGGCTCGCCGGGGAGCTGACCGAGATCCGCGCGGACGATCTCGCCTTTAGCGTGACCGAATCGGCCTTGCTCATGGCCCGGCAGGGCGTCGCGCTATCCGCTGACGGTCTCGAGCGGATCGTCGGGCGGACTGAGGGCTGGGCGGCGGGGATCCGCCTCGCCGCGATCTCACTCGAGGGTCATCCCGACCCTGAGCAATTCGCTAAGGAATTCGATTGCGAGGAGAGTGCGGTCACCAGTTACCTGGTCGACGAGGTACTGAACGCCCAGCCCGCCTCCACCAGGGACTTTCTCCTGCGGACGAGCATCCTGAGCCAGGTCAACGCAGATATAGCCCGCGAGCTGAACGATGACGAACCCGCGGCAGACATCCTCCCGGCCCTCGCGCAGGCGAACGCGTTCGTCCGGCCGGTCGGGCACGGTTGGTACCGCTATCACTCGCTGTTCGCCGCCGTGTTGCGCCTGAAGCTCCGGCGCGAGTGCCCGGGCCAGGTGGCCGAGCTCAATCGGCGGGCTGCTCAGTGGTATCAGCAGAACGGCTCGGTCAGCGAAGCCGTGCGATATGCCGGGGAGTCGGGCGATTGGCCGTTCGCGGCCCGGATAGCCCTGGATGAACTCGCGATCAGCCAGCTCATCGAACCGCGAGGCCACCGGCTGCTCGCCGAGAGTTTCCAGCGCATGCCCGCGGAGTCGCCCTGGACGGGGGCGCACTCCTTGCTGGTAGCAGCCGCGCTCGAGCTGTCCGGCGCTGACGCCGTTCCGGGCGATGCGACGCTCGCCGCCGCGGAAGGCCTGCTTGAGCGCCTGGCCGTTACCGACGAAATCCCGGCCCGGCTGGCCGCTGCACAGGTCAGGCTGGCCGTATCCCGCCGCACCGGCGACCTGGATGCGGCCCTGGCCGCGGTCGCCAGCGCCGAGAGCTTGCTCGGGGAGATCACCGGAAGCGGTCTCGCCCGGCATCCCGAGATTCACGCGCAGGTGCTCCTCGGTCGCGCAGCGGTCGAACTGTGGTCGGGCGACCTCGATCAGGCCGCCGCCACCCTCCGTTCGGCCATCGCCCCGGCGTCCGCTCCCGGGGCGAGGTACGAGCGCGGCGACTGCCTGGGGTATCTCGCTCTGGCTGAGGCCTTGCGCGGGCGGCTGAGCCACGCCGTTGAGCTAGCCGACCAAGCCGGGGGAGCGGCCGCGAACCGCGCCGATGGGCTGGCCGAGTTCGTCAGCCCGGCGGCGACTGCCGCCCTCGCCTACGTCCACCTTGAACGCAACGAACTGCGGCAGGCCCATGGTCAGCTAAAACTGGCGGACGGCGCCCTGCGGATCGCTCCGGACAAGCTGGTCGCCGCCATCGCCTGCCTGGTCGCGGCGCGCGGCCAGCTCGCCGAAGGCAACACCAAGGCCGCGTCGGACCTGATCAGCCGCGCATCTGCGGGCTGGTCGCCCCCGCGCTGGCTGGAACACCGGCTGATGCTCATCCAGTCCCGGATCTGGGCTGCGGCCGGGGACGTCAAGTCCGCCGTCGAGTCGGCCGGGCGGGCCGATCCGCAGTCCGCGCTCGATACGGCCGTCGCGCTCGCGCAAGCCTGGCTGGCCGCCGGTGATACGGGGGCCGCGGAGCGCGCTCTGGCCGCCGGAGTGGCCGGCCCGGATGAGCCTCCGGACCAGGTCCGGCTGGAGGGCTGGCTGGTCGATGCCCGGCTCAGCTACGGTGCCGGCGACGGCGTGCGGGGCCGCCGGTCACTCGAGCGTGCGCTGCGGCTGGGCCGCCCTGAGCGGCTCCGGCTGGCCTTCGCCATGCAGCGGGCCTGGATCCACCCGGTGCTCCGGCGCGATCCCGAGCTTGCCCACGCCTACCAGGATGTGCTGGATCCCGGGCCGCTGACCAGCGGCAGGATCACGGACCCATGGCCCGATCCGGACCACACCGCGCCGATAATCGTCGAGCCGCTGAGCGGCCGCGAGCGCGAGGTGCTCCGGCTCTTGTCGGCCATGCTCAGCACCGCCGAGATCGGCACCGAGATGTATATCTCGGTGAACACGGTCAAAACCCACCTGAGAAGCATCTACCGCAAGCTGTCAGCGGCTCGCCGCGGCGAGGCGGTCCGGCGCGCCAGGGAGCTCAACCTGATCTGAACTCAGCGGACGCCAGTCTCGCGGCCCTTGGCTACGGCGGCGTGCCGGGTGGAGACGCCGAGCTTACGGTAGATCGCCTGGACATGGGTCTTGATCGTGTTCTGCGACAGGTGCATCTCCTGCCCGATCTCGCGGAGCGAGAGCGTCCCCGCGAGCAGACGCAGCACGGCCGTCTCGCGTTCGGTGAGCGAATCCGCAGGTGAGGCTCCCCGCGACTGCTTCGTGCTGATCCGTTGTTGTTCAAGCCGTTCCAGCTCGGCCAGCTGAGCCTCCGCGCCGTCAGGCAGCGAGGTCAGTATGTTCCTGGCCTCGTCGAGAAGCGCGGCTGCTTCAGCGCGGTCTCCGATGTCGAGCAGCAGCGATGCGAGCCTGAGCAGGTTTTCCAGGGTGGGCCACGGGCTGAGCCCGGGCCGCAGCCTGCGTGACCGGAGCGAGCGCTCGAACTCGGTGCGAGCCTCCTCCAGCCGCCCCGCCAGCGCGTGAACCGCGCCTGCGGCTGTGTGGGCGAGGGAATCGTGCGGAGTCTGGCTGAGGCCGCCGTCGTCCGCGGCGTGCAGGGCGGCGCTGGCCAGCTCCCCCGCCTGCGCGATCCTGCCCTCCTTGGTCGCCACGAGCGATGCGGCGGAAAGGGCCATAATGCGCACCAGCGGGACCGACGCGTCGCTCATTATCGCTTTCCTGAGCGGCTCGGCCGCCCCAGGTTCTCCGCAAAGGTACAGGCTGAAGCCGAGCGTGGCTTGCGCCAGCGTGTGCCAGGGCGACGTGAGGTCGGGTTGCAGCTCGACGGCCCTGGCCGCTGATTCTCGCATCGCCCGGAGGCCGTCGAATCCGAAGGTGCCGCCGAGCGCTGCGGCGGAGAATTCCAGCGACGGCATGCCGTCAGGAAGAGGACCGTCATGCGCTGCGGCCATGATGACTGGAAGCCAGCGCCGCACGGACTCCCGCTCGCCGGACAAGGCGGCGATCCACGCTGCGCTGTGCGCGCCCAATGGATATGCGGCAATCCGGTCGTCTCCGAGAGAGCGCATCCAACCGCGAACCGTCTCCGTCCGGCCCGAGTTAACGTAGCCCAGCCAATGGCGCGCAATGAGGTCGACGGCCCGGCTGACATCACCGGCGGCGAGCGTGTAACCGATCGCCTGTTCCGTTGATCCATGCCGCCGATGCCATGCGCTGGCGTGCTCGTACAAGGTCGGCTCGAGGCCCGGCTCGGTCCTGGCCAGCTGGCCGCGAAGCACTTGCGCGAACAGATGGTGGTAGCGGTACCACTGGCGGTTGTCGTCAAGAGGCACGACGAAGAGGTTCTCGCGCTCGAGGCCGTCAATGACGTCAGCCGCGTTAGCGGACCCGGTAACCGCGTCGCAGAGGGGCGCGCAGAACCGGTCGAGAACGGCCGTCCGCGCGAGGAACTGCCGGATGTCGCGCGGCTGTCGGCTGAGCACTTCCTCGGCGAGAAAGTCGACAATGAACCGGTTGTCGCCCGTGAACTGGCGGATGAAGGCACGTGGCGAGGGGTGACCGCGCAGGGAAAGCGCCGCGAGGTACAGTCCGGCTGGCCACCCTTCAGTGCGCTCAAGGAGATCGGCCAGATCGGGCTCGGCAAGCTCGAGGCCGGAGACATTCTGCACCAGCGCCGCTCCCTCGGCCGGCTCCAGCCGCAGTTCGGGCATCCGGATCTCGACCATCTCACCGGCCGCGCGCAGCCGGGCCAGGGGGAGCGGCGGACCGGTTCTCGTAACGAGCGCGAGCTGGGCCGATGGCGGCAGATGAAGCAGCAGGAAAGCGGTCTGTTCATGGCGGCCCGGCTCGTTGATCAGCTGATAGTCATCAAGAACGAGAACCACTGGTGAGTGAAATGCGGCCAGCTCCTGCACCAGGAGGGGTATCACCGTGCCCGTGATGTCAGGGACCGGGGCCCGAAGCGCCCGGAGAACATCATCGACGTCGAGGCCGGGGCAGGCTCGCTGCAACGCGTGCACGATATGCCACCACAGCCTCCCGGGGTCATCGTCGCCGCGATCGATACAGACCCAGGCGAACCGTCGCTGTTCCGACATGCTGGCCCGCCACTGCGCGGCGAGAGTGGTCTTGCCGAAGCCGGCCGGAGCCTCAATGAGGACGAGCCTGGCGGTGGTGGCGGCCAGAACGCCGATGAGTGACTGCCGCTCCACCAACTCCCTGCGCAAGCTGGGAGCATGGAGCTTAGTCTCCATCGGCGTATCGGGGAGCGCGCTGGACTCCGGCAGGGGCACCGCGCGCAGACCGCGCCTTCCTGGCATGCTTGCTTCGCTCATCGCTACCCAGGGTTGCGCAAGCTGTTTGGCCCCTACAAGGGACTAAAGTCCGTAGATCAAGCGACTATTTCCCGTCGCAAGCGACAAAAGTGTCCTCATCTGGTCGCGAAACAGGCGATTCTGTCCATTCGAGGTGGCGCGCGGAGGCGATCGCGCTGAATCTCGTCTCATTCGCCGGGATATCCTGACCGCCGGCCTAAGGCCCCCCGGTGAGCGCCGCGCCACCGGCAGATCAGGGCTGATCGCCGGGGGCGCGGCAGGATGCCCGCGGTTATGCGGCTGATTCCTCCAGGGGACTCATCACGCCGGTCAGCCGAGTCGTTGGAGCAGGTGGTCGCCGACCCGGACGGCGTTGGCCATCGCGGTGAGGGCGGGGTTCACCGCGCTGATGCTCGGGAAGAAGCTGGTGTCGACGACGTAGAGGTTGTCGAGTTCGTGGGCCCGGCAGTCGGTGTTGAGCACCGACGTGGCCGGGTCCGAGCCGAACCGCACCGTCCCGGCCTGGTGCGCGCAGCCGGCCACCGGGATGTCGGTCTTCAGGTATGCGAACCGGTGAGCCAGGTGGCCGGGCTGCATGCGGAGCGAGGCGAGCATCGAGTGCAGCTGATTGAACAGCTGCTTGGCGGCGGTGGGGTTGCTCGGTGTGTACGCCAGGTGGACGCCGCCGTCCGGGCCGAGGGTGACCCGGTTGTCGGGCAGCGGCAGGTCCTCGGTGGACAGCCAGAAGTCCACCGCGTGCTCGGCGACGTCGCGCAGCGCCCAGTTCGGCGCGAACTTGGTCTCCAGGGGCTTCTCGCCGCGGAACATCGCCGCCTGCGATTTGCCGATCATCTGGATGTTGCCCATCGGGTAGTCGAAGTCCGGGCCGCGGAAGTAGAAGTCGTTGAACGCGAGCGTCTTCTGGAACACGGTCGGGTTCGGTTCTTTGGACAGGGCGAGCACGGCCTGGCTGTCGTGGTACATGAAGTTGCGGCCGACCTGATCGGAGGAGTTGGCTAGCCCGTTCGGGTGCCTATCGCTGGCCGAGGCCAGCAGCAGCTTGGCGGAGTTGACCGCGCCGCAGGAGACGACGACGATGTCGGCCGAATACCGGACGGTTTCGCCGTCCTGCTCAGCCACGACCTGGGTGACCGCCGTGCCGGCCGCATTGGTCTCCAGCTTCACCACCCGCGCGTTGCGGACCAGGGTGACGTTGGCGTGCTCCAGGGCAGGCCGCACGCCGGCCACCTCGGCGTCGGACTTGGCGTGCAGCGGGCACGGGAAGCCGTCGCAGGCGTTGCATTTCACGCAGATGCTGTAGGGCAGGTTCGCCTCGTTGACCCTGACGCCGCACGGCGCGTGGAACGGGTGAAAGCCCTCTGCGGCCAGGTCGTCGGACAGCTGCTGGATCCGGGGCTCATGGGCGACCGCCGGGAACGGATAGGGCGCGCTGGCCGGCGGCTCGGTCGGATCCTCGCCCCGCGCGCCGTGCACCTCGTACATCGTCTCGGCTGCGGTGTAGTACGGCTCCATGTCTTGGTAGGAGATGGGCCAGGCCGGCGACAGGCCGTCATGGTGGCGCAGTTCGCCGAAGTCCTCGGCGCGCATCCGGTACAGCGCGGCCCCGTACAGCTTGGTGGCGCCCCCCACGAAGTAATGCACCTGAGGCTGGTAGAACGACTTGGCCTTCGGGTCGTACCAGCTGTCCGGGGAGATGTAGCGGCCGTCGACAAACACGTCCACGGTGGACCAGTTCTCCGGCTCGCGGACCAGCCAGTCGCCCCGCTCGAGCAGCAGAATGCGCTTACCCGAGGGAGCCAGGTGACGGGCCAGCGTGCCGCCGCCCGCCCCGGTCCCGATGATGATCACGTCGTACTGTCCGTCCATGATGTGCTCCTTCCCAGGCCGGGGTCGGCCTGCCGGTTCAGAAAATGGCGATCGGGTTGACTGGCGAGCCGGTCGCGGCGCGGAGCCGCAACGGGGCGATGACACAGAGGAACGACCAGCGGTTCAGCTCATCGCACACTGCGACGAGGTCATCGAGTTGCAGCCAGTCCAGCAGGTGCACGCCCATCGCGTTGACGGCGAGCACGTGCACCGGAAAGTCGACATCCTCGGCCGTACTGGGCGCCGTGTCGTTGTTGCTGTCGCTGCCGAGGGCCCCGATCCGCCGTTCCGCGAGGAGCTCCATGGCCGCTGGATGCAGCCCGGCGCGCGCCCGCGCGGCGTCCCACGGCCCGAGCGCCCTGCGGCGGCTGCGGTGGCCGACCCGGACGAAGAGCAGATCGCCCGGCTCGATGCGGACCTCCTGCGCCGCCTCCGCCGCGATCAGGTCATCGGCGGTCACGTGATCACCCGGCTCCAGCCACGGCACCCCCCGCAACCGGGGAATGTCGAGCAGCAGGCCGCGGCCCACGATCCCGCCGGCCGCGGCCTCTATAGACAGCTCGGTCACCCCCGCGGGCGTGACGGCGCCTGCGTTCAGGCCGTTGTAGAGGGTCCCGTCGAAGATCACGTGAGATAGGGCGTCGATGTGGCTGTCGACGTTGCCGTGGATGTTCATGGCCATCCGGTCCAGGGCGAATGAGAGCCCGGCAGCGGCACCCGGACTGGTCCCGGTCGACGTCATCTGATGGACGGCGGGATCGGGGTTGTCGGGCGTCACCTCGCTCTCCACCGGTGCCTCCAGCGATACGGCGCGGCCACGCCAGACATCATGGGCCGCCGCCACCACTTGCGCCGGTGAGATGTTGTTCAGCGCCCCCAGCCGGTCGGCTGGCCCGCGCCGGGAGATGCGCTTCACCCGATCGTAGAGGGCCCGGAACTCGCTGGCGCTCAGCTCGAAGTCGCTCATCTCGCCTGGACTTATCCCGTCCGGCCGGAGGGCTCACTGGGAGCGGGAGGCCGGGGTCCCGGCTCCGGCGCGGACCCGGGTGACAGGGCGGGCGGGAGGAATTCCTGTCGGCTGACGCGGCGGCGGAACACGTAGTAGGTCCAGGTCTGGTAGGCGAGGACCAGCGGCAGGAAGATGATGACGACGACGGTCATGGCCTTGAGTGAGTAGGGGTTGGACGCGGTGTTGTGCACGGTGAGGTTGTAGGCCGGGTTGGTGGAGGAGACCATCACGTTGGGATACAGGTCGACGAAGATCGCCAGGATGCACGAGGCGATGGTGACCGTGGTCGCGGCGAACGCGAAGCCCCCGCGGCGGGCGTAGACCAGCCAGGCGGCGGCGATGACGGCGAGGATGGCGAGCAGCTCGATGACGTTGAGGAAGAAGGTGGTGCCGGCGGTCACGTGGGTCCAGATGATGAAGCCGATGACGGCGGCGGCGGTGACGGGGGCCACGCGGCGGGCCACCAGCCAGGACCGGTCTTCCATGTCGCCGGTGGTCTTCAGGGACAGGAACGTCGCGCCGTGCAGCAGGCAGATCAGGACCAGGGTGATGCCGGTGAACAGGGCGTAGGGCTGGAGCAGGTCCCAGAACGAGCCGGTGAAGTTCTGGGCTGAGTTGATCGGCAGTCCGTGCAGCAGCCCGGCCAGGGCCACGCCGATCAGCAGCGGGGCCAGCAAGCTGCCGCCCGTCAGCAGTCCGTCCCAGGTGCGGCGCCAGCGGGCCGCATCGCGTTTGCCGCGGTACTCAAAGGCCACGCCGCGGACGATCAAGGAGGCCAGCAGGAGGACCAGCGCGAGGTTGTAGGCCGAGAACATGGTGGCGTACCAGCCCGGGAACGCGGCGAACATGCCGGCCCCGGCCACGATCAGCCAGACCTCGTTGCCGTCCCACAGCGGCCCGATGGTGTTGATCGCCGCCCGGCGGCCTGCCTCGTCGGTGCCGATCAGCCCGTGCAGCATGCCGACGCCGAAGTCGAACCCTTCCAGGATGAAAAAGCCGGTCCACAGCACGGCGATGACGATGTACCAGAACGGGACGAGACTGCTCATCGTGGCCCCTAGTAGGTGACGGCCGGCACGGGCGCGTCCGCGTCGGCGTCGGTGCGCGGGGGCGGCAGCTGCTGGCGGGAGTACTTCAGCATCAGCAGCAGGTCGACGGTGGCCAGCGTGCCGTAGAGCAGCACGAAGACCACCAGGCTGATCCACAGCCAGGTGACGCTGACGGTCGGGGAGATCCCGTTCTTGGTCAGCATGATGCCCTGCACGATCCACGGCTGCCGGCCGCTTTCGGTCAGGAACCAGCCCGCCGTGTTCATCAGGAACGGCAGCACCGCCCCCCACACCGCCACCCACAAGAACACCCGGGAGGTAGCGAGCTTTTTCCGCCGGATCAGCCACAGGCCCCACACCGAGATCCCCAGGACCAGGGCGCCCAGGTAGGCCATCACCCGCATGCCCCAGTACTGGATGAACACGTTCGGCACGTAGTTGCCGGGGCCGTACTGCTGGCTGTACTGCTGTTGCAGCGGGTCCAGCCCGACGACCTGGCCGTTCCAGTGGTTGGTGGCCAGCAGCGACAGGAGGTGCGGGATCGCGATGATCTGGGTCGGGGTCTGGTCGTTGTTGCCGCCGCCGATCTGGAACAACGAGAACGAGCACGGCTGGCACGTCGTCCACTGCGCTTCGGCCGCCGCGATCTTCATCGGCTGGTACTTGCCTTCGATCACGCCGAGCTCATCGCCCACCAGCAAGGTGAACAAGATCGCCGGGACCAGCACGATCAGGGCCAGCCGCGCGGACCGGGTGAAGATGTCACGCTCCCCGCCGTGCCGCAGCTGCCACGCGGAGACCGCCAGCATGACCACGGTGCCGGTGACCAGCGACGCGAACACGACCTTGGCGTATCCCCACACGAACACCGGGTTGGTGAACAGCGCCCAGATGTCGTTCAGCTGCGGCTTGCCGTCGACCATGGTGTAGCCCACCGGATGCTGCATCCAGGAATTCGCCGCCAGGATGAACGCCGCCGACAGCGCGGAGCCCAACGAGACCGCCCAGATCGTGGCCAGGTGGATCCGGCGCGGCAGCTTGTCCCAGCCGAACAGCCACAGCCCCAGGAACGTCGACTCCAGGAAGAACGCGGCCAGTCCCTCCATCGCCAGCGGCGCGCCGAAGACGTTGCCGACCAGCCGCGAGTACGCGCCCCAGTTCATCCCGAACTGGAACTCCTGCACAATCCCGGTCACCACGCCGATCGCCACGTTGATGACCAGCAGCGTGCCGAAGAAGCGGGTCAGCCGCAGGTACTCATCACGCTTGGACCGATACCACGCCGTCTGCAGCAACGCGGTCAGAAAGGCCAGACCGATCGTGATCGGGACGAAGAAGAAATGATTGACCGACACAAAGGCGAACTCCACCCGCGCCAAGTCGACGTTGGTCATCTACACCCCTTGGTCAGGACGGCTGCCGACCGGCGGGTCGGCTCGTCTGCGGCAAGCCGCCGGCCCGTTACGACCCGGCTGAATCGTGAGCGGAGACGCCGTTCTGCCAGGCGCCGACGCCGGCGGACCCCGACCTGAGCGTCGGCAAGCTACGATTTGTATCCGTATCAGCAGGCATGAAACCCGTCCTTGCCGTTAGTGACTGGTCCTGACTTTCACCTACTCGAGGCAGGCCGGGGATCACCCATCGGGGGTGATTACCCGCCCATAGCCGAAAGCGGGTCAGTCCCGGCGCGGGCCAGACAGCACCACGATGGACCGGGGGCCGACGGTCACCTGGTCGCCGGCCTGGTGCTGGCCCGCTGCGGCGGGGGCGGCGGGGTCGTAGCTGTCGATTTCGGCCTGCCACTGCGCGCCGGGGCGGACCGGGGGCAGGGTGAAGCTGAGCGGTTCCCACCAGGAGTTCACCAGGACCAGGAAGTCGTCGTCGAGCAGGGGCGTGCCGTCGTCGGCCCGGTCGGGGTCGTCGGACCCGTCGAGGTAGATGGCGATGGCCCGGGCGCCCGGGTCGGCCCAGTCGGCGCCGTCCATGGGCGTGCCTGCGGGGGTGAACCATTGCAGCTCGGATGCTTCTGCCCCGGCCAGGAAACGGCCGCGGCGGAACACCGGGTGTGCCTTGCGGAAGGCGATGAGCTGCCTGGTGAAGTCCCGCAGCGCGGTGTCGGCGCTGGCCCAGTCGAACCAGGTCATCTCGTTGTCCTGGCAGTAGGCGTTGTTGTTGCCCTGCTGGGTGCGGCCCATCTCATCGCCGCCCAGCAGCATCGGGACGCCGAAGGACAGCATCAGGGTAGTGAGCATGGCCCGGGATTGGCGGGCGCGCAGCGCGAGGATGCCGGGGTCGTCGGTGGGGCCTTCGGCGCCGCAGTTCCAGGAGTTGTTGTCGCTGGTCCCGTCGCGGTTGTTCTCGCCGTTGGCCTCATTGTGCTTGTCGTCGTAGGAGACCAGGTCGGCGAGGGTGAAGCCGTCGTGGACGGTGATCAGGTTGACCGAGGCGGTCGGCCTGCGGCCGACGGTGGCGTACAGGTCGGCCGAGCCGGTGAAACGGTTGGCGAACTCGCCGACGCCGACCGGGTGGCTGCGCCAGAAGTCCCGCATGCTGTCCCGGTACTTGCCGTTCCACTCCCGCCACAGCGGCGGGAACCGGCCCAGGTCATAGCTATCCATCTGGCCGACGTCCCACGGCTCGGCGACCAGTTTGACCCGCGATACCACCGGGTCCTGGGAGCACATGTCCAGGAACGCCGACACCTTGTCGAAGGCGCCGTCCTGGCGGGCCAGCGTGGGCGCCAGGTCGAACCGGAATCCGTCGGCGTGCATCTCGGTGATCCAGTAACGCAGCGAGTCCATCATCAGCTGCAAGGTGATCGGGTCGCCGGCGTTGAGGGAGTTGCCGCAGCCGGTGGTGTCGTAATAAACGCCGGGGTCACCGGGTTCGGTGCGGTAGTAGGCCAGGTTGTCCAGGCCGCGGAAGCACAGCGTGGGGCCGTCCGGCCCGGCTTCGGCGGTGTGGTTGAAAACCACGTCGAGGATCACTTCCAGGCCGGCCTGGTGCAGCGCGTCGACCATGGCCTTGAACTCGGCGACCTGGCCGCCGGGCTGCCCGGCCCGGACGGCGGCGGAGTAGCCGCTGTGCGGGGCGAAGAAGCCGATCGTGTTGTAGCCCCAGTAGTTGGTCAGGCCCTCCGCGACCAGGAAGCCCTCGGGCACGTTCTGGTGCACGGGCAGCAGCTCGACGGCCGTGACGCCGAGGTCCCGCAGGTACCCGGTGGCGGCCTCGTGGCCCAGCCCGGCGTAGGTGCCGCGCAGCTCCGGCGGGATGTCCGGATGGCGCATGGTGAAGCCCTTGACGTGGACCTCGTACACCACCGTGTCCATGTAGCGGTGCCAGGGCCGCCGATCGTCCCGCCAGGAGAACGCCGGGTCCACGACCAGGCTGCGGGGCACGGACCCGGCCGAGTCCAGGGTGCTCGGCCGGCCGGGGTCGGCCGCGTCCTGGCCGAGCACCTCGGGCCCGAAGGAGACCGTTCCGCTGACCGCCTTGGCGTACGGGTCGAGCAGCAGCTTGGCCGGGTTGCACCGCAGGCCGCGGGCGGGGTCCCAGGGCCCGGCGACCCGGTACCCGTAGGACTGCCCCGGGCCGACTCCCGGCACGAACGCATGCCAGACATCGGCGTCGTTGTCGGCCAGCGGGATCTGGGTCTCCGCGCCCGCCGCATCGAACAGGCACAAGGTGACGCTGGCGGCCACGGTGGAGGCGAGCGCGAAATTCGTGCCCGCCAGGCCCAGCCGCTCGCCGGGCGTGGCGCCCAGCGGGAACGGCGTACCGGGCAGCGTGGCGCCCGGGCTGGCATCCGGGGCGACGCGGGCGGCCGGGATGGCCCCGGCCTCGGTGGCGGCGGTGGCTTGGTCACTGGTCATTGCTGGGCCCTCCGGCTAGGTCGCGCAGGACGTCTCCGAACGGCCGGACCGCGCCGTGCCGGCGCAGGATCAGGTCGGCGATCAGGCCGGTCCAGCCGGTCTGGTGGAAGGCGCCGATCGCGGCGCCGTTATCGCCGTGGAAGTACTCGCTGAAGATCAGGTTGTCCTTCCAGGCCGGATCGTTCTGCATCCTCTCGGTCCCGCCGAAGCAGGCCCGGCGCCCGTTCTCGTCCCTGG
This sequence comes from uncultured Actinomycetes bacterium, assembly GCA_963818225.1. Classification (GTDB taxonomy): domain Bacteria; phylum Actinomycetota; class Actinomycetes; order Streptosporangiales; family Streptosporangiaceae; genus Palsa-504. The sequence goes on from CAWFRO010000006.1 coordinate 249,558, forward strand.
TGAACAACGAGATCAGCCGGTCCTGCAGGTCGGCGACGATCAGGTCCAGGGTGAGCTTCTTGCCCGACCCGGTCGGGTACTCGATCTCCAGGTCATCGCCGTAGAACCGGTGGTAGCGCTCCAGCGACTCGACCACCAGGTAGTTGACCGGCATCCAGATCGGGCCGCGCCAGTTGGAGTTGCCGCCGAACATCGACGTGGTCGACTCGGCCGGCTCGTAGTCGATGGAGGACTGGTAGCCCTGGGCATCGAACTGGTAGGGATGATCGCGGTGGTAGGCCGACAGCGCGCGCAGTCCGTGCGGGGACAAGAACTCGCTCTCGTCGAACAGCTTGGCGAACAGTCGCTCCAGCTGGGCCGGGCGGGCCACCGACAGCAGCAGCCGCTGGGCGGCCCCCTCACCACGCAGCTGCGGGTGCTCGGCCAGCTTCTGCACATCCCCGACCTCACGCTGCAGGAACCGCATGAACAGCTTGTTCATGGTCAGCGCGTTGGCCAGCATGTTGCCGTCGATGACCCCGGCGGCCAGGGCCGGGATGATCCCGACCATGGAGTGGACCTTAACCGGGACGGCGTAGCCGGACGGGGTGACCAGCCGGTCGTAGAACAGCCCGTCGCCCTCGTCCCACAGGCCCTGCTGGTCCAGGGCAGTGCGGATGCCCGCGAAATGCTCCATGAACTTCAGCACCAGATCCTGGTTTTTGCGCTGGCCGGTCCAGTTCAGGATGGCGGCCATGGTGCCCAGCGTCAGCGCGTAGGCGCCCATCCAGCCGGTGGCGTCGGACTGCTCCAGGGTGTAGCCGGCGGGCAGGTGGGAGCGGTCGATCGGGCCGATGTTGTCCAGGCCGAGGAAGCCGCCCTCGAAGACGTTGTTGCCGTTGGCGTCCTCGCGGTTGACCCACCAGGTGAAGTTGACCAGGAGCTTGTCGAAGACGCGGGACAGGAAGTCGAGGTCGCGGCCGCCGTCGATGGCGAAGACCTGCAGCGCGGCCCAGCCGTGCACCGGCGGGTTGACGTCGCCGAAGTCCCATTCGTAGGCCGGCAGCGCGCCCTGGGGGTGCTGGAACCACTCCCGGCAGATCAAGATCAGCTGGTACTTGGCGAACGCGGGGTCCAGGTGGGCCAGGGTGACCGTGTGGAAGGCCAGGTCCCACGCGGCGAACCACGGATACTCCCACTTGTCCGGCATGGAGATGATGTCGAACCCGTCGAAGTTGCGCCACTTGGAGTTCCGGCCGCTCTTGCGTACCTCGGGCGGCTTGGGCTGGGTCGGGTCCCCGTCCAGCCACCGGGCCACGTCGTAGTAAAACAGCTGCTTGCTCCACAGCATGCCCGCGGAGGCCTGCCGCAGCACCAGTGCCTCATCCGCGCTGGCGCTTCCCGGCGTGAGCTCGGTGTAGAACTCATCGGCTTCGGCCCGGCGCTCGGCCATCACCTGGTCGAAGTCCTGGCCGAGCGCGGCGGCCGGGCTGAGCGCGGCCTGGCCCGGCCCGTTACCGGCCGGCCGCAGCCGGAGCCGGAGCTCGGCGGTCTGGCCGGCCGGGACGGTGACCTGGTACCAGAACGCGCATTTGGTCCCGGTATCGGCGGGGTTGACGGTGGGCGCACCGTGGATCACGTGGTCGTTGATGCCATCCTTCGGATAAGGCGTGACCGGGTGCGCGCCATACAGGCGGGCGTCGTTGGTCTCGTTCTCGCAGAACAGCAGCTGCGGCTCAGCGCCTCCGGGACCAGTCGCGGCGATGAGTTCCAGGGTGCCCAGGAACGGGTGGTCAATGAGGACCGAGTGGTCACCGGAGGCCCGCAGGGTCGGCCGGGGCTCGTCGTCACCCCAGGACCACGTGTTGCGGAACCAGGCGGTGGGCAGCACGTGGATGGTTTCTGTCTCCGGCCCGGCGTTGGTGACCTCGATGGTCATCAGCAGGTCGTCCGGGCTGGCCTTGGCGTAGTGGACCTCGGTGATCCAGTACCGGTTGTCGTTGAACACGCCCGTGTCGAGCAGCTCATACTCGGGCTCGTACCGGTTCCGGTGCGCGTTGGTGTCGATCAGGTCCTGATAGGGGAACGCGGCCTGCGGGTAGTGGTACCGCCACCGGTTCCAGGCGTGGCTGGGCACCGCGTCCAGGTACCACCAGTACTCCTTGACGTCCTCGCCGTGGTTGCCCTGCGGGCCGGTCAGCCCGAAGGCGCGTTCCTTCAGGATCGGGTCCCGCCCGTTCCACAGCGCCAGGCTCAGGCACAGCCGCTGCTCGATGTCGCAGAACCCGGCCAGCCCGTCCTCCCCCCACCGGTAGGCCCGGGACCGGGCATGGTCGTGCGGCAGGTAATCCCACGCGTTGCCGTCGGCACTGTAGTCCTCCCGGACCGTGCCCCACTGCCGCTCGCTGACGTACGGCCCCCACCGGTACCACTCGGTGCCCGGCTGGCGCAGCCCGTCCTCCAGCCGGCCGAAGCCAGCCACCCGATCCCGTTCAGCTCCCACTGCCGACCCCTGTCGCGTTTGATGTACCGCACTGTCGAATGTGTCGTGCCGACCCTTGCCCGACGTGACCGCGGTGCTTGCTGATATACGGCCGGCCTCCAATCCCTTTCTATGCAGTCGGCAGGCCCGGTTCATCACCCGATGCGGGTGATGATTACCGTGCCGGCCGCGTTCACCTTTGAAGGTGACAAATGACCCGAGATGGAGAATGCAAAACCGGTAAATGAACGGTTGGCAAACTAACTACGGGCGCTGCGGTATCGGAGGCTGGCTTGACGACCAACCAGATCCTGACCGGGGTTGGCCTGATCTTCGCTCTCGCCGTCGGATCCCAGGTCCTCGCCAGCCGCCTGCGCATCACGGCCGTGCTCCTGCTCACGGACGAGGACGACTTCAACGCGCTCGCCTCAGTGCTGCTGGCCGACACCGTCGGGGAGCGCGTGTACCGGCTCGCGCCCCCGCAGCGGAGCCATGGCGTGGTCGCTCCCTACACATCCGGGGAAATCCTGTTCGCCGATAACATGACCAGGCCGGCCGTCAGCGAGCGTTACACCGGCGGCGCGCGCATCCTCACGCACGGCGCCGGCGGGTCGCGGCCCGCCGGCGCGGACCTCCTGTCTGTGCTGCGCGCGGACGGCCAGCTCGCGGCCGTCACCCAGACCGGCACCCCGACGCCGCAGCCGGGTGACACCTTGGTGTCCCTGGGCCCCGCGCTCGCAGCGCCGTCAGCGGATCCCGGTCGAAGTGAGCGGCCTGAGGTAGAGCGACGATGACCTTTCACGTGCGCCTGGTCAGCGCGCCCGACCGGACCGGGGAGCTCGTCGAGGCCCTCGCCGCCGACACCGGCGTCTCCAACCTGGTCGTGCTCCCGGGCGCTGCCCACGGGCCCGCCGGTGACGCCGTCCAGTTCGACGTGCGGCCCCGGTCCGCCAATGCCGTGTTCCGGCGTCTGCAGGCCTACGAGCAAGACCACAGCACGGTCGCCATCGAGTACGTGGATGCCGCTCTCGGGGAAAGGGCTCCAGCCTCGGAGCATTTTCTGGTCCAGCGTGACGTCGTACCCGTATGGGAAGTGATCGAGGCCCGGATCCGCTCGGACGCGGTCTACGCCCCCAGTTTCTACGTCCTCCTCGCCATCGCCGGGCTGATCGGCGCGGTCGGCATCCTCACCAATTCTCAGATCCTTATCGTCGGCGCCATGGTCGTGGGGCCGGAATACAACGCGATCATGGGTATTGCCCTCGGCATCGACAAGCGAACCAGGCGGCCGGTAATCCGCGGCGTCCTCGCCCTGATCGCCGGATTCTCCGCCGCCATGATCGTCACGTTGCTGTTCGCCTTGGCCATACGCTGGTCCGGGCACACCCCCAGGCTGTACTCGCTCGGCGTGCGGCCCGTCTCCAGCCTGATCGATAACCCGAACCTGTTTTCGATTGTTGTTGCGGTCCTGGCCGGGATCGCCGGCGTCGTCTCGCTGACCGAAGCGCGAGCTGGCGCCCTGATCGGCGTGTTCATCTCGGTGACCACCATTCCGGCCGCCGCTGACGTAGGCCTGTCCGTTGGGTACGAAAGCTGGAGCGAGGCTCGGGGGGCGGCCTTGCAGCTGCTTCTCAACGTGGCCGTCCTGATCGCCATCGGCGCCCTGGGGCTGCGCGCCCAGCGGATCATCTGGGGCTCTCGCGAACGGGCGGAAGCATCGCGCAATACGCCGGGGACCGTCTTAGCCACCCGTCCCGTCGGCGATGTTCAGGCGCTGGATGATCGAAGCCACGAGTTCCTCTGGCGTGCCATCGGCGGCCACGACGAGCGCGTTCTCCGGCGCGTGCGGCAGCTCCAGATCATCGAACTGGCTGCCCAGGAGGCCCGGGGGGAAGAAATGCCCGTGCCTGGCGGTGAGCCGGGTCGCGTCTGCGTCACGACCGACATCCAGGAACACGAGCCGCGCGGCGGGCCGCCCGTCCAGGAGCGCATCCCGGTAGGCGCGCTTGAGGGCCGAGCACGCCACGACACCGGATTCGCCCGCGGCGGCGCGCTCGTCCATCCACGCGGCGATCGCACCCAGCCAGGGCCACCGGTCGTCGTCGCTCAGCGGTATTCCCGCGGCCATCTTGGTGACGCTGGCGGCGGGGTGAAAGTAATCGCCGTCAGCGAAGGCCCAGCCCAGCCGGCCTGCCAGCAATGCGCCCACCGTCGACTTGCCGCTGCCCGACACCCCGGCCATCACGACGATCATCTGGTCACCGCTGATCCGCACTTACCGTCATCACGGTCCTCCCGGGGGCGGCATGTCGTGGTATCACCAGGCTCGGCCGGAGCCCCCGGCTCAGGCATCACCCCCACCGGATGACCCCGCGGCCGACGCGAGCGTGAATACTCGGGCGCATGGGCGTCAGTGGCGGGGCGGGCCGCGGGGCGGTTGATCGCCGGCTGTTCCGCTATGCCGGGGCCGCGCGTGCCCACCTGGCTGTGACCGTCGCGCTCGGGCTGGCCGGTACCGGCCTGATCCTGGCCCAGGCTGGCCTGCTGGCCCGCGTCCTGGCCGTTGCCGCCCGCGGCGACATGGCGGCCGTGCTGTCGGGCACGCTGGCGGCGCTGCTGGTCGTGGTGGCGGCCCGGGCGGCGGTGAGCTATGGCGGGGAGGTGGCCGCGCTGCGAGCGGCCGCGACCGTGAAATCGCAGTTGCGCCGGGCCCTCACCGTCCGCTCGCTGCAGCTGGGCCCGGTATGGCTGGGCGGTCAGCGGGCGGGCGAGATCACCACCTTGAGCACCAGGGGCCTGGACGGGCTGGATTCCTATTTCGCCCGTTACCTGCCGCAGCTCGTCCTGGCGGTGCTGGTGCCCATCGCGGTGCTGGTCAGGGTGGCGGTCGCGGACTGGGTCTCCGCGGTGGTCATCGCCGTCACGCTGCCGCTGATACCGGTGTTCGCGGTGCTGGTCGGCTGGCACACCAAAGCGCAGACCCGCCGGCAATGGCGGCTGCTGGCCACCCTCGGCGGCCACTTCCTCGACGTGGTCGAAGGCCTGCCCACACTCAAGGTGTTCGGCCGGGCCAAGGCGCAGGAAGATGTGATCGCCAAGGTCACCGAGGACTACCGGGCGGTCACCATGTCCACTCTGCGGGTGGCCTTCCTGTCCGCGCTGGTGCTGGAGCTGTCCGCCGCGGTCGCAACCGCTCTCGTCGCGGTCGAGGTCGGGCTCCGGCTGCTGTCCGGCCACCTGGGCTACGAGACGGCGCTGCTGGTACTGCTCCTGACCCCGGAGGCGTTCTTGCCCCTCCGCGCGGTCGGCGCGCAGTTCCACGCGAGCATGGAAGGCGTCGCCGCGGCCGGGCGCGTTTTCGAGATCCTGGACGCCGCGCCACCGGGCGAGCCGCAGGCGGGGCCCGCGGCCACGGCCCCGCGCGGCGGCAGTTCCCGGGCCGATCTGCGGACGCAGTACATCAGGCTGAACAACGTCACCGCGGCTTACCCGGGCCGGCCTCACCCGGCTCTGGACGCGGTGAGCCTGACCATCGCGCCCGGGGACCGGATCGTCCTGACCGGCCCGAGCGGCGCGGGGAAGAGCACGCTGCTCGCCCTGCTGCTCCGCTTCATCGCACCGGCCGCAGGGACCATCGAGCTGGCCGGAGGCGGGGCACACGGTGACCTGGCGGCCGTAGACCTCCGGCAGTGGCGTACCCAGATCGCCTGGGTGCCGCAGCAGCCCTACCTGTTCACCGGCACCGCGGCGGACAATATCGCCCTTGGCCAGGCCGGCGCGAGCCGGGACGCCATCTGCCGGGCCGCCCGGCTGGCCGGGGCCGCCGACTTCATCGAGGAACTGCCGGCCGGATACGATACGCCGCTCGGCGAGCGCGGCCTGCGGCTGTCCGCGGGCCAGCGGCAGCGGATCGCGCTGGCCCGTGCGTTCCTGCGCGACGCGCCCCTGCTGCTCCTGGACGAGCCCGCCGCTCATCTGGATCCGGTCAGTGCCGAGGTTATCCGGGCCGCCATCGACACGGCCCTGGCCGATCGCACCGTCATCCTGGTCAGTCACCGCGGGGGCTGGGCAGGCGGAGGCGGCCGAGTCATCCGCCTGGAGAACGGGAAGCGGCTGTCGTCGGTCAGTACCTCCCGGGTGGCGGCGATGCTCCCGTGAGCGGCCCGCCCGTGGCCAGCTCGCCCGTGGTCAGCTCGCCTGTGGCCGGCCCGCCCGCGGGCATGACCGCCGGGCGCTGGCCGCTGCTCCGGCTGCTCTGGCTGGCCCGGCCGCTGCGCGGCCGGCTGGTACTGTCCGTCCTGGCCGGCGCGGCCGCCACCGGCTGCGGCGTGGCGCTGCTGGCCACCTCGGGGTTCCTGCTGGCCCGCGCCTCCCAGCATCCGAGCATCCTGGCCATCTCGGCGGCGGTCGTAGCCGTCCGCGCGTTCAGTATCGGCCGCGGTGTATCGCGCTATCTGGAGCGGCTGACGTCCCATGACGTCGCGTTCCGGGTGCTGTCTGACATCCGGGTGGCGATCTACCGCCGGCTGGAGCGGCTCGCGCCAGCCGGGCTGGCCGCCTTCCGGTCTGGTGATCTGCTGGCCGCGCTGATCGGTGACGTAGATGCCACCCAGGACCTGTTCATCCGCGGCATCGGGCCACCGCTGGCCGCGGCCCTGGTCGGCGCCGGCGCGGTGACCGTCTGCCTGCTGATCCTCATGCCGGCCGGCGGCGTGCTGGCTCTCGGCCTGCTCGCCGCGGGGGCGGTGGCGCCGCCGCTCGCCGTCGCGGCCTCCCGCCGGGCGGCCCGGGCGACCGCGGCGGCACGCAGCGAGCTCAGCGCGGCCGTCGCCGACCTGCTCTCAGGCGCGGCCGACCTGCACGCGTTCGGCGCGCAGGACGCCGCTCTCGCCGCGGCGGCCGAGGCCGACAGGAAGCAGACCGTCCAGGCCAGGCGCCTGGCTGCCGCCAACGGCCTGGGCAGCGGGCTGATCAGCGCCTTGACCGGGCTGACGGTGTGGGGCGTGCTCGTCCTCGGGGTGGCGGCGGTCGGGCACGGCACGCTCACCAGGGTGCCGCTGGCGGTACTGACCCTCACCGCCCTGGCCTCCTTCGAGGCGGTCACGCTCATGCCCGCCGCCGCGCTTCAGCTCGGATCGGCGCGCGCCTCGGGCCGCCGGATCGGCGCCATCCTGGACACCCCGGATCCGGTCGCCGACCCTCCGGCGCCGCGGCCGCTGCCCGCCGCGCCCGTGCACGTCCAGCTGTCGGGGGTGCAGGTCCGATACGAGCCGGGCGGCCCGCTCGCGCTGGACGGGCTCGACCTCGACCTGCCGCCGGGACGGCGTGTCGCGCTCATCGGCCCGAGCGGCGCGGGCAAGTCCACAGTGGCCGCCGTGCTGCTGCGCTTCCGCGATCCGGCCGGCGGCCGCGTCACCCTGAACGGGGCCGACCTGGCCAGTTACAGCGCCGACGCGGTCCGGACCATCATCGGCGGGTGCCCCCAGGATCCGTACATCTTCGCTACCAGCATCCGTGACAACCTGCGGCTGGCCCGGCCCGGTGCCACCGACGACGAGCTGGCCGCCGCGGCCGCGCGGGCCCGGCTATTGCCCTGGATCGATTCGCTGCCCCGGGGCTGGGACACCCCGGTCGGCACGCACGGCGCGGCTATGTCCGGCGGCGAACGGCAGCGGCTCGCCCTGGCCCGGGCGCTGCTCGCCGATCCGGCCGTGCTGATCCTCGACGAGCCGACCGCGCACCTTGATCCCGAGGCTCGCGTGGCCCTGACCGCCGACCTGCTCGCTCTCACCGCGGGCCGCGCCACCCTGCTCATCACGCACGAGCTGGAGGGACTCGACCAGGTCGACGAGATCGTCGTCCTTGACCACGGCCAGGTGGTCCAGCGCGGCACGCATGAACAGCTCATCCGGGTCGCCGGACCGTACCGGCAGCTCCACGAGGTGCCCTCGTTCGGGGCGCGGGCCGTCACCCGGACGGGGTGATGCGCGGGCCACGGGCCGAAGGTCTCGCCGTCACAGGCGGCGGGACCAGTTCTGCCCGGTCAGGTCCTGGCCGAAGCTGTGGTGGCGGCTCTCGTTGTCCAGGGTGAAACCGGCCCGCTGGTAGATGCGCCTAGCGTCGGTCAGCACGTCGTTGGTCCACAACGTGATAGCGGAGTACCCGGCCTGGCGGGCGAAGCGGAACACCTCCTCGACCAGCCGGGAGCCGATCCCGAGCCCCCTGGCCCAGGGCTCGACCAACAGCAGGCGCAGCCGTGCGGTCGTGGCGTTCTCCCGTACGCAGAACACGCACCCGGCCCGCGTGCCGTCCACCTCCGCGATCCAGGCCGCCTCGCGCCCGGGATCGCGGTGATCGACGTAATCCGCGACGATCCTGGCCACGAGCGCCTCGTACGTGGCGTCCCAGCCGAACTCCGCCGCGTACACCGCCCCGTTCCGCTGCACGACCCAGCCCAGGTCGCCCGCCTCGGGCGCCCGCAGCAGGTACCCGCGCGGCCGCGGCGACCCGGATAGCACGTCGGTGATGACCCGCATGGCGTCCAGCAGCCTGCGCCGGTCCTGGTCAGGGACCGCGGCCAGCATGTCCCGGGTCTGGCCCGCGGCGCGGGCGTCAAGGCCCGCCACCACGTGGCGCCCGGCTTCGGTCAGCCGGATAACCTGCCGCCGCCCATCGGCGGCGGATCGCTGCCGTGAGATAAGGCCGTCTGACTCGAACCTGGTCAAGATGCGGCTCAGGTAGCCCGTGTCGATGTCGACCGTGCGCCGCAGGTCCGCGGCCTCGCTGGCGTCGCGCTGAGCCAGCTCGAACAAGATCCTCGCCTCCGTCAGCGAGTACGCCGTGTCCAGGTACTTGCCGCGCAGCAGCCCGATCGTGTTCGTGTAGAACCGGTTGAACGCCCGCACCGCCGTCACCGTCGCGGCCCCCGCCGTCCCGCCGTCCGCCGTCCCGTCCCCCGGAGCCGCCGCGGCCCCGGTGATCGCCGGGCCGCTCGCCGCCAGCTCGCTCATGGCCTCTCCTGGTAATCGATTGCCTAAGACAACGATATATCTGCTCTTGGCAACCATGGAAGGCTCTAGCGGACGGCGTCATCGATAAGATCGCGGCCGACGCGGCCTGCTCGCGCTATTCGAAGCGGATGAACAGTGACACGGTCGTGCGGTCCGGACCGGAGGTAATGCTCAGCTCATCGGCCAGCTGGGCCGCAAGCCACAGGCCCCGTCCCGTCTCCGTGCCGACCGGCTCGCGCCGCTCGTCCTGGTCAAGCGCGGCGGCCTCTTCGGGTGACCACCTGTCCCATGGGTTCCCCAGGACTTCGGGTGACCGGGCGGCGCCCGCCCGCGCCCGCGGCACCCGCCCGGCAGGCTCGGATTCCTGGTGGTCGGCGATCAGGCAGCGCAGCCCGTTGGCCGCCCGCTGCAGAGTCAGCCGGCCGCCCGTGCCCGCGTGCACGATCGCGTTGGCCGCGATCTCGTGCACGGCCAGGACGAAGTCGTCCAGCCGGGACCCTATCAGCCCCGCCGCAGCGCACCGGCCCGCCACCAGCCGCCGCAGCCTGCTGCAGTCGGGCCAGTCGAAGACGATATCCAGCAGGTCACCATTACGGCCGGCCATGTCGTCGGGCCACCGTCTGTCCAGGGCGACCACGCAGGCCTCGCTGGTCACCTCAGCCATGTCCGTGCCATCCCCACCCCACCCTTGGCTACACCTCGTAAATGGCATGCTACAAGCCGTCGTCCTGCCTGTCCGGGTTTCCGTGCCTAGCAGCCGTCATGGCGGCGGCGAGGGTAAATAGTGCGGCTAGCGCCCGGTACCGCTTCGGATCCACGAGCAGTACCTGCGACCCCCTCGCAGATCCACATGAATACCGAACGGCCCGTGGAATCACTGCCGGCCAATGCTGATCAGCCGCCCATGGCCTGCAGCCCGGCCCATAGGGCCAGCACCGCGATGACGAGCCCGGCCGGCACGGTGAGCAGGCCCAGCCTGGTGAATTCCCCCAGTTCCGGTACTGATTCGTGGCGGCGGCGCAGGTCACGGCGCCACAGCATCGTGGCCAGCGAGCCGGTGTAGGTGAGGTTCGGGCCGATGTTGACGCCGATCAGCACGGCGAGCACCGCGCCCGGGCCGGAAGGCAGGGCCAGCGGCAGCAGGACCAGGACGGCAGGCAAATTGTTGCAGACGTTGGCCATGGCCGCGGCCAAGGCCGCGATGGCCAGCAGCGCGGGCAGCGATGTCCCGCGCGGCAGCAACGGCGACAGCGCTGCGCCCAGGCCGTTGCGCACCACGGCCTCGACCACGATGCCCAGGCCGAGCACGAACACGGCGAAGGGCAGGTCGGCGGCCCGCAGCAGGCTCAGCGGGGTGGCCTCCCGCCGGGCCAGCGCCCGGCCCGCCAGCACCGCCGCGCCGGCCAGCGCGGCCCATGCGGGGCTCAGGCCCGCCGCCGACGCGGCGACGAAGCCGGCCAGCGTCGCCGCGACCACGGTCACCGTGAACAAAGGCAGCCGCGCCTGCTCCGTCCCGGTGTCCTCGCCGGCCGGCCCGGAATCCAGGTCCGACGCGAAGAACCGGCCGAACACCACGTACTCCACCCCGATGACCGCCAGCCACGGCAGGGCCATCAGCGCCGCGAACCGGCCGAACGCCAGGCCGCTCACGGCGAACGCCAGCAGGTTGGTCAGGTTGGAGACGGGCAGCAGCAGCGACGCGGAGTTGGCCAGGTGCGCGCAGGCGTACAGGTGCGGCCTGGACCGCACGCCCAGCCCGGCCGCGGTGGCGAATACCACCGGGGTGAGCAGCACCACGGTGGTGTCCAGGCTCAGCACGGCCGTGGTCAGCGCCGCGGTCACGAACACCAGGGCCAGGAGCCTGCGCGGGCGGCGGGCCGACAATCTCGCCATCCAGCTGCCCAGGGCCCGGAACAGGCCGTCGTCGTCGCACAGATGCGCCAGCACCAAGATTGCCACCAGGAACCCGACCACCGGCGCGAGCTGCTTCATCTCCGCGCCCGCGTCGCCGGCCCCGATCGCGCCCGCCGCGACCAGGATGACCGCGGCAGGTCCGGCCGCCACCGCCTCCGGCCAGCCCCACGGCCTTCGCACCGCCCAGGCCAGCACGGCGAGCAGGGCCAGCCCCGAGACCGTCTCGCCCACGCCAGCGTTCAGCGTGATCCTCCTTCCGTCCACCGCCCGGGACTTGCGGGCGCGCTGGATCCATCGGGATTGACGATAGGCGGCCTAGCCGCAACCCTGGTTGGCGTGAGGGAGGAACGGGCGCAGGCCGAACGGTTCGCCGAGGTCTTCCGGGCCGTCTACCTGACGTTTCATCGCCGGGATGGGCCGCGGAGCCAGCTGCCGGGCGCGTCCCGGGCCGTCCTGGAGCACCTGGCGCTGGCCGGCCCGCTCACCGTCGGCGAGGCCGCAAAGCACCTGGCCAGGGCCCAGTCGGTCATCAGCGAGATCGTGACGCACCTGGAACGCCAGGGCCTGCTGGAGCGCGAGGACGACCCGGCCGACCGGCGCCGCACGCTGATCTGGCTGACCCCGGGCGGTCACGAAGCGCTGCGCCGCGACCGTGAGGTGCTCAGCGTCGACTACCTGGCCCGCGCCATGGCCCGGCTGCCGCACGCCCAGGCCGACGACCTCATCGCCGGGCTCCGCGCCCTGGTCGGCCTGGCCGCCCCGGCGCCCCACGAAGGATCTGGAGAGGACTGACATGACCACGACGCAAACCTGCGAGAGCTGCGGGATGCCCATCGAGACCGGCCGCTACTGCGCTTACTGCACCGACGAGACCGGCGCGCTGCAGTCCTTTGACGAGCGCTTCGAGCGGATGACCGGCTGGCAGGCGCGGCGCCAACCGGATGCGAGCAGGCAGGAGATCGAGCGGCAGACCCTCGACTACATGGCGACCATGCCGGCCTGGCGCGATCACCCGCGGGTCACGGCCGGCCGCCCCGCGCCGTAGGGCCGCCCCGCACCGGAGAGCCGCTCCGCGCCGGAGAGCCGAGCAGCCGAACCGCGATAGCCGCCACGGCCGCCAGGGGAATGCTCACGCCGACCCGCTGCAGGACGCCCGCCGCGGCTGCGGATGTGTCGGCGGCGAACGCGGCCAGTACCGCGCCGGTGGCCAGGCCGCTGGCCAGCAGCCATGGCCGCCAGCGGCGCCAGTCCGGGTCGGGCTCCCGGGGATCGCGGCCGAACCGGGCGGCCAGCAGCATCTGGGCCACGACCAGATCCACGTAGATCAGCAGGCTGATCACGTCGTGGGCGTGGTTATGCCACGAGACGCTCCCCGGGGCGAGCAGCATCCGGTCACGGCGCAGCAGTCCGGCCGCCACCGTCAGCAGACCCGCAGCCTGGATGAGCCGCGGCGCCGGGCCGGCCTGGCCGCGGCCGCCGAGGGCGTCGTGCAGCGCCGCGCCGAACGCCACGGTGCATCCGCCCAGCACCACGAACCCCGCCACCATGATCCACGGGTCCCGGGCGCCGGGCGCGGCCAGCCCGCTGATCTGGATCTCGGCCGCCGGGTATGGGCCCTGGCGCAGCGAGCTGGCGATCCACGCGGCGGTGAAGACCGCCGGGCCGATGATCCCGGCCGCCGCCCCGGCGCGGGCGGCGGCCGGGATCATCCAGCTCGCGCCGCCAGGCATGTTATGGACGCTAGCTCATCGCGGCCGGCCGGCCCGGTAGTCCCACTGTGACCAGCGACGATTCCGGTTCCCGGGGTGTAGTTTCGCGGTATAGCTCAACGCGGTGCAGCTCAATGAAGCCAGAAAGCGAGTTACTAGTGAAGGTCGACCTGACGGTCAACGGCAAGCAGATCACGGCAGACGTCGAGGACCGCATGCTGCTCGTGCATTTCGTGCGCGACGTAGCCGACCTCACCGCGACGAACATCGGCTGTGACACCACCTCGTGCGGGGCCTGCACCGTGCTGCTCGACGGCGAGTCGGTGAAGTCGTGCACCGTGCTGGCCGCCCAGGCCAGCGGCCACGCGATCACCACCGCGGAGGGCCTGCCCGTCGACGGGGTCATGCACCCAGTCCAGCGTGCCTTCCAGGAGCAGCACGGGCTGCAGTGCGGCTTCTGCACCCCGGGCATGGTGATGGCCATCGTGTCACTGCTGAGGGAGAACCCGCATCCCACCGAGGAGCAGGTGCGGTCGGGCCTGGAAGGCAACCTGTGCCGGTGCACCGGCTACCACAACATCGTCAGGGCCGCGCTCGCGGCCGCGGAGACCGTGGAGGTGCCGGCGTGATCCCGCCTCCGTTCACCTACCTGCGCGCCGGTTCCGCCGAAGAAGCCTGTGACCTGGCCGCCGAGTACGGCGAGGAGGCGAAGTACCTGGCCGGAGGGCATTCGCTGCTGCCGCTGATGAAGCTGCGGCTCGCCGCTCCCGAGGCGCTCATCGACCTGGGCGGCCTGCGCGAGCTTTCCTATGTCACCGACCAGGGCTCTCACATCGCCATCGGCGCGCTGACCCGGCATCACGACGTCCATAACTCGGAGCTGCTGGCCCGCGAGGTACCGCTGCTGGCGTACGCGGCCGGCCAGGTCGGCGACCCGCAGATCCGGCATCGCGGCACGATCGGCGGTTCGGTCGCGCATGCCGACCCCGCCTCGGACCTGCCTGCCGTGCTGCTCGCGATGGACGCCACGCTGGTGGCCCGCGGGACCGATGGCTCGCGGGAGATCCCGATCGGGGACTTCTTCCAGGGGCTGTTCGAGACCGAGCTCGAGCCGGGCGAGCTGCTCACCGAGATCCGGGTGCCCAAGCCGGGCGGCGCGGGCTGGTCGTTTCAGAAGTTCACCCAGCGTGCCATCGACTGGGCCATCGTCGGCGTAGCCGTCCAGGGCGGCAACGTCGCGCTGGTCAACATGGCCGGGACGCCCCTGCGTGCCGCCGGGGTCGAGGAGGCCCTGGACGGCGGGGCCCCGCCCGCCGAGGCCGCCGCGCGCGCCGCCGAGGGCACCAGTGCCGCCTCGGACATCCGGGCCAGCCGTGAGTACCGCGAGCACCTGGCCCGTATCCTGGTTTCCCGCGCCCTCACCGAGGCCACTGACCGCGCCTAGCCAGGATCAGGGCACCGCCGAGTCATAAGGGTGGCCGAGTCACGATGATTGAGGCGGTCGTGTTCGACCTGGACGGGGTGCTGGTCGACTCCGAGCCGGTCTGGGAACAGGTCCGGCGGGGCCTGGTGGCCGAACGGGACGGGCACTGGCCGCCGGACGCACAGCGCAGGCTCATGGGCATGAGCACGCCCGAATGGGCCAGGTACCTCAGCGGCGACCTCGGCGTCGGCCTTTCCCCGGAGCAGGTCGCGGCCGAAGTCATCGACCGGATGGTCGCCCGCTACACCGAGCACGTGCCGCTCATGGACGCCGCCGCGGACGCGGTGCACCGGCTCGCCGCCCGCTGGCCGCTCGGCCTGGCCAGCTCCTCGCCGCCGCGGCTGATCGAGGCGGTGCTCCAGCCGGCTGGCCTGCGCGCCTGTTTCGAGGCGGTGATGTCAACCGAGCAGGTGGCCCACGGCAAGCCGGCCCCGGACATCTACCTGGCCGTGACCGCCGCGCTGGGTTTCCCGCCGGCGGCCTGCGCGGCGGTAGAGGACTCCTCGAACGGGCTCCGTTCGGCCGCCGCCGCGGGGCTGCGGGTCATCGCGATCCCGCAGCCCCGCTACCCGCCCGACGCGGACGCCGTGGCCCGGGCCAGCCTGGTGCTGCCGAACCTGGCCGAGCTGAGCACGGATGCCGTGGCGGCGCTGGCCACCGGCGAGCCGCGAGGGCGTATTTTCTGAAGTGGACGCGGCCGCGGGCGCCGCAAGCCTCGGATAAAGGACTCTCATGAGCGAGTTGACGTACGGCTCCGCCGGAGCGGCGACCCGGGACCGTACCCACACCCTGTTCAGCCAGACGATGGGGTACGTAGCGGTCACCACCGGCTTGTTCGCGCTGGGTGCCTACCTGGGACGCAACCTGTCGCACGGCTGGGCCTTCGTCTGGTACATCGTCGCCTTCGGCTGCCTCATCGCCATGAACTTCACGGTCAAGCGATCCTCGGCGACCTCCACGGTGCTGCTGCTGATCGTCGGCCTGGGGCTCGGCCTGGCGCTCGCGCCGACCCTGACCTACTACGCGAGCATGAACCCGCAAGCGCTGTGGCAGGCCGGCGGCGCTACCGCCTTGTTCATCGCGGGCTTCGGCGCGGCCGGCTACGCGACCCGGCGAGACCTGTCCGGGCTCGCCCGGCTGTGCTTCTGGGCCCTGCTCGCCCTTATCGTGTTCGGCATCGTGGCGATCTTCGTCCGGATCCCGCACAGCGAGCTGATCTACTCCGTGCTCGGGCTGGTGATCTTCGCGGGCCTGACCATGTTCGACTTCCAGCGGCTGCGCCGGTCAAGCGACCTTGACTCCGCCCCGCTGCTCGCCGCGTCGATCTTCCTCGACGCGCTCAACGTGTTCCTGTTCTTCCTGCGCATCTTCTCCCGCAGCAACTGAACGCCCTCGGTGTGCGGTGAGCCGGCCGGACAGCTGACAATAGGAGGGTGGGGCTGCGCAGCGCGCTGGTGAAGCCGGTCAGGTGGATCTGGTCGGTCCGGGGAGCGATGCTGCTGTGCGGCGCGCTGCTGGTGCTCACCTTCCCCGCCGTCAACGCCGGGTACCTGGCCTGGTTCGGGCTGGTCCCGGGGCTGGTGCTCATCGCCAGGTCGCCGACCGCGCGCGAGGGCGGGATCCGCGCCTGGTGGCTGGGGACCGGCTACCTGATCGCGGCCCTGTACTGGATGGCCCCCGAGATCGGGCCCGCCGTGCTGCTGGTCGCGGCGGTGTTCGGCGTGCTGTGGATACCGTTCGGGGTAGCCGCGCAGAAGCTGCTGCGGACCCCGTTGTCCTGGCCACGGGCGCTGGCCGCGCTGGTGGTGGTGCCCAGCTGCTGGCTGCTCACCGAATGGCTGCGCTCCTGGCAGGCGCTCGGCGGCCCGTGGGCCGTGTTCGGCGTCAGCCAGTGGCAGCATCCCGCCATGCTCGCGCTCGCCTCCGTCGGCGGGGTCTGGCTCATCAGCTTCGCGCTCGTGCTCGCCAACGTGGCCATCGTCCTCGCGCTGGCGTCCCTGCCGCGGGTCGGCGCCGCCGTCCTGCCCGGTGCTTCGCCGCGGTCCGGCCTGGCCGTCCTCGGCGCGGCCGCCGCCCTGGCCAGCATCGGCGCCGGGCCGCTGGCCTTCGCGCTCACCCCGCCCAGCCCCGCCGTCAGGCAGGTCAGCATCGCCCTGGTGCAGCCCGGCGTGATCAACAACCCGAGCCCGGGCTCGGACGCCTCGGAGGCGCTGACCGGCCAGCTGAGCCAGGTCGGCACCCTGGGCGGAGTCCGGCCGGACCTGATCGTCTGGGGCGAGAGCAGCATCGCGGTCGACCTCACCCTGCCGTCCTCGGCCGCCGCGCTGCGCCAGATCGAGGCGCTGTCCGCGGCCGACGGGGCCGACATCCTGGTCAGCCAGGACGCCACGGTTCCCGGCAAGGGCCATGAGAAGTGGTCGGTCCTGGTCAGCCCGGCCGGGATCCAGGGCATCTACGTCAAGACGCGGCTGGTGCCGTTCGGTGAGTACATCCCGTTCCGGCAGCAGCTCGGCTGGCTCACCAAGATCAGCAAGGCGGCATCGTCGAACATGGTGCCCGGCACCGGCGCCCACCTGCTGTACGCGACGGACCGGCAGGGCCGCCCGCTGCCCATCGGCGTGCTGGTCTGCTTCGAGTCCGCGTTCCCCGACATGTCCCGGGTGGATACCGACAAGGGCGCCCAGCTGATCGTGTACCAGTCGGCGACCTCCACGTTCCAGGGCACCTGGGGACCTGACCAGCACGCCTCCCTCGGGGCGGTGCGCGCAGCCGAGACCGGCCGCCCGGTGGTCCAGGCCGCGCTGACCGGCGACACGGTGGCCTACGATGCCCGGGGCCGGCTGCTGGCCTGGATGGGCCAGTCCGGCCACGGCGTGGTCACGGTCCGGCTGGGCCTGCCTGCCGCGTCGGCCCGGACCGTCTACGACCGGCTCGGCGACTACGTCCCGTGGACGGCAGTGGCCATCGCCGTGATCGCGGCGTTGGTCATGTTTGCGAATTCTCGCGGGCTTCCTGGCCGGAGAGCTGGTATCGGGCGCGGCCATGAGGCACAATATGTAGGGCAGTCCGTGCCAAGCTGACGAGGCCGCTGGGGAAGGCGAATCTCGTCTTAGGAGGCACGGTGTCCGCACATGGTGTTCTGTACGTTCATTCCGCGCCCTCGGCGCTCTGCTCGCACATCGAGTGGGCGGTCGCGCGAATAGTGGGGGTGCCTGTCAGCATGCCCTGGGTCAGCCAGTCGGCTTCCCCGGGATCGCTGCGGGCCGAGCTCGACTGGCAGACGCGGCCAGGCACGGCGGGAGCGATCGCGTCCGAGCTGGCCGGATGGAACCGGCTCAGGTTCGAGGTCACCGAGGACGGCACGCCCGGCTGTGACGGCGTGCGCTACTGCTACACGCCTGACCTCGGCACCTTCACCGCGATCACGGCGGCCAACGGCGACATCATGGTGCCGGAGAACCGGCTCCGCGCCGCCATGACGCTGGCTGCGCAGGCAGGCGTCGCGTCGCTGGAGGACGAGCTCGCCCGGCTGCTCGGCACGGCGTGGGACAACGAGCTCGAGCCGTTCCGCCGCGCCGCCGATGGCGCCCCGGTCCGCTGGCTCAGCGCGATATAGCCCAGGGGGGCGACCCCCCTGGAACCCCCCGCATTCCCGCGGCGGTGCCGACCGTAGTATCGCGCCGCCGGGGGGCCGTCGGCCCCGCGGGGGCGCGATGTCACCAGCTGGTGGGGACGGGGAGGCCTTCGCTGTAGCCGGAGGCGCTCTGCACGCCTACTACGGCGCGGTCGGCGAACTCGGCCAGATTCCGGGCGCCGGCGTAGGTGCAGGAGGAGCGCAGGCCGGCCACGATCATGTCGATCAGGTCCTCCACACCGGGCCGCATCGGATCCAGGTACATGCGCGCCGAGGAGATACCCTCCTCGAACAGCTCCTTGCGGGCCCGCTCGAAGGAGGAGTCGCTGGCCGAGCGCAGCCGCACCGCCCGCGCCGAGGCCATCCCGAAGCTCTCCTTGTACAGCTGCCCGTCCGGCGACCGGAACGCGTCGCCGGGGGACTCGTAGGTGCCGGCGAACCAGGACCCGATCATGACGCTCGACGCGCCCGCGGCCAGGGCCAGGGCCACGTCCCGCGGATGCCGGACTCCGCCGTCGGCCCAGATGGACGCGCCGAGCCGCCGGGCCTCCCCGGCGCACTCCAGCACCGCGGAGAACTGCGGCCGCCCCACCCCGGTCATCATCCGGGTCGTGCACATCGCGCCCGGCCCCACGCCGACCTTCACGATGTCCGCGCCCGCGGCCACCAGGTCGGCGACCCCGCCCGCGGTGACCACGTTGCCCGCCACCACCGGGACCGCGGGCGCCAGGTCACGCACCGCCTTCAGGGCGTACATCATCTTCTCCTGGTGCCCGTGCGCGGTGTCGACGACCAGCACGTCGGCGACCGACGTCGAGCAGCAGCTTGGCCTTGGCCGCCACGTCGCCGTTTACCCCGAGGGCGGCGCCGACCCGCAGCCGTCCGGAGGCATCGGCGGCGGGGGAGTAGAGCGTCGCCCGCAGCGCCCCGGTCCGGGTCATGACGCCCAGGCAGCGGCCCGAGCCGTCGACCACCGGCGCCAGCCGGTGCCGTCCGTCGTGCAGCATCGAGAACGCCTGCTCGGGCGGCGTCCCGGCGGGCAGCGTGAACGGGTCGGCTGACATGACCTGGCGCAGCTGGGTGAACCGGTCTACGCCCATGCAGTCGGCCTCGGTGACCACGCCGACCGGGCGCCCGTCCTCGACCACCACCACCGCGTTGTGCGCCCGCTTGGGCAGCAAGCTCAGCGCATCCCCCGCGGTATCGGTCGGCGCCAGCGTCAGCGCGGTCTCCATCACCAGATCCCGGGACTTGACCCAGCTGATCACGTCCGCGACCACGTCCGCCGGGATGTCCTGGGGGATGATGGCCAGGCCGCCCCGCCGGGCGATGGTCTCCGCCATCCGCCGCCCGGACACCGCGGTCATGTTGGCCGTCACGATCGGGATGGTGGCGCCGCTGCCGTCCGCGGTGGCCAGATCCACGTCCAGCCGCGAGCCCACCCCCGACCGGCTGGGCACCATGAAGACGTCGCTGTAGGTCAGGTCATACTCGGGTGTCGTCCCGTTCAGAAATCGCACATACCGATTCTTCCCGAACGCGGCCGGTGTTATAGCCTCCGTCGGTGTGGGATACCCGCGCCCGGCTGGACCGCAGCGGACGCTGCGGCTGGGTACCCGGGAGTGGCACCCCGGCTCGTTCGGCATCATGGCCGTGATCAACCGGACGCCCGATTCGTTCTTCGACCGCGGCAGCACCCGGGAGTACGGTGCCGCGCTCGAGGCGGCCAGCCGGGCGGTGGCTGACGGGGCTGACATCCTCGACATCGGCGGGGTACGGGCCGGCCCGGGCGAGGAGGTAAGCCCCGCGGCGGAGATCGACCGGGTCGCAGGCCTGGTCGCAGCCCTCCGCGAGCGCCATCCAGACGTCGTGATCAGCGTCGACACCTGGCGCGCCGAGGTGGGCGAGGTCGTCGCCCAGGCCGGCGCGGACCTGCTCAACGACGCCTGGGGCGGTGCCGACCCCGCGCTGGCCGAGGTGGCGGCCCGGCACGGCACCGGGCTGGTCTGCTCCCACGCAGGCGGCCTGGCGCCCCGCACCCGCCCGCACCGGCCGGCCTACGGCGATGTCATGGGCGAAGTGATCACCTACGTCACGAATTATGCCGAACGGGCTGTGGCCGTGGGGGTCCCCCCGTGCGCCATCCTGGTGGATCCCGCGCACGACTTCGGCAAGAACACGTGGCAATCGCTCGAGCTCACCCGGCGCCTGGGCGAGCTGGCCGGCACCGTGCTGGCCGGTGCTGGTCGCGGTCGCGGACAAGGACTTCATCGGCGAGACCCTCGCCCTGCCGGTCGACCAGCGCGCCGAGGGGACGATCGCCACCCTGGCCATATGCGCCTGGCTTGGCGCCCGCGTCTTCCGCGTCCACAACGTCCCCGCCGCCCGCGAGGCCCTCGACGCCGTGGCCAGCCTGCAACCCCCGGCGACCTGACCGGGCCGCGCCGTACCCGTCACAGCGGCAACGCGGGCCAGATCACGAAACGGCCAGGCCGAAGGCGGCGAAGATAATGTCCGCGATCCGGTCGGCCATCTCGTCTTCCGGGAGCTGGACCTCGGCGCTGATCAGGTAGTTCACCCGCTCGAGCATCATCAGGCAGGCCACCGCGGTGAGCTCGGCGCGCTCCTGGTGCCGCCCGGCCGCCTCGGCGGCAGCGGTCATGCCGGTGGTCATGGACTCCGCGATGGAAAAGAACAGCTGCAGCCCGTCGCCGAACACCGCCTCCGGCACCAGGTCGGCCTGGCTGAGGATACGGATCACGGTGGCGTGCGCCGCGTAGGCCCGGAAGAACTTCCTGACCCACTGGCGCAGCACGGACAGCCCGGTCTCGTCGCTGGTCACCACCGGGAAGTCGCCTGCCACGATTTCCATGTCGTGCAGCGCGTCCTTCAGCAGCGCCTTGAACAGGTCTTCCTTATTGGAGAAGTACAGATAGAAGGTCCCGTGGGAGATCCCGGCCCGGCGCACGACGTCATCGACGCGCACGCCGTGGAACCCGCGATTCTCGAACTCGATCATGCCCGCCTCGAGCAGGCGGCGGACGGTCTCCCGCCCCTGTGCGCGCAGCTCGCGGTCCTGGGCGGGAGCGCCCCCTCCCAGCGACGGCCTGGCGGGCTGTTTTCTCGCCGGCCGCCCTGACCCGCGTGGCCCGGCGCTGGCGGGACCGCGACTTGCCTCCTGGCTCATAGCAAGAGAGTAGCCGTCCTGATCATCCCCGCTCGCCATTCGGTGAAGGCCGCGCCGCCTTCCGGCCCGGATCCATGGCCGGTGACGCTGCTACAGTTCGAGCGGTGAGCGGTGCGGCGGTGCTGAGCCGGCGGGCGCTTAACCGCGCGCTGCTCAGCCGGCAGCTGCTGCTCGGGCGGCCCGAACTGCCGTCCGCACCAGACGGCCGGCGGGCCGCGGTGATCGGGGCCGTCGAGCAACTGATCGGGCTGCAGGCTCAGGCGCCCTTCCCGCCCTATTACGGCCTGTGGTCACGGCTCGGCGGGTTCGGGCCCGCGGACCTGGCCGCGCTGATCACCGACCGCAGCGTGGTCAGGATCGCGCTGATGCGCGGGACCATCCACCTGGTGTCGGCCCGGGATTGCCTGCCGCTGCGCCGGCTGCTCCAGCCGGTACTCGACCGCGGCCTGCGTGGCACCTACGGCAAGCAGCTGGCCGGGGCGGACGCCGCGGCCGTGGCCGCGGCCGGGCGCGAGCTGGTCGACGCCGAGCCGATGACGTTCAGCCAGCTCGGCCACGCCCTGGCCGGGCGCTGGCCGGATCATCCGCCCGCCGCACTGGCGCAGGCGGTACGGGCGCACGTCCCGCTCGTGCAGGTGCCGCCCCGCGCCGTCTGGGGGCGGGCCGGGCCGTCGCGGCACACCTCCGCCGAGCGCTGGCTCGGTCACCCGGACGACGCCGCGGCGGGGCCTGCGCTCACACTGGCCGGGCTGGTGACGCGGTACCTGGGCGCGTTCGGTCCGGCGTCGGGGCGCGACGTGGCGGCGTGGTCCGGCCTGACCGGCCTGGGCCCGGTGCTGGAGCGCCTCCGGCCGTCCCTGGTCACCTTCCGCGACGAGCGGGGAGCCGAGCTTTTCGACCTGCCGTCGGCGCCGCGCCCGGGCGAGGACGAGCCTGCGCCGGTCCGGCTGACCGCCGAGTTCGACAACCTCCTGCTCTCCCACGCCGACCGGTCCCGGGTGATCCACCCCGAGTACATGAGGCGGTTCTACACCATCAACGGGATCTTCCCTGGATCGGTCCTGATCGACGGGTTCGTAGCCGGGATGTGGCGGCTGGCGCGGGCCAAGGGCACCGCAACGCTCACCATCGAGCTGTTCGCGTCCGCCCGGGAGCGGGATGACGTCGCCGACGAAGCCAGGCGCATGCTGGCCTTCTGCGCGCCGGAGAGCACTCACGGCGTCCGTTTCGCTCCTATTGCGTGATCTTCCCAGGTCCCGGCGGTACTGGTGACTCGTTGAGCAAAGCTGAAGATCTCGGTAAGAAGTCCCGCCCAGCCTTTCTGCTGGCGTCCCGGGCCTTATATTGTCGAAGACATTGTGCTGTCATTTCCCCTGCGTCGAGCGGCCCTGGCCGTGATAGTCACGGCCGGGATGGGTCTTGGCCTAGGCGGATACGCAGCTCAGACGGCTTATGCGGCCGTGGAAGCCCCGGCCGGGGGCCCGCCCTCCTCGCACGTCTCGTCGGCCCTGGTGCCTGGCCCGGCGGCGAGCGCGGGACCATCCGCGTCCGGCGGGCCCGGCTCCCGGCAGCAGCTGGTGCCGGACCTCATCGCCGGAGTCCGGGGCGGGATCACCGCCGCGCAGGTGGCCAGGATCAGGAAGCTGGGCGGCGTGGCGGCGGTGCTGCCCGTTGACGGCGGCAAGGTCATGGTGAACGGCCGCAGCGCCGACGTCCTCGGCGTCTCGCCGCAGGCCTTCAGGCCCTGGACGCCGCTGGCCACCGCCGCCTCGGCGGCGGTGTGGTCGGGCTTGGCCAAGGGCGAGCTCATCAGCACCCGCGCCGCGGCCAGCAAGCTCAAGCTGGCCGCGGGGAAGGCGTATCCGGTCTCGGCGGCGGTCCGCGAGCAGGTGCTGTTCGGCGGGCCGGCCGCGCTCAGCGTGCCCGGCGCTGACGCGATCGTGAACCTCACCCGGTCCGCCCAGCTCGGGCTGGCCAAGAACTTCGCCGTCTTGATCAACGCGCCGACGGCCAACCTCAAGACGCTGATCGGCCAGGTCCAGTCGGTCATCGGCACGCACGGCCAGGTCGTGAACCTGGTGGACTACTCCCTGGTCACAGAGGGCCAGCAGCCGGTCGAGGTCAATGCCCCGGCGGGTGTGCCCGCGAACTGGGTCGACCTGTTCAAGGAGTCGGCCGCGAAGTACTGCCCGGGCCTGCCGTGGACCGTGCTGGCCGCGATCGGCGAGATCGAGAGCGGTGACGGCGCCAACGACGGCCCGTCGAGCGCCGGAGCGGAAGGCCCCATGCAGTTCCTCCCGTCCACCTGGGCGATCTGGGGCACCGACGGGTTCGGCCCGCCGGGTGCGCCGGACATCATGAACCCGCTGGACGCCGTGCCGGCGGCCGCGCGGCTGCTGTGCGCCTCCGGCGGCGGAAGCAGCGCCACGCTGGCCGGGGCGATCTTCAGCTACAACCACGCGACCTGGTACGTCAGCGAGGTGCTGGCCCTGGCCAGCGAGTACGCCCGCAACAACGCCTAACCCGCCGTCTCGCGGGCCGGATCGGCGGCCGCCCGCAAGCGGCGCAGGCCGGCCAGGCAGGTCATCACGCTGGCCGCGCCGCAGGCGGCGGCGAACGCGTATCCCACCCGCGGGCCGTGCGCATCGACGATGAAACCGACCACCGACGCGCCCACGGCCACGCCCACGGAGATGCCGCTGCTGAGCCAGGACATGGCCTCGGTGCGCCGGCCCGGCCTGGCCTGCGCCTCGAGCAGGCTGAACCCGGCGATCAGCGTCGGCGCGATGGCCAGCCCGCTCAGGTAGATCCCGCAGGTCAGCGTGATCAGGTTCGGCTGGGCCCAGAACGTGGCCACGCCGAGGGCGGTCAGAACCAGGGTCAGGGCGAACCGGTTCTCGGTCGGCGCCTGCCACTGCCTGGACCCGTACCACAGGCCGCCGGTCGCGCTGCCGAGAGCGTACGTGCCGAGGATGATCCCGGCCAGCGGCTTGTGCCCGAAGTGCTGGGCGAACGAGATCGTGCTCAGGTCGATCGACACGAACATCGCGCCCAGCAGCAGGTACACCGGAACCAGCACGACCAGGCCCGGTGCGGCCGCGGCCCGGCGAGCCCGCCAGGCACGCCGGGCCGGGCCGGTCAGGCGCCGCCCGGCGTGCACCGTGGCCGGCTCGGTCGGGCGCGGGCTGGCGCGCACCGGGCCGGCTCGGTCCGCCGCTGGGCCGCCAACCACAAGGTCCCCGCCAGGCACAGCAGTACCGCGACGCCGACGCCAGCAGCCGGGAACACCTCGGTAGCCAGCAGCGTCACCGCGGCGGGCCCGACCACGAAGCAGATCTCGTCGGCGACCGACTCGAAGGAGAATGCGGTGTGCAGCCGCGGGGAGCCCGCGAGCAGCGCGCTCCACCGGGCCCGGACCATGGTGCCCAGCGACGGCATGGCCGCGCCTGCGATCGCGCCGGGCACGAACCAGGCCCAGGCGGGCAGGCCCGCCTCCACCGCCGCGATCAGCGCCGCGGTCGCGGCGGTGAACACCGCCAGCAGCGGCAGCAGCACGTGCCGCTGGCCGCGCGCATCGACAAGCCGCCCGATCCGCGGCGAGGTGAACGCGTAGCCGACCGCGCCAGCCGCGGACACTGCGCCGGCTACGCCGTACTTGCCGGTCGCCGCCGAGATCAGCAGGACGGTGCCGAGCCCGAACATCGCCATCGGCATCCGCCCGATGACGCCCGCCGCCGAGAACCGCCAGGCACCGGGGATCCGGAAGATGTCCGCGTACGGCCGCAGCGGCCGCGGCAGCCTTCCCGCGGAGGATGAGCCGATCGCGGCACCCGGGCCGTCAATGCCCGTCACCGGCGTCTGCGCCCCACGATCATCACGATAACGGGGCATTCCAACCGGTTTTCCGCGGCGCCGGTTCTCCTGCGATGGCCGGCCGCGGCCCGGCGGCATAGCAGCCCGGCACGCCTGGTTGGATGGAGGCATGCCGGCCTACGACGCGTTCCTGCTGGTCTCGTTCGGCGGTCCGGAGGGCCCCGACGAGGTGATGCCGTTCCTGGCCAACGTCACCCGCGGCCGGAACATCCCGCCGGAACGGCTGGCCAGCGTGGCCGAGCACTACCTGGCGGTCGGCGGGGTGAGCCCGATCAACCAGCAGTGCCGCGACCTGCTCGCCGCGGTGCAGGGCGATTTCGCGGCGAGCGGCCTGTCGCTTCCCCTCTACTGGGGAAACCGGAACTGGGCACCCTACCTGGCCGATACCGTGCGGGCCATGGCCGAGGCCGGCGTGCGGCGGGCCCTCGCGTTCGTGACCTCCGCCTACAGCTCCTACTCGAGCTGCAGGCAGTACCTGGACGACATCGAGCAGGCCCGCGCCGCCGTCGGCCCGGGTGCTCCGCGGATCGACAAGATCAGGCGCTTCTTCAACCATCCGGGCTTCATCGAGCCCTTCGCCGACAACGCGGGCGCAGCGCTCGCCACGCTTCCGGCCGAGGTGCGCGGCGATGCCCACCTGGTGTTCACCGCCCACAGCATCCCGCTCGCGATGGCCGAGGCCAGCGGGCCGCCCGGGGCAGGCGGGCGGTACCCAGCCGAGCTGGCCGAGGCCGCCCGCCTCATCGCCGAACGGACCGGGACCGGAACTCACCCATGGTCGCTGGCCTATCAGAGCAGGAGCGGTCCGCCGTCGCAGCCGTGGCTGGAACCTGACGTGAATGACCACCTCGGCGAGCTGGCCAAGTCGGGCACGCGGGCCGTCGCGGTCATCCCGGTCGGCTTCGTGTCAGACCATATGGAGGTCCGGCACGATCTGGACGTGGAGGCGGCGCAGACCGCTGATTCCCTCGGCCTGGCGTTCGCGCGCGCGGCTACCCCCGGAACCAGCCTGCGCTTCGCGTCGATGGTCACCGAGCTGGTCCGGGAACGCATGGCAGAACCGGACCGCCTGGCCTCGGCTAGTCCGGTTTCGGATACTCCGGTTTCGGATAATGGGGGACCGGGCTGTGCGGGCCCGCTGACCGCGCTGGGGGACATGGGCGTGCCCAGCCAGACCTGCCCGGCGGGCTGCTGCGGCGGGACCAGGTGACCGATCCCGAGGAGCTGCTGCGCATCGCGGTGGACGCGGCCGCCGCGGCGGGCCGGCTGCTGGCCTCGTGGCGGGGCGGCGCGCGGCCCGAAGTCATCCACACCAAGTCGAGCCCGACCGACGTGGTGACGCAGATGGACCGCGGCTCCGAAGCGCTGATCACTGAGCGGATCCGGGCGGTGCGGCCCGGCGACACGGTTCTCGGCGAGGAAGGCGGCCAGACCCTGGGCGGCCCGGACGGCCGGGGCGCCGCCGGACCGGCCCCGGTGCGCTGGGTGGTGGATCCCCTCGACGGGACCGTCAACTATCTCTACGGCCTGCCCGACTGGTCCGTCTCGATCGCCGCCGAGGTGGGCGGGAAGATCCTGGCCGGGGTGGTGGAGGTGCCCAGGCGGGGGGAGAGGTTCACCGCCGTGGCGGGCCGCGGAGCCTGGCTGCACCGGGACGGGACGGCCGTCGCGCTGCGCTGCAACTCCGGCGTGGCGCTCGGCCAGGCGCTGGTCGGGACCGGTTTCGGCTATGACCCCGCGCGCCGCCGGATACAGGGCGAGGTCGTGGCCGCCCTGCTGCCGGTCGTGCGGGACATCCGCCGGGGCGGATCCGCCGCGGTCGACCTGTGCTCGGTAGCCGCAGGCCGGGTGGACGCGTACTATGAGCGCGGCCTGAACTACTGGGACTACGCGGCCGGCGCATTGATCGCGCGCGAGGCCGGCGCGGTGGTCGGCGGCCTGTCCGGCCGGCCGGAGAGCACCTCCATGACCGTAGCCGCAGGCCCCGGCCTGTTCCGGGATCTGATTGAGTTCCTGGGCAGGCTGGAACCGGAACGGGACGCGCCGCCCGGCGCGTGAGAGCGAGGTCTGGCCCGGCCGCAGGAAGGTTACCGCAGCAGTTTCGGCGTGCCGCGTGTGCGCTGGGCGCGAACGTGGCAGAATTCGCCGCCGGAATCGGGCACAACTAAGGCCTTGAAAGCGTTACACCCGCGCAGCGATAGCGCACTACGGATGAAGGGGGATGGAGTACTCAGATGGCTACCGATTACGACAGCCCGCGGAAGACGGACGACGACCTGACAGAGGACAGCCTCCAGGAGCTTCAGGCGCGCCGGATGGACAAGTCATCGAGCACGATCGACCTTGACCCCGACGACGTTGCCGAGTCACTGGAGTTGCCGGGAGCAGACCTGTCGAACGAGGAACTCTCGTTCAGGGTGATCCCTCGCCAGGCCGATGAGTTCACCTGTTCGCGGTGTTTCCTTGTGCACCACCGGAGCCAGCTTGCCGAAGACCGCAACGGCCAGCTGGTCTGCCGGGAATGCGCGGCTTAGCCCCGTGCGGCGTCGGCGGCCTCATCGTCCGCGCTGGCCAGAGCCTTACGGGACACCGCCCGGATGGCGAGTACCCTGACCGCCGCGACGGTGACGCCGACCAGCACGGACCAGCTGAGGGCCTCGGCCAGGGCCACCCGCGGGTCCTCAGGATTCGTGGGCGGCTTCTTGCCGGTGGCTTTGGTCCACGCGGCCGTGAGCACCTTACGTGCCACGAACGCGGCCGCCATGGTCGTCACCCCGTTCATGACCTTGGTGCCGATGTCCTCTTTGCCGTTGTCTGCCATCCCACTGCCTCCTCTTCGCCCGGCCCCTACCACGTCCGCTACCCTCGTCCGCGCCATCATGCCACTGGCTCTTGCCCTCCTCGAACCCGGCGCCGTTCGATGACCGCGGCTAGCTCCGCGGGGTGCCTGGTGCCGACCAGCCAGTAGGGGACTCCGCTGACCCCGGGGCGATCCGGGGCCTGCTGCGAGTCGTCGCCGAGCGCTAGGTACACCGACTGCTTGAGATAAGGTCGCGAGTAGAGGACTGCCGCCGGGTCGCCCCGCGGGCCGCGCATGCGCGTGGACTGCTTTTCGTCGAGGGTGACTACCTCGCTGACCGCCGCCAGCGGCAGTACGGCCTTCCCGGCGCGCAGCAGTCCGTCGCCGACCTCGATCGTGGCCTGGCCGAGGCCGATGAGCGGCGCCGCGCAGACGACGGTAAGGCCGGCGAAGATGATGACCGGCCAGGGCCAGGGCAGCCCGGCATACAGTGTGCCGCCGAGGATAAGGATGGTGGGGATGGCGAGCAGCCACCAGACGAGCGGCACATACAGCCGTTCGCGATAATCGCGCATGCACTCGAGGGTAGTTGGTCAGGATGGAATCGTGGCGGGGGGAGTGCAGCGGGCGGCCCGGCAGGCCCGGGGATGGCGCGCTGCGGCCTGGCGGACAGCCATGAGCCCGGGTGGCCCGGCCGGGCCCGGTCAGCCCGATGGTCCGGCCAATGACCGGCGTGGCGCAGGAGTAACTCGCCCGCAGAGCGGTAGCCGTACAGCATGAACCACGACACGGCTGCGGGCGGGGGAGCACCGCAGAGCGGTGCCGAGAACGGGACGCCAGTTGACCGGCCCGCCCGGGGCGAGGCTGGCGACGGCGCTACGGACGAAGAGGAGCGGATCGCTCGCGGTACGGGCGTCAAGGAGCAGATCGCCCGGGGCACGGCTGTCCGCGAGCTCAATCGCGCGAGCGATACTCGCGGCAGGCGGGTCCAGGATCCTGCTCCCCGGACCGCACCCGTGCCGGAGCAGAGCCGCGTGCCGAGCTGGCTGGCCACGGCGGCCGCGTGGTCCTGGCGGCTGCTGCTGCTGGCCATCGGCCTCTACCTGATCGCGCGCGTCCTGGGCATTATCTACATCGTCGTCGTGCCGTGCATCGCGGCGCTGCTGCTCACCGCCTTGCTGCAGCCGATGAAAGCCCGGCTCCAGCGGGCCGGGCTGCCCAACATGGCCGCGACCTGGGTCACCCTGCTTATCACGGCCGTCGTCCTGGGCGGCCTGGGCACGCTGGTCGCCAACCGGGTAAGCGCCGACTACTCGACCTTGCTCGCCGAGACCAAGCACACCACCGCGCAGGTCCAGTCGTGGCTGGCCGGGCCGCCCTTCCACCTCAAGAGCACCAACGTCCAGAAGTACCTGAACAACATTCCCGGCTACCTCAGCCAACACCGGACCCTGGTTGAGGGCACGGTCGTCACCGGCGGCAAGATCGCGTCAGAGTTCTTCGGCGGTCTGGTCCTCATGCTCTTCGTCACGTTCTTCCTCCTCAAGGACGGGGAGAGGATCTGGAGCTGGCTCCTGGGCGCCATGCGGACCCCGACCGCCCGCCGGATGGACCGGGCCGGTCACGCCTCCTGGCTGGTGCTGGTGTACTACATGCGCGGAACGGTCGTGGTGGCCGCCATCCATGCGATCGTCATCGGCCTGAGCCTGTGGATCCTGGGCGTCCCGCTGGCTGTGCCGCTGGCCGTACTGGTGTTCGTGGCCGCGTTCGTACCGCTTGTCGGGCTGCTGGTGGCGGGCGCGCTGGCCATCGTCGTGACGCTGGCCACCAAGGGCTGGGTGGACGCGGTGATCCTGCTGGGGATCCTGGTTATCGAGGACCAGCTGGAAGCTCATCTGCTCCAGCCTCAGGTGGTCGGGAAGATGATCCGGATCCATCCGCTGGCGGTTATCCTGTCGCTGGCGGTCGGCGGCGTCCTGGCCGGCATCGCCGGTGCCGTGGTCGCGGTGCCGATCGTGGCCGTGATCACGCGTGCGCTGCCCGAGCTGCGCCGGGACGAACCCGAGGACGTTGGTCCCGGGGACCCATAGGATGGGCCCCAGCGCCGGGTGTGGCGCTATCCTCACCCTGCGTGCCAGCCTCTCCCCTCGAGCCCACCCTTTCCCTCCCCCCGAGCCCACCCGAGGAGTGTCCGTTGCCGTATCCCGAACCGGACGTGCTGATCAGGCGGCTTGATCCCGGTGTCCCGCTGCCGTCGTATGCCCATCCCGGGGATGCGGGCGCGGATCTTGCCGCGGCCGAGGACGTCGAGCTGGCGCCGGGTGAGCGGGCGCTGGTACGGACCGGGCTGGCCATCGCGCTGCCCGCCGGATACGCGGCCTTCGTGCACCCCCGCTCTGGACTGGCCGCGAGGCACGGGGTGACGCTGGTGAACGCGCCCGGGACGGTCGACGCGGGCTACCGGGGCGAGATCAAGGTGACGCTCCTGAACACCGACCGTGACCAGCCGGTCAGGTTCAAGCGGGGAGACCGGATCGCCCAGCTGGTCATCCAACGGGTCGAGCGCGCCACCTTCCACGAGGTGCAAGTGCTACCGGGATCGGTGCGCGGCGACGGCGGCTTCGGCTCGACCGGCGGGCACGACGGCCCGCGCGGCGAGCTGGTGTCCTGAGCGAGAAACAAGGAGCGTGTGCAGTGTTCCGTCGGCGTCGTTCAGCGGACGTTGGCCCCCACTGGCCTGAGGACGATCCTCAGCGCCTGGCCGACGATGAACTTGATGACGAGGCTTACGACGAGCTGGCCGAAGATGAGCCGCCTGCGGGGGCCGTGGGGGACCCGCGAGCCGAGGGCGGACCGTGGGACGCCGGGGAGCCCATCCCGGCCCGGGAGCGGGTAGATCTCGGCAGCCTGCAGGTGCCGGTCGGCCCGGAGCACGAGATCCAGCTCGTCATGGCCGAGGAGCACGGCGCCTGGGTCACGGTGCGGCACGGCGCCAGCGAGCTGCAGATCCAGGCGTTCGCCGCGGCCCGGCGCAGCGCGCTGTGGGATGAAGTCCGGGCCGACATCGTCCGGGAAGTCGCCGAGGCGGGCGGCCAGGCCCAGGAGACCGAAGGGCTGTTCGGCACCGAGCTCGTCGCCCAGGTGCCCGTCGATCCCGGGCAGCCTGCCGCCGGAATGCAGCTCGTCCGGTTCATCGGCGCCGACGGGCCCCGCTGGTTCCTGCGCGGCCTGTTCACCGGGCCGGCCGCGGGCGGCGGGGAGCCTGCCAGTCTGCTTGAGGATGTCTTCAGGGACGTCGTGGTGGTGCGCGGCGAGCACCCGGTGCCGCCGCGGGACATCCTGGAGCTGAGGCTGCCGCCGGAGGCGCAGAAGGCGTTCGAGGATCAGGTGGCCGCGGCCGAGGAGAACGAGGACGGGGACGGGAACGGGAACAGGTTCCGGACCGGCCTGGACCCGTTCGAGCGCGGGCCGGAGTTCACCGAGACTCGTTAGCGCTCAGCAGGCGCGCCAGCTCCTCCTCGACGTCCTCGCTGGTGACGAAGAACAGCTCGTCGCCGGCCTGGAGCGGATCGTCGGAGTGCGGGACCAGGACCCGCCCCTCGCGCAGGATCGCGACCAGCGAGGTGTCCGCGGGCCATTCGATGCCGCCGACGCGCTGCCCGACGAGCGGTGCCTCGGCCGGCATGGTCAGCTCGACGAGGCTGGCCTCACTCTGCCCGAAAGTCATCAGCCGCACCAGGTCGCCGACGCTGACCGCCTCCTCGACCAGGGCGGACAGCAGCCGCGGCGTGGACACCGCCACGTCGACGCCCCAGGATTCGTTGTACAGCCACTCGTTGGCCGGGTCGTTCACCCGCGCCACGACCCGGGGCACCCCGTACTCGGTCTTGGCCAGCAGCGCCACGACCAGGTTCGCCTTGTCATCGCCGGTGGCGGCGATGACCACGTTGCACCGGTACAGCTGGGCGTCATCCAGTGAGCTGATCTCGCACGCGTCGGCGAGCAGCCACTCGGCGCGCGGGACGGCATCCACCGCGATGGCCTTGGGGTCCTCGTCGATGAGCAGCACCTCGTGCCCGTTTTCCAGCAGCTCGGTGGCGATGGAGCGCCCGACCGCGCCGGCTCCGGCGATCGCGACCCGCATCAGTGTCCTCCTGCCTGAGCCGCGAAGACCGCGGCGATACGGTCCATCTCGTCTTCCCTGGCCAAGACGTGGATCACGTCACCCTCCTGCAGGACCGTGCTGCCGTCCGGCACGAAGGCCTGCCCGAGACGGTCGACGAACGCGATCCGCGTCATCGTGCTGACCTCGACCGACTTCACCTGCTCGCCGATCCAGTGCGGCGAGAAGGCCACCTCGGCCAGCACGATCTTCCCGGTGGGATCGCGCCACAGCGGCTCGCTTCCCTCGGGGAGCAGCTTGCGCAGCATCTGGTCGGCGGTCCAGCGCACCGTGGCCACGGTGGGGATGCCGAGGCGCTCGTAGACCTCGGCTCGCCGCGGGTCGTAGATCCGGGCCGCGACCCGCTGGACGCCGAACACCTCGCGGGCCACCCGGGCCGAGATGATGTTGGAGTTGTCGCCGCTGCTCACCGCGGCGAAGGCGTCTGCGCGGTCGGTGCCTGCCTGATTCAGCACGGCCCGGTCGAAGCCGATGCCGGTAATTTTCTCGCCCTTGAACGACGACCGGAGCTTGCGGAACGCCTCGGGGTTCCGGTCGATGACCGCGACGCTGCTGCCCCGGTCCTCCAGGATGTGAGCGAGCGTCGACCCGACCCGCCCGCAGCCCATGATCACGATGTGCACGACCGTTCCTCCATGGTCAACCGGCTCCCCGATCCGGGTTGCCTCGCTCAAGGTATGCCCTTACTTGCCTTCCTCCCCACCAGGGCGGGGATTGCACCGGGGTATCGGCATGTCATCGCGCCCGGGGCGGTGCGGACCGGGCGGTCCGGACCGGGGGGTGCGGAGCAGGCGGTAGCGTAAGCCTCGCATCTAGTCGAGGTTCACCGGCGTTACGGAGGAGGCCGTGAGTTACCTCCCCGGTCAGCTCGTGGAGCTGACCACAGCGGACGTGGCCCACGGCGGCTGGTGCGTCGCCCGGCCGGCCTCGGGTCCGGTCGTGTTCGTACGGCACGCGCTGCCAGGCGAGCGGGTCCTGGCCCGCATCACCGACGTGACCTCCCGCCTCGCGCGGGCCGAAGCGGTGGAAATCCTCGCCGCGTCCCCCGACCGGGTCACCCCGCCCTGCCCGCACGCCGGCCCCGGCGGCTGCGGCGGTTGTGACTGGCAGCACGCCGCGCTGCCCGCCCAGCGCGCACTGAAGGCCGCCGTGGTGCGCCAGCAGCTCAAGAGGCTGGCGGGGATCGAGCGCGAAGTCGAGGTCGAGGCCCTGCCGGGCGATGAGGGCGCGGGGGATGCCCATGGCGAGGACCGCGTGGCCGGGGGCACCTCCCCGGACGGCCACCCCGCGGGCCTCGGCTGGCGTACCAGGGTGGAATTCGCGGTGCGCGAGGACGGGGTGGCGGGGCTGCGCGCGCACCGGTCGCACGAGGTCATCGAGATCGCGGAGTGCCTGATCGCCCACCCGGCGATCACCGGCCTGGACATTACGGGCCGCCGGTGGCCGGGCGCGGCCTCGGTCGAGGCCCTGGTCGCTCCGGCCTCGGGCGAGCGGGCCGTGATCGTCTCGGCGGCGCGGGACGCACGAACCACGGTCCGTTCGGAATCCATCGACCAGATCGCGGCGGAGTCGGTGCTCCGCAGCACCGGACCGCGCCACCAGCGCCTCACCCCGGTCCGCGGCCGCGGCTACCTCAGCCAGCATGCGGCAGGCCGGGACTGGCGGGTCAGCGCCGGGGCGTTCTGGCAGGTCCATCCCGCCGCGGCGGACGTGCTGACGGGCGCCGTCCTGGCCGGACTGCAGCCGCGGCCGGGGGACGTGGCGCTCGACCTGTACTGCGGCGTGGGCTTGTTCGCGGGCGCGCTGGCCCCGGCGGTCGGCCCCGGCGGGACGGTCATCGGCGTGGAGGCCAGCGAGGCGGCGGTCCGCGACGCCCGGCACAACCTGCGGGAGTGGCCGTGGGCCAGGGTGCACCGGGGTGACGTGGCGGCGGTGCTGCGCCGCGGCGGCCTGCCGCCCGCCAGGCTGGCGGTGGCCGATCCGCCCCGGTCGGGGCTGGCTCGGGAGGTCATCGAGTACCTGAGCTCGGCCGGGAACGGCGCGGGCGGCCTGGCCTACGTGTCCTGCGACCCGGCCACGCTGGCCCGCGATATCGGGCTGCTGGCCGCCCGGGGCTGGACGCTGGACAGCCTGCGGGCGTTCGACGCGTTTCCCATGACCCACCACGTCGAGTGCGTCGCGATCTTGTCCGCCGGCGGCGGCGTCACCGGGGCAGCCGGGCCTCGATCTCGGCGGTGATGACGTCCAGGGGCTGGTTCCCGTCGACCTCCAGGAGGATCCCCCGGTCCCGGTAGTAGGCGACGAGCGGGCTGGTCGTCGCGGCGAACACCTCGAGCCGGTGCCTGATCACGTCGGCCGTGTCGTCCGGGCGGGCGCGGTCCGCCAAGCGCTCCACCAGCACCTGCTCGGGCACGTCAAGGTACACCGCGGCGTCGAGGGTGAAGTCCCCCCGCCGGGCGATGTCGAAGGCCTTGACGGCCTGCGACAGGGTCCGCGGGAATCCGTCCAGGAGGTAGCCGCCGCGGGCGGCGGCGGCGGCCATGATGGGGATGACCAGGTCGAAGACGATCTGGTCAGGAACCAGGTCGCCGCGGCGCTGGTAGTCGGCTACCTCGCGGCCGAGCGGCGTGTCCTGCTCGGCCTCGGCCCGCAGCACATCCCCGGAGGAGATGTGCTCGATGTGATAGAACTCGGCCAGTCGCTCGCCCTGCGTTCCCTTGCCGCCACCGGGCGCGGCGAGCAGCAGTAGCCTCAACGTTCCTCCAGCCAGCGGGTCGGGGCACGGCTAGGCCGGGGCCTGGGCCCCCGCCGTCCCCTTAACGTAGTAGCCGAGCCCCGGGATGCGGACCAGCAGCCCTTCGTCTTCCAGCGTCCGCAGCGCCTTGGCGCACGTCTGCCGCGCATGACCATACTGCTGGCTCAACGTGGTGATGGACGGGGTCGGCATGCCGGGCGCGAGGGTTCCCTCGGCGATTTGCCGGCGGAGCAATGCGGCCAAGCGCACATAGGCTCTTGGGTCCGATTCGTCACTTATCGACACTCTCGTACCGTACTCGATTGGCAATATTGCCAATCGCAACGCTTCGACACTAGTCGAGATTAGACGAGAGATCAATAGTGCGTTAGCGTCTGAAATCGTCAGGGCGGCCACGGGCTCCTCAAACCGCGCGGAGCCAGAATCCGGGGCAGGGTCATGATCTTGGTCTTCTACTCGTGGACGGCGTTCAGCGGCGCCGCCGGATCATCATTCGCCATGGGCATCACAGACGACCGCGGCCGGGCCATGCGGGCCGGCGAGGAGAGCCTCGGCTCAGGCCAGGCGTTCCTGGTCGTCATCGAGGCGGTGCGGCCCGCGATGGCGCCACGCACGCTGGCCCCGTGCTACGTGCGCACCGGGGTCGGCTGGCGGGGCCAGCGCGCCGCATCGGGCGAGGTGACCTGGCACCGGGTTTTCACCGGGGGCGAGATGGATGACCGGCCGGAGCCTGGGAAGATCGAGGCATGAAACTCCGGATCTTCACTGAGCCGCAGCAAGGCGCCAGCTACCAGACGTTGCGGAGCGTGGCGCTGGCCGCGGAGGAGCTCGGGTTCGATGCGTTCTTCCGGTCCGACCACTACCTGAAAATGGGCAGCGTCTCCGGCCTGCCGGGCCCGACCGAGGCCTGGGCCACGCTGGCCGCCCTGGCCGTCGAGACCAGCCGGATCAGGCTGGGCACGCTGGTCACCCCGGCGACGTTCCGGCTGCCCGGTCCGCTGGCGATCACGGTGGCACAGGTCGACCAGATGAGCGGCGGCCGGATCGAGCTCGGCCTCGGCGCCGGGTGGTATGAGGCCGAGCACACCGCCTACGGCGTCCCGTTCCCGCCGCTGGGGGAGCGCTTCGACATCCTCACCGAGCAGCTCGAGATCATCACCGGGCTGTGGGACACGGCCGACGGCGAGACGTTCTCCTTCTCCGGGGCGCACTACCAGCTGGCGGATTCGCCCGCGCTGCCGAAGCCCGCGCAGCGGCCGCGCCCGCCGGTGATCCTGGGCGGCGCGGGCGCACGCCGCACGCCCCGGCTGGCGGCCAGGTTCGCCGCCGAGTTCAACCTGGGGTTCCGCTCCGTGCAGGATTCAGCGGCCGCGTTCGCGCGCGTCCGCGAGGCCTGTGAGGCCGCAGGCCGCCACCCCACGTCCATGACCTACTCGGTCGCGCAGCTGGTCTGCTGCGGGAAGGACGAAGCCGAATTCCGCCGCCGCGCCGCCGCGATTGGCCGGGATCCCGCGGAGATCCGCGAGCGCGGCCTGGGCGGCACTCCCGGGGAGATCGCGGACAAGATCGCGTCCTTCGCCGAGGTCGGCGCCGAGCGCATCTACCTGCAGGTCTTTGACCTCAGTGACCTGGACCACCTGAGGCTGATCGCCTCTGACGTCCTCCCGCAGGTCTAGGGTCAGCCGAAAGCGCGGCCGGCCGCCTCCCGGCCGAAAGCACTGGCCGCCAGGTAGCCGTAGGTCCCCTGGTCACGCAGCTCGGTGGCCGCCGCGGCCAGGGCGCCCACCGCCGCGTACGCGAAGGAGCCGCCGACCGAGATCCGGCTCACCCCCGCCTCGGCCAGCTCGGCCACGGCGGGCGCGCCGGCCAGGGCGAGCACGTTGACCGGCCGGTCGACCTCGCGGATCACCTGGCGGATATCGGCGATGTCCACCAGGCCGGGGGCGTACAGCACATCGGCGCCGGCCTCCTGGTAGGCCTGCAGCCTGGCGATCGTGTCGAACAGGTCAGGCCGCCCGTGCAGGTGGTTCTCGGCGCGGGCGGTGAGGACGATGCGGACCTGGCCCGCGTGCGCCGCCTCGGCCGCCGCGGCGATCCGCTCGGCCGCGGCCGGCAGGCCGTAGATGGGATCGTCCTCGCGGCCGGTGAAGTCTTCTACCGAGGCGCCCGCCAGGCCGACCTCGGCGGCGAGCCGGATCGTTTCCGCGACGCCGGACGGCGGATCCGCGTAGGCGTTCTCCAGGTCGGCCGAGACGGGCAGGTCGGTCGCCGCGACGATGACCGCGGCGTGCACCAGGGCTTCGTCCCTGCTCACCGCGCCGTCATTGCGGCCCAGGCTGGCCGCGAACCCCGAGCTCGTCGTGGCCAGGGCCTGGAATCCGAGCGACGCGAGCAGCCTCGCCGAGCCGAGATCCCAGGGGTTAGGCAGCAGGAGGGGCTCGCCCTTCCGGTGCAGGGACAGGAACCGGTGCGCCTTGTCGGCCTGAGTGACCATCCGACCAACCTAGTTGGTGGGGCAGCTCGGCTCCGCGCAGGCCAGGGTTTCCGCGATCCCGCGATCCCGCGGAGTGCCCCTGGTGCGGAACGCCGGGCCGGCCAAGGGGCGAGCGCGCGGTGACCGGACGAAGGCAAACCGTAATGGCCTACCTCCCGGTATGGCTTGCGGCGGCGTAAGCCGCGATGCGATTGTTGTGCGGTGCGCTCCGATACCGCTACTACCGGGAGGGTGCGGCTCGTTGTCGCCTTGTCGGTACTGAGCGCGCTGATGATCATCGCGGGCGGGGCTGCGGTGCTCGCCAGTACCGCCACGCACCTGCTGGACGGCCGCTTCGGCGGCCACGGCAAGAGCCTGGGCGCGGCCCTGGCCGCCGCAGGCCTCGCGCTCGGGCTGGCGACGTCGCTGGCCTTCGCCTTCATCCGGACCGGCCGGTCCAGGGGCCAGAACCGCCGCGGTTCGGCCGGCCACCGGCGTGGCGCGGCGAAATCTCAGCCACCGGGCCGCGAGCAGGCGCCGGGCGGCGCTCCGCCGCGCGACAGCCGCCAGGCCGCCCGCGGCGGCGCAGGCCTGCGCCGCGATCAGGTGCTGAACCCCGCGGCCGTCTACTCAGCGGGCGGCCTGCTCGACGGCCCCGCGGACGCGCCAGCGCCGGGCTCCGCCGGTCCGGCCGGCTCCCGTGGATCCTTCGGCGCGGCAGCGGGCCCGCAAGCGGGCCAGGGTGCCTACGGAACGGACCGGGCACCTGGTGGCCGGCGCGGCATGGAGCGGCCACCAGACAGCACCACACCGCCGCCCGGGTACCAGCGGGGAGCGCCTCGGGCGCCGGGGCCTGCTCACGGGACGGGTCCTGGCTGGAGATCTCCTGGTCCGTCTGGTCCTCCGCCCCAGCCGGCCGGATTCCCCGGGCGGACCCAGCCGGGCGGGGCCTTCCCCCCGAGGTACGCCAATCCGGCTCACGATGCGGTCCCGCCGCGCGAGCCCATGCGCCCAGGTACCCGGGTACCGCCCGTCGACCCCGTCCGTCCTCGCTCCGCGCCGCCAGGACCGTCCGGGCCGCCGCCCTCCGGCCCAGGGCCGTCCGGGCCGCTACCGGGTAGTGGGGGCGGCCGCCCGCCGGCCAGTCCCGGCTATGGGGTGCCCACCGGGCGGCCGGCACCTCCGCGGGCGGCAGGGCAGGGAGCGCCGGGCCAGCCAAGAGCCCAGGCCGCCCACGGATTCCCTCGCTCCCCGGGCGCACCGAACCCCCCGCGGACACCGAACCCCCCGCGGACACCGAACCCCCCGCCGACACCGACCCCGACCCGAGCGCGCCGCGGACCCCGTACGACCCGCGGACCCTGAACGACCCGCGGACCCCGTACGCGCCGCGGACCCCCAGCGCCCCGGGAACCCCCAGCGGCCCGCACACCCCGGGAGCATCAGGCTCCGCTGATGCCTCCGGCACCATCTTCGACGGCGGCTACGCGCCAGTTATCCATCCAGCCGATGACCCGGCACCGGCCGCCAGCCCGCGCCACCGGCCGAACCCCGCCCGTCCGCCGGGCCCGTCCCGGCCGGGCGATCCGGTCTACCCCGCCCACCCCGCCGTCGCCGCGGACGTCTACCTCTACC
Organism: uncultured Actinomycetes bacterium; assembly: GCA_963818225.1. Classification (GTDB taxonomy): domain Bacteria; phylum Actinomycetota; class Actinomycetes; order Streptosporangiales; family Streptosporangiaceae; genus Palsa-504. The sequence goes on from CAWFRO010000006.1 coordinate 288,675, forward strand.
GCGACGACAGCGAGCCGGCTCCGGGGCCGTCGATGCGGGCCCGGCCCGAAGATGATGCCGCCTACTGGTACGACTTGCTGGCGGAAGACCCCGTCCCGGAAGACCGCGAGACTCGCGGGCCGTTCGAGCCGCTGGTGTCCTCCAGCGGGCCGCCCGGCACCGCAAGCGGGCCGGCCTCCGGGACCGGGCCGAGACCGGGGCCGCCGGGCGGCGATGAGAATACCGAAGCGCAGGAACGCGCGCGGGCGCACAAGCTCGAGCAGCTCAGGGACTTGTACCTGACCGCGGAAGCAATCGGCGAGCCGAACCTGGACAAGCACTTCAATCAGCTCATGGCCCAGCAACGCCAGCTGATCAGCGAGTACTTCGGCGAGTCCGGCGCAGCCCGGCCGGCCGTGGCCAGCGATGGCCAGCCGGACCCCCGGCCGGCGGCCCGCCCGGCGGAGCCCCAGCCGGCGGCCCGCCAGGCGGAGGACCGGCCGCCGGGCCGTGACGTCACTCCGCCGGAGGGCGTGCCCGTCTGGGCCGAGCCGCCTGGTACCCGGTGAGCCCGTTACGCCAGCGGGCCTGGCGCCTCGGGCCAGTGGCTTGAGGACGCCGGGCTTCGGGAGGTGCGGGAGGTTCACGATGAGCAAAGCGCCGCGGTAGGCAGCCGCCGCCTGCACGGCAGCGGAATATCCTGGTAAGGACCGATCGGGATAAAGGTGAGCAGCTGTGACCGTCGTGTCGTTCGTGATCAGCGGGCTGCTCCTCGGCGCGATGATCGGGCTCTCGTGGTACGGGGAACGTACCCTTCCGCCCGACGCCCGCATCCCGCTGCACTTCGGGATCGGTGCCTACAACAACTTCGCCGCCAAGACCACGGGCCTCATCGTGTGGCCTGCCGCCGGGGTCGCGATATTCGCCCTCCTGGCCGCGGTGTCCGCCGGTGCGATCAAGGCGAATCACGGCGGCTCTCCAAGGGTGGTACTCATCATCCTGCCGATCGTGCTCGCCGTCACTGCCGTCGCCCAGTGGGGCGCTATCTCGCTGGCGAGACGGAACGTCACGTCCGGTCCGGGCCAATGAATTGCTCACCCGTTCCCCGATTGAAAAGTAGCTTGATATCGAGATACTGTAAGCTAGACCCCCGGGATCCGGGCCACGTCCGGACACCAGCTGGGACGAGCGAGGAGGCTCAGGACGATGACCGCGAACAGCTTCAGCAGCCGGGCGGCGCTTGACGTCGCAGGCAAGCAGTACGAGATCTACCGGCTGGACGCGGCGGAAGGATCTGACAGCCTCCCGTACAGCCTGAAGGTCCTGCTGGAGAACCTGCTCCGCAACGAGGACGGCGCCAACATCACCGCCGACCACATCCGGGCGCTCGCCCACTGGGATCCCAGCCAGGAGCCCGACACCGAGATCCAGTTCACCCCGGCCCGGGTGATCCTGCAGGACCTCACCGGCGTGCCGGCCGTCGTGGACCTGGCCGCCATGCGCGAGGCCATGCGGGCCCTGGGCGGCGACGCCGGCAAGATCAACCCGCTCATCCCCGCTGAGCTGGTCATCGACCATTCGGTGGTGGCTGACGTGTTCGGCAGCCCGGACGCGTTCAGCAGGAACGTGGAGATCGAGTTCGACCGCAACCGGGAGCGGTTCGGCTTCCTGCGCTGGGGCCAGCAGGCGTTCAGCCAGTTCAAGGTTGTGCCGCCCGGCACCGGCATCGTGCACCAGGTGAACATCGAGTACCTGGCCCGGGTGGTGATGAGCCGCGACGGAACGGCCTATCCCGACACCTGCGTGGGCACCGACTCGCACACCACCATGCAGAACGGCCTCGGCGTGCTCGGCTGGGGCGTCGGCGGCATCGAGGCGGAGGCCGCCATGCTCGGCCAGCCCATCTCCATGCTGATCCCCAAGGTGGTCGGGTTCCGCCTGACCGGCGAGCTGCCCAGCGGCACCACCGCCACCGACCTGGTGCTCACCATCACCGAGCTGCTGCGCAAGCACGGCGTGGTCGGCAAGTTCGTCGAGTTCCACGGTGACGGCGTGGCCGCGGTCCCGGTGGCCAACCGGGCCACGATCGGCAACATGTCCCCGGAGTTTGGCTCGACCTGCGCGATCTTCCCCATCGACCAGCTCACCCTGGACTACCTGACGCTCACCGGGCGCCCGCGGGAGCAGCTCGACCTGGTCGAGGCCTACGCCAAGGAGCAGGGCCTGTGGCACGACCCGGCCCGGGAGACCCGGTACTCCGAGGAGCTCAGCCTGGACCTGTCCACCGTGGTGCCCTCGATCGCGGGCCCCAGGCGCCCGCAGGACCGGATCGCGCTGGCCGACGCCAAGACCGCCTTCCGCGACGCGCTGCCCAATTACGTGCCGGAGACCAACCTGGACAACGGCCTGGCCGACACCTTCCCGGCCTCGGACCCGGTCGCCGCGGGCGACGGGACGCGGGCCTCGAACCCGATCCAGGTCACCCTCGAGGATGGCACGACGACCAGCGTTGACCACGGGGCGGTGGTCATCGCGGCCATCACCTCCTGCACGAACACGTCCAACCCCTCGGTCATGGTCGGTGCCGCACTGCTGGCCAAGAAGGCGGTCGAGCGGGGCCTGAGCCGCAAGCCCTGGGTGAAGACCACGCTCGCGCCCGGGTCCAAGGTGGTCATGGACTACTACGAGCGCGCCGGGCTGGTGCCCTACCTGGACAAGCTCGGCTTCAACCTGGTCGGCTACGGCTGCACCACCTGCATCGGCAACTCCGGGCCGCTGCCGCCCGCCATCAGCCAGGCGGTCAACGACAACGACCTGGCCGTGACGGCCGTGCTGTCCGGCAACCGGAACTTCGAGGGCCGGATCAACTCGGACGTGAAGATGAATTACCTCGCCTCGCCGCCGCTGGTCGTGGCGTACGCGCTGGCCGGCTCGATGGACATCGACCTGGACCGCGAGCCGCTCGGCTCGGACACCGAGGGCAAGCCCGTCTACCTGGCCGACATCTGGCCGTCCCCGGAGGAGGTCGCCGACGTGGTGCTGCACGCGGTGGCCCAGGAGATGTTCACCCGGGACTACGCCGACGTCTTCACCGGCGACGACAACTGGCGCGCACTGAACGTCCCGGCCGGCGACACGTTCGTCTGGGAGGAGAGCTCCACCTACGTGCGCCGCCCGCCGTACTTCGACGGGATGCCGGAGCAGCCGGAGCCGGTCACCGACATCACCGGCGCGAAGGTGCTGGCCATGCTGGGCGACTCGGTGACCACCGACCACATCTCCCCGGCCGGCGCGTTCCGGACCGACAGCCCGGCCGGGAAGTACCTCACCGAGCACGGCGTCGAGCGGAAGGACTTCAACTCCTACGGCTCGCGGCGCGGCAACCACGAGGTCATGATCCGCGGCACGTTCGCCAACATCCGGCTGCGCAACCAGCTCGCCCCCGGCACCGAAGGCGGCGTCACCGTCAAGGACGGCGAGCAGATGACGATCTACGACGCCTCCCGCCAGTACATCGGAGAAGGCACCCCGCTGATCGTGCTGGGCGGCAAGGAGTACGGGTCGGGCTCGTCCCGCGACTGGGCGGCCAAGGGCACCCGGCTGCTCGGCGTGCGCGCGGTCCTGGTCGAGTCCTTCGAGCGCATCCACCGGTCGAACCTGATCGGCATGGGCGTCCTGCCGCTGCAGTACCGCCCGGGGGAGTCGGCCGCGTCGCTGGGCCTGACCGGCCGCGAGACGTTCGACATCCGGGGCATCGAGGAAATGAATTCAGGCACTATGCCGAACGAGGTCGTGGTCTCAGCCGACGGCAAGGAATTCCGCGCCGTCGTGCGGATCGATACCCCGGGTGAGGCGGACTACTACCGGCACGGCGGCATCATGCAGTACGTGCTGCGCTCCCTGATTGCCGCCGGGTAACGGTCGGCCGATGCGGACGCTGATCTACTCGATGAGCGTGTCGCTGGACAGCTTCATCGCGGGCCCCGAGGGCGACATCGGCTGGAGCGCGCCCGGCGCCGAGCTAATGGCCTTCCACAACGAGCAGACGCGCCAGATCAGCGCGCACCTGCTCGGCCGGGGCCTGTACGAGGACATGCTGCCCTGGGAGACCGCCGAGGAGACCCGCTCCGACCCGGCCGACCTGGAGTTCGCCGCGATGTGGCGGAGCATTCCGAAGGTGGTGTTCTCCACCACGTTGCGGCAGGTCCGCGGCCACGCCAGGCTGGCCAGCGACGACGTTGCGAGCGAGGTCGCCCGGCTGGCAGAGCAGCCGGGCGAGGGCGTGGTGTCCGTCGGTGGCGCGGGCCTGGCGGCCACGTTGATCAAGCTGGGCCTCATTGATGAGTACCGGCAGTTCGTCCACCCGGTCGTGCTGGGCGGGGGCACGCCGTACTTCCCGCCCCAGGACCGGGCGATCGGGCTGGAGCTGGCGGAGACCAGGACGTTCGACTCCCGGGTCGTCTACCTTCGCTACCGGCGTGGATGAGGCGCTCGCCGTGGCCAGGCTCCGGGCCGCGGGCTGCGTCTTCGCCGAGGAGGAAGCCAGGCTGATCCTGGTCAGCGGCCCGGACCCCGGAGGAGCTCGACGCCATGGTGGAGCGGCGGGCGGGCGGCCTGCCGCTGGAGCAGGTCATCGGCTGGGCCGAGTTCTGCGGGCTGCGGATCGCCGTGGATCCCGGGGTCTTCGTGCCGCGCCTGCGCACCGAGTTCCTGGTCCGCCAGGCCGTTCTGCTTCTCCGGGACCCCCCTGGGGCACTCGCCCGGCCCGGAGCCATCGTCGTCGACCTGTGCTGCGGCACGGGCGCGATCGGCGCCGCGATCGCCGCAGCCGTGGACGGCGCCGAGGTGCACGCCACCGATATCGACCCGGCCGCCGTGCGCTGCGCCCGGCGGAACGTACCCGGGCCCGTCTACCAGGGCGACCTGTACGCCCCGCTGCCGGCCCGGCTGCGGGGCCAGGTCGCCGTCCTGGCCGCCAACGTGCCCTACGTGCCCACCACCGAGATCGGCTTCCTCCCGCCGGAGGCCCGGGCTCATGAGCCGCTGGCCGCGCTGGACGGCGGCCCGGACGGCCTCGACCTGTTGCGCCGCGTCGCGGCCGACGCGCCCGCGTGGCTGGCGCCCGGCGGTCACCTGCTGATCGAGACCAGCGACCGCCAGGCCCCGCTGGCCGTCGCGGCCTTCGCGGACGCCGGCCTGGTCCCGCGAGTGGCCAGCGACGAGGACCTGGACGCCACCGTGCTGATCGGGACTCTCGGCGCCCGCCCCGTCTGAGGTGCGGGTGCCACAAGCCCCGTTCTACGGGGCCTGTGTGCCACGAGCCCCACTCGGCGTGTGCCCCCGGATGGGGCGCGTGTGCCCCTGGCCCCGTCTATCGGGGTCGGGGTGCCACGAGCCCCAAACGGGGGCACAAGGGGCGCCGCGGAGCGCATATTCGTCCGTTTTATCGGTAATGCGGGCCGGTTATCTGGTCGATGCGGTGCACCGGCCGTAAGCGCGGGTTAGCGGTGCGCGAACCGGCGGGCTTTGCTGCTGCGCCCGGTGAGCAGGCGGCTGGCTAGCAGCAGGACGGCCGATCCGGCGATGGCGGTGAGCCAGGTAGACAGGTTGAAGAACCCGTGCAGGGTGTGGACGTGGAACAGTTCGGTGGCCGCCCAGCCGCCGCCGAGCGCGCCGGCGATGCCGATGAGACAGGTGACGATGAGGCCTTGTGCTCTCTTGCCGGGGATCAGCACGTTGGCGAGCAGGGCGGCGGCGAGGCCGAGAACAATCCAGGCGATGATGCTCATAACCGACTCCTTAGTCAGTGACGTACGTGAGGTAGGTGGTAACCGGTAGCCGGTGTTGGCGGGCCGCCTGTGCGGCGGGGATGCAGTCGGTGCTTCTCCGGCTCGCGAGCGGGGCAAGCGGGCGGTGCGGGGCGGGATCGTCCGGGGGCTGCTTAGCCGGCTTCGGGGTTACGACGGTTACGTCGCATGATCCGGCGCAGCTGGGTGATGCGGGCCGTGCCGGCGGCGGCCATCGCCAGGGCGCCCGCGATGGCGGCCAGGAGCAGTGCCACGGCCAGCGATAGGTGCAGGTGCGCGCCCAGGAAGCTGATGTTCACGGCATGGGCGTTCTGGATGATGAAGATGATCACCACGATCAGGGCGATAACACCCGTGATCAGGCCGGTGCGCAGGCTGCTGATCCGGGTACGCGAAGGCCGTTGCGGAGGCGCTTGGGGCGCAGGCGGGCGTGGCGGGGCAGAGCCGTTGGCGGAGGGCGGCGGCAGCGTACTGGCGGCGCCCTGTGATTCGGGTGTTGCGGTCATAGCAGTGCTTCTTCCGGAGCCGGAGGGGGCCGCTGAGACGCTGGCCGGCTCCGTTGCGGACTCGGGTATGCCGAGGAAGCCTTGCTGCTACTCCCTGTCCCACTATAAGACTATATCGGAAGGATAAAACTAGCAATATATTTCCAGAAATAGCGATCGATGTTCTCTGGGCAGATGGCTGCGGCACCGCCGGTCACAGGATCTGCGCTGCTGGAAATGTCCATCTACCGAGTACACGCACGCGACTAGCGTCGATGGTGGCTGCCTGCGCGGGCCGCTTGCGCGGCCCGCGCAGGGTCCTGCCTTACTAACAAGGTTCCGGTGGCTGGTTGGTTACACCGGGTCCTTGCTGAACGCGGCGAAGTTGCTCCATACGGGCATCCACCCGCCGGCGACGCCGATACGCGCGTCGATCTTCACCTGGCGCTCGCCCGCCCGTCCTTGCAGCTGCTGGATGGTATCGCTCCACATCCAGAAGCGGGTCCGGCCGCTGCCGATGTTCCCGCCGCTGGGTGAGATCGGGGTGGGGCCGTTGATCGAGATGTCCTGGCTGGCGAAGAAGTCCAGGGCCTCGCCCCTCTTGATGCCGAAGAAGTTGAATTCCTCGATCCACCACACGTGGAACAGGCTGAACCCGTCGTAGGCGTTCTCGAACTGGACGTCACTGGGCGTGATACCAGAGGACTCATACAGCCGGGCGCCCGTGAGCCTCGCCCACTCCTGCCACTCTTCCAGGGTGGCCGCGGTGCTGCGCGACTTGGAACCGCCGTAGCGGCCGCCGCTGGACTGCCCGCCACTGGCGTGACCCAGGACGTACACCGGAGGCTGGCGCAGGTCGCGGGCGCGCTCGGAGGTGGTGAACAAGAATGCGGCCGCGGTATGGATCGGGATGTCGTTGTCGTACAGGTTGGCCGGCTCAGCCACCCACCGCGACTCCAGGTACTCCTCGGTGGTCAGCGGCGCCGGCCGGTGCTGGTACCAGTAGCCCTCCGGGAACTTCAGCCCGTTGGACCGGGAGTTGACCACGAACGGGGCCATCATGTCGTGGGTCTTGCCGTACTTGTGCATGTACCGCTCGAACATCATCGCGGTGCCGTACACCGGGGGACCCGCCAGCGCGTTGCCGTACTTTCCCGGCCCGGCTACCGTGGGCTGCGCGGCCGCGCCCCGCTGGCCGTAGCGGCCGGGGACGTTGTGCCAGCCCTTGATGGCGATGACCACCTCGCCCATCCCGCGCGCGATCGACTCGACAGCCGCGGCCACGCACATCGACATGCAGGTCGGAGCGGTCATCGCGAACTTCAGGCCGGTCAGCTCCGGCATGTTCTTGATCAGCCACTCCGCGCTGATCTGAGTCAGCCCGTCGAACGGGTCGCTGGTGTTCTCGAACGCAGCGAGGAAGTCCGCAGGGACCGGCTCGCCTTCCGGCCAGAAGGCGCCGGTGGTCGTGGTGGGGTCCAAGACCAGCCCGTCGACCTGGGCGGGGTTGACGCCCGCGTCCTCGATGGCCTTGCGGATGGCCAGGATGATCCACGCGCCGATGCTCTTCTGCGGGTCGCCGTCCCAGCGCCGCAGTGTCGGGGAGTGCCCGATGCCGACGGCCGCGACCTTACCCCGGCCGGCCCATACACCGGGATTGTTGGCGGTCCGGAACAGCCCAAGCGCGCCAGCGTCTTGAATAGTTGGGGCAGTCATCAGCGGTGTCCTCTCGTCAGTACCTCTGCTGGGCCGGTCATCACCAGATGACCCGCCGTTCGGGAACCTTCCGTCCGGCCGAAGGCGTCGCCTCGAAGGTGAGCTTGACCTTGGAGCCGATCAGGGCCTTGCCGGGCGCGGTGCCGGGCAGGTAGGACAGGAAGTTGATGCCTGGGCAACTGTCCAGTGCGGTGACGGCGCAGTTGTAGGGCTAGCGCTCCGGTGCTCCGCACGATCCGGTCTCCCGCCCTCCATGAACTAAATACTAGAATTAAGTCCTAGATCTAAGGGATGGGGGCGCGGCTGTCAAGAAGAGGGGGATCGGCGCCGGGTTGACACGGCCCAGCCACTTGCCGGCGTTATTCGGCCGCAGCTTGGACGGGTGGCCGAGCGCGACGTCGTCGTTGATGAGCACCTTGCTTTTGCGCTGCTTGTTCCACAGCTAGTAACCCGTGCAGCGCGGGCTGAGGAGGTCGTGCGGACGGCGAACTTGTTGCACGCGATGCCGGGACGGTGACTGCTGCGTTCTGCGTCGCGCGCTCGGGGGCTTGGGATGCCGTCGCGGCGCGCGAGCTTCACGGAGATGTCATTAACGCTTTCGAAGCCGACGATGTTCAGGTAAGGCCTTGGGCTCGTCGAAGGGAACTAGTACCCGTTCCCGCAGAGGGACTTGTCGGCGTCCCCGCATTCGAATCGACTGATATCCCACTCCTACTCGGCAGGAAGTATGGTTCACAGCCGAGCGAACTCGGCCGTCTCCGCCGAATAATGCTGTCGCCCACCCGCCATCAGCGACGGCCACGGCCATTGCCGGTTACGGCCTGGGCCAGACGCCGCATATGGCCGCACCGGCGGGCCAGGGCGGGAACGGCCTGCTGGAAGGGGCGGTCTCAGAAGCCGGGGAAGAGCCCGCGTACCTCGTCGAGGCTGGGGCTGTCGGCGGCGACCGGGGTGTGGTCCGGATCCAGGCGGCCGTAGACCAGGCGGACGAGCGCCTCGGCGGGGAGACGGAGCTCGGGCGGGCCCTCCTCGCCGGCGGACTCCTTCAGACTGATCGCGTCGCCGGTTTCGAGGACGAACTGCCGCTCAGGGTCGCTGGTCACTACCCGCAGCCGGCGCTGCGTGCCGTCCGGCTTGCCGGTCCGGGCTGCGAGCGGGCTGATCGTGTCGATGAGCAGGCCGACCGCGTCGGGCGCGACGGTCGCCGACGGGTCGAGCGCCACCGCGACATCCCAGGTGTGGATGGCGTGCTCGCCGAGCCGCATCCGGGCGATTCCGGCCAGGTCCATCTCCCTCCCGAAGGCGCGCAGCCGCAGCTGCGTCGGCTGGCCGGCGAGCAGGGATTCGAACCGCGCCAGCGTCGCCGCGTCGGCCGCCAGTGCGTCCGCGGCCTGGGCCTGCGGGTCCTTGGCGTTCCACGCGTCCCAGATCGGCACGAACTCCTCCCGCCCGGGCGGATCCTGGCCGGTCAGGCCGGCGTTCAGGAACAGGCCGAAGATCTCCGCCTGCGAGCCGAGGTGAGACAGCACCTGGGCTATCGTCCACTCGCTGTCGTAGGAGCCTTGCTCCAGCTGGCCGCGGTCAAGGGGCCCGGCCAGGGCTAGCAGCCGGTCATGGGAGCTCCGCAGCGCCTTAATCCACGGCTCTGGCCTGGTTTCCATCCGCGTCTCCGATGCTGGCTGGCTGGCAACTGGCTTGGTGAGGACGGGCGATCCTCCCGGGGAAGCATACTCGCGGCCGGGCAGGGTCCGGAGGCTGCCCTCCACATCGCTTACCATGAAGGTCATGACCGCCGCTCACCAGCCCGGAAACGGCAGCAGCCGTGCGCCAGGCGCGCTGGCCGGGTGCGGGCCGGACGAGCCGCGGCTGCGGGCCGATGCCGCGCGCAACCGGGCCGTCATCGTCGCGGTGGCCCGGGAGGTCTTCGCCGAGCGCGGGCTGGAAGCGCCGCTCGAGACGATCGCCGCCCGGGCCGGCGTGGGCATCGCCACGCTGTACCGGCGGTTCCCCACCCGGGAGAAGCTGGTCGCCGCCGCGCTGGTGGACAAGGTCGCCGAATACGCCGGGGCCGCGCGGCAGGCGCTGGCCGTGCCTGACCCGTGGGCCGGGTTCGCCGGGTTCGTCGAGCGGATCTGCGAACTGCAGGCCGGGGACCGCGGCCTGGCCGATCTGCTGTCCATGACGCTGTCCGCTGACGAGGAGGTCGAGCGGCTCCGCCGGACGGCTAACGAGTTGCTCGGCACGGTGATCGACCGGGCCAAGGCGGTCGGCGCGCTGCGCGAGGATTTCGTCGCGGAGGATCTCGTGCTGCTGCTGATCGCCACCTCCGCGGTCATGCACGCCACCCGTACCGAGGCGCCCGGCGCCTGGCGGCGGTTCGTGGCCATGGCCCTGGATGCCTTCCGGCGCGGCGGCTCGCCGGTGTTGCCCGCGCCGCCTTCGGCCGCCCAGATGACCCGCGTCATGACCCGGCTCGCTCGCGAACGCGGCTGCGGTCGACGTGTCTGACGCCGGCGCTCCGCCCGGCTGACCACCTCATGATCGGAGGACCTCATGCGTAACGCGGCTCTGCTCGCCAGCAGGCTCGTGATCGGCAGTTACCTGGCCGTTCACGGCGCTCAGAAGCTGTTCGGCGCCTTCGGCGGCGGCGGCCTGGACCGGACCGCGGCGGGCTTCCACCGGATCGGCCTGCGGCCGGGCCGGCAGATGGCCGCAGCCGCCGGGATCACCGAGCTCGGCGGCGGCCTGCTGACCGCGGCGGGGATCGCCGACCCGGCAGGCCCGCTGGCCATCATGGGAACGATGGCCGTGGCTGCCACCACGCACCGCGCCAAGGGCCCGCTGAGCGCGCGGGGCGGGTTCGAACTTCCGCTCACCAACCTGGCCGCGGCCGCCGCGCTCGCGGTGGCGGGACCCGGCCGGTTCCGCCTCGGCCCCGCACTGCCGCGGCCGCTGGCCGCAGGCGCCACCGCCGGCGGCGCGCTGCTGGCGGCGGGGCTGGTGGCCAGGATGCTCACCGCCGAGCCCGCCGCCCCGGCGAGCCCCGCCCCGGCGAGCCCCGCCCCGGCGAGTGCTGCCCCGGCGAGTGCTGCCCCGGCGAGCCCCGCTCCGGCGAGCCCCGGCCCGGCGGATCAGGGCAGCGAGGCCGGACCCGCCGCCCAGCCCGGCCCGCAGTCCGCCGCGCCGCGGTAGGGGCTAACGGCGGCGGCCTGGCCGAGCACACCGACCATCCTCGGCCTGCTCGGCACGGCGAACCTGATCTCCCGGCGCTGCCCGGTCGGCGTCTCGGCTAGCTCATCGCCAGCTGGGCGCGCCCTTTAGGCCCTCTTAGCGTTTGCTCCCTATAGTGGGGGGCAACTTCCATTCTGGTCGACGGGGGACCAGGTGACGATGGACATGGACGAGGACCACGTGGTGACGGCCAGCGGAGCGCGCACGGTCATGCTGGCCAGGTCCCTGGCGACGCGCGTGCCCGGCGGCACGGCCCGGGAGGCCGCGGCGGACGGCGGCGGACAGGCGGTCCGCGGGACTCCGCGGTGGCTTGACCGCCGGCACCTCATGATCGTCTTCGCGGCGTTCGCGGCGTACGCGGCCATCGACGCGGGCCTGTCAGCGGGCCGGGATCAGATCTGGGCCGTCTGGGCGGCCTGCGGCTACGCCGCGGCCCTGGTCATCCTGTGGCGCTGGGGCTCGCGGACCGTGGCGGTCCTGGTGTCGGTGGCCCTGGCCGTGCTCGCCCCGCTGCTCTGGCTGTCGGTCGCGTACCCGCTCGAGGACGGGATGAGGGTCATCGACCGGTCGGCCGCGCTGCTGCTGCATCACGGCTCGCCGTACCTGACCGCCTCTCAGGTCACGTATTGGCTGTCCTACAACCCGTACCTGCCCGTGATGACCGTGTTCGGCCTGCCCGCCGCGGCCGGCCTCGGCGGCCTGGCCGGCAACCCCGGGGTCTGGCTGGCCCTGGGCACCGTGGCGGTGCTCGCCGCGGCATTCTGGATCGCGCTGCCTCCCCGGCCGGACGGAGCGCCCGCGCCGGACGGAGCGCCTGGGCTGGACGGAGCGCCCGGGCCGGACCGAGCGCCCGCGGCCGCCCCCGCCGGCCATGGCGCCGCGATGCCCTGCTGGCCACGGCGATCGCGGTCGCCTCGCCCGTGATCGGCCTCAACCTGGCCGTGATCACCACCGACCCGCCGGTGCTCGCGTTCATGCTCCTGTCGCTGGCGCTGGTCACCGTGCCCACGGGGGCGAAGGCCAGCGCGGCGCGGACCGTGAGCTCCGGGATCGCCCTGGCCGTCGCCTGCGACCTGAAGTCCACGGCCTGGCTCGCGGTGCCGGTCATGGCGGCCTTGCTGGCCTGCCGGGACGGCGCCCGGGCCATGTGGCGGTTCCTCGCCGCCCTGGTCATCGCCGCCCTCGCCCTGATCGTCCTGCTGGCCCCGGCCGTGCTGGTCAAGCCCGGCGCGGCCGCTGCCCTGGTGCAGAACAGCGTGCTGTTCCCGCTCGGCCTGACCCATGACAAGACCCCGGCCGAGAGCCTGCTGCCCGGGCACATGCTCAGCTCGCTCGGCCCGGCCGGGCACGTCGTGTCGGTCGGCCTGCTGCTCACGGCCGGCCTGGCCGTGGCGGTCTCGCTGCTGATCCGGCCTCCGCGTGACGTCCGCGCCGCGATCTGGCGGCTTGCGGTCGGCCTGGCGCTGATGTTCCTGCTCGGACCGGATGTCCGCTTCGGGTACTTCATCTACCCGATCGGCCTGCTCGGCTGGCTGGTCCTGACCCGGGCGCCCGCGCCGCCCGTTACCGCCGAGATTCCGGCCTTCCCGCGCCCTCGCCGCCGTTCCTGACCGGACCTCGACCAGCTGCGCTCATCGAGAGCCCGGAGCCGGAGGGCCGGGGAGCATGCCGGGGCGCACGCGCCACGATTCGTTAGGGAAATTGCGCTTCAGATAGCTTTACTTGCTGATGGCCCAACTGCCAGCGCGCCGGTCATGGCCGACCGCGCTCCTCATCGTCGCGGTCGCCGCGGCCGGGCTGAATCTGCGGACCGCGATCACCAGCGTCCCGCCGCTGTTTCCCGATCTGGCGTCTGCGTTGCACCTGTCGCCGGCCGCGCTGTCGTTGCTCGCCGCCACGCCGGTCCTCTGCTTTGGCGTGGTCTCGGCCTTCGCCGCCTGGATCAGCCGCCGTTTCGGCGAGGAGCCCGTCCTGCTGATCGCGCTGGCCGTGCTGGCCGCCGGGCTGGCCCTGCGCGGCCTCGCGCCGTCGGCCATGCTGTTCCCCGGCACCGTGCTGGCCGCCAGCTCGATCGCGATCCTGAACGTGCTGCTATCCAGCCTGGTCAAGCGGCGCTGGCCGCAGCGAGCCGGATTGCTGATCGGCATCTACCTGACCGCGCTGTCCGTGGGCGCGATCCTGGCCTCGCTGCTCAGCGTGCCGCTCTACCGCAGCTCGGGCAATTCGGTGGGGCTGGCCCTCGGCGTCTGGGCCGCCCCGGCGGCGCTGGCCGCGGTGCTGTGGCTGCCGCAGCTGCGTTACCGGGTCGCCCCCTCGCCGCGCCCGGATGCCGCCGTCAGGCCCGCCGCCGCCCGGATCCAGGTGTACCGGTACGCGCTCAGCTGGCAGGTCACCGCGTTCATGGGGCTGCAGAGCCTGCTGTACTACGCGGCGCTGTCCTGGCTGCCGACCATCTTCCAGGACCGCGGCGCCACGCCGGTCACCGCGGGCAACCTGCTGGCCCTGATGGGGGTGGGCAACCTGGCCATCGCGCTGCTGGTGCCCGTGCTCGCCCATCGGACGCCCGGCCAGCGCGCGCTCATCCTGCCGAGCCTGATCGGGACCGCGGCCGGCCTGGCCGGATGCCTGTGGGCCCCGCTGGGCGCGGCCCCGCTGTGGGTCCTCGTGCTCGGGGTCAGCCAGGGCTCCTGCCTCGGCCTGGCCATCTTCTTCATGATGGCGCGGGCCCCGGACGCCGGGACGGCGGCCTCGCTGTCCGCCTTCGCGCAATCGGTCGGCTACCTGGCCGCCAGCGCCGGGCCGCTGGAGGTCGGCCTGCTGCACACGGCCACGGGCAGCTGGACCGCACCGGTGATCGTGCTGCTCATCCTGGCCGCGGTCGAGCTCGTCTTCGGCCTCCTCGCGGCGCGCCCGCTCACCCTGCCCGCGCCGCGAACTGCGACGCGCGTGTCGGGGACCGGGCCTGGGTCACGAGCTATTTGAGGGGGTACCGCCGTAGACTCGGCTCATTCGCGGTCCGGGCCAGGCCCGCGCAGCACACGAGGAGCAGCCGACGTGACCATGCTGGAGAGCATCAACGGCCCTGAGGACCTGAAGGAACTCAGCCAGGATCAGCTGACCCGGCTGGCCGCGGAGATCCGTGACGTGCTGATCGATACGGTGATCAGGAACACCGGTCACCTCGGGCCGAACCTCGGCGTGGTCGAGCTGACCATTGCGCTGCACCGGGTGTTCGACTCGCCCAAGGACAAGATCATCTTCGACACCGGGCACCAGGCCTACGTGCACAAGCTGCTGACCGGGCGGGCCGCGCGGTTCGGGACGCTGCGCCAGCGCGGCGGGCTGACCGGCTACCCGAGCCGGGCCGAGTCCGAGCATGACGTGGTGGAGAACTCGCACGCCTCCACCAGCCTGTCCTACGCCGACGGCCTGGCCAAGGCGTACAAGCTGCGCGGCGAGCAGGACCGGACGGTGGTCGCGGTCATCGGCGACGGCGCGCTGACCGGGGGCATGGCCTGGGAGGCGCTCAATAACATCTCCGCGGCCAAGGACTCCCGGCTGGTCATGATCGTCAACGACAACGGGTGGTCCTACCAGCGGACGATCGGCGGCCTGGCCGAGCACCTGGCGGCCATCCGGGTCAACCCGCGCTACGAGGGCGTCCTGGACTACATCAAGACCACGCTGTCCCGCACCCCGCTGGTCGGCGCGCCGATCTACGGCACGCTGCACGGCATCAAGAAGGGCATCAAGGACGTCCTGCAGCCGCAGGTGATGTTCGAGGACCTGGGCATCAAGTACGTCGGCCCCATCGACGGCCACGATGAGCGGCTGCTGGAAACCGCGCTCGGGCACGCCCGGGACTTCGGCGGGCCGGTGATCGTGCACGTGATCACCAAGAAGGGGTTCGGCTACCCGGACGCCGAGCAGAACGAGATCGACTGCCTGCACCAGGTTCCCGCGGCAGGCGCCGAGCCGGGGACGTGGAGCCGGGTGTTCGGCGACGAGCTGGTGGCCATCGGCGCGCGGCGTCCCGACGTCGTCGCGATCACGGCCGCGATGCTGCACCCGACCGGCCTGGTCCAGTTCGCCACGGCCTACCCGGACCGGGTCTATGACGTGGGCATCGCCGAGCAGCACGCCGTGACCAGCGCCGCGGGCCTGGCCATGGGCGGGCTGCACCCGGTGGTGGCCATCTACTCGACGTTCATGAACCGGGCCTTCGACCAGACGCTGATGGACGTGGCCCTGCACCAGCTGCCGGTGACGTTCGTGCTGGACCGGGCCGGGGTGACCGGCTTGGACGGGGCCAGCCACCACGGCATGTGGGACGGGTCGATCATGCAGCTCGTCCCGGGCATGCGGATCGCCGCGCCGCGGGACGCCGCGCGAGTCGCCGAACTGCTCAACGAGGCGGTCGCGATCTGCGACGGGCCGACCGTGGTCCGGTTCCCCAAGGGCAAGGTGGGCGGCGAGGTCGAGGCCATCGCCAAGCTCGGCGGCATGGACCTGCTCCGCGACCCGGCCGAAGGCCTCGGCCGAGATGTCCTGCTCGTCGGGGC
Source organism: uncultured Actinomycetes bacterium (assembly GCA_963818225.1). GTDB lineage: Bacteria > Actinomycetota > Actinomycetes > Streptosporangiales > Streptosporangiaceae > Palsa-504. The sequence goes on from CAWFRO010000006.1 coordinate 304,455, forward strand.
CGGCCCGATGGCGCTGACCGGGCTTGAGATCGCGGACCGGCTGGCCGGGCAGGGCATCGGCGTCACCGTGGTCGACCCGCGCTGGACCAAGCCGGTCGACGAAGCCCTGATCGGTGCCGCCCGCCAGCACCGGCTCGTGGCCGCCATCGAGGACAACGGGCGGGTCGGCGGCTTCGGCGACGCGGTGGCCAGGCTGCTGCGCGACCATGACGTGGACGTGCCGGTCAAGACGCTCGGCCTGCCGCAGGAGTTCCTCGCGCACGGGACGCGCGAGGAGATACTCGATGAGGCCGGCCTGACCTCCCAGCAGCTGGCCCGGCAGATCACCGAGGCGGTGGCCCGCCGCTCGTCGGCCGACGCGGCGGGCGAGCCGGAACCGCGCCCGGTCGAGTAGCGTAAGTTCATGCTGAACGTAGCTGTCATCGGCTCTGGCGGCCGGCCTGTACGCCGCCGAGGCGCTGGTCAAGCAGGCCGCCGCGCTGCCCGCGCCGGTGCCCGTCCGGGTCGACGTGATCGACCGGCTGCCCACCCCGTACGGCCTGGTCCGCTACGGCGTGGCGCCTGACCACAAGTCGATAAAGTCGATCGCGCAGTACCTGCGCAAGGTGCTGGAAAGCCCGGGTGTCGCCTTCCTGGGCGGCGTGCACCTCGGCGAGGACGTGACCCGCGACGAGCTGGTCGCCGCCTACGACGCGGTCATCTACGCCACCGGCGCGATGCGCGACCGCCGGCTCGCCATCCCGGGCGAGGACCTGCCCGGGAGCTACGCGGCCACCGACTTCGTGAACTGGTACTGCGGCCATCCCGACGTGGACGCGGGGGCATTCACCCTGGACGCCGAGTCGGTCGCGGTCATCGGCGTCGGCAACGTCGCCGTCGACGTGGCCCGGATCCTGGCCCGGGACCCGGCCGAGCTGCACACAACCGACGTGCCGCAGCCGGTCCTGGACGCCCTGTACGCCAGCAAGGTGCGCGAGGTCCACATGATCGGCCGGCGCGGGCCCGCCTTCGCCAAGTTCACCACCAAGGAGCTGCGCGAGCTCGGCGAGCTGCCCGGCGTCGAGGTGGTCGTGCACGCCGACGAGGCCGATCTGGCCGCGTTCGATGCCTCCGGCGAGAGCACCGCCCTGGCCGAGACCGACCGGCGGGTCCGCGGGAACCTGGTGGCCATCACCCGGTGGGCGCAGGGCCAGGCCGCCGAGCCCGCTGCCTCCGGGCACGCACGCCGCCTGATCATCCGGTTCTGGCTGAGGCCGGTGGAGATCCTCGGGACCGAACGGGTCCGTGGTCTCACGCTGGAGCGGACGGCGCTCGGCGCCGATGGGGCCTTCGGCGGCACCGGGCAGCTCGAGACTCTCGACGCGCAGATGGTGCTGCGTTCGGTCGGCTACCAGAGCGTCCCGCTGCCGGGCGTGCCGTTCGACTCCCGGGCCTCCGTCGTGCCGAACGACCGCGGCCGCGTCCTCGGCCCGGACGGCGCCCCGCTGCCCGGGGAGTACGTGGCCGGCTGGCTCAAGCGCGGCCCGACCGGCGTGATCGGCACCAACAAGTCCGACGCCGCCGAGACCGTCCGCTGCGTCCTCGAGGACCTGGCCGGCGGCCCGGGCGACGGTGACACGCCGCTGCCCCGGGCCGGCCTGCTCCGCTTGCCCGAGGCCGACGCCTCCGCAGCTGGCGGGGATGCGGCGCAGTGGCCGATCGGGGCCGTCCTGGCCGGACGCGGCATCGCCCCGGTGTCCTACGCCGAATGGCTGCGCATCGAGACCGCCGAAGCTCAGCTGGCCCAGGACCTCGGCCGTGGCGAGCGCGTCAAGCTGCACAACCGCGCCGCCATCTGGTCCGCCTGCCGCCCCGAGGACCTCTAGCCCCGCACCCGGGTCATCGTGTGCCGTGACGGCCTCACCGATCTCGCCGTCAGCACCCAAATACGGGCGAGCCGTAATTTCCGTTGCTAAAAACCGGCGCGGCCCGGAGCACCGTGCTGGCCCACGATGACGGCGAACCTGCCGGTTTGTCACTGGCTGTCCGCATCATGGGTCTCGAAGGCGGGACAGCCCCAGTGTGGATGGTGGAAGAGGCAACATGAGTGACCACGACGGCGTCCTGATGATGCAGAGGTTGCTGCTGGCCGGCACGCTCGGCCTGGCCGTGGCGCAGAAGGCGGCGGCGATCCTCGACGGGGAGCCGGCCTCGGCAGATCCGCTGATGCCGGTCCCGATGGTGCTGGACGACCAGCAGGCTCCGGATCCGCGGAGCCATGATGGCGCGGTGCTGCGGGCCATCCTGGACGCGGCCAACGACTGCCTCGGGCATTTCGATGACCGCCCGCCGGGGGAGCGGTGGTGCGATGCCCTGCTGCACCTGCTCGACCTGGCTGCCTTCGCCGGCGACCTGGGCTCGCCCGCTCTCTAAGCGGCAAGAAGCCGCAGCGTAGGCCGCCTGACGGTGGGCTGGTGTAAATGGCCGTTAGGGAAATAATGTTTTAACGGGTTATAAACGACGTGGGGCGTTTCTCGTTGCCGGTGGTGACAGGCACAATGGTGCCATGGGTATGAGCCAGACGAATGTCTTCCCGGCCGAAGGGCCGTTCGAACCGTCGTTCGGGGAAGGTTACGATGGCCCGTTCCAGCGTCCGCGCGACGCGGCGCAGCTGACCGAGGGCAGCGAGGCCGATGAGAACGCGGCGCCCCGGCCGGACGGCGACTTGCCCGAAGGGCGCTACCTGGACCGCGAGGAGAGCTGGCTGCGGTTCAACGAGCGCGTGCTCGAGCTCGCCGAAGACGAATCCGTGCCGCTGCTCGAGCGGGTGCGGTTCCTGGCTATCTTCGCGACCAACCTCGACGAGTTCTTCATGGTCCGGGTGGCCAGCCTGGTGCGCCGGATGGTGGCTGGCTTCCCGGTCGAGGGCGCCGGGGTCCGGCTGCCCCGCCAGGTGCTGGAGAACACCCTTGAGCTGGGCGGCGAGCTCACCGTCAGGCACGCGCGGACGTTCAGCGAGCGAGTCAACCCCGAGCTGGCCGAGCACGGGATCGAGATCCTGCGCTGGAAGGAACTGTCCGCGTCCGAGCGGGACGGCCTCAGCGAGCTGTTCCGCCAGCGGATCTACCCGGTGCTCACCCCGCTGGTAGTGGATCCGGCCCACCCGTTCCCGTTCATCTCCGGCCTGTCGCTCAACCTGGCCGTCATGATCGCCGATCCGAGGACGGACGCGACCGTGTTCGCCCGGGTCAAGGTCCCGCCGCTGCTGCCCAGGTTCCTGGCCGTGGCGCAGAACCGGTTCGTGCCCATCGAGGACGTCATCGCGGCGCACCTGACCGACCTGTTCGGCGACGTGGAGGTGCTCGAGCATCACGTGTTCCGGGTCACCCGGATCAGGGATCTGGAGGTAGATGAGGATCTCGCCGAGAACCTGCTGCAGGCGATGGAGCGGGAGCTGGTACGGCGCAGATTCGAGCCCGCGGTGCGGCTCGAGGTCGAGGAAACGATGTCGGCCGATGTGCTGGACCGGCTGGTCACCGAGCTCGACATCGACATCCGCGCCGTGTACCGGGTGCCGGGACCGCTCGACCTGAGCGGGCTGTTCGCCATCGCCGACCTGAACATCGGCGAGCTGCGCTATCCGGCGTTCGTCCCGGCCAGCCTGGAGATCCCGCAGGACACCGGCATCTTCAGCGCCATCGCCGAACGCGACATCCTCGTCCAGCACCCCTATGACTCGTTCGCCGCGTCGGTCGAACGGCTCATCGAGGAAGCTGCGGAGGACCCGCGGGTGCTCGCCATCAAGCACACGCTGTACCGGACCAGCGGCAAGTCGCCGATCGCGGACGCGCTCATCGAGGCGGCCGAGGCGGGCAAGCAGGTCGTCGTGGTGGTCGAGATCAAGGCCCGGTTCGACGAGCGGGCCAACATCGCCTGGGCCCGCAAGCTGGAGCAGGCGGGCTGCCACGTCGTGTACGGCATCGTCGGCCTGAAGACCCACGCCAAGATGGCGCTCATCGTCCGCGAGGAGGCCGACGGGACGCTTCGCCGGTACTGCCACCTGGGCACCGGCAACTACCATCCGACGACGGCGCGGGTGTATGAGGACTTCGGCCTGCTCACGGCCGATCCGGCGGTCGGTGAGGACGTCACCGCGCTGTTCAACCACCTCACCGGCTACAGCCGCCTCGGCGCGTACCGCAGGCTGCTGGTCGCGCCGGAAAACCTGCGGGCCGGCATCGTGAGCCGGATCGACCAGCAGGCCGAACGCCAGCGGGCGGGCCTGCCCGCCAGGATCGCGTTCAAGTGCAACGCGCTGGTCGACGAGGTGGTCATCGACGCCCTGTACCGGGCCTCGCAGGCCGGGGTTCCCGTCGACCTGTGGGTGCGGAGCATCTGCTCGCTGCGGCCGGGCATCCCCGGGCTATCGGAGAACATCAAGGTCCGCAGCGTGGTGGGCAGGTTCCTCGAGCACTCGCGCATCTACGCGTTCGGCACCGGGGAGGACGAGGACAGCGAGATCTGGATCGGCAGCGCCGACATGATGCACCGGAACCTGGACCGCCGGGTGGAGCTGCTCGTGCGGGTGACCGACCCCAGCCACCGGCGGCGGCTGCGCGGCCTGCTCGACCTCGGCCTGGACGATGGCATCTCGTCGTGGTGGCTCAAGGCAGACGGGTACTGGACGCGGCACAGCCGGGACGACTTCGGCCGTCCGCTGCGTGAGCTCCAGGAGACCCTGATCCGGGAACGGCGAGGCCGTCCGGCCGATGAGCCGGCCTGACCGCCCTGGGCGTGAGCGAGGCCGGGGTACGCGCCTGATCGGCGGCCGACGGTGAGTGAGGCGATCCTTTCGGCGGGCGCCGTCGTGTGGCGCCGCGCTCCGGGCGAGGCTGACGACGCCGATGTCCTCCTGGTGCACCGGCCCAAGTACGACGACTGGTCGCTGCCCAAGGGCAAGCGCGAGCCGGGTGAGCACGTGCTGCTCACCGCGGTCCGCGAGGTTCTCGAGGAGACCAGCGTGCGCCCGGTGCTCGGCCCGCAGCTGCCCACCACGGAATACCTCGTCCGCGGCCGTCCCAAGAAGGTCAATTACTGGTCCGCGACCGCCGCAGGCGCCGAAGCCGCGCCCAGCCACGAGATCGACGCGGTGGCCTGGCTGCCGCTGCCGCATGCGGCGGACGGGCTCAGCTACCCCCACGACGTAGAGGTGATCGCGAGCCTGCGGCCACGTGCCACGGTGCCGCTGATCCTGGTCAGGCACGCCTCAGCCGGCGACAAAGATGACTGGCCGGGTGAGGACCTGCTGCGGCCGCTGGACACCGAGGGCGCCGCAGACGCGCTGCTGCTGGCCGACCTGCTGGCCTGCTTCGCCCCTCGCGCCCGCGTGATCAGCTCACCTGCCGTGCGCTGCGTGGCGAGCATGCGCCCGTACGCCCTGGCCTTCGGCGGGTCGATCGAGGCCGAGGCCATCTTGACCCCACCGGTCCGGGCCCCTGATTCCTCAGACCGAACGGACCAGGGTGGCTCCTTCCTGCCCCTTTTCCGCGACCTCGTGGCGGCCGGGCAGCCCGCAGTCGTCTGCCTGCACCGCGAGAACCTGCCGCTGGCCCTGGCCGCCGCCTGCTCGGCGCTCGGTGCTCCGCCCACCATGGTGGAACCATCGCTGCTCAAGGGCGGTTTCCTGGTCCTGCACATAGCGGCGGGGAAACTCGCCGCCCTCGAGCGCTACGAACTCTGAGTCTTCGCATTCCGCGGAATCTCCGCGCTGTCCTGAGGGCCCGCGCTGTCCTGGGGCCGCGCTGTCCTGAGGGCCGCTGTCCTGAGGGCCCGCGCTGCCGGGAGCCGCCGCGCCGTCCGGCGTCTCCGCGTCGTCCCGGGTCCGTTCATCTCCGTGGGTCCCGCCGTCCTCACGGGGCTCAGATACGTCATGAACCTCAGGGTCATCTGATCGCGCGAGGTCATCTTCGGGCTCGCGGTCTCCCCGCTGGGCGGCCCGGCGGCGGCGGCGCAGGACGTGCCGGATGATCAGCGCCGCGAGCAGCACCGCCACCGCGATGAGCACGTACAGGGAGTACCGCGTGATGTAGTGGTAGATCGTCTCGATATGGTTGCCGGCCAGGTAGCCGACGCTAACCCAGGTCCCCACCCACAGGGCGGCGCCCAGTGCGTTGAAGAAAAGGAAACGCAGCCAGCGCATGCCGCTGATCCCGGCGATGATCCCGTTCGCCTGGCGCAGGCCCTCGATGAACCGTGCGACCACGATGATCTTGCCGCCGTGACGATTGAAGAAGTACTCGGCTTTGTCCAGCCGCTCCTCGGTGAGGAAGACATACTTGCCCCATCTCAGGGCGACCGCGCGGCCGCCGAAATGCCCGATGGCGAAGCCGATGTTGTCCCCGATGACGGCCGCGATGAAGCCGATGAGGCCGACGGCCACGATATTGAGCTGCTGATGGCCGGCGTAGATGGCGGCGGCGATAAGGATGGTCTCGCCCGGCACGGGTATGCCGAAGTCCTCGAGCATGACCAGCGCGAAGACGGCCAGGTACCCGTAGTGATTCAGCGGTCCGGACAGCGCGTTGAGGAAACCCGGCATCGGCGGGGGCCCGGCGAGGTACGGCACTGATCAGCCTTCCGCGGCGGTCAGCGCTCCGGCAATAGGGCCCGCGGTGAGCTCAATCTGCCAGGGCCGCGCGCCATATCCAGCTAGCACCTCAGCCACGCTACCAGGGCCGCTGGGCTGCGGCGGATCCCAGCTGAGCCTGCGCAGGGCGTCGGGGGCGAGCAGGTTCTCCACCGGCAGCCGATTGGCCTCGGCCACAGTCGTCACCGCCGCGCGCGCCGCGGCCAGGCGGGCCGCGGCGGCGGGATCGCGTTCGGCCCAGCGGTGCGCGGGCGGCGGTCCGGCCGGTACCGCTCCGGCGGTGGCATCGGGCAGCGCACTGTCGGCGCTGGTCCGCGCCTCCTCGATGGCCGCCAGCCACTCCTTTTCGTGCCGCCGGGACTGACGGCCGGTGAAGCCGGTGATCCTCGACAGCTGAGCCCAGCTGACCGGAAGTGACCTGGCCGCCTCGATGATGGCGCTATCGGGCAGGACCCGCCGGGGCGACAGGTCCGCGGCCTGGGCGATCCGGTCCCTGACCGTCCATAGCTCGCGCACCACGGCCAGCCCGCGGCGGGACGGGACCCGGTGGATGCCCGACGTGCGGCGCCAGGGGTCCGGCCGCGGCGCGGGCGGCCTGGCGGCGAGTACCGCCGCGAACTCCTGGTAGGCCCACTCGGCCTTGCCCTGGTCGGCGAGTTCTGCCGCGAGCGCGTCCCGCAGCTCGACCAGCACCTCGACATCCAGCGCCGCGTAGCGCAGCAGTTCCTCCCGCAGCGGGCGCACCGACCAGTCCGCGGCGGAATGACCCTTTTCCAGGTGGAAGCCGAGGACCTCTTCGACCAGGATGCCGAGGGCTACTCTCGGGTAGCCGAGCAGTCGCCCGGCCAGTTCGGTGTCGAACAGCTGCCGCGGCCGGAAGCCGACCTCGGCCAGGCAGGGCAGGTCCTGCGACGCCGCGTGCAGGATGGCTTCGGTGTCCGCGACCGCGGCGTCCACGCCGGACAGATCCGGGCAGGCGATGGGGTCGATGAGCACCGTGCCCGCCCCGGCGCGGCGGAGCTGGACCAGGTAGGCGCGCTGCCCGTACCGGTAGCCGGAGGCCCGCTCGGCATCAACCGCGACCGGGCCGTGGCCGTGCGCCAGCCTGTCGGTGACCTCGGCCAGGGCGGCCTCGGTCTCAACGACCGGTGGCATGCCGTCACGAGGTTCGAGCAGCGGGATGGCCTCGCCAGACCGGCCGGCCTCGTCCGCAGCGCTCACCCTTGCCCCGGCGGCCGCAGAGCCCGCGTGCCAGGCGGTTCCAGGCCCGCCGTAGCAGACAGGCAGTCACACCAGGCCGAGATGTGCGCGGGCAGGTCGAGGGCCTCCAGGTCGGTGCCGCTCGCGCTGCTGTTCCCGGGTCCCGCCGGGGACCAGGATGCCCGCAGCTCGAAGCCCGTGAGGGGAAGCTCGTCGCTCTTGGCTCCGAAGCCTTCGGTGATCACCCTGGTCACCGTGCCGCTGGGGAGGGCATAGCCCGGCACCTGCGTGTCCAGCGCCTCGGACAGCCAGCTCCAGCCGACCTCGCCGAGCAGCGGATCAGCTGCGATCTCTGGCTCCACTTCGGCCCGGATGTATGCCACCAGCCGGAACACGCCGCCCCAGCCTTCCTGGCCGTCCGGGTCGTAGAGCAGCACCAGCCGGCCCCAGGCGACGTCCGCGCCGTCCCGCTGGACGGTGGCGGCGACGGCCGTGGCGTACGGGGCCAGGCGTTTCGGCGCGGGCACATCCTCGAAGAGGAAGTCGCGGCCGGCCTGAGCCTCGCTGCCCTGGCGGAAGGCGGCCGCGGCGGCCGCGAACGTCGCTTCCGCCGGGCTCCCGGCGGGGTCGGCAGGCGGCTTCGTGTCCCCCGCCGGCCCGCGTTTGGTCGGCGCGGGCGCGGCCGTCAGGCTGGGCGCGGTACCCGATCCCCGTCCCGCCCCTGATCGCGCCGCGCGCCGCTTAGATGGCTCGTCAGCCGGTCTCATGACCCGAGCGTACGTGTCGCTCATCTGATTCTCACGCGGCGTAGCGTAGTTTCATGCCGAAACACCATGTTTCATGCGAAGTGACCGGTTCGGCTACAGCCTAGAACCGCTAGGAATTCGGATCCTCCGATTACGCGGCTCTGGCCGCGCTGCTGCTGACATGCTCGCGCACCGGAAGGCCGATGAACACGGCCTCCCCGCACACCGAACAACCCCACTCGGGGCATTCCCCGTCCGGGACATCCGGGCAGCTGGCCGGCTCCGCGTGCAGCTGATCGAACGGCTGGTCCTCGCTGCATCCGGCGCAGTACCTGGTCAGCTGGGTCATCGGCGACCTCCTCGAAGCGGCGCGACGCGGACGGGCAGGAGATTAAATAGGGTTGCTGCCGATAGTGGCATGGCTGTGCGCTGATCCGTTGGATCTCCCGCGGCGTGTCTGCGGCGGTATCAGGGTCCCGTGGCCCTGCTATGAAACGATCCCTGGCGTGCAACAATGTGAGACGATCCCAGACGTGACCGTGCACCACGCAAAGTCTCCTTTCATCCAGGCCTGCCGGCGAGAGCCGGTTCCCTATACGCCGGTCTGGTACATGCGGCAGGCCGGCCGCTCGCTGCCTGAGTACCGCAGGGTGCGCGAGGGCGTCTCGATGCTCGATTCGTGTACCCGGCCCGACCTGATCACTGAGATCACCCTGCAGCCGCTGCGCCGGTACGACGTGGACGCGGCGATCCTGTTCAGCGACATCGTGGTACCGCTGCGCGCAGTGGGCATCGACGTCGATATCAAGGCCGGTGTCGGGCCGGTGGTGGGCACCCCGGTGCGCAGCCCGGCCGACCTGGGCCGGCTGCGCTCGCTCGAGCCCGGCGACGTTTCCTACGTCACCGAAGCAGTGCGGATGCTTGTCGCCGAGCTGGGTGATCGCCCGCTGATCGGCTTCGCGGGCGGCCCGTTCACGCTGGCGTCCTACCTGGTCGAAGGCGGCCCGTCGAAGAATCACGACAAGACCAAGGCGCTGATGTACGGCAGCCCGAAGCTCTGGCACGCCCTGCTCGGCCGGCTTGCTGACATCACCATCTCATTCCTTCAGGTCCAGGTCGCGGCGGGCGCCTCGGCGATCCAGCTCTTCGATTCCTGGGTCGGCGCGGTCGGGCCGGACGACTACCGGCACGCGATCCTGCCGCACACCAGCCGGATCTTCAGCGCGCTGGCCGCCGCCGGCGTGCCGCGCATCCACTTCGGCGTCGGGACCGGCGAGCTGCTCGGGCTGATGGGCGAGGCCGGCGCCGACGTGGTCGGCGTCGACTGGCGCATCCCGCTGGACGAGGCCGTCCGGCGGGTGGAACCGGGCAAGGCCCTGCAAGGCAACCTGGATCCCGCGATCCTGCTCGCGCCCTGGGAAGTGGTCGAGGAGCGGGCCAGGGACATCCTCGGGCGCGGGCGTACCGCGGAAGGGCACGTGTTCAACCTGGGGCATGGCGTCCTGCCGGAGACCAATCCCGACATCCTGGCCAGGCTCGCCGACCTGGTGCACGCCGAATCGATCCGGCCGGACGCTTAGCGGGGACCCCCGCAGCTGGGCTGCGGGCAGTGCGGGTGGGCGTGCGAGGGACCGTCCCGGAGCTCGGCGCGCGCGCCGGATGGGGGCGTCCGCCAGGGCGGGGGCGGGCCCATGGCGACCGGTCTGGGGAGAATGCTCACGTGGCAACTGCGGAGATGTATCAGAGATTCGCCTCATTCGAGGCGCGCGGCGAGTCGCCCTGTTACGTGGAGTGGGCGGAAGGCGTCGCTGGGGACAGGCGTTTGCTCGAGCTGATAGGCGAGCTTCCCCCGCCCAAGCGGCAGCCCAATCTGCTGTTCGCGGCGGCGCGATACAAGGGCATACCGCCGGGCAGTTTCGCCAGTTCCGCGCGGAGCTGCTGGCGTCCTGGCCCGAGGTCAGGCAAATCAGATGTCGAAGCGGACGCAGACCAATGAGCCCGGCCGGTGCGCCGTGCTGCTGCCGTTGCTGGCGGCCCTGCCGCAGCCGCTGGCGCTGCTGGAGGTCGGGGCGTCTGCGGGGCTATGCCTGACCCGGACAGGTTCAATTATCAATATGGCACGCTGACCCGGCTGGATCCGCCCGCAGGACCAGGTGCGGCCCTTCTGACCTGCGCCATTGAGGGACCCGTGCCGGTGCCGACCGCTGTCCCTCGCGTCGCCTGGCGAGCCGGTATCGACCTTCACCCAGTTGATGCGGTGACTCCGAGGAGACGCGCTGGCTCGAAGCGCTGATCTGGCCGGGGCAGATGCCCGACGGCGACGGCTGGCCGCAGCTATCCGCGTAGCCCGGTCAGATCCGCCGTACCTGGTGCCCGGAGACCTGAACGACACCATCACGAGCCTCACAGCGCAGGCGCCTGATGGTGCCACGCTGGTCATCTTTCACAGCGCCGTGCTCGCCTACACCAATCCCCGCGCACGGGCCATGTTCACCGCGCCGGCGAGATGGCCGGTGACCACTTCTTAGCCCCCTGATCCCGCCCGTTTCACCCCCGCCGCGAGATCGCCTCGTTATCAGGGCCTGCGGTCTGCGCATCGGATGGTGTCTGCCAGGCTGGGAGGCATGAACCCTACGACTACGCAGCCGCATGTGGTGATCGTGGGCGGCGGGATCGCCGGGCTGGCGGCAGCGCTCTTCCTGCGAGACGAGCCGGTCCGGGTGACGGTGCTCGAGGGGTCGCCGCGGCTGGGCGGCAAGCTGTCCGTATCCGAGGTGGCCGGGGTCGCGGTCGACGACGGGGCCGAGGCGCTCCTCATCACCCGCCCCGAGGGCACCGGCCTCATCGCCGAGATGGGGCTGGCCGGCGAGCGGGTGGCACCAGGAACCACCTCCTCGGCGATCTGGACGCTCGGCGCGCTGCGGCCGCTGCCCCGCCGGCAGTTCATGGGCGTGCCGTCCGACCTGGACGAGCTGGCCCGGACCGGCGTGGTGTCCGGCGCCGGAGTCGCCCGCGCCGAGCGCGACCTCGAGCTGCCGCCGACGGCCCGGGACGGCGACGTGCCGGTCGCGCAGTACGTCGGAGCCAGGCTCGGCGCGGAGGTCGTCGACCGGCTGGTCGACCCGCTGCTCGGCGGCGTCTACGCGGGACGTTCGGCGGAGTTGTCCTTCGACGCGACCATGCCGGCGCTGTCGGCTGCCTCGCGGCGGCACCGGTCACTCGCGGAGGCGGTCGGCTCGCTGCTCCCGCCGCCGGCCCGGCTCCGGCCGGGGACCAGGACCCGGTGCCGGCCGGCACGCGGTCCGGCGGATCGGTGTTCACCACCCTCGCCGGGGGACTGGGCCTGCTGCCCGGCTACCTGGCCAAGGCCTCCGGGGCCGAGGTCCGGACCGGCTCGATGGCGCGGGTCCTGTCCCCGGCGGCCGCTCCGGGCGCCGTCCCCGGCTGGCGGCTGACGGTCGGATCCGCAGCGGCGGAGGAGCAGATCGACGCCGATGCGGTGATCCTGGCCCTGCCCGCGCGGCCGGCCGGACGCCTGCTCGCGCACGTGCCCGGCGTGTCAGCCGCGGTCACGGCGCTGGCCGAGATCAGCTACGCCAGCATGGCGATCGTCACGCTGGCCTACCCTCGCGCGGCGTTTCCCGGGGCCGGGCTCACGGCGCTGGGCCTGAGCGGATACCTGGTCCCGGCCGTGGACGGACGGGCCGTCAAGGCGGTCACGTTCTCCACGGTCAAGTGGCCGCACCTGGCCGTCGCGACGGCAGGCGGGGCCGAGCCGCTGGAGATCATCCGGTGCTCGGTCGGCCGCATCGGCGAGGAAGCCCTGCTGCAACGGACCGATGAGGATCTCGCCGCGCTGGCCGCGGCCGAGCTCGCGGCGGCGACCGGGGTGCGCGGCGCGCCTGTCGCGCACCGGATCACCCGCTGGGGCGGTGGGCTGCCCCAGTACACGGTCGGGCACCTGGACCGGGTGGCGAAGATCCGGGCGGCCCTTGCGACCCAGCCGGGCCTGGCCGTCTGCGGCGCGGCCTACGACGGCATCGGCATACCGGCCTGCATCGCGACGGCCCGCGCGGCAGCCGGTCAGGTGCTGGATGCTCTCACCGCCGGCCGTGGCCGACAATAGTGACATGGCTGACGAACAAGGGATGACCGAACCGGGCGGGACGAGCCCACCGCCCGCGGAAGCGGCGGCCGGCAAGCCGAAGGCGCGCGAGCTCAACGAGCTGATCCGCTACACCATGTGGTCGGTGTTCCGGGTGAGCGACCGGGCCGGGCTGGAGTCCGCGCGGCCACCAGACCGCCGCCGCCGAGGTGGCCGACGTGCTCGACCAGGCCGCGGGCAAGGGCATCGTCACCCGCGGCTGCTACGACCTGCAAGCGTTCCGGGCCGACGCCGATTTCATGTTCTGGTGGACCGCCCCGACCTCCGATGACCTCCAGGACACCTACGTCAGGTTCCGCCGGACCAGGCTGGGCCGCTGCAGCGAACCGGTCTGGTCGGTGATGGCCCTGCACCGCCCGGCCGAGTTCAACAAGGGCCACATCCCGGCGTTCCTGGCCGAGGAGGAGCCGCGCGCGTATGTGAGCGTGTACCCGTTCGTCCGCTCCTACGAGTGGTATCTGCTCGATCCCGCCGAACGCCGCAAGATGCTGGCCGAGCACGGCGTGATGGCGCGGGAGTACCCGGACGTCCGGGCCAACACCGTCGCGTGCTTCGCGCTCAACGACTACGAGTGGATACTCGCCTTCGAAGCCGACGAGCTGCACCGGATCGTCGACTTGATGCGCCACTTGCGCGGTGCCGAGGCCCGGCTGCATACCCGCGCCGAGATCCCGTTCTACACCGGCCGCCGCAAGCCGGTGCACGGGCTGGTCGCCGACCTCGCCTGATGGGGAGGCTAACGTCGAGGAATGCCTGACGATCTCCGGGTGAACAAGTGGCTGCTGATACCGGCCGGCGAGCTGCATGAGCGCTTTTCCCACTCATCCGGGCCCGGCGGGCAGTCGGTCAACACCGCCGACAGCCGGGTCGAGCTCTCGTTCGACGTCGAGCAGTCGCCCGCGCTGCCGGAGTGGGCCCGGGCCAGGGCGCTCGAGCGGCTCGCCGGACGGCTGGCCGGCGGCGTGCTCACCGTGGCCGCGTCCGAGCAGCGCAGCCAGCTGGCGAACCGGCAGGCGGCCCGGGCCCGGCTGGCCGGCCTGCTCCGGGACGCGGTCGCCCCGCCGCCGCAGCCGCGCATCCCGACCAGGCCCGGCCGGGCCGCGAACGAGCGCCGCCTGCAGGCCAAGCGCGGCCGGGCCGCGGTCAAGCGCACCCGGCGGTATAACGACCGTGATCCCGAGTAGCCGCTGCCGCGGGTCATGACGACGATGGCTACCGGTCCACGGCGGCCCGGAAGCAGGTCAGCCACCGGCCGGATGCGGCCGGGCGTCAGATCCGTGCCGCGCTGGTCGCCACCGTGGCGTACCCCATCGTGAAGCTGCCCCCGAGCGCGTCGACCGCGGCGCTGATGCCCGCCAGCAGCTCCTGCCGCGCGGCCGCGGGCAGCTGGCCGATGCCGCCGAACGTCGGCACCTGATCCAGCCATTCGTCGCGGCTGTAGGGCCGCGCCCAGTCGATGCGCCACTGCTCCGGCTCGCCGAACGCGCCCGCCTGGCGCATCCCGTCGGCCGCCTTCGCGCACAGCGCCGAGTAGCCGTCCGGGCCGGGCAGCCCGCGGTGTACGGCCGGCGTGTCCGGCGCGATCCGGCGGAAGACCGCGCCCATCGCCTCGTTCAGCTCGCGCGGGGGCAGGAAGGAGTTCCAGAACACGGCCAGCCGCCCGCCGGGGCGCAGCGCCTGGGCCGCCTTGGCCGCGCCCGCCGCCGGGTCCACCCAGTGCCAGGCCTGCCCGGCAATGACCGCGTCGAACCGGCGGGCCGCTGGATCCCAGGTCTCGATCGTGGCCACCTCGACGTCGACCCCGCTGCGCCGGGCCACGTCGGCCATCCGCCCGTCGGGGTCAACCCCGAGCACCTGGCAGCCGGCCGCCTGGAACTGCCGGGCAGCGATCCCGGTCCCGCAGCCGACGTCCAGGATGTCCCGGCCGGGGCTGACGGTGAGGATCTTGTCCACCAGGGCGTCCGGGTAGCTGGGCCGGGCCCGGTCGTAGCGCGCGGCGTCCGAGCCGAACGACTCCGCCACTTCCCGGTACTGATGCGGCTCACCGGGCCCAGGCATAGATGCAGGCCCTGGCTCTGACGGTTCAGTGGGCATGCGCCCACTCTAGAGCGGCCATGCCGCACGGCCCTCGCGAGCATCGCGGGTGAACCGCACCCATAGCCAGGGCCTGCGGCCGGAGATCATCGGAATGCCGCCATCCGAACGCCGGTTAGCCGGGCATGAGCGCATTCACCGACCAGGAACTCGACTACATCTCCGGGCAGCGGCTGGGCCGCATCGCCACCGTCGGCGCGGACGGGCAGCCGCACGTGGTCCCGACCTCGTTCCGCTACAACGCCGAGCACGACGCGATCGACGTGGGCGGCCTGCGGATGGGCCAGACCAAGAAGGTACGCGACGTCCAGCTCACGGGCCGGGCGACCATCGTGATCGACGACGTGCTCCCGCCCTGGCAGCCACGCATGATCGAAATTCGCGGCACCGCCCAGGTGATCCCGTCCGGAGGCAAGGCCCTCGGCGAACGGATGGACGACACCTTCGTCCGCATCCAGCCGACGCGCATCATCTCCTTGGGCATCGACCCCGGCGAGACCCGCGCCCGATCGGTGCATCCCGATGGGGCCTGAGGAGTTCCGGGCCGCTGGTCATGAGCTGATCGACTGGATCGCCGATTACCGTGGCCGGATCCCGCAGCTGCCGGTCCAGGCGCAGGTGGCGCCGGGGGAGGTGGCGGGCAAGCTGCCGAGCCACGCGCCGGAGGAGGCCGAGCCGTTCAGCCAGGTACTGGCCGACCTCGACCGCATCGTCGTCCCGGGCGTGACCCAGGTTCAGCATCCGCGCCATTTCGGCTGGTTCCCGTCCAATGCCTCCCTCGCTTCGGTGCTGGGCGACCTGGCCGCCTCCGGGCTGGGGTCGCTCGGGATCACCTGGCAGTCCGCTCCCGCGCTGACCGAGGTCGAGGAAGTCATGGCCGAGTGGCTGCGCGAGCTGACCGCGCTCCCGGCGTCCTGGAAGGGCGTCATCTCCGACAGCGCCTCCAGCGCATGCCTCGTCGCCATGCTGGCCGCGCGCGAGCGGGCGACGGATTACTCCAAGGCGCGCGGCGGCCTGCAGTCGCAGAGCGCGCCGCTCACGGTTTACACCACCGCGCACGCGCATTCGTCGGTTCCGAAGGCAGTTGCGCTGGCCGGGTACGGGCTGGGCAACCTGAGGTTCGTCGACGTCGACCCGGTCACCTACGCCATGCGCCCCGAGGCGCTCGCCGCGGCCCTGGCGGCAGACGTAGCCGCCGGCCTGCGCCCGGCCGCCGTCGTCGCCAGCGTCGGCACGACCGGCACCACGGCGGTGGACCCGCTCGCCCAGATCGTCCCGCTCGCCCGCCGGCACGGAGCCTGGCTGCATGTCGACGCGGCCATGGCGGGCTCGGCGCTCATGCTGCCGGAGATGCGCTGGCTCGTCGACGGCGTCGAGGGCGCGGACTCGCTGGCCTGGAACCCGCACAAGTGGCTGGGCACGGTCCTGGACTGCTCGCTGCTGTACGTGGCCGACCCCGATCACCTGATCCGGGTCATGTCGACCAGCCCGTCCTACCTTCGATCGGCCGTCGATGGCGAGGTCACCCAGTACAAGGACTGGGGCATCCCGCTAGGGCGCCGGTTCCGCGCGCTCAAGCTGTGGTTCCACCTCCGGCTGGACGGGGCCGAGGCCATCCGGGCCCGGCTCCGGCGGGATCTGGGCAACGCCCGCTGGCTGGCTGAGCAGGTTTCATCGACCCCCGGCTGGCGCGTGCTCGCCCCGGTCAACCTGCAGACCGTGGTGCTGAGGCACGAGCCCCCCGGCGCCGTCTCCGGCACCGGCGCTGTCCTGGACGCCGACGCGCTGAATGCGCACACCCTGGGCTGGGCCGACTGGGTCAACGCGTCAGGCGCCGCATTGGTCACGCCGTCCCTGCTGGACGACATGTGGTCGGTGCGGGTCTCGGTCGGCGCCGAGCCCACCGAGCGGCACGACGTCGAGGCCCTGTGGCGCCTGCTGAAGGAGGCCGTCGAGAGCTCCTGAGCACCGCCTGGCGGTCGGCTGGATGAAAATTCTTTCCCCGCCAGTGCATACGTGCTAGTCAATTTTCGAACTCTCGTACTATGATGACCGCACCGATTGGATGGCAGACGAAAGCAGGTCAGATGAAATCTATGCCCGTGCGGATCACCATGCACCTGCGGCCTGCGGTCAGGCGGCTGACCATTGCGTGGATCGCGACCGTCGTCATCGTCGCGACGATGAGCGTCGGCATGGCCTATAACGCCCGCATGATGGTCGGTGTCGGCTGGCTGGCGGTGGTGGCGCTGGGCGCATACGGGCTGAGCATCCTGAAGCGCCTGCGGCAGTAAGCGGGAGCGGCCCGGCCTTGCTCAGCGGCGCTCCCGCCGTCGCGCGGTACTCAGCTCGCCGTCTGTCCGGCTTGCTCGATGAGGTCCAGGATCCGGTCCGGGGACAGCGGCTGGTCGGTGAGCGAGACCCCGAGCGGGGCCAGCGCGTCCCGGACCGCGTTCATCAGCGCCGCCGGGGCGGCGATCGCGCCGCCCTCGCCGAGGCCCTTGTGCCCGCCCGGCGTGGTGCCCCCGGTGACGACGTGGCCGTATTCCAGGTCCGGCACCTCGGCCGCGGTGGGCAGCAGGTAGTCCATGAACGTGGTGGTGGTCGGGTTCCCCGCATCGTCGTAGCGGAAGTGCTCGTAGAACACCCCGCCGATGCCCTGCACCACGCCGCCGGCGATCTGCCCCTCCACCACGTTCGGGTTGATCATCTGCCCGCAGTCCTCGGCGATCACGTACCGCAGGATCTCCACCATCCCGGTCTCCCGGTCAACCTCGACCGTCACCGCGTGGCAGGCGTTGGAGAACATGAAAGGCGGTGACTGGTAGCGCCTGGATAGTTCCAGGCCGAGCTCCGAACCGGGCGGCAGCGCGCCGGGGTTGAGCAGATAGGCAGCCGCGGCGATCTCGCTCAGCGTCACGCCGTTGCTGTCCGGGTCGCCCTTGACCCGGGCCACGCTGCCGCTCATCTCCAGGTCGCCAGGGTCGATCTCGAGCATGAGCCCGGCGACGCCGAGCACCCGCTCGCGCATGGCCGCGGCGGCCTCGTGCGCCGCCCCGCCCGCTATCCCGGCCGTCCGGCTGCCGCCCGTACCGTGACCGTAGGGCGTGGAGTCCGTATCGCCCTGGATGAAGTGCACGTCCTGGATGCTGACGCCCATCTCGTCCGCGACGATCTGGGTCATGGTGGTCTCGATGCTCTGCCCGTGGCTGCCGGTGCCCATGTACACGTTGACCTTGCCGCTGGGCTCGATCCGGATCGTGGCCGCGTCCGAGCCCAGGTCGCCGCCGCCGGGCTGCGGCTCGATGTACAGGGACAGCCCGATGCCGAGCAGGCGGCCGTCGGCCCGGGCTCCTTCCTGCTCCTTGCGGAACTGGTCATAGTCGATCAGCTCGGCGGCCTGCTCCAGGCACTCGGCCGGGCTGACGCCCTCGTACACCATCGACATGGGGTTGGTGTAGGGCAGCTCGGTGCGGGCGATGACGTTGCGGCGGCGGAACTCCAGCGGGTCGATGCCGAGCTGGTGCGCGATGACGTCGACCATCTGCTCCCGGCCCGTGGTCTCCATCATCCACGGCCCCCGGTACGCGCACAGCCCGCACGTATTCGTAAAGGCCGCCTGCGCCGAGTAGCCCACCGAGCCGGGCCCGGACCAGTGGTAGGGCCCGGGGAAGATCACTGATGAGAATCCGGCCATCTGCCCGTTGCCGACGCTCGGGTAGGCGCCGGCGTTCTCGAGGTGGTGGGCCCGGGCGGCCAGCAGCACGCCCCGCTCGTCGGTTGCGGCGGTGATCTCCAGGGACTCCTCGCGGGCGTGCCCGCCGCTGATCAGGTTCTCCGCCCGGTCCTCGATCCACTTCACCGGCCGGTCACCCAGGATCATGGCGGCCACCACCGTGGCCTGCTCCTCCCTGGTCGGGAACGCCTTCTGCCCGAACGACCCGCCGACATCGCCCATGATGACGCGGATGTCGTCCTCGGCCAGGCCCAGCATCCGGGAGTAGAACAGCCGCGGCGCGTGCACGCCCTGCCCGGCGATGAACAGCTCCAGCTGCTTGGCCCACGGATCCCACTGGGCCAGCATGCCGCGGGTCTCCATCGGCACGCACACGTAGCGGTGCTGGCCGAACGTCTCGGTGAACACGTGCGGCGCATTCGCCAGCAGCCTGTCCACTTCGGGCAGGTCCGCGGCGGGGATCACGCCGGCCAGGTTGTCGGGCAGCTCCGGATGCACCCTCGGGCTGCCCTCGGCCAGCGCCTGCGCCGCGGTGACCACCGGATCGCCCGGCTCGATGTCGACGCTGATCAGCTCGGCGGCGTCCTCGGCCAGGTAGCGGGACTCGGCCACTACCATGGCGACCGGGTCACCCACGTACCGCACGTCGCCGTCAGCCAGCACCCGCCGGGGAGTGCGGTCGGTCGGCCCCCGTCCGGACATGTGCGTGCGCGAGTTGATCTCGGCCGCGGTCAGCACCGCGAGCACGCCCGGCGCCCGGCGCGCCTGGCTCACGTCCAGGTCGACGATCCGGCCGCGGGCTACGGTGCTGCGCACGAACGCCGCGTGCGCCATCCCGGTCCTGTGCAGGTCATCGAGGTAGCGCCCGTGCCCGGTGATCATCCGCTGATCTTCCAGCCGCGGCATCCGCTGCCCGACCCACCGTGCCGCCGTCTCGGTTCCGGAAAGCGCGTCTGGACGTATCGTCATGGGGTCCGTACTCACTGTTGGCTCCCTTGCGCGTGCGCGGTCCTGACCGCATCTTCGCGCATAATCAGGGGGCCGTACAGATCACAGCGACGGTACGCCGACCACGATCGCTTCCTGGGTGGACCGGGCGATCACCACGACCGCCTCGGTGTCGGGCGACGGGTTCTCCTCCCGGTGCGGGACGTGGGGCGGAACCCAGACGTAGTCGCCGGGCGAGGTCTCCAGCCGGACCAGCGCTCCGCTGTCCGGATCCCGGAACACGAACACCGGGTGACCGGAGACCACGTAGATGCCTGTCTCGGATTCGCCGTGGTGGTGATCCCCGGAGATCGTCCCGGGCAGCACCACCGTCCGGCCCATCCACAGTGCCTGTGCCCCGGTCTGCTCGCCGGAGATGGCCTCTGTCCGGACCATGCCGCTGGTCTGCGCCGTGCCCGATGACAGGCAGTCTGACTGGATGAGCTGCAGGCTCGCGCTCATGACGACGCGGGCTCCAGGTTCAGGGACACCGAGTTGATGCACCAGCGCTCGTCGGTGGGGACGTCGTAGCCCTCCCCGGTGAACACGTGGCCCAGGTGCGAGTCGCACTGGGCGCAGCGCACCTCGGTGCGGGTCGTCCCGAACGAGTTGTCCTCGATCAGCACCACGGCGTCCGATTCGGTCGGCTGGTAGAACGACGGCCAGCCGCAGTGCGACTCGAACTTGGTGTCTGACCGGAACAGCTCCGCGCCGCAGGCCCGGCAGCGGTACACGCCCTCGGTCTTGGTGTCGGTGTACTTGCCGGTGAACGGCTGCTCGGTGGCCGCCTGGCGAAGCACGGCGTACTCATCGGGGCTCAGCTGCTCGCGCCACTCGGCGTCCGTCTTGGTGACCTTTTCCATGTAACGAAGTATCTCCCCGGCTCGCGGTCTACAGCCAGGAGCTTAACCAATCGGAATTGTCGGTCCTCAATGGGATACTCGTGCACGTGGGCCTACAGATGTCAACCGGGCGGATGGTCGGGCGGGACGGCGAGCTCGGCCGCCTGCTCACGCTGCTCGAGGATGCCGAGGCGGGCCGCTCGGTGGCCGCGCTGGTCAGCGGCGACGCGGGGGTGGGCAAGACCCGCCTGATCGCCGAGGTCACCCGGCTCGCTGCCGGGCGGGGTTTCACCGTGCTGTCCGGCCAGTGCGCCGAGCTGGGCGACAGCGTGCCCTACCTGCCGCTGGCCGACGCGCTGCGCGGGGCCGGCCAGTCCACCGGGGTCCGCGACGCGCTCAGCTCGCGCCCGGCCCTGGGCCGGCTGCTGCCCGAGGGCGGGGAAGGGCCGATCGCCGACTCGGACCGGTCGGGCCTGGCCCGGCAGCAGATGCTCGGCGGTGTCCTCGGCCTGCTCGCCGAGCTGGCCGCGGCCGCGCCCGTCCTGCTCGTGCTGGAGGACCTGCACTGGGCCGATGCTTCGACCCGGGACCTGGTCACCTTCCTGTCCCGGATGCTGCACCGGGAACGGGTCGCCCTGATCGGCAGCTACCGCACCGACGACCTGCAGCGGCGTCATCCGCTCCGGCCGGTGGTGGCGGAGCTGCTGCGGCTGCCCAGTGTCACCGCGGTCGACCTCGCCCCGCTGGATCCCTCGGCCCTGGCCGAGCACCTGGGCGCCGCGGCCCGCGGCCGCATCGACGCCACCGAGCTGAATGACATCGTCGCCCGCGCCGAGGGCAACGCCTACTACGCCGAGGAACTGCTCGCCGCCTCGGTCAGCGGTGAGTCCGCGCAGCACAGCACCCTCCCGGCGGGCCTGGCGGCCCTGCTGCTCAGCCGGGTCGAGCAGCTGTCTGACGCCGCCCAGCAGGTGCTCCGCGCGGCCGCGGTGGCCGGCCGCAAGGCCGATGACGAGCTGGTCCGCGCCGCGTCGGGCCTGGCCGCCGCCGATTACGAGGCAGCCGTCCGGGAGGCGGTCACCCACCAGCTGCTGGTGGCCGACGGCTCGGAGGGCTACGTCTTCCGGCACGCCCTGCTCCGCGAAGCCGTCTATGCGGACCTGCTGCCGGGGGAGCGGACCAGGCTGCACGCCACGATGAGCTCGCTGCTCGCCGACGAGCAGCGGCTCACGCTGCCCGGGACAGCCGCGGAGCTGGCCCAGCACTGCCTGGCCAGCCACGACATCCCCGGCGCGTTCGCCGCATCGATCCAGGCCGGAGAGGAAGCGGAACGGCTAGGCGCGCCGGCTGAGGCGCACCGCCACTACGACCAGGCGCTGGCCTTGTGGGACCGGGTGACCGAGCCGGACCAGGTGGCGGGCATGGCCCGCGCCGAGCTCGGCCTGCGGTCCGCGACCAACGCGGCCGACAGTGGCGACGTGGAGCGCGCGGTCCACCTGCTGCGCCGGCTGTTGCACTTGCTCGATACCCGCCGCAGCCGGGACGGCGGCCCGGGCGACGTCATGCTGGCCAGCCGGATCGGCGAGCGGCTGGCGTTCTACCTGCTGCTGCTCGAAGATCCCAAGGCCGACGCCGAGGCGGTCGAGATGGCCCGGGCCACGGTCGAGGCCACGCCCGCGGTCCCTCCGACCTGGCAGTACGCGCGGGCCCTCACCACCTACGCCAACGCCCTGCTGAACGAGGGCGATTACGCCGTGGCCCGGGACTGGGCCGAGCGCGGCATCGCCGCCGCCCGCGACGGCGACGCGCCGTGGGTTGAGGCCGACGCGCTGGTGAGCCTGGGGTTCATGGCCAATCGCGAGGGCCGCAATGACGAGGCCATCCAGCTGCTGACCGCGGCGCACACCCAAGCCCGGGCGGCCACGGTCCTCGGCGTGGAACTGCGGGCCGCCTACCACCTGGCCCGGGCCCACCTGGAGCTGGGTGAGCTGGACACCGGGGCGGCCGTGGCCCATGAGGGCACCAACCGGGCTATCCAGACCGGGCTCAACCTGGCCCCGTACGGGATGGACCTGCAGCACCTGCACTTCCAGTGCCACTTCGCGGACGGCAAGTGGGATCACGCGCAGGAGATCGCCGACGGCTTCCCGGTCCGGGTCACCAGCCCGCCCGAGGCCTACCTGTCCTCGATGGCCCTGTTCATCGACGTGGCGCGCGGCAACCCGGCGGCCGAGGAACGGCGCGCCTGGATCGAGCCGTTCTGGTCGGCCCGCGGTTTCGACCCGTTCATCGCGCGCGGCCTGCTGGCCGAGCATGACCTGTGGCAGGGCGACACCGAGCAGGCGCTGACCGAGGCCCAGAGCGCGATCGACTACGACAACGTCCCGCCATGGGGCTTTTCACCGTCGGTCATCAGGCCGGCCGCCGTCGCGCTGAGCGCGCGGGCCGACCGGGCCGCGGAAGCCCGGGCCGCCGGCGATGACCAGCTCGCCCGCGCGGAGCTGGCCGCAGCCGGGGAACTGCTGCGCATCGCCCGCGAGGGGGCGACATTCCCCAAGCGGCCCAAGTTCATCCTGGGGCCCGAGGGCCGCGGCTGGCTGGCGCGCGCCGAGGCGGAATACCAGCGGGCCGCTGGCCGCAACGAACCGCTGGCCTGGCAGGCGGTCCTGGACGCGTTCGGTCCCGCCTACGTCTACGAGATAGCCCGCGCCCGGTGGCGGCTGGCCGAGGCGCTGGCCGAGGCGGGCCGCCGGGACGAGGCAGAGCAGCAGTGGCGGCTGGCCGCGCAGACGGCGGACCGCCTGCGGGCCAGGCCG
This sequence comes from uncultured Actinomycetes bacterium, assembly GCA_963818225.1. Classification (GTDB taxonomy): domain Bacteria; phylum Actinomycetota; class Actinomycetes; order Streptosporangiales; family Streptosporangiaceae; genus Palsa-504. Next base: position 327,666 of record CAWFRO010000006.1, read on the forward strand.
CTGCGCCGGGCGCTGGAGGATCTGGGCCGCCGGGCGAGGATCGGCACGGCGCCCGACGACCCGCCGGACGGCGCGCGGCTCACGTCGCTGACCAGCCGGGAACGCGAGGTGCTCCGGCTCATCGCCGCGGGCCGCAGCAACCGGGAGATCGCCTCTGTGCTGTTCATCGCGCCGAAGACGGCCAGCGTGCACGTGTCCAACATCCTCGGCAAGCTCGGCGCGGCCAGCCGTACCGAGGCGGCCGCCATCGCCCACCGCGAGGGCCTGGTCGCCCGGGCCGCCCCGGCCGCACGAAACTTACGCCGCGCCGGGAGCCAGCTCGCCGAGGATCGCCTCGGCCCGGGCCGCCGCCGACTGCGGCTCGACCGAGGGCGAGCCGACCTGCGGATCCCAGTTCAGGTCGTAGAACAGTTCCGTCACCCCTTGCTCGCCGAGCCACGCGGCATCCTCGCGGATCTGCGCGTAGCGGCCCGACAGCAGCCGCCGCCCGCCGTCCTGGCCCTTGACCTCCCGGCCGGCCAGCACCACGCCCCGGCATACGATGCGCAGGGCGTCCGGGTCCCGGCCCGCGGCCGACGACGCCGCCCGGATCACCGCCACCGCGTCCGCGATCTTGGACAGGTCGGCGCGGCTCGAGGTGATCCAGCCGTCCGCGATGCGCCCGGCCCGCTCCATGGCCGGACGTGACATGCCGCCCAGCAGCACGGGCGGCCCGGGCTTGCGTACCGGCCGCGGGTCCTGGCTCCCGGCCGGGATCGTGTAGAACTCGCCGCTGAACGAGCTGACCTCATCGGCCCACAAGGTGCGCAGCACGGCCAGGAATTCCTCGGTCCGCGCGCCGCGCCGGGCTGTCGACGCGCCGGCCGCGGCGAACTCCTCGGGCAGCCATCCGATGCCCAAGCCTAGGTCGAACCGGCCGCCGGACAGCACGTCCACGGTGGCCGCCTGCTTGGCCAGCAGTACGGGCGAGACGAACGGCAGGTTGATCACGGCCACCCCGAGCCTGATCCGCGAGGTGCTGGCCGCCGCGTACCCGAGCGCGACCATCGGGTCGAGCACGCTGCGGTACACCGGTTCCATCCCGGACCCCTCGGGCACCAGCAGCCGCTGGAAGCTCCACAGCGACGCGTACCCCGCCTCCTCCGCTCGCCGGGCGAACGCCGTGAGGTTACCGGGGGTGGCCCATGCCCCGGCCACCGGGGCGCCGAATCCGATCCGCATGCCCATAACCCTAGAGAGGAACAGGCTGACCCGGCCAGCATCAGCCCTGTCTGCCTTAGCGGCGGCGGAATGCGGCGTCCAGCGCCGTCGTGCCGAAGTTCCACATGTTGTCGGCGATGTCGATCGTGACTCCGGGCGGGACGATCTTGTCGATGCGGTCAAGCACGTCCGTGGTCAGTTCGATCCCGTCGGCGGCGAGGTAGCTGTCTAGGTGCTCCATGGTGCGCGGGCCGATGATCGCGGAGGTGACCGCGGGGTGGCGGGTGACGAACGCGACGGCCAGCTGGATGAGCGTCAGCCCGGCCTCGTCGGCGAGCGCGCCGAGCGCGTCGGCGGCGTCGAGTCTGGCGGCGTTCGACGGGTCGCTCGCGTCATAGCGTGCCGGGAGGCGGCGTGACCGTGCGGCGGAGCCTGGCCCGCTGACCTCCTGGCCCTTGCGGTATTTGCCGGACAGCCAGCCGCCTGCCAGTGGGCTGTAGGTCATGACGCCCATTCCGTGGCGCTGGCAGGCCGGGAGCACGTCGTACTCGATGGCCCGGGTCAGCATCGAGTAGGGGGGCTGTTCGGTGCGGAACCGTCCGTGGCCACGGCGATCGGCGACCCATTGAGCCTCCACGATGGCAGAGGCGGGAACCTTCGACGCGCCGAAGTAGCGGATCTTGCCGGCGCGCACAAGGTCGGTCAGCGCGCTGAGGGTCTCGTCGATATCAGTGTCCGGGTCGGGAACGCCCACTTGGTAGAGGTCGATCCAGTCGGTCCCAAGCCGGCGCAGCGAGCCCTCGACCCCTTCCGTGATCCACCGCCGCGACGCTCCGCGATGGTTGGGATCCTCGTCGAAAGGAGGACCGAACTTGACGGCCAGCACCACGCTTTCCCGCCGTCCGCCGGCCAGCGCTTGGCCCAGGATCTCTTCTGACTCACCGGCCGAATAGCCATCAGCGGTATCGATGAAGTTGATCCCCGCGTCCAGCGCCTTGTGAATGATCTTGATCGCGTCGTGGTGATCGGGATTTCCGAACGCGCCGAACATCATCGCGCCGAGGCACTGCCGGCTAACCGATACACCGGTGCGCCCCAGAGGCCGGTATTCCATGATGAAGCTCCTTCAGCCACCGCGAGTCCAGTCGCGGCAGGCGGATATGATCGGACGACCAGCAGGCGGATAGCCTGTCCACTTCACTGTAGGGACAAACGGATAGCCTGTCCACTTGGAGTCTCGATGTCCGCTCACCAGATCCCGGCACCGACGAGACGAGCCGACGCTGAGCGCAACCGCGACAAGATCCTCGCCGCCGCCCGCACCGCGTTCGCTGATCCTGATGCTGAAGTGTCGATGGCCGAGATCTCGCGGCGCGCCGGAGTCGGCATGGCGACCTTGTACCGCAACTTCCCCGGACGCCAAGAGCTCCTTGAAGCCCTCTACGCCGACGAGGTCAATGCCGTCTGTAGGGCCGCCGAGACCATCGACGGCGCGACTCCCGGAGCGACTCTGGTGGCTTGGCTGCACCGGTTCTTCGCCTTCACCACGAGCAAGCGCCACATCGCCTCCGAACTGCTCAAGCAAACGGACCGCGGCGACCCCCTGTTCGAGAACAACCGCACCCGGGTGATCGCCGCTGGCCGGCCGCTCCTCGCCGCCGCACAGCAAGCCGGTGAAGTCCGGGACGAGCTCACCCTTGAACAGATCCTCGACATGGTCGTGGCCATCGCCACGATCCAGGGCGGCACCGGCTACACCGCGCCGATCCTCCAGGCCGCCCTCGACGGCCTGGGATCGTAGCCGTGGAAAGGCCCATACCTGATTGGCGGTGACGGCTTTGGCTATTGCTACGCCCTTGTCGACCAGCGGCCGGTTCATCGTCGATGCCCACGGCAAGCGGATCCGCCTGGCCGGGGTGAACTGGTACGGCGCCAGCGAGGATGCGGGGGTGCCGGCCGGGCTGGACTGCGTGGGCCTGGGCGCGCTGGCCGCGCTCATCGCCGCCCAGGGATTCAACTGCGTGCGGCTCCCGTTCAGTTTGTGGATGACCAGGCAGACCGCCGCGGTCGAGGACATATACCTGCTCGCCAACCCTGCCTTGCGGGGCTCGACGCCCCTGCAGGTCTACGACGCCTGCGTCAAGGCGCTCACGGACCATGGCCTGATCGTCGTACCCAACTGCCACCTGCTCGACTTCGGCTGGTGCTGTTCCGACACCGACACCAACGGCCTGTGGTTCAACGACCGCTTCCAGGCCGCGATGTTCACGGCGGCCTGGCAGGAAGTCACCCGGCGGTATGCCTCGGATCCGCTGGTCGCGGCCATGGACATAAAGAACGAGCCGCGCCCCGCTACGCTCGCCGCGGGCCGGCTCGCCCCGGCGTGGGGGAGCGGGCAGGAGACCGACTTCGCGGCCATGTACACCACGGTGGGGAACCTGATCCACGAGATCGATCCCCATCCGCTGATCATCTGCGAGGGGCTGAGCTACGCGGGCGACCTGACCGGCGTAGCCAGCCACCCGGTCAAGCTCGCGCAGCCAGGCAAGGTCGTGTACAGCATGCACGACTATTCCTGGTTCGGGCACCCCGCGGATCAGTCCCAGGCCGCCTACTTCGAGCAGCTGAACAAGAACGGCGGGTACCTCCTCACGGAGGGGATCGCGCCGCTGTGGGTCGGCGAGTTCGGCGATAACGCCAGCGCGCTGTCCGCACCGGGCGGCGGCGGCACCTGGTGGGCCAACCTCCGGGCCTGGCTGGCCGAGACCGACGCTGACTGGTGCTGGTGGGCCCTCAATCCCACGCACGGCCGCAGCAGCAGGCCGGGGACCAGCCAGGTGGAGTACCGGTGGGGCGCCCCGGAGCCGTACGGCCTGCTGACCGAGGACTGGACCGCCGTGGGTTACCCCGACGTGGTAACCATGCTCGAGGCTGTGATGCAGCCGCGTACCGGCCCGGGTATCAGCCGAGCTCGGGGATGACGCCTGCCGCGAGCCGTTCCATCTGCCCGGCCGGGTCGAACAGCGGGGTGAACAGGATCATCTCCGCGCCCGCGTCGGCGACCTGCCGCAGCTCGCGGACGCAATCGGCGGCCGTGCCCGCGACCGTGGCGGCCTCGATGGCCGGCACCCGGCGCCCGTACGTGCCTTCCAGGGCCGCGTTCATCCGGGCCCGGGCCTGCCCGCCGTCCTCGTCGACTGCGATGTAGACGCGCTTGGCGATGGGGAAGTCCCCGGCGGCCTGGCCCGCTTCGGCCAGGATCTTCCGTGTCACCTGGACCAGCTCGGCGAACCGTGCCGTGGTCGTCGAACCCGCGCCGAAGTAGCCGTAGCCCATGCGCACGGCGCGCCGCAGCGCGGCCTCGCTGGCCGCGCCGAACCACAGCGGCGGGTACGGCTTCTGGAACGGCTTCGGTTCCATCGGGGCGTTCTCCAGCTGCCAGAACTGGCCACCGAAGGTGACCCTCGGCTCAGTCCACAGCGCCTTCATCAGCTCGACGCCCTCGGTGAACCGCGCCGCATACCGGGCCGGGTCCACGCCGAAGGCGGCGAACGGGCGGCCCGGGCCGCCGGTGCCCACGCCGACCTCGATCCGGCCGCGGCTGAGCTGGTCCAGCGAGGCGATGCTCTTGGCCAGGTGCACCGGGCTGTGCAGGGTGGACACGAACACCGAGCAGCCCAGCCGGATCCGCTCGGTGCAGGCGGCCGCGTAGCTCATCGCCTCCAGCGGGCTGAGCTGGGGGCTCATGCCGAGCGTCGACTCCTGCGTCCAGGCGCTCCCGAAGCCCAGCTCCTCAGCGCGCCGGAAGTAGGCGCGGAACGTCTCCGGATCGAATTCCCGGTCCGGGTAGATCTGTGGGATGGCGATCGCGAACCTCATGAGCCACAGCGTATCGGCGGCGCCAGTGGGACAATCGCTGGGTGGACGACCAGGAAGCCGACCTCGCCGGCCGGCTGCGCGCGATCTGCCTGGCCCTGCCTGAGGTCACCGAGCGGCCCAGCCACGGCGCGCCCACCTGGTTCGTCCGGGGCAAGAGCGCGTTCGTGACCTTGTGGGCCGACGGCCATCATGACCACCAGTTCCCGCACCTGTGGTGCGCCGCGCCGCCCGGAGCGCAGGCCGAGCTCACCGCGTCGGCGCCCGCCCGTTTCTTCCGGCCGCCCTACGTCGGCGGCCGCGGCTGGCTCGGCGTCCGGCTCGACGGCCCGGCCGACTGGGCCGAGATCGCCGAGCTGTGCCAGGACGCCTACCGGGTTATTGCCCCGGCCCGCCTGGCCGCGTTCCTAGACCCCTAGCCCGTCACCGCGGCGGTGATCGCCGCCGCGCAGCCCCAGGACAAGGACACGCCGGCGCCGCCGTGCCCGTAGTTGTGCCACAGCACGCCGTCCCCCAGCGGCTCGGGCTCCAGCCGCACCGCGGGCCGGTACGGGCGCAGGCCGACACGGTGCCCGAGGATCTCGGCGTCGCGCAGGCGGGGATCGATCGCGGCGCATCCCGCCACGATCCGTTCGGCGATGGCCGGGTCGGGCTCCTCGTCCCACCCGCCCTCCTCGTTCGTGCCGCCGAGCAGGACCGTGTCGCCGTGCGGGAACATGTACACGATCCACGGCGGCTGATCGTCCCGGCTGATGAAGAATTCCTCGATGCCGGGGTTGGCGGCGATCACCACCTGGCCGCGGACCGGCCCGATCGAGGGGTCGGGCACCAGGTCGCGGGCCCGGACGCCGGAGCAGTTCACCACGACCGGGGCGACCCCGGCCAGCTCGGCCAGGGAGCGCACCGGCGCCACCTCGAGGCGGCCGCCGGCCCGCGCGAACCTGGTCCGCAGGTACTCCAGGTACACCGGCATGGTGGCGAGCGGGGCGGTGTAGTGCCAGCCGTGGGTGAAGCCGTCGGGCAGCTCGGCGGCACCGCACAGCCGCAGGCTGGGCAGCAGGTCGGTCCAGTAGTAGGGCTCCAGGGGGGCGCGGCTGGCCTCCATGCCGCTGACCATGCGCACTCCGGTGCCCGGCTCCGCGGCGAGCTTGGACAGGACCTCAAGTCCGGTCCGGCCCCAGTCCAGGACCCGCTCCGGCGGGCCGACCCGGACCAGCCCCCAGACCGCGCCGGCTGCTACCGAGGTGGTCCGCTCCGGCGGCGCCGCCGTCCTGATCGTCACGCTGAGCCCCGCCTCGGCCAGGCTGATCCCCGTCGTCAGGCCGCACACCCCGGCCCCGATCACCAGTGCATCCATGCTCCGACGGTATCGGGTGCCCGGGACGATCCGCCCGCGTGCGGCCGGTTCAGGAGTGCCGGCGGATGAGGGTGAAGGTCTCGAACTCGGTGCACTCGGGGGCCGGCGCGCCCTTGGCGCCGGTGGCCGGGTTGACCGGGTCCACGCCGGCCGCGTGGTACTGCGTGACGGTGATGCCGGTGTGGCCGGCGAAGTCCTCCGGGTCGGGGTCGACGTCGAACACCGCGATCCCGTAGCCGGTCGGGGTGTCGCGTCTGGCCGACCAGGTCGCGTCTTCCACCGCGTCAGCCCCCGCCCGGGCGCAGACGTCTGGCGCCGAGGTCAGGGCCGGGCGGTTGGCCTGGGTGAACACCTTGGCCTGGCGCTGCCCGTCGGCCGTGCCGACGCCGCAGTCATCCAGGTTGGCGTCGGCGCCGCCGCAGCCCAGGACGAGGTGAACGGTGCCCTGGCTGGTGTCGAACACGCCGTTGTCGGTGGTCGTCACCGGGTGCGGGCGCAAGGTGTCGATCACGGCCCCGGTGGCCGCCTCTCGGCCAGCGTCGGCGTCGGCCCCGCGCACCGGGAAGGACCGCTCGTAACCGTGGTCGTGCCCGGTCAGCACCAGGTCCACCTGGTACCGGTCGAACAGCGGCAGCCACTGCTGGCGGATGCCCAGGTCCGAGCCGTTCCCGGTGGCCGAGGAGGAACACGCGCACTGGTGCATCTGCACGATGATCCAGTCCACGGACCGATCGCGGCGGCCGGCCGCCAGCGTCCGCTCCAGCCATGCGGTCTGTGCGCCGCCCGAATAGCCCCTGAGATGGGGGGTCAGCGCCGCCGGGCCGGCCACGAACGCGCCCGCGTCCTGGTAGACCACGTCGCCGGCGTCGAGGGATACGAACAGGACCGAACCGATCCGGAAGCTGTACCAGCGCCCGCTGAAGCCCGGTACGCAGTTGTCCGGCAGCGTGTAGCGGGTCAGGTACGAGGTGAACCCCTGCGGTCCGTGGCCGAACTCCAGCTCGTGGTGGCCCGGGCACGGCATCCAGGGCCGGCTGGCCGCCGAGGCCTGGTTGTTGTTACCGAAGTCGCGCCACACCTCGGGCGCCGCGGCGGGGTTGAGGTTCGCGTCGCACAGGTCGCCATTCAGCAGATGGAACAGCGGCTGGAATGACTCGACCGAGTCGACCGCGTAGGCGCCCTGGCCGTCGGAGCGGACCCGCGCGGTGTCCGGGGTGGCCAGGTCGCCGAAGCTGGTGAAGCGGAACGCCGCCCGGCCGTCCGGCGCGGTGCGGAAGACGGCGCTGAACGGGTCGGCGGCGTTGCCGTCGTTGTCGGCGGTCACCGTGTACGCGTAGCTGGCGCCGGGCCGCAGCCCGCCGACCCGCGCGTGGTAGGTCCACACCGTCTCGCCGTTGAGCCCGCCGGTGTACGGGCGGGGCTCGGCCGCGATGACCCGCTGCCCGATCCGCACCCGCGGCCGGGTCGCCGGGCCCGCCGACGCCCAGGAGACCACGACGCTGGTCGCTGGATGCTCACCCCAGGTGAGATGAATCTGCTCCGGGGTGCCGTCGGCCCCTGGCGTGCGGACCTTGCGGGGCGGCGGGCGGCCTCTGCGTGATCGGGGGGTTCCGCTGGGTCGTCCCCCCGAGTCAACGCTGCCGGCCGGCATAACGGAAAAGTAACGGAGCCGAGTAAACGCCAGATGGCGGCACGGAACGTCCGGGCCCGACGTTCCGATGAACAGTGCCGCCCCCGGGGACGGCACCGGGGCGGCCCCTGGGCAGGCCCGGCCTAGAGGCGCGCCCAGGCCTCGGTGAGGACGGCGCGCAGGACGTGCGCCATCTCGTCGAAGTGCTGCTGCCCGCAGATGAGCGGCGGGGCCAGCTGGACCACCGGGCTGCCGCGGTCATCGGCGCGGCACACCAGGCCGGCGTCGAACAGCGCGTGCGACAGGAACCCGCGCACCAGCCGCTGCGATTCTTCGCGGTCGAACGTCTCGCGGGTGGCCTTGTCCTTGACCAGCTCGATGGCGTAAAAGTAGCCGTCGCCCCGGACTTCGCCGACGATGGGCAGGTCGCAGAGCTTCTCCAGGGTGGCGCGGAACGCGTGCTCGCCCGCGCGCACGTTCCCCAGCAGGTCCTCGGACTCGAAGATATCCAGGTTGGCCAGCGCCACCGCGGTGGACACGGGATGGCCGGCGAACGTGATGCCGTGCATGAACGTGGCCGGGCCTGAGCTGAACGGCTCCACCAGCGCGTCGCTGACGAGCATCCCGCCCAGCGGAGCGTAGCCGGAGGTGACTCCCTTGGCGAAGGTGATGATGTCCGGCTGGTAGGAGTACCGCTGGGCCCCGAAGTAATAGCCCAGGCGGCCGAACGCGCAGATCACCTCGTCGGAGACCAGCAGCACGCCGTGCCGGTCGCAGATGTCCCTGACCCGCTGGAAGTAACCGGGGGGCGGCACGAGGCAGCCGCCGGAGTTCTGCACCGGCTCCAGGAAGACCGCGGCGACGGACTTCGGCCCCTCGCGCAGGATCGCCCGCTCGATCTCATCCGCGGCCCACCCGCCGAACGCCGCCAGGTCGTCGCGCACGAACGCGGGCGCCCGGTAGAAGTCGGTGTTCGGCACCCGGACCCCGCCCGGCGTCATCGGCTCGAACGGGTACTTCATGTCGGCCAGGCCGGTGATGGCGAGCGCGCCCATGGACGTGCCGTGGTAGGCGAGCTGGCGGCTGATCACCTTGTACCGCTCGGGCTGGCCGGTCAGCTTGAAGTACTGCTTGGCGAGCTTCCAGGCTGACTCGACGGCCTCCGAGCCGCTGGTCGTGAAGAACACCCGGTTCAGGTCGCCCGGCGCCAGCCCGGCCAGCCGCTGGGCCAGCTCGATGGCCGTGGGATGGGCGTAGGACCACAGCGGGAAGTAGGCCAGCTCCGCCGCCTGCCGCGCGCCCGCCTCGGCGATCTCCCGGCGGCCGTGGCCCACCTGGACCGTGAACAGGCCGGACAGCCCGTCCAGGTACCTGCGGCCGCGCTGGTCGAAGACATACGCCCCCGAGCCGCGCACGATCACCGGGACGTCGCTGTCGGCGAAGCTGGACATCTGGGTGAAATGCAGCCACAGGTTCCGCTTGGCCGCTTCCTGGGCGGCCAGTGCGCCGGCGTCAGCGAGGGCGTCAGCGTCGGCGTCGGGCGAGGATGTCATCTTGTTTCCCTGCGTAGGGTCTGCTGGCGCGGTGTCAGGCCGACGGGTGCCTGCGGGCCCGCCATCTCGGCACGCGGCCGTCGACCCGCCACTTCGAGCCGGGCCGCCCCGGCAGCAGCAGCGCGATCAGCAGCCCCAGGGCTGACAGCAGCAGGCCCAGGGTCAGGCCGACCCGCTCGCCGTAGCCCTTGCGCTCCGATAGCCACGACGCGGCCGCGGCCGAGACGAGCCAGATGAACAGAAGGTAGAGCGCCTTGACGCCGATGGTGCCGATATCTATCACGCTCCGTATTCAGTCATGTGCCCAGGTACGCCCTCTGAACCTCAGGATCGTTGCGCAGGCTGGCCGAATCGCTGGCCAACACTACCCGCCCGGTCTCGAGCACGTAACCGCGGGAGGCGGCGTCGAGCGCGTAATTGGCGTTCTGCTCGACCAGCAGGATGGTGACGCCGGAGCTGTTGATCTCGCCGATGGTCTGGTAGATCCGCTGGACCAGGAGCGGGGCGATGCCCAGTGATGGCTCGTCGAGCATCAGCAGCTTGGGCCGGGCCATCAGGGCGCGCCCGATGGCCAGCATCTGCTGCTCGCCGCCGGACATCGTGCCGGCCTTCTGCCGCTCACGCTCCTTGAGCACCGGGAACAGCTCGTAGACCTGGGCGTAATCCTCGGCGATCCCCAGGCCGCGCCGCCGGTGGGCGCCCAGCTCCAGGTTCTCGCGTACCGTCATCCGGGGGAAACAGTGCCGGCCCTCGGGCGAGAGCGCGATTCCGTGCCCGACGATCTCGTGGGCCGGCACGCGGGTGATGTCCACTCCGGCGAAGGTGATCGTTCCCTGGCTGGCCGGGGTCAGACCCGAGATCGAGCGGAGGGTGGTCGACTTCCCGGCCCCGTTGGAGCCGATCAGCGTGACCACCTCGCCTTCGTCAACGGTCAGCGAGACTCCCTTCAGCGCCTCGATCGAGCCGTAGCGGGCGTGGATGCCGGAGACCTCGAGCAGCGCCATCAGTCCTGCTTTCCGAGGTAGGCCTCGATCACCTGCGGGTCGGTCCGGACCTCAGCCGGCGGCCCCTCGGCGATCTTCCTGCCGTGGTCGAGCACGGTGACGCGTTCGGACACCCCCATCACGACCTTCATGTCGTGCTCGATGAGCAGGATGGTCAGCTTCAGCTCATCGCGCAGCTTGCGCATGAAGTCCGTCAGCGCCGCCGATTCGCTGGGGTTCATGCCCGCGGTCGGCTCATCGAGCAGCAGCAGGCTTGGCTCGGCCGCCAGCGCCCGGGCGAGTTCCACCCGCCGCTGGTCGCCGTATGACAGCTGCGCCCCGATCCGGTCGAAGACGGACGGCGGCAGGCCGACATACGCCAGGAGCTCACGGGCATGCTCCCGCGTCGTCCGTTCCTCACGGCGAACCCAGGGCGGGCGGACAATCGACCCGAACAATCCCGCCCGCATCCGCGCATGATGCCCGATCATCACGTTCTCGACGGCGGTCATCGCGCCGAACAGGCGGATGTTCTGGAAGGTGCGCGCGACGCCAGCCGCGGTGATCACGTCCGGCCGCGCACGCGTGATGTCGCGGTCGCCGAGGAGGATCCGTCCCCGAGTGGGCCGGTACAGCCCGGTCAGCATGTTGAAGAAGGTCGTCTTCCCGGCGCCATTCGGCCCGATCAGCGACACGATCGAGTGCTCCGGAATGTCGAGGGAGATATCCGCGACGGCGACCAGCCCGCCGAACTCCTTGGTGATGTGTTCAGCGCGCAGCACCGCGCTGACGGGCGGAGCGAGTGCCTCAGGGCTGCTCACGCGGTGCTCCCCGGCTCCTCCGCGAGCTGGGCGTCCTCGGCCGCGATCTCGGCCGTGAGCTCCAGCTGGCGGCGCCGCTCGGGGATCAGGCCCTGCGGTCTCAAGAGCATCATGATCACCAGCAGGAACCCGAAGATCCCGAACTCCACCTGGGTCAGCTGGAAGTGCAGACCGAAATGCTGGGGCAGGTTATTCAGCACGTCGGGGATCAGGTAGTTGTTGATGTAGCCGAGGGCCAGGCCGCCGACGACTGCTCCCCAGATCGAGCCCAGCCCGCCGATGATGACCATCGCAAGGATGAAGATCGAGAACCCGAACGCGAACTGGCTGGCGTTGACCTCCGTGTAGTAGGCCCCGAAGAAGGCACCGGCCATGCCGCCGAACGCAGCGCCCATGGAGTAGGCGAGCAGCTTCGTTTTCACCAGCGGGATGCCCATCGACACCGCCGCGACCTCATCCTCGCGCAACGCGATCCAGGCCCGGCCGAGACGTGAGTCGCGCAGCCGCAGGTTGACGAACAGCACAAAGAGCAGGATGGCCAGGACCAGCCAGTACCAGGGCCTCAGGTTGAGCAGGCCGAACGACCCGATGACCGGGAAGTACGGCGCGTCAACGGCGCTTATGCCCAGGTTGCCGGCCGTCAGCGTCATGCCGCCGCCCACCGGGACGCTCTGGCCGTTGACCGCGACCACGCCGATGATCTCGCCGAATGCGAGCGTGACGATCGCGATGTAGTCGCCGCGCAGGCGCAAGGTCGGCAGCCCGATCAGCATTCCCGCCACCGCGCAGATGCCCGCGGCTCCGATCAGGATGAGCAGGAAGTTCAGGTGCACGCCGGGCAGTGTGCTCGTGAGCCGGGAGACCCCCACGTGGACCTGTGCCTTGAAGAAGAAGCCCGAGCCGAACCACCCGAGCGAGTAGGCGCCGAGCGCGTAGAAGGCGACGTACCCGAGGTCCAGGAGCCCGGCGAAGCCCACCACGATGTTCAGGCCCAGCGACATCACCGCGTAGGCGAGGGCGATGATCGTCGCGTTCATGAAGCCGGCGGAAGACGGGAAGAAGAACGGCAGGATGATCCCGATCACGATGACCAGCCCGGCCAGCGCGCGGTTCCACCACGGCGGGAGCCGCCTCGCCCCGGCCCCCTGCCACCCCCGCAGCCGGGCGCGAACTCCGTCCGTCATCCGGCCTCCCTCGTCTCCTCGCCCAGCAGCCCGCGCGGCCGCAGGATCATTATCGCGATGAGGTAGCCGAACACCACGGCCTCGGTCCACTGCGGGCCCAGCCGGGAATCGGACAGCGCCTGGATGACGCCGATGATGAGCCCGCCGAGCACGGCGCCGCGGACATTGCCGATGCCGCCCATGACCGCCGCGGTGAACGCGATCAGGCCGGCCTCGAAGCCCTGGAAGTACCAGACGTTGGTCTCGTACAGCGCGTACACCAGGCCCGCCGCGCCGGCCAGCATGCCGCCGAGCAGGAAGGTCAGCGAGATCGTCTGGTTGACGTTGATGCCCATCAGGCGGGCCGCCTCCGGGTCCTGGGCGGTGGCCCGCATCGCCCGGCCGGACCGCGTGGAGCTGATGAACCAGCTCAGCGCGAACACCAGCGGGATCATCACGGCGAAGGCGAGGATGTAGCCGCGCTGGATGGCCACGCCGCCGATGGTGAATACCGTCTGCGCTTCGCCGATCAGGTCGGGCACGCTCTGCGGCGAGCCGCCGCGCCAGAGCAGGCCGACGTTCTGCAAGATGAAGGAGAAGCCGACCGCCGTGATCAGCGGCGCGAGCTTGGGCGCATTGCGCAGCGGCCGGTAGCCGACCCGCTCGATCAGGACGTTCAGGGATCCCGTCACCATCATCGTGAGGACCAAGGTCAGCAGCAGGCCGCCGACCAGCCAGGCGGTGCCCGTGCTCGGCGTCAGGCCGAACACGGTATAGAAGCCCACGGCCGTGAAAGAGCCGATCATGAATACGTCGCCGTGCGCGAAGTTGATCAGCTCGATGATCCCGTACACGAGCGTGTACCCGATGGCGATCAGGGCCCAGATCGCGCCGTTGGACAGGCCCACGGCGAAATTAAAGCCCAGCAGCGACAGATCGTGGTGGATCACCGGATGGCCTGCCACCGTGACCTGGTAGCCGAACACCAGGTCATGGATGCCGTAATAGACCGGCAGCGCGGCCAGCGCCGCGATCAGGCCCCAGCGGCCGGCGACGCGGCGGACGGCGTCCAGGGGGCGCGCCCGCGCCGCGGGCGGCAGGCTCGGCGTGATGGTCGTGGTGTCCATGGCTCCGTGCGGAGTGTCGGCGGGCAGAGTGTCGGCGGGCGGGTGCGGAGGCCTGCCTGAGCAGGATCACGCCTGAGCGGAGGTGGTGGGAGGCCCGGATGGCCTCCCACCACCTCATGGTGGGTTCCTAGCTGACCGTCTTCGTCGGCGTGAGCGTCTGGAAGAACACGGGAATGCCGCTGGAGTTGACCTTGTACAGGCCGTAGGACTTCAGCGTCGTGTCGCCGTTGGCGTCGAATCCGAACGTGCCCAGTACGGAGGAGGTCGCCTTCGTCGCGAACAGGGCGGCCAGTACGGAGGCCTTGTTGTTGCCCTGGGCGCCCAGGCCCTTGATCGTGTTGAGCCCGAGCTGCATCGCCTCATAGCCGTAGATCGCGTACGGGTCAGGGTCCGAGACGCCGTACGCGGCCTTGTACGCGGCCAGGAAGTCCTTGCCGCCCGGGTAGGCGGCCAGGTCCTGGGTTGCGACCGTGCACTGGATCAGCGGGTCGATCGCCGCCGGGACGCCGCCCTGCGCCGCGCTGGTGTACGAGCTCGTGCACACTCCGTCACCGCCGAACACCTTGGCGGTGGGGATGGCCGAGTGGACGTCCTTGGTGATCTGGACGGCGCCGTTGGAGACGATGCCGGCGAAGAAGAAGCAATCCGCTCCCTGACCCTGGATCGTCGAGGCGTAAGAGCGGAAGTTGGGCGAGGTCGGGTCGATGCCCGTGTTGCTCACGACGTTGACGCCGTAATCGGCCTTCTCCAGCTCGATCAGGGTGGCCAGGCCGGCTCCGTAGGCTTCCTTGTCGTTGGCCACGGCGACCTTGGTGCAGCCGGCGCTCTTCATCGCCATCAGGTCAGCGGCGGCCTGGATCGAGTCGATCGGCACGATGCGCAGGTAGGTGCGCTTCCCGGTCGGGTAGTACTTCTGCGGCTCGCCGGGGGCGCTGCCGGGCAGGCTGGTCGTCAGGCCGACGTACGTGTTCGCTGGGCTCACCTGCGGGATTCCCGCCTCGTTGAGGATCGGGATCGACACCTCGCTGGCGCCGGAGTTGAATTCGCCGATGTAGTAGACGGCCTTGGAGTCCGAGGCTACCTTCCGCGCGTTCGCCGCCGTCTGGCCCGGGTCCCACTTCCCGGCCGCCGCGGTGGAGTCGTCGAGGGACTGGTAGCTCACCGTGAACTGGCCGGCCTTACTGCCTGCCTGGGAGAGCGCGAGCTTGATCCCGTTGACCAGCGGTATCGTCTGCGCGCTCGAGGCGCCCTGCAGCGGGAGGCTCGAGTAGATGTCGACCGTGTTACTGCCGCTGGACGAACTGCTGGTGCTGCTAGTGCTGCTGGACGAGCTGCTACTGCAGCCGGCAGCGGCCAGGGCGATCGCGGCCATGGCCGCGATCGCGGTGGTGCGTCTCATATCCTCTTCCTCTCGGTTGATCTGGGCCGGCCAGGTGCTGAAGGTAGCGGCTGGCCAGTAGCGGGCTTCATCGCCGCCGTCAGCCCGGATGGGCTTCTCCGGCCAGGTCCGTATGCAGGCGGCTGAATCGGCCTGGTCGCGTTACGGCGGCATCCCGGGCCGGTTTCTCGAGGTGTCAGCACCTGCTGGTCCGAGCCCGCCGCCTGCGACCGGTATCGCCGCGCCCAGGCGCCCGACGATGCGATAGCCGCGGCCGGCTTTCGTCGTGCCGCGAGCGAAATCGCTCCTATCTGGGCTTCCTGCCATCCGAAAATGATGCCAGAGTCCTGATGTCGCGCATACGGTCCACGTGTAACGAACAAATAAGGACTGCCCGTAGCGCTAATCTCCCCTAGGTGCGGGAGGGATCCCGCGCGAGCGCCGCCGGCCGTTGAATCCCGGCGCGGTGCCGCGGCAGAATGACCGATTATGACGACTGCCGACCCGTATGATCTGCAGCGATTCGTCGACGCCCAGGACGCGGACGGCACCTATCGCCGCGCCGCCGCCGAGCTGCGCAACGGCCGTAAGGACAGCCACTGGATGTGGTTCATCTTCCCGCAGGTGGCCGGCCTGGGTTACAGCCACGCGTCGCGGATCTACGCGATCTCCGGCCTGGCCGAGGCCCGGGCCTACCTGGCTCATCCGGTTCTCGGCCCGCGGCTGGTCGACTGTGCCGCCATCCTCACCGGCGTGGCGGGCCGCACGGCGGAGCAGGTCTTCGGCGAGGTCGACGCGGTCAAGCTGCGCTCATCGATGACGCTGTTCATGCGCGCCGCTCCCGGCGAGCCGGCGTTCGGCCAGGTCCTCGGCCAGTATTTCGACGGCGTCCCCGACCCCGCGACCGAGCAGCGGATCTGACCCGGGCCAGGCCCGCAGATCATGATCACGGTGCGTTATGGCCGAAATGCTACGCTGTTGGTTTGATCCTCCCGTCTGGAGGCAGCGTGACGCTAGGGCCTGGAGACCGAGGGCTGCCGGCGGCGAGCCGCGGCTACCTGCGAGCGTCGGACTCCGATCGCGAGCAGATGATAGACACGCTCAAGGCCGTGTACGCGGCGGGCCGGCTGGCCAAGGACGACTTCGACGCCCGGATCGGCCAGGTGCTCGCCGCACGGACGTACGCGGACCTGGCCGCGGTCACCGCCGGCCTCCCGGCCGGCCCGGTGGCCGGCCCGCCGCCCGCGCGCAGTCGGTCCCGGCGGGTGAGCAACGCAGCCCGGTGGGGCGCATCCGGGCTCGTTACGCCAGCCATTCTTGCTATCGCTTTCGCGCTGAATTCCCTGCCCGGTAACGACCGGGCCCTCGGGCCGATCGCATTCGTGATCACATTCGCCTATTTCGTATTCTGGCTGTCGGTCGGAACCGATATGCTCTGGCAGTGGTTTTGCTTGTCCTTGCCGACGGCGAGAATGTGCGTCAGGTGCGCGCATACCGCCGCCTCGCACCGCGCGCCGGCGTCCTGCTCTGTCCGGCTCGGTTCGCTCAGATGGTCCAGCCGCTGCTCGTGCGCGGGTTATGTCCCGCCGGGGGTTTCGCCGAAGACCCCGAATCGGCGCATCCTGTCGACACGATATTGAGGCCGGGTCGCATCGGCTAGACGCGTGAGATGCCCGGATCGAACTTCTCGTCACGACGGCGGACTGCTTCCTTCAGGCCGCGGGCCGCCAGGACGTCGCCGAACTGAGCGGAGCCAGACTCGGCCGGCTGCTCGGGTGGCGGGCCATAGCGGCTGAGCACTGCGGGCAGCGCATTGAGGCCAAGGAGCTCGACCGATCTGCGGATCTTCTCCTTGCTGTGCGCGAAGGCCCCAGCCGGGATCTGCGCCGCCTGGCGGGCCCAGCGCAGCGCCTCCTCCACCACCTCATCCTGCGGCAGCACGCGCTGCACGAACTGAAACTGGAGGGCTTGCTCGGCGTCCATCCAGCCGCCCATGAGCCACAGTTTCTCGATGACGCGCATCGGCAGCTGCAGGTACAGCGGCAGCCACCCGACGTCCGGATAGCTGCCGCGGAACACTTCGCAGCTGAACCGGGTGTGCTCCGCCGCGATGTTGAAGTCGCAGCACGCGATCAGGGCGATGGCGTAGGGGCCCACGTAGCTGTGGACGGCCCCGATGAGCGGTTTCCTGAAGTACCACGCCCGGGGCAGGCCGGGCGAGATCGAGGGGGAGGCGAAGGGGAACGTCAGCTCCGGGAAGCTCATGCCGCCCATCTGCTCTTTAAGGTCATGCCCGGCCGAGAAAATCGCTCCTTCGCCGCGGAGAACCACCGCCTTGACCTCGGGGTCGGTCTCGGCTTCGTCGAGTGCGACGTCGATCTCGGCCTGCATCCGATGCGAGATGGCGTTTCTCGCCTCCGGCCGGTTCAGGACTATCTGTACGACACCGTCGTCCTGCGCAATGGCCAGAGTCCTGAAGTCTGACTTCATCCCTACCCACTCTCATCGGTTGTGACGGGCATCAAAAGACCAAATGACCAGCGGTATACGGCTGCGTTACCAGGGCATGGCGGTGCCGCCGTTAGGCCGCATGATCTGCCCGGTAATGAAACGGGACGCATCCGATGCGAGGAAGAGCGCGGCCAAGCCCATGTCCTCGGGGGTCCCGAGGGTTTTCAGCGGCGCGTATTCGCGCATCGCAGACAGCGTGGCGTCGCGTCTGGCTTCGTCGGTCGTTCCGTCCTCATTCGTGTAATGACGGCGTGTGATGTTCGTCTCGACCAGGCCGGGAGCGATGACGTTGACCCGGACCCCGCGGGGGCCCACCTCCGCGGCGAGGCTGCGGCTGATCTGGACGATGCCGACCTTGGAGATCCCGTACGCGAGCAGGCTCGGGGTGGGGGAGTCGATCGCCGCAGAGGCGGTATTCACGATGCTCCCGCGGCCCTGATCGATCATCACCTTCGCGGCTTCCTGCGAGCCGAACAGGACCCCCTTCAGGTTCACCGCCAGAAGTCCGTCGAGCGCCTCCTCCGTCAGGTCGATGGCAGGCACCTCGGGACCGATGACGCCGGCGTTGTTGCACATGATGTCGAGGCGTCCGTGTTCGGACACCGTCGAGCGGACCAGGTCGACCACATCCGATCGGCGGGATACGTCAAGCGCGGCGGCGCGGGCTTCGTGGCCGGCCAGCCCTATCGTCTGCGCCGCCGCATCAGCCGTGGCGCCGTTCACGTCCGCGCACACCACCAGGGCGCCCGCGGCCGCGAGCACCTGGGAGATGCCCAGGCCGATGCCGCTGCCTGACCCGGTCACGATGGCTACCCGGCCGGTCAGGTCAAAGGCGTTGGGTACCGTCTCAGCGTCCACGGACCTGTCCATTCTGCCCGGCTGGCGAACCTCATGCCCGTGACGCTACCGCGTGCCCGCTTCCGCTTCCAGCGTGGCGGTTACCTGCGATCACGGCGCAGCGGGTGATCGGCGGGGACCTCGACCAGGACGATCGGGACGCCATCCGGGTCCTCGATCCACATCTCGATCAAGCCCCATGGCTCGGCGACAGGCTCCCGGATGATCGGGACGCCCGCCGCAGCCAGCCTGGCGTGCTCCGTCCGGACGTCACGCACCTGAATCCAGAGCATCACCGAGCGCCCGGGCGGGGCGGCCGCGTGTCCGGAGACTTCGAGTAGTCCCTGGCCGAGGAAGAACACCACGCCGGGGTTGTCCGCCGGGCCGAACTCCCGGTAGATGGCCAGGCCCAGGGTGTCCCGGTAGAACCGACGGCTCCGGTCCAAGTCGGTGGGGCGGATAAGGACCCGGCTGCTCAGAATGTCCACGCCACCATTGTTCCTGGGCGCCGAGACAGACCAGCAAGCACAGTCGCGTCCGCGCAGCATCCGGATCCGGCTATGTCACCAAATTCTTACGCGAGCCGGATATTTCGATCCGTATCCGTATACGTCTCGTTCCTAAGGGTAGGAACAAACCGATCGGATGATCGGTCCCGGTGCCCGGCGGAACCCTGCGCCGCCGGGCACCTTCATGTCTCACCGGGTCACCCCAGGTTGAGCAGCAGGATGCCGGCCACCACGATCACTGCGGCCATGACCCGGTTCCGGCCGAACGGCTCGCGGAAGGCCAGCGAGCCGATGATCGCCCCGAAGATGACGCTCGTCTCGCGCAGCGCGGCGATCGGCGCCAGCGCTCCCCGGGTCTGCGCCCAGAGCACCAGGCCGTAGGCCAGCACGCTCAGGGCGCCCGCGGCCAGCCCGGACCACAGGATCCGCGGCGGCTGCTTCAGCAGGACGCCACGGCGCCGGATCAGGGCGAACATCGGGACGCACAGGCTCTGCATCAGCATCAGCCAGCCGATGTAGCCGAACGAGGTGGCCGACAGCCGCACCCCGACGCCATCCACGGTGGTGTAGGCCGCGATGGTGAGCCCGGTGCCGGCAGCGGCCAGGAACGCACCGCGGCCCGGCCGGCGGCCGCTGAAGACCAGGAAGGCCAGCCCGGCTGACACGACGGCCACCCCGGCCAGCTGGGGCAACGCTAGCCGCTCGTGGACGAAGACCACCGCCAGGAGCGTCACCACGGGCGGGGAGATGCCGCGGGCCAGCGGGTAGACCTGGCTGAACTCGCCCAGCCGGTAGCACTGCATCAGCAGCAGGTTGTAGAACACGTGTATCCCGACCGACGCCAGCAGGTACGGCCAGCAGGCCGGCCGGGGCAGGGCGGACACGATGATGAGCGGGATCGCCACTGCGATGGTGCCCGCGCCGATCAGCGCGAATGCGAGCGTCTGGTCCTTGATGCCGTGCGCGATCGCGTTCCACACGGCATGGGTGATGGCGGCGGCCAGCACCGCGAGCGTGACGGTGAGCGGGAGGGTGGTCGACGGGTCCAACGGGGCTCCTCAGGCAGGCTGAACAGGAGCCCTCAGGGCTTCTATCCCGTCAGGTGTTCCCCGGGGGCGCGAAGGCCAGCAAGCCCGCAGCACCCGGGTCGCGGCGCCGCTCGGTCCAGACCCGGCCGTCCTGATTGTGGTTTGCCAGGCGGACGGCCGGCGGAACCCTAGGCGCAACCACGTGCTGGCTCCACCTTAACCCGACGGAACCTTAACGCGACGGAGCTTAACGCGACGGCGCCTGGATCTCCTGCTGGGTCCGAAGGAGCAGGGTGACCCAGGTCCGGTACGGCCGCCAGGCTTCGCTGATCTCGGTCAGCTGCGCAGGCGTGGCCGGCTCGGGCAGCCCGTACGCGTCCGCGACGGCGAGGGCCAGCCGCGGCTCGTGGTACGACACGGCGTCGGGGTCGCCAGCGCCCCGGAGCAAGATCAGCCCGGCTGAGAAGTCTCCGATGCCCGGCAGGGTCTTCAGGTCTTTCAGCGCGATGTCGCGAGGCAGCCCGCGCAGCCGGGCCGCGTCGAGCTGGCCGTCCAGGGCGGCCCGCGCCACCGACCTGAGCCACTCCGGCTTGCGCCCGGCCAGTCCCGGGAACTCCTCGAGCGACGCCAGCCGGTCAGGGGCGGGGAACGCGTGAACCACCCGGTCACCGAAGGTCACCGGGTCCCCGAGCTGCGCGGCCATCCTGGCCTTGATCGCGGCGGCCTGCCTGATCCGGATCCGGTGCCCGATGATGGTCCAGGCCGCGGCCTCGTACGGCGACCAGAACCCGATCGGGCGCAGCCCGGGGTAGCGCTGCTGCAGGCGGCCCACCACCGGGTCGCGCTCACCGACCGCGGGGAATCCCGAGCCGTCCACGTCGAGGGAGACAATGCGCTCGACCTGCGCGCGCACGGCCGTCATCAGCTCCGGGTCCGGCGATTCCGGGCTCACCACGTCGGCGGTCACGGCCTCGCCGTCCTGCCGCACCCGGACGCCGACCGTCCGCCAGCTGCCTTCCGCCGGGAACGCCAGCTCCAAGGCGGCGTCCTGCGGCCCGCTGTACGCCGCGGGCGTGAAGCCCTCCAGGAAACGGGTGCTGGACGCGAGCGAGAACGGCCCGCGCGGGACCAGAGTGAACGTCTGCATGAACACCATCTGATCACCGGCCACTGACATTTCCCGGCCACGTGGATCCACGTTGACCCCCGCGGCGGTCAAGCGTAGGGTCCGCCGCACCGGTAGAACCCAGGTACAACCCGACCAGGAGAACCACGGATGAGCCTCACCCCGGCCGAAGCCGCCACCCTGCGCCTGTCCCTCGCCACGGCGGTGGTCGTCCCCGTCACTCCCTTCCAGGCCGGCGGTGACCCGGACTGGGACACCTACGCGGCCTTGATCAGCCGGCTGATCGCCAATGGCATCACGGTCATCACCCCGAACGGCAACACGGGAGAGTTCTACGCCCTCAGCCAGGCCGAGGCCCGGCAGGCGCTCGAGACCGCGGCCAAGGCCGCGGACGGCCGCGTGCAACTCCTGGCGGGCGTCGGCCACGACATCGCCACCGCGACCGAGGCGGCGCGGCACGCCCGGGATCACGGCGCCCGCATGATCCTCATCCACCAGCCGGTGCACCCCTACGTGTCGGCCGAAGGCTGGATCGACTACCACGCTGCCATCGCCGATGCCGTCCCAGACCTCGGGGTCGTCCTCTACGTCAGAAGCGAGCGCATCACCGGCCAGCACATAGCCGCGCTCGCCCGCCGGGCGCCGAACGTCCTCGGCGTCAAGTACGCCGTCCGCGACGCGAGCAGGTTCGCCGCGGTGGCCCGGGACGGCGGGCTCGGCCAGCTGACCTGGCTGGCGGGCGCCGCCGAGCTGACCGCGCCGGCCTTCTGGGCCGTCGGCGCGCGCGGGTTCACCTCCGGCCTGGCCAACGTCAACCCCGGCCTGGCTCTCGACCTGCTCCGCGCCCTGCAGGCCAATGACTTCACCGGCGCGATGACCACCTGGGAAGCAGCCCGCCGGTTTGAGGAGCTCCGGCTGGCCGACGCCAGCGCCGACAACGTGAGCGTGGTCAAGGAGGCCCTGGCCCAGCTGGGCCTGTGCCGGGCCGACGTCCGCCCGCCGAGCCGCCGGCTGCCGCAGCCCATCAAGGACGAGATCGCCGGCCTCCTGGCGGCCTGGGACCTGGCATGAACAACCCCGAGGAGCTGCGCAGCTTCCGCTGGTTCGGCGGCGAGCGGACCGCCGGGCTGCGGGCGTTCAGCCACCGCTCGCGGATGCGCCAGCTGGGAGTGGAAGGCGATGAGCACCTGGGCAAGCCGCTCATCGCCATCCTGAACACCTGGTCGGAGCTGAACCCCTGCCACATGCACCTGCGCCAGCGGGCCGAGCAGGTCAAGCGCGGCGTGCTCGAGGCCGGCGGTTTCCCGGTCGAGATGCCGGTCGCCACCCTCAGCGAGACCTTCCAGAAGCCGACCCCGATGATGTACCGCAACCTGCTGGCCATGGAGACCGAGGAGCTGCTGCGCTCCTACCCGGCCGACGGCGCGGTGCTGATGGGCGGCTGCGACAAGACCACGCCCGCGCTGCTCATGGGCGCGGCCAGCGCCAACATCCCGGCCATCTACCTGACCGCGGGTCCCATGCTGCGCGGCAACTACCGCGGCCAGGCCGTGGGCAGCGGCACCGACATGTGGAAGGTCTGGGACGACGTGCGGGCCGGGCAGGCCGGGGAGTGCGAGCTGGCCGACCTGGAGTGCGGCATCGCCCGCTCCCCGGGTCACTGCATGACCATGGGCACCGCCTCGACCATGACCTCAGCCGCCGAGGCCCTGGGCATGACGCTGACCGGGATGGCCTCCATCCCTGCGGTCGACTCCGCGCACTACCGGATGGCGGCGGCCACCGGCCGGCGCATCGTGGGCATGGTGTGGGAGGACCTGACCCCGGACAAGATCCTGACCCGCGAAGCGTTCGAGGATGCGGCGGCCACCGTGCTCGCCCTGGGCGGTTCCACCAACGCGCTCATCCACCTGATCGCCATGGCCGGCCGGGCCGGCGTGGAGCTGACCCTGGACGACTTCGACGCGATCTCCCGCCGGGTGCCGTGGCTGGCCAACGTCCGGCCCAGCGGGACGTACCTGATGGAGGACTTCTACTACGCCGGCGGCCTGCCGGCCCTGCTCGGCCAGCTGGCCAACGTCCCCGGGGCGCTGCATCTGGACCGGGTCACGGTGAACGACGGGCCGTTCGGTGAAAAAATCATCAACGCGCCGGTCTACAACGATGACGTCATCCGGGCCCCGGACACGGCGCTGGCCGCCGAGGGCGGGGTCGCGGTGCTGCGCGGGAACCTCGCGCCCGACGGCGCGGTCATCAAGCACATCGCGGCCGAGCCGAGCCTGCTCAAGCACACCGGCCCCGCCGTGGTCTTCGACTCCTACGCCGAAATGCAGCAGCGCATCAACGACCCGGCCCTGCACATCACCCCCGACACCGTCCTGGTGCTGCGCAACGCCGGCCCGAAGGGCGGCCCGGGCATGCCCGAGTACGGCCAGCTGCCCATCCCGGACTACCTGCTGGCCCAGGGCGTCCGCGACATGGTCCGGATCTCCGACGCGCGGATGAGCGGCACCAGCTACGGGGCATGCGTGCTGCATGTGGCTCCTGAGTCGTTCGTCGGGGGCCCGCTGGCTCTGGTCCAGGCGGGCGACCTCATTACCCTGGACGTGGCCGCCCGCGAGCTGTCCCTGAATGTGGCCGAACGGACCCTGGCTCAGCGACGCGAGCAATGGCAGCCCCCCGCGCCGAAGTTCGAACGCGGCTACGGCGCGCTGTTCAGCGAGCACATCACCCAGGCCAACCAGGGCTGCGACTTCGGCTTCCTGGCCAGGCGCGGCCGCAACCCCGAGCCCGACCCCCGGTAGGGTGGCGCAATGATCCAGGGGTTCGATCCGCGCACCGCGGAACCGGTGGGAGAGCCGGTCGCCGAGACGACCGACGCCGAGGTGGACGCGATCGTGACGGCGGCGGCCGAGGCCACCGCGGCCTGGGGCGCCGGGACCGCGCCGGCCCGGCGGGCGGCGGCGCTGGAGGCCGTGGCCGACGCACTGGACGAGCGGGCCGGCGAGCTGGCCGTGATCGCCGATACCGAGACCGCCCTAGGCGGCGAGCGGCTCACCGGCGAGGTGGCCCGGACCACGCTCCAGCTGCGCATGTTCGCCGGGGAGCTGCGCGACGGCCGGTTCCTCGACGCGGTGGCCAGCCCGGCCGAGGGCGTGCTGCCGGACGTGCGGCGGGTCAACCGGCCGGTCGGGCCGGTGGCCGTGTTCGCGGCGTCCAACTTCCCGTTCGCGTTCTCGGTCGCGGGCGGCGACACCGCCTCGGCACTGGCCGCCGGGCTGCCCGGTCGTGGTCAAGGCGCACGAGGGTCATCCGGTCACCTCCGACCTGACCGCTGAGGTGGTGACCGCGGCCCTGGCCTCGGCCGGGGCGCCCCCCGGTACGTTCGCCCTGGTGCACGGCGTGGAAGCCGGCCTGCGCTTGCTCCGGCATCCGGACATCGCCGCGGCCGGGTTCACCGGGTCCACGGCCGGCGGCCTGGCCCTGGCCCGGATCTGCGCGGAGCGGCCGGTGCCGATCCCGTTCTACGGGGAGCTGGGCTCGGTCAACCCGTGCGTGGTGCTGCCCGGCGCCGCGTTCTCCCGCCCGGCCGCGATCGCCACCGGGTACGCCGGGTCGCTGACCCTCGGCGCCGGCCAATTCTGCACCAACCCGGGCCTGCTGTTCGTCCCCGAGGACGTGGGGCTGATGTCCGCGATCGCCGAGGCGGTGACCGCCTCGGCCGGGGCGCCGATGCTGTCGGGCCGGATCTTCGCCGGCTACGAGGAGGCAGTGGCCGAGGCCCGGGATCACCCCGGAGTCAGCGAGCTGGCCGCCGGACGGCCGGGACCGGGGCCGTGGGGCGCCACGCCGCGGGTCTTTCAGCTCACCCTGAAGGAGTTCACCGCCGACCTTGCCGTGCTGTCCCGCGAGCGGTTCGGCCCGGCCGGGCTGGTGATCACCTATTCGTCGGTCCCGGAACTGCTGCCGGTGCTGGCGGCGTTGTCCGGCAACCTGGTCGGTGCGGTGCACGCCGACCCCGGGTCCCCGGACGAGGAGGACCTGGCCCGCCAGGTGGCCGCGGTGCTGGCGCACGTGGCCGGACGGATCGTCTTCAACGGCTGGCCGACCGGCGTGGCCGTGGTCGCCGCCCAGCACCACGGCGGCCCGTGGCCGGCCACCACCGCGCCCGCCTACACCTCGGTCGGCACGGCCGCCATCCGCCGCTGGCTGGTTCCCGTCGCCTACCAGGACTTCCCGCCGGAGCTCCTGCCCCCTGCCCTTCGCTGAGCCAGACCCCGAGCATTGCGCCATTCCTGGCCAGAATCACCCCGGGCGGGTGACTCATCCGGCGGCGCGGTCTGCCTACGTTTACTTCGATGAGCCGGGCCACGGCGTGCATACGCCGTGTCGTAGTGTCACCGGAAGCCGCGGTTGGGAGCACGATGAGAGCGACTGCTGGGTCAGGGAGATCACGAATCCGTGCAGGCGGCATCTGGGCTCGGGTTCTTATGGCCCTTGTGGTCGCGGCCGGGGTCGTTGCGCTGGCCAGCTGCAGCAGCAGCAAGCCTGCTTACTGCGCGGACCGGACCAGCCTCCAGACCTCCGTCAAGGGGCTGACCAGCTTGAACGTCAGCAGCGGGGTCAGCGGCTTGAAATCACAGGTCGCGGCGATCCAAAGTAACGCCACCGCGCTGGTCAGCTCGGCCAAGAGCGACTTCCCGAGCCAGACCAGCGCCATAACCTCGTCGGTTGACGCGCTGAAGAGCGCCGTCGCGGCCCTGTCATCGAGTCCCTCCGTGGCGCAGATCGCCACGGTCACCAGCGCCGCGTCCAGCGTAGTGAGCTCGGTTAAGAACTTCACGGACGCGACCAGTTCGCAGTGCGGCTGACCGCCAGGCTGGCGAGGGTGTGGCTACCGGGAATGAGCGGTCCGCGGCTGCGCGGCCAGCACCAGCACCGCGACGTCGTCGTGCGGCGGCCCGGGAGCGAAATCGTGGACGGCGTCCCGGATCCGGTCGGCGATGGCACCCGCGGGCAGGCCCGTCCACCCGGTGATCAACCGGGCCAGCCCGTCGTTGTCGTCGAGCTGCCGGGCGCCATCGGTGCGCTCGGTGACTCCGTCGGTGACGCAGATCAGCACGTCGCCCGGGGCCATCTCGGCCACGTCGGCGTGATAACCGGGATCAGGCAGGACGCCTAGGAGCAACTGCGGCTCGCCCACCTGCTCGACCTGGCCGGTCGCGCGCAGCAGCAGCGGCAGCGGATGACCCGCGGAGGCCAGGCGAAGCCGCGCCCCGCCGCGGCCGAGCGGGACGATCTCCACGCAGAGCATGCTGAGGAACCGATCCGGCGCGTAGTCATCGGCCACCGCCCGGTTGAGCCGGTCCAGGACCGCGTTCACGCCGTCCCCGTCGCGGGCGAGCACGCGGGCCACATGGCGGGCCAGCCCGGTGACGGCGGCGGCTTCGGGGCCATTGCCGCAGACATCACCGAGCACCAGGCACCAGCGGTCCGCTCCGGCCTGGAAGAGGTCGTAGAAGTCGCCGCCCGCCGCGCAGTCGGCGATCGCGGGCTCGTAGACGACGCCCGACTCGAACCCGGGGACGTCGCCTATCTTGGCCGGCCGCAGAGACTGCTGCAGGACCCGGCTGGTCGCTGCCTCCCGCCGGTGGCCGCGGGCTCGATCCAGAGCGAACGCTATCCGGCGGCTCAGGTTATCGAGCAGCGCGGCCAGGTCCGGCTCGGCCAGCACCCTCTCGTGATCCAGGAGCATCGTGCCAAGCCGCTGCGTACCGTAGATCAGCGGAAACTCGGCCGCGCTCAGCCGGTATCCCGTCGGTTCGGGGGGGAGCCCGGCCGACGTCGGTTGTCCCTCCAGTTCGGCGCGTAGCGGCCCGAGCCTGCGCTCATCGGAATGCCAGACGTGCGCGAGCCGGGCCGACCCCTGGTCATCGACCAGGTAAAACGCGCACCAGTCAGCGATCCGGGGGACCACGAGCATCGCGCCGAGCGTCGTGATGTCCTCGACGTCGGTGGCTCCGGCCAGCAGGCTGTTCACCTCGGCCAGGAACGCCGCCGAAGGCTCCCGGTCCCCGGCTCGCTCGGCTAGCCACAGCCGCTCCACCACGACGGCTATCTCGTCCGCGGCCCGGCGCAGGGACCGCGTGGTCTGCTGGCTGAACCGCTCGGGTTCCCTGGCCGCGACCACGAGCAGCCCGATGACGAACCCGCTGGCGATAAGCGGCATCGTCGCCAGCGAGCGCCATGGGTAACCGAACAGGGCGGTGACCGGACCCTGCTCACCGTCCATGTCGCCGTGCACCGCGGGCGTGCGGGCCGGGTCGAGAGGGCCAGCGGCCGGCACCAGCGTGACCCGGGGCTGGTGCAGGTCCCCGGCTCCGGCTACCACCGCCAGCCGGAGCGGGTCGTCGCAGGCCCGCAGGATGCAGGCGGTGTCGGCACCGGTGGAGGCCCTGATCAGCTCCAGCGCCCGGTCCAGGAAGCCGCCGCTCAGCGCGGGGTTCGCGAGGATCCGGGCCAGGTCTCGCTGGCCTTGCCGTCCGGTGTCCCCGGTCACGGGACCCTCCCGGAGAGCCGCCTGGCCGACCGCGGCGGACGCGGGCTCAGGCGGAAAGGTCATTCGGGCGCTGCGCAGCACTGTTCCTCCCCACAACATCCGAGATTGTTACATGAAGACCGGCCCAGAGGTGACGCAATGGCTACATTCACCTACAACCAGTTGCCGAGCCGGGTTTGCTGATGGCCGATCCGGTACTGACCTGCTGCGGATCGTCAGCGGCTTCCTGCCTGGCCGGCGGCAGCGCAGGCGGGGGCGGCCGGATTCCTCCCCACCGCAACCGCCTGACCGAGAACATTGGTGACCAATACGGCATGCCGCTGTGACGCGGCGTGATACGGTCGGGTTGCCGCTCTGGACCTCGGTGGCTGAAGGCGCATGCTGACTGCGGCGCCGCCGAGATGCTCGGAGCTTTCGATGCTGGGACCGGGAAAGACCCGCGCGGTTCATGTCCTTGTCAGAACGTCTGCTGCAGGCGGATCGTGAGCATGGCAGCGGGCCGGCCGCCGGGCCCATGGCCCCTGCTGGCCCCGGCATCCGCGGGCCTACAAGTACCGTCGGCATCGGCCGAGGCCGACCGGGATCACGAGACGCTCGCGCGGTGGCGCGCGCAGCCGGCCTGCCGCCTGCTGCGGGGCACGACGGTCCTCGTGGTCGACGGCGACACAGGTAACGTGTTCGCGCTGGCCCAGCTCCTCGGCGAGCTGGGCATGCGGGTCAGGTACGCCGAGAACGGCCGCGAAGGAATCGCGCGGGTCAAGCGTGACCCGGATACGGCGGTGATCCTGATGGACATGACGGCGCCGGATACCGACGGCTACTGGGTCATCGAGGCCATCCGGGCCACGCCCGGTTGCGAGGACCTGCCGATCATCGCCCTGACCGCCCCGGGCACGCCCGGGACAACCGAGGACCCGGTCAGCCGCGGGGCCTCGGCCTGCGTCCCCGAGCCGGTAGACGTGGACGACCTGCTCGAGGTGATGTCGGCCGCTGGACCGGGCGTGGGCCCAGGTGGCGTGAACACGACCCCGGTCCGCCCGCGGATCCTGCTTGTGGACGACATGGACGACAACCTCGCCGCGCTGGAGGCGATCCTGCGGCCGCTGGACCTGGCCCTGGTCGTCGCCAGCTCCGGTCAGGACGCCATGAAGGCACTGTTGCGGGAGGATTTCGCGCTCATCCTGATGGACGTGGCCATGCCTGGCATGGACGGCTACGAGACCGCGGCCCGGATCAAGCGCCTCGACCAGACCAGGGACGTGCCGATCATCTTCCTCAGCGCCTATGACCGGACCCCCGATTATGTCTTCCGCAGCCCTTCGGTCGGCGCCGCTGACTACCTCAACAAGCCGTTTGACCCATGGGTGCTGCGTGCGAAGGTGGAGGCGTTCGTCGGCCTGAGCCAGCGGCTCGACGGCACCTGGCCCGCTACCGTCGCCCGGCGGCCCGCCCTCGCCGGGATGCAGGACGACTTCGGGACCTGCCTGAGCCGCCTCGAGACCACGGTTCCCCGGCTGGAAGGCGGCCTGGCCGGGGCCTCTCGGGCCGAGCTCGCCCAGATCGTCACCGAGCTCGCCGGCCAGGTCCGCGAGCTGCGGACCGCGGCCGACGCCCTGACGGGCGTATACCAGGCCAGCGATGACCCTCAGCCTGGCCGTGCCTTCTCCTGACCCTTAGCTTGGTGATGCGTGGCCGCCTGACCCTGGCCCAGTAGAGGGGGTCGCGCCGCCCTGGGTGCGAAGAGTCAACTGTGACGCCACCCATGGTCCCGGGCCTGTCTGGCACGATCGGGACCGTGACTGTCACCGCCGAAATAGAGCATGGGCCGGGCCGGCCCCGCTCCGAACGCGACGCCGCCTTCCTCAAGCGCTTCGATGCCGCGATGCGCCTGCCGATCATCGTGTCGGCCATCTTGCCGCTCATCGTCGCCCCGGAGTCCCATGGCTGGGTCGGCGCCGTGATCGGCGTCACCACCTGGCTGGTATTCCTGATCGACTACGTGGTGCACGTCCGCCATCTCGAGCGCTACAGGCGCACCGGATTCGGCCGCTTTGACCTGTTCGTGGTGATCGCCACCGCCCCGTGGTTTCTGCTCCCCGGCACCCGGGCAGGCGGGTTCGTGGTCCTGCTCCGCCTGGCCCGGCTGGCGCGCCTGGCGATGGCCACCAAAGGGTCGCGTCAGCTGTTCGACCGGCTGGGCCGGATCGCCATCGTGGCAGGCGGGGTCCTGGTCACCGCTTCCGTGGTCGCCTACTACGCCGAGCACACCACCAACCCGGAGTTCGCCACGGTCGGCGACGCGCTGTGGTGGGGCTTCGTCACCCTGACCACCGTGGGCTACGGCGACATCGTCCCCAAGACCCCGACCGGGCGTTTTGCCGCCGTCGCCATCATGCTCACCGGGATCGCCGTCCTGGGGTTGCTCGCGGGCTCCCTGGCGAGCTTCTTCCGGCTAGAGGGGGCCGACCCGGCCGCCGGGCCGCCGGCCGGCCAGTCAGCGAGCACCGCGGCCACGTCCAACGACGCCGCGCTTCAGGCTCTGGCCGCCGAGGTGTCAGCCCTCCGCCGTCAGGTAGAGATCCTGACCGACAGGTTGACCGGAGGCGCCCCCACCTGACCGCCGAATCAGCCCATAGCCGCCCCGGATACCTGGCACGATCGTGGATCGTTACTGCCCGCCCGCGGGCAGTAACGATCCACGATAATGAGGACCCGTCCGGATCCGGGCTGCACCCGCAGACCGGGCAGTCGGCCGCTACCCTGTGAATCCTGGTCCCGTCCGCGCGGTCCTGGAAGAGCGTGCCTTGCCTGACTATTTCGACCTCGGCTCCTACTCCCGTGACGTGACGACCTCGTCGGCGGACGCGCGGACCTGGTTCAACCGCGGGCTGGTATGGGCCTACGGGTTCAACCATTCCGAAGCGGTGGCGTGCTTCGAGGAGGCGATCGCAGCCGACCCGCAGTGCGCACTGGCCCACTGGGGCCTGGCCTACGCGCTGGGCCCGAACTACAACAAGCCCTGGGAGGCCTTCGACCCGGTCGATAAGGCGACATCGGTGTCCCGGGCGCACGCGGCCGCGGCGGCCGCGCTGAGCCGTGCGGACGGGGCCACGCCCGTCGAGCGCGCGCTCGCGCGGGCGCTGACCGCCCGGTACCCGTCCGCCGAGCCGACCGGGGACGGCTCGGCGTGGAACCAGGCGTACGCGGCCGCCATGCGCGGGGCCTACCGGCAGCATCCCGGTGACCTCGACGTCGCGGCGCTGTTCGCCGACGCCCTCATGAACCTGACCCCCTGGGCGCTGTGGGACCAGGGGAGCGGCGAGCCAGCCCCGGGGTCGGCCGCGGCGGAGGCGAAGGAGGTGCTCGAGCGGGCGCTGGCCGGCGGCGGCCGGTCGCATCCCGGCGTCCTGCACATGTACATCCACCTGATGGAGATGTCCGCCCGGCCCGAGGACGCGCTGCCGGCCGGCGACCTCCTCCGGGACCTGGTACCGGACGCCGGCCACCTGCGGCACATGCCGACGCACATCGACGTGCTGTGCGGCGACTACCGGCGGGTGGTGTCGGCCAACACGGCCGCGATCACGGCCGACGAGAAGTACCTGGCCCGGCGGGGCGCGATGAACTTCTACACCCTGTACCGGGCGCACGACTATCACTTCAAGATCTACGGCGCGATGTTCGCGGGCCAGTCGGCCGCGGCCCTGGAGGCCGCCGGGCAGCTCGCGGCCGCCATTCCCGAAGAGCTGCTCCGGGTTGAGGTCCCGCCCATGGCGGACTGGCTCGAAGGATTCGTCCCGATGAAGATGCACGTCCTGGTCCGGTTCGGCCGCTGGCAGGACATCATCGACACGCCGCCGCCCGCCGATCAGGACCTGTACTGCGTGACCACCGCGATGACGCACTATGCCAAGGGCATCGCGTACGCGGTGACCGGGCAGATCGGCGCGGCCGAGGAGCAGCAGCGCGAGTACGCCGCCGCGGCCGGGCGGGTACCGCCGTCGCGGACCGTGTTCAACAACACGTGCGAGGACGTCCTGCGCGTCGCCGGGGCGATGCTGGCCGGCGAACTGGAGTACCGACAGGGCAACTACGAGGCCGCCTTCGCGCACCTGCGCCGTTCGGTCGAGCTGGATGACGGGCTGCCTTATGACGAGCCGTGGGGCTGGATGCAGCCCGCCCGGCACGCCTACGGCGCCTTGCTCCTGGAGCAGGGCCTGGTGTCCGAAGCCGAGGCCGTCTACCGTGCGGACCTGGGGCTGGACCGCACCCTGCCCCGGGCCTGCCAGCATCCCGGCAACGTCTGGAGCCTGGTCGGCTATCACGAGTGCCTGGTCCGCCTGGGTAAGCACGAGCAGGCCGGGATCATCGAGCAGCAGCTCACGATCGCCGCCGCGTACGCCGACGTGCCGATCGAATCGTCCTGCTTCTGCCGGGTCGGCGGCTAAGGCGCTGAGTGCCTTCTCGAACCAGTGGTGGGCGTAGGGCTCGTCGTTGAACGCCGCGACCTCGCGGTAGCCGGCCGTCCGGTACAGGCTGATCGCCTCGTCCAGGGCGCGGTTGGTTTCCAGCCGGACGGTGCGGGCACCATGCGCCACGGCCCGGGCCTCGAGCTCGGCCAGCAGCCGCCGGCCCAGCCCCAGCCCGCGGACCCCGGACGCGACCCACATCCGCTTGATCTCCGCCGGGGCGCCGCGGTGGAACTTGAGCGCACCGCACCCGACCGGCTCGCCGTGCAGCGTGGCCATCAGGAACAATCCGGCGGGCGGCGACATCTCGTCCTCGGTGGCGGAGATGCTCCGGGCTGGGTCGAAACCGCCCTCGAACCGGCCCGCCAGCTCGGCGACGTAGGCCTGGATGGCCCGGCGGGCGTCAGGGTGCCGCGGGTCGCGCACGGCGACCTGGACGGCTGAGGCCGCCAGGAGCCGCTCGACCGCGGCCATGGCGGCGGTCAGCCGGTCCCGCTGCCCGGTGCTGAGCGGCTCGAGCAGGGCGGCGGCCGCCTCGTCTGAGAGCCGGTCCAGCTCGGCTCGCTCGGCCTGCCCGTCACCGGTCAGCCGGGCCGTCCGGACCCGGCCGTCCGCGCCGCTCGGCTCGACCACGACCAGCCCGTCGCTCTCCAGCGACCGCAGCAGGCGGCTCAGGTAGCCGGAGTCCAGGTCCAGCGAAGCCCGCAATTCCTTGATGTCGCGGCCCTCCGGGCCGATCTCCCACAGCACGCGCGCCTGCCCGAGCGGCCTGCCGCGGGACAAGAACGCGTCCTCAAGCGCTCCGGCCCGCTGAGTGACGACCCGGTTGAACCGCCGGACCTGATCGATCGTTGCCCGGTCCATTCTCTGACTTTAGTCAGGTAAATATCGCCCGGTCAACGCTCAGGGCTGGAACTGGACGAACCGGTCCTCGGGCACGGCGGCGAAGCTGGCGATGACCCGGCCGCTCGCGTCGAGCCCGCGCCGCCGCCAGCGTCGATCACGTCGGCGGCGGCTCGCTCATCGCGGGCCTCTGTCGCCACCGGCTCAACGCCACTTAAGCGGACGGTAGACCGCCGGATCGTTGCGTCATCATCTTCAGCCGGGCCTCCCCGGCGTGACACCATGGAAGGCAGCACCCTGGCGACGAGGGCGGTTATGGACGACGAACGTGAGAATCTGAGCTGGCAGGGGTTCGGCGACGCGTCCCGCGAGCTGGCTAGGGCCATCGCGGCCGACGGATTCGAGCCCGACCTGATCTTGTCCATCGCCCGCGGGGGCCTGTTCCTGGCCGCGTCTTTGGGCTACGCGCTGGCCGTCAAGAACCTGCACGTGATGAACGTCGAGTTCTACGACGGGGTGGGGACCACCCTCGACATGCCGGTGATGCTGCCGCCGGTGCCCAGCGCGGTGGACTTCTCCGCGAAGAAGGTGCTCATCGCCGACGACGTGGCCGACTCAGGCCGGACCATCGAGCTCGTCTACACCTTCATCAAGGACCAGGTGGAGGACGTGCGGTCGGCGGTGATCTACGAGAAGCCGCAGTCGCTGATCAAGTGCGACTACGTGTGGAAGCGCACCGGCCTGTGGATCAACTTCCCCTGGAGCCGCGAGGGTCCCGTCGTCCAGCGCGCCGGCCAGATCCTGGACGCCTAATCGTCGGCCCGCACAAAGACCGCGGTCACCACGATGGCGATGACGACCAGAGCGTCCCCGATCCAGAAGGCCAGGTGGTAACCGCCGGTGAGCGCGGCGGCGGTGCTTTCCCCGCGGGCGGCCAGGGCGCTGGTCCGGCCCGCTGACACCGTGGCCAGCACGGCCAGCCCGAGTGCCCCGCCCACCTGGGCAGTGGTGTTCACCAGCCCGGACGCCAGGCCCGCGTCGTCCTCGGTGGTCCCGGCCATGGCCACCGTCATCAGCACCGGGAAGGCCAGGCCGGCCCCGGCGCCCATCAGCAGCATGACCGGGAAGACGTGCACGACGTAGCCGCCGTGGACGGGCGCCACGGCGAACAGGGCGAGCGCCACGGCCATCAGCGCCAGCCCGGCCACGAGGACGTTCCGCGCGCCGAACCGCGCGGACAGCCGGTCGCTGAACCGGACCGACAGCGTGCCCATCACCGTCGCGACGGGCAGGAAGGCCAGCCCGATCCGCAGCGGGCTGTAGCCCAGGACCAGGCGCAGGTACAGCGCGCCCAGGAAGAACATGCCGAACATGCCCGCCACGATGAGCACCTGGATCAAGTTCGCCACCGCGATCTTGCGTTCAGCCAGGATGCGCAGCGGCATGAGCGGGTTCCGCGCGGTCATCTGGCGGACGATGAATCCGGCCAGCAGTCCTACCGACACCGCGCCGAGGGCCAGCGTCCGCCCGGCCAGCCACCCGTCTTCCGAGGCCGGCTTGACGATGGTGAAGACGCCCAGCATCATCGCGCTGGTGATGAGCACGGCGCCCGGCACGTCAGCGCCCTGGCGCAGCCCGGTGCCCTGGTCCTGGGGCACGACCCGGAGCGCGAGGACGGCGGTGGCGATTCCGATCGGCAGGTTCACGAAGAAAATCCAGTGCCAGTTGATGGCCTGGGTCAAGATACCGCCGGCCAGCAGCCCGACCGCGCCGCCCGCTGACGCGACGAACGCGTAGACGCCGATCGCCCTGGCCATCTCCCGCGGATCGGGGAACATCGTCACGATCACGCCCAGGATCACGGCCGAGGTCATCGCCCCGCCGATACCCTGCACGAACCGGGCGCCCACCAGCATCCCCTGCGACTGGGCCAGCCCGCACGCCATCGAGGCCACGGTGAAGACGGCCAGGCCGGCCAGGAAGACATTGCGGCGCCCGGCCAGGTCGCCGAGCCGCCCGGCCAGCAGCAGCAGGCCGCCGAAGGAGATCAGGTAGGCGTTGACCACCCAGGCCAGCCCGGTCGCGGAGAAGCCGAGTTCTTGCTGGATGGACGGGAGCGCGACGTTCACGATCGTCACGTCCAGGACGATCATCAGCATCCCCGCGCACAGCACCACCAGGGCCGTCCACCGGGCCCGGTCCGCGTCCAGATCCAGCTCGCGGTCGGCTAGTCGGGGAAGCTCACTCATATCCTGCATTGTCGTTCTCCTTAGCCGACTAATCCACTGCGCGGCGGTGCCCGCCGCCGATATTCATCGCTGGCCGGGGAACGGCGGGCGCCGCAAGACCTGGCCGTCTTCGGTAACCGGGATCACGGCCTGGATGCCGTAATGCCGCAGCCAGGCCCGGTTCGCGCCGGAGGAGTACGCCTTATTTGGGATGCTCGCGCAGGTCGAGCAGGCGCGAGCGCAGGTAGCCCAGCGCATGGGCGCGCAGCCGGGAAACGTGCATCTGGGAGATGCGCAGTCGCTGGCCGATCTGCACCTGGGTCATGCCGCCGCCGAAGTCCATCTGCAGGATCTTCTGCTCACGCGCGGGCAGCTCGCCCCAGTGCGCGGCGACAGCCTGCATGCCGAGCATGTGCTCCAGCCGCGGATCCTCCTCACCGAGGACGTCAGCCAGGATGATCATGCCGGGCTGGCCCGCCAGCGGCGCGTCCAGCGAGGACGGCCAGAAGGCCTGCTCCGCCCGCCGGGCCTGCCGCAGGTCATCCCCGCTCACTCCCAGGTGCCGGGTTATGTCGGATTCGGCCGGCGTACGGCCCAGCTCCTGGGCCAGTCGCCAGGTCGCCTCACGGACTTCCAGGACGAGCTCCTGCACCGGGCGCTTGACGCGGACCTGCCAGCGCTTGTCCCGGAAATGCCGCTTGATCTCGCCGCTGATGCACGGCCGCGCGTACGTGGCCAGGCTGCAGCCGGCCGCCGGATCGAAATTACTGATCGCCTTCAGCAGGCCGACGTACCCCACCTGCATCAGGTCCTCCGCCGACTCAGGGCCGCTCAGGTACCGTCGTACGCAGGACCGGACCAGGCCCTGGTTGCGGCTGACCAGCAGCTCGCATGCCGCCGCCCGCCGTTTGCTGGCTCGCGGCGACAACCGGAAGATGTCGAGCAGCGCCCGGTCATCCAGCCCGGCCAGCTCCTTCTTAAGCATCCGGTCCGGCGAGGCGACCGGACCCGGCACCGATGCCGCGGCGGATGCTGTTCCTGAAGTAACTACCACGCCAACCTCGGTTCGTCGGAAAGCCGGATAAGAACCGCCCTGGTCCAGGGCAGATAAGCACGTAACCGTGCACTCCCGAGCAGGATGACGCTTTTCTATTGTATATCGGCCAGTTACCGTCAGTAACGGCGACGACAATGCCCGCCTGCAGCCAGAACCACCTGATCAGCCGTGATCGGTCTCCCGGCGGGCGCCGCTTAACGCGGACCTCACGGCCATGCGCACGGCCGGCACCTGGGCATCGGCCGGACTAGCGACTGACGGGCCATGCGGCAGGCCGGCCGGCGGCCGCGGCGCCGCTGCGGCGCCGCCGGCGGCCACGGCCGGGCCTGTCGTGCGCTACGTGGGGCCTCTTTCACGCTGGAATACATCGCGAAGACATCGATCAGCCCAGTAGCTTCCAGAATCCGGCGCACCGGCTGTTGCGGGGCGGCCAAAGACAGGTCACCGCCGCTTTGCCGAGTCCATTTCCGTACTCGCAGCAGCACCGACAGGCCGCTGTAGCCGATGCCCTCCAAACCCGCCAGGTCCACAATGACCGATGGCCCGCAGGCCGCCACAGCCGCGACCAGGCGGGACGCGAGACAGGCGGCGTCGGCCAGGTTAAGCTCGCCGCGCAGGGCGACGACGGCCTGACCGTCGAAATCACGAAGGCTGAGTTCCACGTTCAGCATGGGCTTTCCCCATGATCGAGCAGCCGGGCCGTAGTACGAGGGCGGGCCATCTGGCTACATCCCAGCATCGAATGCTCCCGGGCATCTTGGCGACATCCGCAGACTGCGAACAGGACAGCCGCCGAGGTCCGGGGCAACAGTCTGAAGCTATCACGGGCAAGATCACCTCACCATCGGCCGCCAGGGCAGCGGTCAACGATCTCGCCCGCCGGCTGAACCCCACCAGCGGAACCAGCCATCTAGTGCGCTGTTATGACGGTGGCGATCTGGTCCAGCCCGGCGATCCTGAGCATGGTGGTGATCGGCCCGGTCTCGGGGACGATGAGGGTGAGGCGGCCCTGCCTGGCCGCGGTGAACAGGGCGTGGATGGCGGCACTGTCGCAGTAGGTGACCGCGGTCATGTCGGCGGTGATCGCACTGGAGCCGGCGGCCGCCTCGGTGAGCGCGGCCTGGAACTCGGCCGCGCTGACCAGGTCGATGTCGCCGGCCGCGCGTACGGTCGCGGGCTGCTGACCGGTACCGGGCACGACGTCGAAACGTGCCTGCAGAGCGCTGTCTGCGGGGCCGGAGCCGGCGGCATCGCCGGGGGCGGTGTGCTCTGCCATCGCTATAGTTCCTTGGTCATGGTCACGGTAGTCCCGTGCTCGGTGGTGCTGACAGTGACCTCATCCATCAATGCGTGCATGAACAGGATCCCGTGGCCGCGGGTGTCGGGCCCTTCGTGCGGGGGCCGCCAGGTGCCGGTGTCGGTGACCGTGACCTCGATGGCGGTGCGTGCCGCCCGGACGGTGACGGTGATCTGCACCGGCTCGTGCCCGTCACCGAGCCCGGCCGGCGCGTGCTCGAAGGCGTTCGCGGACGCCTCGCCGATGGCGATCAGGATGTCGGTGCCGTCCTGGGCGCCGACGCCGGCCGCCGGGAGCCACTCACGCAGCCGTGCGCGGATCTCGGCCAGGCAGGACGGATCCTGCGCCGTCACGTGCACGCGCAGCGGCTCCGGCGGGTGCCGGTAGATCAGCACGGCCACGTCGTCCTCGAAGCCCGCCGCGGGCGTCATGCCCGACATGATGCGGTCGGCGAGGGCGTCCGGGTGCTCCGCGCGCCCTCCGGCGAGCAGGCCCGCGGCGGCCTTGATCCCGTCGTCCAGGGGTACGTTGCGCCGTTCAACCAGCCCGTCGGTGTACAGCATGAGCGTCCCGCCGGCGGGCAGCGCGGCCGATGCCTGCTTGCGCCGCGAGCCGGCGGGCAGCAGGGCCAGCGGCAGGGACTGCGCCTGGTCCAGCAGGGACCAGCCGCCGCCGGGGGTGACCAGGATGGGCGGGGGATGCCCGGCGCTGCTGTAGGTCACGGTGGCGGCGGCCGGGTCGATGATGGCACAGAAGACCGAGGTGCACTCGGCGGCCGGGATCCGGCTCGCGAAGGTATCCAGGTCGGTCAGGGCCTCGGCCGGGCCGGAGGCGCGCAGCAGCACCGCCTGGCTGGCCGAGCGGAGCTGCCCCATGACCGCGGCGGCCGGCAGCCCGCGGCCGACGCAGTCGCCGACCAGGACGCCGATCCGCTGGCCGGGCACCGGAACCACGTCGTACCAGTCCCCGCCGACCTCAAGCGGCGCGACCGCCGGGGCGTACCGCACCGCGAACCCATGCGGCAGCTGGGTCGGGCCGAGGATGGCCTGCTGCAGCGTCAGCGCGACCGCGCGGGCCTGCGCGTAGTCCCGGGCCTTGGCCAGCACCTGGGCCAGGTGACTGGTCAGGACCGCGAACAGGTCCCGTTCCTCGGCCCGCACGGCGCGCGCCGCCGGGAACCCGGCCACGACCGCCGAGGTGCCCGTCCCGTCCAGCGGGGCCGCCAGCAGCCGGGCTCCGTCGTCGCCGGGCCGGCGGCGGACCAGGGCGGCCGGCTGCTGGCGGGCGGCGGCCAGCGCGCCGCTCACCGCCGGGGAGAGCTGCGCCCCCGGGCGCTCCGGCGGCCAGCTGGTGATGGCCGGGGTGCCGCTGCTTGACCACAGGGCGATGGTGGCCTGGCTGGCGTGCAGCGCGGCGGCGATCTGGCGTGCCGCGGTGGTCAGCATGTCGGATATCTCACCCGTGGCGGCCAGCGCGGCGGCGAACCCGGCCAGGGTGGCTTCCCGCTGCGCGGCGAGCCGTTCAGAGGTCACGTCGCGCGCGGTGCCGACGAACAGCCGGGCCCGGCCGTCGCGGTCCGGCAGGCTGGCCGAGCTGCACGCGAGCCAGATGGCGTGCCCGTCCTGGTGCCGGACCGGAACGGTGTACTGGCCGCCGCCGTCCCGCCGGTAGCTGGCGAAGGCCTCATCCAGCAGCGCGCGCGCCTCGGGGTCGGCCTGAGGGTCCGGCACCCACGGATGCGGCCAGCGGAACGGCAGGCCGCTGGGGTCATAGCCGACCCGGGCCAGGAACGCCTGGTTGGCCTCCAGAATGGTGCCCTCGTCGTCGGTGATGAAGAACCCTTCCTGGAGGGAATCGATCAGGGCGCGCCGGAACTGGGACTCCCGGTTCCTGAACCGGGCCATTTCCAGGTTCGAGCGCACCCGCGCCAGCAGTTCCACCGCGGAGAACGGCTTGGGCAGGTAATCATCGGCGCCGGCCTCCAGGCCCGCGGCCGCTGCCTCTTCCCCGGCCCGGGCCGACAGGAACACCACCGGGACCGGGGCGGTGCGCGGGTCGGCGCGCAGGGCGGCCACCAGGCCCAGGCCGTCCAGGCGGGGCATCATCACGTCGGTCAGCACCAGGTCCGGGAGACCGGCGCGGGCCGCGTCGAGGCCGGCCTGCCCGTCGGCCACCGCGGTGACCTGGTAGCCGGCGGTGCGCAGCAGCCGGGTCAGGTACTCGCGCATGTCGGCGTTGTCGTCCGCGACCAGTACCCGCGCGTCCAGGGCGGGGGCCGTCTGCGCCGAGGGGCCGGCGGCGCGGCCGGGCGTCATCTCCTCACCCGCGGGCCGCGCCCCAACGCCGTCGCCGTCGTCACCGTCCCGCGCGGTTGCGGGCAGCCAGCGCAGGGCTTCCTGGACGAAGGGGTCGGCGGTGGCCGAGACCGTCGCCGCGTGGCCGGCCGGGACCAGGGTGCCGGCCGGCAGGTGGGCATGACCGAAGGGCAGGCGGACGGTGAACGTGGTGCCCTCGCCCTCGATGCTGGCTGCGCTGATCGTGCCGCCGTGCAACTGGATGAGTTCCTGGACCAGGGCCAGGCCGATGCCGCTGCCCTCGTTCGAGCGGGCGCGGGCGTTCTCGATGCGGTGAAACCGCTCGAACAGCCGGGGTATCTCCGGCCGGGGGACGCCGATGCCGGTGTCGGTGACCGTGACCACCGCCTGGCCGTCCTCGGCGCGCACGGCGATGCGGATGGAACCGTCGAAGGTGAACTTGAGCGCGTTGCTGAGCAGGTTCAGCACGACCTTCTCCCACATGCCGCGGTCGAGGTAGACCGGCTCGGGCAGCGGGGGGCAGTCCACCTCGAAGGCCAGGCCGGCCCGGTCGATGGCGGAGCGGAAGACGCTGGCCAGCTCGGCGGTCACCTGCGCGAGGTCCGCCGGTTCGTAGCTCGCCTGCATACGCCCGGCCTCGAGGCGGGAGAAGTCCAGCAGCGTGTTGACCAGCCGGCCCAGACGCAGCCCGTTGCGGCTGATGACCGCCAGCTCCTCGAGCACCTGCGGGTCGGCGCCGGCCAGCCGGCGCTGCAGCTCCTGCACCGGTCCCATGATCAGGGTCAGCGGGGTGCGGAACTCGTGGCTGATGTTGGAGAAGAACGTGGTCTTGGCGCGGTCAAGCTCGGCGAGCTCCTCCGCGCGGCGCTGCTGGCCGGCGTAGCTGCGGGCGCTCGCGATTCCCGCCGCGAGGTGCCTGGCCACCAGGCCGATGAAGCCGCGATAGCCCTCGTCCAGGGGCCGGTACCGGTTCAGGGCGGCCACCAGGAACCCGTACGGGGCGGCCCCCTGCTGGGCCAGCGGCGCGATCAGGGCCCGGGCGGGTGCCTCGCTCCAGACGCCGGCCGGCAGGCCGGTGAACGGGGCGTGGTCGAGGTCCACCAGCGCGGGCTCGCCCCGCAGCAGCGTCGCGACGGGCCATACCGGGTCCAGCTCGGCGGCCGCGAGCGCGGCCGGGGCCGCCGGGTGCCCGGCCGCGATACCGGTGCTCCCGGCCAGCCGGGCGGTGGCCCCGTCGTCATCGAACAGGTAGGTCAAGGTGAAAGGCAGGTCCTGCCGGTTGCGGTAGAGCTGCCGTCCGGCGAAGTCGAGCGTCTCGGCGTCGGTGCGCACCACACTCGGGTCGGAGCCCAGATCGCGCAAGGTCGCCATCCGGCGTTCCCCGATGACGCGTTCGGTGTCCTCGCTGACCACGCACAGCATGCCGACCACGGTCCCGGCGTCGTCCC
Source organism: uncultured Actinomycetes bacterium (assembly GCA_963818225.1). Taxonomy (GTDB): domain Bacteria; phylum Actinomycetota; class Actinomycetes; order Streptosporangiales; family Streptosporangiaceae; genus Palsa-504. The sequence continues at coordinate 368,981 of CAWFRO010000006.1, forward strand.
GCAGCGGGCTGTAGGAAAAGGTGTGGTACGTCTCCTCCGGGTAGCCGGATCGCTCCAGGAACAGCAGCAGGGCCTGATCCCAGGTCGCCTTCCCCGTGGCCAGCACGGTGCCGATCCGCGGGCCGATGTCGTCCCAGATCTCCGCCCACACGTCACTGGCCGGCCGGCCCAGGGCCCACGGGTACTTGCGGCCCAGAGTGTAGCGCCGGTAGGCGGCGTTGCAGAAGAACGTCAGCTGCGGTCCCCAGGCCATCCACATCGAGAAGCGGGACGACAGCAGGATGTCCACCGCGGTCTGCAGGCTCTGCGGCCATGACCCGGGCGGCCCGAGCGGGGTGGCCGCCCAGTCCACCGCGTCCAGGTCACGGCCGACCTCATCATCGGCGCCGAACATCCCGGTCGGCCCCGGCCCGCGCTCGGCGCCCGCTGCACGCGACACTGGCTGTCCTCTCCTCCGTCCCCCGGCACCTGCTGCTCAGGCGGCCGCTCGCTGGAGCCGGTGAAGCGTATTCGTACCATAATCCACCTGGCCCGGCCCCGGCCCGGGCGGCGGCCAGCGCCGGCCGGGCCAGGTTCGCGGCCTGGGCCGCTTCCGCGGCGGGCGCCCAGCGAGGAGACTGGGTGCCATGTCTGAGCTCCTCGCCCGCCACCGCGCGGTCATCCCCAGCTGGGTCGGGCTTTACTACGACGAGCCGATCGAGATCGTCAGCGGCAAGGGCTGCCGGGTCACCGACAGCCAGGGCCGCAGCTACCTCGACTTCTTCGCCGGCATCCTGACGAACATGCTCGGCTACGACGTCCCCGAGGTACGGGAGGCCGTCGAGCGGCAGATCGCCAGCGGCGTGGTGCACACTTCGACGCTGTACCTGATCCGCAACCAGGTCGAGCTGGCCGAGAAGATCGCCCGGCTCTCCGGTATCGAGGGCGCGAAGGTCTTCTTCACCAACTCCGGGACCGAGGCCAACGAGACCGCGCTGCTGGCCGCCCTCACCGCGCGGACGGCCAATCAGGTCCTGGCCATGCGGGGGAGCTATCACGGCCGCTCGTTCGGCGCCGTGTCGGTCACGGGCAACGCGGCCTGGAAGATGTCGAGCCACGACCCGTTCGGCACTCATTACCTGCACGGGACCGACCGGCACCTCGCCCCGTACCGGAACCTGTCCGACGCCGACTACATCAAGGCCTGCGTCGATGACCTGCGGGGCCTGCTGGCCGGCGGGATCCATCCCGCTGACGTCGGCTGCCTGCTGGCCGAGCCGGTGCAGGGTGTGGGCGGGTTCACCATGCCGCCCGACGGGCTGCTCGCCGCCTACAAAGAGGTCCTCGACGAGCACGGCATCCTGCTCATCTCGGATGAGGTGCAGACCGGCTGGGGCCGCACCGGCGCGCACTTCTGGGGCATCTCCGCGCACGGGATCGTCCCGGACGCGATGACCTTCGCCAAGGGCCTGGGCAACGGCTTCGCCATCGGCGGTGTGGTGGCCCGCGGCGAGCTGCTCGACGGCATCCGCGGCAACGGCATCTCCACCTTCGGCGGGAATCCCGTCGCCACCGCCGCGGGCAACGCCACCCTGGACTACCTGCTGTCGCACGACCTGCAGCGCAACGCCGCCGTCACCGGCGAGATGATCATCAGCGGGCTCCGGCAGGCGGCCGCCGGCCTGGCCATCGTGGGGGAGGTGCGCGGCAGGGGCCTGATGTTCGCCGTGGACCTGGTCGAGCCCCAGGGCCCGGCCGCCGGCCAGCCCAGCCCGCCGCTGGCCGCCCGCATGCTCGAGGCCACCAGGGAGCGGGGGCTGCTGGTCGGCAAGGGCGGCCTGTACGGGCACACGCTGCGGATGGCGCCCCCGCTGACCCTCAGCGAAGCCGAGGCCAAGGAGGGCCTGGCCCTCCTCACCGACGCCCTGACCGCCGTCAACGCAGAGGCGACCCGGCCGTGAGCAAGCACCTCAGCCACTGGATCGCGGGCAAGGGATGGACCGGCGAGGCCGAGCGGCACGGGGATGTCTACGACCCGGCCACCGGGCAGGTCACCGGCCGCGTCGACTTCGCCGGCCCGGCCGAGGTCGACCTGGCCGTGACGGCGGCCAGGGACGCGCTGCGGAGCTGGCGCCGCGTCTCGCTGGCCCGGCGCGCTTCGGTCATGTTCGCGTTCCGCGAGCTGGTCCGTGACCATGCCGCCGAGCTGGCCAAGCTGATCACGCAGGAGCACGGCAAGGTGGTCGCCGACGCCGCGGGCGAGGTCTCCCGCGGCCTGGAGGTCGTCGAGTTCGCCTGCGGCATCCCGCACCTGCTCAAGGGCGGCTACTCGGAGAACGTCTCCACCAACGTCGACTCGTACTCGATCCGGCAGCCGGTCGGCGTGGTCGCGGGCATCACGCCGTTCAACTTCCCGGCCATGGTGCCGATGTGGATGTTCCCGCTCGCCATCGCCTGCGGCAACACGTTCGTGCTCAAGCCCTCGGAGAAGGACCCGTCCGCGTCGCTGCTGCTCGCGTCGCTGCTGGCCGAGGCGGGGCTGCCCGACGGCGTGTTCAACGTGGTGCAGGGCGACAAGGCCGCCGTCGACGCCCTCCTCGCGCACCCCGGCATCGGCGCGGTCAGCTTCGTCGGCTCCACGCCGATCGCCCGCTACGTGTACGAGACCGGCACCAGCGCAGGCAAGCGCGTCCAGGCGCTCGGGGGCGCCAAGAACCACATGGTCGTGCTGCCCGACGCCGACCTCGACCTGGCCGCCGACGCGGCGGTGTCGGCCGGGTTCGGCTCGGCCGGGGAACGCTGCATGGCGATCTCCGCGGTGGTGGCCGTCGACCCGGCCGGCGACGAGCTGGTGTCCCGCATCTCCGAGCGCATCGCCAACCTGCGGGTCGGCCCGGGCACCGACGAACGGTCCGAGATGGGCCCCCTGGTCACCGCGCCGCACCGGGACCGGGTCGCCTCCTACCTGGACAGCGGCGTCCGCGAGGGCGCCACGCTGGCCGTGGACGGGCGCGTCCACCCGGTCATCGGGGGCGCGCCGACCGGGTTCTGGCTCGGCCCGAGCGTCCTGGACCACGTCACCCCGGCGATGAGCTGCTACACCGACGAGATCTTCGGCCCGGTGCTCAGCGTGCTGCGCGTCTCCTCCTACGCCGACGCCGTCGAGCTGGTCAACTCCAGCCGCTACGGCAACGGCACGGCCATCTTCACCTGCGACGGGGGAGCGGCGCGCCGGTTCGTGTCCGAGGCCGAGGCGGGCATGGTCGGCGTGAACGTGCCCATCCCGGTGCCGATGGCGTACTACTCCTTCGGCGGCTGGAAGGCGTCGCTGTTCGGCGACACGCACGTGCACGGCGCCGAAGGCGTCCACTTCTACACCCGGGGCAAGGTGGTTACCTCCCGCTGGCCGGATCCCAGCCACGGCGGCGTCAACCTCGGCTTCCCGGTCAATACCTAGGAACATCTGGCCGAACGCGAACGGGCTGCGTGCCGCCGGCCACGGCGTGAGCGGGGTGGGGTTAGCCTCACCTCCAGCCGGGGGGTGAGGCTGATGGCCGCCCGGCTGGCCATGGCATAGCGTCAGTGGCATGTTCCTCGTCCGCGACCTGGTGTCGGCCCGAACCTGGCTGGCCATGACCCAGCACCTGGCGGGCCTGCTGCTCGGCTTCGTGGCCATCTTCATCGTCGGCTTCGGGCTCGCGTTCGGCGTCGGCGGGCTGTTCTTCGCGCTGGTCGGGCTGCCGCTGCTGGGGTTGACGCTGCGCCTGGCCTGCTGGTTCGCCCGGGAGGAACGGGCCAGGTTCGCGTTCCTGCTCGGGATCCGGATCCCGGCCTGGCCCGCTCCCGGCACGCCGGGCCGGGTCGGATTCCGGTGGGGCATCATCCCGCGCTGGCGGATGTGGAGCGAGCAGGCCACCTGGGCCGAGCTCGGCTACGCACTGCTGCGGCTGCCGGTCAGCGCGGTGGCCGCGGCGATCAGCATCCTGGCCTGGGCGGTGGGCCTGGTCCTGCTGGCCCTGCCGGTCTACGGCCGGGCCATGCCCAGCGGCGGTCCCACCCTCGGCGACGGACCGTGGTCCTGCACACACGCGCCGAGCTGACCGTGTCCGCGGTCCTCGGCCTGCTGCTGGTGCTGGCCGCGCCGCAGCTGACCCGCGGCCTGGCCCTCGCGGACGGCGCGCTCGCCCGCCGGCTGCTCGGCCCGCGCCGGGACCTGGCCGCCCGGGTCACCGAGCTGGAGATCAGCCGCGAGCGGGTGGTCGACGCGGCCGAGGCGGAGCGGCGGCGGATCGAGCGTGACCTGCACGACGGCGCGCAGCAGCGGCTGGTCGCGCTGGCCATGGAGCTCGGCCGGGCCAAGGCCAGGTTCGGCGACGACCTCGACGCCGCCCGTGAGCTGGTCGACCAGGCCCACGCCCAGGCCAAGGAGGCGCTCACCGAGCTGCGCAACCTGGTCCGCGGCGTGCACCCGCCGGTACTGACCGACCGCGGCCTCGACGCGGCCCTGTCCGGTGTGGCCGCGCTGTGCCCGGTGCCGGTCGACGTGCACGTGGACGTGCCGGTGCGGCCCAAGCCGGCGGTGGAGGCGGTCGCCTACTTCATGGTGGCCGAGGCCCTGACCAACGTGGCCAAGCATGCCCGGGCCAGCTCACGCCAAGGTCGTGGTGGAAGGCCACGGCTTCCCGGGCACGCTCACCGTCATGGTCAGCGACGACGGGATCGGCGGCGCCGACATCGCCAGCCCCGGGCTGGCCGGGCTGGCCGACCGGGTCTCCGGCGTGGACGGCCGGCTGTCGGTCGAGTCCCCGGCCGGCGGGCCGACCATCATCGCGGCGGAACTGCCATGCGGGTAGTCATCGCGGAGGATTCGGTCCTGCTGCGCGAGGGCCTGACCCGGCTGCTCACCGAGGCGGGCCACGAGGTCGCCGCCGTCGCGGGCGATGCGGAGGGATTCCTGCGGGCCGTGGCCGCGGACGTCCCCGGACGCGGTGGTGGTGGACGTGCGCATGCCGCCCACCTTCACCGACGAGGGCCTGCGGGCGGCGCTGGTGGTGCGGGACCGCTGGCCCAAGGTCGGCGTGCTGGTGCTGTCCCAGTGGGTCGAGGAGCGGTACGCCACCGAGCTGATCTCCGGCCGCCCGCACGGCGTCGGCTACCTGCTCAAGGACCGGGTGGCCGACGTGGCCGAGTTCCTGGACGCCCTGGCCCGGGTGGCCGACGGCGGCAGCGCGCTGGACCCCGAGGTCGTGGCCCAGCTGCTGGCCCGCAGCCGTCATCCGCTCGGCGTGCTCACCCCGCGCGAGCGCGAGGTGCTGGCCCTGATGGCCGAAGGCCGGTCCAACGCCGCGATCGCCGACACGCTGGTGGTCGGCGGCGGGGCGGTCGAGAAGCACATCAACAACATCTTCACCAAGCTCGGGCTGGCGCCCGGCGACCGCGACCATCGCCGCGTCCTCGCCGTGCTGCGCTACCTCGGTACCGGATGAACGGGGAAACCACCATGACCGTCACGTCCCCGGCCGCCCTTTCGGGACCACTGAGCCCGCTGCGCATGACGCCCGGCCGCTGGGCGGCCCTGGCGGTCGCGGTCCCGGTGGCCCTGGCCCTGATCGGCTGGGCCGGCTTCAGCCTGGTCTCCTCGGTGGCCAGGGGAAGCTACCAGTTCACCTACGCCGTGCCCGTGCAGGACGGCCGGGTGGCGCTGAGCGTCAACGCCAACGGCGCCGGCCACCCCGGCAGCGTCACGCTGCGCCAGGCCCCGGCCAGCAGCGCCGCGCGGCTGACGGGCACCGTCCAGTACGGCCTGCTCCGGCCTGACGTCAGCGAGTGGATCGGCCCTGACCTCAGCGAGGGGATCGGCCCAGATACCGGCCAGGGGAGCACCCCGGTCGGCGTCGCTATCGGCCTGGACTGCGCCGGCGTGGGCTCCGGCGACTGCGGGATGAACGCCAGCCTCGCCGTCCCGGCCCGGACCGGGGTCACGCTGTGGAGCAACGGCGGCGACATCGCGGCGTCCGGCTTCTCCAGCGGCGTGGCGCTGTCGGCGGCCGGCGGCAACATCACCGCCACCAACCTGACCGGGAACGTGCAGCTGGACTCCGGCGGCGGGGACCTGACCGCCGGCGCGCTGACCGGCACCCTCCTGATCAACGCCGAAGGCGGTAACGTCAACGCCGGCAACTGGGCCACCACCGGCACCATGCGGGTGGACACCGGCGGCGGCGACTTCACGGCCAACGGCCTCACCGGTAACCTGCTGCTGGCCGCCGAGGGCGGCAACATCCAGGCCAATGGCGTGGCCGCCGCGGCAGCGAGCATCTCCTCCGGCGGCGGCGATGTCACCCTGGCCTTCAGCCAGGCCCCGCAGAACCTGCTGATCACCGCGGAGGGCGGCAACGTCACGGTGATCCTCCCGCCGGGGAACACCACGTACGACATCTCCACCCCGGACACCGAGGGCGGCAACGTCAGTTACCCGTCGTCGCTGGCCAGCTCGGCCTCCCACCGGGCCATCACCATCGACAGCGGCGGCGGCGACATCACCATCAGCTAGCGGCTAGTCCCCGCGGCCGGCGCCGTCCAGCCGGAGCGAGTCAATCAAGGTCAGTGATCGTCCCGCGGCCCAGGTTGCCGGGCACCGACGCGTAGAACAGCGCCGGCGTCGCGCCCGCGCCGCGGTCCACGACCAGCACGGCGCCCTCCTCGCCGGTCCAGGCCAGGCCCTCGGCCGCCGCGTCGGGATAGGTCATCGAGAACGTGACCAGCCAGGCCGGGCGCCCGCTGACCTGCATCGCCGAGCTGCCCTCCAGGGTGCGGTCGTGGTTCAGGCCGGAGTAGTAGGCGGGGTCGGTCGCCGCGGCGACGGCGGTCGCGACGGGCTCCAGGTCGGCGGGGCCCGAATACGCGAAGTCCTGCTGGAGCAGCCCCGAGCAGGCGTTGCCGTGCCAGTCGACCACCGTCCCGCCGATGTCGGCGGGCCCGGCCACGGCGTGCTCGCCCGCGGTCCAGCTGAACACGGGAGTGTCCAGGACGCCCGGGCAGCCTCGCTGCCAGGGACGGGACAGCAGCCGGTAGGACAGCCCGGAGGACCCGTCGGTGACCTGCCGGGCCGCCGCGGCCGCCGAGGGCGACGGACTCGGCCGCGGCGAGGGAGAGTGGCTGGCCACTCGCGTGGTCACGGTGAGCGCCGCCGGCCGGGCCGACACCGGCGTCCTGGAGATCTCTTTCACGAACCCGGCGATGACCAGCAGCGCCAGTACCGTCAGGGCGGCCATGAAGCCCATCGTCCACCGCTGACGGCGCCGGCGTCGCCAGCGGCGCCGGGCCACGGCGGCGCCGCGTTCACCGGCCCGCGGGCTTCGCAAGCTCCGCGGATCGTCCTGGACCGGGCCCGGAGGGCCGGTCGCCGGCATCCCCACATGATCAGGGTAAACGGCGCATACCCGGCAAAAAAGCATCTGGCCGGACAGAATTATCCGGCTCGCCGCGCCCCGCCAGGCGTGCTCGCGCCCTCAGCCGTCCCACAGCGAGCCGAGTGCGGCGTCCACCCGGACGCTGATCGGGCCGGTCATGGGCAGGGCCGGAGCGGGCGCGGCCGCGGCGGCACTGTCGCAGGCGGCCAGCGCGTCGCGGTGCAGGAAGCGGGTGAGCTGGCCGAAGCTGTGCCGGTCGTCGCGGCCGCGGCGGTGATGGTGCAGCCGCAGCGGCGCGTACAGGTACAGCTGATCGCGGGCCCGGGTCAGGGCGACGTAGAACAGGCGGTGTTCTTCGGCCAGGCCGTCCGGGTCGCCCAGGGCCATGTCGCTGGGCAGCGCGCCGTCGACGAGGTGGGGTACGTGCACGACCGGCCACTCCAGGCCCTTGGCGGCGTGGATGGTGGAGATGGTCAGGTAGTCCTCGTCCAGCCGGGGCGGGCCGGCCAGGTCCGAGCCGGAGACCGGCGGGTCCAGGGTCAGCTCGGCCAGCGCGTCGTGCAGCGACGGCTGGGCGGCGGCCGCATCGGCGACGCGCCGGAGGTCGGCGAGCCGGGCTTCGGCGTCCGGGTAGCGGGCGCGGACCAGCGGGTCCAGGATGGTCACGAGCGCCTCGGCCTGGGCCGGGCCCGAAGCGCCCCCGGCGGCGGCCAGCTGGTCCAGCGTGGCGGTCAGGGCGCGCCGGGACCGGGCGGGCGCGGCCTGCGCCGCCGCCGGCCACTGTCCCGGCGGCCACTGTCCCGGCTCCAGATCCGGGCCGGGGGACACGATGGCCAGCACGCGGCGGGCGTGGCCCGGGCCGATGCCGTCGTGCAGGCGCAGCAGCCGGAACCAGGCCAGCTCGTCGGCGGGGTTGGCCAGGATCCGCGCGGCGGCCAGGAAGTCCCTGACGTGCGCGGTGTCGGTGAACTTCAGGCCGCCGAATTTCATGTACGGGATCTTGCGCGCGGACAGCTCGATTTCCAGGATGTCGCTGTGATGGCCGGTGCGGACCAGCACCGCCTGCTCCCGCAGCGCCGTGCCGTCTTCGGCCGTGTCCAGGATCCGGGCGCAGATCTCCCGGGCCTGCGTGGCCTCGTCGTGGCAGCGGACCAGCAGCGGCGGGGATCCCGGCCCGCGGTCGCCGGTCAGCGTCAGGTCCAGGCCCGGCACTGACGGCCGGATGAGGTTGGCCAGATCCAGCACGCCCTGCCGGGACCGGTAGTTGCGGTCCAGGCGGACGATATCCAGGCCGGGGTAGTCGGCGGTCAGCTGGCGCAGGTGCGCGGGGTCGGCGCCACGGAAGCCGTAGATGGCCTGCGCGTCGTCGCCCACGCAGGTCAGCTGCTTCCCGTCGGGCTGCAGCAGCCGCACGATACTGGCCTGGACCGCGTTGACGTCCTGGTACTCGTCGACCAGGACCGCATCGAACATGCCGCGCAGCACCGGCCCGGCCGCCGGGTCGGCCAGCGCCGCCTGCCACAGCAGCAGCAGGTCGTCGAAGTCGACCAGGTGGCGGGCCCGCTTGCGGGCCGTGTAGGCGCGGAACAGGTCGGCCAGGGGGCCGGTGAACGGGACGCACCACGGGAAGCTGCCCGTGACCACCTCGCTGACCGGCCGCCCGGTGTTCACGCAGCGGCTGTAGATGTCGGCGCAGGTGGCCGCCCGGGGCGCCCGCTGGCCGGGGTCGGCCAGGCCGTGGTCCGGGCGCAGCACGTCCATCAGGTCGGCGGCGTCGGCCTGGTCGAGGATGGTGAACTGCGGCGGCAGCGAGAACGACTCCGCATGCTGGCGGATGATCTTGTGGGCGACGGCGTGGAACGTCCCGCCGCAGATCCGCTCGGCCGAGCCGGCCCCGGCCGACCCGGCCCGGGCGAGCATGTCGCTGGCGGCCCGGCGAGTGAAGGTCAGCAGCAGGATCCGGCTGGCCGGCAGGCCCTGGCTGTCCCGCAGCCAGGCCGCCCGGGCCACCAGCGTCCGCGTCTTGCCGGTCCCCGCCCCGGCCAGGACCAGCAGCGGGCCGCCCTCATGCGTGGCCGCCCGGCGCTGCTGTTCGTTCAGGCCGTCCAGAATGTCGCCAACCTCGAACATGCTTATGAACATAACCAGGCCGGGCGCCAGATCCGCTGCGCCGCGCCGGCATGAAATCAGGCCGTACGGGCTATCGGCCCAGTGACCTTGGGCCTTAGCTTCGTGGGGCCTTACTGCCTAGAGTCGAGGGTATTCAGCCCGCCTGCTGTGACCACGGGGCGGCATGCGCGGAATTGGGAGTTACGGTGACAGATCCGGTAGGCGGTCCGGCAGCGGGCGGCGAGGCCAAGAAGCCGATCGCGGTCTTCCTCATGGACGACCACGAGATCGTCCGCCGCGGTGTCCGTGACCTGCTGGAAGCCGAGCCGGACATCACGGTGGTCGGCGAGGCCGGCACCGCGGCCTCGGCGCTGGCCCGCATCCCGGCGCTGCGGCCGGACGTGGCCGTGCTGGACGTGCGGCTGCCGGACGGCGACGGGGTCTCGGTGTGCCGGGAGATCCGGTCCCGGATGCCGGGGGTCGCCTGCCTGATGCTCACCTCGTTCGGCGACGACGAGGCGCTGTTCGACGCGATCATGGCCGGGGCGGCGGGTTACGTGCTCAAGCAGATCCGTGGCACGGATCTGGTCGGCGCGGTCCGCACGGTGGCCTCCGGCCAGTCGATGCTGGACCCCCGGGCGGCCAGCCAGCTGATGGCCCGGCTGCGGGATCAGTCGACCCGGCGCGATCCGCTGGCCGGCCTGTCCGCTCAGGAGCGCAGGATCCTTGAGCTGATCGGGGAGGGGCTCACCAACCGGCAGATCGGCGAGCGGATGTTCCTGGCCGAGAAGACGGTGAAGAACTACGTGTCCGCCTTGTTCGCCAAGCTCGGCATGGAACGCCGGACCCAGGCCGCCGCCTACGCGGTCCGCGTCTTCGGCGACCAGCACGACGACCGGAGTCCCGACGAATAGGGACCTAATGCCCTTGGGTCCCCCGCATCGCAGCGGGCATCCTACGGACATGTACTCCGACGGCCCGGCTCTCAAGCAACTGACCAGCGATGAATGCTTCCGCCTGATGGCCCTGGCGCCCGTGGGCCGCATCATCTATACCCGGCAGGCGCTGCCCGCGGTCGAGCTGGTCAACTTCGCGCTGGACAACGGCGACATCGTCATCCGGACGGATCACAGCGGCAAGCTGGCCGCCGCGACCCGCGGGTCCGTCGTCGCGTTCGAAGCCGACAGCGTGGACCCGGCCCGCCAGGTCGGCTGGAGCGTGACCGCTATCGGCCAGGCGCAGGAGGTCACCGACCCGGACGAGGTCGCCCGGCTGGAGCAGCTGGACCTCAGCTCGTGGGCCCCCGGGCAGCGGGCGCACTTCATCCGGATCACCCCCGGGATCCTCAACGGCCGCGGGCTGACCGCTCACGGGACGGCTTCAGCGGCCAACGGCCCCGGCGTCGGTGACCTGGCGCCCTGCGGAGCGCCGCAGGCTGTCGCGCACCCTTGGTAAGTCCCGGACCGGCACGCGCCATTCCAGCCTGGTCCCCGGTGAGGGCGCGCCCGGATCGCCGGATCGGCCGGGCCGAGCCGGAGATCGCCGCCGAGCTTCTCAGCGCGGCTGGCCAAGTTACTCAGGCCGCTGCGCCTGCCGTCGGCCGGAATGCCGATCCCGTTGTCGGTGACCTGGACGGTGAGCATCCCGTCCGCATCGAGGTCCACGGTCACGTCGACCACGCTGGCGGCCGCATGCCGGGCCGCGTTGGACAGTGCCTCGCGCAGCGTCGCGAGCGCCTGCTCGGCCACCTCCGGCCTGATCTGGCCGGCCAGGCCCGCGCCCAGCCGCAATGACGGAGCGAACCCGAGCAGCGGCGTCATCTCCTCGGTCAGGTCGACGATGTCGCTGCGCAGATCCGCCCGGTCGGCCGTGTCCCTGGCCTGCAGCGCGAAGATGGCGCCCCGGATCTCCTTGATGGTCTCGTCCATCGCGTCGACCGCGTTGGTGATCCGGCTGGCCACCTCCGGCCGGGTGATCATCGACATGGTGCCTTCCAGCGACATGCCGGTGGCATAAAGCCGCTGGATGACCAGGTCGTGCAGGTCGCGGGCGATCCGGTCCCGGTCCTCGTACAGCGACAGCCGCTCCGCCTCGGCCCGGCTGGCGGCCAGCTCGAGCGCGATCCCGGCCTGGGCGGCGAACGAGGCCACCACGTCCGCCTGCGCCTGGGGAAACGCCGGCGCGCCGTGCAGGCGCCCGATGGTGAGCACGCCGCGGACGTTGCCCGGCACGCCGAGCGGGAACACGATCGCGGGCCCGATCTGGCTCATCGCCCCGCGAGCGGCCGCCGCGGCGCGCTCGTCGGCGGCGAAGTCGGCCGAGGTCACCGGCTCGCCGGTGGCCAGCACCCGCCCGGACATCGACTCGCCTGCCGGGAGCACCAGGCCGCGCACGGCGTCCGCGCCGTCGCCATCGGCGTAGCTGACGGTCAGCCGGCGTCGCTCCTCGTCGGGCAGCGCGAGCATGGCCAGGTCGGCACCGGACAGGCTCAGCGCCTGCCGGCTGACGTCGGCGAGCACGTCGGCGGGGTCCGAACCGGACAGCAGCCGGGTGGTGACCTCGGCGCTGGCCTGGATCCAGCGCTGCTGGCGGCGGGCCGCCTCATAAAGCCGCGCGTTCTCGATCGCCACGCCGGCCGCGGCGCCCAGCGCGAGCAGCACCGCCTCATCGTCCTCGGTGAACTCACCACCGCCGCGCTTGTTGGTCAGGTACAGGTTGCCGAACACCTCGTCGCGGACCCGTACCGGGACGCCGAGGAAGCTGCCCATCGGCGGATGCCCGGCCGGGAAACCCGACGATTCCCGGTGGCTGGCGATGTTGGCCAGCCGCAGCGGCCGGGAATCCTCGATCAGCAGGCCCAGCAGGCCCCGGCCCTCGGGCCAGTGGTGGATGCCCTCGATCTCCTCCGGGCTCAGGCCGACCGGGATGAACTCGGCCAGCCGGTTGTCCTCGCCGATCACGCCCAGCGCCCCGTAGGACGCATCCACCAGCCCGACCGCGGTCTCCACGATCCGCCGCAGCGTGGACTCCAGGTCCAGGCCTGAGCCGATGGCCACGACGGCCTCGAGCAGGCCGCGCATCCGGTCCCTGGTGGCCAGTACGGCCTGCAGCCGCGCCTGCAGCTCGGCGAGCAGCTCGTCCAGCTGCAGGGACGGGAGCAGTTCCGGGCGGCCCGCACGAGGTTCCACCAGCAGAATCCCTCCCGGCGACGATGCACCGTCAGGATAGCTGGCGCCCGTGACCGCGGCGAGCTGGGCACGCCGCGATCACTGCTGCCGAAGGCCCCGGGGCGGTATCAGACCCGCTCGAAGACCGCCGCGATGCCCTGGCCGCCGCCGATGCACATGGTGACCAGGGCGTACCGGCCGCCGGTTCGCTTGAGCTCGTACAGGGCCTTGACGGTGAGGATGGTGCCGGTGGCGCCGACCGGGTGACCGAGGGAAATCCCGCTGCCGTTCGGGTTGGTCCGCTCGGGCGGCAGGTCGAGTTCCCTGACCACCGCGAGAGCCTGGGCGGCGAAGGCCTCGTTCACCTCGAATACGTCGATCTCGTCGACCTTGACGCCGGTGCGGTCCAGGACCCGGTTCGTGGCCGGCACCGGGCCCATGCCCATGATCCGCGGCTCGACCCCGGCGTGCGCGTACCCGACCAGCTTGCCGAGCGGGGTCAGCCCGCTCCTGGCCACGAAGGACTCCGACGCGAGCACCACGGCCGCCGCGGCGTCGTTGATGCCGGACGCGTTGCCCGCGGTCACCGTGCCGTCGGGGGCGAAGGCGGGACGGAGCTTGGCCATGTCGTCCCGGCTCACGCTGGGCCGGACGTGCTCGTCGGTGTCGACCACGGCGGCGTTCCGGCCCGGCGGCTGGATGGGCAGGATCTGCTCGGCGAAGTAGCCCGCCGCCGCCGCGGCCGCGGCCCGCCGGTGGCTCTCGGCGGCCAGGGCGTCCTGGTCTTCCCGCGACACGCCGAAGTCGGTGGCCACGTTCTCCGCCGTCACGCCCATATGGCAGGCCTCGAACGGATCGGTGAGCGCGCCGACCATGGGGTCGACCGCCACCCCGTCGTTCATCCGCTGGCCCCAGCGCATCCCGGGCAGCCAGTACGGCGCACGGCTCATCGACTCGGCCCCGCCGGCCACCGCCACCTCGCAGTCGCCCAGCATGATGGACTGCGACGCCGACACGATGGCCTGCAGCCCGCTGCCGCACAGCCGGTTCAGGGTGAGCGCGGGTATCCCGGTGGGCAGGCCGCCGTTCAGCGCCGCGACCCGGGCCAGGTACATGTCCCTGGGCTCGGTGTGGATCACGTTGCCGAACACGGCGTGGCCCACCTGGTCCGGATCCACGCCGGACCGGCTGACCGCCTCGCGTACCACCGCCGCGGCCAGGTCTCCCAGTGACACCGAGGACAGGCCGCCGCCGTACTTGCCGATCGGCGTCCTGACGGCGGACAGGACAAATACGTCTTCCATACCTCTCCTCTTATCATCATTTCCCGCATCGGGGCCACCCCTGGCCGTAACTCCCAGCCGCAGGAGGACGGCTCACCGCCCGGCCGCTGCCGTGATTGACCTGCAGTGACTTCGGTCCCAGAGCGAGGGACGGATGGCCCTGGAACGTCCGGCTCGCCCAGGTGCCGCGGCGGTGATCACCTTGACTGCGCTGGCCGCCTTCGAGGAGAAGCCTGTGCTCACCGGGTGACGAGCATTCCCGCCTCAACCGGCGTTACCGGCGGTGGCTGCGGCGGACGAGCATGCGGCGGATCTGGCCGGCGCCCCAGAAGACAGGACCTTGGTCCCTAGGCGCGCGGCGGGCTGCCGACTTGGAATGAGATCCGTGGTACTTAGGAAAGGGCTTCCGGTTGTCATGGCCGTCATCGACGAGATACGGGATCACCAGGCCCGCTGCGCAGTGCCTCTGACCAGCCTGCGGATGCTGGCCCATGACGACGTGGGGGCGCCCGTGCCGCGCCGGGTCGTGGTCGAAGTCGCCCAGGCCACCCGCGCAGTGCTGGCCGAGGCCGAGGCTGCGGGCCGCGTCGTGGTGGCCGCCGCGGACGCCTGGAGCGGTCATCCTGGCGGCCGGACCTTCCTCCAGGCCCGGCTGGACCGGCTGGCGGCCGCGGCCGACGACGCGATCGCCGCGGCTCGGGCGGGGGACTTCGCCGAGATGAGCCGGGACCTGCGCAGGTTCGACGCCCTGACCGCGGCCATCTGGACGGTTCAGGACGCCATGTGCGGGCCGCGGCGTCTCACTGCCTAGGCCGCGGATCGGCGCCTTTACGCGTTCGACGGCACCACGCCGCTTCCGGCCCCCTGGGCGTGCGGGACCGCCTGCCATTTCGGGCCTGATGCATCCGGACCGGGAACGCTGGCAGGTGTCACACTGGCCCCAGAGTGACCCAGATCCAGGTCTGGGGTCTTGAACCTGATGGGAGCCGCCGCGGTTCCCGGGTCTATTTCGAGTTTGTCGGCCGCCGGCAATTCGCCGATCCAACCCAGGTGGGAATCCCGACGGCGATCCGACCTTCGCCGGGCTGCTGAACTTGACCCTCACGGATTCGGGGCCATGGCGCCTGGAGTCCGGCCACGTCGAGACACTCGACCAGTACCTCCACTACGTATTCACCAGCTCCCGCGAAACAACCGAGCAGTACCGAAAGCGCACCGGCGGATCATCAGCCACTCCTGTCGCGGCCGCCGGGCCTGCGCGCAGGTGCCGGGTCGTCGCCGGGTTCGCCGAGCATGACGAACGGTTCGGTTCCCGAGCGGAAGCCGAGGTACAGCAAAAGGCGCCGCCGACCCGCTATGAGGCTGTGGACCTAGTGTGGCCAGCCATCGAGGAGGAGACGAGCCGGGCTCTCGGCAAGGGAGACTGGCAGCCCTCGCTGCTCTGGGTGGACGTCATTGAGATGCTCAACGAGCCTCCCGCAGACTGATCTGCGTCACAGTCACCGGAGGCGCCCGGCGGATCGCAATACGCCCGCGAAATGCACTACCTCAAGGTGTACGCCTACCGGGTGCGGCGGAAGATGGGCGAGTGAGGGCGGCCAGTTCCTGCAAGGCGGCCCCGCCGTGGCCTACCGGCTGATGCCGCCCGGCGACATTGGCCCGACCTCGTCATGTCGCGATCGTGCCGGTAACTCTGGTCCTAGCTGAGGCCGGCGGTGATAGCCGTTGTTAATCTTGATCAGGGTCTGTGCTCTTGTGCGCGCCAGAGCCGCCTGAACGGGGGCTGAGGATGTGTGCGTATGACTTCTATGCCTGAGCATTCCATGCTGTCAGGCACCGACGACCCTGATCAGCCACCCGGGTACCCGTTCCGGGGGCCGGGCCTGCTGGTGCGGGTGGCGCCGTTCGCCGCGATCGCGGTTCTGGCTGAAGCGAGCCTGGCCCTGCCGCCGCGCCCGCGGTCCGGCGCGTCGGCGGCAGTAAGCCTGGTCCTGCTACTAGCCGTAGCAGCGGCATTCGCGCTGCCCTGGCCGCGGCTGCCGGCCTTCCTGGCTGTGCTGGTCCCGCTGGCCTATTGCGGTTCAGTGCTCGCGCTGATCCTGTCCATGGGGGCCACATCCGGGATCGGCCTGGTCATCTTGGTCCCGCTGATCTGGACGGCGCTTTATCAGCGGCGGTGGGAGTCCGCGTGCGTGGTAGTGGCCATCGCCGCCGTAGAACTGATTATCTCGCTGACTCCGGTGACCGCCCCGGGCGACGTGATCGCCCGCCGCGTGATCCTCTGGACAGCGCTGGGCACGGTGATCGCCTTCGCCGCCCACGAACTGCGGGACCGCCTCCACCGATCCCGTCAGGAGGCGGCCCGGCTGCAGGCCGGTCTCACCGAGCTCACGGTGCTGAAGGACCGGGACCGGATCGCAGCTGACCTGCAGGACAAGGTCATTCAGCAGGTTTTCGCCGCCGGGCTGGACCTGCAGGGCACGGCCCTGCGCGCCAACCAGCCCGAAGTGCGGGAACGCATCCTGGCCTCGGCTGATGACCTGGACCAGGTGATCCGGCTGATCCGCAACACTATCTTCGGGCTGGACGAGCAGCCGCAAGGCCGCGGGCTGCACGCTGAACTGCGGAACGTATTTTCCCGGCTGCCCGCGGCCACCGAGATCAGCTTCACCGGGCCGGTCGACGGCGCGCTGGACCCGGTCCGCGCCACCCGGATGGTGCAGACGCTGAAGGACGCCCTGGAGGTCATCAGCTCGTACTCGACGCCCGCCCGCGTCGCCATCACCACCAGCGACACCGCGTACGTAACCGAGATCGAGACCACCTCCGCGGTCCTGGGCGCCGACGAGGAATTCCCGCCCTGGGTCGCCGGGCTTACCCGCAGCACTTCACAGGCAGGAATCAGCCTGAGCATCACGCCAGCACCTGGCCGGACGCGATTCGCCTGGTCGATTCTGCTCGCCGGGCCTGCCGGCCAGGCCCCGCAGCCGGAATAGACCCCGAGCCAGTTCCGCCTAGGGCGGCCCGGAGCGTCCGCTTGGGTCATGGCTGAGGCAAATCCGGGCTGGCCAGAGGCTCCAGCGGTGGCTGCCGGGACGGTTGTGACACCTTTGTGCCCACCTGCGTGCTGCCATCATCTTGAGCTTCGTCGGCGGAACGCGGCCGAGGTCCCGGGCGCCCGCGAGCAGGACCCGCTGCTCGGCCACGGGCCGCAGGCCGAGGCGGGCCGCGATCAGTCCGGGCCGGTACCCGATGAGCAGCCGCAGCGGCAGGCCGCCCAGGTAGCCCGATGCGGTCGTCTCGAGGGTCTGCACATCGCTGTGCGCGTCGAGCCAGACGATCCCCACGTCAAGTCCTGCGCGCTGCAGCCCGGCCACCGTTCCCAGCGACGTGGTGCAATCGCCCGACACGATCACCGGACGGGCGCGCGCCCGGCTGCATCCGCCACCGCACCGGCGACCGCGGCATACCGGACGGCGAGTCGTTCCCGTGCGTCATCGCGGGGCAGGCCCGCAGTGATCTCCTGATCAGCCTGCAACGGCCGATCGAGATCGGGCAGGTACTCGTCGATGTGATGGGGGACCCGCATCGTTGTCACAGTTTGTAGCCGAGGGTGCGAAGCAGGGCGCGCCGTTCGGCTACGTCGGCATCCTGCTCGATGCCGACCGGCGGTGACCCGTCGATCACGCCGATGATCCCGCGGCCGCGGCCGGTCACGGCCACCAGCACGTCCACCTGGTTGGCCGTCGCGCAGAAGATCGTGCAGACCTCGGGCACGGCCTTGAGCGGGTTCAGCACGTTGACCGGGAAGCCCTCCCGCAGCAAGATCACGAACGCGTGGCCGGCGCCGATGGCCAGCGCGTTCGCGGCCGCCAGGCCAGTGAGTTCCTCGTCGTTGCCGGACCGGCGTACCAGCCGGGCCGAGGATGCCTCGCAGAACGCGACGCCGAAGCGCAGGTGCGGGCTCACTCCAGCTAGCGCCTCGTGCAGGTCGTCGACGGTCTTGATGAAATGGGCCTGGCCGATGATGACGTTCATGTCGGCAGGTTTGTCGACCGGTACCACTTCCAGAGACACCTGAGCTGCTTCCACAGGTCCGTGATATCAGCCAGGCCGCGGCCGCGCCAGGATGATCAAACGGGCGCCTCGGTGAACTGGCTGGTGTACAGGTCGTAGTAAGCGTCGTGGCGGCGGATCAGTCCGTCGTGGTCGCCCTGCTCGTGCATGACCACGATGGTGTCCCCATTGCGGATAGGGCCGGCCGGTGGGCGGCAGGGCCAGGAGGAAATTGGCGGGCAGGCTGCCTAGGCGATGCCGTCCGGGCCTTCATCTGTGTCTCCACGATGGCGACCTGCCGGGCATAAGGCCGGAACAGGCGGGGAGCAGCCGGGTGAGCATGAGCAAGCTCTGGTGTCTCCGCATGCATCCATGCCGGTACCATCCCGCCATCCGAAGTCCCGACGGACCGCGCTGGCTATTTCCGACGTAACCGGTCGCTCGGGGGCGGGAATCGCGATCGTGGATCGCTACTGCCCGCGGGAGGGCAGTTGTGATCCACGATGATGTGAGCGGGCCCTGCGGTGCGGCTGGGCCGGGCCAGGTGCGGGTGGCCGGTTGGTTAGAGCGCGAGGTGCAGCCAGGTTCGCCCCGAACTCACTCAAAAAGGGCCGTATCGCCTGCGCCGCGGCGGATGATCTCGGGTTCCTTCTGGGAGAAGTCGATCACCGTGGTGGGCTCGGTGCCACAGTCGCCTGAGTCGATCACGGCGTCCACGGCGTGGCCAAGCTGCTCAGTGATCTCCCACCCATCGGTCATAGGCTCGTCCCCGCCGGGCAGTAGCAAGGTAGTCGAGACGAGCGGCTCGCCAAGTTCGGCGAGCAGCGCCTGGGCGACCGTGTGGTGTGGGATCCGCACCCCGACGGTCTTCTTCCGCGGGTGCTGCAATATGCGCGGCACCTCCTTGGTCGCGGGCAGGATGAACGTATAACTGCCGGGGGTCGCCGCTTTGATGGCCCGGAACACCGGATTGGCAACGTACACGAACTGGCCTAGCTGGGCGAAGTCCTGGCATACCAGCGTGAGATGGTGCCGATCGTCAAGGTGCCGGATCGACCTGATCCTCGCGATGCCGTCCCTGTTGCCGAGCTGGCAGCCCAGCGCATAACAGGAGTCCGTCGGGTAGGCGATCACGCCGCCCGCGCGTACGAGGTCGGCGACCTGAACGATCGCGCGCCGCTGCGGGTTGGCCGGATGGATGTCGAAGTACCTGGCCATGCGACGAGCCTAGGTCACCACCCTGTCGGCCCCATGCCGGGTCAGGACGCTGCACGTGCTCCGCGCCGCGGCCCCCAGCGGTACCAGTGGCCGCGGAAGGAGTCTGTCGCCCAAGGCACCGAAAGTGCCTGCGGCGACGGTTCGGGCACGATCACGACCGGGCACGCCGTTCGCCGCGCGCAGGCCCGCGCTACCGATCCGGGCGCGAGCCGGCGCAGCCATCCGCGGTGCCGGCATCCGAGCACCAGCAGGTCGCCGCCCCGGACAAGTTTGGCAAGCTCCGCGGCGGGCCGTCCGCAGACCACCTGCTGCTCGGCCGGCACGTCGTCGGGCATCCGGCCAATGGCCTGGTCGATGGCGGCCCGGATCAGGGCGTGACCGTATCCGCCTGTCGTCCGCGAACGGATCCCGGGGCGGCCCGGAGGGATCCTGGTCGGTGCTGGCTGCGGGTAGGGCCGATGGACGAAGGACATGGACCAGAAGCAGCCTCATCCCGCGCCGACGGGACTCCCCGACCGCCCACGCCAGCGCCCACCAGCTCGCTCGGGAGCGGCTGATGCCCACGACCAGGCGCGGGACCCGGCCGGTCCGGTCATCCACGGCGCTTCTCCTTCCGGCTGAAATGGAACGCCGAGTTTCCGAACCACGATGACGTCCAGCGGGGCGCGGAGTTCCTCGGCTACCTCGAACGCCACCGGCACGCCGCCGCGGCAGGCCGAGTACGACCGCGTCGGCGGCGTGCAGGCGCCGTAGCCGCTGCGCCAGGTGCCGGCCAGCGTCGGCGCGGTCAATGAACAGCATCGCTACCTCCAAGCGTCCCTCACTCTGATGGGAGCCTGCGGCGGAGGCCAGCGCTAGAGTCGATGGTCACCTGAACCGGCCGACCAGGGACCTTACACCCCCGATATCGGGACGAACCTCTCTGGCGGCACGTACCGGCCGAGTGCCCTGGTGGCAGCGGCAGCTCCAGGCGATCCGCCGCGAGCCTGACCGGGCGGTGGTGCGGCGCGGGACCTTTGCCCCTGGCGCGGCGTACGCCGCCGCTCCTGCGTCCGGGGCGTCCCCGCCGCAGGACCGAATGGGTCACTGGTCGTTGCCGGGACCTGCGGCACCGAGCCTGGCGCGCAGCTGGCCGCGGCCGCGATGCAGGGACGATTTCACCGTCCCGACCGAGACGCCGGTCAGCTCCGTGATCTGCCGGTAGCCGAGGCCCTTCACGTCGGCCAGGTACACCATGAGCCGGTATCCCGGCGGCAGCGTCCGGATCGCCGCCAGTATCTCGGCCTGGATGACGCCCTGCATGACGTGCTCCTCGGCCGACCGGCCGTCAGCCGACCCTCGCGACCAGGCCAGGGCCGCCTCCCGGCTGGCCAGGTCCGCCGCCAGCAGCGGCTCTGGGCGCCTCCTGCGGGAGCCGTCGGCGAAGGTGTTGAACATGATCCGGTACAGCCACCCGCCGACGTTGCCCGGCTGGAACCGGTCCGAGCCCGAAGCCTTCGCCAACGTCTCCTGGACCAGGTCCTCCGCGTCCGTGGCGTTGCGGGTCAAGCCGAGGGCCGACCGGTACAGGCGGGTCGCATGATGCCGGATCACGTCATCAGTCCACACCAGATCGCGGGCTAGCGCCTCGGTCATGGCCTGCCTCCGCACGCTGCCGACCTGCTCATCTCGGGCTCTCCTGCCAGCAAAGTCATTTCGCCTCCGCGCCGCCGAGGGCCAACGGCTGATTTCGCGGCGGGCGAAGCGTGACCGCCGTCAGGATCCCGGTCCCGATGATCAGCCCCGCGGCAAGATCGTCATCTGCTTGTCATGTAGTGCCGGCGGCCTGGCCCGTCGTGACTTCGGCATGATCGCGGTGCTCGCTTCCATTCAGTGGCCGCAGCAGGTCCACTGAATGCGGCCGTTTCGGGGTCAGCGGCATGATCACCCGGACGACAGGCTGTGCGGGGAAGCAGCACGCGCGGTCCTCACCGCAGGCTGGCGAGCATGGCAGCACGTCGTCCTGCGGCGGGCTGCCGAGTCCCGGCGCGCTCGTGTCGGTGCCCGTGTTTGGCGGTCTCGGCTTCATGGTGCAAGCATCTGCACGCGGCCTCCTCGCTTGTAGAGACCGAATGCCCGGACATCCGGGCCGAAAGACCCCTGGCGGGATCGGTCACCAGCCAGGATACGGATTGCGGAGCGCCGGGGAACGGCTGATTCCGGCGGGACCTCGGCGGTCCTGCGACAGGCCTCTGGCCCTGCCTTCCGGCCGGTCCCGAGTGCCCTGACGGCGTCCCTTGACCGGGAGCCCGTCTCCAGCCTGCGCTTGCGTGACCGACCTCCCGTCATCCGCGTGGTACCGAGCGTGGAACGCGCAGCCGCGCCCCTGTAGGGCCTTAGCCCGCCGGGCTGGCGTTGTTAGGGACGTTGGTCCCGGACCAGCCGGCCGGGCGTCCCTACCGCCGGCCGGGCGGCCCGTGCTGTCCTGAAGCGGCCCGAAGCGGTCCGGAAGGAGTACGCGATGCGCCGCCACGAGGGAACGCGCCTGGCGCGCTGCGCCCGTCGGCTCGGCGTCGGCCGTAACCCGCTGCGCCGCCGGACGGACCGGATCGAGGCCGTGATAATCCTGGCCACGATGATCCTGCTGCTGGTGGCCGTGCCCCTGGCCGCGTTCGTGGTCGGCCGGCAGGCCGATGACCTCGCGCTGCGCCAGGCTCACGCCCGGCAGGCGGCAGAGCACGCGGTCACCGCCGTCCTGCTCCAGCAGGCGCCCCCGACCGGGGCCCCCGATCCCTACACCTCGGTCCAGTGGACCACCGTGCTGGCCCGCTGGCAGCCCCCGGGCCAGCGGCCCCGGTCAGGCGAGGTTCCGGCCCCGGCTGGAACTCGCGCAGGCCGCACCGTAACCGTCTGGACCGACGCTTCAGGCGCAATAACCAGCCCGCCGCCCGATCAACGCATGATTGCCGGCGACGTCTGCATCGCGACCGTCGCGACATGGCTCATCATGAGCTCGCTGGTGCTGGGATCAAGTGGGCTGGCCCGGCGCGCCCTTGACCGCCGGCGGCTGCGCGCCTGGGACGCCGAGTGGCGGGCGGCCGGCCCGTCGTGGAGCTGCGACCGCGGCTGAGGCGCGGAATCATCGAGACCTCACGGCAGCTGGACGTAGCCGTGACGGCTCTTCCGCAGGTAGTAGTTCTCGAAGGCGAGGCCCGGGCCAGGTTGCGGGCTAAACCCGCACGGGAGACGGCGCGCGGACGCCACAATAGACAGGGCACCCGGGCATCTCTCGACAGGAGCACGGAGACAGCGGTGGACGGCGGCGAGGGCGGAAAGCTCGAGCAGCGGCTGGTCGTGGAGTACGGCGTCACGCTGGATGACGTCTGGCTTCCACTGGCCATGTTGCGGCGGCTGCGCACGCACGGGCCGTGGGATGCGCCGTTCACCGAGGCGACCACCGACCAGGAGCGGGTACTCCTGGCTCACACCTTGGCCGAACGGCACAACCGGGCCGGGCTGCACCGCGGGATCGGCCTGTCGGGCTTCCTCGACGCCATACCGTTCGAGCCGACCGTCCCGTTCGAGAAGCTGGCCGACGACTAGGGCGCTGGGCCCGGCTGGCCTCCGGGCGCCGGGTAGGCTGATATTCCGGGCCCATGGCGGCGGGAGCTGCGCTTAGGCCCGCTGAAAGCGTCCTTATCGGAAATGAGCCGGAACATTCCGGAACCTCGGATCGGGTTTACTGATGCCTGGTCCCGGCGGTCCGCCCGCTTTCCGAGCTTTCCCTGGAGGTACCGAAATGCGTATCCCCGAGGCCCGCCGGCCGGGACCGCGCTTGACACGTTACGCTCGCTGGCTCGGTCTTGACCATAACCCGCTGCGCCGCCGGACGGACCGGATCGAGGCCGCGATGCGGCTGGCCACGGTGATCCTGTTCCTGGTGGCCGTGCCGCTGGTCTGCATCGCGGTCGGCCAGCTGGCCGCCCACCTCGCGCAGCGGCAGACTCACGCCCAAGCGGCGGCAGAGCGCCAGGTCACCGCCGTCCTGCTCCAGACGGTGCGGCCGGGCAACATCCAGGATCCGTTCTCGTCAGTCCAGATGAGCATGGCGGCGGCCCGATGGCAGCCCCCCGGCCAGCCGTCTCGGTCCGGGGAGGTCCTGGCCCCGGACGGCGCCCGCGCGGGAAGCATCGTGACGATCTGGGTCGACGCCGCCGGCGCGGTTACCAGCCCGCCTGATACCGGCGTGGTCGACGCCGCGGTCGCCGTTGCCGTGGTCAATACCTGCCTGGCCGCGGGCCTGATCCTGCTGGTATCGAACGGGCTGGCCCGGCGTGCCCTCGAGCGCCGGCGGCTGAACGAATGGGACGCGGAGTGGCGGGCGATCGGCCCGCGGTGGACCGGCCGCCGTATCTGAGGCCGCCCCGCGCCGCGCATGATCAGCGCCAGGCAATGCGCATGGTGGGCGCAGTGCTGCCCGACCGAACGAGCATAGCCTCGGCGAAGGCGCCGCGCCCGCGGCTGCCGACTATGGCAGGTCCGCGTCGGCCGCGGCGTCGAGCAGCACCTCGGCCGGATGGCCGTAGAGCACCCGGGCGGTGACCCGGCGGTCTTCGTCCGGCCACTGCCCCGCTGATCACGGCGTCAAGAGCCTTCCGGGCGTCCTGGCGCTCGGCTGAGTCGTCCAGGCCGACGGTCCCTGCCCGCGTACGCCGCGGACATGGTCAACTTGCGGTTCAGCGCACCTCCGCTGGGTAGCCGGCGCGGGTGATCAGCCTGATCCGGGTCGCCTGCAGCCGCTTGGCCAGCACCCTGGTGATCCGCCGGTTGACCTCGTAGCCGAGTCCGGGGTCGGCCTCGCAGCGCTCGCGCACGGTCGTCGCATCGAACTCGAAGGCTTCCATCTCGGTCACGGCGACAGCGCCGAACCCCCACTTGTACGGCGGGAACAGCCATGACCAGCCGAGCAGTTCGCCCATGCCGATGGTCTCGATGACCACCGGGCCCTCGCCTGGGACGTTCAGGTCGAGCCATACGTGACCGGACATGATCAACCAGAAGTGGGTGGCATAGCCGCCATCTTCGAAAAGCCGGTGCCTGGCCGGGAAACTGACGTCACGGGCGCCCTCGGCGAGCACGGCCAGCTGGTCATGGGACATGCCGTGCAGGAACGGGTGAGCAGCCAGGGCCGCCGCATTGACTTCGATCATGAGGATAGCACCGCCCGGATGGTCGTCTTGATCCCCCCAGCCTGCCGATGCCGTCGGCGCACAGCCAGAGCCTAAAGTCCCCCGCCGGGCTGACGCGGAGTCGCCGATGATGTCCCCGGAGCCGGAGGATCGGTGCTGTCCCGCAGGATGCCGTTGCCCGGCCAGCCCTCGGGTCGAACGCCGCGGCGGCGAACGCCCGGTTCACCTCATCGGCCGTGACGTCCCGGCTGAGCACGGCCGCGGGTCGGTCAGCGAGCCGTCCTCCACCGGGACGCGGATAGCCTGGCCGGCCGGTGGGCGCTGGACCACCGCGGTCTGGCCGAGTGGGACGCGGAGAACCGGCCGCCGGACGAAACGGAGCACCGAGGTAAGACCCGGCCAGCGGTGACGGAGGTCCTCTGTGCTGGTGACATCTGGCCGTGCCGCTAGTCGGGGGCTGGGCGGCAGACTCCTGCTGAAGGTCAAGAACGGCGGGCCGGGAAATCCCAGGACCGCATTTTCGAGGAGGCATTTCGATGCGCCGCAACTCTCATTTCACCCTCGCTATCGCGGGTTTCGCCGCCGCGGTGCTGCTGGCCGTGGCCGGCGGGCTGCTGCTGTGGGCGTCCACTTACGTGCACAACACGGTCACCAACCAGCTGTCCGCGCAGCAGATCTACTTCCCGCCCCAGGCCGCGTTCGCGCACGCCAAGGTGGGCACTGAGATCACCCCGAACATGATCCCGTCGGTGTCGCAGTACGCGGGCCAGCAGCTGGTGACCGGGCAGCAGGCCGAGGCCTACGCTGACCACTTCATCGCCCAGCACATCACCGACATGTCCGGTGGCAAAACCTACAGCCAGCTGTCCACCGAGTCGCTGGCCCAGCCGAACAACACCCAACTGGCCGGCCTGGTCAACACCGTGTTCAAGGGCGAGTCGCTGCGCAGCATGCTGCTGAACGCCTACGGCTGGTGGAAGGTCTCCCAGATCACCTACATCGCCGCCCTGGTCAGCTTCGGCCTCGCGGGCCTGGCCTTCCTGGCCTCGCTGGCCACCCTGACCCTGGGCCACCGCCCTGAGATCACCCACGAGGCGATCCCGGTCACCGGCGACCAGCCCGAGCCCAAAGTCGCATGACCCAGGGCCTGGGTAATCACCCAGACAACAGCACGACCGGAAATCGAGCTCCGGCCGGCGCCCCCTACTCGGGGCCCGCGCCGGAGCACCGGTGTAACGGCATCCCGAAGTACGGCGGCCTCGCCAACGGCCTTGTGCGCCGAATGCCCTGCGGCGCCATCGAGATGGAACCCGAGCCCGGCGTAGCGTACTGGTCACGGCAAAGCAGTGACCATGCGGGCGGTATGGATCACCAGCTCAGCAGGGCCCGAGGCCCTGGAGGTCCGGGAAACGGCCGACCCCGAGCCCGGCCCGGGCCAGGTCCGGATCCGGGTCCGCGCGGCTGGCCTCGGCTTCGCCGAGGTGATGGCGGCCCAGGGACTTTATCCCGATGCCCCCAAGCCGCCTTGCGTGGTGCATTATGAGGTGTCCGGGGTGGTCGAAGCGCTGGGCGAGGGCAGCCAAGAATTTGCTCCCGGCCAGCGCGTGCTGGCCATGACCCATTCGGCGGCCACGCCCATGTGGTCTGCGTGCCCGCCGAGCAGGCCCTGCCGATCCCGGACGCGATGAGCTTCGAGGTCGCCGCGGCCCTGCCCGTTACCTATCTCACCGCCTATCACCTGCTGTTCCGGGCGGCGGTCGTCCGCCCGGGCGAGCGAGTGCTGGTGCACATGGCGGCCGGGGGAGTCGGCCTGGCCGTCCTGCAGCTGTGCCGCACGGTGGAGAATCTAGAGATATTCGGGACGGCCTCGGCGGCCAAGCATGACGTTCTGCGCGCCGAGGGCTGTGCGCACCCGATCGACTATCACGCCACCGACTACGCCGCCGAGGTCCGCCGCCTGACCGGCGGCGAAGGCGTGGACGTAGTTCTCGACCCGCTCGGCGGCCCCGACTGGCGCAAGGGACTGAAACTACTGCGGCCGGGCGGTCGCCTGGTCGCGTTCGGGTTCGCCAACCTGGCCAGCGGGCCGCGGCGCCGGCCCGCCAGGCTCGCGGCGCAGATGCTGGGCATCCCGCTGCTGACCCCCTGCAGCTGATGAACCATAACCAGACCGTCAGCGGCGTCAACCTCGGCCACCTCTGGGGGCAGATGGCCGTCTTGCGCGAGGAACTCCAGGCCGTCCTGGCGCTGTGGGATCAGGGCCAGATAAATCCGCACATCGACAGGTCCTTTCCCTTCGCCGAAGCGCCGCAGCTCACCGCCGCATCCTGCGGCGCCAGAACATCGGCAAGATTCTGCTCTTGCCGTGAGCTGGCTCACTTGGATTCGACCCGTCCGAGGGGGCTGGGGCCGGCCGTCAGCGCGTGACGCTCTGCCTGCCAGGCGGAATCCCCGGGGTAGAGCTCGGTGCGGACGTAGGCCCAGGTGAGCCGCTGGACCGCAGCCACTCGCTCGGGGTTCTCGTCCGTGGTCTCGGCGGCGTCATATCCGGCGACCCCGCCGAGCCCGTGCTCTGCGTCGAACAGGACGAGCAGGGACTTGGGGCCGGGGGAGAGGTAGTAGGAATCAGCGTGCCAGTCCGGGCCGCGGACCGTCAGGTGGGCGGAGGCGTCCTTGTCCCCGGCGACCACGAGGGCGGGCGTGGTCATCTCGGCGAAGTCCATGGTCGAGAAGAAGGAGTAATGCTCGGCCGCGAACGCGCTGAGCGCATCGCCGCCTCGGCCGGGCGCGGCAAGCAGCACGCCTGCCTTGATCCGGGGCTCGGCCAGGTTCACTTCCGTTCCGTCGTGCGGGTCGGTGAGCCGGGCGCCCAGCAGCAGGCTCGCGGTCTGCCCGCCCATCGAGTGCCCGCCAGGCGCCCGGGCAGCTGCGGGACGGCGGCCTCGATCGCGTCGAGCTGGTCGAGGATGCGCTTCATGTCCTCGGCCCGCGATCGCCAGTACAGCGGCGCCTCCGGGTCATCGGGATTCAGGCTCAGCGTCTTGGAGTCCAGATGGGTGGGCTGGATCACGACGAAGCCGTGCGCCGCCCAGAAGCTGGCGAGCGGGGCGTAGCCGTTCAGCGAGGAAAGGTTGTTGGAGTTGCCGTGGCCGTGCGAGAGGAGGATGACCGGCAGCTCGTTTCCGGTCACCGGCGCCGAGACCCGCACCTGCAGATCCACGGCACGGCCGGGAGCTGACAGCACTACCGGGCTGACCGAGAGAACAGCAGCGGGCGCGCTGACGGTGCCGGCCGCGTTAGTCGATTCACTCATGATGCGTATTCCCTTCCACGGGCCTTGCTGCCGATCTCACCCCGGCCCGGCCGTGAGGGGGACAGGCGCGAGGTTCGTCGGCTACAGTCAAATCGGAACGTTGTTCCGTAACAATACGGATCCGTGTTCCGTTTTGTCAATCGTCCTTGGGGAGGAGCGCTGGTGAGCACGAGCCAGCCCGCAGCGGGGCCAGCCCGGAGCAGGCGGGCCGATGCCCTGCGCAACGAGCAGGCGCTGTTGGCCGCCGCGGCCGCGGTGTTCGTCACCTCCGGCGTCGACGCGCCGATCCGTGAGATCGCGGCCAGGGCGGGCGTCGGGATCGGGACGATCTACCGCCACTTCCCGACCAGGGCGGATCTCGTCGTCGCCGTCTACCGCCACCAGGTCGAGGCCTCCGCGCAGGCCGGCCCGGCCCTGCTGGCCGGCGTGAGTTCTCCGCTGGAAGCACTCCGTGAATGGGTCGGCCTCTTCGTTGATTTCCTGGTCACGAAGCACGGACTCGCCAACGCGCTGCAATCGGACAGTGGCGGCTTCGACTCGCTGCACTCCTACTTCCTCGATCGCTTGGTGCCGGTCTGCCAGCAGCTGCTCGACGCCGCAGTCAACGCCGGTGAAATCAGGCCTGGTCAGGAGGCCTACGAACTGATGCGCGGCATCGGCAACCTTTGCATCGGACGTGACGGCGACCCGCATTATGATCCCCGCCGGCTGGTCGGACTGCTCCTCCAGGGCCTGCAGCGACCGGGGACATCCTGAAGGCTTGCGGGGCTCCGCACCGCCTTTTCTCCGCCGAGGGACTTACGTCCCGTACGGAAGTGCCGTTTGCCGATTATCCGGCGCACCCGCCGCGGGTGGACTGCGCTCAGGCAATCGTGAGGAGACACATCATGTACCCGAACTCGGACCTTTCCGCGGGGACGCTGGCCATCATCGCGGTCGTGGCCGTGGCGTGCCTGGTGATCTGGATCGGCGGCGTGTTCGTCGCCGCCCGCCAGCCGCGCCGCGAACGCACGGCCGCGACGACATCGCTCCCGCAGCGCCCAGCCGGTCACGGAAGCACCGAGCACAAGACGGCCGCCTGAACGCGGGTGGCCGGCTGCGGGTGGCGCGCGGACTGGCCGGCGCGGGACTGGCCGCCCGCTGCTAGCGGCCGTCAGGCCGGCTTGATGCGACGGCCGGTGACACGGTGCGGCAGGATCCGCACGAACAGCTCCCGCTCGCCCGGCGCCCAGGGCTGCACGCCGGCCTCCGCGGCGGCTGCGCGCTCGACTGGGGATTCCACGTGGTGCGCGGGTCCCTGGATCAGCACGCTCCAGCCCTGCCGCCCGGGGCCATCAAGCTCATCGATCTCGAACGCCACGACGTAGTCCCCGCCGGTGATCCCGGTCTGCAGGTCCTCATCCAGCGCGCTGTGCCGGGCGGTCCGGAACACGATCGCGTCGTTGTGCCACTGGTAGTTCACCGGCAGCACGACCGGGCCGAACCGGCTCTCGTAGCCGATGCGGCCGATCCCGCCGCCCGATATCAGCCGCAGGCTCTCGGCCTCCTCCAGCTCCTCGATAACACGATCGGCCATGCCTGATCCTCCCGGTGCGGCTCTACGCCGACCTTAGTGCACCTGCGCCCGGCAATGACCTTCAACCCAGCCGCAACGGACCTTCGGCCCTGCCGCCCGCCGCGCCATGAGCAAGAAGCTGGTAATGCAAGCCAATGGAGCCTTTGGGGGCAACTATGCGAGCCGTCGTCTACCACGGTCCCGGGCAGAAGGCCTGGGAAGAGGTACCTGATCCGGAGATCATCGCCGCTGGCGACGCCATCGTGAAAGTTGACGCCGTCACCATCTGCGGCACTGACCTGCACATACTCAAGGGCGACGTGCCCTCGGTGCGCAAGGGCCGGATCCTGGGCCACGAGGCCGTCGGGACCGTCGTCAAGGTCGGCGAGGGCGTGCACACGCTGGCCCCGGGCCGCCGGGTGCTGGTCTCCTGCATCACCGCGTGCGGCACCTGCCGGTTCTGCCGCAAGGGCCGCTACGGGCAGTGCCTGGGCACCGGCGGCTGGATCCTCGGTCACAAGATCGACGGTACCCAGGCCGAGTACGTCCGCGTGCCGTTCGCCGACACGTCCACCTACCCGGTTCCCGACGGCACCAGCGATGAGGAGATCCTCATGCTGGCCGACATCCTGCCCACCGGTTACGAGGTCGGCGTGCTCAACGGGAACGTCCGGCCCGGCGATGTCGTCGCGGTGGTCGGCGCGGGCCCGGTCGGGCTGGCCTCGATCACCGGCGCGCAGCTGTTCAGCCCGAGCCACATTGTCGCCCTCGACCTATCCGATGCGCGGCTGGAAGCGGCCAAGCACTTCGGCGCCGACGTGACCGTGAACAACTCCCGCGAGGACCCGCTGAGCGTGATCGGGGAACTGACCGGAGGGCTCGGCGCGGACGTGTCCATCGAGGCCGTCGGCATCCCGGCCAGCTTCGAGCTGGCGGTCAAGCTGGTCCGCCCCGGCGGGCGCATCGCGAACGTCGGCGTGCACGGCGCGCCGGCCACGCTGGACCTGCAAGACCAGTGGATCAGGGACATCACCATCACCACCGGCCTGGTCGATACCTACTCCACCCCCACCCTGCTGCGGCTGGTCACCAGCGGGCAGATCAACGCCAAGCGGTTCATCACCCACCACTTCGGCCTGGATGAGTTCGACGAGGCCTATGACGTCTTCAGCCGGGCGGCGGACACCGGCGCGCTCAAGGTCGTGCTCAGCCGCTGAGGCCGGGCGAAGGGAAGGAAGGTGCTGACGATGGAGTCAACCGTGAAGGACGTGATGACCACCCGCGTCGTCTCGGTCAGGAAGGATGCGTCGTTCCGGGCCCTGGCCAGAGCCTTGCGCGCGCAGCGGGTCAGCGCCTTCCCGGTCCTGGACGATAACGGGAAGGTGGTCGGCGTCGTATCCGAGGCCGACCTGCTGGCCAAGCAGGCCCTGGACTCCGAGCCCGACGGCATGCCGGGCATGATCACCGGCCTGCTGCGCCGCAGGGAGCACGAGAAGGCCCGCGGGGTCACCGCGGGCGACCTGATGACCAGCCCCCCGGTGACCGTCACCCCGGACGACACGCTCGAGCGGGCCGCCCGGCTGATGTACACCCACAAGGTCAAGCGGCTGCCCGTGGTCAGCGCGGACGGTCAGCTGGCCGGCCTCGTGAGCCGGGCCGACCTGCTCGCCGTCTTCGACCGGCCGGACGCGGACATCCGCTGGGAGATCCTGGATCAGGTGATCCGCTGTGACCTCCTCGCCGACCCGGCGGCCTTCACGGTCACCGTCAAGGACGGGATCGTGACCCTCGAGGGCAACGTCAAGTCCGGCCACTTCGGCCGCGAGATGGTGCAGCGGGTCCGGCACGTCCATGGCGTGGTCGCCGTGCGTGACCGCCTGGACTACCAACCTCCCGAGTCTTCGGCGGCGAGTTCGACGTACTGGCCCGCTTTCCAGCCGACTCTGGCCAGTGCAGCATGAGAAAGGAATGACCAAAATGAGCGCAACGGTCGCAGAGGTCAAGGACGTAATGACTAACGAGGTAGTGGCGGTGCGGCGGGACGCATCCTTCAAGGAGATGGCCGCGCGGCTGCGCCAGTACCGGGTGAGCGCGTTCCCCGTCATCGACGAGAACCGCAGGGTGATCGGCGTCGTGTCCGAGGCGGACCTGCTGGCCAAGGAGGCGCTGGCGGACGAGCACGGCATCCCGGCCGCGGTCAGCGGCATCTTGCATCACAAGGAGCACCAGAAGTCCGAGGGCCTGACCGCGGGCGACCTGATGACGCACCCGGCCGTGACGGTCCGGCCCGACGACTCGGTCGAGCACGCTGCCCGGCTGATGTACACCCTCCAGGTCAAGCGGCTCCCGGTGGTCGATGCGGGCGGCTTCCTGGTCGGCATCGTCAGCCGGGCCGACCTGCTGACCGTGTTCGACCGCTCGGACGAGGCGATCCACGCCGAGATCGTCAACGACGTCATCCTGCGCGACTTCCTGGTCGACCCGGCCAGGTTCACCGTGGCGGTGACCGATGGCGTCGTGACCATCCAGGGCACGCCGGAAAGCGCGGAGCTGGGCCACAACCTGGTGACCAAGATCCGGCACATCACAGGGGTGGTGGCGGTCCGCGACGAGCTGACTTACCCGCCGCCCGAGCGGTCCATCGCCGGCCTGTACTTCTGAGCGGGGAAAGAGCATGAGCATGGCCCAGGGCGCCGGTCACGCGTACGCGCTACTGGCCGACGGCAGCACGGTGGAGATCCGGGCCGCCGGGCCGGGCGACTTCGGCCCGGTCAAGGCCATGCACGAGGCGATGTCCCCGGATAACATCTATATGCGGTTCTTCAGCCTCAGCAAGCTGGCGGCCGAGACCGAGGCGCGGCGAATCTGCCGGGACCCGCAGCCCGGCCATGCGGCGCTGCTGGCGTTGTCGGCCGGGGAGGTACTGGGCTGCGCCAGCTACGAGGCGCTCAGCGGACCAGCGGGCCCGGGGACCGTGGCCGAGATCGCGTTCACGGTGGCCGACCACATGCATCACCGCGGCATCGCCACCTTGCTGCTCGAGCATCTGGTCTCGCTGGCCCGCAGCGACCAGATCACCGTGTTCACCGCGCAGACCCTCTCCGAGAACACCCCGATGCTCAAGGTGTTCGCCGATGCCGGCCTGCCGGTCCAGCGTCATCATGAGGACGGGGTTATGGACATCACTATTCCCCTGCCTACCCAGAGCGATGGAACCGCCCTGGACAGTTACCTGGAAGCCGTGGCCGAGCGGGAACGCCTGGCGGATACCGCCAGCCTCCGGCACGTGCTGGCCCCCGAGTCAGTCGTGGTCATCGGCGCGAGCCGACGGCGGGGCACGGTTGGCCGCGCGATCCTGGACAACATCCGCAGCGGCGGGTACACCGGCCGGCTGTATGTGGTCAACCCGCGCGCCACGCAGATCAACGGCGAGCACTGCCTGTCCTCGGCGGCCGACCTGCCCGAGCCGGCCGACCTGGCGCTGATCGCGGTCCCGGCCGCGGCGGTACTGGGCGTGGCCGAGCAATGCGGCCAGCGCGGCGTACGGTCCCTGGTGGTGATAACGGCCGGCCTCGATGCCGCCGCCTGCGCCGACCTGCTCGCGGTGTGCCGCCGGCACGGCATGCGGCTGGTCGGCCCGAACTGCTTCGGCGTGGCCGTGCCCGCCATCGGCCTCGATGCCACGCTCGCCGCCCAGCACCCGCAGCCCGGCGTGGCCGGGCTGATCCTGCAGTCCGGCGGCCTGGGCTTCGGCCTGGCCGGCCAGCTGTCCCGGCTCGGCATCGGCATCTCCTCGTTCGCGTCGGTCGGTGACAAGCTCGACGTGTCGAGCAACGACATGCTGATGTGGTGGGAGCACGACGGGATCACCAAGCTCGCCGTGCTGTACATCGAGTCGTTCGGCAACCCGCGCAAGTTCGCCCGGATCGCCCGCCGGGTCAGCGCCAGCATCCCCATCCTGGCCGTGGAAACCGCCCGTGCCGGGGCGGCCCAGCGGTCAGC
The DNA here is from genome assembly GCA_963818225.1 of uncultured Actinomycetes bacterium. Classification (GTDB taxonomy): domain Bacteria; phylum Actinomycetota; class Actinomycetes; order Streptosporangiales; family Streptosporangiaceae; genus Palsa-504. The sequence continues at coordinate 402,243 of CAWFRO010000006.1, forward strand.
GGACCCGCACGCCGCGGCGCCGGCCACTCCGGTGGTCGGCCGGGACGCCTTGTTCGAGCAGGCCGGCGTCATCACCACGCCCGGCGCCGGGTCCCTGGTCGAGACCGCGGCGCTGCTCGCCGCCCAGCCCGTCCCGGCGGGCGGCACGGTCGCCATCGTTTCCAACGTCGGCGGTGCCGGGGCGCTCGCCGCCGACGCCTGCACCGACCTCGGCCTGACCGTCCACCGCCCGCACGGGCTGACCGGCCGGCGGCTGCGTGCGCTCGTGCCGGCCGTCGGCGCGGTCGGCGGCCCGGTCGACACCACGGCCGCGATCCCGGCCGAGAACTTCCGGCAGTGCCTGGAGCTACTCGCGGCGGACGACGAGGTGGACGCGCTGATCGCGGTGGTGCTGCCGACCGCCGCCACCGGCGACCTGACCGCGGCCATCCAGCAGGCCCAAGCCCGAGTCCCGGTGGCCGCCGTCATCCTCGGCCAGAGCGAACCGGTCCGCCTGATCCCGCGCGCGGACGGTGACGGCCAGATCCCCGCCTACGCCGACCCGCAGGCGGCGGCCGCGGCCATGGCCCGCGCGGCCAGGTACGGAGCGTGGCGTACCGAGCCACGCGGCCAGGTGCCCAGCTTCCCGGACGTCGCCGCCGAGGACGCCCGCGCCGCGGTGCGGGAGTTCCTCCACGCCACGCTCGGCGGCGGCTGGATGCCGCCGGAGCGGACCGCCGAATTGCTGCGCTGCTACGGCATCCCGCTGGCCGAGCTCACCCCGGCCCGGAGCGAGGACGAGGCGGTCCGCGCGTTCGAGGCGGCGGGCGGCGCGGTGGTGCTCAAGGCCGACGTGCCCGGGCTCCTGCACAAGTCCGACGCGGGCGGAGTCGAGCTCGACCTGCGCTCCGAGGCCGACGTGCGGGACGCCTACCGCACCCTGACCGGCCGGTTCGGCGAGCGCCAAGGCCAGGTCCTGGTCCAGCCGATGATCGCGGGCGGCACCGAAGTGATCGTAGGGATAGCTGACGATCACATGTTCGGGCCCCTGGTGGTATTCGGGCCGGGCGGCGTAGTCGCCGACGCCCCCGGCCGCTACGCCGCCCGGCTCACCCCGCTGACCGACACCGACGCGGACCGGCTCATCGGCTCGATCCGCCCGGCGCCGCTGCTGCGCGGCCATCGCGGCAGTGCTCGCCCGGAGGGCCAGCCCGCCGACCTCGAAGCGCTGCGCGACCTGCTGCTCCGCGTGTCGCGGCTCGCCGACGACCTGCCCGAGGTCACCGAGCTCGCCCTCAACCCGGTCATCGCCCGGCCGGACGGGGCGTTCGTGGTGGACGCGCGGATCAGGGTGACGCCTTACCAGGCGCGGGACCCGTTCCTGCGGCAGCTGCGCTGACCCGTCGCCCGGTGCCGGGAGACGGTACCACGGCCCGTTCGGGAAAAGGATTTTCCGGCGGGACCTTGGTCCCGGAACCGGGTGACTGATTTCACTAGGGGCGCCTTCGGCGGGCGGCCATGCTCGGCTTATCAAGTCTGCCCCGTGCCAGCCTGGAGGCCCACCTTGATGTTTACAGCTCTGGCGGGACACGCACCCGCAGCCATCGATCTGAATCAGCCAGGTTCGTACCTGAACTGGAACTTTCTCACCATCTCAGTGGCGAACCTCGTGCTTATCGGGGTCATGGTCGTTATCTTCGGCGCCGCCCTGCTGCTTCCGTTCCCCGGGCGTCACCGTGCCTACCTGCCGCCGGAGGAGGCAGCCGAACCGGAGCAGACCCCCGGCTACAACGCCGAGCCGGGGGATGAGCGGATGTGGACGGCGCGGGCCCGCCGCGGGGCGATCCGCCTGCTCCCGCCGAGGAAGCTGCTGCCCGACCGCCAGCCCGCCTACGTGACCTCCTGGGTGTACATATTCGGCGTCGCGTCCCTGGCCGCGCTGGGCGTGGTGCTGGCCAGCGGCGGCGCGCTCGCGCTGGGCGGCCCCGACTGGTGGCACACCAACCCGGTCGGGCACTTCTTCAACAGCCTGCACCTGTGGAGCGTCGAGCTGTTCATGGCGATGCTGGTCATCCACCTGTGGGGCAAATTCTGGATGGCGGCCTGGCGTGGCCGCCGGGCCGCGACCTGGATCACCGGCGTGGTCGCCTTCATCGCCTCGGTCCTGGTGTGCTTCACCGGCTACCTGTCCCAGCAGAACCTCGACTCCCAGTGGATCGCCACCAACGGCAAGGACGCGTTCAACGCGGTCGGGATCGGCGCGTTCTTCAACCTGATGAACTTCGGCCAGATGCTGATGTGGCACATCGTGATCCTGCCGATCGTGCTGATCGCGCTGATCGGCGCGCACGTGCTGCTGGTCCGCCACCGCGGCGTCAGCCACCCGCTGCCCGCCACCCGGCCGACCTGGCGTGAGCGTCGCGGCGACCGCGCCGCCGACCGGGCGCCCTGGCGCGGCCCGACCAGGCGCTACGACATCCTGAAGGAAGGCACCATCGCCGTCGTGATCGCGCTGGCGCTGACCTTCACCCTGGCCGGCCTGCTGTCCTCGCCGGACCTGCCGCCGGTTACGGTGGCATCGTGGGCGAAGGTCGCCCCCGACGACTTCCTCGCCACCGCCGCCAGCGAACTGAACGGCACCAGCCTGACGGCGACCTACGGGCCTCCGTACAACACCAACGGAACCCCGCAGAGCGAATGGTTCGCCCCGGCGAACTGGGCCGGCGTGCGGCAGCCCATCGACCCGGCGCAGAGCTTCGTGATCACGCCGCTCACCCAGGCCGCCGCCATCAGCCCCGGGGTGAAGGCCGCGCTGGCCGTCTACAACGCCGCGCCCGCCCGCCTCCAGAACAAGTGGGCCACCAATTACCTCAACGCGGTGGCCAAGGTCAGGTTCGTCAACGGGGTGCCGGTGGTCCCGAGCGCCAACGACGGTCCGGTCCCGGTCATGCTCGCCTCCGAGCTGGCCCTGGCGCAGAGCGGCTCGATCGACACCGACCTGCTCGCCCAGCGGGCGTTCTACGGCACCGACTTCACCAGGCCGCTGCTGTTCATGGAGGACGGTCAGTACTACGCCAACCTCGCGGCGGCCCAGCACCTGACCGGCGACCAGTGGGGCGTGATGAACGAGACCGGCAGCTACCCGGGCCAGCCCTGGCTGTGGCTGTACCAGCTGTGGTACCACGTGCCCGGCTGGCGCAACTCGGTCAACATCGACCTGATCGCCATCTACATGACCGGCGCCGCCACCGTCCTGCTGCTGCTCGTCCCGTTCATCCCGGGCCTGCGTGATATCCCGACGGTGGATCCCGGTGCACCGGCTCATCTGGCGGGACTGGAACCAGCAGTCGGCGGCCGGGGCCGCCGGCCAGCCGGAGCCGGGCCCCATGCCCCAGCCCGGGGACGGGTCCCCAGCCTCAGCCGGAGCCGGGCCCCCAGCCCGAGCCGGCCGGGCAGAAATGATCCCGGACCGGGCGCGGCCCGTGCCGCGCTAGCTCGGCGGCCGGCCGAGCGGGGGGCGGATGGGCGCGATCTGCGACGTCGGGTGCTTGCGCGGGCCGGACCACTTGGCCGGCACCGCGTGGACGGCGGCGGCTATGGCGTAGGCGGCCCGCTCGTAGTTGACCCGCCACCCGATGAAGTCCGTCCACGCCTGCGAGGGCTCCCGCTCGATCGGGAAGTCGACCTCGCGCATCCGGGTGACCGCCTCGAGGAACTCGCCGTAGGTGAGGCTGACCCCTGTTTCCGGGTCGGCCTCCTCGGGAATGTCGATGCCCATGGCCCGGGCGATCCGGTTGAAGCACAAGAACCCGCTGCGCAGGCACAGCCGCGCCGGGACTTCCGGCGCCGCCTTGGGGGACAGCGCCAGGAACAGCGCCGCGGAGTCGAGCACGGCCAGCAGCGCGGTCACCCAGGACGACATCGGCTGCGGGGAGCGGAACCGGACCAGCGGCAGGTAAGTGGTGTGGCTCTCGGCGACGTCGGCGGCCCAGCGCTCCCACTGGGCGTACAGGTCCGGCATGGTGTCCAGGGTCGACGTGTCGGTGCCCAGCGCGTAATGGGTGCGCGCGAGCAGCTCCGGGCCCCAGGACGGGACGCCGGCCCGGGAGTTCAGCAGCGCCACCTCCGTCTCCCGGCGGTTGAACGCCGCGTACAGGGTCGGCAGGTAGGCGATCTGCAGGGTGAGGATGACCAGGCCGACGGCCGCGGCCAGGAACACGATCACCGCCGGCGCGGCCCCGCTCGGCACGGCGAAGCCCAGGGTGAACAGCGACGACCCGGCGTCAATGAACGCGGAGACCACGCCGCGGGTGGCGAACGGCCACAGCAGCAAGGCGAACCCGACGTACGCGACGACCAGCCAGGTGGCCAGCTGGGCGATCAAGACCACCGCCGCCTGGGTGGCCAGCAGCCGGTCGCGCCGCCGGAAATCGTCGGACCGGATCGCCAGATCGTAGGCGCGAACGACCGCCCAGTCGACCCACCGGGTCAGGCGGCTGCTGAACGAGCGGGACACGATCAGCGTGCCGGTGACGCTGGCCGCCGCCGTGAGCACGAGCAGGGCGCCGATCACCGCGGCCACAATGCGGACCGCCAGCGGCATCACCACAGGTTCTCCTCCACTTCGCCGGACCTGCCCGGGGCCAGGTTGAGCGCGCGGGAACGGGCCGATAGCCTGCCAGCCATGGTCTCAGTCTGGCCGGCGGTCTCGTATGGCGACTGGAGCGCGACGTGCGACACGCTGCACGCGCATACCCAGGTCCTCGGCAAGCTCGCGGCAAACCTCGCGCCACCCGAACCCGAGCTGCAGCATGCGGCGCTGCGGCTGACCGCGCGCGGCTGGGAGACCGCGCCGCTGCCGGCGCCGGACGGCTCAGGCGCGCTCGTCGCCGCGCTCGATCTGCACCGACATGAGGCGGTGGTCGAGCACAGCGACGGGCGGTCGGAACGCATTGCGCTGACCCCGCATCGGCCCGTCGGGGAGGTGACGCGGCAGGTGCTGGCTGCGGTCAGCACCCTGGGCGGCCCGGTCACGATCGACCCCACGCCGCAGGAAGTCCCGTGGAGTGTGCCGCTCGACCAGGACGAGGAGCACGCGCACTACGACCCGGATGAGGTCGCCCGGTACCTCGCCGCGGCGACCCAGGCCGCGCTGGTCCTGGCCGCTTACCGGGCGCCCTACCGCGGCCGGTCCACGCCGGTCCACGCCTGGTGGGGCTCGTTCGACCTGGCGGTGAGCCTGTTCTCGGGGCTGTCGGCCGATCCGCCATCCCAGGATTTCATCATGCGCAACGCGATGGACGCCCAAGACGTCGCGGTCGGCTGGTGGCCGGGCGATGCCCGCTATCCCAAGGCGGCGTTCTACGCGTATGCCCACCCGGCCCCGGACGGTTTCGGGGGAGCGTCCCTCTCGCCGCCTGCCGCGCGCTGGGACCCTGGCCTGGGGGAGTACCTCCTGGACTGGGACGACGTCCGCGCGGCCGGAGACCCGCGGGCGGCGGCGGTGGAGTTCGCCCGGTCGGCCTTCCGGCACGCCTGCGTGGTCTGCGGGTGGGACGTGGACCTGGCCGCCAGTACGGAGGGCAGGCCTCCTGCGATCAGGTGAGGGAATTATGGTCTCTGCCGATGAGCCGGTCATGACGGTGTACGGGGCCGCGTGGTGCCCGCACTGCAGGCGGGTCAAGAAGTTCCTGGCGGCCCACCGGGTCCGCTACGCCAACGTGGACGTCGACGCCGACCCGCAGGCCATAGAGCGGGTCAAAGAGCTGCAGGGCGGCGGGCAGACCATCCCGACGGTGGTCTACCCGGACGGGACGCACGAGGTGAACCCGAGCAACGAGGCGCTGGCCCGCCGCATCGGCCTCACCCTCAAGGCCGACCGGTCCGCCTACGACCTGGTCATCGTCGGAGGCGGACCCGCCGGGCTGGCGGCGGCAGTCTACGCCGCCCGGGAAGGCATCGACGCCGTGGTGGTGGACGCCAGCGCGCTCGGCGGCCAGGCCGCGATCAGCGACCGGATCGACAACTACCCCGGTTTCCCCGACGGCATCTCCGGCGGCGAGCTGGCCGACCGGTTCGTGGCCCAGGTCCGCCGGTACGGGGTGCAGCTGCTGTCGGCGGTGTCGGTCAGCGGCCTGGCGCGTGACGGCGATGACCTGGTCACCTCGCTGTCCTCCGGGCAGCAGCTCACCTCCCACGCGGTGATCGTGGCCACCGGTTCGACCTACCGGCGCCTGAACGTGCCCGGTGAGGACGAGCTCATCGGCGCCGGCGTCCACTTCTGCGCCACGTGCGACGCTCCCTTCTACAAAGGGGCCGAGGAGGTCATCGTGATCGGCGGCGGCAACTCGGCCCTGGAGGAGGGAATGCACCTGTCGGAGTTCGCCAAGCGGGTGCGGGTGCTGGCCCGCTCCGGCCTGTCCGCATCGCCGGTGCTCACCGAGCGGGTCCGGTCCGACCCGCAGTTCGCCATCCGGACCGGCGTGGACATCGTCGGGCTCGAAGGCGAGCAGGGCCGGTTTACCGCGGTCCTGGCCCGCGACTCCGAAAGCCAGGAGCTCCTCCGGTTCCCGGCCGCCGCGGCCTTCGTGTATATCGGGATGAAGCCGAACAGCGCCTTCCTGGGGGAGTCCATGGAGCGCGACGCCGGCGGGTTCCTCGTCACCAGCCCGGCGATGCAGACGTCCTGGCCAGGAGTTTTCGCGGCTGGCGACGTACGCTCGGGGTCGACCAAGCAGCTCGGCTCCGCGGTCGGGGACGGGATCGCCGCCCTGATCATGACGCGCCGCTACCTCGAGGAGCAGCACCACAAGGCGGTCCGGCTCGCTCCCGCGTGGGGGTGACGCCGCGCCCCGGCTGGCTCATCCCTCCAGGCGGCGGGACCGCTGGTCCACGCCCAGCTCACCGTAGGGGTAGTCGACCGGGTGCGGATCGCTCGCGGCCTCCAGCGCGGCCGTCTCGGCCGTGGACAGGTGCAGCCCGGCCGAACGCAGGTTGGCCTCGAGCTGGTCCAGCGTGCGGGCGCCCAGGATGGTCGAGCTGACCGCGGGCCGGTCATTCACCCAGGCCAGGGCTACTTCAGCCATGGAGATGCCGCGGTCCTCGGCGATCTTCTGGACGGCGTCGATGACCTGCCAGGTGCGGTCGGTGCCGCGCCGGTCCCAGGCTTCCATGCCGCGGCCGGGGTCCTCGCCGAGCCGGGTCGCGCCGGCTGGGCGCTGGTCACGCCGGTACTTGCCGGACAGCCAGCCGCCGCCGAGCGGGCTCCAGGGCAGCATGCCCAGGCCCGCGTCGATCACGGCCGGCACGATCTCCCACTCGATCTCCCGGGCCAGCAGGCTGTATTGCGGCTGCAGGGTCACCGGCCCGGCCACGTTCAGGGCGCGGGCCAGGTGCACGGCCTTGGTTAGCTGCCACCCGGTGAAGTTGGACAGCCCGTAATAGCGGATCTTGCCCGCCTGGACGAACTGGCCGAGCGTCCGCAGCGTCTCCTCCATCGGCGTCAGCCCGTCGTAGGCGTGGACCTGGTACAGGTCGACCGCGTCCCGGCCGAGCCGCCGCAGCGACGCGTCCAGGGCACGGGTCAGGTGCCGCGCCGACAGCCCGGATCCGTTCGGCGAGGTGTCCCGGCCGACATCGAAGCGGCCCTTGGTCGCCAGCACCACCGGCTCGGTGACGTCGGCCGGCCGACGGGCGAACCAGCGGCCGATGATCTCCTCGGACCGCCCGCCGCCGTACGTGTCAGCCGTGTCCACCATCGTGCCGCCCGCTTCGACGAAGCGATCGAGCTGCTCGTGAGCGGTGGTCAGATCGGTCTCAACGCCGAACGTCATCGTGCCCAGGCACAGGCTCGATACCGCGCAGCCGCTATGTCCCAGTGTCCGGTAGTCCATGGGGCCAGGCTACCGAGCGCACGCGGGTTGCAACCGCGGCCCGGCGGCTTGGGTCCTGCCGAAGGCGTACATGACCGGGGAGCAAGGTGCCGGGCACGGGCCCGGGAGCGGCGGAGGAGCAGCAGGCATGACAGCCGGCGGCGTCACGGCGGACGGGCGCGCGCGGATCCTCGCGGACGGGCACCGGATGCCGATGCTCGGCCTCGGCGTCTGAAAGGTGCCGGTCGGGCCAGCCTGCGTGGACGCTGTCCGCTGGGCCCTCGACCTCGGATATCGGCATATCGACACGGCCCAGGTTTACGGTAACGAGGCGAGCGTCGGGCGTGCACTGCGCGAGGCCGGCGTGCCCTGCTCGGCGCGTGCCGTCGCGCGGACGTCCTGGTCGAGGCCTACAGCTCGCTGGGGACCGGCGAGCACCTGGACCATCCGACCGCGCGGCAGGTCGCCCACCGGGTGGGCCGGACACCGGCGCAGGTGCTGCTGCGCTGGTGCCTGCAGCATGATCTCCTGGTCATCCCCAAGTCGGTCCATCGCGAGCGGATCCGCGAGAACGCGCAGATCTTCGACTTCACCCTTTCGGCTGCGGATATGGACGAACTTGACGCGCTGGACCGCACCGGGGGAACCGACCGGGCCCGGGAACGGGACGTGTGGCGGGGTGGGCTACGGCGGCTCCGCATGATCATGCCGATTCCGCGGTCTTCTTGATCGCGGCGAGGGTGGCGGGAATGCCCGATCGCGCGTCCTCGGCGCGATCAGCGATCTGGGCGGGCGCCTCGGTGCCGAACCGGTCGCGGAACCTCGCGAGGCCGTCGGGAAGGAACTCCCAGGACTCGGTGACCTGCGTTCCCCCGTCCACGGCGGCGAAGGTGTAGCCCCAGCGCACCCACGAGCCGCCGACCACGAAGGCGAACTCCCGGCCGCGGTCGGCCGCGATCACCACCGAGCGGGTCTCCCAGGCTCGTCCGGGCACCTCGTTGCGCCCGGTGAACCAGGCGCCGGCCCGCGGGCCAGCGTCGTCCTCCCACCAGCAGGCCTTGCACACCGGGCTCCACTCGCCCATGCGGGTGACGTCGGCGACCATGTCGTACAGGTCCTCCGGCGAGCGGGCCACCACGACGGACTCGGCGTAATTCAGATCGTTCATCCCGGCAGTATTTCAGAGCTCTTATGCCGAACGGCCCGCCGTGCGTGCCCGCCGCATTTCCCGCGGCGGCCACGCACGGCCCGAGGCCGCGTCACGTGGTTGATGTGCGGGCGTCAGCTCAGTCTGGCGCTGTCGATCTGGTCGAAGTCGCCGATGCCGTTGCCCACTCCGCCGCCGCCGGACCACTGCCACATCAGTGCGTACTTGCTGTTGTAAGTCTGGCCGCCGAAGAACTGGGCGCACCCGCCGGATGTCAGGCACCAGCCGTGCGGGGCATGAGAAAGATTCGTCGTCTCCGGCGCAAAGGTCCACTCGTAGGTGTTCGGGATCCTGGAAGCAACCCCGGTCCCGAAGATGGAGGTCCAGGTTGCGGGCGAGGAATACACGCCGGCCTTGTAGCGGGAGTGCGTCGTGATGTAGTTCGCGAACCCATTGAATTCGGCTCGGTCCATAGTCACGGGGACGAACCCCTGCTTCACCGTGCCGCTGCATGGTGAGGTGTAGACGCTGTTCCAGCCGTTGTCCAGGGCGGGCTTGATGCCGGGCAGCTCGATATCCGCCCAGACGACCGGGTAGTTGATGCCGTTGCCGTTCGCGATATCCTGCAGCGCCCGGGCCGCCTGGCTGGCCCCCCACTTGCCGGCTTCCGCCGCCGTCCCGTTGTAATGCGGATCGACGCCGGGGCCGCCCATGAACCAGTAGGCGCCGTCGCCGACACCCTTGTGGTATTTGGTGTAGTTAATGCGTGCCTGCGCGGCGTTGGCCGCCGAATAGGCGAGGAAGCTGCCCTTGCAGCCCAGCCAATACGCCCAGTTCCCGGTCATGCCGATGTAGCCGCCATAGGCGCCGCCTAGATAAGGCATGCTGTACGGCGCGCTGCCGGTCACTTTGACCGGCCAGCTGTCTGTTCCCCACCAGAAACCGGCCGGGCCGTCGCCAGCCGGCCGCATCGCGGTGGTGGTAGCCGCCAGGCTAGCCCCGGCAGTCACCGTGGCGGTGACCGCACCGCTCGCCAATACCGCCGCCATACAGGCAGCAAGAGCCAGCCGTGAACGTCTCATGACTCCTCCGTGTTAATCCTCGTGACAGGCCTCTCAAAATGTACGGTCGGGCGGCTCTTCGGCCTATTAGGCGCGCCGTTCATCCTTGTTGGGCATGACGAGAATCTGCCGGCCTGGCGAATCTGTCTTTCTCGGTGATATCGGACGTGCCGATCGGCGGGACGGCAGCGCTGCGGGGGAGCTGGAATTAGCGCAGTTGTGTCAGAGCCGCATTCATGCCCGGCGGCGGGACTGCCTTGACGGCGCGCGGAGCGTGAGCCACAAGAACAACAGCACCAGCGGCACCACGAGCCCGCCAATCCCGTAAGCGATGAATGCGGCGCGGCCGGAGATGTGCCCGACCAGCCAGCTGAAATTCTGGCCGAAGAAGCCGGTGACGAAGGTCAGCGGCAGGAAGACGGTAGCCAGGATGGTGAGCTGCTCGATGGTGGAGTTCTGCTGGAGGCTGATCTTGGTCTGCTCGACCGAGAGCACCGCCATGTTGGCCTCCAGTATGGTGCCGAGCAGGTCACGCTGGGCGGCTACCTCCTCCTCGACCAAGAGCACGTGGTCCCGGACATCGCGCAGGTAGTGCCGCAGCTTCTTGTCGGCCATGCGCTCGACCGAACCGGTCACCGCGAGCAGTGGGTGCACCGCGCGGTAGAAGCCGGTGGCCTCGCGGCGCAGCGAGTAGATCCGTTCGGTCGGCGCGGCGGCGCCGGAGAACACGGTGGCCTCGATCTGGTCGATGTCGCGTTCGAGCTCGGCAACGACCGGTGCGTACCCGTCCACGACGTCGTCCATGATCGCCCACAGCACCGAGACACTGCCCGCGGCCAGCAGCTCCGGCCGTTGCTCCAGCCGCTGCCTGGTGTCGCCCAGCTCGCTGGCCACCCCTTGCCGCACCGTGATCACGAACGTCGGCGCGAGGAAGACGCTGATCTCGCCGAACTCGACTTCCTCGGCGTCGTCGTCGTAGCGCGCGGTGCGCAGGATGACCAGCTGTACGTCATGGTCGTACCTCTCGATCTTCGGCCGCTGGTGAATGTTCAGCGCGTCCTCGATCGCCAGTTCGTGCAGGCCGAAGGTGTCACGGACCTGGGCCAGCTCCGCTTCGCCGGGCTCGAACAAGCCCAGCCAGACGAAGCCGCCCTCCTTGCCCCGGGCCGCGGCCTCCGCCAGCGGCACCGGGCCCTCGTCGCGCCTGCGGCCATCCTGGTAGTGAGCACAATCGACGATCATGTCCGGGACTCTCCTTGCTGACTGCCGGGACAGCTGTCCGGAGACAGCATGGCGGAATCCGGTGAACAGACGATGACGGCGCGGGCCCAGGTCGCGAATGATCCGAGGAAGCGCAGCACGATGACCTAGGAAGATCAACTCAGCCGCTTAGCGTGACTCGCTGATCCAAAGTACGTCGCCGCTCAAGGTTGCCGGACTGGTAACGGGCGGCTCTTTCGCGGAACTTTGCGGTGCCGGGCTCGCAGGGTGCGGGTTTGTGCCTGTGGAGTTCCCGGGTGATGAGGAGGCCTCCGCCTACGGCGTGTATCGGGGAGCGCTGTCGCAATCGGACCTGGAGAAGCTGTTTTTCCTGGACGACGCGGACAGGCAACTGATCGCGAAACGGCGTGGTTCGCACAACCGGCTCGGGTTCGCTGCTGCTGAGCGTTGCGCGTCACGCAACGGCCCCCTTGCCAGAGCGCTGATGTTCACCACCTTTCTGCCCACGTATCGTCACTCGATAAAGACATGACGTAAGAAACCCGATAAGGAGACGACGTAAGAGGTCTGTATTCCTTTTCTTGGCGCGGGGTGACGCCTGCCCTGGCCAGGGAGACGGGGGAGGAGTAACGAGCCGTTAATTCAAGCAAGGAGGAATCGTGGCCACTGATGCGACTCCGGCAGAGCCATTCTCCCGGCCGACAGCGACTGCGGGCGCTGGCGTCGTCGGCGGCATAGCTGCCCGGCTCGACCGGCTCCCCGTGCAGCCCTACCACTGGCGCTACATGTTTCTCGCGCAGGGTTTCTGGGCCGCCTGTCTCATGATCGACCCCCTCACACTGCGGCTATACCCAGCGGTGTGGCTGCCGCACCATAACTTCGGTTCGCTCGAGTATTCCCTGCTGGTCGGCTTTTCCAACGGCCTCGGACCTCTTATAGGCGAATACACGTTCGGGTTCGTCGGTGACCGGTTCGGGCGCAAGAAATCAATGATCGCGTCCTGCGCGATCGCCGGCCTGGTGGTTATCCCCGTAGGCTTTACCACGAGCTGGCCGCTGCTTATGGTCATTGTCACCCTGGCTGGCGTGGGCGTCGGCGGCGCGCTGGTCCTTGCTCCCGTCTACATGACTGAGCTATCCCCGCCGCAGGCACGTAGCCGGCTGATGCTCGGCGGGCAGATGCTGAGCTTCGGCATGTTGACCTTCTTGGCCTCGCTCCCGGCGCTGTACCTTCTGCCGGCGGATCCTGAGCAGTTCGTGCTGATCTTTGCGGCATTCGGGTTGCTTTTTATTCCGGTTATCATCTTCGCGATGCCGGAGTCGCCGCGCTGGCTTGAAGGCAAGGGACGGCTGCAGAAAGCAGACGCTATCGTCACGAAACTAGAGGAGAGCGCTCGTCGACGCGGGCGTGTCCTCCCCGAGCCCGACTTTGCTTCATACAATGTTCCCAAGCAGGAAAAGGTGCCTGTCGGAGAGGTCTTTAAGGGACAGTACCTGAAGCGGACGGTCGTGGTGCTCGTTGTGTGGCTCTTTTTCTACGGGGGTATCGACTATGCATGGGGTTCATACCAAGGCGTATACATTGTCGGGCATGGCTGGAGCGCACACGACCTCTTCGTCATTCTCCTTCTCGGCGGCATAGGGGCGGTGCTCGGCCTCGGGCTGAACTCCTTCATCGGCGAACGGGTCGAGCGTAAGACATCGATCGCCACAGCGGGTGTCGTCATGTGCGTCGGTATACTTCTCTACATCTTCTTGCCGAACTCCTTCGCCTGGTTGACAATCGCCACGATCATCACCACCATGGCCGGGAGTGTCTTCACCGTAAATCTATATAATTACACCGTTACGGCTTACCCGACGCGTGTCCGGTCCGTCGGCACCGGATGGACGGACGGCGTCGGACACGCTGGCGCAGTCGCCGGGCCCCTGATCGCCGGTGCCCTTTTCGCGGTCACGGCTGCCGATAATCACATCGCCTGGTTCCTGTGGGTCATGATCGCCGGCACGCTGCTTCCGGGTTTCCTGATATTCGGTCTTGGGATGAAGCAAAAGGGTGCCGCACTCGAGGAGATATCGGGGTGAACCTGCCTGGCCTATGACGTCAAATGTCTGACATCAAGCTAGGTGATTCGCGCCGGAAGCAGACAGATGAGTGGAGGGAAGAACCGTGGCCGTTCTGGATGGGATCAGGGTCGTCGTGACCGGGTCGGCAGCCGCTTTGGACATGGCGAGCCTGCTGCTCTCGGATAACGGGGCGGAGGTGATCCGGGTCGAGCCGCCGGGCGGTGATGCCCGCCGGAGTCTGCCGGCCTGGCGGCTGTGGAACCGGGGGGCGCGCAGCATCGTGCTCGACCCGGCTGTGGCCGCGGACCGCGACGCGGCCGGCGCCCTGGTCGACGCGGCGGACGTGCTGGTTGAGGCGCAGGGCGGGGCGGCGGGCCTGGGCTGGTCGTTCGGGTATGAGGGGCTCGCCGGGCGGAATCCTGGTCTGGTGCACTGTACGGTGACGGCGTTCGGCCGCACTGGGGAGCTGTCGTGGCTGCCGCCGTATGACGGGGTGGTGGAGGCGCGGTCGGGTGCGAACGTGGATCTGGGCGTGATGCTGGGCCGGGAGACGCCCGCTTACCGGGCCCGCCCGAATCCCAGCTATGCGACCGCCAATATTGTGGTGCAGTCGATCGCCGCGGCGCTGCTGGTCCGCGAGCGGGACGGCCGCGGCCAGCACATCGACACCAGCTTGTATCAGGGGCTGCTGGCCTACGATTTCGCCAGTGCGCTGCGCCGGCAAGACGAGCTCGGCGAGCTGGACCCGCCGCTGCCGGCGATGGCGGGTGCGGCGGGGCCGTTCCTGCCGTACCTGGTCTGCCGGTGCAAGGACGGCCAGTGGATGCAGATCACCAACAACACCGGGCGGCTGTTCCGGCACTGGATGGAGGTCATCGGACTCGGGCACATCTGGGATGATCCCCGCTGGAAGGGTGCCCCGGCGGCCATCCCCGACCTGGAGGCGAAGGTGGAGCTGGCGTATCTCATCCTGGATGCGATGGCCGCCCGGACCTTCGATGAGTGGCTGTACATTTTCCTGCGCGAGGGGCTGACCGGAGACCATTTCCTGACCACCCAGCAGGCGCTGGATCACCCGCAGGTCATTCACAACGGCTCGGTGGTGGAGGTCGATGACCCGGAGGTCGGGGCGACCTTGCAGCTCGGGCCCACGATCCGGTTCTCCGCCAGCCCGGGCGTCACCCCGGCGGCCGCGCCGCTGCTCGACGCGGACCGGGCCGCGTTGTCCGGCGCGCAACGGGCGGCCGGCGCGGCGCGGCCGTCATCCGGAGGTGCGGCCGGTGTCGGCGGGGTCGGGGCCGCTGGCCGGGATGCTGGTGCTGGACTTCGCGACGTGGCTGGCCGGGCCGTTCGGCACGTCGCTGCTGGCCGACATGGGGGCTCGGGTCATCAAGATCGAGTCGCCGGCCGGGGATGATGCCCGGCAGTACCTCGGTGGCCGGGTGCGGACCTTCCAGGGCAAGGAGAGCCTGGCCATCGACCTGAAAAGCGAGGAGGGCCGGGCGGCTGTGCGGCGGCTGGTGGCCCGGGCCGACGCGGTGATGCACAACATGCGCGGTGACGCCGCGGCCCGTCTCGGCGTGGACTACCACAGCGCGAGGGAGCTGAACCCGGCCATCGTGTACCTGTACGCCGGCTCCTACGGGTCGACCGGGCCGGGCGCCGGGCGGGCCGCGTTCCACCCGATGATGGGCGCGCTCAGCGGCGGTGCGCTGCGGCAAATAGGCCGCGGCAACGAGCCGCCCGCCGCCGATGTCCCGCTGGACGCGGACGCCCGTTACGAGTACTCGCTGCGGATCCTCCGCTCGAACGAGGCCTCGCCCGACATCACCGGCGCCCTCGGCGTCGCGACCGCGCTGAGCCTGGGCCTGCTGCACCGCCAGCGCACCGGCCACGGCCAGTACATCGAGACCACCATGCTGGCCAGCAACCTGCTGCTGTGCTCCGACGACGCCATCCGCTACCCGGGCAAGCCCGACCTGCCCGAAGTCGACTCCGGGCAGCGGGGCACCGGCGCGCTCAACCGGCTCTACCAGACCGCGGACGGATGGCTGTTCCTGTGCACCCCGACCGAACCGGAATGGCAGCAGCTGTGCACCGCAGTCGGCCGCGCCGAATGGCTCGAGGATCCCCGGTACCGGACAGCCGGCTCCCGCCGCCGCTTCAACGACCAGCTCGTCGCCGAACTGGCCACCGCCCTGCACGCACAATCGGCCGCCGCATGGGAGCAGGTATTCGCCCGCGCCGGGATCGCGGGCGTCCGCGCCGACGCAAGCACCGGGGATGACTTCTTCCTGTCCGACCCGCAAAGCACCGGCAACGGCTTCGTGATAACCGGCAGCTACCCCGAGGTCAGCCGCTACCGCCGCGCGGGCACGGCCAGCGTGCTGTCCCGCACCCCCGGCGTCGCGAAAGTCGCCCACCTGCTCGGGCAGGACGGGCCCGGGATCCTCACCGAGCTCGGCTTCGACGAGCCGGCGATCCAAGGCATGATCGACGGCGGCGTCCTGGTGAGCACGGCGATGCCGTCCGGGCAGGCACAGTAGGGGATCTGTCATGGGCGAAGTCACCTGGCTGGGCCCAGTCGAACTCGACCTGGAGACGCTCCGGAGCTTCATCACCGTCTCCGAGGAGGAGAGCCTCGCGCGCGCGGCGCCGCTGCTGTTCGTCTCGACGTCCGGGCTGTCGCGCCGCATCCACGAACTGGAGCGGCAGCTCGGCGTCGAGCTGCTGGAGCGGTCCACGCGCGGGGTCATCCTGACCCCCGCCGGGGAGCAGATCCTCGTGCACGCCAAGAAGATCCTCCAGGCGTGCGACGAACTGTTCGCAACCGCCCGCCACGTCGCAGTCAGCTCGAGCCCGCGCCGGATCGTCCATCTGGGGATCTGTCCTGGGGTCGAGAACTCGACGCGCGACCGGGTCATGGCGGCCGTCACTGAGGCGGACGCCGATGCCGTCGTCGCCCTCGATCCGGACGCGAACATGCACCTGATCAGGAAGCTGATCATCGGCGAACTGGACCTCGCGATCCTGCACCAGCAGCCGATCTCACCCGAAGCCCGCAGCTTCCAGCTCGGCGCCAAGCGCACGATGGTGGCCCTGGCGCGCCACCTGCCCCAGGCCTGTATCGACAACCTCTCGCTCAGCGACCTGACCAGCCTGCCGTTCGTCACGTCATCGGCGCTCAACGCCGGCACGCCGGTCTATTACGCCCAGCTACGGTCGATCTTCGAAGAAGCGGGAATCAACCGGGTCATCGACGTCGGCGCATTCGACCTCTACGCGCTGCGGCAGCATATCGCCGGCGGCTCCGGCTTCGGCATCACAGTCGAGGACAGCCAAAGCTCATGGGACAACGCGGTCATCCGGCCTGTGGCCGACCTCGAACTGCGCCTCGGCACATGGATCGCATGGAGCCGGAAAACCACGAACGATGCGGCCATGCTCGGGGCCCTCGACCGGCTGCACGACGAGTACGAGGGCTCGAGCAACAACGGAACGGCTAGCGGTGATAACAAGCTCGACGGCGAGCCAGAGGCCTGAGCGCAAACCGACGCGGCTGGCAGGCTCGGCCCCCGGCCATACCTTGGCCGAGACGCCAAGGCCCAGTGTTCGGGCAGGTCAACTGGGTGGGACAGGTGATCTGAACAAGCGCGATCTTGCAGCATACGCCGCCTCAAACGAGTGTGGCGGAATAGTGCGGAAGGACTGGTTCTGATGTCAGCAAGCAGCACGAGTAAGGCTCCGCGGATCGTGGCCGGGGTCGATGGTTCTCCGTCATCGCGGGCAGGCCTCCGCTGGGCTGTCAGGGAGGCCGCACTCACCGGCGGCACGGTGGACGCCGTCATGGCCCTGCACTTTCCGCCGACCACAGTGGTGACCGGGGTGGGCGCCGGCTACGGTGAACCGGGCACTGGGGGTGTTGGCCAGTCGCCCGCCGAAGTGGACGAGGACGTTACCGCGGGCCAGGCGCGGCATGTTCTGGACGCGGTGATCAACGAAGAAGTGAAGCCGGACGACAAGCACCTCGTGAGGGCCCGGGTCTTCAACGCTCATCCGGCTGAGGCTTTGCTGAAGGCCGCGGACGATGCGGACATGCTGGTGGTCGGCAGCCGCGGCCGCGGCGGCTTCGCTGAAGTGCTGCTCGGCTCGGTCGGCCAGTACCTCGTGCACCACGCGAATTGCCCCGTCCTGATCTTCCGGGGCGCCCCCGTCACCTGACGACCTGACCCTTGCCGCCACCTGCGCCCAAAGGGCCGCTGCCGTCAGACCGGACTGGCCAGCACTACGGGCCGGACACCGTCTGCGTGACGACGGTGCACGAGCTCCAGGTCATCGCGGCCATACCGCTGCTGGCCGCGCAGCGGCCGGGCCGCCCTGAGATCACCCGAAGCTGACCCGCTCCAGCCAGAAGTCGAGCAGCGCGGCGTCGCCGAAGACCTCGATGCCGCCGCCGCGGGGCGGCCGCCGCTTGTAGATGATCAGCAGCAGGTCGGTCAGCGGGCCGCGGACGGCCACGGCGGCCCGCTCGTGCACGCGGCGCCACGCGACGGCCTCGCCGGTAAGGTCGACCAGCCACTCCGCGGCCGCCTCCGGCGGGGTGTCGGTGGCATGGAAGTGCAGGGTGCGGCCGGGGCCGAGCAGCTCCCGTATCAGCGGCGGGATCTGGGCGGGCGCCGGCGCCGAGCCGAGCTCCATCCATTCGTCGATAGCGTCCAGCGCCACGTCCCGGTCCAGGTCGTACTCCGCGCCGGCGGCCAGGGCCGCATCGGCCCGGTGGACGGCCGTCTCGTGCGTGAACCGGCGTGCGTAGAAGTCCGTGGTCCCGCCGGGCACCGGAGTCCACACCGGCGTGCCGGGACCAGCCTCCTGCAGTGCCCGGCCCAGCGCGGCCGCGCCCTCGGCCAGCCAGCCGCCGAGTACTGCGGGATCGTCGCCGGCTCCCGACGGCAGGTCGCGGGAATGCTCCACGGGCAGCGGTCCCGTCGCCCGGGCGCGTACCGTCGCCCCGGCCCAGCGCTGCAGGTCGCCGACGTGGCGCAGCAACCGGCCCGCGGTCCAGCCGGGACAGGACGGCACCGCAGCCGTCAGGTCCGCGTCCGTGACGATGCCAGTCAGCAGGCTGGTCTGCCTGATGATCTCGTCACAGTAACGGTTGTAGCTCAGCAGGGCCATCAGCTCACGGTAGCGGCACGGGCGGCTGGCACAGGCGGGCGTGCGGGGTTGGCCCGTCGGCGCGTGGGCAGATACCAGCCAAGCCCCAGGGAGACAACTGATGAAGCAGATCCGGGTCGAACGGCCGAAGCGTCGCAGCGGCCGGGCCGATGGTGAGGTCCTTGCGGAGGATCCTCGGGATCCGGATATCGTCCGGGCCAAGGCACTAGGCCGCGCCGAGCGCCGGGCCGCCGCGAAGCCCGTCCGCTAGCGGGTACCTGGCCGGCGCGGGCCGCGACGGAGGCGTTCGGCCTAACCCGCAGACGGAGGCGAAGGCATCCTCCAGGATGGACAGGCCCTCGTCGAGCAGGTCATCCCCGATCACCAGGGGCGGCAGGAACCGGATCACGTTCCCGAAGGTGCCGCACGTCAGCGTGACCAGGCCCGCCTGGTGGCAGGCCCTGGACACGGCCGAGGTGACGGCCGGGTCCGGGTCCAAGGTGCCCGGCCTGGTCATCTCGATGGCCACCATCGCGCCGCGGCCGCGCACCTCCGCGATCACCGGGTAGGTCTCGGCCAGCTTGCGCAGCCGGGGCAGCATGACCCCGCCGATCCGGCGGGCCTGTCCGGCCAGGTCCTCGGCGGCCATGGTCTCGATTGCGCCGAGCGCCGCCGCGCAGGCCACCGGGTTGCCACCGTAGGTCCCGCCCAGGCCGCCGGCGTGCACCGAGTCCATGATCTCTGCGCGGCCGGTCACCCCGGCCAGCGGCAGGCCGCCGGCGATGCCCTTCGCCGTGGTGATGAGATCGGGCACCACGCCCTCGTGCTCGCAGGCGAACCAGTCGCCGGTACGGCAGAACCCGGTCTGGATCTCGTCCGCGATGAACACGATCCCGTTCTCCCGGCAGAACGCGGCCAGCCCGGGCAGGAACCCGTCCGGCGGGACCACGAACCCGCCCTCGCCCTGGATCGGCTCGATGATCACCGCGGCCACGTTGTCGTCGCCGACCTGGGCGTGGATCAGGCTCTTGACCGCAGACAGGGCCTCGGCCCGGCAGGCCTGCGGGCCTCCCGGCCAGCGCAGCGGATAGGCCATCGGCATCCGGTAGACCTCGCCCGCGAACGGCCCGAACTTGTCCTTGTACGGCATGTTCTTCGCGGTGAGCGCCATGGTCAGGTTGGTGCGCCCGTGGTAGGCGTGGTCGAAGGCGATGACCGCCTGGCGCCCGGTGGCGTGCCGGGCGATCTTCACCGCGTTCTCGACCGCCTCCGCGCCGGAGTTGAACAGCGCGGAGCGCTTGTCGTGGGTTCCCGGCGTGCGCCGGGCCAGCTCCTCGCACACCTCGACGTAACCCTCGTACGGGGTCACCATGAAGCAGGTGTGGGTGAACCGGGCGGCCTGCTCGGCCACCCGCGCGGACACCCGGGGGGCGGCGTTGCCGACCGATACCACCGCGATCCCGGCGCCGAAGTCGATCAGGGAGTTGCCGTCGGCGTCGACGATGACGCCGCCGCCGGCGTCGGTGACGAATACGGGCAGCACCGTGCTGACCCCGCGGGCCACCGCGCGCTCACGCCTGGCCAGCAGCTCACGGGAAGCTGGACCGGGAATCTCGGTCACGAGGTGGCGGCGCTGCGGGACACGGTCATCGGTCATGATCCGACCATAAATCATCGAGACAGGCGCCGTAAGCAGCCAATTTTCATAACCCAGGTGGTGCATCAGCCGATCCCGAGGGCCCGCTGCAGGGGTGGGTCTATGGTGGTGAGCCGAAGACAGAGAGGACTCAATCCGGACATGGCCGACCATGAGGAGCCAGCTGCGACGGGGCTGTTCGGCGGGGTCTTCAATCGCGGCGGCGCCGACACCAGCGATACCGCGTGGCTGCAGGCCATGCTGGATGCCGAAGCGGGGCTGGCCCGGGCGCTCGAGCGGGCCGGGCTCGCGCCCGCTGGTTCCGGCGCGGCGGTCACCCAGGCGGCTCAGGCCGGGAACTTCGACGTCAGCGAGCTCGGCACCCTCGCGGCGCTGACCGGCAACCCGGTGCCCGCGCTGGCCCGGGCCCTGGCCCGCGCGGTCCCGCAGACTGCGGCGGGTACCGTGCACCGGGGTGCGACCAGCCAGGACATCGTGGACACGGCCGCGATGCTGCTGGCCAAGCGGGCCTGCGGCGCCGTGCTGGCCGACCTGGCCCAGGCCGCGGCCGCCGCGGCCGGGCTCGCTGGCGCGCACCGGTCCACGATCATGATCGGCCGGACGCTGCTCCAGCAGGCTGTTCCCGTCACGTTCGGCCTGGTGGCCGCAGGCTGGCTGACCAGCCTGGACGAAGCCCGGGAGGGGCTGGCCATGGTCAGCTCGAAGCGGCTGGCCGTGCAGTTCGGCGGCGCGGCGGGCACGCTCGCGCCGCTCGGCGACGACGGCCCTCGGGTGGTGGCGCTGCTGGCCGAGGAACTGGGCCTGGCCCGGCCCGTGCTGCCCTGGCATACGGACCGGCTGCGGATCATCGACCTGGCCGCCGCCCTGGCCCGGGTCACGGCCTCGCTCGGCAAGATCGCCCGCGATGTCACGCTGCTAGCGCAATCTGAGATAGGCGAGCTCCACGAGGGCGGCGACCCGGGCCCCCAAGATGGCTCCTCGCCGCGCCGTGGCGGCTCCTCCGCGATGCCGCACAAGCGCAATCCGGTCGCGGCGATCGCCGTCCTCGGCTGCACCAGGCAGGTCCCTGGCCTGCTGGCCAGCCTGGTCGCCTGCGCCGAGCAGGAGCTGCAGCGCGCCGCCGGGGCATGGCACGCCGAATGGGAGCCGCTGACCGAGCTGCTGCGGCTGACCGGCTCGGCCGCCAGCTGGGCGGCCGAGCTGCTAACCGGGCTCACCGTGGAGGCCGCGCGGATGGCCGCCAACCTGGCGGCGACCGAGGGGCTGCCCCTCGCCGAGCACGTCACGTCACTGCTGGCCGGGGTGCTCGGCAGCGCGCAGGCTCACGACCTGGTGGCCGAGGCGGGCCAACGGGCGGTCAGCGCGGGGCTGCCGCTGCGCGACGTGCTGCTGTCCGTGCCCAAGCTCGAGGGCCGGCTGGCCTCGGCCGGCATCACGCCGGAACAGATTGAGTCGGCGCTCGAGCCGGCCGGCTACCTCGGTGCCGCCGACGCCTTCGTGACCGCCGCCCTGCAGGCCCACCAGGCGCTCGAGGCCCAGCTAGCGCAAGCGGGGCCGTCCGAGACCCAGCTATCCGGAGGGAATGACCATGGATGATGCCGAGCGGGCCCGGCAGGGGATGGCGATCCGGCGGGCGGTGGTGGGCGACACGCACGTCGATCGCGCGGCGGCAGCGGCCACCCCGTTCACCGAGCCGTTCCAGGACTTCATCACCCGCTACGCCTGGGGCGAGATCTGGTCCCGGCCCGGCCTGTCGCGGGCCGAGCGGAGCATCGTCACGCTGGCCATCCTGGCCGCTCTGCAGCACGAAGACGAGCTCGCCCTGCACGTCAGGGCCGCGTTGCGCAACGGCCTGAGCGCGGAGCAGATCCAGGAGGTCCTGCTCCAGGTGGCCGTGTACGCGGGCGTCCCGGCCGCCAATCACGCGTTCAGGGTGGCCGCGCGGGCGCTCGCCGAGGCCGCCGAGGACCCGCCCGGCGCGTGACCCCGTCGCGTGCCCAGCGGGCGCGGACCCTGTCCGGCGGGCGAACGCCCGTCCTCATGGCGATCGCGGCGGCGGTATCGTTTTGAGCTAACCGGGCTGCGCAACCTGCACGGGAGAGAGCCATGACCGCTGAGGTTTCGACGACCGCCTGGACCGGCAGCGGCGAGCTCGCCCGGCCGGTGTACGAGCGCCCCTCCGGCGTGCACCCGCCGCTCGATTTCGCCGGGTACCGCTCGACCGCGCTGCGGCACCCCAAGCGCCCGCTGGTCCTGCTGCCGCACCTGCTCACCGAGGTGACCGGGCCGCTGCTCGGCGACGACCTGATCACCTCCACTGATGCCGACCTGACCAGGCAGCACGACGGCGAGCCGCAGGGACAGCGGATCATCGTGGCCGGGCAGGTACTCGACTCCGACGGGCGGCCGGTGCCTGACACGCTGATCGAGATCTGGCAGGCCAATGCGGCCGGGCGATACCGCCACTCGCGCGAGCACCACCCGGCGCCGCTCGACCCGAACTTCGACGGGATCGGGCGATGTATCACCGACTCAGGGGGAAGATACCGGTTCGTCACGATTGCGCCGGGTGCCTACCCGTGGGGAAACCACCGCAACGCGTGGCGCCCGGCACACATCCATTTCTCCCTGTTCGGCCGGGCGTTCACCCAGCGGCTGGTCACCCAGATGTACTTCCAGGGCGACCCGCTACTGCCCCTGGACCCGATATACAACTCGGTGCCGGACGAGACCGCCAGGCAGCGCATGATCGCCGGCCTGGATATGGACCTGACCCAGCCGGAGTGGGCGCTCGGCTACGCCTGGGATATCGTGCTGCGCGGCCGGTCCGCGACCGCATTCGAATGAGCGGGGAGCGACGCGTGCCGGGGGTAACCCCTTCGCAGACCGTAGGGCCCTACTTCGCGATGCGCCTGCCGTGGCCCGAAGGCCCGTACGTGGTGCCGGAGGGTACTCCCGGCGCCATCACGATCACCGGCCGGATGTACGACGGCGACGGGAACGTGGTGCCCGACGGGCTGGTCGAGACCTGGCAGGCCGACCCGGACGGGCGGTTCGCGCACCCGGACGACCCGCGCGGTGCCGTCCCCGGCGGCTACCAGGCGTTCCGCGGCTTCGGCCGGTGCCCGACCGCCCCGGACGGGTCGTACCGCATCGTCACGCTCAAGCCCGGCCCGCTGCCGGCCCCCGGCGGTGACATCGAGGCGCCGCACTTGGACGTCTCGGTGTTTGCGCGCGGCCTGCTCGACCGGGTGGTGACCAGGATGTACTTCCCCGACGAGCAGACCGCCAACGCGGCCGACCCGGTGCTGTCCACCATCCGCGAGCCGGCCCGGCGGGCCACGCTGATCGCCGTGCCCGAACCCGGCGGCGACCTCCGGTTCGACATCTGGCTGCAAGGCGAGCGCGAGACGGTCTTCTTCGACCTCTGAGCCCGGCCGGGCAAACTCTGCCCCGTGGGCCCGGCCGTCCCTGCCCCGTAGGCTGAGGCATCCGTTCCCGGAGGAAGGAGCGCCGTGCTGCCCTGGTCCGCCGACCTCGCCGGCCGTATCGACGAGCGCGTCATCACCAGCGAGCTGCTGCGCGGGAACCCGCTCGGTGACCCGCACGAGCGGCCGTTGCTCGTCTACCTGCCGCCCGGCTACGACGATGACCCGGAACGCAGGTACCCCGCCGTGTACGTGATCCAGGGCTACTCCGCGAACGTGGCCATGTGGCGTAACCGGTCGGCCTTCCGGGTGCCCTTCCCCGAAGCGGCCGATGCGGTGTTCGCGGGCGGGCAGGCGCCGCCGGCCATTGTGGTGTTCGTCGACGCGTGGACCCGGTACGGCGGCAGCCAGTTCGTGGACTCGCCAGGCACCGGCCGCTATCACTCCTACCTGTGCGATGAGATCGTGCCCTGGGTGGACGCGCAGTACCGGACGCTCCCGGACGCGGCCCACCGGGCCATCATGGGCAAGTCGAGCGGCGGGTTCGGCGCGATGATCACCCCGATGCTCCGGCCCGACCTATTTGGCGCGCTGGCCACGCATGCCGGCGATGCGCTCTACGAATACAGCTACCTGTCGGAGTTCGCGGCCGCTGTCCGGCACCTGCGCCGCTACGACGGAGACATCTGGCGCTGGTGGCGTGAGTTCACCTCCCGGGTGGCCTTCACCAGGGAGGAGGACATGTCCCTGCTCATGGTGCTCGGCGTGGCGGCGTGCTTCTCCGCTCACCCCGGCGGTACGGTCGACCTGCCATTCGACCCGGTGACCGGAGTGCTGCGCCCCGCCGTCTGGCAACGATGGCTGGACTGGGACCCGGTCCGGATGGTGCGCGCGCATGCGGAGGCGTTGCAGGGGCTGCGCGCCATCTGGATCGATGCCGGGGTGAGGGACGAGTTCGGTCTCGATCTCGGCGCCGAGGCGTTCCGGGCTGCGCTGCGGGACGTCGGCGTCCGCGATGAACTGGTGCACTTCGAGCTCTTCGATGCCGGGCACACGGGGATCGATTATCGTTACCCGATGTCGCTGGCCTGGCTCTGCGAGCGGATGGCTAAGTAGCGGCTAAGTAGCCGCCAGGCGGTCCGGCGGTCTGGTACGTTTCCGGCGTATCGGAACGGGTCAACCCTGTTGCCACTGTTGATTGGAGAGACGTTATGCGCAAGAGCGGCTGGGCGGTCGCTGCCGGGCTGGGGATGCTGGCACTGCTGCTGACCGCCTGCGGGGGGTCCTCGTCGTCATCGTCATCGTCGTCGGCTAGCTCGAGTTCGACCCCGAAGGCTGCCGGCCAGCCGTCGGCCGCGGTGGGCCTTCCCTCGCCCGGCACGCAGGTCCTGATCGTGCAGCGGTCCAACCTGGGCTGGGTGCTGGCCAAGGCCGACGGCACGGTGGTGTACACGTACGGGAACGACACCAAGGGCGGCACGCCCACCTGCACCGGCTCCTGCGCGGCGGCCTGGCCGGCGGTGACCGGCCTGCCCAAGGCAGGCCCGGCCGATACCCTTCCTGGCCCTCTTGGCACGGTCACCATGCCGAACGGCGCCAAGCAGGTCACCTATAACGGCTACCCCCTGTACACCTTCAAGGGCGCCGGAGCGCTGAGCACCAAGGGCAACGGCCTCGACGGGGAGTGGCACGTGATCAAGCTGTCGGCGAGCAACGTCGCGACCACCGGCTGACCATACCGGCCGACCCCTTCTCGGGCCCGGTGCCGGGCTGCCTTAAGGAGAGAGGCGTTATGCGCAAGAGCGGGTGGGCGGTAGCGGGCGGGGTCGGCTCGCTGCTACTGCTGCTAGCCGGGTGCGGGGGATCGTCCAGTTCGAGCTCGGCCGCCAGCACGGCGTCCGGCACGGTCCAGAGCACGGCCTCATCGTCGGCCTCCGCTTCCGGGCCGTCCACGTCCACCTCGTCATCCTCGGCCAGCTCGACGGCGAGGGCCAAGCCGAAGTCCTCGAGTTCGTCGGCCAAGCAGACCGCCCAGGCCCAGCCCAGCAGCAACGCGGATGTGACGTTCCCGCCGATCGGCACGACCGTGCTCATCGTCCAGCGCTCCGCCATCGGGTGGGTGATGGCCAAGGCCGACGGCTACGTCGTGTACACCTACTCCAAGGACACCAAGGGCGCACCGCCGACCTGCACCGGATCCTGCGCCTCGGCGTGGGCTCCGGTCACCGGCATGCCGAAGGCCGGCCCCGCCGACAGCTTCCCCGGCACGTTCGCCGTGGTCACGGGGACCGGCGGGGCGAAAGTGATCACCTACGATGGCTACCCGCTGTATACCTCCGTCGGCGCGCCGCCGCTGAGCACCAAAGGCAACGGCGTCGGCGGGCAGTGGCACGTGATCACGCTCTCCGCGGCCGACATCTCCTAGATCGCGTACTAACGAGCCCCTGGCGGCCCCGGCTTGCGCGCCACCACGACGCAGTAGTACGACTCGGCCGCGTTGGCCGGCACCTCGTCGCCGGGATCAGGCCGCCACAGCGGGGGCCAGGTCAACCCGGGCTCTACCACGTCCAGGCCCGATACCAGCTCCAGGATCGAGGCGCGGGTGCGGACGTGGGCGCGTTCGGTTGTCTCGTCGAAGACCCGCTCCACGTCACGGACCTGCGGGACCTCATCGGGGGTGGCGTGCGAGATCGCGACGTGGCTGCCGCCCGGGAACCGGGCCAGGAGCCGGGTGATGAGCCCGGCCGGATCTTCATCGTCGGACACGAAGTGCATGATGGACAGGAGCAAGAACGCCGTCGGCTGGCTGAAGTCGATCAGCCTCTGCAGCAACGGGTCGGCCAGGATCTCGTCCGGCTTGAGCAGGTCCTGATCGATGATCGCGGTATTGGGCACGTTATGCAGCATGTCCCGCGCGTGCACCAGGACTATCGGGTCGTGATCGACGTAGACCACCCGGGCCTGGGGGCTGGCCTCCAAGGCGACTTCATGGGTATTGCCCGCCGCGGGCAGCCCGGCGCCGATGTCGATGATCTGCCGGATCCCGGCCTCGAGGATCAGGTAGCGGACAACCCGGCGCAGGAAGGCCCGGTTCCACCGCACCGCGAGCCGGACGTTCGGCAGCTGCGCGATCATCGACTCGGCGACGGCCCGGTCCGCCGGGTAGTTGTCCTTGCCGCCGAGCAGGTAGTCGTAGATTCGTGCCGCGCTGGGAATGTCCGGCCGGAAGCTGGTCCGCCAGACACCGTCGTCAGTCACTCAGGCCCCCCTTGGCCATCGCCTGCCCGCTCGCGGTCGGCCCATCCTATCGCTGGTTTGCCGGGCGGCTCGTGGCAAGCGCGGCACCGACCTGGTCGGCCCGAAACCTCCGCCCGGGGTCGGACCGCCCTCGCGCCGACCAGGCTTCCCGGCTCAGCTGATCCCGAGCATAGACCGCGTATGACAGGCCGCCAAGCGGCGACCACGCTGCGCAGCCGTGGGTCCGGGGGGCTGCCACCACAGTCCGTTCGGCATAAAACTCGTGGTCCTGGAGCGGCAGCACGGCACGGGACGCCCAGCCGCCCGCAGCGTGCCCGGGCGCGAAAACGGATAGCACGGGATGGACCGCCGCTGGCATGATTTCCGGTACGGGCTGAGGCTGGCCGGCGCCGGGGTGCACGCTGGCGTCTGCTGCTGCGACCGGCCCGGATGAGAGGCGGCATGCGGCTATCCGAGGTTCCGGCGGTGGACGTGCGCGGGGCGCTGACGGCCCAGCGGGACCGGCTGCTCAGCCTGCTGACCTCGCTGACCGAGGCGCAGTGGGGCGCCGCCACCGCGGCGCCGGAATGGTCGGTGCAGGACATCGCCCTGCACCTGCTCGACGTGGACCTGAGCTGGCTCGCCCGTGACCGTGACGGGGACCGGGCCGGGATGATCCCGGTGCCGCCTGGTCACCGGGAGTTCGTCGCGGCCCTGGCCCGCCGTAACCAGCGATGGGTGGAGGGCGCCCGGAGCCTGAGCCCGCCGCTGATCATCGGCCTGCTCGGCTGGTCCGGAGAGCAGCTCGACGCCTACCTCGCGCAGGTCGACCTGGGCCGTCCCAGTTCGGTGTACTGGGCCGGCCAGGTCCCGCTGTGGTTTGACCTGGCCCGCGAGTTCACCGAGCGGTGGGTGCATTACCGTCAGATCCGGGCGGCAGCCCGCCCGGACGGGCACGACGAGCCGCAGGATGAATACCTGACCCTCGTACTGCGGACGTTCGTCTGGGGATTCCCGCACCAGTACCGTGTCCCGGCCCCAGCTGGCACCGTGGTCGCCGTAGAGATCCCTGGCGTCGGCGCGTGGATCCTGACCAGGACCGCCGGCGGCTGGTCCCTGGAGGAGGGGGGAGCGGCCGGGCCGGCCGCGGGCCTGCGAATGAGCGGTGAGGCGGCGTGGCGGCTGCTCACCGGCGCCCGTTACGACCCGGCCCAGGTTCGGCTCTCGGGGGAGCGGGCCCTGGCCGAGCCGCTGCTCCAGGTCCGCGGCATCATCGTCTGAGCCCGGTATCCCGCCGCGATCCCTGCTGCCGGAGGCGGCGGGCTGGTCAAGGCGAAACTTGAGGATTAACGTGAATTTATCCCGAGTGTGCCCTGCGACACGATTACGGATGCGCCGATGATGACGACCGGACCATCGATGCGGGTGCCGATGCTGACCGCACCAGCCACATTCCAGCTCGTGCAGGCGCCGCGTCCCGCCGCCGAGCTGCGGCCGGGCGAGGCCCTGGTGCGGGTGCTGGCCGGCGGCATCTGCGGCAGCGACGCCCCGTACTTCCGGTCGGCCGTGGCGCTGGACGGCCGGTCGCCGGCGATCCCCGGTGCTCCCTTGCATGAGATCGTCGGCGAGGTGGTGCTCGCCGCCTCCGATGACCTCAAGCCCGGCGACCGGGTGGTGGGCTGGGCGACCCGGTTCGACGGCCTCGCCGACTACCTCATCACCGAGGCGAGCAGCCTGCATGTCTACCAGATCGCGCTTCCGCCGGAGGAGGCCGTGGCCATGCAGCCGCTGGCCTGCGTCCTGTACGCGGTGGAGCGGGTCGGATCGGTGGCCGGGCTGACGTGCACCGTGCTGGGGCTCGGGCCCATCGGCCTGCTGTTCTGCCACGTCCTCAAGGAGCGCGGTGCCGCCCGCGTCTTCGGGGTCGACCGGGTGGACCGCTCCGCCGTCGCGCCGCGGTTCGGCGTCGACGATGTCGTCTGGGCCTCGACTCAGCACTACGCGGCCCACGTGGCGGCGCAGGCGCGGCCCGACGTGATCATCGAGGCGGTCGGTCATCAGGTCACCACCCTGCAAGACGCGGTCAGCTCCGTTGCCGACGGCGGCCGCATCTTCTACTTCGGTGTCCCCGACGACGAGATCTACCCCATCAACATGCAGCGGCTGCTCCGGGGCAACCTCACCTTGACGTCGGGCACGACCCTGGAGCGCCAGCGCGTGCTCGCGGAGGCGGAGCAGTACCTCGGGAAGTTCCCGGAGATCGTCAGTGCGCTGATCACCCACCGGTTCAGCCGCGCCGACGTCCAGCGCGCCTTCGAGGTGGCGGTGACGGCGTCCACCAGCCGGCTGAAGGTGGTCCTGCGGTTCGATGAGGCGCCGCAGGGCGGGTGATGGCGACCTTGGCGGCCTGACGCTACGAGCGCAGGTAGGAGGCGCCGTTGAGGTCGAGGATGGCGCCGCTGGCCCATTCGCCCTGGTCAGAGGCGAGGTAGATGACCGCGGCGGCGATCTCCTCGGGCCGCGCGACCCGGTTGAACGGGCTCTGCGCGCGGATCTCCGCGCCCCGCGCCGAGTTCAGGTCGGCGGCCGCCATCTCGGTTTCGACGTACCCGGGCGCCACGGTGGCCACCGGGATGCCGAACGGCGCCAGCGCGCGGGCCATTGACTGGCCGAACGCATTCAGGCCCGCCTTGCTCGCGCCGTAGGCCGGGTGCCGGGGCTCACCCCGGAAGGCGCCGCGTGAGGTCACGTTGACGATCCGGCCACCCGTCTCCTTCATATGCTGAACGGCGCACCAGGTCGTGTTGGCGGCCCCGGTCAGGTTGACGGCCAGCGTGTCGCGCCATGCCTCCTGCCATTCCTCATAGGACACTTCGGTGACCGGGTGCCGCACGTAGATCCCGGCGTTGTTGACCAGGACGTCCAGCCCGCCCAGGTCGGCGGCGGCCTGATCTACCATCTGCCGGACGGCCGCGGCGTCGGCCAGGTCGGCGCGCACCACCGTGTGGCCGCCGCCGTGCAGCCCGGCCCGCACCTCCTGCGCGAGGGCGGCCGAATCGCGGTGATGGACCGCCACCCGGTCGCCCTGGGCGGCGAAGGCCTGCGCCACCGCCCGGCCGATGCCCCGGGAGGCCCCGGTGACCAGGACCGCGCGGCCCGCGGGCCCGGTGGCTGTCACTTGTCCCCGCACAAGGACAGCAGCTTGGTGGCCGTGGCCCAGTTCCTGGCCGTCGCGGCGACGCCGTTCTTGCCCGGCGTGCCGATGATGCGGAACAGCACCTGGGCCAGGTCGCTGGTGCCGAAGCCATCCGGGGTATGCAGGTACAGCGCCGGCCCGGTCGCGGTGACGGTGTCGCGGCTGCCTTTGGCCGCGCTGGCCTGCTCCGCGGCCTTGACGCGCTTGAGCAGGTCAGGCGGCAGCTCAGCGTTCAGGAACACCACGTGGACGAGTTTGTGGTTCGGCTCGTCCTGATACGGATTCCGCTCGAGGATCCCGGCCAGCTCGTCCCGGGACACGACCACGACCGAAGCCTGCAGGCCGAACGCGCCGGTGATGGCGGCCTCGAGGGCCGACGCCAGCTTGGCCGTGTCGGTCTCCGCCGTGGTGAACAGCACGTTGCCGCTCTGGATGTAGGTGCTCACCCCGGTGTGCCCGAGTCCGCTCACGACCTCGCGCAGCTCGGCCATCGGGACCTTGTTCCGGCCGCCGACGTTGATGCCGCGCAGGAGTGCGATGTGTGAAGCCATGAGGTCATTGTGCCGCCCGCCGCGGAGCCCGGCCGGCCATAATGGGCCGGTGACCACGTCTAGCTGGGATGACTCCTACGCCGGGAACGTCCCTCCGCCCTGGGACATCGGCAGGCCCCAGCCGGCCTTCCTGCGGCTGGCCGGGCAGGGGCTGCTGGCCGGGCACGTGCTGGATGCCGGCTGCGGCACCGGAGAGCACACCCTGCTGGCCGCCTCGTCGGGCGCCGACGCCCTGGGCATCGACGGCTCTTCGCTTGCCATCGAGCAGGCCCGCGGCAAGGCGGCGGAGCGCGGGATCGAGGCCCGCTTCGAGGTGGCCGACGCGCTGAGCCTCGCGGATCTGGGCCTGAGCTTCGAGGTCGTCATCGACAGCGGGCTGTTCCACGTCTTCGACGACGACAGCCGCACCAGGTACGTGACCAGCCTGGCGTCGGTACTGCGCCCGGGCGGCCGGCTGTACCTGATGTGCTTCAGCGACCGGCAGCCCGGGGAGTTCGGCCCGCGCCGGGTCAGCCAGGACGAGCTGCGCGCGGCCTTCGCGGACGGCTGGTCGATCAGCGCCATCCAGGCCGATACCTTCGACCTCAACCGCGGCGTCTTCGACGACACTGTGGCTCAGTCCTGGCTGGCCACCATCAGCCGGGCCGCTGCGGCCTGACCGGTCGCCGCGACCCGACCCGTCGCCGCGGCCTGACCGGGGTAATTCCGCATTCGCGCGGCTAGCGTGCCCGCGGTCGGCTAGAACGGAACGAGTGCGGGATAAGGACGCCAGCGGCGGCAGGCTCGGCGGCGGGAAGCGCCGCTGGCCTTCGCGGCTGCTGCCGGCGGTAGTCACGGCGCTGAGCCTGGCCTGCGCGGGGTGCGGCCTCGCGGCCAGCGGCACGCCCCCGCACCCCGCGGGAAGCGCCGTAACCCATGGATCGGCCCGCACCCCGTCCGCCGCGGCGTCCGCGTCGCGGGCCGCGTCCGCGGCGGCGGCGGCCTCCGCGCCGGCCTCCTGCCCGGATCAGGTCTTCTCCCGGATGAGCGAGGCCCAGCGGGTCGGCCAGCTGTTCCTGGTCGGCATGGCCGGGGCCCCCGCCGCCGAAGTCGCCCAGGCGGTCGGCACCTACCACTTCGGCTCCCTCCTGTTCGAGGGGACCAGCGACGCGGGCCTGGCCGCGGACCGCCAGGTGACCGTGGCTATCCAGTCGCTGGCGTCGTCGGCGGCCACATCCCGGGTCCGGTTCTTCGTCGCCGCCAACCAGGAAGGTGGCCAGGTGCAGGAACTCCAGGGGCCGGGCTTCTCGGTGATTCCGCCCGCGCTGGCTCAGGGACAGCTGTCCACCGCCGAGCTCCGACGCCAGGCCGCCGCCTGGGGCCGCCAGCTGCGGTCGGCCGGCGTCAACCTCGATCTGGCCCCGGTGATGGACGTGGTGCCCAGCGCGACCGCCAGCCAGAACCAGCCGATCGGCGCACTGGAGCGGGAGTTCGGCGACACGCCGCAGGTCACCGGCGCGCACGGCATGGCCTTCATCCAGGGGATGCAGGCGGCGGGCGTAGCCACCACCGCCAAGCACTTCCCGGGCCTGGGCCGCGTCGCCGGCAACACTGACTTCACCTCCGGGGTGGTCGACAACGCGACCGGCCCCGACGACCCGTACCTGAAGTCCTTCGGCTCCGCTATCAAGGCCGGGGTGCCGTTCGTCATGGTGGCCCTGGCCACGTATACCCGCATCGACCCGGACCACCTGGCCGCGTTCTCCTCGCGCATCATCGGGGGACTGCTGCGCCAGCAGCTGCACTTCCAGGGCGTGATCGTCTCCGATGACCTGGGCGCGGCGGCCGCGGTGGCCGGCTTGACGCCGGCCACCCGCGGTCTGGACTTCCTCGCCGCCGGAGGCGACCTGATCACCTCGCAGAGCCTGCCCGCCGCGATCACCATGGACCAGGCCATCCTGGCCGAGATGGGCCGCCATCCCGCCTTCCGGGCCACGGTGAACTCCGCGGTCAGGCGCGTCCTGGACGCGAAGCAGGCCTACCATCTCATGCCGTGCCGCTGAGCGGCTGGGTCAGGTCGTAGACGGTCTGGCCGCCGACGGTCTCCTCCTTGAAGTGCGCGGCTACCCAGGACGCGATGGTCGAGGATCCTCGCCCGCCACCGAAGCTCTCGCTGCCCTGGCCCACGTAGTAGTGGATCTCGTGGTTAGCCACCAGTTCCTCGAAGACGGCTAGCGTGGGCCAGGGATCGGTCCCGTTGAACCCGCCGATGGCCATCACCGCGTCCCCGGTCGCGAGCTCGATCGGCGCGGCGCCCTCGGACCCCTCAGTTGCCGCCACCCACTTGTAGGAGCCCGCGTCCTGCTCCAGCAGCTTCACCAGCGCGCTGCTGACCTGCGTGTTCCCGGCCAGGCCGCCCGGGCCGCCTGCGCCAGCCGTTCCGCCCGCGCCAGCCGTTCCGCCGGTGCCAGCCGGACGGCCCGCCGTGCCCGTACCGCGGGCCTGCGTGCTGCCTGATCCTCCGGTGCCGGCGCCGGCCTGCGTTCCGCCCGTGCCGCCGGCTTGACCGGTCTGCCCGCCCAGGGACCCGTTACCCGTGGTCCCGCCGGGAGGCGTGCCCGCGAAGCCGGTGCCTCCGGCCCCGCCCGTGCCCGTCCCGCCCGGACGCGTGCCCGCGAAGCCCGTGCCTCCGGTCCCGCCCGGGCGCGCACCCCCGAACCCGCCGGCGCCGCCGCCGCCGAACCCGGCCGTGGCTGGTCCCGCGGTCGGGAGCGAGCCGGTGTGCGCGGTGCTCACCGTGTCCAGCGCGTACGCGGCCGGCCCGGCCAGCCCCGCGATCATGGCCAGCCCCGTCGAGAGCAGCACCAGCCGCCGGAACGACATCAGCCGGGCCAGCCACGGGCCGGCCAGCACCGCGGCCGCCCCGAGCACGCCGGCGATCAGGATCACCCAGCGCAGCCACGGCAGCCAGTCCGGCGTCCGGTCCAGCAGTATGTATGACCAGACGGCCGTGACCAGCACCGCAGCGGCCGTCACCGCCCGCCCGGCCCAGCCGAGCTGTGCCTTCCACAGTGCCGTCGCGCCGATGCCGACCAGCGCGCCGATCCCCGGCGCCAGCGCCACCATGTAGTACGGGTGGATGATGCCGCTCATGTAGCTGAACACCAGCCCGGTGACGATCACCCAGCCGCCCCACAGCAGCGCCGCGGCCCTCATCCGGTCGGTCCGCATGGCCCGCCGCGACACCCACAGCATCGCGGCCAGCGAGATCAGCGCGGCGGGCAGCAGCCAGCTGATCTGGCCGCCGAACTCCGTGTGGAACAGCCGCAGCAACCCGGTCGCTCCGCCGAACGCGCTGCCGCCCCCACCGCCACCGCCGCCGACGGACCCGGTCTCATCGCCGGTGATCCGCCCCAGGCCGTTGTACCCGATAGCCAGCTGCAGGATGTTGTTGTTGGTCGAGCCGCCGAAGTAGGGCCGGTCCGCCGCGGGCGTCAGCTCCGCGATCAGCACCCACCAGCCGGCTCCACGATGATCCCGGCGCCCATCACCACCGTCTGCCACGTGCGCCGCAGCAGGCTGCGCGGTGCCCCGGCCCACAGATAGGCGACGGCGAAGCCCGGCACGACCAGGAATGCCTGCAGCATCTTGGCCAGGAACGCGAACCCGAGCAGGACCCCGCAGAACACCAGCCACCGCGTCCGCCCGTTCTCGACCGCGCGCACCAGCGTGTACGCCGCCGCGGTCATCAGCAGCACCAGCAGCGCGTCCGGGTTGTTGAACCTGAACATCAGGGCCGCCACTGGCGTCAGCGCCAGGACCAGGCCGGCGACCAGCCCGGCCGCGGGCCCGAACCAGCGGCGCACCGCGGCGTACAGCAGCGCGACCGAGGCCACGCCCTCCAGGGCCTGCGGCACCAGCATCGACCACTGGTTGAAGCCGAACACCCGCCCGGACAGCTCCATGACCCACAGCGAGCCCGGCGTCTTGTCCACAGTGATGAAGTTGGAGGAGTCAAACGAGCCGAAGAAGAAGGCCTTCCAGCTCTTGGTGCCCGCCTGGACCGCCGCCGCGTAGAAGTCGTTGGCCCAGCCGTTCCTGGTCAGGTCCCACAGGTAGAGCAGCGCCGTGAGCGCCACCAGCCCGAGCAGGGCCGGGCGGGCCCAGCGCGGATCGGTCTCAGGACCGCGCAGCAGGCGCCGGGCCGGGTTCCGGGGTGGCCGCGGGCCGGTGCGAATCGAATCCCTCGTCACAGAGGTGGTCGTGCTCAATTGGGTTTCTCCCGTTAGGTGTGGACTGGTCAGAGCCAGGGTGAGATCCGCCGAAGACCCAGGTCCGGTACAGCACGAACCTGATGACGGTGGCGACCAGGTTCGCGGCGACGAGGACCGAGACCTCGAGGCCGCGGCTGGATGTATGCAGGGCGGCCAGCGCCCCGGAGGTGAGGGCCAGCCCGATGCCGAACGCGATCAGGCCCTTGAGCTGGTGCCGGGCCGCGTGCAGCCGCCCGCTGATGCCGAACGTCAGCCGCCGGTTGGCGGCGGTGTTGGCCACCGCGGTGACCAGCAGGCTGAGCACATTGGCCGCCTGCGCCGACATGGCGTTGCGGAACAGCAGGTAGAGCAGCACGTACGCGATCGTCGAGGCGATGCCCACCAGCGCGAAGCTCACCACCTGCAGCAGCAGCTCACCCGAGGGGCCACGCCTGGAACCGCGGCGCCCGCTGGCGGGGCCGGCCAGCGCCGGCACCCGCAGCTGCGGGACCTTGATCGACCCGCGCGCGAACCCGCGGCCGAGCCGCACCATGCCGCGCAGGTCGGCCAGCGCGGTGGCTGTGATGTCGACCCGCGAGTCGAGGTCGTCGACCCAGTCCACCGGGATCTCGTGAATGCGCAGCCCGGCCCGTTCGGCCAGGACGAGCAGCTCGGTGTCGAAGAACCAGCTGGTGTCCTGGGTGAGCGGCAGCAGCGCGCGGGCCTGCTCGCGCCGGATCGCCTTGAAGCCGCACTGCGCGTCCGAGAACCGGGCTCCCATGCAGGCGCGCAGGAGCATGTTGTAGCAGCGGGAGATGAGCTCGCGCTTGGGCCCCCGGATGACCCGTGACCCCCGCGCCAGCCGGGTGCCGATGGCCAGATCGCTGTGCCCGGATACCAGCGGCGCCACCAGCGGCAGCAGCGCATTCAAGTCGGTCGACAAATCGACATCCATATAGGCCAGGACCTCCGCGTCACTCTGCGACCAGATGGCCCGCAAGGCCCGCCCGCGTCCCGGCTCCTCCATGCGCACGGCCCGCACCTCGTCGTACTCACGGGCCAGCCGGTCAGCGATCGCCCAGGTGCCGTCGGTACTGCCGTTATCCGCGATCGTCACCCGCGCCGTGAACGGGAATCCCGCACGCAGATAGCCGACCAGCCGCTGCACGCTCGGCGCGAGATCACGTTCCTCATTGCGCACTGGCACCACAATGTCCACCTGCAGAACACTCATGGTCCTCAGCTTCGGCGATCACTCTCGGCCGCCGCTGAAGCAACCGTATGCGTGCGCTATGAGCCAAGCGCGTCGCCGGGAATCTTTGCTCCTGCGGCGTGTCGTAGCTTCAGGAGAATGTTTTTCGCTATCATGTTTGATATATAAAATCATTGTTTCCGAACGGACCGTGGCTCATGAGCGAAGCACCGGCACCCCAGGACCCCGGGCAGGACGAGAACCCGCGTGGCACGCCCGCGGATTACCCCGCGTTCGGCTCCCCGGACGGGCAGCCGGTTCCGTCTGGCCCGGAGTGGCCGGAGTGGATGGATGAACCGGCGTATCTGGCGGCCCAGGCCGAGGATGATCCCGGTGAATTTGAGGAGGAGTACGAGGACCCGGACAATGCCCCGCCGGCCGGGCTGGATGATGCCCAGCTCGCGGCCCTGATCGCGGAGGCCCGGGAGGTCACCGCTGAGCAGGCCGAGGCGGAGGCAGAGATGGCCCGGGCCGGCCAGGCCGGGGTGCGGGCCGCGATCGGGTCCGTGGTGGCGGGCCGCCGGGGCCCGGGCATGCCCGGCTCGGCGCACACGTTCCCCGGTGAGTACACCAGCCGGGCGGCCGGGTTTGCCTCCGGCAAGCCGCTGGACATCGCGCCGGGCGGCCCCGTGCTGGCTCAGTTCGCCGACGAGGCCGCGGGGGAGGGCGACCGCTATCCGGGTGCGTCCGATGATGAGCTGCTCGGGGTTATCTGCGCCTTGGACCGGGTCGAGGCCAACGCCAGTGCCCGTAAGCATGCCGCGGCGGCGGAGCTGATCCGTCGGCGTCCCGCCCCCGGCACTGCCGTAGATGCCGCGTCCGGGCTGCCGGAGAAGTGGGAGGAGTTCTTGTCCCGGGAGATAGGCGCCGCGCTGGCCCTGTCGGCCGGGGACGCCGATGAAGTCCTGGCCCTGGCGGCGGCGCTGGAGGTCAGTTTGCCGGGGACCCGGGCGGCGTTCCGGTCCGGTGTGCTGACCCTGAGCAAGGCGCAGATCATCGCGTCGGCCACCATGCTGCTGGACCCCGCGGAGGCCCGCGCGGCCGAAGCCATGGTCCTGGACCGCGCCGGGTCGCTGACCCCGGCCGGGCTCCGGTCGGCGATCAGCCGGGCGGTCATGCAGGTCAACCCCGAGCAGGCGAGAAAGCGCCGTGAGCACGCGGCCAAGCAGGCGCGGGTGCAGCGGTGGGCCGAGCCGTCAGGGAACGCGGGCCTGACCGGCCGGGAACTGCCCCCCGCCGAGGTGCTGGCCGCCGACCAGCGAATCACCTGGTGGGCCGGGCAGTTGCGCAAGGCGGGCCTGGACGGTGGCATGGACCTGCTCCGCGCCCGGGCCTTTTTGGACATCCTCCTCGGCATCGACTCCCGCCCCCTAGGCACCGGCACCGGCAACGATCCCGGCCACGACAGCAAACCATCCCAGGACAATGGGTCCGGCCAGGACAGCGGGTCCGGTCCGATGGGGCCCCGGATGCCTGCTCCGGCCGGGCCGCTGGCCGGGGTGATCCCGCCCGGGTTCGCCGGCCGGGCCAACCTGACCATCCCGCTGGCCACCCTGCTCCACCTGGCCGACCGGCCCGGTGAGATGACCGGCATCGGCCCCCTCGATCCCGACCTGGCCCGCGATCTGGCCGCCGCCGCGGCCCGCACCGCCCGGTCCACCTGGTGCGTGACCGTGACCGACCAGGACGGGCACGCCATCGGGCACGGCTGCGCCCGCCCCGCACCCGCCCGCAGTCAGGCGAACCCCTCCAAACGCCACAAATCCGACACCGCAAACGGGCCTGATCCGCCGCCCGGCGGCCCGTCGTTCAGCTTTACCCCGACGGACCAGCCCGGGCCACCAGGCGGGTACGGCACCTGG
Source organism: uncultured Actinomycetes bacterium (assembly GCA_963818225.1). GTDB lineage: Bacteria > Actinomycetota > Actinomycetes > Streptosporangiales > Streptosporangiaceae > Palsa-504. The sequence goes on from CAWFRO010000006.1 coordinate 440,157, forward strand.
ACGTTCTCCACCGGCACCCCCGGACAGCGCGACCTGCTCATCGCCCTCGAGCCCATCCCCGCGGGCCAGTGCGACCACCGGCACGAGGCCAAGGGCCACGATCCCGGGGTCCTGCTCCGGCACCTGGCCCAGATCCGGCACGCCACGTGCACCGGGCCGGGCTGCCGCCGCCCGTCCACGAGCGCCGACTTCGAGCACAACATCCCGTATGAGGCGGGCGGCCGGACCTGCCTGTGTAACGGGAACCCGAAGTGCCGTTACGACCACCGGCTGAAGCAGGACCCGCGCTGGAACGCCGAACAGCTACCCACCGGCCATGTCCGCTGGACCACCCCGAGCGGCCGGCAATACCTCACCGAACCCACCCGCTACCCGATCTGACCGGTCACATCGATCACACGGACCCGGCGTCGCGCAGCGCGGCGATCTCGGCGCCGGTGAGCCCGAGCTCGGCCAGGATGGCGTCCGTGTGCTCGCCGACCGCCGGGATCGGGCCGAGGACGGGCGCCGCGCCACCGGTGCTGATCGGCGGGGGCAGGGCCCGGATCGGGCCGGCCGGTGATCCGACCTCGGCCCAGCGATGCGCGAGCTGCGGGTGGGCCAGCAGGTCACCGATGGTGTTGAGCTGGGCGTTCGCGATCTGTGCGGCATCCAGCATGGCGACTACCTCGGCTGCGGAGTGGCCGCTCATCGCTGCCTCGATCTCCCGGTCCAGCTCGGCTCGGGCCACCACACGGGCCTCGTTGGTCGCGAACCGGGGATCGTCGGCGAGTTCGGGACGCCCCAGTACCTGCTCGCACAGCCGGTGCCATTCACGGTCGTTCTGTATCGACAGCTGCACCCGGCCGCCGTCGCCCGTGCGGAACGCCCCGTAGGGCGCGATGGTCGCATGGCTGGTGCCGGTCCGGGCCGGAGGAACGCCCGTGTACATCGCGTAATACATGGGCTGGGCCATCCATTCGGTCAGCGACTCGAACAGCGACACCGCTAGCGCGGCGCCGGAGCCGGTGCGCTCCCGGGCGTACAGCGCGGTGAGGATCGAGCTGAACGCGTACATGCCGCCCGCGATGTCGGCGACCGAGATGCCCGCCTTGGCCGGCGCGTCCTGCGTACCGGTCACAGACAGCAGACCGGTCTCACACTGGATCAGGAGGTCATAGGCCCTCCGGTCGCCGAACGGCCCATCCGGGGCGTACCCGGACACGTCGCACGTGATGAGCCGGTCATGGCGAGCCCGCAGGACCTCAGCGGACAGGCCGAGCCGGGCCGCCGCGCCCGGGGCCAGGTTCTGGATGAACACGTCTGCGCGGGCGATGAGGCTGGCCAGCACCGAACGGCCCGCGGCGCTCTTGATATCCAGGCTCAGCGACTGCTTGCCGCGGTTGAGCCAGACGAAGTAGCTGGCCAGCCCGTGGACCGTCGCGTCGTAGTCCCGGGCGAAGTCGCCCGTGCCGGGCCGCTCGACCTTGATCACCCGCGCGCCCAGGTCGGCTAGCTGACGGGTGGCGAACGGCGCGGCCACCGCCTGCTCCACCGAGATCACCGTGAGCCCGGCCAGCGGGAGCCCCGCCGCGACCGGGTGTTGCCGCGGATCAGGGATCGCGTCGTCGTCCAGCACCGTTATAGAGTCGCACGGCGAGCCTGCGGCCGCACCTTTGGCCAGGCTGGCCCGGCTGGCCAGCCTGGCCCGGCACGGCGGCAGCCTACGGGCGTACCTCGTAGACCAGGTTGAACGGTGTCTGTGTGACGCGCCGGAACCTGGTGAAGCCGGCCTCGGTCACCACCTGCCTGATCGCGGCCTCGCCGGCCTGGGCGCCGAGCGAATAGCCGCCGGGCTGTGACATCGCGTTCGGCACGCAGAGCAGGGTGGAGAAGTTGTAGTACACGCGGCCCACCGGGTTCATGTTGCCTGCGGCGTCATCGGCCGAGAACGGCTCGACGACCAGCCAGGTGCCGTCCGGCTTGAGGGCCTGCCGGACATGGCGGGCGGCGGCGAGCGGGTCGCCCATGTCGTGCAGGCAGTCGAACGTAGCGGCCAGGTCGTAACCCGTACCCGAGAACTGCGAGGCCGAGGCGACCTCGAAGCTCACCCGGTCGGCGACCCCCGCGTCTCCGGCCCGCTTGCGGGCCAGCTCGATCGACTGGTCGTGGTAGTCCGACCCGGTGAACACCGAGTTCGGGTACTCCTGCGCGAGCAGGATGGTCGAGGCGCCGAGCCCGCAGCCGATGTCGGCGACCTTGGCCCCGGCCCGCAGCTTGTCCGGCACATCCTCCAGCGCCGGGATCCAGGACGGGACCAGGTTGGCGATATAGCCGGGACGGAAGAACTGCTCGCACCCGATGAATACGTCTTCGTCCTGCTCGTGCCAGCCCAGCCCGGTACCGGAGCGGAACGCCTCAGTGATCCGCGGCACCGCCCGCAGCGCGCCCAGAGCCAGCACGAATGCGCCCGGCGCGTAGACCGCGCCATCGGGGTTGGCCAGGGCGAAGGCCTGCTCTTCTGTCATCGAGTAGGTGTCCGCGGCCGGGTCATGCTCGACGTAGCCGCCTGCCGCCTGGCCGCGTAGCCATTCGGTGATGTAGCGCGGGTTGGTGTGCGTACGCTCAGCGAGATCCTGGGCGGTGGCTGGCCCGGCGGCCAGCGCCCGGTAGAGACCGAGCTGGTGCCCGATCACCACGTTGCCGGCCGCCGCCGTGGCCCCGAGATCGGTGACGAACCGGCCGAGGAACTCGTGCAGCTTGTCTTCGTTGATGGCCATGATGTGCCCTCCCGTATGGGTTGTCGCGTGCCTGTGCCCAGGCTGCGCGGCGGCGTTGCACTGGCATTGCAACAGCGCTGCAATGGGCAGCTATAGAACAGGGGCAACGCTGATTTCCCGTGGGAGGCGGCCATGCGGGCCAGGTATCCCGACGCCGAGGGCTTTATCGAGCGCGATGGTGTCAAGGTCGGATATGAGGTGTTCGGCGACGGCCAGCAGGCCGTGGTGTTCCCCCCCATCGACGGGATCGTGCACTCCCGTTGCTGGAAGGCTCAGGTGCCGTACCTGTCCCGGTCGTTCAAGGTGGTCACGATCGACCCGCGGGGGAACGGCCGGTCCGACCGGCCGGATACGGCCGCCGCCTACGCCGACACGGAGTGGGTCGCCGACACCATCGAGGTCATGGACGCGACGGGCATCGACCGGGCGGTCCTGGTCGGGCTGTGCACCAGCAGCTGGCGCGCGCTGCTGACCGCGGGCCAGTACCCCGACCGGGTGCTGGGCGTGGTGGCGATGGACCCGTGGGCCCCGTTCCTGACCCCGCCGCTGCCGCACCGCGTCGCCTATGACTTCGACGCGGTCCTCGACAGCGGGGAGGGCTGGGCCAAGGAGAACCGGCACTACTGGCTGCGGGACTGGCGCGGGTACGCCGAGTTCTTCTTCGGCGAGCTGCTATGCGAGCCGCATTCGACCAAGCAGCAGGAGGACTGCGTCGGCTGGGCCATGGAGATCGGCGCGGAGACGATGCTGCTGCACAACGACGGGCCGCTGATGTCGTCCTCCCGGGAGGAGACCGAGGCGCTCATCCGCCAGGTGAGCTGCCCGGTCCTGGTCATCCACGGGACCGGCGACCGCTGTCAGCCGTTCGCGCGCGGCGAGCGGGTCGCCGAGCTCACCGGCGGTGAGCTGCTGGCGCTGGAAGGCGCCGGGCACATCCCGATGGCCAGGGAGCCCGTCGTGGTCAACCACGCGATCCGGGACTTCGTCGGCCGCTTCAGGCCGCGGCAGACCGCGGCGCCCATCCGCCGGACCTGGACCAGGCCGCTGAACCGGCCGAAGCGGGTACTCTACGTCTCCTCGCCCATCGGACTCGGGCACGCGCGTCGTGACCTGGCCATCGCCGATGAGCTGCGCCGGCTCAAGCCGGGCCTGCAAGTGCACTGGCTAGCCCAGCATCCGGTTACCGAGTTGTTGGAGCGGCGCGGCGAGTTCATCCATCCCGCCTCGGCGTTCCTGGCCAGCGAGTCAGGGCACATCGAGAGCGAAGCCGCCGAGCACGACCTGCATGCGTTCCAGGCGCTCCGGAATATGGACGAGATCCTGGTCAGCAACTTCATGGTGTTCGACGACCTGGTGCGCGACGAGCCATATGACCTGTGGATCGGGGATGAGTCGTGGGATGTCGACTACTTCCTGCACGAGAACCCCGAACTGAAGCGGTCGCCCTACGTCTGGATGACCGACTTCGTGGGCTGGCTGCCCATGCCGGACGGCGGAGACCGGGAGCGGGCCCTGACCGCCGATTACAACGTCGAGATGATCGAGCAGATCGCGCGGTTCCCCAGCCTTCGGGACCGGTCCGTCTTCGTCGGCAACCCCGCCGACGTGGTCCCGGACGCATTCGGGGACGGGCTGCCGCTGATCCGCGACTGGGTCCAGCAGAACTACCAGTTCTCGGGCTACATCTCCGGCATCTCGCCCGCTGACCTCGCCGGCCGCGCCGCCATCCGGGCGGATCTGGGCTACGGGGCCGACGAGAAGGTCTGCGTGGTCACGGTCGGCGGCTCGGGCGTGGGCAGCGACCTGCTCCGCCGGGTGATCGCAGCCTTCCCGCAGGCCAGTCGGCTCATCCCCGGGCTGCGCATGATCGTGGTGGCCGGGCCCCGCATCGACCCAGGCTCGCTCCAGGCCTATGACGGCCTGGAGGTGTACGGCTACGTGCACGACCTGTACCGGCACCTCGTGGCCTGCGATCTCGCGGTCGTCCAGGGCGGCCTGACCACGACCATGGAGCTCACCGCGGCTGGGCGCCCTTTCATCTATGTGCCGCTACGCCACCATTTCGAGCAGAACTTCCATGTCCCGCACCGGCTGGCCCAGTACGGCGCGGGACGGTGCCTGCCGTATGAGCAGACGGCGCCCGACATGCTGGCCCGCGCGATGGCCGAGGAGATCGCGCGGCCGGTCAGCTACCGGCCCGTCGAAACCGACGGCGCGGCCCGGGCCGCGGCCTGCCTGGCCGATCTCATCTGACCCAGCCCGCGGCTCAGCCCAGGCCGCGGCTCAATCCAGGCCGGATCGTGCTTCCCGCAGCACATGGGGCAGCCCGTGCTGCAGGGCCAGCTGCTCGGCCCGGATCAGCTGGGCCTTGGCCTGGTCGTCTTCCCCGAGCCGGCGCAGGACGTGCCCGTTGACGGCGAGCGTCGCGGCCAGCGTCGCGATCCACGGCACCCGCTCGGCCACGGCCAGCAGCGGCGCCAGCACCGCGCGGGCGCGCTCCGGATCGCCGCGCCGGAGCCAGGCCCGGGCCAGCGACAGGCAGGCTTCGTCGCCGAACAGCCACGCGCCGCCCGCCGGGATGCTGGCCTGCTGGAGCAGCCGGTCCGCGTCAGCCAGGACCGTCGGCGAGCCGGTGGCGCTGGCCAGCGGGGCCGCGCAGCGCAGCAGGTACGCCTCCGCGCCCGTCACCTCGGCCGCGGCCAGACCGCGCTCGAACATCTCGATGGCCCCGGGCAGGTTCCCGGCTAGCAGCAGCGTGGTGCCGAAGATGGCCCGCGTCGCGGACCTCCACCAGGGGTGATCGAGCTCTTCGGCCAGGCTGAGGGACCGGCGGCCGAACGCCATGGCCTCGTCGTTTCGGCCGCGGAGCCGGGCCAGCCAGCCGAGGTGCGCCGTGTACCAGGCCGCGCAGGCGGGATAGCCGCCGCGACGGTTGACCTCAATGGCGGTCTGCATCGCGGCCGCCGCCTGGTCCCAGTCGGCCGCGGCAATGAACACGAACGCGGATTCGAACTCGGCCCACTGCAACCGGAACAGGTCACCCTGCCGGTGCAGCAGCGGCGTGAGCTCGGCCAGCACGGCGGCCAGGCCCTGAGCGTCCCCGATATTGAGGCAGGCGATCTTGAGGCCGTCAAGCCCGACGGCCAGGGCCTGCTCGTCGGTGGACGCCCGGCCGGCGGTCACCGCGCGCTGGCCGTACTCCATGGCCGCGCCGAAACGGAGCCGGTTCGCGGCGATGATGGCCAGCCGGGCCAGCATGTCGGCCTCGGTGGCCCGGTCGCCGAGCGCGAGGGCAATCCGCAGCCCATTCTCGATACTGGACGTGTAAGTATCGATCGGCACGCCGCGCGACGCGGCGAGGTCACCGCCGAGCTCGCGCAGGGCCAGCATCTCCAGCCGGCGGTCCCCGACCGCTCGTGCGCCGGCCAGGCCCCTGGCCAGGTCGTCCAGGGCGGCGTCGTTAGCGCCCGCCGCCTCCTGCGCCCGGGCGCGCACGACCAGGGCGCGGGCCTGGGCCTCGGCGTCGCCGCCGTGTTCGGCGGCGTCCACCGCCTGCGTGCTCAGCGTGATCGCGTCGCTGGCCGCGTAGCGCCGCAGGGCGTCCTCGGCCGCGAGCAGCCAGGCCCGCGCGGCCCGCAGCCAGTCGCCCGCGGCCGCCGCGTGCCGGGCCAGCGACTCGGGCTGGCCGGTCAGCAGATCGGCCGCCCGGCGGTGATAGGCCAGCCTGGTCGGCTCGGGCGTGGTGGCGTACATGACCTCCTGGATGAGGTCGTTGGCGAACTCGTAGTCCCGCCCGCTGACTACCAGCAGCCTGCTGTGCAGCGCCTGCTCGCACCGCTCGAGCGCGGCCGCCGGGGAAAGGTCCAGCATTGCGCCCAGGGCCAGCGGGTCGATCGCGGCGCCGAGCACCGAGGCCGCCCTCAGCAGGGACTCGATGGCCGGGCCCGCCTGCCTGACCCGCGCCTGCACCGCGCTGACCAGCGATTCGGGCATTCCGGTGTCCCCGCCGGCCAGAGCCCGCAGCACTTCCACCACGAACAGCGTGTGCCCCCGCGTCCGCTGCAAGATCGGCCCGGCCAGCGCGTCCTGTCCGGCCTGGCGGGCGAGCTGCTCGACCGCGGCCGGGCTGAGCGGGCCCACCTCGACCCGGGTGGCCACCGCGCCGAGCGCGGCGCCGAGCTGCGGGTCGTGCTCAGCCCGGACGGTCACGAGCACGAGCAGCCGGGCGGCGGCGGTGTGACGGCCGAGGTAGTGGATGAACTCGGCGGCCGATTGGCCCGCGTACTGCAGGTCGTCCACGACGAGCAGGACCGGCGCGCGTTCGGCCAGGCCGGCCAGGAACGCGGCCGCGGCCTGGAACGACCGGCGACGTTCCATGTCCGGGCTGCCCCGCCAGGGCGGGGCGGGCCCGAGCAGCGCGGCCACCTCGGGCAGCAGGGCGGCGGCGGCCTGCTCGTGCTCACCGAGCAGCTGCCGCAGCGCGCTCCCCGTCATCCGGGCCACGACCGGCGCCAACGCTTCCACGATGGGCTGCAAGAAGAGCGAGCGCTCGGCCTCGTAGCAGCGGGTCCGCAGCACGGTCGCGCCGGTCACGGCCGCCTCGGCCGCGATCTCCTCGGCGAGGGCCGTCTTGCCGATCCCCGCCTCGCCGATGATCATCACCACGCCCCCATCCCCGGCCACGGCGCGGGCCCAGGCCTCGCGCAGCGCCGCGGTCTCCGCCGCCCGCCCCGGCAGAGCTGGCCGCGACGGCTGGGTCTGGTGATGTGGACGGGGTGAAGAGGGTGAATGAGATGTCTGCCTAGAGGGGGGTGACTGGGACGGACGGGATTGCAGCAGGGCCAGATAGAGCTCCTGGGTCTGCGGTGCCGGGTCCGTGCCGAGCTCGTCGGCGAGCCGCTCGCGCAGCGCCGCGTACGCCACCAGTGCCTTGGCCGGGTCGCCGGCCGCTGCGCAGGCCGACATGTACCAGCGGTGGGCCGGTTCATCCAGCGGGTCAGCCGTCATCGCCGCTTCGCCGTGCCGGGCCGCCGTGCGGGCGTCATCGGCGCCCAGCGCTGCTTCCGCCGCGGCCAGGCGAGCCCGGCGCAGGAGGGTCCGCAGCTCGCCGCGGGCCGGGTCCACCCAGGAGGAATAGGGCTCGTCAGCCAGCGCAGTGCCCGCGGACAGCAGCACGGTGGCCTGTTCGGCGGCGGCCAGGGCGAGCGCGGGCGAAGCGGCCAGTTTCCGCTCGGCCTGTTCGCAGTACCGGGCGGCCGCATCGAGGTCGACGCTGACCGCGGGGAGGCCGCCCAGGCGGTAACCCGGCCGGCCGCCCTGGATGACGCCGGACCCCAGCACCCCGCGCAGCCTGCTCACCAGTGAGGCGACGTTCTGCTCGGCGGCGGCCGGCGGCTCGCCGTCCCACAGCACCTCGACGATCCGGTCCAGCGGGACCAGGCTGGGCCGTTCCACCGCGAGCAGCTTGAGCAGGGTCCGGGATTTGCGGCTGCCCACCTCGCCCTCGGGCAGTTCGATGCCATCGCGGACCACGCTGAACGGACCCGCCAGGCGCAGCTCCACCGGCGAGGAGTCATCCCTCCTCATAGCACTTCTTACCGCTGGCCAGCAGCCCGGGCAAGAGGCCGGGCTAGGCTTGCTCGCGCGAGCACCACCAGGTGGAGCGCCCGCCGACCGTGCCGTGCACCATCTCGGCGCCGCAGCGGGGGCAGCGCCCGCCGGGCCGCCGGGCCGCGATGACCTCGCCGGTGTGGGCCCCGCCGCCCTCGGCCGTCGCGGCTTCCAGCACCGATCGCACCGCGCGGTACAGGCGGTCGATATCCCGGCGCCGCAGCCGGCCGACCGGGGTGGCGGGCGAGATCTTGGCTTGCCACAGGATCTCGTCGGCCAGCAGGTTCCCGATCCCGGCGATCTTGGACTGATCCAGCAGGCGTGCCTTGACCGCGATGGTCCCGTTGCTGATCAAACCGCGGAACTCGGCGGGCGTGACCTCCACGGCGTCCGGGCCGAGCCGGTCGAGATCGGGGTTGAGCAAGATGCGGCCGAGGCGGCGTTTGTCGAACAACGCCAGCCGGCCGCCGTCGGCGAACTCCAGCGTGAACCGGTCCCACTCGGCCTTCCGCGGCTGCGCGTCCCGCCCGGGCCGATCACCGCCTTCGGCCACCCAGCCATCTTTGGCGGTGACCACGATGCGCCCGGCCATGCCGAGGTGGATGCCCAGATCCGGGCCGGGCCCGGCCGAGCCGTCCGGGCCCGAGGTCGCGCACCAGATCAGCTTGCCGCGCCGGTGCGCCGCAGTGAGGGTCCGGCCGGCCAGCGCGGCGCGCAGCTCACCGGGGGAGTGCGGGCGGCAGACGAACGTGTCGGCGTCGTCAACGCCGGTCACGCGCCGGTCCAGGGCCAGGTCGGCGATCAGGCTGCGGGCCGTCTCGACCTCGGGCAGCTCCGGCATAACACCAGCTCCGGTATGGGTAGCATGCGGCCTCTAATCCGTGTCCCCGCGCACGGCGGCGAACCGGTCGGCGGCCCGGTCGAGCTGGGCCAAGATCCGCTCCTTGGCCGCGGCGTCCAGCGGGGTGTCCGGCCGGGCGATGAGATCGGCCAGGACCGGGACCAGCGGCGCGTACTTGCCCGCCAGCCGGTGCAGCCGGGGCCCGGTCGTGTGCATGAGGCCGGCGCCGTTGTCGGTGAAGTCGGAGGCTTTGATGACGCGGGCCCACGGATTGCCGCGCAGGCTGTCCGCCACGTGCTCTCGGTACTGCTCGTCCGGGTCGCGATCTGGCGCGTAGGCCGGGTTGGTCACCGCGCCGACCAGTTCGGCCACCCGCGGGCCGAATTCGGCCGCGAGCCGGGCGAGCGCGGCGTCCGGATCAGCTACCCCGCCGGCCAGCTCGGCCGGGTGGTCTTCCACGGCGTCGTGTAGCAGCGCCGCGCAGATCACGTCGGCGTCGCGCACGCCGTAATAGGTCATGATCCGGATCGCCACCCGCAGGAGGTGGTTGACGTAGGGCTCCCGGTCCCGGCGGTCGGCGGCGTGCAGCCGGGCGGCTAGGTCCAGCGCCCGCTCCATCCGGCGCCGGTCCGCTTCGGGCCAGGACGCGATCTCCGCCGCGAACCGGTCCCGCAGTCCCGCCTCACCGTAGGTCGAGGTGATCGCGTGCAGCGGCATCGTGCCCAGCAGCCGCCGCTGATCGCTGTCCATGACCTACAAGTAGCACACCGTCAGCCGGTTATGCCTGCCATGTCCGCAGGCTCGGGCCGCAGGGGCAGGTAGATGGCGAACCGGGTCCGGCCGGGCCGGCTGGTCACCGTGATGCTGCCGCCGTGCGCGGCCACGACCGCGTCGACGATGGCCAGGCCCAGCCCGGTGCTCTTGCCCGCGGCGCCGAGGTCACGCGCCCGCGACGTGTCGGCCCGGGTGAAGCGCTCGAATAGCTCAGGCAGCAGCTCGGGCGGGATGCCCGGGCCGTCGTCGGTGATGCTGAGCTCCACCCGCGGCCGGGCCGGGCGCACCCCCCGCTCCAGCACCCCGGAATCCGGCGCCGCCGGCGCGTCCGGACCAGACCCCTCGACGCGGAGCGCGACGCTGACCGTCGAGCCGGCCGGGGTGTGCTGGCCCGCGTTGCTCATCAGGTTGGCCAGCACCTGATGCAGCCGGTGCTCGTCGCCGCGGACCGTGACCGGGTCACTGGGCAGGTCAAGCCGCCAGTGGTGCTCCTGGCGGGCGACCCGTGCGTCACTTGTCACGTCGATGGCCAGCCGGGACAGGTCAACCGGCGCACGGTCCAGCGGGCGGCCGGCGTCCAGCCGGGCCAGCAGCAGCAGGTCATCGACCAGGACGCTCATCCGGGCCGACTCCGACTGGACTCTCCTCAGCGCGTGGATCACGTCCTCGGGCACCGGGCCGCGGTGACGGAGGGCGAACTCGGCGTAGCCGCGGATCGCCGACAGCGGAGTGCGCAGCTCGTGCGACGCGTCGGCGGCGAACCGGCGCAGCCTGGCCTCGCTGGCCGCCCGGCGGCCCAGAGCCCGCTCGACATGCAGCAGCATGCGGTTGAACGCCGCGCCGACCTGGCCGACCTCGGTCCGCGGGTCGGTGTCCGGGACGCCGGCCGGCAGCGTCACCTCACCCGAGTCAAGTGGTAGTTCGGTCACCCTGGTCGCCGTCGCGGCCACCCGGCGCAGCGGCCGCAGGGACAGCCGTACCAGTGCCGTGCCCAGCACACCGGCCAGCAGCAGCACGCTGAGGAAGACGATCAGCTCGGCGAGCGCCACCTGGCCCAGCGCGTGCTCCACGCCGCTCAGCGGCAGTCCGGTGATCAGGACGTCGCCGTCGTGTCCCCTCACTGCGGTCAGCCGGTAATCCCCGTCCAGCGAGGTGAGGTTCGCGCTGGACTTCGTACTCGCCCAGGGCGGCTGCTGGTACGCCGACCGCTGGTAGACGGGCAGCGCCATGAGCGCCTTCGTGTCCGCCGCTGACAACTGGCATGTCTCGTTGTCCATGCCGTTGACGACACCGCAGTTGGTGATCTCGCCGTCCTTGATCCGCACGCCCAGCATCCCCTGCGGCTGCCCCTGGCTGCACGAGCTGCTGTTGGGCGGCGGCGGGTGGTCGTCCGCATCGCCGCCGGGCTGGCCTGGGCCGCCCTGCGCCGCGGTGGGGGCCTGGTGGTTGGTTTCGATGCAGATGGCGTACGTGGCGCTCGTGCTGCGCAGCTGCTGGTCGACCGAGGAGACCATCGAACCGCGGACGGTCAGGTAGGTGCCCACGCCGATGACGGCACACGCGCCGAGGAGCAGCAGCAGCACGCCGGCGATCAGCCGCGCTCCGAGCGTCCGGCCCGCCAGCCATCGCGGCCCCGCGGGGATCCGGTCGGCCCGGCGCCCACCGGACATCAGCTGGCTGGCTTCAGCACGTACCCGACGCCGCGGACGGTGTGAATGAGCGGCGTGCGCCCGGCGTCGATCTTCTTCCGCAGGTAGCTGATGTACAGCTCGACGACGTGCGCCTGGCCGCCGAAGTCGTAATTCCACACCCGGTCCAGGATCTGCGCCTTGGACAGCACCCGCCTGGGGTTGCGCATCAGGAACCGCAGCAGCTCGAATTCGGTGGCGGTCAGCTCGATGAGCTCGCCGTCCCGGCGGACCTCGCGGGCGTCCTCGTCCATGGTCAGGTCGCCGACCGCGACCAGCCCCTCGGCGCGGGCGCGGGTCAGGTTGGCCCGGCGCAGCAGTCCCCGCAGCCGGGCCAGCACCTCCTCCAGGCTGAACGGCTTGGTCACGTAGTCGTCGCCCCCGGCGGTGATGCCCGCCACCCGGTCCTCCACCGCGTCCCGCGCGGTCAGGAACAGCACGCACACCTGGGCTGTCTCGGCCCGCAGCCTGCGCATAACCTCCAGGCCGCTGATGTCGGGAAGCATGATGTCGAGCACGACAGCGTCGGGCCGGAATTCGCGCGCGGTCCGGACGGCGTCCGCGCCGTTCCCGGCCGTCTGCACCGTCCAGCCCTCGTAGCGCAGCACGCTGGCCAGCAGCTCAGCCAGGCTCGGCTCGTCGTCGACGACGAGAACCCGCACCGGCGTCCCGTCCGCGTGCTGGAGGCGGTCATCCTGGCCGTTGGCCGAAGCGCCGCTGCCCTGGGCGGGCCCACCCGGTCCGGGTGCTGGGCTGTCATTCCCCATCGTCCTACTCACTGTCATGATCACGTACGTGCCTAGTATTCCTGCGGGTGCCGGGCTCTGTGTCCGGGATCCTCACTCAGCGTGATGCCCACGATCTCATCTCACGTGAGAAATGCGCGCGGCAGCTCAGCATCTGCTCTGAATACTCTCTGAAACCCCCGCGCACGCCGCGACGCCCGCGGGGTCCGGCCCTCAGCCGACGCCGAGCAGCCGCCCGAGCTTGGACGCGGACGATGAGCGTGTCGCCCCCGCCTCGCGCAGCGCCCGGCCGACCGCTTCCAGCACCCGCGGCGCATCGGCGCTGTTCTCGGCCGCCTCGACTTCGATCTCGCGCCATCGCACCGGCTCGGCGCCGGGCTCGTCGAGCCGGGTCGCGGTCACGAGGTCGTCGGCCACTTCGGCCAGCGGCTGCCCCACCTGGCTGGCCAGTGTCAGCACGGTCCGTTCGGTATCAAGGATGGCCACCGGGTGCAGGGGCCTGCCCCCAATGACGTCCTTCACCTGGGCGGCCAGTTCGGCCGGCACGGCTGCGGTGTCACCCTCGCCGAGGGCCGCGCGGATTTCCTGCCTGGTGTCCTGGCGCACCGGCAGCTTGAGGTGCCAGCCCTCGTCGGCGCCGCCAACGCGCCGCCGCAGCGTGATCCTGTTCTTGAGGAGGTCGAGTTCGTCGGTGTCGAAATAGGTGGCGCTCAGGTAGATCCGGTGCCGCCCGGCCGGCTTCGCCCGCCCCTCCAGGCTGCTGAGGTCGGGCACGGTGAAGTCAGCGGCGGCGTCCCACTTCTGCTCCGTTTCGAGGTGTCGGCCCGTGCTATCGCTCACGCTTCAAGGCTAGTGGGTGACACCGTTAGTTTGTCGGGGGTGGTGTCACCGGTTTGCGGGTGGGGTGCTGGTTTATGCGTTGGGTCGTTTTGTCGGTGGGGGGTGCTATTGGTGGGTGTATGGGCAGGAAGCGTGCTGCGGGGGCGGCACCGGTGGTGTACCGGACGGCGCGGTGCGGGCTGCGGGTGACGGGCGGGCAGCGGCGGCGGCTGTTCGGGATCACCGTCACGGTGACCGATGAGCGGGGCACGCCCTCCACCTGCCCATCGTGCGCGCTGCGGGTGCCCAAGCCCGCCGGGCGAGTGTTCCGCTGCCCGCACTGCGGGCACGGCGGGCAGCGCGACCTAGTCGCGGCAGCCAACATCGCCGCCAAAGGCGGCGGACCCATCCCCGCTCCGCAGGCAGCGGGGATCACGCACCGCCGCGCGGGCCGGCACCTGCCAGGCGCCGGACTGTCGCGACGTGACCCCAGGCGCAGGCCCTCATCACGGCCGCACCCACGGGTCCCCTGGCCGGCACCGGCCCGCCCCGCACACCACCAGGTGGACGGGGCGTCGCTCGCCCAACCGGCGAGGAGCACGCAAGAACGTCACCCCGACGAACTTACGAGCAGGTGCACTAGTCATGGTAGACGGCGAACCGCGTGGCGGGTCGCTCCATGACCAGAGCGTCCGCGCCCGGGTCCGGGGCGCCCGCAGGGGTCCGGGGGTAGGCGTCGACGTGCAGGCCCGCGAGCCCCGGCCGTCCCGCCTGAGCCCAGGCCCGGACCTGCGCCGCGAGGTCCGCGGCCAGCTGCCCGCCCCGCGGGCCGAAGCCGGCCGCCCGCAAGGCCAACACCTCCGCTCCCTCGCCGGCGGGACGCTCCGCTTCGTCCCCGGCCGCGCGGTCGGCGGTGAGGACGGCGATGCCGCCGCGGTCGGCGATCCCGACGGTGGAATGCCGGCCCGGGCCGCGCGATGCGGCCGCGGCGAGCAGGCTATCGGGGCCCTCCACGTTCAGCAGGAACGACCGGGGCTCACGGGCCGCCAGCCACAGGCCCAGCTCCCAGAACACCTGCGCCGGCCTGGCCCGCACTCCGGTCGGCTCCGGCACGGACGGTCCGGCCAGCAGGGCGGCCAGCGCCCCGCTGTCCGCCGGGCCCGGCTCGCCGGCGACGGTCCCGTCGGGCAACAGCAGGGACAGACCGGGCGCGAGGGTCACAAGGCGTTCGGGCCCGGCCAGCGATCCGCGCATCCGCATGAAGCCGCACGGTGCGAGCGACCGGCTGGTCCACGGCCCGATGGGGCCGGCCGGCTCGAATGCGACCGACAGCTGGGTTCCGCGGACGTCCAGCGGCACGACGATCCGGGCCTGCGGGGCCGCCTGCTCCAGCCACGCCGAGGCCAGGTCGGCCACGCCGACGGTGGCGATGACCCGGTCGTAGGGCGCCCGCTCCGGATAGCCCATGGCCCCGTCCGAGCAGACCACCGTCACGGCTCCGGAACCCGCACTGGCCAGGTGCTCGCGGGCCAGGCCCACCAGCTCGGGGTCGATGTCGATGCTGGTCACCTGGCCTTCGTCGCCCACGATGTGGCTGATCAGAGCGGCGTTGTAGCCGGTCCCGGCGCCGATCTCGAGCACGCGCTGGCCCGGGGCCAGGCCCAGCTGGTCGAGCATGATGGCCATGATGGCGGGCTGGGAGGATGAGCTGATCGGATGACCGTCAGTGTCACGCTTGGTCACTATCGCCGCGTCGCGGTAGGCCTCTTCGGGCGGCAGCTCGGGCAGGAACAGGTGGCGCGGCACGGCACGCAGCGCGGCGGCGACCCGCTCGCTGCCGATCCGGTTGGCCGCGAGGACCCGCGCGGCCAGCCGCTCCCGCAGGCAGGCCAGCTCACCGGCCAAGCCGGTGCCTCACGCGGAAGGCCGACACGCACAAGGCGGCCAGCCCGGCCAGGCCGGCCAGCACGAAGATGTTGCCCGCCAGCAGCTGCAGGCCGTGCCAGTGGAACTCGTGATACCAGGGCTGGTCGCCGGTGGCGAAGTAGGTCGCGGGCCCGTACCAGAACAGCCCGGCCGGGGTCAGCCCGGCCTGGGACAGATCCCAGAGCTGCGGCCACGCGCCGAACACCAGCACCAGCCCCCCTCCCGCCGACCACCACGCGGCGCGGACGGCGCCGCGCGCCCTGGCACCCAGGTGAGCCAGCAGCGCGATGGCCGGTGCGACCCAGACCCAGTGGTGATCCCAGGTCAGGGGGGACACCAGCAGCCCGGTCAGCGCGCAGGCCAGCATGCCCGCGACCGGGTACCCGGCGCGGTACAGCACCGCCGCGGCCACCAGCCCGGCCACCACGACCAGGATGGCCGCCACGACCCACGGAACGGTCCCGGACGTCACGCTGCCGGCCAGCCGGGTCGCCACCCCGCGCAGCGACTGGTTGCCCCGGGTGCCGAGGAACACGATCCGGTTGGCGTTCAGGAACAGCCGATGCCACCAGTAGGTCCCGGAGTCCCTGGGCAGGATCGCGTAGCCGAGCGCCACCGTCGCGGCGAACGTCCCCGCGGCCGTGGCGGCCTGCCGGTACCGGCGCACGAGCAGCAGGTACGGGATGAAGATCAGCGGGGTGAGCTTCACCCCGGCGGCCACGCCGATCCCGATCCCGTGCCACCAGCGCGTGCGCCCGGCCAGCACCGACGGGGTCAGGAGGTCGGCGACGACCAGCAGCATGAGCAGCAGGTTGGCCTGGCCGAGGCCCAGTGTCTCCTGCACCGGCTCGGTCAGCAGCGCCAGCGCGGCCACGCCGAAGGTGGCGCCCAGCCTGATCCGGGGCCGGGCCGCATAACCCAGCGCGCCGAACACCAGCCACAGTGACAGCCCGAGGGCAGCCAGGCTGGCCACGGTCATCGCCCAGCGCATCGCCGTCCAGGACAGCACCGACGCCACCGCGAAGACCACCGCGGCGAACGGGGGATAGGTGAACTGGACGCCGTTGCTCCCGGTCCAGTCGTACAGCGGCGAGGCCCGGCGGCCGTCGTAGACGGGCGCGACGTGGCGGGCGATCAGGCCGCCGTTGCGGTACACCACCAGGTCCCGCATGGCGGCCATCGAGGACAAGTGGGTAGCCAGGTCGGCCACGTAAAGGCCGAGGACCGCCACCAGCAGGACCGCCCCGGCCGGGAGCAGCCAGCGCGCGCCGTCCCGGGGCGTCGCGGCGGCCGCCGTCGCCTCCGGCCCGGTGGCCGCCGCCGCTGGCTCTGCCCGCACCGCCACGTCCCTTCCTCAGGTCTGAGAAAGGATAGTGGCTCGGGCTAGCCGATGGTCTGCGTATCCTCGGCGGGCACCTCTTCGGCGCGCACTGCCCGGCGCGGGAGAGCCTCGGTCGCGGCGGCCTGTGCCGGGACGGTCTCGGTCGGGGCCGTCTCAGTGGGGACCGTCTCAGTGCGGGCAGTCTCAGCGGGGACCGTCGTGGCGGGCGGTACGGCCTCGACCTCCCTGATCCCGGACGGCACGGACAGGATCCGGCCCATCGCCGCGCCCGCGATGAACACGATGACCACGCCCAGCGCGGAGAAGAAGCCGAGCTGTTCCATGATCCGGATGAAGAGGCGGGAACTGGCCGGCGTACCGCCCATGGTCACATTGTTGTTCCACAGCGGGCTGAGGGTGGTGCCCAGGGCGAACCATGCGCCGGCCGCCGCGGCCAGCAGCGCGCCGAACAGCGCGACATGCCTGCCGGTGGCGATCATGAGCAAGATGCCGCCCAGGAACACTGCCGCGCCGGGCAGGATTTCCAGCCACAGCCGCGCCGTATCGTAATGCCAGGTCACGTCCGGCGTGTAGGCGTAGTGGAAATACGGTCCGACGAGGGGAACCAGTGCGCCCCAGAGTCCGAGCAGGATCAGCAGGAACCCGCTGAACGCCCCGCGGCTTCGCCGCATCTGCAGCATCCCAGCCATGCTCATCACTCCCCGAGTGAGTAACCGTTAATCGTTTGGCTAACCTGTCGGCCACGCCTCTACCCCGGGCAACGCGTGGTATTCCGGTCCGGGGGTATCGTTCGCGGCGTGGAAACCGTGCCGCCCCCGGGGGAGCGTCCGGCTGGCCCCGGAAACCGGCGCCTGGTGCCGCGTACCGACGTGCTGCTGGCCGACCCCCGCCTGGCCGCGGCGGAACGCACGCTGGGCCGGGCCCTGGTCAAAGCGGCGGTCGGCCGCGCGCAGCAGCAGGCCAGGGACGGCCATATCGCCCCGGAAGAGGTGGCGGAAGCGGCGGTCGCGGAGCTGCCCGCCCGGGCCAGCGCGCTGACCCCGGTCATCAACGCGACCGGCGTGCTGGTGCACACCAACCTGGGCCGCGCCCCGCTGTCAGCCGCCGCGGTGGACGCCATCGCCGCGGCGGCGGGCTACTGCGACGTCGAGTTCGACCTGGCCGCTGGCGTCCGCGCGCGTCGCGGCACGGGGGCGCTCGACGCCCTGTCCCGGGCTGTCCCGGCCGCGGAGGCGGTGGCTGTGGTCAACAACAACGCCGCCGCCCTGGTGCTGGCCGCGACCGCGCTGGCCCGCCCCGAGGCGCCGGAGATCGTGATCAGCCGGGGCGAGCTGATCGAGATCGGCGACCGGTTCCGCCTGCCCGACCTGCTGGCTTGCACCGGCGCGACGCTGCACGAGGTTGGCACGACCAACCGGACCACGGCCGCGGACTATGCGGCGGCGACCGGCCCGCGGACCGCGTTCATCTTGAAGGTGCACCCGTCGAACTTCCGCATCGAGGGCTTCACCGCCGCCGCCGGGGTTCCCGCTTTGGCCGAGCTGGGCGCCGCCCACGGCGTGCCGGTCGTGTTCGACATCGGGTCCGGGCTGCTCGCCCCGCACCCGATGCTGCCCGCCGAGCCGAGCGCGGCGGCCGCGCTGCGCGATGGGGCCGCCCTGGTCACCGCGAGCGGCGACAAGCTCCTCGGCGGCCCGCAGGCCGGGCTGCTGCTCGGCCGCGCCGACCTGGTGGGCCGTCTCACCCGGCACCCGCTGGCCCGCGCCCTGCGGGTGGACAAGCTGACCCTCGCCGCCCTGGAGGCGACCCTCACCGGACCGCTACCTCCGCTCGCCGCGGCGCTGGCCGCTGATCCCGCTTCGCTCCTCGACCGGGCCGAACGGGCCGTGGTGCTCCTGACCGAGGCCGGCCTCGACGCCCGCGTGGTTCCTGCGCGAGCGGCGGTCGGCGGCGGGGGCGCCCCGGGAGTGGAGCTGCCGAGCGCGGCGCTGAGCCTGCCCGAGTCACTGGCCGTGCCGCTGCGCAGTTCCCCGCGCGTATCGCGCGGGGAACTGCCCGCCGTAGTGGGCCGCCTGGAGGCCGGCCGCTTGCTGCTCGACCTGCGCTGCGTGCCGCCGGAGGAGGATCCGCTCCTCGTGGCGGCCATCCTGGCGGCCATGAAGGGGTGAGTCTCCAGGGGAAACTCGCCCGGCTTACTTGATCGTCGAGTCGTACACGGCCGGCGCGATATCGCGGCCGTCGACGTGGTCGAAGATGCCGGGCGCGTTCTGGAACTCTCCGCTGGGATTGTCCTGCAGCCTGGAGTGCTCGATCTTCAGGGTTCCGCCGCCCGCGTTGACCACGAAGAAGATGGCTCCGCCTCCCTCGCGTGCGCCGTTGTCGCGCAGGACCGTGCCGTCGATGAACAGGTTGTAGTGGTTGCCGTCGGCGTAGATCGCACCACCGCTGCCGCCTCCCGGAGTGCCGCGACGTGCGGGGTTCGCGCCCCAGCCGATGGCCTTATTGCCCATCAGCAGGCTGTTGGTGACGTCGAAATTCGCGTCGAGGCCGCTCAGCGCGCCGCCATTGGAGCAGATATTGTCGATAAAGTTGTCGTGGGTGATGTAGACGGGGCTGCCCGTGTACATGCCGTAGGCGCGGATCGCCGCGCCGCCGAGGTCGGGACCGTACTGGTAGCACCGGTTGTCGAAGAACGTGGAGTTGACCACCGCGAGCTGGCCCCCCTCATCGAAGATGGCGCCGCCGCCGTAGCTCGACGTGCGGCTCTGCGGCACGGCCGAGTAAGCGTCCTTGAACGTCATGTTCTCCACGATGAGCTGCGGCCAGTGCTGTTCCCAGCAGGTCTTTGTGGTGTATTTCTGCGCGGGGTCGCAGGTATTCATGTACAGGATGCGGATCTTGCCGCCGCCGCTCAGCGTCACCTTGCCGCCGCCGTTGAGCACTATTTGATGGCTGGTGTTCACGACTTTGGCCGTGGCGGTCATCGTGATCGTGACCGGCTTGGAGCCGCAGTTGAAGGTGATATCGCCGCCCTCGGCGACCGCTTTGACCACCGCGGCGGACGTGCAGCTGGCGGGCTTGCCGACGCCGATGACGTGCCTGGCGCTAGTGTTAGCCGCGTGGCTGGCCGCCGGAACGTTGGCCTGCGCGCCTGGATCGCCACCGACGAGCTGGCCGGTCGAATTCGCGGCCAGCGTCTGCGATATCGGCGCGATGGCTGCTGGGCATGACGCCACGCCGACCGCGATCATGGCGGCCAGGCTGCCCGCACCGGCGAGTCGGCCGAGGCCGCGCTTCGACCGCATGGCGCCCCGGGCTGGTCCCGGCGCCCCGCCCGTCATCCCAGCCCCGCAGCGCCTCGGCCCGCCGGACGGCGACCAGGCCGCCGACATGCCCCGGGTCTTATGGCCAGCGGTCCGGCCCCGGTAATCTGAAGATCTGCATACGAAATATTCACGCTAATGTCCCATCAGCGATGGCAGGCCGATGAATAGATCATGACGCTTACGGATATCCGGGGCGGTCTCAAGCGACCGAAACAATTCAGGCCGACGGAATATCGGCTTTCCCGAAGCATCAGCCCCGCGAACACTTCGCATGGTTTCCTGAGTCCGAGACTGTAGCACCCGGCAGGTCGTTCAGGTCGTCACTTGGGCACATATATATTTCAGGTCCTCGGGAATTTCTATCCCTTTCAGTAGGTATTCCTGGATAAAGCCGGTTGGCGTTCTGGTGCGTGCCGCGCTCCCGCGGGGAAATGCGCAGGCGAAATAGACGGGAAGGTCCGCACAGGCACCGCGTGGCCCGGCTGCACTGGCCTGCCTGCACTGGCCCGGCTGCACTGGCCCGGGCGCACTGGCCCGGGGCGCGGCCGTTAGCCTGGGCACGTGGTCAGAGCGGACGCGCCCATGCAGGTGATCGCGACGGCCGGGCACGTGGATCACGGGAAATCCGCGCTCGTGCGGGCGCTGACCGGGATGGAGCCGGACCGGTGGGCTGAGGAACAGCGCCGCGGGCTGACCATCGACCTCGGGTTCGCCTGGATGACGCTGCCCGGCGGCGGGCAGCTGGCCTTCGTCGACGTGCCAGGCCACGAGCGGTTCGTCCCGAACATGCTGGCCGGCGTGGGCCCGGTCCCCGCCGTGCTGCTCGTGGTGGCCGCGGACGGCGGCTGGATGCCGCAGTCCGCGGAGCATCTGGCCGCCATCGACGCGATCGGCATCCGGCATGGCCTGCTCGCGGTGACCCGCTGCGATCTGGCCGATCCCGGCCGGGCCACCCGGCAGGCGCTGGAGCATATCTCCGGGACCAGCCTGGGCCAGGTGGAAGCCGTCCCGGTGAGCGCGGTGACCGGCGCCGGGCTGCCTGACCTGCGGGCCGCGCTGGCCCGCCTGGCCGCCGCGCTGCCCGTGCCCGACACCGACGCGCCGGTCCGGCTGTGGGTGGACCGGTCGTTCAGCATCAAGGGCAGCGGCACGGTGGTGACCGGGACGCTGCCCGGCGGGACCATCCGGACCGGCCAGGAACTGCTGCTCACCCCGTCCATGCGCCCGGCCAGGATCCGGGGCCTCGAGTCGCTGAACGATCCGGCCGACCAGGTCAGCGGGGTGACGCGGGTAGCGCTGAACCTGCGCGGCATCCCGGCCAGTGTTCCCGCCCGGGGCATGGCCCTGGTCGAGGCGGGCCGATGGACGATGACCAGCCTGGCCGACGTCCGGCTGTCCTCCCCGGTGCCGATGCGCCTGCCCCCCGACATGACCGTGCACATCGGCTCGGCCCGGACCCCCGCGCATATCCGCCTGCTGTATCGCCCCGGGGGAAACGATGGCCCCGCTTGCATCGCGCGGCTGACCTTGCGCGAGCCGCTGCCGCTGCACGTCGGCGACCGCCTCCTGCTCCGCGACCCGGGCAGCGCGCGCATGGTCATCCTCGGCGCCGCCGTGCTTGACGTCGCGCCTCCCGCGCTCGCGCGGCGCGGGGCGGCCGCGGCGGCCGGGCGCGAACTCGCGGCCTGGCCGGACGCCCCGGCGCCCGGCGACCTGCTGCGCCGTCACGGGCTGCTGCGGGCCAGCGCGGTGGCGGGCATGGGCGTAACCGGGCCCCTCCCGGCGCCCGTCACGGGCAACGGCTGGCTCGCCGATCCCGTCCGGTGGGGCGAGCTGCGGCGCCAGCTCGCCGAGGTGGTCGCCGCGCACGGCCGCCGGGACCCGCTTTCGGCCGGCCTGCCGCCGGAAGCCGCCCGGGCCGCTCTCCGGCTGCCGGACCGGGCACTGGTCGAGGCCCTGGCCGGGCTGCCCGCGCCGGACCCCGCGCAGGCGCGGGTCCGGTTCGATGGCGGATACCTTCGCCTCGAGGAACCATCTCAATCGCGGGCAGATGAGCCTGCGCTCCCCCCGCGCGTGCTGGCCGGCGTGCGGGCGGTGCGGGCGGACCTGGCCGGCGCCCCGTTCGCGGCGCCGGACGCCGGGCGGCTGCGCGAGCTCGGCCTGGACGGGCGGGCGATCGGCGCGGCCGCGCGCGCGGGCCTGCTGCTGCGCGTGACCGAGCAGATCGTGCTGGCTCCGGGCGCCCAAGCCGAGGCGGCCCGGACCCTGGCCGCGCTGCCCCAGCCGTTTACCGCGGCCGAGGCCCGGCAGGCCCTGGGCACGACCCGGCGGGTCGCGATCCCGCTGCTGGAGTACCTGGACCGGGCCGGCATCACCGAGCGGCGGCCCGACGACCGTCGCCGGGTGCGGTGAGCGCCGATCCTCGCCGCTTCGATCGTCGCCGAAAAAATGCGGCGCGAAGTGTATCGGGGGCCTTTGTCTGCCCTCCGCACTAACAAGAGATCGGACGCTGGTCGCAGCGAGGGAGTCTTAGGGGTGCTGGCGCTACGAGCTGCCCAACCGCTAGCTCGTCTGCGACAGCTGAGGGGGGCCGAGCTGCCGCCGACCGGGTCACCGGCCGGCGGCAGCTCGCTGTCCGGTGGCCCCTGCGGCTGAGCACGGTGACGAGCTGGGCGGTCAGGCGGACAGCCACACCGCGGCACCGGGGGGCAGGTTCCCGTCGGGGTTCAGCGGATCAGGCGCGCTGGCCAGCAGGATCTCCTGGTGCGGCGGGAGAGGGACAGCAGCCGAGCCGAGATTCACCGCGACGATCAAGCCGGGATCCCTGGCGAAGCAGAGCAGGCCCTGCGCGCCGGGAGGCGGATCGAGCCAGCGCAGCGTGCCGCGACCTCGGCCCAGGGCCGGATGCTCCCGGCGCATCCGCAGGGCGGCCCGGTACAAGCTGAGGAACGAGTCCGGGTCGCCGAGCTGGGCCTCGACGCTGTAGCCGCCCCACTCCGGCGGCTGGGGCAGCCACGGCGCCGCCGGCGACGCGGTCCCGGAGAAGCCGAAATTCCCGCCGTCCCGGGTCCACGGCAGCGGGACGCGGCATCCGTCGCGCCCGGGCGAGCTGCCCCCGGTACGGCGGAACCTCGGGTCCTGGCGCGCTGCCGCGGGCAGGTCGGTGACCTCGGGCAGGCCCAGCTCCTCGCCCTGGTAGATGTAGGCCGATCCGGGCAGGGCGAGCAGCAGCAGGGCCGCGGCCCGCGCGCGGGCGACGCCGGTCTCGGCGCGCGCGTGACCGAGGGCGATCAGGCGGTTGATCGTCTGCGGCTCGTAGCCTTCGTCCAGCTGATAGCGGCTCACCGGCCGGGGTACATCGTGATTGCCGATGACCCACGGCGCGCGCGAGCCGCCGGCCAGCGCCAGCACCCCCTCGATCGCGTCCCGGAAACCGGCCCGGCTCCAGCTGGCCAGGATCAGCTGGAAGTTGAAGACCTGGGGCAGGCCGTCATGCGCGAGATAGGGCAGCAAAGTGCCCGGGACGTCGTACCAGACCTCGCCGACCGCGGTCCGCGCGCCGGGGAACCCCTGCGCCGGGTAGGAGTCCAGGATGGCCCGCCAGGACCGGTAGAGCTCCTGCAGCTCCGGCCGGTGGTGATAGGCCGACGGCGCGTTGAGCGGCTGGACCAGGTGGTCGGGATCGGGCTCGTCGGGCAGGGCCGGGTCCTTGTAGATCCCGTGCGCCACATCCACCCGCAGGCCGGCGACGCCCCGGTCGAGCCAGAACCTGATGTCCTGCTCGAAGAAGGCGGTCACCTCGTCATTCCGCCAGTTCCAGTCGGGCTGCCCCGTGTCGAACAGGTGCAGGTACCACTGGCCCGGCCGGCCGTCGGCCTCGGTCACCCGGGTCCAGGCGGCGCCGCCGAACATCGACTTCCAGTTGTTCGGCGCCAGCTCGCCGTCGGGGCCGCGGCCGTCGCGGAAGATGAACAGGTCGCGCTCCGGGCTGCCCGGCGCCGCCGCCAGCGCGGCCTGGAACAGCGGGTGGGCGCTGGAGCAGTGGTTGGGCACCAGGTCGACGATCACCCGGATCTGGTGCGCCTCGGCGTCCTTGACCAGCCCGTCGAAGTCCGCCATGGTCCCCAGCAGCGGGTCGACGGCGCAGTAGTCGCTCACGTCGTAACCGCCATCGGCCAGCGGGGAGGGGTAAAAGGGCGTCAGCCAGATGGCGTCGACGCCGAGATCGGCCAGGTAGGGCAGGCGGGACCGCAGGCCGGGCAGGTCACCCACGCCGTTGCCGTCCGCGTCGGCGAAGCTCCGCGGGTACACCTGATAGACGACCGCGTCTTCCCACCACGCATGCCCATTCCCGCTCACGCCGCTGCCTTTCTCCCGCAGACCTCACCGCATCCTATGAGGGCCCGGCTCGTGGGGCGGCCCGCGGCGGGCCAGTAAAGTCGACGCGGAGGCGTCTGGGTGCCTGGTGGTCCCCCCGGTCTTCAAAACTGGTGGACGGCGCGCCGCGCCGTCGGCGGGTTCGATTCCCGTCCGCCTCCGCGACGCCGTTACCTGGGGGTAACGCCTCGGCCAGGCTGCCCCGGAGCACGTGCCAGCTGACGGTATTCCTGCTGGTTTGCCACGCTTGACCGAACCACTTGACACCATATGTTGCGTGGCTTTTATCCCAGCGAATAAGGTGACGGCGCGAGGCCGAGGGGTTGATGCCGAGGGGTTGATTTCCACGAATGCGCGGGCTGAATCCGATGCGAAGGCCAGCGGGTACCCGATGACCGTGGCCGGGGACGTGGCCGAAGGCGCCAGCGCCGTGCCCAGCGACCCGAGCCGCGACGGCGCCCGGGCCGCGGGACCGTCTTTCCGCGCCATGTCCGACTGGGCCACGCGCGTGCCGTGGCTGTGGCCGGCGCTGTTGACCGCCATCCTGGGCTGGTATCAGCTTGGCCGACCCGAGCTGTGGCGGGATGAGCTGGCCAGCTGGACGTTCGCGACCCGGCCGGTACCGGACCTGATCGCGACCGCGCAGCGGGTGGACGCCAACCACATGGTCTACTACCTGCTGCTGCATTACTGGATCGCGGCGTTCGGCGACTCGGCCGTCGCGATGCGCTCGCTGTCCGTGCTGGCCATGGCGGGAGCGGCGGCATGCGTGACGCTGGCCGGCCGCAGGCTGGCCGACACCCGGGCCGGGCTGCTGGCCGGCCTGGTATTCGCGCTGGTGCCCAGCGTGTCCCGGTTCGCCCAGGAGATGCGGTCATACGCCTTCGAGGTGCTGGTCGCCACGCTGGCCACGCTGATGCTGCTGCGCGCCCTGGACCGCCCGGCCGTGCACCGCTGGGCGGCGTACGGCGTGTGCGTGGCCGCGCTCGGCTACCTCGACCCGGTGGCGCTGGCCGCGGTCACCGGTCACGCCACCGTGGTGGCCATGCGGTGGTGGCGGGACCGGGATGACCGCCTGTTCTGGTTCGTGCCGGCCGCGCTGGCCGGGCTCGCGGCCTGGGTGCCGCTGGCCCTCATCAGCTGGCATGAGGAGAGCGGTCAGGTCGGGTGGATCCTGCGGCCGGGACTCGACCTGACGGTGTTCTCCTTCTTCTTCAGGAACCTGTTCTACTCGACCTCCGTGGCTACCGCGTTCATCCTGCTCGCCATCCTGGCCTGGGCGATGGACCGGCGGCCCGCCGCGGCCGCGACGGCCCTCGCGGTCGTGCCGGTGGCCGCGGTATGGCTGGTATCGCAAGGCCCGCACGCGTTCTTCTTCCCCCGGTACCTGCTGCCGACCGTGGGAGCGTGGGCGATGCTGGCCGGGATCGGGCTGGCCCGGGTCGACGGGCGGGCCGCTGCGGCCGTCGTCCTCACCCTCGCCATTCTCGGCGCGGGCGACCAGCAGGTGATCCGGTCGGCGGGGGCTCACAACTGGACGTACTACCCGGTCGGTCCCGGCGTTACCTACCCCGACTTCGCGGGCGCGGCGAGGATCATCGCGCGAGAAGCGAGAGCCGGCGACGGCGTCGTCTACCCGGCCGGCAGCCAAGAATGGCAGATGATCAACCTTGGAGTTCAGTACTACCTGGAACGCGATCTCGGGCACGGCGCCCTGCCGCACCAGCTGTTCCTCGCCGGGGCGGCCGTCCAGCTCCAGCACCTGTACCCGGTCTTCTGCACGGATCCGGCCGCATGCCTGGACCACGCACCCCGGACCTGGGTCGTGGTCAGCGGCGATACCAGCAATCCCTATGGCGAGGTGACCTCGGCCCAGGCAGCGGTCTTGCAGTCCGACTACCGGCTCAGCCATCGGCAGCACGTGCCGGGCCTGACGGTGTTCCTCCTCGTAAAAGCCTGACCGGCCGGCCAGGCGGCACGGCACTCAGGGGGGCGAGCGCGGACGCGCAGGCGAGCCTCGCGGCTTAGGCTCCGTGCGCCATCATTCTTCGCTAAGGTTCCGGAATCAGTCCATTACCGTCGGGCGTCTACCTAGCCGGGCGGTAGCTGCCAGGACGCTGCCTACCGCGGAGTCGCATATGCCGGGAATCAACGGAGACCAGTGCGTGCAGTCCGAGGTCCTCGAGGGCCTCGCCACCGCCGTGAACCACCGCCGGTGGTTCGTTGAACTGGCCATCCCGTTCCTGGGCGATGACCCGATCGAGATCGGCAGCGGCCTGGGCGACTACGCGCTGGAGTGGGCCCCGCACTTCGCCCGCTTCACCGCGACCGAAGCCGATCCCGGCCGCCTGGTGGCGCTCAAGGAGCGGCTCGGCGGGTACGGGAAGGTGGCGATCCGGGAGATGCTGCTGCCGACCGACGAGGTGAACACGTACTCCGGCGCGGTGTCCTACAACGTCCTCGAGCACATCGAGGATCACGTCGCGGCGCTGCGCAGCATGGCGCGGCTGGTGCGGCCCGGCGGCCGGGTCGTGTTGATCGTGCCGGCGTTCCCGTTCGCCATGAGCCCGGTGGACATCGCGACCGGGCACGTGCGGCGGTACACCAAGAAGAGCATGCGCCGGGCGCTGGGCGAGGCCGGGCTGGCCGTCGAGCAGCTGCGGTACGTCAACGCGCTCGGCTTGATCGGGTACTACCTGGCCACCAGCGTGTGCCGGCTGACGCCCCGGGAAGGGCCGATGGTCAAGCTGTACGACCGGTTCGTCCTGCCCGCTACGCGGACGGCCGAACGCCTGGTCCGCCCGCCCTTCGGCCAGTCCGTGTTCGCGGTGGCACGCGTCCCCGGGGACGTTTCGGGGCGTTAGCCGGCCAGCTCGAGGGTCAGGCCGAGGCGCCCGGCCGCCGCCGCCGCGCGCTCCCGGTCGCTGATGCTGAAGGAGGCGCCTTCCGCGCGGGCAAAGCGGACGTGATGCAGCGCTCCGCCGCGGGGCAGGCCGTCCTCGCGGACCAGCCTGATCCTGCGGTCACCGGGCCAGGTCAGCTCGGCGGCCTCATCGTCGGCCCGCTCGAGCTGGCCGTCCAGGACCTCCCGGAACAGCCGTGTCGCGCCCGCCAGATCGCTGACGTGGTGCTCGATCAGCTCGAAGCGGGCGGCCGGCCCGGGCTCCGGCAGCTCCTGCGGCGCGGGCCCGCGCGGCGAGCCAGCCTCCTGGGCGATCTGGATGACGATGCCGTGAGCGCTGCGCGGGTGCAGGAACGCCTCCATATGGCTCGGGTTGCCCAGGCTGACCCCGACGGGCTCGATGCCCAGCGCCCGGATCCGCGCCAGCGCGTCCTCGATGTCGTCGACGGCGAAGTTGAGGTGATGCGGCCCGGGACCATGAGCGGCCAGGAAGCGCTCCAGGAAGGCCGCGTCGGGGCCGCCGGTCGGCGTCAGCAGCTCGATTTTCGGCCCTGCGGCGAAGCTCAGCTGGCCCCACCAGTAGCCGCGGGAGTCACCGCCGTGCGCCCAGGTTCCGCCGAGCACACCGCCGAACAGGTCCCAGCCGTCGGTCAGCGTCTGCGTGCCGATCGCGAAATGATCGAGGACGGTGGTGAAGGTAAGAAAGAAAGAGATAAAGAAAAGGAGGGAAGGAGAGGAGGAGAAAGGAGAAAAGAAAGAAAAAGGAGAAGAAGAGGAAAAAAGAAGAGAAAAAGAGGAAGAGAAAGAAAAGGAAGAGGAAAGAAGAGAAAAAAGAGGAAAAGAAAAAGGGAAAAGAGAAATGAGGAGAGAAAAAGAGAAGAAGAAGAAGGAAAAGAGGGAGGAAGAAGTAAAAGAGATAGAAAGAGATGATGGATGAGAAATGGAAAGGAGGAAAGAGATAAATAAGATAAGATGGAAAATAGAGGAAAGAAATGGAGTAATAGAAGAGATAAGAGAAGGAGGTGAGCGAGGATAGCCTGGACGAGAGAGAAACGAGGCGATCTGCGACGGAGATGGGTGACTACGGCAAGCGAGAGGCGGCGGTGCTGCCGACGGGCGCGAGCGCGCGCCCGCGCGCAACGGCGGCGACGGCGCGCACCGCGCGCCGTCCGCGACGCCGTCCTGGGAGTGGTGAGTCATGGAGCCTCACTTAACTGCTGGGAGGGGTCTGGGGCCGGACGCCGTGAATTTACGCTACCGACCCGGACCGTCAGGTAGCGTGCGGGGCATGGCCATGGGCGGTCTGGACCCGCGGCGCAGCGCCGCCGAGAACTACCGGGCCTTCAGCCGCGAAGCCCGCGGCCGCTCCCCGGCCTACGAGTCGCTGGCCGCGTCGGTCGCCGACGACGATCTGGTCCTGGGTTTCCTCGCCGCGCTGCCGCCGCCCAAGCGCCAGCCCAATCTGCTGTTCGCCGCGGCCAGGTACCTGCTGGACGCCCCGCCTGGCCTGGCCGCGCTGCGGGCCCTGATCCGGCAGCACGAGGCTGAGCTGACCGAGGTGATGCTGACCCGGCGCACCCAGACGAACGAGCCTGCCCGCTGCGCCACGCTGCTGCCGGCCCTCGCCGCGCTGCCGGCCCCGCTGGCGCTGATCGAGGTCGGTGCCAGCGCCGGGCTCACCCTGCTGTTCGACCGCTACTCCTACGACTACGACGGCCACCTGATCGACGGCCGCGACCCGGACGCGCCGACGCTGCACTGCGCCGTACGCGGTCCCGCGCCGCTGCCCGCCCGGCTGCCCGCCATCGCCTGGCGGGCCGGGCTGGACCTCAATCCGCTGGACGTGACCCGCGACGACGACGTCCGCTGGCTGTCCTGCCTGGTCTGGCCCGGCGAAAGCGACCGCCAGGCCCGGCTCGCCGCCGCGGTGGCGTCCGCTCGCCGCGATCCGCCGCCCGTGTACCGTGGCGACCTGCGCACCGACCTGCCCGCGGTGGCCGCCCGGGCGCCGGCCGACGCCACCCTCGTCATTTACCATTCCGCCGTGCTGGCCTATGTCGCGCCCGCGGACCGGGAGCGGTTTGCCCGCGACGTCCGGAGCCTGGGCGCCGTGTGGCTGTCCAACGAGGCCCCCGGCGTGGTGCCTGGCCTGCCGCTCACTGGCTTGCGCGAAGGCACGTTCGTGCTCGGCCGCGACGGGCGGACGGCCCTGGCCCTCGCCGACGGTCACGGGGCATGGCTTCGCTGGCTGCGTGACCCGGGCACCTAGGCTGACCCGCTGGCGGCCCTCGCCGCCGCCCGGGAGTGATTCCTGTCAGTCGGCGATGCTCGTGATCATCTGGATGAGCTCGGCGCGGTCATAGCCCTGCTTGCGGGCGTACCGGAGGAGTTCGCGAGCGCGGGCCAGGACCATGCCCTGCCCGGCGAAGCCGGCCACCGTGACGCCGCGGCCGCGCCGGAACTCCAGCAGCCCCTCGTCTCGCAGCAGCCGCAGCGCCCGCAGGACCGTGTTGGTGTTTACCTGCAGCACCGCGGCCAGGTCACGGGCGGGCGGGAGCCGTTCGCCAGGCCCGATCTCGCCATCGGCGATCGCGCGGCGGATCTCCGCGCTGACCTGATCGTAAAGCGGCAGCGGGTCGCGCCGGTCTAGTTTGACACCCAGCATGGTGATACTGATACTAGCACCATGGGCGTTATCACGTCACCCCAGGCCGACCGCGCTCAGCCCGATGCGCAGGCCGTTATCGCCCAGGCCCTCATCACCCAGGTCCTCATCGCCGAGGCCCGCGCGCACGCGCGCCGCCGGCGGCTGAAAATGGCCGCGGCGCTGGCCGCAGCGGCGCTCCTGGCCGCGGCCGGGGTGCTGATCAGCCGCGCGGTCACCGGCTCCCATCCTGCGGCACGGGCCGATCAGCGCCCGGCCGGGCCTGCGGCGGGCAACGGAATCGTCACCGGGCACCTGGCCGCCTGCTTCGGCATCGCGCCGACGGCGAAACCAGGCCCTGTTACCCCGGGCACGGTCGTGGTCCTGCGGGGCAAGATCACCTGGAAGCCGGACGGGCCGGGCGCGTGGCACGTCGTGTTCCCGAACGGCCCGGCCGTGGCCCGCGAGCACATCAGCGACAACTACGATCAGACGTTCCGCTTCGCGCTGCCGCCGGGACACTATGTGCTCGCGGGCCGGTACGACCCGTCGGCGGGGTCTGGGTACGCCACGTTCCGCGAGATAACGGTCACCGCAGGCGCGACAATCCAGGCAGAACTGCCGGACGTGTGCAGGTAGCCGCGGTCACGCCGCGCGGTCCGCGGTCAGCACCGCAGCCGCCCCGGCCAGGGCCGCTCCGCCGGCTGACGCGGCGACCAGCCACCGGGTGACGCGCGGGAGTTCCCGCCACGCCAGCAGGCTGGCCACCACGTCCAGCGCGTCGGACAGCGCCCCCGCGGCGACCCAGGCGCGGGCCGGCCCGGCGTCGGCCGCCGGGCCCTGCAGAGCCGCCAGCGCGCCGAGCCCCAGGGCGAGGTCACGGGCTCCGAGCGCGCGGCCGAACACCCGGGCCGCTACGTCATCGGCCGCCGCGCCCACCCACGGCCGGGCCGGGACCGATGGCCTGGCCAGGGCGGTCACGCCGAGCGCCACCCGCCCGGCCGCGATCACCGTGGCACCGCGCCGCACCAGCGCGGCGCCGGGAGTCGATGTCACCTGCGCTCCCTTCCGAGACGCGGGGCCCCAGACGTGGGCCCGGCCAGGACGCGAGTCATCTCAGTATCCCGTGCCCGGCGCTATTCACGGGCATCGCCTGGTCGCCGCCGGGCGGCGGTCGCGAGCCGGCCGGCGAGGGCGGCGATGAGGTCGCGGAGTTCGTCTGGCCGCTCGACGATGAACGGCCGGTCGAGCGACGCGAGCAGCGGGGGCAGCCAGTCGAGCTGCTCGGCGTGCAGTTCGACGCGGAACCAGCGTTCGGTCTTGCGGGTCTGGGCCGGCCGCAGACGGCAGCTCCGTCACGATCGCGACGCTGGCCGGGAGCCGGGCGCGGATCTGCTCGATCGTGCCCTGGATGGCCAGGGTTACGTCATGCCGGTACGGGGTCCTGGCGAGCCCGGACAGGACGTGCTGCGCCGGGTCGAATCCGGCGGGTGGCTCGAACGAGCCGGGCAGGGCCCTGATGTCGGTGATGCGATCGAGCCGGAACGTCCGGTTCTGGCCGATGCCGGGGTCCGCGCCCGTCACGTACCAGCGGCCTGAATGGGTGACGAGCCCGTACGGGTGCAGGGTGCGTTCGCTGCGCCGGCCGTCGCCGGAGGTGTACCTGATCGAGATCGGCCGGCGATGGCGCACAGCGTCGGCGATCGAGAGCAGGACCTCGGTGTCCGGGGTGGGCGTCTCGCCGGGCGGGGCGGTGAAGGCGAGGGAGTCGAGCACGGCGTCGAGCCTGCGGGCGAGCCGCGCCGGGCAGTACCCGGCGGATCTTGGCCGCCGCCGTCTCGGCTGCCGTGCCCGTGGTCGTCACCAGCCCGGTCCGGCGGCCCGCGACCAGTCCGAGCAGCACGGCGAGGGCCTCGTCGTCGCTGAGCATGAGCGGAGGCAGGCGGTATCCGGAGGCGAGCCGGTACCCGCCGTAGCGGCCACGCACCGACTCGACCGGCACGCCGAGGTCGATCAGGTGGTCCGCGTACCGCCGCACCGTGCGCTCATCGACGGCGAGCCGGTCGGCCAGCTCGGCCACCGTCCGGACGCCGCCCGACTGCAGAAGCTCCAGCAGAGACAGAACGCGAGCAGTCGGCCGGGCCATGGCCAAGTATCTCCCGGATACCGGGCGGATTGTGTCCGGTATTTCTCTTAGCGTGTGACGCAGGACGCTTCCGCTGACAAGGAGATCACCATGGATTTCGTCTCGGTCCGGATCATCACCGACGACGTCGCCCGTCTGGCCGGGTTCTACGAGCGCGCCACCGGCGTACAGGCGAACTGGCTGAACGAGAACTTCGCCGAGCTCACGACCCGTTCCGCCGCCCTCGCGATCGCCAGCACCCGTACCGTTCCGCTGTTCGCGCCTGGCGCCGCCCGGCCGTGCGACAACAACACCGTCATCATCGAGTTCCTCGTCGACGACGTCGACGGCGTGCACCGGAACCTGGCCGGGTTCGTCAAGGACTTCGTCAATGAGCCCACCACGATGCCGTGGGGCAACCGGTCGCTGCTGTTCCGCGATCCCGACGGCAACCTCGTCAACTTCTTCACCCCCGTCACCCCGGCCGCCATCGCCAAGTTCGCCCGCTGACGACGCCGTGGCCGACCCCGGCGCCGGACGGCGTGCGTCACTCTAGGGACTTGGCCCGCAGGGTGCTGGCAGGGCGCAGGGTGCCATCCTCGTCGAGGTCATCGAGCACGGGCGGCAGGCCCACGCGGAGCATCTTCCTGCGGACGTGGCCCAGCAGCTTGGCCATGAAGATGCCGCCGACGCCGGTGAAGCCGGTGTGGTCGTAGGTGAAGCGGGTGCCCCCGGCGTGGGGGTCGAGCCGGTAGACGACCTCTGTCACGTCGCCGCCCTCGTCGCCAGTCCATGAGTAGCGCAGCAGCGATGGCTCGTTCACCTCCAGTACCTCGCAGTCCACGACGCCGCTCCAGCCAGGCTTGGGCTTGGCGAGGAGCCGGAACTTCGTACCCACGACGGGAGCGAACCCTTCAGGCCGGCCGCCGGCCCCGGTGACGGTCCACAGCGGGACAAGCGCCGGGTCGGTCACGGCACGCCAGACCTTCACGGGGGGATGGGGGTAGTCACGGACGATGTGGATCTCACTCACGGGATCTCCTCGGGTGGGCGCAGCGGCCGCGGGCAATTTATTTCAGCTGCTAAAAGTTTAGTGTAACGGAAAAAATATCGCCGCTGAACTATAATGCGGACATGAACATGCGGACGGTGGACTGGGCGGCGCCGCGCAGCCCCGGGCCCGGAGGGCCGCAGGCCGAGGGGCTGCGGGAGCGCAAGAAGCGGCTGATGCGCCAGCAGTTGTCCGACACGGCCACGCAGATGTTCATGGAGCGGGGCTTCGACGCGGTCCGCGTCACGGAAATCGCCGAGGCGTGCGGGGTATCGGAGAAGACCGTCTTCAACTACTTTCCCACCAAGGAGTCCCTGATCCTGGACCGCCTGGAGTCCACCATGGCCTCCCTGAAGAGCGGCCTGACCCAGCCCGAAGTCGAGCCGGCCGAGGCGGCGCTGCGGATCCTGACCGACGAACTGAGCGCTATGACGTCCTGGCTCGCGGCCCAGGACGACCTCGCCCAGGCCAGCGCCGCGATCCGGCGCTTCGGCACCCTGATCCAGGCCTCACCAGCACTGCGGGCCCATCAGAGCGACATGATGGACCAGCTCACCGCCGTGGCCGCCGAGATCCTGGCCGGGCGGGCCGGCCTGCGCCCGGACGACCCAGAGCCGCAAATCGCGGCCGCCGCCTTGCTCGGCCTGTGGCGCATTCAATTCCAGGCCCTGTCGAAATACCTGGACGGCACCCGGACCCCCGCGCA
Source organism: uncultured Actinomycetes bacterium (assembly GCA_963818225.1). Lineage (GTDB taxonomy): Bacteria > Actinomycetota > Actinomycetes > Streptosporangiales > Streptosporangiaceae > Palsa-504. The sequence goes on from CAWFRO010000006.1 coordinate 473,793, forward strand.
GGTCCACCACGCCGTCAGCGCCGAGGTCAGCCGCGCCGCCCGGCTCATCGACACCGGGCTGCGGTCCCTCACCCTGGATAAAAAGTAATTAGTCGATTACGCTGAGAAATGTGGTGCCCTGGCCCGCCGTACCCGGCCCGCACCACGCCAGCGACACCGCCCGCGGCCAGCGTTAGACCCAAGCCACACCCAGACCCGAAGGGGGCAAAGCCCGGGCCACGCCGCGCGGGCGGCCCCCGGCGCGGTGGAACATCGCCAGGGCGGGCGTTGTTGACGGGGCATGGTCGAGGACGGGTTTGCCGAGCTGCTTCGCGCGCAGAACCGGGGCGTGCTGGTCACCCTCAGGAAAGACGGGTGGCCCCAGCTGTCCAACGTGACCTACGGGTGGGACGCTGACGCGCAGACCATTCGCATCTCCACCACCGACGACCGGGCCAAGACCGCCAACCTGCGCCGTGACCCGCGCGCCAGCTTCCACGTCACGACCGGCGACTTCTGGTCCTACGTCGTGGTCGACGGCCAGGCCGAACTGTCTGCGGTGGCCCGCGACCCGCATGACGCGGCGGTCGAGGAGCTGGCCGAGCTGTACCGCTTCGTGCAGGGAGAGCACCCCGACTGGGACGACTTCCGGGCCGCCATGGTCCGTGACCGTCGCCTCGTGGTCAGGATCCGGGCCGAGCGCGCCTACGGGATGGTCCGGCGGTGATGGTCGGTCCCGGGCCAAAACGGGAGAATAGGCTAGGAAGCATGCTCTCTGATTCCTTTGGCCGGATTGCTACCGACCTGCGCGTGTCGCTCACCGACCGGTGCAACCTGCGCTGCGCGTACTGCATGCCGCCCGAGGGACTTGACTGGCTGCCCAAGCCAGAGGTGCTCACCGATGACGAGGTGGTGCGGCTGGTCAGGGTGGCGGTGGAGCTACTCGGCGTCCGCGAGGTCAGGTATACCGGCGGCGAGCCGCTGCTGCGCCGGGGTCTGGCCGGCATCATCGCGCGGACCGCGCAGCTGCGCCCGCGCCCGGAGATCTCGCTCACCACCAACGGCATCGGCCTGGCCCGCACCGCAATGGGATTGCGCGCGGCCGGGCTGGACCGGGTCAACGTATCGCTGGACACCCTGCGGCCGGAGGTCTTCCGCAAGCTCGCCCGCCGGGACCGGCTGCCCGATGTGCTGGACGGCCTCGCCGCCGCCGCCGAGGCCGGCCTGGCCCCGGTCAAGGTCAACGCAGTGCTCATGCGCGACCTCAACGACGACGATGCTGCCCCGCTGCTGCGGTTCTGCCTCGACCACTCCTACGAGCTGCGCTTCATCGAGCAGATGCCGCTGGATGCCCAGCACGGCTGGAATCGCGCCGAGATGGTGACCGCGGACGAGATCCTGGCCTCCCTCGGCCGCGAGTTCAACCTCACTCCCGACGACCCGAACCAGCGCGGCTCGGCGCCCGCCGAGGCGTTCCTGGTCGACGGCGGCCCGGCCCGGGTGGGCGTGATCGCGTCGGTGACCCGGCCGTTCTGCGGGAACTGCGACCGGGTCCGGCTGACCGCGGACGGACAGGTCAGGAACTGCCTGTTCGCCCGGACCGAGAGCGACCTGCGCGGCGCGATGCGGTCCGGGGCGAGTGACGCCGAGCTGGCGGACCGGTGGGTGCAGGCGGTGGCGGTCAAGCTTCCGGGCCATGGCATCAACGACCCGTCGTTCCTGCAGCCCGACCGGCCCATGTCGGCCATCGGCGGCTGACGCGCGAGCGGCTGAGGGCCGGGCCAGGCGCGCTAAGCGTCGTCGGCGCGGTAGGCAGGGAGACGCTAAGGGTCGCTGGGACGGTAGGCCGGGCCGTGCGCGTCGTCGCAGTGCAGATCGGCGGCGGGCCCGTCGGCCACCCCCGGAGCCGAGCCGTCCGGGCGGGCCGCCGACGGCGCGTGGTCGACCTGCAATGTCGCGTGGTTGATTCCGTACTCGCGGGACAGGAACGCCTCGAGGTCGGCCCGGATCGCGTGGCAGTCCGAGCCCGGCGCGACCAGCACGTGCGCCGAAGTGGCGGCCAGGCCGGAAGTGATCTCCCAGATATGCAGGTCGTGGACCTCGCTGACCTGCGGACGGGCCGCCATCGCCGCCCCCACGGCCGCGGGGGACAGGCCCGCGGGCGCGGCCTCGAGGAAGATCCGCCCGGAATCCCTGATCAGCCCGGCGCCGGCGTGCAGCATCAGCGCCACCACGACCAGCGTGGCGATCGCGTCGGCCCGGCCGAACCCGGTGGCCAGGATGATCAGCCCGGCCACCGCCGTGGCGATGAACGCGTACAGGTCGGTGACCACGTGCTTGAAGGCGCCCGCGAGGTTCAGGCTCCGGGGTGCGCCCCGCCCGCCGCTGGCGCGGGCGATGAGCAGGGCCGCGGTGATGTTCACCGCAATCCCGGCCAGCGCCACGCCGAGCACTGTCCCGCCTGCCACCTGCGGTGGCGTCACCAGCCGCCGGATCGCCGCGTAGCCGAGCCAGATCGCGAGCAGGACCAGGGTGATCCCGTTGGCCTGGGCGGACATGATCTCGGTGCGCTTGAGCCCGTAGGTGTACCCGCCCGCCGGCGGGCGCGCGGCCAGCCGCGCCGTGACCAGGACCAGCGCGATGGCCGCGGCGTCGGTCAGCATGTGCGCGGCGTCAGAGATCAGCGCGAGCGAGTGCGCGGCCAGGCCCGCCACGATCTCGCCCGCCATGAAGGCCAGGATCAGCGCGAGCGCGCCGGACAGCCAGCGCGCGTCCGCTCCGGACGCCGCGCCGTGCTCGTGCCGATCGGTGCTGCTCACAATCTGACGATATCCGGGCCGAAGGCTGAGGAGCTATGAGCACCCTCGAGGACTGGACGGCTGCTGTCGGCGCCGACCTCGGATTGGACCCGGAGCCGCTGAGCACCGCGGAAACCAGAGCCGTGCTGGACAGGGCGCGTGACGTAGCGCATGCGGCGGAACGGCCGGCCGCCCGCCAGCGGATCCTTACGGCCGCCTTACGGGACCGGCCGTTGCCGGGCGTGATCACCTCGCCGTCCGCCAGAGTGAGTAACCGGACGTTTTCACTCGCGCGAGAAGGATGGCTGATGACGGCCCGATCCCGGCAGGACGAAGCCCAGCCGGGCCCGCACCCGACCAGGCGCGGGCTGCTGCTCGGCGCGGTGGGCCTGGCCGCCCTGGGCGGAACGCTGTCCGGGTGCAGCACCGCGGCCGTTCCGTACGATGCCGACGAGGCCGGGGTGCCGGAGCATGCCGGGCCGCCCGTCGCCGCCATGGCCATGGGACCGCCTGCCTCGCCCGCGACCCCCCCGGCACCGGCCGGTGCCACCGGCAGCGGCGGCACGCGGGAGAGCAAGCCCGCAGTCCGGGGCGTGGTGCTGGGCGCCGCCGGGGACATCCCCGTGGGCGGCGGGACGGTCTTCACCGCGGCCCGGGTCGTCGTGACCCAGCCGGTCCGGGGCCAGTACCGGGCGTTCAGCGCGATATGCACGCACGTGGGCTGCATCGTCAGCCGGGTGGCCGGCGGCACCATCGACTGCCCCTGCCACGGCAGCCGGTTCGCGATCACGACCGGGGCGGTGGTCGCGGGCCCGGCGCCCAGCCCGTTGCCCGGCCAGCAGATCAAGATCACCGACGGCGAGGTCACGCTGCTGGCCTGAGGTGGCCCGGCCGGCATGACACTATGGCGGGCATGGGTTCGCTCATGCTGCTTGATACGGCGTCGCTGTACTTCCGCGCGTTCTATCGGGGTCCCGGATACCGTCCAGGCGCCGGACGGCGCGCCGGTCAATGCGGTACGCGGGCTCCTGGACATGATCACCAGGCTGGTCCGGGCCCGGCATCCGAGCCGGCTGGTGGCCTGCTGGGACGCGGACTGGCGGCCGGCCTTCAGGGTCGCGGCCGTCCCCTCGTACAAGGCGCACCGCCTGGCCGCCGACGGCGGTGAGGACGTCCCGCCCGCGCTCGCCGCGCAGGTCCCGCTGATCGACGAGGTGCTGCGTGCGGCCGGGCTGGCCGTGGCGGGGCAGCCGGGGTACGAGGCCGACGATGTGATCGGCACGCTCACCGCCCGCTCGCCGGATCCGGTCGACGTGGTGACCGGAGACCGGGACCTGTTCCAGCTGGTGGACGACTCGCGCGGCATCCGGATCATCTACACCGTGCGCGGCCTGCTCAACCTGGACGTGATCGACGAGGCCGCGGTGAACGCCAAGTACGGAATCCCGGGCCGCGCCTACGCCGACTTCGCCGCGCTGCGCGGCGACCCGAGCGACGGGCTGCCCGGCGTGCCGGGCGTAGGGGAGAAGACCGCCGCCGCGCTGATCCGGGCGTTCGGCAGTATCGAGGACATCACTGCTGCGCTGGACGCCGGGCACGGCGGGTTCCCGCGCGGCAGCCGGGAGAAGCTGGAGAAAGCCCGGGGCTACCTGGACATCGCCATGTCCGTCGTCCGGGTCGCCGACGACGCCCCGCTGCCGCCGGTGGACGGGAAGCTGCCGGCCGTGCCGCCGGACGCCGGCCGGCTGAAAGACCTCGGCGAGCGGTGGGGACTGGGCTCCTCGCTGAGCCGGTTCGTCAGTGCCCTGGCACAGGCTTAGGGTAGGTCCGTGGCGACTGCGAGCGAGCTGTACCCCGCGGCCCGGCTGGAGCTGGTGCGCGATGCCGTCCGCGCGGCCGGGCTGGACGCCGTGCTGCTGACCCCTGGTCCCGACCTGCGCTACGTGAGCGGCTACGACGCCAAGCAGCTGGAGCGGCTGACCTGCCTGGTGGTCCCGGCGCAGGGCGACCCGGCGCTGTTCGTGCCCCGGCTGGAGCTGCGGGCCGCGCAGGCCTCGCCGGGCCCGCTCGGCCTGGACATCGTGGCCTGGGAGGAGACTGCCGATCCGTTCCGCCTGGTCGCGGACAAGCTTGGCCGCGTCTCGGAGATCGGCCTGTCCGACCGGATGTGGGCGCTGTTCGTGCTCAAGTTCCGCGACGCGCTGCCCGCCGCGCGTCAGGTGCTGGCCAGCGGGGCGCTGCGCCCGCTGCGGATGCGCAAGAGCGCCGCCGAGGTGGCGGCGCTGCGCGAGGCCGGGGAGGCCATCGACCGCGTGCACGCTCGCGTTCCCGGCTGGCTGCGGCCCGGGCGCACCGAGCGCGAAGTGGGCCTGCAGATCGCGGAGGCCATCCGGGCCGAGGGGCACGACACGGTCGATTTCGTGATCGTCGGCTCGGGACCGAACGCGGCCAGCCCCCACCACGAGCTGTCGGACCGGGTCTTCCAGGCCGGCGACGCGGTGGTGGTGGACATCGGCGGCACGATGCCGTCCGGATACTGCTCGGACTGCACCCGGACCTACGCGATCGGCGAGCCGCCCGCCGAGTTCACCGCCTACTACGAGGTGCTGCGGGACGCTCAGGAGGCCGCGTGCGCCGCGGTGCGGCCGGGAGTGACGGCGGAGTCGGTCGACGCGGCCGCGCGCGAGCCGATCACCGCGGCCGGCTATGGCCCCTCGTTCATCCACCGCACCGGGCACGGGATCGGGCTGGAGGGGCACGAGGACCCCTACATCGTGGCCGGGAACAGCGAGGCGCTCGAGCCAGGCATGGCGTTCTCGGTCGAGCCGGGGATCTACCCCGGGCCGCACGGCGCGCGGATCGAGGACATCGTGGTCTGCACCGCAGATGGCTACCAGCGGCTCAACCACGCGCCGCGAGAGCTGGTCGTCGTCGGCTTAACCGCCGGGGGCGTTCGGTCGTCCCGTTAGCTGTCCGGGCCGTCGGTGGAACGCGGTCCGGGGGGATCGATGCGCCCTTGGTTCTCAGCCAGGAACCGCTCGAACTGGGCCGCGAGCTCGTCCGCGGTCGGCATGGACTCGCCCTCGCCCAGGAGGCCGGGACCGGCGTGCCGGTTTCCCTCGGCTTCGACCAGGGCGTCGTACTGCTGCTCCAGCGTCCGGACCAGCTCGGCGACCTCGGCCGACGCGGCGACCTGCTGGTCGATCGCCTCATCGGTCCGGGCTGAGGCCTCGCGGAGCTCGGCGTCAGGCAGGTCGAGCCCGGTGGCGGTGCCCACGGAGCCCAGCAGGGTCAGCGCGGCCGGCGGATAGACGGCCTGGGCCAGGTAATGCGGCACCTGCACGGCGAAGCCCACCGCATCCCGGCCAGCCTCGCCGAGCCGCAGCTCAACCAGGCCCCTCGCGCTGCCGGGTACCTGGATGCGGTTCGCCATCCGCTGGTGCGCGATGAGCAGCTCGTCGCGGGTGCCGTGCGCGATCACGCCGAGCGGCCGGGTGTGCGGCATCCCGGCCGGGATGCCGAGGAAGCTGACCGCGAGGCCGGCGCCGAGCCGGCTGGTCAGGTCCAGGACCGCCTCGGTGAACAGCTTCCACTCATGATCGGGCTCAGGCCCGCTCAGCAGGAGGAAAGGCTTTCCCTGCTGGTCCCGTAGCAGGTGAAGCACCAGCTCAGGAGCATCGTAGCTCTCCCAGCTGCTGTTGTTGTAGATCATCAGCGGGCGCCGCGACCGGTAGTCGATGAGCCGGTCGATGTCGAACCGCGCTACCGTCTCGTGAGCGAAACTGCTCAGCAGGTGCTCGGTCAGCAGGCGGCCGGCACCTCCCGCGTCGATGAAGCCGTCCAGATAGTGCAAGAACGGCGCGTCCGCGATATCCGGCGTGGCGGGACCGAGTTCGTAGAGTTCTTCCGGGTTCCGCTGCATCCTTATAGTCTCGCACGGGCCGCCCGCTGCTGCCGCCAGGCGATAAGCGGTAGCGGGGCTGAGGTTACATTAGCGAACATGCCGTGATCATTCCGTTACGTCGTTATGTCTCCATGGTAGGGCCATGGCGCTAACGTGACCACGTGGAGGAGATCGATCGCAAGATCGTGTCGTTGCTGGCACGTAACGGGCGGATGAGCTTCACCGAGCTGGGCCGGCAAGCCGGGCTCTCGGTGTCGGCCGTGCACCAGCGGGTCCGCCGGCTCGAGCAGGACGGCATCATCAAGGGCTACGCCGCGGTGTTCAACCCGGAAGACGTCGGGCTGCCGCTGACCGCTTTCGTGTCGGTCAAGCCGTTCAACGCCGCCGCCCCTGATGACCTGCCCCAGCGGCTGGAACATCTCACCGCGATCGAAGCCTGCCACAGCGTCGCCGGAGACGAGAACTACATCCTCAAGGTGCGGGTCCCGTCCCCGGTCGCGCTGGAGGATCTGCTGTACCAGATCCGCACCCTGGGCGGCGTCTCCACCCGGACCACCGTAGTCCTCAGTACCGCCTACGAGAACCGCCCGCCGGACTTCTGAGACCGCGGTCAGCTCCAGCGGGGCTGGGACGTGCGTCCCGCGGAGGTGATCGCGGCCGTCGCCTGGTAGGCGCGCACCGTGGCCGCGACCTGCGCCAGCGGCGCCGCCACGATCGTGCTGCCAGCCGCGAGGGCCTCGTCGAGCAGCGAGGTATAGGTATCGGGATCGCCGCAGGGCGGGACCGCCACGACTACATCCCGGCGGTTCAGCCCGCCGAGCCCGGCCGGGTCCAGGGCTGCGTGCGTCCCGGCCCGGCGCGTGTGGTCCTGGGTGCCGCCCGCCCGGCCGGCGTCCAGCAGGGAGCCGAACGGCGTGGTCTCCTCCGCCTCGCCGAACGCGAACACCTGCCGCACCCAGCAGCGCTCCGCGGCCTGGACGGCCAGTCCGGCCAGTGCCGCCGAGGTGATCAGCACCCGGGCCCGGCACGGCTTGAGCTGGGCGGCGATGTCCGCCGCGGTCTGCGCCGGGCGCACCGGGACGGCGATGGCCCCGGCCGCCCGCACGGCGTGCACCGACACCGCGTGGCTCACCGCGTCGGCGACGAAGATCCCCGCCGTATCGCCCTCCCGCAAGCCCCGCCGTGACAGGCCGCGCGCCGCCGCGCGGACCATGCCGGCGAACTGCGGCCACGTGATCACGCAGGCCCGACCCGGCCGGGGCCCCTGGGCCGCGGCATCAATGAGCGCGGCTCCATTCCCGGCCTGGTCGGCCAGGGCCAGGATGCGTTCGGTCACCGCTCGCTGCGCCGCCTCGACCCGCTGCGCCTTGAGGCCTGCTCCGGCGCCGTTCCCCATGTTCACCAGATCCTCCCGCTGGTCTAGCAACGGGCGGATCCCGGCCTGGAGCCGGGACCCGCCCGGCCGCTGCGGCGGGGTTTATCACCGGTTCCCGCCCCCCCGCCGGGAACCGGCGCGGCGCCGGGTTTCAGACCCGCCGCCACCGTGCTTTAGCGACAAGGCAAACGTTATGCCGCGCGGATCCCGGGCACATGCGCCGAAATATGCATTCCGATGTGCATCTTCGGCCTCGCCGGCCGGGCTGGACCCAGGCCCGCCGTGCATATATGCACGTGCCGGTCAGGCGGGCGGCGCGTGCCGCGCGGCCCATGACGCAATCTGTGTACGCTTCGTGAAGCCCAGCTTGGACAGGATGTTCGCGACATGACGCGCCGCGGTGGCCGGGCTGATCACGAGCTCGTCGGCGATCTGCCGGTTGGACAGGCCCCGGGCGATGAGGACCACGATCTCGTGCTCGCGAGCGGTGAGCGGCGAGGCCGCCCTGGCCGACGGCAGGCGCGCCGGATCGGCCCAGGCTGTCTCGGCGGCCCTGCCCGGGTCCGGAGCACCCGGGTGGCCGAGAGCCCCCACCGCCGCCGCGCCCTCCGCGGCCCCGGGAAGGCCCGGGATCCCGGGGATCCCGCCGGTCGTCTCGAGGTGCGAGCCGAGGGCGTATCCGGCCGCGTCGTCAGCCGGCATCTCGCGGCCCTCGGCGAACAGGGCGGCGGCGGCCGCCGCGCCGAGGCGGTCGCGGGCCAGGTCGAGCACTCCCTCAACCCGGGAGCCGACGCCGGTCGGCTGGCCCAGGGACTCGCGCAGCTGGCACGCGGCTCCGGCCAGCCGGGCGGCCTGCTCGGGCTGCTCCCGGGCCGCGGCCAGGGCCGCGAACGCCTCCAGCCCGCGGGCGATACCGAGCCGCTGGCCGCACGCCTGGCTGAACCCCAGGCTCTCAGCCAGCCGGTCCCGGGCCAGGTCGAGGTCACCCCGGGCCAGCGCGACCCAGCCGACCCCGGCCAGGCAGCGGGCGATCTCGAGCCAGGCGTCCAGCTCGCGGAAAATCCCGGTGGCCTCCTCGAAATGCCGCAGCGCCATGTCGGCATCACCCCGGGCCCGGGCCAGCGTGCCCAGCCCGTACTGGATCTGAGCGACTCCCCAGCGGTTGTTGTCGCTCAGTATCTCCAGCGCGGCCTCGTAGGACCGTTGCGCTGACTTCAGCTTGTTCTGCCGCAGCGCGATGGCGGCGCTCGCGGCGAGCGCGAGGCCCGCCTCCCAGTCGTTGCCCGCTGCCCCGGCTGCCTCGATGGCCTCGTCGATGAGCCCGGCGGCGTCGCCGAGCCGGCCCGCCCGCAGGGCGGCCTGGCCGAGCGTCCGCAGCGCGGTCGGCACGGTGAACTCATCTCCGCAGGCGCGGCTGATCTCCAGGCTCTGCTGGGCGCTGCGCAGCAGCGTGTCGTAGTCCTCCAGGTCGAAGGCGATGTCAGCCCGGCCGGCCAGGGCCTGCCCGCGGATCGGCGGCGGGACCTCGCTGCCCTCCTGGACCAGGAACCGGTCGAACCAGGTGGCCGCCTCCCGCTGGTCACCTTGCGGTACCCATATGTTCCGCAGCCCGGTGCACAGGCGCAGGCCCGCCGCGGTGTGCCCGTGGCTGAGCGACGTGGCGAGCGCGATCCGGAAGTTGCCGAGCTCGGCGAGCCCACGGCGGAATATCGCCCGGCGCACCGGCCAGGGCGGGTCTCCACGGCGGAACATCCGGCTGGCCGTGTCCTCGACCAGCGACAGGATGCAGTCGCGGTGCCGCAGGAACAGCCGGGACTCCTCGCCCGAGGCGACCAGCCGCTCGATGGCGTACTCCCTGATCGTGTCGAGCAGCCGGTACCTGGCGTCCCCGGCGGCCTCGGCGTCGAGCACGACCAGCGACTTGTCGATGAGCGAGATGAGCAGGTCGAGTACCGCGTCGGCCGGGATGGCGTCATCCGAGCAGACCTGCTCGGCCATGTCCAGGTTCCAGCCGGAGAACACGGCCAGGCGGCGCAGCAGCGTCTGCTCGGCCTCATCCAGCAGCTCGTAACTCCAGTCCACGGCGGCGCGCAGCGTCTGCTGCCGTGGCGGCGCCGTCCGGTCGCCCGATCCGAGCAGCTGGAACCGGTCCCGCAGCCGGTCGGCGATCTGCTCGACCGACAGCGCCCGGACCCGGGCGGCGGACAGCTCGATGCCGAGCGGTATGCCGTCCAGCGTCCGGCACAGCCGGGCCACCGAGGCCGCGTTCTCCGCGGTCAGGGTGAAGCCGGGCCGGGCGCCGGCCGCCCGCGCCGCGAACAGCTGGACGGCTTCGTGGGCGATCAGCTCATCCCCGGCCGCATCGTCGGGCGGCAGGTCCAGCGGCTGCACCCGCCAGACCGTCTCGCCGCGCACCCGGAGCGGCTCCCGGCTGGTCGCGACGATCCGCAGCCACGGGCAGCGGGCCAGCAGCAGCTGGACCAGCGTGGCGCACTCGCCGACCTGATGCTCGCAGGTGTCCAGCACGAGCAGCATGTGCCGGGACCGCAGCGCCTCCGCCAGCGTGTGCGGCAGCGGAACGCCCGGCTCCTCGCGCACCCCGATGGTGGCGGCGACCCGCTGGGCGGTAGGGCCTTCCCAGTCGGCCAGCTCGACCAGCCAGGCCTCATTGAGGTCAGCCGCGGCCAGCTCCTCAGCCGCGTCCGCGCCGTCAGCCGAGCCGGTGATCACATCTCGGGCCAGCCGCACCGCGAGCCGTGTCTTGCCGATGCCGCCGGGACCGCTCAGGGTCAGCGCGCGCACCTCAGTGAGCAGCCTGGCCAGCTCAGCGAGATCACGTTCGCGGCCGATGAAGCTGTTCGGCTCCGCCGGCAGGTTGCCGGCCAGGAGCAGGGTGGCGGACTGCATGGGTCCTCTGGACTTCGCGCGCTACAGATGGATGAACAAGCCGAGGCTCCTACCGTACATTGTTCGCCCGCAGCGCAGGGGTTCCTAGCCGGCCTCGATGCTGACCGGTACGGCCTGGCTGTACCGGACCCGGCCGAAGTACATCACCTTGGCCAGCGCCCACCACCGGCTGCCGGGCCGGGCCGTGGCCGGCGCGGCGACCCCGAAACGCAGCTCCGCGGGCTCGCCCGGCATGACACAGAAGCCCTGGGCCGGCGGCGAGAGCATCTCCCAGCTGCCGAACGGCGACACCAGCTGAATCTCGCCGTGCACCGCGGAGGCCACCCCGCTGGTCACGCTGAACAGGATCTCGGCGTGCCCGCCCGGCACCATGCGCAGCTCCGGGGTCAGCACGGCCAGCTCCAGCTCGGCGGCGGCGGCCCTGAAGTCAGCCTGCATCAGCTCCAGGGCATCCTCCGGCGGCAGCTCCGGGTCGGGCCACCGGCGCTCGCCGACCGCGACCATGACCGTGTCTTCGATGACCTGGCCATGATCGTCGCGGATCCGGGCCGCCGCGAAATACCGCCCGGGGCGGGTCTGCGGTGCCGCCCGTATAGTCAGGTCCCAGGCCGCGTACTCGCCGGCTCCGATGTCATAGGTGAGCTCCCGCGGCGAGGTGACCGTTATCCCGTCGGGCACGGCGAGCTCAACCCCGCCGCGGGCGGGTTCGCGGCTGCAGCTCACCGTCAGCGTGGCCGAGGCACCCTGACCCGGGACGGGCAGGGCCACCCGGGCCGGGGTGAAGTGGACCGCGACCGGGAGGTTACCGGCTGGCGCCGGGCCCTTCCCGTGCAGCCAGTAACGCGCATACACCGGCTGGACCGGCTCGACCGGGGCCAGCACCGGGGCGGGGGCCAGCACCGGGGCCGCGGCCTGGCGGCCGAGTGGGCCCACACGCACGGCCAGGGTCACCGTGCCGAAAGCCGGCATGTCGACAGCAATGGCGCCGTCCACGACGGGCAGGGGCTCGCCGTCGTCGGCACCCTCGAGCAGATCGCCGCGCCACGCCTGGCGGACCGGCGCGGCCCCGGGGGCAAGCCGGACCCGCGCCGCGGTGGCCCGTCCGGCCGTTTCCCGCAGCCGCACGGTGACCACGGCCGCGTCCGAGCTATCCGGGCTGTCGCCGGCCAGGCTCCGCCCTGCGGCCAGCGGGTTGCCGCGCGGTTTCACCGCGCTGAGCGTGACGCTGGCCGGCTCCACCGACACCAGGCCCTGCGTGCCCGGGTCCGGGCTGTGCGCTCCCGGCCCGGCGGCCGGCCAGCCCGGCGCGCCGGCGTCCTGCGCCGTCTGGGCGGCCGGGTCCTCCGCGGGATCGGCCAGCACCGCGATCAGGTCGTGGTTGTAGGCCTCGGCGCTGGCCGCGAAGCCCGCCGCCCGCCAGTCGCCCGGTCCTGCGGCCAGCGCGTACTCGAACGTGTGGCTCCAGTGCTGCCAGGCGAAGCTGCTGCCGTCCGGTGCGGTACGGGGCTCCCCGTCGATCCATATCCTGGCCGGCCACGCGCTGCACGAGCGCATCAGCGACATGTGCAGGGTGCCGTCGGGCGTCACGACGCCGCCCGGCGTGCCCCGGTTCAGCAGCGCCACCGACCGGTCCGCCAGCGGCACCGGGGGCCGCCGCTCGCCGCCGTCGCCGGTGTCCTCGACCCCCTCCACCAGGGCGTCGGCCAGGTCCCCGGCCAGGTCGGCCACGGCCGCGGCCAGGTGGTCCGGGCCGCCGGCCGCCACGATCAGCACCGGCAGGTCAGCAACCCCGCGCACGTCGGCGTTGGGCCCGAAGGCGTCCGCCCGGCTGCGCGCCGCGGGCACCCACACCCGGGCCTGGTCCCCGGCGGTGACCGCCTTCGCGTACCGGGGCCCGACCCCCGACAAGACCTCGGCGGTGAACGTGTTCACGTCCGGGCCGCCGACCGCGATCCTGACGTCGGGCAGGTTGGAGTCCGCGTCGAGCCCGCCGTACCTCGGCCCGTCGGCCTGGCTGCAGGTGGCGGTCACCCCGGCCCCGGCCAGCGCCACCATCAGGTCCCGGATCACCTCCTGCAGCCCGGCGCCCGGGCCGCCGTCCGGGCAGATGACCTCGGCCACCCCGATGGCCTGGACCGGCCCGTCGGCGCCCCCGGTGCGGACCCGTGCCGCCGAGCCGAGCCCGAACCAGTCGTAGGCCGGGTTGTCCAGCGTGTACCAGGTGTCCTCCGAGTCCACGTCCACCGCCCCGAACGACCGGCCGATCACCGCCGTCGCGGTCTGGTACACCGGCAGCCCGCCGGGCACGTCGGCCGGGAAGCGGACCCGCAGCAGCCGGTCGTGCCCGGTGTAGCCGTCGACGTGCGTGCGGAACTCGACCCGCTCCGCGCTCTCCCAGAGCACCGTCTCCTGGGTCACCTCGAGCCCGTCGAGCGTGAAGCTGGCCACCAGCCGGCTTCCCGCCGGGCACCGCTCCGCCCGGACCGCGGCCAGGACCGACGCCGAGCCGGTGCCCGGCCCCTTGGGCGACAGATGCCATGGGCCCTCGCCGTGCCGGGGGTGCTGCGCGTACTCGTCCTGGATGACCATCTCGTTGCCCGGGCCGGCCAGCACGCCGGCCCGGGTGCGCTTGTCGGTGACGCTGACCGTCCCGCCCTGCGCCGGATCCGCGGTGACCACGTACCGGCCGTTCTCGATGACGTGCGGCGCCTCGCTGACCTCCCGCCACGCCGCGGCCGCCGCCGAGTCTCCCTCCTCGGCCGGCACCACCTGGTAGGTCCGGTATCCGAGGGCCGGCACGTCACGGGCCAGGAAGGTGAGCGTGACCTCGGCCAGGGAGCCGTCCTCCCGCCGCCGGACGCCCTCGGCCAGGGCCGGCACCACCTGTCCCGCCTCGTCGCGGAGCTCGACCCACCGGGTCCCGTCCGCCCGCACCGGTACCGTGACCCTGGCCATCTGCTCCCGCGCCCGCGCCAGCCCGTTGAACACCCGGACCGGCTGCCCGGCCGGCGCTGCGCTCCCGGCCCGCCGCGACAGGTAGGCCACCGCGTCGCGGCGCGCGCCCGCGCTCAGCTCCCAGGCCTCCCGCCAGCCGCCGAGCAGGTCCAGGTAGACCTGGTCGGACTCGACCCCGGTGATCCCGTCGTGGTGCGCGCCGTAGGCCAGCAGCCGCCACGCCTTGTCCAGCACCGCGTACGGGAACGGCGCCCCGTCCAGCCAGGCCGCGGTGGCGAACCGCTCGGCCTCGGCCACCGCGGTCTCGATGGCCCGCTGCGCCTGCTTGGTGTCGATGTAGGAGACGTCCTTGCCGGTGTACACCGGGTTCATGTCCCTGGTCTGCGGGGTGATCCACACGCCGGCGCGGGCCGCGGAACTCCCGGCGCCCGCCTCGGCCCGGACCGCATCGAAGAAGTCGCGCGGCACGGCCGTGGTGAAGCGCGGCCAGACGTACCGCTGGTTCCAGTCCCGGTGGATGTCGGTCACCCAGCGGGCCGGGATGACATGGTCCGATCCGACCGGCAGCATGACGTTCCGGGTGGCTGCCACCTGGGCCAGCGCGCGGAACTGGCCGTAGGCCTCGGCCTCGGCGGCCTGCAGGTCCGGCGGCGTGTGCAGTGCCCAGCCGGCCCCGTAGTGATGGGCCATGTACGCGGTGAGCAGCCCGCGGCCGTCGGGCGAGAGCCATTCGAACTCGCTGGGGAACTGCATCCGGCCGATCCCGCCCTCGGCCCCCGCCGGGCCCCATTGATGGAACGGCCCGCGCGCCCACGCCGACGAGGTCAGCCCGGCCGCCGCCATCAGCCCCGGGTACCCCGGGTCGTGCCCGAACACATCGAGCATCCACGCGGACCGCGGGTCGCCGCCGAACACGTCCCGCTGGTACCCGATCCCGTACACGGCGTTGCGGATGATGGCTTCGGCGCTGATCAGGTTCGTGCTGGGCTCGTTGTAGTTGCCGCCGACGATCTCCAGCCGCCCTTCGGCCAGCAGCGCGCGCAGATCCTGCCGGTCGCCCGGGTAGAGGTCAAAATAGGGCTTCAGGTAGTCGATCTCGGCCAGCACGAACTTGTAGTCAGGGTCCGTCCTGGCTTTGTCCAGGTGGGCCCTGACCAGCTCGAACGCCGCCCTGACGTCGGGCAGCTGGCCGTCCTCGTCCGGCAGCGTGAGCCGGGCCTCGGCGAACTGGCCCTGGGTGTTCCACCACACCGGGTCGTAGTGGAAATGGCTCACCATCCACATCGTCCAGCCCGGCTCGGCCACCGTGATGTCCGCCTCGGCCGACGCGGCACCGGCCGCGGTCTGGACCGTCACCGTGACGCGGCGCGTGCTGCCCGGCTGGTAGGGCGCCGCGATCTCGACCGGAACCTCATAGGCCTGCTGCTCGCCCAGGCCAAGATCGGATATGCCGAACGGTCCAGGGTTCCTCACCCCTGGCCCCTCCACGTACACCGTGGCTGCCGTGTCCGAGGCCTCGCCCGGCCCGTCGTTCTCCAGCGTCACCCGGACCACCTGCAGCGGGCGCTGCGCGGTCCCCACGAACAAGTCTGTCGATTCCACCCCGGCGATCCGCATGGTTTCATCGTGGCATGCCCCGGTGACCAAACCGGACGCGCCGCGTTGGCCCGGCCGGGGCGCCCGCCCGCAGCCGCGCTACCGGACGATCTGGACCAGCAGGACCCGTGGCCCGGGCAGGCGGCCCGCCGCGCCGGGACCCGTGGCCCGGCGGCGGACCGCCGCGCCGCGGGACACTAGCTCGCTGCGGCCAGCCGGCCCGCGAAGGCCCGCGCCGCCGCGGCCGGGTCGTCGGCTTCGGTGATGGCCCGGACGACGACCACCCGGGTCGCCCCTGCGGCGAGCACCTCCTCGAGCCGGTCCAGGCTGATCCCGCCGATCGCGAACCAGGGCCGGCCGGGCGCCGACCGTGCCACGTGACCCAGCAGGCTGAGGCCCGCCGCCGGGCGGCCCGGCTTGGTCGGCGTCGCCCAGACCGGCCCGGCGCAGAAGTAGTCCACGCCGGGCGCAGCGGCGGCCGCGTCGGCCTGAGCCGGGCTGTGGCTGCTGCGCCCGATCAGCGGCCCGGGCCCCAGGATGTGCCGCGCGGTGGGTACCGGCAGGTCGTCCTGGCCCAGGTGCAGGACGTCGGCACCCGCCGCGAACGCGACGTCCGCCCGGTCGTTCACCGCCAGCAGGCGGCCGTGGCGCCGGCAGGCGTCGGCGAACATCTCGAGCAGCCCGAGCTCCTCGCGCGCCTCCAGGCCCTTCTCCCGCAGCTGGACGATGTCCACGCCGGCGCCGAGCACGGCGTCCAGGAACGGCACCAGGTCACCACGAGAGCGCCGGGAGTCGGTACACAGGTAGAGCCGCGCGGCGGCCAGCTGCTTCCGCAGGTCAGTACTCACGCTGCCATGGTGCCATGGCGTGCGCCGGGCGCCGAACATGCCCGTCCGCCAGGTGTTATAGGCTGAAACAGCCGGGAAACAACCTGGCCACGGGAGCCCAGCCGGGCTGAGAGGGAGGCTCCGCCTCCGACCGTCGAACCTGATCCGGGTAATGCCGGCGAAGGGAGTGTCCTTGGCCGAGATCGCCGACGTCGTCGTCGCGGGCGGCGGCGTCATCGGAACCGCGATCGCCTGGCGGGCCGCGGCGGCCGGGCTTGATGTCGTGGTCGTCGATCCCGGGCAGCGGGACGGGGCGTCGCTGGTGGCCGCCGGCATGCTCGCGCCCGCCTCGGAGGCCCTGTTCGGCGAGGGCGCGCTGCTGCGGCTCAATCTGCTCGCGGTCGGCCGCTTCGGCTCGTTTGCGGCCGACCTGGAGGCCGCTTCCGGCCGTGAGGTCGGGCTGCGCCGCGAAGGGACGCTCGCCGTGGCCTACGACCCCGGGGACTACGCGGCGCTGCTCCGCCTGACCGCCTTCCGGCGGTCAGTGGGCCTGGACGCCGAAGAACTGGACAGCCGGGCGTGCCGCGACATGGAGCCCTTCCTCACCCCCGACGTGCACGGCGGCGTGCTCTTCGCGGGCGACTGGTCCGTCGACAACCGCCGCTACGTCGCCGCCCTGCGGGAAGCGGCGCGCCTGGCGAAGGTCCGCTTCGTGCGGGATCGCGTGCTGGAGGTCCGGGCCAGCGACGGGCGGGCCGGCGGTGTCCGGCTCGCGGGCGGCGAGGACATCGACTCGGCCCAGGTTGTGCTGTCCGCCGGCTGCTGGTCCGGCGAGATCGGCGGGCTGCCGGACCCGCTGCGGACCGTGGTCCGGCCCGTCAAGGGCCAGCTGCTGCGGCTGCGGCACCCGGCTGGCCTGACGCCCGTGCTCAGCCACACGATCCGGTCCATCGTCCGGGGCACGGACGTCTACCTGGTCCCGCGAGCCGACGGCGAGCTGATCGTGGGCGCCACTTCGGAGGAACGCGGGGCAGACCGGACGGTGACCGCGGGTGCCGTGCACGACCTGCTGCACGACGCGATGAGCGTGCTGCCGGTGACCAGCGAGCTGATCCTGGCTGAGACCTGCGCCGGCCTGCGCCCGGGCACGCCGGACAACGGCCCGGTCGTGGGCCGCTGCGGCCCGGACGGGCTGCTGCTGGCCAGCGGGCATTACCGCAACGGGATCCTGATGTCGCCGGTGACCGCGGACGCGGTCACGGCTCTCCTGGCCGGCCAGCCGCCCGCTCCCGAATGGGCGCCGTTTACGCCGCAGCGGTTCACCGGGGAGGATCGGTCACCGTGAGCGTCCAGGTCAGACTGAACGGCGAGCCGCGCGAGCTGCCCGACGGCGCGACCCTGGCCGAGGCCGTCGCCGAGCTGACCACTCTGGCCAGCGGCGTCGCCGCCGCGGTCAACGGCGACGTGCTGGCGCGTGGTTCCTGGGCCGCCACGCTGCTGCGCGACGGCGACCAGGTTGAGATCGTCACGGCCGTGCAAGGAGGGTGAGATGAAAGATTCCGATGTACTGAGCCAGCCGGTCCCGTGGACTCCGGCGGAGCCCTGGGTGCTGGCCGGCCGGGACCTGGCCTCGCGGCTCATCCTCGGCACCGGGGGAGTGCAGAGCCTGGACGTGCTGCGCCGGGTGCTCGACGCCTCCGGCACCGCGCTGGCCACCGTGGCCATGCGGCGCGTCGCGCCCGCCGGGAACGGGGCGGGCACCCTGCTCGGCACGCTGGCGCAGTCCGGGGTCAGCATCCTGCCGAACACCGCCGGATGTCACACCGCCAGTGAGGCGATGCTCGTGGCCCGGCTCGGGCGGGAGGCGCTGGGCACCGACTGGGTCAAGCTAGAAGTGGTGGCCGATGATCACACCCTGCTGCCCGACCCAGTTGAGCTGCTCGATGCGGCCCGGATGCTCGTCGCCGACGGGTTCGTGGTGCTCCCGTACACCAACGACGACCCGGTCCTGGCCCGGCACCTCGAACGGGCCGGGTGCGCGGCCGTGATGCCGCTCGGCGCTCCGATCGGCTCCGGCCTCGGCGTGCGCAACCCGCACAACATCGCGATGATCGTGGAGCAGGCAGGCGTCCCGGTCATCCTCGACGCCGGGATCGGGACGGCCAGCGACGCGGCCTTCGCGATGGAGCTCGGCTGCGACGCCGTCCTCATCGCCTCGGCCATCACCCGCGCCGCCGAGCCCGAGCGCATGGCCGTCGCGATGCGGCTGGCGGTGGCGGCCGGGTACTCCGCCCGCTCCGCCGGGCGCATCCCCCGCCGGTGGCACGCCCAGGCGTCCAGTCCCGTGGCCGGGCGCCCGGAGCTACCGGTATGACGCGCGTCCCGCGGGTGCTGACCATCGCCTCGTCCGATTCGGGCGGCGGCGCGGGCATCCAGGCGGACCTCAAGGCGTTCGCCCGCTGCGGAGCGCACGGCATGTCGGCGATCGTCGCGCTTACCGCGCAGAACACCGTGGGCGTCACCGCCATCCAGGAGCTGCCGCCGGCCTTCGTGCGAGCGCAGATCGACGCTGTGCTCGACGACATCGGGGCCGACGCGGCCAAGACCGGCATGCTGTTCTCCGCGCCGCTGATCGAGACCGTGGCCGATGCGCTGGCGTCGCGGGACCTGCCGCTGGTGGTGGATCCGGTGATGGTGGCCAGCTCCGGCGCCCGGCTATTGCTGCCCGATGCGGTGGAAACCCTGACCAGGCGGCTGTTCCCGCTGGCCACAGTCGTGACGCCTAATCTTCCCGAGGCCCAGGCGCTCACCGGGATGCTCACCGAGGACCGCATGGCGCTCGCCGAAGGCCTGGTCAAGATGGGCGCACCCGCTGCGCTGGTCACCGGCGGCCACGGCGCCGAGCCCGTCGATCACCTCTTCGACGGCACACGGCATCTGGCCATCCCGGTCGCCCGGTGCCCGGTCGCCGCGACCCACGGCGCCGGGTGCACGCACTCCGCGGCGCTCGCGGCCGGGCTGGCGGCGGGCCTGCCCCTGGCCGACGCGGCCCGGCAGGCCGCCGCGGTGGCCGGCGACGCGGTGGCCCACGGCCTGTCCGAACTGGGCGGCGGCGACGGCCCGGTGCACGTCCTGCACGATCTCGCCGCCCTCCCCTGAACCGTTCCCACCCGCTCTGGCCGCCGGTCACGCATGG
The DNA here is from genome assembly GCA_963818225.1 of uncultured Actinomycetes bacterium. GTDB lineage: Bacteria > Actinomycetota > Actinomycetes > Streptosporangiales > Streptosporangiaceae > Palsa-504. The sequence continues at coordinate 493,330 of CAWFRO010000006.1, forward strand.
CCAGGGCCGATGGCGCCGCACCGGGCTGGGCCAGCGCCTGCCGGCGACGCCCAGGCAGACAGGCTTGTCGCAATTGCCCCAGGATTAGCACCTGCCGCACCTGCCGCACCTGCCGCGAGCGGACGGTCCCCTGCGGGGCCTCGGCGAGCAGCTCCTCAGGACGCCAAGCCGGCTCAATGGTCCAACGAGCCGGTCATAGCCGGCCCAATGGTCCATCGAGCCGCCTGGCGCCGATCTTGGTGGGTCTCAGATGCGACGAAGCCGGCCCCGAAGGCGATGCCTGGCCGGATTGAGACCCGTCCCAAGCCGCCGGGAACTCCACCACCCCGGGCCTCAAGAGCAGCGTCCTGAGGCGCAAGCACCGTCAGCTCCCGGCGACACGCCCGACTGCCCTCTCCCGCACGTCCGCACTTCCGCACATCTACACGTCCGCACCCCGGCACATTCACACGTCCGCACCCCCGCACATCCACACGTCCGGGCGTCGGCACATTCACACGTCCGCACCCCGGCACCCGGCACGTCAGCACGATTCGAGATATATCTTGACCTATCATAAATCGAGATATATCTTGTTGCTTAACCTACGCGACCGATGACATTAGGAGCCGTCATTATGCATCCGGAGATCGCGAAGACCCTGACCGAGCAGCGACGCGGAGAACTGACCGGGTGCGCGGCCGGGAGCAGGCGAGGCTCGTCCGCGCGGCCCAGCTGGCTGAGCCGCCATCTGCCGCGCTGGCACGTCACCTGGTCCAGGACCGTCCTGCCGGCCGCCGCAGATCGGGCCATCGCCGGAGGCGGCTACTCCGACCGCCGCGGCCAGCGCGGATCGTCCCTGGTCATCATCATCTCGGCTTACCGCTGAGCGCTGCGCGCCAGGCCCCGGGGCCGCCGGGCTCGCTGCCCCCCGCCGCCTGCCACGGGAACGGCTTCCGCGGGGTAGTTTCGGCGCCCGGTCGCGGGGATAATGTGGTAATACGTCCGAAGTGCGAAGACCCAGGGCGGATGCCCGAGCGGCGGGGTGGGGGAGCGAGATGTGTTATGCCTGACCGTCCGGCCACCCTGCGCGACGTGGCGGCGGCGGCCCGGGTCCACCCGGCTACCGCGTCCCGTGCGCTCAACCCGGAAACCCGGATCCTGGTCAGCGAGGGCACCGCGCGCCGGGTGAGCGCAGCCGCTGCCGAACTCGGCTACCGGCCCAACCCTGTCGCGCGCAGCTTGCGGACCCGCCGCTCCTATACGGTCGGCGTGCTGATCCCGGACTTGAACAACCCGCTGTTCCCGCCGATCGTCCGCGGCCTGGAAGACCGGCTCGCCGCGGCGGGTTACGTGGCCTTGCTCGGCAACACCGACTCTGACGCCATCCGGGAGCGGCTGATCTTCGAGCAGATGCGGGCGCGCCGCGTCGACGGCTTCGTGCTCGCCACCGCCACCGTGCATGACCGCCTGCTCGCCGAGGTGGCGGCGGCCGACCTGCCGGTGGTGCTGATGAACCGGCTCTCACCGGACTACAGCTTTTCCTCGGTCTCGGTGGACAACGAGCAAGGGGCCAGGATGGCCGTCAGCCACCTGGCCAAGCTCGGCCACACCCGTATCGCCCACATCGCCGGGCCGCAGGAGGCATCCACCGGCGTGAGCCGCCTGCGCGGCTTCCGGGACAGCATGGCCGCGCATGGGCTGGGGATCGGCGAGGAGCTGATCGCCTACGCCGACCGGTACACGGTCGAGGAAGGCATCCGCTGTGCCCGCGAGCTGCTGGCCAGGCCAGGCGGCTTCACCGCGATAGCCGCGGCCAATGACATGCTGGCCGTGGGCTGCTATGCCGCGCTGGACGAAGCCGGCCTGCGGTGCCCCGATGACATCTCGGTGACCGGCTTCAACGACATGCCGTTCATCGACCGCGTGCGGCCGCCGCTCACCACCGTGCGCTTCCCGCACTACCAGCTGGGCACCGAAGCGGCCCAGCTGCTGCTCGAGCGGATCGGCCAGCGCGACGTGCCGGTGAAGATCCTCTACCTCGCGCCGGAACTGGTGGTCCGGGGATCAGCCGCGGCGCCCGGTCCGGCTGCCGCGCGGGCAGGCGGCGAAGACGCGGGCGGGACGGTCCGCCTGAGGCCGGTGCCGCTCAGCCGTGCCGCGTCCCGCCGGGCGGCCGGGGCGGCGCCCGGGTAGGCCGCGGCAGGCGGCATCGCCGGCCGCCCGGGCGCGGGCTACCCGGCCCGGGCGCGGGCTACCCGGGGCAATCGATTGCCGGGTCAGCCTGCGAGCCGGCCCGATGCCCGATGGGCGGGATCCGCGCCGGATGACAGATCATTTGCGGCTGGTAACGGGTCGGCCAGCCCGCATTGACAATCGGCGCGGTGCGGGGCCAGTCTCAGGCGCAAACGATTGTGACCAGTGACGGGGAGGGATCTGGCGGCATGGCCGGAAACGAGAACACGCACCGGCTCGGCTGGCTGGGTACCGGGCGCATGGGCGCCGAGATGGCCAGGCGGCTGCTCCTGGCCGGCTGCGATCTCGCCGTCTATAATCGCTCGCCGGCCAAGGCCGAGCCGCTGGTCCGGCTGGGCGCCCGGCCCGCGGGTACCGCCGCCGAGCTCGCCGCCACGGACATCGTTTTCGTCACCGTCGGGTCGTCGGATGACCTGATCACCGCGGTGCTCGGCCGAGACGGGCTGATGTCCGAGGGCCGCGGGGCCGCGCCCCGCGTGCTGGTGGACTGCTCCACTGTGTCGGCTGAGGCCTCGGCTCGGGTCCGGGCGGAGATCGCCGACCGGGGCACCGCGCTGCTCGCCGCGCCGGTGATGGGCAACCCCAAGGTGGTCCGGGCCGGGAAGATGACGGCGGCCGTCTCCGGGCCGCGGGACGCGTTCGCCCTGGCCGAGCCGTACCTGGTCATGCTCGGCCGCGGCGTGACCTACGTCGGTGAGGGCGAGGCGGCCAGGACGGTGAAGCTCTGCCATAATCTCTTCCTCGGCGTGGTGGCGCAGTCGCTGGCCGAGATCACCGTCCTGGCGGAGAAAAGCGGCATCAGCAGGCAGGCCTTCCTCGCCTGCCTGAACCAGAGCGTGATGGGCTCGCTGTTCACCGGGTACAAGGCGCCTGCGTTCGTGAACCTGGACTTCGAGCCCACCTTCACGGCCGCGCTGCTGCGGAAGGATTTCGATCTCGGCCTGGCCGCAGCGCGCGAACATGAGGTGCCGATGCCGGTGGCCGCGGCCGTATATCAGCTCATCCAGAGCCTGGTGGGACGCGGCCACGGCGACGAAGACTTCGCCGCGCTCCTCCAGCAGCAGGCCGAGTCGGCCGGGCTGGCGCTGCGCAGCGAGCAGGCAGATGTGCCCGACGGGCTGGACGCCGAATAGCGCCCGCTAATAGTTAAGCAAATACTTGACTGTCGGCTCGGCGGAGGTAATACTTAAGAATGTGCTTAACCAAGATGCCGGCCTGGACCGGGCCTTCCACGCGCTGGCGGACCCGTCCCGCAGGCTGATCGTCGAGCGACTGGCCCGTGGCCCGGCGTCGGTGAGCGAGCTGGCTCAGCCTCTCGCCATGTCCCTGCCGGCGGTGATGCAGCACCTGCAGGTCCTGGAAGCCTGCTCGCTGGTCGCCTCGGAGAAGGCCGGCCGGGTCCGCACCTGCCGCATTGAGCCGGAGATGCTCCGGCGGGTGGAGCAGTGGGTCGCCGGCCAGCGGGCCACCTGGGAACGGCGGCTCGACCGGCTCGGCGGCTACCTGTCCGAAGATCACCTAGGAGAGCAGCGATGAGTGAGCACTCTGTGGCGCATGCCACCTTCAGCCTCGAACGCACCTACCCGGCGGCGCCGGCTCGCGTGTTCGCCGCGTGGTCCGAGCCCGCGGCGAAGGCTCAATGGTTCGCGGGCCCGGACTCGCAGCACCGGCTCGATTTCCGGGTCGGCGGCCATGAGGTCACCCGCGGAGCGGGCGGCGGCGGCGAGGCTCTGACCTTCGAGTCGACCTACCACGACATCGTTCCGTCAGCCCGGATCGTCTACAGCTCCACGCTGTCGGTTCGCGACAAGGTCGCCACCGTGTCGCTCACCACGGTGGAAATCTCTCCGGCCGGTAACGGTACCCGGCTCGTCCTGACCGAGCAGGGCGCCTACCTCGACGGCCTGGAAGACCCGGGCTGGCGCGAGCAGGGGACCGGCAAGCAGCTCGATGCCCTGGGCACCGAGCTGACGGAAAGCGGGACACGCCGATGAGCGCACCGGGCCGCCAGCGCGAGGCTGAGATCTGCTCTCTCATCGAGGCCTGGACCGAAGCGCTGCGCGCCAGGGACGTAGCCGGGCGCACCGCGCACTACGCCGATGACGTCCTGATCTTCGATGCCGTCACCCCGCTGCAGCATGCCGGCCTGGACGCGCTCAGGCACAGGCTGGTCCAGTGGTTCTCAACCTTCGACGGCCCGATCGACTGCGAAGTGCGCGACCTGCAGATCACCGCGGACCAGCACGTCGCGTTCTGCCGCTCTGTGCAGCGATTCCGCGGCTCGCTGACCGGCGGCGGGACGCTGGACATGCTGGTCCGCTACACCACCTGCCTGCGCCAGACCGGCCGGGGCTGGACGGTCATCCACGAGCACGCATCTGTCCCCTTCGAGCCCGAGACCGGCCTGGCGCTGGTCGCCGGCCGCCAGCCCGGGTAGGGCCGACGGCCGCGCAGTGCAGGGCAGTGCAGCGCGGGGCGGGACGGGGCGGGCGGAGTGTCTAGCCGCGCAGGGCCGGCGCCAGCGGCCCGGACCTGCTATTTCTTGCGGGCCAGGGTGAGCCCGTCGCCGAGGGGGACCATGGCCACCTCGACGCGGTCGTCGGCGGCGGCGTGGTCGTTGAGGTCCCTGACCGCGATCACGGCGGGATTGTCGTTGCCCGCGTCGATCACCCGGCCGTGCGAGAACGTATTGTCCACCATGATCAGCCCGCCCGGACGGATCCGCGGCACGACCTGGCGCCAGTAGCCAAGGTAACTTTCCTTGTCGGCGTCGATGAAGGCCAGGTCGAACAGCTCCTCGTCGGGCAGCGACGAGAGCGTCTGCATGGCCGGGGCGAGCCGCAGCTGGATCCGGTCGGCCAGGCCCGCTTTTTCCCAGTACTTCCTGGCCACCGACGTCCACTGCTCGCTGACATCGCAGCACAGCAGCGTCCCGCCGGGCGCGAGGCCGCGGGTGATGCAGATCGAGGAGTAGCCGGTGAAGGTGCCGATCTCGATCGCCGAACGGGCCCCGGTCAGCTGGGTGACCAGCGTCATGAAGGTGCCCTGCTCGGGCGGGATCTGCAGGCTGACCTCGTTCGGGAACAGCTCAGCGGTCTCATTGGCCAGCTCCCGCAGCACGGCATCCGGCGGGCTGGTGTGTGCGGCCAGGTACGCGTTGAGGTGAGGGCTGATCTGTTCGGTGCGTAGCGCCATGGGACAACGCTATAGCGATGGGCGCAGCTTCGCGAGATCGTCCCGCGCCTTGGCTATTTTCCTGGTCGTTTTACTTGCTATTCCGTTGCGCTGGTCTGCTCAGTCCAGGCGGGACGGCTGGTGCCGCAGCGCGCGGGCGAAGTCGGACGCGAAGGAGGCGGCGTCGGCCGCCTCCAGGGCGGCGAAGGAGATCCTGACCCCGGGCGGCGCGGCGATGCGGAACCGCTGCCCGGGCGCGACCGCCCAGCCCTCCTCCGCCAGCGCCGCCGCCACCCCGTCCTCGTCGGCGGCGGGCACCCAGCAGGTGAACCCGGACCGGCCGCTGGCGATGATTCCCTGACCGCGCAGCGCCGAGCGCAGCGCCTCGCCGCGGCGGGCGTAGACCTCGGCCGCGTGCCGCAGCCCGCGCGCCACCGATGGATCGGCCCACAGGTCCGCGACCAGCTCCTGGAGCTGGTAGCTCACCCAGCCCGTGCCCAGCGCCTGGCGGCCCGCGACCCGGGCCACGGTTACCTCGTCCCCGGCCAGAACGGCCAGCCGGAGGTCCGGGCCGAGCGACTTGGACACCGAGCGGATCGTGACCCAGCGCTCGCGGCCGGGCAGCCCGCTGCACACCGAGAAGGCGGGCACGCCCGCGACGGGCCCGGCATGGTCGTCCTCGATCACCCCGACGGACGGGTGGCGGGCCAGTACCGCGCCCAGCACGGCGGCCCGGTCGGCGTCCCAGGCCGCACCGGTGGCGGCCTGTGCCCGCGGGGTCATGATGACCGCGCCCGCGCCCCGGGCCAGCGCGGCGGCAAGCTCGGCAGGACGCAGGCCCAGGTCGTCCACGGGGACCGGCAGCGGGATGTATCCCATGGCCGCGATCAGGTCGAAGGTCACCGCATGGCCCGGGTCCTCGACGATCACCCGGTCCGAGGGGGTGAGCCAGGTGGACAGGACCCGCTCGATGCCGTCCAGCGCGCCGCCGGTGACCATGAGGCTGGAGGTGTCGATGCCGTCGGCGGCCAGCTGCTCGGCGGCCAGCCGGCGCAGCCGCGGCGAGACCGGGGCCGCGCCGTACAGGCGCGGCGGCATGGCCGGCCGGGGCGGCAGGTCGGGCAGCAGGGCCGGGTCAGGGCCGCCGGTGATCAGGTCGCGGGTGCCCGCGGGGACGGCCAGGTAGCCGCGGCGGCTGACCGGGGGAGCACCGCGGATCCGGGTGCCGGCCCGGCCCGCGCCGGCGGTGATGCCCCGGCGGCGCAGGTCACCGTAGGCGGCCGCCACCGTGGTCGGGCTGATGCCGAGCTGATCGGCCAGCTCGCGGACCGCCGGGAGCCGGTCGCCCGGGTTCAGCTGCCCGCCGCGGACGCCGGCCTCCACGCTGGCCGATATCTCCTTGGCGCTGCCCCCGGAAAGGCGATATCGTACCGGTATGTTCACAATATGTACTGTAACATTCTTGGCAACGACCGGGGAAGGCTCATGACCGAGAGCTTCTCCGCCGAAGCCAGGCTGATTCATGCCGGCACCGACCGCACCGCGGGCCGGCCGGCCACCCCGCCGCTCGTCCCGGCCAGCATCTACGTATCGGACGGCGTGCCGCAGCCCGGCCGGGGCTACGGCCGGGAGAGCAACCCGGGGTGGGAGGCGCTCGAGGACGCGCTGGGCGGCCTGGAGGACGCGCAGGCGGTGGCCTTCGCCTCCGGCCAGGCGGCCTCGATGGCGCTCATGCTCGCGCTGGCCGAGGGCCGCGACCGCATCGTGCTGGCCGCCGACGGCTACTACGGGACCCGGGTGCTGGCCAGGCTCAGGCCGCACGGCGCCGTGCCGGTCCCCGCCGACCTGGGCGACCTGGCCACGGTGGAACGCGAGCTGAAGGCGGGGCCCTCGGTGCTATGGGCCGAGACGCCGACCAACCCGTTGCTGCGGGTGGCCGACCTGGCCGGGCTGGCCCAGGCCGCAGCCGCGGCGGGCGCGCCCATGATCGTGGACAACACCGCCGTCACCGGGCTGCTGCAGCGGCCGCTGGACTGGGGCGCGACCGCCTCGCTGTACTCGCTGACCAAGGCGATATCCGGGCACTCCGACGTGATCGCGGGCGCGGTCGTCAGCCGGGACGCATCGCTCATCGCCGACCTGCGGGCCTGGCGGACCAGCGGCGGCGCCGTCCCGGGACCGTTCGAGGCCTGGCTGGCGCTGCGCGGGCTGAAGACCCTGCCGCTGCGGATCGCCCGCCAGTCGGCCAGCGCACTGGCCGTCGCCCGGCATCTGGCCTCCCATCAGCGCGTTTACGCCGTGCATTACCCGGGCGCCGAGCCGTTGATGCTCGAGATCGCCCGGCGGCAGATGCCGGACGGCTTCGGGCCGCTGCTGTCCTTCGAGGTCGCCTCGGCGCCCGCCGCCGACCAGGTGGTGGCCAGCTCGCGCCTGATCCTGCCCGCCACCAGCTTCGGCGGCGTGGAATCCACCTGGGAGCGCCGGGGCCGGTGGGCGGGTGAGACGGCGCCGGCCGGCCTGATCAGGCTGTCGGTCGGGGTGGAGCCCGGCCGCGGACATCATCGCCGATATCGATCACGCCCTGGACACGCTGGAGGTGCCGTGATGCGGACGACCGCGGGTGCTTACGAGATCGACGACGACCCGGGCCGGATCGACCCCGGGGCCGCGGTGGCGTTCCTGACCACCGAGGCGTACTGGGCCCGGTGGCGCAGCGCCGAGGACATCAAGCGCCAGATCACCGAGGCGTGGCGCGTGGTGGGCGTCTACGACCAGGCCGGGGCCATGGTCGGGTTCGCCCGGGCCTTCGCGGACGGCGCGAACGCCTACCTGGGCGACGTGTACGTACTGCCCGAACACCGCGGCGCCGGGCTGGGCAAGGCCATCGTGCAGGTGATGATCGAGGACGGCCCGGGCGCCAGGTGGCGCTGGATGCTGCACACCGCCGACGCGCACGGCCTGTACCGCCAGTTCGGCTTCGCCGCGCCCAGCAGCCGCTACCTGGAACGGCCGCAGCGCATCGACGCGGCCGCACCCGGGCCGGCCGCCAGCGCCACGGGGCCGCTGGCCGGCCAGGTCGTCCGGCTCGAGCCGCTGGCCCACCAGCATGTGCCCGGGCTCGTCGCCGCGACGGCCGGCGGCGCGGAGCTGTACCGCTGGTCGGCCGTGCCGCAGGACGAAGGCCAGGTCCGCCGGTACGTTGAGACGGCGGTCGCGGCCCGCGACGCCGGGACCGCGGCGCCGTTCGCGGTCGTCAGGACCAGCGACGGCACGGTCATCGGGTCGACGCGGTTCTTCGACCTGGAGTACTGGGCGTGGCCTGATGGCCGGGCCCCCGGCGGTCCGGACACCTGCGAGATCGGCTTCACCTGGCTCAGCCCGAAGGCCGTCAGGACCGGGGCGAACACCGAGATGAAGCGGCTCATGCTGACGTACGCCTTCGAGACCTGGCAGGTGCGCTCGGTATGCCTGCACACCGACGCGCGGAACCAGCCGTCACGGCAGGCCATGGAACGCATCGGCGCGCGCTTCGAAGGCATCCTGCGCGCGCACCGGCTCGGCACGGACGGGAAGCCGCGCGACTCGGCCCGCTACAGCGTCACCGCCCCCGACTGGCCGGCCGTCCGCCAGCACCTGGCGGAACTGGCCGCCCGCTACGGCTGAGCATGCCGTCTGGAACCGCGCCGGGCCAGGGCCTTCCTGGGCGCGTACCAGGCGCGGCGCGGTAGTACAGCCGGGCCCGGGCACCTGGATTCGGTGCCCGGGGCCCGGCTGGTCACGGTCGCATGGTCACTGATTCAGCGGGCCTGGGCGGCCCGGCGGTGCCGGACGGTGAACTGGGCGGCGGACAGGGCGATCCCGGCCACGCTGATCATGACGAGCAGCTGGTGGTGGGTGGCCACGCCGAGGGCCAGGAACACGACGGAGCTGATGGCGCTCAGGACGGCGCCGAGGCGGGGGTAGCGGTGGCTGATGAGCAGCAGCATGACGGTCTCCTCGGGTAATGATGGCGGGTGCGGATTTAGTCGTGGCCAGATTGAGTCGTCTAGTCGTGGTCAGTGGCCGGGCGTACCGCGCAGGGCCATGCCGATCGCGGCGCTGACGGTCTCGGTCAGCGGGCCCGGCTTGTGCTGCTGGCGGGCCCAGTGCCGGACCGCGGCCCGCTCGGTGCCGATGACGACAGCCGCGAGCACCTGGGGCTCCAGGTCGTCGGCGCCGGCTCCGGTCCGGCGGGCGATCGCGTCGGCCAGCGCCGTCTCGGCCGCGGCGGCGGCCTTGAGGAATTCGCCCTGCAGGGCGGGCTCGGTGACCGCCAGGGCCCGGAAGTCCTGGAGCCAGCCCGCCGGGAGGCCCTCGATCTCGGCCCCGTACTGGATGGTGACCGCGGCGATCAGGGCCGCCGTCAGCGGCTCATCCGCCGGGCGCTCGGCCAGGCTGGCGGCCAGCGGCCGGCGCGGAGCGTGGCCGGGAAGGCCACGGCCGCCTCCTTGCTCGGGAAGTAGTTGTTGAACGTCCGGGTCGAGACGCCGACCGCGGCGGCGACTTGCGGCACCCGCACACCGGCCAGGCCATGGGCTTTGGCCTGCTCGAACGCGGCCAGGGCCAGGTCCAGGCGGGTCTGGTCCTTCTGCCGCTCCCGCCGCCGCGGTGAGCGGTTCGGGGTTGGGGTCAGTGCCGTTGTCATGGCTCAACTGTAAGCGCTAAATTGCGTGATACGCAATAGTTGCGCAATACGAATTTAGTGCGCGTCGCGAAGGTCCCGCGCACAGCACCCGGACGGCTCAGCCGGCGGCGTCGGCCAGGCTGAGGACCGAGGCGCCGGCCTGCGGCCGGGAGGCTATGGCCCGCCACCAGGCCTGGCCCGCTTCGGGGAGCAGGTAGATCGGGTCGTAGTAGGGGTGCTCGCGGCTGAGCGCCAGCTCGTCGTCGGTCTCGATGGCGGTGTGGTAGTTCTTCGTCCAGTAGGAGATGCCGCGCTCGGTGTCGTACCTGGCCACCTGGTGCACCCAGCGCTTGCCGACGTAGGGCACGTCGCAGACCACCCGCGGGGTGGCGAACCCGGGCAGGTAGCCCATGATGGCGTGCTGCAGCGACTGGGCTTCGGCCAGCGACAGCCGCCAGTGCTCGCTGCCGGGGATCATGTCGCACATATAGAAGTAGTAGGGCGTGATCGAGGCCCCGTCGAGCAGGGCGAAGCACAGGTCCAGCAGCGCGCCGGCGCTGTCGTTCACCCCGCGCAGCAGCACGCCCTGGTTGCGCACGTCCCGGACGCCGGCCTCGAGCATGGCCGCGGCGGCCCGCCCGACCAGCGGCGTCACCGACTGGGCGGCGTTCACGTGGGTGTGGATGGCGATGTTCACCCCGCGCGCGCGGCCCGTGCCGGCCAGCCGGGCCATGCCCGCGCGCACCTCGTCGGAGAGCCAGTGCTGCGGCAGGCCCATGAGGGCCTTGCTGGCCAGCCGGATGTCCCGGATCGAGTCGATCTGCAGCAGCGCGGACACGAAGGCCTCGAGCCGCGGCCAGGGCAGGTTGGCCACGTCCCCGCCGGAGACCACCACGTCGCGCACGCCGGGTGTGCGGCGCAGGTAATCCAGCATCGCGCCGAGCCGGTCGTCGCGGGCCATGGCGAACTTGTGCTTGCCGGCCTGGGCCGTCGGGTTGCCGACCAGGTCCATCCGGGTGCAGTGGCCGCAGTACTGGGGGCATGTCGGCAGCAGCTCGGCCAGCACCTTGGTCGGGTAGCGGTGGGTCAGGCCCTCCACCGCCCACATCTCGGCCTCGTGCAGGGAGTCGCGCTGCGCGTACGGATGCGACGGCCAGTCGGGCCGCCGGTCGCTGAACGCCGGGATCATGTACCGCCGCACCGGGTCGGCGTAGAACGCCTCGGTGAAGCCGGGCTGGTCCGGCGACCCGGACGGCACCATGGTGTTGAGCATTTGCGGCGGGATCAGCATCGACATGGTCGCCCGCTCGCGCTGGTCCCGCTCCAGATCCTCGAAGAACCTCTCGTCCAGCCCCGCCCCGGTGACCTGCCTGAGCTGCCGCGCGTTCTTGACGCAGTGGGCGCGCTGCCACTGCGCGGACGCCCAGTCAGTAGCAGGCACCGCGGCCCAGCCGGGGAACCGGCGCCAGTCGGGCTCGGCCAGCTCCTGGCGCCGGTACACATAGGGCTGAGAGACCATGGACGAAGCCCTCCAATCCGGGGATAGCACCGAAGGATCTGCGGTACAAGACCTAACGTTCCGTAGATCTTCCAGTACGATCCGAGTCCGCCCGGCCGTAGACGCTTCGCGGCGGCAGGATTTACCATAAAACTATATATATTCCGAAAAATCTATAGCGAATAACCATGTCAACAGGAGATTATACTGAACGGATCGTAGGTTCAGCTGCCCCGCCCGTGCACGTCGAGGCGGGCAGGCCGCAGACCCGGCCTGGACGCGGCCGACGTGCAGGAAGGACCCTGCCCATGACGACCTCGCCTCCCGCCCAGGTCCCGATCTCCGCCCCGGCCCGGCGGCGCACCGCGGCCCGGCCGGCCTCGCCGCTCGGCGTGCACCGGGTGCTGGACCCGCCCGGCGTGCTGCCGCAGGCGGCGTGGCGGCTGGACCCGGACCCGGCGATCGCGCCGGATGAGGTCCGGGTCCGCGTCGACCGGCTGAACCTGGACGCCGCCTCCTACCGCCAGCTGCGCGAGGCCTACGCCGGCGACCGGGACAAGATCAGGGCCGCGGTGGCCGAGATCATCGCGACCCGGGGCAAGATGCACAATCCGGTCACCGGGTCGGGCGGCATGCTGACCGGCACGGTCGAAGCGGCAGGACCGCGGTCCCCGCTCGGCCTGCGGCCGGGCCAGCGCATCGCCACCCTGGTCTCGCTCACCCTGACCCCGCTGGCCATCACCGATGGCCTGGCCCGCTGGGACGGGCAGTCCGAGCAGGTCCCGTGCGAGGGGCACGCCATCTTGTTCGCCAGGTCCATCGCCGCCGTCCTGCCCGACGACCTCCCGGTGCCGCTGTCGCTCGCGGTCCTGGACGTGTGCGGCGCCCCCGCCCTGACCAGCCGGGTGGTGAAGGAAGGCGCAGTGGTGGTGATAATCGGTGCCGCCGGGAAGAGCGGCTCCCTGTCCGCCGCGGCCGCCCGCCGGTCAGGCGCAGGCACGGTCATAGGCGTCGTCCCCGACGAGGCCGAAGCCGCCCTGCTGCGCGATCCCGCGACCGGGCAGGAGGCCCCCTTGGTCGACGCGATCGTGATCGCAGACGCCAGGGATCCGGTGGGCCTCGCGGAACAGGTGCAGGCCGCCGGCGGCCCGGCGGACGTGACCGTGGTGTGCGTGGACGTAGCCGGCTGCGAGGGCGGCGCCATCTTGTCCACCGCCCAGGGCGGCACGGTGATCTTCTTCTCCATGGCGACGTCGTTCAGCGCCGCGGCGCTCGGCGCGGAGGGCCTGGCCGCCGACGTGAGGATGCTGGTCGGGAACGGCTACGTGCCCGGGCACGCGGACCTCGCCCTCGGCCTGGTCCGGGAGAACTCTCGCGTCCGCGCCCTGTTCGAACGCAGGCTCCGGCCATGACCGGCAAGCTTGACCTCGATCCCGCGCTGGTCGCCCGGGCCCGCAAGCTGGCCCGGCGGGCCGGAGAGCCGGTCACCGAGCTGGCCCGCACGCACACCACGGTGTCGGTGGAACGGGCCGTGCTGCGGCTGGCCGGGCTGGACGGCGCCGACTCCGACGGGATGCCGTGGGTGAACCGGCTCGCCGACGCGGTCCGCGATGCCGCTGGGCTCGAGCACGGGATCGCCCTGCCGGTCTGGGATGCGATGCTGGCCGGCGGCTACCCGGACCTGCGTGCGCTCGCCGCTGACGCGGCCGCGGGCCAGGTGAAGTTCCGCCTCCCCGCGGGGCACGAGGGGGACTCGGCCCGGGAAGCCGCGCTTCGTTCGGTCAAGAATGGCATCGCCCGTATCGATGCCCAGCGGGCCGAGCGGGACCGGTTGCTGGCCGTCACCGCCGACCCGCCGATGCCGTGGATCTACCTGATCGTCGCCACCGGGGACATCTACGAGGACATCCCGCAGGCCCAGGCGGCGGCACGGGAGGGTGCGGACGTCATCGCGGTGATCCGGTCCACCGGGCAGTCGCTGCTGGACTACGTGCCGGAGGGCGCGACGCGGGAAGGGTACGCGGGCACGTACGCCACCCGGGAGAACTTCCGCCTGATGCGGGCCGCGCTGGATGACGTGTCCCGGGAGCTGGGACGCTACGTCCGGCTGACCAACTACGCCTCCGGGCTGTGCATGCCGGAGATCGCCGCGCTGGCCGGGCTGGAGCGGCTGGACATGATGCTGAACGACTGCATGTACGGCATCATCTTCCGCGACATCAACCCGGTGCGGACGTTCATCGACCAGCGGTTCTCCCGCCAGGTGCACGCGCGGGCGGGCATCGTCATCAACACCGGCGAGGATAACTACCTGACCACCGCCGATGCGGTGGACGCCGCGCACACGGTGGTGGTCTCGCAGCTGCTGAACGAGTACTTCGGCCGCGAGGCCGGGCTGGCCGACGCCCAGCTCGGCCTGGGCCACGCGTTCGAGATCAACCCCGACGTACCCGACTCGTTCCTGCTCGAGCTGGCGCACGCCCTGCTGATCAGGGAGCTGTTCCCGGACGCGCCGCTGAAGTACATGCCGCCGACCAAGCACATGACCGGCAACGTGTTCGCCGGGTACCTGCTGGACGCGTTCTTCAACCTGTGCGGGGTGATGACCGATCAGTCCATCCTGCTCGTCGGGATGATGACCGAGGGCATCCATACCCCGTTCTTGTCCGACCGCGACCTGGCCCTGGAGAACGTCCGGTACGTGCGCCGGGCCGCCGGGCGGCTGGGCGAGTCGTTCCGGCCCGAGCCGGACGGGTTCGTGGCCCGCCGGGCCCGGCAGGTGCTCGGCGAGGCCGTCGACCTGCTGGGCAAAATCGGCTCGCAGGGACTGCTGACCGCGATCGCCGAGGGGACGTTCGGCGTGACCAGGCGCCCGCCCGACGGCGGCCGCGGCCTGGACGGGGTGGTGGAACGCGCCGAGGGCTACTACAACCCGGCGTCCGAGCTGCTGGAGGTGACGCGGTGAGCGTGACCGGGATCGTGCGCCCGTACGGGGACACCACCGGGGACGGGCGGGTGCAGGTGTCGTTCACGCTGCCCGTGCCGTTCGGCGACGAGACGCAGCGGGCCCGGGCCGAGGGCGCCGCCTTGCAGCTGGCGGCCAAGATGGGCCTGGATCCCGCGATGGTCGTGCACGCCAAGGGGATGGGGCCGGACTTCACCTTCTTCATCGTGTACGGGCGGGTCAGCCACATTGTCGACTTGTCGGCGGTGACCGTGGCGGAGCGGGAGTTCCCGGTCCTGCCGGCGGCGGAGGTGAACCTGAGGATCCGTTCTGCGCTGGGCCGCAAGCTGGTGGTGGTGGGCGCGTGCATCGGCACCGACGCGCACACGGTCGGCATCGACGCGATCCTCAACGTCAAGGGGCACGCGGGGGAGAAGGGCCTGGAGTACTACCGGGAGATCCGGGTGGTGAACATGGGCGCCCAGGTCGGCGTGGCCGACCTGGTGGCCCGGGCCGCCGCTGAGCACGCCGACGCGGTCCTGGTCAGCCAGGTCGTGACCCAGCGCGACGCCCACCTGTCGAACACCCGGGAGATGTCGGCCGCGTTCCGCGCCGGGTCCGGCTCGCACCGGCCGCTGCTGGTGGTGGGCGGACCCCGGTTCGACCCGGGCGCGGCCGCCGATCTCGGCGTGGACAAGATCTTCGGCCGCGGCACCACGCCCGGCGAGGTGGCCAGCTACCTGGCCCACGCTCTGGCCCCGCAGCGGGAGGCCGCGTGAGCGGCCCCGTGGGCCTGACCGTGACGCAGCGCCGGTACGTCACATACGGGGACGCCCACTACGGCGGGAACCTGGTGGACGGGGCGTACGTGCTCGGGCTGTTCGGCGACGTGGCGACCGAGGCGTGCATCCGGATGGACGGCGACGAGGGCCTGTTCGCGTCGTACTCCGACGTGCAGTTCCGCGCGCCGGTGCGAGCCGGTGACGTCATTGAGGCCACGGCCACGGTCACCGCCGTCGGGCGGCGCAGCAGGCAGCTCGCCTTCGAGGCCCGCGTGGTGTGCCGGGCCGACCCAGCGCGGGGGCCGTCGGCCGCCTCGGTGCTCACCGAGCCGGTCGTAGTCGTTACCGCGGCCGGCACCGTGGTAGTGCCGGCCACGGCCAGCGGCTGAGCCGCCAGAAATCCTGATCAAGTCATGCGGACGATCCCGGTTGTGCACGATGCCCCTTGAAGGGGATTAGGAGCGCAGGTAGCGAAGGCGCTCGCACAGCCCTTTGCTGATGCCCCGGTAGGGGAGCAGGCCACTTCTGGCTCCCGGCTGACCATCGAAGCCATGCTGAAGGAGTGGTTCCCGTGACGAGCGTTGCTGCCGGTACCAGTCCAGCGGGCCGCGGACTGCGGTCCAGCCGGGGGACGAGCCGGTGAGCCAGGATCGTGGATCGTTACTGCCCGCCCGCGGACAGTAACGATCCACGATAACGAAGGACCGGTCCGGATCCGAGGCGCACCCGCAGCCCCGGCCCGCGGCACCCTGATTCCGCAGGCGGCGCCGGGGCGCACATGCCCTCTGTGGCAGGCCCGGCACGGCCGCTCCCGTGAATCATCAAATGCAAGTTCCCGCCCGCCCGGCACTCACTCCGCGTAGTAACTTACTACTGAGAGTAGTCGCACGTGCGGGCGGGGAATCACTACCTGGAGGTCCGGATGCCGGCCGGGACAACGCTCCGGGGCGGGCGGGGCTGGGACGGGCTCATCGTGGTGTGCGCGGTGGCCGCCTATGACGGTACCCGGATGAGTGACTGGCACCTGGCCCGGCACCTGTCGGAGCTGGCTCCGGTGCTGTACGTGGACCCGCCCGCGTTCCGGCGCCCCGGCGCGCGGGGCTCGTGGCGGGCAGGCCAGCGGTTGCGGCGGGAGGGCCCGGGGCTGGCCCGGCTCGTCCCGGTGGCGCCGCCGTTCCCGGCCCGCCGCGCCGTGGCCGCCACGACGGCCGCGCTGATCCGCCGGGACCTGCGCTGGGCCACCGCCCGGCTCGGCGGGCAGGTCAGCGCGGTGCTCTCGGGCTGGCCGCAGTTCCCGGTGTTCGGCGCGTGCGGGGAAGGGGTGCGCGCCTACTGGGCCAAGGACGACTTCGTCGCGGGCGCGGCGTTGTTCGGGCTGAACGCCGGCATGCTGGCCCGGCGTGAACGCCGGGTCGCCGCTGCCGCTGACCTGCTGATCGCGGCCAACCCGGTGGTGGCGGCCAGGTGGCGCAGCCGCGGCCGCGACCCGCTGCTCATCCCCTTCGGGACCGACGCTCCCGCCTACCTTGGCACCGACCGCGCCCCGCTGCCCGCCGGCGTCCGCCTGCCTCCTCCGGTGGCCGGCTTCATCGGGCGGCTCAACGCCCGCACCGACCTGGCCCTGCTGGAGGCGGTCGCCGCCCGCGGCCGTTCCCTGCTCCTGGTCGGCCCGCAGGACCCCGGCTGCGACCAGCAACGCTTCGCCGCCCTGACGGGCCGGCCCAACGTGCACTGGGCCGGCCAGCAGCCCGCCGCCGCGCTGCCGGGGTACCTACGGCTGATGGACGTCGGCCTGGTGCCCTACACCCCCAGCCCGTTCAACCACGCCAGCTTCCCCCTCAAAGCCCTGGAATACCTGGCCGCCGGACGCCCGGTCGCCGCCACCGACCTGCCCGCCCTGCGCGCACTGGGCACCGACCTGATCCACATCACCACGCCAGCATCCTTCGCCGACCAGGTCGACCAGCTCCTCACCCAGCCCAGGACCCCGCACCTGGCCGCCCGCTGCCAGGCCTTCGCCGCCCAGCACACCTGGGCCCGCCGAGCCGCCGACATCCACCACGCCCTCACCAGCCCCGCACCCCGCGGCCGCCACTGATCACCACCGCACCCAGCCCGCCATGAAGCCCGCCAAGCCTGCCCCGCGATCCCGATGACCATGGTCAACAGCAACGAAACGCGCCTCACTGGAGGGCTCAGCCCTGTCCGCCCGACGGCGCGTGGCGTGTCGGGCGCGCGACAGTAGCAGGCCGGCAGTCAGGCCGGCTGTGATCAGGCAGACACAGATGCGGACCCTGGCCTGTCAGCGCCCTGTAACGGATTAGCAAACAACGGCCTCGGATCACCCTCGACGCAACTGTCCTATTCCGGATGCCCCGGCGGACTCACTCACCGGGACGGAAAGCGAAGTCGCTGAAGCTGGCCGAACCGCTGCTGGTTCCGCGGTTGAACGCCGCGAGGAGAACGTAGGCGGTGCCGGCGGTCGCGGCGCCGGCACCTCCGCCACCGGGACACCGTTGACGATGAGGCGGTCGACGCCGCCGCTCAGCGCGGTCTCGATCTCGGTACTGGAACCGCGCGGTGCGGCTTTGCCGGGCAGGCCCCCGTGGCCGAGCACCTTATCTACGGGGCCGTCGATGGCCCAGATCCCGTCTGCGCATACCTCGTTCAGATAGCCGGACTGGTCGCGCATCGCGAGGCCAAGCACGGCGCAGCCGCCGGGCATGCGGGCCAGGTTCACCCGGACCGCCACCCGGTAGGCGGCCGGGAACGCGGCGTCCGCGGCGAAGCCGAGCTCGCCGAGTGCGCCGGGCGACACGGTCAGGATGCTCGGGCCGTGGCCGCAGCGGAGCTGGGTGGTGACCGGGGTCATCAGGCCCCATGACCCGGACGCGGCACCACAGGCAGGAGCGGGCGCGGTCAGCTGGGTGCGTTCCGCGCCGGCCGGGGCGGCGGTCCCGGCCGGCGTGAACGTGAAGTTGCTGAGACCGGCTTGCCCCGGCTGACCGGTCAGGTTCTGCACGCCGATGACCAGCTGTGCGGTGCGGGTGTACCGCGGGTCGGCCACCACCGCGACCTGGCGCCCGTCGATGGCAAGCCGCTGGCTCGCGCCCTGGGCCGTCACCTGCACGGTGTGGCTTTGCGAGGGCGCGATGAGACCGTCGGACAGCACGGTCAGGACCGCGCCGTCGGACCGGTCGATCGTCCAGGTGCCCTGGCTGCAGACGTTGGCCCAGTAGTAGCCCGCGGTCGTCACCCGCGTCTCCAGCGTGAGGCAGCCGCTGGCCAGCCCGCCAAAGTTCACGTGTACGGACAGCCGGTAGTCGCCCGCGAAGTACCCGTCGGGCGGGACGAAGCTCACGGCGTTCGTGCGGCCGGCGGCCACAGTGATCTGCAGCGCGCCTGGGGTACAGGCGACGCCGAGCGGCGCGGGCGGGAGGATCGCCCAGGTCGCGTCCCCGTCGTCGCAGCCGACGCCCGGGACTGTGGCCTGGTAGGACTGGTCCGCGCTGGCGCGCACGCTGCGCGGGAAGGCCACCGCGAACAGGGCCGCGGTGATGATCACGGTGACCGCCACGCCGGTGACCACCAGCCACCTCGCCCGCCCGGTGACCCCAGGCCGCGTGACGGCCACCTCAGTGACGGCCAGCTCGGTTCGCATGGGCGGCCGCCGCCAGAGCCGGAGCGGGGGCCGGAGCTGGAGCCGGAGCCGGAGCGCGAAGGCCAGCACCACCACGGGCGGCCCCAGCAGGAGCAGGCCGGCCGATGCGGTGAGATCACTGCGCAGGAAGTCCGGCTGAACCTCCCCGGACACTGGCGCCCGGAAGGTCCCCAGATAGACGAACAGGCTGTTGCTGACCAGGACGAATCCCGTCTGCAGCAGCTGCGCTCCCCGGCCGGTCCGGGCCTCGGAGTCCTCGTCGTCCAGGGCATCGAGCAACTCACCCAGCTCGGGCCGGTCCGCCGGGCCCCGCCGGGCGGCGAACCGCCGCCGCGCGAGCGGTACCAGGTATACCCACAGCGCCGGCAGCAGGAAGAATCCCGCGAGCAGCAGGGTGAACTCCGGGCCGAGCCCGGCGCTCCAGTGCAGCAGCGCGTACACCCCGCGGATGCTGGCCAGGCTCACCAGCAGCACCAGGACCTGGCGCAACCGCGCGTCCTGGGTGCCCCACTGCCCCCGCCACCACAGCAGTCCCAGCCAGACCAGGGCCGCGGCGGCCGCGCCCACGTCGACCGCGCCCAAGATGTCGTGGGGCTGCGGGGTCCGCAGCCCCAGCCCGGCCAGCGCCGTGGGGTAGGTGGCGGTCAGGATGACCAGGGCCACCATGGCCAGCAGCAGACCGCCCGCAGCGAGCTCAGGACGCCTGGCCCGGCCCGTCAGGATGAACACGACGGCGAGCAGCAGCGCGGCCAGCGCCAGCGGGACCTGGGCGAGCGCCGCGGCCGTGCTGAACAGGAGGTCCGGCCGGCCGGGCGGGAACGGGTCGAAGTCGACCAGCACCAGGAAGTCGATCACGAACACGGCGGCCCCGGCGAATATCCACCGCGTCGCTACCTTCCGCGGCCAGTGCCGGCCGATGCCCGCCAGCCGGATCAGCGCGATCATGATCACCGTTATGACCAGGACGGTGGCCAGGCCACCGGCCAGGCCAGCTCCGGCCAGGATCTCCCCGGTCAGCAGCGCCGCCGCGACGATCGCGGTGGCGTACGGCAGCGGCCGGGAAAACCGAAGCCGCCCCCGCGGATCCCGGAACAGCAGCACCCGGCCCGTGATCTGCTGCACCCGGCTCACCCAGTCGGTGCTGAAGGACAGGATGGGAAAGACCAGCACCAGCGGCAGCATCAGGAGCTCAGCAGCCAGGCCCTGCAGCACGACCCCGGCGCCGGCCGCGCCCCGGCCGTGCGCCGCGAAGACCAGCCAGACGCCGGCCACCAGCAGGTAGTAGGCCGGCAGCAGCACCCAGACCAGCACCGGGCGGGCGGACCACCTCCACCACACGGCCAGGATGGCCAGCTGCGCCGCGCTGAACGCAAGGACTAACGGATACTCGCGGCCCGCGTTCGCCGAGATCAGCGACGTGACCGGCTGGATGGCCAGCAGCAGGGTGACCACGGCGAGGACGCCGTAGCGCAGCCGCGCGCCGGATCGCGACGCGCCGGTCAGCAGCATGCCGAAGCCAGCGGGCAGCGAGACGGCCATGACCACGAAATCTGCCAGCGGGACCCCGTACGCCAGGCCGCCCTGGTCGGCGACGCCGCTGCTGACGTGCGGCTGCGGCACGAACTGCGTGACCAGCAGCACTGCGACCACTGCGGTCTGCGTGATGGCGATCGTGTCCAGGCTGGGCCAGCGCCCGCCTGGGCCGAGTCTTCTCATGACCCTCCCCCCAGCCCGATCATTCCCTGCCCCGGACCCGGTGGCAATCGTTACGAAAGACCTGGCAGTCGGGGAAGATGAGGCCTGGCCGCGGCCGGCGCGCGGCAGTAAGGTGCAGCCAGGACCTCAATCTTGGGGGGTTGGGTCATGGTCGCCAGACGTGTCCTCGGCGTGGTTTTAATGGCAGCGGTCCTCACCGCCTGCGGCGCGGGTTCGGGTGGCCAGCCGTCCCACCCGGCCACGACGCCCGCGGGCAGCAGCCCGCCGACCAGTACGGTGGCCGGGACCACCGCGGCGTGCGCCCAGCAGTACCACGCCTGGCAGAACGGCCCGGCCCACTCGGCAATCATCAATTTCGAGGCCGCCCAGGAAGTCCTGGACAAGAACAGCTCGTCCGGTCAGCCGGCCCTGATCGCCGCCTCGCTGAACATCCTCGGGCAGCGGGCCGCCGCCCTGGCCAGTTTCCCGGTGCCGTCCTGCGCCGATCCGCGCGGCTTCTTCGCCGCCCTGCTCAGCCAGATCCTCACCGTGACTGGCGAGGTCGGGCCGGACGCGACCCTGGCCGACCTCCAGCAGGCGGTCAGTCAGCTCGGCTCGGTGTTCTCACTGGAGAGCGACTTCACCGCCGAAGTGAAGCAGACCACCGGAACCTAGTCTCTGAGGGCATGCGCTCCCTCGCCGGAGCCGGGGCATTTTTGCGCGCCATCCGCTCTACCTGGCCAGGACTGAGGCCGGGCGCAGCCGCGAAGTCGCCTGGCGTGGCGCGCATCTGCGCGTTCCCTTAGGGTTTGGGCATGGCGGACCCACAATCGAGCGGTGGCGGCCAGGGTGATCTGCCTGCCATCGTCGCGGGCGGGGAACTGCGCGCGTCCTATGCGGACCGGGATCAGGTGGTGGAAGTGCTGCGGGTAGCCGCCGGGGACGGCCGGCTCTCCGCGGAAGAACTGGACGAGCGCCTGGACCGCGCGCTGACCGCGAAGACTTACGCCGAGCTCGCGGCCCTGACGGCCGACCTGCCGGCCACGCCGGGTGCCGCTGTCGTGCCGCCCGGCGCGGGCGCGGTGAGCGCCCCGCCGAAGGACCTGGTGCGGATCCACGTCCAGGGCAGCAGCGTCTGCCGGGATGGCCGCTGGGTCGTGCCGAAGGAACTGGACGTCAAGGTGAGAGGCGGCGGTGTGACGCTGGACTTCACCGAGGCGGTGATCACGCAGCCGCTGCTGCGCATCACCGCCGAGGTGAGAGGCGGGGGGCTCAGGCTGATCACCAGGCCGGGCATCGTGGTGGACGCCGGTGACATGTCAGTGCACGGCGGGAGCGTCACGCTGCCCCAGCCGCCTGGCCCGGGCGTCCCCGTCCTGCTGCGCGTCGAGATCGCAGGCTCGGTTCGCGGCGCAGGCATCACCGCCGGGCCGCCCCCTCCGCCCCGCCGGCCGCGACGCACGTTCTGGCAGTGGCTGCGCCGCGCCCCGCGCCCCCCCGCCATCGCCGCCTAGCGCGATGCCGGGGGCCCGGTGGGAGCCGCGCCCCTGCGATGCTCATCGGGCACCTATCTAGGTGCCGTAACCGTCCACGTTTGCCCTGTCCCGCGAGCCGCGATGAGTTCTGCGGCGTCCGACGGTCGTACTGCCGAACCCGTTACCGAGGAGGACTTCTTATGCGCAGCGTGACCTATTCGATGGGCGTCTCACTTGACGGCTACATCGTCGGGCCGGACGGCGGCTTCGACTGGACGGCACCCGACGAGGAGGTCTTCCGCCTCGTCACCGACGAGATACGCCAGGTCGGCGTCCACCTGCTGGGACGACGGCTGTACGAGACGATGCTGTACTGGGAGACCGCCGACCAGGATCCAACGCTCGACGACTCAATGCTCGAGTGGGCCGCGATCTGGAAGCCGCTCCCAAAGGTGGTGTTCTCCACCACACTGCCGGCGGTGCAGGGCAATGCCCGCCTGGCCTCCGGCGCTCTGGGGGAGGAGATCGAGCGGTTGCGAGCCGAGCCGGCGGAGGGCAGCATCGCGATCGGCGGCGCGGCTCTCGCCGCCGAGGCGGCCGCGCTGGGTCTGATCGACGAGTACCGGGCCAGGGTCTACCCGGTGCTGGTTGGCGGTGGCATTCCGTTCTTCCCCCAGCGCGAGCGCCGGGTGGAGCT
The DNA here is from genome assembly GCA_963818225.1 of uncultured Actinomycetes bacterium. GTDB lineage: Bacteria > Actinomycetota > Actinomycetes > Streptosporangiales > Streptosporangiaceae > Palsa-504. Next base: position 516,154 of record CAWFRO010000006.1, read on the forward strand.
CGAACTCGTCGAGACCCGCACCTTCAGCTCGAGAGTCCTCTACCTCCGCTACCGCGTGGCGCGCTAGCCGACTCGTTTGCCGGGTCCTAGCGCCGCGTCAAGCCATGTTTTCCCGGTCGACGATTCGGCCTAGCCGTGCCGTCCGGCGCGAAGTAGCGGAGTGCGGTGAACTGGCTAGTTACGCCGCAGGTAACGGCATAACGCAATCATCCGTTTTACAATTAACGTCGCGATAAGCCCGATAGCGCATCTTCCGGATGTCGCAGCCGATCCTCCCTGCTGCTAGTCTGTGCCGGTCTCAGGCCAGATTTAATGGCGAGAAATACCGGCGAGGGGGATAAATGCGGAAAATTGGTGCATTCGTGGTGACCGGGCTGCTGGGTCTGGCCATGGCGCTCGGCCTCACGATGGCCTCGGGCGCGGCGGCGCAGGCCGCGACGTACCGGATGCAGATTTACGAGATCTGGTATAACTCACCGGGCCCGGACCACGGCGGCAACGCGAGCCTGAACCACGAGTGGGTGGAGCTGCACAATACGTCGGGCTCGAGTATAAACCTGAGCCGCTGGACGCTCCGCGACAAAGCCGGGCACGTATTCGTGTTCGGTTCATACACCATCAAGCCGCATGGGTACGTGACCATCCACACCGGCCACGGTAGCGCCACGCAGACCGACCGGTACTGGAACCATTCCTGGTACATCTGGAACAACACCGGGGACACGGCGATCCTGCGGAACCAAAACGGCACCTCGATCGACTCGTGCACCTACAAAGGCACCAGCCGGGGCTACGTTTACTGCTGAACCCGCGGTGCCCCGCGCCGCCGCTGGATGAGGCCGAGCGTCACCAGGCAGGCGGCGGCGAGCAACGAGTACGGAACCAAGTCTGAGGTGGCCTGCGCCAGGGCCCCGCTGCCCGCGGCGGAGATGGCCTGGCCGGCCGCCCAGGCCAGGTTCCCCACTCCGAACGCCAGGCCCTGGTCGATCTTCAGCCGGCTGGCGCCCTCACTGAGCAGGGTCATGGCCGGAGTGAACAGGACGCCGAAGGCCGGCATGCCGCAGATCAGCACCAGCACCAGCAGCCAGCCGATGCTCAGGGTGGGCGCCAGCAGGGCCACGGCCGCGGCGGCCACCAGGGCGACCTTGATCGGCGCAAGCGGCCCGCGGCGGTCGGCCTGCCGCCCCGCCAGCGGGGCCAGCCCGGCCTCCAGTCCCGCGGACGCCAGGAACGTAGCCGCGATGACCAGCGTGGTCAGGCCCAGGCTGGCCAGCCGCAGCGGGGCCAGCAGGTCGAGCATGCCGAACGCGATGCCGGCCAGCATGGTCAGCCACAGCCCCAGGTCCACTCGCCGGTCACCGGAGCGCGGGCAGGATGACCCGCCAGGCCTGGGGCGGCGACGGCTCCGGGGCGGGAACCGCGAGCGTCACCGCCATGAGGATGGCGCCGAGGACGGCCGCGGTGGAGAACGCGGGCCCGGTGCCCACCCAGCCGGCCAGCGCCCCGACTACCGGGCCGAACAGCGCACCGCCTACGGCCGCTCCCATGGCCGTGCCCAGCAGCTGGCCCCGTCGCTCGGGCGGGGCCTTGGTGGCCAGCCAGGCCAGTCCGGCGGCCCAGGTGCACGCGCCGCCCAGGCCCTGGACGAACCGGGCGCCGTCGAGCGCGGCGGCCGCCGTCACCCAGCCGAAGGCCAGGGTGGACACGCTCATCAGGGCCAGGCCGAGCAGCGTCACGGCCCGGTACCCGAGCCGGCTGGCCAGCATCCCGGCGGGCAGCGCCCCGATCAGCGTGCCCAGCGGGTAGCTGGCCACCAGCAGGCCCGCGCCCGACTTGGTCAGGTGGGCCGCCTGGGTGTAGTGCGGCAGCAGCGGAGTCAGCGCGGTGAAGAACATCGTGTCCACCAGCACCAGCAGGCACACGAACGCGACCAGCGCCCGCACCGGACGGGACAGCCGGGCTCCCGTCACCGCGCGGCCCGCAGCGACGTCACCGGAGGAAGACGGCACCCCAGCAGTCTGCCATCCGCATGCCCAGACGGCCGACCAGGTTTTGCGCTGGCCTCCGCCCGACCCGGAGACTATGAATCATGCTCACCAGGCCAGGACGCGTCCGGCCGGACCGCGACCTGGACCGGCGCATCGCCGCGCTGGCCCTGCCGGCGCTCGGCGCGATCGCCGCCGAACCCGCCTACAGCCTGGCCGACACCGCGATCGTCGGTCACCTGGGCCCATCCTCGCTGGGGTCGCTGGCCATCGCCTCGACCGCGCTGAACGCGACCGCCTGGCTCGCCATTTTCCTGACCATGGCCACCACCTCAGCGGTGGCCGGCCTGGCCGCGGGCCGCGCCGCCGACCGGGCGGCCCGGACCGCCGGGTCGGCCTACCTGGTGGCGGCCGGGGGCGGGATCGTGATCGCGCTGGCCCTGCTGGCCGCGGCAACCCCGATCGCCACCGTGCTGGGCGGGCACGGGCCCGCCGTGGCCGGCGCGGCGGGCTACCTGCGGGTGTCCGCGCTCGGCCTGCCGTTCCTGTACGTGTCGTTCGCCGGGAACGGGCACCTGATCGGCCTGGCCGACACCCGCACGCCGTTGCGCATCGCGGTCACCGCCAACGTGGCCAACGTGCTGCTGGAACTGGCCCTGGTCTACGGCCTGCACCTGGGCCTGCTCGGCTCGGCCTGGGGCACGGTCATCGCGCAGGTCATCGCGGCCGGCCTGTACGCCGCCGCGTCCTGGCGCCGGGCCCGGATCCGGCCGGCCCGGCCCGGCCGCGCCGAGGTAACCGCCCTGCTGCGGGACGGCCACCGGCTCTCGGTCCGCACGATAGCCCTCGGCGTGGTCCCGCTGACCACGACCGCGATCGCGGCCCGGCTGGGCCCGGTGCCGCTCGGCGGCCAGCAGATCGCCATGCGCGTCTGGTACCTGCTCGCCCTGCTGCTGGACGCGCTCGCCGTCCCGGCTCAGGTGTTCGTCAGCTCCCGCCTCGGGGCGGGCGACAAGCCGGGCGCGCATCAGGTCGGGCAGCGCACACTCCAGCTCGGCCTGCTGGCCGGGATCGCGATGGGCGTGGTGACCGCCGCGCTGGCCTTCGGCGTCCCCTACCTGTTCACCCAGGACGCGGCGATCCGGCACGACGCCACCACGGCCCTCCTGGTGGCGGCCGTCACCCAGCCCGTGACCGCGCTGGCCTTCGTCCTGGACGGCCTGATCCTGGGCCTCGCGGACTACGTGGCCATGCGCCGCGCCATGGTCTGGGCCGTATTCGCCTACCTCCCGCTGGCCGCGCTCGTCCTGGCCTTCCCCCGCCTCGGCCTGCCCGGCATCTGGGCCGCGCTCGGCGTGTGGCTCGCCGCCCGGGCCGCCCTCCTCGGCCGCCGCTGGCACGCCGAGTTCACCCCCTAGCGGTGGCCTAGCCGACCAGGGAATCCGGTTCGCGGTGCGCGAGGCACGGGCCGTTCTGGCCGATGGTCTTGTATAAAGGTGATAGCGAAAAAATCATCGAATTAGATATAGGGCCAGTATGATCAGCAGTGACTAGGCCCGGGGAGAGGGGGGGCCTTGACGCCGGGTGCTGCGCCGCAGATGCCGAGGCGTCGCCGCGGGCACACCGTGGCCGTGACCATCGGCGCGGAACGGTTCTACCTCACCGCCAACCAGCGTCACGACGGGAGCCTCGGCGAGGTCTTCATCCACTGGGGCAAGCACGGCACCAGCAGCGCGGGCCTGGTGAGCACCTACGCGATCGCGCTGTCCGTGGGCCTGCGGCACCGGGTTCCGCTCGCCGAGCTGATCCGCCCCGGTCTTGGCCAGGACTTCACGCCCAACGGGCCGACCGACGACCCGGAGATCCCCAGGGTCTGTTCCGCGGTCGACTACATCGCCCGCCGCCTGGCTATCGACTGGCTCCCGTACCGCGACCGTGCCGTGCTCGGCATCTACACCTTGACCGAGCGGACAGACGACCCGGGACCGGCGGCCCCCCGATTATGTGGTCAGCGCGCGGAGCTGCTGAAGGTGAACATTTTCGCCGCCACGATGCGGGCGCCGATCGAGTCGGTCTCGTCCAGCCAGGTCTCGAACTGCGGCCCCTGCAAGGGCAGGTAGTGGTCGAGCATGGACTGGCGCAGCTCACGGCCCTCGGGCGCGCTCAGGTCGAACAGCTCGGCCCGGCCGTGCACGGTCACGGCGAGTTCCTCACCGGGCAGGTAGCTGGCGCTGATCGCGGGGCGGGCGGCCAGATGGCGCATGCGGACCGAGTTCCGGCCCGAGCTGAAGCAGAAGGAGCCGTGCAGGAAGTAGCCGTCCACCGGGCCGGCCAGCGGGCGCCCGTCGGCGGTGACGGTGGCCGCCACGAGCAGCCGCATCCCCTGCAGGAGCTCGCACACCCGCGCGGCGGACAGGCGGCGCTCATCGGTGATGATGTCCCGCAGGTGAGTCCCGGCGCCCGCGGCGCTGCGGTCCAGTAGGTCCTGCAGCCGGCCGGTCTCCGCCGGGGTCTCCAGCATGCGCAGGCTACTCCTCCGGGCGGGTGATCCTGGCCGCGGCCAGGTCACGCAGGCTGACTACGCCGAGTACGGTTCTCCCCTCCATGATGGGGAGGTGACGGAAGCCGTTGCGCAGCATCATCTGCCCGGCGTCCTCGACCGTGGTATCCGGTTCGGCTGACCGCGGGTCCTTGGTCATCCACGCCGAGACCCGGACCGTGGTGAGATCGGCCGCGGCCGCCGCGGCCCGCAGGATGTCGCGCTCGGTGAGGATGCCGGCCAGGAACGAGCCCTCCAGGACCAGGGCCGAGCCCACCCGCTCCCGGACCATCTCGGCGGCGGCCTGCGACATGGGGCTGTCGGGGGTGGTGTACACCACCCGGGTGTGCATCATCTCGCCGACCGTATGGGCCCGGACCCGCCGGGCGTCGCCGCTACTATCCATTCGCATCACCTCGGACGGAGAGTGCGGCATCGGCCGCGGGAGCCTGGGGCGTCACGTGACCCGGTGCGGACCGGGCCGGTGACGCCAAGTGGGGTGAGGCATACCCGGAAAGCGCGGCACGCAAAGAGGGTAACGGCCGCAAATTTTTGGACCGCTCAACCCGGCCCTGTGTCGTATCGGGCCCCGTGTCTGATCAGGCCCCGTGCTTTGCCGGGCGCGGGGCGACCGGGCGCGGAACCGGCCGGTGAACATCTCGCTCACCCGCGACACAATGTAGCCGAATCTTACTCCGAGTGAAATCAGCCCCTTTGGGCTCGCGGTTGACATCATCAGGATCAGCGGTATGTTGCTGAAGTCCAGCACCGGGCACGCTAGCCGGACCGACAGGCTCGTCCCGAAGCCGACGTGGGAAGCAAGGGGCTGAGGGGGGCCTGCGGCGCAGATCCGGCTGGACAGGGGGTTGGGCGTGGAAAGGGCCCGGGCATCCAGTAGACAACGGAGGCTGAGCCCGTGGCCAGCGGGACAGGCTCCGGTCCGAAGGCGCTGCCCGGGTCCTTTTCCTTCAGATGGGCCCTGATCCGTCCCCGGCTGGCCGGGGCAGGCACGTCTGAACGGCCCGGTTCGTTGTCCGGACGTGACCATGGGCACGGTTCGGCGCCCGCCCGGGGACGAAAGTACGGGGATATCATGGCGTGCACCGTTCGTGACATCCCCTGTTAACCAACGCTGGGATAGGCAAAGGTCGTGACGCAGCCACATCCATCCGCTGATCAGCCGGTCGGCCCGACCGTGATCATCATGCCCACCTACAACGAGCGGCAGAACCTGGAATCCATCATCGGCCGGGTCAGGGCGGCGCTGCCCGAGGCTGACGTGCTGGTCGTGGACGACAACAGCCCGGACGGCACCGGCGACATCGCCGACAAGCTGGCCGAGGCGGATCCGCACGTGCAGGTCATGCACCGGGACGAGAAGGCTGGCCTGGGCAAGGCCTACATCGCCGGGTTCGGCTGGGCGCTCGATCGCGGCTACGGCGCGATCGTGGAGATGGACGCGGACGGCTCCCACCTGCCCGAGCACCTGCCGGTGCTGGTCGGGGCGCTGGCCCACGCGGACCTGGCCATCGGGTCCCGGTGGATGGCCGGCGGGCGGGTGGTCAACTGGCCTAAGTCCCGCGAGGTGCTGTCCCGCGGGGCCAACGTCTACACCAGGCTCATGCTGGGCCTGAGCGTCCGCGACGCGACGGCAGGCTTCCGTGCCTACCGCGCGTCCACGCTGCGCACCATCAGCCTGGACCAGGTCGAGTCGGCCGGGTACTGCTTCCAGATCGACCTGACTAACCGGGTCGCGCAGGCCGGGCTGAGGATCGTCGAGGTGCCGATCACGTTCGTGGAACGGGAACATGGCGCCAGCAAGATGAGCAACAACATCATCCTGGAGGCGTTCTGGCGCGTCGCGCAGTGGGGCGTCGCAAAGCGAGTGCACGGGCTGGGCTCGCGCCGGGCGAGCCGCTAGACGCCCGTGTGCTGCTAGACGCCCGTGTGCTGCGGGGCCTAGGCGCTCCGGCGCTCTGGCCGGCTGCCCCGGCTCTCGACGGTCCCGGTGATACGGCGCTCCCGGATGACCTGCAGCCGCTCGGCCAGTACCGCTTCGAGGTCCTCCACCGTGCGCCGCTCCATGAGCATGTCCCAGTGGCTGCGCGGCGGCTTGGCCTTCTTCGGCGACGGAGACTCGCCGGTAGCGGCCAGGGCGACCGAACCGCAGACGCGACACTCCCACGTCGCGGGAAGTTCCGCCTCGGCGGCGAAGGGCACGCTAAAATGGTGTCCATTCGGGCAATCGAAAGCGACATCCTGCCTGGGTGCCAGGTCAGTGTTCCTGTCGTTTTCATAGCTCGTCGCGCCGAGCCGGGTGCCACGGAGTGCGCGTTCGGCCATGCTAGCTGCCTCCCAGGCGGTCAACGGTATTACTTGGCAACACTGGATACCCGGACAAGATTCCCGCTCGGGCCGTTACCCAACCGTGTTTTCTGCGAAAGATCGCAGCTATCGGCCCTCACCCGGTCATCGGCCGGTCATCGGCAGGTCGCCGCAAAGCCATCGGGAGGCCGCCCGTGAAGCGCTCAGGGAGTGCCGGAACCGACCCGCGGATGCCACTGACCGCGCTCGATGAGCACGTCACGTAGCGTCTGGGTCTCATCGGTCATGATGCCGTCGGCGCCAAGATCCAGGAACCGGATCATCTCGGCCCGGTCGTTGACGGTCCACACGTGAACGTCGAGGCCAAGGGCGTGGGCCCGTCGCACGAACGCCGGGGTCGCCACCTTTCCCGGTACCTGAGCGCAGCGCACGCAGGCCCGCGACAGGGAGTCGGCGAACATCCGGATCTGCGGCCAGCTGGCCGAGGCCCCGACGTTGCAGCGGACGCCCGCGATCGCGGTCGGTGACGTAGCCATGCACACCGGCCGGTCCAGCAGGCCCCGGGCGGTCCGGAGCCGGCGGCCGGAGAACGAGGTCACGCAGACCCGGTCCCAGGCGCCGGTGCGGCGCAGCACCGCGGGCAGCAGGGAGATCCCCGGCACGTCCTTCAGGTCGATGTTGAACCGCACGTCGGGCCAGGCGCCGAGCAGGTCCTCGATCAGCGGTATCGGCTCGGTGCCCGAGATGCGCAGCGCGGCGAGGTCACGGTACGAGCGCGCGCTGACCGGGCCGGTCCCGTCGGTGACCCGGTCGAGCGTACGGTCGTGGAAGGCCACGAGCTTGCCGTCCGAGGTGGCGCGGGCGTCGGTCTCGAGGTAGGCGTAGCCGAGCTTGATCGCGTGCTCGAACGCGGCCCAGGAGTTCTCTGGAGCGTGGGCCGCGCCGCCGCGGTGAGCGAACGCGACGGGCTGTGGGTGATCGAGGAACGGTACTCGCACGACCGCTAGTATGCCCGCATCCCGCACCAGCCCTGTGAACTGCGGATGTCGGGCGCGCATCGTGCCCCCTAAGCGTTCGGGGGAGGATCCGCTCGGACCCAGGCCCGGCGGCGCGCTTCGGCCATCGCCACCGCGGCCGCCGCGGCGACGTTGAGCGACCCGACCCGGCCCGGCTGCGGGATGTAGGCGACCGCGTCGGCCACCGCCAGCAGGGCCGGCGAGCAGCCGTGGTCCTCGTTGCCGAACGCCAGGCAGACGTCGCCGTCCAGCGGCGCCTCGTGCAGCGGGACCGCGCCCGAGGCCAGCTCGATGGCGACCACCCGCAGTCCCGCATCCACCGCCGCCTTGGCCCCCGCGACCGGGCTCGGCTCGGTGGTCGCCGCCACGAGCCGCTGGGTGCCAAGCGCTGTCTTGCCCACACCCGGATGTGACAGCGGCGCCGTGCTCCCGCACAGCCACATGTGCTCAGCGCCGAAGGCTGCGGCCGAGCGGACGATCGAGCCGACGTTGAACGGCTGGCCGACCGAGTCCAGCAGCAGCGCCAGCCGCGCGCCGGTGGCCCGGCGCCACTCCCGGTTCAGCCGCTTGACCTCGACCGGGCGGAGCTGGCGCGGCGCCGCGCCGGCCGCGGGACCGCCAGGCGGCACGAGGGAGGTCACGGGGGAGCCACCAGGGCCCGTTCGGCCGAAAATTCCACCTGGAGCAGGCGGTAGCCGCTCCGCGCGGCCCGGCGCGTCACCGGCCAGCCCTGCCCGGCCAGCCAGCGGTGCAGCGAGTCGGCGCCGAGGTTACGCCCGGCCACCAGGTACGCCCGGCCGCCGGGAGCCAGGCGCGCGAGCCAGGCCGACAGCAGCTCGTGCAGGGCCGCCTTGCCGATCCGGACCGGCGGGTTCGACCAGATCCCGGCGAACCGCGGCGGGATCGACGGATCATCCGGGGCCGCGCAGCGCACGTTGGCCAGCCCGGCCGCGGCCGCGTTCCGCGCGCACAGCCCGAGCGCCCGCTCGTTGACGTCAACCGCCCAGACGGTGGCGCCGGGGGACCGTTTGGCCAGCACGCACGCGACCGGGCCGTACCCGCAGCCGAGGTCGAGCAGCTCGCCCGCTGACGGCGGGGGCGGGGCCTCCTCGAGCAGCAGGCGGGTGCCGGGGTCGAGCCGGGCGGGGGAGAACACCCCGGCGTCCGTGGCCAGCTCCAGGTAGACATCCGGCAGCACGACCCGGACCAGGCCGGGCCGGTGCGGGGCGCCCGGCCGCGGCGAGAAGTAGTGGTCGGTCACCGGCTCACGGGCTGGGCCTGACCGGCGTGGTCGGCCAGCGCGGGGTTGATGTACCGGCGGGTCACCCAGCGCTCGACGATGAACGTCATGATCGGGACGGTCCCGGCCAGCAGCATGATCACCGTCGGCTTGGTCGCCAGCGCCAGCTTCCTGGACAAGATCCAGGCGCACACCAGGTAGATGATGTACAGGATGCCGTGCAGCACGCCGACGTCGTTGGCCACCGCCGGGTACCCGGCCACCTGCAGCGGGATGCCGACGAAAACCAAGACCATCAGCACCACGCCGGTCACGTACGCCATCACCCGGTACCGGAGCACCGCTGCCCTCACAGGCTGCCTCCTTCGATCCTCTAGCTCCGCCATCCATGCCCCTTGCCGGGGCTGACCTCTGCGTTCAGCCGGGCCAGGTAGGCGTTGTACGCGCTGAGCTCCGGGTCCTCGGGCTCCTCGGCCGCGGTTGCGGCCGAGGCGGCCTGGGCGGCCAGGGCGGCCCGGGCGCTCAGCGGGAGATCCCGGTCGGCGAGACCTGGGGCCAGGGCCCAGCCCGGTACCGCCTCGCCCCGCTTGATCCGGAACTCGTCCTTGATCGTCTTGGCCCAGAACACCACGGCGAAACCGGCGAACAGCGGCCACTCGAACGTGTAGGCCCAGCTCAGCGCGTTGCCGGCCAGCGCGCGGTGCAGCTGCCAGTCGCCAAGCCACAGCATGCCCCAGAAGCACACCACCATGAGCACGTGCCAGCCCAGCCAGCGGGGCTTGAAAAGGAACGGCCACACCGGCCCGGCGCTCGAAGACCCGGCACTGCGGGCCGCTCCGCCTTGGGGCACCGCGCTGCCGGGCACCTGGCTGCCGGGCACCTCGCCGCCGGGCGCGGCGCTCTCCGGCGCGGCGCTCTGCGGCTCGGCGCGGGCGGCGCGGGCGGCGTGCTTCATGCCAATGAGCGTAGCGCTGCGGTGAAAGTACCCGGCGATGTGGTGAACTCCAGGTCGCGCTGGGCGGCTGTTCACCGATAATTTTCTCCTATGAGCCTGTTCACTGGCTGGTCGCCTCAGGCCGCGCGGCTGCCTGACCGGCTCGATGACTTGCACGGGCCCTGGCGGGGTGTCGTCGTGCTGCCGGTCCACCTGAGCTGGCACGGACTGCGCGAGTTCGACGTCGCCCTGGAAAAGCCCAGGCTGGCCCTGTACAGCATCGTGCTCAGTCAAGGCAGGCCGAACGACCTGGCCCGCTTCGTCAACCCGCGCCGGCTGAATGACGACTGGCCGCAGCTGCGGACGCTGGTCAGCGGCCCCATCCGGCGGGCCTGCGAGCGCAAGCTGGGCCTCCCGGCCCCCGTCCGGCACCGGGCCTAACGAGAACCATGCTGACCGATATGCCAGGGTGTTGACATGAATAAGTACCTGATGATGGGCGTGCAGGGCAGCGGGAAGAGCACGCACAGCCAGATGCTGGCCGCTGACCTGGACATCGTGCACATCAGCATGGGTGACATCTTCCGCTGGCACGTGCAGAACCACACGAAGACAGGCGCCCACATCCGGCGGGTCATGGCCGCAGGCGAGCTGCTGGGAGACGAGATCGTCCAGTCGGTGATCCAGACCAGGCTGACCGAGCACGACTGGAACTTCGGGTTCGTCATCGACGGGTTCCCGCGGAACCGGCCCCAGGCCGAGTTTTTCCTGCAGAACTACGACATTGACGGCGTGATCGTTCTCCACGTGCCCGACACCGAAGTCCGCCGGCGGGTGCTCAACCGCAGGCAGTGCGCGGACTGCGGCAGCAGCTACCATCTGATGGACAGCCGCCCCGCGGTACCCGGCAAGTGCGACGAGTGCGGCGGGCAGCTGGTCACCCGGGAGGATGACACCGAGGAGGCGCTGGCGGTCCGGCTGCGGACCTACCACGAGGAGACCAACCCGATCCTCGAGCTGTTCCGGCGCAAGGAATACGTCGTCACCGTGGATGCGCGGCCCGCGACCGAGATCGTCCAGGCGGAGATCATGGCCAAGCTCGGCCTCCCGAAAGCGAAGCCGCACAACGCGCACGACAGGATGAGGGACCCCCAGGAGAGCGGGAGTGCGTGAAATCGTCGTGTTCGGCGGCAGCGCCCATCGGGCCCTGACCGCAGAGATCTGCGCGTTCCTGGGCGTGCCTCAGCAGCCCGTCATGCTGGAGCGGTTCGCGAACGACTGCCTGGAGGTCCAGCTCCAGGCCAACTGCCGGGAACGGGACGTGTTCCTCATCCAGCCGCTGGTCCAGCCGGTCCAGGAGAACCTGGTGGAGCTGCTGCTGATGGCCGACGCCGCGCGCGGCGCGTCCGCCGCCCGGGTGACCGCGGTGATACCCCACTACGCGTACGCGCGGTCGGACAAGAAAGACAAGCCGAGGATCTCCATCGGCGCGCGCCTGGTCGCCGACCTGCTGGTCACCGCGGGGGTGAACCGGGTGCTCACCTTGACCCTGCACTCCCCGCAGGTGCACGGGTTCTTCTCCGTGCCGGTGGACCACCTGCACGCGCTGCGCGAGCTGGCCGCCTACTTCCGCGGCCGGGACCTGTCCAACACGGTGGTCGTCGCGCCGGACCTCGGCTACGCCAAGAGCGCCGCGGAGTTCGCCCGCAGGCTGGGCGTGCCGGTCGCCGCGGGCTCGAAGGAGCGGATCAGCGACACCAAGGTCCGGATCAACGCCATCATCGGCGAGGTGAATGACCGCGACGTGATCGTCATCGACGACGAGATCTCCCGCGGCACCACCGTGTTCGAGCTGCTCGACCGGCTGCGCGAGCACCAGGTGCGTTCGGTCGCCGTGGCCTGCACGCACGGCCTGTTCGCCGATAACGCGCTGGACAAGCTGGCCGCCGAGGTGAGCGAGGTGGTCTGCACCAACTCCGCGCCGATCCCGGACGATAACCCCAAGCTGCACGTGCTGTCGGTCGCCCCGGCCCTGGCCGACGCGATCAGCCGCATCCACGACGGCGAGTCGGTCAGCGCCCTGTTCCAGCAGTAGCCGCGGTACCCGTGGCCGTCTGGATGATCCAGGCCAGGACCAGGGACTCCTCCAGCCACGCGTCGTAACGGCCGCTGCGGCCGCCGTGGCCCGCCTCCATCTCGATCTTGAGCAGGAACGGGCCGCCCTGGCCCGCGGCCCGCAGGCGGGCGATCCACTTGGCGGGCTCGTGGTAGGTCACCCGGGTGTCGTTCAGGCCGCCGAGGGCGAAGATCGGCGGGTAGGCCTGCCCGGTGACGTTCTCGTACGGCGTGTACGACTTCATGTACGCGTAGGCCGCCGGGTCGTGCAGCGGGTCGCCCCACTCCTCCCACTCGGTCACGGTCAGCGGCAGTGACGGGTCCAGGATCGTGTTCAGCGCGTCGACGAACGGCACCTGGGCCACGATCCCGGCGAAGTCCTGCGGCGCCAGGTTGGCCACCGCGCCCATCAGCAGCCCGCCCGCCGAGCCGCCCCGGGCCACCAGCCGGGACGCGGACGTCCAGCCGGACCGGGCCAGGTGCTCCGCACAGGCGATGAAGTCGGTGAAGGTGTTCTTCTTGCGCAGCAGCTTGCCGTCGTTGTACCAGGCCCGGCCCATCTCGCCGCCGCCCCGGACGTGCGCGATCGCGTACACGAAGCCCCGGTCGAGCAGCGACAGGACCGGAATCGAGAAGCCCGGGTCACGGGAGATCTCGTAGCTGCCGTAGCCGGACAGCAGGCATGGTGCACTGCCGTCACGAGGCGTGCCCCGGCGGCAGACCAGCGAGATGGGGATCCGCGTGCCGTCGGACGCGACCGCCCACTCCCGGTGCTGCTCGTAGTCTTCGCTTCGGTAGGGCTCGCCCGCCGGGGACGGCAGCACCGGCTGGCGCTTGAGCAGGGTCAGCCCGCCGGTCGCCATGTCGCAGTCGTAGACCGAGCCGGGCGTGACCAGCGAGGTGTAGGCCAGCCGGAAGCGGGCCGAGTCGAACTCGGGGTTCGGCCCGGGCGAGACGCGGTAGACCGGCTCGCTGAACGCGATCTCCCGCTCGCCGCCGCCGTCGGACCGCAGGATCCGCAGCCCGGTCAGCCCCTCGCGGCGGAACCAGATCACGATGAAGCCCGCGAACGCGGCCATGCTCAGCAGCCGGGTGTCGGCCCGGTGCGGCACCAGCGGGGTCCAGGCCGCCGGGTCGGACCGCGGCGCGGTGGCGAGCTCGAAGTTCTCCGCGCCCTCGTTGTGCAGGATGAGCAGCCGGTCCCCGGCGTCATCGACGTCGTAGTCCACGCCGTGCCGGCGCGGGGCCACCACGGTGGCGGCACCGTCCGGCGCGGCCGCGTCGATCAGCCGCACCTCGCTGGTCAGCTTGCTCGCGGTCCTGATCACGACGTACCGGTCGCTGCGGGTCCGGCCGACGTCGACGTGGAACCGCTCGTCGGCCTCCTCGAACACGATGACGTCCTGGCTGGCCGGGGTGCCGACCAGGTGCCGCCACACGCGGTACGGGCGCCACGCGTCGTCGACCGTGACGTAGAACAGGACGGAGCCGTCCAGCGACCACGCGCACCCGTAATAGGTGCCGGGGATCTCATCGGGCGCCAGCGTGCCGCTGGCCAGGTCCTTGATCCTGATCGTGAACCGCTCGTCCCCGGTGAAGTCGGTGGAGTAGGCCAGCCAGCGCCAGTCCGGGCTCGGCTGGTAGGCGCCGAGGGCGAAGAACCCGGCCCCGGCGGCCAGCTCGTTGCCGTCCAGCAGCACTTCCTCCCCGTCCAGCGGCTGGCCGTCGGCCGCGACGGGCGGGAGGATCTCGCCCGGCCGGACCGCGCGGCGGCAGTGCACGGCGTACTGCTGGCCCTCCACCGTCCGCGCGTACTGCCACCAGCCGCCCTTGCGCACCGGGACCGACAGGTCGCTCTCCTGGGTCCGCGCCTTGATCTCGGCGAAGACCTGATCCCGCAGCGGGGCGAGCCCGGCCGTGGCCGCCTCGGCGTAGGCGTTCTCGGCCTCCAGGTAGGCGATGGTGTCCGGGTCGTCCTTGTCAGCCAGCCAGGCGTACTCATCGATGACGGTGTCGCCGTGGTAGGTGCGCTCGCGGCTGACCTGCTTTGCGGACGGCGGCTCGATGCTCATGTCGGCTCAGTCTAACGACGCGTCGCACCCCGGTTCTGGCGCTATCCAACCGGGCCCGGACACCGCGGCCCCAGGTACCGAACGGGCCCGTGGCGCGTCCCGCCGGCCCGCCTCACGCGTCCCCGGGAATCCGGTCATCCTGCTGATGCCGCCCGGGACCGCAACCGTTACTCTGTCCGGTGAGATGCTTGAGGCCAGCGGAGAGGGAAGGACAGCCCCGTGACGGAGTGGTCACGCGTTCCTCCGGAACTTGCTCCGGCCCCCGAGCCGCAGCCCGTGCTGACCCCGCTCACCGCCAACGCGATCTTCCTGGTGCTGACGATCGAGTCAGGCGGGGAGGACGCGGTCCGCGACCTGCTCTCCGACTGGACCAGCGTGGCGCGGTCGGTCGGCTTCCGCGCGCCGGACGCCCCGCTGGCCGCCATCGCCGCGATCGGCTCGCGCGCCTGGGACCGCTTGTTCGCCGGCCCGCGCCCGGCCGAGCTGCATCCGTTCCGTGAGCTCGCCGGCCCCGTGCACCGGGCCCCCTCCACCGCCGGTGACCTGCTGTTCCACCTCCGGCATGAGCGGATGGACGTCTGCTTCGAGTTCGCGGCCCACGCCCTGAGCCGCCTGGCCCGGGCGGTCACCGTGGTGGACGAGGTGCACGGCTTCCGCTACTTCGACGAGCGGGACCTGCTCGGCTTCGTCGATGGCACCGAGAACCCGGCCGGGCGTGCGGCCGGGGCCGCGGCCCTGGTCGGCGGGGCCGACCCCGCGTTCGCCGGCGGCAGCTACGTCATCGTCCAGAAATACCTGCACGACCTGGCGGCCTGGAACGCGCTGAGCACGGAGGACCAGGAGAAGGCGATCGGCCGCTACAAGCTGTCCGACATCGAGATGCCTGACGACGTCAAGCCGGCCGACTCGCACGTCGCGCTGAACACCATCGAGGAGCCCGACGGCACGCAGCGGCAGATCCTGCGGGCCAACATGCCGTTCGGTGAGGTGGGGCGCGGGGAATTCGGCACGTACTACATCGCCTACGCGGCCACGCCGTCGGTGACCGAGCTCATGCTCAGCAATATGTTCATCGGCGACCCGCCGGGCAACACCGACCGGATCCTCGATTTCTCCACCGCCGTCACCGGCGGGCTGTTCTTCGCGCCGCCGACTGACTTCCTTGACGATCTTCCCGGCCCGCCCGGCGACCCCGGCTCCCTCAGTGACCCCGGCCCGCCCGCCGACGCCGCTGATGCCCCGGCGGACGCCGGGGCAGGGGACGGTTCCCTCGGCATTGGCAGCTTGAAGAGGAGCACTTCATGAACAACCTGCACCGCGAGCTCGCGCCGGTTTCCGAGGTAGCCTGGGCGAGCATCGAGGCCGAAGCCCGGCGGACATTCGAGCAGAACGTAGCCGGGCGCCGGGTGGCGGATGTCACCGGACCCGACGGCCCCAGCCTGGCCAGCGTGGGCACCGGCCACCTGGCCGAGATACAGCCGCCCGGTCCCGATCCCGCCGGGATCCTGGCCTGGCTGCGCACCGCGCAGCAGCTCGTCCAGCTCCGGGTGCCGTTCACCGTGAGCAGGCTGGATGTGGACAACGTGGAGCGCGGCGCGCAGGACTCGGACTGGGAGCCGGTCAAGGTAGCGGCCCGGCAGATCGCCTTCGCCGAGGACCGGGCCGTCTTCGACGGCTACCCGGCCGCCGGGATCACCGGGGTCAGGCCGAGCACGTCCAACCGGGTCCTCTCGCTGCCTGCCGAGGCCCGCGAGTACCCGGTCGTGGTCAGCCAGGCGGTCAGCGCGCTCCGGCTGGCCGGGGTGGGCGGCCCGTTCTCGCTGCTGCTGTCGGCTCCCGCTTACACGCTGGTGAGCGAGACCACCGAGCACGGCTACCCGATCCGCGAGCACCTGGCGCGCGTAGTGGACGGCGAAATCATCTGGGCGCCTGCCATCGACGGGGCGGTCCTGGTGTCCACCCGCGGCGGCGACTACGAGCTGCGCATAGGGCAGGACCTGTCGATCGGCTACCTGTCCCACGACTCGGAGTTCGTGGAGCTGTACTTCCAGGAGTCGCTGACGTTCCTGGCCTACACCGCCGAGGCCAGCGTGGTGCTCAACGCGCCCTGAGGCGGCGTCCCGCGATGTCAGCCCCCGTCAGCCCGCCGCCGGGGCGCGGCCATCCCGGCGTCTCAGTCCTCGTACCTGGTGGGCGGGAAGGGATGTTCCTCGTCGATAGGGCGAAGCTCGCCCTCTTCGGTCTCCCGGCGGACCTCGGCGCGTTCTTCCTGGTAGGCCTCGGTCTGCCGGACGTCCTGGGTCAGCGGCGGCGTGTCCGTGGCAGGCGGCACCTCGTCGGGGTCATAGGCGTCGACACCGGCCGCGACGCGCTCCTCCTCGGTGAGGCGGGCCAGCTGATCTTCGTCGAGGCGGTCGATCTCGCCGCCGTGCTGCCTGCGGTCCCGATGGAACCGCTCGGGAAACTGATCGACGAACTCGGCTGGCGCGTCCGGATCCTGCTCAGACATCGCACCTCCTGACCAAATCGCATCTGCTGGCCTTAGGGCCAACGCGACCCAAGTGTAGACCGCGGCCGCTCCGCCCCTCAGCGGGGATTCCAGCACACCGACAAGCGGGTCGGCTTGCGGAAAACCAGCCCGGCCGGCGCGCTGGGGGAGCGCGGGTCCAGGTGCAGGCCGGGCAGCTGCTCCAGCATCGCCTGTACGGCTATCCGCGCCTCCAGGCGGGCCAGGTGGACACCAAGGCAGAAATGCGGGCCATGGGCGAAGGCCAGCTGCCGGCCCGGGTCAGGGCGGCGGATGTCGAAGACGTCGGGACGGCCGAAGACCGCCGGGTCCCGGTTCGCCCCGGCGATGGACACCGTCACCTGGTCCCCGGCCCGGATACGGGCGTGGCCGAGCCGGGTATCGCGGGTCGCGTACCGGTCGACGACCGCCGCGGCAGGCTCCAGCCGCAGCGATTCCTCGACCGCCGCGGGGATCAGGCCGCGGTCGGCCAGCACCATTTCCAGCTCGGCGGGGGAGGACAGCAGGTGCAGCATGGCGTTGGCGATCATTCCCTCGGTGGTCTCGATCCCGCCGAACAGCAAGACCGCCGCATTGGAGATGGCCTCGGCCTCGGTCAGCGGCCCGGCCCCCTCGGCCAGCACCGCCTGGGGCAGTACTGTCTCGGCCAGCACCGCCTCGGCCAGCACCGAGCCAGCCGCCCCGGCCGCGATGACCTGCCCGAGCCTGGCGGCCAGCGCGGCGAATGCGGCGCTTCCGGCGGCCGCCGTGTTACCGGCCTGATCGGGCCCGGCCCCGGGGGAGGGCCGCTCGCCCGGCGCGCGGCCCGCGGCTGCGGCTTCGGCCTGCACGGCCGCCACGATCCCGTCGTACCAGCCGAGGACCGTAGCCGGATCGGTCTGCCCCAGCCCGAGGGCCTCCGCCATGACCGCCGCGGCCAGCGGCCCGGCCACGGCGCGGCGCAGCTCGGCCGCGCCTCGCGGCCGGATGGCGGCGACCAGCCGGCCGGCCTCGTCGCGGATGAACGATTCGAGCCGGGCATGGACCTCATCGGCCCGGAACGGCCGCGTGAACGGAGCCCGGTGGCGGGCATGCTGCGCGCCGTCCAGTGAGAGCATGCTCGGCCCGACCACCTTGGCCGTGGAGAACCGGGGGTCGTCGACCGTGAACGCCCGGGCGTCGCGGAGCACGTCGAGGGCCAGCTGGTAACCGGTGACCAGCCAGGCGCCCAGGACCGGGACCCAGCAGACCGGTGCCGCGTCCCGGAGCCGGGCCAGCGCCGGATGCGGATCGGTCTCCAGGTCGGCCACCGTGATCGCCTCACCCGGCCCGCTCGGCGTGCGCACCCTAGCTCGCCGCCACGGGGGATTGCTCACCGGAACCGGGAGATTGCTTACCGGAACCGGGGGAGTCAGCCTCCGGCCCGATCCGGCCGCGGGCGAGCAGGGCCATCAAGAACCACCCGCCGATGAGGATCAGCCAGAAATTGACCAGGCGATAGGCCAGCACGGCCGCCAGCGCCGACGAGCGGTTCAGCCCGGCCGCCGTCAGCGCCGCGGTCAGCGCCAGCTCCACGAGGGCGAATCCCCCGGGCGTAATTCCGGTGCTGCCCACTGCGGCTCCCGCCCCGTAGACCAGCAGCAGGCTATGCCAGGGAACAGGCTCGCCGGTGGCCCTTATCGCGCAGGCCAGCGCCCCGCAGTCCGCGGCCCAGTTCAGCAGGGCCAGCCCGAACACCGCCACGTACCTTGGCCAGGGCAGCCGCAGGCTCGCCACCTGGTCCAGGAACTCATCCAGCCCGTCAACGCCATGCGCGGGAACGCCGAGGACGCTCCGGGACAGGCTGACCAGCCAGGCGATGACCTGGTGCAGGAGCCTGCGGACGCGCTCGAAGCGCAGCGCGAGCAGCACGACGGCGCCGGGCACGATGAACACGAAAGCGCCCAGGAATCCCGCCGCGCTGGCCAGTGACGCCGACCCGGCCAGCGCCCCGATCACCAGCAGGAGGGCCAGCGCGGACGTGGAGAAGATCGCCGAGACGGCCAGCGTCCAGCCCGTGGTGGCGGCGTCCACGCCGTGCCTGCGGAACTGCCGGTAGGAGAAGACCACGGCCAGCTCGGCACCCGCGAACGGCACCGAGATCGACAGCGCGTTCGCCGCGTAGGTGATCGCCATCACCATGCTGAACCTGGGCGGTCGGCCGCTGACCCGCATCAGCTCCCTCCGGCTGAGCCCGAAACTCGACAGCGAGACCATTTCCGAGGCCAGGGCGAGCAGGAACCAGCCCCAGCTCAGGTGGGCCAGCACGTGCAGCGATTCGGCCAGCGTGCGGCGCTCGATGATGATGATGCTGATCAGGACCGCGACGGCCAGGGCGGCGAGCACGGCGTGCCGGTAGGTGTACCGGCGGGGGGCACGCGCTGGTTCCGGATGCGGACCTGATGACGGTGCTGACCCCTCGGCGCCCGCGCTGGTCCCGGCCGGCCCATCCACCCCGTCAGTCAATGCCGCCGCTCCGCACGTGTCGACCCGGCGGCGGGCGAGGTAAACGGCATCATCGCCCAAAATACCCGGATCTGCGGCAATACAGAAGATCAGGCCGCGCGGCCTACTCCCGAGGACCTCCGGCTCCGGCGGCCGCCGGTGAGCGTGGCGGCTGGCGGCACGCCCGTTCGCCCGCCGAGTTCCGCCACCAAGTTCATGACAGCCGGCGGATGCCGGGCTGGCGGCGCTGACTATGCCACCCTTGAACAATGCAGACGGTGTACGAGGCGGCCGGCGGGACCGACGGCCTGCTGCGCCTGGCCCGCGCGTGGCACGCCAGGGTCATGGCGGACGAAGTGGTGAGCCACGCCTTCAGCCACGGTTACCAACCCGACCATGCCGAGCGGCTCGCCGCCTACTGGGCGCAGGCACTCGGCGGCCCGGCCGCGTACACGGACGCCTATGGTGACGAAACCTCCGTCGTGCGGATCCACAGTGGCAACGGCTCGCACGAGGAGATGGACCGGCGCGCGATCGCCTGTTTCGACCTGGCGATGGCCGATGCCGGCCTCAGCGGCGACGGCCGGCTCCGGCAGGTGCTGCGCGACTACTTCGCGTGGGCGACCACCACCACGATGGCTCGCTATCCCCAGTCCGCCGCTGACGTGCCGGAGGGCCTGCCTATCCCGCTCTGGTCGTGGGAGGGGCTCGTCAGCGGCACCGGCCAGGCCGACATCGCCAGACCTTCTTAGTCCACCGTTCAATATCCGTCAGCTGACCGATGTCTTGCACTGCAAGTTGCAGCAGTATTTTCCTCGCAACGAGCATCGAGTACGCGAAGGAACGGGTAAACGCGATGGTAACCATCCGCCCGGCCGACCTGCGCCAGCGGCGCACCCGGCTGACCAGGGAGCCACTGGCCGCAAGGCTGGCCCGCGGCCAGGTACGCGCGGCCGTCCGGTCCTGGGCCATCCCGGTCGATCCCGACATCGCCATGCTGCTCACCAGCGACCTGGTGACCGATGCCATCACCTGCGGGACAGGCCAGACGGTAACGCTGGCCATCAGGTGCTTGCGCGCCGCGCTGCGTGTGGACGTCTATCACGCGTCCCGGCCGCGGCCGGCGGGCGCGGACGAGCCAGCCGGCACCGGACCCGGGCTGGTGCTGCTCGCTGCCCTGGCCACCGACTGGGGAGCTTTCCGCACCCCGGCCGGCACCGTCACGTACTTCACTCTCGGGTTCGAGCCTGATCTTCTCCCGCACGGCCGCCACGGGGTCACAGACGTGGGGACGGTGAGCCGTATACCCCGTCCGGCTCGCCGTCCCCACTGAAGAGCCAACCGACCAGACATTGAGACAAGAACCAGCCAGCTAAGGGGCAACGTGGCCACAACGCTCGGGGGCCCGCATCGACGGCCGAGTCCAGTGGATGGATGGATCAAGAGCTCTCATAGTTACGCCAACGGCGACTGTGTCGAGGTGGCGAGCCTGGCGGGCCAGGTCGCCGTCCGCGACAGCAAAGACCG
Organism: uncultured Actinomycetes bacterium; assembly: GCA_963818225.1. Classification (GTDB taxonomy): domain Bacteria; phylum Actinomycetota; class Actinomycetes; order Streptosporangiales; family Streptosporangiaceae; genus Palsa-504. Next base: position 536,897 of record CAWFRO010000006.1, read on the forward strand.
CACAGGAATAGTTCTCCGCTTTGCTCCCGGGCACTGGCGGGCATTTCTCGACGCCATCGCAGACCGGGGAACCGGCGCTGCCAAGCAGTTAGCCTCCGCCCGCGCTCCGTCCTGACGTCCGGCCGGGCCGTCGCCGCGGCGTGCCCGCGATCGAGCAGGAATCGAGAAGCGGCGGTCGGCAGGCGGCAGCTAGCCTGCTCCTGACGGGGCAAGCCGGCGTCGAGGCGGCGGGCCAGCACATAGGGTTGGCACCGGGCGGCGGACCGCGGAGCATGACCTTCCCGGTGGCCTACTGGCACGTGCCGGATATCGAGGCGACGCCGTCCTCGGGCCGCTTCAGGACCGGTAGGGGCCATTGGAGACACGATGAGCAGGGCCACGAGGACGGATGCGAAGCCGGCCGCGCTGCACGTGGCAGACAGCCACGATCTGATCCGCGTGCACGGCGCCCGCGAGAACAACCTCAAGGACGTCAGCATCGAGATCCCGAAGCGCCGGCTGACGGTGTTCACCGGCGTCTCCGGCTCGGGCAAGAGCTCGCTGGTGTTCGGCACGATCGCCGCGGAGTCACAGCGGCTGATCAACGAGACCTACAGCACCTTCGTGCAGGGCTTCATGCCGACGCTGGCGCGGCCCGAGGTGGACGTGCTCGAAGGGCTGACGACCGCGATCATCGTCGACCAGCAGCGGATGGGTGCTGACCCGCGGTCCACGGTCGGCACCGCCACCGACGCCAATGCGCTGCTGCGCGTCCTGTTCAGCCGGCTCGCCCGGCCGCACATCGGCTCGCCGCAGGCATTCTCCTTCAACGTCGCCTCGATCAGCGGAGCGGGGGCGGTCACCCTGGAGCGGGCCGGACGGACCGTGAAGGAGCGCCGCAGCTTCAGCATCACGGGGGGCATGTGCCCGCGCTGCGAAGGCCGGGGCACGGTCTCCGACCTGGACCTGACCCAGCTTTTCGACGAGTCCAGGTCGCTCGCCGGGGGCGCGATCACCGTGCCCGGCTACACGGGGGGCGGCTGGAACGCCCGGCTGTACAGCGCGTCGGGTTTCTTCGACCCGGATAAGCCGATCCGCAAATACACCAAGAAGGAGCTGCACGACCTGCTCGACCATGAGCCGGTCAGGATGAAGATCGCGGGCATCAACATGACCTACGAGGGGCTGATCCCGCGGATCCGCAAGTCGATGCTCGCCAAGGACCGCGAGGCGATGCAGCCGCATATCCGGGAGTTCGTGGACCGGGCGGTCACCTTCACCACGTGCCCTGAGTGCGGCGGCACCCGGCTCAGCGAGGCGGCCCGATCGTCGAAGATCAAGGGGACCAGCATCGCCGACGCCTGCGCGATGCAGATCAGCGACCTCGCCGAGTGGGTTAGCGGCCTGGACGAACCGTCCGTCGCGCCCTTGCTGGCGACGCTGCAGCACACCCTGGAATCGTTCGGCGAGATCGGGCTGGGTTACCTCTCGCTCGACCGGCCCGCTGGCACGCTGTCGGGCGGCGAGGCGCAGCGCGTCAAGATGATCCGCCAGCTAGGGTCATCGCTCACCGATGTCACCTACGTCTTCGACGAGCCGACCATCGGCCTGCACCCCCACGACATCCAGCGGATGAACGGCCTGCTGCTGCAGCTGCGGGACAAGGGCAACACAGTGCTCGTGGTGGAGCACAAGCCGGAGACGATCGCCATCGCCGACCACGCCGTCGACCTCGGCCCCGGCGCCGGCGCGGCCGGCGGCGCCATCTGCTTCGAGGGCACCGTCGAGGACCTGCGCGCCAGCGACACCACGACCGGCCGCCATCTCGGCTACCGGGCCGCCCTCAAGGGCACCGTGCGCCGACCCGCCGGCACGCTGGAGATCCGCGGCGCGGCCACGCACAACCTGCGCGACGTCGACGTCGACATCCCGCTCGGGGTGCTGGTTGTCGTCACGGGCGTGGCCGGGTCCGGTAAGAGCTCGCTCGTGCACGGGTCGATTCCGGCCGGCGCCGGGGTGGTGACGGTCGGCCAGGGCGCGATCCGCGGCTCGCGCCGGAGCAACCCGGCAACCTACACCGGGCTGCTCGACCCGATCCGCGCCGCGTTCGCCAAGGCCAACGGCGTGAAGCCGGCGATGTTCAGCCCCAACTCCGAGGGTGCCTGCCCTAACTGCAACGGTGCCGGGGTCATCTACACCGACCTGGCGATGATGGCCGGAGTCGCCGTCACGTGCGAGGAGTGCGAGGGGAAGCGGTTCGATCCATCGGTGCTGGGCTACCACCTCGGCGGCCGGGACATCAGCGAGGTGCTCGCGATGTCGGTGATCGAGGCCCAGGAGTTCTTCGCCGACGGTGCGGCGCGTACCCCGGCGGCGCGTGCCGTCCTCGGCCGGCTCGCTGACGTAGGACTCGGCTATCTCACCATCGGCCAGCCGCTCACCACGCTGTCCGGCGGTGAGCGGCAGCGGCTCAAGCTGGCCACCCGCATGGCCGCCAGCGGCGGCATTTACGTCCTGGACGAGCCGACGGCCGGCCTGCACCTCGCCGACGTCGAGCAGCTGCTCGGCCTGCTGGACCGGCTCGTCGAGGACGGCAAGTCGGTCATCGTGGTCGAGCACCACCAGGCGGTCATGGCGCACGCCGACTGGATCATCGACCTCGGCCCCGGCGCCGGCCACGACGGCGGCCGGATCGTCTTCCAGGGCACACCCGCCGAGCTGGTCGCCGCCCGCTCCACCCTCACCGGCGAGCACCTCGCGGCCTACACCGGCTCCTGACCGTGTGGTGGCGGTGCCGGCCGGGCGCGAGCCGGTGGCTACACGTACTTCGTGACGTCGGCCACGGTGAAACCCTGCGCCTGGATGTGCCGGTAGAGGCGGGTCATCATGCGCACCATGGTCTCGCCGTCGAGCTGAGCCGGGCCGCGGAAGTGGCAGAGGATGATGTCCCCGGGGTTGAGCTTGTGCGCCGAGGTCTGGTACTGCATGTCCGAGATCTGCATGGTCTCCTTCCAGAGCATCAAGCCCCTGAGGCCTGCCTTCCGGACCGAGTCGATCGTCGTCGTGTTGTAACTGCCGCCCGGCGGCCGGAAGATATACGGCTTGACCCCGTACTCCTTGTGGAGCTTCTCCTGCTGGCCGGAGATCTCGTCGAGCTGGCGTGCGGCCGGCAGGCTCGGCATGTCCAGCGGGTGGGTGACCGTGTGGTTCTGGATCGAGATATAACCAGTTTCGTACAATTTTTCGAAATATGCGTAGTCGTCCCTGATCAGCACGTCCGCGAGGCTGATGGTGATGGGAATCTGGAAGTCCTTCACCATCTGGATGAAGTTGGGGTCCTTCTCGATGCCGTCATCGATCGTGACGAACACGACCTTGTCGGGGGTCACCGGCACGAGCGAGAACACCTTCGGGTCGGACGCGCTCAGCGTGATCGGCTTGACGGCCGGCGGTGCCGGCGCGGGCGCGAACGGCTTCAGGCCGTAGCGCTTCTTGATCAGTTCGGCGTCGACGCCGGAGGTGCTGGCGGGGGATTCGGGGGAGGGAGCCGTGCCGCCTGCCGCTGAGGTCGGCTCACCCGACGTAGGGGCGCTCGCGGGCTGATCCGGGCCGCCGCTGCACGCGGTCGCGAACGACCCGAGCGCCGCCACCCCCATCACGCCACCCATGAAGCGCCGGCGCGACCAGTGCTGGGTCGTGGTATCTGTCACGATCTTGTCAACGTCTACGGATGGCAATTTACCTGATCGGCCGCCTTTAGACCGCGATCTGGCGGCTCAGCCGTCAGTGTGGCGAGTCGCTGGCCGCCTCTGGATGAGGCAGCACAGGCACCACCGAGGTCGGGGCGGCGGGGCGCGCAGAAGGGGCGGGCGTCTGCGTCCCGGCCCGCGCCCGCCGACCCGCCCGCGCCCGCCGCGCACGACGGCCGCCCCGCCTGCCGGATAAATGATCGTGGATCGCTACATCCCCGATACGGGCCGTAGCGATCCACGATGATGCTGAGGGCTGGGCCATCTGGGCCACGAGACACGGGGGAGAGCCCGCACGGTCGGGCTCGGCCGCGGTTGCCTAATGTCGTTTCCGGAGCTCAGTCGCGTCGGGCTTGCCGGTGCCGGAACTCAGCCCTGTGCCGCCAGTGGCTGGCTCAGCCGAAGGTGATTACCGCTGGGGTCCCGGACGGCGGCGTCACGGACACCGTAGGACTGGTCCACGGGCTCCTGGAGGATCTCCGCCCCGGCGGCACGAAGCGACTCGAAGGTCTTGTCCAGGTCGTCAACCTGAATGAAGACCGCCAGGTCGCCCTTGGCGACGATCTCGCGCATCGACTGCCGGTCGGCTGGCGGGATGTGGTGGTCTACAGCCGCCAGCAGCAGGTCGTGAGGGTCACCGGGGGCATGGACGGTGAGCCAGCGCATCTCCGGCCCCATCGGGACGTCGTCGCGGACCTCGAAGCCGAGCCGTTGGGTGTAGAAGGCGAGCGCCTCATCCAAGTCAGTGCAGTACACGGGCGTGTGCGTAATGGAAAGTGCCATGTCAGCGACCCTACGCGCGGTCGGCCAGGAACGCTTCTCCGATCCTGCATGGCTGTGCGATCCACCCCGGGCGCGCCCAGGCGCGCGTCATGCACGGCGGGACCGGTGCGAGCCGCGAGTGGTCACGCGCCTTGTAGGCGGATGGCGGCTCGCCCACAAGGCGCGTGAACGTCGAGCTGAACGAGCCGAGCGAGGTGAATCCCACGGCTAGGCACACGTCAGTCACGGACATGTCGCCGCTGCGCAACAGCGCCATCGCCCGTTCCACGCGCCTGGCTTGCAAGTAGCCGTAAGGCGTATCGCCGTACGCCTCGCGGAACCGGCGGGAGAACAGTGACGCCGACATCAGCGCGGCGCGCGCCATCACCGAGACGTCCAGCGGCCGCGGGTACTCACGATCCAGCAAGTCCCGGGCCCGGCGCAGATGCGCCAGCTCAGCGACGTCCATACGAGGACCGTACACCGCGGCGACATGATGGCCGGGGTACGACATGTTCCCGAGACGGGACGCACGCTACTGTCCCGTCTCAGGGAACCGGGCTTGAACAACAACGGAACGGCCAGTGGCGATAGCGAGCTGAAGACCGCTGGGTTACCGCGACTGGCTGTCCGGATCCCGAAAGAGTGTTGGCGGCCATCAGGATCTGCCCGCTGGCAGCCACGAAGATGGCGATGGCGGGTATCACAGAGAGTGAGCAGGTTGCCTGTACGGCCCGCTGTGAGTCTGCCGCCGCCCACCGCCTGGCTACCGGCTGGGGAGTGATCGGGGTAGCCCGAACCAGGGGAGCATGCTGTTCTCGAAGCGGGTCATGGCGCAGATCCGGCCGCCGGAAAGCGTGAGCACGAAGAGGCCGGTCCCGTGTCCGATGCCGTCCGGCGCGCGCAGGTAGGCCCCGAACGCCGGCTGGCCGTTGGCTCGCGTCGGCACGAGCTCGCGTCGGCCCGAGCCGAAGATGCTGACGAAGAAGCGGGCTACGGCGTCGCGGCCTTCGTATTCGAAGGGCATCGGCGGCATCGACATGAAGACGTCGTCGGTCAGCAGGGCCACCACCGCGTCGAGATCGGCGGACTCGTACGCGCGGACGAACTTGGCCACGAGCGCATCCTCGGCGGGTGAGCCGGCGGCGGGCGGCGGTTCGCGGCCGGCGGCCGGCGGCTGGTGGCGCTGCAGGCTGGCGCGGGCCCGTTTGAGGGCGCTGGTGACCGATTCGACGGTCGAGTCCAGCATGCCGGCCACCTCGCTGGCGTGGAATCCGAGGACGTCGCGCAAGATGAGGACGGCGAGCTGGCGGGGCGGCAGGACCTGCAGGGCGGTCACGAAGGCCAGCGAGATGGCTTCGGTCTGCTCGTAGCGGGCTTCGGGGCCGGGCGGCCCGCCGATCGCACCCTCCAGGAGGGCGTCGGGAAACGGCTGCAGCCATACGACCTCGCCGAGCCGCGTCGGCTCCGGCCATTCAACCCCAGGCACGTCCCACTCCTTCGCCGGGCGCCGGCTGGCCGCGCGGCGCGCGTCCAGGCACCGGTGGGTGGCGATCCGGTACAGCCAGGTGCGCAGCGAGGCGCGTCCCTCGAACCCGCCGAGGCTTTGCCAGGCGGCCAGCAGCGTGTCCTGCAGGGCGTCCTCGGCGTCCTGGAAGGATCCGAGCATCCGGTAGCAGTGCACCTGCAGCTCCCGGAGGTGCGGCTCGGTCAGCTCCCGGAACGCGTCGCCGTTCCCGGCCCGCGCCCGTGCGATCAAGTCGGCTGTCACCACCCTCACCGTCACTTTCTTCCCGCACCTTGCCGCTTCTTCCATCTTGTACAGGCGCCGGCCGGGGGGCGAACTGGGCGGCCGGCGGGCGGCCAGTTTCCCGGTGCCGCGGCGCCTGCATTGGTGGTAGCTGACACACGGCAACGGGAGAACCGACATGGGAAAGATAGTGATCAGCACGAACGTCTCGCTCGATGGAGTGGTCCAGGATCCCGACGGTGAGGAGGGCTTCAGGCTGGGCGGCTGGTTCGTCCAGGATGGGGGCGACGACCTCGGGGAGTGGGGCAAGGTCGAGTACGGCGAGGCGCTGCGCACTGCGGCCCTGCTGCTGGGCCGGCGCAGCGACGAGTGGTTCGCCGCGCGGTGGCTATCCCAAAGCGGGGAGTGGGCGGACCGGCTGAACAGCCTGCCCAAGTACGTGGTGTCCTCGACCCTCGAAGACCCCAGATGGACCAACGTGACGGTCCTGAAGGGCAACGTGGTCGACGAGGTCACGCGGCTGAAGCAGGAGCTGGACGGAGACATCGTCGTCTACGCCAGCTATCAGCTCGGGCGCACGCTGATCGAGCACGACCTCGTGGACGAACTGCGGCTGTTCGTCTTCCCGGTCGTGCTCGGGGCCGGCGAGCGCCTCTTCGGCGAGACCAGCGGCAAGAAGCCGATGCGCCTGGCCGGCAGCCGGACCGTCGGCGACGGCCTCGCCTTCCTCACCTACGAGATCGTCCGGGACGCCTAGCTACCGCTGCGTCGACGTCGGCCGGCGAGCACCTCCTCGGGGTCACCGCCCGCCACCGTGCCCGCCTCACCACGCGCGCAGGGTGGCGGCGCCTGACCCGACCACCCATCGAGACCTAAAGGAATCCACAGTGGGAACCAAGGCACACACAAATAAGGGAATGATCCTCGTCCTGGCGTGCGCGGCGCAGTTCATGGTCGTGCTCGACGTCGCGGTCGTGAACGTCGCCCTGCCCTCGATCCAGCACGATCTCGGCATCGGGAAGAGCACCTTGCAATGGATCATCATCGCGTACGGCCTCATGCTCGGCGGGTTCCTGCTGCTCGGCGGCAGGATGGCCGACCTTCTGGGCCGCCGCCGCATGCTCCTGACGGGACTGACACTGTTCTCGTCCGCCTCACTGCTCGCGGGCGTGGCGGGATCCGCCGGGCTCCTGATCGGCGCCCGGGCCCTGCAGGGCTTCGGGGCGGCGCTCATCCCGCCGGCCGCCCTGTCGATCCTCGCCGTGACGTTCGCCGAAGGCGCCGAGCGCAATCGCGCGCTCGGGCTCTACGGCGCCGTCACCGGGGTGTCGGGGTCGGTCGGGGTACTCGCAAGCGGCCTGCTCACCCAGGGCGCAGGCTGGCACTGGGTCTTCCGCATCAACGTTCCGATCGGCGTCCTTCTCATCGCGATGGCGGCGGTCTTCCTGCCCGCCGACGCTGGCAGCCGTCGCCGCAGGAGCGAACGCTTCGACGTCGCCGGCGCGGTCACCATCACCGGCGGCCTGCTCCTGCTCGTCTACGCGCTCAGCCACGGTGCCGGACATGGCTGGGGTTCGGTGTCGACGCTCGGACTGTTCGCCGCGTCCGCCGTGCTGCTGTCCGCTTTCGTGCGGATCGAAACGCGGTCCCGGTCACCGCTGGTGCCCGGCTCGGCGGTGCGCAACCGCACGCTGGTGGCGGCGAACCTGTCGGCGTTCTTCACGTTCGGAGCGTTCTTCGCCTTCATCTTCCTCGGTTCGCTGCTGATGCAGCAGGTTCTCGGTTACTCGCCGACCCGGACGGGCCTCGCCTGGCTGGCCACAACGGCGACGTCGGTCGTGGCGGCCGGGATCACCGGAGGCAAGCTCGTCGCGGTGCTGGGCGTGCGGCGCGTGCTCGTCACCGGCCAATCGCTCCTCGCGATCTCCGTCCTGTTGCTGACGCGGATTCCGGCTGGAGGGGACTTCGCCACCGGCCTGCTGCCGGCGCTGCTCCTAGCCGGCGTGGCCGGGGGAATGGCTGCTCCGGCCGCACAGATCGGCGCTTTGTCCGGTGTCACGGCCTCGATGACCGGGCTGGCGTCCGGGCTCGTCGAAACCATGCGCGAGATCGGGGGCGCCGTCGGCGTGGCCGCCGTGTCGACGGTCCTCATCTCGCGGGCCGGGGTGAACGCTTTCCACGCCGCGTTCTGGGTGATATTCGCCGTCGCGGCCCTGGGCGCGCTGACGGCCGCGGTCGGCTTCCCGCGGCGCGCAACGCAAGAACCCGGGCCCGGGTCGGCTCCGTCCGACGTTTCGACCGTCCCGGAACCGGCCGAACGACCCTGACTGAGACCCGGCTTAGGAGCTGATCCGGCGCGCTACGGGCGCCGGATCAGCCCCCGGCATGACTCCCGGGTGCGCTGAATGCAGGCCCGCGGCGATCCCGGGTACCCGGGATCGCACACCGACTCTCACCACCCGCGCCGCCCGCGGCGGTGCAGCTGACAACACCAACCAAAAAGGAGAACCGAGATGGGAAAGATCATCATGAGCGACAACGTCTCGCTCGACGGAGTCATCCAGGACCCGGCCGGCGATGAGGGCTTCAGGGCCGGCGGCTGGGTCGGCGTGATCGCGGGCCGCCCAGAGCTAGCCAAGGTCACGCTCGAGGAGGCACGGAGCACCCAGGCCCTGCTGCTGGGCCGGCGCAGCTACGAGTGGCTCGCCGCGCGGTGGCCATCCCGGACCGGCGCCCTGGCGGACAGGCTGAACAGCCTGCCCAAGTACGTCGTATCCTCGACCCTCCAAGATCCTGGCTGGAACAACTCGACGGTCCTGACGGGCGACGTGGTGACCGAGGTCACGCGGCTGAAGCAGGAGCTGAACGGGGAAATCCAGGTCCCCGCCAGCTTCCAGCTGACGCGCACCCTGGTCGAGCACGACCTGGTCGACGAGCTGCGGCTGAAGATCTTCCCGGTCGTGCTCGGGGCCGGCGAGCGCCTGTTCGGCCAGACCAGCGGCAAGAAACCCATGCGCCTCATCAACGCCCGGACACTCGGTGACGACATCGTCCTCCTCACCTATAAGCCCGTCCGAGACGCCTAGCAGGCGTCGGACAGCGCCAGCGTTCCGAAAAAAGCTCGCGGGGCGCTTCGATATCGCCACCGAGCGATACGACCTCGCAGAGGTCACCACGGCCTGGAAACGCCAGGCCAGCTCACCAGGCGCGAAAGTGCTGATCATGCCATGAAAGCCGGGGGAACGACCACCGGCCGATCTCACGAGAAAGGCAGAGTCAATGTCCGATCAGAACGAAGGCAACAAGGCGATCGTCCGCCGACTGTACGCGGCCTTCAGAACCGGCGACGCGGCGGCGCTGGACGGCCTCCTGGCCAAGGATGTCATCAACCACAACCCCCAGACGACCAACGGCCTGGACGCCTCGAAATCACTGTTCGCGCAGATCGGCTCGATCGACGCGAGCGTGCACAGGATGATCGCCGAGGATGGCCTCGTCGCGGTCCACGCGCACTACAAGACGCCAGCCGAAGGCGCCGGAATGGACTTCTTCAAGATCCGCGACGGGAAGATCGTCGAGCACTGGGACGTAGTCCAGGATCTCCCCGAGCACACGGCCAGCGGGCAGGACATGTTCAGCGAGCTCAGCTGACCGCACCCTCAAGGCCGACACCTCCACGCTGCCCGAACTGTACCGGCTGGCCGAGGCTGCAGGTCTGGCCGATCAGCGGGCGCCGCATGGTCGTTCAGGACGGCCAGGAGCGGTACGTCCGTATGATGTACCGCTCCGCCCGCCCGCGCCGCTGATGCACGGTCGACGGAAGGCTGCGCAGCGTGCCGAAGTCGCCGGCCGCGACGAGCGGGCGGCCACCTCGCCGCAGGATCGGCGAGAACGCGCGCAGCAGAAGAGCCCGTCTTTCGCCCTGTCGGCCCATGTTTCATAGGTGAGGGCCTGTGAAACAGGCCGGCCGCCAGGTGCCGACCAGGATCAATGACGTTTCACGGGTTGTTGCATACGGCCGGGCGGATGACGCACCCCCATGAAACGATCTGCGGGTGAGCGAGAACGGCTTCCTGCGCGTCGAGGCGAACGGCTGCCCGATGTCCTCCTGCGCGGCCCCGGCCGGGTCGCCATGCCGGACCGGCAGGGGCAAGGTGGCCGCGCAGTACCACACCGCCCGGTTCCGGCTCGTGCCGCAGCTGGCGAAGGCGCTCAGCGTCCCGGTCCCGCCGCTGCGCAGGCCGGGCTCGGCCTGGACCGAGCTGCCCCGGCCCCCGGCGGCCGGCGCGACGCCTGCGGGGCGCGTGCGGATCGGGTACGCCCGCGCCTCCACTGTCCGCCAGTCGCTGGACACCCAGGCCGACTCGCTGCGCGCGGCGGGCGTCACCCGGATCTTCGCCGAGAAGATCTCCACCCGCGCCGTCACCCGTCCCGAGCTCGGCAAGGCCGTGGCCCTGGCCAGCGAGATGCGCGCGTCCGGCGTCGCAGTCACGCTCGTGATGCACGAGCACAAGCGGCTCGGCCGCGGCATCGAGCTCGCGGCGCTCGCCGAGCAGCTGCGCGCCGCCGGCATCGGGCTGGAATTCCTCACCGGCGAACTGCAAGGCTCGCACGACCCGTCCGGAGTCGTGTTCACCGTCCTGGCCGCGCTGTCGGGAATGGAACGCGAATACATCCGCGACCGCACCCTGGAAGGCCACGAGTCAGCCCGCGCCCGCGGCAAGGCCATCGGCGGCGCCGCCGTCACCGACGACGCCATGCTCGCCGTCGCCCTCCACCTCCGCGGCCAGGAGCTGAGCCTGCGCGACATCGCCGCCCGCCTCGTCATCCGTCAGGAACTCAACCGGCATAGACCGCACCGTAAGGTGGCGGGCGCCACTAGCTCACCCACAGCGCTCAACCGTTACAAGCACTCCCCGTGACCAGCGCCCATCGACATCGGAACGGCCAGTGGCGTTAACGAGGCTCGGTTTGGCTCCTTAACGCCAACCATCGTTCCGTTGTCGCTCAGGGGCCGGAACAGGCCGGCAGCGTCCTTCGGAACGACCCTTACGTGGGACGCTGAGGTACTCCCTCGTCTCAAGCATCATGTCGTTTCCGGAACCGACGGCGCGGAGTTGTCTCGTGGGCCAGGGGAGTGGGCACCCGACGTCGACGTGCTCTTGGTCTCCCCGCACGGCCGACCCGCTCCGGGAGACTACGGAGCCTGGCTCGACGCCGGTTCGGGGGAGCATGCAAGTCGCTTGCACTGGCGCTTACACTCACCTACATTGTCATACATGGTAGCTAGTCCTAGTCCCTCGTCGGTCCGGTTCGAACCGCGCGTGTTCGAGCGACTCTCCGCGTTCGTTGCAGCGCACCGGGATCTGACCCTGTCCAGCGCCACCAGTAAGCTCGTCGATGAGGCGCTCCGGATCCGTGAGCACCCGCTCATCACGTTCAGGGATGGCCCGGCCGGCCGCAGGGCCAGGCTGGTCGGCGGTCCGGACGTGTGGGAGGTCATAGGCGCCATCCGGTCGGTCCGCGAAGCTGAGCCCGCACTGGCGGGTGATGAGGTTCTCGAGGTCGCCGGCGAGACGTCAGGGACGCCCGTACCGTTCATACGCGCGGCTCTGGCTTACTGGAGCGACTATCCGGAGGAGGTCGACGACTTCCTGGACAGGGCACGCGCCGAGGCTGCACAGGCACAGGCGGCATGGGAACGGCAGCAGGAACTGCTGGGACTGTGAACGGGGTACCGGGTAACGTGCCCGACGCGTTGCTCCTCGACGAGATGTTCTCGCCCGCGATCGCGACCGATCTCGCTGCCCGCGGCATCGACTGCCGTGCGGTCGTTGCGGATCCTGTCCTGCGCGCTCTGTCTGACCTGGAGATCTTCCAGGCGGCACTGGCCGAGGGCCGGGTCCTCGTGACGAACAACGTCCCGGACTTCGAGAGCCTCCGACGGGCACACGAGGCGGCCGGAAACGAGGTTCCTGGCCTCATCTACACCTCCGACCTCACGTTCCCGCGGACGAAAGAGTATATGTCCCGGCTTGGGGCGGCACTCGCCGCCACCGCAGCCCGCCGTGAGACAGCCCGCTGCGGCGGCGTGCTCTGGCTGCGCCCGCCCGCGTGATGTCGGAGGAAGTCGCACAGCGCCGACAAATAATGGCCGTCACGACGACATGCGAAAACGACAAGATTGCTGTCGAACGACATGTTCCCTGGCACGGGACAACGCTTGTCCCGTCTCGGCCATCCTGCACGAGCCGCGCATCTGCCCCCCTCTGCCCGGTTACGCCGATAATGCACATTATGTAAAGTTGGGCCGGTCCGGCGCAGCGGCGGTCGCGACGGTGCCCGCGCTGCGCTCGCTGCTCGCTCGGCGCCCGCCCCCGCCCGGCTGGCGTCGCGGTGCGATGGCTGAGTTTCCTGCTTGCCGGTCGGCTCGGCGCGGCCATGCGTGTAGAACGCTTTATTTTAAAAGGCCGCAGAATCGGAAGCCCGAAAGAGTACCGGAATGGCGGAGATTTAAGTAAAGTGGGATTTCTCTGTCCTCGCATGAAAGGATGACCCACTCTTGTCCCAATTTAAAGATAGCACGGCGCGGGAAATGGAGTCAACTGGCGCGGCCGAGCTGGCGCAAGAGCAGGCGTATCTAACGAGGCTGTATGAGCGGCTGGACGTGCTGAAAGCCGCGACGAAGCAGCGGCTGGCAACGGTGCACCTCGGTCCCACGGCGGAGAATGACCAAGGATGGTCAGAGCGCGAGTCGTTTGCTCAGCAGTATCAAGACCGTGCCGCGGAGCTCGACGCGGCGGAGCGGAACCTGTGCTTCGGCCGCCTGGACTTCGACGACGGTGACCGGTTCTATATCGGCCGGCTCGGACTGCGCAGCGAGGATCATGACCAGCTGCTGGTCGACTGGCGTGCCCGTGCAGCAGAGCCGTTCTATCGCGCCACATCGCGGGAACGGTTCGGCGTGACCCGCCGCCGCCATCTGCACACCGTCAACAGGCGGGTCGTGAGCCTGGACGACGACGTGCTCGACCTGGACGCCGTCGATGAGACCCGGCTGACCGGCGAGGCCGCCCTGCTGGCCTCGCTGCGGCGCGGCCGGACCGGGCGGATGGGCGACATCGTCGCCACCATCCAGGCCGACCAGGACCGCATCATTCGCGAGGACCCGAGCGGAATTCTCGTGGTGGAGGGCGGGCCGGGTACCGGGAAAACCGTCGTCGCGCTGCACCGGGCCGCCTATCTCCTCTATACCTACCGGAGGCGACTGGCGCGGCGCGGAATTCTGGTCATTGGCCCGACTGCCACATTCCTGCGCTATATCGATCAGGTGCTGCCCTCGCTCGGCGAAAATGACGTGGTGCTGGCCACCATCGGCTCGCTGTTCCCCGGTGTCGACGCCCGCAGCCCGGAATCACCGGACGCCGCACGGGTCAAAGGTGACATCAAGATGGCCGGAGTTCTGTCTAAGGCCGTCACTGACCTGCGCCAGGTGCCGGCCGCCGTCATCGAGATCAAGATCGACGGCGTCGCCCACCGGCTCACACCCCGCATGTGCCGCCAGGCCCGCGCCGAAGCAGAGCAGCGCCTCGATCCCGACACCGAGGCACCGCTGCCGCACAACACGGCCCGGCGGGTGTTCATCGGCGCAGTGGTGCGGACGCTAGCCCGGCAGCGTGTGCGTGAGCTCGGCGGCAGGCGGATCTTTCAGGCCGGCGACGAGGAAGATCTGCGCGCCGAACTGGCGGCCGAGCCGGCCCTCCGCAGCGTGCTCGACGTCTTGTGGCCCGAGCTCGCGCCGCAGCCGCTGCTCACGCAGCTCTACGCCGAAGCCGGCCGGCTTGACCTGACCGACGACGAGCGTGCTGCGATCGCCCGCGACACGCCAGGACCATGGACGCCAGCCGACGTGCCGCTGCTCGACGAACTGGCCGAGCTCCTCGGCCCGCTCGACACCACCGAGCGGGCGGTCAGGCGCAAGCGCGCCGAAGACGAGGCCGACCGCGCCGAGAGGATCCAGTACTCGGCGCAGCTCGTGGCGCAGCTCGCCGCAGACGAGGCTATCGTCCTGCCGCCCCTTGAGACCGACGCCTTCGTGACCTGGATCGCCGACCGGAACACCGAGGCGGGGGCCAGCGGCATGCTCGCTGAGCGGGCGCTTCAGGACCGGAGCTGGGCCTACGGGCACGTTATCGTCGACGAAGCCCAGGAGCTGTCCGCGATGGGCTGGCGGATGGTGCTGCGGCGCTGCCCAGCCCGCTCGATGACCGTCGTCGGAGACCTGGCGCAGACCAGCACGCCCGCCGGAGCCGACTCGTGGGCGCAGGTACTGGACCCGGTTGCCGCCGGACGGTGGCGCACCGCACGGCTGACCGTGAACTACCGGACTCCCATACCTGTCATGACGCTGGCCGCTGAGCTCCTGCCGCCGGATACCGACCCGCCGCTGTCTGTGCGCGACTCGGACGAGAGCCCGTGGTACGCGGGAGCCGAGGACCTCGCTGAGCTGGTACGCCGTGAGACAGAGGTGATCGGTGCCGGGCGCGTGGCCGTGATCGCGGCACCAGCGCGGGCCGCCGAGACCGCTGCGGCACTCAGCCTCTCCCCCGGCCCGGACCTCGACGCCCCCGTAGCCATCATCTCCCCCGAACAGGCCAAGGGACTCGAGTTTGACTCGGTAATCGTCATCGACCCGGCCGGGATCGAGCAGGCGTCCCCGCGCGGGCGGGCCGACTTGTACGTCGCCCTCACCCGGACCACCCGCAGGCTCGGGCTCGTCATGGTACCGGCCTTAGGACCGGCGGGCCGCCTGGGCACCAGGTCAGGCCGGGTGCCCGAGAGAGACGAGAACGCTCTCGGCCGCGTCCCGGCCCCGGTCGCCGGTGGCGAGCAGGTCGAGCAGCAGCCCGCACTCGTCCGGGCCTGATCGCCGACCCCAGCGAGGGGCCGCTACTTCACAGGTAGCCGATGAGCCGGTCGGTGAGCTCGGCCGGATGCGACAGGGCGGCCAGGTGGCCGCCGGGTACGACGTCGACTTCGGCGGCGAGCCGCTCCCGGGCCACCCGCCGCTGGAACTCCAGCGGGAAGAACCGGTCCTCGCGGCCAGATAGCACTCGGGTCGGCACGTCCGGCCAGCGGTCGATGGCGCACGGCTGGCCGAACGCGACGTCGGCCTCGGGCCGGACGTGCGACTCCCCCGCCGCCGCGATGTCCGCGGGCACGTCATGCAGGAAATACGTGGCCAGGTCGAATTCGGCCGGATAGCCGCCCGCCGCGGCGGCCGCCACGCGGGCCTGCTCCCAGCCCGTATTGCCCCACCACTCCCCCGGAGTTTCACCTGGCCACGGGATCATCGGGTTGACCAGGACCAGCAGGCGCACCCGTGCGCGTGCGCACGCCACCGGCGCGGTGAAACCGCCCAGCGACTGCCCGACCACCGCCACGTCGCGGCGGCCGCCGATGGCGGCGACCACCGCCTCGGCGTATTCCGGCAGCCCGGCGGACTCATCGGCGCCCGGCAGGTCCACCGCGACCGCCTGGTGGCCACGGGCCTCCAGTTCCCGGACCACCCGATGCCAGTACCACGCGGCACCGCCCGCTCCGGGAACCATCACGAACATGCTCATCCGTTCCTCCGCTCCGCCGGTGTCCTGGTACTGACCGGCTGCGAGGGTCAGAACTATCGGTCTGCTCCTGGCAGACTGCCTCAATGACGATCAACCTGATCCGCAGCGACAGCCTGTACGCCGGTGCTCCCTACGCCTACGCATCCATCGCTCCGCCGGGTTCGCTGATCTTCACCGCCGGAGCCTGCCCGCTGGACGGCAACGGCCATGTCGTCGGCGCCGACGACATCCAGGCCCAGGCCAGCCTGGCTATGGCCAACCTCGGTAGCGCCCTGGCGGCGGCCGGCGCGACCCTCCGCGATGTGCTCAAGACCACTGTCTTCGTTGCTTCCGCCCGGCAGGCCGACCTCGTGACCGCGTGGGAGGTCATCAGGGCGGCGTTCGGCGATCACGACGCGCCGAGCACGCTCCTCGGCGTATCCGTGCTCGGCTACCCGGACCAGCTGGTCGAGATCGAAGCGGTCGCGGCGATCACGGTCTAAGCCAGGTCCTTTACTTCCTTCCTGGTGATGCTGAGCTGGACCCCTGCGTCGAAACCGGATACCTGGCTGATCGGGATGGCGAGTTCCGCATGCCCCCACGGATGCCTCTTGAGCAGCACATGGAGCACCCCTCCGCTGTCCGGGTCGACCCGCAGCCCGTGGAGCCGGCCGACATCGCCGTCAGTCGCGCGGACATGGTCGCCCCGGCTTTCCTCGACCTCGGGTGTCCCGGCCTCGGTCTCCGGGATCAGCGGGATGGTTTCCATCTCCCTGATCTGCGGGATCGTCCCGCCGTCCGCGACCGGGCCGTCCGCTCCGCGCCAGCCCTCGCCGGGCGGCAGCAGCTGGACGGGCGCCCCGTAGCCGGGCACGAACTCGGCCAGGGTCTCCTCGGCCGGGCTCAGGTCCTTGAACTCCGCCTCGCTGCAGGCCAGCTTGATCGGCTCGGCGGAGGCGTCTGCATAGTGAAGCGGAACGAGCCGCGCCAGCCCCACCGCGGTGCCGTGCTCGCGTTCCGGCTCGACCACCAGATGCGTGACCGCCCGGCTGACGGGGTCCACCACCAGGGACTTCAGTTCCCCGCGGAATCCGTCGCCGCACACGGCGGCGGCGCCGATCGCGAGCGTTACCTCTGCCATGGCCACCCTCTCGCCTCGTTCCGGTCCTCAGCGGGAATCCTAGACCGATGCCTTCCTTGCCTAGGTCGCGGCCGCCCTGGCCGCGTCGAACGGGGCCCTGTCGAAGATGAACCGGCTGTAGGTGATCTTGCCGTCGGTAACGGTCAGGCACTCCGCGCCAGGAGCGTTCGGCACGGGCACGGTCCGCGTCTCGTACATGATCATCGCGGTCTGGTCGTCGCCGAAGGCGGCGATCAGCCTCGATTCCAGGAGGATCTGCACGAATGGGCCCATGAAGGCCCGGTAGGCGCCCGCTCCCTCCAGGCGGCCCGCCGGAGCGTCACAGACGATCTCGTCCGCGACGTAGCTCATGGCCCGGTCCAGATCGTGACTGGTCCAGGCCTGATAGTAGGCCAGGGCGGTGCGCAGCGCGGGGCTGCTGGTGGTCTCGGTCATGGTGTTGCCTTTCGGGCCGGGGAATCTCTGCCTGTGCAGACACCGCGGCAGCCGGGAACGGAACGCGGCGGGGGGAATGGCATCCTGAAGTAGTGGAGCAGGCCACGCTGCAGCGCGCCCGCGCCGGTGATGAGCAGGCGTTCCGCGAGCTCACCGACCCGTACCGGCGTGAGCTGCAGGTGCACTGCTACCGGATGCTCGGCTCGCTGACCGAGGCCGAGGACATGGTGCAGGAGACGCTGCTGTCGGCCTGGCGTGGGCTGGCCGGGTTCGCCCAGCGCGCATCAGTGCGGTCGTGGCTGTACCGGATTGCCACCAATCAGTGCCTTAACGCCCGGCGCGCTGCGGGCCGCCGGGTCCCGGCCGAGCCCGTTCCCCCGTTCCAGCCGCCCGAGCCGACCAGCCGTGGCGAGATTACCTGGCTGCAGCCTTATCCGGACTCCCTGCTAGACGGCATCGGCGATGCGGCGCCGGGGCCGGAAGCCCGCTACCAGGCCGTCGAGGCAATCGAACTGGCCTTCATCGCCAGCCTGCAGCGCATGCCGCCCCGGCAGGCGGCTGCTCTCCTGCTCCGCGACGTGCTCGGCTTCGCCGCGGCTGAGGTGGCGAGCCTGCTCGACACGACGCCGGTCGCCGTCAAGGGCAGCTTGCAGCGGGCGCGCGCGGCGGTGCGCCAAGGCCAGGATCAGGCGCCGCGGCCGGGATCAGCGGCCGAGCGTGTCCTGGCCCGGCGGTTCGCCGATGCGTACGTGGCCGGAGATATCGCCGGCGTGGTCGCGCTGCTCACCGACGACGCATGGCTGTCCATGCCGCCAGCGCCCCACCAGTATCAGGGCCCCGCCGCCATCGGGTCTTTCCTGCAGGCCAGCTTCGGTTACCGCGGCGGGCGCCGGGTGTCCTTGGTGCCCACCTCGGCTAACACCCAGCCCGCCCTGGCCAGCTACCTCAGCGGCCCGGACGAAGAAGCCCGGCCGGGCGCTTCCCCGGCCGGGCTGTTCGTGCTCACCATGGCGGGTCCGCGGATCCGGGCCATCACCCGGTTCCACTGCGACGCGCTCTACCCGCGGTTCGGCCTGGCCCTATCGCTGCCAGCGAGCGCGGCGCAGCCCGCACGCTGACCCGGGCGGCCGGTGCTCAGTAGCGGCGGCGGCGGCCAGGCTCCAAGTGGGTGAGCCGGAGCAGGAGCAGCAGCACGATGGCGCCGATGACGGACCCGATGAGGCCCACGGTGTGGAAGCTGTGCACGTTCAGCGTGTGGTACTTCCACAGGTTGTCGAGGAAACCGCCGATGAAGGAGCCGGCGATGCCGACGACGATAGTGCCGATGACGCCGATGGGGTCGCGGCCTGGGAGAAGAAGGCGGGCCAGAGCGCCCGCGATCAGCCCGATGATGACGATCCAGATAATGAAAATAATCACGCTCATGAAGGTTCCCGTGCTGCGCGTTTTATGCCTGTGTTTCAAGGCTTTTTCGGTTTCAGGGCTGGCCGGCCAGTTCCCGTTCCAGCGGCGTGCGGAACCGGGGCTTGAGCCGCGCGCCGGGCCCGATCCACTGGGCGAGCCGCCCGGCCTCGGCTGTTATGGCCGCGGCGGCCTCGGCCCCGACGTCCTCGAGCAGCCCGACCGCGATCTCGCCGTTCTCGCGCTGGGCCCAGCCGCCGACGATCCGGCCGTCCCACCAGGCCGTCGGGCCGATGTTCCCGGACCGGTCGAACAACGCCGCGCCGTGCTCACCCACGTACCAGTCGCGCTCGCGCCAGCCCATGGCGGTGGGGTCCAGGGCGGGCAGCAGCGCCGCCCATGGCGGCGGTGCGGGCCCATCCAGGCCGGGCAGGTCGGCGGCGAGCATGACCCCAGGCGTGCCGTGCAGGTCGACCTCGGCCAGCTCGAGCTGGGCCAGCGCCTGCCTGACCTGCCCGCCCGTCAGGCCGGTCCACCACTGCAGGTCGGACACGAGAGCCGGCCCGAAGGCGGACAGCCAGCGGCGGGCCAGCTCGGCGCGCGCGTCCGCGGCGGCCGGCCGGGCCAGCTCCGGAGCCGCTGACCAGGTGAACTGGCTGGAGGTCCACCCGCCGCGCGGGCGGCCGCGCACGATCAGCCCCTCGGCGGACAGCAACGTGAGCAGGCGCGTCGTGACGTTGACCGGGCCGCCGTAGGCTTTGCTCTCGTCATAGATGATCTTCGCCCGCAGCCGTGGCTCGTCCCGGGCGAGCTCCGCGCCGGTCGCGACGCCGCGCGCGGCCAGCGCCTGGACCGTGGCCTCCCCCGCCTCCTTGAGCCAGCCCGCCCCGTCGGCGGCGATGCCCGACGCTTCCACCTGCTGGGCCAGCCGCCGCCGCAAGCGCTCCGCGATCTGGTCGGTGCAGGCGGCCTGGATCACCGGCACCAGGCCGGCCGGGACGACGAACACGGTCCGGCGCATGCCGAGCATCCGGACCAGGGAGCCCTCCTCGTACAGCGCGTGCTCGATGGCCGATTTGTCGACTTCCCGGGTGCGGGCCCGGGCGGCCAGATAGACCGACGCGGGGTCGCTGCCGTGCAAGCCGACGATGTCCGCCACCGCGGCCGCGGCCGTCACGGCCCGCTCCCCCGGCGCCAGGTGATGCCGTGCGGCCAGGCGCCTGCGCCGCTCGGCCACGCTGACCGTCCGGATGCCATGGCCCATGGCGCCGACCCTACCTGCGCCCGGCCGGTACGGTCGGACCGTGATGACCTATCGCCAGCCCGGCACCGTGCTGACCGACCGCCTCTTCGCCGTCCCGCTCGATCACGGCCGCCCGGACGGGCCGCAGATTGAGGTGTTCGCCCGTGAGGTCGCCGCCGCCGGCAAGGCCGACGCCGACCTGCCGTGGCTGCTGTTCCTGCAGGGCGGGCCGGGATTCGGGGCCCAGCGGCCGCAGGGGCGGGAGGGCTGGCTGAACCGCGCGCTGGAGGATTACCGGGTGCTGCTGCTCGACCAGCGCGGCACCGGCCGCTCCACCCCCGCCACCCGGCAGACCCTGGCCTGCCTGGGCTCGGCCCAGGCTCAGGCCGACTACCTGGCCCACTTCCGCGCCGACAGCATCGTGCTCGACGCCGAGCTGATCCGGCGCGAGCTGACCGGCGGCGCGCCGTGGGGCGTGCTCGGGCAGAGCTTCGGCGGGTTCTGCACCGTCAGCTATCTGTCCTTCGCCCCGTACGGCCTCCGCGAGGCGTTCATCACCGGCGGCCTGCCGGGCCTGTCGGCGACAGCCGACGACGTCTACCGGCGGACCTACGCGACGGTGACCGGCAAGAACGCCGCGCACTACGAGCGCTACCCCGGGGATATGGCGCAGGCGGCCCTGGTCGCCCAGCACCTGGCCGGTCATGACGTCCGGCTGCCGGACGGCACACCGCTGTCGGTGCGGGCGTTCCAGTCGCTGGGGATCATGCTCGGCCGCAGCACCGGCAGCCACGAGCTGCACTACCTGCTCGAGGACCCGTTCGCCGGCGACGAGCTGTCCGACGCGTTCCGGTACGCGGTGGCGGCCAAGCTCAGCTTCGCCGGCGGCCCGCTGTACGCGCTGCTGCACGAGGCGTGCTACGCCCAGGGGCCCGCGACCCGGTGGTCCGCGCAGCGGATCCGGGCGGAGTTCAGCGGGTTCGATCCCGGGCCGGTTCTCGACGCGGACCCGGGGACCGTTCCCCTGCTGTTCACCGGCGAGATGATCTACCCGTGGATGATCGATGCCGACCCGGTGCTGCGGCCGCTGCGCGAGGCGGCTGACCTGCTGGCCGAGCGCGACGGCTGGCCGCCGCTGTACGACCCGTCGCGCCTGGCGGCCAACGAGGTACCGGTGGCCGCCGCCGTTTACTACGACGACATGTACGTGGACCGCGAGCTCTCGATCGGGACGGCCAGCGCGATCCGCGGGCTGCGCACGTGGGTGACGAGCGAATACGAGCATGACGGCCTGCGGGTCAGCGCCGGGGCCGTGCTGGACCGCCTGATCGCGATGTGCCGGGGTACGAGCTGAGTCACAGGTAGCCGCGCCGGTCCCATTCCCGGGCCAGGAGCTGGCAGGAGCGGACCCGGTCGGCGTGGTCATGAGTGATGGTGGTGACGATCACCTCATCCGCGTCCGTCGCGTCGCGGAGCCGCTCGAGCTGGTCCGCTACCTGGCCGGGCGAGCCGACGAACTGGGTGTCGACCCGGTCGGCGACCAGGGCGCGGTCGGCGTCGGTCCAGGCGTGCTCCCGGGCCTGCGCGGGGGTCGGGAACTGGATCGCGCCCTCGCCGGAGCGGATGCTGCGGACCCACGGGCCGTAGCCCGCGGCGAGCTCGCGGGCCGCCGCGTCGTCCCCGGCCACCACGACGTCGGCCGAGACGCTGACGTAGGGACGGTCCAGGTCGGCGGACGGCCGGAACGCGGCCCGGTAGCCCTCGACGGCCTCGATCACCGTGGCCGGGCTCACGTGGTAGTTAGCGGCGAACCGCAGGCCGTTGGCCCCGGCCACCTCGGCACTCTCGCCGCCGCTGCTGCCGAGGATCCAGACCTGCACCTCGGCGCCCTCGCCCGGGACGACGTGCGCCTCGGCGCCCTCGGCCGACTTGTAGGTGCCGCCGAGCAGGGCCAGGATGTCGCCGACCTGCTCGGTGTAGTCCTGCGACTGGGCGCCGGGCAGCTGCAGGAGGGTCCGCTGCAGCTGGACGCGCGGCGAGCCCAGCAGGTGCGCGGGGGAATACCGGGGCGGGATCAGCAGGCCGTTCGGCAGTGTGATGTTCTCGCGCGGGCCTGCTGCCGCCTGCGCGCCGCGGGGCCGCCCGCCGGACCGGCCCAGGCCGAGATCGAGCCGGCCGGGGTACAGCGCATCGATCAGGCCGAACTCCTCCACGGTGGCCAGCGCCGTGCGGTGCCCCATCTGGACCGCGCCTGAGCCGATCCGGATCCTCGACGTCGCCGCGGCGGTGAGGGCCAGGACGACGGCCGGGGACGTGCCGGCCACGCCGGGATTGAGGTGATGCTCGGCGAACCAGTACCGCGCGTAGCCGGCCTGCTCCGCGGCCTGGGCCAGGTCGATGCTGCTGCGCAGCGCCTGCGCGGCGGTCGAGCCGGAGCTGATCGGCACCAGGTCGAGCACGGCGAGCGGGACGGCGGTCATGAGCGGGCCTTCAGCGGTTCCAGGCCCAGGTGATCGCGCAGCGTCGGGCCCTCGTACTCGGTCCGGAACACGCCCCGTTCCTGCAGCAGCGGCACCACGGTGTCGGCGAACTGATCCAGCCCGCCGGGCGTGATGTACGGCACCAGGATGAACCCGTCGCTGGCGTCCGCCTGCACCAGGTCGTTGATCTGCCCGGCCATGGTGGCCGGCGACCCGACGAACGTCTGCCGGCCGGTGACCTCGATGATCAGCTCGCGGATCGACAGCTTGCCCGCTTCCGCCTTGGCCCGCCACTGCGCCGCGGTGGCCAGCGGGTCCCGGTGCATCCGCACGCTGGCCCGGCCGCGGGCCGTGGTGTTCTCGCCCGGGTCCGGGTCGATGTCCGGCAGCGGGCCGTCCGGATCGTAGCCGGACAGGTCCCGGTTCCACAGCTGCTCGAGGAACGCGATCGCCGTCGGCCCGCTGACCTGCTGGCGGCGCACGTGGCGGGCCACTTCAGCCGCCTCGGCGTCGGTATCACCGAGCACGAAGGCCGCGGCGGGCAGGACGAGCAGCTGGTGCGGCGTGCGGCCGTACTTGGCCAGGCGCCCCTTCACGTCGGCGTAGAACGCCTGGCCCTCGGCCAGCGTGCCGTGCCGGCTGAAGATGGCGTCCGCGCTGGATGCGGCGAACTCGCGGCCTTCGTCGGAGTCCCCGGCCTGGAAGATCACCGGCCGTCCCTGCGGGCTGCGGGGCACGTTGAACCGCCCGCTGATGTCGAAGAACCGGTCGGAGTGGGCGAACTGGCCGGCCTTGGCGTCGGCCAGGAAGACGCCGGATTCCTTGTCGGCGATGATCTCGTCGCCGGGCCAGGAGTCGAACAGGTCCCAGGCGGTCTGCAGGAAGGTCCGGGCCCGCTCGTACCTGTCCTCCTGGGCCAGGAAGCCGCCGCGCCGGAAGTTCTCGCCGGTGAAGGCGTCCCATGAGGTCACTACGTTCCACGCGGCGCGGCCGCCGGACAGGTGGTCGAGGCTGGCGAACTGCCGGGCCACCTCGTACGGCTCGTTGAAGGTCGAGTTGACCGTCCCGGCCAGGCCGAGCCGGTCGGTCACCGCGGCCAGCGCGGCCAGCACGGTGAAGGTGTCCGGGCGTCCCACCACGTCGAGGTCGTAGATCCGGCCTTTCTGCTCGCGCAGCCGCAGTCCCTCGGCCAGGAAGAAGAAGTCGAACTTGGCGCGCTCGGCGGTGCGGGCCAGATGCTCGAACGAGCTGAACTCGATGTGGCTGCCGGACCGCGGGTCGCTCCAGACCGTGGTGTTGTTCACGCCGGGGAAGTGCGCGGCGAGGTGGATCTGCTTGGTCATGGTCAGTTGCTCCTGGCGGTGGCGTACCGGTTGGCGGGGCGGGCGAGGCCGAGCAGCCCGCGCAGCGTGCCGGCCTCGTACCCGGTCCGGAACGCGCCGCGGCGCTGCAGCTCGGGCACCACCGCCCGGGTGATCGCCTCGAGATCGTCGGGGATGACCCCCGGGCGCAGCCGGAAACCCGACAGGCCCGCTCGCTGCCAGTCCAGCAGCAGGCCGGCCAGCTGCGCGGGCGTGCCGGTGAAGGTGGTCGCGTCGCTGGTGAAGGCGTGGCCCGCCCGCTCATCCAGCCGGGCCTGGCGGCTGGCGGCCTCCTCGGCCGTGGCGCCGAGGAACACCACCAGGTCGGCGAAGACGTGCACCCGGTCGCCGCCGGCCTCGCGGATCTCGGCCACGATCGCCGCGGCCTGCGCCGCGTCACCTGGCGTCACGAAGCCGACGTCCGCCGACCTGGCGATCAGCGGGTACACCGTGCTCCCGTGCCCGAGCGCGGACACGACCGGCTGGCCCTGCGGCGGCCGGGGCGTGATCGAGGGGCCCTTGACGCTGAAATGCTCGCTGGTGAAATCGATGTAGTGCAGCTTGCCGCGGTCGATGAACAGCCCGGCCGCGGCGTCGCGGATCTCCGTGTCGTCCTCCCAGCTGTCCCACAGCCGCCGGATCGCCTCGACGTAGTCGGCCGCCTCGGCCAGCAGCTCGGCCGACGGCAGCGGGTGCTCCCGCCGGCCGATAAGCGCGACCTCGTTCGTGCTGCGTGAGACGCGGACCCGGAGGCCGGCCCGGCCCTTGCTGGCGTAGTCGAGGGTCGCGATCGCCTTGGAGATGTGGAATGGCTCGGTGTGGGTGACGATGACGGTCGGCATCAGCCCGATGCTGCGCGTCAGCGGCGCCACCCTGGCCGCGATCAGCACCGCGTCCAGGCGCCCGGTCACCTCGTCGGTCCGGGACGACTGGACCGAGAAACCGTCCTCGATGGTGACGAAGTCGAGCAGCCCGCGCTCGGCCTCGGCGATGACGTCGGTCCAGTACCGGGCCGTGAACAGCTCCCGCGGCCGGGCCCGCCGCTCGCGCCACGCGGCGGGATGCCAGCCTGCGCCATCAAGGGCGACCGCCAGGTGCATGGGTGTCTCCGTTCCGCGAGAGCCGGACCACGGCCCGGACGACGGCCTGGCGCCGCCGGCCGCGGTGGCCCCGGGCAGCATCCCGTTTTGACGACTATAACGGTAGGATAAATAGGCTAGCATGGGGCGAAGGTATCCGGGGGACCGCGCCGGCCGGGCGCCCGGATTCACCCGGAGAGGCGGATCGGGACCAATCGATCCCAGCAGCGGCAGGAGACCAGTAGCGCGATGACCATGACGGATCAGCAAGCCCCGGTGCTGACCTGGACCGCGCCTGACGGCATCGCCGTCCGCGGCACGCTCGTCCTCATCCCCGGCCGCGGCGAGCGGCCCGCGCACTACGAGCGCTTCGGCCGCCGCATCTCCGCCGACGGGTATCGCGTGCATGCCGTGACCGACCCGACGGCAGACGCCGATCGCACCCTGGCCCAGATCACCGGTCAGCTGGCCGACCCGGGTACGCCGGGCCCCCGGGTGCTGGCCGGATCGGACACGGGCGCCTTGTTCGCGGCCGGGCTGGCCGCCTCGGGCCAGGTGCCCGGGTCTGACGCGCTCGTACTGGCCGGGCTGCCCACGGCCCACGCCGGCCCCGCAGCGGCCCGGGCCGCCGCGGCCGGCCCCGCGGCGGATTCGTGGCGCGAGGAGCTCGAGAGCCGGACCGCGTGCCCTACTCACCGGGCGCGCCTGTCCGCGCCGGGCCTGCGCCGCGGCGCCCTGTACGAGCCGATCCCGGACGGCTGGACGGAGCGGGCTGACCTGGGCGCGGTGACCGTGCCTGTCCTGGGCCTGCACGGCACCGACGATCCGGTCAGCCCGCTCGCCGCCATCCGGGCCAGGTACGCCACCGCCGCCGCAGCCGAGCTGGTCAGCATCGCCGGCGGCCGGCATGACGCGCTGAACGACCTGGCCCATCGCACGGTGGCGGCCACGGTCGTGATCTTCCTCGAGCGGCTGCGCCTGGGACCCGGGCTGCCCCGCATCGCGATCAGCGAGAGGCCGGAACCGGACTGGGCCATGGTCCTGCCCTGAGCGAATGATCAGGTGTGACCCAGATCACATCTGAGTCTGGGCGGGAATACCCGGAATACCCGGCTCCGGGCGGCGGTTGCCGCCAGCGTGACAGCGCAGACACAGCCTCAAGAAGACGTTCAATTCTGGTTCGATCCACTGTGCCCCTGGGCCTGGATCACCTCCCGCTGGATGACGGAGGTGGAGAAGGTCCGGCCGGTGCATACCGACTGGCGGATCATGTCGCTGGCCTACCTCAACCTGGAGCAGCACAAGGGCGAGGGCCTGACCCCGGAGTACCTGGAGCGGATGAGCAAGGCGTGGGTGTTCGTGCGCGTGTGCGCCGCGGCCGCCGAGCATAGCGGCCCCGGCATCTACGGGCCGCTGTACACCGCGCTCGGCACGCGGATCCACAACGAGGGCCGCCGGGGCGACCCGAACATCATCCCCGAGGCCCTGGCCGAGGTCGGGCTGCCCGCCGAGCTGGCCAAGGCCGCGGACAGCACCGAGTACGACCAGCGGATCAAGGACTCTCACGACGAGGCGTTCGACGAGGTCGGCCTGGATGTGGGCACCCCGGTGGTGCGCATCCGCGGCCGGGCCATCTTCGGGCCGGTCATCACGCCCATCCCGCGCGGCGAGGCCGCCGGGCGGCTGTTTGACGGCGTGGCGCTGGTAACCGAGGCGGACGGCTTCTTCGAGCTCAAGCGGACCCGGGACCGCAAGCCCACGTTCGAGTGAGCCGCGCCGCGTTACTGGCTGGCTGAGCGGGACCGCAGCTCGGCCGAGG
The DNA here is from genome assembly GCA_963818225.1 of uncultured Actinomycetes bacterium. Taxonomy (GTDB): domain Bacteria; phylum Actinomycetota; class Actinomycetes; order Streptosporangiales; family Streptosporangiaceae; genus Palsa-504. The sequence continues at coordinate 563,701 of CAWFRO010000006.1, forward strand.
TCTTCCCGGCCTCGGCCAGCGCGGCCGCCAGCATGTCCGCGGCCTGCCCGGCCGCGGCGAGGGCCTCGACCGCCTCGCCCAGCCAGAAGTCGGGATCCTGGCCGGGCCCGGCCGCGACCTCGCGGTCCTCGCGCTGGACGACGAGGATCCGGGCGAGCTGCTCGCACAGGCGCGGCAGGTCCCGGGTCATCCGCTGCAGGCTGGCGATGACCTCGCGGGCATCGTCGAGGTCGGCGACGTCCGCGCCGGCCGAGGTCAGGTCGTTGAGCTCCTGGACGGCCTGCGCCGCCTGGCGGGCGACATCGCGCGCCGTCATCGTGCTGCCCAGCTCGCGGCCGGCCTCCGCTGCGTATCCCGGCCCGCGCCGGGCCCGGCCGGCGGACTCGGCGTCAACGGCAGAGCCGTAGGGCTGCACCCTTTTGGGCATCTCTCTCCATGGTCTTCCTCGGGGTCACCGGCTGCCGCGGCATGGTGCCCAGGCTATCCGACGTCCGGCTGGACAGGCGGAGCTGCGGGCCCGCAGCCGGGCCGGCAGCCCATTTCTCTGCGGCCGAACGGGCCGTGGTGCCAGCTGCCGGGAACGAGTTAGCGGCTACCGCGAGATCATGACGACCCCGCCGCCCGGTGCCGTAGTCCCGGTGGCGTGCACCCTTGCCCCGGGCGGCCCGGGCCGTGGAGTCGGACGGCGAGGCCACCGTGCTCGACGTACGCTCCTGCGGCCCAGGCATCAGCGCCCTTCGGTATGTTCCGGCTGGGTTAGCCGGCGTCAGGCCGCGCGCTGGCGTCCCATCAGCCGGGTCAGCGCGGCCACCACCAGGAGCAGGGCCGCCATCTGGAGCACACTGCGCTCAAAGGCCACCGCGTAGCCGTGCCCGAGCGCGCCGAAGAACAGCACGCCGGTGACAGCGACACCGACCGAGTTGCCGACCTGCTGGGCCGTGGACAGCGCTCCGGCGACCGATCCGGCCGTGACCGGGTCAGCGTGGCTGAGCACCGTGGTGGTCAGCGGGGTGATGCACAGTCCCTGCCCCGCGCCGAGCAGCAGCAGCCCGGGGAACAGCCAGGCGATCGACCCGCCGGTCCCGGTGTGCACGGTGGCCAGCCAGAGGGCGCCGTCACCGGCGGCGGCGACCAGCGCCCCGGCGGCGATCACCGTGCGGCCGAAACGCATGGTCAGCGCCGGGGCCCGGAACGACGTGGCCAGGTAACCGGCGGCCAGGACGGTGAACACCGCGCCGGCCGACAAGGGCGACAGGCCTCGGCCCTGCTGCAGGTACAGGCCGAGCACCAGGTACCCGGCCGCCTGCTGGCACCAGAACACCGTCTGGGTGAGCAGGCCGGCGCGCAGCGGCCAGGCGGCGAAAATCCGCGGGTCGAGCAGCGGGGCGCCGCCGCGGCCAGCCTTGCGCCGCTGGTAGGCGACGAACGCGACGGCGAGCGGCACGGCGGCGCCGAGCGTTACCCAGGACCAGGCCGGCCAGCCGGCCTGCCGGCCCTGGACCAGCGGCAGCACGACCGCGACCAGGCACGCGGTGATCAGGGCCACTCCGGGCAGGTCCAGGCGGGCGCCCCGCCCGTCCCGCGACTCGGGGACCAGGCGCCGGGCCGCGGCCATCGCGGCCAGGCCGACCGGCACGTTGATCCAGAAGATCGCCCGCCAGCCCAGCCCGGCCACGTCGGCGCGGATCAGGATCCCGCCGAGGAGCTGGCCGGAGGTGGCAGCCAGCCCCATCACCATGCCGAGGACGCTGATCGCCCGAACCCGCGCCGGGCCGGTGTAGACCACGCCGAGGATGGACAGGATGTTCGGCGACATCAGCGCCGCCCCGGTTCCCTGGACGATCCGGGCCGCGACCAGCGCGCCCGGATCGGGGGCCAGCGCGCACGCTGCCGAGGAGATCACGAAGATGGCCAGCCCGAGGCTGAACATCCGCCGGCGGCCGAACCGGTCACCGAGGCGCCCGCCGGTGACGAGCAGCACGGCGGTGGAGATCGCGTAGCCGGCCACGATCCACTCGGTCGCGCCCTCCCCGGCCCGCAGGCCATGCTGGATGGACGGCAGCGCGACGTTCAGGATGAAGAAGTCCAGCACGAACATGAACGTGCCGGTCATGAGCACGGCCAGCGGCGCCCATGACGGGCCGGCCGGGGCCCGGACGGTACCCGGGAGAGTATCGGTAGCGGTCATGCTCCCGAGCCTGGGTTCTCCCGTAACGGGAGAGTCAAGCCGTCTGGAACACCGGCCAGCAGATCTCGGTGCGGTGCCGGTCCGGGTCGGGCTCGGTGAACGGGACCTGGTAGTACTCGCGGATCGGCCCCTCCACGCCGATGGCCCGCTCGGCGACGACGGTGCCCAGCATGCCGTAGGTCTGGTCGATGTCCCCGATCGGCCCGGAGTGGAGCATCACCGCCGCTTCCGCGCCGGAGATGACCGCCGGCCGCACCCGCCCGCCGGCCGGGGGCGGGGCGCCGACGGGAACGAAGGCGGTCAGCTCGGCCCGCTCCAGCTCGAAGAAGCCCGCCGGGAACAGCGCCCCGCCCGGGCCGGCCGCGACAGCCCGGCCTGCTCGATCCGGCCGTACAGCTCCTCGAACGCGCCGGTGCCCCAGGCCCAGGCGTGCTCGGCGGTCACCGTCTCGGAGATGGCGACGACCTGGGCCGCCGGGATGGACCGGAACTCGACCACCGGGCGGACGGGCGGGCCTTCCAGGAGGGCGCGCAGGCTGGCCACGCTCATCTGCATCTCGGCCAGCCGGGCTTCCATCGCGGTGAGGTGGGCAATGATCTCCCTGGTCCTGGTCTCCACGTCCGGCGCCTGCAGCACGGCCTTCACCTGGTCCAGCGGCATGCCCAGGTCACGGAACCGGCGGATCACCTGGGCCACCGGGACCTGGCCCGGCTCGTAGAAGCGGTAGCCGGAAGCCGGGTCGATCCGGGCCGGCTCGAGCAGCCCCTGATCGTGGTAGAAGCGCAGCGCCTTGACGCTCAGGTGCGTCATGCGGGAGAAATCGCCGATCGATACCAGCACGCTCACGGGAGGGGCTCACCTTTCCGCCGGGATCTGTTCGCCGCGATCCTCGCCTCTCCCCTAACGGGAGAGTCAACCGGGACGGGCAGCGGGCGCGGCGGGACCGGCGCCGAGTGCACGATCGACGTGGTCGTACGGCCGTGCGGGGTGAACAGGTCGAGGACCGGCTCCAGGTCCTCGATGGAGCGCAGCCAGACCTTGAGGAAATAGCAGTCCTCGCCGGTGATCCGGTAGCACTCGGTGACGTTCGGCACCTCGCGGGCGATCCCGGGAATCAGTCGCAGCCCGCCGCCGACCGGGCTGATCCTGACGATGGCGCACATCGTGTAGCCGAGAGCGCGCGGGCTGATCTCCGCCCGGTAGGACACGGTGCCGCTTTCCTCCAGCCGGCGCAGCCGGTCTGCGGCCGCCGGGCCGGACAGCCCGATCCGGCGGGCGAGCTCCGCGACCCGCAGCCGCGGCGCGGCCTGGAGCTCCGCGACGATCCGCCGGTCCGTCGCGTCCAGCGACGTCTCCGGAATTTCAACGGCCTGGCGGACGAAATCCCGTTGTTTCGAGGGCAGATTCACGGCTTCTCCCGCATGAATGCTCTTCAATCCGGCGTCATCGGTTTCATATGATGCGCCCGTGCCAGCCGGGCCGCAAGCGGGGCAGGCACCCGGCGGATGGCTCCAGCGGGTGCCGCCGCAGTCATTCTTCCTGGTCAGTGCCATCTTCCACTATCTCGGGCCGTCGCTGGCGGTCCTGCTGTTCTCCCGGGTGGCCGTCCTCGGGGTGGCGTGGCTGCGGATCGCCAGCGCGGCGGTGGTCTTCGCGCTGTGGCGGCGGCCGCCGTGGCGGTGGCTCGGCCAGCTCAGCCGCGGTGAGCGGTGGACCCTGGTGGCGCTGGGCGTGGTGCTGGCCGTGATGAACTCGGTGTTCTACCTCGCGGTGGACCGGCTGCCGCTGTCGACGGTGGGCGCCATCGAGTTCCTCGGCACCGTGATCCTGGCCGCGGCCGGCGTGCGGACCTGGCGCAACGCCGGGGCGCTGACGCTCACCACGGCCGGCGTGGCCACCATCACCACGTTCAGCATCTCCGCCGCGCCGCTCGGCTTCGCCTTCGCGTTCGCCAACTGCGCGCTGTTCATGCTGTACATCGTGCTCGGCCACCGGCTGGCCAACGCGGGCCCGGGCCGGCCGTCGGGCATCGACCGGCTCGCGGCGGCCATGGCGGTCGCGGCGGCCGTGGCCACGCCATGGGGGCTGGGCCCGGCCCTGCCCGCGTTCCGGCATCCGTACCTGCTGCTGGCCGGCGTAGGGGTGGGGGTGTGCTCCTCGGTGATCCCGTACGTGATGGACCAGCTGGCCATGGCCCGGCTGTCGCGCGCCACGTTCTCCCTGATGCTGGCCCTGCTCCCGGTGTTCGCCACGCTCATCGGCGCGGTCGTGCTGCACCAGATCCCGACCGTCCAGGATGCGGCCGGCATCGGACTGGTCGTGGCCGGCGTCGCGGTGCACCAGGTGGCCGCGGACCGCGGGCCGGGCGTCGCCGCCGGGAAGCCGGGCACGGCCGCCGGGGGCGCCGGTAGCCTGCCGGGGTGACCGATCGCGAGACACGCAGGCTGTCGTTCGGGTCGGTGGCCGCCGACTACGACCGTTACCGGCCCGGGCCGCCCCCGCAGGCGCTGGACTGGCTGATCCCGCGCGGCGCGCAGGCGGTGCTCGACCTGGCCGCCGGGACCGGCGCCGTGACCAGGGAGCTGGCCGGGCGGGCGCAGCGGATCATCGCGGTCGAGCCGGATGAGCGGATGCGCGCGGTGCTGACGGCCAGCTGCCCGGGGGCGGAGGTCCTGGCCGGCCGCGGGGAGGACATCCCGTTGCCGGACGCGTCGGTGGACGCCGTGGTCATCTCGGCCGCCTGGCATTGGCTGGATCCGGCCCGGGCTGTGCCGGAGATCACCCGCGTGCTGCGCGTGGGCGGCGTGCTGGGCGTGATCTGGGTGTCCCGCGACGCGCGGGTGCCCTGGGTGGCGGAGTTCAACCAGCTGGCCCGCGAATCGCGGGAGGCGGACGGCCGGGCAGGTGGCCGGGCGGCGGTCAGCGGCCCGGGCGGCAGGTGGCGCCGGCAGGTCACGTTCCCGCCGGGCACGGCGATGTCGCCCGCGCAGGAGCGCACGGTGGAGTACTCGCTGCCGATGACCAAGGCCGATCTGCTCGGGCTGCTCGGCACCTACAGCAGCGTGATTACGCTCGAGCCCGAGCGGCGGGCCGCTTTCACCCGCCGCGTGCAGGCCTACCTCGACCGCCAGCCGTGGGAGCGGGCCGACCTGCCGATGATCTGCCGGTGCCTGCGGAGCACCCGGCTGCCCGGCTAGCTCAGCAGGACCGCAGGCCGCGGTCGACGAAGCGGATCAGCCACCCGAAGCTCTCGTCCGGATCGGCGTCCCACTGGAACCCGCCCGAGGCCTCCAGGATCGCGAATCCGTGCAGCGTGCTGCGGATAGCGCGCAGGGCGTGGTCCATCTCCTCCGCGCCGATGCCGTAGCCGCGCAGCACGGCCGCGATCGATCCGATCACGCGGTCGCTCGCGGCGGCCAGCGGGTCGTCCGGCCCGTCCGGCTCGACGCCGGTGGTGGCCATGTAGCGGCCCGGGTGCGCGGTGACGTAACCGCGTACCGCGGCCATCAGCGCGGCCAGCGCGTCGGTTCCCGCCTTGCCCTGCACGGCGTCGCGGATCACTTCGGCCAGCTCGGCCAGGGCCAGGGTGGCCAGCCGGTGCTGCACGTCGGCCAGCCCGCCGACGTGCTTGTACAGGGATGGCGGGCGGACGCCGAGCCGGTTGGCGAGCAGCCCCATGGTGACGCCCTGGAATCCGATCTCGTCGGCTAGCCCGGCCGCCGAGGCGATCACGTCATCGCCGGTCAGCCCGGCCCTAGGCACCTGCGTGCTCCTTGAGGAATCCGGTCACCAGCGTGGCTACCTCATCCGCGCACTGTGCGTGCGGGTAATGGCCGCCGCCGTCGATCATTGCCACCGTACCCAGCCCGGCCGGCATGGCTGCCACCACCGCCTCGGCCTCGGCCCGGGGGTCGGCGAAGTCAGGGTCAAGCGTGCCCATGATGACCAGCGCCGGGCAGGCGACGTTGGGCAGCTGGGCTTCCGCGTCGGCGGGCGTGGACTTGCCCGTCTTGAGGAACTCGGCCATCCGGCCGGGCTCCTGCAGCTTGGCCTTCAGCGCCGCCATGTACCCGGCGTAGTCGGCGGGCTTGGTCGGGTAGGCCACGTCCAGGTACCGCATCCACTGGCGCAGGCTGTGAAGCAGCTGCATGCCCATCAGCCGGGACATGCCCTGACGGTAGCGGCGGATCCGCAGCAGGCCGCCCAGGCTCACCTTCTGGGTCTTGGTGAACGGGCCGATCTCGACTATGCCGCTGACCAGGTCCGGCTGCTCGGCCGCCGCGATGGTGGCCGCCCCGCCGGAGATCGAGTGCCCGACGATGACCGCCGGGCCGCCCAGGTGGCGGATCAGGGCGAGCAGGTCGTGCGCGATGTCGGTCCGGGTGATGGCCTCCTTGCCGGTGACGGAGGTCCAGCCCATGCTGGACTCCCCGTGCCCGCGCAGGTCCGCGCTGGCCACCCGGTAGCCGGCCTGGGCCAGCCTGGGGGCCAGGAACCGATAGGCCTGCCGGCGGTCGCCGATGCCGTGCGACAGCACCACCAGCGGGCCGCTGCCAGTCTCCTCGTAGGCGATCCGCCCGCCGTCAACGTCCAGGTACTCAGTCATGCCGGCCTCCATAGCTAATCTGTATAGCTAAAAAGCTAATACGATTAGCCAAGCTTGTCAACAGCACCGGGTGGGCGGGTTTCATGATCATGGGCCGAAACAGCCCCCCAGGGCCCGAAACGACCCATGATCATGGTCGACGCCCGTTATGTCTCAATGTGAAGTTGAGGCATAACGGGACATAACCGGTGCAGCCGGCCGACGGCCGACGGCCGACGGCCGACGTAAGGCTGGTGCCGCGTCCGCGTCCGCGCCGAGGACGGCGATAACGCCGGTGGCTCCCCGTCCGGGCCGGACGGGGAGCCACCGGACTGCCGCTGACTCAGTAGCTGTTCAGCCAGCGCGCGCTGAAGCTGGTTCCCCCGAACCGGAGCCCGGAGATGTTATCCAGGGCATAGGTCTGGGTGGCATCCACCATCGTGATCCCGGTCGCGCCCGGCCCGGAGCCGATGCTCCCCTTGGTGCCGCTCGCGGTCCGCGTTGCGCTCGAGACGAGCCATGGGGTGAAGACCGACAGCGGCGCGATGCCGATCGAGAACGCCGGCCGCTCGGCAATCCACTCCGCGCTGCTGTCCTGGCAGCTCCCGGCGGGCGCGCAGGGCTGGACGGTGGAGAAGCTGTTCGACGGGTGACTGAGATCCGCCACGGACAGGGTGTAGCTACCGGCGCTCTCCGTCACCGACGCCTTGATCAGGTCGCCGGGCCTGACCGCGGAGCCGACCGTGACCGTTCCGCCCGGGTACATCTCCCACCAGGTGTAGTAGGCGGCCTGGCCCTCGAAGCAGTACGCGAGGGTGCCGTCCTGCTCCACGGTCGAATCGGAGAACCCGTCGAGCCCGACCCAGGTCGAGGTCAGCCGCTGCTCCGGGCTGCAGATCGTGGCCGGCTGCCGCCAGGTCGCCGAGACCGCGGTGAAGGTCCCCGGCGCGGCGGTGTCGGCGTAGCCGGACCAGTTGTAGCTGCCCACCTGCGCGCTGCCCCGGGAGCCTGCTGTGCTGTCCGGGCTGCCGGGCTTGAGGCCGCCGCCGCTGGTCACACTGGCCAGCGGTCTGCTCGTGCTCAGGTAGCGGACCAGGGCCGCTCGTACCTGCGCCGTCGAGGCGGTCCGGTGCACCGTCGCGCCGTGGGCCGAAACCCCGTTGGCCGAAGCTCCGTGGGCCGAAACCCCGCCGGCGCCGGCCGCGGCCACCGCCGCCGTCCCGCCGGCCGCCAGCGCGGCGGCTGCGATGATACCGAGCACCGCCCTGCGTCCCCGCAGTCCCCGTGGTGTCATGTACGTGCCTCCTGTTGGCGCTCCGGCGGACATGACCGCTCGCAAAGTACCATTCCGGTGCGTGCTATAGCGCGAAATGACCGGATAAATGTCACCAACGGGCCTGATGTGACCGAATGGGCGTGTCTGGCCCAGTCGGCTCAGCGGCCGGTGACGGTTCCGCCGTCGACGCTGTAGATCTGCCCCGTGATCCAGGAGCCCTGGTCTGAGCAGAGGTAGACGGTCATCCAGGCGATGTCCTCGCCCGCGCCGGCCCGGCCCAGCGGCACCCTGCTCGCCACCATGTCGTCCCAGACCTGGCCGCGCGGGATGTCGTCCATGCGGTACGTGTCGATGATGCCGGGGCAGATCGCGTTGACGCGCACGCGGGAATGGCCGAGCTCGGAGGCCATGGCGCAGGTCAGGGCGTGGATGCCGGCCTTGGACGACGAGTACGCGGCGGCGTTGGCCGCCATGATCTTCCCGGCGATCGACGAGATGTTGACGATGCTCCCGCCGTCGCCCTGTTCGACGATGGCCCGCCCGAACGCGCGGCTCATGTAGAAGGTGCCGTTGAGGTTCGTGTCGATGACGGTCCGCCAGAGGTCGATGTCGAGGTCGATCACGGGCACCCGGTCCGCGCCGCGGGCCGCGCCCGCGTTGTTCACGATGATGTCGACGCGCCCGAAGGTGCCGAGCACCTCACCGAGCAGGCGGTCGACCGCCTCGGGATCAGACACGTCGCTGACCAGCGGGACCGCGCGGCGGCCGAGCGCCCGCACCTCCTCGGCCACCGAATCGATGTCGTGCCAGCCGGCTTCCTTCTCGTCGTCCGGATACCGCTCCGGTGCGCGCCCGGTGCCGGTGAGCACCACGTCACAGCCGGCCCGGGCCAGCTCCACGGCGATCGGCCGCCCGATCGAGCGCATCCGGCCGGCGCCCGTAACGACGGCGACCTTGCCTTCTAGTCCGGTGAGCGTGAGTCCCGTCATGGTCGCGTGCCTCGCATTTCGCCGGCCTGGAATGTAACGCAATCGTAGCGTAAGAGGAGGTTCGCGGACACGTTAGTGGGACGGGGTAAGCCCTACGGGCCGTCACCATCTGGCCCTACGGCTCCGGGTCGCAAGCCTCGCTAGGCCGGGGTGCCCAGGTACCGCAGGACGGCCAGGACGCGGCGGTTGTCGCTCTCGTCCGGGGGCAGGCCGAGCTTGCCGAAAATGCTGGCCACGTGCTTCTCGACCGCGCCGCCGGAGACGACGAGATCGGCCGCGATCGCGGAGTTCGACCGGCCTTCGGCCATCAGCGCGAGCACCTGGCGCTCCCGCGGGGTCAGCGTGGCCAGGCCGCCGCGCTGCCTGCTGGCCCGGAAGAGCTGGCTGACCACCTCGGGATCCAGCGCGGTGCCGCCGGCCGCCACCCGCTCCAGCGCGGCGGCGAATTCGGCCACGTTGGCCACCCGGTCCTTGAGCAGGTAACCAACGCCGGCGGCCCCGCCCTCGAGCAGCTGCGCGCTGTAGGACGTCTCGATGTACTGGGAGAACATCAGCACGCCGGTACCGGGGAACGTCTTGCGCAGGGCCAGCGCGGCGCGCAGGCCCTCGTCGGTGTGGGTGGGCGGCATCCGGATATCCACCACCGCGACGTCCGGCTCATGCTCGGCCACCGCGGCCAGCAGCGCGTCGCCGTCGGTCACCGCGGCGACCACCGTATGGCCGCGGTCCTCAAGCAGCCGGGTCAGTCCCTCGCGCAGCAGCGCGGCGTCCTCGGCGATCACTACCCGCATCCCGGTACCCCTTCATGCTTTCAGCGGCAGCTTGACAATCATGGTGGTCGGGCCGCCCGGCGGGCTGGACACCTCCAGGTGCCCGTCCACCGTGGACACCCGCTGGGCCAGGCCGGCCAGGCCGCTGCCGCGGGCGGCGTCCGCCCCGCCGATGCCGTCATCGGTGACCTCGAGGCGGAGCACGCCGGTCCGTTCGGTAGAAAGGTTGATCTTGATTTCGTTTGCGTAACTGTGCTTGGTCGCGTTGGCCATCAGCTCCGCCGCGCAGAAGTAGGCGATGGTCTCGATGGCCGGCGCGGGGCGGGCGGAGAGCTCGGCGCTGACCGACGCGGGGATCGCGCTGCTGGCGGCCAGGGTGGCCAGCGCGCTGGGCAGGCCGTTGTCCAGCGCGGGCGGGTGGATGCCGCGGGCCAGGTCGCGCAGGTCGGCGAGCGCGTCCATGGCGTTGCGCTGCGCGGCGTCGATCAGCTCCCGCGCCGTGGCCGTGTTGTCGGCCGCGCCGGCCTGCTCGTCCTGTTCGTCCAGCTTCTCCCGCGCCATGCCGAGGTTCATGGCCAGCGCGGCCAGCCGCATCTGGGCGCCGTCGTGCAGGTCCCGCTCGACCCGGCGCAGCGCGGCGGCGGCGTCCTCGACCGCCAGTGTCCTGGTCCGCTCCAGCTCGCTGACCCGGCTCGGGCCCAGCAGGCCGCGGATCAGCCGCCGGTCGCCCGCGTTGACCGCCCGGGCCAGCCAGGACGCCCCGATCACGGCGGCGGCGCCGAGGATGGCCACCGGGATGGTGCCCGGCCAGCTGCTGATGCTCAGGATTCCGCCGAACGCCAGTGGCGAGAGCGCCTTCATGGGCTGCAGCGAGCCCGCGGCGTGGTGGCGGAACAGCAGCCAGTCGACCGGGTAGGTGATGTCGATCAGGCCGGTGACCGCCGCGAACACGGTATACAGCTGGACGGCCGCGACCGGCAGCTTGACCAGGCTGTAGGAGATCCCCCGCCAGGCCGCCCGGTCCCGCAGCCGCCGGTCGAGCCGGGCGAGGATGCCGGTGCCCGGCTGGAACTTCTGCGGCGGCTCGACCCGGTAGTGCAGCAGCCACCCGGCCAGGCGGCGGTGCAGCGCGCCGAGCCGCCGGCCGAGCCGCATGGCCAGGGTCAGCAGCAGCAGCCCGATCACGGTGCCGACGACCGACACGGAGATGGTCAGGCCGAGGGCGAGCATCACGACGGTGACGTAGAACCCGGCCACCCCGGCCAGCCCGCCGAAGCCGCAGTACGCCAGCTCGCCGGCGGTCCGGCGGGTGAACGGGGCACGCACTATGGTGTCCGTCACCCGCCGGATGTCCTCGCCCATGGACCTTATTGTTCCCGTTACGCGTCGCGGCGGCTCAGCGCCCAGCCGCCTGCGGCCAGCGCGGCCGCCGCGTACAGGCACAGCAGGCCGAACGCGACGCCGGGCGAGAGGCTGTGCGGCACCGGCTTGACCGCGGTCAGCGAGTTCTCCGCCATCAGCATCGGCATGTACTGCCCGACCGAGTTCTGGATGGAGGTCCCGAACGGGATCAGGATCAGGGGCAGCGCGAACAGCACCCCGGCCACCGCGCAGATCGCGCCCGCCGTGTGCCGGATCAGGGCGCCCAGCCCGAGGCCGAACAGCGCGATCAGGGCCGGATAGGCGCCGGCCATCAGCACCGCGCGCAGCACGCCCGGCTGGGCCAGGGTCGCGTGCGGGGCCGGGGAACTCAGCACGGCCTCACCGACGCCGAACGCGACGAAGGCCAGGATCTCCCCGGCCACGAGCGTCACCGCGCCCACGATGGCCGCCTTGGCCGCCAGCACCAGCGGGCGCCGCGGCGCGGCCGCGAAGGTGGCCCGGATCATGCCGGAGGAGAACTCGCTGGTGATCACCAGCACGCCGAGGACGCCCAGGGCGAGCTGACCGATCGCCAGCCCAGGGAAGCTGTCGTTGGTCGGGTCGAAGGAGGCCCGGTCCGCGGCCGACATGGTGGCCCAGTTCTGGTGGAGCAGGATCGGGATGGCCAGGCCGATCATCGCCGCCGCGAAGACGAGCAGCGTCCACCAGGTCGACCGGACACTGCGCAGCTTGAGCCACTCCATCCGGGCGACGTCGCGGAAGCCGTAGTGCCCGCCGGCCGGCCGGGCGGCGTCCCGGGTCAGGGTCGCGGTGGTCATGACACGCTCCTCAGGGGATAGTTGATGCCGTAGGCCGGCTCGTAGCTGGCGGAGTAGTCGGTGCTGCCCTCGGTGAGCCGGAAGAAGGCCTCCTCCAGCGAGCTGCTGCCGGCGGACAGCTCGGCCACGGTGGTCTGGGCCAGCAGCCGGCCCTGGCCGATCACCACGAGGTCGTCGGCGGTCTGCGCGACCTCGCTGATCAGGTGGCTGGAAATGAGCACGGTGCGGCCGCGGGCGGCCAGGTTCTTCAGCAGGTTGCGGATCCAGCGGATGCCTTCCGGGTCCAGGCCATTGACCGGCTCGTCCAGCAGCAGCACCGGCGGGTCGCCGAGCAGCGCCGCGGCGATGCCCAGCCGCTGGGCCATGCCCAGGGAGAACTTGCCCGCGCGGCGGTCCGCGGCCGGGCCCATCCCGGTGATCTCGAGCACCTCCTCGACGCGCTGGCTCGGGATCGCGTTGCCGGCCGCCAGCGCGGTCAGGTGGCCGCGGGCCGAGCGGCCGGGGTGGAAGGCTCTGGCCTCCAGCAGCGCGCCGACTTCCCGCAGCGGCCAGCGCAGCTCGTGGTAACCCTGGCCGTTGATCCGGGCCGTCCCGGCGTCCGGCCGGTCCAGGCCGAGGATCATCCGCATCGTGGTGGACTTGCCGGCGCCGTTCGGGCCGAGGAAGCCCGTCACCGTGCCGGGCCGGACGTCGAAGCTGAGGTGATCCACGGCCGTCGTGGAGCCGTAGCGCTTGACCAGGCCGCGTGCCTCGATCATGAGAAATCCTCCCTCGTGGTGGCAGAGCGTGCCCGGCCCCCGTTGGGCGGGCACGCTCGCGTGCATCTGACGTTCACGCTAGGGATCTGGCGTCCCGCCCGGTACGCGGCTGCCACCCCTCTTGGGGGTGGGGTTTGCCCCCGCACCGTCCCCCCGGATGAGGGTGATCGCGGCGGTGACCCGCGGAATCCTCCTCGGCGGGTGAAGCGCGCCCGGGCGGCCGGGGTCATCCTGGTGGCATGGAGCGAGAAACGACCGGGTGGCCGGGCCGCCCGGTGATCTACGAGATCAACACCGCGGTGTGGCTCGGCGAGCTGTCGCGGCGGGCCGGCCGCCGGGTGACGCTGGCCGACGTGACCCCGGCGGACTGGGATGCGGTCACCCCGGACGGCATCGACGCCATCTGGCTGATGGGCGTGTGGGCACGCAGCCCGGCCGGCCTGGCTCTGGCCGACGCCAACGCGGAACTGCAGTCGTCGTTCCGGGCCGCGCTTCCCGACGTGCAGCCCGAGGACGTGATCGGATCACCGTACTGCGTGCGTGAGTACGTGGTGGATCCCCTCTTCGGCGGGCCCGCGGCCCTGGCCGCCGCGCGGGCCGCGCTGGCCGCCCGCGGCATCCGGCTGCTCCTGGACTACGTGCCCAACCACGTGGCACCGGACCACCCGTGGGTCACCAGCCGGCCCGAGCTATTCGTCAACGGGACCGAGCACGACATCCAGGCCGAGCCGGCCTCCTGGCTGGCGGCGGGCGGGCGCATCCTGGCCCACGGGCGCGACCCTTACTTCCCGCCCTGGCCGGACGTGGTGCAGCTCAACGCGTTCTCCCCGGCCCTGCGGGCCGAGGCCGCGCGCACGCTGGCCAGTATCGCCAGCCAGTGCGACGGGATCCGCTGTGACATGGCCATGCTGATGACCAACGAGGTCTTCGGCCGGACCTGGGGCGCCCGGCCCGGGCCCGAGCCGGCCGAGGAGTTCTGGCCCGCGGTCATCGGGGAACTGCGCACCGGGCATCCGGAGACGGTACTGATCGCCGAGGCCTACTGGGACATGGAGTGGACGCTCCAGCAGCAGGGCTTCGACTTCTGCTACGACAAGCGCCTCTATGACCGGATCATCGGCGGCGATGTGGATGGCGTCCGTGGTCACCTGCACGCCGACCTGGGCTATCAGTCGAGGCTGGTGCGCTTCTTGGAGAACCACGACGAGCCCCGGATCGCGGACCGCCTGCCCCGTGCGGCCAGCCAGGCCGCGGCGGTAGCCGTCGGCACGCTCCCCGGCGCCACCTTGTGGCACGAAGGGCAGTTCGAGGGGCGCCGGGTACGCCCGCCGGTCTTCCTGGCCCGGCGCCCGGACGAGCCGCTCGACGCCGATCTGGCCGCCTGGTATGGCCGGCTGGTCGCCGTGCTCGCCCGGCACCGCGTGCGCACCGGGACATGGCAGCTGCTGGAGGCCACCGGCTGGCCCGACAATCAGTCCTGCCGCAACCTGGTCACCTGGTCCTGGACCGCCGATGACGGCGGCGGCCGGCATGTCGCGATCGTCAACTTGTCGCCGCGGCCAGCCCAGGCCCGGATACCGCTGGACTGGAAGGACCTGCCCGGCCGCGGCTGGCGGCTCACCGACCTTCTCGACGAGCGGATCTTCGACCGTGACGGCGACGAGCTGGCCCATCCCGGGCTGTTCGTGGCGCTGGAGCCGTGGCAGTTCCACCTGCTCGAAGCCGAAGAGCGCAGGACGTGAGGTAACGGGCGGCGGCTGTCGCGCGGCCCGGGCCGGCCCCGGGCCGCATCATGGCCGGACCGCACGCAGCAGCAGGTAGTCGATGATCCGGCGCCGCCAGAGCAGGTCAACCTGGCGGGTCAGCAGGCGGGCCGCCGCCCGCTGGGCCGCCGGCGCGGTCCCGGGGCCCGCCAGCCGGGCGGCGGTGAGCCGCAGCGCCGGGCCGATCACCTTATCGCCGCACCTCGTGACCTCGACTTCGGTGAGCCCGGCCGCGGATGCGGCCGCCGCGATCTGGGGTGCCGTCCTGGCCATGCTGGGCTGCATCCCGAAGAGCCGCAGCTGGGTCAGGCCCGAGATCGCCTCGGCGGGCGTGACCGGCCATCGCTGGACCGAGATATCGGACATGCTCAGCACCCCGCCCGGCCGCAGCACGCGGTAACACTCCTCGAAGAATGCCTTCCGGCTGCGGAAATGGAAAGCCGCCTCGACGCTGAGGATCCCGTCCACGGCCGCATCGGCGATCGGCAGCCGGACCGCGTCGCCCACCACGGGGGCGGCCGCTGCCTCCCGCAGCCGGTCCCGGCCCGCGGTCAGCTGCCACTCGGTGATGTTCACCGCGACCAGGCGGCGCGGGTGCAGCGACTGGGCGATCAGCGGATCCTGGGTGCCGAGCCCGTTGCCCACATCCACCACCACTCCCCCGGCGGGCAGGGCCGCGGCGAGCGTCCCGACCAGCCGCCGGCAGGCGTCTTCGGCCTCCTCCTCCGAGCCTGCCCCTTCCCACAGCCCCAGGTTCAGCCAGCCGGGTGCCATGGCCAGGAAGAAATCCGGGCCGATGCTCTCGTAGACCCGCGCGGCCGGGTTCCGGCCCTGCTTGAGCATCTCGGCGGCGTGCCGGAGGCGCGGGCCGGGCAGGCGTTCTCGGCCGCCGGCCATGGCTCAGGGCCGCCGGGTGAACAGCAGCGGCCGGATCACGCGGCCGAGCCGGTCCATCAGCCACGGGCCCGCCGGGACGCGGTCCAACTGGGGGCGGTACTGCACGAACGTGTAACCGAGCCGCCAGGCCAGGACGCCGTCCGTGGCGACCTGGTCGCCTATCACGACCCCCGGTCGCGGGAACTCCTGGTAGGGCGCCGTGCGCAGCGGCTTGCCGGCCCCTGCGATCCAGACCATCCGCACCCCTTCGGCGTCGGGCATCTCCGGCCGGCCGCGCAGCGAATTCGTGGCCAGGCACACCACCTGAACGCCAGGCACCGCCGCTACCTGAGGCACCACCGACGCGACACCCTGGTCAAGGGCGTCCTGGCCGCCGTGCCAGTTGGCGAGCAGGGGCTCGATATCGAGGATGACCGTCCGCGGCGATAGCTCCCGCACCCGGCGCAGCGTCTCGTCCCAGCCCGCGGGCCGTTCGTACCTGGCCCGGTGGCGATGCTCGCGGTCTGGGCGGCCGTCGCCGGATCCGGCGTGCGGGTGGCCTTGGTGGCCGGGCGGATGCGTCATGATGGCGAAGGCTTCTTCCCTGCCGCGTGGCTGTTACCCGCTAGGGGGGATGGGCTCGGGACGGGGCGGCTGGATCGCCCCGGCGTGCTTGCCCCGTCTGCGCGGCGCCGCGAGGTGCCGGAGCCGGGCCCAGTCCAGCGGGGACTTGGGCCGCGGAACCCCCGGGCGCGTCCGGGGCACCCGGACGCGCAGGGCCGCCGGCCGGATCGCGCACTCCACCGGGGTCGGCACCAGCACCGCCTCCCCGTCGATGCCGACCGGGATCTGCTCGGTGTCGGCGGTGATCTCCACCCGTTCGGCATTCAGCACGCTCAGCCCATCGGAGCGCTCGCCGCGCAGCAGGCCCACCGCCTGCCGTGCGCTGCCCACCTTCACCCCGACCACCCCGAGCATGCCGCGGTCCAGCCGGGCGCGGCGGCCCAGGCCTGCGGCATCTCCCGTCCCATACGGGTTGTTGGCGACCAGCAGCGCCTGCGGGGCCCGGATTTCCGTGCTGCCCGCCCGGGCGGTGAACGGTGACCCGCGGTGGCCTTGCAGCAGGTCAGGGAGCAGGTTCAGGGTGGTGTGCAGCTTGTCATCGCGGTAGGCCGGGGTTTCGACGATCTCGGCGTACGCTCCGAAGGACACGTTGTTGACGAACGTCTGGCCACCGATCACGCCGAGGTCGACACGCAGGTCGACGCCGTCCGACAGCGCGTCCAGGCAGGCCGCGGGGTCGTCGCGGTCCAGCCCCAGGTCCAGGGCGAAGTGGTTGCGCGTGCCCGCGGGGATCACCACGAACGGGATGCCGTGCTCGGTGGCGACGCCGGCGACCAGGGCCTGGGTCCCGTCACCCCCGGCGGCGCCGAGGAGGTCGGCGCCGCCGGCGATAGCGTTCCTGGCCACCTCCGCGATATCCACTCGCGTAGGCCCGCCGATTATGAACACTTCCGCGCCGAGCGCTTCGGCCTTGCGCTTCAGGTCGAACTTCCCCACCTTCCCGCCGCCGGACTTCGGGTTCATGATCAGGTAGGGGTGCACGGCGGGCGGCTGGGCCGGATATTCGGGCATCCGCCAGTCCGTGCCGTCGTAAGTCAGCGCCGAGCGCGCGGCCACGCCCGCCAGCAGCCAGGCGGCGGCCGAGGCGGCCGCCACCCACAGCAGGCCCGCGAACACGTACACGACGATCACGGCGATCGGCGTGATGACGAAGATCGCCAGCGCCAGCCAGCGCCACACGCCACGCCGGGCCAGGAAGAAGTACGCCGCCGCGACGGTCACCGCCGCGGCGACCACGCCGACGGCCAGCATGGCGAGGCTCTTCAGCCCGGCGAAAGCGATCAGGATGGCGACCGCCAGCCCGGCCAGCACAAGGCTCAGGCGCGCGAGCCAGCTTTGACCGCGGGTTATCTGGGGGCCTGGATCGGCCATCGTGGACACAGAGGCATCCTTACCCGGATGACGGCCCGGCGTATCACCCGTACCGGGTTACCGCCACGTGCGCGGGCGCATCACCAGTGCCCCGGCCGGGCAGGTCGCGGATGACGCAGGCCGCTCAGGCGGGCATGTCGGGCAGGGTTATGGCGTTGGCCGCCTCGCGGACGCCCTTGGTCGCCTGGTTCAGGATGAGGTTCTTCCAGGGCAGGTAGGGCAGCGCCCTGATGGTCTGGTTCTGCAGCCAGGCCTGCCTGCGGGTGGACGGGAGGAAGCGCTTGGCGTTCCCGACCGCGATCTGCTGGTTCTGCCTGACGAACCCGGTCATCAGCTCCTGATAGCGGGTGAAGGCGGCCTGGTGGTCAGGAGCGGCGGCGAGCTCGGCGGCGAGCACGTAGGCACCGACCAGGGCCAGGCTGGTGCCCTGGCCGGACAGCGGCGACGGGCCGTACCCGGCGTCACCGACCAGCACGACGCGGCCCGCCGACCAGCGGTCCACCCGGACCTGGCTGGCCGAGTCGAAGTAGAAATCGCCGGCTCCGGGCATCGCGGCCAGCAGCCGCGGAACCTGCCAGCCTGCCCCGGCGAACGCCTCGGCCAGGAGCGCCTGCTGCGCGGCCACCGCGTGGTGGTCGTAGGACAGCGGCGGCGAGGCGAAGAAGAAGATGGCCCGGGCCGCGGTCGAATCACGCTCGCTGGTGAGCGTGACCGACCTGCCGGGTTCGGCGTAGATCAGCTGCCACCTGTCCAGGCCGAGATCGTTGGGGCAGGAGAAGACGGCCAGGTACAGGCCCAGGTGGTGAAGGAACCGCGCGTCGGGGCCGAAGGCGGCCGCGCGCACGGCCGAGTGCAGCCCGTCCGCCCCGGCCACCAGGCCGAACGTCCGCGCCGGCGCCCGCTCGAACGTGACCCGCACCTCCTGGCCCTGCTCGGCGATACCGGTGACCGAGTCGCCGAAGATGTACTCCACGTGGTCGCGGGTGGCCTCGTAGAGAATACGGCCGAGGTCCCCGCGCACGATTTCCACGTCGGCGGGATCGATCACGCCGAACGCGGCGTCCATGCTGGCCAGGCGCTTTCCCGACGAGTTGACGTAGGAGGTTCCGCGCGTCTGCGTCCGCTGCTTCCGCACGGCGTCGAGGATCCCCATCCGCGCGGCGACCTCGATCGCCGCGCCCCGGAGGTCCACCGCCTGGCCGCCGCCGCGCGGTGCGGGCGCCCGCTCCACCACGGTCGGCGAGAACCCGCTGCGGCTCAGCCAGTACGCCAGCGCCGGCCCGGCCACGCCCGCTCCGGATATGAGCACGTCCCTGTTTCCCATCGGAACCTCCTGATGCTAATCTATCTGCGTACACTGGTATCTGATGACGCTGTACGCAGATGTTACCGGTTAGCTGTGTACGTTGTAAACCATTTATCGCCCGGGACCGGAGGACCTAGATGGGTGCTGGTGACCAAGTGGACATCCCGGCCTACGCCGGGCTGCTCTGGAAGGGCGACCAGGGCACCAGGCCCGGTCCGAAGCGCAGCCTGGACATGCACGCCCTGGCCCGGGCCGGGATGCGCCTCGCCGACGCGGCCGGCCTGGACGCGGTCTCCATGCGCACGGTGAGCGCGGACATGGGCATGTCCTCGATGGCGCTCTACCGGTACGTCAAGTCCAAGCAGGAACTGCTGCTGATGATGGTCGACGAGGCGTGCGGCCCGCCTCCGGCCACCAGGGCGGCCCCCGGCCAGGGCTGGCGAGAGGGCCTGGTGGCCTGGGCGCACGCCAGCCGTCAGCGTCTGCGCGCGCACCCGTGGATGCTCGCCGTGCCCATGACGGAGCCCGCGATCCTGCCGTATCAGGTGCAGTGGACGGAATGGGGCCTCGACGCGCTCGCGGCTACCCCGCTCACCGAACCGGCGAAGCTGTCGGCCCTGCTGCTGGTCAACGTCTATGTCCGCGGCCAGACCCAGCTCTCACTCGGGTTCGAGGCCGGCGCGGAGGCCAGCGCCCATCCGGGCGCCGAAGCCGGGCTGCTGTACGGTCAGCGCCTGCTGGCCCTGGCCGATCCGGACCGCTACCCCCGGATCACCGCCGCGATGAAGGCTGATCCCGCGGCCAGTTACCAGAGCGACTTCGGCACCGACGAGTTCAACTTCGGGCTGAGCACCGTGCTCGACGGGATCCAGGCGCTGATCGCCCGCCGCGGTAGCGGTGAACACGATGGCAGAGGTGACGCGGATGGCGCCTGACGGGAACGGTGCTGACGGGTACGGCGGCGAGGACACCGGCGCGCTGACCGGCCGGGCCTGGCTCGCGGCGCTGCCTGACGAACTCGCCGCGCAGCGGCGCGTCATGGCCGGGCTGGTCGACCGGTGCGAGGACTGGCCGCTGGCGAGATCCCTGGTGGTCGGCTGCTCGCTGGGCCGCGGCGCCGCGGACGCGCTGTCGGACGTCGACGCCGCGCTCGGGGTCGACGCCGAGCGCGGCCCGGCCGGCGCCGAACGGGTGCGGACCGCGGAAGCGATGGCCGTGGCGGCGTTGCCGGATCTGGGCGCGCTCGTCGACGTGCTACGGCACCAGACCGGGGCCGGCTGACCCATGGGTCCGGCGGATCTTCGCCCAGTTCGCTGACGGCACCCAGCTCGACCTGGCGGTCACGGCCGAAGCCGGTATCCAGACGCGCCGGCGCGGCGGCGGCGCTCCGGACTTCGTCACGCTCTACCAGTCATCCACCTCGCCGGACTACCCGGTGCCTGATGCCCGCGCCCAGTCCCGGCGCCCAGCCCGGGGTCGGCGAGCCGCCCGCCGCGTACGCGGTGACCGGCGATCAGGTCCGGGAGTGGGCGTTCCTCGGCTGGTGCGCGCTGATCGACGCGGACAAGTACCTGCGCCGGGGCTCGCTGTGGGAGGCCCACAACCGGCTGCATGAGGCGCGCGATCACATCTGGGCGCTGTGGGCCGCGGCGAATGGCGCGCTGTACCCATGGCACGGCCTGTCCCAGGTGCTCGACCATGACCCGGAGAATCTCCCGCCGGGCATCGGGTCCACCGTCGCCGGCCTCGACGCCGCGGAGCTGTCCCGGGCCGCGCGGGCCAGCGCCGAAGTACTCGCTGCGGCCAGCGCGGCCGCCGCCCGGCGGCACCCGGCCGACCTCCCGACGGCGATGGCCGCCTACGTCACCCGCGTGCTCTCGCAGACCAGCGGAGACTCGGCAGCTGCGAAGGCCCGGGTCTGATACCGGTGCGGCGGCTCGAAGCCACGGGCCGTTCGGCCGAAATAATCCCGGCCCAGGCCGTGGCGGACAGCGGGCGGGGCCGGGCGGATCAGCCGCCGGAGGCGAGCACCATGATGGCGCGGTTGATCGAGGCGGGCGAGCAGTCCCTGACCGTCACCGTCACCGTGGCGTGCGCTCCGGCCGGCCAGGAGGGGGGCTGGAAGATCCCGATGGCCGACAGCGTCCCGCCCGGCCTCGCGTAGCCGATGGCGATGGTGCTGCCGCCCGCCTGCAACTGGCCCGGGCGGGCGTGGAAGAGGGTGACGTCCGTGTGGCCGGAGGTGGTGACCGGAACCCGGGTGCCGGCCGACGTGACGACGGTGAACCCAGCACTGCTCGCGTCCGACACCGTTCCCTGGACTTCGGCGACGCCCGGCAGCGCCGCCAGCGAGGCTCCGCTGCCGACGACGACGAAATCGGCTGCGATCGTCCCGCCGGAGCTGGGGCCCGCCACGAGAACATCCGCCCCGTCCGTGATGTCTTCGACCAGCGCTCCGGACGCGTTCATCCTCGTGGTCGCCGTCGTGGTGACGGTCACGGGCCGGCCGCTGGCCGTCTTGATGACCAGGCTGCTCCCGTTCACCTGCTCGAGCGTCCCGCTGGCCTGCTCGAGCTGGGCGCACCCGGTGACGGCGGTGAGCGCCGTCACGGGGCCGTTCCCGGTGGTGCCGGGAGCGTGCCCGGAGACAGCGGCGCCCACCCCGAAGCCGGCGCCGATCAGGACGAGCGCGGCCGCCGCGCCGGCCAGCACGGTGCGCCGCCTGGGACCCGCCAGGACGCGCCACACGGCGTGCCACGGCCGGGCCGGCTGAGCTGCCTGCGGCTCAGCATCGGCCAGGCCGCGGACCCCTTCGGCCACGAGGTTCCACCGGTTCGCCTCGAGCCGGCAGCTCTCGCAGCCGGCCAGATGCTGCCGGGCCCGGTCGCCCACCGGCTGGCCGGCGGCCTCGGCGATCAGGTCCCCGAGGTCCAGGTGGAGGGAGCTGGTATCTGCGTTCATCGGCTCTGGCCCTTCTGGTCAAGGATCCGGCTCAGTGCGGTGCGCGCCGCGGCCAGGCGGCTCTTCACCGTCCCGACGGGAATCTCCAGCACGCCGGCGACCTCGGGGAGGCTGAGCCCGGCGCCGAAGGCCAGGCCCAGCACCTCCCGGTGGGCTGATACGAGCTCCCGGATCGCGCCCCTCACCTCGGCCAGCTCCGCCCGGTCCAGAGCCGTTACTTCCGGCCCCGGGCCCGAACCAGGCTGATCATCCAGGACGGCGTCGTCCACCACCCGCAGCCGCTGGCCTCGCAGCCGGTCCCGGGTCTGCCGCCGGGCGATCGCGATCACCCAGGACCGCACCGACGACTCGCCCCGGAAGGAGCCCGCGCCGCGCCAGATGGCGAGCATCGTGTCCTGCACAATCTCCTCGGCGAGCACGCGCTCGCCGGTCACCAGGAGAACCTGCGCGAGCACGATCCGGCCGTGCTCGCGGTAGAACGCGGCCATCGCATCCTCGTCGCCCCGGCTTATCCGGCGCAGCAGCTCAGCATCGTCGCGGGCGGGGCCGTCGCGGGTGGGGTCGCGGCCGGCGGTGAAGGTCGCTGCGCCAGCGTGCCGGTGCGGATCATTCACCTGTAGCCTCCCCGGAAGCCTTCGCTTGCAGAGTAGGTAGCAACAAGTATCGACGCGGTTCGGCTCAACGCCTGCGTTCTCGCTATCCGAGGCCGCGCGGCGCGGAATGAAAAGCCGCCGGGACGGGCTGTTGGGGGCATGAGCATCCAACTGGGCAGGATCGGATTCTGGCGGCACCCCTCAGCGCTCACCCCCGAGGTGGTAGCCGAAGTCGAGGCCCTCGGCTACGGGGCCATCTGGCTGGGCGGCTCGCCCGGCGGCGACCTGAAGGTGGTCGATGATCTCCTGGACACCACCGACCACATCGCGGTGGCCACCGGGATCGTCAACGTGTGGAAGGACGACGCGGCGACGATCGCCGCCGACTACCACCGGATCGCCGCCAGGCACCCGGACCGCTTCCTGCTCGGCCTGGGCATCGGGCATCCCGAGGCGGTCAACGAGTACCAGAAGCCGTACGCCACCCTGGTCAGCTACCTCGACCAGCTGGATGAGCTCAAGGTCCCGGTGGAAGGACGCGCGCTGGCCGCCCTCGGCCCGCGGGTCCTCAAGCTCGCCGCCGAGCGGACCGCGGGCGCGCACCCCTACCTGGTCACGCCGGAGCACACCCGGCAGGCCCGGCAGATCATGGGCCCGGGACCGCTGCTGGCCCCCGAGCAGAAGGTGGTGCTCGAGACCGACCCCGAGCGGGCCCGTGCCATCGGCCGCCCGCGCGTGGCGAACCCCTACCTCGGCCTGACCAACTACGTCAGCAACCTGCGCCGGCTGGGCTGGACGGACGCCGACCTGGCCGACGGCGGCAGCGACGCGCTGATCGACGCGCTGGCCGTGCACGGCGACGGCGACGCGCTGGCCCGCGGCGTGACCGCGCACCTGGACGCAGGCGCGGACCACGTGGCCGTGCAGGTCCTGGCCAGCGATCCGCTGCCCGCCCTGCGGGCCCTGGCCAGCTCGCTGCGGCTCGCGTCATCCTGATCGGCATCGGCCGGATCTTTCGGCCGAACGGGCCGTGGTGCCTGTCCCCGGCACAGCCGTGTTAGGTATGTCCTATGACGGCTGATAACGCACTGCGCAGCACCCAGTGGTTCGGCGCGACCGGGCGGACCGGGATGACCCACCGGTCCTGGATGCGCGCCGAGGGGTTCACCCCGGAGGTCTTCGACGGCCGCCCGGTGATCGGCATCGCCACCACCTGGTCCGAGCTGGCCCCGTGCAACGTCCACCTGCAGCGGGTGGCCGAGTCGGTCAAGCGCGGGGTGTGGCAGGCGGGCGGGTTCCCGCTGGAGTTCCCGGCCATGGCGCTGGGCGAGACGCTGCTGCGGCCCACGGCCATGCTGTACCGCAACCTGCTGGCCATGGAGGCCGAGGAGCTGATGCGGGCCAACCCGCTGGACGGCGTGGTGCTGCTGTCCGGGTGCGACAAGACCACGCCCGGGCTGCTGATGGCGGCGGCCAGCGTGGACCTGCCCGCGGTGATGGTCACCGGCGGCCCGATGCTCAGCGGCAAGTACCGCGGCCGGGACGTCGGCTCCGGGACCGAGGTGTGGCGACTGGAGGAAGACCTGGTGACCGGGCGGATCACGCAGGAGGAATGCGAGTTCGCCGAGGGCTGCATGGCCAGGTCCAACGGGCACTGCATGACGATGGGGACGGCGTCCACGATGGCGTCGATGGCCGAGGCCCTCGGCATGCAGCTGCCGTACTCGGCGACCTGGCCGGCGGTGGACGCCCGCCGGTATGAGACCGCGCAGCGCGCCGGGCAGGTCATCGTCGACCTGGTCCGGCGGGACCTGCGGCCTTCGGCCATCATGACCAGGGCGGCGTTCGAGAACGCGATCCGGGTGAACGCGGCCATCGGCGGGTCCACGAACGCGGTCATCCACCTGCTGGCCATCGCCGGGCGGCTGGGGGTGCCGCTGGCCCTCGATGACTTCGACGTGCTGGCCCGGGACGTCCCGACGCTGGTCAACCTGCAGCCGAACGGCGAGTACCTGATGGAGGACTTCTGCTACGCCGGCGGCCTGCCCGCGGTGATGCGGGAACTGGCGGCGGCGGCCTGCTGAACGCCGAGGCGATCACCGTGACCGGCGCCGGGATCGGCGCCAACGTGGCCGGCGCCGAATGCTGGAACCACGACGTCATCAAGACCATGGCCGAGCCGCTCCAGCCCGCCGGGACCGGGACCGCGGTGCTGCGCGGCAACCTCGCCCCGGACGGGGCGGTCATCAAGCAGTCGGCGTCCTCCCCGCACCTGCTCAAGCACCGGGGCCGGGCCCTGGTCTTCGACTCCCCCGCGGACTACTACGCGGTGTCGAACGACACCGACCTGGACGTCGACGAGGACACCGTGCTGGTCATCCGGTACTGCGGCCCGCGCGGCTACCCGGGCATGCCGGAAGTGGCCAATGTGGCCCTGCCCAGGAAGCTGCTGCTGCGCGGCGTCCGCGACATGGTGCGGATCTGCGACGGGCGGATGTCCGGCACCGCCTACGGGACGGTCGTCCTGCACGCCGCCCCGGAGGCCGCGGCCGGCGGCCCGCTGGCCCTGGTCCGGACCGGCGACTGGATCACCCTGGACGTCCCGGCCCGTTCTTTGACCCTCGAGGTGAGCGACGCCGAACTGGCCGGACGCCGGGCCGCCTGGCAGCCGCCCGCCCCGCACGCCAGCCGCGGCTGGACGCGGCTGTACTGCGAGCACGTGCTGCAGGCCGGCGACGGCGCCGACCTGGACTTCCTGGTCGGGGCCAGCGGCCACGAGGTCCCGCGCGAGTCGCACTGACCGCGCCACCGGGGCCGCCCGGTAATCTTCACCCTGGTCCATTTCCGACCATCAGGCAGGGAGCACGTGGAGCACGTCGTCCTTCTGGATGAGACCGGGTCCGCCCGCGGCAGCGCGGCCAAGGCCACCGTCCACCACGCCCAGACGCCGCTGCACCTGGCCTTCTCGGCCTACCTGTTCAACGCGGCCGGCCAGTTCCTGCTGACCAGGCGGGCCGAGTCCAAGCACACCTGGCCGGGCGTGTGGACCAACACGTGCTGCGGGCATCCCCTGCCCGCCGAGCCGATCCCCGGCAGTGTCCGGCGCAGGCTGCGGCAGGAGCTGGGGATCGGCGCGGCGGAGCTCGTGCTGGTGCTGCCGGGCTTCCGGTACCAGGCCCGGATGGCCAACGGCGTGCTGGAAAACGAGATCTGCCCGGTCTACGCGGCCTACTGCGACGAGGCGCCCGCACCCGACCCGGCCGAGGTCGCCGAGGCCAGATGGGTGGACTGGGCCCAGTTCTGCGCCGCGGTCCGCGCCGGGCGGCAGCCCGTCTCGCCGTGGTGCGCGATGCAGCTGCCCGAGCTCACCGCACTCGGGCCGGACCCGCTGGCCTGGGCGCCCGCCGACGCGGCGGCCCTGCCTCCGGCCGCCGCCACCCCGGCCGCCTGACAGGCCAGCGCCGGCTAGCCGCCGGCGGCACCGGCCGACCTCCGACGGCGATGGCCGTCTACGTCACCGCGTGCTCTCGGAGCTCAGCGGGGTGGAGCTGGAAGGCCCGTCTGATACTGGTGCTGCGCTCGAGCCAGGGCCGTTCGGCTGAAATAATCCCGGCTGAGGCGGTGGCCGGACGGCGGGCCGGGGCCGCCCGGGCGGGCGCGGGCGGAATGAAAAGCCGCCCGGACGGGCTGTTGGGGGCATGAGCATCGAACTGGGCAGGATCGGATTCTGGCGGCACCCTCAGCGCTCACTCTGAGGTGGTAGCCGAAGTCGAGGCCTCGGCTACGGGGCCATCTGGCTGGGCGGCTCGCCCGGCGGCGACCTGAAGGTGGTCGATGACCTCCTGGAACCACCGACCACATCGCGGTGGCCACCGGGATCGTCAACGTGTGGAAGGACGACGCCGCGACGATCGCCGCTGACTACCACCGGATCGCCGCTAGGCACCGGGCCGCTTCCTGCTCGGCCTGGGCATCGGGCATCCCGAGGCGGTCAACGAGTACCAGAAGCCGTACGCCACGCTGGTCAGCTACCTCGACCAGCTGGATGAGCTCAAGGTCCCGGTGGAAGGACGCGCGCTGGCCGCCCTCGGCCCGCGGGTCCTCGAGCTCGCCGCCGAGCGGACGGCGGGCGCGCACCCCTACCTGGTCACGCCGGAGCACACCCGGCAGGCCCGGCAGATCATGGGGCCGGGACCGCTGCTGGCCCCCGAGCAGAAGGTGGTGCTCGAGACCGACCCGGAGCGGGCCCGCGCCATCGGCCGCCCGCGCGTGGCGAACCCCTACCTCGGCCTGACCAACTACGTCAGCAACCTGCGCCGGCTCGGCTGGACGGACGCCGACCTGGCCGACGGCGGCAGCGACGCGCTGATCGACGCGCTGGCCGTGCACGGCGACGGCGACGCGCTGGCCCGCGGCGTGACCGCGCACCTGGACGCAGGCGCGGACCACGTGGCCGTCCAGGTCCTGGCCAGCGATCCGCTGCCCGCCCTGCGGGCCCTGGCCAGCTCGCTGCGGCTCGCGTCATCCTGATCGGCATCGGCCGGATCTTTCGGCCGAACGGGCCGTGGTGCCTGTCCCCGGCGCAGCCGTGTTAGGTATGTCCTATGACGGCTGATAACGCACTGCGCAGCACCCAGTGGTTCGGCGCGACCGGGCGGACCGGGATGACCCACCGGTCCTGGATGCGCGCCGAGGGGTTCACCCCGGAGGTCTTCGACGGCCGCCCGGTGATCGGCATCGCCACCACCTGGTCCGAGCTGGCCCCGTGCAACGTCCACCTGCAGCGGGTGGCCGAGTCGGTCAAGCGCGGGGTGTGGCAGGCGGGCGGGTTCCCGCTGGAGTTCCCGGCCATGGCGCTGGGCGAGACGCTGCTGCGGCCCACGGCCATGCTGTACCGCAACCTGCTGGCCATGGAGGCCGAGGAGCTGATGCGGGCCAACCCGCTGGACGGCGTGGTGCTGCTGTCCGGGTGCGACAAGACCACGCCCGGGCTGCTGATGGCGGCGGCCAGCGTGGACCTGCCCGCGGTGATGGTCACCGGCGGCCCGATGCTCAGCGGCAAGTACCGCGGCCGGGACGTCGGCTCCGGGACCGAGGTGTGGCGACTGGAGGAAGACCTGGTGACCGGGCGGATCACGCAGGAGGAATGCGAGTTCGCCGAGGGCTGCATGGCCAGGTCCAACGGGCACTGCATGACGATGGGGACGGCGTCCACGATGGCGTCGATGGCCGAGGCCCTCGGCATGCAGCTGCCGTACTCGGCGACCTGGCCGGCGGTGGACGCCCGCCGGTATGAGACCGCGCAGCGCGCCGGGCAGGTCATCGTCGACCTGGTCCGGCGGGACCTGCGGCCTTCGGCCATCATGACCAGGGCGGCGTTCGAGAACGCGATCCGGGTGAACGCGGCCATCGGCGGGTCCACGAACGCGGTCATCCACCTGCTGGCCATCGCCGGGCGGCTGGGGGTGCCGCTGGCCCTCGATGACTTCGACGTGCTGGCCCGGGACGTCCCGACGCTGGTCAACCTGCAGCCGAACGGCGAGTACCTGATGGAGGACTTCTGCTACGCCGGCGGCCTGCCCGCGGTGATGCGGGAACTGGCGGCGGCCGGCCTGCTGAACGCCGAGGCGATCACCGTGACCGGCGCCGGGATCGGCGCCAACGTGGCCGGCGCCGAATGCTGGAACCACGACGTGATCAAGACCATGGCCGAGCCGCTCCAGCCCGCCGGGACCGGGACCGCGGTGCTGCGCGGCAACCTCGCCCCGGACGGGGCGGTCATCAAGCAGTCGGCATCCTCCCCGCACCTGCTCAAGCACCGGGGCCGGGCCCTGGTCTTCGATTCCCCCGCGGACTACTACGCGGTGTCGAACGACACCGATCTGGACGTCGACGAGGACACCGTGCTGGTCATCCGGTACTGCGGCCCGCGCGGCTACCCGGGCATGCCGGAAGTGGCCAATGTGGCCCTGCCCAGGAAGCTGCTGCTGCGCGGTGTCCGCGACATGGTGCGGATCTGCGACGGGCGGATGTCCGGCACCGCCTACGGGACGGTCGTCCTGCACGCCGCCCCGGAGGCCGCGGCCGGCGGCCCGCTGGCCCTGGTCCGGACCGGCGACTGGATCACCCTGGACGTCCCGGCCCGTTCTTTGACCCTCGAGGTGAGCGACGCCGAACTGGCCGGACGCCGGGCCGCCTGGCAGCCGCCCGCCCCGCACGCCAGCCGCGGCTGGACGCGGCTGTACTGCGAGCACGTGCTGCAGGCCGGCGACGGCGCCGACCTGGACTTCCTGGTCGGGGCCAGCGGCCACGAGGTCCCGCGCGAGTCGCACTGACCGCGCCACCGGGGCCGCCCGGTAATCTTCACCCTGGTCCATTTCCGACCATCAGGCAGGGAGCACGTGGAGCACGTCGTCCTTCTGGATGAGACCGGGTCCGCCCGCGGCAGCGCGGCCAAGGCCACCGTTCACCACGCCCAGACGCCGCTGCACCTGGCCTTCTCGGCCTACCTGTTCAACGCGGCCGGCCAGTTCCTGCTGACCAGGCGGGCCGAGTCCAAGCACACCTGGCCGGGGGTGTGGACCAACACGTGCTGCGGGCATCCCCTGCCCGCCGAGCCGATCCCCGGCAGTGTCCGGCGCAGGCTGCGGCAGGAGCTGGGGATCGGCGCGGCCGAGCTCGTGCTGGTGCTGCCGGGCTTCCGGTACCAGGCCCGGATGGCCAACGGCGTGCTGGAAAACGAGATCTGCCCCGTCTACGCGGCCTACTCCGACGAGGCGCCCGCACCCGACCCGGCCGAGGTCGCCGAGGCCAGATGGGTCGACTGGGCCCAGTTCTGCGCCGCGGTCCGCGCCGGGCGGCAGCCCGTCTCGCCGTGGTGCGCGATGCAGCTGCCCGGGCTCACCGCGCTCGGGCCGGACCCGCTGGCCTGGGCGCCCGCCGACGCGGCGGCCCTTCCCCCGGCCGCCGCCACCCCGGCCGCCTGACAGCGGCGGCTCGGGCAACCGTGGCACGTAATGCCGAATATGCACGCGACCGCAGCGGTTTCGGCAGTACGCATGCCCGCATGCCGATTATCCGGTTCTGCGCGCGCTGCTGCGGCGACGGAGGCGGGCGGTGAGTTCGGCGGCACCGTCACCGGCCAGCTGCGGCAAGGCGGCAAGGCGCCCGGCGGACAGCAGGAGGATCGTGCTGATCGGGGCCTGGATCTGCGGGCCGTGGCCGGCGGCCCATGCGGTGTCGGTGGCGGTGACCTGGAACTGCTGCATGGTGCGGCTGGCCGGGAACGGCGGCGGCCAGCGCATAGTCCATATCCGGGTGACGGCGGCCGCTGCGGCCTGGGGTGGCATGGGGTGGCGGCGGCCGAGGGGGATGGCGATGTCCTGGGCGTGGACGAGGATGTCGATCAGCGTTTCCCGGTAGGTGACGCCGAAGTTGTGGCGCCGCGACCCGGTCATGGCGCGGATGGCGGCGATGATCTGCCCGGTTGACAGGGCTGCGGCGCGCCGGCGGGCGCACTCGCGGATGGCGCGGTCGGTGTCGCCCCGGTACCGGAGCATCATCGTGATCGCGGCGGGGGCGCCGAGTTGCTGCAGGGTCAGGTGCGCGGCTACGTCGCGGACGGCCCACCCGTCACAGAGTGAGGGCTGCTGCCACTCGTGCTCAGACAGGTCATCAAGCAGGCTGGCCAGGCCCTGCCGCTGAGCGTCGATCACCTGCCAGGCTTGGTCACGGTCCAGGAGGATGGGGCTGACCGGGTGCGCGGTCATGCTGGTAGCTCCGCGGGCTGGGGCCCGATCAGGGCGGTCACCAGCGCCGAGATCTGCGGGAGCGGGTTGAAGGCCGGGTCGGGGATGGCGAGCTGGTGCAGGACGATGCCGGTCCAGTGGTTCATGATGATGGGCGCGTCGCGGCCGGGGTCAGCGGACCCGGCGATGCGCACCCAATTGGTGAACCACGCGTTGACCCACCTGCCGGTGACGGTCAGCTGATCCCGCAGCGGCGGGCAGTTCGCCGCCTCGACCAAGATCGCGTATCTGGCGAGGGCCAGCGTCCGGTCCGGCCCCGTGGTGTCCTGGGCGAACCTGGCCAGCGCCCGTGCTAGTTCTTCTGGCGTGGCAGGGTAGATCTCGACGGCGATCTGCTCCCAGTTGGCCCGCTCGCGGGCGGCGAACCGCTCGGCGACCGCATTCAGCAGCGCGTCCCGGGTGCGGAAGTGATTGGACGCCGACCCGGCCGGCAAGCCCGCCGCGACATCCACGGCGCGGTGGGTGAGCCCATGAATACCTGACTGTCCGACCACGTCGATCGCGGCATCAAGCAGCGCGTCGCGGCGGTTAGCCATGACAGCCATACTACTATCATAGTGTAGTTCACTACAATAGCTGTTCTTTTAACTACGTTCATAGTGTGCCGGCTTGTAGCGCCGATGATGTCTGTCCAGGCACCCAGGCACCTCGGCGCGCGCCAGCTCGGGCGCCGCGCGTTATTGCGCTGTTGCCTGGACGATTGAGAATGGTGTGCCGGTCTGGCGTATTTCGATGCCGGCGAAGCCCGCGGCCGTCAGGAGTTCACGCCATTCGGTTTCGGTGCGCTCCTTGCCGCCCATCATGGCCAGCATGTTCAGGTCGGAGATCTTGGCCATATGCGGGGCGTCGCCGGGCGGCACCATGAAGTCGAGCACCAGCAGCCGCGCGCCGCTGCCGCCGGCGGCGGCGACGTTGGCCAGGATGTGCCGGGCCTGGTCATCGGGCCAGTCGTGCAGGACGAGGGAGAGAAGGTAGGCGTCCCCACCGGGCGGTACCGATTCGAGGAAGTCGCCGCCTGCGCATTCGGCCCGGTCCTCGACGCCGTGGCGGGCCAGTGTCCTAGGCCCGTCGGAGATGACGCGGGGAAGGTCGAACAGCACCCCGCGCAGCTGGGGATGTGCTGTCAGGATTGCGGCGAGCACGGTGCCGTCGGCTCCGCCGACGTCCACGATCATCTTGATGCCATCCAGCGGCAAGGACGCTATCGCAGCGGTCTTGAACCCGCCGGTCAGGTTGGCCATCGCGGCGGTGTACCGGCCGGCCTGCTCGGGGTGGTCCGACAGCCAGCTGAAGAACGGCTTGCCGTAGAAGTGTTCGGCGGCGGGCTGGCCGGTGCGGATGGTGTGGAGGAGGTCGCCGAACGGCTCGTAGTGCGTCTCCATGAACATAATGGCCACGTCGCGCATCGAGCCGGGCTGGCTGCTGGTCAGCGTCTGCCCGAGCGGGGTCAGGGCGAAGACGCCGGGCTCGGCTTCGGTGAACACGCCGACGCTGGCCAGCGTGCGGAGCAGCCGGTGCAGCGACGGCGCGTGCGCGCCGGTCTGTTCGGCAAGTACATCCGCCGGTGCCGGGCCTGCCGCGAGCCGATCGGCGACCCCCAGCACCGCGGCGGCATACAGTGCCTGGGAGATCCGGAACCCGCCTAGGAGCAGGATCATTTGCGCGGGCGGCGGAGGTTCGTGAGCGTACATGGCTCCCCTTCGATGGTTCTCTTAAATTAAGGCAGACCAAGTGCCCTTCCGGCGGGCTGGCGCCTCGTGCTGGTTACAGTGAGGATTTCGGTTGGCGCGTTGAACCAGCTTGCGTGAAGCTCTTGTGTATACCGGCCACGCCGCGGCCAAGAACGCGAGATCCAGGCCTGCGCCCAGCCACGCGAGCGGGAGATCAAACCCCCACCAGAAGATCGCGCTGAGCAGCATCCCGGCGGGCATGACGATGAATCCTGACGGGCGCAGCCATATCAGCAGGCCCGCGCCGGCGAGCTGCACCAGGCAGGCCGCGAGGAAGCCAACCAGCAGCGGCACGGTGGTCGGTACCCCGATCCGCTCAAAAGGGCCATCGCCGTAGGTCGGGTTCCCCCAGACGTAGATGATGCCGCGCCCTTGAGCGACGCTGATGATCGTGGGAATCGTGAAACCGCCGAACCCCAAGGGGCCGATGACGCCGTCCACCCCGACGAACCGGATGAACCAGGCTGCCGGGCCCGTCACGGGCGCGCGGTCTGGTCGTGGGGTGAGGCGGCGCATGGCTAGCTAGCCTGGTCCGCCGGCTCCGGGCCGGGCGGGCGCGAGTGTCGTGGTCACGAGGTCATCTCCTGGGCGGCCTCGTTGTGTGCTGGCTCGCCGCGCAGTAGCAGGTACGCGTCTTCGAGGGAGGGTTCGGCGAGTTCGGCGTCGTCCGGTGCCTGGGTGCCGATGTTGCGGTATCGCCCGGTGCCGGTCCGCCAGGAGGCGCTGGCGGCGGGGTCTGGTTGGTCGGCCAGCCAGACCCGCCCGGTGGCCTGGCCGGTCAGGTCGGTGACTGGGCCGTCGTAGCGGATCCGGCCGCGGTCCAGCACGATGACCCGCTCGCACAGGGCGGCGACGTCTTCGGTCTGGTGGGTGGACAGCACCACGATCGAGGTCCGCGCGATCTCCGCGAGGACGGTCCGCAGGGTGACCCGCTGTTCCGGGTCGACGCCGCTGGTCGGCTCGTCCAGGATCAGCACCGCGGGCGAGCCGAGCAGCGCCTGGGCCAGCGCGACCCGCCGGCGCTGGCCGCCGGACATGGCCCGGATCCGCTTGGGGCCGAGGTCGGACAGCCCGACCAGGGCGAGCACGCGGCGCACTTCGGTGTGCCGCGCGGCCGGCTCGGTCCACTCCTTGAGCAGCGCGATGTAGTCCACGAACGCGAAGGCGGTGAAGCCGCGCGGGAAGCCGGTCTCCTGCGGCAGGTAGCCGAGCTGACGGCGGATGCCGGTGCGTTCGGCCGGCACGTCGGGGTCCAGGCCCAGCACGCTGACCCGTCCGTGGCTGGGCGGCAGTGCGGTGGCCAGCAGCCGCAGCAGCGTGGTCTTGCCGGCGCCGTTGGGGCCGAGCAGCCCGATCACGCCGGGTTCCAGGTCCAGGTCGACGCCGGCCAGCGCCCGGGTGGCACCGAAGGTGCGCCCGACGTCACGCAGGCTGATCGAAACGGTCACCATCGCTGCCTCCACGGCCGGAGCTGGCGCAGCCGGCGCCGGCGCACCCCGAAGATCACCAATGACGCCGCCGCCAGCGCCAGGAAGCCCGCCTGGGCCCGGGTCTGGAGCAGCGCGTCCGGCGCAGTGGCCCGCGAGGCCAGCAGCCAGAGCACGGCGAGCCACCCGGCGCTGACCGCGGTGGCCGCGCGCAGCGGGCTGACCCAGGTGGACGCGGCGAGGACCACCGCGACGAACCCGGCCGCGGGCAGCAGCCAGGCGAACGGCGCCTGCCCGGGTATGACCAGCCCGAGGAGCAGCACCGCCGGCAATGCGAGAGCGAGCACCGCGATCGTGCGCAGCAGGATCAGCCGCACCGCCGGGTAGGGCGTGATGAGTTCCGGTGCCAGCGCCGGGTCCAGCTTCGGGTCGTAGCTGGCCGCGACGGCCAGGGCGGGCACGATCGGCGCCACGGCCAGGAACAGCCACATCCCGCGGGCGTGCCCGATCGCCGCGGCGAGCGCGGCGAACGCCAGGACCGCGGCCACGCCGGCCAGCCACACGCCGCGGAAGGCGCTGGCCGCCGCGACCAGCCGCGCGTCGTGGGCCGGGAGCCCGGCGGCGCGCAGCAGCCGCTCGAACACCGACGGCCGCGGCACTTCCACCGTGTCCCGGGTGCGGTCCCACACCGCGGCGAAGTCGATCACCTCGAGTCCGGTCCCGCTGGCCGCGGCGTTGACCCGCGCCCGGCACGGCTCACACGACAGCACGTGCTGCTCGGCCGAGGTCCCTTCGGCCAGCGAATCGGCCCGTCCGACGTAGCGCCGCAGGGCCTGGTCATCGAGGTGCCAGCCGGTCATGATGATCCCTCCGCCAGGGCGGCTCGCAGGTGCGCCTTGGCCCGGTAGAGCCTGGTCTTCACGCTGCTCACCGGCACGCGCAGCAGCTGCGCCGCCTCCTTGGCGGACAGGCCGTCCAGCACCACGGCCTGGATGACGGCGCGCATCTCCGGCGACAGCCGGGCCAGCGCCTGGCCGAGGTCGCCGTACTCCACCGACAGCAGCACCTGGTCCTCCGCGGCCGGCGCGGCTCCGGCCTTCTCGAACACGGCGGCGCCGCTGCTGCCGGTCCGCAGCCGGCTCACCAGCCGCCGGATCGCGATCCCCCACAGCCACGCCGCCACGTCACCATCGCCGCGGAAGCCCCGCGGTTTCTGCCAGACGCGACGAACGTGTCCTGGATCGCGTCCGCCACCAGGTCCCGGTCATTGCACCGCCGGGCAAGCCGGATCGCCAGCCACCCGGCGTGACGTTCATACAGCGCACGGAAAGCACCCACGTCACGTTCAGCGACCGCGGCAAGCAGCGCCTCATCGCCCGGGCGGCTGTCCATACCCTGACTGTCGCCTCCCCCGGCCGGAAAAGACTCACCCCCGGGCAGAAATTTCGGGCCGGTTCCCCCAGCGAGGTACGCACTGGCCAACCATCGCAAGCACCCGCTGAGCGTCAGCTTGCCCGAGGACGCGACCACCGGTCACGAGACCGCCGACTCGGCCCAAAGTTCGGAACGCCGCACTGGCCAGCCCGCACCTGTACCCGGTGATGTTCGGCCAGGCCAGTGCCGGCCTGAACCCAGGGCCGCCGGCCCGCCAGGCCGCCCGGGAAGCCCGCCCCGCGGCATCGAGCACAAGCCGAATCCGAACGAGACCGAGGCGGTCCGCTCGGTGAAGTCCCGGACCGCTGGTGAGGCGATGTCGGGGCCAGCCGCCTCCGCAGGTCCAGCACGTAGCGGATGCTGCGATGAGACCGCAGACCGGCCGCGAGGGCGATGGTGGTCAGGCCCGCGGCGCCGGCTTCCTTCTGACCTGGCCATCCGCGCCTGGTTCAGGCCACGCCTGTCGCTACAGATTGTAATCATGACGATGCGATTACGGGCAGGGCAGTTTCCTTCGGGTCAGAAAGCAGCCCCGAACAATCGTTACATCTCGTGCATACCTGACGACGCATGGCATTTGGAGGCGGCTGTGACAGCGGGGCAGGCAGGCGCATCGGCATGACCGCACAAGCCCACGACACCACCACTGGCACCACTCCCCCATCCATCCGGCCCGCCCGCCGCGCGGATGCGGGGACGGTCCGGCTGTCCCAGCGGGACATCGACGGGCTCCTGCTGGTCGGGGAGCATTACGGCGCGCCGGCCGACCTCCTGGCCGCGGCGCTGCGCGTCGAGGAGTCCCGGCTGCCCGCGATCACGGCCCGATGGCGGCGCGCCGGGTACGCGGCCACCGGCCGGCTCGGCCCAGGGCCGACCTGGTGCTGGCTGACCCGGGGCGGGATGACCGCGACCGGGCTCGGGTTCCCCGCGCTGCGGCCGTCACTGGGCCGGCTGGCGCACATCCGCGCTGTGCTGGCCGCCCGGCTGTGGCTGACGGCCGGGCCGGCCTGGGCCGGGGGGCACGCCTGGTGGCATTCCGAACGCAGGTTGCGCGCCGACCAGCCAGCCGCTGGCCGGGCCGGTCACGTGCCGGATGCGGAGATCCACTGGCCCAGCATCCCGGGCAGCCCGTATGCCGGGCAGGTCT
This sequence comes from uncultured Actinomycetes bacterium, assembly GCA_963818225.1. Taxonomy (GTDB): domain Bacteria; phylum Actinomycetota; class Actinomycetes; order Streptosporangiales; family Streptosporangiaceae; genus Palsa-504. Next base: position 599,508 of record CAWFRO010000006.1, read on the forward strand.
GGGCGGTCGAGGTCGAGCTCACGCCCAAGCCATTGGCCCGCACCGTGCGGATCATGAGCGGGCTGCTGTCCCTCATGGTACGCGCAGGTGATCTACCTGACCGCGCCGGCCGCCGCGCCCGTGGTCACCCGTGCCGCAGCCTCGGTGCTCGAGGGCGACCGGGCCCGGGTGGTGGTCCGTGAGCTGCCGCCGTCCGCGCTAGGCCCGGAGGTGTCGCGGTGAGCGTGTGGTCGTGGCTGAAACTGACGGTGTGCTTGTGGCTGCTGCGCAAGGGTTTCAAGGCCGCCGGGTGGCTGCTGGTGTTCGCGATGGTGATCGCGGCGTGGCCGCTGACGCTGGTCACGGTGGCCGGGTACGTGCTGGCGTGGCGGCGGGGCTGGCCGCCTGTCAGGCTGCGCCGGGCCGCGATCTGGTCGCTGCTGATGCCGCCGGTGTGGCTGGCCCTGGCGCTGCGCGACGGCCAGCCGAAGGCGGCCTTGCTGGTCCCGGTGCGCGCCTGGGAGCACGGCTGGCCGTACCCGGCCGGGCTGGCCGCGGCCCGCGAGTTCCTGCTGTTCACCCCCGTCACGATCCCGGGCGGGCTGGCCTTGGCCGCCGGGGCGTGGGCATGGCGGAACTACGCCATCACCACCGGGCTGGGCGGCATCACCGCCTCGGCGCCGATCACCTTCGATAACCGGCAGTGGCGCTGGCAGGTCCGCACGGCCAAGGGGCTGACCGAAGCGCCCGGCGCCGTCCCGCTGGTCGGCCGGGGCGGGAAGATCCCGGTCGGCGGCACCATCCGTACCATCGGCCATCACTGGGACCGGGTGTTCGCCCTCCCCGCGGGGGCGTGCGCCCGGCATATGGTGATCGTCGGTTCGACCGGGTCGGGGAAGACGAACCTGATGATCCGGCTGTGGGCGGGCTGGTTCACCGCCACCCTCGAGGCGCACTTCGCCGGGCGGGGGAACCGGCCGCTGCTGATCGTGCTGGACTGCAAGGGCGGCCGGGACGCCCGCCGCAAGGCCGACCGGACCAGGCGGCTGCTCTACGGCGCCGGCGCCCGCCGGGTCGCCATCTGGCCCGATGAGGCCCGCCTGTCCTTGTGGGACCTCCCCGGCCGGGACCTGGCCGTCCTGCTCTATCAGATGATCGAGACTGGTGACGGCGCGGCCGCCTACTACGCCGACATCATGCAGGCCGTCCTCACCCTCGCCGTCACCGCACCAGGCGGGCCCCCGGTCAACGCGGCCAGGTTCCTGGACCGCCTCGATGCCCGCTGGCTGAAGAACGCCTGGTCCGACGGCCGCCATCCGCAGCAGCTGGCCCAGGTCCAGGCGGCGGCCAAGCACCTGCCCGACATCCAGCTGCGACTGGCCACCCTGCTGGACCGCCTCGGCCCGGCGCTGGACGGGCCCGGCACCCTGGCCGAGGCCGACGCCTGGTATTTCATCCTGGAAGGCACCAGCGAACCATCGGTCGCCGAGGCACAGGCGATGGCGATTACCGAGCTGGCCGCCCACGCCGCGACCGGGCTGCATAACGAGCCGCGGGCGATGCTGCTGGCCGCCGATGACTACTCCGCGGTCTCGGCCCGGGTGCCGCTGTCGAACCTGTACGAGCGGGGCCGCTCGCTCGGCATCGGCGTCCAGGTCTCGGCCCAGTCCTGGCAGGGCCTGGGTCGTGATGATGATGAGCGGTACCGGATCGCGGCCACCGCCGACGGCGGCATCTTCGTCATGCATACGCCGTATCCGGAGCCGCTGACCCAGCTGGCCGGGACCCGGCGGGTGCTGGAGACCGCGCACCAGCTGGTCGGGAACTCCTGGGGGGATGAGGGCACCACCCGGGAGCAGCGGGCCTGGACCGCCGACCCGGACCTGATCCGCCGCCTGGACATCGGGCAGGCCTGTTACATCCGGCACGGCGGGGCCACCTTCGTCCAGGTCGCCCGCCCGAAACCCTCGCCGCTGACCCTGCTGCCGCCGCCCGCCCCCGAGCCGCCGCCTGCCGCCCGAACCCCGGCACGAACCCGTCCCTGGCCCGTGGCCGTCCCCGGATACCCCTGACCTGGGTGATTTCTTCCCCCTGGAGGCGCCCGATGAACCCGGACCCGCTCGCGTGGAATCCGTTCGCCGTCCTGGGCCTGCCCGAATGGCCCGACCTGGACGACGAGACCGTTCACGCGGCCTGGCAGGTGATCGCCGCCGAGACCCACCCCGACCGGCCCGACGGCGGGAACCTCGCCCGCTTCACCCAGGCCACCGCCGCCTACGCCGAGCTGTGCTGCCCCTGGGGCCGCTCGGAAGCCTACGCCGACCTGCTCGAGGCGGCCTGGGCCGAAGGCCGCTACGACTACTACCCACCCGGTCATGACCCCGGCGACGAGCTGCCCCCGGCCGAGCTCGGCCCCGTCCCGCTGCCGGAGGTCCTGCACCTGCTGGCCGAGATCCCGGCCCGGTTCCGCCGCGGCCACCCCGTGCCGCTTGCTGATCCGCGCCGCCGTCATCGCCGGGCTGTGCGCGGCCCTGCTGACCCTGTTCCCCGGCCGGCCCGTGGCCCGCTACTTTGTCGTGGGGCTGATCGTGATCTTCCCGATATCCGCCCGGGAGGATATGGCACCCCCGGCCCGGCCGGTCCGCAGGCAGCGCCGGCCGGAAAGAACTGATGCCTCAGGCGGGGCCTCGGGGCTGCAGGCCCGGTTCCGGCCGCCGTTCCGGCTAGCGGAGGGCGAATTTGGCCATTCGCGCTGCTTGGGTCGGCAGAAGAAGGAGATTTGCTGGTCCGGTGCGCGCCTGGGACTACGCTAGTCGAACCCGTCTGGACTGTCCGCGACTGCGAGTCCTGCTGTGACCGCGTCAAGCTGCTGGTCTGTCTGGCCTGGACCGGGCGTGGCATGGTGGAACTACGCTATCACCACCGGGCTGGGCGGTATCGCCGCCTCGGCGCTGATCACCTTCGATAACCGGCAGTGGCTGACAGGTCCGCACGGCGAAGGGGCTGACTGAGGCGCCGGCGCTGTCTCGCTGCTCGGCCGGGGCGGGAAGATCCCGGTCGGCGGCACCATCCGTACCATCGGCCACCACTGGGACCGGGTGTTCGCCCTCCCTGCGGGGGCGTGCGCCCGGCATATGGTGATCGTCGGTTCGACCGGGTCGGGGAAGACGAACCTGATGATCCGGCTGTGGGCGGGCTGGTTCACCGCCACCCTCGAGGCGCACTTCGCCGGGCGGGGGAACCGGCCGCTGCTGATCGTGCTGGACTGCAAGGGCGGCCGGGACGCCCGTCGCAAGGCCGACCGGACCAGGCGGCTGCTCTACGGCGCCGGCGCCCGCCGGGTCGCCATCTGGCCCGATGAGGCCCGCCTGTCCTTGTGGGACCTCCCCGGCCGGGACCTGGCCGTCCTGCTCTATCAGATGATCGAGACTGGTGACGGCGCGGCCGCCTACTACGCCGACATCATGCAGGCCGTCCTCACCCTCGCCGTCACCGCACCAGGCGGGCCCCCGGTCAACGCGGCCAGGTTCCTGGACCGCCTCGATGCCCGCTGGCTGAAGAACGCCTGGTCCGACGGCCGCCATCCGCAGCAGCTGGCCCAGGTCCAGGCGGCGGCCAAGCACCTGCCCGACATCCAGCTGCGACTGGCCACCCTGCTGGACCGCCTCGGCCCGGCGCTGGACGGGCCCGGCACCCTGGCCGAGGCCGACGCCTGGTATTTCATCCTGGAAGGCACCAGCGAACCATCGGTCGCCGAGGCACAGGCGATGGCGATTACCGAGCTGGCCGCCCACGCCGCGACCGGGCTGCATAACGAGCCGCGGGCGATGCTGCTGGCCGCCGATGACTACTCCGCGGTCTCGGCCCGGGTGCCGCTGTCGAACCTGTACGAGCGGGGCCGCTCGCTCGGCATCGGCGTCCAGGTCTCGGCCCAGTCCTGGCAGGGCCTGGGTCGTGATGATGATGAGCGGTACCGGATCGCGGCCACGGCCGACGGCGGCATCTTCGTCATGCATACGCCGTATCCGGAGCCGCTGACCCAGCTGGCCGGGACCCGGCGGGTGCTGGAGACCGCGCACCAGCTGGTCGGGAACTCCTGGGGGGATGAGGGCACCACCCGGGAGCAGCGGGCCTGGACCGCCGACCCGGACCTGATCCGCCGCCTGGACATCGGGCAGGCCTGTTACATCCGGCACGGGGGGGCCACCTTCGTCCAGGTCGCCCGCCCGAAACCCTCGCCGCTGACCCTGCTGCCGCCGCCCGCCCCCGAGCCGCCGCTGCCGCCCGAACCCCGGCACGAACCCGTCCCTGGCCCGTGGCCGTCCCCGGATGCCCCTGACCTGGGTGACTTCTTCCCTCCTGGAGGCGCCCGATGAACCCGGACCCGCTCGCGTGGAATCCGTTCGCCGTCCTGGGCCTGCCCGAATGGCCCGACCTGGACGACGAGACCGTTCACGCGGCCTGGCAGGTGATCGCCGCCGAGACCCACCCCAACCGGCCCGACGGCGGGAACCTCGCCCGCTTCACCCAGGCCACCGCCGCCTACGCCGAGCTATGCTGCCCCTGGGGCCGCTCGGAAGCCTACGCCGACCTGCTCGAGGCGGCCTGGGCCGAAGGCCGCTACGACTACTACCCACCCGGTTATGACCCCGGCGACGAGCTGCCCCCGGCCGAGCTCGGCCCCGTCCCGCTGCCGGAGGTCCTGCACCTGCTGGCCGAGATCCCGGCCCGGTTCCGCCGCGGCCACCCCTGCCGCTTGCTGATCCGCGCCGCCGTCGTCGCCGGGCTGTGCGCGGCCCTGCTGATCCTGTTTCCCGGCCGGCCCGTGGCCCTCTACTTTGTCGTGGGGCTGATCGTGATCTTCCCCATATCCGCCCGGGAGGATATGGCACCCCCGGCCCGGCCGGTCCGCAGGCGGCCGGCCGGAAAGAACTGATGCCTCAGGCGGGGCCTCGGGCTGCAGGCCGGTTCCGCGCCCCGGCCGCCGCTCCGGCTAACCGAGGGCGAATTTGGCCATTCGCGCTGCTTACGTCACACAGCAGATCCACCCGCAGCGCCCGCGGGGCGTCCACGGCCAGCCGGGCCAGCAGCCGACGCTGGCTCACGCTGGCTCACGCTGGCTCACGCTGGGCAGGTCGAATGAACGTCCGGACGCAGTGACAATCTGTACCGGTCCGAGCACGCGCACGAACGCGACGTCTTCAGCGTGGATTCCCCCCACGCAGCCCATACTGACCCAGTCCTAGCAGCCCTGCAGCGCCTGCTGACACCGGGCTCCTAGGGAGCGTTCACCGGTTGGGCACCGGCGCGCTGGGCCGGTGCCAGGGTTGGCCCGGGGTGTCAGTCGTCGGGGTATTGCCGGCCGGGCCGGACGTAGCCGAAGAACGCGCGGGACTTGACCAGGTCACAGACGGCCTCGGGGACCATGGTCTCCCAGGAGTCGTCCTGGGAGGCGATCCGGCGCAGCACGTCGCGGCTGAAGATCGGCAGGTACTCGGGCCGGTAGTTGTCCAGGTGGACGAAGCTTCCCCGCCCGTAGAGGTAGTCATACAGCGGCTGCAGCTCGTCCCGGACCTTGATGTCGTACACCGTCCTGAGCTCGTCGTCCGCCGTGGGCCGGTAGGGGTAGACGTACAGCTTCAGGCCGTTCTTGAACAGCCGCCCGAAGCTCTCCAGGATCCCGCCAGGAAGCTGGCTGTGGTTCTTCTCGTCGAACAGGTCGATCAGGCTCGGCACGCCCATCACGATGCCGATCCGCTCGGTGGTCCGCTCCCCGATGTAGGCGGCCAGCCGGTAGTAGTCGAAGTAGTCGGTGATCAGCACCGTCTTGCCGCAGGCGGCGAGCAGCTCGGCCCGGGCCAGGAAGTCCCGCCGGTCGATCTCCTGCCCTCCGGCCAGCAGGTTCCGCATGGTGATCTCGGTGAGCTGCAGGACCGGCTGGCCGGATACGGCCGGGTCCTGCTCGAACTTGGCCTGGGCCGTGTCGAGCATGTCCAGGTTCACGTGCGTCGGCGGCCGGAAGCTGCCCCGCTCGAGCAGGACCGCCTTCTTGCGCAGCACTTCGCTGGGCTGGAGCACGGCCCGGTCGGGACCGAACATGGCCACCCCGCTCAGGCCGACCTGGACCAGCTTGAGCGCCATCAGCCGGTTGTCCACGCCGCGGAACTCGATGCCGCGGAACTGGATCATGTCGATCTCGATGCGGCCCGTGGTCAGCCCGTCCAGCAGGCTCTCGATGAGCCGCTCCGGCTCGTGATTCTCGAAGAACGCCCCGTACAGCATGTTCACCCCGACGATGCCGAGCGCCTCCTGCTGCAGCCAGGCCTCCACGTCCAGCATCCGGACGTGCATGACGATCTGGCTCGGCTCGTCGTGGGGCTGGGACTGGAACTTCACGCCCATCCAGCCGTGGCATTCGTTGCCGCCCTGGTAGCTGCGCGCGACCACGGTGTCGGCGAAGGCGAAGAAGCAGTTCGTGTCGCCGCGCTCGTCACCCAGCCGTTCGACGTTGAGCTGGAACTCCTTGTCGAGCATGCCCTGCAGCCGGCCCATGGAGACATAGCGCTCGGCCTTGCCGTAGACGGCGTCGCTGACCGCCATGTCGTAGGCGGAAATCGACTTGGCCACCGTCCCCGCGGCGCCGCCGACCCGGAAGAACCAGCGGACGACCTCCTGGCCGGCCCCGATCTCCGCGACTGTCCCGTACCAGCGCGGATCCAGGTTGATGCGCAGAGCCTTCTGGTGGGTCTCGGTCTGATGTACGCCGGCGAGCTCGGTCATCAGTCTTCCCCTGCCTGCTTGTCCCGCCCGCCGGGTAGCAGGCAGGCGCCACTACCGATCGGTGCGATTGTACTAATTACGCCCGGCCGGCTGCTAGCCACGCGCAGGTAAACAGCGGGTTTCGGGCCCGCGGTAACGTTTCCGGAACAGTCGGCGCATAGGGTGCGGTTTCGTGAGCGTACGCCTGGGTCCTGCGAGGGCCTGGAGGATCGTGCTCGCCCCCGTGGCCCTGCTGTCCTTCGCCGCCGCCGCGCCGCGCCGACCTGGCCGGCGTGGTCCATGCCGCGCTCGAGCCGGCCCACGTGTCGGTGTGGCTCCGGCCATAACGGCCGGAGCCACGGCACGGCCGGAATAACCGGGGTCCGCCCCGGCTTCTCGCTGCCATGAAGGCTATCGGTGTAACGGAATTCGGCGGGCCTGAGGCGCTGCGCGTCGTGGAGCTGCCAGACCCGCAAGCGGGGCCGGGCGAGGTGCGCATCCGGGTCCATGCGGCCGCCGTCAACCCGACCGATACCGGCCTGCGCAACGGCGCCCGGGCGGCGCAGCTCAAGGACGTCCCGCCGCCGTACGTGCCGGGCATGGACGTGGCGGGCGTGGTGGACCAGATCGGGCCGCAGACGCCGACGGACCTGCGGCCGGGTGAGCACGTAATGGCGATCGTGCTGCCGCACGCCTCGCACGGCGGGTACAGCGAGCTGGTCGTGGTGCCCGCCGAGTCCGTGGTCAGGGTGCCTGCCGGGGCGAGCGACGCCGAGGCGGCCACGCTGCCGATGAACGGGCTGACCACCGTGCAGGCGTTCGACCTGCTCAGCCTGGAGCCGGGCCAGGTCCTCGCCGTCACCGGCGCGGCCGGGGCGGTCGGCGGCGACGCCGTGCAGCTGGGCCGGGCCGCCGGCCTGCGGGTCATTGCCGACGCCTCGCAGCAGGACGAGCAGCTGGTCAAGGACCTGGGTGCCGACCTGGTGGTGCGCCGCGGGCCAGAGTTCGCCGAGCGGGTCCGCGCGGCGGTTCCCGAGGGCGCGGACGGGCTGGTCGATGCGGCCCTGCTGAACGAGCTCGCCGTGCCGGCCGTGCGGGACGGCGGCCGCATCGCCACCGTGCGCGGTTTCCGCGGCGCCGACGAGCGCGGCATCACGTTCTATCCGGTGTCGGTCCGGAACTACGCGCGCGAGCAGGCCAAGCTAGACCGGCTGCGGCAGCAGGTCGAGGCCGGCCAGGTGACCTTGCGCGTGGCCCGGATCCTGCCGGCCGAGCGCGCCGCCGAGGCCCATCGCGCCCTGGAGGCGGGCGGCACGCGCGGCCGGCTCATCCTGGAGTTCTGAATCCCGGAGATCCGGGCCGCCGCCGGCTCACCAGCCGCAGCCACACCCGCCGCCGCAGCGGCATGCTCGGCACGTGGATGCACGCGCCGGTGTCGCCGGGCAGCAGGCACTCGCCGTCGCAGTTGCCCCAGCAGTGCCTGCAGTGGCGATAGGCGGGCATGTCTGGTCAGGCGGGCCTGGCCGCGGCTTCGATCACCACGTCGGCCGTCCGGCCGACCATGCCCTTCTTCTTGGTGACGCCGAAGCTGGTGCGGTCGAGGCGGGCGGCCGCGCGGAACCGGACCAGGCCGTCTTCCGCCCCGGTTTGGGTGACCCGGAGCTCGGCGGGCACGGTGGTGCCGTGCGCCGTGACTGAGCCGCTCACCAGCCAGCCCGGGCCGTCCTGGCGGGCCCCGGTACCGTCGAAGCTGATCTCCGGGTAGGCCTTGGCGTCCAGCAGGCCGGCCGAGACGACGTCGGCGTCCCTGGTCTGGTTGCCCGAGGCGAAACTGCCCGCGTCGATGACCGCCCGGACGCGGGAAGCGGCCGGGTCGTCGGCGATGGTGACTTGCCCGTCCCTGAGACGGAAGGTCCCGTGCACGGTCAGCAGCCCGAACATGGCCTTGACGTCGGCGCGGATGGTGGTCAGGTCCGGGTCGAGCGCGTAGGTGCCCGGCTGCGGCACAGGCTGGCTCATGGTGGTTCCTCCTCCGTTGCGGCCAGCACCCCCTGCGATGCAGCCTAGTTCGCGGCGGACCCCTACCCTGGACCGGGTAACCGCCAGATACGCTCGGTTCCCATGGCAGCAGACCAGGGGGTCTCCCGTTCGCCTTCGCTTTACCGCAAGGTGGCCGAGGACATCAAGGCCGCCATCGCGGCCGGCGGGTATGCGGCAGGTACCCGGCTGCCGTCGGAGAGCGAGCTGGCCGAGCGTTACCTGGTGTCCCGCGGCACGATCCGCCAGGCGTTCGCGGCACTGCGCGCGGACGGGGTGATCGCGTCCCGGCGCGGCGCGCGCCGGGTGGTCATCGGCGGCCCGAGGGTGCAGAGCTTCGGCGAACTGCTGTCGTTCTCCCGCTGGGCCCGGGCCATGGGCGAGGCGCCGGGCGGCCGGGTGGTCACGCTGCAGCGCGGGCCGTCCAAGCCAGCGGAAGCCGAGCGCCTGGCCATCCCGCCCGGCGAGCCGATCTACCGGCTGGTCAGGGTCCGGCTGCTGTCCGGCCGCCCGGTGATGGTCGAGCGCGGCGCGTACCCGGACCAGGTGGGCGAGCTGGTGGCCGGGATGGACCTGGAGACGGGCTCGATCACCGAGCGCCTGGAGGAGCTGGGCATCGTGTTCGCCGACGCGGAGCATGTGATCGACGCTGTGCCGGCTTCGGCGCAGGACGCCCGGCTGCTCGGCGTGAGCCCGCGGGTGCCCATGCTGCGCGAGCGCCGCCTCACCACGGACCCGGCCGGGGTGCCGGTCGAGTGGTCCGACGACCGTTACCTGGGCAGCGCCGTGGCGTTCAGCGTGCACAACTCGACCGCGGTCAACGCGCTGTCGCGCACGCCCGCGGGCTTAGCCGCCGGCCAGCGCCATGAGCAGCGGCGCGAAGTGCGCGAACGGCGGCGGGGCGGCGGCCTGGTCCTTGGCCTGATCGTCCCAGCGGCGTACCGCCACCGCGTCGCGGGAGTACCCGATCGCCTCGAACGCCGCCGCCTCGGCCGCGGTCATGGGGCCACCCTGCAAGGACAGGGTGCGGACCGATTCGGCCGACAGTAGCCCGAAGTAACCGGCGTCGACGGCGCACAGATACCGTTTGGCCGCCACGTGCAGCCGCACCGGCTCGGTCACCCCCTCGCCGAACCACTGGCTCAGCCACCCTGCGCCCGCCTCGCCGTGCCTCGCTTCCGTTCTCAGCGGCGGGGACGACCCCGCCGCAGGCCCGTACTCCCGCTCGCCGAGCAGGTGCCCGACGTCATGCAGCAGGGCCGCGGCCACCAGCGCGGGCCGCGCCCCGGCCGCCTCGGCCAGCGCCCCGGCCTGCCGCATGTGCTCGCCGATGGTCACCGGCTCGCCGAGGTAGTCACGCGCCCCCGGCCCGGCGAACAGCTCCCCGATAGCTTCCACCGCGATCATGGTGTGTCCTTTCGCCGCGTGCCCCCGCGGGAATCGTCCCCGCGGGTCAGCACGGCCAGCGTGCTGGCCAGCCCGTCCAGGTCGGCGTAGCAGCCCTGCAGGTGCCTGCCGCCGGTCCCGCTGAACGCGGTCCGGGCGTGCAGGATCCGCGTGTTGTCGAAGATCAGGCAGTCACCCGGCGCGAGCCGCAGGTTCAGCTGCCGCTCGGGCCGGGCCAGCAGCGCCGCCCAGCGGGAGTAAGCCGGATAGAACGCCGTGACCTGCCCCAGCGGCAGCGCAAGCGGCTGAGCCGACCGGTTGTTGAACCGGATCCCCCGGATCCGGCCGCGCGGGCTGAGCTCGATGAGCGGCTGGCTGGCCCGCAGCTCGGTGCCGGAGTCCCGGTAGCCGAACGGGACCGGGGTTCCCGCCATGAGCGCGAAGCTCTCGCGGTCGGTGGCGCGCAGCTCGCGGGCGGCCGCGAACCCGTCGACCAGGCCGGTGTCCCCTCCGTCGTCGGCGGTGCGCAGGCAGTGCAGCAGCTGAACGGTCGGCGCCGGATCGCGGTACGGGTTGTCGGTGTGCGGCAGGATCCGGCGGCTGGTGAAGGCCAGGTTGCCCGGCCGGGGCTCGACCCGGACGTCGAACAGCCTGCCGTAGTTCGTCTCCCGCACGAAGCCGAAGCTCGCGGCCACCTCCAGGACCAGGCCCGGCTCGGCGGGCACGTCATGCAGCAGCACGAAACCCCAGCGCAGCACCGCGTCCAGGGCCCGCGCCCGGTGCGCTGGCTCGGCCAGGTAGCGGGGCCAGCTCGCCGCGGGCAGCCCGCCCAGGTCCGCGGGCAGCCAGAACTCCTTGCCGTCGTCCTCGGTCCGCCCGCCCAGCTCCCCGCCGGCGCCCCCGGCCCGGGGCCCGTCATCGCTGAGGGCGTGCCGGGCCAGCCAGGCCCGGGAGAAGGCCGACCGGTGCCCGTCCGGGGCGTAGGTCACGATGACCGTGTCGCCGGCGTCCTCGGCGGTGCTCACCGCCAGCCCGTCCGGCAGCTCGGTGATGTCCTTCAGCTTCTGCCCGCTGACCGGATCGAGGCAGTCCGCGCACGGGCAGTTGTCGCGCAGCCAAACAGCAGGGAAACGTAGCAAGTGCCCGGCCACTTGAAGTTCAAGCACTGCACCATCCTGGCTGTTCAAGAGCCCTTCTCCAGCCTCTCGCAGCATTCCGCTGACCGAGGAGTTGGCTATACATGTTCGGAAATTGACTATACTGGCGGGCATGCGGATCGCGCAACGGATCGTGGTGGTCGGCGGGGGCGTGCTCGGCACGATGCACGCAGTCGCAGCCCGGCGCCGCGGTTACCAGGTCGTGCACCTGGAGCGCGAGGGCGAGGCCCGTGGGGCGAGCGTCCGGAACTTCGGCCTGGTCTGGGTCAGCGGCAGGCGGGCCGGCCCGGAACTCGCCCTGGCGCTGCGCGCCCGGGAGCTGTGGGCCGAGCTGGGTGCCGCCGTGCCGGGCCTGCATTTCCGGGCCGCGGGCTCGCTCACCCTGGCTACGGACGAGGCCGAGCTGCGCCTGCTGAAAGAAGCAGCCGCCCGGCCCGACGCGGTCCGGCGCGGCTTCGAGCTGCTCGACCCGGCCGCCGTCCGGGAGGTCAACCCGGCCCTGCGCGGCGAGGTCGCCGGCGGCCTGCTGTGCCGGGCCGACGCGATCGTCGAGCCCCGGCTGGCGCTGCCCGCGCTGCGCTCCTACCTGGCGGGCCCGGGCTATGACTGGCGGCCCGGACGTGAGGCGACGCAGATCGCGCCGAACGCCGTGCGCGATCACACCGGTGCCTGGCATCACGGCGACCTGGTGATCGTGTGCCCGGGCAGCGTGTTCACCGGCGTGGTCGGCCGCTACCTCGGCCAGCTCGCGCGCGACGGGGTGCGCCGGGTGCGGCTGCAGATGATGCAGACCGCCCCGATGGCCGCCGGCTGACCACGGCGGTCGCCGACGGCGACTCGCTGCGCTACTACCCTGCCTACGACCTGCCGGGACGCAGCCAGCTGCCGCCTCAGGCCCCGGCCGCCGCGCGGGCCCGCGCGCAGCTGCTGATGGTCCAGCGGGCCGACGGCGGCCTCACCATCGGCGACACGCACTCCTACGACGAGCCGTTCGCGTTCGACGTGGATTCCGACGCCTACGACCACCTGCAGGCCCGCGCCGAGGCATTGCTCGGCGCGCCCATCCCGCGCGTCCAGCGCCGCTGGGCCGGCGTCTACTGCGAGGTCGGCGCCGGCTCCGCGCTTTACCATCGGTCCGAGCCCGAGCCTGGCGTCGTGCTGGTCACCGGTCCGGGCGGCCGGGGCATGACCTGTTCCCCGGCGATCGCAGAGGAGACGTTCTCATGACCCGAATCACGGTGGCCTGCCTGGACATGGCCGGCACCACGGTGCTCGACGACGGCACGGTGATCGATGCCTTCACTTCGGCCATCACGGAGCAGAACCTGCCCGTGGCGGCGTACGACCAGGCCATGGAGGACGTGCGGTCGACCATGGGCCAGTCCAAGATCGAGGTGTTCCGGCGGATCCTCGGCGACGAGCACGCGGCGCAGCAGGCCAACGCCGCGTTCGAGGGCCACTACGCGGCGGCCGTCCGCGCGGGCGCCGTGGCCGCCCTGCCCGGCGCGACGGACGTGTTCACGACCTGCCGCGACGCCGGCGTCCGCGTCTGCCTGGCCACCGGCTTCTCCCCCGCGACCCGGGACGCCATCATCGCCGAGCTCGGCTGGGGTGAGCTGATCGACCTGGCGCTGTCCCCGGCCGACGCCGGCCGTGGCCGCCCGTGGCCGGACCTGCCGCTGACCGCGCTGCTGCGCCTGGGCGGCGGGGCGGTCAGCGAGCTCGCGGTGGCCGGCGACACGGCCAGCGACGTCGAATCCGGGCTGCGAGCAGGGGCCGGGATCGTGGCGGGCGTGCTGAGCGGCGCCAGCTCGCGCGAGGACCTGGAGAAGGCCGGCGCCCCGCTCATCCTGGACACGATCGCGGGCCTCCTGCCCTACGTTGTCGGGTGAGCGGCCCGGGGCGCGACGATCACCCGCTCCGGCGGCAGCGTCACGGCGACCGACGAGCCCGGGGCCAGCCCGGCCGCCTCCGCACTCGGCTGATCTATCTTCACCGCAACGTCACCTGACAGCAGGACGCCGACCCTGGTCACCGACCCGAGGAACGTCTTCGTGGTCACGATCCCGTTGCCGTTCTCCGCGACCTGCAACCTCAGCCCTTCCGGCCGCACCAGGACGTCCACCGGGCCGTCGCCGGCCAGCTCACTTACGCTCTCCTCGATCGGCACGGTGGCGCCGAGGGCGGCCACCGTGCCGGTGCCGGTCAGCTCTCCGGGAATCCGGTTCATGACGCCGACGAACTCGGCGACGAACGCGGTGGCCGGGCGATCATAGAGCTGGGCCGGCACCGCGATCTGCTCCAGCTTGCCTTGCCGCATGACCCCCACCCGGTCGGCCATCGACAGGGCTTCCTCCTGGTCGTGGGTCACGAACAAGGTGGTGGTGCCGAGCTGCCGCTGCAGCGTGCGGATCTGCTCGCGCAGCTGCAGGCGGACCCTGGCGTCCAGCGCGGACAGCGGCTCGTCCAGCAGCAGCACCCGCGGCTCGATGGCCAGCGCCCGGGCCAGCGCGACCCGCTGCTGCTGGCCGCCGGACAGCTGGTGCGGATACTGCCTGGCCTGCTCGGCCAGCCCGACCATGTCCAGCAGATCGCCGGCCCGCTTGCGCCGCTGGCCGGAGCCCTGCTTGCGCATCCGGAGGCCGAACGCCACGTTGTCCAGCGCGTTCATGTTCGGGAACAGGCTGTAGCTCTGGAACACCATGCCCATGTCCCGCCGGGCAGCCGACACTGACGAGATGTCCTTGCCGTCGACCAGGACCGAACCGGTGTCCGCCGACTCGAAGCCGGCCACGATGCGCAGGGCCGTGGTCTTGCCGCAGCCCGACGGGCCGAGCAGCGCGACGAGTTCACCGGGCGCGATCTCCAGTGACAGCCCGTCCAGAGCCCGGGTCGTCCCGAACGACCGGCTCACGTCCTGCAGGACCAGGCTGGTCCCGCCGGTCCCGCCCGCGCGCACGGTGCCGGCGGCCGCCGCGGCGTTCCGGGCTGTGTTCATCGTCATTCCGGCTCTCCCGCGGTCGGCAAGTTTTCCTGAGGGGCGACGCTGAACAGGGCCACCTGGGCCCGGCCGCGCTTGCGTGCGCCCCGGCCCCCGACGGTCACGATGAGCATCAGCAGGAGCCAGGTGACGAACAGCGCGAGCAGCGACGCCGCCACCGACACCGGCCCGCTGTTCTGCTCGAACTGCACGATCCACACCGGGAAGGTCACGAACAGGGCCAGGCTGGCCATGGTGAACTCACCGAGGACCAGCGCGACCGTCAGGACCGTGGCGGACAGCATCGCGGTCCGGATGTTGGGCAGCACCACCCGCCACAGCGTGGCCGGCCAGCCGGCGCCGAGCGAGTTCGACGCCTCGACCAGGGTCTTCAGGTCGATCGAGCGCAGGCCCGCGTCCAGTGACCGGTACGCGAACGGCATGGCCAGGACGACGTACACCAGCGCGAGCAGATACGGCGTGCTCAGCAGCGCGGCGGGCGCGATCTTCAGCACGCCGATGATCAGCACGATGGGCGGGATGACGATGGGCAGGATGGTGATCCCCTCCATCGTCCGCCGTACCTGCGGCAGCCGCAGGTGCACGTAGATGGTGGTGGGCACCATGAGCACCAGGGTCAGGATGGTGGTGACCACGGCCAGGCGCAGCGACAGCAGGATCGCCCCGGAGAACCCGGCCTGCCTGAAGATGTCGGGAAAGGCCTTCAGCCCGGCGAAGCGCAGCGCCGCGTACAGCGGGATCAGGAAGTACAGGCCCGCCAGCAGGAAGATCACCCAGCGCCAGACCGCGAAGCTGCGCCTGCGCGCCGGCCGGCGGCCGGCGCCGGGGCCCGCGCTCCGGCTTCGACGCCCGCTACCGCAGCCATCGCGCCGCCCTCCGCTGGATGAACACGTAGATGATCATGACGACCGCGATGATGGCGACCATGATGATCCCCAGCGCATAGCCGAGGTTCTCCTGGCCGGCCACGACGTTGCCGTTCAGCAGCGCGCCGATCTGGATCGGCGTCAGCGCGACCGTGCCGCCGGTCAGCGCCTCGGCGGTGGCGTAGGCGGAGAACGCGCTGCCGAACAGCAGCAGCAGGCAGCCGAGGAAGGACGGCAGCAGCACCGGGCCGCCCACGTAGCGCCAGTAGTGCCAGGTCCGTGCGCCCATGTTCTCCGCCGCCTCGCGCCAGGCCGGCCGCAGGCCCTCCAGGGCGGGCAAGATGACCAGGACCATGAGCGGGATCTGGAAGTACATATAGACGAAGAAGATGCCGAAGGTGCTGTACAGCGTGAAGCCGTGGTCCCAGATGGCGACGCCGGTGATGTCCTTGATCCATCCGGTGACGATGCCGGTGGTGCTGAGCGTCGCGATGAACAGGAAGGCCAGCGGCACTCCGCCGAAGTTGGCGAACACGCCAGACGCCGTGATCACGACGCGGCGGAGCACGTTGCCGCGCTTGACCGTGAAGATCGCGTAGGCGATGAGCAGCCCGAAGATTCCCGGCACGATCGCAGTGGCGATGGACAGGAACAGCGAGGTCTTCAGGCCCAGCAGGTAGGTGCCCTGCAGCGCGGTGCTGAAGTTGCTCATCGTGAAGGCGCCGCTGGTTGAATCCCGGAAGGCCGCGATCGCGATCGCGATGGTCGGTGCGATCAGGCCCAGGGCCACGTACACGCCGAAGGGCACGATGCCCAGCCACCGCAGCGCCCTGCGGTGCGAACGTGCGGCCCGGCTGGGCCGGGCCCCGGGGGACGGTGCCTCCGGGGCCACGGCCCGGGTGGTGCTTTCCGCCATCAGCCACCGACTTGCGTCGGCCAGTTCTTCGTGACGACGTCCTCAGCGGCGGCCTGCTGGGCCTGGGTCGGGAACGTCAGCGCGCCTGCCGGGGCCGGGGGCAGCTCCACGTACGCGGCGTTGTCCACCGTTCCGTCGGACACCAGCTTCGGCAGCAGGATCGGGCGGGCGAAGCCCTGGAGGAACAGGTTCTGGCCCGTGGTTGAGTACAGGTATTCCTCCCACAGCCGAGCCGCCGCCGGGTGCGGCGCCGTGGCGCTGATGGCCTGGTCGTAGTAGGAGGCGTACGTTGAGTCCGACGGGATCACGATCTTGAAGCCGGAAACGACCGGCTTCACCTCAGAGGCCAGCAGGTAGTCCCACCAGATGAGGATCGGCGTGGTGCCGTTCTGCACCGTGGTCGGCCCGCCGATGGCGGTCGGGACGAAGTTGCCGATCGACTTCAGGTGCGCGAAGTAGTCGATGCCCGGCTGGATGTTGGCGAACGAGCCGCCGTTGGCCAGCGCGGCGGCGTAGACCGCGGCAAAGGCCGCGCCCGCCGTCGTCGGGCTGTTGTTGAGGCCGATCATGTTCTTGTAGGCCGGGTTGGTCAAGCTGGCGAACGAGGTCGGCGCCACCTTCACCTTGGCCGGGTCGTAGCCGATGGCCACGTAGCCGCCGTAGTCCGCGTACCAGTCGCCGTTGACGGCCTTGGCGGCCGACGGGATAGCGCTGAAGTCCGCCACCTTGTAGGGCGCCAGCAGATTGTCGCTGGCGCCCTCGACGGCGAAGGGCGTGCCCAGGTCGAGCACGTCGGGCGCGCGGCTCTGGCCCTTGAGCTGCTGCACGGCGGTGATCTCCTGCCCGCTGGAGCCCTCGGGGTTGGCGTCGGTGATCTTGATCCCGTACTTGGCGGTGAAGTCCTTCATGATCGCGCCGTAGTTAGCCCAGTTGGACGGCAGCGTGATGACGTTGAGCTGGCCTTCCTTCTCGGCCGCCGTGACCAGCGCGCCCAGGCCGCCGCCCGCCGTAGCGGAGGTGGCCGTGGCCCAGTTGGTGGTGGTGCTGGTGGTGCTGGTGGTGCTGGTACTGGAGCTCGATGAGCTGCAGGCGGCGGTGAGCGCCACGCCGCTGGCTATCGCGGCAGTCACCGCAAGCAGGTGCCTTGCGCGCACTATTTCCCTCCCAAGCACGGTCCCCGGGAACCCGGGAGACAAATAAGCCAAATCTTGGCTAGACAAGTCGAGATGATGACGAGCCAAGAAAAACGGGAGGTATCCAGCTCATGGCGGCCGGGAAGCCGTTCCGAATCAGCTTGGTAACGCCCCTGACCTGCGCGGGCGGCGCAGCTTGTCGCGCAGCAGGCTCAGTTCACCGGCGGTGAGGCCGTGGTCGGTGAGCCACTGCGCGGCCCCGCCGTAGCGGGTGTCGACCTCCCGGAGGAAGGCCTGCATGGTCTCCGGCCGGGCCAGGTGGGCATCGGCGGGAACGTTGTCGATGTCCCGCGCGTACGTCGGTGACCGGCGCAGGCGGTCCAGGATGGCCTCGATGCGCTGCGAAGTCGCGGCGTAGTCGGCCACGACGGCTTCGGGGCGGACGCCGGCCGCGGTGAGGGCCAGCGCCACCACCACCCCCGTGCGGTCCTTGCCTGCGGCGCAGTGGACCAGCGCCGTTCCCTGATCCCGCGCGATGCTGCGTACCGCGCCTACTACCTGATCCGGGCGGTCTTCCAGGTAGCCCAGGTAGTGCCCGCAGGTGGGATCGTCCGGGAAGCGGGACCTCGCCTGATCCCGCCGCAGCAGCAGCGCCTCGGCCACCGCATCGGTGGCCGATCCGAGCTCGGGCATCACCGGGTGATGAACGTGCCGGACGCCGGGGACGTCCGCCAGCGGCGCCGGGCCCTCGGAGGTCAGCTCGGCGGAGCTGCGCAAGTCGATGACAGTGGTCAGGCCCATATCGCGGACCAGCCGCGCGACGTCGGCGGGTGATAGTTGCTGCAGGTTGTCGGCGCGCAGCAGCCGGCCGGCCACCGTCTCGCCGCCGTCGCCGGCCGGCAGGCCGCCCACGTCGCGCACGTTGACGGCACCTTCGAGTTCAATCCAGGGCATGAGCACAGCCTCGCAGACCGGGCGGCCGGGCCCGGGAGCCGGCTCATGGGCGTCGCGGGCCGGCTGGGTGAGGCATACTGGAGCCATCATGATGCCGCCCAGACTCCCGCGGCCCGCCGCCAGGCCGGCCCTGGCCCAGCTCTTCCCCGGATAGCCCGGGAGGGAGCCCCCTGACAGCAGCCGGCCCGAGCCCAGGCCGGTGCCGAGTTGGGGTTGTCATGACGTGGCTCCATTTTCCCGATCCGCCAGCTCACTGCCCGGCCGGTTCACCCGGGACACAGGTGGTGATCGAGGTGGATGTGAGGCAGGACGCAACGATAATGGTGGTCACCGGGGACCTGGACCTGATCACCAGGCCGGTCCTGGTCGAGCGCCTGTCAGCGGTGCTGGGCGCCAGGCCGCGGCGGCTCGTGCTGGACCTGGCCGGGGCTGGTTTCATGGACTGCGGCTCGGCCCGGGTGGTCGCCAGCGCGGCCCGGTTCCTGCCCGCGGGACGGCTGATCATCCGGCGCCCTAGCCCGATGGTCCGGCGTGTTCTCGAGCTGACCGGGTACGCCGCCGACTGCGAGATCGAGGAATGACCTGAAGGAGTGAGCATGACGGTCACCCCGCAGGATGTGCGCCAGGCGCTGACTGACCTCGGACACCTGCGCTTCGGGGAGATGCGGGTCGAGGAGGCGATGCACCAGATCGTCCAGACGACGCACGCCATCTTCTCGGTGGACGGCGCCGGCCTGATGCTGGCTGACACCGAGCATCACCTGCGTAACGCCGCGGTCTCCGACGACCGGGTCCGGCACCTGGAGGAGCTGCAGTTCCGGCACCAGGAGGGCCCGTGCATCTCGGCGTTCGAGGACAAGACACTCGTCGGCGCCGAGGATCTGGTCACCGACCCGCGCTGGCCCTCCTTCAACCGGGCCGCGGTCGACCGCGGGGTGCGCGCCGTGCTGGCCAGCCCCATCCCCTACAACCAGGACGCCGTGGGCGTGGTGGCGGTGCTGTCGCAGCAGGCGCACCCCTGGTCGGCAGAGGCAGAGCTGGCCCTGCTGGCCTTCACCGATCTGGCCGCCCTGCTCATCGCGAGCATGATGCTGGGCGAGCAGCAGACCGAGCTGGCCCAGCAGCTGCAAGGCGCGCTGAACTCACGGGCCGTGATCGAGCAGGCCAAGGGGGTGCTCATCGGGCAGCACGGCCTTTCCGCGCAGGCCGCGTACGAGCAGATCCGCGCTCAGGCCCGGGCCGAGCGGCGGAAGATCGCCGTCGTCGCGGCCGAGCTCGTCCGCGGTGCCGTCCGCGACGACTGAGCCGCGGCCGCGCGGCTGACCGAGGCGCGCCGGGCCTGCCGGTCAGCCCCAGACGTCGCGGGCCACGCTGACCACGAGGCGGAGCTTGGCCACCTGCTCGTCGTAGGTCAGCGCGTTGCCCTCCACCGTGGAGGAGAAGCCGCACTGGCCGGACAGGCACAGCTGGTCCAGCGGCACGAACCTGGCCGCCGCCTCGATGCGGCGCTTCAGGTCGTCGGCGGATTCCAGCTCCGGGCGCTTGGTGGTGACCAGGCCGAGCACCACCATCTTGCCCGGCGGGACGAACCGCAGCGGCTCGAAGCCGCCGGAGCGCTCGTCGTCATACTCCAGGAAGAAACCGTCCACGTCCAGCTCGGAGAACAGCGCCTCGGCCACGAAGTCGTAACCGCCCGAAGCGGCCCAGCTGGAGCGGAAGTTGCCCCGGCACAGGTGCGTGGTGACGGCCATCCCGGCTGGCCGGTCCTTGACCGCGGCGTTGATCTGCGTGATGTAGCGCAGGTGCAGGCGCTCGGCGTCCTCGCCCCGCGCGGCGATCTCGGCCCGCTGGGCGGGATCGTTGAGGTAGGCCAGGCTGGTGTCGTCGAACTGCAGGTAGGTGCAGCCCAGCTCGCCCAGCCGCCGCACCTCATCGGCGTAGGCGGCGGCCAGGTCGGCCCAGAACGCCTCCAGGTCCGGGTACACCGCGGGGTCCAGGGAGGCGGGGCCGCCGCGGTAATGCACCATGTTGGGCGACGGGATGGTCTGCTTGGGCACGGCCGTGCTCACGTGCTCCCGCAGGAAGGCGAAGTCCTCCCCGAAGATCGTGTGCGCCAGGTGCACCTTGCTGCCGACGCGCAGCGCCGCCGGCGTCCATTCGACGGTGCCGGACGGGTTGGTGAACTTGACCGTGAGCTGGCCGGGCGCCGTGGAGATCCCGCCCAGCTGGTAGATGAAGTCCATATGCCAGGTGGCGCGGCGGAACTCCCCGTCGGTGGCGGACTGCAGGCCTACCTCCTCCTGCATCCGCACGGCCTTGATGATCTCCTCGTCCTCGACCTCCCGCAGGTGCGCGGGCGTGATCCGGCCCGCCGCGAAGTCCTCGCGCGCCCGGTGCAGGCGCTGCGGGCGCAGCAGGCTGCCGACGTGATCGGCGCGGAACGGCGGGCTGGTCCGGCGGGACGTGGACGGCATAACCTCATCTTCCTTCCTCGCGGCAGGCAGGACGCTCCCACAATGCCGTGCCGGCCGCGGCCCTGCCAAGGGGTTTCATGCCGTGCTCAAGGGTCGTGATCGCGCTTTGGTATCGACCTTGCTACGGATTCACGAGTTCGCTTGCCGGGACGCAAGTACCGGTGGCACTGTGCAAGCATGACCTTCGTCTTCCGCAGAAAAAGAGCGCCCGTCCTCGCTCTGCTGGCCATAGCCTGCACCGCGCTCGCCGCGGGCTGCAGCAGCAGCTCGTCGAGTTCCGCCTCGAGCTCGGCCACGGCCTCGGCGTCGAGCTCCAGCACGGCGACGGGGACGGCCAGCGTCGCCTACGCATCCTCGCTCGAGTATCTCAACGAGAAGGTCGTCGCCCCGGCCTTCAAGACGGCCACCGGCTACGGGTACTCGGGTTTCGGCGCCTCCTCCGGCGACCTGGAGTCCGACATCGCCGCCGGCGAGATCCACCCGAACGTCTTCCAGAGCGTGGGCGGTGACAACATCACCCCGCTCCAGCCCAAGTTCACCAGCTGGTACATCCAGTACGCGGGCACCTCGATGGTCGTCGCCTACAACCCGAACGGCAAGTACGCGAGCCAGTTCAAGGCGATCGCGGACGGCAGTAAGCCCCTCTCGGACCTGTTCACCCTGCTGCAGACGCCCGGCCTGAAGCTCGGCCGCACCGACCCCAACGTCGACCCGCAGGGCCGCGACTTCATCTACATGCTGGAGCTCGCCCAGGCTTACTACCACCTGCCGTCGGACACGGTCGCCAAGATCCTCGGCACCACCGACTTCGGCACCGCGTCGTCGTCGCAGATCTACGCCGAATCCGCGCTGGACTCGACGCTCCAGTCGGGGCAGCTGGACGCGGCGAGCGCGTTCGTCACCCAGGCGATCGAGCTGCACCTGGCCTACGTCCCGCTGGTGCCGCAGATCAACCTGTGCTGCAGCCAGTACGCCGCCCAGTACGCGACGGCGAAGGTGACGCTCAAGAACGGGACCACCAAGTCGGGCTCGCCCCAGGTGATCGACGTCACCATCATCGGCACGCCCACTTCGGCCGGGACCGCGTTCGTCAAGTACACGCTGTCGCCGGCCGGCCTGGCCCTGTACAAGACAGGCGGATTCACCGTGCTCACCCCGACCGTGGTCGGGGACAAGAGCGCGGTCCCGGCCGCGATCACGAGTGAGCTGGGCACCTAGCCCGGCGGCCGCTGCGGGCGGGGCGGTCTCGGGCGGACAGCCGCCCGGACGGCCCCGCCGGGCGGGCCCCCAGGGGATCATGGGGGCTCACCTGCG
This sequence comes from uncultured Actinomycetes bacterium, assembly GCA_963818225.1. Taxonomy (GTDB): domain Bacteria; phylum Actinomycetota; class Actinomycetes; order Streptosporangiales; family Streptosporangiaceae; genus Palsa-504. The sequence goes on from CAWFRO010000006.1 coordinate 621,484, forward strand.
GGCCCGTTCGGCATCAGCCGTCGTCTCGGTGATAGCGGCGGCCATCGTCTGGCTCGCCTTGCTCGGGCCCGTGATCGCGCTTTTCACCCACCTGTCGGCCAGCGCCATCGCGAGCTCGCTGACGGCACCAGGGGCGCTCGACCCGCTGCTCGTCTCCGTCGAATCCGGGCTGGTGACCCTGGGGGTGCTGGCCCTGGTCGGCACGCCGCTGGCCTGGATGCTGGCCCGGGGAAAGCTGCCGTTCCCGCAGGTGTGGGAGGCCGGGCTGCTGTGCAGCCTGCTGCTGCCGCCGCTGGTCATCGGGCTGCTGCTGGTGTTCCTGGTCGGCCCGTACACGCCGATCGGCAACGTGCTCGCCCACTTCAACCTGTCCGCGACCAACACCTTCCTGGCCCTGGTCATCGCGGAGGTCTACGAGTCGGCGCCGTACTACGTGCTCGGCGCCCAGGCGGCCTTCGCCGCCGTGGAGCCCGCGCTGGAGCAGCAGGCCGGGCTGCTCGGCGACCGGCCGCGCCGGGTCTTCCGCCGGGTCACCCTGCCGCTGGCCGTCCCCGGCCTGGCCATGGCCATGTCCGTGGCGTGGGCCCGGGCCATCGGCGCGTTCGGCGCGGTCATCATCATCGCCTACCACCCGGCCGGGATACCGTTGCAGATATATACGACACTGCAGGAGACCGGACTGGCCTCCGCGCTGCCGTACGCCCTGGTCCTGCTGGTGGTCGCGCTCCCGCTGCCGCTGGCCGCCTATCTCTGGAGCGCCCGTGCTGGACGCCGACGTCGAGGTTGAGCGTCGTGAGTTCACCGTCCGCGCCGCGCTGCGGGTAGCGCCAGGGGAACGGCTCGCCCTGTTCGGCCCGTCAGGCGCCGGGAAGACGACCTTGCTGGAGGCCATCGCCGGGCTGGTGGCACCGCGCCGCGGCCGCATCTCGCTGGGCGGCCGGGTGCTCACCTCGGCGGATCCCCCGGCGGTCATGGTCCCGCCGTGGCAGCGCCGGGTCGGGCTGCTGCGCCAGGACCCGGGGCTGTTCCCCCACCTGTCGGTGCGGGACAACCTGTGCTACGCGCCGTCCGCGCCCCGGTCCGGGCCCGAGCTGTCCTCGCTGGCCTCGGCCCTGGGCATCGACGGCCTGCTGGCCGCGATGCCCGCGCGCCTGTCCGGCGGCCAGGCCCACCGGGTCGCCCTCGGCCGCCTGCTCCTCGCGCACTGCGACACGCTGCTGCTCGACGAGCCCTACACCGGCCTGGACGCCAGCCTGCGCCGGACCCTGACCGAGCTGGTGAGCTCGCTGGTCGCGGAGCGTGCCATCCCGGCCATCCTGGTCACCCACGAACTGGCCGACGCCCAGGCCTTCGCCGACCGGCTGGCCGTCATCGACCGGGGCGAGCTGCTCCAGATCAGTGCCCCCGACGAGGCCGTCCTCCGGCCGGCGTCACGGCGGGTCGCCGAACTCGTCGGCTACCTCGGTTTCGTGCCGTCCGGGGAGGCGGTGGCCGGCGTGCACCCGGAGCGGGTCGTCGCCGGAGCCTTCGCTGACCGGGGCATGGTCCTGGCCGGGATCATCGCGGGCTCCCGGCCCGCGGGCGCCGGCTGGGAGGCTGACCTGCGGGTCAGCGGGACACAGATCACGGTCCGGCTCCCCGACCAGCCGCCGGCGCCGGGCCGCGAGTTCACCGTGACGCTTATCGACCCGCCGTTCTTCAGCGCTGCCGGGACGGCTGTGGCGGCTGCGCCGGCTACGGGCCAGCCAGCAGCTGGCGGGCCAGATCGGTGATGGACGTGGCGGCCAGGTCCCAGTCCTCCGCCGGCGCGATGTCGGCGGGCTGCCGGGGGCCGTATTCGGCCGGGCGTGCGATGAACGCGGTGGCCAGGCCGGTCCTCCTGGCTGCGGCCAGGTCACCGTGGTGTGCCGCGGCCAGCATGACTTCGCCCGGGTCGAGGCCCAGCAGGGCCGCGGGCGTCCGGTAGGCCTCCGGGCTCGGCTTGTAGGCGCGGCTGACGTCCGAGCCGAGGATCACGTCCCAGGGCAGCCCGGCGGCCTTGGCCATGTGCACCAGGAGGGCGGTATGCCCGTTGGACAGCGGGCCGACGATGAAGCCCCGGCCGATCTCGCCGATCCCGGCCACGCTGTCCGGCCAGGGCGGAAGGTAGTGCCAGGCGGTGTTGAGCGAGTCCAGCTCGGCCGGGGCGACGGCGCCGGGATCGATGCCGTGGCCGCGCAGCACGGTCTCCAGGTTCTCGCGGTGCAGCGTGTCGAGGGAGGCGAAGGGCCGCTCGCCCGAGCGCACGCGTTCCATGGCGGGCCCGTACTGCGCCCGCCATGCGTCGGCGAACTCTTCCGGATCGAGGTCGAGCGCGTGGCCGGCCGCGAAGGCGCGGACGGCGGCCGAGACGCCGGACCGCCAGTCGACGACCGTGCCGAAGGTGTCAAACAGCACGGCTTGCACGGCCCGGCCGGTCGAGGGGGACGTATAAGCGGTCATGTGAAACCTCCGGTCCCGCGGCAGCGATCTCGTCGAGGAAGCCGAGCGCGGCCGCGGCGGTGGCCCGGCGCCAGGCCAGCAGGATGGCGTCGAAGCCGTCCAGCTCGGCACCGGGAGCCTGGGTGGCCCGGGCGATCGGCTCGAGGGCGGCGCGCTGGCGCCGGAGCAGGTCGGCGGGATCGCGGCCGGCCCGGTACAGCAGGGCGAGCTTGATCAGCAGCTGGGAGCGGATGTCCCGCACGTGCTCCACCGGGGTGCTGAGCCAGCGTTCCGCCTCCTGGCGGCCCCGCGGGGTCACCGCGAAGATGGTCCGCTGCGGGCCCAGGCCCGGCTCCACCGTCTCGGGGGCGATGAGCCCGGCGTCCAGCAGCCTGCCGATGGCCCGGTAGACGACGGGCCGGGGAATGCGCCAGATCCGGCCGAGCTCGCCGTCCGGCGCGGTGAGCTGCGACACCGCGAAGCCGTGCGCGGGCCGCTGGCTGAGCAGCACGAGCACCGTCCACTCGGCCAACGCCATCGGCACATCCATGAGCTGAGCGTAGCGAACTTGTGCGCGAACCCATGAACGCGCCGAGGTCAGGCCGCAGAACGTCCCCGGAAGGCTCAAGGGAGCGCGCCGCGGCGCAGGTCGCGGTGCACGGCGCGGCCGAGCCGGCGGGTCTCGCGGCTGTTGAGGAACGCGCCGATGGCGGCGCCGGTGAGCAGCGGTGCCAGCGAGAACGCGCTCCGCCCGGCCCGGGCGGTCAGCCGCCGGCGCAGCTGCCGGGCCAGCGGGGATCCGGTGGCCAGGGCCAGCCCGCCGGGGATCATGGACACCCCGCTGCGGTGCGCCCACGCGGCCACGTAGGCGCTCATCCGCTCCGGTGTCTTACCGGGGGCGGGGGTGCCGTAGGCCTCGTGCAGTTCGGCGATGAGCTTGATCTCGATGCCCACCACGACCAGGGTTTCCGCCGCCACCTCGACCGGGAAGGCGGGCAGCGTCGGAAGCGCGGCCGATACGCCGGCGGCTCCGCCGGCCGCGGCCGAGGCGCGGGCGGCCCGGTCGATCAGCGCGTCAGCGATCTGGTCGGCGGAACGGCCGGGAAACCTCCGCCGCAGCGCGGCCTGGTCCCGCACCCGCAGGCGCGGTGCCATCGCGGTCACCTGCGCGGCCAGCCAGCTCGTACCCGAGCCGGCCCCGCGGCGGGCCGACGTTATCCGGCGCCGTGCCGCCCGGGTGCCGAGCCCGGCCGCGCGCGCGCCCGAGCTGACGGCCCTGGCGAAGGCGGCGGCGATCCGCTGCCGGTCCTGGGGCTGCTCGGCCTCGGTGACGTCGGCGGCGACCTCGGCAGCGCGGGAGGAGAGCTCGTCCCGCTCGCTTTGCGGTTCAGCCATGCGATGAAACTACCCGCGCAATCGTCCGCCCCACCTGATGACCGGCCCCGGGTCGGCTCAGTTTGGCCAGCTAAGTTCGGGCTGTACGGCGAGTACCGCAGGTCCGGGGCGGGCCGCGACGTGGTTGCCCGCAGCACGGCGGTTTCCCGTGACAACAGGGCACGCTCAGCGGCCAGCCGGCGGATGGTGTCGGACTCGCCGAGCAGGGCCTGATGCTCCGGCAAGTCGACCACCATGGCGGCGGCGATCACGTAGGACAGCAGCACCGGCTCGGCGGGCAGGTCCTCGACCTGGACCGTGGCACCGCCCCGTTCGGTGAGCGCGTCGAGGTACGCCTGGAACGCGGCCTGGACCGCACGCACCAGGGGCGCCGCGGCCGCCTGGTCGGCCGTGTCCGCGCCGAGCGGCTCGATCTCGCCTTGCAGGTAGGGCAGCGTCTGGTCCAGGGCGTTCAGCCTGAACCGCTCGGTACCCACGGTGACCAGGTCGAAGCGGCCGTCTTCCAGCCGCTCGACCCGGCGCAGGGCGGCGATGCAGCCGATCGGGTACAGCGAATGCACTCCGTCGATCCCGGTCTCGCGGCCCTTGCGGATCGCGATCACGCCGAACTGCCGGGGCTCCGGCCGCTCGAGCAGGTCCCGGACGAGCTGGCGGTAACGCTCCTCGAAGATATGCAGCGGCAGGAGCATGCCGGGATACAGCACCGTGCCGAGCGGGAACAGCGGCAGCAGCACGCGCACGCACCTCCCCTTTCCCTGCACCGCGACCTTACGCCCGCGCCGCCGGTTACGGCAGGAGGACGATTTTGCCGAGCGTGTGGCCGTCGGCGAGCTCGCGGTAGGCGTCCTGGACCCGGTCCAGCGGGAAGGTCGCGGCGATCGGCACCTCCAGCTGGCCGGCCGCGATCAGGCCCGCCAGCTCGGCCAGCACGCTGGCGCTGGCGCCGGCCGCGTTGCCCTCGGCCTTGACCCCGAACTTCTCGACGGCCCCGAAGTTGGCGATGGTGTCGATGCGGGACGGCTCGACGCCCAGCTCGAGGGCCAGCTCGACGTATCCCGCGCCGAACGTGTCGATGAAGGCGTCGACCCGGCCGGCCGCCTGCCGGATCCGGTCGGCCACCCCGTCGCCGTAGGTCACCGGGATGACCCCGTGCCCGGCCAGCCACGAATGGTGGGTCTCGCTGGCCAGCCCGATCACGGTAGCGCCGGCCCGGCGGGCCAGCTGGACCGTGAGCACGCCGACCCCGCCCGCAGCCCCGGACACCACCAGCGTGTCGCCCTGGGTCAGGCTGACCGCCCGGACCGCGGCGTAGGCGGTGGCGCCGGCCACGAACAGCGCCCCGGCCGCCTCCCAGGGCACCCCGGCCGGCTTGGCCGTCAGGTGCTCCTCCTCGACCACGACGAACTCGGCCTGGCTGGCCCGGTTGTCGGTCCAGCCGATGACCTCGTCGCCGGCCGAGACGCCGGTCACGCCCGCGCCGGTCGCGGCCACGATCCCGGCCAGGTCGCTGCCCTGCCCGGACGGGAACGTGGCGGGCCACATGGCGTCCAGCAGGCCGTCACGGATCTTGCCCTCGCCCGGGTTGATCCCGGCCGCCTTGACGCGGACCAGCACCTCGCCCGCGCCGGGCACGGGTTGCGGCACGTCCACGACCTTAAGGACGTCGATCCCGCCGTACTGATCAAAGCGCACTGCTTTCACGCCGGCCTCCTGATCCTCCCGGACTCACCTCACGGCTCTTTCGGCTAGTTGCCAACCGACTCCCGTCCGGCTTTATGCCAGCCGGCGCGCATAAGGTGCCCGTGTGGCCGAACGCTGGGATCGGACACCTCCGACACCGGGCATCACGACACCGGGCATCACGACACCGGGCATCACGACACCGGGCATCGCGACGCCGTGGATCGAGGAGCCCGGGATCGCGACAGCAAAGACCCGAAGCCGCTGGCCGATCCGGCGGCCGCGCGACGCCGGGCCGAGCAGCGGGAGGCCCGGGTTGCGGCCGGGATCATGGAGCTTGACTCGTGGCTGCGCGATCAGGTCCGCCAGGGCCTGGCGGCCAGCCAGCGCGCCGGCTACCTGCACTGGGACGACATCGCCGCCCGCATGGTCGACGCGCAGGCGCCCGGCCTGGCCGAACGTCTCCGGGCGCTGGCCGCGGTCCCGCACTCCGGCCCCGGCTGGGATGGCCGGCTGCTGGCGGAGTACGCGCTCCTTTGGCTGCTCGCCGCCGCCTGCCGTGATCAGGGCCGGCTGCCGCAGCCGCTTCGGGACACGGTGCGCTCGCGGGTCGGCTTCGCCGTCCGCCAGGCCGACGTGCTGGCTAGCGCCGTGCCGGTGCGGGACCGGTGGCAAGTCCTGGCCCGCAGGGACCTGGAGTCCGACCGGATCCGGACCCGCCGGGCCTGGCTGCGCGGCAGGCGCACCGGCCGCGCCGCGCTGGTTCTCAGCTTCGCGGCGGCCGGCCAGCCGCTCGACGACTCGCTGGCGGTCGGGACCGAGATCGACGCCGACCTGGCTTTCTATCCAGGGGCCGTCGCGCTGCGCGCCCTGGTCGCGGTCCGGCGCGATGCGGAGCCCGGCGACACGGAGCCCGGCGACACGGAGCCCGGCGATGCGGAGCCCGGCGACACGGGACCGGCCGGCCCCCGGCCGGGACGACCGCCGCCGGGTTGCTGGCCGGATATGCCGCGGCGCTCGCCGAGGACCCCTGGCTCGACACCTGGCCCGCCGTGCTGGATGCGACCCCGGCGCGGGTTCCGCGGCCCGGCCTGCGCGACGCGGACGGCGGCGCCCTGCCGCTGCACCCCGGCGCGGGCGACTGCTGGCCGCTGTTCGCGCTGTCCGGCGGACGCCCGCTGACCGTGGCCGGCGAGTGGACGCCGCGCGGCCTGTGGCCGCTGACCGCGTGGGACGAGAGCGGAAGGCCGGTACCGCTATGAGGGCATGGCATGACCTGGTCACCGCGGGCCTCATCGGGACCGAACGGGCCGTGGTCCCGGCGGTGAGCATCCCCGGCCTGCCCCGCGGGGAAGACGACACGGGAGATCCCGCGGCTGTCCTGCTCGACCGGGCCGCCCTGGCGACCGCGGCCCGCCGCGCGGGCCGCCGGCCGGACCAGGCCCAGCCGCTTCCCGAGTGCGAGAACGACCCGAGGCCCGCGGTGAGCCCGGCCGCCGCGGACCGCCTGGCGCGGATGCTCACCGGCGAGTACCCCGGCTTGCTGGCCGAATGGCTGATGGTGGCCGTGGCCCGGGGCCTGCGTCCGCCGCCCCAGCTCCTGCCCGCGCTCCTCGACCGGGCGCGCCGCGACGGGCGGGCCGGCTCCGGGCTGATGCGCCTGGTGACCGAGGCAGGCGGCCCGCGGGCCAGGTGGCTGGCCCGCCTCAACCCGGACTGGGAGTTCGTCACAGCCCAGGCTCAGGCCGGGCCGGACGCATGGCGGCTCGGCGACACGGGCCAGCGGCGCGGCTACCTGACCTGGATGCTGTCCGCCGACGCGGACGTGGCCCGGGAGCTGATCAGGACCGGCTGGGACGCCGCGGCGGCCGGCGAGCGGACCATGTTCCTGTCCGTCCTGGCCGGCCAGCTCGGCCCGGCTGACGAGTCACTGCTTGACGCCGCCCTGGCCGACCGGTCGCCGGACGTGCGGGCCTGGGCCGCCTACCTGCTGCCCGCGGTGACCGGCTCGGCGCTGGGCCACCGGATGGCCCAGCGCGCGCTGAGCTGCGTGCGGATCGAGCCGGGCGCCTGCGGCCCGCGCCTGGCCATCACGCTGCCGGCCGAGCGCGATGATTCGATGCGGCGCGACGGGATCCCGCCGGCGCCGGCGGCCGCGGGCTCACCGCTGCCCGACCGGAGCCGCCTCTTGCTCGAGATCGTGGCCCGGACCCCGCTGCGCACCTGGACCGGCGCGTTCGGCCTGGCCGCGGCGCAGCTCGTGGCCATGCCCGCGGGTGACTGGGCGCCGCTGCTGTTCACCGGCTGGGCCCGGGCCGCGATGGCGCAGCGGGACCGCGACTGGACGGCCGCCCTGATTACCCAGGCCGTCGCCGGCCAGCCCCGGCCCGCCGCCGCCCAGCTGCAGACGCTGCGGGAGCTGGCCCGCCAGGCCGAGCCCGGGCTCGGCGCGCCCGGTACGCTGCCCGAGCCCGGCCCGGACACGCCGCCGGTGATCAGGTCCGTCCTGGTTGCGCTGCGGTTCCGCTGGGACATGCTGGAAGAGCTGGGACCTGCTGGAGGAGCTGGGACATGACGACTGCGGCGACTGAGGGCGTCATCCTGCGCCCGCATGCCGAGCATGAGCATCAGGCCGAGCTGGCCGCCCTGGCCGCGGCCGACGACCGGCCGCGCCCGCCGGGCTGGCGGCTGTCCCCGTGGGCGGTGACCACCTACCTGCTGGGCGGCGAGGCCGGGGGGACCGAGATCACGCCGAAGTATGTCGGCTCCCGCCGCCTGGTCGAGGTGGCCGTCGCTACCCTGGCCACCGACCGGGCCCTGCTCCTGCTCGGCGTGCCGGGCACGGCCAAGACCTGGCTGTCGGAGCACCTGGCCGCGGCCATCTCCGGCGACTCCGCGCTGATGGTGCAGGGAACCGCCGGAACCGCGGAGGAAGCGGTCAGGTACGGCTGGAACTACGCCCGGCTGATCGCCGAGGGGCCGTCACGCGAGGCGATGGTGCCGGGCCCGGTGATGCGGGCGATGGGCGCCGGGAAGATCGCGCGGGTCGAGGAGCTGACCCGGATGCCCTCGGACGTGCAGGATGCGCTGATCACCATCTTGTCCGAGAAGACGCTGCCGATCCCGGAACTGGGCGGCGAGCTGCAGGCGGTCAGGGGCTTCAACGTCATCGCCACCGCGAACGACCGGGACCGCGGGGTGAACGAGCTGTCCAGCGCGCTGCGCAGGCGGTTCAACACCGTCGTGCTGCCGGTTCCGTCCTCGGCCGAGGATGAGGTCCAGATCGTGACCCGGCGGGTCACGCAGCTGGGCCGCTCGATCGGGCTGCCGCACACCTTGGCCGGCGCGGAGGAGATCCGGCGGGTGGTGACCGTGTTCCGCGAGCTGCGCCAGGGCGTCACCGAAGACGGCCAGTCCAAGGTCAAGTCACCCAGCAGCACGCTGTCCCCGGCCGAGGCGATCTCCGTCATCACCAGCGGCCTCGCGCTGGCCGCGCACTTCGGCGACGGCGTGCTCCGCCCGGCCGACGTGGCGGGCGGCATCACCGGCGCGGTCGTCCAGGATCCGGTGTCGGACGGCGTGGTGTGGCAGGAGTACCTGGAGACCGTGATCCGGGAGCGCGACGACTGGAGCGACTTCTACCGCGCCTGCCGCGAGGTGTCCGGCTGGTGAACGTCCCCGCGCTGTACGGGGTCCGGCATCACGGGCCGGGCTCGGCCCGGTCCCTGCGGCAGGCGCTCGGCGAGCTCGAGCCGGACGTGGTGCTGATCGAGGGGCCGCCGGAAGCGGACAGCCTGGTCAAGCTGGCGAGCGAGGCGGACATGCGCCCGCCGGTGGCACTGCTGGGATACGTGCCCGGGAAGCCGGAAACGGCGGCGTTCTGGCCGTTCGCGGTGTTCTCCCCGGAGTGGCAGGCCATCAGCTACGCCCTCGGCACGGGCGTGCCGGTCAGGTTCTGCGACCTGCCGGCCGCGCACCAGCTGGCCATGACCGGGCGCGCCCTCCGGCCGCGGACCGATCCGGTCAGCGAGCTGGCCACGGCCGCAGGCTACGACGACCCGGAGCGGTGGTGGGAAGACGTCGTGGAGCACGTCCCGGGAACCGCCATCTTCGGCGCCCTGGCCGAGGCCATCGCGGTGCTCCGCGCCGAAGACCCCGAGCCCGACCCGCATGACGCGGTACGCGAGGCGTACATGCGGAAGGTGCTTCGCCAGACGGTCAGGGATGGCTACCAGCGGATCGCGGTCGTCTGCGGCGCCTGGCACGTCCCGGCCCTGGCCGATCTCCCGCCCGTGGCGGCCGACGACCGGCTGCTGCGCGGCCTGCCCAAGGTCAAGGCGGTCCTCACCTGGATCCCGTGGACTTACGGCCGCCTCGCCTACGCCTCTGGCTACGGGGCCGGCATCCGCTCCCCCGGCTGGTACGACCATCTGTTCGCCTCGGCCGGACAGCCGGTCGAGCGCTGGCTGGCCAAGGCCGCCGCGGTGCTGCGCGACGAGGGCGTCCCGGCATCGTCCGCGCACGTGATCGAGTCGGTCCGGCTCGCTGAGGCGCTGGCCGCGCTGCGCGGGCGGCCGCTGGCCGGGCTCGAGGAAGTTACCGAAGCGGCCCGCGCCGTGCTGTGTGAGGGCAGCGACCTGCTCACTGGGCTCATCCAGCGGCGCCTGGTCATCAGCGACCAGCTCGGCGCCGTACCCGCCGCCACGCCCGCGGTGCCGCTGCAGCGGGATCTACACGATCAGCAGCGCAGCCTGCGGCTGCGCGCGGAGGCTGCGCCCCGCGACCTGGACCTGGACCTTCGCAAACCCACCGACCTGGCCCGGAGCCGGCTGCTGCACCGGCTCGCACTGCTGGCGGTGCGGTGGGGAACGCCGCAGCAGGGCCGGACGGCGAACATCGGGACGTTCCGGGAGAGCTGGCAGCTGACCTGGCGGCCGGAGCTCGACCTGGCCCTGATCGAGGCGAGCATCTGGGGCAGCACGGTCGCGGCGGCCGCCACGCAGCGAGCCGGCGCGCTGGCCGCCGAGGCCGCGGTGGAGGACCTGGCCGCGCTGGCCGAGCGGTGCCTGCTGGCCGACCTGGGCGGTGCCCTGTCCGAGGTGCTCGCGGCCGTCCGGGCCCGCGCTGCCCTCGACGGCGACGTGACCCACCTGATGGCGGCGCTGCCCGCCCTGGTCCGGGCCGCCCGGTACGGCGACGTGCGCGGAACCGACCCGGGCCGGCTGGCCGAGGTCGCGACCGACATGATCACCCGGATCTGCGCGGGCCTGCCCGCCGCCCTGCTGTCGCTGGACGAGGACGCCGGACGGGCCATGCGGGATCGCATTGACGCCGTGCACTCGGCGACCGGACTGCTCGCCGACGCCGGGAGCCGGGCCCGCTGGCTGGACACCCTGGCCCGGGTAGCGGCCTCCTCTCCCCCGCTGATCTACGGGCGGCTGACCAGGCTGCTGCTCGACGCGGGCCGGCTGTCAGCGGATGACGCGGCGGCGCGGATGTCACGGGAGCTGTCGGCCGCCGCCCCGGCCGCGGCGGCGGCGGGCTGGGCCGAGGGATTCCTGGCCGGCAGCGGCCTGCTCCTGCAGTACGACGACAAGCTGCTCAGCCTGGCCGACGGCTGGCTGGCCGGGCTGAGCGCCGACGCGTTCGCCGCGGTGCTGCCCGCGCTGCGGCGCACCTTCGGCGAGTTCGCGCCGCCCGAGCGACGGGCCATCGGCGGCAAGGCGGCCCGGCTGGACGGAAGCGGCCGGCCGCCGTCGGCGGCCCCGTCTGGCGAGGATGACCTGGATGAGGCCCGGGCGGCGGGGGCCGTGCGGACCGTGGCCGCCATCCTGGGCGCTTCCCCGGGAGCGGGGTCGTGAGCGACGGTCACGACGAGCGGATGCGGCGCTGGCGGCTGGCCCTCGGCAGCGCCGACGGCACCGGGATACAGCTGAGCGGAGATGACGCGGAGATCGACGCCGCACTCGGCGTTCTGTACGACACCGGCTCCGGTGACGGCACCGGCTCGGGTGACGGCACCGGCTCGGGCGACGGTAACGGTCCCGGTGACGAGGCCCGGTGAGGGGGACGGGCCTGGTGACGGAGACGGTGACGGGCCTGGTGACGGCGACGGGCCGCGGCAGGCCGGGCTCGGCGCGTCGGCACCGCAGGTCGCCCGCTGGCTGAGCGACATCAGGACGTTCTTCCCGGTCAGCGTGGTGCAGGTGATGCAGAAGGACGCGATCGAGCGGCTCGGCCTGAACCGGCTGCTGCTCGAGCCTGAGCTGCTGGAGGCGGTCGAGCCGGACGTGCACCTGGTCGGCACCCTGCTGTCGCTCAGCCGGGTACTGCCCGAGAAGGCCCGGGAGTCAGCTCGCGCGGTGATCGCCGCGGTGACCAGTGACCTGGAGCAGCGGCTGGCCCAGCGAACCCGTTCGGCGGTCACCGGCGCGCTGAACCGCGCGAGCCGCACCAGCAGGCCCCGGCGCCCGGCCGACATCGACTGGGACCGGACCATCCGGGCGAACCTGCGCCACTACCTGCCGCGGGAGCGGACCATAGTGCCGGAGCGGCTGGTCGGCTACGCCAGGAAGCGCCAGGCGGTGGAGCGTGACGTCATCGTGTGCCTGGACCAGAGCGGCTCGATGGCTTCCTCGGTGGTGTACGCCGGGGTGTTCGGCGCCGTGCTGGCCTCGGTCCGGTCGCTGCGCACCTCGGTGGTCGCCTTCGACACTGCGGTCGTCGACCTGACCGAGCAGCTCAGCGACCCGGTCGACGTGCTGTTCGGCATTCAGCTCGGCGGCGGCACCGACATCAACCGGGCCCTGGCCTACTGCCAGCAGCTGATCACCCGCCCGGCCAGCACGATCCTCATCCTGGTCAGCGACCTGTTCGAGGGGGGCGACCAGGAGGCCATGCTGCGCCGGGTGGCGGACATGACCGCCGCGGGCACCCAGGTGATCGCCCTGCTGGCGCTGTCCGACGACGGCGCGCCCGGCTATGACCACGAGGTGGCGGCGGCCATGGCCGAGCTGGGTGTGCCCGCGTTCGCATGCACCCCGGACTCGTTCGGTGACCTGATGGCCGCGGCCATCGAGCGGCGTGACCTGGCCGAGTGGGCGCACCGCCAGCAGGAGCGGTCCTAGCGGTCCTGGCTCAGCCGTTCGATGATCTCGGCGGCGGGCTGGCCGGTCGCCGACCGGTAGCCCTGCCCGGCCCACAGCGACATCCGCTCGGTGTCACCATCGGCGGCGGCCGCGGCCCGCAGCGGGCGCGTCGCGTTGTTGATCTCCGGATAGGCCGCGGGCGCGCCGTGGTGGTCGCGGATGAACTGGTTGACCAGCCCGCGGGCCTGCCGCCCGCTGAACGCCCGGGTCACGGTGGTCGCCGTGTACCGCGGGTCGGCCAGCGCCGCCTTGTACCGCGGGTGCGCGCCGCTCTCGGGACAGCGCAGGAAGGCCGTGCCGCACTGCGCGGCCACCGACCCGGCCGCGATCACGGCCCGGACCTGGCGCGGGCCCATGATGCCGCCAGCCGCGATCTGCGGCAGGGCGGTGACCGCGGCCACCTCGCCGATCAGCGTCAGCAGGCCGTAGTCGCGCCCGGGCGCGTCGTCGTTCGCGAACGTCCCCCGGTGGGCGCCGGCCTCGTAGCCCTGCACGCACAGCCCGTCGGCGCCTGCCGCGGCGGCCAGGACAGCCTCACCGGGGCTGGTCACGGTGACCAGGACCGTGCTGCCCGCGTCCTGCAGGGCGCTGATGACCTCGGCGGGCGGGCAGCCGAAGGTGAAGCTGATGACCGGGGGCGGGTCGGCCAGCAGCGCCGCGACCTTGCCGTCGAAGCCATCATCATCCCAGCTGGCATCGCCGGTGGGGCCGGCGGTGCGCAGGGCGCTCAGGTACCGGCCCAGCGCGTCGGTGTCCGCGCAAGGCGTGCCGGGGACAAAGACGTTCACCCCGAAAGGCGCCGAGGTGCCGGCCCGCACCGCCGAGATCTCGGCGGCCATCGCCTCGGGTGTCTTGTACCCGGCGGCCAGGAAGCCCAGCGCCCCGGCGCTCGCCGCGGCGATCACCAGGCCGGGGGTCGACGGGCCGCCGGCCATGGGGGCCACGACGACCGGGCGCCGCAGCAGGTCGGTGAATCCGGGCCGGGCCATCATCGGCGCCCGGCGGCCGGGGCCAGTGCCATCCCGGGCCGGGTCAGCTGTGTCATCAAGCACGAGCCTACTGGCCGGGAATCGTCCGGCGAGCCTGGATCACTCACGGGCATGTGGTGGATACTACGGTCGGTCAGGGCCCGTTATCATTACAGCACCGAGTGCCAAAATAACGTCCCGGAAGAGGCTGGCCGGCGAGGGAGGCCGATGGCGAGCACGCGCGAATGGTTCGAGACGGTCGAGGAAGCACGCCGCCGCGCCCGGCGGCACCTGCCCCGGTCGGTGTACCTGTCGCTGGTGGCCGGCACGGAGAAGGGCCTGACCCTGCGGGACAACGTGGCCGCGTTCAGCGAGCTGCGGTTCGCGCCGCCGCACATCGCGGACCTGCCCCCGGCCCGCCAGCAGGCCACCTCGGTGCTCGGGCAGGAGATCTCGCTGCCGGTGATCGCGTCGCCCACGGGGGTGCAGGCCGTGCACCCCGAGGGAGAGGTCGCCGTGGCGCGCGGCACCGCCGAGGCGGGCACGGCGATCGGCCTCAGCTCCTTCGCCAGCATGCCGGTGGAAGACGTGACGGCGGCCAACCCGAAGCTGTTCTTCCAGGTCTACTGGTGCGGCAGCAAGGACGCGATGGTGCAGCGGATCGAGCGGGCCCGCGCGGCCGGTGCCCGGGCCCTGATCGTCACCCTGGACTGGTCGTTCTCCAACGGCCGGGACTGGGGCAGCCCGGCCATCCCGGAGAAGATGGACCTGCGGGCCCTGCTGCGGCTGGCCCCGGAGGGCCTGACCCGGCCCGGGTACGTCAGCCAGTGGCTGCGGTCCGGCGGGCTGCCCGACCTCACCGTGCCGAACATGGCCGCCCCCGGGCACCCGGCCCCGACGTTCTTCGGCGTGTACGGCGAGTGGCTGGCGACCCCGCCGCCCAGCTGGGCCGACCTGGCGTGGCTGCGCGAGCAGTGGGGCGGGCCGTTCATGGTCAAGGGCGTCATGCGGGCCGATGACGCCCGCCGCTGCGCCGACCTCGGCGCCAGCGCCGTCTCGGTGTCCAATCACGGCGGCAACAACCTGGACGGCACCCCCGCCTCGATCCGGGCGCTGCCCGCGGTGGCCGGCGCCGTCGGCGGCCAGCTCGAGGTCCTGCTGGACGGCGGGATCCGGCGCGGCAGCGACGTGGTCAAGGCGCTGGCCCTGGGCGCCCGCGCGGTCATGATCGGCCGCGCCTACCTGTGGGGCCTGGCCGCAGGCGGCTCGGCCGGGGTGAAGAACGTCTTCGACGTGCTGCGCGGCGGCATCGACTCCACCCTGCTCGCGCTGGGCCGGGCCTCCGTGCACGACCTGTCCCCCGACGACATCATCGTGCCGGCGGACTTCACCGCCGGCCTGTCCAAGTAGCCGCACCCCCAACCAGGGCCGGTGACCAGCCGCCTAAGGCCGGCGGGTGGACCATCACGCCAGTTACGGCCGGCTCGATGGACCATCGGGCCGGTTATGGCCGGCTCGCTGGACCATCGGGCCGGTTAGCCGGGAGTGCGATGACCGGCAGCAGCGGCCGGATGGTCCGCTGCCGGGCGCAGCCCTGCCAGACGCCGAGGCTGTAGGCCACATCGTCGAGCAGCCGCGCGGCGACGTAACGCGCCGGATCCAGCGGCGGCCGCCGGTCCAGCCAGTCGAGCAGCGGCGGCGCGAGGACCAGTGCGGCGAGCGGGTACCGCGCCCGGCGCAGCGCCAGCGCGGCCGGCAGCGCCGCCGGCCACCAGGTCCTGGAGATGGCGCTGCCCAGCGGCCTGCCTGCCGCGAGGGTCCCGCCGCCGGCCAGGCGGCCCGCCAGCTGCCATGCGGTCCGGGCCTGCGGCCGGGGCCACTGCTCGCCGGTAACCCGCGCGAGGCGCCGGGCGAGCAGGGCGACGCTGGTGCCGGTGAGGGCGGCGCCGGCGGCCGGGTGGCCGGCCGCGGCGGCCAGCCAGGCCAGGGCGGTCCAGGCGGACACCTGCAGCGGGCGCGCCGTCCCGGGGTGGCGCAGTTCCAAGCTCGCGGCCGAGGTGCCGTAGTCCTTGCGGCGGGCGAACCACGCACGCAGCCGCACCCGGTGCTGATGCCGCATGGTGGCGGCCGGCTCATAGCGCACCCGCCAGCCCGCTGCGGCCAGCCGCCAGACGAAGTCAACGTCCTCCCCGACCCGCATGGCCTCATCGAAGCCCGCCCCGGCTGCGGCCCGCCGGACCACCAGGGCCGCGCCGGGCACGTAGGACACGCGCGAGCCCGGCCGCACGATGCTCGGCCGGGCGCCCATGTCCAGGGTGGAACTGGCTCCCTCGTACCGCGCCAGCCAGGTTCGCCCCGGCTCATCCGCGACGATCCGCGGCGCGACCGCGCCCACCGCCGGATCGGCGAAGTGCGGCAGCAGCGCGTCAAGCCAGCCGGGACCGGGCACGCAGTCCGAGTCGAGGAACGCCACCAGCGGCGTGTCCGCCGCGGCCAGGCCGGTGTTCCTGGCCGCTCCCGGCCCGCCGTTCACCGACCGGCGCAGGACCCTGGCCCCCGATCCGGCCGCGGCCCGCGCTATCGCCGCCGGGTCGGCTGAGCCGTCATCGACCACGATGACCCGCGGCATGTGCGCCAGCCCGGCGAGGCACCGGGCCAGCTCGCCCTGCCGGTCGCGAACCGGGATCACCACCGTGACATCAGCCGGACCGGGACTGCGGTCCGGTGGCGGTTGCTGCGGTCCGGTGCGGCGCGGCCCGCCACGGGGTGCGCGATGCCGGTGTCGAGCAGCCGCCGGGCCAGCGCGCGGGCCCTCGCATTGTCCGGTACCGGCGTCCCGGACAGCCAGCCGGTCACGTGCCGCGTGCCGGCCGGGGTCAGCCGCAGCACCCGGACCGGCGAGCCGCCGGCCAGCACGGTCCCCCCGGCCAGCAGCCGTGTACCCGGATCCGGGCGCAGGCACAGCCCCGCCGGGGCCAGCTCGTCGTCCGGCCCGGGCGGGGCCAGGACCACCGGGCCGCCCGCGTGCTGCACGGCCGGATCGTACTCGGCCAGGAACTCCTATAGCTACCTACGGCCAAGGGCAAAGTAGCGCTGAGGCAAGATCAGCCAAATCAAAGTGTCCACGCTTCAGGGGAATCCTGATGTTGTCAGACTCAGGAGGAGTTGCGTGTGTCTGGGGCTGAGGCGTGTGTGTGGCTTGGGTTTTCCCGGGGGTTTTCGTGCCGTTGGGTCCCAGAGCAGGTCCTGGCGGATTCTCTCTTTGCTGACGTGGAAGACCGCGCCGATCTGGTCGAGGGTGCAGCCGAGTTCTCTGAGTTTGTGAGCGGCGCGTTTACGGCTGATCCGCGGGGTCTGAAGGTCGAAAGCCGCGCGGGCTTCGTCGAGGGCCTGGTCCCGTTCGGCGGCTGCGCGCCGCGCTTGTGCGGCGGCGGCCGCGGCGAGGTCTGGTGCTTTGTCGTGGTCGTCGAGCCAGCTGCGTCCTGCGGTGGTGATGCGCCAGACGGTGGCGGGCCGGCCGCGTCCTTTGCGCTCGCGGCCTACTCGTTCGACGTGGCCGGCTTGCTCGTGCCGGCGCAGCGTGTGGTCGTAGGCGGACAGGAGTCTGCGGCGCCGGCCTGGCTCGGCCAGGAGGCTGGCCAGGGCGGGGGCTGAGAGCGGTTCCGGGTTCTGCGCCAGTGCTCGCAGGAGCCGCGCAGGCCTGGTTTCTGCTGTTACTGCGTGGTCTGCGGCAGGGATGGTGACGGTCTGGCTGTCACTCATCGGCTTTCCTTCCTGCCCGGCTGCCGGGTTGGCATGGTGGCTGATTGAGGGAGACGCGTCCGCGGTTGCTTATTCCGGGGCCAGCGCGCAACGCTGGCCCGGTGAGCCGGCCTCCCGTCCAGTTCCGCATGGACGGGAGGCAGGCTCCAGTAAGGGGCTGGGCCGCCGGTGACACCCTGGTTTGCCGCCGGAGACACCTCGGGAAAGAGCCGACGGCTAACCGGCCTGGCCAACGGCCCAGCGTCTATCGCCGCGGGCCTAATGGGCCAGTTCTTCCAGCGCGCGGTTGCGCTGGTTCTTCCCGAAGATCGCGATCAGGACGCCGGGCAGCAGCGCGCACGGGATCGTGACGAACAAGAAGAAGCCGCCCGGCGCGGCCACGGTGAAGAGCCCCCCGGCGATCAGCACGCCGCCCCAGGCGCCCAGGTGGCCGACACCGTCGGTCCAGCCGGTACCCAGCGCGCGCATCCGGGTCGGGTAGTTCTGGGGTATGTACACGTACATACTCCACAGCCACAGCGTCGCGCCGATGAGCGAAAGAGAGTAGCCGACGTACACGCCCACGGCGCTGTGCACCTCCTTGTACATGATGAAATAACCGGCGGCAAAGCAGATGGCGCCGACGAGCTGCGTCCATCTGCGCTCAAGCCGGTCGCCGAAGTAGGCGTTGAGCAGGTAGACGGCGGTGCCGATCACGCCCGCCCACGCCGTCATGGCGAAGACGAAGCCGGCGCTGTAGCCGCCCTTGACGACCATGAAGATGACAATCTGGCTCGCGCCGCCGTACACGATGCCGCCGTAGCCCAGGCACATGACCACCAGCAGGAACACGGTGACGACCACGTAATTCTTGCCGAACGGCGCCCACCAGGAGGTCTTCTCCTGGGCCACCACCTCGTACGGCGACAGGTCGGGCTCGGGCAGCACCGGGTGGCGCTTCATGACCCGTGCTTCCATCCGCGCCACGGCCTGGCGTGCCTCGTCGCGGCGTTCCCTGGCCTCCAGCCACCGCGGCGACTCCGGCATCCGGAAGAACAGCACCACCGCGATCAGAAGATTCACCCCGGTCAGGAACCACAGGAACCAGCGGTAGTGGACCGGGAACCAGTAGTGCGGGATGATCCCGCCCACGACAACATAGAGGAGGAAGATGCACACGGCCTGGCAGGGCAGCATGACCTTGCGCCGCCATGTCGGCCCCATGATCTCGCTCATGTACACGACGTTCATGGCCAGGTACCCGGCGAACCCGAGCGTGTCGAAGATCGACAGGACGAACAGCGCCGGGTAGTTCGTCACGTACCCGAACGGCCAGATGAACGCCCCGGCCAGCAGCGAAGAGAAGATCAGGGCCTTGCGCCGGCCGATCTTGTCGGCCAGCCAGCCGAGGGCGTAGCCGCCGAGCAGGATGCTGATCCCGACCTGCAACGCGTACAGGACGTCGTACTGGCTGTGCGTGATCACCTTGGCCGGCAGCCAGATGAACGGGTACAGCCGCAGGGCGATCCCGTCGGTCGAGGCCGACATCGCCCAGCCCACCTGCACGATCAGGCAGATCTCCCAGGCCATGAAGCTCATCGGCAGGCGGTCCACCCGGGCCGCCGCCTCGCCGGGAATGACCAGCGTGCCGCCGCCGGCGGCCGCGGCTGCTGAGCTGTCTTGTGTCATTACGGTTCTCCTTGCTGCCATCCAGGCTCAGGGGATGACGGGGTAAAGCGGGGAATTATGGCGCCTTTGCTGCTGATGTCGACGGCGCCGGGGCACGATCGGCGCTTCTGGTTACCAAACGGGACCTGCGCCGGGCTCGGCGCAGGTCAAGACGTCAGGGCGGCGTCGGGTTGCCCCTGCCGCGGCGCGTGACAGCGAAGCTGCCACGAAATCCCAGGCGCATGACTCCTGGTAGAAGCCATATTCACAGTGTCACAGCCGTGTTAACGGCATTGTTGGGCGCACCGGGCGGAAAGTCAATCCCTTGCTCCTAAATAATTGCCCCTAAACAATTGCTTCCAGGCAACCAATTTGAGGTAGAGGACGGCCCGGCGCCGATTCCGCTTAACCAAAGTTGATTGTGGCTCGGATGTGGTGCAGGGTGCCGGGTGTTTAGCCTGTGCGTAGTCTGCTCCGGCCGCATCCTAGGCCATACTCCCCCTCGAATTCCGAATTCCGGATTGTGACCTTGCAGCTGACGGCGGATGTGGCCGCGTTTGCGGTGTCCGGGGTTGATACGGGAGGCGTGGAAGCCGGTGCCGAGCCTCTGGTGCTTCCGCCTCTGAAGGTCGGCGGATGCCGATTGGTGCTGGCCAGAGCTTTTGCAGCAGGCGGGTCAGTCCGGAAGTGCATTCTGCTCAGCAAGGGCATGAGGCGCGCTTGTCAAGGATGGCATCCTGATTTGAGGCATGGTCCGGATGGCCGCCGGATCAGCGGCCGCGAGGCATTCCGAGCAGGCGGGGATGGAGCGACCACGCGGTCCTAGTCGGCGCGCAGGTAAGCCAGCACGGCGAGCACGCGGCGGTGGGCGTCGTCGCTGTCGGCGATGTCGAGCTTGCCGAGCAGCCGGCGAACATGGGCCTCCACGGTGCGTTCGCTGAGGACCAGCCGCTTGGCCACGCCGGCGTTGGTGAGACCCTGGGCCATCAGCTGCAGTACATCGTGCTCACGCTCGGTCAGCCCGGCCAGGCCGCGTCGCCCTTCGGTACGGTGCAGCAACTGACCGACCACGTAGGGATCCAGCGCGGAGCCGCCCTTCGCCACCCGGTCTACCGCGGCCAGGAAGTCGGCCACGTCGAGGACCCGGTCCTTGAGCAGGTAGCCGAATCCGCCCTGGGCGACCAGATCGACCGTATGAGCCGTCTCGATGTGCTGGGACAGCAGCAGGACGCCGGTCGCCGGATGTGCCGACTTGATCTCGGCGGCCGCGCGGGTGCCCTCGTCGGTGTACGTCGGCGGCAGCCGGATGTCGAGCAGGACGATGTCCGGTTTTCGCTCCGCGACCAGCTCGGTCACGTGTGCCGCATCGCCCAGCGAGCCGACGACCTCGTGCCCTGCGTCGCGGAACAGGCCCGCGAGTCCCTCGCGCAGCAGCACCTGGTCCTCGACCAGCATCACGCGCACGGCAGCTCCGCGGTGAGGTGGGTACCGGTCGCGTCGCTGCGGACCAGCAGCCTGCCGCCCGCCGCGTCCACCCGATCCGTCAGGCCCGCGAGTCCCGAGCCGGGCCGGGCGGCGGCGCCGCCGACGCCATTGTCGGCGACCGAGACGAGCAGCGAGCCGTTGCGTCGTACGGCGCGGAGGATGGCGGCGGACGCCTGCGCGTGCTTGATCACGTTCGTCAGGCCCTCACAGCCGACGAAGTACGCCGTCGCCTCGACGGTCCGGTCGAGCCGGCCGACCGCGACCTCGACGGTGACGGGCAGCGGCGCCCGCTCGGCCAGCTCGCGGAAGGCCGCGCCGATCCCGCCGTCGAGCTGGGCCAGCGGCAGCTGGCGGGTCAGGTTGCGTAGCTCCTCGATGGTCGCGGCGAGGTCGGCGACGGCGGCGTCGAGGCGATCGGCTTCGGCGGCCCGGCCCTCCGCCCGCAGCCGCGCCTCGGCCGCGCGCAGGGATATGCCCACGGTGACCAGTCGCTGCTGGGCGCCGTCGTGGAGGTCGCGCTGGATACGGCGGCGCTCCTCATCGGCCGCCCCCGCGATCCGGGCGCGGGACCGGTCCAGCTCGGCGAGCTGGCGGCCCAGATCGACACCGAGCCGGGCGATCTCGATGGCGAGCCGGCTGCGCTCGATCGCGCTGCGTACCGCGCCTTCTCGCGCCGGATCGGCGCTGGGGGCGTACTCCACGAGCACGTCGGCCGTGCCGCCCCGGTCCAGGCGCACCGCCGGGCGGCCCGGATCTGGCTCGACCGGGTTCCCGTGGACGTCGCAGTAGTGGTTCGAGGCCGGCAACAGCAGCAGCACCCGCAACGTCGGGTCGCGCAGCACGTCGCGGAGCAGGTCCTCGACGTGCTCGGGCTGCTCGGTACCCGCGTGCAGGCCGTCGAGGAAGCGGTCGAT
Organism: uncultured Actinomycetes bacterium; assembly: GCA_963818225.1. GTDB lineage: Bacteria > Actinomycetota > Actinomycetes > Streptosporangiales > Streptosporangiaceae > Palsa-504. The sequence continues at coordinate 642,943 of CAWFRO010000006.1, forward strand.
GCGGACGCCTGCGTCGTGCTTCTGCCGGTAGAACTTCCGGTCCACCAGGTCCTGCACGGCCCGGCGCAGCGGCCGGAACGCCGCCGCCGCGACGAGCGTGCCGGCCGCCGCCGTCCAGGACGAGAAGCCGCCGAGCACCGCACCCAGCACGATCGCGGTCGCGCCGTAGGCCGCCGCCAGGAGGACCGAGAGCGTGAGGTACACGACCGTTCGGTTAATGATCCGGTCCACATCGAACAGCCGGTACCGCAGGACCGCCGCGCCCAGGCACAGGGCCGCGACGGTGAGCGCGACCGGGGTCATCGCCTGGACAACCGCGGACCGGGTGTAAAACGCGATGCACACCGGCAGCAGCACGGCGATGACCAGGCCGGCCAGCGCGACCCACTTGAGCTGCAGCTTCTCGACCGGGCCGGCCGCCGGGTAGCGCACAACCAGGGAGGCGAGCGAGCCGACCGCCGCGAGGGTCAGCAGGCCGCCGCCGACCGCGGCCAGCACGCCGTACGGCGGGCCTGCGACGGCATACGGGTTCGTGCCCGATACGAACCCGGCGCCGTTGGCCGGGTTGAGCAGCCAGGCCGGGATGTACAGCAAGTCGCCGGCACAGCCCGCCCAGGCCACCAGCCGCCACCGCGGCCCGGGCAGCCGGCCCGTCGGGACGAACAGCAGGGCCAGCACCCACATCAGCGCCGCGGGTGACCAGCTCCCGAACCCGATCCACTCGGCCAGCGGGCCGGCGGGCCAGCCCTCCAGCGAGGCGCGGTGCCCATACGCGGCGCCGAAGTCGCTGAGCACCGCGGTCCAGGTACTGAACCCGGCCAGGATCCATCCGATCGGGCTGCGCGGATGGCGCACGGCGGCCAGCGCCCCGATCACGGCGATGGTCAGGTTGTACAAGCCGAAGAGCACGCTCTTGTACAGCGGCTGGAGCCCCCACCAGAGCACGACCGTGCCGATCTCGGCCGCCGCGGTGACGCCAACGCACACCCCGGCCAGCAGACCGGCGCGCGGCGCTCGCATGGATCCATTGTGAGCGGCCGGCGTCCCGCCCGCATCAGTGCTAGTACGCCATGGATTGCAGCGCTCGTGCCGATGCGCCTGACCCGGCCCGCCGCCTAACGTCGGTCGCGCATCCCCGATCAGGACGGAGGGCCGCATGAATGAGCCGGCCGCAGCCGAACGCATTCCAGTCATCGACGCGATCCCAGACCAGCGATCCGGGCTTGTCACCCTCGCCCGGGTGACCGGAGCGGCCGGGCTCGTCACCCTGCTGACGGTCGTCGGGTCCTCCCTCGCCGACGGCTATCAGCACCAGTCGATGACCGAGGCCACGCCGGCCATCCTCAGCTTCTTCCGGTCCCTGGACGACCGGGTCGGCTGGCTGATGTCCTACGCCACGTCGGTCGGCCTGATCGCCTGCCTGTGGTTCGCGATCGGGCTCGCGCTCACGCTGCGGCCGCATGAGCGCGGTGTGCCGTGGCGCTCCGCGTTCCTCGCCGCGGCAGGCGTCATCTCGGTCGTGTCCGGCCAGATCGCCTCGTGGGACGCGGCGGTGTTCCGTTCGGGCTCCATCAGCCCGCAGGTCGCCAGCTACGCCTACGACCTCGGCAACATCTCGTTCGCCAACAGCTGGGTCGCGACCGGAGCGGTCGGCCTGTGCGCCGGCCTGGTGATGCTCCGCGCACCTGGCCTGCCGCGCTGGGCGGCGTGGTGGGGCCTGCTCGCGGGCGCCGGTGAGGTGCTCGCCCGGGCCTGGTTCCGGCACGGCTTCGCGTACGCGCCTTTCGCCCTCTACTGGGCGTGGGTCCTGGCCATGTCGGTCCTGCTGGTGGCTGGGCGCCTCACGGCCACGGCAGCCAGGCCCGGACCGTCCTGATCACCGCCCCCGCCCGTCTCCCGCCCGTCTCCGGCTGTCCGCCGGGCCCGGTAACCGCCGTCCCTTGACTTACAGGAGAAACGCCATGACCACTACATCCCGGACGGCTATCAGTGCCTCCTGCCTGCCGGCCGCGCCGGCCGCCATCTTCGCCCTCCTCGGGCTCATCGACATCGGGCTTCTCGGCGTGGTCGGCTCGTCGGTCGCCCCGCCGCTCGCTGTCAGCATCATCATCGCGGCGCTCGGACTCATCACGCTGGCGGCCCTCATCCCCGCCCGCAACGGGAACCGGCGGGCCCTTCGCGCCGCCGTCGCCGCCCGGGTGATCTCCGCGGTCCTGGCTGCTGCCGCGTTCTTCGCCGGGGCACCGGCCTGGATCATGGCCGTGGAAGCCTTCGTCATCGTCGCGACGCTCGCTGCCCTCGTCCTGCTGCGCCGGGCGCCTCGGCTGCAGGGGGCGTGAGCATGGGCCGTAGCCGCTTCATCGTGATCGGCGCCCTCGCCGGGCTCAGCTGGGCGGCCGCCTTGCGCGGCTACATGATGGAGCTGGCCGGCCCGGACTCGACCTTCACGTTCAGCGGCACCTTCGGGATCATCCTCCCGGCCGGCGTGCTGGTCGGCGGGCTGCTGGGCTGGGCCGAATACCAGCACCGGGCCGGCCGCCAGTACCCGGTGCTCATCGGCGCCCCGCTGCTGGGCGCCATCCTCCCGAGCCTGCTCACCGGGGAACTCGACCTCGCTCCCGTGATCCTCGCCCTGTGCGCGATGGCCGGCGGCTACGCCGTGTCCGGCCGTGGCCCGCTCTGGGCCCGGATCGTGGCGGGCCTGGCCGCTCTCGGCGCCGTCATCGCGCCCTTTGCCGCCCCTAAGCCGTTCCCGGATCTCAGCGCGGCCACGCCGCACGGCGCCTGGGCCGCTACCCTCCTGTCGTCCCTGTACGCAGTGTTCGCCTTGGCCTGCTCCATCCCGATGCGGCGGCCCGATCCCAGCCCTTATCCGATAGCGCGGAGCGAGGCTGATGCCACGACGACGGGCTGACCGAACCTGGGCGCGCCCTCCGCGCGGCTGGAAGCGAGTTCACCAAACTACTTTCCTAGAGAATACTCTTGGAGTATTCTCCTAGTTATGAGTGTTCCGCTGACTCTTCTTGGCTTGCTCGAGCGGGGGCCAAGCCACGGGTATGACCTGAAACGGGACTACGACGCGTACTTCGGCAAGGGCCGGCCGCTGCGCTACAGCCAGGTGTACGCGACCCTGTCCCGGCTGGCCCGGGACGGAAAAGCGGTGGCCGGGCCGGTCGAGCAGGGGGCCGGGCCCGAACGCCGGCGGTACGTCATCACCGAGGCGGGCATCGCCGATGTGGAGCGATGGCTGGCCGAGCCGGTCTCGCCCGAGCCGGACCTGCAGAGCGAGCTGTTCGCCAAGGTGGTGCTCGCCCTGATGCTCGACCGTCCGGCCGACCACTACCTGGACGCCCAGCGGGCGGCGCACCTGCAGCGGATGCGCGAGCTCACCGAGCTGAAACGGGACGAGGATCTTCTCGGCGTGCTCCTCGCCGACCATGCGCTCTACCGACTGGAGGCTGACCTGCGATGGATCGACCACACCGCGGCCCGGCTGGACCTGCTCGCGCGGACGGTGCGCCCATGACCGCGGACCTGCCCGCCGTCGCGGCGGCCCCGGACACGACGAACATCATCCAGGCGCGGAACCTGGTCCTTTCGTTCGGCGAAACGCCAGCGCTGCGCGACGCATCGCTGACCGTCCGGCGGGGCGAGATCGTCGCGGTCATGGGGCCGAGCGGATCAGGCAAGTCCACCTTGCTGCACTGCCTGGCGGGCATCCTGGTCCCTGACCAGGGCGAGGTCTGGTTCGGCGGGCAGCGGCTGGACACCCAGAGCGACGAGCGCCGCAGCGCGCTGCGCCGGGACCGGTTCGGGTTCGTGTTCCAGTCCGGTCAGCTGGTCCCCGAGCTGACCGCGGAAGAGAACGTCGCCCTGCCCCTGCTGCTGTCCGGCACCCGCCGCGCCCCGGCGATGACGGCGGCCAGGAAGTGGTTCGGCACGCTCGGCCTGGACGGGCTCGAGCGCCGCAGGTCCGGGGAGCTGTCCGGCGGGCAGGCCCAGCGCGTCGCGCTGGCCCGCGGCCTGGTCGCCGGGCCCGAGGTGCTGTTCGCCGACGAGCCGACCGGGTCGCTGGACTCGGTGTCCGGCGAACTGGTGATGGACCTGCTCACCGCCGCCGTCCGCGAGCAGGGCACCACGGTCATCCTGGTCACCCACGACGCCCGGGTCGCCGCCTACGCCGACCGCGAGGTCGTCGTCAGGGACGGCAAGGTCCGCACCCTGACCGGGGCCGAGCCGTGATCGGGCTCGGGCTGCGGCTGGTGATCAACGGCGGCCGCGAGGCCGTCACCCGGCTGGTCGTCCTGGCTGTTGCGGTCGGCCTCGGCGTCGGCCTGCTGCTGACCGCCGTGGCCGCGATCAACGCGGTCACCACCTGGAACAGCAGTTTCGCCTGGGACTGGACCGGCACCTCGTCCGTGCCTGCGGGACCGGCGGCGGGCATCGCCCCGCTGTGGTGGCACCCCAGCAGTGACATCTTCGACGGCCAGACGATCGACCGCTTCGACGTGGCCGCCACCGGTACCTCCTCACCGGTACCGCCGGGCATCACCCATGACCCGGGCCCGGGCCAGTACTACGCCTCGCCCGCGCTGGCCGCGCTGCTGCGCAGCACCCCGGCAGACCAGCTGGCCGACCGCTACCCGGGCCACCTGGCCGGCACGATCGGCGACGCGGCGCTGTCGTCGCCGGACTCGCTGGTCCTCATCATCGGGCGCACCCCGGCGCAGCTGGCGCACACGCCGGGCAGCGTGCCAGTGACGTCGATCGCCACGAGGGTGCCCGGCAACTTCGATACCCAGGTGAACCCCAAGGGTCTGGCGTACCAGCCGCCGGGCGCGGGAATCGAGTCGAGCGGCATCGACCTCATCCTGTCCGTGGTGGCTCTGGCCATGCTGGCCCCGGTGCTGATCTTCATCGCCACCGCGACCCGGCTGTCGGCCGCCCGCCGCGAGCAGCGGTTCGCGGCGATGCGCCTGGTCGGCGCGACCCGCAGGCAGGTTTCCCTGCTCGCCGCCACCGAATCGACGGCGGCCGCGGTCCTGGGGGTGGCGGTCGGCTTCGAGATCTTTTTCCTGCTGCGCGCCCCGGTCGCGGGCATCCCGTTCCTCGGTGAGCCGTTTTTCCCCGCCGACCTGTCGCTCAGCCTGCCCGACGTCCTCGCCGTCGCGCTCGGCGTGCCGGTGGCCGCCGCCGTCGCGGCCCGGCTGGCGCTGCGCCGGGTGCGCATCTCCCCGCTCGGCGTCGCGCGCCGGGCCACACCGAGCCCGCCGCGGGCCTGGCGGGTCCTGCCGCTGCTGGCCGGTCTGGCCGAGCTTGGCTTCTTCGTCGTGCGCGGCGCCCCGGCATCCCCGGGCAATGAGGTCTGGGCGCTGCTGTCCGGCTTCCTGCTCATCATCGCTGGCTTGGTCATCGCGGGCCCGTGGCTCACCATGGTCGCGGCGCGGGTCATGGCCAGGCGGACCAGCCGCCCTGACGCGCTGATCGCCGCCCGCCGCCTCGCCGACGACCCGCGAGCCGCCTTCCGCGCCGTCAGCGGCCTGGTGCTCGCCCTGTTCGTCACCACCGTCGCCGTGGTGAGCATCACCACGCAGGACGCCAAGAACCTCACCCGGTTCGCCAGCCCCGCGGCCGCGGCCGTGGTGACGGACCAGCTGGCGGCGTCGGGCTCCTTCAGATCCTCCGCAGAGCCCGCCCAAGCAGGCCCCGGGCCGGCCGCCCGCCGTGCCGCTCGCGGCCCAGCTGCGCCAGATTTCCGGCGTCCAGGGAGTGGTCGTGATCCGCGCGGACCCGACGCTGACTATCCCCGCGGCGTACCAGGCCGGTGGCGACTCCGGCCGGCCTGGTCCATGCACGCAGCTCGCGACCGTTCCCGCCCTCGGCCGCTGCCCGGCCGGCGCGACAGCGGCGGCTGTCCCGGAAGACGGGTGGGACGGCCCCCTGTCCGGGTTGACGTCGGCCGGTATCACCTGGCCCGCCGTGAACATGCCGGCCTCGCGGCTGGACGGCCTCGGCGTGGACTCCATCAACGTGGCGACGAACGGCTCCGTGGCCGCGATCGAACAGGCCAGGACGGTGCTGGAGGACACGCCGGCGTATGCTGCCGCCAGCGCGCCGACGACCATAGGCGACCTGATCAGGCAGGACAATTCCAGCAACGAGGCCTATCAGCAGCTGGCCAACACGGTGATCCTGGTCAGCCTGCCGATCGCCGGCTGCACCCTCGCCGCGGCCATCGCGGCCGGGCTCGCCGACCGCAAACGGCCGTTCAGCCTGCTGCGGCTCACCGGCGCCCGGCTGGCTACGCTGCGCCGGGTCGTCGCACTGGAAAGCGCCGTCCCGCTGCTCGCGGTCGCCGCCGTCGCGATCGGCACCGGCTTCGGCGCCGCCGCGGAGTACGCCTCGGTGGCGCAGCACTACGCGATGGTGGCGCCCGGCGCCGCGTACTACCTCATCACCGCGGGCGGGATCCTGGTCTCCCTGGGCATCATCGCGGCGACCTTCCCGCTGCTGAAACGGATTACCGGGCCTGAGGTCGCGAGAAACGAATGACTGCTTGAGCCCTCAGGGGGCGAACCCGGCCAGCGGGTTCTCGTCGCAGTCCCGCTGCGGCGGGCGGCGGCCGATGGTCACCGGTACCCGGCGGTGGGAATGGTCGGCCGCCGGGCGGGGCGGTCCCGCGCCGTCGCCCGGCCGGCCGGCGGCGGCCAGCGCGGCCTCGCCGTGGCCGTGTACGCATTCCGGGTCGGGGCCGTCCAGCGGCAGCCCGGTGAAGAACTTGGCCGCCATGCAGCCGCCGCGGCATGAGTCGAACGAGCCGCAGGAGCGGCACGCTCCCCCGGCCTGCGGCCGGCGCAGGTCGGCGAACAGCGGGGATTCGCGCCACACGGCCTCGAACCCGCCCTGCTGCCGGACATTGCCGGCCAGGAAGTTCTCGTGGATGGCGAAGGGACAGGCGTATACGTCGCCGACCGGGTCGATGAGGCAGACCACGCGGCCCGCCCCGCACATGTTCAGCCCGGCCAGCGGCGGGCCGTACGGCGACAGGTGGAAGAAGGAGTCGCCGGTGAGGACCTGGCCGTCCCGGGCGGCCAGCCAGTCATACAGCTCCCGCTGCTGCTCCGCGGTCGGATGCAGCTGCGGCCACACGTCGGCGCCCCGGCCGGACGGGCGCAGCCTGGTCAGCCGCAGCTGCGCGCCGTGGTCACCGGCGATCTGGGCCAGCGCGTCGAGCTGCGAGATGTTGTGCCTGGTCACCACCACAGAGACCTTGAAGCCGCGGAATCCGGCGCTGGCCAGGTTGGCCATGGCCCGGATGGCGGTGTCATACGAGCCAGCGCCGCGCACCTCGTCGTTGACGTCGGGCGTGGCCCCGTCCAGCGAGATCTGCACGTCGACGTAGTCGCTGGCGGCCAGCCTGCGCGCGGCCGCGGCGTCGAGCTTGATGCCGTTGGTGGAGAACTTGACGCCCACCTGGTGGGCGGTGGCGTAATCCAGCAGCTCCCAGAAGTCCGGGCGGACCGTCGGCTCGCCGCCGCCGATGTTGACGTAGAACACCTGCATCCGCTGCAGCGTGTCGATGACGGCCCGGCACTCGGCCGTGGTCAGCTCACGCGGATCGCGGCGGCCCGAGCTGGACAGGCAGTGCACGCAGGCCAGGTTGCAGGCGTAGGTGAGCTCCCAGGTCAGGCAGATCGGCGAGGTCAGGCCCAGTTCGAACAGGTCGGTCAGGCGCCCGGCGGGCCGCGCAGCAGCGGGACCGCTCCCGGCGGGCCGCGCTGGACCGGGCGGGCTCCCGGCCGTCGTCCCGGCCGGCGCGGGCCGCGGGGCCACCTGCTGCGGTGCGGGGAGGCCGCGGGGGACGATCATGGCGGAGTCGGCCAGCGTGGCCAGCGCACGCGCGTAGCTCGGCAGCTCAGGCTCCGGCACGCCGGCGGCGGCGCACGCGGCCCGGGCCGTGGGCTGGCCCGCCAGGTTCTCCAGGACCGCGAGCAGCGTAGTGCTCTTGAGGAAAGAAAGGTTCCGGGTGCCGAAGTGATAGAGCATGGCCCCGAACGGCTCGGGCCGGACCGCGGCGCGGTCATCGAGGCGCCACGGGTGGTCCAGGTCGAAGGCCGGGGTGACCCGGGACGCCGCCGTGGTGCCCGGCCCGGACGGCATCATGTCGGGAGCCGGCCGCTGGGAGGCCAGATCAGTAGACACCGCACATGCCGTCGATCGAGACCTCCTCGACCAGGAGTTCCTCCGAGGCGAGCGGCTCGCCCTCGTCCTGGTCGGCGACCGGCCCGGCGGCAACGTGTTCGCTCATGAGCACCTCCTGCGTCGTGGCACTGGGTGCCATAGTATCGGCGTCGCTCGCCGCCGATCAAGGCTCAGGCCTCGGCCGCAGCCACGGAAACCGCCCGCCGCGGGTCGTAAGATGGCCACCGGACAGGCGGCCGTGATCAGCGGGGCGGTGGTGGACGATGTCAGCGGCGGCACTGGGCGCCTCGCCGTGGCAGCGGCCGGACGGAAGCGGGCAGCCGGGACGCCGGCGCGCGACATCGCAGGCCGAGCTCGAGCAGGTGGCCTTCGGGCTGTTCGAGGCGAACGGATTCGAGCAGACCACAGTGGACGACATCGCGGCGGCCGCGGGCATCGGGCGCCGGACGTTCTTCCGTTACTTTCCCTCCAAGAACGACGTCCCGTGGGGCATGTTCGAGCTGGAGCTTGAGCGCATGCGCGCCCGCCTCAAGGCCTGCCCGCGGGATATCCGGCTGATGGACGCCATCCGGGTGGCGCTGGTCGACTTCAACCAGGTTGAGCCGGCCCAGGTCCCGCGGCACCGGCGCCGGATGGAGCTCATCCTCCGGGTGCCGGCCCTGCTGGCTCATTCCACCCTGCGGTTCGCCGCCTGGCGCGCGGTGATCGCCGAGTTCGCCGCCGAGCGCACCGGCCAGCGGCCGGACGCACTCGCGCCGCAGGCCATCTCGCATGCCGTCCTGGGCGTCGCCGTCGCGGCCTACGAGCAGTGGCTGGACGATGAGAACGCCGAGCTCGGCGTCCTGCTCGACGCCGCGATGCGCGAGCTCGGCGCGGCCTTCATCACCACCGGCCGCTGCCCGGCCGCCCGGTGAGCCCGGGCGGCGGGCCAGCGGTGTTCGAGCTGGCCGAGACGCAGTGGCCGGCGGTCGAGGGCGGCGAACGGCGGCTGCTCGTGGTGCCGGTCGGGTCCCTGGAGCAGCACGGCCCGCATCTGCCGCTCGACACGGACACCCGGATCGCGGTGGCCGTGGCCCGGCGTGCGTGCGCGGGGCGTCCCGGCGTGGCGCTGGCGCCCGCGCTGCCGGTCGGGGCGAGCGGGGAGCATGCGGCCTTCCCCGGCACGCTGTCCATCGGCTCCGAGGCGCTGACCGCGTGCCTGATCGAGCTGGGCAGGCACGCCAGCTTGCACTGGCCCGCGCTGATGCTGGTCAACGGGCACGGCGGGAACGTCGCCGCGGTCGAGGCGGCGGCCGGGCGGCTCCGGTACGAGGGCCGTGCCTGCCTGGCCTGGCACGCCGCGCTGCCCGAGGGGGACGCGCACGCCGGCCGGTCGGAGACCTCGGTCATGCTGGCCCTGGCCCGCGGCGCGGTGCGGCTGGACGCGGCGCAGCGAGGTGACACCCGCCCGCTCGGGCAGATCCTCCCGCTGCTGCGGGAGCGGGGCGTGCGCGCGGTGAGCCCGAACGGCGTGCTCGGTGACCCGGACGGCGCATCGGCGGCCGAGGGTGAGCGGCTGCTCGCGCGCCTGGCGGACAGCCTGACGGCGGCACTGGACGGCTTCGGCGAAGGCAGGCCCGCATGACAGAGCGGCTGGCGGTGGTGACGGGGGCGGCCCGCGGGATCGGGGCGGCGACCGCCGCCAAGCTGGCCGCCGACGGCTGGTCTCTGCTGCTGGTGGACGCGTGCGCGCCGCAGCCGCCCGCGGGCTACCCGATGCCTACCCCCGATGACCTGGCTGCGGCGGCCCGGCGGTGCCGCGCGGCCGGCGCGCGCGGCGTCGACGAGCTCATCGCCGACGTCGGCGACGGGTCGGTGCGGGACAAGCTGCGTGACCTGCTGGCCGGGCGGGTCCCGTCAGCCGTCGTCACCGCGGCGGGCGTGATCAGGGGCGATGCGGCCTGGGCGGTACCCGACGACGCGTTCGAGCTGATGCTGCGGGTGAACCTGTTCGGCGTCCGGCACCTGGCCGACGTGTGCGTGCCGCCGATGATCGAGGCCGGGGCCGGCCGCTTCGTCGCGGTCGCCTCGGCGGCCGCGCTGCGGGCCATGCCCCAGCTGGCTGCGTATTCCGCGGCCAAGGGCGCGGTAGTCAGCTATGTCCGCGCACTCGCCGCCGACCTGGCCGGCACCGGGGTCACGGCGAACGCGGTGTGCCCCGGCTCGACCCGCGGGCCCATGCTGGCCGCCAGCGCCGCCGTTTACGACCTGCCCGACCAGGAGTCCTTCGCGGCCCAGGCCCTGCTCCGCCGGCTGCTCGAGCCCGGCGAGGTCGCGGCCGCGGTGGCCTGGCTGTGCGGCCCGGACTCCGGCGCCCTCACCGGCGCGGTCATCCCCGTCGACGCCGGCCTGACCGCCTGAGCGGTTCATGATCAGGGCCGTGTCGGTCCGCTACGCCACTCGCTTCGGCTGGGGTGCGTGTGCCCCTGGCCCCGTCTATCGGGGATCGCGCGCCAGTTGGCGATCGTCAAGCCAACAGCGATCGGTGGAGCTGTTCCGTGAATGCCTCGCTGGGCATGCGTTCGGGGCCGAGGAACATCGCGCCTAGGGCGAGGCGAACGTGGTCCTGGCCGGCCTTGGAAGCTGCGTAGTACCGATCGCGTCGAGCGCGCCCGGTGTCGGTAAAGGTTGTCATGAGCGCGGCAAAGGTCTTGGACACTCGGCGCATGCGCCGGAGCCGCTCAGCGCGCTGTTCCCCGTACTGGCGCAGTGTCGCCACAGTCCAATCGCCGGCCGCCAGCAGCAGTTCGGAAAGCCGGCGCACGTCGCACATCGCGAGCGACAGGCCTTGCCCGTCGACGGGGTCATCGTAGCCGCCTGCGTCGCCGATAAGTACGACGCCAGCAGCGTAGGGCTCGTCGCACCACGTTTGCTCGCCGCTGAACGTTCCGCACGGTCCGGCCGGCCTGACATCATTGAGACCTAGTGGTTCCGGGATCGACCGCAGGCCTGCGAATGCCCTGACGAAGTGTTGCGCTCCGGCACGCCCAGCCCACCGATTCGCTTGCTCGTTCGCCTGGCAGGTGTAGAGGCGGAGGCGACCGCCCCCTTGCGGAAACACATAGAACTGAAGATCCTTCTCAACGCCGATGGCGTACTGGTCGTCCGGCCACCGCGACCCGCCCTCGACCAGCAAGCCAGCAATCACGTGGGTCGCTGGCGCCTTATTGAGGTGAATGCCGGATTGCCCGCGCACGGTCGACGTTCGTCCGTCGGCGCCGATAATGAGGCGCGGATGCACCTCCCTCGTAGTGCCATCATGAATGGTGATCGACGGCCGTTTGCCTGTCTGCACTCGCACCCGGGCGACGCCGCATACCAGTTCCGCCCCCGAACGCACAGCGCCTTCGGCAAGCGCCTGACACGTGTTGGGATGGGAAGCGCACAGCGGACCTTGGACGCCGGGAAAGAAGGTTGAGTTATCCCTCTTGGCCTTTTCCGCGACGGATGGGTCAGAAAGCTCGTCATATGGCACCATGTAGCGCGCATCGGCAGCATGCGTATTGCGGATCACATCTTCCAGGCCGAGAGCTCGTGCTTCCAGCACTCCCCACGGCGCCAAGTACTCACCGCGCACTCGGTCGCGATAGCCGCGCTGGCGTTCCAGTAGCAGCACCTCGGCGCCGCCGCGCGCCAGGACAGTAGCGATTGACGCGCCGGCGATACCCCCACCGACCACAACGACATCGGGGTTGTTCGTTCGCAACGGCATGAGGCCCTGCCTTCAGTCATGGCAATTCGTCCTTCTTGCGCGGTGCTTCGCAGCCTCGCACCCCGCGTTGCAGCCGGATTGCAGTGCTGGACGGCGCGGCCATCTCCACTGACGCACTAACCCCGAACCGGGCTTGCACACGGATGGCCAAAGCCTTCGCGCTGCCGGGTCTGGCCGTAATTCTTGTCCGGGGCGGCGTGCTGCGCACCCGGGCCGCACGCCAGCAGCGCGGTGGTCAGACGGCTCTTGCGTGAGCAGGTCCGGGGCCTGGCAGGACCATTTTCCCAGAGCCGGGTTGTCGGGCTGGTGGGCGCTGCGGACCGGCCCGTGCAGTATCGGTGTCGGCTGGCAGGTATCCGGAGGAGTCCGCGTTAGAACTCGTTCTTGAGCCGTTCAATGTCGCGGGTGTGCTCCCGCAGCTGCTCGTAGGCGGGGCGTTCGCGGATGCGGGTCAGGGCCCAGCGGATGGCCTCCGCGCGGTTGTTCGCGATGCCCGCGGCGATCAGGGTGTCCACGATGTCCAGCTCGGCCGTCTTGAGCCGGACCATCACGTGGGTGAATTCACCATCGGCGGCCTCGCGGCCGTCGTCGACGAACCGGACGTTGCCGCTCGTCCTATGGCCGCTGTCGTCTTCGGTCATCACCTCGATGTACCGGATCTCGGGCCACCGCTCCAGCAGCCTGCCCCGGAACTGGTTGAGCCCGGGGCCGACGGCCATCTTGAACGTCCTGGCCGATTTGGCCACCTTGCGGGGGCCGGGAGCGCTCAGCTGGCTGCCGAGGGGATCGGTGAAGACGAGCCTGGGCATCAGCTGGCCCGGCTCGATCATCATCGGTGCGTCGTCGTGTTGCAGCAGCTCGACCCGGCGTATCCAGCCGGGGAGGAGCTCGTTCGCCGCGATTTGGAGGTCGTGCTGGAGGTGGTTCCTCTCTGCCTGGTCCATCTGGCCCTCCTTAATTCCTTGAGTAACTGAGATTACTACACTTCATGCTGTAAGGCTGCTTCACAGACTGCGGCACAGGCTGTGTGATCCGCTTCTGCGCCGCGCCGGGTTATGTGCTGCGCGCTGAGGGTCACAGAACCCCCCGGGCGGACCGCTCCCGCTCCGGGGAGCGGCCGGACCGGGCCGCTCTAGATATTCACAGGTTCATCGTGGCTTCGATGGTCAGCGGGCGGCCAGGCCGCGAAAAGTAAAGCATCCTTGACATTTAGGGAAAAGTAAAGCTACCTTTACATTGTGCGAAACCGGGTGCGGGAGCAGCGCGTCCAGCAGGGCCTGTCCCAGGCCGAGCTGGGCGCCGCCCTGGACGTGTCCCGGCAGACGATCATCTCGATCGAGAACGGCCGCTACTTGCCGTCGCTGCCGCTGGCCTTCCGGATCGCGCGGTTCTTCGACCTGACCGTCGACAAGATGTTCGACCCGGATGACGAGGAGACGGGGCCATGATGGGATCGATTCCGCCGCGGCTGCGCGCGCCGGTGATCATGCTCGCGGGCGGCGCGGTCATCGCCGCCGTGGCGGTGGCGGCCTGGGGATGGGGGAGCCTGCTTTCCATCGGCCCCGTCACCCTCGCCGCAGCGGCCGGGTATTACGTGGTGGCCGGGCGAGACAGCGACTTTGCCGCGATGCTGCGCGAGCAGGCCGATGAACGGCAGGCGTACCGTCGGCTCAAGATACAGGCGCTGGTGGGCAGGATCACGACCCTCGCCGCCAGCGTTGCCTTCCTCGCCGCCATCGCGGCCAAGGCCACACTCTGGCCTTTCTACATCTTCATCACCGTTCCGGCCGTCACGTTTCTGGCCGGGTGGCTGGTCTACCGTGAGCACCCCGGCGGCCGCGAACAGCAGGCCGGACGCTGAGCCCCAGCCGGCTACTGCAGGTCGGCCGGGTTGCCGATGGGGTCGCCGACGTACTCGTGCATAGCGTCCAGGTTGTCGCGGGCCGGGTACTTGGCCGCGGCGGGCCCGTCGGCGAACCCGCGGAGCAGGTTGGTCGTCACCTGCTTGACGAAGGCGGGGGTGCGGCCGCCGATGCCGTGCGGGCGGTCCCCGTAGATCGCCTCTACCCAGCGCATGGTGCCCGAGTTGAACACCCCGGCCCCGCCGGTGTGGGTGTAGTAGGCCGAGTCACCGAAGCTGGACGCGCCCTGGCACACCAGCGGCGAATGCGACAGCACCTGGATGGGGCGCGGCACCGGGTAGGCGGGATTGACCCGGTCGTACTCGATGCCGACCAGGTTGGCGAAGCGGGCTCCCTCGGTCACCCCGGTCCCGGCGAACAGCCAGCTGTCCGGGGCGGCCACCTGATAGGCCGCGGTCGCCGGGTAGCCCTCGTAGATGGTGCCGATCAGCGAGGACTCCGGGTCGGGCACCGGCGGCTCGCGCCAGTCGCTGGTCACCAGCGCGTTGTCCTTCCCGTACTCGGGGTCATCGGTGTAGCTGGTCTTGTAGCAGATGACCAGCCGGCCGCCCGCGTCCAGCCTGATCCGCCGGAACATCGCGTTGGCCCCGAGGAAGGCCAGGTTGACGCCGGCGTCCCGGGCCGCGGTCACGTTGGCGCGTTCGGCCGGGGTCCAGTACTCGTCGTGCCCGGGCGAGATCAGCGCGGCGGCCCCGTCCAGCAGGTGCGGATCCGCCGAGAGGTCAGATCCGGTCACGTAGGCCAGCGGAAGGCCCAGTGACTCGGCCAGCTTGACCACGTTCCGCTCGTAGGTGAGGAACATGTCCGCGCCGTTCAGGTCATAGGGGCGGTCCAGGCTGACCGCCAGCGACCGGCGCGAGTATGACTCCCCCGGCCCTTTGTAGAGGTCGTAGCCGCCCCAGGTGTTGTAGGCCTGCCAGGTTGCGACGGCGGCCTTCAGCACGATCTTGCCCGCGGTGCTGGCCGAGCGGACCGTCACCGGCACGTACCGCTGTGCCCCGGAGTCCGCGTCCAGCCGGAGCAGGTAGGCGCCCGCGGGCCAGTCGTCCGTCGGCACCTCGATGGCCGGATCCCACCCGGTCTGCACGGTGTTGGTCGAGCCGTCCAGGCCAGCCGCATTCTGGCGGCGGCCGCGCAGCGACCCGGACTGCCAGACCTGGCGGGCGCCGTCCCCGCCGTACCAGCCCAGCCGGAACGCTCGCACCCGGAAGCCCCGCTCGGTGGTGGAGACGAACAGCGGGAACGACTGCCCGGTGAGCACGCTGGCCGCGCCCGTGTAACCCATGATCGCGTTCGCCGCGCCCGGCTGGCGGATCGCCCAGCGCGGGTCCCCGGGCAGCGAGTTCTCGGCCACCGCCCGTCGTCTCGCCGGCGCGGTCGCCGCTGCCCCGCCGGCGGGCGGCCTGGAGCTGCCGCCGCTGCACCCGGACGCGGCGGCCAGGGCGCCGAGCGCGCCGAAGCCGAGGAATGCCCGCCTGCTGGTCCCGCCAGGACCGCTGCCGTCCCGGGTCATGGGCGACAGGATGCCCGCCCTGCGTCCGTTCCGCAAGCGACACACAATCTCCCGCCGGTAATAGCCGCGTCCGTTCGGCCGGAACAAATAAAGCTCGGAAGGAAGGCGGCGCACACGTAGGCACCGGTGAAAGCGCTACCTTGTGCCAGTTCCATCTTTGCTGGTCGGGAAGGACACCCATGACCCAGACAATTTCCGCACCTGACACGCGAGCCGCCGAGTCGCCGCAGCTGCCCCGCCCGCGCACCGACGCCGACGCGCTGCGGGCCATCGACGATGCCACCAGGCACGTCCCGGAGCGCGTCCAGACCCTGATCGCGGTGCACGAGATGGCCAAGCAGCAGCTCGAGATCCTGAACGGCCAGGACCGCGTGCTGGCCCTCTTGAACAACTTCGCCAGCCACGACATGCCGGGCCGCCAGGCTCACATCCAGGACTGCGTCGACGAGATCCTGGTCAAGGTCAGCGGCACCGCCGCGGCCAGCTGAACGAGCTGGCCGCGCGTGGACCGGTCCAGGCTCGAGGCGTTCAGCGACGGCGTCTTCGCGGTCGCCATCACCCTCCTGGTACTCAACCTCGCCGTGGCCGGGCCCGGGACACCCGGCCACCTGAACCCGCCGCTGCTGCATCAGCTCGGCAGGCTCTGGCCGTCGTTCGCGGCCTACGTGGTGAGCTTCTTCATGATCGGCATCATCTGGGTCAACCATCACGTGCTGATCAGGTCGTTCAAGGAGGTGGACCGGACGCTGCTGTTCCTCAACCTGATCCTGGTGATGTTCGTGGTGCTCATCCCGTTCGCGACCGCCACCGTAGCGGATTACCGGCTGAGCAACAGCCCCGACGGGCGGGTCGCGATGGTCCTGTACGGGCTGGTGTTCCTGGGCATGTCGGCTGGCTTCGGCGCCGTCTTCGAATGGTCGCTGCACGGCGAGCGCAGGCTGCAGCCACTGCCGCCGGACGCGCACTGGGGCGCGCGGGCCCGGTTCGTCGGCGGCGGAGGCGTCTACCTCATCGCCATCGCGGTCGCGCTGTTCAACGCCATCGCCGCGTTCGTGATCATCGCCTTGATCGCTGTCTACTACGTTCTGGAGCACACGCCCGCCGCCCCGGCGGCGCCGGGCTCCGGGGACCGGTCCGGGTAGATACCGGCCCGGGTAGATAGTTGCCATCAAGCAAGTGTCTCCATGTAGACTGGCCCAACATGCAGCGACGCCTGGATTTGGGGCAGATGAACGCGACATCGGAAAGTAAACGGTCACGCCGGTATCCATGGATCGCGTTGTCGAACACCACGCTGAGCGTGAGCATGGCGACGATCGACGCGACGATCGTGATCATCGCGATGCCCGCCATCTTCCGCGGCATCGACCTGAACCCGCTCGCGCCGGGCAACGTGACCTACCTGCTGTGGATGATCCTCGGCTACCTGCTGGTGCAGTCGATCGTGGTGGTGACGCTCGGCCGGCTGGGCGACATCTACGGCCGGGTGCGCATCTACAACCTGGGCTTCGTGGTCTTCACGGCCGCCTCGGTCGCGCTTTCCCTCGATCCGTATAAGGGCCCTTCGGGCGCGCTGTGGCTGATCTTGTGGCGGTTGGTGCAGGCCTTCGGCGGGGCCATGCTGATGGCCAACTCGGCCGCGATCCTGACCGATGCGTTCCCGGCCAACAAGCGCGGCATGGCCCTGGGCATCAACCAGATCGCCGCGGTCTCCGGGCAATTCATCGGGCTGCTGCTGGGCGGGGTGCTGGCCGCATGGGACTGGCGCCTGGTGTTCTGGGTGAACGTGCCGATCGGGGTCTTCGGGACGATCTGGTCCTACAAGAGCCTGCACGAGATCGCCTCGACCAAGAAGGCCAGGATCGACTGGATCGGGAACATCCTGTTCGCCGTCGGCCTTGGCGCGATGCTGATCGCCATCACCAGCGGCATCCGGCCTTACGGCAACCACTCGACCGGGTGGACCGACCCGCTGATCATCGCCGGGCTGGTCGGCGGCGCGGCGCTGCTGGTCGTGTTCGGCATCTTCGAGACGAAGATCGCCGAGCCGATGTTCAACATGAGCCTGTTCAAGATCAGGGCGTTCACGGCCGGCAACATCGCCAGCCTGCTCGGCTCGATTGCCCGCGGCGGCCTGCAGTTCATGCTGGTCATCTGGCTGGCGGGCATCTGGCTGCCGCTGCATGGCTATAACTTCGTGGACACCCCGATCTGGGCCGGGATCTACATGCTGCCGCTCACCGCGGGCTTCATGATCGCCGGGCCGATCTCGGGCATCCTGTCCGACCGGTACGGCCAGCGGCTGTTCGCCACCGCGGGCTTGCTACTGGCCGCCCTCTGTTTCACCGGCCTGATGCTGCTCCCGGTCGTCTTCCCGCTGTGGGCCTTCTCGCTGCTGATCTTCGGCAACGGCGTCGGCTCCGGCCTGTTCACCTCGCCGAACACCTCAGCGATCATGAGTGCCGTGCCGGCCGATCAGCGTGGCCAGGCCTCTGGCATGCGGGCCACGTTCCAGAACTCCGGCATGGCCCTGTCCATCGGCATCTTCTTCTCGCTGATGGTGGCCGGGCTGGCCGCCAGCCTGCCCAAGACGCTGACCAGCGGGCTCACCGCCCAGGGCGTGCCCTACTCGGTCGCCACGCAGGTCGGTCACCTGCCGCCGGTCAGCACGCTGTTCGCCGCCCTGCTCGGCTACAACCCGGTACAGACCCTGCTTGCCCCCTACGGGGTGCTGTCCACGCTGCCCGCGCATAACGTCGCGGTGCTCACCGGCAAGCACTTCTTCCCGACGGTGATCTCGGCGCCGTTCCATCAGCGGCCTGATCATCGTCTTCAGCGCGGCCGCCATCATGTCGATCATCGCCGCCGTGGTGTCGATGACCCGCGGCAAGCAGTACTACTACCAGGACGAGGAGGAGATCGTGCCTACTGTCACGGTCGAGCCTGTGCCGGTGACGCAGGCGGTCGCCTCGAACGGGACGTCGCTTGCCTCGGCGAACGGCAGCACGGCGAACGGCAGCACGGCGAACGGTGGCTCGGCGAAGGCTCGGCTCGCGCGAACGGCAGGTCGGCGAACGGCAGGTCGGCACCGGCAGCCGGGCCGGCGGACACTTCCCGCCGCGCCGCAGGCGGATAAGGCCGGGTCCGGGCGAGTAGGATAAGTTCCGTGCCACGCTATGAATACCGATGCCGCGCCTGCGGCGACACGTTCGAGCTGAACCGCCCGATGAGCGAGTCGTCGGCGCCGTGCACCTGCCCGCAGGGTCATGACGACACGGTGAAGCTGCTGTCCACGGTCTCGGTAGCGGGCCTGGCGGCCGGCCGCGGTCAGTCCGCGGGACCGGCCGGCTTCGGCGGGGGATGCTGCGGCGGAGCCTGCGGCTGCCAGTAGCCGTTCGGGGATCAGCCGAGGCGTGCGGCGGTGGCCCTGGCCCACTGCGTGGTGCTGATCACTCCGAGCAGGAGCACGGCGTATCCGCAGCCCGCCAGGATCCACCAGCCCGCGTGGGCCGCATGGACAAAGCCTGACCGCATCGGCCCGCGGATGCTGGCCGCCAGCACCGAGCCGACGATGGCCACGCCCAGCGACTGGCCCAGCTGCCGGCTGGAGGAGTTCATCCCGGAGGCCATGCCGGCCTGGGCCTTCGGGACCCCGGACATGAAGGCGTTGGTGATCGGCGAGCTCACCATGCCGGCCCCGATCCCGAACAGGGCGTAGGCGACGATCAGGTACGGGTGCTGGGTCGCGCTGGTCAGCCGGGACAGGGCCGCGCTGCTCAAGGTGAGCGCCACGCCCGCGATGACCAGCGGGACCCGCGGGCCGCGCTTGGCCACCATGCGGCCCGCCAGCGGCGCGCACAGCGCCATCACCACCGGCATCGGCAAGATGGTCAGGCCGGCCTGCAGGGCGGACAAGTCCCGCACGTCCTGCAGGTACAGGGTGGACAGGAAGAGGAATCCGGCCATGGCGGCGATGGCGCAGACCGCGGTGAGGTTGGCGCCGGCGAATGGCACGCTGCGGAAGAACCGGAAGTCGAGCATCGGCTCCTCGCGGCGCGGCTCGTAGGCGAGCAGCACGGCCAGCGCGGCCGCAGCCAGCCCGAAGAAACCGGCGATCTGCGGCGAGTGCCAGCCGGAGGCGGGGCCCTCGATGATCGCATAGGCCAGCGACCCCAGCATGACGATGACGAGGAACTGGCCCACCGGGTCGGCGCGCCGGCCGTGCGGCGCCCTCGACTCCGGCACGAACAGCGCGGTCAGCGACACGGCGGCCAGGCCGACCGGGATGTTGGCCCAGAAGATCCCGCGCCAGCCGGCCGCCGCGACCAGTACCCCGCCCAGCACCGGCCCGAGCGCCATGGACAGACCGAACACGCCGTCCCACACCCCGATGGCCCGGGCCCGCTCAGCGCGGCCAGTGAACGTGTTGGTGATGATGCCGAGGGCGGCCGGGTTGAGCATCGAGCCGCCGGCTCCCTGCAGGACCCGGAAGCCGATCAGCCAGTCCAGGCTGGGAGCCAGGCTGCACAGCCACGAGCCCAGGATGAACAGGGACAGCCCGACCTGGAAGATCGTCCGGCGCCCGATCCGGTCCGCGAGCGCGCCGGAGAACATCAGCAGGGCAGCCAGCGTGATGGTGTAAGCAGCCACCGTCCACTGCAGGCCCGAGACGCCGGCGTGCAGGTCGCGCCCGATGGACGGCAGCCCGACGTTGACGATCGTGTTATCCAGGCCGACCATGAACAGGCTCAGGCAGCACACGGCGAGGATCAGGATGCGGCGCCCGTGCACCGCGGTGCCGGCGACCGGGCCCGCCTCCGGCTCTGCGCCGGAGGCGAGCCGGAGGCTCAGCACGGCCGCATCCGCACGTGAGGGTAGCGGAGCAGGTACGATGAGTGACCGCCAGTCGCCGCCTCGTACTGGTGCCTGCATCAGGCCAAACCCCTCGGATACGGACCGCTTATGTCACGTCTGGCTCAGGGCCGCGGCCGGTGAGGCCCGGACACAAGGCTCATAACAGATATGACGGTACACCTACGCTCTAAGTAGTCAAGTGGCTACTTAGAGCATTTCAGAAGGCGTTTAGGCCTCACGAGGTGAGTCTGCGGTCTAGATTTGCTAGCTAAGCAGTCCGATATGTAAAGGTATCAACGTGCCGAGGGGGAAGCCATGAGCCGCAGGCTTCTTCAGCTGGTTATCCCGGTGACGCCGGAACGAAGAATGTTCCGGCTCCACGACCCGGCCGTGGATCCAGAGGCCCCCGGCGGGCCGCTGCCCCCGGTCGGCGCGCTCATCAGCACGAACCGCGAGCAGCTGTGGGTGGGGAGCCTGCAGGAGGATATCGACGTCCGGCTGGTCCTGGAGGAATGGGACGGGACTCCCCCGCCGTGCGGCGATGTCTGGGACGAGGAAGCCAAGGGGAGCATCTACCTGCGCGGCCAGCTGAGCGTCAGCATGGGCCTGGCGGGTACCGCGGTGCACGGGCTGCGCCTGGCCAGCGGCGTCGGCGATTACTCCGTCCACGTCTACGCCAGCAACCGCGACGTGGTGACCCGCCGCTATACGGCACTGTTCGACGGGCAGCGTAACCCGCTCAGCGACGAGTTTCAGCAGGAGAAGCGGACGCTCGAAGGGCTGGAGCGGTACCTGATCCAGCTATGGCGGGAATCCTGAGCCAGCCTTCCCGCGGATAAGCTGGCCTTCTTACGGATTAGCGGTAGGCAGTATCGCGGTGCTGGTCGGCTTGGCCGTGCCCTGCTGCGGCTTGCTGGCCGCTGCGGCGGCGGAGCGGTTCGGGCTGACCTGGCTGGCGCTGGACCCGCTGGCGCTGAGGCTGGCCGAGGATTGCTGGGTAGCGGACGGCTGGGCACTGGTCGCGGCCGAGACGGCTGACGCGGCGGCCGGTGTCGACGACGGTTGCTTGGGCAGGTGGGCCCGGAACGGGATCATCGCGTAGACCGTCAGCGAGACCATGGCTACCAGCAGGACCGCGAACAGCGAGCCGACAATGCGCACCCGGGGCGAGCGCCGCAGCATTTTGGCCGGTCCCGGCCGCCGGAACGCCGTCATGGATGAGGCGAGGCCAGGATCGTCGTTGGCCAGCCGCCGCTCGATTTCCGCGAGTATGCGCTGCTCGTCCTGTGACAGCGCCATACCGCCGCCCCCTTCCGCCTCGCGACCGCGTTATTACCCTCTCACTATCTCTCAGGAGGGGGCTTTTATCCAATTGTTCCGGCTTCGTAGCCAGTCCGTTTCCGGATGGTGGGATCACTCTGGCTGGGCCGGATCTTACCCAGCAACAGCCTAAATAATCGTGGCGAGGAGCCGCGCGTCACGCTTGTAGTTCTCGAAAAATCGTTCTACTGTAATCGGCATGCGGTGGGACAATCTGCGCCTAGACGATCAGCAGGCCGTCGACGGGGATACCTTGTTCCCGGCCGGGCGCCGGGAAGCGACGCTCCCGCTCATCGAGCGCGGGGCGGTGGCCCGGACCTTCGATACCCCGGGCTTCCGCGGCATGACCTTCTACGAGGTCCAGGCCAGGTCCGTCGTGAACCGCGTCCCGGAGTCGTCGCGGATGTCGTTCCGCTGGACGATCAACCCCTACCGGGGCTGCCAGCATTCGTGTGTTTACTGTCTTGCCGGTCAGACGCCGATCTTGATGGCCGACGGACGGACGAAACCGCTGGCCGAGGTCCGCGTCGGCGACGACATATACGGGACGGTGCGCGACGGCTTCTGCCGCCGGTACGCCATTACGACCGTGCTCGCGCACTGGTCTACCGTCAAGCCCGCCTACCGCGTCACCCTGGAGGACGGCACGCGGCTTGTCTGCAGCGGCGATCACCGCTTCCTCACCGAGCGCGGCTGGAAGCATGTCATCGGGACTGAGTGGGGCGGCCCGCTGCAGCGGCCGTTCCTGACCGTCAACAACAAGCTGATGGGCGTCGGCGGTTTCGCCGAGCCGCCGAAGGCTACCGCAGCCTATGAGCGGGGCTATCTATGCGGCATTATCCGGGGCGACGGGAGGATCGGGCCCTCCTCGTACCCGCGCTCTTCCGGCCCGGCCGTCGGCGCCGTCGATCTGTTCCGGCTGGCCCGGGCCGATTCGGAAGGGCTGGCCCGGGCGGCTGATTACCTGGCCCGCGCGGGTATGGCCGGCACCGAGTTCACCTTCGCCGAGGAGTCGACCACGCGCTCGCGCATCACGGCGATCCGCGCGAGCGGCCGTGATCAGGGCCGGGCGACCCAGTGGCTGACCGACTGGCCGCATGCGGCCGCGCCGGACTGGCGCAAGGGCTTTCTGGCGGGCATCTTCGACGCCGGAGGCAGTTTCAGCCAGGGAATCCTCCAGATTGCCAGCACCGATCAGGAGATCGTCGGCTGGACGGTTTCCTCGCTCGAGGCGTTCGGCTTCCACGTCGCCGTCGAGCGCAGCGCCGACCTCAATGGCCTCACCCACGTCCGGTTGCGCGGCGGGCTGCGCGAAGTACTGCGGTTCTTCCACACCGTGGACCCCGCGATCACCCGGAAACGGTCAATCGAGGGGACGGCGATCAAGAGCGGCGCCAGGCTGCGGGTCGCGGCCATCGAGCCGATGGGGCTGGACCTGCCGATGTACGACATCACCACCGGGACCGGGGATTTCATCGCCGACGGCGTGGTCAGCCACAACTGCTTCGCCAGGAATACGCACACCTACCTGGACCTGGATGCGGGCGCGGACTTCGACACCAAGGTGGTGGTCAAGGTCAACGCGCCCGAGCTGGTGCGCAAGAAGCTGGCCTCGCCCTCCTGGCCGGGCGAGCACATCGCCATGGGCACCAACGTGGACTGCTACCAGCGGGCGGAGGGCCGGTACCGGCTCATGCCGGGCATCATCGGCGCGCTCAAGGACGCGGGCAACCCGTTCTCCATCCTGACCAAGGGCACGCTGATCCTGCGGGACATCGACCTGCTCGCCGAGGCGGCCGAGGTCACCGACGTGGGGCTGAACATCTCGGCCGGATTTGTCGATAAAGAGCTGTGGCGATCAGTCGAGCCCGGCACGCCTGACCCGGCGCGCCGGCTCGAGGCCTGCGCTGCGCTGAACGACCGGGGGCTGCGCTGCGGCGTGCTGATGGGGCCGGTGATCCCGTTCCTGTCCGACTCCCCCGCCCAGCTCGACGCGGCCGTCCGCCAGATCGCGGCGGCCGGCGCCACGCACGTGACACCGATCGTGCTGCACCTGCGCCCGGGCACCCGGGAATGGTTCTTCCGCTGGCTGGGCGCTCATCACCCCGGGCTGGTCGGCCGGTACCTCGACCTGTACGGCCGCGGCGCCTACGCTCCGAAGTCCTACCAGGCCAGGATCACCGGCCAGGTCCGCGAGCTCGCGGCCAAGCACGGCGTCGGCGGCCCGAGGCCCATGCCCGGCCGGGGCCGGGGGCCCGGGCCGGAGCAGCCGGGTCCGCGGGCCATCCCCGGCCCGGGTGCGGTACCCCCGCCCCCGGCAGGACCTGCGGCGGCGGGCGATCCCGCGGCCCGCTCCCCCGGCCCGGCCGAGCAGCTCACCTTGCTGTGACGCGTCCGCAGCCGCGAAGGCGAACCTGGCCAGGACGCTGGCCGGGCGCGAGCGCAAAATTCGCTTGGCGGCAGCACTGATCCCATTTAGCCTGGCCGGGCGGGATCCATTGACCCCTCATCTGCGTCACGCCTGTCTCGGTCACGTCCAAGGGTGATCGCCCTCAGCGAAATCATGTGCTTCCGCATATGACTTGACAGCGGGACGGAACGCGATACATCGTAATTCCTAAGCAAAACTTCAGAATCGCCAGGAGGACGACGTGGCAAGCGGGACCGCGGGGGCGCCCCGTAACAATCACCCACAAGACGAACGGGCGAACGGCATGGCCGGACGGGGTGCTGCACAGACCCGGCCAGGCGGCCCGGGCGGCGCGAACCGCCTGATCGCCTTCATCTGCGGCAGGCGATCCAAATGGGTCATCGTGGTGTTCTGGCTCCTGGTCGTGGCGGCCCTGGGCGGGCTGGCCGGGAAGCTCCAGGGCGCCGAGAAGAACGACGCCTCGTCCTACCTGCCCGGGTCGGCCGAGTCGACGCAGGAGCTCAACGAGCAGTCTGTCTTCCAGTCCAAGAACTACAACCCGGCCCTGGTCCTCTACGTCCGCGACAGCGGGATCACCGCGGCTGACCTGGCCAAGGCGCAAGCGGACGCGCGCTCCTTCGCGTCGCTGCCGGTCGTGGGCGGCCGGGTGGCGCCGCCGGTGGTATCCAAGGACCACAAGGCCATCGAGACCGTCGTCGGCTCCGACCTCGGCTACAACGCCGACATCAGCGGCTTCATCAACTCCGTCCAGACCACCGCGACCAAGAACGCCGACGGGCTCAGCGTCTACATCGGCGGCCCGGCCGCCAGCGCGAACGATGAGCTCAAGATCTTCAAGGGCATCGACTCCACACTGCTGTACTCGGCCCTCGGGGTCGTCATCGTGCTGCTGCTGCTGACGTACCGAAGTCCGGTGCTGTGGCTGCTGCCGATCATCTCGGCGGGCGTGGCGCTGACCGCCGCAGAAGCCATCATCTACCTGCTCACCCAGCACGCAAACCTGACCGTCAACGGGCAGAGCGGCGGCATCCTGGTCGTCCTGGTCATCGGCGCGAGCACCGACTACGCGCTGCTCCTGGTGGCCAGGTACCGGGAGGAACTGCGCAGGCACGAAGACCGGCACGAGGCCATGGCGGTCGCCCTGCGCCGGGCCGGCCCGGCCATCATCGCCAGCGGCCTGACCGTGATCACCGGCATGCTCTGCCTGCTGGCCGCCGAATCCAACGACATCTCCGGCCTGGGCCCGGTGGCGGCCGTCGGCGTCGCCATCGGCCTGACCGCCATGATCACCCTGCTGCCCGCCCTGCTCGTCATCTTCGGCCGTTGGATGTTCTGGCCGGTCAAGCCGAGGTACGGCTCGGCCGAGCCGACCACCCGCGGCATATGGGCACGGGTCGGCAAGGCCATCAGCCGCAGTCCGCGCGCCGTATGGCTGGTGACCGCCATCCTGCTCGCAGCGTGCTCCCTCGGCTTGATCGGCTTCAAGATCGGCACGCTGACCACCGCCCAGTCCTTCCGCGGCACCCCGGCGTCCGTCACCGCCCAGAACGTGGTGTCCAAGTACTTCGCGGCTGGCTCGGGCGAGCCCGTCCAGGTCATCTCCACCGCCGCCAGCGCCGACGCGGTCGCCGCGGCGCTGGCCGACACGCCCGGCATCGCATCCGTTACCCCGCCGGTGACCAAGGACGGCCTGGCCTTCGTGCAGGCGACGATGATCCCCGCGCCGGACAGCCCGGCCGCTTACACGCTGGTAGACAAGATACGGACCACCGTGCACGCCATCCCCGGCGCGGACGCGAAGGTGGGCGGCGCCACGGCGGTCAACAAGGATGTCGGGACCGCCGCGGCCCATGACCGGAACCTGCTCATCCCGCTGATCCTCGGCGTGGTGCTGCTCATCCTCGGCCTGCTGCTGCGGGCCATCGTGGCGCCGCTGCTGCTCATCGCCACTGTGGTGCTGTCCTTCGCCGCGGCGCTGGGCCTGTCCGCGCTGTTCTTCGGGCACGTGTTCGGGTTCGCCGGGGCCGATACCTCGGTGCCGCTGTTCATCTTCGTGTTCCTGGTGGCCCTCGGCATCGACTACAACATCTTCCTGATGACGCGGGTGCGCGAAGAGTCGATCCGGTCCGGCACCTGGCGTGGCGCGCTGAACGGCCTGGCCGCCACCGGCGGTGTCATCACCTCGGCGGGGCTGGTGCTGGCCGGCACGTTCGCGGTGCTGGGCACGCTGCCGCTGGTGGAGTTCACCGAGATCGGGTTCGCGGTCGCGCTGGGGGTGCTGCTGGACACCATCGTGGTCAGGTCGGTGCTCGTGACCGCGCTGACCCTGGACATCGGGCGGCACATGTGGTGGCCCAGCGCGCTGGGCCACCAGGAAGCCGGGACCGTGACAGACGGCACAGCCATCCCGGCCGACTCGCAGGCAAGCGCGGTGATCGACGGCACCTAGAATATGGATTCGTGGCGGGCGACAAGACAATGCGGACGGCAGCGTGGCGGTGCTGAACCGCCCCGACACCGAGCGGCTGTTCGTCCGCTCGGTCGCCATCCCCGATCCCGGAGATCTCCTCGGACGCCTCCCCCAGCCGGACGTGGTCGCCTGGGTCCACCACGGCGCCGGGCTGGCTGGCTGGGGCGAGGCCGCCCGGGCTACGCTGCCCGCTGGCCAGGACAGGTTCGCCGCCGGGGAGAAGTGGCTCCCCTCGCTGTTTGACGCCGCCGACGTCGACGACCAGGTGCGGGTACGCGGCTCCGGGCCTGTCGCGTTCGGCAGCTTCACCTTCGACGCGTCATCCGAGGGATCGGTACTGATCGTCCCGCGCATCCTGGTCGGCCGCGACGGTCACGGCCAGGCCTGGCTCACCACCGTCACCGCGGAACGCGAGCCAGACCTCCAGGCCCTCGGGTGGCCGGCCGCGCCGGAATCACTGCTGGCGCCGCCGCCGGCGGCGGTGCGCTGGGAGGACGGCAGCCTGCCGGGACCGCTGTGGGAGCAGGCGGTCGCCGAGGCGGTGGCGGCGATCAAGGCGGGCCGCCTGCGCAAGGTGGTGCTGGCCCAGGACCTGTTCGCGACCGCCACCGAGACCATCGACGTGCGCGCCGTGGCGCGCCGGCTGGCCGGCCGGTACCCCGACTGCTTCACCTTCGCCTGCGACGGCATGGTGGGCGCCACTCCGGAATTGCTGATCCGCCAGTCCGGCCGCCAGGTCAGCGCGCTGGTCCTGGCGGGCACGACGCCGCGCGGCGATGACCCGGCGCAGGACGAGGCGCTCGGTGCCGCGTTGCTGACGTCGGCGAAGAACACCGAGGAACACGCCTATGCCGTCGCCTCGATGCGCGAAACGCTGGGTCCGCTGTGCGACGAGCTCGACAGCCAGCCGCGGCCGGGCCTGATCAAGCTGCCGAACCTGCAGCACCTGGGCACCTGGGTCCGCGGCACGCTGGCCGCCGACGGCACGCCGAGGTCGGCGCTGGGCCTGGCGGCCGCGGTCCATCCCACCGCCGCGGTGGCCGGCACCCCGACCGGGGCCGCGCTGGAGCTCATCCGCGAGCTCGAGCACATGGACCGGGAACGTTACGCCGGCCCGGTCGGCTGGGTGGACGCGGACGGCAACGGCGAGTGGGGCATCGCGCTGCGCTGCGCGCAGCTGTCCGGCCGTACCGCCCGCCTGTTCGCCGGGTGCGGCATCGTAGCGGGCTCGGATCCCGCCGCCGAGCTCGCGGAGGCCCAGGTCAAGTTCCGTCCCATGCGCGGCGCCCTGGACGGCTAGGCCTATTTGCGCGGCAGGGTCGCGACGTAGCCACGGCACAGCCCGATCCACCGGTCCAGCTCGCCGTCGTCCAGGCTCTCGCTGGCCACCAGGACCCAGCCCCGCATCTGGCGGCCGCCCATGTCGAAGGGGCGGGCATCAGGCTCGGCAGCCAGCACACTGTCCGCCGTCCCAGGCTCGATCCTGGCTATGAGGCCATCCCCGTAGACCCCGACGGTCATGTTTCCCCAGGTGAGGAACGCTATGCCGCCGAACATCTTCTTCTCGCTCACCCCGGCCACGGCCACCATCCGGTCGCGCACGCGCTCGGCCAGGTCAGCGTCGTAAGCCATGCCCGCATCCTAGTGCCGCGGGTCTGAGCATCGGCTAAGTCGCCGCCCGCGCGGCATGGCGTCATGTCGACGAGGGCCACCGCCGACAGCACCTCGGCAACCGGTTCGTGCTCGATGTGCTCGGGGCGCCCCTACCTGTGGCAATCGGAGCACAAGCAGGTGACCGACTCGTCGGCCTGCCAGCGCGACCCGGGAAACTGGCGCCCAGCAGGTGTTCAGGAAATCAAGACGACGACTTTGCCGCTGAGGCCCCCGCGGGCCAGCAGCTCATAGCCGCGGAGGAATTCCTCCAGCGGGACGGCAGCGGCAACCCGGACCGTGAGGTCCCCCGCCGCGGCCTGCTCGGCGAGCGGCCCGAGCGCCATGGCGTCGGGCTGGACCTGGATCGCCTCGGCCGAGATGCCCCGCTCGGCCGGAGGCACGCTGGTCGGCTGGGTGGTCACGTAGGCTCCGCCATCGCGCACGGCCGCCAGCGCGGCCTGCAGCCCGAGCGTGTCCAGGCACGCATCGAATCCCTGCGGCCAGCCCCGACGCAGCTCGGCGCCGAGCTCGTCCCCGGTGCTCACCGTCGCCTCCGCGCCGAGGGCTCGCGCCTGCTCGGCGTCGGCGGCACGTACGGCCGCCACCACCTGGGCGCCGCTGGCCCGTGCGAGCTGCACCGCCATCCCGCCGACCATGCCCGCAGCCCCGGTCACCAGCACCAGGTCGCCGTCGGACACGCGGGCCGCCTGGATGAGCAGCCGGGCGGTCAGGACCGAGACCGGAAGCGCGGCTGCGTGAGCCCAGTCGAGGTTGTCGGGCAGCGGCGCGAGCAGCGCAGACGGCACCGCGATCCGCTCCGCCAGGGCTCCGGAGCCCATCCACGGCTGGGCGGTGAAGCCAAGGACGCGACGGCCGCTGGCCGTCTCCCCGGCGAAGTCCCAGCCCTGCACCTGCGGGAACGCCGTCGAGCCACCGAGCGGCCGGAAGTAGCCGTCGGGCGTGGACAGATCCCACGGCCCCAGGGCGACGGCCTGGATGCGCACTACCTCCTCACCCTCCGCCGGGGCGGGTTCGGGCAGGTCGGCCAGCTGCAGAGCATCCAAGCCGCCGAACGAGGTCAGGACCACAGCGCGCATAGGTCATCTTTGCATGCCGCCGGACGCGCCCGCTCGGGCTCACGCAGTACTGGCCGGGCCGCCTCATGTCCGTGCCGTCGGGCGGCCCGCACGCGTTCATCAACCCGGGTCCGGCGCCGGGCGGCCCGATCAGTCTGCCGTCATCGACCTGCGGGGCTGGCACGACATCGAGCACCTCACCCGATGATCGCGGACCGGCGCCGGCGCTAGGCCAGCGCCGACCGGACAGCCGCGGCCGCCGCCTCGCGCATCCGGCCGCGCAGCGCGGCGCCGGCCGCGCGGTCGGTCTGCGCCTCCACGATCCGCAGGCCGGTGCCCGGCAGCGCTTTAGCCAGGTCCTCGGGCTCCTCCAGGCGCTGATAGGGCAGGCCGAACGCCGCGGCCAGGTGATCCAGGCCGGCCCCGTGCGGCGTGCCGAAGAGCCGCTCGAACGAACCGGTGAACGCGGCCTGCTCCAGGGTGGAGAAGATCCCGCCGCCGTCGTTGTTGACCACGATCAGGCACAGATCGGGCCTCGGCTCGGCCGGCCCGAGGGCCAGCCCGGGTGCATCGTGCAGGAAGGCCAGGTCTCCGACCAGCGCGAACGCAGGGCCGCCGTGGGCCAGGGCGGCGCCGATGGCCGCGGACACGGTGCCGTCGATGCCGCTGGCCCCCCGGTTGGCCAGGATGCGGACGTCGTCACGCGGGATGGCCTGGAAATCAAGATCCCGAACGGGCAGGCTGCTTGCCGCCCACAAAAGTGCGTCCGCCGGCAGGGCCTGGACCAGGTCCCGGGCCAGCCTGGGCTCGGTCAGCTGGTCACCAGAGTCGAGGACGGCATCCACGGCACGGCGCGCCGCGTCATCGGCCCGGCGCCAGGCCTCCAGCCACGGTGTGGCGGCGGCCGGCGAGTCGCGCAGGCGAAGGCCGGCGGCGACGTCGGTCGCGGCCCGCTGCGGGTCAGCCCAGCGGCCCGGGCCCTGGCCGATGACCACGTGACGTCCGGCGCAGGCGGCCAGCAAGGCCGACTGCGGGCGGGAAAGTCCCGGCGGCCGGCCGATACCAGCACGTCGGGGCGGTGGGCGGCCGCGAACTCCGGGGTGGCGAGCAGGTACTGGTAGGCGGGCAGCGCGTTCGGCCCCCGCCTGGCCCCGGACGACGGCTCGGCGAGCACCGGCCAGCCGGCCTGCTCGGCCATCCGGACGAGCGCCGCCGCGTCGTAGTCGCCGTCGCCGCAGACTACGACGCCGCGTTCGGTCCAGGGCAGCTCGAGCTGGCCGGGCGCCGGGCCCAGCGCCTCGAAGCGGGTCCACGGCTGCCCGCCGGGGCGGCCGTCCAGGGACTCCGGCCAGTCCCGCGCAGCAGGGGTGCCGGGGAGCTCGGGGGTGAGGGGATCCCGGAAGGGGAGGTTGAGATGGACCGGGCCCGGCAGGCCGCCCGCGCCGCCCGAGGCGTGCGCCCAGGCCTGGCAGGCCAGCGAGCGCCAGTAGGCGGTCATCCCCGGCCGCTGCTCGGGCAGCCCGGCCTGGCCGAACCAGCGCACCGCGCTGCCGTACAGCTTGACCTGGTCGATCGCCTGGTTGGCGCCGGTGCTGGTGAGTTCGGGGGGCCGGTCCGCGGTCAGCACCAGCAGCGGGACCGCTGACTCGTCGGCCTCGATCACGGCCGGGTGGAAGTTGGCCGCCGCCGTCCCGGAGGTGCACAGCACGGCCACCGGCCGCCGGCTCGCCTTGGCCAGGCCGAGGGCGGTGAACGACGCGGACCGCTCGTCGATCCGGACGTGCAGCCGCAGCCTGCCGCGCTGCTCCAGCTCGGCCAGGGCCATGGCCAGCGGGGTGCTGCGTGATCCCGGGGCCAGGACGGCCTCGCGCAGCCCGCACCGGGCGAGCTCGTCGCACAGGGCCAGGCCGAACGCGGTAGACGGGTTCACGAGCGCGGCTTGCCGGCCAGCGGATCCAAGGACGCGCCCGAGGGGCTCACCTCGTCGAGGAACTGGGCCGCCGCCGCCGCCCGGTCCCGCCACGGCGCCGGGTCGGCCTCGAAGCGGGCCAGCTGGTCCGGGTCGACCGTAGGGCGCCGGACCGGAAGCTCGCCGTGGTCGGGCGTCAGCGGGTCGGCGGTGACGTCGCCGGCCAGCAGCGACATGGTGCCCAGGCCGCAGGCGTACGGGAGCTCGGGCAGCGCGGCGGCCAGCGCCACGCCGGCGGCCAGCCCGACCGAGGTGTCGACCGCGCTGGAGACCACGACCGGCAGTCCGCAGGCCTCGGCCACCCGCAGCGCGGCCCGCACGCCGCCGAGCGGCTGGACCTTCAGCACCACGATGTCGGCCGCGCCCGCCGCCCGGACCCGCAGCGGATCCTCGGCCCGCCGGATGGATTCGTCCGCCGCGACCGGGACGTCGACTCCGCGGCGCACCTCGGCGAGCTCGTCCAGGCTGGCGCAGGGCTGCTCGGCGTACTCGAGCCCGAACGCGGCCAGCCGCCGCAGCATGCGCACGGCCTGCCCGGCCTGCCAGCCGCCGTTGGCGTCGACCCGGATCCGGCCCGCTGGCCCGAGCGCTTCGCGGACCGCCTCGACCCGCGCGATGTCGTCGGCCTCGGCCTGCCCCCGTTCGGCCACCTTGACCTTGGCCGTCCGGCAGCCCGACGCGGTGACGATCTGCATCGCGTGGGCCGGCCCGACGGCGGGCACGGTCACGTTCACCGGGATCCTGTCCCTGACCGGCGCAGGCCAGGACCCAGCTGCCGATTCCAGCGCGCTGGCCAGCCACCGCGCGCACTCCCGCGGGCCGTATTCGGCGAACGGGGAGAACTCCCCCCACCCCGCGGGGCCCTCGATCAGCGCGCCTTCGCGCACCGTCACCCCCCGGAACTTCACCGGCATCGGGATGGCGAACGCCCGCAGCCCGGCCAGCATCCCCGGGTTCACAGGCCTGTTCCCCGATCGTGGATCGTTACCGCCCCCAGGGGGGAAGCAATGATCCACGTTGAGCGGGGAGACCCGGTTCCGGGCGGCAGGGAGATGTCCGCTGCTGATTCCGCGGCGGTCTGGTGCCAGTCGACCACTCGTAACCTCCTCAAGGTCCGGGATTTAACCTTAACGATCGTGACGAACCGACCTTTGCACGCGGTCCTGGTCGAGCGCGCCGGCCCGCGGCTGCTCGAGCTGCTGGCCGCGGCGCTCGACGGCAGCGGCCCGGCTATCGCCCCGGTCGACGCGGCGCTCCCGCCCGCCCGGCTGGCCGAACAGCTAGAAGCGCTGGCCCCGGGCAGCCTGGAGGACACAGACGGGGTGATCACGCCGTTCCGTTCGGCCGGGGAGGAACGGGTAGCCGAAGGGACGGCGGTCATCGTCGCCACGTCGGGATCCACCGGCGCGCCGAAAGGGGCCGAGCTCAGCGCCGCCGCGCTGCTGCACTCGGCCCGGGCGTCCCTGGCCAGGATCGGGGCCCGGCCGGGCGAGCGCTGGCTGTGCTGCCTGCCGGCCTCGCACATCGCCGGGATCCAGGTGCTGGTGCGCTCGCTGGTCAGCGGCACCGACCCGGTGCTGGCCGACCGGGCCGACGCGCAGACCGTGGCCGGCTGCGGCTGCGCGCACGTGTCGCTGGTGCCGACCCAGCTCCTGCGACTGCTGGACACACCGGAGGTACTGGCCGGTTTCTCCTCGGTGCTGCTCGGCGGGGCGGCCGCGCCGGCCGGCCTGCTGGACGCCGCCCGGGCGGCGCAGGTGCCCGTGGTGACGACCTACGGCATGACCGAGACCTGCGGCGGCTGCGTGTACGACGGGGTCCCGCTGGACGGGGTGCGGGTGCGGACCGGCGACGACGAGCGCATCTGGATCGGCGGCCCGGTGCTGTTCTCCGGTTACCTGGGCGGGCCTGCGGCGCCTGGCCGACCAGTGGTTCCGGACCGGCGACGTGGGCCGGCTGGATCCGTCGGGCCGGCTGGTCGTGCGCGGGCGCGCGGACGACGTGATCAATACCGGCGGGCACAAGGTGATCCCCGGTGAGGTCGCGGCGGCCCTGCAGGCCTGCCCGGGCGTCCGGGATGCGGCGGTCCTGGGCCTGCCCGACGGCGAATGGGGCGAAATGGTCGTAGCGGTCGTGGTGCCGGAAGATCCGGCCGACCCGCCGGCCGCCGAATTGCTCCGTCTGCATGTGCGACAGCGGCTGCCGCGTTACGCTGCTCCCGGCAGGGTCGTGATGGTAGATGCCGTTCCCATGCTGGCTAGCGGGAAGCATGACCTTATCCGGCTCAGGCGGGAACTGCTCCGGCGGGAACAATCTGAGCCGAACAGCGTTACTTAATAGTGCCCGGACAATGTGCCCCGCTGATGACTGCGCGGGGAAACGAGGGGTACTTGGTGGGAGTCCGTGAACGACGTGTGGATTGCGTACGTGTTGTTTAGGAGGGAGGTGTCTCATGCCGCGGATCGCCATGGCGACCTCACCGGTTGCCGAAACAGATGAAGAGGCGAGCACGACCCGTGTGGATGATCTGATCCAGCGGGGGCGTAGCCAGGGTCACCTGTCTCTTGCGGAGCTGAGGAACGCCTTTGACCTGGCTGGCCTGACGCCTGCCGAGGGACGGTCCATCCTGCGTGAGCTCGCCGAGTCCGGCGTGCGGCTGGGCAACGAGCTCAGCGACAGCGGTGTCAAGGGCCGGTCGGTGCGCTCGGCCGCCGCCCCGGCGCGAGCCGCTAAGGGCGCGGACGACGGAGATGCCGAGGCCGGCGACGACGCCGATGTCGACCTGGCCGACGCCGACGTGGTGAACCTTGAGGCTGAGGCGGCCGCGCTGACCGATACCGACCGGCTGGCCGAGGTCGACCTGGATGACCAGACGCCCGCGATGGGCGACTCGGTGCACACCTACCTGAAGTCGATCGGCCGGACCAGTCTGCTCACCGCCGAGCAGGAAGTGGATCTGGCCAAGCGGATCGAGGCGGGCCTGTTCGCCGAGCACAAGCTGGAAGCCGCGACGGGCCTGTCCGAGGACTACCGGCGTGACCTGGAGCTGATTGCCGAGGACGGGCGGCGCGCGAAGGCACACATGCTCGAGGCCAACCTGCGGCTGGTCGTCTCGGTGGCCAAGAAGTACAGCGACCGGGGCCTTTCCCTGCTGGACGTGGTGCAGGAAGGCAACCTGGGCCTGATCCGGGCCGTGGAGAAGTTCGACTACACCAAGGGCTACAAGTTCTCCACATACGCCATGTGGTGGATCCGGCAGGCCATCCAGCGCGGCTTCGCCGACTCGGCGCGGACCATCCGGCTCCCGGTGCACGTGCTCGAGATGCTCAGCAAGCTGAGCCGGGTCGAGCGTGACATGCACCAGCGCCTGGGCCGCGAGCCGACCCCGGAAGAGCTGGCCGTCGAGCTGGACCGGACCCCGGACCAGATCGAGGAGCTGCTGCGCACGTCGCGTCAGCCGATTTCGCTGGACTCGACGATCGGCGAGGACGGCGAG
Organism: uncultured Actinomycetes bacterium; assembly: GCA_963818225.1. GTDB lineage: Bacteria > Actinomycetota > Actinomycetes > Streptosporangiales > Streptosporangiaceae > Palsa-504. Next base: position 677,600 of record CAWFRO010000006.1, read on the forward strand.
ACCTCGATCGGTGACCTGATCGAGGACGTGGACGCCCCGGAGGCCTCCGAGCTCGTCGACCGCCAGCTGATGGCCGAGCAACTGCGCTCGGCGCTGGACGCGCTGACGCCGCGCGAGGCCACCATCATGGCGATGCGGTTCGGCCTGTATGACGGCAACCCGCACACCCTGGACGAGATCGGGCGGGCGCTCGGCCTGACCCGCGAGCGGATCAGGCAGCTTGAGAAGCAGTCGCTGTCCAAGCTGCGCCACCCGAGCCGCGCCCAGCCGCTGCTGGACTTCGCCAGCTGACCGTACCTGCTGCTGGCCTCCCGACCATGTGCCGGGCCCGACCTCCCGCCGGGCCCGGCATCCGGCTGTCCGGGGCGGTTCAGGGCTCGGCCGCGGCGCCTGAGCCGCTTTCCAGCCGCGACTTGAGCAGCTCGCAGCTCTCCGGCACTTCCTTGCGGGCCTCCCGGACGACCACCGGCATGACCAGCTTGCCCATCCCGTACGCCCGGAAGTCCACCTGGATGGTGACGTGCGCCTGCGTGCCGTCCTGGCGGGGATCCACGGCCACCGCGATATCGGCCCGGATCGGCCCGTCGATGCCGCGGATCGTCCACGTCCGCGGCGGGCTGAGCTCCGTGATCTCCGATGTCGTGGTCCGGTCCGTACCCCCGATCCGGCGGGTCATGACGCACCGGGATCCCACCTCCTGCGGGCCGTCCGGATCGATATGCGCGCTGACCACGCCCGACTGCCATTCCCCGAAGCGCGACGGGTCGGTGACGTAGCGGAAGACCTCCTCGGGCGGCCGGGTGACGTCGACCTCGGACACTATGGGCGCCATGGTCCCTCCGTTCGCGGGCCGCAGCGTCGTCGCTGGGCGGGACCCAGCGTAGCCTCGGGTTCATGAGCGCTACGACGACGGCCCGGCGGCGGGTGCTGCGGGTCCCGGTGAGCGGTACCGCGGAGCACCGGGCTGACCTCCTTGCCGTCGAGGAGCCGCTGGAGATCCGGGTGGACGGCGAGCCGCTCACGGTGACGATGCGCACCCCGGGCCACGACATCGACCTGGCCGCCGGGTTCCTGTTCACTGAGGGGCTGCTGGGCCGCCTCGATGAGGTGCAGGAGATCCGCATGTGCGATGCCAACGTGGCGGCCGTGACGGTCCGGCCGGGCGCCGCGCTCCGCTACCAGGCGGCGGACTACCCCGGCGCGGTCAGGAAGTTCCTCACCACCAGCGCCTGCGGGGTGTGCGGCAAGGACAGCATCGAGGCGATCCGGGTCCGGTCGGCGTTCGACGTGGCGGCTGATCCGGTCCGGGTCTCCCCGGCCGTGCTCGCCGCCCTGCCCGAGACCCTGCGGGACGCGCAGCGGGTGTTCAGCCGCACCGGCGGGCTGCATGCGGCCGGGCTGTTCCGCCCGGACGGCACGCTGCTGGCCCTGCGCGAGGATGTGGGCAGGCACAACGCGGTGGACAAGGTGGCCGGCTGGGCGCTGCGTTCCGGCCTGCTGCCGCTGGCCGGGCATATCTTGCTGGTCAGCGGGCGGGCCTCGTTCGAGCTGGCCCAGAAGGCGATCATGATCGGCGTGCCGGTGCTGGCCGCGGTGTCCGCGCCGTCGTCGCTGGCCGCGTCGCTGGCCGAGGAGGGCGGCCTGACCCTGGTCGGGTTCCTGCGCGGCACCACGATGAACGTCTATACCGGCGCCCAGCGGATCAGCGTCTAACCGGGCACGGCGCCTTCGTAGTAGTCGACGCCATCATCAGACGACTTGCAGGTCAGCTCGCCGCGGAGGGTCAGCACTTTCAGGTGCGCGCCGGTCTCGTTCACGGCCAGGAACTGGCTGTGCACGTCCAGCTCGCTGAACAGGCGCAGGGACCGCGTCCACCTGATGGCCTGCGCCACCTCGTAGGCGGTGGCGCGGCCGGTCAGCACGGCCTGGTGCATCTCGGCCAGGCGCAGGTCATGGTGGGCCAGCAACTCGTTCACCCGCTCATGGGTGCTGCCGGTGACCGGGCCGTGGGCCGGCAGCAGCCGGGCGTCGGGCAGCCCTAGCGTGCGCCGCAGCGAGCTGAGGTAATCGGCCAGCGGCAGCCGGCTCGGGGCCGACTCGAACCCGATCGAGGGGGTGATATGCGGAAGCACGTGGTCGCCGGCGAACATGATCGCGGCCGCGGGGTCGTGGAAGATGACGTGGCCCCGGGTGTGGCCGGGTGTGTGATAGGCCGTCAGCGTCCGCGACCGCAGGTCGAGCTCGGCCTGGTCGGCCAGCCAGCGATCGGGGTCCTCCCAGGAGCTGAAGCCGTGGCCCGCGGGATGCGCCGTCCGGGCCAGGGCCGGGGACAGTTCCGCCGCGCCGAGCCGGTGCAGGTCCCCGCCGAAGCCGTGGCCGATCTGCGTGCGCACCTCACGCAGGGCCACCAGGTTGGCGCGTTCCTCTTCGCCGAGGGTGACCACGTTGTGCAGTGTCTTGCGCAGCTCGACGGCCAGCGAGTAGTGATCGATGTGAACATGGGTGACGAAGAAGTTCCGGATGTCGCCGAGCTCGCAGCCGATCTGCCGCAGCCCGCGGATGAGCTCCTCCCGGGCTTCGACTATCGCCATGCCGCCGTCGATCAGGTCGACCCCCTCGGCGTCGGTGATCGCGTAGATGTTGACCGCTCGCAGCGCGTCCATCCCCAGCGGCAGCGGGATCCGGTACACGCCCCCGCCCAGATCCTCGACCCCGGGCTCCGCCCACGCGTACCTGTTCGAAGGCCCATGGCTCATCGTGTCGCTAACCCTTTCCTCGGACCCAAGGCCCGGTGAGCCCTGAGCGGCCATCAGGTGACATCGCGGCGCGGCACGCCGGAACGGCCGCTGCCCGCCAGCTCGTCCTGGCGGCTAGGGCCCTCTGCCTCGAACAGCAGCAGCAGGCACCCCTTCTATTCCGGGCTCCGGGAGACGGCCTGCTCGCCCGCGGCCCGCGCGGGACAGGCTCAGCGCCGGATGCCCCGCGGGTCTCGCACCGCGAGGTCATGTCGGCGGGCGCATCCCCGGCAGCCGGTCGGAGGCCGCCACCACGGCGACCACGGCTGCCGCGCAGGCGGCCAGGCCCAGCTCAGGGATCGTCGTCGCCGCCAGGCCCAGCAGCGCGAGCACGGCGATGCCGGCCACCCGGGACCAGGACACATAACCCCATACGACCAGCTTGAACGCGGCGTGCCCGGCCAGGAACAGGGCCGGGCCGCCCAGGATCATCCACGCGGCCGCGGCGCTCGCGGTCGCGCCCGGGTCGGACAGGACCTTCTGGTCGGCGGCCGCCGAGACGATGATGCCCGCCACCATCACCGGATGGATCAGGTGGTAGGCCGAACGGCCCAGCCGGCCGGGGTCATCCGAGCTGGCGATCTTCTCGGCGGCCGCCTCGGCGCTCTGGTCGAAGTACAGCCACCACAACGCGACCGATCCGGCGAACGCGACCACGAACGCGGTCACGTTGGCCGCCGCGACCGGTTTCTCGGTCAGGGTCGACCCGATGATGACGATCGACTCGCCCAGCGCGATCAGGATGAACCCCTGGCAGCGCTCGGCGAAGTGGCCGCCCTCAATGGTCCAGTCCGAGGTGCGGGACCGGCCGAGCCCCGGGGTGTAGAAGCCGACTGCTCCGCCGAGCAGGTCGACGCCGACCGCGCCGAGCCACAGCAGGGCCCGGGCGTTGCCGTGGGCCACACCGCCCGCGACGGCGAACGCGCTGCTGACGATGCACCAGGCCAGGATCCGCTGGAAGTTGGCCTCCAGCGGATGCCCGCGAAGCGCGATGAGCATGAATATGGTGCGGCCGATCTGCTGGACCGCGTAGGCCCCGCCGACCCACAGGCCGAGGTCTTCGAACGCCCGCGGCAGTGACACCGACATGGCCAGGCTGGCCAGCATCAGCGCCACCAGCAGCAGGCGCACGGCCATCAGGTCCGGGTCAAGCCAGTTGGTGACCCAGGTCGTGTACGCCCAGACCAGCCAGACCATCGCGAGCAGCAGGCCTGCCTGCAGCGCGCCGCGCAGGTCAGCGTGATCGAGCAGGTAGTGCGACAGCTGGGTGATGGCGAACACGTACACCAGGTCGAAGAACAGCTCGATGTTCGTGACCCGCTGCGGGCGGGACCGGTCCCTCAGCAGCGAGGGTCTGCGCGCGCCCGCCTCGGCGGCGCTGAGCGGTCTCACCAGGCGTAGTGCTCCGGCGCGGGGCGGTAGCCGGGGAACAGCTCGTCGAGCCGCTTGAGCACGTCGTCGTCCAGGGTGACGGCCGCGGCGCGCTGCGCGTCATCGAGCTGGGCGACGGTGCGCGGCCCGACGATCGGGCCGGTCACGCCGTCGCGGTGCAGGAGCCAGGCCAGGGCCACCTCGGCCGGCTCGTGGCCGAGCTCGTCACATAGGTCCTCATAGGCCGCGATCTGCTCGCGGTGGTCCTCGAGGGTCCGGCGGGCCCGGCCCGCCAGGCGGCGGCGCCCGTCGCGTTCCTTCTTCAGCACGCCGCCGAGCAGGCCGCCGTGCAGCGGGGACCACGGGATGACGCCGACGCCGTACTCGATCGCCGCGGGCAGCACCTCGAGCTCGATCTGCCTGGTCAGCAGGTTGTAGATGGACTGCTCGCTGACCAGGCCGGAAAAGCCCCGCGCCGCCGCGGCGTCGTTGGCCTGCGCGATGTTCCAGGCCGCGAAGTTGGACGAGCCGACGTAGATGATCTTGCCCTGGGCGACGAGGACCTCCATCGCCTGCCAGATCTCGTCCCACGGGGTGTCCCGGTCGATGTGATGCATCTGGTACAGGTCGATGTAGTCGGTGCGCAGCCGGCGCAGCGAGGCGTCGCAGGCGCGGCGGATGTTCAGCGCGGACAGCTTGCCCTCGTTGGGCCAGTCTCCCGTGGCCCCGTACAGCTTGGTGGCCAGCACGGTGCGCTCCCGCCGGCCGCCCCCGGCCGCGAACCAGTCCCCGATGATCTCCTCGGTCCAGCCGGCGTGGGCCTCAGGGTTCTGGCCGACCTGCCCGGGCGGGCCCTGGGCCCCGCCGTAGCGGTTGGCGGTGTCGAAGAAGTTGATGCCTATCTCGTGGGCGTGATCCATGATCGCGTGTGCCTCGGCGGGCGGGGTCAGCGCCCCGAAGTTCATCGTGCCGAGGCACAGGCGGCTGACGGACAGGCCCGAACGGCCCAGGTGTGCGTAGTCCATGGGCACCTACCCTTTCATGCGGTCCCGGCGGCCCGGCCTCCTGGCGCACGGCCGCGGCGCCGAGCGCGCTGGTTACCCTCTCGTGGTACGGACGGGCCGCACAATTCGGAATTCGGAATTCGAGGGAGAAGTCCGGCACCCTGCACCACATCTGAGTCATCCTCAACTCTGGTTAAGCAGAATCGGCTGCTGGCCATTCTCATCCCGACATTAGTTGCCCGGGGGCAATTGCCTTAGAGCAATTGCCTAGGCGCATTTGCCGGGAAGCAATTATCTAATGACTGCTCTTTAGGGGAAATTTTCCAGAGGTAAAGTGTTGACATCCTGGCCGAGGAATCAAACAATCCGATTAACACAGTTGCAGCCCAGCGAACCTGGCCGCTACCAGGGGCCATGTGTCTGGGATTTCATACAGCTTCGCCGTCTCCCGCCACGGCAAGGGCAACGGCATCGACGCCATCCCCATGTTTTCTCCTGCACCAAGACCGGCGCCGGTCCAGCACTTGATGACCAGCATCGCCAACTACGATCCGGGCACCATCAACACCAGCAGCAAAGGCGTCATAATTCCCCGCTTTACCCCGCCATCCCCTGAGACTGGATGGCAGCAAGGAGAACCGTAATGGCACAAGATACTTCGGGAGCCGCGGCCGCCGGCGGCGGCACTCTGGTCATTCCCGGCGAGGCGGCGGCCCGGGTCGACCGCCTGCCGATGAGCTTCATGGCCTGGGAGATCTGCCTGATCGTGCAGGTGGGCTGGGCGATGTCGGCCTCGACCGACGGGATCGCCCTGCGGCTGTACCCGTTCGTCTGGCTGCCGGCCAAGGAGATAACGCACAGCCAGTACGACGTCCTGTACGCCTTGCAGGTCGGGATCAGCATCCTGCTCGGCGGGTACGCCCTCGGCTGGCTGGCCGACAAGATCGGCCGGCGCAAGGCCCTGATCCTGTCCTCGCTGCTGGCCGGGGCGTTCATCTGGCCGTTCGGCTACGTGACCAACTACCCGGCGCTGATCGTCCTGTCGATCTTCGACACGCTCGGGTTCGCCGGGTACCTGGCCATGAACGTCGTGTACATGAGCGAGATCATGGGGCCGACATGGCGGCGCAAGGTCATGCTGCCCTGCCAGGCCGTGTGCATCTTCCTCCTCTTCGTCGTCATCGGCGGCATCCTCCCGCACTACTGGTTCCCGGTCCACTACCGGTGGTTCCTGTGGTTCCTGACCATCGTGAACATCCTGATCGCGGTGGTGCTGTTCTTCCGGATGCCGGAGTCACCGCGGTGGCTGGAGGCCCGGGAGCGCCGCGCCCAGGCCCGCCAGACCGTGGAGCGGATGGAGGCGAGGGTCAGCAAGGGCGGCCGTGTCGCACTGCCCGAGCCCGACCTGTCGCCGTACGAGGTACTGGCCGAGGAGAAGACCGCCTGGTGGGCGCCGTTCGGCCGGCAGTACGTGGGCGTCACCGTGTTCCTGCTGGTGGTCATGGTGCTCGGCTACGGCGGCATCGTGTACGGCGGCGGCAGTCAGATTATCTTGTGGCTCATCGGCAAGGGCGGCTACAGCGCCGGCTGGATCTTCGCCATGACGGCGTGGGCCGGCGTGATCGGCACCGCCGTCTACCTGCTCAACACGTTCATCGGAGACCGGCTGGAGCGCAGATGGACGCAGCTCATCGGCGCCATTCTGTTTGCCGGCGGCTATTGGCTCATGTTCAAGGTGCCGAACAACAGCGCGGCCGTGTACATCGGCTACAGCCTAACGGTGGCCGGCGTGACGCTGTGGCTGTGGAGTATGTACGTGTACATCCCCCAGTGCTACCCGACCCGGATGCGCGCGCTGGGTACCGGCTGGACCGATGGCGTGGGCCACCTGGGCGCCTGGGGCGGCGTGCTGATCGCCGGAGCGCTCTTCAGCGTCACCGCGCCGACGGGCTTCTTCGTCTTCGTCACGATCCCGTGCGCGCTCGTCCCGGGCGTCCTGATCGCGGTCTTCGGGAAGAACCAGCGCAACCGCGCGCTGGAAGAACTGGCCCAGTAAATGCTGGGCCAACAGACGCTGGGCCGTTGGCCAGCCGGTTAGCCGCCGGCTCTTTCCCGAGGTGTCTCCGGCGGAAAACCAGAGTGTCACCGGCGGCCCAGCCCTCACCACAGCCGGCCTCCCGCCCATGCGGAACTGGACGGGAGGCAGGCTAACCAGGCCAGCACCGCGCAGGAAGGAAAGCCGATGAGTGACAGCCAGACCGTCACCATCCCTGCCGTACACCACGCAGTAACAGCAGAAACCCGGCCCGTGCGGCTCCTGCGAGCACTGGCGCAGAACCCGGAACCGCTGTCAGCCCCCGCCCTGGCCAGCCTCCTGGCCGAGCCAGGCCAGCGCCGGCGACTCCTGCTGTCCTCCTACGACCACACGCTGCGCCGGCACGAGCAAGCCGGCCACGTCGAACGAGTAGGCCGCGAGCGTAAAGGACGCGGCCGGCCCGCCATCGTCTGGCGCATCACCACCGCAGGGCGCGGCTGGCTCGACGAGCACGACAAAGCACCAGACCTCGCCGCGGCCGCCGCCGCACAGGCACGGCGCGCGGCCACCGAACGGGACCAGGCACTGGACGAAGCCCGCGCCACCTTCGACCCTCAGACTCCACGGATCAGCCGCAAACGCGCCGCTCACAAACTCAGAGAACTTGGCTGCACCCTCGACCAGATCGGCGCGGTCTTCCACGTCAGCAAAGAAAGAATCCGCCAGGACCTCCTCTGGGACCCAGCGGCACGCACACCCCCGAGAAAACCCAAGCCACGCACACCCCTCAGCCCCACGCAAACCCAACTCCTCCTGGGCCTGACAACATCAGGGTTCCCCTGAAAGCACCCCGGTCATCACAAGCGGCGGCCGCGCCGACAAGGTGTGTCCGCCAGCCAGCCATCCCGTAGGTGGAAGAGAGGATCGATCGCTGCGGCGGTTGGTCAGGTCGCTGTAGCTACTGCTCCAAGGAGGCTTGCAGTGCAGCCATGCCGCGTGCGGTGTGGCTCCTGACGGCACCTCGGCTGATGCCTAGAGCTGCGGCGATCTCAGCCTCGGACAGGTCCGCGTAATACCGCAGCACGATCGCCTCGCGCTGCCGGACGGGCAGGTCGCGAAGCGCGGCCGCCACGGCCGACTGCTCCGCCCCGAACAGGATCGCGTGCTCGCCGCCCGGCATGTCCGGCGGCACCTGCTGCGGGGGCTCGTCGATGACCATCCGGTGACGCAGTACCGACCTGGAACGGTTGACCACGGCCTGGCGCAAGAAGGCCAGAGCGTTCTGCGGGTTCCCGAGCCGGTCCCAGCCTTCATGCGCAGCGATGAACGCGTCGTCGACCACGTGCTCGGCAGCCCCGACGTCACGCAGCAGCATGGTGGCCAGGCGCACCAGCGCCCGGTAGTACAGGACGTACAGGTTTGCGATGGCCGGATCAGCATCCTGTCCCAGCTCGGCGGGCATGGGCCGGAACGGGACAGGGAAGGTGTCGGCGCCTGCCGTTACCGCGATGGCGATACTCTCGCTGGCCTGATCGCCGTGGGCCGGGGCGTCCTCCTGGAGCACTTTCTGGAACCGGCCCAGGCCAGCATCGGTATCGTAGGTGGCGGCGTACCGCGCCGCGTAGGTGTCAGTGACCACCCGGTACAGGCGCGCGAAGAGTTCGTCCTCGTCCGTGCTTACAGTGTCATGCCCGCCCGTCGTCATGGCGAGGCTCCTTTCTCGTAACCGAACGGATCATAGGGTCCCAGCTCTGTTCTCAGTTTTCCCCGCACGGCGGACAGATGCGCTGCGACGGTCCCGTCGGCCATGCCCAGCGCGGCGGCGATCTCCGTATTGGGCATGGCCAGCAGCCAGCGCATCACCGCCACCGCATGCTGCCGCGGCGGCAAGGCCTGGATGGCCCGCCAGCACCGCTCCAGCGCGATCCCCGACATTGCCGCGGCATGAGTATCCGGTGAGGGTGCCCGGTACGCGGCCTCCAGCCGCGGGAGGTTTTCGCGCAGGGCGTTATTGCGGCGGAACATGCCGATCGCATGGTGGCTGACCGTGGTCTGCAGCCAGCGAATCCGCTGAGCATCGCGTAGGCACCGCATGGTCGGCCACTGCCTGGCCGCGGCCATGAACGCGGACTGGACCAGGTCATCGGCCATCGCCCGGTCCCCTCGGGTCAGGATGCAGGCGTATCCGAACAAGCCCTGCGCGTACGCGGCAAAGCAGTCGGCAACTTCCTCGGCGTGGTCCTTCGGGATCTTGCCACCGGTCATTTAAGCCCCGCAAGATTCGCACGGTCACCGTGACCAGCCCGCGCACGCCCGGCGGTGCCGCAGCCCGGCACCGCCGGCATCCGTAGGCCACCGCCATCGCCGGACTGAAGAAGACTCACGTCTTAGGGTCGCACCGGGACGGCAAACCGTTTAGCCCCTGTCCGCAAGCCCGCTCCGGCCAGCCGCGGCCACCGGGCCACCCGGCACGGCCGGGCCCTGAAAAGTCGCCAGCAGCCGGTGCCTCAAGCCGCCAGGCCAAGGGCCACGCAGGGGTCGGGGGCCGGCATGTTCGTTAACCAGCACGGCGTTGTCCCAGAAACCCCGGGCTTGCTAGCGTAGCTGGGTGATCATCCACTTCATATGCCGTGGGAACGCGTTCAGGAGCATTATTGCGGAAGCCTATCTGAACTCGCTCGGGATGATTGGCGCAGGCGTTCTGTCAAGCGGCACGGTTGCCGCCTCGCACAAGGCCAGGAACCTGGCCCACTACGCGATGACGCTGGAGCTGCTCCAGAAGCACGGCATCCGCGAATCCGCCAAAGCTGGCTTTGGAGATCAGCTGAGCCAGTGCCGTCTGGATAAAGCTGATGTCACCGTCTGCATGAATCAGCGAGTCTACGACGAGTGCCTGCGGTTGGTGACCTTTCCCGCTAGCCCGTATATATGGTCAATCGCCGACGTCGGGGAACCAGGCAGGATTTCCGAGGTCAAATCGGAACGGGAAATTTACAGAGAAGAAGCCTATCAGGAAATTGTCGAAAATGTTGATCGGTTGATGCTCGATATCTGCCTATGAGCGGTCATGGGCTTACGGGCCGCCCGGTGGCGGCCCCCGGCCCGGCGGGGCAGACGGCCCCGGCGAGCAGGGTTAGAATGGGAGGGTGCGATGCGCATCGGGTACGCAGTCGTGGCCGGCCGGTTAGGGCGGCCCACTGTTAACCGATGTTCGAGGCCGTCCGGCTGGGCGGCCTTTTTCGTGTTCTCCTGAGGCCCCCTGCCCGGACCTGAACGGAGAGGACGATAGCCATGAGCACTGAGCTCGCGGCGGGGCGTTCGGCTGAGCTCGAGGAGCTGATCGGACAGGACGCCTCCCGGTTCCGGATCCTGACCGGGGACCGGCCGACCGGGCCACTGCACCTGGGCCACTACTTCGGCACCCTGCAGAACCGGGTCCGGCTGCAGGACCTCGGCGCGGAGGTCTTCGTGCTGATCGCCGACTATCAGGTGCTGACCGACCGTGACATCGCCGAGCACCTAGGGGAGTACGTCATCGGCCTGGTGCTGGACTACCTGGCCATCGGGCTGGACCCGGCGCGCGCGGTGATCTTCACGCACAGCGCGGTGCCGGCCCTCAACCAGCTGCTGCTGCCGTTCCTGAGCCTGGTCTCGGTCCCGGAGCTGCAGCGCAACCCCACGGTCAAGGACGAGATCGCGCACTCGCGCCAGGCGGCAGTCAGTGGCCTGATGCTCAGCTACCCGGTGCACCAGGCGGCGGACATCTTGTTCTGCAAGGCGAACCTGGTGCCGGTCGGGCAGGACCAGCTGCCGCACCTCGAGCTCACCCGGGTCATTGCACGCCGCTTCAACCGCCGTTACGCCGAGGTGTTCCCGGTGCCGGACGCGCTGCTGTCGCAGGCGCCGCTGCTGCTCGGCGTGGACGGCACCAAGATGAGCAAGAGCCGCGGTAACGCCATCGCGCTGGCGGCCAGCGCCGACGAGACCGCCCGGCTCATCCGCGGCGCCAGGACCGACGCCGAGCGGTACGTCAGCTACGACCCGGAACGCCGGCCAGAGGTCTCCAACCTGGTGCTGCTGGCCGCCCTTGCGCTCGGGCGCGGCCCGCAGGATGTGGCGGCCAGCATCGGGACCGGCGGCGCGGCGGTGCTCAAGGACACCGTCGCGGCGGCGGTCAACGAGCTGCTGGCCCCGGTCCGGGCCCGCCGCGCCGAATACGCGCGCGACCTCGGCTACGTCCGCCAGGTGCTGCGGGAGGGCAACGAGCGTGCCGAGGCCATCGCCGAGGCCACCTTGGACGAGGTGCGCTCAGCCATGCACATGCGCTACTGACGCCGGCGCGCCGGCGCCGTGGCAGGTCAGTCCCCGGCCGAGTGCCCGCCCATCGATTCATCGGCGGCCCAGCCTGACATTGAATTGACCCAACTCTGCTTATCAAGACGCTCATCGGGCATCCCCTGGGCCGCGTTTCCGGCGTGGATTCTCAGCGTTCGAGTATGATGGGCCAGCCGGGTGGCTGGAGTTCCACGGGACCTGTTCTCCATCCTGGCTCGCAGTGCGCTAGCTGATCACGGCTTCCTGATATTCGGCTCCTAGACCAATTATCACCGGATAAAAGTGCCTAACCCGCCGTATATGAGCGCGCCGAGGTCGGCTGCCGCGATACCGTTGCGCCCGCACGACGACAGGAGGTCTAACCATCGATATGACTAATCAATACATCTTGGTCAGTGCGGTCGCCTGGAATGTCATGGACATCAAAACGCCGGTCTCGCCGGGGTCGTTGCTGCAGGCCATCAGAAACAAGTACGAGGTCAACGAGTACTGGTCATTCCGGCCGATCTCACCGGACTCCTCGCACTTCTATATCACCAGCGCATACCATGGCCTTGCCGTTGATATCAAAGACCCGGCTCAGCCGGGCGCGGCACTCCAGGCCCTTGCTATGAAGCCGGCGCTGAGCGAGCACAACCAGCACTGGTTTATGGTGCCTGTCACCGACGCAGGCCGGGGCGACGTCGATTCCCTATCGTATGCAGACGGCTGGTTCGCAATCCAGAACGCGCACAGCGGATTGAATGTCCAGGTCAACCCGGACGGGAGCCTGTCCGTGGCGGAGCCGTTCCCGTTCGGCAGCCCTGGGCGCGCACTAGAAGGCGGTCCCGGGCCAATCCCGGCGAGCCAGGGCGGTCACCAGCTCTGGGCGATCGGGCCGGGCCCGTCCGCGCCGGTCCTTTTCCCGAAGGTGACAATTGCCGGCCAGCCTGTTATCGATCCGCCGGGTCAGGCTGACTGCGGCATAATCACCATAACTATAAGGGCTACCGATTTCCTGCCGGGACAGGGCCTGGCTATAAAGTATAGTTACCACGTATTCGGCGAAGGTAACGTGATCAATAATCCTGGTTATCTGCCCGTCTTCACGGCCGATTTCGGCGGGAATCTGACGGCCAGTTTCCAGCAGAACCTTGGCGGCGCGGGGTCGTGGCGGATCACGGTAGCTGGGGTGAGCGAGCCATACAGCGCATCTCTTACCACGAACCTTGATGCGGCCGGTTTCTTCTACGACACACGAAAGGCTGACGTGTTACTCGCCACGCTCACCGCGGCAGGAGCCAGCGTGGCGATGCCCGGGCTGCTGGCGCTGCTTGCTGACCGGGCGGCCCGTCCGTGGCAGGGTTGGATCCGTGACAGGTGCATCAGTCCCAGGGCCGCCCGCGGGCGAGGACCTGGTGACGTCGTTGCGCCGGGCCGGCGTGGCCCGCGGCGACCTGGTGGGGCTGGCCGTCTCCCCGGCTCTCGGGCTCGGCGTGGCCACCGCCGCACGCGCCTGGACCGTACCGCCTGAGGACGGCGCCTCGCCGCGGCCTGGCGGCGTGCTGGCCGCCGGGCTGGCTGCGGAGGTCGGGCGAGCGGACCAGGTCCTGCGGCCGAGGTGGGCGGTGTGGTCATCCCAGACGGCGGCGCAGCTCGTGGCCGCCGGCCTACGGCTGGCCACCTGCTGGGACATCGTCGCGGCGCACCGGCTGCTGTTCGGCGGGTGGCGGGCCGATCCCGGCTGGGCCTGGGCCCGGGCCCGCGGGCTGGCCACCGAGGCCCTGCCTTCCGGCGGCCCGCTCGACCTATTCGGGATGTCCGGCCCGGACGACGACGACGACGATCCGGTAGCGCCGGACGGCCACCTGCGGCCGGAATGGGTCAGCGGCGGATGGTCGGACGGCGCCGACCGGCTAGCCCGGTGGGCGGAGGCGGCCCGGGCCCTGGCCGAGCTGCAGCAGGCCGCGCTCGGCGCGCTGGCCGACCGCCCGATGGCGGTCCCCACGGCACGGTCGGAGTCCACGGCCGAGCTGCTGTGTGCCGAGCTGTCCGCGGACGGCCTGCCGATGGACCGCGCGGTCGCCGAGCAGGTCCTGGCCGGCTTCATCGGGTCCCGGCCGGGCAGCGACGCCGAGGCCGCCGCGGCCCGGGCCGCGCGCGACGCGCAGGTGCTCCGGCACGCGCCCGGCGGGACCGTGACCGACCTGCGCAGCCCGGCCCAGGTCCGGTCGCTGCTGGCCCGGATCGGGGTCGACGTCCCGGACACCCGGGCCTGGCGGCTGCGGGAGCTGCGCGACGCCCATCCCCTCATCGCCGCCCTCCTGGAGTGGCGCAAAGCGGAGCGGATCGCCACCACCTACGGGTATGCGTGGCTGGACGAGAACCTGGGGACCGACGGCCGGCTGCGCGGCGCCTGGACCGGGTCCGACGGGGCCGCAGGCCGGATGACCGCCTCGGCCGGCTTGCACAACATGCCGGCCGCGCTGCGGGAGGCGGTGGTGGCCGAGGAGGGGCACGTCTTCGTCCGGGCCGACCTGGGCCAGATCGAGCCGCGGGTGCTGGCCGCGGTCTCCGCGGATCAGGCGCTGGCTACGGCGGCGCGGGCCGACGACCTGTACGCGCCGGTGGCCCAGCAGCTCGGCCTGGACCGGCCGACGGCCAAGGTAGCGGTACTCGGCGCCATGTACGGGCAAACCACCGGCCACGGGGCCCAGGCGCTGCGCCGCCTGAACGCGGCGTACCCGGTGGCGATGGCCTACCTGGACTCGGCCGACCGCGCCGGGCGGGCCGGGCGCGATCTGCGGACCTACGGCGGCCGCCGTATCGTGCTGGCTCCCACGGAGCCCCGGACCGCCAGCCGGGCGGCCGCCTACGGCCGGTACGCGCGCAACGCGATGGTCCAGGGCGCGGCGGCTGAGCTGTTCAAGATGTGGGCGGTGACGGTCCGCGCCCGGTGCGCGCACCTGGGGGCCCGCGTCGTGCTGTGCCTGCACGACGAGCTGCTCGTGCACTGCCCCCGCGAGCACGGCGAGGATGTGTCGCAGGTCGTCGAGGACGGCCTGGCCGAGGCCGCACGGCGCTGGGCCCCCGGTTCCGGGGTCCGGTTCATCTCCGATACCACGATCGTGCGCAGCTGGTCCGACGCCAAGGGGCCGAAGGCCCCGGCTATTCCCCCGCCCTGACCGGTCAGCGGGAGCGCTTGCCGTCGTGCAGGGACTGGACGGTCTTGGCGATGCGGCCGGCCCGGGTTTCGGCTTTCTTCGCCTCTTCCACCCATCGCACCCACTCCTTGCGGTGGGTGAACGACAGGCGGTCGAAGGCCGCGCGGGCCGTCTCGTCCCGCATGAGGGCGGCCGCCAGGTCGGGGGGCGTTTGCACCTCGCGCGGCTCGGCATCGGCTTCGAGATCGACGTCGACCTGCTGGCCGGCCGCCACGCGGGCCGCGGTCCGGTTCTCCGCGCTCAGCGGGATGAGGAACCGGCCGTGCATCCGGGCGACCGTCGTGCGGTAGGAGTGGCCGCCGATGCTCACCCGTACCGGCGGGCGCTGGCCCTGTCCCAGCCCGGCGACCACCTCCTCCGGGACCTCGATCCCGGTGGCCGTCTTGCCGTTCAGCTCTACCTTCGCGCGGAATCGCATGAGGCCGAGTATGGCACCGCGGGCTGGCCGAGGGCCGCGGCGTAGATGACCGCGTCGCGGCCGCCATGCACCGTGGCCCGCTTCTCCGCCCGCAGCCCGATCTTCTCCGCGACCCGCCGGGAGGCTCTATTGTCCGGGTGGATGATCGCGATCAGCCGTCTCGCGCCGAGCACCGCACGGGCGAAGTCCCGCGAGGCGGCTGCGGCCTCGGTGGCGTACCCGTGGCCCTGGAGCGCGGGCACGACGTGGTATCCCACCTCCAGCTCGGTCACGCCGTCCACGGGCTGCGGCGTCAGGCCGCAGTCGCCGACGAAGCTCCCGTCCGAGGTGGTCAGCAGCCACAGGCCGTAACCGCGGGTGCGGTACAGGCCGCGGTTCCACTCGATCCAGTGGGCGGCTTCGTCCCGGGTCTTCGGCCGCGGGTAGTAGGTCATGACCTCCGGGTCACCGAGCAGGGCGGCCATGTCGTCCAGGTCATCGGGCGTCATCTCGCGGAACGTCAGCCGGGCGGATTGCGGGGGCACCTAACCGAGACTACCCAGCGCGGCCCGGGGCCAGGCGGCGGGCCGATGGCGCTGACCCCGGCACGCTCCCCGGGGTCGTCGCGCTCAGACGTTAGTGGTCAGCCCCCAGCGGCGGCGGATGGCCCGGTCGGCCATGCCGAACAGCGAGTGCACGATGATACCCAGGATCAAGATCACGATGATGATCGCGGTGGCGCTTTCCATGTCAGCCTGGGACTGATCCGTCGACAGCAGCACGCCCAGGGACGGCTGGCCCGCGATGGTGACCAGCAGTTCGCCCGCCATCAGGCTGCGCCACGCGAAGGCCCAGCCCTGCCGCAGCCCGGCCACGAACGCGGGCAGCGAGGCCGGCAGGATCAGGTGCCGGTACAGCGAGAGCCTGCGCAGCCCCATCATCTTGCCCGCCCGCAGCAGCGTCGGCGGGGTGTAGTCCACGCCGGCGATAAGGCCGTTGGCGATCGACGGGGCGGCGCCGAGGATGATGACGAACAAGATGGTGGTGGTGCTGATGCCGAACAGGATGATCGCGAACGGGAACCAGGCGATCGACGGCAGCGTCTGCAGCCCGGTGATCAGCGAGCCGATGCCCGCCCGCAGGGGCGGGATCCGCGAGACCAGCGCGCCGATGACCGAGCCGATCACCACCGCGAGCCCGAATCCGATGACGGCGCGCATGCCGGTGACGGCGATGGCGTGCCAGAGCTCGGCCGTCCCCAGCTGGTCCCACAGGTTGGCCAGGGTCGGGCCGGGCGCGGGGAAGATGAGCTTCTTCCAGCCGCTGAGGTGGATCAGCTCCCACCCGCCCAGCACGATGGCGATCGCGAGCACCACGGGCCACAGGCCCGCCCAGCCGCGGGCGAGCAGGCGGTGCCGGCGCGGCTGGTCCGGCGTCGCCGTTTCGAGCGATTCCAGCCAGGCCAGCCGCTCCGCGTAGGCGGGCACGGACGACCTCTCGTCACCGGGCGGCATGGCTCATCTCCTCTCGCAGCCGGTCGGTGACCTGCGCGGCCAGTTGGGCGACCGGCGCCGAGTCGATCCGCCGGGGATGCTCGATCGGCACGGGGAACTCCGCGACCACCCGGCCGGGGCGGCTGCTCAGCACCACCACCCGGTTGCCGAGCCGGACCGCCTCCTGCACGTTGTGGGTGACGAACAAGATGGTCAGCTGACGCCCGGCGCAGATCCGGTCGAGCTCGTCATGCAGCAGGTCCCTGGTCATGGCGTCCAGGGCGCCGAATGGCTCGTCCATCAGCAGCACGTCGGCGTCCTGGGCCAGGGCCCGGGCCAGCGCGACCCGCTGCCGCATGCCACCGGACAGCTCATGCGGCCGCTTCCCGCCGAACCCGGTCAGGTTCACGGTCTCCAGCAGCTCCGTGACCCGCTGCTTTCGCTCGGCCCGTTTTGCGCCGCGGGCCCGCAGGGCCAGGTCGATGTTGCCCGCCGCGGTGAGCCACGGGAACAGCGCCGGCTCCTGGAACATGAACGCCACCCGTCCCGAGGCCGACACCTGGCCGGAAGTCGGTTGGTCCAGCCCGGCCACCAGGTTGAGCAGCGTGGACTTGCCGCAGCCCGACGCCCCGATCAGGCAGGTGAACTCCCCCGGCGCGACCTCCAGTGAGACGTGGTCCAGGGCGCGGACGGCCGAGGTGCCGCGCCCGAACACCTTGGACACATCCGCCAGCCGGACGGCCGCCGGTGCTCCCCCGGCCGCCGGGCGCGGGCCGGTGACCGCGAGAGAGCTCTCCTGCCTGATCATGGGGTCCTCCACCTACGAGCTGATCTGCGGCTGGCCCGCCGCGGCCAGCGCCTGGTTGAGCGGTGCGAGATCGAAGATGCCGGTCAGGTTGACCGGCTTGAGCAGGCCGAGCGAGACGGCCTGCGACGCGTCAGTGGTCAGTGACGCCTCGTCCGGATCGTTGGTGAAGGTGGTCTCCTTGAACGAGGCCGCGACGAGGCTCGATGCCAGCGGCTTGCCGGTGTAGTCGGCCAGTTCCGCGTTCGCGGCGGCCTGCGCGGCCGACGGGTCGGACTTGATGAAGGAGTTCGCCTGGATCTGGGCCTTGAGCAGGTCCGAGACGACCGCGGGATGTGCGGACAGGAAGCTCTGCGTCACGACGAGAATGGTCGTGACGCCGGGCTCGCTGAGCAGCACCGTGCCGCCGTCGCTGACCATCTGGATGTCGTAGGGGACGGGCTCGGAGCCGCCGGCGATCTGCCCGGACTTGAACTCCAGGACGGCGGCCGAGTTCGGGGTCGTCGGCTTGATGAACGCATCTCCCCCGCCGGTCGTGGTGGTCGCGATCCCGTTCTGCTTCAGCCAGTAGCGCAGCGCGACGTCCTGGGTGTTACCAAGCGACGGCGTGGCCAGCGTCTTGCCCTTCAGCTGAGCCGCCGAGCTGATGCCCTTCGAGGCCACCACTGAGGCGCCGCCGGTCGCGGCGCCGGAGATGATCTTGATCGCGGTGCCGTTGGACTTCTGCCACGTGTTGATGGCCGGGTTCGGGCCGACGTAGGCGGCGTCCAGCTGGCCGGCCAGTAGCGCGGTCGTCTCCTCCGTCCCGGTGCTGAAGGCGGTCGGCTTCACCGTCCCGGCCGAGCCGAGAGCCTGGGTGAAGTAGCCCTCCTTCAGCGCGACCAGCGCGGAGGCATGCGTGATGTTCTCAAGGAAACCCAGCCGGACCGTTACCGGCGCCGCGGCTGCGGCACTGGCGGTGGAACCTGTCGCACTCGAGGTCGAGGAAGAAGACGAAGAGGAACAGCCCGCCGCCGCCAGAGCGGCGGCGGCGATTATTGCGGCGACCGCGGTACGTCGCATGTCACACTCCTAAACCATTAATCTCAATCGTTTACATAGGAAACCAGCGCGTCGGTTAACTATACATAAAGCCGGCATGCTGGGGAATCCGCCTGCCGGTGCGTTTCACAGCCGCGCGGCGGCGCAGAAGCCGCAGCTAGACGGCTCAGCTAAACCCGGCAGACCGGGCGTGACCTCAGTTGCCCTCGTCGCTGGAGTCCTGCAGGGTGACGCCGGCCACCGAGGGGTACTTGTCCAGGCACGTCTCCAGCGTCGCCACGTCTGCATTACTGGCCTTATTGATCTGGTAGGTCACCTGCGGGAGCTCGTACGCGGACTTCAGGTTGCTCGGCAACGGCTGGGGGCTCACGTTCGGCGGCTTGGCGCAGGCCGTGCGCACGGCCATCCGCTGAGCCAGGGTCGCGTTATCGGTGAAGGTCACGACGGCCTGGCGCTGACCGAGCGCGGAGTCGAACTGGGCGCAGCCCGCCAGGGCGGCCACGGCCACGGCCGCGGTCCCGGCGGCGAGCAGCAGCCGGGACCGGCGCCGCGGCCGGCCGTCGACTACATCGGGTAGTACCCGCATGATGCCAGCCTAAGGGCTCGGGAGGCCTAGTACGGTAGCGGGCAGGGAGCACCCGCCCAGGAGGAACCGTGGCAGGCCGGATCGAGGACTACGCCGTCGTCGGTGACATGCAATCGGCCGCGCTGATCAGCGCGGCCGGGTCAGTTGACTGGCTGTGCCTGCCGCGCTTTGATTCCGAGGCCTGCTTCGCGGCTCTGCTCGGCAGCGAGGACCACGGCAGCTGGCGGATCGCGCCCCGGGACGAGCTCGAGGGGCCGGGCCGCGCCGCGGCGAGCAGGCAGTACGCCGGCGACACGCTGATCCTCCGGACCCGGTGGGAAACGGCAGGCGGCATCGCCGAGGTGACCGATTTCATGCCGCCGCGGGACGAGGGCGAACCGCCGGTGCTGATCCGGCTGGTGGAGGGCGTGAGCGGGACAGTCGACATGGGCCTGCGGCTGACGGTCCGCTTCGGCTACGGATCCATCGTGCCGTGGGTGATCAAGACCGAAGGCGGTATCAAGGCCACCGCGGGGCCGGACTCGGTGTGGCTGCGCACGCCGGTGGACCTGACCGCCCAGGGCATGGCGCATACGGCGGAGTTCACCGTCGCCGCGGGCCAGGCCGTCCCCTTCGTGCTCACCTACGTACCATCCCACTACGGCGAGCCCGCGCGCCTGGATGCCGCGGCTTCCCTGGAGGGGACCAGGAAGTTCTGGCAGGACTGGGTGTCGCGCTGCACCTACCAGGGAACCTACCGCGACGCCGTCGTCCGGTCGCTGATCACCCTGAAGGCTCTCACCTACCGGCCGACCGGCGGCATCGTCGCCGCCGCCACCACGTCGCTGCCCGAGGACATCGGCGGCGTGCGCAACTGGGACTACCGCTACTGCTGGCTCCGCGACGCCACCATCACCCTGGAGGCGCTGCTGCGGACCGGCTACCTCGAGGAGGCCAAGGCCTGGCGTCTGTGGCTGGGCCGCGCGATCGCCGGGGATCCGGAAGATATCCAGATCATGTACGGCGTGGCCGGGGAACGCCTGGCTGGCGGAGTGGGAGGCGACCTGGCTGCCCGGTTACGAGAACTCGGCCCCGGTGCGCATCGGCAACGCGGCGTCGGGCCAGCTCCAGCTGGACGTGTACGGGGAGGTCATCGACGCCCTGGAGCTCAGCTTCAGGGCCGGGCTGCACGACGACCGGCATACCTGGTCCCTGCAGCGGGCGCTGCTCGGCTACCTCGAACAGCACTGGGCCCAGCCCGACGAGGGGCTGTGGGAGGTCCGCGGCCCCCGGCGTCACTTCGTGCACTCCAAGGTGATGGCCTGGGTCGCCTTCGACCGCGCGGCCAGGTACGCCGGCCACGCAGGCGAGAAGGAGCTGGCCGCGAAGTGGCGGAAGATCTCCGACGAGATCAACCGGGAGGTGTGCGAGAAGGGTTACGACGCCGCCCGCGGGGCGTTCGTGCAGTACTACGGGGCCAGCGAGCTCGACGCCGCCGTGCTGCTCATCTCGGACGTGGGCTTCCTGCCTGCCGATGATCCGAGGGTCGTGTCCACCATGAAGGCCCTGCAACGGGACCTGATGCAAGGCGGTTTCCTGCGCCGGTACGAGCTGCCGCCGGGCGGCACGTCGCAGGTGGACGGGCTGGCGGGCTCGGAGGGAGCCTTCCTGGCGTGCAGCTTCTGGCTGGCGAACGCGCTGGAGCTGAGCGGCCGGCACGACGAAGCGGCCGAGCTGTTCGAACGGCTGCTCGCCCTGCGTAACGACGTCGGGCTGCTCAGTGAAGAGTATGATCCTCGCTACGGCAGGCTTGTCGGCAACATGCCGCAGGCGTTCAGCCACGTCCCGCTCGTGCAGACCGCCCTCAACCTCGAGGGCCACGCCGAGGAGCACCGGCGCGGGCCACGGGATGAGCGCCGGAGCGTGCCCGGCTGAGAACCCCCCGCCCCCGAGAACACCCAGGCTTGCCAGGCAATACATGCGCTCTGCCCGTCACATCCTTGTCGTCAACTCCCGAAGCGTCTACCAGCCGGTGTTCGTGGTGGGCGCGCCGCACTCCGGAGCGGACCTCATCGGCCGCGCACTGAAGGCGTCCCGGACTTTTCACCTCACCATGGGGCAGCCCAGCGTGCTGCGGGTGGTCTACGCGTTCGCCCGGCGCCCGTCCATGCACCAGGGCCGGACTCAGGCCGCCGCCACGGTCATCAGGGACGCCTTCGCGCAGGGCTGGCGGGTGACCCCGCACAGCTGCCTGGAATGCGGCCGCGAGTGCCGGGCGGCAGGCGGCCTGGCCGCCGATGCCGTGGGGCCGTGCGCTGAGGTCCGGGGGCTGGAGAGGTTCGGCGACGCGAGCCCGGACCTGATCTACTGCGCGGAGGCCCTTACCTACGCGTTCCCCGGCGCGCGGATCGTCCAGGTCATCAGGGACGGGCGGGACGTGGCGGCCAGCATGCTGGCCGACCCGGTGGTCATGGCCTGGTTCCGGCCGAGCTTCGTGAACGTGGACACCGAGTTCCCCAACCCGTTCTTCGGCATCGAGTCGGAGGAGGACCGGAAGATCTGGCCCGACCTGTCGCCCGCCGCCCGCTGCGCGCTGCGCTGGCGCTGGTCCGTCCGCCTGGCCGCGAGATTGCACCAGAGCCTGCCGGCCGGCCAGCTGAAGACGATCAGGTACGAGGACCTGCTGAGCAAGCCGGACGAGGCCGTGGCCGAGCTTTCCCGGTTCACCGGGGCCGCCGTTCCGGCGGCCGAGATCCGCGATGTGGCCCGCACCTCCCGGCAGCGCGAGCGCCTGCGCAAGCGGGCCGCGCCGCCGCTCGATGAGGAGGATGCGGCCCAGATAGACAGGCTGGCCGGCGAGGAGCTCCGCCGCCTCGGCTACGCCCTCCCGGGCTGACCGCGCCCCACCCGGTGAGCTTACGGGCGCAGGCCGCGCAGCACGACGGACAGGGCCAGGCGGCCCAGCGGCGTCGAGCCCGGCGGCCGGCCGATGGCCGCGCCGCGGCGGGCCCCGAACAGCACGGCGTACAGGAGGATGACGGCCAGCGACTCGGCGGGCTCATCATCCCTGATCTCCCCGCGCAGCTGGCCCTCCGCCAGCACCGCGGCGGTGGCCGGAACGGGCGGCGAGACATCCTCGCCGAGGAACTCGGTCAGGTGGCCCGGGTGACCGAGCACGTAGAGCATCATCCTGCCCCGCAGCGGGGCCGACGCCGTGACCTCGACGGCAGCGCGGAACAGCGCGGTGAACGCCGCGTCGAGGACCATCTCGGTCTCCTGGCCCGCCGCCAGGCCCGCGGCCGTCGCGGCCGCGTAAGCCCGGCAGACCTCGGCGGCCGCGTCGAGCAGCACGTCTTCCTTGGCCGGGAAGTAATGGAAGAAGGTCCCCCAGCTGACTCCCGCGGCGGCCACGATGTCCTCGACCCGGGCCGCGTCCAGTCCCACCTCGGCGTATTCGGCCATGGCCGCCTCGTAGAGGCGGCGCCGGGTGGCCACGGCCCGGCGCTGCCGCGGAGCCGGCCGGGGGGCCCTGGGCGGGGAAATCATTTCACCTCCGGCCGGATGCCTGGTTAAGCTGCCATGAGCACGATCTTAGTACCGATACCGATTCAAATCAGTTTCAGGAGCTGATCGTGATCGTGATCGTTGCGGTGCGGGGGATTCCGGGCACGCTGCGGCGGCGGCTGACCGCCTCGCCGCGGCTGCGGGTGCTCCGCCTGCTGCGGGAGACGAGCCCGGGGCTGCTGGTTATGCTGGGGCTGTTTATCGCGGCCGACGGGTTCCTGCCCATCCTGGCCCTGGTGGCCCTGGGCCGGGCGGTCGGCCGTATCCCGGCCGCGGTGACGGACGGGCTCGGCTCGCCGGCCGGGTACTCCCTGCTGATCGCGCTCGCGGTCGGAACGGCGGCATACGCGCTGTCGTTGCTGCGCTACCCGGCCGAGGACCTGCTGTCGGCGCACACCTCGGCGGCGATGTCGGCAGGCCTGCAGCGGCGCCTGGCCGGG
Source organism: uncultured Actinomycetes bacterium (assembly GCA_963818225.1). Classification (GTDB taxonomy): domain Bacteria; phylum Actinomycetota; class Actinomycetes; order Streptosporangiales; family Streptosporangiaceae; genus Palsa-504. The sequence continues at coordinate 700,648 of CAWFRO010000006.1, forward strand.
GCCGTCTGCGCTCCGGCCGGGGTCGAGCACCTGGAGGATTCCGCGGTGCTCGACCAGCTGTCCGCGGCGAGCGGCGAGCTGTCGACGTCGCGCCCGGCGGACGCGCCGATGGCCCTGGCTAGCGCCCTCGGCGACCGGCTCGGCGGGTTCCTGGCGTGTGTGGTGCTCGCCACGTTCCGCTGGTATCTCGGCGTGGCGTTCTTTATCGGCTGGTCGCTGCTGCGGCCGCCGCTGCGCCGGCTGCTGGCCGAGCGAGCCCTGCTCGTCCGCCGGGCGGCGCCGGAGCTGCGGCACAGCTGGTACTACCTGGGCTGCGCTTACCGGCCCGCGTTCGCCAAGGAGATCAGGGTGTTCGGGCTGGGGCGGTGGGTCCTGGGCAGGCACCGGGATAAGTGGCTGGCGGGTATGGAACCCCCGTGGCGGGAGATGCGCCGCTTCAGGAACCGGGCCCTGCTGTTCGGCCTCGGCGTCGCCGCGATGTACCTGGCCGGCGCGGGTGCGGTGGCGCTGGCGGCCTGGCACCACGACATCGCGCTGGGGACGGTGGCGGTCATGCTGCCCATGCTGCCCTCCACCATGCAGGTGGGCGGGGTGAGCTACGCTGACGTTTCACTCGAGCAGATGCTCGCCGCCGTGCCGGATCTCGATGAGCTGGTGGCCCGGCTGCGCGATCCGGGCACGGCCAGCGGCGGGGCCCCCGCCGATGGCCGGCCGGGCCGGGCCATCCGGTTCGAGTCCGTGGCCTACCGGTACCCGGGCGGCCCGCCCGTGTACGAGGGCCTGGAGCTGGAACTGACCGCCGGGCGGTCACTGGCCCTGGTGGGCTCCAACGGCGCGGGCAAGACCACCCTGGTCACCCTGCTGGCCCGGCTGCGCGAGCCGGCGGGCGGCCGGATCACCGTGGACGGCATCGACCTGCGGGACCTTGACGCCCGCTCGTGGCAGCGCCAGGTGGCCGTGGTGAACCAGGACTTCGGCCGTTATCCGCTGACCGCACGGGAGAACATCGCCTTCCGGGACCTGACCGCGGACGGCGTCAGCGGCGATCTCGACCAGGCCGCGCTGGAACGGGCCGCGGCTCAGGCCGGCGCGCTGGAGTTCATCCGCGCGCTGCCGCGCGGGTGGGACACCATCTGCGCGCCGGGCTACCGCGACGGCACCGACCTGTCCGGCGGCCAGTGGCAGCGGATCGCCCTGGCTCGCGCGCTCTACGCGGCCCTGAAAGGGGCGCGGGTCCTGGTCCTCGACGAGCCGACGGCCCAGCTGGACATCCGGGCCGAGGCGGCGTTCTACGACCGGTTCCTGGACCTTACCGCCGGCCTGACCACCGTGGTCATCTCGCACCGGTTCGCCACCGTCCGCCGGGCCGAGCGGATTGCCGTGCTCGACCAGGGGCGCATCACCGAGCTGGGCAGCCACGACGAGCTGCTCGCGGCGGGTGGCAGCTACGCCGAGATGTTCACCATGCAAGCCGCCCGCTTCGCCGGGCAGAGCGCCCAGGGCGCCCGGGCAGGCCGGGCCGGGGCCAATGACTGAGCGCGGGCCGGCCCGCAGCGTGCGGAGCGGGCTGATCCGCCAGCTGCGGCGGCTGGACCTCCTGTTCGGCACTGCGTGGCGGGCCGCCCCGCTGCTGGCCACCGAGTGCGTGGCGGCGGCGGTCGGCTCGGCGTTGCTCATGCTGGCCTACCCGCTCGGCTTCCGCGCCATCGTGGACGGGGCCGCCGGTCATCACCCCGGCCGGATCGTCACCGGCCTGATCATCACGGCCATCGCTTTTCCTGGCGGCTGGGTGCTGCAGCTGATCGGCGCCACGCTCAACGCGAAAATGACCGACCTCACCAACCTGAGCCTCAGCCTGCGGATCGGCGACCTGACCTGCGAGGCCCCGTTCCTGGAGCACTTCGAGCGGCCTGAGTACCTGGCCGAGATCGACACGCTGCGCGAACGGCGCCGGACCCTGGCCGGCGCGCCTGCCCAGACTTTGGGCCTGGTCCGCTCCGGAATCCAGTTCGTCGGCGCGGCCGTGCTGCTCGCCCTGGTCTGGCCGCCTCTGCTCGTAGTCCCGCTCCTCGCCGTCGCGCCCGCGCTGGCGGACCGGCAGGCGGCGCGGGTGGAGAAGCGCTCCGATGACGACCTGGCCGACCGGCGGCGGCTGCTCGATGACTTGTTCTCGCTGGCCTCGACGGCCGCCCCGGCCCGGGAGCTGCGCACCTTCGGGGTGACCGACGGGCTGCTGGCCCGGCATGCGCGGCTCGGCGACGAGGTCAACCGCAAGGCGCTGCGCGCGGCGCACGTCGCCGCCGCGTGGGAAGCGGCGGGCTGGATCCTGTACGCGGCCGGTTTCGGCACCGCGATCGCGGCCCTGGTCCTGCGCGCCGCGCACGGCCAGGCCTCCCCCGGCGCCGTGGTTGAGGTAGTCAGCCTGCTGCGGCGCGCCCAGCGCCAGGTGACCGGGGCCAGCACCAGCGCTGGCTCGTTCGCCACCGCGGCCGCCACCGCCGACCGCCTGCTCTGGCTGGAAGACTACGTAGCGGACCTGCGGCTCGATGCGGGCGAGGCCAGGCCCGCCGCCCTGACCGGCGGCATCGGCCTCGATCACGTCAGCTTCACCTACCCTGGCCAGGACACCCCGGCGCTGACCGACATCTGCCTCACGCTGAAGGCCGGCTCCACCGTCGCGGTGGTGGGCGAGAACGGTGCTGGCAAGTCGACCCTGATTAAACTGCTGACCGGCATGTACCGCCCGACCGCAGGCCGGATCACGGTCGACGGTCGGGATCTGGCCGGCATCAGCCCCGGCCGCTGGCGCGAGGCCACGACCGGCGCGTTCCAGGATTTCGTCCAGTTCGCCATGTCGCTCGGCGACGGGGTGGGCGCCGGCGACCTGCCCCGGATCGGCGACCACGACGCGGTGCTCAGCGCCATCGGGCGGGCCGGCGCGGGCGAGCTGGTGGAGGGAGGCGGCCAGTCCGCAGCGCTGGGGCTGGACACCCTGCTCGGCCCGTTCATCGGCGGCCGGGCGCTGTCCGGCGGCCAGTGGCAGCGGCTGGCCCTGGCCCGCGGCCTGATGCGGGAACGGCCGCTGCTCATCGTCCTGGACGAGCCGACCGCCAGCCTGGACGCCCCCAGCGAGGCCGCCTTGTTCGCCAGCTACCGCGAGGCGGCGCACGGGACGCAGGCGGCGGACGGGTCAGGGGTAGGGACGATCACCGTGCTGGTCTCGCACCGGTTCGGCACCGTGCACATGGCGGACCAGATCATCGTGCTGGACGGCGGCCGCGTCGCGGAGTCCGGCGATCACCAGCAGCTGATCGACCGGGGCGGCATCTACGCCGAGCTGTTCGCCCTGCAGGCCGCGGGCTACCGCCCTTAGCACCCTGGCCGCCCCGAGCCCGGGCGGCAGATGCGCTGTCTTGCGGGTCCGCAGTGCCCAGCACTGCCTTACGGTTGATCGGCGAGCGCGGTCATCGGTCCCCTGGTGATGATGCCGAGATTCCGCGGGCGCGGGCCGCTTCCATAATCTCGGGATGCCCGAGGCGCCAGGTGACGTTGAGGTTGACCCGCACCAGCTTCCAGCTGCCGCGCTCGCGCACGAGCCGGTTCCGGTAATAGCCGCCGACCGTGTAGTAGGACTCCGGATCCTCGGGATCGAACACATGGTGGGCGCGCACGTACATCGTGATCTGCGCGCTGTCGCCGTCCAGCTCCACCAGCGGATTCGACATCATGTGCTGCGTCGCGGCGAGGCCCCCGAACAACGGCTTCATCCCGGCCACCCAGTCATCAGCCGCCACCGTCACCGGTGCCAGCCCCGGGTCATAGCTCGAGAAGTCGATTTCGACCTCGTCGGCGAACAACGAGCGGTACATCGCCCAGTCACGAGTGTCGACTCCGGTGGCATACCGGTACACGCACTCGGCGACGGCTAGCTTGTCCTCTGCGCTCACGCGAACGCGTCCTCTCGCACTTCTCGGTCGTCACCGACTTAGTGCGCCCGATTGGCCCCGATCAGCAATAACTGTAGCCCCGCGAGATCTCAGCAGCGGCGGGCCAGTACCCGGTGCCGGGAAGATCAGGCCGCCTGGTCGGCGAACTGGGTGTGGTACAGGTCGGCGTACAGGCCGCCGGAGGCGAGCAGCTCAGAATGCGTGCCGCGCTCGGCGATCCGGCCGTCGCTGACGACCAGGATCTGATCGGCTTCCCTGATGGTGGACAGCCGGTGCGCGATCACCAGCGAGGTGCGCCCGGCGAGCGCGCTCTTCAGCGCGTGCTGCACGGCCACCTCCGACTCGGAGTCCAGGTGGGCGGTCGCCTCGTCCAGGACGACCACGGAGGGCGCCTTCAGCAGCAGCCTGGCCAGGGCCACGCGCTGCTTCTCGCCGCCGGACAGGCGGTAGCCGCGGTCGCCGACCACGGTGTCCAGCCCGTCCGGCAGGCTGGTGACCAGGTCCCAGATCTGGGCCGCCTCGCACGCCTCGATGAGCTCGAGCTCGGTGGCCTCGGGCCGCGCGTAGGTCAGGTTGGCCCGGATCGTGTCGTGGAACAGGTGCGCGTCCTGGGTGACCACGCCCACGACCTCGTGCAGCGATTCCAGCGTGACGTCCCTGATGTCATCGCCGCCGACCCGCACCGCGCCCTCGTCCGGGTCATACAGCCGCGCCGCCAGCGCGGTGATCGTGGTCTTACCGGCGCCCGACGGGCCGACCAGGGCGGTGAGCTGGCCGGACGGTGCGCGGAAGCTCACATCGTGCAGGACCCCGGCCGCGCTGCTCGGGCGTTCGGGCACCGTCCGCGCGATCGACTCCAGCGAGGCCAGCGAGACCTCCGACGCCGACGGATAGCGGAACGACACGTGATCGAACTGGATCTCCGGCGCGGCCTGCTCCCCGCCGTTGCCGGGCACCAGGGCAGGCAGCACCGCGGCGTCGGGACGGTCGGCGACCAGCGGCTTGAGGTCCAGCACCTCGAAGACCCGGTCGAAGCTGACCAGCGCGGTCATCACGTTGATCTGCACGTTGGACAGCGACGCGATCGGGCCGTAGACCCGGCCGAGCAGCTGGGTCAGCGCGACGAGCGTGCCGATCTGCAGGACGCCGTCGATGACCAGGGTGCCGCCCAGCCCGTAGACCACGGCGGTCACCAGCGAGGTCAGCATGGTGAGCGAGACGAAGAACACCTGCCCGTACATGGACTGGACCACGCCGATGTCACGGACCCGCGCGGCCCGCTGAGAGAACAGCGTCGTCTCGTCCCGGGGGCGGCCGAACAGCTTGACCAGCATCGCGCCCGCCACGTTGAAGCGCTCGGTCATGGTCGAGCCCATCTCGGCGTTGAGCTGCATCGACTCGCGGGTGAGGCGCTGGAGCCTGCGGCCGACCAGCCGGGCCGGCAGCAGGAACAGCGGGATCAGGGCCAGCGCGATGACGCTGACCGTCCAGGACAGGTAGAACAGCGCGACCAGGATGGCGACCAGGGACAGGATGTTGGACAGCACCCCGGACAGGGTGGAGGTAATGGCCTGCTGGGCGCCGACCACGTCCCCGTCCAGGCGGCTGACCAGCGACCCGGTCTGGGCCCGGGTGAAGAACGCGATGGGCTGCCGCTGCACATGATCGAACACCTCGGTCCGCAGGTCGTAGATGAGGCCCTCGCCGATCCGGGCGGAGAACCAGCGGATCACGAAGCTGAGCCCGGCGTCGAAGAGGGCGACCGCGGCGACGGCGATCGCGAGCCCGATCACGATCGCGTCGTCGTGGCCCAGGATGCCGCGGTCAATGATCGCTCCCAGCAGCAGCGGGTTGACGACGGTGATCACCGCGTCGACCGAGGTGGCCAGCAGGAAGACGATGAGGTGGAGCCGGTACGGCCGGGCGTAGCGGGCGATCCGGCGGACCGTGCCGGGCTTGATCTTCTGCTTGGTGACGCTGGGATCCATCCGGAATCCGCGTCCCATCACGGGATGGCCGTACATGACCAGGGAAACTCCCCTGAGGCCGCAGTTCGTTCCCGTGCCGGGCCCGAACGCTCTCAGCTCGCAGCGAACCCGCGGTGCGGAGGGGCCAGCGCCATGCCCTCAGCGCTATGACTTGCTTTTGGCGCTGCGGGTCGCGCCGCCTCGCCCGCGCAATGTCCCTCCGGTCTCGGTGAGAATCCGGTGGACGAACCCGTAGGAGCGCCCGGTCGAGACGGCCAGGTCACGGATGCTCTCGCCATTGTCGTACCGCTTGCGGAGAAGCGTCGCCAGCTTGGCGCGATCCGCGCCGGTCACCCGCGTGCCTTTCTTGAGACTCGTGTCGGTCACTTGCACCTCCTTGTCCGCGATAGTGAGCACAGGGTTACTGATCTCCCTCGCAATGATCATGCATGACCGGAGGATTGACCAGCCGGATGGGCGCAAATGATCACTATTTTTATCGGGCCCGGTCACGAACACAGGCTTTGCCGGCCGAGGCACTAGGCAAAGAGGTATTTACGCAAGTGCCACGAGATCGGCGAAATCCTCGCTCCATGCGTCTTCGGTGCCATCCGGCAGTACGATAACGCGTTCTGGTGAAAGCGCTTCAACCGCACCTTCATCATGAGTCACGAGGACTATCGCGCCCCGGAAGCCCCGCAGCGCGGTCAGTACTTCTTCCCGGCTCGCCGGATCGAGGTTGTTGGTCGGCTCGTCAAGCAGCAGGACGTTAGCGCCGGACACGACGAGAAGAGCGAGGGCAAGCCTCGTCTTCTCACCGCCGGAAAGCACCCCCGCGGGTTTTTCCACGTCATCGCCGGAGAACAGGAATGACCCGAGAACCTTGCGCTGCTCGGATTCGGTGAGGCCCGGCGCGGCCGTTTGCATGTGCGCCAGGACAGTCCGCTCAGTTTCCAGTGTCTCGTGCTCTTGCGCGTAATATCCGAGGCTGAGCCCATGCCCGGGCGTGACTTCTCCGGTATCCGGGGTTTCCAGGCCGGCCAGCAGCCGGAGCAAGGTGGTCTTTCCCGCGCCATTGAGGCCGAGGACCACCACCCGGCTCCCCCGGTCGACGGCGACGTCCACGGCGGAGAACACTTCGGTCGACCCGTACGACTTGGACAGGTCGGCCGCGGTCAGCGGGGTCCGGCCGCACGGGGCGGGCACCGGGAAGCGGAGCCTGGCCACCCGGTCGGCGGCCCGCTCGGCCTCCACCCCGGCCAGCAGCCGCTCGGCCCGGCGCTGCATGTTCTGCGCCGCCCTGGCCTTGGTGGCCTTGGCCCGCATCTTGTCGGCCTGGGCCATCAGCGCGCTGGCCTGCCGGCCCGCGTTGGCCCGCTCCCGCTGGCGGCGCCGCTCGTCGGTCTCGCGCTGCTGCAGGTAGGCGTGCCAGCCCAGGTTGTACATGTCCAGGCCGGACCGCTGCGCGTCGAGGTAGAACACCTTGTTCGCCACGTCGGCCAGCAGCGCCACGTCGTGGCTGATCATCACCAGGCCGCCCCGGTAGCTCTTGAGGTGATCGCGGAGCCATATCACCGAGTCGGCATCCAGGTGGTTGGTCGGCTCGTCCAGCAGCATGGTCCCGGAGTCCGAGAACAGGATCCGGGCCAGCTCCACCCGGCGCCGCTGTCCGCCGGACAGGGTGTGCAGCGGCTGGTGCAGCACCCGGTCGGGCAGGCCCAGGCTGGCGGTGATGGAGGCGGCCTGCGATTCCGCCGCGTACCCGCCCAGGACCGCGAGCCGCTCCTCCAGCCGGCCGTAGCGGCGGATGGCCGCGGCCGCGGCGTCGGGATCAGGGTCGGCCATCTGGGTCTCGGCCGCGCGCAGGTCAGCGCGGATCTGGTCGAGCCCGCGAGCCGACAGCACCCGGTCCATGGCCAGCGTGTCCAGGTCCCCTGTGCGGGGATCCTGCGGCAGGTAGCCGACCGTGCCCGAACGGCGGACCGAGCCTGCCGTCGGCAAGGCCTCCCCGGCCAGCACCTTGGCCAGCGTGGTCTTGCCTGCTCCGTTCCGGCCCACCAGGCCGATCCGGTCCCCGGCGGCCACCTGGAAGGACGCGCCTTCCAGCAGCAGGCGCGCGCCGGCCCGCAGTTCGATGCCGGTTGCCACGATCATGATGACGCTGCTCCTACTGGACGGACGGTAACGGACAGACCTCTCCCCTTGAGCGTCTCCTTAGTCCGTCGTCGGCAGCACGGCATCCATTGTACGCGACCGGCTCACTGCGGCATATCGGATTCCGGCTCGGTCAGGCGGATGCGGATGGCCCCGAAGGCGGTCGGCATTTCCTTCAGCACGGCCAGCCGCGGGCGGGGAACGGTGAGGAACCGGTCGGTCGCGCGCGCCAGGTACGGCGCCAGCCGCGGATCGCCGCGCAGCCCCGCCGCCGACCGCTTGTCCCCGCCCAGGACCAGGGCGTCCAGGTCGTAAGGAGCGAAGGTCCGGGCCGCGGCGTCCGCGGCGGCGCGGATGGCGGTCGCGGCCTGGTTCTCCCGCCTGCGCGCGAAGCGGTGCTGAGACCAGCCGCCCGCGGCGCTGCGGCCGTGGACGGGCCGGGCTGCCCACCTTCGAGTTCTCCAGCTGCGGCGGTGAGCCGGCGAAGACGCCGACGGCGTAGCCGCCCAGCCGGACCAGCAGCACGCCGACCGTCCGGTCCGCCATGGCGTGCGCCGCCATCGCCGCCGCGGCGGCCGCCGGCCCCGGATCCGGCCGGGCCGCCGGCGATAGCGGCGGGAACGGAGGATGGCACTCGGCGGCCGCCCCGTCCGCGGCGGTGAACGTCACGGCTGTGCCGCTCTCATCGCGCCATACGGAGCCGGGACCATGACGCTGAGTAAACGTGACGATCCATGACACCAGGCGTTCTGGCGAAACATCCACCCAGCGGCCACCGCCAGCTGCGGGATTCTTCATTACGCACCGCCCTAACCTGGCTACTATCCGTTCTATTGGTTGCCTCATCACGCCCAGTAGTTAACGACAGGAACACGCATATGGACTCAACGACTCCGGCCCATCCGGCCTCTGCCATGTCGCACGGCGGCACGTTCATGCGGCCCGGGGCCGTCGGCTGGGGAGGCCAGCCAGGCGCGCTCCAGCCGGGCATGCTCCAGCCGGAGCTCGGCCCCGCCGTGATCGAGCACGCCCTGGCCGCCGCGGCCAAGGACCCGGACCGGGTCAGTGACCTGCTCGACGAGCTTAGCCGAGGGCGGCTCTGGCTTCCGCTGCCCGAGGACGAACGTCCCGTCACCGATGGATCGGCCGTGCTGCTGCCGACGGTCATGTACCTGGGAGCGGAGTTCGTGCCGGCCTTCACCTCCGCGCGCCAGCTGGCCGCGTGGCACGGCCGTCAGCCGGCTCGCCGGGCAGGCCTCCGCAGCCGCCCAGCGGCGGCCAGACGACCCCGCTGAGCCGCAGTCACCCGACCCGTTCGCGGCCATGCCGCACATCGTCGTCCCGGCCGCCGAACTGGCCCGGCTCCTGCCCAGCGGGATGGGCATCGCGCTCAATCCGGGAGCCGATGCCAGCCTCCCCATCTACCCCGAGGGCGTCGGGGACCTGGCGGCCGCCTCGGGTCACCCCGACGGCGCTCAGGTCCGGGTGGGACCGCCGCCGGCCGACCCGGTCACACTGCTGGCCGAGATCCGCGTCATGCTGGGCGGCATACCCGAGGTCCAGCAGGCCTCCCGGGCCTGGCTGTCGGTACCCGGAGAAGGCGAGGGCCTGGTCATCTCCGTCATGCTGCCCGACCCGGGTTCCGAAGCCACGCACCGCCAGGTCATCAGCGCGCTCGAGCGGGCCGTCAGCGCGGTGCCCGAACTGGGGTTTCCCATCGACGTCACCTTCCCCGGCGAGGGCGAGCCGGACGAGCTGGACGAGCGGATCGCCGCGCAGGCCGAGCCCTTCTATATCCGCGCCTGAGAAACCAGCCGCGCAGCGGCCTAGATGTTGAAGCCGAGGGCGCGCAGCTGCTCGCGTCCGTCGTCGGTGATGCTCTCCGGGCCCCACGGCGGCATCCACACCCAGTTGATGCGGAAGTCGGACACGAGCCCGTCCAGGGCGTCCCGGGCCTGATCCTCGATGACGTCCGTGAGCGGGCACGCCGCGCTGGTCAGGGTCATGTCGATGGTCGCCACCCGGTCGGCGTCGACGTCGAGGCCGTAGACCAGGCCGAGGTCCACCACGTTGATCCCGAGCTCGGGGTCAACCACGTCCCGCAGGGCCTCGAGCACGTCCTCCTGCTCGGGCGTCAGGTCGGCGAGCGCCGCCGGCCCGGCGTCCTGGGCTGCGGTGTCCTGGGCTACGGTGTCCTGGGTAACGGTGTCCTGGGTAACGGTGTCCTGGGTGGCCGCGTTCTCTGTCATCGTCCTACCTCGCCTTTTTCTTCGATGGCCCTGGCGGTCGCGTCCTTCCACGCCATCCAGCCGAGCAGCGCGCACTTGATCCTGGAGGGGTACTTGGATACGCCCGCGAACGCCACCGCGTCCTCGAGCAGGCCCTCGTCCGGCGAGCCCTGGCCCTTGGACTGCATGAGGCCGAGGAACTCCTGGCTGATGGCCATGGCCTCGGCGACCGGCTTGCCGATGACCAGGTCGCTCATGACCGACGCGCTGGCCTGGCTGATCGAGCAGCCGAGCGAGTCGTACGAGATGTCCTCCACCACCGGCTCGCCGTCGACGTCCTTGAGCGCGACGCGCAGCGTCACCTCGTCGCCGCAGAGCGGGTTGACGTGGTGCACTTCGGCGTCGAACGGCTCCCGCAGGCCCTTGTGATGAGGGTTGCGGTAGTGATCCAGGATGATCTCCTGGTACATCGACTCGATCTGCATCTCGTCCTCACGGGTTCCGGGGAACGTCCCCGGACTACCTCTGGATAACACCGGAAGGCGGCCGGCTATTGCCGGGCGCCGAAGAAGCGCTGAGCGTACCGGATGCCGTCCGCCAGGGCGTCTACCTCGGCGTGCGTGTTGTACACGTAGAACGTCGCCCGGGTGCTGGCCTGCACGCCGAGGGCCCGGTGCAGCGGCGCGGCGCAGTGGTGACCGGTGCGCACGGCGATGCCCAGCTCATCGAGGACCTGGCCGACGTCGTGCGGGTGCACGCCCGCGACCTCGAACGCCACCGCGCCGCCCCGGTCCTTGGTGGTGTCCGGGCCGAGGACGCGCACGCCGTTGATCTCGCGCAGCGCGTCGAGCGCGTGCGCGGTGAGCGATTCCTCGTGCGCCGCCACGTTCTCCATGCCGAGCGCCGTCAGGTAGTCGACGGCGGCGGCCAGGCCCGCGGCCTGCGGGGCCGGCGGCACGCCCGGCTCGAACCGGGCCGGCGGCGGCCGGAACGTGGAGCCTTCCATCCGCACGACCTCGATCATGTCCCCGCCGCCCAGGAACGGCGGGAGGGCCTCGAGCCGGGCCGCCTTGCCGTACAGCACCCCGAGCCCGAGCGGGCCGAGCATCTTGTGCCCGGAGAACGCGAGGAAGTCCACGTCCAGCGCGGTCACGTCCACCGGATGATGCGGCACGAGCTGCGCGCCGTCCGCGAGCACCGGCGCGCCGACCTCGTGCGCGAGAGCGGCAATCTCGGCCACCGGGGGGATCACGCCGGTCACGTTCGACTGCCCGGTCACCGCGACGATCTTCGTCCGCTCGGTGATCAGCGCCGGGTCCAGGTCGAGCCGTCCCTCGGGCAGGACCTTGAACCAGCGCAGCGTCGCGCCGGTGCGCTCGGCGAGCAGCTGCCAGGGCACCAGGTTCGCGTGGTGCTCCATCTCGGTGATGAGGATCTCGTCGCCGGGCTTGATCGACGAGGTGAGCGTGTAGGCCACCAGGTTGATCGCCTCGGTGGCGCTCTTGGTGAACACGATCTCGTCCGGGTCCGCGCCGAGGAACGCGGCGACCTTCGCCCGCGCGCCCTCGTAGATCTCGGTGCCTTCCTCGCTGAGCAGATGGGCACCGCGGTGCGCGGCGCCGTTGTGCAGCTCGTAAAAGGAGCGCTCGGCGTCGAGGACCGCCGCCGGCTTCTGCGAGGTCGCGCCGGAGTCCAGGTAGATCAGCGGGTTGCCGTTGCGCACCGTCCTGGCCAGTATCGGGAAATCGGCCCGGATCGCCTCGACGTCGAGGTGCTCGGGGAAAGCGGTCATGCCGGGACCCCGAGGAACTTCTCGTAGCCCTCGTTCTCCAGGCGTTCGGCCAGCTCGGGGCCGCCTTCCTCGACGACGCGGCCAGCGACGAACACGTGCACGAAGTCCGGCTTCACGTACCGCAGGATCCGGTTGTAGTGCGTGATCAGCAGCACCCCGTGCCCGGGCTCGGCCCGGTAGCGGTTGATGCCCTCGGCGACGACCTTGAGTGCGTCGACGTCCAGGCCCGAGTCGGTCTCGTCCAGGATGGCGATCCTGGGCTGGAGCAGCTCGAGCTGGAGGATCTCCTGGCGCTTCTTCTCCCCGCCGGAGAACCCCTCGTTCAGGTTCCGCTCGGCGAAGGCCGGGTCGATGGACAGCGCGGACATCGTGGTGCGCAGCTCCTTGACGAAGTCGCGCAGCTTGGGCGCCTCGCCCCGGACCGCGGTGACCGCGGTGCGCAGGAAGTTAGACACCGACACGCCGGGGATCTCGACCGGGTACTGCATGGCCAGGAACAGCCCGGCCCGCGCCCGTGAGTCCACGGTCATGGCCAGCACGTCCTCACCGTCCAGGGTGACGCTGCCCTTGGTGACCAGGTACTTGGGGTGGCCGGCGATCGCATAGGCCAGGGTGGACTTGCCCGAGCCGTTCGGGCCCATGATGGCGTGGGTCTCCCCCTCGGCGATGGTCAGGTCCACGCCGCGCAGGATCTCCCGGTGCACGCCGGGGCTCTCCTCCACGCTGGCGTGCAGGTCGCGGATTTCGAGCGTGGCCACTATGACTCCTTTACGGCGACGTAGACGTCGTCGCCTTCGATCTTGACAGGATAGACGGGCACGGGCACGGTGGCCGGCGGCCCGGTTGGCTGGCCGGTGCGCAGGTCGAAGCAGGACCCGTGCAGCCAGCACTCGACCGTGTGGTCGTAGACCTCGCCCTCGCTCAGCGGCACCTCGGCGTGCGAGCACACGTCCCGCACCGCGAAGACCTCGCCGGCGACACGCGCCACCGCGACCGGCTCGCCGCCGACCTCGACCCCGATCACGCCCTCGGCGGGCAGGTCCGACAGGGCGCAGGCCCTGGTGAACAGGGGAGTCTCGGTCATCGCGGCGCCCCAGTGCTAGCCCGGGGGGACGACGACTTCTGCCCGGAGGGACCCATCCCCCCGGACCCTCCTTGGAAAGCCCCCGGCGTCGCCGGCAGCGATCTCGTAAGCTCGGCCTCGATCGCCTCGGCGATCCGCTCGCGCAGCTCCGGTACCTCGATGGTGTCGATCAGCTGGCCGAAGAACCCGCGGATGACCAGCTTGCGGGCCTCCTCGAACGGGATGCCGCGGGCCATCAGGTAGAACAGGTGGTGGTCCTCGAGCCGTCCGCTGGCGCTGGCGTGGCCGGCCCCGACGATCTCCCCGGTGAGGATCTCCAGGTTCGGCACCGAGTCCACCCGGGTGCCGTCGGACAGCACCAGGTTCCGGTTGTACTCGTACGTGTCCGTCCCGGTCGCCTCCGGCCGGATCAGCACGTCGCCGATCCAGACCGCGTGCGCGCCCGCGCCCTGCAGCGCGCCCTTGTAGGAGACCCGGCTGCGGCAGCGCGGCACGTCGTGGTCGATGAACAGCCGGTGCTCCAGGTGCTGGTCCGCGTCCGCGAAGTACAGCCCGGTCAGCTCGGCGTCCCCGCCCGGTCCGGCGTAGCGCACCTCGACGCCCAGCCGGACCACTGACCCGCCCAGGCTGACCGCGGCGTGCCGGAGCCGGGCGTCCCGGCCCAGGGTGGCGTAGTGGTGCGAGACGTGAACCGCGTCGTCGTCCCAGCCCGCCACGCTGACCACCGAGAGCGACGCGCCGTCGCCGACCACGAGCTCGACGTTGTCCGCGTAGGTCCCGCTGCCGCGGTAGTCGACCACGACCACGGCCCGGGACAACGGCTCGGCCTGCACCAGCAGGTGGCCGTACCCGGCGCCGCCCCGGCCGGTCACGGTCACGACCGTGGGCTGGGACGTGTCAGCCTCGGCCGGCACGATGACCACCGTGGCCTCGTCGGACAACGCGTAGGCCTGGGCGCTGATCCGGTCGGACGGGATGAAGGTAGCGCCGGCGTGAGCCACGGACCGTTCGGCGGAAAAAGTCTTGACCTCCGGGGCCGGGTCGACTTCAGTGGCTACCGCCGCGGACGGTTCCGGCGGGGAATCGGTGTGCAGGCCGCGCAGCCGGCGCAGCGGGGTGAACCGCCACTCCTCCTCGCGGCCGTCGGGCACGCCGAAGTCCGCCGGGTCGTAGGACCTGCGCTCGTGCAGCCTGGTCACGGGAGCGGATTCAATCGCTCCCTGCAGCCCAGCTGACATCAGCCGACCGCCCCCTCCATCTGGAGCTCGATCAGCCGGTTCAGCTCGAGCGCGTACTCCATCGGCAGCTCGCGGGCGATCGGCTCGACGAACCCGCGCACGATGGTGGCCATCGCCTCGTCCTCGGTCATGCCCCGGCTCATCAGGTAGAACAGCTGTTCCTCAGAGATCTTGGACACGCTGGCTTCGTGGCCCATCTCCACGTCGTCCTCGCGGACGTCCACGTACGGGTAGGTGTCGCTGCGGCTGATCGTGTCGACCAGCAGCGCGTCGCACTTGACCGTGGACTTGGAGTGCTCGGCGCCCTCCTGCACGTTGACCAGGCCGCGGTAGGAGGTGCGGCCGCCGGCCCGGGCCACCGACTTGGACACGATGGTCGAGGAGGTGTTCGGCGCGCAGTGCACCATCTTGGCCCCGGCGTCCTGGTGCTGGCCCGCGCCCGCGAAGGCGACCGACAGCGTCTCGCCGTGGGCGTGCTCCCCCATCAGGTAGACCGCCGGGTACTTCATCGTGACCTTGGAGCCGATGTTGCCGTCAATCCACTCCATCGTCGCGCCCTGCTCGGCGATGGCCCGCTTGGTCACCAGGTTGTACACGTTGTTCGACCAGTTCTGGATCGTGGTGTACCGGCAGCGCGCGTCCTTCTTCACGATGATCTCGACCACCGCGGAGTGCAGTGAGTCGGACTTGTAGATGGGCGCGGTGCAGCCTTCCACGTAATGCACGTAGGCGCCTTCGTCCACGATGATCAGGGTCCGCTCGAACTGGCCCATGTTCTCGGTGTTGATCCGGAAATAGGCCTGCAGCGGGATTTCCACGTGCACGCCCTTCGGCACGTAAATGAACGAGCCGCCGGACCAGACCGCGGTGTTCAGCGCGGCGAACTTGTTGTCGCCCGCCGGGATCACCGTGCCGTAGTACTCCCGGAACAGCTCCGGCTGCTCCTTGAGCGCCGTGTCGGTGTCCAGGAAAATGACACCCTTCTGCTCCAGGTCTTCCCTGATCTTGTGGTAGACGACCTCGGACTCGTACTGGGCCGCGACGCCGGCGATGAGCCGCTGCTTTTCCGCCTCGGGGATGCCCAGCCGGTCGTAGGTGCTCTTGATGTCTGCGGGCAGTTCGTCCCAGCTCGCGGCCTGCTTCTCGGTGGAGCGGACGAAGTACTTGATGTTGTCGAAGTCGATATCCGACAGGTCGGCGCCCCAGGTGGGCAGCGGCTTGCGGCCGTAGTACTTCAGGCCCTTCAGCCGCAGGTCGAGCATCCATTCCGGCTCGTTCTTGCGCGCCGAGATGTCACGGACCACCTCTTCGGACAGGCCGCGGCGTGCAGACGCGCCCGCCGCGTCCGAGTCGGCCCAGCCGAATCGGTACGTGCCCAGCCCTTCAAGCTGCTCTTGCGTGGTGGTGGTCATGTAAAGAGCCCTCCGGACTCTGCGGTGATTTTGGTGGTTTCGCCGTGCTGTACAACAGATTTTGCTGTGCTAGCCTTCCCGGCGCCCGTGACGTGGCTGACGTCCGTGACGTGCGTGGTGCAGATGCCATCGCCGTGGGCGATCGTAGCGAGCCGCTGCACCGGCGTGCCGAGCAGCCTGCCGAACGCCTCGGTCTCCGCCTCGCACAGCTCCGGGAACTCGGCCGCCACGTGGGCGACCGGGCAGTGATGCTGGCAGAGCTGCTCGCCGGATGTGCCCGCCAGCGCCGGCGCTGGCCCGGCCGAGGCAGCGTAGCCGTCAGCGGACAGCGCCACGGCGAGGGCCTGGACCCGGGCGGCGAGATCGCCCTGGCCGACCGCCGGAGCGTACCGGCGCTCCAGATCGGCCAGCTGCCGGCGGGCGAACGAGGCCACCGCCTCCGGGCCTGCCGTCTCGGCCAGGAACCGCAGCGCACCGGCGGCCAGGTCGTCGTAGGCGTGCTCGAACGCGCTGCGGCCGGCGTCGGTGATGACGAAGACCTTGGCCGGCCTGCCCCGGCCCCGGTTGCCGTAGGCCCGGGCCGTCCTGGTCTCGATGAGACCCTCGGCCAGCAGGTTGTCCAGGTGGCGCCGGATGGCCGCCGGGGTGAGCCCGAGCCGGCCGCCCAGCGTCGCCGCGGTCGACGGCCCGAGTTCCAGGATCAGCCGCGCGACCTGGCCCTTGGTGGGCCCGTCTCCCTTGGCGGGACCGGCTGATCGGACGTTTTTCACAACATCATTGTGCCGTAAATAGGCCGTCCCGCGCAAACTTTACACAACAGCGGCGTGACGAAAATCACGCCCGTGAACCCAAGGCTCATGACCAGCGGGACACGCCCTTGAAGGTGAGCCGGATCTTGGCGGCCGATCGCCGCGGCGTGCGGCCGACTGTCCGTGCGCGCCGCCCCCACGCAGGACGGTGCGGGCTGCCGCGATCGCGAAGCGCGCCATGCGTTTTGTCCTGTTTTGCGGCTTATGCGAAGACATTTAGATGGTAGATCTGAGCTTCATGGTAGATCCGGTGGGTCATAATCCACCGGATCTACCATCGAACCTGGATCTACCACGGTAACCGGAGGCTCATCCGGATGGGTTGGGGCGGTAGCGACGGCGGCGCCGCGACGGGCGGGCCCGGAGCGGGGCGCCGCGGCCCCGCTCACAGCACGATGCCGACGGCGATCCCGGGCACGCCGCTCGGGTGCTCGGCCGGGCCGCGGACCACCGCGTCGGCCCGGGCCGCGACCCGGAGCGGCTCGGCGATCTGATCGAGCAGCGCCCGGGCCGCCTCGTCGTGGGCCTGCACGACCAGCTGGCTCAGCCGGGCTGAGTTGCCCAGCCGCAGCCCGCTGCGCAGCACCCGGGTCGCGTCCAGGATGACCGCCAGCTGGTCGACCGCCGAGCGGTCGGACGCCAGCCGGGGGTCGACCGCCGGCCACGCGGTCAGGTGCAGCGAGACCCCGTCCTCGTGGGCGCGGTAGAAACGCTGGTACAGGTGCTCGGTGAGGAACGGCGCGAACGGCGCGAACAGCCCGAGCAGCACCCGGAAGGACTCCCACAGCGTCCACCGTGCGCTCTCCCGACCCCGATATTCCGGATCCGTACTATCCGGCCCCGCGCTATCGCCGCCGCCCGCGCTATCGCCGCCGCCCGCGCTATCGCCGCCCCGCCATCGCTGTCGGCGCTATCGCCCAGCCTGTCCTTGATCATCTCGATGTACCGGTCGCAGTACACGGACCAGAACATCCGGGAGGCGGCCTGGTGCGCCTGCATGTAGTCATGGGCCTCGAACGCCGCCGTGACCTCGGCGACCGCGCTGGCCAGGTGCGACAGTACCCACCGGTCCACGATGTCCCGCTCCCCCAGCGGTGGCGCGGGAGCCGACGGGTCGAAGTCGCCGAGGTTCATGGATATGAACCGGCCCACGTTCCAGAGCTTGACGGTGAATTTCCGGCCGGTCCGCACGTCCTTCTCGGTATACCGCAGGTCGGTGCCGATGCGGCCCCGGGTGGCCCACAGCCGCAGCGCGTCCGCTCCGTACTTGGCCATCACGTCGTCCGGCACGTAGCGGTTGAAGCCGTCCGGCCCGGCCGAGCGGTCCAGATCGCGCTTGGACAGCTTCTTGCCCTGCTCGCTCAGCCCCCAGCCGGAGATCAGCGCGGTGCGCCACGGTACCCGGCCGAACAGCAGCTCGGACTGCACCACGGAGTAGAACAGCCAGGTCCGGATGATCTCGAACGCCTGCACCCGCATGGACATGGGGGCCAGCGCCGGATCGGTGCCGCCGGTCGCCCAGCCGTCGTTGATCTGCGGCGACAGCGACGAGGTCATCCAGGTGTCCATCACGTCCGGGTCCCCGGCGAACTCGGTCGCGGCGCAGGAGGGGCAGGCCGCCGCGGGCGGCGCGTCCGTCAGCGGATCCACGGGCAGGTCCTCAGCCCGGGCCAGCACCGGCGCGTCGCAGGAGGCGCAGAACCAGACCGGGAACGGCACTCCGTACCGGCGCTGCCGGGTGATGTTCCAGTCCCACTTCAGCCCGTCGATCCAGTCCTCGAGCCGGCGCCGCATGAACGGCGGGATCCACTCCAGCTCGGCCGCGCGGGCCCGGAACCGGTCGACGTGCTCCCGCACCCCGATGAACCACTGCGGCCTGATCTGGAACTCCACCGGGGTCTGGCACCGCTCGTGCACCCCGACCACCTGCCGCACCGGGACGCTGCCCGCCAGCAGGCCCGCCTCCTCCAGCGCCTTGACCACGGCCGAACGCCCCTGGGTCACCGTCAGCCCGGCAAACGGCCCGGCCAGCTCGCCGAGGCGCCCATCCGGCCCCAGGACCAGCCGCAGGGCCAGGTGGTCGCGCCGCCACCGCAGCACGTCCTCGCTGTCACCGAACGTGCACACCATCATCAGCCCGGTCCCGTATGCCGGGTCCACGTCCTCGTCGGCCAGCACCGGCACCTCGTGGCCGAACAGCGGCACGCGCGCGGCGGCGAGCCCGGCGTACCTGGGATCGGCGGGATGGTGGTACAGCGCCACGCAGGCCGGCAGCAGCTCGGGCCGGGTGGTGGCGATCTGCAGCCCGGCGCCGAAGACGATGGTGTGCAGCCTGCTGGTGCGCTCCAGGTCTTCGGTGTCCGCCTGGGCCAGCGAGGTCTGGTCCAGCGGGCACCACAGGATCGGGTCCTGCGCCCGCCGCAGGTAGCCGGCCTCGTGCAGGGCAAGGAAGCTGGCCTGGGCGGTCCGCTGGCAGCGCTCGTCGATGGTCGAGTAGCGCAGCGACCAGTCCACCGACAGGCCCAGCCGCCGCCACAGGTCTTCATACCGCCCCGCCGTGCGCTGGGTCTCGGCCAGGCACAGCGCGACGAACTCGGCGCGCGGCATGTCGGCCGCCCGGACCCCGTAGGCTTGCTCCACGTACCGTTCGGTGGGCAGCCCGTTGTCGTCGAACCCGATCGGGTAGAACACCCGCTCGCCCCGCATCCGCCGGTAGCGGACGATGAAGTCCGGCTGCGAGTAGCTCATCGCGTGGCCCACATGCAGGTGCGCCGCCGACACGTACGGCGGCGGGGTGTCGACGCTGAATACCGGCCCGTGCCCGTCACGGTCATAGCGGTAGACATCGTGCGCCTCCCACAGCGCACGGCTGGCCGCCTCGATCGCCTGGTGGTCGTACTCACCGGGTTCCATAGTTAGGGAAGGTATCTGCCGCGCCCCACCGTGGAAATTCTTTTTAGGCCGAACGACCCGTGCTGCACGCCCCCGTGACCCATCCGCCGAAACCGCGGTGCGGCCCGCCGCGTCCAAGTAGGCAGACGGTGCCGTGAATTCTCCGCCTCATCGCATGCCGCGGCTAGGTGCCGGGGAGAGAACGTGGTACGAACGAACGAGACCCGCCACGACCAGGAAAGCCCGGGAAGACATGCGCATTGATGCCCGCTCCGCGACCTGACGTCGCTGACCTGCTCGAGGTCGACGTCCCGGCCGGCGGGAAGGTGATCACGGTAAGTGACCTGCACCTGCCTCCGGCCCGGACGGACGTCTCCGGCCGGTCCTGCGAGACGCTGGTGCGGCACCTGGCGGCGGAGCAGACCGCGCTCACCGTCGTGCTGGCCGGGGACCTGATCGAGCTGCTCGGCTTTCCCGGGTCGACGGTCACCGACATCCTGCGCCCCCACGAGGACCTGTGCGCGGCGCTGCTGGAAGTGACCGCGCGGGGCGGGCAGGTCATCTACGCCATCGGCAACCACGACGGCGACCTGGCCTGGGACGTCAAGGCCGCGGACGCGGTGCGGGAGATGACCGGCGCCCGGCTGTGCCTGGCTGCCGACCTGATCCTGGCCGACGGCCGGAAAATCCGGGTGGAGCACGGCCACCAGCTCGACCAGTACAACTGCTTCTGCGACGCGCGCAACCCGCTGGACACCCCGCTGGGCCACCACATCGTGCGGCAGGTCCTGCCGCGGATCGAGTGGCTCGGCCGGGGCTGGGTCGACGGGGCGCACGAGATGGCGGACCCGGCCGATTTCCCGTCGTTCATCGGCTCCCGCCTGGTCTACCGCAAGCTGGGCCGCCACCTGTGGTGGCTCATCGCCATCCCGCTGGTGATCCTGATCGCGGTCCGGGTCGGGGTGCTCGCCGCCTTCATGTCCCGGTACCCGGACACGGACGCCTGGGTGCACCGGGGCGCGATCCTCGGCTACGGCGCGGTCGCGGACCTGGTCGTGATCGGGGCGGTGGTCGCCTTCATAGCGCGCCGCACCTGGGTCTCGATCAGCGCGCTGGCCCTGGACAACCGGGGCTACCAGCAGAATCAGGCCGCCCGCCAGCGCGCCGCCGACCTGGTGGCCGACGGCTACCACGGGCTCATCTCGGCGCATACTCATCATCCGGAGCTGGCCGCCGCCGGGACGGGCTTCTACGCCAACTCCGGGTCATGCACCTCGGTGGTGGAGGCGATCGGCGGGAGGTTCGGCCTGCCCCCGGCCTACGTGCGTTACCAGCAGATCTGCTGGCTGGAAATCAACGGAGGCGGGGCGGAGCTGATGTCGGCCCGGGTCGAGCTGCCCGGCGCGACCAAGATGGAGCGGTTCGTCGCGCACGGCCGCAACCCGCACTCCGACACCCCGGCGCGGGTGGCCTGCTGGCCCGCCGGGCCGGACTGGCCGCCCGCGGACAAAAGGGCCGCGGACAAGAGGGCCGAGCAAGAAGGCCGCGGACATGAAGGCCGCGGACATGAAGGCGGAGGATAAGAAGGCCGCAGACAAGAAGGCCGCGGCGGGTGCTCCGCAGCCGCCGACCGCGCGATAGCGGTCAGGCGCGCTCGGCGGCGCGGGCTTCGTCGACGGTGAGCTCGGCGGCGGGGTCAGCTTCCAGGCGCTCGTCCGGGATCGGCACGCCACTGCGGACCGAACGCCCGTACGTGCCGTCGTCGAGCCGGTGCAGCGCCCGCTCGATGACGTCCAGCCGGTCGCGCAGGCTCTCGGCGATGGCGTCGTCCTCGCCTTCCTCGGTCAGGGCCAGCGCGGCATCGCCTTCGTCTTCCGCCTCGGTCTCCACTTCCGCCTCGCGGTCGCCCTGGCCGTCGGCCTCCGTCTTGTGAAGCAGCCTGAGCACATCGTCGCGCTCGGCGGTGAGCAGGCTCCGGGCCCGGTCCTGGTCCATCCGGCCGTCCTCCTAGTCCGTGTGGGGTGCGGGCGGTTGGGATGCGTGCGCATGCCCGTGGTCGTTCCCGTGGTCCCCGTCGTGGTCGTGCCCGTGGTGGTCGTGGCCGTCAGGTGACCCGCCCATCATCCGCAGCATAGCGACCCCGCCGGTGCGGGCGAACCTGATGATCAGCGCGGCGGCGAGGATGAGGAAGACGATGTTCAGCCAGGTGGTGTAGTTCCAGGACACGCCCTGGTCGGGGATCTTGGCCTCAGACCGGTCCGGGACCAGGCCCAGGGCGCCGAAGACCAGCTCCACCACGTACCCGGCCGCCACCATCGTCGCGTAGAACGTGCCGAGCAGGAACAGGGCCATCCGGGCGCCGTAGTACTTCCGGTAGATGTTAAGGATCGGCGCGATGATGAGGTCGGCGAAGATGAAGGCGACCACGCCGCCGAAGCTGATCCCGCCCTTCCACAGCACCACGGCCAGCGGGACGTTCCCGATCGAGCAGACGAACGAGACGATGGCCACCACAGGCCCGATGAGCGGCCCCCAGATCTTCGCCGCGAGCGGGTGGCCGCTGATGAAGAACGCCTGCCAGAAGCTGTCGGGCACCCACGCCGCGATCGCGCCGGCGGCGAGCAGGCCGATGATCAGGTCCCTGATGATCGCCGCCCATTCCATCACGAATACGTGCGCGACCGCGGTGTAGCCGTCACGGGAGAACAGCCGGCTGGTGAAGGAGCCGGGGCGCTGCACGGCCATGTCCATCGCGGCGTGGCCTTCCATGGAGCCGGCGATGCCGCGCTCGGCCTGGGCCCGGGCCTGGCTCAGCAGCCGTTCCCTCAGCAGCAGCCGGAACGCCACGGCGATCGTCACGATCATGACCGGGCCGCCGGTGAACTCGGCCAGGGTGAACTGCCAGCCCATGAGCAGGGCCAGGATCACGCCGAGCTCGATCACCAGGTTGGTCGAGGCGATCTCGAACGCCATCGCCGCGGTAAAGCTGGCGCCCTTGCGGAACAGCGACCGCGCCAGCGCGACCGCGGCGTACGAGCACGACGATGACGCCGCCCCCAGGCCGGTCGCCAGCGCGAGCGTGCGCGGGCGGTCATCGCCCAGGAGCCGGACGATGGTGGACTTCCTGACCAGCGCCTGGACCATCGCCGAGAGCCCGAACCCCAGGATGAGCGCCCAGGTGATCGCCCACGTCATCGATCCCGTGATGGCCAGGGCGTGCAGGACGGCGTGGAGCAGGCTCATGCCGGCATGGTACCCAGCAGGGGTATCGGCCGCGGCGTCCCCGCGCAACCGGCGAAGACGCCGCCGTAGACTCGCCTGCGTGAGCACCGGCAGCGGCCCTGGCGATCCGGCGGCGCCTGCCGTTGAGCTTCTCGGGCTGGTCAAGCGCTACGGCCAGATCACGGCCGTGGACAGGCTCTCGCTGACCGCGGCGCGCGGTGCGGTGACCGGCATCCTCGGCCCCAACGGCGCGGGCAAGACCACCACGATCGAGATCTGCGAAGGCTACCGGCGCCCCGACCAGGGCACGGTGCGGGTGCTCGGGCTGGACCCGGTACGGGATACACGCGCGCTCCGGCCGCGGGTAGGCGTGATGCTCCAGTCCGGCGGCATTCCCCCGGCGGTACCCGCGGCCGACTACCTGAACCTGCTGAGCCGCTTCCACGCCAGCCCCATCCCGCCGGCGCAGCTGCTGGACCTGATGGGGCTCACCACGGTGGCGCGCACCCCCTACAAGCGCCTGTCCGGCGGCCAGCAGCAGCGGCTGTCCCTGGCCGCGGCCATCATCGGCCGCCCGGAGCTGGTCTTCCTCGACGAGCCCACGGCCGGCCTGGACCCGCAGGCCCGGCACGCCACCTGGGACCTGATCGGGCGGCTGCGCCAGGCGGGCGTAAGCGTCATCCTGACCACGCACTTCATGGAAGAGGCCGAACGTCTCTGCGACTACGTGGCCATCATCGATCACGGCCAGCTGGTGGCCGCGGACACGCCCGGGCAGCTGACCGGCACCGTCGGCCAGCTCAGGTTCCGCGCGGAGCCGGGGCTGGACATCGACAGCCTGCTGACCGTGCTGCCGGCGGCCAGCGCGGTGAAGGAATCCCCGGCCGGCCACTACGTGATCGAGGTGCACGGGGCGGTGGACCCGCTGCTGCTCGCCGCGGTGACCGCCTGGTGCGCGGAGCGGGGTGTGCTGGCCAACAGCCTGCGCATCGAGAGCCGCACGCTGGAGGACGTGTTCCTCGAGCTCACCGGGAAGGAACTGCGCTGATGAGCGAGGCGGCCCTGGGCGGGACGGCCCTGAGCAAGATGGCCTCGGGTGAGGCGGCCGAGCTGTTCACGCCCGCGCCCGGAGCGGCGCCCGCGGGCCGGATGATCGCCGCGCAGGCCGCGCTGGAGACCCGGACCCTGCTGCGTAACGGCGAACAGCTGCTGCTCACGCTCATTATCCCGCTGCTCCTGCTCACCGCGTTCAGCCTGGAGCCGCTGATCAACTTCGGGGCCGGGCTGAGCCGGATCGACTTCCTGACGCCCGGGATCATCGCGCTGGCCGTGATGTCGACCGCCTTCACCAGCCAGGCGATCGCCACCGGGTTCGAGCGCCGCTACGGCGTGCTGAAGCGGCTGGGAGCCACGCCGCTGTCGCGCGGCGGCCTGATCGCGGCCAAGACCGTGACGGTGATCGGGGTGGAGCTGCTGCAGGCCGTGCTCATCCTGGCCATCGCCTCGGCCATCGGCTGGCGGCCGGACGCCAGCCCGGCCGCGGTGGTCACGGCCCCGCTGCTGATCCTGCTCGGCACGGCGGCCTTCAGCGGGCTCGCCCTGCTGATGGCGGGCACGCTGCGGGCCGAGGCCACCCTGGCCGCGGCCAACCTGGTCTACATCCTGATGCTCGGTCTGGGCGGCGTGGTGTTCCCGCTGACCAGGTTCCCCGCGGGGGCGCGCCCGGTGCTCGAACTGCTGCCCACCGGCGCGCTGTCTACCGGCCTGCGCAGCGTCCTGCAGTACGGCGTGGCGTTCCCGGTCGGCAACACGATCACGCTAGCGGTCTGGGCCGCGGTCACGATCGCGGCGGCGGCGCGGACCTTCCGCTGGGAATGACGTCCCCGCCGAGCCGACCGGCGCCAGACTCGCCGGCGCCACGACGCAAGGCCCGACGCCCGGCTGCCGGACGCCCGAGCGAGGCGCGGCCCAGGTTCCACCGGGGGCCGGGGGCAGCTGGCGCTGCCGGCCGCGATGGTGCTGTTCGGGATCATCTCGGTGCAGGCCGGGGCGGGCATCGCGGACAAGCTGTTCCACGAAATTGCGCCGACCGCGGTCACCGGGCTGCGGCTGTGGTCATCCGCGGTGGCGATGGCCGTCATTTCCTGGCGCGGGCTGGCCCGGGCGCTCGGTGAGCTGCGGCAGCGCAAAGCATTGCGCGGCGGGTGGATCGCGGTGTCGTTCGGTATCTCGCTCTTGATCATGAACTTCTCGATTTACCAGGCGTTTTCGAGGATTCCCCTGGGTGTCGCGGTCACCATCGAGTTCCTCGGGCCGCTGGCCGTGGCGGTCGCCGGGTCGCGGCACCTGCGCGACGTGGGCTGGGTGGTGCTGGCGGCGGCCGGCGTCGTCCTGCTGACCCGGGGCGGGCACGGGCACCTGGATCTGACCGGGGTGGTGTTCGCCGTGGTGGCCGGGGCCAGCTGGGCCGCCTACATCGTGCTCAGCTCGGCGACCGGGCGGCGCTTCCCCGGCTCAGCGGGCCTGGCCATCGCGATGATAGTCGCGGGGATCCTGATCACGCCGCCCGCGGTCGTGGCCGGCGGCACCGCGATGTTCCGGCCGGCCGTGCTGGCCACCGGGGTGGTCATCGGCATCCTCTCGTCGGTCATCCCCTACGGGCTGGAACTGGAGGCCCTGCGGCGGATGCCCATGCGGCTGTTCGGCGTGTGGATGAGCCTGGAGCCCGCGGTGGCCGCGCTGGTCGGGCTGGTCCTGCTGGGCCAGCAGCTCAGCGCGGTGGAATGGCTGGCGATCGGCTGCGTGATGGTCGCGTGCGCCGGCGCGGCGGGCCGCGCTTTACCATAAGGGCGTGCCTGCCGACCTTCTCCGCACCTGGATCTCACGCCTGGAGGCCTCGAGGTTCGCCCGGCCGGTGCTGTCGCCGACGGCCCGGTCGATGCGGCGGATCGCGCTGGCCGGGGTCATCGCCGACGCCGCGATCATGTCCACCGGCGCGGCGGTCCGGCTCAGCTCGTCCGGCCTGGGCTGCCCCGACTGGCCCCAGTGCAGCGCGGCAGACGTCGTGGCCAGCAAGAACGCCGGGCAGACGCTGCTCAACACCTGGATCGAGTTCGCTAACCGGCTGCTCAATTTCCCGCTGGTCATCATCACCGTCCTCGTCTTCATCGCGGCCTGGCGGTTCCGGCCGCAGGGAACCAGGCGGCGGGACCTGGTCTGGCTGGCGGCGATCCAGCCGGCCGGGGTGTTCGCGCAGGCGGTGATCGGCGGGATCGTCGTGCTGACCAAGCTCAGCCCGGCCGCGGTCTCCGTGCATTTCCTGGTGTCCGCGTCGATCGTGGCCGCGGCCGTCGTCCTGCAGGTCAGGTGCACCGAGGGCAGCGACCCGCCGGTCACGGTGGTCCGGAAGGATCTGTACGTGCTGTCCGGGATCCTGGTCGCCGTGACCGCCGTGATGCTCGCGGCAGGCACAGTGGTGACAGGGACGGGCCCGCTGGCCGGCCACGCGGACACGCCACGGTACAAGCTGCCGCTGGAAGGCGTCACGCAACTGCACGCCGACATCGGGTGGCTGCTGGCCGGCCTCGCCGTCGCGATCGTGCTGGGGCTGCGGATGTCCGGCGCCCCGTCGCGGACGAGGCGGGCCGGCTGGGTCATGCTCGCGGCGCTGGGCACGCAGGGCGTGATCGGCTATATCCAGTACTTCACCCACCTGCCGGCCGGGCTGGTCTGGGTCCACGTGACCGGGTCGGTACTAGTGTGGATCGCCGTGCTGCGGCTGTTCCTGTTCATGCGCGACCGCGGCCCGCTGACCAGGCCGTCACCTGAGCCGGCGCAGACCGCCCCCTACCGGCAGCCGGAGCCGCTGGACCGATAGGCTCGTGGGCGTGAGCAATCAGTCCGAGCTCGACTGGACGGCGACCGACGAGCGCGCCGTTGATCTGATCCGGGTGCTGGCCATGGACTCGGTCCAGAAGGCGGGCTCAGGGCACCCGGGCACGGCGATGAGCCTGGCCCCGGCGGCCTACCTGCTCTACCAGCGCCTGCTCAGGCACGACCCGGCCGATCCGAACTGGCCGGGCCGCGACCGTTTCGTCCTGTCCTGCGGGCATTCCAGCCTCACCTTGTACATCCAGCTCTACCTGTCCGGGTACGGGCTGACGCTCGATGACCTGAAGGGCTACCGGACCTGGGGCAGCATCACGCCCGGGCATCCCGAGCACCGGCTCACGCCCGGCGTGGAGACCACCACCGGCCCGCTCGGCCAGGGCCTCGGCAACGCCGTCGGCATGGCCATGGGGGCGCGCCGCGAGCACGGCCTGCTCGACCCGGACGCCGAGCCGGGTGCCAGCCTGTTCGACCACTACGTCTACTGCTTCGTCTCCGACGGGGATATCGAGGAGGGCATCAGCCACGAGGCGTCCTCGCTCGCGGGTCATCAGAAGCTCGGGAACCTCATCGTGTTGTACGACGACAACACGATCTCGATCGAGGATGACACGAACATCGCCAAGTCCGAGGACGTCTGCGCGCGGTACGAGGCCTACGGCTGGCACGTGCAGCGGCTGACCTGGCGCACGCCCGAGGGCGGGTACCACGAGGACGTCGAAGCGCTCTACCAGGCCTTCCTGGCCGCCAGGGAACACACCGAGGCGCCGTCCCTCATCGCGCTGCGGACGATCATCGGCTGGCCGGCCCCGCACAAGCAGAACACCGGCGCGGCGCACGGCTCCGCGCTGGGCGTCGATGAGGTGCGGGCGACCAAGCAGGTCCTGCACTTCGACCCGGACGTCGACTTCCCGGTCGAGGACGAGGCGCTGGCCCGCGCGCGCCAGGTCGCCGAGCGCGCCAAGAGCGCGCACGCGGAGTGGGACGGAGACTTCGCCCAGTGGGCCGCCGCCAACCCTGAGCGCAAGGAGCTGTTCGGCCGCCTGGCCGCCCGCCGGCTGCCCGACGGGTGGGCCGCGGCGCTGCCCACCTTCCCGCCCGACGCCAAGGGCATCGCCACCCGGAAAGCTTCCGGCGAGGTCCTCAACGCGCTGGCCCCGGTGCTGCCTGAGCTGTGGGGCGGCTCGGCCGACCTGGCCGAGAGCAACCTCACCACCATGGAGGGGGAGCCTTCGTTCATTCCCGCCGAGCACCAGACCCGCCTGTTCCCCGGCAACCCGTACGGGCGGGTGCTGCACTTCGGCATCCGGGAGCACGGCATGGGGGCCATCCTGAACGGGATCGCGCTGAGCGGCGGCACCCGCCCCTACGGCGGCACGTTCCTGGTCTTCAGCGACTACATGCGGGGGTCGGTGCGGCTGTCGGCCCTGATGGAGGTGCCGGTCACCTACGTGTGGACGCACGACTCGATCGGCCTCGGCGAAGACGGCCCCACCCACCAGCCGATCGAGCATCTGTGGGCGCTGCGGGCCATCCCGCACCTGGAGGTGATCCGGCCCGCGGACGCCAACGAGACCGTGGTGGCCTGGCGGACCGTCCTGGAGCGGGCCCGGCCCGCGGCGCTGTGCCTGACCAGGCAGAACCTTCCGGTGCTCGACCGCTCGGGAGAGCTGGAGAGCGCGGAGAAGGTCACCCGCGGCGGCTACGTGCTGGCGGGCGGCAGCGACGTCATCCTGATCGGCACCGGCAGCGAGGTGCCCATCGCGCTGCAGGCCCGCGAGCAGCTGGCCGCGGGCGGCATCTCGGCCCGGGTGGTGTCCATGCCGTGCGTGGAATGGTTCAACGATCAGGACGAGTCCTACCGGCGCGAGGTGCTGCCGCCGACCATCCGCGCGCGGGTATCGGTGGAAGCGGGCATTACCGCACCCTGGAAGTTGTTTGTCGGAGACGCGGGCGCTTCAATTGGAGTAGACCACTTTGGCGCCTCGGCCGCATATCAGAAGCTCTACGAAGAGTTTGGCATCACCGCGGAGCGGGTAGCCGCTGCCGCACGTGACAGTCTGGCCCGGGCCACGGCCTGAACGCCCGGCCCTCGGCCCACAGGGAAGGGAAGCGACCGTGTCAGCAGACACTCTCGGACAACTATCGGCAGCCGGAGTGTCGGTATGGCTGGATGACATCAGCCGCGACCGGCTGCGCACCGGCAACCTGAAGGAGCTGATCGACGGCCAGCACGTGGTCGGCGTGACCTCCAACCCGACGATCTTCGCGCACGCGCTGGACCACGGGAACGCCTACGACGGGCAGCTCGAGGACCTGAAGACCCGCGGCGTGTCGGTGGAAGAGGCGTCCCGGCTGATCACCACCTACGACATCCGGTGGGCCTGCGACGTGCTGCGCCCGGTGTACGACGCGACGGGCGGCCAGGACGGCCGGGTGTCCCTCGAGGTCGACCCCCGGCTGGCCCGTAACACGGCCGCGACCATCGCCGAGGCGCGCTCGCTGTGGTGGATGGTGGACCGCCCCAACGCGCTCATCAAGATCCCCGCCACCCCGGAGGGGCTGCCCGCGATCACGGCGGCCACCGCTGAGGGGATCAGCGTCAACGTCACGCTGATCTTCTCGCTGCAGCGCCACAGCGAGGTGATCGACGCCTACATGGCGGGCCTGGAGCAGGCTGCCGCGGCCGGGCATGACCTGTCCCAGATCCGCTCGGTGGCGTCCTTCTTCGTCAGCCGGATGGACACCGAGGTCGACTCCCGGCTCGACAAGCTCGGCACCCCGGAGGCGGAGGCGCTGCGCGGCAAGGCCGCTGTCGCGAACGCCCGGCTGGCGTACGAGCTGTTCGAGCAGCGGATCGGCACGGCGCGCTGGCAGGCCCTGAAGGACAAGGGGGCGCAGGTCCAGCGGCCGCTGTGGGCTTCGACCTCCACCAAGGACCCCGCCTTCCCCGACACCATGTACGTGGTCGACCTCGTGGTGGCCGACACGGTGAACACGATGCCCGAGGGCACCATCAAGGCCATGGCCGATCACGGCGAGCTGCACGGCGACACGGTGCACGGTACCTACGACGCGTCCCGTCAGGTGCTGGCCGACCTGGAGAAGCTCGGCATCAGCTACGACGATGTGGTGCAGGTCCTGGAGGACGAGGGCGTCGCGAAGTTCGCGGCGTCGTGGACTGAGCTGCTTGAGTCGATCAAGAAGAACTTGGGGCGCTGAGCCAGGGATGATCACAGGGGCTGGCCGTGGTTGGAGCATGACCGGAGGTTGGGCATGACCGCCGAACCGGGAATCCCCGAGGGCCTGGCCCCGGGCAACCCCGCCGTCATCGCAGGACTCAAGGAGGTCTGCGGGCCGGTCAATCCGCTGCGCGATCCGCGGGACCGGCGTATCCCGCGGGTCGCCGAGCCGTGCGTCCTGGTGATGTTCGGCGTCACCGGCGACCTGGCTCGCAAGAAGCTGATGCCGGCCATTTACGACCTGGCCAACCGGGGCCTGCTGCCGCCGGGCTTCTCGTTTGTCGGCTTCGCCCGCCGGGACTGGGAGGACGAGGATTTCGCCCAGGTCACCTACCAGGCCGTGAAGGAATACGCTCGCACTCCGTTCCGTGACGCGGTGTGGGAGCAGCTCAGCGAGGGCGTGCGGTTCGTGTCCGGCTCGTTCGACGACGACGCGGCCTTCGACGAGCTGGCCGAGACGGTGCAGGCGCTGGACGTCGAACGCACCACCGGGGGGAACTACGCGTTCTACCTCTCGATCCCGCCGGGCCAGTTCCCCACCGTGGTCGAGCAGCTCAAGCGCAGCGGCCTGTCCGACTCCCACGGCCGCGGCTGGCGGCGGGTGGTGATCGAGAAGCCGTTCGGCCACGACCTGGCCAGCGCGCGGGAGCTGAACGCCATCCTGGAGTCGGTGTTCCCGCCGGACGCGGTGTTCCGTATCGACCACTACCTGGGCAAAGAGACCGTACAGAACATTCTCGCGCTGCGGTTCGCCAACGAGATGTACGAGCCCATCTGGAACCGCGGGTATGTCGATCACGTGCAGATCACCATGGCCGAGGACATCGGGATCGGCGGCCGGGCCGGCTACTACGACGGCATCGGCGCCGCGCGCGACGTGATCCAGAACCACCTGCTGCAGCTCCTGGCGCTGACCGCGATGGAGGAGCCGGTGGCGTTCGACGCGCAATCGCTGCGGATGGAGAAGGAAAAGGTGCTGTCCGCGGTCCGGCTGCCCGCCGACCTCGCCATCGGCACCGCGCGCGGGCAGTACGCCGCAGGCTGGCAGGGCGGGCTGCAGGTGATCGGCTTCCTGGAGGAGGACGGCATCCCGCCGGACTCCCGCACGGAGACGTACGCCGCGCTGCGGCTCGGCGTCGATACCAGGCGGTGGGCCGGAGTGCCGTTCTACCTGCGGGCGGGAAAACGGCTGCCGCGCCGGATGACGGAGGTCGCGCTGATCTTCCAGCGCGCGCCGCACCTGCCGTTCTCCGCCACCGATACCGAGGAGCTCGGCCAGAACGCGCTGGTGATCAGGATCCAGCCGGACGAGGGCATCACCGTGCGGTTCGGTTCCAAGGTGCCGGGGACGGCCATGGAGGTCCGGGACGTGAACATGGACTTCGCCTACGGCGAGTCCTTCACCGAATCCAGCCCCGAGGCCTACGAGCGGCTGCTGCTCGACGTCCTGGTCGGCGACCCGCCGCTGTTCCCCCGGCAGGCCGAAGTGGAGCTCGGCTGGCGGATCCTCGACCCGGTGGAGGATTTCTGGGCCTCCTTCACCAAGCCGGAGCAGTATGTGGCGGGCTCGGCGGGCCCGCCGAGCGCCGAGGCGCTGATGGCCAGGGACGGCCGCGCCTGGCGGCGCCTGTGAGCGCACGCGTGGTCCAGGGTGGATGCTGTAGGAGGAGGCCGCGATGACCATCGACCTGACCGACACCACCACCAGCGCGATCCACGACGCGCTCACTCAGGCGCGCCGCGCGATGGGCGGCCCGGCCTCGGGGATGGTGCTGACGCTGATCGTCGTCACCGGCGAGGCCGAGCAGTACGACGCCGTCCGCGCGGCCAGCCACGCGGGCCGGGAGCACCCCAGCCGCATCCTCGCGGTCATCACGCGCAGGCCCAAGTCCGAATCCCGGCTGGACGCCGAGATCCGGGTGGGCGAGACCGGGCCGGGCGAGACGATCCTGCTCCGCATGTACGGCCTGCTCGGGCAGCACGCCGACTCCGTGGTGGCACCGCTGCTCGCGCCGGACGTCCCCGTCGTCACCTGGTGGCCAGACGACGCGCCGCCCGCGCCAGCGGCTGATCCGCTCGGCTGCGTGGCCCAGCGCCGGGTGACCGACGCGGCGGCGAGCGACGAGCCCCGGGAGATGCTGCTGACCCTGGCCAAGGCCTACAAGCCGGGCGACACCGACCTGAGCTGGACCCGGTCCACCGGGTGGCGCACCTTGCTCGCCGCCATCATGGACCAGGGCCCCGAGATGCTCAGCGGCGAAGTCCTGGCTGAGCCAGCCAACCCGACCGCGGACCTGATCGCCGCCTGGCTCGGCCTGCGGCTGGACATCGAGATGCGGCGCGGCGAGTCCAACGGTCCCGGGATCACCGAGGTCAGCTTCAACACCCCGGACGGGAAGCTGGCGATCTCGCGGCCGGATGGCCGGAACGCCACCTTGGCCTGGCCCGGCCGGCCCGAACGCCGGGTGGCGCTGCACCGCCGCGATACCGACGACCTGATCGCCGAGGAACTGCGCAGGCTCGAGCCGGACGAGGTGTACGCGGAGACACTGCGGGCCCTGGCCGCGGGCCCGGCCCGCTGAGCGGGGGACGTCGTGACCACACCCGAGGTGATCGTGCACCGGGACGCACCGCTGCTGGCCAAGGCGGTCGCGGCGCGCCTGGTCACCAGGCTGGTCGATTCCATGGCGGCGCGGGGCACGGCCTCGGTGGTGCTGACCGGCGGCGGCATCGGGACCGCGGTGCTGGCCGAGCTGGCGGCCGCCCCGGCTCGCGATGCCATCGACTGGCCGCACCTGGACATCTGGTGGGGCGACGAGCGGTTCGTGGCCGCCGGCGACCCGGAGCGGAACGAGACCGGAGCACGCGGCGCCCTGCTCGATCACGTGGACGCCGATCCGGCCCGGGTGCACCCGATGCCGGGACCGGACGGGCCGGACGGCGACGATCCGGAGGCGTCGGCGGCCCGGTACGCGTCGTGGCTGGAGGCCGCGACGAGTCCCGAGGACCACGGCCCGGTCCCGGAGTTCGACGTGCTGATGCTGGGCATCGGCCCCGAGGGCCATGTCGCGTCGTTGTTCCCTGGTATGCCCGCGCTCTATGATGTGCGGCCGGTGGTGGCGGTCCGGGGATCGCCGAAGCCGCCGCCGACCCGGCTGTCCCTCACGCTGCCGTCGATCCAGGCGGCGCGGGAGGTCTGGATCCTGGCTTCGGGTGCGGAGAAAGCCGACGCGATCGCGCTGGCCCTGTCCGACGCCGGCCCGGTCCAGGTTCCCGCCGCGGGCGCCCGCGGCAGGCAGCGGACGCTATTCCTGATCGACAGCGCCGCCGCGGCCAAGGTTCCGCCGCAGATCGGCCGCCAGGGCGCGCACTGACCTGCCGCCGGGCGCCCGGGTGAAGGCCAGCCCGGCGGCCAGGCAGGCCACCGGAGCGGCCGCCAGCACGTACCGGTAGCTGAAGCCGGCGGTCATCGGCGGGAGCACGATCAGCAGCATCCCGACCAGCCAGGGCAGCAAGCCGACGCCGCCCCAGCGGCGCCAGCGGGCCAGCACCCCGGCCGCGCCGACGAGCACGATAAGGCCGAGCAGGGTCCCGCGCAGGAAGATGTACCGCTGGTAGACCTCGAGTATGTGTTCCCACGGCCCCACTGCCGTGGTCAAGCCGAGGCCCTGACCCTGGCCGGCGAAGTCCCGCTCCGCCGTCATGATCACGCTCGCCTGATTGTCGTTCAGCTGGCAGTTCGCATTACACCAGGTGAGGCTCGAACTGTCCGGCTGGGTCAGGGGCGTGCCCGGGATGTGATCGGGGGTGGCATACCAGGGGATCTGCAGGTTCATCTCCTGGGCGCTGACGAACCGGAAGTTCGGGCCGTTCCCGGCGTAGTCCTGCGGGTCAGGCTGCCGGTTCCAGCCGAAGGTGTGCAGCACGTCGTCGATCACCGCCCGCGCGTAAGCCACCGGCTGGGCCTCGATGGCACGCTCAGCGAACTGCTGAGTCTGGGCGCTGATCTCCGGGCCGAACCGCTGCGAGGTATCGCTGCCGAAAGCCAGGTACAGCGGCGTGTTGACCTTCTGATAGGGCTTCAGCTCGTTGTCCGCCCAGATGTACTCCCCCGCCACCGGGCGGTATTGCAGCTTGGTCGGGTCGCAGAGGTAGGCCAGGAGAGCGGGCACGTTCATCTTCGAGCACTCGGCGAACGTGCTGACCCGGCTGTACAGGAAGCTGCCCTGCGACTCGCTCAGCGCGTACTTGCCGGTGCCCTGGTGAAACCAGACCATGTACAAGCCGATCGGCACGATGCCCGCCACCGCGAGGGCCAAGAGCCGGCGCCAGCCGACCCGCCGGGCGAGCATGCCGACGATGACCACGACGAGCAGCGGCTCCCCGACCGACCGCACCAGCGTCGCGTACCCGATGAGCAGCCCGGCGACCGCCATGGTCAGTAGCGAGGGCCGGTCGCTCCAGCACAGGATGACCACGGCGAGGGTGGCCAGGAAGATGAACAGCGGGTCGGCCGTGATGGTGTGCTCGAGGTGCAGCTCGTAGGCGTCGAACAGCACGGGCAGGGCGGCCAGCGTCGCCCCCCACCAGGGCAGGCCGCGGTGGCGCAGCAGGGCATAGATGGCCACGCCGACGATGACGCCCATGGCCGCCTGGAGCAGCCCGATCGCGTAGTCGCTGTGCAGCGGGAGCAGGAGATCGAGGAAGAACGGGTATCCGTTCGGCCGGACCTGATCCGGGATGTGGGTTATCGCGTCGAAAATGTAGTTGTAGGAGTCGCTGAACCAGAAGATCGGCGGATAGCCGAGGACCACCACGATGCGCATCACGATGGCGGCGAGAACGACCAGGGCAAACTGCCAGTGGGTCACGACCGGGCGGACGAGGCGGGCCAGCTGCGGGCTGCGTGGGTCAGGCGGCTCCTGACCGGGATCGATCCGCTCGCTACCGGTGGTCGCGTTCGTCAACGACCGCCTCCCGACTCCTTGAGCCTGCCGGGCGTATTCCCGGCCTGTTCGCTGATCCCGCAGGCCCCGGTGATCTAGCACGTCCGCGCGTCTGCCTTCGCGTCGGCTGACCCATAGTAGCCGTCACCTCGCACCCAAATGCCGGTAAACGCTGAACGGTCCCGTCAGCGTGTCAGCGGTCACTCACGGTTACCAGCGGCCCCCGTAGCCGATCCGGCACGCCAGCAGGCAGATGAATACGAAGGACAGCGCGGCGGCCAGACTTGGCGCCCCGGCCGCGGCCGCGATCAGGATCCAGATGACCAGGACCGGCAGCAGCCGGTCGTACGGACGGCGGCGCCTGGACCGTTGCGCCCGGGCCGCGGCCATCCCCGGTGGTACCGGACGCGCGTGTGGCCCGCGGCTCAGGTCAGTGCCGAGCGGCGGCTCAACCGGGAGATCAATGGTCAGCTCCCCCAGCTCGCCCCGGGTCTTCGCGGCGTAGGCGGCCGCCGTCCGTTCCTCAAGCTCATCGGCGGTCAGCCGTCCCTCGGTGAACGCATCGCGCAGGACATCGACGATGCTCTCCCGCTCCTGGTCGGACGCGCGGATCGGCCGGTCGGTCATCGGCGGACACCCCTAGCACGATCTATAGGCTTTCCCCCGATCCTACCTGGCCTCGTTGCGGGCCCTTAAGGTTCCGCCGCCGGGATTAGGGGCCCTGAAGGTTCCGCCGGCCGGGACTACGAGCGCCGCCGATCCAGTGATCAGCGCTTGCACCGGTCATCCCGCGGCACCGCCCTCCTGGCCGATAGCGTTAGGCGGGAATCCACGGGAGGAGGAGCGGCGGGTGCAGGAGCCGCAGACCGAACTGTCGGCGCGGGTGGCGCGCGTCAGGCACAAGGCCCGCCCGTGGCGGTCGATCGCCGCCCTGGTGCTCGCGATCGCCGCCGCGATCATCTCCCGGCAGGCCCGCCCTGAGGCACACACGTTCTCGGCGAACCACCTGACCAGCCACATCATCCAGTACTGCACCGCCGCGGCGTTCGGCGTATTCGGGTCGGTCGCCACCTTCGGCCTGGCCGGGCAGGCGCGCGCCGTGCTCGAGCCGCGGCTGGGCACGGCGCACGCGGCCGTGGCCAGGTATGCCGTCCTGATCGTCGGCGCCTTCACCACCTTGGTGATCACCCTTGACCTGTTCGGCGTGCCGGTCACCCAGCTCGTCGTGGGCGGGGCGCTCACCACTGTCTTCGTCGGGATCGCGGCGCAGCAGGCGCTGGGCAACGTGTTCGCCGGCCTCGTGCTGCAGTTCGCCCGCCCGTTTCATGCGGGCGACGCGATCCGGCTCCGGGCCGGGGCCCTGGGCGGCACCCTGGACGGGACGGTGGTGGAGATCGGGATCACCTATGTCCGGCTGGAGACCACAGGCGGCGTGGTGTCCATCCCGAACTCGCAGGTACTGAACGCGGTGATCGGCCCCATACCGCCGGCTGAGGAAGACGCCGCCCCGGCCGTCGTAGACGGCAAGTCCGGCACTCCGGGCGGGCCGGAGAGAACGCAGCCAGCGCCGCCTGGGTCGGCCTGAACACCGCAAAGGGCTGGCCGGGCATAAGCCCGGCCAGCCCTTTGTCACGCTCACCGGTGCGGAGGTCGCCTCTCGGCGAAAGGCACAACGCGGCTCCAGCCGAACGGTATTCCGCGAAGGCAATAGGTGCGGCCCGGGGACACAGCCGCACCGGCTGTTTGAGTCTAACGCCGCCGGCGGCGTCTGTGTTCCCGTTCCGGCGGCGGACTGCCGTCATAAGGAAACGACGACATCGGCTGGCTCGGGTTCACGACCGTATCCTCGAATGGCGCGCGGTCCTGCGAGCCGGTTCCCGCATGCCCCGGCTGGTATCCGCCCGGCTGGCCGGGACCGTCGCCGTAACCGGCTTCGGAGTAGGCAGCACCGCCGTCACCGTAACCATTCCCGGCGTATCCTGGGCTGCCGTCACCATAGCCTGCACCGTCATAGCTGGTCCCGCCGCCGTAACCGGCGCTGTCGTAACCGGCGCCGCTGTTGTAACCGGCGCTGTCGTAACCGGCGCCGCCATTGTTGCTGGCGCTGTCGTAACCAGCGCCGTTGTAACCGGCCGTGTCGTAACCGGCACCGTTGTAACCGGCACCGTTGTAACCGGCGCTGTCGTAACCGGCGCCGTTGTAACCGGCCGTGTCGTAACCGGCACCGTTGTAACCGGCGCTGTCGTAACCGGCGCCGTTGTAACCGGCGGTGTCGTAACCGGCACCGTTGTAACCGGCGTTGTCGGCGCGGCTATCGCGACGGCTCCCGCCTGACTCTGGGCCAGCCCGGTCATAGCCGGGCGGGGCATAGCCGGAGTGCTCATAGGCCGCTTGGTGGCTGGCGTGCTGGCCGACGGGGTATTCCTCCTGGGTAGCCCTCGGCCGGGCCCGCGTAGCGCCGGTCCCGGTAGCCCTGCTCCGCGTACCCATAGCCCTGGTCGGGCGCGGATTGGGTGGCGTCCGGCTGGTAGCGCTGCTGACCGTACCCGCGTTCATAGTGCCCCTGCGCGGCGTGGGCCCCGCTTCCCCCGGAACCACCTGGCTCCCCGGCGGGAGCAAACCCGCCAGAATCTGCCGGGCCGGGGAGGCCTTGCTGGCCAGGGTAGCTCCCGCGCACCTCGAAGGGCTGCTCATGGTTCCCGCGTTCGTTGTACTCGTAGCCGGCGAATCCCTGGTCTGGGTAAGCCTGCCCCGGGTATCCCTGCTGGTAGCCCTGAGGCTCGAAACCCTGACCGGCATAAGCTCCGCCGCCGCTCCCCAGCGGGATGAGCCCCGGGGGCGTCGGCTCGCCGTACCCGTATCCCGGGTAGCCCTCGGCCGAACCCGGATACCCGCCGTCGTCGTAACGCTGGCCTGCCGGTGACGTCTGCGGCCCGTAGGCTCCATGAGCTGCGAATTGCTCCCGGTCGCCCTGGCCTGCGTACTCCTGTCCGGAGTACGCAGCGTCCGGGTACTGGGGCTGCGCGGGATACGCGGCCTGGCCCGGATACTCGTTCGGATACTGGGCCGGATCCCGGTACTGGGCCGGGTCCGCGTACTGGGCCGGGTCCGCGTACTGGGCCGGGTCCGCGTACTGGGCCGTGCGTCCGCGGTACTGGGGCCTGCTCGGGGTACGGGGCCTGCTCGGGGTACGGGGCCTGCTCGGGGTACGGGGCCTGCTCGGGGTAACGGGCGTGCTGGGCGTACCCGAGGTCGCGGTACTGGGAGGGGTCCGGGTAGCGGGGTGGCTCGCGATAGCCCGGCTCGGCATACCGCCCCTGCTCGTCGTAGCGGGGCTGGTCACCGTAGCCGCCGCCAGGCGGGAGCGCCCGGGGGGAAGCACCGCCGACCACCATCGGGCCGACCGGCTCGTCGGGGCGCAGAGCGCGAAAATCACCCGTCACGGGGCCGGTGAAATCAGCCTCTCGGCCGAGATCCCGGACGCCGGCGTGACCGGGCAGCGCGGTGAGCCTCGGATCGGTCGGGGCGCCGGACAGCTGGCGCGCGAAACCGCCGGTGACGCGGGGGTCTCGCGGGTCGTGATACATTCCGCGCTGCAGGGCGTCCATCAGCCTGGCCAGCTCCTCTTGGGGCAGCCTGAACGTGCCGGTGCAGGTACCGCCCTGCCAGATGCTGAATACTGAGATCCCGGTGTCGGCATACCAGCTCAGGCGCATGCTGCGGGAACTGCCACGCACGTCGAAGAAGACCTCGCCGAGCCGGGGTAGGGGCGCTGCGTCCGACGCTGACATGCCGCTCATGGTGGCGTGCTCCCATCCCTTTGTCCAGTTCGTCACGAACATTGCCAGGCAGGCTAGCCGCACGCCGCGGGACGCCCCGGAAAGAAAGCGGAAATCGCGTGGGTGAATTTCACCACCCTGCGTGCAAGGTGACATAGAGGATGGCATCATTATCCGCGGGCATGCTGCGGCCCGCGTGGTTGTTTAGCAAGGACGGGTGAACCGCCGCGCAAGCGTCAGCCGTTCGGTTAAGTGACCGTTCGCTTACGCGATCGTCTGACCTGCGTACGGGAACACCACGTCGCCAAGACGCGTTCTATCTTGCGACGGAGGTACTCGGACAGGTCGGGCTCGCGTGCGCGTGTCCACGAGCCTGACGCTCCGAACGCATGATTGACACTGTAACTCACGATTTGATGCATCTTGGTTGAGGTGATTGTTCCATGTCGCAGGTACGTCGGCAGTCGGCCGTGCTCCCCCGCCCAAACTGGGGTTGGCAAGATGCCGCCGAGTGCCGGGGTGAGGATCTCTTGCTCTTTTTCGGCCCGGATGGCGAGCGCCAGCCGGAACGGGAGATCAGGGAGCGCAAGGCCAAGGAGATCTGCATGGCCTGCCCCGTACGGCTTGAGTGTTTGAACTACGCGGTGTCGCGGCCGGAGAAGTACGGCACCTGGGGCGGCCTCAACGAGGAGGAGCGGGCCGCCGAGCGGCGCCGCCGCATGCGCCGGGCCAACGCGGCCTGAGCCGCCCGCAGCCGGGAAGTCGCCGAGAGCATCCGGAACGCCTGAAATCCCGGGCTCGTCAGCCCAGCAGCGCCATGACGTCCGCGTCGGTCAGCTGGCCGAAGGCCGTGTACCACTCCCCTACGGAGGAGAACCGGCTGGGCGCGGCCAGGATGACTACCTGGTCAGCCTCCGCGCGCATGGATTCGGCCGCGGACGGTGGCGCGACCGGTACCGCGAGGACGAGGTGCCCCGGCTGCGCGGCCCGCAGCGAGCGCAGGGCGGCGCGCGCGGTACCGCCGGTGGCCAGGCCGTCGTCCACCACGATCACGCACCGGCCCGCTATCGGGGGCAGCGGCTTGCCGTCCCGATAGATTCGCACCCGCCGCTCCAGCTCGGCCTCCTCCGCCGCTACCACCTCGGACAGGTCGGCTGGCGCCAGCGCCAGCCGGTCGAGCAGCGTGGCCTCGTAAACGGGCTGCGGCAGGCCCTCGGCGATGGCGCCGAGGCCAAGCTCGGGCTGGGGCGGGTAGCCGATCTTGCGCGTCACGATCACGTCCATCGGCACGCCCAGGACTTCAGCAACTTCCCGCGCTACGGCCACGCCACCTCTGGGCAGGGCGAGCACCACGGTCCGTTCGGCCCATCGATCCAGGTCCACGGCATCGGCCAGCCGTTCCGCGAGCAGGCGGCCGGCGCTCCGCCGGTCCGGGAAGGGGAGCACGTAGCTTCCGGACTCGGAGGTCATGCCTCCCGGTGTACCCTCGCCGGCGCGAGGCAGCCACACCGGTCCCGGCCGGACCGCACAATAGGGACATGATCTGCCTGCCGTGCCGGAAGCGGCATCACGAGGACTGCCCCGGCGGAACGTGGTGCGACTGCCAGCACCAGCCGTCGGCGCAGTCGGCGGCATCGGAATCCGAGCCGCCGCTCAGCTGGATCCGCCAGGGCTGACCGGCACGGCCCCAGGGAATATCGCGCGCAGCGGCCCGGTTACCACGCGTATGGTGCTCGCGAGGACGGTCCACATGCCGGACTTGTCCTGGACAGCCGAGTCCGTAACATGTGATCCTGTTGTAATGAGTGTTACGGACCCGCTGCTCGTCGTGCGTCGGCACGTCGACTTCCTGCGCGTCCACAGCGCCATCTGTCTTGGCACCCGATGATCGCCGCCGCCATTTAACGGACCAGGCGCGCGATGCCGGGTGCCTTCCTGCTGTTACACCCGCTTGTAACGCCTCGGGCTGAGGCTGACGCCGAAGCCCGGCGGGCACGGCCCGCCGTGCCGGGCGGGCAGCGGCCGGCAGGACCAGGTTCTCGCGGCGCGCCCCGAACCTGAAGGAAACGCACCGATGCCAGTCGGCACCACGACCGGGACCAAGGCACGACGAAAGCGCGGCGAGGGCCAGTGGGCCCTCGGCTACCGCGAGCCGCTGAACAAGAACGAGGAAAGCAAGAAGAACGACGACGGGCTCAACGTCCGGCAGCGGATCCTCGACATCTATTCCAAGCAGGGCTTTGATTCCATCGACCCTGCCGACCTGCGCGGCCGGTTCCGCTGGCATGGGCTCTACACCCAGCGCCGGCCGGGCATTGACGGCGGCAAGACCGCGGTCCTGGAACCCGAGGAACTCGACGACCGCTACTTCATGCTGCGCATCCGGATCGACGGCGGTCAGCTCACTAACGACCAGCTCCGCGTCATCGCCTACATTTCGCGCCGGTACGCGCGTGGCACGGCGGACGTGACCGACCGGCAGAACATCCAGCTGCACTGGGTCGAGATCGAGAACGTCCCCGATATCTGGGACGCGCTGGAGGCCGTTGGCCTGTCCACCACCGAGGCGTGCGGCGACACGCCGCGGGTCATCCTCGGCTGCCCGCTGGCCGGCCTGGACGCCGAGGAGGTCATCGACGCCACGCCGGAGATCGCCGCGATCACCGAGACGTACATCGGCGACGCCGCGTTCTCTAACCTGCCGCGCAAGTTCAAGTCCTCGATCAGCGGATGCACGGCACAGTGCGCCATCCACGAGATCAACGACATCGCGTTCGTCGGGGTCGTCAACGAGGCCGGAGAGACCGGCTATGACCTGTGGGTCGGCGGCGGCCTGTCCACCAACCCGATGATCGGGCGGCGCCTGGGCGCGTTCGTCCGGCCCGGCCAGGTGCCCGAGGTGTGGGCCGGGGTGGCCGGGCTGTTCCGCGACTACGGCTACCGCAGGCTGCGGCACCGGGCCAGGATCAAGTTCCTGGTCGCGGACTGGGGCCCGGAGAAGTTCCGTGAGGTGCTGGAGAAGGAGTACCTCGGGTACGCGCTGCCGGAGGGCCCCCCGCCGGGAGCGCCCCGCGGCGGCGTGCGCGACCACGTAGGCGTGCACCAGCAGCGGGACGGGAACTGCTACGTGGGGTTCGCGCCGACGGTGGGCCGCGTCTCGGCCGACGCGCTCGACGTCGTCGCCGAGCTGGCCGCCAGGTACGGCAGCGGCCGGGTGCGCACCACCACCGAGCAGAAGATGGTCATCCTTGACGTGCCGCCGGAGCGCACCGAGGACCTGGTCGCCGAGCTCGACGCGGCCGGGCTGCCCGCCCGGCCGAGTGCCTTCCGCCGGAACACCATGGCGTGCACCGGCATCGAGTTCTGCAAGCTCGCCATCGTGGAGACCAAGGCCCGGGCCGCGGATCTGATCGACGAGCTCGAGCGGCGCCTGCCCGGCTTCGACACGCCCGTCACGATCAACGTCAACGGCTGCCCCAACTCCTGCGCCCGGATCCAGACGGCCGACATCGGGCTGAAGGGATCGCTGGTCACCGGCCCGGACGGGACTCAGGTCGAGGGCTTCCAGATACACCTGGGCGGCAGCCTGAACGGCGGCGACGGCACCGACTCGGGCTTCGGCCGCAAGCTGCGCGGGCTCAAGACCACCGCCGAGGAATTGCCAGACTACGTAGAGCGTGTACTGAGGCGGTTCCAGGCTGGCCGGGCAGATGGAGAGACATTCGCCGCCTGGACCGCGCGGGCGGCCGAGGAGGACCTCACGTGAGCACCCGGGCTGTCCCGTTTTACTGCCCTTACTGCGGCGAGGAAGACCTCGAACCGCAAGGCGCGACTGACGGTGAATGGCATTGCCGCAGTTGCACCAGGAGTTTCCAGCTACGCTTTGCCGGAATAGGAGTGACCCTGTGACCTCCCTCGTACCCTGCGGCCTGGAGCAGACCAGCCTGGAGGAGCCCGAGTACATGCGAACCCTCGCTGAGAAGGCCGCGGCGGAACTCGCCGACGCGTCCGCCGAGGAGGTCATCCGCTGGGCCACCGACACCTTCGGTGACCGGATCTGCATCACCTCGTCGATGACCGACGCCGTGATCGTCCACCTGGCCTCCGCGGTCCGGCCCGGCATCGACGTGCTCTTCCTCGACACCGGCTACCACTTCGCCGAGACGATCGGCACCCGGGACGCCGTGTCGGCCGTGTACCCTATCCGCCTGGTCAACGTCACCCCGTCGCGCACGGTCGCCGAGCAGGACGCCGAGCTCGGCCCGCGGCTCTACGGGCGCAATCCCGACCTGTGCTGCTACCTGCGCAAGGTCGAGCCGCTGGAGCGGGCGCTGACCAACTACGACGCGTGGATCACCGGCGTGCGCCGCGACGAGACCAGCGAGCGCCGCCAGGCCCAGGTGGTCGAGTGGGACGACAAGCGGGAGATGATCAAGGTCAACCCGATCGTCAGCTGGAGCCAGAAGCAGGTCGACGACTACATCACCGTCAACAACGTGCTGGTCAACCCGCTGGTCTACGACGGCTACCCCTCCATCGGCTGCGCGACCTGCACCATCAAGGTCGAGTCGGGTGCCGACCCGCGCAGCGGCCGCTGGGCCGGGACCGGCAAGACCGAATGCGGTATCCATGTCTGAACCGGGCTCGTTCCCGCGGCAACCAGCACAGCCTGACCGGGCCCTGGTGGCCGTGGCGCACGGCAGCAAGGACCCGCGCGCGGCGGCCGCCATCGGCGAGCTGATGGGGCTGGTGTCGGCCCGGGCGGCGGAGCGCGGCCTGAGCGTGCCGGACCCGCGGGCCGCTTACCTGGGTCACGCGGCACCGTCCTTGCCGCAGGTCATGCGGGCGCTGCGGCCGGGCACGCCGGTCACCGTGCTGCCGCTGCTGCTCACCGCGGCGTACCACAGCAAGACCGACATCCCCCGGATGCTGGCCCAGTCGCTGCCCCGGGCCCGGGTGACGTACGGCGAGCCGCTCGGGCCGCACCCGCTGCTGCTCCGCGCCCTGGAACAGCGCCTGCCCGAGGCGGCGCTGCAGAACCCGGCCGAGGTTGCCGTGGTCCTCGCCTCCGCCGGGTCGAGCGATCCCGAGGCGAACGCCGCCATCGCGCGCCTCGCCGCGCAGTGGCAGGCCGGGACGGGATGGTACGCGGTGCGCCCGGCCTACGCCTCAGCCGCCGGCCCCGACCCGGCGACGGCCGTAGCCGGGCTGCTGCAGGCCGGTGCCCGCCGGGTGGTGGTGGCCAGCTACCTGCTCGCGCCGGGCGTATTCGCCGACCGGATCCGGGACACGTCGCTGGCCGCGGGGGCGGCCGCGGTCTCGCCGGCGCTGGGCGCGTCGGCGGATGTGGCCGACGTGATCATCGATCGCTACCAGAAGGCGGAAACCCGGGAGCAGGTAGCCGCGTAAAACTGGGTAAAACCTCCTATAGTCCCCGGGAACGCCGGGGATCCCGGTTTTCGCGGATCACGATCCGGTCTCGTACGCCACACCGGGTATGCGCGTACCAGGTAGAGTCGGCGGCTGACGAGGCGGCCTGACTCGCTGGATCACCCTGGAGAAGGGGGCGAATGCATACCTGGCCAGGAACGGCCTATCCACTTGGCGCGACCTGGGACGGCTGGGGGACGAACTTCACCTTG
Organism: uncultured Actinomycetes bacterium; assembly: GCA_963818225.1. Taxonomy (GTDB): domain Bacteria; phylum Actinomycetota; class Actinomycetes; order Streptosporangiales; family Streptosporangiaceae; genus Palsa-504. Next base: position 744,890 of record CAWFRO010000006.1, read on the forward strand.
TTCTCGGAGGTCGCCGACCGCGTCGAGGTGTGCCTGTTCGCCGACCCCGAAGAGGGTGATGAGGGGCCCGCGATCGAGGAACGGGTCGAGCTGACCGAGGTCGACGGCTTTGTCTGGCATTCCTACCTGCCTGGCTCCGCGCCGGGCCAGCGGTACGGCTACCGCGTGCACGGTCCCTGGGACCCCGCGCGGGGGCTGCGCTGCGAAGGCTCCAAGCTGCTGCTGGACCCGTACGGCAAGGCGGTCGAGGGCGATATCCGCTGGAACAGGTCGCTGTTTGACTACCAGCTCGGCAACCCGCGGAGGCGGAACACCACCGACAGCGCCCCGCACATGCCGAAGAACGTGGTGATCAACCCGTTCTTCGACTGGGGCCACGACCGGGCGCCGCAGATCCCCTACCACGAGACGGTCATCTACGAGGCGCACGTACGCGGGCTGACCCTGCGCCATCCCGAGGTCCCGCCGGACCAGCGGGGCACCTACGCCGGCCTGGCGCACCCCGCCGTGATCGCGCACCTGCAGCGGCTGGGCGTCACGGCCGTCGAGCTCATGCCGGTGCATCAGTTCGTGTCCGAGCAGTCCCTGGCCGAGCGCGGCCTGGGCAACTACTGGGGCTACAACACGATCGGGTTCCTGGCCCCGCACAACAGGTACTCCTCGGCCGGGCAGCGCGGCGAGCAGGTCAGCGAGTTCAAGTCGATGGTCAAGACCCTGCACGAGGCGGGCATCGAGGTCATCCTCGATGTGGTCTACAACCACACCGCCGAGGGCGACCACCGGGGACCGACCCTGTCCTTCCGCGGCATTGACAACAGCGCCTACTACCGGCTCGACGGCTCGGAGCCGTGGCGGTACCTGGACTACACCGGCTGCGGGAACAGCCTGAACGCGCGGCACCCGCACGCGCTGCAGCTGGTCATGGACTCGCTGCGGTACTGGGTCCTGGAGATGCACGTCGACGGGTTCCGGTTCGACCTGGCCTCGGCGCTGGCCAGGGAGCTGCACGACGTGGACCGGCTGTCCACGTTCTTCGACCTGGTCCAGCAGGACCCGGTGGTGTCCCAGGTGAAGCTGATCGCCGAGCCGTGGGACGTGGGCGAGGGCGGCTACCAGGTCGGTAACTTCCCGCCGTTGTGGACCGAATGGAACGGGAAGTACCGCGACGCCGTCCGGGACTTCTGGCGGGGCCGCCCGGAGATGACTGGCGAGTTCGCCTCACGGCTGACCGGCTCCAGCGACCTCTACGCGACCAGCGGGCGCAGGCCGGTCGCGTCGATCAACTTCGTCACCTGCCACGACGGGTTCACCCTGAACGACCTGGTCAGCTACAACCACAAGCACAACGAAGCCAACGGCGAGGGGAACCGCGACGGCACGGACGATAACCGGTCGTGGAACTGCGGCGCGGAGGGCCCGACTGACGACCCGGCCGTCAGGGAGCTGCGCGCCAAGCAGAAGCGGAACTTCCTGGTCACCTTGTTCCTGTCCCAGGGGGTCCCGATGCTGCTGGCCGGGGATGAGATGGGCCGGTCGCAGCGGGGCAACAACAACGCCTACTGCCAGGACAACGACATCTCCTGGCTGGACTGGAGCCTGGCGGACGCCGAGCGGGACCTGCTGCGGTTCACCGAGGTCCTGGCGGGGCTGCGCCGCGACCACCCGGTGTTCCGGCGGCGCCGGTTCTTCCGCGGCCGGAAGGGCCCGGACGACGAGATAAGCGACATCGTCTGGCTGACCCCGGCGGGGCAGGAAATGACCCAGGAGGACTGGCAGGCCGATTACGCCCAGTCGCTCGCGGCCCTGCTGAACGGCGAGGCGATCAGCGAACCGGATCCGCGGGGCGGCAGGATCGTGGACGCCAAGTTTCTCCTGCTGTTCAATACGCACCGCGATCCGATCACGTTCACGCTGCCCGAGGCCAGCCTGGCGGCCGGCTGGGAGGTCGTGATCGATACCAGCACGGCGGAGGCCAGCGACGAGGAGGACGGAGTCATCCTGATGCCGAAGAGCGAAATCGACGTCGGCGCCCGGGCCACCGTCGTGCTGCGGTCCGTGGACTGATCATGCGCCAGATCTTTGCCGCCGCTCCGCTCGGCGACGCCGACTGGGCGGCGCTGTACGCCTACCCCTCCGGGCCGTGGCTGCGCGCCAACATGGTCTCGAGCGTCGACGGCGCCGCCAGCCTCGACGGCGTCACCCAGGGCCTGTCCTCGAAGGCCGACCGGCGCCTGTTCGCGCTGCTGCGCACGCTGGCTGACGTGATCGTGGTGGGCGCGGCGACGGTGCGCGCCGAGAACTACGCCGCCGTGCGCCAGCACGAGCTCTGGCCGGACCTGCGGCCGGGCCGGCCCCCGACCCCGCCGATCGCGGTGATCACCGGCCAGCTGGACCTCGACCCGTCCAGCCGCCTCATCTCCACGGCCCCGGCCTGGGCCCGCACGATCATCATCACGACCGCGCAGGCCCCCGCCGACCGCCGCGCCGCCCTGGAAGGGCTGACCGATGTCATCGTGGCCGGCCAGGACACCGTAGACCTCAAGGCGGCCGTCGCTGCGCTGGCCGAGCGCGGCCACCGGCGGATGCTCGCCGAGGGCGGCCCGCACCTGCTGGCCCAGATCGCCGAGGCCGGCCTGCTCGACGAGCTGTGCCTGACCGTGAGCCCGGTGCTGGCCGGCCCGACCGGCAGCCGCATCCTGGCCGGCGCGCTGCCCGCCAGCTCGCCGCAGCGCCTCGCCCTGGCTCACGTCCTGGAAGACGACGGCTACCTGTTCTGCCGTTACACCAGGAAAGACTCTTTATGCCGACCGGCCCATGGTCCCGCCGCCGCTCCGTTCCCCCGGCGCCGGCCTTCCTACCGGCCTTCCCTTCCCGGCCTTCCCCCTAGCCTTCCCCCGGCTTCCCACGAGCCCCTCTGGCCTTCCCTCTGGGCTTCCCCGGCTTCCCCCTAGCCCCTCTAGCCCCAATCCGGATTATCGTGGATCGTTACTGCCCGCCGGCGGGCAGTAACGATCCACGATAATGGCGCGAGCCGCACCGGGCGGTCAGGGGCGGGGCAGCAGGCCGCGCTCGAAGCCGGTGGCCACGGCGGCGGCCCGGTCGTTGACACCGAGCTTGGCGTAGATGTGCAGCACGTGGGTCTTGACCGTGGCCTCGCTGATGAACAGCCGGGCGGCGGCTTCCCGGTTGGAGCAGCCGCGGGCGATCAGGCCGAGGATGTCAAGCTCGCGCTGGCTGAGCGGTTCCCGGGTCGGCGCCCTGACCTGGCCGAGCAGCCGGGTCGCGACGGACGGCGAGAGGACGGCCTCGCCCCGGGCGGCGGCGCGGACGCCGCGCAGCAGTTCCTCAGGCGGGGAGTCCTTGAGCAGGTAGCCGGTGGCTCCGGCCTCGATCGCAGGCACCACGTCGGTGTCGGTGTCGAAGGTGGTGAGGACCAGCACCCGGCTGCCGACGCCGCGCTGGGCGAGCATCCTGATCGCGCTGACCCCGTCCAGCTCCGGCATGCGCAGGTCCATCAGCACCACGTCGGGCCGCAGCGCCGCCGCGCGGTCGACCGCCTCCCGGCCGCTGGCGGCCTCGCCGACGACCTCGAACTCGCTGCTGGCCTCGAAGATGCCGCGTAGCCCGTCGCGTACGACCGGGTGGTCGTCGGCGATCAGCAGCCGGATGATGCCGGTCACGATGACTCCTCGGCCATGGCTGCCTGCGGCGGCGGGTCCAGCGGGATGGCGGGCAGGCTGGCCGACACCGCGGTGCCTGCCCCGGGCTCCGACTCGATCTCCAGCTGGCCGGCCAGCCGGCTGACCCGCTGGCGCATCGCGATCAGCCCGAAACCGCCGCCGGCCTGGCCCGTGCCGCCGGCCTGGCCCGTGCCGGTGGCCTGGCCCGTGCCGGTGGCGCGGCTCTCCGCCGCGACGAAGCCGTCGCCGTCGTCCCGGACGTCGAGGGTCACCACGTCCTCCATGTAGGACAGTGTGACCCAGGCGTGCGAGGCGTCGGCATGCTTGGCCACGTTGGCCAGGGCTTCCTGCGCCACGCGCAGCAGCGTCACCTCCACCTCGGGGTGCAGCGGCCGCGGGTCACCGGTCGCGGCGACTTCGGCGGTTACGCCGCTGGTGGCCGTCCAGCGGGCCACCTCGCCGTCCAGCGCGTCGGGCAGCTTGCTGTCCTCCAGCGCCTGCGGCCGCAGCGCCTGGACCGAGCGGCGGGCCTCGGCCAGGCTGTCCCGGGCCAGCCGGGTGGCGTTGCCGATCCGCCGGTCGCGTTCGGCCTCGATGCCGGTCTGCTGGGCGGCCTCGAGCTGGGTGATGATCCCGGTCAGGCCCTGGGCGAGCGTGTCGTGGATCTCCCGGGCCATCCGCTGCCGTTCGTCCCCCGCGCCGGCTTCCCGGGCCTGGGTGAGCAGCTGGGCCTGCAGCCCGGTGTTCTCCGCGACCATCTCCTCCAGCCGCTGGTTGGCCTCGGCCAGCTCGACGATCATCTGCTTCCGGGCCAGGTTCTGCTCCTCGGTCTTGGCGCCCAGCCGGACGAACGCCCCGATGAGCACGAGATCGACGCAGCCCAGGACGGCCCAGATCGCCACTGCCACCACCGTCGGGCGGTGAAATCCCCCGCTCTGCGCCATGCCGAAGAAGACGGCCACCATCGCGGAGAACACCCACCGCCACACCCCGGCCAGGAGCATGAACGCCTGCAGGAAGCCGATCCAGGTGAAGAAGGCGAACCAGGGACTGCGGATGGTGAGCACGGCGATGAAGACCAGCAGGCCGACGAAGTAGATCCGCATCGGCCACTGGCGCTGCGCCCAGCCGGGATGCAGGACGATCATCCAGGTGATCCAGGCCGCCGCGGCCGCCGCGACGCCGATGGTGATGCCGAACGCCCCGGCCGTCGGGTGCTGGGACAGCACGTACGGGAGGAGCGGGAAGGCGAGGAGCAGGTAGGGCACCACCCGCGCGAGCCGGTCGGCCTGATGCTCAACCGCCTCGAAGCCGCTGTCCGGCGTGCGTACCGTCACCGCTCCTCCTTCCCTAGGCCTGTGCCCAGCGGAAGAAACGGACCGCCAGGCTCCCGGCGATCAGAGCCCATGCTGCCATTATGGCCAGGTACTCCGGCCGGGGATCCAGTCCCATCCAGCTGTCCCGCACCGCGTGCAGGGCCGAGCCGAGCGGGGTGAAGTTGCCGATCTGGCGCATCGTGGCGGACATCTCCTCGGTCGGAAAGTACACCCCGGCCAGGAACATGTTCGGGAAGAACAGCAGGTAGCCGAGGCCGGCCGCGCTCCTGGCGGTCGGCGCCAGGGCCGCCGCGAGCAAGCCGACCGCGAACAGCGCCGCGATGCCGAGCAGGACGGACAGGATGAACCAGCCCGGCGCGGCCGGGGCCGGCACATGGAAGGCGATGCGCACCACGGCGACGACCAGCGCCACGGACAGCACCGCCGCGGCCGCCCACACGGTCAGGTCGGCCAGCAGCAGGGCCAGCGGGCGCACCGGCGTGACGGCCAGGCGGCGCAGGACCCCGCGCTCCCGGTACTGGCCGATGACCATCGGCACCCCGGTCAGGCCCAGGATGGCCAGCACGATCGCCACGCCGAGCGCGGCGATGTACTCGGTGCCGCTCTGGCCGGACAGGCTCTTCTGCGGATCGCTGAACCCGGGGATGAGGCCGAACCCGATGACCAGGGCCACCGGCAGCCCGAACACCGCCAGCAGGCCGCTCGTTCCCGCAGGAACAGCCGGGCCTCGACGGCGGCGAGCCTGCTGAATCCGTTCATTGCCCTACGCCTTTCTCACGTGTCCATGCTCCGGCCCGTCAGCGCGACGTACGCGCTGTCCAGGCTGCGTCCCTCGATCCGCAGGTCCGCGACGATGACCTGCCTGCGGGCCAGCTCCGCGGTGACCGCTGAGGCGAAGTCCCCGGTCCCGGTGATCGTGACCTGCGCCCCGTGGCGGCTGATCGACCTCACGCCGGGCAGAGCGGCCAGCGACTGCTCATCCAGCCCTGGCTCGTGCGGGCGGAACCGCAGCCGGTACTCGCCTCCGGCCGAGTCCACCAGCCCCGCCGGGGTGTCCAGGGCCGCGATCCGCCCCTGTTCGAGGATCGCGACCCGGTCGCACAGCTCTTCCACCTCGTCCATGAAGTGGCTGACCAGCACGACGGTGACGCCGCTGTCCCGCACCTGCCCGATCAGGTCCCAGGTGGCGCGCCTGGCCCCTGGGTCCAGACCGGAGGTGAGCTCGTCGAGGAACACCACCTCCGGGTTCCCGACCAGGGCCAGCGCGATGAACAGGCGCTGCTTCTGCCCGCCGGACAGCTTGCTGAATCGGGTGTCGCGCTTGCTGGCCAGTCCCCAGCGGTCCAGCAGCTCGCGCCAGTCGGCCGGATCGGGGTAGAGCGAGGCGTACAGGCGCAGGGCTTCGCGGACCGTGAGCTTGTCCTGCAGCTGGGTTTCTTGAAGCTGGACGCCGATGCGCTGGTGCAGCCGGTGGCCGTCGCTCTGCGGGTCGAGCCCGAGGATCCGGACCTGGCCGGCGTCGCGCCGGCGCAGCCCTTCCAGGCATTCCACCGTGGTGGTCTTGCCCGCGCCGTTCGGGCCGAGGATGCCGAAGATCTCTCCCCGCTCGACGCCGAAGGTGATCCCGTCCACCACGGCCTGGCCCCCGTACCGCTTGGTGAGCCCTGTCACCTCGATGACCGGTGTCATCTGTGCCTCCTTGCCTCCGGCCTGGCTTCCAGCATGGCCGGGCGCCGCCTCCGCCGGATCGCCCGCGAGGTCATGATCTGGGCGCCGCACAGGTGGCGGGCGGGCCGGCCGCCCGTCCGCGCCGGCATCCACCGTTCGGCTGACCCGCCCGGCGCGTGGGGCCAGGGGCCTGGTCTCGCTCCCTTGTGCGTACGGCGGCCGGCGGGCGCATTAGCCTGGCCCGTGGAAGGGCTCAGTCACCGCCTTCCCGGAGCCAGCCAGGAGACTGCCATGCCGCTGCACACCAAGGTGGACGAGTCCGACCGGGACTCCGAACTGGAGATCAATCCCGTCTACTACCGCGAGAAGAGCTGTGAGATCCCCCGGTACAAGCTGGCCGAGCACGGCGTGCTGCCGCGCACCGCGCTGCAGATCGTCCGCGACGAGCTCATCCTGGACGGCAACGCACGGCTCAACCTGGCCACCTTCGTCACGACCTGGATGGAGCCGGAGGCCGAGCTGCTGATCGCCGAGTGCTCCGCCAAGAACATGATCGACAAGGACGAGTACCCGCAGACCGCCGAGCTCGAGCGGCGCTGCGTGAACATCATCAGCCACCTGTGGAACGCCCCGGAGGGCAGCCAGGCGACCGGGTGCTCCACGACCGGATCGAGTGAGGCTTGCATGCTCGGCGGAATGGCGCTGCTGTGGCGCTGGCGCGCCCGGCGGCAGGCGGCCGGGCAGGACGCGTCCCGGCCGAACCTGGTCATGGGCTCCAACGTCCAGGTGTGCTGGGAGAAATTCTGCCGCTACTGGCAGGTTGAGCCCCGCTTCGTGCCGATGGTGCCCGGGCGGCTGCACCTGGGGCCGGCCGAAGCCGCGGCCAAGTGCGACGAGAACACCATCGGCGTGGTCGCCATCCTGGGCTCGACGATGGACGGCAGCTACGAGCCGGTGCTGGAAATCAGCCAGGCGCTGGACCGGCTGCAGGCCGAACGGGGCTGGGACATCGCGATGCACGTCGACGGCGCGTCGGGCGGCTTCGTCGCCCCGTTCCTGCACCAGGACCTGGAATGGGACTTCCGGGTGCCGCGGGTGGCCTCGATCAATGCCTCGGGGCACAAGTACGGCCTGGTCTACCCCGGGGTGGGCTGGGTCATCTGGCGCGATCCGGCCGACCTGCCCGAGGACCTGATCTTCAAGGTCAACTACCTGGGCGGCGAGATGCCCACGTTCGCGCTCAACTTCTCCCGGCCCGGCGCGCAGGTGGCGGCGCAGTATTACAACTTCATCCGGCTCGGCTGGGAGGGCTACAAGCACGTCCAGCAGACCTGTCAGGACATCGCGCTCCACCTGTCCGGTGAGATCGCCAGGATGGGCCCGTTCGAGCTGCTCACCGACGGCAGCGAGCTGCCGGTGTTCGCGTTCAAGCTGCGCGACGACGTGACCGGATACTCGGTGTTCGACCTGTCCGAGCGGCTGCGCCAGCGCGGCTGGCAGGTCCCGGCGTACACCTTCCCGGAGGACATGACGGACACCGAGGTGATGCGGATCGTGATCCGGAACGGCTTCAGCACGGACCTGGCCAACCTGCTGCTTGCTGACATCCAGACGCACGTGCGGGTCCTGGAGCACCATCCGCAGACCCAGCCGCCGCCTGCGATCCAGGCCAAGCGCGAGTCGTTCAGGCACTGAGACCGCGCCGCCGCGCAGGTCGCGCGGAAGTCAGCCAGCTCAGGCGGAAGTCAGCCAGGACAGGACGGACCTGGCCCGGCGGGCCCGCGCGGTCGTCCAGGCGCGGCGTTCTTCGTAGGTCCACGCATAGACGGGAAAGCCGTCCCGGATGAGACCGGCGATGCGGGGCTCATCCAGATCCGCTGCGGCAAAGTCGTACAGGGCCTGCAGCCTGGGCAGGATCACGCCGTAGTCGATGAGGCGGCCCGCGTAGTTCTCCGCCGCGAGGATCTCGCCGATGCTGATGCCGGTCAGGGGATACCGGACAGGCAGGATGTTATGCAGGGAGAGGAACAGGTCCGCGCCCCGCCAGCGGGGATCGCCGAGCAGGCGGGCGCCGGCCCGTATCCGGCCGAGGGCCAGCCGCGGGTTCATGACCAGTGCCTGCGCGTAGAACACGCGGCTCAGGGCGACGTCCATGAAGAACCGTTCGATCGGGAGTTCCGCCGCGCTCAGCGGCCGGTGCTCGAGATAACCGGCGACGACGCTGGAATTGTGGGCCCGGTACCAGGCCTGGGCCGAAGGCCGGCGCAGGAACTGCACCCAGCGCGAGACCGCCGGCCTGCTCGCCGGCCCGGGCTGGCCGGCCATGAGGCGGTCCGCTTCCCACGCGTCGCGCAGCAGGCCCTCGTTGACCGAACGCCACCACCGGCTGCCGGGCTGCTCGGCGCCGGGCGGCGCGAGCACGCCCCGGCTCACCTGCCAGTGCATGAAGGCCAGCTCGGCTCTCCGGTAAGACTGGATCCGGGGACGGCCAGGGCGGTCGTCGTAGAAGCTGGCCGCGAGCTCCATGCGCCGGGCAGGATCGTCCCGGATCGCAGCCACCATCTCGAGTGCCTCTACGGCCGCTTCACCAGCCACAGGCGAGCACGGCTTCCGCGCTCATCGGCGCTCTTTGGCCGCCTGCACGGCCTGGGGCAGTTCCGGCAGCACCTGACCGCCGTCGATCACGAGCGTCTGGCCGGTGATGTAGCCCGCTTCCTCGCTGGCCAGGAACAGCACCGCGTAGCCGATGTCATCGACGGTGCCCAGGTGGCCGAGCGGTATGTAGGCCGCCATTTTCGTCTCGAAGTCCGGGCCGAGCTCGGCCACGTTTTCGGTGACGATGTTGCCCGGCAGCACGGCGTTGACGGTGACCTGGCTGGGCGCCAGCTCGATGGCCGCGGTGCGCATGAAGCCCAGCTGGCCCGCCTTGCTCGCGCCGTAGCCCGTCCAGCCCGGATAGCCGGTGATGGGCCCGGTGATCGACGAGATGAGAACGACGCGGCCCCGGCCCGACCGGGCCAGGGCGGGCAGGCAGGCCTGGACAGAGAACACCGTGCCCTTGAGGTTGGTGCCGAGCACCTGGTCGAGCGTCTCCTCGGTGATGTCCGCCAGCCTGGCGTCGGGGAAGATCCCGGCGTTGGCGCACAGCACGTCGATGCCGCCCAGCCGCTCCTGGGCGATGGCCGCCATCCGCCGGCAGTCCTCCCGGCTGGACACGTCGGCCATCACGAACGAGACCTCGCCCGGCTTCTCGGCCAGGGCGTCGAGCTCCGCCGCGGCGTCCCGGGCGGTGTCCGAGTCCCGGCCGGTGATCAGGACCCGGGCGCCGTTGCGGGCGAACACGCTGGCGATCCCCTTGCCGATGCCGCGGGTGCCGCCGGTTACCACCACGGCGCGGCCGGCGATCGATGTGAACATGTCAGTTTCTCCTCCAGTGTGTGCTCAGGTATGACTCCGCCAGGTCGCAGCTGTCGCGGGTGTATCCCGCGCCGAGCTCGGCCGCGATGTCGACGCCGCGGTGCGAGCCGAGCCAGGCGACCAGGAGCAGCCGCCGGAACAAGATGAACGTCCAGATCTCGGCCTCGTCCTCGGCGGACAGCTGGCCTCCCCGCCGGTATCCGGTCAGCCAGCTGTCCACCAGGCCCGGCACGTCGGGCGAATGCTCGAAGAAGCTCAGCGCGGCCGCCAGGTCGTACAGGTACCAGCTGAAACCGCAGTCGTCGAAGTCGATCACGGCGACCGATCCGCCGTGCACGAGCAGGTTGGCCAGCCGGGTATCGGCGTGCACCAGGCCATAACGCTCCGGGCCCTGGCCGAATGCGGTCAGCCGGCGGCGGAGCGTGCCGCCGAGGCGGCCGAGCACCTGGCGTTCGGCCGGGCCGACGCCGATGCCGTCCTGCCAGCGTCCCCACCGGGCCCGCTCCCCGAATGCGGCCGGCCAGTCCCAGTGAAACCGGGTGAACCAGGGCGGCCGCGGCCATGTCCGGGCGTGGCGGTGCATCCGCGCGGTGATCTCGCCCAGCTCCTCGAAGTGCCTGCCGGTCAGCCGGCCGCCGGGCTCGGTGCCCGGCTCGGTGCCGGGCAGGAACTCGAACCGCACGCAGTGCCTGGCGGTGGCGTCCTGGCCCACCGTCACCACCCGCCGTCCGTCGGCGGCGGGCAGCACCCGCGGCGTGCGCACTCCCGCCTCGGCGCGCAGCGCGTCCATCCAGGCCAGCTCGGACACGATCTCCCGCTCGGTGTGGTAGCCGAGCCGGTGCACGCGCAGCACCGAGGGTCCGGCGTCGGGGTCGGACACCAGGAAGGTGGCGTTCTCCGAGACCTTGATCAGCTCGGCAGACGCGCTGGGGTGGCAGCCGTGCAGGCGCAGCGCTGACCTGGCGGACGCCGCCACCTGGTCCATGACGTCCCCGCCGGCCGACAGGTCGTGCCCGCCGGGCCGCGGTCCGAGGTCTCCGGGACCGTCCACCGCTACTGCTCCCGCGGGGCAGCCGCCGCAGCCGGCGGCCATCGGAGTTTCCCGAACGGATCCCGTTCGGCTGAAACCACACAGGTACCCAACCAGCCGATTACTGTCAAGAGGCCGCGTCCGGCGCGGGCCCCGGACCCGGACTACCTGACCAGCTGGGCGAACATCGCGTCGTCATAGGAAGCGAAGAAGCTTTCCAGCTCCCAGACCGGCTGCACCGGATCAAGGCCGTTAGGTCCACCCAGACCGTTTTCGTCCTCGCCGAGGACGGCCACCAGCCCGGGCCGGGACTCACCCGGGATCGCGACGGCGGATAATGCGGAAGCGCCGCGGAGGCGGGCCAGGGCCTCGGCCAGGATCGCCTCGCCGTCGGAGTCGGTGCGGCGCTCCTTCACGTACGCGAGGTGCGTCTTGTAGGGCTCGACCCGCGGCGGGGCCGGCGGCTCCTGCTCGTTCTGGCCGGCCGGGTTACCGCACCGGGGGCACTCCCAGGTCTCGGGTATAGCGGCGTCGGTGGCGAAACTCGGCCGTGTCTCGTGCCTGTTCGAACACCAGAACGACACCCAGACACGTGGCGCGGACTCGCCGCGCTCGGCCTCTCCCATGGGTCCCGCGCCGACCCTGCTGCCGCGTATGGCATTACCGCTACTCACAGATCACCCCTTGAAGACCACAGAGCTATAGAACCCAGAACTTCGGTGCGGGAAGACGTACGCGCTAGCGATTGACCAGCAAGTTGAGAGCGACGATGCAGATGAACCAGAGAACGCCGAAGAAGATGGTGATCCGGTCCAGGTTCCGCTCGACGACGGAGGAGGAGCCCAGGGTAGAGGACACCCCGCCGCCGAACAGGTCCGACAAGCCGCCGCCCTTGCCCTTGTGCAGCAGGACGAGCAGGACCATCACGAGGCTTGTGATGATCAGGATAACGGAAACCCCGATAATCATCTCTGCTATCCAGCTCCTGCCGAGAAAGATTTATCCTGCCAGTTCACGGTACCGGCAGATCTGAGCGAACTGCCCGGCGTCGAGGCTGGCGCCGCCGACGAGGGCGCCGTCGACGTCGGGCTGCGCCATGATCGGCGCGATGTTGTCGGGCTTAACGGACCCGCCATACAGGATACGCACACCGGCGGCCGTCTCGGCGTCATGAATCTCCGAAATCCGCGACCTTATCGCCCCGGTCATCTCCTGCGCGTCGGCCGGGCTGGCCACCTCTCCGGTGCCGATGGCCCAGACCGGCTCGTACGCGATCACCATCGCCGGCCACCGCGTCCGCGGGAATCCCCTTGAGCGCTATCTCGAGCTGCGGCCATGCAGTGCGTGACGTGTTCGCCCGACTGGCGGGTCTCCAGCGACTCCCCCAGGCACAGGATCGGGGTCAGCTCCGACCGCAGCGCCGCCTGCACCTTGGCGTTGACCAGCTCGTCCGTCTCGCCGTGGTACTGGCGCCGTTCGGAATGCCCGGCCAGCACGTAGTCGCAGCCCAGCTTGGCCAGCATCGGCCCGGAGATGTCACCGGTATACGCGCCGCTGTCGTACTGCGAGAGGTCCTGCGCGCCGTAGGAAAGGCGCAGCTTGTCCCCCTCGATCAGGGTCTGCACGCTGCGCAGCGCGGTGAACGGCGGCAGGACCGCCACCTCGACGGCGTCGTAGTCCCGCCCGGTCAGCGTGAAGGCGAGCTTCTGCACCAGCGCGATCGCCTCGAGGTGGTTCTCGTGCATCTTCCAGTTGCCCGCCATCAGCGGGAACCGGTCCCCCGCCGCGCGGGGCCTGGGGGTCACGAACCGTCCTCGAGCGCCGTCAGCCCGGGCAGGGTCTTGCCCTCGAGGTACTCCAGGCTCGCGCCGCCGCCGGTCGAGATGTGGCCGAACGAGCTCTCGTCCAGGCCGAGGGCGCGGACCGCCGCGGCCGAATCGCCGCCGCCCACCACGGTCAGCCCGTGCACGCGGCTGACCGCCTCCGCCACGGCGCGGGTACCGCCGGAAAAGGCGGGAAACTCGAATACCCCGACCGGGCCGTTCCAGAACACCGTCTTGGCGTCGGCCAGCTTCTCCGCGAACAGCGCCCGGGTCTGCGGGCCGGCGTCCACCCCTTCCCGGTCGGCCGGGAAGGCGGTCACCGGCACCACCGAATACTCGGCGTCGGGGGCGAAGTGCGTCGCCGCGAGCAGGTCGACGGGCAGCACCAGCTCCACGCCGCGCCGCTCCGCCTCCGCCATCACCGCCTTGACCGCGGGGATCTGGTCGGCCTCCAGCACGGAGTTCCCGACCTCGTAGCCCTTCGCGGCGAGGAAGGTGTATCCCATGCCGCCGCCGATGAGGATCCGGTCGGCCAGGCCGAGCAGGTTCCCGATCACGGCGAGCTTGTCCGAGGGCTTCTTGCCGCCGAGCACCACCACGAACGGGCGCGCCGGGTCATTGGTGAGCTGGCGCAGCACCGAAACCTCGTCCCGCACCAGGTCCCCGGCCGCGTGCGGCAGCAGCGCAGGCAGGTCGTAGACCGAGGCGTGCTTGCGGTGCACGGCGCCGAACGCGTCGTCCACGTACAGCTCGCCGAAGCGGGCCAGCCGCTGCGCGAACGCGGCCCGCTCCGCGTCGTCCTTGCTGGTCTCGGCGGGCTCGAAGCGCACGTTCTCCAGGACCGCCACGTCCTCGTCGCCGAGGCTGAACGCGGTCTTCTCCGCCGACTCGCCGGCCACGTCGGTGGCGAACGCCACCGGGCGTCCCAGCAGTTCGCCCAGCCGCTCGGCCACCGGCCGCAGCGACGGGCCGCCCGCCGCGGCCTCCTCAAACGAGGCGCCCTTGGGCAGGCCGAGGTGGGCGATGATGATCACCCGCGCGCCCCGGTCCGACAGCTTGCTGATCACCGGCAGGCTGGCCCGGATCCGGCCGTCGTCGGTGATCTCGCCGGTGCCGGTCAGGTCGAGCGGGACGTTCAGGTCAGACCGCAGCAGCACGCGACGGCCGAGGACCTCCAGGTCATCGACGGTCCGCATTACCGAAGCCGGGAGGCGACGAGAGCGGTCAGGTCGACGAGGCGGTTGGAGTAACCCCACTCGTTGTCGTACCAGCCGAAGACCTTCACCTGGTTGCCGTACGCCATCGTGATCGACGCGTCGAACGTGCAGGACGCCGGCGTGCCGACGATGTCGGAGGAGACGATCGGGTCCTCGGTGTAGTAGACGATGCCCTTGAGCGATCCCTCGGAGGCGGCCTTGAACGCGGCGTTGACCTCGTCCTTGGTGACATCGCGGCCCAGCTCCACGACCAGGTCGGTGATCGAGCCGTCCGGCACCGGGACGCGCAGCGAGTAGCCGTCGAGCTTGCCCTTGAGCTCAGGGATCACCAGGCTTGTCGCCTTCGCGGCGCCGGTCGAGGTCGGCACGATGTTGAGCGCGGCGGCGCGGGCGCGGCGCAGGTCCTTGTGCGGGCCGTCCTGGAGGTTCTGGTCCTGGGTGTAGGCGTGCACCGTCGTCATCAGGCCCTTGACGATGCCGAAGTTGTCGAGCAGCACCTTGGCCATCGGCGCCACGCAGTTCGTGGTGCAGGAGGCGCCCGAGATGATCGTGTGCGCGTCGGCGTCGTACTTCTCGTCGTTGACGCCCATCACGATCGTGATGTCTTCGTCCTTGCCCGGGGCGGAGATGATGACCTTCTTCGCACCCGCCTCCACGTGCGCCCGCGCGGCAGGACCGCTGGTGAACCGGCCGGTGGACTCGATCACGATGTCCACGCCGAGGTCGCGCCAGGGCAGGCTGGCCGGCTCACGCTCGGCCAGGATCTTGATCGACTTGTCGCCGACCCGGATGACGTCGCCCGATGCCGACACGTCGGCCGGCAGGGTGCCCATCACGGTGTCGTACTTGAGCAGGTGCGCCATGGTGTCGATGTCACCGAGATCGTTCGCCGCGACGATCTCGAAACCTCGGTCGCCGTCCGCGGCGTTGACGGCCCGCCAGAAGTTACGGCCGATCCGGCCGAACCCGTTGATTCCCACGCGAATGGTCACAGTTCCAAGTCTCCTCGTCGATCCCCGTAATCGCCAGCGCTGAAGAGACTATCGGACGCCGCCCGCCGGGGATCACTGAAGACGACGTCAGATCGCTCGTCTGTAGCCCGCATGGCCGCGGTGCCGGGCAGGCATGCACAAACTCCTGCGACTTCGACTTTATCAAGAGACCAACTTGTTACCGAACGGGCCGTGGTTCACGCCGCCAGAAATGGCCGGGGCGCCACCCGGCCCATGTCGATTCCGGCCCCGCGTCTTCGTGTAGGAAGTGGGACGCTGGCATCGTGCGGGCGTCAGCATCAAGGAGGCGGCAGCGTGAAGCAGTACCTGCTCAGCATTTATCACCCCGAGGGCGACCTCCCGGCGCCCGCGGACATGGGAAAGATCATGCAGGACGTCGCGGCGGTGAACGCTGAGCTCCAGGCGGCCGGGGCGTGGGTGTTCGCCGGCGGCCTGCACCCCTCCAGCACGGCCACCGTGGTCCGGGCTGACGGTGCCGAGGTGCTGATCACCGACGGCCCGTTCGTCGAGGGCAAGGAGCACGTCGGCGGCTTCTGGGTGATCAAGGCCGCCGATCTGGACGCCGCGCTGGCCTGGGCCGACAAGGCCACCCGGGCGTGCACCGCGCCGGTCGAGGTGCGGCCCTTTCAGGAAGAAGCCGCGGACTGACCGGGCCCGGGCCCGCGCTCGCGGACATCGAGCGCATCTTCCGTGCCGAGTACGGCCGGGCCGTGGCCGTCCTGACCCGTGTCTTCGGTGACATTGACACCGCCGAAGACGCGGTGCAGGACGCGTTCGCCGAGGCGGCCCGGCGGTGGCCCGGGGCGGGGCTGCCGCCGAGCCCGGCCGGGTGGATCATCACCACCGCGCGGAACCGGGCCATCGACCGGCTGCGGCGCGAGGCCGCCCGCGCCGATAAGCATGCACAGGCCGCGCTGCTGACCGCCCAGGGCGAGCCGGGCGAGGCGGGCCCCGTGCGCGATGACCGGCTGCGGCTCATGTTCACCTGCTGCCACCCGGCGCTCGGCCGGGGCGCTCAGGTCGCGCTCACGCTGCGCCTGCTCGGCGGCCTGACCACGGCCGAGATCGCGCGCGCGTTCCTGGTCCCGGAGCCGACCATGGCCCAGCGGCTGGTCCGGGCCAAGGGCAAGATCCGGGACGCGGGAATCCCCTACCGTGTCCCGGCCGAAGCGGACCTGCCCGGGCGACTCGCAGCGGTGCTGGCCGTGGTCTACCTGATCTTCAACGAGGGATATACGGCGAGCTCGGGAGACCAGCTGGGCCGCGCCGACCTGCGTGCCGAGGCGATCAGGCTCGGGCGGCTGCTCGTGGAGCTCATGCCGGACGAGCCCGAGGCGATGGGCCTGCTGGCCCTGATGCTGCTCACTGAATCCCGCCGGGCGGCGCGCTCCGGCCCGGACGGGGCCCTGATCCTGCTGGCCGATCAGGACCGGACGCGCTGGGACCGCGGGCTGATCGCCGAAGGGCAGGATCTGGTCCGGCGCTGCTTGCGGCGCGGCCAGCCGGGCCCCTACCAGATCCAGGCCGCCATCAACGCGGTGCACAGCGACGCCCCCGCGGCCGCCGCCACCGACTGGAACCAGATCGTCCAGCTGTATGACCAGCTCATGACCGTGGCGCCGGGCCCGGTGGTGGCGCTCAACCGCGCGGTGGCGGTGGCCGAGGTGCAGGACCCGGCCGCGGCGCTCACCCTCGTGGATGAGCTTGACCTGGACAGGTATTACCTGTTCCATGCCATCCGCGCCGACCTGCTGCGCCGGCTCGGCCGCGCGTCCGAGGCCGAGGAGGCCTACCAGGCCGCCATCGGCGGCACCCAGAACGCGGCTGAGCGCGAGTTCCTCACCCGGGCGCGGGACCGGCTGCGGCCGGGCCCGGACCGCAGCCGGCCACGGCCACGGCCGCGATCCCCGCACCGCTCAAATACGCGCCTGCGGCGATCACGCGGGTGGAGTGGAAGACGCGGGGGCATGACCCCGGGCCGGCGGGGCTGGTCAAGGTCTCGACCACGACGCCGTACAGATGGCGCCGGTGACGCGCCCGGTCGGCCGGGGCGTTGCCGCGGAAACGTCCCACGCAATTGCGTCAAGCGTTCCCGCGGAAACGCCGGCCGGTTCGGGGGACGCGAGCGGCTCAGGATGAGAACCGGCTGGCTGCCCCGCGACCGGGCTCACCGGTCCAGCAGCCCCAGCTCCCGGGCCCTGGCGACCGCCTGGCTGCGCGTGGCGGCGCCGAGCTTGCGGTAGATGGACGCCACTTGTGATTTGACGGTGCCCGGGGACCGCAGCATCTCGTCGCTGATCTGGCGGAACGACAGGTGAGCGGATAGCAGCGGCAGGACGCGCAGCTCGGCGGCGGTCAGGGCCGACGGCCCGGCCGTCCGGGCACCGCGTTCGGCGGCCAGCAGGGCCCGGAGGGCCTGGGCTTCCCCCGCCAGGGCGCCCAGATCCGGCCGGTGCCTGAGCACCTCGTCGATCTCCCGCATCAGCGTCCTGGCTCCCGCCAGGTCGTCCAGCTCGAGGTACGTGCGGAGGAGTTCGAGGCGGACACCGACCGCCTGGCAGGGCGCCGCGTAGCTCAGCAGGTGCCGCCGCCGCTGGGCGCTGACGAGGGCCCGCCGCGCCCCGTCGACGTCGTGCCGGTGCAGGGCCATCCGAGCCTGCAGGGCGAAGACCAGCGGAGCGGCGAAGCTGTCCTCGATCCCGGCCTCGCGCACCACCAGCCCGGCCTGCTCGGCCAGGGCCTGGCCCTCACCCCAGTCACCCCGGGCCAGCGCCAGCAAGGATCGCTCGCACAAGGCCATCACGAGGACCGGGCGCGCGCCCGCATCCTTCGCGGCGCTGACCGCCTGCTCCAGGTACGCCTCGCCGCCTGCGGGGTCACCGTCTGCCGCCCGCGCGATTCCTTGCAGGTACATCGCCGCCGGCGTGGCGATGCCCGCCGCAGCAAGCTTCCGCGCGGCCTCGTCGGCGTCGGCGCGCATCCGGCGGACGCCGTGGCGGCACATGGCGGCCCGCAGGACGGCGGCCCATGCGTCGGCCGCCCCAGCGTCGGCAGGCCCAGCGTCGGCAGGCCCAGCGTCGGCGGACCCAGCGTCGGCACGGCCGCCCAGGGTCGGCGGCCACGTCGGCCCATCGTTCGGCCTCGGCCGGCCGTCCCGTTTCCAGGGCCAGGAACGCCGCCCACACGGCGACCATCGGGTGCCGCTCGATCCCGTCCTGCTCATCCAGCCACCGGTACCAGCGCTGGAGCATCGTGAGCCGTTCTTCCCGGTCGCCCGGCCGGGAGAGCTCCGCCACCAGGCGGGCCGCCTCATCGACGTCCCCGGCGGCCATGGCGTACTCCAGCGCCTCCTCGGGCAGTCCGTTGTCCTGGCACCAGCCGGCCGCCCGCTGCCGGAGCACCGAAGCCATGCCCGGCTCGGCGCGGTCCAGCTCAGTGAGGAGCATGTCACGGAACAAGGGGTGGTAGCGGTACCACCGGCCCAGGCGGTCCAGCGGGACCAGCAGCAAGTTCGACCCGGCCAGGTCGGCCAGCGCGGCGGCCGCGCCGGGCTGCCCGAGCAGCGCTTCGCACAGCGGCCCGCCGATCCGGTCCAGCACCGCGGTCCGGATCAGGAACTCCCGCTCACGCGGGGAGATCCGGGACAGGTATTCCGATTTCAGGTACTCGCTCACGGGCCGGTCGCTATCGCTGAACTCGGCTCCCAGCGGGCCGCCTGCCCTGATGCTCAGCGCGGCGAGATACAGCCCGGCCGGCCACCCTCCGGTGCGCCGGTGCAACTCAGCCAGCTCGTCCTCGCTCGGCGCTACCCCGGCGGCCCGCAGCAGCCCGGCCGCCTCCTCCCGGCTCAGCGACAGCTCAGCCGGGCCGATCTGGAGGATCCGGCCCTCGGCCCGCAGCCGCGCCACCCGCACCGGCGGCTCGTCCTGCCCGGCGAGCACCAGCCGTGACCCCTTGGGCACGTGATCGGCCAGCGCCGACACCGCGGCCCGGCACTCCGCGTCACGCAGCAGGTGCACGTCATCGAGGACCAGCAGCACGGGCGTGCTCATCGACGCCAGCGCCGAGCCCAGCCGCGGCACCGCCGACCCGAACACCGAGCTCGTCGGCGAGGCCAGTGCGTCGAACACCCGGCCGCCGACCGGCTCTATCGCATCGAGCGCCTTCGCGACGTAGGTGAGCAGGAGCTTGGGGTCATTGTCCTGCTCGTCGACCGAGACCCACGCGATCGCCTGGCTGGTGATGCTTCCGGCCCACTGCGCCAGCAGGGTGGATTTCCCGTAACCGGCGGGCGCCTGCACCGAGACGATCGGACCGGAGCTATCCAGGTCCAGCTTCTCGAGCAGCGCGGCCCGCCGGATCGTCCCGGGCCGCGCCAGGGGACGGCGCAGTTTTGACCAGACCAGATCGAACATGGGCTTGCTCCCGCCACGCGACAGCCCCGACCGCCCGCGCTCCTGTATGCCGACCATGACCCGGACAGTCCCTGCCCTCCTACCGGCCTGCTATCACATGCTGGTATGAAGACCCGATCAGGTCAAGCACGCCACGGGCGAGATGATGGCCGCTGGTCATCGGCGGCGCATCTGGCGCCCGGCCCTCAGGGCAGCATGTCGGCCGTCAGGCAGGCTTCGGTGGTGGGAAGGCCCTGATCGGCGGCGCGTCGGTCGGCCATGGCCAGCAGGCGGCGGATGCGGCCTGCGATGGCGTCCTTGGTCAGCGGCGGGTCGGCGAGCTGGCCCAGTTCCTCCAGGCTGGCCTGGCGGTGGGCTATCCGCAGCCGGCCGGCCATGGTCAGGTGCTGCGGCGCGTCCGGGCCGAGGATCTCCAGGGCGCGCTCCACCCGCGCCCCGGCCGCCACCGCGGCCCGCGCGCTGCGGCGCAGGTTAGCGTCGTCGAAGTTAGCCAGCCGGTTGGCGGTGGCCCGGACCTCGCGGCGCATCCGGCGCTCCTCCCAGGCCAGGACGGCCTGGTGGGCCCCGAGCCGGGTCAGCATGGCCGCGATCGCCTCGCCGTCCCTGATCACCACGCGGTCCACGCCGCGCACGTCACGCGCCTTGGCGTGCACCTTGAGCCGCCGGGCCGCGCCGACCAGGGCAAGCGCCGCCTCGGAGCCGGGGCACGTGATCTCCAGGGCCATCGACCGGCCGGGCTCGGTCAGCGAGCCGTGCGCCAGGAACGCGCCGCGCCAGGCGGCCTCGCAGTCGCAGATAGCCCCCGATACCACCTGCCGGGGCAGGCCGCGGACCGGGCGGCCGAAGGCGTCGATCAGCCCGGCCTGGCGGGCCAGCGCCTCGCCGGCCTGGCCCTTGTCCACCCGGACCAGGTACCGGCTGCCCTTGCGCAGGCCGCTGGGCGCCAGCACCAGGAATTCGGCCGGGTGCCCGAACACCTCGGTGATGGCGGCCCGCAGCCGCCTGGCCGCCGCGCCGGTGTCGAGTTCCGCCTCGATCACCACCCGGCCCTCGGACAGGTGCAGGCCGCCGGCGAACCTGAGCAGCGTGGATACCTCCGCCTTGCGGCAGCACGGCTTAATCACCGGCACCCGGCTGAGCTCGTCCTTCACCACGCTGGTCATCGCCATCGGCGTCACTCCCCCCGTCGGTGCTGCTGAGCAGCGAAAATCTTCGCGTAGGCCCCCGCCAGGAGCTTGGGGTCATGGCGGGGCGTGCCGTCATTGGCCGCCACATCCGCCGTCACCAGCCGGGCTCCGAGCATGCTCGCTGCCTTCTCCAGGTCGGCCAGGTTACCTGTTCCCGCGGCCTTGGTGTCCGCGAGGACTACATCCACAGTAAGGGCCGGCGCGTGCCCGGCGAGAACTTCCAGGTGCTTGTGCGGCGAAAAGCCGGCGGTCTCCCCCGGCTGCGGGGCGAGGTTGAGGACCACCAGCCGTCTCGCGCCCGTGGCGTGCAGCGCGGCGGCAAGCTCGGGAACCAGCAGATGCGGCAGCACACTGGTAAACCACGAGCCCGGGCCGAACACCACCCAGTCGGCGTCCAGTACGGCCCGCACCGCCTCCGGCACGGCGGGCGGGTCGGGCGGCAGCAGCGTGATCGACCGGACCTGGCCCGGGGTGGTCGCGCATTCCACCTGCCCGCGAACTATGGTGACCTCCGCGGGCCGGGCCGGGTCCGCCCCCACCACCTCGGCCACGATATCCAGGGGGACCGCCGCCATCGGCAGCACCCGGCCGCCCGTGCCGAGCAGCCTGGCGACCCAGTCAAGCCCGGCCACGGTGTCGCCGAGCAGGTCCCACAGCGCGACGATGAGCAGGTTCCCGACGGCGTGACCGGCGAGCTCGCGGTCACCGCCGAACCGGTGCTGCACCACCTGGCTCCAGGTATGGCCCCATTCGTCGTCCCGGCACAGCGCGGCCAGCGCCATCCGCAGGTCCCCCGGCGGCAGGACGCCGTAGTCCCGGCGCAGCCTGCCGCTCGACCCGCCGTCGTCGGCCACCGTCACGATCGCGGTGAGCTCGTGGGTCACGCGGCGCAGAGCCCCAAGCGATGCCGCCAGCCCGTGGCCGCCGCCCAGCGCTACCGTCCGCTCACCGGTCACGCGCGGCTCACTCCCGGCCCAGATCCCGGTGCACGACCTGGACGTCCGTGCCGGCCATGCGCGCCCCCAGCTCGCCGGCGATGGCCACGGAGCGGTGCATGCCGCCGGTGCAGCCCACCGCGAAGGTCACAAACCGTTTCCCCTCGCGCTCATAGCCGGGCAGCACCACGCCCAGCAGCTCGGTGTAGTGCCGGAGGAACTCCTCGGCCCCGGGCTGGGACAGCACGTAGTCCCGCACCGGCGCGTCCTGCCCGGTCATCGGGGCCAGCTCGGGGATCCAGTGCGGGTTGGGCAGGAAACGGCAGTCCGCCACCATGTCGGCGTCCACCGGCAGGCCGTACTTGTAGCCGAACGAGATCAGCGACAGGCGCGGCCCAGCCGCGGTCCCGCCGCCGAAGAAGTCCCTGATCCGGGCGCGCAGCTGGTGGACATTGAGCCGCGAGGTGTCGAGCACGAGGTCGGCGTCCCCGCGGATCCCGCGCAGCGACTCCCGCTCGGCGGCGATGCCGTCGGTCACCCGGCCGGTGCCCTGCAGCGGGTGCGGCCGCCGCTCGCTGTCGAAACGGCGCACCAGCGTGTCCTCCGACGCCTCCAGGAACACGATGCGGGCCGCCGCGCCGCGCGCAGCCAGCTCACTGACCGCCGACTTCAGGTCGGAGCTGAACGCGCGGCTGCGGACGTCGACCACCGCGGCCATCCGTGACACCGCCCCGTTGGTCCGCGCGGCCAGGTCGGCCATCGTGGGCACCAGGCTCGGCGGCAGGTTATCCACCACGTACCAGCCCAGGTCCTCCAGCGCCTTGGCCGCGCTGGAGCGCCCGGCCCCGGACAGCCCGGTGATGATCACGACGTCGGTCTGATCCTCACCCGTCCTCATGCTGATCTCCCGGTGAGGGGCCTGCGGGGACTGGTCCCCCCAGGCTAGACGGATCGGATCCCAGCGCGACGGTGATGGTGGCCGCGAGATTGGGGCCGATGCGGGGCACCGCGGCGATCTCCTCGACGCTCGCGGCCCGGAGCTTGCGTACCGAGCCGAAGTGCTTGAGCAGCGCCGCGCGCCGGGCCGGGCCGAGCCCGGGCACGTCGTCGAGCACGCTCGCGGTGGCCGCCTTGCCGCGCTTCTGCCGGTGATAGGTGATGGCGAACCGGTGCGCCTCGTCCCGGACCCGCTGCAGCAGGTAGAGTCCCTCGCTGCTGCGCGGGAGGATGACCGGGTACTCCTCGCCCGGCCGCCACACCTCCTCCAGGCGCTTGGCCAGCCCGCACACGGCCACGTCGTCGATGCCGAGCTCGGCCAGGGCCCGGGCCGCCGCGGCGGCCTGCAGCGGGCCGCCGTCGACCACCACCAGATTGGGCGGATAGGCAAATTTTTTCGGCCCGCTCGTCCCGGCCGGCTCGCCGGTCTCGGGGTCGCCCAGCGTGTCGAGCTCGCCGGTCTTCTCCCGTTCGGCCAGGTACCGGCGGAACCGGCGGAGGATCACCTCGTGGATCGCGGCGATGTCATCGGTGCCGTCCAGGCCCTTGATGGCGAACCGGCGGTACTCGCTCTTGCGGGCCAGCCCGTCCTCGAACACGACCATCGACGCGACCACGTGGGTGCCTTGCAGGTTCGACACGTCGTAGCATTCGATCCGCAGCGGCGCGTCGTCGAGCCCGAGCCCGTCGGCGATCTCGTTGAGCGCCTTGCTGCGGGTGGTCAGGTCGCTGGCGCGGCGGGTCTTGTGCAGGGCCAGCGTCTCCCCGGCGTTGCGGGCCACGGTGTCCATCAGCGCCTTCTTGTCGCCGCGCTGCGGAACCCGCAGGCCGACCGGGCCGCCGCGGCGCTCGGCCAGCCACTGGGTCATCGTGGCCGGATCCGGCGGCAGCTCGGGCACCAGGATCTCGCGGGGGATGCCCGCGTTGACCGCCTCGGCGTCGGCCGGGCTGTCGCCGTAGACCTGGCCGAGGAAATTCTCCACCAGGCCGGCCGTGGTCACTTCCTCGACCTTGTCCAGCACCCAGCCGCGCTGGCCGCGGACCCGGCCGCCGCGCACGTAGAACACCTGGACCGCCGCCTCGAGCTGATCCTGGGCGAGCGCGATCACGTCGCAGTCGGTGCCGTCACCGAGCACCACGGCCTGCTTCTCGATCGCGCGCTCCAGCGCCCGCAGGTCGTCGCGGAGCCGGGCCGCGCGCTCGAACTCCTCCGCCGCCGCGGCCTGCTTCATCTCGCTCTCGAGACGGCCGGCGAACCGGCTGGTCTGCCCGGCCATGAAGTCGCAGAAGTCCTCGGCCAGGGCGCGGTGGTCGTCCGCGCTGACCCGGCCGACGCACGGCGCGGAGCACTTGCCGATGTACCCGAGCAGGCAGGGCCGGCCGATCTGGCCTGAGCGCTTGAACACTCCCGCCGAGCAGGTCCGCACCGGGAACACGCGCAGCAGCGTGTCCACCGTGTCCCGGATGGCCCAGGCGTGACTGTACGGGCCGAAGTACCTGGTGCCCTTCCGCTTGGCGCCGCGCATCACCATGACCCGCGGGTACTCCTCGCTCATGGTGACGGCCAGGTAGGGGTAGCTCTTGTCGTCCCGGTACCTGATGTTGAACCGCGGGTCGAACTCCTTGATCCAGGAGTACTCGAGCTGGAACGCCTCGACCTCGGTGCCGACCACGGTCCAGTCCACGCCCGCCGCGGTGTTCAGCATGGCCTGGGTGCGCGGGTGCAGGCCGGCGAAGTCGGCGAAGTAGGAATTCAGCCGCTGGCGGAGGGATTTCGCCTTGCCGACGTAGATCACCCGGCCGTGCTGGTCACGGAACCGGTAGACGCCGGGCGAATCCGGAATCGCGCCCGGCGCCGGGCGGTAGCCGAGCCGATCTGTCACGAGGCAACTTTACGCTGCGGCCGGCCTAACATATTCCGGTTCGGGACCGTAGAATGCGCGCCACGATGGCCTCCGCAGGTACGTTCTTCGCCATGGCCGGGCGGCTGGCCGTCCGCTTCCGCTGGGTGATCGCGGCGGCCTGGCTGGCCGGCGTGGCCGCGGCGATGATCGGCCTGCCGTCGCTGTCAGCGGTGACGCAAAGCGACAACACCTCGTTCCTGCCGGCCAGCGCCGCCAGCGAGCAGGCCGCCCAGCTGGCCTCGCCGCTGCAGGACGCCTCGCTGACCGCGGTCACCGTGGTGGCCGCCCGTCCCGCCGGGCCGCTGGCCGCCGCCGACCAGGCGGCCATCGCGCGGCTGGCCCGGGCCCTGGCCGGGGTGGCCAGGGTGACCTCGGTGCGGGACGCGGGGCAGTCGGCCGACGGCCGGGCCGAGCAGCTCACCGTGCTGGCCGCCCTGGCCCAGTCCGGCGGCCTGGCCACCTCGCAGCAGGCCAGCCTGGTGGCCGGCCTGCGCGGCGTCATCCAGGCCACGCCGCTGCCGCCCGGGCTGGAGGTGCACACCGCGGGCCAGGTCGCGACCCGGGTGGACAACAACGCGACTTCGGGCAAGACCGGCGGCCAGGTCCAGTGGTTCTCGATCATCTTCGTGGTCGCGCTGCTCATGGCCGTGTTCCGGTCGGCGCTGGCGCCGCTGATCGCCGTGCTGCCCGCCCTGGTCGTGGTGCTGGTCGCCGAGCGGCTCACCGCCGAGGCCGCCGTGCACGGGCTGGGCGTGTCGCAGATCGCCTCGCTGCTGCTGATCGTGCTCGTGCTCGGCGCAGGCACCGACTACGCGCTGTTCCTGATGTTCCGGGTGCGGGAGGAGATGCGGGCCGGGCTGGCCTCGGGGGGTGCCAGGGGGTCGTCCCCCCGCGGCAACGCTGCCACGAGGCGATCGTGCACTCGGTGGCGCGGGTCGGGGAGACGATCACGTTCTCCGCGGGCATCCTCATCGCCGCGCTGTTGTCCCTGGCCACCGCGTCCTTCAGCCTTTACTCGGGGCTGGCCGCCCCGCTGGCCATCGCCATCGGGCTGATGCTCATCGCCGGGCTGACCCTGCTGCCCGCGCTGCTGGCCATTATCGGCCCGGTCGCGTTCTGGCCGTCCCCGGTGCGGCCGGGCACGGGACGGGCCGGGTGGTGGGGACCGGCGTGCGCCCGGATCGTGCGACGGCCCGCGGCGACCCTGGTGGCCGGGCTGATCGTCTTCGGCGCGCTCGCGGTGGCCTCGGCCGGCTACGTGGCGGCCGGGTTCGGCGGCGCGCCGACCGCGCCCGCGGGCAGCGACTCGGCGCTGGGCAACGCGCTGCTGAGCGAGCACTTCCCGCAGACCGCGGCGAACCCCACGATCATCGTGCTGCGGCTGCGCCAGCCGGCCTGGACCGACCCCGGCCCGGTGGCCGCGGCCGGACGGCAGCTGGCCGCCGACCCGCAGTTCACCGCGGTATCCGGTCCGCTGGACGCCAACGGAACGGCGCTGTCCCCGGCTCAGTACGCCGCGCTGGCCGCCACCTACGGGCCGCCCCGCGCGCTGGCCGCGGCGGCGAGCGCGCATGTCCCGCGGGCGCAGCTGGCCGCCTACCAGGCCTACCGGGCCAGCGGGTCGTTCGTGAGCGCGGACGGCACGACGATCTCGTTCGCGACCTCACTGGCGGCGGGCAACCCGGCCACCACGGCGGCCGAGGAGGCGGTGCCCGGCATCCGCGCCGCGGCCGCCCGCGCGGCCGCTGCGGCCGGGGCCCCGGCGTACGGCGTCACCGGGCAGGCGGCGTTCACCTACGACGTCGCCCAGCTGTCCGACAGCGACCTGCGCACCGTGATCCCGATCGCCGTCGCGGTCATCGCGGTGCTGCTCGCGCTGGTCATGCGCAGCCTGATCGCGCCGCTGTACCTGATCGCCTCGGTGGTGCTGTCGTACTTCTCGGCCCTCGGGCTGACCGTGCTGGTGTTCATGCAGGGCGGCCGGCCAGCCGGGGCTGACCTTCATCCTGCCGTTCCTGCTGTTCATGTTCCTGCTGGCGCTGGGCGAGGACTACAACATCCTGGTCATGACCCGGATCCGGGAGGAGGCGCACCGGCTGCCGCTGCGGGAGGCGATCAGCCGGGCGCTCAACGTCACCGGCACCACCGTGACCTCGGCCGGGCTGGTGCTGGCCGGGACGTTCGGGGTGCTGGCCGTGGTGGGCTCGGGCAGCGCCGGGCAGCAGAACGTCCGGACCATCGTGGATGTCGGCGTCGGCCTCGCGCTCGGCGTGCTGATGGACACCTTCCTGGTCCGCACGCTGCTGGTGCCGTCGGCGGCGGTACTGATCGGGCGGTGGAACTGGTGGCCGTCCCGGTTGTCGCGGCGGCACCCGGACCGCGGGCAGGCCGACCCCGATCCTTCCTTTACAACGTATAAGTTATTACTTAAGCTGGGCTCCGGGGGATGTCGCCGGATCTAGCTAGGGGCAGGCCGTGACTCAGGCGGACGCCATCGTCGAGCGCCTCGGCGCAGAGTACTTCTCCGACCCTTACGCCGTGCATGCGCGGCTGCGGGCCCGGCATCCGGTCGCGCGGGTCATCATGCCGGGCGGCACGCCCGCGTGGCTGGTCACCGGGTACGCGCAGGCGCGCGCCGCGCTGGCCGATCCCCGGCTGCTCAAGATGCCCAAGGGCTGGCAGCCGGAACCGGACGCGCTGTTCGCCGCGCTCGATCACCACATGCTCAACAGCGACCCGCCGGATCACCAGCGCCTGCGCAAGCTGGTCAACAAGGCGTTCACGGCCCGCCGGGTCGAGCAGCTCCGGCCGCGGATCACCGCGATCACCGCGGGCTTGCTTGATGACATGTCGACCTGTCGCGAGGTCGATCTGCTGACCGCGTTCGCCTTCCCGCTGCCCGTCACGGTCATCTGCGAGCTGCTGGGCGTGCCGACGGCCGACCGGGACCAGTTCCGGGCCTGGTCGGCGAGCATCGTCTCGGAGACGGTGACGCCCGAGGTGTTCCAGGCGCACGCCATCGCGATGATCGGCTACTTCCGGGACCTGCTGGCCGCCCGGCGGCGCCAACCCGCCGATGACCTGCTCTCCGCGCTGATCTCGGCGCGTGACGAGGGAGACTCGCTGAGCGAGAACGAGCTGCTGTCGATGGCCTGGCTGCTGCTGGTGGCCGGGCATGAGACCACCGTCAACCTGATCGCGGGCGGCATGCTCGCGCTGCTGCTCAACCCCGGGGAACTGGCCCGGCTGCGGGCCGATCCGGCCCTGCTGGGCAGCGCGGTGGAGGAGCTGCTGCGGTACGTGAGCCCGGTGAACGACGCGACGTTCCGGTTCACCGGCGAGCCGGTGGAGCTCGGCGGCGTGCCCATCGGCCCGGGCGAGGTGGTGCTGGTCGCGCTGAGCGGGGCGAACCGGGATGCGTCCCGTTACGCCGATCCCGAGCGGCTGGATGTCGGCCGCGACGCCGGGGGGCACCTGGCGTTCGGTCACGGCATCCACTACTGCCTGGGCGCTCCGCTGGCCCGGCTGGAGGCCGAGATCGCGTTCGGCGGGCTGATCGAGCGGTACGGCGAGATGACGCTGGCCGTGCCCCCGGACGTGCTGCGCTGGCGGCCCAGCTCGCTCATCCATGGCCTGGAATCCCTGCCCGTGCGGCTGATCCCGTAGCCGCGCCCGCCGCCGGGGCCCCGGGCCTGGGCAGGCGCACGCACCACGGCCCGTTCGGTAAGAAAGACCGGTCAGTCGCGGCTGGCGGGTTCGTCCTCGGCGCCGGAGTCCGCGTCGCCTGGCTCATCGGCGGGGACACCGGTCATGTGGTAGGCGTCGGCCCGCGCGACGTGCCAGGTGGGGATCTCGGTGTCGGGGTCCTCACCGGTCCAGGTCCCGGTCCCGGCGCCGGCCAGGACGGCTGGCTCGTTGGGGGTGAACAGCATCCAGACGAACGAGACGATCAGCGCTACCACGAGCACGCAGTAGATCCAGAACGCGGGGGTCAGGCCGGCGCTGACCGTGAGCCCGAGCTGGGAGGCCTGTGCGGGGGTAAAGCCGAACTGCGTCGGCGACACCGGCTCGCCGATCTGGACGAGCGCGGAGATGGCCTGGGCCGCCATCGGGATGATGGCTCCGGCGAGGAGCACGGCGCCGTGGCGGGCGGGGCGCCACAGCGCGGCGGCGATGACCACCACGGCCAGGGCCACCATCACGGCCACGTTCCCGGCGATGACCGGGCCCGGGCCGGCGAAGGCGTTGCCGGCCGTCAGCGTCTGCGTCTGCCCGGTCGCCGCCCGCAGGGTGAAGCTGTCCCAGGCGGGCGCGAACGCGGCGGCGGCGCCGAGCCCGGCCAGGATGAGCAGCACGGCGGGCCCGAGGGCCGCGCCGCGCGGCCGGCCCAGCGGGATCCGGCGCCCGGCCTCCCCGGTCCCGGCGACGGCACCGGCGCTGCGGGCCGGCCGGATCGACAGGGCCAGCGCCGAGCCCGCGGCGCAGGCGAGCCAGCCGAGGAGGCTGAGCACCAGGCCCAGGCCGGCCAGGTGGGCGCCCCCGGCGATCGGCGTGCCCACGTCGGCGAGGAAAAATCCGAACGTCACGATGCTCTGCCCGGTGGCCAGCAGCGCGCCGATCCGCAGCCGGGTGCCGCCGAGCGCGATGAGCACGGCGCTCGCGGCCCAGACGGCCAGGTAGATCGCGTGGGCGACCAGGTTGTCCGCCTGCCCGGCCACGCTCGTCCCGTTCACGTAGTCCGGGAACAGCCCGGCGATCCCCAGCGCCACGCCCAGGCCGAGCAGCAGGGCCGCCACCAGGCCGCGCCGGCCAGCGCGGCCAGCTTCGGCGGCCGGGGCGAACCGCTCGCCGACCGCGCCGTCCGGGGCGGGCCGGGCGGCATCACGGCCCGCCGGGGTGATCGTGTCAGGCGCCTCGAGGGCAGTGAAGCGCGCCCACGCGGCGGACCAGCCCTCCTGGGTCTCCGGCCACCATTCCATCGGCTGCGACCGGGGCGCGTCCGTGGTCCAGAGCCCGAAGTAGTCGCGCCCGCGTCCTATCTCGTACGTTGCGCCGCGGTACGCGATGGTCACCTTGTCCAACACGGTCTGAACCCTTTCCTGGTCCTGCGTCAGCGCACCCCGTCACGCTTTCCCTGATCACAATCTACGAGGCTGGCCTGGAAGTCCGCTGAACGGCCTCTCAAGCCTTCCTGACTTTTGATCCAGGAGCGGCCTGCGCGTCGTCGTGGTGGACTAGCGCACATGGAGCTTCTCATCCTCGGCGGCACGGCGTGGCTGGGCCGCGAGCTGGCCGGGCAGGCGGCCGGCCGGGGCCACGCGGTGACCTGCCTGGCCCGCGGCCAGAGCGGGCCGGCCGCCAGCCGGTGCCGTCCTGGTGACCGGGGACCGGCGCGAGGACGGGGCCTACGACCGGGTCCGGGGCCGGGACTGGGACGCGGTCATCGAGGTGTCGTGGCAGCCAGGGCTGGTCCGCGGCGCGCTGGCCGCGCTCGGCGAGAGGGCGGCACACTGGACTTACGTGTCGTCCGGCAGCGTCTACGCCTCGCACGCGGTCCCGGGCGCGGACGAGAGCACCCCGCTGCTGCCCGCGACCGGCCGGGACGAGGCGGACCTCGAGCAGTACGGCGAGGCCAAGGTGGCGTGCGAGCAGGCCTCGGCGTCAGCGGCCGGCGGCCGGCTGCTCATCGCGCGGGCGGGCCTGATCGGAGGGCCGGGTGACGACAGCGGCCGGTCCGGGTACTGGGTGGCGCGGGCCGCCCGCGACCCGCTCGGGCCCATGCTCGTGCCGGCCACGCCGGCGGCGCCGACCCAGGTGATCGATGTGCGTGACCTGGCCGCGTGGCTGCTGGACGCCGCCGAGGCCAGGACCACGGGAACGTATGACACGGTGGGACCGGTCGTGGCGTTCGGCGAGTGGATCGAGCAGGCCCGGGCGGTGGGCGGGCACACCGGGCCGGTGATCGCGGCCGCCCCGGCCTGGCTGGCCGACCACGGCGTCGCGGAGTGGATGGGACCGCAGTCCCTGCCCATGTGGCTGTCCGAGCCGGGCTGGGAGGGCTTCGCGGCGCGCAGCGGCGCGGCCGCGCACGCCGCCGGGCTGCGGCACCGCCCGCGCCGTGAGCTGCTGGCCGACGTGCTGGCGTGGGAACGCGCTCGCGGCCTGGACCGGCCGCGGCGCGCCGGGCTGACCGCGGGACGGGAGCGGGAGCTGCTGGCCGCCCTCGCCGCGCCGTAGCCCGCGGCTACCGGCCGGCGCCGCGGAAGGTGACGATCACGGCGGCCACCAGGGTCGCCGCGCCGGCCATCCCGGTCGCGCTCAGCCGCTGGCCGAGGACGACCGCGGCCAGGATGGCCGCGGTCAGCGGCTCCAGCAGGGCCAGCAGCGCGGCGGTGCTGGCGGCGGCGGTGCGCAGGCCCCGGAAGTAGAGCGTGTAGGCCATGGCGGTCGGGCCGACGCCGAGCGCGACGAGCAGCCCGACGGCCTCTGCCCCGGGCCTGAAGCCCGGCCCGCCGAGCGCCGCCGCCACGGGCACCAGGATCAGCCCGCCGAGGGTGAAGCCGAAGCCCGTCACGGTCAGCTCATCCAGCCCGGGAACCGGCCGGGCCCCGGCCAGGGTGACCGCGGCGAAGCCGGCCGCGGCGAGCACCGCCAGGCCGGCACTGGCCAGGACCGCGGACTCGGCGAAGCCCGACGGCAGGCCGACCAGCAGGCCCAGGCCGGCTAGCGCCAGGCAGGCCGCGACGGGCGCGAGCCGGCCGGTCCGGTGTCCGGTGGCCCGGTCCACGCCGAGCACGATGACGGGGGCGGTGCCGATGGTGACCAGTGTGGCCAGGGCCACCGACGTCAGCGCGACCGCGGCGAAGTAGCAGCTCTGGTACACCGCGGCCAGCACGCCGATCACCGCGATGCGGGTCCAGGCGGCCCGCCCGGCGGGCGGGCGGCGCCCGGTCGCGGCGAGCAGGGCCAGGATCGCCACGCCGCCGACGGTCAGCCGGCTGGCGGCCACCGCCATCGGGGACAGGCCGGCCACGCGGCCCAGCAGGCTGCCGGTCAGGCCGCCGGTGCCCCAC
Organism: uncultured Actinomycetes bacterium; assembly: GCA_963818225.1. Classification (GTDB taxonomy): domain Bacteria; phylum Actinomycetota; class Actinomycetes; order Streptosporangiales; family Streptosporangiaceae; genus Palsa-504. The sequence goes on from CAWFRO010000006.1 coordinate 776,585, forward strand.
AGCAGCCCGGAGGCCACGAGGAAAGGAAGGCCCGTGCCGGACCCGCGGCGCGCATGCGGCGCCGCTTTAGATGAACGCATGGGAATCGCTCCTGCGACGGGAAGGGAAAGGTCGCGGAAGCGGGGCGCAGCACGCTCAGATCCGGATGCCGCGCATCAGCGCGTCAGGCTCACCTGCCTGAGGGTGCGCGCGGCCTGCTCGGCCGGGCGCAGCCGGATTCCTCCGGGAAACCGCCCCGCTAGGAGCGGGGCGGCGGGGTGATGGGGAAGCAGCGGTGCACGGTGGGCAGCTTAACCCGGTCAGCCTCGGCGGCCAACCGGATTTCCGGCCGGCCACGGTGGCGGCTCCGCCGGAGATTTCCGGGTAGGACGTCGGGCCCGGCGGGCAGGATAAGCGGGAACAGCCGGGTTCAAGCGCCGCCTATGACCACGCCGGAGGCTGGTAAGTGCTGCTGACGTTCGGGCACGGGACCGCATCAGCCGAGCAGATGATCAGCCTGCTGCGGGGTGCGGGCGTCTGCGTCCTGGTCGATATCAGGACCGCCCCGGGCAGCCGCCGTCATCCGCACGTGGCCCGGGCCGAACTCCAGCGCTGGCTGCCCGAGGCGGGTATCGGCTACCGCTGGGAGAAGCGGCTCGGCGGCCTGCGCACGCCCGAGCCGGACTCGCCGGACGTGGCGTTCGAGGTCGACTCCCTCCGCGGCTACGCCGGCCACATGCGCAGCCCGTCCTTCCTGGCCGCGGTGGACCAGCTGCTCGGCCTGGCCGAGGTGCGCGGCACGGCCGTGATGTGCGCCGAGAGCCTGTGGTGGCGCTGCCACCGGCGGATGCTGGCCGACTTCGTGACCGCCGCGCGCGGCGCGGGAGTCCGCCACCTCAGGCACGACGGCCTGCTCGAGGAGCACCGCCTCTCCCCCGGCCTGCGGCTGCGCGACGACGGCCTGCTCGTGTACGACGGGGGCCAGCCGACGCTGCTGTGACCTGCGATGCGGCGTCCGGCCGGTCACAGGCCGTGGTCGAGGGCGCTCTGCAAGGAGGAGATGTAGCCCGCGCTGGTGTAGCTGGCCCCGGACACGGCGTCGATCTTCGCGTCCTGCGCGGCCAGCGTCTCGCTGATCAGGCGCGGGAAAGCGAACTCGCCGATCTGGATGTCGTGGATGGTGTTGGTCGGCTGCTGCAAGATCGCGACCTTGACGATCTTGTCGCTCTTCACGACCAGCTGGACCTGCACCGGGCCGTACGCGGTGTCCGCGACGTGACCGGTGATGGCGGTTTCTCCGGCGGGCAGGCTCCCGGCCGCGCTCCCGGTCGGATACGCCCCGGGTATCGAGGAGGACGACGAGGAGGAGGACGAGGAGGAAGGCGTGGACGATGCCGAGGACCCGCCGCCCGTTCCGCTGGTCGAGGCGACCGGCAGAACCGGGGAGTGCGACTTGAACGACAGCAGGGCCACCAGGCCGGCGATGGTGCCGACCACAGCGAGGATCACCCGGCGCATGACCGATCGTCTCCCTCAGAACTCGAACGACTCGACGTGGATCTGCCGCCGCGGCACCCCGGCGGAACGCAGCGCCTCGACCGCGGCCGAGACCATGCCGGCCGGCCCGCACACATAGGCCTCCTGGCGCTCCAGGCCGGGCACGAGCGAGTTCAGCATCCTGGCTGACAGCGGATCGCCGCCGATCTCGGCCCGCGACCCGATCACGTAATACACCTTGGCCCCGCGGGCAGCCGCGATGGCGTCCAGCTCGTCCCGGAACACGATGTCCCCCTCGCTGCTCGCGCGGTAGACCAGCGTGACCGGTCCGGGCAGCGTCGAGAACATGGCCCGCAGCGGGGTGATGCCCACCCCGCCGGCCAGCAGCACCGCGCCGCGGCCGGTGCGCCCGGCCGTGAACGCCCCGTACGGGCCCTCGGCGATGACCCGGGTACCCGGCCGCAGGCGGGACAAGGCCTGGCTGTGGTCGCCCGTGTCCTTCACCGTGATCCGCAGCAGGTCTGCTCCCGGTGCGGCGGACAGCGAGTACGGGTGCGACGACCACCACAGCGACCTGGTCAGGAACCGCCAGCGGAAGAACTGCCCGGGCTCCGCGGCGAGCTCGTCCAGGTGCGCGCCGCCGATGTAGACCGAAGTCACGCCGGGTCCCTCAGGCTTGACGCCGATCACCGTGAACTCGTGGCGGGCGGACGCGCGCAGCGGGACCGCGACCCGGTACCACAGCACCGCCGCCGCGACCGTGAGGTACATCGCCGACCACCAGAACCGGGCGGCCAGGTCGTTGATGAACGACGCGCCGACGGCGAACTGGTGGCTGAAGGCCAGGGCGATGGCCAGGTAGGTGTACAGGTGCAGGTAGTACCACGTCTCGTAGCGCACCCGCCGCCGGGCCGCGCGCATCGAGACGATGCCGACGCCGAGCAGCAGGAACCCGGCCACGGTGGCCATCAGCACGTCCGGGTACTGGGTGAGCAGCGTGGCCGTCTCGCTGGTCAGGCTGGCGTGCGCCTCGACCGAGTAGCCCCACAGGATGAGCAGGCCGTGCGCGACGACCAGGCTCACGATGTACCGGCCGCCCATCGCGTGCCAGCGGGCCAGCCGGTCGCTGCCGATGCCGCGTTCCAGCGGCGGGAGCCGGGCCATCAGCGCGACCAGGATCACCACCCCGTACCCGGCGAGCAGCCCGAGGATCTCGCCCGCGCCGGTCAGCCAGCCGCCGAGCCCGCTGACATCGGGCGTGCTGTGCCACCACAGCGCGACGACGGCGGCCGCGCCGATCCCGATGACGGCCAGGACGGTGCGTGCGCTCACCCGTTCGTGCCCTTTTTCATCCCTAACGGACCGTGGTACCACTCGTCCCCGATGCGACGAGCTTAGCCCCGGTGCGCTCGGGCCGGTGCGGGCGGCGGGACGCGGCGGGACGGCCATATCGCGCGGGTCGCGCCGGTCCTGCGATGGCCCGGGGTACGGCTCGGCGACCTGGCCGGCCGGCACGAACCCCTTGGGCGGGCTGGTCACCATACCTCCCGTTATGCACGGCACCGGCGGCAAGCCGGGCCTAGCTGGATCGTATGCTGGCCGGGCTCATACTCCCGGCCAGCATCGGGCCGGATTCCCGCCGTCGGCGCGGGGCGGTCCTCCTCCTCTAGTAACGGGTATGTCACGGGGTCGCGTTCGGTCCAGCCGCCCCTCGTAAGCGCTTTGTAATCGGCGCGGGCCTGCCGTCAACTGAAGTTGACAGCCGGCCTGGTGTCAACATAAATTGACGGCATGGACAACGCACCCGCCCTGGCCGCCGCGGCCGACAGCTCAGACCCCGGTACCGGGCTGCGGGCCGTCGCAGCGCTGCGACGGCTGCTGGAGCAGCTCGAAGCGCTCCAGGTCGACAACGCACGAGCGCACGGCTGGTCATGGCAGGAGATCGCGGAGCTCCTCGGCGTGTCCCGGCAGGCCGTCCACAAGAAGCACGCGCGCCGGGCCGACGGCGGCCTCGCCGCCCGCCGCCGCACCCGCGTCCGCTGACCCGAGGGGATACCGCGATGTTCGAGCGATTCACCGACAAAGCCAGGAAAGTCATCATCCTGGCCAAGACCAAGGCCACCGACCGGGGGGACGACCGGATCGGTCCGGTCCATATGCTGTACGGGCTCGCCGCAGCCGACGGCGTGGCCGCCCGGGCGCTGGCCAGCCTGAGCGTGGACGCCGCCGCGGTCGAGCGCGAGCTCGGCCGCGCGAGTTCAGCAGGCGGGCCGTCACCTGGCCCGCTGCACCCGTCCGGCGGGCAGGCCGGGGACGCCGAGGCGCTGGCGGCGATCGGCATCGACCTGGAGGAGATCCGGCGGCGGATCGAGGAGAGCTTCGGCCCCGGAGCGCTCGAACGCGTCCCGCTCACCCCCGGGGGCCGCTCAACTGGACCGGCCGGCTGCCGCTGAACGACCAGGCCAAGATGTCACTGGCTCTCGCCCTGAAAGAGGCGCGGGGACTGCATCACACCTACCTCGGCACCGAGCACCTGCTGCTGGGCCTGCTGCGGGCGGCCGAGCGGAACCCGCGCGGCGACTTCGCGGCGGTCACGCTCCCCGCCCTGGGCCTGGACCCGGCGCGCGTCCGCGCGCGGGTGCTGGACGAGCTACGGCAGCTTCAGGCATGACGGGCTCGGGCTCAGCCAGCGAACAGCTCGCCGAGGGCGGGCGCGACATCGCGGTAGCTGCGGATCGGCCTGACCCGGCCGCGGCCCACGCGGGCCAGGTCGTGGGCCAGGTCGGGATCCTGCTCGCCAGAGGCGTCGAACAGGACATCCAGCCTGGGTAGCCGCGCGGCGAACGGGCGGGGGTCGGGACCGGCGTTGTGAACGCAGTCGGACAGCAGCAGGACCCGGGCGTCCCGGGCGGGCACGCGGGCCAGCTCGCGCCGTGCCACCTGAAGCGGGAAGGCGATGTTGGTCAGGCCCCTGGCCGGGATGCGCAGCATCGCGTCGAGCAGCCGGCCCGGCGGCACCTGGCGCCCGAGGTGGGCGAGGACCGCGGCGTCGGACCAGAAGGCCACCACCGCCAGCTCGTCGCGGATCAGCTCACCGGCCAGGGCGCCCACCGTGGCCGCGGCGGTGCGGATCCGCTCGCCTCTCATGGACCCGGAGACGTCCGCCAGCAGCACGACGGAGCGGCGAGTCCGGACCTGCTCCCGCACGATGATGTCCTCATCCTCGGGCACTGGGTGCTCGGCCAGCTCCTCGACCGTCCGGTCGAGGTCGATGTCGTCCGAGCCACCCCGGTAGGGGACGCTGGCGAGCTCGCCGGCGCCGCGGCGGGCGGCCAGGTCCCGGCGCGGCCGCGGGACCGCCAGCCGGGCCGCGATCTCCCGGGCCTGCCGCAGGGTCTCCGGGTCGCCGGCGGCGTCTACGGGGGCGCCGCCGGCCAGCGCGCCCTGCTCGTCGGTCATCCCGGGCGTGCTTGTCCCCGGGGCGCGGCCCCCCGGTGACCCCCCGCCTGCGGGGACCCATCCCCCCGGGTTCCCCTTGGGAGGGGCTCCGCCCCTCGAGGCCTGGGCCTCGAACAGGACCGGCTCCTCGGTGAGGACCTTCGGGACCCGCCGCAGCGGCCGCATCCCGGCCGCCGCACCACCTGCCGCACCGCCCGCCTGGCGGCGCACCGGCGAGTCGGCCGGGACTGCTCTTCAACCGGGGTCGGCGGCGGCCGGGCCGAGCAGGAAGTGGTCCTCCCAGACCTGGCGCAAGACCTGCTCCGGGGTCGAGTCCGCGGTCTCGTCCAGGAAGATCCGGCCGGACAGGGCGACGATCATCGCGTCGAACACGACATCGCGGTAGCGCTCCTCGTCTCCCGGGCTGACGTCGCCCAGGCCGAGCAGCTGACCCGCGACGAGCGTGAGGTCGATGGCGCCGCGGACGCTGCTGCCCTGCCGGATGTCGGGATGGTCCCGGGTGGCCCGCGTCACCGCCACCGCGTCGGCGGCCAGCCGTTCGGCCTGGGCCGGCTTGACCTCGGGCAGCAGGGCGCGCAACGCGACGATGCCGCGCTCGGACGGCTCGTCCTGGTAGCCGATCGCCAGCCGGCACAAGCGGTCGTGCACCGACGTGGACAGCCGGGTGGTGCCGATGTTGTCGTAGGGGTTCAAGGAGGCGACCACGCGGAACGTCGGCGCGGCGGTCACCGAGCCAGCCCGCGGCACGGCGATCTGCCGCTCGGCCATCGCGGTCAGCAGCGTGTTGAGCGTGTCCTCGGGTGCCCGGTTGAACTCCTCGACGTACAGGAAGCCGCCTGCGCGCATCGCCTGGAGCAGCGGCCCGTCGACGAAGTTCCCGGCGCTGTAGTCCTCGCGCAGCACGCGGGCGGGGTTGTGGTGCCCGACCAGCTTGGCGGGGGTCAAGTCGGCGTTGCCCTCGACGAACATCAGCGGGATGCCCCATTCGGCGGTGATGGCGCGCAGCAGCGTCGACTTGCTGGTGCCGGGCGGTCCCTCCAGCAGCAGGTCACGCCCGGCCGCCACGGCCGCCAGGATCAGGTCGAGCTCCCGCTCGCGGCCCACCACGCGGGCCCGGACCCGGTCGCGCACACGCCGAACCTGCTCTGGTCCCGGAGTGCCGGCACCTGCCATCACCTGCTCCGGTCCCGGAGCGCCGAGGCCTGCCATCAGCGGATCGTGTTGCCGGCATCGACGGTGAACTCCAGGCCGGTTACGTAGCGCGACTCGTCGGAGGCCAGGAACAGCACGGCGTTGCTGATGTCGCGGGCGTCCACCGACTGGACCGGCAGGGTGTTCATGAAGATGGGCCCGAGGTTCTGGTCGGTCCCGATCAGCGGGTCGAGGCCGCCCAGGCCGGCGGCCATCGGGGTGTCCACGCCCGTGGGGTGGACCGTGTTGACCCGGATATGGTGCCGGGCGAGCTCATTGGCCATGGTCCTGGCGATGCCGACGACGCCGTGCTTGGCCGCCACGTAGGGCGCCAGGAACGGCAGGCCCTTGATCCCGGCCGTGGAGCTGGTGCAGATGATCGATCCGCCGCCCGCCGCGATGAGGTGCGGCGCCGCGGCGACCATGGTGTTCCATACCCCGGTCAGGTTGGTGTCCAGCGTGTCCTGCCACACGGCCGGCGTGACCTCGTGCCACGGCTGGATGGTGCAGATGCCGGCGTTGGCGCAGACCACGTCGAGCCGGCCCAGCTGGGCCACACCTTCGTTGACAGCCGCGGTGAGCGCGGCGAGATCGCGGACGTCGGCCTGCGTGGCGACGATCCGGCGGTCCAGCGCCTCCACGGCCTTGACCGTCTCGGCCAGGTCGGCCGCGGTGGCCAGCGAGTAGCCGACCGTCGGGTAGTCGCGGCAGATGTCCACGGCGATGATGTCCGCGCCCTCCTCAGCCAGCCTGACCGCGTGGCTGCGCCCCTGCCCGCGGGCCGCCCCGGTGATGAACGCGACCTTCCCCTCGACTCGCCCTGGCATGGTCAATCCTCCTTCTCGGCCCGGCCCGGCCCGGGCATCCTCCCGGTCCCGCCCGGCCCGGGCATCGGCCGGTTCACTTCTTGTTGGTGTAGCCGGCGTCCACGGGCAGGATCACGCCCGTGACGTAGCGGGCGTCATCAGAGACCAGCCACAGGATCGCGTTGGAGATGTCGACCGGCTCTACCATGTCGACCGGCAGCGCGTTCGCCATCCCGTTGCTGAAGGACGGGTCGGCGGCGAGGAACTCCTGCATCACGTCGTTGACCACCATGGGGGTGCGCACGCCCGTCGGGTGCACCGAGTTCACCCGGATGCGGTGCCGCGCCAGGTTGTTGGCGTAGGAGCGCATCAGCCCTACCACGCCGTGCTTGGCGGCTGTGTAGCCGAGACCGCCGGGGCTCCGCCCGCCGATGCCGTTGATGCCGGCCGTCGAGCTGGTAATCACGATCGCGCCGCCCTGGCCCCGCTCGATCATGGACGGGACGGCGATCTCGACGGTGTTGAACACCCCGGTCAGGTTGACGTCGATCACGTCCTGCCACGCCCCGGGGTTCTCGTGCCGCGACATCGGGGCGATGCCCGCGTTCGCGAGCACGATGTCGACCGGGCCGATGCTGGCCACCCCGGCCTCGAACGCGGCCCGCATCCCCGCCTCGTCGCGCACGTCGGCTTCGGCCGCGTGGATCCGCCGGTCGAGCGCCTCCACCTCCTTGACCGTTTCAGCCAGGTCGGCAGGCGTGGCCATGGGGTAGGACACGGTATCGATCTGCCGGCAGATGTCCACCGCGATGATGTCGGCACCCTCCTGCGCCAACCTGATCGCGTGACTGCGGCCCTGACCGCGCGCTGCCCCGGTGATGAAAGCCACCTTGCCGTCAAGCTTCCCCATGACCTGTTCCCTCTCCGCCGACAGGCATCCGTGCCCCGGTCACGATGCCCGGCGGCCAGGCCACCACGGCACCTCCGGGACATGACGCCAGTTGATGACGTAATGTCCGTCACGTTACGCGTGACCCGGCCCGGGACGGTAGAGGCGGACAGCCCCCGGCGGGGCCGTCCGCCCCGGACGAGTGCCCGCGAGCTGGAGCTGATCGCGCTGCGGCTGTTCACCGAGTACGGGTTCGACGCCACCACGATCGAGCAGATCGCCACCGAGGCCGGCGTGAGCGAGCGGACGTTCTTCCGTTACTTCGGCTCGAAGGCCAGCGTGCTGTGGAGCGAGTTCGACACCGACGTAGGCGCTATCCGGGGCGCGCTGGCGCGCACTCCCCCCGGTGTGCCGATGCTGGAGGCCATCCGCCGGGCCGTGATCTCGGTTAGCCACTACCGGGCGGAGGATGTCCCCGAGCTGCGTGTACGGATGAACCTGATCAGCACCGTGCCGGCCCTGCAGTCGAGCGCCGCCGCGCACTACGACGCCTGGGAACGGGCCATCATCGAGTTCGCCGCGGCCAGGCTGGCCCAGCCCGCCGACTCGCTGTACCCGCTCGCTATCGGCCGGACGGCCCTCGCCGCGTGCCGCGCCGCCTATGACCGCTGGGCGGCCCGTGCGGACGGCGACCTCACCGTCTACCTCGACGCCACGCTGACCGCGCTGGCCGCGGGCTTCGCCCCTGACGCGCTCCGGCGGCCTGCCCTGGCCGGGAGCTGACCCGTCCGGCCGTCCCGGCGACGCCCTGGCGGGGGCGACGGCACGGGAACGCGCTGGTCACCGTGCTTACTTCTTAGCTAGCTCAACCTAACCTCCGAGATAGAAGACACTATCTGTACGGAGAGTATCCATTCGATTACACACCGCCATAACCTGCCACATAGGGAGACATCACGGATAGGATATGACTAAATGCTCAGAGTAACCGAAGTGACGAAGACGGCACTCCACCCCCCAGCGATGGCCATCGACGCTCCCGGTGAGGTCATCATCATCCGCGCGGGCGGAAGCTACGACGGCAAGCAAGGAATGAGCCTGGCGACAGGCGTGAGCAGCCGGTCCGCGGGCTCACGGGCCCTGTGCCTGCACCTGGTGACGATCCCGCCCGGCACTCGCGGCGTCCCCCACGTCCACAACGGGCACGAGTCCGCGATCTACACCGTCAGCGGCGAGACCGAGGTGTGGCACGGCGAGGGCCTGCGCCACCGCTCGGTGGTGAAGGCCGGCGACTTCATGTACGTCCCGCCGGGCACCCCGCACCTGCCGGTGAACCGCAGTGACGTGATGACCGTGGCCGTCGTGGCCCGTACCGACCCCCAGGAGCAGGAGAGCGTGGTCCCCATGACCCTGCCCCCGCACCTGTCCGACCTGAACGCGTTCCCCGTCGCCAGCCAGTAGCCAGCCGCCCTGAGCCGCTCACGCGGCGGCCGCGGCTGTACCCTGCCGCTTCCTGCCAGCCCGGCCGCCGCTCCGCACCGCCCGCCCCGCCCCCCGCGCCTGCGCGTCCCGCACTCCTCCCCAGCGTCCCAACCGGGGACGCAGGCGGTGCGCGCAGGAGGGGCGGGCGCCGTGCGTTCCGGCCCGCCCCGGGCCCAGCCCAACCCCACAGCCCTCCTGCGCCCGCCGCGCACCACAGCGCGGCGTCCCCTCCAGCCCAAGACGGCCGGATCCATTACCGTGGATCGTTACATCCCCTATGCGGGCAGTAGCGATCCACGATAATGCTGAGGGGCACGGGCGTGGGACGGCTGAGGCGGCTGAGGCGGGCCGGGGCTCGGGTGCGAGCGGGCCGCGGGCTGGGGTGGGTTGGGGGCTAGCTGGCGAAGGCCTCGGGGGGCGGGCAGGCGCACATGAGGTTCCGGTCGCCGTAGGCCTGGTCGATCCGGCGCACCGGCGGCCAGTACTTGGCGCGGCGGTCGACGCCGGGCGGATACGCCGCCTCCTCCTGCGGGTAAGCGTGCTTCCACTCCCCCGCGATGAGCATCTCGGCGGTGTGCGGGGCGTTCTTCAGCGGGTTGTCCTCCGGGTCATACGTGCCGTCCGCCACCCGCGCGATCTCGGCCCTGATCGCGATCATGGCGTCGCAGAACCGGTCGAGCTCGGCGATGCTCTCGCTCTCGGTGGGCTCGATCATGAACGTGCCGGCCACCGGGAACGACATGGTGGGCGCGTGGAAGCCGTAGTCGATCAGCCGCTTGGCCACGTCGTCCACGGTGACGCCGGTGTCCCGGGTCAGCGGGCGCAGGTCGATGACGCACTCATGCGCGACCAGGCCGTTCCGGCCGGTGTACAGCACCGGGTAGTGCTCGGCCAGCCGCTGGGCCACGTAGTTGGCCGACAGCACCGCGACCCCGGTGGCCCGGCGGAGCCCGGCGGCGCCCATCATCGCGATGTACGCCCAGGAGATGGGCAGGATGCCGGCGGAGCCGTAGGGCGCCGCCGCGACCGGGCCGACGTCACCGCGGCCGGGGAGGAACTCGGCCAGGTGAGCGCGGACGGCGACCGGGCCCACGCCCGGGCCGCCGCCGCCGTGCGGGATGCAGAACGTCTTGTGCAGGTTCAGGTGTGACACGTCGGCGCCGAATGAGGCCAGCGTGGCCACCCCGACCAGCGCGTTGAGGTTCGCACCGTCGATGTAGACCTGGCCGCCCGCCTGGTGTACGGCCGCGCAGACGGCGGTCACGTTCTGCTCGTAGACGCCCGCGGTGGACGGATAGGTCAGCATGATCGCGGCCACCCGCCCATCGTGCTCGTCCAGCCTGGCGCGCAGGTCACCAGCGTCGATGGCGCCGTCCGAGCCGCACTTGACCACCGTCACCCGGAGCCCGGCCAGCACCGCGCTGGCCGCGTTGGTGCCGTGGGCCGACTCGGGAATCAGGCAGACGTCGCGGTGCTCCTCGCCGCGGGAGGCGTGGTAGGCCCGGATCGCGAGCAGGCCGGCCAGTTCCCCCTGGGAGCCGGCGTTCGGCTGGACCGATACCGCGTCGTAGCCGGTGAGCGCGGCCAGCCGGTCCTCAAGAGACTCGATCAGCTCCAGGTAGCCGCCGGCCTGGGTGGCGGGGACGAGCGGGTGCAGCCCGGCGAACTCCGGCCAGCTGATCGGCTCCATCTCGGCCGCCGCGTTCAGCTTCATCGTGCACGAGCCGAGCGGGATCATGGAGCGGTCCAGGGCGATGTCGAGGTCGGCCAGCCGCCGCAGGTAGCGCAGCATCGCGGTCTCGCTGCGGTGGGCGCTGAAGACCGGGTGGGTGAGGAACTCCGAGGTGCGCCGCAGCCCGGCCGGCAGCACGTCGGGCCGGGCCCGCGACAGCTCCACGTCCGCAACCCGTTCCACCTGGCAGATGGCCGCGACGAGCTCACGCAGCTGCTCGTCGGTGGTGGTCTCGTCGCAGCTGGCCTGCAGCACGCCATCGGGCGCCAGGTGCAGGTTGTAGCCCGCCTCCCGGGCCCGGTCCAGGGCGCGGGAGGCCTCGTCGCGTCCGCCCGGGAAGACGATCCGGATGGTGTCGAAGAAGTCACCACCGTCCGTTCGGCAGCCGAAATCGCCCAGCGTGGCGGCCAGGACCGCGGCGCTACGGTGCGTGGCCCGGGCGATGCCGGCCAGCCCGTCGGGCCCGTGGTAGGCCGCGTACATGGCGGCGGTCACGGCCAGCAGCACCTGAGCCGTGCAGATGTTGCTGGTCGCCTTCTCCCGGCGGATGTGCTGCTCGCGGGCCTGCAGGGCCAGCCGGTAGGCCGGCCGGCCGTCGGCGTCCACCGAGACCCCGACCAGCCGGCCGGGCAGCTGGCGCTTGAGCGGGTCGCTGACCGCCATGTAACCCGCGTGCGGGCCGCCGAACCACAGCGGCACGCCGAAGCGCTGGCTCGAGCCGACCGCGATGTCCGCGCCCATCTCGCCGGGCGGCGTCAGCAGCGTCAGCGCCAGCAGGTCGGCGGCCACGGCGGCCAGCGCGCCGCGGGCGTGCGCCGCCTCGATCAGCGGGGTGAGGTCGTGGACGGCGCCGGAGGCGCCGGGGAACTGGAGCAGCACGCCGAACAGGCCGTCCTGCGCTTCGATCGCCTCGGCCGTCACCGGCTCGACGACCAGGTGGATGCCGAGGGGCTCGGCTCGGGTGCGCAGCACGGCGAGGGTCTGCGGCAGGCAGTCGGCGTCGGCCAGGAAGACGTGGCCCTTCTTGGCGGCGCGCCGGGCCAGGGTCATCGCCTCAGCCGCCGCCGTGGCCTCGTCCAGCAGCGACGCGCCGGCCCAGGGCAGCGCGGTGAGATCGGCGATCATCGTCTGGAAGTTCAGCAGCGCCTCGAGCCGCCCCTGCGAGATCTCCGGCTGGTACGGGGTGTACGCGGTGTACCAGGCGGGGTTCTCCAGCACGTTGCGGCGGATGACGGCCGGGGTGACCGTGTCGTAGTAGCCCAGGCCGATCATGGAGGTCAGCACGTGATTGCGGCCGGCCATCCGGCGCAGCTCGGCGAGCGCCTGGGGCTCAGTGAGCGGGGCGGGCAGGTCGAGCCGCGGCGTTTCGGTCCCGTCGGGCAGCGCGGCCCGGGTGAGCTCGTCGAGCGAGGAGTAGCCGAGGCTGGCGAGCATATGCTGCTGGGCGGCCTCGTCCGGCCCGATGTGGCGTGCGGCGAAGTCTGTCATACGGGAGCCTCCCGGGGCGAGCGCGGTCGCTGGCTCCCCGTCTGTCACGGGATACGGCCCCGGGGTTGCCCCCGTGGCCCGCAGGGCCCGCTCCAGAGATGCCTGTCCCGGCTGGTTCGTTTGCCTGAGAGGTTCCGGGGATGTTGCCCCTTCGGCGCCCGCCGCTTACGCGCAGGATCTCTCCCGGCCGGTGTCATCAGCAGAGCAGATTCTACCAGCAGCACCAGAGGGCGGCAGGGTTCTGAGACCTGCGGCCCTCACCTGGCCGGCCTGCTCGCTCATCACCCCCGGAAGTCATGCAGTTTGTGCATCCCGCGCCGGCGCCGGTCAGGACCTCCTTTTCGGCTCAGCCTTCCCCGACCCGGGTCACGTGGCTACTGCTGACGGTGCGAGTCATACTGGAGCCCGTATTCGCCACCCAGGCGGATCTGGGTGCCCGCCATCAGCGGCAGCCGCACCCCAGGCAGCAGGCTGGTGGGATTCCGGTCACCCGGCAGCAGGACCTCGGTGCCGTTCGCGGACTTGAGGTCGGTGATGAAGACCTGCCAGCCGTCGAGCTCGACCCGGGCGTGGATCCGGGACACGACCCCCGAGGTGTCGTTGACCCGCAGCGGCCGGGCACGGCCCTCGGCGACCGCGCTGTCCAGGGTGGGCTCGCGGCCGATCACGTAATCGGCGTCGAGCTGGCACACTGAGCCGTCGCCGAGCAGGAGCACGCCGAGCGGCGGGCGCGGGCCCTGCTGCCGCACCTTGGCCAGCGGGCCGATGCTGATATCACAGACGGCGCAGGAGCGCGCCTCCGGGTCATTGAAGTGCCCGTTCTTGCAGTAGACGCCCTCGACCATCTCGGACGGCACATCGCCCGGGCCGAGATCGCCCGGGGGTTCGGCGCCGAGCGGCACCGGGGCATGGTCGGGCGCCTCGCCGCCCGGCTCGCCTGGGGCCAGCGGGACCTCGGCCGCGAACGGATCCTGCTGGACCTCCGGCGCGTACGGATCCGGGGCAGGCTCGCGGACCTCAGGAGCGTAAGGCGCGGCGGCGACCGGTTCAATCTGTGTCGCCCAGTACTCCGATTCGGCCGGCTGGACCGGCTCCGGCTCCGGCTCCGGCGGCGGTGCGGGCGTGGCCTGCGGAATCTCCTCGCGGACCGCCTCCTGCGCCGCGGGACCGGCCGCCTGCTGCCCGCTGACGGCAAGCCCGGCCACGGCGCCCGGCACGCCGTCGTGGTCAGTGACCGCGGGCCGGCCGCCGCCGGCCGCATCGGACTGGATCTCCGCTGGAGCGTAAACCAGGGCGACCGCCCTGACCACACCGTCGGCCAGGCGCAGATAGGGGTCGGTCTCGCTGCCCGGGGATACCGGCTGCACTCCCGCGCTGACCATGGTCAGCGCGGACGGCAGGACGCTACGAAGCCGGCCGTACGGCTCGCCGGTGGTCAGCCGCTGCGCCCCGTAGGCGGTGGTGACTTCCGCCCACCCGGTGCCGTATACGGCAACGGCCGTCCCGCCGCCGACGGGGCCGAATGCGACCACGGCCGGGCCAGGGCGGTCACCGGCGGCAGCCGCATCGGCGTCGAACTCCGCCGAGACCAGCTCGGTGAACCGCAGGCCATCCTGCCCGGCTCGGGCCGAATCGGCCAGCAGACCGAGCAGCCGGTCGGTGAAGGGGCCGCCCGCGGGATGGATCAGCAGCACCAGATCTCCCTGCCGGGCCAGCACTCCGTCCCCTTGGATCGGCCACAAGCCCGGCAAGACACCGTGTCCGGTCATGCCCGCCTCCTCCCGCCTTGGAACCCCCTGATGAACGGAGCGCGCACCGGCTCGCCGGGGGCCAGCCCGCTTCCCGGGATGGCCCCGGCACTCAACAAGACCCAGATCAGCATGCCTTCCGGTACCCCTCCGACTAGGCCGAACAGCGCGGGCCAGTCTTTCTCCCGTCGCCACCGCACCACGAAGTTGTTCACAAGCTCCCACAGCACTCCGACGACAATAACGCTGAGGGGCACCATGAAGCCATCCCGGTGCTTCTCACCGAGCGATCTTCGCGCTGGCCTGCGCCGCCGGCCCACCGGCCGGGAGGCGACGCTGCGCCCTACTGGTCAGGGGCGGCCGGTTTCCGGGGCTCTGGATACGCATCCATGACCATCGAGTCGCCCCGGAACAGCGGCGTCCGGCGGATCTGGCGCTCGATCGAGGAAGCCGACATCGTGTACCCGATGAACAGCAACAGCGAAACGGCCTGGATGAGGATCCCGGGCCAGTACGAGTTAGATATGGACAAGCTCCAGTCGTTGAGCCCATGCAGCACCGCCACGATGGAGACCCCGAGCAGGATGAGCTGCCAGCGGCGCCGCGGGTAATTTACCGCGATCCCGACGAAGAAGGCGGACACGCCCGCCCAGACGGCATGCTCGAAGCCATCGACGAAGACACGGAAAGCGAAATCAAGGACGCCCGCGTCGGCTACCGAGACGGCGTTGGCGGTCGCCACCTGCGCGATGGCCATCTCGGTGTACAGTCTCTCCTCCAGGATGCCGAAGGTGAGGCCCGAGATGGTGCCGAGGAACATCCACATACGCACGCTCAGCCTGGTGCCGCGGAATTTGAGCAGCATAAGTGCGGCCAGCAAAATCGGCAGTGCTTTTGTTATCTCCTCGTTGTAACCCACAGCCAGTGCGGCGAGGAAATTACCGCTGCAGCACCGCGTGCACCAGCCGATCATTGATATTAACGGTGACGGCATACAGCCATATCGTCACCCAGATGATGATCCCGATCCCGACGTAGACCTCCAGCGCGGCTATCCGGCCGGGGCGCACCAGGAGCCAGAAGGCGATGACCCACAACGGCGCGACATAGAGGCTGTAGGCGAAGCCCGGCACGGCCAGGCTCGAGGAGGAGGAAAAGAGCGCGAGGAACACCAGAGGGAGCAGCGCGTATGCGATGACCAGCAGCCGCAGGCCCTGGCGCCAGCCGGAGTCTCGCAGCCAGGCCTTGACCGGGACCAGGATCTCGAACGCCAGCACGACTTCGTCGGCCACGCCGGTGATCTCGCCAGCCACGCCGGCGTGGTGGCCGACACCCGGCCCAGGGGGCGATCCGGCCGCCTCGAGGGGCCGGAGCCGCAGGACTGGTCCCTGCGGGGAAGCCAGCGAGAGTTCGACCGGCTCGCGCACGATCAGCGGGCCGACCTCGTGGCCCTGCTGGAAGGCGCGTGCCTGGCCCAGGTTCTCGAACCGCCAGCCGTCCGGGCCCCAGGTCAGCTGGGCGTGCCTGCGCGAGACAGCCGGGTCGCCGACGACAATGCTGTTGTCTGGCCAGCGACCGATGAAGACCGTCTGACCGGGCTGGAAGGTATAGCTGCGTCCGTCGACGGTCACTTGCAACTCGTTCATGCCTGCGCATCCCGCGGCGTGCTGGTCACTTGTCCCCCTCCAGTCGCAGGCCCCTTCACCCGGAGTACGCGACAGCAGTCACACTTCCGCCGATGGGCGAGCCCTGGGCGGGCGCGCCAATCAGCGATGGGAGCATTTAAACAGACCTGCCCGCCTATAAAAAGAGCGCAGGAGCACCGGGACGGGATACCGGCGGGGCTAAATACGCGACCCGATCACTAACCGCTCAGCTGGTGCGGCGGAGGCGGCGCTTGGCCAGATCGTCCTGACCGGCCGTCGACCCGGGGCCGTAGGGGCCGGCGGGGTCGACGGCCACGAAACCGTCCTCAGCACGGACGGCGGGCAGCACCGCCAGGTCACCCTCGACCTCGCGCCAGACACGCCCGAGCGCGATGCCGAATACTCCCTGACCGCCCTGCAGCAGGTCCACGACCTCATCAGCCGAGGTGCATTCGTAGACGCTGACCCCGTCACTCATGAGCGTGACCTGGGCCAGGTCCTCGGTCCCGTGATCGCGAAGGTGCTGCACCGCGGCGCGGATCTGCTGGAGGGAGATCCCGGTGTCCAGCAGCCGCTTGACGACCTTCAGCACCAGGATGTCGCGGAAGCCGTACAGGCGCTGGGAGCCGGATCCGTGGGCGGCCTGCACGCTCGGCTCGACCAGGCCCGTGCGCGCCCAGTAGTCAAGCTGACGATAGGTGATCCCGGCCGCTGAGCACGCGGTCGGCCCTCGGTAACCGATATCGCCCGACTCAGCGTCGGCGCCGCGGGAAATCCCGAGCGCCTCCCCGGTCTCAAAGAGGACACCCTGAGAGTCACGTGAGTCGCCAGCGGACGTCCCGCCGTCGCTGTCATCCCTGGTTACCGCCACGCTTACCTCCACGGGAGCTGACTACCCACGGCATTCGCACCGTAAGCCGACCCGGGTAGCGGCGTCAACGACCACACGCGGCGCGGCGCGACATTCCCGGCTCGAAGGGCTCTCATCGGCTGCACCGCGGCATACCCGGACGCAGAAGGCCAACGGCGTCCTCGTGGTTAGCCGTGGCGTGCCCGTTCACGTAGCCCGGCCGAAGTCCTCAGGGGAGATGGTGTCGAGGAACTCCCGGAACTTCTCCACTTCGTCTTCCTGCTCGTCCGGGATGGGCACGCCCGCCTCGTCCAGGATCTCCTCGCTGGCGAAGATCTGCGCGCCGGTGCGCAGCGCCAGCGCGATCGAGTCCGACGGCCTCGCGCTCACCTCGGCGCCGTTGGAAAACACCAGGTCCGCGTAGAAGATCCCGTCCCGCAGCTCAGTGATGTTCACCGTGCGCAGCTGGATGTTCAGCGTTTCGAGCACGTCCTTGAACAGATCATGCGTCAGCGGCCGGACGGACACCATGCCCTGCTGGGCGAAGGCGATCGCCGTTGCCTCGACCGCCCCGATCCAGATGGGCAGGTACCGGTTGCCCTGCGCCTCCTTGAGCAAGACGATGGGGCTGTTCGACGGCATCTCGACCCGGACGCCGATGACCTCCATCTGGCGCACTGCAGCTCCGTCCTCACGTGCGTGGCGAACCTCTGCTGGCCACCTCTCCCCTTGCCAAGGTACACCCGTAATCGCCCGGAAGCTGACCTCAGGCCCCCGGCTGCGCCGTCCGCTGACCCGGTGATCTCGTCCGACATACCTGATCTCGGCTCGTATCTGCCCGTGCGGGCGGGCGCGGCCGCCAGCCCTGCCTCACCCAGCGCCGATTCGACCAGCGTGGCGTGCAGCCGCAGGGTGAGGTCCGCGATCTGCCAGGCCGTCCGGGCGGCTGCGTCCCTGGCCCCGGGGTCGCGCTGGCGCAGCTGGGGCGCCACCACCTGCTCGACCAGGTTGGCTTCCCGGTCGGCTGCGGCCTTGACCGCTCGCAGGTGCCGGGCCTGCACCCCGTACTGGCGGAGCGCGGCCACGGCCCGGGCCACCGCCAGGGCATCCGGTCCGTACTGCCGGCCGACCCGGCGGATCAGGCCGTAGTCCTCGAGCTCGACCAGCTCCTCGTCGTCGATTCCCGCCGCCTCCAGCAGCTGGCGCCGGGACATGTCGGCCGGAACCCGGCCGGTCCCGTCGCGGCCGACAGCGGCCAGGCCGCCCAGAGTGCCCGGGCCGCTCGGCGCCGCGGCGCCATCGGCGGCGCCGTCAGCGAGCCGTTCCCTGATCACCTGCAGCGGGAGGTAGGTGTCCCGCTGCACGGTGAGGATGTAACGCAGCCGCTGGATGTCGGCCGCCGAGAACCGGCGGTAGCCCGATCGCGACCTGGCCGGCTCGATCAGCCCCTTGTCCTCCAGGAAGCGGATCTTGGACGCGCTGATGTCGGGAAATTCCGGGCGCAATTGCCCCAGCACTTCGCCGATACCGAACTGGCCGCGCGCGGGTTGATCGCTCATGCTCGGCCTCTCACGCGTAGTCCTGCGCGCCCCTGCCGCGAGGATCGGCCGAGGACGGGTTGGGGCCGAGGTTCTGGCTGGTGAGGAACAGCAGCCGGAACTTGCCGATCTGGACCTCGTCCCCTCCGGTCAGCTGGGCCTCCTCGATGCGCTCCCGGTTGACGTAGGTGCCGTTGAGGCTGCCCACGTCGCGGACGTGGAAGAAAGCGCCCTGGCGCTCGAATTCCGCGTGCCGCCGGGAGACCGTCACGTCGTCGAGGAAGATGTCACTTTCGGGGTGCCTGGCGGCTGTGGTCAGCCCGCCATCCAGCCGGAACCTGCTGCCCGCGTTCGGGCCGCGCATGACCAGCAGCAGCGCGCTCCCCTCCGGCAGCGCGCCCAGGGAGGCGGAGTCCGGGAAGAGATCGTCACCGAGATCGGCATCCTCCGACCGGCTCAGCGACAGCGTCGACGTGGTCTCGCCCGGGCGGGCGCCGAGGCCAGGAATAGCCGTCATCGTCCCGGTCTCGGCCAGCTGGGTCCCGCAATTCGAGCAGAACCGGGCGCTGTCGGAATTCGGCCGGCCGCACCGGGCGCAGTAGACAGATGGCATGCCTCCGGTCGGCCTCCCCTCGGCGAGCTGATCAGGCGATGCAGCCCAAGGTACCTGGACGGGGGGCTGGCGGTCCATGCGCCACGCGAACAGCCCGCGCTTGCCGCGTTTTATCTTGTCCTCGCGACGCTTCCGCCACACCGCCGTCTCACCTCCGCCGTGTATCACACGTGCATCTGCCGCTCCCGGCGGGCAACGACCGCCGGGCGGAAAGTCTGATCGCGCCGCAGCGGGCGCGATTGTCCCATATTTGCGATTAATTGCGAATTTCGCCTAGTTCTAGGCTATTCGCATCGTCGCGTAAGAGATACAGCTTACCCGGCACACCGCAGCTGGATCCCGGGATCAGCGGCCCGCCTGCTCGACCACTTCGGCCCACTCCTCCATGAGCAGCTGGGCGTCGTCGGCGTCGTTTCCTTCCGCCCACAGGTTAGTGACCGCTTCAGCCGGATCCGGCAGGGCGAGCACCCAGCCGCGATCCGGCACCACGACCCGCACCCCGTCCGTGGTATCGATCTCGTGGCTGCCCGCGGCCTCGATCACCGTGCGCATCACGCTGCCCTTGGCGGCCCACGGAGTCGGGATCGACCGCTTGAGCATATGGGCGACCGGGATCCTGGCGTCGATCTGGCTGAGCGTCAGCTTCGTCCGCGCGACCAGGCCGAGCAGCCGGACGAAGGCCGCAATGCCGTCAACGGTCCGGGTGCATTCCGGCACGACGAACCCGCCGCGCCCATCGGCCGCGAAGATCACGTCCTCGCCCGCCGCCTCCGCGGTCAGCGCGGCCATCGAGGTCGGGGTCCAGGTCACCTGGACCCCGTGAAAGCGGCAGACCTGCTCGGCCACCCGGGTTGCGGTGACCGGCAGGGCCACCCGGCCGGACTTGCGCTCGGCCGCGACCAGGTCGAGCACGGCCAGCAGGGCCCGGTCCTCGTTGACCAGTTCGCCCTTCTCGTCGACGAGCTGGATCCGCTCCCCGACCGGGTCGAACCTGACGCCGAACGCCGCCCGGGAGGACGACACCATCTCGGCCAGGCGCTGCAGGCCCGCCCGCTGCTGCGCAACGCTCTCCGTCGGCGATACCTCATCCAGCCTGTTGTTGAGCGTGAGCACGTCCACCCCGATCGTACCGAGGAGGCTGGGCAGGACCAGTGACGTGGTGCCGCCCGCGCAGTCCGCGACCACCTTCAGGTTGGCTTCGCGCACGCCGGACATGTCTACGCACGTGAGCAGCTCGCGGGTGTACGACTCGACCACCCTGGGCGCGTAGCTGAGCTCGGCGATCTCGCCGGGGAAGGCCCGCCGGAATTCCTGCCGGGAGAAGACGCGCTCCAGCTTGCGCTGGTCCGCCGGGGACAGCTCGGCGCCACGCTCGTCGAGGAAAATGATGTCGGCGGACTGCGGGTCACCCGGGGTGGTACGCAGCGCGACCCCGCCGCTGTAGTAATCCCTGGCCGTCTCGAACCGGGCCACCGGAAGCGGCTGGGCTTCGAGGTCCACCACGTTGATCGCGCTGGCGTTCAGCGCACCCTGCACGGCGCGCTTCAGCGTCCGCGCGGCCCTGGACGCGTCCCGGGAGGTGGTGACCGTCGACCCCTTGCGGAGCAAGGTGGCGTAGGCGCTGGCCAGGCGGACGGCCAGCTCGGGGGTGACCTCCACGTTGATCAGCCCGGATACGCCCCGCGGGCCGAACAGGGTGCGCTGGCCGCGGGATTCCCAGATCACGCTGTTGTTCACCACCGCGCCGGCCTCGATGGTCTTGAACGGGTAGACCTTCACCTTGGCCGACAGGTAGGCCTCGGGCTCGATGACGCACTCGTCCCCGACGATCGCTCCCTCCTCGATCCTGGCCAGCCGCATGACATCGGTGTTCTTGCCGATCACGCAGCCGCGGAGGGTGACGCCCTGGCCGATGTAGACGTTGTTGTGCACCACCGCGCGGTGCAGGAAGGCGCCCTCCTTGACCACCACGTTGCTGCCGATCACGGTGTACTCGCGCAAGTGCGCGCCGGCTTCGATCTTGGCGTAGTCGCCGATGCACAGCGGGCCGGTGAGGACCGCGTCCGGGTCGACCTCCGCGCCCTCGGCGACCCAGACGCCCGGCGAGATCTCGAACCCGGCGATGTCCGTCTGCACCCGGCGGTCCAGCACGTCGGCCTGGGCCTTCATGTAGCTCTCGTGCGTCCCGACGTCCTCCCAGTAGCGGTCCGAGATATAGCCGAACAGCGGGGCGCCGCGCTTGAGCAGCTCCGGGAAGATATCGCCCGACCAGTCGACCAGCTCGCCGGGAGGCACCTCGGCGAGCACCTCCGGCTCCATCACGTACACGCCGGTGTTGACCGTGTCCGAGAACACCTGACCCCAGCTGGGCTTCTCGAGGAACCGCTGGATCTGGCCGTCCTCATCGGTGATCACGATGCCGAACTCCAGCGGGTTGGGCACACGCGCCAGGCCCACCGTCACCAGCGCGCCCTTCTCCTTGTGGAAGTTGACCATCGCGGTCAGATCCAGGTCGGTCAGCGCGTCGCCCGAAATGACCAGGAAGGGCTCGTCGCGCAGCGCGTCCTCGGCGTTCCTGACGCTGCCCGCGGTGCCCAGCGGCATTTCCTCCGTGGCGTACTGCAGGCTCATCCCGAACTCCTCGCCGTCCCCGAAATAGTTCCGGACGAGCGCGGCGAGGAACTGGACGGTCACGATGGTCTCGTCGAACCCGTGCCGCTTGAGCAGCCGCAGCACGTGTTCCATGATCGGCCGGTTGGCCACCGGGAGCATGGGCTTGGGCTGGTTGGCGGTCATCGGGCGCAGCCGCGTCCCTTCACCACCTGCCATGACGACGGCCTTCAATGGCTTCGCCGCTCCTTCCCGGTTCGCCCCTAATTGTCTACCCGACGGCTACCGGCCAAGCTTCTCACCTGGATGAGGTAAAGCATCGCGGCCCACCAGTACAAGACCGTCCCCCAGATCGCGAAAGCCCAGCCTATGACCCGGGCCAGCGTCCCTCCCCAGCCAGGGTGATCGCCGAGGAACAGCAGCGGGAAGGCATACAGCAGGCACAAGGTGGCGGCCTTGCCGACCAGGCTGACCTGCAGCGTGCCGAGGCCCGTCCGGCGCTTCAGCACCGCCAGGGCCCCGCCCACGACCAGTTCCCGGGCGGCGAGGATGGCCACCAGCCACCACGGGATGATCCCCCGCACCGCGAGCGCGACGATGGTCGCCACGATGTACAGCCGGTCGGCGGCGGGGTCGAGCAACTGGCCGAGCCGGCTGCTCTGGTTGAACGCCCGGGCGATCTTGCCGTCCAGCCAGTCGGACAGGCCGGCCACGATGAGCAAGGCGACCGCCCAGTAGTCAGCGGCCGCGGTCCGGGGCCCGAGTACCAGCCACAGGAACACTGGGACTCCGGCTAGCCGGGCGGCGCTGATGGCGTTCGGGATCGTCAGGACGCGGTCCACGGACCCAGTATCCTCATGTAAGTGACAATGGCGGATACGGGGGCGTCTCCGCGGGCCGCCGACTCCAGAGCGCCCGAGGGCAGGGCGCCCGGCTCGAGGATTACGGCCGAGGCGGCCAGGCGGCGGGCGTTCGCGGTCATCAGCCACCCGGATGCGGGCAAGTCGACCCTGACCGAGGCCCTGGCGCTGCACGCGTCGGCGATCACGCACGCGGGCGCGGTGCACGGCAAGGCGGGCCGGCGCGGCGTGACCTCGGACTGGATGGCGATGGAACGCGCGCGGGGCATCTCGATCACGTCTGCCGCGCTCCGCTTCGACTATCAGGACATGGTGCTCAACCTGCTGGACACCCCCGGTCACGCGGACTTCTCCGAGGACACCTACCGGGTCCTGTCCGCCGTGGACGGCGCGATTATGCTGCTCGACTCGGCCAAAGGCCTTGAGCCGCAGACGCTGAAGCTGTTCGACGTCTGCCGGAGCAGGGCCGTCCCGGTGATCACGTTCGTCAACAAGTGGGACCGGCCGGGCCGGGAGCCGCTGGAGCTGCTGGATGAGATCGAGCAGCGGATCGGCCTGCGCCCGGCCCCGGTGAACTGGCCGGTCGGGGTGGCCGGCGACTTCCGCGGGCTGATCGAGCGGGCCACCGGTGACTACGCCACGTTCACCAGAACCCCCGGCGGGGCCGATCGCGCCCTGGAGACGAGGCTCGACCCGGTGGCGGCGGCCGCCCGGGACGGCGAGGCCTACGCGGCGGCGCAGGAGGAACTGGCACTGCTCGAGGAGATCTACGGCCCGGGTGTCGACATAGCGTCATTCCTGGCCGGGACGTCGAGCCCGGTGCTGTTCGGCGCGGCGCTGCCGAACTTCGGCGTCCGCCGCCTGCTCGACGCCGTGACCGAGCTCGCCCCGGCGCCTGCCGCGCGGGACGACGCCAAGGGCGAGCCGCGCGGCCTGGACACCCCGTTCTCCGGCCTGGTGTTCAAGGTGCAGGCCAACATGGACCCGGCGCACCGCGACCGGATGGCCTTCGTGCGGGTGTGCTCGGGCCGGTTCGAGCGCGGCATGGTGCTCACCCACGCGGCCACCGGTCGCCCGTTCGCGACCAAGTACGCCCAGTCGATGTTCGGCCAGGACCGGGAAACCGTCGAGGAGGCCTTCCCGGGAGACGTGATCGGCCTGGTCAACGCGACCGCGCTGCGCCCGGGCGACACGCTGTACGCCGGTGAGCCCCCGGTCGCCTTCCCGCCGATCCCCAGCTTCGCGCCCGAGCACTTCGCGGTGGTGCGCGGCAAGGACGCGGGCAAGGCCAAGCAGTTCCGGCGCGGGATCGAGCAGCTCGACACCGAGGGCGTCATCCAGGTCCTCTCCTCCGACGTGCGCGGTGACCAGGCCCCCGTGCTGGCCGCCGTCGGCCCGCTGCAGTTCGACGTGGTACTGGACCGGCTCGAGCATGAGTTCGGGTCCCGCGCGGAACTCGATCACCTCGACTACACGCTGGCCAGGCGGACCGACGCCGACGGCGCCCGCATCCTGGCCGGCCAGCGCGCCACCGAGGTGCTGACCCGCCGCCACGACGGCGCCCTGCTCGCGCTGTTCAGCGACAGGTGGCGGCTCGGCCAGGTGCAGCGGGATCACCCGGACATCCTGCTCGAGTCCCTGATCGCCGGCGAAGGCTGACCCGCGCCGCCGGTTAATAGGCCGAACGGCCGGTGGTGCCCGCTACCCCAGCCGGCTCGAGTCGATCTGGTCGAGGTCGCCGTTGAAGCCGCCGATGCCGTTGGTGACCCCGCCGCCGCCGGACCACTGCCACATGAGCGCATGGCTGCTGGCGCTGGTCTGGCCGCCGAAGAACTGCGCGCACGGGCCGGACCCGTGGTTCAGGCACCAGCCGTACGGGTACGCGGTGGCGTACTTGGTGGTCTCCGGCTCGTAGGTCCACTCGTAGGTGTTCGGGATCAGCGAGTCGGTCCCGGTGCCGAAGATCGAGGTCCACACGCTCGCCGTGGAGTAGACGCCCACCTTGTAGGAGGAGTGGGCGGTGACGTAGTTGGCGAACCCGTTGAAGTCGGCCCGGTCCAGGCTGGTCGGCACGTAGCCCTGCTTGACCACCCCGCTGCACGTCGAGGTGTACACGGAGTTCCAGCCGTTGTCCGGCGCGGGCTTGATGCCCGGCAGTTCGACGTCCATCCAGACCACCTTGTAGTCAAAGGGGCCGTTCTTGATGTCCGACAGCGCCCGGGCGGCCTGCGCCGCGCCCCACGCGGAGGCCTCCGCCGTGGTCCCGGTGTAGTGCGGGTCGACGCCGGGGCCGCCCATGAACCAGTACGAGCCGTCGCCGACGCCCAGGTGGTACTGGGTGAAGTTGACGTGCGCCTGGGCCGCGTTGGCCGCCGAGAAGGCGATGAAGCCGCCCTGGCAGCCCTGCCAGTAGGCCCAGTTCCCGGTCATCCCGATGTACCCGCCGTAAGCGCCTCCCAGGTAGGGCATCTTGTACGGCGCGCTGCCGGGCACCGGGACCGCGAAGCTGTCCGTGCCCCACCAGAACCCTGGCGGCGCATCGCCGGCCGGCGCCGCCTGCGCCCCGGTGACGGCCGGGGCGGCGATGGCCGCGGTGGCCGGAGTGAGCAGGAGCGCCGCCAGGCAGGCCGCGAGCGTTCCGCGGGTCAGCCACGACCGTTTCATAGCGCCTCCGTGAGATCTCTTCGTCCTGGGCTCCCCCACCATGAGACGGCCCAGCCCGGCTGACGGTTGGCCCGCCGGGCCTAACAGGTCGTCATGCGGCGCCCGGCGCGGGACGGGCAGGCCGAGGTCGGGCAGGGCCAGCGGGTCGTGCAGGATCGCCGCTCCCAGCTCGTTGACCCGGACCGCGGCCAGGCCGTCGTAGCGGGACAGGCAGCTGAGCTGACCGGCTCCCCACAGAGCCTGGTAATCGCGGCGTGCGCCGCGGGGCCCGGTGTAGGCGACGTCGATGAGGCCGAGCGTCGCCGCGTACTCGAAGAGGACGCACAGCGCATACCGGCCTTCCACGACGTCCCAGGCCCGCGGGCCGGCGTAGCCGAGCGAGCCGTGGTAGGGGTCGGCGACGTAGAGCCGCCACAGGGCCCGCAGGCTCCTGGTCGCGACCAGCGGCGGCTGCTGAGCCCGGAGCAGGGCGAGTACCTTGCCCACGCCGGTCCACGTGCCGGGTGCCAGCGCGGCCAGTCCCTCAGTCACGGCGGCGCGCCTGGTGACGGCCGAGGTCAGCGTGCCGGGCTTGCGCTGGCCCTTGATGGCGTCGATGCGGGCTAGCTCGTCGTTCGACACGCTCCCCAGCCACCTGTGCCACAGGGCCGCGAGCGCTTCGTAAGACGGGCTGGCCAGCGTCGCGCGACCGCGCGCCGAGAGCTCGAGCCGCGAGCCGGCCAGCCGGGCCAGGCCGCCGAGCTGGATCAGCAGCGGCCATGCGAACGCCGCGATGGGCTCGCCGGTGTCGTAGAAATCCCCGGCCACCAGGACGTCTTCGACCAGCTTCACGGTCGCGGCGGACGGGCGCCTGCTGGCCGCGTACCGTACCTGCCCGTCGGCGGTCAGTTCGAGGACGCAGACCAGATTGGACAGCGCGTCCGGCGCCGTGCACCGGATCAGGACCGGACCGGTGTCAACCGCCCGGCCATCAAGGAGGCTGGCTTTACCCTCGGCCACCAGCAAACCCTAACTGCTCGTGGCCCGGCGAGGTAGCAGCCACGCCAGACAAGACCGGAAAACCAGGGCAACGCGCCCGCGCGTGGCCGCGCAGCCGGGCGCGGCGGTCGAGGTGGCCCGCCAGCGCGGCGGTTGAGGTGGCCCGTCAGCTGCCCCGCTTCCCGGGGATGACCGGTGGTGTGCGACCGTAGCGGCATGCGGGTGGCGGGGGTGGACGCGGCGCGTCCCGGCTGGGTGGCGGTATGGCTGATGGCAGCGGGGCCCGCCGTCACGATCCGGACGGGACCGTCCCTGGGCCCGCTCCTCGCGCCGGACCTGGATCCGGCGGGCACCACGATCGTCGGGATCGACATGCCGCTCGGGCTGCTGGAGACGGGCTGGCGCGAGGCGGACCGGGCGGCCCGCGGACTGCTCGGCCCACGCCGAAGCTCCGTTTTCGCCATCCCGCCCCGCGCGGTCTGGGCGGAGGCCAGCTATCAGGCCGCCAACCTGCGCTGCCGCGAGCTGACCGGGCAGGGTTTCAGCGCGCAGGCCTGGGGCCTGCGGGCCAAGCTGCTCGAGGCCGCCGAGTACCGCGAGGAGTGCAGGCACCCGCTGTACGAGGTGCACCCGGAACTGGCGTTCGGGGCCATGGCCGGAGCACCGCTGGCGGCCAGCAAGCACACCGGCGCCGGGCGTGATGCGCGGCGCGCCCTGCTGGCCCAGGCCGGCCTGGAGATCCCCGGGCAGGTTCCGGCCGCGATCCTGGGCGACATTCTTGATGCGGCCGCCGTGGCCTGGAGCGCCCGGCGCATCGCGACGGGCCAGGCGGTGATCATCCCGGCCGAGCCGCAGCTCGATGACCGCGGCCGCGAGATCACGATCCGCTATTGAGGGGCGCGGCCAGCCGACGCCGCGCGTCAGCGCTGGCCGACGCCGGACAGCGCGTCGGCCAGGCCGGCCAGGCCGATCGGGCCCAGGCTCAGCGCGGCGGTGTGCCACCGTTTCAGGTCGAACCCGGGGCGTCGCATCGCGTCGGCCCGGGCCGCCAGCCAGGCCCGCTCCCCCAGCTTGTAGGAGATGGCCTGCGCCGGCCAGCCGAAGTAGCGGACCACCTCGGCGTGAATCCGGTGCGGCTCGCCGTGACCCGCCGCGGCGAGCACCTCGCAGGCTTTCTCGAAGCTCCACCGGGAGCCGTCCGGCAGCGGCAGGTCCAGGTGGACGCCGATGTCGATGACCACCCGTGCGGCCCGGAACGCCGAGCCGCCGAGCATGCCCAGGCGGGTGCCGGGCTCGGTGAACCAGCCGAGCTCGTCGGCGAGCCGCTCGGCGTACAGGGCCCAGCCTTCGCCGTGGCCGCTGACGAAGGCGGACTTCGCGAACCGCGAGAGCTTGTCCCCGGCGGCCTTGGCCGCGCCGACCTGGAGGTGATGACCGGGTACGCCCTCGTGGAAGACGGTGGACAGCTCAGGCCAGGTCTCGAACGGGCCCTCGGGATCCCGGCTGCCGAGCGGCCACCAGGTGCGCCCGGGCCTGGTCAGGTCTTCGCTGGGCCCGGTGTAGTAGGCGGCCCCGGAGCTCGAGCCGCGGGCCAGCACGACCTGGATCGTGCGCAGCGGGGCGGGAATGTCGAAGTGCACGCCGTCGAGCTGCTCCAGGGCCCGGTCGTGCCGGTCCTGCAGCCAGGCCAGGTACGCCTCTTCCCCGGTCACGTAGGCGGATTCGTTGAGCAGGGCGGTCGCCTCGGCCACGCTGGCGCCGGGCCTGACCCGGTTAGCCTCGGCCGTCATCTCGGCCTCGATCCGGCGCAGCTCGGCCCAGCCCCACTGGTAGGCCTCCGTGAGGTCGAGGTCCGCGCCGAGGCTGAGCCGGGCCGCGACCGCGTACCGCTCGGGCCCGACGCCGTCGGCCTCGGCGGCCCGCGGCGCGTAGTCCGCGCGGAGGTAACGGGCGATCTCGGCGTAGCCCTGGTCGGCCCGCGCGGCGCCGGCGGCCAGCTCGGCCGCGGCCGGCCCGCCGCCGTAGGAGGCCACCAGGGCATCATGACTGCCCACGCAGCGATCGGCCGCAGCGGCCGCCTCGACCGCCTGCCTGCGGGCCGCGGGCAGGCCCCGGGCCAGCCCCAGCTCCAGGCTGGCCCGCCAGCCGTCGAACATGGCCGGGATGGCGGCCAGGCGCGCGGCGATGTCGCGCCAGTCGTCCTCGCCGCCGCGGGGCAGCAGGTCGACGCTGTCCCGCAGCGAGCTGATCAGGCCGAGCGGAGCCCGCACCAGCCGGAGCGGCTCGCCCAGCTGGTGCCAGGCCAGCTGGGCCTCCAGCCGCTCCCGCAGGAACCCGGCGGCGAGCCGGTCGGCATCCGAGATGACCGCCATCGGCGCCAGCGTGGCCAGTGTCTGGGTGATGAGCTCGGCCCGGGCCGAGTGACCGTCCGGGCTGTAGTCAGTGGCCGCGCCGAAGAAGCCGGTGATGCCCTGCATCCCCGCCGCGACCGGGTCCAGCGCCGCCCACCGCGTCATGTAGTGATCGCAGAGCCCGAACACCGGTGTCATTCCGCCACCCTATGGCAACGGCGCAGGGCCCCCGGAGCGGATCACGGGTGGAACGGGGTGCCGCCGGGTCAGCCGGGAGCAGGGTCGCGGCCGAGAAAGGCGACCAGCAGGTCTCCCGGCGGAGCGCCGGGCGGCACCGCGACCGGCGGGGCGAACAGGCCGTCGCGGGACGCGACGAGCAGCGGGCACAGCCCGAGCATCCGGGCCGCGAGGCCAGGCGGGATCTCCTCGGCGGGGCCGCGGGCCGCCGACACGTCCCAGCCGTGCACCGCGATCTCCACGGCCGCGGCGGCGGCCACGATCCCGGTGGCCAGGGGCACGCCGCCCAGCTGGACGAAGCGGTCCCGGCCGTGGTGGGCGTAGCACGCGATCAGCAGGTTCGCGGCCTGGTCACGCAGCACCTCCACGGGGTCGCCGGGCAGGCCCGGCCCCGGCGAGGTCGGGCCGTCGGGATTCGCCGCCCACGGGTCAGCCGATCCGGTGCGCAGGGCCGATTCCAGGTCGGCCATGGAGGCGGCCAGGTGCGCGAGCAGCGCCGCGAGGTCCCAGTCCGCGCACGGCGTGGGCCGCGTCATTTCCGCCGGCGTGACCAGCGCGCAGGTGCCCAGCGCGTACCTGATCGCGCCGCCCAGCAGCGCGATCGCACCCGGCGGCAGCTGATCCGGGCCGCACTGGCCTGCCATGTGTCCTCCCGCGGCCAGCCGGCCGCCTGAGGTATAGACCGGCCGGCGCGCCGTTTCTCACCGGTGACCGGCCGGCGCGCCGTTTCTCACCGGAGACCGGCAGGCGGTCCAGGGCGGTTCAGCGGCCCTTGCGCAGGAAGGCGCGGAGCCGGTCCAGCGGCCAGGTGTTGATCACGTCGTCCGCGGTGAGCCAGCCGCGCTGCGCGGTGCCGACCCCGTAGGGCATGTTGCCCAGGTCGCCGACCGAGTGCGCGTCGCTGTCGATGGCGAACACCACGCCGGCGTCCCGGGCCGCGCGGATGTGGTCGGAGGGCAGGTCGAGCCGCTGCGGCGAGGCGTTGATCTCCAGCGCGGTCCCGGTGCGGGCGCAGGCCCGGAACAGCTCGCCGAAGTCCACGTCGACCGGCGGGCGCCGCCCGATCCGCCGGGTGAGGGGGTGCCCGATGATGTTGACGTGCGGGTTCTCGCACGCGGTGACGAAACGCCGGGTCATCTCGGCGCGGGGCTGGTCGAAGCTGGAGTGCACCGAGGCGACGCACAGGTCGAACCCGGCCAGGCCCTGCCCGTCCAGGCCGGTCTCGTCCCAGTCCACCGACCCGTCCGGGGCGATGTTCAGCTCGGTGCCGTGCAGCAGTTCCAGCGGCGCGTCCAGCGCCCGGACCCGGTCCCGCTGGGCCAGCATCTTCTCGTCGGTCATCCGCTGGAAGAACAGGTTCGGCGCATGATCGGTGATCGCGTAGTACTCATACCCCCGGCGGGCCGCCGCGGCCACCATGTCCTCCAGGCTGGCCACCCCGTCGGTCAGATCCGTGTGCGTGTGCAGGTCGCCGCGGAGATCTTCGACCCGAACGAGCCGTGGTATCTCGCCGCGGGCCGCCGCCTCGACCTCACCGTGGTCCTCGCGCATCGCGGGCGGAATCCAGGCCAGACCGAGCCGGTGGTAGACCTCCTCCTCGGTGCGCGAGACGATCAGCTCCCCCGTCCCGGTATCGAATAGTCCGTATTCGGACAACCTGAGCTTCTTGCGGACGGCGATCTGCCGGACGGCGACATTGTGCGCCTGGGAGCCGGTGAAGTACTGCAGCGCCGCGCCCCAGGCGTCCAGCGGTACCACCCGCAGGTCGGCCTGCAGGCCGGCCGAGGTGCGGATGGAGGTCTTGGCCGGGCCGCTGACGATCACCCCGGCCACGTCAGGCCCGGCGGCGAAGGCCGCCATCAGCGGGGCCGAGTCCTGCGCCGCGGCCAGGATGTCGACGTCCCCGATCGTCTCCCGCCAGCGCCGCAGCGAGCCTGCGTAGGCGCAGCGCTGGCAGCCCGGGACCGCGGACAGCGCGGCCACCATGGCCGTCGCCGTGCGCATGGCCACGTCGAGCAGGACCCGCTCGCGGCCCTGCCGGTACACCTCGATGCCGCCCGCCAGCCGCTCTTCGCTGCGCGCCCCGAACCCGGCCAGCCCTTCGAGCCGGCCCGCCTTGATCGCCGCGGCGAGCTCGTCCACCGACGAGACGCCCAGGTCGTGGTGAAGCTGGAGGGCGCGCTTCGGACCCAGGCCCGGGACCCGGGTCAGCTCCAGCACCCCGGCCGGGATCCTGGCCCGCAGCTCCTCCAGCGCGGCGATCCGCCCGGTCGCGGCGTACTCGGCGATCTTGGCCGCGATCGAGGCGCCCACCCCGGGGATGGCGCGCAGGCCCTTGACGTCGAGCTGGCCTATATCCTCGGCCCAGCCGCGGACGGACCGGGCCGCCTTCTCGTAGTTCCTGGCCCGGAACACGTCGCCGCCGGTGATCTGGATCAGCTCGGCATACTCGCGCAGCAGCCCCGCGACTTCCTCGTTGAGCCAGGCCACGGTCTTACCTTAGTGAGCGCCCGCGGCGGGGGGCACCGCGCCAGTGCGGTGGGGAAGCACTACGGCCCGTTCGGGAAAATCTCAGGCCGCGGGCTGGCGCTGCTGGCCACGCTGGCCGGCCGGATCTCGCCCGGGCTGGTCGTCGTGACCTTTCCCGGCCGCGGGCAGCAGCAGCGAGAGGGCCAGCAGCACCCCGAAGAGGCCCAGCCCGGCCAGGATGTAGGCGTTGCCCCAGAGCAGGGCCCACCCGTGCCAGTGGTACTCGGGGAACCAGCGCTGATCTCCGTACCACTGGAACCAGGTGGGGTTGGTGTTCTTCGGGATCCACAGCAGGCCAAGTGAGTCCAGGCCGAGGTTGGGCGGGGTGACGTGGAAGAACTTGGTCGGCCAGGCGCCGAACCAGGCCAGGATGGCCACGCCCAGCAGCCCGCAGGCCGCCGCCGTCTTCCTGGCGCCCCGGTGCCACGCCTGCACCGCGTAGTGCCCGGCGACGACCACGCCCGGCACGATCCACACCCAGTGGTGATCCCAGCTGATGGGCGAGATCAGCAGCCCGGTCAGCGCCGCCATGAGCAGGCCGAGCATGGGCTGGCCCTTGCGGTCGAGCAGCCCGGCGCAGATCACCCCGGCCGCGCCGAACACCACGACCGCCGCGATCCACGCCGGGCGGCCGCCGTGGATGCTGCCGGCCAGCCTGGTGATGAGGCCGTCGAGTGACTGGTCACCCGCCCAGCCGGGGAACCCGGTCCGGTTGCTCTGCGCGAACAGCCCGCCGAACCACCACTTGGCGGAGTCGGCGGGCAGGAACACGAACCCGGCCAGCACGGTGAACACGAAGCCCGCGAGGGTCATCGCGGCCTGGCGGAACTTCCTGGCCACCAGCAGATACGGGATGAAGATCAGCGGGACCAGCTTGATGCCGGCCGCGATGCCCGTGCCGAAGCCCTTCCACCAGCGGCTCTTGTCGGTGTCGGGCTGGCACAGATCCCACATGATCAGGGCGAGCAGGACCAGGTTGACCTGGCCGAGGTAGATGGTCCGCAGCACCGGCTCGGTCCACAGGACCGCGCCCGCGGCCAGCAGCGTCGCGCCGGCCCGGACCGTGAGCCTGCGGTAGCCGAGGCCGCCGAGGGTGAACCACACCGCGGCCAGCAGCGCCACCAGGTCCACGGCCACCGACAGCTTGAGCGACAGCTGGTACGGGACGAACGAGATGAGCGCGAACGCGACGGCCGAGAACGGCGGGTAGGTGAACGGCAGGTGGAGATTGCCGTACCCGGCCCAGTCGTACAGCGGTGCCGCCAGGTGCGGGTCGTAGTACGGCCGGATGTGCCGGACGATGAGCCCGCCGGACCGGTACACGGCCAGGTCGACCGGGTCCATGGTGTAGGCCTTCGCGTGGCCGACCATGTAGATCACGTAGCCGCCGAGCGCTACGCCGAACACGGCCAGGCCGGCCAGCAGCAGCCAGCGGCCGGGCGCGCTATCGTGCCTGGCTGATGACTGCGGGCGGGTGAGGACCGATCTCACCCGGCCAACCATAGCCGCTTGCCGCACGTTGTCGCTCGCGTGCCGCCCCGATGCGGCGCTGGCCAGCTGGGGGTCTTGGCCCCGCTGCCTTTCTGGTCTACTTGGGGCGTCAGGATTTCAGCGCCGGGGAGGTACGGGGATGTCGGGGACGCATACTGCTGCCGCTGCCACGCGGTCGGCCAGGCCGGATCAGGCGGCCCGGCTGGTCCGGCTGCGGATGTCGAGCCTGGGCGTCGTGGCCATGCTGATCATCCAGTTCATCCTGGGGGTTATCTACAGCCTGTACGGGACGGCGCCGACGTCGACCAAGTCGGTCGGGCTGTTCTCCAGCCCGGACCTGGCCCTGCACGTGATCCTGGGCATCTTGCTGGTCATCGCCGCCGTGGGTCAGCTGATCCGCGCCATCGGCATCCGGCATGCGCTGTCCCTCTGGATGTCGGCCGTGGGGCTGGTGTCGATTCTCGGCGCGGGCTTCGCCGGGCTCGGGTTCACCGGAAACGGCGCCAGCGGCGCGTCGCTGGGCATGTCGCTGGCCTTCGCGGTCGCGCTGGCCTGCTACGTGGTCCTGGTCTTCGCGCTGCCCTCGTCGGCGTCCCGGGCCTCGACTACGTGATGTAGTACCTCTTGTCGACCGGCTCTGGGTGGCGTGGCATAGTGGGCACATGAGCGGAGCGGTCCAGCTGGTTACCTCCGGCCCGCTGATCCTGGCGCTGCCGGTGGCGGCCGCGGCCGGGGCCGTGACCTTCCTGTCGCCGTGCTGCCTGCCGCTGGTGCCCGGTTACCTGTCCTTCGTCACCGGCATGACGGGCGCCGCAGCCGTTCAGCAGGCCCCGGCGGCCAGCCCGCCGGCGCTCCCCGCGCCGGGCCCCGACGGAACGGCGGTGGCGGTCGCCGCTCGCCCGGTCGCTGCCGCCGCGGTTGCTTCACCTGCGCCCGCGACCCGGGCCCGGGTCGTCGCCGGCACGTTGCTGTTCGTGCTCGGGTTCTCGGTGGTGTTCGTCGCCTACGGGGCGGCGCTCGGCGGGCTCGGCCACCTGCTGACCGGCCACGCCAGCCAGCTGACGCGGATCCTCGGCGGCCTGACCATCCTCCTCGGCCTGCTGTTCGCCGGGGTCTTCGATCGCTTCACCTTCGCGGGCCGGATCGTGCGCCCGGCCGCGCGCCCGAAGGCGGGTCTGGCGGGCGCGCCGCTGCTCGGCGTGATGTTCGGGCTCGGCTGGACGCCCTGCATCGGGCCTACGCTCACCGCCGTGCTGGCCCTGTCCGCCTCCAGCGGGACCGTGGCCCGCGGCGCCGTGCTGGCCTTCGTCTACGCGCTGGGCCTGGGCATCCCGTTCCTGCTGGTGTCGTTCGGCTTCCAGCTCTCGATGCGGGCGTTCGCCTTCGCCCGCCGCCGGGCCCGCCTGATCACCAGGATCGGCGGGGCCATGCTGGTCTGCGTCGGCCTGCTGGAGCTAACCGGCGCCTGGTCCACCTTCATGGCCTGGCTCCAAGTTCACTGGGTCAGCAACTACCAGCCCCCCCTCTAGCCCGAACCCCCCGCCCAGCCCCCCGCGGCCCGAAGATTATCGTGGATCATTACTGCCCGCCGGCGGGATGTAACGATCCACGATAATGAGGCCGGCGGGTTATCCACAGGATAAAGATTGCCGTGGCGGCAGCCAGCGGATGCGGCTCAGCCTGGATGGTGTGGAAGACGAACGCAGTTTGCGCTGGCGCAGCCAGCTCCAATCCCAGTCCGGGGTCATCTCCCGGCATCAGGCTAGTGACGCTGGCTTCACCGAGAAGGCCATTCTCTGGCGGCTTCGCTCGGGCACGTGGAGACGCCTGCATCGCGGTGCCTACGCGGCATTTACCGGAGATACCTCCAGGGAGGGCAGGCTCTGGGCGGCGGTGTTGCGCGCCGGGCCCGGTGCCGTGCTCAGCCACGAGAGCGCCGCCGAAATACACGGGCTCGCCGACCAGCCCAGTAGCCGGATCCATGTCAGCGTTCCGGCAGAGCGCCGCCCCGGCCAGCGCCGGAAGATACCGGGCGTGGTCATCCACCGGTCCCGGCAGCCTGGTGCCGCAGTGGCAGCCGCCCTGGCAGCTGCCGCGGACCACGGTCGAGGACACCGTCCTTGACCTGGCCGCGGGCGCGCGGACCTTTGACGACGCCTACGGCTGGATTTCCCGCGCCGTGGGGCGCCGCCTGACCTCGCCTACGTCGCTGAGCAGGGCACTCGCGGGCCGCTCGCGGATACGCTGGCGAGCCTGGATCACCGCTGCCCTGCAGGATGCCGCCGATGGCGTGCACTCGCCGCTGGAGCGCAACTACGTGGACGGCGTGGAGCGCGCGCACGGCTTGCCGACGGCGCGGCGGCAAGCCAAGCGCAGGCACGCCAGCGGCGCCCGGTACCTGGACAACGCGTACGAGGCCTACGGTCTGTGCGTCGAGCTTGACGGGCTCGCCGCGCATCCGGCGGAAGGCCGCTGGCGCGACACCCACCGGGACAACGAGAACCTCGTCCAGGGGACGGCAACCCTGAGGTACGGCTGGCCCGATGCGACCGAGCACCGCTGCCGGACAGCGGCCGAGATCGCCGCGGTCCTGCGCCGCCGCGGCTGGCCGGGAACACTGCGCCCGTGCGGTCCCGGCTGCCTGGCCGCCGGGCCGCCGGACGCGGGCCCGCAGTGAACCAGATATATAGCGGTCAGGAACGCGCGGCGTGCCGCTTCGCGGCTCGCTTGGAGCGGCTTGTCACCTCGGAGGCCGACGGCGGGGCAGGCGCGGTCTTGGCCGCCGCTACCAGCGCCTCGAAGATCCGGGCGTCGTCGCCCTCCTCCGGGTGCCACTGCACGCCGACGCCGAACTTGTGGCCCTGCAGCTCCACGGCTTCCACCACCTGGTCCGGCGTCCAGGCCACGGTAAGGAGCCCCGTGCCGAGCCGATCGATCCCCTGGTGATGGGCGGCGGGCACCTGGGCGGCCGCGCCGAGCACCCGTCCCAGCTTGCTGGCCGCGCTGATCTCCACGTCGTGGATGGTCAGCTTTACCGGGTCCGGCTTGTGGCTCTCGCTGCCGAGCCGGTCGGGGAGATGCTGGATGAGCGTGCCGCCGCGAGCCACGTTGAGGATGTGCATGCCCCGGCAGATGCCGAGGAAGGGCAGGTCGGCCTCGATCGCCGCGCGGGTCATGAGGAGCTCGAACCGGTCCCGCCGGTGGTCGGGCACGTCGGTCTGCTCGTGCGCGGGCTCGTCGTAGAGCGCTGGGTCGACATCTCGGCCGCCGGCGATGACCAGGCCGTCAATCTTGGCGATCAGGCTGGCCACGGAGCTGGAGGGAACGGGCGGCAGCACGACCGGCGACCCGCCTGCTCGCTCGACGGCTCTGGTGTAGGTCACCGGCGATACGACGGCTTCGCGAATCCAGTCACGCCAGCGAGCTGCCTCCAGCTCGCCAGTGATGCCGATGATCGGGCGGCCCATTCCGTGGTCCTCCTGCCTAAAGTTGCACTGCCCATAATGGTCCATTACGCCTGCGCTGGCGCCGCCCAACGGGAAAATCGCCCGCGCCGGTTGATCCCGAGTCGCCGGAAATTGATCGTAGCGTTCCGCTCTTGATGCGACACTGAGGGTGTGACAACGTCGGCAGGCGGTGGACCACCATATCGTCGCGAAATGTCACCGGTGCTTAACGGTACCGGTCATGTCTCCCGCAATCCTGCCCAGGTCTCACTATTCCTGCTCGAGCCGACCGCCGATGCGGCCATGACCTATTTCTACGGGCAGCTATTCGCCATGGATACCGAGATCAGGGCGATGTTCCCGCCCGCCATGGACGTTCAGCGCGGGCGGTTCTTCCGTGCCCTCGTCCGCATCGCGGCCGGCCAGGACGACCCGGCCGCGCTCGTGCCTTACCTGGAGCAGCTGGGGCGCGCGCACCGCAAGTTCGGGGTCCGTGACGAGCACTACGGCATGTTCCGCCGTGCGCTGCTGGCCACGCTGCACCGGTTCGCCGCGCAAGGGTGGGACGAGGCGGCGCAGCGCGCCTGGGAACGCGCGTTCGATCACGCCGTGGACGTCATGATCGACGCCGCCGCGCGCGATGCCGAGCACTCCCCGGCCTGGTGGGTCGCCACGGTCACCGACAGTGAACCGCGCGGCCCCGACGTCGCGGTCCTCACCGTCGCGCCCGAGCAGCCGCTGCCCTACCGGCCCGGCCAGTACGTCAGCGTGCAGACGCTGCATTGGCCCAGGCTATGGCGCAGGTACTCCATCGCGAACGCCCCGAGGCAGGACGGAACGCTGCGCCTGCACGTCCGCGCTGTCCGCGGCGGCCTGGTCAGTCCCGCCCTCGTGCATCACGTCCGCGCTGGGGACCCGCTGGTGCTCGGCGCGGCCGGCGGCGTGATGACCGCGGACACGGACTCGCCGCGGGACGTCCTGTGCCTGGCGGGCGGCACCGGGCTGGCCCCGGTCAAGGCGATCATCGAGGCGATCACCCGGACGCCCGTGCCGGGACGCCGGCGCGAGATCGTGCTTTACTTCGGGGCGCGCCATCGTCAGGACCTCTACGACCTGGCTGAGCTGCAGGAGATGGAGCTGGCCTACCCGTGGCTGCAGG
Organism: uncultured Actinomycetes bacterium; assembly: GCA_963818225.1. Taxonomy (GTDB): domain Bacteria; phylum Actinomycetota; class Actinomycetes; order Streptosporangiales; family Streptosporangiaceae; genus Palsa-504. Next base: position 813,828 of record CAWFRO010000006.1, read on the forward strand.
TCATCCCGGTGGTATCCGACGAGCCGCCCCGCGATGACGTCATGTTCGGCACCGTGGCCGAGCTGGCCGCCAAGGCGACGTGGGCCGACCGGGACATCTACGTCAGCGGGCCGGACGCGATGATCGTCAAGACCGTGCAGATGCTGAGGGAGCGCGGCGCTCCGGATCACCTGATCCGCTACGACCTGGGCGGCCAGGCCGACTGAATCCCCGCCGGGCGGTAACCGGAGGCGGAAGCGGTGATCGCATCGGGCGCCGCCGGAACCTGCTCAGACTTTGCGCCAGCCGGGGGTCCACGTGCCGTCGGTCACCGTGTAGTCCCCGAACAGGGCCGGTGCCTCCGTCCGCATGATCTCGCCGATCTTGCCGAACACCAGGCGGATCTCTTCTTCGGCGCCCTGGTCGGTCCGGGCCTCGATGGTGTGCCGCAGCGTCCGGATGTTGGCCGTCCAGACCAGCCCGGTGGCCAGGCCTTCGGGAGCGAACCGGCGCATGAACGACGTCTTGTGCTTCTTCTCGTGCATCTTGGTGTCGTCTTCGTCCAGCCCGAAGTGCCCGGCCATCCACAGCTGGAACTGCTCGAGCTCGCCGAGCAGGGCGGTGGCCCGCTTCATCAGCTCCGCGTCCTCGTGGGCCCACTCCGGGAACCAGAACGGCAGCTCGTCGAGCCGGACGTAACGCAGCGACTCCTGCGACACCGCCGTCCCGGGCCGGTGGCGCACGATCTCATGAGTGAACACCCGCGAGACGTTGTGCAGGACGAAGGTGAAGCTGACGTGCTCGAGCACCGAGCCGTGCGCCTGCTTCAGGATGTTCTGCAGGTAGGCCGCCTGGTCGTCGCGGACCCGGCGGACGTTGGGGTTGAGGCCCGGCTCCCAGGACCGGTAGCACATCTTTCCGGCGAACTCCGCGAGGTCCTGGGCGTCGTTGCCGAGCTGGTCGCGGTCCAGCCGCTCCAGCCAGCGCTCTCCGCCGACTTCGCGCAGGTAGGCGGCCATCGCGTCGTAGTCGACTTCGGGCCGGGCGACCAGGAAGATCTCGGGCTCCACGCTCCTCATGGCACAGCACATTACAGCCACGGGGCCGCTCCCGGCCGGTGGCGCGGCCAACACCAGGCACTGCGACGGCCCGGGCCACGCCGGCCGTCACGGTCCGTTCCGCCTTCGCTACCCGGCGGGCCACGGCAGGCCGACGGAGGTCACCTCACCGACCGGCTGCAGCGGCGTGATGGCGGCGTACCCGGCGGCAAGGAGGCCCGAGTCGGTCCCGGGCGCGGGCAGTCGGCCGGTCTCGGTCAGCGTGACCTGCATGGCCCCCGCCGCCACCTGGCCGATGCTCAGCTCTACCGCCCCGGCTCCGGCAGCCGCGAGACGGGCCTGCCGGATGCCGTTGATCTGGTCCTTGGGGATGTTGGGGACGTTGACGTTCAGGACGATGCCGGGCTTGATGTCACGCAGCGCCGGGAGGACCTGCCCGGCGACATCCGCCGCCGACTCCCACTCGCGGACGGCGGCGCTACCCTCGGCGTCGAGGGAGAAGGCCGCCGCCCGGACCCCGTGATTGGCGGCGGTCAGCGCCGCCCCCACGGTTCCGGAGTGCAGCACGAGATGGCCGGTGTTCGGCCCGAGGTTGATCCCGGACAGCAGGTAATCCGGGCGTCGCCCGAAGGCGCCGCGCACCGCGGCGTACGCGATGAACGCGGGAGAAGCCTGGATCGCGTAGGCGGGTACCGTCTCCAGGCCCGGCAGCGTGTGACGTTCGGCGATGACCCGTCCGCCGGACTGCACCATGGTCATGGCGGCCCCGCTGCCCGACGCCTGGCGCTCCGGCGCGGCGACCACCACGTCCCAGCCGGCCTGGACCGCGGCACGGGCCAGGACCCGGAGCCCCTCGCTGCCGATCCCGTCGTCGTTGGTGATGACTACGTGCACGCTTCGCGCCGTGGTCACTGCGCCCCCTGGTGTGCCCCGTGTGTCCCGGCCCGGCTGCCCGTCCCGCTACCGGGCAGACCGGTCAGGAGACGGCGCCGGCCCGGGCCCGGCACAGGTCCAGGACGTTGGCGATGACCTGGTGACCCGCCCGGCCGGACGCGGTCAGGATCGACTCGGGGTGGAACTGCACCGCCCACCGGCCGGCCTGCTCGTCCTCGATCGCCATCACCACGCCGTCGGGCGTGGCGGCGGTGACCGTGAAATCACCCCGGACCTCCCCGGCGGGCGCGTACAGGCTGTGATAGCGGCCGGCGGTGAACTCGGCGGGCAGCCCGGCCAGCAGCGCTCCCCCGGCCACCCGGACCAGCCCGGGCTTGCCGTGCACGGGCTCGGACAGCAGCGACAGCACACCGCCGGCGTGCTCCACCATGGCCTGCAGGCCGAGGCACACGCCGAACGCCGGCAGGCCCCGCGCGTACACCTCGTCGAGCAGCGCCGCACAGCCGAAGTCCGCCGGCCGTCCCGGCCCGGGCGAGAGCACGACCAGGTCCGGCGCGTAGGAGTCCAGCAGCACCGGGGAGAAGCCGAACCGCAGCGTGGTCACCTCGGCCCCGTGCTGGCGGAAGTAGTCACCCAGCGTGTGGACGAAGGAGTCCTGGTGATCGACGAGCAGGACCCGCAGGCTGCGGCCGCCGGGGGCCGGCCCGGCGGGCGGCCCGGCCGCCGAAGCCGAGACCGGAGCCGGAGCCGGGCTGGCATCGCCCCGGGCGAGCCGGTCGGCCTCGGCCAGCGTCTCCAGCAGCGCCCGGGCCTTGATGTGGGTCTCGGCCTCTTCGGCCTCCGGGATCGAGTCGTACAGCAGCGTCGCGCCCGCGCGCACGGCGGCGATGCCGCCGATGATGTGCGCGGTCCGCAGGGTCAGCCCGGTGTTCATCGACCCGTCGAAGCCGATCTTGCCCACCGCCCCGCCGTACCAGCGGCGCGGCGCCTGCTCGTGATCTTCGATGAACTGCATGGCCCAGGACTTCGGCGCGCCGGTCACGGTGACCGCCCACATGTGGGTGAGGAACGCGTCGAACGAGTCGAAGCCGGGCCGCAGCCGGCCCTCGATGTGGTCCACGGTGTGGATCAGGCGGCTGTACATCTCGATCTGCCGCCGCCCGATGACCCGGACCGTGCCGGGCACGCAGACCCGGGCCTTGTCGTTGCGGTCCACGTCGGTGCACATGGTCAGCTCGGACTCCTCTTTAGCCGAGCCGAGCAGGGTGGCGATGTTCGCGGCGTCCTGCAGGGTGTCCTCGCCGCGCGCGATGGTGCCGGCGATCGGGCACGTCTCCACCCGGTCCCCGGTGACCCGCACGTACATCTCGGGCGACGCGCCGACCAGATACTCGCCCTCACCCAGGTTGAACAGGAACTCGTACGGGGCCGGGTTACGCTGCCGCAGCAGCTCGTAGAACGCGGACGGCGAGTCGCACCGCCCGTGGAAGGTGTGGCTCGGCACCACCTCGAACAGGTCGCCGCAGGCGAACCGCTCCCGCGCCTCCTCGACGACCCGCGCATAACTGCCCGGCTCCGGAGGCGGGGGAAGATCCCTGGGCCGAACGGACCTGGGTTCGTCCCGCGGGCCGGTGCGCGCGGTCAGGCGCTCGAGCCCGGCCGTCGAGGAGCCGTTGACCTCGAACTCGTAGGCGTACCTGACCGCCTCCTCGCGCTTGCGGTCCAGGACCCAGATCTCATCGGGCAGGTGCAGGACCAGGTCCCGCTGCCCGGCCGGGCGCTCGCGGCGCAGCCGCACCGGCTCGAACTGGAAGGCCAGGTCATAGCCGAACGCCCCGTACAGGCCCAGATGCGGGTCCTCGCTGCCGAACGCCGCCGCGATCTCCCGCAGCGCACTGAACACCGTGGGCCTGCGGCTGCGCTCCTCCTCGGTGTAGTCCCGGTCGGGCTCCGGGATGAGCACCGTGCCGGAGTCCACGGGGTCTCCCACTCGCGCCATGGCGGCCTGGATCACCGGCAGCAGCACCCGGCCACGGTCGTTCAGGGCCTGCGCGGTGATCCGCCGGCCGGCGGCGGTGATCTCCAGGCACGGGTCGGCGTAGGCCATGTGCCAGCGGCTGTACCGGCCGGGGTACTCCATGCCCGAGCTCATCACACCGCCGCGGCGCTCATCCACGATTGCGGCGATCCGGCCGAGCTCACCCGGGTCGAACGGGGTGGCGGTGCGGGTGACCCGCACGCCGCCGCGGGTCGTCAGTTCCGTACGGTCGGCATCCACGTGGTCTCTCCGGTGTTCGGGCCCGGCAGGCGGCCGGAGAAACGAGAAAGCGGCCGCCGTCACCGGGCGGTCGCTTCTGTGCCTGAGCGCGAGTCAGCGGTCCGCCTACCGGCGGCGCCACCACTGAAGCTGAGCTGCTCGCGTCACGGACATCAGCGTAGCGGATCGCCGGCCGTCCCGCCACCGGGCCACGCCGGGCCTGGCCAGATCAGCCCGGGCATTCCGGGCGCAGCTCCGGCATCCGCCAGGCCGCGGCCGCGGCCGCGATGAGCTGGGCCGTAGTGCGCAGATCCCGCTGGGCGGCGATGTCCGCGCTCGCCGTCCCGCCGGACAGGAACGCCTCGACCAGCTGCCGGGCCGAGGCGTTCCCGAGCAGCCCGCCGTGGAAGGCGTCGACGAAGAACACGTTCCGCGGCCACGGGCACGCGGGCAGGGTCACCGCGTCGGCGAGCGGGATCACCGCCAGCCAGGGCAGCGACAGCTCACGGCTGACCTGCTCGAAGTAGCGGGCGCCGAACTCGCTCACCGAGTCGATCAGCGCGTCGGCCCCCGAGCTGCCGTACGGCGACATGCCGCCGATCAGGTTGTTCAGGGTGGCCAGCGCGGCACCGGGCACGGTGCCTTCGGCCTGGCCCAGCTGATCCGGCTCGACGATGGGGCTGAGCAGCGTCACCGACCGCACCGGGACGTGCGGATGACGGGCCAGCATCGCGTACAGGCCGAGGGTGCCCTCGCTCTCCGCCACCACGTCCACTGGCGCGCCGCTCTGGCGGTACAGGTCTTCTACCTGGGTGGCCATCCGGTCGCCGAGCACCTGGATGGGCAGGTTCCCGGCCGCCGGGCCGTACGGGACCGGCTGGCCCGCGGCGGTCAGGCCCAGGTAGGAGAACTGGCGCACGAGCATGTCCGGCTCGGCCGCGCGCAGCGTGTTGGCGGCGGTGCAGCAGCTCGACCCGAAGCCCTCGACCACGAGCACCGCGCCCCGGGGTTTGATGGCCGCCGCGATGCCGGCCCCGATCTGGCCAGTGCTGCTCTGGCCGGCACCGTTCTGGCCGGCACCGTTCTGGCCGGCACCGTTCTGGCCGGCACCGTTCTGGCCGGCACTGTTCTGGCCGGCACTGTTCTGGCCGGCGACTGCTGGCTGGGCCGGCCGCTCCGGTGCTGACGGTAGGGCCGACCGCGCTGAGCGCGGCACCTGCGGCGGCGCTGGCGACCACGGGGCCGGGATCGAAGCGGACGGCGCCGGTGAACGCCAGCCGGGTCACGCCGACCACGAGGGCGATGACCAGCACCGCGGCCAGCGGCGCCGCGGGCACCCAGGCCGTCCGGTCGAGCAGCGACCGCCGGAACCGCTGCAGCGTGGCACGCCAGGCCCACGGGTGCAGTGGGCTTTCCACCGAGCGCCGGACCGCGGCGGCGGTGAGTGCGTACCAAGCGCGCGCGTCGACCACCCCGGCGAGCCCGGCCACGGCCACGATTCCCGCCGTGTCCAGGTGCGCCATCAGCGCCGCGGCCAGGGACAAGACGAGGAAGGTGGCGATCAGCCAGGCTGCCGTGCGCAGCGGCGGCAGCCGCCGCCACCAGGCCGGGCCCACCCCGCCCTGGCTCAGCGCCACGGCGGTGCCCAGCAGGATCGGCACCGCGGCCAGGTAGGGCCAGGAGAACGGCAGCAGGGCCACCCCGAACATCAGGGTGACGACCGGGGACATGACCAGGCCGACCAGGATAGTCAGCGCCGCGCAGGAGACGACCGAGCTCAGGAAGCTCGGTCGGGGCAGGCCCGGGATTTCGGGGTCAGCCTGGCTCGGCCAGGCCAGCTGGAGCAAGACTGCGTCCACGGCCGCCCGGGCCAGCACGAGCAGCATGAGGGCAGCGGTAAAGCCGAGCCACGTCTGGTTGAAGGCGAACAGCCAGCGCAGGTCATGATAGGCAGAAAGCGGCGGGAGCGCCGTGACCTGCGGTGCGAGCGGACGGGCCGAGGGCGCGAGGAAAGAGAGCACGGCCGCCTCGGCCATCGCGCCCCCAGCGGAAACCGCGATGAGCCCCCGGTGCCGGAAAAACGCCCCGGGCAAGCCCGCCTCCCGTATGCCTCGGCCCCCGCCTCGGCTTCGATGAGCCTAACCCGCGCAAATGCGCAGCAATGCCACTGGGTGCAACCGATGACCGCGCGAGCTTATGCCGTCGCTGGGGTCCTGGCCGGATCGAAATCGAATCCGCCGGGGCGGTCGTTGCGCTCGGCCACGAGCCCGGCCAGGACCGAGATGGCGATCTCGGCCGGCGTCTTCGAGCCGATGTTGAGCCCGATCGGCCGGTGCACGCGAGCGATCTCCTCCGCCGGGACGCCGAGCTCGGAGAGCATCTCTATGTGCGGGCCGACGTGCCACCGGTTGCCCAGCACCCCGATCCACCGGGCCTTGGTGGCCAGCATGTCCCGCAGCACGAGCCCGAGCTCTTCCCGGTGATGGTCGGTCACAATCGACGTCGGCCGAGTCGCTCAGGTCCTCCGGCGGGACGCTGAGCATCGGGAACCCGAGCGCCGCCGCCCCGGCCGCGCGGCCCTCATCCGGCTCGACCAGGAATCCGCGGTAGCCCAGGTCGGCGGCGTATCTCAGCAGGAAACCGGACACTGGCGAGGCGAAGACCGCCACCAGAATGCGCTCCCCGGGGACGGATGACACCATCGGGACGGGTTCGGTCCCGTGCGCGACTTCGCAGGAGGCATCGAGGGTATCGGTCCCGTGGGCGACCGCGCAGGCGTCATCTAGGGCATCGTGGTCGTGGATGTGCTCAGTCATATAAATAGTCTCCCCCAAAGGGTCCCAGAACGGTACCTCGGGCGCGGTCCGGCCGGGGATACGCTGCAAGGGTGATCTCTCGCGACGATATCCGCCGCTGCTACGAGACGATCCGGCCGTTTATCCGCCGGACGCCGGTGATCCAGGTCGACCTCAGCGATCTCGACGGATCAGCCGGGCCGTGGCCGCAGGCCACGCTGAAGCTGGAGCAGCTGCAGTGCGCGGGGTCGTTCAAGGCCCGGGGCGCGTTCACGAACCTGCTGCTGCGGGACGTGCCGCCGGCCGGCGTGGTGGCGGCGTCCGGCGGCAACCATGGCGTGGCCGTCGCGTACGCCGCGCACCGGCGCGGCGTGCCGGCCAAGATCTTCGTCCCGACGGTGTCGGCGCCAGCCAAGATAGAGCGGATCCGCCAGCTCGGTGCCGACCTGGTGGTCACCGGCGAGCGCTACGCCGATGCCCTGGCCGCCGCCGAGGACTTCCAGCGGAGCTCGGGCGCCATGAGCGTGCACGCCTACGACCAGCACGAGACCATCCTCGGCCAGGCCACCCTGGGCCTGGAGCTGGCCGGGCAGGCCGAAGGCCTGGACACGGTGCTGGTGCCGGTGGGCGGCGGCGGCCTGATCGCCGGCGTCGCCTCCTGGTTCGCGGGCCGGGCCCGGGTGGTGGGGGTGGAGCCTGAAGGCGCTCCGACGCTCAGCTACGCGCGGGCCGCCGGCCAGCCCGCCGACGCCCCGGCGGGCAGCGTCGCGGCGGACGCCCTGGCCCCGCGGCAGGTGGGCGAGCTGGTGTTCCCGATCACCCAGGCTTATGTTGACGATGTGCTGCTTGTCGATGACGCATCGATCCTGGCCGCGCAGCGGGCGCTTTGGCAGGCGTTCCGGGTGGCCGCCGAGCCCGCCGCCTCGGTGGGGATCGCGGCCCTGCTGGCCGGCGTGTACAAGCCCGCGGCGGGCGAGCATGTCGCCGTGGTGATCAGCGGAGCCAACATGTCACCGGCCCAGCTCGGCTGAGGAGGCTCAGCGGAGCGGCCGACGACGCTGGAGGTGAGTCCACGTGCGGTTCGTTTTCACTCCTCCCGCCGATCACGCGGCGGGCCTGCTGACCCTGCCGTGGCCGGCGCCGCTGGCCGAGTGGCAGGACAAGCGGCTGGTGGAGATCCGGCAGCGCGGCATCTCGCGGCACGTGGTCCGGTTCGTGTACGACGACGGCACGCTGTACGCGCTGAAGGAGCTGAGCGAGCGGCTGGCCCGGCGGGAGTACCACCTGCTGCGGGCCATGGCTGACCTCAACATCCCGGCCGTGGAGGCGGTCGGGATCGCGGTCGACCGGGACCCGACGGACCCGGACGCCGACGCCATCCTGGTCACCAGGTTCCTCACCTACGCCACCACGTACCGGGCGGTGTTCTCCCATCCGCGGGGCATCCAGCCGATCGACGGGCTGCTGGACGCGCTGGTGGAACTGCTGGTCCGGCTGCATCTGTCCGGGTTCTTCTGGGGCGACTGCTCGCTGTCCAACACGCTGTTCCGGCACGACGCCGGCACGCTGGAGGCCTACCTGGTCGACGCCGAGACCAGCGAGCAGCATCCGGCCCTGTCCGACGGGCAGCGTGACTACGACATCGGCCTGGCCACCGAGCGGGTGGCCGGCGAACTGCTCGACCTGCAGGCGGCCAGCCTGCTGCACGACGACGTCGACCCGCTGGAGATCGCCGACGAGCTGGGCCGGCGGTACGCGTCGCTGTGGCGGGAGCTGACCCGCGAGGAGATCCTGCGCCCCGGGGATCAGCGGCGGCGGATCGCCGAGCGGCTGCAGCGGCTGAACCAGCTGGGCTTCGACGCCGACGAGGTGGAGCTGATCCCCACCCCGGAGGGCAACAAGCTGCGGCTGCGGACCCGGGTCGCCGAGTCCGGGCACTTCGCCCGGCAGCTGTTCCTGCGCACCGGGATCGACGCCGGGGAGAACCAGGCCCGCCGGCTGCTCAACGACATCGCCGGCTACCGCGCCTGGCTGGAGCGCAGGGAAGGGCGCCCGGTCTCGGAGATCGTGGCGACGAACCGGTGGCTGGAGGAGATCTACGACCCGGTGGTCGCCGCGATCCCCGAAGAGCTGCGCGGCCGGATGCCCCCGGCCGAGATCTTCCACGAGATCCTGGAGCACCGCTGGTACATGTCCGAGGCGGCGGGGCGCGACGTCGGTACCGCCGCCGCCACCAGGGACTACCTCAAGCACGTGCTGCCCGCGGCGCCGCAGCCGCTGGACGAGACGCTGGGCGAGGTGACCGGGCCGCTCGAGGCGCTGACGGGGCCGTTCGACGAACCGGCCGCCACACGCAGCGAGCGAGCGTAGACGGATCTGGCGGCGCATCTGGCACTTGCGTAACGCAATACAAATTGCCATCATTGCCTCCGTATAAGGCCGCGCCGACAGCCCGGCCGAACGCGAATAGGTCCCTTAACGGAGGTTCATGTGGCTCGACGGCGAGCTCGGGTATCGATGATCGTGGCCGCGGCGGCCTGTGTCGCCGGCCTGGCCAGCATGTCCGTCCCAGCCTTCGCCAGCGAGGCCCACGGCGCCCGCCCGGTGCTGTCGGTGGGCGGCGAGGTGACGACGCCGACGGCGTACACGGCGGCGGCGCTGGCGAAGCTCCCGCAGACCACTGCCACCGTCACGATCGGCTCCCGCCACGTCACGGTCACCGGGGTACTGCTGGAGACGCTGGTCACCGACGCGGTGCCGGCCTACCCGGCCAGCCTGCTGAACACGAAGAACGAGCTGCTGAGAGTCACCGCGACAGTCAGCGGCGCCGGCAATCGCAAGGTCACCTTCGCGGTGGGCGAGCTCGACCCGAACTTCGGCAACCATCCGGCGCTGCTGGCGCTGACCCTGAATGGGCGGCCCGTCGCGGGCGGCCCCGAGCTGGTCGTTCCCGGTGACAGTGCTCCGCTCCGGTATGAGTTCGGGGCTTTCAAGGTCACGGTCGGGATCGCGACCGCGCCCGCGACCAACACGAATCCCTCGGCGGGCAGCCCCGTCGAGGTCATCTACGGCCACCGCGTCGTGACGCTCAGCGCGGCCCTGCTGGCCAAGCTGCCCAGCGAGACGCTCAAGGTGTCGTTCCAGGGACCCGGTGGCACGCAGATGCACACCGAGATCGGCCCGTCCCTGCCCGTCGTGCTGGCCGCCGCGGGAATCTTCCCGACTCTCAACACCTGGGTGGCGGCTACCGGGGATGACAATTACGTGGCTACGGTCACGCCGGCCGAGCAGTTCGTCGGCGGCCGCCCGCTGCAGCTGTCGCTGAACGAAGACGGCGTGACGCTCGCCCAGCCGCGCCTGGTCGCCGACGGCGATGTCAAGGGCGGCCGCTACGTCTCGGACATCGTCGACCTCTACGTCGGCTACGGCCCGGCCTCCTGATTCCGGATTCGCGCGGCCCGGCCCGCCGTGGGCGTTCTCGTCCACGGCGGGCCGGGCCGTTTCGTTCGGGGCCCGTCAGCTGTCCGGGCCGTTTCGTTCGGGGCCGGTCAGCTGGCCGGGTACACGCTGGCGTCCGGCTCCTCGCCGCCGAACTGCACCTCGCGCTCAGCCTGGGTAGCCTCGTCGTTGGACTGAACTCCGCGGGTCAGGCCGCGCAGCGCGACCAGCGCCGCGACCGCCATGACCACCGCCATGCCGTAGAGCACGTCCCGGGTGGCGCCGGCGAAATCGGCCCGGATGAACTGCGGTATCGAGGCGACGTTCCCGCTGCCGCCTTGCAGCTGGGCGATCTTCGCGGCCTGCGCAGACGCGGCGGGAGCGGGCACGCCCCGGGCGGTCAGCGAGGAGGTGATCGCGGACCGGAACTGGGTGATCAAGATCGTGCCCAGGATGGCGAAGCCGAGGCTGGCGCCGTAGTTGCGGACGGTCTGGGTGATGCCGGTGGCCTCGCCATAGGAGTACCGGGAGGCCCGGTTGATCGCGTCGGTGTTGGCCTGCCCCAGCATGAGCCCCATCCCCGCGCCGGCCATCACGATGTAGATCACCTGCCCCCCGGTGTGCAGGTCGGTGGCCTTCCGGGCCCACAAGGCGAACCCGACCGCGGCCAGGGCGCAGCCGAGGACCACCGGCCGCTTGGCCCCGATCCGGTCCAGCATCCGGCCGCCGATCTGCGCGAAGACCACGAACCCGAGGAAGAAGTACAAGATGAGCAGGCTGGACGTGGTGGCCTTCTCGGCCAGCGCGATCTGCCCGTAGGTGCTGGCGAAGAAGAACACCGGGATGAAGGCCATCATGGCGATGAACAGGATGATGTTCTCGACCAGGAACGTCCGGTTCCCGAAGATGCGCACGTTCATCAGCGGCGACTCGGTCCGGCGCTCGACGGCGTAGAACACGCCCAGGAGGATCACGCCGACGGCGATACACACCTCGGTGGCCGGGTTGCCCCAGCCCCACAGGGCCGACTGCTGGAACCCGAACACGCTCAGCCCTACCCCGCCGATGATCAGGGCCAGGCCGCGGTAGTCCATCGGCGCGGGGCGGCTCTCGTTCTCCGGCCTGGAGATGGCGATGAGCGCCAGCGCGATCAGGGCGACCGGGATATTGATCCAGAAGATCGCCCGCCAGGTCCACTCGATCAGGTAGCCGCCCGCGATCGGGCCGATCGCGGTCAGGCCGCCGGCGACCCCGAAGAACAGGGCCAGGGCCCGGCCGCGCGAGCGCAGGTCGAACGTCTGCACCACGATGGCGATCGCGGCCGGGAACATGATCGCCCCGCCGAGGCCCTGCACGGCGCGGAACGTCACCAGCCACGCCTCTGCGGCGCTGCCGCGCGGCGTGGCGCCGCACAGCGCCGACGCGCCCGCGAAAATGATCACGCCGAGCACCACCATCTTCCGGTGCCCGACCGTGTCACCCAGACGGCCGCCGAAGGCGAACAGGGCCGCCAGGGCCAGCAGATAGGCGTTGATCGCCCACTGCATGCCGCTGGACGACAGGCCCAGGTCATGCTGGATCGTCGGCGCGGCGATCGACACGATCGTCTGGTCGATGAACGTCATCGCCACGGCGAAGATCATGGCCGTCAGGATCAGGCTCCTGGACTGGCCGCCGACGCTACCGCCGACGCTACTGCTGACGCTCAACGTGCTCCCCCAGTGGACGAAAGTCGGGTGGTACTCATAGTTCTCGATGCCCGCTGAGGGACACGGGTTAACTTATGGTTTATACCGCGGCGACCAGCTCTGCGTAGAGGGCGGCGGTCTGGGCCGCGATGGCGGCCCAGCCGAACTCCGCGACCACCCGCTTGCGGCCCGCCTGGCCCATCGCCGTGGCCCGGTCGGGCTCGCGGATCAGCGCGTTCAGCGCGTCGGCCAGCGGCTCCGGCTCACCCGGCGGCACCAGCAGGCCGGTCTGGCCGTCCGCGACCACCTCCGGGATCCCGCCGGTGCGCGAGCCTACGACCGCGGTCCCGCACGCCATGGCCTCCAGGTTCACGATGCCGAGCGGCTCGTAGACCGACGGGCAGGCGAACACCGTGGCGTGCGTGAGCAGCTGGATCACCTCGCGCTTGGGCAGCATCTCGGGGATCCACACCACGCCGGACCGGCTCGCGCGCAGGCCGGCCACCAGCTCCGTCACCTCGGCTTCCAGCTCCGGTGTGTCGGCCTGCCCCGCGCACAGCACCAGCTGCGCCTGCGGGACCAGCATCGACGCCGCGCGGAGCAGCACCGGCACGCCCTTCTGCCGGGTGATCCGGCCGACGAAGATCACGTAGGGGCGGCTGGTGTCGATGCCGTGCCGCTCGAGCACGCCGGTGCCCGGGTCCGGGCGGTACTCGGTGGTATCTATCCCGTTGCGGATAACCCGGATCCGTTCGGCCGGAATCTCGGGGTAAGCGGCGGTGATGTCGGCGCGCATGCCGTCCGACACGGCCACCACCGCGGCCGCCGCGGCCGCCGAGACCCGCTCGCACCAGGTCGAGATCTGGTACCCGCCGCCGAGCTGCTCGGCCTTCCACGGGCGCAGCGCCTCGAGCGAGTGCATGGTCATGACGTGCGGGATGCCGTACAGCATGGCCGCGAGATGCCCGCCCAGGTTGGCGTACCAGGTATGCGAGTGGACCAGCTGCGCGGTACCGCCGGGACCGGACAGGGCGGCGGTCATGGACAGGTCGGTGGATATCACCTGGAGGGCCTGGTTGGCGTCGGCCAGCAGCTCCCAGGGCCGGTGCGCGACCGCGTCGGGCCGGTCGGCGCCCTGGCAGTGCACGGTCAGATCGACCAGCGGGGCCAGCTCGCGGGCCAGGTAGGTGACGTGCACGCCGGCCCCGCCGTACACCTCGGGCGGGTATTCCCTGGTCAGCATCGCCACCCGCAGCCGGCCCGTCACGGGATGACCTCCTGGCCCTTGCCCACCACGGTGATGCCGCCGGCCGAGACGACGAAGCCCCGGGCCCGGTCGTGCTCCTTGTCCACCCCGACCTGCGCCCATTCGGGCACCGTGACGTTCTTGTCGATGATCGCGTCCCTGACCAGGGCGTGGCGGCCGACCACGGTGTTGTGCAGCAGCACGGACCGCTCCACCGTGGCCCAGCTGTTCACCCGCACCCCGGGAGAGAGCACCGACCGGCGGACCAGGCCGCCGGAGATGATGACGCCGGGGCTGACCAGGCTGTCGATCGCGCGCCCGACCCGGTCGCCCGCGTCGTGCACGAACTTGGACGGCGGCAGCGACGGCAGGTGGGTGAAGATCGGCCACTGGTCGTTGTACAGGTTGAACACCGGCTCGACGGCGCACAGGTCCATATGCGCGTCGAAGTAGGACTCCAGCGTGCCGACGTCGCGCCAGTAGCCTGCGTCCCGCGCAGACGCGCCGGGGACCTGGTTGGTCAGGAAGTCGTAGGCCTGCGCGCAGCCGTCCCGGACGAGCATGGGGATGATGTTGCCGCCCATGTCGTGCCGGCTGGAGTCGTCGGCGGCGTCCTTGCGCAGCGCGTCGACCAGCACGTCGGTGTCGAACACGTAGTTGCCCATCGACGCGTAGGACAGGTCCGGGCGGTCGGGCAGCGGCGGCGGGTGGGCGGGCTTCTCCAGGAACTCCTCGATGGTCCGGCCGTCCCGGCCGACCCCGACGATGCCGAACGCGGAGGCCTCGTGCCGCGGCACGGGAATGGCCGCCACCGTCACGCCGGCCCCGTGCCGCTGGTGGTGCTCGATCATCTGCGCCGGGTCCATCCGGTACACGTGGTCGGCACCGACGACGATCACGATGTCCGGCTTCTCGTCGTTGATCAGGTTCATCGACTGGTAGATGGCGTCCGCCGAGCCGGTGTACCAGTACGGGCCGAGCCGCTGCTGGGCCGGGACGGGTGTCACGTAGTTGCCGAGCAGGGCGCTCATCCGCCATGTGGTCGAGATGTGCCGGTCCAGGCTGTGGCTCTTGTACTGGGTCAGCACGCAGATCTTCAGGATCCCGGCGTTGGCCAGGTTGGACAGCGCGAAATCGATCAGCCGGTACAGGCCGCCGAACGGCACCGCCGGCTTGGCCCGGTCCGCGGTCAGCGGGCTGAGGCGGGTCCCCGCGCCGCCGGCCAGCACAATTCCGAGCACTGACGCCTCCGGCATGGCGGCCCTCCTGGAGTTAGCAGTTAACTGTCATGCTCCCGCACGTCCTGGGGAACGGGGAAGAGGTCTTCGGGCGCCTTAGGAGCAGTGGCCCGCCAGGCCTCGCGGACCAGCACCTGCAGCGCGCCGGCCACCGGGATGGCCAGCAGCGCCGCGACGAAGCCGCCGAACAGGCCGCCGACCAGGCTGCCGAGGGAGGCACCGACCAGCACGGCCATCAGCACCAGCAGCGGGCTGATCCGCACCGTCCGGCTCATGATCACCGGGTTCAGGATGTGGTTCTCGACCTGGGTGTAGACCAGGAAGACGACCAGGGTGACGATGCCCGCGGTGATGCCCTTGGTGAACGCGAACAAGACGGTGGGGATGCCGGCCAGGGCCCCGCCGACCATGGGCAGGAAGTCCACCAAGGCGACCCACAGGCCCCACAGCAACGGGTACGGCACGCCCACGAGCAGCAGCGTCACGAACACGACCACCCCGGCGATGATCGACGTCAGGAAGTTGCCCAGCATGTACCCGATGACCGCCTGGTTCACCTCCGCGGCGACCCGCTTGACGCTGTCCGCGCGCTGCTGCGGCAGCTGGCCCAGAATCCAGCGCCGCATCTTCGGCGCCTCCAGCAGCAGCAGCAGGACCAGGACGAAGATGACGAACAGCTCGATGACCAGCGAGAACGCGGCCGTGCCGATGCTCAGGGCGGGCTTGCTCAGCGACTGCGCGTAGCTGACCAGCTTGGGCGTGTTGCGCTGCACCCAGGTCAGGACGTGGTACTTGCGGGCGATATGGCCGATCCACCCCGTGCCCTGCTCCGCGTTGGCCACGTAGGTGGGCAGCTTGTTGGCCAGGTGGGTGATCGCGCCCACCAGCGGGTACCCGAAGGCCAGGGCCAGGCCGAGGAAGGCCAGCGCGGCCAGGATGGTGACGATGGTGACCGCAAAGCCCCGGCGCAGGCTCAGCCGCCGCTCCAGCACGACCACGATCGGGTTGAGCAGCACGGCGACGAACCCGGCCACGAGGATGATCAGGACGATTTCCCGCAGCCGGTAGATCAGCTTGGCCGCCAGGTAGGTGCCCGCCACCACCGCCACCGTGACCACGATGGTCCGCAGCGGCACGTGCCGGGCGTCGGCGTACCGGTACAGCCGCGCCAGGCGGCCCTGCGGCGGCGGCTGTTCGGTCACGTGATCAGCATGCCAGGTCGAGCGCGCGCCGCAAGTACCGCCGCTGGACGGGCTGGCCGGCCAGGCCGCGTAGCGCCGCCCGGCCCGGTGGCATAAGTTGCTGAGGTGAACGCGGACCTGTGGCTTCGGTTCCTGTCCGGGCCGGACATCGACTCGCTCGGCCTGGAGAACGCCGAGATCCTGGCCGCGGTCACCGACGCGGTGCGCGCGCACGGTGACGGGCGCGCGGTGACCGAGCCCAGGGTGCACCTCATCCCGGACAACGGCGGCGCCGGGCACTTCAACGTGCTCCGCGGGGCCCTGTCCGCGCCCGGCGCCGGCGGCGCGGGCGGGGTGAGCGGGGTGAGCGGGATCAAGGTGGTCGGCGACTTCGTGTCGAACTACACGGCCGGCCTGCCCAGCGAGCTCGGGCTGCTGACGCTGTACGACCCGCAGACGGGGATCCCGCTGTCGATCATGGACGCCACCATGATCACCGCCTGCCGGACCGGGGCGATGACCGCGGTCGGTGCCCGCTACCTGGCCCGGCCCGACGCCCGGGTGCTCGGCCACGTCGGCGCCCGCGGCACCGCGTTCTGGAATGTCGTGCTGCTGGACGAGATGTTCGGCCTGGATGAGATCCGGGTCACCAGCCGCCTGCCCGAGTCCCGCGAGGCGTTCGCCCGGCAGCTGGCTGAGGTCACCGCCACCCCGGTCCGCGTCGCCGTCTCCCCCGAGGAGGTCTTCGACGGCGCTGACATCCTGGTCGAGGCGTCGCGGCTCACCGAGCCCGAGCCGCTGCTGCGCACCGCGTGGGTCAAGCCCGGCGCCTTCGTCGTCCCGTACGGCACGATCAGCGCCGTGGAGCTCGACCTGCTCGACGTCATGGACAAGGTGGTGGTGGACGACTGGCGGGAGGCGCAGGCGGGACGGTTCGGCGCGCTGCGCCGGCATATCGACACGGGGCGGCTGTCGGCTCAGTCGCTGCACGCCGAGCTCGGCCAGATCGTCACCGGCCGCAAGCCCGGCCGGGAGCGGGACGACGAGCGGATCCTGTTCTGGCACCGCGGCCTGGCCATTCTCGACATCGCCGTCGGCCTGGCCATCCTGCGCCGGGCCGAGGAGCAGGACGCCGGGACAATGCTGCGGTACCGGTAGCGATGCCGGCGATCGAGATCACCGGCGCCGGTGACGCGGATCCCGGGGTGATCCGGGACGTGGCCGACGGCCAGCCGGTCAGCATCGGGCCGGGCGCGCTGGCCGCCGTCGGGCGGCAGCGCGCCGAGGCCCTGCGGGCGCTGGCCGACGGGCGGCTGGTGTACGGCGTGAATACGGGCATGGGGGCGCTGTCGTCGGTGCGGCTGACCGGGCCGCAGCAGCGGACGCATCAGCGCAACCTGATGCTGGCCCGGGCGACGGGCGGCCCGCCGTGGCTGGGCCCGGCCGAGGCCCGGGCGGTCATCACCGCGCGGCTGGTGACGTTCCTGTCCGGCGACGCCGCCGTATCGGCCGAGCTGTGCCTGCGGCTGGCTGACTTCCTCAACCTCGGCATCGTGCCCGCGGTGCCCCGCGGCGGCGCGGGCGCGGCCGGGGAGATCACGCAGCTGGCGCACGCATTCGGCCCGCTGGTCGGCATCGGGCGCGTGCTGCGGCCAGACGGGGCCCTGGTCCCGGCCGGCCAGGCGCTGCGCGAGACCGGGCTCGGCGAGTTCACGCTGGGCCCCAAGGAGGGCATCGCGCTGATCCAGGGTGTGCCCGGGGCCACGGGCCTGAGCGCGCTGCGCCTGGGCGAAGCGGCCGCGCTGGCCTCGCTCATGGAGGCATCGGCGGCGCTGTCCATCCTGGCCGCCCGGGCGCCGCGCGACCCGTACCGGGCCGCCTGCGCCCGCGGCGACGACGTGCTCGCCGCGGTACTCGGACGGCTCCGCGCCGCCGCCGGCGATGAGCCGTCGCCGCGCTCGCTGCAAGCGCCGGTGTCGTTCCGGGTGGCGGGCCCGGTGCTGGCCCAGGTCGCCCGGGCCGCCGGGCTGCTGGAGGCGGCGGTCGGCCGCGCCCTGGCCGGGGTGACCGACTCCCCCGCTTACCTCGACGGCCAGTTCACCGGCACCGCCGGGTTCCACGGGATTGACCTGGCCGCGCACTGCGACCTGGTCACCGCGGCGTTCTGCCACGCGGCCGAGGTGTCGGCGGCGCGCGTGCACCGGCTGATGGACCCCTCGGTCACCGGGCTGCCCGCACAGCTGGCCCGCGAGCCGGGCCCGCAGGCCGGCCTGACACCCGTGCACAAGCGGGCGGCCGGGGAGGTCCACGCCATGCGGCCGCTGGCCGCCGCGACCCCGGTCGGCCTGATCGAGACCTCCGGCGGCCAGGAGGACGTCCAGTCGTTCGCCTGGGAAGCCGCCGAGAAGCTGGCCGCCGCCCTGCGCCACGCGCGTGCGGTCACAGCCTGCGAGCTGCTGGCCGGCTACCAGGCGGCGGCGCTGTCCGGGCTCCCGGGCCGCGCGCCGACGGATCGGTCCCGGGCGCTGCTGGACTGGCTGTCCGGGATCATCAGCCCGATTGACGGCGACCGGCCGTTCGGCGAGGACCTCGAGCGCATCATCGGCGCGTCCGCGCCGCCGGCCTGACCGGGGTACGCCGCCGGCGGATCCCGCGTCGTGACCACCGGTCAGGCAGGCTGACCATCCGGAGCGCGGGGGTCATCCGTGGCGCTGCGCTGGGCCCTTTGTGATTGTCCGTTAATAGTCGACTACTTTCGATACCCATCGTGTACGATCCCGGACATGACGGTAGCCCCCCAGCCTGACCCGCGGGCCTACATGCGGCTTGCGGCGCTCATCCGGGAGCAGATCGCCGGCGGGAAACTCGCTCCGGGCGACCGGCTCCCGTCGATCGCGGTCCTGCGCCGGGAGCATGGCCATTCCCGCCAGACGGTCGGCAAGGCCATGCACATCCTCGAGGGCGACGGCTTGATCTACCCGGTGCCGGGCCTCGGGTACTTCGTCAGCCAGGCACCGGCCGGGATGCCGCGGCACTGAACGGCCGGCCCGCCAGTACCCAGCCGGTGTGCTGTGGTCAGCGATCCGCTCATCATTTGACCTTGCCCCGGGGACAAGCGCCAGCATGACCGTCATGAGGATCCAGGCGGTTGTGTTCGACATCGGCGGCGTGCTGGAGCTCACCCCGGGCCTCGGCGTGACCGGGACGTGGGAGTCCCGGCTTGGCCTGGCCTCCGGCGAGCTGGATGAACGCATGTCCGACATCTGGCGCGGCGGCAGCATCGGCACGATCAGCGAGCAGGAGGTGCATCAGGCGCTCGCCGAACGGCTCGGCTTTGATGGGGAGCAGCTCGCGGACTTCATGGGCGATATCTGGCGCGAGTACCTCGGGACCGCCAACACCGAACTGATCGACTACGCAGGCCGGCTGCGCCCGCGGTACCGCACCGGGATCGTGAGTAACAGCTTCGTCGGAGCCAGGGAACGAGAACAGGCCGCCTACGGATTCGAGGACCTCGTCGATGAGATCATCTACTCCCACGAGTGCGGGATGAGCAAGCCCGATCCCCGGATCTACGCTCTCGCCTGCGAACGCCTTCAGGCCGATCCAGCGCAGGTCGCGTTTCTCGATGACTCCGAGCTGTGCGTCGCAGGAGCACGTCAGGCGGGCCTCCAGGCGGTCCTTTATCAGGACAATGCCCAGGCCATCAGGGATATCGGACGGCTGCTCGCCCAGTGACCGGGCACGGCTGGAGTAACGGCCGGGGCCTAGTCGTCCCCGTACCGGTCGAGGAACTCGAAGATGTCAGCGTCATCGACGCCGGGGAAGCTCCCGGCCGGCAGCGCGGACAGGATGTGCGAGTGCGCGCGGGCCGACGGCCACGCGCTGCCCTCCCACCGTTCGGCCAGCGCGGCGGGCGGCCTGCTGCAGCAGCCGCCGTCCGGGCAGGCCGAGTGCTTCCGGATCGTCACCTCGCGGCCGCGGAACCAGCGGGAATGCTCGAACGGCACGCCGAAGGTGATGGCGAACCCCTGGTCGGCCCGCGGATCGACCTGGGCGATGCAGAAATAGCTGCCGGACGGGGTGTCGGAGTACTGGTAGTAGGGCGAATACCGGTCGCCGACGGCGAACACCTGGCGCCCCGCCCATTCCCGGCACATCCGCTGTCCCTCGATGGCGCCGGACGGGTCGGCCGGGAACACCACCCCGTCGTTCTCGTACGCCTTGTAGATGACGCCGCTCGCGTCGTTCTTGACGAAGTGGCACGGCAGGCCCAGGTGATGGGTGGCCAGGTTGGTGAACCGGTGCGCGGCCATCTCGTAGGAGACCGAGAACAGGTCCACCAGGTCCTCGATCGCGAGATCCCGGTCCTGTTTCGCCCGCTGGAGCACCGGCACGACCGCGGTCTCGGGCATCAGCACCGCGGCGGCGAAGTAATTAGCCTCGACCCGCTGCCGCAGGAAGTCAGCGAAATCCCGCGGCACCTTGTGGCCGAGCAGGAAGTGACCGAGCGCCTGCAGCACCACGGCCCTCGGCGAATGCGTGCCGACCGATTCCTGCTTGACGTAGATCCGCCGGTTACGCAGGTCGGTCAGCGACCGCACCGACCGGGGCAGGTCCTGGACATAGCGGATGGCGAAGCCGTGGCGGCTCACCACCGAGACCAGCATGCCCTGGGACAGCGCGCCGCCTGAGTACCCGCCAGCGCTCAGCGCGGCGGCCGCCTCACGCTCGATGACCTCGAAGTAGTTGTCCCGCTCGCGCATCGCGTCCCGCAGGGCCGCGTTGGCGGCCCGCGCTTCCTCTGGGCTGGCCGTCGGCTTGGACTGCTGGGCCCGCAGTTCCGTGGCCACCGCGACCAAGTGCTCGAGCACGTCGGTGGGCACCCGCGCGCTGACCTTGAGCTGCGGAAGGCCGAGGCGACGGTAAGAGGGGTCCTGCTGGGCATCGGCGAGCGCGATCTCCAGCTGGGCCCGGCGGCTAGGGGGCTGCCTGCTGAGCAGGTCAGACACCGGGACCGACAGGGCCTTGGCCAGCTGCTCGATCAGCGAGAGCTTCGGCTCCCGGCGCCCGTTCTCCAGCAGGGACAGGGCCGAGGGAGCACGGCCCACCCGCTCGCCCAGCTCGGTGAGGGTCAGGCCGCGCGCCCGGCGCAGGTGCCGCAGCTGCTGCCCGAACGTCACAAGGTCTATACCATCAGACTGAGCCAAATTCCGTTGATCTTTCATCGTGAAGCTCATTGTATATTGCCTGTTTGGAAAATTTCTAGGATTTTTAGGACGTTGGGCCCTATACCAGAGCCGATCGAGCAGACAGGGTGTAGTAAAGGTCCCGCCCGGAACCGGGATCCCGGCATTTGCGAGGAAGGCATCACAGTGGAGAGCATCAGCCAGCAGGCGGCCAAGCTAAGCGAAGAGTGGGCAACCGACGCCCGGTGGAAGGACACTTCCCGGACGTACTCGGCCGAGGAAGTCATCCGGCTGCGCGGCTCGGTTCAGGAGGAGTACACCCTGGCCCGGCTGGGCGCCGAGCGCCTGCGCGAGCTGCTGGCCGAGGAAGACGCGGTCACGGCCCTGGGCGCGATCACCGGCAACCAGGCGGTCCAGCAGGTCAAGGCCGGGCTCAAGGCCATCTACCTGTCCGGCTGGCAGGTGGCGGCGGACGGCAACCTGGCCGGGCAGACCTACCCGGACCAGAGCCTGTACCCGGTCAACTCGGTGCCGCAGATGGTCCGCAGGATCAACAACGCGCTGCTGCGGGCCGACCAGATCAGCTGGTCGGAATCCGAAGACGGCGACGTGAGCGACTCTCCCTACTGGCTGGCCCCGATCGTCGCCGACGCCGAAGCCGGATTCGGCGGCGTACTGAACGCGTTTGAGCTGATGAAGTCCATGATCGCCGCGGGCGCGGCCGGGGTGCACTATGAGGATCAGCTGTCGTCCGAGAAGAAGTGCGGCCACCTGGGCGGGAAGGTCCTCATCCCGACCAGCCAGCACATCAAGGTGCTGAACGCCGCCCGGCTGGCTGCGGACGTATGCAACGTGCCGTCGCTGGTGGTCGCGCGGACCGACGCTGAGGCGGCCACGCTGATGACATCGGACGTGGACGAGCGGGACCGGCCGTTCGTCACCGGGGAGCGCACCGCGGAAGGCTTCTACCGCGTGCGCAACGGGATCGAGCCGTGCATCGCCCGCGCCCTGGCCTACGCCCCGTACTCCGACCTGATCTGGATGGAGACCTCCACCCCGGACCTCGACATCGCTCGCCAGTTCGCCGAGACGGTCCGGAAGGAGCACCCGGACCAGCTGCTCGCCTACAACTGCTCGCCGTCGTTCAACTGGAGCGCGAACCTGGACGCCTCGACGATCGGGAAGTTCCGCAAGGAGCTCGCGGCCATGGGCTACCGGTTCCAGTTCATCACGCTGGCCGGCTTCCACGCGCTCAACTACTCCATGTTCGAGCTGGCCAGCGGCTTCGCCACGGAGGGCATGCCGGCCTTCGTCAGGCTGCAGGAGGCGGAGTTCGCCGCCGAGAAGAACGGCTACACCGCCACCCGGCACCAGCGCGAGGCGGGCACCGGCTACTTCGACCTGATCACGGAGGCGATCTCGCCCGACGCCGAGACGGTGGCCCTGGCTGGCTCGACCGAAGCCGCGCAGTTCCGCGGCTGAACAGCGCACCGCACTGAGCAGCGCCCGGCCACCGGGCCGGGCTGAGTGCAGTAGCCCCCGGCTTCACCACGTTCCAGCGAGGTGAAGCCGGGGGCTCACTACGTTCCGGGTGTCCCGCGCCCGGCCAGGCGTTGGGAGGCTGAGCGAGTTAGCTGCGCATCAGGTGAGCGCAGCGGGCCACGGTAACGTTCCCGGGACGCGAGCGCGGGTCAATCCGGGTCGCGGTCAGCGGTAGCCCGGCGGCGCTGGATAGCTCCCAGGCTCCGCGGGGCCCCAGGGCGCGGTCGTCTGGCTGGGATCCAGCCGCGGCTGCGCCGCGGTCGCGGCCCAGTTCTCCGGCATCCCGCCGCCGCCCACCGTGGTCTGGGTCGCCCCCAGATCGGCATAGGCGTCCGGGACGGCCCCGTAGGGCGAGGGGGCGGCGGCGGACCGGAGCCGCCACCTGGATGGCACGAACAGCGGGATGATCATGACCAGGCCCGCCAGCGCCAGCACGCCGTCGAACAGCAGGGCCTCGAACCCGGCGCCGTAGACCCGCGACTTCAGCGGGATGTAGTAGACCGCACGCCGCGCGCTGGCCAGGTACAGCCCGGTCCAGGCCAGCAGGGCGAGGCCGGGCAGGCCGGCCGCGAGCGGGGAGATCTTCGGCCCGGCGATCAAGATCCCGGCCAGCAGGCCCACGACGAGCAGCGCGGCGAACCCCTCGACGACCGCGTGGTCGTGCATGAGAGAGCCCCCGGCGGCCGGCAGGACCCCGCTCCTGGCCGGGCTGGCGAGCAGTTTCAGGTAGCCCCACGAGCCCGCGACGAACAGCACGACGGCCATCGCGACCGCCAAGGCCAAGCCCGTCACATGACGCATAACCACACCCCCCTTAGTGGTAACAGACGAAAGCTTACGGCCGGGAACGCCGCACGTCATGGACCCGCCAGCGCGCGGCGCGGGCCATTTTCCGCCCAGCCTCTTGGCCGGATCTCAGCGGACACCCAATATGCTGACCCGGTGCGCATTCACGCCATCTTCGGGGGAATCGGCGCGTTCGCCGTCAAGTTCCGCTGGCTCGTCATCGTGGCCTGGCTCGTCGCGGCGGTCGCCGTGCCGAAGTTCCTGCCGTCACTGGCCAGCGTCACGCAGGGCAACAACAGCGCGTTCCTGCCCGCCAACGCGCCGAGCCAGCACGCGGCGGACCTGGCCGCGCCGTTCGGCATCAGCACCGCCGACTCGCCGGTGCCGGTCGTGGCCGCGGTCAGCCAGGGCACGCTGACCCCGGCCGACCAGGCGTGGCTCAGCTCCCTGCAGCACAAGCTGAGTACGGTGCCGACCGTGGTGAGCGTGCGTGACCTTGGCCGCTCCGCCGACGGCCAGGCCGAGCAGCTGCAGGTGCTGTCGGATGTCTCGCAGAGCAACGCTAATGCCGTGACGGACCTGATCGATAACCTGCGTACGCAGATCGCCCGGGCGGGACCGCCCGCCGGGATGCAGGTGCACCTGGCGGGGCAGGTCGCGATCCAGGTGGACCAGCAGAAACAGTCCGGCAGCACCGGCAACAGCGTGCAGGAGGTCGCGCTGATCTTCATCCTGATCCTGCTGCTGCTGGTCTTCCGGTCGCTGCTCGCACCGCTGATCACGGTCATCCCGGCGCTGCTGGCCGTGACGATCTCCGGGCCGCTGGTCGGCGAGGCCGCGCACGCCGGCCTCAAGGTCTCCCAGCTCTCGCAGCTCCTCCTGATCGTTTTGGTGCTCGGCGCGGGGACCGACTACGGCCTGTTCCTGGTCTTCCGCGTCCGCGAGAACCTGCGCGGCGGCGCCGAGCCAAAGGACGCGGTGCGGGCAGCGGTGACGAGGGTCGGGGAGACCATCACCTTCTCCGCCCTGACCGTGATCGCCGCGCTGCTGTCGCTGCTCGCCGCCACGTTCCAGATCTACTCACAGCTCGGCGTCCCGCTGGCCATCGGGATCGGCACGATGCTGCTGGCGGGCCTCACCCTGCTGCCCGCGCTGCTCGCCGTGTTCGGCCGGGCGGCGTTCTGGCCGAGCAAGGTACGGGCCGGAACCGGGAAGGCAGGCGCGTGGGGCCGGATCGCGGCCCGGGTCGTACGCCGGCCCGCTGTGACCCTCACGATCGGAGTAATCGGGCTGGGCATCCTCGCCCTCTTCGTACCCCAATACAAGCCAGCCGGGTTCGGCGGGAGCATCAGCGCGCCGGCCGGCTCGGACTCGGCGGCCGGGCAGGCGCTGCTGGCCAAGCACTTCCCGCAGAGCTCGGCGAACCCGACCAACCTGATCTACAAGCTGCCGGAGCCGGTGTGGCAGAACCCGCAGCCCATCGAGGCAGCAGAACGCCAGCTCGCCGCCAGCGGGCTGTTCACCGGCATCACCGGGCCGCTGAACCCGGTCGGCATCACCCTCACGCCGGCGCAGTTCACGGCACTGCACGCCGCGCTCGGGAACCCGGCCGCGTTGCCGCCCCAGCCGTCCGGTCAGACCTCGGTGTCGGCCGAGGACTACCAGGCCTACCGGGCCACAGCGCAATACGTCAGCCCCGACGGGCGGACAATCCAGTTCGAGACCGGCCTGAAGGCCGGTGATCCCTCCACCACCGAGGCGATGAACACCGTGCCGGCGATCCGGTCCGCGGCGGCCGCTGCGGCCCCGACCCTCGGCGCCACGGACTGGGGCGTCGGCGGCGAGGCACCGGCCTTCTACGACATCAGCCAGATCTCCGACACTGACCTGGTGCACGTGGTGCCGATCGCGATCGTGGTGATCGGGCTGCTGCTCATCATCGTCATGCGCTCGCTGGTGGCCCCGGTGTACCTCATCTTGTCGGTGGCCCTGTCGTACTTCGCCGCGCTCGGGCTGTCGGTGATCGTGTTCATGAAGATCGGCGGGGCCAGCGGGCTCACCTTCATCCTGCCGTTCCTGATGTTCATATTCCTGCTCGCGCTCGGCGAGGACTACAACATCCTGGTCATGTCACGGATCCGGGAGGAAGCCCAGGTGCTGCCGATCCGCGAGGCGGTGGCGCGGGCGCTGAACGCCACCGGGACGACGGTGACCTCAGCGGGCCTGGTGCTGGCCGGCACGTTCGCGGTGTTCGCGGTGGTCGGCGGCCGCGGGTCGGGCGGAAGTCAGATCCGCGACGTCGGCATCGGTCTCGCGCTCGGCGTGCTGATGGACACGTTCATTGTGCGGACCGTCCTGGTCCCGTGCACTGCGGTGCTCCTTGGGCGCTGGAACTGGTGGCCGTCCAGCCTGAGCCGGACGGCCCCGAAGGAGCCGGCTGAGACGACGGAACCGGAGGCCGACGCGGCGGGCGCCGGCCCGGATTCCCGGACCCCGGTACGCGAGCCCTAGACGATTGATTCCAAGGCGTTAGTGGTCATAAGGGGTCAGCGGCTGCACCAGATCGGTATTCACCGTGCCTCCAGGTCTGACGTCGGATGGAGGGACGCCAGGGCATGGATCACGCTGATGGCTCCGGTGCTCTGGGCAGGCAAGAGCTCAGGCCGCGCGGATCGCGTCAGGAAGGTGCTGGGCTACGGGTCAGGCCTGGCCGCCGCCGGATCTTGTTTCAGTCCTGCGCGGGCGACATCGGCTCGGCGCCCGCGTCCCGCTCGGGGCACCGCCGGGTGAGAACATCCCGCCCCCAGGCCCGCGCGAGCGGTCGCCCGGGTGTGGTCAATGCGCGAGCAGGTGCACGACCAGGGCGAGAACACCGAGGCCCAGGGTGAGCTTGAGTGCGAGGATGGCGCCGCTGGCGGCGATGGTGATCAGCCAGCCTCGCCGGGTACTGGGCCGCCGGATGTGTTTGAGGCCGGGCCAGCGTC
The DNA here is from genome assembly GCA_963818225.1 of uncultured Actinomycetes bacterium. Lineage (GTDB taxonomy): Bacteria > Actinomycetota > Actinomycetes > Streptosporangiales > Streptosporangiaceae > Palsa-504. The sequence goes on from CAWFRO010000006.1 coordinate 840,103, forward strand.
TGGCGGTCCGCTCGGTCATGACGTGCCTCCATGTACGGGTGCGGGATGGCTGGGGTGGTGCGCTCTTGGCACACGCCCGTGTCCTGGCTTGCGGCCGGGCCTCGGGTGGTCCGCCGCCCCGGTCGCTCAGTCACTGGCCGGCCGTCGCGTTCCAGTCGAGGAGCTGGACGATGACGCCATTGGGGTCGGTGACCTGGAACGCGCGCTCGCCCCAGGGCTCCTCGCGCAGCGGCATGGTGATGTCCACGCCCTCCTCGCGCAGGCGGGCCAGCTCACCCTCGAGGTCCTCGACGACGAACGCCAGGATCAGGCCGGCCGCGTGGGTGTCGCGCTGGTTCTCGGGCAGCAAGGCCAGGCCGCGGCGCAGGAAGACGACGTTCATCCCGGCGTCCTCGCGTGCCAGGGAGACGAAGCCGTCTGCGGCCATCTCCTGCCGGAAGCCGAAGTGGCTGATCAGGAATGCGGCGGAGGCGGGCACGTCGGCGACGTTGAGGGATACGGCGGAAGCGGTGATCTGCACGGGAGGGCTCCTCGGGCTGGGCGACCGGGACGGCAATCAACACTGTACGTAGTACAATGTACTGCGTACAACAAAAGCATGCGGGAGAATGTTCCGATGCCCACCGAACACAGCAGCGCCGGTGACCCGGCACGCACCCTCGAGCTGCTCTGGCACGAGCGCGGCCCCGCGGACTCCCGGCGCGGACCGCGCCAGGGCCTGAGTGCCGAACGGGTCGCCGCGGCCGCGATCGCCCTCGCGGACAGCGACGGCCTGGGCTCAGTCACCATGCGCGCGGTCGCTCACGCCCTCGGCGTGGTGCCGATGTCGCTGTACACCTACGTGCCCGGGAAGGCCGAACTACTCGACCTGATGCTCGACACGGTCTACCAGCAGATGCCCCGCGGTGACCTGTCCGGCATGCCCTGGCGCGAGCGGCTGGCCGCCGTCGCCCAGGAAAACCGGGACCTGTTCACCCTGCATCCCTGGATCGCCGAGGTCTCGACCAGCCGGCCCCCGCTCGGCCCCGGGCTCATGGCCAAATACGAGCACGAACTTTCCGCGTTCGAGGGCCTCGGGCTCGACGACGTCGAGATGGACGCCGCCCTCACCTTCCTGCTCGGCTTTGTCCAGGCCGCCGCGCGCTCGGCCGCCGGGGCCGCCGCCGCCCGCCAGGACAGCGCGATGAGCGAGGAGCAATGGTGGGCCGCCAACGGCCCCCTGCTCGCCCGGGTCTTCGACGAGGCGAAGTACCCCACCGCCTCCCGCGTCGGTGCCGCCGCAGGCGCCGCTCACGGCGCGGCCTATGACCCCGACCATGCCTACACCTTCGGCCTGCAGCGCGTCCTCGACGGCCTGGGCGCCCTAATCGAGAGCAGCGGCGGCTGACCCCGCCACCGCTGGCCCCGCCGCGTCTGCGACCGCACCGCCCGCAACCTTCGCTGGACACACCAAACGGACCACGCCGCCTGGTCGTCTGGGACACCCCCGCACCTGGCTGCCACGGACCATGACCACAGCCCTCGATCCCTTGGCATCAATCCTCTAGTCGGCCTGGGCGTCGATAGACGAGGTCAGGTCGCGCAGCGCGGGCGCGGCGTCGCGCAGCGCGGCCTGGTCATGTTCCGGCAGCGCGGCCAGCGCGGCCCGGATGATCTCCTCGTTGACCCGGTGCCAGCGGACCACCGCCGCCGCGCCCGGGCCGGACAGATCCAGGCTGACGGTCCGCCGGTCCCCGGCGACGTCGGCTCCGGGAGTCCGGGTCACGTAACCGGCCGACTGCAGGCCGCCCAGCAACGTCGCCACGGAACTCGGCGCGAGCCGCAGCATCCTGGCCAGCTGGCTCGGCCGGATCCCGGGGTGCTCGGCCATGCACGACAGCAGCTCCAGCTGGGCCACCGAAAGCCCGAGGCCAGGGTCGGCCGCACGTGCTGCCCGGCGCATGGCCCGGCGCAGGCGGGACACGATGTCAGCCAGCTCGGGGCCGATCTGCTCCTGCCCGAGGCGTTCCCGGGTGCCGTCTCCCTCAGCGATCTGCACCTGACGGGTGCACCTCCCTGGCGTGCCTGGCTCGCTCCCCGCCGGTGCGCGGCTGGCCAGCGCGGCCGCGGCGGCCGCGGCACCGCGAGAACGATGAACGCGGGCCGCGCCTGCGTCGACCCAGCGTACCTGTGGTCGGCGCCGAAACCAGGGCCAGCGGCATGGGGCAGATGCCGAGCGCCGTGCCCATCCCCGGCCATGTTCGCGCAAGATATTTTGTAACCGAACATTTCTGTCAGGGTCGCCGAGGATAGTTCTGTCATCGAATGCCTTGGCCAGAGCGACGAGGATTAACTTCGGACATGCCGGGCGGGGTACTGGCCATGACGGACCAGACCCGACACACTCGTGGAGGTGGAGCAGTCCACCGTCTCCGCACTGGCTGCTGGGCTAGAGTACGCCGGGAAAGCGCCAGCAGCGGACGGCGGCGGGACCGACCCGTCAGGGCCGCGGGGGGGCCTTTCACGGGTCGGAACGGAAGGGACGGCGATGCAGGAACTGCGCTTCGTCGCGGTGAGCGAGGACGGCCGTTACGCTGTCCTGGCCGTGCCCGGGCGGAGCGCACGCTTCGTGCTGCCGATAGACGAACGGCTCAGGGCCGTCGCCCTGGGCCAGACCTCCCGGCTCGCGCAGTACGAGATCGAAGTGGAGAGCCCGTTGCGACCCAAGGAGATCCAGGCACGAATCCGCGCCGGGGAAACGGTGGAGGAAATCGCGGACGCGGCCGGCATCGCGGTCGAACGCGTGCGCTGGTTCGAGGCACCGGTGCTGGCCGAGCGCGCCTACGCGGCCGACCAGGCGCAGCGGGCGTCGGTGCGCCGCCACGGCGATTCGACCCCAGGCCCGCGGCTGGGCGAGGTCGTGGCCGAGCGGCTGAGCGCGATCGGGGCCGACCCGGACGGCGCGCAGTGGGACGCGAAGAAACGCGGCGACGGCAGCTGGCAGGTCCAGCTCACGTTCACCTCGGGCGGCGACCCGCTCGTGGCCGAGTGGGTCTTCGATCCTCGCCGCCGACACGTGCTGCCCGCCGACGACAACGCCGCCCGCATGTCGCTGCCAGGGGCTGAGCCACCCCAGCCTGCCGCACCGCTGCCGGGCGAGGCGACAATAACCCGGCTGGCCCCGCGGCTCAGCACTACCACTGGTCACGGGGCCGTCGCGGGACACGGCCAGGGCAATCGGGTCAGGATCGAGCGGTCAGCCGGCTCCGGTACCGGGCCCTCCGCATCCGGGCCGTCCGGCACCGGGCCGTCCGGCACCGCGTCGCCCGGCATCCGGCACCGCGTCATCCGGCACCGCGTCATCCGGCACCGCGCCGTCCGCGCCTGTGCCGTCCTCCCCCGCGCCGGTCGCGCCTTCGGTATCCGTGCCTTCGGTATCTGTGCCGCCCGTATCCGCACCCCCGGTGCCCGCCGAGCCCGGCAATGACGATTCTCGCTCGCCCGCCGCCGAGCGGAACTCGTGGCCGCGGGCCGCGGGCCGAGAAGCCTCGTCAGCCTCCCGCAGAGCCGCCGACACCACGCGGGAGAACCGTCCCGCGGATGCCCGGCCCGCCGAGACCGCGGCTGAGTCACCATCAACGCCTGACGACGTCGAGGCACAGGCCGAGGCTGCTGACGAGTCAGCGGGACGCCCGGGCCGGAAGGCTGCTCGGGGCAAGCGCTCCTCGGTCCCGTCCTGGGACGAGATCATGTTCGGAAGCTCCCGCCAGCGCGACTGAGCCAGGCCTACCGCGACTGCACCGCCAGCCGGTACCCGGCCGCCAGAGCCAGCAGGACGCGCAGCTGGCGGCAGCCAACGTGGGCGGCGCGCCCCGCGCCGTCCGCGAGCTGAAGCGGGCCAAGCAGCCCGATACGCAGCAAGTCCGGTATCCGCCATCTCCGGCTATCGGTGCCCGTGCCCGGGCATGCAACCCATTTGCCTCAGTCATTCACTATGTCGTCTCGCCCTTACGCTTCCTGGCAGGTTCTAATATCAACCGTCGGCAGAAAGGAGGGAGGGTGAGGTCGAGCCAAGACCGGATTCGCTGCGTCCGCGGCCGCCCGCGGCGGCCGCCGCAACAGCCGGCACGGCGGCGGCAGCAGCCTCAGCCAGCCGGGCGGCGGCTACTCCGAAACGCGGCCTCAGCGGTGGCGGCGGCCCTCATCCTGGCTGGCTGCGGGCAGGCGGGCCAGGGCGCGCCGGTCCCGCCGCGGGTGATGTCGGTCAGCAGCCAGGCAATCATCCAGAACGTCCTGCCTCAGCGCTATACCTGCCACGGCGGCGGGATAAATCCCCCGCTCGAGTGGTCCGGCGCGCCGGCCGACACCAAGAGCCTCGCCCTCGTGGTCGACGACTCCTCAGCGCCGATCACGCCCTATATCTACTGGCTGGTGTTCGACATCCAGCCAGGCACTACGGACATCCAGGAAAACGCGCTGCCGACCGGGGCCCGCGAGGCACTGAACAGCGCGGGTACCAAGGCCTACGACGCGCCGTGTCCGGAGGGCCATGCTCACATGTACCGTTTCACGGTCTATGCGCTGAACCGCGTGCTGACCGTGGCCAACGGTGCTCCCCTGCTCGAGGTCTGGAACGCGATCGCGGCCGCCACCATCGGACGCGGCCGGATAGTGGTAACCGGGTCCCCGTAAGCAGCCTGGAGCCTTGGTGATCAGCTCGCCGCTGAAGTTCGGCAATCAGGGGACACGCTCCCCGGCCGTGAGACACAATCGGTGATGATCAAGCGGGTCCCGGGGCGCTCGCGATAACGAGGGGGGCAAGGCGCGCGTCACCGGCCGCGTGTGCCTGGCTAGCGTCCCGATACCCCTTACCGGCCCGGCATTCTGGATGGAGACCATGATCCTGGTCGCGGGACTCGCCCTCATGGGACTTGCCGGCATAGCGGCAGCCTTCTACTTCAGCATGCGCCCGGGCAGTCCCCGGGACGAAGCCGTCCCGGGACGGAGTGGCGCTGGCCGCGGACCCGGTGGATCCGGCGCGCCCCGGGGGCCCAGACCTGGCCGGGCGGCTGGGAGCCGGCCGCCGGGCAGCCCGAGCAGGACCTCACCGCCCTCATCGGGCAGGCCCGCCCGGCCCGCGAGCCCGGCGCGGCCGGCCAGAACTGGCCTGTCTGCGGGCGGCGCGCCCATCTCGGACGGCACGGGACCCAGTACCGTGATCGACTTCACCGACCCGCGAATGGCGCTGGAGGATTCCGGACCTCTGGTCACGGGGCACCGGGCTCGGCACGGTGGTCGCCAGGACGATGCGCCGGACGTGGCGGCGACACAGCGGATGGCGGCCCGAGGCTCGCACCAGGCCGATCCGGAGAACGCGGACGTGACGACCAGGTCGCGGCGGCGCGGGGCCTGGCGTAAGGGCACCGGCGTCGATGAGGAACTGTGGCCGGCCGAGGAGTTCGGCGGAGTTTCCGACGAGCAGTTCTGGGATGACCTGGCGGCCGACAGGCCCTTGGCCACGACCGCCCGCACGGCCCAGCCGGACACCGCGGCCAGGAGGCTGCCGGATGCCGGCCGGATCCCGGACCTGCCGCCCGGTGCCGGCCGGATCCCGGACCTGCCGCCCGGTAACCCGGGCCGCCAGGCCGCCGGGCGAGGGACAGGCGGCGGCCCGGAAACGCACCCGCAACCTCGTCTCCGCCCGGATGACCGGATGGCGGCCCAGCCGGCCGTGGCGGCCATGCCGCCGTCGTCCGGCCCGGTCCATCCGGTCCGGACCGGTTACCAGGCCTCCTCCGCCCCGTCGCCCGCCGCTACCGGCGCGCAGGAGGATCCGCTGACCAGCCCGGCGTACGCGCTGCGGCCCAAGGGAGCCGTTGACGGCCGTTCCCCCCAGTCGTCGCGCCGCTCCATGGACGCGAACGGAGGGGATACGGGCCGGCCGCGCCCCGAGACGAGCTGGGCCGCCCCGCTCCCGTCGGACCGGTCCTGGCCGGGTCCCTCGGCGTCCGGCGGCACGATCGCGAGCCCGGCCTACCGGCCGGTACCGGCGGACGGCAACCGTGGCAGCACGGCCTACCTGTACCAGCAGCAGCCTTCCGGGGAGCCGCTTCATTCGAGCACCCCGCCGTACGGCGAGAGGTACGGATACCCGGACCCGGCCGGGCAGGCCGGCCGGGCCGGCAGCCCCGGGGATGCGAGCGGCGGCTGGAACCCCGGCCAGGAGGGCGGCCACGGCGACGCGAGCCGGGGTCCGCGTCCGGCCTACCCGCCCGCCAACGGCTACCGCGCTCCTTACGAGGGGGGCTACGACCGCCGGTAGCCGAGCCTGGGCCCGGCCTCGCACGCACCGTGGGGCGTCAGGCGGGCCCGGCCAGCCGATGCGAGGCCGCGGCGAGATCCCGCGGCGGCCTTTTTGCATTACGCGAACTCGCGCATTAGACACGGCTTATGCCCGAGGGAGACGTGGTGTGGTACACCGCCCGCCGCCTGCACCAGGCACTGGCGGGACGGCCCCTGACCCGCAGCGATTTCCGTGTCCCGCAGCTGGCCACCGCCGATCTCACCGGTGACGTCGTGACCGAGACCGTCTCGCATGGCAAGCACCTGCTGACCCGCACCCGCGGCGGCCTTACCGTCCACACCCATCTGCGCATGGACGGATCCTGGCGGGTCCGGCCCGCGGCGGAGCCGATGCGGGACAGTCACCGGATCAGGTTGGTGCTCGCCAACGCCGAGTGGCAGGCGGTCGGGTATCAGCTTGGCGTGGTCGAGCTGCTCCGCACCAGCGAAGAGCGGCAGGCCACCGGGCATCTGGGCCCGGATCTCCTCGGTCCGGACTGGGACCGGGCCGAGGCGGTGCGGCGGCTGTGCGGTGACCCCGGCCGCCCCATCGGCGAGGCCCTTCTCGACCAGCGAAACCTGGCCGGGATCGGCAACGTGTACAAGGCCGAAGTACTGTTCCTGCGCGGTGTCAACCCGTGGCAGCCGGTCGGCGACGTCGCGGATCTGGATGCCATGGCCGAGCTCGCCCACCGGCTGCTGGAGGCCAACAAGGACCGGGCAGGCCACATCACCACCGGCAACTGGCGGCGGGGTGAAGAAAACTGGGTGTACGGGCGGCGGGGCCGCCCGTGCCGACGCTGCGGCACGCCCATCCGCTCCGACGGGCAGCAGGACCGGGTCACCTTCTGGTGCCCGTCGTGCCAGCCTCGGCCTGGCCCTGTCCCCGTCAGGTGAGCCGCGGTCCAGGCCAGCCGCCGGGCGGCTAGATACCCTCGTGATCGATGTCGACAATGCAGAACCCGTTGCCTTCGGGGTCGGCCAGCGAACGGTCCGTCCGATACCTGGTGGCCAATCGCCGCGCACCAGACCTCATCGGCTCGCTGGCGGTCGGTAACGCCTGGCTGGCCGGGATAATGGTCAAGCGGCAGCCTGGGGAGCTGGCGTGCCTGTCGTGCAGGGGCGTGCTGGCCGGGCGGGCACGGGTGCGGAGCGGCGGGTGCGGATGCCGGCCGGCCCTGACGTGTGGTTCTGCCCGCGCAGGGCGCGGTGCCTGGGGTACGGGTGGAAGGTCAGGACGTTTCGTACCTGGCAGGCGGACTCACGTCAAGGCGAGCGAGTTCCGGCGACTCACGGCAGGAGCCGCCCGGCGAGCACGGCCGGCCGACTGGCTTCCCGCGGACAGAACAAGAAGTCGTTAACGTATCCCGTCGGCATGCCGTACGGGCGGAACTGCCCGTCGAGGAAGCGGAGCTGATCACGGGTGACATCGAAGTCTTCCAGCGGGCCTGGCCCGGCCTCGGAGAGGAACCACCCGTCGTATCCTGCGTCCGCGAAGAACGAGAAGGTGTTCTCGAGCGGCTCCTCGCGATGCCGTTGTTCCAGCTCGGTCAGCACGACCGGGCGGTCCCGGTCGAGGACGCCCTTCGCGCCGTCGAAGACCCGCTGCTCGTGGCCTTCCACGTCGCACTTGAGAAAAGAGACCCGGCGTTCACCCTCCAGCAGCTCGTCGAGGGTGCCGACCAGAACCTCACAGGTGTCCACGTCCCATTCCCGGTTCGACTCCAGGGTGGCCAGCGCGTCGATACGATGACCGCCGTGGACCGGGACCCGCAGGGTCGCGCTGCCGGAATGGTCCGACACGGCGACGTTGTGCACGACGATGTTGCCCCGTCGGCGGGCCACGGTCTGCAGTCGGTCGCCGTTCTCGGGAAACGGCTCTATGGCATGGACACGCCCGCCCCGGCCGACCTTGGCCGACATGATGTAGGTGTAGACACCGCGATTCGCGCCTACGTCCACGCCGACGTCGCCAGGCTGGATCATCTCGTGCACCAGTCGCCTGATGATGTCGCCCCGATACCGCATCTTCAGCGCGCGGAGACGCACGCTGAGTCCTGGGTCGACCTCGTCCAGTAGCCGCTCGATCCTATTCAAAGCTTGATGCCTCCGCCCAGTGCCGGGTGTCGTATTTGGTCTGATGCGTCACAAATCAGCACTAGGCTGATAACGGTCTTAAGCGATAGAAGCAATTCAGGCCGGTGGAATCACGGCTTTTCTTAGGCATTAGTTCCGTTAATACATCGCTGAGTTTTCTTGAATCAGACCATAGCACGGGTCGATCATTAAGTGAGTCGGTTACTACCCATAGATATTCCAGGTCGCCGGGAAATTTTTGTCCATTTTGGGAGGTATTTCTGGATCAGTCCGTTGACTTTCTCGTTGTTGCCGGGTTCCCACGAGAAATGCGCGTGGCCAAAATAGACGGAAAGGTCCGCGTCAAGGGTGAGGGTCGCACGCCGGGCCATCTCGGCCACTTAGTCCCAGGTCAGCGACTTCCACGCGGGTGGGCGGGCGGGTCTCTGACGACTTCCGCTGGATGTCGATCCACGCGTAAATTTCCTCGTGCGATATGGACACACCCGGTTTATCCCCAGTTGTGCTTGTAGCGCAGCCTGTCCGCTTATCTGCTCCGGCGACCAGCTTTTTCTTCAGCTCACCTGTCACCCGCTGACGGGGTCCCTGCTCGTGCCTATTTGGTTCCTTCGGACGGTTTTACGATTCGCCAGAGGCCGCCTCCGCCTTCTACGCCCGGTAAGGTTCCTGGCGACCGTTCTGCGCGATTTCCCGAGGGACGACCGATTCGTCCCGGCCGACCGAGAATGCTATGTCTCGATTATTCATGCCTTTTAGTCAGGCTTCGGGAAATGTCTTACCTGTATCCCCGGGAGGGGCTCGCGGCTGGGGGCCAGGGCTCCGGTGTGCTCCTTGTACTTCCGCGTCTGGCTAATCGAGGCCGTGGAGCCGGAGGGTTTCGGCGGGGGTGCTGTGCCCGCGGGGGTGGCAGTGTCTTCGCAGGAAGGCTGGTCTCGTGTGCCTGACGTCCACCTCGAGGCAAATCCAGCAGCTGGCCGCCATCACCGCGGCGCTGAGGAGATGGGCCCCGGTGCCGTCAGCGCGGCGTCGGGCACCGGGGAGGTGTTGCCGTCCACGGTCGCCGCCCTTAACCGGCCGCGGGTCCTGCCCGGGCAGGACCCGCGGTCATCGTGGCGTGCCCGCGCGCACAACGGGCGATTTAAGCACGGGCGGCGCGGCCCGCCCGTGCCGACGCTGCGGCACGCCCGTCCGCTCCGACGGGCAGCAGGACCCGGTCACGTTCTGGTGCCCGTCGCGCCAGCCGCGGGGCGGCTAGATACCCTCGTGATCGAGGTCGACAATGCAGAACCGGTTGCCTTCGGGGTCGGCCAAGACGACGAAGTCAGGATCATCGGGGTAGCTGTCCCAGCTGACGCGGCTGGCCCCGAGCGACATCAGACGCGCCGCTTCGGCCTCCTGCTCACCCACCCCGTTCACGTGCAGGTCGAAGTGCAGGCGAGGGTGATCCTGGGGGTCCGTCCGACTTGTCTGCAGTGCGATCACCGGACCGGTTCGGCCCGGCGGCGGGGTCAGCACCCTGGGCCAGCCGCCGAAAGGTCCGTCCGACACCTGGCAGCCAATCGCCGCGCACCAGAACGCCTCGGCCCGCTGGCGGTCGCTAACGCCGAGCACCACCACGCCGAACGTCAGCATGGACACTCCCTTCCCAGCAGGACTGGCTGGCGACGACCTCGGCCCGTCTCGCAAGGATCAGCGTAGACAGGTCCCGGCCAGCATAGGGTCACGACACGGGACCTGACCTGCGGATATTGTTTTACGTTCGGCGTCTGACAGCAGACTACCCAGGTTGAACTCGCAGTGATTGGGATCACCAGCGTTCGAGCTTGGGTCGCCGGTGCAGGGTAATTACGCACGGAGGAGCAGAAGGTGACACGGGCCCCGCAGCCCGGCCAGGAGATCCTGCTTGAGCAGGTGAGCGGCGGGGCGCTAGCGCGGATGCGGCCGGACCTGAGCATCGGCGCACCGGCCGCGCCGGGCGGCAGCGTCCGTGTGGCGGCAGCCCGCGAGCTTGGCACACGCGCGCCGCCTGGGCGACAAGGCCGGGATGGCTCGTGACGACAGCGGGGACCGGTTGCTGCGGCGGATCGTCTTGATATCCCTTCTGGACGGGACAAGGCCCTCGGGGATACCCGAATGGGTGTCCCCTATCACCCCCGTTGTTACCCAGGCCGCCGTCGGGGCCGGGCACTGGGCCTCCGGCCGCCGGCAGCGGGCCCTGGCCGCGTGGGCCAGCGCTGCTGGCTTCGCGTTGGTGGCCTGGGGCCTCGGCACCGAAGCGCCGACCCGGGCCGAGGCGCAAGAGAACATCGAGCAGCAAAAGGACCTGCCGCCAGAGCGCGGCATACAGGTGCCGGCTACCGCCACCCGAACGCAAACTTGGATGGCCCGCCAGCCATGGCGGAACGTCCTGTCCGCCCTTACCTGTGTCCAGACCTGTGTCCAGGTGGTCCTCGGCGTGCGGTCGGGCCTGCGCAACCCGCGGCGGCTGACGGTGCTCGCGATCGCCGGCGAGGCCCCGCTCGCGGTGTTCTATGTCTTGCGGGCGGCCCGGGCCGTATAGCGGCGCAGGCCGAGGATCGCCGCCGGCTCAGCCCTTGTCGCCCCGGAGCGGTAGCCCGGCTGCGAGCAGCATCGGCGGAACCGCTCCGGTAACAGCAGGCCCGCGGCGGCCACGGCGATAACAGAACGCCGGGAAAACCGCAGAAGGCGCTCGTAGTGCAGGGGATTACCAGGGTTGGGCGGAGGTAATCGGGTCCCCCGGCTTCCAGCCGGGCCCACTGCTGTCCGCGATCTCGCTGATCTCGTCGCCGCGGGGACCCGAACTCTACGAGTTCAGTCTGCTTAATACGCAGCGAGTACAGATTGAATCACAAAAAGTAATACTACCGAAACCTCTTCGTGATACTTCTGTGAAAACTGATTCTCGTCGAATCTTATTCCGGTTTAAAATGCTCCATAACTTGGGACAATTCCGAGAATTGACGGACTTCTCGACCGCCATACGCCCATGGTATTGCCAGCGAAGGTATTTTATCGTAACGTAAATGAGCACTAGCCCTGCGTAACGCTCGGCTAATAATGCCGTCGCGGCGGCCGTGACCCGTGCCCGCCCGCACCGGCTAAAGGAACGCGGTGCATTCGTCAACTCCGGGAACCTTAGGGGAGGCAAGACGGTGGCAATCCGACATAAGATAGGCACCATCGCCGGAACGATGGCAGTAACTCTGGCGTTTTTCTCGGGAACGGCTAACGCTCAAACTCTGTCGTTCAACCAGCTGGCATCTACATACGTGGAGACGTTCATCGGCCAGGTTCCGTACACCTACGGTGGTAGTTCTCCCAGCTCAGGCTTTGACTGCAGCGGTCTCACCCAGTACGTGTACTATCATTTCGGCGCGTCAATCCCGCGGACCGCGGACGCACAGTTCCGGAGCTTCCGCCGCGAGAGCGAGCGCGCGGCATGGGGCGGCGATCTCGTCTTCTTCCATGTGGATTCGGACCCCAACAGCTACGTCTATCATGTGGCCATTTACGAGGGTGGCAATCAGATCGTCTCGGCGACCGACCCATCGCAAGGGATTGCCTGGCAGGCGATCTGGTCTTCCGATGTGACATTCGGCACGATCACTCATTGAGCGTCTCATCCCTGACGGGTGATTCTCTGACGCTTGCGGCCAGCTGGCGGCCGAGGCTTCTTTCGCGGCGAGGGTGCCCGGGCTCGCTCCGGCCCGGACTGGCCGAACGGTGGGCCGCCGAACGCGCGGGGTGGCCTAGCTGGCCACGTCTTGGCCGCGTCTGTGCAGGCGTGCCGCGGCCGTGAGTGTGACAAGGCGCTCAGCCTGGATCCGGTCATCGCCGACGGGCGCCACGGTGAACACAAAACCACCCTGCCCCAGGCGGATGGTCTTGACCAGGACCGCACTGCTGGTACCGGGCAGCACGACCACATCACCGGCATTGACGTCGCCAGCAAAGACCAGATCCTCCACGACTAGCGACAATACAGTCTGCGGCGGCGGGTTTCGTCGGGATCCCCAACGCAAGATGTATCGATCATGTACGGCCGGCAAAGTCAGCCGTCCGGTCACGTCTCATCCTGCTCAGCCAGAACACCCGCCCTGGCAGCGTCACCGGCGGGCCGGACGCCGGGCCACGGCAGCCCGCCTAGGCGGTGTCAGGAGAACTGACCGCGGCGCCCTCGTGGGCGTTTGCCCCTGGCTCGCTGGAGTGCCGTTCCGGCTCCATGCCCAGGGTATTCAGCGACGGAGAGTAACCCGGCGGGTAGGGCACGAGCATCGCGATCACCGCGCCGAGGACGGCCGCGACGGCGCAGAGGGCGAACAGGATCTGGTAAGCCGCCAGCGACGGGAAGGCCACCCCGCCCACCACGACGACCGAGGAGGCCAGGAGGGTCCCGCCGACCGCGCTGGCCAACGAGCTGCCGGAGGCACGGGACAGCGAGTTCAGGCCGTTGGCGGCGGCGAGCTCAGAGTGCGGCGCGCCCAGCGAGATGAGGGCCGGCATGGCGGCGAAGGCGATGCCGATGCCCGCGCCGGCGATCGTGGTGCCGACGACGATCTCCCACAGGTGAGCGGTCAGGGCTATGCGGATCACGAACCCGGCGGCCACCACGAGCGATCCCGTGCACAGCGTGATCTTCGGGCCGAACCGGCGGGATATCACCGCCGAGACCGGCGACAGGGCTAGCTGGGCGAGCCCGCTGGGCAGCATGCACAGGCCGCTGACCACGATGGATGTGCCGAAGCCGTAACCCGAGGCCCGCGGCGCCTGCACATAGGCGGCCGTGCCGATGAAACTGGCGAACAGGGCGAACCCGACGCACACCGAGGCGACATTGGTCCGCAGCAGCGCCGGCCTGGCGTTGGCCGCGATGTCGACCAGCGGTGACCGTGTTCTCCGCTCCATCAGCACGAAGGAGACGAGCAGGACGGCCGCGATGGCCAGCAGCCCCAGTGTCCGCGGTGATCCCCATCCCCACACGGCGGCCTCGCTCAGCGGCAGCAGCAGGCAGAGCAGCGCCACAGCGAGCAGGATCGCGCCGCGGAGGTCGAACCGGCCCGACCCGCGCTGGGGCGGCTCGGTGAGGAACAGCCAGCTGCCCAGCAGGGACACGACACCGCCGGCCAGGAGGATCCAGAACAGCAGGTGGTAGTCGGCGTGCTCGCCGACGAACCCAGCAAGCGGCAGGCCGAGCGCCCCGCCGATGCCGAGCGTCGCGCTGACCAGCGCGACGCCGAACAATGCGCGGCGCGCGGGCATCGTCACGGTTATCAGGCTGATGCCGAGCGGAACGGCAGCCAGGGACAGCCCCGTCACGCCGCGCCCGATGATCAGCGGAACCAGGCTCCGGCTCAGGCCGCAGATGAGCGAGCCGACGGTCAGGAAGCCGGCGCACATCATGAGCATCAGCCGCTTGCCGTGCAGATCGCCCAGCCGCCCGACGATCGGGACGGCCACGGCCGCGGCCAGCAAAGTCGAGGTGAGCAGCCACTCAGTGCTGGTCGTCGAGCTATGCAGGTCCTCCGCTACCTGCGGCAGCACCGGGATGAGAACCGACATGGTGAGGGATACCATCAAGCCGGCGATACAGACGACCGCTACCGCGGCGACTTGGCTGGGCAGCCAGCCGCCCGTATCCGGCTCGGCGGCCCGGCCTGAAAGGGTGCCTTCCCCTGGCGAGCCCGCCGACGTCTCCTCGATCATGTACCGCCCTTCGGCCTGGTGCTGCACGGCGCACCAGGTTGGGCGCAGTGTGGCGCGACGACATGACACGGCGCGCCCTCATGGCATATCGTGCCATCAGCGACTCGCCTCGGGCAAGGCCAGACGAGGGGCCCGCCGCCTGAAACCAGCATTAGCCCAACGTCCGCCGCGGAGGCGCACCATCGCGGACCTCAGAGAACGTAACCGTGTCGACAATCGCGCGGCAACCGTCGACGCGGCGTTCACCCTGTTCGCCGAGCGCGGGTACTGCAACGTCACCGTGGCCGACATCTGCGATGCGGCTGGCATCGGCCGCCGTACCTTCTTCCGGTACTTCGCGGCCAAGGACGATGTCCTGACCGAGCCTGCCCGCGAGATGACCGCCCGCGTCGCCGCCGCCATCACCGTCGCCGCCGCGGACCTGCCCGACTCCGTCGTCCTGCGCAGCGCCCTGACCGAGATTGCCGCCTACGCTCTCAGCCACCGCACCAGGCTGCGCCAGCTCGCTGAGGTCCGCCAGACATCAGCCGATATCCGTTTCTCGCCGCTGACCCGGCTGTCGGAGCAGGAACAGCACCTGGCCCAGCAGCTTGCTGCCCGCCGCTCACCCGACGCGGTACCCGACTGGCGCACCCGCCTGCTGGTCGCACGGGCCGTAGCGGGACTGCGTATCTGGCTCGATGACCTGGTCGCTGGCGAGTGCACCGATCCCTGGCAGCACCTGCAGCAGATCTTCGACTCCGAGCCCCTGCTTGCTTCGGCTACCGCATGACGGCGAGCAGTGAGCCGGGCCCGATCAGCTGAGTCCTGGCCTACTCCACGCCCTGCACGGCGATCATGTGAAAGGACGCGGCGCCCGCACGGAACTTCTTTGCTTCCTGGTACGCCTCCGACTCATACCACTGCTTCGCGGCCGCGAGGTCTTCAAACTCGAGCACCACCACACGGGACGGCTGCCAGTCACCCTCAAGGACGATGACTTCGCCGCCTCGGGCGAGAAAGCGGCCGCCGCCAGCCGCGACCGCGGCCGGCGTCGCGGCCTTGTACTGCTCGTAGCGCTCCGGATCGGTGACGTCGGAATCGACGATGACATATGCAGGCATGGCGGGACTCTACGCCCGCGCCCCGAGAGGGTAAAGCACGGCCAGGCGTCCAGCGGGCTCGCCAGATCTCGCGTGGCCACAATTTCAGGAAAGATCGCCCGGCATGCAGTTCCGGTAATCGGGTTTCGGGAGAACAGGGAACTGCCGTGCCTTGATAGGCAAATGTCCGGCCAGCATCCGAGCAATACGGTGCCAGAAATGATTCGGCGCCCCGCTCGTTAACCCGCGAGCCGTCACCACGGCCCGTTCGTGTCAGTCCCGCCTAATCCGGTTGATCCCGGCCGTTTCCGTCGTTCCGTGCACACCGTCGCGAATGGATCAGGTGGCCACTGTCGTACGCTTGCTCAAGGCCAGGACAGCACGCGGCAATCAGCTAGGGACAGCTCACATCCGGAGGCACCATGAGCATGGCCAGACCAGCGCGGGCACGCGTTGACCCTGATCCCGGCGTTCTCGCCGAGAACCGCGGCCAGCACACGGCCAACGTCATGGGGACGCTCGGCCTTAACCCCGAGCTGAGCCAGGCCTTCGGAGCGCTGGGCGGCTTCATTGTCAACGAGGCGTCCACGCCACGCCGGCAGCGTGAGCTGGTGATCCTGCGGATGGGCTGGAACTGCGGCGCGCAGTACGAGTTCGGGCAGCACACCCTGTTCGGCCGCGAGGCAGGCATCACCGAAGCCGAGATCGTGGCGCTGACCAGGCCCCTGACCACCTTCGGGTGGGCCGAGGACGACCGGATCCTGCTCCAGCTGGCCGACGAGCTCTACACCGACTCCTGTGTCACCGACCCGACCTGGGCCAAGCTGGCCGCGCGCTGGTCCCCCAAGGAAATCCTCGAATTCCTCGTGGCGGCCGGCTTCTACTTCATGGTCTCCGGGGTCCTGAACAGCTTCGGCGTCGAGCTCGACGAGGGAGTCCCCGGCTGGCCGAACGTGTCCCCGGCCTAGCAGGACCTGGCCGCTACCAACTCTGCGGGTGTATTGAGGCGTGCTGCAGAAGCGCCGACTCACGGGGGCGCAAAAGCCATCAACCCACTTAGAAGATAGTTTTTATTGACAAGCGGACAGGTCGTTATAGGCTGGCTCCTAGGTCTAGGACGCCGCGCTGAGGGGTGGAAAGCCACGCTGAGGAGCGGGGAGACCGAATCCTGACATGATGGGAAGAGAACGCCGTGCCTGAACTTGACCAGTTCGCCCATGAGCAGAGTGACTCTGTTCAGAAGAATCTCAACGCCCTTCAATCTCAGCGAGACGTTGACTGGACACCGGACCATCTCGCCAGGCATCAGGCCTACCGGCAGAAGCTTCAGGAAGAAACTGACTGGTCAGGAGTAGTTAAGGTCGGCGACGTGCTGGCCCCGTTCGTCCTCGAGGAGGTCGACGGCGGCTCGGTCGCCCTGGCCGATCTGGTTCGCACCGGCCCGGCCGTGCTGATCTTCTTCCGCTTCGAGAACTGCCCGGCCTGCAATGCGGCGATGCCCGCGTACAGAGATGCGCTGGCGCCCGAACTGGCCAGGCTCGGCGCCCACCTGGTCGCGATCAGCCCGCAGGTCCCCGAGCGCCTTGTCGCGATCAAGCGGAGGCTCGACCTTCCCTTCCCCGTCGCTTCCGACCCTGACGCGAGCCTGATCC
Source organism: uncultured Actinomycetes bacterium (assembly GCA_963818225.1). Taxonomy (GTDB): domain Bacteria; phylum Actinomycetota; class Actinomycetes; order Streptosporangiales; family Streptosporangiaceae; genus Palsa-504. The sequence goes on from CAWFRO010000006.1 coordinate 856,979, forward strand.
GGTCGCTGGGAATCGCCTTCGCGCCCGCGCCCGGCGAGCAGGAGGAGCGCCTGCGGCTGGGCGAGGACATGCCGGCGCTTCTCGGCAACGGGCGCTGGGATCTCCCCTATCCGACCGTCGTGGTCATCGACCAGGACTATGTCGTTCGATTTGCCGACGTCCATCCCGATTGGATGGTGCGTACCGAGGTCGATGCGATCCTGGACGTCGTGCGGTCGCTGTCTTAACACGACGGCGCTCCTGATGTGCGCCGCCTCGCTGCGCCGCAGGGTGCTGCTCGAAATGTCTCGGCTCGGGGTCAAGACCCGATCCGCACTACCACCCGGCCCACGGTATGCCTGCCACTGACGTGCTGCATCGCCTCACGCGCACGCTCAAGGGGGAACTCTTTCTCGATCGGCATCCGTAGCGCGCCACGGGAAGCGAGCCCGGCGATCGCCTCCAGCCGCCCGGTGGTGGTCGTGGCGCCGAAGTACTGGAAATCGACTCCATCTCGGGCCGGCGGTGCCCCGCCGATGATGAAGATGCCGCGGCCGCCCTCCCGGACCAGCCCGAGCACCTGGTCGCGTACCTCGTTACCGGTCCCGTCGAAGAGCACATCGACCCCGCTCGGGACGGCGCTTCGGAGCTGCTCGACGAAACGCGGGTCGTGGTAGTCGACGGCCGCCTCCGCGCCGAGGTCGCGAAGGTATCGGTGGTTGCGCGCGCTGGCCACGGCGACGACCCTCGCGCCGATGTTCCTGGCGATCTGCACCGCAGCGGTGCCGACGCCACCGGACGCGGCGGTGATGAGCACGGTTTCACCGGCCTGCAGCCCGGCCCGCTCGACGAGCCCTTCATAGGCAGTGACGGCCGGGATCACCAGCCCTGCGGCCTCGGGAAAGTCGATGCTGTCGGGGACTACGGCGGCTTTATCGACCCGCACGGCGGCGAGCTCGGCGAATCCGCCGCCTCCTGCCGTAAACAGGGAGCAGAAGACCCGGTCGCCAGCACTGAACCCGCCGGCTGCCACCTCGACGGTCCCCGCCACCTCGCAGCCGGGGATGCGCGGCAGTGACCCCTGACCGCCTGTTCCGCGCATCATCCCCACGTCCCAGATACCTACCCCGGCGGCGCGGGTCCGCACGAGCATGCGGCCGGCGTCCGGCGCGGGGTCCGGGCGCTCGCCGGTCTGCAGGTTTTCCGGTCCGCCGAAGGCTTCGTAGTATGCGGCCCGCATGCCCAACCTCCATCGCTGCCGGGGCCTGTGACGCCCAGGACGCGCCACAGCTCGCTGGCCGGCGCGGTCAGAGACCGGCGGGCCAGCGATACGTCACTGCCTGCATGAAGACATTGTCAGCTGGGTTGCCACAGCTCGATCCGATTGCCCTCAGGATCGGTGACCCAGCCGAATCGACCGACACCCTCCATGTCTTGAGTCTCCTTGGCCACGTCCGCTCCCTTGTCGCGCAGCTGCGCGAGCATCGCATCCAGGTCGCGGACACGGAAGTTGAGCATGGTCTGCTGGGCGCGGGAGCCGAAGTACTCGGTCCCGGACTCGAAAGTCGCGAACACTGTCACCCCGGCTTCCTGACGCCACAGGCCGTTCTCGTCGGCGTCCAGGCCCAGGCAGTCGCGATACCACGCACCCAGGGCCACCGGATCGGCCGCCCGCATGAAGTATCCGCCAACTCCGAGCACACGTTCCATGCCGCTATCTTGCCAGGACACAGCCGGCGAACGGCACCACCAAACCGCGGACATCGATTTCCAGCCCGAATCGGGCAAGTGGCGGGCCACCGCCATGAAAGTCAGCCCCTGAACTGGCCTGGCAGGAAAACGGGCGGTCAGGCACCCCGGAAGACGGGCGGCCTCTTCTGCATCCACGCCAAGACGGCTTCCTTGCTGTCGGCGAGCTCCGCCAGCTGGTTCCGTATCTCCTGCTCCCTCGCCTGGATGTCCGGCCCGGGCAGGCCGCGCGTAGCAAGCATCAGCGCCTTGGTGGCCTGGACATGCCGCGGGGGCAGGCGGACGAACCTCTCGGCCCACCGCCGGGCTTCGTCCATCAGCTCAGGCTCGGGGACCACCGCGTTCAGCACCCCACAGGCCAGCAGCCGCTCGGCAACGACTTGCTCCCCGAGCAGAACGAACTCGGCCGCGATCGGCCACGGCAGCATCTCGACGCTAGCCATCCAGTAAGGCCCCAGGACTCCGGTCGGCACCTCGGCCATCGCGAACCGTGCGCCGGAAGCGGCGACGCGAATGTCGCAGCCTACGGTCATGTACCAGCCCAGGCCGATGGCAAAGCCATTGACCGCCGCGATGAGCGGCTTGTCCGTGTCGGACAGGCCGAACATGTTCCTCTCGCTGGTGTACTCCCGGCCGAGCACCTTGCCGCCGTCGCTGGCAAAGCCTTCGGCTTGTTCCTTCATGTCCCGGCCGGCGCAGAAGGCACGGCCCGCACCGGTCAGGATCCCCACCCAGGCGCTGTCATCGGCGTTGAACCGGCGGAACGCCTCTACGAACTCATCACCCATTGCGGGCGACATCGCATTGAGCCGCTCCGGCCGGTTCAGCCGGATCACCGCGATGTGATCTTCCAGCGAATACTCCACCAGGCTCACGCGTGTACTCCTGTATCACAGTCTGGAACCGGTCACATGCGGCCAGTTCACCCGAGCCGTTCAGGGAACGATAAGCCGCCAACGTGCCGGAATCAACCACAAGGTCGCCACGCAGCGTGACCTCCCTCGGTCACGGTCGGGCAGGTGCTGGCTCACTGAGGTACCATGCGGCCGAGTAAACGGACATACCAAGACACGTTCGGGAGTACGTCATGCCCTACACCGTGGATTTCAGCACCGTCTCGACCGTTGGCCTGGAGTCGTCGCCGGTCGCGGCCGCGCTGGCTGGTCTGCGGGCTAATGAGGCCCGCTACTTCAAGAACAAGTATGACCACGTCTTCGCGGTGGAGCCTGCGAGCAACGCCACGGAGACCATCGACTGGGTGCACCGGATCCTCAAGGAAGAACGCGACATCGTCATCTCGTCTCCCCCGCTGGAAGCTACGGCCTTCCAGGTCGAGGACATCCGGATGGCCTACGTCTTCTACGAGAGCGGCCTGTCGATCAACGTGATGTACACCGTCGACGACGCCAAGAAGCGGGCGGTCGGGTTCAAGCTCTCCGAGGGGATGGAAGTCCCCGCGGAGCTCGCCTCGCGGTTCAAGTTCGCGAGGCAGAAGTCGAAGCTGGCCGGAACCATTCGCGGTTCCTTCTTCACCATCAAGAACGAGTACTGATCCCGGTCCAGCTCGACTCCGCCGATCGCGCTATGCCGTTGCCGTCGCCGCGGCGCGCTCTCCCGTCAGGAACACCTTGCGGCCGGGGTAGTCCGGGCGGGGCAGGCCCAGGTCGTGCTGGGCGACGATGGTCCGGAACACCTCGACCGTGCCGCCGGGGACCGCGGAGTGCTGGGCCTGCCGGTGGCCGTATTCGATGATGCCGTCGCCCAGGGCACCCTCCGCGCCGTGGGGGATGGTCGCAGCCGACCCGACCAGGTCGATGAGCTCCTCGAAGCCCAGCCGGACCGTGTCCGAGCCCTTGATCTTGCCCATTGCCGTCGGGGTGCAGGCACTCGCCTCCATCTCGGTCAGCAGGTGGCCGATCCCGGCCAGGAAGGCCTTGTCGTCGATCATCGGCCCGTTCCCGTCCGGGGCATCCTTGGCCCAGTCCAGAGCCACGTCGACCGACTCGGCCAGGTGACGCACGATGCCGGCGCCGGGGCCGATCTCCTCGAGCTTGCTGGCCGGGCCGTCGAGGTGGTGCTCGGCGTCGAGCGGGCCGTGCAGGGTGGACCAGCCGTTGTTGACCTCGCCGATGCGGTACCGGTCGGGCAGCCGGATGTCGCTGTAGAAGCTGACGTTGGTGGTCTCGTCGCCGATGGTGGGCAGCGGCTGGCGCTCGAACCCGGGCGAGCTGGTCGGGACCAGGAACATGGTCATGCCCTTGTGCTTGGGCAGCGACGGGTCGGTCCGCGTGATGAGGAAGATGTGCGTGGCGTACTGGGCGTTGGAGGTGAAGATCTTCTGCCCGTTGATGACCCACTCATCACCGTCACGGACGGCGCGGGTCTTGGCGTTGGCGATGTCGGACCCGCCGTCCGGCTCGGTATAGCCCTGCGCGATGCGGACCGTGCCATTGGCCACGCCGGGCTTCAGCTCGTCGCGCAGCGCCGGGTCCCCGTCCTTCTCGACGGCCGGCCAGCAGAGGGCAGTCGTCCCGAGCATGACGTTCGTCGGCAGTTCGGATTCGAGGATCTTGACGCGCACATCGTCCAGCTCGGCGCCGCCGTCCTCCTTCCGCCAGCGCGGCCACAGCCAGCCCTTGGCGCCCAGCGCCAGGTAGAAACCCTCGTCGTAGGTCGAGGACCGCTCGCGCATGCCCGCCTTTACCTTGTCAGTCAGGTGCTCATCCAGGAACGCTCGCACCTCCTCGGCGAACGCCTGCTGACCTTCGGTGAGGGCAACGACTGAGAAATCCATCCTCTGGCACTCCTAACGACTGAACTCTTTGAGACATCGCCGCCGCAGGTCCACGGCCGGAACGCGGCGGCGCGGCGCTGATGTGGCACGTCATTATCAACCATTGTGCGCTATCGGCCGGGATGGGCCGCCCGTGGCATCCCTCCGGGCCGCCGGACGCCGGGACGTCATAGGGGGTGAACGCCGGCCTGCCGTAGGCCGCGCCTACGTGCAGGCCGCTGACTGCCCTTAGGCCCGCAAGAGGCGATGTATGGCCTCGAGCGAGTCCCTGGACATGCGCTGGGAGACGGCCGCGGTGGTGATCCGCGAGGAGCCGTGGAACGTCCCCGGGTACAGGTGCAGCTCGACCGGGACGCCCGCCTGGACGAGCCGCTGGGCATACTGGATGCCCTCGTCACGCAGCGGGTCGAATTCGCACACGGCGACGTATGACGGCGGCAGCCCGGTCAGGTCCGCTGCGCGTGCGGGCGCCGCGTACGCGGTGGCCTGCTGCCCGGCCAGGTAGTGCTGCCAGGTGATGATCACATTCGCCCGGTTGGCGACCGGCGTGTCGGTGTAGGCCCGCATGGAAGGGGTTTCCAGCCGGTCATCGAGCTCGGGGATGCTCAGGTACTGCATGCACAGCTCCGGGCCGCCCTGATCCCGTGCCATCAGCGCGGTCGCGGCAGCCAGGCCCCCGCCCGCGCTGTTGCCCGCCACGCCGATATGCCGCGGGTCGACGCCCAGTTCCGCGGCGTTCTTAGCCAGGTAGGTCAGCGCGGCGAAGCAGTCACGCAGGCCCGCCGGGAATGGATGCTCGGGAGCGAGCCGGTACTCCACCGACACCACCACGGCCTCCACGGTGCCGGCGATCTCCCGCGTCCTGGCGTCATCGCCGTCCACGCTGCCGATGACAAACCCGCCGCCGTGGATGTACACCAGCCCGGGCAGGACCTCGGTGCGCCCGGCCGGTGCGTAAACGCGTACCGCGACATCGGGATCGTCCGCCAGGCCCGGCACCAGCCGGTCAGCAACGGCCAGCGGGATGGGCGACTCGTAAGGGGGAGCCTGGCCCCGCCGCGCTGAGCTCGCGGCACGCGCGCGGGCAGGCTCGGACAGGTCGACCGCAGGCATCGCCGCGAGCCAGGGGACCAGTTCAGGGTCAAAACGGTACGTCATCGGACGGCTCCTTGAAATCCTGCCCATCCCAGGCATGGCTGATCTGACTACCAGTGTGGGTCACCATCCTCGACCGCACGAGGGGGGTGAGCCGGGCTGCAGGCCGGGTCTTGTGCTGACATGCCCCGCCGCAGCCGGGTCCACATTGGGCCGCCGTTGACACTCGTGCTGATGTGCCCCGAAAGTGCCCCGTCGCCAGCCCGGCCAGGCGACCAAGGCGAAGTGTCGTTAAGGCCGGGTGATGGGGCGTATCTGCGGAACAGGACGCAGCGCTCGAGGGTGTGGCGGCTGACAAAGGAGCCTGTTATGGGTCCGGGCCATGGCGGTTGCTGCACCACGTCACTTCCGCGTTTTGACAGCGCTGGTCGGCGTAGGCTGGCTGTTAGTGCCCGTTCACTGTGGCACGTAGGGGTGCACGATGTTCGTCTGCGGGGAGGTGGCCGTGGCTCGCTGTCGCCGCCTGATAGCAGCGACATGGGAGGTCCTCGTCCCCGGATGCGGTCGTACTGCTGCTTTCGCGTTGGCCGCGTCGCCCGTGAACCTCACGTCAAATGCTGAGGAACGCACCGTCGTGTTGACGTGCATGGGTGCCAAGATGCCATGGTCGTAGTCGAGCGCTCGATCCAGCGCCCAACTCGGGAAAGACCTGGTGTCTACTACGCTCCCTCCGGGTACTGGCCACTCACCACCACCGCCTGGAAGGAACCAGCGTGAAAATCGGCCTCATCTCCGACACCCACATCCCCTCCATGGGCCCCGAACCACCCGCCGAAGTCAAAACCGCCTTCCAGGGCGTCGACCTCATCATCCACGCCGGCGACGTCTACACCGAAGACTGCATCCACTGGCTCGAACAGATCGCCCCCGTCGAAGCCACCACCAACAGCTTCCACCACGTCGGCGAAGGCGCCCCCCGCATCAGCAAGCCCATCACCGTCGAGGTCGAAGGCCACACCATCGGCGTCATCCACAAACTCGACCTCCGTTACTACCCCGACGACATCTACCCCCACGACCTCGATCGCTACCCCGAGACCAAAAGCCTCAAAGCCGAGCTCCTCGAGGTCTTCGGCAAACCCGTCGACATCGTCGTCCTCGGCTACACCCACGTAGTCATGGTCGAAACCCACGACGACGTCCTGTTCGTCAACCCCGGCAGCCCCACCATGGTCGGCAACAGCAGGAAAATAGGACACGTCGCCACCATGGAACTCAACGGCGACGACGTCGACGTCGAAATCATCCCTCTCGCCGACGTGAACCCCTGAGCTGCTGACTCGACGCTACGACGTGACCTATCTGTAGAGGGCATCCGCGCTGGTGTGCGTGTCCGTAACGACGTGCCGCCTGATCCCTTAGCTCTTCGTCGCTATGACGAGTTCGGTGTCACCTGGCCAGTCCCAGAACAGACCGTCTGGCGAATGCTCGCGCAGCAGGTGACGTAGATCGGCCTCGAAGTCGGCCCGGCGATTCCCGAACCACCGGGGCGCGGCGTACGACAACGAGAAATAGTTAGCCACCACGGTGTCGATGTCTCTGATCAGGTCGGGGCGCCCAGGCGCGTAGATGGTGCGCGAGCCGCCGAACCGGGTCTGCGACAGGGTGTCTTCAAAGCGTCCCGGCTGGCCCTCGTTCCAGGTTGCGAGGTAGTGGCGCGTGCCGTCACCGAGGTAGTCGAGGATGAGCTTCCGCACTGCGGCATGGGGAACCTCCGGGTACCCCGGATCGGCAGGCCGTGGACGGCCGTCGTCGACGTGGTGGGAGATCAGGACCAGCGAGCCGCCCGGCACGAGCAGGTCATACACGGTCTCGGCGACCGCCAGCCGCCGGACCCGGTGAAACGACTGGCCGAAGGTGACCGCTCGCCATGAGCCCAGGTTCAGCGCTGCGATATCCTCCGCGGCCCCCCGCACCCAGCGCACATTGGCCACTCCCGCCTGATGGCAACGCCGCTGGCCTGCCTGCAACATGCCGGGCTCGGGATCAAGCGCCGTTACCTGGTCGAACAACCCGGCCAGGGGCAGCTCCAGGACGCCAGGTCCGCACCCCACATCGAGCAGCTGGCCGGTGCCGTCAAGCGACAGCTCCCGGGCCATCGTGTCCGCTAGCTGCGCGGAATACGGAGGACGCCCGACCGCGTAGTACTCGGCCGTCCCTTCAAACGCCTGGGGGTCGAACGCCGATGGTGAAGGTGTTGCCATGCGCACCATCCTGAAGCACGCCTAGGGTCCGTTTGATCGCGACGCGCATCACTTGGCGGACATGCGTCGCACATCCCCATCTCGGGCGTTTCGCGCTGGCTGGGCCACCGGTCGATCACGACGACAGTCGACCCTTTATGGCCACCTCGTACCGGAGGCCAGCGGCCGTGCCCGCGACGCCCTGGACAAAGCCCTCGGCTGACGCGCATGTGCCCCCGATGTGCCCCGCTGCGCCGCGTGCTTCGCTACATTGCAGGTCAGGACCCTTCGAGGGCGGGTGAGCCGGCCTGTAGGCCGGGTTCTGTGCGCCCGCTTGCGGCGGGGCGGCGATCATCCATCTAGGGCTGCCGTTGCCGACAGCCTCGTGCGGTCTACCCGCGAGCATCGGGCGGGCCGCCCTCGATCGCTCGCGCAGGGAACCGTGGTTCCCCTCTTGACCTTGCTCCGGGTGGGGTTTACCTAGCCGCCGCAGTCACCTGCAGCGCTGGTGGTCTCTTACACCGCCGTTTCACCCTTACCCCGCGTCACGGACGCGGGGCGGTCTGTTTTCTGTGGCACTATCCCGCGGGTCACCCCGGGTCGGCGTTACCGACCACCCTGCCCTGTGGAGCCCGGACCTTCCTCGACGGGCTTGCGCCCGGCGCGACCGCCCGGCCGACTCACCCGGCTCTAGGATACGCCGCCAGGAGGTTCGGCTCAGCTAACCCGGCCGGGGACATGGGGGGTCAGGTCGTCCCGCTGCTCGCCGTCCGGCCGCGGGGCGGGCGGCCCCGGCGCGGGCCGGACCCGGGCCGGGGCGAAGGCCAGGCCCGCGGCCAGGCAGGCGAAGGGAAGAACGGGAAGCAGATACCGGTAGTCGAAGTCGGCGACCGCGATCGGACCCACCAGAAGCACGACGCCGATAACCCAGGGCATCATGCTGCCGGCCCGCCGCGACCAGGCCAGCCGGGGCCGCCGTTCCCGGACGCCGGTGATCCGCACGATCCCGCCGAGCCCCATCAGCATGATGAGCCCGAACAGCGGGCCCCAGGTGTAGACGATCTTCTGGTACAGGACGATCGGGGCCGCGGCCGGCTCAACGAACCTGCTCGGCTCGGCATGGCCGTAACTGACCGCGTCCTGGTAGGCGGTACCGCCGGCAATCCACGTGTGGTTGTTGGGGATCGTCTGCGTCTTGAGCTGGAAGTTGTAGTAGGACACCGTGCCGGGGTCCGGGTATTTCTTGCGCGGCCATTCAACGGCCAGCGCCACGCCCTTCACTACCGCCTTGACGTACGAGAACGGCTGGGCCTCGATCGCGTGGATGGCGAAATCGCGGAGCAGCTTGTTGTTGGCGATGGTCACCGGGCCGCCCGGGATCTTGTGCACCTGCGGCGCGTGCCAGATGTAGTCGCCCGGCGCCGTGCGGTTGCGCGGGGAACCTGACGGGCAGATGGCCAGCTCGTCTGCGGGCGGCTTGATGACCGAGCACTCGGCGAACGACGACACCCGGCCCCACAGATAGAAGCCTTCGGATCTGGTCAGTGAGTACGTGCCGTTGTAGTGGTGAAACCACGTCGCGTAGCCGACCACCGGCGCCGCGCAGCCCGCGGCGAGGGCGACCGCGGCCAGCCAGTGGCGCCACGTCTTCCAGCCCAGCCGGACCGCGCGGTAGGCCAGGAAAGCCGGCAGCAGGATCAGCAGCGGCAGGCCCTCGCTGCGCACGTCGACGGCGTAGCCGACCAGCAGGCCGGCGATCAGCGCGAACTGCCACGGCGCGCGGTACCGCCACAGGATGAGGAGCAGGGCCAGCATGACGAGGAACGTGAACAGGGTCTCGGCCATGATCATGTGCTCGTCTTCGATCTCGAAGCCGTCGAGCAGCACCGGGAGCGTGGCCGCCGTCGCCCATCGCTTCGACACCCCGGCGCGCCGGGCCAGCGCGTACACCATGACCGCGATGGCCAGCCCCATCAGGTGCTGAAGGCCGGTGACCAGCGTGAAGCTGTGCAACGGCAGCAGGGCCCGCAGGAAAAACGAGTAGCCCGTGGTCTTGGACAGATCAGGCTGCGGCCGCAGCGCGGCCCCGACGTAAACGTAGGAGTCGCCGGAAAACCACAGCGTGCCCGGGTAGGCCACCATCGTCAGCAGCCGCAGGGCCGCGCCCACCGCCAGCGCCCCGGCAAACAGCTGATTGCGCGCGATCAGCTCACGAAGCCGCCGCGCCAGCGGAGCGCGCGAAATGCCTGCGAGCACGCCGAATCCCTTCTCCGCGCCCCCTCCTCCGCGCCGGGGACACGCAACAATAGCACGCGCCCGGCCAGGGGCTATGACGTCTTGGCCCAGGCTTCCAGCTGGGCCACGAAGGCCTGCGCGTCGGCGGGCCAGCCGAGTGAGCTCCGGGCCGCCTCGTGCCCGCGGCGGCCCATCTTGGCCCGCAGCGAGGAGTCCCCGGCCAGCGTAAGGACCGCATCGGCGGCGGCGCGCGGGTCGCCGAACGGCACCACGAACCCGCACTCGTAGCGGGTGGCGAGCTCGGCGGCGGCGGGCAGCGGCGTGGTCACCACGGGCACGCCGCGGGCCATGTACTCCACCACCTTGGTGGGCAGTGAGTGCCGGAAGTTGGGCTCGTCCTGGAGCAGCGAGAGGCCGGCCAGGGCGCCGTCGACCATGAGCATGGCCTGGTCGTTCGGGACGAAGCCGGGCCAGCGGACCAGGCCCTGGGCCTGCGCGGGCTCGATCATGGCCCGGGCGCGCGCGTCGGCCGGGCCGATCAGCTCCACCGTGATGCCGTGCGGGCGCAGCAGGGCGGCCACTTCGATCATCTCGGCCACGCCGCGGTCCGGGGACAGATGACCGACGTAGATCACCCGCTGGGCGGCGCCGGCCGGGTCCGGCGCGGCGATGGTCTCGGGGACGTAGGTGGTGTTCGGCACCACGGGATGCGTCCGGCTGAACCGCGGCACGTAGCCCTGCTCGGCCAGGATGAGATGCAGGCCCCGCTCGGCGAGCCGCTCGGCGGCATGCACCGCGGCGGCGACGGGAGGCCGCAGCGGGCGTGGCAGCCAGGCCTTGGTGCTCAGGGCGGCCGCGGTGTCCTCGTGCACGTCCCAGACCGTGGGCGGCCGGGTCCGCCGCGGCGGCAGGGCCAGGAGCAGCTCGGGATCGTGTATCAGCAGCAGGTCGGCTCCGGGCGCGTGCCGGGCCAGCTCGCGCCGGGCGGCGCGCAAGGCGCCGAGCCTGCTGCGTCCCACGGCGCGCGGAACCGGGATGAGGAGCTGAGGGGCGATCCGTTCGGCTGAAAAATTCTCTTCCTGCGCCGGGGCGATGTAGGTGACCTGGTGGCCCGCCTCGAGCAGGGCCCTGATCTGGCGGTGGTAGATGCGCGCGTCGGCGGGATGGTGGACGATCGTGCAGACCACCACCCGCATCCGGGTCACAGCGCCTCGACGTGCGGCCCGGCCGGGATGATGCCGCGGGTGTCGAGCAGCAGGCGGGCCGCGCCGCCCAGCTGGGCCGGCTCGTAGTCCCGGTGGGCCTGCAGCAAGATGACCAGGTCGGCGTCGGCCAGGGCGGCGTCCAGGTCGCTGGCGCGGGGGATGGACTGCCCGTCGACCTGCCAGTCCGGCACGTGCGGGTCGTGGTAGCTGACCACGGCGCCGCGGGCCAGCAGCTTGCGGGCCAGCGGCCGGGCCGGCGATTCCCGCTGGTCGGCGATGTCCCGCTTGTAGGTCACCCCGAGCAGCAGGACCTTGGCCCCGTTGACCGCCTTGGCGTGCCGGTTGAGCAGCTCGGCGGCGCGGTCGGTGACGTAGCCGGGCATCCGGCCGTTGATCTCCTGGGCCAGCTCGACGAACCGGAACGGGTAGCCCAGCGTGCGGACCTTGTAGGACAGGTAGTTGGGGTCGATGGGGATGCAGTGCCCGCCGACGCCCGGGCCGGGGTAGAACGCCTGGAACCCGAACGGCTTGGTGGCTGCGCACCGGATCGCGTCCCACAGGTCCACATCCAGCTCGCGGCAGAAGATGGCCATCTCGTTGACCAGGGCGATGTTCACGTGCCGGTAAGTGTTCTCCAGCAGTTTGGCCATCTCCGCCTCGCGGGAGGACTTGGCCCGGATCACCTGGTCGCAGATCTGGGCGTAGAACGTCTCGGCCGCGTCGGTGCAGGACGGGGTCAGGCCGCCCACGATCTTGGGCGTGTTGGCGAAGCCGTACACCGGGTTGCCCGGGTCGATCCGCTCCGGCGAGAAGGCCAGGAAGAACCCGATCCCGGCGGTCAGCCCGGAGGCCTTCTCCAGCAGCGGGCGGACGATCTCCTCGGTGGTGCCCGGGTAGGTGGTGGACTCCAGCGACACCAGCGTGCCCGCCTTCACCAGCCGCCCCGCGGTCGCTGTGGCGGCCCGCACCGCGGACAGGTCCGGCCCGGCGGCCTCCGACAGGGGCGTCGGCACGCAGAGCACGACGACATCCGCCGGCTCGACCCGCGTCTCGTCCGTGGTGGCCCGGAACCCGGCGGCCAGGATCTCGGCGATCTCGGCGTCGGTCACGTCGTCCACGTGCGAGCGCCCGGCCATCAGCCCGGTCACGATCTTCTCGTTCGTGTCCAGGCCGGTAACCCGGAACCCGGACCGCACGGCCTGGATGGCCAGCGGCAGGCCGACATAGCCGAGCCCGATCACCACTACGTCCTGCGCCGGCATGTAGCCCCCTTCGCTAGATGAAGCTGCTAGATCGCGCCCAGCCGGGCGTACGCATCCTTGTACCTGACGGCGTTGTGCGCCCAGGTCCGGTCGGCCGCCACCCATTCGCGGGCGCCCTCGCCGAGTTTCCTTCTTATATCCGGGCTGCAAACCAGGAGTTCAAGACTATCGGCTAGGGCCACCGGATCTTGCGGTATCGTTAGCGCCCCCGTCACGTCGGGTTTGATGATTTCGGCCAGGGCCCGCACGTCACTGGCGAGCACGCACAACCCGCTGGCCATCGCCTCCACCGGCTTCAGCGGAGTGACCAGCTGGCATACCCTGTCCGGGGTGCGGGGGACGACGAAAACATCGAGGAGCGCGTGGAATTCACGTACCTTCGCGGCGGGCACGCGGCCGGTGAAGATGGCCGCCTCGCCCAGGCCGAGATCCTCCGCCTGACGCTGCAGGACGGGGCGTTCGGGCCCGTCGCCGACGATCAGGGCCCGCACCTTCTGGCCTCGCTGGCGCAGCAGCGCGGTCGCCTCGAGCAGGGTGCCGAGGCCTTCGTGCGGGACCAGGCTGGAGACCTCGCCGACCACGTGCTCGCCGGGCTTGATACCCAGCTGCCTGCGCAGTGCGCCGGCGGCGGGCAGGGGCTGGAGGAACTCCTCGCTGACGGCGTTCGGCACGATGAGCACTTTCTCGGCCGGGACACCGCGGGCCACGATCTCCTCCCGCATGGCCTCGCCGAGCGTCACCACCAGGTCGGCGGCCAGCATGCACTGGGTCTCCAGGGCGCGGCTGCGCTGGTACAGCTCGCTGCCGGCCCGTTCTTCGCTGTCCGCGTACCGGGACAGCCAGGTGTCCTCCCAGAACCCGCGCACCTCGTAGACCACCGGCAGCCCGCGGCTCTGCCCGAGGGCCAGGGCGGTCACCGCGTTGGTGTAGTTGCTCGCGGCGTGCAGGAGACTCGGTTTGATCTGCTCGGTGAGCCGGGCGGCCATGTCCAGGCCCGCCGCGGCGGCCTCGTCGGCGCGGCCGGGCAGGCGCCACGGCAGCAGGCGGTGGTACGGGATGCCGTCCAGCGTGACCAGGCGCCGGCCGTCCAGCGCGCCCTGGGTCACGGGGAAGCCGATCCTGGTCACCACGTGCGGGTCCAGGCCGGCTTGCTTTTGGGCCAGGACGATCTCGTGGGTCCTGATCGTGTAGCCGGCGCTCGCGGTGGGCAGCGCGTCGTTGACCAGGTGGAGGATGCGGCCTCTGGTCCCGGCCGGGGTTCTGGCGGGCGGCCCGGCTGGTCCTCCGGTTGTTCCGGCGGGCGGCCCGGCCGGGGCTCTGGCTGGCTCATGATCGTGGCCAGAAATGGACGCTATCCGGCCAGAACTGGCCACGATCATGGAATCGGCCCGGTCGAGGGGCGCCAGGACGGCCTGCTCGGCGGTGAGGCTGGTGCGCAGGCGGCGGGCGCGGCGGCCACGGACGTGGGCGAGCGTTTCGACGGCGTCGGTGAGGCGGCCTTGGCGCCAGGCCAGGCGGGCGGCCAGCACCGGGCGGGCGCGATCCGTCGCGCGCAGCCGCCGCACGGCGGCGGCTGCGGCCTCGGGCTGGTCCACGGCCAGGCTGAACGCGGCCAGCCGATGGGGCGAGGCGTCAAGCGCGGCCAGCGCCCCGTCCCGGTCCCCCGCTCCCCACGCCGCCGCCGCCCGGCCGTACGGCCCGGCGAGCCGGAGGCAGCCGCGCAGCGGCGGTGGCAGTACTCTCTGGGCCAGGACCACGGCACGGACCGGGTCCGCGGCCACGTGCCGCCAGGCAATCGAGGCCGCGAGCATGAGCGCGCGGGGCGACACGTGCGTGTCGAGGCGGCGGAGGCCCGGCCAGCGCGGGGCGGACGTCATCACGGCAGATGATATCGAGTTCGGTGAACGGAAAGGACGCGATGCGCGGACCTATCACCCACGTGCTGGGCGCGAGGCCAAACTTCATGAAGGCCGCGCCGGTGATCGCGGCCCTGGCGAAGCAGGGCCACGAGCAGCGGATCGTGCATACCGGGCAGCACTACGACGAGCGCATGTCGGAGGTGTTCTTCGTCCAGCTGGGCCTGCCGCGGCCCGACGTGAACCTGGGCGTGGGCTCGGGGAGCCACGCGCGGCAGACCGCCGAGATCATGACCGGGATGGAACGCGAGTTCACCGAGAGCCCCCCGGCGCTGGCCGTGGTCTACGGGGACGTCAACTCCACCCTGGGCGCGGCCGTGGCCGGGGCCAAGATGGGCGTGCCGCTGGCCCACGTGGAGGCCGGGCTGCGCAGCTTCGATGACTCGATGCCGGAGGAGATCAACCGGCGGCTCACCGACCAGCTGTGCGCGCTGCTGTTCGCGACCTCGCCGGAGGCCATCGGGTACCTGGCCCGCGAGGGCCGCCCGGTCAGCGCGGTGCACCTGGTGGGCAACCCGATGATCGACACGCTGCTGGCCCATCTGGACCGGTTCGACGTGGCCGCGGCCCGGGCCGCGGCCGGGCTGCCGGATCAGTACGTGGTGGCCACCTTGCACCGGCCGTCCAATGTCGATGACCCGCAGGCCGCGGCCGCCCTGGTGCGCGCCCTGCACGAGGTGGCCGACGAGCTGGACCTGATCATCCCGGTGCACCCGCGGGGCCGGGCCGCGCTGGAAGCCGCGGGCCTGGGCACGCATGCCCGCCTGCACGTCTGTGACCCGCTGGGCTACCTGGAGTTCATGGCCCTGGTCAAGGGGGCCGCGGCGGTGATCACCGACTCCGGCGGGGTACAGGAGGAAACCACCTTGCTGCGGGTCCCGTGCCTGACCATGCGGCCGAACACCGAGCGGCCCATCACGATCACCAGCGGCAGCAACCGGCTGGTGACCGACGCCGAGCTGGCCGCCGCGGTGCGCAAGGCCTGCCAGGACGGGCCGTACGCCGGGGAGCTGCCGCCGCTGTGGGACGGGCAGGCGGGCCCGCGCATCGCCCGGATCATGACCAGCTGGCTGGATCGGGAGGGCCGCCCATGAGCACGGTCCCCGGGGACGACACCGGGCTTGACCTCGAAGCCAGCGCGGACGGTGAGCTCGCGCTGGCCGCTGAAGACGGCACGACGGAAGACGGCACGGCTGAAGACAGTACGGCGGCAGGTGATCCGGGGCTGGCGGCGGAACGTGACCGGCTGGCCCGCACGTTGCGCGACACCAGGCTGCAGCTGGCCATGACGCAGCGGCGGCTGGCCGCGCTCGAGGATTCCGCGACCCTGACCCTGGGCCGGACCCTGGTCCGCGCCGCGCGGCGCCCGTGGTCACGCGGCGTCCAGCTGCCGCTGGACCTGATCCGGCTGTGGCGGGAACGCGGGAGCCTGACCGGGCCGGGGGCGGCGACCCTGGCGCTGGCGTCGGCTCAGCTGGCTGACCTGGCCGGCGGCGGGGAACGGTTCTTGTCCGCGCTCACCGCGCCGGGCCTGGGCGCGCCGGGAATCGGGCTGAACGCGCCCGGGCTGGTCATCACCGGCGTGCTCACCACCGAATCGTGTGCCGCCCTGGCCCCCGACGCCGCCGTGTACCCGCTGGTGCCGCACGACGTGGACGTGATGCTGGAAAGCGTCGGCGCGGACCTGGTGCTGATCGAAGCCGCGGCCATGCTGGCCGGCTCGGCCTGGGCCTACGCCAGCGACCCGGCCGCGACCGACCGCGGACGCCGGCTCGGGCGCCTGATCGCGGCGGCGCGCGCGCTCGGCAAGCCCGTGATCTTCATCCGCAACGTCCCCCCGCACCTGGCGCCCGGCCTGGACTGGGTGGCAGCCAGCTGCGACGCGGTATCCGAGGACGGCTTCGGCGTGCAGCTGGGCCGGTTCAACCCGGTCGAGCTGGCCGCCCAGCGCCCGTCCGACCCGGTCTTCGCCGGCCGGCGGGACCCCCGCGAGCCGCCCGCGGTCCGTGCCCTGCTGGACGCGCTTACCGCGCCGGCCGGGCCGGTGCAGGTGACCGGCGATATCGCCTGGCGCCGGCGCCCGGCGCTGTACCGGGAGCACGCCCTGTTCGTCACGGTGTCCCCTGACCAGGCACGCGAGCAGCTGGCCTGCGGCGCGCGCGTGATCATGGTCACCGGCGAGCAGTCCTCGATGCGGGAGCAGATCGCGGCGGCTGCGGCCGAGCGGGCGCTCACTGCCGCCGAGGCGTTCGGCCGGCTGCGGGAGATCTTCACCGAGTACGCCACCCCGGTGCGGCTGGCCGGACTGGCCAGCCTGTCCGGGCTGCCCGGTCAGCTGGTCACCGGGCGGCAGATCGCGGTGCTGGCCCAGGTCCCCGATGCGGCCGGGGCCGCCGCCCTGGCCGACGGCCTGCGCAAGCAGCGGATCGCGCCCGCCGAGCTCATCGTGGCGGTCGCCGCCCGGCCCGGGGAGTCCGCCGAGGTATCGGGCCACGCGGTCACCGCCGCCCTCGGCGAACTGGCCGGGCTGGGCACGGCGATCACGGCGATTCCCGCGCCGCCGCCATCCGCCGGCGGCGGCTGGCTCTCGCTCGCGGCCAGGACAGCGCGCTCGCCGTGGGTGGCGCCGTGGCAGGCGGACCGCCAATACGATCCGTCTTACCTGATCGACCTGGCGTGCGCGCGGGAGTGCGCGCAGGCCGACGCGGTCGGTTACGCCGGGTCCAGCTACGCGTACGTGACCTCGCTCGACCCGGCACTGGCCCGGCGGGAGTTCTTCAGCCCGGACGGCGCCGGCCACGGCCTACGGCTCTTCTCTGTCAGCTAAGGAGTTGTCCGCGTTGACCACGCGCGCGCTTGTCTACGGTGACATCGACCTGAACTTGATCGACGGGTCGGCCATCTGGCTGCAATCCGTCACCCAAGCGCTGGCCGCCGCGGGCTGTGCGGTGACCCTGGTGCTCAAGGCGCCGGTCCGCACCAGCCGCCTGATCGCGCCGCTGCTGGCCGAGCCCGGGGTGACCGTCCGCAGACCGTTCGAGGAGCACCTGCTGGAGGGGCCCGGCCCGGTCCCGGCCGCGGCGGCCCCGGACCTGCTCGCCCGCCTGGACGCGGAGGCACCCCACGATCTGGTCGTACTGCGCGGCCGGGCGGTCACCGCCGCGGCGGCGAAGAGCGGCGCGTTCACCGGGCGGCTGTGGCCGTACCTGACCGATGTCCCGCAGTCGGTCCCTGGTCTCACGTCCGCCGCGGCCGAGGAACTCGGGATGATCGCCTCCGCCGCGCGGTACGTGCTGTGCCAGACCGAGGAACTCCGCTGCTTCCTGGAGGGCAGCATCCCCGCGGCCTGCGGCAAGTGCGTGCTGCTGCCGCCGATCCTGACCGAGATCCCCACCTCACGGGGCGAGTCCGCGGCCGGGTCTCCGCTGCGGCTGGTCTACTCCGGCAAGTTCGCGCCACGCTGGAACACGCTGGAGATGACCGAGCTGCCGGGCCTGCTGGCCGCCCGGGGCGTGGCCGCGCAACTGCACATGATCGGGGACAAGATCCACAACTCCCCCGGCGACTACCAGCAGCGGATGCGGGCCGCACTCGATACCACGGGCGTGACCTGGCACGGCGGGCACTCGCGGGAGGACGCGCTGCGGATCGCGGCGACCTGCGACATCGGGCTGGGCTGGCGGCACCCCGAGCTGGACGCGAGCCTGGAACTGTCGACAAAGGTACTGGAGTACGGCGCCATCGGGCTGCCGGTGATCCTCAACCGCACCCCCATGCACGAGGAGCTGCTCGGCGCCGATTACCCGCTGTTCGCGGCGAGCCTGGCCGACGTGGTGGAGGTGGCCGCCGCGGCGGCGGCGGACCAGCGGCTGTACCGGCGGGCCGCCGATGCCACCGGCCGGGCGGCCCAGCAGTTCACGCTGGACAAGGCGGCCGAACGGCTCCGCGGGTACCTCACCCAGGCACTGCCCAAGCCGAGCCCCGGCGGGAGCGACGCGGCCGGCCCGCCCCGGCTGCGGGTCGTGGTGGCCGGGCACGACCTGAAGTTCTTCACCCCGCTGCTGGACTACCTGCGGCGGCAGCCGGACCTGGAGGTGCGGCTGGACAGGTGGGCCGCGCTCGGCAAGCACGATCCGGACGCGAGCCGGGAGCTGGCCAGCTGGGCCGACGTCGTGATCTGCGAATGGTGCGGGCCGAACGCCGTCTGGTACAGCAGGCACAAACGGCGCGGGTCACGGCTGCTGATACGGCTGCACCGGTTCGAGCTGACCGCTGCCTACCCGGCCCAGGTCAAGATCGGAGCGGTCAGCCAGGTGGCGTGCGTGAGCCGGCACTACGCGCGGCTGACCCGGGAACAGACCGGCTGGCCGGAGGCCAAGGTGGTGACCGTGCCGAACCTGATCGACGTCGCCCAGCTGGACCGGCCCAAGCTGGACGGCGCCCGGTTCCACCTCGGCCTGGTCGGTATCGTCCCGTCCCGCAAGCGCCTGGACCTGGCGCTGGACGTCCTGGAGGAACTGCGCCGCGAGGATGACCGGTACCTGCTGTTCATCAAGTCCGGGATGCCGTGGGAACACTGGTGGGTGTGGCAGAACCCGGCCGAGCGCGAGCATTACGCCAGCGCGCTGCGCCGGGTGCAGCGCGCCCCGCTGCTGCGCGGGGCGGTGGTGTTCGACGACGCCGGACCGGACGTCGCGGCGTGGCTGCGCCGGGTCGGCTTCATGCTGTCCACCAGCGACGACGAGAGCTTCCACGTCGCCCCCGTCGAGGGGATGGCGTCCCGGGCGGTGCCGGTGGTGCGGCACTGGCCTGGCGCGGAGACCATCTACGACAGGCGCTGGATCCACCGGGATCCAGCGGAGATGGCCGCCGCGATCGCGGCGCTCAGCGACGAGGCCGACTGGCGGCGGGCGGGCGATGAGGCGCACGCCCAGGCCACGGCGGCGTTCAACCTGGAGCGGGTGTGCGAGGCCTGGTACAGCCTGCTCACCACCGACATCGACCCGGCCGTCCCGGACCCCGCGCTCGAGCTGCTCGGCTCCGGCTGAGGAAGCATGTACTTCACGCTCGCGGTCAGCGCCTCCACCCGCGCGAGGTGCGCGGAGCTGGTCAGCGCGGCGGCCGGCACCGACCCGCGGGTGATGCCGATCCCCGGCCCGCCGGCCGTGGCCTGGCGGGCGCCGTCCGAGCTGATGGCCGTGATGCACTGGCCAGCCGGCCAGGAGCGGCAGCCCCGGTCGCACGCGGGCACCATCTGGGCCGACCAGGCGGGGCTGCAGGCACGCACCGGGCTGACCCGTGTCGACCCGGTTTACCTGGTCGAGATGCCGGGAGCCGTGGTGGTCAGCGACCGCGCCTCCTGGGCGGCGGCCGTCGCCGGCCGGCTCGGCGATGCCGACCCGGTTACGGTCACCGCGTTCCTGGCCCTGGGCTACCCGGTCGGCGCCGCCACTGCGTTCCGCGGTGTCCGGGCGCTGGGCAACGGGCAGCAGCTGACCGTGACCAGCGGCCGGCTGGCCACGGGTACCGCCCCGGGCGCGGATCCCGCCCCGCGGGCCGGTGCGGCCGCGTACGGCAACGTCGCGGCCGCCCTGGTCGAGGCGGTCAGGCCGCTGGGCGAGGCAGGCGTGCCGGTCGAGCTGTCCCTGACCGGCGGCAAGGACAGCCGGCTCATCGCCGCCGCGCTGACCGCCGCCAAGGTCCCGTTCCGGGCGCGCACGCACGGCTTCGCCAGCCACCCGGACGTGATCGTGGCGGCCATGATCGCCAGCAGGCTCGGCGTCGAGCATGTGGTCACCGAGCCGCGCCCGGCCGCACCCGAGCAGGCGCCCGACGAAGCCGACCTGCGGGCCAGGCTCCGCTCGGCCGTGCTGGTCTGCGACGGCATGCTGTCGGCGTTCGAGAACCTGGGCCGCCCCGACCCGCCGCCGGCCACGGAGCCGGTGCAGACCGGCGGTCACGGCGGTGAGCTGCTGCGCGGCGGCTATGCCCCCGCGGCCTGGAGCGAGCGCAGGCCAGCCCGGGCCTGGAGCGAAGCGCGGGGCGCCGAGCTGTTCCGCCGCATGGTCACCCGCCGCCTGGGCCTGCTGCGCCCGGGCGCCGCCGGGGCGTACCTGGCCAGCCTGGCCCCGTTCGCCGCGGAGCTTCCCCGCGGGCCGCTGCGCACCCTTGATGAGTTCTACCTGGTGAACCGGGCCGGGCGGTGGTCGGCTGCGGCCCGGCAGGCCTACCTGATCCGCTCCCCGCTGGTCCAGCCGCTGTTCGCCGACCAGGTCGTCCTGGCCGCCCGCGCGGTCCCGCTGCGGGACCGGATCACCGACCGGCTGCACCGCGGCGTGCTGGCCGTGCTGAGCCCGGAGCTGCTCGAGCTGCCCCTGGCGGGCAGCGGCTGGAAGTCCGGGCCGCGGATCGCGCCCGTCCGGGCCGCGGCGGGTGGCCAAACGGGACCGGGAGCGGCCGGCTCGGCCGACTGGCGGCGGGCCTACGGAGACCAGATGGCCCGGATGCTGCGCGACTACGCTCTCGACCTGGGGGCCGCGGGCGGGATGTTCGATCTCGTCCGGCGGACGGCCGCTGAGCGCGCACTGCGCCCGCCCCAGCGGGACACGCACGCGGTCTGGGCCCTGGCCACCCTGGCCGCGCTGCTCTCCGGCGACTGGCTGAACGCCCGCAGCCCGGCCGGTCAGGCACCTGCGGTCACGGGATAAGGCGGCCCGAGCCGCCCCAGCTGCCCGCCAGGTGATAGGTGGCCAGCGCCAGCCCCAGGCCGGCCGCCAGCGAACCGCACAGCAGCAGCCAGCGCGTGGCCCGGGCCGCGAGCAGGTGCCGGGCACCCTCCGCCCGGCCGGACAGGATCCCGGGCAGCTTCGGGAGGTATGAGGCCAGGTGGATGATGATGACCAGCGCCCAGATAAAAAACGACAGGTGATGCAGCCGGCCCCAGTCCCCATTGCCCGGGCCCTCGACAACCAGCATGACCCCGGTGCCCAGGACAGCCACGGTGGTCAAGATGACGAACGGCCCGGTCACCCGCTGCAGCGGACCGGGCGGCCCTTTCCGCACGTAGGCCGGCGAGCCAGTGTAGTACCTGGTGAAACGCCAGAGCGTGGAGCCGATCTTCAGGCTGACCGGACCCAGCAGCAGCATCCCGAGGAAGACGTGCAGCGTGAGGAGGTTGCCTATGTTCAGCAGGGTCAGGCACTCGGCGATGAACAGCACGAGCAGCACTGCCCCGGTCATTGCGGTCAGGCGCTCGTTGCCCGCCGGGTAGGCAGGGTGGGCCGTCTCCGCACGGACCTCTGGTTCGCGGGTCGTCACAAGCTGATGCTGGCACGGCCGCCCCGTCGGCGACATGAGGCTGGCCCCCGTCTTCACGGGGCCCTAGGTCTACCCCCGGAGCAGGATGGCCTGGGAGGTGAGCTGGCCTGAGCTCAGCAGCCTGCCGATCCGGCTGCTCTGCTCGTCGGCCTCCGTGAGCTCCGGCGTGTGCCCGTACCGGCGGTGCAATTCGCGCTCCACGGCCTCGGCCCGGGCCGTCCAGTCCGGCGGCGGCCGGGTGATGTCGCTGAAGTCGGCCACGTCTACCGCCTCCAGGCCGGCCTGGCCGAACAGGTCGTGCAGCTCGCCGCTGGACGGGAAGTGGTTGCCCTGCGGCGGGTCATCCAGCTGGTCGGCGACGGCCAGGAAGACCAGCAGGCCGATCCGGCCGCCGGGGCGCACGGCGCGGCGGAGCTGGCTGAGCATGGCCCGCTGGGTTCTGCTGCCGGGCGCCGTGCACAGCACGCCCAGGCACCAGGCCAGGTCCGCGGCTGCGTCCCCGAAGGGCAGGGCGGTCGCGTCGGCCTGGACGACCGGGGCGCCGAAGAGCCGGGCCGCCGCGCGGCACGCATCCGGCTCGGGTTCGGCCAGGATGGGCTGCACGCCGGTCCGGCGGGCGGCGTAGGCGGCGGGACCGCCCATGCCCGCGCCGACGTCGATCATCACCTCGCCGGGTCGCGGCCCGAGGCGCTCGAGCAGCCAGTCCAGGACCTCGGGCTGGCCGCTCCCGCGGCACGCGGCCGGGATGTAGTACTCGGGGCCGAGGTCTGCGGCCACCCGGGAGGTCCACTCGGCCACGGTGTCGAACTCGGCCTCCATCGGGCTGCCGATGTCATAGGTCACGCGGTGCCCCTTCCCGGATCCGTTCGGCCAGTTCGGCCTTGATCCGCGCCGCGAACTCATGCCCGCGGGCCGAGGCCAGCCCGGAGATGTTCACCCCGGCCACGCCCGGGATGGCCAGCAGGGCCCGGGCCTGCTCGGCCGCGGCCGAGATGCCCGCCGCGACCGGGTCCGGGTCGTCCAGCACCGCGCGCACCACGGCCGGATCCAGCTCCAGGCCGGGCAGGCGGGCCAGCGCCGAGACGGACACGGGATCGGTGAAAATAGCGACCGCGGCGATGACCGGGATGGTGACCCCGGCCCGCGCGGCGGCGGCCATGAAGCTGGCCACCGACGCCACGGTGGCGTGGTTGAGCACGGCGACCGCCGCCCCGGCGCGCTGCTTCTGGGCCAGCCGGAAGGGCCGCAGGTGCCGGGGCGGCGCGGCGGGTGTCTCCGGGACGGCGGCCGGCAGCCCGGTCGAGGCGGCCAGCGCGGCCAGCCGCGGCCCGTCCAGGTCGAAGACCTGCGTCACGTCCGGCCGGACGTCGTAGGCGCGGGCATCGCCGGTCACGCACAGCACCGCGTCCACCCCGAGCTGGCGCAGGCCGCGCAGTTCCTGTTCCAGCACCACCCGGTTCCGGTCCCGGCAGGACAGGGTTATCCACGGCCGCGCCCCGAGCTCCTGCAAGATGGAGGCCAGCTGCGCGGGCGGGAAGTCGGGCCGGTCCTGGTGCTCGCCGACCAGGACGGCGTCGCTGACCGGAGCCAGAATGCCCGCCACGGTGGCATGGGCCGACACCGAATACGGCTCGGAGCTGAAGTCGGTCAGGATCAGCGGCACGGCGTCCAGCGGCACAGGCGGCACCGGATCGGGCCAGGCCACCGGGGCCGGGAACACGCACGGGAACGGCCGGACCTCGCAGCCGCCGCCGGGCCGCACTCCGCCGCACGGGCCCATGATCATGTGCTTGGGGCAGCCCTGGCCCGCGAGCGGGCCAGGCGGTCCCGGATCAGCGGCCACGCGTCCGCTCGGCTCACCGGGCCGTAGGGGCACGATCAGCCGCGGCCGTAGCGGGTCTCGGCCTGCCAGAAGAACACCACGCCCGCGGCCAGCGTGACGACGGCCCAGCCGATCCCGGCCAGCCACAGCTCACTGGTCGTGGTGGTCGGGTGGCAGTAGGCCTGCAGCGCCGGGATCTTCTTCGCGTTGAACACGGCGCACGCCGCGGCGTTGTACGGCTTCGCGCCCGGCGCGTAGGCGCGCTGGGTGTACATGAGCGCGTTCCTGGCCAGCGTGATGTAGACCGCCGCCGGGTTCATGGAGATGACGGTTTTCGCCCACTCCGGCAGCGTGGCATAGGACGGGAGCGAGGTGATGCTGTACATGACCCCGCAGAAGTACCGCCAGACCCTGGTCAGGAACGGGATCAGCTGGCTGAAATCCTGGGCTCCGGCGCCGAGCCGCGCCATGAGCAGCGCGGCGCCCATGTTGAACATCCCCTGCAGCAGCAGCGTCGGTATCAGCAGCAGCCAGTACGGCGTGAGCGGTTCCCCGGTGCCCAGCACGATGCCGAACACCACCAGCAGGGACAGCGCCAGCTGCTGGAATTCGACCATCACGTAGGCGAGCGGCAGGCAGGCACGCGGGAAGTACAGCGCGCGGATCAGCCCGATGTTCGCCCGCATCACGGTGGAGCCGACCACGACCGACCGTTCCGTGAAGGCGAAGATGAACACCCCGACGACCAGGTACGCGGTGTAGTGGCTGATGCCGCGACTGGCCTGGAAGATGACCCCGAAGATCAGGTAGTAGACGGCCGAGTTGAGCAGCGGCGTCAGCACCTGCCACAGCTGGCCGAGCCGGGCCTCGGTGTACATGGACACGTTGCGGGCCGTGGCGTACGCGGTGATGAAGTGCCGCCGGTCCCACACCATGCGGATGTAGGTGGGCAGGCGGGGCCGGGCGGAACTGGGACGCAGGCCGTACTGGGCGGCCAGCGCGGCCAGCTCCCCGCTTCCGGCGGCCAGCTTGGCGGCCTGCTCCTCGGGGGCGAGTCCCACCCCGTTCAGCAGGCTGCCTGGAGCGGTCAGCCGTCCGCGGTCTTCCATGACAGTGGATTCTATTGATCAGGACAGGTAGCTGGTGGCATTGAACGACCGGAGCACGGCCGATCCGCCGGCGTACCAGTCGATCTCAGACAGCGCGGCGAGGTCCAGGTGCATCCGGTACAGGGCGGACGGCGGGGCGAGCAGGGCCGCCGCGACCAGGGTCTTGATCGGCGTGACATGGCTCACTATCAGCACCCGCTGGCCTTCCCGCTCGGCCAGCACGCGCTGCAGCGCGCCGGTCACCCGCGCGCTGACGTCGGTGAAGCTCTCCCCGCCGGGCGGTGCGACCTGCGGATCGGCCATCCAGTTCGCCATCTCGTCGGGCCAGCGCTCCCGCACCTCGGCGAACGTCAGGCCTTCCCACGCGCCGAAGTCGGTCTCCCGGAACCCGTCGTCGGTGACCACCGGGGCGCCGACGACGGTGGCCACCTCCTGCGCCGTCTGCACGGTGCGCAGCAGCGGAGAGGTGATGATCACGCCGATGTCCGCCCCGGCCAGGTGCTTGCCCGCGGCGGCGGCCTGCTGGACGCCGGCGGCGGTGAGCGGCGCGTCGGACCGGCCCGAGTACCGTCTCTCGACGGACATGAGCGTCTGGCCGTGCCGCAGCAGCAGGGTGGCGGTCGGCTCGCCCCGGACGGGCCCCCAGCTCGTGCTGGGCGGCACGTTACAGGCCCGATTCCGCGGTGCGGACGAGGATTCGCCGGCATTCCTCGCACCTGACCACCTCGTCCGGCGCCGACGCCCTGATCTGGTTCACGTCCGCGGAGTTGAGGTTCAGGTGACAGCCCTCGCAGCGGCCGGCGCGCAGCATGGCCGCGCCGACGCCGCGCGCGTCGCGGATCTGCTCGTAGAGCTTGAGCAGGTCAGCGGGCACGTCCGCGGCGACGGTGGCGCGCTGCTCGGACGCGCGGCCCGCCTGCTCGTCGATCTCCTTGAACGCCGCGTCGCGGCGGGCCGTCAGCTCGGCCGTCTCGGTGCCGAGGCCGTCGCGCTCGGCGGCCAGCTCGTCTCGCCGGCTGACCAGGCCTTCCCGGCGCTCCATCAGCTCGAGCACAACCTCTTCGAGATCGCCCTGCCTGCGCCGCAGCGATTCGATCTCGGACTGGAGGTTAGCCAGCTCGCGGGCGGCGGACACCTGCCCGGCGTCCAGCCGGGCGCGGTCCCGGTCGATCCTGGTCCGGACCTGCTCGACGTCTCGTTCAGCCCGGCCCTGCTCCCGCTCCAGGTCGCCGAGGTCGGTCTCGGTCACGACGATCTCGTCCTTGAGCTCGCTGGCCCGGGCCTCGAGGCGGGCGAGCTCGGCGACTTCGGGCAGGCTGCGCCGGCGGTGCGTCAGGCGGCCGAGCTCGGCGTCCAGGTCGGCCAGTTCGAGCAGGCGGAGCTGGCTCTGCGGTGATGCCTTCACGGCTCCCAACGTTAGTCCAATCAGACCGCCAAGGAACCACGCCGGGTTCACCGAACCGCGGTAAGCAAGACGCAACATTTCCGCGGCTGACGCGAGCGGCCCGGCGGGTAGCGTGGAGGCAGCGTCTACCTGCGAGTCCTTGCCATGACACCAGTGCCCTCCGCCGACCGGCCGCCGCAGCCGAGCTCACTCGCCGGGGCGGCCGCCGGAATACTGACGGCGGCGGTCGCGATGGGCATCGGCCAGCTCGCGGCCGGCCTCACCGTGCCGCAGAGCTCGCCGGTGGTCGCGGTCGGGCAGGCGGCCATCGACCTGACGCCGCTGCCGGTCAAGGACTTCGCCATCTCGACGTTCGGCGCCAACGACAAGAACGCGCTGCTGGCCGGCATCCTGGTGGTCCTCGCCGCGTTCGCCGCGGTGATCGGTATCGTGGCCGTCCGCCGGCTCGCCCTCGGCCTCCTTGGCCTGGCCATCTTCGCTGGCATCGGCCTGGCCGCCGCGCTGACCAGGCCGGGCGCGACGGCGGAATACGTGATCCCGACGCTGGTCGGTGCGGCCGCCGGGGCCTTCGCGCTGACCCGCCTGGTCCGCTCGGCCCGCGGGCTCACCGGCCGCCGGCGAAGCGCTGGCGCCGGGCTCACCGCCGGGCCGGGAAGCGCCGGCTCCGGGCTCAGCGCGCCGCCGGGCCGCCCGGGCTCCGGACCCGGCGTCCCCGTCGGGCTCAGGCCGCCTGACTTGCCTGCTCCGGAGGCGGGCCCGGCGGGTGCGGGATCCTCCTTCACCTTCCTGCCCAACCCGGATGATCCCGGTCCCGCCCGGTGGCCGGAGCGGCGGCGGTTCCTGGCGGCCAGCGGGCTGGCCGTGGTGACCGCGGGGGCGGGCGCGCTGGTCGGGCGCGAACTGATCACCCGGCACAACGTCGGCGCCGCGCGGGCCGCGCTGCGCTTGCCCGCCCCGGCGGTGGCCGCTCCCCCGCTCCCGCCCGGCAGCGACCTGCACATCCCCGGCCTCAGCCCGTTCATCACCCCGGACGGCAGCTTCTACCGGGTCGACACCGCGCTGCTGCTGCCCGAGGTGGACCCGGCGACCTGGCAGCTGCGCATCCACGGCATGGTGCAGCGCGAGGTGACGCTGACCTTCGGCGAGCTGCTGCGGCAGCCGCTCATCGAGGACTACGTGACGCTCACCTGCGTGTCCGACCCGGTCGGCGGGCCCTACGCCGGCAACGCGCGGTGGCTCGGCGCGCGCCTGGCCGACCTGATCCGCCAAGCCCGCCCGCGGGCCGGGGCGGACCAGCTGCTGTGCACCTCGGCGGACGGGTTCACCTCCGGCACGCCGCTGCCGGTGGTGCTCGACGGCCGCGACGCACTGCTCGCGGTGGCGATGAACGGGCAGCCGCTGCCGGTCGCGCACGGCTTCCCGGCGCGGATGGTGGTGCCCGGGCTGTACGGCTACGTGTCCGCGACCAAATGGGTCACCGACATCGAGGTCACCACGTTCGCGGCGGCCAGCGCGTACTGGGTGCAGCGCGGGTGGTCACAGCAGGCCCCGATCAAGACCGAGTCCAGGATCGACGTGCCCGCCGCCAACTCCACCCTCGCCCCCGGGCGCACCCCGGTGGCCGGCGTGGCCTGGGCGCAGCACAAGGGCGTCGCGGCCGTCGAGGTCCGGGTGGACCGGGGCCCGTGGCACGAGGCGAAGCTGGCCGCGGTGCCCGATATCGACACCTGGCGGCAATGGGTCTGGATGTGGGATGCGGCCCCGGGTAATCACCTGCTCGAGGCCCGGGCCACCGACGCCACCGGCTACACCCAGACGGCCGTGACCGCCCCGCCCACGCCGAACGGGGCCAGCGGCTACCCCTCCGCGGCCGTCACCGTGCGTGCCTCGTTACGGTTGGGCAGGACGACGAGGAGGCGTGATGGACAGCGAGGCCGACCGGGAGTTCGCGACGCTGGCCGCCGGGTATCTCGACGACCGGGCGGAACGCCATCCGGGCGTGGCCACCGGCCTGGGCGACCACCGGTTCGACGACCGGCTGCCCGACGCGTCCGCGCCCGCGCTGGCTGACGAGCGGCGCGCCCTGGACGGCTGGGCCGCCCGGCTGGAGGCTTTGGACGCCGCCGCGCTGTCGGCCGAGCACCGGGTCGACGCCGCGATGATGGCCGACAGCGTGGCACGGCGGGTGTTCGAGCTCGACGAACTGGCCGAACACACCTGGAACCCGCTCCTGGCCAACCCGGGGCGGGCCATCTACCAGCTGCTGGCCCGGGATTTCGCCCCGCTGCCCGACCGGCTTGCCTCGGTCGCGGGCCGGCTGTCCGCGATTCCCGGCGTCCTGGCCGAGGCCCGGCGGCAGCTCGGGCCGATGCCCAGGGTCCACATCGAGACCGCCATCGGGCAGTTCGACGGCACGATCACGCTGGTCAGCAACCAGATCGACGCCGCGCTCGAGGCCGCTCCCGGGTCCGCGGCGCAGCTGGCCCAGGTGCGCCCGGCCGCTCTGGCGGCGCTGGCCGAGCACCGGGCCTGGCTGGCCGCCCGCCTCGCCGAGGCGGCACCCGGGCCGGACGGTGACCGGGACCCGCGGATCGGGCCCGAGCGGTTCGCCCGCAAGCTCTCCCTCGCCCTGAGCGCGGCCGCGGACGCGGACGCCGTGCTGGCCCGGGCGGAAGACGACCTGGACCGGGTCAGCGAGCAGATTGCCGAGCTCGCCGCCCAGATGGCCGGGCCGGGCGGGCCGCAGGGTGCCGAGGTGGTGCAGCAGGTGCTCGACCGGCTGGCGGCCGATGTGCCCGACGACGCGACCATCCTCGGTTTCGGCCGGGACGCCCTGGCCGCCCTGACCGCGTTCGTCACCGACCGGCAGCTGGTCACGGTCCACCGCGACCCGGTCGAGGTGATCCCGATGCCGGAGATCGACCGGGGCCTGGCCGTCGCCTACTGCGATTCGCCGGGGCCCCTCGAGCCGGCGCCGCTGCCCACGTTCATCGCCGTCTCCCCCACGCCGGCCAGCTGGACGCCGCAGCGGGTCGCCTCGTTCTACCGCGAGTACAACCGGCACATGGTGCACGACCTGATGGTGCACGAGGCGATGCCCGGCCACTACCTGCAGCTGCAGCACTCGCGGCGGTTCGCCGGCTCGCGGACCGCGATCCGGGCCGCGCTGTCGTCGGGGTCGTTCGTCGAGGGATGGGCCGTGTACGCCGAGCGCATCATGGCCGAGCAGGGCTACCCGGGCGACGGGGATCCCCGCGCGGTCCGCATGCAGCAGCTCAAGATGCAGCTGCGCACCATCATCAACGCCATCCTGGACGCGCGGGTCCACGGTCACGGCATGACCGAGGCCGAGGCGATGGCCCTGATGACCGGCCGCGGGCACCAGGAAGAGGGCGAGGCCGCGGGCAAGTGGCGCCGCGTGCAGCTCACCTCGGCCCAGCTGTCGACCTACTACGTCGGCTACACCGAGGTCAGCGACCTGGCTGACTCACTCAGGGCGGCGGAGCCGGGGCTGGCCGACCGGGAGGTGCACGACCGCATGCTGGCGCACGGATCACCGCCGGCCCGCCTGCTGCGCACCCTGATCGCGCAATAGCCGGGAAGTGCGCCAGCGGCGAATACATGAAGCCGCTGTTCCGCTAGCGGGAGGGACGATGCGGCTAGCTCGCGCTTTGACTAACTCGCGAGTATCGTCCCGTATGCCTGCTGGAGTTCGCAGGCTGGCTGTTGCGGCTATTCATGCGCCAGTTCAGCATGGGTCTGACGTGGCGTACCGCCGGTCCGCCTGATGCTCGGGTGCGCCGTCAGCAACACAAGAGCAGACCAAGGTTGCTGATTGCTTCCCGGCTACCAAAATTTTGTTTCAACTGGAGCGCCCGGAGCCGTTATGCCGGCCCAGATGACGCGATATGCTTTTGGGCACGTCGGCATCAAGGGGGGTGATCCCGGCATGGTGGACGCCGGCTGCATCTTTCTCAATTACCGCCGCAAGCAAGCGGAGTGGCCGACCCTGCGGCTTCGCGACCGGCTGATTGACGTTTTCGGCACCGAGCGGATCTTTACCGACATAGACAATATCCAGCCCGGTCAAGACTTCACGAAGGTCCTGGAAGCCGCGGTGGGGAGTTGCCGGGTGCTGCTCGCCGTCATCGGGCAGGACTGGGTGAATGCGTCCGACGAGGGAGGCAGGCCCCGGCTGGAGGACCCGAGCGACTGGGTACGGGTCGAGATCGAATCAGCCCTGCGGCGCCCGAAGGTCCTGGTGATCCCGGTCCTCCTCGACGGTGCCACCATGCCGCGGGTCGAACAGCTTCCAGGCGAGCTGGCCCAGCTCAGCATGCGCCAGGCTTTCGAAATCACCGCAGGCGGATTCGACAGTCAGGTCGGTACGCTGATCACGACCCTGCAGAAGATCTTCGACCAGCCTTCGGTGCAGCCGCCAGATCCGCCCCCGCCGACGCCGACACCCCCCTTCCCCACGGTCCCCATCGTCCAGCAGCACGCGCCGCTACCCCCGATCGCGTTCACCGACTATCCGGTGCTTCCCGAGGATCTCCAGTGGTCGGGCCCGGCGGCAGGCAACGTTGTCGTCGACCGGCTTCTCGTCGCCGAGCGGGCCTGGGTGAAGATCGGCGATCCTGTTGTCGCGCTGAGCAGCGGCAGCGGCCCGGTCACTTTGCGGTCGGCCTACATCGGCCAGGTCGAGGCGCTCTACTACCGGAACGGGCAGCCGCTCATACCTGGTCGCCCGGTGTTTTCTCTCGCTGTATCGGGATGGTTGTTCCGGGCTAATTTCAGAATGCCGTTCGACACGGGAGTGCTGCTTGCGCCGGGGATGCCGTCGAAGAAGCTCGATGCCGCCGGGACCGCCTCAACGCTGATGGTGAACGTGGACAACGCGGGCGGGCGCCCGGTGCCCTGGGGCGCCAGCAGCCTGCTCTACCTGCCCGCGGGCAGCCATCTGATCTCGGCCATCTATCAGCAGCAGGGATCGAGCTTCAAGGCCGCGAGCCAGATAGTCAAAATCCGCAGCGGACAGCGCGTCGCAATGTCCTACGAGGCCCCTCGCGCCCTGGACCGGAGCGGGAAGCTGCGGGCCTAAAGGGGGGATATGTCCGAGGATCGGAATCCCGCCGGCAGGCCGGCCGACGGCCGGAGCAGGGCAACGCCCACACGGCAGCCGCCGGAAAACCTGGTCCCGCACCGGGGCTCCGTCGCTACCCCGTCACTGTCTCTGGCCCGGCCGCAGGCCGGTGACCAGGCGGACGCGGCGGCGCGCGATGCGCGGCGCAAGGGCCGCGTCGCGCTGCACCTGCGGGCGGGAGTCACCGGCCATCGGAACATCGACGAGCATGACCCCCTGCTGGCCGAGGCGATCCGCGATGTGCTCGACCTCCTCAGATCGCGGTGCCGACCGGGCACGGCCGCCACGCCGGTCAACCTGGTCGTGGTGTCCGCGCTCGCGGAAGGCGCGGACCGGATGGTGGCACGGGAGGCAATGGCGCGCGGAGCCGGTCTGGAGGTGGTTCTTCCGCTGCCGTCGGAGGACTACCTGACCGACTTCGAATCAGGCACGTCCAGGTCCGAGTTCTGCGGGCTGCTCGGTCAGGCTTCGGCGGTCACGGAGCTGGCCGCTTCCGGCACCCGCGACCAGGCGTACGAGCGGGCCGGCCGGGCTATCGTCGATCGGTCCGACGTGCTGCTCGCGCTCTGGGACGGCCAGGCCGCACGAGGCCGGGGCGGGACGGCTGAGATCGTCTCCTACGCGCGGCGGCGGGGCGTACCCGTTGTGCAGTTGCCGGTTGAACGGATCGGCCCGGGGTCACCGCAGCCTCGTACGATGCATGAGCCGGAGCTGCCCAAGGTCTTTCCCTTGCTCAGCGACGAGGCATTCGGCCAGCTCGACCGGTTCAACTCCGCTTCGCTGCGCCCCCGGGCCGGGTCCGCGCCGTTGCTGCCGGAGCACACCGCCGTACCGGCGCGCGTGCGAAGCTTCATCAAGTACGCGCAACCCTATTTCGACCGAGCCGACCAGGTGGCCCGGTCCACGCAGCGGCTGTTCATCTGGCTGACGCGGCTGCTTTACGCGCTGGCGGCCGTGGCGGTGGTCGTCGTAGCGACGCAGATCATCTTCTTCTTCCATGACCCCAAGATCGTCTGGGCTGAGTTTGCCGCCCTGCTCACCGTGGTCCTCACCTTGGTATTCGGACGGCGGGGCCACTGGCACGACCGCTGGCTCGCGGCTCGCTCGCTGGCCGAACGGATCCGCTCCGGCGTCTTCCTGGCTGCCGTCGGGGGCGGCAATGACCTGCGCCGAGCAGCGAGCCCGAGGCCGGCGGATCGTGGCCGGCCGGACGTCGGCCAGCGGCCGGGCGGGCGCGCCGCCGCCGCGCTCAGACACTGGGCTCATCGTCGCTGGGTCGCCTTCAGGTACGGTGCCAGGCGCATCTGGGCCGACATATCGCCCGCCGGCGGTCACCAGCCCGGGCCCGCGGCGGACGCGGCGTATCCGCCGGATTCCGGCCAGCTGGACCCGAACCAGGAGTGGGTCGAGCGTGCCTTCCGAGAGATCTACTGGGGGGGCCCCAGGGTCCCGCCCGGCGAGCCCGAGCTTCCCGAGCTGCGCGGCCTGCTGGTGAAAGCGTGGATCGATGAGCAGGTGAAGTATCACCAGGGGGTAAGCGATCGCCTCACGCGGCGTCAGCGCCAGCTCAATTTGCTGGCCGTCACGCTGTTCGCGGTGAGCGCGCTGGTCGCACTGTTTCACAGCATGAGCCTTCTGCAGTCGCCTTCCGAGCCTGACGTATGGGGTTATCTGTCCGTGGTCATCCCGGCGGTCGGGGCCGCGCTCAGCGGCTACAGCGCGCAGCGCGAGTACGCGCGTCTGGCCGAGCGCTCCCGGCTGATGGTCACCCGGCTCAACGCGGCAAGGCGCCAGGTGGACAGCTCCAAGCGGCTGTCGTCACTCCAGCGCGCCGCGGGCAGGACGGAGGTGCTGATGCGGTCGGAAACGGCCGAGTGGTACGAGGTCGTCCGGCTGCACGACTTCGAGGTTCCGGCGTGATCAGCCGGTACGGCGGGCTCTGCGGCCCAGGAGAGCCGCCGTGGCGAGGGCGGCCAGGGCAACAACGCCAAGCTGGCCGTAATATCCGAAACCCACATAACGGAAGGTGATGACGTGGGTGCCCGGTCCGACGCTCACGCCGACGAGGGCCGGGCTGATCATCTGCGCCTGTTGCGGAACCCCGTCGACCGTAACCTGCCAGCCCGGGTCAAACGACGCGCGAAGCAGCACCACCGCGTCCCGCGACGTGCGGACCTGCGCCCAGGCGAAACCGTGAGCCAGATCGACCTTCTCTGACACGACCGCGCCGGCCGCGGCCGGTACGCTGGCCTGGCCGGAAGTGCTGGCCTTGGCGCTGGCACCGTCGAAGGCGACGGCCTCATACTCGCCGCGTGCCAGCAGCGTGGACCGCAGGAACGAGGCCGAGTTTTCGCCGATATCGCCGCGGTTCTCGCGAACCACCCCAGCTGTCTCCACGACCTGGATGTACGTGTTGCCCTGCAGTTCCCACAATGCGTAATCACCGCGGCTCTCGACGAGGAAAGCCCCGGACGGCGCACGTGCGTTCGCGGGCATGAGCAGATATCTGATCCCGAACAGGGCGTAGTCCGCGGGGTCGTCATGCAGATCGTATTCGGCGCCGGTCATCAAGGACGCCGTTCGCAGCGTGTACCCGACCTCGTCGGAGTCGGTGCTCTCGATGTACTTGAAGACTGGGATGCGGCCGACCGTGAAGCGTGCGCCCCAGTTCGACGGCAGGCCGGCGTAGATGCGGCCGCCGCCGAGCCGTTCGGCCCGCGCGACCAGCTCATCGACCTGTGTTCCTGCGTGACTGTCCGCGGCTGCCTGCATCTCGATGTCCCTGGCGTTGGCCAGGTCCAGCGAGCCGATCTGGTACCAGGCCGGCGTCAGGAGAAGAACGCCCAGGCCCGCAACCAGGCATCTGCGGAGAATGACCAGCCCATGTCGGTCGTGACACGCCGCCGCGATCTCCGGCACCGTCAGGTCCACGATCCGGCGGGCCGCACGCCAGAACGCGACGGCACCGAATCCGGCGAGGTAAATGCCGGCGAGCTGCAGCCCCATTCCGAAGCGGCGGAAGAAGATGTCTTGGCTGCCGGGAACTGCATTCGCCAGGGGACCGAATGTCGTCCGGCCGCAGGCCAGGAGAAAACTCGTCACCGCCATCCCCAGCAGCCCCTGGCCGAGCACGCATGAGCGGAACCGGCGAAGCGCGCTGACGATGCCCGTTGCGACCAGAAGGCTGATCACAGGAGCCCGGCCGTAATCGAACATCCGCCCGGAAAGCAGCCAGCCGCCGAGCGTGCGCAGGCCATATCCCCTGGCCAGCGGAGTGTTCTGGAGGGCGGTGTTGATCGAGGCAAAGTCCCGGAAGACGATCAGCGGGACGAGGACCCAGGCGGAGGCGAGCAGGCCGAGCGCCAGCACGGTGGTCGCGTTGACCAGCCGGGCGCCGAGGCCGGTCAGCGACAGCGGGACCACGGCCCATACGAAGACCGCGGCCAGCGCGAGGTACCCCGTCTCGAAATGCAGCGCGATGGTGACCGCCAGCCAGAAGACAGCGGCCAGGCGGCACCGCCGCTGCTGCACCGCGCGCCAGCAGTAGGCCCACGACAACGGGAGGGTCCACATGGCCCACAGCTGCGCCCAGACCCCGTAACCGTCCCAGATGTAGGCGTGCTGTTCATACCCGACTCCCGCCACGCTGGACAGGAAGGGCGACACCACAGCGGAACATGCCGACGCCCACCGCGAGATCCCGAAGATGCGAGCCGACGCATACACACTCAGCGGCCAGGTCCCCAGAAGCAGTAGCGTCGACCAGGCGAACGCCCGGTCGGGCCCGGCGACCACCCCCGCAAGGCCGGCGATCAGGGCGCCCAGCGGCTGATAGTGAGTGAACTGCGGCGACCCCAGGCCAAGGAACGGAAACCAGGCCGACAAGGGTGACCGCCCGTGGGTGATCTCGTCGGTCGCGAAGCGGACCATCTGCTCATGGACGGAGCTGTCGTTGCCGTAGGCGACCGGCGATACCTGCGCGCGAAGCTGCCACATCTCGGCCGCCACGACGATCAGCACCATCGATAGCGGAGCGACCCTGTCCCAGCGCCGGGCACGGTCACTGCGGGCGGCCGCGACGTCGGCGACGGGCCTTGCGGATTCCTCCACTTCCGAGCTCGCCCGCTTCGGCGGCCAGCGCCCCCGGCCCGGGGCTAGGTGTTAGCCGCCCCGGTGTTCCCGGTGGTGGTACCGGTGTTGGCAGGGCTATTGTGGCTCAAGGTCACCACAAGGATGATAAGGATGATCACCCAGAAGAATGCGATGATTCCCACGCTGATCCAGGACAGCAGCCTGGCCTTGCGCGAGGCGTCCACCGCTCTCGGGTAATCGCCTCGTCCGATGCTTTCGGTGACTCTGGTGGAATAGATCAACGCCGGGATTCCTGTGGCAAGACCGAACCAGCAGAAGAGAATGGAAAGTATGAGGGTGACGATCGCCTGAGTGCGGTAATTCTTGATCATGACGGGCGCCTGAGGAGCGTACGCGTTTGGCTGGCTCCACTGCTGTCCGCCCGGCCACGGCGGCGGCTGACCCTGACCCCCGGCATTCCATGGCGGCGGCTGGCCTCCACCAGGTGGTGCCTGGTTCTGGTTCCACTGTGAATAATCCTGCTCAGGACCACTCATCGGTCTATTCCTTTCCCCCCGACCAATGTGGCTAGGCACCCGGGGGCGGCACGATCGGCTAGTCGGCGCCCGGATCCCAGGTACATTCTGTACCTGGGACCCGCTTTGCGCCAGAGCTTTTCGGTGGAGGGGGAATAAATGCTGCGGCGGTAACTCATGCGCTCCGAGAAGAACATCAGCCGCAGCGCTACCCGGCGCATCCGGCCCCGTCGTGGTCAAGCACGCCGACACCAGACCAGCCGGGCGGAAAGCACACCTCGTCACGCCTGGTTACGGGCGGTCACCGCCGCTTCCGGCACCCTGGATGCTGGGGCGGATATGCGGCCGGTCCGCCAGAAGAAGGCCCGCTCGACCAGCGCCCAACCGGTGGAGGCAAGCAGGTAGATCCCGGCGGCGAGCGGGATGAACGCCGCGATCACCACGGTCAGGTACGGCAGGAGCCGGACAAGCGCGCCCGGCGCGCTGGCCCCGGACTGCGCCGCATGGGTCATCGCCTTTGCCAGCCGGGCCGACAGCCAGCACAGAACGGCCAGCAGGGCGAAGATCCCGAGGAACACCAGGCCGTGCGCGCTGGCCGGGCCGGCGCCGGCCAGCCAGTGACTGCCCAGCGGCACCCCGAACAGGTCACCGCTCAGCAGCGCGTTCGGCTTCCCGCCGACCCGGGCCGAACGGAACAGCAGGTACATGACGGACAGCAGCGGCCACTGGAGCAGGAACGGCGTGAGGCCGGCGAACAGGCTCGTGCCTTCCCGCTTGTACAGCGCGGTCATCTCGCGCTCCAGCCGCTCCGGCTGCTTGGCGTACCGCTGGCGCAGGGCCTGCAGTTGCGGCGCGAGCCGGGCCGCGGCGGCCTGCCCGCGGAGGCCGCGCAGGCTGAGCGGCATCAGCAGGGCCCGGCTGGCCACGGTGAACACGATGATTGCGGCGACTGCGGCTGCGCCGCCCAGGGCCGGAGTGAGGAAACTGGTGAATCCGGAGACGAGGTGGTAGGCGGCATCCACGGGGACGCCAAAAATACTGGTCATGGGGAACGGGCCTTCCAGCTATGACGGATGAGGTGCTGGAAGCGGCCGCGGAGTTCCGCGGGTCAGCGGGTGATGGCGGCCGCCAGGGCCGCCGACGGTGCTCTGGGCCTGGCCCGGCCCGCCGCGTCGGGGTCGCGCTGCCGCAGGAACGCCGCCCGCCAGGACTTCTCCCGCAGTGCCCGGGCGCGGCGGATCAGCGGCAGGGCGGCGGTGCCGGTGCCGGCCACCGAGGTGAGCAGGGCCAGCCCGGCGGCGAGCACGGCCCCGGCCAGGACGGTCGCGGCCAGGGCGGTCATGACGGTCGTCGCGGTCGCGCCGGTCAGGGCCGAGGGGCTCACCGCGAGCTGGGCCAGGTCGTGCAGCAGCCCGGCCAGTACGGCCAGCAGGCTGCCGAACGCCGTCATCGCATCGACCTCAGCTTCCCCGTCCTGCGGACGGAACCGCTTTCAGCGTACGCCGCCGGGCGCGAGCTCGGCGACAGCGGCCAGCAGCCGGTCGACGTCGGCCTCGTCGTTGTAGTGGACGAGCCCGGCGCGGACGCCGCCGCCGCTCTCCCGCAGGCCGAACGCGCCGGCCAGCTCCCACGCGTAGTTGTCGCCGTGCCACACGTTGACCTGGCGGGCGGCCAGCGCGGCCGCGACCTGCAGGGGCGTGGCACCGGCCACGGTGAAGAACGCCGTCGGCGCCCGCCGCGCGGCCTTCCCGTACAGCGTCACGTGCCGCATGCCGGCCAGACCGCCGAGCAGGCGCCCGAACAGCTGCCCCTCATACCGCTCCACGGCGGCCATGGACGCCAGCAGCCGCTCCCTCCGGCGGCCGGCGGCGGAGGTGTCCAGCCCGGCGAGGTGGTCGACGGCCGCGGTCACCCCGGCCAGGTCGGCGTACGCCGGGGTGCCGCGCTCGAACCGGCCGGGCACGCCGGACGGGGCGGGCACGAGCTTGTCCGGGTGCAGGGTCTCCAGCAGCGCGGGATCGGCCACGACGGTGCCGATGTGCGGCCCGGACCACTTATAGGCGCTGGTGGCGTAGAAGTCAGCGCCGAGCGCCCGCACGTCGACCGGAACGTGCGGGGTGGCGTGCACGCCGTCCACGTAGCACAGGGCACCGACCGCATGCGCGGCCGCGGCGATGGCAGGCACGTCCGGCCTGGTGCCCACGAGGTTGCTCGCCGCGGTGACCGCGACCAGCCGGGTCCGCTCGGACAGCAGCGCGCCGTACTGGGCGGCGGGCAGCTCGGCAGTCGATATATCGACTTCGGCCCAGCGGACCGTGGCACCGCGGCGCTCGGCGGCCTGGACCCAGGGCCTGATGTTGGCATCGTGATCCAGCCGGGAAACGACCACCTCGTCCCCCGGGCCCCACGGCCGGGACAGCGTGTCCGCGAGCCGGTAGGTGAGGGTGGTCATGTTCGGCCCGAGGATCACGCCATCGGGCTCGGCCCCGGTCAGGTCGGCCAGGGCGCGGCGGCACTCGGCGACGATGCGGCCGGCGCGCCCGCTGGCCGGGAACGCGCCGCCCGCGTTGGACAGGCCGGACCGGTAGGTATCCGCGATGGCGTCAATGACCGCCGAGGGCACCTGGGTACCGGCCGCGCCGTCAAGGTAGGCATAGCCGTCGTCCAGGGCCGGGTAGGCCGCCCGCACGCGCCTGACATCAAAGCTCACGGACTGCGACTCTACTGCCTGTGCGGCGCCTCTCCAGGCCCCGCCTCGGGACCTGGAGAGGCGGGACCTGGAGAGGCGGGACCGCGGGCCGCTGCGGCGTAAAGGTCACTTACCCGGCCCGCCAGCGCGGCGAAGAAACCGGCCAGGCCCGCCGCGGCCACGACCGCGCCGACGGCCACGTCCATCCGGGCCGCGCCGGTCCACGGCGCGCCCGCGGGCTGATACCGGACCACGAACGGCGCCGCGACCAGCCACGCTCCGGCGGCCGCCATGACCAGCAGGCCGCCAAGCGCGATCTTGCTCACCACGTCTCCTCGTCCTCGTACCCCGGCATCAGCGGCTCGGCTCTGGCGGTCATCGATTCGATGACCGCGATGCCATTGGCGGGTTCCGCGCCGTTTCTGGGCTCCGGGATGACGGATCCGGCTGGCGGGGCGTCGGCTGGGGCGGGCCCAGCGGATCCGGCTGGCGCGGCGTCGGCTGGGGCGGGCCCAGGGGCTGCGGCAGGCTGGGCGAGCAGCGCGCGCAGCGCGGTCAGCACCTGGTCCGGATCGGGCACGGGGTTCGCGGCACCGTCGCGGGCCCGCCGGCGCCGCCCCGCCGGCGGGCCGCCCGGCGGGCGGGTCAGCGCCCCGCCGGCCCGCAGCGCGCGCCGCCAGGCGGCATCCCAGGCGACCAGGGTGACCAGGCAGACCGCGGCCAGCACGCTGCCCGTGGCCAGGTTCGTTGGCGTCGCGTCGTGCGACGTGCCCCGGTAACCGAACGCGAACGGAGTCAGCACCAGCCAGCCCGCCGCGCACAAGCCCAGCCCTGCCGCGCAGAGCCCGGACAGATACCGCCCCGCAGGATTCGCGTGCCCCGGCGACCCCCCACCGCCCATCGACACCCCCCGTGTCTACATGACTACTTTGCGGGTTGACGGCGCACACTCTAACATTGCGGCGCGGAAAATGAGGTGACAGTCTCCCGCCTGGCGGTTAGCGTCAGGCCAATGCCCCCCATAACACTCTCACGGGTGACGCGCGCCTCCGCCCGGGGACGGCCAGTCGGGGCCCTGTGGCGGCTGCGAGGCTACCTGAAGCCGTTCCGCGTCCAGATGGTCGTCATGCTGGTCGCGGCGCTCGGCGCGGTCGCGGCCGAGATCGCCATCCCGCTGCTGATCAAGACCGTCGTGGACGGGGCGATCGGGCACGGGGACAAGCAGCTGCTGATCCCGCTCACCCTGGCGGCGATCGGCTTGGGCGTCGCGATTGCGCTGCTGAACCTGATCCGCCGGTGGATCCAGGCCGATGCGGTCGCGTCGATGGAGAAGACCATCAGGGACGACCTGTATGCCCACCTGCAGCGGCTGCAGCCCTCCTTTCACGACAGCTGGCAGTCGGGCCAGCTGCTGTCCCGGGCCACCACCGACCTGTCGGCGATCCGCAGGTTCGCCGGGTTCGGCCTCATCTTCCTGATCACGAACATCGTGACGTTCATCGCGGTGGTCGCGCTGCTGATCCACCTGAACTGGTGGCTCGGACTGGTCACCGGCGTGGTGTTCGCGCCCGTGGTGCCGGTCTGCCTCAGGTTCGAGAAGCGCTACCGGGTGCTGTCGCGGCAGGTCCAGGACCAGCAGGGCGACCTGGCCACGCTGATCGAGGAAGCGGCGACGGGCATCCGGGTGCTGAAGGCGCTCGGCCGCGGCCCGCAGGCTGCCGCCCGGCACGGCGCCCAGGCCACCGAGGTCTACCGGACGCAGGTCGAGAAGGCCAGCCTGCTCGGCTCCTTCTGGGCGCTGCTGGACCTGATCCCGAACGCCGTCATCGGCATCATCGTCGTGCTCGGCGCGGTCGCGGTCAGCCGGGGATCGCTGACCCTGGGCGGCCTGGTGGCCTTTATCACCCTGACGCTGGAGCTCGTCTGGCCGGTCGAGTCTCTCGGCTACATCATCGCGTCCGGCCAGGAGGCGGCCACCGCGGGGCAGCGGGTGCTGGAGATCTTCGACGTCCGGCCGGAGATCACCGACCAGGCCCCCCATCAAGCCCTTGAGGCCGAACGGGCCGTGCCGCGGGCCCGGCGGCCGGCCGATACGCTCGCCGGCGGCAAGCGCGGTCACCTGGTCTTCGACCAGGTGACCTTCCGGTACCCGGGCGCGGCGGAGCCGGTGCTGCGGGACATCGTGCTCGACCTGCCGCCGGGCCAGACGATGGTGCTCACGGGGGCGACCGGCTCGGGGAAGTCCACCCTCCTGCAGCTGGTGCCCCGGCTGGCCGACCCGACGTCGGGAACGGTCCGGCTGGACGGGACGGACATCCGCGACATCCCGCTGGCCGGGCTGCGCGCCGCGGTCGGGTGTGCGTTCGAGGAGGCCACCCTGTTCTCGGCCAGCGTGCGGGAGAACGTCACGTTCGGCGCGCCGGACGCGGACGAGGCGGCGGTCGAGGCCGCGCTGACGGCCGCGCAGGCCCGGTTCGCCTACGACCTGCCGTGGGGTCTGGACACCAGGATCGGCGAGCAGGGCATCGCCTTGTCCGGCGGCCAGCGGCAGCGGATCGCGCTGGCCAGGGCCATCCTGGCCAGGCCGGACGTGCTGATCCTGGACGACCCGCTCTCCGCGCTCGATGTGCACACCGAGGAGCGGGTGACCCGGGCCCTGCGCGAGATCCTGGCCGGCGCGACGGCCCTGGTCGTGGCGCACCGGCCGTCGACGGTCGCGCTGGCCGACACGGTGGCGATGCTGTCCGGCGGCGTCATCGCGGCCACCGGCAGCCACCGGCACCTGCTGGCCACCAACGCCGAGTACGCGGACCTGATGGACATGGCAGAACTGGAGGAGAGCGCGTGAGCACCGACGCCAACGCCTGGCGCGGCGTCGCGGCGGAGAACGCCGACGAGATGACGGCCGGCCTCGCCGCGCTGCTGCGCGAGCGCAGCAGGCGGCTGCTCGGGGACCTGCTGCGGCCGCACCGGCGCGCGGTGATCGTCACCATCTCGCTGATCGTGGTCGAGAGTCTGGCCGCGCTGGCCGGCCCGTGGCTGGTCGGCCTGGCCATCGACAACGGCCTGCCGCCGCTGCTGAACGCCCGCGACGCGGCGCCGCTGCTCGTCATCGCCGCCGCGTTCGGCTGCGCGGTGGCGGTCCAGGCCGTCACGACGCGCATGTTCGTCAGCATGACCGGCCGGGTCGGCCAGCGGATCGTGCTGGAGCTGCGCAACCGCCTGTTCGCGCACGGCCAGGCCCTGGACGTGGCGTTCCACGAGAGCTACACCTCGGGCCGGGTCATCTCCCGGCAGACGTCCGACATCGACTCGATCTCCGACCTGTTCGAGGAGGGGCTCGACTCGCTCATCTCGGCGATCTTGACCCTGCTCCTGGTCGGCACCGGGATGATGCTGCTGGACTGGCAGCTCGGCCTGGTGGTGCTGGTCGGTTTCATCCCGCTGGCCTGGCTGACGGCGTGGTACCGGCGTGAGTCGGCCCGCGCCTACCGGCGCACCAGGGAGGCCATCGCGCTGGTCATCGTGCAGTTCGTCGAGACGTTCGGCGGGATCCGGGCGGTCCAGGCCTTCCGCCGGGAGCCGCGGAACTCCGCGATCTTCTCCGCGCAGGGCCAGGAGTACTCCGAAGCGAGCAGGCATGCCGCTCGGCTGTATGCGATATTCGGCCCGAGCGTGTCGCTGGTCGGCAACGTCATCACCGGCGTGATCCTCGGTTACGGCGGGCTGCTGGTCATCGACGGCGACATCAAGGTGGGCGTGCTCACCACCTTCCTGCTCTACCTGCAGCGCTTCTTCGACCCGCTGGAGGACGTGGCCGAGTTCTACAACACGTTCCAGTCGGCGGCCTCCGGCCTGGAGAAGATCTCCGGCGTACTGGAACAGGAACCCGCGGTGCCCGAACCCGCGTCCCCGGCCCTGCCGCCCGTGCGCGGCGGCGCCCATGGCGGAAGGCAGGCAGGGCGGCGGGTGCAGTTCGAGGCGGTCACCTTCGGCTACCGCGACAACCTCGTGCTGCCGGGCCTGGACCTGGACATCCCGGCCGGCCAGACGGTCGCCCTGGTCGGCGAGACCGGCGCGGGCAAGACGACGATCGCGCGGCTGCTCGGCCGGTTCTACGATCCGCGCTCGGGCCGGGTCACGCTGGACGGGATCGACCTGCGGGAGCTGCCCGATGCGGTCTTGCGCACCGAGGTGATCGTGATCACCCAGGAGAACTTCCTGTTCGACGGGTCGGTCGCGGACAACATCCGGCTCGGCCGCCCGGACGCTTCGGACGCCGACGTGCGGACGGCGGCCACGATGATCGGAGCGCACGACTTCATCGACGCGCTGCCCGAGGGCTATGCCACCTCGGTGGGCAAACGCGGCGGACGGCTGTCGGCCGGGCAGCGCCAGCTCATCTCGTTCGCGCGGGCGTTCCTGGCCGCCCCGGCCGTCCTGGTCCTGGACGAGGCCACCTCGCTGCTGGACATCCCGAGCGAGCGGCTGGTGCAGGCCGCGCTGCGCACCGTGCTGGCCGGACGGACGGCGGTCATCATCGCCCACCGGCTGTCTACGGTGGCGATCGCTGACCGGGTGCTGGTTCTGGAACACGGCCGGATCGCCGAGGACGGCACGCCCGCCGAGCTGATGGCGAGCGGCGGCGGGTACGCCGCGCTGCACTCGAGCTGGGCCGCCAGCCTGGCCTGAGCCTGGACCTCGTCAGACGTAGCGGACCTCGGCGCTGTCCGGCTCGCCGTCCACCAGATGATCGCAGGTCGGGCAGTACCAGCGGGCCTCGACCGGGGTTCCGCACGCCGGGTGCACGGGCGCCTGAGCCGGGTCGGCGTGACCGGCCCCCCAGGCCGCCAGCAGGCGGAGCGCGCCAGCCAGCTCGCGGCCGTCAGCGGTCAGCTGGTAGGCGGCCCGGGGCGGGCGCTCGGAGTAGGGCCGGGCCAGCAGCAGCCCGTCCCGCTCCAGCCGCTTGAGACGCTCGGACAGGATGCTCGCCGCGATACCGGGCAGCTGGTCCAGCAGGTCGTTGAACCGGCGCGGCCCGCCCAGCAGCGCCTCCACGATCAGCAGGGTCCACCGGTCGCCGACCCTGGCCAGCGCCTCCGCGAGCGGCGAAGAGGCGGTGTCCTGCTGACCTGAAGGGGCGGTGTCCTGCTGACCTGAAGGGGCGGTGTCCTGCTGACCTGAAGGGGCGGTGTCCTGCTGATCAGAAGAGGCGGTGTCCTGCTGAGCCATGAGCGAAATCCTAGCCTCCCGGATTGACACTCCCCTAGTCAGTAGTAGCTTGCAAGTTACTACTAAGTGAAAGGGAGTGACCAGAATGACGGTCCTCGACGAGATCTCAGCCAGCATCGCGCGGCTTGCCGAAGATGCCGGCCCCTCGGTGGTCGGCATCGGGCAGCGGTGGGGCGTCGGCTCGGGCATCGTGCTGGGCGAAGGCCGCGTGCTGACCAACGCGCACAACGTCCGCGGCAGCCAGGTGACGGTCACCTTCGCCGACGGGCGCACGGCCGAGGGGACAGTGGCG
Organism: uncultured Actinomycetes bacterium; assembly: GCA_963818225.1. Taxonomy (GTDB): domain Bacteria; phylum Actinomycetota; class Actinomycetes; order Streptosporangiales; family Streptosporangiaceae; genus Palsa-504. Next base: position 901,073 of record CAWFRO010000006.1, read on the forward strand.
GGACATGACATCGACGGCGATCTCGCCGTCATCGATACCGACACCGGCGCGGCGGCCGCGCTGGCGTGGGCCGCCGATGCGCCGGCCATCGGGGCGCCCGTCTTCGCGCTGTCCAACCCGGGCGGGCGCGGGCTGCGGGTCACGCTCGGGTTCGTCTCCGGCATCGACCGCTCCTTCCGCGGGCCCCGCGGGACGCGCATCACCGGCAGCCTGGAGCACACCGCGCCACTGCTGCCCGGATCGTCGGGCGGCCCGGTCCTGAACGCCGGCGGCCAGCTCCTCGGGATCAACACGAACCGCCTCGGTGAGGGCTTCTACCTGGCCATCCCGGCCGACGAGGCACTGCGCGGGCGGGTCGACGCGCTGGGCCGCGGGGAGTCGGTCCGGCCGCCGCAGCTCGGCATCGCCATCGCCCCCGGTCACGTCGCCAGGCGGATGCGCCGCGCCGTCGGCTTGCCCGAAGCCGAGGGCCTGCTTATTCATAAGGTGAGCGAGGACAGCCCGGCGGCAAGCGCCGGACTCGCCTCCGGCGACATGGTCACGGCAGCCGCGGGTCAGCCCATCCGCTCCGTCGACGACCTGTCGGGCGCGCTGCGGGCCGCGGCGTCCGCGGGCAGCATCGAGTTGACCGTCCTGCGCGGTACCGAGGAGCGCTCTGTCCGGGTGACCTTCGGCCAGGATGGCCCGCCCGCCGCGGAAGCGTAGCCAGGCCCAGCCCGGCCGGCCGCAACGCGGTGAACCCCGGGTTTCACCCGCTCAGAGCGAGGTGAAACCCGGGGTTCACTTGGTCCAAGCGAAGCGGAGCCCAGGGTTCACCCGTCTCGGGGCCGGCCGTGACCGCACCGCGGTCGGTCCGGTGCGGCCTGGCCGCGCCGTTCGCCTGACCCTCGCTCGTCGGCGGCCGGCGATCCGGCTAACCTATGGGCCATGAGATCCGGGGTGATGGGACGGAATAAGCCCAGCGGCGAGGCGGAGCAGCGGTATAAGGCTGACGTGGCGCTGGCAGGTCGCCGGGATGAGCTCCTCGCCGCGGCGGCCGAGGCCGAGAGCCGTTTCCGGCAGGCCGAGACCCGGAATGCCCCCAGTGCCGACGTCCGCCGCTTCGCGCTGGATCTGGACGCCGCGCTGACCGCGGCCGTGCACGCCGCTTACGCGGCGCAACGGGTAGAGATCGGCCCGCGCGGCTTCGACGACCGCATCTTCCGCCGTAAGGCCATGGCCAAGCCAAAGGTGCACGCGCTGACCGCCGAAGCCGAACGCCTGCTCACGCTGCGTGAAACGCACCGCCTCAACAGCATCCCGCCCGAGGTGTTCGAGCCGAGCCCGCTGGCCGCCCCGGTCAGCGAGCCATAACGCCGCTCCGCGTCCGGCGTTTTTCTTTCGTCCCCGGCCTGAGGTGAACCCGCCGGGGGGTTGCGACGTCTCCAGTTAAAGGGATCAGCCTGGCCACGGCCCGCCCCGGCGGACCGGGGCGACCGCGAGCCGCCAGTGATAAGGCGTGTCACTTGCGGCTACTATTGAGTAGGAGCACAGTTGGTCTAGGCCACTTGGCCAGCAGGGCCCGAGCACCAGCACGACGGACAGTAGAACAAAACAGTTACAACTAGTAGTTAATAAGTGCCAGGCAGGAACTAGCGGCATGCCACAGATGGCGAGCGGTAAAACGATTCTCGTGAGCCATATGCCGACCGTCAAGCCTGCGGCAGACTTACAACGGTTCGAGAACGAGAATGATCACCCAACCAGGAGGCACTCATATGTGCCCACACACGCCGCCGTGTCCGGACGCGTCCGCGCCGGATCGTGAGGCGGCGCACACCATCGCCAGCCACCCCGAGCAGGGTTGGAGCCTGCTCTGCAATGGCATCGTAATCTTCGACGACACAGGCGAACTCCTCCCTGACGGCGAGTTGATCGCCCCGCACAGGCCCACCGACCTGGGCTTCGACCGTCCGGCCCGGGTCGTACCGCAGCACGGCGGGCAGGCACCGGCCGCCTTATCCGGCACCGGCGGTTCTAGGCGGGGTCCCTGATCTGGCCACCCCCGCGAAACCTCCCCCAGCTGAAGCCGCTCTCAGCCCAGCACACCTGGCAGCCAGTCGGCCACAGCCCCGGCGATAAACGCACGGTGGCCCTTCAGCGAGTGGGTCTCCCCGGGCACGACGACGACACGATCTGCATCCGCGGCCCCGGGAATCCCGAACGGGTCACGTTCGCCGCTCACGACCAGCACCGCGGCCCCGCCGGCCCGCGCCGCCTGCAGTTCGGCGACCCGGCCGGGTCCCGCCGTGCCCGGCGGCCGCAGCGGGAACGCCAGCGCGATCACGGCCCGGGCGCCCACGGCAGCCGCGGTGCGGCACGCTACCCGCGCTCCGTTGCTGCGGCCGCCCTGGATCAGCGGGACGCCCGGGGCCAGCTCGGCCAGCGCCGCGACGATCTCAATCCAGGCGGCGTCCTGGCGCACCGCCGAGCCTGGCGCCCGGGCGCCCTTGACCCGGTACGGCTGGGTAATGCGGGCGACCAGCCCGCCGACCCCCAGCGCGGCGTCACGGGCGGCGAGCAGGTCGGGCGAGTCCGCACGGCCACCCGCCCCGTGCGTCAGCACCAGCAGGAACCGGGCCGCACCGGGCTCCGCCGCGCCGTCCAGCTCGGCCCGGGCGGCCCCGCTGCCGGTCATGATCTCCACCATGCGCTCCCCTGCTGACCTCCGGCATCCGCGCATCGCCCGCTACCGAGTCCCCAACCTGCGGACTCCTGCAGCGTATAGTCACCGCGCGGGCCATTCCCGGTGCCGCACGGACAGCCGCCGACAAGCCGGCCGCGAAATACTGGAGCGCGGATGTCCGGGCTGAGCCGGCGGCCTCGACGTCTTTGGTGAGGCGCACGTGCGCGCGTTAACCGAGAGGAGCGATCATGAAGTACATGATCCTGGTGTACGGCTCGCAGCAGGACTACGACTCGATGGCCGGCCAGGCTGCGGGAGGCACGCCGGCCTGGACCGGCGAGGACTTCGCCGCGATGGGGGCGTTCATGGAGTCGTTCGCCAAGGACCTGGCCGAATCCGGGGAACTGGTCGAGACGCGGGGGCTGGCCGCGCCGGTGCATACGAGGAGAATCCGGCTGCGCAACGACGTCCCGGTTGTGACGGACGGCCCGTACGCCGAGACCGAGGAGGTCCTGGCCGGCTACTGGATCGTGGAGTGCGACAGCTTCGACCGGGCGACCGAGATCGCGGCCCGGCTCACCAGGATCCCCGGTCCGGCGCACCTGCGGGAGCGCGCGGAGGCGATCGACGTGCGGCCGATCGCCGATTCGCGGGCCGAACTGGATGGCTGAGGGTGGGTGACGGGCATACCCGGGGACGGAGCCGAGGTCGAGGACCTGCTGCGCCAGCTGGCGCCGCAGGTCCTCGGCGCGCTGGTCCGGCGTTACGGGCACTTCGACACCGCCGAGGACGCGACCCAGGAGGCGCTGATCGCGGCAGCCGGGCAATGGCCGGCCGACGGTCTCCCGGACAGCCCGCGCGGCTGGCTGATCACGGTCGCCTCCCGGCGGCTCACCGACCTGCTGCGCGCGGAGGCGGCGCGCCACCGGCGCGAGGACACCGTCGCCCGGTGGGTGCTGCCCGAGCAGTGGCGGGCACCCGCCGCCGACACGCCGCCTGGGGACCGTGACGACACGCTGATCCTGCTGTTCATGTGCTGCCACCCGGCGCTGACCCCCGGCTCGCAGATCGCGCTGACCCTCCGCGCGGTCGGCGGCCTGACCACGGCGGAAATTGCCCGGGCCTTCCTGGTCCCGGAAGCGACCATGAGGCGGCGGATCAGCCGGGCCAAGCAGCAAGTCAAGGAGAGCACCGTGCCCTTCCGGATGCCTGCGGCCGGCGAGCGCGCCGCGCGGCTCGCGGCGGTGCTGCACGTGCTGTACCTGATCTTCACCGAGGGCTACGCCAGCACGTCCGGGCCGAGCCTGCACCGCACGGAGCTGGCCGCCGAGGCGATCCGGCTGGCCCGTCTGATGCGGCGCCTGGTTCCCGAGGACGGCGAGGTCACTGGCCTGCTCGCCCTCATGCTGCTTACCGACGCGCGCCGGGCGGCCCGCACCGGGCCGGGAGGCGAGCTGATCCCGATGGCCGAGCAGGACCGGGGACGGTGGGACGCCGCCCAGATCGCCGAGGGGGTAGACCTGGTCAGCGGCGCCCTGGCCCGCGGGCCGGCCGGCCCGTACCAGCTGCAGGCGGCCATCGCCGCCCTCCACGACGAGGCGCCGGCCGCCGAGGCAACCGACTGGCCGCAGATTATGGCGCTGTACGAGCTGCTGCTGCAGCTGTCCGACAACCCGGTGGTGCGGCTGAACCACGCCGTCGCGGTGGCCATGGCGTGCGGCCCGCGGGCCGCGCTCGAGCTCCTCGCCGGGCTCGGGGCAGACGCCCGGATGACCGCCGGTCACCGGCTGCCGGCGGTCACCGCGCACCTGCTGGAGATGGCCGGTGACCACGCGGCCGCGCATGATGCCTATCTCGCCGCCGCGGCACGGACGAGTAACCTGCCGCAGCAGCGCTACCTGAACGCCCGGGCCGCCCGGCTGGCCGACAAGCGGTAAGTGGCGGCCGCCGCGGTCAGGCGTCGAGCAGGTTCTTGTCGAGCAGCTTCTTGAGGAACTGGCCGGTGTAGCTCTCCTCGACGGCCGCGACCTTCTCCGGCGGCCCGGTGGCGACCACCAGTCCGCCGCCCGCGCCGCCCTCGGGCCCGAGGTCGATGACCCAGTCGGCGGTCTTGATGACGTCCAGGTTGTGCTCGATGACGATCACCGTGTTGCCCGTTTCGACCAGCCGGGTCAGCACTCCGAGCAGCTTGCGGATGTCCTCGAAGTGCAGTCCGGTGGTGGGCTCGTCCAGCACGTAGATGGTACGGCCGGTGGCCCGGCGCTGCAGTTCGGAGGCGAGCTTGACCCGCTGCGCCTCGCCGCCGGACAGGGTGGGGGCAGGCTGGCCGAGCCGGACATAGCCGAGGCCGACGTCGACCAGCGTCTTCAGGTGCCGGTGGATGGCGGGCACCGCCTCGAAGAAGTCGGCCCCCTCCTCGATCGGCATGTCCAGGACCTCGGCGATCGTCTTGCCCTTGTAGTGGACCTGCAGGGTGTCGGTGTTGTACCGGGCGCCGTGGCAGACCTCGCACGGCACGTAGACGTCGGGCAGGAACTGCATCTCGATCTTGATCGTGCCGTCCCCGGCGCAAGCCTCGCACCGGCCGCCCTTCACGTTGAACGAGAACCGGCCCGGCTGGTAACCGCGGATCTTGGCCTCGGTCGTCGCCGCGAACAGTTTCCGCACGTGGTCGAACACGCCGGTGTACGTGGCCGGGTTGGACCGGGGCGTGCGCCCGATCGGGCCTTGATCAACGTGGACCACCTTGTCCAGGTGCTGCATCCCGGTGACCCTGACGTGCTTGCCGGGCACCGTCCGGGCGCCGTTCAGCTCCCGGGCCAGGGCCTTGTACAGGATGTCGTTGACCAGGGTCGACTTGCCCGATCCTGACACCCCGGTGACCGCCACCAGGCAGCCGAGCGGGAACGTCACGTCCACGCCGCGCAGGTTGTGCTCGGCCGCGCCCTTGACCGTCACCTCCCGGCTCCTGTCCCGCTTCCGGCGCGTGGCCGGCACCGGGATTGACTGCCGTCCCGACAGGTAGGCGCCGGTCAGCGAGTCGGGGCTGGCCAGCAGGTCGGCGACGGTCCCGGCGACGACGATGTGGCCGCCGTGCTCCCCCGCCCGCGGCCCGATGTCCACCACCCAGTCCGCGGCCCTGATCGTGTCCTCGTCGTGCTCGACGACGATCAGCGTGTTGCCCAGGTCACGCAGCCGCAGCAGCGTCTCGAGCAGACGGTGGTTGTCCCGCTGGTGCAGCCCGATCGACGGCTCGTCCAGCACGTAGAGCACCCCGACCAGGCCCGAGCCGATCTGGGTGGCCAGCCTGATCCGCTGGGCCTCGCCGCCGGCCAGGGTGGCCGACGCACGGTCCAGGCTCAGGTAGTCCAGGCCCACGTCGAGCAGGAAGCCCAGCCTGGCGTTGACTTCCTTGATGATCCGGCCGGCGATCTGCTCGTCGCGGCCGGACAGCTCCAGCGTGAGCAGCTGCTTGGCCAGGTCGCCGACGGGCATCGCGCACAGCTCGGAGATCGACCGGCCGTCCACGGTCACGGCCAGCGACACCGGCTTCAGCCGGGCACCGCCGCAGGACGGGCACGGGACCTCGCGCATGTAACCGGCGAACTTCTCCCGGCTGGAGTCCGATTCCGCCTCGGCGTGCCGCCGCTCGACCCAGCGGATCACGCCCTCGAAGGTCGTGTAGTACGCGCGCTCCCGGCCGTACCGGTTCCGGTAGCGGACGTGGATCTGCCCGTCGTAACCGCGCAGCAGGGCCTGGCGGGCGCGGGCGGGCAGCTTGCCCCACGGCGTGTCCGTCCGGAACCCGATCGTCTCGCCGAGGGCCTCGATCAGCCGGATGAAGTAGTCGCTGAGATGGCCGCTGCTCCACGGCGCGAGGGCGCCGTCGGCCAGCGACGCGCTCTCGTCCGGCACGATCAGCTCCGGGTCGACCTCCAGCTTGGTCCCCAGCCCGGTGCAGTCCGGGCAGGCACCCCACGGCGAGTTGAACGAGAACGACCGCGGCTCGAGCTCGTCGAATGACAGGTCGTCGTAGAGGCAGGCCAGGTGCTCGGAGTACATCCGCTCGCGGTGCTGATCGCCCGCCGGCAGGTCGACGAGGTCAAGGATGACCACCCCGCCGGACAGGCTGAGCGCGGTTTCCACCGAGTCGGTCAGCCTGCGCCGGGCCGTGTCCTTGACCGCGAGCCGGTCGACGATCACCTCGATGTCGTGCTTCTCGTACTTCTTCAGCGCGGGCAGCTGACTGGCCAGGGCCTCGTCCAGCCGGACGATGGTGCCGTCCACCCGCGCCCGGGAGTAGCCCTTGGTCTGCAGCTCGCGCAACAGCTCCCCGTACTCGCCTTTGCGCCCGCGGACCACCGGGGCCAGCACCTGGAACCTGGTCCCGTCCTCCAGCTCCATCACCCGGTCCACGATCTGCTGCGGGGTCTGCCGCGCGATCGGCCGCCCGCAGATCGGGCAGTGGGGCTTGCCGATCCTGGCGTACAGCAGCCGCAGGTAGTCGTAGACCTCGGTGATCGTCCCCACGGTGGAGCGCGGGTTCCGGCTCGCGGATTTCTGGTCGATCGAGACCGCGGGCGACAGCCCGTCGATGAAGTCGACGTCGGGCTTGTCCATCTGGCCGAGGAACTGCCGGGCGTAGGCGGACAGCGACTCGACGTACCGCCGCTGACCTTCGGCGAAGATCGTGTCGAAGGCCAGGCTGGACTTCCCCGAACCGGACAATCCGGTGAACACGATCATGGCGTCCCGCGGCAGGTCCAGCGACACATCCTTGAGGTTGTGCTCGCGGGCGCCGCGAACGACAAGCCGGTCAGCCACTGCACCTCTGCTCTCTTGAAGCTCTCGGGAACGGGTAGACGGATCGCTTGGCGATGGTAGCCGGGGGGTCTGACATTTCGGGGGCTCCGGGGTCGCCCCCGTGATGCCGCTCCGGCCGCCGCGCCCGGACTCTGCCCCGTTTCCATTAGAAGCATCGGATCGACCGCCGTTATGCCCGCCCCCGGCTCTCTCCACGATAGCGAAGGACGCCCGCGGCCGTCGCGGCTCTTTTCGCATCCGCCACCCTGGCTGAGCACACGAAGCGGTTGTGGCCATGCGTCTTCTGGTGCCCGTCGCGGGGCGTCAGAGGCGAGGGCACGGCAGCTGGGAGGAGGGAACATGACAACCGTGCTGGCCTCTCTCCCGGCCGTCAGCTGATCGTCGCGGCGACGGCGGGCCGGTGAGCGGCACAGCACCGGCGGGCGGTCGATCCTGCGGCCCGGCGCGGCACCGCTGGAACATTGGTGCCGTTGCGGTCACGGCCCGAGGCTTGCCTGGACGTGGCTGCGGTGACCTTCGGTGGGGAAGAGGCTGTCGGGGTAGATCTGGCCCGATCCAGCAGGGGACGAGCCCGGTTAGGCAGGATCGTGGATCGTTACTGCCCGCCGGCGGGCAGTAACGATCCACGATAAACGAGGACCCGTCCGGGATCCGGGCCGCACCCGCGGCCCGGGCGCCGGGGCGCGGGCACCCTGGTTCCGGAGGCCGGGCTTGGCGCCGACATGCCCGATGTGGCTGGCGCGGAGGTTCGGGGTTGTGGCACACCAGCCCGCAAGCCGGGAGCCTGGCGGATCCGGGACCTTGAAGGCGGATCCGGGACTGAGGCGGATCGGGCCTAGAAGTCAGCCGTGGTGCCGGCGCCGTGGCGGCGGGCCTTCTGGTACAGGTAGCCGGCGGCGGCCAGGTCTTCGGCGGCCAGGCCGAGGGACTCGAACAGGGTGATCTCGTCGTCACCGGCCCGGCCCGGCGCGGTCCCGAGGAGCAGCTCGCCGAGCTCGGCCCGGACCGGGTGGCCGGCGCCCTCGGCGGCGGCCAGCAGGTAATCCCCGGACTCGGTCAGGACGGACTCCCGGCGGTCGGCGAACACGGCCGCCTCAGCCATGGTCGCGGTGTCGATCTCCCGGTCGCCCGGCACGCACGCGCCGACCGCGTTGACGTGGGCCCCGGCGGCCAGCCACTCGCGGCGCACCACCGGCGTGGCGGACGAGGTGGCGGTCACCACGATGCCGGCGCCCTCGAGGGCGTCGGCCACGGCCGCGTACGCGGTGACCGGGACGTTCAGCTCCCCGGCCAGCTCAGCGGCCACCGCACGGGCCCGGGCCGGGTCTCGTCCGGCCAGCCGGATGCCGGCGAGCGGCCTGGCCGCGGCCAGCGCGTGCGCGTGCGCCCGGCCCTGGACGCCGGTGCCGATGATGGCCAGCTGGTCCGCGCCCGGCCGGGCCAGCAGGCTGGTGGCGACGGCGGAGACCGCCGCGGTCCGGATCTGGGTGATCGCCGACGCGTTGACCAGCGCCAGCGGCTCCCCCGTGCCCGCCGCGAACAGCAGCACCGCGCCCTGGTGCGCGTCCTTGCCGATGGCCGGGTTGCCCGGCGTGATGCAGAGCGCCTTCAGCCCGTAGCCGGCGGCGGTCGAGTAGGCCGGCATCAGGGCCATGAAGCCCGCCGCGTCCCGCGGCCGGACGATCGTCCGCAGCGGCTGCTGGATCTGGCCGCGGGCCAGCTCGGCCAGGGCCTGGCGCATCACGTCCGCGCACTCGCGGTAGCCGAGCAGCTCATGCACGTCGGAGGCGGCCAGGATGGTGATCTTCACGCGGCTCTCCAGCTCGGCTCGGCGTGACCACAGGCGGCGCGGGCTGGCGCGGGGGCGGGCAGCCGGGTCCGTTCGGTATAAGTTCTTCACTGTGACGTACTCGGGAGAGGTTCATGTGGGCGGCCCGGCCGACACCCGCGAAATCGACGGCCTGACCGTGACCAAGATAGCGGTGGGCCCGATGGACAACAACGCCTACCTGCTGCGCTGCACCAGCACGGGCGACGGCCTGCTGATCGATGCGGCCAACGAGGCGGGACGGCTGATCGAGCTGATCGGCGACACGCCAGTCGCCGCCATCGTGACCACGCACCGGCACGGGGATCACTGGCAGGCGCTGGCGGAGGTGCAGGCGCGCACCGGTGCGGTGGTGGTGGCGCACCCGGCCGACGCGGACGAGCTTCCGGTCCAGGTCGGCCGCCGGGCTGAGCACGGCGAGGTGCTCGCTTTCGGCGACTGCGCCGTATCCCTCATCAACCTGCGCGGGCATACGCCGGGCAGCCTCGCGGTGCTGTACGACGCAGGCGGCAGCCTGGCCGGCTCGCCGCACCTGTTCACCGGGGACTCGCTGTTCCCCGGCGGCGTGGGCGCGACCGGCTCACCCGCGGACTTCACCTCGCTGATCAACGACGTGACCGAGCGCCTGTTCGACCGGCTCCCGGACGCGACCTGGGTGTATCCCGGCCACGGCAACGACACCACGCTCGGGGCCGAGCGCCCGCACCTGGGCGAGTGGCGCGAACGCGGCTGGTGAGCACCGCGGCCTAATCGCGCCGTTTTGGGGCGGCCCGGGCGCGGCGGCATCGGCTCGCCGGGTTCGGCGGCGCGGGTCACCCCGGCGCGCAGGCGGCCGAGGACAAGCGCCCATGCTCCTTCCATGAACTCGGCCTGGGCAGGGCTGTCCACGATCTGGTGCACCTCGACGCGCGTGCCCGCCGGGTTCGGGTTTATCCGGAGGTAGCCGGTCATCTCGCCGCCCGGGACGGGCACGTTGTCGTCGTCGAAGTCCCAGCTCATCGCGATCAGCTCGGGCGGGCAGACCACCTCGTACCGGCCGCGGACGCTGGTGCCCCACTCCATGGTGCAGGCGAACCGGCCGTCCTCGATCGACACCGGCACGCCGAGCCAGCGCGAGTAGACGGCCGGATCGGTGAACGCGGTGAAGGTCGCCGCCGGGCTGGTGCCGACGACCGTGCTGACCATCACCACCTGCTTGGTGCGGACGTCCGAGGCCCGGCCGGGGTCGTCCGGGGCATCGTCGGCGCTCACCCATTTGGCGGGGCTGGCCAGCGCGCCGCGCAGGCCCCGCAGCGCCTCGGGCCGGGCCCGGTAGCGGCGGGACGTACCTACCGCGGTGGCCGCGGCCAGGCCCGCCTCGCGCAGCACGGCGAGGTGCTGGGAGATCGTCGGCTTGGTCACCGGGAAGGCCGCCGCGATCTCCCCTGCGGACAGCTCGCGGTCCCAGATCAGGCTCAGGATCTCGCGCCGGACAGGCGAGGCCAGCGCCGCCAGTACCTTCTGGATGTCCCGCACGGTGTTCCTTGCCTCCCGTTGCTTCCCACTATACGATCGCTTATTCGGCCACTGCCTAATTTGCCGGATGCCGAAGAAGACGGACGGACGGCAGCCTGGCCGCCGCCCGAGGGGAGGGACTCATGGATGTCTGGCCGGTGATCCACGACGAGCGCAAAGCCCTCGCAGCCGATCTGCGCGGCCGGACCGGCGAGGAGTGGGCGACGCCGTCGCTGTGCGGCCAGTGGACCGTGCGTGACGTGCTCGCCCATATGACGTCGACCGCGAGCCTGACGCCGCCGGCTTTCATCGCCAAGCTGGCCGCATCCGGGTTCAGCTTCAACAAGCTGCAGGAAAGCGGGGTCGCCGCGAATCGCGGGTCGTCGGCCGCTCAGACGTTGAGCAACTTCGAGGCGAGTGTGACCTCGGTCAAGCATCCGCCCGGTCCGGCTGACACGTGGCTCGGCGAGACGATCGTGCACGCCGAGGACATCCGCAGGCCGCTCGGGATCGAGCACCACTACCCGGCCGACGCCGTGGTGCGGATCGCGGACTTCTTCAAGGGCTCGAACCTGCTGATCGGGAGCAAGCGGCGGATCGCGGGCCTGACGCTGCGGGCCACTGACGCCGAGTGGTCGCACGGCACCGGGCCCGAGGTGTCGGGCCCGATCCTGTCCCTGGTCATGGCCATGACCGGGCGCAAGCGGCCGCTTGACGACCTTACCGGCGACGGCGTGGCCACCCTACGCTCGCGCTCGTAGCCCGCGAGGACCGCACGGGCCGGCGAGCCGGCAGACGTGGCCGTTAAGCACGCAGGGCGCGCCGGTAGCGGATCTCGGTGACGCCGCCGAGGTTATCAAGCACGTGCCGGGCGCCATCTCCCGCGAACCCGGCCCGCTGGTAGAAGCGCCGCGCGCGGGCGTTGGCCTCGAGCACCCAGAGCGTGATGCCCGCGTACCCGGCGGCCTGGACGGCCGCCAGGACCTGGTTCATCAGCGCCAGCCCGGTGCCGGTTGACCACCGGCCCGGGTGGACGTACAGCGCGTAGAGCTCGGCCACCTCGCCCGCGGAGCCCGCCGCGGTGGGCGGGTGCGGCCAGGGCTTGCCCAGCACGTCCAGCTCCGGCCCGAACGTCGCGTAGCCCACGATGCCGCTCCCGGGCGCCCCGGATGCTGCCGGCGGGTTCGGCGGCTGGTCGGCGAGCGCGGCGATCATGTGCTGCCAGGGACGGATCCGGAACGACTGGCGGATCCGCGCGCCGCCGTCTGGCGACGTGGCCCGGTCGATGAGCGCAGGCTCGATGAGGCCGTCGTACGCCGCGAGCCAGCTCTCCCGCATCACCGCCGCGATCTGCGCCGCGTCCGCGGCCGAAGCCGCCCGGATCACCACCACCCGGTCAAAGGTAGTGAATCCGCAGCGCGAGGAAGAAATCCACCTGGTCACCGAGCGACGACAGGTCGCGGCCGGTCAGCTCCTCGATCCGCCTGATCCGGTAGCGCACCGTGTTGACGTGGACGTACATGGCGGTCGCGCAGGCGTTCCACGAGCCCGAGCAGGCCAGGAACTCGCGCAGAGTGGGAAGCAGTTCGGCCCTATGCCGCTCGTCGTAGGCGACCAGCGGGCCGAGCAGGCGTTCGGCGAAGGAACGCAGCACGCTGCCCGGCACGCCGGCCAGCAGGAGCTCATGCGAGGCCACCTCGTCGCCGGCGACGACCGAGACGGCCGACAGCGGCGCGCATCTCGGCCAGGCGGCGCGCGCTCTGCGCCTCGTGCAGCGCGCCGGGCAGGGCGGCCACGCCCGGCGCGGGCGCGCTGATGCCGACGGTGAGCCTGATCCGGGACCGGTCGCACTCCATGACCGGCTGGGCGCCGCGCAGCTGCGCGGCGAACGCGTGCGCGGCCGCGCCGGGGCCGGCGCGCGCGCCGTCCTGGGGCGCCGTCTGGTCCCCGGGTCCCGGCCCGGGACCGGGCGGCAGCGGGACGAGCATCACGACCTGGCCGCCGAGCGGGGCGGCGACGGCGCCTTCGGCGTAGGGCACGGCCAGTTCCTCGGCCAGGTCGCAGCGCCAGCGGCCAGTGTTCGGCCGGCCATCCGGCCGGTGTTCGGGCCGGCCATCTGGTCGGCCTCCGCGGTCATCGCCGCCACCAGGTAGGGTCCCTCGGGCGGCAGCCCGGCGGTGCGCATCAGCGAGGCGATCTCGGCCCGGGCGGGGCCCTCGCCGGCCTGGGCCGCGAGCATGGTGACGATCGCCTCCGCCAGCTTGCGGTCACCGGCCCGCCCGGCCTCCAGCCGGGCCCGTTCCAGCGCCGCGTCCGCGGCCAGCTCGGCGACGGATTCGCGCAGTTCATGAGCCGCTGCACCCCAGTCCGGCTCATGCCCGGCGCAGGCCACGAACCAGCTGGTGATCCTGGGCTCACCGCCCACGCCGAACAGCGAGTACCTCCCGCCGCCGGGCCCCGGGACCTGCGGCCCGCCCACCCGCACCGCGGCGGGCAGCCGGTCGGCCTTGAGGTACTCCCCGGCCAGGCGGGCCCCGAGCGGCCCGGGCAGGGACGGCCCGGTCCCGCCGATGACCCGGCCCGTGGCGGTGAGCAGCCAGCAATCGGCGCCGGTCTCGCGGCCCATCAGCCGGAACATGGCGTCCAGGCCGGCCCCCTCGGCCACCGCGGACAGCAGCAGCCTGCGCCGCCCGAGCACCTTGGTCATGGCCGCGACCCGGTCGCCGTTCAGGCGGCGGCCCACCTCCTCGGTGACGGCGGCGAAGGACGTCTCGGCCGGCACCGCGAGCACGGCGATGCCGTGCTGGCCGCACGCCCGGATCACTTCGGGCTTCACCGCGCCGAGCGCCTCGCCGGCGCCGAGCACCCCGGCGCCCGCCCGGGCCAGGGCCAGGGCGAACCGGTCGGCGTCCCCCGGCTCCCGGCACCAGATCATGCCGGTCAGAACCAGGTCGCCCGGCGTCAGGTAGCGGCTGGGATCAGGCAGGTCGGTCGTGCACACGTGCCGGATCGCGCGGTCCGCGCCGGAGACATCCGTCAGCAGCCTGAGCCCCAGGCCGGGCACGTCGAGCAGATCCCGCACCCGCACAGGCAACGGGCTCACCTCCCGGCGCCGAACCTCTTTCCCGCAGGGTAGCCCCGGATTGTTTAGTGAAAGCTACAAAACGGCTGCGGCCAGGTTACCGGCGATTGATTCGATAGGCGCCTATTACCTGCGTGGGACCGGCTGGTTGGATGTTGGAATGGTAAGCCAGGGGCCGCAGGCCGCCACGCTGGCGGCGTTCAACGCGGCCTCACCGCAGGACGCCCAGCGGGACCTGCTGGCGTGCTGCGCGTCGGCTTCGTTCGCCCGCGCGATCGCCGACGGGCGCCCGTATCCCGGCCCGGCCGCCGTGCGGGACGCGGTGGACGCCGTATTCAAGGTACTGAGCTGGGACGATATCGTCGAGAGCATGAGCGCGCACCCCCGGATCGGGGACCGGGTACCCGGCGGCGGATGGTCGGCGGCCGAGCAGTCGGGCGCCGCGTCGGCCAGCGAGGGCGTGCGGCAGGCTCTGGCCGACGGGAACGCCGCCTACGAGCAGCGGTTCGGCCACGTGTTCCTGATCTGCGCCAGCGGCCTGTCCGGCCAGGACATGCTGGACCAGCTGCGGGCCAGGCTCGGCCACGACCCGGACACCGAACGGGCCGTGGTGCGCGCGGAACTGCGGAAGATAACCCAGCTGCGGCTGACGAAGCTGCTGGGCCTGTGACGGCCGGGCCGGCGCCGGGCGGAGCCGCCCCGGAAGGGTCCGTGACGCTTTCTACCCATGTCCTGGACGCGACCGCCGGGCGGCCCGCGGCGGGCGTCCCGGTACGGCTGGAGCGCCTGGGCCCGGACGGGTGGCGGGCGGCGGGCCAGGGCCGCACCGGCGCGGACGGGCGGCTGGGGCTGGCCGGGGGCGCTGACGGCCACGGCTCCGGCCACGACTCCGGCCTGAGCTCCGGGCCGGGGTTCGAGCCCGGCGTGTACCGGATCACGTTCGGCAGCGGGGCCTACTTCGAGGCGCTCGGCACGGCGTCGTTCTACCCGGAGGTCACGGTCACCTTCGAGATGACCAGCCGCGGCGAGCACTACCACGTGCCGCTGCTGCTGAGCCCCTTTGCCTATTCCACCTACCGGGGGAGCTGAGCCATGGCCATCGTGCTGGGCGCCAACCAGTACGGCAAGGCGGAAGTCCGCCTGCTGCACGTCAGCCGGGATGGGGGCACGCACGAGATCACCGACCTGAACGTCAGCGTCGCGCTGTCCGGCGACCTGGCCGCCGCCCACCTGACCGGCGACAACTCGGCGGTGCTGACCACCGACGCGCAGAAGAACACGGTATTCGCGTTCGCCCGGGAACACGGCGTCGGCCAGATCGAGGATTTTGCGCTGCTGCTGGCCAGGCACTTCGTGGCGTCGCAGGAAGCGATCTCGTTCGCGCGGGTGACCGTGGAGCAGTATCCGTGGGAGCGGCTCGGCGGCCATTCGTTCCGCCGGTCGGGGCGGGAGGTCAGGACCGCGACGGTCAGCCACGACGGCCGCGATTCGTGGGTCGGTCTCCGGGCTGCACGACCTGGTCGTGCTGAACTCGGCCGGCTCTGAGTTCTGGGGCTTCGCCCGGGACCGGTACACCACCCTGGCCGAGACCACGGACCGGATCCTGGCCACCGCGGTGGACGCGCGGTGGCGGCACGCCGGCGCCGCCGGGCCTGGCCCCGGGTCTGGCTCTGGTCCTGAGCCCGGGCCTGACTGGGCCGGGTCGTATGCCGGGGCCCGGGACCTGCTGCTGGCGGCGTTCGCCGACACGCACAGCTATTCGCTGCAGCAGACGCTGTACGCCATGGGACGCCGGGTGCTCGAGGGCCGGCCGGAGATCGCCGAGATCCGCCTGTCGCTGCCGAACAAGCACCACTACGAAGTAGACATGTCGCCGTTCGGGATCGCGAACGGCGGGGAGGTGTTCTACGCCGCCGACCGGCCGTACGGGCTCATCGAGGGGACGGTTACCCGGGATGACGCGCCGCCGCCGGGGAAGGCGTGGTAGCGGATGGAATTCCTGCAGCCCGCGTCGCTCGCCGAGGCGATCGCGGCCAAGGCCGAGCATCCCGCCGCGGTGCCGATCGCGGGCGGGACCGACGTCATGGTCGAGATCAACTTCGACGTGCGGCGGCCGCCGGCGCTGCTCGACCTGAACCAGGTCAGCGAGCTCACCACCTGGCAGCGCCGCGACGGCCAGGTGCGGCTCGGGGCCGGGGTGACCTACACCCGGATCATCGCCGAGCTGGGCGCCCTGCTGCCCGGGCTGGCCATGGCGGCGCGCACCGTCGGGTCGCCGCAGATCCGCAACCGCGGCACGGTCGGCGGCAACCTGGGGGCCGCCTCGCCGGCCGGGGACTGCCACCCGGTGCTGCTGGCCACCGGGGCATCCGTCGAGGCGGCGTCGGTCCGCGGCTCGCGGCTGATCCCGGCGGCCGAATTCTTCACCGGCCCCAAGCGAAACGTCCTGGCCCCGGACGAGCTGATCACCGCGGTGCTGATCCCGGTCGCGCCCGGCCCCCAGCAGTTCGCCAAGATCGGCACCAGGAACGCGATGGTCATCGCCGTGTGCGCGTTCGCGCTGGAACTGCGCCCCCCGGCCGCCCGTGCCGCGCCGGGCGTCGGCACCGGCATCGGCTCGGCCGGTCCGACGCCGCTGCGGGCCGGCCCGGCGGAGGAGTTCCTGGCCTGCGCGCTGGCCGGGGCGGGACTGTGGGAATCGGCGGCGCCGCTGCCGGACCCGATCGCCCGGCGGTTCGGCGAGCTGGTCGCGGCCGCGGCGCGGCCCATCGACGACGTGCGCGGATCGGCGGCCTACCGCCGGCACGCGCTGGGCGTGCTGGCCCGGCGGACCCTGACCTGGGCCTGGCAGTCCTACCGAGGGGAAGGCGGGTCACCGGGATGCGGGTGAGATTGACGGTCAACGGCGAGCTGGCCACCGCCGACGATGTGTGGGAGGGCGAGAGCCTGCTGTTCGTGCTCCGCGAGCGGCTCGCGCTGCCGGGCTCGAAGAACGCCTGCGAGCAGGGCGAGTGCGGGTCGTGCACGGTGCTGCTCGACGACGTGCCGGTGTGCGCGTGCCTGGTCGCGGCCGGCCAGGCGGCGGGCCGCGAGGTGGTCACGGTCGAGGGCCTGGCCGGGACGCACGCCCCGGACCTGGAGCTGCATCCGGTCCAGCAGGCGTTCATCGACGCCGGCGCGGTGCAGTGCGGCTTCTGCACGCCGGGGCTGATCGTGGCGGCCTACGACCTGCTCCGGCGCAGCGCCGGCGCAGCCGGCCGATCCGGACATCCGCGAGGCGCTGGCCGGCAACCTGTGCCGGTGCACGGGGTATGAGAAGATCCTGGACGCCGTGCGGCTGGCCGCCGCCCGGATGGCCGGGGACGCCGCGTGAGCGCCGCGGCGGCGGCCGGGGACGGCGGGCCCGGGCCGGTCGTGATCGAGAACTGCGCGATCGCGGCCATGGACGGCACCCGGTACGACGACAGCGGCGCCGAGCACCCCAGCGGCCACATCGTGGTGAGCGGCGGGCGGATCACCGCGGTCGGGGCGGGCCCGGCTCCGGCGGCCGCGCGGGCCGGGGCGCGCCGGATCGACGGCACCGGCTGCCTGGCCACCCCG
Organism: uncultured Actinomycetes bacterium; assembly: GCA_963818225.1. Lineage (GTDB taxonomy): Bacteria > Actinomycetota > Actinomycetes > Streptosporangiales > Streptosporangiaceae > Palsa-504. Next base: position 918,566 of record CAWFRO010000006.1, read on the forward strand.
GGCCTGGTCAATACCCACCACCACCTGTACCAGTGGCTCACCCAGGGCCGCGCGCAGCAGTCCGTCCTGTTCGACTGGCTCACCGAGCTGTATCCGGTCTGGGCCCGGATCGAGCCCGCGCACGTCCACGCGGCGGCCACGGCCGGACTGGGCTGGCTGGCCCTGTCCGGGTGCAGCACCAGCACCGATCACCACTACATCTTCCCGCCGGGCGGGAGATCCGGGACGCCGTCCGCGGCCGGGGACGGCGGCCGGGATGCGCTCGAGGCGGAGATCGCCGGCGCCGCGGCCGTCGGGTTGCGGTTCCATCCCTGCCGGGGCTCGATGGACCTCGGCCGTTCGGCAGGCGGGCTGCCGCCCGACGAGATCGTCGAGGACCCGGACGACGCGCTGGCCGCGACGGCCGAGGCGGTCCGCCGGTTCCACGACCCCTCCCCCGGCGCCATGGTGCGGGTGGCGGTGGCACCGTGCTCCCCGTTCAGCGTCAGCCAGCAGCTCATGCGCGAGATGGCCGAGCTGGCCCGCGGGCTGGGCGTCCGGCTGCACACCCACCTGGCCGAGACCCGCGAGGAGGACGCCTACTGCCGGCAGACGCTCGGCCGGACCCCGGCCGAGTTCGCCGACGATCTCGGCTGGCTCGGCGAGGACGTCTGGCTGGCGCACTGCGTGCACCTGGACGAGTCGGCCATCAAGCGGCTCGCCGTGACCGGCACGTCGGTGGCGCACTGCCCCACCTCGAACGCGCGGCTGGGCGCGGGCATCGCCCCGGTCCGCCAGCTGCTGCGGGCCGGTGCGGCGGTGGGCCTCGGCGTCGACGGCCCGGCCTCCAGCGAGGGCACCACGGTGGCCGCCGAGCTGCATCAGGCGCTGCTGGCCGCGCGGCTGCGGGACGAGCAGGGCCCGGCGGCGCTGACCGCGCGGCAGGCCCTGTGGCTCGGCACCCGCGGCGGCGCAAGCTGCCTGGGCCGGGCGGACGAGATCGGCGCGCTGCGGCCGGGCATGCTGGCCGACATCGCGCTCTGGCGGCTCGACACCCTCGCCCACCAGGCCATCGCGCGACGCGCCCGGGGGTGACCCGGTGGCCGCGCTCGTCTTCGGCCCGCCCGCCCCGCTGGAACTGCTCCTGGTCGGCGGGGCCCCGGTGGTCGAGCGCGGCGAGCTGCGCACCGCCGACATGACCGCGGCCGCCCGTGAGGTCCGGGCCGCGCAGCGTGAGCTGGGGACGGCCCGATGACGACCGCCCCCGGCTCGGTCACCACGACCCGCGCCGAGCGCGGCCTGCGGGGCGGAGTGGGCGACAGCCCGGCCCGGCCGGACGGCAGGCAGAAGGTGACCGGCGAGTTCGCGTACTCCTCCGACCTGTGGCTGGACGGCATGCTGTGGGGCGCCACGCTGCGCAGCCCGCATCCGCGGGCCCGGCTCACCGGGCTGGACATCAGCGGCGCCCTGACCCTCCCCGGGGTGGCCGCCGTCCTCACCCACGAGGACGTACCCGGCGCCAGGACGTACGGGCTGGAGTACAAGGACCAGCCGGTACTCGCCTGGGACCAGGTCAGGTACCAGGGAGAGCCGGTGGCGCTGGTCGCGGCCGACCATCCGGAGACGGCCCGGCGGGCGGCGGCCAGGATCGACGCCGCCTACGAGGTGCTGCCGCCGGTGACCGGCGCGCGCGCGGCCCTGGACCCGGACGCCCCGGCCCTGCACGAGGGCGGCAATCTGGTCCGGCACGTCCGGATCCGCAAGGGTCACCCGGATACCCCCGCCGACGTGGTGGTCCGCGGCGAGTACCAGGTCGGCATGCAGGACCAGGCGTTCCTCGGCCCCGAGTCGGGCCTGGCCGTGCCCGCCGAGGACGGCGGCGTCGACCTGTTCGTGGCCACCCAGTGGCTGCACGTGGACCGGGACCAGATCGCGGCCAGCCTCGGCCTGCCCGGCGACAAGGTGCGGGTGACCCTGTCCGGCGTCGGCGGGGCGTTCGGGGCCCGCGAGGACCTGTCCATGCAGATCCACGCCTGCCTGCTCGCGCTGCGCACCGGCAAGCCGGTCAAGATGGTGTACTCCCGCGAGGAGTCCTTCTTCGGGCACGTGCACCGGCACCCGGCCTCGCTGCGCTACGAGCACGGCAGCACCGCGGACGGGCGGCTGGTCTACGTCAAGGCGGACATCGTCCTGGACGGCGGCGCGTACGCGTCGAGCTCACCTGCCGTCGCGGCCAACGCGGCGACCCTCGGCATCGGCCCGTACGAGGTGCCGCATGTGGCGATGGACTGCTACGCGGTCTACACCAACAACCCGCCGTGCGGCGCGATGCGCGGATTCGGGGCGGTGCAGGCCTGCTTCGCGTACGAGAGCCAGATGGACAAGCTGGCCGCCGCGCTGGGCCTGGACCCGGTGGAGCTCCGGATCCGCAACGCGATGCGGGAGGGATCGGTGATGCCGACCGGCCAGGTGGTGGACTCGGCGGCCCCGGTGGCCGAGATCTTGAAGCTGGTCGCGTCCCGCCCGCTGCCGCCCGCCCTGGGCGGCGACCGGGGCCGTGGACCTGCGCACGGTGCCGGGCGGGGTGTCCAACACCACCCACGGCGAAGGCGTCGTGCGCGGCGTCGGCTACGCGGTCGGCATCAAGAACGTCGGCTTCTCCGAAGGCTTCGACGACTACTCCACGGCCAGGGTGCGCCTCGAGCTGGCCGGCGGCGAGCCGGTTGCGCAGGTGCAGACGGCCGCCGCCGAGGTCGGCCAGGGCCTGGTCACCGTGCTGGCCCAGATCGCCCGGACCGAGCTCGGCGTGCAGCGCGTGGTCATCCTGCCCGCCGACACCTCGATCGGCAGCGCCGGTTCCTCCTCAGCGTCCCGGCAGACCTACGTGACCGGCGGCGCGGTCCGGGCCGCGTGCCAGGCGGTCCGGGCGCAGCTGGACCGCCGGGCGCAGGAGCGCTTCGCGGGCCAGGCCCCCGGCCTGGGCGCCCGGCCCGACCGGGCCGAGCTGGCCGAGCTGCTCGACGAGCCGGCCGAGCAGACGGTGACCTGGCGGCACCGGCCCACCCATCCGCTGGACCCGGAGACCGGCCAGGGCCAGGCCCACGTGCAGTACGCGTTCGCCGCCCACCGGGCGGTGGTCGACGTGGACACCGAGCTCGGCCTGGTGAAGGTGGTGGAGATCGCCACCGCGCAGGACGTGGGCAAGGCGATGAACCCGCAGGCCGTCGAGGGCCAGATCCAGGGCGGCATCGCCCAGGGCCTCGGCCTGGCGGTGATGGAGGAGATCCAGGTGACGGACGGCCTGGTGCGCAACCCGTCCTTCACCGACTACCTGATTCCCACCATCCTGGACATGCCGCCGGTCCTGCTGGACGTGCTCGAGCTCGCCGACCCCGACGCCCCGTACGGCCTGCGCGGGGTGGGCGAGCCGCCGACGATCTCCTCGACCCCCGCGGTGGTGGCGGCCATCCGCGCCGCCACCGGCCGGGCGCTGACCCGTGTCCCGGTCCGCCCCGAGCACATCACCGGGACGTGACCGAAGGCCATCCCCGAGATCCCGGGACCCGCGGCGGCCTCAGTAGGCGACGAAGATCATGCCCTGCGGGTGGAGGGCCGCGCCGCGTACCGGCACGGGAGCGATGTGGCCGGTGAACATGTCCAGCTGGCCGAGGTAGTTGTCGGGGAACCCGGGCCCCGGGCAGGTGGCAGGCGCGTTGCCCGCGTCGCACGGCGTCACGGACACGAACGCGGTGCCCGGCCAGAACGAGCCGTTGATCACGTCGACCGTGTCGTCCCCGGTGCTGGTGGCATAGAACGCGCCGTGCCAGCTCGTCGACCACGCGGTGTCGTCGACCGACTGGGACAGGTCAAGGACCCACAGGTGCTGGCGCTTCGTCCCGGGGGCGCTCACGTAGATCTGCTGCTTGTCGCCCTGGCTGGTCAGCATGAAGTCACTGGCGAAGCGGGGCTCGAAGGACGGCACCACCTCGTTGGAGTCCGGGTCGGTCAGGCCGAGCTTGACCGGATGCCCGGCGTGCGGGCCGTTCGCCGCGGTCGCGTGCGACTCGCCGTAGAACAGCGGGCTGAAGTAGGCCAGGTGCCTGGGCTTGCTCAAGGTCACCACGTACGCGGCCGGGTACGCCGGATTCGGTGCCGCCGCGCCGGTGGTGCCGGGCGCCGACGCGCTGATCAGCATCAGGCCGTTGGCAAAGGAGATGGCATCGGTGCCGCCGTGGTGCGGCAGCGGCTTGGCGTAGGAGTAGTGCACGACCAGGCCGCTGGACGGGCGGATGGTGTACAGGCTGGAGTCCGCGTCCTCGTTGACCGTGGCCACCAGCAGCCCGGTCCGTGGGTTGGCGGTCAGGCCGTCGCACTTGCCCCGGATGTCCCACTGCTTCACGACCCGGCCGGACAAGGTGAACTCGACCACCGTGCTGTCGCGGTTCCCGTCGGCGCTGGCCTGGCCCTGCGGGCCCACGCCGTTCTGGAACGCGGTGAACAGGTAGCCGTCCATCTTGGTGATGTCGTCCGGCGAGCTCAGCGCCTCGGAGTGCCGCACCTTGGATCCGGCCTTGGTGTACCAGTGGTGCAAGCTCTGGCCCGACAGGATCGTCCGCACGCTGTAGGTGGGGGCGGCCGTGCGCTGCGTCTGCGCCCCGGCGGGGAGCGCGAACGCGGCCATGCCGACCACAACCGCGGCCGCCGCGCCCACGGCGGCGAACGGTTTAACGATGCGCCGGGCGATACCAGGCCTATCGAGCACATGCATCGTCCTCGACCTTTCTGTGCAGCGTCTCTGTGGAGCGTCTCTGTGCGGCATCTCTGTGGAGCGTCTGTGTGCCGCGTCGTCAGGTCTAGCCGACCGCGATGACATTTATCGGGCTAAGGCCTTGCACACAAATGAACGAACGAGCCAATGATCTTGCATTTCGCCCCGTTCTACCAGGCGACACGCTCATCGCCGCCGCCCGGAAAACGCGGGCGGAGCGGGAAAAAGCCGCCGGGGATGAGAGACTTTCCGCTGTGCGCACGTTCGACCTGCGGTTTGATGTCAACTGTTCCATTTTGTTCACCGAGCGGCCGCTGCTGGAGCGCCCGGCGGCCGCGCGGGCGGCCGGGTTCGACGCGGTGGAGTTCTGGTGGCCGTTCGCGGCGCCGGTGCCGCCGGATCGTGAGGTGGACGCCTTCGTCGGGGCGCTGGACGACGCGGGCGTCCGGCTGGTCGCGCTGAACTTCGCCGCAGGCGACCTGGCCGCCGGCGACCGCGGCCTGCTGTCGCTGCCCGGGGGGTCGGCCGCGTTCCGGGACAACATCGATGCCTGCGTGGGCATCGCCGCGCGGACCGGCTGCGGCGTCCTCAACGCGCTGTACGGGAACCGGGCCGACGGCCTGCCCGAACAGCAGCAGGACGAGCTGGCCACCGAGAACCTCTCCCTCGCCGCCGGCGCCGCCGCCCGGGCCGGGGCCACGGTCGTGGTCGAGGCGCTGAATTCCCTGGACACCCCGCGCGCCGCGATCGTGTCCAGCCAGCGCGCGCTCGCGCTCATCCGCGCGGTGCGCGCCACGGGGGCCGCCAGCATCGCCTTCCTGGCCGATCTCTACCACCTGAGCCGGATGGGTGAGGACCTTACCGCTGCGCTGGCCCGATACGCTGGCGACATCGCGCACGTCCAGGTCGCCGACGTCCCCGGCCGCGGCGCCCCGGGGACGGGCCAGCTGGATTACGAGGTGCTGTTCCGCCAGCTCGCCGGCCAGGGTTACCAGGGCTGGATCGGCTGTGAGTACCAGCCGTCGGATCCGGCGGACAGCTCTACGAGCTTCGGCTGGAGGGAAGCGTGCCATGTCGGGGGATCAGGTGAGGTATGACCTGGTGGTCCGGTCCCGCCGGGCGGTGCTGCCGGACGGTACGCGTCCCGCCGCCGTCGCGGTCAGCGGGCCGGCCATCGCGGCTATCACCGGCTACGACGCGGCCCTGGACAGCGCCCGCGACGTCGACCTGGGCGACCTGGCCCTGCTGCCCGGCCTGGTCGACACCCACGTGCACGTCAACGAACCCGGCCGGACCGAGTGGGAGGGGTTCGCGACAGCTACTCGCGCGGCGGCGGCCGGCGGGGTCACCACCATCTGCGACATGCCGCTGAACTCGCTGCCGCCCACGACCTCGGTTGCGGCGCTCGCGGAAAAGCGCGCGGCCGCGGCCGGCCAGTGCTGGGTCGACGTGGCGTTCTGGGGCGGCGCCATTCCGGGTAACGCCGATGCGCTGGTGGCTCTGCATGAGGCCGGGGTGGTCGGCTTCAAGTGCTTCCTGATCGACTCCGGGGTGCCCGAGTTCCCGCCGCTGGAGGTGGCTGACCTGAGGGCCGTGCTCGGCTCGCTGGCCGCCATCGGCGCGCAGCTGATCGTGCACGCGGAGAATCCGGCCGAGGTCAAGCCCGCATCCGGGCGCGGCTTCGGCGCATTTGTCGCGTCCCGCCCGCCGGTCGCGGAACGGCGGGCCATCGAGAAGGTGATCGCGGCCGCGGCCGCGACCGGCGGGCGCGCTCATATCGTGCACCTGTCCGCAGCCGAATGCGTGGCCATGATCGCCGGCGCGAAGGCCGCGGGCATCCGGCTGACCGCCGAGACCTGCCCGCACTACCTGTACTTCGCGGCCGAGCAGGTGCCGGACGGCGCCACCGAGTTCAAGTGCTGCCCGCCGATCCGGGATTCGGTCAACCGGGAGGCGCTGTGGCGCGGCCTGGAGGCGGGCGTGATCGACTGCGTGGTGTCCGATCATTCGCCGTGCCCGCCCGAGCTGAAGGCCGCGGCCACGGGGGACTTCGGCGAGGCGTGGGGAGGCATCGCGTCGCTCCAGCTCGGCCTGCCGGCGGTATGGACCGTGGCGCGCCGGCGCGGCCGGACGCTCGACGACGTGGCCCGCTGGATGGCGGCCTGCCCGGCCGCGCTGGCCGGCCTGGCCGGCAAGGGGCGCCTGGCCGTCGGCGGCGACGCCGATCTGGTGGCCTTCGACCCGGATGAGGCCTTCGTGGTGGAGCCGGGCCGCCTGCTGCAGCGGCACCCGCTGACGCCGTACGCGGGCCGGACCCTGACCGGGCGGGTCCGGCAGGCGTGGCTGCGCGGTTCAGCCCTGCTCGACCCGGGCCGCGGCGCGCCAGCTGGTGAACCAGGTGGCGAGTTGCTTAATCGGGGCTGATGGGGAACAAATTGTCCATGGACGAACAGCTGCTTCCCGACCTGCTCCGGCTACGCGGATCGGTGGTGGCGGCCAGTGACGAGTTCTTCGCCGCCAAGGAGAACCTGATCAAGCCGACCCCGCCGGTGTTTGTGCCTGAGACCTACGACGCCAAAGGGCAGGTCTATGACGGCTGGGAAACCAGGCGGAAACGCGGGCCAGGCGGGACGATGCCCGACCCGACGGCGCGGGACTGGGTAATCGTCCGGCTCGGCGCGGCCGGGCTGGTCCGCTCCATCGTGGTCGATACGGCGCACTTCACCGGCAACTACCCGCAGGCCTGCTCGGTGGATGCGTGCTCGGCCAGCGGGTACTCCGCACCGGAGGAACTGACCGCCGAGGCCGACTCCGGCCGGTGGCGGGAGATCGTGCCGCGCGGCCTGCTGACCGGCGACGCCCGGCATTCGTTCGGGGTGAGCTCCGCCCGCAGGTTCACTCACGTCCGGCTGAACATCTTCCCCGACGGCGGCGTGGCCCGGCTGCACGTCCACGGCGAGGTGGTGCCCGATCCGGCCCTGCTGGAGGGCCTCACGGTCGACCTGGCCGCGCTGGAGAACGGCGCTGACATCGTGGCCCGCAGCGATCAGTTCTACTCCTCGCCCCGCAACCTCATCTCCCCCGGGCTGTCCCGGGTCATGGGCGAGGGCTGGGAAACCCGCAGGCGGCGCAGGCCGGGTTTTGAGTGGCTGGTGGTCCGGCTGGCCGGCCGCAGCGTCATCCGCCTCGCCGAGATCGACACGTCCTGGTTCCGGGGCAACCAGCCTGAATCCGCCTCGCTGCAGATCCTCGACGCGCCCGGGTCGGCGGCGGCCGTGTCGCTGGCCGACGAGAAGGCGTGGCGTGATCTGCTGCCCCGGGTCCGGCTGCTGCCGGATACCCCGCACCGGTTCCGGGTCGAGGGCGAGCCGGCCACCCACATCCGGCTGAACATCTTCCCGGACGGGGGCGTCGCGCGGCTGCGCCTGCACGGCTCGCTGACCGACGACGGCCTGGCCGCCGTCAGGCGGCGGTGGGACGAGACGGCCTGACGGACCGGCGGTGAGCCATGTGGGCGCGTCGCCAGCCCTGAACCGGCGGGGCAGAGCGATAGCCTAGTTGTCATGAGCGCTCAGCCTGTGCAGGAGCATGATCCGGATGACCCGGTAGAGATCCTGCGCGTGCTGCACGAGCGGTTCCGTGAGCAGTTTCTCAACGAGTATGCAGCGGCGGCGGAAGCTGCCCGGAGGCCTGAGGGCTACCGGGCACTTCATGACCTGCTCAGGTTGTGGCGGCTGACAGCAGCTGCTTACTCCGAGCCGGGTTTTGAGGCTCGTCTCGCTGGTGTGCGGGAGGCTGTGCTGGCCGGCAGTCTGGAAGGCTCAGTGCCGGTCGAGGAGATCGTCCCGGACTGGCCCGCCCGCCTGAACCGCCGGTGACCTATCGCGTCCGTTTCGAGGCCTACGCCCTAGTCCAGCTCCACGGCCTGCCCAGCGAGGCTTTCGACGCGCTACTGGACCGAGTCGTGGAATTGGTAGAGGAGCCCTGGGACGCAGTCGTAATGCCGCCCGGCGATGATCCGGCATACCGTCGGGCCGTGTTCGGTTCCGGCTGGGGCCTGCTCACCTTCCACGTCGATGACAATGTCGAGCTGATCCGGATCTTCGACCTCACCTGGATCGGGTAGGGCGTGTTTCGCTGGGTTTGATGGCCATGGACCCCGGCACGTGCCGTCTGTCGTTGCTGATGGCCCGTCCACATTGGCGGCAGCGAAAGCCGGTCTTCGCGGCTGGCTACCGCTGGGAGGAAACGGCCTGATATCTATCAGTCACGGAAATACTTCCACGTGGTCTGATAGGGCTTATGCGCCACATATTGGTCGCTCCGGACAAGTTCAAGGGCACGCTGACGGCGGCGCAGGCCGCCGCGCACCTGGCCGCGGGGCTGGAGCGGGCTCGTCCCGGGCTCCGGGTCATCCGCCTGCCGGTGGCGGACGGCGGGGACGGCACCGTGGACGCGGCGGTGGCGGCCGGGTACCAGCGGGCTGAGGCCGAGGTCCAGGGCCCGACGGGCGAGCTGGTCAGGGCGGCGTTCGCGGTCGGCGACGGGACCGCTATCATCGAGTCGGCGCAGGCGGCCGGGCTGGACAGACTGCCGGGGAGCGTCCCGGCGCCGCTGACGGCCTCGAGCCGCGGTGTCGGCGAGCTGATCCTCGCGGCGGCCGCCCTGGGCGCCAAGCGGATCGTGCTCGGCCTCGGCGGCGTCGCGTCCACCGACGGCGGGGCGGGCATGGTCGCCGCCCTGGGCGCCCGGCTGCTGGACGAGTCGGGAGCCGAGCTCCCGCCGGGCGGGGCGGCCCTGGCCCGGCTGGCCCGGATCGACCTGTCCGGGCTGGCGGACCTGGCCGGCCTCGGCGTGGTCGCGGCCACCGACGTGGACAATCCCCTGCTCGGCGAGCGCGGCGCCGCCGCGGTCTACGCGCCGCAGAAGGGCGCGTCGGCGCTGGACGTGACGTGCCTTGAGCGCGGGCCTGGCCCGCTGGGCGGACGTGGCCGAGCGGGCCCTGGGCCGGGTGAGCCGCGATGACCCGGGCGCCGGCGCGGCCGGCGGCCTCGGCTTCGCGGCCCTGGCCTTTCTCGGCGCGACGATGCGGCCCGGCATCGAGGTGATGCTCGGCCTGCACTCCTTCGCGGCCCGGCTGGCCGGGGCCGGGCTGGTGGTCACCGGCGAGGGCGCGCTCGATGCGCAGACCCTGCACGGCAAGGCCCCGGTCGGGGTGGCCAGGGCGGCCGCGGCGTACGCCCCCGGAGTGCCGGTGGTCGCCGTCGCCGGGACGTGCTCATTGAGCCCCGGCCAGCTCCGTTCGGCCGGCATCGCGCGCGCCTACGCGCTCGCCGACATCGAGCCCGACCCCGTCCGCTGCCGAGAGCAGGCCGGCCCGCTGCTCGAGGAGCTCGCCGGACGCGTGGCCCGCGACTGGGTCCACTGGGATGGCGCAGACGCCCTGGAGCCGGCTGACTGAGGTCAGCGGCCCCGCTGCGGGGTGACCAGAAGGTACTCGGCGAGCGCCGCGGCAACGGCCTCGTCCTCGCCCGGCAGCGCCCGGCTGCGGTCCGCGGCGGCCTGGCGCAGCCGGGCCGCCAGGGCGGGATCGCCGAGCACCGCGCGCACCGCGTCGGCGAGCCGCTGCGGGTCGCCCGGCGGGACGAGGACCGCGGCGTCCTCGCCGGTCAGCTCGGCGTTCCCGCCGACGCGAGTGGCTACGACGGGGAGCCCGGCCCGCAGTGCCTCCTGCAGGATGAGCGACTGGCCTTCCCACGTGCTGGGCAGGACGAAAACGTCGGCGGCGGCCAGCAGCGACGGGATGTCCGAGCGGTGGCCGGCGAACCTTACGGCCAGGCCGAGCGACGCCGCCCGGGACCGGAGCCCGGCCGCCAGCGGTCCCTCGCCGGCGATGACCAGCAGCGGCTCGGGCCGGATGTCGCCCCAGCGGGCGGCCGCGTCGAGCAGCAGGCCGAACCCCTTCTGCGGGGCCAGCCTGCCGGCGCCGAGCACGATGGGCTGGCCCTGGGCCGCCCCGAATTCGGCGCGGATCCTCGCGCGCGGGTCCGCGGGAACGTCTCCCGCGGACATGGCGCGGCCGGCGGAGGGAACGTCTCCCGCCGAAGGCAGGCGGGCGGCGGAGGGAACGTCTCCCGCGGAAGGCAGGCGGGCGGCGGGGACCACGGCGCGGCCGACCCGGCGCGCGCCCGCGGCGCGCATCCGCTGCTCGGTGTCCGCGGAGACACACAGCACCGAGTCGGCGGTGCGCGCGACGATCAGCTCGAGCACGCGGTAGATGGCGCCGGTCACGCCGCCGGCGGGGGGTGCGTTGTGGACGGTGACGACCAGCGCGGGCCGAGTGTCATAAGCGGTCGGCCGGATGACGGCCACCGCTATCGCGGTGAGCGCCCCGGCCCGCAGGCCGTGGGCATGCACGACGTCGGGCCGCCAGGCGCGGAGCAGGCGGCGCAGCCGCGTGATCGCCCGCAGGTCGCCGGGCACGCGCGGGCGCTCGCCGATGCTGACCGCGGTGAATCCGACGCCGCCCCGGGCATCGGCGGCGAAGCCGAAGTCACGATCGGCCTGCGGCGGGCCGAACACCTCGGCCCGCACGCCGCGGGCCGCGCACCCGGCCGCGAGCATCCTGACGTGCCGGCCGGTGCCGCCGGCACTGGTGCCTAGCACGAACGCGACTTTCACGCGCTGACCCGCGGCGGGCTCTGGGACGGACGGCCCAGCACGCTGGCCCCGCGGCGCAGGACGGAGCGCAGGTCTCCCCCATCGGCCATGGCCACGACGATCAGGAAGGCCGCGAGCACGGCGGTGCCGGCCAGCAGGGTGACGGCCGCGTTGGGCAGGAAGCCGCTCACCGGGACGCCCATCGCCACGCCCAGCCCGGCGGCCGTCCCGGCCAGCGCGCCGGCCAGCCCGGCGGCTGCGGCCCGGGCCCAGCCGCGCAGCGCGCCGGGCCCGCGGTACCGGCGGACCAGCAGCAGCAGCGCCAGGCCTGACCCGGTCAGGCCGATGGTGGTCGCGGCGCCGAGCCACGCCACGACCTGCGACCGGGGCACGTGCGGCACGATCAGCAGGTCGGCGATGACCACCAGGAGCCAGCCGCCGCTGACCGCCGCGGCCGACGCGCGGCTCCGCCCGTCCGCGTACAGCACCCGGGACAGGTTGGCGGTGATGCCGTACCCGACGAGCCCCGGCGCGAACGCGGCCAGCGCGATGGCCAGCTGCCTGGCGTCGGCCGCCTGGGCCACGTGGGACTGGAAGACCCTGGCCAGCGGCACGCAGGTGCCGGCCATCGCGGCCACCCCCAGCCAGGAGGCCACCGTCACCGCGCGGGTCGAGCTGGCCACGGTGACGTCGAAGGTGTCGGCGCGGGCGGACAGCTCAGGGAAGGCGCTGGTCGCGATCGGCACCGGCAGCACGGCGTAGGGGACGAAGAACACCGCCCAGGCAAAGCTGTACAGGACCAGCGTGCCGTCGCCGCCGCGCGAGTTGGCCAGCACGATCACCACCGCCACCGAAGCGTCCTGGGCGACGAGGGTCACGATCCCGGCCGCGGCCAGGGACCGCACCCGCGCGCCGACCCCCGGCGGGAACCGCAGCGCGGGCCGCAGCCGCAGCCGGAGCCGGGTGACCGGGACGAGCGGGGTCGCCACCAGCGCCGCGACACCGGCCGTGGTCCCCGCGGCCAGCACGATCCAGGCGGTGGCGGGCACCGGGCGGTGCAGGTCCTGGGAGCTGTCCGCCAGCACGTCGAACCAGAAGTACGTGCCGATGACGACCAGGCTGGACAGGACGGGGGCCAGCGCCGGAGCGGCGAACCTGCGGTGGGACTGCAGGATGCCGTACAGCACCACGGCCAGCCCGTAGAGCAGGATCTGCGGGGCGAACACGATGAGCATCCGCGTCCCGAGGGCGACCATGGCCGCCCTCGGGCAGCCCGGGGTCGCGCCGAGCAGCGCCGAGACCAGCGGCCGCGCGACGACGGCGACCACCACGCTGACCGGGACGAGCAGCAGCACGGCCCAGGTGAGCAGCGCCGCGGAGGTCTGCCGCACCTGGCCCCGGTCGCCGCCCACGTAGCTGGCCGGGCCGGCCAGCACCGGCACCGCCACGGCGGTGAGCGCCCCGCCCAGGACGATGTCGTAGACAATGTTCGGCACCATGTTGGCGGTGGTGTAGGCGGTCCCCAGGCACTGCGCCTGCACCGTGTGCGCGAATACCAGCTGCCGCCCGAAGCCGATCACCCGCGCGAGCATGGTGAGCGCGGCGATGAGCAGCGCCGCCCGGCCTATTCCCCCGGCCCGCTGCCGAGCTCTCCCCCGCTCGGCTACCGGGGCAGTCACTGCATCGGCGGGGGTGGGTCGGTATCCTCCGAACGGGCCGTGGTGCCAGCTCCAGCGGGCTCCATCTCATCCCGGCGCTGCGCCGGGATGAGCACTGTCCGCGCCGGATCGGCGGGCGCCGGCCCAGCATGTCCAGCCAGCGCAGGGCGGGCGTGCGCTCGATCACCTTGGTGAAGCTGATCTTCTCGCTGGCCGCGGTCAGCCCGGTGATCCCGGCCAGCAGCGCGATCCGGGCCGTCCGGGGCAGCCCCGCCGCGGCGGCACCGAGCATGGCGCCCAGGGCGTTGGCCCCGCAGTCGCCGAGCATGGCCCGCTCGCCCAGGTCCTCCGGTACCAGACTCAGGGCTGCCGCCAGCGGCGGCAGCGGTGCCAGGGCGGCCCCGCCCGCGGCGATCAGCGCGCCGGAGGCGAGGGCGACCTTGATGGCCCGGCCCGGCCGCAGGTCGAACAGGTTGAGCAGGTTGGCCCCGCCGGCCACCAGGCCGGCGTTGATCACCACATCCGCGAGCGGCCCCCCGGCCACCGCGGCGCTGGCCAGCCCGGTGACTCCGATGCCGCCGAGCTTGACCGCGCCGGTGGTGATCTCGCCGTGCCGCAGGGCACCGAGGTGGCCCCGGAACCCGCGGCGGTCTCCCGACCCGGCGAGGTCGTCGTAGGCGCCGAACGCCGCCGCGCCGGCCGCGCCGGCCGCCATGGCCAGAGCGGGCCGCCAGCGGCCCGGCTGGACACTCGCCTGCGCCAGCACGCCCACGATCGCGCCGGCCGTCACCGCGGGACCCTCGAGCAAGGTCACCGCCTCGCCCCGGTGGTTGGTACGCGACCACGTCCCGGTTCCGCCCGGCGGCCGCCGGCGGCTGGCGGCGTAAGCGAGCCGGGCTGCTCCCGCGGCGGCTGCGCCCGCCGCGGCGGCCGCGATGAGGCTGCGGCCGGTGGCGGAGCGGCTCACTTCGTGGTCTTCTTGTTGGCGGCCGGAGAGGACGTCGCGGTCGGGGACGTGCTCGGGCCGCCGTCGGCACGGGAGTCGGCGCGACGGCGCTGGCGCCGCTGGCGATGCCGTAGCTGCCCGGGCTGCCGCCGTCCAGCTCCGCGGCCAGCGCCTGGATCACCACGCTCTGGCCGATCACGAAGTCGGCGTTGTCGACCGTGGACACCTTGCTGGCCGCGCTGCTCGCGCGCACGACCGAGATCGGGCTGCCCGAGCCCGAATTCGCCGAGACGCCCGCCACCACGGCGGCCGAGCTGTTCGCGGCCAGTTCCTCGGCCACGGGCACGAGCACCTGGTCGAGCGGATCTGTGCTGCCGCCCGGCGGAGCGCTCTGCGCGGTCACAAGCACGGCCAGCGTGGCCCGCGTCGATGGCTGCCCGCTGAGGGTCAGGAATCCCTCGTTCGCGTACGCCGACAGCATGGTCTGCGCGTTGGTGTCCTGGCTGGCCGACGCGCTGGCACTGGGCTGGACGCTGGCCGCCGACCCGGAAGCCCGGGTGAGGATCTCGCTGGCTATCACCTGCGCGGCCTGCTGCTGGAAGGTCGTGCCGGTGTTCAGCACGATGTTGTCCGCCTGCGCCATGGCCAGGTTGGTCTGGTTCAGGCCGGCCTGCGTGGTGTCGCTGTTGTCGAAGAACTTGGAGGCCAGCGCAATCTGCCCGGTCACCGTGGCCCCCGCGTCCTGCGTCGCCGCGTTGGTGATCGCGGTGACCACCGAAGCCGGGGCACCCGGCTCGGTGACGATCAGCAGCCGCTGGCCGGCCAGCAGGTCGTGCAGCACCACGGGCTGGACCGCCTGGGCGTAGTTCTCGCCGAGGTTGGCCTGCTGCTGGGCCGCGTCACGCTGGCTGCTGGCTTGGTCGTACTCCTGCTGCAGCTTGGCGGTGGTCTGGTTGAGCAGGTTGTACGTGGGTCCCTGCAGCTCGGTGGAGCCGAGCACGATGCCAATAGCCAAGGCCAGGAACACGGCCACGATGGACACCAGGTGGTAACGAAAGTCGATCACTGTCAACCCTTCGATTGCTGCACGGCAGGGCGACTGCTCATAACCGGGGAGATTACCAGCGCCGACGGGCTGGTCCCGGACCTTGCCGAGCGGGAGTGTCGCACCACGCGGCTCATCGGTGCCCATACCGGGACATCGGCGTAGATTGATGGTGCAGATCGCACCCTGGAGGTGCCCATAGTGGCTAGCGAAGAGCAGCCTGACGAGGTGCGCAGGCTGGGCAGGCATCCGCGGGAGAGTCCTGCGCGGCGCCTGGAGGACTACCTGGACAGCGGCCAGCTGCACCTTCCGCCCGGCATGGAGCTCGACCGCGAGTTCCTCGGGCAGATGGGCAGCGACATGTTCGGGGACAGCGCGGCCCCGGCCGCCGCGCACATGCTCGACGGCGCGGGTAACACGGTGTGGGGCAAGATCGCGCAGGCGTACGAGACGGTGACCGGCCGCCCGCAGCCTGACCCGGACGCATTGCGCGCCGAGCTGCTGGCGGAGGAACCGCCTGACCAGCGAGACTGACTACTAGAAGTGCCCGATGAAGGAGTGCCAGGTCGCTTCGAAGTACCTGGCCAGGACCGGCTCGGCCGGGGAGAACAGTACCGCGACCAGCACGGTCACGGCCGCGGCCAGCACGAGCACGAGCAGCGACCAGCTGGAGATCCGGCTCTGGTACAGCTGGTGGACGCCCCGGGCGTTGACGAGCTTGCCGGCGACCCGCAGGTGCGTGATGAAGGTGCTCGACATGCCTGGCCGGCCCTTGTCGAGGAACTCCTCCAGCGTGTGGTGAGTGCCGACCACGGCGATCAGGCTCGCGCCCTTGGAGTCGGCCACCAGCAGCGCGACGTCCTCGCTCGTCCCCGGAGCAGGCAGGGTGACGGCGTCCAGGCTCAGCTCACGGACCCGGGCGAGCCCGGGTGCGCGGCCGTCCGGGTAGGCGTGCACGACCAGCTCAGCGCCGCAGCACAGCGCCTCGTCTGAGACCGAGTCCATGTCGCCGAAGATGACGTCGGGCTGGTACCCGGCCTCGAGCAGGGCGTCCGCGCCGCCGTCCACTCCCACCATGACCGGCTTGTACTCGCGGATGTAGGGCCGGAGCGCAGCGAGATCCTCGCGGTAGTGGTACCCGCGGACTACGACCAGGGCATGCCGGCCGGCCATGTCGGTGGCCATCTCGGGCGCCGGGATGCCCTCGGTGAGCAGGGCGTGCTCACGCCGGAGAAACTCCAGCGTGTTCTCCGCGAACGACTCGATCTGCACGGCCACCATGGCCCGCGCCTCGGTCATGGCCGCCTCGACCGACGCCTGGGTCAGCGGGGTCCCCTTGGCGATGACCTGATCGCCGAGGTAGAGCGTCTCGGAGTCCAGCCGCACCACGGTGCCGTCGGCGACCCGGGCCATCACGTCCGGGCCGACCCCATCGATGACGGGGATACCCGCATCGAGCAGCAGCTGCGGGCCGAGGTTGGGGTACCGGCCGGTGATGCTCATCGAGGCGTTGACGACCGCTGAGACCTTCCGCCTGATCAGCTCCTCGGCGCTCACCCGGTCCAGGTCCGAATGGTCGATGACGGCGATCTCGCCCGGATTGAGCCGCTTGCTGATGTTCTTCGTCCTGCGGTCCACGCGCGCGACGGCGACAATTCCGGGCGGCTCCCCGGCCTTGCCCCGGAACACCGGCGGAATCACGGACGGCAGCTTCATCGAGTCCCATCCTGCCAGAGCGCGCAGGCGCCGACGGTCACGTTGACGCTCACGGCGTGTCATTCACCCGGCGACCGATCGTTATCGCCGTGTACGCAGGGTGCACGTGAAAAGTATCACCCGAACCTGGGAGCGGGCCGGGAAGCGGCTCGGAAGAATGTCAGACCCGTCGGGTAATCTGGCGATCGTGATAAATGGGGAACGCTTCACCGAGGCGGACGCCGAGGCTCATATCCACGGGATCTGCTTCAAGACCGGCCCGCCGCAGCGGGTCGGCGTTGAACTGGAATGGCTGGTCCGCGATCCGCGGGATCCAGCGCAGCCGGTCCGGGCGGAGCAGGTAGCCGCCGCCCTGGCCCCCTTCGGGGCCGGTTTCCCGGCCAGCAAGCAGGGCTACCCGGAACACGAACTCCGTATCGTTCGGTACGAGATCCCCGCTCTTGCGTCGGGGGCGACCCTGACGGTGGAGCCCGGCGGGCAACTTGAGCTGAGCTCGGCGCCCGCCGTCACGCTCGGTGAGCTCATCGAGGTGACCGGGCGGGATCTGGCCTCCTTGCGCGGCGCAGCCGCGGCGGCCGGCCTGGAGCTGTGCGGCTACGGCCTTGATCCCTTGCGCCCGCCCCGGCGCGTCCTGGACCTGCCGCGGTACGCGGCCATGGAGAAATTCTTCGACCAGGACGGCTCGTGGGGCCGGCAGATGATGTGCGGCACCGCGTCGGTCCAGGTCTGCCTGGACGCGGGCGATGACGGCCCCGGCGGGTCCGGGTACCGGTCGCGCTGGCGGCTGCTGCACGCGATCGGGCCGGTGCTCGTCGCCGCGTTCGCCAATTCCCCGCTGCGGTGCGGGCGGCGCACCGGATGGCGTTCGGCCCGGCAGCAGGTGTGGGGCAACATGGACCCGGGCCGGACCCGCGCGCCGGTGACCGACGGGGACCCGCGCGACGCGTGGACCGCTTACGCCCTGGACGCCCGGCTGATGTGCGTCCGCGATCCGTCCTCCGCCGACTGGGCGGCGCCGCCCGGGCTGACCTTCCGCGAGTGGGTGCGCCGCGGCGGCGCAGGGACGCTGCGGGCGCCTACCGTCGAGGACCTGGATTACCACCTGTCCACGCTGTTCCCCCCGGTGCGGCCGCACGGGCATCTGGAGCTGCGCATGATCGACGCGCAGCCCGGTGACGGCTGGGTGGTGCCCGCGGCCGTGGCCAGCGCCCTGGCCGGTGACGAGCGCGCCGCCGACGCCGCGCTGGCCGCCACCGAGGCGCTGTGGGACGGGACCGGCCGGTGCTGCGGCGGCGAGGACCCGTGGCTGCGCGCGGCCAGGTCCGGGCCGGCCGACCCGTGCCTCAGCCGCGCCAGCAGGCGGTGCTTCGAGGCGGCCGGCGCCGCACTGGGCCGCCTCGGCGCGCCGGACCCGATCCGGCGGGCGGTATCGGAGTTTACCGACCGGTATGTACAGCAAGACCGATGTCCGGCGGACGACCAACTGGAGGAAGGCACATGACCGAGCGAGCCGAGGCACTGCGTGAGACGATCGCGAGAGAGCTGATCGGGGCACGGCAGCGGACGGCGCTGCTCACCGACAGCGTGGACGAGGCGGACCTGGTCAGACAGCATTCGCCGCTGATGTCCCCGCTGGTCTGGGACCTGGCCCACATCGCCAACCAGGAAGAGCTCTGGCTGCTGCGCGAGGTCGGCGGGCGCGAGTCCATGCGCCCGGAGATCGACCCGCTCTACGACGCGTTCGAGCATCCGCGCGCCGAGCGGCCTTCGCTGCCGCTGCTGCCGCCGGCCGAGGCCCGGGCCTACGGGCGGGAGGTCCGGGGCCGGGTCCTCGACCTGCTCGAGCGGGCCCGGTTCGGGAGCCCTGAGGGCGGCACGCGGCTGCTCGGCGACGGGTTCGCGTTCGGGATGATCGCCCAGCACGAGGTCCAGCACGACGAGACGATGCTGATCACCCACCAGATCCGCAAGGGCGCCCCGGTGCTGACCGCCGCGGCGCCCGGCCCGGCGCCGGCCGACGCGCTGCGGCTGCCGGCCGAGGTGGCCGTCCCGGGCGGCCCGTTCAGCATGGGCACCTCAGCCGAGCCCTGGGCGCTGGACAACGAGCGGCCCGCGCACACCGTGCACGTGGCCCCGTTCTTCCTCGACACCACCCCGGTGACCTGCGGCGCGTACGCCGAGTTCATGGCGGACGGCGGATACGACGACCCCCGCTGGTGGACTGAGGCCGGCTGGGATCACCGGCAGCGCGCCGGGCTGTCCGCCCCGCTGTACTGGAGCCGGGACGGAGCGCAGTGGGTCCGGACGGTGTTCGGCGTCACCGAACAGGTCCGGCCGGAGGAGCCCGTGCTGCACGTGTGCTGGTACGAAGCTGACGCGTACGCCCGCTGGGCGGGGCGGCGGCTGCCGACGGAGGCCGAGTGGGAGAAGGCGGCCCGGTTCGACCCGGCCACCGGGCTGTCCCGCCGCTACCCGTGGGGCAACGCGGAGCCGGACGGCGCCCATGCCAACCTGGGGCAGCGGTTCCTGCGTCCCGCGCCGGCCGCTCGTACCCGGGCGGGGCGGCGCCGTGCGGGGCCCGGCAGCTCATCGGGGACGTCTGGGAGTGGACGAGCTCGGACTTCCTCCCCTACCCGGGGTTCACCGCCTGGCCGTACAAGGAGTACTCGGAGGTGTTCTTCGGCCCCGAGTACAAGGTGCTGCGCGGCGGGTCGTTCGCCGTCAGCCCGGTGGCCTGCCGGGGCACGTTCCGGAACTGGGATTACCCGATCCGGCGGCAGATCTTCGCCGGGTTCCGGACGGCCCGTTCCGCCGCGGCGGAAACCGCCTGATGTGCAGGCACCTGGCTTACCTCGGTGCGCCGGCCACACTTCGTTCGGTGATCATCGGACCGCCGCACGGGCTGTACCGGCAGGCGTGGGCGCCGCGCTTCCAGCAGCACGGGAGCGTGAACGCGGACGGGTTCGGGGTCGGCTGGTACGCGGACGGCGACCCCGAGCCGGCCAGGTACCGGCGGGCCGGGCCCATCTGGGCCGACGAGTCGTTCGCCGACCTGGCCCGGGTGACCAGGTCCGGCGCGATCCTGGCCGCGGTCCGCGACGCCACGCTGGGCAGCGCCCCGGGGGCCGCCGCGGCCGCCCCGTTCGCGTGGGGCCGCTGGCTGTTCAGCCATAACGGGAGGATCGACGGGTACCCGGAGTCCGCGGCCGGGCTGGCCGGGACGCTGCCCGCCGCGACGCTGCTCAGGCTGGAGGCGCGGGTCGACTCGGCGCTGCTGTGGGCGCTGGTGGCGGACCGGCTGCGGCAGGGGCTGGCGCCGGGCCAGGCCCTGGCCGATACCTGCGGGGCACTGCGGGCGGCGGGCGTCACGGGCCGGTTCAACTTCCTGCTGACCGACGGCCAGGTGATCGCCGCTACCGCGGCCGGCGACACGCTGTTTTGCCGACGTTCCCCGGACGCGCTGATCATCGCGTCCGAGCCGGGCGACGACGAGCCCGGCTGGGCCGAAGTCCCCGACGATTCGCTCGTCACCGCCACGGCCGGGAATGTGCAGGTCACCGGCCTTCCCTCGGATGAAAGGATCGCGATCCGTTGAGCTCAGTTGACCGCAGGCTGCCCCCGGGGTTCCTGGCCGAGGCGCTGCGCGCCGACGCGCGGGCCGGGCTCGCGTCGGACCCGAAGTCGCTGCCGCCCAAGTGGTTCTACGACGCGCAGGGCAGCGCGCTGTTCGAGAAGATCACCGAGCTGCGCGAGTACTACCCGACCCGGGCCGAACGGGAGATCCTGCGGGCGCGCGCGGCGTCGGTCGCCGCCCTGACCCGGGCCCGGACCCTGGTGGAACTCGGCTCGGGGTCATCGGAGAAGACCCGGCTGCTGCTCGACGCCCTGCGCGCCGAGGGCACCCTGCGCTGCTATGCGCCGGTGGATGTCAGCGAGGCGGCCCTGGTCGCCGCGGCGGACGCGCTGACCGCGGAGTACCCGGGCCTGGACGTGCGGGCCGTCGTGTCAGACTTCGAGGAGCACCTGGGGTTCCCCGACGAGGGCGACGCGCCCTCCCCTCGGCTCGTCGCCTTCCTCGGCAGCACTATCGGGAACCTGCTGCCGGATCAGCGGGCCGCGTTCCTGGGCCGGGTCCGGGCCGCGATGCGCCCCGGCGACTTCTTCCTGCTCGGCACCGACCTGGTCAAGGACCCGGCCACGCTGATCGCCGCGTACGACGACGACTCGGGGCTCACCGCCGAGTTCAACAAGAACGTCCTGGCGGTGCTGAACGCCGAGCTCGGCGCGGACTTCGACCCGGATGAGTTCGAGCACGTGGCGGTGTGGGACGCCGCGGCCGAGTGGATCGAGATGCGGCTGCGCTCGCTGGCCGATCAGGCTGTGCACCTGCCGGCCATCGGGCTCACCGTGGCGTTCGCCGCCGGCGAGGAAATGCGCACCGAGGTATCGGCCAAGTTCCGCCGGGCGGGGGTGGAAGCCGAGCTGGCCGCGGCCGGCCTGGCCATGCGGTCATGGTGGACGGACTCGGCGGCCCAGTTCGGCCTGTCGCTGTCGGTGCCCGCCTGAACGGGCCTGCCCCCAGGCCGGGGCGTCACGCCCGAGCGGCCCGGCCGGCGCTGCGGGCCGGGCCGTTAAGGCGCTCGAGCAGGCAGACGGTCACGGAATCGCCGGCCTGCTTGCCGATGGCCCGGCGGATGTCGGCCCGGACCGGGAGCTTGTGGGTGCCGTCGCCCAAGGCCATGAACGAGCTGCGGAACGGGTGGCCGTCGATGGTGCCGCGCACCTTGACCAGGCCGCGGGTGCCGAAGAACTCCGCCGACTGCGGCCATATCAGGTAGGTCCAGCCGCCTTTTACCTCGCTCTGCCGCAGGATCGCGGTGAATTCTTCGTTCATCGTCTGCTCCATCCATCCCAGCTTGCCGCATTGCGGGTCAGGAGGTAAGACGACAGCCCGCGGCGGAGCTCAGCGGCCTTGACGGGGAGCGGGTCAACCGAGTCCAATAAACTACGGTGTTACTTCGTGGTAACCCGTTACGACGGCAAGGGGGCCGGTATGACCGAACGCAAGAGCCCGACGGCGGTCCTGCGGGAAGGCCCTCGCGCGCTCAGCGGCGACGAGGTGCGCGTGATCGAGGACTCGGCCCTGAGTGAGGTGCTCCACGTCGACATCGACGACGTCATCGAGTACGTCCACAGGGACCTGAAATCGCTGCCGGACTTCACCACGCTGTACCGCAGGTACCTCAAGCAGCGGTGGGACGTCTACGATCTCGACTTCACCCAGGACAAGGTGGACTGGGACGAGAAGATGACCGAGGAGGAACGGCAGTCGTTCATCGGCATCGCCTCCGGCTTCCATCACGGCGAGCGGCAGGTGGAGATCGAGCTGCCGGTGTTCATGATCGGCGCCAGCGAGGAGGAGAAGCTCCACATCGCCGCGCAGATCGAGGACGAGGCCCGGCATACCGTCTTCTTCGACCGGTTCTACCGGGAGGTCGTCGGGCTGAAGGGCGACGACATCATGTCCATTCTGGACGCGTCGTTCCCCTGGGTGTCCGAGACGTTCGTCGCGCCGTTCGGGCTGCTGGCCTACCAGGCTGACGAGCTGCGGCTGCACCCGTACGACGAGCGGGCGCGGGTGCGGTACGGCACCACCTACTTCCTGTGGATCGAGGGCGTGCTGGCCCTGTCGGTCATGAAGGTGACGCTGTCCTACGCCCGCTGGCGCGGGTTCCTGCCCGCCTACTACACCGGCTTCACCGCGACCTGCCGGGACGAGTCGCGGCACGTGCAGGGCGGCATGCGCTACCTGCAGGACGCGGTGCGCAAGGACCCGACGATGATCAACGAGATCCACGACACGCTGCGGACCATCCTGTCGGTGTCCGGCGTGGTCAGCCGGCGGGTCTACTACGAGCCGCTGGGCTGGACCGAGGACGAGGTGCGGGTGCTGTTCTTCCAGCAGCTCCGGCGCAAGCTGAACGACGTGGGCATCGGGCTCTCCCCCGAACTGGAAGAGCTGCTGGAAAAGGTGCAGCCGGTACTGGCGGGAGGGTGAGGATCGGTGCCTGAGTTCTTCAGCCCGGCGTGGGCCGACTCGGTCCGGGAGGCCCTCGAGGCCGGCCCTTCGGAGCAGGCCCGCGCGGGCAAGCTGCAGGAGTACTGGGACTTCATCGGGTGGATCAGGAGCCAGTACCCGGCCTCCTGGGCGCTGGGCTGCCGGGAACTGGGGTCGTACCTGTTGGTGCAGTGGGGTGGCGGCACGGTGACCGACTGCCGGATCATCGGCCCGGACGAGCCGCTCGAGGCCACCTACGTGTTCGGCATGGACTACCAGGACTGGAAGGCGCTGCACGAGGGATATGACGCGCAGCGCACGGTCATGTACCGCAAGATCCTGCTCGAAGACGGCAAGCTGCTCGACTTCTTCAAGGCGGTCTACTTCTTCGTGGAATACCTGAATGTCATCGGCTCCGTGCCGGGCGCCTATCCGGAGACGGTCCGCCCGGTCGCCACGGTGCGCTGAGGCCGTCGCGTCAGAACCGGGCCTTTAGCTCGCTGATCTCGCCGGTACGCCGGGTCATCACGGAGGTGAGCTCGGCTGCCGCCGCGCCCCGGGCCTGTCTTGCCGCCCGGCTCCGGTCCTGACCACGGGGTCATCGCTGTATTCAGCATGTCTCAGTAACGCCGCTCGGCAGCAGAGCGCCGACGGCCACAGCAGGGCGCACAGGTAGCCGGTACTGCGGTTCCCGCATAGGGCTGAGCAACACCTTCGTGCTATCCGCCGCCGCCGGAAGATTCCACCCGTATGTGCACCTTCGGGTGACGGCCCGGCGGGGTGCCCGCTCGTAGCGTGCCAGGTAACGGAAGCGCACCCACCTCGATCCAGAGCGATCACAGCGCGGCACGCGGCCCCGGCCGTGGCGGCACGAGAGGTGGCCGCAACCGGGTGCCGGCGGCGGGAGCGACGGCGCCAGAACCAGCCGGACGGCGCACAGTTCCCGGTCAAAACGAAAGGTTCACCATCATGAACACCCCGCCTGTGACCAACGAGCCCCGGAAACCCGAAGAACCTCCCGATCAGCCGAAGACCCGGACGGCGCTGCACGGCACGGAGCTTCTCGTCAGCGGGTACGTCGGCATCAGCGTCCTCACCCTGGTGGCCATCGTGCTGCTCAGCAACCACGCCGCCGTAGTGAATCCCGCCGTCTGGATACGCGGAAGCGTAGCCGTCGCCACCGCCTTGCTGATGCTTGCTTCGCCGTTCGCGCGGCTCATGGCGCTAGCCGGCCCGAACTCACCCGGCCGTCCAGCGGGGAAGGCGGCCCTACGAATGGGAGAAGACTGTCATGTCTGAAACACGATCGGTAACCAGATTGGCGGCCGCGCCGCGCACCGCGGTCGGGGGCGGCCGGCGTCATCTGGGCCTGGCGGTAAGACGGTACTGCTGGCGGACTGGGCACGGCGCGGCGGGCAGCCGGTTGCCTGGCTGTCGCTGGACGCGGGGGACAACGACGAGGCACGGTTCTGGCGCCACGCGGTGGCCGCGCTGGACCGGGCACGCCCCGGGAACCGGCGAACGGGTCGCCTCGCTGCTCGGGCCGCAGCGCCGTAGTCGTTCCAGGGGCTGGTCACGGCGCTGATCAACGATCTGGCTGCGGACGAGGCCATGCTTGTCCTCGAAGATTACCAACGTGATAGGCTCGCCGCAGGTGCAAGAATCGCTCGCGTTACTGGCAGAGCACCGGCTGGCAGGGATAGGCGTGGCGCTGGCCAGCCGCAGCGACTAGCCGCTGCCGCTGCCGCGGCTGCGGGCACGCGGCCAGCTGACAGAAATACGCGTGGCCGAGCTGCGGTTCACGCCCGCGGAGGCAGCGGAGCTGCTCCAGTACGCGGCGGCGGCCTGACGGATGGGTCGTGGCGGCGCTGGCGGCTCGGACCGAGGGCTGGGCGGCCGGGTTGCAGCTCGCGCGCTGTCACTGCGCGGACAAGACGATGCCGCGGATTTAGTGGCGCGTTCACCGGCAGCTACCGGTACATCCTGGACTACCTGGACGAAGAGGTGCTCGAGGGGCAGGACGAGCAGCTGCGCAAGTTCCTGCTCGAGACCTCGGTGCTGGAGCGGCTCAGCGGAACGCTGTGCGACGCAGTCACCGGCCGAAGAGGGCAGCTAGGCGCTGCTCGAGCAGGCGGAACGGGCGGGCCTGTTCCTGATCACTTTGGATGAGGTGCGCGGCTGGTGGCGCTATCACCACCTGTTCGCGGACCTGCTCCACGCGAGGCTGCAGGAAGAGCAGCCTCGCAGCGTGCCGGAGCTGCACGCAACGCGGCAGCGTGGTACGCCGGGTGCGAGCTCGCCGACGACGCGATCAGACACTAGGTCGCCGCCGGGGAGAAGCTCTGGGCGGCCGGATCATCGAGCAGCACTTCGACATGGTATACAACATCAGCGGCGAAGCCGCGACGATGAACAGGTGGCTGTCGGTGCTTCCCGCTGAGGTGGTCAGGTAAAGGCCCCGGCTGTTGCTGGCGCAGGCTCTCATGGCCGCGGACCAGCGGCCACATCGAGGGCGTAGAGCCCCTCCTGGACGCGGTAGAGAGCGCGCCCACAGACGGGGGAGATGAGCCGTTCGAGCCGACGGCGGCGTCGCGGCCAGCCACCTGATCAATGTACTGGCTCTGACCACGCTACATCCGCAGCTATCTCGCCCAGCTACACGGCGACGCCGAGGCTACGGCCGTGCTCGCCGCGCAGGCTCTGGCCGAGAGCAAGCCAGAAGAACGGGATGCTGAGCGCGACTGCGCACGGATTACTGGCCGTGGCCGAATGGCTGCACGGCCGGCTCACCGAGGCCGAACGCGCCTTCGCGTCCAGCGTCACCGGGTGGCGCGAGATCGGCCAGCTCACACAACACCGCGTGGGGGTACTACTAGCTGGCGCTGCTAAGGCGTGCTCAGGGCAGTCTGGACGCGGCCGCGCTGACCTGTGAGCGGGCCCTGGACAGCCTGGTGACGTCCGGCCGGCCGCTGCCCGCCGCCGGTCCGAGTCAGGTGGGCCTGGCCGAGATCGCCTACCAGCGGGACGATCTCGACCTCGCCTGCGGCACGCGACCGAGGGCATCGCGCTGTGCCGCCAGTTGTCTACACCCCACCGCTGGCCAACGGCCTCGCCACGCTGGCGATGATACGGCAGGCCACAGGTGATCCGGCCGGGGCGCTGGAGGCGATCACCGAAGCCGGACGGCCTCGACAGGTCCGACGGTTGCTCAACGCGGTCGCGCGCAGCGGGCACGGCTGCTGCTGGCACAGGGCAACCTGCGCGGCGCGGCCGGTTCGCCGCAGGAGAACGGCCTCGGCCGGACGACGAGCCAGACTACGCAAGGGAGTCCGGGCACCTGGTGCTGGCCCGGATCCTGCTCGCCCAGGACCGGCCCGGCAGGCGCTGCGCCCCTTCACCGAGGCTAAGCCGGCGCATCTCGTGGACGTCGTCATGCGCTGGTCCCGCGTGCCCCTACGACACGATGTCCGGCGCCGACTCGGTCGCGTCCGCAAACGAGTGATGCTCGTGGGTGACCGTCCAGTGGCCGCCGGCCTTGCGCAGGCCGATAGTGAGCCGCAGCCGCTGCTCCGGCTGGCGCTCGAACTGCCCGGGCGTGCCGCACCGCAGCAACGCGAACGCGAACGCGACGTCCGGGCCGGCCGTGACTTCCAGCGACTCGATCTCGAACACCGCGCCGGACGCCTGCCATTCGAAGAACCCCGGCCAGGTCGCACGGTAGGCGTCGATGCCGCGGACGCCCTGCTCGGGCGGCGGGACGTCGAACATGACAATGTCCGGGGCGTGATCGGCGAGCACGGCGGGCAGGTCGCCAGCGTGGACGGCGCTGGCCCAGCGCTCGATCAGGTCGCGGATCTGCTGTTCCTCGGTCATATCGGCTCCTCCTCGTAGACGGCTCTCACTGGTGGAACCCGGGCCGGTGCACAAATTCATCGCGCCCGCCAAGATGAGCGCATGACTACGCCCGCCGGGCTGCTGGCCGCTGCGCGCTCCGGCGATGCCAGCGCCTTCGAGCCGCCAGCGCGTCGGTGATCTATCCGGCGCCGCTGATCCGCTCGGGGCGCCGCGCTTCAAGCCGAGGTGTCGTGAGCCCTGGCGAAGAAGTGGGTCTCGGGCCTCGCCTGCGGCTCGCCGTCCAGGATGATGTCGACTTTCTCGTTGTAGAAGGCGATCAGCCCGGCAATGGGCAGCAGCTGGCGGGTGGGGAAGTCGTAACTCCAGGCCAGGTCCTGGTGCACCGCGCCGCCGGCCTGGACGGACCAGTAGCCGGTGGTGGTGCCCTTGTACGGGCACGCGGAGACCGTCTCGCTGGGGACCAGGTGGGCGAAGTCGACGTCGGTCCGGCTCAGGTAATAGCGGGTGGGCAGGCCGGTCTCGAAGACCATCACCGAGGAACAGGCGTCGGCCAGGACCGCGCCGTCGAGCTCCACGCGGACCGGCCGGTTGGAGCGCAGCGCGTCCACCCGGGTGTACGGGCTGCGCGGGTGGACGAACACCTGCTCGTCCTCCTCGAACCACGCATCCATCGCCGCCCAGTCGAAGCGGACGGTGCCGCTCAGCCCGCCGACCGGCGATTCGGCCAGGACCCGGGCGGCCCGCGGCCGGTGCAGGTCCCCGACGCGGAGCCCGCGCAGTTCCACCAGGCCACGGCCGGTCTGCTGGGTGTGCCCTTCGGGGACGAGCAGGTCCTGGCGCACGTCGGCCAGCGGGATGTAGTACTGCGGGTAGTTCGGCCATTCCCACACGTACAGCGCCCGGGTGGTGTCCAGCACCTTCTCCCCGCCGAGGAACGCCCGGATCCGCCGCGGCACCGGTGCGACATGGTTCACCGCGGTGATCGCGGCCGGATAGTCACTCATAGCCCAGCTCCTTCTTGAGGATAATGATCGTGCCATGTCGAGGACGGGCCGACGGCTCCGACCAAGGAGTGAGAGCGCGCCGACGGGGTGCGCGACGGCGGAAGGCACACAGATGAAGTACTTGCTGATGATCTACGGCAACCAGGAGAAGTGGGCCTCGATTCCGGCCCAGGACTGGCCGGAGGCGATCGCCAGGCAGGATGCGTTCAACCGGAAATACCAGGAGACCGGCGAGCTGATCGGCGCTTACGGGCTGGGCGATGCGGCGGCCGCCCGGCTGGTGCGCCGGGAGGGCGGGATGCCCGCCGTGACCGACGGCCCCTATCTGGAGACCAAGGAGTACATCGCGAGCTTCTACCTGCTGGACTGCGAGAGCGAGGAGCGCGCGCTGCAGATCGCGGCGGATATGCCGTGGGCGGACGTGGAGCCGGTGGAGTTCTGGCCGATCCTGCACGAGGCCAAGCCGGAGCTGTGACCGGCGGTCCGGGCGTCGAGGACCTGCTGCGCGAGCTGGCGCCGCAGGTCCTCGCCACGCTGGTGCGCCGGTACGGGCAGTTCCACCTGTGCGAGGACGCCAGCCAGGAAGCGCTGCTCGCGGCGGCGCTGCGCTGGCCGGCGGACGGGATACCGGAGAACCCGCGCGGCTGGCTGATCACGGTTGCTTCGCGCCGGCTGATGGACCAGGCCCGCAGCGAGCAGTCCCGGCGGAACCGCGAGGACCTGATCGCGGCGGCCACCCCGCAGTCCGAACTGCTCGGGCCGCCGGCCGACGCCGGGCCCGCAGACCGGGACGACTCGCTGGCCCTGCTGTTCGGCTGCTGCCATCCGGCACTGTCGTCGCCCAGCCAGATCGCGCTGACCCTGCGCGCGGTCGGCGGCCTGTCGACGGCGCAGATTGCCGCGGCGTTCGGCGTGCCGGAGGCGACCATGGCCCAGCGGATCAGCCGGGCCAAGCAGACGATCATCCAGGCCGGGTCCGACTTCAGCATCCCGGCCGCGGCAGAGCGGACCGAGCGGCTGCAGGCCGTGCTGCACGTGCTGTACCTGATCTTCAGCGAGGGCTACAGCACCAGCGACGGGGAGGAGCTGACCGTCCCGGCGCTGTCGCGGGAGGCGATCCGGCTCACCCGCTGGCTGCGCCGGCTGCTGCCGGAGGACAGCGAGGTGGCCGGCCTGCTGGCGCTGATGCTGCTGACCGACGCGCGGCGCGGCGCCCGTACTCAGCCGGACGGATCGCTGATCCCGCTGGCCGAGCAGGACCGGGCCAGCTGGGACCGGGAGCAGATCGCTGAGGGGACCGCGCTGCTCGAGGAAGCGCTGCCGCGCGGCGCGCCCGGCCCCTACCAGCTGCAGGCGGCGATAGCCGCGGTCCACGACGAGGCCGCGACCATGGCCGATACCGACTGGCCGCAGATCCTCGCGCTGTACCGCCTGCTGGAAGCCCTGGCGCCCAATCCGTTCACCACGCTCAACCGCGCGGTGGCGGAAGGCATGGCGGAAGGACCGCAGGCCGGCCTGCGGGTGCTGGATGCGCTGGCGGCCGACAAGCGGATGGCGCGGCACCACCGCCTGCTCGCCGCCCGGGCGCACCTGCAGGAGCTGGCTGGCCAGACGCAGGCGGCGGCCGAGGACTACCTGCTGGCGGCGCGGTACGCGACCAGCCTGCCTGAGCGGCGCTACCTGGCGATCCAGGCCGCACGCCTCCGCGGGGGGCCTGGCCCGGGATGAAGTGACTTCCGGGCCCGGATGGACCCGGCGCCCGAGGTGTCGTGCAGCGGGCCAGGGGTACTGCCAGGCCGATCCCGGCGGCTGTGTGAGTATGACGGCATGGCGGCTGCGAAGGGTCCGGCGATGCGCCGGACCGCTGCATCGGTGGAGGAGTTTCTGGCCCGCGTGCCTGATGAGCGGCGACGTGAGGAGGCACGCCGGCTGTGCGTCATGATGCAGGAGATCACCAGTGAGCCGCCAACGATGTGGGGCTCCAGCATCATCGGTTTCGGCACGTACCACTACCGGTACCCCAGCGGTCACGTGGGCGACTCGGCGCTGGCCAGCTTCTCACCTCGCCGTCAGCACCTGGCCATCTACCTGGTCGGTGAGTTCGAGAACCGGCATCACTCGGTGCTGGCGCGGCTGGGTCCATACAAGGCCGGAAAGGGCTGCCTGTACATCAAGCGCCTCGGTGACGTCGACCATGATGCGCTGCGCGAGCTGATCGACCGTTCGGTGCGGGTCCGCAAGGGCATCGACCGAGCTTCCACCTAACCGGGTCCCTGATCATGTGACGGCGCCGGAGCCAGCTGCGGATTGAGGCGACGTCGGTGGTGCCCTGGCAGGCGGCTTGTCCGGCCCTAGTACTGGGGGGCCGGCGGGATGGGGCGCCCGGCCTGGACCGCGTCCACCACCGCCTGCGCGTCGGCGGCGCGGTACTCCTCGCCGTAGACCGCGCCGGGCCGGCGTGGTGCCTCCATCACCGCGCAGTCTGCCGTGCCGCCCAGGTCAACCGGCACGAATCCGGCGTCGGTGATCAGCCCCGCGACGACCTGCTTGGCCCCGGCGTCGTCGCCGCACAGCCACTGCACGACCTTCTGCCCACCGAGCCGGCCGGCCGTCTGCGCCTGGAAGGCGGAGGTGAGGGTGTTGAACGACTTGGTGTACCGGGCACCGGTCAGGCGGCCCGCGTTGAAGTGCGCCGCGGTCTCCCCCGCCGCGGGCAGCGGCGGCCCGCCGAACTGGTTGGTGGTGTCAATCACGATCTTGCCGGCCAGGGAACCCGCCTGCTCGATCGCCTGCGGCAGGGTGTTCCACGGCACGGAGACCACCACCACCTCGCCGAAGCCGGCCGCCTCGGCCGGGCTCCCGGTGGCCGCGCTCGGGCCGATCTCGGCCGCCAGCCGCTCCAGCGACTGCGGGTCGCGGCTGAACGACAGCAGGACCTCGTGGCCGGCCCCGGCCAGCTGCCGGGCGATACCGCCCCCGATCCGGCCCGCGCCGATGATGCCCACCTTCATGTCCCGCGCCTCCTATTCGCTGCGAGCGGCCGTTTCGCGGTCACGCTAACACCAGGTAGGCAGCCTGCGGTGCTGGCTACGCTAGGGGCTTATTCGCCGGCACCCTAGCCGTTTCCCTTGCCCTTGCCCTTGCCGTTATTGCCCTGCTGGGGGTGCTGGGGGTGCTGGCCTGGCTGAGCCGCAGCGGTGCTGACGGCCGTGCTCTGGGCCGGGCCGGAGCTGGCACCGGCGGCGGCGGGCCGGCCCCGGACCGTTTGCTGACCGGATCCGCTGCCGACGGGGATCTCGGCGCCGCCGAGCGTGCCGGAGTGCCGGCCGGCCGGGAGGCGGGCGACTGCGACCCGGAGGACGGCGACACGGCCGGATGCGACACAGCCGGATACGAGCCGGACGGCCGGGAGACGGAAGGATGCGAGCCGGACGGATGCGAGCCGGACGCGAACCCGGTGACGCTGATCACCACCAGGCAGGTGATGGCGGCGAACGCGAAAACCGCCAGAGCGAGGGGCCGCCGGCGGCGCGGGCGGGACGGGGCGGCCGCCCGCGCCGGGGCCAGCAAATTATCCGCGGCCGTCAGCGGCGGCCCGGCGGGAGCCGGTGCGTGACCTGCTGGGGCGAGGAGCCCGTCTCGCAGCCGGGCCGCCTGGTCCGCGACCTCGCCCGCGCTGGCCGGCCGCCAGGCCGGGTCCTTGGCGGTCAGCATCATCACGAGCGCGGCCACCTCGGCCGGCACCGAGGGGGGCAGCGGCGGCAGGGGCCGGTCGCGGTGCGCGATCGCCACGTCAAGCGGCGCACCGGAAAAGGGCCGCGATCCCGTTAGGCATTCGTAGGCGACGATGCCCAGGGCGTACAGATCGCTGGCCGGCGCCGGTCTGGCCGCCGGAGATGCGCTCCGGCGCTATGTAGCCCGACGTTCCCATCACCATCCCGGTGGCGGTGAGGGGGACCGAGCCGACCGCGTGGGCGATGCCGAAGTCCGTGATCCTGACGGTGCCGTCGGGCGCGAACAAGATGTTGGCTGGCTTGATGTCACGGTGAATCAGCCCGGCGCCGTGCGCGGCCTGCAGGCCGGCCGCGACCTGAGCGACGATGTCCATGGTCCGCGCGACGTCGAGGGCGCCGCCGGCCAGTACATCGGCCAGGGATGGCCCGTCGACCAGTTCCATGACCAGGTAGGGGGGCGTGTCGGCTGGTTCCACGTAGTCGAGGACCCGCGCGATGCTGTGGTGGGACAGGGCTCCTGCGTGCAGGGCCTCGGCCTGGAAGCGGGCCAGCGCTTCGGGCTGCCGGGCGTAGCCCGGGTGCAGCAGCTTGACCGCGACCGGCCGGCCCAGGACGGTGTCGGTGGCCCGCCATACTTCGCAGAACCCGCCTGCGCCGAGCTGTTCCTCAAGCACGTAACGACCGGTGAGGTGCGTCGCGGTAAGGGTCATCAGCGCCCGTTACCCGCGGAGCGGGGCTCTAACCACGGCGCGGAGCTGGCATGATCGTGGCCATGACCGTAGTGAGGATCAACGCGATCACAGTGCCCGCCGACAGCGGCGACGAGCTGGCCCGCCGGTTCGCGGCGCGGGCCGGCGCGGTGGACAGCCAGGACGGGTTCGAGGGATTCGAGCTGCTCAAGCCGACCGATGACCGAACCACCTGGCTGGTGGTGACCCGCTGGCGGGACGAGGAGGCGTTCCAGGCCTGGATGAACTCCGCGGCGTTCGGGCACGGGCACCGGTCCGCCGCCGAGCGGGCAGGCGGGCCCGCGCCGGGCCCGGTCGGTGTCAGCAGCGAGCTGTGGTCTTACGAGGTGGCCGGCGGATCCTCCGGCTGACGGCCCCGGCGCTGGCGGCTCGCGACTCTAGCCGCGGCCATGCTCCCGGCGGGGACAGCACCTAGCGGGCGGCCGCGCCGAGGCGCGCCGCGAGCTCGCCCTTGATCCCCGGGCGCGACCCGAACACCAGCAGGAACAGCGCCTCACGGGCGAGCCGCTGGGCGTGGGCGTCCACGGTGATCGCGCTGGCCCCGTCCCGGACGGTCAGCGCCGCAGCCGCGCGCAGGGCCAGCTCCGAGGCGGCCGCCCGGGCCGCGGCCATCGGCTCGGGGCCGGCCTCGAGGGCGGCGTCCAGGCGCTCCCGGCACGTGGTCAGCTCGTCATCGAGCGGGCCGGCGCCCAGCAGCCGGGTGCACCGCCGGGCCACGCCCAGGGCGAGCGACCCGTTGACCCTCAGCCCGGCAGGCTGCACGCTGGCGGCCGGATCGAAGGGCTCCTGGCCGGCGAACCGGTCCCCCGGGATCAGCACGCCGTCGAAGCCGAGCCGGACCGTGACGCTCGCGTCGACGGCGGCGAGCCGCTGCCGGGCGACCGACAGCCCGGGCTGCGCGGCGGCGTCCATGATGAGGGTCACCACGGTGTCATCCGGTCCGCGGGCCGTCACCTGGACCAGGTCGATCAGCCCCCAGCCGGTCACCCACGGCGCCGTCCCGTCCAGCCGCCAGCCACCTGCGGCCGGCTCGGCGCGC
The DNA here is from genome assembly GCA_963818225.1 of uncultured Actinomycetes bacterium. Taxonomy (GTDB): domain Bacteria; phylum Actinomycetota; class Actinomycetes; order Streptosporangiales; family Streptosporangiaceae; genus Palsa-504. The sequence continues at coordinate 951,777 of CAWFRO010000006.1, forward strand.
AGCTGCGGCGGCCCCGGGATGAGGCCGGTGAGCGCGAGGCCGGCCGCGCACGCGGCCGCGGCAGGCCGGCCCGAGCCACCGGTCCTTGAGCTGAGGCGGAGCGGTCCCGCCGGCCAGCGTCCCGACCAGCCGGAAGTGCTGGATCAGGACGAACGCCGCGGCCAGGCAGCCGCTGGCCAGTTCCTCGACCACGCCGCTGACCTGGCGCAGGTCCAGGCCGAGGCCGCCGGCCTCGGCGGGAGCGGGCGCGCCGTACAGGCCGGCCGCCGCGAGCGCGTCCAGGTACGCCGCCGGGAGCACGTCGAGGCGGTCCACGCGCATCGCATTGGGGAACAGCACCTGATCAGCGAGATCCCGCGCGGTGGCGAGGACGTCCTGGGCCATCCCCCAACGCTAGCCCGGCGGGCGCGCCACGGCGGCCAGCAGCGGCCGGGCCGGCGCCCAGCGCGGGAACGGGTCGAGGTACTCGGCCCGGTCGAAGGTGAATCCGGCGCGTTCGACGGCCGCGGCGGTGTCGCGGCCGAGCTGGCAGCCCGCGTTCAGCCGCGACCACAGCGGGGTCAGCCGGTCCTGCCAGCTCGCCAGCGACCCCGCGCCGCGGACGTGCTCGAGGACGAACAGCCGGCCCGCGGGCCGCAGCACCCGGCGGGCCTCGGCCAGGGCCCGGTCCGGGCGGGCCACGCTGCATAGCACGAGGGTGAATACGACCGCGTCGAAGCTGGCGTCGGCGTACCGCAGTTTCTCCGCGGAATCGCTGCTCAGCTCGACCGGAACGCTGGCCCGGGCCAGCCTGGCGGCCAGCCGGCGGCGCATGGCCCTGTCGGGCTCGGCGGCGACCACGCGGCTGGCCTGGCGCAGGTACGGCAGGTTGGCCCCGGTCCCGGCGCCCACGTCCAGGACCTGCCCGGTCACGCCGGCCAGCAGGCGGGTCCGCTGTTCACCCAGCACCGCGCGTTCCAGCTCGCGGCTGACCGGGTCGTAGGCGGCGGCGAAGACCCAGTGCGCGCGCGGCCCGGTCTCACGGCCCGACATTGCCGGGTCCTTCCCTGGCCGGCGGCCGAGGTCGGCCAGCAGGTTCTTGTTCCACACCATGATCGTGTAGGGCCCGTCGTGATAGGTCCTGGCCGGCTGGCCGAACGCCTTGACCAGGTCGCCGGACGGGATAATGGCCAGCGGCCGGTCGGCGGAGTTGTTGACGACGAAGTTCGCGTAGTGCAGCCGCGGGTCATACCACGACGAATCGGACTGGTAGGCGCGCGGCACTGACTTGTCCGCGCCCCAGGACACCGCGACGAGGTGGACCCGGCCGCCGCTGTCCAGCGTGGTGATGTTGCCCGTGTAGTAGTTGGACAGCCCGTAGGAGAAATTATGGTCCACCAGCCAGCCGGCCAGCGGCTGGTCGTAGGCGGGAACGGAGGGCTGGGCCACGTCGAAGCCCAGGGCCGCGGTGTAGCAGGCCAGCACGACGGCCAGGGCCGGGGCCAGCCTGATCCGCAGCAGGTCGCCGGCCAGCAGGCGGCCCGCGAGCACGGCCCCGAACGGCAGCGCCACCGAAACCTGCCGGGTGTCCCACAGCGAAAAGGGCAGGCTGCTGAACGCGAAGGCGGCCACGTCGGCCAGGATGCCCAGGGCCAGCACCTGGACCACCAGGTCGTCGCCGCGGAAGAAGCGCCGCAGCGCGCGGGCCAGGGCCCACGCGGCCAGGGCCAGGCCGGCTAGGTGCAGCAGCGCGAGGGCCGTCTGCGCGCCCGGCGGCATGTTCACGACGTTGGCCCCGTACAGCCAGAGCAGGCCCTCCCCGGTCAGCCGGAAGTTGTTGGCCAGCGCGGAGACGTGGGCCAGGTTCGTGTTCAGCGGCAGCAGGATGAACCCGCCGAGACGCCCGAGGATCCGCAGGACCAGCAGCGAGATGCCCAGCGCGGCGATGCTGCAGAGGATCAGCGATACCTCGAACCACAAGGCGGCCAGCGCGCGGCCCGCCCGCACCACCCCCTGGAAGATCCGGACACCGCACACGATCACGATCGGCAGGATGGCGGCGTCGATCACCAGCCGGTCCGCGACGGTGGCCCAGGCCAGCATCAGCCCGATGACCGGCGGCACGTACCAGCGCTGCGGCGCACGGTCCAGGACCAGGAAGATGAGCAGCAAGGGAACGCCGGTGCCCACGTGGTCGGGCACCCCGAGCAGGACGAAGACGGAGTTGCCGAGCTGCGGCGCCAGCATGATGCCGGAGCCGATCAGCACCCGGGCCACGCCCTCCCGGCCCGTGGCGCGGCCCTTGGCCAGCAGGCCGGCCAGCAGGACCAGCAGCGTGTAGGTGAAGGCGGCCGCGGTGTGCACCACGGCCGGGCTCAGCCCGCGGATCAGCTCCACGGCCATGTACTCGGGCAGCTCGGTGGTGTAGAAGGAGACGTCGGTCAGGGTCCAGCCGTGCAGCAGCAGGTTCCCGTGCAGCATGTCCCACGCCTCCAGGGCGTTGGACCCGCCGTCCGACGAGATGGGCTGCGTGGCGGATACCCGCAGGTAGCACAGGAACAGCACGACGCCCGCCACCACATACGCGCCGATCCACGCCAGCCGCGCCCGGGACGGCCGCCCGGCCGGGCGGGCGGGATCCGGGGCGGGCGCGTCGAGGGTGACGGCTGAGCCCTGCCGGTCAAGCCCAGGCCGGTCAAGCCCAGGCCGGTCAAGCCCAGGCTGCCGGGCCGGGTCCCGCGGGCTGCTCGCCGGCCGGCCTCAGTCGTCCCACGGCCAGTCCGTCTCGCGCTCGCGGGCCGCCATGGCCAGCAGCTCCTCGGCGTGCGCCTGACCGTATTCGGAATCCTCCAGGCCGGCCAGCATCCGGGACAGCTCCCGGATCCGGGACAGCTGGTCCAGCCGGGTGACGCCGCTGGCGGTGACCAGGCCGTCGCCTGACTTCTCCACCACCAGGTGGTTGTCCGCGAACGCGGCGACCTGGGGCAGGTGGGTCACGACGATCACCTGCGAGGACCGCGCCAGCCGGGCCAGGCGGCGTCCGACCTCCACCGCGGCCCGGCCGCCGACCCCGGCGTCGACCTCGTCGAACACGAACGTCGGCACCGGGTCGGCACCGGCGAACACCACCTCGATGGCCAGCATGACGCGCGACAGCTCACCGCCGGAGGCGCCCTTGTGCAGCGGCAGCGGCGGCGCGCCCGGGTGCGCGGCCAGCCTGATCTCGACGTCATCGGCCCCGTACGGCCCGGGCTCGTCCAGCTCGGCCAGCACGGCGGTCAGCGACGCATGCGGCATGGCCAGCTCGGTCAGCTCGGCCGTGACCTCCACCGCGAACCGTTCCGCGGCCTGCGAGCGCATCGCGGTCAGGTCCGCGGCGAGCGACCCGACCTGGGTGGCCAGCTCCGCCTCTTCCTCGGCCAGCGCGGGGATCTTGTCGGTGTCGCCCTCGAGCTCGGCGAGCCGCGCCGCGGCCTGCTTGGCCCAGTCCAGGACGCCCGCGATGTCTCCCGACGCGCCGCCGTAGGCGCGGACCAGCCGGCCCAGCGCGGCCCGGCGTTCCTGCACGGCGGCCAGCCGGGCGGGGTCGGAATCGAGCGACTCGGTGTAGGACGCGAGGTCCGCGGCCACATCTGACAGCAGGTAGACGGCCTCGGACAGCCGGCCCGCGACTCCGTCCAGGACCGGGTCGTGCGAGCGGACCGGGTCCAGCGCCCGCCCGGCTACCCCGAGCAGGGTCAGCGCGTCCGAGGCGTCGACGGCGGAGGCGGCCGGGTCGCCGGCCAGTGCCTCGTGCGCCCCGGCGGCCGCCGCGTGCAGCGCGTCGGCGTTGGCCAGCCGCTCGTCCTCGGCCAGCAGCGCCGCGTCCTCGCCGGTCACCGGGGCGGCCGCCTCGATCTCGGCCGCGCCGAGCCGCAGCGCCTCGGCCTCGGCCGCCCGCTCCCGCTCGGCGCGGGTCAGCGCGTCCAGCTCGGCCCGGACGGCCTGATGCCGCGCGAACACCCGGCGGTAGTCCGACAGCAGCGCGGCCAGCTCAGGCCCGCCGAACCGGTCCAGCGCCTCCCGCTGCCGGCCGGGGCGCAGCAGCTGCTGCTGATCCGCCTGCCCGTGCACGGCCACCAGATCGTCGGCCAGCACCTGCAGCAGCGACACCGGGACCGAACGGCCGCCGGCGAACGCCCGCGACCGGCCTTCGGCCGACACCGAGCGGCTGAGCACCAGCACGGTCCCGTCCTCGTCGAGGTCTCCCCCGGCCTCCTCGACCTCGCGGGCCACCTCCGGCGTGACCTGCAGCCGCCCTTCCACCGCGGCCCGCGCCGCGCCGGGCCGCACCCGCGCGGGATCGGCGCGGCCGCCGAACAGCAGCCCCAGCGCCGTCACCACCATGGTCTTCCCGGCCCCCGTCTCGCCGGTCAGCGCGGTGAACCCGGCCGACAGCTCCAGTACCGCGTCGTCGATGACGCCCAGGCCGTTGATGCGGACTTCCTCAAGCATGCTCGCCAGCGTCCTCCCGGATACGGCCCCGCCAGCCCGAGACAGGCAGGCCGAACTTGGCCACCAGCCGGTCGGTGAACCCGGCCGGGCCCGTTCCCTGCAGCCGTGCCAGCAGCACCGGCAGGGCGCCCCGGCGGACCTCCACCCGGGCTCCTGGCGGCAAATCGACTTTACGCCGGCCATCGCACCACAGCACCGCACCCGATGTCTCTTCTCCGGCCACCAGCTCGACCGCGAGCACCGACTGCGGGCGAGACCACCATCGGCGGCGCGAACAGCGCGTGCGCGCTGATCGGCACGATGAGCAGCGCCTCCACGTCGGGCCAGACCACCGGGCCGCCCGCGGAGAACGCATAGGCGGTCGACCCGGTCGGGGTCGAGCAGACCACCCCGTCGCAGCCCCAGCGGGACAGCGGGCGCCCGTCGACCTCGGTGATCACGTCGATCATCCGCTCCCGCGCCGCCTTCTCTATCGTGGCCTCGTTCAGCGCCCAGCCGGGCGCCAGCGGCGGGCCGCTGGCGCGCACGGTCACGTCGATCGTCATCCGCTCCTCGACCGTGAACTTCCGCGCCGCCACGCGGTCGACCAGGTCGGTCAGCCCGTCCGGCTCGGCCTCGGCCAGGAAGCCGACGTGCCCCAGGTTCACCCCGATCAGCGGGACCTTGGCCGGGCGGGACAGCTCGGCGGCCCGCAGCAGGCTGCCGTCACCGCCCAGGACGATGACCAGCTCGGCGCCCTCGGCGGCCTCGGGCCCGGCCGGCACCTCCTCGGCGCCGGGGTAACTCATCTCGCCGGCCAGCGTGCGGACCGTGATCCCGGCGGAGGTCAGCCGCTCGGCCACCTGCCGGGCGCTGCGCACCGCGTTGGCCCGCCCGGTGTGCGCCGTCACCAGCATCGTGCGCTGTCCCACTTAGCTGGGTCCCTCCTCGATCGCCCGCCGCAGCTGCTCCTGGTCCAGCGGCGGCGCGCCGCGGCGCAGCCATAGGAAATATTCCACGTTCCCGGCCGGCCCGGGCAGCGGACTCGCCGTAACCCCCCGGACGCCGAGCCCGAGCTCGGCCGCCGCCCCGGCCACCTTTTCTATGGCGGCCGAACGGTCCGTGGCCTCCCGCACCACGCCGCCCGCGCCGACCCGGCCCTTGCCCACCTCGAACTGGGGCTTGACCAGCAGCACGAAGTCCGCGTCGGCGGCGGCGCACGCCACCAGGGCCGGCAGCACCAAGGTAAGGGAGATGAACGACAAATCCGCGACCACCAGATCAGGCACCGGAGTCACCTGCTCCAGCGTCCGCACGTTGACCCGGTCCATCACGGTGACCCTCGGGTCGGTCCGCAGCGACCAGGCCAGCTGGCCGTAACCGACGTCGACGGCCACCACGTGCGCGGCGCCCGCCCGCAGCAGCACGTCGGTGAACCCCCCGGTGGACGCCCCCGCGTCCAGGCACGGCCGGCCCGCGACGGCCAGGCCGCCGCCTTCCTGGCCTGCGAACGCCTCCAGGGCCCCGGCCAGCTTGCGGCCGCCGCGCGACACGTAATCCGGCCCCGGAGGGTCGGTGACCGTGATGGGAGCGTCCCGGGACACCTGCGTGGCCGGCTTGGCCGCCCGCTGGCCCGCCACCGCCACCAGGCCGGCCGCGACCAGTTCGCCCGCCTGCTCCCGTGACCTGGCCAGGCCCCGCCTGACCAGCTCGGCGTCAAGCCTCGCCCGCGGTGCGGTCAACGCGACTCCGGTCCGTCCGGGCCCGGGCTCTCGGCCAGCTCGTCCAGGATGTCCCGCAGCCGCCCGTGCACCTCCTCCAGGATGGCGACGTGCTCCTGCGCCGCCTGGCCCTGCAGCCGGCTCAGCTGCGCCACTGCATCATCCACCCGGGCGTCACCGGTTGGCGGCGCTTGCGCCACGGGCCGTTCGGAAGAAAGCTCGTTGACTCTGGTCCTCAGTCACCCGTGTCACCTCCCCGGAAAAATGTCTGTGCGGGTTGCGGCTGGAATCCCCGCCCCTCGGGGCCGAGGGAGGGCGCCACGTGCGCTACCCTCCGGCTGGAACGCTACCGTCCGATGCTGACAAGAGCGAGGCGAGCATGGCCACAGCCGAGGAATGCCGGGAGGCGCTGCAGGCCCTCACCGGCCGACTGGGCGAGGTGCCCGAGAAGGACCGGTCCAGCTTTTTCAGCAACCGCACGATCAGCTGCCACGTCACCGACCTGGACGTGACGTTCGTAACCACGCTCACCGATACGGGCGCCGAGCCGGTCAGGGAGGCGGGGCCGGACGAGCCGCCGGCCGACATCCGGCTGACCGGCGAGCAGCGACGATGTGGTCTCGATCGCGGCGACCCCGGCCAACATCGCCCGGATGTGGATGGCGGGGCGGGTCCAGGTCAAGGCCAGCGTCCGGGACCTGCTGGCGCTGCGCCGCCTGCTGTAACCTGATCACCCCCGCGTCGCGCAGCTCGGCGATGCGGTCGGGCGGGTACCCGGCCTCAGCCAGGATCTCGTCGGTGTGCTGGCCGAGCAGCGGCGGGGCGCGCCGGATGCTGGCCGGCTGCTCCGACAGCTTGAGCGGGGTGCCGAGCATCCTGATCGCGCCCGCGGCCGGATGTTGCATCTCGACCACCATCTCGCGGGCGGCGACCTGCGGTGGGCCAGCGCGGCGGGAACGGTGTTGACCGGCCCGGCCGGCACGCCGGCCTGGGCCAGCACGTCGGTCCACTCGGCGCAGCCGCGGGCGGCCAGGGCGCGGGTGATGATCGGGATCAGCGTGTCCTGGTTGCGCAGCCGGTCCGCGCTGGCCGCATACCGGGGGTCGTCGGCGAGCTCGCCGAGCCCGGTGGCGGCGGCGAAACGGCGCCAGAGGCCGTCGTTGCCGACCGCCACCATCAGCGGGTTATCCGCGGTCGGAAAGACCTGGTAGGGCACCAGGCTCTCATGGGCGCTGCCGTGCCGGGCGGGCGTCTCGCCGGTGGCGAAGTAACGGCTCGCCGCATAGGTGAGCCAGGCGACCTGCCCGTCCAGGAGGGAGACATCGATGAGCTGGCCGCGGCCGGTGGCGTCCCGGGCGTGCAGCGCGGACAGGATGCCGATCAGCGCCCACATGCCCGCGCCCACGTCGGCCAGCGACGGGCTGGCGCGCACCGGCTCGCCGTCGGCCTCGCCGTTGATGCTCATCATGCCCGAGAGGGCCTGCGCGACCGCGTCGTAACCCGGCAGGGCGGCGTCCGGCCCGGTCTGCCCGTAGCCGCTGATCGAGGCGTAGATCAGCCGGGGGTTCTGGCTGGACAGCTCCTCGTAGCCGAGGCCCAGCCGGGCGGCGGTGCCCGGCCGGAAGTTCTCCATCAGGATGTCCGAGCGGCCGGCCAGCCGCTGGGCGATCTGCCGGCCCTCGGGATCCTTGAGGTTGACGGCCAGGCTGCGCTTGTTGCGGTTGACGGACAGGAAGTAGGAGGCGTCCTCGCCCTGGAACGGCGGGCCCCAGCGCCGGGTGTCGTCGCCGTGCCAGGTGTCCTCGACCTTGATCACGTCGGCGCCCAGGTCACCGAGGATCATCGTGGCGTACGGCCCGGACAGCGCCCTGGTCAGATCCAGCACGCGGATGCCGGCCAGCGGGCCTGGGGCCTTGGGGGTTTCCATTGACCGATATGTTAGCGAGCCATGGGCGTGCTGATCCTGCTGCGGCACGGCGAGACCGAGTGGAGCTGCTCCGGCCAGCACACGGGCCGGACGGACATCCCGCTCACCCCGGCCGGCGAGGCCGCGGCCGCGGCCCTGGCCCCGATGCTGGCCCGCCACCACATCGTGGCCGCGTTCTGCAGTCCCGCGCAGCGTGCGGCCCGGACCGCCCAGCTGGCCGGGCTGACCGGCGTCAAGCAGGACCCGGACCTATGGGAATGGGACTACGGCGGGTACGAGGGCCTGACCACGGAACAGATCCAGGAGCAGCGTCCCGGCTGGTCCTTGTGGCGGGACGGCGTGATCCCCGGCAACGCCGCGCATCCCGGCGAGACCGTGCAGCAGGTCGGCGAACGGGCGGACCGGGTACTGGCCCGGGCCGAGCCCCTGCTGCCCGGCGGTGATGTGGCCCTGGTGGCCCACGGGCACGTGCTGCGCGTGCTCACCGCCCGCTGGCTGCAGCTCGACCCGTCGGACGGGAAGCTGTTCCGGCTGGACACCGGGACGGTCAGCACGCTCGGCCACGAGCATGACGAGCCGGTCATCGCGACCTGGAACGTCCCGCCCGCGCCGTGAGGGTCAGTCCTCTCCGGAGAACCGCTCCCACGCGGCCTGCTTGGACACCCCCAGCGCCGTTCCGATCCGGGTCCAGCTGATGCCCCGGCTGCGCAGGACGTCCACGTAGTCATGGACGGCCGCGTCGGCCTGGGTTACCACGGCCTGGATCTTCGCCAGCCCGGCGAGCAGCTCATCATCGGGCTGCTCGTGCCAGGCGTGAAACCCGGGCGCGGGCTCCTCGGCGATGATCAGGTTGCACAGCCCCACGCATTCGTTGCAGATGTAGACGCCCGGGCCGGCGACCAGCTTGGTGACCGTCTCCTTGTCCTTGCTGCAGAAGGAGCAGCACACGGTCTCGAGCCGGGCGGCCCCTGGCGTAGGGTGTCGGGTGGCTGCCATGCCGTCAGGGTAACCTTGACGCGTTGAGGGCGTCAAGGTCGTCCTGACGCTGTTCGGGCGCTCTTCGCGATCGATCGCTGTCGCTGGCGGCTTCGGTACTGGTGACCTGAGGAGCGCGAGTGGAACTGGTGTATTCCGGCAAGGTCCGGGACCTGTACGCGGACGGCGACGAGCTCATCATGGTCGCGTCGGACCGGGTGAGCGTCTACGACGTGGTCCTGCCGACGCCGATACCGGACAAGGGCCGGGTGCTGACCCAGCTGTCGCTGTGGTGGTTCGGGCAGCTCACGGACGTGATCGCCAATCACGTCATCTCCGGCACCGACGTCCCGGCGCAGTGGGCGGGCCGGGCCATCAGGTGCCGCAGGCTGCGGATGCTGCCGGTCGAATGCATCGCCCGCGGCTACCTGGCCGGCCTCGGCCTGGCGTCCTACCGGCAGACCGGCGCGATCAGCGGCGTGCGGCTGCCGCCCGGGCTCGGCGAGGGCTCCCGGCTGCCCGAGCCGGTGTTCACGCCGACCACCAAGGCCGCGGCGGGCCACGACGAGCCGATGACCGCCGCGGAGGTGGCGGCGATGGTCGGCGCCCCGGTGGCGGCCGAGCTGGAGCGGGTCACGCTGGAGGTCTACCGGCGCGGGGCCGAGCTGGCCGCGGCGCGCGGCGTGGTCATCGCCGACACCAAGCTGGAGTTCGGGCTGGCGGCCGACGGCACGCTGCTGCTGGCCGACGAGGTACTGACACCGGACTCGTCGCGGTTCTGGCTGGCCTCGGAGTGGGTGCCGGACCGCCCGCAGCGCTCGCTGGACAAGCAGTTCCTCCGGGACTGGTCGGCCGGCCTGGACTGGGACCGGCAGCCGCCTGGCCCGGCGATCCCGCCCGAGGTCGTGGCCGCGACGCGCGAGCGCTACCTGGAGCTGTACCGGACGCTGACCGGCACTGAGCTGGAGTGAGCACCGGGTGGTCCTGGGCCGGTCCGGGTCCGGGCCGGGCCGGTCTGGGTCGGCAACACAGCTCAGCCCGCCCGGCTCGGCTCGCTGAGCCCGCGCCACCGGCGGGCTGCTCGCATTATCGTGGATCGTTACTGCCCCGCGGCGGGCAGTAACGATCCACGATAATGAATCCGGGGCGGCCAGGCGGGGTGGCGGCCGCAGTCGGTGTTATGGCAACTTGAGGCAGGTGTAGGCGCCGTACAGGCGGCCGGTGAAATCGGCGGAGACGATCTCGAAGCCGGCCGCGGCCAGCATCGGCTCGAGCAGCCAGCGGAAGGTGCTGAACTCGGTGCGGATGTGCTCGGCGTAGTCCTGGGCGGTGTAGCCGGCGAGCGGGATCGGTCGCGGCGTGGTCGAACCAGCCCTGGAACACCTCGGCGGCCTGCGCCGGGCGGAAGTCGTAGATCAGGTCACGCAGCCGGAGCACCCCGCCCGGCCGCATCATCCCGGCGATCCGGTCCAGGGCCACCGCCTTCCAGAAGTCGGGCAGCTGGTGCAGCGCGTTGCGGGTGTAGACGCCGTCGGCGGGCGGGCCGGAGTGCTCATAGCTGAGGAAGCCGGCCTGGACGCAGTCCAGGTTGGCCAGCCCCGCGGCGGCAGCGCGCTCGCGGAGCATCGCGACCATGGGCGGCGCCACGTCCACCGCCGTCACGTGCCCGAAGCGGCGCGCCGCGGCGAGCGCGAACTGCCCGGAGCCCGCACCGAGGTCCACTACGGCCGAGGTGCCGCCCAGGCCGTGTGCCTCGAGCACGGCCAGGTCTTCGGCCGGATCCGGGTAGCCCTGCTTGCGGTCGTAACCCGCGACGAAGGCGGGATCGAGGTGCTCGGGTCCCGCGTGAGCCAGCTCGTCGATCATCCAGGACACGGCCATGAGGCCATTGTCCTGCGCACCGCAGGGCTCTCCCTCGCGCCGCGTGCCTTTCCGGGATAGCCTCCGCTCCCCCGGAACCGTATAATCCATTTCCGTGATATCCGAAAATGGTCTATCCGGGGTCGTGCTGGCCTTGCACCGGACGACGCATCACACCTTGCACGCGCTGAGCACCGCGCTGGCGGAGCTGAACCTGACCGCCGCGGAGATCAACGCGCTGGCCAACCTGGCCGACCGCGGGGCGCTGAACGTCCGGGAGCTGGCCGCCGAGACCGGCACCCGCGCGACCACCCTGACCGGCGTCCTGGACCGGCTGGAGAGCCGCGGCTTCCTGACCCGGGAGCTGGACGCCGCCGACCGCCGGTCGTTCCGGCTGCCGCTGACCGAGGCGGGCCGGGCGGTGGCCGAACGGGTCCGGGCGGCCGTCGCGGATCTCGAGGGCGGCGCGCTGGCGCGCCTGTCCGCGACCCAGATCGCCGGCTTCCACGCCGTCATCGCTGCCTTGCAGGAGGCCAGCTGATGCCCGGCCCCGAGCCGCCCGCCAGCGCGGGCTCGGCCGAGCTGGCGGCGATCTTGCCGGGGATCACCGGGCCGGGCGGGCAGTTCCGGCACCGGCAGCACATCAACCTCGCGTTCTACGCGGTGCGGCGTTACGGCATGCCGGACGCGATCGGCTGCGGTGTGCGGCTGGATCCGGCAGCTCGCCGCGTACGGGCGGGCACCGCAGAAGTACCACTACACCGTGTCGCGGGCCTGGGTGGAGCTGGTCGCCCACCACGTGGCCGCGGACCCGGACGGCACCGATTTCGCGGCGTTCGCCGAGCGGAATCCGGCGCTGCTGGACAAGCGCCTGCTGGCCCGGCACTACCGGTCATCGACCCTGGCCGCGGCGGCGGCCCGGGTGCGCTGGGTGGAGCCTGACCTGCGGCCGTTCCCCTGGCGGGATCAGGGCAGCACGGCGGGCTGATCGATGATCCAGCGCCAGGTGCCGTCGGCTTGGCGGCGGGCCACCTCGACCGTGGCACCGCCGCCGGGCAGGCGCGTGGAGGTGAGGGCCAGGTCGCCATGGCGGATGGCCGGCGCCTGGCCCGCCGAGCTGAACGACGGCCTGCCCGTCAGGAGCGCGGCATAGACCGTGCGGATCTGCTCGTGTCCGATGGACAGCTGCCCGGCCGGAAAGGCCAGCACCGCCTCGGGCTCGTACAGCGCGACGAGCCCGTCGACGTCACCCGCGTTAGCCCGCTCGAGGAAGTATCTGCCCAGGTCCTCCGGCTCCCTGGCCGGTCGGGTCCTGCCTCGGCTGTCATGTTCCGGATCATCTCACCAGGGTGCGACATTTGACGTTCGCGCCGGCCTCACGGCTGTCGGCTGCGTGGTCGCCGATGTCATCGAGCCGCGGCCGGGCTCAGGGCAGGATGATGGTGACGGCCTGCTGGGCCTGCTGGGTGGCGACGGAGCCGATGCCGGTCACGGCCGAGCCGGACGGGACGAGCGCGGCGACCTCGTGTACCCCGGCTCCGCTGAGGCCGCTGACCTGCTCGGGCGCCCAGGTCGCCCCGGTGGCCGAGGTCCAGACCTGAGCGTCCCGCTGGCCGGGCGGCCCGGACTGGCTGGCCGCGGTGAAGCCGCCGGTGCCGGCGGCCAGGGCGGTGATCACGGTACCGGTCCCGGACGGGCCGGACGGGACGCGCTGCCAGCTCGCGCCGCCGTTGGCGGACATCTCGGCGAACGGCACGGGGCCGCCCGCGGTGGTCCCCTGGCCCAGGGCGACCACCCGGTTCCCGTCGATCGCCACCTGATCGAGCTGGGCGGCCGACGCGCCGGGCGGCAGGTCCAGGACGATCGTGGTCCAGGTCTGGCCGTCGGTCGTCGTCCACACCGCCGGGCGGCCGCCGTCCGAGCCGACGGCCATGAACTCGTGCGCGGCGGCGGTCACCGCCTGTACCCGGCTTGAGCTGCTCGCATCGTTCATGACCGTGGCGCGGGTCCAGGAGGTCAGGTTCGGCGACCACCACAGCTGGGCCACCCGGCCCGGCGTAGCCAGGCCCGCGGCGATCACGTAACCGGAGGAGTTAGCGGCGGCCGCGACCGCGGACGTCCCGGCCAGATCCTGGGCGATGGGCCCGCTGGCCGGCCGCCAGCTGAGGCCGTCAGCCGAGGTGAGCACCACCGGGCCCGGGCCCCCCACGGCGAGCCAGCCAGCCGGGCCGTCGGTCACGCTGGTCAGCGCGGAGCCGGCCGGGTAGGCCGAGACCACCGGCAGCGCCGAGACCAGGGCCCACGGGCCGCCGCCCGGAGGCCGCCGCCATACCGCCGGGTAGTCATCGGCGCTGCCCACGGCGATCTGCGCGCCGCCCGCGGTGGCCAGGCCGTTGACCGCGAGCTCGGGGACCACGCCGCCGGTGATGGCGGTCAGCGAGACCGGCCGGACGGTTCCGTCGCGGCTGGCGGTCGCGAAGACCGGCTGGTGGCTGGCCGCCTTGGTGGAGCCGACCGCGATGACGCTACCTCCGGTGCCCACCGCGGCGCCGTTCACCGACTCGGCGGCGGCGCTGCCCAGCGATCCCGTCGGCGCCCAGGTCCCGCCGGCGCCGTCGGCGGTGTAGGCCACGATCTGCCCGGCGGTGGTCGTGCCGACGGCGACGAAGGCGTCAGCGCCGCCTTTCACCACGCCCGGGGTCCAGCCGCCGGCCTCATCGATGGTGCCCGCGTACTGCCAGGCCGTGCCGTTCGGTGAGAAATAGGCGACGCCGTCGGTGCCGCCCGTCGCGGCCTGGCCGGGCCGCACCGCGACCAGGCCGGATCCGTCGGAGCCCAGGCCGCTGAGGGAGGCGGTCGCCCCGTGGTCGGCGGGGATGGTAACCGCCGCCCACGTCGACCCGCCGTCGGTGCTCAGCCAGGTCGCGGAGACGCCGCTGGCGATCCCGCCGGAGATAACCGTGTCGTTGCCGTGCGAGGCGCCGTAGATGATGCCCTGCGCGAGAGCGCCGGAGGCGGTCAGGCCCAGCTGCGCGGCGGTCTGGCGCGCCCAGGTCAGGCCGTTCTGGGAGGTCCAGATGACGGCCTGGGTGACGCCGCCGCTGGCCGCCGCCACGCCCGCGGCCAGGAACCCGTGAGCGGTGCTGTTGAGCACCAGGAGCTGGTCCCCGGGCAGCTGCGGGACACCGCTGGTTGAGGCCAGCGTCCACGACAGGCCGTCCGCGCTGGTCCAGATGGCCTGCGGGCCGACGGCCAGCCAGCCCCCGGGCCCGCCGGCCAGCCGGGTGGCCGCGTGCCCGAGCGGGGCCGCCCCGCCGCCGGACGCGTGCACGGAGGCCAGGCGCCAGCTGGCGCCGCCGTCGGTGGAGGCGAAGAACTGCTGGCGGGTGACGCCGTCGCTGCTCTGCGAGCCCATGGTGACGATCGTGTTCCCCGAGGCCACGACGCGGTCCACGGTCTGGGAGACCCCGCGGTGCTGCTGCCCCGGGTAGGTGCCGAGGCCCGCGGCGACGGCCGTGTCCTGCTGCTGATTCGCGGTCAGCTGCCCGGAATTCTGGGCCTGGCCGGTCAGGGCGAATATGACGGCGGCGGCGATGATCGCGAGGGCCGGTCCCCCGATCGCCGCCGACCGGCGGCTCACTATGGCCCTCCTGGGGCGCCTGGTACCGGCAGGGGCGGGCTCGAGCAGCACGGATTCAGGCATGGCCGGCTGCTGCACGGGAGCGGCCTCGGTGACGGGCCAGGTCTGGGCCAGCACGGCCTGGGTGCCGAACTCGGAGTCGCGACCGGCCCGCGGCTGGTTGGTCAGCCGGGCCAGCAGCTCATCGGCGCGCGGCCGGCGCTGCGGATCCTTGGCCAGCGAGGCCAGGACCAGCGGCCGGAGCAGTTCGGGGACCGCCGCGGTATCCGGCTCGGCATGCAGGATCCGGTACAAGACGGCATCGGCGGATCCGGTGCCGAACGGCAGCTGCCCGCTGGCGGCGTAGGCGAGGGTCACGGCCCAGGCGAAGACGTCGGCCGGCGGCCCCGGCCGTCCGGTGACCTGCTCCGGCGCCATGAAGCCGGCCGAGCCGACCATCATGCCGGTCCGGGTCACCGACGTCGCGTCCAGGGCCTGGGCGATGCCGAAATCGATGACCTTGGGGCCGTCGTGGCCCAGGATGACGTTGGAGGGCTTGAGGTCGCGGTGCACGATCCCGGCCGCGTGAATGACGGTCAGCGCCTCGGCCAGGCCGGTGGCCAGGCCGTACATCATGTCGGGCCCGGGCGGCCCGTAGGCGGCGACGTATTCGGACAGCGACGGCCCGGGCACGTACTCGGTGGCCATGAACGGCAAGGCCGAGTCGGTCTCGGCCTCGATCACCCGCACCGTGCACACGCCCTGCACCCGGGTCAGGTTGGCCACCTCGCGGCCGAACCGGTCCCGGAACTCCGGGTCGTCGGCCAGATCGGGGCGCAGCACCTTGACCGCCACGAGGCGGCCGTCGCGGGCCGCGCCGAGATAGACCACGCCCATCCCGCCGGTACCGATCCGGGCGGTCAGCCGGTAGCGCCCGACCTGGGCCGGGTCCGTGTCCCGAAGCGGCGCGCGAGCCAAGGATCCCCCCTCTCCAGGGTCACTATCGCGATCGGGAACGCCGTGCGCAACTCGCCGAGAGGCATCGATCCGTATACATCAGTTTATGCCGGGCCGGGCTGGCCGGCCCGGCAAGGCCTAGCGAACCGCTTACCCGCCGGCGGCGGACCAGGTAAGGGCGGGTGGCCGGATGAGGTGCCCCGCCGCATCGGCGAAGCGGATCCGGGCCACCAGCCCGGAGCCCGGGCGCATGGCCTCGGCGACGAGGACGGGATCGACGTCGGCCAGCTTCAGCTTGACCCCGCGGATGAGCCGGAACGTGCTCTCGGCCGAGACGTCGCCCCAGACCAGGCCCAGGTGACGGTCGGTGCGGTCGCCGCGCACGAAGGGACCGCCGAAATCGAGGCCGTCATCGCCGCGCCTGACCGTCACTTCGACCTCCCACCGGGCAGACCGGGCGTCGCCGGGCACGGGCTCGGTAGCCCGCCACGGATAGCCGGGCGTGGCCAGGGCCGGCCGGTCCTTGCTGGTACTGCGCAGGGCCAGGTGCACGTTGCCGAAGCAGGGCAGGTCCGGCTCAGCCTGGAAGGAGCGGCCGGGCAGGCCCGAGGCCTCGATGACGATCATCAGTGGCGTGGGCTCGGGTCTCGGCCTGGGCGCGGGCCTGCGGCGGGGCGGGGGCGGCGCGCTGTTCTGCTCGTAGGCCAGGCGCAGCCAGCCGAGGGCCTCGCCGTCCATCTGGGCGGGCTCGGTCAGCGCGATGCGAACCGTCGCGGCACCGAGGTTCTTGGCGGGCTGCAGGCGGCCGGCGCGGTTCAGACCGTCGGGTCCTTGCAGCCGCAGGCCGAGGTCCACGCGGTTCTTGGTGGTCGCCTGCACCACGGCGAAGACCCGGCGCGGCGTGGCCAGGGACACCATGGTCCGGCGGGCCACGACGGTGACCGTGCCGAAGGCGGGCAGGGCGGCCAGCACCGCATCCAGGATCGGCCGCAGGTGCGTCCGGTCGGCGTACTGGCCGTCGATGAGGGGGACAGCCTCAGGCGGCAGGAGCCGCGATGGCTGATCGTCCATGGCACCCTCCGTCCGGAACCCGTGTTGCCCTGGCCAGGATAGCCAGCGGCGCGGCCCGCAGCCCGGCCCGGTTTGCGCCCGAAGCTCGAGAAGACCATCCGGCAGAACCCGCCGCGAGGTCATTGACGTTTCTCATTCCCCGGAACTCCGCGCCCTAGAATTGCATTTGCAAGTGCGTTTTACATGTCGTTAACGCAGGAATTGCCGAAGCCGGTGCTCGGGCCGGGGAAGCAGCGGGCAAAGAGGCCGGGCGACAGCATGTTTCCACAGCTAGAAGCGGATGCACGAGCAAATCTGACGTCTCGCCTTTCGGAGGGGTGACAGGCCAGCCGAAAAGCCTCTACAATGGCATTGAGCTTAAGGGCACCCGCAGACCGGCGAATTATCTGACCGCAATCCGCCGACTGCTTTCCCCGCTGGCCCGGCTCAGCCCAGGAGGCATCGCCCATGAAGTTCGGCGACGGCGCGCAGGACGCCACCCAACCGGGACCCGGTGACGCCGCCACGGCGGGGACCGCCGGCGGTGACGGTGACGGGAAGCCGGCGCGGTCGCTGCGAACGCAGGAATCTCTCCAGGACATCATGGACATCATCGACAAGCTCGCGGCGATTACCCAGCAGCTACGCTCGTCACACCCCGGCCCGGCCAGCGTGCCGGACCCGGCGGCATAGCCGGCCAGGCGCGCCGGCGAGCCAGGCGCGCTAGCCAGCGAGGCGCCGCAGCAGCCGCGCGCTGTCGGCGGGGCTGAGCGCGGAGGCGCGCAGCAGCGCGAAGGCGCGGATGTAACGGGCGACGTCGGCCTGGCTCTCGAGGTAGATACCGCCGGATAGCGCATCCAGGTAGACGACACCCAGGCTGGGCGCGTCGGGGAACCTCAGGATGGTCAGGGATCCGCTGCCCGCACCGCCGTGCGCGCCGGCCGAGAACGGCAGTACCTGGAGCGTGACGGCCGGAGCCTGGCCGGCCAGCCGGGCCAGGTGAGCGAGCTGCCCGGCCATGACCTCCGCGCCGCCGACCGCCTGGTACAGCGCTCCCTCGCCGAGGACCACGCTCAGCCGGCGCCCGTTCAGCACCGCCTGCCTGCGCATCGCCTTGGCCGCTACGGCGTCGTCCCGCTCCTGGTCGGTCTCGTAACCGGGCTCGGCGGCGGCGATGGCACGGGCATACTCGTCGGTCTGCAGCAGGTCGGGTATGAGCTGGGCCTCGTACGTCATGATCTCCGCGGCCGCCGACTCCATGATCACGTAGTCCAGGTCAGCGTCGGACAAGGCGGCCGCGTACGGGTGCCACCAGCTGTGCTGGCCGCCGCGGCTGGCGATCGACACCAGCGCGAGCTGCTCGCTCGCGGGCACGCCGTACTCGGCGAGCAGCTCGCGCAGCTCCTTGGGCCGGATGCCGCGCTGGCCGGTCTCGATCCGGCTGATCTTGGAACGGTCGCATTCGAGGACGCGGGCCGCGTCCTCGAGCGCGTAGCCCACGTTCTCCCGGTACCGGCGCAGCGCGCCTCCGACCAGACGCCGCCGCACGGGGGGATCTCCGGTCACGGTTCCTGCCTTCCTGCCTGCTTTGTCATACTTAGAAAAAACGTAGCATCTGATGTAGTCCAAGGGTGGCGACGACACGCCCGGGAGCGGACTGCGCAGGCCCCGGAGCGGGATGGGGCAGGAGAGCTGAGTGCGCAAAACCCGGCCGGGATGATCCAGCCGTCCGGCCTGGGCCGGGTGACGCTAGGGGCGCAGACGGCTCAGGGCGGCGAGGATCCGGTTCTCGGACACCGGGACGCGGGTGCCCAGGGTCTGGGCGAACAGGCTGATCCGGAGTTCCTCCAGCAGCCAGCGGACCTCGGCCACGTCCGGGTCGGCGCGGCGGGCGGGGGGCAGGTCGGCGACCGTCTGCCGGTAGGCCTGCTCGGCCCGCGCCGCGATGGCCATGCTGGCCGCGTCGCGGGCCGGGCTGTCCGCCAGCTTGTCCAGCCGCCGCTCGATCCCGCGCAGGTAGCGGGCCAGCTGCGGCAGCCGCCGGTAGCCGGTGGCGGTCACGAAGCCCGGGTAGATGAGCCCGGACAGCTGCGCCCGTATGTCGGCCACGGCGGGCTGGACCGCATCGGCCCGGGTGTCCTCCAGCCGCGCCTCGATGGCGTGCGCCAGCCGCAGCGCGGACTCCACCTGCGTGACCACCTCGGCCGTCACCTCGTGCAGGCCGGACCGCACCGCGGCCGACAGCCGCTCGAATCCTTCGCGATCGCGGGCCGGGCCGCCCGCCTCGGCCATCAGGTAGTCGGCGGCGCAGTTCATGCAGTCGGCGAACATGGCCGCCACGCTGCCGTGCGGGTTGTGGCTGAGGGCCAGCTTGGCCGGGGTGGACAGGCGGCCCGCGATGGACTTGACGGGCGACGGCGCGCCGAGCAGGATCAGCCGCCTGGTCCCCGCCCACATGGCCGAACGCGCCGCGGCCTCGGTCTCGAACAGGCGCACGTCCACCGCGGCGCCCGCGTCGGCCAGCGCCGGGTAGGCCAGCACCGTGCCCGCCCGGAAGACCTCGGGCAGCGAGCCGAAGTCCCAGGAGGTCAGGCCCGAGCGGGTCAGGCCAGCCGCGGCCTGGGACAGCACCGCGCGCAGCCGGGGGCGCAGCTCGCGCTGCAGCTCGGCGACGTCCTTGCCCTCGGCCAGGACCCGGCCGTCGTCGGTCACCCGGACGGTGATCTGCAGGTGCGGTGGCAGCTTGGAGGTGTCCCAGGCGTCCCGGGGCACGGTCACGCCGCGCAGCGAGCGCAGCTCGCGCGCGACCGCGTCGCGCAGATCACCGGACGGCTCCCCGAGCCGCGCGGTGACCTCGCGGGCCACGTCCGGCGCGGGCACGAGCTCACGGCGCAGCGACTTGGGCAGCGACCGGATCATCTCGGTGACCAGCTGGGCCCGCAGCCCGGGCACCTGCCAGGAGAACTCGGCCGGGTTGACCTGGTTGAGCCGGCTCAGCGGGATGTCCACCGTCACGCCGTCGGTGTCGCTGCCGGGCTCGAAGGCGTAGGACAGGGGCAGGGCGCTGAGCCCCGGGGACTGCGAGGTCCAGCTGTCGGGATAGGTGTCCGCAGCGACCTGCGCGGCGTCGTCGGTGAGCAGATCACCCGCGGTGAACGTGAGCAGGTCCGGTTCGGACCGGCGGGCCCGCTTCCACCAGGTGTCGAAGTGCTGGGCGGAGGTCACGTCGGCGGGGATCCGCGCGTCGTAGAAGGCGAACAGCTGGTCCTCGCCGATGACCAGGCCGCGGCGGCGCGCACGGTGCTCGACTTCGGCGGCTTCGGCGAGCAGCCGCCGGTTCTCGGCGAAGAACCGGTGGCTGGTCTGCCAGTCGCCTTCGGCCAGCGCGTGCCGGATGAACAGCTCGCGCGCCGCGGCCGGGTCGATGCGCCCGTAGCTGACTTTGCGGTCGATCACGATCGGCACGCCGTACAGGGTGACCTTCTCCAGCGCGACGGCGCTGCCGCGCTTGCGCTCCCAGTGCGGCTCGCTGTAGCTGCGCTTGACCAGGTGAGCGGCCAGCGGCTCGATCCACTCCGGCTCGATCCGCGCTACGTCGCGCGCCCACAGCCGGGACGTCTCGACCAGCTCGGCGGCGACGATCCAGTCCGGCGCCTTCCGGGCCAGGCCGGACCCGGGGAAGATGGCGAACCTGGCGTTGCGCGCGCCGAGGTACTCAGCGCGCGGCCGCCGCCCGGCGCGCGGCCCGGATGGCGCCGAGGCGTCCTGGCGTGCAGGCTCCACCTTCATCCCGATCTGGGAGAGCAGGCCAGGGAGCAGGGAAAGATGAACCACGGACCGTTCGGCTGAGGAAGAAGTGACCGTCACCCCGAGATCGCCGGCCAGCCTCTGCAGCTGGCCCTGGAGATCCTGCCATTCGCGCACGCGCAGGTAGTTCAGGTACTCGGCGCGGCACATGCGGCGGAACGCCGAGGAGGACAGCTCGCGCTGGCGTTCGGCCAGGTAGTCCCACAGGTTCAGGTAGGCGGTGAAGTCCGAGTCGGGATCGGCGAACCGGCGGTGGGCCTCGTCGGCGGCCTGCTGGGCGTCGGCGGGCCGCTCGCGCGGGTCCTGGATGGACAGCGCGGCCGCGATGATGAGCACCTCGCGGGCGCAGCCGTTGCGGTCCGCGGCCAGGATCATCCGGCCCAGGCGCGGGTCCACCGGCAGCCGGGCCAGCTTGCGGCCCAGGCCGGTGATCCGGCCATCAGAGAACGCATTGAGCTCGGCGAGCAGGGTCAGCCCGTCGGCGATGTTGCGCGCGTCGGGCGGGTCGATGAACGGGAACTTCGGCACGTCGCCCAGGCCGATCGCCGCCATCTGCAAGATGACCGAGGCCAGGTTGGTGCGCAGGATCTCCGGCTCGGTGAACGCCGGCCGGGACTCGAAATCAGCCTCGGAGTAGAGCCGGATGCAGATCCCGTCCGCGGTCCGGCCGCAGCGGCCCTTGCGCTGGTTGGCCGAGGCCTGCGAGATCGGCTCGATCGGCAGCCGCTGCACCTTGGTCCGGTAGCTGTACCGGGAGATGCGCGCGGTGCCGGGGTCGATGACGTAGCGGATGCCGGGGACGGTCAGCGAGGTCTCGGCCACGTTGGTGGCCAGCACGACGCGGCGGGTGTAGCTGCCCGCGGGCCGGGCGAAGACCTTATGCTGCTCGGCGGCGGACAGCCTGGAGTACAGCGGCAGCACCTCGAGCCGGTCACGCCCGGCCAGCAGGTCGGCGGTGTCGCGGATCTCGCGCTCGCCGGACAGGAAGACCAGGATGTCGCCGGGGCCCGCGGCGGACAGCTCATCGATCGCGTCGCTGATCGCCTGGCCCGCCTCCGCGTCCTCGCCGCCCTCGATCGGCCGGTAGCGCACCTCGACCGGATAGGTCCGGCCGGACACCTCGACGATCGGCGCGCCGCCGAAGGCCGCGGCGAAGCGCTCCGGGTCGATGGTGGCCGAGGTGATGATGACCTTGAGGTCGGGCCGTTCGGGCAGGAGCTGGCGGAGGTAGCCGAGGATGAAGTCGATGTTCAGGCTGCGCTCGTGCGCCTCGTCGATGATCAGCGTGTCGTAGCGGCTGAGCGTGCGGTCGCGGGCCAGCTCGGTCAGCATGATGCCATCGGTCATCAGCTTGACCAGCGTGTCATCGGCCGATACGTCGGTGAACCGCACCTGGTAGCCGACCGCCTGGCCGAGCGGGCTGCCCAGTTCCTCGGCGATCCGCTCCGCCACGGTGCGGGCGGCCAGGCGGCGCGGCTGGGTGTGACCGATCTGCCCGGCGACGCCCCGGCCGAGCTCGAGGCAGATCTTCGGGATCTGGGTCGTCTTGCCCGAGCCGGTCTCCCCCGCGATGATCACGACCTGGTGATTCTGGATCGCGCGGGCGATCTCGTCCTTGTGCTGGCTGACGGGCAGCTCGGGCGGATAGGTGATGGGCGGCAGGGCCGCCCGGCCCGCGGCGCGGGCCGCGGCGTGCCGCTCGGCCCGGGGGTTGGCCCGGCGGTTACCCGGGCGCCTGGACCTGGAGCGGCCGGATCGCGCCTCGGCCGGCGCAGGCTGCGCCTGCGGCGCGGCGAGCTCAGCAGGCGAAGACATCACGGATCGCGACTCCATTGCGGCGGAAGGATAAGGCCGATCGGCCCCTATCACATAACAGTTTTCTGTCCCGGGGCCTTCCGCCCGGGCCCGGCATCCCGGTTTCACGGGGCCAGATGGTGGTGAACCTGGGGTTCGGCACGCTGGGGCGGCGAGGGGCGAGGCGGGCACAGTGGTTGGATGGCGGGATGAGTGAGCTGCTGTCGTTTCAGCCGGCGCTGTCCCGGCCAGAGCTGCTCGCCGCGCCGGTGGCCGCGGCGCTGCGCGGCTGGCCGGGAGCGGACGAGGTGCTGGCGGCCGAGATCGACCCGGCGCTGGCGGACACCGCGGCGTTCTGCGAGCGGTACGGGGTCTCGCCGGCCGAGTCGGCCAACTGCGTGGTCATCGCGGGCCGGCGCGGCGGGAACACGATGTACGCGGCCTGCGTGATCGCCGCGACCACCCGGGCCGACGTGAACGGCCTGGTCCGCCGGCACCTGGACGCGCGGAAAGCGTCGTTCGCGCCGGTCGACGGGGCAACGGCGGCCACGGGCATGGAGTACGGCGGGATCACGCCGGTCGGGCTGCCCGCGGACTGGCCGGTGCTGGTGGACGAGGCGGTCGCCAGGACGGCGTCGGTGGTGATCGGATCCGGCATCCGCGGCTCCAAGCTCAGGCTGCCCGGGCCCCTGCTCGCAGCGCTCCCGGCCGCTCGGGTTCTCCCCGGCCTCGGCATCCCGGTGCCCGGCGGAGGTTGATCACTCCCAGCCGGCCGTCTGCGCTGGGCCCGGCCGGAACCTCAGCCCGGTGGCCGGCCAGGTTGATTTCACCGGTATGCTGGCAGAGGTTGAAAGCGGACACCTCGTTCGGTGAGGCGTCTTCACGGACATAGGCCACTGATCCCAACCGTCGAGAGACGCTCCGGATCAGGACACCTCTCCCCGGCCCAAGGGGTGAGGCCAAGTGGCTGGCGGCGAGCATCGCCGCAGTACGCCGTGGAGTGCCAAAGCTCTTACGAGAGAGGTGCGGCCAGGATTATCCCGCGCTGGCCGTAAGTTCCCTCAGGTGTCACGGAGAGACGTGCCGTAATGGCATGCGTGGCCTGGCGCCCCCGTGCGTCGCGACAGAAGGGAGGCACGCGATGGACTCTGATAGTCCGGGCCGAAGTTGGCCCTTCTCGCTGCTGTCCCGTTCTGTCCCGGCACACGCCCAGGCCCTTGAGACGCTTATTCACTGAGCTCAGCTACATCTTCGCAAGTCACGACCGCTCGTGCCCTAGCCGGGCCGGGCTGGTCGGCCTGGCCTGCGGCCTGAAGGCGTGTGCCCTGATCCGTCAGATCTGATGACGTGAAAGGGGTGTTCACCATGGCCACCGTCTCCCGTACCGTACGGACGTCCGCTCAGGCCGCGCCGCGCCGCGCCGCCGTTCTGGACGACGCGCACGTGGGCGACATCCGCGGCGCGCTCGGCACCATCGCGGTCGACGACTTCGCTCCGCGCATCGGCCTGTCCGCGAAGCTGAAGACACTGCTGGCCATCGTGGGCCCCGGGCTGATCGTGATGTGCGGCGACAACGACGCCGGGGCGTTCTCCACCTACGGGCAGGCCGGGCAGGACTACGGCACCCGGCTGCTGTGGACTCTGCTCTTCCTGGTTCCCGTGCTGTACGTGAACCAGGAAATGGTGCTGCGGCTCGGCGCGGTCACCGGCGTCGGTCACGCCCGGCTGATCCTCGAGCGGTTCGGCAAGTTCTGGGGCGCGTTCTCGGTTATCGACCTGTTCATCTTGAACGCGCTGACCATCGTGACCGAGTTCATCGGGATCACGCTGGCGGCCGGGTACCTGGGGGTGCCGAAACTGGTCGCCGTGGTGCTGGCCGCCGGGGTGATCATCGCGGCCGCGTTCACCGGCAGCTTCCGCCGGTTCGAGCGGATCGCCATCACCTTCTGCGCCGGGTCGCTGCTGCTGATCCCCCTGGTCCTGCTCACCCGCCCGGACGTCGGGCAGATGGCGCACGGCTTCGCGGTACCCGGGCTCCCCGGCGGCTCGGGCCAGATGGCCACCGTCATGCTGCTGATCATCGGCATCGTCGGCACCACGGTCGCGCCGTGGCAGCTGTTCTTCCAGCAGTCCTACGTGATCGACAAGCGGATCACCCCCCGGTTCATGCGCTACGAGAAGGCCGACCTGTGGATCGGCATCGTCATCGTGGTGGTCGGGGCGGCGGCCGTGATCGGCGCGACCGCCGCCGCGTTCGCCGGGACCAAGGGGGCGGGCAACTTCACCGACTCGGCCGGGCTCGCGCACGGTATCGCGGCCCACGCGGGCCGCGCCGCGGGCGTGGTCTTCGCGGTGGCGCTGCTGGACGCGTCCATCATCGGGGCGTTCGCGGTATCGCTGTCCAGCGCTTACGCGATCGGCGACGTGCTCGGTCTCAAGCACTCACTGCACCGCGGGTTCCGGCAGGCCAAGGGCTTCTACGCCATCTATTTCGCCCTGATCGCAGGCGCGGCGACCATCGTCTTGATCCCCGGCACCCCGCTCGGGCTGCTGACCGAGGGCGTCCAGGCCCTGGCCGGCGTCCTGCTGCCGAGCGCCACGGTGTACCTGCTGCTGCTGTGCACCGATCACGCGGTGCTCGGGCCGTGGGTCAACGGCCGCAAGACGACCATGTTCGCCTCGGCCGTGGTCGCGTTGCTGGTGGTGCTGTCGGTCGTGCTGACCGCCTCGGTGCTGTTCCCGGCCATCACGGCGCGGCAGATCATCCAGATCATGTGCGTGTGCGCGGCGGCGGCGGCGATCGGCGGGGCCTGGGCGCTGGCGCGGGGCCGCCGGGCGGTCGGCGGCGTCCCGGTCGACCGCAGCGGGCGGGACAGCTGGCGGATGCCGCCGCTGGCCATGCTGGCCAAGCCGGCCATGTCCACTGGCCGCAAGGCCGGCCTGACCGTGCTGCGGTCCTATCTGGCCATAGCGATGATCCTGGTCATCGTCCGGCTCGTCCAGATGGCCATTGGGCACTGATGCGGAGCCTGTGCCGCAGCGGCGGCCTGGCTGAAAGCGCCCACCATACCGGCGCGGCCGCCGGGGCGGCCAGGGTCAGGATCGGGCCTTCCGCTTGGGGGGCCCGGCCCAGAGGTTGAACTCTTCGGGATGGTCACGCCGGGCCAGCGATTCAGCCATCAAGGCGTCGCCCTCGGCGGGCGAGCGCCTGCTCTTGACGTGTCCCAGGTGACTTTTTCCGCCCAGATAGCTCGCGGCCGGGGGCGGGTCGAGCGGGCCGGGCGGGCCGGTCCCGGCGGGCTGCCAGCAGACCCGGCATTCCCACTGCGCGGGCGGCGTCGCGGTCCCGACGAACGGCACCGTTGTCCTGTGCCCGTTCGCACAGTAATAAAGCACGACGACTTTGGCGACGGCGAGTCCACGGCCATAAGGCTCACCGGCAGGACCGGATCCTGCCCTCGTCCCTCGCAGTGCGCCTCGGTTTGCAGTCCGCATAATTTCCTCCGTCAGCCCTCACTCTACAGGTACGTTCTGGGTGGATTTGACCGTAACGCCGGGTAGGGGCACCAAAAACGAGCTTGCGCTACTTCGCAGCAAAGAAACAAATGGGAATTCGACTGTCCCCAGCGCTCGGGCCTCAAATACGCGGGCCGGCCCCTCCCCGGCCGGATCCAGCCGGATTCAGTGTCCAGGGCCGGGGCATGCATGATTATGTCGGCTTATCATCATAATTGGCTATCTCGTCCGGGGATTCAGAGAGCCATTTACCGTCGCTAGACAGGACCTTTTGCTCTGTTACCGGTTAATCACCCCGCTCATTATGAAGGTGGAACAAAGGGGGCGGGTGCAGTCGCTTATGGCCGACCATAAGCCCGCCGGCCTTCGATCACCGGGCAGGACCCAGGCCTGAGCGGCCCCGCTGGGTCTGAGGGAGAGATCAACATGAGCACCAGAAGGGTTCTCGCCGGGCTCGGCGCGCTTGCCCTGATCGGCGGCCTGGCCGCGTGCGGGAGCACCCGGGCCCACGTCCCGGCAGCCGCTCCCACCGTACAGGTCACGCTGACCGTCACAGCGACGCCTACGCCGACGCCTACGGTGACCAAAATCGTTGTCCCGGTGCCGGCCAAGACCATTTATGTCGCCCCGGCTGCTCCCGCGCTCGCCGCCTGCGGTTCGGGCACGCAAGGTGAGGAAGTCTATGCCGGGCCGGACACCAGCTGCCCGTTCGCGCTGAACGTCGAGCAGGCCTGGTCGCAGTCGGGGGCGGCCAGCACGTTTTACGCCTACAGCCCCGTGACGGGATCGTCCTACCTCATGACCAGCAGCGTGTCCGGCGGCCTTGTGTCGGTCACGGGCGGAAACAACGCGCTCGTCGAGTTCACTCCCTGAGCCGGATGAATAAGGGCGGAGTAATGAATATCAAGAGAATTCTCGCTGGAATAGGTGCCTTCGCACTGGCCACCCGCTTACAGCCAGGCTGAGTAGCTCGGGTCAGGCTTCAGCCCTGACAGTGGTCTATGGCGTACCTTAGGCCTATAGTGCCACTCACCCAGGTGGCAGCAACTTCGTGGACGGAAAGGTGCGGCCGACCCGAGAACATTACGCTCCATTTTTTACCGAGTCGAGACTCACAATGGGCGTCGGTACTTTACCCGGCTCTATTTTTCCCTGCGCCATAAGGTCAGGCCCGCGATGCGGGCGGCCCGCACCCGTCACGGTGGGCTTCGCTGAGAGGCGGCGGCCATCAGGCGATTTTACCGAATTGCACCAGCCCCTCCCTGCTAACGGGCCGAACGATGCGATTGGATGACCTGATGGACGCGGATGTGATCGTGGTGGGTGCAGGGCTGGCGGGGCTGGCCGCCACGGCTGAGCTGGCCGCCGCCGGGCGGCGCGTCCTGCTGCTGGACCAGGAGCCCGAGTCGGGCTTGGGCGGGCAGGCGTTCTGGTCGTTCGGCGGCCTGTTCCTGGTGGACTCGTTCGAGCAGCGCCGGATGGGAATCGCCGACTCCCGGGAGCTGGCCTGGCAGGACTGGCTCGGCAGCGCGTACTTCGACCGGGGCGTCGACGACCCGGCCGGGGAAGACTACTGGGCCTACCGGTGGGCGCAGGCCTACGTCGACTTCGCCGCCGGGGAGAAGCGGCGGTGGCTGCATGCGATGGGGGTGCGGTTGTTCCCGGTGGTCGCCTGGGCCGAGCGAGGCGGCTACCTGGCCGACGGGCACGGCAATTCGGTGCCGCGCTTCCACGTCACCTGGGGCACCGGGCCCGCGGTGCTGGCACCGTTCGAGCGCCGCGTCCGGGAGGCCTCCGGCCTGGTCGGATTCCGGTTCCGGCACCGGGTAGACGAGCTCACCGTGACCGGCGGAGCCGTCGACGGCGTGCGCGGAGCCGTGCTCGAGCCCAGCCGGGCGCCCCGCGGGGCGCGCAGCTCACGGACCGAAGTCGGGCAGTTCGAGCTGCACGCGCCGGCGGTACTGGTGTGCTCGGGCGGCCTCGGCGGCAACTTCGACCTGATCCGGCAGAACTGGCCGGCCCGGCTCGGCCGGCCGCCCAAGCGCATGATCAGCGGGGTACCCGAGCACGTCGACGGGAGGATGCTGGCCATCACCGAGCGGGCCGGAGGCCGGCTGGTCAACCGGGACCGGATGTGGCACTACACCGAAGGCATCCAGAACTGGAACCCGGTCTGGGCGGAGCACGGCATCAGGATCCTGCCCGGCCCCTCATCGCTCTGGTTCGACGCCCGTGGCCAGCGCTTCCCGGCGCCGAACTTTCCCGGCTTCGACACCCTGGGCACGCTGGCCGCCATCCAGGGCAGCGGCTTTGACCACTCATGGTTCGTGCTCACCCAGAAGATCCTCGAGAAGGAGTTCGCGCTGTCCGGTTCGGAGCAGAATCCGGACCTGACCGGCAAGGACCTCCGCCTCACCCTGAAGCGGATCCGGCGGGGCGCCCCCGCGCCGGTCGAGACGTTCAAGCGCCGCGGGGCCGACTTCGTGGTCGCCGCGACCCTGCCCGAGCTGGTCGACGGGATGAACAAGCTGACCGGCGAGGCACTGATCGACGCGGGCGAACTCGAACGGCAGATCGTCGCGCGGGACCGGGAGATCGACAACCCGTACACCAAGGACCTGCAGGTCATGGCCATCCGCAACGCGCGGCGGTTCCGCGGCGACCGGCTGGCCCGGACGGCCGCGCCGCATAAGATCCTCGACCCCAAAGCCGGGCCGCTGATCGCGGTCCGGCTCAGCATCGTGACTCGCAAGACGCTGGGCGGCCTGCAGACCGACCTGTCCGGGCGCGTGCTCAGCCGGGTCGTGCCCGGCCGCCCGGTGCCCGGCCTGTTCGCCGCCGGGGAGGTGGCCGGGTTCGGCGGTGGCGGGATGCACGGCCACCGCTCCCTGGAAGGGTCCTTCCTCGGCGGCTGCCTGTTCAGCGGGCGCGAGGCGGGCCGTACCCTGGTTCGCCTCACCGCGTTGTGACGCTCAGCGCGGCTGCGGGGGGTCCTCCCACCGGGGAACCTGCTGCGTGGGCGGCTCGGAACCGCCCTGCGGCGGCTGGTTGTACCCGCCGCCGGGCATCCGTGCCCTGCGGGGGCTGCTGGGCTCCCCCGCCCCAGGTCGGCTGGTTCCAGCCGCCGGCGTAGGGCGCGTTGCCCTGCGTGGGCTGGTTGTACCCGCCGCCGGCGTACTGGTCGCTGCCCTGCGGCGGCTCGGTAAACCCGCCGCCGTAGTTCTGGGGCTGCTGCTGGTAAGCCCAGGGGTCGCCGCCAGCCGCAGGTGCTGAGGTGCCGACGAGCCGGTAGTACACGAGCGTGACGACGATGGCCAGGAACGGGGAGATCAGCGTTCCGGAGATGACCGAGCTCAGGCCTTCGCCCAGCACGTGCGGCAGAGCCGAGAAGATAATGCCGAGGACGATGTTCGCCACGAGCATGATGATGTAGACCATCACCAGCGTGCCGAACACGTGCCAGCCGTGCCCGCGCACCAGCTGGCGGCTGCGCCCGAACGAGGCCAGCGCCCCGGACCGCTCGATGATGATGACCGGCACGATCACGGCCCAGATGGTGATCAGGAACAGCCCGGGCGCGATGAGCAGGAGCAGCCCGATCGTGATCGCGATCCCGGCCAGGATCGACGCCCCGGCGACGGAGGCGATGAACGGCAGGGCCTCATTTACGGTCTGCCCGATGGACAGGTCGGCATGACCGTCCCGTACATCCTGCACCGCCTTGACCAGCGTCGCCTGAAGCACGAAGGCCGCCACCACGGACACGAATGAGCCGAGCAGGATGCCGATGGTACCGCCGGCCAGCGCCAGGACCGCGGTGATGATGGCGGCAACCAGGTAGATGACGAAGGCGATCGCAAGCAGATGCTTGGCGAAGGTCTTGTACATCCGCCATGCTTCTGAAAGAACGCCGGACAGTGGGTTCATGGCCGTGATGGTACAGCCCGGACCTTACCGATGGGTGTGCGTCCGGGGGACCTAAATTCGCTCGCGCGGCTCTCAGGCCACGACGGCGACATAGCGCCAGTCCAGGACGTCCCGCGGCCCGGATTCCTCGGGCCGGCCGCGTCCTGGCGCGCCGGGCCAGCCGAGACCGCCGGGCGACAGGGCGCCAGCGGGCCAGCCGAGCCCGGCGTCCGGCCCCGGCGCCTCGGCCGTGACCAGGGAGCGCAGGTGGACCAGGCCGCCGCCGTTCGGCAGCGGGTCGACCTGCTCGACCGAGATGGTGCTGCGCAGCGTGTCGCCCTCTTGCACGGGGGCGAGGTGGTCGCAGCCATGCCAGGCGGCCACCGTGACCATGGACGGCAGCGACCGGATGGCCTGCGCGAGCGCCAGCCCAATGGTGTGCCCGCCGTACACCAGCCGCCGGCCGCCGGCGGCCTGCGCGTCGTGGTGGGCCATGGCCACGTTGAGCGTCAGCCGGGCCAGCTCGGGCGCGGCAGAGACCACGTCGCCGCCCGGCACGGCCCAGCTCTGCCCGGTCCGCAGCTCGGCCAGGCGAGGGCCCCCGGCCTGCCGGGCGAACAGGTCCAGCCGCCAATCGCTGACCAGAGCGGCCGGATCATGGGGGCCGGCCGCCTGGCCGGCCGCGTCCAGGTCGTCGGCGTGCCCGGTCTGCCGGCCGGAGTCACGCAGCGGCAGCATGGCGCAGCGCCAGAAGTCCAGCACCGGCCGCCGCTCCTGATCAGCGGTGGTGATCCGCAGGACCGCCAGCCCGGTCGGCGGGCGGCCTTCCCGCGGCCGGTTCTGCCTGAGTGCGACGACCTCGGTGGAGGTCCGCAGCGTGTCACCGAGCCGGGGCGTGCGGCGGAAGGCCAGCCCGCGGTAGAACAAGTTGGCCTTGACGTGCTGCGTGACCACCGTGGACTGCCCGATCGCGACGTCCCAGACCAGGCCCGGCGATGCGAGCGGGGCGCCGCCGGTGACCTCGCGGCACAGCTCGTGGTCGGTGACCAGGGCGAGCCGGCCCCCGGTGATGGCCTGATGCGTCGCGGCCAGCCCGGAGGTCAGCGTGATGCCCGGCGCGCCGCCGAACTCCTGGCCGACGGCCAGCTCGTCGAAATACGGCCCTTCAGCGGGCGGAGGAAGCATGATCACGCTCCAGCGCAGACCTTCGGTGAATGAGGCGATGCGTCACTTGACATCCAGTGTCCCGCGCAGCGCGGGCGGCCCGGCGCAGGGCCCGCCGCCCAGAAGGTCAGGGAATTCTCGGATCTACCACGGGATCCCCGACTGGGCCCCGGACAGGTTCTAATGGACGACAGGACGACAGGACGGCAGACGGACGGCAGACGGGAGGTCGGGTCGTGAGCAGTCTTTCCGCGGAGGAGCAAGCGGTCGTCGACACGGTGACGGAATTCGTCGACCGCGAGGTGCGGCCGGTGGTGCGCGAGCTCGAGCATGCGAACGAGTACCCGGAGAAGCTGATCGGCCAGATGAAGGCCCTGGGTATCTTCGGGCTGGCCATTCCCGAGCCATACGGTGACGCGCCGGTCTCGACGCCGTGCTACGCGGAGGTCACCGCGGAGCTGGCCCGCGGCTGGATGAGCCTGGCCGGCGCGATGGGCGGCCACACGGTGGTATCCAAGCTGCTGCTGGACTTCGGCACCGAGGAGCAGAAACAGCGCTACCTGCCCCGGATGGCCACCGGCGAGGTCCGCGCCACCATGGCGCTGACCGAACCGGGCGGCGGCTCGGACCTGCAGGCCATCACCACTACCGCCCGGCCCGACGGCGACGGTTACCGGATCAACGGGGCCAAGACCTGGATCACCAACGCGCGCCGGTCCCAGCTGATCGCCCTGCTGTGCAAGACCGACCCGGCGGCCCGGCCCCGGCACACGGGCATCAGCATCCTGCTGGTCGAACACGGCGACGGGCTGGAGGTCTCCCGTGACCTGCCGAAGCTCGGCTACAAGGGCGTGGAGAGCTGCGAGCTGTCGTTCACCGACTACTACGCGCCCGCCGCCGCGGTGCTCGGCGGCGAGCCGGGGCACGGCTTCGCCCAGATGATGAAGGGCCTGGAGATCGGCCGCATCCAGGTCGCGGCCCGTGCGGTCGGGGTGGCCCAGGCCGCCTTCGACGATGCGCTGCGCTACGCGCAGGAACGGGAGAGCTTCGGCGTGCCGATCTGGAAGCACCAGGCGGTCGGCGGGCTCCTGGCCGACATGGCGACCAAGCTGACCGCGGCCCGGCAGCTCGTGCTGTACGCCGCCGATCGGTATGACGCTGGCCAGCGATGCGACATGGAGGCCGGGATGGCCAAGCTGTTCGCCTCGGAGGCCGCGATGGAGATCGCGCTCAACGCGGTCCGGGTCCACGGCGGCCACGGCTACTCGACCGAGTATGACGTCGAGCGCTACTTCCGGGACGCGCCGCTGATGATCGTCGGCGAGGGCACCAACGAGATCCAGCGCAACGTGATCGCGGCCCAGCTGGTCGCCCGAGGCGGCCTCGGCCGCTGACTCACCGCGCCCGGGTCACGACGCGGTGTGGCCCTCCTCCTGCAGGCCTAGGTCCAGGTCGGCGGCCAGCTCGTACGGAGCTCGCATCCGCCAGGCGTCGGTCACCAGCTCGGCCAGGCGGCCGGCGTCCACCTCGGCCAGCCGCAGCATCACCAGCGGCCAGCCGTCATAGCCGGGCGCGGTGAAGAAGACTCCGGGCTCGCCGAGGAGCAGGGCCTGCTTCTCGGCCTCATCGCCGACGTAGAGCACGGCGATGTCGGTCCGGATCACCCGGCGCTGGCCGGGCAGGCGCTCGGGGTACGACCAGACGAACCCCTTGCCGCCGACCCGGAAGTCGAAGCCGTCGCTGTCGATCTCCTCCACCTGCGGCAAGGCCAGCGCCAGGCGGCGTACGTCGTCGGCGTCAGCCATCCCTGCTAGTGCTCGTGGACGATGACGCCGCGGACGTTCTTGCCGGCCAGCAGGTCGTCGTAGCCCTCGTTGACCTGGTCCAGGGTGTAGGTCCGGGTGATGAGCTCGTCCAGCTTCAGCTGGCCGTCCCGGTACAGCCCGAGGAGCTTCGGGATGTCGTAGGTCGGGTTGCAGTCACCGAACAGGCTGCCCTTCACGCTCTTGCGCCACAAGGTGAGGATGCTGCCCGGCAGATGGATGGTCGGCTCCAGCGTCTTGCCCAGGCCGGTGAGCACGACCACGCCGCCCTTGCCGATCACGTTGAACCCGGCCTCGACGACCTCGGCCGTCATGACGTCGACGGTGAGGATGGCCGAGTCGGCGCCCTGGCCCCTGGTCAGGTCGGTGATCGTCGCCTGCGCCTCCGCGTAGTCGGCGAAGGCATGGGTGGCGCCGAGCTCCAGCGCCTTCTCCCGCTTGTTCTCCAGCGGGTCGATGGCCACGACGTTCTTCGCACCGGCGTAGCGGGCGCCCTGGACCGCGTTGATGCCGATACCGCCGATGCCGTAGATAGCGACGGTGTCACCGGGGGTCACGTCCGCGCTGTAGACGGCCGAGCCCCATCCGGTCGGCACGCCGCAGCCGAGCAGCACGGCCTTGTCCAGCGGGGTGTCGCCGTCGACCTTGACCGCCGAGTTCTGGTGGATCACGCCGTACTGGCTGAAGGTGCCGATCATGCACATGGCGCCGTACTGGCCGCGGGGGCCGGTGATCGGGAACCGCTCCCCGGGCAGGGAACCGCCCAGGGTCCCGGCGCCCCAGTCGCAGATCGACTGGCGCCCGGTGGCGCAGTAACGGCAGACACCGCAGTTCGGGATGAACGAGCAGACCACGCGGTCACCGGGCGCGACCCGGGTCACGCCCGGCCCGACCTCCTCGACGATTCCCGCGCCCTCGTGCCCGAGCACCATGGGCGTCCGCCCTCTCATATCCCCGGTGATGAGATGGAGGTCGGAGTGGCACAGGCCCGCATAGGTGTAGCGGATGAGGATCTCTCCGGTTTGCGGCCCGTCGAGGTCGAGTTCCTCAATCTCGAGGCCCTTGCCCGGTTCGTAGAGGACGGCGGCCCTGGTCTTCATCGACTCTCCTTCGGTGGGGGATCCTCCCCTACTCTTCCTCTGCGGTCGCCGAATGTTCAACCCCGAGTTGGAATAACCTCGCCATCGACCGCAGGCCGGCCGGCCTGATGGCAGCGCCAGGGCTGGGCCGAACGGCTGGGCGCACGGGCCCAGCCAGGCGGTCAGCCGCGCTGCTCGCGGACCTGGCGCTTGATCCGGGCCAGCATGGCGGCCATGCCGCGCAGCCGCAGCGGGCTGACCAGGTCCTGCAGTCCGAGCTGGCTGGAGAACTCCCCGGGCGTGGCCAGGACCTCGTCCGCGTCCAGCCCGTCCAGGCCGGCATGCAGGATCGCAGCGAAGCCGCGGGTAGTCGGCGCCTCCGGCGGAGCCTCGAAGAACAGGTGGACGTCTCCGTCCGATCCGACCTCGACGGCCAGGAACAACGGCGACTGGCACTCCGGCACCGGCTCGAGCAGGTCGTGATGCTCGGCGTAGCGGTCGGGCAGGGCGGGCAGCTCCGTGGAGAACTCCAGCAGCAGCTGCAGCCGCTCCTTGCCCGCCATGGCGTTGAAGTCGTCGACGATCTCCTGCAGGCGGGGATTGAGCGTGGGGGTGCTCACGGGCTGTCCCCGCGGGTGATAGGAACCCGGACGCTGTTCCCCCATTCGGTCCACGATCCGTCGTAGTTGCGCACATGCGGCAAGCCGAGCAGGTGATGGAGCACGAACCAGGTGTGGCTGGACCGCTCGCCGATGCGGCAGTAGACCACCACATCATCGTCATGGGCCAGGCCGGCCTCGGTCAGGTAGATCGCCTCGAGCTCGGCCCGGGAACGGAAGGTGGCGTCCTCGGCCGCCGCCCGGGCCCAGGGGACGCTCAGGGCGCCGGGGATGTGGCCGCCGCGCAGGGCGCCTTCCTGCGGGTAATCCGGCATGTGCAGCAGCTGGCCGCTGTACTCCCCCGGCGACCGGACGTCGATCAGCGGCTGGCCCAGGTGCGCCACGACCTGGTTCTGGAAGGCGCGGATCTGGCTGTCGTCCCGGTCGATGACGGGGTACTCGGCCCGCGGCCGTTTCGGCTCGTCGGTGGTGAGCGGGCGCCCCTCGGCGGCCCACTTGGCCCGTCCGCCGTCCATCAGGCGCACGTCAGGGTGGCCGAACAGCGAGACCACCCACAGCGCGTACGCGGCCCACCAGTTGTTCCGGTCGCCGTAGAGCACCAGCGTGGTGTCGCGGCTGATCCCCTTCTCCGACATCAGCCGGGCGAAGCCGGGCCCGTCGACGTAGTCGCGGGTGACGGGATCGTTGAGTTCGGTGTGCCAGTCGAGCTTCACCGCGCCGGGGATGTGACCGGTCTCGTACAGCAGCACGTCCTCGTCGGACTCGGCTACCACCAGACCCGGGTCGTCAAGGTGCTCGGCCACCCAGTCGGTCGTCACGATCGTCTCAGGGTGGGCGTATTCCCGCAGCTTGGCCGCGGAGTCCAAAGGCAGCGCCATCGTCAGCCTCATCTCTGCTTGTCAGGTAGGCCACATCTTCCCACCACGGGGTGCAACGCGATTACCTGCCACGGCCTTCCCGCCGGCCGGCCGCCATTGCGGCCGGCCGCGATGCCCGCTAGTAGTGGCTGACCTGAGCAAACTTGCTGGTCATCAGGCACCTGTCCCGCGAACCGCCGCAAGCGCCGCGGCCGGGCGGGCCCAGTCACGGGCCGGTGATGGGCGCGTCTGGCAGGCGGCCCCATTCGGCCCATGAGCCGTCGTAGACCCGGACGTGCTCGCGGCCGAGCAGCTGGGTGAGGACGAACCAAGCGGTGGCAGCGCGCCCACCGATGGTGCAGTAAGTGATCAGCTCCTCGCCGCCGTCCAGGTCGACCGCGGAAAAAACGCGGCGCAGCTCGGCGGCGGAGCGGAACGACCCGTCTTCGTGGTAGAGGCCGTCGATAGGCTCGTGGACGGCCGAGGGAACGTGGCCGGCCCGGCCGCCCGGTTCCATACCGCCGGAGGGCCAGAAGCGCTCGCCCTGGTACTCGGCCGCTGAGCGCACGTCCAGCAGGATCGTGCCCGGTCGGCCGATGGCATCAAGTACCGCCGCCTGGCCGGCCCTGATCTGCGGGTCCTCATCGCCCAGGCGGACGCGGCCCGGGGCCGGCTCGGCCGCGGCAGCGCTCCACCGGCGGCCCGCGGCCCGCCAGGTGTCGCGGGAGCAGTCGAGAATGCGGACATCGGGGTGCCCATAGAGCTTCATGAGCCACAAGCCCAGTGCGGGCGCGTACCCGTAGAACACCACTGTGGAGTCCGGGCCGATCCCCGAACGCGCCATGAGACGCTCCAGCGCGGCGGCGTCCATGAGGCGGTAGCTGGCGTCCTTGAGGTCGGCGTAGATGTTCCACAGGACCGCGCCGTCGATGTGCCCATCGCCGTAGGCGGAGGGGCTGACGTCGACTTCAACCACCCGCACGTGCGGGTCCAGGAGGTGGTCTTCCAGCCACTGCGGATCGACCAGGACCCCGGCGCCTGCGCCTTCCCTAGATGCAGCCGTTTCTGATGCCGTCGTCATCGGAACCTCCCTGTGTCGCTGATCGCTTACGGGACAGTTCTAGGACGGCGCCATTGCGGCAAGATTGCCGCGACGTTGGCGAAACCTTGGCGCCCAGGACCCGGCGGGCCGGCCGGCGCCGAGCGGCTCAAGCAGGGTGCTGCTCACCGCACCGGTTCACGTTGCCGCGAGCAGCAGCTGGTACAGCTCACGGGACGCAGGGCTGGGTGAGACGCCGAGCTGGTCACGCAGGCACTCGCTGAGCTGGCCGTAGACATCGAGCGCCTCGGCCAGGTTGCCCTGGGCGGCCAGAGCCTGCATGAGATAGCGGTAACCGCTCTCCCGCAGCGGAGCGAGCCGGGTGAGCTGCCGGCCAGCCCGGACCGCGGCGGCGAGCTCGGTCCGGCCCAGGCCCAGCCCGGCCGCCGCGTAGCACTCCAGGGCACGCAGGCGGGTTTCCGTCAGCTGGTGGCGGATCTCGTCAATCCACGGGGCGTCCTCGCCGGGGAGAAAGCCTCGCTCGGCGACGAGCATCGCGGTCAGCGCAGGTCCCCATGCCCGCGCCCAGTCCTGCTGGACGACAGCGGACTCGGCACGGTGGATGGCCTCGGCGGCGGCTTCAAGGTCGACCCAGGCACCGGGCAGCCACAGCCGGAGCGCCGAGCGTCCGTCCACCACGTCAGCACCGAAGACCCGGCGCAGCTTGGACAGCAACGGGTTGAGCCGGGCCTCGACCGCGCCGGGGTCCGGCTCTCGCCACAGAGCCTCGGCCAGCTCGTCCCGGGCCGCCTGGCGATGCCGGTTGACGACCAGGTAGATGAACAGCAGCCGGCCCTGGCGGCCGGGCAGGGCGCCCTCCAGGCGCTGGCCGTCGCACTCGACGGCGAGTGTCCCGCAGATCTGGATGCGCATGGGAGGATGCGGCGACGCCAAGGTCACGCCAACATCGTGGCATTACGCTGCGTACAGAAGCTAGACGGGAGGCCGCGATGGCGAAACTGATCCGATGTGAGTGCGGGTTCGTGGCCCGCGGTGAGAGCGACGACCAGGTGGTCGGCGCGATCCGGGGGCACATGGCCACCGACCACCCGGTCCTCCTGGATACGGTCAGCCGGGACGACCTGCTCAGCTGGATCCAGGCCGACTAGACATGCGCCGGATAGCCGGCGCGGATAGCCAGCGGAGCCGTCCGGCCGGGGATGCGGCGGCCGGTCAGCCCGACAGGTGGTCGCCGAAGAAGCCGAACACCTTGGCCCAGCCGTCCATCGCCGCCTCGGGCCGGTACATCGGGGCCTGGTAGTAGAAGAAGCCGTGCCCGGCCCCGTCGTAGCGGTGGAACTCGTAGTCCTTGCCGTGCCGCTTCAGCTCCGCCTCGTGCTGGTCCACCTGTGCGGGCGAGGGATGGGTGTCGTCGTTGCCGAACAGGCCGAGCAGCGGCGCGGACAGGTCGGCGGTGTAGTCGATCGGCGCGACCGGGCGGGCGGGCGACAGTTCCTCGGGGGCCTGGATCACTCCCCCGCCCCACAGGTCGATGACTGCGTCAAAGCCGGTGACCCGGGAGGCGGCCAGCAGCGCATGACGGCCGCCCGAGCAGCTGCCGACGATGCCGACCTTGCCGTTGCTTCCGGGCTGGGCCTTCAGCCATTCCATCGCGGCCCCGCAGTCGGCCACCACGTTGTCGTCTAGGGCGCCGCCCTGCGCCCGGACCTGGGCCGTCACGTCGTCCGGGGTGCCGTGGCCGAAGCGGCAGTACAGGTCGGGGCAGATCACCCGGTAGCCGTGGCGCGCGAGCCGGTCGGAGAACTCGCGGTAGAACTCGTCCCAGCCCGGGAGGTGGTGCACGGCCACGATCCCGGGCAGCGGCTGGTCTGAAGTGGGCTGGGCGACGTAGGCGTGGATCTCGTCACCGCCGCCACCGGGATAGGTGATCACTTCCGCCGTGAGACCGTCGAGCGCGTCGGTGCGGAACGAGTTCCACATGGCTGACCCCTTCCATGACCTTCTCGGTGCTTTTAGCTGTTCATAGCACAAGGAGCCGCCGCCCGGGCGCCCAGCCCGGCCGAGCGCGAAACCCTGACCCGCCGCGAGCAACCACGGCCCGTTCGGGCAGAAAGATCTCTTGGCCGAACGGCCCGTGGTATCAGCGGCGATGAGATCAGGGTGACGCCGTGGTTCCGCCCTGCGCCCGGGCGGCCAGCCCGGCCGCAGCCGCGCTGAATCGATGCCGGGGTCAGCGGAGGACCTGCAAGGTCCGGCAGGCCCCCCGCTTTGCCCGCTTATTGACAGGTAGTGCGTGCTATAGCGCGTTTGCCCGCGTTGTCACTTCCGGCCGAAACCGTCGAACTCTCCGTTTCGCACACCACCGAGAAATGCGTCCCATTCATCCGGAGTGAACCGGAGGACAGGACCGCCGCGGTCCCTGCTATTGCGTACGCCGATCTCACCGGCGGCGAGGCTCGCCACCTCGACGCAGTTGCCGTTGGAGAAGCTCAACGAGCTCTTAGTCCAGTAAGCTCCCGAATTCGCCCCTTCGGCCGGATTTTCCCGCGTAGATATTCCCACCGTTACTACCTCACTGATTGGGTTTGTTATCCGGAATGCGCACTACGGAATGTAGGCGGAGACTCACCTACGGTATGCGCTAATTCCGAGCGTAACAGCCCCGCTGACACCCACGCGGGCCCTTTACTCAACCGACGCTGAGGCCCCGGCGCGGGCCACCTGACCACTGCGCCTGCGCGGTCTGGAGGACCAGCTCCGCGGACGCCGCCGGGTCGAGCGACGCCTCGGCGAGCATCTGGAACGCGATCCGGTGCAGGTAGGTCTCCCGCTCGCCCTCGAGGGTGAAGCCGCTCCGCAGCTGCTCGGTACTCACCACGTCCTGCAGCATCGCGTCGCTATCTCCCGCGGCGCCGGCATCGAAGCCGAAGCCGAAAATAGTAAAAGACTCGCCGAAGACAGTATGCTGCCCGTCGAGCGGGAGAATCCGCAGGGTCAGATTCGGGCGGTCCGCTTCCTGGGCGAGCCGCTGAAGCTGATCGTACATTACGGAATCATCGCCGATCCGCCGCCGCAGGACCGATTCGTCGAGCACCACGGTCAGCTGGAGCCCCTCGCGATCCAGCACCTGCTGCCGCTGCATGCGGACCCTGACCATTCGCCCGATCAATCCCGGCGCCACAGGCTCGACCTTGCTGTAACTGCTGATTATATGCCGCGCATAAGCTTCGGTTTGCAGCAGGCCGGGCACGACATCAACATGCCATAGGGCGATGGACATCGCCTCATACTCGAGCCCGATGAATTGCTGATAATCCTCCGAGAGGCTGTCCGCGTATTCTTCCCACCACCCTTTCTGCGCCGCGTCCTCGGCGAGGGCGAGAAGGAGTGCGCGGCGCGGTTCGGTGATCTGGTAGTAATCGAGCAGCCGCTCGACGTCCCGCGGCCGCAGGCCGGTCCTGGCCCGCTCGTAGCGGCTGATCTTCGAGGGCGACCATTTCAGCGCGGCGGCGACGGCATCCCCGCTCTTGCCCTTGCTCTCCCTGATCCCGCGCAGTTCAGCAGCGAGCCGGCGCCGCCGCACCGTGGGGCTTGCTGGCGCGATCATGACGCGTCCCTCCTCCTCGGTGCCCCGCGGTCCGGTCACGCCGATTTCAGCGAAACTATCCGTGAAACCTTCTGTACACCGTTGGGATGCCCATGGCAACTGCCCGCTAAGCCGCCCCGGCCGGGCAAACCTCGCTATCCGGTATTCATGCTCCGAATTGGTGTGCTTCCGGGCGGCCGGCTGGCTTCCGGGCGACTGGCTCTGCTATCGAGTGCGCTTCCGGGCGGACCCGTCCTTCGGGCTAGGGCCCTTCGGAGGCAGGCCCGTGGCCGCGGAGGGCGGATCGGCGGCCGACGTCGGGGCGCCGCGGGCAAAGCGCAATAGCGCTATCGCTGCGACTGCTGTAAGGCTCTATGGCGAAGGAGACAGCGGTGAAAAATGCGCCCGGAGTTACTGGCCCATCCTGGTCCCGCACCGGCCCGGGCAGGCCTTCGCGGCGTAAACCTGCCCGTGGCTGGCGGTGACCACACGACAGGCCTGTCGCGATTCATTGAATCGGCAACAGGCCGTGGTTGTCGTGAGATAAGGCTATCGTGACGTCAATGGCTTTCTACTCCCAATGCCAGGTGCCGTTCGACACCGCGTGGACCGAGGGTGCCGCTTGCACGGCCACGGCGGGTGCCGCCGAGCCGGCCAGAATTGACCCTGCGGCGCCGAGTGCTAGGATTACGGTGATAAGGGCTCGCTTAATGCGCACGATTCCTCCATGGCATCTGTGCTGGTCAGCCGCCTGCTGCAGGACTCACGGAATCTCCGGCGCCGCTGAGTTATATGTGAGTTACTGTCAGTATTTGGCCTTCATGCACCAAGGTAAGCCATTAGTAAGGTTTTTTCAAATACTAAAATTTTCCAACCGAGTTTCCCGAAACAGTCAGGGAATAGTGCTGGGGAATTTCATCTGCGTGGTGCGGTGCAAGGTCCGGTGAAATTTTCATCAGCCCCTCGGGGTAGTCCGGAGCCAGACTGGCGAAATGCGCGTTTAGCGATTTAATGCCCGAAAAGTGCACGCTTGTTCGATAAATTCGGCAGTAGTACAATTTGCTCCATGCACCCGGTGACCCCTGCTGGCGCGCTAGTCGGACGCGGCAGCGAGATGGCGTTGCTGACAGGGCTGATAAGAGACGTGGCGCGGGGGCGCGCAGGCGGCTCGGTGCTGATCGAAGGCGAGCCGGGCATCGGCAAGTCCGCCCTGATACGGGCAGCGCTGGCCCAGGCGCCGGAGGCCGAGTGCCAGGTGTTCCGGGGAGCCGGTGACGAACTTGGCCAGGCCCTGCCGCTGCTGCCGTTCCTCGACGGACTGCGGGTGCGCGAGCCGTCGACAAATCCCCGGCGCGGCGCGATCGTCCGGCTGCTGCGCGGAGAGGTCAGCGCTGACCGTGGCACGGACGTGCCCGCAGTGCTGGCGGAGCAGCTGCTGGCCCTGGTGGCCGAGCAGTGCGCGATCCGGCCGACCATCCTGGTCATCGACGACCTGCAGTGGGCCGACCAGGCCAGTATCGCCTTGTGGGGGCGGCTGGCCAAGTCGGCGCAGCACGAGCCGCTGCTGCT
This sequence comes from uncultured Actinomycetes bacterium, assembly GCA_963818225.1. Lineage (GTDB taxonomy): Bacteria > Actinomycetota > Actinomycetes > Streptosporangiales > Streptosporangiaceae > Palsa-504. Next base: position 993,119 of record CAWFRO010000006.1, read on the forward strand.
GGTCGGCGCGATGCGCCCGGTGCCCCAGCGAGACGACCTGCTGGCCCTGCGGCGGGCGGCCGCCGACGCGGTCCGGATCCAGCTCACCGCGCTCACCGAGGCCGCGGTGACCGAGCTGGTGGCGGCCCTGGCCGGCGGGCGCCCCGACGGCAGCCTGCTGCGGCTGGCCGACGGGGCGGCGGGCAACCCTCTTTACGTCACCGAGCTGCTCGCCGCGCTGGCCCGCGGCTCCGGCCTGACCGTGACCGAATCAGGCACGGCCACGCTGGCCGGCGCAACCGCGCCGGGTTCGCTGTCCGCGGCCATCGCCGATCGCCTCGGCTTCGCCACCGGGCCGGTGCGGGAGGTGCTGCGGGCGGCGGCCCTGCTCGGCATGGACTTCGCGGTGCCCGACCTGGCGGTCGTGCTGGGCCGCAATGTCCCGGACCTGATCCCGGCGGTGGACGAGGCGCGCGCGGCGGGCGTGCTGGCCGAATCCGGTCACGGCCTCGGATTCCGGCATCCGCTGATCCGGGCGGCGCTGTACGAGGAGATGCCGGCGCCGGTGCGCGCCGCGTGGCACCGCGACGCCGGGCGTGCCCTGGCCGAGGCCGGCGCGCCGGCCGACCGCGTGGCCCGGCAGATGCTGCGGGCCACCGCCGAAGCCGGTGGCGCGGCCGGGCCGGTGGACGAGTGGATGCTGGACTGGCTGGCCGGCAGCGCGGACCCGCTGGTCGCCCAGGCGCCCGCGGTCGCGGCCGAGCTCCTCAGCCGGGCCGTGGCCACCGCACCCGCCCCCCCGGCCCGGTACGGCTGGCTGGCCAGCCGCCTGGCCGACGCCCTGTACCGGACCGGCGACCGGGCCGCGGCCGAGCGGGTGGCGAACCACGCGCTCGAGCACGCCGAGCCCGATGTCCTGCTGGACCTGCACTGGACGCTGGCGCAGTGCCGCATGGTGGCCGGGGAGTCCGCGGAGTCCCTGGCCACGCTGGACCGGGCACTGGCCGCGCCCGGGATCTCGGCTGGGGACCAGGCCCGGCTGCTCGTGCTCGCGGCGCGGACGTACAACAACCTCGGTGAGGGCGAAAAGGCGGCCCAGGTCGCCGCCAGTGCGCTGGCGGCGGCCTCGGAGGCAGCCGACAACTGGGCCATGGGCTGGGCGCTGCTGCTGATGGCCGGCGTGAGCTCGGGGCGAGGACGGATAGCCGAGGCCCTGCCGCTGTTCGATCAGGCGCTGGCCGCCACCGAGGCCGAGCCGGCGCTGAGCGACCTGCGGCTGCTGCTGGAGATCAACAAGGCCGTCGTGCTCGGCGAACTCGACGAGTACGAGCAGGCCTTCGCCGCGGCCGGGCAGGCCAGGCGCCTGGCCGACCAGGTCGGCACGGCGATCCGGCTGGCTCAGGCGCACAGCGCCTTTGGCGAGCTGCTGTTCCAGACCGGGCGCTGGGACGACGCGCTGGCCGAGGTGGAACTCGTGCCCGACAACCTGAAGACACCCGACAGTGGCCTGCTGCAATCTCGGTATTGCCGCGGTGATCAGCTTCCACCGGGGCGAGACCGACGCGGCCCGCCGGCACCTGGCGGCCGCGGGCCCGCACGCCGAGCGGCTCGGGCACCGGCTCATCGGCCCGCTGGCGCTGGCCCGCAGCCTGGACCGCGAGCAGGATGGCGCGCTGGCGGAGGCGATGGTCGCGCTGACCGACGGGTTCGACGGCAACGCCGAGGAACTGGAACAGATCGAGGACCTGCTAGCCGACGCCGTACGCCTCGGCGTCGAGACGGGCGACCTCGGGACCGTGCAGGCCCTGGCGGGCCAGGCCGACGCGCTCGCCGCCGAGTCGCAGATCCCGCACCGGCAGGCCAACGCGCTGTACTGCCGCGGACTGCTCGACCATGACGCCTCCCGGCTGCTCGCGGCCGCGCAGCGCTATGACGACGCGGGCCGGCCGCTGTTGCGGGCCAAGGCCCTGGAGGCGGCCGCGGGGCACTTCGTCGACTCCGGCGATCGCGGTCAGGCGCGGGACGCGTTCACCGGGGCCGTGGAGGTCTACACGTCGCTGGGCGCGGCGGCGGACGTCGCCCGCCTCCAGGCGGCGTTCCGGGCCCACGGCATCCGGCGCGGGCCGCGCGCCAAGCACCGGCAGGCGCGCAACGGCTGGGACAGCCTCACGGCGACCGAGATGAAGGTGGCCGCGTTCGTGGAAGAGGGGCTGTCCAACCCGGAGATCGCCGCCCGGCTGATGCTGTCACGCCGCACCGTCGCGACGCACGTCTCCCACATCCTCAAGAAACTCGACGTCCATTCGCGCACGGATATCGCCCGCGAGTCCGCCCTGCGGGCCCTTGCGCCGAGGTGACCGGCCCGGGCCTGGCCGTGCTGGCCGCTTAGTAGGGCTGGCCGTTAGCGGGGCTGGCCGTTAGTGGGGACTGTGAGCCTGCGGGGGGAGGGCTCACGGCTCACAGTCCCCACGCCTGAGCCTCCTGCGGGCCTCGTCCGCCGCCGGAGGCGAGGTCTGGCTGGAACGCGAGCGTGAAGTACACGGCCTTTCCCGCGGGGCTGCGGTAGAAGCCCCACTCAGCCGCCAGGGTGGCGACCAGCATCAGGCCCCGTCCGGTCTCCGCATCGGCCGGCACGTCCTGGAGCACCGGCAGGGCCCGCGACGTGTCGTGAACATCGATGCGCAGCTGATCCCGCGAGCAGCTGATCTCGAGCGTGATGGTCTGGCCTGCCTCGTGCCTGATGGCATTGGTCACCAGTTCGCTGGTGAGCAGGATCGCAAGGTCGGGGTCAACGGGGACGTCCCAGGCGCAGATGGCCGCCCGGACCTGGCTGCGGGCCTGGCCCGCGGCGGCCGGTCCCGCGGCCAGCCGGGCGCGGCACGCGCGCAGGTCCGCAGGACGGGTGGCCGCTAGCACCTTCATGGGTTCCTTCTTAGGCCGGGGGCGGCAGAGCTGGTCGCTCCGCGCTGCTGCTTCCGGAGAGGTCCGGGCGGCCGCCTCCGCGCTCGCCTGACCGGTTGCATCACAAATCCTGCTGCAAGTTGCAGTGAGAGACATCGGTCAGCTGACCGATTTCCGGGCTTCTGTCGCGAATGCGGGATGGCGCACCAAGCCAGCGGCCGCCGCGCTAACATCCGGTGGCCGGTAATCTCGACACCGACCGAGCCAAGGGAGGCGTCCGTGAACATTCCACCCAAGCAGCCGACCGCCAAGGGACCCGCCGAGCTGTTCACCGGCGATGTCTACCTCGACCCCATCGTCCGCGGCGAGGAGCCCTCGCGTGTCCGCGTCAGCGCGGTCCACTTCACGCCGTCAGCCCGTACCGCGTGGCACTCCCACGCCGTCGGCCAGACCCTCTACGTCCTCGAGGGACGGGGGCGCATCCAGTCCCGCGGCGGCGAGATCGCCGAGATCCGCCCCGGCGACGTCATCTTGACGCCGCCCGACGAATGGCACTGGCACGGCGCCGCCCCGGATCACTTCATGACCCACCTGACCATCACCGAAGGCCCCTCGGACGACCGGCCAGAGTCGAACTGGGCCGAGCACGTCACGGACGAGGAATACGGCGGCCGCTGAGCCGGGCCAGCGGCTGAACCGCCACGGTGAGCACTGCCGCCACGGCGAAGGACAGGATGGATGCCGACATCCAGCTGGCCGGGGTGAAGCCGATGGCGTGGCCGATCGAGGTCCAGGCCGAGGCCCACCACGACACGTAGCCAGGGTTGATGAGCTGGTAGGTGACGAATCCCGCGGCCCAGGGCAGCAGCATCAGCCAGCGGGAGGGGGCCGTCGCCGACAGGTCCCAGCCGCGCCGCGACACCACGAAGTAGTCCGTGATCAGGACGGCCGTCATGGGCACGAATACGGAGCCGATCAGCGTGAGGAAGTTCTCGTAGTCGGCGATGTTGAGCCACAGCGCGCCCGCCGTGGCCAGCGCGGCGATGAGCCCGGCCAGGATCCGGCGGTCCCACAGCGGGCGCAGGTTCTGCACCGAGACCGCGGTGGAGTACACGTCCGCGAACGACTGGTCCAGTTCCCGCGCGGCCAGGATGGCGAAGCCGAGCGAGCCGAGCGGCAGGGCGATGAACGCCCCGTAGATGTCGCTTGGGTCGCGCGCCACCGTGACCAGCGCGAGCAGGCCGATGACGTAGCACAGCACCTGCGTCGTGCTGTATCCGGCCAGCGCGCCGACGAAGGCATCGCGCGGGGTGCGGGAGTGCCGGGTGTAGTCGGCGGCCAGCGGCGCGAACGAGATCGCGACGGCGACGACGGTGTCGGTGGCGGCCCAGTAGCCCGACCAGGTGCCGTGCGTGAAGCCGGGCAGCGGGTGCCTGATGAGCTGGACGAACAGGTAGCACAGGACGACGAGCACGGCGCCGGTCGCATACCGGCGCAGGACCCGGACGGCGCCCAGCGGCCGGATGGTCAGCAGCGCGGTGGCGGCCCCGGCGATCAGGACATACCCCTGCCTCGGCAGCGCGGGCGCGACCGTGTGCGCTGCCGTGGCGATCGTGACCAGCTCGAAGATTCCCCAGCCGATGCACTGCAGGATGTTCAGCACGGTGGGCAGGTACGACAGCCGGGCGCCGAACAGCCCGCGCAGCAGCACCATGGCCGGCGCGCCGGTCTCCGCGCCGGGCAGCCCGGCCAGCGCGAAGGCCACCGTGCCCAGCACGGTTCCGGTCACGATCGCGGTCAAGGCGGCGGCCAGGGACAGTTCCGGGGTCCCCGCGCCGCCCGGCTGGAGCACGAAGATGGCGCCGGTGAAGCCGAGCAGGCTCACGCCGAGGTTGCCCCACAGCCCGAACTGGTCCAGCAGGCTGAGGGCCTGCGGCACCGGCTCGGCGAGAGTGTGCGCGACCTCCGAATGGCGGTCGCCCGGGACGGTGACGAAGGGATCTTTCTCGTTGGTGCTGGCCGTGGCCACGGCAGCCTCCCTACGCCGGCATTACCCGGACAGGTTCATACGGTCGGTGGCGCATCGGCCTTCTCGCCATCGGCGCGGCGGCCAGCCACCCTCTCAGCCCGGTCAGCCCGAGCTCCCGTGCGTATTTTGTTCAGTTATGAGCGTAGCACCGGGCTGCGGCTACCCGAGGTCAGCGGTGCCCTCACCGATCACCGGAGGAGCCGCCGTGGCCGGGACCGCCTCCCGGCGGCGCATGGTGCCGGCGGCGTCGGCGTCCCGTATGGTCAGCGCGAAGCCGGCGGCGACGACGGTCATCACGGCGGCGGTCAGGAAGGCGTGGTGGAACGCGGGGACCAGCGCGGCGCCGATCGTCCCGGCCGGGACGGATACCGAGACGACGGTGACCAGCACGGCCACGCCGATGCCACCCGCGACCTGGGTGGAGGTCTGGAACAGAGCGGACGCACGGCCGGTATCGGCCGAGGAGATGGTCGCGAACGACGAGCTCTGCAGGGCGATGCCGCACCAGCCGATCCCGAACCCATTGCAGAGGGTCAGCAGCCGGATCACCCAGATACTGGTGTCCAGCCCGACGGCCAGCCCCAGCACGCAGAAGACGGCGATCACGCCGCACAGGCCGCCCGTCGCCATGCGCCGCGGCCCGAGGCGAGGGTAGAGGCGCGCCGCGATCTGGGAACTGGTCCACACGCCGACCGCGCCGGGGAACGTGGTCAGCCCCGAGCTCAGCGCCGAGGCCCCCCGGGCCTGCTGCAGGAACTCGGGCATGAGGAACAGGTAGCCGCTGTAGACGCCCAGGCTGCACACCGAGACCAGGACCGTGGTGCGGAAGATCCGGTTGTGCAGCAGCCGCAGGTTGATCATCGGCGCCTTGGACCGCAGCTCGACCGCCACCAGGCCGGCCAGCGCGGCCAGGCTGGCCATGCCGGCGCCGATGATGACCGGGCTGCCCCAGCCCCGCACCGGAGCCTGGCTCAGCGCGAACAGGACCAGCACCAGGCCGCCGCCGGCCAGCACGAAACCGGGCAGGTCCAGCCGGCCCGCGGCCGGCTCGCGGTGCTCGGCCAGGAACAGCACCCCGATGATCAAGACGATGGTGCCGAACGGCACGTTGACGAAGAAGCACCACCGCCAGGACAGGTAGGTGGTCAGCACGCCGCCCAGCAGCGGACCGGTGGCCGGGCCGAGGGACGTGCCCAGCGCGACCAGGCCCGCCGCGCGGGCCCGGCGGGCGGGCGGCCAGGTGCGGAACAGCATGGCCTGGCCGACCGGGATGATCAGGCCGCCGCCGACGCCCTGGATGACCCGGAAGATGACCAGCTGGATCAGTGAGCCAGACAGGCCGCACAGCGCGGAGGCCCCGGTGAACAGCACCAGGGCGAGCAGGAAGGTGCGCCGGGTGCCGAACCGGTCCCCGATCCAGCCCGACGACGGGATGACCACGGCCAGGGTCAGAAGATAGCTGAGCGTCACCCATTGCGCGGAGTCCAGGGAGACGTGGAAGTCGCGGGCCAGTGACGGCAAGGCCGTATAGATGATCGTGTTGTCCACCACGGTCATGTACAGCCCGACCGTGTAGGTCACCACGACCACCAGCTCCTGGCTCGGCCGCCACCGGATCACGTCAACCTCCCGCCAGGCCGCCGCCCCGAGCACTGAAGCAGTTTTGGAACGAGACTCTAATTCGGGGCCCTGGACGGCAGCAAGGCGTGCGGGCCGTCCCGGGGCGGGCAGGCCGCGAGCATCTTCAGGCGATCGGCTCTACGATCTGACGGCATGAGGACGGATTGGCGGGACGAGGATGGCTCGTGGTGGACCGTGCTGCGCGGCCGGCAGGTCCTGGCCGATCCGCAGATCAACAAGGGGACCGCGTTCACCGAGCGCGAGCGCCGCGACCTCGGCCTGACGGGCCTGATCCCGGCGGGGCATTTCACGCTGGACGACCAGGCCGCCCGCGTTTACGCGCAGTACCGCAGCCAGCCAGACGACCTGGCTCGCAACGTCACCCTGACCGCCCTGCGCGACCGCAACGAGGTGCTGTTCTACCGGCTGCTGACCGATCACCTCAGCGAGATGCTGCCGATCGTGTATACGCCCACGGTGGCCCAGGCGATCGAGCGCTACAGCCAGGAGTACCGGCGGCCCCGCGGGATCTACCTGTCCGTGGATCACCCGGAGCTGATCGAGGCCTCGCTGCTCGCCTCCGGCCTCGGGCCCGGCGACGTGGACCTGATCGTGGCGACCGACGCGGGCGCCATCCTGGGCATCGGGGACTGGGGAGTCGGCGGCATCAGCATCGCCGTGGGCAAGCTCGCGGTCTACACCGCGGCGGGCGGGATCGACCCCGGCCGCGCCATCCCGGTCATGCTGGACGTAGGGACCGACCGCCAAAGCCTGCTCGACGACCCGCTGTATATCGGTAACCGCCACCCCCGGGTGCCCGCGGCCGAGTACGACTCTTTCCTCGACCAGTTCGTCACCGCGGTGGGCCGGTTGTTTCCGCAAGCCCTGCTGCACTGGGAGGATCTCGGGGTCGCGAACGCCAGGCGGCTGCTCGAGCGGTACCGGAATAAGCGGCTGACGTTCAACGACGACATCCAGGGCACCGGCGCGGTCAACCTGGCCGCGGTGCTCGCCGCGACCAAGGCGACCGGGGTACCGCTGACCGGCCACCGGATCGTGATCTTCGGGATGGGGACGGCCGGGGCGGGCATCGCCGACCAGCTGACCTCGGCCATGGTGGCCGAGGGGGTGCCGGAGGCAGAAGCCCGGCGGCGGTTCTGGGCGGTGGACCGCCCGGGCCTGCTGACCCGGGATATGACCGGGCTCAGCGATACGCAGCGCCGGTACGCGCGCGACCCCGCGGAGGCGGAGGGCGCGGCGGACGGCATCGGCCTGGCCGAGGTGGTCGCCCTGGTGCATCCCACGGTGCTGATCGGGACCTCAGGCAGGACGGGCGCCTTCACCGAGGCGGTCGTCCGCGAGATGGCGGCGCACGCCGAGCGGCCGGTGATCCTCCCGATGTCCAACCCGACCGACTTGTCCGAGGCGGTGCCGACCGACCTGATCCGGTGGACCGGCGGCCGTGCGCTGGTCGCGGCCGGGAGCCCGTTCGGGGCGGTGGACTTCGGCGGCCTGCGATACGAGATCGGCCAGGCTAACAACGCCCTGGTCTTCCCGGGCCTCGGCCTGGGCGTGACCGCGGCCCGGGCGCGGCGGGTGACCGACGGGATGCTGCTGGCCGCCGCCCACGCGGTGGCGGACATGGTGGACATCTCCACCCCGGGCGCTCCGCTGCTGCCCCGGGTAACCGACCTGCGGGAAACGTCGGTCGCGGTGGCCGCGGCAGTCGCCCGGGCCGCGGCGGCCGAGGGCGTGGCGTCCGCCGCGCTGGATGCCGATCTCACCGGCCAGGTAAGGGCGCTGATGTGGGAACCGCGCTACCGCACGGTCAGGCCAGGCTGAATAAGAAAGCCGGACGGTATTTCCCGTAGCCTGCACCGGAATCAGCTCACGGTGTTAAGGGCAACGCACACCATGACGCAAGCCATCACCACGAGAACGATTCCGACTGAGTTGAGTACGGCCGTTTTCACGTTGGCTCCTCCCGTAGGCTGGAGAAACCGTAACGCCGGAACGGACCGCACGGCGGGAGCCACGCCGTGAATCGGCAGCGTCAGGCCGGCTGCGCTAAAGCAGTCAGGGACCTAGGAAACCATGTAACGCCCGGCCGATTCAGGCGGAGGGTAGACGGTCGTACCGTCGAAAAAGAACTCGATACCCGGATTGACCAAGCCGGGTGTCTCGCCGAGCTTGATGATCTTCGCACGCAGCTGGCCCGGTTCCAGGTCCAGGATGGCCACGGTGCCGAGCCGCTGCGAATAATTGTGCGGCAGCACCGCACTGCCCGAGTTGACCTGCAGGACGCCCTCACGGAAATCCATCCGCTCGTAGTGGGAGTCACCGCAGATGAAAATGTCCGCGCGCTCGCCATGCAGAAAGCGGCGCACGAGTTCGTCGATGGGCGCGTTTTCTGGGTCCATATCGTGGACCATCGCGATACGGAAGCCCTCGATGTCCAGGAGCTGCATCGGCTTCACTCGCGGATCGTGGTGGACGCCTTCGTCGTGGTTGCCCAGGCAACACAGAACCGGGGCCCATTCCTCGCAGCGGTCAAGGACCGAGGGATAGGAAACGTCGCCGGAGTGCAGGATCAGGTCAACGCCCTCAAAGGCCACGCCAATCTCGTCCCACAGTTTTTGATGCCCACCCAGATGGGTGTCGCTCAAGATGCCGATCCGGGTGTGACTCATAGTTTCGAGACTATCAAATTGACTCCTGATTTCGGGCCGTATGCTACGTCACATAGTGGCGTTGTCGCAGGTAGCGAGGCGCAGGCCAACGCCGGCCGGCGACCTTCTCATCGGTCGCCGGCCGGGATGGCCTAGCACTGGGCGCGGCCTGGGGCTTAGCGGCCCTTCCAGTTCGGCGCGCGCTTCTCGGCGAAGGCCTTCGGGCCCTCGAGGCGGTCTTCGCTCTCGTCGACCTTCTTGTACCAGGGGCCGTTGACCTCGCGCAGGTGCTCCAGCAGGGTCACGCCGGTCGGCGGGGTCGGCGGGTTCATGTGCAGGTGCACGCCGTTCTTCAGCGCCTTGACCGCCAGCGGCGCGCACAGCTTCAGGATCTCGGCGCGCTTCTCCGCCTCGGCCATCATCGCGTCACGGTCCGGCACGATCCACTGCACGAACCCGATGCGGTGGGCTTCCTCCGCGGTGAAGTGCTCCCCGGACAGGATGATCCACAGCGCGTTGCCGAGCGGCACGAAGCCGATCTCCATGGTGTCCATCAAGTTGATCGGCACCAGGCTGCGCAGCGGCTCCGGCATCCCGAAGGTGGACTTCGCCGTGGCGATGCGGAAGTCGCAGCGAGCCGCGATCTGCATGCCGCCGGCCAGCGCGAACCCGTCGACACAGCCGATCACCGGCTTGAGGATCTTGCCGACCGCCTCGAAGCCGCTCTTCGCGGTCGGGGCCGCTCCTGACTGGTCCCGTTCGGTCATCTCCTTGAGGTCCATCCCGGCGCAGAAGGCGCGGCCGCCCGCCCCGGTCAGCACGACCACCAGGACGTCGTCATCGTTGTCGGCTTCCTCGAAGCTGTCGTACAGGCCGTTCAGCACCCCGGTGCTGAGCGCGTTCATCCTCGATTCGTTGCGGATCGTGATCCACGCGATCCGGTTCGACTTCTCGTAGGTCACCAGTTCGAACGTCTTCTCGGCCACGAAAAACCTCTCTATCTGTCGAAGCATCCTTGCTCTGCACAATAACGATCAGCACGGATCGCCTCAAGGGCGGCCCCGCGGCTGGTCCCACGTCGCCGTGGGCGCGGACCGCGCCCCGGCGGCGGCCGTGGCCTGGGCCAGGTCGGGTCCTTCGCGACCGGCGGCCGGCCGGGCCGCCGTGACTGATGTTGGCGCAGGTGCTCCAGCCAGGTGGAGGCAAGCCCCAGGAGCGGGCCGGCGGGAACCGTGCGGGTCACTATTACTGCCGCCCGCCCGGGATCAGCCTAACGGGATTCACCCGGCCGGCGACGTGACAGATTTCCGCCCGCTAATAATTCAGCTGCAAACGCATCGGCTAACGTTAACGCCGGTCGGCTGGCCCGGGCGAATGACACGGCGCGCCAGGCCCGGCCGGTAATGCGACTACCTCATGCATCCCTTGTGGCAATTGCTGTTATGCTGCCAGCAATGCAGTTTTCTCCGGCACTCCGCGCACCCGCATCCGCAGAAGCCCGGATCACTGCAGGCGGCCATTGTTTGTCTCTGGCATTTCTATGGCTCCCACTAGGTAAATCAGAGCGCACCGAACGAGCGGCGGCCGTCCATCCGTCAGGTTTGGGTTTCCGTCAGCGATCCCCACGTTGGGAGAGGCGCACCCCGGCCGTCACGCGCACGCTAACAGCACGCCTCATATGAGGCGTGCCCGGTTTCGCCGGCAACCATGCACAGCGCTGGCCGGAACCTTCGGCCCACGACCGCGGCCATCGCCCCTGAAGGTGGTGGCGGGTGATGGTGGTGCGGCCGGCGCCAGGCGGGGCACGCGCCGCACAGCTGACGGTGACGGCACACGGCCCCGCTGGCACCACGGCAGCGGCACAGGCTAACGGCCCGGGGCGCTGCTTTCGACGATCTCGAACCGGTTCCCGTCCAGATCCTGGAAGTCGAACATGGGCGGGACACCGGGCCACCGGAGCAGTTCGCCGACCTCGATGCCTCGTTGGTGCATGGCCGTGTGCTCGGCTTCGGCGTCGGGAACCAGGAACCGGACACCGGTGTCGGTCCCGGCGTCCGGCCGGGCGATCAGGGCGACGGAGGTGGACGCGCCCGGGGCCGCGACCGTCACCCAGCGGAAGCTCTCCCCCATCCGCACGTCGAGCCGCTTCTCGAACCCCAGCCGGCGACGAAGAACTCGACCGCCTGGTCCTGGTCGGTGACCGGGATGCCCACCGTGCCGATGTCGGTGATGGTGGTATGGGACATAGTGATCTCCTCGCGATGCTGGATGAAATGGCCGGATCAGCGAGATCCGGTTATCGCTGCTGCTGGTACATGAGCGAGCCGGGAGTGGTCAGGGTCTCCCCCGTCTCAAGCCACGTCTTCAGGCCGGACAGGATCATCGGCCACCCGCCGTAGAGCTCGGGCGGGGCGTCCGGGGCCAGCTGATCGTGGATCACGGTCAGCCGGCACGAGTCGCCGACCGCCTCGATCTCCCACGTCACCCGGGACGTGCCGGCCTGCTCGGCAGCGGGACCCCATAGCGCGCGCATGGTCTGCACGAGGCGGTTCGGCCGTTCGACGACGAGGTTCTCACCCTCGGCCAGGGACCGTTCGGCGGCCGGATGACCGAGCCGGTAGGGCGCGCCTACAGTCCAGTCCGACTCGATCGACGCGCCGAAGTGGTATTTCGCCCTGATCGCCGGATCGGTGATCGCCTCCCATAGCCGCTCGGGCGTGGTGCGGATGTAGATCTCGAAGACCTTCTCCATCTGATCCTCCAGCTCGTGCTTCAGGCCGGCGAGCCCGGCAGCCCACGGCTCGGTGTACTTGCTGACCCACCGGTCGTGGAGCAGGCGGATCGGGACCGGGTTGAGGTAGTGCAGCTTCTCGCGGCCCCGCCGCCTGCTCACGATGAGCCCGGCGTCCTCCAGGATCTTCAGGTGCTTCGCTACGGCGATGCGCGTCATCTCGTGCCGTGCCGTGAGGGATACGAGCGTCTGGCCGTCGCGGGCGAACAGCTCATCAAGGAGTGCCCGCCTGGTCGGGTCGGCCAGGGCCCGGAACACAAGATCCACCTCATCACAATAGGAAACCATTTGGTTTCCTGTCAAGCGCCTTGACCCGGACCGCAAGGATGAACTCTCATGTGGAGCGCGCGGCCGTCAAAGGTCGCGGCTCGTGACTGCGGTGGGCTGCGGGCTACCAGCTTTCCCAGTGGACGCGCTGGTGGGTGGGTGTCCGCGGGCCGGGCTTGAATTCAGTGCCGATGGTGTGGGCGACGGGGATGAGCGCGACCTGCATGAACTTGTCGTACTGGATCCCGAGCACGGCGGCCGCTTCCCGCTCGTAAGCCAGGTGGAGACTGGTCCAGGCCGTGCCCAGACCGCGAGACCGGGCCGCAAGCATGAAGCTCCAGGTAGCAGGCAGTATCGAGGCCCAGGTGACCGCCTGCTGCAGGAACGGCATGTCCTCGGTGCGGCCTTCGATGCAGGGGATGACCAGGACCGGCACTTCGTGCAGGTGCTCGGCCAGGTAGGCGGAAGCGTCCATGACCCGCTGGTGCTCAGGCGGGACCGAGGCCGGGTCGTTCTCTTTCTTTGATTTCCGGTACAGGTCGGCGAGAGCCTGCTTGGGGCCGGGCTCGGTGACCAGCACGAAGTGCCACCCCTGGAGATTGCCCCCGGTAGGCGCCTGGAACGCCAGATCGAGGCATTCTTCGAGCAGCGCCCGTTCCACGGGGCGGGTCAGATCCAGGCGCCGACGGACCGCCCGTGTGGTGGACAGCAGCTCATCAGGCGTGAGGTCGCGCGGTGTCATGCACAGCACATCACCGGGCTCCGCCCTGATATTCCGCGGGCTGACCGGCGGCGGCGGCCAGGACGCTGCGCAGCAGCGCGGCGAAGGCGTCCGGCTGGCCCATGCCGCCGTACTCGCCGCCGAGGAAACCGTCGTGGCCGCCGGGGAAGATGACAGGCTCGGTCCCCAGCCGCTCGGCCACGGCCAGGCCCGCGCGGCCCGCCACCATCTGCCCGGACTCCTCCCCCACCCCGACGATGACGCGGGTCGGCGCGGCGCGCAGGGCACTGAAGTCGTGCCGGTAGGCCGGGCAGGACGGCATGTTCAGGCCCAGCAGCGGATCGGTGCGCGAACCGTCGTCCTCGGCCGGCAGCCCGAAGACGGCGGGGTCGGGAGCGGGCTGGTCCAGGTAATCAGCGGGAACCGGCCCCTGCTGGCTGAGCAGCGCGATGAACTTCGCCATCGCCGGGCCGAACCCGCTGCGCCGGTAGGTCTGGTTCATATCGACGCAAGCGGCCAGCACGGTCTCGCCGTCCGGCAGCTCGGCGAAGGCGGGCGGCTCGTGCGCGACCAGGGTCCTGACCTGCTCCGGATGCCTGGCCACCAGGGCCAGCGCGTTGACCGCCCCGCCGCTGCTGGCGAAGATGTCCACCGGCCCGGGAGCCAGCGCGGATATCAGCCGGTGCAGGTCATCGGCATGCTCGTCCACCTCGGTCGCCAGCGCGCCGTCGGTGCGCGGGCTGCGCCCGGAGCCGCGGGGATCATAGGTCACGACCGTCCGGTCGGCGAAGTGCCCGGCCAGGGTCACGAATCCGTCCGCACCCATCGGCGACCCGATGATCAGCAGGACCGGCTCGGTACTCCACGGGCAGGCGCGGATGTCGTAGTGCAGCACGGCGCCCGGCGCCGCCAGGGTGCCGGTCTTCGGCTCGGCCATCGGTGATCCCTCTCCGCGAGTATCTGTCCCTGGGCAGACGCAGCAGGCCGGCCGGACTCATCGGCCGCGCGGTGTGACAGGATCGACAAAACGACATCCACCGGGCCGGACTTAAGACACGGTAGGCGGGCATGCAGGGTCAATGACGGTTCGCAGTGTGGGTGTGGAAGAAGAGCTGCTGCTCGTCGAGCCCGGGACCGGACAGCCCCGGGCGGTAGCCGAGGCGGCGCTGCGGGGCATCCGGCAGCCGGACGCGGGCGGCGGCGGCGACGGCGGGCCGCATACGCCCGCGGATGATGAGGCGGCGGAGTCGCTTGACTTCGAGTTGCAGCTGCAGCAGCTGGAAACCAACTCCAGGCCGTCCCGCGATCTCGGCGAGCTCGGCCGGGAGCTGCGCCGGTGCCGGGCGCTGGCCGGGGCGGTGGCCTCCCGTGCCGGAGCGCAGGTAGCGGCGCTGGCGACCTCGCCGGTCCCGGTCGTGCCGCAGCTGGTACGCGAGGGCCGGTACCTGGCCATGGCCCGCGCGTTCGGGCTGACCGCCCATGAGCAGCTCACGTGCGGCTGCCATGTCCACGTCGAGATCTCCTCTCCGGAGGAGGGGGTAGCGGTCCTCGACCGGATCAGGCCCTGGCTGGCGGTCCTGCTGGCGCTCAGCGCGAACTCGCCGTTCTGGCAAGGGCGTGACAGCGAGTACGCCAGTTTCCGGTACCAGGCCTGGGGCCGCTGGCCGACCTCGGGACCGACCGACCCATTCGGCTCCGCCGAGGCCTACCAGCAGACGGTAGGGCAGATGGTCGGCACCGGCACGCTGCTGGATACCGGCATGGTGTACTTCGACGCCCGCCTGTCCGAGCACTACCCGACGCTGGAGATACGGATCGCCGACGTGTGCCTGTACGCCGACGACGCGGTGCTGATCGCCGCGCTGGCCCGGGCCCTGGTGGAGACCGAGGCACGCCGATGGCGGGCCGGCGGGGCCACGCCGCGCCAGCGCATCGAGCTGCTGCGCCTCGCCGCGTGGCGGGCCAGCCGCTCAGGCCTGGACGACGTCCTGGTCAGCCCGTCGACCGGGCGGCCCGGGCCGGCCCGGGCCGTCGCCAACGAGCTGCTCGAGCACGTCAGGGACGCGCTGGACGAGGCGGGCGACACCGGTACCGTGACCGAGCTGCTCGCCGCGGTGCTGGCCCGCGGGACCGGGGCCGCCTTCCAGCGCAGCGCTTACCATGACGGCAGCGTGTCCGGCATGATCGACAGCGCCGTCGCCGCGACGGCGCGCTGACCAGGAGTACCAGATGCTGCCCTCCCCCGAAGATCATGTGGCGATCAGCGATCTGCTCGCCCGCTACTGCCTGACCCTCGACACCGACGACGTCGAGGGCTGGGTGTCGCTGTTCACGCCCGAAGCCAGCTATGAGGTGTACGGGAGGGTGTTCAGCGGGCACGAAGGCCTGCGCGCGATGATGGGCGCCGCGCCCGGCGGACTGCACCTCGGCGGGCAGGCCGTCATCGAGATACTGTCCGGCGACCGCGCCCGGACCAGGCGCAACCTGCTGTTCGTCGACCGCGCCGACGGGGCCTCGCGGAACGCGGTGTACACCGACGAGCTGGTGCGCACGCCGGACGGCTGGCGCATCGCCACCTGCAGGTGCCAGTTCATCACCGCAGGCGGGCTCGCCGACCGGCCGCCCCGTTAGGAGCAACCGGCCGGCCGAGCTTCGGGATGGACCTCAGCGGCCCTTCCAGTTCGGGGCGCGCTTCTCGGCGAAGGCCTTCGGGCCCTCGAGGCGGTCTTCGCTCTCGTCGACCTTCTTGTACCAGGGGCCGTTGACCTCGCGCAGGTGCTCCAGCAGGGTCACGCCCTCCGGCGGAGTGGGCGGGTTCATGTGCAGGTGCACGCCATTCTTCAGCGCCTGCACGGCCAGCGGGGCGCACAGCTTGAGGATCTCCGCGCGCTTCTCGGCCTCGGCCATCATCGCGTCACGGTCCGGCACGATCCACTGCACGAACCCGATACGGTAGGCCTCCTCGGCGGAGAGGTGCGCGCCGGACAGGATGATCCACAGCGCGTCGCCGAGCGGGACGAAACCCAGTTCCAGGGTGTCCATCATGTTGATCGGGGTCAGGCTGCGCAGCGGCTCCGGCATCCCGAACGTGGACTTGGCGGTGGCGATCCGGAAGTCGCAGCGGGCCGACAGCTGCATCCCGCCGGCCAGCGCGAACCCGTCGACGGCGGCAATGATGGGCTTAAGGGTATGCGTCGGCCGGTCCAGGCCGCTCTTCCTGCTCGCGGGCCGGCTCCCGACGCCGGTGCTCTGGTCCCGTTCGGTCATCTCCTTAAGGTCGGCGCCGGCGCAGAACGCCCGGCCGCCCGCCCCGGTCAGCACGGCCACCAGGACGTCGTCGTCGTGGTCGACTTCCTCGAAGGCGTCGTAGAGGCCGTTGTTGACCCCGGTGCTGAGAGCGTTCATCCGCGATTCGTTGTTGATCGTGATCCACGCGATCCGGTTCGACTTCTCGTAGCTGACGAGCTCGAACGTCTTGACGGCCATGACGAAACCTCTCAATGTCTCGAAGCATGCACTCGCTGAGCACACTATCGCGCTTAGCGTGGCCTGCCCAGAGCATCAGGGCGCCTAATCCCGGCCGGATACCGTCGGGGATGTGGAAGAGACGCAGCAGCGCGCCCGGAGAATGGCCGCCCTCAACGCCTGCGACCGCGTGCTTTCAGGCGGCAGAGTACTGTCCATGCGCGAGCACCTGGCCGCGCTGGCCGGGCTCGGCTACGACCTGGACGCGCCGCCGGACGTCTACGGCGACGGCGTGGTCCGGGAACTTGAGGAGCGAGTCGGCGGATTGCTCGGCAAGCCGGCGGCCGCCTTCTTTCCCACCGGGACGATGGCGCAGCAGGTCTGCCTTCGCTGCTGGGCGGCCCGCACCCGGAACCCGGTGGTAGCGCTGCACCCGCTCGCCCATCCGGAGCAGCACGAAGAGTCAGCGTTGCGGGCCGTCACCGGATTGCGTACCGTCCACCTGACGACGGCACCCCGGCCGCCGTCCGCGGCCGAGGTGCGCGACATGGCCGAGCCGTTCGGCACCTTGATGCTGGAGCTGCCGCTGCGTGACGCCGGCTTCGTGCTGCCCTCCTGGGACGAGCTGACCGGCACAGTGGGCGCGGCCCGGGAGCGCGGCGCCACCGTGCACTTCGACGGAGCGCGCCTGTGGGAGTGCCCGACGCACTTCGGCCGGCCCTCGAGCAGATCGCCGCGCTCGCGGACAGCGTGTACGTGTCGTTTTACAAGTCCCTGGGCGGCCTGTCCGGCGCCGCGGTCGCCGGGCCGGACGGCCTCGTGTCCGAGGCGAAGCTCTGGCGGCACCGTTACGGCGGCCAGATCTACCAGCAGTTCCCGGCGGTCCTCGCGGCGCTGGCGGGCCTGGATCGCGAGCTGCCCCGGCTGCCTTCCTACGTCACCCACGCCGCCGCCGTGGCCAGCGCGCTGCGCACGGCGCTCACCGGGGCGGTGCCGTGGTTCCGTATCCATCCCGCGGTCCCGCACACCCATCAGTTCACCGTTTTCCTGCCGTTGCGCGCCGGGGTGCTGAACGACGCCATTATCCGGCAGGCGGAGGAAACCCGCGTCAGCGTCTTCCGCGGCTGGGCGGACACGGATCTGCCGGACGTCGCGAAGACCGAAGTGACGGTGTCAGCGGCGGCGCTGGACTGGACGACGGCCGACGTCGTGGCGGCGGCCCGCACGTTCGTCTCCTACCTCGGGACGGCCAGCCACGGCAGCCGCGCCGGCTAGGTTCCGGCCAGGAGGAAGCCGCCGTCGACGGTGAGCACGGTCCCGGTGACAAAGCGGTTCTCCATCAGGTACAGGTGCGTCGCGGCGATCTGGTCCGCTTCGCCGACCGCCTTGGTCAGGGTCCGTCCCGCCAGGGTCGCGAACAGCGCTTCACGCTGCGGCTCCGGGATCCGGTCCCACATCGGCGTGCGTATCACCCCGGGCCGTACCGCGTTGACCCGGATCGGGGCCAGCTCCACGGCCAGCCCTCTGGTCAGGCCCTCGATGGCGCCCGCGCCACTGGCCGCGAGCGCGGCGCCGGGCGCCGGGCGGACGCCGATCGTCCCGGACGTCAGCACGATCGAGCCGCCTGGCCTGAAATAGGGAGCCGCGTGCTTGACCGCGGCGATTGCTCCCCAGAAGGGGACCTCGAACTGCTGCCGGGCCGCATCGAGCGACAGATCCCTCAGCAGCCGCTGGTGCGGCCCGGCCGAGGCGGTGTACACCAAGTGGTCCAGCTCGCCGACCCCGGCGAACAGCGCGGCGACGTCCGCCTCGCTGCGGGTATCGACCACGGCTCCATGGCAGCTGCCAGGCAGCCCGGCGAGCGCGCCGTTCAGCCTCGCCTGGTCGCCCGATGCGATGGTGACGGCCGCACCCGCCGCGGCGGCGGCGCGGGCCGTCGCCAGTCCCATCCCGGAACTGCCGCCGATGATGACGATGCGCTGGTCAGTGAGAGTCACGATTTGTCCTCCGGAGTCAGACGCCGCTAACGGTGATGACGCATTGAGTCATCAATATCGCCGTCAGGACGCTTAACTATGCGAAGGATCCGAATCACTGCGGAGGTGGCGCATGCGCCTGGGCGTGCAGGTCAGCACGGGCGGGCTCAGCGTCGAGGCGATCGTCGGGCAGGTGCGCGAGGCAGCTGAGGCGGGGCTCGACAGCGCCTACTTCAACCAGGTCCTGTCCTGGGACGCGATCGGCCTGGCCATGCTCAGCGCCTCGCAGGTGCCGGGGATCGAGGTGGGGACGGCGGTGACGCCGACCTACCCGCGGCATCCGCTCGCGCTGGCGAGCCAGGCGCTCACCGCCCAGGCCGCGAGCGGCAACCGGTTCACCCTCGGTATCGGCCCGAGCCACCGCCCGATCATCGAAGCGCAATTCGGCTATTCCTACGACCGTCCCGCCCGGCACGTGCGCGAGTACCTGGCGGCCCTGATGCCGTTGCTGCGAGGGGAGCAGGTCGACTACCACGGCGAGGTCATCACCGCGGCCGGGCAGGTGGTGGTGCCCGGCGCCAGGCCGCCGTCGGTGCTGCTGGCCGCGCTGGGGCCGGTGATGCTGAAGATCGCGGGCGAGCTCGCCGACGGCACGGTAACGGTGTGGACCGGGCCGCAGGCGATCGCCGATCACATCGCGCCCGCCATCACCCGTGCGGCGGCCAGTGCCGGGCGTCCCGCCCCGCGCATCGTCGCGGACGTCATCGTGGTCCTCACCGCCGACGCCGCGGGGGCCCGGGAGCGGATCGCGGCCACGGCCGGCGGCGCCGGGCAGTTCGCCAGTTACCGCTCGCTCCTGGACCGCCAGGGAATGTCCGGGATCCACCAGACGGCCATCACGGGAGACGAGCGCGTGATCGAGCGGGCCGTGCGAGCCTACGCCGAGGCCGGCGCGACCGAGCTGGTGGCCAGCCTGCACGGCAGCGAGCAGGAGAAGGCGCGCACGCTGGGGCTGCTGTCCGCGCTGCGCGGCCGCGCCTGACCAGGGCCGCCGCGGGGCGGAACCCCGCAGGGCGGAATAGCCCCCCGGCGGCGGCTGTTCGCTCTGGTCGTGACCGACCTGACCGCAGCCGGCCCGGCCCCGATGTGGACGCTGCTGGATGACGCCGACCCCTCGCCCCTGCTTGAGCCAGCCGACGTAGCGGGCCTGCACCTGCGCAACCGGCTGGTCATGGCCCCGATGACCCGGCAGTTCTCCCCCGGCGGGATTCCGGGCGAGGACGTCGTGGCCTACTACCGCCGGCGCGCGTCGTCGCTCGGCCTGCTCATCACCGAGGGCACGTACGTCGACCACCCCTCGGCGGGCAGCAGCGACCGCGTCCCGCGCTTCTTCGGGGCCGAAGCCCTCGCCGCCTGGCGCAAGGTCGCCGGCGCGGTCCACGCCGAAGGCGCCGCCATCTTTCCCCAGCTGTGGCATCTCGGCGCCCAGCGGAAGGCCGGCGCGCCGCCGTTCCCCGACGCCGCGGTGGTCAGCCCCTCGGGCCTGAACGCCGCCGGCCAGGCTGTCGGTGAGCCGGCTAGCGCGCGGACGCTCGCCGAGATCGCCGCGTCCTTCGCACGGGCCGCCGCCGACGCCCGGGCCGCCGGCTTCGACGGCGTCGAGCTGCACGGCGCGCACGGCTACCTGCTCGACCAGTTCCACTGGCCTGCCACCAACCGCCGTACCGATGCGTACGGCGGCGGCGTCGCCGGCCGGGTCCGGTTCAGCGCCGAAGTCGCCGCGGCGGTCCGGGCCGCCGTCGGCCCGGATTTCCCGGTCGCGTTCCGCTTCTCGCAGTGGAAGGTCGGGCAGTATGACGCCCAGATCGCACAGACCCCCGATGAGCTGGCCGCCTTCCTGACCCCGCTGGCGGACGCCGGGATCTCGCTGTTCCACGTCTCGACCCGCCGGTACTGGCGGCCGGCCTTCGAGGGCTCGGACCGTACCCTGGCCGGCTGGACCAGGCACCTCAGCGGGCGTCCCGTCATCGCCATCGGGTCGGTCGGCGTCGCCACGC
Source organism: uncultured Actinomycetes bacterium (assembly GCA_963818225.1). Lineage (GTDB taxonomy): Bacteria > Actinomycetota > Actinomycetes > Streptosporangiales > Streptosporangiaceae > Palsa-504. Next base: position 1,013,594 of record CAWFRO010000006.1, read on the forward strand.
AGTTCCAGGCCGGCCCGGACGAGGACGCCGAGCCCACACTGACCCTCGCGCCGCTGGTCGACCTGTTCCGCCGCGGGGAGTTCGACCTGGTCGCCCTGGGCCGCGCCGTCCTGGCCGATCCGGAGTGGGCCAGCAAGCTGACCGGCGCCCGGCTGGCCGAGATCCGCCCCTACGACAAGTCCGCCGGCTCCATCCTGTTCTGACCAGCGCGGTGCGGACCGGGATAAGTTCACCGTATGCGGATCGCGTTCGGGGCTGACGACGAGAACGAGTGCACGCGGGCGGTGACGGACTACCTGCGCCAGGCCGGCGACCTGCGGGTGCTCAGCAGCGGCAGCTGGCCTGAGTTCGCCCGGGCCGTCGGGGCCGCGGTCGCCTCCGGCGAGGCCGACTTCGGCGTGGTCATGTGCTGGACCGGCACCGGGACGTCGATCGCGGCGAACAAGGTGCCCGGGGTCCGGGCCGCACTGGCCTGGGAGCCCTGGATCGCGAGGAACGCCCGGCTGTGGAACGACGCGAACGTGCTGGCGCTCAGCCTCAAGCGGCTGGCACCCGATGTCGCCGTCGAGTGCACCCGGGCGTTCCTCGAAGTCGAAGCCGAAGACCCGTCGGAGTCGGCCAGCATCAACCTGATCAGGAACCTGTGAGCCAAGCCGCTCTCACCGGGCCGCGACCGGCTCCTCGGCCAGCGCGATCTCGGCCATCAGCTCGACGGCGGCGGGCTGCTGCGTCCCGATGTGCAGCCCGGTGACCATGTCGCAGTCGGCCCAGGCCTGGTAGCGCTCGCGGATCCGCTGCGGCGTCCCGATCAGCGCGGCGTTGTCGACGAACTCGTCGGGCACCGCGTCGGCGGCCTCGTCCTTGCGCCCGGCGCGGAACAGTTCCTCGATCCGGGCCGCGGCGTCCGCGTAGCCCAGCTGCTCCATGGCCTGCTTGTGGAAGTTGACAGACGGATGGCCCATCCCGCCGACGTACAAGGCGATGCGCGGCTTCTGGGCGGCCAGCGCCGACTTCACGTCATCGGTGACGGTGACACCGACGCCCGGCTCGAAGGAGAACGTGTCCCAGGACTTGCCGTTACCCGCGCGGGCAAAGCCTTCTTCGATGGCGCGCCGGAACCGCGGCGCCTCGGAGGGAATGAACCGCAGCGGCAGCACGCCGTCGCACAGCTCGCCGCACAGCCGGAGCATGGAGTCTCCCCCGCTGCCCAGGAAGATCGGGATGGGCGCGTCCGGGTGCACGATCGAGAACAGCGGCTTCCCGAGACCGGTCGCGCCCTCGCCGGTGTAGGGCAGGGAGATCTCCCGGCCTTCGTGCGAGACCGGGCCCTCGCGGCGGAAGATCTTTTGCATGATCTCGACGTAGTCGCGCACGCGGTAGTACGGCTTGCCCCACGGCTGGCCGTACCAGCCCTCCACGATCTGCGGGCCGGAGACGCCCAGGCCGACGATCATCCGGCCGCCGCCGGCCAGGCCGTCAATCGTCATGGCCTGCATCGCGCACATGGCCGGTGTCCGTCCCGCGAGCTGAGCAATCCCGGTGCCAAGCTTTATCCGCGAGGTCTGCGCCGCGATCCAGGCCAGCGGGGTCATCGCGTCCGATCCGTACGCTTCCGCCGTCCAGACTGAGTCGTAGCCCAGCTTCTCCGCGTGCTTCACCAGTTCGATCGGGAAACTCACCTTCGCGCCTGAGTAGCCAAGCGACAGACCGAGCTTCATGCATACGTCCTTTCCCGCTTTCGGCTTGGCCGTCATCCTGCCTAGCGGGCTGCTGGCTGGACCGGAGCCGAGACATCGCCTACTAAGCTGCCATCTCCAGGCACATGCTGGCAATGGGCCGGAGGACCGAGCGCACCGCCAGGCCCGATACCTCGGGGCGATGGCCGGCCGCCGGCCAAGCGCGAGGACTACGCCAGGGACCGGGTCAGCGAGTCAAGAAAGTGATGGCCCGCGTCGAAGTAGGCCGCCGTGGGCCGGACGTGCCCGCAGGGGACCATCTCGACCAACGGTGGACGCGGCGGACCAGCGGTCGATGTCCAGTCTCATCCGCAGGTGCGGGCGCAGTGGTCCCCGGGCCAGGCCGATCTGCATCCGGCAGGTGCCCGTCGTGCGATCGGGCTCCTCCGGCCCGCGCAGCTGGTTCTTGCCGACCTGGAATTGGCCGCCCCGTCCGGTGCGCTGCCAGCTGTCAAGCGCGGCCGCGAAGGTCTCGAACGGGACATCCACGATCCGCCAGAATGACAGCTGCCCTTGGGCCCGCGCCGTGTCTGCGCTCATGCTGCCTCACCGCCTCACTGCTCACGATCGAGTCTCGCGGTAAGGCCCCTGGCCCGTCATCGGAAGATTTCCCTATCTTTCCTGCTGAGAGGGCCTTAGCCGGCTGGCCCGCACCCTTAGCCGCGGAGAGGCGGCTAAGGGTGCGGCGGCTCGCCCGGGCGGCACCCGGCGGTCATGGAGGCTGTCCGTTCGCGACCGCGAGCAGCACGTCGGCATGACAGGCCTCGCTGGGCGCGCACCAGCAGGCGAGGTCACGGCCGGCGAGCTCCGTGCGGGCTGCGGCGATGAGTTCGGGGTGCTGGCCGAGGTACTCCCGGTACAGGCGGATCGCCTCGTCCCGGCCGTAATCAGCGACCGGGTAGGGGTTGCCCCACTTCGAGGGGCGGGCGACGGTGACCGCGCCGGGTGGCTTGCGCCAGCCCTTGGCCCGGCGGAGCTGGATGCGGCGGGAAGCGGTCATGTACGTCCTGGTCCGGGGTGCGCCCTCGGCTGCTCCATGACCACATCTTCCCGACTCATGGCCCAGGGCGCCATCGGCCACCTGGTCCCTCGGCCGGGACATCGGCGCTGGCCAGAGGACTAATGCCGCGTCTTCTGGGGTATCTGATACTCCAGGGGATGATGGGGCATGGGGGGAATGCCTCGGCTGATCAAGCCGATGCTGGCCAGCCTGAGACCGGGCCTGCCGCGGGATGACGACCGGTACGGCTGGGAATTCAAGTGGGATGGCGTGCGCGCCGTCGCGTACGCGAGCGGCGGCCGGCTGCGGCTCCTGTCCCGGAACGGCAACGACATGACGGCCAGCTATCCCGAGCTGGGGGTGCTCGCCGAGCAGGTGGGCATCCCGGTGATCCTGGACGGGGAGATCATCGCGATCCGCGGCGGCCGCCCCGACTTCGGCCTCCTGCAGTCCCGCATGCACGTCCGCCGGCCGCCCGGCCAGCTGGTCCGCGACGCCCCGGTCCACCTGTACCTGTTCGACGTGCTGCACGCCGACGGCGAGATGCTGCTGGCGATGCCGTACACCGCGCGCCGCGATCGGCTCGAGGGTCTCGGCCTGGACGCCGGCCCGGTCCGTACCCCGCCGTGGTATCGCGGCGAGGCCGCCGACGTGCTGGCCGCCAGCGTGGCGAACGACTTGGAGGGCGTGGTCGGCAAGCCGCTGGCCTCGGCCTATCATCCCGGCCAGCGCCGGGACTGGATCAAGGTCAAGAACATCCGGCACGCCGAGGTCATCATCGGCGGCTGGAAACCGGGCCGGGGCCGCCGGGCCGGCACCATCGGCTCGCTCCTGCTCGGCGTGCCGGACGGCGGCCAGCTGCGTTACGCGGGACACGTCGGTACCGGCTTCACCCAGGCGGTGCTCGCCGACCTGGCGCGGCGGCTGCGCGCACTGCACAGCGCCACCAGCCCGTTCACCAGCCCGGTGCCCGCCGAGCACGCACGCGCCGCGCAGTGGGTCCGGCCCCGGCTCGTGGGCGAAGTCGCCTTCACCGAATGGACCGCCGACCTGGTCCTGCGCCACCCGAGCTGGCGCGGCCTGCGCCCCGACAAGGATCCCGATGACGTATCCCCGGCCAGCTAACGCAACAAGAGCTGCGGGAACTCCGGCCGCTTCCCCGCCGTGACCGCGCACCTGGCGGGGCCCGCCGTGCATCAGGCGCATCCTGGCCGGACGACCCGCCGGGTCGAGGGCGGGTTGACGGCGAGCATATGAGCCGGGCGGACCGGGCGCCGGACGAGCTCGCCGCCGCAGTTCGGGCAGACGCCGTGCAGGACCGTCTCCGCGCAGTCGCGGCACCAGGTGCACTCGTAGGTGCAGATGAGCACGTCCGGCGACGCCGGGTCGAGATCCCGGTCGCAGCATTCGCAGTTCGGCCGCAGCTCCAGCATCTGCCTAGTATCGGCAGGCGGGGCATAGGGAGCAAGCACGCATGCGCCCGGACCGGAACACCCTAGAATCAGAGGCGTGACAGAACCCGCTGGCGATTTCAACACGAAGATCATCAAAGAGTTCCGCTCGAACGCGGGCAAGGTGGGCGGCCCGTTCGCGGGCGCCACCGTGCTGCTCCTGCACCATACGGGGGCGAAAAGCGGCACGGAGCGGGTAAGTCCGCTTGTCTACCAGCCGGTCGGCGATCGCTTCGCTATTTTTGCCTCGAAGGGGGGCGCCCCGGCCAACCCGGACTGGTATCACAACCTGGTGGCGCACCCGGACACGACCATCGAGGTGGGCACGCAGACCGTCCCGGTCAAGGCGCGCGTCGCGGGCCCGGGCGAGCGTGAGGAGATCTGGGAGCGGCAGAAGCGGGAACGGCCGAATTTCGCGGAATACGAGGTAACCGCGGCGCCCCGGCAGATCCCGGTGTTCGTTCTCGATCCCGTTAAGTAAGCCCGAGCATGGCCCGGCGCCGCGGTTGCGCCGGGCGATGCCGGCGTTCAGCGCGGCGGCGACGGCGCATCGCAGCGCGTACCGCGTGAGCGCCGCCGCGGTCCGGCGATCGGTCCGCGCGGCCCGCCGGATCAGGGCCAAACGTCACCAGAGGCGGCTTGGCCTGGTGTAACGACCGGTTCGTGGTACCGATAGCGTGTCGGTGAGTACCCCGACGACAGGAGATATCCGTGTCCCCCGACCGCATGGCAGCTACCCGCCGCATCGCCGCCCCCGCCAGCAAACTCTTCCAGATCGTGTCGAGCCCGGCCGGGCACGTCCAGATCGACGGCTCCGGGATGCTTGAGGCCGCCCCGGACGCCAAGCCGCTGACGGAGGTCGGCGACACCTTCGACATGGACATGGACCGCACGCCGTTGAATGACATCCCGGGCCTGGTCAAGTACAAGGTCCGCAACACCGTCACGCAGTTCGTCCCGGACCGCCTGATCGAGTGGACGGTCGGCAGCGCGGACCGGCCTCCGCTGGGGCACGTGTACGGCTGGCAGATCGAGCCGCTGAGCGACACCGAATCCGAGGTCACCAACTACTGCGACTGGACCGGCATCCCGCAGGAGGCCCGGGAGCGGCGGCCGTGGCCCGTGGTGCCCGTGCACATGCTGGAGCAGTCGGTCGAGAACCTCGAGCGGATCGCGACTCAAGACTGACGTCGCTGCCACCTCGTGTCCTCGGACTGCAGCCGTAATCTCTCACTTGATGGGTGACCAAAAATCTGACCAATGTAAACTATACTTCGGACTATGACGATTGCCGCGACGCCCGTACCGCTATCCGAGGCCAAGGCGCGCCTGTCCGAACTAGCCAGGAGGGTTCGCCAGCAGCACGAGCGGATCACCCTGACCCGCAACGGGGAACCCGAAGCGGTGCTGATCGCCGTCGAGGACCTGGAAGGCTTGGAGATGACCCTCGAGATCCTGGGCGACACGGACGCGATCGCCCGGATCTCTGAGAGCCTGGCCGCTCTCGGCCGCGGCGAGCCCGGTGCCGACCTGGCCACCGTCCGGCAGGACCTGGCTCGGCGCCGAGCGACCGGAACGTGAGCGCCGAACCGGAGCAGCGGTACCAGATCCGGTTCCAGTCCCCGGCACGGCGGGCCATCGCACAGCGGCTTCCAGAAGCGGTCGCAGCAGCGGTCCTTGAATTCTGCGATGCCGCCCTGGCGCTCAATCCGTACCGGGTCGGTAAACCTCTGTTCGGCTCGCTCGCAGGCTGTCACGGAGCCCGCCGCGGCACCTACCGGATCGTCTATCGGATCGAGGAGACTAACCGCACCGTCCACGTCCTCGACATCGATCACCGCGCGGAGATCTACCACCGGCCTCCCGCCTGATCGCCGCCACGCGCGCGGCCAGGCCAGGGCGCCGCCAGCCTCACACCGCGATACGGTCCTGGCTGGCGCCGGCCCGGTCCAGGAGCTGCCGGATCCGCTGATCCCCGGTAGGCAGGCCGAGGACGGCGCGGGTGAATTCGGCGGCCAGCTGGTGCCATAGGCTCGCCCGGCGCAGCATCGCGTGCTCGCTGCCACGGATCTCGATCGCGGTGACCCGGCTGGCCTGCCGGGCCCGCTGAGCGTAGGCCCAGGTATCAGCGGGCCTGGTCACCGTGTCGCCGGTGGCGTGCGCGAGCAGGATCCGCAGGCCGGCCAGCTGGGCCACCGGCTCACCCGGCGGCAGCCACGGCGCCAGGGCCGCCACGGCGGTCACCAGCGGATGACCGCCGGCCCTCAGCGCGGCCCGCGCTCCCATCGAGTGCCCCACGAGTATGACCGGAACCTGGCCTATGGTCTCGGCGAGCCCGTCCATCAGCCGGTCCAGATCGGCGACGGGCGAGGCTTGTGCGTCATTCCAGCCCCGGACCGCGAACCTGGGCCGCCAGACCTCGACGTGGCTGCCGCGGACCGCCTGCCGTATCGCCTGGGCCACGGGGATCATCCGGAGCACGGCCAGCTGCGCCGCGCTGGTCGGCCTGGTGCTGACCGACGTTCCGCCGTGCGCGACCATCACGACAGCGCGGACATCCGGATCGCGTCCGGCCTCCGTCGCGGCCCCGCCGGTGACCAGCGCCTGCGGCCCGAGGTCCTCCATGATCACCCGCCCTGGAAAGGCCGGATGGACGAACTCCCCGTGCCCGGCTACCGGGATACTAGCCGCTCAGCCCGGAAGCGACTGGTAGAAGACCAAGCCGTTGCCTTTGTTGTCATACACCACGGCGCGGCGCTCGTGAGCGTCGTCGTAGGGGCCTTTCACGATGCCCCCGCCGTTCTCCTCGATCGCCCTGGCTGCGCCGTCGACGTCGTCGGTCTTGATGCCCACGACGACCTGGCCTGGTATGGGGTGATCAATCGACGTGGCCAGGGCCAGCGTCACCGAGCCGCCGTCGAGGGCCGCGAAGTGGGCGCCGTCACGGAACTTCAGCGGGAAGCCGAGGGTCTCACTGTAGAACTTGATCGACTCCTCGAGATTGTCCGTCGACAGGACGATCATCCGTACTTGCTGCTCGCTCATGGGTACCTCCTATGACTGGATCGGCGGCTGGCCGCGGGACTGCTGGTGATGAACTCGCGCACGAGCCGCCATAGCGGCAGGGGCTGTTCCTCGGCGACGAAGTGCCCGGCGTCCGGGACGAGGGCGGTGGCCACCTGCCGGATTCCCGCGGCCCGCAGGCCCTGTGCGTAGCTGTCGATGTTCGCGCGGCTGGCCGCCCCGCGCACGTAGAGGACCGGCGTGCCGGTGATCTCGCCGGCCGCGGCACGGTTGTCGGCGGCATCTTGGGCGAACGCGCGGTAGAAGCCGAACCCGGCTGTGAGTGCCGCGTCGGAGGCGTAGGCCTGCGCGTAAGCGGCCCGTGCCTGGGGTGTAATCCGCGCCGGGTCGGCGGCTAGCACGTCGAAGAAGTAGCCGAAGTAGGGGCCCTGGTGGCCCCGCACGAGCAGTTCGGGCAGGGCGGGGATCGTGTGGAACGCGAAATGCCACAGGTAGGGGTTGGCGATGACCTCCTCCCACGGGTCGAGCCCGGGGATGACCACGTCGACGATGACGACGGGGCCAGCGTCCTGGTAGCGGCGCAGGTAGGAGTAGGCGATCATCCCGCCGACGTCGTGGCCGACGATTACCGGCCGGTCGAGCGTGAGCCGCTCGATGAGGCCGTGAACGACCCCCGCAAGCGCCTGCTTCGAGCCGTCCGTGGCGGTCCCGGCGGACTGGCCCACGCCTGGCAGATCGATCGCGACGGCGCGGAACTCCTCCCCGGCCAGTTCCATGACCTGCTGCCACTGCGCCCAGGACTGGGGCCACCCGTGGAGAAAGAGAATCGGCTGCGCCGCCGGGTCGCCCAGCTCGGCCACGTGCACGGCGAACCCGCCGAGCTGGATATCGCTGTGCCGGAAGTCAGACATGCGGCATGTCTACCATCGCCTGCCGTCAAAACGCTTCGGCTCCGTGCACAGCGCGTTCTGCTGGGCGTGCCGGCACGGCCGAGGACGGTACCTCGGCCGTGCCGGGTTCGCGCAAGTTGAGTGACGCTCTGGCCGAGCCTCGAGCGTCAGGTAACGAAGTCAGCGGCCCTTCCAGTTCGGGGCGCGCTTCTCGGCGAAGGCCTTCGGGCCCTCGAGGCGGTCTTCGCTCTCGTCGACCTTCTTGTACCAGGGGCCGTTGACCTCGCGCAGGTGCTCCAGCAGAGTCACGCCCTGCGGCGGGGTCGGCGGGTTCATGTGCAGGTGAACACCATTCTTCAGCGCCTGCACGGCCAGCGGGGCGCACAGCTTGAGGATCTCGGCCCGCTTCTCCGCCTCGGCCATCATCGCGTCACGGTCCGGCACGATCCACTGCACGAACCCGATACGGTGCGCTTCTTGTGCGGAGAGGTGCTCTCCCGACAGGATGATCCACAGCGCGTTGCCGAGCGGCACGAAACCCAGTTCCAGGGTGTCCATCATGTTGATCGGGACCAGGCTGCGCAGCGGCTCGGGCATCCCGAACGTGGACTTCTCCGTCGCGATGCGGAAGTCACAGCGAGCCGACAGCTGCATCCCTCCGGCCAGCGCGTATCCGTCGACGGCGGCAATGATCGGCTTGAGGGTCTTAGTGGGCCTTTCCAGTCCGTTCTTGATGTTCGCCGTAGCTCCGACCCCGCCCGCCTGATCCCGCTCGGTCAGCTGCCTCAGGTCGGCGCCGGCGCAGAACGCCCGGCCGCCGGCCCCGGTCAGGACCGCCACCAGCACCTCGTCGTCGTTGTCGACTTCCTCGAAGCTGTCGTACAGGCCGTTCATCACCCCGGTGCTGAGCGCGTTCATCCTGGACTCATTGTTGATCGTGATCCAGGCGATCCGGTTTGACTTCTCGTAGCTGACGAGCTCGAACGTCTTGGCCGCCATAAAGAAACCCCTCAATGTCTCGAAGCATGCGCTTGCTGAGCACACTATCGTGCCTCGGGTAAACCGCCCAGGGGTCCCGACCTGCGATTTGATGCCGGCGCGGGCCAGGCGCGGCCAGCAGAGCGCCCCGGGCCGTGACGGCCGCGGCGCCGTGCCCGGGCATGACCGCCCTGCTTGCCCAACATGGCCCCGCATGGTACGCCTGGCAGGTGGACGCTGGTGCTGCCGATCGCGGGCGGCGAGATCCCGGTCCGGACCGCCTGCGCGTCCAGCGACGGCTCCGACTGGCACAGCGCGTTCTTCGACGTGCCGCCGCAGCCCGGGGCCGCCGGCTGCCCGGGCACGAGAGCGCGGGCGAGATGGTGGATCCGCGCGGCCCAGGCTTCGAGCCGAATGACTGCATGCTGACCGTTCTGACTGGAGGATGACCATGGAGATGACGGGAGGAGAGGCGGTTGTCTCTGCCCTGGAGATGCTCGGGGTCCGCCATGTCTTCGGCATCGTGAGCGTCCACAACCTGCCGATCTACGACGCCATCGCGCGACGCGGGACCATCACGCCGATCGGGGTGCGGCACGAGCAGGCCGCTGCTCATGCCGCTGATGGCTACGCGCGCGCCACCGGAGAGCTGGGCGTGGTCATCGCCAGCACCGGGCCCGGCACGACCAATACCATGACGGGCCTGTTCGAGGCGAGCTTCGCCTCTTCGCCGGTGCTGCTGGTCACCGGGCAGATCGACACCAGCTACCTGGGCAAGGCCAAGGGCTTCCTGCACGAGGCCGAGCACCAGCGGCTCATGCTGTCCTCGCTCTGCCGGCGGGTAGAGACGGTGCGCCGCACCGAGGACATAGGGCGGGCCATCATTTCCGTGGCCGAGAACATCCGCGCGGGCCTGCCCAGCCGGGGGCGGTGGAGATCCCGATCGACCAGCAGTACCGCCGAGCAGAGGTAGTGGTCCCGGGCCTGCGAACGGACGCCGCTTACATCCCCGACGCGGACGCCGTGGCGGAGGTGGCCGAGGCGCTCTCGGCCGCGACCCGGCCGGTGCTGTGGGCCGGGGGCGGCGTCATAAGCTCGGACGCCGGACCTGCGCTGGTGGCGCTGGCCGAGCGCCTCGGCGCCCCGGTCGTCACCACGGTCGAGGGCCGCGGCTCGATCCCCGAGGACCACCCGCTGTGCCTGGGCGCGCTGACCACCAGCCCGCCGGTCGAGGACATCGTGTCCAGCGCTGACATGGTGCTGGCCGTGGGTACCCGGTTCCAGGGCAACAGCACGCGCAACTGGAGCCTGTCCTTCGGCGGCACGCTGGCGCACCTGGACGCTGACCCCGCGGTCATCGGGCGGAACTACCCGACAGCCCTGCCGGTCGTCGGCGACGCCCGCATCGGCCTGGAGCTCCTGCTCGGCGCGATCGGCCGGGTCAGTACCGACCCCGGGCATGCGGAGAAGGCCCGCGCGGCGGCTGCGGCCGCGCGCAAGGACGCCCGTGACCGGCTCGGTGCGGACCATTGCCAGATCATGGACGCCATCCGGCGCCATACTCCGCGCGAGTCGGTCATCGTCAGGGACGCGACCGTCCCGGCCTACCTGTGGGGCGATCGGCTGCTGCCGATCCTTCAGCCCCGGACGTCCGTACGCCCGGCCTCCGCGGCGATCGGCCCCGGCCTGCCGCTGGCGCTGGGCGCGGCGGCGGGCAGCGGGCGCCCGGCCGTCCTGATCGCCGGCGACGGCGGGTTCATGCTGCACGTCGGCGAGCTGGTCACGGCGGTGCAGCACGACCTGCCCGTGGTGATCTGCCTGTTCAATGACCGGGGCTACGGCGTCCTGCGCGGCATCCAGGCGCGCCAGTTCGACGGCCGGACTACCGGCGTCGATCTCACCACCCCGGACTTCCCGGCGCTGGCGATGTCGATGGGCGTGCAGGGGACCCACGTGGCTGACCCGGCCGAGTTCGAGTCGAGGTTCCGCGAGGCCATCGCGTCGGGCCGGCCGGCACTGCTGGACATCGACTTGCTCGCCCTCAGCCCGCTCGGCCTGCCCGGCCCTCCCCCGGCCGGGCGCTCATAGCAGCCGGGAGCACGCCCGGCGGCGCCGCCGATCACGTACGGGCCGGTCCATCGTGGCGGTGCTGGTCGTGCGGGCGGGGCAGGTCGAGGGCGGGGTTGGCGTCGAAATAGCCGAACGGGCGCAGCTGGAATCCGGCCGTGGTCACCGGCATGACCGGCCAGTCCTCGGGGCGGACCACGTGGTGGGCGGCGAAGGTATGCCAGAGGACGATGTCGGTGTCGCGGACCGGCCGGTCCGCCTGCACGTAGGCGGGCAGCCCGGCACCGCCAGGGTGCTGATAGGGGTAGTCGCCCGCGGCGTGCAGCTGGCCGGGATCGTAGGCGGTCACCCACAGGTGCCTGGTGGCGAACTGGGCCCGCGCCAGCGCCGGCGCGCCCGGCTGGAACGGCGGCAGCGTGCTGGGCCCCGGTACCAGCTGGTAGCCGACCGGGCGGCCGTGTGAGCCCCGGACCGACTCGTTCACCACCAGCCAGGTCCGGCCGGCCGGCGCGTTGGCCAGCCGCTGCGCCCCGGCCTCGGTTTCCAGCGGCCGCTCCTGGGCGACCCAGGCGTTCCCGGCCGGGTTGCCCGGCCCGGCCGGCGCGGGCACCGCGTCGACCTCGAACACCGAGTTGGCGTCGCCGTCCACCGCCATGTCCAGGCGCACGTTGAAGAAGTGCTGGTGGTGCGGCCCGTACAGGCCCGGCGCGACCACCGTGCCGTAAGCCGGCTCGCAGCCGCCCGCGAAGGCGCCGGTGGAGATGATGCCGGTGAGCTTGACCTCGTAGGCAATCGTCCCGTCGGTGTGCAGGTACCAGAAGAACCCGTAGTCATAGTTGCCGACCGTGCTGAACGTGGAGATCACCAGCCGCCGGCCGCGGCGGACCTCCACCGACCCGCTCAGGTACTGGGTGTGCTTCCAGCCGACGCCGGTATCTTCCTCGTGAATGCAGATTGCGTTGGGCAGCAGGACCGGCTCGCCCTCGTCATCGTTGACCACCGCGTCCAGGTAGCTGACCTCACCCAGGCAGTCGCAGCCGAGCATCAGCGCGTTGGCCAGCGAGCCGATTCCCGCCTCGCCGGCGTCGAATACGGCCTTGACCCGGTGCACCGGCGCCGGGTCCCCGTACGGCACCCACATCTCCGACAGCGAGGCCCGGTTCACGATCGAGCGTTCCCGGCCGCCGTCGGCGTACCGCACCCGGTGCAGGACCAGGCCCTCACGCGGGGCGTACCCGATGATCAGGTGCCAGCTCTGCCAGCGGATCTCGTGCCCGTCGAGGGTGAAGCTCGGCCCCTCCGGCTGGGTGATCTGGATCGGCTTCACATCCGGCCGCAAGCCGCTGATCACGGGGAAGTTGGCGGCATCCGAGGCGAGTTCGGGCGCGTAGTTGCCGGCCCGGGGCGGCAGCGGCACCACCTCGTGGTCGTCCACGGCCAGCACCGTGGAGCTGTCCAGGTCCACCGTGACCACGAGGTTCTCAGCCGGGCGGGCGAACGTATTGTCGGTCGCCGAGTACCCCACCCAGGTCAGCGCCTTGGCCACCCGGGCCCCGAGGGCTGCGTCACGCTCATCGGTGTAACCCGGCGGCCAGGGCTGCACCTCAACATGAGTGAAGTCAGTGACCCCGCGGCTGCGCATCGCCTCCTGCCAGCGGGGATCGGCCTTCACCGCCTGCACCGCAGCCTGGAAGTCCCGCCGGCTCGCCTTGGGCCGCACGCCGGGCACAGGCTGCCAGGAACGGACTGTGCCGCCCGTCAGCGACACCACGGCCTCGCTCACCAGCCGCACGGACCGGTCATACAGCACGGCCTTGCTCTCCCGGTTCGGCGCCCGGCCGGTCAGCTCGTAGTCGGCCAGCTCAGCCCTGGACGGCTCGCGCAGCACCGTAGAGACGAACACCGAGCCGTCCGCGAACTCCGGATGCGCGCGCACGGCAGCCGCCGTCCGACGGACCTCATCCTCCGTCAGCGGCGCCAGCGGATGCGGCAGCCGCCGCCGGTCCTGGTCAGTCCCATCCACGGCCGAGCCTCCCTCATTGATGTCAGGATCAACCCGCGGTCCATCTTCGCCCCCCTTGAGTCTGCTGCTGGCTTGAGTCCGGCGCTGGCAAATACCGTCGCCGCGGGCGCGTGGTGCAAGACGCGGCTGTCGTCGCGACGGGGTTCGGTGGGATGCCGGGGTTTGGTGGGATACTGAAGCTCCACCGCGGGCTCGGGACCCCCTTCCAGGAGTGGGCCGCCGACGAGGAGCGGGGAGTACAGGGTGCTCGGAAGAAGCGATATGAGCTGTGCCGGCGGCGAAGCGCGGTGGTGGGCGTGACGAAGATTGCGGTCCTCGACGATTACATCGGCGTCGCCTTGGAGTACGGCGACTGGTCGGCGCTGCCGGGCGACGCCGAGATCACCGTATATCGCGAGGCGATCCCACCGGAGCGCCTCATCGACGAGCTCTCCGACTACGAGATCGTGGTCATCACCCAGCAGCGGGCGCGCTTCCCCCGGGCGGTGCTCGAAGGCCTCCCCCGCCTGAAGCTGCTCGTGTGCAACGGCCGGACGAGCAACGTCGTCGACCACGAGGCCCGGATCGAGCGGGGAATCCTGCTCTGCGGAACCGCCGAGACCAATCGGGGCGCCCCGGCGCGTCCCTCCGGCCGCGACGCGCCGCGCGGCCTGCCCGCGCCGTCGGAGATGGCGTGGGCGCTGATCTTCGCCGTCGCGAAGCGGATCGGCGTCGAAGACCGGCACATTCGCGCCGGCGGCTGGCAGACCGGGTTCCCGGTACCGCTCGCCGGAAAGACGCTCGGCCTCCTCGGCGCGGGCCACCTCGGCGGCGCGATGGTCCCGGTCGCGAAGGCACTCGGCATGGACGTCGTAGCGTGGAGCCAGAACCTCACCGAGGAGCGCTGCGCCGAGCTCGGCGTTACGAAGGTCACCAAGGACGGGCTTCTCTCCTCCGCGGACGTCCTCGGGGTCTTCCTCGTCTTCTCCGAGCGCTCCCGTAACACCCTCCGCGCGGGCGACCTGGCCAAGACGAAACCGGGCGCCGTCTTGGTGAACATCTCCCGCGGCCCGATCGTCGAGGAGGAGGCCCTGGTCGAGGCGCTCCGCTCCGGCCGCCTCGCCGGCGCGGGCCTCGACGTCTTCGACCGCGAGCCGCTCCCCGCGGATCACCCCTTCCGGTCGCTTGACAACGTCGTCGTCACCCCGCACATCGGCTACGTCACCGAGCACCTCTTCCGCACCGCCTGGCCGCGCATGGCGCAGGACGTCGCGGCGTACCTCGCCGGATCACCCATCCGCGTCGTCACCGACCCCGCCGACTGCCCGCCAATGGCGCCGCAGTAAGCACGTGCTCGGCGGGCCGGGCCCAGGTCACCAGATTATTGTCTATCGTACAACTAGAGATTTCCCCGACGGCCGAATGGGAAGGGATCCGCACATGCAGACCTGGGACGCTATCCGTGCTCGGCGCAACGTCCGCAGCTACCAGACCGAACCGGTGCCAGCCGCCGACCTCGACCGGATCGCGGAAGCGGCCTGGCGGGCGCCGTCGGCGTCCAACCGCCAGCACTGGGATTTCGTGATCGTCACCGATCCGGATCAGCTCCGCGAGCTATCGGCCGTGTGGCGCGGCGCGGGGCACATCGCCGGAGCTGCAGCGGCCATCGCGCTGGTCGTCCCCCGGACCGACGACGACCGCACCCGCCTCCTGGACTACTACGACCTCGGGCAGGCTACCTTCGCCATCGCGCTCGCCGCCGCCGACCTGGGCATCGGCACCGGCCATGCCTCGGTCGGCGACCAGGACCAGGCCCGCAAGATCCTCGGCGTCCCCGCTGATCACGACGTCGCCTTCCTCCTCGGCGTGGGCTACCCCGCCGGTCGCCCGCTGCAACCCATCACCACCCCCGACCGCCGCCCGCTCACCGAAGTCATCCACCACGGCCGCTGGTAAGCCGTACCTCAGGATCGAGGCCCTCATGACCGCTACCGGCGAGCAGCCCGCCGACGTCGTGATTTCCGCCGCCAGCCTCCTTGCTGAGCTCGCGGCCGGCACGGATGTCGTCCTGCTCGACGTCCGGCGCGACGACTCGGCCGCGGCCAGAGCCGCCTACCAGGCCGGTCACCTGCCTGGCGCGCACTTCGTCACCCTGACGGCGCAGCTGGCCGGGCCGCGGTCGGCGTTTTCCGGAACCAATCCCCTGCCGGCGGACGGCGCTCTCCAGGCGGACGTCCGCCACTGGGGCATCAATCCAGGCTCGCTGGTCGTCGTGTACTCGGCCGAGTCCCCGGCTATCGCCACGCGCGGGTGGTGGGTGCTGCGCTGGGCAGGAGTGCCCGATGTCCGCTACCTCGACGGCGGCGTCGGCGCCTGGGTGACCGCGGGCGGCAGCCTCAGCACCGACGAGCCGGCCAAGGGCAGCGGAACCTTCATCGTGGCGACCGGGTCGCTGCCCACCCTGGACGCGGACGACGCGGCCAGGCTGGCCAGGACCGGGCTGCTGCTGGACGCGCGCGGGCCGGACGCCTACGCGGGCGGCGAGCCCGGCACGGGCCACATCCCGGGCGCGCTCAGCGCGCCGGGGACCGCCAACGTCAACGCGGACGGCCTGCTCAAGGCGCGGGAAGAGCTGCAGGCCCACTACGCTGCGCTGGGCGCGGACGGAAGGCCGGAGGTCGGCGTCTACTGCGGCGGCGGCGTCGCGGCCACTCTCGACATCCTCGCCCTCACCCGGCTCGGCGTGCCCGCCGCGCTGTATCCGGGATCCTGGTCGGCCTGGAGCGCGGACCCCGCACGCCCGGCTGCCACCGGCGACCAGCCGGGGTAGCGGCCCGGCAAGCCGCACCGAGTTCATCGGCACGCCATCGCGGGTGGTCTGGGTGCTCTCGGCCCGGCCGAGAGCTGCGGCGTGGGTCCGCTACTACCGCCCTGCACCGCCGGCGCACCGATGGCAGTAACCCCTGGCACGGACTCTGAGGTCAGGACACCGGAAGCACCTTCAACGGCTCCCGGGTCACGAACTCAGGGGGCGTTCCATGGTTGGCCCGCAGCAGGAGGTTCCCAGCAGGGCGGTCCCCGCGCGAGCCGGCGGGATCGACGGGGTTCTCGGGATCCCGCCGTCGGCACTGCCATCAGCTGGCCCGGCTGACCTTCTCAGGCGGCTGTGGCGGTACCGCGCCGTGCGATTCGGCGCAGTGGCCGCATCCTGCACACTCGGCCAGTTGCTGGTGCTCGCATCGCTCACCCGGCTTGGTGTCAGCGAAGTGGTGGCGAACGGGATCGGATTCGTGCTGTCGGCGCAGGCCAACTTTGTGCTCAGCGCCGAACTCACGTGGCGTGACCGCAAGCCGCACCGCGGCGGTTCAGCCCGGGCCGGATTCAGGGCCAGCCTCAGGGCGTGGCCGGCGCGCTGGGCCAAATTCAATGTGGTGGCCATCGCCGCACTGGCTGTCAATGAGCTCGTGTTCACGATGGGCGTGCACGGTGGCCTCCAGCTTCTTATAGCGTCGTCCGCCGGCATCGTGGCCGGTGCAGCCTTGACGTTCACGCTCAACAATTTCGTCACGTTCCGCGACGACGCCACGAGGAAAAGGGTCAGCGGCCAGCTGGAATGCCGTCCCAGCCTGGAAGAAATCCGCGGGCGAGCGCAGCAGGACGGGGTGGCCTTCTTCCTGCCCGCCTTCAACGAGGCAGCGAACCTGCGGCATATCGTGCCAGGAATCGTCGGCTACTTCCGTCAGCTGGCCTGCCCCTTCACGATCATCATCGTGGATGACGGCAGCACCGAAGATGACACCTTTGAGGCGGCCGAGCAGCTCGCCTGTGACTACCCCGGATATGTCCAGGCCGTGCATCACAGCAGGAATAAGGGTTACGGCGCCGCTCTTCAGACCGGTTTCCGCGCTGCTCTGGGCACCGGGCACGAGCTGATCGGATTTTGCGACGCCGACGGCCAGTTCGAGATCGCGAGCTTCGGCACGCTGCTCGCGGCGCTGGCCAACCATGACGCGGACCTCGCCGTCGGTTACCGCATCGCGCGGGCTGACTCGCTGAAGCGGCGTGTTATGGGGCGCGCCTGGCACTGGCTGTCAAGCCTGGTACTCGGCTCCAAGACAGCCCGCGACGTCGACTGCGGCTTCAAGGTCTTCACCCGGGCCGCCATCAAGGATGTCGAGCCGCAAATCAGCGGCGGCTATGCGGCGGTATCACCGGAAATCCTTACCCGCGCCCTATCGGCCGGCTACATGATGGCCGAAGCCGGCGTCACGCACAAGTCTCGCGGCTATGGGCGGCAGACGGGCTCCGACCTCAAGGTCGTGATTCTTTCCCTCGTCTACCTATTCCAGCTCCGCCTGACGCTGCGAACGGAGAAGTGACATGGCAGCGACTACCTTGCCACGGCAGCCGCTGCCGGTCAGCCAGCAGCATGCGGAAGCACGAGCCAAGCGTGACTATACGGCCTGGGGTGTCGCGCTCGCGGCAGCCGTCGTATCGGTGGCCGCCTACGTCACCACCGTTCGCCTGCACGGCGTTCTGCTCTACGTGGATTCCATCTCACATCTGGAGATTGCGCGCCGCGTCGTCAGCAGCACAAGCCCGGGCCTGGCGCAGCTTGGCTATGTATGGCTGCCGCTGCCGCACCTGCTCATGCTGCCCTTTATCTGGATCACCGCGCTTTACCAGAACGGCTTCGCAGGCAGCATCGTCTCCATGTCCGCTTACGTGGCTACCGCGGTGCTGATCTATAAGATCGCTTTCCGGCTCACCGGCAGGAAGTTCGCTGGTGTCGTCGCCGCGGGCGTCTTCGCGGTGAACGTCAACATGCTCTACATGCAGAGCACGCCGATGACCGAAGCGTTGCTGTTCTGCATGCTGGCCGCCATGGTGTACTGCATTCAGCAGTGGGCCGACACGGACAGGTACCAGTACCTCATCGCCGGGGCGGTCGCGGCCGTGTGCGGTACCCTCACGCGGTACGAGAGCTGGCCGATCCTGGCCTGCCTGGTGATCGCGGTGGTCTTCATCGCCTGGCAGCGCACGCACCGCGGCCGGACGCCGAAGATCCGCTGGGCCAGCACGCAGGACCGCTTCATCGTCTTCGGGGTGGTGGCCTCGGCGGGGATCGCGGCGTGGCTGATCTGGAACTGGGCCATCTTCGGCAACCCGCTGGACTTCCAGGGCGGTGCCTTTGCCAAACCGTCCAACTGGGTATCCAGCGGAGAGCCGTTCATCGGTCACTGGCTGATCGCGGCCAAGACGTACTGGTACGCGATGGTGGACAACGAGACAAGCCCGCTGCTGCTGCTCGCGGCGGGCGGGCTGGTATGCCTCATCGCGCGCGAGTGGCGCACCAAGCGCACCGCGGCCCGCTCCTTGCCGGTGCTATCGCTGCTCGTGATCGTGCCCTTCTTCATTGTGTCCCTGTACACCGGCCAGCGGCCGCTGCACGTCCTGCAGATCAGCAGCGACCTCTACAACGTAAGGTTCGGGCTGATAATGCTCGTGCCGACCGCTATCCTCATCGGCTACCTGGTGGGGACGTTGCAGCGGGTCAGGCCGGCCATGTATATCGCGGGCGGTTTGGTGCTGGCCCTCGCGGTCGGGCTTGGCACCACCCTGGTACGGCACGACAACGTGATTACGTACACGGCGGCACGGGAAACCCTGTCTTCGACGACGGTAGTCGCACAGGAGCCGGTCGTCGCCTTCCTCAGGACGCACTACGCCGGCGGCTTGGTGCTCATGGAGTCGTTCGGAAACGAGAACATTGCCTTTCAGATCCCATCTGATCAGCTGATCTACGAGGGCAGCTACCGCCAATGGCCGCCCTCGCTGCGGAATCCGTCGGGAAATCATATTGACTGGATAATTGCCAGGTGCGGTAATTCTCCTTATCCCGACAAGGTCTGCCTGTCGCTCGGCAAGGCGCAGCTCAGCGATTACTCGCTCGTTTACACGACCGCGGACCACGAATACCGGGTCTACCGGCTCAGGAAGTAAGGACATCGTGCACACTCCACGCAAGCCGGAGACCGCAGCGCGGCTTCTGAGCGCCGGCCAGATGATGGTCGCCGCCCTCTTGCTGCTGCTGGCCATCGCGGTCGCGGCGGCATTCGGGCCCGTGCTCCTCCTCAAGGCGGCCGTGGGTCTCGCCATCGCGTTCTACATTGTCTTCGTGGGCTTCAAGTGCATTGTCTGGTACGCCGCCGCGAAATCAAAGGAGCCCCAATATCCTCTCCCGGGAGAAGACGATCCGGATCTGCCGCGGTACACGATCTTGGTGCCGCTCCGCGGCGAAGCCAACATCATAGGCGAACTGGTAAAGGCGCTGTCATGCCTGCGTTACCCGGCAGAGAAGCTGCAGATCCTGCTCCTCCTTGAAAAGGACGACCACGAGACCCAGGCCGCCGCGGCGGCGATGGACCTCCCGGGCTACTTCCAGGTCCTCACCGCCCCCGCGGCGGGGCCGCGCACCAAACCGAAGGCATGTAACTTCGGTTACGCTCACGCCACCGGCGCGATAGTGACCATCTTCGACGCCGAGGATCGTCCCGAACCAGATCAGCTGCTCAGGGCGGTGGCCGGTTTCCGTGCTGTCTCGGCGCGCAGCCCGCGGGTCGGATGCCTCCAGGCCAGGCTCGTCTTCTGGAACCCGCGCGGAAGCTGGATCAGCTCTTTCTACTGGGCCGAGTACACGATCCACTTCCAGTGGGTGGTCGCCGGCCTGGCCCGGCTGGGGCTTATCCCTCCGCTCGGGGGCACGAGCAATCATTTCAGCCGCGCTGCGCTCGAAGCCGTCTGCAGGGAGAACGGCCTGTGGAGATTCGAGGACGGTGCGGGAAATCCCGTGGCCATGCGTGGCCCCTGGGACCCGTACAACGTCACCGAGGATGCCGACCTGGCGTTCCGGCTGGCGATGGCGGGCTACCAGATAGAGATGCTCGACTCGATCACCTACGAAGAAGCGCCCGACACGGCCGCCGTGGCCAAGAACCAGAGAAGCAGGTGGCTGCAGGGATTCGCGCAGACCGGCCTGGTCTACACGCGCCATCCGGTCCAGCTGACGCGATCCGTCGGTCCGCTGCGCTACCTGGCATTCATCCTGTTCACGCTGGGGACGACTGTTTCCCTTCTGCTGAATCCGCTGATGTGGGCGGCGACGATCCTGTACGTCGTCGCACGCCTGGACGAGCTCACGGCGGTGTCCACTTTCATCGACGGGCTCTTCCCCACGCCAGTGTTCTACGCGGGCATCTCCGTGGCCCTGGCCGGTAATGCTGTCCTGTTCGGCCAGAAGCTCATCACGCCACTGCGGCAGCAACAGCAGTCCGAGACGGCTTCCGCAGGAAGCGAGCTCCCGCTGACGAATTACCTGCACCAGCAGGAATACGGCCTGACATTCCGGCTGTTGTTCACCCCCCTTTGGTGGGCATTCACCTCGGTATCGGCGTATCGGGCGCTGCGAAAGCTTCTCGTTCGATCGCAGCGGTCCTCGTGGGACAAGACACCCCACGGTCACCAGCTCGCCAAGGAGGCCGAACTCGCCCGCCATGACAGGCTCGCGGTCACCGCCCCGGCCGTCTAGCCAGTGGCGCCCGAATGCCGTCAGCCCGGTCGGCTGATCGAGATCCGCCGGGCACGCGTCACATTCTCCTCATTTTCATGTACCGCCGCACATCCGGCAGCCCTTTGACCACCAGCACCAGTCCAAGCGCCGTTCCGGCCGCGGCGATGGTGATGGCCGTGGCGTACCCCAGTGCCCGCATTATTTTCCCCCCTCCTCAGCGGGTCCGCTATCGCAGGCCCGGCATCGATGTCCCTCGTCCCGGAGCAGGCCGTGCGCTGCACTGGTGGCCGATGAGGATGCCAGCCTGCGCAGTACCGTGTGCAGGAGGGCCGGCATTCCGCGCGGATATGGACCCAGAGCTCTGCTGGCCCGGACATACCCGAGGCCGCCGGCGAGTGCGAGCCCGAGCGCTTCCCGCTGGTCCTCGTGCAGCAGGCCGCGGGGATCCGTGCCGTCGGCCAGGCCCCGGGAGGGCCGCTGCGCGGGGGAACGGCCCGGCCACGCCGGGCCGGCGGTGAGCTGCCGATAGCGCCGGAAGACCGGCTCGGCCAGGCGGTAACGCGCCTCATCTTCGCCGGAACTTGGCGCCGGGGGCAGCGTGCCCTCATCGGCGATGACGCCACCAGCGACATCCCCGGCCAACGCCGAGTCGCCGAGAGTCAGCAGCGCCTGCTTGTACAGGCCAACGGCGCAACGGCGGTAGATGTCCGCGGTCCGGCTGCCGGCCAAGCCGGCTGTTGCACGGGCACGAACCGGACCGGTCTTACGCCATGCCAGCATAGAAAGCTCCGAGCACCTCGGCGGCGTTGCCGTCAGCAAGCGCCATGGGCCACCGAGGTCCGGAGCGGTTACCTGACGCTACCACGAGGCGCGATCACGAACGCGGCTGCCACCGGCCCGTATCTGGCGTACAGCCTGGCCGACTCCCCGCATCGGCGAAATAGCCAGACGGCATGCCCCTTGACACGGCGATTTGCCAAGAAACAGGATGTTACCGAGGCAGGAACTACAGATTGATGTGATCGCGATGAACGGCCAGGGAGCAGTGCTTGTTCCCGTCGGCCGGACGGCACACGCCCTGATCAGCGCGGGGCGGTGCCAGGCCGGTGCGACGCCGCCAGAGTCGGGCGGTGCTACCCGCCAGCGCGCAGCGCTGGCGGCCGGACGCAGGCTACGCGAGCATCCCCGCGCCAGCACGCCGCAAGAATTCAGTCGTTAGGAGTACCAGAAAAAATGGATTTCTCATCCGTAGCCCTCACCGAAGATCAGCAGGCGTTCGCCGAGGAGGTCCGGGCCTTCCTGGACGAGCACCTGACCCCCGAGGTGGTCGCGGGGATGCGCGAGCGGTCCTCATCCTACGACGAGGGGTTCTACCTCGCCCTGGGCACCAAGGGCTGGCTGACGCCGCGGTGGCGGAAGGAAGACGGCGGCGCGGAACTGGACGACGTGCGCGCCAAGATCCTCCAGAACGAACTGCGCGAGCGGGACGCCCAGATCGGCCTGCTCGGCACCACCCACCTGGTGTGGCCGGCGATCGAGGCGTCCGGGGACCCGGGGCTGCGCGACGAGCTCAAGCCGCAGGTGGCCAAGGGAACGGTCCGGTTCGCCTTGGGCTACACCGAGCCGGACGGCGGGTCCGACATCGCCAACGCCAAGACCCGCGCCGTCCGTGACGGCGATGAGTGGGTCATCAACGGGCAGAAGATCTTCACCTCCAACGTCCAGTACGCCACGCACGTCTTCCTCATCACGCGGACCGACCAAACCCTGCCCAAGCACAAGGGCATGACCATGTTCCTGGTCCCGACCAGCTCGCCCGGCTTCGAGCGCCAGCCGCTGCCCACCATCGGCGACGAGACCACCAACGTCAGCTTCTACAGCGACATCCGGCTGCCCGACCGGTACCGCATCGGCGAGGTCAACAACGGCTGGTCCACCCTGCACGGCCCGCTGGACGCCGAGCACCACCTCGGCGAACACCAAAGCAAACTCGAGGAGGTCGGCCCCGGCGGAAATATCGTGCGTAATCTGGCGCGGTCGGTCGAGGCCGCCGTGCACTGGGCCGCGGACGCTCCCGACGGCGACGGGCCGATGATCGCCGACGAGGCGTTCCTGGCCGGGATCGGGCACCTGCTGACCCAGATGGAAGGCAGCGCCTGCACCCCGACGGCCATGGGCAAGGTAATTGGCTCCGACACGGCCCGGCTGGGCTTCGAGGAGCTCATCGACCTGGTCGGCCCGGCCGCGACCCTGCCGCACGGCGCGGACGGCGCGATCGGCGACGGCATCATCGAGTACGGCCACCGGCAGGCCCAGCACTCCGCGGTCCCCGGCGGCACGGTCGAGGTGTTCCGGACCATCGTCGCCCAGCACGACCTGGGCCTGCCGCGCCCGGATTACCCCGGCCGCCGGGTGTTCCTGACCGGCGACCGCGCGGCCGCGTCAGCGGCGTAACGCGATCGGTACCGGGCCGGCCCAGCCCGTAACGGCACTGGGCCGGCCCGGACCGGCACGTTTACTTCTCTGGACTTTGCGCGGCTCCGGCGCGGCCTGGGCAAGTCCCGAGGCGCAGGAAACCGGCCAAATCACCATCACCCGCCGCGGGTGAAGCGGCCGGAGGTGCCTGGCTCCTAACGTCTGGCGTGACAGGTAACGTCTGGTGTGACGGGGACCGCCGCTCCGACTGCGAGGAGTCGTGATGGCCAAGCCATTTCGCGGAGTGATCAACGTTGACGTGACCCAGTCCGTGCCGGACTGGGAGCCCTACACCCAGCCGATCGCGGCCGAGGGCACGCCGAGCGTGCTCTACATCGTGCTCGACGACGTCGGGTACTCGGCGATGGAGGCCTACGGCGGGCTGATCGAGACGCCGAACATCAACCGCATCGCCCAGCGCGGCCTCACGTACACCAACTTCCACACCACGGCGCTATGCTCGCCGACGCGGTCATGCCTGATGACCGGGCGGAATCACACCACCAACGGGATGGCCACGATCACCGAGGCCGCGTCGGGATTCCCGAGCTCCAACGGGCACATCCCGTTCGAATGCGCCACGGTCGCGGAGGTGCTGGGAGAACGCGGCTGGAACACCTACATGACCGGCAAGTGGCACCTGACCGCCGAGGACGAGATGAACATGGCCTCGCGGAAGGCGCAGTGGCCGGTCGGGCGGGGCTTCGAGCGGTTCTACGGCTTCCTCGGCGCCGAGACCAACCAGTGGTATCCGGACCTGGTCTACGACAACCATCCGGTGGAGCAGCCGGCGTCGCCGGCCGAGGGCTATCACCTCACGGTCGACCTCACCGACAAGGCGCTTGAGTTCATCCGCGACGCCAAGGCGGTCGCCCCGGACAAGCCGTTCTTCCTCTACTTCTGCCCGGGCGCGTGCCACGCCCCGCACCACGCCCCCAAGGAGTGGATCGACAAGTACCGGGGCAAGTTCGACATGGGCTACGAGGCGTACCGGGAGCTGGTGTTCGAGCGGCAGAAGCGGATGGGAGTCATCACCGACAAGGCCGAGCTGTCGCCGATCAACCCCTACATCGCCGCGACGAGCGATGACGGGAAAGGCTGGCCCGAGGCCGACACCGTTCGGCCCTGGGATTCCCTCACCGGTGACGAGAAGCGGCTGTTCGCCCGGATGGCCGAGGTGTACGCGGGCTTCCTGTCCCACGCTGACCACGAGATCGGGCGGCTGCTCGATTACCTCGAGCAGAGCGGGCAGCTGGATAACACGATCATCGTCCTGGTGTCGGACAACGGGGCCTCCGGCGAGGGCGGCCCGAACGGGTCGGTCAACGAGAACAAGTACTTCAACGGGATCCCGGACAACATCGAGGCCAACCTGTCCCATCTTGAGGACCTGGGCAGCCCGACGACGTACAACCACTACCCGACCGGCTGGGCGTGGGCGTTCAACACCCCGTTCAAGCTGTGGAAGCGGTACTCCAACTGGGAGGGCGGCACCGCCGACCCGATGATCGTCTCCTGGCCAGCGCAGATCAGCTCCACCGGCCTGCGCCGTCAGTACGTGCACGCCGTCGACATCGTACCGACCATCTACTCGATGCTCGGGATCGAGCTGCCGGACGTCGTCAAGGGCTATACGCAGTTCCCGCTCGAGGGCATCAGCTTCGACGCCACGCTCAACGACGCCACGGCGACGACCGACAAGCAGACGCAGTTCTACTCGATGGGCGGCACGCGGGCGATCTGGCACCAGGGCTGGAAGGCCGCCGCGATCTCGCCGGCCGCTCCCGACATGTGGGCGAATTACGCCATGCAGCGATGGGAGCTGTTCAACACCGACGAAGACCCCACGGAATGCCACGACCTCGCCGGTGCCGAGCCGGAGAGGCTACAGGAGCTCATCCAGCTGTGGTGGGCGCAGGCGGGCCAGTACGGAGCGCTTCCGCTGGAGAACCGCAACGCCCTCGAGATCATCACCACCGAACGGCCCCAGCTAACCAAACCGCGGAACCGGTACGTGTACTATCCCGGCACGGCCGAGGTCCCCGAGTCGGTCGCCCCGAATATCCGCAACCGCTCCTACACCATCGCGGTCGAGGTCACGATCGACACCGGGGAGGCGGGCGGGGTCCTGTTCGCCCACGGGGCCCGGTTCGGCGGCCACGCCCTCTACGTCAAGGACCGCAAGCTCAAGTACGTGTACAACTTCGTCGGCGACATTGAGCAGATCATCGAGTCGACCGAGCCGCTGCCCACCGGCCACGTGATCGTCTCGGCCTCCTTCGAGCGCGAGGGCGACTCGATGCCGGCCGAGGGCACCCTGACCCTCCGCGCCGGCGACAAGGAGATCGGGCACGGCCGCATCAAGACCCAGCCCGGCAAGTTCTCCATCGCCGGCGAGGGGCTCAACATCGGGAAAGACGGCGCGGAGCCAGTCACCGACGACTACCCCGGCCAGGCACCATGGGCTTTTGCCGGCGGCACGATCCGGCAAGCGGCGGTCGACGTCAGCGGCGCACCGTTCGTCGACCTCGCCGCTGAGGCCCGCATGGCCTTCCTGCGTGACTGAGGCGCGGGAAAGTCCTGGCCAGGACCGGGCAGGTCCGTCCGGCCTGATCCCATCGCCTGCGAGGAGGCGCTGACCATGGAGTATCTGGTCACCATGACGACTCACGTGCCGGCCGGAACTCCGGCGGAGACCGTCGAGCAGGTCCGGGCGCGCGAGGCGGCCCGGTCACGCGAGCTGGCCGCGCAGCAACACCTGCTCCGGCTCTGGCGGCCGCCGCTTCGGCCCGGCGAGTGGCGCAGCCTCGGGCTGTTCGCCGCGCCCGGCGACGACCAGCTGGAGGAGGTCCTGGCCTCGATGCCGCTGCGCGTGTGGCGCTCCGATGAGGTCACGCCGCTGCAGCCGCACCCGAACGACCCGGGGCAGCCGCCCCGCCCGGGAGCCACCGAGTTCCTCACCACCTTCACGATCACGATCCCGGCGGACGCCCAGGGCCAGGCCGCTGACGAGGCAGACGCGGCCGAGGCGAACCGGGCCAAGGAACTGGCCGGGCAGGGATACCTGCTCCGGCTGTGGAAGCTGCCCGGCTCCGGGCGGGCGCTGGGCCTGTGGCAGGCCCGGGACCTGGCTGAGATGCGGGCGATCGTAGCGTCACTGCCGCTTGATCCCTGGATGGCCACGGAAATCACGCCGCTCACGGCCCACCCGAGCGACCCGGCGAGCACGGGACAGCCATGACGATCCATCAGCGGATCGCCGCCGCCGCGTCGCTAAGCGCTCAGCAGGCCCCGCAGCCGCCGAGGGCGGCAAGGTCGCTGCGCACTGACCGGGCGACAACGCGCCGCATGAAGCTCAGCACCCGCAGATGGCTCTCCATCTCGCGTGCGGCTCCCTCGGGGTCGCCCGCGTACCGGCAGGCGATCAGCCGACGCCGAGAGCTGGCGGTCATCCCGTCGGCCGCGGGACCGACCGCGGCCATGAGGTAGTACGCGAAGCCTGCGCCTGCGGGCTACGCTGCGCCGCAGGGCCTGCAACTGCGGCCCGCTCAGCCGTCCGCAGCAGGTACGGATGGCCGTCGCCTGATCCTGGATCAGCCGGTTTCCATGCGCCAGACCGTCACGCCAGTACTCGACGTCGCCTTTGCCGGTCATTGCTCCTCTATTTCGCGGCCAGTCACCACCCGGGCCGTTCGTCAATTCCCTGGCTGGATGTCCAGCCGGACGCTCCCGGCCGGTCTCGCCAGGTCTGCGGCGGACGGTGCCCGCGTGAGCGCCGTCCGCCGCGGCCCGGCTAGCGCAGGGTCCGGAACGCGGCCCGCATTTCGGCGGCGAACAGGTCCGGCTGTTCCCAGGCGGCGAAGTGGCCGCCGCGGTCAAGCTTGTTGTAGTAGATGAGGTTGTGGGGGTACGCCCGCT
Organism: uncultured Actinomycetes bacterium; assembly: GCA_963818225.1. Lineage (GTDB taxonomy): Bacteria > Actinomycetota > Actinomycetes > Streptosporangiales > Streptosporangiaceae > Palsa-504. The sequence goes on from CAWFRO010000006.1 coordinate 1,040,705, forward strand.
CGGCCCAGCTTCGCGGGGCTTGATAGAGCTCGTCGGGGAAGACGCTGATGGCGAACGGGATCGTGATGGGCTTGGCGTCGAAGAAGTCCGCCTTGTTCTCCCAGTAGAGGCGGCCCGAGGAGACCCCGGTGTTGGTCAGCCAGTAGAGCGTGATGTTGTCGAGCAGGTCGTCCCGGGTCAGGGCGCTGTCCAGCGTGCCCTGCAGGGCGCGAGCCACGAGCCCGGGCTGGCCGGTGCCGTCGCCGTGGTCCAGCATGAACGCGGCCAGGTCGATGGGTGAGTCGGCCAGTCCGTACAGCGTCTGCGGGCGCGTCGTCATGATCAGGGCGTAGGCCACGTGCTTGGCGTAGAAGCTGCTGAGCTGCTCGTAGGCGCTTTTCTCCTCGGCGGACAGATCCGGTGGCGGCGGGTCGCCGCGCTCGACCGCCGTGTTAATGGCAGCTGGCGCGGTCCCAGGCATGTTGGAGTGAATGCCGAGCAGCTCCGGTGCGGCCTGGATACCCATATCCTGCGTGACGGCCGCACCCCAGTCGCCGCCCTGCGCCACGAACCGGGTGTATCCGAGGCGTTTCATCAGCTCGACCCAGGCGCGCGCGGTGCGGGCGGGATCCCACCCGGTGGTGGTCGGCTTGGCGGAGAACCCGTAGCCCGGCAGAGAGGGAATCACCAGGTGAAACGCGTCCGCGGCGCTCGCGCCATGCGCCGTGGGATTGGTGAGCGGCTCGATGATCTTCAGCTGCTCGATGATCGATCCGGGCCATCCGTGCGTGACGATCAGCGGCAGCGCATCCTGGTGCTGGGAGCGGACGTGGATGAAATGAATATCCAGTCCGTCGATCTCGGTGATGAAGTTCGGCAGGGCACTCAGTTTCGCCTCGCACCTGGCCCAGTCGTAATCTGTCCCCCAGTAGCGGGCGAGCTCCTGCATCATGGCGAGCGGTACGCCCTGCGAGTCGTCGGTGACCGTTTCGCGCTCGGGCCACCTGGTCGCGTTTACCCGTCTGCGCAGTTCGGTGACGTCCGCCTCCGGGAAACCGATCTGGAACGGGCGGATGGTGTTGCGTGCCGTAGGCATCTTGGTCTCCTAAAGGTTGCCGACATCACTTATTCACTGTCGCGCCCGGGCCGTCTCGTCACGCCCGTGAGACACCCTGGTGAACACCCTGGTCCGTCGCGGCACCCGGTCCGCCGCGAGCTCCCGCGTGCGCTGCCCGGTGCGGAGAATCCGCCGTCTGGCGCTGGCCCTCGCGCCCCGATGGCCGCACGATGGAACGGTAGCGGTGACCCGGCCGCGGCTCCCCGATACCTGGAGGCTACGTTGACCACGACCATCCCAAATAGCTCGCCGACGGCACCTGTCGGGCCGCCGCCTCCCTTCGATGCGGAACTGGCCGCCGCCTTGGCCGTGATCACCCAGCAGCGCCCCTCATCTGTGACGCCGGACCTGATCCCGGTCCTGCGGCAGCCCAATCCGGTGCTGCCGCGCCTGTCGGACGAGGAACTGCGGCGCGGCGGGAAGTTCGAGGTCACCGAGCGGCTCGTGCCCGGGCCGGCGGGCGCGCCCGAGGTGTCGCTGCTGATCTGCCGGCCCACCCGCGCCACGGCGCAGGTGGCGGCTATTTACCACACCCACGGCGGCGGCATGATCATGGGCGATAACCGGACGGCCATGCCACGGATGCTGGACTGGGCCGAAGAGCTCCAGCTGGCCGTGGTGTCGGTGGAGTACCGGCTGGCGCCCGAGACACCGCATCCGGGCCCCGCCGAGGACTGCTATGCCGGCCTGTTGTGGACAGCCGAGCACGCCGATGAACTGGGCATCGATCCGGGCCGCATCGTCATCGCCGGCGGCAGCGCCGGCGGCGGGCTGGCCGCGGCGGTCACGCTCATGGCCCGTGACCGGGGCGGTCCGGCGCTGGCCGGGCAGATGCTCATGTGCCCGATGCTCGATGACCGCAACGACACCCCGTCGGCCCGGCAGATGGCCGGCCGGGGCGTCTGGGATCACACCTCCAACCACACGGGGTGGACGGCATTGCTGGGCGCGGCGTGCGGCGGCCCAGACGTCTCGCCGTACGCAGCGCCCGCCCGGGCGGGCGACCTGTCGGGGTTGCCGCCCACGTTCATCGACGTAGGCTCGGCCGAGACGTTCCGCGACGAGGACGTGACATACGCCAGCCGGATCTGGCAAGCGGGCGGCGTCGCCGAGCTGCACGTCTGGCCGGGCGGCTTCCACGGCTTCGCGACCATGGCCCCGCAAGCCGCCCTCTCACAAGAAGCCGTAGCGGCCCAGCTACGGTGGCTGCGCCGCCTCCTGGCCAGCTAACCCGGACCGGCGAGCCGGAATCCGGCCAACGGCGCGGCGAGGAACGCGCCTCGTCACCTGGCACGGGTAATCGATCCGGGGGTGAGCAGAACGAGCAGCCCGTCCGGGTCGCGCACGGTCGCGATCGTCACCGGCCCGCCCGGTGTCGGCTGGACGACGCGCCGTGGCGCCCCGCCGAGACCGAGAGCGGCGAGCCGGCCCAGCGTGGCCGGCACGTCGACGAAGAATGACAGGAGGAAGAATCCGGCGCGCGGCGGCGAGGGCGGCGCTCCGGCCGGGACGTCACCATCGAAATAGTTGAGTTCCAGGACGCCGGCGTGATCATCCGGGACCTGCGGGTCACCGAGGAAAACCGCGCGCAGACGGCGGCTGGGAGCATCGAAGAGATCCGGCCAGTCCCCCTCGACCTGCCTGTCCTGCAACACGTCGAGGGCCAACCCGTCCCGGTAGAAACGCAGGCTGGCTTCGAGGTCGCGGACCACCACTACGGAATGATGGATAGCTCCGGTCACCACTCACCGGCCCGGCAGCCCGGCACCACTACGACCTCGAGTTTCATGTCCACGGCTTCGGTCCTCCCGGCTGACTCGATTTCACTGCCCAGGGCACCGGCCAGGGTATAACCCGGGTGCGAGGCCAGGCGTTCAGCGCGACCGTTGGTACGTGCCTAGTCAAGCACTACGAGCCGGAACTAACGGTGGTGCGCGGCACGGGAATCGAGGAGCGATGAGCAACGACTGGCGTGACCGCGGATGCCGGACGACCCGAGAGTCGCGGTCACCGGCCCTACGCGGACCGCCCGCCGGCACGCCGCTTAAGCCATACGGCGATCAGCAGGACCGAGACTATCGACACATGCAGCAAGACGAACACGATAGCCACGGCCAGCGATCCCTGAGCAGGCCCGTTGTCCCGCACCCAGAACGACGCGGCGACTCCGATGGCCCACCACGCTGCGATCGTGCCCAGCACCGCCGCGGCCGCCTTCTTCTCACTCCATTCCCGGGCGGGCTGCAGCGGCTGGACTCCGACCAGATCGGCGGGGATGTCAGCGGTCAGGGCGGCCAGCTCAGCGCAGGTCCGTGACAGGAGCGCCCGGCCGACCCGCAGATCGAACTCGTCCTTGGTCAGCCGTCCTTGCACGAACGCGGGCTTGAGCAGGCTGATCACCTGCTCGCGGTCTGCGTTCGACGCCCGCAGATGGCCGCGGCCCGCGGCCATCTCGTCGCCCGGTCCGGCCATCCCGGCACCTCCCGCACGAGCACAATCTACGGAAAGCCTAGCGCGATTGTCCGCTTGCGGTTCATCTCGGACCTTCTGCTCCAGATATCCCGAGGCTAGGCCGGCCTCAGCTCGGGTCGCGGCTGGCGCCGACCAGAACCCAGACGATTTCGCATCCCAGCGTCGGGCTCGGATGCCAGGCATGGTTCGTGCCGTTCTGGATGACAATGTCGCCCTGCCTCAGCGTCGTGACCACGCCGTCTTCGAGCTCGAGGCCCATCTCGCCGGAGACGATGAGCGCGACGTCGATAGTGTCCGAGACATGGAATCCGGCGGACCGGCTGGGGCCGAGATTCCCCCGGCGCATGCTCTCGGAGAGATCTGCGGGCTGATCCGCCTCCCTTGGCCCCGTGGCGCGTGCGGCGCCTGGCTCCATCTTTGCCGAATACACCCGCAGGCCGGTAGAAGGCGGGAAATGCGTGCCGAAGTCCCTGCCTTGGCCAATTCCGCTCGGAATGCTTACAGGGCCGTCGTCGTAGCCCCATACGTCGAACAAGAGGCCGCCTGGCCTGCGCTGCAACTGTTCGTCGCGCACCACCTTCGAAGTGCCGTCGGCGTCGAAGCCCGTGACCACAACTCGACTCATGCGGGATGCCTTTCTCTGCGTGATTGAATGCTGTGCCGATCGTCGCTGGGTGCCGGTCATACGCCGCCGGGGCCGGACCGGGATTGCCACAGGGCTTCGACGAGCGCCGGAATCGCGAGCAGCTCGTTGTCTGGCTGCGATCCGCGTTGGTACGGCTTGATGCAAAGCCCCCCGAAATGCGCGACGATCTCCGGGTAGTCATCGACAACGAAGTCAGGGAATACCGGAATCCCGAAACGCTCCAGGCCAGCGGAAAAGTCGGACAGTGGTTTCTGGTAGATCCCGGAAACCAGGTGGCTAAGCCGCTCACGGTCCACGAATGTCTTACGGATGCCCACGCCTGACCAGACGTAGACCGTGTGGCCGTCCGCGATCAGTCGTTCGAAGACCTCGTGCGTGTTGGGGCGCAAGGCGCCGTCGAAACTCAGGATCGTGTCGTCGACATCGAAGAAGATGTTCACGTTCGGGGGGCCCTCCCACTTCTGCAGTAACCCTCTACGCCATAGTCTGCCGTGAGCTGTGCTCACTGCCTAGCTGCCCGCATGGACGAAGCAGATCGGCCAGCAAGCGCTCCAGGCCTGAAGCCGGCTAGCGTCGCTGCCGGGATGACATCGGACGGACGGAGTACAGACCGATGAGCGATACGGCGATTGAGACCGCCCAGCGGGTGACCGTCACTGCGGCCGGCGGAGTGGCCGACGTCCGCTTGAACCGGCCCGAGAAGCGCAACGCGCTTGACCCTGCGATGTTCGAGGCGCTCGTGGCAGCCGGCGAGCGTCTCATGACTCAGCCGGGATTGCGAGTGGTCGTGCTGTCCGGTGAGGGCCCTGACTTCTGCGCCGGGCTGGACTTCGCCTCCTTCCAGGCGATGCGCGAGGGCGACCGGCGTTCGGCGGCCGCTCAGCTCCCGCCCTCGGCTGGGCCGACCAAGGTAGCTGGCCAGCGGGCCGCCTACGTGTGGGCCGAGCTTCCGGTTCCCGTGATCGCGGCGGTGCGCGGCAACGCCCTCGGCGGCGGCCTGCAGATCGCGCTCGGGGCCGATATCCGGATCGTCGCGCCCGATGCCCGCCTGTCGGTGTTCGAGGTGGCGTGGGGCCTTATCCCCGATATGACCGGCACCCAGCTGCTGCCTGAGCTGGTCGGCCGGGACGTGGCCAAGGAGCTGACCTATACAGCACGGATCGTCAGCGGCGAGGAGGCCGTCAGGATCGGGCTGGCGACACGCGCCGATCCGGATCCGCTCGCCGCGGCCTTCGCTATGGCGAAGGAGATAGCGGGGCGCAGTCCGCACGCGATCCGGGCCGCCAAGCGGCTGCTCGACCTGGCCGGGCGGACCGATCTGGCCTCAGGTTTCGCGGCGGAGCAGGAAGAGATCCGCGCGCTGCTCGGCAGCCCGAATCAGGTGGAGGCCGTCACCGCCCGCTTCGAAACGCGCGACCCGATCTTCGGCGAGGCCTGACGCAACCGAACCGCCAAGGCGACGGGCGGACTGGCGGTGTCGGATCAGCGAAACGCGGTAGCCGCAGTTCGCCATAGGTCATCGCCGTACGCCAGGACAAGCCCAGTGTCCGGGTCGACGACGAGCTGGTAGTCATACTCGCCAGACGTGTACTGCCAGCGGTCGATCGCCAGGCGCCGGTACTGCTGCTCGCTGGCCACCACGTCGAGTTCAGGAAATCGCACCCACGCTGCGGTGATGCTCGCCGTGCCGCCGGTGTCAAGCCCCAGCCGGCGGATGGGCACGGTGTTGGTGGCAGGTGTCCAGCCGAAATCTATATCCGGGCAGCCGTCAAGGTGTGACATCAGTTCGCCGTTCACTTCCCAGCCAGCCCCGTGACGTGACCGCAGGACGATCTCCCGGGTGCCTGACGGCGTCGTGATCGTCGCCCGGGCCTGGCCGGGACGCCACTGGCGGTCAACGGCGACGGCGTATTCGATATGACACGGAAGCTCTCCGAGCGGGAGCACCGCGACGCCCCGCAATCGGTAACCGTCCTGGCTTTCGGCCAGGACAGCGTGCTCGCTGCTCGACAGGAGCGAGCAGTGCCAGAGAATGTGGTGCTCGATCCGATCGCGGGTCATCCGTGGAATCCTCCTGGATTCTTGTGCTGGCACCAGGGTGACCCCACGGCGCCGCGGCGCCGCGGCGCGCGGTCAGGGTATTGGCACCGGGCTTGTCAATCACGACCGCGATGGCGCCAAGGCAGCAGGATGTGAGTACTTGCACGTGGACTTCGAGGAAGATCTGCGCCCGTTCTATTTTGGTGCTTGCGGTTTCACACCCACGAACGCCGGGTTGTTGTCACTCGACTGACCCGATGCTTGGTGCGGGATCACCGCGTCGAGCGCTTCCCAGGTCGGCGCCGCATTCGCAGGGCACCCAGGAGAAGGGCGCCGAGGAACACGACAATGCCGATGAACAGCAAGAACAGCAGGCCCTTGACGACGACACCCACGAGGCCGAGCACGATCGCCACGAGCACGAGGAATAGGAAGACGGCAAGCATCTGATGCTCCGCTCAGTCGTAGATGTCAGCGGCGGGCCAGTTGCCGTTCGCCGCTGGCGCCTGGCTGATAAGTCAGGCCGTAGTGCTTGAAAATGGCCTCTTCGTCGCCCGAGGGCAGTTCACTGTCGGTGCCGATCGAGGGAGAATCCTTCACTTGCTTCCTGTCGTAAGCGACCTTGAGGTATCCGGGACCCACCGTCGCCTGAGCCAGGGGAACGAACACGAGCCGGTGCCGGGTAGGGATCCCGACCCTGACGGTGCCGAACGACGGCAGGTCCGTGCGCGTGTCGACGTAGACGGCCTCCAGCTCCCCGATCTTGTGGCCATCGGAGTCAACAACGTCGTGGCCTCGCCACTCCCGGATATCGCCCGCTTCGAACATGGCCGACTTCCTCTCCGCGGCATCGCAAGCGCTCGCAGCCGTTCCTCGCGTGGATGCCATATAAATCCAGCGTAGCCCGGCCGGGGTGGTGCCGTCGCCCGGCGCATGCTGCGGGATCATGGTGACGTACAACGCGTCACTGTCAACCGGGTCCGGCCGCCGAGCCCGCGGGAACCGCCACCCGGATCATGGAGGTACAGGATGCCTGAAGGCAGCCAGCCCGCATACGAGATCGCACTGGCCCACTTCATCGTCTCTGGCGATGTGGAGCGTTCCCGTCGCTTCTACACCGAGGTGCTCGGCGGCGAGACCATCCGCTCGGGTGAGCCGACGTACGTGGCGCTCGCCAACAGCTGGATCATCATCAACGTCGGTGGCGGCCCGACCGACGACAAGCCGGCCGTCACGCTCGAGACCCCGCGCGATCCCGACCTGGCCAGCAGCTTCCTCAACATCCGGGTCTCGGACATCCACGCTGTGTATGCGGAGTGGAGCGCGCGAGGCGCCGAGTTCCTCACGCCACCGAAACAGCACAAGACCGAGATCCGCTGCTACCTACGTGACCCCGACGGGTACCTGATCGAGGTGGGCCAGACCACCCTGCCGGGCGGCTGGCGCCAGTTCCTGAACCCGTGAAGGAAGGTGTCACGGATCTGGCCACGCTTGCCGTCGCCATGGTTGCTGAGGCAGTCTGAGTTAGCGTAGAACGCTATGCGAGCATCGCTCCCGGATTGAAGGGTCGCGCCGATGAAGTTGCCGCCCGTTGACTACGAGTCGCCTGAAACCGTCTCCGAAGCTGTGGAATTGCTGGCTGAGCACCTTGACGAGGCGAGCGTGCTCGCCGGCGGCCAGAGCCTCATCCCGCTGCTGGCCCTGCGGCTGGCCCGTCCGGCGGTGCTCATCGATATCAACGGCATCGATGAGCTGTCCGGGGTGTCGGCGGCGGACGGCTGGACGGTCATAGGCGCGATGACGCGGGAGTACATGGCCGAGGAATCGGAGCTGATCGCCGCGACCGTGCCGTTGCTGGCGGCCGCCCTGCCCTTCATCGGTCACGAAGCGATCCGCAGCCGCGGCACGATCGGCGGCAGCCTGGCGCACAGTGACCCGGCCGGCGAGCTGCCCGCCGTGGCCCGGGCGCTGGATGCCGAGCTCGTGGTGCGCAGCCGCTCCGGCGAGCGGGTCATCCCGGCGGCGGAGTGGTTCGAGGGCTACTTCCAGACGTCCCGCCGTCCCGACGAGCTCCTCGTGCAGGTGCGCTTCCCGACCGCAAGACCGGGCACGGGGATCAGCTTCCAGGAGGTCGCCCGCCGCCACGGCGACTTCGCCATCGTCGGCCTGGCCGTATCGCTGGGCGCTGTCGGACGGCACGATCAGCGACGCCCGGCTGGCGTTCGCCGGCCTTTCCGATATGCCGGTCCGGGCCACCGCCGCGGAGGACCTGCTGGTCGGCGAGAGGCCGTCGGCGGAGCTGTTCGACGAGGCGGCCCGCCGCGCGACCGACGACGTCAACCCGCCGGCCGACCTGAACGGGTCCTCGGATTACCGGAAAACGATCGCGGCCGCCCTGGTGCGCCGCGGCCTGCAAGCGGCGGCGGACAACGCCCGGAGAGGCAGTAACTGATGGTGGACATCAGCTTGACGGTCAACGGCGCGACGCGCACGGGTTCGCCGGAGGCGCGCAAGACGCTGGCCGACTTCCTGCGGGATGACCTCGATCTCACCGGCACCCACCTTGGCTGCGAGCACGGGGTCTGCGGTGCGTGCACGGTCATCCTCGACGGCCGGCCGGTGCGGTCGTGCCTGATGCTGGCGGTCCAGGCCGCCGGCCGCGAGGTAACGACCATCGAGGGCCTGGCCACAGACGGCGAGATGGGCACGCTGCAGCAAGCGCTGTGGGATTCGCACAGCTTCCAGTGCGGTTTCTGCACCCCAGGGTTCGTCATGTCGGCTACCGCGTTCCTCAGCGACCACCCCGACGCCGACGAGCAGCAGCTCCGCGAGGCCCTGTCCGGCAACATCTGCCGGTGCACGGGCTACGAGAGCATCATCAACGGCGTCCTGCTGGCCGCCCAACGCGATCGAACACTGCGCAACCGTACGTGAGCCCTGAGCGAGGGAGCGACCATGACCATTGCCGCCGAGCGTTACACCGGCGCCAGCATCAAGCGTTCGGAGGACCCGCGCATCCTGACCGGCTCGGGCCGGTACGTCGACGACATCAAGCTGCCGGGCATGCTGCACGCCGCGTTCGTTCGGTCGCCCCTGGCGCACGCTCGCGTGCTCTCGGTCGATGCCTCGGCCGCGCGGGAGCTGCCCGGAGTGGTCGCGGTGCTCACCGGAGCGGACCTCGAAGCGATGACGGTCCAGGCCCCGGATCCGCTGCTGGCCCTGTTCAGTACCGGGGGGCCCACCGCGGAGTTCACCCTGCTGGCCACGGACAAGGTGCGCCTGGTCGGCGATCCCGTGGCGGTCGTCATCGCCGAGAGCCGTTACCTCGCCGAGGACGGCTGCGAGCTGGTGGAGGTTGACTATGACGACCTGCCTCCGGTGGTGACCGCCGCCTTCGCGCTCGACCCGGCCAGCCCGCCGCTGTTCGAGAATCTCGGGAACAACATTTCCCGCCCGCACTCGCGCAACGAGTTCGGCGATGTCGCCGGCACGTTCGCCAAGGCTGACCGCGTCATGGACTTCCACATCGACGTGCACCGGCACCAGAACGTGCCCATGGAGGGACGCGGCTGCGTCGCGAGCTGGGACGCCGGCCTAGGGGTCATGACGGTCCACGCGGCCACCCAGAGCGTGCACATCACCAGGAACGGCGTCGCCGCGCGGCTGGGTCTCGAGGGTGACAAGGTACGAGTCCTGGCCGGGGATATCGGCGGATCGTTCGGCCTGAAGATCGGCGCATCGCGCGAGGAACTGGCGGTGGCCGCCGCCTCGCGTCACCTCGGCCGGCCGGTCAAGTGGGTCGAGGACCGCGGCGAGAACCTCACCGTGTCGGGGCAGGCGCGCGAGGAGAGCTTCGACATCCGGGCCGCGATCAGCAACGACGGCGACCTGCTCGGGCTGGACGTCAAGATGATCATCGACACCGGCGCCTACCCCGGGATGGGCACGCTGGTCCCGGACATCATGCAGGCGATGCTGCCCGGCCCGTACAAGCTCGAGGCTATGGGGTTCGAGTCGACCGCGGCGATCACGAACAAGGCGTCCTACGTCGCCTACCGCGGGCCGTGGGCGTCCGAGACGTTCATCCGGGAACGCGTCCTGGACCTCGTGGCCAGAGAGCTCGGCATCGACCCGTTTGAGATCCGGCTGCGCAACGTCGCCCCGCGCACCGATCCGCCGGCCATGATGATCACCGGCCGTCCGCTGGTGGGAGTCACGACCAACGAGTCACTGACGCGGGTCGCCCAGATGGTGGACTTCCCCGCGTTCCGGCGCCGGCAGGCCGAGGCCCGGGCGCAAGGCCACTACCTCGGCGTCGGGGTGGCGACCTTCATCGAAGCCGCTCCCGGCCCGCGCCCGGAGGGGGACGCCGGCCTGGGCAGTGAGTCCATGCGCCTGCGGCTGGAGGAAGACGGCATCGTCGTGCTGTTCACCGGCCAGATGCCGCACGGGCAGAGCCACCAGACGACCCTGGCCCAGATCGCCGCCGACGAGTTCGGCGTGCCGTTCGAGCAGGTTCGCGTCGTCGTCGGCGACAGCGACGTCGTCCCGTTCGGGCTGACCGGGGGCAGCCGGTCGGCCACCATGACCGGAGGGGTGGCGCTGCATGGCGCCCGGGAGCTCAAGGCCAAGGTGCTCGACTTCGCGGCGAACCTCATGGAGGCCAGCCCGCAGGACCTCCTGATCACCGACGGCAATGTCTGGGTGCGCGGTGACCCCGACAGCGCCATAGCCGTCAGCGAGGTCGCGCGACGCGCCGCGTCGGGGCAGTTCGAGGCAGGCGTGGGCGTCGAGTTCGAGGTGGAGGCCACGTACGACGGCGGCCAAGGCGGCTGGTCCGGCGGCACTCACTGCGCGATCGTCGACGTCGACGTCGAGACGGGCATCGTGAAGGTGGAACGGTACGTCACCGCTGAGGACTGCGGCGCCCTCATCAATCCCGCCATCGTCGAGGGCCAGATCCGGGGCGGGGTCGCGCAGGGCATTGGCGCGGTGCTGCTCGAGCGATCGGTGTACGGCGAGGACGGCAACTTCCAGTCGGCCACGTTCATGGATTACCTGATGCCGACCGCCTGCGACGTTCCGCGCATCGAGATCGCGCACCTCGAGACGGTGCCGCTCGACGCTGACGTCAACTTCCGCGGCGTCGGCGAAGGCGGCATGATCGTCACGCCGCCCACGGTGGTGAGCGCGATTGAGGACGCGCTCTCCCCCTTCGGCGTGCGGATCTACGAACAGCACCTGCCTCCGGCTCGCATCCTGGAGCTCATTGCCGCAGCGGACCCGGGCCGGTAAGCACTCTCCCGCCGCATACGCGCGGAACGGCCAGACCAGGAGGCGTCATGAGCCTTGCCCGACCCCCGCGGCCACGCGTTGACCCCGATCCCGGCGTTCTCGCCGAGAACCGCGGCCGGCCCACGGCGAACGTCGCGGGGACACTCGGCCTTCACCCCGAGCTCGCCACGGCCTTCAGGACGCTGGCCGGCTTCATCGTCAACGAAGCATCGACGCCGCGTCGGCAGCGCGAACTGGTGATACTGCGGACAGGCTGGAACTGCGGCGCGCAGTACGAGTTCGGGCAGCACACGATCCTCGGCCGGGCGGCAGGGATCACCGAAGCGGAGATCGTCGCCCTGACCCGGCCCCTCACGACATTCCCGTGGGCGCAGGACGACCGGCTCCTGCTGGAGATGGCCGACGAGTTGTACACGGACTTCTGCGTGACCGACGCGACCTGGGCCAGCCTGGCCGCACGCTGGTCGCCTCAGGAAATCCTCGAATTCGTCATGGCGGTCGGCTGCTATTTCATGGTGTCAGGAATGCTCAACACGTTCGGCGTCGAGCTCGACGAGGGTGTCACCGGCTGGCCGGACGTCTCCCCCGCATAGCAAGTCAGGCCAGCCCCGCTGGATCAGGCCGCAGGCGATGCCGCGATTGCGCGTGAGCAGGTCAGGATGTGCCCGTGCTACTCCCCCAGGCCCGACCAGGCGGCCTTGAGGGAGTCAATGAAGCCGGCCCGCTCATAGGCCTCGTTGATCAGCTTCTTGTCGCGCTGCACGCCCTCGGGCGGGAACGAGGCCAGCCGGCGGGCGAGGAACATGGTCTCGTCCATCAGCCGGTCACGGGGCACCACCCTGTTGACCATGCCGACCTCCAGCGCGCGCTGCGCGCTGTAGTGGTCGCCGGTCAGCAGGTACTCCTTGACCTGCTTGATGCCCATGACCGACGGGGCGGAGAAGATGGGCGTTCCCCCGCCGGTATGGATCTGGACCTCACCGAAACGAGCGTCGTCAGCAGCGATGGTCATGTCGCAGATGGCCGCGATCTCGGCGCCCTGGCCGAGGGCGTAGCCCTGGACCGCGGCGATCACGGGCTTACGGCAGTTCCAGATGGCCAGGGCGGTGTCGATGGGGTTGGCCGGCCGCATGGCCGCCCGTTCCTCGTCAGACTGGCCGCGGTCACCGCCCGCCGAGAACGCCCGGCCGTTGCCGGACAGCACGACGACCCGCACATCGTCGTCGGCATCGGCCCGCTGCAGGCCGTCGACGATGCCATGATGCACGTCGGCATGGATGGCGTTGAGGAGCAGCGGCCGGTTGATCACGACATGTGCGATCCGCTCCTCCACCCGGTACAGGACGCGCGGCTCGTCCGGCTCGACCGGCCGGGTTTCGCGGAAGTAGTTCCCCGTACGGGCGGCTCCCGCCGCCGGCGTGGTCACCGCCGCGGTCCCTTGCTGTAGATACTGGCCGTCGTGCTGCTCACGTGCGTCCTCCCGGAATCTCGTTGCCCATGCTTACGATCACACTCGCATTCCGGGCAGCGCAACCCCTTCCGGTTGTTTGCCCGCCCGGGCCGCCTGCGGGCGGCCCCGGCTGGCCCCCCGCGAGCGGCCGGCATTACGTTCTTGACAAGGCGATTAGCCGGGAAACAGGATGACATCAAAAGCAGAGCATCACGCGCGAGTACGCGGCACGAATTCAGCCGTCAGGAGTGTCGGAAATGGATTTCTCTCCCGTTGCCCTCACCGACGCTCAGCAGGCGTTCGCCGAAGAGGTCCGGGCGTTCCTGGATGAGCACCTGACCGAGGAGGTCTACGCGCGGAAGCGGGAACGGGCCGACAGCTTCGATGAGGGGCTGTACGTGGCGCTGGGCAGCAAGGGGTGGCTGTGGCCGCGGTGGCGGCGGGAGGATGGCGGCGCGGAACTGGATGATGTGTGCGTCCGGCTGCTCGAAACCGAGCTGTTCAGGAGAGAAGCGCCACTGCTGAGTGGCACCCCGCTGATCTGGCCGGGGGTCGAGGCACATGCGGATCCGGAGCTGCGCGCGGAGCTGAAGCCTCAGGTCGCCCGGGGAACGGTCCGTATCTGCATGGGCTACACCGAGCCGGACGGCGGGTCGGATATCGCCGGGGCGAAGACGCGGGCGGTGCGCGACGGTGACGAGTGGGTCATCAACGGGCAGAAGATCTTCACGACCGGTGCCCAGTACTGCCAGTACGTCTTCTTGATCACGCGGACTGACCCGGCGCTGCCCAAGCACAAGGGGCTGACCATGTTCCTGGTGCCGCTCAATTCGGAAGGAATCGAGATCCAGGCCCTGTACACGATCGGCGACGAGCGGACGAACATCGTGTACTACGGCGATGTCCGCGTCCCCGACCGGTACCGGATCGGGGAGGTCAACAACGGCTGGTCCGTCCTGCACGGGCCGCTGGACGCCGAGCACTACATCGGCGATACGGCCAGCAAGCTCGACGACCTGAGCCCGGCCGGGCACCTCGCGCAGCACCTGGAGCAATCGGTCGAGGCCGCCGTGCGCTGGGCCAAGACCGCCCCGGACGGCGGTGGGCCGGTGATTGAAGACAAGGTGTTCCTGGCCGGGATCGGGCGCATGCTGGTGGAGCTGGAGGCGGGCACCTGCACGCCGGGGGCGATGGGGCGCGTGAAGGGCTCGGACGTGGCCAGGCTGGGCTGCGAGGAGCTCATCGACCTGGTCGGCCCGGCCGCGACCCTGCCGTACGGCGCCGAGGGCGCCATCGGCGATGGCGTGATCGAATACGCCCACCGGGAGGCCCAGCACACCGCGACCCCCGGCGGCACGGTCGAGGTGTTCCGGACCATCATCGCCCAGCACGACCTGGGCCTGCCGCGCCCGGATTACCCCGGCCGCAAGGTGTTCCTGCAGCAAGGCCGCCCCGCCACGGCAGCGGCATAACCTGAACGGTCCCAGGCCGGTCCAGCCCGGCAGCGGGCCAGGAGAGCGGGAGCCTCAGCCTGCCTGGCGGCGGCTGGCCAGCACCTCGCTGAACGGCACGCCCCGGTCAGGTGTTGCCTCTCGCGGCAGCCTTAGCCTGCTCCAGGGAGCCGGAAGGTCAGAACGGACGCCGTCTTCAGACAGCGCTGCTCGAGGCGGCGACGCGCAGCGGGCGCAGCGCGCCGTCCAGCCGCAGCAGTTCATCGAGCATGGCGGGCACGGCCTGCTCCAGCACTTCGTTGGCGTGGAACTGGCCGTCGCGGATGAACTGGGTGTGGAATGGGATGTTCACGCTTTCGAAGACCGGGACCATCTTCAGCGTGGTGACGACCTGCTTGAGCTGCTGGACCGCCCGGGTTCCCGCCGCGATGCCGCCGTAGGAGACGAACCCGACGGACTTGTCCTTCCACTCCTGGTGCAGGTAGTCGATCGCATTCTTGATCGTCGCCGGGTAGCCGTAGTTGTACTCCGGGGTGATGAACACAATCGCGTCGGCGCGGTCGATCCGGGCGCTCCAGTCGTGCGTGTGGCTGAGGGTATACCGGCGCAGCCTCGGGTGGTTCGGCTCTTCCATCAGCGGGAGCCGGATCTCGGCGAGGTCCGCGACCTCGACGTCGAATCCGCCGTGGACCCGGGCACGCTCGATGAACCACTCGGCGATCGGCTGCCCGGCCCGGCCGGGACGGATCGAGCCGACGATGACGGTGAGGACTGGCATGGACGCTGGAACTCCTGTTCTGCCCACAGTGAGGACGCTGGTGACCTCACGGCCCAACCGGCCTCAAAAGCCCAATATTCCTCAGGCGCCAAGGAACTGATGCCCTGTTCAGCAGCGAGCTCCGCGCGGCGTTCCGGTCACTGCGCTAGACCGCCTGCATTCACCCCTCGCTCGGCCGAAGGCCCTTCTGCAAAGGAGCTATCATGACAAAACATTGGCCCAGGCCCGCCGGGCTGCACACGTCCGCGGACCGGCTGCCCGTCGAGGGCACGCTGCCGTCCTTCGACGGCGCGACCGGATGGCTCAACTCAGCGCCGCTGACCCCGGCCACCCTGCGCGGGAAAGTGGTGCTGGTCAACTTCTGGACCTACACCTGCATCAACTGGCTACGCCAGCTCCCCTACCTCCGCGCCTGGGCCGCGAAATACTCCGCCCACGGGCTCGTCATCGTCGGCGCGCACACGCCCGAGTTCGGGTTCGAGCACGACCCGGACAACGTCCGCCGGGCGGTACAGGACAGGCACATCGGCTACCCCATCGCCATCGACAGCAACTACGCCGTCTGGAACGCCTTCGACAACCACTACTGGCCCGCCCTGTACTTCGCCGACACACAGGGGCAAATCCGCCACCACCACTACGGCGAAGGCGAATACCAGCAGTCCGAAATGATCATCCAGCAGCTCCTGGCCGAAACCGGATCCCCCGGCCTCGGCCACGACCTGGTCACGATCGACGCCCACGGCGCCGAAGCACCAGCCGACTGGGCCACCCTGAAATCACCGGAGAACTACACCGGCTACGAACGCACCGAGAACTTCGCATCCCCGGGCGCCGCCCTGCCGGACAGGCCACACCATTACACCGCACCGGCGGAACTGAAGCTCAACAACTGGGCCCTGTCCGGTGACTGGACCATAGGGGAACAGTCCGTCACGGCGAACGAAGCCGCCGGCCAGATCGCGTACCGGTTCCACGCCCGCGACCTCAACCTCGTCATGGGGCCAGCGGCGCCGGGAACCGCGATGCGATTCCAGGTGCTCATCGACGGACAGCCGCCGGGCGCAGCGCACGGGGCCGACCTCGACGAACAAGGCATCGGAACGGTGGCCGAGCAGCGGCTGCACCAGCTCATCCGCCAGCCCGGCCCCATCACCGACCGCACCTTCCAGATCACCTTCCTCAACGCCGGCGTCCAAGCCTTTTCCTTCACCTTCGGCTAGATCAGCCAGGCTGGCCCCCTCGGGGAGCAAGGTCCTGAATCTCCTAGCGGAATGCCCAGGATTGCCGGGATAAATTCAGGTTATCCGCATCCTCGCGCCGGTGCATTTCGTGACTTAATGCCCTCCGAATTCTGGCCGTCACCCGTCATCGCTATTTCCAGCCGTCCCTTGCGCTACCGGCTCGGGCCAGCGACGCTTAGCCTGTAAGGCATGCTGCGCTTGTGGGATGCCCGGACCGGCTCGTACGCCGTGCTCGCCAGCCCCTCGGTCCCGCTGCGGGTGTGTGTTCACGGGCCTGCCGGCGGGGCCTGGTCTGGCCTGCCGGATCTGCGGGTGCTGCTGGTGGCCGACGTGCTGACGCGGATCGCTGAGCTGCAGGGCATGGAGGCCATCACGGTTCTGACCG
The DNA here is from genome assembly GCA_963818225.1 of uncultured Actinomycetes bacterium. GTDB lineage: Bacteria > Actinomycetota > Actinomycetes > Streptosporangiales > Streptosporangiaceae > Palsa-504. The sequence continues at coordinate 1,057,562 of CAWFRO010000006.1, forward strand.
CGGACAGCGCACCTCCCGCGGGGTTCGACGAGGACCTCAGCGCGCTCGGCATTCACCCGCCCGCTGCGCTGGCCAGCCGGGAAGAAGCACGTGCCATGCTCGGCGGACCAGCCCACGTGCACGTGGGCTGGATCGCGCCGGGATCCGGCGACGGCGAGGGCGACGGCGACGGCGGAGTGCTGGTCGGTGTCGGCCCGGTCGAGGACCTGACGCAGCAGGCGGCGGGCGGGGACCGGGTTGACCTGCTGGCGCTGCGGCTCACGCTGCTGTCCTGCCCGTACCGCCAGCCGGCGCAGCTCACCCAGGCCGTACTGGCCAATGCCGCCGGGTCGGTCGCCCGGTGGCGCCGCGAGGTGGCCGAGTGGGCTCGCGAGCCGTCCAGGCCGGTACCCGCGGAAGCCGCGAGCGTGATCCGTGACGCCTTCGACGATGACCTCGACACCGTCGCGGCCCTGGACCTGCTGCGCAGCGTGGGATCCCGTCAGGACCTCCCGGCGGGCGCGAAATTCGAGACGTTCCTGTTCGTCGACCGTGTGCTCGGCTTGGAACTCCCCAGCCAGATCGGCCACTGACCGCATCGAGCTACTCGACGGACACCTCGGGTCCCGCACAGCCCGGGAGATCTTCGGTTACATGCCATCCTGGGACTAACCGAAGGCGCCTGACATAGCCCTCCTTCTACGATATGAGTACTTATGAATGAAAGGACGGAGCAGATGGCAGAAGGCGACGCAGACGCACCCCGAACGGTGTCAGATATGATCGGGCTCGTCATCGACTCGGCTAGCAGCACCGAAGTGCTAGCGCATATCGATATCGACGAACGGCACCACCAGGGCACCGGAACCGTGCACGGCGGTGTTTACGCATACGTCATCGAAAGCATGGCGACCATCGGCGCAACTGCCGCGGTCCGCGATTCGGGCCAGAGCTCAGTCGGCATCAGCAATCAGACGGACTTCCTCCGCCCGTTCAGCCGCGGCCGCCTCGACATCGTCGGGCGGGCCATCCAGCAAGGCCGCACCTTGCAGTTGTGGGTCGTCGAGATCAGCAACGGCGAGGGCAAGCTAGTCTCCCGCGGCCAAGTGCGGATGTTCAACCAGGCCGCGAGCAGAGCCTGAAATCCTCACCTCGGCTTGCCGCGGATCGCGCCCGAGCTGGGGTAGAAACCGGCGCAGGGTCGCGGCGGCGTTCTGCCAGGTCCAGGTGGCCGGGTCGGTATCAAGCCCGCGCACGCAGTCGGCCAGTTTGGCGTGCAGTTCGGCCGGCGAGGCAGGCCGGCCCGGTGACCCCGGCGGGAACTGCTGGCTGGCCCGCATGATCGCGCCATCGCTGGTGTGGATCTCCGCCTCCAGCTCACCGTCGAGCAAGCCGCTCCCGCCTGGCTCGAGCTTGGTTTCCACCAGCGCGGTCAGCCGCCGGGCCGCCTCCCGCCGCACCGCCGCGTCGGTGAAGCTGCCGAATCCCGGGTACTCGTCGAGCAGGGCGGCCGCCGCCGCGTACTCCAGGCTGAACTTGCCCTGCAAACCCGACTCCGGGCGATGATGAATCAGCGGTGTCACCGTGGCCTGCGGGGTGCGCAGCACGATGCGGCGCACCTGAGCCGGGTCCAGCCGAGGGCCGGCGAGACCGGACAGAGTACTGATCGGCCGCTGCAGCGCATAGCAGCACGGGTAGAGCTTGATGGCCAGCCCGTCCGGCACCGCTGGCCCGGACAATTCCACTGCTGCCGGGTCGCCGCCCACCAGGCCCAGCCAGGCGCCCACCGCCCCCGCGTCGGCCTGCGCGCCCGCGGCGGCAAGCCGGGCGGCCCGGATCCCGGCATCCACGGCGAAGCCGACCTGCAGCGACTTGGCGTCGGTGCCGAACGCCCGCTGCACGCCGCCGGCTGCGGGCACAGCCAGGGCCATAGCGACGGCGATCTGCTCGGCCGGCAAGCCCAGCGCGACGGCCGCGCCTGCCGCGCTGGCCGGCGCCCCGGCCGTGCAGGTCGCATGCCAGCCGGCCGAATAATGCCGCCAGCCCAGCGCTGTCCCCAGCCGTGCCATCACCCCGGCCGCGGCCAGGAAGGCCCGCGACCCGCCGCCGGTGGCCAGCGCCGTCGGCACGCAGATCGCGCTGACGTGCGCTGTCGACGGCATGTGCAAGTCATCGAAATCCAGCACGTGACCCGCTACGGCCCACAGCGCGTGCTCGGGCAAGCTTGCGGCCAGCCGGGTGACCCGGTGATCGCGGGCGGCCAGCGCAACCGCCACGGTGTCCAGCAGCGACCGGTCCGCCAGCGCCACATCATCGGCATCGGGCGTGAGTTCCGCGGCCCACCGGGCCAGGCTGATAGCAACCTCATCAGGCCAAGACACGGCAGGCCCTCCAAGCTTCTGGCCGACTCAATACCTAAATGTACGGCCATTTAGCCAGGCAAGCCCGGCGGAGCTTCTCCAGGGGCGGCTGTGGTGATGGTATGGGGCCAGCATTGACAGGTCATCCGGGCGACCGGCACCGCAGCCACGGGAGGCATCCCGATGAACGCACCCAACGACAGCATCGCTGCGAAAAGCCTGCGCGGGTGGTGGCTATCTCCCCCGCGACCCGGCATGCACCGCCTGATCAGCCCATGGGAGTACCGCCACCTCCGCGCCTGCGGGGCCGCGCGTGTGGCTGCCGGCGGCTTCCAGACCGGCATCGGCCTGGTCCTGCTCTCGTTCGGCCGTAGCGCGGAAACCGACCAGGAGCGGCGCAAAATGTACCGGCTGTCAGCGTGGTTCCTCGTACCTGCGGTGCTGAATCTCGCGGGTGGCTACTGGTACATCACTATCGCTAGCCCCGCATAATGATCAAGGCCGGGCTACGTCAGACGGCGGGGAGAACGTATCCGCTACTGGCAGAAACCCGGATCTGGTCACCCAGCGGCGCGCGGGGTGACCAGGCCGGCCTGGTAGGCGAAGACTACGAGCTGCGCCCGGTCGCGAGCGCCGAGCTTGATCATCGCCCGGCTGACGTGAGTCTTGGCGGTGGTGGGACTGAGCACCAAGGCGGCGGCGATCTCGTCGTTGGACAGGCCGTGCGCGACGAGGGCCACCACTTCCCGTTCTCTGTTGGTGAGACTATCCATCCCTTTCCCGGCAACCGCGTCCGGCGGCCGGGCGGCGAACTCGCTGATCAGACGGCGGGTGACGGCCGGGGACAGCAACGCGTCCCCGCGCATGACAACCCTCAGCGCCTGCAGCAGCTCGGCCGGCTCGGTGTCCTTGAGCAGGAACCCGCTCGCCCCGGCCCGCAGCGCGGCGAAGATGTACTCGTCGAGCCCGAAATTGGTGAGGATCACGACTCGCACGCTGTCCAGCCGCTCGTCGGCGGCGATCTGCCGGGTGGCCTCCAGTCCGTCGAGCACCGGCATCTGAATATCGACCAGAGCGATGTCCGGGCGGTGCTCGGCGGCCAGGGTCACCGCCTGCCGTCCGTCGGCGGCCTCGGCGACCACCTCGATGTCGTCTTCCGCTTCGAGGAGCGCGCGGATGCCGCTGCGTATCAGCGCCTGGTCGTCGGCGAGCAGGATCTTGATCATGGTGCCCGCGCGGGGAGTTCAGCGCGCACCTGGAAGCCGCCGCCGTCCCGCGGACCGGCGTGGAGCCGGCCGCCGAGCGCGGTCACCCGTTCCCGCATGCCGATGAGGCCGAGCCCGGGGGCCGCCGGCCGGGTGCCGGTGCCGGCCCGGGTGCCGTCGTCGTCGACCTGGATCGAGAGCGCGGCTGGCGTGTAATGCAGGTGAACTGACGCGCAGGCACGGCCGGCGTGACGGCTCACATTGGTGAGCGCTTCCTGCACGATCCGGTAGGCAGCCTGATCTACCTCGTGCGGCAGCGCCCGCTCGTCACCGGTCACGGTCACCGTCACGGGAAGCCCGGCGGCCTGCGCACGCGCCACCAGGCTGTCCAGCTGGCCGAGGCCGCTGCCGTCGCCGTCCTCCTTGCTGCGCAGCACGCCGAGCGTGGTGCGCAGTTCCCGCGCGGCATCCGCGCCCGCCTCCTGGATCGCCAGCAGCGACGGCGGCACTTCCTCGCCGCGCTTTCGGGCCAGGTGCACCGCCACGCCGGCCTGAACGCGGATCACGGAGATGCTGTGCGTCAGGGAATCGTGCAGCTCACGGGCGATCCGCAGCCGCTCTTCCATCGCCTTGCGCTGGGCGGCCTCGTCCCGTGTCCGTTCGGCCTCTTCGGCGCGCTGCTCGGCGTCGCGGACGTGCAGCTGCCACATGCGGAACGTTACGGCCATGACCCCGGCCGAGATGACCCATCCGGCGGCGTAGAAGGGCCGCACGTCGCGATCAGTGCGCATTCTTCGAGCGTACGCGGAGCGTCCTGGGACGGTATTCGCCCGCGGGACCCATTTCCTGCTACTCCCCGCGGAGTATGCGCCCGCGCCGCCGCATCCCCGCTGACCAGGCAAAAATCGCTTCCCGCGCACGACGACGGCAAGCCTGCAAGCCGACAGCATCGTCTGCATGACAACGACATTTTCCGCAGCGCCCGACGCAACCCCCGACCCCCGCCGGTGGCTGATCCTAGGTACCGTTGCCCTCGCCCAGCTCATGGTCGTGCTGGACGCCACCGTCGTGACAATAGCGCTGCCGTCCGCGCAGCGCGCCCTGGGCTTCACGACCGCGGACAGACAGTGGGTGGTGACCGCCTACGCGCTGTCGTTCGGCAGCCTGCTGCTGTTCGGCGGGCGGCTGGGCGACCTGGTCGGGCGCAAGATCACGTTCCTCACCGGCGCGCTCGGCTTCGCCGCCGCGTCGGCCGCCGGCGGGGCGGCCACCACCTTCGGCATGCTGGTGGCGGCACGCGCCGCCCAGGGCGCGTTCGGTGCGCTGCTCGCGCCTGCCGCCCTGTCGATCCTGACCACGACATTCTCTGACCCGAGGGACCGCGGCAAGGCGTTCGGCGTCTATGGCGCCATCGTCGGCGCCGGCGGCGCGATCGGCCTGGTGCTCGGCGGGATCCTGACCGAGTACCTGTCCTGGCGCTGGTGCCTCTACGTGAACCTGATCTTCGCAAGCCTCGCCGGGACCGGAGCGGTCCTGCTCCTGAAGCAGCAGCGCGGCCGCATCAGGACCCGGCTGGACCTGCTCGGCGTCGCATTCGTCTCGGCCTCGATGTTCTGCCTGGTCTACGGGTTCTCCAACGCGGCAACCCATAACTGGCACACGCCGTCCACTTACGGTTTCCTGGCTGCCGGCGTGGCGCTGCTGGCCGCGTTCGCGCTACGGCAGGCCTGCGCGGCCAGTCCGCTCCTACCGCCCCGGGTCGTGCTCGACCGCAACCGGGGCGGCGCCTACCTGGCGGTGCTGATCGTCGGCGCCGGCATGTTCGGCGTCTTCTTGTTCCTCACCTACTACATGCAGCTGAGCCTGCACTACTCCCCCGTGGTCAGCGGCATCGCCTTCCTGCCGATGATCGTGATGGTGGTGGTGGGCGCCAACCTGTCCAACGTGGTGCTGCTGCCCCGGGTCGGCCCCAAGCCGCTGGTCGCCGTCGGCATGCTGCTGGCTGCGGGCAGCCTGGTGTGGCTGACCAGGATCGGGCTGCACTCGAGCTATGCATCGGCGGTGCTCGGGCCGCTGATGGTAACCGGCCTGGGCTTCGGCCTCACTATGGCGCCGTCGATGAACACGGGGACGTTCGGCGTGCCGCCGCAGGACGCGGGCGTGGCCTCCGCGACGCTCAACACGGGCCAGCAGATCGGCGGCTCGATCGGCACCTCGTTGCTCAACACGATCTTCGCCGGCGCGGTGGCACACTACGTGGCCGCCGGCCAGGCCCACGGGCACGCGGGGCCGTCGCTGGCCGAGATGTCACTGATCCACGGCTACACCACTGTGTTCTGGGTCGGGGCGGCCATCTTCGGCGCCGGCGCGGTGATCTGCGGCACGCTGTTCCGCTCCGGCCCGCTCCACGCCGCCCGGGCCCCGGCCGCCGCTCCGCCCAGGGCCGCCGACGCGCAGCAGGCCACCACCGCACACGCCGGATAGCGGGCCGGGCGGGCTGCCGCACACCGGCAGTCCTCCCGGCTGGCACCAACGACAACCACCCGAATGCTCACCTCACCCCTGGGAAGGAACGGCATGTTGGCACCCACACACGAGCCCCGCGATCAGCGATCGTTCCTGCTCCAGCGGGCGCAGCCAGCGATGACCGGGCTCATCGACGGCTCCCTGTCGACGCTCGCCCCGATCTTCGCCGTCGCCTTTGCCACCCACCAGCCCCACGACGCTCTCCTGGTCGGGCTGGCCACCGCGATCGGCGCCGGCGTCAGCATGGCCTTCTCCGAAGGGCTATCCGACACCGGCGACCTGACCGGCCGCGGCAGCCCTTATCCGCGCGGCGCGATCACCGGCTTCGGCACGTTCCTCGGCGGCGTCCTGCACACGCTGCCCTTCCTCATCCCCCATTACCGCACCGCGGTACTGCTCGCGCTCGCGGCGATAGCGTTCGAGCTCGTGACGCTCGCTTGGATCCGCCAGCGGTTCTTCGGCACCGGCTTCCTCCGCTCATTCATCTCCATAACGCTCGGCGGGGCGATCATCGCCACGATCGGCGCCGCGCTTGGATCAGTCACTTGACAAGGCGATTTGCCGGGAAACAGGATGATATTGAAGGGAGTATCAGACAAATGGATTTCTCAGCCGTTGCCCCCACCGAAGCTCAGCAGGCGTTCGCCGACGAGGTCCGGGCGTTCCTGGATGAGCACCTGACCCCCGAGGTGTACGCGCGGATCCGCCAGCAGGCCGTCCACTTCGATGAGGGTTTCTACCTTGCCCTGGGCGCCAAGGGCTGGCTGATGCCGCGGTGGCGGAAGGAAGACGGCGGCGCGGAACTGGACGACGTGTCCGTGAAGATCCTCGAAACCCAGCTGCGTGAGCGGGACGCGCCGCTTGGCGCGCTCGCCACAACCCGGCTGGTGTGGCCGGCGGTCGAGGCGTCCGGGGACCCGGGGCTGCGCGACGAGCTCAAGCCGCAGGTCGCCCGCGGCACGGCCCGCCTCGTCCTGGGCTACACCGAGCCGGACGGCGGATCGGACATCGCCGGGGCCAAGACCCGCGCCGTCCGCGACGGCGACGAGTGGGTCATCAACGGGCAGAAGATCTTCACCTCCAACGCCCAGCACGGTCAGTACGTGTTCCTGATCACCCGGACGGACCCGACGCTGCCCAAGCACAAGGGCCTGACCATGTTCCTGGTGCCGACCAGCTCGCCCGGCTTCGAGCGCCAGCCGCTGCCCACCATCGGCGACGAGACCACCAACATCAGCTACTACAGCGACATCCGGCTCCCCGACCGGTACCGCATCGGCGAAGTCAACAACGGCTGGTCTGTGCTGCACGGCCCGCTCGACGCCGAGCACCACCTCGGCGAACACCAAAGCAAACTCGAGGAAGTCGGCCCCGGCGCCAATATCGTCCATAATCTGGCGCGGTCGGTCGAAGCCGCCGTGCACTGGGCCGCGGACGCTCCGGACGGCGACGGGCCGATGATCGCCGACGAGGCGTTCCTGGCCGGGATCGGGCACCTGCTGACCGAGATGGAAGGCAGCGCCTGCACCCCGACGGCCATGGGCAAGGTCAAGGGCTCCGACACGGCCCGGCTGGGCTTCGAGGAGCTCATCGATCTGATCGGCCCGGCCGCGACCCTGCCGTATGGCGCGGAGGGCACCATCGGCGACGGCATCATCGAGTTCGGCCACCGGCAGGCCCAGCATTCTGCTACCCCTGGCGGCACGGTCGAGGTGTTCCGGACCATCGTCGCCCAGCACGACCTGGGCCTCCCGCGCCCGGATTACCCCGGCCGCCGGGTGTTCCTGACCGGCGACCGCCCCGCCGCGTCAGCGGCGTAACGCGACCGGCACCGGGCCGGCCCAGCCCGCAACGGTACTGGGCCGGCCCGGACCGGCAGGTTTACTTCTCGGGCCCAGCGCGGTCCCGCCGCCGCGCGCGATCATCAGCCCGCAGAGGCAGGAGACGTGGCTGATCAAGGGCTCGCCGAGTTTTCGCTGGTTCACGAGAACAAGGCGCTGTACGCGTTGATGGCGGGCTGTCCGCCGAGATGGGCGTAGAGCACGGTGGCGTCGGGACGTATCTCCCGGCGGCTGACCAGATCGATGAGGGCGGCCATAGACTTGCCCTCGTAGACCGGGTCGGTGACCATGCCCTCAGTGCGGGCCGCGAGCCGCATCGCCTCGAGGGTGGCGTCGTCCGGGATGCCGTAGGTGCCGGCGTGGTAGCGCTCATCGAGGTGGATGTCGTCGTCGGTCAGCTCCCGCTCCACGCCGATGAGCGTGGCGGTCTGCTGCGCGATGCGGCGGATCTGCTCGCGGGTCTGCGCTGGCTTGGCCGACGCGTCGATGCCGAGGATGCGCCGCGGCCGGCTGTCGGCGCGGGAGAGCGCGGCGAAGCCGGCGACCATCCCGGCCTGGGTACTGCCGGTGACCGAGCACACCAGGATGGTGTCGAAGAAGATCCCGAGCTGGCGTTCTTGCTCGGCGAGCTCGTAGGCCCAATTGGCGAAGCCGAGACCGCCGAGGGGATGGTCGGAGGCGCCGGCCGGGATCGCGTAGGGCCTCCCGCCGGATGCCTCGATCTCCCGTAGCACGTGCTCCCAGCTGTCCTTGAAGCCGATTCCGAACTCGGCGCGCACCAGCCGGACGTCGGCGCCGGCGAGCCGGCTGATCAGGATGTTGCCGACCTTGTCGTAGACCGGATCGGGCCAGTCGACCCAGCTTTCCTGAACGAGCACGCAGGCCAGCCCGACACGGGCGGCCACCGCGGCGACCTGGCGGGTGTGGTTGGACTGGACACCGCCGATCGACACGAGCGTGTCGCAGCCCTTGGCCAGGGCATCGGCCACGAGGTACTCCAGCTTGCGGGTCTTGTTGCCGCCGTAAGCGATTCCCGAGTTGCAGTCCTCGCGCTTAGCCCAGATTGACGCACCCCCCAGATGCTGGGTCAGCCGGTCGAGCCGGTGCACCGGCGAAGGGCCGAACAGCAGCGGATAACGCTCGAACGAGTCGATCGGCACGGGAACCTCCGGCAGCAGCTAGCGGGCGGACAGGTCATCGGCCAGGTCTCCTGGGCTCCCCCAGCCGCGCCCTATCGCAGGCCAGGGTAACGGCCAGGGTGCGGACCAGGGTATGCGGTGAGCGAAAAACCAAGAGGCGCTGCGAGCTGCCGCGCGCCCTGTGAATGAGCGACTCCGCTGTAGGCCGAACCGTCGCCACCGATTTCCCGCGGGCCAGGCACGCCCATTCCCTGTGCACTCACGGCGGCTATGTTGCCTCAACCGGGGCTTGCCAGCGGCTGCTGCACCGGCTCGCTGGCCTCCAGCAGCAAGGGGAGCCAGGCCAGCGCAATGAACTCGCGGCGCTGATGGATGTGGCGACAGCATCAACACCGGTGGCGCTGATCACCAGGCCTCCTGCGAGGTCAGCTGTGCTCGTCGTCCGGTGCCGCTGACCGCAGCGCTATCGCGGACCCGTCGGCTGAAGGCGGGCAGCGGGATTTCGGTGCTTCCCGGGCGGCACCCGGTGCTGGCGGCCAAACAACTGGCCTCATCTAACACGCCCGCACACGTGAAAAAGCGGGCTGCCGCTATCTGCACCAGAATGATTCACGCCAAATTCGAGAATTTCGTTAATCCGGGAAATCGTAGTAATATCAAAAATGTTGCTCCGGACCCCGGCATCTGCACTCGCGTAAAATTCGCGGCTGCACAGCAAGGGCCGGATTTTTTAATATCCGCAGCAACGCTGGCCAGGACGCCGCAGACCGGAGGAACGGCGCGCCCGCGGGAGAATTATTCTCCCCCGCGATCTACCCAGCATGACTGCCTGCCGCGCACATCATTTCGCCGGTGCCCGAAGGAGTCAGTGATGGGCGTCATCGCATGGATCGCTCTCGGAGTGGCAGGGGGATTGCTCGCCAATATCCTGCTCCCGGGCAAAAGATCACGTGGCCTTATTTTCATCGGCCTGACCTGCTTCGCCGGGGTCCTGGGCGGCGGCTGGACCCCTGATTATCGCGGCTGCCGCCGTCATCGTACTGCTCCTGGCGGGCATGGCCGTGTCGGCGCGGATCATCACGCAGTCCGAGCAGGGGCGCAGCTCCTGCGCAGACCCGGGTTCCGGGTCATCATCCCGCAGGCCGGCGTGCTGCACCGGGTGTCGCTGCGGATCGGCACCCACGCCGCCGCGACCTGCCCTCCCCGACCGCATCCCCACGCCCCCGCACGCCGCCGCCGCCAACGGAGCCGCCGTCAGCTAGCCGCTCGACCACCCCGGAACTGGCCTCCGGCCCGGGGCCACCCACGACTGCCGCTTTCCACTAAGGGAGAACCGCTATGAGACGCAGAACCTTCGACATCTTGATGGCCGCCGCCGGCTTGTTCCTGGCCGTCACGCTGATCTTCGCCGGCGTGATGCTCACCTGGGCCCACAGCTTCATCGGCAACGAGGTGCACACCCAGCTCGCCGCCCAGCAGATCTACTTCCCGGCGGCCAACAGCCCGGCCGTCGCCGCCCCCGAGTTCGCCGCGATGCGGCAGTACGGCGGCCAGCAGCTGACCACCGGCGCGCAGGCCGAGGTCTACGCCGATCACTTCATCGCCAACCACCTCAAGGCCATCGGCGGCGGCAAGACCTACGCCCAGCTGTCAACGCAGGCCATCGCGCAGCCCAAGAACACCGTCCTGGCCGCTCAGGTCGCCGAAGTGTTCAAGGGTGAGACCCTGCGTGGCCTGCTGCTCAACGCCTACGCCTTCGGCACCATGGGCATGATCGCCGGGATCGCCGCGATCGGCGCGTTCATCGCCGCCGCCGTCATGCTGATACTCAGCGGCCTGGGCCTGCTGCACGCCCGCCGCACCTCCCCCGAAACCGAGATCCTCAGCGGCCATCCCGGCCACGCACGGACCCCGGCCACCGCATCATCACCGCAATCCGCTCACGCCGGTAACCAGCTGGGCGCCGACGATGGCCTGGTCGCCACCAGCCCGGGAACCTCAACTGGCCTGCCCGAGTGATCGTGGCCTGCCAGTCAGCCACAGCCGGGCCAGGCCTGAGCTGAGCCCCGCACCCCGCGGTGCTGGCAGGTAAACGAGCATGCAGTTCCCGAACGGACCGTGGTGACACTCCTGAGTGAGGTGTCACCACGGTCCGGGCCGCTGTGAGGCGGCGGACACAGCCTCGCCCGGGACCGGGCGGAGTGTGATAGCGAGGTCTACCCCGGGACCGTGGTGCGAACGCGGGGTTGCGGACCAGGGTATGCGGCCAGGGATTTCACGGGCGCAATCGGGGTACCCGAGGCGCGATCGTAGTGGTACGCATCTCCGGCCGAGTTAGGAGTGCTGCGATGTCGAAGCATGCTTACCCCGATCCCGAACGACCCGGCCTGGCGGCGTCATGACGGGCAAGGTGGCCATCATCACGGGAGCCTCTCAGGGCATCGGCGCCGGGCTTGTCACCGGGTACCGGGGGCGGGGCTGGGCGGTAGTGGCCAGCGCCCGCACGATCGAGCCGTCGCAGGACCCTGATCTGCTCACCGTCGCCGCAGACATTACCGAGCCCGCGACCGCCGACAGGATAATTGATGCAGCGCTGGGACGCTTCGGCCGTATCGACACTCTGGTCAACAATGCTGGCGTGTACATTTCCAAGCCCTTCACCGACTACAACGCGGCTGACTACGCGACGGTCGTCGGGGTCAACCTCACCGGGTTCTTCTGGCTTACCCGGCGTGCCATCGCCGAGATGGTCAGGCGATACGGCGGTCACGTCGTCAACATCACGGCCACCCTGGCCGAGTACGCGAGCTCCGGCACGCCTGAGGTACTGGCGGCGCTGACGAAGGGCGGCCTGGCCTCAGCGACCAGGTCCCTGGCCATCGAGTACGCCTCCTACGGCATCCGGGTCAACGCCGTTTCGCCCGGCATCATCCAGACCCCGGTGCACCCGCCGGAAAGCTACGACGACCTCGGTGACCGGCTGCCCCCGCTCGGGCGGCCCGGCCAGGTCAGCGACGTCGTCGACGGCGTCTTGTTCCTGGAGTCCGCGCCGTACATCACCGGCGAGATCCTGCACGTCGACGGCGGCCAAAGCGCCGGTCACTGAGGCTGCGGGCAGGCGGGCTGGCCGTCTTGCCCTTGCTGTGCCAGCGCGGCGCGCAGCTCACGGCGGGAGCCGATTCCGAGCTTGGCAGATATCTTGCGCAGCTGCCATTCGACCGTGAGCAACTTCGGCCTCGTGAGCCGCCGCGAGCGGCAAACCCCGAGGTCAAAGCTACGGCAGGGGCGGTCCGCAGGCTGCTATACCCATCCGTGTAGTGTGACATCACCACTACCTTGACAGACACAGTACTAAGACATACATTGTTCACAGGAGGTGGTGAGATGAGCGCCAGCCAGATCACATCCGATTTGCTGCGTGGGAATGCCGACACGATGATCTTGCGGCTGCTGACGGAATCCGACTGCTATGGCTACGAGATCGTCAAGTTGATCGCCGAGCGTTCGCACGGCGAGTACGAGCTCAAGGAAGCCACGATGTACTCCAGCGTCCGGCGCATGGAAGCGGACGGCGACATCACGTGCTACTGGGGCGATGAATCGCAGGGTGGCAGGCGCAAGTACTTCCGGATCACAGAGAAGGGCAGAGCGACCTATGCCCGCAACAAGAGCAACTGGGAGTACGCGAAGCGCGTGCTCGACACATTGCTGTGAGGAGACGAATCCAATGAACGACAAAATAGACGAATACGTGGACGGCGTCTTCGCGCCGCACGAGGGCGCAAAGAGCATCAGCGAGCTGAAAGCGGACCTGCTTGCGGACCTGCATGAGCGGTTCCGTGAGCTCAAGGCCGAGGGCAAGGATGATGCGGCTGCCTTCGAGTTGACCATCGACAGTATCGGCGATATCGAGCAGACAGTGCAGGAGGTCTCCAACCTCTCCCGGTCGCTCGAGCGGCAACTGGTGACGAGATTCGACACGAGCGAGCTCGGGGGAAGCGACTTCGCGGGCGTCGAGGTGCGGGGCGGGACGTTCGAGGCGAGCGTGCTGCGCGGCTCCGATTTCTCGCACGCCGATCTCACCGGCAGCTCATTCAGGCGCAGCGATGTGGCGGACGCCAACTTCGACGGCGCCAATCTGACCGACGCGAACATGTCGACGATCGAGCTGGCCCGGGCCAGCTTCCGCGGCTCCATCCTGGTGCGCACCGACTTCAGTAAGTCGGGACTGACCGGGACCCGGTTCGCCGATGCCGCGCTCATGGACGTCAAGCTCCGGATGACCGACCTGCGGCGCACGGTCTTCGAGCACTGTGCCTTCACCGGGGTGGACTTCACATACTCCGATCTGCGCGGCCTGAACCTGGACGGGGCGGTCTTCACCAGCGTGAGATTCGACCGGGCCGCGCTGAATGGCGTCACGTTCCGGGGAGCGACGCTGCGGGATGTGTCCTTCCGCGCTTGGAGCAGGAAATACCGCACTGCCATCCGCACGGTGGCCTTCGACGGGGCACGGATGGACAAGCTGACCTACGCCGGGCTCAAAGGCATGGGTGCGGACTTGTCGAACGTGACCGTGGAATAGGGAGACAAGAGGCAAGGCATGGCAGCGAGGAACGCGACGCTGCAGGTCCACGGATTGCAGAAGTCCTACGAGAAGCTGCACGTGCTCAAGGGTGTGGACTTCGACGTGGCGCGCGGAAGCATCTTCGCGCTGCTCGGCTCCAACGGCGCCGGCAAGACCACGATCGTGCGGATCCTCACCACCCTGCTCAGACCCGATAGCGGCACGGCGAGTGTCAACGGATTCGATGTCGTGTCGCAGCCGGCCCGGGTGCGGGAGTCGATCAGCCTGACAGGTCAATTCGCGGCGGTGGACGAGATCCTGACCGGCCGGGAGAACCTGATCATGATCGCCGAACTGCGGCACGTGAAGAGCGCGGGCAAGGTGGCAGACGATCTGCTCGGACGATTCGGCCTTGCCGATGCGGCCGGGCGCCGGGTGTCGACCTACTCAGGCGGCATGCGCCGTCGCCTCGACATCGCCATGAGCCTCATCGGCAGCCCGCCGATCATCTTCCTCGACGAGCCGACCACCGGCCTGGACCCGGAGGGCCGCCTTGAGGTGTGGCAGGTGATCCAGGACCTCGCTGACAGCGGCACGACCGTGTTCCTGACGACCCAGTACCTCGACGAGGCCGAGAAGCTCGCCGACCGGATCGCGATCCTGCACGAAGGCACGATCATCGTGTCCGGCACCCTGGCGGAGCTGAGGAAGCTGCTCCCGCCCGCGAAAGTCGAATACGTGGAACGGCAGCCCACCCTGGAGGAGATCTTCCTGGCGATCGTCGGAAGCGACAAGAAGGAGCGACGATGAACACGTACTTCTTCAGCGACACGAGCGTGATGCTCAGGCGTTCCCTGCGGCACGTCACGCGCAGCATGGACACCATCGTCACGGTGTTGATCATGCCGATCGCCTTCATGCTGCTGTTCGTCTACGTGTTCGGCGGCGCCATCCGGGCAGGCACCGACAACTACGTGAATTACCTGCTGCCCGGCATCCTGCTCATCGCGATCGCCAGCGGCATCTCCTATACCGCCTTCCGCCTGTTCAACGACCTGCAAAGCGGCATCTTCGAGAGGTTCCACTCGATGCCGATCGCCCGCTCCTCGGTGCTGTGGGGGCATGTTCTGACCTCACTGGTGTCCAACGCGATCTCCGTGGTGGTCATCGTCCTGGTGGCACTCGCCATGGGTTTCCGCTCGTCGGCAGGAGTGCTGGCCTGGCTCGCCGTGGCCGGCATCCTGGTCCTGTTCACGCTCGCGCTGACCTGGATCGCAGTGATCGCCGGCTTGTCGGCGAAATCCGCGGACGGGGCGGTCGCCTTCTCGTACCCGATCGTCTTCCTGCCGTTCGTCAGCTCGGCCTTCGTGCCCACTGCCTCGATGCCGGGTCCCGTTCGCGTCTTCGCGGAAAGCCAGCCCGTCACCTCGATGGTCAACACGATCAGAGCTTTGCTCGGGCGCCAGCCGGTCGGCAATGACATCTGGACCGCGCTCGCCTGGTGCGTCGGCATTCTCGTCGTCGCCTATGCGCTTGCCATGGTGGCTTACCGGCGCAAAATAGCCTGAAATATCAGGACGCTGGCGGACGTCGCGCCGGGCCGCCAGCCGGGCTCAGTCCCTGTTCATCGGCGAGCCGAACCGGATCACGTTGCCGTCGGGATCGACGAGTACGCCCTCATGCTGACCCCACTCGGTATCCTGCGGGAGCCGCACATCGCCGCCCGCCGCAAGCCAAGTCCGGGCCAGCGCGTCGGCGTCCTCGACGAACAGGTAAGCCGTCGAGCGGCGGTCGGCTCGCGTGTCGAGGTCGGGCTCCACACCGAAGCGGTAATGACATTACTGGCACACGAGCGGGCTAATGGGCGGCCTGACCGCAGCCTCCCGGTGACCGGCCCCGCGCGGACCGCCTGCTGGCACGCTTCTCAAGCACCACGGCGATCAGCCAGATCCAGACGAGCGACACCGGCAGCAAGATAAGCACGACAGCCACCCCCGGCGACCGCTGAGCAGGCCCGCTGTCCGACACCCACAACGACGCCGCCACCGCGACGCTCCACCACGCCGCCATCGCGCCGATAACCGCCGTGGCCGCCTTCTTCTCACTCCACTCCCCCGCAGGCTCCGGCGGCCGGACCCCGGCCAGACCAGCCGGCATGTCCGCGGTGAGGCCGGCCAGCTCCACCCGCGTCCGCGACATGAGCGCCTGGCCGACCCGCACGTCGAACTCGTCCTTGGTCAGCCGTCCCTGCACAAACGCCGCCTTGAGCACCCCGATCACCTGATCCCGCTCGGCATGCGACGCCCGCAGATCACCGGCGCCCCCCGCGCCCGCCGCCATCTCGCCGCCCGGCTCCGCCATTCCCAGGCACCTCCCCTGCGAGCACTATCTACGGAAAGCGTACGCGACGGCCCTCCGGGACTAGGCCGGCGAGCTCATCGGGTGTTCACGTGGCACGCGACTGAGGTACGGCATCAGTGAACCTTTCGGCGCTAACCTGAGACCATGGTGATCATCCCGGGGGTCGATGTTGACGAGCGACGTCTGGCCGACATCTGCGACCGGTACGGGATCGCCGAGCTTCAGATCTTCGGCTCGCAGGCACGCGGGACCGCTGGGCCTGACAGCGACATCGATGTTCTGTACACATTGCGCCCTGGGCGGCGCCTGGGCTGGGAGATCGAGGAACTCGCTGACGAACTCGCTGTATTGTTCAGCCATCAGGTAGATCTGGTATCTCTGCGTGCCCTGCATCCGATGCTGAGACCGTCAGTCCTGGCCGAGGCTCGGCCTGTCTATGCAGCGTGACGTCCTCCTGCTCAGCGAGATGATCGATGCAGCCGAGCAGGCCCAGCAGCTGACCGCCGATATCACCGTCAGCCAGTTGGAAGCCGACCGCCAGCGCCGCGATGCCCCGCTGTGGAACTTCGCGGTGCTCGGCGAGGCCGCCGGACAGCTCTCCGCTGAGGTCAAAGACAAGTTCCCGGACACGCCCTGGCAGCAGCCGATCCGGCTACGGAACCGGATAGTCCACGGCTACTGGTCCATCGACCTGGAAGTCCAGTGCAGTCCCCTGCCAGTTCACCGATCGAATCGCTAAACATGACAAAATGACCAAACGGTACATGGAGGTTCCTCCTAAAAACGAAGCGGCCATGCGAACCTGACGGGCATTGGCGTCGACACGCCGACATAAGCGGCTATCCACCGATAGACGCTGAGCACCCGGTAGAAAGGTCTCATCAAAGATCCCCATCGGCAGGGAGGCTCCGGGTGGTCTCCTGCCGTGCCATGTTTGGGAGAGCGGTCCGACCCGGCCGCCGGTCACCGTTCCGGATCTTGGCCGCTACGCTCACCGTCGCGGTCATCGCCGTCGCCCCGACCGTGATCAGTGGCGCCGCCGCCTCAGCGTCGGTTAGGGCCATGAGCCCGCCGAAGGCTGGCATGGCCGAGCTAATGAAGTCGTATAACCGGCACAGCGGACTTATCGGCAACGTCTGGTGGCAAGCTGCCGTCGCATTGTCGACCTTGGAGACCTACCAGCAAACGACCGGGGACACCCGCTACAGCACCGCAATCTCCACTGCGTTCAAGGACCACAAGTCGGGCAACTTCGAGAGTTCCTACAACGACGACACCGGCTGGTGGGGACTGGCCTGGCTGCAGGCTTACCAGATCACCGGCTCCAGACGGTACCTGGCGATGGCGGAGACCGACGCCAACTATATTCACCGGTCCTGGGACGGCACATGCCGCGGCGGGGTGTGGTGGACGACCGCCAAGGCCTACAAGAATGCGGTCACCAACGAGGTCTTCCTTGAGCTGACCGCATGGCTGCACAACACGATCCGCGGTGACACCAAGTACCTGAGGTGGGCCAAAGCCGAATGGTCGTGGTTCAAGGGCAGCGGGATGATCAATAAGAGCGGCCTGATCAACGACGGCCTCAACTCACGTTGTGCCAGTAACCACGAAACCACCTGGACCTACAACCAGGGCGTGATCCTGGCGGGCCTGGCCCAGCTCTATCAGGCGACCAGGAGCTCCGGGCTGCTGCGCACCGCCGAAGGAATCGCCACGGCGGCGGTCCGCCATCTCACGATCGGCGGGGTGCTGCACGAGCCATGCGAGAGGACAGCATGCGGCAACAAGACCGGCGGCGCTCCCGAGTCGTTCAAGGGAATCTTCGTACGGGACCTCAAAGTGCTGGCTGTCACGGCCAGAACCAGCCGGTTCTTCTCGTTCTTCCAAGAGCAGGCGCGGTCCATCAAGGCCCGCGACACCAGCCGGCACCACCAGTTCGGCCTGCTCTGGGCAGGTCCGGTCATTGACCCCAACCCGGACACCCAGGCGAGCGCAGAGGATGCCCTGGTGGCCGCGCTTAAATTACCGGGCCGGAACACGGCTGCCGTCGAGATTCTGCTGGAACAGAACACCGTTGACGTTTGTCGCGTTATCCTGCGGAGCGAAACTGGACAGCGGAAGGGTGTATTCAGCATCGCCAATCCATTTATGGTGATTCAGGAACGGCGTGAAGTAGATGTAGGTCCCGTATTGACGATTTTGCTCGCTAATCATCCCCTGGGCCAGCGGCTCCAGCTGAGCGATGAACGCGGTGTTCCCAGTCTCGTCAAGATTCTTCGCGATCCAGCCCAGGCCGAGGCTGTGGCAATAGTTAGCAATAGCCGTCATGTACTCAACTTCGGTGGACTCAGTAATAGTCCACGGAGTTTGGCCATCATTGTTATTGAAGGTGGTATCAAGATCGGTTTCTACTGCATCAAAGCCCTTGGCCGCCGCCTGCTGCTTGATCATTGACTCGATGATGGATAGCGATGAGGGGTTATTGATGTTGATGAACGTCTCATCCCAGCCCGGCAGGTTGCCGCCCAGATCTCCAGCCGACTTAAGCTGGCTGTAGTAGGTGGTCGAGATACCTTCGTCCGCGGCGCTGTAATAGTTCCCGATTGACCCAACTTCAAGGTAAGCGATGACGTGAAGGCCCTTGGCGTGAAGTGCGGATACCGTGGACGCAGGATTTATGATGGCGTCGATGTCATAGATGACCGGATTCGCGGCCTGGGGTTTGTCCCCATTCCATGCGGTGATGCCAGTGCCCATCTGATATGTGTTGTTCAGTGAGAGCGGGCTGCTTATCTCCCACTGCCATTCTGCCTTCTGCGGGGGTTGCCAGATGTTGGAACTGGGAAGGGCTACTTGTATTGTGGCGTGCGGGGGCGCAACAGGCCCATCGTTGGCCCACACATAGGTCTTGTAAGACCAGCCAGGATGCAGGCCGGCACCACCCTTACCGTATTCGAGCGCCCTGGTCTTGGTGGTCGTGAACTGGTCAACCTTGACGCCGTTAAGCTGAAGCGTCTCGATGGTATAGCTCGCCGGAACCTGACCGCCAGGGCCGTTCACCGCGGTCCACTTGAGCGCGTAGCCGGTCAGGGCTTGCCACGGGGAGCTGAGGCCGTCGGAGGCCGGGGAGCTCGACCCGGCAGTCGCGGAAACCGGCGGAGCTGCCGTGGCCGTGGGGACTGCCGTGGCCGTGGGGACTGTCGTGCCTGGAGGAGCTGTGGTAGCTGCGGGTGCTGTGTCACCAGCAGAGGTGCGTGCTGCCTTCGAGGCTGCGAACAGACCAACGAAGACCGAGAGAACTGCTGCTACGAGTGCGAGCATTTTTTTCACATTAGCATCTTACGCTGGCTATACATGAATCGAACATGTAGCCCATGGCGCACTGCTCCAGCTGTAGATCGCGACGTTCGGGCCCCGGCCCGTCCGGTAGCCGTGGCGATGATGAGGAGGCGGCTGCGAGCATGGCTAGAGTGACCCACCCGTACCGGGAGGCCCAGCGGCGGACCTGGCCGGCCGGCTTAGGTTGTTCTGCCAATTGGGCTGCCGGGAACCCCGAGCATCCTCTTCCCGATCCCTCAAAGGAGCATGATGACTGACGATCAGGTGTGCCTGCGGCCTGCGACCGAGCTGGCGGAGATGATCCGGAACCGCGAGCTGTCCAGCCGGGAGCTGCTGGAGCTGTGCTTGGCCCGGGTGGAGCGGATCAACCCGGCTGTCAACGCGGTCGTGACCCTCGATCGCGACGCTGCCTTCATTGCGGCGGCCCAGGCTGACGAGCGCACGGCGGGCGGCGGACCACTCGGCGCGCTGCACGGGCTGCCGATCACGATCAAGGACGCCATAGAGGTCGCTGGCCTGCGGTCGACAGGCGGCTCGACCGCCCTCGCCGACCATATGCCCGAGGCCGACGCCCCGGCCGTCGACCGTCTGCGTTCGGCCGGCGCCATCGTGTTCGGCAAGACCAATGTGCCCGAGTGGTCGGGCGACATCCAGACGTTCAACTCCCTGTTCGGGGCCACCCGGAACCCGTGGGACCCGACCCGCACATCGGGCGGATCATCGGGTGGCCCGGCCGCGGCGGTAGCGACGGGCATGTCGACCTTCGAGCTCGGCACCGACATCGGCGGATCGATCCGCATCCCATCGAGCTACTGCGGGGTCTGCGGGCACAAGCCGAGCTTCGGCGTGGTGTCCCAGCGGGGATACCTGGACAGCGTGGGCGGGGGCACGATCGACGCCGACATCAACGTCTTCGGCCCGATCGCCCGGTCGGTCGGGGATCTGTCCTTGCTCATGGACGTTATCGCCGGGCCGGATGCCGACGACGCGGTGGCGTGGCGGCTGTCCCTGCCCGGGGCCCGCCACGGATCACTGTCCGGGTACCGGATCGGCCTGTGGCTGGACGACCCGGCGTGTGAGGTGGAACCGGCCGCGGTCGAGCTTATGGCGGCCGCGGCCCAGGCCCTGTCGTCAGCCGGGGCCAAGGTCCAGGCGGTCCGGCCGTCCCTCGACCTGAACGCGGTCCGTGCGCTGTTCAGCCAGCTTATAGTGCCGGCCATCTCGGTCAGCGCCGACGGCGAGCGCGGCGAGGCCCTCGGGGGCTCGCATCGGGCCTGGCTGGAGCGTTGCCGGGAACGTGAGATTATCCGCCGGGTCTGGGCGGACTGGTTCCGTGACCACGACGTCCTGCTCTGCCCGGTACTGCCCATGTTGCCCTTCCCCCACGACCACGAGGGGACGATCGCCAGCCGGTCGGTGATCATAAACGGCACGTCGCGGCCGCAAATGGATACGCTGGCGTGGACCGGCCTGGTCGGCGTGGCCTACCTTCCGTCAACCGTCGTCCCCGTCGGCCGGGTTGGAGATCTGCCGGTCGGTGTGCAGGTCGTCGGGCCCTACCTGGAGGACCGAACGCCACTGTTCGTCGCCGAGCAGCTGACCCGGATTCTCGGCGGTTACACGCCTCCCCCGCTCGCTGGCTGAGCCCTGTGATCAGCCTGCGTCTGCCAAAGCCTGCGAGTCACCCGTCCTTATCGGAGTACAGCCGCGGATATGGCTTTCACTTGGCGGCTGACCGCCTTTGAACTAATGACCGCCGCCAGCTGAACCCGGCGCAAAGGAAGGCATGACCTGCGGCTGATCCGAGGGTCGGTCCGGGCAGCGGGTCGGCCTGCCTCGTCGCAGGTGAGCTCGTGTATCGGGTGGTCGCCGCGGTCGGCGAGTCTCAGCGGTTCCCGGTGGCTTCGCAGCAACCACGGGCCACCTGGGCTTCGCTGCGGGAAATTCGAGTATTCGGGCGTGTTTTGTGCCGATATGACCGTTCGGTCTCTCGTAATGCTGGTGGTGACGCTAACCTTTTACGGTGGTCACGCCGCTGCTGCCGCCGGAAGGGGCGGAAGACAAACTCCGGGATATCCGGTCGGTTACCGATGCCGCGCTGTCTCATCTGTCTGCCGATGATCTTCTCTCCGTGCTGCTGAGCCGGGTGAGGGAGATCCTGGACGCCGATACAGCCGCGGTGCTGCTGCTGGACAGCGGGGGCCGTCAGCTGATCGCCACGGCGGCTGACGGCCTGGAGGAGGAAGTCAGCCAGGGCGTGCGGATTCCGGTTGGCCGGGGTTTCGCGGGCCGCATCGCCGCCGAGCGGCGGCCCGTCATCTTGGATCACGTCGATCACAGCAACGTGCTCAACCCGCTCCTGCTGGAGAAGGGCATCCGGTCGCTGGCGGGCGTCCCGTTGCTCGTCCACGGCGCAGTGGTCGGGGTTATGCACGTCGGCACCGTGCATGACCGGGTGTTCACCGCCGATGATGCCGCCCTGCTCCAGCTTGCTGCCGACCGCGCGGCCCTGGCGGTGCAGTCGCTGAGGTCTCGTGAGGATCATGCTGCCGCGGTCGCCCTTCAGCGCAGCCTCGTGCCCTCAGCGCTGCCGACGGTGGAGGGGGTGGAGGTCGCCGCCCGGTACGTGCCGGGGATCGGTCGTGTCGGCGGCGACTGGTATGACGCGTTCCGCTTGCCTTCGGGCAGACTGGGGATGGTGGTCGGCGACGTGGCAGGTTCCGGGCTCGGCGCCGCGGTCATCATGGGTCGCATGCGCAGCGTCCTGCGCGCGTACGCGCTGGAGTCCCCCGATCCGGCGGATGTCTTGCGCAAGCTCGACCGGAAGATGCAGTACTTCGAAGAAGACGATGTCATGGCCACGGTGTCTTATGCGGTGCTCGACCCGGTTTCCGGGCAGCTCCAGGTGTCATCCGCGGGCCATTTCCCGCCGGTCATCGCGGCCGCGGGCCAGACCGGCACGTTGGCCGAGCTCGCCGTCGACCCTCCGATCGGCGTCGCGGACACCCCCAGCCGGCAGCTCACCACGCTGGCTCTCGCGCCTGGCGCCGTGTTGTGCTTCTTCACCGACGGGCTGGTCGAACGCCGGGACCGGCCCATAGATGACGGCATCCTCCGGCTCTGTCAAGCCGTGAAGCCCGGGCCGCCAGAGGACATCTGCAACTCGGCCATGCGAGCCCTGGTCGGAAGCCAGCACCCGGGGGACGACATCGCGATCCTGGTCGTGCGCTGGCAACGCGACGGAACGCGCGCTCGATTACAGCGCCGGGTCAACGTCGACCTCCAGTCGTGGGTGATCGAGTCGCCTGAGTAACGCCACGGGAACTGAGTGCCCGTCTCTACGCCTCGACGAGCGGGGACGCTTGCCGGCAGCGCCACATCAGGGACGTGACCACCCTGCACGTCGTGTCGTCCAGGTTGGCTAGCCACGCTATGACCTCGTTGTCGTAGTCGCCAGTCTCAACGCCGTTTAGCACGGCGGCGAAGGCAGCAAAGTGGACCTTCGCAGGCTCGAAGCCGCCCGGCGGCTCAGTGAAGAGGGGCCCAGCTGGGATGTACTCGTGGGGCGGTGCAGCCGTCATGACAGCACATTATGCCGACTTATCTATGTAGCTAACGCAGCCGTGTGTCGCTAACCGCACCCGGACCGGAGCCGGAGGCCGACCGCTGGGGCCACCCGAAGCCCTCTGACCTGGTGGGGCGGGCCAGCCCGCCACGCAACGCCGCTGACCCGGGATTGCTCTGCCGCGCCTCGGTTCGGCCTGGATCGCATGGGTAGATGCGGCTCATGTTCGACGGCTTCCGCCTGGACCACGTTGATGTCGGCGACGTGACGCTCCGCGTGCGGTACGGCGGGAAGGGAGAGCCGGTGGTGCTACTGCACGGCCACCCTCGCACGCACGTGACCTGGCACCGCGTGGCGCCGCGGTTGTCGAGCTCGTTCTTCGTGGTCTGCCCTGACCTCCGCGGCTACGGCCAGTCGACGCTGCCGCCGGACGCGCCCGAGCACGCGCAGTCATCCAAGCGCGCGATGGCAGGCGATGTGGTGGCCCTCATGCATCACCTCGGCCACGACCGCTTCTCGGTGGTGGGTCATGACCGGGGCGCACTGGTGGCCTTCCGTACGGCCATGGATCACCCGGAGACCGTTGAGCGGCTCGTTGTCATGGATGGCCTGCCGGTCATCGAGCACCTTGAACGCCTGAACGAGGCGTTCGTGCGCTCCTGGTGGCACTGGTGGTTCCTGGGCCAGACCGACAAGCCAGCGGAGGCGTTCATCAGCGCCGATCCGGGCCGGTGGTACCGGACCCCGGCGCCGGCCGAGATGGGGAAGGAGAACTTCGCTGACGTGTGGGCCGCCTTCCGTGATCCGGCCGTCGTCCACGGCATGTGCGAGGACTACCGCGCAGGATTGCGTGTCGACCGCGCGCACGAGGAAGCCGACCGGGCCGCGGGCCGGAAGATCCGGTGTCCAATGCTGCTGCTCGTATCGACGGACGACGACCTCGACATCCACGGCGACCCCCGGGCGATCTGGCGGCCGTGGGCGGCCGGCGAGTTGCACAGCCGCCCGATCCACTCAGGCCATCATCAGGCCGAAGAGGCGCCGGGCGAACTCGCCTCGGCCCTTCTCGATTTCCTCAAGCGTCCCGCTCCTCATCAGTTAATTCTCAGGTCTGCTGCGATAAATAGTCTGTCTGTCTACAGCTAGATCCCAGTTAAAGCCCAGGTTCACCGGCCATCATTCTGACTGGCTCCCTCTTGGCATGTCGTCTGGACAGCACCGGGAATAGGCCCGAGCGCACCCCGCCGCACCTGACCCCCCCGACATCGGCGGGGTGCCTCGCCAAACTTCCGAGGGCAGGGCAGCAGCCCAGGCTCCTCAGCCGGAGAAACGATCGCGTCCATGACAGCCGCAGCCCTGCTTGCCCTCCTCAATCGCGCCGACGAGAAGACCAGCTATGAGCAGCTCCGGACCTGGGTCGTGGCGCAGGCAGTCCACCACGCGCTGCAGACGTTTCACGGCTGCCCGGCGTTCAATCCGGACGACCCCTCCAGCGGGGAAGGGTTCATCAGCGATGGGCAGATGCGCGCGCTGAACATCACGATCCGCCGTGCCGTGCATGAGGCGCTGGCCCACCTGGACACGGCCCGCAACGTCGTAAGGCAGCCGCACGGCCATGGGCTCCATGCCAGGCAGCAGGCAGCGCTGGACTTCTGCGAGTTCCAGCTCGGAACGGTTCATGACTACATGGAGCCGCCGGGCTCGCCCGAGCTGGAGGAGGCATACGAACGTTACGTCAGCGAGCCGGACGTCAACCGCTGAGCCTCTTGCCGCCTGCGGGTCCGCCAGTCCAGTCTTCGGTTACGAATTCGGATTATTCCCTGGCCGTGGATAATCCGTTAGACGGTGGTACGCTGTAAAGCAATTACAACTCGAGATGAGATGAACGCGTGACCGCTGATATGGGAAGCGCCGACCAGCTCGCTCACGCCGATCCCGCCCTCCGGGTCCCCTGCCCCATCTGCGAAGCACTCAGCGATCAGCGGTGCCTGGAGCGCGACCCGAAGCAATACGTCACCCCGCACGCCGAACGTGCCGCGCTCGCGACCAGTACCGCCGACCGCGCCGCCAACCGGCTCGTCGTGTTCTCGGCACCTAGCCCGGCCAGCGCCAACCTGGCCGCAACACACGAAGCCGACCGCGCCGCCGCGTTCACGGTCCGTTTCACCCCACCTGCTTAATGACCACGTGAGCGGGTGAAGCCTTCAGGTTGGCGCAGGGCCGGGCCGGGTACCCACGCGGCATGAACTGGACGTGGAACATCCGCAGTAACGATGGCGCGATGAACGGGCTGGAGTTCGCTCGCTGTACCACCGCTGGTGGCTTCAGCCGGGCACTCATTCACGCCGCCCCCAGCAAGGCGAAAATCGAGATCATTGACGGTGACGACCAGCTGGTAGCCCGCGCCGACCTGGAGCGGTCGGGCGAGTACTCGCCGATGACCCTGGTGGAGATTGACGGGCGGGCCCTACGGCGCAGCGAGGTGTGGCCGACCGAGGATTTCTACGGCCTGCCGGTGCTGCTCGCGGGCGGCGAGGTCGGCATCCTGCAACAGTGGCAGCACGCCGAGGATCACAGCTGGTGGCGGTGGTCGGTGGAGTTCTCCAATCACACCGGCCGTCCTGATGACTGGGCGCCCGCGGGCCAGCACCTGCGCCGCGGACCTGGCCCGGGCTGAGCACCCGGTGCGATAGGAACCGTCTCGGCGAGATGCCTCTTGACAATGAGATTTGCCAAGAAACAGGATGACATTCAAAGGCAGGAACTACAGATTGACGTGATCGCGCTGGACGGCGGGAGCCGTGCGCGTTCCCCCTCGGCTCCAGCCGGGCACCGGCCCGATCAGGGCGAGACGGCGCTGGACCGACACGCGCCGCCGGAGTCGATCAGATGGTGCTGGCCGCCGAGGCGCAGGCTGGCGCCACCGCCGTGCCGGCCGGTGACGGCCGGGTACGGGCAGGGTCAGTCGCTAGGAGGGTCAGGAAATGGATTTCTCAGCCGTGGTTCTCACCGAAGCTCAGCAGGCGTTCGCCGACGAGGTCCGGGCGTTCCTTGATGAGCACCTGACCCCCGAGGTGTACGCGGGGCTGCGCGAGCGCGGCGAGCACTTCGATGAGGGGTTTTACGTCGCCCTGGGGGCCAAGGGCTGGCTGCGGCCGAGGTGGCGGCGTGACGACGGCGGCGCGGAACTGGACGACGTGTGCGTCCGGATTCTCGAGACCGAGTTGCGGAAGCGGGACGCGCCGCTCACCGGGGATTCAGCCGACTGGGTATGGCCAGCGGTCGAGGCGTACGGGGATCCAGGGCTGCGCGACGAGCTGAAGCCGCAGGTCGGCCGGGGAACGGTCCGGCTGTCCCTGGGTTACACCGAGCCGGACGGGGGGTCGGATATCGCCGGGGCGAAGACCCGGGCGGTGCGCGATGGTGACGAATGGGTCATCAACGGGCAGAAGATCTTCACGACCGGTGCCCATAACAACCAGTACGTCTTCTTGATCACCAGAACCGACCCGACGCTGCCCAAGCACAAGGGCCTGACCATGTTCCTGGTGCCGCTCGACACCCCGGGAATCGAGGTCCACGCGCTCCCGACGGTCGGCGACGAGCGGACCAACATCACCTATTACAGCGATGTCCGCATCTCCGACCGGTACCGCATCGGGGAGGTCAACAACGGCTGGTCCGTCCTGCACGGCCCGCTGGACACCGAGCACAGCCTCGATGACCGGGCCAGCAAGCTCGACGATGTAGGCCCGGGCGCAACTATCGTGCATCACCTCGCGCAGTCGGTCGAAGCCGCCGTGCGCTGGGCGATGGAGGGTCCAGGCGGCGATGGGGCGCCGATCAGCGACGAGGTGTTCCTGGCCGGGATCGGGCGCCTGCTGGCCGAGATGGAGGCGAGCGTCTGCTGCCCGACGGCGATGGGCAAAGTGAAGGGCTCCGACGTGGCCAGGCTGGGCTGCGAGCAGCTCATCGACCTGGTGGGTCCGGAAGCGATCCTGCCGTACGGCGCCGATGGCGCCATCGGCGACGGCGCGATCGAGTATGCCCACCGGGGGGTTCAGGTGTCGGCCACCGGCGGCGGCAGCGTCGAGGTGTTCCGGACCATGATCGCCCAGCTTCAGCTGGGGCTGCCGCGGCCCGACTATCCCGGCCGCAGGGTGTTCCTGACGGGAGACCGTCCCGCCGCGGCAGCGGCATAACCAAGGTCATCGTCGGGCCCAGACCTCGGCCAGCAGCTGGTAGGAACGGACGCGGTCAGCGTGGTCGTGGGTAATGGTGGTGATGATCAGCTCGTCGGCTTCGGTGGCGTCGCGGAGACGTTCCAGCTGGTCCGCGACCTGGCCCGGGCGGCCGACGAACTGGGTGTCGATGCGGTCCACGACCAGCTCGTGGTCGGCCTCACTCCATTCGTGGCGGCGGGCTTGCTCCGGGGTGGGAAACTGGATGGCGCCTTCGGCGGTGCGGATGCTGCGCACCCACGGGCCGTAGCCTGCCGCCAGGTCACGGGCCTGCGCCTCGGTGTCGGCGACGACAACGTCGGCCGAGACGCTGACGTAGGGCCGGTCGAGCTCGGCTGAAGGTTTGAACGCGGCCCGGTAGCCGTCCACCGCCTCGAGCACGGTGGCCGGGCTGACATGGTAGTTGGCGGCGAAACGAAGGCCGTTGTGGCCGGCGACCTCGGCGCTTTCCCCGCCGCTGCTGCCCAGGATCCAGATCTGCAGCGCCGCGTGCTCGCCGGGCACCACGTGCGCCTCCGCCCCTTCCGGTGAGCGGTAGGTGCCGGCGATCAGGGCGAGGACGTCGCCGACCTGCTCGGTGTAATTCTGCGGTTCGGCGTGCGGCAGCTGCAGCAGCCTCTTCTGCAGGGCGAACCGGGGCGAGCCGAGCAGGTGCTTGAAGGAAAACCGCGGCGGGATGAGCAGCCCGTTCGGGGTCCGGCCGTTAACCACGGTGGCCGCGGCGCCCCCGCCCGCCAGCGCCGGGGCTTTGGGTTCGCTCGGCCGACCGCCGGAGCGGCCCAGGCCGAGGTCGAACCGTCCCGGGTGCACGGCGTCGAGCAGGCCGAACTCCTCGACCGTGGCCAGGGCGGTGCGGTGTCCCATCTGCACGGCACCCGAGCCCAGCCGGATCCTCGAGGTGGCCGCGGCGGTCAGGGCCAGTACGACCGCCGGGGAGGTGCCGGCCACGCCGGGGTTGAGGTGGTGCTCGGCGAACCAGTAGCGGGTGTAGCCGAGCCGTTCGGTCTGCTGGGCCAGGTCGATGCTGTTCCGCAGCGCCTGGGTCGCGTCGGATCCGGTCGAGATGGGGACCAGGTCCAGGACGGTCAGCGGGGTGGTGGTCAAGCGGTCATCCTCCTCAGGCTCGGGTGGCAGCCGTCTCACGGGGACGCCCGAGCGGCTTCAGGCCGAGGTGGTCACGCAGCGTGGTGCCGGTGTAATCGGCGCGGAACACCCCGCGTTCCTGCAGCAGCGGGACCACCTTGTCGACGAACGGCGTCAGGCCGCCGGGGGTGATGTGCGGGACCAGGATGTAGCCGTCGGCCGCGTCGGCCTGGACGAGCTCGTTGATCTTCCCCGCGATCGTCTCGGCCGACCCGATGAACGACTGCCGGCCGGTCACCTCGATGACGACCTCCCGGGCGGACAGCTTCCCGGCCTCGGCCCGGGCCCGCCACTCGGCGGCCAGCGCGACCGGGTCCTTGGCGAACTGCCGGACGCTGGCCCGGCCCTTGGAGATCAGGTTGTCGCTGACCACCGGGTCGAAGGCGGGAAGGGGGCCGTCCACGTCGAAGTCACGCAGCTCGGTGTTCCACAGCTGCTCGATGAGCATCAGCGCGGTCTGCGGCGAGACCTGAGCTCGGCGTACCTCCCGCGCGATCTCGGCCGCCTCGGTGTCGGTATCGCCGAGCACGAACGTGGCCGCGGGCAAGATCAGCAGCTCGCCGCTGGCCCGGCCGAACTTAGCCAGCCGGCCTTTCAGGTCGGCGTAGAAGGCCTGCCCGGCCTCGAGCGTGGAGTGGCGGGAGAAGATGGCATCGGCCGACGCGGCGGCGAAGTCGCGGCCCTCGTCGGAGTCGCCGGCCTGGAAGATCACCGGCCGGCCCTGCGGGGAGCGCGGCACGTTGAAATGCCCGGCGATGTCGAAGAACCCGTCCTGGTGACGGAACGCCCCCGGCGCCGGGGTGCTCAGGAACTGGCCGGTGTCCTTATCGGCCAGGATCTCATCGCCGTGCCAGGAGTCCCACAACTCGGTCGCCGTGGCCAGGAACGTCCGGGCCCGTTCGTAGCGGTCGCCCTGAGCCAGGTAGCCGCCACGGCGGAAGTTCTCCCCGGTGAAGGCGTCCCAGGAGGTGACCACGTTCCACGCCGCGCGGCCGCCGGAGAGGTGGTCGAGGGTGGCGAACTGGCGGGCCACCTCATACGGCTCGTTGAACGTGGAGTTGATCGTGCCGGTCAGCCCGATGTGCTCGGTCACCGCGGCCAGGGCGGCCAGGATGGTGAAGGTGTCCGGCCTGCCGACCACGTCGAGGTCGTAAATGGCCCCGTTCTGCTCGCGCAGCCGCAGCCCTTCGGCCAGGAACATGAAGTCGAACTTGCCTCGTTCGGCGGTCTGCGTGAACTTGCGGAATGAGTCGAACTCGATGTGGCTGCCCGCGGCAGGATCGCTCCACACGGTGGTGTTGTTCACGCCGGGAAAATGCGCGGCCAGGTGGATCTGCTTGGTCATGGTCGGTGTCCTCGGATCGTGGCAGTGACGGCGTTCAGGCGGCGGCGTAGCGGTTGGCGGGGAGGCCCAGGCCGAGCAGCCCGCGCAGCGTGCCGGCCTCGTAGGCGGTGCGGAACAGGCCGCGGCGCTGCAACTCAGGGACCAGCAGCTCGGTGAGCTGCGTCAGGTCATGGGGCAGGGCACCCGGCCGCAGCCGGAAACCGGATAGCCCGGCGGCCTGCCACTCCTGGAGCAGGTCGGCCAGGCCGGCCGCGGTCCCGGTGTAGACCAGGGCGTCGCTGCGGTACTCGGCGCCGGCGCGCTCATCCAGCCGCTGCTTGCGCGCGACAGCGGCAGTCTCGCTCGGGTCGACAAAGACCACCAGGTCGCCGAAGACGTGCACGGTCTGCCCGCCGCGCCCGGCCAGGTCCTGCTCGGCCCGGATCTGTGTCACGATCTCGGCGGCGTGGGCCGCGTCCCGCGGGGTCACGAACCCGATGTCGGCCGAGCGGGCGATCAGCCGGTACGGCACGCTGTTATGGCCGAGTGCTGCGACAACCGGCTGGCCCTGTGGCGGTCGCGGGGTGATCGACGGCCCCTTCACCGAGAACCAGCGGCCCTCGAAGTCGATGTAGTGCAGCTTGTCCCGGTCGATGAAGCGGCCGCTGGCCATGTCGCGGATCTCGGCGTCGTCTTCCCAGCTGTCCCAGAGCCGGCGCAGCACCTCCACGTAGTCGGCCGCCTCGTCGAAGTGCTCGGCGATCTGCCGCTGCACGTCCGGATCGGTGCGGCGCTCCGCCAGCTGCGGGCCCTCCCGGCGGCCGAAGTGGGCCGCTGTGTCGGCGCGGGCGCCGACCTGGATCCGGATCCCGGCCCGGCCGGTGCTCACGTAGTCCAGGGTGGCGATGGCCTTGGACACGTGGAACGGCTCGGTGTAGGCGGTGATGGCGGTCGGCACGAACCCGATGTGCCGGGTGGTCGGTGCGGTGCGGGCCGCGATCAGCACTGCGTCCAGGCGCCCCCGGACCCGGTCGGTGCGGGAGTCGGCCTGGAAATGGTCGTCGGACTGCAGGCTCAGCCCGTCCTCGATGGTGAGGAAGTCCAGCAGCCCGCGTTCGGCCTGCTGGGCCAGCTCGCTCCAGTAGCCGGCGCTGAACAGCCGCCGCGGCTGGGCGTCGGCTTCCCGCCACGCGGCGGGATGCCAGCCGGCACCGTCGAGGGCAACCGCCAGATGCAAGGGAGAACTGGTCACGGCTCAGCACGTCCTTCCCGATGAGGGCAACTGGTTCAACGCAACCTATTTAACGATTATTTCGCTAGACATAGTCGATTATGGCGCGTACGGAGGACGCCTGCTGGCCGGCCCCAGCCGGGAAGGCCGGCGTGGCCCCACGGCAAATACCTACTTGACGATCGGTTTGCCTGGCCGCCGGAGGCGAAGGACCTGCGCTACGGCTGCGGATCCGGGGCGATCACGGCGTCCGCCATCACTTCGTGCTGTAGCCGTGGGTCTCGGCGAACTCGCGGAAGGCGGCGGCGCTCTCCGGGGACCCGGCCAGCTGGCGCCGCACCTCCTCGGCGTGGGCCGCGACCTGCTCCGGGATGGTCGGGATCAGCGAGTCGACCAGCTCGCGGTTCGCGGTCACCGCTCCCCTTGGAAGCCTGCAGAGCTGCTTGGCGAGATCGATGGCGGACGGCAGCAGCTCTTCGTCGGGGACGAGCCGGTTCACCAGGCCCAGTTCGTACGCCCGCTTGGCTTCCATCCGCAGGCCCAAGGCCAGCTCCATGGAGACGTTGCGGGGAAAGCGGTACAGGTAGCCCATGTCCCACCCGACCGCCATTCCCCGGTAGACCTCGCTGAACTCGAAGAGGGCCGATTCGGCCGCCACGCACAGATCCGCGGCCATGGCCATGATGAAACCACCGCCGAACACGTATCCGTGCACAGCGGCGATGACCAGTTTCTTCAGCGTCCGGGCGTGACGGGGCATCGGCGTCGGGGAGCCGTCGTCAACCGTCTTGCCTGGGTGGAAGGGGTTGTAGGACACACCGAGGTCCGGCGCGGCCATCGTCGTGCGGCCCGCCGCCGTGTTCTCCATCACGTCCATGCCGGCGGTGAAGGCTCGCCCGGCGCCGGTGAGGACAGCCACGAACGCGTCGCTCTGGTCGAAGCGGTGGAACGCGTCGGCCAGCTCGGTGGCGAGCGGGCTGCTTATGGCGTTCAGCTTCTCAGGCCGGTTCAGCGTGATCACTACAACGTCGCTGCCTTGAACGGGCTCATACCCGATAAATTCGTAGTCGCTCATCTGATTCTCCCCCTGAGCCGTGGGGACAAATCGGCAGGCTGGACGGTCGCAAACCCCCTGCCACCTACAAAAAGCAGCATAACGCGTATTGGTCTGGCACGGCAGGCCCATCGAGCCGCGTAACCTCGTGCTCTCGACCATTGGCCGTCACTCGGTTACTGTGAATCGGCACCGCTTAAAGCTGGAAGGCGGGAACTCAATGGCAACTGCTGGCTTCACCTCGGGCCATCTCGACCTCGGCGGGCTGAGCTTCCACTACACCGACTGGGGGGGCGACGGGCCGCCCCTGGTCATGCTGCATGGGCTATCCGGTCACGCACGCACCTGGGACCACACGGCCGCCGCGCTGAGTGACAGGTATCGCGTTCTCGCGCTGGATCAGCGCGGGCACGGCGACAGTGACTGGGCGCCGGAATACGGCATCGGCCTGATGGCCGCGGATCTGCTGGCCTTCATGGATGCGCTGCAGTTGCGCGAGGTGACCCTGATGGGGCTGTCCATGGGCGGCCTCGTCTCCTTCGTGTTCGCGGCTGCCCACCCCGAGCGCGTTCGGCGTCTGATGGTCCTGGACATCGGACCGGAGATCGCGCCCGCCGGCTCGAGGAACGTGGCCGCCGCAACGGCCGCGAGCGACGTCTTCGCCTCGGAGGACGAAGCGTTCGCCCAGGCCCGCGCAGCTAACCCGCGTCCTACGGACGAGACGCTCCGCCACCGGGTCCGGCATAATCTGCGCTCGCAGCCGGACGGCACGCTCACCTTCAAGTACGACAAGGTGCTCCGCAGCCAGCCCGGCGCGTGGCTCGAGCTCACGGCCGACCAGCTCTGGGCGGCCTGGAGGTCGGTGCGCTGTCCGGTACTGCTGGTACGTGGCGAGGACAGCCCCATCCTCGCGGCCGAGACCGCGCAGCGCATGCTGGCCGAGAACCCCAATGTCTCCTTCGCGTCCATTCCGGATTGCGGTCACAGCATCACGCTGGACCGCCCGCAGGGCCTGCTCGACGCGCTGAACGTATGGCTTCCGGCGGCAGATACGGACCGGGTAGCTCCCGCCCCTACGGGGCCTCGCGGATGAGCGGTGACGGGTTAGGGGTGCTGATGGCGAGGCCGGACCATTACAGCAGGCAACACGTCGTCGACGTGCTGCGCCACGCGGGGTGGCCAGACCTGGCCGAGGAGGCGTCGCGGACGCTGCCCGACCCGGTTGAGGTCAACCACCTTGAGGCATGGGCCATGCAGCATGGCGTTTCCTACGACATCGTGCAGAGCCGGTTCGGCGGCAGTCCCTGAGTCAGGAAGTTCGCTGCGCGCCTTCCGGGCCTGGCCTGGCCCGGGTGCGCTCTCGCGCAGCGGCCAGTCGTAGCAGCTCCGTCCGGGAGCTGATACCCAGCTTCGGGAACATGCGGTAAAGGTGGGACCCGACCGTTCGGTGTGAGATGAACAGCCGCTCGCCGATTTCGCGGTTGGTCAGACCCTGAACGACCATGACGGCGATCTGTGCTTCCTGCGGGGACAGAGCGTCCCACGCGTCAGCTTCGGGCAGGTTGCTGCGCTCGCCGGCGGCGCGCAGCTCTTCGCGGGCACGTTCGGCCCACGGCCTGGCGCCGAGCCGTTCGAAGCCGTCGCGTGCTTCGCGCAGATAGTCGCGTGACTCGCGGGCTCGTCTGTGGCGTCGCAGCCAGGTGCCGTACGTCAGCAGCAGACGGTTACGCTCGATCGGCCATGTCGCCACGTCCGACCGGATCGCCGCACGCAGTCTGGTCTCGATTTCGCCGTCAGCGGCGAGCACGGCTTCGGCGTAGGCGAGGTTTACCTGCCCTGCTGGTGAGCGGGTGGCGCGGACGTCTGGTCGCAGGGTGGTGAGAATTCGGCGGGCGGCGTCGGTCTCGCCGCACATCGCCGCAGCTTCGGCCAGGCTCGCAGTGACGATAGCCCGTGGACGGGGTGGTGGGCTGAGTCCCTCGGGTGTGCAGTCGGGCGAGATGGGCGAAGGCGCGTTCATAGTGACCCTGCCCCGATGCATCGTGGCGCGGGCGATGAGAATGACGGCATCTGCCGCGGCGAAGTGACGCGCACTGGCGACTTGCTCGGCGACCTGGACCAGCTCGTTGGCCGCAGCGAAGTCGCCGCGTTGTGCTACGACGGCGGCATGGGCGGCGAGCGCGCACGCGTGCCAGAACGGCTGGTCGGTCTCCGCGCACAGCCGGCCGCCTTCCTCAGCGGCCGACACCGCGGTTGACCAGCGCCCGAGGCGCAGCGCCGACCATGACAGCAGCACCAGCGCGGTGCCCAGGGTGTGCAGCCTGCCCTCGGAGCGCAGCGTGTCGACGGCTCGGGTGAGCAGCGTCTCCGAGATATCGAACGCGCCTACGCAGGCCGCGGCGTGCCCAAGCTGGTCGGCAACAGCTGCACCCGGACCTCGTCCGGGTTGTTGAACAGGCAACGCAGCTGCTCAGGCACGGCGATGTCCTCGCCGCTGATGGTCGAACCGAACTCGTCCATGGCATTGCTCTGATCTGTAGCTCCGTGAGTGAGTTGGGTGAGGGAGGCGGTTACGCCGGAACGACGTACGGGAACTTGTCCTGGCGCGTTCGGACGCTGACGCCGCCACCAGACCCGTAGGCACCGCGGAGTTGGTGACCAGCCCGTACATCACCTCCGGCGCGTTGTCGGCCAGCGCACGGCCGTTGAAACCGGCGAAGGTGAACGACGCGCTGGTGCCCACCCGGTACGGCAGGACATCGGGCAGG
This sequence comes from uncultured Actinomycetes bacterium, assembly GCA_963818225.1. GTDB lineage: Bacteria > Actinomycetota > Actinomycetes > Streptosporangiales > Streptosporangiaceae > Palsa-504. Next base: position 1,092,208 of record CAWFRO010000006.1, read on the forward strand.
AGCCGGGCAGCGACCGCACGGCCGTAGCCGTCCGGATCGCCGACCCCGGTACGGCGCACCGCCGCCGCCACGAAAGCGGCGACGCGGCCGGCGTCGTTGGCCTGGTCGTCGGCCGGCCGTGCGGTCGTGTCGCGATGGTACTCGGCGCTGTCGTCATCGCCGCCGAGCGCGCGGAACAGGGGCCACTCATCGGGATGCCGGCCCGATTGATCTGCCGCCATCCGCCGGCGTCGGTGGCGAGTTTTGCTGCGGCCCACACACCGATCGGTCGGCCGGGCCGCACCTCCGTGTCGCTGTGGGGAATCTCCAGGACAATGGCGCAGATCTGCGAGCCGGTGAAGGTGCTTGCCGCCTGGGCTGGTGTCCACTCACCGTTCTCGATCGGCAGTTCGTTCTGCAGCCCCTCGAGGATGTGGGCCAGATGATGCAGGTCGAGGTAGAACGGGTCGGCGGCAGCACCGCACCAGGCCCGCAGGCCGGAACCCGAGATCGCCTCTCCGGTGTGTCTTCAGCGATACGGGCGCCCGTCGCGCGGTCATCGCCGGCCTGGTGCCGGGCAGCCGGTCGATGGCGACGTGTTGTGCGCCCGACGCGCCTGTCGGTGCGAACGAGAAGCGGTAGGTAAGCTGCTCGGCTGCCGTGCCGTCGAAACCGATCTTGAACTCGTAACGGCCTTCCGGATGAAAGCCGGCATGCGGTCGGCGCCGGCGAGCGAGCTGTTGACGATCATGGCCAGGACCGTGGCGTCGTTGCTGTCGAACGCGTATACGTCGGTCACGTTCAGCCGAGGGTCGCGGCGTGAGGCCGGTGAATCGAGATGGTGAGACATGGTCGGCTCCTGCAGTAGGTGCAAATGGGGATACCTGCACGCTAGAGACGCGAGGTTGCCCGGCACGCCAGTCAGGCGACTGCATCTGTCACTGCGGTCGCCATCAGTACCTAGCCATCCGTCAGTCGGGTGACTGAGCGCGGCACCGGGCGGACACCATGGCCTCAACAGAGAAACCGTGCCATGGAGGGCAGCGAAGATGACCACCACCAGGACCCCCGTCGTTTTCATTCACGGCCTGTGGCTGCACGCCACCTCGTGGGCGCCATGGGTAGGGCTCTTCCGCGAGGCCGGCTATGAGCCGATCGCGCCCGGCTGGCCTGGCGACTCAGACACCGTAGAAGCCAGCCGCGCCAACCGGACAGCATCGCCGATCACGGCATTGATGACGTCACCAACCATTACGCCAGCATCATCGACGAGCTGCCGACCGGCCGATCCTGATCGGGCACTCATTCGGCGGCATGATTGCCGAGAAGCTGCTCGGCATGGACTACGGGACCGCTGCGGTCGGCATCGACGCGGCGCAGATCAAGGGCGTGCTCCCGCTGCCCCTGTCCGCGCTGCACTCCACCCTGCCGGTGTTCAAGAACCCGGCCAACAAGCACCGTGCCGTCTCGCTTACCGCCAAGCAGTTCCACTACAGCTTCGGCAACGTGCTCAGCGCAGAGGAGTCGGGCGAGCTGTTCGACCGGTGGACGATCCCCGCGCCCGGCAAGCCGCTGTTCGAGGCCGCCGTGGCCAACTTCGCGCTGCACTCGCCGGACAAGGTCAACACCGCCAACGAGGGACGCGGGCCACTTCTGCTGATGATGGGCGGCCAGGACCACACCGTGCCCGAGGCCATCACCAAGTCCACGGTGAAGCAGTACCGGCACTCCCCCGCCGTCACCGACCTGGAGGAGTTCAGCGACCGTGGTCACTCCCTGACCATCGACCACGGCTGGCGCGAGATCGCCGACGCCTACGTGACCTGGCTGGCAAGCAGGGCCTGTGACCGCCGATGCGATTGAGGCTCAATCGCCGACGACGCCACCAAACGGCTGACTCTCGATGGGATCAATAGATCGCTAGAGTAAGTGGATGGACCCGGGTCCGTTGAGTACTGATTCATCACCCCAGGCCGCCGCCGCGGTCCCGGGGCTGACCCGCAGCGACCCGCACGAGCCGGGGATCACGCGAGAAAGGATCAGCGGCAGGTTCCGCTATCGCGATCCCTCCGGCACGGAGGTCACGAGTCCCGAGACGGTGCACCGCATCGGCGCCCTCGGCATCCCGCCGGCGTGGAAAGACGTCTGGATCTCACCCGACCCGCTGGGCCACATCCAGGCCACGGGCGTCGACGGCCGCGGCCGGACCCAGTACCGCTATCACCAGGTGTGGCGCGAACAGCGCGACGCCCAGAAGTTCGGGCACATGTTGCGGTTCGCCGGCGCGCTGCCCGGGCTCCGGTCTGCCATAGTGGCCGATCTCGGCGGCCGCCACCTCGACCGCGAGCGCGTGACCGCGGCCGCGGTCCGGCTGATCGATCTCGGCCTGTTCCGGATCGGCGGGGAGAAGTACGCCGAGCTCGATCACCACTACGGGGCGACCACCCTGCAGAGGCATGATGTCACCGTGATGCGCGACGGTGTCGCGTTCGACTACATCGCCAAGGAAGGCAAACGCCGAACGATCACCGTCACCGATCCCGCGGTCCGGTCCGTCGTACGCGCGCTGCTGCGCAGCGAGAGCACGTCTGACTACCTGTTCTCGTTCCGGGACAAGGACGCATGGCGACCGCTGCGCTCGCACCAGGTGAGCACCTATATTGCTACCCGCGCCGGCGGCCATTTCACGGCGAAGGAATTCCGCACCTGGAACGCCACGGTATTGATGGCGCTGCTCCTGGCGAACGCGGAACCTGCGCCGAGCGCGCGGAGCCGCAAGAGCGCGGTAACCGCCGCCGTCCGGGGGGTTGCGGACTGGCTCGGCGACACCCCGGCCGTGGCGCGCGCTTCTTACATCGACCCTCGGGTGACGGAACGCTACACCTCGGACGGGCAGCTAGCCGCCATCCCCCGGCTGCCTGCTCTGCTGCCGGCCCCGGCCGAGGCTGAGATCGCCGTCGCCGCGCTACTGGCCGGCGACACTCTCTGATCCGGATATCGGCGGCGGCACCATCCCGGCCGTGCAGCAGTCCCTGCTGGGGTCAGCCCGGACTCGAGGGATGCACCTCAGCCTGCACCCGGGTGATGATGGCCCGGAGCTCCTCAGGCGGGGCGCCGCGCAGTACGTAGTAGGTGAGGCCGAGACGCTGCCCTCGCTCGAGGATCTGGGCGGCGATGTCGTCGGGGGTGCCGATCAGGATCTTCGGGGACGAGCTGACTTGCTGAGGGGACAGGTAGGTATGGATGGCGGCTACCCGCTCGGCCGCGGCCCGAGGGTCCTCGGTGAGGATCACCTCTGCCCCCGTCCCGATCGTGAGCTGGTCGGCCCGCTGGCCGGCGTAGCCGCGCAGCCGCCGGAGGAAGGCCTGGGCGGCGGTCGGCTCGGGCAGCACCAGCTGGCCCGGCGGGAGCTGGATTTTCGGTACCGGCGGGACCGAGGCGATGATGAAGCCATCGGCCTGCTCGGCGGCGAGCCGCAGGACGCGATCGGCGGTGCCGGCGATCAGGAGGCGAGGCCTGCCTGCGAATCCGGGCGTGATGCCCGGAGCGTCGAAGGACTGTTTCACCGCCGCCACGGTGGCCTGGAGCCGCTCGAACCGGCCGTCCGGGCTGTCCGGGATGATCCCCCGCAGCGACGCCTGCGGGATGCCGCTGCCCAGCATGATCTCCAGGCGGCCGCCGCTCACCTGGTCCAGGGTGGCGAGCTCGCGGGCCACGGTGGCCGGGTTCCACAGCCCGGTGTTGAGCACGAACGTGCCCAGGCGGATGTTATCGGTGGCCCGGGCCACAGTAGCCAGGGCCACCAGCGGAGACAGGCCCCCGGGAAGATCGGGGACCGTCACAGAGTCGAATCCGGCCTGCTCGGCCCGCACCGCCGACTCGACCAGGGCATCGACGCCCGCAAAGGTCGAAGCGGAAAGACCGAACCGGAACTCAAGCCGCGGACTGGACATCACCACCACCCCTTCAGGAGGGTACCGGGCGCCTGCGGGCTCTGGGTATGGCCCCGGATGAACTCATTGACTACTATAACGATGGGATAAGAAGGCTAAATCGGCTGCCGCCGAGACCAGTGGCACGCCCAGCCGAAACCGAGGAACTCTGAATGAGCCTGACCGATCAGCAGGCCCCGGTCCTGACCTGGACCGAGCCCGAGGGCATCGCCGTGCGCGGCACGCTCGTCGTCATCCCCGGCCGCGGTGAGCAGCCCGCGCACTACGAGCGCTTCGGCCGGCGCATCTCCGCCGACGGATACCGCGTGCACGCCGTAACCGACCCCACCGCCGACGCCGAGCTCGCCGGGGCCCAGATCACCGGCCTGCTCGCCGGCCCGGGCACGCCGGCTCCCCGGGTGCTGGCCGGATCAGACACCGGCGCCCTGTTCGCGGCCGGGCTGGCCGCCTCCGGCGAAATCCCCGCGCTCGACGCGCTCGTGCTGGCCGGCCTGCCCACCGCCCAGGCTGCTGCAGCCGGCCCGATAGCCGGATCGTGGGACGAGGAGCTCGAAACCCGGACCGCATGCCCCACCCACCGCGCGCGCCTGTCCGCCCCGGGCCTGCGCCGCGGCGCGCTGTACGAGCCCATTCCCGACGGCTGGACGCAGCGGGCCGACCTGGGCGCGGTGACCGTGCCGGTCCTCGGTATCCACGGCTCCGACGACCCGGTCAGCCCGCTGTCCGCTGTCCGCGCCCGGTACGCCCCCGCCGCCGCAGCCGAGCTGGTCATCATCACCGGCGGCCGGCACGACGCCCTCAACGACCTCACACACCGCACGGTGGCGGCCACCGTCGTGATCTTCCTCGAACGGCTGCGGCTGGGATCCGGCCTGCCCCGCATCGCCACCACCGAGACGCCGCAGGTGGACTGGGCCGTGGTCCTCCCGTAACCGCAGGTGCTCAGGCCAGAGTCACTGGCCGCCTGGGCAGTGTCACTCCTGCGACAGAAAACCTATTGAATATCGACATGGTGGGATACAGGGCGGCGACAGTCGTGAGTAAGTCATATACCGATATCGGCGCCGCCGAATTCAGGCGGGCGATGGGCCATTTCGCCACCGGCGTGACGGTCGTGACGTCGATCGACGAAGACGGCGAGCCGGTCGGCACCACCGCGAGCGCCGTCAGCTCACTATCGCTGGACCCGCCGCTCATGCTGGCCTGCTTTGACCTCGAGAGCCTGACGCTGCGGGCCATCCGCGGACACGGCGCGTTCGTGGTTAACGTGCTCGCGGCACCGCAGCAGCACTTGTCGGCCAACTTCGCCCGCCGCGGCCTGGCCGCCGCCTGGAGCGGCGTGAAGCATCACCGCGGCCCGACGGGCAGCCCGCGGATCGACGGAGTGCTGGCCGCGCTGGAATGCACGGTCGAGAACAGCCTGCCCGGCGGCGATCACGAGATCGTGATCGGCCGCGTCCACGACGTTGAGGTCAGCTACGACGACGCCGCTCCCCTGCTGCACTGGCGCGGGTCCTACCTGCCACCGGGCCGGGCGGCGAGCGCCTAGCCCGCTGCGGTGCTGGCGTTGAAGCCGGTGAAGGTGTGCTGATCACGGTCTTGCATAAGACTTTGTCTATAGGTAAAGTAGGAAATATGCCGGGATTCCTACTGGTCGGATGTTACGAGCTCGACCACATGGCCGTGGTCACCTCGTCCTGTTGAGCTAAGCCGACTCTGACCAGCTGAGTCACGTCCGGCGCCGGCAGCGCGTTCTGCCGGTTTCCTTCCTTGCCCCAACCCGGCTTCCTGCTCCCTGATTGGTTTCCTCATGGGTTACGACCTGTCCGGCAAGCGTGCCCTCGTCACTGGCGGCGGCACCGGCATCGGCTATGCCATCGCGCTCGAGCTGGCCCGCGAGGGCGTGTCGGTCGCGATTACCGGCCGCCGGTCCGAAGTGCTCGACGCGGCCGCGCAACGTGTCAAGGACGAGACCGGAGCTGACGTGCTGGCCGTCGCCGCGGACACCGGTGACGACGAGTCGGTGCGCGGCCTGGTGGCCACCGTGGCCAGCGCGTTCGGGGGCATCGACATCCTCGTGAACAACGCAGCCGAGCAGCCGGCCCAGCACGGGCCGAGCTACACCGACGCCGACGATGAGTGGTTTCAGCGCCAGATCAACGTGAAGGTCATCGGCTACCTGCGGACCATCCGGGCCGTCGCCCCGCTCATGATCGAGAACAAGTGGGGCCGGATCATCAACATCAGCGGCACTGGCTCGCGCCAGACGGTCTCGGTGATCGGGTCGGTGCGGAACGCCTCAGTGACCGCCCTCACCAAGAACGTGGCGGACGAGCTCGGCAAGTACGGGATCAACGTGACCGTCGTCCATCCTGGCGCCACGAACACCGAGCGTGCCGCCGAGCTTCGCGACCGGGTCCTCATCAACCCGGCGACCCGCGACTCGCACCTGAACAACGTCATCGGCCGCGTGGTGGAGCCGCAGGAAGTGGCCTGGGTCGTGGCCTTTCTCGCCTCACCGCGCAGCGTGGCCATCACCGGCGACGGCGTCCTCGCCGGCGGCGGCATCCCCGGATTCATCTACTACTGACACCACACCGCACTCTTGCCCAAGGGAGATCACTGTGACCGACAGCCCCAGCGCCACCCTCAGCGCCAAGGAGCTGCACGAGCTACTTAACGGCTCGGCGGAGTTCGCGCTCATAGACGTACGCGAGCCGCGCGTGACCGCGGAGCAGGGATCCATCCTGCTCGCCGCGTCGGTGCCGCTCAGCGGGCTTGAGCTGCGCGTCGGCCTGCTGATCCCGCGTCTGTCCACGCCGGTGATCGTCTACGACGGCGGTGACGGGAACCTCGCCGACCGGGGCGCCGCCCGGCTGCGGGAACTCGGCTACACCGACGTCAGGACCCTGGACGGCGGTATCCGCGCCTGGTCCGAGGCAGGTTACAAGGTGCACACCGGCGGTGACCGCGTCGTCGGCCAGGCGTTCGGCGAGTGGATCGAGGAGATCTACCACACGCCTCACGTCAGCGTGCCGGACTACCTCGCCAAGGTCGCGGCCGGCGAGGACCTGGTGCTGCTGGACAGCCGTCCGCTGCCGGAGTTCCAGAACCACAGCCTGCCCGGCGGCACGTCGATCCCCGGCGCGGAGCTGGTCTACCGGGCTCGCGAGCTGGTCACCTCCCCGGATTCGCTGGTCGTGGTGCACTGCGCCGGGCGGACGAGGAGCATCCTCGGAGCCCAGGTGCTGATCAACGCGGGCCTGCCGAACCGGGTCGTGGCCCTGGAAGGCGGCACCCAGTCCTGGGTGCTGGAAGGTCACGAACTCGACCACGGCAAGAGCTCGGCCGCGCCGCTGCCGTCACCAGCCGCGCTGGCGGCGGCCAAGGCCAGCGCGGAGCACATCGCCGAGCGCTTCGGCGTGCCGACGATCGACAAGGCCACGCTGGCGGCCTTCCAGGCCGAGCGTGACCAGCGCACGCTGTACCTGCTGGACGTCCGCACGCCGGAGGAGTTCGAGGAGGGGCACCTGGCCGGGTCGGTCTCCGCGCCGAGCTGGGATGTCGCGCCCTGGGTCTTCAGGTACGTCGGCACGCACCACGCCAGGACCGTGCTGGTCGACAACGACCTGGTGCGGGCCACCGTCGCCGCCTCCTGGCTCGTCCAGTTCGGCTGGGGCGAGGTCTTCGTGCTCGCGGACGGGCTCGCCGGGGAGACGCTGGAGCCCGGCCCGGTCCCCGCTCCTGTCCTGGGTCTCCCGGAGAGCGGCTATGACCTGGTCACCGCGGAGCAGCTGCGTCACGAAGCGGACACGCAGGCCGATGTCCAGATCATCGACCTGCAGCCGAGCACGTCGTACAAGAGCGGCCACATCCCCGGCGCACTCTACGCGAGCCGCGCCCAGCTGCCCTCCCGGGCGGCGGAGATCCCCGGCTCCGGCCCGGTCGTCGTCACTTCCGAGGATGGCATCCTGGCCCGTTTCGCGGCCGCGGAGCTGTCGGCCGCCACCGCCCGGCCGGTCCGGGTGCTCGACGGCGGCAATGCGGCCTGGCAGCAGGCCGGTTACGGGCTGTCGGGCGAGGATCCCACGTTCCTGCACGAGCCTTACGACGCCGTCGCGTCCGGCTGGCGGGAGACCGAGCCGGAAGCGCAGAAGGCCGGCTTCCGCCGCTACCTGTCCTGGGAGCTCGGCCTGGTCGCCGAGCTTCGCGAGGACGACACCGTCCCGTTCAAGACCTTCGCCTGACATCAGGCATCACACCCAGACAGGACCACCGCCGTGACGACGACAACCACCGCTGCCACTACGGGCCAGCTGGCGGCTGCCGGCCCGCTCGAAGATCTCAGCCCGGGTACCCGGCGCCGTGCATCGCGGACCACCTGGAAATCCTGGCGCGGGCGCATGCTGCGCGTCCTGGTCCCGGTTCTGCTGATCGTCGTGTGGCAGGCCGCGATCAGCCTCAACTTCACCTCGCAGGCCACGCTGCCCTCGCCGCAGACCGTCCTCAAGGCCTACCACGAGCTGTGGTCGGAGGGCTCCCTGCAGGCCGCGCTGCCCATCTCGCTGGAGCGAGCGGGCATCGGCCTGCTGATCGGCGCCACGATCGGGCTGGTCCTCGGGGTTTTCGCGGGCCTGTGGAAGATCGGCGAGGAGATCTTCGACGCGCCGCTGCAGATGCTCCGCACGATCCCGTTCATCGCCCTGGTGCCGCTGTTCATCACCTGGTTCGGCATTGACGAGAAGCCCAAGATCATCCTGATCGCCACGGCCACGGTCTTCCCGATGTACCTGAACACCTATCACGGTGTGCGCAGCGTCGACGTCAAGCTGATCGAGGCGGGCCAGGTCTTCGGCCTGTCCGGGCTGCGGCTGGCCTGGCGGGTCATCCTGCCCTCCGCGCTGCCGGGCGCCCTGACCGGGCTCCGGTACGCGACCGGGGTAGCGCTGCTGGCGCTGGTCCTGGCCGAGCAGATCAACAGCTCGGCCGGCATCGGCTACCTGATTGAGACCGCCAACCAGAATCAGCGGCCCGACATCGTCATCGCCGGCATTCTGGTCTACGCCGCGCTCGGCATCATCGCCGACATCATCATGCGGCTCGTCGAGCACTTCGCCCTTCCCTGGAGGCCCCGTGTCGCAATCGGCTGACGCCCACCACTGCAGGCGGCACCGTCGTGGACGGCGTCGCGCTGGCCGCTGACCCCGCGGCCCGGGCTGAGGATCTCGTGGTGCAGGTCCGCGGCCTGCGCCGGGTCTTCGGCACCCGGGCCGTGCTCGACGGCATCGACTTGTCGCTGCGAGCCGGTGACTTCATCGCCCTGCTGGGGCCGTCCGGCACCGGCAAGACGACCCTGCTGCGGATCCTGGCCGGGCTGGATACCGCCGACGCGGGCCAGGTACTGGTCCCGCGGGTCCGGTCGGTTGTCTTCCAGGAGCCGCGGCTGGTCATGGCCCACCGGGTGTGGCGCAACGTCGTGCTCGGTGCCCGCCGCGCCAGCAAGGCGCGCAGCCGGGCGATCCAGGCCCTGACCGAGGTCGGCCTGCAGACGCACAGCGACGCCTGGCCGGTGACACTGTCCGGCGGTGAGGCCCAGCGCGTGGCGCTGGCCCGGGCGCTGGCGACCGAGCCGGCCTTGCTCCTGCTCGACGAGCCGTTCGCCGCGCTCGACGCGCTGACCCGCATCCGCATGCACGACCTGGTCGCCCGGCTCTACGCCCGGCACCAGCCCGCGGTCGTGCTGGTCACCCACGACGTCGACGAGGCCATCCTGCTCGCCGACCGGGTCCTGGTCCTGTCCGACGGCAGCATCGGCTTGAACATCCCGGTGGAGATCGACAAGCCACGGCAGCGCGATGATCCGCGCTTCCTTGAGCTGCGCGGCCGCCTGCTGGCCCAGCTCGGCGTGGCCCACACGGTCGGCGGCGCCGACCCGGAGCCAGAGCCGCCCCCCGTCTAGCACCAAACGCCCGCACAGACCGGCTTTTCACTACGACATCAACCCGTGACACGAGGAGTAATTCGCTATGCCTTTTTCCCCTTCCGGCCCGACGAGATCCGCCCGGTCTGCGAGAAGAACGGGCCCGCCGGGTCACCGCGCTGACCGGCGCGCTGGCGGCCGGCCTGATGCTGGCCGCCTGCAGCAGCTCCAGCTCGAGCAGCTCGGCTGCCGCCGGCACGTCCGGATCGGCTGACCCGCCAGCCAGCGGATCGGTCAATCTGTCCAACGTGACCCTTACCTTCGGCTTCCAGACCGCCGACAACCCGGCTCTGCTGAAGGCGTCAGGATTGTTCAACAACCTCCCGTACAAGCTCAGCACGCCGGTCATCTCCGGCCCGGCCAATCAGATCGCGGCCCTGAACTCCAAGGCGACCGACGTCGGGCTGGTGGGCGAGAACACGGCCGCGTTCCAGGACGCCAACGCCGCCACCGCCTGGACGGCCAGCACGGCACAGGTCTACGAGATTGCCGGTTACTCTGCGGGGCCCAACGCGCCGTACCCGTCTGGGCTTTACGTGACGACCAAGTCCGGGATCAACTCGCTGGCCGGCCTGAAGGGCCACTCCATCGCCTACAACTTCGGCGGGAACATCTACGCCGCCTACGTCAAGGCGCTGTCCCAGGGCGGGCTGACGATCAGCGAGGTCACGCCCGAGCAGTTCACCGACAACCAGTCGGCTGCGAATGCCTTCGCGGCCGGCCATGCCGACGCCGTGGTCACCAGCTACGCCGACATCGCGGCGCAAGTGACGTCGGGGCAGGCCAAGCTGCTCGACACCCTCCCGCAGCTCGGCGTGAAGGGCGGCGCCGGCTTCATCACGCGGCCTGACGTGCTCGCCGATCCCGGCAAGGTGGCCGCGCTCAAGGACTTCTTCTCGCGGTTCAGCAAGCTCTACAGCCAGTGGTACCCCACCCACGAGGCGGCCGTCGAGCAGATCTACGAGACCGTCGACCACCAGAGCCCCGCGGTAGCCAAGATCACTTATGCCGTCCACCGCGCCGACCAGGTTCTACAAGATCGGCGACCCGACCTTCGTGCAGGACGAGCAGCTGATCGTCGACGGTGCCTACAAGGCCAAGGGCGTGAAGAACGACTACAACGTGGCGGTCGTCTTCAACCCGGTTTTCGACCCCGAGACAGTGCCAAGCAGCTGACCGGCGTCCGTTCCGGTCGTTCCGGCCAGTGATCGTTGGCGGCGGGCCCGCGGGCCTGCCGCCACGATCGCGGCACGGTAGCCGACAACGCCCCGGATCACCAGCGCGGCAGCAGGAGGATCACCCGCGATGACGCATGACAACCGCCAGCTCCATCTGAATGTCAACATCACGAGCACCGGTCGTCACCCGGGTGGCTGGCGCGTGCTCGACGACCCGGCGTCCTTCGTCCAGGTCGAGTTCTTCCAGGAAATCGCCCGGATAGCAGAGCGCGGGACCTTCGACGCCGTCTTCCTCTCCGACGGGGTCGCGCTGTCCGGGTCGGCGCCGGAGCAGCCGTTCCAGTCCCTGGAGCCGACGGTGCTGCTGACCGCGCTGGCCGCGGTGACTGAGCATGTCGGCTTGATCGGGACCGCCTCGACGACCTTCAATGACCCGTTCAACCTGGCCCGGCGGTTTGCCTCGGTGGACCACATCAGCCATGGCCGGGTCGCGCTGAACGTGGTCACGACCTACTCGCCCGCGGCGGCGGCAAACTTCGGCCTGACGGACTCGCCCGACCATGACGCCCGGTACGAACGGGCCGAGGAGTTCGTCGACGTCCTGTTCAAGCTGTGGGACAGCTGGGAGGACGGTGCCCTGGTCGGCGATCAGGCGCTCGCTGTCTTCACCGACGGTGACCGGATCCACCCGATCGATCACGAGGGCAGGCACTTCAGCGTGCGCGGCCCGCTCGTCGTGCCGCGCTCGCCGCAGGGCAGGCCGGTCCTGGTCCAGGCCGGCTCCTCAGAAACGGGCAAGCGGCTCGGCTCCCGCACCGCTGACATCATCTTCACCGCGCAGACCACCCATGCGGCTGCGCGCGAGTTCTACGACGACATGCGGGCCCGGGCAGCCAGCTACGGCCGCGATCCCGACCACCTGGTCATCCTGCCGGGCCTGTACCCGATCGTCGGTTCCACCGAGGCCGAGGCACGGGCCCGCAAGGACGAGCTTGACGCGCTGATCGACCTGGACCGCGAGCTGCAGGGCCTGGCCAGGAGCCTCGGGCTGGACCCGGCGGATCTCTCGCTTGACGAGCAGATCCCCTACGGCAAGCTCCCCGACGCCAGCGCCATCAAGGGCTCCCGGGGGTTCTTCGAGTCGACCGTCAAGCTCGCCCGCGAAAACGGCTGGACCGTGCGCGAGGTGCTGCTCAGCAACGGCGGCGCGCACCGGCAGATCGTCGGCACGCCGGAGCAGATCGCCGACAACATGGAGCACTGGTTCACCACGCGGGCCGCCGACGGCTTCAACCTGAACTTCGACGTCTTCCCGGGCGGCCTGGAGCTGTTCGTCGAGCACGTCACGCCCGAGCTGCGCCGCCGCGGCCTGTTCCGCTCGGAATACCCCGGCACCACGCTGCGCGACAGCCTCGGCCTGCCCCGGCCGCGCAGCCAGTACGAGAAGGCTGCCGTCAGCGGATAGCAGCAGGCGGCAGGCCATGAACGCAGAGCAATCGCAGCACCGCACACAGGAGGAGCATCCGGTGACCGGCACAGTGACACGGCAGCGCAGGCTCGGGACGGACGGCCCGCTGGTCTCACCGATCGGCCTTGGCTTCATGAGCTTCGTCGTCTCGGCCGAGGCCGAGGAGGAAAGCCGTGCCGTCAACATCGTCGACCGGGCGATCGACCTGGGGATCAGCTTCTTCGACACGGCCGACGTCTACGGGCCGGAGTTCAGCGAGATCCTGCTCGGCCGCGCGATCAGGGGGCGCCGGGACTCCCTCACCATCGCGACGAAATTCGGCAACGCCCTGGACCGGGACACCAATCCCGACGCGCGGAAGCTCGACGCGCGGCCCGAATATGTCCGGTCGGCGCTCGAGGCCTCGCTGCGCCGGCTGGGCACCAACTACGTCGACCTGTACTACCTGCACCGAGTCGATCCGGCGGTGCCGATCGAGGACACCTTCGGAGCGCTGAAAGAACTCGTCGAGGCCGGGAAGGTGCGCTACCTCGGGCTGTCCGAGCCTGGCCCGCAGACGATCCGCCGGGCGCACGCGGTGCACCCGGTGACGGCGCTGCAGAACGAGTGGTCGCTGTTCAGCCGCGAGATCGAGGACACCGCCGTCCCGCTGGCCCGGGAACTCGGAATCGGCATCGTGCCCTACTCGCCGCTCGGCCGCGGCTGGTTGACCGGCGCGCTGCGCACCCGCGAGGACCTGACCGGGCGCCGGCTCCGCCATCCCCGCTTCGCCGAGGACGTGTTCGAGGCCAACCGGCAGCTCGCCGACGAGGTCGCCGCGATCGCGGCCGAGCTGGGCGTCCGGCCCAGCCAGGTGGCCCTGGCCTGGGTGCTCTCGCGCGGCGACGACGTGGTGCCGATTCCGGGCACCCGCCAGGTCCAGCGGCTGGAGGAGAACGTCGGCGCCGTGGACGTCCAGCTCGATGATGCGGTGATCGCGCGGCTGGAGACCCTCGCGGACCGGGTGGCCGGAAACCGCGCCGTCCGCCCGGAGAACGTGGGCCGGGAGGCGCCGCTGCCGGCCACGGCCGGCTGACCGACTGATAACCCCGGCACCGAACGGAGGCTTCTTCAGATGTCCAGGCAGCTGCACCTCGGGCTCAACACGCCGAGCCTTGGCACCTACAAGTCGGCCTGGCAGCGCGCGGGCATCAGCCCGAACGGGATGGCGACCGGCGAGTGGTACGTCCGGCTGGCCCAGCTCGCGGAGGAGGGCCTGTTCGACGCGTTCTTCCTGGCCGACGCAAACGCCCTGGACCCGGGCTGGGAAAGCTCGGCCCTGACCCGGCTGGACCCGGTGATCGCGCTCACCACGGCCGCGGCCCACACCGAGCGGATCGGCGTGGTCGCCACCGTCTCCAGCACCTGGAACCATCCCTACAACCTGGCCCGCTCGCTGCAGAGCCTGGACCGCGCCTCGCACGGCCGGGCCGGCTGGAACGTCGTCACCAACCACAACCCGCGGATCGCCGCGAACTACGGCCTGGATGAGATCCCGCCCAAGGCCGAGCGCTACGCCCGGGCCCGCGAGTCCGTCGACGTGGTGACGGCCCTGTGGCGGACCTGGTCACCCGACGCGATCATCGCCGACCAGGCCGCGGGCGTCTTCGCGGCCAAAGACAAGGTGCGGCCCGTCTCCTACCATGGCGAGTTCTTCTCGGTCGAGGGCGGATCCACCGTGCCCCCCTCCGAGCAGGGCCTGCCCGTCATCTTCCAGGCCGGCGCCTCGGACGACGGGCTCGATCTGGCCGCCCGGCACGCCGACGCGACGTTCGTCTCCGCGATGACGCTGGAGGTCGCGCTCGATTACCGGCGCCGGCTGGACGCCGCCAGCCTGGTGCGCACCCCCGGCCGACCGCGCGTACTCGCGCTGCCCGGCGCCTCGCTCACCCTGGCCTCGACCGACGAGGAGGCCCGCCGGCGCAAAGACGAGCTCGACGGCAGCGACGGCGCCGTCAGCGGCCGGGCCTACCTGGCCGGGCGGCTCGGGCTGTCCCCGGACGACCTCGACCTGGACGCGCCGATCCCGCTGCACAAGGTCGATCTCGAGCGGCAGCGCCAGGAGAACTCCGAAGGCTTCCTGCGGTCCATCCTGGCGGTCGCGGAGGCCGGCCAGCCGCTGCGCGAGCTGCTGCGGGACGGATCGGGTCACCTGACCATCGTCGGGTCACCCGGCACGGTGGCCGACACGTTCGAGAGCTGGTTCGGCACAGGCGCGATCGACGGGTTCAACGTAATGCTCGACGTGGTCGAGGAGAGCCTCCCGCTGTTCGTCGCGGAGGTGGTGCCGATCCTGCAGGACCGCGGGCTGTACCGGCGCAAGTACACGGGCACGACGCTCCGGGAGCATCTCGGCCTGCCCATCCCGCGCTGGTGAGCCACGAAACAGGCGCTCTACTCGCATCAGTATTCATAGCGGAGGAATGCATTGGACCTGCAGCTGACCGGTAAGCGCGCCATCGTCACGGGCGCCAGCCAGGGTATCGGCCTGGCCATCGCGCACGCCCTGGCCGCCGAGGGAGTGGACGTCGTCCTGGCCGCGCGCTCCGCAGACAAGCTCACGGCGGCGGCGGCCGACGTCGCCGCGCGCAGCGGCCGCCGGGCCGTTGCGGTGCCCACCGACGTCACCGGTGATGCGGCCGTACAGGCGCTGGTGGCGCGGACGGTGGCGGAGCTGGGCGGCGTCGACATCCTGGTCAACAACGCCTCGAACCAGTCGATTGGCCATGGCTTCCCGGCCCTGGCGGGCACCACCGACGATGTTTTCTGGGGCGACCTGGACGTCAAGGTGCTCGGCTACATCCGGGTCGCCCGGGCTGTGGCGCCACTGCTCGCCGAACAGGGCTGGGGCCGGATCATCAACGTCAGCGGCAGCGGCTACAAGCAGACGCTGTCGATCGTGCGGACCATCCGCAACGTGAGCGTGGTGGCGCTGACCAAGAACCTGGCCGACGAACTGGGGCCGCACGGGGTCAACGTCACGGTCGTGCACCCGGCCGGGACGCTGACCGACGTGAACGAGGAGCGTTTCGACGGCCGCGACCCCGGCAACGCGATCGGCCGGTTCGTGACCGCCGCCGAGGTGGCCGACGTCGTCGCGTTCCTGGCTTCCCCGCGCAGCGTGAGCATCGACGGCGACGCAGTCCACGTCGGCGGCGGGGTGCTGGGCACGGTGAACTACTGACCTCGCAGGCTGCAGCGGTCCCGGAACCGAGACTTTGGTGGCTCCGGCTCCGGCCGCCCCGGTTCAGACCAGCGAGCCCGCCGCCAGCGCACGCCCGGCCGCCCGGTCCTGATACTGGCTGGCCGGCCGGGACAGGCCCAGGTGGTCGCGCAGCGTCGTGCCGGTGTACTCATGCCGGAAGATCCCGCGCTGGCGCAGCAGGGGCACCACGTGATCGACGAACAGTTCGAGCCCGGACGGGAAGTAGTCAGCGCTCAGGTTGAACCCGTCGGCGGCCCGCTCGTTGAACCAGTGCTCGATGGTGTCCGCGATCTGCTCCGGCGCGCCGACGACCTGGCGGTGCCCGGCCCCGTTCGCCTTGATCAGCTCCCGGACGGTGAGGCCTGAGCGCCGGGCCAGGTTCCGCATGCCGTCGAAGAAGCCCGTCGAGCCGCGCGCGTCCAGGTCATCAAGCACCTCGGCGGCGATCGGCTTGTCGAGCTCGAGCACGCCCGGCGGGAAGCCGAAACGGGCCTCGAAGCGCTGCATCTCGCGGCCGAAATCGACGAACGAGTCGAGTTCCTCCAGCCGGGTCGTGGCCTCGGCCTCCGTGCTGCCGATGATGGGCAGCAGCCCGGGCAGGATCAGCACCTGCTCCGGATCGCGCCCGAAGCGCCGTGCCCGGTCCTTGATCTCGCGGTAGAACTGCTGCGCCTCCTCGAACGTATTCTGCACTGTGAACAGGGCATCTGCGGTGCGGGCGGCGAGCTGCCGGCCCGCCTCCGACGATCCGGCCTGCACGATAACCGGGCGGCCCTGCGGCGCCCTGGGCACGTTCAGCGGCCCGGCCACCGAGAAATGCTCGCCCCGGTGGTCGATGGCGTGGACCCGGCTGATGTCGGCGAACACGCCGGACTTCTGGTCCGCGACCAGCGCGCCGTCTTCCCAGCTGTCCCACAGCTTGATCAGGACGTCGACGAACTCCTCCGCCCGCGCGTAGCGCTCGGCCGCGTCCGGATGGCTGTCCAGTGAGAAGTTCGCCGCCGACCGGGCGTCCAGCGACGTGACGATGTTCACCGCGACCCGGCCGCCGCTGATCTGGTCCAGCGACGCGAAGCGGCGGGCCAGGTTGTACGGCTCGTTGAAGGTGGTCGAGGCCGTGGCCACCAGGCCGACCCGCTCGGTGACGGCGGCGACCGCGGCCAGCACCACGGTCGGCTCGAGGGAGTTCCACGGCCGCGCCCCGGCTTCCGGGCCGATGGCGACGCCGTCGGCCAGGAAGATCGCGTCGAGCGTGCCCCGCTCCGCCACCTGCGCGCAGTGCTGGTAATAACGGATGTCGAGATAGGACAGCGGGTCGTCCTGCAGACGCCAGCCATGGTCGTGCTTGCCCGAGTTCAGGACGTTCGAATTCAGGTGGAGCTCGCGTGCGGGGGTACTGCCGGGGCTCATATGCGTCTGCTCCTGTAGTTACTGGCTAAGCGGCACGGCCCGCGCCGGACGCCTCGTGCCGGCTGCGCGGGCGGGCCAGCCCGAGGTTGTCGCGCAGCGTTGTGCCGGTGTACTCATGCCGGAAAATCCCGCGCTCGCGCAGCAGGGGCACCACGTGATCGACGAACGGCTCCAGGCCGGTCGGGAATGAGTCAGCATTCAGGTTGAAGCCATCCGCCGCGCCGCTGCGGAACCAGAGCTCGATGTCATCAGCGATCTGCTCGGGTGTGCCGACGAGGAGCCGGTGACCGCCCGGGTTGTGGTCCAGGATCTGCCGCACGGTGAGCTTTTCGCTCTGCGAGAGGTTGACCGTGGCCTCCAGGAAGCCGCGTGAGGCCCCGCCGCTGTCGGTGGCCAGCAGCTCGGGGGAGACGAGCTTGTCCAGCTCGAGCTGCCCGGCGTCGACGCCGAGCCGCTTGGCCAGCTTGAGCAGCTCGGCGTCGAAATCGAGGAAGGAGTCGAGCCGCTCCTTGCGCTCCCGGGCCTCCCGCTCGGTACTGCCCACGATCGGGAACAGGCCCGGCAGGATCACGATCTGGCCGGGGTCGCGGCCGAAGGAGGCGGCCGCGTCGCCCTTGATCTCGTCATAGAACGCCCGGGCCTCCGGCAGCGTGGTCTGGGCGGTGAAGATCGCATCGGCGAACCGGGCGGCCAGCCGCTTGCCGCCGGCCGAGGCGCCGGCCTGGACCAGGACCGGCCGGCCCTGCGGTGTCCGCGGCACGTTCAGCGGGCCGCGGACCGAGAACCAGCGGCCGACGTGGTCGATGGTGTGGATCTTGCTGCGGTCGGCGAAGATGCCCTGCTCGCGGTCACCGATCAGCGCGTCATCCTCCCAGCTGTCCCACAGCTGGACGACGACATCGACGAATTCCTCGGCCCTCGCGTAGCGCTCATCCTTGTCCGGGATGCCGTCGCTGCCGAAGTTGGCGGCCGTGACCGCCGACCGGGTGGTCACGATGTTCCAGGCGATCCGGCCCTTCGTCACGTGATCGGCCGAGGACAGCCGGCGGGCCAGGTTGTACGGATCGTTGAACGTGGTCGATGCCGTCCCGATCAGCCCGAGATGCTCGGTCGCGGCCGCGATCCCGGTCAGCAGGACCGTCGGCTCCAGCGCGTTCCACGGCTGCAGGGCCGGGTCGGAATCCAGCGACGGATGGTCGGCCAGGAACAGCGCATCGAACGTGCCCCGCTCGGCGATGCGCGCGATGTTCCGGTAGTACTCCACGTCCAGGAACCCGAACGGATCGTCCTGGATTCGCCATCCGGCCTCGTGCTTGCCGGAGCTGAGCACGTTGGTGTTGAGGTGGAGCTGTCGCGGTGGGGCGGCGTCGGCCACGTTCGCTTCCTCGGCGGTGAAGGTGCCCGCTGGCGGCAGGCACCGGAGTTATCCGACTATATAGCTATAAAACCTATCGCTCAAATAGGATTTGGGCCGCGCCGGCCGCCGGCCGCCGTGCCGCGCTCGTCCCGGGCGGCAGGCGGCGCGCTGCCCAGGCGGCCTTAACGGTACTCTTAGCAAAACTACTTGACCAATCGAGTTTATGGGAAATAGCGTGCTGTTACCCGTCTGGCCCGCCCACCCGGCGCCGTGGCGCCCAGCACGAGGCCTGGCCTGGGGGAGCTGGCTGGCGGCCTAGCCGTCAGCCAGCTGGGCGCCAGGCCGGCCGCCGCGCAGCCTGCGGGACGGCGCTGGCCAGGACAGGAGACCTACGGTGACATCGTCAGCGACCGACGCCAGCGGCATACCCGCCGAGGTGCGCCGGCCGGTGCGGGCCGGGACTCCGCAGCTGCGCTGGCTCATTGAGCAGATCGGGGCCGAGGTGCTGGACCGGGACCGCGACCGGCGGGCTCCGCATGCGGAGTATGCGCTGCTGAAACAGCTGCGGCTGGGTGCGCTCCGGGTGCCCGCCGGGCTCGGCGGGGGCGGCTGCTCCATTCGCGAGCTGTTCGAGACGGTGATCGAGCTGGCGGCCGCCGATCCCGACGTTTCACACAGCTTGCGCAATCACTTTCTCTTCGTCGAGAGCCGGGCCCGGCTCGCCGCAGCCGGCGTTGATGACCCGCTGCTGGCCCTGGCCCTGGACGGGGCGATCTTCGGGTCCGCTGCCTCCGAACCCGACACCCCGAACATCGGCGGCGTCAGCACTGAATTCGATTCCAGCCTCGTTCCGGACGGCGATGGTTACCGGCTGAACGGCACGAAGGTCTACAGCACCGGGAACCTGTACGCCGACTACATCATCGTCAGCGCTCAGGATCCCGCCGGGAAGCTGGTGCAGGTCGTCGTGCCGGCCGGCCGGGACGGAGTGCTCATCGACGACGACTGGGACGGGATCGGGCAGCGGCTGACCGGCAGCGGCACGACGCGGTTCGTGGACGTCAGGGTCGAGCAGGCCGACTTTTTCAGCGGCGGCTCAGCGCCGGGCCAGCGCGCCCCGTACTCCGCCACCTACGCCCAGCTCTGGCTCACGTCGGTGATCGCCGGGATCCTCAAGCGCCTGGTCCTGGACGCCGTGGATCTCGTGCACGGGCGCTCGCGGTCCTACTATCACGCCCCGGCTGAGCAGCCGGCGCAAGACATCATCCTGCAAGAGACGCTCGGCTACATCTCGGCGAACGCCTACGTGGCGGAAGCCGCCGTCCTGGCCGCGGCTGACCGGCTGGAGGGCGCCTGGGGCGCCGTCCAGGCCGGCGCTCCCGATCTCGACCTGTCGCTGGCCGCAGCGCTGGCCGCAGCCAAGGCGAAGGTCGCCGTGGATGAGATCGCGCAGCGCACGTCATCGATGCTCTTCGACGTCGGCGGCGCCACCGCGGCCCGGCAGAGCAAGCAGCTCGACCGGCACTGGCGCAATATACGGACGCTGGCGTCGCACAATCCGCGCAGCTACAAGGCCAAGTGGATCGGTGACTACGAGCTCAACCGGACCCCCCTGCCGACGGGAGCCTATTTCTGACCGGAGGCAGCCGCCGGTCACGGACCGGCCGGCCGCAGTGCCTGGTCAAGGACCTGGACGAGTGATTCCTTACCCAACCGGGGCCGCACGGGCGTCAAAGTGAGCCAGCTGACGCTCGGGGCGATGAATTTCGGCGCCGGGCGTCACGCTGAACCGCGCCGGCGAGGGGTGGCTGCCGCCGTGGCTCGGCGCCGATGCCGCCGCCCGGCGCCAGCCGCAGCCACGGCCGCGTGCCACCGTCACCAGCAGGTGAGTCCGAGCCGGAGCGGCCTGGTCGTGCTGGCCCGGTCGTGCCGGCCTGGTCGGCGCGGGACCCGGGGCTCAGACCGCGACGCCGAACTGCTCGGGCCAGCTGTCCGCAACGATGCTGTGCAGTTCGCGCATGACCCGCCTGATGTTGGGGTCCCGCCTGCGGCCCTCACGCACGACGGCGCTGATCTCGCGCACGCCGAAGTCGATGCCCTGCACGATGAGGCTCTCGAACTGCTCTGGGACCGCCATCCTCGGCACAACCGCGGACGCCACCTCTGTCGTAGCTAGCTGGCAGATGTTCTGGGCACTTTCCACCCGGTGCTTCACCTTGGGCGCAAAGCCTGCCGCGTCGGCGGCCCGCTGCAACGCGAGGCCCAGCCCTGACGCCGGGGCCCCGGTGACCCACGGCTCGTCGGCCAGGGCGGCCAGGCCGTACTTCCGCACCCGCAGGTGCAGCTGGGGCGGTGTGAGCAGGACGAGCGGCTCGGCCAGCAGCTTTTCCTGTACCACTCCGCCCAGCGAGACCTGCGGCCCGAACGGGTAAACGGTGGTGATGGCCATGTCGACCTCACCCCGGCGAAGAAGGCGCAGGGCCGGCTCGGTCGGCGCCTGCCTGATCTCCAGCTCGAGGTCCGGTGCCTCCCGGCCGAGCCGCTGAACGGCGGGCGCGACCAGCATGGGGATACCCATGTTGAACGACGCGATCGATACGTGGCCGGCGATACCGTCCCGGGCCGCCGCGACGGCACTCTCGGCCTCGTCCATGGCGGACAGGACCAGGCGAACGTGCCTGACCAGCACCTCGCCGACCCGCGTGAGCCCGAGCGTGCGCCCGTCTTGCTGCAGCAGCGCCGCTCCCGTCTCCACCTCCAGGACCCGCAGCTGTTGCGACACCGCCGAGGCGGTGATGTTACGCCGCTCGGCCACGGCCGAGACCGTCCCCAGATCGACCAAATCACACAGGAGAAGCAAGCGCCGAAGATTGAGCATCACGAACCACCTGCCGAAGACCGGACGCGGGTGCCCGGGGCATGACTGGCCAGGCCACAAACGGCAGGCCCATAACGACGCGAGCGGGTCAGGGGAGACATCAATCCTCATCCGGAAGGTGCAGTGACGGATCCAGCAGCCGACGGTCCCAGGGGCGCGGTCAGGATCGACACGCGGCGGTATCGGCAAGCATCAGGTCGATCCGGCACGACATCTTCGCACTCGTGTCAGGCGGAAGCACGCGGCCAGCGTACCTCCTCGCACGCCTAATGTCTATTATACCTACAGATTTAGTGTGAATTTAGGCGGCGGCATGGCCGAAAGGCATCGCCGCTGCGGCAGAGTGCTCGTAAGGGCGGAGGTCGTCGCCGATGCCGATCGACGGTCCTAGAAAAAGCCCTGGTTCGGCGGCGGCGTTCCGTTGATCTCGTAGCGGCCCACGGCGACCGCCTTGAGTGTCTTGGGGTTATGGGCCGCGATGGAGCGGATGTTGCGCCAGTGCCGGTCCAGGTGGGCGCCGCGGCGGACCAGCGAGGCGCCGCCGACGTCGAAGAGCTCCGACGCCGCCCGGTTGGCGAGTTCGTCGATCACGACCTTGGCCTTCGCGTTGAGCAGTGACGCCCGCAGTGACAGCTCGGCTTCCTCGGGTGTCCGGTGCGCGGCGTAGGCCTGCTCCAGCGCCTCGGCCGTGGTGAGGACCAGGGCCTCGGCCGCGAACGCCTGGCTGGCGAGCAGCCCGACGCTGTACTGCATGATCGGATCCTCGGCCGGGATGTCGGAGGGGGCGTGGTAGAAGGGGCGCCGCTTACCACGCACCAGCTCGGCCGCGTCGCTGGTCACCCGGCGCAGGATCCCGGCGATCATCGCATTCAGCTGGACGTGGAAGAACGTCGACGGGTAAGGCAGCCTGCTGTCGTCCCGGCCCGCCCCCGTCCTGAAGTAGTCCTCGGGATAGACCTCGACGTTGTCGAAGCTGGTCGTCCCGCTGCCGGTGAAGCGCTGCCCGAAGCCGTCCCAGTCGTTGGGCCGCAGCACGCCGGGCCGGTCGGCCGGGATGATCAGCTGTACTTTCCCGCCATCGGCGTCGGTGGCCCCCACGGCCAGCCAGTCGACGTAGAGGTTGCCGGTCGTATAGTGCTTGACGCCGTTGAGCCGCAGCCCGTCGGGGGTGCGGGTGATGGTGGTCGTGAACTCGTAATCACTGCTTCCGGCGGGCGCATCGGCCTCGGTGGCGGCGCTGCCGAAAAGGTCGCCCTCGGCGACGCGCGCCAGCCAGCGCTTGTCCTCCGGGCGGGTGCTGCGGAGCAGGCTCTCGACGAAGCCGAAGTGGATCCGCAAGATGTGCGGCACATTGGGATCTGCCGCGGCCAGTTCGATGAACACCTCGTACAGCTGCCTGAGGGTCGCGCCCCCGCCGCCGTCTTCGGCGGGCAGCCGCAGCGCCCCGAGCCGGGCGCGCTTGACCGCCGCGATCGCCGCGTAAGGCAGTTCGCTGCGCTCGTCCCGCTCGATCGCGCCCGCGGCGATGTAGTCGATCAGCTCCTGCAGCTGCGGAGAGCCGACGCTGACAGCGCCCGTGAACTCGGCAGATAGGGTCATGGTGCTCCTTCGCTGGTGTCGCACACCAGCTTCGCGCCCGCCGCCCGGGCGATCAACAAGGTTCAGCTACCGCGACCGTGCACCTGCGCTTAACGAAAGTCGTAGTCGTTCGCCCTGTATCAGCCGCCCGGATTCCTTCGATAATTCGGACGACACCTCTCAACAGGATGGGTAGCCGGAGCGCAAATGTCCCGACAACTGCACCTCAACGTCAACGGCAACGGCCTGGCCAAGCCACCGAACAGCTGGCGGCACAGCGACCCCCCGCTCTGGTTCCTCGACTTCGCCTCGTGGGAGAAACTCGGGCAGATCGCCGAGCGCGGGCTGCTTGATGCGGTATTCCTCGCCGATGTGCTGCCGAGTGCGGACTTCACCAGGCCATGGCATGCGCTTGACCCTTTCCTGACCCACATCGCCGTGGCCAGGGCGACCGCCCGGATCGGCCTGATCGCGACGCTGTCGTCGACCTACCGCGAGCCGTTCGACGTCGCGCGGCTCGCGGCGACGCTGGACCTCGCCTCCGGCGGCCGGGCCGGCATCAACGTCGTCACCTCGGGCAGCGACGACGCGGCGGCCCTCTACGGGGGCGGCCGGCTGCCGGACCGCGACACCCGGTACGGACGAGCTGAGGAATTCCTGACCGTCGTCAAGCAGCTCTGGGACTCGTGGGAGCCGGGCGCACTCGTCGCCGACCCTGCGACGGGCGTGATCGTCGACGACAGCCTCGCGCCGCGGCTGGAATTCGCCGGCCAGCACGTGAGCGTCTCGGCACGTTTCCAGTTCCCGCGCTCCGTGCAGGGGCGCCCGGCGATCATCCAGGCGGGCGGCTCTCCGCAGGGCATCGAGCTGGCCGCCAAGCACGCCGACGCGGTGTTCTGCCAGGCCAACACGATCCCGGCCGGTCAGGAGTTCTACCGCACACTCAAGGAGCGTGCGGCTGCTCACGGCCGCAACCCCGACGAGATCCTGGTCCTGCCCGGTCTCAACATCACCCTCGGCAGCACCGAGGCAGAGGCTGCGGCACGCCGGGCTGAGCTGGTCGCCACGGGCGCCGACGAGCCCACCCGGCTGCGTGCCTTCGCGAACGTCCTGGGTGTCCCGGCCGACCTGCTGAAGCTGGACTCCGCCCCGCCGTGGGACTACATCGACGGGCCGGAATGGAGCCCGCGGACCATCGGAGGCGCCAAGTCCATTCTGGACGTGGCCCGGCGGGAGGATCTCACCGTCCGCGAGCTGCTTGAGCGCGGCGCCGACACACAACGGGCCCTGGTCGGCACGCCGGAGCAGGTCGCCGACTCGATCGAGGAGTGGTTCACGCAGCGCGCGGCCGACGGCTTCAATATCAACTTCGACGTCTTTCCGTCCGGGCTGGAACATATCGCCGACCAGCTGGTGCCCGAATTGCAGCGTCGCGGAATCTTCCGCAAGGAGTACGAGTCCACCACGCTACGCGGCCATTACGGCCTGGCCGACCTCGCCGTCGGCTAGGCGTGACACCAGCCGCGGTCCGCCGCACCCACGCTCTAACGCAAATGAGGACGCTGCAGCCGTCCCAGCACCCAGGCAGGCCTGCCCAGCGTGGCCATGGCGGCAGCCCGCCGATACCCGCGGACAGACGGCGGTGACCGCTACGGACCGGTGTAACCCGGAGGGTTGGGGCTGCGCGACGAGCCCGTCCCAAAGTCGGCACCCGGTACCACGCTGTAGACCGAAAGATCGGTGACGCCGTTATCGACCAGCACGTCTTCGCACAGCAATTCGTGACCCGTGAACTCTTTCGATGGTTTATTGAAGATGATGTACGCCGCGTCGGAATAGACCTCAGGCTTGCGGGAACGGGCGATCGCCTCGTCGCCGCCGAGCAGGTTCTGAACAGCCGCGGTCGCGACCAGAGTCCGCGGCCAGAGGGTGTTCGACGCGATACCCTCATCGCGCAGACTCTCGGCCATCCCGAGCGCACAGATCGTCATCGCGTACTTCGCCATGATGTAAGCAGTCGAGCGCAGCTGCGCCGGGGCCATGTCGATGGGCGGCGACATGGTGAGGATGTGCGGGTTCTCTCGCCCGATCATGTGCGGAATGCAAGCCTGAGACACTGCGTAGGTCCCGCGAACCTGGATGCCGTTCACGAGGTCGAATCGCTTCATCGGCACCTCCTGGATCGTCCCGGGCGCTAGCGCCGACGCGTTGTTGACACACATATCGATCCCGCCGAACTGCTCCACCGCCGACGCGACCGCAGCGAAGACACCGTCGGCGTCTCGGACGTCGCCGACGATCGGCAGTGCCTGCCCGCCGGCATCCTCGATTTCTTTCGCCGCCGTGTAGATGGTTCCGGGCAGTTTCGGATGCGGCTCTGCGGTCTTGGCCAGCAGGGCGATATTGGCACCATCTTGCGCCGCGCGTTTTGCGATAGCAAGCCCGATGCCACGGCTCGCACCAGAAATGAACATCGTTTTACCGGCAAGAGACATAATCAGATCGTAGGCCAAGAGTCCAGCAGGTGCAAGGCCGGGAACCTACTGTGTGATATTCGGATTGTTTTCCATAGTGGCTGTCACTGCTGAGGTCTTCTCGAGCAAACTCCAATCTTCGGCCTGGAGCCTAACGGCGGCCTCGAAGACTGGAGTGAACCGCGCCGCGGCCGCGCTGAGAACGTCGAGACGGATGGCTGAGCTCCAGGTACCCCTGCGGTGGTTCTCGCGCATGCACGCAGCGCTGTCGTGTGCGACTTCGGTCGTCTGCCGCCTCGATGCGGCAGATGGGGCCGATGTATGGGCTGCCAGTCAGCGGTCGCGTGGGCCGCATCAACCAGCCGAAGCGTCATCTGGTGTCGTCCGGAGTCCAGCCACCTCGCCCCACCGACCCCGGTTCTGCGATGACGCGGCCAGTGCTTCATGAGGCGGCTGCCGTACCCGGCGGCGACGCCAGCCTCAAGCCCAGCTCTGCCGGAACCGGCGTGGAGGCTACGCCTCACATAAGTGTCGTTGCAGTATTGAGCGTCAACCAGGAATCAGGCCCGCGGCCATCTGCTGCTTTGACGATTAATTGCCAGCCCATTTAAGCTGCCGAGACTCACAGCTCAGGCCGGGTCTCGTGTGCGGGTGTTATCTGGACCGGCCCGGCAGTACTGCGGCAGCAACGGTCAGCGAAAAGCTGAGTCGCAGGTCCTGCCCGAGGCAAAGATTCACAAACGCACGACGGCATGAGCGGATTTCCCGCGCTCGTCAGAATCGGATGACTGAATGTTACGGCGCCAGGGTGAGATAGATGTCTTTCAGCACGGCGGGCCTGTCCCAGGACTGTTCTTGCCGCCATTTGGACCTGCACTTAACGTACGAGCTTGCGGGAGGGCGGACGAGACAGGCAAGCTCAGTACAGGCCAGCCGCTCACCGCGCTCAGACATCATCTGGGGAGCGTACCTACCTGTCCCGCTATACGCCCTGCGCCGGGTCGCAGCCTGGCCGGTCACCTATGTCGTCGTAACCGACAGGCGGATGATGCTCATCGGCGGACTGCTCCGCCGCACGGCCGCGGCCACCCCTTGGATCAGGTGACGGGTCTGACCCTTCAGCGCACAATTCTGGGCCGGCTGCTCGGTTACAGAACTCTCATCGTCATCTCTCCTAGCCGACGTCAGGCGTTTCGCAAGGCCAGATACCTGCCCTATCCGGAACAGCTGTATCTGGAGATATCTCGCCTGCTCCGGCCGGAGGAGCAGGGTGTGACCAACCGCCAGCAGGACAGCGGTGAATAGCTGACCGGGCAGGACACCTCCGGGCCGCTTCGGCAGGAGTAACGCGCCTCGCCAGCGCAGGTGCCGGCGCCAGGTCTCCGCGCCGGACGGCCTGGTTGGGGCGCCGTTCGATCGCTTACTTGACGCGCCGTCAGCCCGTTGGCCGGGTACTGTCAGCCCGCCTGGGGGCCAGCGCGCTACCCCCCGCCGGCCGATACCTGACGTTGGCCCGTGCCCGGCAAGTCGCGCAGGCGCTACACAGCAGGGGACGACAGGTCGGTTAGGAGTGGCCGCTCGGGCTCGGTCCGCGGCCTGCACAGCTGTGTTGTGCCTCTTGATGGGAGTCGGGAAGGGCCATACGCTCCTCCCTGAGGTCAGCGCCACCGTCCTGGCAAAACCGACGCCCATCCACGGAGCGGAGCAGGGATGAAATACGAGACCATCATCTTCGACCAGCAGGATCAAGCCGCATGCATCACGCTGAACCGGCCGGAACGGCTGAACGCGATCAACACCCAAATGATCACGGAGCTGAATCACGCCTACCGCAGAATAGAGGACGACCCGGATATCTGGTGTTACATCGTCACAGGGGCAGGTGACCGCGCGTTGTGCGCCGGCGCTGACGTCAGCCGTCCGGCAGGCCTGGCCCCCAGGGACGAACCGGTGCTGGCCTCCTACACCGAATGGGACGCTCCGCAGGAGGCAACGCCTCCCTACCTGCAGATGACCAAGCCGATGATCTGCGCGGTCAACGGACTCGCGGCCGGTGCCGGTCTGGACCTCATCACCACTTCCGACATCGCGATCGCCGCAACGGAAGCCACGTTCTTCGACCCGCATGTCAGCATCGGCATAGTGTCCGGACGCGAGATGGTGAGGCTGGCCAGGGTCCTGCCGCTCAATATCGCGATGCGGGTGGCGCTGATGGGCAAGCACGAGCGCATGACCGCGCAGCGCGCCTATGACCTAGGCCTGGTCAGCGAGTTGGTCCCCCGGCCGTCGCTCATAGAGCGGGCTTGGGAGATCGCGGCCACCATCAACCTCAACGCCCCGCTCGCCGTGCGCGGCACGCGGCTAGCCATACGAAAGGGCCTCTCCCTGCCCGTCTACGAGGCCGAGGTGCTCGCGGAAAGTCACCGCCTGCGGGTAGCGGCAACGGAGGACGCAAAGGAAGGGCCACGTGCGTTCATGGAGAAGCGAGATCCTGCCTGGAAGGCCCAGTAAGAGCGCTTTCGGCTGATCGCTTCATCTAGGTCGCAATCTCGAACGGCCACCAGCGCTTGATCTTGATGCCTCCCGACCTCGATGCGGAGATAGCAGCAGCGCCCAGCGCGGACCCGCATGACTGGGTCGCCACGGGCCGCGACCATGCAGGACGGGGGCACGGAGGCTCAGGCCAGCCGGGGGGTCGAGCGTGGGATGGCGACGGAGCCCCCGGATGGCAGGATTGATCGTTGTGGCTATGAACCGGATGCCGGCCGCCGACGTTGAGGTGTCGGCGGATCTGGTGCGGCGGCTACTCGCCGATCAGCACCCTGACCTCGCGAGGCTGCCCGTGGCGTTCCTCGCGAATGGCTGGGACAACGAGCTCTACCGGGTCGGCGATGGGCTCGTCGCGCGGCTGCCGCGGCGCGCCCTCGGCGCGGAGATCATCAAGAATGAGCAGCGCTGGCTGCCCGAGCTCGCCCCAAGGCTGCCCCTGCCCATCCCTTATCCGGAACGAACCGGGGTACCAGCGCACGGTTACCCCTACTCCTGGAGCGTGGTGCCCTACCTGCCGGGCGTGCCCGCAGCGGAGGCCACCTCCTTCGACCCGGCCAGGGCCGCGGCCGCCGTCGGCCGGTTCCTCGGCGCGCTGCACATCCCCGCTCCCGCATGCGCCGGCCAACCCGTTCCGCGGCGTCCCGCTGGCCGAGCGCGCCGGCAGCTTCACGGCCAACCTCGCCCTGCTCACTGGCCAAGGCGGCCAGGATCAAGTCGACCGGGACGCGGTGCTGCGCGCGTGGGACGCGGCGCTCGCGGCCCCCGGCTACGACGGTCCGCCTGTCTGGCTGCACGGCGATCTGCACCCGTCGAACGTTCTGGTGAAGGATGGCCAGGTCAGCGGCGTGATCGACTTCGGCGACATCACCTCGGGCGACCCGGCCAGCGACCTGTCGGTGGCGTGGATGCTGCTCCCGCGCGACTCTCAGGCCGGCTTCTGGTCCGCCTACCAGGCGGCCGGCGGCCGGGTCAACGACGCCCTGCGGAGGCGAGCCAGAGGCTGGGCGCTCAACCTTGCGATCGTGTTCCTGGCCCACTCCGAAGACAATCCGGTACTCCTGCAAGTCGGCCGCAGCACTCTCAGCACGATACTGGAGGATCACCGCGGGCCAGCCGAGTAGAGCCAGACGGCCAACGTGGACCTTCCGGCGAAGAGACGTTACGGGTAACGCCTCACGAGAACGAGGTCTCGGTCGACGGGGCGCTCGTCAGGTCACTGCTGAAGGTACCCGGCCCCGGTCGAGGCCGGGACAGCCGAGGCAACGGAGGGCGTCACCGACGTCGTCGGAGACGTCACCAACCTGCCTGCCGCCGACCTCGGACGCTTCGGCTTCCTTCCTCGACATCGGCTGCTTCCAGGGCTTCGACGCCAACCAGCGCGATGTGGTCCATGAACCGGACCGCACCGCAGTGGTACTGGCAACGCTGCGGAGGGCTGGCCGGTGGGCGCAAGTGGGCTCGGACCAGCGGCCCCTCGCCAGTAAGCAAAGTCCGTAGCGTGGCACGACGATGCTGGAACTAGCCCCACATGGTATCGGGACCGCCCGGTCCGGGACCGTTCGGTCCGGTATTGCGCGTGCCGCTGGCCATGGTCCATACTGGGCGGACCGATCGGTCCGTAATCCACCCGACCCGGGAGGCCGTCATGGCTCGCACTCCCGCTGCGGGCACGCGGGAACGCATTCTCGAGGTGGCCGCGGAGCTGTTCTATGCGCGGGGTGTTCGCGCCGTCGGCATGAGCCAGATCATCGACGCGGCTGGTTGCGGCAAGAATCTGCTGTACAGCAATTTCCCGAGCAAGACCGACCTGGTGACCGCTTATCTCGACGCCGAAGCGCAGTACCGTGAGCAGCAGGTCCAGGAGGCGCTCGCCAGCGCCGGTGACGACCCGGCTGATCAGATCATCGCGCTCACTCAGTACATTGCCGGCTGCGTGGCAGAACCGCACTTCCGCGGCTGCGCGATGCGAAACTACGTGGCCGAATTCCCGGGTGACGACAGCGCGGCCACCCAGGTCGCACTGGCCTTCCTGCAGTACACACGCCGACGGATCGACAGGCTTGCCCGCCAGGCGGGATTCGCCCGGCCAGCCAGGGTCTCCCAGCGTATCTGGCTGATCCACGACGGCATGTACGCCATGGCCGCACGGCCGTGGGTACGTTCGAAACCGGCTATCGCGGTCAAGCTCGTACGCGACATCCTCGCCACCGCGTCGCGGCGCACCACCCCGGGGTAGGCGCAGCCAGGAGCGGCCGCACCGCCGAAGCGCTTTCCGAGCATCCACGAAGGAGTCAAGCCCATGAACGCACGGCCACTGCACTTCAGCGCCTTCATCTGGCCGAACGGCTATCACGAGTCCGCCTGGCGGGTGGTCGACGATGACGTCCGCGGCGTTCTCGGGCTCCCCTACTACGCCGACATCGCACGGATCGCCGAGCGCGGCCTGATGGATGCGATCTTCTTGGCCGACAACATCGCCATCGCCGAATACCGCACCACTTACCTGCCTCAGACGCAATTCGACCCGATCTCGGTGCTCTCGGCTCTAGCCGCGGTCACCAGCGATATCGGGCTGATCGGGACGGGCTCCACGACCTACAGCAAGCCGTGGGAGCTGGCCCGCCGGTTTGCGACGCTGGATCATCTCAGCGGCGGCCGGGCCGGCTGGAACATCGTCACCACCGTCACGCCGCTGGCCGCGGCGGCGTTCGGCGAACCCAGCCATCCTGACCATGCTGACCGCTACGCGCGCGCTCACGAATTCGTCGAGATCGCCACCCGCGCGTGGGACAGCTGGGAGGACGACGCGGTCATCGGTGACCGCGAACGCGGCGTGTGGGCCGACCGCAGAAAGCTGCACGCTCCTCGCTTTCACGGCCAGTACTACGACGCCGAAGGAATCCTGCCCTTCCCCCGATCCCCTCAAGGCCGCCCGGTGCTCGTTCAGGCCGGCCAGTCAGCGGCTGGCATCGGGCTGGCCGCGCGGTACGCCGAGCTGGTGTTCTCCGGGCCGCCTTCGCTAGAGGCAGCCGTGGCGTTCCGGGCCGGTCTCCACGCCCAGGTCACCGCCGCGGGCCGTGACCCTGCGCACGTGCTCGTCCTGCCCGCGCTGATGGTGACCTTGGGCGGCACCGAGGCCGAAGCTCAGGCTCGGGCACGGCAGTTGGAAGAGCTGGCGAGTCCAGAGTTCCGCTGGCAGAACGCGCTGTATACAGCCGGGCTGGACCCAGATGCTTTCGACCCGGACGTGCCGCTGCCCGCCGAGCTCTGGGCCGGGCAGTCGGCACCGTCAAGCCGCGCGGAGCAGTTGTATGCGGCCGCTCGTGCCCGGCCGGGCGCTTCGTTGCGGGAAGTCGCCGGGCAGATGACCGGCGGTGCGGGACAGATGCATTTCATCGGGACACCCGAGCAGCTCGCCGCACATGTGATCGCCTGGCAGGACGCAGGGGCTATCGACGGATTCACCATCATGGGATCGACGCTGCCCTACGAGCTGGCAGCTTTCGCCGATCATGTCGTGCCGCTCCTGCAACGCCGCGGGCGATTCCGCTCCGAGTACACCGGGCACACGCTGCGCGACCACCTCGGACTTCAGCGGCCGGCTGCGCGCGCAAGCGAGGCGCGTCACTGAATCACGCCTCGCCGGGCTGTTCGCACAGGACGTCTGTGCTGGTGCGCGAAGGGGTCCGCCGCTATCGTCGTCCGACGACTGTAACGCATAGAATAACGATATGGACACCTATAGTCTGGCGGGCACGGCGCGGAGGCTCGGGACTTCGTCTCCACGTGTACGGCGTGCGGTGGATCGTCTGGGCCTGCCGGTCGACCAAGATGCGTCGGGTGTCTTCCATCTGACCGAGGAGCAGGTCGGCGAGCTGGCCCGCGAGCTAGGGGTCATTCCGCTGCTACCTGGCATGTCGCGGATAGATGCCCAGGTGCTCGCCGCCCTGTCGCGGTCCCCGCGCGGCGTTTCCTCGGTGCGTGAAGCCGCCCGGCGGGCAGGAGTCAGTCCCACCGCCGCAGGCCGCGCGTTGGCGCGGCTGGTAGCCCGGGGCCTCATCACGCAGACACCGATGATGATCGCCAGAGGACACGCCAGCGAAGCGACGGTCTACCAGGTGCGGTTCGGATCAGATGAGTGGCTCGCGCTCGCCCCCTTCGTGGCGAAAGTCCAGCTGCCGGATCACACTGACGGATCGCGTGCCAAACGGGTTCCCCCGCACCTGCTGCACCTGTTCTGGAACACAGCCCCCGCTCAGCTCGATGTCGCGACCTCGGCACCGTATATCGCCAGGCGGCTGCTCATAACGTTCGACCCGGACGGCCTCGCCTGGGGTACGGTCAACCTTCCCGCCAGTGCCTGGGAGCACGCGGCAGCAACCCGCGGCCTCGAGCCGGCGCAGCGCGCGCTGGCGCATAATCTGGCCAGGTATGCGCATGCTGTCTGAGCGCATCCGCGGAATTCTGCCGCCAGATACGGCATTGACGTGGGAGACCATCGCCCCGATCGTCCCGTCCACTGCATATCTTGGCGGAGGTACAGCTATTGCCGTCCACCTGGCACACCGGGTGAGTCGGGACCTGGATTTCTTCTTCCACCGTAACAGCGTCGATCTGGATGATCTCACGAAGAAGCTGTCCGCGGCCGGGCCGTTCGCGATCACCGAACGCGCGCCCGGCACCCTCAACGGCGTGTTCTCTGGCACCAGGGTGCAGTTCCTGCACGCGGATGAGGCACGCCCGCAACGACTGCTAGAAAGCCCGGCGCAAGTCGACGGGCTGCATATCGCGCAGATCAGTGACCTTATGGCGATGAAACTGAAGGTGGTCGGCGACCGCGGCGAGCTCCGCGATTACTTCGACCTCATGACCATCGAGCAGCAGACAGGACGCATGGTTGATGAAGGCCTGGCGTTGTTTGTCGAACGCTTCCAGCCTGAATATCCCGATCAGGCGATCAACCACATCCTGCTCGGCCTCGGGTACTTCGACGATGTCGACCCCGATGAAAGCCTGCCGATTCCGCGCCAGCAGATTGTCGACTACTGGACGCGAAGACAGCGCGAAATCATTGCCGCCCGCAGCCGCTGACCGCCCGAATGACCGGACCGATGGCCTACTCCGCGTGAACGAGCGGCAGGAAGGTCAATGAAGGTCACTGACTGTCATCGATCGACTCCGCGTGCCGGCCAGACAGGGATGACGCCACGTCCAGGAATGAATCCTCCAGTGAGGTGCGAGCCACGATAACTGACGTCCCTGGGTTATCTGCAGACTCTTTGAGAGCGTTGCGCAGGTCATTCTCGTTTGTCACGGTGCTGGCTGCGCAGCCGATGGCCGACGCGATTCCGGCGAGGTCGAAGTCCGCGAAAGTGGACGCGAACGGCTTGTTGCCCTGGCCGTGAAGTACCCAACCAAGTGCTCGGTTGTTGAATACGACAACCGTGATCCGCAACTGGTTCTCGACCGCGCTCATCAGGCCGTGCAGTGTCATGGCGAACCCGCCATCCCCGCACACCGCGTACGCCGGGCGGTTTCCTATCAGTGCCGCGGCCATGGCCGCCGGTATCGCGTATCCCATGCCGCCGCCAGCGTTCGGCTGAAGGAGAGTCCCACCCTCACCCACGACGAAGTCATGCAGCATGAAGAGCCGGTTTTCCCCGGCATCGCAGGCCACGACGCTGTCCGGCGGAACTTCCTCGGCCAGGATCTGGGCCACACGCCGCGGCCGGAGCTGGCCCTCGCTGCTCATCGCCAATCCTCGGTGCCAGCCAAGCTGGCCGCGCAGGCGAGCGACCCGGGCTGCGCCGTCAGCGTCCATACTGCCGACCTCCGCGGCCAGGGCGTCCAGCCCGGCCGCGGCATCGCTGATGATCTGGATGTCGACAGGGTAGGTCCACCCCGCGTTCAGCGGCTCCGTGTCGATCTGGATGATCTTCTGCCGGTGCGCGTCGATAAGCGCCGGGTTCTCGTTGGCCGTATCGGTAGCGCCGAGCTTAGTGGCCACCGCCAGGATCAGGTCAGCGTCGCCTACCGCGGCGTTCGCCGTCGGGTTGCCGAAAGTGCCGATCACCCCCAGGGCCAGCGGGTGGGTCTCGGCGAATACGCCTTTGCCTGCCGCGGTCGTGGCGACTGGAATCCCGTGCTGCTCGGCGAAGGTCCGCAGCGCCGCGTCCGCGCGGGCCAGGCGGATGCCGTTGCCTGCTATCAGCACCGGCCGTTTCGAGGCGTGCAGCAGGGCTGCGGCCTCGCGTACCTCGCTGGGCAGCGGTGATAGTGCTGAACGACTGTGGTACGGGCGGTCGAGGTAGAGCCGCAGCCCGTCGGCGCTGCTGATCGAGTCCGAAAGCGCACGGCTGTGGAAGACGACAGCTACGGGCCCAGGTTGCCCGGCGACGGCATGCTTCACGGCAAGCTGGGTCATCTGTATGGCCTGCACCGGATCGAGCGCCACGAACACCCGCTTGGTAATCGCCCGGAGCCCGTTGACGATGTCGTACGCGCCGTAGTCCCCGTATCCGGACTGGTACGGGCCATGGTGGGAGAATGAACCGCCCTCGGTGGCGTCGACGAGAATGACCATAGGGGAGCTGCCCAGGTGAGCTTCCATGATCCCGATCCCGGCGTTGCCCAGGACCCAGGCGCCCTGGCCCATCACGACGGCGGGCTGCGATGTCAGGCGCCCGAGAGCCTCCGCCATGACAGTAGCCAGGGCTTCCTCGCGCAGCAGCAGCGTCCGCACCGTGTCCTGATACGAAGAGAGCGCGTCGAACACGCTCATCATGTGGCCGCCCGGGATCCCCAGCACGACCGGTTCCTCCAGGCTGGCGATGATCCTGGCGACTCCGGCTGCTCCGGTGATTTCTTCCTCGTGATACTCAGTCAAGATCTGTTCCTCGCTTGCTTGGGAAGCTGTCCCACCCGCCGCGGCGGGGCCTGAGCACCACAATCTCGCGGTCTCCAGCGATTCCATCATGACGCTGCCCAATACCGGCGCGCTAGCATCCCCGTGCAGGTATCGCTACCGACCGGCCACCTCGGTGTGAACTAGCTGCAGGGAGGTCGCTGAGTGGCGGAAGTGGCGGCCACCGCGCCGTCCAGGTCCGGGTAGATCGCGACCAGCCGGTCAAAGCCGTTCAGGGTCAGCACACGGCGGACTGCACCGGCAGTGACGGCCAGCCTCAACTCGGTGCCGTTCGCCATGGCACGGTGCTGGGCACGGGCCAGGGCGTCCGCGCCGGAGTAATCGCACGAGACGGTCCCGGTCAGATCGGCGATCAGCACGGCCGCACCCCGGTTGATGATCCACAGCAGTTGCTCGCGGATCTCGTCAGCATTGGCGACGTCAATATGCTGCGGAAGCGTCACCATCGCCTCCTGTCCCGTCCACTGCACCGGGTATCGGGTATTGCCATCGGCCATCGTGTGGAGGCTGTGGCGGCGCACCGCTTTCGGGCCGTCCGCGGTTATTGGGTCCCGGGCTGTCCGCACCGATGTCGGTTCTGTCGGCGACATCACGTCATCTCGTTTCTCAGGCCGGCCGCATGTCAGCCTGCTCGCGCCGTTCGGCGCTTTCCCGCGGATCGTTAATCGTGGTGACCGTATCGGGGTCAAGCTCGGTGTGGTGCTGGAGGGTGTAGAAGCGGATCTCGTGGCCGTCGGGGTCGTGCAGGTGGGGCAGGATCCAGCCGACGCTGGCCCGGTGCACCCCGGCGTGCTGCTCGCCCAACGTGGTCAGCCGGGCAGCGAGTGCCTCGATTGCTTCCGTGCCTGGCACGCCGATGGCGAAGTAGTCGAAGCCCGCGGCCGCCCTGGCTCGTTCCGGGTCGAGGCGCAGGCCGAGCGGCGGTCCCCCGTTGGGGTGCGTCAGGGCGTAGCCCATCAGCTGGCCGTGCTCGACGAACTCGGTCTGGACTCGGTAGCCCAGCCGGGTCCGATACCACTCCCGGGAGCGGGAAAGATCGGTCACCGGCAGTTTCAGGTGGTGAAGGCCAGCCAGCAGCGGTGCGGCCTGCATGTCCATAACTCCTCCTCGGCCCGCACGGGCCAGTGCGTTCGCTGGGCGCTGCGCCAGAGACGGCCCATGACTACAGGGCACCAAGATCACCTGGAGACCAGCCGACCAACGTGTGGAGGTCAGGTGGAGACCGACGGCAGCCGCGCCCTGATGCAGCCGTAAACCGCACGTAATCTAGGCGCGCCGCATCACCAACGTCACCAGCGTCGCGATCAGCAAAACGATGACCGTTCCGATCAGGGCGCTCAATACGCCGCCCCAGTCGAAGATGCTGGTGTCGCCGATTCCGAAGCCCAGAGTGAAAATCAGGTAGCCGACCGTGGCTCCGACCAGGCCGAGCACGAGCGAAACGAGCCACGACACCGGCCCGCTCATTTGCCGGAAGGTATCGCCGGGAACCAGGATGCGGGCCACGATCCCGCAGAACAGGCCAAGACCGAGCGCCCCGATCATGAATACTCCTCGTAGTCAGTGGCCGACACCCGACACCAGCACCCATCGATCTGCGGCTGGCGCGCCGGAAGTTCGGCCTCTTCGCCCGCTCCTAGTGTCGATGCGACCATGCGGATTGCGCGAAGAAGGGGTGCAGATGGCATGAACGTCGTAATCGTCGGCGCTGGGGAAGACGACCAAGATGGTGGTCGAGGGCGCCTGGAGGGCGGGATGGACGACCCGCCTCGGTTACGAAAAGCACGACGCGCGCCCCGGACTCGGACGGCCCGGCGTCGTTTGGTGCCTGCAGTCCGTGCCGTTCGTGGAGTTCGTAGACGCTGGGTGCGGAGTCAGGAAACAGCGGACGTTTGTGAAGGCGCGATCGGCTCGATGACGGCCGTCTTGCTGCCGTACTCCCAGCTGCGGTGCTGGATGATCCGCTCAATCTTCCAGCCGTCGGGCGTGCGGAGCATGTAGTTCGTGTAGGAGCCGCGCAGCAGGTAGTACTCGCCTCTGCCGGGGCCGCGGAGCAGGTGCTGGGCGAACATGTACGAATAGCACACCGCGTGGTCGGGGTCGTGCGGATCGAACTCGATGACGTGATTCGGGCTGATGTGCTGGGTGACGGTGAAGCCGTTGAGTACGGAGGAGATCCTCCCGACCAGCTCGTCCCGTGAGACCGTGGCCGCGGGCATGCCTCCTGCGGAGAAGTCGGCGTAGACCGGGTCCGTGAAGCATCCGGCGAACATCGTCCAGTCCCGGCGGTCGACGCCCATGGCGTACTTGATCACCTGTTCGCTGATCTGCGTGCGGTCTTCGAGCCGGCGGATGCGGGCTTCGAGTTCGTTGATCACGGCTTGTCCTCTCGGTCGCCGGAGCGTCCTGGCCTCCTCACAACCGTACTGCTTCAAATAATCTCATACAAGATGATTTGATATCCGATTGTCTTGCGTAGGTCCAGTATCGTTAAGGCGTGCCTGAACGCAAAGGCCGCCCGTCGAGCAGTCCCGGGATGGACGACCTGACCTGGCTCGCCTACCGCGCGGCCGACGCGCTGGGCGAGGCATTCAACAAGGTTGCCCGCGAGGCAGGACTGGCCGACCTGCGTGACTGGCTCGTCCTCGCCCTCGTCAGCGGTGACGGCACCCAGCGCACCCAATTGGAGATCGCCACCCAACTCGGCATCGACAAATCCACGCTGGTCCCCCTTCTTGACCGGCTGGAGCGCGATGGCCTGATCGTTCGCACCGTCTCCGAACGCGATCGACGCGTCCGGATCCCCCAGGCGACACCGGCCGGCGTCAAGGTCGCCAAAAAGGTCGCCATCGCCCGCGACGCCGCCATCAACGACCGGCTCTCGGCGATACCACCGGACCAGCGTGCCACCTTCCACGCCATGCTCTGGAGCATCGTCGACGCAACCGATCGTCCTCAGTAGCTTCCGGGGGTCGGCCGGTCCGGCATCGAAGTCAGCGCCCTCGGCCCGGGCTGCTGCGCGATCTTGCCCACGCGGCCGCGACAATAGCCCGGATCCGCGCTGGTCGCATCAGCGGTTCATCACAGGGCAGCGCCGACGATCTCCCCGGCGTGAGCTAGTGGCCCGCGCCCTCCCCGAGCGTCTCGCAAAACGCCGATAGGCCCTCAGCCCTGCTGGGTCAGTCCCACGATGTGGCCTTGCGGGTCCGCGACCAGAGCAAAGGCGACGCCAGGCACGCGCTGGGGCTCCTGGATCACTTGGCCACCGAGGTCGCTAGCCCGTTTCACGGCGTTGTCGATATCGTCCACGGCAACGAAGAAGGTGACGAGATCCGAACCGCCCTGCAGCGGGCTGATCGCCGTGTACAGCGCACCGGGAACACCGGTGTCGACGAAGGTGTAGCCGGGGATCGCGCCTGGGTCCGGGTAGGTCCAGCCGAGCAAGTCCGCAAAGAACTTGCGAGTCGCGTCGGGGTCCTTCGACCGGATCTCTGCGTGCACGATCGGATGCGGCATCGTAAACTCCCTTGGCCTTAGCCGGGGCGCCCGGCGGGCGCCCTCTGCCTTTACTACGAACGGGAGCGCACCCGATCCGACATCTGCTGCCGCGCTCGGCTATGCCTCCGGGTAGGCGAGGCGACCCAGGGCAGCCGGGCCGCGTCAGCGGGCCAGTAGGAGACCGGTAAGGAGACCGGCCCAGTGTCTGGTGCCACTTGATGTGCGGCACCATGCCGATGAGCGGGCTCGGCATGGCCGTAGGCTGAGGCAGGCGCTTTATGTCGCTCAGCAACCGGAGAGGAACTGCTCTGCCATGACGAGGTACGTGATCGGTCCGGACGTCGCCATTCAACTAGCTGGCGACGAGGCCGTGGTTCCCGACGGGCATCACATGCTGGCTCCGGCGCTGCTTCGCTCGCAGATGCTGTCGCTCCTCTACCAGACGGTGCGCCGCGGCGGGATGACCAAGAATGATGCCGAGCGACGCCTTTTCTACGCGCGCGGGATGCGGATCCGGCTGTTCGAAGACCACGAGCTTCAGAACGTCGCATGGCAGGTCGCCGATCAGCTCGGGTGGTCTGAGACGTTTGACGCCGAGTACGTCGCTTTGACCCAGCTCCAGGCCGACGCTTTGATCACGCTCGATCGCCGGCTGGCCGATGCCGTGAAGGACCTTGTGACTGTCGCGCCTATCGAGGTGCTGTACTGATCAAAGCAAACCTTGCGACCGGTCCTGCCCGCACCTTTCAATTGTGGATTGTCGAAAGCAGCAACGGCGAGGGCCGTGTCCGCCCGGCGTAGGATTGCTGCTGCTCGTCACCGAGCGCTTCGATCTCGGCCAGAAGGCCGTATAGCGCCGACCGGTCCAGGAGCCCGGTGAGCACGGTTCAGCCCCGCTCAGCTGCGATTCCAGCGCCGGGAACGCGGACAGCACCGTGGCACCAAGGTGGCCACTGAGCCGGATCGTATACCGGGCGGGTGCTGAGTCCATGAGGGCATGGTCATGAGCTGGTAGGTGAACCCGCATCATCGGGATCGGGTGAGGTGCCCGCGGCTGGAACCTCCCGGCTGAGACGGATAACCATGGCCATGCCGCGAGGAAATGACAGCCGGCACGGACGGGCGCCGGCCGCGCATCCAGGAACGCCGCAGGCCTGCCATGCGCAGCAATACCACCAACATGGCGGTCAGACACCACTCGATCCTGGTGATTTACCGGCTACCTCAGGCGGCCAACCAGCAGCCGCAGTTCCCGCGCCCGCTGGACCGCCGAGGAGCGGTCACTGGCTTGGAGCTTGGCGTAGATACTGCGGACATGCGAACTGACGGTGTTCACCGAAACGGACAGTTCGCCCGCGATCTCGAGCCTGGACAGGTTGGTCGGGAGATACCGCAGCACCCGCAATTCGCTCGGGCTGAGCTCTGGGGCTGGCGGCAGGGACGAGTGGTCCTTAACGGCCGGGGATACGCCGCGCAGGACGTCGAGGATGTCGGCCAGGAGGGCGGCATGCGCGCTTTGGTGCCGGGGCAGCCGCTCCAGGAGTTCCCGGGAGCCTGTCATCACAAACGGCAGCACGAGGCGGTCAGCCTCGGCCAGGGCCAGCGCGCGTTCGGCAGCCTGGTTCGCAGCATTCTCGTCATCGAGCGCGCGGTGGGCCAGCGCGGCCAGCAGCTGAGCCTCCACGACGGTGACGTAGCCGATGGCCGGCGCGGTACCGTCCAGGACCTCATGTACCGCTCCGAGGGCCGCGGCTGGGTCGCCTTCGGCCAGGTGGATTACGGCCGAGGCGTTGCGGATCTCGGCGGAACTGGCCTGCTCATCATCAAGGACGGCAAGCGCGGCACGGGCTTCATCGGGTCTCCCGAGACGGGCCAGGGTGGACAGCATCCAGCCGGTCACCTGGCCCATGAGCGCATGCGGACCCTCTAGCTGCGCTTGCAGGTGGTGGGCTGCGCTGAATGCGTCAAGCGCCTCGCGGAGATGACCACGGCAGGCCTGCAGCATTCCGGTCGAATGATGCAGCAGCAACCCGATGTCCGCTCCGATGTCGGATTGCCGGGCTTTCACCGCGCGCTGCAGATACTGCTCCGCCTCGTCGAACTCACCCGTCCAGATCATCGTCCCGGCCAGAGTCAGCAGTGCGGGCGCGATCACCCACTCCGAATCCCATCCGTAGTGCCCGGCGCGTGCGATCGCCTCACGGCAGCGAGCCTGAGTGATGGCGAACGGGTGGATCTTCGATGCGAACCCGAGCTGCGCCAGACAGCTGACCTCGATGTAGGGCCGGCCGATCTCCCGGGCCAACGCGGCGCCTTCGCGCAGGTGGCATTCGGCATCCGCGAGCCCGAGGAACCATGCCTCAGCGATGCCCAAATTCAGCAGGCCGACCGCCCGCAGGTCGTTCCCCAGGGTGATGTCCTCGGCGTTCTCCCCGGTACGCGGTGCGGCGAGGAACCTGGCGTGTTCCAGGACGCCAGCCAGGTCACCGCGCCGCCGTGCCAGCGACAGCTTCAGCGCCGCGATGGCCGCCCGGAGCCGACGCTGTCGATCCGGCGGCGCCGTCTCGGCGTAACTCTCGGCGACCTGCAGATGGGCGGCCGCCTGGTCCAGGCGCCCGAGAATATGCTCGCCCATGGCCTTCACCACGGCCAGCTCGGGGTGCTCTGCGCCAGGCGGGAAGGCCCGCACCAGGGCCCGGATGGTCTGCCCCTGGCCGTCGAGAGTGAGGCTGAAGGAATGGTCAGCCAGCAGCCGGGCTGCGCCGGGCCAGTCGCCCGCCGCTTGTGTGTGCCGGATAGCCTCGATGACCATCCCGTGCTGAGCGAACCACTCTGCCGCCCTCAGGTGCAGCGCCGGCACCTGCTCGGGCAGCGTCCGGCGCGCCTCCAGCCGCAGCAGATCCGCGAACAAGCGGTGATAGCGGAACCAGGTTCGCGTCCCGTCAAGCGACACCACGAATGCGTTGGCGTCCTCCAGGTCCAGCAAGATCCGTTCCGAGCCCGCGCGACCGGTCAGCAGGTCGGCCAGCTCCCCGTTGATCCGGTCGAGCAGCGAGGTACGCAAGAGCAGGTCCTGGACGTCGTCCGGCTGGTGTTCGAGCATCTCGGCGACCAGATACTCGGCGACTGAGCGGTTGCTGCCGGAGAATTCCGCCACGAACCGCTCGGGGTCGCGGTGACCGGCCAAAGACAGCACCGCTAGACGCAGGCCTGCGGCCCAGCCTTCGGTCCGCTGGTGCAGGAGCGCCGCGCTCGCCTCGGACAAGGTGACGCCGGAGGCAGCGAGGAGTTCACGAGTCTCCGGGCCGGTGAAACGCAGATCCGCCGCGCGGATCTCGGCTAGCTCGCCAGCCAGGCGCAGCTGATGCAAGCGCAGCTGCAGATCATGGCGCGTCGCCAGTACCGCATGCGCGTTCGGGGGAAGGTCGGTTAGCAACCGGCCGAGCTGGGCCAGCGCGTCCGGCGAATTCAGCTCATGCAGATCGTCAATAACCAACGTGATGCCGCCGGGAAAACCGGCCAATTCTGACCGCGCCCTATCGATCATCGCGCGGCCATTGAATTCCGGAGTCGCCGCGGGCGATTCCGCGCTGTCCGTGCCGGTGGTCGCATGGCGGACCGCACCCAGCAGGGCCAGCCAGAACTGCTGAGCGTCCTGCTGGTCGCGCTGCACCTGCATGACCGCGCGCCGCTGCCGCTGACCCGTACGGCCCGCCCACGCCCGCAGCAGCGATGTCTTCCCGCTGCCAGCCGGGGCCGAGATGATGGCCACCTTCTTCTCCGCCGCGCGATCCAGCGCAGCCAGGAGATCACCCCGTTCGATCAGCTGGAGAGTCGCCGGAGAAATGTCCATGACCCTGCCTTGTGCCCGCGCTTGAGACTCTGCCGCTGACGCCACAGTCCTCTCGCTATCAGGCCAGCGTACGTGATGTCAACGTTGCTCGCCCATGGCGAATCACGAGCTGCGGGCGGCTGCGAGCAGTCGCAGTTCGCGGGCACGCCGGATCGCCGCGGAGCGGTCGTCGGCGCCGAGCTTGGCGTAGATGCTGCGGATGTGCGTGCTGACCGTGCTCACGGATACCGATAGTTCGGCGGCGATCTGAGGTCTGGACAGGTTCGTCGGAAGATATCTCAGTACCCTGAGCTCGCCCGGGCTGAGCTGCTCCGCGGCCGCCGGTACCGACAGGTCGTCACCGGCAGAAGGCACCCGATGACGGTGACCTGCTCGGATACGCTGCCCAGCTCGGCCTGGATATGGCGTCCTTCGAGCGTGACCGCCCCAGCAAGGCTGCTGGCCGTGCTGGCCACACGAGGCGCCTGCCCCCATGCCAGTTCTGCGGAGCGGACGACGGGACGCACCCGCCGCCAGCACGGGTCATGACCAGGCCAGACTCTTCATCAGTAAGGTGAGAGCTCATCATCGGAACCCGGTGATTCGCCTCGGCGGCTGAGCCCGGCCAGCGATCGGCCGCGGCAGGACGGCGAACTCAAGCGGGCATGCCCATATCAATCCACTGCTGGAGTTTCCCCACCTGACCGGCAGGCCAGGCCCCGTCGCACGGCATCTGCCCACTGCTCAGCGCGCCGACGATGGCGTCGGCGTGCTCAACGACGTCGGTGTAATCGAACAGGTCAAAGGCAGCCATCATCGAGTCGCGGTCCTTCGTCCGGAATAGGGGCTTGATATCCCGCTCGAAGCTAAGCTCGCCGCCTGCGCTGGGTGATGCCATTTGCGTCCTCCTTCGTCGGTGTAACCGTGGAGCCGGTTCGTTCCGAGATTTGCCGCAAGGATGGTCAAAGGTCGTCACCAGATCCCGGTGATTCGCCATTACCGCGCTCGCATTTGATGCTCGGATCAGTGCTCGAGCGCAGCGCTGAAGTTATCGATGACACCGAGCTGGGTGAGGACGATCGAGCCTTCGGGGTAGCAGTCGAAGCGCTTGATCTTGCCGTCGACCAATTCGAAGACGTCGCAGCACGGTGCGTCCATCCGCTTGCCAGTCGGCCGTAGCGTCCCAGCGGGCAGATGCAATGGGCCGAGGTGGGTTCCCTGGAGAGCGAGCTGGACCACCACGATGTTGCCACTGACGTAGAGGTGGTAAAGCTCGCGGTGCATGTCAGGGAAGGCTCGCGCGTAGTTCTCCACCTGCTCGGGGAGCCCGTCAGGGCCGCGGAAGACAACTCCGATGGAGTAGTCGGTGAACGTGCCATCGTCAGTGAAAGCCTCTACCCACCCCTTGAGGTCTTTGTCCTCAGCGATCTGGTAGGCCTTCCGGATGATCTGCTCGTTGTCCAGGCTCATTCGCGTTCTCCTTTTCTCCGTCCGGCTGGTGCAGGCATCTTGCTGCTATTCCTTCAGCAAGCGTTCATTGAGGACGATCTCGACGATCGCCGGGACCGTCTCCTGGCGGGCCCAGTCGCGTTGCAGTTCACAGGCGAGCGAGACCCAGCTGATCGGCTGTCCGCCGGCCTGGACCACCCGCTCGAGGCCGGCCCGGTGGGCCTCGGGTGAGGTGCCCGCAATCGCGTCGACTACGGGGTATACGTCGTACCCGTCGTGCAGCGCGTCCAGTGCAGTGAAGGCCATGCAGACTTCGGTCCACAGGGCACAGATGATG
Source organism: uncultured Actinomycetes bacterium (assembly GCA_963818225.1). Taxonomy (GTDB): domain Bacteria; phylum Actinomycetota; class Actinomycetes; order Streptosporangiales; family Streptosporangiaceae; genus Palsa-504. The sequence goes on from CAWFRO010000006.1 coordinate 1,136,298, forward strand.
AGCTTCCTGCGCCCGGTCGCGCGGACAGCCTCGAGGAATTCGATGTCCTCCCAGGAGTTAACTGTGGTGCGGTCCAGCGGCTTGTCGTCGGCCAGCAGCCCGGCCAACTCGGGGAGCGTCGGTCCCTGGCCGGAGGCGACGTTGACAGTCGAGTGCACCACCGGGACCCCGAAGGCCTTTATGGTCTTGACCGTCGAGACGGCGTTCTTGAGCAGCAGCGTGGGATCTATCGAGCGGATCGTGGCCAGCTGCGAGGGCTGGTAGTCGATGAACAGGAACGCCGCGTTCTGCGGGGTGATGAAGTGGTCGGCGAGCGGGTCACGGATCGGGGCACTGGTCATTGGCGGGCGCCTTCGCTTAGCAGGGATAAGGTGCGCCACACGTTAGGGACCATGACGGTGAGCGGCCGTCACCTAGTTCCAGTGATTTAAGGACTTCCGCCTGGCGCTCTCGGGTATGCCACCTCTTCCGAGGCGCGCGCCGTCACGTGTGGCTGGCCAACGGTGCCCGGCGCCCGCGCTGAATCGAAGGCGCCGGGCCCTGACCCCCGCGACTCAACCGGTACATGCCGAGCCGCAGATCATCGGAACCAGGTGACGGCCGCTCACCGGAACGGTCTCTAGCGTCGGCTCATCCGAAACCGTATGCGGGGAAGGAGCCGCCGCACTCAGTGACCAGCACCACCGTGCGCGACATGGCCGGCCACGGTCAAGACCGAGGCAGGTGACGGTAAATGAATCACGGGCGAAAGGAACCACGATGCGGCGAACAGCGGCGGCAGCGATGGTAGTTCTAGCGGCATCGCTGGCGGGCACCGCAGCCCTCCCGGCGGTGGCCGGGGCGACAACACCAGCGGGTATCCAGGAAACGGTCGTCCAGGGCGGGCTCAACGCGCCCAGGCATCTGGTGATAACGGGGGCGGGCCTGGTCGTGACGGAGGCCGGCACAGGCGGCCCGGCCGGAACTTCCAACTGCGCAACCGGCCCGTCCACCGAGACAGCCGGCACAACGCAATACTGCACAGGCCGGACGGGAGCTATCTTCACTCTCTCCTCGGGCGGCCGGATCGGCCCGGTACTGAGCAAGCTTCCCTCGGTGATCGAGGAAAACATCCAAGAGGTCACCGGCCCATCCGCGATCGCCTACGGGCACGGCCAGGAAGCTGTGACGATCGATGATTTCCTGGTGAATAAGGACGGCAGCAACAACCTGCTGCCCAAGCCGTTCGCCTCGGCTTTCGGCACTCTCCGGCTACTGTCGGGCGGGAAGACCAGGGTTGTCGATATCGCCGCTTTCGCGGCCGCTCATCCGCAGTCGGCGTCCAGTCTCGGCACGATACCCGGCGAGACGCCATACGACTCCGACCCCTACGATGTGGCGGCTTACCGGGGCGGCTGGGTCGTGGCCGACGCGGGCGCCAACGACCTGCTGTATGTCTCCGCATCCGGACATGTCCGGATGCTGGCGCGCTTCCCCGCCGTGGCCGAGCAACTGCCGGCCGGGGTCCTGGGGAACCCGGCTCCTATCACGGTCCAGGCACAGGCCGTGCCCAGCTCGGTGGCGGTCGGGCCGGATGGCGCGCTCTACGTCGGCCTGCTGCGCGGTGTCCCGTCCGATCCGGGGACTTCCTACATCTACCGGGTCGTGCCCGGGCACCAGCCGGTGATCTGGGCCCGTGGCCTGACCTCCGTCACGTCCATCGCCTTCGACGGCCAGGGCAGGCTCCTGGCCACCGAGTTCAACACGGGCGGCCTGCTGTCTCCGCCGACTGTGCCCGGGGCCCTGGTACGCATCAGCAACAATGGCCGCACGGTGACGACCCTGCCGGTTCCTGGTCTTTACCAGCCCACGGGCCTTGCGGTAAGCGCTGACGGCACGGTGTTTGTGTCCAACTACGGGGATAGCACCACCCTCAGCTCCACTCAGCCCGGCGAGATTGTGAAGGTCACCGGGCTGTCCTGATCCCCGCCAGCCCAGCTGGTCACGCCGGCTTAGCAATAAGCCCAGAAAGAACGGGCGCATAAGGCACGCACGCCGACCCTGCCGGGCTGGGAGGTTTCCGTCCCAGCCCGGCAGGGTGTGCCCGCCCATTAGCCGCTGTCGCACGTTTATGCCGAGCTCGGCGTGGCCAACCGGACCGAGCTGGCCGGTGAATCAGGTGGTCGGCCAGGTGCCGTAGGCGGGGAGGATTGCTCCGCTCACGGGCTCCGCGGCGTCACTGACGAGGAAGGCGATCACGGCCGCGATAGCCTCTGGGCTGACCGCGTGCGCCAGCATGTCGGCCGGCACCCAGGCGCGGTTAGCGGGGGTATCGACGAGCTGTGGCGCGACCGCGTTCACCCGGATGCCATGCGGGCGCAGCTCGACGTCGAGTATCCGGGTCAGGTGAGCCAGCGCTGCCTTGCTGACGCTATAGGCGGCCAGGCCGCCGGATGGCTCGATCCCAGGCCGGGCCGTTATGTGCACGATCGCGCCGGAACCCTGCCGTTGCATGTGCCGCGCCGCCGCCTGGCTCAGCCACAGCGCTGGTGCCAGGTTGACGTCGAGCATGAGCCGCAGCTGCTCGGGCGTAGTGCTGAGCACATCTCCCTGGCCGAACGCGCCGATGGTGTTCACCAGCACGTCAGGCGGTCCCACCTCGGCAGCGATCCGGTCGACGATGTCGGCCGTCGCGGCCGGATCCGTCGTATCGGCTACCTCAGGTCGCACGTCGTCTGGCAGGTCACGCAGGCCCGCCTCGCTCCGGTCGACCGCCACCACGGTAAGACCGGTCGCGGCGAGAGCCGCCGCCGTAGCGCGGCCGATCGCACCGCCGCCACCGGCCACGATCGCAACTTTCGCACTCATTGCATCTCCCTCGAATTCCCAGGCACGACCGCTGACGGTCACGCGAACCTCGATGACAGCTCCAGGCTGGCCACCAGGCAGGTGAACGGTCGTCACCGGAAGCCGGTGATGTGCGGCCGCTTGCCGACCCAAGGCGCGATGGCCTTCAAAAGCTGCAGGTGCCCCAGCGGTGTGGCGCACGTGCGCGGGGTTGGTGATCGTGAACAGGGCCAGCAGCCCGGCCGCGGGCTGGACCCGAACGTGGCCAGCGTGAGCATGGCTACGCCCGCCGCGCCGGCCACCATCGGACCAACGCTCAACTGCAGGCGCGGCCCGATCCTGGCCGCGAGCTGCCCGGAGCGGGCCGACAGCGCCAGCATGATCGCAGTCAGCGGCAGCAGCGCGAGCCCAGAGGCCAGCGGCGAGTAACCAGATACGATCTGCAGGACCAACGGCAGCAGGAAGGTGGCGCCAGTCAGCGCGGCATACACGACGAAAGTTACGGCGTTGGTCGCGGCAAATTGCCGCTCGGCGAAGAGCGACAGCGGCAGCATCGGCGCCGCTGCCCAATGCTCCCGGGCCAGGAAGGCGGCCAGCCCGCAGCGCGAACCACACTATGCCGATCAGGTAGACCTTCCGCCCCATTCGCTTCGTCCTGATACGAGCTAGTGCGAGCTCGCGGGTGCGACGGTGCGGCGGGTGATCCGCCAGGTGCCGCCGGCCCGGCGGATTTCCTGGGTGATCGCCGCGGCGGCGCGGAGGGCGGGCGGCGTGGCCGGGTCGATGATCAGCAGCACGGATCGCACGGTGGCCTGGTCGGCGGATGGCCCGGGCTCGATGACCGGGTTGAGGGTCAGGTGCAGGGTGGCCGGGCCTTCGGCGGCCCAGACCGGCCCGACCGCGGCCCGCAGCGCCGCCCGGCCGGCGTGCTGGCCCTGGGTGCCGTCCAGCACCGCATCCTCGGTGAACAGCTCGACGTAGGCGTTGGGATCACGCCGGCTGGCTGCCTCGTCCGCGCGGGCGACGACCTCCAGGATGTCCAGCCGATCCGCGGCGGACAGGGTCATGGCCGCAGCCACGCCGCGATCCGGGCGCGCAGGTCGTCAGGCAAGACGCTCTTAGGGATGACCGCGTGCACCGCCTTGGGCGGGATCGAGGTGTAAGCCGAACCGGTCTGGTGGGCGTACTGGGTGACCCGGAAGCTGACCGCCATGCTGGCCAGCGCGTAGGCTTCAGGCCCGGTGATGCCCGCCGCCGCGGGCAGCCACGAGATGACCTCGCGCAGGCAGGCCACCAGCGCGTCGTCCAGGCTGGCCGCAAACGCCACCACGATCCAGGCGGTGTCGGTCTCGCCCAGCGGGCCGCGCAGGGCGACCTGCTTGTGCAGGTCGTAGCGGATCTCCAGGTTCTCCGCCGCGGTCTCGATGGCGGTCTGGTCGACCACTCCGTCACCTTGCAGCGCGTGCACGTCACCGGTCCAGATCCGGCCGCCGGGCTTGGCCACCGGCAGGAACAGGTGACTGCCCACGCCGAGGTCGCGCAGCACCAAGTTACCCCCGTAGGACCCGGACACGATCGCGCTGACCTGCTCATCGCCGGCCGGCTCGGCCGCCACCACGCCCAGGAACGGCGCCATCGGGAGTTTGATGCCGTGGGTGTACTCCGCGGTGGTGCGGGCGTCGTCGAAGGTGAAGTAGTGCACATAGGGTTCGGCGAAGTCATGCGGCAGCGCCCCGACACCGAGTGGGAAGGAATTCCAGCCCCACCCGATCGTACGCAGCGCGGTGATGCTGACCTCGATCACGTCGCCGGGCTGCGCGCCGGTCACCTCCACCGGGCCGAGCATCGAGTACGGGCCGTGCGGGTACCGGTGCCGCAGCGGCTCCCGGTCGGCGAAGCTCATCCCGAACTTCGCTTCGTTGCCCCAGTGCGTCCAGGTGTTCGGGTAGCGGACCGTGTCCCCAGGCTCGATCTCCGCGACCGGCTTGGCCGCTGGATCCAGATAGCCCGAACGGACCGTCGCCGGCGTCGACTCGACAATGTGCGTGCTGGCCACCGGTATCTGTCTCCGTTCTGCTCGGCTGAACCGCTTGATGAAGTCCAGCGCGGTCTAGGCGACCTCGGCCCAGGAGCGTACGCAGACGGATACCCGTCAAGCTACGCGAGAGAGCCGGTCGGTCTCGTCGCGGATTTCTACGGCGATCATCGTCAGGGCGGAAGCGTGCTCCCTAGTGTGGTGCGCGCAGAACAGCAATTCCAGGCCACTGGGCAGCAGGACCCGGACGTAAGCCCGGGCGCCGCAGCGGTCACAGCGGTCCATAGCGGTAAGCGTCCTGGTGAGGGCTCCGTCCGCCGATTCGCTCTCCCGTCGGCGATCCGGGTTCGTGGCCCAGAATCTTTTTCTCTCATCACATGCACCTCCTCGTTTTCTCCAGTTCACCCCAGCCGCGGCGGGAGGCGCCCGTGACGCGGCGGTCGGCGGTGGTGCGGTTACGAGCGCGATTGGGTAGGTCAGCCGGTGATGGACAGGTCATCACGGACGTCAACGACACCGCGTGCCATCCACGCGGCGTCGACCACCGCGTCGTGCTCGGCCCAGGTGCCGACGTGGCCGGTCAGCGTGATGGTGCTGCCCTTGGCGGCCGCCTGCACATCGCTGGCGTCGGGGACGAGCGCGGCGCGGGCCAGCGCTACCTGGACGTGCAAGTCGACGTCGACCGGGCCGGGGCCGTAGCTGATCTCGATATCGTCCCGCACGTTGCGGACACCCGTCAGCCCGGCGACCGCCCGCTCAGCGGCGGCACGCTCTGAGCCGAAGCTCACGGTACCGGTCAAGGTGACGTTGCCGTCGACGCGAGCCTCTTCGAGGGCACGCCAAGAACTCGCCGATCTTCATCCGCTTGGGCGGGTTCAGGGGAACCCCGGGGCATTGGGTCAGCCGGCGAGGAACGGCAGCAGTTCGGCGAGGAACTCGCGAGGGTACTCCAGGTGCGGGATGTGGCCGCAGTCGGGTATCACCACGCGCTTGGCGCGGGGGGTGTCCTGCGCGGCCGCGGCGGACAGGGCGGTGAAGTCGCCGAGCCGGGCGGCTTCGGCCGGGCCGACGTACTGGCCGAGCGGGACGGTGTGGTCGTCGGCTCCCGTGATCAACAGCACCGGGGGTGCAATCTGGTGATATTCGTAGCGGACCGGCTGCTGGTAGATCATCTGGAAGGCGAGCGCCGCCGCGCGGGCCCACCGCGGGTAGTCCGGGCTGAAGGTCACCCGGACCAGGACGTCGGCCAGCGGCTCCCATATCTTCGGGTCGGGGTGCACGAAGTACCCCTTGACGTACCCGCGGATGACCGCCGGGTCGGTCCAGTGGATTTCGTGGTCGTACAGCGTTTCCTCGGACTGCGGCGGGATGCCGGTGCGGTAGTCGACCAGGCCGAGCGGATCTTCCAGGACCAGGTGGGTGGTCCGGTCGGGGTAGGTCAGGGCGAAGCGGACCGCGGTCATGCCGCCGGTGGAATGGCCCAGCACGGCGACGTCCGTGACGCCGAGGTGGTCCAGCAGCGCCGCGGTGTTCGCCGCGAGCAGCTGGAAGCTGTAGTGGATGTCGGGCTTGGGTGACTTGCCCCAGCCGATCTGGTCGGGCGCGACCACCCGGTACCCGGCCCCGGTCAGCGCCTCGATGACGTTGCGGAAGTAGTAACAGCCGAACGCCTTCCCGTGGAAGAGGACGAGCGTTTTGCCGTTCGGCTCCGTGCCCGGCGGAATGTCCATGTATGCCATCGCGACCGGCTGCAGGTCATTAGTAAGCTGAAGGAACCGGACCGGATAGGGATACTCGTACTCCTCCAGGCAGATACCCAGAGCGGCCAGTGTTTCCGGTGCTGTGTCAGGCATAAGTGTGTACCTCCGGTAGCCGAGGGCGAACAACCTGCGAATTCCTCGGTCCTACAGCACTCCAGCATCAGCTGCCCGTATCTGCTAGGAGCCATCCGCTATCAGGCCATTGACGATCCCTATACACCTCACCGGGTCGACATGGTCGCTCAGACGGCCCGGCCGGACGGTGCACACAGCATGTTCGCACTGGTGGGCGCAACTGGGTTCAAACCAGCGACCCCTCGCTTGCGCCGTGGCTAATGGCACGTCACTGGCCGGGTATCTGGGCGGCCTGACCGCAGCCTCCCGGTGACCGGCCCCGCGCGGACCGCCTGCTGGCACGCTTCTCAAGCACCACGGCGATCAGCCAGATCCAGACGAGCGACACCGGCAGCAAGATAAGCACGACAGCCACCCCCGGCGACCGCTGAGCAGGCCCGCTGTCCGACACCCACAACGACGCCGCCACCGCGACGCTCCACCACGCCGCCATCGCCCCGATAACCGCCGTGGCCGCCTTCTTCTCACTCCACTCCCCCGCAGGCTCCGGCGGCCGGACCCCGGCCAGACCAGCCGGCATGTCCGCGGTGAGGCCGGCCAGCTCCACCCGCGTCCGCGACATGAGCGCCTGGCCGACCCGCACGTCGAACTCGTCCTTGGTCAGCCGTCCCTGCACAAACGCCGCCTTGAGCACCCCGATCACCTGATCCCGCTCGGCATGCGACGCCCGCAGATCACCGGCGCCCCCCGCGCCCGCCGCCATCTCACCGCCCGGCTCCGCCATTCCCAGGCACCTCCCCTGCGAGCACAATCTACGGAAAGCGTACGCGACGGCCCTCCGGGGCCCATCTTGGACATTCTGATCCCTAGCTCAATGAAGGGTCTCGGGTAGGTGCGCTGGAGCCGTATCCGCAGATCAGCGTCCTTTCTGGTCTCCGGCATGGCCGCCTGAGCCTGGCCTCGTCCCACCAGTCCGTGAGAGCACGTCGCCGATCGTGATTGCATTGCAGCTGGATTATGGCCGTGTCCTGTTCCGCCTTCCGGGTGCAGCGGCGAAGGTAAAGGCCCGCAGATGACCAAGCACGGCGACCGACCCGGCCACCGCCGCCGGGGTGATGGGAGTGGCGGCAGGGTTTTGGGGCAGAATCTGGGTGTGGGTGCGGGCTCGGTGCCTCCCGGGGTGGGCGTGTCGGCCCGTGAGGCTGAGGTGCTGGCCGCGCTGGGGGAGCACCTGACCAACGCGGAGATCGCCGCCCGGCTGTTCATCTCGGTCCGCACCGTCGAGAGTCACGTGTCCTCGCTGCTGCGCAAGCTCCAGGTGGATGACCGGCGGGCGCTGGCGGCCGCCGCGGCCCTGCGCCCTGGGACGTCTTCTCTGCCCACGGTGCCACTGCCGTCGCCGTTGACCTCATTCGTTGGCCGGGTCGCCGAACGGGCGGCGCTGGCTGACGCGCTCGCCGCGCACCGCCTGGTAACCGCGGTAGGACCGGGTGGGGTGGGCAAGACGCGCCTGGCGCTCAGCGTGGTCCCCGATCTGGCCGGCCGGTACGCCGACGGCGCCTGGTACGTGGATCTCGTCCCGGTCACCGATACGGCCATGGTTGCCCCGGCGATCATGGCGGCGCTCGGCCTGGGTGAGCGGCAGGGCCGCTCGAGCGAGGACATCGTCCTCGGCTGGCTGGCGCCACGTGAGGTGCTGCTGGTCTTGGACAACTGCGAGCATCTGCTGGACGGGGTGCCAGTCCTGCTTGAGCGGCTTCTGGCAGGCAGTGCGCGGCTGTCGGTGCTGGTCACCAGCCGCGCCCGGCTGCTGGTGCCATTCGAGTGGGTGTTCCCGGTGCCCGGGTTGTCCATCGACGGCCGGCGACGGCGCGCCGGGTGATGCGGTGGAGCTGTTCCGGGTGCGGGCGGCCGCGGCCGGGAGACCGCTTGCTCCAGGCGATACGGACCGGGTCGCCGCCGTCTGCCAGGGGCTCGACGGCATGGCGCTGGCGATCGAGCTGACTGCCACGCGCTTCCCGTCGCTGGGCCTGGACGGGATCGAGACCGGCCTGGCGGACCGGATGGACCTGCTGACCGGCGGCCGCCGGGCGAATGACCGGCATCGCTCCCTGCGCTCCGCGCTTGACTGGAGCTATGCCCTGCTGGACGAGGCCGGCCAGGCGGTACTGCGCCGGGTATCGGTGTTCGCGGCCCCGTTTACCGCAGCGGCGGCGGTGGCCGTGTGTGCCGGCTGGCCGCCGGTGGCTGGCGGCGCGATCCCGGCCGTGCTGGCCCGGCTCGCCGACCAGAGCCTCCTGGTCGCCGCCTCGGACGTGTCCGGGATCCGGTACCAGGCGCTGGAGACCATCCGCCAGTACGGCGCCGGCCAGCTGGCCGCCGACGGGGAGGCGGACCAGGCTTCCTCCCGGCACCTGGGCTGGTGCCTGGACGCCGCCCGCAGCCTCGGGCTGCTTCCCCGCGACGACCGGGCCTGGCGGTCGGCGTTCGATCAGCTGGCCGACGAGCTGCGTGCCGCGCTGCGCTGGGCGGCGGCCAGTCCCCGCGGCCGCCCGGCGGCATCCGAGCTGGCGATGGCGCTGGCCGAGCTGGCCTTCGCCCGTGGCTTGCCCGGCGAGTCGCAGCGGCGGTACGAGCAGGCCGCGGAGCTCGCGGCGGACGCCGCCCGCGCCGCCGCCGCGCTGCGCTGCGCGGCGGGCGCGGCCAAGTCCCGGCATTTCGGCGATGACGCGCTCCGGCTGCATCTGGCGGCGGCCGACGCAGCCGTGCGGGCGGGTGACCGGGCCGGGGCGGCCATGGACCTCGCCCAGGCCGCCGAGATGTGCAACCGCACGCGGGGATTGATGGCCACGGCACCGGCGGCTGGCCTGGCGGACGAGCTGCTGGCCCGGGGAAGGGCGCTGGCCGGCGGGAACGTGGCTGCGCAGGCCCGGCTGCTGACCGCGGAGGCGTTCAACGGCGATGACACCGATCCAGTCACCGCTGAACTGGCCGAGCAGGCCATCGCGCTGGCCCGCCGGGCCGGTGACCCGCTGGCGGAGAGCGCGGCGCTGGACCAGTTCACCTCGGTCCAGCTTGCTCGCGGTGAGCTCCGCGGCGCGCTGGCCAGTGCCCTGCGGCGCACCGTGATCCTTGCTCCGGTGCCGGTGACGGCGCAGTCCGGGCAGGAGCTCTCGGACGCCCTCTACATGGCGGCCGAGTGCGCCACCGCCGCCGGTGACCTGGAGGGCGCCCGCCGGCTGGCCGAACGAATCCGGGACCTGCCGTTCCACCGCGAGGAGGGTCACCTGGCCACGGGCCGGCTGATCGTCGTCACCGCCCTGGCCGGTGACTGGGACGAGGCGCTCGCCCTGGCTGGGCAGTTCCGTGAGGGCTGGGAACGGGCCGGACGGCCGCGCGCCGGGAACCTCACCCGCGGCGCCTACGCCGCGGCGACGGTCCACGGCCTGCGCGGGGACGGCGAAGCCCGGGCGGCCTGGCTGGACATCGTGGATGCACTGGCGACGCCGGGCCGGCCGATATCCGATCTGCATTTCAACGAGTTCTTCGACGCCCTGCTGCTGCTGCACCAGGGCGGGACCGCGGCGGCCGCGGCGGTGCTCGGCACGCCACCGGAGCAGTTCCGCAACTGGGCCAGCGGAATGTGGCGGCCGTGGTACGCGGCGCTGTGGGCCGAGGCGGCCGTCCTCACCGGGCACCGGGAGGCTGCCGCCCGTATCCGCCGGGCGCGGCTGGCCACGCTGGGCAACCCGGTCGCCGCAGCCATGGTGGCCCGGGCCGCGGCGCTGGCCGGCGACCGTGGCGGGCTGGTCCCGGCGGCCGCCGCGCTGGAGGCCGCCGGGTGCCGCTATCAGTGGGCCCGCACGCTCATCGCCATCGGCGGCGCGGACCGGGACCGGGGGGAGGCCGCGCTGGCCGCGATGGGCGCGACCGTCATGGCCTGGCCTCCAGGATGAGGTTGAACGGGGTCTGGGTGGCCCGGCGCACGCGGCTGAAGCCGGCCTCGCGCAGCACCGCACCCAGACGGCGCTCGCCGGCCAGCGCGCCGAGCCCCAGGCCGACCTCCTCGGCCAGCGATCCCGGCGTGCAGATCACGGTGGACATACCGTAGAAGGCCCGCCCGACCGGGTTGAGGTTGTCCTCCAGCCCGTTACCGGCCATCGGCTCGACCAGGAGCAACGTGCCGTCCGGCGCCAGCGCCTGGCGGATGTGCCGGGCCGCCCCGACCGGGTCGCCCATGTCGTGCAGGCAGTCGAACAGGCACACCAGGTCATAGCCGGCACCCGGGATTTCCTTGGCGGACACTGTCTCGAACCTGGCCCGCTGGGCCACTCCCGCCTCCGCCGCCGCCTGGCGCGCGGCGGCGATAGAGGCCTCGTGGTTGTCGACGCCCAGGAAGGTGGACCGCCCGAACGCCTTGGCCATGATGATCGTGGACGCGCCGAGCCCGCACCCGACGTCGGCCACGCTCGCCCCCGCCTGCAGCTTGGCCACCACCCCGTCCAGGGCGGGCAGCCATTCACCCACCAGGTGGGCGGCGTAACCGGGGCGGAACAGCCTCAGCACGCCGGAGAACAGCCGGTCGTCGTGATCTCGCCAGCCGACCCCGGCACCGGTGCGGAACGCGTCGACGAACAGGCCGTGGTCGGCGTAGCAGGAGGCGATGGCCTCGAAGGCGCCGGCCAGGAAGACCGGGCTGTCCTCGTCGGCCACCACCATGGCGTGCTCGGCGGGCAGCTCGAAGGTGCCATCGACCGGGTCATAGACGACGTAGCCGCCCGCCGCCTGATTGCCGAGCCACTCACGGACGTACCGCTCCGCGGTGCCGGTCCGCGCGGCCAGGGCCGGTGCGGTGACCGGCCCGGCGCCCGCCATCGCCTTATACAGGCCGAGCCGGTCGCCGATGTGCAGCAGCAGCCCCGAGATGGCTGCGCCCATGTCGGTGACCGCCTGCCCGACGAAGGCCTCCAGCCTGGCCTCATCGATCCGGCTCGTTTCTGTCGTGGTCATGTCCTGCCTCCTGACTTAGCGTGCGGGTCCCGGGCGGACCCGTAAGCGAAGCGTGCGCGCGGAGCAGGGCGGCGGGCATCCGTGGCCGCCACGGATCGCACCACGGAATCCCGGCCATCCGTGCTCACCCCCGATGCCTTCGCAGCCGCATAGGCCGCAGGTTGGACCGGTAACCACGCCGGATACCGGCCAGCCTTGAAGGAGCGATTCACGATGACCCATCCCGATATCTTGGCCGCGCTGGCGCGTGAGCGGTCCGCTGCCCTCCTGGCGGAGGCGGAGGCTGGCCGCCGGGCCAGGCAGGCGCGTCCAGGGCCGACGGCGGTCACCCTCGGTGCCCGCGGCTTCGTGCTGCGCTGGCTCGCGGGCCGACGGCGGCCCGGCACCCCATTCGGCTACCGAATCTCAAGTGACGCACCTAGAGGGAAGACATGAGTGCATCAGCGGGCCGCCGCGGCCGGCGACGGCGCGGTCAGCATCCCGCTCGTGCACCGCTGGCTGGACACCACGGCGGGGCGAATCGCTGATCCTTGGGGCAGGCACCAGGGCCGTTCGGGTCAATGATCTTCCGGTTGGGAATCGCCCGGGCGACCTGCTCACGGCAGACGACCACGTTGGCCGCCCGTGCCCCGGCCACCGCCAGGCCTCGGGCCGGGCGGTGGCCGGGGCGGCTGATGCAGTCATGTCATGACGGTTGATGGCGAGTCGTCAGCGGAGGGTCAAGACGGTCTGGAGGTAGCTGGCCGGGATCGCGATGCTCCCGCCGTCGCCGTTGCGGTCCCCGCGGCGGGCCAGGTCAGCCAGGTCGGCGGCCAGCGCATCGCGGCCGTCGTCGCCGGCGGCCTCGAAGGCCTTGAGGCTCGGCCCGTACCAGCGGCGGAAGAAGGCGACGAACTCCTCGGCGGAGGTGAACCGCCAGGTACAGGTGCGCTCCACCGACCGGGCGCCGGCGATGGCCGGCCCGAACAGGTCCGAGAGGTGCTGTTCGGTCCCCCACAGCATCGGCGATGCGACGCCGGGCGGCCCGGGCACATGCCGGGTGATGACGCCGAACATCTCGCCGATGAACCCGCCGGGAGTCCACGAGGCGAGGCCGACGGTACCGCCCGGGCGGGTGACCCGGATGATCTCGGCGGCGGCCCGCTGATGATCCGGCGCGAACATGGCACCGAAGACGCTCAGCACCGCGTCGAACGACGCGTCCGGCACAGGCAGGTCTTCGGCGTCACCGAGCCGGAACTCGACGTCGAGGCCTTCGGCCATCGCCCGCCCGCGGCCGCCTTCGAGCAGCTCGGAAACGTAGTCGATGCCGAGGGCGCGGGTGCCGGACCGGGCCGCCGCCAAGGTGGCGTTGCCGTTGCCGCACGCGACGTCGAGCACCTTCCAGCCGGCCCTCAGGTCGGCCGCGTCGGCGAGCAGCTCGCTGGCCAGCACGATCCGCGAGGCGACGACGGCGAAGTCGCCGCTGGCCCAGGTCTTCTGCTGGCGCGCCTTGATGACCGAGAGGTCCGCACGCGCCGTGGTCACAGTCATGATGTCTCCTGTTCCTCGCGCCCCGGTGCGGGCGCCTGGGTACCAGGCTGCGGCGGCGGCGCCACGGCGGACTAGTGACGTTCCCGTACCACCGCGGGCGGGCCAGCGGGCCGGCGAATCGGGCCGGGCGGCGCAGCGGATCCGCGCAGCCTGCAGCGACGGCGGCAGGCCCGGTCCATAATCTGTACTACCCGCAGGCCGGCCTGCCGTTCATGATGGGAACATGACAGGCTACGCGGACTACTGCCCGATCTCGGACGGGGTCGAAGTGCTGGGTGACCGGTGGACGCCACTGGTCATCCGCGAGCTCATGGTGGGCGCGAGCGGCTTCAACGAGATCCACCGGGGCATTCCCCGGATCAGCCGGACCCTGCTCGCGCAGCGGCTCCGGCTGCTCGAGCGCCGCGGCCTCGTCCGCCACTCGGCCGGGCCCGACGGCCTGCCCGGAGCCTACAAGCTGACCCCCGCGGGGCAGGGCCTGACCCCGATCATCTGGGCCATCGGGCACTGGGCCGCCGAGTGGACCTTCGGCGACCCCGAGGACGGGGACTGCGACGGCCTGTCGCTCATGTGGCGGCTGCACCAGCACGCCATCACCGCCAAGCTGCCGCAGCAGCGCACCGTCTTGCATATGACGCTGACCGGCGCGGGCGCCGCTGAAGGCTGGCTCAACATCGACCGCGGCACGATCACCGTGTGCAAGGACAACCCCGGCTACGACGTCGACCTGGCCATCGAGGCCAGCACCGGCCAGATGCAGCGGTGGCTGATCGGCCTCGTCCCATTCCGGGACCTGGTGGCCAACGGCCACGCCCGCCTGCTCGGGCCCAGCCGGCTGGCCCGGGCCTTCCCGACCTGGTTCGACACGTCCGTCTTCGCCGAAGGCCTCCGCCGGGCCGAGCAACGCCGCCGGCGGGCCGCCGTGCCCGCCTGACGCGGGCCCGATGCAAGGAGTATGTCCGGGCTGGCCGCGGGCCTGGAGTGGCGCCTGACTATGTCGGCGGTCAGGTCGATGCGATTGGTGGCCGGCTTTCGCTCAGCGCCGGGGTGAGCTGTGGGTCGGCGGCGAGGTGTGGATGGGTGGCGATCAGCCCGGCCGCGTGGTGGGGGTCGACGAGCCAGGGGGCGTGCCCGCCGGGCATCTCGTAGAGCCTGGCGCCTCGAATCTGGTCGATCGACGGCCGTGCGCGTTCGATGGACAGGTAGGGGTCGTCGGGGCCGAGGATGAAGATCGCGGGCGTCGCGATCGCGGCAAGCTCTGCGCTGGTCAGGACACTGGCGGGGCGTGGGCGGCGGAACCGGTCGATCGCGTGCATGAGCGACGCCACGGTTCTCGCGTTCTCCGGCCGGCGTACGGACAGGCGTAGCGCCTCGATCAGAGAGTCCGGCGCGGCCGCTACTTCGGCGGAGCCGAGCCCCTGGGCCAGCAGGCGGCGATAGACACGTGGCGGGCTGGGTGAGCGCAAGACAGCGACGCCGAGCCCACGGACGGTCAGGAGCGAGAGCGGCATGCGCACGCGTACGCCCGGGAGCGCGACGGCGGGCTCCCCGATCGCGATCACCTCGGAGATCCGCTCGGAACCGGCGGCTACGTGCCACAGCGCGAACATGCCGCCCAGCGAGTGGCCGATCACCGGCACCTCGTCGAGTCCCAGGGCGTCGAGGATGTCGTCGAGCAACCGGCGGGCGTGCTCTCGTACCTGCCCGCGCCGGAAGGTCATCGGGTCAGACAAGCCGTGGCCGGGAAGGTCCACGGCCAGCAGCCGGACATGACGGAGCTCGGTAAACAACGGCGCCCAGATGGCGGCGCTCTCCGACACGCCGTGGAGCAGGACAACCGCCGGGCCGTGTCCATGCGAGAGCACTCGCACTCGCAGGCCTGTCTGCGCGAGTTCGAGGAAGAACTCGTCGACGTCCGCGCCGACGGCGGCAAACAGATCACTCTCCGCGTCGTGGATGCGCCGCTCGAGATTCCCGGTCGCCCGGGCCCGGTGGTTCATGACTTCTCCTCCCGCTTGACTTCTGCCTTCTTGAGGCCTGTCGTCATGGCCGCCACGCCGGCGAGCCACGCTCGTACGGTTCGCTCGTCCTCGTGGCTGAGATCTGCGAGCGCAGCATGCTCTGCCGCACGTACCCGGCGCGTTGCTGCCTCCAGGCACGTACGGCCTTTCTCCGTCGGCCGCACGAGCACGACCCGTTGATTCCTCGCGCTGCGCTCAATCAGCCCCGCCGCCTCGAGGCTGAGGACGGACGTGTGCATCGTCTGCCTCGTGACCTGCGAGATGCGGGCAAGCTCGGAGGTGGATAGCTCGGGCCTGGTCTCGAACACACTCAGGATCCCGTACTCCTGCGCGGACAGTCCCAGGTCCTCCAGTTCGCTGTCCAGCAGCGCCCGGAAGCGCTGGTACGCGAGCCGGAACAGGTACCCGAGATTCGCGTCCGGCCGGGGCAGCGGCCGTGCTTTAGTTGTCAGTCTTTCTGACATAATGGCCACCGTATAAGTTGTCAGTACATCTGTCAATCAGGTGCGCTGGCCGGCCCGCTGATCCGCGTGGTGGCCGAACGGAAACGCGTCACCGTTCTGGCACACGGGTTCCTGTTCCAGCACCACGCCGAATTCGCCGCTGACGTAGACGCGTTCCTCAGCGACCCTCATTGACCATGGGGCGATTAGAGATAGCACATCCGTGTCGTGCCGGCTAAGCCGCGGTGACCGAGCCGCTGTGCCCGGGTCACCGCCTGGCCGAACGTCTCGCCCGCATCGCGGACCGCAGCGGATAGTTGCTGCCAGTAGGCTGACTCGCCGGGAGACGCGACCCACAGCTGGCCGGTCCGGAGGGCAGGCCCTGGGCCTGCTCCGCTGCCCGGTCAGGCGGTGACCAAGCCGGCCAGGTGGGCCAGGGAGTTGCCCAGATGATCCGGAGGGAACGGAGGGAATCCGATGTGCTGGCGGAGGGAACCGGGGACCGCCGACCAGTCGTAGGACAGGGTGACCCTGGTCCGGGACGGCCCGGCCGGGGCCAGGTCATAGCGCCAGACCCAGCCGCCGAACCGCAGGCTGCCGTCGCCGGTATCCTGGCCCGGCTCCCAGGAGATGGCCTGCGGCGGGTCGAACACCTGCACCCGGTTGGCCATCTGGTAATTTCCGTCCGGGTGGCCGGCGTGATACATGCCCACCCGGAACACCTGCCCCGCCGCGGTGAGCGGCTGGCTATCGAGGGGCTCGCGGACCCAGCCGGTGCCGTCGATCGCGGCGTGCCTGGCGGGGTCGGCGAGGACCGCGAAGATGGCCTCCGCCGGGGCATTGATGATCGCGGTCGCGCTAACGGTTTCGCCGGCCATGGCGGTCGCCTCCCGAGCAGCTCAGCCTGATGCGGTTCTGACCTCCGCCGGACCTGGAACTCATCGCTGAATCCGTCCTGGAGCGGGACATCGAGATCACCCTTGCCGCGCCGGCCGGCAGCGGGAAAGCGAGACGTGTCTGCCGCGTGAGGCCGGAGCGCCTCGGTAGGTTGTTATGCCAGTGACTATTGAGAGGAAATGTCATGGTTGTGCCGCTTGCTGCCCGCGCGGTGATCGCGGTTGTCGGCGCTCTGCTCGTACTTAGCACGTGGGGGAGCCTGATCGGCACACTTATCGTGCCCCGCCCGGCCGGTGACCGACTGACACGCTGGGTTGACCGGGTGGTCAACTCGGCGTTTCGTGCGGTCACCAGTCACATGGACGATCATAGGCAGCGGGACCGGGTGCTTGCCGCGCAGGCGGCCGCCGTCCTACTAGCTCAGCTGGCGGCCTGGCTGGCGATCTTCTTCGTCGGCTATGCGCTGCTGCTGTGGCCGTTCATCGACACCGGGCTCGGGTCAGCGTTCAGCGTGGCCAGTCCCGAAGTGTTCGGCCCCAACGACGCCGTGGGCAACGCAGAGAAAGTGCTTGCGGATCTCGCCGCCTTCACGGGGCTGGCCGCCGTCACGCTGCAGATCGCCTACTTGCCCACCTTGTACTCGGAGTTCAACCGGCGGGAGAACGAGGTGGCCCTGCTGAACGCCCGGGCCGGGGTTCCCTCCTGGGGGCCGGAGCTGCTGGCGCGCACCCATTACGCCCTGGGGTCGGGAGCGTCCACCATCCATACCCTCCCCGATCTTTACGCGCAGTGGGAGAACTGGGCGGCCGAGGTGGCGGAGAGTCACACCACGTATCTCCCGCTGGTGCGGTTCCGTTCCCCCCGGCCGCTGTCGTCGTGGGTCACAGCGCTGCTGGCTGTGCTGGACTCGGCAGCGCTCTACCTCGCGCTGTGCCCGCAGGCCGCGCCAGTGGTGCCCGCTCGGCTTTGTCTGCGGGGCGGGTTTGAGTGCCTCACCCGGGTCGCCAGGGCGATGGGCCTCGACGTCCCAGAGGAGGTCGACCCGGCCGTCGGGATCACCCTCAGCTACGACGAGTTCCTCGACGCGGTCGCCCATTTGCGGGCGGTCGACTTCCCGATCGAGCGAGACCCCGCCGACGCCTGGCCGGACTTCGTCGGCTGGCGGGTCAATTACGAGCAGGCTGCCTATGCGGTAGCGGCGGCGGTCGATGCCGTCCCGGCGATGTGGTCGGGCCCGCGAAGGCGCCGGGTTGCTGCCGTTGCCCCCATTCGGCCACCGCTTGGACGGCCGCCCAAGTAATCCACGTGGAGCGGGGCCGATTCGTAAAAGGATCAAGTGGAGTCAAGCAGGTGATTAATCTCGTAGTTGATAACGGTCGACCGCCACCTTGTCCGTTGATACGGCCGGCTGACCGACACCAAGTGGGCGCCGCGGGGACGGTGGCCCCATGCTGCTGGCATGCCTATCCAGGCCCCCACTGTGCAGGGGTCCCCGACCCGGTCGTCCAGAAAGCGCCATCGAGCCTCTGACCTACCGCCCGAAATTAGCCGATCAGTTATCAGCGTTACATATGCTCAGAAAAGGGACGTTTGCTATTTAGCGAAATCCGGGTGCTAAACTCTGGATGTGGAAGGAAACAAATGACATCGGCTGTCAGCAAGATACGGCTCACAGCAGCCGAGCGGTTCTGGTATGTCCTGAATGTATCGCTTTCGGTGCTGGATACTTCGCCAAGGTTCCGGTAAGTAAGGCCCTAACTGAGCTGGGTCAGATTCCCGGAACCGGATCTACCGGCACATCAGGACAAGGCGGCACGCTCAAGTCGGCGGAGTATACGGGGCGATTGGATGATGATCAGTCGCTCGCTGTATCGCCAGTTACCTCTAGCGTCCGGGCTAGCGGCTCGTAATCGCTGAGCATCGCCAGACATGTTCTCCGGCAAGAAGGAATAAGTATGGGCGCGCCCGCAGGAGGCGACGTGAGTGCAGTGACCCCCGCCAGGCGGCCTGCTGTTGCCTTCATACCCGGGCGCGTAATAGAGGAGCCCGCCTCAGTAGCGCACTTCGTTTATAGCATTGGGACCTTCCTGTCCCCGGCGGCGCCCGGGGTCTCCGAATTCTTCACCTCACCTTAGAGGCGGCGCCGGGATGAGGATGGGTCCGAACACCGATAGGGTGCCAGCCTCGGTTAACAGGTACCTGCTTCCCCATGAACGCCAAGTCGTCTCGGTCCATCAGCACCCGGCGGTTCTGAGCGGGCGTATCTTCTTCGTTCTCGTCGGCTTCGTCGCTGCGGTCTGGCTGAGCATCTCCGTCGCGCCTGACAACGGCACGGCGCTTCTCATCATCTGGTTCTTGTGGGGACTCCTCCTGGTCTGGCTCGCCGTGAAGGTCGTCGACTGGTCCCTGAATTACTTCGTTGTCACGTCGCAGCGGCTGCTCCTTGCTCAAGGTTTCATCGTCCGCAAGGTGAACATGATGCCGCTCGCCAAAGTGACAGACATGAGCTTCCAGCGGACCGCAGTGGGCCAGATCCTCGGCTACGGCGAGTTCATCGTGGAGTCAGCTGGGCAGGACCAGGCGCTGCGCAACGTCAGGTTCCTGCCCCATCCTGAGCAGCTCTACCTGGAGGTCTGCGCGCTGATTTTCAAGGAGACCGAGGCGAGCCCTGACTAGGGGCTTGTGGCGTGCCGATCGAGGTCGCGAAGACCAGGCCGACCTGGCAGGTGGAGAAGCTGGCCGCTTCTCCCGGGGTCACCGTCCAGGACAGCTGTATGCCGGCCGCCGCATCCAGCGATCATCATCCCAGGTCAAAGGGGCCGCCACCAAAGCCGTCCGGTGAACCATCATCCCGGCGGGACAGCTATCCCCCGTCTCACGGCAACATGCCCACCCAGGTCGACAAGCCAAGCGGGCAGCCTTCGAAGAGAACGGACACAGATCAGAGAAGAACAGTGATCCATTTCAGAGTGCTACGGCCAACATGCCTGCTTACGAAGCGTCCAGGTCCCGGGTCGGCACGGAATCGGCCTCGGTTTGACATATGGTCAGCGAACATGACTAGGCCGGTTCAAGGCTGAGGAGACGGAGCGGTGACTCGAATACGGCCAGCCGCCTGGCTCATGGCCGCTGTGGCACTGTTCCTGCTGGCCGTGGCCGGTTTTGCGCTGCTCGTCCACGCGTCTCCGCAGTACTACTGGACGCAGATCGATACGGCCGTCTACCGGGGTGGCGGTATCGCTGTGCGGAACCAGCCGGCGATGCTCTACGCGCTGGGGTTCGGGCCGTCGAAGCTGCCGTTCATCTACACGCCGTTCGCCGCTCTGCTGTTCGCTGCGGGGAGCGGTGCGTCGTTCGCGACGTGGCAGGTCGGGCTGGCGGTGCTCACGATCGGGCTGCTGCCGGTGGTGGCGTACCTTTCCCTGGGACTCGCCGGGCGGCCCGCCGGCCTGGCCAGGGCGGCGGCGGCGTTTGCGATCGCCGCGGTGGGCCTCTGGCTCGAACCGGTTGCGATGACACTGTTTTTCGGGCAGATCAACCTCGTGCTGCTGGCCCTAGTGGTGGGCGATCTCGCGCTGCCGGACCGCATCAAGGGCAAGGGCATCGGAATCGGGCTGGCGGCGGGGATCAAGCTCACGCCCTTGATCTTCATTCCGTACCTGCTTTTCACGCGGCGAGTAAAGGCCGCAGCGGTCAGCGCGCTGACCTTCGCGGTCACGGTAGGACTGGGGTTCGCGCTGCTGCCGCACGCCTCCGCGGTCTACTGGGGCGGGCAGTTCGCCCGGCCGGGCAAACACTTCCACCTCGACAACCAGTCCCTTAACGGCGTCATACTGCGCCTTACCCACGCCGGGCCCGGCGCGCACGCGTACTGGCTGGTCGCGGCCGTCGCCGTCGGCATCGCCGGGCTCGCCACCTCGATACTGGCGAGCCGACGTGGCCACGAGCTACTCGGCCTGGTTGCGTGCGCCGCGACCGGCCTGCTGGTGTCCCCGGTCAGCTGGTCGCACCACTACGTTTACGTGGTACCGGCACTCGCCCTCGCCGCGTACGGCCCACGGCGCCTCGGCTACCGGATCCTCGGCGTCGCACTGGTGGTGGGCTTGTTTGGCTGGTGGCCCGTGCCTATTGGCAACCAGGGCGGCTACGACCCGAAGGCCGAGCTGCGGCCGCGCGGGTTGCTGCTTCTCGCGCCGAACCAGGGCAACTACGGGACGGTCGAGTTCACCTGGCGCGGTCTGGAATTGATCATCGGCAACTACTACGTGCTCACCCTGCTCGTGTTCATCGCGGCCACCGCATGCGCCCTGGTGCTTAGCCGTCGCCTCAGGCCTGAGCGCGCAGTCGGTCCCCAGCCCGATGCCGTCTCGGCGGCACGCCCGCCCGGCGTCGCCCAGTAGCGCGATCAGCTTCCTGAACGGAAGGCGCAGGTACGCGGTCCTCACGGTGCGAACGTACGCCGCCAGACGAGACTACGAGCCACGGCTTAGTGCGCAGATTTCTCGGACTCCACCAGCAAACCTGCAGCTCACAGCACTACGGCTGAGCCTGTTCACCGGATGGGTACCTCTCCAGCCGGTCATCGAGAGCCGTGCGTGACAATGCTGTCATCGTGAGCGTCCTCACCCCGGCCGAGACACTGATTGCCGCGCGGCAGCTCGCGGCAGCAAGACCACACGTTGCTGCGATCGCTGGCATCGTGCGTCATGAGGACCTATGGCAGCTGTGCCGTGATGAGCTCACCGGGGTCGACGTGCGCGTCGACGGCTGGGATATCCGTGGCCGGTGGTTTGGCGTCGTCGTGGCGGCTACGCCGCGGCTCGGGGAGTTGCGGCGGGGCGAGACGATCCCATGGCGCGTGATCGCTGCGCAGATCGCACCGCGCGAAGGCCGCGACTCGGGCTGATCACTCCCAGCCCTGGGCCTGACCCGGCGACCGAAGGATTGAGACGCACTCGGGGCTATCTCATTAGCCGCGGCTCGCAGTTCCGTTCGCTGACACCTGTAATTGACACCAACGAGCCCGGCAATCGTCGTACGGCGAGGGATCACCAGACCGGATCGTCCCAAGTAACGGACGCCCTAAGACAATATGCGTGTGTCTTACCAGCGAGTGGCCGTTGGTTCGAACCCAGTTCCGCCCACCAACGAGGGTTTCCCAGCTGACAGCCGTGTCGTCTTCAGCCGGGCCGGACGCCCGACGAGTTGCCAGTTGGGGAATAGGCCGGCTTCGCCGCTCGGCCGATTCCCGATCCGGTGCGCCGGGTGGGGAAGGATGGCAGGACGGCAGGCAGCAGATACGACCCGGGCACGAACGCCAGGGCGGCGGTCCGGCTGACGGCGAAAAAATGGGAGGCCTGCTTATGCGGCCGGGGCCTGACTCGTAATTCGGCGGGCCTGGTTTCCTTCGTGTTGATCTGGCTCACTCGGCCCGATGCCTGGAAGCACTTCGGCTGCCGGATAGGACCTTCCGCGGATCACCGAAGTGGACTAGACACGGCTTGACCGGGCCGGTGAACTCACCCGCAAGCTCTTGGAGCCGGCATACCCGGTATTGGAGGGAATAGAATGCGAGAACCTTCTCGAGGGTCTTTCCGGAATGAAATCCCTGCTGCCCCGTTGCGCCTGGCCAGGATGTGCGCTCCTTCCTGCTGTACAGAGTTGATGCTATATATGGAGTCTCGTTCTAGAAATGGGTTCGGTGCTCTGGGGACCGGGCGCGCGCAGCGTTACGGTGCGCCGGGGTCAGGGTGAGCGGCCAGCGGATGCTGGCAGGGCCCGGACCGTGGGAGGTTACATGATCCGGTGGCGGCCGAGCCAGGAGCTGGTGGTCCTGGTGACCTACACGGTCGGCCTGTACATGACCATCGTGGACAACACGATCATCTACACCGCCCTGCCGTCGTTGGCCCGGGACCTCCACGCCTCCCTGGCATCCGCGCAGTGGGTGACGCTGAGTTATCTGATCACGCTGGCCATGATGATCCCGTCATCGGGGTGGATCGGTGACCGGTTCGGTACCCGGCGCACCTTCCTCACCGCCCTGGCCCTGTTCACTGTGGCTTCCGTGCTGTGCGGTGTGTCCGGGTCGCTGACCGAGCTCATCCTTTTCCGGGTAGTCCAGGGCGTCGGCGGCGGGCTGATCATTCCGGTCGGGCAGGCCATGCTGTTCCGGACCTTCCCGCAGGAGCGCCGGGCCCGCGCCGTCGGCATGGTCGTGCTGGGCACGAGCCTGGGGCCGGCCGTCGGCCCGGTGCTGGGGGGCGTGCTGACCACCTTCTTGTCGTGGCGATGGTGCTTTTTCGTCAACGTGCCGTTCGGCACGGCCGCGCTGATCATCGGGCTGCTGTTCCTGGCCGAGCACCGTGAGCCGGCTGCGGGCCGGCTGGACGTCGCCGGTTTCGTGCTGGCCGGCGGCGGCCTAGCGCTGTTCTTGTACGCGCTGAGCGAGTCCCCGGTGCGGGGCTGGGCCAGCCCGGTCATCATCGGCACCGGTGTGGCTGGCGTAGTTGTGCTGGCCGCGCTGGTACTGGTCGAGCTGCGCTCTGCGGCGCCGATGCTGAATCTGCGGCTGCTGGGTAACCGGATCTTCCGCACCGCAAGCCTGGTCTCGATGTGCAGCATGGGCGCCTACAGCGGCTACCTGTTCACAATGCCCGAATTCCTGCAGCAGGCCCGTGGGGCGTCCGCACTGAGCTCCGGGCTGACCACGTTCCCCGGCGCCCTCGGGGTCCTGGCCAGCTCCCAGCTCGCCGCGCGCGCCTACCCGCGCCTCGGGCCGCGGCGGATGGCCGTGGGCGGCGCGTGCGGCGTGATAGCCGTCTGGTCCCTGATTGGGCTGACGGTCGGGCTGGACACCAACATCTGGCTGATCCGGCTGCTGATCTTCTGTAGTGGGTTCGCGATTCCCTGGTGCTCGATCGCTGTCCAGACCTCCTCGTTCGCGACCATCTCCTCGGCAGACACGGGCCGCGCGGCCGCGCTGTTCCAAACGCAGAACCAGGTCGCGGCCGGTATCGGCGTGGCCCTGCTGGTCACCGTCGTCTCGTCATCCAGCCGCGCCGGGGCCGCGCTGCTCACCGCATTCCACCACGCCTTCCTGACCGCCGCCGCGATAATGGTCATCGCCGCCCTGATCGCGCTTACCATCCGGGACGCCGACGCCGCCACCACCATGCGTCGCCGAGAACGGGTCCCGGCCGCCCCGGCGCCGCCCCCGGCCGAGATCCCGCCGCGGCTCCAGGAAGGCACCGCGGACCCCGGGTAGCGGTTTGGTGCCGCATGATCCTGGAGCGGCCTGAAGACGCGGCGGCCGTCCTGTCGTTCGATACGGCCCCATCCCGGGTGCGTCCAGTTCCCGGGCGCCGGGCTGGATCAGCGTGCCGGTGTGCAGCTGCAGCTCGACAGGCCCGGCCGGTGTGCCCCCTCGAGCAGTTGCCTGGCCAGCCAGTCCGGCATCTGCTCAGCCATCGCGCCCTGCCCTGTCCAGCACCGTGCCGTCGGCCGCTACCAGCCGCCACTTGCCCGGTTCCAGGGGCGCGGCCACCAGCGGGACGCCGAACAGCTGGGTGAGCTGGTGCTCAACCTGGTCGCTTTCGCCTGGGTCGTCCGCCTCCACCAGGCGCGATACCGCCATCAGGACCGTGGGGTGAGCTTCCAGGCGGGTGCCGCCTGGGCATCCCCTCAGCCGGTCAGCCAGGGCCTTCGCGCTCGCTTCGTCTTCGGTCCAGCCGGGGCAGTCGGCGGCAGTCGGCCAAAAGTGCGGGTAGAACTCGTGCGGGCCGTGCGCGGCTGCTGACTCGTCGGTGCCGCGCCAGGCGCCCCTGCAAGCGGGAGAGCGGAGGTGCATGCCATCTACCCTTCCTGCCCCCCAGTGGCTTGCGCAAGCCACTGCCTGGTCGTCTGTCGCTGCGGTGCCCGGCTGGTGCACCTCGACCGGGCCGCGGTGGCGCCGGTCCGCTATGAACGGGAGCGGCCTGGCGAGCTGCTTCATGTCGATGTCAAGAAGCTCGGCAACATCCCCATCGGCGGCCGGCTGTCTTACCCCACCTCGGCTAGGAAGAGCCCGAAATCGGCATCCAGGTGACCTCCAAGGCTCCAGCTTGCTGCCCGTGCCGCGCCCAGGGCCTAAGTTCAGTCTTCCTGCACGCTGGCAGCACCCTCCGCCACGAGGGCAGCGATCTCCTCGGCTGTGTACCCGACCTCCGCGAGGACCTCCACGGTATGTTCGGACCGGCGGGGAGCCGGACGCCGCACCGAGACAGGCGTGGCGTCGAGAATCATGCCTGGACCGACCACCCGATAGCTCCCGATCGCTGGATGTTCAGCGAGCCTGATCATGCCGCGATGCAACGACCCGTTTGCGAGAATCTCCTCGATGTTCGGAACGGGATTGGCGGGTATGCCCTCGCGCTCGCAGAGCTCAAGCCATTCGCTGGTCGTGCGTCTGGCTGCGACGGCGGCAAGTTCGGCGTAGACGCGCTCGGCATCCAGCAGCCGCGTAGCACGGTCGCTGAACCACGGCTCGTCCAGCATTTCCTCACGCCCCACCGCCGCGAAGAGCCGACGCCAGTGAGTGTCGGTATATGGCATAAGCGCGATGTAGCCGTCAAGCGTCCGGTGGGGTCCGCGTGTTGTCGTCAAAACCCGGCCATAGCCTGCGGGCTCCCCAGGAACGGCCGCCCTGGAGAGGTGCTCGACGAGCGTGAACGCAAGGACCGCGTCGAACATCGGCACCTCGATGCGCTGGCCCTTCCCGGTTCGCTCGCGGAAAAGGAGGGCGGCCAGCACCGCCTGGACGATCGTCTGGCCCGCGACCTTGTCTGCGATGAGGGATGGCAGGAACGCGGTCCTGCCCACAGTGCTCTCGGTGAGATGCGGAAGCCCGGTCGCTGCCTGGATGATGTCATCGTAGGCAGGGCGGTTCTCCTCGGCAGTGCCCGACCGGAACCCTTGCGCCTGGCAGTACACCAAGCCAGGCCGCGTGAGGCCGACATCCTGGTAGGCAAGCCCCAGCCGCGCCAAGGGTCCCGGGCGGAGATTGGTCACCAACACATCACAGGTGTCAAGTATCCGAAGAAATGCCTCGCGGCCTGCTGGGGCCTTGAGGTCGAGGGACACGGCCCGCTTGTTGCGATTGATGTTGAGGGCGACCCCGGAGAGCTCGGGATGAGGGCCGCCGCCCATAGTGCGGTTGGTGTCGCCCTGCTCTGTCTCCACTTTGATTACGTCGGCGCCGAGGTCACCGAGAATCTGCGTCCCGTATGGCCCCATGATGACCGAGGTAAGGTCGAGGACGCGAATCCCTTCCAGCGCCCCCTGTGATGCCGGATTATCATCGATCTGCCTGGCTTCCATTCCCGGCCTCCCGCAGCGATCTGAGAACCTGGTCGGCCGCCGATCGCGAACCGCGGCGACGCCCTCTCATATTCTCCGTCTGCTGGAGGTCTCCTGTTCCTCCGCTTGCGGGCTATATCCTTCTGGGCAGAGTTCACCACATCGGCACACGGAGTCCGGCGGACAGCCCCGCACGGCCAACGGCGCCGCCGCTGCAGCCTCAGACGGCAACCGAACCGATCGTGACCTCAGCTGATCGGAAGCAACCAGAGATCCCATAGGCCGATCCGATGAGCCTCGGCTGCGACGATACGCCTGCCCGCGGGCTCCCGGATGCCGGTCAAGCGGCGGCTCACCAAGATCTCCTCGTGGCGGCAGCAGGCCCCGGCACCGGTCGGCATCACCCCCTATCGGACAGCCCGGACCAGCCGGCAAACGTCTCCTTATGTGTCCCAGGACCGTCAGGTCAGGCCGCGGCCGTGGCGTCCCGGCCCTGCAGGAACACCTTGCGGCCGGGGTAATCGGGCCGCGGGAGCCCCAGGTGTTGCTGGGCGATGATGGTCCGGAATACCTCGTTGGTGCCGCCGTAGGTCGCGGTCACCTGGACCGCCCGGTGGGCGTGCTCGACCACCCCGTCGGCGATGGCGCCGTCCGCGCCGAAGGGCAGGACGGCCTGCGAGCCGATCAGGTCGATCAGTTGCTCGGCACCCGCGATCGCGGTGTCGGCGCCCTTGATCCGGCCCATCGGCCCCGGCGTGTCCGCTGCCGCCTCGATCTCCATCAGAAGACGCCCGAACCCGGCCATGAACACCTTGTCCTCGGCCATCGTGGACCCGTCCCCGGCCGGAGCGTCCTTGGCCCACCGCGCCGCGGCCTCGACGGCATACTTCAAGTGCCGCATGTGGGCGACGCCGACGCTGAGGTCGTCGAGCTTGCTGAGCTCCTCGCCGATGCTGTGTTCGATGTCCAGCGGGCCGTGCAGGACCGACCAGCCGTTGTTGACCTCCCCGATGCGGTACCGGTCGGAGAGGCGGACATCGCTGTAATACGTAATATTGGTCCGCTCGCCGAGGGTGGGCAGTGCCTGGATCTCGATGCCCGGGGCGTCAATCGGGACCAGGAACATGGTCAGGCCCTTGTGCTTGGGCAGCGTCGGGTCGGTCCGCGTGATCAGGAAGATGTACTCGCAGTTGTGGGCGCCGCTGGTGAAGATCTTCTGCCCGTTGATGACCCATTCGTCGCCATCGCGCACCGCCCGCGTTTTCGCCCCGGCGATATCCGACCCGCCGTCCGGCTCGCTATAGCCAAGGGCAAATCGGACCTCACCGCGGGCGACCTTCGGCTTCAGCTCCGCGACCAGCCCTGGATCCCCGGATGCCCCTACCGCCGACCACACCATGCCCGCGTCGCCCGGGCCCGCGACCGGCGCATTCCTCTTCGCCAGCTCGGTTTCGAGGATCTTGACGGACACGTCGTCCAGCTCGGCGCCGCCGTCCTCCTTCTTCCATTTCGGCATTGCCCAGCCTCTGGCGCCCATGGCCAGTTGCACCCCCCTGTCGTAGAGGTTCCCCGTCTCGCGGGCTGTCGCGTAGACCTCCTCGGTCAGGTGCTCATCCAGGAACGCCCGGACCTCGGCGGCGAAGGCCTGCTGGGCCTCGGTGAGGACAACTGCTGAGAAATCCATGCTCTGACACTCCTAACTGCTAGCTACTGAATCCACAGGCCTACCAGCCCATATCCTGCGAAGGCGACGGCGCAGGCAGATCCCGAAGATCGCCATCCCGAGACCGGGCAGGAGCGCGCCGGGAATCGTGGTCAG
Organism: uncultured Actinomycetes bacterium; assembly: GCA_963818225.1. Classification (GTDB taxonomy): domain Bacteria; phylum Actinomycetota; class Actinomycetes; order Streptosporangiales; family Streptosporangiaceae; genus Palsa-504. The sequence continues at coordinate 1,164,053 of CAWFRO010000006.1, forward strand.
CACATCCAGCCCAGCGGCACGGTCGCACTGACGACGACTCCGGCGAGAAGGGCGCCCGGCCCACGCCGATCTTCATACCGCGGAACGTAACTCCGGCTTCGTCTTTCGTCTAGGTCAGAGCTTCTTATCCCTAAGCGAGATCGCAATCGGCCGATGAGCTGAACGGCCGGTACTCCGCCAAGCTGATGACCTCCTCGGGGTGAACGAGTGACAGAGAGATCCATCTCAGTCATTGGCGCAGCTCAAAGGCTTGCACTAGCGGGATGAGCCGATGCTGGTCGTTCGGCCTCCTCCCGTCGACGCCGTAGCCCCTGGTCAGCGGGCACACCATCCACGGCCCGGTGGTCGATCGTCAGGCTCAGCGGCATGGCAGCTCGGCCGCTAGAGCGCCTCCCGTAGCTCAGCGAAACGGGATGGCGTAACCAGATCGGAAACGTCCCACAAAGATCTGCAGGGCACGCCCTAACCGGCTGAACGGGAAAAGTCAGTTATGAGCTCCGCTAGACGGCTCGCGCGGTCGCTCTGGACCGAATGGCCGGCACCCTCCACCACTTCGACTCGCGCTCCCGGCTTGTGGCGCAAGAATTCCGCCTGGTCCTCGGGAGAGACAACCTTGGAATTACCGCCCCGTACGAGCATGATCGGGACCGAGATCCGCGACAAATCGTCCCACAGCCGCTCCATCGGCGGCACCTCAGTGGCAGGCGCCGACATTCTGGTCGCCATGCCCGCCTGATCGTAACGCCATGACCACCGGCCGTCAGCGAGCTGACGTGAATTATGAAGAACGCCGGGCCGCAGGGATTCCACCGGGCGGTTTGGGGCCAGAGCGGCCGTCGCTTGAAGCATCTCGTCGAAGGTGCTGAAGGTCCGCTGCCCGTTGATGAGCCTGACGACTCCTTCGGGCCGCTGCTCCGGAGGCCGCTCTCGTCTGCCCACCCCAGGCGTGATGTCGACGATGACGAGATGCGTGAACGAGGAACCACCGGCCGCAGCCACGGCGATCGCCGTCAGTCCGCCGAGCGACATGCCGACCAGCACGCGTGGATCGGGTGGCAGGCGATTGAGCCATCCGCCTACTGTGACGGCATTGGTGGCCGGGCGGTAGTCTTGATCCTCGCGCCAATCGGAATGTCCGTGTCCCGGCAAGTCAACGGCGATAAGGGGACGGTCGAGGACCATAGCTACGGAATCCCATGTATGCGCGTTCTGGCCGCTGCCGTGCAAGAAAGCTAGTTGCGGAGATTCGGTCCCCCACACCAGTCCGCTGAGCCGGATTCCGTCGACAGAGACCGATTCCCGGCGTACCACAGGCCTGCCGTGCCATGGAATGCCCTCGTACTTTGCATAGGTCTCGAGGAAGCCAAACTCATCGTACTCTGGTGCCCTTTCGTCGGGCGTAGAAATCTGACTCACGCTACCTCCGTCTCGATCTGACGTAAGTGTCAACTGCATACTTTCGCCCACGTGCGGCGGCCGCTGCCTGGCGGACGAGTCGCTTGGTGCTTAGGGGCCGGGAGCCGGCGGGACGGAGCCGACCATGTCCGGGACCGCGTGTCGGACCATTCGTGCAGGCTCGACTCGTGGCGTCTGGACTGGTGGCTGTGGAGTCCGGGGAGCGCTGATGCGTGGCGGGCCTCGCGGTTGCGCATTGGTACGGCCCGGATCTGAGGTCCGGTCTGCTGGGCGTTCCAGGCGGGAAGCGATCCGGACTGGTCTGGTCAACCACTAGACGGCATGCCTCTTGACATGACGATATGACAAGCAACACGATAGCACCCGAGGTAGCAGCAAGAACAGAGGCCGCCGCCGGGCGGCCGCGGTGCGCAGTTGTCCCGCATCAGGGTCTGACCTGGACAAAGGCGGGGGTGACAGGATCATGGTTGCGCCGAATTCGGCACGTATCTGGCATGACCAGTGCTTCAGCTCGAGACTGACGTGGCCGGAACTTAGGCCGTCCGGTCTGGGGACGTCCGCAGATGGCCGCCTCGATTGTCACTCGATCAGCCGCTCCGAGCCGCGAGGTGTGCAGCTCAGTCACGGTGAGGCCAGCGGCGGGGCCTCGTGTGCCGCGACGACCAGCTCGAGCCGGGCCTCAAGGTAGGCGGCTGCCGCCTCCTTCAGTGTCTCGTAGGCATAGCGGGCTTTCCGGTTGGCCCGTTTCCAATTGAACCTGGTGCCGGGCCGCGCCGGGCTCGTATATCAGGCTTGCGGCGGGCGTGATCCCCAACGAATCGGCCGGCGTGATCAGTAGCTCTGCGCTGAGGTTCGCCGGTACGTCGTAATTAACTGAAGGCGTTTTCCTGTGTGTCGCATTTTCAATCTGGAATCCTTTCGCTCCGCGGGCATCGAGGAGATTTTCGATTTCGAAGTGGAATGAAGCCGCTGGATTATCGATCGCCTTCATGATCTCGTGAACAAGCTTACGCAAAGGTGTCGGTTCAGCGCTGGCTAGCAGCCGGTACGACGTCCCCGCAGTGTCGATGGACAGGAGGTAGTACGGTTCTTTCGTCAGCCTCACCAGCAGAGTGATGGTATTGATGACAAAAAGCCCAGCCGCTAGCACGAGAACACCAGCCGCCACATCGTGCAGCGCGTTCGACCCCTGTACCGAACTGACCCGCGGGGCTAGCTTGATCGCGACTGCCGCGGAAAGCCCCAGGAATATCCACAGCACCACGCCACCCAGGTAGTGCGTCCACGCCGCTTTGTGATCGGGTACGATCCTGACCGTCTTCGCTCGCACGATGTTCCGCAACGGATAAGCCTCGCTACCAACCCAGAGGACCTGTCGACTAACCGCGATTTCGATGAGCTCATACTTGCGCGACATTATGGATTACCTCCCGTCGCAGGCCCGGGGAAGCGATGGGATGACCGCCCTCTCTATGCTCAGAGAGTAGGTCGGCGCGGTTGATACATGCAGAGTGGATAGCCGGTATAGGGCGGGTCGTGGTGAGTTTGTTTTGGTCTTCGCGCGGTTGATGCTGACGAGGATCTCGTCGGCGTCGTCACGCGGCGGCGGTCTTGGTGAGGGATTCAGGAACTCCTGGTGCCGGTCCCGGGGGGAGCACGCGTCGGTGACCTGGCCGGTAGCGGTGTTCAAAGCAGCGGACAGGCAGGCACCCCATGCGAGGCATAGTCGTGAGCCTGCCGTCCCGGCAGCACAACGTGTTCAACGGCCCCGTGAGGCCGCACGGAAACGGGTCCACCACCCAGGGAATAAATCGTGACCTTCTCGGCGTGAACGAGTGGCAGCGATCTATTTTGATATTTCCCTGCTGTATTGCGGTTGTCGTAGTGCGGAAGTGGAGCATACGTCACCAGGCGTAGCCCAAAGGCTCATGTATCAGGCGGACGCCTCCGGCCTCCTTAACGTTGTAAGCGTGGCAGCTTGGGGCTGCCCAGGTCTTCTCGTCGGTGCCAGAGTTCGGCAATACCTGCTGACAGGTAGTCGGGTTGGACGCTGGCCGTGATGACATAGGCGGACGTGGACGTAAAGCTGGACAGCATGCGGCGCGAGCATCGGTAAACCGCACAGGTGTAAGGAACGAGGCAGGAACGATGGCGGAGATTCTGGCTACTAAGACATCACCTCCCGGAGGCGAGGTGCTAGGCACCTTCGAGACGGTCTGGGCCGAGGCGCTGTTCGCGTCGCCCCTGCAACCCTCCGGGCCGCCCTCGCCCGACCAGATCCGCCGCGCCGTCACGATGACACTGCAGCGGCTGGGAGCCCTCGGTTGTGCCGTACAAGCGGCGGGTGAGTTCGGTGACCACCCGGACGCTGCGGTGGCCAGGATGCGCTGGGCGCTGGCGACGATCAACACGGTCTGCCAGGCGCCATTGATCACCCCGGCTGTTGACCCGCGGTCACTTGCCTTCGCGAGCTGATCGTGACGTCGTAATCATCGACGTGACGAGTGATCGTCGCCAGCGCGGCGCGGAGCTTGGGCCTGGTTCTCCGCGGTCGGCTTGACGGGGAGCCGGTTGTAGACCTTGGTGCAGAAAACTGCGATGCGGGGGGCCGTCCGCCAGCGGGACCACAAATCACACTGGGCCAGCTCACCGGGCAGGTGCTCCGCCTGATATGCCGCTAGCTGGAGGTATCGTTGCTGGCCATCGCCCTGCGTAGCAAGGTGCTGTCTGAGTTGGCTCCCGCTTGGCTCCCCCGCTATCGGTTAGCCTCGCTAATTGCAGTGCTGGTATCGATACCGCCACCTTCTGATCGCATCCGCGACGGGATACATTAGTCATTGCCTGGTGTCATCATCCGGTGACATCGTCGGATGACGAGTGGGGATACCTCCATGGCGGCGACCGCCGAGCCACCTGGGACCGGTTCGCCGAACCCGATCGGGGCCGATGATGTGCCATCGCTGCGCCGACGGCTTCTGGTACCGACCCTGGTGCTGTCCGGGTCTTTGATGGCCGTGGTGTCGAGCCTCGGCGCACCCCTCATCCCCACCCTGTCGCGGGACGACGGGGTGTCGCTGAGCACCGGGGAGTGGATCCTCACCATCACCCTGCTGACCGGCGCTCTGGCCACTCCGGTGATGGGGCGGCTGGCCGACGGGCCCCGGCAGCGGACGGTTATCCTCGTCGCCCTCGGCGCGGTCGTCGTGGGCTGTGTGCTCGCGGCGGTATCCAACGGCTTCACCGTGTTGATCATCGGCCGGGCCCTTCAGGGCGTGGGTCTCGGGCTCCTGCCGGTGGCGATGGCCATCGCCCGCCGGAACCTGCCCTGGGATGCCGCCCGGCAGACCATCGCCACCCTGTCGGTCACCGGCGCCATCGGGGCCGGACTGGGCTATCCGGTGACCGGGCTGATCGCCCAGCTCCTGAACTTCCGGGCGGCCTACTGGTTCGGTGCCATCACCGTGACCGGGGCCCTGGTATCCGCTGCGCTGGTCCTGCCGCCCCGCTCGGCCGGCACCTCCCGGCGCTTCGACGTCGTGGGTGCGGGCCTGCTCAGCCTGGCGGTCATCGGGGTTTCGGTGGTGCTCAGCGAGGGAGGAGGATGGGGCTGGGCCTCAGCTCGCTCCCTCGGTGTCGTTGCCGCGTCGGTGGTCGTGCTGGCGGTCTGGATCCCCTTCGAGCTGCGTGTGGCCCACCCGCTGGTCGATCTGCGCCAGGTCCGCAACCGATCGGTGCTCACCGCCGATGTGTCCGGCTTCCTCATCAGCATCGCCATGTACCTGCTCTTGCCGATCATCGTGGAGTTCGTTCAGATTCCGCCGTCGGCCGGCTACGGGTTCGCCGCGTCCCTGGTCGTGTCTGGGCTGATCCTGACCCCGCTGTCGGTGGGTAGCTTCGTGGCCAGCCGCTTCCTGATCGTCTACGAGCGACGCTTCGGCTCCCGGACCATGATCCCGCTCGGCTCGGTAGTGTTCGCGGCGGGCGCGGCGTTCTTCGCCTTGGAACACTCAGCCCTGTGGCAGGCATTCGTCACCGTTGCCGTGTGCGGCCTCGGCGTCGGCTTCACCACCGGGGCAATGCCCGGGTTCATCATCCGGGCCGTGCCCCAGAGCGAGACCGGAAGCGCTACGGGCTTCTACCAGGTGGTGCGGAGCATCGGCTTGACCGTGGGAAGCGCGCTGAGTGCCGCCGTGCTGATGGCCCACACCCGGCACGGTCAGGCCCTGCCGGATGTGGACGGCTTCCAGGCGGCCCTGATCATCGCTGCCGCCCTGTGCCTGGTCACCGGGGTGGTCAGCTTCGTGCTGCCCGGACGAGGGCCGTCGCCCCCCCACGCACTGACCGCCGATGAGGAGGAGGACCTCGAAGTGCTGATGAAGGAGGAGGCCGAGATGGGCGGTGCAGGCCTCATCGCGGGCGAAGAGCCGCTAGCGGCGGGACCGGAGCAGGATCGGCCGTGAGCATGAGCGAGGCAATGACGGGGAGCCCAAGAGGAGCAGACCGGACCGGCCGGCCCCGCGACGCCGCGGCCAGCAAGGACGCCCTGCTCCAGGCGGCCCAGACCCTCTTCGGCCAGCAGGGGTTCGAGGGCACGACGATCCGGGAGATCGGCGAGCGGGCCGGCGTCGACGCCGCCCTCATCGCCCGCTACTTCGGCAGCAAGGCCGACCTCTACATCGCCGCAGTGGCTGCCGAGGATGCCGACGGGACCCCCAGCGAGTACAAGGGACTGGAACAGATAGCCGACGTGCTGGTAACCCGGGCCGACCAGCGCGGCCCCGGCCCGATCGTTCAGGCCATCGTCCGCTCTGACACCTCCGCCGAGATCCGCGACGCCGCCCTGAACCGCCTGGCCCGGCGCCTGGTCGGCCCCCCGGTCGCCAACATGAAAGCCCAGGGCGTCGACCGCCCCGAGCTGCGGGCGCAAGTCGCGGTCTCCGCGCTGATCGGCATCAGCCTCGGGCGCTCACTGGGATGGTTCGAGGAGATCCGATCGGTGCCCCGCGACGAGCTCGTCGCCCTCATCGACGACGCCCTTGGCGCGATCACCGGGAACGGTACGGAGCGCTAGCGGCGTGACGACGGCGGGAGCCCCGACACAAGCGGCATAGAAATCGTGCCCCGGGGGCGGTGGTGTCGCGCTGGCCGGGATGGCCCGTATGGCTACGGAAGCAAGACGATCTTCCCGAGTTTCCCAGGGGTGCTGAACGCCTCGTAGGCCGTGCTCGCTTCGTCGAGTGGATACGTCTGCGCGATCGGCACAGTGATCTTCCCGCTCGCGACGAAGGGAAGTACCTCCTGCTCGACAGCGCGGGTCGCGGACGCCTTCTCCTCCAGAGGACGCGTGCGCAAGGTGCTACCGCGAACGGTTGCGCGCTTGGAGAAGAGCTGCATGAAGTCGAGCTTGGCCTCCGTGCCCGCGACCGCGCCGATGATCAGCATCCGCCCCCACACATTCAGCGACCGCAGGTTTGACTCGAAGTTGATCGCGCCGACGATTTCCAAGATCACATCGTAGGGACCGTTGGCCTCTGCCTCAGCGGGATCGATGGCCTTGGCCGCGCCGAGACCCACCAGCGCCTCCCGGTGGCCGGGATTACGGACTGAGGCAATCACCTCGGCACCTGCGGCAGCGGCGATCTGCACACCCGCGACACCGACACCGCCAGCGGCGCCGCTGACCAGGAGCCGATCCCCTGGACTCAGCCCGCCTTGCGTGCGGAGCGCGTCGTGTGCGGTGATGAACGCCTCGGGAAACCCGCCGGCCTGCTCCCAGGTGAGCGAATCTGGCACAGGCATCAGCTGACGCTCGTGTACTGACAAGAGCTCCGCCTGGCCCCCTCCGCCCACGACGCCCATCACCCGGTCCCCGAGGACGAAACGCGTCGCCGACGGTCCGATGGCCACCACCTCGCCAGCCACGTCAAGGCCGGGAATGGCGGCCGGCGAGCCAGGGGGCGCGGGATAGCCACCCCTTCTCTGCCCCAGGTCCGCGTTGTTCACACCCGCACCATGGACGCGCACGAGAACCTCACCCACCCCCGGCTCCGGATCCGGGTGCTCACGGATCGCCAGGACACCACCGGGCTCTACCGTTACTGCTCTCATCACACACGACCTTCCCGCACCGGCAACTGTTCGCGCGGCGACCTTCTCAGCGCTTCCTTCTAGTAAGCAGCATGTTTACACGGGCGCGATCGCTTCAGAAGTAGGCATGATCGAAGATGATGCTGGCGAGGCCCTGGGGATCCTTTCCCGGACCCGGGAGCATGCACGGGTGCTACCGCCGTCCCGAAGCGCAGAAGCTTCGACGCGTGGCACAGCAATGCAAGGCGAGCTCGGTCACCCGTTTTGAGCCCGACTTGCATCGAGCTGGGCGCCCCGCGCGAGAAATCGCATCTGGAGGATTCCGGAAACGAAGCTGTGGCGGGTTCAGTGGCCATTTCTCGCGGCAAGCCGCATGGCAGTCCATTCGCGTTCTTGCTCTGGTGCCGGCGGTTGCGGCGGTGGTGGCGTCATGACCGCCACGGGGGTTCCGAGGCCTGCACTCGTGCGGAAGGTGGCGATGTGCCGGCCGTATTGCACAGCGATCCGGGGCTCGGATATGACGTCTGGGCCGAGGCGTGCCGTCAGCTGCTCGAGCTGTTCCACGACGATGACGAAGCCGCCGAACTCGGCGTGATCACCCGACGCGCGGCTGCTCTGGGCGATCTCGGCGAGCACTTCCCCGAGGCGGATGAAGCCGACACTGAAGTCGCCTGATCGGCGCACGCTGGTGAGTGGCTCGCCGGTGACCGCCTCGATGGCATCGGCGGTGCGCAGCAGTGAGGTCGTGGCCACTGTGATCAGCTCTAGCCGCGTGGCGCCCATCTCGTTGTCCGGTGCCGGGCCAGAGGGCGCCGGTGCTTCTGTGGTTGGCAGGCCGTCGATGCCTGTGACTGTGCGCGAGGCTGGTGGTAGTCCGGCCAGGCCCCATCGTGCCAGTCCGCGCTCGTGCGGAGCGAACCGCAACGTCACCGCGCCGACTCGCGCCGACTGGTCTTCGACGGTCAATCCGACCTTCTGCCACGCGGAGGCGGAGGCCCCCAGCATCAGCTCCGATACCGCGGCCATTACGCGGCCCCGGTCACGTCGACGGCTTTGGTGATCACGGTGATCTCGCTTCCTCTATAGGGCACGGCGTATGAAGTGTTCCTTCTTCAGACGAGCATGACAGCTGACCTGCGAGTCTGACGGCCAGCCAGTTAGCTCAGCCGTCGCCACCGGCCATAACGAGCCCCCGCCGCCACCTCCGATCACGACCGGGCCGGATCACGACGCCGAGGCCATCCGTCTTGGCGAGACGCCCCTCATCGCTAAAGCTCACCACGTCGCCCGGGCTCATACCAGCTTGGCCGTAGCCTCGCCGTGGCCCGGCGTACGCGCACATGTGGTCTTCCTGCGGGGTATCCACCGAACGCACAGGGCCTCAGCCGTACCCTGTGCAGAAGTTCTCACACGGGCCAGATAGACAGCCATACAGGGCAGCCTGTCTGTGCCGGGTGAGGCTTTCCCTTCGCCCGGCACTAGACATCGGCGTGACCACGAGGGCTCACTTCATGGGCGCACTTCACCTAGCTAGACCAGGCGGCATACGACGGGCGGCGCGGTGGCGCGCACGACACGAAAGGCACACGGTAGGAGGCCGACCTGGGTCTGGTTAGACCGGGTCTTTGCTGAAGACGGCGAACGTGTTCCCGCCAACCATCGGGCCGCCGCATACACCGATATTCGCGTCCTTCTTGATCTGGCGTTCCCCGGCGCGGCCCTGGATTTGCTGGATGGTGTCGGTCCACATCCAGTAGCGGGTCCGGCCGCTGCCGATGTTGCCGCCGCTGGGCGAGATCGGGGTCGGCCCGTTGATGGAGATGTCCTGGCTGGTGAAGAAGTCCAGGGCCTCGCCTTCCTTGATGCCGTAGAAGCCGAAGCCCTCTACCCAGAAGACATGGAACAGGCTGAACCCGTCGTAAGCGTTCTCGAAATCCACGTCGGCGGAGGTGATACCCGCCGACTCATAGAGCCGCTGAGCGGTGGTCGCTGCGTTCTGCTGGGCCTCTTCCAGCGTGTCGATGATGCTGCGCGGCCTTATGTCAGCTCCGGCGTGGCCCAGCACATAGGCCGGGGGCTGCCGCAGGTCACGGGCCCGCTCGGCGGTGGTGAACACGTAGGCCGCGGCGCTGTGGATCGGGATGTCGTTGTCGTACAGGTTGGCCGGCTCGGCGACCCACCGGGACTCGTTGTACTCCTCGGCGGTCAGCGGCGTGGGCCGGTGCTGGTACCAGTAGCCCTCCGGGAATTTCAGCCCGTTGGACCGGGAGTTGGTCACGAACGGGGCCATCATGTCGTGGGTCTTGTTGTACTTGTACAGGTACCGCTGGAACTGCTGCGCGGTGGGGTAGACCGGAGGCCCCGCGAACATGCCGTACGGGCTGTGCTTGCCCGGCCCGGCCACGGTGCCCTGCGCGTTGTCCCCCCGGGCGCCATACCGGCCGGGAATGTTGTGCCAGCCCTTCACCGACACCACCACCTGGCCCATCCCGCGGCCCACCGCCTCGGCCGCTACGGCCGCACACCGCGACATGCATACGTGAGCGTCCATGACGAACTTCAGGCCGGTCAGCTCGGGCAGGTTCTTGGCCAGCCATTCCCCGCTGAGCTGGATCAGCCCGTCAAACGGGTCGCTGCTGTTCTCGAACGCAGCCAGGAAGTCCGCCGGGACCGGCTCACCTTCCGGCCAGAACGCACCGGTAGTAGTCGACGAGTCGAACACGATCCCATCGACCTCGGCCGGGTTCACGCCCGCGTCCTCGATGGCCTTGCGGATAGCCAGGATGGCCCACGCGCCGATCGCCTTCTGCGGGTCGCCGTCCCAGCGGCGAAGCGTCGGCGAATGTGCGACACCGACGGCAGCGACCTGGCCCCGGTAAGGCCATACGCCAAGACCATCGGAATACCGGAGCAACCCCTCAGCAGAGGGGTAAACAGTTGGAGCCGTCATCTGCCTTGTCCTTTCACTCGCAGCTCACCGGTCTCGATCACAACCGAACGACGGGCAACTCGGAAAGCTGCTGCCCAGTCGCAGGAACCCACCTGGAAGACCCGTTTCACCGCACCTCGCACCGGAACCGCATCGACCGGGAGTGCCGCGACAGGAATCCTTCAGGTCAGGACCGTACAGCTGAACGACTGCTCCGGCTGCGCAGTCATTGACGGAGCAAATACGCAAGGTCAGCCTGCCCTCATCCGCCGCCTTGTCTAAGGCGTGTCGCGTCCTGACGGATCGGGCGCCCGCGTGGGCTAACTTCATCCCGTCACCACAGGTGCTCAATAAACGGGTTTAACAACGGTTTACACCCTGTCCAGTGATTCGACAACCCCTCGGCTAGACCTGCCGCCGGCATCGCAGCGACCGCAGACGAGGACGTCGTCACTAGGGTGATCCGACCCGGTCACGGGTGGCCGAATCGGCAATTTGCCGACACCTCACGGACAGCGCAGAGCCACAGCCACGGCATCTGAACTGCGCGATAGCCTGACCCGCAGTCCGACCAACGGTATGAACATGGCCATCTGGGCCCGGACTGCAAGCAGCGACATCGTGGCCGCCACGACCATCCGACACGGAAGGCTGTGATCGTGCTGTACGAGCTTCATCCAATGTCCCGCGCCCGCTCGCTCCGGCCATCCAAGTCGCTCACGTTGGCGCAGGCTGAGGCGGTATTGAAGGCCGCCGAGCAGGGACCACCGCGGATGCGCGCGTACATCATCGTGTCGCTGCTGACCGGGCGCGGCTGGACAGACGTGGACCTGACCGGCCGGGCAGAGGTCAATCAGCCGACGCCGCCGAACATGGCGCTCGTGCGCTCTGTGCGGGCAGGAGGCGACACCAAGACCAGGAAGTCACGGCGTGCGCTGGCGCTTCCGCAACGAGCGGTCGACGCGCTCTAGCGGCTGCGGCAAACACGAACGTGTGCTCATGTTGAGATGTCGGAGTGTCCGTGCCTGGTGTTCGTACTCATACCGGCAGTTCGCTCGAAGCATGCAACGTGCCCCGGAGGGTCGCTGCCGTCGCGAGGCCCGGGAAGCTCCAGGAACAGTGCCTCCCGGACCGAGTGTTTCCATGCCTGTCAGAACATCCGAACGGACAGGGCGAGGATGCGCCGTCATCCCGGATGGTCAGGGCGCCGCCGGTGCCTGGACTCCGGTTGCCTCGCGCAGGAGCCCGAGCACCTCGGCGTCGAGGCGCCTGGCGACCTCGGACGCGGCTGCATTGCGGTAGGGAGCCATCGCGCTGGCCACGGAGTCGTAGGCCACGCGGGCGCCTCCTCCTGGCGTTTCCTCGATGAGGATGGTGACCGGTGCGTACGAGCCGGCGGCGGGCACGTGCCGGGTCATCTGGCCCATGGTGACCGGGTTGCCGGCGATCAGGCGGACCAGGCGGCGCCCGGTCCAGTCCTCGGCCTCCGGGTCGAGCGACAGCGCGTTGTCAAGGTCGAGCTGGAGGAACCGCATCAGGCCTGCGCTGCCTTGCGCCTGCTCGACCAGGGAGCTGAACTCCTGATACGTACTGCTCGCCGCCAGCTTGCTGAACAGCTGCGCGATGTCGGGCTGGCTGATACCACTGAAGATCCCATCCAGGACACGGGCGAACGGCCAGTCAGTATCGAGGACGTGATGGCGCACCATCACGTCGAGCACTCGTTCGGACGCCATAGTCTCCTCCTCCCTGGTGATACGACTGGTTTGATTCTGGCATGGTCGCGAGGCGATGCTGCGGGGGGCGTGGGCCCGCTCGCCGCGCCAAGTGGCGGACCTGGCCGCGGCCGATGTGAGTACTGGTGATGTCCGTCACCGCCGATGCGGCTCGGCCATCATCGCAGGCGCGGTAGGGCTGGCGGAGCGGTCCGGCCGACCAGCCGGACGTGACCCGGCTGGCGTCTGCCTGCTCCTCGGAGCCGTCTTCGGCCAGATGTGGAACGAACGTCACCAGTCGCCTTACGCCGCCGCTCAGACAGCGAAACAAACGCGACGGGCCGCGAAATAGCGTTCAGAATCATGCGCAGCCGAGCGGCGCTCGCCACCCGGCACCCGGCAGGTTCTGATGGCCGCGCCGAGTACAAGAAAGGGTTCGCTACCTTTGGGTTTTGTATTGACGTCTCCGATTTCCCGTGGATCGGCCGGAGCGGTACCGCCGGTTCAACCGGGGCCATCAGGTCGGCTCCGCGAGCACTCGCCGCTGGAGGATGAACATGGACCACGATCTCCTTTCCGAAAACGAACGAGTATCCACCGGGGCGCTCCCGCCCGATACTGACGTTCAGGCCCTCATCACTGCTGGCTACGAGCTCTATCTCCCTCTCGAGGAGGGGGCTGTCGCCGACTACATTCCTGCCCTGGCCGCAGCGTCGCCCACCGCTTTCGGCGTGTGCGTGGCCGGGGTTCACGGGCGGCTGTTCGCGGTGGGCGATGCCGACCAGGAGTTCGCCATCGAGAGTGTCTCCAAGCTTTTTGTCTTCGCCCTGGTCTGTCACGCTCTCGGGCATGAGGAGGCACGCCGGAAACTGGGCGTCAACAGCACGGGGCTGCCCTTCAATTCGGTAATGGCTATCGAGCTCAATGCCGACCGGACGATGAACCCGCTGGTCAACGCCGGGGCCATGGCCACCACGAGCCTGGTGCCGGGCACGACTGCGGAGGAGAAATTCGAGGCCATCGTGGCGACGATGTCGCGGTTCGCCGGGCGGCGATTGGTGATGGACGATGAGGTATATGAGTCGGAGGCGGCGACCAACGACCGCAACCGGGGTATCGCCCACCTCCTAGACGGCTACGGCCGCATGTACTGCGACCCCGATCTGGCCACCGACGTCTACACCCGGCAGTGTTCGGTGCGGGTCAGCGCACGCGACCTGGCCGTGATGGGAGCCACTCTGGCCAACGGCGGGGTGAATCCGGTGACCGGTGAGCAGGCCATCGACACCAGCCACTGCAAGCGGGTCTTGGCCGTACTGGCCACAGCCGGGCTCTATGAGCATTCCGGCGAGTGGCTCTACGACGTGGGCCTTCCTGGCAAGAGCGGGGTCGCCGGCGGCATCGTGACCGTGTCGCCGGGCAAGGGAGGCCTGGGCACGTTCTCCCCACCGCTGGACGCGGCCGGTAACAGCGTGCGAGGGCAGCGCGTCACCCGCTACCTCTCAGAGGCCCTGGGGCTCAACCTGTTCGCGTCAGCTCCGGCTGGCTGATATCACTCGAAGGCCGTCCAGCGAAGGTACCTCAGGCTGACAGCCTTTCGCGGCATCCACTTGCCGCACCACTCTTGCCCCATTTAGGCAAGGTATCGCTCCGACTCCTCGGCTTTACGTTATGACACGCCGTCGTTGTGGTCAGCCTCGGTGGTCAGTCTTGAGGAATGGGAGCGGCTGCGGGTTGTTCCTGCCCGTGGCCCGCAGCAGCGGGCGGCCGGTGGGCCGATCACCGGATGGTGATCAACGGGATCTTCTTCCGGGCCCGGGCGCGTTGCCCGTGGCGGGATCTGCCGGAGGGCTTCGGGTACTGGAAGACCGTCTATTACCGGCATCGCCGCTGGTCCCTGGACGGGACCTGGGAAAGATCTGGATGGCCTGCGGGCCGGATGCGATGAGGCCGAGGGCAAGGAGTGGACGGTCAGCGCCGACTGCACGGTCGCCCCGCCTCAGCGCGCGGCCGGCGCTCGCCGTGCCCGGGCCGCTGACTGACCTCGCGGGGGGCTTTAGCGAATGACAGGAAATCCGGCCGGGAGGCGATCGGCCGGTCCCGGGGCGGGCTGACCACCAAGATCCACCTGGCCGCGGACCAGCGCTGCCGCCCGGTCGCCCGGCTGACCACCCCTGGCCAGCACGGCGACTGCCCGCAGTTCATCCCGCTGATGAACGCCATCGCCATCCGCGCGGCGCGGCTCGGGCAGGTCACGCGCGGCGCCCGGCCGGGCGATGGCCGACAAGGCGTACTCCTCGGCGGGCAACGGCGCCTGGCTGCGGCAACGCGGCATCAAGACGGTCATCCCGGTCAAGGAAGACCAGAAGCAGCACCGCCGCAACCGGGGACGGGCCGCGGCGGCCGCCGCCTTCGACGCCGCGCTGGTACACCAAGCGCAACACCGTCGAACGCTGCTTCAGCAAGCTCAAGCAGTTCCGCGCGGTGGCCACCCGCTATGACAAGCGCGAGCGGATCTACCAAGGCACCATCGACGTCGCCTCAATCAGGATGTGGTGCGCGACCTCGTCCGTGATCCACGGGTCACGCCCTAGCGGCAGCTCGACGGTTGCTTCGGGTTGTCGGTCCCTCCCTAGCACCGCGAGTGCCTCGCATCTGCCTTGGCGTTGCCGTTGTCGAGGTGCCGCAATACGCCTGGTCATGCATGCTGGCGGCCATGAACGATGCCGGCGGCACCGGCCACGACCAGCTTGGCCATGCTCATGGTCCCGGCGATCACGGTCACGACCACGGCCCGCGCAGCGGTGACCGCCGGGGTCACGCACATGACCATGGCGACGCCCACGATCACCAGCACGGATCGGGGCTGCTGGACTGGGTCCGGCATCTGATCCATCCGCATTCGCATGAGGCGGCCGACAAGGTAGACGCGGCACCGGAAGCCAGCGCGGAAGGCATCCGTGCCTTGTGGATTTCGCTGGGCATCCTCGGCGGCACCGCAGTCATCCAGGCCATCGTGGTCGTATTCTCCGGATCGGTCGCGCTGCTGGGAGACACGCTGCACAATCTCGCGGACGCGCTAACGGCCCTGCCGCTCGGCGTCGCGTTCGTCGTCGGGCGCCGACCCGCCAACCGCCGGTACAACTACGGCTACGGCCGGGCCGAAGACCTCGCGGGCATCGCGATCATCGCGATCATCGCAGCGTCGTCCGCCCTGGCCGCCTACGAGGCAGTCAACCGTCTGACGCATCCCGGCCAGTGAGCAACCTCATCGCGGTGGCCGTCGCCGCGGTGGCCGGCTTCACCGGCAACGAGCTGGCGGCCCGGTACCGGATCCGGGTAGGCCGCAAGATCGGCTCGGCGGCGCTGGTCGCGGACGGCCTGCACGCGCGCACCGACGGCTTCACCTCGCTGGCTGTATTGCTGGGCGCCGGAGGGGTGGCATTGGGCTGGGACCGGGCCGACCCGGCCGTCGGCCTGGTCATCACCGTCGCCATCCTGGCCGTATTGCGGCAGGCTGCCCGAGAAATCTACCGCCGTCTCATGGACGCTGTTGATCCAGACCTGGTCGACCAAGCCGAGCAGACCCTGCAAGGAACCGCCGGGGTCCTGGGCATAGGCAAGGTCCGGCTGCGCTGGGTCGGACACCAACTCTGGGCCGAATGCGAGATCGTCGTGGATGGCGCCGCCAGCGCACGAACAGCCCACCAGGTCACAGCGGCGGCCGAACACGATCTCCTGCATGCGCTGCCCCGGCTGACCGCCGCGCTCGTACACGCCGACCCCCAGGGCGACCCGCACGACCCGGATCCCCACGCACTGCTGGCCTCGCACCGCTGACATCCGCAAAGAATCAAACAAGCTGGCCATCTTCCTCGCCGACCGCGCCTGGCGCGATTCGGTCCTTACCTGCCCGCTGATCTGTCCAACCCTGCTGCCTCCGGCGCCGCGGGCGGCCTTTCGGACAAGATCGCGCTGGTCTGTCGCAGCGCACCCTGGCTCCGTCAGCTAAGCCAGCGGGCGGCATTCCGGTGACACTGGCGGCCAGGGACCCCATACCAGTGGAGAGCACCAGTGCGATCGCGGGCGCGACGCTGGAGTTGTCGTCGTTAGCGTCGTGTCTGAGACAACCGTTAGGAGGCACCAGTGAGCACCACTGAGGACCGCATACACAGCGCCAGGCCGACGATCGTCCTGGTGCACGGCGCTTTCGCCGACGGCTCGAGCTGGAACGGCGTCATCGAACGGCTGCAGAAGCAGGGCTACACGGTGACCGCCCCGGCCAACCCGCTGCGCGGCGTCGCCGCGGACTCGGCCTACATCGCCAGCCTGATCAGCCAGATTGACGGCCCGGTGCTGCTGGCCGGGCATTCCTACGGCGGCGCGGTCATCACTAACGCCGCGACCAGCGCCCCCAACGTCACCGGCTTGGTCTTCATCGCCGCGTTCGCCCCCGATGAGGGCGAACGCCTCGGGGAGGCCACCAGCGGCTCCAAGGACGCCATCTTGGGCACCGCCCAGGTCCAGTACCGCTACCCAGCCGGACCCGACGGGAAGCCCGCGATCGAGTTCGCGATTGACCCCGCGAAGCTTCGGGAAGTCTTCGCTGCCGACCTGCCCGCCGAGCAGACCGCGCTGATGGCCGCCACCCAGCGTCCGGTGGCCGCGGCCGCCTTCACCGACGCATCCGGGCCGCCCGCTTGGAAGAAGCTGCCGTCCTGGGCGCTGGTCGCGACCAGCGACAAGGCGGCTGGCACAGACGTCGTCCGCTCCATGGCCCAGCGCGCCGGCGCTGACATCACCGAGGTCGAGGGCTCGCACGTCATCATGATCTCCCAGCCGGAGGCGGTGACCGACCTGATCGTAAAGGCCGCTCGGGCCGTGGCGAAGCCCGGCCAGTAGACGACGATGATGCCGGAAACAAGATCCTCGTTCGGCAATCTGAAGCAGGTCGATGCGGGCCTGCTTAGCGTCGGATACGCCGAGGCAGGTCCGGATGACGGGCCGGCCGTGATTCTCCTGCACGGGTGGCCCTACGACATCAACAGCTACGCCCAGGTGACACCGCTGCTGGCCGCGGCGGGATACCGGGTAATCGTGCCCTGGCTCCGCGGATACGGCACCACCCGCTTCCTGTCCGGCGCGACGCCCCGCACCGGCCAGCAATCGGTGCTAGCCGTCGACACCACCGCCCTGATGGATGCCCTCGACATCGAGACGGCGGTCATCGGCGGATTCGACTGGGGGGCCCGGACGGCCGACGTTATCGCCGCCCTCTGGCCCGGCCGGTGCAAGGCGCTGGTGTCGGTCAGCGGCTACCTCATCGGCAGCCAGCGGGCCGGCCAGGATCCCCTGCTCCCGGAGGCCGAGCATTCCTGGTGGTACCAGTTCTACTTCGCGACCGAACGCGGCCGGGCCGGCGACGACCGGTACCGGCGCGAGTTCGCCCGGCTCATCTGGCAGTCCGCCTCACCGAAGTGGGTCTTCGACGAATCGACCTTCGACCAGAGCACCGGTGCCTTCGACAATCCCGATCACGTCGACATCGTCATCCACAACTACCGCTGGCGACTCGGCCTGGCCGCCGGTGATGCACAGTACGACGACCTGGAAAGACGTTTGTCCGGCAGCCCCGTCATCACGGTGCCCGCCATCACCCTGGAAGGCGACGCGAACGGTGCGCCCCATCCGGATCCCGGTTCCTACCGGGAGAAGTTCTCGGGCCGCTACGAGCACCGGACCGTCTCCGGCGGCATCGGGCACAACCTGCCGCAAGAGGCTCCGCAGGCGTTCGCCCAAGCCATCTTCGACGCCGATAGCTACTGACCGCTGACGATCACGTCCAGCCATCGCGGATCCAGCCGCCAACCACACACGCAAGGAGAGGGAAATGCCTGCCCAAGACAGCGCCATCCGGCCGTTCAAAGTCGGTTTCCCGGAAGCGGAGCTCGCCGAGCTGCGCAGGCGGGTCAGCGCCACACGCTGGCCGGAACGCGAGACGGTCGCTGACGACTCACAGGGCGTACCGCTCGCGATCATGCAGGATCTCGCCCGTCACTGGGCGACCGATTACGACTGGCGCGCATGCGAGACGAGACTGAACGACCTGCAGCACTTCACCACCGAGATCGACGGGCTCGACATCCATTTCATCCACGCCCGCTCGCAGCACGAGGACGCGCTGCCGCTGATCGTCACGCATGGATGGCCCGGCTCAGTCATCGAGCAGCTGAAGATCATTGACCCGCTTACCGATCCGACGGCGCACGGCGGGACCGCGCAGGACGCGTTCCATCTGGTCATCCCGTCCCTGCCCGGTCACGGGTTCTCCGCCAAGCCGACCAGCACGGGATGGGATCCCGCTCGCACCGCACGAGCCTGGACGGTGCTGATGAAGCGGCTGGGATACACCAGGTTCGTGGCCCAGGGCGGTGACTGGGGCGCGGCCGTCACTCAGGCGATGGGGGAACAGGCCCCGCCAGAGCTGGCCGGCATCCACTCGAACATGCCCGGCACGGCACCTGCCGCCATCAACACCGCGGTCCAGCGCGGCGACCCGCCACCAGCGGACCTGTCAGAGGAGGAAGCACAGGCCTACGAGCAGCTGAGCACCTTCTTTGCCAAGCACGTGGCTTACTCGGCGATCATGTCGACGCGTCCGCAGACGCTGTACGGACTGGCTGACTCCCCTATCGACCTGGCTGCGTTCATGATCGACCATGGTGACGGCACCGGCCAGCCCGGGCTGATCGCCAAAGCGCTCGCCGGGCAGCTCGACAGCGCACTGTCCCGGGACGACATCCTGGACAACATCACGCTGTACTGGCTGACCGACACCGGGATCTCCGCGGCCCGCCTGTACTGGGAAAACAAGGCGCCCTTCTTCAACGCCAAGAACATCACTATCCCGTACGCCATCAGCGTCTTCCCTGACGAGCTCTACCAGGCCCCGCGCAGCTGGGCCGAGCGCGCCTACCCCCACAACCTCATCCACTACAACAAGCTCGACCGGGGCGGCCACTTCGCCGCGTGGGAGCAGCCTGACCTGTTCGCCGCCGAGATGCGGGCCTCGTTCCGGTCACTGCGCTAGAGGTCTCGCTCGCCCGCGCTCCGGGGGAACACGAGGGCTCCCCCGGAGCGCGGATGAGCGTCCCAGGTCCAGGCTTCAGAGCAACCGCCAGGCGCGGACCTTCATCCCGTCTTCATATCTTCTCCACACCGCCTCCTTACCGCGTTGGGTGGATGGGCAGGCGGCCCGCAGCAATATGTCCTGTTCGATACGGGCCGGGCTCCGACGGGAAATCCTCATGAGCTCACCGCCTACGCGGGCAGGCACTGGCTCGATCTCCGGGCTACAAGGCCTCTTGGCCGACGTCGCCTTGGGGCACGTCAGGGACACGGGCTAGCCGACCGTCGATGACGGAGCACTCCTGGCGGCGTGGCCGCACCTCGGGCCTGACCTACCGGCATGCCGAGCGCAGCGCGCTGGACCGGCTGGTCGACGCGGTCCGGGCGGGCGAGAGCCGGACCCTGGTCATGCGCGGGGATCCGGGCGTGGGCAAGACGGTGCTGCTGGATCATCTGGCCACGCGGGCGTCGGATTCGGGGTGCCGGGTGGCGCGGGCCGCCGGAGTGCAGTCCGAGATGGAGCTGGCGTTCGCGGGGCTGCATCAGCTGTGCGCGCCGATGCTGGATCAGCTGAGCCGGATTCCCGTTCCGCAGCATGATGCGCTACGGACCGCCTTCGGCATCGCGGCCGGGACGACGCCCGACCGGTTCCTGGTGGGGCTGGGCGTGCTGAGCCTGCTTTGTGAAGCGGCCGACCAACGGCCGCTGATCTGCGTGATCGACGATGAGCAGTGGCTGGACCGGGCCTCGGTGCAGGCGCTGGGCTTCGCGGCGCGACGGCTGGGCGCCGACCCGGTCGGCCTCGTGTTCGCCACGAGAGACGCGGGCGGCGAGCTGGCCGGGCTTACCGAGCTGGACATTACCGGCCTGGGCGACAACGATGCGCGGGAGCTGCTGGATTCAGCCCTCAGGGGGCCGCTCGATCCACAGGTCCGAGACCTGATCGTGGCCGAGACGCGGGGCAACCCGCTGGCCCTGCTGGAATTGCCGCGCGGCCTGACCCCGGCAGAGCTCGCGGGCGGGTTCGCCCTGCCCGGCGCCCTATCGCTGACCGGCCGGATTGAAAACAGCTTCGTCCGCCAGCTCGAAGGCCTGCCCGTCCAGACCAGGCGCCTCCTGCAGCTGGCCGCCGCTGATCCGTCTGGTGACCGCGCGCTGGTCTGGCGGGCGGCCGACCGTCTCGGCATCCCCGTTCAGGCCGCGGCGCCGGCTGTGGAGGCCGGCCTGGTCGAAGTCGGAGCCGATGTGCGGTTCCGCCATCCCCTCGTGCGCTCAGCGGCCTACGGTTCAGCGTCACCCGCTGACCGGCAGGAGCTGCACGCGGCGCTGGCGGAGGTGACGAACACGCTGGCCGATCCGGACCGGCGCGCCTGGCACCGGGCCCAGGCCGCGGCGGGCCCGGATGAGGAGGTCGCAGAAGAACTGCAACGGTCGGCCGGGCGTGCTCAGGCCCGAGGCGGGCTGGCCGCCGCGGCCGCATTCCTGGAATGGTCGGCGGCGCTGACCGTCGATCCGCCCCGGCATGCCCAACGGGCGCTGGCGGCGGCCCAGGCCAGCTTGCAGGCCGGGGCGCTCGGCCGGGCCCTCAACCTGCTGGCGGCGGCGGAGGCAGGGCCGCTCGATGAGCTCGGCAGCGCCCGGGTGGACCTGCTCCGCGGGCAGATCGCGTTCGCCTCGGGCCTGGGCCGAGACGCCCCGCCGCTGCTGCTCAACGCGGCCTCCCGGCTCGAGCCGCTTGACCTCGACCTGGCCCGTGAGACCTACCTGAGTGCCTGGATGGCAGCGTTGTTCGCCGGGCGGCTGGCGGCCGGGGGTGATCTGCTCGAGGTCAGCCGGGCGGCCCGGGCTCTTCCCCCGCACGCGGGGCCGCCGCGGACGGTCGACCTCGTGCTGGACGGGCTGGCCTGCATCGTGACGGACGGCCCGGCGGCCGCGGCGCCCGCCTTGCGGCGGGCCGTACGCGCCTTTGTCGACGCGGACATCACCGCGGAGGACGCCTTCCGCTGGGGCTGGCTGGCCCAGGCGGCCGCCAGCATCCTGTGGGACGACGACGCCTGGCGCACCCTGCTCGTCCGGCAGGTCCGCCTGGCCCGTGCGGGAGGTGCGCTCGATGAGCTGCCGGTCATGCTCGGCGCGCTGGGCACCGCCGTCGCCTGGAGCGGAGACTTCGAGAGCGCATCGGCCCTGATCATCGAGGCCGAGACCATCTGCGAGGTGACCGGGGCTCGCGCTGCTCCGTTCACCGCCATAATGCTCGCGTCTTTGCAGGGCCGCCAGGCCGCGGCGGAATCGCTGATCGAGGTCACCCTCACCGAGGCGCAATCCGCCGGGCAGGGGATCGCGGTGGCCTATGCGCACTGGGCGGCGGCCACTCTCAACAATGGCCTGGGCCGTTACGAAGAAGCTCTGACGGCAGCCCGGCAGGCTAGCGACGACACCTCCGCGCTGCATATCTCGATGTGGGCGCTGCCTGAGATGGTCGAGGCCGCCGCGCGCACCGGCGACACGCATCTTGCCACCGACGCCGCCGAGCGCCTGACGGGCTACACCGAAGCGGGCGGGACCGACTTCGGGCTGGGAATCCAGGCGCGCTGCCAAGCGCTGGTGAGCGGACCGCAAGACGCCGAAAGCCTGTTCCGTGAGGCCATCGAGCGGCTCGGCCGCACCAAGCTGCGCCCTGAACTCGCCCGTGCCCATCTCCTCTACGGCGAGTGGCTGCGCCGGGCTAATCGCCGTACGGACGCTCGCGCCCAACTGCACGCCGCCCACGCCATGCTGGACGCCATCGGGATGGAAGCCTTCGCCGAGCGTGCCCGCCGGGAACTCCTGGCTACCGGGGAGACCGTCCGCAAGCGCACGGCCGAGGCTCTCACCACGCTCACTGCGCAGGAGGCCTGCATTGCCCGGCTGGCTCGGGACGGCCTGCCCAACTCTGAGATCGGCGCCCAGCTGTTCCTCAGCGTGCGGACGGTCGAGTGGCATCTGCGCAAAGTGTTCAGCAAGCTCGGCATCAGCTCACGTCGCGAGCTGCACATGGCGCTGCCCATCGCAGCGGACCAGCCGGCTTAGCACACAGCGACGAGCCGCCTGAGGGGATATGGACTGGTTTGCGCAGCGACGCATAGGATGCCGGAGAGACGGGGCGGCGCGCGACCGATGAGTGTAACTTCCGGATGGCGCGACGGCGCGGGAGGCTTGACCGACCGGCGCCGCGAGCGTGGTGCGCTGGACCGGCTCGTCGAGGACGTTCGCTCCGGCGAGAGCCGGGCGCTGGTGGTGTCCGGCGAGCCCGGTATGGGAAAGACCGTACTGCTTGACTACCTGGCCAGCCAAGCGCGGGAATGTCGGGTGACACGCATAGCGGGCGTGCAGTCGGAGATGGAACTGGCCTATGCCGGGCTTCATCAGCTGTGCGGGCGGATGCTGGATCACGCCGACGCAATCCCGGCACCGCAACGGAATGTGCTGCACACCGCGTTCGGGTTGGCCGTTGGCCCACCGCCCGAACCGTTCTTGATCGGCCTGGCGGTGCTCAGCCTCCTGTCGGAAGCAGCCCGAGAGAGGCCGCTGATCTGCCTGATCGACGATCTGCAGTGGCTGGATCAGGCGTCGGCGCAGGCGATGGGGTTCACGGCCCGGCGTATTGCGGCAGACCCGATCGGCCTGGTGTTCGGCTCCCGTGTGCCCGGCAGCGAACTGGCCGGCCTGCCCGAGCTCAAGGTCGAGGGGCTCCGGGACGATGACGCCCGGGCGCTACTCGACTCGGCGCTGGCCGGGCCGCTCGATCGGCAGGTCCGCGACCTGCTGGTCGCCGAGACGCGCGGTAACCCGCTGGCCCTCCTGGAGTTGCCACGCGGGCTGACACCAGCAGAACTCGCCGGCGGATTCGGCTTGCCTGGCGCGGAGTCGCTGACCGGGCGGATTGAAAGCAGCTTCACTCGCCAGCTGGAAGGCCTGCCAGACCCGACGCGGCGCCTGCTGCAGCTGGCGGCAGCCGATCCCTCGGGAAACCGGTCCATGATCTGGCGGGCGGCCGAGCGCCTGGGCATCCCGATCCAGGCCGAGGCGCCAGCGGTGGCGGCGGGACTGGTCGAGTTCGGCGCGGGGGTCCGGTTTCGTCATCCGCTGGTGCGCTCGGCCGCCTACCGCTCAGCGACGCTGCCGGAGAGGCAAGAGCTGCACGCGGCGCTGGCCGAGGTGACCGATCCGCTGGCTGATCCGGACCGGCGGGCCTGGCATCGGGCCCAGGCCTCGGCCGGGCCGGACGAGGAGGTCGCGACCGAGCTCGAACGGTCAGCGGGGCGAGCGCAGGCCCGCGGTGGGCTGGCCGCGTCCGCTGCCTTTGCCGAACGGGCGGCGGCGCTGACCCCTGCACCGGCTCGCCGCGTCCGGCGGCTGCTGGTAGCGGCCCGGGGCAAACGTGCTGCCGGGGCCCTCGACGCGGCGCTTGAGCTGCTTGCCGAGGCGCAGGCGGGCCCCCTGGACGCGCTGGGAACGGCCGAGGTGGAGCACCTGCGCGGACAGATCACCCTGGAACGGCGGCGTGGCCTCGAGGCCGCACAGCAGCTGGCCAGTGCGGCCAGACAACTCGAGCCCCTCAACGTCAAACTGGCGCGACAGACTCACCTCGAGGCGCTCGGAGCCGCGATATGGGCCGGCGACCTTGACCGCCCGGGAATGATCCTCCAGACCGCTGAGGCAGCGCGCGACGCGCCGTCGCTTCCCGGACCGCCGCGCCCAGTCGACGTCTTGCTGGACGCGTTCGCCATCCGGCTGACCCAGGGATACAAGGCGGCCGCGCCGGTGATGGCCCGGGCGCTTGACATGATTCTCAACCTGGCCCCGGTGAGCGGCATCGAAATCAACGACTGGCTGTGGCTCACGGGGGCCCGGGCCGGCGGGATCCTCGCCCTGGAGCTATGGGATGCGGACTCCCTGCAAGCACTGGCTGCTCGCCAAGTCCAGACGGCCCGCACAGCGGGCGCCCTGGTCCACCTTCAGTTCGCCTTGAACTTCCTGACCACAACACACATGCTCGCCGGTGAGCTGGACATCGCGGCCAGCCTTCTCGCCGAGGAGCGCATGATCGCGGAAGCAACCGGGAACCCGCCGGTCGCCTATACCGCCATGACGATCGCGGCGTGGCGAGGACGGGAGCGTGAGGCGAGTGAGCTGATCGGCGGCGCTCGACGGGAAGCGTCGGCCGGCGGCATGGGCAGGTTGGTCAACTTCGCGGATCAGGCGACAGCCGTGCTGTTCAATGGCCTGGGCCGCTACGACGCCGCATACGAAGCGGCCTCGCGCGCGTTCGAGCGAGACCAGATCGGGTGCGGGCCCTTCATCGTGGCTGAGCTGGCCGAAGCAGCCTCCAGGACCGGCGACATACCTGCGGTGACGGCAGCGCTGGAATGGCTGGCCGGGCAGACGCGCGCGACCACAGCCGACTGGGCACTCGGAATTCAGGCGCGTATCCGGGCTCTGCTCGGCGACGGGCAAGACACCGAGGACTGGTATCGCGAGTCGATCGAGCGGCTTGGCCACACCCGCGTCCGCACCGAACTGGCGCGGACTCACCTGCTGTACGGCGAATGGCTGCGTCGTGAGGGGCGACGCGCTGATGCGCGCGAGCAGTTGCGTACGGCGCAGGAGATGCTGGACGGGATGGGTTTGGAGGCGTTCGCCGAGCGAGCCCGTCGTGAGCTGGTCGCCACGGGCGAGACAGCGCGGAAGCGCAGCGTGGAGAGCGCCGCAATGCTGACCGCGCAGGAGGGCCTGATCGCCCGGCTAGCGGGAGACGGCCGGTCTAACTCGGAGATTGGCACGCAGCTGTTCCTGTCCACGCGAACGGTGGAATGGCACCTTCGCAAGGTGTTCAGCAAGCTTGGCATCAGCTCCCGCCGCGAACTGGACAGAACGCTGGGCCAGCTTAGGCAGGACGGTCGGCCGACCTCGTAGCGGCCAGGATCCTTCGCGGCACCGGCGCTCCGGCATCAAGGCCAGTGTCAGGACCAGGGCTGGCACGGGCGCTAACCGGGACCCGGATGGGCGACGATTTCTGCCACGGCGCCGGTCAGGAAAGCAGGGATGGCATGCGGACATGGGATGAGACTCTGCACCAGCCTGGCGGCAGGGCGCCATGACAGGCAAGGTCGCGGTCATAACCGGAGGTTCCCGGGGGGTGGGGGCCGGCCTGGTGGCCGGGTACCGGGGGCTCGGCTGGGCGGTGGCGGCCTCGGCTCGCTCGATCAGGCCCTCGCAGGACCCGGACCTGCTCACCGTGGCCGGTAATATCGCTGAGCCGGCAACCGCCGACCGGCTCATCGGCGGAGCACTGGAACGGTTCGGCCGCATCGACACCCTGGTCAACAACACGAGCGTCTACCTGTCCAAGCCATTCACCGACTACACGGCGGCCGACTACGCCGCCGTCACCATGGTCAACCTGACCGGGTTCTTCCGGCTGACCCAGCGGGCGGTCGCCGAGATGGCCATCCGGTATGGCGGCCACATAGTCAGTGTCCTGGTCACGGCCACCCCCATCACGGAGTCCGGACCGCCCGCGGCGCTGGTCGCACTGACCAGGGGCGGTCAAGCGGCGGCGACCAGGGCGCTGGCCATTGAGTACGCCTCACGTGGCATCCGGGTCAACGCGGTCGCCCCGGGCATCATCCAGACCCCGTTGCAGCTGGCCCGAAGCGACGAGACCCACAGCGGGCTGTATCTGCCTCTTGGCTACGCCGGCCAGGTCAGTGACGTCGTGGAGGCTGTCTTGTTCCTGGAGTCCTCGCCATACATCACCGGCGAGATCATCCACGTCGACGGCGGCCAGATCACCGCCCGGTTAGGACCCACCATGACAGCCGTCCGGGATGACCATCGCCCGGGGTCTCTGCACGTCCAGGCGCCTCTTCTGGCAGTTTTCGCCATCAGCTCGGCAGTTTCAGGCAAGTAACCCGAGGGTGGTTGGTGATCCCGGGCCCGCGCCGGCGTAGTAGCCGGAGAAGTTCTTCGTACAGCTCCGGAGCCGAGAAATAGTTGATCTCTCCACCGAGCGCTACGACCGGCGCGGAGCCCAGAGCCTGATCAGGACCGGCTGAGGGCTCAGGCGGCATCATGCGCCACCGGGCGCTGATTCTCGCCTGAGTGGCGCAGCTCGGCGCCGAGCACGATCTCGGATACGCCGAAGATCAGGGTGTACAGCCCGAACAGGAGGGCCAGGGTCAGCGCTCCCACGCCGGGACGGGCGACGAGCACGACACCGAAGGCGACCGACACCAGGCCGCCCAGGAGGAACATCGCGCGCATCCCGGCCGACTCCCCGCTGCCGAAAGCAGTGATGAACTCGAGGATGCCGCCGATGAACGCCCACAGGGCCACGACGAGGACCAGGACCAGCGCGGTAGGACCAGGCCAGGCCACCGCGATGATCCCGGCCGCGATGTCGACCAGGGCCAGCAGCAGGTGGCCGATCACCGGCCCCGCGGCCCGGCTGCTGAAGGCGCGCGCCAGTTCCAGGAACGCGTCCATGAAGGCATACACGGCGAAGAGGATCACCAGGGCCAGGACCGTCACGCCGGGCCAGACAATGGCAATGATCCCGACGATGACGGCCAGGCTCCCGCGTCCTATCAGTGAGGTTGAAAGTGACTTGGACATGGCTGGACCTCTCGGAATTGCCGGCCAGTACTCAGCTCGTCTTCCGGGGGCTGAAAAAGTCGATGAGGAGCTCGGTGACGCGTTCGGCCTCATCGTGGTGCACCCAGTGCGAGGCGTCCGGGAGCCGCTCGACGCGGTCCAGGTTGGGGACGTCGTCGTGCTCGGGCTCTGCGAGTTCGGGACCGAGGTAGCGGTCGCGCTGCCCCCAGATGACCAGGGTCGGGGCCTTGATCGGCCGGAGCGCTGCTTCGGCCTTCTTCTGCGAGGCCCGGACCGAGGAGCGGTAGTAGTTGATCATGCCGGAGGCCGCGCCCGGCTGGGACCAGGCCTCGATGTAGCGTTCGGTCTGCGCGGGGGTGAAGGCGGGGCGGGCGTCGCGCAGGAAGTGCCGGAAGAAGTGCCAGTGGTCGGCGTGCACGACGGCTTCGGGCAGGTCCGGGAAGTCGAAGAAGAAGAAGTACCAGGACTTGCGGAGCTGGTCCGGGTGATGCAGCCCCTGCGAGAGCTTCCGCGGGTGGGCCGCGTTGAGGATGGCCAGCCGTTCGACCACCTCAGGATGGTTCATAGCGGTGGCCCAGGCGACGCTTCCGCCCCAGTCATGGCCGACCAGCGACGCGGTCTCGGCGCCAAGTTCTCCGATGAGCTTCTGGATGTCTGCGGCCAATCGGCTGATCTCGTAGGCCGCGACGCCCTTCGGCCGTGACGACAGGTTGTAGCCGCGCATGTCGGGCGCGACGACCCGGAAGCCCGCCGCGGCGAGCGGCTGAATCTGCTGGCGCCAGCCATACCAGAATTCGGGGAAGCCGTGCAGCAGGAGGACCAGTGGTCCCTCGCCGGCCTCGACGTAGTGCAGTCGCACGTCGCCGATTTCGGCGTAGCCCTCGCGCAGACCGTCGGGCCAGGGCTCTGGCTCCACCGTGGCCTTCTTCGATGAGCCGCTGGAGCGGTCCTGGGTTGTGCTCATTACTGCCTCCCTGGGGCTTGGATAGGACCGAAACTAATGACCGGCACCGCGTATTCGCCCCCGTGGGGAGTACTGGTCTGGCTCTTTCCGGCAGACCAGTACTCCCCACGGGGATCTCAGCGAATAATCCGGTCCTGACCCGTAAGGCCAGAACGCCTTTACCGCTGTTAGCGGCGGCAATAACCGACCGAAGCCTGATGCTGCGCGTGCTGACCCGGCACTGGCCGGTGGCCGAAGGGTGCCCGCACCAGTGGTCGGCGGGTACGCGGACCCGCGTTAGCACGGGCGCGAATGAATCCGCGAATCACCATTCTGGGCCTCAGACCAGACATCGATCCGGTCACCGGACCAAGGAGTGATGAAGCATGAAACCCAAACGTGCCCGGCCACTACGGCGTACGGCGTTGTTCGCCTTGCTGGCGGTCAGTACCGCGGCCACCGTCCTGTCCGCCGGCGCCGGCCGCGCGGCCGCAGCACCCTCCTCAGGAAGCTCCGGCCCGGTGGTGAACACCGCAGGCGGCCTCGTCCGCGGCACCAGCAGCTCCGGGGTGTCCACCTTCCTCGGCCTGCCGTACGCCGCTCCGCCGGTCGGCGACCTGCGGTGGCGTCCTCCGGCCCCGGCAGCGGGCTGGCGGGGCATCCGCGACGCCACTCAGTTCGGGCCGAGCTGCCCGCAGGCACAGGTGGGCAACCCGCTCCTCCCGCCCGGGACGATCAGCGAGGACTGCCTGTACCTCAACGTCTACGCGCCGGCGGTAGGCAGCGATGATCAAGGCGGCCGGCCGGTGCTGGTGTGGATCCACGGCGGCGGCCTGGTCCAAGATGGCGCCCGCGACTACGACGGCTCCAAGCTCGCGGCGGACGGCGTCGTGGTCGTCACGATCAATTACCGTCTCGGCGCGCTCGGCTTCCTGGCCCACCCGGCGCTGGCCTCCCGGCCGGGTGGCTCGGCCGGGAACTACGGGCTGATGGACCAGCAGGCGGCGCTGCGCTGGGTCCAGCGGAACATCGCCCGGTTCGGCGGCGACCCGCGCAACGTGACGATCGCGGGCCAGTCGGCCGGCGGCCTGTCGGTGCTGGCCCAGCTGGTTTCGCCCGGTGCCCGCGGGCTGTTCCAGCGGGCCATCGTGCAGAGCGGGACGTTCGCGCTGAACCAGCGGCCGCTGGCCACGGCCGAGGCGGCCGGCGAGACGTTCGCCACGGCCGTCGGCTGCCCGGATCAGACCGCGGCGTGCCTGCGCAGCGTGCCGGTCAGTGAGCTGGTCGGCAAGTTCGGCGTGGAGATTCCCGGCGTCGTCGACGGCTCGGTACTCACCCAGCCGATCGGGACGGCGCTGGCCCGCGGGCAGTTCGCCCGGGTGCCGGTCATCAACGGCATCACCCACGACGAGGAACTGCTCTTCGTCGACGGCCTCAAGCTCACCGTGAGTCAGGGGACGAACATACCGCTGGCTGCGCCACTGATCAGCGACGCGAACTACGAGACCGACATTGCCCAGGCCCTGGGCGTGTCGCCCGCGCGGGCCGCGGCAATCGCGAAC
The DNA here is from genome assembly GCA_963818225.1 of uncultured Actinomycetes bacterium. GTDB lineage: Bacteria > Actinomycetota > Actinomycetes > Streptosporangiales > Streptosporangiaceae > Palsa-504. Next base: position 1,193,489 of record CAWFRO010000006.1, read on the forward strand.
GTGTACCCGCTCAGCGCCAACCCGACGAGGCCGGACGAGGTCTTCGGCCTGGCCGTCTCGGACGCGAGCTTCGCGTGCCCGGCCCTGCAGGTCGACCGCTGGACCGCCGCGCGCGGCGTCCCGACGTACGCCTACCAGTTCAACGACGACGCCGCACCGGGATTCGGTCTGGGCCAGGCGACGCACGGGGCAGAACTCCCGTATCTGTTCGACCTGCCGAACATGCCGGTCACTCTTAACCCCGACCAGCAGGCGCTCGCGGCCAGCATGCGGACGGACTGGGCCCGCTTCGCCGGGACCGGCGACCCGTCGTCGCGCGCGCTGCCCTGGCCCTCGTTCGGCGGGACCAGGGTGCTGTCGCTCGTGCCGTTGCAGTCGCAGGTCACGACCGACTTCGCCGCCGAGCACCACTGCTCGTTCTGGGCCGCCGGATAACAGCTGACGCAACCCATCACCCGGGGCAGCCTGCGAGCCACCAGGCTCCAGGCTGTCCCGGCTGGCAGGAGAGCTCATGGCGAGCTTCGAGGTGACGTCAAATCCTCCGCAGCAGCCTCCGTTCCGGGCCTGGCCACCAGCTCGGCTTAGGCCGCAGGACGGTCCGGCCCGAGGTGGTCAAGCGCGGCGCGCAGCTCGCGGCGGGAGGCGATGCCGAGCTTGGTGTAGATCTTGCGCAGGTGCCATTCGACCGTTCGCACGGACAGGAACAGCTGGGCGCAGATCTCGGCGTTGGTATGGCCGTCGCGGGCCAGCCGGGCGATATAAGCCTCCTGCGCGGTCAGGACAACCGTCGTCTCGGCGGTCCGCTTGCGAACTGTCTCGCCGGTGGCGGCCAGCTCGCGCCGAGCCCGTTCGGCAAATGCGGCCACACCCATCGCGTCCAGCATCTCGTACGCAATCCTCAGCTGGCTGCGGGAGTCGGAGCGCCGGTTCTCCCGCCGCAGCCATTCCCCGTACAGCAGGTGGGCGCGGGCCAGCTCCACGCGAATCTGGGGCCGGTCAAGCCGGCTGATCGCCTCCCGGTAGCCGTCCTCGGCCTGCGCGCCGGCGCTCAGCAGCGCGCGTGACCTTGCCGCCAGCCCCAGCGCCCAGTCGGTACCGGCCGGGGTGGTCGTCTCGGTGAGGCGGCGGTAAGCGTCGGCCGCGGTCTCCGTCATACCGCTGTGGACGCCGGCCTCGACCAGCTCCACCAGAGCCCACCGATAGAAGCCCAGGTCTCCGTGGTACTCGGCGGCGCGTTCGGCGGCCGTCACGGCATCACGGGACAGGCCGAGGCCGTTGCTGAGCACCGCGCTGGCCCACTCGGCGCACGCTATGCCGTAACCTTCACCGCGCTGGGTCACGTCCCGCATGATCGAACTGATCAACGCGGCGGCGGTGGCCTGGTTGCCGCGGAACGCGGCCAGGCTCAGCGCACCGTAGTGCCAGGGCGGGTTGCCGGTGGCATCTTCAACCGTCCGGGTCTCGTCGAGCAGCGCGGCCGCGGCGGTCAGCTTGCCGGCGAACAGGAACGGGCGTATCCGGCGGTCGAGCGCGAGGGGCAGCTCGGCGAGCGCGCCGAGCTGCCGGACCAGCTGGACATAACGCCGGGACAGAAGTTCCCACCGTTCGTCGTCCCACACCTGCGAGGCCATCACGCAGGCCAGCCAGAGCCAGTGCGGCTCCTCGTCGGCCGGTGTGCTCTCCTCAGCGGCGGCCACCGCCTGCCGCAGCAACGGCAGGGCGGCCGTATATCCCCGGGTGAAGAACGCGGTCAGGCCGTCGAGGAGGAGATCGGGCGGGCGCGGCTGGCCCAGCGGCGGGGGTGCGGTCACCGCGACGCGCGCCACCTCGAGAGTGCTGCCGCCCGGGCCGGCCAGGCGCCCTGCGTATATCGCCGCGGCCATGGCGTCGAGGTAGGTGGCGCGGGCCAGGCCGACGTCGATCCCCTCCAGCCGCTGGGCGGCCTGCAGCAACAGCAGCGGGGCTTCGCCGTCCCGCCTGGTGGCGGAGGCGAGCCGGGCCTCCACCAGCTGCATGCGGGCTTGCTCCAGGTGGCCGAGGGGTGCGGCCCTCGCTATGGCCAGCAGGTCTTGCGCGGCGCCGGCCGCCCCGGCCTGGACCTTGGCCTGGGCGGCCGTCAGCGCCCGTCCGGCTCGCCGCGTCGGGTCGCCAGTCAGCAGCGCCGCGCGTTCCAGGAAGGCGGCCGCCGCGGCGACTCCGCCCCGCGCCTGGGCCCGGCCCGCCGACCGCTCGAGCTCGGCGGCCACCTCCTCGTCGTAATCGAACGTGGCCTGGGCCAGATGCCAGGCGCGCCGGTCGGGATCGTCCTGCGGGTCGGTCACTGCGGCCAGCGCCGCGTGCAGTTCTTGCCGTTCGGCCTGTGAGGCCGAGCGATAGGCGGCGGAGCGGGTCAGCGGATGGCGGAACCGCACCCGGCCGTCGAACTCGACCAGTCCGGCCTCCACCGCCGGCCTGCCCGCCTGGAAACCGAGGCCCAGCCGCTCGGCCGCCCGCCACAGCAGTGACCGGTCGCCGGACGGGTCGGCCGCAGCCAGCTGCAGCAGCCGCCGGGCCTGGACGGGCAGGGCCTCCACCTGACGGGCGAAGCTGTCCTCGATCCGGCTGGTCAGCGGGGTGACGACGGGCAGGCCGAATCCGCCGGCCAGTTCCGCCGGGGTCAGCCCGCGCGGCAGCTCCAGCAACGCCAGCGGATTGCCGCGGGTCTCGGCCACGATCAGGTCGCGGACCCGCGCGTCCAACGGACCGGCCAGGGCCGAGTCCAGCAGTGCCCGGGCGTGGTCGGCCCGCAGGCCCTCGATCACCAGCCCGGGTTGCGAGGCCAGCTCGGCACCCGGATCGCGGGCCGAGAAGACTAGCGCGACCGGGTCGGCGCCCAGGCGGCGCGCCACGAAACCCAGCGTCTGCTCCGATGCCCGGTCCAGCCACTGCTCGTCGTCGATCAGGCAGATCAGCGGCTGGTCGCCGGACACCTCGGCGAGCAGGCTGAGCACGGCCAGGCCGACCAGGAACCGGTCTGGCGCCGACCCGGCGGCGATGCCGAACGCGGTCCGGAGCGCCTCGCGCTGCGGGACCGGAATCCGGTCGAGGTGATCCAGCATCGGAGCGCACAGCTGGTGCAGCCCGGCGAAGGCCAGCTCCATTTCCGACTGCACGCCGGTGGCCCGTGCTATCCGGCATCCGCGCGCCCCTTCAGCCAGGTAGTCCAGCAGGGCTGTCTTGCCTACGCCGGGGTCGCCACGAACTACCAGCACCTGGCTTTCACCGGCGCGGACCGCGTCGACCAGTCGGTCCAGCACATCGCGCTCGCCCTCGCGGTCAGTCAGCCTCGCCATACGAACCGCCACGTAGCGGCCGAGTAGGGATCCACCTCAGCATTGTGACGTATCGGCGATAACTGGCCTAGCTGTCACGCCCTTCTCCGGCGGCCAGGACTCGGGCAGCAGCGATGATGACCGCCGCGCTTCGCCTGATGTCCTCGGCCGTCGTGGCCCATCCCGAGATGCTGATCCTCATCGCCGGGCGGTCCTGCCACACGGTAGGCCCGCACCAGCACGTCCCGTCCTGCTGGACAGCCGCGATCAGGGCCCGGGTCTGGCTGTCGGTGGCCGCCCGGACGAGCACCTGGTTGAGTACGACGTCGTTCACCACCTCAAGGCCCGCCTGGCTGAGGCACGCGGCCATCACCTGGGCATGGCCGCAGGTGCGGATGATGAGCTCGGTCACGCCCCGGCGGCCAAGCGTGCGCAGCACGGCCCATACCTCCACCTGCCGGGCACGCTGCGAGGACTGGGGGGTGTGATTCGTCGGCTCGAAGCCGTCGTCGGGTGGCAGGTAGCCGGCGGCCGCGGCGAAGCTGCGGCGAAGGTCGCCGGGCCGCCGGACCAGGGCGATGCCGCAGTCATACGGGACGTTGAGCCACTTGTGCCCGTCGGTGGCCCACGAGTCGGCGCCGGTCAGGCCCGCGGTCAGGTGAGAACGCGACGGATCCGCCAAGGCCCAAAGGCCGAAGGCGCCATCAACGTGCATCCAGGCCTGATGCTGCTGAGCCCATTCATGGACGGCCGGGAAGGGATCGAAGGCACCGGTGTTGACCTCACCGGCCTGGGCGCAGATCACCGCCGGGCCGGTCACGTCATCGGGCAGGCCGTCGGCGCGCATCCGCCCCTGGTCATCGGCTGGCACCCGGCGCACCCGGTCACGTCCGACGCCGAGCAGGCCCAGGGCCTTGACCACGGTGGAGTGCGCCCTCTCCCCGATGACCACGGTCAGTTCCGGTGCCCCGAACAGGCCGTCGGCCTGCACATCCCAGCCGGCCCGGGCCAGCTGATAATCGCGCGCCGCGGCCAGGGCGGTGGTGTTGGCCATAGACGCCCCGGACACGAACACCGAGGCCGTCCCGGCAGGCAGACCGAGCAGGTCAGCCAGCCAAGCGGTCACTACATCGTGCAGGCGGGCGCCGACCGGTGACATTACCGGCAGCGCCACGTCCTGATCCCAGGCCGTGGCCAGCCAGGCGGCCGCCACCGCGACCGGGAAAGAGCCGCCGATGACGAACCCGAAATACCGGCCGCCCGCGCTGGCCACGGTGGCGGACGACCCCGCCTCGTCGAGCAGGGCCAGCGTGGCGGCTGGATCTCCGGATGTCTCCGGCAACGGCTCGTCGAACCGGGCCAGACCGGCCAGCGCGGCATCGTCCGGGGCGACACGGCGCTCATCGAGGCCGGCGAGGTAGCGCCCGGCCCGCTGGGCGGCATCGCCCAGCAGGGCCTGGACTTCCGAGAAGTCGGGCATGGCTCAGAGCCAGGAACTGAGGACGATCTGGGCCAGCTTCTGTTCGGGATGCTCGCGGACACCATAAAGCGCGCGGGCCGTCACCCACAGAATCAATCGCCCCAGATAGTCCGGGTACCGCTCGATCTTGGCGCCGAAATAGCCGACGGCGGTGCTCTGGGTGCGCAGCAGCTCCTCCGCGTCGTCCAGGTACTGGCGGGTCTCCGCGATCGTCCGCTTCGCGTCGTCGTCGAGCCGCTTGTCCTGATGCCCGCACACGATGTGCCGGGGCGCGAGCGCCTCGACCTTATCGATCGCGTCCCGCCATGGGCCGAAGCCGCTGACCGCGCTCTGGGCGAGGTACATGTGAACCCGGTTGTAGATCACATCCCCGGCCACAACCAGCCCGAGATCCGGGACGTGCAGGACGCTGTTGTCCTCGGCATCTGCGTGACCGACTCCGACCATCACCAGCTCATGGCCCTCGAGCGTGAGCCGGTCATCCGCGACCGTTACCGCAGTGACCGGCGAGGGCGGGATCAGCCCCGGGTAGAGCTGGTCCCACAGCAGCGGGCGGGTCGCCACGCTGCCCTGCATCTGCGCGATCGTGCCTGCGCTGGCGACGACACGCGCCCCGAATCGTTCGGCCAGGAGCCCGGCGGCGAACCAGTGATCGCCGTGTCCGTGGGTGATGAAGATGTCGGTTAGGTTCCGGCCGCCGGCGGCCACCCAGTCGCCGAGCACGCGAGCCTGATCTCCCGTCATCCCGGGGTCGGTGAGCACCGCGTCCCGGCTGCCGTAGATCAGCGTGCTGGCCATGGGAGAGAACCGCTTCGGCTCTCCATTCGGAAGGAAGCCGTCCTGGGGCGGCGGGTCGTTGACGAATACGTCGTAGGCGAGGTTCCCGGCTGGATTCATGGTTCGCTCCTTGATCGCGACTGTGCCCGCTTCCACGATCCCGCGCTCGATAGGCCCGTCGCACCCGTGAGGGACGCTGGTGTCCGGATCCGGCACGCGGGAGCCAGCGTCCGCGGCGGCCAGTACCAGTGGCCGATCCGGACCAGTGCCTGTCAGCGGCTCGACGGACCCCGCACATCACGACAGTGGGATCTGAAGACGGCAGAGAGGGAACGACAGCCATGACACCGGACACACCCGCGACAGACATGAGCGTCGAGGGCAAGGTCAACCAGCTGCGGGAACTGTTCGCCCACGCGCCGGAAATAGGCAAGAGGGCGCTGGAGAACGTCCTCAGCCGGCTGGGTAAGGTCTCGGAGCTGACGATCATCGTTCCGTTCGCGCCCGGCGGGGCCCAGCGCCTGCGCGCGTTTCTGCAGCTGTTCGGCGGCAACCTGGCTGGCGCGGACGACGTCGGCACCGTTCATGACATGCACTTCGTGTTCCTGGACAACGACACCAGGATGCTGTTCGCCACCGCCTATGACGGTGACTGGGACGCCTCCATCGACGACTTCGCGACGAAGATCCCGGTCGGCCGGGGTGCAGTGGGCCGGTGACCGGGACCGGTGCCAGGTCGCGCTAAGGCGTGGCGCACTCTCCTGGCCGAGCGCACGGGCGGGGATCCTATTGGAGCGGCTGTGAGAACCATGCGGTGACGGCCAGAACCAGATCGTGAAGATCGGGGCGTCTCGGGTGTCGAGGATGTGGCGCCGGCTTCGTCCCAGGGCGTGAGTGGCCACGACGGGCCACGTGAGCAACGAGGAGGCCAACCGTGCAGCCGGATGAGATCGCCGAGATCCTGAACCGCCCGATCAGCCAGGAATTGCTGGCCCGCGACCTGACCCGTCTGGCCTACGTCGCCAAAGACGGAACGCCGCGTTCGATTCCGATCGCGTTCACCTGGAACGGCTCCGAGATCGTCATGTGCACCTCGAAGAACGCCCCGAAGCTTCCTGCTCTGCGCCACAGTCCGGCGGTCGCCCTGACGATCGACACTGAGGTGCACCCGCCGAAGATCCTGCTGATCCGCGGTCAGGCAGAGCTGGAGGTCGTCGACGGCATCCCGGACGAGTACCTCCAGATCAACGGCACCTACGAGATGACGGCCGAGCAACGGGTCGAGTGGGAGGCCGAGGTCCGTTCACTCTACGACGGCATGGTCCGGATCATCGTGATCCCGACCTGGGCGAAACTGATTGACTTCGACACGACCCTCCCCAGCGCGGTCGAGGAGCTGGTCCGGCAGCGAAGCGAACGTCAGCGCGGCTAATCGAGTGCCTACAAGGTAAGGAGAACATCCATGAAATACCTGCTGCTGAAGCACTACCGCGGCGGCCCGGCCCCCGCTGCCGACTGGCCGCCGATGGACCAGTGGACGCCGGAGGAGGTCGACGCGCACGTGCAGTTCATGCGCGACTTCGCGGCCCGCCTGCAGGAGACAGGTGAATTCGTCGACACCCAGGCACTGGCGGCTGAGGGTACGTTTGTGCGGTACGACGGCGAAGGGCGCCCACCGGTGACCGATGGTCCGTTCGCCGAGACCAAGGACCTCATCGCCGGCTGGTACATCATCGACGTGGAGTCCTGGGATCGCGCGGTCCAGCTGGCCGGGGAGCTGTCCGCCGCTCCCGGGCCCGGCGGCAAACCGATCCATGAGTGGCTCGAGGTCCGGCCGTTTCTCGGCGAGTCACCCACGGTCACTGAGTGAACGAGCCGCTGCTGCGGGAGTTGGTACCCGCGGTGATCGGTGTCCTCGTCCGGCGCGGCGCTGACTTCGCGTCGGCCGAGGACGCCGTGCAGGAGGCCCTGATCCGGGCGCTGGACACCTGGCCGGACGATCCGCCGCGCGATCCGAAAGCATGGCTCGTCGCGGTCGGGTGGCGCAAGTTCCTCGACGCCGCTCGCGCCGACGCATCGCGGCGAGGGCGGCAACTCGCGGTGGAGGTCGAGCCTCCCGCCGGTCCGGCGCCCGCCACGGACGACACGCTGCGGCTCTATTTCCTGTGTGCGCACCCCGCGCTGCCTTCGGCCCCGGCCGTCGCGTTGACGTTGCGGGCGGTCGGTGGGCTGACCACCCGGCAGATCGCGACGGCATACCTCGTGCCCGAGGTGACCATGGCGCAGCGGATCAGCCGGGCGAAGCGGCGGATCGCGGGGCTGCCGCTCGACCAGCCCGGTGACCTCGGGACGGTACTGCGCGTGCTCTACCTCGTCTTCAACGAGGGATACAGCGGAGACATCGACCTGGCGGCTGAGGCGATCCGCCTCACCCGCCAGCTCGCCGCGCTGACCGACGAGCCCGAGGTCGCTGGGCTGCTAGCGCTCATGCTGCTGCACCATGCGCGCCGCCCGTCCCGCACCGGCCCGGGAGGCCGCCTGGTACCGCTTGGTGAACAGGACCGGTTGCGCTGGGACACCGGCATGATCACAGAGGGGGTGGCGATCCTGCAGGCCGCGCTGGCCCGCGACCGGCTGGGCGAGTACCAGGCACAAGCCGCGATCGCCGCCCTGCACGCGGACGCCCGGACGGCTTCCGAGACGGACTGGGTGCAGATCGTGGAGTGGTACGACGAGCTGCTGCTCCTCACCGGCAGCCCGGTGGTTCGGCTCAACCGCGCGGTTGCGGTCGGGGAGGCCGACGGACCACAGGCCGGCCTGACGGCACTGGCCGACGTGCACCCCGACCTGCCACGTTACGCCGCGGTGGCGGCATACCTGCACGAACACGCCGGTCACCTCGAGCGCGCCGCCGAGCTGTACGCCGAGGCTTCCCGCGCCGCTACCAGCGTGCCGGAGCGCGACCACCTCACCCGGGAGGCCGCACGGGTGCGGCATCTACTGCGTCCCTGAGCGTGGCATCGTCAGCTCCGTCCCGCGACCGACGCGAACCAATGCCGCACCCTGGCGTCATCGCCTAGCTGCTCACCTTCGCCGGGCCGCTCATGATCTCGAAACTGTCACAGGCAGACCGGCCCGTCATGACTGAGTACTCCTCAGGCATCCCCGGCCTCGCCCTCATGCTCACGGGCGGCTGGGTGCGCGGCCCAGAAGTCCGTAACGAGGGCAGTGAGTTCGGCGGGGCATTCGAGCGAGGGGAGGGCACGTGATCCGGTGAGGATGGCTGAGCGGGCGTCCTTCATCGCGGCCGCGGCCTCGGCGCACTCAGTGGGACTCCATTCACCCCGGTCGTCGGTAGCGATCATTAGGGTGGGGCATGTGACCCGTGCGGCGGCCCAGGCCAGGTCCGTCCGGTTAAGGACTCCGGAGTGGACCGTTCGCGCGATGGCACTTCGGTTGGTCCGGGACATGGGGGTGACGACTGCGTCGACGGCCTCTGGGTCGGTGCGCCGGGTGAGGTCAGTGAGCATCCCGTCCAGCAGTCCCTGGCGTACGGGACCGTGCATCCCGATGGCGCGGTAGACCGGGAGCAGCATTTTCACCTGCCGCCGCATCGGCGGACTCGCTGCCTGGATCGGCGTGCTGACGGTGATCAGGCTGCGTACCAGCTCCGGTCGGGTTGCAGCCAGTTGCAACCCGACGTGGCCGCCCCACGCGCTGCCCAGCCAGTCGATGGGACCCGCGCCCAGCTCGCTGTGAACCTGCGAGACGGCCGCGACGGCTCCCTGCATGCACCAGTCGTTGAAGTCATCTGCCACGCGGTCGAGATCTGCGCTTTCCCCGAAGGACCACCCGTCGATCATCACCAGGGTGCGTCTCCGGCTAAGGTCGCTCGTCATGCGCTCCCAGCTCCTCGAGTCAGTGAACATGCTGTGCCACAGGACGGCGACGGGGGACGGCCCGGGGATGACCCGGGCGGCGAGCTGGCCGTATCTCGTGTCGATGCGCATAATTTCACTGTATCGTCAGTACATTGAAAGTAACTAGACTGGCCCGTGTGACCCGCCGCTACGAATTGTCCGTCCGCGCCGAACGGGCCGGAGAGAACCGCGGCCGGCTTGTCTCCGCGGCCCACGGGCTCTTTCTCCGGCAGGGGTGGACCACTACGACGATGACCCAGGTCGCTGCCGCGGCAGGTCTCGCTCGTCCTACTGTGTATCTGCACTTCAAGACGAAGGTCGATCTGCTGATTGCCTGCATCGACGCCTCACTGTCCGAGATCCCAGTCCGGGACCGGGCCGACTACCTGGCGATGGGTGAGGGTCCTCTCGCCCAGAGAGCGGCGACCGCGGCGCGCTGGCTCCGGGGCGCCTACGAGCGGTCTGCCTCCATCCAGCAGGTCCTGGACGACGCCGCGGTCAGCACTCCCGAGGCAGCACAGGCTCAGACCCGGATGGAGCAGCGCCGGCATGACGAGTTCGCCAACGCATGCCTTATCGTCCTGGGCGGCCTCCCGCCCAGCGCTCTCGTGGATGAAGTCTGGGCTCTCGGCTCGCGCGCGATGTGGTTCAAGCTCGCCGAGCGCGGATGGTCTCCCGACGACTGGGAGGCGTGGTTTGTTCGCGTAGTGCTCGAAGCTATCCGCGCGTACAGCACCAAGGGCTGACGCCGTGGCGGGCAAGCCGGCCCCGGCTAGCAGCCAAAGAACATCGCCTGCGAAGGCAACTGCCGGTTACCCCAGTAATCCGCTTCCGCCGCTAAGGGCGCTCAGGTCCTGGCGCCTACGAGGAAGCCAGCACAGAGATTTTGATTCGGATGGCCGATAAGTCATGAAAGGGAGCTGTTCCAGGATCTTTTCTGCCGCCTTGATTGTCATCTGTGTCTTGCCGGACTATGACCTAACGGTGTTAACGCGTGTGATCTATCGGGCGATGGATACCGGATCCTCCGGGCGGGTTCGGCCGGGGCGTGCGGCTCCTGCTCGGCGCTGGTGTTCGGCGGTTCCCTGCCGCCGTGCCCGTCCTCGGCCCCGTCAGGATCGACGCTGGAAGCTGGCGAGCTGGGGGCGTTCGCGCAGGCTGCGCTTGAGCTCGGCGAAGCCCGGGAAACTCGCCAGCCCCAGCACGTTGTCCCATAGCGGTACCGCTTCCTCGACGGTGGGCAGGCGGCTGATGACCGGGCCGAAAAACGCCACGCCGTGCGGTGGCTGGAACTGCATGATCGGCGTGCCGACGTCTTTGCCGGTCAATGCCAAAGCTTCGTCGCCTTCAGCGCGGATCTCGGCGTCGAAGGAATCCTCGTCGAGGGCGTCCGCGAGCTGTTCTGGCAGTCCGGCCGCAGCCAGGATCGGCTCGAGGAAGGTACGCGTCCCGCGGTAGGCGCCGTGGGTGTCGTCGCGCCCGGCCCGCGGGCGGTCGAAGACCTGGGCGCCTATCGCGGCATAGAGCGGCCCGATCGCAGCCCGGCCGTGTTCGGCCCGGGCCTTCGCAGCCACCCGCAGCAGCCGCAACCCCGCGGTGTGCCCGTCCTCATACCCGGCCGGGAAGTGGCTGTCGTAGTCGAGGTGGGCGTTGATCAGCCGCAGCGAGATGAACCGCCAGTCGACGGTGTAGTCGCGCTGGTCGGCGACCATACGGACCCATTTGCTGGTTATCCAGGCGAATGGGCAGACCGGGTCGAAGTAGAAGTGCAGATCAGCATCGCTCATCGGTTAATCATCCCTCCCGGCTCATCCGGTGGCAGTGCTGGGGCCAGGTAGCGGACCAGCACCACCACGTCGCCGGGTACCAGGCGGCCGATCGCGGCGCCGGGGTAGACGCTGACGACCACCTTGCCGGCCGGGTCGGGGACGAACCGGTCGACGGCAGGAAACCTCGGCCGGAGTTGGCTCTTGGACCTGTCACATCAGGAAGCGTTGTCCCACCGCTGTGCTACCGTAGTTGTCATGGCAGTCCGGAGGAAGCGCTCAATCTCGATGCCGCCCGACCTCGATGCGGAGATAGCTGCCGCCGCCGCTCAAGCGGGAATGAGCTACAGCGCTTGGCTGGCCGACGCAGCGCGCAAGGAATTCACCATCCGGGCTGGCCTGGCCGCTGTCAGCCACTTCGAGCAGGACCACGGGGCGTTCACCCCCGAAGAGCTTGCCGAGGCCCAGCAGTGGGCGGCCACGGCCGTCGAGCGGGCCAGGCGGACCGGCAGCAGCGCCCAGCGCCGGACCGCATAAATGGGAATCACCTACGACACCGGCGCACTCATCGCGGCTGACCGCGGAGAGCGCCGCATGTGGGCCCGGCACCGCGCCCTGCTGACACTCCGCGAGGTACCCACCGTCCCCGCACCAGTCGTGGCGCAGGCCTGGCGCGGCGGCAGCCGCCAGGCTCTGCTCGCCCGCCTGCTGACCGGGTCCGATGTCGAGGCGCTCGACGACGGCCAGGCCCGCTCGGTCGGCTCGCTCGCCGATCGCGCCGCAACGGGCGACATCGTGGACGCGTGCGTGGTTGAAGGAGCCCTCCGCCGACTTGACCTAGTGGTCAGTTCCGACGAGGGCGACCTGCAGGCAATCGCTGCGGCCGTGAGCCGCCGCCTCGAAGTTGACCGGCCATAACAGCTGATGTCCAGCTTCAGGTCGAGACACTAAGCGCACCGACCGCGAAGAGTGCCAGTGGTCTTACGAGGAGATATTGCCGAGGAATTGCTGCATGTGATGACGGGCGATAAGCCTACGTCGGCCGACCTTTACATGGGCCAGATGCCACGGCGCATCTCGTCGTATAGCAGGTCGCCGGACAGGCGGGACCTGAGTTGGCTCACGATCGGACAACAACCTTATCTCCGGGCCCGCCCGGCGGCTCACACCCAGGCCGAAACGCGCACGCTAGCCTTCGCCAGGAGATGGCTAATGGGAACTCCTCTGACGCGGCTCCAGACTGCCGGGGACAGCGGTGCGGGCATTATACTAAGGCGCAGCTCACTGTTACGGATTGGTGGTGACGAAACAATCATGACACTTGAAGACCAGCGGGTCACCCTGAACTTCATCCCAACCGGGTGCCCTGGCTGAACATGGTGGAAATCTTCTTCGGCATCATCACCCGCCAGGCCATCCGCGGCGGTACCTTCCGTTTTGTCAAGGATCTTACCACCGCCATCGGAACCTTCATCGGCGCCTATAACGACCGCGGCCAGCCATTAACCTGGACCAAAAACGCCGCCCGTCAAAAAACCAACGCCACGCGACACTAGATAATGGGATGGATAATGGAGCCGAAAACCGATGGAAATGTCGATGTGGGAGACTGGCCCGAAGTAGCAGGTGCCAGGGAATCCCCGGGCACGGACCGTATGGTCGTTGCATTGCGTGCAATTCAGGACGCGGCGCATGGAATGACTGCATCGGATGAGACAGCAGGACGAGTCGCCTCGATCCTAGAAGACGCGCTACAGGAGCTAACACCGTCTCAGGCAGTTATCACACAAGACGACTGGAATACGGCTACCGGGCCGAGGGCGGAAAATTTGATCAGTCCGCCGCTTACTGGTGTCCGAGTTGCCGGAGGAAAGGTACTTGCGGCGGTAACCTTTTCAAGATACCACCATGGTTCCAATGGTGCTGTTCATGGCGGCTCGATTCCCCTCCTGTTCGACGACTTTCTCGGGCGCATCGTCGCTGCGTCCGGAGTGCGAGCGCGAACTGCGTGGCTCCGGGTTGACTACCGACGTGTCACGCCCGTGAATCAGCAACTGCAGCTCTCCGGCTGGATATCTCGAATCGACGGCCGGAAATATTCGGTGCAAGGCGAACTGCGCATCAATGATCTCGTAACCGCTGAAGCGACTTCCCTTTTCGTTGAGCTACGTCCCGGAGCGATATGACAACTGGCGCAGCCATGGAACAGACGCACCCGCTGCGGGTACCGATCGAAAGGCGAAGACACGCGAGAGCCAGATGCATGTAACTCGCCTGGCCGATCAATCAGACAACACATCCGGCGAGTGCCATATCTTGGCCACGGCCCGGCGCATGACCGAAGCGCTCGCTGACCAGCTCGTCATCAGCCGCGAGCAAGGCATTGAGCGGCTGAGTAACGCCATGTGCGCCACCGTGCAGCCGGGCCAGCCCCAGCGTGTTATCCGCGGACGAAACCAGCGGGGGTACTTCGGGCACGCAGCACGCTCGGGCGAAGCCCAAATTACGAGTATGTTCCCGTGCGTTGCCCACGGGTCCAAAGCCGGGGCTAGCTTCATGTTCGCAGGTTGTTGCCGCTGGCGATCGTTGGCTGGTGATGGCAATTCGGGGACATCTCGGGGACACAGGCCCGTGATGCGCAGGAGAGGCGCCCGGCGGAGCGGCGGCGCGGCAGCATGAGCTACTGTTCGGTCTCGGCCACTACTGCGTCGCTGCGGGACTGGTCTTCTGCCAGGCGGGCACGCTTGGCCGGGTCGGCCTGCGCCTCGCGCCGGGCCTGGGCCTCGCGTTGGGCGTATTCGCGGTAGCGGGTCGTGGAAACCTGGTACTCGGCGTCGGTGTCCCGTGATGCTTGCCGGACAGCCCGGACGAAGTCCTCAAGTTGACCTCGCGGGACGTCGAACCTGATTCGTCCGTCTGGATTGTCGGCGTCGCGTGAATACTGACCCCTATGCAACGAAATTCATCGACCTGGCGTCGGCTACTGCGATAGGCAACGGCCGCGAAGTACCAGCGGTACACGCAGCCGGTCTGCGCGGGGAGTGCACGTACTGATCTGGTGGGAGTCTTGCGAGCCCGGCGGTCCCTGCCCACTACCCAGGCGGTGTGCTTGGATCCCCATGGGCCGACTCGCTCCCCCCGCCGGGCGGCCCGTGGCCCTCCTCCCCGCCGCCCCGCTGCTTGTGGTCCCCGCGGTTGTCCGCCCAGGCCTGAAGCCGGGCGTCGTGGAACCAGCGCCCGAACAACTGGCCGCCATAGACGACCCAGCCGACGCCGATCAGCCACGACTGCACAACCAGCACGGTGCCCAGCGCCCCGTAGGTGACCGCGTTCGCGACAATGAGCGGCTCGAAGACCAAGGCGGAGAAGGCCCGCAGGCCAGCCAGGAATGCCACCGTGGCCACCGCGCCCGGCAGCGCCGCCAGGTAGCTCACCCGGCCGCCGACCAGGAAGTGAAGCCCCCACCAGAAGAAGGCGATGCCGAGCACTACCGCCGCCGACACCCGGCTCACCGTCGCGGCCGACGCATGGTGTGTCAGAGGGCCTACCGTGGCCGCCGCGTAGATGTAGGCAATGAAGACGATCAGCCACACCACCTGACGCCAGATCTTGTGCCACGGCCCCGCGGGAAGGCCCCAGACCCTTTCGAACCCAGCCTGCACGCTGCCCGCGAACGTCACCCCAAAGACAGCCACCAGCAACACGCCGAAAACGCTCGTCGTGCCCAGGACCCGGCCGGGCGCGGCAAAAAGCTGGACCACCGCTTGGGCAGAGGAGCCGGTCAGACCCATGCCGTAGACCACCCATCTGGCGAGGCCGTGCCGTGAGGCGGCGCCAGCGGCAGCGACGACGACGAGCAGCGGGAACACGGTGAGCATGGCCAGGGCGGCGAAACCCATAGCCCGGCCCATGAGTTCAAACTCCTTGCCGCTCCGGTAGAGGTCTTTGAACCGGAGGTCCTGCCACAGCCGCTTACCGCCCCCGAGCACGGCGTGGTGCGCCCCCCCGTACGGGATCTGGCTCATCTGCCGCCGAACACGCCCATTGCGCCGCAGCCGCATCGCTACCGCCTCGCTAGACAGCACCCTGGGCCGCGAAAGCCGCCGCTCCGGCAACGCGATCGTTGCGTCATCACAAAGTTCATTCTCCCGGTGGCCAAGGAGCGCGTGCGCATCCGAGCCGTACGACGGGCAGCGGCCCGACGCCCGTGCCGCAGCCCGGCAAGCCAGCGCCGACCGCGAGGATATCCGTGAGATCACCCGCGAGGCCAGCCTGCAACCATCTGGCTCGCCGCGCGGTAATGGTCTTGGCCAGGACGGCTAGGGACCGGCGCCGGTAACAGGCGTCTTTCCGGCGGGCGCATATTCACACCTTGCGGAGACTGGGATTCAGGCAACCCAGCTGTCGCCATATCACACGGATCATCCCGGCACGCCGCCCCTACGCCTGGGCGCAGCCACCGGTTTCCTGGCGTGCTATCGTCCCTTCGCCTTTCGGGTCTTGGGTTAGCCATTTGATCCAGAGACAACTCCTCCCATCTCTGCCTGCTACGCGACCGATATAACACTGCGCCTCGTGGCGCAGGCAGGTCGTACGGCTTGCGATTGACCGTCTGGCCTTGTTCGAAGCCGAGGGCCTTCGCGCCTGGTCCCCACCAGCGGCCAGGCGGTTCACCGCCGTTCTCGCTGGCCTGGAGGTAGTAACTGGCCGCGTCCTTGAACGGGCCGCGGTCCACCTGCTTCCAGAGGTACTCCAGGTCATAGCCCTTACTCAGGGTCGCCACCAGGTCAAGGGTGACAAAACGGTGGATCAAGATCAGAAACGAGAAAGGTGCTAATCGGACATAACGGGCACGTGTACAGGCGTGGCTGACGGGGTGTTCATGACGGATCTCGGCTAGGCCCGGCAGTTCGCCCAGACCATGACCTGGCTCGCGAAGCTCGCCGCGTCCGCGCCGCGGCCCTGATCGCCGCTGTGGGCACGCCGCTCGGCCGGGACGGCTGCATGCGTGGCGCCGGCGGCTGCCTGCTGGTTAAGCTGGTCAGCAGCTAGTTCTGCGCGTTGACGTGCGGGCAGTGGAGGCGTCGGTGGAGATGGCCGGGAAGCTCGCGCCGAGTCGGCAGTCAGGTTACGGGATCAACGCGGGTGCCCTGGAGCGAGGTGTCCCTGCGTTGCCCGGCTGGCCGGGGCGCCATCGCCATGGATGCCGGGTAGTACCGGGCTGATGGGCGAAGATTCGCGGCGGCGGGTGGGCGCGAGCGTGCTGACCGACCGGCGCGGGGAACGCAGTGTGCTCGATCAGCTAATTGGTGTGGTGCGGGCGGGCGGGAGCCGGGTGCTGGTGGTGCGCGGTGAGCCGGGGGTGGGCAAGTCCGCGTTGATGGACTACCTGGCCGGGCACGCGCCGGGGTGCCGGGTGGCACGAGCCACCGGGGTCCAGTCGGAGATGGAGCTGGCGTTCGCCGGGCTGCATCAGCTGCTGGCTCCGGTGCTGGATCATCTGGAGGGCCTGCCGGTGCCGCAGCGAGAGGCGCTGCGGACCGCGTTCGGCCTCAGCGCGGGCCCAGCGCCGGACCGGTTCCTGGTGGGCCTGGCGGTGCTGGGGCTGGTGTCGGAGGCCGCCGCCGAGCGGCCGCTGATCTGCGTGATCGATGACGAACACTGGCTGGACCGGGCCTCGGTGCAGGCGCTGGGGTTCGCGGCGCGGCGGCTGGCCGCCGATCCGGTCGGCTTGGTGTTCGCGGCCCGGGTGACGGGCGCGGAGCTGGCCGGGTTGCCGGAGCTGGCCGTGGAAGGGCTGGGCGAGGAGGACGCGCGGGCGCTGCTGGACTCAGTACTGACCGGGCCGGTGGATGCGCGGGTCCGGGACCTGATCGTGGCCGAGACTCGGGGTAATCCGCTGGCGTTGCTGGAGTTGCCGCGGGGGGTGGCGCCGGCCGAGCTGGCGGGCGGCTTCGGGCTGCCCGAGGCGGGGCCACTGCCGGGCCGGATCGAGGACAGCTTCCGGCGGCAGCTGGCGGGCCTGCCGGAACAGACGCGGCGGCTGCTAGCGGTGGCGGCGGCGGATCCCTCTGGTGATCCGCTGCTGGTGTGGCGGGCTGCTGGACGGCTAGGGATCCCGGTCCAGGCCGGGGCGCCGGCGGTGCGGGAGGGGCTGGTGCAGTTCGGGCAGCGGGTGCGGTTCCGGCACCCGCTGGCGCGGTCGGCGGCCTACCGGTCGGCGCCGGTCCAGCAGATGCAGCAGATACACGCGGCGCTGGCCGAGGTCACCGACCCGGCCGCTGATCCCGATCGCCGGGCCTGGCACCGGGCCCAGGCCGCGCCCGAGCCGGACGAGGACATCGCGGCCGAGCTGGAACGCTCAGCGGGCCGGGCGCAGGACCGCGGCGGGCTGGCCGCGGCGGCCGCGTTCTTGGAGCGGGCGGCGCTGCTGACCCCCGACCTGGTGCGCCGGGCGCAGCGGCTGCTCGACGCGGCCCGGGCCAAACGGGACGCCGGCGCGCTGGATGCGGCGCTGGGCCTGCTGGTCACGGCCGAGGCCGGGCCGCTGGACGCACTGCAGGCCGCCAAGGTGGAGCGCCTGCGCGGGCAGATCGCCGACGACCAGGGTCGCGGCAGCGACGCGGACCGGCTGCTGCTGTCCGCGGCCCGGCTGCTCGAGCCGCTGGACGCCGCCCTGGCCCGCGAGACACACCTGGAGGCGATCCGGGCTGCGATGTTTGCCGGCGACCTGGGCCGGCCCGGCGGCCTGCGGGAGGCCGCCGAGGCGGCGCGCGCCGCACCGCCCGGCCCCGACCCGCCGCGTCCGGTCGACGTGCTGCTCGACGCATTCGCGCTGCGCCTGGCTGAGGGGCACGCGGCGGCCGCGGCGGCGATGACCCGGGCACTGGAGCTGCTTGTCACCCTGGACGCCGACGCCGACGCCGCCCGGCGCTGGCTCGGGCTGGCCAGCGAGAGAGCCAGCAACCTCATCGCCCTGGAGCTGTGGGACTTCGAATCCTGGCATACCCTGGCCGCCCGCCAGGTTCAGATCGCCCGTGATATGGGCGCCCTCGTCCAGTTGCAGTCCGCGCTCAGCTTCCTCAGCCTAACCCACCTGCTCGCCGGCGAAGTGAGCGCGGCGCGGCAGCTGATCGAAGAAAATCGCCTGATCGCGGAGGCGACCGGCAACCCGCCGGCTGAGTATGCGGCGATGATGCTCGCGGCCTGGCAGGGCCGCGAGCAGGAAGCCTCCGAGCTGATCCAGGCCACCGCCCAGCTGGCGGCCGGACGCGGCCGGGCCGTCCTGGCCGTCCTGGCGGCCTGGGCGAGGGCAGTGCTGGACAACGGCCTGGGCCGGTACGACGCCGCGCGGGCCGCCGCCTGGCAGGCCTTTGAGACCGACCAGCTGGCGCTCGGCCACTTGGTCGTGGCGGAGCTGGCCGAGGCGGCGGCCAGGACCGGTGAGGTGGCGCTGGTCCAGGCCACGCTGGACTGGCTGTCCGAACGTACTCGGGTGACCCGCACCGAGTGGGTGCTGGGGATCGAGGCCCGGGTCCGGGCCCTGCTCAGCGACGGCGAGGCCGCCGACAGCTACTACCGGGAGTCGGTCGAGCGGCTGGGCCGGACCCGGATCCGCGCCGAGCTGGCCCGGTCGCACCTGCTGTACGGGGAGTGGCTGCGCCGGCAGGGCCGCCGCACGGACGCGCGGGAGCAGCTGCGCACCGCGCACCGGATGCTGGACGCCATGGGCATGGCCGCGTTCGCCGAGCGGGCCCGGCGTGAGCTGCGGGCCACCGGGGAGACGGTCCGCAGGCGCACCGTCCCGGCCGCCCGCATCGCCGGGGCCACTGAGACGCTGACCGCGCAGGAGGCGCAGGTCGCCCGGCTGGCCCGGGACGGGCTGTCCAACCCGGAGATCGGCGCCCGGCTGTTCATCAGCCCGCGGACGGCCGCGTATCACCTGAGCAACGTGTTCACCAAGCTCGGCATCAGCTCCCGGAGCCAGCTCGACCGCGTGCTGCCCGCCGGCCCGGACACCGCCGGGCCGCGCTAGCCGCTCCGCCAGCCTGGCCCGGACCCTGCATTCTGCCGGCCAATCCTGGTCAGTTGCACCTGTGCACTGACGGAGGCGAGCGCAGCCCTGCCCAGCCGACAATCGCAGGGACGCCATCACCCGATCACGACGACCGGCCAGGCAGTGACACACCCGGCACAGCAGCGAGAAATGAGCCTGCGATGAACTATCCGGCCAGCTACACCTCGACAGTGAGCGTTCCCCTTCCCGACGATGACGCCATCCGTTCCGTCGTCGGCGACACCTACGATCCCGGCACCGCCCTGAACGTCATCAAGATGTTCGCCGGCACGGGGGACCTGTACCCGGCCCTGATCGGCATGGTGAACGCCATCTTCGGGACCAAGGACATCGACGCCAAGCACCGCGAGATGATCATCCTGCGGGCCGCCAAAGTGCTCGACACACCGTATGAGTGGCAGGCGAACACGACGATGGCCGGCAACGCAGGGCTGAGCGACGCCGACATCTCCGCCGCCGCCTCAGACGGTTCGGTGACCGGCATCGACCCCGAATACGTGCTGATCTGCCGGGCTACCGACGAACTCTCCCAGGCCCACACTCTCACCGACGAGACGCTCACCGCGCTGCTGGACACCTTCGGCGCGGACACCACCCGGAGATACGTAGCCATGATCGCCTGGTTCAACCTGCTCAGCCTCTTCCTCAACGGCACGAGGGTGCCGCTGGAGACCACCGACAAGATCGGCAACCGGACTGCTCCGATCTGACGAACGCCTGCCGGTCCCGGCCGGCCCGGCGGCCGACGCCACGCTGGGGACACCCGGGCCACGCAGCAGTCAGCCGCGAGTAAGCCAACTTCCCTGGCGGGCAGCCACGCCCGCGGCGGGTTGCTCTCCCTACACGGGAAACCGGGCTGGGTGCCACCCTCACGAGTACCCGAGCCGCGTGTGAGTCCGACCGTCCGCGCTGCCCTCGGCTAAAGCGCAGCATGTACCCCCTTACTTCCGCAGCCGGGAGCAGTCAAAGGAGCTAAGCGATGTCAGCGATCGCCATCGACCTGACGAAGACAGCTGCGACCCAGGCAGACAGTCGCGTGGCCCACCCAGACGTCGTCGTTCCCGGCTGGTGCCGGGGGGCAGCAGGTCCGCAATGAATGCGGTGGTCGGTGCGCTTCTGCCGCTGATCGTGACGTTGGCACTCGGGTTTTTTGCCGGCTGGCGTCACGACTTCACTCCGGCGCAGGCATCGGTGCTGAACCGGATGGTCTTGCTGTACGCGCTGCCGCTGATGTTGTTCGCGGGCATGGTGACGATCAACCGGAGCACGCTGACCAGCGATCTAGGTCTGGCCGCCGCGATCACCGCGGGGTTGCTCGGCACGTATCTGGTGACCTTCCTGATCGTCCGGTTCGCGTTGCACCGGCCGGCTGGCGTGTCGGCGCTTACCGCGCTTGCTGTCGGCGCTCCCGCCATCCCGTTCGCGGGCGTTGTGGTGCTCGGTTACTTGTACGGGCCCTCCTTGAGCGCCGTTCCGGTTGCCGTCGGAGCACTGGTGCTGAACGTCATCGAGGTTCCCGTCACGCTCGTGCTGCTGTCCGCCGCTGCCGGAACCGCGGCCGCGGCCGCGGCCAGCGCGACCGCGCCGCCAGTCGCACTGCCGGTCGTCCAGCAGCCGCAGCGCCAGCTGACGCCGCCGCTGAGACCGGCCATCGCGGCCGGGAGCGCCGGCCAGACCGCCAGCGCGACGCAGCCGCAAGCGATACCCGCATCGACAGCCGGCCCGCCGCCGGCCGCACCCGCCGCCGCCCGTGGGGGCCTGGGGCAGCACGTCCGCTCGGCGGTGACGGCACCCGTCGTGTGGGCGCCGGTCCTGGCACTGGTGCTCGTCCTCGCCGGCGTCCAGCTCCCG
Organism: uncultured Actinomycetes bacterium; assembly: GCA_963818225.1. Taxonomy (GTDB): domain Bacteria; phylum Actinomycetota; class Actinomycetes; order Streptosporangiales; family Streptosporangiaceae; genus Palsa-504. Next base: position 1,214,671 of record CAWFRO010000006.1, read on the forward strand.
GAGGTGCTCGTCAACGCGATGAAGCTCCTGGGGTCCGCGACCACCGGCGTCGCACTGTTCGCCACCGGCATCGTGCTGTTTGCGCAGCGCATCACCGTGAGCCCCTTTGTGATCGGCACCGTCGCCGCGCGGAACGTCGTGGCGCCCGCACTGCTGTGGGTGATCCTCGCGGCGATCGGCATGGCGCACACGGACCTGCGCCTGGAGGTCCTGGCCAATGCGCTCCCGGCGCCCGCGGCCGCCGTGATCTTCGCCGTCCAGTACCGGCAGGGGCAGCGTGAAATGGCCTCAGTGGTGCTGTTCAGCAGCGTCGGCTCGCTCCTGACCCTGGCCGCGTTCATCGCCTTGACCTGACCCCCACTCCCCCACCTGATCACCGGAGATCTCTCATGACATCGACTCACCAGCAACCCAATCCCGCGACGGCCGACACGCCACGCGTCGCCGCGGCCGGCCACCAGACGCAGGTCCAGGCGCTCGCCCGCTATGCGGCGCGGGCCACGTTCGACGACCTGTCGGCCCAGTCGCGGACGGAGCTTCCGGTCCATATCCTGGACTGCCTGGCGTGCTCCATCTCGGCCCTCGAGGCCGGCCCGGTCAGCGCATGCCGCGACCAGGTCAGCGACTTCGGCGGTGGTCACGGGGTGACGCTGATCGGCGGCGGCCAGGCCAATCCCGTCTACGCGGCGTTCTGGCACACCGTGCTCGTCCGTTATGTGGACTTCATGGACAACTTCCTCGCGCCGACCGAGACGTGCCACACGGCGGACAACTTCGGCGTCGCGCTGACCGCCGCGGAGCTGGCCGGCGGCAGCGGCCGCGACCTGATGCTCGGCGTGGCGCTCGGCTACACCGTCCAGTCGCGCCTGGTCGACCACGGCAACTTCATGACCCGCGGCTTCGATCACACCGCGCAGCTCGCCTTCTCGCACAACGCCGCGGCAGGGCGGCTGCTCGGCATGACCGAGGCGCAGATCGCGAACGCGATCGCGATGGCCGCCTCCAGCGATGCCTCGTTCGCGGTCATCCGCGCCAAGCCGCTGTCTCAGTGGAAGGGACTCGCGTCGGCGCAGTCAGCGCTCGCCGCGATGAACGCGCTGTTCCTGGCCCGGCGCGGGGTCCAAGGGCCGCTGCGCGTCGTCGAGGGACCTCTCGGCCTCGACCACCTGCTCGACAGGCCCCTGCGCGTCGACTGGGACGCCGAGGGCTACGAGGGCGTCGTCTCCAGCACGATCAAGAAGTACAACGCCCAGATCCACACGCAGTCAGCGGTCTACTGCATGATCGAGCTCGCGGCCGCGAACCATCCCCGCCTGGATGTCGCCGCCGGGTTCGACCCGGCAACGATCGTCTCGATCGGTGCCGAGGTCCCGCAGATCACCTACGACTTCACCGGCGGCGGGCTGTACGGCACGGAGGCGGCGGTGACCTCGAAGGAACAAGCGGACCACGACCTGCGCTACCTGCTCGCCGTGGCGCTGCTGGACGGGAACGTCATGCCTGCTCAGTTCACTGACGACCGCGTCAACCGCCCGGACGTCCAGTCCCTTCTGACGAAAGTGTCCGCACGGCCGAACGCGTCCTACACCGCGCAGTACCCGCGCCGCATGCCCGCGAAGATCACCGTGCGGCTGACCGACGGCACGACGCTCGAGCACGAGGTGCAGGACTATCCGGGGATGCCGTCGCGGCCGTTCACCTGGAACGACGTGGTCGACAAGTTCGACCAGCTCACCGCCGACCGCATCGACAGCGACCTCGCGAACCAGATCAAGGACGCGGTCCACTCCCTCGAGCACATCAAGGTCACCGACCTGATGGCCCTGCTCGCCCGCATTCACGTCGACTGACAGCACAGGAGGAGAAGCGATGAAAGCCTACGCCGCCATGAGCCTGCCATGGCGGCTGTGACCGGCGCGGTCATCGCGGTGCGCGCCGCGTACGTACTGCGCGGGCCCGCGAAGGTCGAGGAGGCCAGCGCCGCCGAGGGACAGCCGCCGCACCGGGTCACCTGACCGGATATGTAGGGCACCCTGATCGCCGTATTTCCCCCATGCACCAGCACCATCTAGCAAAGGAGCACCACATGGGCACCATCACTACCGCCGATGGCGTTGAGATCTTCTACAAGGACTGGGGAACCGGTCAGCCGATCGTGTTCAGCCACGGCTGGCCCCTGTCGGCCGATGACTGGGACACGCAGATGATGTTCTTCCTGCAGCACGGCTATCGCGTCATCGCCCACGACCGGCGCGGCCACGGACGGTCCACCCAGACCGGCGACGGCCACGACATGGATCACTACGCCGACGACCTGGCCGCCGTGACCAGCCATCTGGATCTCCACGACGCCATTCACGTCGGCCACTCGACCGGCGGCGGCGAGGTGGCCCACTACATCGGCCGGCACGGTGAAAGCCGGGTGGCCAGGGCCGTGCTCATCAGCTCCGTGCCGCCGCTGATGCTGAAGACCGACGCCAACCCCGGCGGGCTGCCCAAGAGCGTCTTCGACGGGTGGCAGGAGCAAGTGGCGACTAACCGCACCGGGTTCTACCGCGACCTGCCGGCCGGGCCGTTCTACGGGTACAACCGGCCCGGCGCCCAGCCGTCCGAGGCGATCATCGAGAACTGGTGGCGGCAGGGCATGATAGGCGGCGCCAAAGCGCACTACGACGGGATCGCCGCCTTCTCACAGACCGACTTCACCGACGACCTGACGCAGATCTCCGTGCCCGTGCTCGTCATGCACGGCGACGACGACCAGGTCGTGCCCTACGCCGACTCCGGCCCCCTGTCGGCCAAACTGGTCAAAAACGGGACCCTGAAGACCTACCACGGCTACCCCCACGGCATGCCCACCACGCACGCCGACGTCATCAACACCGACCTGCTGGCCTGGCTGCAGCAGTAACGAGTACCACGGCCCGTTCGGCAGAAATAATGCACTGATCCCAAACAGGCCGCGGCGCTACGGTCCGCATCCGGCAGGACTGTACTAAAGGGCGGCGCAGTACATCCGCGTCTTCGATGCCATCCTTTGCCGAGGTGGACAGGGCCGGCGAGGTCTACCGACATGATGATCAGCAGATATCCCAGCCGGCTTTACCCCGACGCCCTGTGGGCGCCGGCGCGAGAACTCATGAAGTAGGTGTGCGATGCCTTCCAGTGGTTCGTCTTCTCCGGGCACGGTCAGCGGAACAGTCCGCAACGTGGTGCTGGTGCATGGCGCCTACGCCGACGGCTCGTCGTGGTCTGAGGTGATCGAGCGGCTGCAACGCGCCGGGCTAGCCGCCACGGCTGTGCAGAACCCGCTGACCTCACTGGCCGATGATGTGGCGCACACCCGCCGCGTCCTGGCGCTCCAGGACGGGCCGACGATTCTGGCCGGTCACTCCTTCGCCGGCACCGTGATCACCGAAGCGGGGATGGACCCGCGCGTGGTTGGCCTGGTCTACGTCGCTGCTCGCGCGCCCGACGCGGGTGAGGACTACGCCGCGCTGGCGAACCGGTTCCCGGCGCCGCCTGCGAACGCGGGACTTGTCTACACCGGCGGGTTCGGGGCGCTTTCCGAGGACGCGTTCCTGAACGATTTCGCCAATGGCGTCGACCCCGTCCGGGCGCGGGTCCTTTATGCGGTGCAAGGACGCGTTTCGGAGACTCTTTTCAGTGATAGGACGACCGTGGCGGCATGGCGGTCAAAGCCCTCCTGGTATGCCATCTCCCGGCAGGATCGTACGACGTCGCCCGAGCTTGAGCGCTTCCTTGCCGACCGCATGCACGCCACGACGATCGAGATCGATTCCGGCCACCTGTCGTTGGTCACCCACCCGGACCAGGTCGCACAATTGATCGTGGAGGGCGCCCGGGTTACCAGCCGCAGCCATTGTCGCTTGGCAAGGTGTCCTCCGTCGGGTGATGTGCGACACTCGTCTGCCAGGTGATCTGCGACAGTCGAGAGCGCGGATCGCCAGGCAGATGCGCGCGTTGCGACGCTCAGCCGATGCGCTCGGCCAGTGACACAATGATCCCTTCCGGCCCCCGGACGTAGGCCATCCGCCAAGCGCCCTCGTACTTGCCGATGCCACCCACAAGTCCGTAGCCCTCAGTAGCTGCCCAATCGACAGCCGCCTGCAGGTCGTTGACCTCGAAGGCCACGTTGCGCAATCCCAGCTCGTTGGCCATGGCGGCCGGTGAGCCCGGCACGGAGTCGGGTCGCACGAAGCGCGAGAGCTCCAGGCGGGTGCCATCGTCGGGGGGCTTCAGCATGACGATCTCGGTGCGGGAGCCGGGAATGCCGCAGACCGTGTCCAAGAACTCGCCCTCGACGAACGTTCTGCCCTCGACCTCCAGGCCCAGCGCCACGAAGAAGGCGGTCACGAGATCGAGATCCGCAACCGTGAGGCCGACGTGGTCGAAGCGTCGCACATGTGACATCGGTCCGTCCTCCCGTCGTCGTATCGACTGTCCATGCCTACGGCAAGCGTGGTCAGTATCTCTCGTTGCGGCCTCCGCAAACGCACACAATCGGCGGCGCTCTCAGGTCACGAGTCTGCTCGTTATTCGCCACCTCGGGCGAGCGTCGCATCCCGGAGGAACGCACCCGCGCGGTCCGTTGCGTCGATCGCCTCGGGCGCATCTCCGACAGCCTGGTACACATGGAACATCCCAGGTGCGACGTCGAGCGTGGCGTCGGCACCCGCCGCCCGCGCCGCGTCGACGAGACGCTCGGAATCGCTGAACAGCGTCTCCTCCGTACCCACTTGCACGAGCAGGGGCGGAAGCCCGCGCAGATCGGCAAACAGCGGCGAGATGCGCGGGTCGCGCAGGTCAGCGTTCGGCGCGTAGGCAGGACCGGTCGCGCGGACCGCGTCAGCGGTAAAGAGCGGGTCCCGGTCCTCCCGCCCGACCACCGACTCCCCCGACGCCGTCATGTCTGCCACCGGCGAGAACAGCGCGAGACCCGCCGGCAGATCCTGTCCGGCGTCGCGCAGTCCAACGACCAGCGTCATGGCCAGTGTCCCGCCAGCGCTGTCTCCCGCGACGACGATGCGGCCCGCGTTCAGCCCCGACTCACGCAGCCAGGACCAGACCGCACGGACATCATCGACCGCCGCCGGGTAGGGGTGCTCTGGCACGAGCCGGTACTCCGGCACCAGGGCGCGCGCACAGGCCGCGCGTGCAAGCCGCGCCGCCAGCTCGCCGTAGGCCCGCGCCGAACCGACCGAGAACCCGCCGCCGTGCAGGTACAGCAGCACCACGTCGTCCCCGCCGGGCGGCACGAACCACGTCGCGGGCACACCGCGGGCCTCGGCAGCCGCGACATCGACGTCGTCGGGCATCGGGAACAGCCGACCGCCGGGAGCGTACCGCTCGCGCACCTCCTCCAGACTGCGCGTGCCGCTCGCCCGCCTCGACTTGCGCTGCCAGTACGCGTCGAATGTGGACTGCGCTTGTGCACTGACCATGGAAGTCTCCCTTCCCGACAAGCAGCACGCGCGCAGCGACACTACGATATCCGCCGGACCTGCACTCCGGGCGAGTGTCCACCCGACCACGGACTCCAGTCCACGCGACGTGACCCTATCGCCACGCCCGCTCATCGCCAGATCCGAGCGTTGCCGCCCGTCATATGATTGGCAGACTTCTAGACCTGTCGCACACAGCTTGCGGGCATGTGTCGCGGATTTGTTGTTGGATCACAAGGTCGCTTGGTAGAGGTCGTTAGGCAGAGGTCGCTTGCTTGTGTGCTGTCTCTGCCGGCCAGCAGGTCGAGGACGGTCTCGAACTCCGCCCCGTGCCCCCGCATCGGGGACCCTGTTCGGCCACGGCATCTACCAAACCAGGTCCGCCGTCGTACGCAATTGCGTGAGGACCACCCTAAGCCGCATTCGCCGGGGTCTGGAACGCGGGCGGACGCTCTTGTCCGTACGTCGAATCGGTCCGTTCGTCTAAAAGAACTAGACGGAACGGTCCGTGGTGTTCCGCTCCAAGGCCAAGGCCTCCTGCGCGCCGGTCAGTTCGATGATCCGGCGGACCGCCGCCGAGGTCGCGATCAGGCGCAGGAACACGCCGTGCATCTCGGCGCGGCGCAGGGTCGCAAGAAGCGCCCGCAGGCCGGCGCAGTCCATGAACGAGACGCCGGACACGTCGAGCATGAGGTTTGCAGGGCGCTCGCGGATGATCCGCAGCAGGGACTGCTGCAGCTGGGCCTCCGTGCCGACGTCGACCTCTCCGCTGATCGCCACGATGGTGCCGCCGTCACCGGGGCGGATACACAGGGTCACAGTCATGATCCCATCCTGACCGCGCCAGCCGCGGGCTCGCATCCCCAACGTGGACGGTTGTCCGCTAACTGGACTGGGGATGCGGAGCCGTTGCCGCCCCGGAGACGATGGAGCGACGAGCTGGCCGAAGGGCAGGAGGTGCAACCGGTGCTGATGGTCTCGAGGCCGAGCCACGTGCGGCGTGAGCCACATGACCTGACCAACGGTGAACTGGCCGCGCGGGTGTACCAGCTGGCCCGGTGCGCCGGTTCCCGCGTGGATCCCGACGACTGGTTTCCCGAGGCGCGAGGCGTGGCCAAGGCCCGGGACCAGGCGGCGCACGCCATCGCCGTCTGCGCCCGCTGCCCGGTGCGCCCGGATTGCCTGGAACTGTCGATGCGGCACGCGTTCGGCATCGGCGCACACGGAGTGTGGGGCGGGCTGGTCGAGGAGGAACGGCGGGCGGTCCGCCGCCGGTGGCTGACCGGGACCAGCGTCACCGAACTCCTCCAGGACCAGCCCGCACGGTTACGGAGAGACCGACAGATGGCTCTCCACTTTGGCCACCCCGGGCGCCGCCGCGGCCGCCGCCCTGGCCGCGGCCGCCTCGTGCAGCGAGTGCACGTGCCCGTAGAGCTCTGCGGTGTGATCCGACACCTCGACCCTGATATGCCGGGCGTCGATCTCCGCTTCGCGTTTGAAGGCGTCCTCGATCACGGCCTGGACCTTCACCGGGCTCACCGGCGGCTTGACCGTGATGAGGTCGGTCACGCCTACGACTCCTCTGACGTTGCGGACCATCCGCTCGACCTCGTGCCGCTGGTACTCGTACTCGACCTCGCCTTCGAGCGCGACCCAGCCGTCTGACACCTGGGCGTGCACCTTTCCCCCCGGCACCTGCACGTTCCACTCCAGGACGTGCGCGATGGCCCGGGCGATGTCGGAGTCGTCCCGCGGCGCGCCGGACAGCTTGACCTCCAGGTCGTTGGCCACCGCCCTGACCCCGTACACCCGCTCGGCGGCCCGGGTCGCGGCCAGCCGCTGCGAGTAGGTCGTGACGTGACCGGTCAGGGTCACCGCGCCGTCCTGAACCGCGACGCCGATGGCTTCCGGCTCGGTGATCTGCGGGTCCCACCGCAGTTCGTTGATGACGTCTTCCCTGATCTCACTGTCGGATTTCATCTGCTCACCCTCCTTGGGATCGTTCCCCAGATTGCGCCGCGCGGCGCGGGGCCACATCACCCGTCTGGCTAGCCGTCGGCCTTGCGGTAGACCACCAGCGCGTGCCGGTGCTTGCCGTGGACGAACCCGGATTCGGCGGTGACCACCTCGCCGTCGGTGGACAGCCAGATGGGCTGGCCGTCCGCCGCCCGGACGTCGACCGAGCTGGCCCGCCACGAGCGGTAGACCCGGGAGCGGCCGAACGTGCCGGTCAGCACCGCGGCGACCAAGCACGACCTGGCCAGCACGATGGCCTCGACGACGCCGATGTCCAGGCATCCGTCGGCCAGGTCCGGACGGTACGCGGGCGCCGTCCCGTGGGGCACGTACTGGCAGCTGCCGGCGAAGTAGAGCCATAGCCGCCAGCGCCTGCCGTCCAGGACCAGCTCGTGCGGTCCTACACGCCGGTGCTCGAGGTGTTGACGAACGGCCGACCGCCCACCAGGCCGAGGCCTACTTGGACGGCTTCGCCGTCGCGCAGCTGCCTGATCAGGTCCTGGCCCGCCCCGGCCTCGGTGATCGTGGCCTCGGGCAGGTCCTCGGCCAGCCGCCGGGCCAGCCTGGCCGAGGCCGTTCCCGCGGACGTGTTGACGATCAGCGCTAGGCCTTCCCCGGCCGCCGAGACCGGCGTCTTCCGCGGCGGCCTTATCGCTACGGCCGGCCGCGTCGGCCGCCGCGGCCACCATCGCTCGCTCTAGTCACGCGATCAGACACACTGCCCTTATCAGCGTACGAAGCTCTTGTCTGTCAGGCGAAACCGTACGCAAGCCAAGCTTGCCGGGCCGCACCCGGCAGTCAGTAATAGGCAGATGAACCCGACCGAGCCGCCCCGCCCAGAGCCCGATTCTGCCCCTTTTGAGAGTGATATCCGGGATGCGGACCGGAGTTGGCGGTTGGCAATTAGCCTCCTCACAGTCTGGCGAGCGACCGATAAAGCGCATTGGCGGCCTAAAGTGGCTCAGCGGCTCGCCGAAATCGCCGCGGAAGGCGGCCCGGCCGCGGTGGAGCAGGCCGCGCTTGGTCTGACCGAGATCGCTGGCATGTTCCTGGAAATGTACGCGAACCGCATGAATGCATCGCCTGATGAAGTGCTTCAGTATGCGGTTGTACTGCGCAATGCCGGTTGCGTCCGCTGAGTGATCGCGGCTCCGCAGGAACTGTCGCCGACCGGTCCGGTCGCGGTGATCGACTACACCGCCGGCCTGTCCGGCGCCGCTGCTCGGCCTGCTCGGCAACGACGGCAGCCATCCCCCGCCGGCGCAGGTCGGCTAGCACGAGGCGGAGCTGAAGCGGCGCGGCAAGACGTTGGAGTTGTACCGCTACGACGCGCCGCCAGCCTCCGCGCCGCCCAGCTCCCCGGCGATCCGCGCCAGCTGGACCCGGGAGGTGATGCCGAGCTTCCAGAAGATGTGGCGCAGGTGGAACGCGACGGTGTGCGTGCTCAGGAAGATCCGGTTCGCCGCCTGCCGGTTGCTGAGCCCCTGGGCTACCAGGTCGGCGACACGCCGCTCGGTGTCGGTCAGGCTGTCCCAGCCGAAGGCCGGCCGGTCCGCGTGGGCCCGGTGGTGTAGCCGGGTGCCCGCCGCCCGCAGGCTGGACCGTACCCGGGCCAGCTCGTCGGCGTCGTCGGGTTCCTTGTACAGGGCGTAGGCCTGGCTGAGCAGGGTCGTGGCCCGGCGCTGATCGCCCTGCCCGGCCCAGGCGTTCCCGGCGTCCTCCAGCGCGCCGGCCCGGGCCCGCGCGGCCGCGTAGCTCCGGGCGGCCCGCTGCAGGACGGCCGGATCCTGGTCGAGGAGCCCGCGGGCGTGGTCGGCGGCGACCGCCATGTCCGGGTCGCCCGGCGTGATCAGGGCCAGCCGCTGGGTCTCTTTGGCCAGCTCGAGCGCCCGGGCCTGGTCGCCGCCGGCCAGTGCGCCGCGGACCAGCAGTACGGCGCCCTCCGGATCAGCCATCCCGCCGCCGAACAAGGTGAGCTGCAAGTGCTTCTCGAGGTCTTGGACGTAAGAATGGACGTCGAGTTCGACGTGCATCAGGCCTCCTCTCCTCCGGGGACACCGTCAGCTTTGACGAAGACCGGCGCCTGGCGCATCGTCCCGCCTGGGCTATTCCGCTGCCCCAGCAGGACAGTCAGCCCGTCGCCGCAGGTCAGGATGGGCGGAGCGCCACCAGGGTCCGCCACGCATGGGTGGCGACTTGAAGGTTGAACTGGACGTCGGGCCGACTGAGCTCGTGGCCGGAGACCTGGCGGATGCGCTGGAGGCGGTACTTGAGCGTGCTGCGGTGCACGGACAGCGCCCGAGCCGAGGCGTCGTAGTTTCCGCCGCAGTCGAGATACTCGCTCAGCGTCAGTACCAGCGGCGTGCCGTGCTCGGCGTCGTAGTCGATCAGCGAGCCGAGCCACTCGGTGACGAAGCGTTCCATGGCCGACGTGTCACCCGCCGTGGCCAGTATCTTGTAGATCCCCAGGTCGTCGAAGAGCGTCACCCGGTCGGGGCCGCCGGCCGCCTTCTGCATGCGCAGCGCCAGCTCGGCTTCCCAGTAGGACAGCGGGAACCCGTCCGGCATGTGGCGGCCGCCCACTCCGACCCGGCACTGGCCGCCACGCAACTCGGTGACGGTACGGGCCCGGAACAGGTCCCAGGACACCTCCGCGTCGGCCAGCAGGATCACGTCGTGCAGCCGTGGCGCCACCAGTGACCCGGCCCGGACGGCCCGGGCGGCCGTGACGGCAGCGTGCAGGAACGGGTCGATCTCGTCGTCGTCGCTGTGCGCCTCGACCAGGACCACCCGGTGCGGGCGGCCCAGGTCATACCCCAGGGCCTGGGCGCGGTTCAGCAGCATGACCCCGTCCGGGCGCGCGTCCGCGCCTGCCACCAGGTCGAGCACGAGGTTGGTCCGCAGCCGAGTGTCGCTCTCGGCCAGGCTCTGCAGCCGGGCTACCTGCATGGCTAGCACCGTGGTGGCGTACTCCATGGCCACCAGCTCGGTATGCCGCGCGGTCCTGTCGGGATCGCGCAGCACGAGCACGCCCACCGGGGTGCCGCCGAGCACCGCCACCGAGTACAGGCACTCTCCCTCCCAGACCGGGCCGGCGCACGGTCATGGCCCGGGCCAGCAGCTGGTCCCGCTGCTCCGGGCCGGCCCGAGGATAGGGCTCGGGCTGGTCCGGGCCGGCCCAGGCCAGCAGGTTGCCGAAGCGGTCCTCGATGGCCGCCGGGCGTTCGGTCAGCTCGTAGAGCGCCTCGACGATTCCCTGCTGCCCCTCGCCGCCGAGCGCCACCTTAGTCAGCCGGTCGTGAATCTCCATGCTGCGCTGCAGCGCGTCGTTGGCCACGCGCAGCTCGTCGGCCTGTTCCCGCTCCCGGCTGTGCAGGCGCGCATTGGCCAGAGCCACCCCCGCCTGCTGGGTCAGCACCTGCAGCAGGAACTGCTCAATCTCGGTGGGCGGGACCTGGGCCCCGACGACCAGGTAGCCGGCCGGCCCGTGGCGGCTGGACAGCGAGTAGGCCCACGCCCAGGGGACGCCGACCAGCGTGACCGGTCCGCCCCCGACGGCCAGCATGAGCGCCGGGAGGCTCAAGGCTCTCCGCCGCGGGAGCCGGATGTCCATCCACCGGCCGTCCAGGAAGATGCCCTCGGTCGTGCAGGACCCCAGGGATTCGACCGCGTTCGCCACCAAGTGCAAGATGCTGGCCTGGCTGTCCTGCTCGGTCAGCAGCATCGCGAGCACCAGCATGCTTCGGAGCGCGGAGAGCTGTTCGCGGACCGGGCCTTCCGGGGCTGGGGGGCCCGTCACTGCTTACTCCGTGCCGCGGAGGAACGCGCCGGGATCGACGTAGTAGGGATTGTCGTGCACCATGCCGTCCACGACCACCATGGGATGCGTCCGCAGGGTGTCCATCAGGACCTCGGCACCGAAGCGCTTCAGGTCATACAGGCACAGGATCACCGCCGGGAGGCTGGCGACGACGCCGGTGAGCCTGGCTTCGTAGCGGAAGAACTCCGTGCGGCCGTCGGGATGGTCCAGCACCGACGGCATCTCGCCCGCCGCCCGGAGCAGGCCCGATCCCTGGCCGCCGCTAGCCGCGGCCGTTGCCTGCTGCCAGTACGACAGCATGTCGTCGCCGGAGAACGTCCCCGAGAGCAGGTAGGCGTCGGCGGGCGTGGTCAGCTCGAGCTGCCCGGTCTCCACCGAGCCGCCCAGGCCGACCTGGCGGTCCAGCCTGACCAGGACATCGGCGGGGGCCAGCGACTCCAGGACGCAGATGCATTTCTGCCCGGCACGGATCCCGTCGGCCAGGAACGGCATGACCACCTCGTCCCGCCCGGCTGGGCCCCGGTAGAACGCACAAATGTGGGTGCCGCTCGGAACCGAGCGGTTCATGATCGTCAGTGATTCAGACGCCGTCATGGACTTCTCCTCGCGACGGTCCCTTCGATACTAGTCCCGGTCAGGGTCGGTGAACCCGACCGGGCAGACCCGGAACTACCCGGTCTGCTGATGTGCGGTCGGCCGTTCCCGGTCAGCATGGGCCAATGGGTAGCACGAAAGGACGATGGCATGCACGACGCTGATCGATCCGCACCTGAGCCTGGTCCGCCCGGTGTCGCCGCGGACCCCCGGCGGCTGCCAGGAATGCCTGGCCCTGGGGTCCGCATGGGTGCACCTGCGCCTGTGCCTGACCTGCGGGCACGTGGGCTGCTGTGACTCTTCGCCGCTCCGGCACGCCCGGGCCCACGCCTTCGCGGACGGGCACCCGATCGTCCAGTCGTTCGAGCCGGGCGAGGACTGGCGCTGGTGCTATGTCGACGAAACCTTCGTCTGAGGAGGCGGCCGGGGAGACTCCCGATCTGCAGGGGGCGTATCCGCGGCTGAGCGAGGCCCAGATCGCGGAGCTGGCCGCGCAGGGCCGGCACCGCGTCACCCGGCCGGGGGATGTCCTGTTCGCCGAGGGCGACCGGGACTGCGGCTTCTTCGTCGTGCTGGCCGGGAGGGTCGCCTCGGTCGAGGGGCACGGGACATCGGAGGAGCGCGTCATCGCCGTCCACGGCCCCGGCCGGTTCCTCGGCGAGCTCAGCTTGCTGAGCGGCGAGGGCGCCTGGTATTCCGCGGTGGCCCTCGACGCGGGCGAGGTGCTCGCGGTGCCGGTCGCCCGGCTCCGGGAGCTGGTGGCCCGGGATCCCGCGTTCGGCGACCTGGTCCTGCGCGCCTACCTGCTGCGCCGCTCGATCCTCATCGGGCTCGGGGCCGGCCTGCGGATCGTCGGCTCGAAGTACTCCCCGGACACCCGGCGGGTCCGGGACTTCGCGGCCCGGAACCGGCTCCCGTACCGCTGGCTGGATCTGGAGGCCGACCCGTCCGCCGAGGCCGTGGCGGCCCAGTTCGGCGTGGCGCCCCAGGACACCCCGCTGGTGATCGTGTACGGGCGACTGCTCCGCAATCCCAGCAATGCCGAGCTGGCCGCCGTGATCGGGCTCCCGGTACCAAGTGAGCCGCAGGCCAGCTGCGACCTGCTCGTGGTCGGGTCCGGGCCCGCGGGCCTGTCCGCCGCGGTGTACGGGGCCTCGGAAGGGATGCGGGTCATCGTCCTGGACGCCACCGCCGCCGGGGGTCAGGCCGGGACCTCGTCGCGGATCGAGAACTACCTCGGCTTCCCGTCGGGCATCTCCGGCCCCGAACTCGCGGAGCGGGCACTGCTCCAGGCGCAGAAGTTCGGCGCCCGGTTCGCCGTCCCGGCCGAGGCCACCTCCATCGAGCAGGACCACGGTCACTACCGGGTGCGCCTCAGCGACCGGACCAGCCTGACCAGCGCTGTGGTGGTCCTGGCCACCGGGGTCAGGTACCGCAGGCTCGACGTCCCGCGCGCGGACTACTTCGAGAAGATGAGCATCTACTACGCGGCGTCGCAGGCAGAAGCCCTGGTGTGCGCCGGGGACCCGGTGGCGATCGTCGGCGGCGGCAACTCGGCCGGGCAGGCGGCGGTCTTCCTGTCCGCGCACGCTACCGAGGTCGCGCTCATCGTCCGCGAAGGCGACCTGGGCGAGCACATGTCCCGCTACCTCATCGACCGGATCGCGCGGATCCCGAACGTGCATGTCATGACCAGCTCCGAGGTCCGGGAACTGCATGGCGAGGCGGCGCTGGAGGCCGTTACCGTCACCGACAACCGGACCGGCACGCGGCGCACCATCGACGCCCGGGCGCTGTTCGTCTTCATCGGCATGGCCCCGTGCACCGGCTGGCTCGGCGGGCTGGTCGACCTCGATGATCACGGATTCGTCCGCACCGGGCCAGGTTCGGACGGAGCCGAGCGCTCGCTGCTGGAGACCAGCCAGCCCGGCATCTTCGCGGTCGGCGACGTCCGCGCCGGCTCGGCCAAACGAGTCGCCACCGCCGTCGGCGAGGGCGCGCTGGCGATCCGGCTTGCTTTCGAACGAACACGCCCCACCTAGGAGGTAACGGCGATGCCCGTGATGGGCTTTACCAAGTTCGAGCGCTTCTTCCGCGCCGCCGGCGGCGTCGACGTCGACCGGGACGACATCAAGCGCTACCTCGATTTCGTCAACGACGCGCTCTACGACCTGCTGCTCATCGGCCAGGCCACGGCGAAGGCGAACGTCCGCGACGTCATCCTGCCCTGGGACCTGCCGGTCACCAAGGGCATGCAGGAAAGCGTGCACGCCTTCGAGCGACTGGAGGAGGAGATCGAACTGCGGCCCATCCTCGAATCCCTGGCCGCCCGGCCCCCGCTGGATGCCGCGCTGGCCGACGACACCCAGGCCAGGCTCCCGTTGCTCTTCGGGGGCATCAGCGTCGCCCTGGCCCGGACGTTCAAGCTCATCGACGCCGAGCTCAAGGCCGTGCACTCCCGGGAATGGGAACGCACGTTCGTCCTCTTCCGGCTGCTCATCTGAGCCGGACAGGCCAGGACTACCAGGATGGTGGATGTGCCCGCCGCCCCTCGCGGGAAGCGTGGGGGGTATCCCAAAGTCACGTTTCCAGCCACAGGAGGATTCCAATGGCAGCGCTCCCGGTCCGCCGCGGCGGACGGAACACCTCGGTCGTCAACCCTTCCCGCGAGTTCGAGGACATCTACGACCGGATGGGCCAGCTGATGAACTTCGCGTTCGGCCTGACCCCGGCCGTCCTGGCCGACATGCCCTGGGTCCCGCTCGCGGACCTGTCCGAGACCGACGAGGCCTACGTAATCAAGGCGGAACTGCCCGGCGTGAACAAGGACCAGGTGAACATCCAGCTCCAGGACCGGGAGCTGGTCATCAGCGGCGAGGTCCCCGAGCCCGAGGACGGTAAGAGCAACGGCAACGGCAACGGCAGCCGCCGCCATCACAGCTCGCGCCGCACCGGCCAGTTCGAGCTCCGGACCTACCTGCCCGGTGACGTCAACGCCGACGCGGTCACCGCCCAGCTCTCCGACGGAATCCTGACGGTCACCGTGCCGAAGTCCGAGGCCGCCAAGCCGCGCAAGATCGAGGTCACCGGCTGACCACCCGCATCCCGCGTGCTCCCGGCCGGCCCAGGACGCCGGGGAGCACGCGGGGCCAGGCCTGGAACAGCGTGGGTCCTTTAACAGGAGGCAGTGATGGCAGTTGCAGTCGGCATCGATCTGGGCACCACCAATTCCGTGATCGCCGCCACGCAGGGCGGCGAGACCACGGTGATACCGAACGCCGAAGGGGCACGGACCACGCCGTCGGTGGTGGCGTTCACCCCGCAGGGCGAACGCCTGGTCGGCCAGCTCGCCCGGCGGCAGGCGATCCTGAACCCGAAGGGCACGATCTACTCCGCCAAGCGGTTCATCGGGCGGCGCTACGACGAGGTCGCCAGCGAGCTGAACGCCGTGTCGTTCGATGTGGTCCCAGGCCCGGACGGAGCCGTGCGGTTCAAGATCCAGGGCCGACAGTACGCGCCCGAGGAGATCTCCGCGCTCGTGCTCCGCAAGCTCGTCGAGGACGCGTCGAAGTTCCTCGGCGAGAAGATCAACGAGGCCGTCATCACGGTGCCGGCGTACTTCAACGACGCCCAGCGCCAGGCGACCAAGGACGCGGGCCGCATCGCCGGCCTGGAGGTCCTGCGGATCATCAACGAGCCCACGGCCGCGGCGTTGGCCTACGGCCTGGACAAGAAGAAGAACGAGACGGTCCTGGTCTACGACCTGGGCGGCGGCACCTTCGACGTGAGCATCCTGGACATCGGCGACGGCGTGGTCGAGGTCCGCTCCACCGCGGGCGACACCCACCTGGGCGGGGACGACTTCGACCGCCGCATCGTCGACTACCTGGCCGACGAGTTCAAGAAGGACAACGGCATCGACCTGCGGTCCGACCCGCAGGCGCTGCAGCGCCTGTTCGAGGCGTCCGAGAAGGCCAAGGTGGAACTGTCCTCGGTGACCCAGACCACCATCAGCCTGCCGTTCATCACCGCCGACGCCTCCGGGCCCAAGCACCTCAACACCACGCTGATGCGCTCCACCTTCGAGCAGATCACCGCCGACCTCATCGAGCGCACCATCGGGCCCGTCCGCCAGGCCATATCCGACGCCAAGCTCACCGAGAACGACATCGATGAAGTGATCCTGGTCGGCGGGTCCACCCGGATCCCCGCCGTGCAGAGTCTCGTCCGCCGGCTGACCGGCGGCAAGGACCCCAACATGACCGTCAACCCGGACGAGGTCGTGGCCGTCGGTGCGGCCATCCAGGCGGCCGTGATCAAGGGCGAGCTCAAGGACGTGGTGCTGCTCGACGTGACGCCGCTGTCGCTCGGCATCGAGACGCTCGGCGGGGTCATGACCAAGGTCATCGAGCGCAACACCACGATCCCGGCCCGCCGGACCGAGACGTTCAGCACGGCCGAAGACAACCAGTCCGCGGTCGACGTTGTGGTCCTGCAGGGGGAACGGGAACGTGCCGCCGATAACCGGGTGCTGGGCCGGTTCCGGCTGGAGAACATCCGTCCCGCCCCGCGGGGCGTGCCGCAGATCGAGGTGACCTTCGACATCGACGCCAACGGGATCCTGAACGTCTCGGCCCGGGACAAGGACACCGGGACCGAGCAGCGGATCACCATCAGCGAGAGCTCCAACCTGGACTCCTCCGAGGTGGAGCGGATGATCGCCGACGCCGAGCAGCACCGCGACGAGGACCGGCGGCTGCGTGAGCTGACCGACGCGCGCAACGCGCTGGACACCGCGGCCTACCAGGTCGAGCGCGTGGCGACCGACCGCGGGGACGCACTGCCGGTGCACGAGAAGGCGCGGGCCGAGAACCTCGTCGCCGACGCCAGGCAGGCGCTCAAGGACGACAGCACCCCGCTGGACCGGCTGCGCAGCCTGACTACCGAGCTGCAGCAGGTCTACCAGTCCCTGGCCACGGCGGGTCCTGGCGCGCCGTCGGGCGGCCCTGGCCCGCAGTCGGGTCCCGGCCCGCAGGGGGCGCCGGCGATGACGACGACGTGATCGACGCCGAGTTCACCCCGAGCGAGTGAGCGGGCCGATGAGCCAGTCGGCCGGAAACAGCGGCCCGCGGCCCGGTCCCGGCACGCGAGGGTCCCGCACAGGAGCCCGCTACCGCCGAGCAGGCGGCCCAGTTCGCCGAGCAGTCCGCGCGGATCGCCGAGCAGACGGCGAGGATCGCCGAGCTCGAGGACCTGCGCCTGCGGGCCCTGGCCGACCTGGACAACGTGCGCAAGAGGTGCGCCGCGCAGGTCCGCCGGGCCGAGGAGGAGGCCAGGGCAGCCGTGGCCCGGCAGTGGCTGCCCGTGGTGGACAACCTCGATCTGGCCCTGGCGCACACCGAGGCCAATCCGGAAAGCATCGTCGAAGGCGTCCGGGCGGTCCGGGACCAGGCCGTGGACGTACTGGCCCGCCTCGGCTTCCCGCGCCGCGACGACCGTGGAGCCCGTTTCGACCCGGCCCGGCACGAGGCCATCGCCTCCCGGCCCGATCCCGGGGCCGGGGCGGACCTGGTGGCCGAGGTCGTCCGGCCCGCCTACGGCGAAGGGGACCACCAGCTGCGGCCTGCGCAGGTGGTGGTGGCCCGGCCGGATTGATGGGGCCGGGCTGATGGCCGCTGGCGACGACTTCTACCAGATCCTGGGCGTGCCGAGGGACGCCAGCCAGGAGGACATCCAGCGCGCCTACCGCAAGCTGGCCCGGACCTACCACCCGGACGTCAACCACGACCCCGGGTCGGAGGACCGGTTCAAGGACGTCTCCGAGGCCTACGACGTCCTGTCCGATCCGCAGACGCGGCGCCGTTACGACGCGTTCGGGCGCGACTTCCGGCAGGTTCCCGAGGACGTGGACCCGGAGACGTGGCGGCGTGCCCGGGCCGGCGCGCGCCGCGAAGCCGGCGCCGGGGCCAGGGCGGGCCAGACCGGGCCCGGTGGGTTCACCTTCACCGAGGGTGACCTGGGCGACATCGATCTGGACGACCTGCTGGGCGGCATCTTCGGCGGCCGGTCCAGCGGGGCCCGGCGGGGCTGGGGTCCGATCCCGGGCGCCGACCAGGAGGCCGAGATCGAGCTCACTGTCGAGGAGGCCTACCGCGGCGGGCACCGGTCCATCACGCTGGCCAGCGACGGTACCCGCCGCTCCTTCGACGTCACGATCCCGGCCGGGGTGACCGACGGGCAGCGGATCCGGCTGGCCGGGCAGGGCGGCCGCGGAAGCGACGGGGCGCCCAGCGGCGACCTGTACCTCATCGTGCGGATCGCGCCCCACCCGCGGTACCGCCTCGACGGGCGGGACCTGTACGTCGAGCTGCGGCTTTCACCCTGGGAGGCCGCCCTCGGCACCTCGGTCGCGGTGGACACCCCGGGCGGCGAGGTCAAGGTCAAAGTCCCGGGCGGCACGTCGAGCGGCCGGCGGATCCGGCTGGCCGACCGCGGCCTGCCCAACCCGAAGGGGAAGCCGGGCGACCTGTACGCCGAGGCCAGGATCATGGTGCCGGCCCGGTTGTCGCGCGCCGAGCGGCGGCTGTTCGAGCAGCTGGCCGCCGAATCCGACTTCGACCCGAGGAAGCAGCAATGAGCTACGCCATGGTCCGCGCCGCCCGGCTGAGCCTGGACGAGTTCGCCCAGTTGTCGGGCCTGCACCCGGACCTGATCCGCAGGCTCGTCGCCCTCGGGCTCATCGAGGCGTACCGCGACCCGCCAGGGCAGCTCTGGTTCTACCGCGGCGAGCTCGCCGCGGTAGCCCGGGTACAGCGCCTGCGCGCGGGCTTCGCGCTCAACTACGCGGCCATCGGGCTCGTCACCGACCTGCTCGACCGGATCGCGGTACTCGAAACGGCCCTGCGAGGGGCCCAGCGGAGAGGAAGGCGAACATGGAACCGAGCCACCTGACGCAGAAATCAGCCGAAGCGCTGCACGACGCGCAGACCAAGGCGCTCCGCTTCGGGCACACCGAGGTCGACGGCGAGCACCTGCTCCTGGCCCTGCTCGACCAGGCCGAGGGCATCGCCCCCCGGCTGCTCAGCCAGGCCGGCGGCGATCCGGACCGGCTGCGGACGGCCGTGGAGGCCGAGCTGTCGCGGCGGCCGAGGGTCAGCGGCCCGGGCGTGAGCCCGGGACAGGTCCGCGTCACCCAGCGGCTGTCCCTCCTGCTCGACGCGGCCGAGCAGGAGGCGACCCGGCTCAAGGACGAGTACGTCTCGGTCGAGCACCTGCTCCTGGCGCTGCTCGCGGAGGGCCCGTCCACCGCGGCCTGCCGCCTGCTGCAGGCCGACGGCCTGACCCGGGACGGCTTCCTGCAGGCGCTGACCAAGATCCGCGGCAACCAGCGCGTCACCTCGGCCACGCCGGAGGGGGCGTACGAGGCGCTGGCCAAGTACGGCCGGGACCTGGTCGACGACGCGGCCAGCGGCCGGCTCGACCCGGTCATCGGCCGGGACGCCGAGATCAGGCGCGTCATCCAGATCCTGTCCCGGAAGACCAAGAACAACCCGGTCCTGGTCGGCGATCCCGGCGTGGGCAAGACCGCCATTGTGGAGGGCCTGGCTCAGCGGATCAATAGCGGTGACGTGCCCGAAGGGCTGCGGGACAAGACGATCTTCAGCCTCGACATGGGCGCCCTGGTGGCGGGGGCCAAGTACCGCGGCGAGTTCGAGGAGCGGCTCAAGGCCGTGCTGTCCGAGGTCAGGGCCGCGGAAGGACGCATCCTGCTGTTCATCGACGAGCTGCACACGGTCGTGGGCGCGGGCGCCGCCGAGGGGGCCATGGACGCGGGCAACATGCTCAAGCCGATGCTGGCCCGCGGTGAGCTGCACCTGATCGGCGCCACGACCCTGGACGAGTACCGCAAGCGCCTGGAAAAGGACGCGGCCCTGGAGCGCCGGTTCCAGCCGGTCATGGTGGACGAGCCGTCGGTGGAGGACGCCGTCTCGATCCTGCGCGGCCTGCGGGAGCGCCTGGAGATCTTCCACGGGGTAAAGATCGCCGATAGCGCGCTGGTCACCGCGGTCACGCTCAGCCACCGTTACATCTCCGACCGGTTCCTGCCGGACAAGGCGATCGACCTGGTCGACGAGGCCTGCGCGATGATCCGCACCGAGATCGATTCCATGCCGGCCGAACTCGACGAGCTCACCCGCCGGGTGATGCGGCTGGAGATCGAGGAGGCCGCGCTGGCCAAGGAGACGGACCGGGCCAGCCAGGAGCGCCTGACCGATCTGCGCAAGGAACTGGCCGACCTGAAGGCCCAGGCCGACGCGCTGCGGGCTCAGTGGGAGGCCGAGCGCCAGGCGCTGCGCCGGGTGCAGGCACTCCGCGAGGAACTGGAACAGCTGCGCCGGGAGTCCGAGCAGGCCGAGCGCAACTATGACCTGGACCGGGCCGCGGAACTGCGCCTCGGAAAGATCCCCGAGCTGGAGCGGCGCCTCGAAGCCGAAGAGGAGCGGCTCGCGGCCAAGCAGGGCGGTGCGCGCCTGCTGCGGGAGGTCGTGACCAGCGACGAGATCGCCGCGATCGTCTCCCGCTGGACCGGCATCCCGGTCAGCCGCCTGCAGGAAGGGGAGCGGGACAAGGTGCTCCGGCTGGACCAGATCCTGCACGAGCGGATCGTGGGCCAGGACGAAGCCGTCGCTCTGGTCGCCGACGCCATCATCCGGGCCAGGTCGGGGATCAAGGATCCGCGTCGGCCGATCGGGTCGTTCATCTTCCTCGGCCCCACCGGGGTGGGCAAGACCGAGCTGGCCAAGACGCTGGCCGCGGCGCTGTTCGACACCGAGGAGAACATGATCCGGATCGACATGAGCGAATACCAGGAGCGGCACACGGTCAGCCGCCTGGTCGGCGCGCCGCCCGGCTACGTGGGTTACGAGGAGGGCGGCCAGCTCACCGAGGCGGTCCGGCGCAAGCCGTACTCGGTCGTGCTGTTCGACGAGGTGGAGAAGGCGCACGCGGACGTGTTCAACACGCTGCTGCAGGTCCTGGACGACGGCCGGCTCACCGACGCGCAGGGCCGCACCGTCGACTTCCGCAACACCGTCATCATCATGACCTCCAACATCGGCTCGGAGTGGCTGACCGCGGACGCGACAGCGGACGGCGAGATCAAGCCCGACGCGCGCGAGCGCGTGATGGCCGAGATGCGCACGCACTTCCGGCCCGAGTTCCTGAACCGCCTGGACGACATTGTCTTGTTCAAGCCGCTCACCCAGCCCGAGATCGAGCGCATCGTTGACCTCATGATGAACGACCTGCGCGCCAGGCTCAGCGATCGCCGGATGACGCTGGAGATCAGCACCGAGGCCCGCCGCTTCATCGCCCAGCAGGGCTTCGACCCGATCTACGGCGCGCGGCCGCTGCGCCGGTTTATCAGCCGGGAGGTGGAGACCCGGATCGGCCGCGCCCTGCTGGCCGGCGACGTCCTGGACGGTGCCGCGATCCGCATCGGATACGCCGACGGCGAGCTGACCGTCAGCTACGAGAACCAGGACTGATCCATGACCGCCCCCTCGATGTCTGCCGAACTGATCCGCTGCCGCCACTGCGGGCGCCGCAACCGGGTCCCGGCCGCCGCGGCCGGTATCCCGCGCTGCGGTAACTGCCACCAGCCGCTGCCCTGGATCGCCGACGCCAACGACACCACGTTTGCCGGGGTCGCCGAGGCCGCCTCCCTCCCCGTCGTCGTCGACCTGTGGGCGCCGTGGTGCGGGCCGTGCCGCATGGTGAGCCCGGCCCTGGAAGAGCTAGCCGCCACGCTGGCCGGCCGGGTCAAGCTGGTGAAGGTCAACGTGGACAGCGCGCCCCAGATCCAGGAACGGTTCGGCGTGCAGGCCATCCCGACGCTGCTCGTGCTGCGCCACGGGCAGGTCGGCGCGCGCCGGTCCGGCGCCGCCCCCGCCGCCGAACTGCGCGCCTGGGTCGAGTCGGCGATAGGCCCAGACTGATGGGCACTGACTGATCGGCCCGTAACCTCATCCGCCCGTCAGTTGATCAGCCGGCGCCACGAGGGCGGCAGTCGCCGCACGCCCCCGCCGCGCAACCGCCAGGTACGGTTGCGCCGCGGCCGGGCCCTGCGGTCCGGCTTGCCCGCCTCGAGTTCGGTCCTGAGCCGGTCGAGATGGCTGATCAGCTCACCTCGCAATGGCCACCCGACCGGCCTGGCCGCCGGGTCGGTGCCCAGTAGCTCGCTGAGCCGGTCCTGCTCATCGTGCGCCGCGGCCAGGTGATGCTCCAGCTCGGACTCCAGCAGGTCGTGACGGGGCGCATCGAACTCGGTCGCGAGGCTCCCGTACGTCTTGACCGCGGCGGACAGTTCCCGCAGCACGCCGGCCAGCCGGTGGCGCACGTCCGGATCGGCGACCGGGTTGCCGTCATCAGCCAGCCGGGTGCTGTCGGCGAGCGACCGGGCGAACACGCGGAGCGTGATCGCCTCATGCTCCAGGGTCTCCAGGCTCTCGCGCAGGGTTATCGTGCTATGCGGCAGCCGCAGGCTGCGCGGGTTGAGCTTGGTGCTTTCCTCCGCCTGCCGCAGGGCGTCGTCCACCCGCTGTATCTCGCTGCCGAGGGCACGGGCCTGCGCCAGCCAGTCGCTCGCGGTGGCGGCCCGGACAGGTCCGCCGGCCAGGCCGGCGGCCATCCGGTCCAGCAGTTCGGCCATCATGCGGCAGAGGTCTTCGATGGCCTCCTCGGCCGGCTGGCACCCGCGGCGAGGTGAGGACGAACCCGGCCACCAGCCCGGCAGCCGTCCCGATGAAGGTCTCGACGATCCGCCCGGTCGCCGCGGACCTGGTGCCGACCGACATGATGAGCATCGCGCTGATGGGCACCTCGAGGACTTCCTCGCGCAGGTGCAGCGCGTACCCGACGGTGAGCCCCAGCGCGATCGCGATCCCCAGGCTCCACCAGGTGAACCCGACCCACGCGGACAGCCCGAGCGCCAGCAGGACGCCCGCCACCACGCTGGCCACCCGGCGCACCGCGGTGCGCAGCGTCTGGTAGATGCTGACCTGGGCGACAAGCAGCGCGGTGAGCGGCGCCATGACCGGCCGTGACGTATTGGGCAGCGGCAGCGCCAGCAAGTAGGCGAAGACGGCGGTGACGGTCAGCCGGACGATGGTCGCGGCCGTGGGCTGGGCCCGCTGCCGGACCAGGGTCAGGGTCACGGGCGCACGCTGCGTGATGGTGCGCGCCGCGGTGCTGATCTCCGCGGCCCGGTGCCGGGGGCGGGTCGCCAGGCTCACAGCGCAGGCCCCGGGACGATGTTCCCTGGCCTCACGACCGGGATACTGCCGGGACCGGCCGCCGGCCCGCATCCCCCGGTCAGCTAGATCCGCGACGCCGTTCCTAGCCGGGCGGGGGATGCGGACCGCCGCGCGCGCGGGCCACGGTGGAACCATGAAGCCGACCCAGGCGCTGCACGAGGCGGGCCAGAGTCTCTGGCTGGACAACATCACCCGGGCCCTGCTCGAGGAGGGGATCCTGGCGCGCTACGTCGATGAGTACTCGGTGACCGGGCTCACCTCCAACCCCACCATCTTCGACAAGGCGATCAAGGACGGCACGCGCCTACGACGCCGACATCGCGGCCTGCAAGGCCTGCGGAGCCTCGGACGAGGAGGTGTTCTTCGAGGTCGAGGATGCGGCCGCCGGCGTACAGGCGGCCAAGGCCGGCGGGATGGCGGCCATCGGCGTAGCCCGCCTCGGCGACGAGCGGGCGCTGGCCGAGGCGGGCGCGGATCTGGTCGTGCAGACGCTCGACGAGGTGTCCCGCCGGGCCTTGGCGCAAGGCCGGCTTGAACGGAAGAAGCCCGAGCGGAACACGGAGGCCTGATGGACCACCGCGACGCCGCCGCGGACGTGCTGGTCATCTTCGGCATCACCGGAGACCTCGCCCGCAAGATGACCTTCCGCGCCCTGTACCGGCTGGAGCGACGCAGGCTGCTCGATTGCCCGATCATCGGCGTGGCCAGCGACGAGATCACCACGGAACAGCTCGTGAAGCAGGCCCGCGAGGCCATCGTGGATTCGGGCCAGGAGGTCGACGACGCGGCCTTCGATCGGCTCGCCCGCCGGATGTCCTACCTGCATGGGGACGTCACGGACGCCGCGCTGTACCGCACCCTGGCCAGGAAGGTCGACCGGAGCTGGCGACCCGTGTACTACCTCGAAGTGCCCCCGTCCCTGTTCGCCCCCATCGTCGAGCAGCTCGGCGCGGCGAAGCTCCTGCGCGACGGCCGGGTGGCGGTCGAGAAGCCGTTCGGCCACGACCTGGTGTCTGCCCGGGAACTGAACGCCCGCCTGCACCGGCTGCTGCGCGAGAGCCAGATCCTGCGCCTCGATCATTTCCTCGGCAAGGAACCGGTCATCGAGCTGGAGTACCTGCGGTTCGCCAACCTGGCGCTGGCCGAACTGTGGGACCGCAAGAGCGTGTCCTGCGTGCAGATCACGATGGCCGAGGACTTCGGCGTCGAGGGCCGCGGCGCGTTCTACGACTCCGTCGGCGCGCTGCGCGACGTGGTCCAGAACCACCTGCTGCAGGTGCTGGCGCTGGTCGCGATGGACCCGCCGGCCGGGGATAGCGCCGACGACACGCAGGATAAGAAGGCGGAAGTGTTCCGCGCCATGCCGCCCGCCAGCCCGCAGCACTACGTGCGCGGCCAGTACCAGGGGTACGCCGAGGTCCCCGGCGTGGCCCCCGGTTCGACCACCGAGACCTACGTGGCTCTCCGGCTGGAGATCGACAACTGGCGCTGGGCCGACGTCCCGATCTTCCTGCGGGCCGGCAAGGCGCTGCCGCGCAGGGTCACCGAGGTGCGGCTGTTCCTGCGTCGTACACCCCGGCTGGCCTTCCTCCCCCAGCCGACCAGGGCGGAACCCAACCAGATCGTGCTGCGGATCGACCCGGACCCCGGCCTGCGGCTGCAACTGTCCGCGCTGGCCGAACGGTCCTGGCGCGCGGTCCACCTGGACACGTCCTTCGTCCGCGAGCTGGGCGAACCGCCGGAGCCTTACGAGCGCCTGCTGCGCGCCGCGATCGCCGGCGACCATCAGCTGTTCGCCAGGCAGGACAGCGTCGAGGAGACCTGGCGGGTCGTGCAGCCGCTGCTGGAACACCCGCCCGGCGTCCTCCCCTACCCGCGCGGGTCATGGGGACCCGAGGACGCGGAGACCCTGGTCCGCGGCCACCCGCGCTGGCAGGACCCGTGGCTGCCCGCCGGTGACGAGCTGACCTGCCAGCTCGTCACCGCGGGCCAGCGACGGCGTCGATCCGCGTGTCCGGCTGGTAGGTGTAGGCCGCCTCGCGCACGGTCTCGCCGGACTCCAGCGCCGCGCCGAGCGCGCCGCCCAGCGCGGCGATGGAGGTGGCCAGCCAGGCCAGGCTCACCTGGTCGGCCACCCCAGCCGGGTGCCCGAGGACCAGGCCGAGCAGGTTGCCCGGCACGAGCAGCAGCGCCGCGGCGAGCATGGCGATGAACAGGGCCAGGTACAGCGCGGCCACGCCGAGCCCGACCGTGGCCGCGGTGACGATGTTGAACAGGGCGACCTGCTCGCGCGCGGCCGGGTGCGGGCTGCGCTCCCACAGCCCGGTGGTGACCATGATCGCCACCGCGATGGCCGAAACCGAGCCAAGGGCGATGACGACCAGCCGCAGCGGTCCCGAGATAGTAAGCGAGCCGCCAGATGTCGCTGGTCACCAAGCGCGAATACCCCGGCTGCGAAGGCCACCGCCAGCACGCGCATGAGCCGCAGCGCCAGCCGCCACGGGCGGTTGGCCCGCAGCATGCCCAGCAGCAGCCAGATGTTGCCGGTGACGACCCGAGCGACGAAACCCACGCCGTGCTCGCCGCGTTCTGTGCGGGCGCCCAGTTCGCGCATGCGCCGGGTCACGGCCTCAGCCAGCGGGAGCCGTCCGGCGGCGCCCTCGGCCTGCGCCAGGTCACCGAGTATGTGCCCGACCAGGCGGACGATCGTCTCGGCGGTGCGCTTGCGCACCGAGACCGGGCCGAGCGCGGGCATGGACAGGACCGCGACCCCGTGGGTCGCGCTGACGTGGGCGATCACCGGGCGCCGCGCGGTCTGCAGCGGGAGGTCGGTGACGCACACCGCCAGGTGCCAGCCGCGATCGAGAAGCATCCTGCGCCCCGCCGCGATCAGCTCGCTCAGGTCTGTCGGCGGCTGCACCAGCCGGTCGGAGACGAACTCGACCCGCCACCGGACTCCGGGCAGTTGCCCGGCGAGCCGGCGCGATCTCCCCGCCCAGGCTCTCGGTCAGCTCCGACGCGGGTCCAGGTGCGGCCAGCAGGCCGATGACCAGCTCAGGCTGCGGTTTGATGTCAGGAATGCTCTCCGCGCCAGGGCCCTCCGACATGATCCCATTTACCACCACGGAGGCCATGTTCGCCAGGCAGGCAGGCCGTCCACATCACCAGACCGGTTAGCAGCGTCAGGTCCGGGCCGCAATCGGCCTGCGGATCGCGGGGCTGCTGGTCGTAGTGCGTTCTGGTTAGGCGTAATGGAACGCCGTGCCGGGTGTCCGGGATTCTCCAGTCAAGGAGGGACACCGCGCTCAGTGCTCCCACCATGGCCTGGCCGGGCTGGTTCCAGTCGGCTCAAGCGGGGCAACCGGCTCGGCCGGCTCCACCGGAGAAACCGGGGCGGGCCGGTCGCCGCGGGCGCCGACCTTCGCGTAGCCGAGGAACAACACGCCGCTGACCAGGGTGACCATGATCCACAGCCAGTGGCCGTTGACCCGGCTCCAGTCGTTGAGCCCGTGCAGGATCGCGGCCACGACCAGGCCGATCCAGCCCACTGCGTACCACTTGTACCGTCCAGTGGCCGCCAGCCCGATGAAGTAGCCGGTCAGACCGGACCAGCAGGCGTGACTGATCGGGTCGGTGACAAACCGCCAGACAAACTCCAGGATGAAGTACCGTACCGGGCCTATCAGCACGGCGAATAGCGAGTCTGGCGCGGAGTGGCCGCTGAGGATCAGCTGCTGGATCGACGGGATGGCCGCCTGCACCGTCAGATAGAACTGCGCCACCCCGTTGACGGTGAAGTAGTGCACCACCTCGCTGGCCCCGAACACCAGCCCGCTGACCGCGCCGAGGAACAGGTAGTCCACGGGCGTCAGGGACCGCTGCCGGAAGCGCCGGTAGATCAACGCAACGGCCAGCACCGGAATGGCTTTGGCCAGTTCCTCGGGCAGGGCGACGCTGTAGATGCTCGGCCCCAGGCCCGCGGTGTTGGCGTGCAGGTCGGCCTCTAGCGTGACGGCCAGCGGCACCTGCGTGGCCAGCGCAATCGCGGTGACCAGGACGAGCATCGGCCTGGACACGTGGTCCGGCCGGATGATGACGCCCAGCAGCAGCAGCCAGGCGACCGCGAAGTACGCGGCGTAGATCCAGGCCACGTGGTCGAACGTGCTGGCGCTCGGGTTCGGGCCCAAAACGAGTAGCGCGATCGACGGCACGCAGATCAGCGCCAGGAACAGCAGCACCGGCCAGCTGCGCAGCGTATGGTGCCGGACCCAGTCACCGAGCGGGAGCAGGTCGTTGACCGGCCCGGCTGGCCGCGGAGGTACCGGGGCTGGCGCGCGAGTGGGAATCATCGTGATCAGCTCCCTAGCGCTCGGGTCTACCCGCCACGCAGATCGAGATCATGTGCACCAGCGGGGGCAGCCGGTTGCCGCCGAGGAGCCACAGCCCGATGAACGTCGACTCGAGGAAGAACGCGAGCAGCCCCTCCATCGCGAGCGGGGCGCCGAAGATGTTGCCCACGAACACCGAGTAGCTCGACCAGTTCATGCCGAACTGGAACTCCTGGACGAGCTGGTGACGACCCTACCGCGAAGTTGATGAGGAACAGTGTGCCGAAGAAGCGGGACAGGCGCTCCCACGCCTCCGCCTGGTGGGTGTAGGCGAGGACCTGCATCACCGCCACCAGCAGGGCCAGGCCGATGGTCAGCGGAACGAGCAGGAAGTGATAGGTGATCGTGACGCCGAACTGCAACCGCGAGAGCAGCACCTTCATCGCCGGGCCTCCGAGCCGTCAACGTGGACCTTCACCAAGTGGCAGGGTTGCGTGCCCAGGCTCCAGGCTCGCCATCCGCAGACTCCGCCACATCCTCTATCCGGCTAGTCCTGGCGGAGTGACCACGCGGCAGCCCGCTACCAGGCGGGGAGATGTGCGGCCGTCGGGCCAGCCTTCTACGGCGTGCTGATCGGCAACGGCGGCAACCGGGCCCACCTGGCGATCGGGTACCTGGTCGGCGGCGGCACATGATCATCGACGGCGTGGTCGAGGCGCTGCTCGGGATCGACGCCGAGGGCAAACCGCTGGAAGCGGTCGCCTCGGCTCACCGAGGTTGGCTCGGGTGAACGAGCGGAAGCGCAGAGACACTGAGCTAAGGACGCGACAGCAGACGCTACCCGGATGTGTGATGTGGCCCTGCGCCGTCGCGGCGCAGTCTGGGAGTCGATGCCGAACGCGGGGCAGAAGGGGTGAACCAATGAAATCCGATACCGAGATCAGGGATGAGGTCATCGACGAGCTGCGCTGGGATCCCCAGATAACCGAGCCGGACGCTATCGGCGTCGCAGTGACGGACGGGGCGGTGACCCTGACCGGCAGCGTGCGCACCTACTCGGAGAAGCTGGCGGCGGCGAGGACGGCCGAGCGGGTCTACGGGGTCAAGGCCGTTGCCAACGAGTTGAAAGTCGAGCTGGCGGGGGGGCCGCGGGACGACTCTGACATCGCCAGGGCGATCGCGCACGTGCTGGAAAACAACGTGCAGGTTCCCGAGGGGAAGGTGCACGCCCGGGTGGAAGGCGGCTGGGTCACGCTCGACGGCGAGGTGGAATGGGGCTTCCAGCGCCACGAGGTCGAGCGGATGGTCCGCCAGGTGCGCGGAGTGACCGGCGTGACAGACAGCATCGTCGTCAACCCACCGACCAGCCCGGAGAGCGTCGCGGCCGTGATCGAGGAAACCTTCAAGCGCAGGTCGGAGATCGACGCGCGCCACATCAGGGTTGAGGTATCCGACCACACCGCCAGGCTCTACGGTCACGTGCATTCGCTGCAGGAGGCAAACGCGGCGAGAGCCGCGGCAGCGGCGGCGCGCGGAATCTCCCGGGTGGAGAGCCATCTAGTCATCTCTCCATAGCCTCATACAGGCCCTGGTTTTCAAGAAGCATGACGGCACGCCCGCCTGGCGGTGCCGCCGCGGCCCCACCAGTGCAGCCCGGCCCGACCCCGGTCGGCCTGAGAACAGCCGGGAGGGCAACGTCGTCCGCATCGTAGGTGACTTCATCAGGTGCGCAGTGTGACGCTAGGCGCTTGCCCGTACTGCCTGTGATAAGTGGAAGCAAAGCTCGCTGGGCTGGCCCAGCCCCAGCGGCGGGCGATGGCTGCGACCGTCGCACCGGCGGTGGGGTCGGCGGCTTGCAACTGCCGGTGCGCCTGCTCCAGCCGGATCTGACGCAGATAGCCCATGACGGTGGTCTCGTAGTGGCGGCGGAACGCGTACTGCAACGAGCGGGGCGTGACTCCGGCGACCTCGGCGACCTCGGCGACCGTGACCGGCTGCTCGGCATGAGCCTTGAGAAAAGCTGCGGCCCGGCGCGCCGTAGCCGGCGGCACGCGGGACGGCCCCGGCGTATGGGCAGCGGTCATAGCGGTGCTCGGAAAGACGTCCAGGACCGTAGCTGCGGCCAGCCGGGTCATCTCCTTCGCCACGATCGGGCTGATCCCCGCACTCGGGGAGTCAAGGAGCTGGTAGCAGATGAACGCGGACGTCTGCGACCATCGCACGCGCGCCGCTCGGGAAGCCGGAGCCATCGACTCGATTCGCATGGATCCTGGGGGCAGGCCGGTGTATTCCTCGGCTAGCGCGGTCAGGGTCTGCGGCGAGATACGCACCAGCGCGTACGCGAAATCGTACATGTCCGTCATAAAGCGCTCACCGCTAGCGAGAAGGATGACATCCCCGCGAGCAAAGCGCAGCTGTTCCCTGCTGCGGGTGAACGTCCCTTCTCCATTCAGGACGACCAGCGCCAGGTGGTCCTCCGGCCCGCTGGCCTGCGCGTGGTAGTCAAAACCCCGGTACCGGCCGACAGCAGCCTCCAATGAGCCCGTGGCCGCCAGCCGGAGTCCCGCGTCAACGCGTGACGGCGCAGGACGCCGGAACCATGCCTTGTGCTCGACGTACTGCCGGTTGATCAGGTCGGCGATCACGTCCATCTCCTGGGTGGACATCTCGGCTCGCCGGATCGGGACCTTCCCGGCGCCTGTTACTTTGCTTGTCACGCGAACCTCCTTGTTCGCAGAGACGACCTGGGCACAGCACTCCTGCTTGCCAGCGAAGCCGTAACCCGTTTGGCTCCAGGCAGCGGCCAGCCGCTCAGCACCCACGATAAGCACGGGTGACTTGCCGACCAGCGAGCCATCGCCAGGCGACGGTCCGCGCGTCGCGACAGGACACCGTCAGGGCCGGATTCTGGCCGGTAAATCATGCTAGCTCAGCGCCGGCTGGGCTACCTGTGCGTTGTCGCAGTAGTGACCTGCTCGTTCTCGTAGCGGCGTGGGCCTGTCATGCGGCGATCTGGTATTCGTGCGTGAGGCCACCGAGGAACTGTTTCCCGCGGATCTGGTACTCGGCGAATTTGATCAGCTCTGGCGGCCGGCTGTCGGCTTGAGCCGGTGTGAGCTGGCCAAGAGCACGGTGCGGCCGGGCGCTGTTGTGGTGCGCCAGATAACTCGGCGAATACCTGGCGCAGGTGGTGCTCGTTGATGATCAGCAGCCGGTCGAGGAGTTCCCGGCGCAGGGTGCCGATGATCCTTTCGCAGATGGCGTTGCCCGCATCGTCAACTACGCCCGATCCGCGCGACCGGTACCGGCTTGTCCGGGTAACGCACCGTTCCACCCTCTTTACGGCCGGGACTTCGAGTTCGTCGCTACCACGCGCTCGCGGCGGCCTGTGCGGTCCGCGCGGGTGCACGGGCCAGTCCTCGCCAGCTGGTTAGGTAGCGCGGCTCGGTGGAGCGGACACCAAGATCTTCCGCTGCCCACACGGATTCGGCAGAGATCGCCGGTTCTCACATTCCGTCTAACGTCACGTTAGAACCGGGAGCACGGGATTCGTAGAGTCCCAATCAGGACTACAAGCCGAGGCCGCGGGCGATGATTTCCTTCTGGATCTCGGTGGTGCCGCCGAGGCTCGTCGCGCACCCGGTGCACCCGCCAGACCCCGCTGAAACGGCGACCTAGGTCAGGCGCTCATGGACTCCGGCGCTGGCGCGACCTCGCGCTCGGGCTCCTGGCCGGGAGTTCGGCGCTCGATGCCGATCAGCAACTGCTCATCGAGGACCGCGAGGATGCGGTTGAGCACCGGGATCGTGGGTACGTGCTCACCGCTTTCGAGCTTGGAGATGTAGGAGTGCGAGGTGCCGGCTTGCCGGGCGACCTCCTGCTGGGTCAGGTCCAGTTCGCAGCGGCGCTCGCGGATGTGGGCGGCGATCCAGTTCTTCTCGCGCAGCGCCCGGATCGCAGCGTACTCGTCCCGTGCGGCGCGGTACTCCGGGCTGCGCCGAGCGCGGCCCCTGGCAGCCTGGGCTGCGGCCCGGCCCCGAGGGCTGATGTCGCTGTCTGCGTCGGTCACGGTCACTAGTTTATCCATTTTGATAAGCGGCTCATACCGGCAGGCTCGCCGGGGGCGCGTCCTTGCCCGCAGCCCGCGGCGGCCTGCGCAGGCTGGCATCCATCCGGCGCTTGAAGTCCGCCATCCGCTGCTTGGCCAGTTCGATGTCACCCTGAGGGACTGGCCCGATGTCCTTCTCCAGCGCGTGCAACAGCACCACCAGGTTCTCCGAGCGCTGGTACAGGATGCGGTAGCGAGTGTTGTCGAACCGAACCCGGAGCTCGCGCAGCTCGCCTTCAATCTGCGAGGTGATCGGGAACGCCCGGGGCGGCGCTTCCGGCAGCTGGCCGTTCAGGTACTCCTCGACGAACTCGTCGATCTTCGCAGCCCGCTTGGGCGCCAGAGCCTCGATGAACTCATCGACCGGCTCGGCGCCGCGCGAGTCACGGTAGTAGACCGCCTGACTGCGTGCCACGGTCCGAGCATGCCAGCCCGGTCTGACACTGGATGCCCGCCGTCGGCAGCCTTATCGGCGATCAAAGCACCCAAATAGCCCGACCGTAAGGCTGCAACGGTTTATCGAACAGCGGCGGTCTCGACCGTGATTCCGTCGGTGGGGAGCCAAGTGGGGAGCCATGTTCGGGCGACATAGGCTACGCAGAGACTCCTTGAGCGTTCGATAATTTCTCTCTACCTCGTGTCTAGCCACGCCGAGACACACCGGCCGACGATACAAAGCTCCATGGCATAGAGATAAAGAGCGGCTATTCAGCTTCTGCGGCGGCCGGCCGGGAGCTGCGCCACAGGACCGCGACCAGGGCGCCGGTCAGGAGGCCGGCGGGGCCGACGGGATGTCAGGTGCCATCCCAGGCCGACTGGGCAGCGATAGGCCCTCAACCGCGGGGCGGTACGGGCGTCACGGCGCTGCTGACGGCGTACCGAGGCCAGAGCGGCGGCGCGGGTCGGATGGCGATGCTTGCCGCACCATGGGCACAGACTCTGCAGCTCCATGAGTGCTCACTCCTCCTGAGGATCGGGACGGCGCAGGCGGTCATGAGCTGCGCTGCCGCGGGTGCTCATGACGCTGCGGGGGTGGGGCCATCGCCGTTGGCCGGCTGGCGGTGGAGGATTTCGGCGGCCTGGGTGATCTCGTCGTCGTCAAAGGCGATGCGGACTCCGGAGATGGACAGGCCCGCGGCGTTGGCCAAGTCAATCAGCTTGTATGGCCGGGGGTGGGTGAAGCAGCGGCCATATGCCATCAGCAGCCGCATGTTCGCCTCGAGCCGGAGCCGCTGCCGGCGCAGGTCGGCCAGCGTGGACAGCAGCGGGTCGGCGCCCTCCTCTTGCCAGGACAGCCGCAGCGCCTCGGCCAAGGACTCACGTTCCTGCCAGGCCTCCTGGGCCATGTCGTTGTACGCATCGTCGTCGACGTTCCTGTCGGGGGCGGTGTCCTGATCCGGTTGCTCGGGCATCGGTGTGAGCAGTGCGGCGATGTCCGCGAAGATGTCATCTACTGCCATGAGATGTACTCTACGCTACCGATTGCAGAAAGTGTAACATGTAGCAGATTCTGAAACATGTCGCAGACGCACTTGTAAAGCGACGGCTCCTTCAACCAGGTGGGCGCCGTGGCCGTCTCATACTCAGCTGAAGGGACGATCCATGACTTCGGCACCGCGCCGCAGCTCGGGCACAATCACTTTCCGGTAGACGGTCTCGGTCGTCATCGTGCCCTTGTGCCCGACGAGGTCGGCGATGTCCTCAAGCGGCATCCCGTCGGAGCTGAGCAGGGATACGAACGTGTGCCGGAGCTCCCGCGGCACCCAGTCAGTACCAAGGCCAGCCGCTTCAGTGATCTTCCGGAACTCGCGCAGCACGTTGTGACGATCAAGCGGCGTGCCGATCGAGGACACGAAGACCAGGCCGTGATCGTGCCATAGTGCTCCGGCCTTGAGCCGGTCGGCGGCCTGAAGCTTGTGGTGCTCGCGGAGTGCTTGCACAGCTAGGTTCGGCAGCCCGAGAACGCGCCGGCTCTTCCGCGTCTTAGTGTCACCGGTGACCCGCACAGAGCGGTAGACCGCGACGGCGCCGGCATCGAGGTCAACCTCGCTCCACCGCAGCGCCCGGAGCTCCTCAGTCCGAAGGCCCGTCATCACCGACAGCACCACATAGGCGTGCAGACGGGAGTCCCGGGCAGCGTGCAGCAGCGCCTGCGCCTGCTCCAGGGTCAGGCTCTTGGACGGGCGGCCCGCTGTTCCCCTAGGCGGCTTGACCACGGCCGCCACGTTCCGGCCGACCAGGTCGCGGACCTCAGCGTGGCGGATGGCCCGCTCCAGGCAGTTGCGCAGGATCTGGAGGGTGCGGGTCGACAGCCGGTCCGCCAGTTCATCCAACGTTTGCTGGACATCCCCGGCGGTGAGCTCCCTGAGCTTGACATCGCCCAGGAGTTCCCGCAGCGGCTTGACGGTATCCCGGTACAGCTCCCTGGTCCGATCCGACCTGCCGCTCAGCCCGCCAGCCAGCCAGTCATCCAGTCATCCAGCGCATTACCGACCGTGTAGGTCGTACTGGACCGAACTCCGTTGTCCAGCTCCTGACGCAGCTGCCGGAGCCCGGCCTTGACGGCGGTCTTCGTCCGACCGGTCACAGGCTTGCGGACACGCTTGCCCGCCTTGTAGCCGAGGGAGACGGCGCCGACCCAGTGGTTGTTGGCCTGATCGAAGTAGATCGAGTCCTCGCCATGGCCGCGCCGAGGCCGAGGTTCTGCCACGCCCGAAACGATACCGTTTGGCTCTTGGTTTGGCTCTTACCGGGAGGAAACAAAACCCTAGCAACCTGCCGGAACAGCTTCTAGCTGAGACAATCTGGTGGGCGCAACTGGGTTCGAACCAGTGACCCCTCGCTTGTAAGGCGGAATAAGCCCAGAATAACGCCTAGCCCACAGAGTCGGCTCATGCACTTGTACTGCGGAAACCATGTCTGGAGATGTCCTAGGGTGCCTGTGAAAGTGTGGACGGTGGTTCCCGTAAGTGGTTCCCGGAGCAGCATCCGAGATCACGATGCTCGGCGTGGAGGAAAGGCTCCGCTGCCGCACTCGCGGCCCGGTGCTACCAGTTGGGCCGGATGGGCGGGCATCGGTGCCGCATCCTGGCCGAATGGTTGGGACTCCCGTCACAGCTACGGGCTGAACAGCGACAGACTACAGCGAGTAAATATCTGACTCGGTTGGAGACGGCCTTCGCAAATTGCGGATTCCGACTAAACGATACCCGTGCCGACGCCGGCCGGCAGAAGTTCTTTCTGGGCTCACACCAACGGGCTTGAGTACCCGCCAGGCCGGGGAGTTGCGCGGGGTTGTCGATGCCGTAGAGCCCCAGTAAGGAGATCGCGCATACCCAATCACAGCGCACCGCACCCTAGCGCGAAGTCGACCTAGGTATCAGGCTCATAGCTCACTGTCGCGCTCTACCGCTTGCGTGCTCACTGTCACTTCCGCGGGTCTCGAGATGGCTTCTTCATGCGGTACTCGGTGTCTCGCAAGCATTAGGTTGAGAATGGAATCCGCCGCCCCTCGGCGGAAAGCACTTCTCGTCCAGATAGCCGTGATCACTACGGGCAGGACCGAGATCGCGAACAGCCCTGCCACCACGATGCTGGTGACGGTGAATGGCAGCAAGCTGTGCGTGGCGTATGCCAGAACGGAGGCAGCCGAGAAGCCCAGGAAGGCAACGGTCACCAGAAACTGGAGCAGCGGAGGGTAAGTACTAATGCGGGATCGTACGACCAAGGGTCTCCTATGCGGTCGCTGCGGGTCCGGCCTGCTCGTTACTTGCCCACCGCTATACAGCCTTTCACGGCGCCCGGCCTGCTCGCCGAAGGCCAGCCGCAGGTCGTCGTGCAGACCTTTCATCGTCGTCCGGTAGAGCGCGACCACCGCGAGCGTCAGTACACCGTCGATCGCACCGACGGCCACCAGCACCGGTAGGGCAACGTGCGCAGGCACGTATGACAAGCGGAACAGCAGGCCCAGACCTGCCAGCACGCTGACGAGAACCACCGCGCCGAACGCGATCCGCGAATTCGATCTCCTTGACTGCGCGAGACGATCGACCGCCATGAGCCGCATGCGAGTCAGTTCCAGCTCATCGCTGGATGTCATGGTCAGCTCTTGTTGCTCAGGCTCAAATGCCCCTTCTATCTGCGGACGGTCCTCGTCCGGTGGGGCTTCTTCGCCCATCCAGCCAAGCAGACGCTGGAGGCCGCTGTCGACGTCGTACGGCGCCTGACCCGGTGCGAGGTGGTCATCCAGCTCGTGGTAGACCGCAGACTCGGAGATCTGCTCTCGCTGCGCGCCCCCGTCGTCCTCCTGACTCATGGCGCCTCCTCCGCGTCGGCGTCGGGTTCGCCGTCCCGGTCATCAGTGAAGGTCATCTCGGGTAGCGCCCTCTTCAGGTCGGCCCGCGCATCTGACACGTGCTTTCCTACCGCCCCTGCGCTGATCCCCAGATACTCGGCAATATCCCGATTAGCCCATTCTTCGTGGAACTTCAGATAAGCGACTTTACTTCGCATCTCCGGCATTTCTCTGATCGCCTTCAGGCAGCGGTCCGCCTGCATGCGGGTCAAGGCGACCTGCCCGGCGCTCGGCGACTGGCTGGCCGTGTCCTCCGGATACGCACCTTGCTCCACCCGGCTTGCGGCCAGGTAGCTGTCGATCGCCTTGTTGATAGCTACCCGGCGCAACCACGCCCGTTTCCGCGAGGGAAGACAGTCGACGGTCGTCGCCCACTGTTCGGCAGCAGCCTGGAAAGCCTTCTGCACAAGGTCTTCGGCCTCGGCCCGGTCGCCCCGGACCGCCCGAAGCGCGGTCCTGAAGACGGCCGGAGCCTCCTCGACGAACAGACGGGCCACCTGCGCCGCCACCTCGCCGGGAATTCGCTGGTTCACCGACCACCCTCCGGCGCGCTCGGCTCGTTCGAGCCCGGGCCGATCTCGATCCGCATCGCGGGACCGCCGCGGCCTCGCTGCTGCTCGATCACGTCCCATCCTTCGCGTCCTTAATGACAGCGACCAAGGTCTTCCACCCGCTGCCACTCGGCCAGCAGGCGACCGACCCACCCGATTACCAGTACCCCCAAGAGCAAGATCACCGCCTTCCACGACGCCGCGTGGCTCAGCACAGCAGACAGCCGGACTGCCAGGCCCGGGTCTACCGTGGCCCAGGCCCGGATGCCATTCATTCAAAATCAGGTTAGATCGACACCTGGATGAACGCTGTTGGGGTTTTCGTAGCCTAGGCTCCGCCTAGTGTCATGGGCGATCGACGTCTGCGCTCGCCAACGTCGTCCGGAAACACGCGATCAGGCGAACGGGCGGGCGGGCGGGCGTGACCAGGCTGCGGGTGTAGTGCGAGAACCGGGGTTTAGGACCATGGCCGCTGTCCTGCTGACCTTCGCCGCTGCTGGCCCGTCCGGGGGCACTGGCAAGCTCACGATCGCTGTGCAAGCGTAGAGCGTGGCCGCGGCTGGGGGATAGCAGCGGCCGGGATGAGGTGGGTTAGCTGATGAATCAGGTCCAGTTGCTCGTCATCGGCGCGGGACTGGACCGCGAAGCCGACTGCTGCGGTCAGCCCCTCCAGCGTCCTAAAGATGGTTGAGTACTGGCTTCGAGTGCGTACGTCCAATACGGCCGTCGGCAGGACTAGAACACCCACTGATCGAGGTCCAATGGGTTCACCGTGGCCTTGTCGGTATCAGCCAGCAGGTGCGAGCATATGGACCTGGGCATGTCGCCGGGCAACATCGGCGAACCCGCCTCCGTCCGCATCCACGCCAGCGGCCTGGGGGGTGCTGAACGAAATCCTGGAAAGCTCCTTCTGGGCCCAGCTCTGCACGTACGCCGCCGACTTGACCTCCACCCAGACGCCGCCCGGCGTGGTGATCCCAGGCTGCCCAGCCCTCCCGCACCCCGTCGACCGGGTTGAGCTCGTGCACGTACGGCGGCAGCTGGTAAACCCTGAGCCAGTCACGGGCCGCGACCCGCTCGCCCATCGCGCCGCTGACGTGGGTGTTCAAGTTGTCCCACACGACCACGAGCGGGCCGCGAGCTGCTGGTGTGCGGCATCGAGCAGCCCGGGCGTAATCGGCCTCGGTGAAGCCCTTGCGCTTGTCGCCGCGGGCGGCCGCTGCGTTGCACGCCGACTCCTCCCGGGTGCTCCAGCCGGGCCAACCAGCCCGCAGATGCGCCCGGTCAGCCGGGCCACCCGTCCCCGCCGCACCTCGCCGGTGATCATGGCCAGGTAGTCGGAGGTGATCTGCTTCCGGTGGATATCCAGCCCGCCTACGGTTGAAGAGATCGCCTTCCAGCTCAGCCAGCTGCCAGACCGGCCGGATGCATGTCACCTTCTTCATGGGATCGCATTACTCCTCCAGTCGTTCTCGAGCGATCTCGCGCAGCCGGTTTTTCTGGATCTTGCGGCCGTTAGCGCTTTCGGTGCTGGGGAACTCGTCCACGAACAGCACCCGGCGCGGCACCTTGTAGGAGGCCATCCGGTGGCGCGCGAAGCCGAGCAGCTCCGGTTCATCGGCTTGGGTGCCGGGGCGTAGCCGCACGAAGGCCACCGGCAGGTCGCCCTTCTGCTCCGTCCACACGCCGACCAACTGGGCGAGCTCAACCGCGGGGTGCGCCTGCAGGTGCTCCTCGACCTCTTGGGGATCGACCAGGTAACCGCCGAGGCGCAGCGAGTCCTTCAGCCTGGCCAGATAGACGAACGACCCGTCGGGTTGTACCTGCCCGAGGTCACCGGAGCGGAACCAGCCGTCGGCGGTCATCGACGCCGCGGTGGCCGCGGAGTTGTCGAGGTAGCAGGAAAGCACGTTATAGCCGCGGAACTGCAGCTCACCCGGTTCGCCAACCGGCTGGGGCATGCCGGTGCCGGGTGCGACGCAACGTACCTGCATGTTCGGGGAGACCAAATACCCGCCGGCGCGGGCCCGGGTGGCGGCGGGCGCCTCCAGGGGCCAGGTGCTCATCAGCGCGAAGCACTCCGATGAGCCGTAGGTGCCGTGCAGCCGCACCCCGGCCTGCTCCTCGGCCCGCTCCACGAGCCGCTGCGGCTGGCCCGTGGTGAAGTTTGCGAAGGCACCCCAGCGCCAGCGCGCGAAGCCGGGATGCGGGCCGCCGGCCGCGTCCAGCACCGCCTGCAGCATTGCGTCCGGGCCGTAGAAGTGGGTTATCTGGTAGCGCTCGAGCAGGGTCACCGTCTCGGCGGCGTCGAAGACCGGCTGCAAGACGAGCGTGGCTCCGGCTGCCAGCGCGGCCATAGCGCCGCTGAATCCAAACACACCAGCGGTGGTCAGGGCCAGCAGCAGCGCGTCCCCCGGACGCATGCCGGTGGCGGCGGCGACGTTGCCGGCGTGCTCGACGATGCTCTGCTGGTCGTGGGCGGCGAGCTTGGGAGCGGCGGTGGTCCCGGAAGTGGAGAAAACGGCGGCCAGGTCACCGGGCCGGGCCTGTGACGGAGACGGGCCGTCAGCGAGCTGGCTCGCAAAGCTGAGCGCTCCGTCAGTGGCCGCGAGGTCGATGACGAACTCGAGCCGGGTGTCGTGGTTTGCCTCCTTCACCATGGACAGGAAGTCGATGCCGAGGAACCCCTGAGCGAGGACGACCGCCCGGGCGTTCGACGTCTGCAGAATGCCGGCGATCTCGCTGCCGCGGTAGCGTGTGTTGACAGCAACGACGGTCAACCCGAGACGGGCGGCGGCGAACTGCGCCACGAACCATTCGGGAAGGTCCGGCAGCCACACCAGAATGCGGTCGCCGCGCCGCAACCCGAGGCGGGCCAGGCCGGCGGCCAGCCTGGCGGAGTCGGCAGCGAGCTGCCGATAAGACATACACCGTTCCCCGGTCGGTTCGGGCAGCACGAGCGCCAGGCCTTCCGGGTCGTGTTCAGCCGCTCGCTCCAGCAGTTGCGGCAACGTCCGACCGGTCACGCTACCACCTCCCGCTTTCCATGCTGCCAGAAGCGGGCTTGCGTGTCTGTATGGCCGGGCCTGCCCGTTGCCGGTGTCGTAGCCACATCCGTTCCACCGCGACCTGGTCTTTCCTGCCCCCGGCTCGCCGGATACAAGTACGACACCGCCCGCCCCGGCAGCCGCCTGTGCGGCCAGCGAGTCGAAAATGGCTAGCTCTGCGTCCCTGCCGACCAAGATGTCCGGCGCGGGCAACCCCCACACGCCGACACTGTAATCCCACCGGGACCGCTACTTCCAGCGCGGCCGGACGCGCGGTCGTGAACGTTGGCGTCAAGCCATGGTCCGTTCAGTAGAAATCTCAATGCCGAACGGATGTGGTGCCTGTTCCGTGCCAGGCGGTAACGTCGCCGGAACGATCAGATAGCCGATCTTCTCTGGCTCGCGGTCCTTATGCCAGTGCTGGCTCGGCGTCTTGCAGCCCGCCGCGGAGCATCTCCCGGAGCTCGGGGGTGTCTTGGTGGCCGTGCTTGGCGACGGCGTGCGCTGTCGCGGCGTCGAGGACCTCTTCCTCGCCGCCCGCGATGGTCAGCGTGCAGCCGATCTCGTTGGGTACCTGGCGGCAGTCGATCATCTTTCGGGCCATCGTTGTCTCCCTCCATTGAGCCGGGGCCGATCCCGGCTGTGTTCCTGAGTTCCGCGTTTCCTGTCTTGCGCGCGCCCCGCTATCTGGCGTAGGTGCCCGCGCCGAACCAGTCGATGGTGACGACCGGCTCGTCGCCGACGTTCAGGATCTCGGCGCGGCCGCGCGGGAACTCGCGGGTCTCCTCGGGTGCCTGGAAGCTCTTGTGCTCTGTTTTGTCCATATCGCCTCCCAGTGCTGCACCGTAGCCCCGGTATACTTACTAATCGATAGGTCAGATTCTGACTTACTAATAGGTAAGACGTCAAGGACTGCGGAGGGTTTATGGCCGGCGGGCGTGTGCGCGATGATGCCGGCACGGCCTCGCGGATCCTGGACGTGGCCGAGCGACTGGTCCAGGTCCGCGGGTTCAACGGCTTCAGCTACGCCGATATCGCCGCCGAGCTGCAGATCACCAAGGCCGCCCTGCACTACCACTTCGCCACCAAGGCCGACCTCGGCGAGGCGCTCATCGCCCGTTACGCCGGCCGCTTCGTGGGAGCCCTCGCGAGTCTCGACACCGCGGGCGGCACTGCCCGCGCGAAGCTGGACTCCTACGCGGGCCTGTACTTGCAGGTGCTGCGCAACCGCAAGATGTGCCTGTGCGGCATGCTCGCCGCGGAATACCAGACCCTGCCGCAGCCGATGCAAGACGCGGTCATCAGGTTCTTCGACCAGAACGAGAGCTGGCTGGAGAGCGTCCTGGAGCAGGGCCGGGCCGACGGCAGCCTGCACTTCGCCGGCTTTGCGCGCGACACCGCCCGCATGATCGTGGGGGGCCTGGAAGGGGCGATGCTCGTCGCCCGCCCCTACGGCGACATCGCGCGATTCCAGGCCGCTGCGGCCAGCCTGCTGGGCGGCCTGGCACCCGCAGCCGGCGAGCCGGCGCTGTCAAGGCCAGACCCGGCCACGGCCCAGCCAGCCTGACCGCACGGCTCCGGCTCGGCCCCCGCCGCTCCAGCACCAGGCCCTCTGGGCGGGCTGCGCGCCACGAATGCGGCTACCGGCCCTCCTATGGAGCCTGGGTCTGGCGGCCCAGGTAGGCACGTGACGTCGCGGCTGGCCTCATCTGGCGGACCGTAGATTCCGGTTATGGTTGCTCGGCCGCAGGCAGGCGGCGGTGTCAGGATCGCGGAACTGGTGGCAACGTTGTCCTACGCCGCCGATCTCGGGCTCGGGCAGCCGATGGCGCATTGCATGCGGCAGACAGTGATAGCACTGCGGCTCGGGGAACTGGCCGGGGCCAGTGACCGTGAGCTGGAGGCCACTTACTACCTCGGCCTGATGATGAACGTCTACTGCCATGCAGACGCAGCCGCCTGATGCTGATCAGGCAATGCCCGCTCTGCGCCCGGAGACAGTGTCAGCGTCGAGGGGCTGGCGTGGGCTGGTCATTCGTAGAACACGATCGACAGCCGCTGGAACACCAGGGGCTGCGCGACGAGATCTTCGGGCACGTAGGCTGGCACGTCGTGCAGTATCGGGACGATGGTCACCTCCACGTCCCGGACGCCGTCGGCCAGCAGGCGCCGGATCGCTTCGGTTACCGTCACGTGTTTGCTGAACGGGGTGAGCGCGTAGGGTGGGCGGTGGTCGGCGGGTCGCCGCTCGGGCATGTCGCAGTGGCCCTCGTCGCCGAAACAGCCGCCGTGGGCGAAGATGGAGAAGAACCCGGCGAAGCCCGCATCAGCCGTAGTCGGCGTGGACGCGTCCGCGCCTGAAGCGTTGAAGAAGATCCGCACCTCGACCGAGGGGCCAGCGTGCTCCACGCCCAGGAACACCAGGTCGGCCCGGCGGAACGGCGGCTGGGTCGCTGGGAGCTGCAGCCGTAGGCGGATCGCTGGGGGGGATGTTGCGGCATTCATGGGTCAGCCCTCCTGGGCGGCGGCGACGACCTCCTGAGAGGCGTACCCGTAGCCGAGCTTGGTGATGTCCAGGATATCGGCCACCGTGAAGGTGGTTCCCGGCACGCTCAGGGCGGTGTTGAGCTGCTGGGGATCCCAGACGAAGTTGGCGTTCGACGGCTGGATCTGCCAGAGGTACCAGACTCGGTCGATCATGCAATGGTGTGACCAGAAGATCGGGTCGTAGGCGGCCCAGGGCACCTGGCCCATTTCGCCGCCGACCCAGTTGTGGACGTTGTCGTGCAAGCCGGCGACGGTCTCGGAGAACCCGGTCGGGTCACTGTTGAAGAAGGGGATGCTGACGCAGGATTGCACGTCGTCGCTGGTCGGCAACAGCAGCGAGGACGGCGGCTGAGGCGATCGGCTCGTCTCGGTCGGCCAGTCGGGCTGCGGGTTGGGGACCTCGATCTGTGCCGTGAGCAACGGGTTCGCCTGCCCGCCGGGGGTAGCCGCGTCGGCGAAGGACGGCGGGATGCCGTTGGTGTGCGCGTCGGCAGAGGTCCAGTCCCACCACGGGATGGTCACGCCGGGCACCTGGTCTTGCAGGTTCTGCTCGAAGAGGTACAGGTAGGCGCGGTGCCAGGGCAGCCAATCCCACTGGTGATGCGTGCACAGGAACTGGGGCACCCCGTGAATGCCTGCTAGGTAGTTGTAGCCCTTGTTGTCGGAGCGCTGCATCACCATCTGGATGGCTTCCCGGTAGGCGGCGAGTTCGTCCGGCGTCAGGCTGTAAATGTTCTTCCTGAGAGCGACCGACCCGGCCGCCATCCGTTCGGCATTCGCTTGCATTCGTCCCCCTCACCGCGCCGACCGTCCTGGGCGCGTCATTACCGGATCCCGTGCGGACGGAGCGCGCATCGACCGCACCGTACTGTCCAGCTCAGCTGAGCACTGTCGCCAGCTTTCGGCAAGCCTTACTCGGTGCGAAGTTTCCATCCTGCAGCCGAAGCTTATGTCGATCAGTCATTTGCTTATCGGCTGGCAAACAATCAGCCCGGAGGTGCACATGATCACGTCAGGGTGAAGCGCGTTCAGCGGCCTCCGCTGACGTCTCGCGATGGTCAGGGCCAGTGGGTCGCCAGTGGTAGGCCAGCGCCGAGGGGAATCGAGACCGGAAGCTTTACCTGCGCCTGCCTGTGCGCGATAGGTCTTCCTTCGATGCCGACACTTCCCGTAGCGTCGCAGCGTCCGATCTGCAAAACGGTCAAGCGGCCGGCCCTGACAGTAGCGGTCAAAGCCTGGATTTCAAAGACCAGCGAAAAGAGCATATGCAGCGATGCGATTTGCTTGCCGTCGACCACCACTTTGATCGACGGCTCGTTCTGAAACGTGACCTGGTGCTCGATCAACTCAACCAACTCTTCACTGTCAGGCTCGTTGATCGTGCGTCTGCCCGCTTCGCGTAGCTCATGGTAGGTGCTCAACGCATCAATGATGACTTGAAGCGGATTCAGATCGGTCAGCTCTGCGGTAATTCTTTCGACTTCATTCACCGCCTGGCTGCGGGTGGCTTGGGTGAAGCCTCTGAGCTGTCCGCGGACGAGGTCGGCCACGCCACTGGTCTCCAGCGCCGACGCAATGTCACTACTGCTGAAGAGGGATTCTGGTGACCCGAACGACTGGTTCGCTTGTGCTGTCGTCATTCCATGCCCTCTTTTCGATATGCGGTGCGGTGGTATGTCGGTGTAGCTCGATGCGGATCGTGTGCGCTGGTCTGCTCGCGATGTTTCGGATCAATGGCCGCGGCACAGCGTTGTCCACCTGGGCATAGACGTGAGGCTGTGAGACGCCTTGTTGTCCGGAACTATGAGCAGGCGGCCGTCGCCGCAAAAACAGATACGCTGCCGCCAAAGAAGCCAGCACCGCTATGAGGCCGATACCGGGCCCGACGAAACTGTCGGCCGAAATGGGAACCGTC
Organism: uncultured Actinomycetes bacterium; assembly: GCA_963818225.1. Taxonomy (GTDB): domain Bacteria; phylum Actinomycetota; class Actinomycetes; order Streptosporangiales; family Streptosporangiaceae; genus Palsa-504. Next base: position 1,258,731 of record CAWFRO010000006.1, read on the forward strand.
TTACCGGTAGGAGACGGCATGGGACTTGCCGATGCCGTGGTTGGCGGTGCCGTAGTAGTTGGCGGTGCCGTAGTAGTTGGCGGAGCGATTACGAAACCCGAACCTGTGACTGCCACCAAAGCTTCCGATACCGCTTCCTGCGGCTTTAGGGTAATCGTCGGCTGACCGACGGTGACTCTATATCGGATGCTAATTTTTGAGACGGTGTGCGCCGAGGCCGACGGTGCGGATCGGGGCGCGCTTATACGGAATGGGTCGATAATAAACGTGTTGCTGCACAAAGATCTGGCTGAGTGTCGACGCATGCTTCTATCGTAATCTGCTGCGTGCACGTATTTGTTTTCTGGCATGGGTCGGACGTCGCAGTTGGTGACGGCGATGTCAACATCGGCGCGTAAAAGGTTCCGTTCGGGTTGCCACTGTCATCAAGGGTGCAATGCGCATCAAGCTCGATGCCGGGGCTGGTGATAGAGCAGCCACCCGCCTGGCCGAGCGCTGCGGTACGAGGCAGACAAACCAGCAATGCTGCCACAGCAGCATCAGCAGCGCCAATTTAATACATGCTTAACCTTGATCTTTCGCATTCCTGACGCGCCGCGCCAACTCGGCTTTGGATATGCCCAGGTCGGCGCGAAGCGGGTCGAGCTGCCGGATCACCGCATCAGTCTGGGCAACCTCCCGCGCTGCCTGCTCATACGCCGCACGGTGCTGGGGGTCCTGCATCTGCAGCTCCGTGAGTGCTCACTCCCGGGTCAGCCCGTAGCTAGAAATCCGGTACTTCCGATTGGACTTCTTGCGGGACTCCGGTGACTCGCGGTGCGGATGGTCTCGGTTGTACAGCCTGTTGCGCTCCATGGTCTCGGCTGTCTTGCAAGGGCCCCCATACCCAGGAGTGAGGGCACATGTCGTCTTCTTTCGCGGCATCCACTTGCCGCACCATTCTTGCCCCATTTAGGCAAGATATATCTCGGACTCCTCGGCTTTACGTTATGACACGCCGAATCAAGTATTCGAAAATAGTGGGCGCAGTAGGATTTGAACCTACGAACCCCTCGCTTGTAAGGCGAAAAAAGCCCAGAATAGCGCCCATCCCACAAAGTCGGCTCATACACTTGTACTGCGAAAACCATGCCGCGAGATGCCCTAAGGTGCCTGTGAAAGTGTGGACGGTGGTTCCCGTAAGTGGTTCCCGGCGCAGCTCCAAGATTACGATAGCGCGGCATAGAGGAAAGGCTCCGCCGCCGCGCTTGCGGGCCTGCAGTATCAGTTCGGGCCAGACGGGAGGTTATCCCGGCCGAATGGCTGGGACTCCCGCCACTGCCATCGGCAGCTGGCATGGGCTGCACCCGCACGGAATGGTCCATCGGCTGGCCAGCAGGCGGTTACTGCAGTGCCTGCTCCGGCAGGTCACTGACCAGCAGCAACGGCAGACCGTCGGGCTGGCGGCAGGCCGCGAGCAGGTCCTGGACCTGCGAGTCCCCGGATCGCAGCGGGCCTTCGCAGCCTTCGAAGTACTCCCTGAGGAAGAGTTCGACGACCTCCCCGTCGACCAGCTGGGTCCCCGGTGGCGCCAGGCTGCCGCCGAGCACCATGAGCAGCAGGTGCGGAACGCGACCGCGGCCGGGACCGAGGGCCGGCTGCACGTAGGGCACGGGCAGGGTGCGCCCGCCCAGCCGTTCGTAGAACCGCACCCGAGCCTGCGGGTCGCCGAGTACCGGATCGCTGTGGTAGTGCCGGGGGTCCTCGACCTCGGCGACGATCAGGAACGGGTTCAGGCCGGCTGCCCCTGTGCCGGGCACGGCCGCCATCAACTTGGCGCCGACACCGCCGCCGCGCTGGCCTGGCAGCGTTGCGATGTAGGACAGGAGTAGGACGTGACTACGGGCGAACCAGTCAACGACGGCACCTCCCGTGATCGTACCGTCCTCAGTCCGGGCTACGAGTGCCCTGGTCCCGCCCGAGCGGAGGCCTTCGGCGATGTTCTCCTCTGTCTCCAGCTCATCATCACGGAAGTGAGGCGCCAGCACGACCCGGTAAAAGTCGGCGACCAGTCGGCCGTCCTGCACATCGACCGGCTCGACGGTGATGACCGGTTGAGTTTTGGAGCCTGCCACGCAAACCTCCCGGGAAAGCTAGCCCATGCCAGGCCAGGGTGCCGCGGGCCGACGGCAAACCCTGTTCCCAGGGCGTCCTCCGAGTATGCATTGAACCAGCCGGCAGTGACCAGACCGCCCTGGGAGTTTCCGGGCGCCGCCGGTACCTGCTACGTAGCCCGGTAAATCCGCTTATCACTAGTTCGCGCGGTAAAGTGCATATTGCCGCAAAATTCGCAAACGGTGCCAACAGGGCATCAAGGACCGGATCGACCTCGTCGCGCTCCACGATGGCGAGTACTCGAGACTCTCGCCCAATGCCGCGGTACCGTGGTGAGACAGTAAAGACATGCGACTTAGTCGTGCTATTAATCGGTCGGGGACTCGGCAACCGAACGGGATCCTCGTCATCGGCTTCATGCTTGACGAGGGCGCGGAGGGCCTTGGCCGGGCTGTCGGCGAACCCAGACCCGGGAGACCTGAGGTATCGCTTCGCGAGCCTTCCCGGCTGGCCGGGGATGCGCCCAAGGTGCTCTGTGAGTGGCGGAAATTGCACGCTCGTCCGCACTGCAAATAGTCGAGCCGCAGGTCGCATGACGTACGGGTTGACTGATTCCGCACCGAGGCGACGGAGATGATCCGGTCCACTGAGCAGCGCCACGCGGACCTCCTCCGACTCCCAGACGGGCCGCTTGGATTCCATTATCGCTTATTTAGGTATTCAGGGATGAACAGCTGCCCTTTCGCCTGTAGCATACGTACTTGCGTACCGTTTCTTATGTACGTACGTCTGGTGAGTAGCAGTGGTTTATGATCCGCGGGTGGGGCATGATGACGGATAGTGGCGTACGAGCGCGGGTCTTTCTGAGCTCGACGACGGTCGGCCTGCGATCGGTGCGGGACGTCGCCCGGCAGGCGATTGAAGATGCCGGATGCGATCCCATCGTCATGGAGGAGTTCGGCGCGGTTCCGGATTATCCCGATTCCGTCTGCCAGGACAGAATCGACACGTCCGATGTGTACGTGGGCCTTATCGGCTGGCGCCACGGCAGCCGCCCAGCCGAAAGTGATCAGTCATACACCGAACGTGAGTATCGGTATGCCCGGCTGCGGGGCCTGCCCTGCCTGATCTTCCTGCTGAGCGAGGATCTGTGCCGGGAGGAGCTGTCGGCACCAGCCGAGCCGACTAAAATCCGCAGCCGGCAGGAGCAATTCCGCGTGACCGTGCGGCAGGCGACGACAACGAAAACCGTTTCGGACTTGGCGCAGCTGAAGACGGAGGTGATCCGCAGCCTGCGTGACTACCTTCACAGCGAGCCCTGGGGGATCCCCGGTATTTTCGGGCGCCGGAACTTTCTCCGCAAAATACATCACGAGATCGTTGATGAACGCCTGAACCTCTGCCTCGTCGGGCTGGGGGGCATCGGCAAGACCACTCTCGTCGAAGGCTTCCGGACGTGGGCGCAGCGTCAGGCAGCCGCCGATGGGGACGAACTCCGGGTGTGGTTCCAGGCACTTCCCGAGCCCGCATACCGCGCCGATGCGGGCATGGCCGGTCTTGGCCTCAATGACCTGGCTGACCTGGCTAGGTCGGCACTGGGGCACACGGCACGCGACGTGACGAGTGTCGCGCAGCTGACCGACCGGCTGGGCGGCAGGCTGGGCCACGGCGTACGGACCATCGTCGCGTTCGACAATGTCTGGCCCACGCACGTTGAGCCCCTCAGGGTCCTGTATCAGCGGCTCAGCTCTACGAATGAGGTCTCGTTCTTGCTGACCAGCCGCAGTTTGGATGTCCCTGAGCTGCTCGCCAGCGGCGTACCACAGAGAATCCTGCCTCGCCCAGTTCCCCAGCTCGACGACAATGCCGCCGTCGACCTTCTCACCTGGGAGGTGGCCAGGACAATCGGAGCGGCCAGGGAGAGCGCGCGCCCGGACCTGCACCGGCTCACGGACGTGCTCCGTCCGCTCGCGAGCTTCGCCGATGGATACCCAGAGGTCCTGCGGATTCTGGCCGGCCTGGTGGTGCGGGAAGGGGATTCCATCGAGCATCTGCGGAGTTGCGCCGAGGACATCGAGGTCGAACTACACGAGGTGCGGGAGAGACTCCGGAAATCGTCCGGGGCGGGCGAGATAACCCACGCAAACCAGAAGCTTGACGAAACCCTAGAACAGCTCCTCAAACGCTGGCTCGCCCCCGAGCCCGACGGATTGTCCGGACCGGCCAGGGACCTGCTGGCCATATGCGCAATGCTGCCCCCGCGGCCTGCCAGCTACTCCCGCGCCATGCTGCAGCTTCACTGGCAGGCGGCACTCGGTACGTCGATGGCGAAATCGGCGGCTGGACGGGAGCAAGCGCCGGAGCTCTACCGACAAGACGGCAATGGCTCACGACGGCGCGACCGGGCCTTCCGGGAGCAACTAGGTGGCCTGTGCCACACGCAGCTACTCCGGGCCGAAGACAGGCCCGCTGGCCGCGAATCCCGCTGCCAGAGCGCTGAAGACAGGCAGCCCGAGACGCACTACGCGCAACACACCATCGTGGCTAGGTTCTTCCACGACCGCCTCCTTAAGCCCGGCCAGCGAACGGAGCTGCACGAGGCCTCCGAGCAAGCCCTACGCGGCGAACTCGAAGAAGGCCCACTCTCCAATCTCTCCGGCATGTACGCCATTGAGGGCACCGTGTGGCAGGAGAAGATGTCGTTGTGGCTCTACCACCTCGCGCACCTGCGATCCGCCATCGAGGCGCGGGCCCGGATGGCCAGCCTCTATCTGGATGCCTTCTGGTGGTGGGGTTACTACCAAGAGTTCCCGTTCTGCGATCTGCTCATCCAGAACTGGGACCGCGTGGTGGTCTCAGAAGAGGACGTCGACGACCATGTTGCCTTCGTCCATCATCTCCGGGCCCTGCACGAGAAGTACCCGCGGGGATGGGAGAAGGCCGGATCGGACATGCAGCCAGTCGAGAACGCGCTGCGCGGCCTCGCCAATCTCATCAGCGTAGCTGTCGATGCCCCGCCGACTACCTACGACGACGATGAGGACCGCCTGCACGTGCAAGGCCTCCTACTCCTGCTCCTGGCGCATTGCGCCTTCTACCGGTCGCCAGACAGGCCGATCCCCGCAGCGGACTTCACGGCGGCGCTGACGCATTATCGGGCCGCCCTCGCCTCCTTCGCCCACCGGCGGGAGCATTTCGGCTCGTACGCAGATGAATGGAACGAGGCGTGGACCCTGTACGAAATGGCCGATCTGCACGCCTGTGCTGGGAGGGCCGATGAAGCCGAAGAACTCTGCGACACGGCCGAGGCGCTGGAGCGGGACCGGATCGACCGGGCCCAGGCCAGGGCCCGGGATGATGAGGAGGAGGAGGAGGAGGACTTCCTCTTTGAGGAGACACTCGGCGACATCGCCCGGGTGCGCGCCGACATAGCGGAATGCCGCGGTGATCTCGCTGCCGAGGCACGCCAGCGCACCCGTGCAGTCTTCCATGCCTATGCCTTTCAGGTGCGGCCGCCCCAAGCGACGCCATGCGAGAATGACCCGGACCGGTTTGAAGGCGGCCCGGACGCGTACACCGGTGCGTTCTACGGCGAGATGATCGAACGGGCCGTCCGGCGCGTGATTGAGCTGTTCGACCAGGGCAAGAAGCAGGAGGCGCAGTCGATGGCCGGACAGCTCGCGGCCAGCTGGCAACGGCAGGAACGGCCCGAGGTGGTCGAAGTTCTCGACGCGCTCGGGGTATCGTCCGCGATTGTTCCGGAGCCAGCAACGCTTCGGCGCGCTCTGTTCCCGCCGGTGTTTAGCGTGCAGGCAGATGACCTGGATGAGTACGTGCAGCGCGGGCTCGAACTCGCTGCTATCGCCGAGCGGAGCGCTGCCTGGTGAGTGTGCGCCAGATTCCGCACTCGAGCGCGGAGGGCTCAGGTGATCCGCTCGGGCGGGTCGCCTTCCGGCTGCGTATCGGTGTCACCGGTCACCCGAAGCTCGGCCATGTTCTGGAACGGGATCTTGCCGAGTGCGTACAGGTTCAGTTCGATCGGCTGGTCGAGCGGCTTCCCGCCCATAAGTCGACACACATAGAACTCACGGTGATTTCGCAACTGGCGGAGGGCGCGGACCGGTTTGTGGTTCACCAGGTGCTCAGCAATGCGGCCACCGGGGGCCGCCAAGCCACGCTGGAAGCCGTGCTCCCGCTGCATCGGGACGCCTACGCCAGGATCCAGGGCTTCGACGCGGCGTCACGAGAAGATTTCGACGCGCTTCTGGGACAGGCGACCGCCGTCGACGAGCCATCGCCCACTGTTGATGGGGACAGCAGTAATGCTGCAGCTGCTTACGAAGCAGCCAGGCGAAAAATCATCGCTCGTTGTGACGTGCTACTCGCGATCTGGGACGGGCATCGGACCGGCGGTCGAGGGGGAACAGCTGAGACGCTTCTGGAGGCCGCGTCGGCGGGTAAGCCGTGCGTGTGGATCCCGGCCGACCCGGCTGAGCCAGTTCAGGACAACCTGACCCGGGGAACAAGTGACGAGTTCCGCGACCTCGTTGCCGGACGCGCTGCCGTCCCGCCAGATCGCACTCGTCCGCCGCAGGAACTGCCGAGGGACGTATGGAAACCGCTCCGCGATTCATTGGATCCCCTTCAGCATTTCAACAGCGAGCCGGTGCCAGCTCAATTTGACCATCGGCTGCGAAATGAATTTGGCTTTCCCGGCGGTGAGGACGACTGGATAGCCCCTTATTTCCTTCGGGCCACCATGCTGGCGGCCAGGAACCAGGCGCGGTTCAACTGGTACTCGCGAGCGATCACGCTACTGGCGATCGCTGCGGCGGTCATGCTCGGCGTGCATCTCAGCCTCAGCTCAAATCCCGTATGGGACTGGACCGAAGTCGCGAGCCTGGCCGCTCTTACGGTTGTTTTCCTAGTATTGCACCAGCGCGGGTTTCACCGTCGCTGGGTGTCGTACCGGTTCCTCGCCGAACGGCTCCGGTCCGCCCGGTTTCTCATCCCAGCCGGGGTCGAATTCCAGTGGGCCGAGGCCCTGGTTGCGGTCTATATAGAGCGGAACTCTTCTGACTGGCTCATGCGCGCGTTCCACGACCTTCTGCCAGGTGAGCGGCAGCTGAGACGGGTGAGAACGCGAGCGGCAGACACCGATGTCCTGAAACGGAGGCTTGCCGACGACTGGATTGGCAAGCAGATTGCTTACCATTCCCAGCGCAGCCGGCATCACATGACGTGGAACCGCGTCCTGTCGGTTACCATCATCGCCCTGTTCGTCGGGACTGTCGTCTGCGCGGTGCTGGACGCCAGCGCCATAGCCCGGGATACCATGGGATTCCTCTCGGTCGTGTTCCCTGTGAGTGGCGCGTCGCTTGGTGCGTTGCTCACGGTACGTCAGCACCGGGAACTCTCCGAGCGCGACGAAAAAATGGCCACTGACCTGGCGGCAGCGCAAAAGACCATATCGGACGCTGACAGTCGTAGGGCACTAAGGAACGCCGGGCGCCCAGGCGGCCCGGATCATGGCCGAAGAGAGCGACGACTGGCTTGGCGCCCTCTGGTTTCTGGACGTGGAGCATCCATCGTAGGCCGGGCTCGCCATCTACGCCGAGAACACCGGGTACCCGGCCAACCCTGTTGTGGACGAGAGGGACAGCCGCTCGTCGTCGCCGACGCAGCGTTCCACGGCGTGCTCCCTCCTAGCTAAAGGCAGACTAGGGAAAGACTAGGGACTGCTCCGGATGGCTTGACGCCGTCTAGGCGTGTCATTGTGCCGGATGGGGCCATCCATAACGGCGATCTACCTCAGCAATGGTGATGTCGTACGCTGAGAAAAACTCCGTCCGCCCCCGCTCCTGGGTCACTAGGTGCTGCGGGTGCTGCTTCCATTCCGCTATCGATTCATCGGAGTCGAACCACGCTACGGCGAGCTCGCTGCCGTCCTCACCGGCGAAGCCTTCGATGCTGCGGAACCCGGGCATCGTCGACACAAGCTCAAGCATCTGCTCAAAGGTGCGCTCGTATTCAGCCTGATCGATATCCTCGCGAACCCTGATTTTAAACAGTACAACCTTCATGCTGGACTCCTAATCCCGGCTATTTGTCTGGGGTATGCTGCCGAGCGGCCCGCTTATTTCGAACGAAGTATCTTCGGCTTCGAAGAGTGATCCTGATCTGGGACGCATGCATGACGTCCATACCGGACCCAGATCAAGGAGCGCTCTTGAAGTGAAGGCTAGCGGGTGGTGGAAGGGCTTGGAAGCCATTCGGTGAGCAATGTCGTCTTGTCGAAGCCAGCGGATGCGGAGACGAGCATCAACTTCGACGCGCTCCCGCAGTCCAGCCGCTCGCTCAGCCGCGGCCGCGGCACCAGAGCACGTCGCGGCCTCGGGACATAGGACTTCGTCTCGAGCAGGGCGGCTGGCACAGCCCATCTCCCTATGGGACGCACCAGCCAGACAATTCCAGGCTTGTTCGACCTACCCATTCGGCAGGCTGTCGGCCGCAAGCGCTCAGCGCACCCCCACCGCGCGGCCAGCGCATCCACGAGCCGCATACCCATGCTCCCCTCGGCCTCACCGGCGGCGCTAGCCAGTAGAAGCACCACGCCGGCGTGCGGGTGAGACTCGCCAAGCATCCCGGCCACGAACGCGCGGGCCACCCGCACCTGCTCCGGCACCGCCGGAATCGTCACGCTCTCCTGAGCTGCCGCCTCGGACAGCGGGAACCGACTTCCCCGGCCCGCTCCGGCGCAGGACCAACACCCGGAAATGGCAACGGGACACAAGGCCGATACACACTCGACTCAGCCCCGGACGTCAAGTCACGCACGGCCCGTATTCGACCGGGCTGTGATCGCGGGAGCGCAGCTGCGGACAAACGGCACCCGACTGCTATTTGGCTAAACGTATTCCATTTCGGAATTTCAATAGGCGGCGAGGAGCCGGACGGGAGGGCTGTCCAGGTAGGAGCGAGCCATCGCATATCGGCGCTCGATGTGGCCTAGCGCGATGTTGCAGGTATGGCACAAGAGTCCGCGGATGCACTCTCCGCACGATCGGTTCTTCCCCCGGCAGCACGCGTGATCATGATCCACGTGGATGAGCTGCCCATCCTCGAACGGGTCGTGGCACATGCCGCAGGCGTTCTGCTGTGCCTCCAGAAGCAGGTCGAACAACTCCTGGGTCAGCCCGTAGCTAGAAATCCGGTACTTCCGATTGGACTTCTTGCGGGACTCCGGTGACTCGCGGTGCGGATGGTCTCGGTTGTACAGCCTGTTGCGCTCCATGGTCTCGGCTGTCTTGCAAGGGCCCCCATGCCCAGGAGTGCGGGCACATCTCGTCTTCTTTCGCGGCATCCACTTGCCGCACCATTCTTGCCCCATTTAGGCAAGATATATCTCGGACTCCTCGGCTTTACGTTATGACATGCCGAATCAAGTATTCGAAATAGTGGGCGCAGTAGGATTTGAACCTACGAACCCCTCGCTTGTAAGGCGAGTGCTCTACCGCTGAGCTATGCGCCCCTCACCTGGCCGCCGGGGCGCACCAGGAACGCAGCCAGCGTACCGGTCCGTGTGCGCGTCCGCACCTTTGGCGAGCCGCGCCGAACCGGGCGGGAAGGCGGTCAGCGGTGCGCGTGATGCCGGCCAGGGCGAGCGAAATGCTCAGGCTCGGCGAGCGGTTCCCGGTTCGACCGACGCCGGCGTCCTTCGTAGGCATGAGGGCGGGCGTAGGCATGCAGGCGGGCGTAGGCGTGCAGGCGGTCGTAAGCGTGGAAGCGGGCGTAGGCGTGCAGGCGGGCGTAGGCATGGGGGCGGGCGTAGGCATGGGGACGGGCGGGGCGCCTGCGGGCGGCAATGCCGAGGAGCAGGCTCCCGGCGAGGAGCAGGATGCCGACGATGAGGACCAGGACGGGCACGCTCAGCGGCCGGCCCCTCCCCCGGTGGCAGGCGCGGGCGCGGGCGCGCCTGCCGAGACGTTGACCAACGCGGTGGTGGGCACGGCGCCGGACAGCTGGGAGTAATCGCGTACTGCCACTCGGGCGGACACCGTGTAAGTTGTGCCCCCGGATGCGGGCGCTGCGGCGCCGAGCAGCAGGCCGGAGATCACGATGGCCACGACTCCGACAGCCCTCACCGGCGCCCCTAGGAATGTCACAGATAGTTACCGAACGACCACAGGAATGGTACGGGAAACCAGCGACTGCCGACTGTGATTCGGCTAACTGGGCGGCGAGCGCGTCGCGGTGGGCCTGGGGGCCGCCGGCCAGGCGCTCGGCGGACCAGGCGCGGCGGTAGTAGAGCTGCGCGTCGCGCTCGGCGATGAAGTTCATGGCGCCGCTGATCACGCGACGGTAGGACCCGCCGGCCTGCAGCGCGGCGACGCGGGCCGCCGTGGCGGCCTCGGCCGAGCCCGGCGTCGGTGACAACCGCGGCGTACCGGGCCGCCGCGGAGACGTGTTCCAGGTCGTTGAGCATGTCGACATAGAACTGGGCCGCTTCCCCGAAGGAGCCCGCCCTGGCCCTGCCGCCGGGCAGCGGCCATGATCGCGTCCAGGCACCAGCTGATGCCGCCGGCGGCCTCGGCGGCGGTGGCGATCAGGAACTCGCGTTCGGCCCGGGCCAGGGCGCCGGCCCCGTCCTTGGTGAGCAGCACGGCCGGTGCCGCCTCGAAGGTGACGATGCTGATCCGCCGGGTCAGGTCCAGGTCCAGCTGGCGGGTCACGACCAGGCCCGGGGCCGCGGTCTCGGCCAGGAACAGGCCCAGCGCCGGATTCGGTCACGGCCGGGACCACCATGAGGCCGGCCGTGTGGGCCGCGACCACGTACCAGCGGCGCCCGGACAGCCGCCAGCCGCCGGTCCCGTAGCGGGCCCGGACGCTGCCTGGTCCCGGGACCCACCGGCCGGCCTCGTCGGCCGCGGCCACCGTCGCGGTTACCGAGCCGGCGGCCAGCAGCGGAAGCCACCGCTCGCAGGACTCCCGGTGACCGGTGGCCAGCAGCGCTCCGGCCGCCACCGCGCTGGGCAGGAACGGGCCCGGATACAGGACCCGGCCGAGCTCGGTATGGATCGAGCAGGCCTCGAGCTGTGACTTGCCCAGCCCGCCGAACTCCGCCGGGATCGTCCACCCCGACAGGCGCAGGTCGCCGGCCAGCCGGGCATGCAGCCCGGGGTGATAGCCCGGTTCGCTGTCCAGCGCGCCGTGCAGCTCGGCTGCGGCACCGCTGGTCGGCCAGGACGGCGCGCAGCGCCTCCGCCTGGGCAGCGTGATCTTGGTTGAGGTCGACCGAGTCCCAGATCGCCATGCCGCTCCTCCCGGCCAGCGGTCTTATGCTCGCAGACAAATTGCTCGTCATTCCGGGCAATCCGCCGGACCGGGACGCCACCCCGCGGCGCTATCACATTCGGTGGCGAAGATACCACGGTCCGTTCGGCATAAATTTGAGAACAGGAACCACGAACGGCGGGTCAGGGGATGGCTGACATGAGCGGACTCGTGCGGTATCAGGCCAGTGACCAGGTCGCGACCGTCATCCTGGACTCGCCGCACAACCGGAATGCCCTGTCGGCCCAGCTCATGGCCGAGCTGTCGGCCCGGCTGAGCGAGGCGGGCGAGGATCCGGGGGTGCGCGCGGTCGTGCTCACGCACACGGGCCGGGTGTTCTGCTCCGGGGCGGACCTGGCGGCCGCGGGAACCGGCTCGCTCGGTGACGCGGGCATCGCGATCATGGCCGTGCTGCGGCTGATCGTGGAGCTGCCCAAGCCGGTCATCGCCCGGATCGCCGGGCACGTGCGGGCGGGCGGCCTGGGCATCGTCGGCGCGTGCGACATGGCCGTCGCCGCGGCGGGAGCGTCGTTCGCGTTCACCGAGGCGCGCATCGGCGTGACCCCGGCGATGATCTCGCTGACCACGCTGGACATCATGGATCCGCGCCAGGCCATGCGTTATTACCTGACCGGCGAGACGTTCGGGGCGCAGGAGGCGGAGCGGCTGGGCCTGGTCACGGTGGCCTGCGCCGGCGAGGAGCTCGACGGCGTGGTGGACGGGCTGGTGACGCAGGTCCGCGAGACCTCGCCGCAGGGGGCGGCGGAGACCAAGGGGCTGCTGACCGAGCCGCGGCGGCGGCGGCTGGACGCGCTCGGCCCGGAGATGGCTACGCTGTCGGCCAGGCTGTTCGGCAGCGCGGAGGCGCAGGAGGGCATCCGGGCGTTCCTGGAGAAGCGGCCGCCCGCCTGGCGGGCCCGCGAGTGAGGGCCGCGCCCGGTATCGTCGGGATGCCCAGCCGCCCACGCCGGAGGACAGGATGACGCTGATCGCCCGCTTCACCGTTGACAGCTTCGAGCCGCGCCAGATAGCGGGGCTGGAGGCGGACTGGTTCGGGTTGATGACGTTCGCCAAGACCTTCACCGCGGGGATCACCGGGCACGCCACCACGTGTTCATGTCGGCGGGGACCGAGGAGGGCTCCCGTTCGTACGTGGCCACCGAGCGGATCAGCGGCCGGACCGACGACGGGCGCGAAGGCTCGGTGACCGTCCAGCACGGCGGCCTGGAGTCCGATCCCGGCACGTGGTTCGGCCACATCGTGCCGGGCACCGGAACCGGGGGCTTCGCCGGCTGGACGGGGTCGGCCCGGATCGTCCACGACGACCAGGGCGCGTACTTCGAGATCAACCTGGGCTGAGGCAGCCGCATGGCCAGCCGGGCCGGCCCGATCCGCGGAGCGGCTGGCCGGCGCTCCGGCGGGTCATCGTCGGTCAGGCGTTCTGGCCGTTGAGGTGGCGGACCTCCTCGCCGGTGTAGATCTGCCGCGGCCGGGCGATCTTCTGCTCGGGGTCGTGCGAGCCCTCCAGCCAGTGGGCCAGCCAGCCGGGCATGCGCCCGATCGCGAACAGCACCGGGAACATCGCCACCGGGAAGCCCATGGCCTGGTAGATGATGCCCGAGTAGAAGTCCACGTTCGGGTACAGCTTGTGGCTGATGAAGTACTCGTCGGCCAGCGCGATCCGCTCCAGCTCGATGGCGATGTCCAGCAGCGGGTTCCGCCCGGTCACCTCGAACACCTGGTCGGCGACGGTCTTGATGATGGTGGCGCGCGGGTCGTAGTTCTTGTACACGCGGTGGCCGAAGCCCATCAGCCGCAGCTCGCCGGCCTTGACCCGGGCGACGAAGGCGGGCACGTTGTCGACCGAGCCGATCTCCCGCAGCTGGTTCAGCACCTGCTCGTTCGCGCCGCCGTGCAGCGGGCCGTACAGGGCGGCGGCCGCAGCGGCGGCGGCGGAGTACGGGTCGGCCTCGGAGCTGGACACGCTGCGCATCGCGTTGGTCGAGCAGTTCTGCTCGTGGTCGGCGTGCAGGATGAACAGCACGTCCAGGGCGTGCTCGAGGACCGGGTCCGGGCGGTACTTGCCCTCGCCCGTCGCGTACACCATGCGCAGGAAGTTGCCCGCGTAGGACAGCTCGTCGTCCGGGTAGACGTAGGGCAGGCCCAGGGCGTGCCGGTAGGCCCAGGCCGCGAGCGTGGGCGTCTTGGCGATCAGCCGCACGATCTGCTCCTGCTGGACGTCCCGGTTGTGCACCGCCTTGGACTCGGGGTAGAAGGTGCCCAGCGCGCCCAGGGTGGCGACCAGGATGCCCATCGGGTGGGCGTCGTAGTGGAAGCCGTCGATGAACTTCTTCAGGTTCTCGTGTACGAGCGTGTGCTGAGAGATATCGTGAGCCCAGCTGGCCGACTCTTTCTTGTCGGGCAGCTCCCCGTTCAGCACCAGCCAGGCCACGTCCAGGAAGGACGAGCGCTCGGCCAGTTCCTGGATCGGGTAACCGCGATAGCGCAGGATGCCCTCGTCGCCGTCGATGAAGGTGATCGCGCTCCGGCAGCTAGCCGTGTTCTGGAAGGCAGGGTCATAGGAAAGCAGCCCGAAGTCGTCTTCGGAGGTCTTGATCTGCCGCAAGTCGATGGCGCGGATAGCGCCGTCGACAATAGGGATCTCGTAGCTGCGGCCCGTACGCGAGTCGGTTACGCGCAGCGTGTCATTCGTGGTCATATCTAGACCATAGGCCGTCAGGTGGGGTGCGAGACAGACCCTAAGATCGCACGTCTCATTCTGTGATCTTCAGCCGAGCCGAAAAAAGCACCCGGCGATTTCGTCGTGCAACCGGCCCCTCACCTGGCGCAACGACGCCGGGCTAGGCGTCACGTTCGATGGGGCAGCTCATGCAGCGCGGGCCGCCGCGGCCGCGGCCGAGTTCTCCGCCCGGGACGGGAACCACCTCGATCCCGTTGTCCGTCAGGTAGGTGTTGGTAGTGACGTTCCTCTCATAGGCCACCACCACCCCGGGCTCGACGGCCAGCACGTTGCAGCCGTCGTCCCACTGCTCGCGCTGCGCGGAATGGACGTCCTGGACGGCGGTCAGGACCGTGATGCTCGGCCGGTCCAGGGCGGCGGCAATGGCCCGGTGCATATCCTCCGGGGGGTGATCGGTGACCTTGAGCTCGGCGCCGGTGGCGCCCGGCTCGACGGTGTAGGACGGCAGCATGCCCATCCCGGCGTACTTGGTGAAGACGCCGTAGTCCGCCATGGTCAGCAGCGTGTCCAGGTGCATGAACGCCCGCTGCTTCGGCATGTCGATGGCGACCAGGCAGCGGGCCGCGCCGGCGGCGAACAGCCGGCGGGCGAGCACCTCGACGGCCTGCGGGGTGGTCCGCTCGCTCATCCCGACCAGCACCGCGCCGTCCCCGATGACCAGGATGTCGCCGCCTTCGATGCTGGCCGGCAAGGCGTCGGGGCCGTGATACCAGATATCGAAATCCGCCGCGGCGAACATCGGGTGCCACCGGTAGATGGCCTCGCCGGTCACGGTCTCCCTGATCCGGGCCGCCCGGCGCATCACGTTGATCGACACGCCGCCGTAGATCCACGATGACGTGTCGCGCTGGTAGAGCAGGTTCGGCAGCGGGGCGAGCACGAAGCCGTCGGGGTCCAGGGAGTGGAACGCGATGCTCTTGGGCTCCGGGCCGAGCTCGGCGATCTCGCGCTTGGTGATCCCGCCCGCCAGGAACTCCGCCAGGCGGGCCGAGTCCAGCCCGTCCATCGCCGCGCGCAGGGTCCCGGCGGCCAGCGGCCCGTGCCAGCGCGGGTCGAACACCCGGTCCAGGATGTACTCCCGGGCCGCCGGGACTCCAGGGTCTGGGCCAGCAGGTCGCTGTAGTAGTGGACGGTGACGCCCCGTTCGCGCAGCACGGCGGCGAACGCGTCGTGCTCGGCCTGCGCCCGGCTGACCCACAGCACGTCGTCGAACAGCAGGTCGGCGGCGTTATCCGGGGTCAGGCGCTTGAGTTCCAGACCCGGGCGGTGCAGGATCACCTGCCGCAGCCGCCCGACCTCCGAGGCCACGTGGAACATCGCATCCCCGTTCTGGATTGGCTCTTAGCCAGTAGTTATCTCATAGCGCTTCGGCGCGGTGCCTCCTAAAGGCTACGGGTGCTGCGGGCGCGACGGGTGCGGCAGCCGGTCAGGACACGGAGTGGACGATCGTCGCCGTGTACTGACCGGCGACCGCGGCCGCGGGCACATGCACGTCGATCAGCGGATCCCAGGTGGCGGAGGAGGCGCCGCCCACATTGGTCGCGCTGACAACGGGCTGCGGCGTGCCGGACAGATTCGTATCGGGCACGGCGGCGAAGGTGGCCGACCCGGTGGTCGAGCCGAAGCCGGTGATGTCGTAGAAGGCATCGCCGACCGGGATGGTTTCCGGAGCCGTCCCGTTGCCTGTGGTGAACCCGGTGGCCGAGACGGTCGCGGTCCAGTCGGCGCCGAATCCCCGGTTGTCGGTGACCTGAACGGTGCCCAGGCTGGCGCTGATGCTGCCGCCCGGGGCCACGGAGCCCAGGCTGGCGCTGACCGGCGCGGTCATGGACAACGCGCCGGCCATGACGGCGACGGTGACACCACAGCGCGGGTCGGCGCTCCCGGCCGGGCAGTCGCTGCCCGGCTCGGACGAGACGACGGTGTTGGCCAGGATCCTGCCGCCAGTATCCGGATCATTCACCGTGACCGAGTAGGTGATGGTGACGGTGCCGCCGAGGGCGAGGTCGCCGGTCCAGGTCAGCACCGGAGCGTGATAGCTGGCTGTGCCTGCGCTGGCGGTGGCGTTGCCGTCGTAGGCGGCGTCGCCCAAGACGCCCGCCAGCGTGTCGGTCACCTGCGCTCCGGTATAGGGCGTCTGGCCGGTGTCGGCGACGGTGATGGTGTAGCCGACGGTGGAGCCGGGCGTAGTGATGCTGACCGTGGCGGTCTTGGTGACGGTCAAGGCTGGGATCAGGTCGATGACCGTGGCGGTGCAGGCCGGGTCGGTGCTGCCGGCCGGGCAGTTGCTCCCCGTGGCCTCGGAGGTGACGGTGTTGGTGAGGCGTTTGTCGCCGGTGTCGGGGTTGTCCACCGTTATCGAGTAGGTGATGATCGCGGTCGCGCCGGGGATGAGGTCACCGGTCCAGGTCAGCGTCAGGCTGGCGTAGCCGACCGAGCCGCTGGTGGCGATCGCGTTGTTGTTGTAGGTCCCGTCGTTGAGGACGCCGCCGAGCGGGTCGGTGACGGTGATGCCGGTGTACGGGGTCTGGCCGGTATCGGCGACGGTGATGGTGTAGCCGACGGTGGAGCCGGGTGTGGTCGTGCTCGCCGTCGCGGTCTTGGTGATGGCCAGGGCCGGAATCAGGACGTTCACCGTGCTGGTACAGCGGGGGTCGGTGCCGCCGGCCGGGCAGTTGTTCCCGGCGGCGGCCGAGGTGACGGTACTGGTGAGGGACTTATCGCCGGTGTCAGGGTTGCTTACCGTGACCGAGAAGGTGATGATCGCGGTGGCCCCGGGGGCGAGGTCACCGGTCCAGGTCAGGTTGGGGCTGGCGTAGGTGACCGAGCCGCTGCTCGTGGTGGCGTCGTTGTTGAAGGCGGCGTCATCCAGCACGCCGGTCAGCGGGTCGGTCACGCTCACGCCGGTATAGAGAGCCTGGCCGGTGTTCGTGACGGTGACCGTGTAGGCCACGGTGGACCCTGGGGTGGTGGTGCTCACGTTGGCCGTATTCTCGATCGTCAGTGCCGCTATATCAACCGTGACGGTACAGCGGGGGTCGGTGCCGCCGGCCGGGCAGTTGTTCCCGGCGGTGGCCGAGGCGGCGGTGTTGGTCAGGACATGCGGGCCGGTGTCGGGGCTGGTGACGGTGACGGAATAGGTGACCGTGGCGCTGGCGCCGACCGTAAGGTCCCCGGTCCAGGTCAGGTTCGGGCTGGAAAAGGCGACTGTGCCCGCGGTGGTGGTCGCGTCGTTGTTATAGCTGGCGTCATCTAGCACTCCGGACAGCGAATCGGAGAACGCCGCGCCGGTGTACGGGGTCTGCCCCGAGTTGGAGACGGTGATCGTGTAGATGACCGTCTGGCCGGGCGCGGCGGTCGCCGTGCTGGCGGTCTTGACGATGGTCAGCGCCGGGGTGAGCACGGGAACGGTGAGGCTGCACCCCGGGTTGGAGCTGGCCGGCGGGCAGCTGCTGCCAGGGTCGGTCGAGGCGGCCTCGGTGACGAGGGTCTTGTCGCCGGTGTCGGGGTTGTGCACGGTGACGGTCCAGGTGATGACCGCGGAGGCGTCCACGGCCAGGTCGCCGGTCCAGGTGATGACCGGGCTGGCGTAGCTGACGGTGCCGCTGGTCGCGGCCGCGTCGTTGTTGTAGGTGGCGTCGTCGAGCAGCTTCAGGGTGTCGGTGACGGTCGCGCCGGCGTAGGGGGTCTGGCCGTTGTCGGTGACGGTGAGGGTGTAGGTGACCGTCTGTCCGGGGACCGCGGCGGTAGCGTTCGCGGTCGTCACGATGGACAGGGCCGGGATCAGCACGCGGTGATGGCCGTGCAGCGGGGGTCGGCGCTGCCGGCCGGGCAGTTGTTGCCTGGCGCGGCGGACACGGCGGTGGCGGTCAGCACGTCGTTGGTCACGGGGTTGTTCACCGTGACGGGGGAGCTAATCGTCACCGTGCCGCCCACGGGCGATATCCCCGGTCCAGACCGCTCCCGTCGCGCCGATCGACAAGGTCCCTGAGCTGGCCGTCGCGGTTCCTGCGCTGGTGGTGTTCGCGGACAGCTCGGTGGTGTCGGTGCTGACGCTGATCCCGGTATACGGGGTCTGCCCGGCGTTGGTCAGCGTGGCGGTATAGACGAGCGAGCCGCCCGGCGACACCGTGGCCGCGCTCACGGTGAAATCGATCACCAGATCCGACACCGGCACCGTCGCGGTGCACCGGGGGTCGCTGCTGCCGTCCGCGCAGTTGCTACCGGCCGCTGTCGAGGTGACGGTGCTGGCCAGGAGGTGGTTGCCGGTGTCGGGTTGGTTGACGGTGACAGAGAAGGTGATGGTCGCTGCGGCGCCGGGGGCCAGGTCCCCGGTCCAGGTCAGGTCCGGGCTGGCGAACGACACGGCGCCGGCGGTGGCAGCCGCGTTGTTGTTGTAGGCGGCGTCGTCCAGCACCCCGGACAGCGGGTCGGTCACGCTGGCGGCGGAGTAGGGTGTCTGGCCGGTGTCGGTGACGGTGATGGTGTAGCTGACGGTGCCGCCGGGGGTGGCGGTGGCCGGGGCGGCGGTGCTGGTGATGGTCAGGGCGGGGGTCAGGACCGGGACGATGATCTGGCAGGGGCTGGCGGTGGTGCCCGGCGGGCAGGTGGAGCCCGCGTCGGCGGAGGCGGCGGTGGTGATGACCTGCTTGTCGCCGGTATCGGGATTGTGGACCGTGACCGTGAAGGTGATGACCGCGGACGCGCCGGGGGCCAGGTCCCCGGTCCAGGTCAGCACGGGGCTGGCGTAGGACACCGTCCCGGCGGTGGCGGCCGCGTTGTTGTTGTAGGCGGCGTCGTCGAACATCTCGGCGAAGGACTCGGTGACCGTAGCGCCGCGGTAGGGGGTCTGCCCGGTGTTGGTCACGGTGAGGGTGTAGGTGATCACCTGGCCGGGCACCGCGCTGGTCGCGCTGGCCGACTGCACGACCGACAGGGCCGGGGTCAGCACGCTGGTGACGGGGGTGCACCGGGGGTCGGTGCCGCCGGCCGGGCAGTTGTTTCCCGGTGCGGCCGACACCGCGGTCGCGGTCAGGACGTGATTGCCGGTGTCGGGGTTGTTGACGGTCACGGTGGAGGTGATGGTGACCGTGGCCCCGACCGGGATGTCGCCGGTCCAGACCGCCCCGGTCGCCCCGATGGACAGCGTGCCCGAAGACGCGTGCTCATCGCCGGTGCCGGTGGCATCATCGGAGATCCCGGTGGAATCGGTGGCGACGCTGATCCCGAAGTACGGGGTCTGCCCGGTGTTAGTCAGCGTCGCGGTGTACCCGACGACCCCCCCGGGCGTGGTCGTGGCGGTGCTGGCGGTGAAGTCGATGAGCAGCTGGGACACCGTGACGGTGGCAGCACAGCGCGGGTCGGTGCTGCCCGCCGGGCAGTTGCTGCCCGCCGAGGCCGAGCTGACGATGCCCGTCAGGATCTGGTTGCCGGTGTCGGGGTTGTTGACGGTGACGGAGTAGGTGATGGTGACCGATCCGGCGGCCGGGACGGTGCCGGTCCAGGTCAGGTCCGGGCTGGCGAAGGTCACGGTGCCGGCGGGTGCTGGTGCCGGTGATGACGGCGGCCGCGTCGCTGTTGTAGGCGGCGTCATCCAGCACCCCGGACAGCGGGTCGGTGACGCTCGCGCCGGCGTAGGGGCTCAGCCCGGAGTTGGCGATGGTGATGGTGTAGTGCACCACCCCGCCGGCCACCGTCGACGGGGCGCCCGCGGCCTGGGTGATGGTCAGCGTGGCCGCGTTGACGATGGTGAGGGTGGCGGTGCAGCGCGGATCGGCCGACCCGGCCGGGCAGTTGCTGCCCGGGGCGGGGAGGTGACGGTGTTGGCCAGGATGTGGTCACCGGTGTCGGGGTTGTCGATGGTGACGGAATAGGTGATCGTCGCGGACGCGCCCGGGGTCAGGTCCCCGGTCCAGGTCAGGTCGGGGCTGGTGAACGACACGGTCCCGGCGGTGGCGGCCGCGTCGTTGTTGTAGGCGGCGTCGTCCAGCACGCCGGCCAGCGGGTCGGTCAGGCTGGCGCCGGTGTAGGGAGTCTGCCCGGTGTCGGTCACGGTGAGGGTGTAGGTGACCTGCTGGCCCGGGACAGGGGTGACCGTGCTGGCGGTCTTGACGATGGTCAGCGCAGGGGTGAGGACCGGGATAGTGGCCCGGCAGCTGGTGCTGGTGGTGCCCGGGCGGGCAGGTAGAGCCCGTCGCGGCGGAGGTGACGGTGGTGATGACCAGCTTGTCGCCGGTATCAGGGTTGTCGACCGTGACCGTGAAGGTGATCACCGCCGACGCGCCGGGGGCCAGGTCCCCGGTCCAGGTCAGCACCGGGCTGGCGTACGACACCGTCCCGGCGGTGGCCGACGCGTCGCCGTCGTAGCCGGCGTCATCCAGCATCTGGGCGAAGGATTCGGTGACCGTCGCGCCGGTGTAGGGGGTCTGCCCGGTGTTGGTCACGGTGAGCGTGTAGCCGATCACCTGGCCGGGCACCGCGCTGGTCGCGTTGGCGGACTGCACGATCGACAGCGCCGGGACCAGCACCGTCACCGTCGTGCTGCACCGCGGGTCGGTGCCGCCGGCCGGGCAGTTGCTGCCCGCCGCCGCCGTGGAGAAGATGCTGGTCATCACCTTGTTCCCGGGATCGGGGTTGTCCACCGTGACCGTGCCCGTAATCGTGACGCGGCCGCCGACCGGGATGTCCCCGGTCCACGACAACCCGGTGCTGGTGAGCGTCAGCGTGCCTGAGGTCGCGGTCTGGTCCCCATTCGGAGTGGCATCGTCCCGGACGTCGGAGATGTTCGAGGCGATCGTGATCCCGGTGTAGGGGACCTGCCCGGAATTGGTGAACACAGTCGTAAACCGGACCACCGACCCCGGCGTGGTGGTCGAGACGTTCGAGCTGACCACGATCGTCAGCCCCGCCACGTCCACACGGTCGAGCAGCGCGGGTCGGTGCTCCCGGCCGCGCAGTTGCTTCCGGCCGCGGCCGAAGTGACCGTGCTGGACAGGATGTGATCACCGGTATCCGGGCTGCTCACCGTGACCGAATAGGTGATCGTCGCGGTCGCGCCCGCCGCCAGGTTCCCGGTCCAGGTCAGGTTCGGGCTGGCGAACGACACGGCGCCGCCGGTGGCGGCCGCGTCGCCGCGATAGGTGGCATCATCGAGCGCGCCGGCCAGCGAGACACTCACGCTCGCACCGGTATAAGCGGTCTGGCCCGAATCGGTCACGGTGAGCGTGTAGTTCACCACCGCCCCAGGGGCGGTCGTCCCGGAGCTGGCGGTCTGCGCGAGAGTAAGAGCAGGGGTGAGCCCCGCCACCGTGACGGTGCAGCCGGGGCTCTGGGTGCCCGGCCGGGCAGGTGCTGCCCACGGTGCTTGAGGTGATGGCGGTCACGATCACCTTGTCGCCAGTGTCCGGGCTGTTCACCGTGACCGAGAACGTGATCGTCGCCGTCGCCCCGACGGCGAGGTTCCCGGTCCAGGTCAGGTTCGGGCTCGAATAGCTCACCGACCCCGCGGTCGCGGCCGCGTCGCCGTCGTAGCTGGCGTCATCCAGCGCGCCGGCCAGCGAGTCGGTGAAGGTCGCCCCGGTGTACGGGGTCTGGCCCGAATCGGTCACCGTCACCGTGTAGCCGATAGCGGCACCCGGCGCGGCCGCGCTTGTGTTCGCGGTGGCAGTGATGGTGAGCGCCGGGATGAGAACGGGCACGGCTGACCGAGCACCTGGGATCGGTGCCGCCGGCCGGGCAGTTGCTGCCCGCCGCGGCCGTGGTGATCGTGCTGGCCAGGACCTTGTTCCCGGTGTCGGGGTTCTTGACGGTGACGGTGCCGGTGATCGTGACCGTGCCGCCGACAGGGATGTTCCCGGTCCAGGAGATACCCGTCGCGGTCAGCGAGAGGGTGCCCGAGGTCGCCGTCTGGTCGCCGTTCGGGGTGGCGTCGTCGACGACGTCGGTGATGTTGGACGCGATCGTGATCCCCGTATAGGGAACCTGGCCGGAGTTGGTGAACGTCGCGGTGAACCGGACCACTGACCCGGGGGTGGTACTGCTCACCCCGGCGCTGTTGACGATCGTCAGCACCGCGACGTCCACCGTGGCGGTGCAGCTCGCGGCCGGGTTCCCGGCCGGGCAGGTGCTGCCGGCCGTGGCCGAGGTGATCGTGCTGGCCAGGACCTTGTTCCCGGTATCGGGGTTGGTGACCGTGACCGAGAACGTAATCGTGGCCACCGCCCCGAGGGCGAGGTTCCCGGTCCAGGTCAGGTTCGGGCTGGCGAACGACACGGTCCCGGCGGTCGCGGCCGCGTCGCCGTTGTAGCCCGCGTCATCCAGCACGTCCCCGAGCGGGTCGGTGAGCGTCGCGCCCGTGTAGGCGGTACCCCCGGTGTTGGTCACGGTCACCGTGTACTGGACCTTGGCTCCCGGCGTCGTCGTCGGGGCGCCCGCCGACACCGAGATGGCCAGCCCGGGCACCAGCACCTTGAATCGAGCTTGCGCAGCGGCTGTCGGTGCTGCCCGCCGGGCAGTTGCTGCCCGCGGTCGCCGAGGTGATGGTAGAGGCCAGCAGCTTGTCGCCGATGTCGGGGTTGTTCACCGTGACCGAGAACGTGATCGTGGCCACCGCCCCGACGGCGAGGTTCCCGGTCCAGGTCAGGTCGGGGCTGGGAAGGTCACGAGCCCGCGGTCGCGGACGCGTCGCCGTTGTAGGTCGCGTCATCGAGCACCCCCGACAGCGAATCGGTGAGCGCCGCGCCGGTGTAGGCGGTCTGCCCGGAGTTCGTCGCCTGATGGTGTAGTGCACCACCGTCCCGGGCGTGGGGGTCCCTGGACTGGCGGTCAGCGCGATCGTCAGGCCGGGCACCAGGACCGTGACGGTATTTGCGCACTGCGCGTCGGTGCTCCCGCTGGCGCAGTTGCTGCCGGCCGTGGCCGAGGTGATGGTGCTGGTCAGGATCTTGTTCCCGGTATCGGGGCTGCTGACCGTGACCGAGAACGTGATCGTGGCCACCGCCCCGGCGGCGAGGTTCCCGGTCCAGGTCAGGCTGGGGCTGGAGTAGCTCACCGAGCCCGCGGTCGCGGACGCGTCGCCGTTGTAGGCCGCGTCATCGAGCACCCCCGACAGCGAATCGGTGAGGGCCGCGCCGCTGACGGCAACCGTGCCGGAGTTCGTGACGGAATGGTGTAGTTAACGGTCGTGCCGGGGGCCGTGGTCAGGGGGCTTGCGGTCACCGCCATGGTCAGGATCGAGACCGGGATGGTATTCGAGCACCGTGAGTCGGTGCTCCCGGCCGCGCAGTTGCTGCCCGTGCTGGTGGAGGTCACGGTGCTGACCAGGCTCTTGTCGCCGGTGTCAGGATTGTTCACCGTGACCGAGAAGGTGATCGTGGCGGTCGCCCCGACCGCCAGGCTCCCCGTCCAGGTCAGGTTCGGGCTGGTGTACGAGACGCTGCCCGCCGACGCGGACGCGTCGCTGTTATAGGTGGCGTCGTCCAGGACACCGGACAGCGAGTCGGTGAAGGTAGCCGCGCTGTAGGCAGCGGAGCCCGAATTGGTCACCGAGACGGTGTAGTGGACGGTCCCGCCCGGGACGGCCGTACTCGTTCCCGCGCTGAGCGCGATCGTCAGCTGCGGGGTCGAGCAGGACTTGATGGTCCCCGCGAACGGGGCGGCCTGGACCTGGCCGCCGTTCGGGCTGCCGCTCAGGCCGCCCTGCGCGTAGGCCGCCGCTATGATGCCGCCGTTCAGGCCGTTCTGGTCGTTGTCGTTCACCGTGGCGCCGGGCGCGTAGATGGTCCCCGGGACCGTCGATGACCCGCCGATCGTGACCTGCGTGGCCGTCGAGAAGTTCCACAGCATGTACGGCACGCCCGAGCTCTGGACGCCATTGAAATTTCCCGGCGTCCAGGAAAAGTTGTTGGACACGCCGCTCGTGTTCACGTTGATAATCAGCGGCATGGTCGAGGTAGGTGAGTTATTGAACGTCAAGGTGGAGATGTTGGCCAGGTTGGCGGCCGAGATATTAAGGACATTCTGCGTGCCGGGGGTGAGCGTGACATAAGCGTTCGTGCCGGGGAAAGCGGGAAACTCAGCGCCGTCCCGTTCGCGTTCGTGAGCACCAGCGAATTGGCGCAGGTCGCCATGTCGGCGGACTGACTGGCGAAGGCGGCTGAACGCGCTGGCGAAGTTGATGAGGCCCGACTGGCTCACTGAGGACGGCGGCTGAACGACCGCAGCGCGACTGCGGCTTTGACCCGTAGCTGCTCCCGGTAGGGACGATATGCGTCGGGTTGTTCCCGTTGATGGGGATGATCGATCCGGTCATGTTGCCCACCTTGACGTAGGCGCTGGAGCCAACGCTGACCGTCGCCGCCTGAGTTGCTTCCTGACCAGTTGATGCTGCCGCCGACCAGCAGGCCGGTGGGCACAGAATCACCGGGCGCCGTGTACGTTCCCGCCGTCTGGCCCGCCACGGTGAAGTTGCTGCCGACCGTGAGGTCGCCGCCCATCGCGACCGGTCCGGCGGCTGAGGTCGCGCCGAGGGCCGCGTTCCCCTGGACGAACACGGCAAAGCCCTGGCTTCCGGTCACCGGGTTGTAGCTGGCCGTCGCCGGGCGAGGTCACGGCTGGCCGCATGGGCGTCACGCGCCGACCAGAGGGCGCGACAAGCGCCGCCGTGCGCGGAGCCGCCAGGACACTGTCTTGGTGGCTCAGCGACATCACACCCGCCTGGCGCCGGACCCGCGGCGCGACCCGGGCGACGCAAGCAGGCTCCCGGCGACGAGCGTCCCGGCGACGCCCGCGGCCAGGAGCCGAGGCACCGTCCTTCCCGGAACGCGCATGCCGGTAATTCGGCGCCCGTCAGCGGCCGCTGGGTAATGACGCGAACGAGCCAACTCATCTATATCCCCCTATAAACCGGCGAAGCCAGGCGCTCTAGCGAAATCGGCGGTTCTCCCGCATGCCGCGGGCAAGATTTCTCTTAGTCAGCCACGATAAATGCTGGCAACCCGGTATCGCAGAAGCCTTCCGGTAGAGTCGCGGCTGAAATGGTCATACATCCCCTTCTGGAAATGGAAAGCTTACATGCCTGTACCCTAAGGTAATCAAGATCTAAGGTCGGAGAAGGCCAGCCGCAATACCGGATAGTAAAAGGGCCGAGTAGTTAAAGGGTGGGCATTCAGAGCTCAAGGGCCCAGGCGGGGCGGCCGGGAATGCCTGGGATGAGGCGCACCAGGCCTTTGCGAGCTCATCCAGGACCGGTGCCCGCGGGGCCGTGCCGACGATGCCGCCCGGCACCGCGACCTGCATAGGCTCAATTGTGCCCGGCCCGGCGGGGATGCCCGGCCGATGACCGGGGTAGAGATCAGCGGTGGACCCGGTGCAGGCGTTGCGGCAGATCGCCTTCGAGCTGGAGCGGAGCGGGGAACCGACCTACCGGGTACGGGCGTTCCGGCGGGCCGCCGAGGTGGTCGGCGGAGCTGGCGCCGGGCGAGGTCGAGCAACGGATCGGCGCGGGCACCCTGGAGGCACTGCCGGGGATCGGGGCGACCACGGCCCGGGTCATCACCGAGGCCGCGGCCGGGCAGCAGCCCGCCTACCTGGCCCGGCTGCTCGCCGAGCGGCCACCGCCTGGTCCGGCGGATGAGCTGCGCGAGGCGCTGCGCGGCGACTGCCACACGCACTCGGACTCCTCGGACGGCGGCAGCCCGCCCGAGGAGATGGCCGAGGCGGCCCGGGCGCTGGGGCACGAGTGGATCGCGCTGACCGATCACTCGCCGCGGCTGACCGTGGCCAACGGGCTGTCGGCCGAGCGCCTGGAGGCCCAGCTCAAGCTGGTCAGCGAGCTGAACGCCCAGCTCGCGCCGTTCCGGATCCTGACCGGGATCGAGGTCGACATCCTGGAGGACGGCTCACTGGACCAGCGGGAGGACCTGCTCGCCCGGCTGGATCTGGTGGTGGCCAGCGTCCACTCCCAGCTCAGGATGCCCGCCGAGCCGATGACCAGGCGGATGGTGGCCGCGGTCCGTAACGCGAACGTGGACGTGCTGGGCCACTGCACCGGCCGGATGCTCGGCGGGCGGACCAGACGCCCGGAGTCGGCGTTCGACGCCGGCGCGGTGTTCGGCGGCGTGCCGGGAGCACGGCGTCGCGGTCGAGATCAACTGCCGGCCGGAACGCATGGACCCGCCGGATCACCTGCTGGGCCTGGCGGCCGAAGCGGGCTGCCTGTTCGCTATCGACACCGACGCGCACGCCCCCGGCCAGCTCGACTGGCTGGGTAACGGGACGGTGCGGGCCGCGAAGTTCGGCATTGCGCCGGAGCGGGTCATCAATGCCCGCAGCGCGGACCAGGCCGCGGGCGGGGGAAGGAGCTAGCTGGCGGGCCGGGAGCCGGTGCGGGATCACTCGCGGGTTGCTCGCGAGCCAGCGTTCACGCAATGGCCGTGAGGAATCGCTCCACGTCCGCGGCGCAGGTGTCGGGCGTCTCCGCGAACGGGACATGGCCGATGTCGAAGTAGACCTGCAGCCCGCATCGCGGGATGGCCTGCTGCGTGGCCAGGTGATTGCGGAGCGGCACGTGCCGGTCGCGGTCGCCGCAGACCACGAGGCACGGCAGGGCGAGGGTGGAAAGCTCCGGCTGCCGACGGAACGCTCGCATGGAGCGGGCCGCGCCTTCGATATGCTGCGCCGACGCCGCTTTGACCACGGCCATGAGCTCGCGGAACTCGTTCTCGGGCGGGAGCCGCCGGAAAGCGGCCGCGCTCAGGGCGCGCTGCTGCTCGCGGGTCGGGTGAACAAGCGCCTCGAAGCTCGCCTCGTCGGGCAGGAAGTCAAGGCCGCTGGTAGAGGCCGGGGCCATCAGGACGGCGCCCGCGAAGCGGCTCGGGTCAGCGAGTGCGGCACTCAGGATAATCGCGGCACCGAGGCTGTGACCGATCGCCACGGGGCGGCGGATCTCCAGCATGTCGCAGAGCGCGGCGAGGTCGGCGGCGTACTCATCGATCGTGCAGCGCGTCCATGAATCGGCGCCCGCACTCGCACCGCACCCCAGCAGGTCGAAGCAGGTGAATCGGTACCGGTCCGGATCGAGACGCTGCAGCAGCGGTTGCCACGCCGAGTGGTCGTTCTGGAAGCCGTGCACGAACACCAGGTCTCGATCGCCCGCGCCGGATTGCCATACCGCCAGCTCGCTGCCTCGGACCATGCGACGTTGCATGGCCGGACGCTACCATCCGCCCCTGACAATGCACCCCGGAGCGGCAGCGGCGACCCGATCTGGCCGCCTGAGCCAGCTAGCCGGCGGAGATGACCCAGGCCGTGGTGTCGGGGGGCAGCACGCCGCAGTCCAGCCGGGTGCCCTCCAGCGGGGCGCTGGCCGCGACCACCGTACCCGGCGGCAGCGGCACGGCGCGGGATCCGAAGTTGGTCACCGACCGCCAGCCGCCCGGGCGGCGGAAGTGCAGTACCTGCCCGCTGGTGCCGGGCATCCACTCCAGGTGATCGGCGGCCTGCAGCTTGCGACGCCAGCCGAGCGCCTGCCGGTAGAGGTTCAAGGTCGAGCCCGGGTCGTGCTCCTGCGCCCGGATACTGGGCGTGATGTCCGCGCTGTCGTGCAGGCCCAGCTCCTCCCCCTGGTGCAGGAAGGCCGAGCCGGGCAGGGCCAGCATCAGCAGGGCGGCCGCGCGGGCCCGCCGCGGGTCCGCGTCCCGGCTGGACAGGACCCAGGTGGCGGGCATTTCGCGCTGCGCCATGCCGTGGCGGCTTTCGGTGATGCCCTGCAGGAACGCCCCGGTGTCCCAGTCGGCCTCGAGCAGCTCGAAGTCAAAGGCCGGGCAGTTCGGCACCAGGTCGACAATGAGTTTGATTCCGTGCGCGTCCAGCCCCGAGGCCAGGGCGTCGAAGTCGGCCAGGGTGCCGGGCCGCGGCTGCTGGTCAGTTCCAGCCGGCAGGACTCCGTCCGAGGCAAGGACGCCTCCAGCCCCGGCGAGGGCGTCGGATCCGCCGTCGGGTCCATCGTCAGCCAGGGCCGACGGATCGAACGGGCTGAGCCAGACCGCATCGATGCCCAGCGCCGCCAGGTACGGGATCCGCGCGGTGACGCCCCGCAGGGTACCCGCGCCGTGGACGCCGGTGGCCGCGAAGCTGGGCGGGTTGACCTGGTAGACCACCGGCTGCCGCCACCAGCCAGCGGCGGCACACGGCATGACGGCGCTCCCTCCCCGGACTCAGACTGTCCCGTTAGTTTCCCGGCCTTTCCGCCGTTCCCGGCTTGCCTTGGGGGCCAGCGGCCGGGCTACGATGGAACGATCTATCACATCGAAGCGCCGAGCCCATCCGATGTCAAGGGGCAGGATTCGCGGGGTTATCAGGTGATCAGGTGACCAGGTCCCGGGCAGGGCACGCCAGGCCGGCCGCCACCATCCAGGACGTGGCGCAGGCGGCGAGCGTCGGCCGGCAGACCGTCTCCAACGTGCTCAACGGCAGTGGCCGGGTCGGCGAGGCCACCAGGGCCAGGGTGCTGGAGGCGGTGACGGCCCTGGGCTACCAGCCGCACCACGGCGCCCGGAGCCTGCGCTCGCGCCGGACCCGGCAGCTCGCCTACGTCCTGCCGCGCGTCCAGCTGCTGCCCGGCAACCACATCATGCAGGAGTTCCTGCAGTCGCTGGCGGAAGCGAGCGCCCGCCAGGGCCACCGCGTGCTGGTGGCCGTCCCGGACGGGGACCCCCTCGACGAGATACACCGCCTGATCGCCAGCCGGACGGTGGACGCCTTCCTGCTCTCGGAGCTGCAGCCCGATGACCCGCGGGTGATGTTGCTGGCCGAGGCCCGGGCGCCGTTCGCGTGCTTCGGCCGGATCGGCGCCGGGCTGCCGCAGCACTGGGTCGACATCGACAACCACGCAGCCATCATCGGGGCGGTCGAGCACGTGCTGGCCAGGGGCTTCGGCCTGCCGGCGTTCGTCGGCTACCGGACCGAGAGCCACTGGGATCTTGG
The DNA here is from genome assembly GCA_963818225.1 of uncultured Actinomycetes bacterium. Taxonomy (GTDB): domain Bacteria; phylum Actinomycetota; class Actinomycetes; order Streptosporangiales; family Streptosporangiaceae; genus Palsa-504. The sequence continues at coordinate 1,287,901 of CAWFRO010000006.1, forward strand.
CCGGGTCAGCGGGTTCAAGGCCGCGCTCGCCCACCACGGCGTCCCCGGCGGCGAGGCCGACGTTCTGCTGGTGGACGAGGCCGACGCGCGCCGGAGGATCCGGTCGCTGCTCACCGCCGCGCGCCGGTCCGGCGGACGGCCGGACGCCATCGTCACCGGCAGCGACCGGCTGGCCGCCGTGGTCTACGGGGTCGCGGCCGAGCTGCGGATGCGGATAGGCCGCGATCTCGGCGTCACCGGCTTCGACGGCAGCGCCGCCGGCGGCCTGCTGCACCCCCGGCTGACGAGCGTGGCCATCCCGGTCGAGGAGATCGCCCGCCGGGTGATCGCCCGGGCGCTGCGGCAGCTGGACCACGGGCCGGATGAGTCTCCGGGGGAGGTGGTACCGGCCATGCTCCGGGTCGGCGAGAGCACCGAAGGCCCGCAGGGATTCCGTTTCGGCGGTCCGGTCAGGCCAGGCCGGCACCGAGCCTGAGCCTTACCGGAAACGCTTCCAAGTAACCGGCGGCCCCGCGGGCCGGCGGGTTACCATCGCGGACGTGGCGGCCGACGCCGGAGTCGGGGTGGGCACGGTATCGCGCGTGCTCAACGGCGGTGACCAGGTCCGGGCCGCCACCCGGCTGGCCGTCCAGGATTCCATCGACCGGCTGCGCTACCGGCCCAGTCACGCGGCGGCGGCGCTGGTCCGGGGGACGCCCCGGACCGTGGCCGTGCTCGTCGCGCACATGACCCGGCCGTCGACGGTGATCCGGGTGGCCAGCGCGCTCGCCGTGCTGGGCGATCAGGGCTACGACACGATCGTGTGCAACGTGGACTCTCCTTTTGAGCGTGACCGCCATCTGGAGGCACTGCTGCCCACGCACCGCGCCGACGGCGTGCTGGCGATCAGCCTGCCGCTGTCCCGCGAGCAGCTGGCGCAGTTCGGCCGGGCCGGGGTGACGCTGGTCAGCGTGGACGCGGTCACCCCCGGAGTGCCGCAGGCGGTCATCGATAACGTGGCGGGCGGGCAGCTGGCCACCGGGCACCTGATCGCGCTGGGGCACCGCCGGATCGGCTTCGTCGGCGACGCGCCGTTCGCCCGGCCGCCGGCCGGGCTGGGCTTCACCTCCTCCGCGGACCGCCTGCGCGGGTACCGGCAGGCGCTGGCGGCGGCGGGCATCGGCTTTGAGGCTGACTTGGTCCGGCGCGGCCCGCACGGCGCGGCCGTCGCGGGCGAGCACGCGGCCCAGCTGCTGAAGGCGCACGACCCGCCGACCGCGATCTTCGCGGCCTCCGACACCCAGGCCATCGGGGTGCTCGCGGCGGCCGAGCGGCTCGGCGTGGCGATCCCGGACCGGCTGTCGGTGGTCGGCTTCGACGACATCGAGTCCGCGGCGTTCCTCGGCCTGTCCACCGTGCGGCAGCCGCTGGCCCGCAGCGGTGCCGAGGGAGCGCAGCGGCTGTGCGCGCTGCTGCGCGGCGAGCGGCTGCGCGCGCGGCGGGTGGAACTGCCGCTGGAGCTGGTGGCCCGGGCCAGCACGGCCCCGCCCCCCGCTTCAGGCGTCCAGGCCTAGGGTGAACGTCGGCTTGGGCGAGGTCTCCGGCAGCCGGTGCTCATCGGTGAGCCGCCGCACGGCGGTGCCGGTGGCCAGGAACTCGGTGGCATGCGCGCCCCAGACGTGGTTCTTGACCTCCACTGTCACGCCGACGATGCCGGACGCGCGGGCCTCGTCGGCCTCGGCTTGCATCCGGGCCAGGGCCAGCTCGCGGGCCTCGTAGACGCCCTGGGTGAACTGCATCATCTCCTGGTTCTGGTAGGCCTGGCGCAGCGACTGCATCACCCCCTGGTGGGCGATGTGGTAGACGCAGGTGCCGAGCACGAACGCGACCGGCACCGCGCCGGCCGCCAGCAGCCGGAAGAAGTCCTGCGCCGACAGGTCGGAGGTGAACGCCCGGCCATCGGGCGCGCGGTGCGCGCCCTGCCCGTCCAGGTGGCGGACGGCGGTTCCGGTGGCCACGAACTCCAGGCAGTTCTGGCCCCAGGCGTACATCTGCATGCGCAGCTGCACGCCCACGATGCCATCGGCGGACAGCTGATCGGCCTCGGCCCGCATCCTGGCCATGGCCAGCTCCCGGGCGTGGTACATGGCCTGGGTGAGGACCTGCAGCTCCTGGTTCCGGCTCCAGCGGCCGATCTGCAGGCCGACGTGGTAGATCGAGGAGCCGACGACGAACCCGAGCGGCTCGAAGCCCGCCTCGCCGAGCAGCACGTACTCCGATACCGACAGGTCGGAGGTGAACACCCCGGACGGGCTGGCGCCCGCCGTCTTGGCCATGCGGCCTTGGGCCGCCTCCGGCTCCCATCCTCCAGGGCCCTGGTCCTGCGGATTCGAGAACAGCGGCATCGTCTGCCTCCCCGGCGTCTTCTCCACTGGCGGCTTCCGGCAGCCTGCTACCGCGGAAATCGCCCCCCGGGAAGACAGCCGCCCCTGGGAGCCGGGACATAGCGGCCCCGCCGGCGGTCAGCCCGTCACCCCCACTGGCCGGGCTGATAGCCGCCGGCGGCTGCTGGGTGATGACGTTCATGCGGTTATAGGCGTTGATCAGGGCGATGAGCGAGACCAGCGCGGCGAGCTGGTCATCGTCGTAGTGCTTGGCCGCGTTGGCCCAGGCCTCATCGGTGACGCCGCCGGCGGCATCGGCGATCCGGGTGCCCTGCTCGGTGAGCTCCAGGGCGGCCCGCTCAGGCTCGGTGAACACGGTCGCCTCCCGCCACGCCGCGACCAGGTTGAGCCGCACCTGGCTTTCGCCGGCGTGCGCGGCGTCCTTGGTGTGCATGTCGGTGCAGAGGGCGCAGCCGTTGATCTGGCTGGCCCGGATCTTCACCAGCTCCTGCGTCGCGGGCGGCAGCGCCGAGCCCGACACGACCGCGCCGGCCGAGTTGATGTACTTGGCGAACTTGGCCGCGACGGCCTCGTTGTAGTAGCCGAAACGAGCTTCCACGATGATCTCCTTAGCCGTTCACGTCTTGCTTCTATTGACGGAACGGCCGGGTGACACGTAACAGCCCAGCGCAGAGCGGGTGCGTCAGGGGCTTACTGCAGCGCGCGGACCCGGCGGAGGACCTCGTCGTGCCGAGCGCGGCGGCCACCTGGGCCAGGTCGGGGCTGCGCGGGGTGCCGGTGAGCAGGACCCGGATGATCTGCGAGGCCTCCCGGATCGAGCCGGGGTAAGCGGCGGGGTCCTGCTTGTAGGCCTTCTGGTTGGGGGCGAAGCCGAGGTCGGCCGCGAGCTGGCGGATCTGGCCGAACCAGTCCACGCCATCCCCCGGCGGGGTGTAGCCGCGGGCGAACGCGTCGGCGACGGCGCGGACCAGGTCCGGGTCCAGGCCGCCGAACCTGGGGTCCGCGGGGTCGGTGAGCACGCTGAACAGCTCGGGGAAGAAGTAGCCGTAGACGGCGGGGAAATCCGCCCACTTGCGCAGGTCCTTGCGCGGGTTGGCCACGCCCTCGCGCTCGATGGCCAGGGCGCGCAGGGCCAGGGGCCGCTCGGCTTCCAGGACCGGCACCAGTTCGGGGGCGTGGCGGCGCGCCCAGGCGATGACCTCGGCGAGGATCTGCTCGCCGGACAGGGTGGCCACATAGTCGGCGCAGATGTCGTCGAGCTTGACCATGTCGACCAGCGGGCCCGCGAGTCCCATCTCGGACAGCGCGATCGGCTCGGCCAGCGCGTCGGCCAGCGGCATCTCGGCCAGCCGCCCGTTAGCCAGGCCGCGCAGGTAGTACTGCACGGCCGGGGCCGGGAAGCCCTGCTCGATGTAGTAGGTGACGCTGGCCTCGGGGTCCCGCCGCTTGGACAGCTTGCGGCGGCTCCCGCCGTCCTGCTTCATCAGCAGGGCGACATGCGCGTAGCGGACGCGCGGGAAGCCGAGCGCGTCGAACAGCTGCAGGTGCAGCGGCACCGAGGAGATCCACTCCTCGCCGCGGATGACCAGGGTGATCCGCATCAGGTGGTCATCGACGGCGTGCGCGAAATGGTAGGTCGGCAGCCTCGGCTCGGTGTCGCTGCTCTTCAGGATCACCGCGTCGTTACGGTTGTCGTCCAGGGTCAGCTCGCCGCGGATGGCGTCGGTGAAGCTCACCCTGGCCCCGGCGGCGCCCGGGGAGCGGAACCTGACCACATACGGGTCGGCGGCGGCCAGCCGCTCGGCCACCTGTTCCTCGGGGGCGTCGCGCCAGATGGCCCACGTCCCGTAGTAGCCGGGCAGGGCGCCCGCCGCCCGCTGCCGGGCCGCGATCTCTTCCAGGTCCGCCTTGGTCGCGAAGCACGGATACGCCCGGCCCTGGCGGAGCAGCTCGCGGACGTAGGTCAGGTAGGTCTCCGCCCGGCCGGACTGGGCGTACGGCCCGTAGTGACCGGTCTGGTCGTTCTCCTGCGGCTCGATGGAGAAGTAGGCGAACGCCTCGGCGAACTGCTCGGCCGCACCCTCGGTGACGCGGGACTGGTCGGTGTCCTCCAGGCGGACCAGATAGCGGCCGCCGGAGTGCCGGGCGACGTCCACGTCGATGGTGGCCACGTAGACCCCGCCGATGTGCAGGAAACCAGTCGGGCTGGGCGAGAACCGGGTGACTTCCGCTCCCCCGGGCAGGTCGCGCGGCGGGTAGCGGCGCTCCCACTCCTCCGGCTCGGGCAGGTCCGGCGGGAACAGGGAATCGACAAGGTGCTGGCTCAGCATGAGCGGCTGGCTCCCGGGAGGACGTGCGGATCAACGGCCGCTTGCAGCGTACCGCCAACCCAGAGAACGGCCTGCAGCGCGGACATCAGGACTGGTCAACGTCCAGGCTGGCCAGTTTCTGCCACCAGAGCCGTTCGTAGGGCGTGAGCCACTGGGCCACTTCGGTCAGGGGCTGGGGCTCGAGCTGGTAATACCGGTGCCGTCCGCTCCGGTGCTCGCGGACCAGCCCGGCGTCCTTGAGCACTTTAAGGTGCTCGGAGACGCTGGGGCGGCTCATGGCGAAGTGGGAGGCCAGCTGCTGGACCGGCAGCGGTCCGTGGTCCAGCAGCAGGCCCAGCAACCCGCGCCGCACGGGGCTGGCCACGGCGGCGAAGACGTCGCCGCGGTCAGCCACGCCAGCCGGCGGTGGACTGCAAGATCAGGCCGTTCCCATCCGGGTCGTCGAAGGTGACGTACCGGCCCCACGGCGCGGTGTCGATATCGCCGACCTCCAGCCCCCGGGCGGCCAGGGCCTTGACGTCACCATCCAGGTCATCGGTCTCGATGACCAGGCCCTTGAGCGAGCCGGGGGGCATGGTCGCGAACCAGGTGACCAGCGTGATCGAGGTCTGCCCGCCCTTGGGGCGGACCTGGACCCAGCGCTGCGCCGGCCCCATCTGGTTATCGGCCACCAGGTCGAATCCGAGCGTGCCGACGTAGAAGTCCTTGGCGCGGTCCTGGTCGGTGACCGGCAGGGATAGCACTTCGATGCGGGTGAGGCTCATGGCAGCACAATATAGGTAGGAGATTTCCTACCTGTCAACCTGCGCCTCGGCCGCGGGGACGGCATTTTGGCTGTGACCTGCTGCGTATGCCGTACGATAGCGGCCTGCGAGCAGTGAGGGAGCGTGGCGGTGGCCGGGCGGCTGACGATCATCGGCGGCGGAGTCATGGGACTCATGACGGCGTATTACGCCGCGCCGCTGGCCGACTCCGTGACCGTGCTGGAGCGGTCCCGGGTGGGCGATCCGGCGACCGCGTCGTTCGGCCTGACCCGGTCGGTGCGCAACGACTACCGGGACCCGGCCTACGCCCGGCTGGCCTTCGAGGCGCGGCAGCTGTGGCGGGAGCTCGAGCGGGCGTCCGGCGAGCGGCTGCTGATCGACTGCGGCTGCCTCAACCTGGTCAAGGACAGCGTCACGCCGGACCTGGACCAGACCTACGCGGTGCAGAGCTACGCGGTCCTGGAGCAATTGCAACTGCGCCGCGAGGTCTTCTCCCGGGCCCAGCTGGCGCAGCGGTTCCCCCAGTTCGACGCCGACGGCGGGTGGCTGGACGTGGACGCCGGGTTCGCCGACCTGGCCGCGGTGACCAGGGTGCTGCGCGAAGGCCTGCGGGCCCGCGGCGTCACGGTAGCCGAGAACACCTGGCCGCAGGCCATCACCCGGTCGGGGCGGAGCTGGATCACGGCCACGGCCGCCGGGCCGGTCGAGTCCGATGTCCTGGTCATCACGGCGGGGCTGGGCACCAACGAGGTGCTCGAGCTGCTGCCCGGGCGCCCGGTGGCGTTCCCGCTGCGGCCCGACCGGCCGTCGCAGTCCAAGTACTTCATTCCCCCGGCCGGGACACGCGAGCAGTTCACCGAGACGGCCATGCCGGTGTTCGCCTACCTGGATATCGGGATCTACGGGCATCCGATCTACGACGGGAAGACACCCGGCGTGAAGATCGGCTTCTACAACCCGCCGGACGTGACCCGGGCGCCCAGCCGGATCGGGAGCGTCGAGGATTTCGTCGCCGAGTGCATGCCGGGGCTGCGCGGTGCCGAGGTGGTCGACGTGGCCGCGGCCAGCGGCGTCGACACCTGCTGGTACGACCTGGTCGAGGACGACGAGTTCATCCTGGGCGCGGTGCCCGGCGCGGAGGACGTCTTCACCGGGGTCGGGTGGCGGGGCACCGGGTACAAGTTCGCACCCTGGGTCGGCCGGGTGCTGGCCCAGCTCGCCGTGCAGCGCGGCACGGTCTACGACATCGGCCGTTTCACGCCCGCCCGGTTCGCCGGCGGCGTGCCAGTCACCAAGGTGGCGTCATGACTGCTTCTCTCGCCGAACGCCTGCGGGCCGGCGCCGTGATCGGCGCCGAGGGTTACGTGTTCGAGCTGGAACGCCGCGGCTACATCAAGGCCGGGCCGTTCGTGCCCGAGGTGGTGCTGGACTTCCCCGGCGCCGTGCGCGAGCTGCACCGGGAGTTCCTGCGCGCGGGCGCCGAGGTGATGGTCGCGCTGACCTACTACGCGCACCGGGAGAAGCTGCGGGACGTGGGCCGGGAGGGCGACCTGGAGGCGATGAACCGGCAGGCGGTGCGGATCGCCCGCGAGGTCGCGCAGCGAAGGCCCGGCCGATGGCTGGGGCCCTGGTGGCCGGGAACGTGTGCAACACCTGGGCCTACGACCCGGATGACCCGGCGACCGCCCGGGCCGTCCGGGCCATGTACGCCGAGCAGCTGGGCTGGGCGGCCGAGGAAGGCGTCGACTTCGTCATCTCAGAGACCAACGACTACCTGGGCGAGGCGCTGATCGCGCTGCAGGTCAGCACCGAGCTCGGGCTGCCCGCGATGGTGACGCTGGCGCCGACGCAGCCCGACCGGACCCGGGACGGATACGAGTACGCGGAGGCGTGCCGCATCCTGGCCGCCGAGGGAGCCCAGGTCGTCGGGCTGAACTGCGACCGCGGACCGCAGACCATGGTGCCGCTGATCGGGAGGATCCGGGAGGCGGTGGACTGCGCGGTGGCCATGCAGCCGGTGCCGTACCGGACGAACGCGGCCATGCCGACGATGGAAACGCTGCGCTCCGCCGAGGGCGAGCGCGCCTTCCCGGTCGCGCTGGACCCCTTCACCTGCACCCGGTTCGAGATGGCGCAGTTCGCGCTGACGGCCCGCGAGCTCGGCGTCGACTACGTGGGTATCTGCTGCGGCGCCGGCCCGCACCACGTGCGGGCCATGGCCGAGGCCCTGGGCCGCGAGGTCCCGGCCAGCCGGTACTCACCGTCGATGGACCTGCACCCGATGTTCCGGGCTGACCTGGCGGCCAGGAATGCCGCCTTCCTGCACAGCTGGGACGCGTAACGATCCTGCGGCCTAACGGGCCGTGGTTCTCGCGCCGGCTTGCTGCTGGGCGGCGGCGATGATGGCGTCCGCGCTGGCGGAGATGTCGTCGGCGGTCGTGGCCCAGCCCGAGACGCTGATCCGCATGGCGGGCCGGTGCTGCCAGGTGGTCGGCCCGCACCAGCACGTCCCGTCCTGCTGAACGGCCCGCACCAGGGCCAGCGTCCGGTCATCGGTGGACGCCCGCACCAGCACCTGGTTGAGCACGACGTCGTTCAGCACCTCGAGGCCCGCGTCCCGCAGGCGGGCGGCCATGGCCCGGGCGTGGCCGCAGCTCGCCGCGATGAGATCGGTCACGCCCTGCCGGCCGAGCGTGCGCAGCACCGCCCACACCTCGACCTGGCGCGCGCGCTGCGAGGCCTGCGGCGTGTGATGCATGGCCTCGAACCCGGTGCCGGACGGCAGGTAGCCGGCCTCGGCGGCGAAGCTCCGGCGCAGATCCTCCGGCCGCCGGACCAGGGCGATGCCGCAGTCATAGGGAACGTTGAGCCACTTGTGCCCGTCGGTCGCCCACGAGTCGGCGTCGGCCAGGCCGGCCGTGAGGTGCGAACGCGAGGGATCCGCGAGCGCCCACAGCCCGAACGCGCCATCGGCATGCACCCACGCCCCGCGCTGCCTGGCCCACTCGATGACGGCCGGAAAGGGATCGAACGCGCCGGTGTTCACCTCGCCGGCCTGCACGCAGACCACGGCCGGACCGGTCACGTCGCCGGGAAGGCCGTCGGCGCGCAGCCGGCCCTGGTCATCGGCCGGGACCCGGCGGACGCGCTCCCGGCCGAGCCCGATCATCCCGAGCGCCTTGATCACGGTGGAATGGGCTTTCTCCCCGACCACGACGGTCAGCTCGGGCGCCCCGAACAGGCCGTCCGCCTGCACGTCCCAGCCGACGCTGGCCAGCTGCCGGTCACGGGCCGCGGTGAGCGCGGCCGTATTGGCCATCGCCGCGCCGGTGACGAACGCCGCGGCGCTGCCCGCCGGGAGCCCGAGCAGCTCACCGAGCCACCCGGTCACCACCTCGTGCAGGCGAGCCGCGACCGGCGACATGGCCGGCAGCGCCGCGTTCTGATCCCACGCCGTGGCCAGCCAGTTCGCCGCTAGCGCGACCGGGTAGGAGCCGCCGATGACGAACCCGAAGTAGCGGCCGCCGGCGCTGCCCATGGTCGCGGGCGATCCCGCCTCATCGAGCAGCGCCAGCGTCGCGGCCGCATCCCCGGGCCGCTCCGGCAACGGCTCGGCGAAGCGGGCCAGCCCGGACAGGGCAGCGTCGTCCGGGGCGACCGGGCGGCTATCCAGGCTGGCCAGATAGCGCCCGGCACGCTCGGCTACCTCGGCCAGCAGCTCCGGGACTTCACCGCTGGCAAGTGACGACATGCCCTACAGTGTGGCCGTCGGGCCGACCCGGCGCCACCTCCGCCCGCCGGCTGGCCTCGGCTCGCGCCGAGTTCTCAGCGGCCCTTCCAGTTCGGGGCGCGCTTCTCGGCGAAGGCCTTCGGGCCCTCGAGGCGGTCTTCGCTCTCGTCGACCTTCTTGTACCAGGGGCCGTTGACCTCGCGCAGGTGCTCCAGCAGGGTCACGCCGGTCGGCGGGGTCGGCGGGTTCATGTGCAGGTGCACGCCGTTCTTCAGCGCCTTGACCGCCAGCGGCGCGCACAGCTTCAGGATCTCCGCGCGCTTCTCCGCCTCGGCCATCATCGCGTCGCGGTCCGGCACGATCCACTGCACGAACCCGATCCGGTGCGCCTCCTCCGCGGAGAAGTGCTCCCCGGACAGGATGATCCACAGCGCGTTGCCCAGCGGCACGAACCCGATCTCCAGGGTGTCCATCAAGTTGATCGGGACCAGGCTGCGCAGCGGCTCAGGCATCCCGAACGTCGACTTGGCCGTGGCGATGCGGAAGTCACACCGGGCCGACAGCTGCATCCCGCCGGCCAGCGCGTACCCGTCCACCGCGCCGATGACGGGCTTGAGGATCGAGCCGATCTTCTCAAACCCGTTCTTGGCGGCCTGCCTGGTGCCTACACCGCCGGCCTGGTCCCGCTCGGTCATCTCCCGCAGGTCGGCGCCGGCGCAGAAGGCCCGGCCGCCCGCCCCGGTCAGCACGACCACCAGGACATCATCGTCGTTGTCGGCTTCCTCGAAGCTGTCGTACAGGCCGTTCATCACCCCGGTGCTGAGGGCGTTCATCCTCGCTTCGTTGTGGATGGTGATCCACGCGACGCGGTTGCGCTTCTCGTAAGTTAGAAGGTCAAAAGTCTTCTCGGCCACGACAAAACCTCTCGATCTCTGGAAGCATTCCCTGTTCAGCACAATAACGACCGGGCCGGGGCGCCTCAAGAGGGTGCGGCCACTGATTTGACGCTGTGTCAAGTCAACTGCGGCAGCAGGTGGCCCGGGCAACGAAGACCGGGTGGCCGCGGTAGGGAGCCTGACCGCCGTCCTCCGGGCCGCGCTGCTGTGAGCAGATCTGCCCGCAGCAGCGAGCGGGGGTTTCCCGGGCGGCCGCGGCGCAGGCTGGAGGCATGGCTCACGATGAGAAGAACCCCCTATTCAGCGAGCGGGTACGGGAGCAGCTGCTGACGCGGCGGATCCTGGTGCTCGACGGCGTTCTCGACGACGACAACGGCACGCTGCTCACCACCCAGCTGCTCATGCTGGCGGCGGAGGACCCGGGCGCCGGCATCGCGCTGTGGATCCACTCCCCCGGCGGATCGGTCCCGTCCATGCTCGCCATCCGGGATGTCATGCGGCTCGTGCCGTGCGACGTCTCGACGCTGGCGCTCGGGCTGGCCTGCAGCGCCGGGCAGTTCCTGCTGTCGGCCGGGACCAAGGGCAAGCGGTTCGCGCTGCCGCATGCGCGCATCCTCATGCACCGCGGCTCGTCGGGCATCGGCGGCAGCGCCGTCGACATCGAAGTCCAGGCCGACGACCTGCGGCACACGGTGGACACGGTGCTCGGCCTGATCGCGCAGGACACCGGCCAGCCGGTGCAGCGCATCTTCGATGATTCGCTGCACGACCACTGGTACACGGCCGTCGAGGCGCGCGACTACGGCTTCATCGATGCCATCGTCGGATCGTTCGGCCAGGTCGTGCCGTCCAGGAAACACCGGATCGGGCTGCCGGGGCCGGCGGAGAGGAACCTCGCGTGAGCAGCTACACCATCCCGAACGTGATCGCCCAGCATCCGCGGGGCGAGCGGATCATGGACGTGTACTCGCATCTGCTCACCGAGCGGATCGTGTACCTCGGCACGGCCATCGACTCCGGCGTGGCCAACGCGCTCATCGCCCAGCTGCTGCACCTGGAGGCGGAGAGCCAGGAGCTGGAGATCAACCTGTACATCAACTGCGAGGGCGGTGACCTCCCGTCCATGCTCGCGCTGTACGACACGATGCGGTACATCCAGGCGCCGGTGGCCACGACCTGCGTGGGCCAGGCCATCGGGGTCGGCGCCGTGCTGCTCGCGGCCGGGACGGCGGGGCGGCGGTCCCTGCTGCCGCACGCCCGGGTGGTGCTGCACCAGCCGGACGCACGCGGCCAGGGCCCGATCCCGGACCTCATCCTGCAGGCGGACGAGGTGATCCGGATGCGCGCCGATATCGAGGCGATCCTGTCCGTGCACACCGGCCAGTCCGTCGCGACCCTGCGGGCCGACACCGACCGGGACCGGGTGCTGACCGCGCAGGCCGCGCTGGCTTACGGGATCGTCGACCAGGTGCTAGGGCGGCGCTCGGCGGACACCGCGGCGGGTGACCCGGCGCCGCTCACGCCGCGAGCGACAGCATGACCGGGCCGGACCCGTGCGGCGCGCGGGCCGCCTGCTGGCGGCGCAGGTCACGGCGCAGTTCACCGGCGACCTGCTCGGTCAGCCGGATGAGCGTGGTCCCCAGCGCGCCCGCCAGGGCCGCGATCATCTCGCTGGAGGGTTCCTTGCGGCCGCGCTCGATCTCGGACAGGTACTGGGGCGAGATCCCGGCCCGGCCCGCCGTCTCGGCCAGGGTCTCCCGCTGATCCAGGCGCAGCGCGCGCAGCCGGTGACCGAGCACCTCGCGCCACAGTGGCTCGGGCCGCAGGGGCTGGGGATGCAGGGTCTCAGGATGCAGGGTCTCAGGATGCAGGGGCTCGCGGGACGATGACTCCGCCGTGGGCTGGCGGCGAAGCGGGACCACTCGCGCATGCTCGGCCATACCTCAGCGTACGGGCGGCGGGCCGCCCGTACGCTGAGGTTTCGCTGCCAGCGGACGGTGTTATCAGTCGGCGGCGATGGCGGCCAGGATGTCCAGCTTGGCCGCCCGGCGGGCCGGCCAGGTGGCGGCGAGCAGGCCCAGCACCGCGGCGAGCACCAGGAAAATGACCAGGTTGGGCACCGGGACCACGGTGTCGGTGATGCCCTGCTGCTTCAGTGACGAGACCAGTGCGACGCCCATGCCCGTACCGATGATGATCCCGATGACGGCGCCGAAGATGGCCAGGATCACCGCTTCGGACCGGATCATGGTCCGGACCTGGCGCCTGCGCATGCCCACCGCGCGGAGCAGGCCGATCTCCCGGGTGCGCTCGAACACCGAGAGCATGAGCGTGTTCACGATCCCGATGAGCGCGATGAGCACGGCCAGCGCGAGCAGGGCGTAGACCAGGCCGAGCAGCTGGTTGACGCTGGACACCTGGGCCTGCTCGAACTGGGCCCTGGTCTGCACCTGGATGTTCGGGAAGGGGGCCAGGGCATTGGTGACGGCGTTGTTCACCGAGGTGCTGCCGTTGGTGCTCAGCAGCAGGGCACCCGGCGCCTGGGCCGGGTAGTGGGACAGGAAGAACGCGGAACTGACCAGGTAGCTGCCGATCAGGGCGTTGGCCTGGTAGATGCCGCCGATGCGCAGGGTGGCCGGGCCGGTCTGGGCGAACCTGGCCGGCACCGTGTCGCCGACGGCCAGGTGCTTGTTCTGCGCCGTGGTGGAGTCGATGAGCATCTCGCCCTGGCTCAGCGCGGCCGGGGTACCGGACGTCATGCGCAGGATCACCGTGCTGGCCAGGTTGGCCGTGGACACCGCGGTGAGCGTGGACAGCGTGCTGCCGAACTCGAACTGCCCGTCGTAGACGGTGGTGGTCGCGGTGACCCCCGGCACGGCCGTGGCGAGGGAAGCCGCGGAGTTGCTGAGCTCTCCCGATCCGGTCGCGCTCACGATGAGATCGGCGCTGATCGCCTGGTCCGCGCTGCTGGTGGCCGACCGCGACAGCGAAGCGCCGAAGACCGATATCGCGGCGACCAGGGCCAGGCCGACCATGAGGGCCGAGGCGGTCTGGGCCGTGCGCCGGGGGCTGCGCATCGAGTTTTCCCGGCCGAGCTTGCCCGGTTCCCCGAGCACCCGGGCCAGCGGGCGGCCGATCACGCTGGACAGCGGGCGGGCGAGGGCCGGGGCCAGGATGGCCGTCCCGATGAAGATGGCCACGGCGCCGAGGCCGACGAGCCCGATGGCCGGCTTGGCCAGCCCGATGGCCAGCACGGCCACGCCGAGCAGGGCCACCACCGCGCCGGCGATGAACCGGCGCCGCAGCGAGGCGGTGGGGCCGGACCGGCGGTCATCCAGCGCGGCGACCGGCGGGATGCGGACAGCGCCGCGGGCCGGGCCGAACGCGGCCACGACCGTCACGCCGACGCCGACCAGCAGCCCGACCAGCACGGTGCGCGGTTCGAAGACCAGGGGCCCGGGCGGCAGCGTGATCCCGAACCCGCGCAGCAGCGCCTGCAGCCCGAGCGCGGCCAGCACCCCCAGACCCAGGCCGATCACCGAGGAAACCAGCCCGGTGATGGCCGCCTCGCCGAGTACCGACCGGAACACCTGGCGGCGGCTCGCTCCGACGATGCGCAGCAGGGCCAGTTCCCGGGTCCGCTGCCCGACGATGATCGAGAACGTGTTGAAGATGGTGAATCCGCCGACGAACAGCGAGATGAACGCGAAGACCAGCAGCGCGGTGGAGAAGAAGGACAGCGCCTGATCGATCGAGCTGGTGCTCTCGTTCACCACGGTCTGCCCGGTGACCACCTGCACGCCGGGGGGCAGGACCTTGGCGATGGCCTGCTGCACCGCGGGCTTGCTGGCGCCCGGCGCGGTCACGACGTTGATGTTGTCGAGCTGGCCGGGCTCCTGGGCGATGGCCTGCACGGTGGGCAGCGTGAACGCGGCGAGGGTCGCCCCGGCCAGGTTGTTCGCCGTCCCGAACTCGGCGATGCCGGTGATGGTGAACGTCCGGGTCGGCCCGGTGGTCAGGATGCGGACCTGCTGTCCCACGGAGAAGCCGTACTTCTGCGCGGTCCCGGCGTCCATCACGACGTCATCAGCGGTGGCCGGGGCGCCGCCGGCGATCAGGTGGAGGCTGGAAAATTGCGGATCGGGGTTGAAGCTCACGGCGAGAGTGGGCGCGCCACCGGTCTGGATGGCCTTGCCGTCGTGGCTGATGAACTGGGCGTAGCCCGTGACCTGGCCGTCGGCGGCCGCGACGCCGGGCACGGCACGCACGGTGGCCAGCAGCGACTCGGGCAGCTCGTTGCGGACCGCGTTGCCGCCGTTGCCGAGCTGGGCGACCCCCCGGACCTGGAAGTCAATCTTGGAGTAGATGTTGCCGAACAGGTTGCTGAACGTGTTGTGCAGGGTGTCGGTCAGGACGAACGTGCCGGAGATGAAGGTCACGCCGAGCACGATGGCCAGCGCGGTCAGCGCCAGCCGGAGCTTGTGGGCCAGCAGGCCCTTGATCGTCACTTTCCACATGTCATGCCCCCAGGGTCCGCATCCGCTCGAGGACCGAATCGGCGGTCGGCTGCTGAAGGTCGCCGACCACGGCACCGTCGGCGAGGAACACCACCCGGTCCGCGTACGCGGCCCCGCGCGGGTCGTGCGTCACCATGACGATGGACTGGCCGAGGTCGGTCACCGAGCGCCGCAGGAACGCCAGCAGGTCGGCGGAAGCATTGGAGTCCAGGTTGCCGGTGGGCTCATCGGCGAAGATGAGGGCCGGCTTGTTGATCAGCGCCCGGGCGCACGCGACGCGCTGCTGCTGGCCGCCGGACATCTCGCTCGGACGGTGCCTCAGCCGGTCGGCGATGCCCAGCTCCTTCACCAGGTAGCCGAGCCAGTCCTGGTCGACCTTGTTACCCGCCAGGGCCGCGGGCAGGGTGATGTTCTCGGCCGCGGTCAGCGTCGGGACCAGGTTGAAGGACTGGAACACGAAGCCGATGCGGTCGCGCCGCAGCCGGGTCAGCCCGCTGTCGTCCAGCCTCCCGATGTCCTGGCCGTCCACGAACGTCTGCCCGGAGGTCGGCCGGTCCAGGCCCGCCATGCAGTGCATGAGCGTCGACTTGCCCGAGCCCGACGGGCCCATGACGGCGGTGAACCGGCCGCGCTCGAACGTCACCGTGACGTCGGCCAGGGCGTGCACGACGGCCTGGCCGGACCCGTAGGTCTTGGACAAGGCGACCGAATTCGCCGCCGGAGCGGCCTGCCTACTCTCGGCTAGCCCGGCGGATGTGGCTTCCATAGCTTTTCCCCTCGTGTCCCATCTGCGACCCCGTCGCTGCGCAGTACCGTCTAGCATCCCAGCAACGCACCGGAAGAGCATCGACCGGGCAGCCAGCCTCCGGGCTGAACCGGGTGATGGCCGGATGGCTGAACCTATCCACCGATCGGCTGATGACATCCGGGGCCGCGCACCGGGGTGCGGGTGACACGCACCACAGTCCGTTCGGGCGAAATTTGGTTCCCCGGACCGGGACCGGCAGGGTTGCGCGGCAGGTCAGGCGGCTACCGCGGGTGGCGTCGCGAGCCGATGACCGTCGTATTACGGGCCGGTAACATGGCCTGGTGGAGCCGGGTGTGCGGCGGCTCACACTAGGTCTGGCTCGCCAGGGCGTTGATAATAGGTAGATGAAGGGGCAGGGCGCCACGGACCGGGTTCGCCGGAGGATCGGCGCCGCGATTGCCGAGCGGGTCGCCGGGCCGGACGCCTCCCGCGGGCAGGGGCCGCGCCAGCCCGCGGGCGAGCCGTGGTTCGCCGAAGGCCGCCCGATCCGCCAGGTCCACAGCGATTCGGCGATCTTCATCGGCGCGATCAGGGCCCTGCTGCTGCAGTCACTGCACCCGCTGGCCATGGCGGCGGTGGCCGAGCACTCCGATTACCACGGCGACCCGTGGGGACGGCTGCAGCGGACCAGCCGTTTCATCGGCGCTACCACGTTCGGCGACGCCGCTGGCGTCCAGCAGGCGATCGCCCGGGTCCAGGCGATCCACCAGCGCGTCAACGGGACCGCTCCCGACGGGCGGCCTTACGCGGCGTCCGACCCGCACCTGCTAACCTGGGTGCACATCGCGGAAGCAGATAGCTTCCTGCGAGCTCACTCTTCCTTCGGCGCCCGGCCGCTTGACCCGGCCGAGCGCGACGGGTACGTCGCCGACATGGCCAGGATCGGCGTCGAGATCGGTGTCCCAGATCCGCCGGGCACCGAGGCCGAGCTGGCTGACCGGATCCGGGCCTACCGGCCCGAGCTAGCCGCTACCCCGCAGGCCAGGGAGGCGGCCCGGTTCCTACTGCTGCACCCCCCGCTGCCGGTGATCGCCCGGGCTCCGTACGGGGTGCTGGCCGCGGCCGCGGTCTCGCTGCTGCCCGGCTGGGCGCGGCGTCCGCTGTCCCTGCCGAGGCTGCCGGTAACCGAGACGGTACTGGTCCGGCCGGCCGGGCACGCGATGGTGCAGGCGATCCACTGGGCCGTAACGGCCCCTCGTCCCGCTCAGGCGGCCTAGCCGCCCCAAATGCACGTAAGGTACCAGATAAGTGAGATGCCGGGTCCCACTCAGGAGAGACAACGATGACTAGCGTAGAGTCCACCAACAGCCGAGCGAAAACGAGCCTGCCCGAACTGGCCGAATGGGTCAGCGAGATCGCGGATCTGACCAAGCCCGAGGCCGTGGTGTGGTGTGACGGCTCGCAGGAAGAATGGGACCGGCTGACCACCGCGCTGGTCGACAGCGGGACGTTCGTACGGCTGAACCCGTCGCTGCGGCCCAACAGCTTCCGGTGTGTCTCGGACCCCAGCGACGTGGCCCGGGTCGAGGACCGGACGTTCATCTGCTCCGAGCGCGAGGCCGACGCCGGGCCGACGAACAACTGGGTCGCGCCGGCTGAGATGCGGGCGACGTTCGCGAAGATCTTCGACGGCTGCATGCGCGGCCGGACGATGTACGTGGTCCCGTTCTGCATGGGCCCGCTGGGCAGCGAGCACTCCTCGCTGGGGGTGGAGATCACCGACTCGCCGTACGTGGTCGTCTCGATGCGGATCATGACCCGGATGGGGACCCCCGCGCTGCGGGCGATCGAGGAGAACGGGTCGTTTGTGCGGGCCGTGCACACGGTCGGCGCACCCCTGGAGCCGGGGCAGGAAGACGTCCCGTGGCCGTGCAACAAGGTCAAGTACATCTCGCACTTCCCTGAGAGCAGGGAGATCTGGTCCTACGGGTCCGGCTACGGCGGGAACGCGCTGCTGGGCAAGAAGTGCTACGCGCTGCGGATCGCCTCGGTGATGGCGCGGGACGAGGGCTGGCTGGCCGAGCACATGCTCATCCTCAAGCTCACCCCGCCCGACGGGGAGCCGCGGTACGTGGCGGCGGCGTTCCCGTCCGCGTGCGGCAAGACCAACCTGGCCATGCTGCAGCCCACCATCCCGGGCTGGAAGGCCGAGACCATCGGCGATGACATCGCCTGGATGCGCTTCGGGCCGGACGGGCGGCTGTACGCGGTCAACCCGGAGGCCGGGTTCTTCGGCGTCGCGCCGGGCACGGGCATGAAGACCAACGCCAACGCGGTCGCGGCCATGTGGGGCAACAACATCTTCACCAACGTGGCGCTGACCGACGACGGCGACGTGTGGTGGGAGGGCCTGACCGAGGAGCCGCCCGCGCACCTGACCGACTGGAAGGGCCGCGACTGGACGCCGGAGAGCGCCGAGCCGGCCGCCCACCCGAACTCCCGGTTCACCACGCCCGCGGACCAGTGCCCGATCATCGCGCCGGAGTGGGACGACCCGGAGGGCGTGCCGATCTCGGCCATCCTGTTCGGCGGGCGGCGGGCGACGAACGTGCCGCTGGTCACCGAGTCGTTCGGCTGGGATCACGGGGTCTTCCTCGGGGCGAACGTCGCCTCGGAGAAGACGGCCGCGGCCGAGGGCACGGTCGGCGAGCTGCGCCGGGACCCGTTCGCGATGCTGCCGTTCTGCGGGTACAACATGGGCGACTACTTCGGCCACTGGCTGGCGCTCGGCGCATCCGCGCCCGACCCGGCCAAGCTGCCCAAGCTGTTCTACGTCAACTGGTTCCGCAAGGACGCGTCCGGGCGGTTCGTGTGGCCCGGGTTCGGCGAGAACAGCCGGGTGCTGAAGTGGATCATCCAGCGGCTGTCCGGTGACGCGGAAGCCGTGGAGACGCCGATCGGCAACCTGCCGGCGCCGGGCTCGCTGGACCTCGACGGCGTGGAGCTCACCGAGGCCGACCTGGAGCTGCTGCTCACGGTGGACGCTCCAGGCGTGGAAGCTGGAGGCGGACGGGATGCCGGAGTTCTTCCGGACGTTCGGCGAGCACCTGCCGCAGCGGCTGTGGGAGCTGCACCAGGACCTGGTCGACCGGCTCGCCTCGAGCTGAGCCTGGGGCGCTCCCGGGCTCAGCTCGAGCTGAGCCCGGGGCCCTCCCCGGGCATAACCGCTAATCCCGACCGGACAAGTCAGGATTAGGTCTAGGGTGTGATCGGATAGGTTGTTCGCGATGTCCTGATTCGTTCTGTTTCCGTTCCCGGGGAGGAACTGTGAGCAGCACCGACACGCTGGTAGCTAACGCCGAGCGGTACGCCGCCGGCTTCGATAAGGGCGACCTCCCGCTGCCGCCCGGCTTGCACCTCCTGGTGGTGGCCTGCATGGACGCCCGGCTCAGCCCTTACGGGGTGCTCGGGCTGTCCGAAGGCGACGCGCACGTCGTGCGTAATGCGGGCGGCGTGGTCACTGAGGACGTCATCCGGTCGATCACCATCTCCCAGCGCCTGCTGGGCACGACCGAGATCGTCCTCATCCACCACACCGACTGCGGCATGCTCACCTTCCACGACGACGACGTGAAGGCGCAGATCGAGGCCGACACCGGGCTGCGCCCGCCGTTCGCCCTGGAAGCCTTCCCCGACCTCGACGCCGACGTCCGCCAGTCCATCGCCCGGATCAAGGCCAGCCCGTACATCCCGCACAAGGACTCGGTGCGCGGGTTCGTCTACGAGGTCGAGACCGGCCGCCTGCGCGAGGTCAAGGACTGACCAAGGCGGAATCGCGACCCGCCGTTTCGTGCCATCCTGTGGGGATGGAGGAGTTTGCGGTCACTGAGGTGACGGCCGTGGATCACATCCTCGGCCGTCCCGACGCTGCGGTAACGGTCCTGGAGTACGGCGATTACGAATGCCCGTTCTGCCGGGGCGCGGCCCGCGACGTGCATGAGATGCTGGCCCGCTACCCGGATACCGTCCGGTTCGTGTTCCGCAACTTCCCCATCGCCCAGCTGCACCCGCACGCGGAGCAGGCCGCGCAGGCGGCCGAGGCGGCCGGGGCCCAGGGGAAGTTCTGGCCGATGTACGAGTGGCTGCTGCAGCCCTCGTCCATGCTTGACCTGAGCTCACTGCTGGACTGCGCCGCGGACCTGGACCTGGATACGGACCGGTTCCGGCGCGAGGTGACCGATCGTGCCTACACGGCCAAGATCGAGCGCGACATACGGGAAGCGGTCCGGGACGGCGTGAACGCCACCCCCAAGTTCTACGTCGACGGCGAGCGCATCGACGGCAAGCTCCCGCTGGAGGGGCTCGAGGACGCGATCCGGGCCGCGGTGCGGGCGGCCTCCGGGGGCTGAGGGCCCCCGGTTCATACCCGACGTGAGCGGGCTCGAGCGCGGCCCGGTCCGGAGGAGTCACGTCGGGGATGCGGGCGGTTCGGTCAGTGCGGCGATGCACGCGGTGAGCAGGCGCCGCATCTGATCTTGTTCGCTGGCATCCAGATTGGCCAGCATGTCTTGCTCGACGCGGCGAACCGCGGCGCTGGCCACCTTGAGCTGGCGGCGCCCGCGGGCGGTCAGCTCGGTCGGCAGGGCCCTGCCGACGGGTGCCTGTGCCGGGCGGACAACGAGTCCCTGGTGCTCGAGGGACTGCAGGAGCACGTTCATCGACTGCCGGGTGACGAAGGCGCCGCGGGCCAGCTCGGAGTTCGACAGGCCCGGTCGCTGGGCCAGCAGCTCCAGGCAGGCGTAGTGGGTGATCGTCATGCCAAGCGGCCTCAGCACGGCCTCCAGGGCAGCGTGCAGGGCGCTCGCGGCCGCCTTCAGCATGTACCCCAGCGATGTGTCCAGCTCGACTCCGGGCCCGCCTTGACTCATGTCAGCATTCTGACATACATTGTGGCGTGTCAGAAGACTGACATCCAATGAGGAGGCAAGAATCGTGGCCGTCACCGGACCCGACTTCATTTCACTGCAGGTGCGCGACCTGGAGCGTTCCGCCGCTTTCTACGAGCAGTATCTGGGGCTGAAGCGCTCCGCAGGACCGCCGCACGCCGTCGTGTTCGACACCAAGCCGATCGCGTTCGCCGTCCGCGACGTCGTGGCGGGCACCGACCTGGACGCGATCGCGCAGCCGGGCCAGGGAATGGCGCTGTGGCTGCACGCCCCCGACGCGCAGGACATCCACGACGCCCTCGCCGCCGCCGGCACGACGATCGTCTCAGCGCCCGCCGACGGGCCGTTCGGCCGCACTTTCACGTTCGCGGACCCCGACGGCTACCAGGTGACCCTCCACGACCGCGGCTGAGCGTCCTGGCCTTCGGCGCGAGGCCCCGCCGCCCGCGCCACCATCACCTCAACCCAACCAGGGCAGCCGCCCCGCCATCCTCGACCGGCAGGCCCCCTTACCGGGCCCATGTGCCACAACCCCCGAACGTCCGGGCCTCCCACATAGGGGCATGTGGGCCGAAGCCCCACCTCCGGGGACGGGGTGCCCGTGCGCCCGGGCTGCGGGTCCGCCCTGGATCCCGGACGGGTCCTCGTTATCGTGGATCGTTACTGCCCGCGGGCGGGCAGTAACGATCCACGATCCTGCCTGCCGGGCTTGTCCCCCGGTGGATCGCAGTCCGCGGGCCGCCGGGCTGGTACCGGCAGCAACGCTCGTCACGGGAATCACACGTTCAGCGTGGCTTCGATAGTCAGGCGGCGGGACAGGCACTGGGAGAGTGGGCGTGTTCTGCTTTCGACACTGAATGCCTTACTCGGGGAGGTCGTTTTTCTTTCGCAAGAAGGACCGTTTCGCCGTACGGAATTGTAGGCATGCCTGCCAACGCCCGGCGTCATAGGAACTAATCTCCGGCGAGCGAGAGTCGCGCCAAGGCTCGGCAAGGCTACGAAGTGCGCCGACGCCGCGACCCTGGTCCGGCGTTTTCGTCGTGTTACACTCAGTAGATCTGTCGTAGCACGGAGTGAAATCGGCGGAGTCGGCGCGCTCACGGCCGCGGGGTGTTGAGCTGTCGCCGTGTGGCGCTGTTCCAAGCACTCTCGGGGGAGAACCAGTGAACCGCACGCCAAGCACACACAGCGGCATGCGCCGGATCTTCGGGTGGGCCGCTGCGGGTCTGAGCGCGATGGCCCTGCTGCTCGCCGTCCAGGCGATCCCGGCGGTCGCGCAGTCGCGGGCCGTCCACGCGCCCGGCCCGCCACAGGCCCCGTACGCGGCCAGGTCCAGTACCGTCCAGCACTGGGGCACGTTCTTCGGGGGGACCAGCACGCTCATGCCGCAGGACATGATTACCTCTCCGGTGTCGCTGACCCTGCCGGGCTCGGTCGCGGAAGTGGCCACGTCGAACTCCAGCCAGTACGCCCTGCTGACCAACGGCAGCGTCTACGCGTGGGGGCTGGGCAACGCGGGCCAGCTGGGCGACGGTGCCACCACGAACTCCTTCACCACGCCGGTACGGGTGCGCTTCCCTGCGGGGGTGAAGATCGCCTCGCTGCCCGTTGACGTGATGCCCTTCGACACCGCCCTGGCCGTCGATACCAGAGGCTACGTCTGGGGCTGGGGCGATAACCAGGGCGGGGAGCTGTGCCTGGGCAATCACGAGCAGGACCTCACCCCGGTCAGGCTGCCGTTCTCGCACGTGACCGCCGTGGCCGGCGCTTTCGACCATGCGCTTTACGACGCGAGAGGCCAGGTCTGGGCGTGCGGCCTCAACAGCCTCGGAGAGCTCGGCGACGGCACCATCAGGCCGAGCTCGGTGCCGGTCAAGGTGAAAGGCCTCGGCCGCTCGGCCCACGTAGTGTCCCTGGTGGCCGCGTTCGCCAACTCCGGCGCCCTCCTCGCCGACGGAAAGTACCTGGACTGGGGCACCAACGGCGAGGGGCAGCTCGGCATCGGCACGCTGCCGAGGCCGTCCGACGTGCCGGTCACGGTGCGCTTGCCGGCCAGGGTGCGGCAGGTCACCCAGGGCGGGTCAGTGCCTGGTAACGGGCAGACGCTGGCGCTCCTCACCAACGGTGACCTGTACGCCTGGGGCGCTGACGGGCAGGGGCAGCTCGGGGACGGGAATACGGCGTCGCAGTCCTCACCGGAACTGATCACCCCGCCGTCAGGAGTCATATACCGGACGCTCGCGACGAGCGGCGGTACCTCGTACGGCATCTCCTGGACCGGGGATGTCTACGCCTGGGGTGGTGGCGAGGAGGGCCAGATCGGCAACGGGACCACCGAGAGCAGCTTCGCCCCGGTCAAGGTTGCCTCAGGTGCCACCGGCATCTCGGCTACCGCCGACGACGTACTGATCGCCGTCACTGGATGTTATCGCCTGCCGTGGTGAGGCCCAGCGGGATCGCCGGGCGTCGCAGGCGGCGTAGCCGACGCCGGTCGCGGCATACATATGGGCAGCAGTCGCGCTGGCATGGAGCTGATCCTCCGGCGGCCCGCTTCCATGCGTGGCGGTTGCCCGGGTGGGGCGTGTTATGGCTTCCGTGAAAATGACACGGAGGCTACCTTTGGCACCATGACGAGTGCCACGCCGCCCGCGACGTTCCTGAATCTGGTGGTCGGGTATGACGGTTCCCCGCCCGCCAGGCGGGCGCTCGACGCCGCGGTCTTGCTGCTGCACAGCCAGGCTGGCCGCATCGACGTGGTGTACGTGACTCACACGCCCGTCGCCGTGGACGAGATTCCGTCCGACGTGGAACCCGACCAGATCGGGCAGGAGCTCCGCGGTCAGGCCGCCGAGCAGCTGCGCGACCGCGGGGCTGTCTGGGGGTTCGAGCGGCGCCAGGGCAACACTGCTCAGGAGCTGACCGCGGCGGCCGCAGGCATCCGTGATGCGAACCCCGGTGCGTTCGTGGTGATCGTGGTCGGGAGCTCGTCCTCGGCGATCCACCGTGTGGCCGGTTCAGTCGCTGTCGGCCTGGGCCGACACCCGCCGACGCCACTCCTGATCGTGCCGTAGACGGGGCTGTCTACCTGAGGCATGATCATCGGGCCTTGGTGCTTAGCCGGGCCGGCCGGGCCCTGTGCCGGCCGGGGCCCTGATCGCGTAGGAGTTCCCGCCTCGACCACCCAGGGGCCGGAGTCAGGTCAGCGGCGTTCAGAGCGCCGGGTTCGCGGTCACGGTGACCAATGGTGTGGTCATGGCGTGCTCGGCCGGGTCCGGTACCAGGCCACGGTGGCGGCGATGGCGTCGGCCAGCGGAGTGCCGGCCGCCCCGAACGCGGACTCGTATTTACTGGTGTCCAGCACGAAGGGCTGGTTGAACTGGTAATACGTCTCGGCCAGCTCGCGCAGTACCGGGTTGACCAGACCCAGGGCCCGCAGGGACAGCTTGGGCAGCGACCGGACGCCGACGGGGTGCCCGATCTCGGCGGCTACCAGGTCCAGGAGCGCCCGGGTGGTGCCGGTCGCCGGGCCCGGCAGGTGCCAGACCTGCCCGGCGGCGCGGGCGTCGGTACCCAGGGTGGCCAGGCCGGCGGCGACGTCGGGGACGTAGCTGTAGGTATGCGGCAGGTCAGGGCGGCCGATGAAGTCGGCGCGACGGCCGGCCAGCGCGTTGCCGAATACTCGCTCGCCGAGCGTGGACCCTGCGGTGACGCCGGGGCCGAAGAAGTCCGAGGCCCGCCCGATGGCGATCCGGACCCGGCCGGCATCGGCCGCAGCCAGCAGCTCGGCGCTCATCGCGGCCCGGGCCCGGCCCTTGGCGCCCGTCGCGGCCAGCGGCATGTCTTCGGTCATCGGCCGGCCCCCGGTCGGCCCGTAGCCGTACAGGTTTTCCAGGCTCACCAGCAGCGCGCCAGTGCGTTCGGCGGCGGTCAGTACGCCCCGCTGCAGAGGCGGGAACCGTTCCGGCCACTGGTTGTACGGGGCGTTCAGGCACTGGTAGATGACTGACGCACCCTTGGCCGCGTCGGCGGCGGCTTCGGGGTCAGCCGCATCAGCGCCTAGCCAGTCGGTGCCCTCGGCCAGCGCGGGCGGCCGGTGCCTGGACACCGTCCGGACGGCAACACCCGGCCCGGCCAGGTGAGCGGCTAGGGCACTTCCGACCTGGCCGGTCCCGAAAATGACGTGCAGTCGATCCTCACTCATGACCGGGTCCTTTCGACGGCCCCTCGAGCAACCCGGCGGCCGGCGACGGCCCGGCCTCGATGTCTATGCCGACGCTACGCTAATTAGCTTCATTAATTTGGCAATTTATTTCTAGAATAAGATTACATATATTTCGCGTCGGAGTCGAGCTGCATCACCAGCTGCCCGCCGCTACGACCCGGACGTCCTTCGACCTAGCGCATGCGTCATATGCCGTGCGTCGCCGCTGGCGAATCGGGTCTTCACGGTCTGGGCCGAGGTGATCACCGGCTCATCGTGGCTTCGGTGGTGCACCGGCCGGCATGCAGGGCTGGTGTGTTCCCCCTACGGGGAGCGGCGCGCCGAAAGCCCATGTGACCGCACCGCCAGTTGTGGCGCGGCAGGCGATGCGTGGTAGGCAGAAGCATGACACTGGTGAACAATCCGCTCTTCGCGCGGTGGTTCGCCCGGTACGGCGGGCGTAACGAGGAGCGCGGCAACCGGGAGTACAGGCAGGAGATGCTGGCCGGGCTGTCGGGCCGGGTGCTGGAGGTGGGCCCGGGCAACGGGCTGAACTTCCCGCACTATCCCGTCTCGGTGCAGGAGGTGGTCGCGGTCGAGCCCGAGCCGTACCTGCGCAGCCGCGCGGTCGAGGCGGCGGCGGCGGCTCCGGTCCCGATCCGGGTCGCCGACGGGACGGCCGACCAGGTTCCGGCGGCTGACTCGTCCTTCGACGCCGTCGTCGCGTGCGCCTTGCTGTGCTCGGTGCCCGACGTGCCGGGCGCGCTCGCTGAGTTCCGCCGAGTGCTGCGGCCGGGCGGCGAGCTGCGCTTCTACGAGCACGTGCGGAGCCGGGACATCCTGTTCGCGGGGTTCCAGCAGGCCACCGACCTGGTGTGGCCGCGTCTCATGGGCGGCTGCCATACTCAGCGGCAGACTCGCGCGGCCATCGAGCAGGTCTTCACCATCGAGACGTGCCGCGGATTCCGCTTCCCGCCGGACGCGTACCTGTGGCCAGTAGCACCGCGGATCCTGGGGATCGCGCGCAAGACGCGGTAACCGGGACAATGCGCGGTGACATGGGCCGCCGGCCGCCTAGCCGGGGCTCGTCGTCCCGGCGACCTGCCGCCTCAGCTCGCGCAGCTCGGTGAACCGCTCCGTCACGTCGCGGATGGTCGCGGCCAGGCCGAGCACTTGGCCGGCGGCGTCGCGGACCGGCTGGAGCATGAACTCGACCGAGACCGGCGTCCCGTCCTGCCGCATGCCCGGCACGGCGAGCACGTCGGCGGCGCCGTACCGGCTCTGGCCGGTGGCCATCACCTGCCGCCAGCCCGCCCAGTGCCGTGCTCGCAGCCGCTCCGGGATGATCAGGTCCAGCGACCGGCCCACGGCCTGGGCTGAGGTGAAGCCGAAGATCCGCTCGGCACCTGCGTTCCAGAACCTGATCACGCCGTCCCGGTCGGCGGCCACGATCGCCTCCGGCCCCCACAGGATCGCCCGCGCGATCAGATCCTCATCCATCTCGACCTCCCGGTCCTGATCATGCACCTTCGACCCGGACGGCATTCAACTGGCAAGATTGCCATCGGCTAGCCGACAAGTCTTGCGTTGCGCAAGGCCATGGCCGTTAGTGCGGTGGACCGCCGGCCAGTGCGGCTACCCAGGGGCTGACACCTGGGATCGTTAGGTGAAAATCTTGATCTTTTTATTCGAGTTTAACAGCCTATAGTGACATTTCCTGGAACGAAACGCGGCTTGCGGGCCTCAGTCCAGGCCCCACGCCGTCCACTCCGGCAGCGGCTTGTCGGGGGTGAAGGCCAGCAGGATGCGGCCCTCGTCGGCCAGCGCCTGCAGGTGCTCGGTGTCGTCCGGGACCCGGAGCCCGTGCTTCTCCCTGATGGCGCGGAAGCGGGGCAGCTCGGCCGGGAGGTCTTCGCGGATCTCCACCGTGGCCGGGACCAGCACGGAGCGGAAGGCCGACGGGTCGTCGATGAGCAGTTCCGCCCGCGGATCGCGGCGGAAGATGCTGTACTTCACCCGGCTGCGGGTGGTGGAGACGTAGAAGCGCTCGCCGTCCCAGTAGAACCAGTTAGGGCTCAGGTGCGGGCGCCCGTCACGGCGGATCCCGGCCACGACGACATTGCGCGGTTCGGCCAGGAACGCCTCGATCTTCTCAGTGGATGCCATGTGCGTACCGTATCGGAGCGGCGCGGGGCCGACGGCGCGCCGGGGCCAGCGCTTCGCGCGGCCGCGCCGGGCACGGTACCTTCAGCCCATGGGCGCTCGTCAAGCCTGGGCCCGGCGGTGCAGCTACTGGCTCGAGCCGAAGAACTGGCTCATCGTCACCGTGGTCCTGATCGGCTGGCATGCAGACGGGTGGGCGGGCATCGGCTGGGGGCTGCTGGCCGCGCTGTTCACGGCCGTGGTGCCGACGCTGTTCATCTCCTACGGCATCCGCCACGGCCGGTGGAGCGACCGGAACGTGGGCGCACGCCGCCCGCGGCTGGCGGTACTCGCCTTCAGCGCGGCGTCGGTCGCGGCCGGGCTGATCCTGCTCGCGACGGGCGGCGCGCCGCATCTGCTGACCGGTTACCTGGCCTTCATGCTGGCCAGCGTCGCGCTGCTGGCGGCGGTCACCACGGTGTGGAAGATCTCGATTCACTGCGCGGTGGCGTCGGGTTCGGTCGTCATCCTGGCGCTCTCGTTCGGTCCGCTGGTATGGCCGGCGTATGCGCTGGTCGTCCTGCTCGGCTGGTCCCGGGTGGTGCTGAAGGATCACACCGTGGCCCAGGTCGTCGCGGGCGCGGTGCTCGGGGCGGGGGCCGCCGCCGTGGCCTACGCCGTCTTGGTCTCGTTAGCCTCCGCAAACTGCGGCTGCGGCGCGGCCGTCCTGCCCGATAGGACCACCGACAGGACCACCGCCAGGGGCCAGGACGCCTGGACGGCGCCCATGATCCGCTCGGCCAGCCCGGCCTGACCGGCTCCGGTCGCCAGCTCCGCGCCGAACCAGGCGAGCAGGGCGAACTGCACCGCCACGGCCGCGGCCGCCGCTCCCGGCCGGAGCGCCCACGGGACGGCCGGACCGCGCCGCCGGGCCCCGAGGGGCCAGATGGTCAGCAAGGCGAGCCCGGTCGCGGCCAGGACGAAGTGCGGCACCGAGCCGAAGTGCCCCACCGAGCCGAAGCCCCCGGGGCGTTCCGGGTTGGCGGCCACCAGCAGGCCCGAGACGGCGCCGACGAGCAGCAGCACCCGCCCGGGCCTTCTGGCCGGCCGCAGCGCCAGCGCGGTGAGCACGTCGCACAGGCCGACCACCACGAACGTCAGCGTCATCACCCACCGGTCGGTGGCGCCGATCGCGGCCAGCGCGCTGACCGTGTCGGCCACCGGATCGAACTGGGGTTGCAGGTCAGCCGCCACCGTCCACCCGCTGACCAAAAGAACCGGCGCCGCGGCCGCCGACACCACGCCCCACCATGGCACGTCCCGCACGACACCACCGTAAGAGTCCCGCCCAGCCGGGGTGAGGCAGGGTCCGGGTCAACGCGGTACGCGGTCCGCGAGCCGAGCTCGGTACCCGGAGACGCCTCGGGCCCGGCCCCCGCGGCTCGCGCGAGGATCCGGGCCCGTTTTACGACGGCGGTCTGCCGGTCAGCCCACCTGCTCGAGTTCCCCGGCTACCGGGCTCTGCTGGGCTGGCCCGGCTTCGGGTGCGCCGGCCGTGGCGCGGCGGGTCCGTGGCAGGAGCAGCGCGGCACCAGCCGCGACGGCCACGGCCGCGGCACCGACCCAGACGGCCGGGGCCAGGCCGGCGACGAAGGCTGAGCCGCTGGCGTAGCTGCCGTGGGCGGAGAACACCGCGCCGAGCACGGCGATCCCGAAGACCCCGCCGAGCTCGCGGATCGCGTTGCTCGCGCCGGAGGCGATGCCCTCCTGGTCGCGGCGCACCGAGCTGAGCACGACGTTGGCGACGGGCGCGAAGAACAGCGACATCCCGACGCCGGCGACCACGAAGGCCGGCACCAGCGTGGCGTACGGGACGGTGGGGCTGGCCACCGCGGCCAGCCAGCCGAGCCCGATGGCCTGCAAGGCCAGCCCGGTGGCCAGCAGCGAACGCCCGCCGATGCGGTCAGACAGCGCGCCGGCCACCGGGGCGATGAGCACCGGCATCCCGGTCCAGGGCAGGGTCCGCAGCCCGGCCTCCAGCGGGCTGTAGCCCTGGACGACCTGCAGGAACTGAGCGAGCAGGAAGATCGAGCCGAACATCCCGAAGAACATCAGCAGCGAGGCCACGTTGACCATGGTGAACCCGCGGCTGCGGAACAGGTGCATGGGCAGCATCGGCTCGCGGGCGCGCAGCTCCCAGGCGATGAACCCGGCCACCAGCAGCGCGCCGGCCACGATGGGCGCCAGTACGGTGGCGCTGGTCCAGCCGTGGTCGTTGCCGCTGACCAAGCCGTACACGATGCCCAGCAGGCCCAGGCTGGCCAGCACCACGCCGGGCAGGTCCAGGCTGGTGGCCTGCCGCGGCTCTCGGTGAGCCGGGCCCGGGCGATGGGCAGCAGCGCGATGCCGATCGGCACGTTCAGCCAGAAGATCCACTGCCACGACGCGCCCTCGACGACGGCCCCGCCGACCAGCGGGCCGATGGCGATGGCCAGGCCGCCGATCGCGCCCCAGATGCCCAGGGCCAGGCCGCGGCGCTGCGGGGGTACCGCCGCCGACAGCAGCGTGAGGGTCAGCGGGACGACGATAGCGGCCCCGACGCCCTGCACGGCGCGTGCGGCGATGAGCCAGCCGATGCCGGGCGCGAGCGCGGCGGCCGCCGAACCAGCGGTGAACAGGGCCAGGCCGATGACGAACATCCGGCGGCGGCCGTACCGCTCGCCGAGGCTGGCCCCGGTGAGCAGCAGCACCGCGAAGGTGAGCGTGTAGGCGTTGACGGTCCACTGCAGGCCCTGGAGGGATGCGTGCAGGTGATCCCGGATCGAGGGCAGCGCGGTCGTCACGACGAGGTTGTCGAGCGAGGCCATGAACAACGCGGCCGAGGTCACGGCCAGGGTCCATACGGTGCGGCTCTTCGCCGTCATTTCTTCCCTCCTAGGAAGTGAGTAGTTACTAACTTACGAAGCGAAAAAAAATTACGCAGGCGAGTTCTTCGGGCACCAGCTGGTCCACCGCTCGTCGACCGAGGGCAGGTCCATGGCCGCGGCGACGTTCATCAGCATGCCGACCGCGAAGAAGTCCACTACGGTCTGGAACGGCAGGCCGGTCAGCCGCTCGACCAGCTCCCACAGCCGCTTGTAGCCCGCCCGGGTCGCGGCCCGGATGTCGGGGTCGTCACAGGCGGCGTACGCCTGCATCTGCAGCAGCAGCAGCGTCCGGTCCTCGAGCAGCACCTCGTAGGCGTCCGCCATCGCCATCAGCGCCTCCTGCCCGGTGCGCTCCCCCGCCGCGGCGGCGAACGCGTCCTGCACCCGCCGGAAGCACCGGTTGACCAGCTCGATGAACAGCGCCTTCTTGGTCGGGAACAGGCGGAACAGGTAAGGCTGGCTGATACCGGCCCGCCGGGCGACCACCTCGGTGGAGGTGCCCGCCAGCCCGTGGGCGGCGAACTCAGCAACAGCGGCGTCCAGGACGATTTCGCGGCGTTCCGCGGCTGGCATCCGCTGCTTGGTCTCGGTCATGTCCCTTAAGTTAGTGATGACTCACTACTTTGTCAAGGGTCAGAAATTGCTCGTGCGGGCCTGTCCCCGAGGCCCGCGCCCGCTCGTCGGCACGGCAGGAACCAGTTAACAGGAGGTCAGTGATGAGCCGTGTCATCGTCATCGAGTTCGTGTCCGTGGACGGGATCATGGAGGATCCGGACGGCAGCGACGGATCGGCACAGGGCGGATGGGCGTTCCGGTACGGGCCGCAGGCGGTCGCGGGCGACAAATTCCGCCTCGGCGAGGTCCTCGACACCGGGACGATGCTGCTGGGCCGGCGGACCTGGCAGCTGTTCGCGGGGATCTGGCCGGGCCGCGACGATGAGTTCTCGGCCAAGCTGAACGCGATGCCCAAGCTGGTCGCGTCGCGTTCGCTGGACCAGGTCGGCGCGTGGCAGAACTCCGCCCTCCTCGGGGGCGACCTGCTGGCGGCGGTGCGGGAGCGCAAGCAGGCTCACGACATCGTCGTGGCCGGCAGCGCCAGCATCGTCCGCGCGCTGGCGGCCGACGACCTGGTGGACGAGTACCGGCTGCTGGTGTTCCCGCTGGTGCTCGGCGTGGGCGAGCGCCTGTTCCCCGACGGGAGCCAGCCGGCCGCTCTCGCCCTGGTGGCGGCCGAGACCGCGGGGCCGGCCGTCCGCCTCGTCTACCACCGGCCAGCGGGCCCGCCCGGCCCGCGCTGAAGCCCGCCCGGCCGCCCGTATTGTCCCCCTTACCGCAGGTAATCTGTGGAAAGGGGTGTGCATAAACTGGTGGATAACCTTCGCTATCTGCGGATAACCAGCCTTGTTTCTGTGGATATAATGTGGATATAAAAAACTCGCGCTGAATTCGCCGTAAACTCTTGCGTGCGGCCCCTTCGGGGCAGTAGAAATATCTCACCGAGGGAAACGGGTACCACCCCGGAGGAAACTCCGGGAACGCGAGGGCTACCGGGAAGCCGGAATCCGGAGCGGGTATTCGGCACCAGCGGGCGGTTCGCGAAGCCGAGGCGGCCAGGTAACTGGCAGCTTAGGTAGAGCGTGACCAGGCAAGGCCCCCTCCATCTCATACATGGAGGGGGCCTTGTTGCATATTCCGGAGGATTTCTTATCCTGCCCGGCGGGACAATTCAGCGTACCCTCCGGCGACCAGCAGCGTGACTATTACCGCTTGGCCCGCGCCGAATTCGGCGGCGGCCCGCCGCACGGTGGGCAGGGATATCGAATCCCGCACGAAGCGCACTTATGCGTAGCCGGCGCGATGGACGATTCGCGCCGCCAGGGTTCGCCCGGGCCCCGGGCCCCGGTTCCCCCGGGTGCCGGGCCGATTGGGACCGCTGATTCGGGGGTAGGCGATCAGGGTCGAGAGGAGACGTGATGGCCACCGAACGGCAGAAGGAAGCTGCCCGGCGTAACCTCGTCAAGGCCCGCGAGGCGCAAAGCGCCAGGGCGCACGGCGAGAAGGTCCCCCAGCGCACCGAGGGCCTGAGCACCGCGGAAAAGGACAAGCTGGCGGGTGAGGAGTTCGCCTTCCCCAAGGAGCGCAAGGAGCCGCTGACCGACGCCCGGCACGTGCGTAACGCGATCGCCCGTTTCGACCAGGTCGAAGGCGTCAGCGACGCCGAGCGCGACCAGGCGTGGAAGCGCATCCAGGCGGCCGCGAAACGGTACGACGTCGAGGTCTCCGAATCCAGCTGGCGCGACCTGGCCAAGGGCGGCAAGGACCGCAAGCGCTAGGCCGCCGAGGCCAGGAGCTTGACCACGGCGCTCTCCGCGCGGCCCCGGGTGGCCAGGTCACCGAAGTCGCTGTCCCGGCCTAGCTCGCCGAGAACGGACGCGATGGTCCGGCCGTTTTCGTAACGATCGATGACGCGGGGATCTATGTAGGAGGCCCTGGCCACCGCGGGGGTGTTGCCCAGGTAGCCGGCCACCTCCTGGACGACACGGGCGATGGCGCGCTTGCGGGCGCTGTCACTGCGGGCCGCGGGCTCGGAGACGGCCAGGCCCACCGCGGCGAGAACGGTCGCGTGCCAGGTACGGAAGTCCTTGGCCGTATAGTCACCCCCGGATATCTCCCGGAGGTAGACGTTGAGGTCCGCCCCGGTGACATCGTGCCAGCCGGGGCGGGTCCGGTACGCCAGCAGCTGGGCTCCGCCGCCCTGGCGCCGCAGCAGGCTGCGCACCACGGCGCACACCTTGTCCTCGGCCACGGCCTGCTCGCGCTGCTTGGACCCCTTGGCCAGGTAGTCGAACACGAGCTGGCCCTTGGTCACCGTGACGTGCTCCTTCTTGATGGTGGCCAGGCCGAACGTGCCGTGCTCGTCGGCGTACTCCTCGCCGCCCGACCGGAAGAAACCGAGGTCGATCAGGCGGATGGCGGCCGCCAGCACCCTGTCCCGGCCCAGGCCCCTGGCGTCCATATGGCCGGCGATGACCTCGCGCATGCGCGGCAGGGCGGCGCCGAACTGCCGGACCCGGTCGTGCTTGTCGTGGTCCCGCTGCTCCCGCCACAGATCGTGGTAGCGGTACTGGCGCCGGCCTGCCGCGTCGGTGCCGATGGCCTGGATGTGGCCCAGCGGATCGGCGCAGATCCACACGTCGTCCCAGGCCGGCGGGATAACCAGAGATTTGATCCGGGCCAGGATCTCCGGGTCAGAGATCACGGCCGAATCGGGCCCGAGATAACTGAAGCCGCGGCCGCGACGCCTGCGCCGGATGCCCGTGCCGACGGGATCGCTGCGCCGAAGCGGGCCGCCCGCCCCGCTGGTCAGCGCGTGCGGTTCCTGGCGCAGCGCCACAGTTCCTCCGGGTACGGGACCGCGATCAGTTCGCCGTCGACGGCAAGCACGCTAGCCCGCTTTCAGGTCGGCCGCGCTGGCTTGTGCGGCAGGATGGCCGGCTTGGGCGGCGGCCTCGCGTTCGGTCTCGGCGTTCAGCTCGGCCCCGAGCAGTATGGCCAGCCCGGTCAGGTACAGCCAGAAGATGAGGATCACCACCCCGGCGAACGCGCCGTAGGTCTTGCCGTACGAGCCGAACTTGGCCACGTAGAACGAGAAGCCAAGCGAAGCGAGCAGGAAGATGGCCGTGCCCACCAAGCCCCCGGGGCTCACCCACTGCCAGCTCGGGGACTCGCGGTTCGGCCCGTAGTAGTAGAAGAAGGAGAACAGCAGCGTGATCAGCACGATGGTCGCCGCCCAGCGCACGACCGTCCAGCCGACGGTGAAGGCGGTCCCGCTGATGCCGATGTGGCCGGCGATTCCCAATCCGATCGACGGACCGAACACGATCAGCGCCGAGGCCGTGCCGCCGATGACGAGCGTGGCCAGCATCAGCGGGAACGCGCGCAGCCGCTTGGCGGCGAACTTCCGGTCGACCGGTACCTCGTAGGCCATGTCAAGCCCGGTCTCCAGCGCAGCCATGCCGCCCGAGGCACTCCACAGCGCCACGACCACGCCGAGGATCAAGGCAGTCAGCGAAGCGCTCGACGACCGGTTGGTGGCCGACTGGACGGCCTGGCTGAAGACACTCGAGACACCCGGCGGGAGGTAATTGTTCAGCCCGTTGACCAGCCGGTTGACCGTGCCGCCCCCGATATTCGCCAGGCTCACCACGCCCAGCAGCGCGATGACCGCCGGGAACAGGGCCAGGAACCAGTGATAGGCCAGGCTCCCTGCCGTCATGCTGCACCGGTCGCGGGTGAACTTCTTCCCGGTGCGCTGGAGCGTGTCACGCCAGCCGGACTCGCCTATCTCCAGTGGCGTGGCGGGACCGCCCGACACCTCGTCCTGCGGAGGTATCGTCTCCCGGCTCACGCCCGCGCGACGGGCGGCCCTCGGGTTCAGCGACGTCATGCTCGCTTCCACCGCCAGATGACCACCGTGCCTGCGATCACGACGGCAGCGGCCACCGCCACGGGCCAGCGGCGCCGCACGGCCTCGCTCCGGCTGACCCGCCCGGACACCTCTACGGCCCGGTCACGGGCCTGCGCCGTCGCCTTCGCGGCCCGGTCACGGGCCTGCGCGGTCGTCCCAGCAACCCGGTCACGGGCCTGCGCCGTCGTCTCCGTTACCTGGTCACGGGCCTGCGCCGTCGCCTTCGCAGCCCGGTCACGGGCCTGCGCCGTCGCCTTCGCAGCCCGGTCACGGGCCTGCGCGGTCGTCTCGGCGGCCTTGGCCTGGGCCCTCGCCTTCACGTCCGCCTTGGCAGCTAGCTCGTCCACGGTCTCGCCGAGCCGCTGACGGGTGCTGCTCGATCTCCTGCCGCAGGTCATCCTCGCTCATCGGTGCGCCCTCTCCCTGATCTCCTCGACATCGGCCTTGACGCTGGCCGCGGCTTCCGCGGGGACGGGGGGCGCGGCCCGGCGCAGGCGCTGCCGACCGAGCAGGGCCGCGGTTCCCGCGACAGCCAGCAGGGCCACGCCGACGATAAGCGCGGCCAGCCAGGCCGCCACGACACCGCTGATGGCGATGATCGCGCAGGCCAGAAGGCAGCCGACGGCGTAGACGGCCGTGAGGCCTGCGGCGCCGAACATCCCGGTGCCGAGCGCCGCCTGCTTGCCCTTGCTGGTCATCTCCAGCTGGGCGAGTTTCAGCTCGTCGCGGACGAGTACCGAAACCTGTTCGGACAGCATCTTGACCAGTTCCCCGGTCGAGTGCTCCGGGTCACCGGAAAGCCCGGTAGCGCTTGATCGTTCCATGGCTGGTCCCTTCAAAACCGGTTCGAGTAGCGTGCGCTACCCACCTGACGGCGCCTCTAACATGCCGCGCGGCGGCGAGGGCCCGCGTCTGATCGAGCCCGACGCAGGTAGCAGTGAGCGCAAGTAGCTGGAGCAGGAGCGTAAGGGGGTTCAGCCCAGCGTGACGAAGGGCCGGCCGTGGCAGACGTCACAGCTGACGTCTACGTGATCCCCACGGAAACGCCGGAGGCAGACGGCACGCTTGCGCGCGATCTCGGCGGTGGATATCCGCGGGCCGCCGCATTCCCCGCGACCTGGAGCGGGTGGCGCTGGCCCGCGAGGTCTGGGCCCGATACCGAGCCCCGAACCTGCACGCGCGGGTCGGCGTCGCGGTGCCAATCTGCGGCACGTCGAGTACTTGCACGACCACCAGCGGATCGAGCGGCTGCTGTTCGACGGCGCCCTGGACCCCGACGGCGGAGTGCTAACGCCGATCCAGGCCAGCCGGGCCTCGGCCTGGCGCTGCGGGAATCCGACGCCGAGCGCTACCGCCGGGGCTGACGGGCAGGGCTGACCGGCGGGCGTCCGCCGCCTCAGGGTTTCTGGGCCGCCGTCTGGCAGGCGATGACGGGGCTCGCCGCCATGTTGTACGGCCCGGCCGAATCTGGCCGGCAGCCGTGCATGCCGGAACTGCTGAGGGTGAGAAATGCGACCAGTGCCACCAGGCCCAGGGCGAGCGGAACGGCCAGGACCAGCTCGGCGGCCAGCCGGCTATGCAGCCAGATCCGCCGGTGGAGGCCTACATGCTGGAGCGACTCCGTCAGCGGCGCTCCGTCGTCCTTGGTCAGCCTGGTGAAGATCGCGAACAATGAGACGAGGCGGGGCGCGCAACCGCCCAGGTCACCCTCTATTACTTCGAGAACGCGCTGCTCGCGGGTTGGCAGGCTCACGATCGACGGACTGCCCTTAACGTGACCGGTCAAACACGGACTGCCGAGATTGAGAGCCCGGCGGCCGCGGCCAGCGCGGCCCGCCGCTCGGGTCCGCTGGTCGCGGCCAGGAGCAGCGCGCTCCCGAAGGCGGCCCGGATCGGCTGGAGCGCTCCCGGGCCGGCCGTCACGCTGTGCGTGCCGCCCGGCCCGTGGGCTGGCGAGAGGACTCGGCGTCGGCCGCGGTGAGCGGCTGGGCGATGTCTTCCAGGCTCTGCCGTTCGGCCTTCACGCCCAGGAAGATCTCGACGATGCCCGCAATGATCATCAGCGCGGCGCCGACGCAGAAGGCCACCGCCGTGTCCGAGACCTTGCCCGTGCTCACCAGGGACGAGAACAGCAGCGGCCCGGATATCCCGCCCGCGGCGGTCCCGATGGCGTAGAAGAACGCGATAGCCAGGGCGCGTGTCTCCATGGGGAAGACCTCGCTGACGGTCAGGTAGGCCGAACTGGCGCCCGCCGACGCGAAGAACAGCGCGCCGCACCAGCATGCGGTCATGGTGGTGGCGGTCAGCATGCCCTGGTCGAACAGGTAGGCGGTCAGCAGCAGCAGTACGCCGGAGATCAGGTAGGTGGCCGCGATCATGGGCTTGCGGCCGACCGTGTCGAACAACCGCCCGAGCAGCAGCGGTCCCAGCAGGTTGCCGACCGCGATCACCGCGAAGTAGTAGCCCGGGTTGGTCTCGACGTGGAAGAACGTCGCCAGGATCTGCGCGTAACCGAACGTGATGGCGTTATAGAGGAACGCCTGGCCGATGAACAGGGAGAAGCCCAGGATGGTGCGCCGCGGGTACACGGCGAACATGGTCCTGGCGATGGTGACGAACCCGATCGTCTTGCGCTGCCTGATCGTGATGGACCCGTCGCGGCTCGGCCAGGGGGCGGTCGGTGTCCCGTTCCACCCGCTGCTCGATCCCGTCCACCAGTTCCTCGGCCTCCCGGTCCCGGCCGTGGATGAACAGCCAGCGCGGGCTTTCCGGCACGTTGCGCCGGACCAGCAGCACGACCACGCCGAGGACCACGCCCAGGCCGAAGCAGACCCGCCAGCCGATGTTGACCGGCAGGTCGTTGGTCGCGGGTACGGTCAGCAGCGCGCCGGCCGCCGCGCCGGCCCAGTAGGTGCCGTTGATGACGATGTCGATCATGCCGCGGTGCCGGCTGGGGATCAGCTCGTCGATAGCGGAGTTGATCGCCGCGTACTCCCCGCCGATGCCGAATCCGGTCAGGAACCTGAACAGGAAGAACCACCAGGGGGCGAAGGACAGCGCGGTCATCGCCGTAGCCACCAGGTAGGTGCCCAAGGTGATCATGAACAGCTTCTTGCGGCCGAACCTGTCGGTGAGCCAGCCGAAGAACAGCGCGCCCACGCAGGCACCCAGGACATAGATCGCGGCGCCGAAGCCGGAGATCTGGGACTGGGTGATATCAAGGCCGCTGCCTGGCTTGCTGATCTGCCCGGAGATGTTACCGACGATGGTGACTTCCAGGCCGTCGAGGATCCAGACGGTACCGAGGCCGATCACGATCATCCAGTGCCACCGCGACCAGGGCAGACGGTCCAGGCGCGCCGGGACCTTGGTGGTTACCGTCCCGGTCTGAACGTCAGTCATGCGGCTTTGCGCTGCCCGGTGGGCGGCGGGCTAAACTCCGGGACGGCGGCGCGGCCCGGGGCCCGCTCACGGCCGTCAGTGCACCGCCGCAGGCGGCGGCCGCCAGTGCCGCCAGCCCGGGTGCACAGTGATCAGCCGCGAGGGGCCGGGCGGGAGGCGGACCAGTTCCGCGCGGGGACGCAGGGCCAGCCCGGCGGGGACGGGCTGCCACCACGGCTCGCGGGAGAACAGCCGGCGCAGCAGCTCCGGCGGACGGCCCCGGGGGCCGAGGATCAGCTCGGCCGGGGCGGGCTGCCCCGGCCGCTGCCAGCGGAAGTCGCCGGAGAGCCGCAGGGCCGAGCCGGTGTTGGGCAGGGCGGCGTGCGGGGTGAGGCAGTGGAAGATGATCACGTCGCCCGGCTCGTAGCTGGTGGTGGCCCAGCCGGGCTCGGTCACGCCGAGGGGGCGCGGCGGCCGCGGCGGGCCGAGCTGGCCGCCGGGGCGGACGGCCAGGCCGCCGATCCGGACCGGGATGTCCATCAGCGGGACCCAGCTGGTCAGCATGTCCTGGACGCCGGACACCCCGTAGTCGTAGTGGATGTACCGGCCGCGCGGCCGGGCCTGCGGGCGCTCGGGGTAGACGGCGCGCAGCACCTTCACCGGGTAGGAGAAGGCCGCGGGCCCGAGGACCGCGCGCACCGCGGCGCGCAGCGGCGGCAGGTACGGGAGGCGGTTGAACTCGGCGCTGGTCACCGCGGCCCGGTAGGCCGGGTCGGCCAGGGCGTCGATCGAATCGACGGCGCGCGGCCGGACCGACGGAATGCCCCGGTCATCGGCCCACCCGCCCGCCTGCAGCCGGGCCAGGACGGCCTGCCCGGCCGCCCGGATCTCCTCCGGCGGCAGCAGGCCGCGGAAGAACAGGTACCCGTCCGCGGCCAGCCGCCGTCGCAGCTGGTCGGGGTCGCCCGCCGCAGATGCGGAGTCGGCCAGTTCCTCCACGCGCCCACGTTAAGCGCGGGCCGGGACTGACCAGCGCATTTCACAGCGAGTCCCCAGGGGGATATCAGGGCGCGGCGTCAGTCCTGCTTGCGGGCGATGGCCTCGCCGAGTTCCTGCTTGGTCATCTTCGAGCGGCCGCGGATGCCGAGCCTGGCGGCCCGGTCCATCAGCTCCTTCTTCGAGTGGCCCAGGACGTCCACGCCGCCTGCGGTCCGGCCGCGGTTCTCCCGGGCCCGCGGATTGGCCGCCCGTTCGTCGGAGGGGCCCTTGTGATCCTTCGGCTCCCAGTGGTCGCCGACCTTCTCGAACGTGTACTTGACCGCGCTGAAGGCGACCCGGTGGGCCCGCTCCTCGTCGTCGTAGGTGTCCATGGCGCTGTCGTGCGCCTTGGCGAAGGTCTCCTGCGCCTTCTTCGGTGAGCGCCGCAGCGTGCCCGGCAGTTCCTCGGCGCGCGGCTGGCCGCTCTTGGTGGTCTTCGGCATCGTGCCTCTCCTTCTGAGATCAGCGGCTCAGGCCAGCAGCTTGGCCGGGGTGATGGGCAGGTCCCTGACCCGGCGGCCAGTGACCTCGAGGGTGATCTCAGTCGTACTCATCCGAAGCGGTTACCCGAGGCGACCGGGGTTAACCCGTTTTCCTGGCCAGGCGTGGCGGGCGGCAGCCTGGGTAATCGTGTGCCGTGACAACGTTGCCCGGCCCTGCTCAACGCGGCGGCCCTACTGGATGACCGGCGGGGCTGACGGGGCCAGCGTCCGCAGCAGGTGACCGAAGCCGTTCGGCGCGCGCGCCTGCCGGCGGGCGGAGGTCTCGACCGTGACGTCAGCGGCACGCAGGACCGAGCAGCCCGCGCGCGAGACGGCGGCGAGCAGCGCGTGATCTTCGGCGGTAGGCAGTGGCCGGAAGCCGCCCGCGGCCAGGTAGGCCGAGGCGCGGATGCCGATGTTCGCGCCGTGGACGTGCGGGTGCGGGCCGTTCCCTGAGCCGTAGCGGGTCGCGAACGCGGCCGGCACGTGCGGCGGATGCTCGCTCCAGTCCGCCACGGTGACCGTACCGAGGACGACATCCCAGCCCTCGTCCGCGTACCAGAGCTGCCGCCCCAGCCATCCGGGCGGCACCACGGTGTCGGCGTCGGTGGTGGCCAGCCAGATCGACGCAGGCTCCGAGCGGGCCGTCCGCCGCAGCAGCTCCGTCATCCCGGCCGCGCGCGCAGCCCCCACACTGCGAGCGCCGAGGCGAACGACCAGGGCGCCGTAGGCTCGCGCCACCGCCGCGGTGCCGTCAGTGCAGGAGTCGGCCGCCACCAGCACATGCACCGGCACGCTGACCTGGCGGGCGGCGCGGCGCAACGCGGTCAGACAGGCCGGGAGCAGGACTTCCTCGTTATGCGCGGGCACCACGACGCCGACCGCCTCGATCACACCAGGCCCGTCGCCCGGGCTACCGAGACGGGCTCGCCGTCGGTACGGAGGTAGGTCTCGGCCAGGAAGTCCGGCTCGGCGTGGCTGACCAGCCTGGCCAGCCCGCGGCGCGCGGCGAGCCGGCGGTGCACGTCGTCGCCGGACCTGGGATAGTCGGCGACCGGATGCCGCCAGTGCACGGCGAGCAGGGTCCCGCCCGGGTGCAGGGCCCGGATGCCCAGGTCCAGGATCTGCTCGAGGTCCCGGTCGCCGAAGTAGTACAGCATCTCGGAGAACACGACGAGGTCGAAGCAGCCGGCCGGCCAGTCCCCGGGGATATCGCGCCGGTCGACGCGGACATGCGGCATATCCCGGGTGCGCCGCTGCGCGGCCCGGACCGCGGCCGGCGCGATGTCGCAGGCCAGCAGGCGGTCGCAGCGCCGGGCGAGCATCTTGGTCAGCACGCCGACGGAGCAGCCGGGCTCGAAGGCGCGGCGATACCGCCGCGCCGGGAGCTGCGCGAGGCTGACCGCGTACTTGCGCCGCTCATACCAGCGGTCCTGGAATCCCCACGGGTCCGGGGCGGCCTCGTACATCGCGTCGAAGTAGGCCGCCCCCAGCGTGCGGGGGGTTACCGGAGCGGTCACCGCAGCAGCACCTCCTGGTCCCTGGTGAAATGCGCCACGATCCCGGGCGGCAGCACGGGTTCCAGGGCGGGCCCGCGGCCGGACAGCTGGCTGGCGAAGGCCTGGATGGCCGAACGCTTCCGGGCCGTGACGCCGGCGGGTAGCGGTATCCGGCACGCGCGCGGCCAGGGGACGCGCGGGTCAGCCGGCTTGGCCCAGTGCCACATCCAGATCGGGTAGCTCAGTACGGTCCGGCCGTCCGCCGAGGCCGCCCGGCGGGCCGCGCGGCCCGCGGCCTCGTGGTCGGCGTGCGCATCCTCCTCCCACGGCGCGAGGCAGACGTCGAATCCGGCGCACAGCTCGCGCAGGCGGCCGCAGAGCTCGTCCTCGTGAGCGGCCACCGCGGTGTCGGGGAGCCGCAGCCGGACCACTTCGGCCTCCTGGGCACCGAGCAGGCCGAGAGCAGCCGCGGACTCCGCGGTCCTGGTCTGCGCGATCACAGCAGGATCGGAATCCGGATGCGAGGCCTCGCCGTCGGTGACCGCGATCAGTCTCAGCCGCGCTCCGGCCGCGGCCAGGATGGCCATCGTCCCGCCGACGCCGAGTACCTCATCGTCGGGATGCGCCGCGACCACGGCGACGCTCGGCCAGGACGATGGGTCGGCCGCGGGCAGCTGCCGCAGGTCCCGCCACGAGCCCCACGCCTGCTCCCGGGTGCCGGGCGCGTCGATGCGGTTGGCTGCGAGCCGGGTCACCACGTGACGCCGTGGCTGGCCACGAGGCTGCCGAGCTGGGCCAAGTCGCGTTCGGCGTGGTGCTGGCGGAGGTAGACGGTCAGGTCAGCGACCCGGCGGGAGTGTGCCTCGTCGCGGCACAGCGGACCGGCCCCCAGCGCCCGGCCCACCCGCCGCATGACCTCGGTGGCGGTCGCCTCGACCAGCGCCCGCACGCGCAGCGCCAGCAGCCGGCCGCCGGCCTGGCGGTCTTCGGGGTCCGCGTCAATCTCAGCGGCGGCCACATCGAGGGCGGTCTTGGCCGTGTGCAGCGCGATGTCGACCGCGCCGAGGTGGGCCAGCGCATGCGGGCCGACGTCCCGGGCGGCCGCGGCCGCCCGCAGCGTCTCGCCAACCGCCCGGGCCCCGCCGTACCAGCAGGCGGCCACCCCGGCGCCGCCATGGGCGAAGCCCGGCCGGCCGGTATAGCTGCCGGGAGCGCCTACCGGCTCGGCCTCGATGGCGTCAAAGCTGACGTCGAGGGTGTCGCTGGCGGCCATGCCGGTGGGCCGCCAGGTGCCCGGAACGGGCCACAGGTCACGCGTGCTGACCGCGAACAGCCGGTCACCGTCGGGTGCCTTGGCCGTCACCAGCGCGTCGGTGCACGAACGCGCGCCGGAACAGTACTGCTTGATGCCGTCCAGCCGCCAGCCGCCGCCGGACCGGCAGGCCGTGAGCCCGGGGCCGGGAGGCTGCGCGGCCCACACTCCCCAGCGGGTGCCGGCCGGCGGTGCCGCGGCACCGAGTTCGGCCAGGATGGCCAGGGCGTCAGCGTGCCCCTCGGCCAGCCGGGCCACGCAGAGATCTGCCCCGGCCAGATCGGCCAGGGCCGCCCAGCGTTCCCGCGTGCGGCCCCCGCCAGGCTGCGGCAGGTCCAGCCGGCCGGCCTGCACCGCGGCCATGAAGGCCGCGGCGACCGGTTCCGCAGCCGCTGCGCCGTACGCGCCGTCGGCGGCTTGGTCATCCGCGGCGTGGGCGGCCAGCCCGGTTCCGCGGCGAATGGCTTCTGACAGGCGAACGGCTTCTGACATGAGCAACCCCTTAGACAACTTCTTCCGCTGCCCGGGGCAAGACCCGGCAAACATGCGTGGCCCGTCTCGGAGGTTGATGGAAATTTTGTTCTTAACGATCGGACTCGGAGGACTTTGGATCTTCGGGTTCGGCCGTCTCCACCTCGAGGAGGCGCGTGGGGAGCTCGGTGAGCTGCCCGAGTTCGTCGGCTGGGAGCTTCCTGATCGCCGGGGGCGGGCGCAGCAGGATGGCGTCGGCGGTTGCGATGGCGTAGGGGGCGTCGATGCCGTGGGCCGCCGCGAGATGGCTAAACGTCGCCGGTCCGTCGGCGGTGGTGAGCCTCGACGAACCGTTGCATGAGGGCCAGGCCTGCTGGACGGGATCGGCTGATCGTCTCGAGGAGCCTGCCGCGTTCACCACGGTACCGTTCGGCCGAGGTAGTCGACATAGTGCAGGCCGGGTCTCCCTGGAGGGCGCGCCGCAGGTCAGCAAACCTGCCGCTTCGATCCCGGGGATGAGGTCTGGCGAGTGGCGCCATACCGGTCCTCCCCGGGCGCGGGCGCCAGCGAGCCCAGACTTACCGACTCGCTAAATGGGGTAGCGGGTGGGTTCGGTGAGGTATTGCCGGCCGCTCGGGGTGGTCCAGCGGATGTGGCCGGTGGGGAGCTGTTCGGCGTTCCAGCGGGGGTCCTGCTTGGCCCGGTGATCGTGGCGGCAGGTCGGGTTCCCGTTGCACAGGCAGGTCCGGCCGCCCGCCTCATATGGGATGTTGTGCTCGAAGTCGCTGCTCGTCGATGGCCGTCGGCAGCCCGGCCCGGTGCACGTGGCGTGCCGGACCTGGGCCAGGTGCCGGAGCAGGACCCCGGGATCGTGGCCCTTGGCCTCGTGCCGGTGGTCGCACTGGCCCGTGGGGATGGGCTCGAGGGCGATGAGCAGGTCCCGCTGTCCGGGGGTGCCGGTGGCCAACGTCCAGGTGCCGTACCCGCCCGGTGGGCCGGGCTGGTCCGTCGCGGTGAAGCTGAACGATGGGCCGCCGGGCGGCGGGTCAGGCCCGCCTGCGGTGCCGGATTTACGGTTTTTCGGCGTGTTCGTCCGGCGGCCGGCCGGTGCGGGGCGGGCGCAGCCGTGCCCGATGGCGTGGCCGTCCTGGTCGGTCACCGTCACGCACCAGGTGGACCGGGCGGTGCGGGCCGCGGCGGCGGCCAGGTCGCGGGCCAGGTCGGGGTCCAGGGGGCCGATGCCGGTCATCTCACCGGGCCGGTCCGCGAGGTGGAGCAGGGTGGCCAGCGGGATGGTCAGGTTGGCCCGGCCGGCGAACCCGGGCGGGATCACCCCGGCCAGCGGCCCAGCCGGAGCCGGCATCCGGGGCCCCCGCGGACCAGACCCGCCATCCGGACCGGAACTAGCGTCCGGGCCGGCGCCGCTGTCCTGGCCAAGACCGCTGTCCTGGCCAAGACCGCTGTCCTGGCGGGGCTTGCTGTCGTGGCCGGGAGTGCCGTCCTGGCCAGGGCCGCTGTCCTGGCGAGGTTGCCGTCGTGGGATGGCTTGCTGTCCTGGCTGGGGTCGTTGCCGGTGCGGGTGCCGAGGGGGCGGGAGTCGATGCCGAGAAGAATGTCCAGGAATGCGCGGGCCCGGAGCAGGTCCATGCCACCGTCCAGGCCCGCCTTGCCCAACTGCCGGGCCCACCAGGTAATCCGCTGATCAGCAGCCAGCACCTCCGCCGGCGGCAGTTCCCGGCCGGTCAAACCCGCGTTCCCGGACGGCTCCGCCCACCGCTGCACCCGCGCCTGCTTGCGCCGCATGCTCCCGGCGGTTACGCGCCTTCTCCGGGTTCACCTCCATCACCGCCCGGCCGATCGCCGACCGCAACCCCGCCACAGTCAACGACCCGGCCCGGCCCAAGACCATCGCCTCCGCCGCACGGGCCTCAGCGGGATCCAGCAGCACCGTCGCACTCGCGATGATCAGCGCCTTATCCCGGGTCAGCACCCCGGTACCGGAACGCCGCCCGGGTCCCCGGCAAGCGCACCTCCAGCGCCGCCGCCAGGACCAGGACCTCCTCCGCATCACCAGCGGAC
Organism: uncultured Actinomycetes bacterium; assembly: GCA_963818225.1. Classification (GTDB taxonomy): domain Bacteria; phylum Actinomycetota; class Actinomycetes; order Streptosporangiales; family Streptosporangiaceae; genus Palsa-504. The sequence goes on from CAWFRO010000006.1 coordinate 1,332,216, forward strand.
AGGGCCAGCGCCGCACCCAGCTCCCGGGAGGCGAACTCATCCCACTCCCCGGGCAGCCCAGAGTCACGATCCACCGCGGTGCCGGGGGCCGGACGGCGGCGGAGCAGCTCCGCCACCGCCGCATGCTTCCGCGCACTGGCATTAGCCTCCACCCGATCCCACGCGCAGACCGCCCCGACCAGCTCATCATCGGACGCACCCCGGTACCGGTCATCATCCCCGGCCGCCTCATCGGCGAACTGGCCCAGCACCGGGCCACCCGGCGCGACGTCCAGCGGCCTACCCGACGCGAACCCCGCAGCCCGGCTGGCGTACTCACCCGGGAACCTGGACGCCGAGCCCGGCATCCCCGGGCCCCGGCGGCCCGCCGCCACCGACCCGAGCACGGCCCGGATCCCGGCCAGACCGGCCCGGGCCATCTCCGCCTCCGCCTCCGCCTGCTCGGCAGTGACCTCCCGGGCCTCCGCGATCAGCGCAGCCAGCTGCGCATCATCCAGCCCCGGCGGCGGCGCATTATCCGGATCCTCATACTCCTCCGGCTCACCATCACCAGGATCATCCTCACACAGGGCCGCCAGATAACCCGGCTCATCCATCCACTCCGGCCACTCCGCGCCAGGCAGGTCATCATCCCGCCCAGGGTCCTGGGGAACCGGCGCTTCGCTCATCAGCCACGATCCGTTCGGATAAATGATATTCTGTATCAAACATTATAGCGAAAAACGTCTTCATAGGCGGGCGACACGCTGCACTCGGTGTTCTGGCCCGAGGTTTTTCGATCGGTGCGAGTACGTCGACGGGGACGCGGGGGTTGGTCGCGGATGAGTTGCGGCCCCGCACGAATTTACGAGACAAGCGGCGAGCGGGCCGGATGAGGCGCCCGGTAACGAGAGCCAGGAATATGCCGGGCGTTATGACCTCATCGCGGCCTGCTCGCGGCCGGGAGTAAAGGGAGCTCGCGGTTTAGCCCTCGAGTCCGGGGGTACCGGGCACCCGTGCCATCTCCGCCAGTGCTGTTGCTGTTGCCAGGGCCCGTTCGGGAACGAGGCCGTGAGCGGAGGCCGGCTGCGACCACTCGTGGTGGCCGGGGGCTAGCTGCTGGGAGTCGGCAGATGGCAGGAGATCTTCGGGTTGACGCCCACATAGTTGAGCGGGCCGGCCAGGATCGTGGCGATGATGTCGCCGCCGTGGGCGCAGCTTTCCGAGGAGCCGTAATAGCCTCGCTGGCCAGCGGCGATCGCGCCAATGATGAGCCAGATCAGCACGATGAGACTTCCGACGCGCATATCTACCTCCGGAAGATGGGCCGCTGTTGCTGCCGTCGCCATGTGCGGCGGCCTGCGGCTGTCTTTCCGTCTACCCCAGCGGCGGCGGATACACGTGCGGAAGGGAGCGTACATCGCGCGCACGGCGCGCCGGGCGGCATCAGGATCTCTCCGGCGGCCCGCACTGAACGCCAGTGTATTGTTGCTGCCGATGGCCACCTGGGAGGCCGAGACCACAGCGCACCAAGCTCCGGCCGACGAACCCGGGCTTGGTGCCGGAGACCGGCTGCGTGATATGTCCCACTCCTACACCACCGACCTGGCCGCGGTCCGCGCCGTGGTCTACCGCTACGCCAAGCAGGCGGGGCTGCCCGAGCACCGGGCGCTCGACCTGGTGCTGGCGGTGAGTGAGGTGGCCGCCAACACGTCCGTCACGCCAAGTCCCCAGGATCCTTGAAAATCTGGTACGACAGCGACGAGATCGTCTGCCAGGTCCAGGACGAAGGCACCATCCGCGACCCCCTGGCGGGCCAGCGGAAGCCCGCGATGGATGCCATGGGCGGGCACGGGCTGTGGATCGTCCACCAGGTATGCGACGACGTCGAGATGCATTCGGATGACGATGGCACCACGGTCCGGCTGCACATGAAACTTCCCCGGCTAAGGCCAGGTCCGTGACCCTTCCCGGCCCGGCGGGACCGGGCCAGCCGACAGCCATCCCTCCGCGATCGGCCTTGTGGTACAACAAGGGCGTGGATCTGCTGACCGTCTCTGTGACCGCCCGCGAGTCCGCAGGTGAGCCCTACACCCTGGTGGAGGTCACCGGCGAGGCGGACGTGACGAATACAGACGAGCTGCGGCGCTTGCTGGATGAGGAAGTATCCCAGCAGCCACGGACGCTGATCATCGACCTGTCCGGCCTGCGTTTCATGGACTCGTCGGCCCTGCACGCGCTGCTACGGGTGAACCGGTCACTCGACCGGCAGGGCGGGGTTCTGGCGCTGGTGTCCCCGCAGCCCGCGGTGGCCAAGATCCTGCGGCTGACCACCGCCGACCGGCTGATTCCCGTCTTCGCCAGCGTGGCCGAGGCCGCGGACGGCTAAGCCGCGGGCGACACGATCCCGATTCGGTGTTTGCCAGGTGCCGCGATGGGATATGCTCATCAGCAGTGGTGCCTACGACGCAGGCACGCTCCAATGCGACACGGTGTTCTCGCGGAGCGCGCGGATCAGGTACCACTTTTTGCGCTTCCTTGACGAGACCGTGATCCACCTTCGTCAGCAAGGAGGCATCTCGGATGAAGATTGCCCTGGTAGCCCAGCACGCGACGCCACTGAGCCCGCGGGCCGGTTCCGGACCGGAAAGCGATGACATCGGTCTCAGCGAGCTCACCCGTAAGCTCGCCGATCAAGGTCACAAGGTAACCATCTACGCCCAGAAGCAGCAGCCCGATGTGCCCGACCGGGCCGAGCTGGGCGATGGGGTACGGGTCGAGCACATCGACGCCGGGCCGGTCCCCGAGGCATCCGCGGACGGCGAGCAGGACGACTCCGGCCTGCTGGACCGGGTCCCGGCCTTCAGCGGACCGCTGCGCAGCAGCTGGGAGCAGGAGCGCCCCGACATCGTGCACGCGCTGCGCTGGACCAGCGGCCTGGCCGCGCTGGCCGCCGCCCGCGACCACCGCATTCCGGTGGTGCAGGCGTTCAGCTCGCTCGGCGTCACCGAGCCGCGCGGTCTCGCGCGGGCTGACGGCGTCGCCGCCGCGCGGATCAGGCTCGAGCCCGCCATCGGGCGCAGCGCCGCCGCGGTGGTCGCCACCCACTCGGCCGAAGTATCAGACCTGGCTAACCTGGGCGTGCACCGCTCCTCGATCAGGGTCGTCCCGTGGGGCGTCGACACCAGCATGTTCACCCCGGACGGCCCGGTAGCGCAGCGGAACGGCCGGCCGAGGCTGCTGACCGTCGCCGACCTGCGCGAGCGGGCGGCGCTGGAGACGCTGCTGCGGGCCCTGACCCGGGTCCCGAACGCCGAGCTCATGATCGTGGGCGGCCCCGCCGACAGCCAGCAGCACGCCGACGCCTACACCGGCCTGGCCAAGTTCGCCGCCGCGCTCGGCATCTCAGATCGCGTGATCTTCTCCGGCCAGGTCGCGCGCAGTGCGATGCCCGCCCTGCTGCGGTCCGCCGACCTCGTGGTGAGCACCTGCCAGTACGAGCCGTCGGGTATGACGTCGCTGCAGGCCATGGCGTGCGGGACGCCGGTCATCGCACCGCCGGTGGACGGGCACGCGGACGCGGTGGTCGACGGGACGACCGGCATCTTGATCCCGCCGGGCCCGGCCCTGCTGGCCCAGCGGATCCGGCAGCTGCTCGCGCACCCCATGCTCCTGGAGGCGTACGGGGTGGCGGCGGTCGACCGGGCGAGGTCCCGCTACTCCTGGGACCGCATCGCGGCCGAGACGCTGGCCGTCTACGACAAGGCCGCCGCGGCCGCGTAACCCTCGGAGGTCAGAAGACCTCACCTCCCGGAGCCCGGGACGCACTAATGCGTCCCGGGCTCCGGTTTCGCCGGGATCTGAGGTTTGACCGGGCGCAGCCCTGGAGACGTGGGTCCAGGACCGGGAAACGGAGGCAGTGGCGCATAAGGCGAGGATCACGACCAGCCTGTTCAAGGACAAGATCCAGCAGCTGCGCTCCTGACCAGCCTGCGGGCCCGGCGGCCAAGCCCCTCCCCCCCGGCCGCCGGGCCCGCACCCGGTTCAGGCACGGCAGCGGCTGGTGGTTGGGTTAGCCGCGGGCCGGGTCGCCGATCCAGACGGACTTGGCGTTGCAGAACTCGCGGATGCCGTGGGAGGACAGCTCCCGGCCGTGGCCTGAGCTCTTGATCCCGCCGAACGGCAGCTCAGGATAGGAGGTCACGTTGCCGTTGATGAACACCATCCCGGCGCTCAGGTCGCGGATGAACTGGTTCCGCTCGGCGGGATCGTTGGTCCACGCGTTAGCCCCCAGGCCGAACTCCGTGCCGTTGGCCAGCTCGATCGCCGCGTCGATGTCCGGGACACGGTACAAGGTGGCCACCGGGCCGAAGACCTCCTCGCCGTGCACGCGCATATCCGGGGTGATGCCGGCCAGCACCGTCGGCGGGTAGTAGAACCCGGCGCCATCTGGTGCGGCACCGCCGCACAGCACCTTGGCTCCCTTGGCCGCGGCGTCGGCGACGAGGTGCTCCACGTCGTCTCGCTGCTGCTCGGAGGCCAGCGGGCCGATGTCGGTGGCCTCGGCCATCGGGTCGCCGACGGTCTTAGCCATCATCTGGTCGGTGAACAGCCGCTCGAACTCGTCGTAGACCGCCTCGTGGACGATGAAGCGCTTGGCCGCGATGCAGGACTGGCCGTTGTTCAGGCAGCGCGCGACAGCGGCGACCTCAGCCGCCCGGGGCAGGTCAGCGGACGGCATGACCACAAACGGGTCACTGCCACCCAGTTCCAGCACGACCTTCTTGATCTCGCTCCCGGCAATGGCGGCCACCGACGACCCGGCGGGCCCGGACCCGGTCAGCGTCGCGGCCGTCACCCGGGAATCGCGCAGGATCGCCTCGATCCGGGCCGAGCCGACGAGCAGGGTCTGGAAGGTCCCCGCCGGGAACCCGGCCCGGGCGAAGAGGTCCTGCATGAACAGCGCCGTCTGCGGCACGTTCGAGGCGTGCTTGAGCAGCCCGACATTGCCCGCCATCAGGGCCGGGGCGGCGAAGCGCATGGCCTGCCAGAGCGGGAAGTTCCACGGCATGATGGCCAGGACCGGCCCGAGCGGCTGGTAGGCGACGTAGGCGTCCCGCGCGCCGACCGCGCCGGCATCGGCGGGCTCGTCGGCCAGGAAGCCGGCGGCGTGCTCGGCGTAGTAACGGCAGGCGGTGGCGCACTTGGCCACCTCCTGCCTGGCCGCGGCCAGCGTCTTGCCCATCTCGGTGGTCATCATGGCCGCGACCTGGTCCTGCTCGCGGTCCAGGATCTCTGCCGCCGCGCGCATCCACCCGGCCCGTTCGGTAAACGTGGTCAGCCGGTAGGTCTCGTAGGCGGCCGACGCGGCGGCCAGGCAGCGCTCGACGTCGGCGTCGGTCATCTCGTCGTAGGTCTTTTCCGTCTCCCCCGTGGCGGGGTTGGTGGTCGCGATCGCCACGATCTCCTCCTTCTGCCGCACCAAGCATCCGGCAGGCTAGAGCAGGCCCATGCCCGGATCGGCCAGGTCCACACCTAAGGCCGTCCCGGTTACGCCCGGCCGGCCCGGGTAGAGGTGATCTTTCGAGGATCAGGAGGTGAGCAGGGATGGCAGCGGCCGGGCCGGCGGATCCGCGGGACGAAACCGAGGCGCAGCGAAACGACCGGAATCTCGCCGAGCTGCTGCAGGAACTGCGGGTAGCCGGGCTGGGCGTGCAGGTGCTGTTCGGGTTCCTGCTCTCGCTGCCGTTCACGAACAGGTTCTCCCGGCTCAGCCAGGGCCAGCGCGATCTGTACCTGGCCATCCTGGTGCTGGACGCGGTGGCGACCGCGCTGCTGCTGGGGCCGGTCGCCTATCATCGGCTGGTGTTCCGCCAGGGCCGGAAGGAAGCCCTGGTACGGGCGGCCAACCTCATGGCCATCGCCGGGCTGGCCGCCGTGGGACTGGCCGTGTCGGCTGCGGTCCTGCTGGTGACCGGCTTCGTGGCCAGCGGCCTGACCGCGGCGGTGATCACCGTCTGCATCTTCTGCCTGTTCGGCCTCCTGTGGTTCGCCTTCCCGCTCACCCGACGCGGCTCGTGAGGAGAAGGTGTAGGCCCCCCGCGTGCGGGTAGGGCGCGCAGTCATGAAATCCGTACCCGCCGTCACCGGGGCGGCCGCCCCACGGCACTACGACGGTTTCGGGACGATGCCGCTGGCCGGCCGATGGCGGGAGGGCGCCAGTGGCAAGGTCGCGACCGACACCGATCCCTGGACCGGCGAGAGGTTGGCCGAGATCCCCATGGCCGATACCGCGGACCTGGACGAGGCCCTGGCCGCCGCGGCGGAGGCGCAGCGGGAGTGGGCGGCGGCGCTGCCCGCCCACCGCGCGGAGATCATGCTGGCCGCCGCCGCGGTGCTGACGGCACGCAGGGCTGAGGTCACCGGCTGGCTGATCCACGAGACGGGCGGCACGGCGGCCCAGGCCGAGCTGGAGTGGAGCCTGGTGCGTTCGGTCACGCTCGAGGCATCCTCCGTGCCCTACCAGGTGACCGGCGACATCGTGCCGTCCGACGTCCGCGGCCAGGAGACCCGGGTGTACCGCGGGCCGGCGTGGTCGCGGTCATCAGCCCATGGCACTTCGGCATGCACGTATCCAACCGGGCCGTAGCACCCGCGCTCGCCGCGGGCAACGCGGTGGTCCTCAAGCCGGCCAGCGACACGCCGGTCACCGGCGGCCTGCTGCTGGCCAGGATCTACGAGGAAGCCGGCCTGCCCCCGGGCCTGCTCAGCGTGCTGGTCGGCGCGGGCGCGGTGATCGGCGACGCGATTGCGGCGCATCCCGTCCCGGGCGTCATCTCCTTCGCCGGCTCGGCCGCGGTCGGCGAGGCGCTGACCCGCCGGGCGGGCGTCAAGCGGCTCGCGCTGGAGCTCGGCGGCACCGGGTCGTTCGGCGGCACAGGGCCGTTCGTCGTCCTCGAGGACGCCGACCTAGGCCAGGCCGTGGACGCCGCCCTGTTCGGGTCGTTCGCCCGCCACGGCCAGATCTGCATGATGGCCAACCGGCTGGTCGTGGACCGTAAGGTCTACCAGGAGTTCACCGACCGGCTCGTGGCCGCGGCGAGATGCCTCCGCACCGGTGACCCGGCGGCCGAGGACACCGACATCGGCCCCGTCATCAACGCCAGGCAGCTGAGCGCGATCGGTGACAAGCTGAGCCAGGCCCGCGCCGAGGGAGCCCGGCAGCTGCTCGGCGGCGAGCCGGGCGGGCCGACCGGGCTGCTGCTCCCGCCGCACGTGCTGCTGGCGGGAAGCGACACGGCCGCCGCCCGGGAAGGAATATCGGGCCCGGTCGTCACGATTATCCGGGCCCGGGATGAAGCCGGCGCGCTCACGATCGCGAACCAGGCCGGCCGCAACCGGTCGAGCGCGGTGTTCACCCGGGACGTCGACCGGGGGGTGCGTTTCGCGCTGCGCGTCGAAGCCAGCCTGACGCACGTGAACGACGCCGCGGTGAACGACGACACCCTCACCGCGTTCGCTGGCCCGGGAGGGCCCGGTGCCGGCCGTTCTGCCGGGCGGGCCATCGAGCAGTTCACCACCGCGCACTGGGTCAGCGTGCAGCGCCGCCCGCCGTGGGACTTCCCGCCCAGCTAGCGCACCCGCACCACGACCAGGCAGGCGTCGTCGTCGGTGTCGGACACTGCGCCGGCCAGGATGCGGTCGGCCTGGGCCGCGGCGGTCGGCCCGCCGCCGGGCCCGGCGGCCTCCTCGTCGGCGGGCCCCGGGGCCTGGCTGGCGGCGACGGTGGCGACGAACTCGCTGAGGACCTCTTCGATGGAATCGCCGCGGCGCTCGATCAGCCCGTCGGTGAACACGAGCACGGTGTCGCCGGGTTCCAGCGGCTGGGTCGCCTCCTCATACTCGGCGTCCGGGTCCATGCCGAGCAGCACTCCGCCGGGCAGTGGAAGTTGCCGCACGGCCCCGCCCCGCACCAGCACGGGCGGCAGGTGACCGGCCCGGGCCCAGCGCAGCACGCGTGTCTCGGGGTCGTACACCCCGCATACGACGGTCCCGATCACACCCGAGGTGAGATGGCACAGCACGCCGTTGAGCATGCGGAGCAGGTCGGCCGGTCCGGCCCCGGTGATGGCCAGGCCGCGCAGGGAGTTGCGGGCCGCGACCATCCCGGTCACCGCATCGATGCCGTGGCCGGCCACGTCGCCGACGACTAGCAGCACCTCGTTACCCGGCAGCACCAGCGTGTCATACCAGTCACCGCCCACCAGGTGGCCCTGGCCGGCGGGCCGGTAGCGGACGGCCACGTCGATACCGGCCGCGTCCACCGGCGGCGCGTCCGGCGGCATGATGGCCAGCTGCAACCGCAGCGCCAGCAGGTGCTCTTCCGCGAGCTGGTCCCGGGTGGCAGCCAGGGCCACCTGAGTCTGGTAGTGCGCCGAGACGTCCTGGAACGCGCCGCGCAGCGCGACCACCGGGCCGGCGGCATCGGTCACGGGCTCGGCGAAGACGCGGATCTGGCGGATGCTGCGGTCCTCGGGGTGGACGACGCGGAAGGTCGCCGTGGCGGCTTCCCGCCGTTCCAGCAGGCGCTGCCGCAGGCGCCTGACCTCGGGCTTGTCGGCCGCCATCACGTAGCTGGGCAGATCCGCCAGGGGGATTTCCGCCCCGGGACGGGGCGTGAGGCCGAACAGGCCGAACGCCGAATCGGTCCAGCGGACCGTGCCGCTGACGAGGTCCTCCTCCCATCCGCCCAGGCGCCCGAGGCGCTGCGCGTGCTCCAGCAGGACGGTCGTCTGGCCCGCGGAGGGCTCGTCCCGCCAGGTGACGATCACGCCGTCGTAGAACCTGGCTATCCGCCAGTCCTCCCGCCCCGGCACGTGCTGGGACGTGCCCTCGGTGAGCACCTGCACGGCCCGGGCGAACAGGCCCGGACCGGACACGCTGGCCGGGAAGGCCTCGAGCAGAGTCATCCCGGTGAGGCTCGCGCCCGTCCTGCCGTCGGGATCGCGATAGCCCGGGCTGACGTGCTCAATGCTGAAGTCAGTGACGTGCCCGTCGGCGGCTGAGATGGCCTTCAGCACCAGCACCGGCACGGACAGGTCGTCGAGCAGCGAGTACAAGGCCACCCTCGGCTGGGCGGCGGAAAGCTCACCGCGCGCGAGCCGAGCACTCAGGACCCGCGCGCAGCCTGCGGCGACGGCCGACAGGTGCGGCCGGACCTCGGCGCTGAATTCGGCGAGCGGCCCCGGCCAGGTCACTGTCATCACGCCGAGCAGCTCACCGGTTCGCTCCCGCAGCGCCAGGACGGCACTCGCCGCGCCCGGGGCCCCGATGACCGGTACGCCGTCGGCTTCCGGCCGTCCGGCGTTCCACCACAGGTCGGGGCCGCCGCGGGCCACCCGCTGGGCGGGAAAGTCGAGCTGCGGCGGGACGCGCTGCCAGTGGCTGGCCTCCGCGCCGGACAGGCCGGCCTCGCCGAGCAGGGAAAGGGAACCGTCCGCTTCCAGGACCCAGATCACGACCGCGGCCGCGCCCAGGGGCGCCAGCACCTGGCCGGCCAGCGCGCCGGCGAGCTCCGCTCCATCGGCGGCCAGTTCGGCCGCGGCCTCGGCCAGGAGCGAACCCCGCCCGGCACCCCCCGGCCCGGCACCCCCCGGCCCGGCGCCGCCCGGCCCGGCGCCGTCCTGTCCGGCGCCGGCGCGGCCGGGCCCGTCGGCCGCGGCCGATCTCGCCGGATCGGCGGGCGGAGCGGACACGGCGGCGTCGTCCACCGACAGGACCGCTGCGGCCATCTCGCCGAGCGGCACCCCGGTCGCGGCGGACAGCTCGGTGAGCTGGCTGGCGGCCTCGGCGGACGACAAGCCGAGCCGCTCCATCAGCGCCCCCCGGGCCATCGCGATCACGGACTCGCCGACGGCCGAGGCGCGGACGTGGTCCAGCTCACGCCGCTGGCGCTCGATGACCGCGATCAGCCGCGTCACATCCTCGTCGTTGCCAGGCATGGTCGAAAGCCTCTCCGCTCGCCCGCCGGTCTGGTAAAGACAAGTTCAGCAGCCTGCCGCAGGCAGGGCACCGGTGTCGAGCGCTATCGGTAAAGGGCCCGTTCGGCTCATGATAATTACTTCCGCGACTACCATCGGTACGGACGGCACGTGATGGGAGTGGCCTGGTGACCGAAATCGTCCAGTCAGGTCCGCGGCTCGACAGATCCGGCCTCGAGCAGCTGCTGGAAGGCCTGACGGCCGTCCGCGGCGGCGATTTCAGCACTCGCCTGGCCAAGACGGGCGACCCGCTGATGGACGAGATCGCCACCGTGTTCAACGGGATGGCCGACCAGCTTGACCTGTTCACCTCCGAGGTGACCCGGGTGGCCCGCGAAGTGGGCACCGAGGGCAAGCTCGGCGGCCAGGCGTACGTGCCCGGAGTGTCCGGCACGTGGAAGGACCTGACCGACTCGGTCAACGCGATGGCGGGCAACCTCACCGGCCAGGTGCGCAACATCGCCCAGGTGGCGACCGCTGTGGCCAAGGGCGACCTGAGCCAGAAGATCGACGTGGACGCGCGCGGCGAGATCCTCGAGCTGAAGTCCACCCTCAACACCATGGTCGACCAGCTCTCCTCCTTCGCCGACGAGGTGACCAGGGTGGCCCGCGAGGTCGGCACGGAAGGCCGGCTGGGCGGCCAGGCCGACGTCAAGGGCGTCTCGGGCACCTGGAAGGACCTGACCGACAACGTCAACTCGATGGCCGCCAACCTGACCGACCAGGTGCGCTCCATCGCCGAGGTCACCACGGCGGTGGCCAAGGGTGACCTGAGCCAGAAGATCCGGGTCGACGCCCGGGGCGAGATCCTGGAGCTGAAGGAGACCATCAACACGATGGTCGACCAGCTCTCCGCGTTCGCCGACGAGGTGACCAGGGTGGCCCGCGAGGTCGGCACCCAGGGCAACCTGGGCGGCCAGGCCGTCGTCCGCGGCGTGTCGGGCACCTGGAAGGACCTGACCGACAACGTCAACGTCATGGCGTCCAACCTGACCGCGCAGGTGCGCTCCATCGCCCAGGTGGCCACGGCGGTCGAGCGCGGCGACCTGAGCCAGCAGATCACCGTCGAGGCCAAGGGCGAGGTCGCCGCGCTGGCCCAGACGATCAACCGGATGGTCGGCACGTTGTCCGCGTTCGCCGACGAGGTGACCAGGGTGGCCCGCGAGGTCGGCACGGAAGGCCGGCTGGGCGGCCAGGCCGACGTCAAGGGCGTCTCGGGCACCTGGAAGGACCTGACCGACAACGTCAACTCGATGGCGAACAACCTGACCAGTCAGGTCCGTAACATCGCCGAGGTGACCACGGCAGTCGCGCAGGGCGACCTGTCGAAGAAGATCGACGTGGACGCCCGGGGCGAGATCCTGGAGCTGAAGACCACCATCAACACCATGGTCGACCAGCTCTCCTCGTTCGCGGCCGAGGTCACCCGGGTGGCCCGCGAGGTCGGCAGCGAGGGCAGGCTGGGCGGCCAGGCCGAGGTCGAGGGCGTGTCGGGCACCTGGAAGCGGCTGACGGAGAACGTGAACGAGCTGGCCGGGAACCTGACCAGGCAGGTCCGCGCGATCGCGGAGGTGACCAGCGCGGTCGCCGCCGGTGACCTGACCAGGTCGATCTCCGTGGAGGCCCAGGGCGAGGTCGCCGAGCTCAAGGACAACATCAACGCGATGGTCCAGTCGCTGCGGGAGACCATCCTGGCCAATCAGCAGCAGGACTGGCTGAAGACCAACCTGGCCCGCATCGCGGGGATGATGCAGGGACACCGGGACCTCGCCGTCGTGGCCGAGCTGATCATTGACGAGCTCGCCCCGCTGGTCGGCGCGCAGCACGGCACGTTCTTCCTGGCCGAGCCGCAGATGCGCGGCGAGACCCGGCTCCGGCTCATCGCCGGCTACGGCCTGCGCGCGGAAAAGACGGCCCCGATCCAGTACCGGATCGGCCAGTCCCTGATCGGCCAGGTGGCGCGGAGCAAGCGGGCGGTCGTGGTGGCGGGCGTTCCCGAGGGATACATCAAGATCTCCTCGGGGCTCGGCGAGGCGGCCCCGGCGAACCTGGCCATCGTGCCCATCTTGTTCGAGGACCAGGTGCTCGGGGTGATGGAGCTGGCCTCGTTCACCCCGTTCAGCCAGGTGCAGACCGACTTCCTCGGGCAGCTGACCGAGACGCTCGGGGTCAACGTCAACACGATCATCGCCAACGCGCGCACCGACGCCCTGCTGGAAGAGTCGCAGCGGCTCACCTCGGAACTGCAGGCGCGGTCGGAGGAGCTGCAGGACCAGCAGGTGGAGCTGCAGCGGTCCAACGCCGACCTGGAAGACAAGGCCGCTCTGCTGGCCGCGCAGAACCGCGACATCGAGACCAAGAACACCGAGATCGAGCAGGCCAGGCAGGAGATCGAGGAACGCGCGCGGCAGCTGGCGCTGGCGTCGAAGTACAAGTCGCAGTTCCTGGCCAACATGTCGCACGAGCTGCGCACCCCGCTGAACAGCCTGCTCATCCTGGCCCGGCTGCTGGCTCAGAACCCTGGCCGCAACCTCACCGCCAAGCAGGTCGAGTACGCCAACGTCATCTACTCGGCCGGCTCCGATCTGCTGCAGCTGATCAACGACATCCTCGACCTGTCCAAGGTCGAGGCGGGGCGGATGGACATCCACGCGGAGCAGTTCCCGCTCAGCACACTGCTGGAGGACATCCAGGCCACCTTCCAGCCGCTCACCGCGGAAAAGGGGCTGGATTTCGCCGTCGAGACCGATCCCGGCGCGCCGCTGGAGCTGTCCACCGACCGCCAGCGGCTCCGTCAGGTGCTCGGGAACCTCCTGTCGAACGCGGTGAAGTTCACCGAGCGCGGCCACGTCCGGCTCCGCGTCGGCCTGTCGGGCCGGCGTACCCCCGAGGGCGGCGGCATCATGGCGTTCTCGGTGACCGATACCGGCATCGGCATCGCGCGGGAGAACCTCACTACGATCTTCGGGGCCTTCCAGCAGGGCGACGGGACCCTGTCCCGCCGGTACGGCGGCACCGGGCTCGGCTTGTCGATCGTGCGCGAGGTGGGCGCGCTGCTCGGCGGCGAGATCACCGCGGAGAGCGAGCTTGGCCAGGGTAGTACCTTCACGCTCTACCTGCCGTGCGAGCTCCCGGGCGCGGTGGCCGGCACCGGCGGCCGGCCGGGCGACAGCGTGAGCTTCGCGCCCGACGGCCACGGGTCGGCCGAGGCGCTGCAGATCCTGACACCCCAGCCGACCATGCCGGCCGGGGAGCTGTCCGGCGGCAGGCGCGTGCTGGTCGTGGAGGGCACACGGGGCGGCCTGCTGACCCTGCTCACCCACAGCGCCGTGTCCGACCTCACCGGCATCGACGGGCCGGTCCAGGTGCGGACGGCCGTGACCCCGGAGCAGGGCATCGAGGCTCTCACCGCCGCGCCGCACCAGTGCGTCGTCCTGGATCTCGGCCTCGGGGACGCTTCGGCCTTCGCCTTCCTCGAGCGCCTGCGGGAGGAGCAGGGCCACCGGAACGTCCCGGTGCTCGCGCATACCAGGGACGAGCTCGGCAGCGCTCAGGCGCGGCTGGCCCGGCTGCGCTTCGGCTCCCAGTACCTGGAGCTCCTGCCATCGCTCGATGAGCTGCGCGAGCGCATCACGCTGCACCTGTCCGCTGAGCAGCCCGAGCACCTGCCCGCGCTGATCAGCGAGACGGCGGACGATGCGCGGTTCCGCGTCCCGCCGGAGGCTTCCGGGCACGAGGCGCTACGCGGCCGGCGCGCCCTGGTCATCGATGACGACGCGCGCAACGTCTTCGCGATAACCAGCGCCCTCGAACTCCAGGGCATGACCGTGGCCCAGGCCCCCGACGGGCGGAAGGGCATCGAGACCCTGCTCAGCGGCGAGGACCCGGACCTCATCCTGATGGACGTCATGATGCCGGAACTGGACGGCTATGCGACGATGCACGAGATCCGGCAGATGCCCGCGTTCGCGACGTTGCCCATCATCGCGGTAACCGCCCGCGCCATGCCCGGCGACAGGGAGAAGAGCATCGCGGCCGGGGCCAGCGACTACGTGACCAAGCCCGTCGATACTGATGAGCTGCTGGCCTGCATGGAGCGCTGGCTCACGCACCGCTGACCGGCGGGTTCAGTCAGCGGCTCGGTCAGCGGCGGCGGGCCCGGCCCTGGTCTTCAGACCGTGACGGCCCGTCGGGCGGCCGCCGCGGCGGCGGCGCGCCGCTTGCGCCGGCGTTCCCGTTGGCGGTCCTCCGGGGTGCTGCCTCCCCAGATGCCGTACGTAAGATCGTGGGTCATCGCGAACTCCAGGCACTCCCGCTTCACCTGGCATCCAGCGCAGATCACCTTGGCCCGGGTGATCTGCTTGTCACCCGGCCCCTTCGTCGAGATCGGGAAGAAGAGGTCGGGGTCGGCCGACAGGCATGCGCCTACCGACCGCCAGTTGGCGGCACTCTCTATCGCGGTCATCTCGTGTCCTCACGAAGTCTGAGCTGGCGGTGCACGCGAAGTGACACTGCAGTGGCGGCTCAGCTTCCCTCGCGGCCCGCGGCCTACACCTCGGCGCGTAGAAACACGAACCGGATGTGACCATGATCACACCCGTCGACGTTTATCCGCCTCGGGCCGGGCACACCCAACTCGTCCGTAATTTCCAGGGTCTCAAGGAGACATCGTGATGAAGGGAACCCTCCAGCAGCCGGTCCTGGAGACCGCCCGCGCGGCCGCTGACCTTGCTGAGGCCAGCATGCAGCCTGCCTCGCGCGCTGAGCTGAGAGAGCTGCCCGATAGCGACCTGCTGGCCAGGGTGCGCAAGCTGCCGCGGGACAGCGAGCTGCGCGCCGCCGCCTGCGAGGTCCTGGTCGACCGCTACGGGAAGCTGGTGCGCTCGTGCGTCCGGCAGTACCGCGGCAGTCCCGAACCCACCGAGGACCTGATGCAGGTGGGCTACGTGGGCCTGCTCAAGGCGATCAACAACTATGACCCCGAGTTCGGCACCAGCCTGTCGGCGTACGCCCAGCCGTGCGTGAGTGGCGAGATCAAGCGCCACTTCCGGGATAAGCGGTGGCAGATTCACGTCCGCCGGTCGGCTCAAGAGCTGCTGCTGGAGCTGCGCAAGGCCAACGAGGAACTGACCCAGCAGCTCGGCCGGGTGCCGACCGAAGACGAGCTCGCCGAACGGCTCGGGGTGACTGCAGACGACATGCAGGAGGCTCGCCAGGCGGACCTGATGTTCAGCAGCTACTCGCTGGACGCCCCGCTGTCCGACCGGGAGGACCCCGCCCTGCTCGCGGACCTGCTCGGCGACGACGACCCGGGGGTCATGCACACGATCGATATGGAGTCCGTCAACACCCACTGGGACGAGCTGCCCGAGCGCGAGCAGCGCATCCTGGTCATGCGTTTTTACGGCAACCTCACCCAGACGGAGATCGGCGACCAGCTCGGCATCTCCCAGATGCACGTCTCCAGGCTCCTGACCCGGGCTCTGACCCACCTGAAGAGCAAGCTGCTGGACGGATCCGACGAGTTCGATATGCCCGGTCTGGCCAACGGCGCGAAGCGGGACACGACATCGGAAGGACTGTCATGAAAACCGGTACGGGACTCGCGCTGATCTGCCTCGGGGCGATTCTTGCCTTCGCCCTGAACGCCAATACCTCGGTATTCAACTGGACCATCGCCGGCTGGGTGATCATGCTCGTTGGCGTCATCGGGCTTGGCATCCCGCGACGAGGATATGCCTGGGTCGGCCGCCGTCTGTTCGTGCGCCAGGCGAGCGTGCGGCGGCCGGCGAACCGGGCCGGAGATGAGGTCCTCTACCCGACCGGCGTCAATCCGGCCACCCGGGTACCAGCCGCCCTGCCCGCGCCGGGCGCCGTCGGCAGCCCCGAAGCATCCGCCCATGTGGACGCGGCCCGGAATGTATCCACCGATCCCGGGAACATGCGGCCCGGCGAGACCGAAGTGATAGAGGACGTCTACGAGGACTGAGCCGTCCGCGGCCCGTACCCGCAGAGCACCACTGCCACCCCGTGAGCATGGCTAAGGAGAGGACATGACCATCACAGTTTCGCTCATCGTCGCCTGGCTCCTCATCGGATTGGTGATCGGCGGCCTGGCCCGGCTGCTGGTGCCCGGCCGTCAGCACATGGGGCTGCTCCTGACGGTCCTCATCGGCATCGTGGCCGCTCTGCTGGGCGGGATCATCACCACCGCCATCATCGGTGTCGGCCATACCGTGATCACCTTCATCGTCGCGCTGGTCGCGGCGGCGCTGCTGGTCAGCGCGTTCAGCACCCACGGTTACGGACGGTACCGCAGCCGCCGCAGGCAGGTGCGCTGGCACTGGTAACCGCAGCGCCCGCAGGCAGGTCCGCCGACCCGGGCAGCAGCCGCGGGCGCAGGCAGCGCCAATGAATCCGCCGGGACGACCGTCCCGGCGGATTCATTGTGCCTTAGTTCGGATTGTCCGCCAGTACTATTGAGTCGGCTTGGGGGGTCACCAGGGATAACGGTCAGGAGACATGCCGCAAGAAACGTGGGCGGATAGCTCGGCCGCCAACAACCTCGCCGGCCTGGTGGAACGGCGCGACGCGCTGCGCCAGGCTGCGGCGATGCCCGGCGCTGATCCGCGGGCCCTGCTGGAGGCATCCTTCGCCGAGCTGGATGCGTCCGTCGAGGCGCTGACCAAGCTGGCCGAGGCCGTCGCGGGAGAACCTGCGTCGGCGGGCCCGGCGGATTCGCTCAGCGCCGAGCGGGCCCTGCTGCGGGCGGTGTTCGCGCACGCGCCCGTGCCCTTGTTCGTGCTCGAGCAGGACGCCACGGTCCGGCGCGCGAACACCAAGGCCGGGGAGCTGATCGGCGCTCCGCCCGGGTACGCGACGGGCAAGTCGCTGACGGCGTTCATCGACCCGCCATCGCGTGCGGCGGTCAAGAGCCAGCTGGCCGCGGCGATACGGACCGGCCAGGCCAGGCTCGTGGACTGCCGCCTGCTCGGCCCAGATGGCCCGGAAGACATCACCCTGGCCGCGGATGTCCTCACCCTGCAGGACGGCACCCGGCTGGTGGTGGTGGCCGCGGCCAGCCCGGAGGCCGCCCCGTCAGTCCCGGCGCGGACCAAGCGAGCGGCGCCGAGGCCAGCCGATGACACTGGCGCGCTGGTCGGGGCGATGACGCGCCGGATGGACATGATCACCGCCGTCACCAGGGTGCTGCTCGACAACAGCACGTTCAGCGAAGCGGTCACGCTGCAGCGCTGCGCCCGGCTGCTGGCGGGCGGCATGGCCAGCTGGGTGATCGTCGACATGGAAAGGGCGGACGTGCTGCGCCGCCAGTTCGTGATCGGCCCCGCTGACGCCCCGTCGCAGGAACTGGCCAGGAAGGTGCGCGCGGTCGATCCGCGGGCTGACTCGGCGCCAGCCCAGGTGCACGCCGCAGCCAGGTCCGTTCTCCTGGCTCACGCCGACGACACCGGCGTCCTGGGCGTTGACGGGGACGACACGCCGCTGCTCATGCTGGTCGGCGCGAGCTCCGTGCTCAGTGTGCCGATCACGGACGGTATGACCTGCTACGGCGCGCTGACCCTGGCGCGCACGCCCGGCGAGGGCCGCTTCGAGATCGCCGACCTGGCCTTGGCCGAGGAGCTCGGGCAGCACCTCGGGGTGGCCATCCGGGTGGACCGCATGTTCCGGCACCGCTCAGCCGTGGCCGAGACGCTGCAGGGCAGCCTGCTGCCTGCGAGCCTGCCGGAGGTGCCGGGGCTAGACCTGTCGGCGGCCTACCAGCCGGCCACCGGGGGCATGGAGGTCAGTGGTGACTTCTACGACGTGTTCCGGGTCACCGGCGGCTGGGCCATCGTGGTGGGGGACGTCTGCGGCAAGGGGCAGGAAGCGGCCGCGATGACCGCGGCCGCCCGGCACGCGATCCGGGCGCTCGCCCACTGGAACGCCGATCCCGCAGACGTGCTGGCCAAGGTGAATGAGGTCATGCTGGCCGGCGACTACGAAGACCGGTTCGTGACGGTCAAGCTCGCGTACCTGCGCTGGGTGGGCGGCCGGTTGCACGTGACGCTGGCCAGCGCTGGGCATCCTGGTCCCGCGCTGGTGCGGCCGGACGGCCGGGTCGACGTGCTGCACGACGGGGGCCTGCCGCTGGGCTTGTTCCCCGACGCCGACCCGCAGATCCAGGAACTCGACCTCGACGAGAACGACCTGCTCTTTTTCTACTCCGATGGGCTGACCGACGCGCGCAGCCCGGACATGCGCTACTTCGATGACAGCCTCGCCGACGAGCTGGCCGGGCTGGCGGGCAGGCCAGCCGCCGAGACGGTCCGCATGGTACAGAGCCTGGTTTCCAGCTTCTCCCAGGACGAACTGCGGGACGATCTGACCATCCTGGTGGCGAGGGTGAAGGCTCCGCCGGAGGCTACCGCCCAGAGCTAGCTGGCCGGTGTCCGCCTCAGTTATCCTTGGCCAGCGGCAGCAGCTGGGCGGCCTCGCCGCGGCTCAGGGCGGCTCAGCGCGAGCGGGAGCCCGCGGTCCCAGATCCGCCCCTGGCGCCCCGGGCCGAATCCCGCGCCCCGGCCACGACCTCGGTGGCGACCTCGGTCACCTTGACGTGGCGGCGCTGCGATTCCCGGCGCAGCCGCGCCAGCGCCTCGTCGGCGTCGCAGCCGAGCGCGTGCATCAAGATGCCCTTGGCCTGGTCGACCACGGATCGCGCCACCACGGCGTCTTTCAGCTGGGTGGCGGTGCGCTGGGCTTGGCCGTAGGCCGTCGCGTTGGCCAGCATGGCCCGGCCGAAAGCGGCCAGGGTGTCTGCCATCGGATTGGACTGCGCGTCCAGCACGCCGGGCCGCACGCCGAACAGCGACAAGACGAGGGCGCCGTGCGGGACTTCCCGCACCAGATGGACCGAGCAACGGACGCCGCGGCGCAGCGCCGCCTCCGCATACTCGGGCCAGCGGACGTCGGTCAGCAGGTCGGGGCAGCTGACCGGGACACCCGCCTCCGCCGCCGCGACCAGCGGGCCGCGCCCGGTGCTCAGCTGCAGATCGGCAAGCTCAGCCAGGTCCGGATGAGTCGCCGCCGCGGCGACCACCTCGCCGTCGCGCCAGACCGCCGCGTGCGCCCCGGCGCAGGCCGACACCTGCCAGGCGGCCAGCTCGGCCAGTCGGTTCAGCGATCTGGCCTCCCCGCCGTTGGTCAGGCTGAGCAGTTCGGCCGCCTCGTACCCGAGGTGCTCGATAGGCACTTTGCCTCTCCCTGGGCCCGCTAACAGGCGGCGGTCGCCGCGGTCGCCGCCCGCGCAGGCGGGGCCAGCGCCTCGCCGCCGACCCGGGCGACGAAGCGGACGGCGGGGATCCGGGCCGCGCAGGACACCAGGCGGGCCCCGGACGCCGTCGTCTTCTGGATGGTCAGCTGGCACCACGGTCGGCCGGCCCACGGCGATCCGCCGCCCGCGGAGTAACCGGCGTCGCAGGTGGTCACGCTGTGTGTTCGGCTGCTGAGCAGCGCCCCGATGGTGATCATCGCGAACATGACGGGAACCAGCACGAACGCGTAGATGGTGGTGCCCGCCCGCAGCCAGCGGACGCGGCGGCGCGGCCGGGGCCGGGCCGCCGGTTCTACCCAGACAGGCTCGCCGACGTGCAGCCGGGCGAAGATGGCAAACATCGAAGCGAGATGAGGCTCGCTGGCCTGCAGCGTGCCGTCTATGTGATCGATAATACGCTGCTGGCCTGCAGGAAAAATCACCCAAGACTCCTAGCACCATGACGAACGCGGGTGCGGAATGATCACCTACCCCCGCCTTCCGGCCGCAACCGGCGACATGGGCAGCTTACCGGCTTGATTACGCGCACGACTCAGTCGCGCACAATTCCGTCAGGAACTGTTAAGGCCCGCCAAGCCAGCCCGGTCCTGTTCACCGGTCCTCTTTAGCCGGGCACTCCGGCCTCAGTCGGGCACCGCGGCGGTGACTTCGCTGGCGGCCCGCTGGCTCGTCGACACCCGGACCAGGGCGGCGGCGACCCGAGCAGGCTGACCGCCGCGGGACAGAATCCGGGCCAGCTCGGCTGCGCTGACCGGCAGCCCCACCCGGCCCGCACCGCTGGTCACCCTCCCGTCCACGTAGGGAGCCACGGCAGGCCAGGCGTCCTGGATCTCGCGCAGGAAGATGCTGGCCCCGATGGGTCCCAGGCCGGGGAATTCGGTCAGCAGCGACGCGATCCGGCCGGTGTCCCCGCCGCCTTCGTCGCGAAGCCGGCGCAGGTCGCCGTGCCACCGGCTGGATACCAGGTCCGCGCCGTCGCCGAGCATGGTGGCGGTCCGCTCGTCGTAGCGCCGGTAATGGCCGCGGCCGAGAGCATCCACCCGGTCTTGCCAGCTGGCCTCGCTCATGGCCTTCGGGCTGCGGTATCCGGCGGCGAACAGCTCACGCGCGGCCGCGACGGCAATATCGGCCGAGATCCGTGCGGACAGCAGCGTGGCCAGCACGAGCAGCTGGTACAGCGGCCCGGGCCGATCAGCGAGCCGGATGCCTGCCTCCTCGGCGTAGGTGCGCCCGCACCGGTCGAGCAGTGCCTTGACGATCAGCTCTGATCTTTCTGACATGCGCAGCTCGGCTCGTCAGGCGTCGGGCGAGACGGCCGAAACGTCGGAGAGCGCCGCGCGCTCGTCCTGCTCCAGCGTGAGGTCTGCGCTGGACACGACGCCGACCGGGGTCCCGTCCACGACGACCGGAATGCGACGCACCGCGCGCTCGCGGACCAGCCGGGTGGCCTGGCGGATGTCGTCGTCCGGGCCGAGCACGGTCAGGCTGGTGCTGCAGATGTCGCCGATGCGGGTGAACCGTGGGTCGCGGTTCTCGGCCAGGACCCTGATGGTGATATCCCGGTCGGTAAGCAGGCCGGTGAGCTGGCCATCGGTGCTCACCAGCACGGTGCCGGTGCCGTGTTCCTTCATGGCCCGCGCGGCGGCCGCCGCCGTATCGGTCGCGGCCAGGCTGACCGGCGCGGGGGACATGATGTCCCGCATCTTCCTTGCCATGGTCCACCTCCTGAGATGGTTTTCTGCCGCTACCCGGCACGGCCGCAGGCAAACGGCCGGACGTTTAGCCGGGCCGACCCGAACACCCGAAGCGGGACCCGATGCGCGGACTCGTCCAGGGCGGCCAGCACGTCGGGGGCGGACGCAGCGTCGCCCCGACCCGGGACGCGCCGGTACCAAAGGTGGCGGCAACCCGCCGTCCGTCGAGGAGGAAGATGCCGCCTCGCAGGCTGCGCGGAAGCAGGCGCCCGATGCGACACCGGTATGTCCGTTATGCCTTAACTTCACATTGAGGCATAACGGGCGCCAAGCATGATCATGGCCAGTTTTGGACCGGATTCGGCCATTCCTGGCCGTGATCATGAAACAGGCCGAGGCGAGGTGCGCTTCCCTTGCTGGTGTTCGCTGACCCAGCCCAGCTCGGCCGCCGGGTCGTCGTGCATGGCCAGGTCACCCAGCGACACCACGCCGGCCACCTGCCCGTCCTCGATGACCGGCAGCCTGCGCACCTCGTGCTCGCGCATCAGCTGGGCCGCCACGGCCGTGTCGTCGTCGGCGTAGACCCCGATGAGGTTACTGGTGGCCAGCGGGCCCACCGGCTCGTCCGCCCCCCTTGATTCCGCGACGGCCCTGACCACGAGGTCACGATCGGTCACCAGGCCGTGCAGGGCCTGGTCGTTGATGACCAGGACGGCACCAACTCCCCAGTCCCGCATGGTTCGCGCGGCCTCGCCGATCGACTGGTAGTAGTCCACCCCGATCGGACCCGGGGTCATCACATCACGCACCCTTGCGTTCATGACGTCCTCCACGTCGTGGTTCGCTTGATCTGGTACTTCTGCGCTACCAGTGGGAAGCGGTCCTAAACGCCGCAGGGGTCAGGCCCGGCCGAGGAGGCGGTCCAGGGCGCGGCCGACCTCGTCGGCCAGGGCGGTGTCAGCGGCGGCGGAGTCAGGGCGGCAGTGGCAGTGGCGGGGCCGCGGCCCGCGATATCCCGGGGGCCGGCCGGGACCAGGGTGACCTCGGGTTCGCGCACCAGGCCGCAGTCCAGGCACTCGACCTGGCCCAGCCGCCGGATCAGGTGAGCGCTGCGGCACCTGGCGCAGCGCTCGAGCTCGGCGGTCCAGTCCGGTGCCTCCTGGCAGGCCGGGCAGATGAGCACGAGCTGGTCGCGCATCACCCCGCGCCGCCAGGGACTCTGACCCCGCTCGGGGTCCGTCTGCCGCACGCCGCACCGGTAACACGGCACTGGCCGAAACCCTCCCCCGTAGGCAAGCGCTAGCCGAGCGCGGCGAGCGCCGTGGAGTACGCCGCCAGGTCGCGCGCCTGCGGGATGGGGTTGACCACCTTCCACCGCACGATGCCGTCCTTATCGATGATGAAGGTGCCCCTGGTCGCGACGCCGCGCTCTGGCTCGAAGACACCGTACCGCCTGGCCACCTCGCCGTGCGGCCAGAAGTCCGACAGCAGCTCGAAATTGAAGTGCTCGGCGTCGGACCAGGCCCGGTGAGTGAACGTGGAGTCCACCGACACCGTGAGCAGCTCGACGTCATCCCGGGCCAGCTCGGGAAACTCGTCGCGGAGGGCGGACAGCTCGCCGCTGCACACGCCGCTGAAGGCCAGCGGGTAGAAAACCAGCACGACGTGGCAAGCACCGCGGAAGCTGGACAGCCGCACGGGCGTTCCGTGCTGGTCGGTCAGCTCGAAGTCAGGCGCCTGATCGCCGACCTCCACCGCCATGGCTGATCCTCTCGCCGCCCCAGAGCGTGGGTTATGAGGGCCCATGTCCAGCTGGCTGGCTGGCCGGAGCACGAACCACGGCCCGTTCGGCAAAATTTAGCCGAACGGACGGTCAGGTGACGCGCCCCAGTTACCGGCGCGCCTTCGGCGCGGCGAGCCGGGTGCCTGACCAGTCGCGGCCCGCGCTCACGCTCGAGGTCTGGGACAGCCCGGCGGTCGGCGCGGCCTCGCCGATGTCGCTGGGCTCGACGTGGCCTGGCCGGCCCGCCTTGGGCGTGAGCAGCCAGATGTTCCCGCCGTCGGCCAGCGGGGTCAGCGCGTCGACCAGCGCGTCAACCAGGTCACCGTCCCCGTCGCGCCACCACAGCATGACCACGTCGACGACGTCGTCGTAGTCTTCGTCGACCAGTTCCACGCCGTCCACGTGGGTGATCGCCTCGCGCAGCTGCTCGTCGCAATCATCGTCGTAGCCGATTTCCTGCACCACCTGGCCCGGCTTGATGCCGAGCCGCTCGGCCTGCCCGCGTTCATCCTGGGCCTGGCCCGCGGTCGCGCTCACTGACGTCCTCCCGAATCCCTCCTCGCGCCGGCGCCTTCCGGCCGCGACGCGTCACCCTTCTTGTTGGGACAGTTCACACTGGGTCGGCCCGGCGCGCAAGTGGCAAACGCCCGGCCCGGGAAAACAGCCACCATAAATTGACTGACCGATCCGCCGGCCGGTTACCCTAGGACAAACTTCATCACGTAGCGTAACATCCAGGCTCCGCTCTCGGCGAAACCGGCGGCGGCCTGCCGCCGTCGGCCCATGCGTTGCGCAGGCTCCCCCGCCGGGCGGCTACCGTCAAGTAGAGATGCGCTTCGGGCCAGTTCGTAAGACGATTGGCCTAGACAACACATCACGAAGGCCTGTACAGAGGCACCGCACCCGCGGCCGAACAGCCGCCCGATCAACTGCGGAAGGCGAGGCTACCCCGTGGCTTCCGAACGCCAGCGATTCTCCATCATCAGCGACGGGCTGCCCAGCCAGCTACCCGATACAGATCCGGACGAGACCCGCGAATGGGTCGAATCATTCGACAGCGTAGTCCGAAGCAGAGGCCGGACGCGCGCCAGGTATGTCATGCTGCGCCTGCTGGAGCGGGCGCGCGAGCAGCAGGTCGGCGTGCCCGGCCTGCGCAGCACCGACTACATCAACACGATCCCGCCCGAGCGCGAGCCGTGGTTCCCCGGCGATGAGTACGTCGAGCGCCGGATCAGGGCGTACATCAGGTGGAACGCGGCCGTCATGGTGTCGCGGGCCAACCGGCCCGGCCTGGGCGTGGGCGGGCACATCGCGACGTACGCCTCCGCGGCCTCGCTGTATGAGGTGGGCTTCAACCACTTCTTCCACGGCAAGGACCACGGCGAGTCCGGCGACCAGGTATTCATCCAGGGACATGCGGCGCCGGGCATCTACGCGCGGGCCTTCCTGGAGGGCCGCCTGACCGAGGACCAGCTCAACGGGTTCCGCCAGGAGCTCTCGCATCCGGGCGGCGGGCTGCCCTCTTACCCGCACCCCCGGCTGATGCCTGACTTCTGGGAATTCCCCACGGTGTCGATGGGCCTCGGCCCGCTGAACTCCATCTACCAGGCCCGGTTCAACCGGTACCTGCTGGCCCGGGAGATCCACGACACCTCGCGCTCGCACGTATGGGCGTTCCTCGGCGACGGCGAGATGGACGAGCCGGAGGCGATCGGCGCGATCGGCGTGGCCGCCCGGGAGGAACTGGACAACCTGACCTTCGTCATCAACTGCAACCTGCAGCGGCTGGACGGACCGGTCCGCGGCAACGGCAAGATCATCCAGGAGCTGGAAGCGGTCTTCCGCGGCGCGGGCTGGAACGTCATCAAGGTCATCTGGGGCCGCGACTGGGACCCGCTGCTGGCCGCCGACACCGACGGCGTCCTGGTCAACAAGATGAACACCACGCCGGACGGCCAGTTCCAGACCTACAGCGTGGAGTCCGGCGCGTACATCAGGGAGAACTTCTTCGGCGGGGACCCGCGGCTGCGCGCGCTGGTGGCGCACCTGTCCGACGAGGAACTGCGGAACCTGTCCCGCGGCGGGCACGACTACCGCAAGGTGTACGCGGCGTTCAAGGCGGCCTACGAGCACACCGGCCAGCCGACCGTCATCCTGGCCCACACGATCAAGGGCTGGACGCTGGGCCCGGACTTCGAGGCCCGGAACGCCACGCACCAGATGAAGAAGCTCACGGTGGCCGAGCTGAAGGACTTCCGGGACCGGCTGTTCCTGCCCATCCCGGACTCGGAGCTGGAGGCGGAGCTGCCGCCGTACTACCACCCGGGCGAGGATTCCGATGAAATCCAGTACATGCGCGAGCGGCGGGCCGCCCTGGGCGGGGTGCTGCCGCGGCGGGTAATCCGGTCCAAGACGCTGACCCTGCCGCCCGACTCGATCTACGACGAGCTGCGGCGCGGATCGGGCAAGCAGGCGGTGGCCACCACGATGGCGTTCGTCCGGGTGCTCAAGGAGCTGATGAAGGACCCCGCCATCGGGGAGCGGTTCGTGCCGATCATCCCGGACGAGGCCCGGACGTTCGGCATGGACTCGCTGTTCCCGACGGCGAAGATCTACTCCCCGCACGGGCAGACCTACGACGCCGTCGACCGCAACCTGCTGCTGTCCTACAAGGAGTCCGAGAAGGGCCAGATCCTGCACGAGGGCATCAGCGAGGCGGGCGCGATGGGCTCGGTGATCGCGGCCGGGACGTCGTACGCCACGCACGGCACGCACATGATCCCGGTGTACGTGTTCTACTCGATGTTCGGCTGGCAGCGGACCGGGGATCAGATGTGGGCGTTCGGCGATCAGCTCGGGCGCGGCTTCCTGCTCGGGGCGACCGCCGGGCGCACCACGCTGGCCGGCGAGGGGCTGCAGCACAACGACGGGCACTCGGTGCTGCTGGCCTCGGTCAGCGAAGCGTGCGTCTCGTTCGACTGCGCGTGGGCCTACGAGCTGGCCTACGTGGTGCGAGACGCGCTGCGCCGGATGTATGAGGCCTCGCCTGAGCACCCGGACGGCGAGAACATCTTCTACTACCTCACCGTGTACAACGAGCCGTACCCGCAGCCGCCCGAGCCCGCCTCGTTCCCCGGCGGCCAGGCGGCCCTGGAGCAGGGCATCTTGCGCGGGCTGTACCTGTACGCCCCGTCGAGCGACACGACCGAGGACGACGCGGCTCCCCGGGGGCAGATCCTGGCCTCGGGAGTGACCGTCCGGGAGGCGCTGCGGGCCCAGGAGCTGCTGGCCACGGACTGGGGCGTGTCCGCCGACGTGTGGTCGGCCACCTCGTGGACCGAGCTGCGCCGGGAGGCACTGGCCTGCGAGTCGTGGAACATGCTGCACCCCGCTGATCCGCCGCGCGTGCCCTACGTGACGTCGGCACTGTCCGGCGCGGCCGGGCCGGTGGTGGCGGTGTCGGACTGGATCAAGGCGGTGCCGGATCAGATCGCCCGCTGGGTGCCGGGCACGTTCACCTCGCTGGGCACCGACGGGTTCGGCTTCTCCGACACCCGCCCGGCGGCGCGGCGGTACTTCCACATCGACGCGGAGTCGATCACCGTCGCGGTGCTGTGGGAGCTGGCCCGGGCCGGCGTGGTGGACGCCGGGTTCCCGGCCCGGGCCATCGCCCGCTACCGCCTGGACCTCCCGGTCAGCGAGGCCCTCTTGTAGCGGCGGCCCGGCCGGGTTGGCGTAGGGATGGCTGCTCGCCAGGGATGGCGGCCTCGGGGATGGCGGCCTAGGGATGGCGGCCTCAGGGATGGCGGCAGAGCAGCAGGGCCGGGCGGGCGGCCCGCGGGTGAACGCGGAGACCGTGCGGCGGATCGAGCGGGCCACGGGCACGCTCGGCTCGGCCGCGATCGCCGCCATGGAGAACCGGCTGCCGTGGTTCGGAAACCTGTCGGCGGAGAACCGGTCCTGGCTCGGGCTGGTCGCGCAGGCCGGGATCGCCGCGTTCGGTGACTGGATCAGGCATCCGGAACGGAACCGGCCCCCGGTGACCGAGGTGTTCGGCACGGCACCGCGTGAACTGGCCCGGGCGGTCAGCCTGCAGCACGCGGTGGAGATGGTGCGGGTCATCATCGACGCGGTGGAGGCTCAGGTCGACGAGCTGGCCGCGCCGGGCAACGAGGCCGCTCTGCGCGAGGCGGTGCTGACCTACGCCCGGGAGATCGCCTTCAGCGCGGCGCTGGTGTACGCGCGGACCGCGGAGGCGCGCGGCGCGTGGGACGCCCGGCTGGAGGCCCTGGTCGTCGATTCCCTGGTGCGCGGCGACACCGAGGACTCGCTGCACTCCTGGGCCGCGGCGCTGAACTGGTCGTCTTCCCCGGTCACGGTGGTAGTCGGCACCATCGGCGACGAGGACTATGACGGCAAGGCCCCCGTGGCGGTGGAGCCGCTGATCGAGGAGCTGCGCGCCCAGGCCAGGCGGGCCCGGCTGGACCTGCTGGCCGGCGTGCACGGCAACCGGCTCATCCTGGTCGTCGGCGGCAGCGATGATCCCATCGCGGCCGCCGAGCGGTTCGCCGGACGGTTCGGGCCGGGACCGGTGATCGCCGGCCCGCTGGTCCGCGACCTGCGCAGCGCGTCGGTCTCGGCCCGCGCCGCGCTGGCCGCGCTGCGCGCCGCCCCCGCCTGGCCGGACGCGCCCCGGCCGACCGGCGCGGACGACCTGCTGCCCGAGCGCGCGCTGGCCGGCGATCCCGACGCCCGGGCCGCGCTGATCAGCGACGTCTACGAGCCGCTGCTGGGCGGCGGGAACACCCTGCTCGACACCCTGACGACCTACCTGGAGCAGGGCTCGTCGCTGGAGGCGACGGCGCGGCTGCTGTTCGTGCACCCGAACACCGTCCGGTACCGGCTCCGCCGGGTGGCCGAGCTCACCGACTACACCCCCTCGACCGGGAGGGACAGTTTCACTTTGTGGGTCGCGGTCGCGCTGGGCCGCCTGGCGGCCAACCCCGCTGACCGCGTGTGGTGACTGGACGGTGACGAGAAGGTAAACACTATTTGTAGGATATCTACAGGGTTTTAGCGGTTAACTTCGTTCGATCCGGTATTCATCTGGCGGAGTTCTACAGGGCACTCTGGTGGGATGCTTATCATCACCTCACCCGGACAGGGGGCGCAGACCCCGGGATTCCTGGCCCCCTGGCTGGAGGTACCCGGCGTCGCCGAACGTCTCGGCGCGGCCTCCGAGCTGGCGGGCCGCGACCTGATCAGGTACGGCACTACAGGCACCGCGGACGAGATCAGGGACACGGCGGTCGCGCAGCCACTGCTGGTCGCGGCCGCGCTGGCGGCGGCGGGCGCGCTGGCGGGCGGACGACCCGGCGACGTGCACGCCGACGTGATCGCCGGGCACAGCGTCGGGGAGCTGGCGGCCGGGGTCCTGGCCGGGGTGCTGAGCGAGGACGACGCGATGCGCCTGATCCGGGTGCGCGGCGACGCCATGGCCGAAGCCGCGGCGGTGCAGCCGACCGGGATGACCGCCGTCCTGGGCGGCGACCAGGACGAAGTGCTCGCGGCTCTGGCCCGCCACGGCCTGACCCCGGCGAACATGAACGGGGCGGGACAGATCGTGGCCGCCGGGACGCTCGCCGAGCTTGACGCCTTCGCGGCTGACCCGCCGGCCGGCGCCCGGGTGCGTCCGCTGCAGGTGGCCGGGGCGTTCCATACCCGGCACATGGCCCCGGCCGTGGCGGCGCTGCGCCGCGCGGCGGCCGAGGTCACGGTCGCGGACCCGGTCGTCACGCTGCTGTCCGACGCCGACGGCACCGCGGTCACCACGGGCAAAGAGTGGCTGGAGCGGATCGTCGCCCAGGTCGCCGCGCCGGTGCGGTGGGACCTGGCCATGGCGACGATGACGGACCTGGGCGTGACCGCGCTCATCGAGCTGCCGCCGTCGGGGACCCTGACCGGCCTGGCCCGCCGGGCGCTGCCCGGGGTCGCCCAGCTGGCCATCAAGACCCCGGACGATCTCGCGGCCGCGCGTGACCTGATCGCGGAGCACCTGTCCGAGCCCGAGGGACACGGGCACGGTCATACGCCGGAGTGGCGGCTGATCGTGGCGCCGACCTCGGGTACCTTCCGGGCCGGCCCGGCGGGGGACGCCGCCGCGGGCCAGCAGGAGCTGGGGACCGTGGTGGCGCGCGACGGCGAGCGAGCGCTGGCCGCGCCGTGGCCCGCCGAGATCATCGAATGGCTTGTCGAAGACGGGGATCCGGTCAGCCAGGGCCAGCCCGTGGTCCGAGTGCAACCCCAGGGGGGCTCGGGGGGACGGGTCCGGCCGGGAAATAAGGAAGGCGCATGAGCTCTTTCACGGCGTTCCCGCCCGCCGCAGGTGCGCGGATCATGTCGCTGGGCGACTACCAGCCCGCCAACGTGGTGACCAACGATGACCTGGCGGCCCGGATCGACACCAGCGACGAGTGGATCCGCAGCCGGGTCGGCATCATCAGCCGCCGTTACGCCGGGCCGGACGAGACCGTGGTCGACATGGCGGTCGCGGCCGGCGGCAAGGCACTGGCCGGCAGCGGCCTGTCCCCCGCCGACATCGACCTGGTCATCGTGGCCACCTGCAGCACCGAGGCGCCCATACCGAACGCGTCCGCGGTGGTCGCGCACCGGCTCGGCATCACCGCCCCCGGCGCCTACGACCTCAACGCCGCGTGCGCCGGGTTCTGCTACGCGCTGGCGAACGCCGCGGATGCCGTCCGGGCCGGCTCGGCACGGCACGTGCTGGTCATCGGCTCGGAGAAGATGACGGCGTGGATCGACCCCGACGACCGGGCCACCTCCATCATCTTCGCCGACGGGGCCGGGGCCGCGGTGGTCGGCCCCGTGCCGGACGGCGAGCCGCCCGGGATCGGCCCGGTGGTCTGGGGCAGCGCGGGTGATCTGGCGCCGAACATCGTCATCGCGGACCGCAACTCCTTCCTGTCCCAGGAGGGCCAGGCGGTCTTCCGGTGGGCCACCACGGCCATGCACCCCATCGCGGCGCAGGCGTGCGAGCGGGCGGGCGTCGCGGTGAGCGACCTGGCGGCGTTCGTGCCGCATCAGGCGAACCTGCGGATCATCGAGGCTATCGCGCGCAGGCTCGGCGTACCGCGGGAGCGGGTGGCCGACGACATCGTGCACGCCGGCAACACGTCCTCAGCATCGATCCCGCTGGCGCTGTCGCGGATGAGCGAGCGCGGGGACGTGAAGCCGGGCTCGCCAGCGCTGCTGATCGGCTTCGGCGCGGGAATGTGCTACGCGGCGCAGGTGATCACGGTCCCCTAGCCGCGCCCGCCCCAGGCCGGGACGCGTTCGCGACCCGCGCCGGACGGGGCAATCAGACCGTACAACCATTCCAGGAAAAAGGAGCAATGACCATGACCGAGCAGGAGATCCTCGCCGGGCTGGGCGAAATCGTCGAGGAGATCGCCGGCGTGCCCGCCGACGAGGTGACGCCGAACAAGAGCTTCGTCGACGACCTCGACATCGACTCGCTGTCCATGGTCGAGATCGCGGTCGCGGCCCAGGACAAGTTCGGCGTCGAGATTCCCGACGACCAGCTGAAGGACCTTAAGACCGTGCAGGACGTGGTGAACTTCGTGGCCAAGGACGCCGGGAGCACGGCGTGAGCGCAGACCGCGAGGCCGTCGTCGTCACCGGGCTCGGCGCGACCACCCCGCTCGGCGGGGACGTCGCGTCGACCTGGTCGGCCATGCTGGCCGGACGCAGCGGCGTCCGGCCGATCGAGGAGCCGTGGGCTGCGGACCTGCCGGTGCGTTTCGCCGCATTGGCGGCCGTCGACCCGGTGGAGATCGTAGGCCGGGTGCCGGCCCGCCGGATGGACCGCTGCGAGCAGTTCGCGCTCGTCGCCGCGCGCGAGGCGTGGGCCGACGCGGGCACCCCAGAGGTGGATCCGGAACGGCTCGGCGTGACGGTGACCACCGGGATCGGCGGCATCGGATCCATCCTGGCCGCCTACGACACGCTCAAGGAGAAGGGCTGGCAGCGCATCTCGCCCTTCACCGTGCCGATGCTGATGCCCAACGGGTCGGCCGGCCTGATCAGCATGGAGGTCAACGCCCGCGCCGGGGCGCACTCGGTGGTCAGCGCCTGCGCGTCCGGGGCCGAGGCGATCGGCTACGGCATCGACATGATCCGGTCCGGCCGGGCCGACGTGGTGCTGGCCGGCGGGACCGAGGCGGCCATCATGCCGCTGAACATCGGCGCCTTCGCGGTCATGCGGGCCATGTCCACCCGCAACGACGAGCCGGAACGGGCCTCACGGCCGTTCGACAAGGGCCGGGACGGCTTCGTGCTCGGCGAGGGCGCAGGCGTGCTGGTGCTGGAATCGCTGTCGCACGCACAGCAGCGCGGCGCCACGGTGTACGCCGTCGCGGCGGGCGCCGGTTACTCCTCCGACGCATATCACATCGCGCACCCGGCACCCGACGGGGCGGGCGTGACGGCGGCGATCGGCCGGGCGCTGGCCGACGCGCACGTCGACCCGACGCAGGTGGTGCACCTGAACGCGCACGCGACCTCGACGCCCGAAGGCGACCCGGTCGAGGCGCAGGCGCTGATGAAGGCGCTCGGCCCGGCGGCGGACGGCGTGATCGTCTCGGCCACCAAGTCGATGACCGGGCACCTGCTCGGCGGGGCAGGCGCCATCGAGTCGATCGCCGCCATCATGGCGCTGCGCGATCGGACCGCTCCGCCCACCATCAATCTCGAGGACATCGACGAGGACATAACGATCGACGTGGCCACCGAGCCGAGGCCGCTGACCAAGCGCGGCTCTGGGCCGATGGCGGTGCTGAACAACTCATTCGGGTTCGGCGGGCACAACGTATCCCTGGTGTTCACCAGCGCCTGATCTCGTCCCTCACCCACAGGAGACCTCAGTTGACGACGACCCTAGATTCCAGCATGCCCGCTGACAGCCGGCCAGCGGTCCTCCCGCGCGACCCGCGGGAGCGGCTGGCGGCCTTGTTCGACCCCGGCACGCTGGAGCTGCTGCCCGCCGACGGCCATGAGCACAGCGGGGTGGTCGCGGGCGTCGGGCTGGTGCACGGCGCGGGCGCGGTGGCGTTCGCCTGCGACCCGCGGCTGCAGGGCGGGGCCATGGGCACCGCCGGCTGCGCCGCGATCGTCGGGGCCTACACCGAGGCGGTCTCCCGCGGGGTCCCGATCGTGGGGCTGTGGCATTCCGGCGGTGCCCGGCTGGCCGAGGGAGTGGCCAGCCTGCACGCGGTGGGGACGGTGTTCGCGGCGATGACCGCCGCCTCCGGGCGGGTGCCGCAGATCTCCGTGGTGCTCGGGCCTGCGGCCGGCGGCGCCGCCTACGGCCCGGCGCTGACCGACATCGTGATCCTGTCCGGCCAGGGCCGCCTGTTCGTCACCGGCCCGGACGTGGTGCGCTCGGTGACCGGCGAGGACGTGGACGCCGAGCGGCTCGGCGGGCCGGAGCCGCACAGCCGCCGCTCCGGGGTGGTGCACGTGGTGGCCGAGACCGACGCCGAGGCGCTGGACCGGGCCCGCCAGATCGCGGCGCTGCTCAGCGACCAGGGCAAGATCGCCGAGGACGCCGAGGAGCGCGACCTGTCCGGGCTGCTGCCCGAGTCCGCCCGCCGCGCCTACGACGTGCACGTGCTGACCAGCAAGCTGCTCGACGGGCCGGGCGTGGAACTGCACCCTCGCTGGGCGCCGAACATCGTCACGATCCTGGGCCGCCTGGCCGGCCGGACGGTCGGCGTGGTGGCCAGCAACCCGATGCGGCTCGGCGGCTGCCTGGACGCGGCGTCAGCCGAGAAGGCGGCACGCTTCGTCCGGATGTGCGACGCGTTCGGAGTGCCGCTCGTCGTGCTGGTGGACGTGCCCGGCTACCTGCCCGGCGTGGGCCAGGAGTGGGACGGCGTGGTCCGCCGGGGGGCTAAGCTGCTGCACGCCTTCAGCGAGGCCTCGGTGCCGCGGGTGACGCTGGTCACCCGCAAGGCCTACGGCGGCGCCTACATCGCGATGAACTGCCGGGCGCTCGGCGCCACCCGCGTCTTCGCCTGGCCCGGCGCCGAGGTGGCCGTGATGGGCGCGGTCGCGGCCATCCGCATCCTGCACCGGCGCACGCTCGCCTCGGTGCCGCCGGAGCGCCTGCACGAGGTCGAGACGGAACTGGCCGCCGAGCACGAGGGCGCCGCCGGCGGCCTGGACCGCGCGGTCGAGCTCGGCGTCATCGACGCGATCATCGAGCCCAGCCGGACGCGCCGCGAACTGGCCCGGGCCATCGCCGAGGCACCCCAGCTCAGGGGAACGCACGCCAACATCCCGCTGTGAGCGGGGCCTGTCCAGGCCGCTGGTGAGCGGGGCCTGGAGGGGCCGCTGCGAGCGGGGCGGCCTGCGGGGGTGCCGGGTCTTACAGGGGGTTCGGCGGGGTGCCGTTCCCGCCGCCAGCCAGGCCGCTGCCGCGGTCGGTGCCACCCGCGCTAGGGCCGGTGGCCGGCCCGGAGCCTGACGGCGGCGTTTCCTGGGCCGAGGGCCCGGCGGCTGTTTCCTGGGCCGGCGGGCTGCCGCCTGGCCCGGCGGCCGCGGAGCCATTCCCGCCCGCCGAGCGGCTCTCGCTGATGAGCTCGGCGAGCCGGGCCGCGCGGATGCGCCGGAACGCACGGTGATCCCTGGTCCGGTCCAGGATCGCGACTTCCAGCTGCGTCGCGGCTACGTCCGTTCGCTCCCCGTTGCCGCTGGCGGACAGCGCGGCCAGCGCCGCGGCGAACGCCTCGGACAGGGACATGCCCGGAGAGTAGTGCTCCTTCAGCGCGGCGGAGACCTGATCGGCCTGCCCGCCGAAGGCGACGAAGCCAGGCTCGTCGGTCACCGACCCGTCGAAGGTGATCCGGTAGATCTGATCGCTCTCGGGCTGCGCGCCGACTTCGGCGACGACGATCTCCACCTCGAACGGCTTGAGGTTCTCGGTGAAGATGGTGCCGAGGTTCTGGGCGTAGTAGTTGGCGATGCCCCGGGCCGTCACGTCATTGCGGTCAAACTGGTACCCGGTGAGGTCCGCGTACGTGATCCCGGCCTTGCGCAGGGTCTCGTACTCGTTGTACCGGCCCACCGCGGCGAACGCGATCCGGTCGTAGATCTCGCTGATCTTGTGCAGCGCACTCGACGGGTTGGGCGCCATCAGCAGGATGCCGCCCTCGTACTGCAGCGTCACGCAGCTGCGGCCGCGGGCGATCCCCTGACGGGCGTACTCGGCCTTGTCCCGCATGGCCTGCGCGGGTGAGACGTAACCGAACGGCATGGACACCGCGAGCGTTTCCTTATCTTGTCAGGATCTTGTCAGGTGGGATGAACGAGCCGGGGGCGAAGAGGCACGCTAGCTGGTCGGGCGCAGCGGGGCGCGCGGGCCGTCAGGCTCCCTCATCCGCTCCTGCACGACCTGCTCGGAGTAGTCTTCGGACTCGGCCTCGGTCAGCTTGCGGAAGCCCTCGTCGGTCACGGTGGCGATGACCGGGAAGATGCGGCGGGTCAGGTCAGGGCCGCCGGTCGCCGAATCGTCGTCCGCGGCGTCATACAGCGCCTGGACGCAGGCCAGCACGGCGTCGCCCACCGGCAGGTCGTCGGCGTACAGCTTCTTCAGCGCGCCGCGGGCGAATACCGAGCCAGAGCCGATGGAGAAGAACCGGTGCTCCTCGTACGGGCCGCCGGCCACGTCGTAGCTGAAGATCCGGCCCTGGCCGGCGTCCTCGTCGTAGCCGACGAACAGCGGGACGACGACGAGTCCCTGCATGGCCGCGGCCAGGTTGCCCCGGATCATCCAGGCGAGCCGGTTGGCCTTGCCCTCCAGCGACAGCGGGCGGCCTTCCATCTTCTCGTAGTGCTCGAGCTCGACCTGGAACAGCCGGACGAACTCGATGCCCGTGCTGCCGGTGCCCGCGTAGCCGACGGCGGAGAACTCGTCGCTGCGGAACACCTTCTCGACGTCCCGCTTGGCGATCATGCTCCCGGCGGTGGCCCGGCGGTCACCCGCCAGCACCACGCCCTGATGGCAGCTCACGGCGACGATCGTGGTGGCATGGGGCAGGTCGCGCAGCGCCGCAGAGTCGGCGGCGGAGTTCATGACCGGGACCCGGCCGGGCAGCAGGTCCGGTGAGTGGGACGCGAGGAACTCCGCGAACGACGAGCCCTGCGGGCCCATGAAGGATCCGGGCCCAGCGTGCGGCCTGGCCCGCGTCCCCTCTTCTGCCCAGGCGGACGAGCCGGACTGGACGCCGTCGAAGTACGAGCTCAACGCCAACCTCCTCCCGATATGGTCAGGACAGCACTGCCCTCAACAGACCTTACTGCCGCGCCAGAGCGGGAGGGCACCGGGGAAGGCCCCGGTGCGTCCGCCTGCGGCGAACCGCAGCGCCTGCTACTGGCCGCCCTTCTGCACGTACGACCGGACGAACTCCTCCGCGTTTTCCTCTAGGACCTCGTCGATCTCGTCCAGGATCGCGTCCACGTCGTCGGTGAGCTTCTCCTGCCGCTCCCTGACCTCTTCGGTGGTCCCGGCTTCCGCCTGCTCGGTCTCATCGGCGCGCCTAGTGGTCTGCCGCTGACCGCCCGTGTCCTTACTCGTTGCCATCTCGACACCTCCGTCTGTCCCAACGCTATCGTCACCCGTGAGAGTCCCGCGCAACCCCGCCGGGGGAAATCTCCTGAGAAGTCGTACTCCGGGGTACCACTGCCGCGCTCGGCTGGCCAGCCCCTGGCGAGTCAGTCCTGGCCGGTCAGGGCGGCGACCAGCTCGCCCGCGGTGCGGCAGCGATCCAGCAGGTCGCCGACATGCGCCCTGGTGCCGCGCAGCGGCTCGAGGGTGGGGACGCGCTGCAGTGACTCCCGGCCGGGAATGTCGAAGATGACGGAGTCCCAGGAGGCGGCGGCCACCGACTCGGAGTACTGCCGCAGGCAGCGGCCGCGGAAGTAGGCCCTGGTGTCCTCCGGCGGGTTCTCGACCGCACGGTCCACGGTCTCGTCGTCGGTCAGCCGTACCATGTGGCCGCGGGCGGCCAGCCGGTTGTACAGGCCGCGGTCCGGGCGCACGTCGGAGTACTGCAGGTCCACCAACTGCAGCCGGGGGTGGTCCCAGTCGAGCTGGTCCCGGGACCGGTACCCTTCGAGCAGCTTGAGCTTGGCCACCCAGTCAAGCTCCCTGGACAGCAGCATCGGGTCCTCAGACAGCCGGTTCAGCACCGACTCCCACCGGCTCAGGACGTCGGCGGTGATGTCGTCGATGTCGCCGCCGTACCGGTCCTCGGTGTACTTGCGGGCGAGCTCGAGATATTCAGCCTGTAGCTGAACGGCGGTCATCTTCCGGCCGTCCTTGAGCGTGACCAGCCGGCGGCAGGTGGGATCGTGCGAGATCGCGCGGAGCTCGGACACCGGGGTGTCGACCGACAGGTCCCGGCCGAGGAACTTATCCTCGATCATCGAGAGCACCAGCGCGGTGGTGCCGACCTTGAGGTAGGTGGACACCTCGCTCATGTTGGCGTCGCCGATGATCACGTGCAGCCGCCGGTACTTCTCCGGGTCGGCGTGCGGCTCGTCCCTGGTGTTGATGATGGGCCGCTTCAGCGTGGTCTCCAGGCCCACCTCGACTTCGAAGAAGTCGGCGCGCTGGCTGATCTGGAAACCCGAGCCGCGGCCGTCAGCGCCGATGCCGACCCGCCCGGCCCCGCATACGACCTGGCGGGACACGAAGAACGGGACGAGGAACTTGACGATGTCGGCGAACGGGGTGGACCGCCGCATCAGGTAGTTCTCGTGCGCGCCGTAAGAGACACCCTTGTTGTCGGTGTTGTTCTTGTACAGCTGGATGGGCGCGCTGCCCGGCACGGTCGCGGCCTTGGCCGCGGCCTCCGCCATGACCCGCTCGCCGGCCTTGTCCCAGATCACCGCCGACAGGGGGTTGGTGCATTCCGGCGCGGAGTACTCAGGGTGCGCGTGGTCAACGTACAGCCGGCCGCCGTTGGTGAGGATGACGTTGGCCAGGCCCAGGTCCTCGTCGGTCAGCTGGGAGGAGTCGGCCGCCTCGCGGGTGAGGTCGAATCCCCGGGCATCCCGGAGCGGGTTCTCCTCCTCGAAGTCCCACCGGGCCCGGCGGGCCCGCGCGGCGGTGGCCGCCTGGTAGGCGTTGACGATCTGGGAAGAGGTCACCATCGCGTTGGCACCGGGCTGGCCGGGCACGGAGATGCCGTATTCCGTCTCGGTGCCCATCACGCGAAGAACGCTCATATCAAGCAGCCTACCGGGCTAGGAGGGTGACAGGGCGGACGAGCAGTCCCCCCTGGCCGGGGGCTCTGGGGGGCTTCCCCCCAAGAGACAACACCACTCACTACAGGTATTGCCCGGTGTTCGCGACGGTGTCGATGGAGCGTCCGGCCTCGGTGCCGGTCTTGCCGGAGACCAGGGTCCTGATGTAGACGATGCGCTCGCCCTTCTTGCCGGAGATGCGGGCCCAGTCGTCCGGGTTGGTGGTGTTCGGCAGGTCCTCGTTCTCGCTGAACTCGTCCACGCACGCGGCGAGCAGGTGGCTCACCCGCATGCCCTTCTGCCCGGTGTCCAGGAACTCCTTGATGGCCATCTTCTTGGCCCGCGCCACGATGTTCTCGATCATCGCGCCGGAGTTGAAGTCCTTGAAGTACAGGACCTCCTTGTCGCCGTTGGCGTAGGTCACCTCGAGGAACCTGTTCTCCTCGGACTCGGTGTACATGCGCTCCACGGTGCGCAGGATCATGGCCTCCACGGTGGCCTGCCGCGACTCGTCGTGCTCGGCCAGATCGTCCGGGTGCAGCGGCAGCTCCTTCAGCACGTACTTGGAGAAGATGTCCTTGGCCGCCTCGGCGTCCGGCCGCTCGATCTTGATCTTGACGTCGAGCCGGCCGGGCCGCAGGATGGCCGGGTCGATCATGTCCTCGCGGTTGGAGGCGCCGATGACGATGACGTTCTCCAGGCCCTCCACGCCGTCGATCTCGGACAGCAGCTGCGGGACGATGGTGTTCTCCACGTCGCTGGACACGCCCGAGCCGCGGGTGCGGAAGATCGAGTCCATCTCGTCGAAGAACACGATGACCGGCATGCCCTCGCTGGCCTTCTCCCTGGCCCGCTGGAAGACCAGCCTGATGTGCCGCTCGGTCTCGCCGACGTACTTGTTCAGCAGCTCGGGGCCCTTGATGTTGAGGAAGAAGCTCTTGCCCTCCTTGGTCCCCTCATCGGCCGTCTTGGCCGCGACCTGCTTGGCCAGCGAGTTCGCGACCGCCTTGGCGATCAGCGTCTTGCCGCAGCCGGGCGGCCCGTAGAGCAGGACGCCCTTCGGGGGCTTGAGCTGGTGCTCCTTGAACAGGTCGGCGTGCAGGTAGGGCAGCTCGATGGCGTCCCTGA
The DNA here is from genome assembly GCA_963818225.1 of uncultured Actinomycetes bacterium. Taxonomy (GTDB): domain Bacteria; phylum Actinomycetota; class Actinomycetes; order Streptosporangiales; family Streptosporangiaceae; genus Palsa-504. The sequence continues at coordinate 1,370,499 of CAWFRO010000006.1, forward strand.
TCTGCTCGATCTGCGGGCCCAGGCCGCCGATGTCGTGGTAGGAGATGTCCGGAACTTCTTCCAGGATCAGCTCTTCGACCTCGGCCTTCGGGATCCGTTCGTACGCGTATCCGGACCGGGACTCCAGCAGCAGCGAGTCGCCGGCCCGCAGCGTCTCGTGCAGCAGCGGCTCGGCCAGGCGCACCACTCGCTCATCGTCGGCCTGGGAGATGACCAGCGCACGCTCGCCGTCGGCGAGCACTTCCTTGAGCATGACGACTTCGCCGACGGTCTCATAGCCCTGGGCGATGACCACGTTGAGCGCCTCGTTCAGGACCACTTCCTGACCCGGGCGGAGCCCGGCCAGCTCGACGTTCGGCGACACGTTCACGCGCATCTTGCGGCCGCCGGTGAAGACGTCGGCGGTGTCGTCGTCACACGCGCTCAGGAAGACGCCGAACCCGGAGGGCGGCTGGGCCAGCCGGTCCACTTCTTCTTTCAGCGCGACGATCTGGTCACGTGCCTCGCGCAGCGTGGCGGCCAGCCGCTCGTTCTGGCTGGAGACTCCAGTCAGGCTGGCCTCGGTTTCGCGCAGCCTCTCCTCAAGCAGCCTGACCTGTCTCGGCGAGTCCGCTAGGCGGCGCCGCAGCACAGCAATTTCCTCGTCGAGGAACGAGATCTGCGCAGTAAGGCTCTTCACCTCATCATCGTGCCGCGAGGCACGCCCGCTTTCGTCTCTGGTGGCCACGCCCCCACCTCCTCCTGTGCCGGTACCTAAGACATTACCTACAGACCGGCATTCCCTAACCTCGGGAGGGCGTTTCAACGCCATCTTCCCGCCAGTCCGGCCACCAATACGTCACATCAGCATCGCTAAGCGTCACCGTTCACGGTCAGCTGAAGGGCGCACGGCCGGGGGCGGGCCCGCGGATTCCCCGTCGGGAACCGGGGGGAAGCGGGCTCGGGGGCATCGCCGCGGCCCTGATTCTGGCTCTGCGGACGGCGCCTGCGGGGCGGCGGGACCACCCCGGGCGCCAGCCGGCGCGCGGTGACCAGGAAGCCGGTGTGGCCCACCATGCGGTGCTCCGGCCGGACGGCCAGGTCCTCCACGTGCCACCCGCGCACCAGGCTCTCCCAGGCGGCCGGCTCATCGAAGCCGCCCTGCGCGCGCAGGGCCTCCACGACGCGGGAAAGCTGGGTCGTCGTGGCCACGTAACAGCAGGCCAGGCCGCCGGGCGCGAGAACCTCCGCGACCGCGTCCAGGCACTCCCACGGGGCCAGCATGTCCAGGACGACCCGGTCGAAGTCGGCCAGCCCGTCCTCGTCCCCGGGCCGGCCGAACTCGCCCACCACCAGCTGCCAGGCCGGCGGCAAGCCGCCGAAGAACTGCTCGACGTTGCGCTGGGCGATCTCCGCGAAGTCGGGCCGGCGCTCGAACGAGACCAGGGTGCCCTGCTCGCCGACGGCCCGCAGCAGCCAGCAGGACAGCGCGCCGGAGCCCGCTCCGGCCTCCAGCACCCGCGCGCCAGGGAACACGTCGGCGAAGGCCACGATCTGGGCGGCGTCCTTGGGATACACCACGGCCGCGCCGCGTTTCATGGCCAGGGTGTAACCGGCCAGCAGCGGGCGGAAGACCACGTAGGGGGTGCCGCCGCCGGACCGGACCACGTTCCCGTCGGGGCCGCCGATGATGTCGTCGTGGCTCACCATGCCGCGGTGGGTGTGGAACGACGCGCCGGCCCGCAGCGTGATGATGTGGCTGCGGCCCTTGGGATCGGTCAGCTGGACCGGCTCCCCGGCCAGCAGGGGCCCGTGCCGCGGTTTGGTCATGGCGCCCAGATTAGTGGGCTCGCGGTAGTGGGCTCGCGGCGAGGCTCAGACCCCGGCGAACGCGTGGTCGACGTCCCGGGCCGCCAGTACCCCGTAGACCTGGCCGGACGGCTCGACGAGCAGGTACTCGGTGGCGGGGGCACGGCGGATCGCGTCCAGCAGCGCCATGCCGGACAGGTCGGCGGGCAGCACCATGCTCGGCTCGAGCGTCCGGGCCAGCGCCCCCGCCTCGATCCAGGGCCGCCGCTGCGGCGGCGTGGCCATCACGGCGCCCTCGTTGAGGATGGCGATCGGCTTGTCCTCGTGATCGACGACCACGACCGCCCGGGCCTGGTTCTCGTCCGCGCGCCTGATCGCCTCGGCCAGCGGCGTGTCGGCCGCGACCGACACCGCCTTGCGGGCCAGCCGGCGGGCCTGCAGCGCGGGCAGCCGCTCGCGGAACCTGGTCGCCTTGATGGCCTGGCCCGCGCCGGTCCACATGAAGGCGGCGATGACGGCCAGCCAGACCACCGTCACCAGGTCCCCGGTCCCGGTCACCCTCCCGGTGGCGAACGGCACGACGAACACCGCGACCGCGATCGCGCGGCCGGCCCAGGCCGCGGCGATGGTGGACGTGCCGGGACGCCCGGTCACCTTCCAGATCGCGGCGCGCAGCATCCGCCCGCCGTCCAGGGGCAGCCCGGGCAGCAGGTTGAACACCCCGACGACCAGGTTGGCCCACCGCAGCTGGGAGACGAGCGTGCCGACGATCCCGGTCGGGAAGACCCGCATCAGGCCGTAGCCGACGGCGGCCAGCGCCAGCGAGAGGGCCGGCCCGGCCGCCGACACCAGGAACTCCCGGCCGGGCGTCTGCGGCTCCTGCTCGATCTCCGACAGCCCGCCGAGCGGGTACAGCAGGATGCGCCGGACCGGCAGCCCGTACCCGCGGGCCACCACCGAATGAGCCAGCTCGTGGACCAGGACGGACAGGTACAGGAGAATGACGAACGCGGCCGCGACCACGAACCTGGTGTCTCCGTGCCAGGTAGCGGCCAGGTCGTTGGCGTAGATGAAGACGAAGACGCCGGCGATCAGGAACCAGTACGGCGAGACGTAAACCGGGATGCCGAACGGGCGCGCGATGACGATCCCAGGACCGGCGTCGCGGCGCGGCTTCTGCTTCTGCTTCTGCGGCGTCGTGCTTGCCACGATACCGATGCTATGTGCCGGGTCGGGCCAGGGCGACGACCCGCGGCCGGAGATCCCCCCGAATGTCGGTGCCGTGCCCTACGGTTCAAGGGTGGAAGAAACCGCGGCCGTCCTCGACGTGTTGCCCGGCCCGCCGGAGGCGGAACCGGCACCCAGCGAGCGCACCGGGCCGGCGCTGTCGCCATCGCGGGCGGCCGATTTCATGACGTGCCCGCTGCTGTACCGGTTCCGGGTGATCGACCGGCTGCCCGAGCCGCCCACCCAGGCCACGGCGCGCGGCACGCTGGTGCACGCCGCGCTGGAGCGGCTGTTCGACCTGCCCCCGGCCGAGCGGACCCCGGAGGCCGCGCGGGCCCTGCTGGTCCCGGAGTGGGAGCGGCTGGCCGCCGCCGAGCCCGAGCTGGCCGCGCTGTTCGGTGACGAGGCCGCCTGCGCCGAGTGGCTGCAGTCCGCCACCGCGATCCTGGACGCGTACTTCACGCTCGAGGACCCGCGCAGACTGGAGCCTGCCGCGCGGGAGAGCTACGTGGAGACCACGCTGCCCTCCGGGCTGCGGCTGCGCGGCTACATCGACCGGCTGGACGTCGCGCCCAGCGGCGAGATCAGGATCGTCGACTACAAGACCGGGCGGGCGCCGCGCGAGGCTTACGAGGCGAGCGCGCTGTTCCAGATGAAGTTCTACGCCCTGGTGATCTGGCGCCTGCGCGGCCGGGTGCCGAGGCTGCTCCAGCTCATGTACCTGGCCGAGAGCGAGATCCTGCGATACGCGCCCGAGGAGTCCGACCTGGTGGCGACCGAGCGCAAGATCACCGCACTGTGGCAGGCCATCGAGCGGGCCCGCGCCGCGGGCGACTGGCGGCCGAGGCCCAGCAGGCTGTGCGACTGGTGCAACCACAAGGCGCTGTGCCCCGAGTTCGGCGGCACCCCTCCCCCGCTCCCCCCGCAGGACAGGCCTGCCGCGGTCTAGACCGGATCAGGCCGGCTGGGCGGGATCGTCCGGCGTGGTGCCGGAGACCGGCGGGGTGTTTTCCGGGAAGTGGCAGGCCACCTTGTGGCCGGGGATCAGCTCGGCCAGCGGCGGCTCGGTCGTGCGGCAGATCTGCTGCGCCTTCCAGCACCTGGTGTGGAAGCGGCACGCAGGCGGGGGCAGCAGCGGGCTCGGCACGTCCCCTTCGAGCCTGATGCGCTGGCGGCGCTCCCGCTGGCCGGTCGGGCTGCTGAGTGGCTCGGGCACCGGAACCGCCGACATCAGGGCGACCGTGTACGGGTGGCGCGGCTTGGCGTACAGCATGTCGCGGTCGGCGAGCTCGACGATCTTGCCCAGGTACATGACCGCGACCTGGTCGCTGATGTGCCGGACCACGGACAGGTCGTGCGCGATCACCACGTAGGTCAGGCCCAGTTCGTCCTGCAGGTCCTCGAGCAGGTTGATCACCTGCGCCTGGATCGACACGTCGAGCGCGGAGACCGGCTCGTCGGCGACGATCAGCTTGGGCCGCAGCGCGAGGGTGCGGGCGATCCCGATGCGCTGCCGCTGGCCGCCGGAAAACTCGTGCGGGTAGCGGTTGTAGTGCTCCGGGCTGAGGCCGACGAGCTCGAGCAGTTCCTGCACGCTGCGCCTGATTCCCCCGGGCGGCTTGACCTTCTGCAGGCGGAACGGGGCAGCGACGATGGCGCCGACCGTGTGCCGGGGGTTGAGCGAGGAGTAAGGATCCTGGAAGATCATCTGGATCTCGCGCCGCAGCGGGCGCATCTGCCCGGGCCGCAGGTGCGTGACGTCATGGCCGTCGATCACGATCCGCCCGCTGGTCGGCTCGTCCAGCCGGGTCAGCAGGCGCCCGGTGGTGGTCTTGCCGCATCCCGATTCACCGACCAGGCCAAGGGTCTGGCCCCTGGCCACCGACAGGTCGATCCCGTCCACGGCCCGGACCGCGCCGACCTTCTGCCTGATGACCACGCCACGGGTGACGGGGAAGTGGCGCACCAGGTCGGTCACCTGGAGCAGGACGTCGTCCGCCCGCTCGCGGGCGTCTTCCGCGCCGGGCACCGCCGGGGTCTGGGTCTGTTCGGTCACACCGACTCCCTGGCTTCCGGCTCCCTGGCTTCCGGCTCGCCGGCGTCGCGGCCGACCTGGGCGGCCGACAGGTCGGCCCACTGCCGGGACCGTTGCTCGGCGGTCAGGTGGCAGGCGGTCGCGTGCCCCGGCGTGATCGCCTCGCGCAACACCGGCACCTCGGTCTCGCAGCGCTGCTCGCCGACCAGCTCGCGGTACCGGCAGCGCGGATGGAACGGGCAGCCGGGCGGGACCCTGATCAGGCTGGGCGGCGTGCCCGGAATCGGCACCAGCCGGGTGGCACGCGCCCGGTCCAGGCGCGGCATCGAGGACAGCAGGCCCCAGGTATACGGATGCTCCGGCCGGCCGAAGATGTCCGCGGCGGACGCGTACTCGGCGATGCGGCCCGCGTACATGACCAGGATGTCGTCGGAGAGCTCGGCCACCACGCCGAGGTCGTGGGTGATGATGATGACCGCCGAGCCGAACTCAGACTGCAGGTCGGAGATCAGGTCCAGGATCTGCGCCTGGACGGTGACGTCGAGCGCGGTGGTGGGCTCGTCCGCGATGAGCAGCTCGGGATCGCAGGACAGCGCCATGGCGATCATCACGCGCTGGCGCATGCCGCCGGAGAACTGGTGCGGGTAGTCATCGACCCGGACCTGCGGCTGCGGGATTCCCACCCGGCCGAGCAGGTCGACGGCGTGCCGGCGCGCCGCCTGCTTGCTGACCTTGTTGTGGACCCGGTACGCCTCGATGATCTGGTGGCCTACCGTGTAGTAGGGGTGCAGGGCGGACAGCGGATCCTGGAAGATCATCGCCATCTTGTCGCCGCGCAGAGACCGGACCCGGGCCCGGGGCGCGGCGACCAGGTCCTCGCCGTCCAACCTGATCTCGCCGGTGATCTGCGCCCTGGTCCCCTCGTGCAGGCCCATGATGCCCATGCTGGTGACGCTCTTGCCCGAACCTGACTCGCCCACGATGCCCAGCGTCCGGCCGCGCTCCAGGGTGAACGAGACGCCGTCCACGGCTTTGACCAGGCCGTCGTCGGTCGGAAACTGGATCCTCAGGTCACGGATCTCCAGCAGCGCGGCCATCAGTACCGCACCCTCGGGTCGATGATCGCGTACAGGATGTCGACAATCAGGTTCGCGATGACGATGAAGAACGAGGCGAGCAGGACCACGCCCTCGATCTCCGGCAGATCCTGGTTCTGGATGGCCAGGAGGGTGAACTGGCCGAGGCCGGGCAGGGAGAACGTGGTCTCGGTGAGGATCGCGCCGCCGAGCAGCAGGCCGAGATCCAGGCCGAAGATCGTGACGATGGGCGTCAGCGAGGCCCGGAGCGCGTGCTTCACCACCACCGCCCGTTCGGGCAGGCCCTTCGCCCGGGCCGTGCGGATGTAGTCCTCGCCCATGGTCTCCAGCATGGCAGCCCTAGTCAGCCGGGCATAGAGCGCCGCGTACAGGAAGGCCAGGGTGACCCAGGGCAGGACCAGGTTGCGCGCCCATAGCGCCGGGTTGGAGGTGAAAGGCACGTAGTGCACGTTGGGAAAGATCGGCCACTTGTAGCTGAACAGCTCGAGCGCGATCAGGCCGGTGAAGAACACCGGGAGCGACACCCCGGCCAGCGCGACGGTCATCGAGAACCGGTCGAAGATGCTGCCGCGGCGCAGCGCGGACAGCACGCCGATGGACACCCCGCCGATCAGCCACAGTATCGATGCCCCGATGGCCAGCGAGAGCGTGACCGGGGCGTCGCTGACCAGCTGCGGCCAGACCGGCTGCTGGTTGCGGAACGAGTAGCCGAAACAGGGGAACGGGCAGTAGCTCACGTCGGTGCCGCTGTTGTAGTGGGTGCCGAACACGATGCCCTTGATGAACCGGCCGTACTGCAGGTACAGCGGGGCGTCCAGGCCGAGCTTGGTCTCGACCGCCTTGATCTCCGACGGGATCGGGTTGCGGCCCACGTACTGCGCGGCGAGCTCGTAGGAGGTCTGCCCGGCCAGCCGCGGCACCAGGAAGAAGATGGCAAACGTGATCAGGCTGACCAGCAGCAGCAGGAACACGGTCAGGATGAGGCGGCGGATGATGAAGTAGATCATCGCGTACGACGCCGCCGGGCGGGGCTTGGTGTGCCCCGCCCGGCAGCGGCGTCTTCACCTGCTCTCTAGCAATCCGAAGACGGGCTGGGCCGTCAGGTCAGGACTTCACGCCCAGCACCGAGTAGTTGTACATGCCGAACTGATCCCAGACGTAGGCGTTGGTCATGTCCGGCGAGCGGTAGTCCAGCGACCGGGCGTACACCCCGGGCAGGACGGCGGCGTCCTTCATGACCTGCATGTCGATCTGGGACCAGATCGCGGTCCGGGCTGCCCCGGTGAGCGTGTTCGACTGGGCGAACAGGTTATTGATCACCGGGTCGTTGAGCTCGGAGATGTTGGTGTTACCGGTGGGCGCGATGGTGTTCCCGTTGACGAGCTCGTCGAGGAAGCCGTTGCCGTTCGGCCAGTCAGCCGACCAGCCGCCCATGTCGAGACCGAGGTCGTGGGAGTGCACGTAGGCCGGCGAGCCCGCGAAGTCGGTGTAGTAGCTGCCCGACGGGAACCCCTTCAGCGTCACCTTGATCCCCGCCTGGGCCAGCGAGGCCTGGATCGCGGTGGCGGCAGCGGTCTCCTTCGGCCGGTCGGACCGGTAGGCCAGGTTGGTGCTGAAGCCGTTCGGCTGCCCGCACAGGGCGAGCTGCTGCTTGGCCGCGGCCAGATCGCCGGCCGGCTTGGACAGCGCCTCGTACAGGTCGAACGACTTGTACCCGGAGATGTTCGGCGTCATCAGGGTGCTGGCGACCGACCCGCCCGCGACCGGGCCGCCCCAGGCCGTCTGCACGTTGGTCTTGTTCGTCGCGTACTCGATGGCCTCGCGGCAGTGCAGGTTGTTCAGCGGCGCCACCTTGGTGTTGATGTAGGTGAACCACGCCCGCCCGGTGATCGGGTTGTCCGCGTTGGCCTTCAGCGTCGGGCTGGACAGGATCCTGGCCTGGGCCGCGGCGGCCACGCCGGTGCCCTGCGCGTCCGCGTCGAGGTCACCGGCCAGCAGCCGGTTGTCGACGTCGGCCTGGTTCACGTTCAGGTTGACGATGATCTTGGCGGGCAGCTGGCTGGAGTTCGGGTCGGTCGCCGGGTTCCAGTCCGGGTTCGGCACGAGCGTGAGCTGCTTGTTGAGCTGGTAGCTGGAGAACATGTACGGCCCGGTCGACAGCGGGTGCAGCTGGTAGTTGCTGCCGGTGTCGGCGCTCGGCGGGACCGGCGCGGTGTTCGGGAAGGCGAGCACGTAGGGGAAGTCCGGGTAGGGCGCCACCAGGTGGAACACGATCGTGGTCGCGTTGGGGGTCTGCACCGAGGTCAGGCCCATGACGTTCTTGGCCCGGTCCTTGTAGGGGCCCGGGTAGCTCGGGTCCGCGAGTATCGCCTGGTAGTAGGTCGGCCCGTTGTCCATCACCGACCGGTCGTAGGTGCGCTCGATCGCGTACTTCACGTCTTGCGTGGTGACGACCGTGCCGTTCTCGAACTTAACGTTCGGCTGGATATGGAACGTCCAGGTCAGGCCGTTATCGCTGACCGTGCCCATGTCGGTGGCCAGGTCGGGCACGACCTGCGAGCCGCAGGACCCCGCACACGACTTGTAGGTGAACAGCGGCATGCTGAACAGGTTGTCGAAATCCAGCACCCACGCGTAGTAGGTGTTGCCGGGGTCAAACGAGTCCGGCGTGCTGGACAGGGCGAGGGTCAGGGTCCCGCCCTTGGCGGTGGAGGGGTTGACCACGCTGGACGAGCCGGCGTTGTAGGTCGCTGACCCGCTGGACGACGACCCGCTCGAACTGCTGCCGCTGCTGCTGCACGCGCTGGCCGCGAGGGCCGCAGCCGCGCCCAAGGCCACCGCCGCGAAGATGCCGCGTCTCTTCATGCCGTGAAACGCCTCCTGTTGCTGAGTGGGTCAGGGCCGCTGGTCACCGGGTCCTCGGATCCAGTGCGTCACGGAGCCCGTCGCCGAATAGGTTGAATGCCATAACCGTGATGAAGATGGTCAGCCCGGGCACGAGCATGTACTCGGGATCGATGTAGTAGTAACCGTTCTGCACCGCGCTGGAGAGCATCTGGCCCCAGGTGGGGGTGGGCACGTAGAGGCCGACGCCGAGGTAGTCCAGGGCCGCCGCGAACAGGATGTTGGTCGGGATCAGCAGTGTCGAGTAGACCAGGATCGGCGCGACCAGGTTCGGCAGCAGCTCGCGGAACAAGATGTAGGGCGTACGCGCGCCGAGGCTGCGGGCGGCGTCGACGAACTCGCGCTCACGCAGGGACAACGTCTGGCCGCGGATGATCCGGCCCATGTAGGGCCAGTTGAAGAACCCGATGACGAAGATCAGCACCGCGATCCGCAGCGAGTTACCGGACAGGCCGAACGCGCTGGACGGGATGACCCCGGCCAGGGCCAGGGCGAAGACCAGCAGCGGGAAGGCGAGGAACACGTCCATGGCCCGGGCGATCACCGAATCCGCCCAGCCGCCGAGATATCCGGCCAGCACGCCGAAGAAGGTCCCCAGGCCGACCGCGAGGAAGGTGGCCAGGAAGGCGATGAGCAGGGAGTACTGGGCGCCGACCACGATCCGGGCCAGCATGTCGCGGCCGGTCTCCGGCTCGACGCCCAGCGGATGGGCCAGGCTGATCCCGCCGAACGCGCCGTTGGGGCGCAGGAAGGTGGGATTGATGAGATTCGAGTGATAAATATCAGGGTTCTGCACGAGATGCGGGCCGAAGATGGCGGTCAGGATCAGGAGCACCACGACCACGCCGCCGCCCATGGCCACCTTGTCCCGGCGCAGCCGCATCCAGGCGATCTGCCCGGGCGAGCGGCCCTCGATGGACTGGCCGGGCACGCCCAGCGGAGCGGCCGGCTCCGGACCACCCGGACCCGTCGCCACGTCTATGGGCACGGCCATCGCTACGCACCAATCTCTGCACTGAAGGCGAGGCAGTTAGCGCGGGCGGACACACCCCCACGAGTACCGCGATACCGCGCCCTCGGCCTTTACCTAGTGAGATTCGGTCATTTACCGCCCAGGTACCAGCCCCGCGCGGCAGTCGTAGCGCGATCGTGACGAAATCCGGTCTCATTTGTCATAGTTGGTTACACGCGATACGCATGTGACTACAGAGGCGAATGAGGGGTCGTTCGCACGATCGCGACATTGCGCCTGATGGACCGGACGCCAAAGATTTCTACGGTAACCAGCGAATATTGCGGGAAGATTTCTAGGTGATGCCGTGACGGCGCAGGATGTCCTCGACATCCCCGAGGCCGTCGTCATCCTCGGCCGCGGGGCCGCCCCTGCGCGCCTTGGCCGGCGCCTTGACCGGCGTCTTGGCCGGGGCCGTGGCGGCCGTGGGAGCGGTCCGGGTGCTGAGCTCCCGGCCGGGCGCCGCCGCGCCTGTCCTGGTGCCGACGGCCTTTTCGTCCTGGCGCTTGTCCTGGCCCCGCCGGCGCAGCGGCCCGGAGACCACGAACAGCACGACGGCCAGCCCGGCCACCGCGATCCCGGCCCAGACCTGGGCCGAGAACACGAAGCCCTTGGCGAAGTCGCCGATGGCGGCGCCCATCTTCCAGAACATCTCGATCGCGCCGGTCAGGTAGGCGGCGAGCGGCAGCAGCGACCAGGCCGCCCCGCGCAAGCCGGCGCCCAGCCCGCGGCGCCGCATGGCGATGTAGCTCAGCACCAGGCCGAGCCCCGTCAGTCCCCCGCACAACGGCAGCCAGGCGATCTTGTCATAAGTGGACATGCGCACCTCCCGCGGTCCTAACCGAAGTCTAGGCGGTGATTGGGCGTCTAAGCCCTGGGGCTAGCCGGTGTTGTCCCCGGGGGGTGTCCCCCGGGGATAGACGCCGCCGGCGCCGGCGGTCAGGTCGAGCAGCGAGGGCACCACGATCCGGCCCGGGGCGGGCGGCAAGGGCAGCAGCGACGGCACGGCGATCACCCGGCACCCGGCCGCCTCCGCCGACGCCACGCCGTTGGGCGAGTCTTCCAGCGCGAAGCAGTCGCCGGGGGGCACGCCGATCAGCTTGGCCGCGAGCAGGTACGGCTCCGGGTCGGGCTTGGTGGCGGCCACGTCCTGGCCGCACACCAGCACGTCGAACCGCATGCCGGTGCTGTCCAGCACGGCCTGCATGAATCCTCGCTGCGACGAGGTCACCAGCGCGCGCGGCAGGCCGGCCGCCGCGACTTCCGCCAGCAGTTCCCAGGCACCGGGCCGGACCGGCACGCCGCCGCGGCGGACCCGCTCGGTGATATACGACATGACCCACTGACCGACCAGTTCGGGCGGCGCGGGCCGGGGGGCCTTGGCGAGCAGGGTACGCACGGTGAGAGCCAGGCTGCCGCCGACCAGCGCGGCCTGGTCCTGCTCACCCCAGCTGCCTCCGAGCCGGGCCATCACCGCCGTCTCGGCCTCGAGCCACAGCGGCTCGGAGTCGATCAGCAGCCCGTCCATGTCGAACAGGACCGCTACCGCGGCCGGGCCTGATTGGCTCATACGCTGAAGTACTTGGCCTCGGGGTGGTGCACGACGATGGCATCGGTGGACTGCTCGGGATGCAGCTGCATCTCCTCGGACAGCTCGACGCCGATACGGTCCGGCCGCAGCAGGCGCACCACCTTGGCCCGGTCGGCCAGGTCCGGGCAGGCGGGATAGCCGAAGGAGTACCGCGCGCCGCGGTAGTCGACCCGGAAGAAGCCGTCCATGTCACCCGGATCCGAGCCGCCGATGCCGAGCTCGCCGCGGACCCGGGCGTGCCAGTACTCGGCCAGGGCCTCGGTGAGCTGGACCGACAGGCCGTGCAGCTCCAGGTAATCGCGGTAGGCGTTCTTGGCGAACAGCTCGCCCGTGGCCGCGGAGATCCGCGGGCCCATGGTGGCGAGCTGGAACGCCACCACGTCGGTCTGACCCGAGTCCGCGGGCCTGAAGAAGTCGGCCAGGCACAGCCGCCGGTCGCGCCGCTGCCGGGGGAAGGTGAACCGCTCCAGCTCGCCGCCCCGCTCATCGAGCACGATCAGGTCGTTCCCGGAGCTCACGCACCGGAAGTACCCGTAGACCACGGCCGCCTCGAGCAGCCCCTCAGTCTGGGCCCGCTCCAGCCACATGCGCAGCCGCGGCCGGCCCTCGGTCTCGACCAGCTCCTCATAGCTGGCACCGTCGGGCCCGCGCGTGGGCTTGAGCCCCCACTGGCCCATGAACAACGCCCGTTCGTCCAGATAGGAGGCGTACTGGGCCAGCGGTACGCCCTTGATCACCTCGGTGCCGAGGAACGGCGCCGCCGGGACCGGGATGTCGGCCGAGACGTCCGAACGGGCGGTGGCGGCGTCATCCGGTTCCCCAGCGCTGTCCGGGGCGGCGGAGGCGGCGGCCCGCACCCGCCGGGTCCGCGGCGCGGGCAGGGCGGCCCCGGGGTCGCCGCGCTTGACCGCCATCGCGGCGTCCATCAGGCGCAGCCCTTCGAACGCGTCCCGGGCGTACCTGACCTGGCCGTCGAACAGCGCGCCCAGGTCCTGCTCGACGTAGGCGCGGGTCAGCGCCGCACCGCCGAGCAGCACCGGCCAGCGCCCGGCCAGGCCACGCGAGTTCAGCTCGGCGAGGTTGTCCCGCATCACCACGGTCGACTTGACCAGCAGGCCCGACATCCCGATGACGTCCGCGTCGCTCTCCTCGGCCGCGGCCACGATGGCGGAGATGGGCTGCTTGATGCCGATGTTGACGACGTCGTAGCCGTTGTTGGACAAGATGATGTCGACCAGGTTCTTGCCGATGTCGTGCACGTCGCCCTTGACCGTGGCCAGCACGATCCTGCCCTTGCCGTCCTCGTCGCTGCGGGCCATGTGCGGCTCGAGATACGCGACGGAGGCCTTCATCACCTCCGCCGAGGTGAGCACGAACGGCAGCTGCATCTGCCCGGAGCCGAACAGCTCGCCGACGGTCTTCATGCCGTCCAGCAGCACGTCGTTGACGATCTCCAGGGCGGGCCGCTCGGCCAGCGCGAGATCGAGGTCGTCGGTCAGGCCGACCCGCTCGCCGTCGATGATCCGCCGCTTCAGCCGGTCCCACAACGGCAGGGCGGCCAGCTCCGCCGCCCGGCTGGCCTTCAGGTCGGCCGCGTCCACACCCTCGAACAGGTCCAGCAGCCGGGCCAGCGGATCGTAGCCCTCGCGCCGCCGGTCGTACACCAGGTCCAGCGCGACCTGGCGCTGCTCGTCCGGGATCCGGGCGAGCGGCATGATCCGCGCCGCGTGCACGATCGCGGAATCCAGGCCGGCCCGCACGCATTCGGCCAGGAAGACGGAGTTCAGCACGGCACGGGCGGCGGGCTTGAGGCCGAACGACACGTTCGACACGCCCAGCGTGGTCTGCACGGCCGGGTGGCGGCGCTTCAGCTCGGCGATCGCCTCGATGGTCTCGATGGCGTCGCGGCGGGTCTCCTCCTGGCCGGTGGCGATGGGGAAGGTCAGGCAGTCCACGATGATGTCATCGACCCGCATGCCCCAGTTCCCGGTCAGGTCGGCGATCAGCCGCTCGGCGACCTCGACCTTCCACTCCGCGGTGCGCGCCTGGCCTCGCTCGTCGATGGTCAGGGCGATGACCGCGGCGCCGTGCTCGCGCACCATGGGCATGACCCGCGCCATCCGGGAGTCGGGCCCGTCGCCGTCCTCGTAGTTGACCGAGTTGATGACCGACCGGCCGCCGGTCAGCTCCAGGCCGGCCTCGATGACCGCGGGCTCGGTCGAGTCGAGCACCAGCGGCAGCGTCGCCGCGGTGGCCAGCCTGCCCGCCACCTCGCGCATGTCGGCCACACCGTCCCGGCCGACGTAGTCCACGCAGACGTCGAGCAGGTGCGCGCCGTCCCTGGTCTGAGACCGCGCGATCTGGACGAGGTCCTCGTACTTGGCTTCCAGCATCGCGTCGCGGAACGCCCTGGACCCGTTGGCGTTGGTCCGCTCGCCGATGGCCAGGAAGGCGGTGTCCTGGCGGAAGGGTACGTGCGCGTACAGCGAGGCGACGCCAGGCTCGTGCCGCGGCCGGCGCGCAGCCGTGGGCCGGCCGCCCACCCGGTCGGCGAGCGCGGCGATGTGCTCGGGGGTGGTGCCGCAGCAGCCGCCCACCAGCGACAGGCCGAACTCCCTGGTGAACCGCTCGTGCGCGTCGGCCAGCTGCGCCGGGGTCAGCGGGTAGCTGGCGCCGTCGGGAGTGAGCACGGGCAGGCCGGCGTTCGGCTCGCAGGAGATCGGGATGGTCGAGTGGCCGGCCAGATGGCGCAGGTGCTCGCTCATCTCGCCCGGGCCGGTCGCGCAGTTCAGCCCGATCATGTCGATGCCGAGCGGTTCCAGGGCGGTCAGCGCGGCGGCGATCTCGGTGCCGAGCAGCATCGCGCCGGTCGTCTCGATGGTGACCTGGGCGATGATCAGCGCGCCAGGAGCCAGCCGGGCCACGGCCCGCTTGCACCCGATGATGGCCGCCTTGGCCTGGAGCAGATCCTGGCAGGTCTCGACGATCAGCGCGTCCGCGCCGCCCCGCAGCAGCCCCTCCGCGTTGGTCTGGTATGTGTCGCGCAGCTCGCGGAACGTGGTGTGACCCAGGGTGGGCAGCTTGGTGCCGGGGCCGACCGAGCCGAGCACCCAGCGCGGGCGGCCCGGCGTGGACCATCGGTCGGCGGCGGCCCGGGCCAGCCGGGCCGACGCCTCGGACAGTTCCCCGATCCGGCTGACCAGGCCGTACTCGCCGAGGTTGCCCATGTTCGAGCCGAAGGAGTTCGTAGTGACGCAGTCCGCGCCCGCCTCCAGGTAGGCGTCGTGGACCGCGGTCACGATGTCGGGCCGGGTCACGTTCAGGATCTCGTTGCAGCCTTCGTGACCGTCGAAATCGTCGAGGATGGCGTCGCTGGCCTGGAGCATGGTGCCCATGGCGCCGTCCGCCACTATGACCCGCTCAGTAAGTACGCCCCGTAGAGTGCTCATCAGGTCCTATTCTAGGCTGCTGCCATAACGTGCTGTCTGGATTACGGTCCAGGACCGCGGGACCCCCCCGCGGTCACCCAACGGGTAAGGCTGACCACGTAGTCTGTAAGGCGACGGTCCTCGGTGTGGGAGGTGGGGAGTCATCGAGTTTAGTGACGTCGGCGGACTCGCCTCTCCGGTCGCCATCGCCGGGTTCGAGGGCTGGAACGACGCGGGCGAGGCGGCCAGCGGGGTGGTCAACCACCTGGGCATCGCCTGGCAGGCGACCCCGATCGGGGCCATCGACCCCGAGGAGTTCTACGACTTCCAGGTCAACCGGCCCGTGGTCGAGATCGAGGGCGGTCACACCCGCCGCCTCATCTGGCCGACAACCAGGATGTCGCTGGCGCGGGCGCACCCGGCGGACGGGACCGTGCCGCCCACCGGCCTGAACCGGGACGTGGTCCTGATCCACGGCATCGAGCCGAACATGCGCTGGCGGGCGTTCAGCGAGGAACTCGTGCAGGGCCTGGAAAGCCTGGGCGTCGAGATGGTCATCCTGCTCGGCGCGCTGCTGGCTGACGCGCCGCATACCCGCCCGGTGCCGGTCTCGGTCGGCTCCACGAACGCCAAGCTGGCCAGCGAGCTGGCGGGCGGCGGCCGGGCCGACTACAAGGGCCCGACCGGGATCATCGGCGTGCTGCAGCACACCTGCACCGGCGCGGGCCTGCCCACGGTCTCGCTGTGGGCGCAGGTCCCCCACTACGTGGCGCAGCCGCCCAGCCCCAAGGCCACCCTGGCGCTGCTACGCGGCGTCGAGGACATCCTGGACGCGCCGCTGCCGCTGGCCGATCTGCCGGAAGAGGCGCGGGCCTGGGAGCGGGGGGTCGACGAGCTGGCCCAGCAGGACTCCGAGGTCGCCGACTACGTCCGGACCCTCGAGGAAGCCAAGGACGCGATGGACCTGCCCGAGGCCAGCGGCGACGCGATTGCGCGCGAATTCGAGCGCTACTTCAGGCGGCACGGCGGAACCGAGGAGCCCGGCGAAATCTGCAGCCGGCGGTATCTGGCCCGGCCGCCCGGGCCTGCCCCTAGATCGGCGGGCCCCAGATCGGCGGGCCCAGATCGGCGGGCCCCAGATCGGCGGGCCCCAGATCGGCGGGCCCTAGATCGGCGGCCAGGGAACGGCCGGCCAGTCGTCGGGCGGATAAGGGTGCGCCCGGTGCTTGAGCAGGGTCTGCACCCTGGCCCGGGTGGCCTCGATCTCGCTCGCGGTCAGCAGCCCGGACAGCTCCGCGGCCAGGCTGCCTTCGGTAAGCTCCGCGCTCAGCCGGCGCAGCGTCTCCACCGAGCGCCGGGGCAGGCTCTTGCCCCGCCACTGCCACAGCACGGTGCGGAGCTTGTAGTCCTCGGCGAAGCAGACCCCGTGGTCGCAGCCGTACAGGTGCCCGCCGGGCGCGGGCAGCAGGTGCCCGATCTTCCGGTCGGCGTTGTTCACCACCGCGTCGAACACCGCCATGTCGCGCAGGCCCGGATGATCGGTGCGGCGCGACAGGGCGATCCGGTCCACGTTGCGGTCGTGGTCGATCCACAGCTGGCACATGCCGGGACCCATCGGCCCGTCGCGCATGACCGTCGGCGGGACGACGTCCCAGCCGGCGGCGCGGGACACGGCGTACGCGGCCACCTCCCGGCTGGCCAGCGTGCCGGTCGGGAAATCCCACAGCGGCCGCTCGCCCGCGACCGGCTTGTACACGCACGCCGTCTCGGTCACCGAGCCCCGGCCGTTCGGTGCGTTCCTGGCGCTCCTCGAGCCCCGGCCGCCGGTCTTGATCGTGCAGTACATGGTGGCGTTAGACGCGTCGACCAGCCGGCCCTCGATCTCCAGCGGGCCGTGCGTGAGCAGGTCGAGAACGGCTTGCTCGCCGTCCGTTCCCGGCTCCGTACGGTTCGGGTCAGGCATGGCTGAGGCGGTGGCCGTTCTGCCGCGGGCAGATATGCCCGTCGGTGTCCAGCGGCAGCCCGCACAGCGGGCAGGGCGGGCGCCCGGCCGCGACGATCTTGGCGGCGCGCTGGGCGAAGGCACGCGCGGCGCCTGGCGTGATGCGCACCCTCAGCACCCCTGGCCCGTCGGGCGGAACCTCGTCGGCCAGCGGCTCCACCGGCTCGTCCGATTCCTCCTGCGCCTCGATGACGACCATGCCGTCATCACCGTCCCAGGCCAGCGCGATCGCACCGACCCGGAAGTCCTCGAGCAGGGGCAGGTCGAGCGGCGCGTCATCCGCCAGCGCGGCGGGGGCGGCGGCCGGTACCGCCGGGTCCCCGGCGGTACGCCTGAGCACCTCGTCGAGGAGCTCGTCGATGCGTTCGGCCAGCAGGCTCACCTGGAACTTCTCCAGGGCCACGCTGGTCACCCGGCCACTGGAGGTGGCCTGCAAGTAGAAGATCCGTTCTCCTGGCTGCCCGACCGCGCCGGCCACGAACCTGTCCGGCGGGTCATAAAAGTAGACCGGCATAGTCCTATCCTCGCGTGTCCGCCGATTCCGAAGAACCATCGGGTGCTGACAAAGGGGCGGTGCCTCGGGGGGCCGGAAGACCCGCGCCGTTCAGGGCGCCGGCCCCGCCGGAGCCGCCGCCGATCGCTGCGTCACTGTCCGCTGCGTCGCTCGCCGCGGCCTGGTGCCCCTCGGGCCGGTGTCCCCCGGGGTGGGGCAGGAGGTCATCGATCCCGCCCCCCCGGTCGTTCATCCGGACCAGGAAGGGCCTCAGCGGGGTGTACCTGATCACGGTCAGCGAGCAGGGATCGGCCTGGATCCGCTGGTACTGATCGAGGTGCAGTCCCAGGCTATCGGCCACGATGGCCTTGATGACGTCGCCGTGAGAGCAGACCAGGTACGTGGCGTCCTGGCCGAGCCTGGCGTTCCAGTCCCGGATCGCGGTCACCGCCCGGTGCTGCATCTCCGGCATGGATTCGCCGTCCGGGCCGGGGAACGTCACCGCGCTGGGATGAGCCTGCACCACGCGCCAGAGCTTCTCGGCGGCCAGTTTCTTCAGCGGCTGGCCGGTCCAGTCCCCGTACCGGCACTCCCCCACCCGCTCGTCCGTGCGGATCTGCAGCCCATCCCGGCCTTGCGCGATCGCCGCCGCGGTCTGCTGGCAGCGCTCCAGCGGGCTGGCGACGATGGCGTCCAGCCGGAGCGGGGCGAGCCGGGCCGCCAGCGCGGCCGCCTGGGCCACACCGCGGTCATCCAGCGGGATCCCCGGCGTCCAGCCGGTCAGCACGTGACCAGTCGTCGCGGTGAGCCCGTGCCGCACCAGCAAAACGGTCGTCACGCCTTCCGACTTTAACGCACCCAAATGACCAAGCCGTCCCCGGACGGCGGGTGAGCCAGCGGGTCAGCTCGCGTCCGGGCGGCCCGGGCCCTGGGCCTGGACGAGGAAGGCGGCCGAGCCGAACTGCAGAACGTCGCCGACCCGGACCGGGACCGGGTCGCGGAGCAGCCAGCCGTTCACCCGGGTACCGTTGCGGGAGCCCAGGTCGCTCAGCAGCCAGCCGTCCTCGTCGCGGTCGAGCTGGGCGTGCAGCCGCGACACCGACAGGTCAGCGATCCGCAGATCGCAATCACTGCGTCGCCCGATGGTGAACATGGCCCCGGCGCCCGGCGGGAAGACCATCAGCGCCGGCGGTGGCGGCCATCCGCGGCCCTCGCTCCCGGCCGGCGGACCCGGCCGGCCCGAGGCCGCATACGGGCCCGGGGGCCGGTTCCCCGCCACACCGCCGGGATCGAAGTCCCGGCGGAGGAAGGCGGCCTGCAGCCGGGCGAGCAACGTGGGCGGCCGCGGCGGCAGGTCGGTGAACAATCCGGCCAGCTGGGCGCGGTTGCGGGCGTCCAGCGCGCTGCTCATGCGGAACATGAAGGTCTCGTGCGAGAGCCGGCCCTCGACGAACTCCTGCCGGAGCGCATGGACGGCAAGATCCCGCTCCGCGTCGGACGCACGCAGATATCCGGGCGTGTCCCCCGCCGGCCCTCCCATGAATGGAGTATCGGCATCATCCCCCGCCCAGGGCAAGGGAAAGCCGCGGATATCCGCGATCCGGCCGTCCTAGGCCGTCGTCATGGCGGGCGTGGACACGTCCGTGCCGTCGGGCGTCTGCAGCGGGAAGTGGCAGGCGGCCATGTGGCCCGGGCCGAACGAGCGGAGCACGGGCTCCTCGGCCGCGCAGAGCTCCTGGGCGAACGGGCACCTGGTGCGGAACCTGCACCCCGAGGGCGGGTTCACCGGGCTGGGCAGCTCGCCGCGGATGCCGGGGCCCTCCTTGGCCCGCTCCAGGGACGGCTTGGGTATCGGGATGGTGGCGATCAGGCCGGCCGTGTACGGATGCGCGGCGCGCTCGTAGATATCCTGCCCGGAGCCGATCTCGACCAGCTTGCCCAGGTACATGACGCCGATCCGCTCGGCCATGTACTTGACGACGGCCATGTCGTGCGAGATCACCACGTAGGTCAGCCCGTGCGTGGCCTGCAGCCGCTTCATCAGGTTCAGCACCTGCGCCCGGATCGACACGTCGAGCGCGCTGACCGGCTCGTCCGCCACGATGAGCCTGGGGTTCAAGGTGAGCGCCCGGGCCAGGCCGATGCGCTGCCGCTGGCCGCCGGAAAACTCGTGCGGGTAGCGTTCCACCGCGTTCCGCGGCAGCCCGACCTCGCCGAGCAGCTCGAAGACCCGGTCCCGCTGCGCGTGCCTGCTGCCGAGGTGCTGGATGGCCAGCGGCTCCCCGATGATCGACCCGACCCGCATCCTGGGGTCGAGCGATGAGTGCGGGTCCTGGAACATGAGCTGCAGGTCGCGGCGCTTGTGCCGGAGCTCGGCGCCCCGCAGCGTGGATACGTCCAGCCCGTCCAGGGTGACCGCTCCGGAACTGGGCTTCTCCAGCGCCACGATCATCTTGCCGATGGTGGTCTTACCGCAGCCGGACTCTCCGACCAGGCCGAACGTGGTCCCGGCCGACACCGAGAAGGACACGTCCGACACCGCCTTGACGCTCGCCACCTTGCGCTGAAGCAGGCCCGCAGTGATGGGGTACTCCTTCACCAGGTTGTGGAGCTCGAGCAGCGCGGCCGCGCCGTTCCCGTTCGCCGGTGCCGCTTCCACCGTGCGCCTGGTCACCTGCAGGCGGCCGTCGGCCGTCATTTCGAGTCCGGCGGCGACCACCGCGCTCCCGGTCTGCAGGGCCGCGTCCGTCTCCGCGGCGCCGGCCAGCGGCGCGTCGGGGACGGGCCCGGCCGTATCGCCGTCCGCGAACCCGGCCGCGGCGCCGGCCGCGGCCCTGGGCTCCGGGGCGAGCAGCCCCGTGCTCACCGCGTCCGGGCCCTCCTGGCCGATCTCGGCCAGGGTGAGCGGGCCGTCGACGGGGTGCCAGCAGGCAAACACGTGGTCGGGCGTCGGCCCGGACAGCGGCGGCTCCTCGGCCCGGCACTTGTCGCTGGCCCGCGTGCAGCGGGCCGCGAACCGGCAGCCCTGCGGCAGGTGAGCCAGGTCGGGCGGCAGGCCCGGGATGGCGTGCAGGGCCTTGTTCGCGTCCTGGTCGAGCTGCGGGATGGAGGCGAGCAGGGCCTGGGTGTAGGGGTGATGCATCGCGGCGAACAGCTCACGTACGTCGGCGTTCTCCACCACCCGCCCGGCATACATGACGTTGACCCGGTCGGCGTGCCCGGCAATCACGCCCATATCGTGGGTGATCAGCAGCATGGCCATGCCCAGCCGGTCCTTCAGGTCCCTGAGCAGGGAGAGGATCTGCGCCTGGATGGTGACATCGAGGGCCGTGGTCGGCTCATCCGCGATGAGCAGCTTGGGCTCGTTGGCCAGGGCCATGGCGATCATCACGCGCTGGCGCAGGCCGCCGGACAGCTGGTGCGGGTAGTCGCTGAGCCGCTCCTTCGGCCGCGGCAGGCCGACCAGCGACAGGACCTCCACCGCCCGGTCGAGCGCTTCGCCCTTCGACGCGCCCCGGTGCAGCCGGACCGGCTCGGCCACCTGAGAGCCGATCGTCTTGGTCGGGTCGAGCGAGGTGAGCGGGTCCTGGAAGATCATCCCGATGTCATTGCCCCGGACGCGGCGCAGCTCGTCCTGCTTGAGGCCGACGAGCTCGCGGCCGTTCAGCTTGATCGAGCCGCCGACGATTGATCCGCCGGGAGGAAGCAGTCCCATGATCGACAGGCCGGTCATGGACTTGCCGGAGCCGGACTCGCCGACGATGCCGAGGGTCTCCCCGGCCTCGATCTGCATGTCCACGTTGCCGACGGCCTGGACGACGGAGCTGGTCAGCTTGATGTGCGTCGACAGATCCTTGATGTCAAGCACGGGCGCCATGTGGGGCGTTACCTCTCGTTCGTGATGACTGTTCAGCGTGTACCCGGCAGCGGCGGGCGCTAACGGCGCCGGAGCCGAACGTCCAGGGAGTCACGGAGCGCGTCACCGATGAAGTTGAGTGACATCACGGTCAGCACGATGCAGACGCCGACCGGGTAGATGAGCCACCAGTAGCCGTCCTGCATGTACGTGACGCCGTCGGAGATCATGTCGCCCCAGTCCAGGTTCGGGTAGTGCAGCCCGAAGCCGAGGAAGCCGACGTAGGCGACGGCCAGGATGGCGTCGGCGACCTGGAACGTCACGTTGACGATGACCACGCCGAGCGCGTTCGGGAGCAGATGCCGGCCGATCAGCCGCCAGCTGCCCGAGCCCGCCGCCCGCGCCGCCGCGACGAAGTCCCGCTCCCTGATCGACAGCACCTCGCCGCGGACCAGCCGGGCCGGGACCTGCCAGGAGAACGCGCCGATGACCAGCGACAGCGACAGCACGGTGGCCCCGTACTTGACGGCCAGGATCAGCACGATGAACAGGAACGGTATGGACAGGAACACGTCCACCACGCGCATCAGGGTGGAGTCGATGAGGCCGCCGGCGAACCCCGCGACCGCGCCGACCAGCGAGCCGATGGTAATCGCGACGAAGGCCGCGAAGAACCCGATCTCCAGCGCGTCCTGGCCGCCCTTCATCAGCTCGCCCAGGATGTCGAAGCCGTTGACATCCGTGCCGAGCGGGTGCCCGGCACCCGGCGGGTCATGGGAGTTGATGAGGTCAACCTGGACCAGGTTCGCGTGGTAGAAGTACGGTCCGAGGAAGCAGAAGACCACGAAGAACAAGAGGATGACGACACCGACGACGCCCAGCCTGTTTCTCGAGAACTCGCGCAGGGCGAGCCGCCACCCGCTCTGAACCGGGCCGATGTCGCCCCCTTCGGGGGCACGGGTCACGTCCAGCGGTGGAAGCGATGCACTTTGTTGTGCCACGACGGCTCCTTGCTCCCAGTCGGTCAGGCCAGCCGGATGCGGGGATCCGCGACGGTCAGCGCGATGTCCGCGATGAAGTTGCCCAGGAGCACGAACACGGCGCCAATGAGCGTATAGGCCAGGAGCACCGGGTAGTCCTCCTTGCCCAGGCTGTTGTAGAAGAGCAAGCCCAGGCCCTGGTAATTGAACAAGGTCTCGATAATCAGGTTCCCGGCCAGCAGAGCGGGGAGGAACAGCCCGATCAGGGTGATCATCGGCAGCGATGCGTTCCGCACCATATGCCGAGACAGCACCAGGCGTTCCGGCAGGCCCTTGGCCCGCGCCACCTTGATGTAGTCCTGGGCCAGCACATCGATCGATGAGGACCGCATGTACCTGGAGAAGTTAGCCACGGTGAGCAGCACCAGGGTCAGGACAGGCAGGAACATCGAGTGCCAGTCACCGATCACGACCCATACCGACGTGGACTGGCTCGCCTCGAAGTTGAAGATCGGGAACGAGAGCGCGAACACCTGGATGAGGATGAGCCCGAGGAAGAACGATGGCATCGAGTACAGGATGAACGCGAGGCTGGTGGCCGCGTTGTCACCGAGCGAGTTCCGCCGCACGGCCTGGAAGATGCCGAGCGGCAGGGCGATCAGGATGGCCAGGATCAGCGAGATGCCGGACAGGTAGATGCTGCGGGCCAGCCGCTGGCCGAACAGCGACGCCACCGTCTGGTTCTCCGCGAAGGAGAAGCCGAGGTTGCCGTGCAGCAGGTTGTTCATGTACCTCAGGTACTGCACGATCAGCGGATCGTCGAACCCGTTCGACTTGTTAAAGGCGGCCACCTGAGCGGTGTTGGCGCGCAAGCCGAGCACCGCCCTGGCCGGCGACGGGTAGATCGCGTGCAGGAGCACGAAGATGAAGATGGAGATGCCGATCAGGACGATGATGGACGTCCCGAGCCGGCGCAGCAGGTAGGCGGTCACCGGTGGGAGCCCTCCTTCCAGGCTGGTGGCCTGCCCCCCGGTTTATCACCGGGAGGCAGGCCAGTCTAGGAGCGATCAGCGCCCCGGTTCCGTTACTTGGTCACGTACCAGAATTCTGGCGTCGCGGAGTACTGGGTCAGGTTCTCGAACGCCTGCGGATCGGTCGCCGAGATATTCGTCTTCCACGCGAAAATATGGTCGCGGACCGGCTGCCACAGGAACGGCACCTGCGTCGTGAAGAACGACGCCTCGTTCGTGACCGCGCTCGGGTTCGGGCTGGAGACGGAGGCATTGATCAGCGAGTCGGCGGTCGGGTTGCTGTAATTGCCGAACTGCCCAGATCCGCCGGTGTTCAGCACGCCGAACTGGGTGGGGTAGGTGGAGTTGGTGAAGCCACCGAAGTCCACCATGGCCCACTTGTTCGCGTTGGCCGGCGACGCCGTGTTGTTGTAGTTCGAGACGATGTAGTTGAAGTTGCTGCCCGACAGGGTGATCTCGATGCCCGCCGCCTTCGCGTTGGAAGCCAGGTCCTCGGTCAGCTGCGTATACGGCGACACGGCGTTGTAGATCAGGTTGAAGGCCAGCTTGGTGCCGGCCGGGATGCCTGCCCCGCAGTCGGCTGGGCCAGTCCCCGGGGTCGTGCAGGTGTCGGTGCCGCCAGCCGCGACGGTCCAGCCGTGCGACTTCAGGATGCTTATCGCCTGCGAGACGCTGAACGGGTAGGGATTCGTCGCGGCGTTGGCTGGCAGGTACGGGCTCTGCGGGTAGGCCGGGATGGGCCCGTAGGCCGGGTCGCCGGCCCCGTTGAGGTAGGCCTTGATCTGGCCCTGCTGGTCCTCCAGGTGTTGCATCGCCTGGCGGAAGTAGAGCTGAGCAACGATGTTGTTGAAGTCGCCCGTCTTGTCCGCGAAGTTGTAAATCACGACGTAGTTGCCGAAGTCCGGGACGCCGAAGTAGTTGTAGCCGATCCCCTTCAGCGACGGGAGCTGCGGCGCGTCTTCCGGCGGGACGACACTGACGTCAATGTTCCCGCTCTTGATGGCGTTGAACTGGGCCGCGTTCGAGGTGAACGGCACTCCCACGTAGTTGGACATGGGGGTCGCGTGCGGCCCGCTGTAGGACGTGTTCGGCACCATGGTGAAGCCGCCCGTGGTGGCGTTGAAGGCGCTCAGCTTGTACGGTCCGTACACGGTCTGCCAGAGCGGGTTCGTCGCGTAGGTGTTCACCGACTTGGCCGCCGTGCTGAGGTAGTTGTAGATCTTCTCCGCGTTCGCCAGGTTCGTGAAGTCCAGCGTCGGCCCGCTCGCGGAGGCCTTCGCCCACTCGGCGGCGGGCATGAGCGTGACGGCGCCCAGGATGTCCTCTTCCATCCAGGTCGGGTTGACCGGGGACTTCATATTGACCACGAGCGTGCTGGCGTTCGGCGTGGACATGCTGGTGAGCGTGTCGGGGAAGTAGCCGGGCGTGTAAGCTGCCCAGTTCGCCGGGGACAGCTTGACGGCCGCGATGGTCTCGTCGAGCGCGAACTCCAGGTCCTTCGCGCTGACCGTCTGGCCGTTCGACCACTTCCAGGGCTTCAGCGTGATGGACATCGTCTTGTCGTCGTTGGACCACACGGGGGTGTTCGCGACGCTGAGCTGCGCGTCGACGGTTGGGGTGGTGCCCTGCGGCGCGAAGTAGATCGGCCGCCACATCTGCCATCCGAATTGGAAGGTGTTGTAGACCGTGTTGAACGCGGCCGTCGGAATGGGCAGGATCCAGTTGGGCACGGAACCCGGGGTCAGCCCGTAGGTAATCGAGCCAGCTGTCCCGCTGGGCGTCCCAGCGGCCGGAATCGACCCGACCGAACCTGGCTGCGTTACCGCTCCGCTGGTGGATGAGGCGGTGGCGCTGCCGCTGCTGCTACTACTGCTGCAGGCGGCGATGGCGGTAACGCCCGCCACGGCCAAGGCGAGCGCACCGATTCGCTTCGTCCCGAATCTGGTCATCGCCCCTCCCTCCTCGCGCTGTTCGCGCCACTGGTCCGTCCTGGGGTCATCAGCTTGTCGCCCTTCTATCTCGCAGTTCGCCGGCGATCCGCTCCGCGCCGTCGCGGGGGACGTGGGTCGCACTCCCCCTGTCCCGGTGCGGCCCGTCTCCCCGGCATTGCCGTGCCGGCCCCTGGCTATCGCCCATGACTGGCCGACCGGTCACCTACCGGCGTTATGAGTTAGCGGAAAGCGTAAGTGCGATACTGCATCGATCTCCCGCCAAAAAAGTCACAACTTGCCATCAATCCCTTGGGCGCAGCGTCCCGTCATGTCTGCGGGAGCACCGGAACATTTCGGGATCTACCTCTCCTTGTTAACTTTGGTCACAACGGCCACAGGAACCGACGGTCCACAGGAATGCTTGCGGTGCACTTACCCGTCCGCCGGAGAATATGCGCCGACGGTGGCCGTACTGCGAACGGGCTGGCCCGGCTTGCGGCCCAGCAAGCCCGGTACTCACGTGAAAATGACCGTCTTACTCGAAAATGACCGTCTTACTTGAAAATGACCGTGCGGCGCCCGTGCAGCAGGACGCGGTGCTCCGCGTGCCAGCGCACCGCGCGGGCCAGCGCGACCCGCTCGGCGTCGCGGCCGATGGCCGCGAGGTCCCCGGGGCTGCTGGTGTGGTCGACGCGGGCCACTTCCTGCTCGATGATCGGGCCCTCGTCCAGGTCGGCGGTGACGTAGTGCGCGGTGGCCCCGATCAGCTTCACCCCGTGCGCGTGCGCCTGGTGGTAGGGCCGGGCCCCTTTGAAGCTCGGCAGGAACGAGTGGTGGATGTTGATGATCCGGCCGGTCAGCTTGGCGCACAGCTCCGGCGACAGCAGGCGCATGTACCGGGCCAGTACCACGAAGTCGATGCCCAGCTCGCTGACCAGGTCCAGCAGCCGGCCTTCGGCCCGCTGAGCGGACAGCGGGTCACCGGGGGCATTGGGCACGTGCTCGAAGGCCACGTCATGGGCCGCGGCGAGCGAGGCCAGGTCGGGATGGTTGCCCACCACCAGCGGCACGTCGATCCGCAGTGACTCGGCCGCCCGCCGGTAGAGCAGGTCGTTCAGGCAGTGACCGGCCTTGGACACCATGATCAGCACCCGCGGCTGAACGGCGGTGTCGTGCAGCTCCCACTCCATGCCGAACTCGCCCGCCACCGGGCTGAAGCCGGAGCGCAGGTCCTGGTAGGTCGCGGGGTCCGGCCCCAGGCTCTCCAGGTGCACGCGCATGAAGAACTGGCTCTGCCCCTCGCCGGTCCGGTCGCCGAACTGCTGGCTGTCCAGCACGTTGCAGCCGGCCTGGTGCAGGTACGCCGCGACCGCATGCACGATCCCGACGCGGTCCGGGCAGGACAGGGTGAGGACGTACTCGGCCATCAGGCGCCAATCGCGTGCACGCCGCCATCCACGTGCACGATCTCGCCCGTGGTCGCGGGAAACCACCCGGACAGAAGCGCCACGCAGGCGCGCGCGACCGGCTCGGGGTCGGTGATGTCCCAGCCGAGCGGGGCGCGTTCGTCCCACACGCCCTCGAACCGGTCGAAGCCCGGGATGGCCTTGGCGGCCATGGTCCGCAGCGGGCCCGCCGCCACCAGGTTGACCCGCACTCCCTGGGGGCCGAGATCACGGGCCAGGTATCGCGCGCACGACTCCAGGCCGGCCTTGGCCACGCCCATCCAGTCGTAGCCCGGCCAGGCCACGCTGGCGTCGAAGTCCAGGCCGACCACCGAACCGCCGCCGCCCATCAGCGGCAGCGCCGCCATCGTGAGCGCCTTCAGCGAGTACGCGGAGACCTGGACCGCGGTGGCCACGTCGGCCCACCGGGTGCGCAGGAAGTTCCCGCCGAGCGCTTCAGCGGGATCGGCGTAGGCGATGGCGTGCAGCACGCCGTCCAGCCCGTCCACGTGCGCGCGGACCCGTTCGGCCAGGGAATCGAGGTGATCCTCACTGGTCACGTCCAGCTCGAGGACCGGCGGCGGGGAGGGCAGCCGCCGGGCGATCCGCTCCACCAGGCTGAGGCGGCCGAATCCGGTCATGATCACGGTGGCGCCTTCCTGCTGCGCCACCCGGGCCACGTGGAACGCGATCGAGGCGTCCGTGATGACCCCGGTGACCAGGATTCGCTTGCCCGCCAGGATTCCCACCATGCCTCCTTGCGCCTAGTGACCCATGCCCAGGCCGCCGTCGACCGGGATGACGGCGCCGGTGATATAGGCGGCATCCGGTCCGGCCAGGAACGCCACCGCGGCGGCGACCTCGTCCGCCGAAGCGAACCGGGCCAGCGGGACGGCGCCCAGGATGGCCGCCTTCCTGTCGTCCGGCAGGCCGGCCGTCATGTCGCTGTCCACGAAGCCGGGGGCGATGACGTTAGCGGTAATGCCGCGCGAGCCGAGCTCGCGGGCCAGCGACCGGGCCATCCCGACCAGCCCGGCCTTCGAAGCCGCGTAGTTGGCCTGGCCGGCCGAGCCGTACAGGCCGACGACCGAGGAGATGAAGATGAGGCGCCCGCGGCGCATCCTCATCATGCCGCGCACCGCCCGCTTGGCCACCCGGTACGCGCCGGCCAGGTTCGTGTCCAGCACCAGGTCGAAGTCGTCCTCGCTCATCAGCGCGAGCAGCTGGTCCCGGGTCACCCCGGCGTTGGCCACCAGGACCTCGACCGGGCCCTGGGCCTTCTCCACTTCCCCGAACGCGGCGTCGACCGACCCTGCCTCGCGGACGTCGCAGCGGACCACCTCAAGCCCCTCGACCTGGTCGCCGGAGCGCGAGGTCACGGTGACGCTGTCACCCCCGGCCGCGAGCCGCCGGGCGATAGCCAGCCCGATGCCCCGGTTCCCGCCGGTCACCAGCACAGAACGCCCCATGGTCGCCTCTCTCCTCGGCTCACTGAGGGTACCGCAGCAGCCCGCCGGCCCAGCGGGTCCTGCGCCGCCGGGCGGGGACGCCGCGGCAGAGCCGGCAACTCAGGTGAGTAGACTCACGCCGCGTGAACCATCATGCGTCACGGATCGACCCCGAGTTCACCGCCCTGCCGCTGCGCGACCTGGCCGACGCGGCGCTCGCGCAGGCCAAGGCCCTCGGCGCCCAGCATGCCGACTTCCGGGCCGAGCGGATCAGGGGCCAGCGGATCGGGCTGTCCGACGGGGCACCGCAGACCCTGTTCGACGCCGATGACACCGGCCTGGCGGTCCGCGTCATCGTGGACGGCACCTGGGGCTTCGCGTCGGCGGTCGACCTGACGGCGGACGCCGCGGCGCTCGCGGCGCGACAGGCGGTCGAGGTGGCCAAGGTCGCCGCGGCCATGAACACCGAACCCATCGAGCTCGCCCCCGAACCCGGCTACGGCGACGTGACCTGGGTGTCGGCCTATGACGTCGACCCGTTCACGGTGAGCGTCCCGGACAAGGTCGCCCTGCTGGCGCAGTGGAGCGCCGCCGTGCTCGGGCACGCCGCGGTCAGCCATGTGGACGCCTCGCTGAGCCAGGTCAGGGAGTGCAAGTTCTACGCCGACGGCGCCACCACCGCCACCCAGCAGCGGGTCCGGCTGTACCCGTCCGTCACCGCCGTCGCGGTCACCGACGATGGCAGGTTCGACACCATGCGGACGCTCGCCCCGCCCGCCGGGCGCGGGTATGAGTACCTCACCGGCACGGGCTGGGATTTCGACGCCGAGCTCGCCGAGCTGCCCGAGCTGCTCGCCGCCAAGCTGACCGCCCCCTCGGTGCAGGCCGGGTCCTACGACGTGGTGATCGATCCCTCCAACCTGTGGCTCACCATCCACGAGTCGATCGGTCACGCCACCGAGCTCGACCGGGCGCTGGGCTACGAGGCCGCCTACGCCGGGACGTCGTTCGCCACCCCGGACAAGCTCGGCAGCCTGCGCTACGGCTCGGGCATCATGCACGTCACCGGTGACCGCACCGCCGAGAACGGCCTGGCCACCGTCGGCTACGACGACGAGGGCGTGGCCGGCCAGTCCTGGGACCTGGTCAGCAACGGCATCCTGACCGGCTACCAGCTCGACCGGCGGATGGCGCAGCGCAATGGCTTCGGGCGCTCCAACGGCTGCGCGTTCTCCGACGGCCCGAGCCACATTCCGATTCAGCGGATGGCGAACGTGTCCCTGCAGCCCGCGCCGGCGGGCGGCCCGTCGACCCAGGACCTCATCTCCGGCGTGCAGGACGGCATCTATATCGTCGGCGACAAGAGCTGGTCGATCGACATGCAGCGGTACAACTTCCAGTTCACCGGCCAGCGCTTCTTCAAGATCTCCGGCGGCCGGCTGGCCGGGCAGCTGCGGGACGTCGCCTACCAGGCCACCACCACCGACTTCTGGGGCGCCATGGAGGCCGTCGGCGGGCCGCAGACCTACGTGCTGGGCGGCGCGTTCAACTGCGGCAAGGGCCAGCCCGGTCAGGTCGCCCCGGTCAGCCACGGCTGCCCGGCCGCGCTGCTGCGCGGGATACGGATCCTCAACACCGTCGAGGAGGGCCAGTGAGCGAGCCGGAGGCGAGCGGGAGGCGAGCAGTGAGCGACCCGCAAGAAGCCATCGAGCGCGCCCTGGCGGCCAGCCGATCCGACGACTGCGTGGTGATCGCCGAGGAGACCTCCAGCGCCAACCTGCGCTGGGCGGGAAACACCCTCACCACCAACGGCGTGTCCCGCTCCCGTCAGCTCACCGTCATCGCCATCGACCGGCGGCCCGACGGAGCGGCGGCAGGCATCATCTCCCGGGCCGGGGTCCGCCCCGAACAGATCGAGGAGGTCGTCCGCGAGGCGGAGCACGCGGCCGCCGAGGCGATGCCCGCCGAGGACGCGGAAACGCTGGGCGGGCCGGGGACGGACGGATCGTTCGGCATAAAAAGTTCCGAACCACGCTGGGACTCCCCACCTGGCCAGACCGAGATCGGCGTGCTGCGCGACTTCGCGGCTCAGCTCGGCGAGACGCTGCGCGAGGCCCAGGCCACCGGCCGGAAGCTGTACGGGTTCGCCGAGCACGACCTGGCCAGCACGTTCCTGGGGACCTCGACCGGGCTGCGGCTGCGGCACGACCAGCCGGCCGGGCGGGTCGAGCTGAACGCGAAGTCTGCCGACCTGGCGCGCTCGGCCTGGACCGGCGCAGCCACCGTCGACTTCACCGACGTCGACATCGCGGGGCTCGACGCCGGGCTCAGCGAGCGCCTCGACTGGGCCAAGCGGTCGGTCTCCCTGCCCGCCGGGCGGTACGAGACGCTGCTGCCGCCGACCGCCGTATCCGACCTGATGATCTACCTGTACTGGTCGGCCGGGGCGAAGGACGCGGCGGACGGGCGGACCGTGTTCAGCAAGCCGGGCGGCGGGACCCGGGTCGGCGAGCAGCTGACCACCCAGCCCGTCACGCTGGCCAGCGATCCGCTGGCGGCCGGCCTGCGCTGCGCGCCGTTCGTCATCGCGCATGCGTCCGGCCCCGACTCCTCGGTCTTCGACAACGGGCTGCCGATGGACCGGACCGCCTGGATCCAGGACGGGTCGCTGGCCGCCCTGCACTCCTCACGGCACTCGGCCGCGCTGGCCGGGCTGCCCTTCACCCCCGCCATCGACAACCTGACCCTGGCGACCTCGGCGGCCGGGGCACCGACGCTGGCGGAAATGATCTCCTCCACCAGCCGTGCGCTGCTGCTGACCTGCCTGTGGTACATCCGCGAGGTCGATCCGCAGGTCCTCCTGCTCACCGGCCTCACCAGGGACGGGGTGTACCTGGTGGAGGACGGCGAGGTGGTCGGCGCGGTGAACAACTTCAGGTTCAACGAGTCGCCGGTGGGCATGCTCGGGCGGCTGGCGGAGGTCGGCGCCACCGTGCCCACACTGCCGCGTGAATGGGGCGACTACTTCAACCGCGCCGCGATGCCGCCGGTGCGGGTCGAGGGCTTCAACATGTCCTCGGTGAGCCAGGCCAGCTGAGCGCCGGACGCCTATGGTCGCCATCGCGTGACAGCAGGCATACCTTGAGAGGGTGAGGTTGACCCATAGCGGCCGGGGCCGGTCGCAGGTGCACATGGTGACGCAGGCGCGCACTTCGCTGTCCGACGACATAAGCTACCGGCAGCGCAGGTACCTGCTGATGATGGGCGTCCGGGCGGTCTGCTTCGTCATCGCCATAGTGATGTTCGTCAATCACCTGGGCTGGCTGGCCGCGGTACCCGCCATCGGCGCAATCTTCATTCCCTATTTCGCCGTGGTGTTCGCCAACGGCGGCCGGGAACCGAACAACACCCGCGGCTTCATGGAGTACAACCCTAACCTGCCGGCCCCGCGCGACCCGGCCGCGCCGCCGCCGGAAAACGGCCACCGGCCCGCGGGGCCGGACCCCGGCAGCGCCAACTGATTCCCCTGTTCAGCCCCCCTGCCGCGATCTGGTGGCAATTGGGTCTTGACACACTAGGGGGTGTTTCCGTGTAGCATTCATATCGGTGCTCTGGTCCCCCGTCAGAGCGCCGCTGCCGGCGTTCCGGGCCCCCGTCGGAACGCCGATGATCGCGACGCCGGGTGGTTTGCCCCCGTAGCCACCCGGCGTCGCCCTAATCTTCGCCCGCCTATGGCGGGCCTCCCCGATGGCTCGCACTGTTCCCCTCGGGACGACCCCCAGAGCCTCCCGCGTGGCGACGGGTTTGAGGACGCGGGCCTGGTTCTGCGGGAGCGCAGGACTGGTTCTGTCGGAGGGCTGGGCTTGTTCTGTTTTGGGGGGCTGGCCTGGTTGTGTCGGGGGCTGGGCGTGTCTTGTCGGGGGTGGGCCTGTCCTGTCGGGAGGGGTGGGCCTGGTTCTGCTTTGGGGGTGGGCCTGGTTCTGCTTGGGGGGTG
The DNA here is from genome assembly GCA_963818225.1 of uncultured Actinomycetes bacterium. GTDB lineage: Bacteria > Actinomycetota > Actinomycetes > Streptosporangiales > Streptosporangiaceae > Palsa-504. The sequence goes on from CAWFRO010000006.1 coordinate 1,402,761, forward strand.
GGCCTGGTTCTGCTTGGGGGGTGGGCCTGGTTCTGCTTGGGGCTGGGCTTGTCCTGTTGGGGGCGCGGGGCTTGTCGTGCGGGCGGGTGTATGCGGCGGGGTGGGCGAGGGTCCGGGGGGCGGGCCAGGCTGCGTCGCAGTTAATTCGCAGGGCCGGCTTGGTTGGCCAAGTCGGCGGGTGAACCGGTAGGCGGCAGCCCGGGCTGGCCGTCTCCGGCGGGCTGAGACGCAGGGCTTTCGCTGAGTGCATAACGTATGCACGGCGGTGGCGCGGCAATGGCGGGCGCTTTGGAGCGGGGCTTTCGCCGGAATGCTGAGGACGCTTATGCTATTGGCGAAGGCAAACCTGGGGGAATGATCAGCAGCCGCTTACTAATGGCCGGGCGCGCCGCATTGGGGAGCAGCCGGCGAGGCTATTCCGCCTTGCCGAACTCGGCTATGGCTATGGCTGGCATAGCGGTACCCATCGAGTCAACTATGGCCACAGATAGTCTCAGGGAGACAACCCAGCCGAACCGTGCGGCGCGGGGACAGTTGCCCAGGGTGATGTCCGGGAAACCAGGCCGATGTTGCGGCGCACGGTGTCCCGTCCGCTGGTGACGTCGTATCCCGCTACCCTGGCGGACCCCGAAGTGGGATCCGCCAGGGTCTTGATGGTGGTGGACTTGCCGGCGACCTCGCCGTACTTCTTGGTCAGCGAGCTGACCGAGACAGCCGGAGTCACCCCGGCGAGTCCCCCGCCGCTTCCTCGTCGTCGGCGGCGAGGATACGGTACAGGGCCTTGCGGGTGTCGGCCAGGATCTTGCTGGCCTGCTGGACCTGAGCGGGCGTGCCCGCCTGGGCGACCTGGACGGTGGCCATCATGACCTGCCGGGCCAGGCCGTGGATCTGGAACACGGCGTCATCGACGCTGCCGGTCACCGCGTCCCAGGAGGCCCTCAGCTCGTCGGCGTGCGCCTGGACATAGGCCCGGCCCTCGTCGGTCAGCGTGTAGTTCCTCCTGCGGTCCTCGCCCGCTTCGGCCTGGATCAGGCCCTCGTCCTCCAGCTGCTGCAGGGCCGGGTACACCGACCCCGCGCTCGGCCGCCACACGCCCTGCGTGCGCTCGCCGATCTCCTGGATGATCTGGTAGCCGTTCCACGACTGCCCTTCGCCCAGCAGGTCGAGGATCGCGGCGCGGACGTCACCGCGCCGGACGCGCGGCCCGCGGCCTCCGGGACCGCGGAACTTCGGCGGCCCGAACGGCCCGCCGCGCATCTCGAACTGGAACGGGCCCGGTCCCGGGCCCCACGGTCCGGGACCGCCACGGGTCCGCAGGCGGGCACGCGCGTGCCCGCGGCGGCCTTCTCGGGGATCTCCCCATCCTTCGTCATGCATAGTGATACTCCTTATAGATCTCTAGATCGCTTCTCGATCCATGTCGTTAGGTTAACGATATATCTACATCGATCGGCTGGCAAGCGCGCGGCTCATGACTTTGCTTGGTGGGCGAGCCTCGATGCGTGCGTTTTGGGCGGGCAACCGGTCCGTGCTTGCTGGGATGCGTGCCTGGTGGGGCGGGTGCCTGGTAGGGCGGGTGCCTTAGGCGCGGGCGGATGCCTACCCGGTGTCCACCTGCTGGCCGTCATCCTCGGGCAGCCGGGCCGCCAGCGTGGCCCGGAACTGCTCGAAGTGCTCCCTACAGCCAGGGCAGGAAGCCCGCCTCGCTGCGCCGGCCAAGCAGGTGCCGGACCTCGGCTATCGCCAGCGGTTCGGCGTCGCTGCAGGCCGGGGCGAGGGCCGGACACGGCGGGACGGTGATCGGCCCGGCGGGCATCAGGTCGTGAATCAGCACGCCCTTGGCCGCGTCTCCCGGCCCGAGGGTGCCACAGGCTGTTACGCGAGGCTCGCGACGAGCCGAAGACGCCGCAGCTTACCGGCCATCCCGCGGCGAGTGACCACGCCGGAATATCAGCGAACGGGCAGTGCGCGGAACGCCGGCTCCGGACGCCGGGCTCAGGTGTCGGTCACTGCCGAGCCTGCCGGGCAGGTATCGGCCGTCTTTTGCAGCTTCCGCGCTCCGTGGCGCCCTGACTGGCGATGCGCGGCGCTGGGACTAGGGACCCTGTTGCAGGCCGTGGAGCCATGGGCCTGAGGACACGCTGGGCATGTGAGCCTGAAGCCGCTACAATGGGCAGTAGGCGTGTCGGACGGTGCGCGGAACGATCCGGCGCTCGGTGCGACAGCCGGACCGGTACGCCGTGGTCCGGAAGGGATTCCGGACCACGGCGGCCGTCAAGGGGTCAGTAGGTCGGGTAGCTGCCCGTGGCATGGACGACGTTCACGAAGCCGTTGAAGAGCGCGCCCTTCACGATGACGCTTCCTGCGGTGAAAATGCCGTAGTAGTTGTTGGAGATGATATTGCCGATCACGGTGATCGTCAGTGGGCTGGCGTCGGCGAGATAGACACCGGTCGTCTTCAGGTCATCCGTGTCGGTGCGCAGGTTGTTGCGTCCGATCACGTTCCCGGCGATGACGTTGCCGCTGAAGTTGGTGCCGGGAGCGTGGGCGTGGAGCGCGACGCCGGCGTGACCGTTGCCGGAGAACTGGTTTCCGAGCACCTGGTTGTCGTAGACGCCCCCCGCCGGAGCCGGGTCGGCGAGGATGATGCCGCTGCCCGCCGAGGCATCAGGTGCCGACGGGCTGCCGAGCCCGTTGTCGTCCGCCACATTGCCCGATATCACGTTGTCGAAGACACCCATACCCGTATGGTCGGCCAGGGCGATGCCGCAGCCGCCGGGGTTGTCGTCGCTCACGTTTCCGATTATGCGGTTGTGGGATGCCGGGACGCCCAGATCATCGGACATGTTGATACCGACACCGTTGCCGATGGCCACATTCTTGCTCGCCACCGAGTAGGAGGTGCTGTTGATGTCGATGCCGGAGCCGACATTGTCCTTGACCGTGTTACCCGTGATGGTCACGTGATTCGCTGGTGTCGGGACGTCGTCCACGAATCCGGCCGTGATGATTCCGTCGGCGGGAGCGTTGTCGGACGTGTCGCTGGCGTTCTCCACGGTCAGCCCGCTGACGGTCACCCACGAAGCTGCCACTCCGATCCCATACGGCTGCCCGGTGGCGTCCACCACGGCACCGTGTTTGCCGGACAGATTCACGGCCCGGTTGACGGTGACGCTGGTGTGGTAGACGCCGGGGCACACCACCACCAGGCCGTGCAACGGCGCGGCCTCCACGGCGGCCTGAATCGAGGAAAAAGTGGCAGTGCTGCAGGACGATCCGCCCGCCCCGACGCTGCCGGTGGGTGATACGTACACGGTCGTCGGAGCGGCATTTGCCGCGGTGGCGGCCAGCCCTGACGCTGACAGGGCAATGCCCGCCAGACCGGCTACACCGGCGTATCTCAAGAACCGCATCATTCTTCGAGCCCCTCCCTGCTTAGTTGCGCTAAGTGCCGCGAACTAGCGTGTTACCCCTGGCCTGTGCCAGCGGCGACTTTGGTGATGAGAGGCAGGGGCGGTTGGACCGAGCGGGAACCGACCTCCCGGATCACTTAACTACTGTAACAGTGTGCTCAGCTCACCGATTTTTTCACGAGCGCACCGATCCTTGCCTCGTCGTCCGCGGTCAGCTCGGCCAGCGCGTAGGTGACCGGCCACATGGTGCCGTCGTCGAGGTTCGCCTGGTCGCTGAAGCCGAGAGTCGCGTATCTCGTCTTGAACTTCTGCGCGGGCTGGAAAAAAATCACGACGTTGCCGTCCCTGGCGTACGCGGGCATCCCGTACCAGGTTCTCGGCGCGAGGTCCGGCGCGGTGGCCTTGACGATGGCATGCAGCCGCTCGGCCATGACCCGGTCCGGCCCGTGCATCTCGGCGATCTTCGCGAGCACGTCGCTTTCCCCGTCCGCCTTGGCCGCCCGCGAGCCGCGGCGCGCGGATGTCTTCAGCTCGCGGGCATGCTCCTTCATCGCCGCCCGTTCGTCCTCCGTGAATCCCCCCGACGACGTGCCGCGCGCGGTGATGTCCCTGGCGGACCTTCGCGTGCCCTTGGTTGCGGAGTTTCGCTCAGCCATGGTGATTCCTTTCCAAAACGGCGCCGACCGTTTCCGGCTCACCCGGCACGGCCTCCCAGTCGAAACCGTCCGGGTCGGTGAAGGGCCCGGTGTTGCTGCCGATGACGATCCGGTGCGATCCGGTGCCCTCCGGAGAGACTCCGGCGTCTCTGGCCAGGGCACGGCGCCCGTAGAGGGCCAGTTTGACGTGCGCCGCCGGGGCGGCGAACTCGACGTATTTCCGGCCGAAGCTCCGCGTCACCACGAGGCCCCGCTCAAGGTAGAACCGCTTGCTCGCGGCCACGTCCGCGGCTCCCAGCAAGAGCACGATGTCGTCGATCTGCCGGGTGGCCGGACCCGTGTCCTTCTTCGAGGACGTCGCGACCTTCCAGATCGTCCCATCGGGGGCACATACGACGCCGCCATAGCCCCAGAATCCCTTCTTGACGGGCTTGAGCGCCGTAGCGCCAGCGTCGAGGGCGGCGCCGATGAGCCCATCGACCGTGGCTGGCTGTGACACGACGAGCGACAGCGTGAACCCGCGAAAGCCGCTCGTCGGCGCCTGCGACGCGCGGAGGCGGAGATAGGGGCCCGAACCGAAGGCGGCACGGTAGAAGGCGCCGGCGGCAACGGGGTCGGGCACGTCGAGGGTGACGGACATGATGGAGGCCGCAGAGGCTTTGACCGAGGTCATGGCACGTCCTTTCTCATGGTCGGGCTCCAATCGAGAGCCGTATTTCCCGATAGTTGGACTATCGTTTTGATAGTAGTACTATCACGAATGTGGATCGAGATGTCAAGGCCAGCCGCCCCTACCATGGAGCCGCCCGCCAAGCGCGTACCCGCCGCACCAGGGCAGCCGTCGTCGAGGCGGCCCGGAGCCTCTTCGCCGAGCGCGGCTATGCCGCAACGACCATCGAGGCGATCAGCGACCGTTCGGACACCCCGCAGGCGACGGTGTACCGGCTGTTCTCCTCGAAGCTCGGGATCCTCAAGGCCCTGCTCGACGTCTCGATCGGAGGTGACGACGAGGCGGTGGCCATGGCCGATCGCCCGCAGGTTCGCGCCCTCGTGGAAGACGAGGACCCGAAGAACCAGCTGGCGGGGTTCGCGGCGATGCTAGGCGAGGTCATGGACCGTGTTGGGCCCGTTCACCGCATCCTCGCCGACGCGGCCAGATCCGACGAAGACGCGGCTTCGCTGCTGGCCGAGATCGCTCGGCAACGTCACGACGGCCAGCGGCGTATCGCACGCTCACTCGCTCGTTCCGGCGCCCTGCGGCCTGGGCTCCGGGAACGCGACGCGGCCGACATTATCTACGCCCTGGCCTCGCCCGAGTTTTACGGCTTGCTTGTCTTCGACCGAGGGTGGAGCGGCGAGCGGTACGGGAAGTGGTTGAGGTCGATCCTCATCGACCAGCTTCTCCCATAGCGGGGTGTCCGATGAATCACCGCGCTCCCGATACCGGCCGGGACCAGGGATTTACGGGAGCACGGGGAGGCTGTACTCGCGCCGGATGCTGGTGCCCAGGCAGGAGATGTCGGCGCCGTACACGTGCATCGAGATTGCGACGCCGTCGCCGGTATTGCGGACGCGGTGGATGTCACCGGGCGGGGCGAAGCCGCTCACAGACCCGGCCGGGTTCGCGTTGCGAGCGGTGGACACGAGCGCGCGGCCGCCGTCGGCCAGAGCGAAGATCTCCTCGTACTCTCGGCCCTGCAGCACGGCGGTCACGCACCAGGCCACGTGGTCGTGAACCACCGTCTCCTGCCCGGGCCGCCAGACCATCACCGCGATCGAGAACGAGCCATCCGGCTCGGCGTGCAGCAGGTGGCTCTGGTAGCAGGCGGGGTCGCCCTGCAGGAGGTGCGCGGGGAGCAGGTCCGTGGGGTCGGGAAGGGTACTGCGCAGTACGCCCACGACCCGCTCAGCTGTTTTCTGCCAACCCAGACCCAGGCGCACTTGGGTGCGGACCGATCGCGTCAGGCGGTCCGGGCACGTGCCCGCGACCGCCGCGGAACTCGCGGCGAGACTATCGGCGCTGGTCAGCGACATGACACCTCCTGTATCCCAGGTTAGCGAACAGCGGTCCATCGACACCAATGCCAATTTAGCTACTAAACGCATAGGCAATGTTGATCAATGGACGACCGCGGGCCGGGGTGGGGGCGGGCCAGGGTGGAAGCGGGCCGGGGCGGAGGCGGGCCGGGGCAGGCGCTAGCCGGCCACGGCGGAGTAAGCGATCACGCCCCGCCGCATGGCGTCAATCGCGGCCCGGGCCGTCACGGACAGGGCGGGGCCCGGCTCGGCCCCGGCGATGGGGGCGGCGATGGGGGCGGCGGAGGCTATCTGGTCCAGGAGATCGATGAGCTGCTTGACCGAGCGGACGAAGTCGCCGGGGGTCAGGTCGGGTGACTCGTCGAGGACAGCTTCCAGCCTGGCGCCCCGGGCCCAGCGGTAGGCGGCCCAGGCGAAGCCGAGGTCCGGCTCGCGGAGAAACGACACGTCGTTATCCTTTTCCAGCTGATCGAGCTCGCTCCAGGTCCTGATCATGGCGGTCAGCACGTCGGGCGTGCGGCCCTTCGGCAGGCGAGGCGGGTGGATGTCGTCAGCCTGCCGCGACTCGAACGTGAGGGCGGACACCGCAGCGGCGAGCTCGGCCGGGGACAGGCCATCCCACAGGCCCCGGCGTATGCACTCCGAGGCCAGCAGGTCGAGCTCGGTGTACAGGCCGCCGAGCCGCCGCCCGTCCGGGGTCACCGTATCCCCGGCCAGGTAATCGAGGCGCTCCAGTACGCGGCACACCCGGTCGAAGGTGCGGGCGATCACGTGCGAACGGCCGGCCACCCGGTGCTCGAGCGCCTCGGTCTCGCGGCCCAGCCGCAGGTACCGTTCGGCGTACCGGGCGTGTTCCTCCCGGTCCTGGCAGTCGTGGCAGGGATGACGCCGGATCCGCTGCCGCAGCTCCGCCACCTCATCGTCGGGAGAGCCGTATTCGGCGTCGGCCGCGCGGGCCGCCCGCTTCACCGGCGTCCCTCCATCTGGGCGGGCGGCCAGCCGGCTCCGCATGGTGGACGCCAGGTCCTTGCGGTGCTGGGGCGAGCGCGGGCTGAACCATCCCGGGATCCGTATCTTGTCGATGACCTCGGCCGGCCCCGGGAAGTCGGCCGCCGCCAGCCGCTTCACCTGCCGGCCTTCGGTGAGCACGAGCGGGCCGGGGCCGTCGGGACGCCCGTTGCCGCCCACGGTGTGCGGACCGGGCTGCAGGACTATGGCCAGGCCCGCCCGGCGGCCGCCCGGCACGCGGATGATGTCACCGGGACGCAGCCGCGACATCGACCTGGCCCCTTCGGCCCGCCGGGATGTCGCGCGGGAGCGGGACAGGTCACCCTCCCGCCGCGACAGGGACCTCCTCAGCTGCGCGTACTCGGCGAAATCACCTTTATCGCACGTCATCGACGCGGCCAGCTCGGCCATCGCCTGGCGGTTCTGGCGGATCTGGCGGGCCACGCCGACGACGCCGCGGTCGGCCTGGAACTGCGCGAACGAGGATTCGAGCAGGGCCCGGGCCCGGGCCCGCCCGGCCCAGCCGGTCAGGTTGACGGCCATGTTGTAGGACGGCCGGAAGCTGGAGTTCAGCGGGTAGGTCCGGGTGCTGGCCAGGCCGGCCAGCGCGCCGGGGTCCATCCCCGGCTGCCACAGCACTACCGCGTGCCCTTCCACGTCGATGCCGCGGCGCCCGGCCCGGCCGGTCAGCTGGGTGTACTCCCCCGCGGTCAGGTTCGCGTGGGTCTCGCCGTTCCACTTGTCGAGCTTCTCGATGACCACGGTCCTGGCCGGCATGTTGATGCCGAGGGCCAGCGTCTCGGTCGCGAACACCGCGCGGACCAGCCCGGCGGCGAACAGCTCCTCGACCACTTCCTTGAACGCGGGCAGCATCCCGGCGTGGTGAGCCGCGATCCCGCGCCGCAGCCCGTCGAGCCATTCGCCATAGCCCAGGACGGCCAGGTCCTCCGGCGGGATGTCCCCGGTCCGGCGCTCCGCGGTCTGCTGGATCACCTCGGCCTCTCCCGGCGTGGTCAGCCGCAGTCCGGCGGCCAGGCACTGCTGGACCGCCGCATCACAGCCGGCCCGGCTGAAGATGAAGGTAATGGCGGGCAGCAGCCCGCTGGCGTCCAGCCGGGAGATCACGTCGGGCCGGTAGGCCAGCGGGAACCGGCGCGGGCGTGCGGCCCGGCGGCCCGGACGGCCCGGGGCCCGGCGCTCGAGCCAGACGTCCCGCTGCGCGACCCGGAGCAGCTCGGGGTTGACCCTGGTGTGCTCGTCGTCGGTGAACAGGTCATACAGCCGGTTCCCGGCCAGCACGTGCTGCCACAGCGGCACCGGCCGGTGCTCGTCCACGATGACCGTGGTCCCCCCGCGGACCTGGTCCAGCCAGTCGCCGAACTCCTCGGCGTTGCTCACCGTGGCGGACAGGGCCGCCACGCGCACCGCCTCCGGCAGGTGGATGATCACCTCCTCCCAGACCGCGCCGCGGGCGGAGTCGGCCAGGTAGTGCACCTCGTCCAGGACGACGTAGCCCAGGCCCGACAGCGCGGGCGAGCCGGTGTACAGCATGTTCCGCAGCACCTCGGTGGTCATCACCACCACCGGAGCGTCGCCGTTGATGCTGTTGTCCCCGGTCAGCAGGCCGACCGTGCGGTGGTCGTAGCGGCGGACCAGATCGGCGTACTTCTGGTTGGACAGCGCCTTGATCGGGGTGGTGTAGAAGCATTTGAGGCCCTGGCCGAGCGCGAGGTGCACGGCGAACTCGCCGACCACGGTCTTGCCCGATCCGGTCGGCGCCGCGACCAGCACGCCGTGGCCGGCGCTCAGGGCGCGGCAGGCCGCCACCTGGAACTCGTCGAAGTCGAAGTCGTACAGCCCCCGGAAGGACGCGAGCTCGGGGTCAGACTGCCGTTCGCGGGACGCGGCGTACCGTTCCGCCGGTGTCGTCATGGATTCCAGACTAGATCTCGAGGGAGACCGGGCGTCAGTTGAGGCTGCTGTGCGTGTCCGCGTCGTCGGGGAGCTCGAGCGGGGACAGCTCATCGTCGGCCAGGCCGGCGTAGGGGTCGGGGTGCAGGCGGGCCTTGCGGCGGTCGTGGGACCAGACGATCAACTCGGCCACCTCGACCATAGCCGCGCAGGCGCCGCCCAGGATCAGCATGGTGATCGGGTCCGGGCTCGGGTTGGCCATGCCGGCGATGAGGAATACGCCGAAGATCATCATCCGCCGCCACTTGCGGAACCGCTCGTGCGTCAAGATCCCGGCGAGGTTCAGCATGATGATCAGCAGCGGCAGCTCGAACGCGATCCCGAACGCCAGCATCATGGTGATGACGAAGCTCATGTACTGGTCGACGCTGATGATGTTCGCCACCCCGGCCGGCGTCAGGCCGAGCAGGTAGTGCATGGACCGGCCCAGCGAGACGTAGGCCAGCGTGACCCCGATCAGGAACAGCGGGACGGCGGTGCCGATGAAGATGTAACCCCAGCGCTTCTCCCGGGTGTACAGGCCGGGCGCGATGAACGCCCAGATCTGGTACAGCCAGATCGGCGAGGACAGGATCACCCCGGTGATGACCGCGACCTTCACCCACAGGTAGAACGGGTCCAGCGGGCCTCCCAAGGCCAGCTGGTTGACGCCGAGCGTGTTGCACCCGGTCTGCCCGCGTATCACCGCGTGGCACAGCGGGCGCTCGAGGACGTCAAAGATCGGGTGGAAGAAGATGAAGCCGACGACCATGCCCGCCGCCAGCGCGAGCACGATCTTGATCACCCGGTCGCGCAGCTCCCGGATGTGGTCCATCAGCGGCATCCGCCCCTCGGGGTTCTGCTGCCGCCGGGTGTGCACGAACCGCTCGCCGACAATGCGAGCGCCCTGGATGGCGCCGGATAGTTTCGCCATGACCCCTCCCGCTAGCAGCTATCGGGGCACGAGGCCTAGCTGGGCTGCTGAGTTCGGGGGGCGTCAGCCGGGACGGTGTCCATCGCGGCGGAGCGCTGCAGGTCGCGGATCTGCTGCTGGAGCGCGTCGATCTGGGTCTGCTGGTCCGTGGGCGGCACGGCCGTCGCGACGGCCGCGGCGGCGGTGAGCTCGGCCGGCGAAGAGGCGGCGGCCGGGGCCGGGGCGGCAGGCGCCGTCTCGTCCTCGTGCAGGCCTTGCACTTCCTTCTTCAGGATGCGCATGGACTGCCCCAGCGAACGGGCCGCGTGCGGCAGCTTCTTCGACCCGAACAGCACGATGATCACTACAGCAACGATGAGGATCTTCCACGGACTGTCGAACAGGTCACCAAAGTTCATGAGGTCCTCTTTAGCGCCAGAGACGACTTTTCTCGGCCTGAGTCTACACGGCGCTGCTGCTGGGGCCGGTTTCGGCGGAGTTAACGGGGTGCGGCTGGCCGCTAACACAACATAATTGGCCAAAGCCGCGGCGGCTGTGTCGCGGACCTCCGTGACCAGGCCGGGCGGGGAGATGACCCGGCCGTCCTCGCCCAGCCGCAGCGCCAGCCGCCGGACCCACCCGGTGTCCGGGGTCCGCAGCACCACCCGGAGCCGCCCCTCGGGCAGTTCGGACACCGACTCGCACGGGTAGTGCTCGGCGACCCAGCGTCCTTCGGGGGACAGCTCCAGTTCCACCTGCACGTCATCCGGTGACGGCCGGAACAGGCCCTGGTCCACGTCGACCGGCTCGGCCTCGGGCGGAGGCGACGCCGGCTGGTCGAGCACGGCCAGCTCCAGCACCCGGTCCAGCCGGAAGAGCCGCATGCCCTCGGCGCGCAGGCACCAGCCCTCCAGGTAGGGCCGCCCGTCGACCACCAGCAGCCGCATCGGGTCCACGTCCCGCTCCGTCGCCTCGTCGCGGCCGGGCACGTAGTAGCGCAGGTGCAGCCGCCGTCCAGCGGCGATGGCCGCCCGGACCTGGGCGGCCAGCCCGTCGGTGCCGTCGCCGTGCACGTCGACCTGCACGGCGACCTGAGCGCTCGCCGAGGCGGCCTCCCCGGCCGCCTCCTCGAGCTTGGCGATCAGCCTGGACATGGCCGACCTGTCTTCGAGCCCCGGCAGCTCGGCCAGCATCCGGAGCGCGACGAGCAGCGCGCTGGCCTCGTCGACCGCGAGGCGCAGCGGACGGCCCATCGATTCAGCCTGGCTGACGACGATCTCGCCGCCCTCGTAGGACAGGTCGATCGGGCAGTAAGGATCGGGCGCGCGCAGTTCGACGCACCACAGCAGGTTCAGGTCATCGACCAGCTCGCGCTCGCTGATCCCGAACGCCGCCGCCGTCTCGGCCAGAGTGACGACCTTCCTGCTGACCACGTACGGGACCAGGGCAAGCAGCCGCTGCAGCCGTTCGGTCGAGGTGATCACCCCGCTCATGCGAGCGCTCCCTTCAGGCGGGCGATGACGGCCTCACGCAGGTCGGGCGGGTCGACGACCACGGCGTCCGGGCCGAACGAGGCGGCGTAGTCGGCGAAGGACCCGACGTCAGCGAACCTGGTCGTGACCAGGTCCCAGCCCGGCGGCACCGAATCGTCGGCACGCACCGAGACGGCGTGCTGCCGCAGGCCGACGCCGGCGCCGGAACGCACCCGCAGGACCGCGGTGTGCTCGCGCGTGGGCACCGAATCCCAGTCCCGGACCAGCTCGCGTACGTCGGCACCGTCCGGCACGGTCGAGCTGCCCGGCGGCCCGCCGAACTTCACCGTCCCCGCGATCCGGCTGAGCCGGAACACCCGGGTGGCGCCGCGGCCGCGGTCCCAGCCCGCCACGTACCACCGGCCGTGCCGGTTCACCACTCCCCAGGGCTCGAGCTCACGCCGCTGCGGCTCACTCCGGCCTGCCGCCCGGTAACTGAACGTCACCGGCCTGCGGTCCCGGACCGCCTCCCACAGCGGCCCGAAGGCCGGCTCGGGGGTGCCGAGCCGCGGCTCGATGCCATGCGGGGCCGGGCGGTCGTCCCCGGCCTCGATGCCGGCCGCCCGCAGCTTCAGCAGTGCCCCGGCCGCCGCGCCCTCCAGCGCCGCCCGCTGCCAGACCCGGGCGGCCAGGCCGAGCACCGCCGCCTCGTCCGCCTCCAGCCGCAGCTCGGGGAGCTCGTAGGCCTGCTGCCTGATCCGGTAGCCCGGATCGTCGTCGAACGGGTGGTTGACGCCGGTCTCCAGCGGGACGCCGAGGTCGCGGAGATCCTCCTTGTCCCGCTCGAACATCCGCTTGAACAGGTCGTCCTGCTCCGGGTAGCCGGGCACCGCCTGCCTGATCTGATCAGCCGTCAGGTAGCGCCTGGTCGACAGGAGACACACGACAAGGCCGAGCAGCCGCTCGGTCTTGCGCCTTGACATGGACCCTCCAAACCTGCCCCCTACCGACCAGGTTATTGTCTCCCAGCGAGTGCTGTGCGGACCGCTTGTAGGCTGCCGGGGGTGATCACATGGCGGAACGGCACGGTCAGCGGGCTGCGGCGCCAATGGCCAGGCGCCGTCGAGCTTGACGTGTCGGTTGACGGCACGGCGGTGCGGGCACTGGCCTACCCGGCGCTCACCGGGCTCCCCCAGGCCGGCGACCGGGTGCTGCTCAATACCACCGCGCTGGATCTCGGGCTCGGCACCGGCGGGTACGCCCTGGTCGTCGCCATCCCGGACCGCCTCCCGGCCGACCCGCAGCTGGCCGGCCACCTGGTCAAGGCTCGCTACACGCCGCTGCAAGCAATCGTGGCCGGCGCCGACGAGCAGGGCTCGCCGCACCACGACGTGCTCCGCGACGCGGACGATATCGGCGGGATGCCGGTCGTGGTGGCCGACCTGCACTCAGCCCTCCCGGCCGTGCTCGCCGGCGTGCTCGATGAGGCCGAACGAGCCGGTGATGACGGCTCCCGGTCAGTTGATCGCGTCCGCGTGGCCTACGTCATGCAGGACGGCGGCGCGCTGCCCGCCTGGTTCTCCCGCGCCTGCGCGGCGCTGAAGGACGCGGGCTGGCTGGCGGCGACCATCACCACCGGGCAGGCGTTCGGCGGGGACCTGGAGACGGTGACCGTGCACAGCGGGCTGCTCGCGGCCCGCCACGTGCTCGGCGCCGATATCGCGGTCGTCGCGCAAGGACCGGGCAACCTGGGGACCGGGACCCGCTGGGGCTTTTCCGGAGTGGCGGCGGGCGAGGCGGTCAACGCCGTCGCCGCGCTCGGCGGGCGCCCGGTGGCCTGCCTGCGGGTCAGCGAGGCCGACGAGCGCGAGCGTCACCGGGGCGTCTCGCATCACAGCCTGACGGCGTACGGCCGGGTGGCGCTGGCCCGGGCGGATGTCGTGGTCCCCGCCCTGCCCGGGCCGTTCGGAGACCGGATCGCGGCCCAGGCGGCCGCGCTGGCCGGCCGGCACGCGATCGTCACCGTGCCGGTCGGCGGCCTCGACGAAGCCCTGCGGGCCAGCCCGGCCCGGCTGTCCACGATGGGCCGGGGCCTGGACGAGGACCCCGCGTACTTCCTCGCTGCGGCGGCAGCCGGCCGGCACGCCGCCCGGCTGCTGGGCGAGAAACCGGAGCCGCCCGGAACCGTCGGCTAGCTCAGTACCGTCGGCTAGCTCCGTACTGTCGGCTAGCTCAGTACCGCCGGCGAGGAAGCCGGCTTGAGCGCGTCGATGATGTCGACCACGAACACCAGCGTGTCGGTGCCCGTGATGCCCGACGCGGACTCCCCGCTGCTGCCGTAGCCGTCCTTGGGCGGAATCACGAGCATGACCCGGCTGCCCACGGTCGCCGAGGCCAGGCCGGTGTCCCAGCCGGTGATCACCTGCGCGGGTGACGCGCCGATGATGAAACCGAACGGGGACCCAGATGACCAGGACGAGCTGAAGACCTTCTTGGTCCGCCAGATGTAACCGGTGTACTGGGCGATGATGAAGTCGCCCTTGGCCACCTGCGGGCCGCTGCCCTTGATCAGCGTCTTGGTCACCAGGGTGGACGGCGGGCTGTTGGCCGGGATCGTGACCGTCGGCGCGCCGCCCGGATGGGCCGTGACGGTCGGCAGCGTGCCGCCGCCATTGGACACCTGGGTCCCGGCCGCGGACGCGGTGTCGGGGTAGGACTTGAGCACGTCGATGACGAACACCAGCGTGGTGGTGCCGGTGATGCCGAGCTGGGAGTCCCCCGAGGTGCCGTAACCCTGCGCGGGAGGCACCACCGCCAGGACCCGGCTGCCGACCTTCTGCCCGACCAGCGCGGTCTCCAGGCCCGGCAGCATGGTGCCGCCGATCACCGTCGGGTTGCTGGTGAAGGTATTGGCCTTCAGCGTGGCGGCGGTGCCGTCCCAGAAGTACAGGACGAAGTTCGCCGCCATCGCGTCGGACTTGGTCACGGTGCCCCCGTGCCCGGGATGACGGTCTTGACGGTGAGGGCGTTGTCCGCCTTGAGCTTCGGGATGGTCACCGCGGGCGCGGCGCCGAAGTTCCCGGTCACCTTCACGGACGCGTTGGCGTTCGAGTTGGCGGCGGCCGAACTCGAGCTCGAACTCGCGCTCGGCTTCGACGAGCCGCAGCCGGCCATGACCAGGCAGGCCAGCAGCGGTACAACGATGATCGCTAGAACGCGTCGCATGAAAGAACCTCAATGGTGGTGGACGGCGGCCGGAGTCAGCCTACTGGCTCTGCTGACCCCAGGGGACGACTCTGTTGGCCCCAGGGGGACGACGATGTTGGCCCAGGGGGGTGACCCCCTGGAACCCCCGCGAGCCCCGCCCGCACTGCTCGCCGTAATATCGCCCGTCCCCGGGGGGCCGTCGGCCCCCGCGGGGACGGGCGATGGCGATTACATGCCGGCGATTAGTTTCTCGACTCGTTCGTCCACCGAGCGGAACGGGTCCTTGCAGAGCACGGTCCGCTGGGCCTGGTCGTTCAGCTTCAGGTGCACCCAGTCGACGGTGAAGTCACGCCGCTTCTCCTGCGCCCGGCGGATGAACTCGCCGCGCAGCTTGGCCCGGGTGGTCTGCGGCGGGACCGACTTGGCCTCGAAGATGTCGATGTCACGCGCGGCCCGTTCCACCGCCCCGGCCCGCTGGAGCAGGTAGTAAAGCCCGCGGCCGCGATGCACGTCGTGGTAGGCCAGATCGAGCTGCGCGACCCGGGGAGAGGACAGCGGCAGGTCGTGCCGCGCCCGGTAACGCTCGATGAGCTGGTATTTGGTCACCCAGTCGATCTCCCGGGCGATCAGGTCGAGGTTGCCCGTCTCGATCGCGGACAGCGCCCGCTCCCACATGTCCAGGACCCTCTTGCTGGCCGGGTCGGCGCCGCTGCGGTCGACGAAGTCCTTGGCCCGGTTCAGGTACTCGTACTGGATATCAAGCGCGCTGAGCTCCCGGCCGTTGGCCAGCCGGACCCGGCTGCGGCCCGTCATGTCGTGGCTGACCTCCCGGATAGCGCGGATGGCGTTGTCCAGGGTCAGGTCCCGCATGATCGCGCCGGCCTCGATCATCCGGAGCACCAGGTCGGTCGACCCCACCTTGAGCAGCGTGGTGGTCTCGCTCATGTTGGAGTCGCCGACGATCACGTGCAGCCGCCGGAACCGCTCGGCGTCCGCGTGCGGCTCGTCTCGCGTGTTGATGATCGGGCGGGACCTGGTCGTCGCCGACGACACGCTTTCCCAGATGTGCTCGGCCCGCTGGCTGACGCAGTACACCGCGCCGCGCGGTGTCTGCAGGACCTTGCCGGCGCCGCAGATGATCTGCCTGGTGACCAGGAACGGGATGAGGATGTCGGCCAGCCTGCCGAACTCGCCGTGCCGGCCGACCAGGTAGTTCTCGTGGCAGCCGTAGGAGTTACCGGCCGAGTCCGTGTTGTTCTTGAACAGGTAGATGTCCCCGGCGATGCCCTCCTCACGCAGCCGCCGGTCGGCGTCAACCAGCAGCCCCTCGAGGATCCGCTCGCCCGCCTTGTCATGCGCGACGAGATCCAGGACGTTGTCGCACTCGGGAGTGGCGTACTCGGGATGGCTGCCTACGTCCAGGTACAGCCGGGCCCCGTTCCTGAGGAACACGTTGCTGCTGCGGCCCCATGACACCACGCGCCGGAAAAGGTACCGCGCCACTTCATCGGGTGACAGCCGCCGTTGCCCCCGGAAGGTACACGTGACGCCGTACTCGTTCTCAAGCCCGAAAATTCGCCGATCCACACGCCAAGGCTACGTCCCGTCGCCTCATGACAACACCCGTCCGGCCCGCCCAAGTGCCGGTGGCCAGCTCAGCCCGGCCCGGTCAGGGTCCCCGCGCCCGGCCCGGCGCCGCTCATGGCCCGCCGGATAGCTCCCCGGGCCCCGAACCGCAATCCGGCGGACCGGATGGCTGGCGTCTCCGCCGCCCAGCCCAGAGGCGCCCGGCCGGCCGTACCCAGCTTGTAGGATCGGCTACCAGCACGCACAAGACACAACAAGCTTCCTGGACGGGCTGGATTCGATGCCCAAACCCGCACCGGGATGCCCGTCAGCATTCAGATCGCGACAAAACCGGCACCCGACCGCCCGGCGGAAGCCCATGTTACGAGCCAGCCCTCAGGATCCTGGTCTCGTCACCTGGACCGCTCCTGGGTCGCCCACAGGAAAGTGACGATGACGATGGGGATCGACTACCAGCGGCTGTACGAGTATCGCTTCCGCGACGTCGACCAGGAGAGCCGCCAGGCGGTCTGGCAGGAAATCGCCGCCTACCTCTACGGACGCATGGGCGCGCCGGCGAAGGTGCTAGACCCGGCAGCGGGCCGCTGCGAGTTCATCAACGCGATCCCCGCGGCGGAGCGGTGGGCCGTGGATACCGTCGATCACCACGAATTCCGTCACTCCGACGTCAAGGTGATCATCGAAGACATCCTGGACGCCGACCTCCCGCCGGCCTATTTTGACGGAATCTTCGTCTCCAACTTCCTCGAGCACCTGCCCAGCCAGGACGCGATAGGCGCGGTGCTCGCCAAGCTCTACGCATCGATGGAACCCGGCGGGACGATTGCCGTCGTCGGCCCGAACTTCAAGTACTGCGCAAGCGAGTATTTCGACTGCGCCGACCACACCCTCGCTCTGACCCACGTGGCGGTGGTCGAGCACCTGTACGCGGCCGGATTCGAGGTCACCGCCGTGGTCCCGCGGTTCCTGCCCTATTCTTTCCGCAGCCGGTTTCCGAACTCTCCACTGCTGACGAGGAATTACCTTCGGGCTCCCGCACTATGGCGAGTATTCGGCAAGCAATTCCTCGTACTCGGGGTCAGGAGGGGCACAGAGCCCCGTGGGTCAGGCGCGAGTGAGCGGCACCGGTTGAGCGCCACCTAGCCGGACGTCCCCGCAGTCAGCGGCTCCGCCGTCTTCAGCGAACCCGCGGCGGCCGGCGCGCGCCTGCTGGCTCAGCCCGGTCCGGCGAGCAGATTCTTATCCCAGACCAGCACCGTGTAGGGACCGACGCGATAGGTGTGCGCAGGCGGACCGTACGCGGCCAGGGCCGCCTGGCTGGGTTCCCAGTGGTTGAAGAAGCCGGGCTGGCTGTCGGTGACGACGAAGGTCGCGCGGTGCAAGCCCGGGTCATACCAGGAGCCTTTGGCCTCCCACAGGTACGGCCGTAGCGAGGGCTGCACGGCCCTGACCGTGACCGCCCCGTCGCTGCCGACCGTGACGATGCTCGACAGCCAGTACCCGCTCACGCCGTCGGTCAGGTGGTGCTCGGCCAGGAACGCAGCGAGCTGGGCGTTAGCAGGCGGCGCCGACGGCTGGGCGGCGGCGTACCCGAGGCTGGCCAGGTAGCCCGCGGCCAGCGCGGACGCGAGCCAGCGGCGCCAGCGTGCGCCGCGGAGCCAGCCGGGCCCGGCGGGTTCGCCCGCGCCGGCGCGGCCGGCCAGCGCCCGGCCGGCCAGCACCCGGCCGGCCAGCACGGCGGCGAACGGCAGCACGACGGCGAACTCCCGTGCGTTCAGGTCGGTCGCGTTGGCCAGCGTGCTCGGCACGTACACCAGCAGGTTGAGGACGATCGCCACGAACAGGACCTGGCTGATCAGGTCGGGCCAGCTGAAGAACCGCCGGGCTACCGCGGCCATGGCCCAGACGACCACGGCCACGCCGGCCAGGTGCAGCAGCGCGAAGGCCAGCGCGGCCGCGGGCCCCTGCGGCTTGGCGCCGAACAGCGCGAGCAGCCCCTCCCCGGTCACCCAGGCGTGCTTCGGCCAGGTGTGCACCGGGGCCAGCTGATAGC
The DNA here is from genome assembly GCA_963818225.1 of uncultured Actinomycetes bacterium. GTDB lineage: Bacteria > Actinomycetota > Actinomycetes > Streptosporangiales > Streptosporangiaceae > Palsa-504. The sequence continues at coordinate 1,421,057 of CAWFRO010000006.1, forward strand.
CCAGCGGGTGCAGGAAGAACCCACCGCCGGCCCGCAGCAGCCGGTTCACCGCAGCGGCCAGGCCGTAGGCCAGGATCGCCGCGGCGGCCAGGGACACCTCGTACCAGCGCGCCTGCAGCGCCGCCCGGCGTGCACCGGCGTCGGCGCTGACGGCCCGGATGATGCGTACGGCGCAGACCGCGACGAGCGGGATGATCCCCACCACGAGCACAAGCGGATCAGCCACCAGTACCCAGGTCAGCAGGACCCCGACGACGATGGGGACGGCCAGGTACCCCCGGGCGGGACGACCCTTCCCAGCCTCCTCCCGGTCACCGGGGGGCGGCCCGGCCCCCCGATCCCCCCGGGCGATGATCAGCCAGATGAGCATGAGCGGGACGGCGGTGCCGATGTGGCCGACGGACAGCAGCAGGACGAAGACGCCCACGCCGAGCTGCGGCGCGATCATGAGGCAAGCCGTCAGGGCCATCGGCGGCCAGGCCGCGCGCCCTGAGGCCCGGCCCCTGGCCAGCAGGACGGCGAGAAGCACGACCAGCGTGTAGGTCATCGCCGCGGCCACGTGGGCCGTGTCGGCGTGCAGCCCGATGATGGCCTCGAGCAGCGCGTACTGCGGTAGCTCGGTCGGGTAGAACGAGACGTCAGACAGGTACCAGCCGTGCAGCAGCACGTTGCCGTGCAGCATGTCCCACGACATCAGCAGGATGTTCGCCTCGTCGGAGTTCTCCGGATAGGTACGGGACACCCTGCAGGTAGGCCGCGAAGAGCGCAGCGGCGGCCAGGGCGACGGCCGCCGAGGCCAGCAGGCGGCGGCGGAAGACGGCCGACGGCGCAGGCGCCCGCTGCGGCGCCGGGCGGGATGACGCGGCGGCGGCTCCGGCGTTCCGCTCCTCGGCAGCGGCGGAGGCTTCCGGCGTTCCGCTTCTCGGCACGGCAGCCATCACGTCCTATCCGGTAGACGCCTCGGAGGATAGTTCCCACACGATAGTGTGGCATCGCTGGTGTGGGCTGGGCGGGCCTGACCAGGATTTGCTTTCCCCGCAGATGGTGGAGGCTCGCGGTTGCAGCTTACTTCCACGCCGGAAGAGGACAGCTCGGTCCGGCACCGCACGCCGTCGCCGTGGCCCGCACTGAACCGGCCCATCGCGCCGGCCGTGATCGCGTTCGTTGGCTGGCTCGGTTTCGCGCTGGCCCGCTGGCAGGTCTGGGCCAAGGGGCATCTCAGCCTGTTCATCATGGCCGGGCACACCTATACGCACCGCGCCCAGCTCCCGCAGGGCCTGCTGCTGGTCCCGTCGGCCGGCTACGACGGCCAGTTCTACTACCGGCTCGCGCTCGATCCGGTCAACTGGAACCGGACCGCGTTCGGCATCACCATGGACCAGTCCTACCGGTACACCCGGATCGGGTACCCGATCCTGGCCTGGCTGGTCTCGCTCGGGCAGCACCAGTTCGTGCCGCTCGCCCTGGTCGCGATCAACCTGATCGCCGTGGCCGCCATGGCCTTCCTGGGCGGGATGTTCGCCCGCGACGCCGGCCGCCACGCCCTGTGGGGACTGGCCTTCGCAGCCTACTTCGGCCTGGTCATCAGCGTGGGCCGGGATACGGCCGAGCCGCTCGCTGAGGCGTGCATGCTGGGTGGCCTGCTCGCCTACCGGCGGAACAGGCCGCTGCTGGCTACCGCGGCGTTCACGGTGGGCGCCATCACCAGGGAGACCATCTTGCTCGCCCCGGCCGCGATCGCGGTCACCCGGCTGGTGGCCATGGGCCGCCGGCGGGCCCGGCCCGGCCTGGCCGACCTGACCTGGCTCGTGCCCGCGTGCGCGTATGGCCTGGTCGAGCTCGCGGTTCATGTCGTGGTCAAGGGCGAGTTCCCGCTGCTGGCCAACGGCGACCGCAACCTCGCCGTGCCGTTCACGGCGATGATCGACGCGCTGAAGTACGACATCAGGCACATCAACACCGCTCACCTGAGCCCGGTTGACATCTCCCTGCTCGAGTACGCCACGCTGGGCATCTTCGTCCTGGCCGGGCTGGCGGTCCTGCTGGTCACGACCGCGCCGGCGCACGAGCGCCTGGCCTTCGTGTTCTTCGTGCTCCAGCTCGGCCTGCTGTCCAGCCAGATCTGGACCAGCACCTTCGGGGAAGGGCGGTCGCTCATCGAGCCCTACCTGATGGCGCTGATCCTGCTGCTCGCCACGCCCCGGCAGTACCTGTCGTGGCGCTACCTGGGCCCGATCACCGCTTGCGTGGTCCCGGCGCTGCTGGTGGTGGCCAGGCGCCGCATCCTCTACATGTGAGCACTCAGGTGATCCCCGGCTGGCCGAGACGGCTCAGCAGGTTGGTGTTCCAGACCATGATGATGTAGCCGTCATAGCCGTATACCCGGGCCGGCCGGCCGAAGGTCCGCAGCGCCGCGGACTGCGCGCCCGGCAGCTGACCCGGGCCCCCGGCCACCACGAACGTCGCGTCGCGCAGCGACGGATTGTAGTGCGCGTCGTCGGCCTCCCACTCGTACGGCACGAGCTCGCCGTCGGGGGCCACGGTTACCCCGCTGAGGTCGACCTGGCCGCGGCTGGTCACGGTGGTGCTGTTGGCCTGCCAGTAGCCGGCCAGTCCGTCGGTGAGCCGGTGCGCGACCAGCCAGGCGGCCAGCGGCTGGTTTGTGGGCGGAGCCGGAGGCTGCGCCGCGCCGTAGGCGAGCGTGCCCAGGTAGCCGGCGGCGAGCGCGGCCAGCGCGGGCCGGAGCCAGCGCCTGGATCTGCGGGCCGCCTGAGCCTTCGCCAGCAGCGGCTCCGCCAGCACCCGCCCGGCCAGGACGGCGCCCAAGGGGAGCACGGCGGCGATCTCGCGGGCGCCCAGGATGTCCACGGCATGGAGGCTGAACATATAGACGGCCACGTTGATCACGATGGCCACCGCGAACACCGGTACCAGGAGGTCCTCGGAGCGGAAGAACCGGCCCAGCGCCACGCCTATGGCGCAGACGACCAGGATCGCACCGACGAGGTGCAGCCAGACGAAGACGACTTCGATCGCGGGCCCGGCGTCGAATACGTTGGCGCCGAAGAGCTCGAGCAGCCCCTGGAACGTCACCCAGGCCTGGTGCTGCAGCGTCGCGACGGACGTTTGCGTCTCGACCGGTGCCTGCCGGTATCCGCCCAGGGCGGTGATGACCCGCGGTCCGGCCGAGCCGAGGCCGCCGGCCGCGGCGGCCGCCGCGGCCAGGGACAGCTCGTACCAGCGCGTGGTGCGCCGCGCTCCCGGCCTGATCAGGCCCCGGCAGGCGCGGAGCGCAGATACGCCGACCAGCGGCGCGATGCAGGTGATCAGCACGATCGAGTCGCCGACCATGGTCCAGGTCAGCAGGATGAAGACCACGAGCGGCACCAGCCACCGCGCTGCCCTCCAGCGCTCGGGCGTGACCCGGTCGATCACCAGCCAGGTGATCAGCACGGGAACGGCGGTGCCGGTGTGGTCCGGCGACAGGAGCAGGATCTGGGTGGCGCTGAGCTGAGGCGCCAGCATGATGCCCGCGGCCAGCAACGCCCGCGCCCAGCCGGCGCGGCCGGTGGCCTGGCCCTTGGCCAGCCACGAAGCCAGCAGGACGAGCAGGGTGTAGGTCAGGGCCGCGCCGACGTGGACCACCGAGGCGCCCAGTCCCAGCGCAGCCTCGATCAGCGCGTACTGCGGCAGCTCGGTGGTGTAGAACGACACATCCGCGACCTGCCAGCTGTGCAGCAGCAGGTTCCCGTGCAGCATGGCCTGCGCCTGCAGCACGATGCTCGCTCCGTCGGACCCTACTGACACCGCTTCGGACTGGCGCCAGTACAGGGTGAACAGCCCGGCGGCGGCCAGCGCGATCACGGCGGGCCGCCAGGCCGCGCGCGCCCGCGTGCGCCCGGTCCCCGGCGAGCGCACCGCGGCTTGGGTGCTCACAAGGGCCAAGCCTACGGTCCGGCCGGACCGGCAGCGACCGGGGCGCGCGCGGCCGGCGGTCCGCCGCGGTGACGGCTTCGGCGGTTAGATGGTCCCGTTCTTGATGGCCTCGTCGATCCAGGGGATGACCTCGTCCAGCATCTCGTCCAGACTCGTGGTGGCCTCGAAGCCGAGGATCTTCTTGGCCTTCTCGGTGTCGGGGACGCGCCGCTGGACGTCATATTCGAACGGATCGTCGTGGACCAGGCGCAGCGGGGCCTCATCCCCCTTGACCTTGCGCCAGATGAGCTCGGCCAGCTGCCGGACCGTGGTGCTCTCGGAGGTGGACAAGTTGAAGTCCTCGTTGAGCGCGTCCTCGTGCTCCATCGCGGTCACCACGCCGCCGGCCAGGTCACCACCGTAGGTGTAGTGCCGTACCTGGTCACCCGAGCCGAGGATATGCAGTGGGTCCTGGCCCTTGAGCACCTTCTGCACCAGGTCGGGAACCACGTGGCTCATCGCGAGCTGGACGTTCCCGGAGAGGATCTCCTGATCACCCAGGGCCCGGCTCTCCCCGATCCCCACGCAGTTGAACGGCCGCACCAGCGTGTACGGGAGGCTGTACTGATCCCAGGCGGCCCGGGCGAAGTACTCCACGGCCAGCTTCTGGAATCCGTAAGACGACAGCGGCGGCGGTATCTGCCGCTGCTGCCCCTCGTAGGAGGGCCACTCGTCCGCGCTCTCGAACACCATGGAGGAGGACAGGTACGTGACCTTGCGCAGCTTGCCGTCACGTCGTGCGGCGATCGCGGCGTCACAGGACGCCGCGATGATCCGCTCGTTCGTGGCGAGCAGGTCATAGGCGTAGGTGTGGAAGTAAGAGATGCCCCCGATCATCGCCGCGCCGGCGATGAAGTGATCACAGTCGGCTAGCAGCCGCGTCATCAGCGCCACGTCCTGCGCGTCGCCCTCAACGAGCAGGTAGTCCGGGTGGTTGTCGTAGGACTTGCGCACCTTCCCGTACTTGGAGAAGTTGTCCAGCCCGACCACCGCGTATCCGCGCCGGAGCAACTCTTCGACGACGTACCCGCCGATGAACCCCGCGGAGCCGCTGACCAGAACCTTCTGCATCACTATCCCTTCACGAGTTCGGGCGGTTCACTGTCTCTTACTGGTCGCCTCGCCCCGGGACCGGATCTGCTCGGCCGTCAGCTTGGGCCCGAACGCGAACCGGTACCAACGCAGATACCTCGGAATCCAGCCAGCCAGCTTGAAGTTGGACATCCCGGCCTGCCGGTCCAGCCAGATCGTGGGTATCTCGGCGACGGGCAGGCCCATCCGCTTGGCCTTGGCGGTCAGCTCAATGCCGATCTCGAACCCGTGCCGGGAGTCGATGCCGACCTGCCGGACGAAACTGGTGGAATACGCCTTGAACGAGTTGGTCGCGTCACGGGTGCCGGCGTGCGCCAGAACCTGCAGCGACCGGCCCGCCGTCTTCGACAGGAAGCCCTTCATCACCGGGCCGCCGACCTGCTGGCCGCCGGGCATATACCGGGACGCGGCGGCGACAGCCACGCCGCGGTCGACCAGCCGGGCCAGATCGTCGATCTGCCGCGGATCATCGCAGCCGTCCGCCATCGTCACCACGGTGACCGGCGCGGCGGCGACGTCAATGCCGAACCTGATCGCGTTCGCGGGCCCGGGCCCGTAGGTGTTCACCAGGCACTGGATGCGCGGCTCCTTGCGCGCGTACTCGTTCACCACCGGGACCGTGGTGTCGTTCTCGTCGTCAACCACCACGAGCACCTCGCACTGCAGGTGGACCGACTCGAACAGCCGATCAAGCACGGGCAGGATCTGGTCGCCCTCGTTGTACGCGGGCACCACGACCGATACCCGGGGTGCCTCGCTCATACCCGGACGCCCTCGCCCAGGATGTTCCAGATGTCGGCGACCGGCTTGTCCGTGGCCAGCTCGCGGTACTCGGGGTGCGGTGCCCCGATGACCAGCAGGTCCGACCGGGAGATGACCTCATCCAGCGGCCGCAGCGCGGGGTCGACGGTGACATACGGGTCGGTGGTCAGCACCGCGTCGGCCTTGAAGGCCAGGACCCGCTTGAGCTTGTACGACAAGCTCGACCTGATGTCGTCCGACCCGCCCTTGAACGCCATGCCCAGGATGCCCACCGTCATCGAGGCCAGGTCGTACCGCTGCTCGAGCCGCTGCACCACGTACAGCGGCAGGCCCTCGTTGATGGCCATCGCGGTGTGGCCGAGCGCGAAGTTGTTGTGGTTGAACGCCGCGAGCTGCATCGTGTCCTTGAACAGGCACGGACCAGCCGCGAAACCCGCCGCCGGCATGTCCGCCGCCCGCGGGTAGTCCGCCGCGAGGCCCTGGCGGATCCGCTCGAAGTCCAGCCCCCGGTCGTTCGCCATCATGTAGAGCTGGTTGGCGGTGGCGAACTTGATGTAGCGCCACACGTTGGTGAACAGCTTGGCCAGCTCGGCCTCTTCGGGCGACATCGGCACCACCGTGTCGGTCAGCAGGCCGAACAGCTTGGCGGCACGGTCCAGCGCGACCGGCGAGCGGGCGGAGACGATCTGCGGCAGCTCGAACAGCTCGGTCATCGCCTTGCCCTCGGCGATCCGCTCGGGGCAGAACGCGACCTCGATCTCCCGGCCGAAGCCAGCCATCATCTTCTCCACCAGGGCGGTCACGCCCGGGTAGACGGTGCTGCGCAGGATCAGCAGCTGGCCGTCCCGCATGTACTGGGTGCAGCCGCCCAGCGCGTTCGGGATAGCGGCCTGGTCGGGATTGAGATGCTCGTCGACCGGCGTGCCGATCACCACCACGACGTGCTCGGCCGTGCTCACGATGGCGGGATCGGTCGACGCCTCCAGCAGCCCGGCGGCCCGGGCGCGCCGCAGGGCCTCCTCCGCGCCCGCCTCCTGGAACGGCATCCGGCCCGCGTTCACCGTCTCGACGGCGGATTCGCTGACGTCGTAGATGCCTACCCGGGCGCCGCGGTGGGCAAAGGCGATGGCCAGCGGCAGGCCGACGTGGCCGCAACCGCCAATAACTACCACCTGGCGCTCAAACTGGCCAGATTCCGACGTACCGGTCATCGCATACCTTCCGATTTCTCCCCTGCCGGGTGGCCCCAGCACCCGCTCGACGCCCAACCTTACCGCTACCTCGTGTACCACGAGTTTCATAAGCCGCGTTGGCCTCGGGCCGCGAGCATGCCATTGAGCTGTCCAAGCGTAGCGGGAACTATCCCGCTGCTAACCTCGGTCAACAGTAATGACGTCCGCCGGGCACACGAGGAGTACAGGATGGGTGGGTCCGAGGTGGAAACGCCCGTGGCCGACGCCGGAACCGTGCCCGCCTCGCACGCGCGCACCGCCTCGCCCTGGCCTCGCCGGTGGGCCTGGTCGGCCGGGTTCGCCGCGGCGGGCGTGGCCCTGTTCGCGGCCTACCTCAGGCAGGCGCAGACCGTCCCGGTTATCTCGGACGGGGGATCGTTCGCGCTGCAGGCCTGGGACATGCTGCACGGCAACGTGCTGCTGCGGGGCTGGACGACCGGGGACTTGTCGTATTACACCACCGAACTACCGCAGTACGCGCTGGTGGAGCTGGCCCACGGGCTGAATGCAGATGTCGTGCACATCGCTACTGCGATGACCTACACGCTGCTCGTGCTCGGCGCGGCGCTGCTGGCCCGGGGACACGCGGCCGGACGCGAGGGCGCGGTCCGGATGCTGGTCGCGGCCGGGATCATGCTCGCGCCGACGCTTGGGACGGCCAGCGCCACGCTGCTGTCGAGCGCCAACCACACCGGCACCCAGGTCGCGATGGTGGTGATCTGGTTGATCCTGGATCGGGCGCGGCCGCACTGGTGGGTTCCGGTCCTGGTGTCGGTCCTGCTGGCCTGGGTGCAGGTCGGCGATCCCCTTGTCCTGTACGAGGGAGTCATGCCACTGGTGATCGTCTGTGTGATCCAGGCGTACAGGCGGCGCGGCCCGGCCTCGGAGAGCTGGTACGAGCTGTCCCTTGCCACGGGGGCCATCGTCTCGGTCGGCGCCGCGTCGGTCACGCTCAAGCTGATCCACCACCTCGGAGGGTTCGTCGTCCGCCCGCCGACCGCCACCTTCGCGGTCATTGCCACCCTGTACTCCAACGTGTGGGTCACGGTGGAGAGCGTGCTGCTGCTGTTCGGCGCGGACTTCTCGGGCGAGCAGCTCGGTCCGCACGCCGCCATTGCACTGGTCCACCTGGTCGGCGTCGCTCTGGCGGCGTGGGCGACCTGGCGTGCCCTGCGCCGGTTCGGCGCGCAGGACATGGTGGTACAGATCCTGGCCGTGACGGTGATCGTGCTGCTGGTGTCCTATGTCCTCAGGGGGAACCCGAACGTAGCCGGCAGCAACCACGAGATCGTGGGCGTGCTGCCCATCGGCGCGGTCCTGGCGGGCCGACTGCTGGCCGGGGCGCTCATCCATAGCCGGCTCATCCCAGTGCTGGCGCTCGTCGGAGTCTGCTACGCCGGGACCCTGGCGCATAACGTCGTTCAGCAGCCTGCGTACGACGCGAACTGGCAGCTCGCGGCCTGGCTGCAGGCCAATCACCTCCGTTATGGGCTGGGCGACTACTGGAATGCCAACGCCATTACCCTGGACAGCGGTAACCAGGTTCAGGTCAGGTCCGTCAGCCGGGTAGGCGACAAGCTTGTTCAGCGGCCCTGGTACTCAGAGAACTCCTGGTATGACCCGGCCCAGCACGACGCTACCTTCCTGGTGACTCCCGGTCCGGCCAGCGCGTGCTCGCCCGGCACCCCGGCCGGCTGGCAGGGCGTCGGGCGGGACATGTTCGGCCCGCCGTCCAGGACCTACCGGGTGGACGGCTTCATCGTCCTGGTCTGGGACAAGAATTTGCTGAACGGGCTCAGCAAGGGGCCCATGCACGGTCCGGTCCAGTGCTGAGTTCTCCCGAGCCGGACCGCACTAGGCTGCCGGCATGACGCACGAGCAGGTGGCTGACCGGCGGGCCCAGGCGGCCGGCCCGGCCGGGCGGCTGCGGGCCGCGGCCGCCCGGCCCTGGGCGCGGGAGCTGGCGGTGCTGGCCGGGTTCCTGGCCGCCGGGGTCGCGGTGACCTGGCCGCTGGCCACCTACATCACCGGCAGGCTGCCGGCCACCAGGGACGTGGCCGTCTACGTGTGGGATCTATGGTGGGTCGCGCACCAGGTCGTCCACCTGCAGAACCCGTGGTCCACCACCTACATGGCCGCGCCGGTCGGCCTCCAGCTGGCCTATCACACGCTGGTGCCGCTGCTCGGCGTGGTGATGATTCCCGTCACGCTGGCGTTCGGCCCGTCGGCCGCCTACAACCTGCTGCTCATCGTCCTGCCGGGCCTGTCCGGCTACGCCATGTACCGGGCCGCCCGGCTGTGGCTCCCGACCCGGGCGGGCGCGATCGCGGCCGGCGCGTTCTTCGGGCTGTCGGGCATGGTGACCTACCAGGACTGGTACCACATCAACATTGCGTACGGCACGCTGTTCCTGCCGGTCACGCTGGAGGCGGCCGTCCGGCTGCGCCGCAAGCCCACGATCGGCCAGGGCGTGATCCTGGGTGTGGTGCTGGCCTGCTGCCTGCTGGTCAACCAGGAATCAGCGGTGATGGCCCTGATCCTGGCCGCCCTGGTCCTGGCCGGCTGGCTGGTGCGGTCCGGCACCCTGGAGGTGGCCGTGACCCGGCTGCGGGCCGTGGTGGCCGCCGGGACGGCCTTCATCGTGGCCGGCAGCCCCCAGCTGATCGCGATGATCCAGCAGACCCGCTCGGGCGGCACCGCCTCGGCGCCTGGCTGGCTCGGGTACACGACGTGGGTGGCCAACGTCCAGGACCTGTTCGCGCCGTCACCGCGGCTGGCCGATGATCCCGGGCTGGCCGGCCTGGGCCATGTCTACTTCTGGCAGACCACCCTGGAGAACCTGAACACGTTCGGGGTGGTGCTGAGCCTGCTCGCGGTGGCGGGCCTGATCGTCAGCTGGCGGCGGCGGAGCGCCTGGCTGCTCGCGCTGCTGTGGCTGGGCGGCACGGCGCTCGCGCTCGGCCCGGTGCTGAAGGTCGGCCGGCACACGTACGTGCCGCTGGCCCAGAACTGGGGCGGGCTGCGGGTATCGGCCCTCATGCCGTACACCTGGTTCATCCGGGTGCCCGGGCTGTCCACCTTCCGCGAGGCCGACCGGATGGCCCTGCTCGCGCTGGTCGGCGCGGCCCTGCTGGCCGGGGCGGCCGTGGACCGCCTGGCCCGGGCCGGGTCCTCCCCCGGGACCGCACGGCGCTGGGCCTGGCCGGCGATCGCCGTCGTCGCGGTGCTCGGGGCCCTGGAGGCGGGCTGGCCAGGCAGCCCCGAAGGCGTCCGGTCCATGCCCACCACGCTGCAGGCGCTGGACCGCCCGATCGCCGCGGACCATTCCGGCTCGATCGTGGTGGACGTGCCGTTCGGCCAGTACGTCGTCCCGCAGTGGGGCGAGAACCCGGATGCCCAGGCCATACTCATGGCGACCGAGGACGGCCATCCCCGCGCGTTCACCTATTCGTCGTGGGTGCCGAGCAAGACGCTCGCCGCCATCCAGCACCATCAGTTCTACTTCCAGCTCAACCAGGCCCAGCACGGCTACGCCAGGACGGCGGCGCAGATCGCGGCGGCCCGGGCCGATCTGCGGACCCTGCACGTCGGCTGGCTGCTGGTGTGGCAGCCGCCTAACCACACGTTGTCCCAGTACCTGGCCGGAACCGGGTTCAGGTTTTCCTACCGGGCGGACGGGGTTTCGGTGTACCAGCCTTCCGGCGTCCCCGGGTCGTCCGGGTAGGAGGCCGCCTCAGGGCTAGCGCGGAATGCTCGGCAGCAGGTTCCGATCCCACACCATGACGGTGTACGGGCCGATGTTGTAGACCCGAGCCGGATCGCCGAAGTACTTCTTTATGAGGGCGCGCGGCTCCCAGTTCAGGTAGCCGGGCGCGCTGTTCAGCACGATGAAGTTGGCCCGCTGGCCAGCCGGGTCGTACCACGCAGACTTGGCCAGCCACAAGTCTCGCTGCATGGTGCTCTTCAGCAGCGCCCGGACTTTGACCTGGCCGCCGGTCTCGACCGTGACGATGCTGCTCTCCCAGTAGCCGCCCAGGCCGTACCGCAGGTGATGAGCCTGCAGCCAGGACGCGAGCTGCGAGTTGTCCGGTGGTGCGGCGGGCTGGGCCAGCTCATTCGCGAGACCTCCTGCGTAGCCGAGCAGGACCACGAGGCCAGCCCCGCACGCGACAGCACGCGCCCAGCGCGCCAGCGCGCTGTCAGCCCGCGCTCCGCAGGCCGGCGGGCGGGCCAGCATGCGGGCGGCCAGCGCCGCCCCGAGCGGCGCGACCACGGCGATCTCGTGCGGGCCCTCAGCGCCCGCGCTGGTCACCACGAACAGCACGATGTTGCCCACGATGGCCACCGCCAGGACCTGGTCCACCAGGGCGGCACCGCGGAAGAACCGCCAGGCCGCCAGGAGCAGCGCCAGGGCGACCAGGGCCAGGCTCACCATGTGGAGCAGGGCGATGTAGTAGGGCCCGCCGGACAGCCCCCGGTAGTCCGCCCCGAAGATCTGCGGCACGGCCCACAGGGAGTGCAGGTTAGCCGGGAGGTCGTGCAGGGTGAGCTTAAACGGGATCGGGCTGAGGATATAGCCGCCCAGCGCGCGGAGCACCCGTTCCACCACCCAGGCGAGCCCAGCCGCCACGCCTGCCGCAGCGATCAGGGAAAGCTCGTACCTCCGCGCCGCGAGGCCACGCCAGAGGCTGCGCTCCCGGACCGCGGCTTCGATGACCCGCAGCGCGCAGACCAAGGCCAGCGGCATCACCCCGACGACAAGCACCAGCGGGTCGGCGATGAGGGCCCACGCCAGGGCCAACGCGGTCAGCAGCGGAACATACCAGCGCTGCGGGGCGCGGTCGAGGAAGAGCAGGATGAGCAGGACGGGGACCGAGGTCCCGATGTGGCCGACACTCAGCAGAAGGGCGGAGACGCCGATGCCGAGCTGCGGCGCGAGCATGATCCCGGCCGCGATCGCCGTCCTGATCACGGCCGCCCGGCTGGTGAGCCCGCCCCGGGCCACCAGCACGGCCAGCAGCACGGCCAGCGTGTAGGTCATCGCCGCCGCGATGTGAGCGGTGTTCGCGTGCACGCCGAAGATGATCTCCAGCAGGGCGTACTGCGGCAGCTCGGTGGTGTAGAACGACACGTCAGCCTTGTACCAGCCGTGCAGCAGCACGTTGCCGTGCAGCATGTCTGACGCCTCGAGCAGGACGTTGGCCTGATCGGAGTTCTCGGGCATGGTCCGCGACAGCCTGAGGTACACGATGAACAGGGCCGCCGCGAACAGCACGAACCCGGCCGCCTCGAGCCAGCGGCGGCGGCTGAGGCGCCACCGGCGGTGCCCGGGCTCCGAACCGGCCGCCTCCTGGGGCGGGGGTTGCGTCTCGGTTCCCGCGCGGACCGGCTCCATGGAACGGGGAGTCTAGTGGCTCACCAGTTGGTGGCGATGTACTTGGTCTCGGTGAACTCCAGGAGGCCTTCGTGCGCGCCCTCGCGGCCGATGCCGGACTGCTTCACGCCGCCGAACGGCGCCGCCGGGTCCGAGACCAGGCCGCGGTTGAGGCCGACCATGCCCGCTTCGAGCGCCTCGGACACCCGCAGGCCGCGGCTCAGGTCGCGGGTGTAGACGTAGGAGACGAGCCCGAACTCGGTGTCGTTGGCCCAGGCCACCGCGTCGGCCTCGGCGGTGAACCTGACCACGGGCGCCACCGGGCCGAAGATCTCGGTGCCGAGGATGCCCGCGTCCGCCGGGACGCGATCGATCACCGTCGGGGTGTAGAAGTAGCCGCGGCGGTCCGGCGCCCGCCCGCCGGTGATCACGCGGCCGCCGTCCGCCGTCGCGGACTCGACGAGCTCGGCCACCTTGGTCCGGGTCGGCTCGTTGACCAGGGGGCCGACGTCGGTGTTCTCGTCCAGGCCCGGCCCGACGGTCATGCGGTCCAGGCGCGCCGCGAAGGCCCGGCTGAACTCGTCGGCCACCGCCTCGTGCACGTAGAAGCGGTTGGCCGCGGTGCAGGCCTCTCCGCCGTTGCGCATCTTGGCGATCAGCGCCCCCTCGACGGCGGCGTCGATGTCCGCGTCTTCGAAGATGATGAACGGCGCGTTGCCGCCGAGCTCCATCGAGCAGTTCACTACCGTTTCGGCCGCCTCGCGCAGCAGGATCCGCCCCACCTCGGTCGACCCGGTGAAGGACAGCTTGCGCACTCGCGGGTCGGTCAGCATGGCCGACACCACCGCGCCCGACTTCCGCGAGGTCAGCACGTTGACCACGCCGTCGGGCACGCCTGCCTCGCCGAGCAGCCCGGCGATGTACAGCGCGGTCAGCGGGGTCTCCGAGGCCGGCTTGAGCACCACCGTGCAGCCGGCCGCCAGCGCCGGGCCGATCTTGCGGGTGGCCATCGCGGCCGGGAAGTTCCACGGCGTGACGAGCACGCTGACGCCGACCGGCTGGCGCATGACCAGGATCTTGTTCGCACCCGACGGCGCCTGCATCAAGACGCCGTCCATCCGGACCGCCTCCTCGGCGTACCAGCGGAAGAACTCGGCGGAGTAGGCCGCCTCGGCCCTGGCGTCGCGCAGCGCCTTGCCGTTCTCGAGCGACATCAGCCTGGCCAGCGGCTCCGCGTTGTCGGTCATGAGCTCGAAGGTCCGGCGCAGGCATTCGGCGCGCTGCCGCGGCGGGGTCGCCGCCCAGGCGGCCAGCGCGTCGTGCGCGGCGGAGACCGCGTCCAGCGCGTCGTCGACGGTGCCGTCGGCCACCTCGGCCACGGGGTCCTCGGTGGCCGGGTTGATCACGGGCAGCGTGCCGCCGCCCCGCCCGCCGGTCCACTCCCCGCCGATCAGCAGGCCCGTGGGTACCTCGATACCGGCCAGTTCGGCGACCTTGGCGCTCATCATGTCCTCCCGGTGGGTCTTGGGGGAAGCCACCTCCGAGCTTATCCGCGGCCGGAGCCCGGTCATCTTCCGGTACATCCGAACGCGCCAGCCCAGGGGCTCACCCGGTCAGCAAGGGTCGCCGGGGGTGGAAGTCCCGGGCCCGGGGACTGGTCAGGATGCCTGCTTGGCACCAAAAATCCAATGCCGCGTGCAGTGGGGCTGTCAGGGCTGAGGCAATGCGGCGTGAAGTGTACGTTTACATTATGTCGGCTAGCTTCGATCCGGAGACAGGGCTCGGGCCCCGGCTGCGCCTGGCCCGCGAGGAACGGCAGTGGTCCGTGCGCGAGCTGGCGCGCAGGATCGGGTGCTCGGCCAGCCTCATCTCGCAGATCGAGCGGGGCGTATCGGTGCCGTCGGTCGGCGTCTTGTACTCGCTGGCCACCGAGCTGGGCAGCTCGCTGGACCACCTGCTGTTCGGCGGTGATCCGCGGCCGGCCGCGGAGGCCGCGGGCTCGCCCGGCCCGGCGCAGTCCAGGCCCGTGCCGCCGGGCCCGGGCCGGCCCGGCATCGTGCAGCGGGCCGGCGGCCGGGCCATCCTCGAGCTGGCCAGCGGGGTGCGCTGGGAGCGGCTCACCCCAGCGCCGGACGCCACGACCGACTTCCTCGAGGTGGTGTACTCCCCCGGCGGGCACTCAACTGACGAGCGCCTCCCGCTGCGCCACGAGGGGCGCGAATACGGCCTGATCATCAGCGGCACGCTGCAGGCCAACGTGGGGTTCGAGAGCTACGAGCTCGGCCCGGGCGACTCGATCGCGTTCGACTCCTCGACCCCGCACGAGTACCTGAACAGGACGGATGAGCCGGTGCACGCGATCTGGGTGGTGACCCACTCCGAGGCCGGGCGCGGCTGATCCGGGATCATCTGCAGTGGCCCGCGGCGGCTACTGCTGCGGGTGCTTGCGCACGGCGTGGGCCACATTGATGACGCCGATGATGACCCAGATCAGGGCCATGAGCATGATGGCGGCGAAACCCGGGGACCCCCTGAGCACGATCGCGGTCACCGGCAGGGCGACCAGCATCGACCCGAGGGCCAGCATGAGCGACTGCCGGCCGGGGCGGTCGGCCCGCTCGGCCCGGAGCGCGCGCTGTTCGGCCCGGATCATGCGTCTGGCCCGGCGGCGCTGGTGCCTGCACCCCGCATACCGGTCCAGCTGGGTCAGGATGCGGCTGTCCACCTCCGCTGTGACCCGGCTGTCGAGCTCAGCTGCGATCCGCTGGTCGATGTCCGCGCCGATGCGTTCCACCAGACCCTCGGCCAGCGCCTGGTCATAGCCGGGGCCGAGGTCCTGCTGGGCAGCCACCGAGGCGGCGATCTCAGCCTGGCTATCTGCCGCCATCATGCCCTCCGGACGTTCCGTCAGCCTCTGCAGAACACTACGGACCTCAGGCAGGCCAGCGGAATACGGCTGGCCCCCGCCGTGTCCTGGGGTTTCCCCCACCTTGGCGGTGACCCGGGCCGACCCGCCCCGCAGGTGCGCGGCGACGCCAGCCCGGGCCCGGGGACTTGGCCCGCCAGGGCTGCGTCATCAAGCGATCCGGCGCATCGTGGTACCTGCGGCCGGGTGGTACCTGCGGCCGGCTCAGGGAGCGGCTGAGACCGAGGTGATGTCCGGGACGGCGGCAGGGTCCCGGACGGCCCGGTCGACCCAGCGGCCGATGCGGTCGACCAGCTCCTGGCTGCACGCGGATTCGGCGTGGCCCATCCCGGGCAGCAGCCACAGTTCCTTCGGCTCGCGGGCGGCCTGGTAGAGCTGGCGGCCGTGCTCGGGCGGGAAGTAGACGTCCTGGTCGCCGTGCACGATCAGCAGCGGCACCGGCGCGATCTTCGCGGCGGCCTCGGCCGGTGGCATCGGGATCAGCTTCCAGCCTTCCGGGCTGATGCGGGTGTTCAGCCACCGCCTGGTCACGTACCGTCCGGCCCGGCGCTCCACGGCCCGGTGCACCCATCGCATCCGCTCCGTGCCCCGGTAGTACCACCGCCCGGGGCCGCTGACTGACACCACCGCATCCAGCCCGCCGAGCAGGCCAGCGTGCCGCAGTACCACCGACGCGCCCATCGAGAACCCCACCGCGGCGACCCGCTGGTAGCCGAGCTCGCGCGCCCAGGCGACGGCCACATCCAGGTCCCAGATCTCCCGGTCACCGAGCGTGGACAGGCCGCCGGAGCGGCCGTGGCCGCGGAAGTCGAAGCTGATGACGCCGGCCGTCAGGTGGAACCGGTTGGCGATCCGCCAGACGCTCGGACGCTGCCAGGACAGGGTGAACCCGTGCGCGACGATGATCGCCAGGTCCTTCGGGCCCGGCAGGTGAATGGCATCGATCGGCACGCCGTCGTCGGTGACCAGGGTCGTTGCCGTGACAACGCGCTTGGTCATACCTCTCCCGAACCCCGCTTTACCGCCGCTGAGCGGCGAGCTGTCCCGGTTATACCGGGCCCTTGAACTGTATCAATCCGGGCGGCGGCTCGGTTGACGCGGGACCGGAGGACCAAGGGCCGTGATCCGGGCACGCACCCGGGCACCGGCTTTTGAGCTCGGTGCCCGGGTACGCCCATGGTTGCGCTACGGCCGCACGTAGCGCAAGTTACGAGTCATCGGACGAGCGCGACGCCCTCTCGGGCACCATGCCGGGTGACGCCTCGTCGGCCATCGAGGAACCTACGCCGACCAGATCCTCGGACGGGTACGCCTCCTCGCCGTGCACCGCCACGTCGCCGATCTCGAGCACCTCGTCGGGCAGCCGGAGCTTCATCCTGAACACGTACTTGATGACCATGAAGATGAGGAACGTGATCGCCGCGTCCCAGATGATGATGGTCAGCGCGGCCTCGAACTGGACGAGCAGCTGGTGCGGGTGCCCGTAGAACAGGCCCGCCCCCGAAAACCCGGAGCCGCTGCCGACGCCCAGGTACACGATCACCTTCGGGTCGGCGAGCAGGCCGACCAGCAGGCCGCCGAGCAGGCCGGCGATGCCGTGGGTGTACACCACGCCGAGCGCGTCGTCGACCTTGTTGAACGGCCAGACGTACTTCGGCAGGGTGTACCAGGCCACCCAGACGACCGACGAGGCGACCACGCCGATAATCATGGCGCCGAAGCCGTTCACGTAGCCGGCCGCCGGGGTGATGCCGACCAGGCCGCAGATCATGCCGTTCAGGGCGCCGAGGAAGGTGGGCTTCTTCTCGCTGCTGAGCGTCATGTCCATGATGATCCAGACCAGCATGGCGGTCGCGGTGCACAGGTTGGTGTTGAGTACCGCCGCCGCGGCGTCCGCTCCGGCGAAGTACGGGTCACCGCCGTTGAAGCCGTTCCAGCCGAGCCACAGGATGCCGGCGCCGACGGCGACGAACATGAGGTTGTTCGGGATGGCACGCTCGCGGTCACGCCGCAGCCGCGGCCCGATGACGGCCGCGGCGACGAAGCCGGACACGCCGGCGGCCAGGTGAATGACGTAGCCGCCGGAGAAGTCCAGGGCGCCCTTGCCGGCCCAGTAGCCGCCGCCCCACAGCAGGAACGCGTTGACGCAGTAAGCGAACGTGATCCAGAGCGGGACGAAGACCATCCAGACCTTGAAGCTGATCCGGCCGAGCACGCTGCCGATGAACAGGATCGGGGTGATCGCCGCGAACACGAACTGGAAGTACTCGACGGACGCCCCGGGGAGGTGCCAGGCCGGGACGGCGGCGTTCACCAACGGGATGCTGGCCTGGCTCTGTTCGGCGGATGCCCCGAGAATCGTCCTCGGATCACCGATGAACGTGCTGACCAAAGGCGTGCCGAAGCCGAGCTTGAACCCCCACAGAACCCAGGTAATCAAGACCAGGCCAAAGGTGGTGAACACCATCATCACGGTGTTCATCGCCCATTTCTTCTGCACCAAGCCGCCGTAGAGCACGGCCAGGGCCGGGATCGACATCAACCCGACCAGCGTGGCTGCTGTCATCTGCCAGGAGTTATCCCCGGCGTTCAGCCAGCTCGGATAGGGACTCACTACGCCTCCAGGGCTATCGGGGGCCTTCTGGCGGCCAACTGCGCGCTGGCTCTACCCCGGCCGCTCCATATATCTGCAAGGAATGTGTCCCATGCGCGAGTTTCAGCCGTATTACTCAGTTGTTACGCGGGCGGTAACGAGTGCGGCGGACGTTTCGCTGATGTGTCACGGCTGATCACCTGGTCAGGGGTTTATGGCCGGGTGACGGGGGCCGCGCCAGCAGGCGCCGGGCTTCCCGGCGCGTCACGTTCCTGTAACAGAGGCGAAGTTAGCTCTTGAGATAAATCACCCGATAGTCGTACTCTGCTGGCATACAGGCCGGTAAGCGCTTACCGGAGGGTTTGGGACGTGGTGCCGTCGGTGGCGGCACCTTTCTTCGGGCCGATATGGAAAGCGCTTACCGGATGGCGGGCGCATGGTGAGGAGCACGCGGTGGCGGCTGACGAGGACGCGGCGGACGGCGCCGGGAACGGTGCCGGGACGCGGCGGACGGCGCCGGACGGCGCCGGGGACCCGACCGCGCCGCCGACGATCTACGACGTGGCACGGGCTGCGGGCGTCTCCATCGCCTCGGTGTCCCGCGTGCTCAACGGGCAGCGCAACCCGCGGCAGGAAACCCGGGAGCGGGTACTGGCCGCGGTGGCCGAGCTGGGCTTCGCGCCGGACGGGGCGGCGCGGGCGCTGAGCGCGCGGCTCAAGGAGGTCGTCGGCGTGATCGTGCGCAGGCCTTGGCCGGCGGACATGGACGAGGACCTGTTCGCGGACGAGGCCGAGAGCCTGCAGTACCCGGATCTGATCAACCGCGGCATTGAGGCCGCGGCCCAGCGCCGCGGCTTCGACCTGCTGATCCGGTCGGTCGGCATCACTGAGCACGACCCGGGCGGCCGGACCCTGGCGCTGGCCCGCAAGAGCGACGGGCTGATCCTGCATGACCGGGTGCTCGAGCCGGACCAGATGGACCGGCTGTCCCGGCAGCTGCCGATCGTCACGCTGGCCGGGTACGCGACGCCGACCACCGCGAACGTGCACGGCGACAACAAGTCGGGTATGCGGGCGCTGGCCCGGCACCTGCTGCGCGACCATGGCTACCCGACGCTGGCCTACCTGGGCGGCTACGCCGACAGCCCGGACAGCATCGAGCGGCGGGAGGTCCTGGCGGCGGAGGCCGCGGCGGCCGGCGCGGAGCTGGACTGCGGGCCGGGATGGCAGGGCTACTACTTCGCCTCGGGCGGCGCTGCGGTGATCGACCGGCTGATCGACGCGGGCGGCCAGCTGCCGCGCGCGATCGTGTGCGCGAACGACCAGACCGCGCTCGGCGTCATGTCCGCGCTGCGTAAGCACGGCCTCAGCGTCCCCGGGCAGGTGGCCGTGACCGGCTTCGATGACATTCCGCTGGCCCGTCACCTGCGCACCAGCCTGACCACCGTCCGCCAGCCGATCAAGCAGCTCGGCACGGCGGCCTTCGACGTGCTGTACTCCATGCTCAACCGCGAGCACCTGCCGGCACGCGACATCGTGCTGCCCACCGAGCTGGTCCGCCGGGAGAGCTGCGGCTGCCCCGCCCCGGCCGACCGGGCCGACATCGGCTGGTACCGGGAGATATGAGCCATGCGCATGATCACCCGCAGGATGGCGTTCTACCTCCTCACCGCGGTCGTCGCGATCACGGTGAACTTCTTCATCCCGCGCCTGATGCCGGGCAACCCGGCGCTAGCGGTGCTGGGCCGCGTCCAGGCGCAGGAGTCCAAGCAGGCCATCGCCGCGCTCGAGGTGCAGTACGGGGTGCAGACACCGACGGGGCTGTGGGGGCAGTACATGCAGTACTGGAGCCACCTGCTGCACGGGAACCTGGGCACCTCGCTGAACTTCTACCCGGCCTCGGTCGGCGGCCTGATCCGGGCCGCGCTGCCCTGGACGATCGGCCTGGTGGGCATCGCCACCGTGCTCAGCTTCGTGCTCGGCACGCTGCTCGGCGTGGCCGCCGCCTGGAAGCGGGGCAGCTGGCTGGACGGCCTGCTGCCGGCCATGACCTTCTTCCAGGCCGCCCCGTACTTCTTCGTGGCCATCCTCGCCGTCGCGCTGTTCGCGACCAGGCTGGGCTGGTTCCCGCCGAACTCGGGCTACGACACCACCACGTTGAACCCGGGCCTGAACTGGCCTTTCGTGTCCAGCGTGCTGGACCACGCCGCGCTGCCTGCGCTGACCATCGTGCTGGCGTCCGTGGCCGGCTGGATCATCGGGATGCGCAACATGATGGTCACCACGATGGATGAGGATTACGTGCTGCTGGCGCAGGCCAAGGGGCTGCCCGCCCGGCGCGTGGTCAGCTACGCGGCCAGGAACGCGCTGCTGCCCAGCGTGGCGGGCTTCTCGCTGGCCATCGGGTTCATCGTCTCGGGCGCGCTGCTCACCGAGATCGTCTTCTCCTATCCCGGGGTGGGCTACCTGCTGTTCACCGCGATCGGCAGCGACGACTACCCGCTGCTGCAGGGCATCTTCCTGATCATCACCCTGGCGGTCCTGCTGGCCAACGTGGCCGCCGACTTCGTCTACGCATTCCTCGACCCGCGGACCCGGCAGGAGGCCTGACGTGCGCGCCTTGCTGAAATCACCGAAAGTCCTGACCGGGCTGTGCCTGTCCGGCGTGTTCGGGATCCTGGCCATCATCGGGCCCCTGATCGCCCCGTACAACCCGGGCACCAGCGTCTCGACCACCACCAGCACGCCGATGCCGCCCTCGGCGGCGCACTGGCTCGGCACGACCCAGGTGCAGCAGGACGTCCTGTCCCAGTTGCTGGTCGGCGGGCGCAGCACGATCCTGGTGTCGGTGGTGGCCGGCGCGGTGGCCACGGTCCTGGCGGTGCTGTTCGGCGTGACCGCGGGCTATTTCGGCGGCTCCGCCGACGACCTGCTGTCCATGCTGGCCAACATCTTCCTGGTGCTGCCCGCGCTGCCGCTGCTCATCGTCATCTTCGGTTTCCTGGGCCGGGGCGCGAACCCGAACGACGTGGTGATCGGGGTCATCATCGCCGTGACGGGATGGGCGTTCGGCGCCCGGCAGCTGCGGGCCCAGACCCTGTCCATGCGCACCAGGGACTTCGTCGACTCGGCCCGGATCATCGGCGAGAAGAGCTGGCGGATCATGGCGTTCGAGGTCCTGCCCAACCTGATCCCGGTCGTGGCGACCTCGTTCCTGTTCACCGTCATCTACGGGGTCGGCACGTACACCGCGCTGTCGTTCCTCGGCGTGATCAGCACCTCGCACTGGAGCTGGGGCACGATGCTGTACTGGGCGCAGAGCGCGCAGGCGGCCCAGCAGGTGCACCTGGAGTGGTGGTGGTTCGTGCCGCCGGGGCTCGCGGTGGGGCTGTTCGGCACCGGGCTGGCGCTGCTCAACTTCGGGATCGACGAGTTCGTCAACCCGCGGCTGCGGGGCGGCTCCGGCGGCATAGCCGGCCGCCGGCACGCCGGGCGGGGCTGCCCGGACGGCCTGTGCTGGGCCTGACACCCGTGCTTCCGGCCTCGCGGAGGGCGTCATGAGCGGCGGGATCACCAGCGGCGCGGTGGTCAGCGGCGCCGCGGGCGGGGCCGGGAGCAGCGCGGTGAGCGCGCCCGAGGTCCTGCTCCAGGTCCGGGGCCTGTGCGTGGACTACGGGCTGGGCGACGACGCGGTGCACGCGGTGGTCGGCGCGGACCTGGACCTGCGCCGCGGCGAGGTGCTCGGCCTGGCCGGGGAGAGCGGCAGCGGCAAGTCCACCCTGGCCTACGCCGTCACCCGGCTGCTGCGGCCGCCGGGGTGATCACCGCGGGCTCGGCCCGGTTCGGCGAGTCGGTCGACCTGCTCACCGCGGGCCAGCGGGAACTGCGCGGGCTGCGCTGGAACGAGATCGCGGTGGTGCTGCAGAGCTCGATGAACGCCCTCAACCCGGTGCTATCCATCGGCACCCAGTTCTCTGACGTGCTGCGGGCGCACCGGCCGGACATGAGCCGCGCGGACCGGCAGGCCCGGTCAGGCGAGCTGCTCGAGATGGTGGGCATCCCCGCCGACCGGCTGGGCAGCTACCCACACGAGCTGTCCGGCGGCATGCGCCAGCGGGTGATGATCGCCACGGCGCTCGCGCTCGACCCGTCGGTGGTGATCCTGGACGAGCCGACGACCGCGCTCGACGTGGTGACCCAGCGCGAGATCCTCGAAGAGCTCATGGCGCTGCGCGACCGGCTGGGCTTCGCCGTGCTGTTCATCTCGCACGACCTGTCGCTGCTGGCCGAGATCGCGGACTCGATCGCGGTCATGTACGCCGGCCTGCTGGTGGAACGGGCCCGCGCGGGTGCGATCTTCCGCGCGCCGCGGCACCCCTACTCGCTGGGCCTGCTCAGCTCGTTCCCCGCCCTGCACGGGCCGCGCCGGGTCATGGAAGGCATCCCCGGCTCGCCGCCTGACCTGCGGAACCTGCCCTCCGGGTGCACCTTCCACCCGCGCTGCGGGTACGCGTTCGACCGGTGCCGCACCGACCCGCCGCCGTTGCTGGAGCTGGACGGGCGGATCCCGGGCGGCCGCGTGCTGGCTGCAGGACGGCAGCAGGAACGTGCCCGCCGAGCTGGCCCGCCCGGTGCCCGCGGCGGGTCCGGCCGCCGGAGGCCGGTCATGACCATCGTCCCGCTGAACGGACCCGCACCGCCGGCGGGGCGGACGGCGCCACGCCGGTACTCGAGGCCCGCGGCCTGACCAAGCATTTCCCGGTGCACGCCCGGCTCGGGCTCGGCGGCGGCCGGCGCCGTCGTGCACGCGGTCGAGGACGTAACGCTTGCGCTGCCTCCGGCCGGCATCACCGCGGTGGTCGGGGAGAGCGGCTCGGGCAAGTCGACACTGGCCCGGCTGCTGGCCCAGCTGATCAAGCCGACGGCCGGGGCCGTGCTGCTCGACGGCGCGGCGGCCCCGGGGCGGCAGCGCTACACCCGGCAGGTGCAGCTCGTGCTGCAGGACCCGTTCTCCTCGCTCAACCCGGTGCACGACACCCGGTACCACCTGGCCCGGCCGCTGCGGTTGCACGGCCTGGCCAGCGGGGCGAACCTGGACGCCCAGATCGCCGAGCTGCTCGGAGCGGGTGGCGCTAAGCCGGCCGAGCGTTCGCGGCCAAGTACCCGCACGAACTGTCCGGCGGCCAGCGGCAGCGGGTGGCCATCGCCCGGGCGCTGGCCATGCGGCCCCGGGTGCTGCTCGCCGACGAGCCCGTCTCGATGCTGGACGTCTCCATCCGGCTCGGCGTGCTCAACCTGCTGGCGGGCCTGCGCGACCGTGAAGGGCTGGCCATCCTCTACGTGACCCACGACATCGCGTCCGCGCGCTACCTGGCCGACGTGATCGCGGTCATGTACGCCGGGCAGATCATCGAGTCCGGACCCGCGGCGCAGGTCACCGACGCCCCGGCCCACCCCTACACGCAGCTGCTGCTGTCCGCCGCGCCCGACCCGGACCGGGCCCAGCCGCCGTCGCTGCGGGGCCGCGGAGCGCCGCCCAACCTGATCCGGCCGCCCAGCGGCTGCCGGTTCCACCCGCGCTGCCCGTTCGCCATGGCGGTCTGCGCCGAGGAACGGCCGGCGGCCATCGAGGTCGCCCCGGGACAATCCAGCGCGTGCTGGCTGCACGTCACGGGCCTGACCGCGGCCCAGTCCCGGCCGCTCGGCCGGACCGCGCCGCCGGAACCGCGGCCGCGCAGGTACCGCCCGAAAAGACCCGCAGACCTCAAGGGCCTGGAGAGGAGAAGCGATGAACCGGCACGTCACCTAGCGGTCCCGGCCCGCAGCGGCTCTAGGGCCCGAGGCCGGAACGCACTCGCGGGTTCAGCCAGGCCGTACCAGCCGCACAAAGCGGCAGGCCGGAGGGTGAGTACGCCCGGCCGGTCTCGCACGCACCACGTTATGACGGACCCCAACACGGTCACCATGACAGGCCGGCGACAGCCGGCCGGGCAATGGGAGTTTAGACAATGAATCACAGAACTGTAAAAGCCCTGGCTGCGGCGACCATCCTGGCGATGGGCGTGGCGGCCTGCAGCAGCTCGACCTCATCTTCCGGTTCGTCAGCGACGTCCACCGTCCAAGCAGGGCCCCCCCTGGTCATCGTCGACAACACGGGCCAGGTGTTCGCCCAGACGTTCAACCCCTACGTCTCGACCTCGCTAGGCGTCGAGGACAACATGCAGTCGATGACCTACGAGCCGCTGCTCGAGTTCAACATCATGCAGCCGACCCAGGCGCCGATGCCCTGGCTGGCCACCAGCTACGCCTGGTCCGGCGGCGGCAAGACGCTGACGTTCACCATCCGGCAGGGCGTGAAGTTCAGCGACGGCACGCCGATGACCGCCAGCGACGTGGCGTTCACCTTCAACCTGCTGATGAAGAACACCACCCTGGCCTCGCAGGCGCCCGCGCCGACGCCGCTGCCGGTCAGCGCCACGGCGCCGAACGCGACCACGGCCGTGCTCACGTTCAGCCAGCCCGAGTACGCCAACCTGTTCCTGATCGGGTCGACGTACATCCTGCCCGAGCACATCTGGCAGAGCGTGTCCAACCCGGCCACCTATGCCGACGCCAACCCGGTCGGCACGGGCCCGTACGAGCTCGGCTCGTTCTCCTCGCAGAAGGTCACGTTCAAGCAGAACCCGTACTACTGGCAGAAGTCCAAGGTGACCGTGCCCGAGGTGATCTTCCCCAACTACGTGAGCAACACCACGGCCAACCCGGCCCTGGACAGCGGCCAGATCGGCTACGCCGGCAACGACGTGGCCAACGTCCAGTCCGACTACCTGTCCGCGAGCGCGGACAACCACACCTGGACGTCCAACCAGCCGTGGTTCGCCGACAACAACGTGGTGACGCTGTGGCTGAACACCACCAAGGCGCCGCTGAACGACCCGAAGGTCCGGCTGGCGATCAGCGCCGGGATCGACCGGCAGCAGCTCTCGGACCAGGGCGAGACCAACTACGAGCCGCCGGCCACGTCGTCGAGCGGGCTGCTGCTGCCGACCCAGAGCGCCCTGCTCGACCCGTCCTACACCAACGACATCTCCCCCACCAGCAACACGCCAAGGTCACCCAGCTGCTGACCAGTGATGGTTACACCAAGACCGGCGGCAAGTGGATGAAGAACGGGCAGCCGATCAAGTTCTCCATCGAGGACCCGTCGTCGTACACCGACTACGCCACCGACGCGCAGCTGATCGCCAACCAGCTGAACGCCGAGGGTTTCGTGGTCTCGTTCGACGGAGTCCAGGCCACCCAGTGGTACAACGACTACCCGGTCGGAAACTTCGACGCGATCATCCACTGGAGCAACCAGGGACCCACCCCGTACGACTACTTCGACTACTGGATGGACAACACCCTGTCCGCGCCGATCGGCAAGCCGGCCGGCAGTGACTACGGCCGGTACAACAACCCGCAGGCCCAGGCGGCCCTGGCGCAGTACGCCGGCACCAACGACACCGCGACCCAGCAGCAGGCGCTGAACACGCTGGAGACCATCGTCTCCACGCAGGCGCCGGTGATCCCGCTGCTGTACGGTGCGGCCTGGTACGAGTACTCCACCAAGGACTACACCGGCTGGCCGACCGCGTACAACCAGTACATCGACCCGGTGCCGAACGCACCCTACATGGAGTACACGCTCTTGCACCTCACTCCGGCGTCCTGAGCTGTACCGCACCGCATGAACAACGCCCACGGGGCGCCCGGCCGCACCAGCGGCCGGGCGCAGCCCCGCCCTGCCCATAACCACGGGGCCCATAACCACGGGGCCCCTAACCACGGGGCCCCGACCGGCCGAGACCACGAACTGCTGGCCGAGCTCGGCCTCGAGGACAAGGTGCGGCTGCTGACCGGCGCGGACAACTGGAGCACCTGCCCGCTGCCTGCCATCGGGCTGCGCCCGATGGTCATGTCCGACGGCCCGGCCGGGGTCCGCGGCCAGACCATGGACGAACGCAACCCGTCGGCGAGCCTGCCCTGCCCGTCGGCGCTCGGCGCCACCTGGGACCCCGGCCTGGTCCGCGAGCTCGCGTTCGCGCTCGGCACGGAGGCCAGGAGCAAGGGCGTAGACGTGCTTCTGGCGCCGACCATCAACGTCATGCGCACGCCGCTCGGCGGGCGCGGCTTCGAGTCGTTCGGCGAAGATCCGGTGCTCATCGCCCGGATGGCCGTGGCCTACGTGGACGGGCTGCGCCAGGCCGGGGTGGCCGCCGCGGCCAAGCATTACGTGGGCAACGACTCCGAGACGCAGCGCTGGACCTACGACGCGCGGATCGCCGAGCACGTGCTGCGCGAGCTGTACCTGGTCCCGTTCGAGGCGTGCGTGCGCGAGGCCGGACCTGGACCTGGTGATGACCGGCTACAACATGGTCAACGGCGTCACCATGACCGAGCACGCCCGGCTGCTGTCCAGCATCCTCAAGGACGAATGGGGCTTCCAGGGCGTGGCCCTGTCCGACTGGCACGCCGCGCGCAGCACGGTGGCGACCGCGATCGCCGGGCTCGACCTGGCCATGCCCGGCCCGAGCGGACCGTGGGGCGGCCAGCTCACCGCCGCGGTCCGGGCGGGCCAGGTCAGCGAGGACGAGGTGGACGCCAAGGTCCTGCGCATCCTGCGGCTGGCCCGCCGGGTGGGCGGCGTCGGCCACAACGGGGCCGCGGCCGTCGAACGCGCGTCCGTTGCTCGCCGACCCGTCACTGCTCCGCCGCTGCGCCGCGGCGGCGTTCACGCTGCTCAGCAACGAGGCCGACGTGCTGCCGCTCGACCCGGGCACGCTCGCGCAGCCTGGCGCTGATCGGGCCCAACGCGGTCAGCCCGGTCACCCAGGGCGGCGGCAGCGCCACCGTCCCCCAGGTCAGCGTGTCGACCCCGGCCAGCGCGCTGACCGAGGCGCTGGCCGGCCGGGCTCAGGTGATCGTGCGGCCGGGCTGCGTCACGTGGAGCAGCGTGCCCGAGCCGGAGCCCGCGACGCTGCGCGATCCGGACACCGGCGAGCCGGGCGTCCGGCTGGAATTCCGTACCGAGGACGGGGAGCTGGCGGGCACGGAGCACCGCACCGCGACCATGTTCACCTGGTGGGACGGCCTGCCGGAGGGCATCGGCTGGGGCGGCCGCGGCACGATCGTGCTTCGCGCCCGCTACCGGGCGCGCCAGGCCGGCCCGCACGTGATCGGCGCGGGCGGGGTGGGGCGGCTCACGCTCACGGTCGACGGGACGCAGGTCGCGGCGGGCCATTCCGGCGTGCCTGCCGACCCGGTGGAGGTCATGGTCCGGCCGGGCGAGATCAGGGCCACTGTCGACCTGGCCGAGGGCCAGGAAGCCGAGGTCGGGATCTCGCTGCTGCCCGAGGACTGGCCGCAGGGCCCGGTGGCCATCCGGCTGGGCATCGTGCCCGCGCCGGACGCCGACGCGCTGCTCCGCGAGGCCGTGGAGGCCGCGCGGACGGCCGACGCGGCCATCGTGGTGGTGGGGTCCGGCCCGGCCACCGAGAGCGAGGGCTTCGACCGCCCCGGGCTCGCCCTGCCCGGGGATCAGGACGAGCTGGTGCGGCGGGTCGCGGCGGTGAACGACCGGACCATCGTGGTGGTGAACGCCGGGATGCCGGTGCTCATGCCGTGGGCGGACCAGGTGGCGGCGATCGGCTGCTGCTGGCTGCCCGGGCAGGCGATGGGCGACGCGCTCGCGGACGTGCTGCTCGGGCGCGCCGAACCGGGCGGCCGCCTGCCGGTCACGATCCCGGTCGCCGAGGCGGACTGCCCGGTCCTGCACTCGGTGCCCGAACAGGGCCGGCTCGAGTACACCGAAGGGCTGCTGATCGGCTACCGGGGCTATGACCAGGCCGGTACAGCGCCGCGTTTCGCCTTCGGCCACGGGCTGGGCTACACGACCTGGGAGTACCAGTCGGCCGTCACGGAGTCGGTCGTGGTCGGCCCGGACCAACCGCTGATCTGGAGCTGACCGTGGTGATCCGCAACGCCGGAGCGCGGCCGGGCCGCGAGGTCGTTCAGGCCTACGTGGAGCCGGTCACCGCCGAGGCGGGCCGCCCGGTGCGCACCCTGGCCGCCTTCGCCGCCGCGACCGCGGGGCCCGGCGAGGCCGCAGAGGTCAGGCTGACCGTGCCGGCCCGGGCCTTCGCCCGCTACGACGAGATGGCCCGCGCCTGGGTCTGGCCGCCTGGCGAGTTCGCCGTCCGCATCGGCCGCTCGTCCGCGGACCTGCGCCTGTCCGTCCGGGTCAAATCTTTATTCTTCCGAACGGTCCAGCCTTTCGCGGCCTAAGGGAAGCTCGATGCGGGCGGTGAGCGGGAGGGACGCGGATGAAGGGCCCGCGGCCAGGACGAACGGGCCGGGTTCGATCGACCATTCCTGGCCCGCCCAGTGCTGGAAGGCGCGCTCGGGGATGAGGATGCCGATGGTGACCGTCTCGCCGGGGTCCGCTTCGACCGTGGCGAAGCCGGCCAGCCACTTGGGCGGGCGCTCGACCGCCGAGCCCGGGCGGGAAAGGTAGACCTGGATCACCTCCCGGCCGCGGCGCGCGCCGGTGTTCCGCACGGTGACGCAGGCCGAGAACCTGGTCGCGTCATTGGGGATGACGACGGTACTTCATACGACCAGGTGGTATAGCCGGCGCCGTGACCGAATGGGAACAAGGGCTCGCGGCCGTCACGGTCGTAAGCGCGGTAGCCGATGAACAGGCCTTCGGTATAGCTCAGCACGC
>CAWFRO010000007.1:0-203023 GCA_963818225.1 uncultured Actinomycetes bacterium
GCCGAGCCGGTATACCCAGGTGCCGGTAGTCACCTCGATCGCCCCCAGTACGGTGATCTTGCGGTTCGTTCCCGGGGTGAGGACCTGCGGGCGGGCGCCGCGCAGCGTCCAGCTGGCCCGCACGTGCGGCAGCAGGTTCAAGTGCGTCTCTGGACCTTTGGCGAACACGCTGACCGGGCGCATACTGACCACGACCTCGGCGGGTGGGTGGACGTTGGAGGCAACCTCGATCCAACCCCCGGCGAGGCTGATGTCAATGGCCCATCACCCGGCAGCCTCATCCCCAGTTACGCGCAGAACTTATGGATGGGCGCTTTAGGCCGCGGGCGATGATTTCTTTCTGGATTTCGGTGGTGCCGCCGAAAATCCACACTTCGTGAAGGACGCCAACCAGCCAGAGCCACCTCCGAATCCAGGCACGACTGGCTCATGACGAGATGTCCCATAATCGGCTTACTTGGCAACCCCGCCTTAGCTCGTCTAGGTCCCGGCCGGGGACCTAAAACGGCTCCTATCAGATCCCAGCCGTTCGGTAGGAAAGAGCAACGCAGCGCGGTCGCGGCGTGAAGATCAACACGCCTGCAACACAGATGAATTGGCACTATACAGTACACTGCGGTGCGTCTACGACGGCGGTTCCGAGCCAGCGGTCAGCAAATGCGAATGAGCTGGCTGAGTCATCCTGCGAATGACGATAGTCCAAGGCGTGGTGGACCGTCTTGTAACCGGCCTCTCACATCATTGATCGCCATCTACGTGAGGCACAGCGGGTTCGAATAGCAACCCTCCGCGGTAACGTAACGTGACAGGCGCCCAGATTGTATAATTGGCTCGAACAATTTCAGATCGCCGAGTCGGTATGCATGATCAGGCTGGAGCGGTCTGACGGATTGGCACTCAGATCGTTTAATTCTGGTCGCTGAATGCTGTACAGGGTATCCCCGGCCGTATCGTGTACTCCTAGCCAGGCGCAGACGTGCCCATCTCGCCGGCGAGTGCTTGCGCGGTCCCCTCCGCCCAGGTTCCGCATTGATCATATGAAAACTCCCAGCCCATGACGCCACCAAACGCGGAACCAAAGGTCTGTAGCAGCGGGGCGATGACCTGGCTGGTGAATTGGCCGAGCGGGAGATACCCGCCGCCAGCAGGATTGAGAGGGACGCCCATCAGCAGCTCTGATGCGCCTGTAATACCAGCGAAAATCTCATAATAAGAAACCTTGCTGCTGGCCGGCGCGTCATACAAGGGGTTGTTGTAGAACTGGCAGTTGAACCAGGAGATATTATTGCCCGCTCCCTGCCATATCCGGGTGTATGCGCCGTTATAGCGCTTGTTGTTTGGATCAAAATAGGGTGGTTGCGGGGCATGGGTGATGATGTTATGTCCCGGCGGCAGTTGCTGGGCCAGCCCGTTCGTCAGTTCGATCAGGAATGTGACCCCATCGTAGACGCCGGCGCCAGCAGGGCCGCCGGTGAATCCATAATCATCTTCGTAGTCGATGTCCACTCCGCTGAAGCCATTGGCGGTCACGTATCCGGCTATCTGTCCCACCATGCCATTCACGTCCTGGGCGTACTGCTGCCAGTCACTGGACGGGAATCCCTCCTTGGCCCCCCCGACGGAGATCAACACATTCTTGCCGGCGTCTTGCAGCGCCTGGATGTCCTCCGGATTGGGATTACCACCAGAGCCGAAGGCGCCACCTTGTCCCGTCAAAGTGCAATTATCACCCGGAACCAGGAAGGCGAGAATGACATCCGTATAGGGCAGGCCGCTGATCCCTGCCAGGGGTATCGGGTTAGAGCCGCCATTATAGTAAATGACATTACGCGGCGGCGTGGTACTCATGACTTTTTCCTCCGGTGAGATGCTGTCCAGTGCGCGCCGTCACCCAGGCGCCGGGGATGCCGGCGACCGGCTGGACGGACACGCCGAGCCGGCCCCGGGGTCTCGCGGCTGATGCCGCCCCCAGAAGCGGCGGCCTGCCGCTTCCAGCCTCGATCTCGTTGCGCCTGAGCACGAACCCGCTGGCAGGAATGGGTTCCCTCCATCCCCGTCGGGCGTCCGGTATGGCAGCGAAGTTCTTCGCCGCCACGAAGGGCCGACCGGGCAGCCCGACCCAACCCCGCGGCAAGACCAAAATCAGTGATATACGGCGGCGCAGCGTTATCGCTTCGCCCGTACGGGCCAGCTTCACCCGGCCGCGGCAGATGCCCGACCGGACCAGGCTCACAGCAGCCCAGTGCCCACGGCCCAGGTCGCGGCTGCGGCGCGGGAGCAGAGGCTGAGCTTGCGCAGGATGCTGGCCAGCTACCGGTGCGGTGTGCTCACTCACGCAAGCCGCCCAGCGATATAGGGGTTGGTCAGTCCTCGCACGACGAGCCTCAGCACATCCAACTCGCGGGGCGTCAGCATGAACTTAAGCGTCTGAATGGCCACCGGCCCAGGCCCCTCATCAAGGTTGACGCCAACCGCACCGGCCAGAACCCACCGGCCCCTCAACCGCGCGGCCACAACATCATACGTTCGCCAGGGACGACAGGTGCCGCCACGTCGGCGATCAGCGCACCACCGGCCGCCGTGCCGCCAGGCAACCGGCCGGACTTGCGAGTCCCGGGGACCGACCGCGCACGGCAGTCTAAATCCGCCCAGAATTGCCAGATCAGTGTTGTTGGCGGCGGTTCGGACGCACACCACGGAGCTGCGCGGACCTCGCAGAGGACGGCTACGTGTCGAACGTGTCCCGGCTGTGGGCGCACCAGCCAGAGACCCTGAGGCAGCTGTTCGGGCTGATGTCTGAGGCATTCACGCCCAGCGGCCTGGCTGACCGTCAGCGCGGGATCCTGGTGACCGCCGCTGCCTCGGCCCTGGGTGACTCGTACTGCTCGATGGCGTGGGGAGGGAAGCTGAGCAAGGCGTCGGACGCCGCTGTCGCGGCAGGGGTTCTCAACGGCAGCGACGCCGTGCTGACCGGCCAGGAGAAAGCCATGGCCGCGTGGGCCAGGAAGGTCGCCACGGACCCGAACGCGACGACGGCCACCGACATCGAGGCGCTCCGGGAGACCGGGCTCGATGACGGGCAGGTCTTCGCCATCACCGCCTTCGTGGCCCTCCGCCTGGCGTTTGCTGCGGTCAACGACTCACTCGGCGCTCACCCCGACGCGCAACTCGTCCGGTCTCTGCCCCCGCAGGTGCGCGAAGCCGTCACCTACGGCCGACCCGCAGATCAAGCACCCCCGGTCTGACCTGGCCCTGCGGCCAGCCTGCCGCATCCTGAACGCAGGAGCGGGCGGCGGTCCCAGCACCGCTGGGGCAACACATACTGGCGCGGGCGGGCAGGAGCATGGAGTTGACGCCAAGCGGCAGAACACTCGCTCTCGGACACCTCGGATACCAACCCAGTCGACCACCTGGACATTCATATGGGCGGTTCCCGCGTTTCCCCGATAAACGTCCCGCTGATCTGCTGCTTACGCCGTGTGACAGTCGCCGGTGAGGATGGCCGCGGTCGCGATCTCACGAGCGAGCAACGCGGGATCCCACCGGTGGGAGGCCACGGTCTTACGGCAAACGGAGTCAGCACAGGGCGCTGGACATTAGATGGGGTCGTCGCAGACCAGCGAGCAGGCTAGCGACGCGGGGTCACGGCAGGCTGGTCGGCGAGACTGGCCAGGGCGGTCCTGACCCGCTCGGCCAGACGCCGTAGCGCGCCGGTCTTCATAGATCAGCAGGGCAGCCTTTAGCCTGGCGGTAGCCTGCCCGGGTGCGCCAGCCAGCCGCTCTACCTCGGCTCTGGCTTCCTGGGCCGTGGCCTGGGCCAGCGGGGACGCAGCCGGGGCCAGCCGCGCCCCTTCATCGGCCTCCCGGCGGGCTGCGGCGAACTGGCCGCGGCGGGCCAGCAGCTTCGCTTTGACATATACCGCTCTGGCCGCAAAGGTGGGTGACGCCCCGTCGAGTAGTCCCTCGATCATCTTCGCGGCGTCCTCGAACCGGCCTTGGTCATACAGCGCCTCGGCGAGCATCACGGTGCTCATTGCGAGGTAATACCGCTCGCCCATGGCCTGAAAGGTCTCATACCCGGCCCGCAGATGGCGTTCAGCCGCGACCGGGTCACCGATGGCCAGTTCCGTCACTCCGCCCCCGGCGGCGCCTTGGGCCAGGGCAAGTTTCATGCCGAGGCCGACGAGTATGGACTGCATGCGGTCGATCGCGGCGCGGGCGTCGGCGGAGCGGCCGAGATAGGCATACAGCGCGCTGAGCGGCTGGAGCAGGGCTGCTTCCGCCCAGGTGTCGCCGCTGGCGTCGTGCAGGAGTTCCTCGGTGCGAGCGACCGCGGCATCGGCCGGGATGGGCAGCGCGACCAGATAGCTTGTGGCCAGCCAGCTACTCGCGAGCATCTGCGCGCGGTGATTGCCGCTTTGCCGGGCGCAGGCGATCGCCCGCTCGAGGACCTCCAGGTATACCGGTGCGTAGTCGAGGATGCCCCGCAGCCTGCCGGCGAAGGTCAGCGCATCGGCCAGCCCGGCCAGGTCCCCTTCGGCTTCCAGGACCGCGGCGGCCGCCTCGCATTCCGCCAGCATCTCGGCGATCCCAGCGCCCTGCCGAAACCGCACGTCGGCGAGCAAGACCCGGATCCGGGCCTGTACCGCAGGGCGCGCCGACGGCAACCTGGATGCCTTCGGACAGGACAGCTTGCGCGCCTTGCGGCTCACCCGCCTCGAACAGCACCACCCCCAGCAGCCGCAACAGGTCCGCCCGCAGCCGCTGGTCAGCCGGGTGCTGGGCTAGGGCGCGTTCCAGCCAGTCCTGTCCCTCGGCCAGCAGCCCGCGGCCGAGCCAGAACTCCCCGAGCGCCCGGGCCAGCCGCGGCCCAGCCGGGTCACCGCGTGCCAGGGACCATTCCAGCGCCGCGCGGAAATTGTCCTGCTCGCGCGCCAGCACCGGCAGCCGGCGTTCCCGCTCCGCCAGGCCCACGAACGCGGCCGCGTGCCGGTCCCGGGCCGCGTCAGTGCCTCCGGCCTGCGCCAGCCGGTCCGCCGCGTAGTACCGCACCGTGTCCAGCAGCCGGTACCGGGTCCCGTCCTCGGCCGGTTCCGCCGCCACCAGCGACTTGCCGGCGAGCCCGTCGATCACTTCCAGCGCCGCGTCCTGGTCCCCGCCACTGCATACCTCCGCGGCCTGCGCCAGGCCGAAGGTGCCGGCGAACACCGACAGCTCGCCCAGGACCCGGCGCTCCCCGGCGTCCAGCAAGTCATAGCTCCAGTCCATCGCCGCCCGCAGCGCCTGATGCCGCGGATCCGCGGCGGGCCGCCGGTAGGCCAGGAACCGGAACCGGTCCGCCAGGTGCGCCTCGATCTCCGCCGCGGACAGCGTGCCCAGCCGCGCCGCGGCCAGCTCGATGGCCAGCGGCAGCCCGTCCAGCGTCCGGCAGATCCGCTCCGCGACCGCCACCGGCGCCACCCCGCCGCCGGTTCCGCCGCGCGCCGCCGACCCGCGGTCCAGGAACAGCCGCACCGCCGCCGCCTGCCCGGCCTGCTGCGCGTCGGCGGTCTGCGGCGGCAGGTCCAGCGGCCGCACCGGGTAGGTGACCTCGCCGGGGATGCCCAGCGGCTCCCGGCTGGTGGCCAGTACCCGCAGCCCCGGCGCGGCCCGCAGCAGCGCCCCGGCCAGTGCCGCGCACGCCTCCAGCAGGTGCTCGCAGTTGTCCAGGACCAGCAGCAGCTCCGCTGACCGCAGCCGGTAGATCAGCGCCTCCAGCACCGGCACATCACCGGCCTGCCGCACCCCCAGAGCCGTCATCACCTGCGCGGCCACCAACGCCGGCTCGGCGACACCGGCCAGTTCGGCCAGCCACACCCCGTCCCGGAACCGGCCCACCGCCCCGGCCCCGGCCTCCACCGCCAGGCGGGTCTTGCCCGTCCCGCCGGTCCCGGTCAGCGTGACCAGCCGCACCTGTTCCAGCAGCTCCCCGACCCGGGCCAGATCCTGCTCGCGGCCCAGGAAACTGGTCAACGGCGCGGGCAGGTTATGCCGCCGCGGTGGCGGCGGCGCCGGGACTTCCTGCCGAAGCACCGCCTGCTCCAGCTGCCGCAGCTCCGGCCCGGGTTCCAGGCCCAGCTCGCCCGCCAGCAGGTCCCGGGCCCGCCGGTAGGCGGCCAGCGCATCAGCCTGCCGCCCAGCCCGGTACAGCGCCAGCACCAGCAGCCGCCACAACCGCTCCCGCAGCGGATGCTCCCCGGCCAGGCCCTCCAGCTCCCCGATCACCTCCGCCTGCAGCCCCAGCTCGATATCGGCCTCAATCCGGCCTTCCACCGCCACCAGCCGCAGGTCCTCCAGCCGCGCCGCCTCCCGCGCCAGCGGCTCCACCTCACCCACATCGGCCAGCGCCGCGCCCCGCCACAACCCCAGCGCCTGCCGGAAATAACCCGCCGCCGCAGCCGCCTCCCCCGGCTCAGCACCGCCTGCCCGGACGCGGCCAGCCGCTCAAACCGGACCGCATCCACCGCACCCGGATCCACGCCCAGCACATACCCGCCCCCCCGCGCCTCCAGCGCAGCGTCCGGGCCCAGCACGCCTCGCAGCCTGGACACATACGACCGCAGCGTCGTCCCCGACCCCCGCGGCGGGCTACCCCGCCAGACCTCCTCTACCAGCCGGCTCGCCGGTACCACCCGGCCCGCCTCCAGCACCAGCAACGCCAGCAACGCCCGCGGCCGCGGCCCGCCCAGCCCGACCTCGCACCCGCCCGCCACACCTGCACCGGGCCGAGCAGCCGCACCTCAAACGGCAAGCTCCCGCCTACACCAGGCCCATCATCCAGGGACACGCCAAGATAATCCGCCGACCCGGCCATTCCCGCAATACCAGCCAGCTCCCCGCTGCGGCGGACAGCAGTTCACCTGCAGTTGTTCGGCGCGGATAAACCAGCCGCGGGTAAGCCGCCTGCCAGCCCACTCGCCCGGCTCGCAGTGGCCATCAGTGCCAAGCCGGAGATCAGTGGCCAGCCGATGCGGCGCTGCCCGCGCCGATGCCAGCTTGTTATGCGTCACTCGCGATGAGCATGGCGACAACATTCAAGATGAGCACGGGGAATTGGACATTCCAGGCAGTCCAGTGCAGGGTGCTCACGGTGTCGCCCCCGTACTCACAGTGTCGTGACGCGTACGTAGCGATCGTATTGAGCGCATCACCAGCGGTGAGCGCGACAGCGCGGGCAGCGCGACCCGCCGACCCAGCGGAAAGCTTTCCAGGTCACGACAGCCACGATGGCCCGGCCAGCGCACGCCCGCCCAGGGCAGCTCGTGTTGCAACCTGCCCACTGCCACCCCGGCGCGCAACCTGAACCGCCCGGCCACCAGGACAAACACGATAAGCATGCCCCGGTATTGCGGCGCTCGCGAGCCCCAAACCCGCTTCGGGCCGTATGCGAGCGTGACCCTCGCGGGTTCAACACGATTCCAACCGCCTGCAACACCCTTCACTCAGCCTCGTATCAGGTACCGGCCAGCCCGGCCGGACAACACCACGAGGGGCAGCCTCATGACGCCAACTCGTCTGACATCAGAAAGGATGCTAGCCATGAGCACAGAGATTTCTTGGGTATTCGAAGTGACCGTTAAGCCAGATGCGCTGGACGAATTCAGCGCGCTGATCCGGGAGGCAGTCGCCGATGACCAGGCGGCCGAACCCGGCTCGCAGATCCTCGAGTGCTTCATCGACGGCCAGGACGCCCACTTCTATGAGCGTTACCAGGACATGGCCGCTGCCTTGACCCATCTCCAGCGATTCGGGGAGAACTACGCTTCCCGTCTCTTCGCCCTGTCCATCCCGGGACGTCTGAGCGTATACGGCGAGCCGGGCGATGAAGTGAAGGCGGCGCTGGCCGCTTTCAGCCCGCGCTACCTGGAGCCGCTGGCCGGTTTCGCCAGGAGCTAGCAGGGTTATCCATCGCCGTTACAGCCGAAGGAGAGAACAATGATCGTAGGAGTAATCCGGACGACATCACCAGGTCAACGGACTGAGGAGCAAAATCGGCTGTTCCAGAGCCTCTACAAAGAAATTCGCGCCGTGGCTGGCTGTGAAGCCGTAATCGTTGCGAGGCGCTATGACACAGTGGCAGATATCACTACGGCCGTAACGGTCTTCCGGTGGCGCGACGACGCTGCTCGGCAGGCGGCGAACTCTTGTATCCAAGAGGTGGCCGAGCGAATGGGACAGGCAGTTCCCGGTTTGACGGCCGTCAGTGTCGAGGACTATGAGTTGGCAACTGACCTTTAACCTGACCTCGGCCAAACTAGTGCGCACCCGGCGGGACTGGGACGGCGCTCGCACCGCTGTCACCTAGCCACACGTAACGCCGACTAGGCGCGGGCGCCAACTCGTTCGTTGGAGGGCCCAGCTTGGCTCAGATCTCCCGGTTCTGCGAGGCTCGGTTGTCGCGCTTCAGCTGGTTATCTCTTCGTGCCTTTCTGGTTTGACTCGATAGCCGACTCCCCACTTCCCCAGACGCAGGCTGTGGTTAGCGTAGCGGGCGGAACGCCGCCCGGATCTCGGTCGCGAACAGCTCGGGCTCTTCCCAGGCGGCGAAGTGGCCGCCCTTGTCGGCCTCGTGGAAGTAGGTGAGATTGGGGTAGGACTTCTGGACCCAGCTGCGCGGGGCCCGGAAGATCTCGCCGGGGAACGTGGTGAAGCCGACCGGGAGCGAGACCTCCGGCCGAGCCTGCCCGGATGCCGCCGCGAGAGCCTGGGCTCGTCCGCTCTCCCAGTAGGACCGGGCCGCCGAGGCCCCGGTACCGGTCAGCCAGTACAGCGTGATGTTGTCGAGGATGTGGTCCCGGGTGAGACCCCCGGACGGCTGCCCGTCGACGAAGGCGCGGGAGATCTTGTAGTAGGCGTCGGTGTCGTGGTCGAGCATCCAGGCGGCCAGGGCGACGGGTGAATCCAGCAGGGCGTATCCGATCGTCTGCGGCCGTGTGGCCTGCTCCAGGAAGTAGCCGAAGCCGCTCGTCCTGAATGTCTGGGTCTGCTCGAGCGCTGCGCGTTCCTGCTCGGTTTCGGCTGGCATGGCGCCGCCGCCCAGCGCTGTCACGAGCAAGTTCATGTGGATGCCGAGCAGCCCCTCGGGTGCCTGGCGGCCCATCGCGTCGGTGATGGAGGCGCCTTGGTCACCGCCTTGGGCGACGTAGCGGGTGTAGCCGAGGCGGTGCATCAGCTCCGCCCAGGCAGCCGCGATGCGGCTGGGGTTCCAGCCGATTTCGGGCGGCTCGGCGGAGAAGCCGTAGCCGGGCAGCGACGGCAGCACGAGGTCGAACGCGTCCTCGGCGCGTCCGCCGTACGCGGCCGGGTTGGTGAGCGGGCCGACGGAGTCCAGCAGCTCGATGACCGAGCCGGGCCAGCCGTGCGTCATGATCAGCGGCAACGCGTCCGCGTGCTGTGACTTCACGTGGATGAAGTGGATGTCCAGCCCATCGATCTCGGTCTTGAACTGCGGCAGCGCGTTCAGTTTCGCCTCGCACGCGCCCCAGTCGTAATCAGTCGTCCAGTAGCCGGCGAGTTCCTGCAACGTCGCCAGCTGCACGCCTTGCGACCGGTCAGCGACCAGCTCCCGGGAAGGCCAGCGCCTCGCGGCGATGCGCTGCCGAAGGTCGGCGACCGCTTGGTCGGGCATGTCGACCCGGAAGGGCCGGATTTCGGTTTCGCTGGACATAAGTCTCCACCTCCAGGAAGGTTGACGACGGTGGACGGCCGGACCGCAGATCCGGCCCGGCATTCCAGGACAACGACCCATCCCCGCGCCAGCGGATTGGTTGGCATTCCCCCATGATTGCGGATCGGGTGGACACCCCGCGCCCGTGAAATCCCTGGTCCGTACCCGGGCCTGCGCCGGACGACGACGTGGCCTGGACTGACCTGCACAGTGCACCGACTGCGCAGCGGGACCGCACGCAGATCGTCCTGGTCTGTGCGCGTACGCTGGCCTGCACCGAAGGAGTCGGCGGCCGTGCAGGACGGCGGTTCACGTGTGTCAAGCCTGATGGGCGTCTCTCACAGAATGTGATGGGTCGAAGGTGTACCTGGCCGGCGCCGGAGACCTGTTTGGCGTCCTGGATCGCGATCGCTCAGTGCACCGGCGTATCGCCGCCGGGCTCGTGCGCGTCAGGCACAGCACCGGCTGGCATGCACCCCGCTCAGCGGGCAGCGCGAGTGCCGGGCGATGCTGGTACTGTTCCGCGCGTGCTCGGAGCTGCGTAAACGCGGACAGCGTGGGCGGGGGCGATGCGCTCTGGCCGCCGGGAAGCGGGAGGGATAGCCATGGCAGGCAGCGCCGGGCCGGGCGGGCTGTACGGCGAGGTATCCGCGGGCTGGACGCCGGACGCGCCGGTGGCGCTGGTCTTGTTTCACGGCTACGGCGCGAACGAGCAGGACCTCGCCCCGCTCGGGCCGATGCTCGCACCGGCCCTGCCCTGGGCAGCGCTGCGCGCCCCGCTCGGGGTAGCTCCCGGCGGCTATGCGTGGTTCGGGCCCATCGCGCCCGGCGACCGGGACCCGGCCCGCGCCACCGCCGCCGCCTGGCAGTGGATCGACGCTCACCTGGCCCCGGACGCGACGGTCGCCGCCGTCGGATTCTCCCAGGGCGGCCTCATGGCGACCCAGCTGCTGCGGACCCGGCCCGGACGGGTCGCGGCCACGGTCGTGCTCTCCGGCTCCGTCCACGCTGCGCCGCAGCCGGCCGACGAGCAGCTCGCCGCCCGGCGCCCGGCCGTGTTCTGGGGACGGGGAGCCAGCGACCCCATCATCCCCGCCGACGCGATCGAGGGGACACGTCAGTGGCTGACCGCCCACGCCACCCTCACCGAACGCGTCTACCCCGGTCTCGCGCACGGCATCGGCACCCAGGAAATCGCCGACGTCCGCGCCTTCCTCAGCGACCGGACCGGAGCGGCCTAACCCGCTGACAGCCCGGGCGCGGCCGCTCGTGCGGACGGCCAGAGGCTCACATGCTCCGGCCGCAGGGCGGCCCGCTGATCGTCACTCACCAAATATCGATGCTCCTATGTATGTCAATGGCTCGGATGGTGTTTTAGTTCTTTGATTTCCGGGGCTCGGGAAATGTTGCTCTGGCTGGGGCTGCTGGGTGCGGACAAGACAGGGAAGGGCCACTCCGGGTAGGAGGGCAAGCTCTTATTAGGTCACGCGGGCAGCGGGTCAGGTGTGACCGGGGGCGGCCGACAAATCGTTAGAAGGCCAGCACCTGGGTGCGGCAGCCGATTAGAGGGTCAGGCCGCCCCCGGAGTCAGGGCGGTCAGTCAGCGGCGGCGCGGAGGTGGGGGTAGACCTGGCGGGCGACGTAGCGTTTCAGGCAGCGGATGATCTCTGGCTTGGACAGGCCTTCGGCGGTGCGCCGCTCGACGTAGGCGCGGGTCGGGGGGTGGGAGCTCATCCGGGTGATCACGATGCGCCACAGCGCGTGGTTGGCCTGCCGGTCGCCGGCGGGGTTGAGGCGGTGCCGTTTGGTCTTGCCGGAGGAGGCAGGGATCGGGGCGGCGGCGCACAGGTGGGCCCAGGCGGCTTCGGAGCGGAGCCGTTCGGGGTGGTCCCCGGCGGCGACCAGGAGCAGGGCGGCGGTGTCAGGGCCGACGCCGTACAGGGCGAGCAGGCCGGGGGCGTGCCCGGTGACCAGGGGCATGATGAGCGCGTCGAGGCAGACGATCTGGCTGTCCAGGAACTCGGTGCGGCGGCCCAGCTCGCGCCGCGCGATCCGGGTGTGGCAGCCGACGACGGCGCCGGGCCGGGGCCGCAGGGACGCCAGGTCGGTGACCAGGTCAGCGGTACCGTGCGCGGCGAACCGGGCGCGCAGGTCTTCGGGGCCGGTCACGATCAGGGCCCGCGCCTGGCTGCTGGCCTGGGTCCGCTCGGAGCGGGCGCTGCGCTTGGCGGCCATCAGCGCGCGGACCGCCTCCACCGCGCCGTCCCGGCCTTCCGGCGCGCCGCGGGCCCGGCCGGACTGCGCGGCCCGTGCCGCGCTGACCGCGTCCAGCGGGTCGGACTTGCCCTGGCGGCGGCGGTCCTGGCGGTCCGAGCGGTCCACCTCGACGACCCGGATGCCTGCTGCGGTGAATGTGGCGGGCCAGCCCGGCGCCGTAACTGCCGGTCCCTTCGATCCCGACCAGGCACACGGTCCCGAATCCGCCCAGCCAGCCCAGCAAGCCGGAGTAGCCGGCCGCGGTGGCGGGGAACTCCCGAACGCCGAGCAGCCCGCCGACGGAATCGAGCGCGGCCGCGACATGCGTATCAGCGTGGGTGTCCACGCCGCCGGTGATGGGGCGTGTTCTTCTACGATGGTCACAGCCATCCCTTTCTCAGGTTGAAGGGATGGCACGCACCTGCTGGCCCGTCGGACCTGTGAATCCCCGGCCTCTAGTCCAGGCTGGGCAGATCAGACCGGCACCGCTGGCAGGTGCCATTAAAACCTGGGGCCCGGCCGACAGA
This sequence comes from uncultured Actinomycetes bacterium, assembly GCA_963818225.1. Taxonomy (GTDB): domain Bacteria; phylum Actinomycetota; class Actinomycetes; order Streptosporangiales; family Streptosporangiaceae; genus Palsa-504. Next base: position 12,490 of record CAWFRO010000007.1, read on the forward strand.
TCGTCTCGCAGGACAGCCCGGACGGCGTCAGCCGACTCGGAGGTCAGGCCGGGACCCAGGCTCCCGACCCTACGCCGCTGTTCAGTCAAGATCAGGGAAGCCGGGCCGGAAGCGTTATCCACACTCTCCCTTATCCACACTCTCCCTGCCGATTCGGCGCGCGTGAGGTTCGTGCCAGGCGGGTGGCTGGGGGCGCCCCGATTACCCGTTCGGTGCGTCCATGGACCACGGCCTGCACCGCTACCAGAGCGTGCCGAACGGCGGATCCGGAGCGTGGAACAGTACCCAGCACCACCACGGAGATAGCCAACGGTGCGAGCTGTTGCGACATGCTTCTCCTGTGCCATGCCGCGACACGCCCGGCCCGCCCGTACGCCGCGGTGTGGACGATCGGGGATCCGCCAATCGTGTCCGCTCATTCACCACACTCTCAGTCTTTGCCCCTAAGGTGAGCGGCTATGACGGATAACTCCACGAACAAGGGCGGGACGAACGCCGAGTCCGAGTCGGGGCTCGTCGCCCTCGGCTCCCCGGACGAAGAAGCCGCTCTTCCGGAAGAGCTCATCGAGATCGACGCGCCGGCGAGGACGACGGCCCGGACGAGGACGACGGCCCGGACGAGGACGACGTTCCCGGCACCGGCACGGTGAGCGGAGGCGTCGGCTTCGCCGGCCTGGCCCTCGCGATCGTCTCCCTTACGACGAACTGGACCAGCAGCGTCGTGGTCAGTCACGCGCAGTACAACGAAGAGATAGGCGCCCCGAGCTCCGGTCTGACGGTGCAGCAGCAGCTGGACCTGTCCGCCAGCGGCTGGCACACCCAGGCCTGGTGGGCGCTCATATTCGCCGTCGCCGCGGTGCTGTTCGGCGCCGGCGCGCTGCTCTCTCCGAGGGTCCTGCTCCGCGGCCGCACCCCAGGCTGGGCCAAGGCCGCCGCTACCAGCGCGATCATCGTGGGCCTGGTCGGCGTGCTCCTCGCGATCCTCACCATCACCGGGGTGTTCGGCGGGCACCTGACCGCCCCCACCGGCGCGAGCTGAGCCGGGCTCACCCCGCACACAGCACCGCCCGCCGAGCTTGTCCTGGATACTGACCAGGCGGGACTTCAGGATGCGGGCGAGACGAACAGGCCTCTACTGAAGGAGCGACTTGCACGGACAAGCTCTGGTGGCCGTCGCAGGAACGCGGCACAGAATCTCCATCCGGGCGCGCCTCAGGCCACCAGTGTCCGCACACCACCATGGCTGCAGATCGGCGGGAGTGTGCGCGTTCCCCGTGGCTTTCATGATCACTCAGCGTGCTGTCGACCGCCGGCCCCGATGCCTGTCGATCCGGCCTTAACTGCTCGATGGGGGCAAGACAGCAGCTCTGGAGTGCACGGTCCTGCACTGCCCGACATGGATTTCCGCCACAGGGCCAGTTCTAACTTTTCGTCTAACATCGTGTGAGAATCCGGGAGCACGAACTTCGTAGAAGAGCTGGTCAGACCTACAGTCCGAGGCCGCGGGCGATGATCTCTTTCTGGATCTCGGTGGTGCCGCCGAAGATCGACTGCACGCGACTGTCGGCCCAGGCGCGGCCGACCCGGTACTCGCGCATGTAGCCGTACCCGCCGTGCAGCTGCACGCACCGGTCGGTGACGCGGTTACACAGCTCGGTGTTCCACCACTTGACCATGGACGCCTCATCGGTGCTCAGCCGGTCCGCGCAGTGCTCCATGATCGCGCGGTCGGTGAACTCGCGCGCCACCGCGATCTCGGTGGCCATCTCGGCCAGCAGGAACTTGCTGTGCTGGAAGGCGCCGATCGGCTGGCCGAACGCGGTCCGCTGCTTGGCGTAGGCGAGGGTGTCCGCGAACGCCTGCTCGGCGATGGCCAGCGCGGTGACGCCGATGGTGACGCGCTCCCTGGGCAGGTTCTGCATCAGCGCGACGAACCCGCCGCCTGCCTCGCCGAGCAGGTTCGCGGCCGGCACCCGGACGTCGGTGAAGAACAGCTCCGAGGTGTCCTGGGCGTGCATGCCGAGCTTGTCCAGGTTCCGGCCGCGGGTGAAGCCGGGCATGCCGCGCTCGGCCACGAGCAGGCTGATGCCACGATGCCCGGCAGCCGGGTCGGTGCGGGCCACCACGATCACGAGGTCGGCGAGCTGGCCGTTGGAGATGAACGTCTTCTGGCCGTTCAGCACGTAATGATCGCCGTCGCGGACGGCCGCGGCGCGGATGCCCTGCAGGTCGCTGCCGGCGCCGGGCTCGGTCATGGCGATCGCCGTGATGAGCTGCCCCGAGCAGTAGCCGGGCAGCCACCGCTCCCGCTGCTCCGGCGTGCACAGCCGGTCCAGGTACGGGCCGATCATGTCGTTGTGGAGCTGGAACATCGGGCCGCTGGCGCCGGCCCGGGCCAGCTCCTCGTTCACGATCACGTAGTACCGGTAGTCGGGATCGCCGCCGCCGCCGTACTTCTCGTCGATGTGGATGCCGAGCAGGCCGGCCCGCCCGGCCGCCAGCCACACCTCGCGGGACACGATCCCGTCCCGTTCCCACTGGTCATGGTGGGGCGTGATCTCCTTGGCGATGAAGGCCCGCACCATCTCGCGGAACGCGTCATGCTCCGGGGTGAAAATCTGGCGCTGCATCGGCTTCGACCTCCCTGCGAAGCGTACCCGCGGCCCACGGTGAGGCGGTGGGCCGTGAACCACGGGACCGTTCGGCCGGAAAAGGGAAGGGAGCGGCGGGACAAGGGGGGTGCGGCGGGCGGCCCGGCGGGGCCTCAGGCGGCGTGGGGCTCACGCAAATAAGCGGCCCACTGGGGGTCGCCGTCGTATTGAGCGCCCACCAGCCTCCAGTGGGCGCCGCGTGGTACCACGGGCGGCACCGGCAGCGTCCAGCCGAGTTCCTCGAGCAGGTGATCGGCCTTGCGGTGGTTGCAGATGGTGCAGGACGCGACGCAGTTCTCCCAGGCGTGCTGGCCGCCGCGGCTGCGGGGTATCACGTGGTCGATGGTCTCCGCGCGGCGGCCGCAGTAGGCGCACCGGTAATTGTCGCGGCGCATCAGCGCCGCTCTGGTCAGCGGGACCCGGTTGCGGTAGGGCACCCGGATGTAGCGACTGAGCCGGATCACCGACGGCGTGACGAGCATCACCGAGGCCGCGTGCAAGACTGCCCCGCCGACGTCGTGGTGCACCACCTCGGCCTTGCCGCCGAGCACCAGGCACACGGCGCGGCGGAGGCCGACGGTGGTTAGCGGTTCAAACGTCACGTTGAGCAGCAGCACTCGTCGCACCGCACCTCCTGCTGGCGCCGGCCGTCTAACAGAAGCTCATACTCCCAGTGTGACGCCTGGTTCTCGCTTCTGCCACCACATAAGCGTACTAGGTTGGCTGGCCCATAGAGTTTTTACATGAGCGGGACACGCGAGTTCGAATATCCGCCGGCGCGGCGGCAGGACCTGACCGAGGACATCCTGGGCCACCGGGTCAGCGATCCTTACCGGTGGATGGAGGATCCCGGCCCCGAGCGCGCGGACTGGCTGGCCGCGCAGGCCGGGCTGTTCGAGGCGCAGCGAGCCGGGTGGCCGGGGCGGGACCGGCTGGCCGCGCGGGTGCGGGAGCTGCTGAACGTGGGCTACGAGGGGACGCCCGCGTGGCGGGGCGAACGCCGCTTCTTCACCAGGCGCGAGCCCGGGCAGGAGCACGCCGTGCTGTACACGCAGGCGGCGGACGGCCCGGCCCGGGTCCTGATCGACCCGATGGCCATCGACCCGTCCGGGCTGACCACGCTGGACGCCTGGCAGCCGGACAAGGAGGGACGGCTGCTGGCCTACCAGCTGTCGGCGGGCGGCGACGAGGAATCGCTGCTGCGGGTGCTCGACGCGGCGACCGGCTCGGTGGTGGACGGGCCCATTGACCGGTGCCGGTACTCGAGCGTGGGCTGGCTGCCGGGCGGGAAGGCGTTCTACTACACGCGGCGGCTGCCGCCCGCTTCGGTGCCTCCTGGTGAAAGCCAGTATCACCGGCGGGTGTACCTGCATCAGGTCGGCACGCCCGCCGAGGAGGACGTGCTCATCTTCGGCGAGGGCCGGGACAAGACGGACTACTACGGCGCCTCGGTCAGCCGGGACGGGCACTGGCTTTTCCTGTCCGCCTCCCGGGGCACGGCGCCGCGCAACGACCTGTGGCTGGCCGACCTGACGTCATCCGACCCGGCGGCGCCCGAGCTGCGGGTGGTGCAGGAGGGGATCGACGCGCAGACCGGGGTGCGGGCCGGGCGGGACGGGCGGCTGTACGTGTTCACCGACCTCGGCGCACCGCGGGGCCGGATCGCGGTGGCCGATCCGGCCACGGTAGGCAACCCGGCGGACTGGTGGGACCTGATCCGGGAGGATCCCGAGGCGGTGCTGCACGGGTACGCGATCCTGGACGGTGCCGAGCTGGCCCGGCCGGTGCTGGTGGCGTCCTGGGCCAGGCACGCGCTGAGCGAGATCACCGTGCACGACCTGGCGTCCGGTGAGGTGGTGGACCGCGTTCGGCTGCCGGGGCTCGGCACGGCAGGCGGGCTCGGCGAGCGGCCGGAGGGCGGGCACGAAGCGTGGTTCGGGTACACGGACTACACGACGCCGCCGCTGATGCTGCGGTTCGACGCGCGGGACTCCTCGGTGCACGTCTGGGCGACCGCGCCGGGGGCGGTTGCGGTGCCGGCGGTAACCGCGCGGCAGGTGACGTATCCGTCCGCGGACGGGACCTTGGTGCGGATGCTGGTGATCAGCGGCGCCGCGGAGCCCGCGCAGCCGCGCCCGGCCCTGCTGACCGGGTACGGCGGGTTCGACATCAGCCTCACGCCCGGGTACTCGGCGACCGCGCTGGCCTGGGTGGAGGCGGGCGGCGTGTACGCGGTGGCCAACCTGCGCGGCGGCAGCGAGGAGGGCGAGGAGTGGCACCGGGCCGGGATGCTCGAGCATAAGCAGAACGTCTTCGACGACTTCCGCGGCGCGGCCGAAGCGCTGATCCGGGACGGGTGGACGGCGCCCGGGCAGCTGGCCATCTCGGGCGGGTCGAACGGCGGGCTGCTGGTCGGCGCGGCGCTGGTGCAGCGGCCCTCGCTGTACGCGGCGGTGGTCTGCTCGGCGCCGCTGCTGGACATGGTGCGGTACGAGCGGTTCGGGCTGGGGCTGACGTGGAACGTCGAGTACGGCAGTGCGTCGGACCCTGAGCAGCTTGACTGGCTGCTGTCGTATTCGCCGTACCATCACGTGGTGCCCGGAACGGCCTATCCGGCCGTGCTGTTCACCGTGTTCAGCAACGACACCCGGGTCGACCCGGTGCACGCGTACAAGATGTGCGCGGCGCTGCAGGACGCCACGTCATCCCCACTGTCGCGACCGGTGCTGCTGCGGGCCGAGGGCCAGGTCGGGCATGGGGCGCGCGCGGTGAGCCGGACGGCGGAGCTGGCCGGGGACACGCTCGCGTTCGCGGCCCGGTACACCGGGCTGATCGTGGCCTGAGCGTTTGCTCTTTTCAGCTGTGCGCGCCCTTGCTGCGCAGTAGCCTCGCGGGCAGCGGCGTCTGCGAAGGGGAGTGTTGTGGGTTCTGCCACGCTGGCCGGAAGCTGCGGCCACGACCCGGGAATGGCGTGCCGGCTGGCCTGGGACCTGACTCACAGCCCGAGCGCGGCGCAGCTGGTCCGGGTGTACCTGGCCGGGCCGGTCAGCGAGGGGCTGCGGATCGCGTTCGTGATCCTGGTGGCGCTGGTCGTGCGAGTCCTGGCGCACCGGGTGATCAACCGGGTCACCGAACGCGCGGCCCGGGTGGAAGCCGGCTCGGACCGGCGCGAGCAGCGCTCGCGGGCGCTCGGGTCGATCCTGCGCAGCGCGGTGTCGATCGTGGTATCCGGCATCGCGGTCCTGACCATCCTGGGTGACCTGGGCTTCAACCTGACGCCGCTGCTGCTGTCGACGACGGTGCTGGGCGTGGCGCTGGGGTTCGGCGCGCAGAACCTGGTGCGGGACTACCTGGCCGGCATCTTGATGCTGGTCGAGGACCATTACGGAGTTGGCGACACCATCCACGCCAAGGACGCGACCGGGACGGTGGAGGCGATGACGCTGTTCACCACCCGGCTGCGGGACGTCAACGGAGTGGTCTGGCACATAAGGAACGGCACCATCGAGAGCGTCGGCAACGACTCGCAGGGCTGGTCGCGGGCCGTGATCGACTACCCGGTCCCGTACGAGGAGGACCTGGGCCGCATCCGGCTGCTGATGGAGCAGGCCGCGGCGAGCCTGTTCCGGGAGTCCGGCTGGGGCGCCCTCATGATCGAGCAGCCCGAGGTGTGGGGCGCCCAGGAGCTGTCCAGCCGGGAGGTGACCATGCGCATCGTGGCCAAGACCGTGCCCATGCGGCAGTGGGAGGTGGCCAGGGAGCTCCGGTCCCGGGTCAAGGCGGCGCTGGACGAGGCCGGGGTGGCCCCGGCCGGCCCGGACACGATCGTGGTCACGGTCGCCGCCGGGCGGGGAGGCGGTTCCCGCGGCATCCGGCACGGCCGGCGCCTCTTCCCGGTAAGCGGCAATGCGGGTGGGCCCCCGCATAACCGACGATGCGGGTGGGCCCCCCTAAGCTTGTTGCCATGAGCCAGCCGGCCAGCTTTTATGAGGCAGTGGGCGGGGAGGAGACCTTCCGCCGCCTGGTTCACCGGTTCTACCAGGGCGTGGCGGAGGATCCGGTGCTGCGGCCGGTGTACCCGGCCAAGGACCTCGGCCCGGCCGAGGAGCACCTACGGCTGTTCCTCATGCAGTACTGGGGCGGGCCGCAGACCTACAACGAGCTGCGCGGGCACCCGCGGCTGCGGATGCGCCACGCCCGGTTCGCGATCGGCGAGGCCGAGCGGGACGCCTGGCTGCATCACATGCGGGTGGCGCTGGATGACCTCGGGCTGGACGAGGTGCTGGACGCGCAGCTCTGGGACTACCTGGTGATGGCCGCTGGCAGCCTGGTCAACGTCGATCCGACGCTCGGCCCGGGAGGGCTCGGGCTTACCGAGGCCTGACACAGTTCACGGCGTGCAGGCCGAAGGCCTGCGCGGAGGCCGCCTGGGACGTGCCCGCGGTCAGGGCGGCGACCGCTAGGACCGACGACATGATGAGCCTGATGTTCGTCACCGGGCCGCTCCCTGCCGCCGTGGCGTGAGCCGCGATTGATGGTGGCGGCGACGCGCCTTCGCTGAGAAGGAGGCGCACGGCAGCGGGAAAATACGGTTGGCATCCGATCGTGACCGGCGTGTCACCACTCTTCTACGGACATTTTTCGCTAATATGTTTGATAGTCATATATTTCATCCGAACGGATCGTGGCTGATGAGCGAAGCACCGGTTCCCCAGGACCCCGGGCGGGATGATGACCTGCCTGGCGCGGAGTGGCCGGAGTGGATGGATGAGCCGGGCTATCTGGCGGCCCTGTGTGAGGATGATCCCGGTGACGGTGAGCCGGAGGAGTATGAGGATCCGGATAATGCGCCGCCGCCGGGGATGGATGATGCGCAGCTGGCCGCGCTGATCGCCGAGGCCCGGGAGGTCACCGCCGAGCAGGCCGAAGCGGAGGCGGAGATGGCCCGGGCCGGTCAGGCCGGGATCCGGGCCGTGCTCGGGTCGGTGGCGGCCGGCCGCCGGGGCCCGGGCATGCCCGGCTCCGCGCACAGGTTCCCCGGTGAGTACACCAGCCGGGCCTCCGGGTTCGCGTCGGGTAAGCCGCTGGACGTCGCGCCGGGTGGCCCGGTGCTGGGCCAGTTCGCCGACGGCGCGGCCGGGGATGATGACCGGTACCGGGGTGCGTCCGATGATGAGCTGGTCGGGGCGGTCTGTGCGTGGGATCGGGTGGAGGCCAATGCCAGTGCGCGGAAGCATGCGGCGGTGGCGGAGCTGCTCCGCCGCCGTCCCGCCCCCGGCACCGCGGTGGACGGTGACTCTGGGCTGCCGGGGGTGTGGGATGAGTTCGCCTCCCGGGAGCTGGGTGCGGCGCTGGCCCTGTCCGCTGGTGATGCGGAGGAGGTCCTGGTCCTGGCGGCGGCGCTGGAGGTGCGCTTGCCGGGGACCCGGGCGGCGTTCCGGTCCGGGGTGCTGACCCGGGATAAGGCGCTGATCATCGCGAGCGCGACGGTGCTGCTGGATCCGGCTGAGGCCCGTGCCGCGGAGGCCATGGTCCTGGGCCGGGCCGGGAGCTTGACCGCGGCGGGGTTGCGGTCGGCGATCGGCCGGGCGGTGATGGAGGTGAACCCGGAGAAGGCGCGTAAACGCCGGGAGCATGCGGCCAAGCAGGCGCGGGTGGCGCGGTGGGCGGAGCCGTCCGGGAACGCGGGCTTGACCGGCCGGGAGCTGCCGCCGGCGGAGGTGCTGGCTGCTGATCAGCGGATTACCTGGTGGGCCCGGCAGTTGGGCAAGGCGGGCCTGGACGGTGGCATGGACCTGCTCCGGGCCCGCGCATTCCTGGACATTCTTCTCGGCATCGACTCCCGCCCCGTCGGCACCCGCACCGGCAACGACCCCAGCCAGGACAGCAAGCCATCCCACGACGGCAAACCCCGCCAGGACAGCGGCCCTGGCCAGGACGGCACTCCCGGCCACGACAGCAAGCCCCGCCAGGACAGCGGTCTTGGCCAGGACAGCGGCGCCCGGCCCGGACGCTAGTTCCGGTCCGGATGGCGGGTCTGGTCCGCGGGGGCCCCGGATGCCGGCTCCGGCTGGGCCGCTGGCCGGGGTGATCCCGCCCGGGTTCGCCGGCCGGGCCAACCTGACCATCCCGCTGGCCACCCTGCTCCACCTCGCGGACCGGCCCGGTGAGATGACCGGCATCGGCCCCCTGGACCCCGACCTGGCCCGCGACCTGGCCGCCGCCGCGGCCCGCACCGCCCGGTCCACCTGGTGCGTGACCGTGACCGACCAGGACGGCCACGCCATCGGGCACGGCTGCGCCCGCCCCGCACCGGCCGGCCGCCGGACGAACACGCCGAAAAGCCGCACATCCGGCACCGCAGGCGGGCCTGACCCGCCCCCTGGCGGTCCATCATTCAGCTTCACCGCCGACGGACCAGCCCGGGCCACCGGGCGGGTATGGCACCTGGACGTTGGCCACCGGGACCCCCGGGCAGCGGGACCTGCTCATCGTCCTCGAGCCCATCCCCACGGGCGAGTGTGATCACCGGCACGAGGCCAAGGGCCACGATCCCGGGGTCCTGCTCCGGCACCTGGCCCAGGTCCGGCACGCCACGTGCACCGGGCCGGGCTGCCGACGGCCATCGACGAGCAGCGACTTCGAGCACAACATCCCCTATGAGGCGGGTGGCCGGACCTGCCTCTGTAATGGGAACCCGACCTGCCGTTACGATCATCGGGCTGAAGCAGGACCCCCGCTGGAACGCCGAACAGCTCCCCACCGGCCACGTCCGCTGGACCACCCCGTCTGGCCGGCAATACCTCACCGAACCCACCCGGTATCCCATCTAGAGATCTCGGTCAGCCTGATTCCGCGGGCGTCGCGGCGGCGGACGTCGAGGGGCCAGCCAGTCCGTGCAGCAGCAGGCCGGTGAGAGCATCGACGATCTGCGCATCCGGGTAGCCGCGGTGATCAGCACCAGGGGCCTCCGGCACGGCGGGGAGCAGGGCGTAGGCAAGCATCGACAGCATCGCGCCCATGGCGGCGGCGATCAGGACCGGGTCGCCGGGCAGAGCATGCCCCTGCTCCTGAAGGTAGTTCAAGTGCTCCCGGAGCATGACGGTATCCGCGGTGAGCTGCCTCCATAGCTCACCGGAGGCCGGACCGGCAGCCAGGGCCGACTCGAACAGGGCGGTCATCACCGGGCGGTTATCGCGCATCACGCCCCACGCCGCGGCCAGATGCTCGCGGAGCTGGCCGGAGTCGGTGAGGTCGTGCGCCGGGCCGTCATCGTCGAGGGCCCGGCCCGCCTGGGCATGCATGTCCGCGAGCAGCGTTTGCAACAGGTCTTCCTTGCTGGAGAAATGCTGGTAGAACGACCCGACCGCGCGGCCTGCGGCATCGGTGATGTCGGTGATCTTGGTGTTCAGGTAGCCGCGCTCGGCGAACTGCTGCTGCGCCGCCGCCTTCAGCACCGCCTCAGTCTGGGCCGCCCTAGCCGTCCGCTCTCCCATGACATGCCTCCGCCATCCGATAGCCGCCTTGACATCATGCCCGCACGGTCATAATACTGAACCAAAGTTCACTGAACTTAAATTCAATGAATTTATATTCAAGGAGACTCTCGTGCGAGTAACGGTGATAGGCGGCGGGGTGGCGGGGTCGGCGGCCGCGATCGCGTTGCGGCGGATCGGCGCCGAGGTAACCGTGTATGAAGCCTACGAGGATCCGGCCGGCCCGATCGGCTCTTACATCAGCCTGGCGGTCAACGGCCTGCGGGCGCTGGACGCGCTGGGGTGCCTGGCGCAGGTGCAGGCCACGGGGTTCCCGGTCGCGCGGCAGCGCATGTGGTCCGGCCGCGGGAAGCTGCTCGGCGATGTGGCGCGGGGCCGCCGGCCCGAGGATCCCATGCACAGTGTCACGGTCATGCGCGCTGATCTGGTCGGCGCGCTGCGCGCCGCCGCGCTGGAATCGGGTGCCCGGATCCTCACCGGCCAGCGGCTTGACCGCGAAGCGGTCCGGAGGACGGACGACGCTGACCTGGTCGTAGGGGCCGACGGCATCTGGTCGGTGACCCGGCCCATCCTCGATCCGTCAGCATCTCAGCCGGGCTACGCCGGGCTGTACTTGGTCTCGGGTGTCTCCGGTGAGATCCCGGCCGACCTGCCCCGGGACGGCTTCAACTGGGTCTTCGGCCGGCACGGGGTATTCATCTTCATCCCCGCTCCCGACGGCACCGTGTGGTGGACCGCCCAGGTGGCGGCGCCCGAGCCGCCGTCCGACTTGGCCGCCATCGGACTGCCCGAGCTCGCCGGCTGTTCGGCACCGAGGTGCAGGCATCCGCCGTGCTGGAGGCCGCCACCACCGTTGGCCCGGCTCATCTGGGACACATGCTGAAGCCGCCTACGTGCCGGTACCACGACAGGCTCGTGATCATCGGCGACGCCGCACACCCGGTCGGCGCCGGGCAGGGCGCCTCCATCGCGCTGGAAGACGCGGTAATCCTGGCCAGGGACCTCGCCGGGGCCGCGCCGGAAGCGGTACCCGCTGCGCTGGCCGCCTTCGACCGCGAACGGCAGCCGCGGGCCGGCAAGCTGGCCAAGATGGAGGCCAGCAACCGGGACGCCAAGACGGCTGGCCCGGTAGGCGCCCGGATGCGGGAGATGATCATGCCGCACGTGTTCAACCGCTTCTTCGAAAAGGCGACGGGATGGCTCTACGACTTCGACCCCGGCACGCTCCCAGCACCTGCAGAAGCAGAGGCGTGACCGGCAGGACCCGACTGCTTGCCCGGCAGGACCTGACCGCGTGGCGGGCAGGCGCTGACGCGGCTCGTCGGCGCGGCAACCATAGGGTCGTCCTATGGGTCAGGAGATAGTGCCGTTCCGGATCGAGATTGCCGAGGCCGAGATGGCCGATCTCCGGCGGCGGCTGCGGCAGACGCGGTGGCCCGAACACGAGACGGTGGCCGACTGGTCGCAGGGCGTGCCGCTGGCGTACCTGCGCGAGCTGTGCGACTACTGGGCCGACGGCTACGACTGGCGGGCCACCGAGGCGCGGCTGAACGCGCTGCCGCAGTTCCAGACGGAGATTGACGGGATCCGCTTCGTCTTCGCCCACGTTCGCTCGCCAAATCCGGGGGCGCTGCCGCTGATCCTGACGCACGGCTGGCCCGGCTCGGTGGTGGAGTTCATGAAGGTGATCGGGCCGCTGTCCAGGCCGGGCCAGGCGGCTGACGCCTTCCACCTGGTATGCCCATCACTTCCTGGATACGGATTCAGCGGCAAGCCGGAGCGGACGGGATGGGGAATCGAGCGGATCGCCCGGGCGTGGGCGGTCTTGATGGAGCGGCTCGGCTATTCACGCTACGGCGCGGTGGGCAGCGACTGGGGCACTAGCGTCAGTACTCTGCTCGGCCAGCAGGACCGGGCGCACGTGGCGGGCGTCCACCTGATCCCGCCGCTGGCCGGACCGGATCCGGCCACCTTGGATGACCTGACCGACGCGGAGCGGGCGGCGCTGGCCGCGCTGGAGTACTCGGCGGAGTGGGATTCGGGATATTCGCGGGAACACGCGACCCGGCCGCAGACCATCGGTTATGCGCTGGTGGACTCCCCCGCCGCTCTGGCCGCCTGGATCGTGGAGAAGTTCTGGGCCTGGACGGACCACGATGGCCCGCTGGAGGACGTGCTGACCCGGGACGAGCTGCTGGACAACCTGATGCTGTACTGGCTGCCTGGCACGGGCGCGTCGGCGGCACGGCTGTACTGGGAGAGCATCCGACAGGTCAACGAGTGGATCGCGGGCACCAGCGCGAGCCCGGTCGAGGTCCCGGTCGGGTGCTCGGTGTTCCCGCGCGAGCTCCAGCGGCCGTCGCGGCGGTGGGCGCAGAAGCGGTTCGCGGACATCCGGTACTGGAACGAGCCCGCTCGCGGCGGTCACTTCGCCGCCTTCGAGCAGCCGGAACTGTTCGTCGAGGAGGTCCGGGCCTTCTTCCGGCTCGTGAGGGACTAGATCGAGGCTCGGCCGGCGCGGCGGAAGAGCCAGGACAGGATCGGGCTGCGCAGGGCGCCGCGCTCGGCTTCGGCCTTGGCCGAGACGGTGAGGGCGGCGTACCCGTAATCGCGCATCTGGTTCTCGTAGTCGCCGATGGCCGTGGTGATGTCGGCGGCGCCGGGGGCGGTCAGCGCGCGGCACAGCTGCGCGGCATCCCGCAGGGCCGTGTTCGCCCCGGAGCCGCCCGCCGGGCTCATCGCGTGGATGGCGTCGCCGAGCACGGTGACCCGGCTCGCCGGCCAGGCGGCGATGATCGGCGAGGTGCGGATCCGCACCGCGAACGTCTCCTCGATGTCGGCCATGGCGTGCAGCGCGCGCAGATCCGGGTGCCAGCCGCGGATCAGCGACGCGGATAGCGCGTGCAGTTCCGCCGGGCTCATCGCGAGCAGCACCTCGTCCGGGACGCCGAACTGCCCGCGGTCTCCGGTCAGGCCCCACATCAGATAGTCCCCGGCGGCCGACAACCGCACCCCGGGCACCTGCTCAGGGCGGTTCCGGAACCGGACCAGCCCGGTCGCCATGCCGAGCCTGCCGCCGATGACCGCGGTGAACCCGCCCTCGAGCGCGGCGGGCAGCCGATCGAGCGCGGCGGGCAGCAGCGGTGTCTTGCCGTAGATGCAGCGCCCTCCGGTATCGGCCGGGCCGGCCGCGGGCAGGTACTGCCGGCGGACCGCCGAATTCACCCCGTCGGCGCCCACCAGCACATCCGCCTCGGCCTCCCGGCCGTCGGCGAAATGGACCCGCACGCCGTCGCCGTCGGCGTCGTACCCCGTCACCTCGCGGCCGAACACGACCGTGTCCTGCAGCCCGGCGGCCAGCACTTCCCGCAGCGTCAGCCGGTTAACCGACGTGGACAGCGTGCCAGGCGCATACCGGTCGGCGGCGGGATCGCCGGTCGTGTCTTCTTTCAGCACCCGCAGCCGTTCGCTCATCACGGTCAGCCGGGTACTCGCCTGACCGCACGTCGCCTGGAACGCGGCGAGCAGCTCCGGCGGCAGGCACTGCTGCAGCGCCAGTCCCGCCCGCGCGTCGACATGCAGCCGGTACCCCTGCCCGCGCCCGGCCAGCCCCTCGTCCCGTTCGTACACGGTGACGTCGGCGCCTGCGCGCCGCAATCCCTGCGCTAGGCACAGCCCGCCGAGTCCGGCTCCGGCCACCGCCACCCGGACCTTGGCCACGCCCACCTCCGTCCCCTGGGTACGCCCCAGAGCCTAGGCCAGGCCGTCGGCCGCGGGGTTGGCGGCCACGATGGCGCGCTGGTAGCGGCCGGCCAGCTTGTGCAGGGCGGCCGCCAGCTCCGGCGAATCCGCGATCTCGAAGTCGGCGTCCAGCAGGCCCAGATACAGGGCGAGCATTTCCGGATGGTCCGAGCCTGGCTCAAAGGCACACCGGTCCTCGCCCAGGGGTTCCACCGGGACGGGGATGGGCAGCCGCTCCCGGACGTATGCGGCCGGAGCGTGCACGATCACCCGGGCCCGGTAGTGCCAGGGCGCCGTTGCGGCCGCCCGGGCCACCTGCGCCGCGATCTGCGGGTCGGGCGGAAGCGCGCGGGGCACGAAGCGCGGCCCGGCCGGGGTCCGCGGCTCGATCCGGTCGACCCGGAAGGTTCGCCACGCCTCGCGGCCTGCGTCCCAGGCCACCAGGTACCAGCGCTGCCGGTCGTGGACCAGCCGATACGGCTCGACCGAACGCCGGCTGACCGCCCCGGAATGCGCACGGTAGTCGAACCGGAGCCGCTCATGGTCGCGGCATGCGCTGGCGATCGTCGTCAGTACTTCCGGGTCCACGCGCGGACCGCGCGACGGCACCGGCAGCGCGTAGGCCTGGAAGGCGCTGAGCCGGTGCCGCAGGCGGGCGGGGAGCATCTGCTGGAGCTTGGCCAGAGCACGCAGCGACGCCTCCTCGATCCCGGCGACCGAGCCGGTCGCGGCGGTGCGCAAGCCGACCGCGACGGCCACGGCTTCCTCGTCGTCGAGCAGCAGGGGCGGCAGGGCGGCGCCCGCGCCGAGCCGGTATCCGCCGGCCACGCCCGGCCGCGCGTCGACCGGATAGCCCAGCCCGCGCAACCGGTCCACGTCATGGCGGATGGTACGGGTGGTAACGCCGAGACGGGCGGCGAGCTCGGTACCGGTCCAGTCCCGCCTGGCCTGCAGCAGGGACAGCAGGCGCAGCAGCCGCGCCGAGGTTTCCGGCATTCTCCCATCCTGGCATCCATCTAGGAACGAACCTTTCCGCTATTGTTCCTAGCCTTTCCCTGTGAGCGCAACACCAGCGTGGACAGGAGAAGCGTGATGAGCGACGGCATCCAGCCCTTCCGCATCGAGATCCCCCAGGCCGACGTCGACTATCTGCACGACCGGCTCGCCCACGCCCGCTGGCCGGGCGAGCTGCCCGGCGCGGACTGGGCCCGCGGCGTGCCGCCGGGCTACCTGAGGGAACTCGCCGAGCACTGGTGCACGCGATACGACTGGCGCGCCGCCGAGGCGGAGCTCAACTCCTATCCGCAGTTCACCGCGGAGATCGACGGCCAGCGCATTCACTTCCTGCACGTCAGGTCCGGCCAGCCCGGCGCGAAGCCGCTGCTGATCACGCACGGCTACCCCAGCTCGGTCGCCGAGTTCCTGCGGCTGATCGAGCCGCTGGTCAATCCGGCCGCGGGCCAGGCGTTCCACGTCGTGGCCCCGTCCCTGCCGGGCTACGCCTTCTCCACGCCGCTGAGCGCGGCCGGCTGGACCATGGCCCGGACCGCGCGCGCCTGGGCCGAGCTGATGCGCAGGCTCGGCTACCGGCGGTACGGCGTGCACGGCGGCGACATCGGCGCCGGGGTGTCCGGCATGGTCGGCGGCCTGGACGCAGAGCACGTGATCGGCGTCCATGTGGTGACCGACCCGCTGACCGCGGCGGCCGTCGCCACCTTCCTGCCCGGGATGGCCAGCCGCCTGGAGCCCGGCGACCCGGTCGACAAGCTGATCCTGGACCGGATGGACGAATTCCGCCGGGAAGGTTCCGGCTACCTGGCCATCCAGAACACCCGCCCGCAGACCATCGGCTACGGCCTGGCCGACTCACCGCTGCTGCAGCTGGCCTGGATCGCCGAGAAGGTACACGAGTGGACCGACCTGCCGGTCGACCGCGATCAGCTGCTCACCACGGTCAGCCTGTACTGGTTCACCGGCTCCGGCGCCTCGGCCGCGCACACCCTGTACGAGCAGGCGCACTCGTCTGACTGGGGCGCTCCCCCGGCCGTCCCGCAGGGCTTCGCGGTCTTCGGCGCCGACGAGACGGCCCGCAGGCTGGTGCCCGCCCCGCCCGGCGCGCACTGGTCCGAGTTCGCCCGCGGAAAGCACTTCCCGGCCATGGAGGCCCCGGCCGACCTGGCCGGGGACCTGCGGGCGTTCTTCGGGCCGCTGCGCTGACCGGCGGGCCCGGCCGGGGGGCCGGGCCGACAGGGCGGGGCGCCGGTGCCGGTGCCGGGCGCCGGTGCCGCTAGTCGCGGGTGAGCTTGCGGTAGGTGACGCTGTGCGGGCGGGCGGCTTCGGCGCCGAGGCGCTCGATCTTGTTCCGCTCGTAGGAGTCGTAGTTACCCTCGAACCAGAACCAGTTCGCGCCGCCCTCCCAGGCCAGGATGTGGGTGGCCACCCGGTCCAGGAACCAGCGGTCGTGGCTGGTGATGACCGCGCAGCCGGGGAACTCCAGCAGCGCGTTCTCCAGTGAGCCCAGCGTCTCCACGTCCAGGTCGTTCGTCGGCTCGTCCAGCAGGAGCAGGTTGCCGCCCTGCTTGAGGGTGAGGGCCAGGTTCATCCGGTTCCGCTCGCCGCCGGACATCACGCCGGCCGGCTTCTGCTGGTCGGCGCCCTTGAACCCGAACGCGGCCACATATGCGCGGCTGGGGATCTCGAGGTTGCCGACCCGGATGTGCGCCTCGCCGTCGGAGATCACTTCCCAGACGTTCTTGTTCGGGGCGATGCGGGCGCGGGCCTGGTCAACGTAGGAGATGCGGACCGTCTCGCCGATCCTGATCGTGCCCTCGTCTGGCTTCTCCTCGCCGACGATCATCTTGAACAAGGTCGTCTTGCCGACGCCGTTCGGGCCAATGACGCCGACGATGCCGTTGCGGGGCAGGCTGAAGGAGAGGTCCTCGAACAGGCACCGGTCCCCGAACCCCTTGACCAGGCCGCTGACCTCCACCACCTGGTTGCCCAGGCGCGGGCCCGGCGGGATCTGGATCTCCTCGAAGTCCAGCTTGCGGTTCTTGTCGGCCTCGGCCGCCATCTCCTCGTAGCGCTGCAGCCTGGCCCTGCTCTTGGCCTGGCGCGCCCTGGGGCTGGAGCGGACCCACTCCAGCTCGTCCTCCAGGCGCTTGCGCTTCTTGGCGTCCTTGGCCCCCTCGACCTTGAGCCGGGCCGCCTTGGTCTCCAGGTAGGTGGAGTAGTTCCCCTCGTAGGGGTAGGCGCGACCGCGGTCGAGCTCGAGGATCCACTGGGCCACGTCGTCCAGGAAGTACCGGTCGTGGGTGACCGCGACGACGGTACCCGGGTACTTCTCCAGATGCTGCTCCAGCCACTGCACGCTCTCCGCGTCCAGGTGGTTGGTCGGCTCATCCAGCAGCAGCAGGTCGGGCTGGGACAGCAGCAGGCGGCACAGCGCCACCCGGCGCTTCTCACCGCCGGACAGGCTGGTCACGTCGGCGTCCGGGGGCGGGCAGCGCAGCGCGTCCATGGCCTGCTCGACCTGGCTGTCCAGGTCCCAGGCGTCCTTGTGGTCGAGGACCTCCTGCAGGCGGCCCATCTCCTCGAGGAGCTCATCGGAGTAGTCGGTCGCCATCTTCTCGGCGATCTCGTTGTACTGCTCGAGAGTCCGCTTGGTGTCGGCCACGCCGTCCTCGACGTTGCCGAGCACGGTCTTGGTCTCGTCCAGCTGCGGCTCCTGGGCGAGCAGGCCGACGGTGAAGCCGGGCATCAGGCGCGCCTCGCCGTTGGACGGCTGCTCCAGGCCGGCCATCATCCGCAGCAGCGTCGATTTGCCGGTACCGTTCGGCCCCACAACGCCGATCTTCGCGCCGGGCAGGAACGCCAGCGTAACGTTGTCGAGGATGACCTTGTCACCGTGCGCCTTGCGCACGGCTCGCATCTGATAGATGAACTCCGGCATGTCCTTAAGCCTACGGGTACGCGCCGGTTACCTCGTCACCTTCCTGGTCCGCCTCGCTCGCCGGCTCGGCGGCATCCCGCGGCTGCTGCTGGCGCGGGACGTACAGGCGCACCTGGTTGCGGCCGGCGGCCTTGGCCCGGTACAGGGCCAGGTCGGCCGCCGCGAGCAGCTCGAACAGGTCCTGGCCATGCCGGCCTAGCTCCGCCACCCCGATGGAGATGGTGACGCTGATCTGACGGTCGGCGGCGGTCACGCTGAGCAGGCCCGCGCTCCTGCGCAGCCGCTCGGCGATCCGGCAGGCGCCCTCGCCGTCGGTGCGGGGCAGCAGGACGGTGAACTCCTCCCCGCCGAACCGGCCCACCACGTCCGACTCGCGGACCTGCTGCCTGAGCTCCGTGGCCAAGGCGCGCAGGACGTCATCCCCGATGAGGTGGCCGTGGCTGTCGTTGACCCGCTTGAAGTGATCCACGTCCACGAGGAGCAGCGACAGCGGCAGGCCAGCCCGCAGCGCTCGGGTGACCTCGGCATCGGCTTCACGCTGCCAGGCGGTGGCGTTCAGCAGCCCGGTCTTGGGATCGGTGCGGGCGGCCGCGGCCAGCTGCTGATGCATGAGGCTGCGCTGCAGCAGGATGACCGGCGGCAGGGCGACCAGGAGCAGCAGGAAGCTGAGCGCGCAGGTGACGGCGACGATGATGCCGACACACGTCTCGGTCAGGTCGAGCAGCAGGCTTTCCCGGTCCCACAGCACCTTGGCCAGCGGCGCCTCGGGGTTGGCCAGGTGCGCGGCGACCGCGACGATGCCCGCGTTGAGCACCGCGAACAGGACCGCGCAGGCCACCGCAGCCCCGATCACCTCCGGGCGCACCAGCCAGGCATGCGACCCGGCCAGGCTGAGCCGCAGGCCCTGCGGGACAGCGAGGTGGAAGGTGGCCGACGCGGCGGCTCCGGCCAGTCCGAGCGCGGCCGAGCTGAACACGCGGCGGTACACGGGTATCCGGCGGCCCCGCAGGTAGAGCACCGAGCCGATGACGAACGGCGCGAGCAGCGCGTAGAGCGGTGGCAGGAGCAGCACGATCGGCAGCCACCAGGCGGACAGCAGGTCCCTCGACACGCCGGACGGCTGGCCGAGCCGCCGCATGGCCTCGACGCACACCACCGCGGCAGCCAGCAACGCGGCGAACAGGGCCGCCTGGCCTGCGCGCAGCGGTGTGTGAGCTGCTTCCCAGCCGATCAGCGCCAGGGCACAGGCCACGACACCGACGACGTAGACGATCAACGGCCCGAGCATCGTGAGCAGCGGCCAGCCCGAACCTTCGCGGGGCGACAGCCCGCCCCGCAGTCGGCGGTGAGGGGACCGTCTGATCACGCGCCGAGGCCTGCGCCGGGGTTGTCCGATCGCCTCTGGAGCTGCTGACATGCTTCCTGCCCAGGGTCAGCCAGGCTGATGCGGACCCGCGAGGGCCCCGCATCATCACTTTAGGTAACAGTATAGATTCGAAGAGTGCTGGGCGTGGGCAAAACCGGTATGTTGACCGGGCGCACCCGGTATAGCGGATGACCAGCGACGCCGGACGACGCAGACCGGGACACGACACGCTTGCGCCGCGACCGGGCAGTAAATGTTGGTGCTGCCGGAGCGGCTACGTTACGAAGCGAATCGCATCCGCCCCGTACAGCACCCGAGCTGAGGAGAACTAATCGGTGCGAGGCGTTATCTGGACTTAGCCCTCAGAAGGGCGTCGGCGATGCAGACGCCGCGGCCGCGTCAGACGTCTCGCCCTCCTCGAGGGCTTGGACGGCGAGGTCGGCTTCAGCGAGGCTATCGAGTGCCTGTCCGAACTCGTCGAGAGCCTCATCGTCGATGATGTCGCGATCCTCAGGCAGGTCCGGGACCTGCTCGGCGGCAGGATCTCCCTCGGTAGCCACGGGCCGGCGGTCAGGGCGCAGATAGTTGGCCACGCCGCGGCTGAGGTCATGGCCGACGGTATCGGCGATGACGTCGATCACGTTGTGCCGCACCCCGTTCTTGTCGGTGTAGCTACGCGACCGGCACCGTCCCTTGACCATCACCGGGTCGCCCTTGTGCAGGCTGGCCCGCACGTGGTCGCCGAGCCGGCGCCAGCACGCCACGTCGTAGAACGAGGTCTCTCCGTCGCGCCATTGATTGGTGACCCGGTCCTGGATGCGGGGCGTGGTGCCGACACGCAGGTTGGTGACCCACACGCCAGCCCTCGCCTCGCGCTGCCTCGGGTCCTGGGCCACGAAGCCCACGAGCGTCAGGTATCCGCCCTGGCTCATCTCGATCCTCCTTGGGAAGCCCGGCGGCCCGACGCCGCCGGTCCCTCCACCGTCGCCGTTCCGCGGCCCGATCCGCCCAGGCGGCTGCGCAGCTGTGGATAACTCGGCCGGACCATGCCCTCCTGTGGACAACCAGTTGCCAACGGCAAGCTGTTGCCGGATAATGCGCCGCCATCCAGGCGGGCGGTTTCTTCGGGGGTGAGGGAGAAGCTGAACAGGTCGAAGTTCGACGCGATGTGAGCGGGCTGGGCGGACCTCGGAATCACGATGATGCCGTGTTCCAGGTGCCAGCGCAGGACGACCTGGGCCGGGGTGACGCCGTGCCGGGCGGCGATCTCAACCAGGGCGGGATCGCGCAGACGGGTGCCGTTGAGGGGACTGTAGCCCTCGACGGTCACGCCGCGGGCGGCGTGCGCGGCCAGCAGGGCCGGATCGTGCCGGGACGGGCTCCACGGGATCTGGTTGACCGCGGGCCGCTCCTGCGTGGCCCGGATCAGCTCGTCGATCTGGGCCAGGCCGTAGTTGCTCACCCCGACGGCGCGGCACCGCTCCTCGTCGCGCAGGGCGACGAAGTCTCGCCAGACCGGGACCAAGGCCGGCCTGCGCGGCGGCCAGTGCACCAGCCACAGGTCCACGTAGTCCGTGCCCAGCGCGCGCAGGCTCGCGTCCAGGCTGGCCCGGGCCCGGCCGGCGTCGCTGGGCAGCAGCTTGGTGGTGATGAACACCTCACCGCGGCCCAGGCCGCTGTCCCGGATGGCCTGGCCGACCTCGCGCTCGTTCCGGTACATGGTGGCGGTGTCAATGTGCCGGTAGCCGACCTCCAGGGCGTACCGGACGGATTCGTAGGTATCGCGGCCGCTCAGCTGCCAGGTGCCGAAGCCGACCATCGGCACGGCGACGCCGCCGCCCAGGTCCGCCAGCGGGATGTCGGTCATGGGTTCCATTGTCCCCGCGGAAGATCGGGCGGGCGGGGCGGGCTAGCTGAGGACCGCGCCGATGGCCCGGGACAGCTCCCCCGGCACGTCGGGGACCAGCAGGTGGGTGCCGTCTCGGACCACGTCGCGGCCGCTGATCACGACGTCGGTGATGTCGGCCGCCGAGGCGGCGAACACGGCGGCCTCCAGGGCCTGGCTGTCCGCGGCGCCCGCGGTCCGCACCGAGTCCAGGGACACGGTGGCCAGGTCGGCCCAGGCTCCGGGGGCGATCTCCCCCGCGTCGGGCCAGCCCAGGCTGGTGTGCCCGGCCGCGGTCGCCGCCTGAAGAAGCGCTTCGGCGGTGTGGTGACCGCGGGCCTGACGGCCGAGGCGTTCGGCGTATTCGACCCCGCGTGCCTCTTCGAGCAGGTCGATCACCGCGTGGCTGTCGCTGCCCAGGGTGAGCACGCAGCCCGCCGCGGCCAGTGCCTGGGCCGGGGCCAGGCCGTCGCCCAGGTCACGCTCGGTGGTGGGGCACAGGCACGCGAACGCCTGGCAGCCGCCGAGCAGCTCCACGTCCTCGGCCGCCACGTGGGTGGCGTGGACCACGGTGGTGCGCGGCCCGAGCACGTCCTCGGCGTACAGCAGGCGGGCGGGCGACATCCCGTACACCACCTGGCATTCCTCGTTCTCGGCCCGCTGCTCGGACAGGTGCACGTGCAGCGGCGCGCCGAACCGGTGGGCCCAGGCCACGACCGGGTGCAGCTGGCCCCGCGGCACCGCGCGGACGGAATGAACGGCCGCGCCGGCCCGGGCGTACGGGGAGATCATGCCGTGCTCGTCGAAGCCGAGGTCGCTGACCCGCGCCGCCCAGCGCCGGGCGTCGCCGTCGCTGAACCGCAGCTGGGCCCCGGCCAGCGGCAGCAGTCCTCCCTCTTCGGCCAGGCCGCCGGACAGGTAACAGGTATCCAGCAGGGTCATCCGCAGGCCCGCCTCAGCGGCGGCCCGGATCAGGGCGCGGCCCATGGCGTTGGGATCCGGGTACGGATGGCCGCCCGGCTGGTGGTGCAGGTAGTGGAACTCCCCCACGCAGCTCACCCCGGCCAGGGTCATCTCGGCGAAGGTGGCCCGGGCCAGCTGGTAATAACTGTCCGGGTCGAGCCGGGCCGCGACGTCGTACATTCGCTCGCGCCAGGTCCAGAACGTCCCGCGGCCGGCCTGGGTGACCGACCGCAGCGCGCGGTGGAAGGCGTGGGAGTGGGCGTTGGCGAAGCCGGGCAGGGTGAGGCCGCGCAGCCGGGTGGTGCCGGGCGGGATGCTCGCGGCGGGGGCCGCGGGTGTGACGGAAGTGAACCGGTCGCCGTCGGCTTCGATGAGGACGTCGCGGCGGACGCCCTGGCCGGGGAGCCAGGCCAGGTCGGCCAGCCAGCGCCGCCCAGGGGGTGAGGCTTGGGCGGGCGGCGACGGCGCGGCTTGGGCGGGCGGCTCAGTCATCCGGCGAGGTCTTCCAGGACGGCCGCCAGGGCACGGACGCCGGCCTCGCAGTCGGGCAGGTCGGCGTGCTCGGCGGGCGAGTGCGAGATCCCGGTGGGGTTGCGGACGAAGAGCATGGCGGCCGGGACCCGGGCGGCCAGCACGCCCGCGTCGTGGCCCGCGCCGGTGGGCAGCACCGGAGCCTGGACCCCGGCGGCGGCCAGGACCCCGGCGATCCGGTCGCGCAGGCCGGAGTGAAACCGCACCAGGGGGGTGAACGACTCCTGCCGGACGGCGAGGGTGACCCCGTGTTCGGCCGAGCATTTTTCCGCAGCCGAACGGACCGTGGTAACCGTCTCCAGCACGGTGGCTTCGTCGGCGGCGCGGGCGTCCAGCCAGGCGTGCACGGCCGAGGGCACGCCGTTGGAGCCGTTCGGCGTCACGAGCACCTTGCCGAAGGTGGCCAGCGAGCCGTGCTCCGCGGCGGCGGTCCGGGCGGCGAGGGCCGTGTGCGCGTAGGGCAGCATCGGGTCGCGGCGGTCGGCGAGCTGCGCGGTGCCGGCGTGGTCGGCGCGGCCTTCGAAGGTGAACCGCCACCGGCCGTGCGGCCAGATGCCTTCGGCCAGGCCGACGGCGGCGCCCAGGGGGGCCAGCGCGCGGCCCTGCTCGACGTGCAGCTCGATGACCGCGCCGAGCTGGGCCAGCAGGTCGTCGCGAGGGCCGAGCTGGGCGGGGTCGTGACCGGCGGCGGCCATGGCCTCGGCGAGCGTGGTGCCGCCGGTGTCGGTGAGCCCGCGCGCGGCGTCGGGGCCGAGGGCGCCGGTCAGCAGGCGGCTGCCGAGGCACGGGACGCCGAACCGGGCGCCCTCTTCCTCGGTGAAGACGGCAAGCACCACGGATCGTTCGGGATGAAAGGATTTTTCTTGCAGGAGGTCTACGGCGGCCAGCGCGGTGACCACGCCGAGGGCGCCGTCGAAGCCGCCGCCGTCCGGGACCGAATCCAGGTGGCTGCCGGTCACGATGGCGCCCGGGCGCCTGCGACCCCACCAGGCCCACAGGTTGCCGTTGTTATCGGGCTCGACGGCCAGGCCGCGCTGCTCGGCCTGGCCGGTGAACCAGGCGCGGCAGTCCGCGTCGGCCGGCGTCCAGGAGTAGCGCCGGTAGCCGCCGGTGGCCGGGTCGCGGCCCAGCGGCTCGAGCTCGCGCCACAGGCGGGCGAAGCTCATGTCGCCATGGGGACGCGGACGCCGCGCTCGGCGGCGACGGCCGAGGCCTCCTCGTAGCCGGCGTCCGCGTGCCTGATCACGCCCATGGCGGGGTCGTTGGTCAGGACGCGCTCCAGTTTCTGCGCGGCCAGCTCGGAGCCGTCGGCCACGCAGACCTGGCCGGCGTGGATGGAGCGGCCGATGCCGACCCCGCCGCCGTGGTGGATAGACACCCAGGACGCGCCTGAGGCGGTGTTGACCAGCGCGTTCAGCAGCGGCCAGTCGGCGATCGCGTCGGAGCCGTCGGCCATGCTCTCGGTCTCCCGGTAGGGCGAGGCGACCGAGCCGCAGTCCAGGTGGTCACGGCCCAAGACGATGGGGGCCGCCAGCGTGCCGTCGGCCACCATCTCGTTGAACCGCACACCAGCCAGGTTCCGCTCGCCGTAGCCGAGCCAGCAGATCCGGGCGGGCAGGCCCTGGAAGTGGACCTTCTCCTCGGCCAGGCGGATCCAGCGGGCCAGGGCCTCGTTCTCCGGGAACAACTCGAGGATGGCCCGGTCGGTGGCGGCGATGTCCGCGGGATCGCCGGACAGCGCGGCCCAGCGGAACGGGCCCTTGCCCTCGCAGAACAGCGGCCGGATGTAGGCCGGGACGAAGCCGGGGAAGTCGAACGCGCGCTGGTAGCCGGCCAGCAGGGCCTCGCCGCGGATGGAGTTGCCGTAGTCGAACACCTCGGCGCCGGCGTCGAGGAAGCCGACCATGGCGGCGACGTGGGTGGCCATCGAGTCGCGGGCTCTGGTCGTGAAGCCCTCCGGGTCTTCGGCGCGCAGGGCGGCCATGTCCTCGAACGCGACGCCCGTGGGCAGGTAGGTCAGCGGGTCGTGGGCGGAGGTCTGGTCGGTGACGATGTCGATCGGGGCCTGCTTGGCGAGCATGGCCGGGAACACGTCGGCGGCGTTGCCGAGCAAGCCGATGGACAGGGGGCGGCCTTCGTCGCGGGCGGCGGTGGCCCGGCGGATGGCGTCGTCGGCGTCGTCGGCCTGCTCGTCCAGGTAGCCGAACTCGATCCGCCGGGTGATCCGGGACTGGTCGCACTCGACGCAGATGACCACGCCGCCGTTCATGGTCACGGCCAGCGGCTGGGCACCGCCCATCCCGCCCAGGCCCGCGGTCAGGGTGATCGTGCCTGCCAGCGTGCCGCCGTAGCGTTTGGCCGCGATCGCGGCGAACGTCTCGTAGGTGCCCTGCAGGATGCCCTGGGTGCCGATGTAGATCCAGGACCCGGCGGTCATCTGGCCGTACATGGTCAGGCCGAGGTGCTCCAGGCGGCGGAACTCCTCCCAGGTGGCCCACTGCGGGACCAGGTTGGAGTTGGCGATGAGCACTCGTGGGGCCCATTCGTGCGTCCGCATGACCCCGACGGGCTTGCCGGACTGGACCAGGAGGGTCTCGTCCTGCTCGAGGTTTTGCAGGCTGGCGATGATCGCGGCGTAGGCGTCCCAGCTGCGGGCGGCGCGGCCGGAGCCGCCGTAGACGATGAGCTGCTCGGGGTGCTCGGCCACCTCGGGGTCGAGGTTGTTCATGAGCATGCGCATGGCGGCCTCTTGCGGCCAGCCCTTGCAGGTGAGGTGCGAGCCCCGGGGAGCGCGGACCGGTTGGTAGCTGGCGGTCATGTGCCCATCATGGCAGGCGCCTGGCTGATGTTTCCGGGTGCGGCTTGTATGTATACTCAGTATGCTCTAATATACTCGGTATAGTACTCCGTATAGAGGTGCGGCCGGAGGGTGACACGGTGAGTGTGCGGCATGCGATGCTCGCGCTGCTGAGCGAGGGCCCCAAGTACGGGCTCCGGCTACGCGAGGAGTTCGAGGCCCGGACCGGCGAGGTCTGGCCGCTCAACGTCGGGCAGGTCTACACGACCCTGCAGCGGCTGGAGCGCGACGGCCTGGTGGAGTCCGACGGCGAGGTGGAGGGCGACGGGCCGCAGAAGGCGTACCGGATCACCGAGGCCGGTGCGGCGGAACTGGACACCTGGCTGCGCACGCCGCCAGACCTCAGCACCCCGCCCCGCGACGAGCTCGTCATGAAGGTGCTGGTCGCCCTCAGCGTCCCGGGCGCCGATGTATCAGGGATCATCCAGGCCCACCGCCGCTACCTCGTGGAGCTCATGCAGCAGTGGACCCGGATCAAGCAAGACTGCGACCCCGCCGACCTGAATGCGGGCCTGGCCATCGACGCGGAGCTCTTCCGCGTGGACTCGGTCGTCCGGTGGCTGGACGCGGCCGACGCCCGCATCAAGCGCACAGGGGCGGATTCTTTCGCGGGACGCACGGCTGCGGCCCGCGGCAACCCCGATGAGAACCCGCCGAGCAGGCCGTGGCCGCTGCCGCGCCTGCGCAAAACCGCCCGCCAGGAAGTAAGGACCACCGCGAAATGACCGCCATGATCGAGCTACGCCAGGTATCCAAGTCCTACGGGATGGGCGAGGCGCAGGTGCACGCGCTGCACGAGGCCAGCCTGGGGGTGATCGAGGGCGAGATGGTCGCCGTGATGGGGCCCAGCGGCTCGGGCAAGAGCACGCTGCTGACCATCGCCGGCACCCTCGAGGAGCCGACCACTGGTGAGGTACTGCTCGCCGGGCAGCCGGTGAGCACGATGTCGATGCGGCGGAAGGCGCAGCTACGCCGGCGCACCGTCGGCTATGTGTTCCAGGACTTCAACCTGCTGCCCGGCCTGACGGCGGGCGAGAACGTCTCCCTCCCCCTCGAGCTTGATGGCACGTCGGCCCGCCGGGCCCGGGTGGCCGCGCTGAAGGCGCTCGACGGTCTCGGGCTCGGCAACCGCGCCGGGCACTTCCCCGACCAGCTGTCCGGCGGCGAGCGGCAGCGGGTGGCCATCGCCCGCGCGATGATCGGCGAGCGGAAGATCCTGCTGGCCGACGAGCCATCCGGCGCGCTGGACACGGCCAACAGCGACGCCATCATGCGGCTGCTGCACAGCGCCTGCCGGGACACCGGGATGACCGCAATGGTGGTGACCCATGACGCGCAGCTCGCCGCCTGGGCCGACCGCGTCATCTTCATCCGCGACGGCCGCATCACCGACCAGACCACCCCGGCGGCGGGCCCGGAATCCCTGCTGGCGCAGGCCGTCCCGGAGCAGGGTCAATGAGCACCGCGACGCTGGCCAGGCACGCCAGCAGCGGCGGGCTGCCCGCCCGCCGCGCCGTCATCCGCTGGGCGGTCCGCCTGCTGCGCCACGAATGGAAGCAGCAGCTGCTGATCTTCGCCCTGATCACTGCGGCCGTCGCCGCCACGTTCATCGGTGCGGCCGTGGCGACGACGACCCCGGCCAATCCGGCCGGCGTGCTCGGCACCGCGCAGGACGCCGCCGTGTTCTCCGGATCCCCGGCGAGGTTCGCCGCGGACATCGCCGTGGTGCAGCAGCACTTCGGGCAGACCGACGTGATCGAGACCCAGACGGAGACGGTCCCCGGCACCATCCAGACGTTCAACCTGCAGGCCCAGGATCCGCACGGCCCGTTCGGCGGGCCGCTGCTCACCCTGGTCAGCGGGGCGTATCCAAGCAGCGCGAGCCAGGTCGCGGTGACCAGCGGGGTCGCCTCCGGCTTCCACCTCCGCGTCGGGAGCAGCTGGACCTTCGGCGGCGTGACCCGGACCGTCACCGGCACGGTCAAGAACCCGCAGTCCCTGCTCGATGACTTCGCCCTGGTGATTCCCGGCCAGGTAACGCGGCCGGACCAGGTAGTGGTGCTGTTCGACGGGCACGGCATGAGCGCGAGCGCGATCTCGGCGCTGCTGCCCAGCGGGTCGTCGGCGTACGACGCCACGTCGCTGTCCAACCAGAACGTGATCAACCCCGAGAC
Organism: uncultured Actinomycetes bacterium; assembly: GCA_963818225.1. Lineage (GTDB taxonomy): Bacteria > Actinomycetota > Actinomycetes > Streptosporangiales > Streptosporangiaceae > Palsa-504. The sequence goes on from CAWFRO010000007.1 coordinate 40,106, forward strand.
GGTGTCGCTCACCGCGGCCGTCCTCGGCATCGTGCTCATCGGCCTGGTCGGCGTCGGCGGCTTCACCGTGCTGGCCCAGCGGCGGCTCCGGTCCATCGGCATGCTCGCCGCTCAGGGCGCGACGGAGCGGAACATCCGGCTGGTCGTGCGGGCCAACGGCATCGCCACCGGCATCGCGGGCGCCGCGGCGGGCTTCGTCATCGGGTTCATCGGCTGGCTGGCGTACCGGCCGACCGCGGAGTCCAGCTCCCACCACCTGATCGGGATCTTCCAGCTCCCGTGGACGGTCATCATCGCCTCCATGGTCCTGGCCGTGCTGGCGACCTACTTCGCGGCCTCCCGGCCCGCGCGGGCCATCTCCCGGGTGCCGGTCGTCGCCGCCCTGGCCGGCCGGCCGCCCGCGCCGAAGAAGACGGGGCGCCTCGCCGTGCCGGTCGGGATCGCATTCCTGGTGCTCTCGTTCATCCTGATCGGCCTGGCTGGTTCGGCGGTAGGCACCGGCGATGGCGGTGGCAACTCGACCCCGCTGAAAGAGGTCGCCCTCGGCCTCATCCTGCTCTGCGTGGCCATCGTCCTGCTGGCCCCTGCGTGCCTCGGGCTGGTCGGCTGGCTGGGCCAGCGGGCCCCGATCTCGGTCCGGCTGGCCCTGCGGGATCTGTCCCGGTACCGGAGCCGGTCCGGCCCGGCGCTGGCGGCCATCGCCGTGGCCACGCTGATCGCGGTGATCGTCTGCGTGGAGGCCGCCGCCCGGCTCGGCGACCCGCTCGACTACGCGGGCCCGAACCTGAGCTCCAGCCAGCTCGTCGTCTATACCGCGGGCAGTTTCAACGGCCCGGGCGGGGGCGGCGGGACAGGCGCCGGGGCCGACCCCGTCGCTCGCCGACCAGACCAAGGTCGCGGACAGTATCGCGGCCTCGCTCGGCAACGCCAGCATCATTGATCTGGTGTCGTCGAACGCGGGCCTGGTTCACGCAGCGGGCGGGCGGAGCTGGTCCGGCCAGATCTACGTGGCTACGCCTCAGCTGCTGAGCCTGTTCGGCATCAGCCCATCCCAGGTCAACCGGGACGCCGACTTCCTCACCATGCGGCCGGGCCTAGCCACGCTGGCGCTGATGCAGTTCGTCAACTCACCCAAGAGCGGCCCGGGCACTACGCTATGCCCGGCCGGGAGCTGCATCGCCAACCCGCCGATTCAGGAGGTCAGCCAGCTTCCCTCCGGCACCTCCGCACCGAACACGGTGATTACCGAGCACGGCCTGCGGGCGCTGAACCTGCAGTCGTCGGTCAGCACAGCGGGCTGGTTCATCCAGTTGCGCAGCGGCCTCACCGCCGATCAGATCAGGAGCGCGCAGCAGGTCGCGGCGACGTCGGGGATGTCCGTGGAGACCCGCAACAGCATCCCGTCACTGGTGACGGTGGTCAATGACGCCACCGTGTTCGGCATCGTGCTGGCGCTGGCCATCCTCGGGATGAGCGTCGGGCTGGTGCGCAGCGAGGCCGCCAGGGACCTGCGCACGCTGACCGCGACCGGGGCAAGCGGCACCGCCCGGCGCATCATCGTGGCCACCACGGCCGGAGCCCTTGGGTTCACCGGGGCACTCATGGGCATGGCCAGCGGCTACCTGGCGGCGATCGGGTTCGCCCGCAGCAACAGCCTGGACGGGCTGTCCGAGCTGGGCAGCATCCCGGTGGCCAACCTGCTGCTGATCCTGGTCGGCATGCCGCTGATCGCGGCGGCGGTGGCCTGGCTGCTCACCCTGCGCGAACCATCGGCCATCGGCCGCCAGCCGCTGGAATAGCGTTGCCTGGATGTTTTCCTAGGCGTTGACCAGCCCGGCCGGGATCACGGGGGACGGCCTCAGCGGTAGCGGGGGCCATTCATCTCCTCTGTCCGGCTGACCTGCCCGGTCGGCTGGTCGTCGTGCGGGCGCCGGGGAGCAGGCACCGGGCCGTACCCCCGGTGGTAGCGCCGGCGCCGGAACCGCAGGACCGCGATCGCGCCGCCCGCCGCCGCGGCCAGGACCAGCCCCACCAGCAGGATGACAGGCCGGTGGGCAGGCTGGACGAGGTGTGGTCCTGCGGTTCCGGCGCCGGAACCTTGCCCCGCAGGGGAGAGGCGCTGGCCTGCGTAGTGGCGTTGACGCCGGCGGCGGCCGGGGCGCCGACGCTGGCCGAGGGCCGGCCGCCGCGGCAGCGCCGGCTCCGGGGACGGCCGAGACCTCGGCTGACCGGGCACTTATTCGGTTGTCAGCGTCGAGCAGGGCCACCTGGAAGTAGTACCGGGTGCCGTCCTTCAGCGGGGCGATCGTATAGCTGGTGACATTCTCGATCAGATAAGGGACAGAAGGCTTGGCGCCCTCGTGACCTGATCCCGTGCCGATGTAGATGAGGTAGCCGTCGCCGGCCTTGAGGCCGCCCTTCGGCGGCGACCATGACAGGACCACCGCGCCGCGGCGGGCCTGGGCGGTCAGCCCGGTGGGACGAGACGGCCCGGCGGGCACAGCGTGAGGAACGGGGATGACCGACGTCACGGGGGTCCCGGGCCCTTCACCCGCCGCATTGAGCGCGGTTACCTTGACGTAGTAAAGGCTGCCGTTTTCCGCGTCAGTGAGCCGGAAGCTCGTGCCCGAGGTGGTGAACACCGTGGCGCCTACCAGCGACGAGAGGTGTCCCAGGTAGACGTGGTAGCCAGTGATCGGGGAACCGCCCGTCGACGTGGGCGGGGACCACGACAGCGCGATGAAACCATCGCCGGAGCTGGTCTTCAGTCCGGTCGGCGAGCCCGGCGCGGACCCGAGGCCCTGCGGGGTGACCTGCACGGTCACCGAAGGGCCATCACCGTCCGAGTTCTGCGCGTTCACGCGGAAGTAGTACGTGGTGCCGTTGGTCAAGCCACCGATGGTGGCCGTACGGTCAACGACCAGGTCCGTGACGTCAGCGGCGGATGGGCTCGTCCCGCCTTGGATGAAATAGCCCTGCACCGGTGAGCCGCCGTCCGAGCTGGGCGGAGACCACGACAGGGTGGCTGTGCCGTTGCCGCCAGTGGCGGTCAGCCCCGTGGGGGCGCCGGGCACGGTCGGGGTGCCCTGCCGGGCAGGCGGAGCCGAGGTCGAGGTCACAGCGGCCATGGCTCCGGTGGCAGTGCCGCTGACCAGGAGGATAGCCATCCCCGCCGCGGCCGCGGCCGCGGCCCGTGAGAACGCGTGATGCTTCATGGGGACTCCAGCCCTCGGGGGACGTCCTGTGAGTAAACGTCCGGCAAAATGTCCGGGGGGAGCCCGGCCGCGCCCTGATACATCGATGCTCGCTGATGACGCGCAGCGAGGTATCAGGACGGGCTTGGGTCAGGCGTTGACGAGTTCGGTGGGCTCGACGATGACGTCGACGAGGGCGCCGTTGCGCATGACGGTGATGGCCAGCGGGCGGCCGATCGCGTCGGCGAACATCATCCGCTGCAGGTCCTGGGATACCGTGAGTGGCTGGCCGCCCACGGACAGCAGCAGGTCACCGGTGCGCAGGCCGGCCCGGTCGGCGGGGCCGCCCGCCACCACCTGGGCGATGAGCAGGCCGGTCTGGCGGCCCAGGCGCTCGCGCCAGGCCGCGGGCACCGGGCCCGGGACCATGGCCAGGCCCAGGTAGGCCCGCCGGACCCGGCCGTCGGCCATCAGCGCCGAGATGATCCGCCGGGTGGTGTTGTTCACCGGGACGGCCAGGCCCAGGCCCACTCCCGGCCACCGCGGTGTTGATGCCGACCACGCGTGCGTCCGCGTCGGCCAGCGCCCCGCCGGAGTTGCCCGGGTTGAGCGCGGCGTCGGTCTGGATGACGTCCTCGATCACCCGCCCGCGGGCGGGCAGGGAGCGGCCGAGCGCGCTGACCACGCCGGCCGTGACCGAGCCGGCCAGGCCGAGCGGGTTGCCTACCGCCACCACGAGCTGGCCGACGACCAGCCGGTCCGCCTCGCCGAGCTCGGCCGGCTCGGGGGTCGCGCCGTTGGCGCGCAGCACGGCCAGGTCAGACAGCGGGTCGGCGCCTACCACCCGGAACGGCACCGACGTGCCGTCGGAAAACGCGGCGGTACCGCTGCTGGCCTGGCCCACCACGTGAGCATTGGTGAGCAGGAACCCGTCGCCGGTGAAGACGACGCCCGAGCCGAGGCTCTCCCCCGTGCCTCCGCGGCTGCCCTGGCGCGGCACGCGCAGGCTCGCGACCTTGGGCGTGAGCCGTGCGGCCACGCCCGAGACGATCTGCGAGTACACATCCAGTGGCTGATCTGCCTCCATGTGGGTCTCCCCGGGCTATCCAAGTGTCTTGATTACAGGATTACATTGCAAACCCAGAATGGGAAAGCATGCATGCCCGGCGGCGTTCCGCCCGGAGCGGAATCGGGCCTCGGGCCGCGCGCACCCGGGCCGGGGAGGGCTGGGTTAGGCGGGCGAGGCCTGAGCGGCCAGGCCGACCAGGTTGCCCTCCGGGTCGAGGATGGTGGCCAGGATGCGCTCCGGGCCGTCGGGTGACGGTGGCTGGAGGATCTCGCCGCCGTGCTCAACGACGCGGCCGAGCGCCTGGTCCATGTCGGCGACGTGGATCCAGATCATCGGGCCTGCATCCCGGGCGGGTGGACGGCCCGGGACCCACTGGCCGATCAAGCCCGGGGAGACGAAGTCCTCATAAAGCCGTTCGGTCTCCCAGCCGAAGACCGTTTCGTAGAACGCGGCCGACCGGGCACTGTCTACAGCGGGCATCTGCAGGTAGCAGACCTGGCCATGGACCAGGCCGCGGGCCCGGCCGGTCCCGGCGTCGTCGTGGGTCAAACGCGATCCTTCCTGCTGTCCAGTGCGGGCTGGCACTCGACTACGTATCGGCCGGAGGCCTGCGTGCGGGCGGCGGCGATCTTCAGGCCGGCCAGCCGGGCGAGCTGGGTGAACTGGGTGATCGTACTGGTCTTCCCGCCGGCGACCAGCATGTCGATGCCCAGGGACCGCGGTGCCTCGTCGGCCGCGACACCGCCGAGGACGGCGATCCGGCCGTCGGGCCCGGCGCCCTGTGCGCAGCGTCGCAGGATGGCCACCGTCTGGTCATCGGGCCAGTCGTTCAGCACGTTCTTCAGCAGGTACAGGTCGGCGCCCGCGGGCAGCGGATCGAAGAAGCTCTGCCCCTGGAGCGTCACGCGGCTGGCCAGCTCTGCGGTGCTCAGCGCGGTATCCGCCCGGGCGATTGTGCCCGGCAGGTCGAGGAGGATACCCCGTACGTGCGGGTGGCGGCGCAGCAGCGAGGCCAGCATGGCACCGGTGCCACCGCCCACGTCGACCATGGTGCGGACGTCGTCCCACCCGCCGGTGAGCTCGATATCGAAGTCGGGCGTGCCGTGGCCGGGCGGCCCCATCAGCGCGTCGAAGCCGGCGGCGATATCCGGGTGCGCGGCGAGGTCCTCCCAGAACGGGCGGCCGAACAGCGTGGCGTACGCGGGCTGGCCGGTGCGCACGTAGTCCAGCAGCGTCCCCCACGTGTGGGCCATCCGGCCGCCGAAGCCATCGAGATCCAGGAACCGGTCCGCGGCCAGCTGCTCCGCGGCCCGGTTGGCGGCGAAGCGTCCCGGCGCTTCCTGGGTGAAGACGCCCTTTGAGACCAGGTGGCCCAGCACGGCGTGCAGCGCGTCCTGGTCGCAGCCCGTCGCCGTGGCCAGATCGGCGACATCGCGGTGGCCTTCGGCGATGAGGCTGGGCAGGCGCAAGGTGGCCGCGACCATCAGGCACCAGGGCGTGGCCAGGTCGAGCATCCGCTCCAGGTCGACGCCGTCGGCGTCGGTGCCAGCGGCCATCGTGGGGTTTCCTTCCTGCTCGCTTCGCCGCGGGCAGGCCGAGGTCCGGGCGGCGGTCAGAAGGGCCGGGCGCGGGCGGTGGCCAGCTCGGCGCGGAAGCGCTCGTAGTCGGCGAGCTCCCGGCCAACGGGGGCCAGCACCAGGTCGCTGGTGACGGCGGCGACCTGCGCCATGATGGCCTGGTTGGCCTGCTCGCGCTCGCGGTCGGCGGCGAGCACCACCATGTTCTGGCACCACGACTCGATCAGCCAGCCGAGCAGCAGCAACGCGACGACCATGACGGCCAGCCAGGGCACCAGCGAGGTGTCGCTGAGCAGCGACGACGACTTATGCGACCCGTGAGACAGGATCAGGGCGATCCAGGCCAGGCCACCCACGGCCAGCAGGATGAGCAGCCACTGCGCCAGAGCGATCAGCCGCCACCAGCCCGTCACCTTGTCCCGCGGCGGCAGGCCGCGCGCCACGACCGTGCCGAGGGCCGACTGGGCGTCGGCCGCCCTTGACCGGGCCGCCGCGCGGACGGTCCGGGACCAGGGCTCCGGCAGCGAGCCGCCGACCTCATCGGCGAACGCGGTGATCGCGTTGTCGATATCGGATCGCTGCGCCTGCGCCATGTCGGCCGGATCGCCAGCCAGCAGCTTGCGCGCCGGGGCGCGCCCGGCCCGGCGCAGGCGGGTGGCCAGCCGCCCGGGCGGCCAGCCGATGTAGCTCACGGCCTGCCGCTCGCGGGCACCGTTCAGCGTCTCGGTCGCGGCGGCTACCCCGGCGGCCTTCGCGAAGGCGGCGGTCAGCGTCGCGGCTGGAGCCGGGGGAACATACCTCAGCGGGTCGATGCCGGCCCCGGCCGCCCGGCCGTCCGGCGTGGCGTCTTCCCAGGGCGGATGCGCTTCGCTGGGCGCCGTGGGCGGCGCAGCGGAGGCCTCGGCGGGGTCAGTCCTGGCCACGTCCGGCCAGGCGGGCGCCGCGGCACCGAGGTCCCCGTCGCTCCAGCGGTCCTGCTCCCAGGACGGCCGTTCTGGGGAGGCCGGGAAAGCTGGGGCGGTCTCGCGGCCGGGCGGGCCGGCGGCGGGCGCCGCGGACAGCCGCGGCGGCGGCTCGGCCGGGGGCAGCCAGCCCGGCACGGAATCCCCCGCGTACACGGCGAACCGCTCCAGCAGGGCATCAATATCGAACGCGATCCGGTCGCTCACCGCCCGCCGCTCGGCGACCGAGGCGGCCAGCGTCCGGCGCAGCTCCTGGAGACCGGTGCCGGTGGCGGCCGAGGTCACCAGGACCGGCGTCTCCAGCAGCCCCTCGGCGTCGAGCAGCCGGCGCAGGTCGGCGGCGCAGTCGGCGACCTGATCGGGCGGCAGCGTGTCAGCCTGGTTGAGCACCACCGTGGTCACGGCCGCGTGCCCGGCCAGCGGCACCAGGTAGCGGCGGTGCACGGACGCGTCCGCGTACTTCAGCGGGTCGAGCACCCAGACCAGCATGTCGGCCATCTTGACCAGGCGGTCGACCAGGGCGGCCGAGCCGGTGACCACCGAGTCGTGGTCGGGCAGATCGAGCAGGAGCAGCCCGGTCAGCGATGCCTCGCCCTCGCTCAGCGCGCTGGCCCGCGCGTAGCGGTGCCGCCGCTGCACGCCGAGCCAGTCCAGCAGCGGCGCGGCCCCGTCCATCCCCCACACGCACGCGTGGGAGTGCTTGGTGGTGGGCCGCATCACCCCGGCGGGCGAGAAGGACGCTCCGGACAGGGCGTTGAACAGCGAGGACTTGCCGCTTCCGGTCCCGCCGGCCAGGGCTACCACCGTGTGCGAGCCGGACATCCGCATCCGCTCGCCGGAGCGCCGGAGCAGCGCTTCCGCGTCGGTGAGCAGGTCCTGGCTGAAGCCGTCGGATCCGGATCGTGCGGCCGCCATCCGGGTCAGCTCGGTCAGGGCGGCCAGCCTGGCCGACAGCCTGGAATGCTCCTGCTCCAGCCCGGCGACGCCGACCGTATTCGCTGTCACCGGACCGCCTCGAGCGAGTATTCAGCCTGGTAGAGCCGGATCGCGGCGACGTCGTCGCAGGGGCCGGCCGACTCGATCACCTCGACGAACCGGACCATCTCTTCGTCCAGCAGCAGCCGGACGCGGTGGCTGAGGTCCTCGCGAGCGCCGGCCAGGATCCCGCCCAGCGGCCCCGGGCCGAACACCGAGGCCAGCAGCCGTCGCGGCTCGCTGAGCACGCTGGTGCTCTCGTCCTCGGCGGCCGGGGCGCTCGCCCCGGGTGCGTCCTCGCCGAGCATGGCCAGCAGCACGACCAAGCCGAGCGACTCATCGTCGAAGGAGATCCGCCTGCCCTCCGGTTCAGCGCCGGTCCCGTCGACCAGCCGGGTCAGGTGGTCCTGCCAGGCACTGACGGCGCGCGCGGCGCGCAGCGGCAGATCCGGGGAGGACCGGCTGAAGGGAGCCTGGCTGACCTCCGCAGGTCCGGGCGGGTTCGCGGCGTATCCGCTGGTCCCGAAGCCTGCGTCGGGTCCGGGGCCCGCGCCGGGTCCGGAGGGCCAGGCCGGCCGACCCCGGGCCGAAGGCGGACTCGAAGACCCGCTTGGCGTACTCTCCGCGGGCCCGCTCGGCGACGGCGTCTTCCAGCAGCACGTTCCCGGCTGGTTCGGCGCGCCAGCCGCCGTCGACGTGCTCGGCGGCGCGATCCGCGACCGACACGATGAACGATTCGATCGCCGAGCGCAGCGCGGCTCCCAGCGCCGCGTTATGCGTCGGGCTGCGCCGGGCGCGCTTGCCCTTCCGGCTGCCGCCGCTCCGGGCGGGTTTTCCGCCACGGCGGGGCCGCAGGTCACCGCCGGCCACACAATCCTGCCAGCGCGCGAGCACCTCACCGGTGAGCAGCGTGCCGTCCCGCAGGCCGGCGTTCAGCTCGGCGAGGGCGCTGGTGTAGGCGGCCTCCGCGGTACCGCGGAGGTCACTCGCCAGCACGACCTGGGCCTCGACATGGCCGGCGACGGCGGGGACCCGGGCCTTGAATGTGTCGAGCACGCCGGACATGGTCTGGGAGAGTACCGCGACCCGGCGGTCGCTGCGGGTGGCGGTGTCGGTGAGCCAGTCACGGACCGGCTGGTAGGCATCCGACGGGAGAATGCCCTCGATGAGCGGGGTCTCCAGGATGACGAAACGGTTCTCGGCCGCGATCCCGTTGGCGTCGAGCATCGCATTGAAGTGCTCCACCAGCTCGGTCCGGTAGGTCTGCGGGACCCGGGACAGGACCACGCCGAGAGAGGCCTTCCGGTCCCGGGCGTGCTGGAGGACCTCCCACACCGGGCCGTCTGCGTACCGGCTGGCGCTGGTCATGAACAGCCAGAGGTCCGAGGCATCGAGGAACTTGTACGCGAACTCGTGGTGGGCCTGGACCACGGAGTCGATGTCGGGCGTGTCCAGCAGCGCGATGCCCCGCGGCATGCCCTCGCTGGCGGCCAGGACGAGCAGGCCGTCGCGGCCCGGCCGGGCCAGGCCCTCCTGGCGGACCCGGGGCAGAGTAGGCAGGAAGTTGTTCTCGGCGAACCAGTCGATGTCGTCGGGGTGGCAGGCCAGGACCGGGCTGTTCGTCGTCGGACGGCGCACGCCGGTCGCGCTCACATGGGCACCGACGATGCTGTTCACCAGGGTCGACTTCCCGGCGCCGGTGGAGCCGACCAAGGCCACCAGGATGGGCGCGGCGGACTGCCGTACCCGGGGCAGCAGGTAATCGTCGATCTGGCTGAGGAGCTTGGTGCGTTCCTCCCTGGCCTCGGCGGAACCGGCGATCTCGAAGACCAGGGGGATGGCGGCGATCCGGTTGCGCAGGTTGAGCAGCGCCGCTTCCAGCAGGCGCGCGTCCACGCGGGTGTGGCGCTCAGCGGGCACGACGGGGTTTGCGGGCACCGCGGGCACCGCGGGGTCTGCGTGCTCGGCCCGCTTCGGCTGCTCGGCTTGCTCGGGCTGTTCGGCTAGCTCGGGCTGTTCGGCCAGCTCGGGCTGTTCGGCCTGCTCCGGCTGTTCGGCCAGCTCGGCGGCAGGCGTGGGCGCCGGGGGGGCAGATCCTGCGGCGGGCGGGAGTGCCGCGTCTGGCGGGAGCTGGGGCTCTTCTACAGGAGCCTGAGGCGGCCGGGAGGCGGGTTGCTCGGGCCGGGGGCCGGCGTGCCGGGACCGGACGGTGTGCCGGGACCGGGCTCGGATGCTTCCGGTCTGCCGGGGGCAGGCATCACGTGGGTGTCATCCCCGTTCCGCCGCTGGCCCTCACCATTTTCCGGAGCGTCACTGGTCACATGGCCGACGCTAGGGTCATCAAAGTCGGCAGCCACGACAGCGCCCGGGCCGGGCTCGCCATGACGGCCGGCTTGCGACGCGGCGGACGCCGCCACGCCCTGACCTTCCATCGTTCCAGCGGCCTCCTCATTCAGTGGACCCTGCGCTCCCCGGGGGACCAGGCACGGCCGGGGCTCCGGCACTGGCCTAGCACGCGGAGTTTATCTGCTCCACCAGGCGGTTACATCGCCGATGAGCGTTGTCATTTCCGCCGCCACGCTCACCACATCGCCGACCACGACGATCGCGGGCGGCCGGATGCCTTCCCGTGTCAGCACGTCTTCCACTTGTTCCAGTGTTGAGTTAATTGTGCGCTGCGTCGGCATCGTCCCGTCTGCGATTACGCAAACAGGTGTATCGGGACGGCGCCCATGCCGGAGCAGCTCGGCCGCCACGGCCCCGATCCGCTGCGCGGCCATCAGCAGCACCAAGGTCCCGGAGCTGCCGCCCAGCAGCTCCCAATCCACCGTAGACCGGACGTCACCCGGCGGGACGTGGACCGACACAACGTGGAACTCCTGCGCTACGCCCCGGTGGGTCACCGGCACCCACGCGCTGGTGGGCACGCCCACCGCGCTGGTTACTCCCGGCACCACGGTAACCGGGATGCCGGCCCGCAGGCAGGCCAGGGCTTCCTCGGCACCCCGGCCGAACACGAACGGATCGCCGCCCTTGAGCCTGGCTACGAACCGGCCTGCCCGGGCCCGGTCGATCAGCGTCGCGTTGATCTGCTCCTGAGCCATGGCCCGGCCGTAGGGGATCTTGCTGACGTCGATGATCTCCACATCTGCGGGCAGCTCGTCGAGCAGCGAGCGAGGGGCCAGCCGGTCGGTGAGCACCACGTCGGCCTCAGCCAGCAGTTGCCGGCCGCGCACGGTGATCAGCCCGGGATCACCCGGGCCGCCGCCGATGATGGCCACCCCGGCCCGGTGGCCACGAACGCGCCGGGCGCTGAGCTGGCCGGTCCGCAGCCCGGAGACGATCGCGTCCCTGATCGCCGCGCTGCGCCGCGGGTCGCCGCTGACCACGCCGACCTGGACCGCCCGGCCCCTGATAGCGCTGTCCCCGGCGGCACTGGGCCCGAGGTCCTCAACCCGGCCCGCGGCCGGGGTCCAGGCCGCCGAGGCCTGCGCGTCGTCCGCGCGGACGTACCAGGTCCGCTGCTGGTCGGCCGCGGCCGCGACGGCCGCGTTGACGGCGCCATCGTCGGTGCAGGCACAGACCAGCCAGGCGCCTGCGCAATCACCGTCGGCGTAGTCCCGCGGCTCCCAGCGGATCCGGCCGGACGCGGCCAGGTCCTCCAGCGACGCCGTGACCGCGGGAGACACCAGGACGACATCGGCGCCCGCGTCGAGCAGCGCGGGGATCCGGCGGGTGGCCACCGCTCCCCCGCCGACGACCAGCACACGGCGGCCCTCTAGCCGGAGCCCCAGCAGGTACGGGTCCATGCCTTCCTCGTTCTCCCGACGTTCTCCCGATCAAACGACGTCGTTGTCACAACGATGCACACCTGACTACATGGTTGTCACAACGAGACGGTTGGCGAGGCTCCTGTAGTGGCGCATGGTGCTACTGGGGCTTGTCGGATACGCCGGCGGAGTCAAAGGTGGCGACGTCGCGCAGGGCGCGGGCGGCGCTTTGCACCAGGGGCAGGGCGAGCAGGGCACCGGTGCCTTCGCCGAGCCGCAGGCCCAGGTCCACCAGCGGGCGCAGCCCGAGATGGGCCAGGGCGATCGCGTGCCCGGGCTCGGCACTGCGGTGACCGGCGAAACAGGCCGTGGTCACGTCGGGGGCCAGGGCGGCGGCGGCCAGGGCGGCGGCGCCCGAGATGACGCCGTCCAGGATCACCGGGACGCGCAGGGCGGCCGCGCCCAGGATGTACCCGGCCAGGGCGGCGTGCTCGAAGCCGCCGAACGCCGCCAGCACGCCTACCGGGTCAGCGGGATCGGGCCGGTGCAGGGCCAGGCCGCGGCACACGACGTCGACCTTCCGCGCGTAGGTGGCCGCGTCGATCCCGGTGCCGCGGCCGGTGGCCTCGGCCGGGTCGGCGCCCGTGAAGGCGCAGATCAGCGCGGCCGACGCGGTGGTGTTGGCGATGCCCATGTCGCCGGTGATCAGGCAGCGGTTGCCCGCGGCGACCAGGTCGCGGGCGATCTCCAGGCCGGCGGTCAGCGCGGCCGTGGCCTGCTCGCGGGTCATCGCGGGCCCCTCGGTGAAATCCGCCGTGCCCGGCGCGATCTTGCGGGGCAGCAGGCCCGGCACCGGGTCCAGGGGCGCGGCCACCCCCATGTCGACCACCGTGACCTCGGCGCCGGCCTGGGCCGCGAAGGCGTTGACCACGGCGCCGCCGGCCAGGAAGTTGGCCACCATCTGGGCCGTCACTTCCTGCGGCCAGGGGCTGACGCCCTGGGCGTGCACGCCGTGGTCGGCGGCGAAGACCGCGACGCAGGCCGGCTCGGGCACCGGCGGCGGGCAGCTGCCGGCCAGGCCCGCCAGCCGCACCGAAACCTCTTCCAGCATCCCGAGCGAGCCGCGCGGCTTGGTCATCCGGTCCTGCCGCTGCGCCGCGGCGGTCATCGCCGCCGCGTCCGGCGGGGCGATCGCGGCGATAACCTCGGCGAGCGGGTCCACTGGTTCCTCCCCTGGCAGTCCTCGGCGGCCGAACTCCTCGGCGTGCACGGCCCACGACACCGGCCGGCGGCGCGCCCACCCGGCGGCAGCCAGCTCGGGTTCGGGCGCGAAGCCGGTCACATAGCCCAGGCAAAGATAGGCGATGACCTCCAGGTGCGCGGGCAGCTGAAGCTCGGCGGCCAGCTCGCGCTCGTCGAAGAAGCTCACCCAGCCGGCCCCGAGGCCTTCGGCCCGGGCGGCCAGCCACAGGTTGGCGACCGCGAGCACGCTGGAGAAGCCCGCGGTCTGCGGCTGGACGTGACGGCCGAGCGTATGCCGGCCGCCGCGGGTGCGATCGCAGGTGACCACGACGTTGACCGGGGTGTCCAGGATCGACTCGATCTTCAGCCGGTCGAAGGACCTGGCCCGGGCACCGGGCAGCCCGGCGGCGAACTCGTCACGGTGCCGGCCGGCCAGGGCGGCGATCCGCTCACGGCGGCCCCGATTGGTGATCACGATGAAGTCCCACGGCTGGGACAGGCCCACCGAGGGCGCCTGGTGGGCGGCGGCGAGCACCCGGGCCAGCACGTCGGCGGGCACCGGATCGGGCAAGAATCCCTGCCGGACGTCACGCCGCTCGGCGATCACCCGGTACACGGCTTCCCGTTGCTCGTCGGGGTAGCGGTGTCCGTCAGGCGGCGGGCTATCGGGCACGGGAGTCCTCCTCGGCGGTGGTGGCCATCCGGAGCAGCGCCTCGAAGGCGGCCGCCGCCACCGCCGCGCCGCCTTTCTCCGAGACGTTGGTCAGCGACGGCAGGGCGCTGTTGCGCAGCGCGTCCTTGGCCTCCGCCGCGCCGACCAGGCCGACCGGCACGCCAATGACCAGGGCGGGCTCGACCTCCCGGGCCATGATCTCCAGCAGTGAATCCGGCGTGCCGCCGGCCAGCCAGACCGCGCCGGGCCCGGCCGCGGTAAACGCCAGCCTGATCCCGGCCGCGCTGACGGTGATGTTCGCGGTGCGGGCCAGCCGGGCGGCCAGTGAGTCAGCTGCCTTGCAGATCACCGGGTACCCGGTGATCCCGGCCGCGACCGTGGGCGCGTCCGCCACCACCGCGGCGGCGCGGCGCAGGGCGGCCAGCCCGGAGGCCAGCGCGGTCTCGTCACAGACCAGGTCCGTGACGTAGTCGAAGTCGGCCGTGGCGTGGATGACGTGCTCGGTCACGGCCCGGCTGAGCGGGGGCAGGCCGGACAGGTCGAGGCGGGACCGCAGGACGCGGTACGACTCGGCCAGGGCGGGATCCCGGCCGGGCCCGGGGCTGGGGCCAAATCCGCGCCCGGGGCTGGGGTCAAATCCGGGCCCGGGGCCATAGCCGTGGCCGGGGTTGGGGTTGGGGGGAGCGGGCGTCACGCCTCATCTCTATCGTGTTCGCTGTGTATCCGGCCAGGAATTCGGCGTGGGCCGGGTACACTAGCCGCGTTCCAAGGCCTGGACCGAGTCTCCTCCGGGACCGCGCGTTTGCCAGTCATTCACCAGCAAACTCTCATCGGGTCCGGATACCGTGAGCGGACGGGGGCCGGTAGAACCTGGACAGCGGGCCGCGGCGCAGCGGGCCGCTGGATGTAAACAGAATGTAACCGGTAGACGGCGCGGGCTGGCGCGCACGGCGACATGACATGACATCGAGATGCTGAACGGAGCATGCATGGCTGATCGTTCCCGCGTCCTCGTGACCGGCGGCGCCGGCTTTATCGGCCGCAGGGTGGTCCGTGCCCTGATGGCCGAGGGACACGAGGTGACCGTGGCCGATCTGCGGGCGTTCCCGGACCCGGACGTGCGTTCGGTAACGGGAGACCTGTGCGATCCAGGGGTACCCGAGCGGGCGGTCCGCCCCGGGACCGACGTGATCATCCACCTGGCCGCCGTCACCTCGGTGCTGGCCTCGGTGAATGACCCGGTGAGCACGCATCGGCTCAACGTGGACGCCACCGCCCGGCTGCTCGAGCTGGCGCGCGAGCACGATGCAGCGACGTTCCTGCTCGCTTCGACGAACGCCGTGACCGGCAACGTGGGCAGCTCGGTCATCTCCGAGCAGACCGTGCTGCGCCCGCTCACCCCGTACGGCGCGAGCAAGGCGGCGGCGGAGATGCTGCTGGGTGCCTACGCCAACTGCTACGGCATGACCGGCGCGGCGCTGCGGTTCTCCAACGTCTATGGCCCGGGGATGTCGGAGAAGGACAGCTTCGTGCCCCGGCTGATGCGCGCGGCACGCGACGGGGATGGTGTCCAGGTCCGCGGTGACGGCACGATGATGCGCGACCTGGTGCACGTGGACGATGTGGTGCAGGGCGTGCTGGCCGCCTGGCGGGCCAGGCACACCGGCCCGCTGATCCTCGGCTCCGGCCACTCCGTGTCGGTGAACGAGATGGTGGCCACGGCGCGCAAGGTGACCGGCGCGCCCATCCCGGTGGAGCACGTGCCGGTCGGCAACGGCGAGATGCCGGCCGTGGTGGTGGACATCTCGGCGGCCCGGGCCGTCGGCTATGCGCCCACCCACGGCCTGGAGTCCGGCATGGCCACGGTCTGGCCGGAATTCGACCCGGCCAGGGTGACGCGATGATCTACAGCGACCCCAGGGACCAGGCCGTCGACGACGCGGCGGTGGCCGCGTTCAGCCAGGCCTACGGCGAGCGCGCCGCCGCCCTGCCGCCGGTGGCGATCGTGATCGCCGCCTACAACGAGGCGGGCGCCATCGGCCCGGTGATCGAGGCGCTGCCGGAGCAGGTGTGCGGGCTGGCCACGGCGGCCGTCGTGGTCGCCGACGGCTGCGTCGACGGCACGGCCAAGGAGGCCATGACGGCCGGGGCCATGGTCGCCGACGTGCCGGTCAACCGCGGCCAGGGCGCCGCGCTCCGGCTCGGGTACCGGCTGGCCCGGGAGGGCGGCGCGCAGTACATCGTGACCACCGACGCCGACGGCCAGTACAACCCGGCGGAGATCGAGCTGGTACTGGCGCCCGTGGTGGCCGGCCAGGCGGACTTCGTCACCGGTTCGCGGCGCCTGGGCAGCCAGGAGACCAAGGACTTCATCCGCAAGGCCGGCGTGCGGTTCTTCGCCGGCTCCCTCAGCCTGCTGACCGGGCAGCGGATCAGCGACACGACGTTCGGCCTGCGGGCCATGCGGGCCGAGGTGACCGGCGCCGTCCGGCTGGAACAGCCGCAGTACCAGGCATCCGAGCTGCTGATCGGGGTCATCACCCACGGCTTCAAGGTGGCCGAAGTGCCCGCCACCATCCACCGGCGGCGGATCGGGGAGAGCAAGAAGGGCCAGAACCCGCTCTACGGGCTGCACCTGCCGGGCGTGAACAACCTGTTCTACGGGATCCGCTTCGCCCGGGTCATCTACGGCACCTGGTGGCGGGAGCGTCAGCGCTCGCGGTCCGGTGGCCTGTCTTCGTCCTCGGCGGGGTCGGCCTCCGCGGTCCGGGCGAAGGGCTCCGGGCCGGGGTCGGTCGAGACGAGCGCCTCTTCGGCGACGGCGGGCCCGGGCCGGCCGGGCGATCCGGCGAAGAGGACGTAGTGGAAGAACAGGAACCGCAGCAGGAACGTGCCGAGGTTGGCCACGCCGTAGACCAGGTCCACGAACAGGACGCGCTCCACGCCGGTCAGGTTCAGCCAGGTCGCGGCGTGGTAGGCGAACTTGGTGGCCACCCACAAGATGGCGACGACCATGGCCGACACGATCCAGAAGGGCAGCGTCTCCTTCAGCAGGCTCGGCCGGCCCTTCCGCTTCCACGCCCAGCGGCTGAGCACATAGCTCACCAGGGCGCCGGAGAACCAGGCGATGAGGCTGGCCCAGGTGGCGGACAGCTGGAGCGGCCCGGCGCAGATGGTGAGAACCACCTCGGTCGTGGCGAACGCCGAGATGGCCGCGACCGCGAAACGGCCGAAGCGAAGGCCGAGCGTGCTCCGGGCCTTGCGGCTGAGCTTCTCGCCGAGCCGGTTTGAAGTCATTGCCATGGATGTCCTCGGTTAGCTAGCCGACCAAACGGAGGAGCAGGTTATACAGTACGGAAACCGCAGGCCGGAAAAGCTACCCTGACAAAGCCGCCCGATGCGACCTTAGGAGCGTGTTTCAGCAACCGCACTCAGAGCACGTTACCGCCCCCGTGCGGTCGCCCGCACAACGGCAGGGAAAGTACAGCCAATCTGACCGAAGGAACATCTAGGAGCCGGAGCATGAAAATCTTGGTGTTGGGCGGGGACGGATACCTCGGCTGGCCCACGGCGCTGCACCTGTCGGAGGCAGGCCACGAGGTCGCCGTCGCCGACAACTTCGTTCGCAGGCACTACGACAACGAACTGGGCGTCGAGTCCCTGGTGCCGATCGAGCCGCTGCAGACCCGCATCGCCGTGTGGGAGGAACTGACCGGCAAGAAGATCGGGCTGTACGTCGGCGACCTGACCGATCCGATCTTCACCTACCACATCATCCGGGACTTCGAGCCTGAGGCCGTGGTGCACTTCGCCGAGCAGCGGGCCGCTCCGTACTCCATGATCGACCGCTCGCACGCGGTGTACACCCAGCAGAATAACGTGGTCGGCAATCTCAACCTGCTGTTCGCGATCGCCGAGACCAACCCCGACATCCACCTGGTCAAGCTGGGCACGATGGGCGAGTACGGCACGCCGAACATCGACATCGAAGAAGGCTGGCTGGACCTGGAGCACAACGGCCGGACCGACCGGGTGCTGTTCCCGAAGCGGCCGGGCTCCTTCTACCACCTGTCCAAGGTGCACGACAGTCACAACATCGAGTTCGCCTGCCGGATCTGGGACCTGCGGGCCACCGACCTTAACCAGGGCGTGGTCTACGGCCAGCAGACGCCCGAGACGGCCCGGGACGAGCGGCTGGCCACCCGGTTCGACTACGACGCGGTGTTCGGCACGGTGCTGAACCGCTTCGCCATCCAGGCGGTCATCGGCCACCCGCTGACCGTGTACGGCTCCGGCGGCCAGACCCGCGGCATGATCGACATCCGGGACACGGTCCGCTGCATCCAGCTGGCCTGCGAGAACCCGGCCAACCGGGGCGAGTTCCGGGTGTTCAACCAGATCACCGAGTGGATGTCGGTCAAGGAGATCGCGGAGACGGTGGCCCGGGCCTACCCCGGCGACGTCACGGTCGAGAACGTGGACAACCCCCGGGTCGAGGCGCCCGAGCACTACTACAACGTCAAGCACACCAAGCTGATCGAGCTCGGCCTGGAGCCGCACCTGCTGTCGGACACGCTCATCGAGTCGCTGTTCGACGTCACCAAGCGGTACGCGCACCGGGTGCGGCTGGAGGCGCTGCGGCCGACCGTGAAGTGGCGGTCGCCCACCGCTGGCTGAGGTCTGGTCCGCACACAGCTGGCGCGCGAAGGGTGAGCCACGGTCCGTTCGGTAAAATGTCTGCTGACAATGCCGAACGGACCGTGGTGCATGTATGGGGACTTGGGTCTGCGCTACCTGCGGTAACCACTTTCCGGACCCCCGCCCGGAGGTCTGCGCGGTGTGCGCGGACGAGCGGCAGTGGGTGCCGCCGGGCGGCCAGCGGTGGACAACGCTGGCCGAGCTGGCCGCGGCCGGGCACCGGTCCGACGTCCGGGTGGTCGAGCCCGGGCTGACCGGGATCGGCGCGGATCCGCCGGTCGCGATCGGGCAGCGGTCACTGCTGGTCACCACGGACCAGGGCAACCTGCTGTGGGACCCGTCCGGGTTCATCGACGACGCGGCGGTGGCCGCGGTTCGCTCGGCGGGTGGGCTGCGCTTCGTGACCGCCAGCCATCCGCACTTCTACGGGGCGATCGGCGAGTGGGCCCGCGAGTTCGGGGCCGAGATCCTGGTACCGGTGGACGACGTGGCCTGGCTGCGTGCGGACCCGGCGTTGCGCGTGCGGCTGTGGTCGGGGACGCTTCCCGTGCTGCCGGAGGTGACGCTGATCCAGTGCGGCGGGCACTTCCCCGGCAGCGCGGTACTGCACTGGGCGCCCGGGGCGTCGGGCCGCGGGGTGCTGCTGGCCGGGGACACGATGTTCGTGACGCCGGGCGAGGACCGCGTGTCGTTCATCTGGTCGGCGCCCAACCGGCTGCCGCTGTCCGAAGATGCCGTGCGCGGCGTGCTGTCGGCGGTTGAGCCGTTCCGGTTCGACCGTATCTACGGTGGCTGGTGGGCTCCGGTGCTGCGGTCCGGGGCGTGGGAGACGGTCCGGCGGTCCGGGTTGCGGTACATTGAGCACCTTCGCGGCACCGCTTAGCAATATTTATGGCGACTGCATTTAGGGTCACTGCATTTAGAGCCGCTGCATTTAGGGCCGCTGCGCCCAGGCACTGCGTCGTCGCTATGGCCAAGGCGGCGGGAAGTTACTAATTACACCAATCCCGGCTATGCACCGGCCAAGACGAACGGCTAAGGCTGGCGCTTATTTCTGCGCGTACCATTTCCGGCACGCCGGCCCGGGCGGGCTCAGTGCGGGCGCAGCATCCAGGTGCCGGCGGCAGCGTCCCGGCGTAGCTCGTAGGCCCCGGCCGCCAGACCCTGGCCCGGCGACGCCTCGACCCGCCAGAACTCCAGCTCGGGCTGCGCGGGCTCGGGCTGGTTAGGCCTGGGCTGGCTGGGCTCGGGCTGGTTAGGCCCGGGCGCTGGGCTCGGGCTGGCTGGGCTCGGGCTCCGGGACGCCGGGATCCTGCCACCACTCCCGGTTGACCACCCAGTGCTCGAGGATGGCGCGCACGGTGTACAGCCGGCCTCGCCACACGAACCTGGCCGGGCGGCCGTCGTCCCGCGCCTGGACGTTCACCGGCTCGCCGTAGACCCTGCTCATGAAGTGCTTCCCGCTCGCCTCACCCGCGGCCCGGGCGCCCATGATCGAATATACGTTCACTCGAACAAGTATGCAAATAATTTCGTTCAGCTGAGTGTCGAACGCCCAGAAATGTCGGTGATGGTCGGCATAGTGGTGGTGTCGGGCAGTGGAGAAGGAGGCAAGACGTGTGCTGGATCTGCGACCATCCGGGCGCCACCGAGCGCGAGTACACCGAGCACATGCGGGAGCTGATCACCACGTACGGCTGGGCCGTGCAGGGCGTGGAACGGGACGGCATCCACCCGCCCTGGGCCTATACCGTCGGGCTCACCGAGCATCAGCGGCCCGAGCTGGTCATCACCGGTATGGGCCTGACCCGGGCCACCGGGGTGCTCAACGGCGTGGCCACGCACCTGCTGCGCGCGGACCCGCCTGAGCCGGGCACGCAGGCGCTGCTGCGCGACGGCCCGCTGGTCGAGATCGTC
Source organism: uncultured Actinomycetes bacterium (assembly GCA_963818225.1). Classification (GTDB taxonomy): domain Bacteria; phylum Actinomycetota; class Actinomycetes; order Streptosporangiales; family Streptosporangiaceae; genus Palsa-504. The sequence goes on from CAWFRO010000007.1 coordinate 60,183, forward strand.
AGGGTGGCCGTGCCCTGGGCGCACCTGAACATGGCGATCGAGCTGTACGGCGACCGGATCCGCGCCCTGCAGCTCGTGCACGCCGACAAGCGCGGGAACTGGCCGTGGGACAGCCGGTACCAGGGCGTCCGCGGCGGGCAGCCGATCCTCGGCCGCCGGGAGCCGGCCGAGCGGCGCAAGCGCGTCGGTTAGGGCGGCGCTGCGGCCGCCGGGCTTGCTTCCCGCCGGGCTAGCCTGATCCGGTGACCGCCGAAACCGACCTCTGCCTGGACGACGGGCGCACGCTGCACGTCTACGACACGGGGCCGCCCGACGCCGCGCTCGCGGTGTTCTGGCACCACGGCACGCCGAACACCGGCACGCCGCCGGAGCCGCTGTTCGGCGCCGCGGCCGAACGGGGCATCCGGTGGATCTCGCACGATCGGCCCGGCTACGGCAGCTCGGCGCCGCAGCCCGGACGCGATATCGCGGCGGTCGCCGCCGACGTGGCCGCGATCGCGGACGCCTTCGGCCTGGGCTCGTTCGCCGTCATGGGGCACTCTGGCGGCGGTCCGCACGCGCTGGCCTGCACCGCGCTGCTCCCGGGCCGTGTGCTGGCCGCCGCGGCGATCTCGGGCCCGGCGCCGTTCCGGGCCGATGGCCTGGACTGGTTCGCGGGCATGGTCCCGTCTGGCCAGGCGCAGATGCGCGCCGCAGCAGCCGGACGGGCGGCCTATGAGAAATACCTGGAGACCGCCGGGTACGACCCGGAGATGTTCACTGCGGCCGACCACGCCGCGCTGGCTGGGCAGTGGGCCTGGCTGGCCCGCATCGCCGGCGAGGCCATCGAGGGCGGCCCGGAAGGCATGGTGGAGGACGAACTGGCCACGACCGCCCCCTGGGGGTTCGCGGTCGATCAGATCAGCGAGCCAGTCCTGATCGTGCACGGCGGCCAGGACCGGACCGTGCCCGCCAGCCACGGGGCCTGGCTGGCCCGGCACGGCCGGCCCGCCGAGCTATGGATGCGCCCGGACGACGGGCACGTGTCAGTCCTCGTTTCCTCGGCCGTTCCGGCCCTGGACTGGCTGGTCAGCCAGACGCATGGCCGTTAGGACGAGCCTGGGACGGGTGGCCCGGCTCCGCTGCTTCCAGAGCGCTAGCTCAGCAACTGCTGAAGCCTCCGTGCGGCGCGTGTCCCGCGCAGCTTCCCGGGATGAAACCCGCGCCTAAATGTCAGCTACCGCACCTATGGTTCTGGACATGTACGAACCAACCAGCCGGTACAACGTCACGGTCACGGTGACGGCCGACAACGGCGAGCTGCCCGACCTGGCGGCCTTCGCGGTGGCGGCCGATGAGGCGGCCTGGCGCAGGTCAGCCAGCATCGTCAGCGCGCATATGGCCGACAGGATTATCAGCATTGTCACCGTCTACTCCCCGGACCGGTACGCGGCCGTGGCGGTCGCCGAGGCCGTCGTAGCCGACGCGCTCAGGCACGTGGCCCCGTCGGCCGAGCCGCGGGCGGGCCAGGCCCGCCTCCGCGCGGAGGACTGGCCGATGTCCGCCGCCTGAAGCGCGGCCCCTGGCCCGGCCGCATCCTGGTCTGATCGATGCCGCAGAGGCTGGTACCGCAACAGCGGCCCTGGGCCTGCTCAGCCCTCGCCGAAGTAATGCCCGTGCGCCAGGTCCTCGATGAGCCCGGGATGCTCCGGCTCCCAGCCGAGTACCTTCCGCGTCACCTCACTGGAGGTCGGGTTGTCCACTCCCACGAAGGCGCCGAGGAAGGCGAAGCGCTCACCGGCCTGCGATGCAGAGATGCTGGCCACCGGCACGCCCGCCCCGCGCCCGATGGCGGCCGCGATGTCACGGAAGGGAATGCCCTCATCCGCGACCGCGTGCAGCCTGCTCCCGGCCGGGGCGTCCTCCAGGGCCAGCCGGTACACCCGCGCCGCGTCGAGCGTGTGCACCGAAGGCCATCGGTTCGCGCCGTCCCCCACGTACCCCGACACGCCGGACTGCCGGGCGATGTCGATCAGGACGTGCGCGAAGCCGTGGTGATCGAGCGAGCTGTGCACGATCGGGGGCAGCCGGACGACAGCGGACCGCACGCCGCGCCCGGCCAGCCCGATCACGAAGTTCTCCGCGTCGACCCGTGGGCCGCCGGGAGCAAAATCGGCCTCGGTGCCCGGCCGCCCGGTGATGCCCGCGAAGGCGAGCATGAGCGTGCCGGAGGTGGTGACGAGCGGCTTGCCCGTCCCTTCGAGCGCCGAGGCGAGCGCCTCGGTGGCGGCCAGGTCCGCGGCGGCCGCGGCGGGCATGTCGCCCGCCCTCATCAGGTCGTGCTTGAAGGCGAGATGGATGACGCCGTCGGCCGCCTCGGCGGCCTCGCGCAGCCCGTCGAGATCGTCCAGGTCGCCGCGCCGGACCTCGGCACCAGCGGCCGCGAGCGCCTCGGCCGAGCGGTCCGAGCGCGCCAGCCCCACGACCTGATGCCCGGCCTGCAGCAGCTCGGGCACGACCGCCGAGCCGATGTGCCCGGACGCGCCGGTTACGAAAACACGCATGGGAAGCCTCCCGAACGATCGATGTCACCTAGTGACATCACACTAGCATGCTCATGACACCAGGTGACATCAGCTACTCTGGCCGCATGGGCAGATGGCAGCCGGACGCGAGAACGCGGCTGCAGGAGGCGGCCCTGGCCCTGTACCGCGAGCGCGGGTACGAGCAGACGACTGTGGCGGAGATCGCGGCACGCGCGGGGCTTACGAAGCGAACGTTCTTCCGGTATTTCACGGACAAGCGCGAGGTGCTGTTCTGGGGCTCGGAGCTGCTCGAGCAGCGGATGGTGGCCGCCATCGAGGCCGCCCCCGCATCCGCCTCGGCTCTCGGCATGATCGGCGCGGCGCTGGACGCCGCCGCCGTCCGGTTCGAAGAGGTCCGCGAGTTCGCCGGCCCGCGGCACCAGATCATCGCCTCCAGCCCCGAACTCCAGGAACGCGAGCTGATCAAGGCCGCGTCACTGGCCGCCGCCATGGCCCGGGCCCTGCGCGCACGGGGATTCGGCGACACCGCCGCCACCCTCACCGCCCTCACCGGCACGACCATCATGCACGTCGCCTTCGAGCAATGGGTCGAGGACCCGGACCGGGCCCCGTTCCAGCAGGTCGCCAGGGATGCCCTGGGGCAGCTCCGGGAGATCGCCGCGGCCGGGTAACTCAGGACCCGCATCCCGAAACGGGCCGCGGCGCCTCGCTCGCCGATGATCTGCCGCCCCGCCCGCCCCGAGTCGCGGGCCTTCCTGCGCGCACTCGTCCGGCGCGGGACGTCAGCCCGCCAGGCTGGCCAGGAAGTGCTGCGTCTGCGCGTCCGTCGAATAAAGGACGGTTCCCATCATCCCGCGGGTGAGGAGCACCTTGTAGGTGTTGCGGATCAGCTGGTCGGCCTGGGCCTCGTTCACGCCTCCCCTGACCAGGGCCGGGTCCTTGCTGGCGCTCCTCACGGTGACCAGCTGCCCGTCTCGGTAAATCAGGTCAGGGCCGACGATCACGCCGTTCCAGTCGTACTCAAAGCCCTGCGCGGTGTAGACGCAGCCGACCTGATCGAAGCCGCCGTCGAGGGTCGCCCACAGCGCGCTGGGTGGCGCGCTGCCGACTGACCGATCGCCCTTGGCGTTCCACGGCCGGGCCCAGTCGCCGATGACCACGTCGGGGATGAGCCGGTCACCATCCGGATTGCTCCATCTCCAGCAGAAGCCGGCCGTCATACGAGCGGAGTATCCCGCGTCCAGCCGGTCACGCAGCACCGCCTCCAGCTCGTAAGGCGACTCGGTCACTGACACGTCGAAATGCTCATCTCCGGCCCAGGCGACCGGCTGCTTCCCACCGAGGCTGAGCAAGCTGAGCACCCACTCCTCATACAAGCGGCTGCCGCCGCAGCGGAACTGTGCATCAAGGTCGACCTGCTGCACCTTCAGTCCCTTAGCGGCCGCACGATGGCTGATTTCTTCGACCGTCCCGATCTCACCGGGCCGCACCACCTGGTGCTCGTCGAGCAGGAACACCGGCACCCGGGCCGCATCGAGCAGCTCATCGACCTGGAGACGCCCGGTCCGGTTCCGGGCCGGGGTGTACCGGTTGGCGGAGACCTGCCGGATCCGGTGCGCTTCGTCGCAGATCAGGACGTCCAGCCCGTTCGGTCGCGCGTCCACGAAGTTGTTGAAGTACTTGAACATGCTCTTGACCGCGGTAGATCCTTTGCCGACATAGCGGCGCATGGTCTGCGTGAAGGACTGCGAACCAGTCGCATGCAGCACCGGCCGACCCTGCCGGGACAGCTCTCCGAGGAGGGCGAGAGCGATCACGCTCTTGCCGCTGCCGGGACCGCCGGTCACGATGACAGCCGTCTTGGCGTCCCCCCGGTGAGCCCGGTCAACGGCATGCAGGACGAGTTCGTAGGCGAGCTGCTGTTCCGCCAGGAGCACGAACTGATTCTGGTTCTTGATTTCGGCAGCGGCCGCCTTAAGCAGCTGACGTGACGGCCTTATGTCGCTGGCGAGAAACCGGTCGGCCGCGCCAGCGCCTGATGCCTGCGCAAAGCGGTCCTGAAGATAATCGACGAACGCGCCCCTGGTCGTTTGCGTGAAAAGCCTGGTCCGGTCGTCCCCCATCAGGTCGTAGAGGTCTGCCACGTCGGACTGCGCGGCGTTGTGCAGATAGGCGACGCCGTGCAGGGCATGCTGGCTATCGCGGAGAACGCTCATGTAGCCGGACAGGTATTCGCAGTATCCCTTGACCTGGAGGACCGGATGGAGCTTCGGGCCGCCGCTCATGTGCTCGACGAGCACCAGTTCTGGATCTTCCTCGAAGAGCTCGGCATGGCTCCACTGCTTCAGTTCGACAACTACATATGCGTCACCACCGGTGCGGCGGTCCTGCCCCGCCAGCACCACATCGGCGCGTTTGCTGGTGAGGGGGAGCTGGTATTCGATGAGCATCTCTACCTGGCTCAGTCCCGCCTGCACGAGATCATGGGCAAGGACAGGAAGACTGCGATCCCATGACCGACGTTCGGCAGGGGAAGGGTTAATGCCAGCAGCCATGCGCAAATGTTCGGCCAGCACCTCGCTAAACCGCCGCTCCATAGGCGAGGCGAGCGTCCCCGCAGTCCGGCGGAAGACCGTCACCGACTGACCCCCAACGCAGCACGAGTTCTCGTGCGGATGGGGGCATGTCCTCGATCGGCAGATCAGCTAATCGGCGGAAGCCCGTCGGACCGCAATCATGTAATGAGGCGAATACTATCGCTCACGCAGTGGATTTTTCTCGGCTAGCGCCGGTGCCTTGCGTCGGCTGCCGCGGTACGTTGCGGCGTCATACCGGCGCTCGTTTTCCTCCAGCTTGTCCGCAGCCGAGCCCAGCAGGTCTACCCCGAGAACATCGGCGAGCCTGGTGAGATAGAGGAAGACGTCGGCTATCTCGGAGCGGACCTGGCGGGCGGCCTGCGGGTCAGCCATGATGCCCGCCGCCTCCTCAGGCGTCAGCCACTGGAACTCGGCGAGGAGCTCGCCAGCTTCCCCGGCCAGCGCCATGGCCAGGTTCTTAGGCGTGTGAAACTGCTCCCAGTCCCTGGCCGCGGCGAAATCACGCAGTCGCTCGGCCAGCTCGCCGATGTCGCGCATGCGGTTAACCCTAAGGGGCACCCGGAGGCCTTGACGAAGCTCGACTCGAAGCCTGCCGACCAGCCCGGGAGAGCGAGCCAGACGGACGGCCGGGCACCTGCTGCCCACGGCCGCTGCCGTCTAATGCTGCGGCGCCCGGCTCACGGCGGTTTGCGTCCAACTCGCGGAGGCGGCTGCGGGACACCTTGTCGGCGGCGCCGAGCGGCAGCCCCGCGACCAGGTGGAAGCGCTGGCCGCTCGGAGCTTGGGCAGCTCGGCCTCGCGGGCTGCGCAGCGCCTCCGCCAGCTCGGATTCCTCCTGCTGGGCGCCGGCGGGCGGGCGGGCCGGCCGGGACGACGTACTGGACTGGGCAAGTCCCGGCCTCCGGCCGGGCTGAATATGACAGTCCGAACCCGGCGCTGCTGGCGTAGATGCTTCAGCTCAGGACCGGACCACTAGGCAGGTATTGCGTGGGTGTGGGGAGGTTGGTGCGTCCCGCTGGGGTGTGCGAGATCATGATGCCTGGTTCGGGCTGTTCCAGCTGCCATCCGTCGGCCTGCCTACACTTATGGTGATGACGACATAACGGACTGCGCCTGCACTCTCAGATATAGCTGTTGAACTGGTAAACGTCTAGGGTTACTGCGAGTGCAGGCAATTCCGGCGTGGTCCGGGAAGCCGGGCGACGGCGCGCGGCTATTGTCGAGGGCATGCCGCGGGTCAGCGCATTCTACGGGGTGGTGATCTACATGTACTGGAACGAGCGCGACCACCCGGTTGCCCACTTCCACGCGTACCATGCGGCTGCCGCGCCTCAGTGTCAGCCGACGGAGACGTGCTGGCCGGCAGCCTCGATCCCCGGGCTCTTCAGTTCGTCCGGGAATGGGTTGTCCTCCGCCGACGCGAGATCGTGGCGAACTGGGAGCGCGCCCGGCGGAACGAGCCACTGCTCGGCATCGACCCGCTGGCGTAGCATGAAGATCGTGGACGAGAACTACCTGCCCGTCGTCGTAGGTGTGGCCGTGGTCGGTGACCGCGTGCTGCGCCTGTTGTTCAGTGACGGCACAGCCGGAGATGTCGACTTCTCCGCTGAGCGGTGGACAGGCGTCCTTTCGCCCCTGAACGATCCTGCCTACTTCGCCAAGGTCACTGTCGACCAGGAGGCCGGGACCCTCGTGTGGCCTGACGGCATCGACCTAGCCCCCGAGCCACTCTACGAACAGGCCAAAGCACACCCGCTCCTAGCGGCCTGATGCTCTAGGCGACACAACCGCCGGCCAGCAGGTTCGCCGGAAGCATACGTCGCACCCAGCACGCCGGGGACACCGTTCCGTTTGGCTGTACCACTGAAGAAGTTGGGCAACCTGTGTGCAATGGCGGATGGGTCTGTCAAGTTAATGGCATCGATGAACACGACGGCGCGGGCCGGGTCGAGCTGCCTGGACTGCCATTCCGCCATCCCGTCCATCACCCGGTCGGTAATCGCGGTAATGGTCTGCTTCGAGACCTCCGCCCGGTAGATCTCCTGCAGCTGCGCGGCGATCTCCCCGTGGGTGAGGCCCTTCGCGGAAAGCGAGATGACCATTTCCTCGACGCCGGTCAGCCGCCGCTGCCGCTTAGCGACAATTTTCGGCTCGAAACTGGAATCACGGTCCCGCGGTACCGATATCTCCACCGGCCCCGCCTCGGTGATTACCGTGTAGGTGTTGCGGATCAGCTGGTCGGCCTGGGCCTCGTTCACGCCTCCCCTGACCAGGGCCGGGTCCTTGCTGGCGCTCCTCACGGTGACCAGCTGCCCGTCTCGGTAAATCAGGTCAGGGCCGACGATCACGCCGTTCCAGTCGTACTCAAAGCCCTGCGCGGTGTAGACGCAGCCGACCTGATCGAAGCCGCCGTCCAGGGTCGCCCACAGCGCGCTGGGTGGCGCGCTGCCGACTGACCGATCGCCCTTGGCGTTCCACGGCCGGGCCGAGTCGCCGATGACCACGTCGGGGATGAGCCGGTCACCATCCGGATTGCTCCATCTCCAGCAGAAGCCGGCCGTCATACGAGCGGAGTATCCCGCGTCCAGCCGGTCACGCAGCACCGCCTCCAGCTCGTAAGGCGACTCGGTCACTGACACGTCGAAATGCTCATCTCCGGCCCAGGCGACCGGCTGCTTCCCACCCAGGCTGAGCAAGCTGAGCACCCACTCCTCATACAAGCGGCTGCCGCCGCAGCGGAACTGTGCATCAAGGTCGACCTGCTGCACCTTCAGCCCCTTAGCGGCCGCACGATGGCTGATTTCTTCGACCGTCCCGATCTCACCGGGCCGCACCACCTGGTGCTCATCGAGCAGGAACACCGGCACCCGGGCCGCATCGAGCAGCTCATCGACCTGGAGACGCCCGGTCCGGTTCCGGGCGCGGGGTGTACCGGTTGGCCGAGACCTGCCGGATCCGGTGCGCTTCGTCGCAGGATCAGGACGTCCAGCCCGTTCGGTCGCGCGTCCACGAAGTTGTTGAAGTACTTGAACATGCTCTTGACCGCGGTAGATCCTTTGCCGACATAGCGGCGCATGGTCTGCGTGAAGGACTGCGAACCAGTCGCATGCAGCACCGGCCGACCCTGCCGCGACAGCTCTCCGAGGAGGGCGAGAGCGATCACGCTCTTGCCGCTGCCGGGACCGCCGGTCACGATGACAGCCGTCTTGGCAGTCCCCCCGGTGAGCCCGGTCAACGGCATGCAGGACGAGTCCGTAGGCGAGCTGCTGTTCCGCCAGGAGCACGAACTGATTCTGGTTCTTGATTTCGGCAGCGGCCGCCTTAAGCAGCTGACGTGACGGCCTTATGTCGCTGGCGAGAAACCGGTCGGCCGCGCAGAAGTAGTCCTAGAGGCGCTCTTCGTTCCAGCCCGGCGGTGGCTTCGCCTGCTCGCCGAATTCTATGGATGACAATTTCTAGAAAATTATTGCTAGTTTTGGGTTTCCGGTATAGGTTGGGGTCAGGCGCAGGAAATTACCGCTATGCGGGCGGCCCCCCGTCTGATCGGCTATCGCCTGGGGAAGCCCCATGAGCACCATCAACCCACCGGAATACCAGCAGTCACCATCACAGCCGCCGCCCGAAGTCCGGCCGCCGCGCAAGTCGCACCGGACCCGCAAGATCCTGCTGATCATCGGCGGCGCGTTCGCTGCCCTCATCCTGCTCATCGTCATCATCAACGTGGCGACCAGTGGCAATAAGCCGGCGGCAAGCTGCCAGCGCGACCAGCGGACTCCGGCGACCTCGGCCCCAGCAGCTACACCCACTCCGGTGCCAACCGTCACCCAGACAGTTACCGCGACCGCGCCCGCCCCGGTGCCAACCGTCACCCAGACAGTTACCGCGACCGCGCCCGCAGCGGCTGCGCCTGCCGCGCGGCTGCGCCTGCCGCGCCACCTGCGGATACCGTCATCGCCAAGTTCTACGGCACCAGCTCGGGCAACACCGGCTCGTTCACCGTCCCAGCTGACGGGAACTGGCACCTGAGCTACGCGTACACCAACGGCAGCTTGTTCGCGGGCCAGACCGAGAACTTCCAGGTCACGGAGTTCGGCACCGACGGCACCATTGACAACTCGCTGGTGAACGACCTTGCAATCGGCAGCGGCCAGCCCACCGCTGTGCCGGTCTACTCGGACTCGGAGGCCGGGAGCACGGTCTACCTCCAGGTCAACACGGAAGACGCCAGCTGGGAACTGGTTGTCCTTACCGGCACGAGCTAAGCCAGGTGCGTGACCATGCCCCGCCCAGATGACGATGGCCGGGGCATAGGCATACGGCTCGGTCTTGCCGAGATTAAAGGAGAAGGTCATGGGACTGATTCACACCCGCGCCAGTAAGAAGCGCTTAATCCAGTCCGGCTTGTCCAGGTCCGTCAAGGGCCACCCCCGGTTCTTGCAAGGGTTACGCACCGGTTCGGCTGCCGACAGGCCCCAAAAAACCCCCAGTAAACAGGGAATGTTCGAGGCCTCCCTCTGTTCGAGTCAACCGACCTGAAATGCACGAACTCCTACTGCATAAGGGTTTCTGACCCGATGGACCGGGAGAGCACCCAAGTTCGTTCGGAAGGAAAGAGGTCCTGGAATCACCCCGGCATCATGCTTTTGTCATGTTGCTGCTGAAGACAGCCTATTAACGAACCTATTTTTGAATAATTTCCCTACTGCCAATAGTTAAGCGGCGGCGCCGGGCTCGGGCGAACGGTAGGCCGCGGCCAGCTCGCGGAGACGTTTGCGGGCCACCTTGCCGGTAGCGCCCAGCGGCAGTTCCGCGACGAGGCGGAAGGCGGCTGGCCGCTTGGGCCGGGGCAGCGCGGCCTCGCACGCCGCGCGCAGCGCCTCCTCTAGCTCGGCATCTTCCAACTGGGAACCCGGCAGCCGGGCATCCTCCTGCTCGGCGTCATCCAGCAGGTACGGGCGAGTGGGGCCAGCCGGGACCACGTAGGCGACGGGGCGCTCGCCGAGCACCTCGTCGCGGGCGCCGACCACGGCGACGGACCGCACGCCCGGCTGGGCGAGCAGAAGATCCTCGATCTCCCGCGGGTAGATTTTCTCGCCGCCCCGGTTGATTACGTCGTCGGCCCGCCCAGCCAGGAACAAATAGCCGTCGGCGTCGAGGTGACCTAGGTCGCCGGTGTCCAGCCAGCCGTCCGGGCCGATGGCGTCGGCTGCGCCGCCCGCCGCGTACTCGGTGATAACGCCGGGCCCCTTGATCTGTACCCGGCCGACGGTGAAGGCCGGGCACCGCGCATACCGCTCCCCCGGCCGGCCGGCGGCCCGCTGAACGATCCGGACCTCTGCGCCCGCGGGCAGGCCAGCCGAGCCGGGCTTGCGCGGGCCGGTTAGCGGGTTGGCGGTGATCATGCTGGCCGCTTCGGTCATCCCGTAGGTCTCGATGACGGGGATGCCGAAGGCCTGCTCGAAGCGGCGTAGCGCCGACGGTGCCAGCGGGGCCGAGGCGGAGCGGACGAAGCGGACGCAGTGGGCCGCCGGGCCTGCGGCCGGCTCCATGGCCAAGATGGTGATGATCGCGGGAACGGCGTTGATCCAGGTGATCTCCTGCTCCTCGATCATGGCCCAGAATCCGCGGCGGCTGAACTTGCGGTCCAGCACCAGGCAGGCCCGCGCGGCCAGGGTGGCCAGCAGCCCCACCACCTCGGCGTTGACGTGGAACAGCGGGAGGCAGCAGTAGCCGCGGTCGGCCGGGGTCAGCCGGTGTTGGATAGCCACGCACGCGGCCACGTGGGACAGCTGGCTGTCACGCAGCACGACTCCCTTGGGCGTGCCGCTAGTGCCACTGGTGCACAGGAAAATCCCGCCCGTCGGCGGGGTCGGGCCGGTGCCAGCCGGGCGGTCTTCCTCGTCCGGTCCCGGCGGCGGGAGCACCGGAAGACCCGCGGGAAGACCGGAGCCGCCGTCGGCCACGATGGCTTCCGGCCGGGCCACGTCCAGCACTGTGGCCAGTGCGGCGGCGGGCGCGGCCGGGTCGAGCGGGACCACCACCCGGCCCGCGCCGATGATGGCGACCAGGGCGCAGGCATATTCGACCGGGTCCGCCAGCCGGACGGCCACGCGGGCCCCGGGCGGCAGGTCGGCGCGGTCCAGGCACCGTTCCCAGGCGCGGGTGGCGTGCTGCAGGTCGACGAAGGTCAGCTGACCCGCTCCCCCGGCATCCTGGAGGTAGGCGGCGCCGCCCCAGTGAGCCGCCGCCGAATCGATCCATTGCCTGATCAACGTCACGCTCCGTTCTTGTGATAGGCCACGACCGCCAGCACGGCGGCCTCAGGCCGGGACAGGTCGGTTTCGGGCCGTAGGTCGGCCGTGGCCAGCTGCGGTCCGGTCGCGATCGCCGACGAGGCGGTCGTAGCCAGCTGCGAAGCAGTCGTGACGGGCTCCGGGTCAGTCGTGATTGGCTCCGGGTCAGTCGCTGGCGACTGCGCGGCGGGGCCCTGCCGCCGCCGGGACCGCAGGCTGGGCCAGGGCACCCGCTGGCGGCCGGTCAGCGGGACCGCCAGCGGGGTCCGGGCCAGCAGAGCCGTCAGGGCGATGCAGCAGCCGAAGATGATGGCCACGGACGCCGCGCAGAGCAGCGGCCAGGGCACCACAGAGCTGAGCCTGCCCCAGCCGAGCCAGATCAGGGCGGTGATGAACACCATCTGCGACAGGTAGATGCCGAACGCGTCATCGACGCCCACGCGCACGGCGGCCTTGGCCCGCCGGGATCGCGAAGGCCGCGCCAGCGCCACCCCGGCCAGGTATCCGCAGGCGATCGCGCCGATGTTGAACGGGATGACGCTCGGCTGCAAGAAGTCGCTGCCCGATCCCAGGACGGTGGTCACCCCGTGCAGGGCCAGGAAGTAGATGCCCTCTGCGGCCAGGGCCGCGGCCGCCGTCAGGGCGACGATCAACCGGACGTGCCCGCACACCCAGTCATGCACTTCATCCAGGTGAAAGGCGACGACGCTGCCGCCGATCAGATAGAGCAGGTAGCTGAGCCCATCCTGCTGTTCGTACCGCTCCATGAGCGTGGGCAGCAGATCCCAGTGGCCGCCGATCGTGATGGCGACCTGCGCCGCCGCGGCCATGGCGATGACGAGGCCGTGATGTCCCCTGGTGCGCCGCAGAAGCATCAGCACGAGCGGGAAGACCAGGTAGAACTGCATGATCACGAGCAGGAAGTACAGCTGGTCGTACCCGATCTCGGCCATCCCCTCCAGATGAGCCAGCGCCGAGGGCACACTCCGGTAGTGCGCGGTGGGCAGTAGGTACAGGAAGTAGATGACCGTCCAGCACAGGTACGGGATCAGCACCGAGACCGTTCGGCGCCAGTAGAACCGGCGCAGCCCGGTCCCGTCCCGGAGGCTCAGGCCGATGTAGGCGTAGGTCAGCATGCACGCGGAGATGAAGAAGAAGCCTTCCCGCGAGACATGAAACAGCAGCAGCGCGGCATTCGAACCCACCGTGGCGGCGGCGGGCGCGAAAAACAAGATCGAATGGGTGCTGATGACGCCCGCCTGCTTGATCGGGCGCATGGCGTCGACCTGGTCGAGCCGGCGGCGCGCCATCAGTGCATCATCCGCGGATCACGGTAGTGCTTGAACTCCAGCAGGTTGCCCGACGGGTCGAGCAGGACGAACGTACGGTGCTCCTCAGCCATGGCACCGAACCGCGCCGAGACCTCGGCGAAGAACGGGATCTTGCGGATGACCGCCAGCTCGTGCAGGGCCTCGAAATCGGCTGCATCGCGGAACGTGACGCCGAAGTGGCGCGGGTACAGGCTTTCCGGCTTTTCCGGGGGCGGCCCTTCGGTGAGGTGGCAGACCAGCTGGTCACCGAAGAAATCGAGGGTTATCCGGTCCGGGTAGCGCCGGGCCAGTTTGCAGCCGAGGAGCTCGTTGTAGAAATGCGCGGCCGCATCCAGGTCATGTACGGGTATGGCCAGGTGGAAAACGTCGTTGGTCGTTCGCATGGTTTTCTCTCGTCTTTATTCGAAGGCGGTCAGCGTGTCGGCCCGCAGCCCGAGGCGGAGGGTCTCCAGGGCGAGGACGCCGGAGGCCGGGATGTTGCCGAGGTTCGCGTCCGGGCCCAGCCTGGTGATGAAGTGGGCTTGCAGGGCGGTGGTCGGGGCCTCGAACAGCAGGTGCTCCTGGCCGATGCCGGCCGCGAGCACGTCCTCGATCAGCCCGGACCGCAGCGTGCCGTCGGGGCGGCAGATGCCGGACCGCCCGCTCTCCCTGGCCTCCAGGGTGACCAGCGAGGCGCCGGCGGCGAGGTCCTCGCCGATGCAGTCGATCCACTCGCCCGCCGTCAGCTCAGCGGAGCGGGTCGGGTCCTTGAACCCGACTTCGGAGATGACGGTGAAATCGTCGGTGAGCTTCCGTATGTAGCTCGCCTTCTCCGTGTTGGTCAGCGAGATCGTCCCGTTCGACACCTCGACGTGCTGGCACCGGTGCCCGGCGCAGAATTTCCGGAAATCGTCGAGCCGGTCTTGCAGGACGAATTTCTCGAAGAGCGTGCCGCCGAAGTAGAACCCGATGTCGTGCTGCCGGAGGACATCTATCTTCGCGTCGATGTTGCCGGTTACCACGGCGGTGCCCCAGCCGAATTTGACGAAGTCAATATATTCGGCACCCGATGACACGATATCGACGAAATTCCACAGCGGAAGGCCGCTGTCGATCATCATGGTGAGCCCCGTCTGGCGCGGCTTTACCGCCCGGGCGGGCAGTTGCAAGGTGGTGTGATTCATCGTTGCTCCCTTCGTGAGCAGGCAGGCTGGTGCGGCTGGAGCCGCAGGATGCATCCGTTGCCGATCGGCTCCCAGGTCATCCGCTCCACCGGGACCCCGCGCAGGTAGGCGGTCAGGACCCGGAGCGTGCCGCCGTGCGCGACGACCGCGATCTCACTGGGCCCGGCACCGGGCGCTAGGAGGATGGCGCCCGGTGCCGGGAGAATGGCGCCGGGGTCTGGCTGGCTGATACTGGGCGCCTGGCGGGCGGCGAGCAGGTCGTCGGCGAAGCCGGCGACGCGCCAGTACAGGTCGCGGAGCGACTCACCGTCCGGTGGCCGGGCATCTGGGTCGATCACATGGCTGCCGGCCACGCCGCTGAGGGCGGTCGGCACAGTGACCGATCTGGTGCCCTCCAGGACGCCGAGACACCGCTCGCGCAGCCGGGGGTCATGGGTGAAATCCAGCCCCAGGGCCGCGGCGAGCGGGGCCGCGGTGGCCACGGCACGCTGCAGGTCGCTGGCGTATACCGCGCCGATCGGGCGGCCCCGCAACTGGCCGGCAGCGTCGTGCGCCTGGCGGATACCGCGGCTGGTCAGCCGCGGCTGGTCGCAGTGCCCCTGAGCCAGCCCCAGGGCGTTCCAGGTGCTCTCGCCATGCCGGACGAGCCAGAGCACCAGGTCGGCGGGCTGCTGGCCGGCCGGGCCTATGGCCTGCTCGCCACGCAGGTTCGCGGCCTGCTCGCCAAGCGGGCCGGTTGGGGCGGCCGGGGGAAGTACGCCGAGGTGAGGCGGGGTGTCGAGGACCATGACACGCAGCCTGCGGCCGGTTTGTGAAAGATCACTGAAAAAACGGCTGCCCTCAGGAAGCCTGCAGGACACCTTGAGTTTGGCGAGCTTTTATGACTGGGTGAGATCCCATCAAGTGCCGGTCGCGCACCCGCCAGCGTCCGGCGGACGGCTGCTCGTGGTGGATGACGACCCTGACGTGCGCGTCTCGCTGGAACGGGCGCTGCGTTACGCCGGATACACCGTGACCACGGCCGTGCACGGCGCGGACGCGCTGGACTGCCTGGCCCGCTCGCCGGTCGACCTGATCGTGCTGGACGTCCTGATGCCCATGCTGGACGGGTTCGACGCGTGCCGCCGTCTCCGGCAGCGGGGAGTTGCCACCCCCGTCCTGGTGCTCACCGCCCGGGACGCCATCGAGGACCGGGTGACCGGGCTGGAGGCGGGCGCGGACGACTACCTGGTCAAGCCGTTCGCGCTGCGCGAGCTGCAGGCCCGGATCAGGGCCCTGCTGCGGCGCAGCCAGGTCGCGCACGAGGTCCTCGGCTACGCCGACCTGACCCTGGACCTGACCACCAGGTCCGTGACCCGGGACAAGCGGGTCATCCCGCTGACCAGGACCGAGTTCGATCTGCTCGAGCTGCTGCTGCGCAACGCCGAGCAGGTGCTCGGCTACGACCTGATCCTGGATGAGGTGTGGGAACCCGGTGAGGCTCCCGCGTCCAACACCCTTCAGGTCTTCGTCGGCTTCCTGCGGCGCAAGCTCGAGGAGGGCCAGCTCCCCCGGCTGGTGCACAACGTGCGCGGCGTCGGCTACGTCCTGCGGACGGCCGCATGACGTTGCGCAGCCGCTTCACCCTGGCCGTGGCAGGCGCAGTCGCCGCGGTCGCGCTGGCCGTCACGGCGGTGGCCTTCCTGGTGGTCCGCGCCGACCTGACCGGCCAGGTAAAACACGAACTGCGGCAGCAGGCCGCCGCGGTGGAGCAGCTAGCGCGGCACTACCACGGGCACCTACCCGCCGGATGGGTCCCGCGGGACTCCGGCCGGTTCGGCGCATCGGCCGCGTACGCACAGGTGGTGACCGCTGCGGGCGCGGTCTGGACGCCCGCCGGCGACACCGGGATGCTGCCGAAGACCACGGCCGCGTCGCAGGTGGCCAGCGGCCAGCGCAGCGCGTACTACACCGAGGCCACCATGGACGGGGTACACGCCATGGTCCTCACCACGCCGCTCGCGCCAGGCCTGGCCGTGCAGCTGGCCGTGCCGCTCAACGTGGTGGACACGGAGGTAGGCAGCATCGGGGCGACCCTGGCCCTGCTCAGCGCGGCGGGAATCGGCCTGGCCGCGCTGGCCGGCTGGGCGGTGGCCCGCGCCGGTCTTGCGCCGGTGGGTCACCTGGCCGCGGTGGCTGAGCAGGTCACCGCGACCGGGGATCCCGACCAGCGGGTCGAGGTGGACCGGGCCGACGAGCTCGGGCGGCTCGCGGCGTCGTTCAACACCATGCTGGGCGCGTTGCAGCGGTCGCTGGCTGCCCAACGTCAGCTGGTCAGCGACGCAAGCCACGAGTTGCGCACCCCGCTGACCAGCCTGAGCATCAACGCCGAGCTGCTGGCCGCCGAGCCGGGGATGCCGGAGGCGGAGCGCCGGGAGGTCCTTGACCGGGTGGTGGCACAGGTCGCCGAGCTCAGCCAGCTCGTCGCGGGGGTCACGGAACTCGCCCGGGGCGACACCCCGTCCGGGGGGGACACGGCCGGGACGGGCACGGGCCGGACGGACATGGCCGGGACGGACACAGCCGGGACGGCTACGGGCGGGACGGGTATGGGCGCGCGGGAAGCACGGGACAGCGCGCCGGGCGGGGCGAACCTCGCGCCGGTGGACTTTGCCGAGGTGGCCGCGGCGGCGCTGAACGGCGCCCGGCGGGACTGGCCGCGGGCCGTCTTCGCCGTCCACCTGGAGCAGTGCGCGGTCTCGGCGGATCCCGAGCGGCTGAAGACCGCCGTCCGCAACGTGCTGGATAACGCGGCCAAGTTCAGCCCGCCGGGCCGCCCGATCGAGGTCCGGCTGCAGGCCGGCGAGCTCACCGTGCGCGACCACGGAACGGGGATCCCGCCCGGCGACCTGCCGTATGTCTTTGACCGTTTCTACCGGGCGGCGTCGGCCCGCGGCGTGCCCGGATCGGGCCTCGGGCTGGCCATCGTCCGCCAGGTGGCCGAGGGCCACGGCGGAACGGTCAGGGCCGAAGTCCCGGCCGACGGCGGCACGCTGATCCGGCTGCGCCTGCCTTGCCCCGGGGCCGCCGGGGCCGCCGGGGCCCCGGACGTGGCGCTCCCGGACGTGGCGCTGGCCCGACCGGCGCGGTAACCGCCCAGCCGGGCCGGCCGCGGTCATGGGAAGGCGGTTACCGCGGTCACCAGCAGTCAGCTGCGCTGGTCGCCCTGATGGCCAGGCCACCAGGCGAGGTTACCCACGAGAGCGGTGAGGCTGGGCGAGAAGAACATCGCCATGACGAACGCCGCTAGGGCGATGCCGCACGCCACGGCGAACCCGACCTGCTGCAGGATCGAGTTTCCGGCCAGGACCAGCGACCCGAACGTGCCCGCGAGGATCAGCCCGGCCGACGCGATCGCCGGGCCGGCGTGCCGGACGGCGTCGGCGGCGGCCTGGTGCGGCGGCATCCCGTGCTGCGCCTGCTCGCGCAGTCGCGCGATCATCAGGATGTTGTAGTCGGTGCCGAGGGCCACCACGAACAGGTACATGTATACCGGCAGCAGGAAGACAAGTCCTGGCTGCCCGCCGAGCACCTGGAAGACCAGCACCGTGGCTCCCAGCGTGGCGCCGAAGCCGAGCCCCACCGACACCATCAGGTACCACGGCGCCACCAGGCTGCGGAGCAGCAGCATGAGGATCAGCAGGATGATCACGGCGGCGACGGGGAACACGACCGCGTAGTCGTGGTTCATCGCCGCCTGGATGTCGGCGAACACCGCCGTCGTCCCGCCGACCAGCGCGTACGTCCCCGGGGGCGCCGCCGCGTGGGCCTGCGGCCGCAGCCCGTTCTTCAGCGTGTTCACCGCGGTCGTCGATTCCGGGTCGAGCGACAGCGTCACCGTGTACTCCGCCGTCGCCTTGTCCGCGCTCACGGTCGCCGGAGCCACGGCGCCCACGCCGTCCATGGTCTTCAGCTTCGTCCCGTAGTCGGCGATCTGGGTGGCGGTCAGCGTGCCCGATGTGGCGTGGAGGTAGACCTGCGTCGGCTCGGTCGCGCCGGGCGGCAGGCCGCGCTCCAGCACGGTCAGCGCGACCTGCGACTCGGCCGTGCTGGGGATGCCGGCCGACGACAGGTCGAACGTCGGCTTGAAGTCGAGGGCGCCGAGAGCCAGCGCCACCAGCACCAGGCCGGACACGCTGGCATACAGGGCAGGGTGAGCCCCGAGCGAGCGGCCGATCGCGGCGAACCTGGCGCCCGTCGGCTCGCGCTGCCACGCCTTCGACGGCCAGAACACCCGGGTCCCTAGCAGCGTGACCACGGCGGGGATCAAAGTGAGCGCGGCGATGAGGGTGACCGCGACGGCGATCGCCAGCGTCGGGCCGAGCGACCGGAAGATGCTCAGCGAGGACAGCAGCAGGGCGAGGAACGCGACGATCACCACGCTGGCGGCAGAGGCGATCACCTCGCCGACCCGTTCGACCGCGGTCGCCATCGCCTGCCGGGGAGTGTCCCCGGCACGCAGTCTCTCCCGGTAGCGGAACATCAGGAACAGGATGTAGTCCGTGCCGATGCCGAACAGCACGACGATGAGGATGACGGTGGTCTGGCTGTCCGCGTTGAGGTGCAGCGCGCTGTTCACGTCGGCGATCAGCCCCTGCGCGACCTCGGAGACGATCGCGATCGTGATGATCGGCATGAACGCGATGATCGGGCTGCGGAAGATGACCAGCAGCAGGACAAGGATCAGCACCAGCGTGGCGAACAGGACGATCTGTTCCGCCTTGTTACCTGACTGCTGGCTGTCGAGCTGCGAAGCCGCCGCGCCCGTCACGCCCTGGTACAAGCCCGCGCCGTTCATCAGCGGCTTGATATCCGCGCGCAATACCTTGATCGCGTCGGCGGCCTGCGTCCCCGAGCCGTTCACGAGGTCGTTGGACATGGCCACGGACGCGGTCTGGACGAGCCCGTTCGGCGACACCGGTCCCGCCGTGACACTCAGGATGTTCGGGATGTGCTTGTCGTTCAGCGTGCTCGCGACCGAGGCGACCTTCGCCTGGTCGGCGGGAGTCAGGCGCCCGCCGTCAGAGCGGGCGAACACGATGATCGCGGCCGCAGCGTCGACCTTCCCGGCCTCCGGGAACGCCTGGTCCTGCAGGTTCTGCGCCTTGATCGACTCGTAACTGCTCGGCAGGAAGCTGGCCTCGTTGGTGGTAGTCGGCAGCGCGGGCGCCGTCGCGATGACCGCCACCGCGACGATGAGCCACCCCGCGATCACCCGCCACGGATGGCGTGTCACCATGCGGCCCAGCGCGGCGAACACGCCGCGGTCCGGCCGTGCTGGCTCGCCGTCCGCTCCGCCGGCCGCCTGATTGCCCTGCATCCCCGTCCGGTGAGTCATGCCCGTCCTTAAGTCATCCCCGTTTAACGCATCCTCCGTCTAACCCATAGCCTTTCGTATCCGCCGTGCGCCCCGTAGTGCGGGGTCTAATCAACCGCACATGACAAATGTCAGCTGTCTCGGCCGTTTCGTGAACGCGGATGACGTGCGTAGCTAGCCTGCGGCGCTAGGAGCGATCGCCGACCCCGCCTGCCTTCTCCCGGCGGCGCCACCGGACCAGCCGCGGTTCCTGGCCATCGGCCTGGATATGACCGGCTCCCGCCAGCCTCAGCGGAGCGAGCTGACCGCGCCGTATTCCGTCGATCAGCGTGCCGACCTCACGGTCGAGATTGTCACCGGGCAGTGAGAAGGCCTGACGGTCACACAGGGGCTGAAGGCTCGGCGGCAGATCCCCGCGCTGAGGCATGGCCGCCCCGTCGACGAGGACGGGGATGACCGCCGCTTCCGTCCGGGCCAGGCCTTCCTCCACTTCGCGCCGGACCCAGTCGCCGGGATCGTCCAGCCGGCGCGAGCCCGGGACGGCACCCGGAGCCGCGAGCCAGTACTTGCCGACGATGACCAGCATGGCCTGGCAGCCCAAGATAGCCTCGGGTATCTCCCGCGGCCAGGTCTGGCCTGGGCTAATGGCCGATTCGTCCATGAACACGCTCTGCTCGCCGAAGCGGGCCGTCAGCGCGGCGCGCAGCTGCCGCGCGACGAAGCTGCTCTGGTCCCGCCGGTAGGACAGAAAGAAGGCGTTCTTCCCCGGCCGCAGGAACGGCCTGAGCAGCTCGTCCAGTGACCGCCGCTGTTGCCGCTCGATGAGGCTTTCCACGGCGACCGCCCCGCCGGTCGCGACGACCAGGGCGACGATCGGCGCGGGCACCGCCAGGATGAGCCCGTGATCGAAGGCGAGCACCGCCAGGCCGAGGAACGCGGCGGCGAGGACCGGTGCGGACAGCACCACGATCAGTGAGCTGGCGCGCAGGCTCAGCGCCACGGGGGCCACCGCGAGCGCGGCGATCAGCAACGCGGTCAGCCACGCGCCGGCCGACCGGAGCGGGAAGCCGCGCAGCGCCGTCTCGATCGCGTTCGCCTGGACCTCCACGCCAGCCATCGGGTCCGGGGAGGCAGCGGTGGTGAACACGTCCTTGGCGATCGGCGCGGTGATGCCGACCAGGACGATCTTGCCGGCGAAGACGGACGAGGGCACCGCGCCGTCGAGCACGTCGGCCATCGAGTAGGTGGGGTAGGTGCCGGGCGGCCCGGCGAAGTCGATCCACGCCTGGTTGCCCGGCAGCTGCGACGCGGGAACGGGCCTGTTCTCCACCATCTCGGCGGCCCGGATCGCAAACGTCTGCAGCCGGAGCTGGACGTACATCATCTTGCGAAGGACCCCGTCGCTGTCGGTGCCGACCGCGTCGGTGGCCGGCACTACGCCGCGGGGATCGCTGACGCCGTCGATGGTAGGGATCCCGGTGCCGGAATCGGTGACCGACGCCAGCACCGGCCCGTCGCGGGCGAAGGCACTGAGCAGCGCCTGGTCCTGCTTCGGGACGCTGGTGCCGATGAACTGGAGGTCCAGGCCGATCAGCTTCGGCCGGGCCCGGTGCAGTACGTCGAGCAGGCGCGCGTAGTAGGAGCGCGGGATGGGCAGCTGCTCGTTGATGCGCTGCAAGGTCGCATTATCCACCGCCACGATGACGATCCCGGCCGGCGGCTGATGGGTGCCGGCCAGCGTGAAGCCCTCGTCAATCGCCCCGTCCTGCAGGGGCTGCAGCGCGCCCAGCGCATAGACCAGCACGCCGGTCAGCAGCGCGACCGCCGTCACCCCGAGCAGCAGCCACTTGCGCGCGGCCTCAGGTGTCGGCGTAGAACTCAACGAGCGCATTCGTCCCGCCACTGCAGCTGACCGGCCATCCTTCGGTGCACTGCATCTGGTAGGTCTGGCCGGTAACGGGGCTCGACGCGGTCACCGTGCCGTTCCCGTACCCCAACGAACTGGTGTATGCCTGCTGCACGTTCTGCGCGAACGGGCAGCTGGTGCCGGGCCCGACGAACAGCGTCCCGCCGCAGGACGCCGTGGCGCCAGACGGGTAGGCAGGTGGGTCGCTCGTGGTCACGGTGAAGCTGGGCGGCGTGTCGGTGACGGGATACACGTAGCCGTAGTCGAGCATGTCGATCATGACCGTGACGCCGTAGCCGCTCGAGTTCGCCGTCACCGTCTGTTCGCCGAATGCGGTGAGCCCGATCGGTACATTGCTGGTGGCACCCGCAGCCAGCGTAAAATCGGACCCGGCGATGCGGCCACCGAGGGCCGACCCGCCGGTGTGGCAACCATCCGTACCCCGGCACAGGAGAACGGCGCCCACGCACTCGGTGGCCAGATTACAGGTCAGTGGCACCGTGGCTACGCCATTAGTCACCGTGCCTGAATTACCGGCCACCGTGATGCAATTCTGAGCCGGGCACTTCAGGCAGCCGTTCGAAGGGCACGGGTACCCGATGGTCGTGGTGCCGGCCGACCCGCCGGCTTGCTGGCAGTACTGCCCGCATCCCGGGACAGCAGCGGACGTGGCCTGAGCCGACGACGGCGGATTGGACACCACCACCGGTCCAGCGGACGATGCGGAGGAGGCGATGGCGGCGGCTGGCGCCGACGTGGACCTAGCGCTGCTGCCACACGCCGCCAGCAGGAATGCGCACGAGATCAGGAGCACAATACGTCTGGCCACTATCCCCCCTGGCGCTATGGCCCAGAAATCCGAGTTTCCCGGCGGCACGGCCGCTGCGCTTTACGCCGGTACGGCAAAGGCAGAAGCGCAGCTTTTCGCCTCAGGTTTTACTTACGCCTAGCAGCCCGATTGCGCAAGCCCCGCGAACAGAGCATCCGGCCGACCGGTGGACCGGGACCAGACCGAAGGACAGGTCGCCCATAAGCTGGTTCGTCACATTCCCCGGCCTTCTGGTAGCCGGGCTCTGGATGGATCGAAGCTAAATTCGCGCGCTAAGCAAACAGCCTGCGCGATAATGACCCGCTGGCGGTCGGGGCGCTAGGAGTGATCGCAGATGATCGGGCCCGGCCCGGCGGCCGCAGGCGCAGGACGCACCCCGTGGTCACGCAGGATCGCCGCGACCTGGCCTGCGATCCAGGCGCTGCCCGCCGGCGTCGGGTGCAGGCCGTCGCGCATGTGCGGGAAGGTCCAGTGGCCGGTCAGCGGGTCGATGATGATCACGGCGTGATCCGCGGCCCGGGCCGCGTCGACGATCGCCTGGTCCGTGCGGTATGCGGCCCCCAGCGGCGACCGCCCGGGGAAGACGGTGAGCAGCGCGACGCGCGCCCGCGGTGCCTGGGCCCGGATCGCGGCCATAGCCTGGGTCACCCGTTGCCGCTCAAGGGCGGGCGGGATCCCGATATCGTCGTGACCGACCTGCACGATGATCAGCGACGGGGCCAGCGCGCGCAGGCCGACCCGGGCGATTTCGGCCGCGACCGGCCCGCCATGGCCGGCGCCGGGACGCACGTAACCCGCCCCGGGCACGCCGTATACCACCGCGTCCCAGTGCAGGTGGCGGGCCAGCAGGACCGCCCACGACCCGCCCGGGCTCGAGCCGACGCCCGCGGTGAACGAGGCGCCGAGGATGGCCACGCGGGGCAGGCCGGGCGGCTTAGACTGCTCCAGCTGCAGCTCGCAGGCGGGCCAGCCGAGGCCCACGGCGGGTGCCGGCTCACCGACGCGCTGGCGCGCCGCGGCGATGTAGGCCGCGGCGCCCGGCGCGGGCGAGGCCAGGCCAGCCGCTCCCCGCATTTGCGCGGCCACCGCGAGCCCGAGGATGACGACCGCCGCCGCGATCGCGGCCAAGATCGCGTACCGCCGGGCCGCCGGGCGCATCGGCTAAGGCAGCCAGCCGGGAGCGGGGAAGCCGGCCAGCAGGTCGCGGACCTCAGCGGCGATACGGTCGAGGACCTCCTCGTCGTCCTTGGTCGCGGCGATGATCGCCTCGTCCATCCAGGCCGCGATCGAGGCCATGTGCTCCTCGCGCAGGCCGCGGGTGGTGATGGCGGGCGTCCCGATCCGCAGGCCGGACGGGTCGAACGGCTTGCGCTGGTCGAACGGCACCGTGTTGTAGTTGGTCTCGATGCCGGCCCGGTCCAGCGCCTTGGCGGCCGGCTTGCCGCCGATGTCCTTGGCCGTGAGGTCGATCAGGATCAGGTGGTTGTCGGTGCCGCCGGAGACCAGGTCGTAGCCCCGGGCCAGCAGCGCGTCGGCCAGCGCCGCCGCGTTCTTGACCACCTGGTGGGCGTAGTCACGGAACTCCGGCCGGGCCGCCTCCCGCAGCGCGACCGCGATCGCGGCCGTGGTGTGGTTGTGCGGGCCGCCCTGCAGGCCGGGGAACACGGCCCGGTCCACGGCGGAGGCGTGCTCGGCGTCGGAGAGGATCATGGCGCCACGCGGGCCGCGGAGTGTCTTGTGCGTGGTGGTGGTGATGACCTGGGCGTACCCGACGGGCGAGGGGTGCGCGCCGCCGGCGATCAGCCCGGCGATGTGCGCGACGTCGGCGACGAGCAGGGCGCCGGCCTTGGCCGCGATGGACGCGAAGGCCGGGAAGTCGATGATCCGCGGGATCGCGGTGCCGCCGCAGAAGATGATCTTGGGCCGCTCCTTGAGGGCCAGGTCGCGGACCTCGTCCAGGTCGACCCGGCCGGTGTCGTGCCGCACCCCGTACTGGACGGGGTGGAACCACTTGCCGGTCGCGGAGACCGACCAGCCGTGGGTCAGGTGGCCGCCCATGGGCAGCGACATGCCCATGATCGTGTCACCCGGCTGGGCGAAGGCCAGGTAGACCGCGAGGTTGGCGGGCGAGCCCGAGTACGGCTGCACGTTGGCGTGGTCCACGCCGAACAGCGCCTTGGCCCGGTCCCGGGCGATCGTCTCGATCGGGTCGATGAACTGCTGGCCCTCGTAGTAACGGCGGCCGGGGTAGCCCTCGGAGTACTTGTTGGTCAGCACGGTGCCCGAGGCCTCGAGCACGGCCACCGAGACGTAGTTCTCCGACGGGATCAGCCGGGCCTTCTCGTACTGCCTGCGGGCTTCGGCCTGGATGAGCTCGGCGATCTCCGGGTCATCGCTCTCGACGGCCGTGATGGGCGGGTTGTGCATGACGGACCTCCTCGCATGAAGGCTACACACTGTGGCGATGACGGGGCGGCAGGACGTGCACCACGGATCGTTCGGTACCGTCATCACGGGCACGACAGATAAAGAAAGCAGATATGAGCACACCGATCATCCTCGACTGCGACCCCGGGATCGACGACGCACTGGCGATCGTGTTCGCGCACGGGCACCCCGGCATCGACCTGCTCGGCATCACCACCGTGGCGGGCAACGCGGGGCTGGCCAAGACCACGGCGAACGCGCTGGCGGTGTGCGCGTTCATCGGCGCGGGCGAGGTCACGGTGACGGCGGGCAGCGCCGGGCCGCTGCTGCGCCCGGCGTTCGACGCGCGCCAGGTACACGGCGAGTCGGGGCTGGGCGGGGCGGTACTGCCGCCGACGGCCGCCGTCGCGGCTCCCGGGCACGCCATCGACTACATCATCGACACGGTCGGCGCGGCCCGGGGGGAGATCACGCTGGTGGCGACCGGGCCGCTGACGAATATCGCGCTGGCCGTCAAGCGCGAGCCGCGGCTGGCGGACTGGGTACGGGAGTTCGTGATCATGGGCGGGTCCGCGGGCCGCGGCAACGTCACGCCGGCGGCCGAGTACAACATGTGGGCCGATCCGGAGGCCGCGGCGGCGGTGTTCAGGGCGGGCTGGACGGTCGTCATGCTGGGCCTGGACGTGACCATGCGGACCGGGGCAAACGCCGCGGTGCGGGAGCGGATGCGCGGCCTGGGACGGCTCGGGGCCGAGTTGCTGCTGCCCGCCCTCGACCGGTACGCATCGGTCGCCCTGGCGGACCCGTCCGGCCCGGCGGGCTCGGCGGCCCCGGGCGGCCCGGCCCGGGAGCAGCCCGGGCCGCCCGTGCACGACGTATGCGCGGTGGCCTGGGTGGCGCAGCCCGGCCTGTTCGGGCTGGTGCCGGCGTGGGTCCAGGTGGAGACGGCCGGGCGGCTGACGGCGGGGATGACCGTGACCGACTTCGCGGCGGCCGGCCTGGCGGCCCAAGTGGCCGATGGCGGTAACGCCCGGGTGGCCATGTCCATCGACGTGGACGGGTTCTGGGACCTGACCCTGGGCGTCTACCAGCGGGTCGCCCAGGCCATGGGATGACCGGACGGCGGGTTCAGTGCGCGGCGATCAGGTCCTGCTCCAGGTCCAGCTCCTCGGACCGCCGCACGGTCTGCTCGGCCGCCTCGACCAGATCGGCGTAGCTCCACCGCTGGCTGGCCCCAGAAGGAGTAGTCAGCGACACGGCCCCGGCCTGGCACCACACGGTCAGGCCGCGGCGGACCGACAGAATGGACCGGTCACGATCCGGCTGGTCGTCACGCACCAGCCCGCTCGCGAACCCGCGCTCGTCCAGCATGGCCTGCAGTTCCCGGGCCGCCTGGCGCGCACTGAGCTGCTCGCTGGCCCGCGCCGCCGAGACATCGGCGGACAGCGTGTACTCATGCAGGCCGGTCACGTCCACCAGCCGGGCATGGGCCAGCGGAGCGGGCACCGCGAACCATACGGCCTTGCCGCGCAGGCCCCAGCGGCTCAGCCTGGCCCTGGTGGGATGGTAGCCCCACCGGCCGCCGGCCAGTTCATCGACGACCTGCAGCCCGCTGCCGCCCACGGCGTCGGTGCGCAGCGCGGATGGCGACGGAGGGTGACCGTTCCGCCAGCCCCGGTAGCAGTCGAAGACCTTGCACACCAGCTCGCGGGCGGTGCCGACGCCGCGCAGGTACAGCCAGAACTCGGCCTGGGGCGCTCGGGGCGGCACGACGGCCTGGGGAAGCCGGGGAACGCGGGACGGCCGGTGACGGTGGTTCTTCGAGTTCTTCTGGCTCTTCGGGGCCTGAGGGGCCGGGCCGGCGGACTGGATCGGCTCGCCCTCCACGTCCGTCAGCACGGACCCGAGTCGATCCCCCCCTCCGCCGGCGCCGGCCACCGCCTGCGCGTGCAGGGTGTTGGCCGCGAGCTCGCTGGCCATGAGGACGCAGTCCTCGAAGAGGTCAGGCTCGAGGCCGACGTCCGAGACCGCGTCCCGGAACGCCTGCCGCGCGACTGTCGCGCACGTGGCGTCGGCAGGAAGCGACCACGCGTAGCAGCTGCTCACGTGGACTCCCCGCCAACTGCTAATGTCCTGTCGCAGACCTGATGCCACCGGCGATCTCCCGTCATAAGCCCGCCGGCAGGAGGGGTGCCGTCGGCAGCAAATTCCTCGAAACCACGATACTTGGTTTCCGACTCATAATCTGTGAAACACAGGTTACGACTCGCCGGACCTGCTTCGCAATATCGATGACATCATAATTTTCGTCGCAGTCCGATACAGCCGCACCATACTTGACATATCGGATTTTCCGGGCATAAGCCGCATACCTCGGCCGAGACCGGCAACTTCCCCAGGCCACGAGACAGGCCCCGCACAATGGAAAGCCCCCGGCGGGCGGCATCCGCCGGAGGCTGTTCCGTGGCCGGGCTAGGTGGCACTACTCCGTGTCGTAGCGCCCCTTCTTCACATCCGCCAGGAAGTCGGCGAATGAGCTCCGGCTGATAATGTGCGCCCCGCCCTCCGGGCGCTTGCTATCCCTGATGGCGGCGACCCCGGGAAGATTGGCCGCAATCTCCACGCAGCCTCCGTTATGCGCGCTGCGGCGGGCCTTCCGCCAGATGGCCTGAGACAGGTCAGTCATTGCCTACTCCATTCGCTTGGCCAGATGTTCCAGGTAGCCAGTGGTGTCCGCAGGCTCGAGCGCGGCATCACAGGCTCGTTCGAAGGATTCGATGTAGCCCTGCACCGGCTCGGGCTTGCTCACTTCCTCAACCGAGTAATCGGTCTCGACGAAGACCAGGTTTTCTTCGTCGTCGCGAAAACCGAAGATGTTCACCATGGAGACGATGCCGGTGGGCGGGCCGTCCTCGAAACGCTGAATATGCAGCTGCATGTTGCGGCGGGCACTCAGCGCGACCAGGTGCTCGATCTGCTCCCGGCGGTCTTCCCGCAGGCCCCACCGGTACAGCAGGGACGCCTCGGTGATCACCGCGCTGACCATCGGCGCGGAGCCGTCCTTGCGGTCCAGGATCTCCTGCCTGCGCAGCCGCGAATCAACTGCCTTGCGCCGGTAGGCGGGCGGCCGCGGACCGGCCCGCATCAGCGCCTCGGTATAGGCCGGGGTCTGCAGCAGGCCCGGCAGCACCAGCGGCATGAAGACGCGGATGGTGGTGGCGTCGTTCTCATAGCCGGGGAACTCGCTGTCGAAGATCTCGGGGTACTCCCGCCACCAGGGCCGGGCCCGGGACCGGATGGCCAGGTCCTCGATCTCGTCCCGCTCTTCCCCGTCGATGCCGTAGATCCGGATCAGGTCCCGGATGTCGCTCATCTCCGGGCGCTTCCACTGGTTGGCCTCGAAGCGGCCGACCTTGCCGCGGCCCCAGTTCAGGATGTCGCAGGCGTGGTTGGCCGTGTAGCCGGTCCTGACCCGCGCCTCGGTCAGCAGGCGGGCAAGCCGGCGCTTGGCGATGGTGGCGCCGTACGCCTCATCGCTCATTGTGGGCTCCCCCTTCTTGACAGGAACCCTGTCATGATCTAAACGTTACCCAATTTGCGAATCGCAAACCAGGTATTACCTGGACCTAGTCTCAGGATCCGCCCGGCCTAGGATCCGCCCGGCTCAGGGTACGTCGCGTCGTCGAACTCGCCGTTGCGGGCGCCGTCCAGGAAGCACTCCCACTCATGCCGGTCGAACACGAGCACCCGGTACGCCGGGTCGCCCGCGACCCGCATCAGGACCCACTGATCCGCGGAGCCGCCGGCACCGGTCCTGGCCACGGCGATCTCGATCGCGCCCGCGCCGTCCCCGGAGCGCTGCCAGACGCTGGGCGTCGAGGTCGATGCCCAGCTCGGAGACCGTGGGCTTGGCGGTCACGGCTTCCTGGCGACGCCGCAGTACAGCCAGCGCTGGCCGTCGCTGTCGGCGAGCTCCGGATCCTCGGCACCCCAGATCCCCGTGTAGCTGATGTCAGGCCGGGCGCCGTCGTAAGGCGGCACCATCTCCAGGCCGTCGAAGAACCGCTCTATGCCGGCCCGGGACCGGAAGTACAGGTGCTCGGTGGCGTTGTCGAAGACAGCCCGGAACCGTTCGGCCGTCACCGGCGGCTTGTAATCGTCGGTGAGGTGCGAGAGCGCGACGTAGCTCCCGGGGGCCAGGGCGCCCACGTAGCGCGCCACCTTGTCCCACGGATCGGAGCTGTCGGACACGAACATCAGGACCGCGGTGAGCAGCAGGCCGACGGGCTGGCCGAAGTCGATGAGCTCGCGGACCTCGGGGTGGCCCAGGATCGAGTCGGGCTCACGCAGGTCAGCGCAGATGACGCGGGTCGAGCGGTCTGCGGCGAGCAGCCGTCCGCCCTGCTCGGCCACCATCGGGTCGTTGTCGACGTACACCACCCGGGCGCCGGGAAGCACCTTCTGCACGACCTCGTGAGTATTGCCGACGGTGGGCAGGCCGGAACCGATATCGAGGAACTGCCGCACGCCACGCTCGGCGATCCACTTCGCCGCACGCTGGTGGAAGCCGCGGTTGGACCAGGCGCAATCCCTGATCTCGGGCACCACGCTGAGGATGCGCTCCGCGGCCTGGACGTCGGTCTGGAAGTGGTTCTGGCCGCGCAGCATATAGTCGTAGATCCGGGCCGGGGCAGGCCTGCTGGTATCCGCGGTGACGGGTGCCCGGGGGACCTGAGCTGTCACTAACTAACCCCCTCAAGCCGCTAGTCAACAGGATTAAGTGTCGCACATGATTCGCAACTCGCGAACCGGCATAGGCATTTGCGGATAGATGTCCAGTTGGCCGGAATATGACCGAAACCGGGAAAACCATGAGCGTTCCCCGCTGCCACCGGGCTGGCCGACAGCGAACTCGCGGATCACTCACAGGCTGGTTACAGCATGGACCGGGCGATGTCCAAGACCCGCGACGCAGGCTGGCGAGCATGAACAGAATGTATGGCACTCCGGCCGGGCCGTCGGACGGTCCAGGGCCCGCCGGCCAATCCGATCCATATGCGCACTACTCCCCCGGGCCGCCCCGCAAGGGACGGATGCTCCGCTGGGGAGCCGGCGTGACCCTGGCCGGCTTCCTCGCGGGCGGCGCGATCGCCCTGGCCGTCTCCGGCGGCTCGAGCCCGGCCGCGGCCGTCTCCCCGAGTACCGGGGTTTCCGCGTCGAGCCAGGCGGAGGGAACGGCGCTGAACTCCGCGATCAATACGGCGAGCAGCAGCACCCCCTCGGCCGCGTCGCTGCCGCGGGTCAGGGCGGCGCTGGCCCGGCTGCGCGCGCTCGGCGGCGTGGACGGCCAGTTCACCTACCACAACAAGACCGGCTTCCACACGCTCGCCTTCGCGCGCGGGACGATCCAGTCGGTGAACAGCGCCGACGTCGTGGTCAAGGCGGCGGACGGCACGACCTGGACGTGGCTGATCGTGGGCGACACGGTGGTCAGGCAGAATGGCGCCAAGACCACGACCAAGGCGCTGGCCGTCGGCCAGCCGGTGTTCGCCGGCGGCCCGGTCGTGAGCGGGAGCAAGGACGCCCGGCTGATCGTCATCAGGCCGGCCTCCGCTGGTTCCGGCTCACCCAGTCCCAGCGCGTCTGGTTCCAGCTCGGTCGCTGGCGCGCCAGGTACGTCGGTGAGCTAGCGGGCCGCCCGTGCCGCGGCGCAGCCCGGGGGCGGCGGGGCGCCGCGGCACGCGGCACAACTTCTATGCTGCTTTCTATGCTGGACCATGAGACGTGAGGGGCCATGGCAGACGGTGACCGCATTCCCAAGGTGCTCGTCGTGGACGACGAGCCGAACATCCGCGAGCTCGTCGAGGTGGCCCTGAAGTTCCACGGCTGCGCCGTCGCGGTCAGCGCCAGCGGCAAGGACGCGCTGCACCAGGCGGAGATCTACGAGCCGGACCTGATGATCCTCGACGTCATGCTGCCCGACATGGACGGCTTCGAGGTCTGCCGCCTGCTGCGCGCGGACGGCAACGACGTCCCGGTCATCTTCCTGACCGCGCGGGACACCACCTCTGACACCATCCGCGGGCTCACCCTCGGCGGCGACGACTACGTCACCAAACCGTTCTCGGTCGAGGCGCTAGTGGCCCGGGTCAGGGCGGTGCTGCGCCGGACCACGCGCTCCCCCGAGGGCATCCCCCAGCCCGACGGGGCCGCCTTGCTGCAGGTCGGGGACCTGGAACTGGACGAAGAGCACTGGATCGTCCGCCGCTCCGGGACCCAGGTGGAACTGTCGCCGACGGAATTCCGGCTGCTGGCTTACCTGATGCGCAACCAGGGGCGGATGCTCACCAGGCAGCAGCTGCTGGAGAACGTATGGGGCTGGGAGTTCGCCGGCCAGTCGCAGGTGGTGGAGACCTACGTGAGCTACCTGCGCCGCAAGCTCGACCCGCTGGGCCCGCCGCTGATCCACACGCAGCGGGGCGTCGGGTACAGCCTGCGGGTGCCGCCGGAAGCCGAGCGCGCGGGCAGATGACGATCCCCCGGCCGCCGGCCGGGCGCAGCAGGCTGTCGCTGCGCTCGCGGCTGCTGGCCGGGCTCATGACCGTCACCGCCTTGTTCCTGATCGTCATGGGCGTGGTCACGGCGGTCGTGCTCGGCACCAGCGAGCACGACCAGTTCAGATCCGAGCTGGTCCTGGCCGCGCGGGTCAAACTGAGCGACCTCAGCGGCCTGCAGGAGAGCTACGCCGTCACCTACTACGACCTCGCGACCCGGTCGCAGACCGTCGTGTCATCGCCGTCGGCCGAGTCGGCTGAGCTGCAGGGCCTGCTCAACAGCGTGACCGGCCTCGGGCCGGTGCAAGCGCTGAAGACGTTCAACGCGCAGTACACCGCGGGGTCGCTGTTCAGCGTCTCGCAGGCGGGCGAGCCGGCCATGACCGCGATCTGGCGGCGGGTCACCGCCGGGGAGACGGCCCACAGTAACGGTGTCATCCCCGCCTCGGCGCTCGGCGGCATCCTGCTGATCGGGCGCCCGAACAGCGCGGTCGGCAGCCAGGTCCGCGGCCTGGTCCTGGCCGAGCTGATCACCGGGGCGGTGCTGCTCGCGCTGCTGGGGCTGGGCGGCCGGTGGCTGATCGGCCGCGGCCTGGCGCCGCTGGACCGGATGGCCAGCACGGCCGACGTGATCACCAGCCGGGGCGACCTGACCGCCCGGATGCCCGATCCGGGCGACCACGCGGAGGCGGGACGGCTGGCCGCGGCCATCAACACCATGCTGGACCGGATCCAGCAGGCGTTCAGCGCCCGGTGGGCGTCGGAGCAGAAGGTCCGCCAGTTCGCCGCGGACGCCTCGCACGAGCTCCGCACGCCGCTGACGACCATCCGCGGGTACGCGGAACTGTACCGGCAGGGCGCCCTGGGCCCGGACCGGCTGCCGAATGCGATGCGCCGGATCGAGCAGGAAGCGGAGCGGATGTCCAGCCTGGTCGCCGAGCTGCTCGAGCTGGCCCGGCTGGACCGCAACTCCTCCCTGGACCTGACCGATACCGATATGGGCGAGCTCGTCAGGGACGCGGTCGCCGACGCCAAGGCCGTCGAGCCGGACCGGCCGATCAGCGCGACCGCGCCGCCGCAGCTGGTCGTGGTGGCCGACGAGCCCCGCATCCGGCAGGTGCTCGCGAATCTGCTCGGCAACGTACGCGAGCACACCGCGCCCGGGACCCCGGTCGCGGTCCGGCTGGCCCGGGCCGGGCAGGGCGCCCTGCTCGAGGTGAGCGACGCCGGAGAGGGCATGAGCGAGGAGGCGGCGGCGCGCGCGTTCGACCGCTTCTACCGGGGCGGC
The DNA here is from genome assembly GCA_963818225.1 of uncultured Actinomycetes bacterium. Taxonomy (GTDB): domain Bacteria; phylum Actinomycetota; class Actinomycetes; order Streptosporangiales; family Streptosporangiaceae; genus Palsa-504. Next base: position 92,452 of record CAWFRO010000007.1, read on the forward strand.
CACGACGGCAACGGCAACGGCGACGGCAGCAGCCACGGCAGCGGCCTCGGGCTGTCCATCGTGCAGGCGATCGCCGTCGCGCACGGCGGCCACGCCATGCTCAGGTCCGGGCCCGGCGAGGGCACCAGCGTGCAGGTCTGGATCCCGTTCCATCCCCCGGCCCAGCCCGATCAGGACATCGAGAGCCAAGATCGCGCGCGCGGCCCCGGACCGGATCCGGTATACAACTGAATCCGCTCCCGTAACTGTTTTTTGTCCTTTTCTCCGCTATTCGGTTATTCGTTCCGGCTCGGGGAAAGCGGCCGCGAACTACGGTAGGCGCATGCAGGACCGTGAGCTGGTCGCGGCCATCGTCGCAGGTGAGCCGGACGGGCTCGGCGGAGCCTACGACCGTTACGGCGCGCCGCTATACGAATACTGCCGGTCCATGCTCCCCGAGCCGCATGCGCCAGCCGAAGCGGCCAGCGCGGTAGCGGAGACCTTTATCGTCGCGACGGCCAAGCTCCAGGGGCTCAGCGACCCGGGACAGCTCGGCTCCTGGCTGCACGCGGTGGCACGGAACGAATGCCTGCGCCGGCTCGGGGCGGCGGGCTCCCCGGGGCCGGCCCCGGGAAAGCTGGCGCTGGCCCCGGGGAAGTTGGCCATGGCTGGTGTCGGGCCGGCCATCGTCGGGCCCGCCGGGCTGCGTGAGGAGGTGCTGGCGGCCTGCGCCGATAACACGCCGGTCGGGCGCGCTAACCGGGCGAGCGTGGCTCATCGCGCCGGGCCGTTCGGCCGGACGGGTTTCCCGGCGCCGGTCGTCCCGGCCGGGCCACGGTGGTGGCGCGAGGTCCGGCGGCATCCCCGGGCGGCGGCTGGCGTGGCGGCGGTGGCCGCAGTGGTCGTGCTGGCCGGGACCGCCGCGGTGGCCATCACCGGGGGCCCGCACCGGGCCCACGCCTCGGTCCTCGCGCTGGGCGGCGACGGCTTCGGGACCTCGAGCGCGTCATCCGGCCCGGCGGGCGGACAATCATCACCGAACGCCAGGCCCGCGTCCGCGTCGGCCACCGCGGGGCGCCCGGCGTCCCCAGCCGACGGTCCCACCGGTGCTGCGTCGCCGGGCACGTCCCGGTCGCCGGCGCCGGGACAATCCTCGGCGCCGCCGTCCAGGTCACCGTCCCGCTCGCCGTCGCCGCCAGCCTCCTCCTCGCCTCCGCCAGTCTCCTCCTCGCCTCCGCCGGCCTCCTCCTCGCCTCCGCCGGCCCCCGGCACGCTACAGGTGGCTCCGAACAAGCTGGCGCTGTCCGCGGCCGCGGGCAAGGCGGTCACCGGGACGTTCATCGTGACCGCGGTGGGCGGCCCGGTGAATCACTTCACGATCTCCAGCGCGAACGCCAAGGTGACCGTGTCGCCGTCGTCCGGATCGCTGGGCTCCGCCGGGGCCTGGGTCACGGTCACGGTGACGGCGCGCAGCACGGTCGCACTACGCACCAGCCTCACCGTGGACCCGGGGAAACTGATCGTCACCGTGCTGCTCAGCATCAAGGGCTGAGCCGCGGGGCTGGTCCGCGGGTCCAGGAACGCGCCGAGTCCGGCCGCGAGCGGGCGTCACAGCACGCGGCTGCCGTACATCTCGCCCAGGGGGTCGGCCAGGAGTTCCAGGCGAGCGCCGTCGGGGTCGCGGAAGTACAGCGATGTGCCGCTTTCTTCCTGGTAGGGGACGCCGGCCGCGGCCAGCTTGCCGCGCAGGCGGGTCCAGCTCTCCGGGGTCACCGAGATCGCGAGGTGGTGCAGGCCGCCCAGGACCTCGGCATAGGGGCCGAGGTCGAGGCCCGGGAAGTCGAAGAAGGCCAGCAGGTTCCCGTGGCCGACGTCGAAGAAGAAGTGGCTGGACCCCTGGTAGTCGCGGTTCTCGATGATCTCGGTCAGCGGGAACTCCAGGATTCCCTGGTAGAACCGGATGGTCCGTTCCACGTCGGAGCTGAGCAGCGCGGTGTGGTGGATCCCGCGCGCGCTGCTCGGCGGCCGGCGGCCGGAGACGTATTCGGCGGTCAGCCGGGCGCGCTGCGCCTCGATCGCGGCGAGGTCCATGGCCAGCTTCCCTTCCCACGGATGTGACTCACGGGATGAACGTGACTTACGGGACGCGCAGCTCGATGCTGATGTTGCCGCGGGTGGCCCGGGAGTACGGGCAGTCCTGGTGCGCCGCCTCGGCCAGCTCCCGCGTCTGCTCGCGGTCCAGGCCAGGGATGACGATGACCAGCGTGACCACCAGGTCGTACATCTCGCCCTCAGGCCCGATGCCCACCAGGGCGGTCACCGTCGACTCCCGGGCCTCCACGCCGGCCTGGCGGGCCACGCCGCGCAGCGCGCCATGGAAGCAGGCCGCGTAGGCGGCCGCGAACAGCTGCTCGGGATTGGTTCCATCACCGTCGCCGCCCATCTCGGCTGGCACCGCCAGCTCGAGGTCGAGGCGGTGATCTGAGGACAGGACATGGCCGGTGCGGCCGTCCCCGGTGGACGTGACCTCGGCGGTGTACAGGACCGTATCGGGCATGAGCAGACCCTATCGACCGTCACCGAGCGAGACCACCACCGGTGGCAGCCCGGCCGGCGGCCCGCCGGTGATCAGCCGGGTCAGCGCGGCGGTGTCCAGGTGTTCAGCTACGAGGTCGCCGAGGACGTCCAGCCGGCCCTGCCGGACCGCGGCGAAATCCGTGTCGGGCGCGGGGGCGAAGTCCCGGCGCGCCAGGGCCGCCACTTCGGCCAGGAACGCGCGCCTGAACTCGTCGTTCTCCAGCACGCCGTGCCAGCTTGTCCCCCACACGGCGCCGACCCGGCAGCCGTCCAGGAACGGCTCGGCGGCCGGGTCGGTGACTTCGGCGATCCCGTAGTGGATCTCGTACCCGGTCACCGGCACGCCGAGCGCCCGGCCCGCGGGGCGGCCCAGCCGCTTGGCCGCCCCGAAGACCACCCGGGCCGGCAGCAGCCCGAGCCCGTTCACCAGGCCGAGCCGCGATTCCACCCGGTCGTCGATCCGGTCGGCCAGCATCTGGTAGCCGCCGCAGATACCCAGCACCGGCCGTCCGGCCCGGGCCCGGGCGGTGATCGCGGCGTCCAGGCCGCGCTCGCGCAGCCAGGCCAGGTCGGCGACGGTGGCCCGGGAACCGGGCAGCACCACCAGGTCGGCGTCGGCCAGCTCGGCAGCGCGGTCGGCGAACCGGACCAGCACCCCCGGCTCGGCGGCCAGCGCGTCGGCGTCGGTGAAGTTACTGATCCGCGGCAGCTTGACCACGCAGACCCGCAGCGAATCCTTTCCCCCGAACGCACCGTGGTTCGTGCCCCGGCCCAGCGCAGCGGACCCGAGCGCAGCGGACCCGCGTGCGGGGGACTCGAGCGCCAGGGAATCCTCGGCGTCCAGCCACAGGCCGTCGCGCCAGGGCAGGACGCCGTACACCGGCCGGCCGGTGCGGCGCTGGAGCAGGTCCAGCCCGCTGTCCAGCAGCTCCCGGGCGCCGCGGAACTTATTGATCACGAAACCGGAGATCAGCGCCTGGTCGGCGGGCGGCAGCAGCGCGAGCGTGCCGAACAGGCCCGCGAACACCCCGCCCCGGTCGATGTCCCCGACCACGACGACCGGCAGGCCCGCGGCCCGGGCCAGGCTCATATTGGCCACATCGGTGTCCCGCAGGTTGATCTCGGCCGGGCTGCCCGCGCCCTCGCAGATCACCACGTCGTAGCGGTCGCGCAGCCGGGCCAGGCTGGCCAGCGCGACCTGGCGCAGCCGCGGCGCGTGCGCGCGGTAGCCCACCGCGTCGGCCTCCCCTTCGGCGTGGCCGAGCACGACCAGCTGGCTGCGCCGCTCGCCGCCCGGCTTGAGCAGCACCGGGTTCATGTCGGCCGTCGGCTCGATGCCCGCCGCCGCGGCCTGCGCCGCCTGGGCCCGGCCGATCTCCGCTCCGTCGGCGGTCACGAACGAGTTCAGCGACATGTTCTGCGCCTTGAACGGCGCCACCGAGACGCCCCGGCGGGCCAGCCACCGGCACAGGCCTGCCACCACCGTGCTCTTGCCCGCGTCCGATCCGGTCCCGGCTACCAGCAGCGCCCCTCGCATCCGAGAACGTTAGCCCGCGGAAATGTTTGACGCCGTCTACGGGGGTAGCTGTAGAGCACTAAAGCTTACGAAGGAGGCTACAAATGGTGCTCTTGGTGATCGCTCTCGTGGTTGTCCTGGCTCTTTTCGGTGCCGGGTTCGCACTGCACGTCCTGTGGTGGGTCGCTATCGCCGCGCTGGTGCTGGCGGTCATCGGCTTCTTCGTCCGCCGCACGTAAGCGCGATCGCCGCGGCCAGCCCGGCCGTGGCCACGGTCACGGCCCGGGACAGCCGGACGGCGCGACGGATGTCGTCCGGCTCCGGGTCGCGGCCGTCCCCTAGCCCGGGTCGCGCCTCGGCGACACCGCCGTAGGTGTTCGTCCCGCCGAGGCGGACGCCGAGGGCCCCGGCGAATGCGGCTTCGCATCGCCCGGCGTTCGGGCTGGGGTGGCTCGCGCCGTCCCGGCGGACGGTTTGCCACGCCGACCGGGCCGGCCCGCGCACAAGATGTCCCTCTGCCGGCGGACTCTGGGCGGATGTCCCCGGCAGAGGGACCGCGAGCGCGCACGCGACCGCGAGCGCGGCGGTGACCCGGGCGGGAACCCAGTTCGCGGCGTCGTCCAGGCGGGCCGAGGCCCAGCCGAAGCGCAGATACCGGGGCGACCGGTAGCCCACCATGGCGTCCAGGGTGTTGACCGCGCGGTAGGCGGCCAGCCCGGGCAGCCCGGCCACGGCCCCCCACAGCAGCGGCGCCACGATCGCGTCGCACGTGTTCTCGGCCACCGACTCGATGACGGCCCGGGTCATCTCCGCCGCCCCCAGGCCGTCCGGGTCCCGGCCGCAGAGGCTGGGCAGTGCGCGCCGCGCAGCAATAAGGTCATCATCGGCAAGTGCAGCCATGATCCGTTCGGCCTCACAATGTAGCGAACGGGCGCCGGTGACCGCCCACACCGCGATGGCGGCCGCCGCCGCCTGCCACGGCGGCCGGGCGCGCGTACCGCGGGCCACCAGCGCGGCGGGAGCGGCGGCAGCCAGGATGCAGGCCGCGGCGTGCGCGGCGCCGCGCGGCCGGGAGTCGGCGTAATCGCGGGCCTCCAGCGCCGCGGCGGCCCGCCCGAAGGCGGCCACCGGGTGACCGCGGCGAGGGTCACCGAGCAGCGCGTCCAGCGCCACTCCGGCGGCGAGGCCGATGGCGAGTGGCCAATGCGGGCGGGGGCGAGGCATCTGGTCATTGTGCCGCGGGCCTACGACCATCGGCCGGCGGGGCCTAGGGCCTGCGGCCGTTGCGGCAGGCGCAGGCCGCGCGCAGGCTGGGCGGTATGAGCAAACGGCAAGGGCGCGGCATCGCCGGAGCCTGGTCACGAAGCGACGAAACACAGCGCCCTGCGGCGCCCGGGGCGGCCCGGACGTACGCGGAGCTCCCCCGGCTGATGACGCTGATGACCGGGGATGAGAAGCACGGACCCAGCGCCACCTCCACGCTTGATGTGCTGTGGGTGCTTTATGACCAGGTGCTGCGGGTCTCGCCGGACCGGCTGGATGACCCGGGCCGCGACCGGTTCCTGCTGTCCAAGGGGCACGGGCCGGCCGCCTACTACGCGGTGCTGGCGGCCAAGGGTTTCATCCCGGAGTCGTGGCTGCCGGGGTTCGGCTCGGCTGAGTCGCGGCTGGGGTATCACCCGGACCGGAACCTGGTCCCGGGAGTGGAGATCGCCAGCGGGTCGCTCGGGCACGGGCTGCCGATCGCGGTGGGCCTCGCGCACGGGCTGATCGCTCGCGGGCTGGCCGAGCCGCGGGTGTTCGTGCTGGTGGGTGACGCGGAACTGGATGAGGGCAGCAACAACGAGGCGATCGTGTACGCCGGGGCCGCCGGGCTGGCGAACCTGGTCGTGGTGGCGGTCGACAATCAGTCCTCGACGTACGGCTGGGGCACCGGCGGCATCGAGGCGCACTTCGCGGTGGCCGGCTGGTCGGTCACGCGGGTGGACGGACGGGACCATGCCGCGCTGGCCATGGCGTTTGGCTCTCCTGGCTCTCCTGGCTCTCCTGGCTCTCCTGGTTCCGTTGGCGCGGGAGCCCGGCCGGGGGCCACGGCTCGTGGTCGCCACGGTGGAAGGGAAGGCGTCTTCGTGATGAGTGATATGCGAACGGTTTTCGCGTCAGCGGCCTCTTCGACGCTGGAGGAGGACCCGCTGGCCGCGGTGGTGCTCGCAGAGATCTCGGCCGACCTGTTCGCCAAGGCCGCGGCGAGATACCCGGAGCGGGTGCTCAACGTGGGCATCAGGGAGCAGTTGATGGTCAGCGTGGCCGGCGGGCTGGCCCTGGCCGGACTGCGGCCGATCGTGCACACCTACGCGCCGTTCCTGGTCGAGAGGGCCTACGAGCAGGTCAAACTCGACCTCGCGCATCAGGATGCACGGGCCGTGCTGGTCAGCATCGGCGCGTCGTACGACGCGGCCGAGTCGGGCCGTACCCACCAGGCGCCGGAGGACGTGGCGCTGATGGACACGGTGCCGGGCTTCGCGGTGCAGGTGCCCGGGCACCCGGACGAGGTGCCGGGGCTGCTGCGGTCGGCGCTGGGAGTGCTCGGCTCGCGATCGACCTACCTGCGGCTGTCGGCGGAGCGCAACCGGACCACGCTGCCGCTGCGGCCTGGGCTGCAGGTAGTGCGGCCGGGACGCGAGACGGTGGTGGTTGCCGTGGGGCCGATGCTGTCGCCGGTGCTCGACGCGGTGGGCGATCTGGATGTGACCGTGGCCTATACGACCACCGTGCGGCCGTTCGACGGGGAGGGGCTGCGGGCGCTGGTGGCGTCTTCTGGGTCTTCGGGGTCGGGCGCGGTGGTGCTGGTTGAGCCTTACCTGGCCGGGACCTCGGCCCACTGCGTGTCCGAGGCGCTGGCTGGCCGGGCGTTCCGTCTGCTGAGCCTGGGGGTCGGGCGGGATGAGCTGCGGCGGTACGGCACGCCTGCCGATCAGGCCGCGTGGCGTGGGCTGGATGCAGGGGGGATCCGGCGCTCGCTAACGGAGTTCCTCGAGCTGGCGTAGCGGGCCGCTTGATGCGCGGAGTGGCCGCTATCGGCGCTTGCTCGTAAGCTTGCTGCCCGGGAGAGTGAGGTCGCGACACACTGCGACCCGTATGTGGCCGAGGCGTGATCTTCGTCGGCCACACTGATTTCCGAGCGCCCGTAGCTCAGTCGGATAGAGCAGCTGCCTTCTAAGCAGCTGGTCGCAGGTTCGAGTCCTGCCGGGCGCGCCAGGAAAACCGCAGATCATGGCTTTATGGCCGGGTAGCGGGCGGACGTTTACGAGTGGTTGTGGTCTCGCGTGCCACGCCCGGGCCAGATGCGGTCCCTTTTTTGCCGAGCGCAGCGCGGGCGGCCTGGCCAACCGCGTCGGCGAGTTTCCGCTGCCGCTCGTCGGATGAGTGCAGGTAGATCAGGGCAGCACGGATGCTGCTGTGGTCCATGCGGTCCATCAGTTCGCGCAAGCTCGCGCCCGCGTCAGCGGTGAGAGCGTCCCCGGCATGGCGCAGGTCGTGGAAGTGGATGCCGGACAGGCCTGCCTTGGCAGGCCTGGGCATCCAGACGCCGCGGGAGAAGTTGGTGTGCCTCGGCGGGACGGTAGGGCGAGATGGTCTACGGTCACTCCAGGCTACGAAGATAGGAGGCAAGGGCCTGCGGTCCTTGGCCATACAGCTCAAAGATAGGCCCCTGGAGCGGATTGCCAGCCAATTCAAGCTCCAGCCCGCCACTAAGCAGATCGGCAACCTCACGTGGCAGTGCGGTGAGCCGGTTGCCGTCGAGCCTCAGGTCCCGGAGGCCGGTGAGCTGGCCGATCTCGGCGGGCAGCACCGTGAACCGGTTGCGTTCGAGCATCAGCCTCCGGAGGTTGGTGAGGTGGGCGATCTCGGGGGGCAGCGCGGTGAGCCGGTTGGGGCCGATCATCAGGTCCCGGAGGCCGGTGAGCTGGCCGATCTCGGCGGGCAGCGCGGTGAGCTGATTCCCGCCAAGCCACAGCCTCCGGAGGTTGGTGAGCTGGCCGATCTCGGGAGGCAGCGCGGTGAGCTGATTGCGGTGGAGCCCCAGTTCCCGGAGGCCGGTGAGCTGGCCGATCTCGGGAGGCAGCGCGGTGAGCTGATTGTCGTCGAGCCCCAGTTCCCGGAGGCCGGTGAGCTGGCCGATCTCGGCGGGCAGCGCGGTGAGCTGATTCCCGTCCAGCGTCAGCCGCCCGAGGTTGGTGAGCTGGCCGATCTCGGGAGGCAGCGCGGTGAGGCGGTTGCCGTAGAGCGTCAGTTGCCGGAGGCCGGTGAGGTGGCCGATCTCGGCGGGCAGCGCGGTGAGCCGGTTAGCTTCGAGCATCAGCCGCCCGAGATTGGTGAGGTGGCCGATCTCGGGGGGGAGCGCGGTGAGCCGGTTGCCGTCGACCCTCAGGTCTTGGAGGCCGGTGAGCTGGCCGATCTCGGCGGGCAGCGCGGTGAGCCGGTTGCTGCCGACCCTCAGGTCCTGCAGGCCGGTGAGCTGGCCGATCTCGGCGGGCAGCACCGTGAGCCGATTGCCGCCGAGCCCCAGTTCCCGGAGGTTGGTGAGCTGGGCGATCTCGGCGGGCAGCGCGGTGAGCTGATTCCCGTCCAGCGTCAGCGCCGCGAGGCCGGTGAGGTGGGCGATCTCGGCGGGCAGCGCGGTGAGCTGATTGCCGCCGAGCCTCAGTTCCCAGAGGCCGGTCAGCTGGGCGATCTCCGGGGGGAGCGCGGTGAGTTCCCGGTTCGATAGGTCACAGCGGCCGGTCCGCTCAATTTCGAGCAACTCGGCCTTCGAGATGTGGCCGACTGCCGCTGCCTCGACCTTCCGGCGGGCGACGTTGAACGGCTCCCCCGCATCCGCCATACGGCCCCGGATGCTGTCCTTCTTATCGCGGTTAGTCACGGCTGACTACTTCCCGACGGCACCGCCCGCGTCTGGCCGCCCAGGGGTGGACCGCAGCGACTAATCGAAACCGCGCGCCGCCCCTGGGAGCGCTTGACCTCAGTGCCACCTGCGGCGCGGGCCGGAAGATGGCTCGGTGCGGGCGGGCGCAGCCGCCGCGTTGAACGTAACACCGGGCGGCTTCCACGTCGAATCACCAATCAGCACACTGTTGCTGACCCGCCTGAACTTGGGTATGCCACGCGTTAAAGGCAGACCGTCGTCGACCTGATGGTGCTTCCCGTCGACCGATGGCACATCTCAGCCTGCGGCCAGGGAGAGCGCCGTGTAGGCGATCTTCTGTGCCGTGGCGTTGTGGGGCGACGGGACAATGATGCGCTGGTAGTTTGCGAACTCTCCGGCCGTGTCGCGACTGGGGTGGACCATGCCGGCCAGTGCGTTGATCCCGGGCGTCTCGGTGGCGTCAGGGCCGATAACGCCGACACGGATCTTGCGGTCTTGCAGCTCACTCCCCCACGTCGTAGCCAATGACCGCAGCGCCACCATGATCGCCGCGTACGCGCCGGCGCCGTCGTCGACCTTGGAGTCGGGGTCCGCCGAGTTCAAGATGATCGACCCGCCGTCATTCAGCAGCGGCAGCGCCTTTTGCAGGTGCACGAGCGTGACTTCGCCGATCCGCGCGACGTCGATGGCTGCGGCGTTGGCGAACACGACGTCAGGCGCCGACCGGCGTCGGCCACCGCGGCGTAGAGCCGGTCGCGATCCCCTTGCCTGCTGCCATCACCTGGCACACCAGTGACGTTCCCTCCGATTTCTTTGACCGCGGCATCGAGTTCGGCCTGACTTCGTCCGTTGATGAAGACGTACGCGCCCTCCTCGGCGAACCGCTTCGCGACGGCGAGCCCGACGCCCCCGGAGCCGCCGGTGATCACCGCGGTCTTGCCCTTGAGAAGGGCCACGATCAGATCACGCCTTTCGATGGTCCTGGATCCCGACTCGCTGTTCGCGCCCGGCCGAGACCATGGTCAGGTCATGGGCACGGTTCCCGGCTACCGCCGCCCCCGCTGCGTCGAGGGCGGTGAGCTGGGCGGGGGTCAGCGTGACGGACAACGACCCGAGGTTCTCCTCGACGCGTGACGCCCGCCTGGTGCCGGGAACGGGTACCGCGGCCGCGCCGAGGGCCTCGGCGCGGTACCGCAGCCATGCCAGCGCGACCTGCGCTGGGGTCGCATGCTGTTCCTCGGCGGCCGACCTGACCACGTCGACCACGGCAAGGTTGGCTTCCAACGCGCCATTGGCGAACCGGGGCATGGTGCGCCGGGCGTCGCTCGGCGACGGCAGGTCCGCAGCCGAGCGAATGGTGCCGGTCAGGAAGCCGCGGCCCAGCGGGGAGTACGGCACAAAGCCCACCCCGAGCTCGGCGGCGGCCGGCACCACCTGCCGCTCTACGTCGCGGCTCCAGATCGACCACTCGCTTTGCACGGCCGCGATCGGGTGGACCGCCATGGCGGCGCGCAACTCGTCGGCGGTCACCTCGGAGAGCCCGAGGTGACGGACCTTGCCCGCGCGCACCAGTTCGGCCATCGCGCCGACGGTCTCCTCGATCGGCACTGTGATGTCGCGCCGGTGCATGTAGTACAGGTCAACGACGTCCGTCTGCAGCCGGGCAAGGCTCTCGTCGATGCACTGACGCACGTAGCCGGCGTCGCCGCGGACCGGCGGCCGGCCCGCGGCCCGGTCGGCCGGGTTGCCGACGATGCCGAATTTCGTCGCCAGCGTGACCTCGTCCCGGCGGTCGGCTAGCAGCCTGGCGATGAGCCGTTCGTTGCTGCCGCCGCCGTAGACGTTCGCGGTGTCGATAAAGGTAACGCCGAGGTCGAGGCAGTGATTGAGCGTGGCCAGCGATTCGGCGTCGTCGGCGTCGCCGTAGGCTGCCAGCGCCCCCGCGCCGAACCCTATTGCGCTGACCGTCAAGTCATCGCCGAGCATCGCGGTGCGACCGGCAGTTGCCATCTGGCGGGCTCCTTAGCGGATAAGGCGAAGATTGCTAGCTGAGGTAGGTGCTGAAGAATCGTTGGATCCGGCCCCAGGCGTCTTTGGCCGACTCCGGCTCCGGGCCGATGCCGGCGACCCGCAGCAGCGGACGCAGCGCCCGGGGGCCGGTTTCGGCGTCGTTGAGGAAGGCGTGGCTGGCCGCGGGGTACTCCTTGACGTCGTGGATGACCCCGGCCTTTTCGAGTGCTGCGTCGAGCCGGCCGGCGGCGCCTCGAAGGGAGCGGTCGCGGCCGCCGTAGCTGGCCACGATCGGGCATGCGCCAGCCAGCGCCTCGTCGAGATGGCGGGGAAGCTGACCGTAGTTGACGGAGGCGGCGTCGTAGCCATCGCCGGCGGTGAGCAGGGCGAAGCCACCGCCCATGCAGAACCCGATGACGCCGATCTTGCCGGTGCAGTCGGGAGAGGCAGCCAGGTAATCGCGGGCGGCCCGGATGTCGCCGAAAGCGCGGCCGTGCCCGCGGATCATGGCGGTCATCGTGGTGACCAGGCATCGTGCGTTGCTGCCGGCGCTGAACAGGTCGACGGCCAGGGTGAGGTAGCCAAGGCCGGCGAGCCGGTCGGCGTGGCCGCGCATGACCTCGTCGAGGCCGAAGAGCTCGTGGATCATCACCACGGCGGACCACGGGCCTGGGCCCGGCGGGGTGGCCAGGTAGCCCCGAAGCGGTCGGGAGCCGGCGCGGCCGGCGGCCAGGTCGGACAGGTCGATGTCGGTCATGTGGGTGGGTCTCCAGCGGTGGTATGGGGCAATGTCCAGGGCGTCGTAAGCCTCGAGGATCTGTGTGGCCAGCAACCCGGGGTTGCGGAAGAGGTCGCGTTGTCGACCGCGACCGCCGCGGAAGAGCAGCCGGCCCGCGCCCGGCGCTGACCCGCTGGGCTAGCTCGGACCCGTCACGGCTTTGGCGGCCGTACCGATGAGCTGCGCCACCTCACTGGGGTGGGAGATCATCGCGACGTGGCTGGACGGGATCTCGACGGTGGTAGCTCCCATGCGGGAGGCGAACAGCCGCTCGGCTTCGGGCGGGAGCGCCTGATCCTCGGTGGCGACCAGGTACCACGACGGCAGCGACTTCCAGGCCGGGACGCCCATCGGTTCTTCAAATATGGACATAGCGATCGGCTGCTGCACGGCGTAGAGCACCTTTGCCTTGACCGGGTCGACGTCGCCGGCGAAATGGCGAACGAAGTCGTCCTCGGACAGCCAGCCGAAGCCCTGCTTGTCGGTGGACAGGTGCGCGAGCGCCGGGGTGACCGGTCCGCTCGACAGCAGCCCGCCGAGCGACTCGCCCTGGTCAAGGCCGAACGCCGCGATGTACACCAGGCCGGCGACGTTGGGCGCGTCCGAGCCCAGGGCGGTGATGACGTGGCCGCCGTAGGAGTGGCCGGCGATGATGGTGGGGCCGTCTTGGAGGTTCAGCACCTGGCGCAGGCGGGCGACGTCGTCGGCCAGCGCAGTCAGCGGGAACTGCGGTGCGGTGACGTGGTACCCGTCGGCCTGCAAGCGCTCGATGACGCCGCTCCAGCAGGAGCCCTCGGCCCATGCGCCGTGGATGAGAACGATGTTCGGTCGGGTGTTCATCGCGTAAGTCCCTTCGCATCGTGTCTCCACTCATCGTGCGACCCGAGGGCGCGGCCGGGGTATCCGTAGCGCTACTGCACCTCTGCGGAGCATTTTCGCTCATTCGAACGTGCGGAGCCGGAAGATCTGGGAGCCCAACTGGGAGCCAACGACCGCAGCCTCCAGGCGACGCCAGGCCATAACCAACTCACATCCATGCAGTTAGATGGCTCATCGAGCTGCACCAGGCGACGTACCGCGATGCTTCGACGGTGCCTTCTAAGCTGCTGGTCGCAGGTTCGAGTCCTGCCGGCGCCCCAGGAAGACCGCAGATCAAGGCCTTATTGTCCGGTAGTCGCCGACGTCACGAGCGGTTGTGATCTCGGGTGCCACGCCCGGGCCAGATGCCGTCCGGGTGATGCCGAGCGTAGCGCGGGCCGCCCGGCCAACCACGTCGGCAAGTTTCCGCCGTCGCTCGTCCGATGAATGCAGGTAGATCAGGGCGGCACGGGTCACACGCCGCCTGGGTGAACCGTATCGGCGACACGATCCGGCCATAGGCTCACTGTGTGGCACGGCGGTAACACCGATGCCCGCACGACCCATCTCGGAGGTCGTCTCCCGGTTGGCTGTCGTCAACCCGTGCTCGCCGGAAGCGCACCTTCAGGAGGACTGATGTGATCCCGAGCAACTACCTGGGCTACTTTCAAGCCGGGGCGACCGCGGCCGCCGCGCTGCTCGGCTTGCTCTTCGTGGTCATCGCACTGAGACCGGCGCAGATCATCGGCGCGCACGCCAACTCGGTCGCTAAAGGGCTCGCGGCAAGCACCTTCACAGGTCTCGTCGACGCCTTCTTCATATCGATGCTGGCCCTCATTCCGGGCCACAAGGTCGGTGTCGGCGCAGCCATCATGGCGGTCCTCAGCCTGTACCACACCCTGCGGCTGCATCTGGGCCTCCGCGGCGCCAGGCACATCCTGATCTTCGTGGCCAGCGTTCTCGCCTATGGGCTTCAGCTCTGCATAGCCATCGCGTTCGTTCTGAACCCATCTAACGCCGGACTCGTTACCGATCTCACCTTCCCGCTGATTTTTGCGTTCGCCGTGGCCCTTGCCCGCGCCTGGCAGCTGCTGCAAAGCGAGGCCGTCATACCAGCAAACGAAGGCCATGCTGCCAGCACGTCCGGGGACGACACCAAACCCTAGAGGTGCCGCGGATCGGGGGCAAAAGCCGCAAGCAACGATCGCTTGCGCTCAATGAGCTGACGTCAACCCTGTCTTGACAGTTGGCCGGCTGCCAACCGACAGATCGGCGATCAGGCGATGCGCTCTTCCACGGAGTCAATCAGGAGGTCGCTCAGCGCAGCCCTGCTGCGCAGGACCGGCCAGAGCAGCCGGTCCTGGCTGTCGTGGCACTCACGGAGAAAGGGTCAGCACCAACCTGGCGTGCCTTTCGATCCTCGCAGACCGCCGCCTATCACCAGCAGCGACCGCACTCACGACGCCCGGCAGCATGGGAAGCTCCCGGCGCGGCGCCTTGTGTACGACGGCCATCTGCGCGGTCCTGGGCTGGCCGGCCGACGCCCCGGGATCGATGTTCAGGTCGCAGTCTCCATAGCAGGTGCGCTTTCTGTGCCATTGATCCTGCGCACCGGCAGGCGCGAATGCATGAGTCATACGACCTGAAACGACGTCGCGTTATCGCGGTATCACACACACCCCTCACTCATACGGCCATGTACTGAGCGGGACATCGCGCTGCGCCCTGGGCACACGGCTCCCGGAGTGTGCGTCACGAACACGAAGTCTGATGCTTCGGGTACCGGAAGAACCTCTCGCAACTCTTTGTCATACCGGACCTCGTTTACCTCAATGAAGGCGTCATGAAAATCTCTGCGACGAATGTGCCTCACGTTGGGGAGGGGGTTGTGGGCTGATGACAGTTATGTGACCAAGCGCAATTCATGATGAGGAACTGGACCACGGCTGGGTGAAGCCAACCGGGGATTCGTCTCCGGATGCGGAGGCGGCAGTCCCGTAGGTGGAGATCCGAATCGGAAAGCCCGTGGCATATGCCTCGATCATCTGTCCATGGCCGATCACCAGGCCGACGTGCCCCGGCGAGGTCGGGGTGCCGTCCGCTCCCGCGAAGAACACCAGGTCTCCCGGCTGCACCTGAGAGGCGGGGACGTGCGGTTCGGTCGCCCACTGATCCTCCGACGTCCGGGCGATGTCGATCCCGGCGCCTCGGTAGGCCATCATGACCAGGCCGGAACAGTCGAAGGCGTCCGGCCCGGTGCCGCCCCACAGATACGGCTTGCCGAGTTGCTGCTCCGCGTAGGCGATGGCAGTGGCCACTGCTTGGGTCGGGGCCTGGACCGTCGAAACGTTCCCGGTCTGGGTTGAACAGCCGGCCACCGAGCCTGCGGACGGTATGGTCGCGGCCACCACGGCGTAGTTGCCTCCCGCATACTGGCCCGCGTAGAACAGCACGCTCTGCACGTAGGACTGCAGGTGGTTGTAGGCGAAGATCGCCCCTGAGGGGTTGGTCTGCACCCCGGCGGCGACCAGATACCTGGCGGCGCCCGCGATCGCGTCGGCCGGATCGTAGACATCCGCGTTCGGGCCGCCGTCCTCGTCGGTCGCGACGCCGTTGACCATTTCACTGGCCGGGTGGACCGGCGCGCCGCCCCACACATTGGTCGCCGCGCCGCCGATGCCGATCTGCATCGGGCCGGCCGCGCCGAAGCCGTTCTGCCCGCTGTGCACGCCGGGCAGGGTGGTCTGGCCGTTGTCGCTCTCGACCGTGCCGATCCCGGCCAGGATCGTCCACGGTACACCGTATTGCTGGCCGACCCGCTGGTACCAGTACAGGTAGCTGGCCGGGATCGACTTGGCGTTCGGACCTGCGGTTGGCTGCCCGGCCGTGCCCGTCTGCTGACCCGAGCACTCCGCGCCGGCCGAGAAGAACGCGTTTGCGCCGATCAGGAGCGGCAGTGCCAGCAGGCCGAGTCCGACTAGGCCGATGAGGCCGACGACGCCGGCGATGAGGATCCTGGGCGCCCGTTGCTGCCTAGTGACGATCTGCGGGTACTGCCTGACCGTGGTCTGCCGCGGCCGGTCGAGGAGCCTGCCCGTCATGAGTTACCCGCGGACGCCAGCTCGATGTCGCTGACCTGCCAGCTGCTGCCCGAACCGGTCAGGGTGACCGCGTACTGAGCGCTGCCGCTGCTGGCACCGTGGGAGCTGACCAGGTGCTGCGTGGTACTGACCACGAACGTCAGGCTGGATGGGCCGAAGGCCCGTAGCGAATTGATCGCCGCGGTCCCAGTGGAAACCTGCTGCTGGCTAGTCCGCGTGCTGACGACTCCCGGCGTGGAGTAGCCGGCCTGCAGGGTCGTGGCCAGCTGCCCGGTGATCAACTCGGTCATCTTGGCCACGTAAGCGGCCGCACTCTCGGTGTAGGCATAGGTGTTGTAGTCGATGCCGAACCGCACCGCCACCGAGGCGGCGGTGGCCAGGTCCTGCTGGGTGAAGGGCAGCCAGGCGTAAATGTTCACGGCGCCTGCCGCGGCCGCCGGTGCCGTCTCGGTCGGGCCTGGCGCGGGGGTGGTCGCGGCCGCGGGGCCGGCCGGGGTGGGCGAGGCGACCGCCTGGGTGTGCCCGCGGGAGTGGGTCACCGCGGGGACGACGAGGTAGTAGCCGAGGGCGGCGAGCACGATGACGATAACGGCGAAGACCGCTCTGCGCTGGCGGGGGCTGAGCTCCACGGCGCCTGCCCGTTACTTGCGCCGTACCGGGCGCAGCCAGAACGGCGTGGCCCGCGGTTCTTCAGTGCCGCCGCCGGTTCCGTTGCTGGGGCTGCGCCGCGGCTCAGCGGGCGGTTCGGCCGGCCCGCGCTCGGCTGGTCTGCGTTCTGTGGCTGCCCGCTGCCGCGGCCCCGCGGCTCGGCTGGTACCAGCCCAGCCGACCAGCGGCCAGGCGGGGGCGGGCTGACGCGAGCCCGGGCCGCTGATCCCGTTGGTCCCGTTGGTCCCGTTGGTTCCGTTGGTTTGGTTGGCGGGCGGAGCGGGCCGGGCGGGCCTGGGGCCCGGGGAGCCGCCGGACGTCGCGCGGGACCGTGCGGGCGCGGGCCCGGGCGCCGCCGTCGAGCGTCCCGCGCCGCGGGACCAGCTGGCGGCGGCGCTGGCCGGCCCGCTGCCGGCCGTGCCGGTGCCGGCCGTACGGGTGCCGGCCGGGCCGTTTCTGGGGGGCAGGTCCAGTGGCGGCGGGGTGCGCCCTGCGCCGGTGCTCGGTCTCGGGGGAGTTCTTGGCCCGGGCGAGTCCGGCGGCCGGGACGCCGCGGCTGGCGGCTGGGCTGGCCCCGTCGTCCCCGTCGGCGGCGGGCGGGGGGTCGGGCCGTAGCCGTGCGGCGTACGCGTCGCCCGCCGCCGGCCCGGTCCCGGTGCCGTTTCCGGCGGCGGCTTCGCCCGACCCGGCGGCGGCCGCGGCGGCCGCGGCTGCGCCGCCGGCGACGCCGGCGGCGACGGCGGTGGCCTGGCCGGGGTTGCGCCGGGCCCACCGGGCCGCCCGGACCCCGGCTACCCCGGGGACGGCGACGGTGGCGGCGTCGACGGTGTTGCGGCGGAAGGTGGAGCCGGCCTCGCGGAGGCTGTATTCGGCCCGTTCGGCGGAGCCGAGGGTGCCGTAGCCGACGGCGGAGAACAGGTGGGTGAACGGCTTGCGGTAGATGAACACGGCCACCGTGACCAGCGCGATCATCAAGATCTTCAGCGCCCACGGCAGCACCGCATCCGCCGTGCCCATGATCAGGGAATAGCAGTACAGCAGCACGGACAGCACGATCGCGATCGCGACCTGCTTGAGCAGCACCCCGGCCAGCATCTCAAACCAGCGGATCGCGATGATCCGCCCGAACCCCGGATGCGTCCCGATAATCAAGAAAAACGGCCCGGCCACCAGCAACAGCAGAAAACCCAGCTTCAGCACGATCAACGTCAGCGCGATCAGCAAAATCAGCAGCCCCGCCACCAGCGCAGCGAACATCGCCGCAAACGCGATCTCCAGCCGCGTCGTCCACTGATTCCCCTGAAACAGCGGGTAAATACCCGGCTCGTCCTGCCTGCAGGGAGTTGGCGATACCGGTATAGGTGGCCTGCTTGGCCTGGATCAGCGCCGTGGTCGGGGTCTCATTCGCCGCGATGGCCTGCGACCACAGCAACTGCCGCCCGTAGGTGTCCACCACCGTCTGCGGGCCGCTGCCCAGCGGCCCGTACGCGGTCGAGCCCAGCTCCCCGTACAGCCACGGCTTGCACACCAGCACCGACCACAGCTCATTCGCGTTCTCATCGACCAGCCCATTCCCGCTGGTGAACGCATAACTGGCCGCCACGCTCTGCGGGTCACCCGCCGCCACCGGCAGGCAGTTACTGCCCGCCGGGGCAGGCAGCTCCGAAAACGCCGTATTCAGCACCTGGGTGGTGCCGTTGGACACCGCCGTCCCGATGCCGGTGAAATCGGCCAGGCCGATCAGCGCGATCGCCGCCGTCGCGGCCACCACCATCCACAGCGTGCCCTCAATCGTCCGGGTCGCCCGCTTGCGGATCAGGCCCTGCCACGCCAGCCACATCGCACCCAGAATCACCACCGGCGCCAGATACGGGAAATAAATCGCGTTGCCCAGCGCCGTGATCAGCCGGTCCACACTGTCCTGCAGCCAGTTCAGGATGTTATTACCCGCCGCGGACTGGTACACGGTGATCGTCACCCGGTCCACCGACTTCGCCGCATCAAAAACCATCCCGGCCACGTTATTGCCGATCAGCGACGTCATATCCGAGCACTGCAACCCATGCGCAGCCCAGAACTGCCCCGCCACCCCGTAATTGTCATACAGCGTCTTCCCGCCCGCCGCCGCCGACGGCGGCTCCACCATCGCATCAATCCCCCCCGTAGCCTGCTCCGGCTGCGGCAGCGACGGCTCACAGATGTTATTCAGATCACCGACGATCCCGCTCGAGCCCGCCGAGCACAAGCCCGACCAGACCGCCGATATCACCGATCCCCGGCACCTGGCACACCCCGCCCGGCACCGACGGCACCAGCACCGAAGCCAGCACCACCCCAACAGCCCCCTGCGCCCGCCTGGGCCCCCTGGGCTGTCTGGGCTGCCTGGGCCGTCTGGGGGTGGGTGGCGGGGTGGGTGGCGGCCAGCGCCGGGGTTGCGATGGCGAGCAGCGCCCCGGCGATCAGCAGCACCCCGACCGCCCAGCCCGCGGCGCGGCGGCCGCCAGGCCGGGAGACGGCGCGGTCACTCCGCGCGGCGGCGGGACGGGACGAACGGGACAACCATCGAGGGGAACTCCTGGTTCATGCGGTTACGACGACGCCTCAGCGGCCGGGGCGCGGGGCGGGGGCGGGGGTGAGGCTGGGGGTGCCCGGGCCGGGTTCCTGGCCCCGGGCCCGGGTCGGGTTGGTGTCGATCCAGTCCCGCAGTTCCTCAGAGACCAGGTCGATCCCGATCCGCCCGGCCCGGCCGTCCAGGTCACGGAAAATGCACTCCCCGTTGCCCAGCCCCCGCAGCACCGCCTTATGCTCATCCGACGGCGCCACCCCCAGCAGCGACATCACATTCGCCACCTCACCCCGCTCACTGGAGCGGAACGCGAACACACTGGACAGGCAGTTGGTCACCTGCTCAGCCAGCAGATCACCGGCGTTCTGCGACACCAGGATCAGCGCGGTATTACGGGACCGGCCCATCCGCGACACCTCCGGCACCAGCTTCGCGCCCTCCGGGGTCGAGGTGATGGCCCACGCCTCATCCAGGAAGATCGCCTTGGGCTTGGTCCGGTCGATGCCGTTCAGCAGCTTGCGGGCGAACTGGGAGACCAGGTACAGCAGGGCCACCGACAGCCGCTGCTCATAGGAATAATCATCCCGGTCGGTGGTGGTGTCGGGCAGGGTCAGCCCGCCCAGGGTGAACACCGTGGTCCAGCCCTCCGCGTCGATCTGCTGGCCCACCGACGGCGCGAAACACAGCCGGGCCAGCCGCATCTCCGAAATCGACCGCATCACCGCGCCGGTGTTCTTCCACGCCGGATCCTCCGCCGCCTCCAGATGGTTGATGACCTTGCTCAAGCTCGGGCGTTCCGTCCCGGCCACCGCGCCGACCGCCTGGATCATCGCGCTCTCGCGTTCCTCACTCATCCGCGGCAGCAGCAGCCGCAACGTCTCCGTCGCCATCGTCCGCTTCTCCGCCAGATCCACACCGAAAGAGAACGGGTCAAGCAGCCCCGGCGCCGCCGCACCCAGCGGCAGCACCCGCGCCTTACGGCCCTGCCGCCGCAGATACTCCACCAGCGACTCCGCATCACCCTTCGGGTCGATCACCGCCACCGTCGCACCACGCAACGCCAGCTGGTGAATCAGCAGCAGCGCCAGCGTGGTCTTCCCGCCGCCCGGCTCACCGGTGATCGCGATCGCGGTCGGCCGGTTCCTGGCCGCAGCCAGCAGCGGATCGAAATGCACCACCGACCGGGCCCGGCCCAGCGTCTCCCCGATATACGGGCCGACCCACCCCGCCCCCCCATCGGGACGATCCCCCAGCCCCACCGTCGCGGTCGGCATACCACCCGCGATCGTATACAGCGGCTGCCGCTGCACATACGAATTCAGCCGGATCCGGTCCCCCGGCAGCGACTCACTCAGCAGCGAGAACTGATCACCAGTGGAATTGACCACATCAATCCCGATATCCCGGTAATGCTCCACCACCGCCTCCACCCGGCGCACACACAGCTCCCTGGTCGGGGCCGTCACGATCAGCCGGTGCCAGCCATAGACAAACGGCAGGCGCTCCTTCGTGATCCCATGCTCCAGCATCCGCGCCGCAGCGATCTGCTCCGCCAGCGCGATCGGCGCCTCCGCCCCAGCCTCCCGGATATGCGCATCCATATCCCGGGCATGCGCCAGCCGGCGCCCCACATCCTTACTCGCCTTCGCCGGCGGAATCAGCTTCATCCGCGAACTGACCTCCACCGGAAACGGCAACGAATCGGCGAAATGCAGCCACGGCTCCCCATCGGGAAAGGACATCACATCCGGAAACCGGGCAAACGACAAGAACGCGGCATACGACTCACCCGATATGTGCTCCAGGCCCAGCACCGTCCGGCCGTTGTGGATCTGGCCCTCGAAGAGCGTGTCGATCTCCCCCAGGCCCCACCGGCGGCGCCCGGTCGCCGACGGGAGCGGCTCGCCCGCCGTCTGCACGAGCGTGTGCTGGATGAGCCAGGCGATCTCGCCGGAGGTCGCGTGCCGGGCCGCGAGGGCACTGGCGTTCAGCGCCCGGCCGAGCCGTTCGGCGTTGTCCGTCCACTTGGCGATCTCTGGCGAGCCGACCGCCTCCTCGTCCGGCTCCGGCCCGCTCTCGCCACGCACGTGTACGCTGCGGAACTGCGACAGCACCCCGCCCGTCAGCTGCGCTCGCACGCCCCGCTGGCCGAGCCGGACCCCGAGGTAGATCTCCTTGGCCCAGAAATCCTTGGCCCAGACGTGCTGGTAGGACTGCTCCAGGTACTCCCGCCAGCCCGGGCCATCATCCGACGTCGCATCCAGCCCCGCCGCCCACGCCTGCGCCGGGAACGAGCGGTGCGCGATCCGCAGATGGACCTCGGCGTCCGCCATCCGGATCGCGGCCAGCGCCATGGTGATGTTCGCCGCGAGCGCCTCCCGCTCCTCCCCCGTGGTGAACTCGTAAGACACCGACGGGATCCGGTAATACGCCCACGCGTGCGTATCGGTCAGCAGGACGCGGTCATCGAAATACCTGATGGCAAACCGGGTGCGTCCCCGCGAACCCCTAGATCCCTTAGTCCGAGTGCTCACCAGGGTTCCTTCCGTCTGCGGCGTTTGCCGGGTCCGCGGCCAGGGCCGCCACAAGCGCACCTGCCAGCGCCGTGTAGGCCATCCTGGTCTGGGGATTCAGCGCCCGCTGCGGATGAGAGACCGGCGGCGGGTCGGGACGCGCAAACAGAAGATCATCCCACGGGACCCGGACGATGGCCCGGCACCGGCCCCTGGCCACGGATTCAGCCCGCAGCACGTCCTCCATCGTGCGCTGGCTCACGCCGTTGACCACCGTCACCGCCCGGCCAGCCAGCTCACCATAGCCGCGTGCGCCGAGCCATCGCTGGGTGCTGGCCAGCGAGGTAGCCGCGTCCGGGCCGGCCGAGGCGACCAGCACCAGCTGGTCGGCGGTCGGCAGCACCCGGTTCAGGTTGCCGGGCGACGGGTCGATCATGGTCAGCGGGTACCGTTCGGCGAGCAAGCCGGTCAGCCGCTGATAGTCATCGGGGTCCAGTCGGCTTCCGCCGGTGCCCGGCAGGTCAGCGACGACCTCGAGCCCCGCGCCGCCCGGGCCGTCGGTCTGCTCGTCGGCCTGCCGGCCGGCCAGGAGCGCCCCGACCGAGATGGCCGGAGCACGGCGGGCGGCCAGCGAGGTGGCGCCGGGACTGAGGTCCACGGCCGCGACCGCCGCTCCGCGCAGCGAGGCCAGGATGTGGCCGGTCATCTGGACCGTGAGCGTCTGCCCTGCTCCCCTGGTACAACCCAGGACGGCGATCCGGCGCGGACCCGCTAGCGGCAGCCGGGCCTGGTCGCGGTGCAGCGCCTCCTGGTCCTGCTTACCCGGCTCCTGGCCGACGGTCACCTTCACCTCGTGCCGCCAGCTTGCTTCGCAACCGGCCGGGTCGGCCAACGCCTGCTCGTCGATCTTGGTGCGGCAGGTGGCGCACACCACACCGCTGGGCTCGGGATTGCCGGGGTCGCCGATGCCGACGTCAACCGGGGTGGGGGTGCTGCAGGTGATGCACGGGATCTTGACGGCGAACCGGGCCGCGCCGATCGCGTAGGCGATGGCGGCGACCTGGTCAGTCTGGCCGGCGAAGCCCAGCTCGCGCAGCGCGGCCGCGGCCGGGGCGAGCTTGCGCCACCAGCCGCGGATGCCCCGCAACTGGCTCAGCGTGACGATGATTGTGCCGGACGACCCAGCCAGGAGCTGAGGCGCCTCCGCCACCAGTTCAGGGAACGAACCATGTTCAGGAGAGAGCGCGAGCTCGGGAAACGAGGTAGCCACCGGCTCCGGCCGGAACATGGGAGCGGAGGACGCCGTAGGCGGGCCGTCCAGATCGCCAAGAGGTTCGGAGTCCTGGGCGATCTGGAGCGTCCCGGATTCCGGAGTCCCCGCCGCCGGTGACAGCGCCATTATCCAGGCCGGACGGGGATTGGGCACGGGAGCGTGATCGCCGGCCGACTCCGGCGCCTCGGTCTCCGGTGCGGATCCGCCGGGCCAAGGAGACCACGCGAGCTTGGCTCGCGGCGCTGCCTTCACCGGTGTCGCCTCGGGCCGAGCCGACGCACGTGCGGGTACCCGCACGTGCACGGAGGGAGGTCCGACGGGATCGGAGGCCGGTGCCGCGACAGCGGGCGAGGCCGTGCTCCCGGCCACGAGCGGCAGCCGGGCATCGGCCACATTCGTGCTGGCGGCTTGCAACGCGGGAGCGCCTGGCCGGGCCCGGGCCGGTGCCTTCTTCGGGCGGACCTTCGGCGGATGTGCGTGCCACACGCGCGCGGACACCGAGATCTCGTCCTTCTCCGCGAAGGGCGCCATCCGGCTCCAAGCCCGCGGTTCGGTCATGTACCGGACCTGAGAGGTGACCAGCTCGGGCAATCGCTTACCCTCGATGACCGGTCTGGTCGTCAGCCAGGTGAGTACTGCCGGCGGCAGTATGTAAAGCCACACGAGGGTGTGGTTGAACGGCAGGCCGATAACAAAAAGGAAGACCACATAGGGAACCGTTATCCCGACGAACACGCCGATCCAGGTGATCGGCAGGGGAGCTGGCAGCCGAAGATCGTATAGCTTGTACAGCCGCTTTTCGATTCGCCAGATGTTCGTGTAGGTAGGAAGATCCACTCCCGTACCGCCTCTTATTCCTGAGTCAGTCGGGATCAGTGGACGCCGAGCGCAGTCGCTATGCCGGTGGCGAGTGTCTGGACGATGCTGGGCGTGTAGAAAACTACCGCAATGGCCACGGCAAGCACCATGAATTGTATGAACCGGGTGATCTCACGAGTGAAGAGGAAGAAGATGGCGACGATCCCCACGATACCGAGGAACAACGGCCCGAAGAGCCCCTGCAGGTAAGTGACAAGACCCTGCGTGCCCAGGGCCACTGGAGCGGTCGCAGCGGTAAGCTGAGTAAGCATAAGATGACCCTTCCGGGATCACATGAGCAGGTTTACAGCGAGGCGGGGCGCCACTGAGCAAATGCTGGCGCGTTTTCTGTCATCACTTTCCGGTTTCCGCGGCTGATCCAAATTGTTCGCGAATCTCCCGAACAATTTCACGGCGATGTGCCGGATCGCGCCGCCAGGCACGTGCGGGTCCCGCGATGGAGCCGAGCGATACCGCGGAGCCAGAGGCGTTCGGCCGGCTTTCGTCTCCCACGCTCCGGGCGCCGTCGGCCGCCCGAGCGCGCCGCCGCGGAATCACCTGCCAGCCAGCTACCGGGTCAGCCTCCCGGTCTGGTGCTCTGAGACCAGGCCGCGACGCGGTGAGCAGCAGAGAAATCAAATTGTGCATGAATGAATACATTCCGTCACCATTGTAGAGCGCACGAATCATCACACCTCCGCACGTGTCCGCAGTCGGCCGAACCGAGCGCGGCACCCTTGCGCGACCCGTCGTACGCCGTGTCATCGCGACCGTGAACCGGTTACAGCGCACCACGCTAACACTTACGCGGACAAAACGACCAAGGTTTGCTAAACGTCGCAGACACAATGTGGCTTGACCCGGTTACGAAGGTATGTTCGGCCCGCACCCAGGGCCAATCACGTCATTACACCGGCCCGAGCGAGCGACTCAAGGGGGTATCGCCGCAGGCCACAGCCCTTCGCGGTCGACGGCCGAGCCTGGGGGCATCGTGCAGCCTCCGGCCCCGGTCAATATCACTCTGGGCGTGGCCCCACCTCAATCACCCCAACCCGGGTGGCACCGCCAACCAGACCTGGTGGCTGCTGGTCTGCCGGGAGCAGCTCCGGGCGCGATCACGAAACTGGCCGGCGCCAAGGCCGCCGGAGCTGCGGACAGCCAGGCCGCTGCCACCCCTGACCAGCCGCTTTGGCCAAGAAGAGCTCTTAACCTGAACTAACTCGTGTTTCCCGCCGCGCCGCAAGATGATCCGCATCGGCAGATCGTCGCAGCTGCGCGCAGGCAGGGCCTTTTTTCGGCAAGATTCCCGAAATGCCCCCTAGGGGAGAAACCGGGAGGTTACCGTCTAATTACGGCGTCGAGAAGCGATCCAGGACCGGCAGAGCGCTTGGCGCCGGTCACGGCGCTGACTCAAGGCAAGGCTGCCTTATGCCGGTCGCGGCGGCACGCGCATTGGTCAGGGAGTTTGACCGTATGGCAGAAAAAAATCGGGGCGCGGAACTGCCCCAGCGCGTTCCAGGCGCGGTCCGGGCCGGGCCGGTTTCGCCGGTTTCGCTGGCGCTACCGGAGGAATTGCGCCAGCGCATGCACGCGGCGGTGATAGCCGAGCTCGCGGAGTCGGCCGCCGACGAACAAGAGCGCGCATCCGAGGACCGAACGACCGATCTGCCCGGGCACAAGCGGCCGTCGGAATCCGTCGCCAGGGACCACGTCACCAAATGGCTCGGCTCCACTGTCAAGCCCCAGCCTGCGGTCAGGGTCGAGCCGGTGGTCAGGGCCCCGACCGCCACCGAGCCCGAAGCCGAAGTCTGGCCTGGGCTGGGCGAGCCGCGGCGCCGGGTTGGGGGTCGGCTGATCGCGCTGGTTCTGGCGGTTATTGTCGCCGGGTCGCTGGCGGTGGTCGCGGCTGTTCCATCGGTCTCCGTCGCCGGCGGCTGTCCGCGGGCAGGCTGCTGTGTGGGTGGCCGGGCAGGTCAGCCGGGATGTCACGGTGTCGTGTGACCCGGTGATGTGCGCGGCGCTGCAGGCCCAGGGCTTTCCCGCCAGCAAGCTGGTCGTGCTCGGGCCGGCGTCGCCGGATCCGGTGCCGTCAGTGGTGGTCGTCGAGACGGCCGCGGTGCGTGAGCTGTTCGGCAGCGCTCTGGCCACCGCGTGGGCGCCGGCTGTGCTGGCGTCGTTCGGTTCCGGGGCTGGTGCGGTCACCGTCCGGGTGGTCGCGCCGGAGGGCGCGGCCGCGTACCAGGCTGCGCTGACCGCGGATCTGGCCAGCCGTCAGGCCGCCGCCGGCGCGCTGCTGCGCGCCTCCCAGGTGGCGGTGTCGGCGGCGGCCCGGAGCCAGCTGCTGGCCGGCCAGGTGGACTCGCGGCTGGTGCTGGCGCTGGTGGCGGTGGCCGGGCACGAGCCGGTCGACATCGTGCGGTTCGGGAGCCTGGGGCCGGGCGCCAGTGCCGGGGTGCCGCTCGGCTTTGCCGATCTGGCCGAGAGCATCCCGGCCGCCCACCTGGATACCGCCGCGTACGCGCGCGCCGTCTGGGCCGTCCTGAACGGGACCGATGCGCAGATCCGCCCGGAGCGCGCGATCTCCGGGCCCGTTCAGGGCCAGGCCATCCTCCGGGTCGAGTTCCCCTCACCGGCCCCGCTGGGAAACCCCGGCCCCGGGTCACCCTGACCGTGCGGCCCGCGAGCGACCAAGCGCCCGCCACCGGCCAGACGCCTAATGGTCCCGGTGCCCGGGCGCTACGCCATCACGCCGGCCACCAAGCAGCAGATCTCGCCGGCACCATTCCTCCTGGCAGGGCTGTGCCCAAAGGCCTGCACACGCGCGCAACCGGCTGATCAGGCACTACCCGAGCCACGCTCGAATGCGAGGCGAGGGCGTGTCCTACCGGCTGTGTGAGTGACGTGGCCTGACGATAATCCACAGGAATCGTGGCTCGCGGAAGACACCCGTGGGCTGTCACCGAGACCGAGGGGCACGTGCTGCGGCTGATTGGCAGGGACGGATGGTAACTCGATCGGCAAAGAGGCAGCCACCGCCAGTAGAAGCATCCGACCAAGCGCGGCTTGTGGTGACAGTCGCGGCCAAGTGACTATCTTCACCCCAAGACGCGAGTCATATCGAGGGTCTGCGGCTAACTGGCGAGGGAACTAGTACCGCCAGCCACGACCCACGTCGCAGTCGTCACCGTCGCCGCGTAGACCACCTGCCAGCACGCCTCTCGGACCCGGGTGGCGGGCGTCAAAGTTACCCACGACGGGGGGTCCTCGAGGAATCGCTGCAGGTGGTGACGGGTGATGAGCCGACGTCGGCGGCTTGTAGAGGGACGCCAGGCGACATCCCGCGACCCTCTAGCTGTACCTTCTAAGCCGCGGGTCGCGTTCGAAAACATGCTCAGCCTTGCTCCTGCGAGTCGCATCGCCCTGGCATCATCCCCGGACGACGCGGTTGCCCCAGGTACTGGTGGGGGTCACCCGGATGAAGTGCGCAGGCACCCCCTCGATCCACGGCTCAAGCCCAGCGCCGATAATCGGCGCGCGCTCGGCCTCGGTATCCAGATGATGCGCCGCTCCCCGCACTAGCACGATCCATCCGTCGCGTGCCTCCAAATCGAGCTGGTCGGCCTCCACGGCGACCTGATACTCGGCGTGCGCGATACCAGTACGCAGGTCTTCGTCAAACAGCGCGGGGTCCCACGTGCCCAAGACAACCGACTCGCCATCGACCTTGTATACGGTCGGCAGCGCCGTGGGCCCATACCGGCTGTTGTAGACCAGACGTCCCACACCGCCGCTGGCGAGCAGCCGCATGCATTCGGCCTCACTCAAGGGCTCCAGCACACGCCGGTCACTCACTCCGGGGCCTGGCGAAGAAGAACCGCTGGGAGAACTGAGGTCAGCTTCTTCATCTGGCATGATTCCAAACCCTAGCCGCCCTGCCCGGCGATGGCACGGGGGCTCGGCGCGCGCCGGTCGAGACGGTCAAGGACGGATGGCCGTAGTCAACGACGAGCCAGAACCCTTCGTCCTCTGCTACCTAGCCTTGGCGACGGGACCATTCGTCGGCCGGACGCTCCTCGTCGCCGTGTCTGCTGGGAACTGGTGTGCGTATCGCAGAGGCCGATCGCCGGCGGTTTGCAGCAGGTGTCCAGCTTCACACGGTGAGCTGGAAGCTGCGGGACCGGACCAGTCCGCAGATCCTCGCCGAGCGGTTCGCCCGCAGCGAGATCGACCAGGACGAGTTCTGGCAGCGGATGACGGCTTTGCGTGCGGGACGGCCGGACGATCACTCCGCCGCGGCTCGCTGAGATCCGCTTTGCGAGAGGACCTGTGCCTCTCGCAGAGCGCAGACCGGGCCGCCGGAGAAGGGAGCACGAGACATGAGCCAGCACAGGCGTCCCCTACCTGATCTGCCCGCGGAGGTCGGGGAGGATGCCCGCAGCGCGCCGCGTGGGGAACTGGAGATGCCCCGTCCCGGGCGGCTGATACTCACCGCGGGCTGGAACCTCGCCGAATCCCTCGGCCTGCCCGCGGCCGGATACCTGGCCGGCGCGGCACTGGGGGGCCAGGCGGCAGGTATGGTGACCGCGACCGGCGTGCTTTGGCTAACCGCGGCGGTGCGCAAAGTGGCGACGCGCAGCGTCCCGGCAGCGAATAAGGCGACCGAAGCTGCGCTGGCCGCCTACCCGGGAGGCATCGCCGACCGTGTTGTCCTCCTCAGCAACGGCGAGTACGAGGTCCACTACATCGGCGTCAACTGGCCGCACCACGTCTTCGTCAACCAGGACTTCCAGGTCATCAGCGCCGACTAGATGATCTATTCCGAGGGGTCAGTGCTATTTGCCCGGGCCGTAACAACGATTGCCATCGAGGCGAGAGCGCGAGAAGCGCCGATGACGGCTTGCCGACCCGTAATGGCTCAGCCCCTATCGTTGCCGCTTGTCACTGGTGCACGACGAAGATCCCGTCAGGGGAGAGCGTGGCCACGGTTGGGAGGCTGCCGCGCGCTGCGGTACCGGCGGGTGTCGTTGGCGGCTCGTGCGAGGCGGATGACTGCGGCTTCGAGTTCGACGGCTGGCCGGTCGAAGCAGGCTCGCAAGTGAGTGCGTGCGGACGGCGAGCGTGAGGCGGACGATCCGGTCGCGAACGCGACCCGGTGACGCAGGGCGTGGTCGAGCAACAGGTCGGTGTCGACGCCAGTGTCGATCCAGGCGGAGAGCCCGCCGTCAGGTGGCTGCCATGTCCAGTCGGGCAGATGCTCGCGCACGAGCCGGGTGAACATCGCCGCGGACTGTTTCAGGGCTTGCCGCCGCCGGCTGATCACCTGGTCGTAGGTGCTGAGCAGCTGAAGCGCTACCAGCTGGGAGGGGACGCTGGTCCCGTAGTCGGTGCGGCCCCGATCGGTCACCGTTGCGTCAATGAGGTGGGGCGCGGCGCGGATCCATCCGACCCGCAGGCCGCCCCAGCCGACTTTGCTGGTGCTTTCCACGCTGATGACCGGGGCTCGCTGGCACAGCGATGCGAGCGATGGCGGCCGACCGCCGGCGAAGGCCAGGTCAGCGACCGTATTGTCTTCTATGGTCGGGAGACGGGCAGCGTCGAGTTGCCAGGCGAGCGCTTCGAGCTGGAGACGGCGGCGGACCCGTCCGGTTGGGCTGTGCACGGCCGGGACGAGCAGAACCGCTCGGGCGCGGCCGGCGATCAGGAGCTTGGAGAGCTGGTCGCCGGGGTTGTCGATCAGGTCGAGCGGAAGAGGGAGGGCCCGCAGGCCGCGTCCTCGCAGCAGGTCGTGGATTCCGACGTAGGTGGGGTCCTCGACCGCGATGATGTCGCCGCGTTTGGCGACAGCGCCGAGGGCGAGATCCAGTGCGTGCTGGGCGCCGTTGGTGACGTGGATCTGGGCGGGGCTGGTCGGGGCAGCGAGGGCGTGGTGGCGTTGGGCGATTGCCTCGCGTAGGACGGGCAGCCCGGCTGGTGCATACCCGTGCGCGGGCACGACCGATGCCAGTTCGGCGACATCAAGGGTCACGTCCGGGAGCTGTGAAGCGTCGGGAGGGACGGATGCGGCGAGGTTGAGGATGTGTTCGGCAGGCAAGAGCCGCTCAGCGGCAGTGCCGGAAGGAGCGGCGCTTGGGTCACTGGCGGGCACCCACGTGCCAGAGCCCTGCCGGGACGCGACAAAGCCACCTGCTCGCAGCTCATCGATCGCCGCCACAACCGTTGACCGGCTGACCCCGAGCGTCGCCGCCAGCGAACGTTCGGGCGGCAGGACCGTGCCCGGGCCCAGCAGGCCGCTGGAGATTCGCGATCGGATCACATGGGCGAGGCGCCGGGACAGCGGTCCGCTGCCGCCGTCACGCCAGCCCTGTAGCAGAACAGCGAAGCGTCCCGCGCCGATCATCTCTGATCTCGAACCGGCCAGGTCAGTGGTCTTCTTCATTACAGTCCAATATTTCCAGATTGGATCGTGAATAGCAAGACCAATTCTTGCATGATGGACCTCATGAGGAATCTTTCCGAAGCAGAGGCAGATGCCTTCGCTCACGACTGGGCGGCCGCGTGGAACTCGCACGATGTTGACCTGATCGTCGATCACTACCGACATGACATCCAGTACTACTCGCCGTTCGCAGGCCAGCTCGACGCCAGCACGCCGTTGTCAGGGCACGGCGAGTTGCGCCGTTATGTCACCGTCGCGCTCGAGCGCTACCCGTCGGTTCAGTTCGGCCCCGGTCTGGTCGCGGCGGCCGGGGCGGGAAGCATCGCCATCGCCTACCGCAGCGTCAACAACCTCCTCGCGATCGAGACGCTGGCGATCGACGACCACGGGCTCATCACCCTGGCCCGATGTCACTACCGGCAAGCGCCGCCTGGCTGGGCTGGGTTCACCTCGGCCCCCTGATGCCCTCGAGAGCGACGCCGAGGCTCATCCCATCCCCGGGCAGCCCAGAGCGCGAACCAGCGGTCCATCGCACGAGCAACCCAAGAATGGAGAGCCCAAGATGCCGACCGACACCACGACCGGCGCGTCCCGCCGGCCACACGCCTTCCGCCTTGGCGGCGCCACAGACAGCAGGGTTTTCTCGCCCGGCCCTGGGCGTTCTCCCCGGCGGCGTTCTGCGCGGCGGCGTGGCATGAGCGCATACAAGCGAGCGCTGCGCGAACGCTGCCGTTCATACCTTCGGCAGTGCACTGGATATCCGACGACGTGCCTGAAGGGGACGACGACATGACTGCATCCGCGGGCATTGCCCCCGCTTCGGCCGAGGAGCTGGTTGCCGCCGTGCGCGGGGAAGCTGCCGGGGCGCAGGCGGCCATCGTCATCGTCTGCCGTGAGCCTGGCGCCCGGGAGATCCTCGACCGGGAGCTGTCCAAGCGGTACGGCAGCGACTATCAGATCGTAGTCTGCGACCGGCCAGCGGAGCTGGAACCCTGGATGCGGGACCTGGGGGCCGCTGGCCTGCCGGTGGCGCTGGTCATTGGCGAGGTCGGCGAGCAGGACCGTGATGGCATCGAGGTGCTTTCCGCGATCCGGGCCATCGACCCGACGGCACTTCGGGTGGCCGCGGTCCGCTGGGGTGACTGGCAATCGATTCGATCCGTCTTCGACGCGGTCACCTTGGGCACGGTCGACCACTGGATGACGTGTCCGGTGCAGACCGCGGACGAGGAGTTCCACCACTCGATTACCGAGTTCCTGCGGGAGTGGAGCAGCCAGCGCAGCGGCGGTTTCGAAGCGGTGCAGGTAGTCGGCGAGCGATGGTCGGCGCGGTCGCAGGAACTGCGTGACCTGTTCTCCCGCCACCGGATCCCGGCCGGCTTCTATGACGCCACCTCCGGGGCAGGCCAGCAAATACTGCGAGAGCTCAACCTGCCGTCGCCGGAACTGCCGGTTGTCGTGCTCCGGTTCGGGGCCGGGCGGTCAACGCTGGTCAACCCGTCCAACCCCGAGATCGCCGACGCCTTCGGCGTCATGACACCGATCTCACCCGGGGAGGTCTTCGATGTGGCGGTGGTCGGCGCAGGCCCGGCCGGGCTCGCGGCGGCGGTCGGCGCGTCTTCCGAAGGCCTGCGGACCGTGGTCATCGAACACGAGGCCGTCGGCGGCCAGGCCGGGACCAGTTCGATGATCCGCAACTACCCCGGCTTCTCCCAGGGCATCAGCGGCGCCCGGCTGGCCCAGGAGACCTGGCGGCAGGCATGGGCCTTCGGCACCACGTTCCTGTACATGCGCCAGGCCGAGAGCCTGTCGGGAAAGGACCGCCGTTACCGCCTGCGGCTGTCCGACGGCGGCATCCTGACCTCGCGCACTGTGATCATCGCGACCGGCGCCAGCTACTGGCGGCTCGGTATCCCGCATCTGGAGGACCTGCAGGGCCGGGGGGTCTTCTACGGCGCCGCGGTCAGCGAGGCTCCGGCCATGCGCGGACGGGCCGTGTTTGTCGCCGGAGGCGGCAACTCCGCCGGGCAGGCCGCACTGCACTTGGCCAAATGGGCCAGCCAGGTGACCATCCTGGTCCGCGCGCCGTCGCTGGCCGACAGCATGTCCGACTACCTCGTCCGCCAGATCGGTGCTGCCCCCAACGTGGACGTCTGCTACCGCGTTCAGGTCGCCGACGGCACCGGCACCGGCACCGGCCATCTCGAATCGCTGGTCCTGGAGGACACCTCCTCCGGGACGCGGCGCAGCGTCCCGGCTGACGCCTTGTTCGTCCTCATCGGCTCACATCCCCGGACGCAATGGCTCGGCGACAGCGTCGCACGCGACCGGCGGGGGTTCATCCTCACCGGCTCGGACCTGGCCGCCAGCACCGGCCACCGCTGGCCTCCCGGCCGCTCGCCGCTGCCGCTGGAGACCAGCCTGCCGGGGGTGTTCGCGGCCGGTGACGTGCGCCAGGGATCGGTCAACCGGGTCGCTTCCGCAGTCGGCGAAGGCGCGGCCACCATCCCCCTGGTCCACCGCTACCTGCGTACTACGGCGGGCGCCAGCCGCCGCGGGCCGGTAACCCCACCGCGGGCCTGGCGCACCCGCGACCAGAACTCAGGCAGCGGCCTAGTGAACGCGCCCACGCCACCGCTCACGCCCACCGAGCACAGCGTGATCGCCATCCGATAGCCCAGGAGGCCGAAATGGAGCAAATCACGACGGACGTCTCCGCGCAGGAATCGTCTTTTCATTCGCTAGCGGCCGCGGCCACCGTCGCAGATGTCATGCAGACACCGCTGACGACAGTCAACCAGCACGACCACGCGGCTGCCGCCGCGTATCTGATGAAACACGCGGATACGACAGCTCTTATGGTCGTGAATGCGCGGACCGGTCAGCCGGCCGGCATCATTACCGAGGCTGACATTGCCCGCGCAATCGCGGATGGGAAAGACGTCAACGACGTCTGGGTCGATGCCGTGATGACCACCCGCCCGGCCATCCTCACCACGACAGACATCCATCACGCGGCCAAGATCATGATGACCAGGCATCTCCGTCACCTGCCGGTCGCCGGCGACGCCGGCCTCCTCGGAGTGGTTGACATCACCGACGTGTGCCGTGTCATCTCGCGTGCCCAGCAGGCCCGTGGGGAGAATGCCGGTCCCCGGGCTGACAGGCACCGGTGTCCGGCTTAAGGTCACGTCCGGCGGAATGGATTTTCTATCGTGAGCATGCCGAAGCGGCGCCCGTTCTGGAAATCTTCCGATACCAGGCGTTCGGCGCCGACCTGGATGGCGGCCTGGACGATCAGCGCGTCCCAGAAGGAGAGGGTGTGCTCTTCTTCAAGTCTGCTCGCGGAGACGATGAGCTGCGGTTCGGTGGCTACGGCGCACCATTCTGCGTAGGCCGCCACTAGGGCCCGCGCCTTCGTCCGCGGCATGGCTGGCTTGAATTTCCTGGTCACGACGGCGTAGAACTCCTGCAACACCTGGGTACTGAGGGAACCGCTGCGGCCATCCCACAGCTGCGCGAGAAGCGCTTTGGCCGTGGCGTGCCGATCCCCGGCGTCTGTGTCGTGCGCGTACACCAGGACGTTGGTGTCGACGAACGTCTTCACCGGTCGTAGAGCTCCTCGCGGCGCCAGCTGGGTGCGCCGCCGCCGGTAGCGCCGGCGAGAGCTTCAAGCGCGACGGCCCGGGCTCGTTCGTATCGCTGGTCAGCCTCGGCCAGATCATTGAGCTGCTGGGCGACAAGACTGCTGAGTGACAGTCCGCGGCGGGCCGCGGCGATCTTCGCTTGCCGGATGGTCGCCTCGTCTAGCTGGATGGTCAGGTTGCGCTTCGCCACTACCACAGTTTATAACGTGGAGCACGTGATATCCACGTGTGATGGTTGCGGGTCGCGCATCAGGCCTAGAACGAGCGGTCTCCGGGCCCATCGAGGGCCCGGTCATCCTCCAGGTTGGGTAAGCCCGGCCGAGCACGCTGGAAACCGCGGCTCCGTTTCGCCCTGACCGCAGCCGGCTAGCCCACCCAGGCGCTTGCCTGCGGCCAGGCCCGTTGAAAAGATCGCAGTACTGCGCAAAGTACACAACAGTTATCGCGAGAGGCTGCGGCCTTCAGAGGTAACCGGACGAGGAAGCCTGGGTGAGGATCAAGATGAGTGACAACCAAGCGGTCCTGGTAGAGCGGATCGGGCGGGTCATGGTGGCCACGATCAACAGGCCGGAGGCCCGTAACGCCGTGAACCAGGACGTCGCGTCGGGTCTTGGCCATGCGCTGGAGGAAGCCGATACCGACGATCAGATCTGGGTGTTCATCGTGACCGGTGCCGGGGACCGCGCGTTCTGCGCGGGGGCTGACCTGAAAGCGATGAGCCAGGGCGGCCGGCGAGAGCCCGCTGATCCCCGCGAGTTGGCCTGGGGTTTCGGCGGGTATACCCGTCATCCCATCAGCAAGCCGACCATCGCCGCCGTCAACGGGTTCGCGCTCGGCGGAGGGAGCGAAATCTCGCTGGCCAGCGACATGATCGTGGCCGCCGAGACCGCGAGTTTCGGGCTCCCGGAAGTTAAGCGGGGCATCATCGCCGCTGCGGGCGGCGCGTTCCGGCTGCCGCAACAGCTGCCGAAGAAGGTCGCGATGGAGATGATCATGACCGGCGAGCGCATCAGCGCCCAGCGAGCTTACGAGCTCGGATTTGTGAACCGCGTTGTCGAACACGGCAAGGCACTGGAAGCGGCGCTCGAACTCGCCGAATCGATCTGTGTCAATGCCCCGCTGGCGGTCCAAGCCTCCAAGCGCATCGCCAACGGGATCATCGACGGGCAAGTCAGCGCCGAAGATGCGGCCTGGGCCCTGAACGACAGCGAGACCAGGGTCGTCATGACTTCCGCCGACGCGAAGGAAGGGCCGCTCGCCTTCGCCGAGAAGCGAGACCCGGTCTGGCAGGCGCGTTAACCCGCCAGGCAGCCGAGCTGAAGCATGGTGCGCAGTCCCTCGTCCTACGGCGCGGGCCTGCGCACCACTCGGTCCGCCCCATTCGCCGGGAGTGTTGCTTCATAGAGGCTCGTCCCGGAATGGGCGGAGAAGTAACCTATAGACGTGACGGCGACCCTTGATTGGTACGGCTGTGCCACATTCCGGCTGACTGTCGGCGAGCTCGTTGTTTTCCTGGATGCCTACATCGACCGGGCCGAAGGGGCAGCTGGCACCGGGCTGACCGCTGGTGACATCGACCGGTGTGACTTCGTCGTGGTCGGCCATTCACATTTCGATCACCTCTGGGGGGCAGAGCGAATTGCCCGGAACACCGGGGCGATGATCATCGGTAGTTTTGAGACCGTTCGTGTCATGGAGACCCAAGGTGTTCCGCTCGCTCAGCTCATGCCCGTCGCGGGCGGGGAGCGCATCCGCCTGGCTGATGAGGTGTCAGTCTCGGTTTACCCGTCGCTGCACTCCTGCATCTGGTCCCGTGCGTCGGCATCCGACCCAAGCGAGGTCTGCCTCGGTGATCTCGGGGTGCCGTACCAGGATCGGCAGGCGCGGCTCGCTGAGATGGGACACCGGCTGGAATCCCTTGGCCCGGCGGTCGCCGAGCACCTCCACGGCAGCGAGCAGGGCGCACGCGGGGACGGCGGCGCTCTGTGCTACGTCTTCGACACGCCCGGCGGACGGTTGTTCTACCAGGACACCTCCGGCTACTGGACCGGAATGGTGCAGGGGATCCGTCCCGACGTCGCCATCATCGCCGCAGCCGGCCGAGGCAACATCGACGGTGAGCCGATCCAGGGCTCGGTGGCCCAGTTTGTCGGCCGCGAAGCCGCACTGCTACGCCCCCGGCGGATTGTCCTGGGCCACCACGACAACTGGCTCCCTGGATTTTCCGCCGCCACCGACATCGCCCCGTTCCGCGAGGAACTCGCCCGGTTCACGCCCGGTGTGGCCGTGGATGAGCTCGGCTACCTGGACGGCCACGAGATCTTCGGCGGCCGGTAGCCGGGGAAACGCCGCGAGCTGGCCACGGCCCGGGGCGTGCTTCCCGTAACCGAAGTGGCCCTGGCCAACGTTGGTGCCCGGCGGCACTAAGGGTTACGTGGGCGACACGGCGTTTGACCAGATGGCCGGAAAGCTGAAAACGTGTCAGCGATGGAAGAACTGTCGCGTACCGCCGCCGCGCCCTGGGCTGCGCGTGGCCCCAGGTTCAGTCAGCCTGGCCTGGCCAGGCCGGTGGCCTGGGCCACACCGCGTGATCTGGATCAGCTGCGCGCCAGCCACGCACGCGGACGGCTGGCCAAGCCGCTGGTGCCGACCAGTGTTTCATCGCCGCGGCTAAGCGATGAGCTGTTCGCACGGCTCCTGACCTACGGCACGCCGCAGCAGACTCATCGGGGCGATGTGCTGTTCCGGCCGGGTGACGAAGACGTCGATCTGATCGTGGTCGACCGCGGCTCGGTGGAGGTTGTCCGGACGGAAACAGCTGACGTGCCCGCTGCGACCGTCGCGACGGTGGATGCGGGCGGTTTTGTCGGCGAGCTGAACCTGCTGACCGGGCAGAACGTCTACCTGATGTGCCGGGTCCGGCAAGGCGGCACGGTCTACCGGGTGTCGCCGGAGCGCCTGCGGCAGCTCATGGCCAACGACGTCGAACTGTCCGACATCGTCTTCAAGGCGCTGATTGCCCGCCGGGAGCTGCTGCAGCACAGCACCGCCGCCCAGTCGGTGGAGATCGTCGGCGCCGAAAGGTCGGCGGCGGCGCTGGCGCTGCGGACGTACGCCGCCCGGCAGCGCCTGATCCACCTCTGGTTCGACTCCGACAGCTCCGCGGGCCGGGCGATGATGGAGTCCTCCGGCCTGACGGAGGGCGACCTTCCCGCCGTCGTCATGCCCGGCACCACGCTGAAACAGGCCACGCCGGGCGCGCTGGCCGAGAAGCTCGGCCTCAGCTACCGCCGTTCGTCCACCAAACCCGTTGACGTCACGATCGTCGGCGCTGGCCCGGCCGGCCTGGCGGCCGCGGTTTACGGCGCCTCCGAAGGCCTGGACACCGTTCTCCTGGACGCCGTCGGCACCGGCGGGCAGGCCGCGGCCAGCTCCCGGATCGAGAACTACTTCGGCTTCCCGTTCGGCCTTTCCGGCGCTGATCTGACTGGCCTGGCCGTACTCCAGGCACTGAAGTTCGGGGCTCAGCTGGCCAGCCCGTGCCAGGCGGCCAGGCTCGACACCGACCGGAAGGGCGATCTGCTCCGGCTGCACCTGCAGGGCGGGGAAGTCATCGACAGCAAAGCCGTTGTCATCGCGACCGGCGCCCGCTACCGGGCCCTGCCGCTGGAGCGATGGCCTGACTTCGAGGGCGCCGGCATCTACTACGCGGCCACCGAGCTAGAAGCCCGGGGGTGCATGGGCAGCCCGGTCACGGTGGTCGGCGGCGCGAACTCCGCGGGTCAGGCGGCGCTGTACCTGGCCGGGCGCGGCAGTGACGTCTCGCTGGTCGTCCGCGGCCCGGACATCGCGGCCGAGATGTCGGCCTATCTCGTCGACCGGCTGCTGGCCCACCCGCGGGTGACAGTGCAATGCCGGAGCGAGGTCACCAGGCTGGATGGCGGCGACTTCCTCGAGGAAGTCAGCATCACCGACCGGACGGCGGGCACCGCGCAAGCCCAGCCGTGCTCGGGCCTGTTCTGCTTCATCGGCGCCGAGCCCGCCACGAGCTGGCTGACCGGGATCGCTACCGGGGACGATGGTTTCATCCGGACCGACGTCCAGCTGACCGACGATGACCTCGGACCGGTCTGGGCCACGCTGGCCCGACGGCCGCTTCCGTTCGAGACCAACATTCCCGGCGTGTTCGCGGTCGGCGACGTCCACTCCGGCTCGATGAAGCGGGTCGCCGCAGCCACCGGCGAAGGCGCCAGCGCCATCGCCTCGGTACACAAGGCCATCGCCACGCTGGCCTAGCGAGGGGACGCGGGTCAATCGCGGAGATGATCTCGCGGTATGCGGAGATCGTTGCCGGCGGCGTGCGCTGATTCAGCGGCCGGTGAGGGTTCCGCCGTTGACGCTGTAGAGCTGGCCGGTGATCCAGGAGCCCTGGTCCGAGCACAGGTAGACGGTCATCCAGGCGATGTCCTCGCCGGAGCTGGCGCGTCCCAGCGGCACGCGCGCCACGAAGTCGTCCCATTGCTGGCCGCGCGGAATGTCATCTAGGCGGTACGTATCGACGATGCCGGGACAGATCGCGTTGACGCGCACGCCGACCCCACCGAGCTCAGAGGCCATGGCGCAGGTAAGGGCGTGGATGCCGGCCTTGGACGACGAGTACGCGGCCGTGCGGGCCGACATCATCTTCCCCGCGTCCGAGGAGATGTTGACGATGCTGCCGCCGTTGCCTTGCTCGGCGATGGCCCGGCCGAAGACGCGGCTCATGTAGAAGGTGCCGTTGAGGTTCACATTGATGACGGTCCGCCAGAGGTCGATGTCGAGGTCGATCACGGGCACCCGGTCCGCACCGCGCGCCGCGGCCGCGTTGTTCACGATGATGTCGACGCGCCCGAAGGTGCCGAGCACCTCCGCCAGGAGGCGGTCGACCGCCTCGGGATCAGACACGTCGCTGGTCACCGGGAGCGCACGGCGGCCGAGCACCCGCACCTCCTCGGCCACCGAATCGATGTCGTGCCAGCCGGCTTCCTTCTCGTCGTCCGGATACCGCTCCGGTGCGCGCCCGGTGCCAGTGAGCACCACGTCACAGCCGGCCCGGGCCAGCTCCACGGCGATCGGCCGCCCGATCGAGCGCATCCGGCCGGCGCCGGTGACCACGGCGACCTTGCCCTCTAGTCCGGTCAGCGTAA
Organism: uncultured Actinomycetes bacterium; assembly: GCA_963818225.1. Lineage (GTDB taxonomy): Bacteria > Actinomycetota > Actinomycetes > Streptosporangiales > Streptosporangiaceae > Palsa-504. The sequence goes on from CAWFRO010000007.1 coordinate 131,325, forward strand.
GTCCCGTCATGGTCGCCGAGTCTGCCAGTTGCCCCGATCCTCCGCAACGGCCGGATGCCCCACCGAAATCCCGGCGCCGGCCCACAAGGCGTGATAATGGCGCTAGCTACGACAGATTGCCACGAACAATATGTGATCAGTTAGTTACAATTCGAATATGCCGCCGACTCGGCGCGAGCTGGCGGCGCGTCCTCTACGTGGATTGATACGCGCAGACAGGCGAATCCTGAGCGCCTCGTTTCGTCGCCGGGCTAGGCGCGCAGCGCCGTGCCCCTCCCAGTAATCCGGCATTTAGCGTCGACTGCCGCACCGCTACTTCGGTTCCGTTGTGTCTGAAATGAGCCTCTTTTTCCTGCCCGGATTTTACCAAGCCTGAGGTCGCATTTCCGGGGACGATACTTGCGACCGCCTAGCCTGGACGAAGATCGTTGCCCGCGAGTGGCCTGCGCGGCCCCCACGGCCAAGCTGGAAGTTGCGGGCGCGGACGCCGACCGCAGGGAGAAATCTCCTGATCCGAGGGCCACAGAACCGGCGCTGAATTCCACGCTGAGCCGGCTGAGGCGAACTAAGCCCGGGTAAGCCGGTTTCAGTCCCGGCTAAGACGTATCTCAGCAGGCAAAATAGGGACTTCCTCCGATGCCCCAAGGAGGGTCTTACGGCGACACTCAAATAGTGACCGGCGAAGAGCCGGCCGGAAAACGAGGAGGAACGATGAACCACAACATGAGGCAGGCCGTACAGGGCCCGCTGGCTCGTGTCGGCCGGCGAGTCGCCGCTATTATCGCCGAGTGCAACTACGCCCAGACCCGGCTGAGCAGCTTGCGGGACACCCCGGCGCGTTCCTGACCCGGGAACCCGTCACTCAACGTCACCGGCGATCGGCATCACCTCAAGGCTGACCTTCGATAACGGTTATTATCCGGCTATGACCCGAATTCCGTATGTGCAGCGTAAGGAGCTGGGACCCGAGGGCCAGCAGCTGTGGGACAGCATCGTCAACAGCAGGGGCGGCTCGGTCGTGACCGCCGGCGGCGGCCTGGCCGGGCCGTTCAACGCGTTCGTCACGGCGCCTGACGCCGGGCAGCGGCTGTCCTCACTCGGTGCAACGCTGCGGTTCGGCACGTCGATCGAGCGGCGGCTGTCTGAGGTCGCCATTATCACGATCGGCGCGCGGTGGCGGGCGGAGTTCGAGTGGTGGGCGCACGCGCGTATGGCGCGCGAGCACGGCGTGGCCGACGCGGTGGTGGACGCGATCGGGCGCGGCGAGGATCCGCCGTTCCAGGCGGACGATGAACGGGCCGTCTACACGGTGGCCCGCCAGCTCAGTCACTCAGGCCGCTTGGACCAGGAGACGTACGATGCCGCGCACCGCCTTCTCGGCAACACCGGGATGGTGGAGCTTGTGTCGCTGTGCGGGTACTACACGCTGGTCTCGTTCCTGCTGAACGCGTTCGCCGTGCCACTGCCGCCTGATGCACTGCCGATGTGGGCCGAATCGTGACACTGCCGGCGGAGGCTATGAGTTCCGCGCCGGGCGCGTGACCGCGACGGCCCGGGCGCGCGGCATTACTCACAGCAACTAGCAGCAACGACGCCGCAGCTCAAGACTCGCGCCGATCGTCGAATCCGTGCACGCGCGAAACGACCTGATTGCACGGGTTATCGCGCCCAGAAGACCCGGTTCTGTGCACGGCTGGCCTGCTACGGCGGCGGAGCTATGCGCTCTCGTGCGGCCATCCCGCCGGTCGGCTTTCGGGGATTCCGGCATCATGCTGGTTGTCCTCGCTCGACCGGCGGCCAGCTGCGGCGTCTGGACGTTCATCAGCAGGCGAATCCGGGAACTGCCCGGCTGAGAGGCATCGCTGCGAAGTGGGCGGCCTGCCGGGCCCCGTGACGGCTTACCGGGGGGCTGACTGGGCAGGCGCGGGCCTGCCTGACGACCGGCCCGTCGGGCCGGGCCGCTCGTCAGGCGGGCGTGGTGTGCGGTTGCGGGTGGGCGCATCAGGTGGTGGCGGTGGCGCCGCGGCGGCCGGCTGAGCTTCCGGTCCAGCAGTAGGGCTGCGGCTGCGGCGGCGAGGGCGGCCCCTAGAGCGATCAAGGTGATCTGCCAGCCCGCCATGCCACCGGTGGTGATCACGCGGGCGGTGGCCGGGACCGGCGCCACGGGGGTGGTGCCCCCGTCCCCGACCGGTATCGGCTGCGCGAACGCGGCCGTGGCGGCGGCGGCCGATGCCAGCAGGCCGGAGATGGCCACGGCCAGGAGGGTGGCCAGCCGGCCGAGGCGTACGCCAGCCTTGCGGGTCGCCGTCCAGGGACGGGGTCGCTGGTGAGATCGCTGTGTGATCATGATCGTGTTCCTGTCTGCTCGGATCTGGCCGGCTCTCGCGGCCCTCTTCGGACAGGCTCCCGGACCATGGCGTGCGCCGGGCAGAGGCCGGCTGACCCCTCTTGCGCCGCGGCGGTCGCGGGGTCAGATGACCCACAGGCGCCCTGACCTGGTTCCCCGGGGCGGGTGGGCGGCAGGCTGACGCTAGACCAGGCCTGCGGTCAGGGCCAGGCGGGTCAGGTCGGCGCGGCGGCGGCAGCCGGTCTTGTCCCGGATCCGGTCCAGGTGCGAGCTGACGGTGCGGACGCTGATGTACAGCTGGGCGGCGATCTGCGTGTTCGTGCGGCCCTGGGCGACGAGGGCAAGCAGCTCGCGTTCCCGGGCGCTGAGCCGTTCCAGTCCCGGGCTCGTCGCGGCGGTTAGCGGCGCCGGGGGGGCGGTGAGCATCAGGGCGTACTCGGTCGCGGTGTCCAGGCTCATCGCTGCACCGCGCTCTTCGGCCGCCCGGAATCGGTCGGGCCCAAGCACCTGACGTGCCTTGCTCAGCGCTTCCTCCCGTCTGAGCACATCCCCGGGCGTATCGTCACTGAGCCCTTGGTGCCGGGCGTGGACGGCGTAGGCCGCCCATACCGCGACGCCGTCCGCCTCACGCCCGGTCGCAGTGCACAGCAGCGCGCAGAACCACAGGCCGTTGAACACGTCCCACCAGGTGCCGGTCCGGACGGCGGCCCGGAGCCCTTCCCGGAGGTGCACGGCGGCGTCTTGGCTTCGGCCGGCCTGAACGTCCAGGTCCGCCATGACCATCAGCAGGGACGGCAGGTTGTTCACGTCGCCGGTGTCCCGGCACTGGGCTACCGCCGCCGCGCAGGCGCTTTCGGCGGCGGCCAGGTCTCTGGTAGCGATCAGCGCGTAGATCAATACGGCGATTCCCCGCCGGGCAATCGAGTCAGGCATGCCGGTTATGAGCTGCTGCTGCCGGATCAGCTGAATGGCGCCGTCATAATCGCCGCTGTACCAGGCGCCGATGCCGAGGATCCTCATCGCTGTCCCCTCGCCGGCCGGGTAGCCGAGTTCCCGGGCCATGGCCAGCGAACGGCGGCCTTCCTCCGTCCCCTCGGTGAGCTGGCCCAGGTTCAGCAAGGCCGATGACCGGCCGGCCAGGGCATCGGCCAGCACCCGGGACGGCCCTTGGTCCCCTGCGGCGTCGAGGACCGCGCTGAAGTGGCCCAGCGCCCCAGCCAGCTCGGCCGCGGACAGCGCAGCCCGGCCAAGCCACATTTGGGCGGCGCACCACCCCTCGCTCCCCGCCTCGGCGCGCCCGGCTATCTCGCACAGCAGTGGGTACTGGCCGGCTAGCCGGCCGCGCAGGAGCCACCATGGCGCCAGCGCGACGGCCAGCCGGAGCCCGATAGCCGGGTCGTGATCCAAGGCCCAGGCCAGAACCTGGCGCATCGTGGGGTCCTCGGCATCCAACCACCGGGCCGCGGCTGCCTCTCCCGCGCTGGTCTGCAGCCCCGCCGCGGCCTCCTCCGCCGCCCGCAGCGCATACCCGGCCAGCGCGGCGGCCGCCGCGTCTTGCTCACCGGCCTCGGCCCGCAGCTGTGCCCCGTAGGCCCGCAACGTCTCTAGCGTCACGTACCGCGGGCGCCCATCCACGCCGGCCCGCGGCGGGACCAGCAGCGAGCAGTCCACCAGGCGCAGCACCGCAAGCCCGGCGCCCGTCCCGGCCACCGCCTCGGCTCCCTCCAGGGTGAACGGCCCGGGAAACACCGACACCGCCCGGAAGGCCCGCCGCTCCTGCTCGTCCAGCAGCTGGTAGCTCCATTCCACGGCGGCGGCCAGAGACCGCTGCCGGGACGGCGCCAGCCGGTCCCCGCCGGCCAGCAGCGCGAACCGGTCATCCAGACGGTCCAGCAGCTGGCCCACCCCCAGCGCCTCCACCCGGGCCGCGGCCAGCTCGATCGCCAGCGGCATCCCATCCAGCCGCGCCACCAGCCGCGCCACCTGCGGTCCGGTCCGCCCGTCCAGCACGAAGTGCGCATCGGCCCGGCGAGCCCGGTCCGCGAACAGCACCACCGCTTCCGCCTCAGCCGCATCAGCCAGGTCACCGGGATAGGGCACCGCCAGCGGGCCCAGCCGGTACCGGGCCTCCCCCGCGACCTGCAGCGCCTCCCGGCTCGTGGCCAGGACCCGCAGGTCATCGCAGGCCGCCACCAGCCCGGCGCACAGCGCGGCTGCCGTGCTGATCACGTGCTCGCAGTTATCCAGCACCAGCAGCAACTGCTGACGGGCCAGCACCCGGGCCAGAGTCACCGCCGCTGCCACCCCCGGCTGCTCCCGGACCCCCAGTGCCGCCGCCACCGCCGCCGGGACCTGCTCCGGATCGTGCACCGGGGCCAGCTCAACCAGCCACACCCCGTCCTCGAACCGGCCCGCCTCCTGCCTGGCCACCTCACCGGCCAGCCTGGTCTTCCCCGAACCCCCCGGCCCGGTCACCGTCACCAGCCGGTACCGCTCAAGCAGCGCCGCGACCTCGCGCACCGGACCGGACCGACCGATGAAGCTCGTCAGCACGGCCGGGAAGCCATGCACGGCGCCGACCGTTGAGACCGACTCCCCCACAGCCGTACCATAACCGCCACCGCCGCCGCCGTACAGCCCGCCGGCACCGGCAACAGCATTCGGCCGGCCGCTCCGCCCGCCGCCCGGATCACCCGTCGGCCGGCCACCCACCGACGATCGTCAGGTCCGGCGTTGTGGCCGCTTAGCGCCCGGTCGGCGCCTCGGCCAACGCCTCGTACAGCAGGTGCGGCTGATGCAGCGGCATGCCTTTTGAGGTTCAGCTTTGGCTGGTGGTATCCGGGCGAAGGACCTGCTGGACCCCCAGCTGATCGCGGCCACGCCGGCCGCTCCGTTACCCGGCACCCGGCCAGTGGGGCTGCCCTGAGCCGGGCACCTGCCGAGCCTGGAACGGCCGCAGGAACTATCCGCGATGCGGGCCGTTTTTCTGCACGACACCGCCGCAGCGCAATAAGCCACAACGCCCGAGCGCCGCAGCGTTGACCTGTTCCAGCTCGCCGAGGAGCGCCTGCTGCGGGCGCGCACCGGAAATACTCCCCCGCTACGTCCGGGAGGGGCAATTCGCGCTGGTGTCGCAACCGGCGCTCGGCCGCGCGCCGATTCCTGTGGGCTGTGCTGTGAGCGATTGGGCTGTCCTGTGGGTCATCACGTGTGGTGATCACCTGGTCGCCAGCTGACAGTGGAGCCAGCCGGCCCGATCGGGCCAGTCGCCCGGGATCCCTTCGTCTCGTGGCCCGTCGAACGGAAGGACAGCACCATGAAACTTGGCTCAACGGAAGCTCGGACGAGGAAGGTTCTTGCTATCGCCGCGCTCGGTGTAGCCGGGTTCTGTAGCGCGACAGCGTGCAGCACCGCGGTTCAGGCAAGTAGCCAGCCGCGACCGCCGTCGGCAGCAGCGACGGACAGCACCGGTCTGGCCCAGGATATGGCGAGGATCGTAGCGGGGAGCGGCGGGCTTGCCGCGCTAGGCAATGGTGATGGTCAGGCCGCCTTGGCGTACTGCGACCCGAGCACCGTGTCGGGCCGGCCCGACGTCGGCATCCCGATGTCCGCTTCCTGTGGGATCAATTACTCTGACGGATCGGTCTGGCGGCAGACAGTCACCGTGATCTTCGATAATCACGGCAGCCCGGTCGCTGACCGAACTAACCTGGGCACCGAGCTGCTACCGCCGACGAGCGGATGAGGGCGCGATGCTGGCCACGGTGCCGCTCGGGGCCTCGTGAAGCTCGCTTTCGACATTGGGAATGACACCCGGACCTTCGGCGCTAATGAGCGCAGAGTGGCTGGTAATTCTGCTGGGGGATGTACTTAATCCACTGCTGGGGCGTAAGGCTTCCGGCCGCGGCACAAATCCGATTGATGGCATACTGAACGTTCAGGTTCCAGAGCCGGGTTGTGCCGTCGTCGCTGCCGCCGGCCAGTGTGTGCCCATCGGGGCTGAACGCCACCGAATCCACAGCGGCGCTGCCGCCGGTCAAGGGCTCGCCGAGCGGCCGGGGACTGGCCGGATCGGCGACATCCCATAGCTGGATCGTTCCGTCATCGTCGTCGCTGGCCAGCGTGCTCCCATCGGGGCTGAACGTCACCGAGGTGACCTCGGCACCCGCGCCGGTAAGGGGCTGACCGAGGTGCCGGAGGTTTGCGGGATCTGCGACATCCCACAACTGCACCCCGCCGCCGAAGTCGCCGCTGGCCAGCGTGTATCCATCGCGGCTGAACGCCAGGGAATAGACGGAGGCGCCGGGGACCCCGGCCACGCCCAGCGGCCGGGGTTCGGCGGGATCAGCGACTTCCCACAACCGGATCGTGCCGCCGTAGTCGCCGCTGGCCAGCAAGTGCCTGGCAGAGCTGAACGTCACCGACGCAAGCGCGGCACCGCTGCCGTCGGTGAGAATCGGGCCGATCTGCCGGGGACGCGCCGGATCGGTCATATCCCACAGGCGGATGGTGCCGTCGGAGTCACCGCTGGCCAGCGTGTGCCCGTCCGGGCTGAACGCCACCGAATCGACGGCAGCGGCGCTGCTGGTCAGGGTCGAGCCGAGCGGCTGCGGGTGCGCCGAATCGGTGATATCCCACAGGCGGATGGTGCCGTCGGAGTCACCGCTGGCCAGCGTGTGCCCATCCGGGCTGAACGCCACCGGGCCGGCGGCGGCGGTGCTGCTGGTCGGGATCCGGCTGAGCGTCCGGGGATGCATTGGATCGGCGACGTCCCACAGCTGGACCGTCCCGTTGTAGTCGCTGTCAGCCAGCATGTGCCCATCCGGACTGAAGGTCGCTGAATTGCGACCGCCGGCGCTGCCGGTCAGAATGGTCTGAGGAAGGCTCCACAGCCGGATGACGCCATCCAGGCCACCGCTGGCCAGGGTATGTCCGTCAGGGCTGAACGCCACCGACTCCACCGCCCCGGACCCGCCGATCAGGCGTCCGCCGAGCGGGCTAGGATGCGCGGAATCGGCGGCGTTCCACAGCTGAATCGTGCCGTCATCGTCGCCGCTGGCCAGCGTGTGCCCGTCAGGGCTGAACGCCAGCGAGTTGACGGCAGCACCACCGCTCACGATCGGGCCGAGCGGGCTAGGGTGCCCCGGATCGGAGATATTCCAGAGCCGGATCGCGCCATCGGGGCCGCCGCTGGCCAGCGTGTGCCCGTCAGGGCTGAACGCCACCGAATCGGCGAATGTGGTGTTGGTGCCGGTCAGGCCCGGGCCGAGGCGGCCAGGGTGCCCCGGATCGGTGACGTTCCACAGCTGGATCGTGCCGTCACCGTCGCCGCTGGCCAGCGTGCGCCCGTCAGCGCTGAACGCCACCGACTCCACCGGCCCGGGCCCGCCAATCAGGGGTCTGACCGAGCCGGCTGGGGCTGGCGTGCGCGGGATCGGCGGCGTTCCACAGCTGGATCGTGCCGTCACCGTCGCCGCTGGCCAGCGTGCGCCCGTCAGGGCTGAACGCCAGCGAATTGACGAATGTGGTGGTGCCCGTCAGGCTCGAGCCAAGCGAGCTAGGTCGCCCCGGATTGGTGACATCCCAGAGCTGGACCGTGTCTTCGGAGTCGCCGCTGGCCAGCGTGTGCCCGTCAGGGCTGAACGCCACCGAGGTGACGGAATCAGGACCGCCGACCTGCCCCGCGCCAGGAGCGTCGGTCAGCGGCTGGCCGAGCGGCCTAGGGTGCGCAGGCTGGGCTAGGTCCCACAGCTGGATTGTGCCGTCGGAGTCGCCGCTGGCCAGCATGTGCCCGTCAGGGCTGAACGCCACCGAGGCGACGAGTCCGGCGCCTGCCGCCAGGGGTATGGGCAGCGGCGTGTTTTCGGTGTTGAGAAGACGCGAGGCGAGGTCCTGGGATGGCTGGATGCGGTAGGCGGCGAGAGTGAGCTGAGCCGCCAGCGGCGTGTCTGTACTGCCGAACTGGAGGGCTTCAGCGATGACATGGTTGTAGCTGACCTGGTTACGCTGCTGGATGACGGCCGCGCGCTGAGAGAAGGCGACGCCCGCTGCCACCACCGCCAACGCCGTCAGCATGGCCAGGGCGGCGAAACCGCCCCGCCGCCGCCGGGCGCTGCGGCGCGCGGCGAGGTGAGCGGCGTCAAGGAACGCCTTGCTGGTGAACGGTAGCGGAGGGTAGCGGGTGGGCGCGTTATGCCATCGGGTGGTGGCGGCGTCGATGGTGGCGAGCCGCCCGGGCTGGTAGAGGTAGGAGGAGTCCCGGCTATTGTCGGCCCACGTGTCCGCGTCGGTGACAACCTGGCTGTACAGGGCGCGGTCGAGCTGGTCGTCTCCGAGCCAGTCCCGGAGCTGCTTCCAGGCCTGCAGCAGCGCGTCATGGGAAATTTCGACACTGTCCTGTCCCAGGATGAGCAGGCGCTGGGCGCTGAAGACATCGATGACCGCATCGGTGTCTTCGATATGCCCTCCCGCGGAATGCAGATCGGTCCTGGCTGCACCGGCGCCGCGCGAACTGCCCATCCGGCGTGATGACGGTGAGCTGGGTGAAGACCAGGCGCGCGGCGTCTTTCTGCTGGCGGGTCAGGGCGTCGTAGGCGGCTTGGGCGCTGCGGTTGACCGCGTCGGCGACTCCGCCCGCGCGCCGGTAGGCCCGCAGGGTCAGCTCGCTGCCCTCACGGTGTTCCCACGTGGCGGCCATCGCCTGAGACATCAGCGGCAGCACGCCGCTGCCCGGCCCCGCCGCGGGCCCTTCGCGCAGCTCGGCAATCACCGCGTCCACCAGGGCGGGCTCCACGGCGAGGCCGGCCTCCGCAGCGGGCCCGGTAATCGCCAGCCTCAGTTCGGCTTCGCTCATCGGCCCGACCGTGAACGGGCCGGCATCCAGTGCCGCCTTCAGCGGCGGGTACGCAATGAGCCGGCCGAGGAAATCCGCGCGTACCGCCGCGATCACCAGCGCCGGCGGGAGTTTCTGCGGGCCGGCCGGGCAGGTGGCCGCGGCGTGCAGCGCCGCAATGAACGCCTCCCGTTCCACCCGGGCCGCATCGGCGTCCCCGCCCGCGGTGAACAGCTCCTCGAGCTGGTCGACCACCAGGACCAGCCGCGGTGGTTCGGCGGCGGCATCGGCCGGGTCGCCCAACTGGGTGTGCGCGCCGCGGCCGGTGGCGGTTCTCACCGCGAGCTCGGCCAGCATCGGCGCCTCACCCGGCGCAGCCGACAAGGACCGGTACACCGAAGCCGGATCCGCGCCCGCAATGTCGGCCAGCTCAACCGCCAGCTCCCGCAACGGGCTGGCCGTGGGCCTGATAACCCGTCGCGGCCACCGCTCCGAACCCGGCCCCAGGACACCGGCCGCCAGACGCGGCATCAGTCCGGCTCGCAGCAGCGACGATTTGCCAGACCCAGATTCCCCAGCGACCAGCAGGATGCCCGCCCCGTCCAACCCTCCGACAAGCCGCTGCACCAGCTGGGCCGCCAGCTCGGCCCGGCCGTAGTAAACCCTCGCGTCCCGCTCCTGAAATGGCACCAGCCCCAGATACGGGCATCGCGCCCATGCGGGGCCGCTGCCCGGATCGGCCCGGCCGCGTACGGCTGCGAGCACGTCCGCTGCCGGAGCACGGCCGCGGGCCGCTGCTACGAACAAAGGCCGCACCGGCTCAGCCAGGCCCAGCGCGCCGGCCAGCAGCTCAGCCGTATCCTTGCGGGCGGTGCGATTGATGCCCCGCTCCAGGTCACTGATCGACCGCGGGCTCAGGCCCGCCGCGTCCGCCAGCTCCTCCTGGGTCAGCTTGGCCCGGGCCCGCAGCTGCCGCAGCAACCCGGCAAACCCTAGCGCAGGCTGCTCTGCCATGGCAGCATCCCCCTCCGCAGGGCCTCATCTCGGCGCACGGATTTCCGGCACGGTGCGCGATGACCTATCCAAACGATAATCCGGGCTCGGCTGCACTCACCATCTCTGGCCAAGCCAGGTCCTCTGCGCGGGCACGTGCTGCACCGGGAGAAGCGCTCCTGATCGAGGCTGACCGCGGCCGCGCACGGCACTGGTAGCCGCCCAATCCTGTGGACCGTCCTGTGGATTGTTCCTGTGGGTGCGCACGTGTGGTGGTCATTCGGGTTCGCGGCCACAGTCGAATTAGCCCTACGGCTGGAGCTTTCCGGCCAGTTCGTGCAGGAAGGAGAACTAGATCATGACCGGTGAGGCAGGCAGCGCCGCGGTACGACCCGACCCTCCAAGGTCTTCTGCCGCGGTGACAGATCCGGCGGTCACCGACTTGGTGAGGCGCGCCCGGAATGGTGACGAGCAGGCCTGGAATGCACTGGTCGAACGGTATGCCACGCTGGTCTGGTCCATCTGCCGCCGACATCGGCTGGGTGAGGGCGACGCCGAGGATGTCGCCCAGAGTGTGTGGCTGCTGCTGGTGAACCAGCTGGGCAAGATCCGCGATCCGGCCGCGCTTCCAGGCTGGCTGGCTACCGTGACCCGGCGGGAATGCTTGCGGGTCCTGCGCATGCGAGGACCGCTGGCGGCTGGGCAGGTGCTGGACGCCGAGACCCTCCCGGACGAGCGGACCGGGACAGTGGAGGACGAGCTGCTGGCGGCCGAGCGCCAGGCGGCGCTGCTCGAGGCGTTTCAGGATCTGCCGCCCCGCGGTCAGCGGCTGATCGCCCTCCTGATCGAGGATCCGCCAGTCCCGTACGCCGAGATCAGCGCCAGGTTGGGCATTGCGGTCGGGAGCATCGGGCCGATCCGCGGCCGCTGCCTGGACAAGCTGCGCCGCCACCCGGCCCTCGCCGCCCTGATCAACGCCGACAGCCGCGCGTCAGATGGCCGCAACACGGAGGCTCCGACGTCAGCGGCGACCTCCGGTCGCAGCCATCATGTATCTAGTACTCCAGCCGTAGATCGTGATCTTGTTGCTGAGGCGCCGCGGACCGTCGGTCGTGCGGACGAGATCGGCCTTCGTCAGCGTGGGCGTCCGTTCCTTCTCCGTCTGCCTGAGTCCGCCGGCGGAGGGAATCCTTAATCTCGCTGAGCCTGGCCGCCGCGGCCGGGGTCCACTCCGTCCTTTGTTCGCTGGCACGCAGTGCGTCGTCGATCTCGCTGAGCTTGGCGGTGGACACTGCGCCTGCCCGCTCGATCAGGTCGTCCCGGCTCAGGGTGGTCAGCCAGGTGCACGGGGTAAAGCCCGGCCAGGGGAACGCGAACCGCAGCACGCCTTCAAAGGGCAGTCCTTCCGGGACGCCGACTGCCACCTCGATTCCCAGGCCGGAGATGTCGGTATCCGCTGGAGCGACGACCTGCATCGCCCGGAACCCGGATGGCTCGTCTTCCGACAGCAGCACGACAGGCCGTCGCTCGTCGAACTCGACCCACCAGATCTCGCCTCGTCGCATGTGTGCTCCTGGGTGTGAGATGGCAGGCGGATGCTACGCCGGCCGCGGCTGGACGTGATGCAGCCTCGCCTGCCGCCCGGGCCGTAGATCTTGGGTGCCGGTACTGGAGACGGGGCGGCCGCTGTCTGATCATCTGGGTGTGTGACGACTCGCGATGATCTTCTGGCGGCCGCTGGCCCCAGCGTAGACCCTGGCCGCTGGCTGGGGACATTCGATGAGCTGATGACCCGGGCCGGTGCCCGGTTCAGCCGGGCGGAGCCGCGGCGCCGGGCCCGGGCGTTCGTGCTGGGCCTGCTGGCCGAGCTGCCGCGCAAGAACTGCTGGACGATCGCTGAGCATGCCGGGGACCGGACTCCGGACGGGATGCAGCACCTGCTGTCCCGGGCCCGGTGGGACGCCGGCGGGGTCCGCGACGACGTGCGCAGTTACGTCGTGGAGCAGCTGGGTGATCCCGGCGCGGTGCTGGTGGCGATGAGACGGGGGACGTGAAGAAAGGCACCGCCACGCCGGGGGTGCAGCGGCAGTACACCGGCACCGCGGGCCGGATCCAGAACGCCCAGGTCGCGGTCTGCCTTGGCTATGCTGCCCCGCGCGGGCACGCGCTGATTGACCGGGAGCTGCACCTGCCGAAGTCCTGGACCGGTGACCCGGCCCGCTGCGAGGCGGCCGGGATTCCCGGGCACGCGGCGTTCGCGGCCAAGCCGCAGCTGGCCAGGCTGATGATCGAGCGGGCCGTCAGCGCGCGGGTGCCGTTCGCCTGGGTGGCCGCCGACGAGGCCGATGGGGATAACGGGCCGCTGCGCACCTGGCTGGAGCAGCAGCACATCGCCTCTGTGCTGGCCGTCGCGCGCGATCACCATGTCCCCGCCAGGGCCGGCCGCACCGTCCGCGCCGATGAGCTCGCCGCGCGGCTGCCCAGGCGTGCCTGGCAGCCGAAGCTATCGGCAGGTGATGGTGCCACGGGACACCGGCGGTACGACTGGGCCTGGGTCACCATCAGCAACCCCGGCCCCGGACACCGGTGCCTGCTCATCCGCCGGAACCGAAGCACCGGGGAACTGGCCTTCTGCCACTGCTGCTCCCCGCAGCGGGTCACGCTGGCCGCCCTGGTCAAGGTCGCCGGGCTTCGCTGGAGGATCGAGGAGAACTTCCAGGCCGGCAAGGGCCTGACCGGCCTGGATGAGCACCAGGTGCGCCGCTGGACCTCCTGGTACCGGTGGGTCACCCTGGCCATGCCCGGCGCCGCCGTCCCCACCATCGCCGCCGCCATCGAATCCGCCCGCGGCCCAGCCGCGGCCGGGCAGATCCCTCTGACCCGCAACGAGATCGCCCACCTCCTCGCCGCAGTGACTGCCCCACCCGGCCGCGACGCCGGGCACCGCCTCCGCTGGTCACACTGGCGCCGCCGCCACCAGCACCACGCCCGGACCCGCCACTACCAGCGGCAAATAACCCAAGACCATGCAACATAACGATCTACGGCTGGAGTACTAGGCCGCTCATCCATTTCTGGTGGCCACTGGTTCCTGCTTCCGGCGGGTGGACGCACAGCAATAGCGCGACAGTGATTATCCTGCCGGACACGGCAGCCGGAATCCGGGTCGAGCTCGGCCCCTGAAGCCTGCGAGAACGTGCCGAATGGCGGCAGGGTGCGCGTTGCTGCCGGTTGGGTTACGAGTCGGCGGCGAGGGCGGGCTTCGCCGGTGGCGCCTGCACCGCATTCATGCCGGGCAGCAACTGGCGCACCTGCGCGAGGTGGCTGGCGATGCTGTCCCTTTGCCTGGTTAGGTCGTCGACTTCCCGGTCGCTAGCCGCGCGGCGGCGCTCGGCATCAGCGTTGACCTCGGCGAGCAACTGCTCGGCCTGGGCCTTGGCCTGGCCCGCGAGCTGGCCGGCGGTCTTTTCTGCGTTGCCGACCAGCTGCCGGGCGTGCTCGTCGGCGTCCCGGCGAGTCTGGTCGGCCTGGGCGCTGGCCTTCGCGGCCCGCTGCTCCGCGGTTGAGGCGCGCTGCTCCGCTTCGAACACGAGTTTCTGCGTCGCGGACTGGGCGGCAGCGAGCTGTCCGGCCTCCTGGCCCTCGGCCTGTTCCCGGCGTGCCGTGAGCTGGATTTCGAACTCGGCTTCCGTCTGGGCCCGCCGGGCCTCGCTCTCCTCCAAGATCCGCTGCGCCTGGCTGCGCATGTCGTCAGCCTGGCGCTTGGAGGTGGTGAGAATCTCGTCCCGCTCGCGCTTGGCCGTCGCCTTCAGCTGGGCGCCCTCGCGATCGGTGCTTGTCCGCAGCTTCGCGATGTCGCCCTCGGCCGCGGCCTGCTTCTCCGCGATCTCGTGGTCGGCCGTGGCGCGGACCTTGGCCGCCTCGCGCTCGGTCGCGGAGGTCAGCTCGCCGGCCTCACGCCGGGCGGCAGTCCTGATCGAGTCGGCCTCGCCCTCGGCGGCGGCCTGCTGTTCGTCGGTCTCGCGCTTGGCGTTTGCGCCCAGTTCGGCAGCATCGCTCTCGGCGCCGGCCCGCAGCTCTGCGGCCTCGGCCCTGGCCGTGGCCTTGATCTCGCCGGCTTCCGATCGAGCCGCCTGGACCACCTCGGTGGCCTGTTCCTCGGCCAGCCGCAGCAGCTGCTCGATCCTGACGCCGAGGCCGGTGTAGGCGGGTCGTTCCTTCTCATGGAACTGGCGGCGGGCCTCGGACAGCTCCCGCTGCACGGCTTGGGCTTGCTCGCGGACCTGCCGCACTTCGGCTTCGATCTGCCTGATGTGCTCGTCGACCTGATTACGGTCATAGCCCCGCATCACGGTCAGGAACTCACGCGGAGGGGCTTCTCCGAAGAGGTTGGTCAGCGGGGCGTCGATGTCCGGTTGCATGTGGCCTGACCCTGGCTAGACGTGACGAGGACGGAATGTTGACGGGTTGCGGCGCGTGATCGGGTGTGTCATCCGCCCCGCGGGCCTCAGGCTCCCGCCCAGCGACACGCACATTACTCTCATTCCGGAATCCGGGCGGGTCCTTCATGCTCCACTGCGTGCGCTGCACCGTCAGCACGCGCTGACCCGAATAAGACCTAAAGGGCATTTGCGCCAAAACGCGACCTGCGCCCCGGAAGACGGGACCATTGGGCGTCTGGCCGGTCGCGGGCGTTTGGGTCGGTCGCGGGCCGTGCGGTCAGGGTGATCCGGGGTTCACGTTTCCGGGCGGGGCCGGTGAGGCGAACTCGATCAGGAGGATGGCCTGGCCCTGAACGGGCGCGGAGATCGCTCTCTGGGCGGATCTGGGCCTCGGTGCCGTTCAGGACGGCCCAGACGGCGCGCGCGTAGGCCGCGGTATCCAGGTGGGCGGCCGGGATGCTCTCGGCCAGATCGGCAAAGCCGAGCGGCACGCCGGGACTGGCGCCGGGGCCCAGGCTCCCGAATCGCACGATGTCGACCGGCTCGTGCCCGGCGACCGACGCGAGCGCCAGCACCAGCCGCGAGTCGACCTGGCCGGCCAGCAGCTGGCTCCGGGCCCCGGCCGACACCGCAACCTGGGAGGCGTGCAGCAGCGCGGCGCCGGATGCCTGACGGCGGGCCAGATCCGCGTGGAGCGCAGCCTGGTAGGCGGCCGCGCCATCCGCCGCGACCACCCGGACGGTGATCGCGGCGGGGCCGGCCCTGAAGGACGCCAGGACCGCTGGCGCCCAGGCGGTGGCCAGAGCGCTGCCGAAGAGCTCATGCACCGTGGCCGTCTCCACGACCAAGACCGACGGCACCGGATCGGGCGACGCCGGCCCGAGCACGACCAGCTCGCCCGCCGGGAAGCCATGGGCCCGCAGCGCGGCGCACATCACCGCGTCACAGGACACGGTGACATCCGGGCTGACCTGCTCGGCGACCCACGCGGCAGCCTGCGCGCGGACAGCCGCCGGCGAGGGGGACCGATGAGAAAGCGCGACCGCCGCCAGCGACCCGACGACGATGAGCGCCAGGACCAGCGCGATCACGCGACCCCCAACCCAGCGTCGCGGCTTTCCCGGCACGTGCCGGACTGCGGATCTGGGCTCGGCGGCGGAGCCGGGCCAGCCGGCGGCATCATCCTCTGGGACGGCCCCGGTCATGCTCCCGCGCCCGGGCAGACCGGTCCTCCGGTCCTCGGCTGCGCGTCCCTGTTCGTCGGCGCCCCCATCGGTGAGCTCGGACGTCACCACCGCGTGGATGCGCTGCCGCAAGTCGAGGCCGCAGCCGAGGAACGCCTGGATTAGCTGCGGCAGCGGATAGCATCATCGCCCGGGGTCCGCTATCTGGGCCCGTTTCCTCGCAGCGGGTCATCCTGCCGCTCTGGTGCCGGCCGCGAGCCGGGTGCTGGCGAGCAGCCTGGCCGCGACCTCGCGCACCTTGATGTTCTCCTGCTGGGAGATCCGGCTCAGTGCGTCGAATGTTTCCTGCGCGGTGCAGCCGGATTGGGCCATGAGGATGCCTTTGGCCTGCTCGATGACCGGCAATGACCGCAGCTTGGCCTTTGGCAGCTCGATGACAAGGCGTGATCTGCACCCGCGCTATAGGACGGATTAACCGCCGATAATAAACGCTGACAATCCGGCAACGCCAAGTTATTTACGCAACGTACTCACATCGGCATCGAACATTCAACGGACGGCTCCGCGACGAATGCCTGAACATCAACCTGTCTGCTCCCTTGCCCACGCCCGCGTCGTCATCAGCGACCTGCACCCACCAGTAACCGGCTCTCACAACGCCCGAACCAATTCATGGGGGCCCGTCAGTGTCTCACAAACCCATCATGATCAGCCGCACCTCTATATGGTCGTCATTCACCTGACCTGCAGCAGTGATCCCAGAGTCACGAACTACAGCTGCCGTATCAGGGACCGGACGGGATCACAAACTAGCCACATTAACCCTGAAAGATTGAGGTTCCTTCGACGTTGATCGCGATGGAGGCCAGCGGTCTGGTGGCGGGGCCGTGGACGACCGAGCCGTCCGTGATACTGAACTTGCTGCCGTGACAAGGGCAATTGATGGTCCCGTTCGAGACGCTGCTGACGAAGCAGCCCGCGTGCGTGCAAATCGCGGTGAACGCCTTGAACGACCCCGACTGCGGCTGCGTAATCACGATCCTCTCGCTGTCGATGATCTTGCCACCGCCATCCGGAACCTGGGAGGTGGCGGCAAGGGCAGTGGCCGCGGGCGCGCTGCCACCGGGGGAAGTGGCCCTGCCGCTGGTAGCAGGGGTAAACCCGCCGTTGCTGGCGTCGTGGGTGGTGCATCCAGCGAGCATCGCAGCGCACGTTACGCCCGCTCCTGTCAGCAGCGCGCGGCGGCTCGGCAGCAGCCGACGGCTCTGTGAAAGCTGGCCGTCCTGAATCTCCCTCATCGCCTGAATCCCAAAAATCGAGAAAAACCAGAAGGCCGAGGTGAACTTATGACGACGCGCAGTGTGAACACTAAACCGCCCAACCATCACACATCGGACTACAGCGAAATACAGAATTAAAATGCTGCTGCTATCATACTAAGATCGTTGCGTTCGGTACACTCCGGCACCCACAGGGTGCGTACCCAGCGTTCCGGCGTGAGCGTTGACGGTGACTTCAGATCATGATTATCAGTAGGAAAGCCATGGTGACGCCTATCGCCACCTGGCACCCCTTCACCACGGCGGGGGAAAGCAGGAGGCGCTCCGCGGTATACGCGGCGGGATCGGCCGGCGAGGCTGCCTCTGCCGCGTCTGCCTGGGTCGGCTGGCGCAGGGAGACGGTCCCGGCCGTAGCGGCAGCCAGCGCAGACCCTGCGGGTACGGGGCGACGGCCCACCACGTGGAAGTAGCCGTCCACGCCGGCCGGCCGGTCCAGGTCATGGACCGTGAACGCGATCAGCAGCAGCGCGACGATCAGTGCCAGCGCCGACGCGTGCAGGGCCGGCATGCCGCCGGGCGACCCGCCCGCCACCCCGGACATCCCGCCCATGCCGGACATGGACATGCCTGAGCCCGCCACAGACGGGGGCGCCATAGCAGCGAAGATGTAGAGCATCGCCGCGCTGTGCACCAGGTGCGGCGCATAATGGCCGTGGGCCACGGCAGCGGTACCGCGCCCCCGGCTCTCCCGCCAGAGGCACCAGGCGAACCAGGCCATCATGATGGCGAAGACAACCTCCCAGGCGGCGTTCGGCAGGGTGCTCAGGCCGGGCACCAATATGCCCGCCATGGCGACTCCCATCAGCAGATGGGAAACGGCGATGCCGGCGCCGGCGATGCCGCGGCGGGTCCAGGCGCGCGCTATCACCAGCTGCCCGGCGCTCACCTCGGCGACCAGGATCATGATCGCGGCGAAGATCTCCAGGATCCAGGTGGGGGTGCTCATGCGGATTTCTCTTCGGGTCGCCCGATTGCCATGGCGTGCGCTTCATCGACCTGCGGCCCGCGAGCCCGTGGCCCGGCCGGGGCGAGCGGCCAGTACGCCAGGGCCACGAGGGCCAGCAGCGGGGCGGAGTTCGGGTCGGTGGCGCCGCCGGCCAGGATCTGGCCGAACGCCTCGCCGAACACCCAGATGAACGCGGCCACCATGAGGGCCAGGATCAGCGCGCTCCGGACCAGCGGCGGCGGCAGAAATATCCCGACCGCGACAGCGATCAGCGCGACGGCCAACACGATCGAGGCGGTCAGCCCCTGATGGGCGAGCACCGCAGCAGCATGCTTTTCCAGCCCGGCCAGCCAGCTGGGCTCCCCGCCGGTCATGCTCCCGATAATGTCGTGCAGCGCCTGCGGCGCCCGGTTCGCCGGGGTCAGCGCGAAGTAGGCCAGGCTGCCCCACAGCACCAGCCACAGCAGCCGGGCCACTGGTGCCCCGACCGCCCGGAACGCTACGGACGGGGCAGTCACGCCCGGCCGGTCGGCCGGCCACAGCAGCACAGCTAGCAGCGCGTACAAGATGACCGCGCCGGGACCGCCGCTCACCGGGCTCGCGCCGCCACTGAGCACACCGCCGAGGCCTTCGCCGAACCACCACACAGCCAGCGACCACGCGATCGAGGCGGCCAGCGCCAGCCGGACTGTGGGTCGGTAGGCAATTCCGAGCCCCAGCAGCAGCTGAATGGTGGCGAAGACCGTATTCAGCAGCACCAGGTGGTGCGTCACGAGAGCCGCGTTCCAGCTGATCGAGCGGGCGATGATACCGGGGTTCCCCGCCGCGGTGCCTCCGAGCATCTGCCCGAACGCCTCGGTGTACATGAACGACTGGTATTGCAGCATGCCATCCATTAGCCAGGTGGCCGCCAGGAGCAGCTGGAGCACCCGGCGCGCGTCCGTACCGGGCGAGGCGGTGGCACCGTCCCGCCCGAGGGCGAGCCCAATCATTGCCGCCTTTCCCCTCATCCCGGCGCGGGCCGGTGGATTTCGATTCGGCGCGGGCGCGGACCATAGCCGGCGTCGTGCCTTATTGCCGCCCTGCCCTTACTCCGGAAGGTTGAGGATTTCGATGGTGTCGCCGTTCTCGTCGGTGACGTACGCCTGGCGCCCGTTGGGCAGCACCGAGATGCTTGTTGGAGCATTCCCGGTCGGGATCTCGGCGATGACGCGGTAATCCGCAGTGTCGATCACCGTGACCGTGTCGTCCAAGTTGTTTACTGTGAAGAGGTAGCGCCCATCTGGCGAGTACGCGATGTCCAGCGGCTCCTGCCCGACCGGGATCTGCTTGATCATCTGGTCGGTCACGGTGTTGATCAGAAAGACTGCGTCACCGCTGTAGCTCGTGACCGCCAGGCGGCTGCCGTCGGGCGAGAGGGCTTCGCTGTGCGGGGTCTCGCCAACGTCGATCGTTTTGATGATGTGGTTAGTGTTGGCGCTTAGGACCGTGACGACGGCGGACATGTGGTTCGTGACGTAAAAAACCCCGTTTTTACCGAATACAACCCAGTGCGGGTTCGCCTCGACCGGGATGCTGTCGATCAGCTTTTTGGTCGCCAAGTCGATCACGTCCACGACGTTGTCGCCAGTGCCGCCCTGCGTCATGTTGTGGTTCGGCACGTAGAGGTACCGCCCGTCCGGGCTTGTCGCCGTGGAGCCCGGTTGAATGTTGTTCACCTGCGCGGTGGACGTCACGGTGCTGGTAGCGGTATCGATGAACGCGATGACAGGCACCGCGTGGCTCCCGTAGACGCTGACGTAGGCGGTCCGGCTGTCAGGCGAGAACGAGATGGACTCGGGCGGGCCCTGGGGGATCTTGATGGTCCCGGACACCCGGCCATTGGCCGTGTTGAGCACGGTGATCGCGTGTGCACCTGGATTGGTGATGTAGGCGAACTTGCCGTTCGGCGCGACCTGAACGTAGTTAGGGTTCCCCCCGACCTGTATCGTCCCCGCCACCGTGGGAACGGCGAGGCTGGGCACGCCGGTTAGCGCCCCGGCGGTGCCGGTCCCTGTCGCGCTGCCCGGGTTCCGCGTGGCAGAAGCGCCGCCGGTTTTCGTCCCATGGGAAGCAATGACGACGAGCACGATCGCAACTGCCAGTGCCGCGGCTGCGGCCAGAATCGGCACGCCAAACCGGCGCCACGCGGGCCCGCGCACCGGCCCGCCTGTCGCCACGCCAGGCGGTAGGCGACTGCCGGCTGGATCCAGACTTTTGCCCCGCGGTACGTCGTCAGGAGGTCTGGTGTCGCCCCGATCGTCAACGCTGTCCACGGTCACCGTTCGCGTTGGGCTGTGGCTGTCCGCGGTCACCGGTTGCGCTGGGCTGTAAGGGACGCGCTCTGCGACGGAATCGCTTGCTGGCTCCGGTTCGGGACCCGGCGGCTCGGCCACGCCTGGCCCGGCTGCGGCGGCGGTGGCAGCCGGCCCCGTTGGATCCGGTATCCCGGTCCAGGTGTGCTGCAGTTCCATCATTTGCGGAGTCGGCGTCTTAGCCAGCAAGGCTTCGCGGGCCGCCGCAACCAGCGCGCCCGCGGTCGGAAAGCGGTCCTTCGGGTCTTTGGCCATACCGCGGGCAATCACGGCGTCCAATGCTGGCGGTACGCCCTCGACCAGGCGGCTGGCCTCCGGCGGACCGAAGTAGAGCTGGGCATACATGAGCGCGGGCAGATCTTTGCCGTTGAAGGGTGGTTTGCCGGTCAGGCACTCGTGCAGCAGACAAGCCAGGGAGTAGATATCGGCCCGGCCGTCAACGTCCTGGCCAGTGAATCGCTCCGGGGCCATGTAGTCCAGCGTCCCGATATATACCCCGGTATTTGTCAGCGGTGTCTGCCGTCCGCCGACCGACCGGGCTATACCGAAGTCGACCACATAAACGAAGTCGCTCAATGTGACCAGGATGTTCGAAGGCTTGATGTCGCGGTGTACGAGGTGGTCAGCGTGCGCGGCATCCAGGGCCTCGGCGACCTGACCGATAAGATACACCGCCCGCTCCGGCGCGATCCGGCCGTACGTATCGAGCAGGGTGCTGATATCGGAACCGTCCACCAAGCGCATGTCAATGAAGAGCTGGCCATCGATCTCGCCAAAGTCATGAATGGGAATGACGTGCGGATCCCGCAGCCGCGCTGCGACGTTCGATTCACGCCGGAATCGCTTGAGGTACTCCTGGTCACCAGACAAGGCTTCGGGCAGGAGCTTGAGAGCGACGTACCGGTCACGTTGCGTATCGTACGCCTTATAAACTTCCCCCATTCCGCCGACACCCAGCAGAGAATCAAGGCGATAGTTTCCGACCTGCCGCGGTGTCATGAGAACCGCCCCCCCAAAATCACTACATCAAGCCTTGCGCCGCTCACGCGAGAGCATATTTGAGTCATCGTTCCTGTTCGGGCACAGGTATAACGGTACTTCGCGGATACGGTTGCTGTCTTCGTCGTAATCATGGCGTTGTCTCGGTAGGTGTTCCGGCGCTGGTGGGCTTGCCGGGGGTGGTGCTGGTGGCGGCATCGCCAGGCCGGCCAGTTCAGCCGGTGGGCCCGGTCGCGCCGGGCTGGCGGGATGACCGTGTCGCGCAGGCGCCAGAGTAGGTCCGGGGCGGTGCTCGGGATCAGTCCCGCAGCCAGGTCTGAGCTGGCGTCTTCCTGGCGAGGGCGACGGCGAGATAGATACAGGCTGCTCGTCGTGCACGCGGTACACCACCGCCATGCCGCCCGCCCCGGGCGGGGCCTCGATCCGGTAATCCGGCCAGACGTGAGCCCTCCGAGAACCCGGCCAGCTGTACCGGGAAATCCTCGCTCAATGCTCCTCGCGCCTGAGCCGCACCCGCCGGGTCGGCCCGGGACCTGCCGCGTGGTCATCGGCGCCGCGTGCGGCCGGGACTGGTCTGGACGAGCCGCCGCCAGGCAACCAGCGCGAATACCGCAGTCATCACAAGCTGCACGCCGACAGCGCGCAGCCACGCGGGCGGGGTATGGGCCCAGAACGGGTCGGTAAGGCCGCCGCCCTGCGGCTGGATGGTGTTGAGGTTGGTAGTGGCCGCGGCGGCGGCGAAGCCCCACCGCGCCGGGAACACGTCGGCGATCACCGTCAGTACCGAGCCGAGCTGCAGCACCGCACCGGTCAGCATCACCTGCCCGATCGCCAGCAGGATGCCTACCAGCAAGGCTAGGTCCTGCGAGCGGGCGAAGGCCGACACGACCAGGCCCAGGGCCATCGAGGTGACCGAGAAGATGGCAACGTCCAGTATCAGCTCGGCGAGCGGCGCCGCCGTCAGGAATGCGCCCTGACTCGGTATCCGGACGCCGGCCAGGCCGACAAGGACCAGGAGCGCAGCTTGCACCACAGCGACGAGTCCGAGCACCACGACCTTGGAGAGCAGGTAGGCGCCGGCCGACAGGCCGGCCATCCGCTCCCGGCGGTATATGTCCCGCTCTTCGATCAGGGCCCGCACGGAGCTGATTACCCCGGTGACGGCGGCGATGATGACCAGCATCAGCAAGGTGGTCTCGGCACGGGCGTTGGCCGGGCCGCGCAGTCCCGGAACGCCCGCGCACAGCCTGATCAGGACGCCGAACACAACCGGCATGCCGATCAGCGTGAGCAGGAAACCACGGTCGGCGGCGATGAGGGTGCCGGAGCGCCGGCACAGGATGGCCAGCTGGGTCAGCCGACTTCGGGGGGCCGGGGGAGGTTCGGCGACGCCGCGGCCGGCCTGAGGGACTGGATCGGTCAGTCCCGGCGCCACGTACTGCTGGTAGCAAGACGACCGCTGGAATTCGGCCGCCCAGTCACGTTCCGGCTCAGCACCGAAGGCCCGGTAAACCTCGACCCAGCGCGTCCGGCCGAAGTAGCCGAGCCCCTGCTCGGACGGCCCATAGAACGCCATCCTGCCCCCGGGCCCGAGCACCAGCACGCGATCACACTTATCCAGATATTCCAGGTCATGAGTGACCATCACGACTGTGCGGCCATCGTTGACCAGTTCCCTCATGATGTCTACGACGTCTTCCTTCAGCTCTACGTCCAGGCTGGAGGTGGGCTCGTCCAGGAACAGCACGGATGGCTTGGTCAGCAGCTCCAATGCGATGTTGACCCTTTTCTTCTGGCCACCGGACAAGTTCTCGGCTGGCCTGTCGGCGGGCGGCTCCGGCTGATCCTTCGTGGTCTGCATGAGCTTGAGCTCGTCCAGGACCTCCTGCACCCTCCGGCCGCGCTCCTCGGCGGTGGTATCGCCGGGAAACCGCAGTTCGGCGGCGTAACCCAGGAAGCGCCGTGGGGTCAGCTTCGGATAGATGACATCGTCCTGCGGCACCAGGCCGATCCGGTGCCGCAATTCGGCGTACTCCGCGTAAAGGTCACGGTTGTCGTACCACACAGCGCCTTCGGTCGCTGGCCGCAGCCCGGTCAGGGCATGGAGCAGTGTCGACTTCCCCGCCCCGCTCGGGCCGATGACCGCCACCAGACTGCGCTCGCCGATCGGGAAGCTCACCCGGTCGAGCCGGACCTGTCCCCCGTCCCGCACGGTCAGATCCCGCGCGGTCAGCGAAACATCACCTCGGTCGAGAAACTCCCGCAACTCGCCGCCAACCAGGCGGAACGTGGCCGGGCCGATGCCGATAAGGTCCTGTTCGGTGACCGGCGCCCGGAAGACCGGGCCGCCATTCAGGAACGTCCCGTTCCGGCTGCCCAGGTCGACGATTTCGAAGCCGTCGCCGGTGTTCCGCAGCTCCGCATGATGGCGGGAGACGCTGAGGTCGTCCACCTCGATGTCGTTGTCCTCCGCCCGGCCGATGCGCAGGGTCCCCGCCGGGGCTGGGCGCCTTACGGTGGGCCGCAGGTCCACCCGCAACCGGTAAGACGTGCTGCCGGCCGACCGGCCGGGCAGCGGGCGAGGCGGGGACACCGAACAGATCAGGGCCGGGCCGTCATCCGCGCTGCCCAGGCGCACGGTGCATTCCCCGTGGATCTCGAACCGGTTGACCCGGTCCGATCCGACGAATGTTCCGTTGCGGCTGCCGCAGTCCTCGACGAACCAGACATCGCCCTCAGCCTGCAGGACCGCGTGGTTCCAGGAGACCCGAGGATCGGTGACGACAATATCGGCCTCGGGGTTACGACCCACTCGGTACATGGCGTCCCGCAGCGTCCGGTCGGCCCCGTCGAAGGTCACGACCAACTCGGGAGCCACGCTCGATCCGCTCGGCGCGAGCGAACGCTCACTCATCTGCTAAACCGAGAATCCTGGTACGAAGCCACCCAGCTGTCATGTGCGCCCCCCCGGGAGGCTCGCTGACTACGCCATTTATGAACTGTCGAGAATAATATCAGGTTCGGTACGCCGCAGAATTTCGTGTTGTGTGTCCGGAACTACGCAGGGCCTTCGCTGGCCGGACAGCGGCGGCTGGACTTGCTAGCGCTCGCTGTCCATGATCATGTTCCCATCCCAATAGCAAACTTGCGCCAGTTACCCTCCGCCATGAAAGCTGGCCATGTAAGCCAGCAGTGCCCAGAGAGGAGACGGCAAAGCAGGCGCAGGTATAGCACGAACATACGCAGGCCAATTCTGTGATCGGATCGCTACTTTGCGTATAGTAGGGTGGCCCCCATAGGGGCCTGGGCTCCCCGGCACGTGGCGCAGCGGGTGCGCAAACCTCCCGGCACCACGCCACACGTGCACCATGTCCCCCTGGATGATTCCCGCCACCCAGGTAGAGTCCTGGACCAGGTAATACGGTGGCACAGACTGGCGGAGAGGAGCCAGAATCAGCCCCGTAAGGCGCCGTTCCGGCCCGGAGATTCAGCATCTCTCCGACCGGATCCACCCGCCGCCTATAGAGCGCGTTCTATCCAAGCATATAACTCAGAAATGGCGTTTAAATGTAAGAACGCAGGTGCTACTCTCGCTCCAAAGATCACGGCGCCAACGCGGCGTCGAACTTCGGCTACCAGCTAAAGGAGGCCAGTTTTCGGCTCAGGCGCTGGCCATACAGCGTGATCAGCCAGATGACGAGCAACACGTGTAGCCGCAGTTGTGGCGTCGGTCCTGACTGCTCGGCATATCCTTCGCTCACGCCCATCGCCCCCGGCCCAGGACGGCGGTCAGGATATGCGGCCCGAAGCACGGCCCGACCGGCTCGCTAATCGCCTCTGAAGTCATGTGCCGTCTCCATCCTGGGCAGGCGGCCTGGTCAGGACCTCCTTCTCGGCTAGCCGGCGGCGGGAGCCATGGCGAGTCCCTCTATCCGCTCGGCGAGCTGCAGCGCAGTCGCCGGCCGCTTGGCGGGGTTGGCCGCGGTGGCCCAGGCGATAACCTCCCGGATATCCGGGTCGACCTGGGCGGAGATGACGGGCGGGTGGGAGATGACTCGGCGCATGGCCAGCAGCGGGCCTTCGTCGGACAGCGGCCCGTACAGGCCCTCGCCCGCTACAGCAAAGTGCAGTGTGGCGCCCAGGGAGAAGACGTCGCTGGCCCGTGACGGCCGGTCGCCGCGGATCAGGGCGGGGTCGAGGTAGCCGATATCACCCGCGGGTCCCATCCGGGTGATGGTGGCGCCCGGCCGGAGCACGTGGCTGAGACCCAGGTCGGCCAGCTTGGCGCCGCCCGGGTACAGCAGGACGTTGCCCGGCTTGATGTCGCGATGGGCGATGCCGGCTTCGTGAAGGGCGTGCGTCGCGCGGGACGCGTGGGCCATGGCCTGCAGGGCCGTGGCCCGGGTGAGCGGCTCGGCCGGCACGGCCACCGAGCCGCCCGGCAGGTATTCCATCGAATAGTAGACTTCCTCGCCCTGCTGGCCCGCGTCATACAGCGTGACCAGGTACGGCGAGCTGACCGCGGCAAAGGCGGCGAGCTCGCGGTGAGCCCACCTGAACACGTCCTGGCTGCTCCCGCCGGACAGCACTTTCACCGCCACGAATTCGGCCGAGAGCCGCTTCGGGGCGTACGCGAGGTAGAACACCCCGTGGCTGCCAGCGCCGAGCTGCCGGATGAACTTGTAGTCGGCGATGCCGTCACGCTCGTCGGTCATGGTTATGGCCTTCCTTGCTCCAGCTCGGAGACCGGGGTAGCGATTTCGGGGCGGGCCTCGAGGTCTTCGCTGCTGCCCGCCCGCACCGTCAGGTGCACCCCGCCAGCTGCGGCACGGTCCTCGCCAGCCACGAGCAGCGAGCCCTCCGGCGCCGGGCCGCTGCTGGCCTGGATGCCCCGCTGGCTCAGTCCAGCGACCCTTCTGCTGCGCCGACCGTCTCCCCCGGTCAGCACGAGCCGCTGGCACCTGGCCGCCGCCAGCGCGGTGCCGATGAACAGCGCGAAGGTGGAGACGTCGTGCAGGTGCTTGCCGTGGGCCAGCCACACGCCCAGCGCCGCGCCCAGGCCCAGCGGCAGGATGACCGGGCCGGCCGACACGCCCACGGCGACGCGTCCACGGCCACGGATGAGGCGCAGGTCCAGCTCATACCCGACCACGAACATGAACAGGATCAGGCCAAGATCGGCCAGCGCGGTCAGCGGGGCGATCAGGGCGGGCGGGAACAGTGCCTTGGTGATCCCTTCATGGAAGAACGTGGGTCCCAGCAGGATTCCGGCCAGGATCTCGCCCAGCACCGGCGGCTGGCCGAGGCGCTTGGCGGCGATTCCGAGCAACCGGGCCAGGATGATGATGATCGCCACATCGGCCAGGGACAGCTGGACGTCGTTGAGGCTCATGATGCGCCTACCGGTTACCGGTGACGATGGGAGTCGTACTGGAGTCCGTATTCGCCGCCCAGGCGAATCTGCGTGCCCGCCACCAGGGGGGTCCGCACCCCGGGCGGCAGGCTCGTCGGGTTCAGCTCCCCCGGCAGCACGAGCTGGGTGCCGTTCGCGGATTTGAGGTCGGTGATGAAGACCTGCCAGCCGTCGAGTTCCACCCGGGCGTGGATCCGGGACACCATCCCTGGGGCGCCTATGAGCCGCAGCGGGCGGGCGCGGCCTTCGGCCACCGCGCTGTCCAGGGTGGGCTCCCGGCCTATCACGTAGTCGGCGTCGACCTGGCACACCGAGCCGTCGCCGAGGATCAGCACGCCAAGCGGCGGGCGCTTGCCCTGCTGCCGTATCTTGGCCAGCTGACTCATGCTGATGCCGCAGACGGCGCAGTAACGTGCGTCCGGGTCGTTGAAGTGCTCGTTCTTGCAGTAGACGCCCTCGACCATCTCGGACGGCATTTCGACCAGGCCGAGATCCTTGGCCTCAGGGGGTTCGGCGCCGAGCGGCAGCGGATCGCGCTTGGGCTCCTCGGCGTCCGGCAGGCCGGAGTCCAGCGATATGGAGATGAAGTCCGGCCGCGGCGCCCCATCGTCGGCCAGGCCTGGGACTTCCTGCGGCGCCGGCGGGGCATACTGGCCGGGGGCCTGCTGCAGGGCCGGCGGCACGTACGCATCAGCGACCTGCTGCGCGTACAGCGCGGGTGCCGCCGGTTTCACCTGGGCGGCGTGGTTCCTCGGGCTCCTCGACCAGCTCTGGAATGGGCGCGGCGGAGGCCTGCTGAGCCTGCTCTGGGACCGGCTCTTGTAGCACGGGGGAAGGGACCGGGGGCGCGCCGGCGGCTGGCGCGTCCGCCCTCATCTCGGCGGGAGCGTAGACGAGGCCGACCGCGCGGACCATGCCGTCGGCCAGGCGCAGGTAGGGGTCGGTCGCGCCGTCCCCGGCCACCGGCTGTACTCCCGCGCTGACCCTGATCAACGTGGACGGCAGCACGCAACGAAGTCGGCCGTACGGCTCCCCGGTCGTCAGCCGCTGGGTTCCGTAGGCGGTGGTGACGTTCGCCCACCCGATGCCGTAGACGGCAACGACCGCCCCGCCGCCGATGGGGCCGAAGGCGACCACGGCGGAGCCATGCCGGTCAGCCGCGGGATCCGCGGCCGCGGCGTCGGCATCGAACTCTGCCGAGACCAGCTCAGTGAACCGAGGGCCGCTTTGCCCGGCCCGGGCCGCGTCGGCCAGCAAAGCAAGCAGCCGGTCGGTGAGCCGGCCGCCGGCCGGGTGGATCAGCAGCACCAGATCTCCCTGCCGGGCCAGCACTCCGTCCCCGTGGATCGGCCACAGGCCAGGCAAGATACGTTGTTCGGTCACACTAGCCTCCCGCCGCGGAACCGCCACCGGATGAACGGGACCCGCATCGGCCCGTTTACCACGAGCCATGCCCCCAGCCATACCAGGATGAACTGGATGAGGAAGTCGGCCCCGCTGACGGTGCCGACAATTGCTGGTATGGCCGCGGCGCTGAGCAGGATCCGGATCAGCGCGCCTTCCGGTATCCCCTCGATCAGCCCGAACAGAGTGGGCCAGTCTTTCTCCCGGCGCCATTCCATCAGCAAGACGAGCACCTGCCATAGCGGGGCCAGGGTCTTGTCGCGGGCCGCCTCGGCCACCG
Source organism: uncultured Actinomycetes bacterium (assembly GCA_963818225.1). Taxonomy (GTDB): domain Bacteria; phylum Actinomycetota; class Actinomycetes; order Streptosporangiales; family Streptosporangiaceae; genus Palsa-504. Next base: position 159,859 of record CAWFRO010000007.1, read on the forward strand.
CATAAGAGGGAAAAGCCCGAGATGTTGTCGGGCCGGGATGCGGAATCCGAGCGGATGCGTTCGGGGGCGGAATCTGCGACACGCGAGCCAGGTACTCATACGTCTGCCATGGGAAGCCGATAACCGATACCACCCGTATCCGACCCGTCGGTACCCCGGCGATCCGCAGGTAATCGACGGTGACGAAGCTACCTATGCCGCCGCCCACGGTCACGAAGGGCACGTTCACCACCGGAACCCCGGCCGCCGCGACCCTGGCGTCGGTCCACCATTCGGCCGTCAGCAGTTCCTTCCTCAGGTCACCGCCAGCGCCGCCGACCGCCGGCAGGGCCCGACCGCGCGCGACAATAGTCGCCGACTCGCTCGGCGGGTCCGCAGGACCGCCTGTCATCATTCCGTCCCCAGCCCTGTTCGATACGAGAAATTACCCGTCACCTTGGCCAGGGAATTCCCGCCTTTCGGACCGCTGTAACAGATGGTAGACCGAGAAAGGTCCGCAAAGGCTCTACGGGCGGGCGTTCCGTTGTCATGAGGCAGGCGTCACGAGATGCCGGGAAGTAATCGCCCGCCGGCCGGAACAGCGGTCCGGCGGATGTCCCTCAGACCCGGGATCGCTGTCCCAAGCCTGCGTCCCGCGCCTGCACGATGGCTTGTGCCCGGTCGGCGACCTGCAGCTTGGTCAAGATGTTCGATACGTGATTCCGTACCGTCTTTTGGCTCAGCCCCAGCTTGGCGGCAATCGCCGCGTTGGCCCGGCCCTGGGCGACCAGATCCAGTACCTCGCGTTCCCGGTCGGTCAGTTGCGGGAATGCCTGCGGCGGAGCCGAGGCGCCGGTGCTGAAATAGGCGAGCATACGGGCGGCCAGCTGCGGCCCGAAGATGAGCTCGCCGCTAGCGGCAGCCCGGATGGCGGCGCGGATCTGTTCCTGGTCGGCACCCTTGAGCACATATCCGCGGGCACCGGCCCGCAGCGCGGAGAAGATCGAGTCGTCGTCGTCGAACATGGTCAGCACCACAACCGTGATGTGCGGGCTGTCGGCCACGATACGGCGCGTTGCCTCGATGCCGTTCAGCCCCGGCATGTGCAGGTCCATGACAACCACGTCCGGCTGGGTTTCCCGGGCCAGGTCAACGGCTTCGGTGCCACTGGTGGCCGCCCCGGCTAGTTCGGTGTCGGGCCCGTCAGTCAGCAGAGCGCGCAGACCGTCACGGAACAGCGGGTGGTCATCGGCGATCAGGACCCGGATCGGCTCGGTCATGGTTGCTCCTCGGTAGGCAGGCAGGCAGTGATCCTGGTTCCGTGCGGCAGACAGGGTTCGATCGCAAGTCGGCCGCCGAGCTCGGTGACGCGCTCGCGCATAGACGCAATGCCGACTCCGGTCCGCCAGCCCTCGGGCAAGCCCACACCGTCGTCGCGCACGTCCACGTACAGGCCATGATCTAGATGGATCCGCACGGAGCACTGTGTGGCGTGCGCGTGCCTCGTCACGTTGGTCAGCGCTTCGGTCACGATCCGGTAGCAGGCCACTTCGACCGCCGCGGGAAGGTCGGGCAGGCCCTCGTGGGGAGCGTCCAGGGTGACGGTGAGCGCGGGTGCCTCGTGCCGCAGGCGCCCGACCTCCTCCCGCAACGACCCGACCAGGCCGAACTCATCTAGCGCCGGGGGCCGCAGCCCGTAGACGATGCGGCGCACGTCGGTCACGGCCCGCTGCGTCTCCGCCTTCAGCCTGTCCAGCAATTCCTGCAGTTCCTCTCGCCCGGCCGACCGGGCTCGGGCGGTGTCAAGACCCAGCGTCAGGCCGGCCAGTGTCGGGCCCAGGCCGTCATGCAGGTCACGTCGCAGCCGGCGGCGTTCCTCTTCCCGCGCGGTAACCAGGCCCGCCCGGGACGCAGCAAGTGCCTGGCGCAGCGCCACCGCGTGGGTGGCAGGGCCCGCCTGCCGGGCCAGGTCAGCCAGCAGCCGCTCGTCGTCGGGGCCGAGCCGCTCTCCCCGTGACCGCGTGCCCACCACGAGCCGTCCGACGGTTTCCCGCTGGGAGATGAGCGGGAATGCGGTCACCTCGGACGGGAGACCGTGGCTGTACACGGCCGCTTGCCGCCACCCATCGCGGAGCCGCAACTCAAGGGCCACATAGGGCAGCCGAAGGCTGTCCGCGATCGTCTTGACCACGGAATCCAGCACCGATTCTGTCCCGCCGGACTCCTCGACGAGACGGCCCAGCCGGGCCAACGCTTCGTAGGGCACCCCCCGGTCGCCGTAGAACAGCCGGTCCACCCGGCGCTGCACCCTATCCCGCAGCGGAAACAGCGCAGCCGCGGCCACCGCAGTAGCAAGGACCTGCACAGGAAGGTCGCTGCTGATCCCGAACCCAATGTGGCACACTGCCACCACGGCCAGGTAGACCGCGGCCACCCCGACGGTCAGCAAACCGTAAAGCACCGCCCGGCTCAGCAGCAGATCGATCTCATACAGCCGGTACCGCAGCACCGCGATCCCGATCGCCACCGGTAGCAGGGCGCCAGCCAGCGCTCCCAGTATCACGTTCACCGGGCCACCTGAGGCGAAGAATCCCGCGATCAGGGATACAGCGGCAATCGGCAGTACGGTGAGGAACCACTTGAGCTGCTGGCGTCCTACCCGGTCCGCCCGGCGCCACCGCAGCACTACGGTCGCCGCCGCCGCCCCGGCCGCGGCCAGCCCGCACGCCACGGCCAGGAACTGCAGCACCTCGAAGAAGCGATCAAACGGGGGGTAGGTATACGGATTAGGCCGGTCACGGAACCAGCTACCCATGCTCTGCGGGATGAAGGCGTAACCGGCCACCCAGAGCGGGATGAAAGCCAGTGCCGCCCACAGCGCGGGCCGCCACCGCGGCGACAGTAGCCTCCCCTCGGGGAAGACCAGCGGCAAGACCAAGCCGGTCAAGCTGGCGGCCGGCGCGGATAGCCACGTGTTCGCCCACAGCGCCGACGTCGCCAACGGAAGCGATCCTGGGTGGACGAGTGCGTAGCGCGCGTAGGCGAAGACAAAGCCGGAAATCGCATTAACGAAGCCCATCAGGCACAGCAGCGGGCCCATCGGATGGCCAGGACGCCGCGCCAGCAGCACGCATCCCATCCACGCGAAGCCAAGAGCTATCGGCACCGGCCACCAGTCCATGTCGCGGCCGAGCGCAGCCAGTACCGCATTGAAGAAAGCCAGGACCGTCGCCGCCGCAGCCGCCGTCCAGGCCCACGGGGCAGGCGTCAGCCAGCGAGCTGGTATCGCCAGCACTGTCCGTCCCCGAAGACCCAGATTCACATTCCTACGATCGGCCCTTTCGGTCCCGCTGTCACGGGGCAGATGTCCCGGATGTCCCGGGAACATCTGAACCAGGCCCGGCCGCTGTCGAGGCCGCGATGGCGAAAAGTATGACACGGGGCTGTCACCAAGGTCCGTTCGGGCAAATTAAAAGACCTAGTGTGGGTGCGGGGGCCGACTTCCGGCACTCAGGCCGTCCCGTAGGACGGCTGGCCGGGACTCGTGCTCGAACGACTTTGCGCCTCCCGGAGTGGAAGATCAACGGCTCCAGCCGCGGACGGCGGACCAGCCGCGACGACCTCACCGAGCACGCCTTAGATGCTGTTCGTGCTCTTCATGGCGGAGATGCCAGAAGTGCCGCGATTCCCGGGAACCCTGGGACAGGCGGACCTGTTCCACCATTGCATCGAGGGGCCGCGGTGGTTCCAGCGGCACCGGCTCGAAGCGATGCTGACGGATCAGGTCGGCGTCGTCGCCATTGAAGGGCGGCCGGCCCGTCAGGCACTCGTAAAAGGTTGCCGGGCTGCGTAGACGTCACCGGCCGGACTGGCGGCAGCGCCGGCCCTTTGCTCAGGCGCCGCATATTTCAAGGTGCCCGCGGGCAGCGAATGATCACCGCCCGCGCGGGGCGGGGATGGACCACGCGGGTCAACCGGCCGGGGCCCGCTGGGCACACGACCCGGGGAGGTCCGCGTAACCTCGCTATCGTCGCCGCCAGGCCGGAGGACGGGATCAGACTCGGGTGATTCGTGCCGCATCCGGCCCGCCTATCGCTTCAGTGATATGCCGTTTCGGCATCCGGCAAATCAGCGCCGCAGACTTAGACATAAAACCATCCCCAGCCGCCTAACGGCCGCTCATAATCTCTTGCACGTAGCGTCGGGCTTCCTCCCGCCCGGTCAGCAGCCCTCCCGGCAGGTATCCCCGCGGCTGACCGACCGGGAACGCGAGGTACTGGATCTGGTCGCTGAGGGCGGACCAACACGGCGATCGCCGGCAAGCTGGACGCAGGCTTGGGACAGCGATCCCGGGTCTGAGGGACATCCGCCGAACCGCTGTTCCGGCCGGCGGGGCGTTATTTCCCGGCATCTCGTGACGCCTGCCTCAAGACAACGGGACACCCGCCCGTTGAGGCTGTCTTAACAACACCAAGAGCCGGAACCCGATATTGCGTCTGGTCCACGGCGCGGATAGCGGCCGGATCGGCGGCTCGCCAGCCGCATTGCCGGGTAATTGCTGAGGAGAACAGACCATGACCGCTGAGACAGCCTTCGCCCCTTGTGGACCTGCGCCAGAGGACATCGACCAGACGTTTGATGACTCGATAGTCATCGACTTGGTGGCGAGCGCCAGGGACGGCGACGCACAGGCGTGGGACGCACTCGTCGAGCGGTACGCCCCGTTGATCTGGTCGATTTGCCGCAAGTACCGGCTCGACGGCGCCGACGCCGACGACGTGGGCCAGACCGTCTGGCTGCAGCTGGTGAATCAACTGGGCAAGATCCGCGAGCCGGCCGCGCTGGCCGGATGGCTCGCTACCACCACCAGGCGGGAGTGCTGGCGTCTCGTGCGCGCGGCACGCGGACCGCACGCAGCCGTCTACGCGTTCGACGCCGAGGAAATCGCGGATGAGCAGTCTGACCTCGCCGAGCAGGAAGTGCTCGCGGCCGAGCGCCATGCGGCGCTGCGCGAGGCGTACTCCCATCTCCCCACGGAATGCCAGCGGCTGGTCGCCATGCTTACCGCGGACCCGCCGGTATCGTACGCCGAGATCAGCGCCACACTGGCTATTCCCGTCGGCAGCATCGGCCCGACCCGTAGCCGCTGCCTGGACAAGATCCGCCGCTACCCGGCCGTCGCGGCGCTGATCAACCCCACGTCGTACCCCGCCGAGCCTGGTCATGGTGGCGGCTAGCTGAACCCCCGCTCATACCGTCGCGTACTACCAGTCGACGAGATAACCCGGCTCCCGGCCAACCAGTGCCCCGCAGTCGACCTACGTCCGAAATTCCCAGAGGCAGGCAATGTGCCCACATCAGCCCCATGCCCTCCAGCTGACCGCCCCGGCCGTGACGCAGCCCGCACCATCGCCTGCCACCCCGAGCAAGGGTGGAGCCTCCGCCTGGATGAGCGGAGGGGATGCCCCTGCTGGTCGCCGGGTGATGCGTGATGACACGGTGGTCACCGGCCAGGACGGTAACGGCAATAAGCACACAGGCGTGGCCGGATGGAGCGTTCCCGGCTACACCGAGCTGAAGGCCCTCGGCTCGGGCGGATCCGGCGATGTGGTACTGGCCAGGCACGACGCCTCCGGCACCCTGGTCGCGGTCAAGTACCTGCGGCGTAAGCTGCTGGCCGACCCACAGTGGGTTGGGCTGTTCCGCGCCGAGGCGCAGGTGCTGGCCGCTCTGGACGACCCAAACATCATCCGGCTGTACGAATACGTCGAGTCGCCTGCGGGCGCCGCCATCGTCATGGAGCTCGTCGACGGCGTCTCCGTCCGCGAGATCCTAGCTCATCAGGGCGCGACCACGCCGGAGGCGGCGCTGGTGGTCTTGCGGGGATCGCTGCACCAGGCCCACGCGCACACCACCATGGCTCCCGGCACCCCGCACCTGTCCATGATCCCCGACCCCGGCCTCGTCACCAGCGTCATCCTCGAGGCGACCCGAGCCACCACCTGACCAGTACCTTCGCGTAGGCGAGTCCGGCAGGCGGCGATTGGCGGCTGGGTTGTCACCAGATTCTGGTGATGCCGTCTCACCTGCCGACGCCGGACCATCGAGGCATGGAGCCACGACGTCATGTTCTCGGGCCGGTCACCGTGTCTCGCATCGGCTTGGGCGCGATGCAGCTGCCAGGTCCGGGGGTATTCGGTCCACCGCGCGACCGCACCGCGGCCATCGCCGTCTTGCGCCGCGCGGTGGACCTCGGCGTCGATCACATCGACACCGCCCAGTACTACGGCCCCGACGTCGCCAATGAACTGATCCGGACGGCGCTGCATCCCTACCCGGCAGGGCTGGCCCTGGTCAGCAAGGTCGGCGCGCGCCGGGATGCATCGGGCGGCGTGCTGCGATACGACCGGCCCGCCGAGCTCCGGCAGGGAATCGAGGACAACCTGCGTAGCCTGGCCGTCGACCACCTGACCGTCGTCAACCTGCGCCTCATGGGCGGCGCCCCGCCCGGGCAGTACTTCGATGACCAGCTCGCCGCCATGGCGGCAGCGCGCGAGGACGGCCTGATCGGCGGCATCGGCCTGAGCAACATCACGCCCGGCCACCTCCGCCGCGCGCTGGCCAGCACGGACATCGCCTGCGTGCAGAACCTGCTGAACCTGGCCGACCGGCGGTCCATGCCGGTACTCGAGGAGTGCCACGCCCGCGGCATCGCATTCGTGCCGTTCTTCCCGCTCGGCTCCGGCTTCGCCCGCGGCGGCAACCCGCTCCAGGCTAGCCCGGCGGTTGCCGCCACCGCCGAGCGCCTGCGCTGCACGCCCGCCCAGGTGGCACTGGCCTGGCTGCTGGACCTGCGGCCGGAGGTGCTCTTGATCCCCGGCACGTCCTCGATCAGCCATCTCGAAGAGAACATGGCCGTCGCGAACATAGGGCTTGATTCGGAAGCCCGAGACCTTCTCGGGTCAAGCTGAGGGGAGGTGAACCACGGCCCGTTCGGGAAACATCTTGAGCGCCACTGACCTGGATAACGTTCCGCAGGGCGGTAATCTGTAGCCTGAACTTCTCTCTCGACCGCGGCTCAATCAGGCGGACTGACTATGAGGAGAGGGCGCGATGACCGAGATGCCCGCCGCGGCGGGCTCGGGCCGCGCGCCGGGCGGGGCAGAACCTGGGCTGATCCACCGTCACGACCTGATGGCCGCCTTGAACCGGGCCGCCCAGAAGCGGGTCACGATCATCTCGGCGCCGGCCGGCACCGGGAAGACGTCGCTGTTGCGGGCGTGGGCGGACCAGCCGGGCCCGGATGGCCGGATCGCCTTCATGACCGTACGGCCGGGCCAGCACGATATGCAGCTCTTCTGGCTCACCATGCTGGGCGCGGTCCGGGCCGCGGCAGGCACCGGCGACGGCGGTGCACAGCTGCCGCCGGTGACACCCGGCTCAAACAGCAGTGCCATGGTCGACAAGGTGCTGTCCGAGCTCGAGGAGTCCAGCGAGCGCTTCGTGCTGGTCATCGATGACTTGCACGAGCTCAGCTCACCCGAGGCCGCCGGGCAGCTCACCGCGCTACTGACGCGCCTGCCTCCGGAAGTACGCGCGATCGTGGCCACTCGCCGCGACCTGCCGCTGCGCCTGCACAAGCTGCGGCTGGCCGGTGACCTGGCCGAGATCCGCGCCGCGCAGCTGCGCTTCACCTCCCGCGAGACCCGTCAGCTCCTCGCCGCCGCCGGAATCGCCCTGCCCGAGCACATGGCCGCGATGCTGCATCAGCGGACCGAGGGCTGGGCGGCCGGGCTGCGGCTCGCCGTACTATCCCTCGCCGGGCACCCCGACCCGGAACGGTTCGTCGCCGAGTTCTCCGGCAACGACCGCACGGTCGCCGAGTACCTGATGGCCGAGATGCTGGAGCGGCAGCCGCCGGAGGTCCAGGGCCTGCTGCTGCGCACTTCCGTGCTGGACCGGGTCAACGGCGAGCTCGCCGACCTGCTTTCCGGCGCCACGGGCTCGGAACGGATCCTGCTGGACCTCGAGGACGCCAACGCGTTCGTCGTGTCCCTCGACCCCGGCCGGACCTGGTTCCGATACCACCGCATGTTCGGCGGCCTGCTCCGGCTAGAACTGCGCCGCACAATGCCCGAGGACATCGCCGGACTGCACCGGCTCGCCGCGCGCTGGCTAGCCGAGCACGGCCAGGCGGCCGACGCTATCGGCCACCTGCAGGCGGCCGGCGACTGGGACGAGGCGGCCCGCATGCTCACCGAGCATGCCCTCAGCCTCACCCTTGACGGGCAAGCGGGCACCGTGGTCGGCGATGCTGCGCTCCTTCCCGGCCCGGACCGGTGCGGACTCCCCCGACCTGACCCTGGTCCGGGCCATCGCCGACCAGTACCAGCTCCGCCTCGACCAGGCCGATGCGCACCTGCGCGAGGTCAGGGCGTACGCAGCGACCACGCCGCCGGCCCGCCGGCACCGGCTGCAGATGGCCATCGCCTCCGTGGACCTGCTGTCAGCGCGGCTGCGCGGGCACTTCGACAGCATCTTCGAGCAGGCCGGGGCGCTCCTGGGCCCGGGCGACGGCCAGACGAGCGCCGACGCCGAGCTCGGCAGCGACCTGAAAGCCGTCGCGCTGCTGAACCTGGGCGTCACCGAGGCCTGGTCGCTGCGGCTGGCCGACAGCGAACGACACCTCGCAGAAGGGGCCGCCCTCGCCGGCCGCATCGGCCGTCCCTACCTAGAGGTAGCCTGCCTGGCCCACCTGGGGTTCGCCGCCACGATCCACTCCTTCGCCATGGCCCGGCAGCGCTGCGAGGAAGCCATAACGGTGGCGGCGCGGCACGGCTGGGACGCCGAGGCGGTGAGCGCCCCAGCGCTGGCGGCGCTCGCCAATGCGCTGATCTGGACGGGCCAGTTCGACCTCGCGGACCATTGGCTGGACCGCGCCAGGCGCGCCACGCAGGCCGACGGCGAGCCCGGCATCCGGCTACTGGTGTGCCTCACCTCGGCGATCATCCAGGCGGCGCGCGGCTACTACCACCGGGCGCTGGAGGAATTCGCCGCCGCCCGCCAGATCCAGGCGCTCATGGTGGGCGAGCACGGGCTGTCGATCCGCGTGAAGGCCTGGACGATCGCCACCCAGGCCCGGCTCGGGATGGCCGACCAGGCGCGGGCTGCACTGGCCGCCCTCGACGCCCGGCAGGCCAACGCAGGCGAGATCCGCAACGCGGCCGCGGTGATCCGGCTGGCCCAGCAGGACCCCGCCGCCGCCCGCCTGGAACTCCGCGCCGTCCTCGGCGGCGACGTCCCCGTTCTTTCCTACCTCACCCGGGTCGAGGCGCACCTGCTGGACGCGCTCGCCTGCCGCGACCTGGGCGAGATGCCCGCCGCCCAGGAGGCAGCCGAGCAGGCGCTGAACCTCGCCGAGCCGGACCGGCTGATCCTGCCGTTCGCGATGACCGGCGCATGGCAGCTCCTCGAAGCTCTGCCGCCGCAAGGCTCATCGCACGCGGCGCTGGTCACCGACATCCTCGACGCCGTCCGCAGCGGTGCGCGGGCGGGGCTGAGCCAGCGGGCCATGATGCCGGTCGAGGAGCTCAGCAGAAGTGAGCTGCGCGTGCTGCGCTACCTGCCGACGAACCTCACCCGGCGCGAGATCGCCGGCGAGCTGTCGGTATCGGTGCACACCGTTGACACCCACATCCGCCGGATCTACGCCAAGCTCGGCGCCGCCGACCGGACCGCGGCGGTGGAGCGAGGCCGCGAACTGCGGCTGCTGTCCGTCGGCCGCACCTGAGCGCCCGGCGGTCACGGCACGGGCGGCTGCCGGCCGGCCGCGCTCACCGGATCCACGTGATGCGGTTTCACCTGCCTGCCCGCGAGCATGTGGTCATGGACTGGGCACCCGCCCTCTATATGATCCGGGTCGACGGGCATCTCGGCGCCATGGCGCTGTCCGCGTTTCCGGGGATGACGCCACAGCAGAACGGCACGCACACGGTGCTCACCGGCCGGCTGGACCAGTCAGCACTGTACGGCGTGCTCGCCGAGATGGAGGCCCTCGGCCTGGTCCTGCTGGAAGTCCGCCAGATCGAGCCGCACGCGAAATCACTGGAATCCGGGGACACGCCCTCACCCTGAAACCGCCCGCGATACCGCTGCCCTTCCCCGCACGGGCGGCATGTTCAGGGCGCATCAGGCATGGCCGATACCCAGCAGGGAATCACCAAAATCCAGTGATGACCTTCCTTCCGCCCGGCGGCGATTCTTGGCGTGGTCACGGGCTTGCGGACGCGCACGGCCGGCAGCGACGTGGCCCCGAGAATCCAGGGAGAAACAGTGACATCACCAGCCACGGACACCACCGGCGCCCCAGACCTGCCCGAGTACGCCCCCGTCCCGGCGATCGCGAAAGGGGCGGCCCTGAACGAGCACGGGTACCACGTCTGGCAGGTCGAGCGGAACCTCTACGCGGTCACTGACAACGTCTACATGTCGGCGTTCCTGACCACCCCCGACGGCGTCGTGATTTTCGACGCACCCCCGAACATCGGCCACAACATCCGGCGTGCCGTGGACGAGATCACCGCCGCCAGCGGCCTGACCAACCAGGTCACCCACATGGTCTACTCACACCACCACGCAGACCACCAGGGAGCGTCCTCGCTGTTCGGCGGGGACATCATCCGCATCGGCCACGAGGAGACCCGGCGACTGCTGCTGCGCGACGATGACCCCGCCCGCCCCGTCCCGGACGTGACCTTCGCCGACAGCTACACCCTGGAAGTCGGCGGCGAGCGGGTCGAACTGGCCTGGCACGGGCCCAACCACTCCCCGGACAACATCTACATCCACTTCCCCGACCACGACACCCTGATGTTCATCGACGTGGTCAACGCCGGCTGGATACCCATCTACAACCTCAACCTCAGCGACGACGTCATCGGGTACACCGGCGCCCCGGCCATCGCACTGGACTACCCGTGGACGCACCTCATCAGCGGCCACCTGGGCCGGGTGGCCACCCGCGAAGACGTCGCGATGCACCAGCAGTACATCGCCGACATCGAAGCCAGCTCACGCGAGGCGCTCGCCTCGGTCAACCCGGGACCGATTTTCAAGCACTACGGAGAAAACGTCTGGGCCGCGGTCAGGGCCCACCTCGACGCCGTCACCGAGCACGCCGCCGCCCCCGTCATCGCCAAATACACCGGCGTACTGGGCGGCGCCGACATCGACATCTTCACCACGACCACGACGTTCGCGATCATGCAGTCGATCCGCCTCGACCGCGGCCCCAGCGGCCCGGTCCATCCCTGACCGCAGGGCTCCACGTGATCGCCTATCGCGGCGCTGAGGTCTTGGCGGCCGTGGAGCCGGCGTCTACGGGCGGCCGGCATGCGGTGCGGGCTGGCCGGCCGCCGCGAGCAGCTGCCCGGTCCAATCCGGCCCGTCGCTCATCGCCGTCTGCATCCCGTGCCATCGCGCGGCCGCAATGAACAGCGTCCTGCCATCCTCGCCGCCGAGCATGCAGGCAAAGCACCCCCGATCGACGGCGACCGTGTCGAGCACCTCGCCGCCCTCCCGTACGCGCACACAGCCCTGGCCCGGAACGCTCGCAACCCACACGGCACCGTCCGTGTCCGCGCAGATGCCGTCGGGCGCGTGCTCAAGATCAGCCCAGACGCTTCGGCCGGCGAGGGTCCCGTCCTCGGCCACGTCGAACGCGACGAGCTGCTTGGCGTGCGAATCAGCGACGACGAGGATGCGGCCATCGTCGACCAAGGCCATGCCGTTGGGCCACGGCAAGCCGTCCGCGACCGCGCGCATGCTGCCGTCCGGCCGGACACGCACGATTCCCGGTCCGCCGTTCACGTAGGCGGTACCGGTTGCGTCAACCACGAGCTCATTGAACGGCGGGCGGCCCAGAGCGGTGAGGTCCGCCGCGATGGCAAGCGTTCCGTCCGGCTCCTGACGCAGCAATCTGCCCTGTGGCCCGTCGACGATGAGCATCCGCCCGTCGGGAAGCCAGTCAATGCTGAAGGGGATGGTCTGCGGGGCGAGACGAGCGATCACCTCGCGCTCGCCGTCACCGCTCACCGCCAGTACCTCGCCAGCGCCCCAGTTGCACAGCCAGGCCCGTCCGTCGTGCCATCGGGTCGACTCCGGAAAGCCCAGGCCGTCAACCACGACGCGTGTCTCGCTCATCCCAACGTCTCCCCTGCTCGTCAGCACGCCCCCCAGGCCTGCCCGGAGATTTACCGCGGCCCGGCCCGGCGCCGGGAAGCGCTCCGGCCGCGGGCACCAAACTGGACTGTCCAGTACAGTACTTCATTCAAACTGGACTGTCCAGTACTATTGAGATGTGAGCGAGACAACCACGGCCAGCACGCAAGCCCGCGGCGAGACCCGGACAGCGCGCAAGCGCCGGGCCATCCTGGATGCGGCCACCACGCTGTTCCTGCGGGAGGGGTACCTGGCTACCAGCATGGACCAGATCGCGGCAGCGGCTTCGGTGTCCAAGCAGACCGTCTACAAGCAGTTCGCCGGCAAGCAGAGCCTGTTCCGCGAGATCGTGACCGGCACCGTCGCCGAGGTCAGCGACCCCGTCGCCGAGCGGGTCGCCAGCCTGCCGGACAGCACCGACCTGGCGGCCGGCCTTCAGGGCCTGGCCCGCGCGCTGCTCGCTCAGGTGATCCAGCCCCGGGTGATGCAGCTGCGCCGCCTGGTGATCGGCGAAGCGGGCCGCTTCCCGGAATTGGGCCGCCTGTTCTACGACAGCGGCCCCGGGCGCACCATCGACACCCTGGCCGCCACCTTCGAAATCCTCGCCGCCCGCGGGACGCTCCGGCTCCAGGACCCGCGGCTCGCCGCCGAGCACTTCAACTGGCTGGTCATGGCGGCCCCGCTCAACCAGGTAATGCTCTGCGGCGACACCGAACTGCCCGCCCAAACCGACCTCGACCGCTACGCCGACGCCGGAACCCGAGCATTTCTCGCCGCCTACGGCGCAAACTGACCGCCGCGCCCGGTTCCGGTCACGACACCGGGCCGTCCGGCCTGGCCCGCGTGCCTTCAATTAGATACCTGCGGTAACGAGTGGAGGCCCCGCGGAGAGCGCGCCGTTCGGCCTCGCTGGTGCCACCCCAGATCCCGGACACGGTGCCGTGATCCAGTGCCCACGCCAGGCACGACGTAGGTGACTTCGTCCGCGTCCTCGATAACTTTGGCCTTCATCTCAGCTCCTCACGCAGACGCCGCGGCGGCGTGTCCATTCAGGGCTCAGCTCTAGGACCGCCAGGGCAGCCGCACCGGCGCCGCGGGCACGCCGCCGAGCAGCCGCTCGACGAGCCCGCCGAGCCCGGGCGGGATTATCACCTCGCTGCTGGCCCGCAGCTCCCCTGCGGTCCACCACCGGTGCCCGGTGATGACCGACCGCTCCAGCGGCTCCTGCCCGCGCGGGTCGACCGACGGCTCGCTCACCCGGACCAGGAAGTACGAGTCCGCGCCGAAGAAGACCTGGCCGTCAGGTGCCTCCCAGAGCCCGGCACTGGTGGCGACCGGCAGGCCTAGCTCGGTCCGGATATGGCCGGTTTCCTCGGCCAGTTCCCTGGCTGCCGCGGCCACCGGGTTCTCTCCGGTGCGCAGTCCGCCGCCCGGGGTGAACCAGAACCTCCCCCTCGGGTCCTCGGCGCTGAACAGCAGGATCCGGTCGGCCGGGTCGAGCACGAGCAGCCGGGCCGTCGGCCGGAACCTGGGCATGGCACGACCCTAGCGCCGCCCGGCCGGGCCCCACCACCTGGCAGGTTTCTTTCCCCGCCCCCTGGTGGCACGCGAGAATTGACAGGTGAACTATCTGTCGCTGGCTCCCGCCTTCCGTTCCGGGTCCGAATGCGGCATCAATCGCCTCCAGCGCAACCGCGTTATCGCCACCCGCTACGGCAAGCTCGCCGTCCGCTTGCAAGCCACGGTCCGCATCGCCGCCCTCAGCGGACGGCTCCGCCCTGGCTTTGAACACGCTCGCCGGGGCTTTAGTCTGCGGCCGGGGTCGGCAGCCTGGGGTTTGCAGCGAGGGCTGGTCCTATCATTCGTAGCCAGGCCAGCCTGCACATAGACCGCCCTGGATGCGGCCACCACGCTGTTCCTGCGCGAGGGGTACCTGGCTACCAGCATGGACCAGATCGCGGCAGCGGCCTCGGTGTCCAAGCAGACCGTCTACAAGCAGTTCGCCGGCAAGCAGAGCCTGTTCCGCGAGATCGTGACCGGCACCGTCGCCGAGGTCAGCGACCCCGTCGCCGAGCGGGTCGCCAGCCTGCCGGACAGCACCGACCTGGCGGCCGGCCTTCAAGGCCTGGCCCGCGCGCTGCTCGCTCAGGTGATCCAGCCCCGGGTGATGCAGCTGCGCCGCCTGGTGATCGGCGAAGCGGGCCGCTTCCCGGAATTGGGCCGCCTGTTCTACGACAGCGGCCCCGGGCGCACCATCGACACCCTGGCCGCCACCTTCGAAATCCTCGCCGCCCGCGGGACGCTCCGGCTCCAGGACCCGCGGCTCGCCGCCGAGCACTTCAACTGGCTGGTCATGGCGGCCCCGCTCAACCAGGTAATGCTCTGCGGCGACGCCGAACTGCCCGCCCAAGCCGACCTCGACCGCTACGCCGACGCCGGAACCCGAGCATTTCTTGCCGCCTACGGCGCAAACTGACCGCTATGCCCGGCCAGGCAGCTTGAATCCCGCTCCCGCTGTCCTGACCAAATTCGCTGAGATCACCTCAGTGATCGGGTGGAGGCCCGGCGGATGGCGCGCCGTTCGGCCTCGCTGGTGCCACCCCAGATCCCGGACACGGTGCCGTGATCCAGTGCCCACGCCAGGCACGGCTGGCGCACCGGGCACGCCGCGCAGATCCGTTTGGCCTCATCGATCTGATCCACCCCAGGCCCGACCGCGGCGATGGGGAAGAACAGGTCAGGATCGGCGTGCAGGCAGGCGGCATCGTCCCACCAGTTCGCATATCCAGTCACGGATCCTTCCTTCCTCGGGTCAGCGGATGATCCGCAGAGCGAGCAGCGGGGGGCAGCCCCGGTGCACCAGCGTGGCGATTTGATGCCAGTCCAGGCGATCGGCGTCGGCGTCGGCCAGAGCGGCGGGGATCCCTAGGCGCATGAGCCGGGTCACCCGCCAGTCGTGCACCAGCTGCGCATCATGGTCAATGACTTCCTGGGTGGTCCGCGGCATCATGTCGTGCCCGCCTCCTGTCTTCCTCAGTGGGCACCACCCAGCCTCACGTCCGGCCTGATGAGCCGGCATCGCACGTTCCTGGTGATTAATCAGTCCCGAGGGTCACGCCATGCTGTCCGGCGTGAATCCCAAACATGTGACGCCTGCTCACCAGGACGGCGGCCAGGCTCGGGTGCTGGCGGGAGGACACCGCGTCGCCGGGCCGGCGAAGAACGGCGATGAACGGCGCTCATTCCGTAACCGGCATCCGCGTGGTCCGATGACCAGCAACGCCGTCGCCGACATATCCGGGGAGGTGAAGCGGCGCTTGCTCACCGGCCTAAACGGCGGGGCCGCACGTCGCGATCTTGATGAGCGCTGAACCCGAACCGATCGGTGAAGCGAGGCGGGACCAGTCCCGCGCCCAGGCGCCGCTGCCACGGCTGGCCGACTCCTGGTGGCTGGCCTTGCTCAGCAACTCCGCCTGGTTGGTCCTCTCGGGAATCGTGTTGCGGCTCACCGGCGCCATGGCCGCGGTGATGCTCCTGGCCTCGGTCTTCATGCTGGGCGCGGCAGAGGAGTTCCTGGGCCAGGCCCGGCGCGGTTGGCCGGCGCCACGCAAGCTGACCGGGCATGCTCTGGGCGCTGAGCTCGCGTTGCTCCTAGGGCTGGTGCTGGCCCGCTGGGGCGGCCAGCTCAGCCCGGCCGCAGATATGCTCGGCCTTCTCCTGGCCGTGATCGCGGTCGCACTGGTGGGCGGCCTCATCCCGGCCGTTGCCGAGGCGGTCGCAGTATCGCTACTGCTCCACTTCCTCGTCACGCCGCAACCGGGAAGGCCCGCCATGGCCGGAGCCAGCGGCGCGGCGGTGCTAGGCGTGCTCGTCGGCCTGGCCGTCGTGGTCAGCCTGCTGGCCGAATACGCCACACGGTCCATCCGGCAGGCCACCCGAGCCGCCAAGGCGGCCCGGCTGATGGCTGACGCTGACCGGATCCGCGCCGCGCTTCTCACGGCGGTCAGCCATGACCTGCGACCGCCGCTCGTCTCGGCGGATGCGGCGGTGAGCTGCCTGCGCCGCCCCGGGATCCAGCTCACGGCCGAACGCCACGACCAGCTGCTGGCCACAGTCGAGGCATCCCTCGACCAGCTCGCCCATGTCACTGCCAGCCTGCTGGACATAAGCCAGCGGCAGGCGCACAGCGTCGACAGCGGCGTGGCCGAGGCGCTCGAGCTGGGCAGCCGGCTTGCTTCCGGCGCGGTAGACGCGGCAGGAAACAGCGCACCGCGTTGGCCTGCTCGTCTCTAGGGGACGAGAGGTGTCACCGGCAGGTCACGACTCAGACTGGTCGAGATCGATGAGCGCGATCCCGATATCGGGGTTCATCACCTTGCGCAACTCCGCAGGGGCCTCGCGGATGATGACCTCCAGCGTCGGGAACACCCGTCCCTCGAGGAGATGACCTCCGCGCGTTGTCCCGTCCGACAGGCCGAGCACCACGTGTACGTGCACGCTGGGACCGTCAGGGCCCTCGGCGACGTCGCCGATCAGCGACAGCACCTCGCACTGCTCGTTAACCGGGATGCGGCGATACTGCTTAGTCACCCGGTCGAACCAGCCGACGGTGGCGCGGGAGAAGGCGCCGACGGCAGTGATCTGTGAAGCTTCCAGATCCTGGGCGCGCGCGAACTGCGTCAGCACGTCGAACGCCTCATCACCTGGGTCGCACACCACGACGTAGGTGACTTCGTCCGCGTCCTCGATAACTTTGGCCTTCATCTCAGCTCCTCACGCATGGGACGAGCCGGTCACCGGGTAGCTCGTCATCGAGTACTGAACGAGCCGGAAGGTTTCAGGTGCCTCGGAGCGTGCCGCCCGGCGTTCTGGGACAAACACATGGACAACGTTATCGCGCAACAATCAGCCACAGGTCGCTCCGCTTCTGCTTAGCCTTTCCCGCTGGCGATCGGCGCCTTGCCGTTCGCCGTGGCGACGAATGTGCGGGACCGCCGGGCAGGTTCGGTCGCCGCACTCAGGCGTAGATCGTGGATACCCACATCCACCCTGGCCCCCAGGCAGGAGCACAGTGGGCCTACTCCCCCGGCAGTAGCTACTCAGGTAGCTACTAAGCCAGCCCAGCCCGAGTCAGCTCCGGGTCGCGCAGCTCGATTTGGCCGGGGCCGGCGAGGAAGACGCCGAACGCGATGGTGTTCGTGTCGTCCGTGATCGGCGCGGTGATCTCGTGCGTGGTCCAGTCGCCGGGACCTTCGACGATGACGATGTGGTTGGCCGGGTCGGCCAGGGCGGCCTCCGCGGTGAAGGGCCCGCGGGCGTCCCGCGGCTGCATGACCCGCAGGAACAGCCCGGCGCGGCCGGTGGTATCTGGGATGCGGAACTGGCCGCGGAAGGTGACCGTGGTCCCGCGGTAGTCGTCGGCGAAGACTTCCTGGGCCAGCCAGGCGAAGCCGTCGGGCTGCGGCACGGCCGAGGAGAGCACCGCGGTCCCGTGGTCAGCGGCGGCCTCATAGTCCTGCCAGTGGGACTGGAGGGTGTTCTCGGTGAAGCTGCCGCCGAGCACCCAGTGGTCCAGGCCGGCGGCGAAGGTCAGGTTGCGGGGCTCGTACCGCGGCCGCTGGTCGATGGCCAGGTCACGCGCGGTCTGCTCGGGCATGGGTCCGGGCTGGCCGGCTTCGGCCGGGCTGGCGGCGGCCGGCACCGCCAGCCGGTCCATGACCGCGTCGGCGACCCGGATCGGCGCGCCCGCCGTGATGGCCGTGGCCAGGCCGTCGAGCAGGCGGGCGGTGACGTGCTCGGGCCGGCCGGGGTGGCCAGCTCGATCCGGGCCGCGGTCACCTCCGGGCCCAGTTCGTCGACGCCCACCGCGGTCACGCGGATCCCGGCCGCGCGCAGCAGCCGGTCGGTCAGTTCGTCCGCGCTCGGCCTGGGATCGTCGAACCGATGGCTGTCCCGGCCGAGCAGCCAGATGGGCAGGTCCCGGCGGCCCGCGTCGTCGGCCAGCACGATGACGTGGGTCGGGAAGCGGTCCGGCACGGGACCGGGCGGGATGCGGCGCTCGATGCGCGCGACGCGGACGGTGGTCATGGGCGTCCTCCCGGAGGCGGGAACGAGGTCGGGGCGGTGCTCGGTGAGGTAGGCGCGCAACTTGATCCGGGCCTTGTGCAGGCTGGCCCGGGCCGCGCCGGGAGCCTCGGCGACCTGGCCGGCGGGGACGTCGGCGTAGTAGTGCAGGGTGACGGCGCGCCGCTGCCCGGCGGGCAGGCCGGCCACGGCCGCGCGCAGCGCGTCGGCCCGGTCTAGGTCCTCGGGCGAGGGCAGGCCGGCGGCCGACGTCGGGTGCAGCGGCTCGGGCCAGTCGGCCAGCAGCGTGACCGGGGCGCGGCGGTGCAGGTGGCGGCAGACGTTGAGCACGATGCCGGCCAGCCAGCCGGCGAACCGGTCCGGGTCGCGTAGCCGGTCCAGGGCCAGGAATGCCTGCAGGAACGACTCCTGCATGATGTCGTCCACGTCGCCGGGATCGGGGGCCAGCCGCCGGGCCCGGGCTCGGACCATCGGCTGGTGCCGCTCGACCAGCAGCCGGAACGCCACCAGGTCACCGCCGCGGGCCAGCCGGGCCAGGTCGCCGTCGGAGACGTCCGCGCTCACGGCGTTCCCGCAGCCGGCTCGGCGTCGGCTTGGGGATCGGTGCGCAGGTCCGGGTTCCGCAACGCGACCTGGCCCGGGCCGGTCAGGCCGATGCCGAACCGGATGAGGTCGGCGTCCGCGGGGATCCGCGTCGTGACCTCGTAGCTGGTCCAGGGACGCCGGCCGGCGATGGTGGGGCCGTGGTCCTCGCGGGCGCGCCCCACCCGCCACCAGTTCCGGAGGATCTCCAGGCGCAGCCCGGCATGCCCGGTGAGGGGGTCGACGCGGATCTCGCCGCTGAAGGTGACGGTGGCGCCGCGGTAGTCGTCGGCGTAGATGGCCTGGACCAGGGCGGCAGACCCGGCGGGCCGCGGCACGGTGGAGGACAGGACCGCGGACGGGCCCTCGGCGGCGGCCGCGTAGTCCGGCTCGCTGTTCGCCGCGCCCGGCCGGCCCAGGTCGGCGCCAGGTCCGGAGTCCAGGTCCCACCGGTCCAGGCCGTCGGCGAAGTCCAGGTTGCGCGGCTCGTAGCGCGGCCGCCGGCCGGGCAGCGCGGCCAGCGGCCAGCCCCGCAGCCCGCGGCCGGGCCGCACCTGGGCGGCCGGCGGCACCCGGTCGAGGAACGGGGTGAGCAGGTCATCGCCCGGCACCGGGACGGCGAGCCGGTCCAGTACCGCGTCGGCCAGCCGGACCGGGGCGCCGGCGGCGGCGGCCAGGGCCAGGCCCAGGCCCAGGCCGGCGGTGACCTGCCGGGTTCCGGGCGGGCCGGCCAGCCCGATCCGCGCCACGGTGACTCCCGGGCTCAGCTCGGCGGCGCCAGCTTCGGTCACGTCGATGTCCACCCCGGTCACCCGGGAGCGGCCCGCGCCGAGCAGCCGGGTGGTGAGTCCCTGCGGCACGCCATCGGTGATGACCTGATCGGCGGGCCGTTCCAGGAGATCCGCCAGGTAGAGGCCGCCCAGGTCGCCGCCCAGCCAGATCGGCACGGCCCGGTGACCCGCGTCGTCGGCCAGCACGACAAGGTGACCGAGGATCTGGAATTCGCCGTTGGCCAGCCGCCCGGGGCGGGGCTCGGCGTGCGCGATGCGGAGAGTCGTCACACTCTTAAGTGTCCGCCGCGTGGCCCGGTGTTACCCGGGCCGGGGCCGCGGCTCAGCGGCCGCCGATGTCTCGCCGACTTCGCCCTCATCGAGTCTTACCTGTCCACCGCCGCGAAATGGGGCATCAGCAAACTCGACGCCCTGCGCGACCTGTTCAACGGCAACGCCTGGATGCCGCCCGGACCCGTCACATCATGCCGCCGACGCTTGGTCAGCAACGTCCTCATCACGTCCTGTCCTTTCCTCCCGCGAACAGGTCGCGCCAGTCTTCCTCCGAAATGTGGACGCCGTACTTTCTGGCCGCCGCCCGTATTCGCTGCCAGGCCTGGTCCCGCTCCTCGTCGGTAACACCTTCCACCTGGTCGAACCGCGCAATCGCGTTCCGCACGTGCGCCGCATCGCTGAGGGGTTCTTTGCGCTCTTCGGGGAAGGCGAACTCCGCGTCGGGCAGGCGATCCTTTTCCGCGGTGCTCATGCCCTCCGAACTGCGTGGGCTATCCTCCCCGTGAGCACGCTCGCTCTGGACCTCACGAGCCTTCTCGATGTTGCGTCGTGCAGCCTCTTTTTGCTTTTCCGTTGACATGGTCCGTACCTCCGTAAAGGTGCTGGGTCCGCTCACCGCGCAGCCCATGAACGCACCTGATCCTCATTATCGATGGTCGTAACCAGCCAGCGATCCTCGCCCTTGGCGTTTGGACACTACGGCGCACAGGCGATTGCCTCCGGTAGACCGGGAAGAACAGGTCAGGATCCAGGCTGCTGAAGGCGGCTTGAGATCCGCCGGTTACCTGCTAGCCGGTAGCGGAGTTAGCCGCTCGCCGTGACGACATGGCTCCCGCAACACGCGATGATGGGGCAATGACGCAGGACGCGATGATCTCGCTGCTGTCGGCGGCCACCCGCATCGCTTGCAGGCAGATGACCTCGCAGCACCTGAACGCCCTGCACGCCAGCGTCGAGCGGGCCTCCGGCCTGTCGGCCCGGCACGACTGGGAGCGAAAGGTCACCGCTCACGCCGAACTGTTCATCATGCTCGGCGACTTGACCGGTGATCGCGATCTAGCGCGGCTGGTGAGCTCGGCCGCCGGACGGCTGGAGGACCTCGTCATGACGGTCGGTCCGGCGGCCGACGGCATCATCCTCAGCTCGCGCCAAAGGCTCCTGCGCGAGTTGAGAGCCTGGGACGCCGATGGCGCGGCCCGTGAGGTGGAGCGCAATCTCAGAGTCCTGCACTACATGGGCCGTGTGGCTGGCGGAGCCGGTTCCGGGGGGATTAGCCGGGCCACGGAGCAGGTCGAACGGCCACCGCGCGGCCCTATGAAGACCGACATACCCTTGACACGTCCAGCTCGGAGATAGCTGTGTCCGGGCCCGTTGGGTGACCGCTGTTTCATCGTGGCCGGCATACGCGCTGGATCAGGTCGTCCCAGCCTCGGGCGAGGCGTTCGGAGACTTGCGGGGCGGCCTGGGTGAGGATGGCGGAGGACAGGTAGAGCAGCAGCGGGCCGTCTAGGGCCGCGGTCAGCTGGGTGGCCAGGATGTCCAGGTCGGCGGCGCCGAGGCTTATCTCCCTGAGCAGGAACCGGATGTGTTCCCGCGACATGGGCGTCTGCGATCCGGCTGGTACCCGCTCCCTGCCGTCCAGTGCGGCGCGTGCGATCTCGCGGTGGCCGATCAGGAAGTCGATCCTGGCGCGGCCGTAGGCGATCAGGCGGTCCAGCGGCGGGGCGCCAGGGCCAAGCGGCGGGGGTCCGGCGAGGACCTGCTCCTGGAAGTCCCGCTCGTCGTCGTCGAGCAGCGCGGCGAAGATCCCGGCCCGGGTGCCGAACCGGCGGAACACCGTTCCTTTGCCCAGGCCTGCGCGTTCGGCCAGCCCGTCCATGGTCAGCTGGCCGGCCCCCTGCGCGGCGATTATCTCCCGTGCCGTGGCCAGCAGGAGCCGCCGGTTGCGGGCGGCGTCGGCGCGCTCGGCGCGCGGCGCTCCCCAGGTCACGGGCTGGTTCATAGGTCCCACCCTACGGCCGGAATATAAGCGGGGTAAAGTCCGGTTACGCTTCGAGTGTTGCACTGTCACCTAGGAAGGACCAGCCGATGAGCACGATCGCCACCCCGGACCGATTCACGACGCTGCCCGACGAGCAGACGCTCGCGTCCGCCGTCACCGCACTGGAAGAGCACGGCTTCAGCGTCGAGGTCGTCGACGACTTTGACGCCGCGCGCACGGCCGTCCTGGACCGCATCCCGCACGGCGCGTCGGTGATGACCAACACCTCGGTGACCCTGCAGGAGACCGGCATCGCGGACGCGGTCAACGACGGCGGGCCGTTTGATTCGGCGCGCAACAAGATGTTCGCGCTGGACTTCGCGACCCAGGCGCAAGAAATGAAGGCGATCGGCGGCACGGCCGACTACGCCCTCGGCAGCGTCCACGCGATCACCCGCGACGGGACGCTGGTCATTGCGTCGGCCTCCGGCAGCCAGCTCGCCGCCTACGCCTGGGGCGCTGCCAACGTCATCTTCGTGGTCGGCGCGCAGAAGCTCGTCCCCACCCTGGAGGCCGCGCACGAGCGGATCTACCAGCACAGTCTGGTCCTGGAAGACGCACGCGCGATCGCCGCCTACGGGCAGCACAGCTCGGTGGGGAAGATCCTGGAGATCCACCAGGAGCTGCCCGGCCGTATCCACATCGTTCTCATCCGCCAGGTGGCCGGGTTCTGATGACCGGGCTAAGCAGGCTGGCGGTGCTCGGCGCGGGCCATGTCGGGCCGGTCATCGCCCGCCTGGCCATCAAGGCCGGATACCCGGTGGCCCTCGCTACCTCAGGTGACCCGGAAGACATCGCGCTGATCACCGAGCTGGTCATTCCCGGCGCGCAGCCGCGGTGGGCCAGCGACGCGGTGGCCGATGCGGACATCGTGGTGCTCGCGATTCCACTGCACCGCTTCGGTGACGTCGACCCCGGCCTGCTGGCGGGCAAGCTGGTGGTCGACGCGATGAACTACTGGCCGGCCAGCGACGGCGTCCTGGAGCCCTTCGAAGACGGCGGGAGCAGTGAGGTCGTGGCCCGGCGGCTGGCCGGCTCGGTCGTGGTCAAGGCGCTGAACCACATCGGCTATCACGAGCTCGAGGACCGGGCGCGGCCGGCCGGCGCGCCGGACCGAAGCGCCGCCGGCGTCGCGGGCGATGACCCCGTGGCGGTCGCCACAGTCGCCGGCCTGGTCGACCGGATCGGCTACGGCCCGGTTCGGCTGGAAAGCCTGCGGGCGGGCCGGGTGCTGCAGCCGGGCGGGCCGGTATTCGGGGTCGTGCTGACGGTGCCCGAGTTCGAGCGGGCCGTGCGCCAGGAGGCCAGGAGCCTGTCATGACCTACACCTTCGGGCTGGACACCTTCGGCGACCGCAACAGCGACGCCGACGGCACTCCCCTATCGCACGCCCAGACGATCCGCAACGTGGCCGACGAGGGCGTCTTCGCCGAACAGGCCGGCGTGGACTTCTTCGGGATCGGCGAGCATCACACCGGGTACTTCCCGATGCCGGCCGGGGATGTGGTGCTCGCGGCGATCGCGGCCCGCACCGAGAAGATCCACCTCGGCTCCGCCGTCACCGTGCTGAGTTCCGACGATCCGGTCCGGGTGTTCCAGCGGTACTCCACCTTGAACGCGATCTCCGGCGGCCGGGCCGAAGTCATCCTCGGCCGCGGCTCGAGCATCGAATCGTTCCCGCTGTTCGGCTACAACCTCGCCGACTACGAGGAACTGTTCGAGGAGAAAGCCACGCTGTTCGCCGAGCTGCTCAAGGGCGAGCCCGTCACCTGGCAGGGTAAGACCCGCCCGCCCCTGCTGGACCAGGACGTGGTGCCGCACACCGAGTCCGGTCCGTTCCCGGCGTGGATCGGCGTCGGCGGCAACCCCCAGTCGGTGATCCGCGCGGCCCGCCTCGGGTTCTCCCTCGCGCTGGCCATCATCGGCGGCCCCCCGGCCCGGTTCGCCGCGTATTCGCAGCTGTTCCAGCGAGCCCTGGAGAAGTTCGGCCGCCCGCCGCTCCCGGTGCTCGTGCACTCCCCAGGCCACGTCGCGGCCACCGACGAGCAGGCCAAAGCGGAATTCTGGCCGCGCTGGCGGGAGATCATCGCCCTGATCGCCCCGGAACGCGGCTTCGCGGTCCCCAGCGAGGAGTCCTTCGACACCGAAACCGGGCCGCACGGGGCGCTGTATGTCGGCTCACCCGAAACCGTCGCGCAGAAGATCGCCACCAACCTCCGCGTTCTCGGCGCCACCCGGTTCGACCTGAAGTACGGCCTGCCGGGCCTGACCCACGATCAGCTCATGACCAACATCGAGCTGTACGGCCACCAGGTCATCCCACGCGTCCGCGATCTGCTCGGCTGGCCTGGACCGGCCGAGCCGGATGCGGCCGCCGACGGAAAGGACGCGAACAGTGCCCGCAGCTAGAACTGATGACCACTCGTCCCACCGGGTCTAGTTCCTATAGCGGCGGCCAATATCACGAGAGTTACCACCGCCTTTACCCTCCCAAGATCCTCGGGTGAACTCTCGGTAAGCGGCAAGGCCCTCAGGGAGGTAAACACCATGAGGTGGCGCCTGATCATCGTGGCCGCCCTGGCATGCGCCGGTTCGGTGGCGATCGTCCTCTGGGTGCTCCACTCGCGGCAATTCGGTTACTGGCTCCAAGTGCACACGGGCACCATCAACGAGGCCGGTCCTTACTACGGGTTCTGGTCCGGGTTCGGCTCGGATCTGGAGGAGTTCGGCGTCCTCGGCGCGATTACCACGGGCATCTACCAGCTGGTCAAGAAGTACAACTGTCACGAGCCGGGCTGCTGGCGGGTCGGGCAGCATCCCGCGGCGGGCGGCCAGTTCCTGCTCTGCTATCGGCACCATCCCGACTATCGGGGCAGAAAGCCAACTCATGAGCTCATCGAACGGCTGCACCGTGAGCACATGGAGCGCCAGGAAGCGATGTACAGCAAACTCCATGATGTTCATCAGCACCGGCCGACCAAACCAACCACAGCTAACGACGTACATGCCCCGCAACCATCAGCGCAGCGGTTAAGGGTCGTTGCCACACTCGGTCCACCGATGCGCTGCGCTGCACATTGTCGGGCCGCCCTGCTCAAGGTTAATTTTTAGATTTTAATTAGGATAAATTGGCTGGTCACGAGCGTCCTGTCCCGCGTGTACTCATTGTCACGGGCTGACGATCTGCTGGGCGGCCTATGGGCCGTGCTCGCCACGATCTTCCTGCTGCGCGGCAGCTTCGGCAAGAGCGTGGCCGCCGCGGCCAGCCGGATGGCGGCCACCTTCGTGAGCTTCGTGCTCTGCCTGATCTACCTGGCCTTCCTGCCCTTCCACGCCTGAGCGCTGGCGTTGCTGGTCGGCGCCAGCGCTCCGGTGGTCATGCTGCTGGGCCGGCCCGGCGACGGGGTCACGGCCGGGATCACCACCGCGGTGATCATGGTCGTGGCCGCTGTCAGCCCCCAGCACGCGTGGCAGCAGCCCATCCTCCGCCTCGTGGACACCGTCGTCGGCGTCGTGGCTGCCTGGACCGGCATACAGGTCAAGAGGCTCCTGCCGACTCGACCTGTTCCCCCGGCCCCGCCCCAAGGCCGAGATTGATTGACCAAACGGGCCATGGTGCGTAGGCCGCGTATCCGTTAGCCGCCATGTCCCGGCCCGGCTAGGCGATCAGGCCGAGCTGGCGGGCCCGGGTGACGGCCTCGGTGCGATTGGCCGCGCCGAGCTTGCCCAGCAGGTGGCTGACGTGCTTCTTCACCGTGTCCAGAGTGACCACTAGCTGCTGGGCGATCCGCGGGTTCGGCAGGCCGGCGGCGAGCAGCACCAGTACCTCCAGCTCGCGGGGGGTCAGCTGCTCCACCAGACCCGGCACCGGCACAGCGGCGCCCCGCCCGGCGGCTTTCAGATCGTCCTGGCCGCCGAACGCCCCCAACACCCCGGCCAGCCAGCCGGCCGGGACGCCACGGGCGGCAGCGCGTCCTGCCTTCTGGGCGGCGAGCACGCGGGCCAGCAGCGCAGCCATCGGCGCGCTCTCGTCGACGAACACCCGCACATAGCCCAGCGGGCAGCCCAGGGCGAGCGCCTGAGCCAGGGCGTCCACCGCGGCGTCCTGGTCACCGCAGGCGGCCAGCGCCAGCGCACGCAGCGCGCTGATCTCGATGACGCTGCCGGTCCGGCCCTGGCCGGCCGCCGCCGCGAGCATTCTTTCCAGGAGCATGAGCGCCTGAGCCGGGAGGTCTTGGGCGAGCAGCACCCGCGCTAGCACCAGATACTCCGGTTCGCGGGGGTAGCCCGGTTCGTCCCCTGGGGCGAGGCCCCATTCTTTTATCCAGCGGGCGGCTGCGGCGACGTCGCCCTGGGCCAGCAGCAGCCGCGCCCGCTGCGCGGGGACCGGGTTGAGGAGGCTGGTCACGCCCGGGCCCAGTGCGGCCCGCCCGGCCTCGTCCATCGCCTCCAGCGCACCGCCCGGATCGCCTTGGGCCTGCCGGATCCACGCCAGGGTCACCAGGCCGGTGCCCAACGGAGCGGGGTAGAAGAACTGCCGGCATAGCTCGATGCCGTCGGTGACCTGCCGGAGGGCACGGTCGAGCTCATTCCGCTGGTAGGCCACCTCGGCCAGGCCAACGTACGCGGGGCCCGCGGGTGGCGCGGGCGGCGGCCCGGACTCCGCCGCGATGTCCAGTGTCTTCTGGTAGGTCGCGGCGGCTGCGTCCAGCCGGCCCTGGGCGCGCTGGACCTGGCCGAGCTGGTAGACGCCCCACGAGATGGGCTGGCCGGCTTGCCACCCGGCGATGCTCGACACGAAGGCCCGCTCGGCGTCTGCGAGCCGGCCGCGGAGCCATTCGGCCGCAGCCAGAAGTCCCTGGGCGGTAGAGCTCAGCAACCGCTCACCACCGCCGAGCTCGGCGAGGGCCTGCGCAGCGAACGCGGCCGTGCCCTCGGCGTCACCGCGGAGCTGGGCGAGAAAGCTGCGCTGGACCGCGATCAGCGCGGGGATATTCACGAGCATGCTGGCGGCCTTCCCGGCCGACGGCTCGAACGGCTCAGCGGCCGCGGGCGCGGCGCCTGCCAGCGCGCGCCCGGCCGCATCCAGCGGCGGCTCCATCGCCTCCGCGCGGCCGAGGGTGGCGGCCAGCAGCACCTGCGCCAGCAACAGCCGGGTCCGGGTCTGGACCAGCTCAGCGGGCAGCGCCGCGAGCCACCGCTGCGCCGTCGCTCCCTCGCTGCGCAGGTACAACGTTGCGTCGAAGTGCCGCTCGATGAGCCGGGCCGCCCAGTCACTTTCTCCGGCGGCCAGGGCGTGCCGTACCGCGTCATCGCCCAGCCCGTGCTCCTCATACCAGGCGGCGGCGGCCCGGTGCAGCACCGGGACCCGGCCGGGGCGTTGCTGCTGCAGGCGGGCGCGGAGCAGGTCCGCGAACAGGCGATGGTAACGCCACCAGCCGCGAACCTCATCCAGCGGCATCAGGAACAGGCCTGCCTGCTCAACTCGCTCCAGCATCGCCTGGCCATCGTCCCGGCCGGTGACCGCATCGCACAGCCCGCCACTGAGGCGTTCCAGCACCGAGGTTTCCAGCAGGAAATCGCGGACCTGCTCCGGCTGGCCGTCGAGCACCTCCCCGGTCAGATAGTCCAGGATGTAGCGGTGGCTGCCGCTGAAGGCCGCCACGAACCCGGCGATGTCGGACCGCCCCCGCAGCGACAGGGCGGCCAGCTGCAGGCCGGCCGCCCAGCCTTCGGTGCGGGCCACCAGCGCTGCCACGGCCGTGCCGGGCATGTCGGCCCCCGCCGATTCGCGCAGGAGGGCCGCCGCCTCCTCGGCGGTGAACCGCAGGTCGTCGGTGCGCAGCTCGGCCAGCTGCCCGCGGGCCCGCAGCCGCGCCAGCGGCAGCGGCGGGTCGGACCGGCTGGCCAGCACCAGGTGCAGTCCCGGCGGCAGGTGCTCGATCAGGAACGCCAGCGAGGCATGCACCGGCCGGGCGTCGATCAGGTGGTAGTCGTCGAGGACGAGCGCTATCCCGTTCTCGCCAGGCTGGGCGGCCAGTTGGTTGATCAGGGCCGTCACCAGCCCCTCAAACGAGGAAGGCGGCGGGCCGAGCAGCGGAGCGATCCGCTCGCCGATCCCCGGTCGCGCCCGGTCCAGCGCGGCGGCCACATGCCGCCAGAACCGCACCGGGTCGTTGTCGCCGACGTCCAGCGACAGCCACGCCACCGGCCGGCGGCTAGACCGGATCCAGTCGGCCAGCAGCGCGGTCTTGCCGAAGCCCGCCGGGGCGCACACCAGGACCAGCCCGCCGCTGAGCGCCCCCGCCAGCCGCGGCCGCGCCACGAACCCCGGCCGCGGGGCGGGCACGTGCAGTTTGGTGGCCAGCAGGGCATCCCGCTCGGACGCGGCAACCCCGGCCGGGCCCACCGCGGGCGGTTCAGCCATCGGCGACCTACCACTCAGCGCATCCAGCGATGACCAGCACCGCTGCCAGGTGCGGTCAGTCTAGCCGCCGGCCTGAAAGCCGCCCCGCGGCGCGGGTGCCCCGACGCGGCGCCGGCCGGCACGCGGCACGGTAGTGCCGGCCTGGCCGGGAAAGATTCCACCCGCATCGGCACCTTCGGGTGACGTCCCAGGGCAGGCCCGGCTCGTACCGTCTTCGCAGAACCAGCCGCCATAGGACCGGGGCCCAGTGCCCCCCGCGCGCGAGGGGCCGCGAGGGTCACTGACGGCGGCGGTCGCAGAACTCGGGACAGAACGGAGCACAAGACGTGAGCAAGTTGCAGGCCATCGCGGGCGTCCCGGCCGGACGCCGGACCAAATGGGCGGTCCTGGTCTTCTGGCTGATCATCGTGGCCGTGGCCGGACCGCTGGCTGGCAGGCTCACCGGGGCGGAGAAGAACGACTCCTCGGCCTGGCTTCCGGCTCAGGCCGAATCGACCAAGGTCCTTGACCTGCAGTCCCGGTTCCAGTCGCCGAATATATACGCCGGCGTCGTGGTCTATGACCGCCCGTCCGGCCTGACCAGCGCGGACCGGGCCAAGGCCAGGACCGATGCCGGCCAGTTCGCGCAGGTGGCCGGTGTGGTGCACGGGCAGGTGGCAGGACCGTTCCTGGCCAGCGACGGCAAGGCGATCGAGACGATCGTGCCGGTCAACCTCGGTTCACAGGGCTGGAATGGCGCCCCGGCGGCCGTGACGGCGCTGCGCAACATCGCCAGCGCCCACGCGAACGGCCTGGCCACGCACATCACCGGCCCCCTGGGCAGCGCCGCCGACTCGGCCAGCTCGTTCAAGGGAATCGACGGCACCTTGCTGGCCGCCACGCTGGTCGTCGTGATCGTGCTGCTGCTCATCACTTATCGCAGCCCGGTGCTCTGGTTGCTGCCGGTGATATCCGCGGGCATCGCCCTGAGCAGCGCCGCGGCACTGATCTACCTCCTGGCCAAGCACGCCGGCCTGACCGTGAACGCGCAGAGCGCCGGCATCCTCTACGTGCTGGTGTTCGGCGCCGGGACCGATTACGCCCTGCTCCTGACGGCCAGGTACCGCGAGGAACTGCGGCGGCACCAGGACCGGCATGAGGCGATGGCCGTCGCGATGCGCCGGGCCGGGCCGGCCATCATCGCGAGCGGCGGCACCGTGATCCTCAGCCTGCTGACGCTGACCGTCGCCGAGCTGAACTCCACCAAGAGCCTGGGACCGGTGCTGGCCATCGGCGTCGGGGTAGCACTGCTGGCCATGCTGACTCTGCTGCCGGCGCTGCTGGTGATCTTCGGCCGGTGGATTTTCTGGCCGGTGAAGCCCGCCTTCGGCTCGGCCGAGCCCACCGCCAGAGGCTTCTGGGCGAGCGTCGGCCGCCGCATCGCGGTGCGGCCGCGGACGGTCTGGATAGGTACCGCGGTGGTGCTCGGCGTGATGGCGCTGGGTCTGACCGGCCTGAAGGCCAGCGGGCTGACCAGTGCCGAGGCGTTCGTCGGGCAGCATCCGGACTCGGTAGCCGGGCAGACGGTCATCGACCAGAACTTCCCGGCCGGCGCGGCCAGCCGGTAGTCGTGGTCGGCAACGAGCCGCAGGCGGCTCAGCTGCTGGCGGCGCTGCGGGCCACGCCCGGGATCACCGGCGTGACGCCGCCGGTGATGAGGGCGGGCCACGCCTGGCTGCAGGGCACGCTCATCTCCGCGCCGGACAGCCAGCCGGCGTTCCGCACGATCGTCCTGGCCCGGACCGCCGTGCACGCCGTTCCCGGCGCGGCGGCGATGGTCGGCGGCAATACAGCGATCACCCTGGACATTGCCACCGCCGCGGACCACGACCGCGACGTGATCATCCCTATCATCCTGGTCCTGGTGTTCCTGATCCTGGCGCTGCTGCTGCGTGCGGTGATAGCACCGATCTTGCTGATCGCCACCGTGGTGCTGTCGTACGCCGCGACGCTGGGCGTGAGCGCGCTGTTCTTCAACAACGTGTTCCATTTCGGCAACGCGGATAACTCGTTCCCGCTGTTCGTCTTTGTCTTCCTCGTCGCCCTGGGCATCGATTACAACATCTTCCTGATGACCCGGGTGCGGGAGGAAACCGGCCGCATGACCCCCGGCACGGCGCGCTGGCCGGCCTGGCGGCGACCGGCGGGGTCATCACGTCGGCGGGCGCGGTACTGGCCGGCACGTTCGCCGCGCTGGGCACGCTGCCCGTCACCTTCTTGGCCGAGCTCGGCTTCGCCGTGGCGTTCGGCGTGCTGCTCGACACCATCGTGGTCAGGTCCGTGCTGGTCACCGCGCTCAACCTGGACCTTGGCCGATGGATCTGGTGGCCCAGCAGGCTCTACCGCCAGCCACACCCACAAACCGACGTCCTCGACGGACGGGCAGCCGCCATCCGGTGAGCTGCGTAACCAGAGTTGGAGTGATTAAAAAAAAAAAAAAAAAAAAAGTAACGGCAGACGATGGACGGCCAAAACGAATGACACGGATGACCGAAGCTACTGACAGAACACCGGCGCAATCTCAGCGGGGTGCGGTAACGATCGAAGAGAGCCTCAACGCTCTGCGCCGTTCGGCCACAGCGACTGGCGAGCTGCTCGGGTCGATCAGCGACTCCCGCGCCGATGCCCCCGTACCGGGCCTGGCCTGGACCGTTGCGGAGACCGCCGCTCACCTAGTCGCCTTGCTGCACCAGTCCGCGGCCTTCGCGAGCGGTGCCCGGGACGGCGCCGCCGAACGGGCCTTGCTGCCTGCATCCGGCGGAATTGGCGAGCGGATGGCAGTCGGCAATGCCCGGGAGCTTGACCGCCTCGGCGAGCGGCGGATACCGGTACTGCGCCAGCTGCTGGGAAGCGCCGTGGACGAGTACGCCACCGTGATGGCCGGGCGCCGCGGCGGCCCGGTCGAAACGCTGCTCGGCCCGGAAGATCCCGCGGACATGACGGCGGCGCTAGTGGGCGAGCAGCTGGTGCACGGCTTCGACCTGGCCCGAGCCGTGGGCCAGCGCTGGACGATCGACCCCGACGCGGCCCGGCTGACGCTCACCGGGCTGGCCCCCTTCCTGCCGTTCATGGTGGACACCGAGGCCATCCGGCACGTTCGGGCACGCATCGAGGTGCGGATCGCCGGCGCCCCCCGGTTCACACTGGTCCTCGATCACGGCAGGGCCGCGGTCGAGCCGGCCGACGGGCGCTGCGACTGCTGGATCCAGGCCGAGCCCGTGCCGTACCTGCTCACCGGATACGGCCGGGTGAACCGGTGGCTCCCGTTGCTCCGGCGCCAGATCCGGGCCGGAGGCCGGCGGCCCTGGATCGCGGCTCGGCTGCCCAGCTACCTGACCAGTGTCTTATTGAAGGCCTCCGCATCAGGCCGGAGCCTGAGGACGCGGCAGGTGGCCGGACTCAGGCAGTGCGCCGCAGGACGGCCGCGCGTTCCTCCGGCGGCAGGTCATCACCGGCTTCCAGCAGGCTGGGCAGCAGCTCTGTTTCGGTGGTGAGGGCACGAAATGACCGGCCGACGGTCACCGTGTGCCGCGGCCGCCTGATGACCTCTATGCGGTCCCCGGCCTTGATCTCGCCCGGGACGACAACCCGCAGGTAGGTTCCGG
Organism: uncultured Actinomycetes bacterium; assembly: GCA_963818225.1. GTDB lineage: Bacteria > Actinomycetota > Actinomycetes > Streptosporangiales > Streptosporangiaceae > Palsa-504. Next base: position 191,899 of record CAWFRO010000007.1, read on the forward strand.
TCGCGCCGTGGGCGGTGAACCTCTTCACCCACTTCGGCTCCCCCATCCGGTGCGCGAACGTCGCGCACGGGATGCGCGGCGAGGTCGCCTGCAGCACGACGGTACCGCCGATCCGCCAGCGCTCCCCCACCAGTGTGTCCGTCAGGTCCAGCCCCTGGGTCGTCAGGTTCTCCCCGAACCGGCCAGCCGGCAGCTCGTACCCCAGTTCCCGCTCCCACCAGTCCAGGTCCTCACGCGCGTACGCGTACACCGCCTGGTCCGTGCCACCGTGATGTTGGGTGGTGCAGACGATGTCACCCGCGAGGCCGTTGGGCCGCGGGTGCCCGCGCCGCTTGGGCCCCGGGTCCGAGACCGATACCGGCCAGGTGACCGGCTGCTTGCCGATGCCAGTTCTCCCGGTGTCATGCGGAGTCGGCAAGGTCTCGGCCGCAAGGTTGACCGACAGCAGCACACCACCGCGGCATGTCCTCATTCGCCGAGTTTAGAGCCGACGCTTCGTCCCTGGCCAGGCTGCGCCCTTCGGCGGCCCGGTTAGGTGCCCGGCGCCTGGTAAGTGATTCCTCTCGCCCGCTCGGCGATCGAGGTCAGATCACTGGCCTCGATCAGTTCGTGCGTCTCAAAACCCCTGAAGGCGCCCGAAGCGGTGACCGCCATGCTCAGCGCCGCCGCAGTGTGCGAGTCAGGCAGGGAGACGATGGCCGCGCCGTCGTATTGCCCGAACATCCAGTAGTACGACTCGAGGTCACCCCCGACCGACTCTGCCAGTTGCCGTACCACTGCGGCCCTGTCGGAGGGCTTCGCAACGAACCGGCTGATCGCCTCGCTGGTAAGGCTAAACAGAAGCAGGTATTTTGCCATCACTCTCACCCCAAGTGCATGGGCCTAGATCTGATACGGACCTGCATGTCAAGCATCTACCGGTCCAGGACAGCCTGTCTATGTCTGATGGGCCTCGCCATCGTGCGCCAGGCGCGCTCAGGCCGGCACGGCCGCGGTCAGGACACGGCCGGCCTCGCGGGCGGCCGCGTGCGCCGCGTCTTTCATCTGCGCCGCCAGGTCGGTGAACTGATCAAGAGCCGGATTGACCCCGACGAGCGTGAACTCGCGCTCGACGACGGTCAGGTCGGCACCCCACACGTCCGCGAGGATGCGCCGCAGGTAGCCGGTGGAGTGGTCCCAGCCTTCCCGCGGTGTCCCGGCTCCGTAAGCCCCGCCGCGCACCGTCGCCAAGACGGTCGGCTTGCCCGCTAGCAGCGGCCCGGCCGCCCCGCTTTCTCGCGGCGCGGCGATGACCAGGTCGATCCAGGTCTTGATGTGCTGGGAGACGCCGAAGTTGTACAGCGGCACCGCGAGCAGCACCGCGTCCGCAGCGACAAGCTCGCCGGCCAGCCTGGCGGCCAGCGCGACCCCCGCGCGCTGGGGTTCGCTGCGGTCCGCTTCGGGAGTCCTCGCGCCCGTTACGGCGTGTGCCCAGGCATCGGAGGGCAGCGGATCGGTGCCCACGTGCCGCCGGAGCACCGCATCGCCGGGGTGGGCCTGGTGCCATTCCGCCTCGACGATGTCGGCGATCGCGCGACTGGTCGATTGACCGGGGTTGATGCTGGCGTCGAGCCGGAAGAGAGTCACGTCAGGTCCTCGCAGGGTGGAGTAGAGCCGTTTGGCCGGTTTATTCTTAGGTCGGATGATCCGAAGTAAGAATATCTTAGACAAGAGCGTACTGTGATGCGGGGGTACCCTGAAGGCATGAGCGCACCGACGGTCACCGGCTCAGGCACCGATGCACCTCCCGCCGACCTGACCTGGCTGCTGCACCGCGCCGCCCAGCGGATGCGCGCCGCTCTGGACCAGGTGGCCCGGGCCTGCGGGCTGGCGGGCGTACGTGACTGGATCGTGCTCGCCGCGCTGACCGCCGAACCAGGCCGGACCCAGCTGGCGCTGGCCCACGACCTCGGACTCGACAAGACCACCCTGACCTCGCTCCTGGACCGGCTCGAAGCACGCGGCCTGGTTATCCGCAGCTTGGACCCCCACGACCGGCGGGCTCGCATCCCGGAACTGACTAACGCCGGCCGGCGGATGCAGGCGGAGGTGACCTGCGCACGCGATCGCGCCGAAGCCGAGCTGCTCAGCGCCTTCACCGACGCCGAGCAGAAGCTACTGCGTGTCCTGCTGACCCGGCTTGCGGCCGGCCAGGCGGGCAGCTGCCTCGAAGCCAGCGGATCCTGCATCTGACCAGTCCGCCGCAACGGCGGGCGGCCGCCGGTGGCCGCGCCAGCCATTTTGACGCCAAGATGGCCGAACGGCGCAGGGTGATGCGTTCCCAGTTCTGGGTGGTGCCGCCGAGCCCAGCAGGCGGTCGCTCCGGGGCACCACGTCCCCCGCAGACATCGCTCGCCAGATTCGCCGGACCGAGGACCGGCTAGCCTCGCGGACCGCGACTCCTAGATCGTTGATCGGTATTTCCCGGCTGGTGGGAGGGCCGTGCGGCGACACGCGGTAGGGGTGCGTGACCTGCCGCTTCTTGATAAAGACTTGTCCGGGCGCCTGCTCAGGCGTGGCCGTTCTCGCTGAGCACGGTCCGCAGCGCTTGCCTGAGCCCGGCCGCTCCAGTGTCGCCTAGCGTCGCCGTGAAGTCCCGCTCGGTCTCGGAGTACCGGCTCTCTGCCTGCCGGAATACCTCCCAGCCGTGGTCGGTGAGCGCGATGATGTTGCGTCGCCGGTCTTGTTCCGAGGGCCTGCGCGCGACGATCCCCTGGCGTTCGAGCGCGTCGAGGAGCGCGACCATCGAGGTGCGGTCGACGCCCAGCACGGCCGCGGCTTCCTGCTGTGACTGCGCCTCCCCGCTTGCGATGACCCTGAGCACGCCGAGGTCGCGAACGGTCACCCCCACGTCGGCGAGAGCGGCCTGCGCCCGGTGCTCCAGCGCGAGGTGGGCGTGCTTGAGGAGATAGCCGAGCACGTCGTCACGCGCGCGGACCTGGCCCGCTGCTTCAGAACCCGGCCTCGACACCCCTCGATAATACCAGTAGACTGACCGTCAGTCATACTGATGATTTGTCATACTGACGAAAGGAACGCGATGATTCTCGTCACTGGAGGGTCCGGGTTCATCGGCTCCCACACCGTCCGCGCGCTGCACGGCCTCGGCGAGCCGAGCGTCGTGATGCAGCGCCGCAGCGGCCAGGTCCCCCCGCATCTCGCGGACCTGCCCGTCGTCGCGGAGCAGGCCGACGTCGCCGACCTGGACTCACTGCGGGCGATCGGCGAGCGCCACGAGATCACCGGCATCGTGCACCTCGCGGGCTACCCCGCGCCGCGGGGCACGGCCGGGGGCATCGAGGCCACCCAGGGCCTGCTCGACGGGCTCCTCAACATCGCCCGCGCCGCCGCGGAATGGGGCGTGCGCCGGGTGAGCCTCGCCAGCACGCTCGGGGTCTACGGCGGCATCGCGCACAGCGGGCCGCTGACGGAGGACCTGCCGGTGCTCCTGACCGCCCCGCACCCGATCCCGCGGTCGAAGAAGATCGCCGAGCTCCTCGGGGAGCAGCTCGCGGAGGCGACCGGCACGGAGATCGTCAACCTCCGGATCTCCGGCACCTGGGGCCCCCTCGGCCACGAGGACCCGTTCTTCGCCGCACCCGCGCTCATCCACGCGGCAGCCAGCGGCAAGCCCCTGGACCTGTCCGCCCTGCTCATCCCGCCGCACCTCGGCGACGGGCTCGACCTGTGCTACGTCAAGGACACCGGCCGCGCGATAGCCCTGATCCAGCTCGCCGGGCATCTCCAGCACCGCACCTACAACATCGCGTCCGGGCGGGTGACCACGAACGCAGAGGTGATCGCAGCCATCCGCGAAGCCGTGCCCGAGGCCGCACTCGACCTCCCGGCCGGCGCCGGCCGGCCAGGTGCCGCTCTTGACATCACCCGGCTCCGCCAGGACACCGGGTTCGAGCCGGAGTACGCCACCGTCCGCGCAGCCGCCGGCTACATCGCCTGGCTCAGGGCGGGCAACGAACGCTGACCCGCACCGGCGGCAGTCCCCCCGCCACGTCGCCGGCATCAGCCCGACCTGTTCTGGCACGCCTGGCTGACGGGGTACTGCCCGAGCCATTCGCGCTGGTACTGGGTCGCCAAGCTGCTGATCATCTGCACCTGCGACGGGATCGTCACCGGGTTCAGCCTCGCGAACCCGAACCCGAAGCCGCACGGCGAGCGGGACCAGGCCCGGCAAACCCTGGAACGCCAGCCCGCGAACCGCCCCGCGCCCGGCACCGCCGTCGTCATGGACAAGAGCCTGTCCGGACAGGGCACCGAGGAGTTCTTCGCCGGCGACAGCCTGGGACTGACCCTGATCCGCCCCGCCCGCAAGGACGAGAAGCAGCCGCGCCCGTTCCCGAACTGGCTCCGCCAGCGCGTCGAGGCCGTCATCTGGACCCTGAAGAACCAGCTCGGCCTCGAACGCCACGGCGGCCGCATCCCCGCAGGACTCTGGGCCCGCATCATCCAGCGGCTCCTCGCCCTCAACGCCTGCATCTGCCACAACTGGCAGATCGGCGCCCCCGTCAAGCGATCCCTGATCGCCTACGACCACGTCTAACCTGCCCGCATTTCCCGATCAACGATCTAGGCCCGGAGCGCTTTTTCGTGTATCACATCTGATACAATTTGATTGATGGCAGGGAGTCCCCGCAGATGGCTGAGACGGAATCCGACACTCCCGGGCTCGCCCGGCCCGAACTGGTCCGCGTACTCGAATCAGCGGCGCGGCTCCAGGAGGTCGTTCCGGACGCCGTCCTGGTCGGCGGCTCGGCAGCGGCACTGTGGGCCAGTCACCGCACGTCCTTTGACCATGACCATGTGCTACAGGATCTTAGCGATCGGTTTGACGCGGTGCTTGAAGCAATCGAAGCGACGGACGGATGGGTGACGAACCGGGTGACTCCGGGAAAGATCATCCTGGACGAGCTGGGTGATATCGAGTCTGGGGTCCGCCAGCTGATCCGGAGCAGGCCTCTGGAGGTGGCGGAAGTGTCGCTGCCGTCCGGGCAGGTGCTCCGGGTACCGACGCCAGACGAAATACTGCGGATTAAGGGTTACCTGATTGTCCGGCGCAACCAGGTACGGGACTACCTTGACGTCGCAGCTCTTGCCGACAGGTACGGGATCGCCCACGCCGCGGACGTGCTCCGGCACATCGATGACTACTACGCCGATCAGCGCGGTCCCGGGCCGGAGGGCGTGGCGACCCAGCTCGCCCGGCAACTGGCAGATCCAAAGCCGGCCGACGCTCGTATCATCGGCCAGCTCGGCCGGTACAAGGGCCTGGACGCGCGCTGGACGGACTGGGGAAACGTGACCGACGTCTGCCGCTCGCTGGCTGTGGAGATGACGCAATGACCAGCGCCCTGAAGTTCCGTAACGTCGACGCCGCACCGGATGACCCGGTGGAGACGTGGCCTTTCGAAGGCATCCTCGCGGCCGTGGAACGGGGCACCCTCCCGGACTGGCGCAGGCTCGCAGCCGCGATCCGGGCCGATCCCTGGGGCCCGGTAGCCCAGCAAGTACTCGAAGCGGTCCGCCTGTCCCACCCTTATGGCACCGCTGAGTTGCTGGAGGGGGTCGTGGCCCGCGCCCGCGAGCTGGCCATCAATTCAGAACGGGAGGAGGTGGCAGCCGAGGTGCGGGACCTCGCGGCCAGATCCGGACTGTCCAGGCAGGATTTTGCGGAGAGGATAGGGACCTCGCGGTCCCGCTTGTCGACCTACATGTCCGGGAAGGTCGTGCCCTCAGCAACCCTGATCGTGCGGATGCGACGGGCAGCGCATCAAGCCTCCAAGGTGGCCGCTCGCGCTTGAAGCTAGGCGTAGGTCGCCAAGCTCGGCTGATGCATCGGCTGCCTCAGTCATATCCAGGTCAGGGCTCTTGGGGGGTGATCACCGCTCGGCCGTCGATCTTGCCTTCCCGGAGCTGTGCGTAGGCGTCGGCGGCCTGGCTGAGCGGGAACCGGCGGATTCGGGAGCGGATCTTGCCCTCGCGGGCCAGGGCGAGGACCTCCATCAGCTCCACGGCGCTGCCCCAGTAAGGGACGGTGATCGCACAGTCAAACGGCAGCACGCCGGACCGGAACGGCAGGGTGCCGCCGGCCAGGCCGACCACCGCGACCTCGCCGTCCGGGCGCGCGAGGGCGGCCGCGAGTCTCATGGTGGCGTCGGTGCCGACGAAGTCCAGCACCACCGTGGCCCCGAGCCCGCCGGTCAGGTCGCGGATCTGCGCCGGCGCCTCCTCGCCGGAGCGGACCGCGTGGTCGGCGCCGACCTGCAGGGCCAGCGTCAGCTTCGCCTCGTCGATGTCAGCGGCGATGACCTGAGCGGGGCTGACCGCCCGCAGGATCTGCACCGCCAGGTGCCCCAGGCCTCCCACCCCGATCACCAGTGCCGAGGTGCCGGGAACCAGTTTGCGGAGGTTCCGCTTGATGGCGTGGTAGGGCGTGAGCCCCGCATCGGACAGCGGAGCCGCCTCGACCGGGTCAAGGCCGCCCAGCGGGACGAGCAGCCGCGCCGACGGGACGAGCATGTACGGGGCCAGGCCGCCGTCCCGGCCCAGGCCGCCGCCGAGCGCGCCGAGCTGGGCGGCGTTCTCGCAGAAGTTCTCCTGCGAGCAGCGGCAGGCGCGGCAGCGGCCGCAGCCCCACGGGCCGTAGACGGCCACCGCTTCACCGACGTCCAAGCCCGCCACACCGGGGCCGAGCGCCTCGACCCAGCCGGCGTTCTCGTGCCCGAGCGTGAACGGCAGCGCAAACCCGCCCGGTGGCCGCTGCGTCAGGTGCAGGTCAGAATGGCAGGCGCCCGCGCCTGCCACCTTGATCAGCACCTCCCCTGCCCCCGGCTCGGGCACGTCTACCTCACGGAACTCCGGCAGCTGCTGGAACCCCGTCATCTGGTATGCCTTCATCCGGGCACCCCCTGACTGTGCTCTTGCATTGACCCGGTCGCGGTTACTGCTCTGCGGGCCAGTCTCGCGCCGCAGCCACCGCCGCCGGAAGACCCCAAGGCCCCGGCGGGCGGCGGGGGCGCATGCACCTCATGGCGCAGTGACGCATTGACCAGGCGGCGGCGGGCGGGCAGACTCGGCCCGTGACGGCCTGGATCTACTTCCTGCACCCTCCGCGTGACGACTTCGCCGCGACGATGACCGCCGAGGAGAAGGCCGTCTGGGCCGAGCATTTCCAGCGACTGCAACGCCTGCTGGACAGCGGCCAGCTCATCCTCGCCGGCCCGACCCTGGGACCGGTCAACACCGGCCTGGTCATCTTCGATGCTCCCGATGAGCAGGCCGCGCGGCAGGTGATGGCGGAGGATCCGGTGGTCCGCGGCGGCTACGCACGCGGGGAAGTCCGCCCCTTCCGGGTATCGCTGCTGCGCGGACGGACTGAGGCCGATGACTGAATACCGTGCGTCCTTCGACGCAACCATAAGGTTCAGCAACGGCGGCGACCTGACTGCTCATGGTTTCCGCGTAGACGTTCCCGCACCCGACATCGACGAGGACGGCATCGCCGCGCTGTTCGTGGCCTCGCTCGGCCTGCTGCTGACTGACTCGGTCACGCTCACCAAGGTGGAGGTCGTGGCCGAACCGCACCAGGGAACGCGGGGAGGGCCGTCGGATCACCGCCGTGGAGCGTGGCCCGAAGGCGGCCGGCTGGTCGAACTCAGCCATGTCATCCGCGCCGGGATGGTCACCTATCCGGGGCTTCCTGGTCCGGAAATCAGCCCGTACCTGACCAGGGATGCCTCGCGTGAGCACTACGCCCCGGGCACCGAATTCGCGATCGACCGGCTTACGTTGCTCGGCAACACCGGCACTTATCTCGACGCCCCCTATCACCGGTACCCCGACGGGGCGGACCTGAGCGGCATGCCCCTGGCCCGGACCGCCGATCTGCCCGCCGTGGTGGTCCGGGTCACTGGCGGGCACCAGCCCGGCATCGATATCGGCGCCTTGGCCGCACTCGACGTGACCGGCACGGCGGTGTTGCTGCACACCGGTGACGACGCGCGGTTCGGCTCACCGGCCTACGCCCAAGGCAGGCACTTCCTGACCCGGGCGGGCGCAGCGTGGCTCGCTGATCATGACGCCGCACTCGTCGGCATCGACGCGCTCAACATCGACGACACCGACGACGGCGAGCGGCCCGCGCACACACTGCTGCTCGCCGCGGGCATTCCAGTCGTGGAGCATCTGACCGGCCTCGGGCAGCTGCCCGCGACCGGTGCCTGGTTTACCGCTGTGCCGTTGCGCATCGAAAAACTCGGGACCATCCCGGTGCGCGCCTTCGCCCGGCTGCCCGGGTAATCCCTCAGGACTGCACGAAGGTCAGCAGGTCGGCGTTGATGGTCTCGGCCTGGGTGGTCGGCATGCCGTGCGGGAAGCCGTGGTAGGTCTTGAGCGTCCCGTGCTGCACCAGCTTGGCCGACAGCGGCCCGGAGTCGGCGTAGGGCACGATCTGGTCGTCGTCGCCGTGCATGACCAGGACCGGCACCGAGATCTTCTTCAGGTCCTCGGTGAAGTCGGTCTGGGAGAAGGCCACGATGCCGTCGTAGTGCGCCTTCGCGCCGCCCATCATGCCCTGCCGCCACCAGTTATCGATGATGGCCTCGACCGGCTCCACGCCCGGGCGGTTGAAACCGTAGAACGGGCCCGAGGGCAGCGCCCGGTAGAACACCGAGCGGTTGGCGGCCAGCTGGGCCTGCAGGTCATCGAAAACGCTCTTGGGCAGGCCGCCGGGGTTGGCGTCGGTCTGCACCATCAGCGGCGGCACCGAGCTGATCAGCACCGCCTTCGCGACCCGGCTCTCCCCGTGCCGGGCGATGTAGCGCACGACTTCGCCGCCGCCGGTGGAGTGCCCGATATGGATGGCGTCCCGCAGGTCCAGGTGCGCGGTCACAGCGGCCAGGTCATCAGCGTAGTGATCCATGTCGTGGCCGTCGCTGGTCTGCGTGGAGCGGCCGTGCCCGCGCCGGTCATGGGCGATGACACGGTAGCCGTGCTGCAGGAAGAACAGCAGCTGGGTATCCCAGTCATCGGCCGACAGCGGCCAGCCGTGACTGAAGACAAGCGGCTGCCCCGAACCCCAGTCCTTATAGAAGATCTCCGTGCCGTCGGCCGTCGTGATCGTCCCCATGCACTGCCTCCGTTTGGTCCGGGTACCGAGGGTGTCCGTCCGGTCAGCCTAACGATCCTTCTGTCGGTACTCCAGGCCGCTGCGCTGTCGCCCCGGTGAACCCGTGGAGTAAACTGTTCGATGGTCGAACAATAAGCCGCGCGCCGCGCCCCGCACGCAAGGGAAGACCTTGGCCCAAGAGCAGGCGGGAAGAACGCCTGGGATCCCGGCAGCGAAGCCGACCGGCCGGGCCGCCCGGCTGGCTGGCGGGTCCGGGCGCCGCCCGAGCGATCGTTACAAGTGGACGGCCCTGACCAACACGACCGCCGGCGTGCTCCTGGTGACCATCGACTCGACGATCGTCATCATCGCCATGCCCGCCATCTTCCGCGGCATCGGGCTCGATCCGCTGGAACCGGGCAACAGCTTCTTCCTGCTGTGGATGATGCTCGGCTACCTCATCGTGACCAGTGTGCTGGTGGTCAGCCTGGGCCGGCTGGGGGACATGTTCGGCCGGGTCCGGATGTATAACCTCGGCTTTCTCATCTTCGCGATCGCCTCGGTGATGCTGAGCGTGGACTGGCTCCACGGCGCGGCCGGAGCCATGTGGCTCATCTTGTTCCGGATTGTCCAGGGCGTCGGCGGCGCGAACATCTCCGCTAACTCCGGTGCCATCCTCACCGACGCGTTCCCGACCAACCAGCGGGGCATGGCGCTCGGGCTCAACAACGTGGCCAGCATCGCCGGCCGCTTCCTGGGACTGGTGGTGGGTGGCCTGCTGGCCACCATCGACTGGCGGCTGGTGTTCTTCGTGTCGGTGCCGTTCTCCATCTTCGGCACCCTGTGGGGCTACTTCCGGCTCGAGGAGCGCGGGGTGCGCAACCCGGCACCCATCGACTGGCTGGGTAACGTCACCTTCGCCGTCGGCCTGATTCTCGTCATGGTCGCCATCACCTACGGCATCCAGCCCTACGGCGGTCACGTGATGGGCTGGACGAGCCCCCGGGTGCTGACCGAGCTCGGGGTGGGCATCGCCCTCCTCTGCCTATTCCTGGTGGTGGAGCGGCGGGTACCCTATCCGATGTTCCGCCTCGAACTGCTGCGGATCCGGGCGTTCACCTTCGGGACGCTCTCCAGCTTCCTGTCCGCCCTGGCCCGCGGCGGGCTGATGTTCATGCTCATCATCTGGCTGCAGGGCATCTGGCTGCCGCGGCACGGATACTCGTTCACCGCCACGCCGCTCTGGGCTGGCATCTACATGCTGCCGCTGTCCATCGGGGTCGTGCTGGCCGGTCCCATCTCGGGCATCCTGTCCGACCGCTTCGGGTCACGGCCGTTCGCCACGGCCGGGATGATCATGCAGGCCACGGCGTTCGTGCTGCTCCAGCTGCTGCCCACCGACTTCTCCTACCCCGTCTTCGCGTCGATCCTGTTCCTCAGCGGGCTGGGCTCCGGCGTCTTCGCGTCGCCTAACCGGGCCGGCGTCATGAACAGCCTGCCGCCGGAGCACCGCGGCGCCGGCAGCGGCATGAACACCACCTTCCAGAACAGCGCCCAGGTGCTGTCCATCGGGGTGTTCTTCACCCTCATGATCGTCGGTCTGTCCGCCGCTCTGCCCCAGGCCCTTGGGCGCGGGCTGCTCGCCGAGGGCGTTCGGCCTGCCGTTGTCGCCCAGGTCGTCCACCTGCCGCCGGTATCGGTCCTGTTCGCCGCCTTCCTGGGCTATAACCCGCTCCAGCACCTGCTGGGCAACTCGGTGCTGGCCTCGCTGCCGCACGCGGCGGTGGCGAAGCTCACCAGCGAGTCCTACTTCCCGTCGCTGATCTCGGCGGCGTTCCGGTCAGGCCTGCACGAGGCCTTCACCTTCGCCCTGATCTGCTGCTGTATCGCCGCTGTCGCTTCGTGGTCGAGGGGCACCCGGTACGTGCACGGGCTCACCGACGTCAGCGCACCCGCTCCGGCCCG
>CAWFRO010000008.1:0-310949 GCA_963818225.1 uncultured Actinomycetes bacterium
CTCATACTCAGCCAGGATCATCCGCAGGTGCCGTTCGCCGAAGATCAGCATCCGGTCGGTGACCTCGGTCCGGCGGGCGAGCACGAACCGTTCCTGGATAGGCGTTCGCCCTCGGACTCCGCGGCGGGATCTTCACCACCTCGATACCGGCACCAGCCAGCACCGCATCGAACGTGCCGGTGAACTGCCCGGCCCGGTCCCGGACCAGGAACCGGTTGCGACACGAGGTCGCACGTGGTGAGTGAGCTAGTCGAGGAGGTCTGGCTGATGCCGGGACGTAGCTACAGGTTTGTGTTCGACCTGTCCCCGCCGTGACGTGCGTGGCCGGTTCCTGACCGGCTGGGTGCGGAGCTCACGGAAAAGCCCAAGGGCCGCTGCTCCAGCCATGGCGGCCACAGGCGAGGGGAAGGACCGGAATAGGGCGACTACCAGGAAACCCTTGCTGATGCCTCGTCACTTCTACATCCCGGGCTGGGGTGTGTGCCGGGGTGGCAGGGACCAGCCGCTGAGAGGCGGCAGGCGGCGGCCGCGGACTCCCCGACGGCCGGTGAACACCGCTGTCCCCGGGGTAGAGAGGGCGCCCGGCCCGGTCTGGGTCTCATGCGTGCGGAACGTGTAAACCTCGCTAGGGTCCGTCCCAGGCGCGGGTAGGCGCAGGCGGTGCGGTAGGCCGACCGTAAGGGGGGCGGAAGTCCCTGGCGGGACAGGGTGCCCAAGAAGCGAATGCCGGGCGGCCGAAAGGCAGCAGGAAAGCGGGGCCGCAGGGCCGGGAACTCCTCCCGGATGGTCCTCGTATAACTGGCCGGATACCGGTCTTGATGCCGGGCCCGAAAGGGCGCTGACGTGGGCAGGTGAGCCTTTGAGGCGAAGCGAGCGTAAATGCCGGAACTGACGGGCAAGTTGGACACTTCGGTGAACGGACCTGAGGGCCTGCCCTCGTTTGATGGTGACGCCTGGGATCATGTGGACTGGCGTCGCCATGAGGAGCAGGTACGGCGGCTGCGCGGGCGGATCTTCAAGGCGGTGCAGGAGGGTGACTGGCCGCTGGCCAGGAACCTGCAGAAGCTGATGCTGCGGAGCTGGAGCAACACGCTGGTCAGCGTGCGGCAGGTGACGCAGCGCAACACGGGCCGCCGGACTGCGGGAATCGACGGGCTGGTCGCGCTGACCAGCCAGGCACGGGCCGAGATGGCGGTGCAGGTGCACGCCAGCATCGGCTCGCATCAGCCTTCCCCGGTCCGGCGGGTGTATATCCCGAAAGCCAGTGATAAGACAAAAATGCGGCCGCTCGGAATTCCGGTTATCTCGGACCGGTGCCATCAGGCACGGGTACGTAATGCGCTGGAGCCCGAGTGGGAGGCCCGGTTCGAGCCCCGGTCATATGGGTTCCGGCCGGGCCGCGGCTGCCACGACGCGATAGAATCGTTGTTCAACACCCTGCACGGGAAATCCAAGCGGGTGTGGATTCTTGACGCGGATCTGGCAGGCGCGTTCGACAAGATCAGCCACGGGCACCTGCTGGAAATGCTCGGCGGTTTCCCCGCGAGGGAGATGATCGCCGGGTGGCTGAAGGCAGGGATTTTCGAGGCTGGGAAAGGGTTCGCGCCGACCGGGGAGGGAACTCCCCAGGGCGGCGTGATTTCACCCTTGCTGCTGAATATCGCATTGCACGGGCTGGAGGAGGCCGCAGGCGTCCGTATACCCCACCGGCACTCATGCCGGGAAGGTAAGGGCGGCTGCCCGGCGCTCACGAGATATGCCGATGACCTGGTCGTGTGCTGCCACTCCAGGCAGCAGGCCGAGCAGGTCAAGGCACGGCTGGCCGGGTGGCTGGAGCCGAGGGGGCTGGCGTTCAACGAAGCCAAAACCCGGATCGTCCCCCTTTCTGAGGGGTTCGATTTCCTCGGATTCAACCTCCGCCGCTACCCCAACGGCAAGCTGCTCATCAAACCGGGCGCCACGGCCATCAAGAGGTTCCGGAACAGGCTTGCGAAGGAGTTCCGCGCACTCCGCGGGGCCAACGTCGCAGCGGTACTGGCGAAGATCGTCCCGATCATGCGGGGCTGGGTCGCCTACTACCGGACGGTGGTGTCGACCAGGGTGTTCGCTGCCCTGACCGATTACCTGTGGAGGCTCACCTATAAGTGGGCGTGCTGGAGCCACCCGAACAAGCCGAAACACTGGATCGTCGGCCGGTACTTCCGGAAGTTCGAGAAGTTCAGGAACGACCGGTGGGTATTCGGCGACCGGGACACCGGCGCCTACCTGCCGAAACCGGCCTGGACCGAGATCGTGCGGCACACCCTGGTCAAAGGCGGGGCATCACCCGATGACCCCGCCCTGGCCGGGTACTGGGCGCAACGTCGCCAGAAGGTGAAACCCCCGCTGGACTCCTACACCGTGCGCCTGCTGTCCAGGCAGGACGGGCGGTGCAGCCTATGCGGGGAGAACCTGCTGACCCGCGACCAGCCTCCGCAGTCCCCCGAGGGCTGGGAACGCTGGTTCCTTCAGGTCACCAGGCAGGCGATCAAGGCGGACTACCTGGTCCACCACGACACGCCCAGTGCCGCACGCAGCAAACGGACACACCTCGTACACGCCACCTGCCACCGGAGCAAAAACCAGCCCCGGACGGCGAGAAACACCGTGATGCAGCAGACGACCTGAACCGCCCTAGCGGCTTGCTTGGGCCGCGTGCGCGGGAACGTGCATGCGCGGTCCTGAGGGGGCCCCGGTGCAGCAATGCACCGGGGCTACCCGGCCAGCCCGCAGCGCCCGATCCCCCAGATCCATCAGCAGGTTGCGGATCTGCTGCACAGTCCACGGCCCGTCCGGGTTCGCGGTGACCCCGAGGACGTGCACGTAGCGAGAGCCGATCTCCATGACGAACAGGCATTAAAGGCGCTGCAGGGTTATCGCGCAGTCCACGTGGAAGAGTCGGTGGCGAGCTTCGTGGCTGCCTGAGTGTGCAGGAACTTCCGCCAGGTCGTGACGGTGCGCCGTTGCGGTGCCGGAGGGATCTTCAGCGCCCTGAGGACCCGGCGGATGGTGGATGCGCTGACCCGATAGCCGAGTTTCAGCAGTTCGCCTTGGATCCGCCGGTATCCCCAGCCGTGATTCTCGGTGGCGAGCCGCTCGATCAGCGCGGCGATATCGGCGCTGATCGGCGGCCGTCCCGCCCGATGCGGGTAGGTCCACTTGCGGGCGACGAGGCGGCGGTGCCAGCGCAGGACGGTGCCGGGGGGTGACCAGCCGGTGCATCCGCAGCCTCGGGGGCAGGAGCCGGATCAGCGCGGCGAGGACCGCTCGGTCGGCCCAGTCGAGCCGGGGCCGCGGATGAGTCCGGCGCAGCACGGCGACCTCGTGCCGCAGCACGAGCAGCTCAGCGTCCTTGGAGGCCGATGAACGGCCGAGCAGGACCAGCCAGCCGCTGAGCCGGACGAAGATGAGATAGAGCAGGCGCAGGGACACGGTCGATCATCATGCCGCACAGCTGACCCGGCCCATCGCTGCAGCTCACAGGCTACGCAGACTTCCGGACCCCCACAGGGATTCTAGGCGGCTCGCTCGTACTCGTTGATGAGTCCGCCGAGGACGGGCCGGCGCTGGATCCGTTCCCGGGAAAGGTCGGCGACAGGGTGGTCGGGCCGGGGTGGCTGGAGCTGGCGGCTTCGATGAGGGCGCCGTCCGTTGTAATGGGCCTCATACTCAGCCAGGATCGTCTGCAGATGCCGCTGGCCGAAGATCAGCATCCGGTCGGTGGCCTCAGTCCGGGCGGTGAGCACGAACCGTTCCGCATAAGTGTTCGCCCTTGGGCTGCGCGGCGGGATCTTCACGGCCTCGATACCGGCGCCGGCCAGGACCGCGTCAAACGCCTCGGTAAACTGCCCGGCCCGGTCCCGGATCAGGAACCGGAAGTCCGCGGCGCGATCACCCAGATCCATCAGAAGGTTGCGGATCTGCTGCGTGGTCCACGGCCCGTCCGGGTTCGCGGTGACCCCGAGGACGTGCACGTAACGGGAGCCGACCTCAATCACGAACAGGCAGTACAGGCGCCGCAGGGTCACCGCGCAATCCACGTGGAAGAAGTCGGTGGCGAGCATCGTCGATGCCTGGGCGTGCAGGAACTTCCGCCAGGTGATGTCGGTGTGCCGTTGCGGTGCCGGGGGAATCTTCAGTGCTTTGAGAACCCGGCGGATGGTAGATGCGCTGACCCGGTGGCCGAGTTTCATCAGCTCGCCCTGGATCCGCTGGTATCCCCAGGCGTGGTTCTCGGTGGCGAGCCGCTCGATCAGCGCGGCGATCTCGGCGCTGACCGGAGGCCGTCCCGTCCGGTTCGGGTAGGTCCACTTGCGAGCGATCAGGCGGCGGTGCCACCGCAGGACGGTGCCGGGGGTGATCAGCCGGTGCATTCGCAGTCGTGTTGGCAGGAGGCGGATGAGCGCGGCGAGGACGGCGCGGTCGGCCCAGTCGAGCCGGGGCCGCGGATTGGTGCGGCGCAGCACGGCGACCTCGTGCCGCAGCACGAGCAGTTCGGCGTCCTTGGAGGACGATGACCGCCCGAGCAGGATCAGCCAGCCGCAGACCCGGACGAAGATGAGGTAGAGCAAGCGCAGGGACACGGATGATCATGATGCCGTACGGCTGCCCTCAGCCGTCGAAGCAGGTCAAAGGGCATGCAGACTTCCGGCACCCCACAGGGGCAGCGGGCGGACCGGGGCCGGCCTGACGCGCGGGGTGCCAGCCAGGCGGCCCGGGGAAGGGATGACAGGGGCGATCGGCGGGGCGGTCACGGCTGCCTCCGCGGATAGAGTGCAGCACCAGCCGCCGGGTGGCGGGCAGCGGGCGTGTTCGAGTGGCCCGCCAGCGTGTTCAAGCGGTGTCCGTTTTGGGGACTTCTCACCGGTTTTGGTGTCCGAGGGGGGACTTGAACCCCCATGCCCTTTACGGGCACTAGCACCTCAAGCTAGCGCGTCTGCCTATTCCGCCACCCGGACCTGCCGCGCACGTTACGCGTCGGCTGGCTTAGGTTAGCAAACCGGGAGCCGCCAAGCGAAGTGGCCAAGGGGGCCGATCTGGTCGCCGCGGGGTACGGCCGAACGCCCCGGGCCGGGAT
Organism: uncultured Actinomycetes bacterium; assembly: GCA_963818225.1. Classification (GTDB taxonomy): domain Bacteria; phylum Actinomycetota; class Actinomycetes; order Streptosporangiales; family Streptosporangiaceae; genus Palsa-504. The sequence goes on from CAWFRO010000008.1 coordinate 5,117, forward strand.
GCGACGATAGACCGGTGACAGCGAACCAGGGGACCGCGCAGGACGAGGTCGCGGACATTTGCCGTGACCTGATCAGGATCGACACGTCGAACCCGGGCGACCACTCCGGCCCCGGTGAGCGCCAGGCGGCCGAGTACGTCGCCGCCCTGCTCGCTGACGTCGACCTCGAGCCGAGAGTCCTGGAATCGCACCCCAGGCGCGCCAGCGTGGTCGCCCGCGTGGCCGGCCAAGACCCGGCCAGGCCGGCCCTGCTCGTGCACGGCCACCTCGACGTCGTCCCGGCCAGCGCACCGGACTGGCGGTACGACCCGTTCGCCGCCGAGGTCGCCGACGGCTGCATCTGGGGCCGCGGCGCGATCGACATGAAGGACATGGACGCGATGATCCTGGCCGTCGTCCGGCAGCGGCTGCGCGAGCAACGGCCGCCCGCCCGCGACGTGGTGCTCGCGTTCACCGCCGATGAGGAGGCGGGCGGCACCTGGGGCGCCCGCTGGCTGGTCGATAACCACCCGGGGCTGTTCGAGGGCGTCACCGAGGCGGTCGGCGAGGTCGGCGGCTTCAGCCTGACCCTCGGCCGCCAGCGCCTCTACCTCCTGCAGACCGCGGAGAAGGGCCTGGCCTGGATGCGGCTGACCGTGCGCGGCACGGCCGGGCACGGCTCGATGATCCAGCGGGACAACGCCGTCACCGAACTGGCCGAGGCGATCGGCAGGCTGGGCCGCCACGAGTGGCCGGTTCGCCTGCTCCCGTCGGTCCGGGCCTTCCTGGAAGGTGCCGCCGAGGCCCTCGGCGTCGAATTTATGCCGAACGATCCAGAGCTCTCGCTCGGCAAACTTGGCGCAATCTCCCGCATCATCGGCGCGACCCTGCGGAATACTGCGAATCCGACGGTCCTGAGCGCCGGATATAAGGTCAACGTCGTCCCGCAGACCGCCACCGCGGAAGTGGACGGCCGGTTCCTGCCCGGTTATGAGCAGGAGTTCTACGCCGAGCTGGACCGGGTGCTCGGTCCGGGCGTGACCCGCGAGCTGATCCACAGCGACATCGCCGTGGAAACCACCCCCGACGGCGCCCTGTATGAGGCGATGACCAGCGCGCTTATCGCCGAGGATCCGCAAGCGCGGGTGATTCCGTACTGCCTGTCCGCGGGTACCGATGCGAAGTCGTTCAGCCGGCTCGGGATGCGGTGCTTCGGTTTCACGCCGCTCCGGCTGCCGCCGGATCTGGACTTTCCCGGCATGTTCCACGGTGTCGACGAAAGGGTTCCCGTCGATGCCCTGCGCTTCGGAGCCCGCGTCCTGGACCGTTTCCTCGACTGCTGTTAGCGGGGGTCGGCCGCCCTCCAGCCGGCTGCGAAACGGCCGCCCGTTGCTCGCGACCGGGACTCCGGCGTGCGGACGGCAGCGGTGCGGCGCACCGCTGCCGTCCGGATCGGGGCAGCTGCTACTTCTTCCCCTTCTTGCTCTTCTTGCTCTTTTTCGCCACGCGTATCACCCGCTTCCCGGCTCGCCAGGTCAACGATTCGTTGACCAGAGCGTCAACATATCATTGACCGGTGCGGCCGTCGATACGCTGTGATGATGGCCTCCAAGAGCCCCGTCAGGCGAATCACCGCAGCGCTCGGCGCCCTCGGCGTCGCCGACGGGCCGATTAGCCGGCTCGAAGCGGCCCGGCGCCTGCGAGAAGCGGCCGAGGAACTGGAGGCCGCCCAGGTTGAGGCCGCCCGCAAGGCCGGTGCCACCTGGAATGAGATCGGCGCGTGCTACGGACTCACCAAGCAAGGCGCCCAGCAACGCTTCCGGGCGGCCCGCGACCAGGCCCAGGCTGTTTCTGCGGCGCCAGGAAAGAAGGGCGCCAGGAAAGAAGAAGGCCAGCCCGGTGGCCGGCCCGAGTGAGTGACGCCCGATTCGGGGAGCCGTACCGTCATGTCGGGGCCGGGCGGAGCTGCCCAGGACGCGAGGATCCGTTCAGAATGTGCGGACTGGGCGTATGATTCGCCTTCGGAGGGTAGCCTTCCTGCTGCCGTCGGCGCTGAGCCGGAGCCTGGCCAATTCCCAGTCCCCGTATTCGGCGTAGCCGGCCAGGATCCGCCGGGCGGTGTCGCGAGCGTCTCGAGACGTGCCGCGCGGCAGGTACACGACGAGGTAGGCATACTCGGCCATCGGTCCTATTGTGCTTGAGTTCACCGCAGATTCAACCTGTGGTGGAAGAATCTCCGCTTGGCCCGGTGGGTCCGAGGGAACACACCGAACCGGGCTGACGGTTACAGCTGCAGGGCGCAGTGTGATCGCGGGGTCCGGGAGACGGTCATGGCGCGGAGGCGAGGACGGGAATAGCGTGCCAGCAAGGACAGTAAAGGCGAAGGCGAAGGCGGCATCCGGCCAGGCGGCGCCGAAGGGCAAGAGCGGCGGGAGCAGCCAAGGCGGCGGCCAGCGGGGCTACCGGCGGCGGCGGCGAGGGCACCAAGCTCATCATCGTCGAGTCGCCGTCCAAGGCCCGGACGATAGCCGGGTACCTCGGTAAGGGCTACGTGGTCGAGTCCAGTGTCGGCCACATCCGCGACATGCCTGACCGCGCCGCCGAGATCCCCGCCAAGTACCGCGGCGAGCCGTGGGCCCGGCTCGGGGTCAACGTCGATGACGACTTCGAGCCGCTCTACGTCGTGCACAGCGACAAGCGGCAGCAGGTGGCCAAGCTCAAGAACCTGCTCAAGGACGCCGACGAACTGCTGCTGGCCACTGATGAGGACCGCGAGGGCGAGGCTATCGCCTGGCACCTGCTGGAGGAGCTCAAGCCCAAGGTGCCGCACAGCCGGATGGTCTTCCACGAGATCACCCCCGAGGCGATCGCCCGGGCCATCGCCAACCCGCGCCAGGTGGACGAGGGCCTGGTGGACGCCTATCAGGCGCGCCGGGTGCTGGACCGGCTCTACGGGTACGAGGTCTCGCCCGTGCTGTGGAAGAAGGTCATGCCCAAGCTGTCCGCCGGGCGCGTGCAGTCGGTGGCGACCAGGCTGGTCGTGGACCGGGAGCGCGAGCGGATCGCCTTCCGCGCGGCCAGCTACGCTGACCTCGAGGCGGAGTTCGCGACCGCCGAGCACGGCAAACCCGACGCCGACGAGCCGACGAGCTTCACCGCCAGCCTGGTCACCGTCGACGGCCGCCGGGTGGCCCAGGGCCGTGATTTCACCGCCACCGGCCAGCTGCGCGGCACGGACGTCCTGCACCTGGACGCGGCGGCCGCGGCCGCCCTGGCCGGGCGGCTGGAGGGGGCCAGCTTCTCGGTGGCCAGCGTGGAGCGCAAGCCCTACCGGCGCTCGCCGTACGCGCCGTTCCGGACCACCACCCTCCAGCAGGAGGCCTCCCGCAAGCTCGGCTTCTCGGCCAAGCACACCATGTCCGTCGCGCAGCGCCTGTACGAGAACGGCCACATCACCTATATGCGCACCGACTCGGTGACGCTCTCGCAGACGGCGATCAGCGCGGCCCGCAGGCAGGCCGCCGAGCTGTACGGTGCCGCCTACGTGCCGGACGCGCCGCGGACCTACGCGAGCAAGGTCAAGAACGCGCAGGAAGCGCACGAGGCCATCCGGCCCGCCGGGGACAGCTTCCGCACCCCGGCCCAGGTCGCGAAGGATCCGACTGTCCTCCGACGAGCGGCGGCTGTACGAGCTGATCTGGCAGCGCACCGTCGCCTCCCAGATGAAGGACGCCACCGGCGAGTCGGTGTCGGTCCGGGTGGCGGGCGCGTCCAGCGCGGGCGAGCGGGCCGAGTTCGGCGCGACCGGCAAGGTCATCAACTTCTACGGGTTCCTCAAGGCCTACGTCGAGGGCGCCGACGACCCCACCGCCGACCGCGACGACCGGGAGCGCAGGCTGCCGCCGCTGGCCGAGCATGACCCGCTGGACGTGCTGCGGCTCGCCCCGGCCGAGCACTCCACCCGGCCGCCGGCCCGCTACACCGAGGCGTCGCTGGTCAAGGAGCTGGAGGACCGGGAGATCGGGCGGCCGTCGACGTACGCCAGCATCATCGGGACCATCCTGGACCGGGGCTACGTGTTCAAGAAGGGCACCGCGCTGGTCCCCTCGTTCCTGGCCTTCGCCGTCGTCACACTGCTCGAGCGGCACTTCGGCCAGCTGGTCGACTACGAGTTCACCGCGCGGATGGAAGACGTCCTGGACGCGATCGCCCGCGGCGAGAGCGAGCGGGTGCCGTGGCTGCGCCGGTTCTACTTCGGCACCGACGCTGACGGTGAGCCCGCGGATGGCGCGGGCGAGAACGGTGCGGGCCAGAGCGGTACCGCCGAGAACAGTGCGAGCCAGAACGGTACCGCCCAGAACGGTACCGGCCCGGGCGGTGCTGATCGGGAACCTGGGCTGAAGTCCCTGGTGGGCAACATCGGCGACATCGACGCCCGGGACGTCAGCTCGTTCCCGCTGGCCGACTCCGACATCGTGGTGCGGGTCGGGCGATACGGCCCCTACCTGGAGCGCGACGGGCAGCGGGTCAACGTCCCGGAGGACCTGGCCCCCGACGAGCTGACGGTCGAGAAGGCCGAGGAGCTGTTCAGCCAGCCGTCCGGCGAGCGGGCGCTCGGCACCGACCCGGGCACCGGCCATGCGGTGGTGGCCAAGGCAGGCCGGTTCGGCCCGTACGTGACCGAGCAGCTGCCCGAGGACGCGCCCGCTTCGGCCAAGCCCCGCACGGCGTCGCTGCTGAAATCCATGGCGCTGGACACGGTCACCCTGGACGACGCGCTGAAGCTGCTCAGCCTGCCCCGGGTGCTGGGCGAACTCGACGGCGAGACGATCACCGTGCAGAACGGGCGGTACGGGCCGTACGTGAAGCAGGCCTCCGACAGCCGGTCCCTGGAATCCGAGGACCAGCTGTTCACGCTGACGCTGGCCGAGGCCAAGGAGCTGTTCGCTCAGCCCAAGGCCCGCGGCCGCGGCGCCCGCCAGGCCGCGCCGCCGCTGCGGGAGCTCGGCGCCGACCCCGCCTCCGGCAAGCCGATGGTGATCAAGGACGGCCGGTTCGGTCCCTACGTCACCGACGGTGAGACCAACGCGTCGCTGCGCAAAGGCGACGAGGTCGCATCGATCACCGATGAACGAGCCGCCGAGCTGCTCGCCGACCGGCGCGCCGCGCCGCCGGCGCCGCGCCGCCGGACCACGGCCCGGGCCACCACGCCCCGGGCCGCCGCCGCGCGGACGGCCGCGCCTCGGAAGAAGGCAAGCACCACGACCCGTTCGGCATCGAAAGGATCTTGATTTTTCAGGTAGGCCGGGCGCCAAGCGGCCGAGCTAAAAACACGATCAAGGACTAACCAGTTATGCGGTCACCAGTGCCGATACGCTTACGCCGTGAACTTCCGCGCCGGGGAGAATCAGCGCGGAGCCGACCGGGGGCACCTCGGGCGCGGCGCCGCGCGGCGTCAGCACGCCCGCGAGCCGGGCGTACTGACGATCAAGCCCTTCCGGCGGCTGTGGATCGCGTTGTCCCTGTCCAGTCTCGGCGACTGGCTCAGTATCGTCGCGCTCACCGTGCTGGCGCCCTCACTGGCCTCCGGTGGCCTGGCCGCCAAGGGCTCGGCCGTCAGCGCCGTGTGGCTGGTCACCCTGCTGCCCGCGCTGCTGTTCGGGCCGCTGGCCGGCGCGGTGGCGGACCGGCTGGACCGCCGGATGGTGATGATCGTCGGCGACGTGATCCGCGGCCTGCTGTTCCTGTCTATCCCGCTGTTCCCCAACCTGGCCTGGATCTTGGTCGCCAAGTTCCTGGCTGGCGTGGCCACCCAGTTCTGGAGCCCGGCCACCTCCGCGTCCATACCGAACCTGGTGCCCAAGGACAAGCTGGAGCGGGCGAACCAGCTCAGCCTGCTCACCACGTACGGCACCGCGCCGCTCGCGGCCGGCCTGTTCAGCGTGCTGGCGCTGGTCAGCGAGGGGATCAGCCGGGTCACGCCGCTGTTCCACGCCAGCAACGTGGATCTGGCCCTGTACTTCAACGCGGCCTCGTACTTCGTCTCGGCGCTCACCGTCTACTTCATCCACGAGATACCCAAGCGGCAGGCCAGCGGCAAGATCTCTGTCCCTTCGACGCTGCGGTCCGTCTGGGAGGGCTGGCGGTTCATCGGGAAGACCCCGGTGGTCCGCGGCCTGGTCGTCGGCATGGTGGGCGCGTTCGCCGCGGCCGGCGTGGTCGTCGGCCTGGGCTGGACCTACATCACCTACACGCTGCACGGCGGCAGCGCCGGCTGGGGACTGGTCTTCGCCGGGATCTTCGTCGGCATGGCGCTCGGCATGCTGCTGGGCACCAGGCTGCTCGGCGACTTCAGCCGCCGCCGGCTGTTCGGCCTGACCATCGCGGCCGCGGCCGTGCCGCTCGCGCTCATCGGCCTGGTGCCGGTGCTGGGCGCGGTCGTCCTGTTCGTGGTCCTGCTCGGTGCGCTGTCCGGGATCGCGTACGCGACCGGCTTCACGATCGTCGGTCTCGAGGTGGGCGACGACACCCGCGGCCGGGTCTTCGCCTTCTTCCAGTCCTCTATCCAGGTCATCCTGTTCGCCGTCATCGCCGTCGTGCCGATCCTCTCGTACGGCGCGACCAGGGTGATCGCGTCGCTGAACGGGACCGGGAACGTCAAGATCGGCAACGTCACCTACGCCTCGGCCGGGCAGAACGTGGTGATCCTGGTGGCGGCCGTGGTGGCGTTCCTGCTCGGGATCCGGGCCTACCGGCAGATGGACGACCGCAAGGGCGTTTCGCTGCGCGAGGACCTGCTCGCCGCGGTGCGCAGCGAGCCGCTGGCCCCGGTGATCGACACGACGCACGTCAACGGCGCCGCGCCGCCCGCGGGCCTGCTGATCGCCTTCGAGGGCGGCGAAGGGTCGGGTAAGACCACGCAGGCCAGGCTGACCTCGATCTGGCTGCGCGAGCTCGGCTACGACGTGGAGACGACGCGCGAGCCCGGCGCGACCAAGGTCGGGATGCGGCTGCGCGCGCTACTGCTCGACACCGCGCACACCGGCATGTCGGCGCGGGCCGAGGCGCTGATGTACGCGGCCGACCGCGCCGAGCACGTCGACGGGGTCATCACCCCCGCCCTGGAGCGCGGGGCGATCGTCATCACCGACCGGTACGTGGACTCCTCGCTCGCCTACCAGGGCGCGGGCCGGAACCTGCCGGTCGACGAGATCGCCAGGATCAACTCGTGGGCGACCGGCGGCCGCGTGCCGAACCTGACCATCCTGCTGGACATGGACCCGCTGGCCGGGCTCAACCGGCGGGCCCGTTCGGCCGACCGGCTGGAAGCCGAGCCCGCCGATTTCCACTTGCGGGTTCGGGCCGGGTTCCTCGCGCTGGCCCATGCCGATCCCGACCATTACCTGGTGCTCGACGCCGACCGCCCGCCCGAGGAGATCACCCGGGACATCCAGAACCGGATCCGCGGCATGCTCCCTGATCCGGTCCCGTCCGTCGCCGAGGCGTCCACCGGTGACTTCCCCGCGATCAAGGAAGAGGTCTCGTGACCAGCCCGGCGCCAGTCCCGCCCGCGGACCAGCTGACCGGCTCCCCGGCGTCCGCCGAGCTGACCGCCCCGGCGTCGCGACCTGACCGGCGCCCCGCGTTCGCGGACCTGACCGGCTCCCCGGCGTTCGCCGACCTGACCGGGCAGGACGCGGTGGTCGCGCAGCTTTCCCGGGCGGCCGCCGCCGCGGCCGCGCTGCTGGCCGGTCATCGTCCCGATCCCGGCGCGATGACGCACGCGTGGCTGTTCACCGGGCCGCCGGGGTCGGGCCGGTCCATCGCGGCGCGGTCGTTCGCGGCCGCGCTGCTGTGCCCGTCCGGAGGCTGCGGCGAGTGCGCGTCCTGCCGCCAGGTCCAGGCCGGCACCCACGCTGACCTGCTGCTGGTCCGGCCGGAGGGGCTGTCCTACGGGGTACGGCAGACCAGGGAGCTGGTGCTCCGGGCGGCCGGCGCGCCCGCGGGCGGGCGCTGGCATGTCGTGGTGTTCGAGGACGCCGACCGCTGCACCGAGCAGGCGGCCAACGCGCTGCTGAAGGCCATCGAGGAGCCCACCCCGCGGACCGTCTGGCTGCTGTGCGCCCCGTCGGCCGAGGATCTGGTGCCGACGATCAGGTCCCGGTGCCGGGTTGTGACACTTGTCGTGCCGGCGTCGTCCGCGGTCGCTAAGGTACTGGTGACGCGGGACGGTATCGAGCCCGCTGCCGCGCTGGCCGCGGCCCGCGCGGCGCAGGGACACGTGGGCCGCGCCCGGCGCTTGGCCGTGGACGCCTCGGCCGCCGCGCGCCGCGCGGAGGTCCTGCGCATGCCGCTGGAGGCCACCTCGCTCGGCCCCGCCCTCTCGGCCGCCGCTGCCCTGGTCCGCACGGCCGAGGACGAGGCGAAGGCGGTCACCGGGGAACACGACGAGCCGGAGCTCCAGGCGCTGCGCCGGGCGTTCGGCGAGGGGTCGACCGGCAAGGGCGTGGCGAAGGCGATGCGCGGGATGGCCGGCGCGGTGAAGGACCTCGAGGACCGGCAGAAGTCACGCGCCACCCGCGTCAAGCGGGACACCCTCGACCAGGCGCTGCTCGACTTGGCGGTGTTCTACCGTGACGTGCTCATGATCCAGCTCGGCGCCGACGTCGAGCTGGCCAACGGCGACCGCGAGCCCGGCCTGCGCCAGATCGCCTCATCGTCGACCCCGGAATCGACCCTGCGCCGCCTCCAGGCCGTCATGCGCTGCCGCGAGCGCCTCCCCCTCAACGTCGCCCCCCTCCTCGCCGTAGAAGAGATGGCCCTGGCCCTAGTCGAAGGCTGACCCTAGCCCCCAGCCCCGCCTGCGCCGCGCCCCGCCCAAGCCGCCGCCCCGCCCAATGCCGCCGCCCCGCTCCCCGCCCCCGCAGGCCAATGGTTGCCGCTCTGCACCCACAAGAATGGGTACAGAGCCACTCTCATTGGCTCGCGGCCCGGCTGCCGGGGCTGGGTATGGTGCGGATGGGGAGAGGGGGGCGGGAGCGGGTGCTGTTCAGGGCGTGCCGCAGCATCCGCACCACCTCGGCCGGGTCGCGGCGAACCTGGCGCGGCGAAAAGTGCAGCACGATGACGCCGGCCGCGCTCATCAGGTCGTGTCGCTTCCTGGTCCGGTCCCAGTCCGCCGGCGATAGATGCCACTCGTAGGAATCGACCTCCGCGGCCACACCAGCCTCCGGCCACCCGCCTTGATCAGGGCGCGCAGGTCGCCCTCGGCGGTGGACCTGATGCCGTCGGCCACCTCGGCCAGCACCGAACGGAATACCGCTGAGCCCCGCATCGGCCCGTCGCGAAGCTCACCAGCCAGGTCAGCCACCGTGCATCGCCCCTGCTGCACGGCCTCCGCAACCACCGCGCGCACGTCCCGCACGTCGGTCAGGAGCCGCGTGGTATCCGCCACCGCCCGGTCCGCCGGTACGAACCGCAGCGGATCCCTGGTCACTAGCCGCGAGGGCAGGCGACTAGTCCGGTGCAGCCGAACGAATCCCGTGCTGCGTCGCTGCCGCCCCATCGGTACCAGCACGTCGGCCACTTCCAGCCGCACCGGAGTGCGCAGGCCGTGGTGCATCATGGCCACCGGCCCGGTGATGACGCTGCCCGGCCCGGCGTATAGCAGCGCCGCCATCGCCTTCTGCCGCAGGGTCGGTGCCCCGGTCTGGCTCAGGTAGACGCCGGGCAGCAGCACCTGCCACGGGCCGCCCGCCCGGATGCGCCACTGCATCGCGTTGTTCTTCATCCCGAGGACGAGCAACTGCCCGCGGCTGACTACGGAGAACTGCTGGTCCAGCAGGTCAGCGAGGCCGTCGAGTCGTACTGTGACTGGCATGGCACAGAGCATCACATCCGGCTCTGACAAAACAGGCCGCCGAACGCCCGCTCGTTCGTGCCAAACGGAATGGGACAGAACTCGGCGATCAGACGGACGGAAGCGCGAGAAGCAGACGCCAGCGGCACGTTCCGCTGCCCACGGACGGAGACGGCGGGCCGCGGACTGGTGAGCTCTGGCGGTTAGCGACGTAGTCTGGCGATGTGGGCATGATGATGGCGGTGAGCTTCGAGCGCTACGGGCGGCTGTACTACCTCGATCCCGGCGCGTACGCGCCGGGCATCGGCGACAAGGTGCTCGTGCCTACCGACTCCGGGCCCGAGGTGGCCGAGTGCGTGTGGGCCCCGCAGTGGGTGTCCGAGGACATCGACGGGCTGCCGGTGTGCGAGGGTCTGGCCACCGGCGATGACCTGGCCCGCGACGAGGAGAACCGCCGCCGCCGGGCGGAGGGGCGGCTGGCCGCGCGCCGGCTGGTCCGTGAGCATCAGCTGCCGATGAAGATCACCGCGGTGGACTACGTCGGGTCGGAGAACGTAGTCATCGTCTACTTCAGCGCGCCGCACCGGGTGGACTTCCGGGCGCTGGTGCGGGACCTCGGCGGGCGGCTGCACGCCCGGGTGGAGCTACGGCAGATCGGCCCGCGGGACGAGGCCCGGCTGCAGGGCGGCATCGGGCCATGCGGGCGCGACCTGTGCTGCGCCACGTTCCTGAAGGACTTCGAGCCGGTCTCGGTCCGGATGGCCAAGGACCAGGACCTGCCGGTGAACCCGCTGCGGATCGCCGGGGCCTGCGGTCGCCTGATGTGCTGCCTGAAGTACGAGCACCCGCTGTACCAGGACTTCCGCAAGGACGCCCCGCCGGTCGGCGCCACGGTGACCACCCCGGAGGGGCCGGGGACGGTGGTGGGGCACAACGTGCCTTCGGACACCGTGGTGGTGAAGCTGTCCGCGGACGGGCGGGCCTGCGCCTGCCCGAAGGCCAGCGTGTGCGGCTCCCGGCAGGCCTACGAGGAGATGCACGGCAAGCGCGGACCCGGCGGGCCGGCCCGGCAGGACGGCTGAGGCCGCGCCCGCGGCTCCTGCCTGTGCCTGCTGCCTACGGCGAGGCGGCTCCTGCGCGGACACGATCGTGACCGGATAGCTGGTCAGCCTGGCCGTGCCGGGCCGCGGGACGGCCGGCCGGCGGTAGCCGTGTAACGCGGCGGCCCCGCCCGAGACTGAAGGGGGCAATCCGAAACCCCTACCCGCGAGGAGTCCTCCGTGAGAGTCCCGGTTCGTCTCGGATCGGCCATGGCGGTGGCGGCGGCGGGCTTGGCCGCGGCTGTTACCCTGCCCTTCGCTGCCGCAGGGCCTGCCTTTGCGAGCACGTCGTCCCCGGCGGCCGGCTCCGGTCGGGGCCGGCCGGGCCGTGTTCGTGCAGACCGACAATCCGTCCGGCAACCAGGTCGTCGCCTATCACCGCGCGCCGGACGGCGTGCTCAGCCAGGCGGGCACCTACGCCACCGGCGGGCTCGGCGGGATCCTGGCCGGATCCGTCGTCGACCACCTGGCCTCGCAGGGCTCCCTCAGCTATGACGCCCGGCACGCGCTGCTCTATGCCGTCAACGCGGGCAGCGGCACGATCTCCGTGTTCGCCGTCAGCGGCGACCGGCTCGCGCTGCGCCAGGTGCTGGGCTCCGGCGGGTCGTTCCCGGTGAGCGTGGCCGTCCGCGGCGACGTGGTGTACGTGCTCAACGCGCTCGGCGGCGGCCGGCTGCAGGGCTACCGGGTCTTCGGCAGCTTCCTGGTCCCGATCCCCGGATCCGGCCGCGCGCTGGGCCTGGACCCCACGGCCAGCCCGCAGTTCACCAACACGCCGGGGCAGGTTGCCTTCACCCCGGACGGCCGCCAGCTCATCGTCACCACCAAGGCCAACGGGAACGACATCGACGTGTTCGGCGTCCGGTCCGGCGGGCAGCTGTCCGCCGCGCCCGTGGTGAATTCCGAGCCCGGCACCGTCCCGTTCGCGATCAGCTTCGACTCGGCCGGCCACCTGGTCATCGCCGAAGCCGGGCCGAACGCCCTGGCCACCTTCGCGCTGGCCTCCCGCGGGACGGTCAGCCTGATCGATGCCGCCGCCACCGGCGCGTCGGCGACCTGCTGGGTCGCGCCCGCCGGGCCGTTCCTGTACGCGTCCAACGCCGGGAGCGCCTCGGAGAGCGGCTTCACCTCCTCGGCCGGCGGCCAGCTGACGCTGCTCGGCGCGACGCCGACCGACCCCGGTACCGTGGACGCGTCCGCCGCGGCCGGCGGACGGTTCCTGTACATCCAGACCGGCGGGGCGGGGATCGTGGATGAGTTCAGCGTGGGATCCGGCGGTTCGCTCACCAAGATCGGGACGGTCACCGTGCCCGGCGCGGTCGGCGGTGAAGGGATAGTGGCCTTCTGAGACCAGCGGCATCCGGGACAGCCGGCCGCGGCCCTCACGTGGGCCGCGGCCGGCTCCTCCCGTTTCTGCTCGGGGGCGGCGGCAGGCACCCGCTGACCCGCTGCTCCGGCGGCCCGGGCCGGTGATGGAAGCCGACGGGGAGCTCCTGCTCCGCCTGCGATCGGGGGACGAACGGGCGTTCGTCGCCCTGGTGGAGCGCTATCAGGAGCCGATGCTGCGGCTCGCGGTGTCGTTCGTGCCCAGCCGTGCGGTCGCCGAGGAGGTCGTCCAGGACACGTGGCTGGGGATGCTGCGCGGCCTGGATTCCTTCGAGGGACGCTCGTCGCTGAAGACGTGGCTGTTCCGCATCCTGGTCAACCGGGCGCGGACGACCGGCACGCACGAGCAGCGCAGCGTCCCGGTCGCCGATCCCGAGCCGGCCGTCGACCCGTCGCGGTTCGACGGCTCCGGCGGCTGGGCCGATCCACCCGAGCGCTGGATCGAGGCGGCCGAGGGACGCATCGAGGCGGGCAAGCTGGCCGGCCGGATCAAGGTGCTGATCGATGAGCTGCCTACACGGCAGCGTGAAGTCGTCATCCTGCGCGACGTCGAGGAGATGACCAGCGAAGAGGTCTGCTCGGTGCTGGCCATCAGTGACGGCAACCAGCGGGTCCTGCTGCACCGCGGCCGGAGCCGGCTCAGGCAGCTGTTCGAGCACGAGTTCCGGGAGGTGCGATGAGGCTCTTGTCACGTCGTGACCTCGCCTGCCAGCAGGCCGTCGAGCTGGTCACCGACTACCTGGAAGGCTCGCTGTCGCGGTCGGCCAGGCGGCGGTACGAGCGCCACCTGGCGGGCTGCCCGCATTGCACCGAGTACCTGGCCCAGATGCGGGAGACCATCCGGCTCGCCGGGCGCTTGGAGCCCGAAGACCTGAGCCCGCAGATGCGGGCGGAGTTCGTGGAACTCTACCGCCGATGGCTCGGCGAGCAGCTCTAAAGTCCTGGTGGCAGCCCAGCCTGACCACCGCTCGACCGTAACCGCCAGCACCGGGCCGGGCGGCGGCGCCTCCCGGTACTGCCAGTAACGATCCGCCAGCAGCCGCAGCGGCTCCGCCATCTGGTGCCGGCCAGCCAGCACCGTCGCCCGGCCGTCGGCGCGAGCCCACCACAGCGTGTCCCAGTCGTCGGAGTACTCGTCGGCGAGCACGGTGACCCACGGATTCTCGGCGACATTCCGCAGCCGCTTCAGCCTGGTCCCGGACTTCGGCTTCTGGTCGACCGCCATATAAACGGTGTCACCCTCGACCGCAAAGGTGACCGCCACCACGTGTGGCCGTCCCCGAGCGTCGGCCGTTCCCAGCCGCGCCACGGGGACCGCCGCGAACCGGATCCGCGCTTCGCCCTCGGAAAGCCTCACGCTGAGGATGTTACGGCCCCGGTGAACGCTAGCTGGGCCTGTCGCGACCCGGCTTTCCGATAGACTCATCGGGTTGCCTGGTCCTGGGCAGCACGCCGCCTTAGCTCAGTCGGTTAGAGCGACGCACTCGTAATGCGTAGGTCATCGGTTCGATTCCGATAGGCGGCTCGACAGAACTGCAGGTCGAAGGCCTCTTTCTGCGCGCCGCCATGATCGCGCATTCGGTTCGTGGACCGAGTGACCCGGTCCACGAAAGCGGTATTCTCGATGTCCGGCAAGCCACCGTCGATCACGCTGAGTAAATGCTGACGATCATCCGGGCGTGAGAGTGGGCTCATCTCCGTCGCTTGCGGACCAGTGGCATGGGGATGATGCGGTATCTCGGCTGGAAGGGCAGTCGAACCCTGCGAAGGCCACCCGCCGACCTGGTGGGTGCCCTCTGCGCCAGAAACGGGTCACGATCCTGACCGGTTTCACACGATGACAGGTCCACAGGTCACCTTGTGCGCCATCTGATGCCCGGTCAGATGACCTTATCTTTCATCGATGCTCTTGCGATCCGCCTGGTGAATGATCCCGCGCCCGGTCCCCGGGGTAAGGCGCAGCGGTGTGCGGCCGCAGTGGGGTCCCGGGGTGTGGTCAGGTGGGATTACGCGGTGTTACGCTCGGCTCGATCCTGGTGATACGGGCGCCGGAGGCGGGCTACCTGCGCTGGCTGGTGCGGTGGTGGCGGTGTGGCGTGCGTCTGGGCGGAAGGGGGCCCGGTGATGGGGCTGCCGCAGGGGACGGTGACGTTCTTGTTTACCGATCTGGAGGGGTCGACGCGGCGGTGGGAGGCGCACCCGGAGCAGATGGCCGGAGGCGCTGGCCCGGCATGACGCGATCGTGCGGGGGGCGGTCGGCGCGCACGGCGGGACGGTGTTCTCCACCATGGGCGACGGGATGGCCGCGGTGTTCGCCTCGGCCCGGGAGGCGGTCCGCGCGGTGCTGGCCGCTCAGCAGGGGCTGGGCGCCGAGCAGTGGGGGGAGGGGATCGGGCCGCTGGCGGCGCGGATGGGGTTGTGGACCGATGAGGGGGTGCTGGGCGGGGAGGATTACCTGAATCAGCCGCTGAACCGGTGCGCGCGGCTGATGGCGGCGGGGCATGGCGGGCAGGTGCTGGTGTCGGGCGCGACGGAGCTGCTGGTGCGCGATGACCTGCCGGACGGGTGCGGGCTGGTGGATCTGGGGGAGCACCGGTTGCGGGATCTGGCCCGGCCGGTGCGGATCTTCCAGCTGACCGGGCCGGGGCTGCGGGCCGGAGTTCCCGCCGGTGCGGACGCTGGCGGCGTTCGCGGGGAATCTGCCGGTGCAGCTGAGCTCGTTTGTGGGCCGGGCGGCGGAGCTGGCCGGGCTGGCCGCGCGCGGTGGCCGGGGTCGCCGCTGGTGACGGTGACCGGGCCGGGCGGGGTGGGCAAGACCCGGCTGGCGGTGCAGGCCGCGGCGGACCAGCTGCCGTCCTTCGCCGACGGGGCGTGGCTGTGCGAGCTGGCCGCGGCCGGCGACGGGGAGTCGATGGCGCAGGCTGGTCGCAACCGCGCTGGGGGTGCGGTCGCGGCCGGGGTTGTCGACGGCGGGCAGCGTGGTGGAGTTCTTGAGGACCCGCAGCGGCCTGCTGCTGGTGCTGGATAACTGCGAGCACCTGCTGGGCCGCGGCCGCCGCGCTGGCCGCGGATATTCTGCGGGGCTGCCGGGGGGTACGGATCGTGGCCACGTCCCGGCAGCCGCTGGGGGTGGAGGGGGAGCAGGTGTTCGGGCTGCGGCCGCTGTCGCTGCCGCCGCCGGATGCGGATGTGGCGGCCGCGGCGGGCAGCGAGGCGGTGGAGCTGTTCGTGCAGCGGGCCGCCGCCGCGCGCGGTGAGTTCGCCCTGGGCCCGGCGAACGTGGCGGCGGTCGGGGGAGATCTGCCGGCGGCTGGACGGGATCCCGCTGGCCATCGAGCTGGCCGCCGCGCGGGCCGGGGCGCTGCGCCCGGCCCAGATCGCCGGGCTGCTGGATGAGCGGTTCCGGCTGCTGACCCGCGGCCGGGCCGGCGCCCCCGGCCGCCAGCAGACGCTGCAGGCCACCGTCGAGTGGTCCTACGCGCTGCTCGGCGAGACCGAGCAGCGGCTGTTCGACTGCCCTGGGGGTGTTCCCGGCCAGCTTCGACGCCGACGCGGCGGTCGCGGTGGCCGCCGCGGCCGGCCTGGACCGGTGGGACGTCCTGGACGGCCTGACCGCCCTGGTCGGCCAGTCCATGCTCGCCGAGGAGGAAGGACCGGACCAGGCCAGCCGCTACCGGCTGCTGGAGACGATGCGGGCCTACGCCCGCCAGCACCTGACCGCCGCCGAGCTGACCCGGCTGCACCGCGCGCACGCCCGGTTCTACGCGGCGTTCGCCGAACGGGCCGGCCCGGAACTGTACGGCCCGGCGCAGCTGGACTGGCAGCACCGGATCCGGGCCGAACGGGACAACCTGCACGCCGCCGTCACCTGGGCCCTGGCCAGCGGCGGCCAGGCACCCCGGCTCGCCTTCCGGATCGTGACCGCCCTCCTCTGGCTTGCCGTCACATCGCCCGTTATCACCCGCGGCTGGGCCGAAGCCTGCCTCACCCGGCTCGAAGCCTGCCCGCCCGAATTGCGCGCACCGGTCCTCGCCGCCGCGGCGTGGAACGCGTTCCTCGCCGACGATTTCCCGCTGGCGCTACGGCTGGCCGAGCAGGCCCTGGCAGAACCGGCATCCGGCGATCCGCTCACCTCCTGGACGATACGAGCTGTACTCGCCGCGATCTACGCGTTCACCGGGCAGCCAGAACGCGGGATCGGCATCGCCCGGGAGGCCCGCCAGGAGGCCGCCGAACGGGGCATCGAGGTCCTCGTCGGGTTCTCGCTGGCCGCGGAGGCGCTGGCCTGGACGCGCGCTGGAGACTACGCCGCGGCGCGGCAGCCCGCGATGGAGGCGGTCGAGATAGCCCGGAGGGTCCGCAACCCCGCGCTGTCGGCGGACGCCTCCTACGCGGCCGCGGAGGCGATCTGGCACAGCGAACCACAGGCCGCGCTGCTGCTCATCGAGGACAGCCTGGCCCTGACCCGCGCCGGAGCCTACGACACCATTCTCGGCAACGCCTTGACGCTGGCAGCGGTCATCCGGGCCCGCAACGGCGACCTGCCCGGAGCGCTGGCCGCGCTGCAGGAGGCGACGCTGCGGCACCACGCCGACGGCACCCGGCTGCTCCTCGGCCACGACGCTCCGTATCGCCGCCGGGATGCTGGCCCGGCTCGGCGAAGCCGGACCAGCCGCGGTGCTGTCCGGCGCCTTCGCCGCGCATTTCCCGGCGTCCATCTCGGCCAAGAACGAAAACGAGCAGAGGGCGATCGACCAAACCCAGGCTCTCGCCCGGGACGCGCTCGGCGAGGCCGCCTACGACGCCGCGCTCGGCCGCGGCGCCGCGATGGACGATGACGAGGTCGTCCGGTACGCGGTGGGCGAGTTCCAGCGGGTCGCCGCGCTGCTCGCACAACCCGGCGCGCAGGCACCGCACGCACCGCCGGGCCCGGCGTCCGGGCCGCAGGCAACGACCACGGGTCCGCCGCGCCCGGCATGACGCCGGCCCAGGCCGTCGGCATGGACGCCGATGGCGGGGCTATCCTGCCCTGACCGGTTTCACTTGGTGATACGCCGCAGGCAAGCGGGCCTGTCACCTGACGTGCGGACAGATGGGAGCGTGCAGGTACCAAGGCCGCGCTTGGGAGGGTAGGGCTGTGCGTGGCAGCAGGGCGGACGGGTACTCGCGCATGTGCGGGCAGGCCGGTCGAAGCTGTACCCGTACATGTCCTCGATGACGATCTTGTGTGACAGCCGATGCCGAGTGTCGCGGCCGGGGCGACCGCCAGCGCATGCTGCGTGCGCCGGCGCCGCGGATGCCGCGGGTAGGTGGTGTCGGGCGCCCGAGGTAAGTGGTCGGCGATTTGACCAGCAGGCGGGAAGTCAGCGGCAGCTGCTGGCTTCACATCGGGCCATCTCGACGTCGAGGGGCCGAGCTTGGACGACCTTTACTAACCGCGCACCGGGCCGGTCGACGCGGCTGAAGATCGCCTGGGGCCCTTCGGTGAGGTGTCCAGATCAGGAGATCTGGCCCCAGTTGTCAACGGCCATTGGGAAATCCGGTTGGGTGGTCTTGTTTTCTCCGGGCTGGCGGCCACCAGTTTTCCAGGCTGGTGGCCGCGTGTTCTCCCGGCGGGCGGGGGTTAGGTGGCCAGCGGGATCACCCCCTTGCCTGCGAGGGCCTCGGCGAGCCGGTGTGAGTCGCCCTTGGTCAGCACGAGGTGGGCGTGGTGGAGCAGCCGGTCGACGGTGGCGGTGGCGAGGGTCTTGGGCATGATGGTGTCGAAGCCGGAGGGGTGGATGTTGCTGGTCACCGCGACGGAGCGGCGTTCGTAGGCGGCGTCGGTGATGCGGTAGAACGCCTCGGCGGCGTCCTGCCCGGCGGGGAGCATGCCGATGTCGTCGACGACGATGAGGTCGCTGCGGCAGATCCTGGTGACGGTGCGGGCGACAGATCCGTCGGCCTTGGCCTTGCCGATCGCGGCGGTGAGGGTCTCCAGGGTGAACCAGGCGACGCGCAGGTCCTTCTCGATCGCGGCGTGGGCGAGGGCCTCGGCGAGGTGCGACTTGCCGGTGCCGGACGGGCCGGCGATGACCAGGTTCTCCGCCCGGCCGATCCATTCCAGGGTGATCAGGGCGTTCTGGGTGGCCTCGGGGATGGAGGATTCCTCGGGCCGCCAGGAGGAGAAGGTCTTCCCGGAGGGGAACGCGGCGGTCTTGCGGCGCATCCGCCGGGTGGCGGCGTCGCGGCCGGTGACTTCCTCGGCGAGCAGGACGCGCAGGACCTCGGCGGGTTCCCATCGCTGGGCGCGGGCGGTGGCGAGCACGTCGGGGGCGGCCTTGCGCAGGTAGGGCAGGCGCATCCGGCGCAGGAGCGCGTCGAGCTCGGCCGGGAGCGGCGGGGCCGCGGGGGCGGTCACCGGGCACTGCCCTGCCGTCGGCGGGCGAAGTCGAGGTAGTCGACCGCGAGGTTGGCGTCGTACGTCGGCGCGGCCGGGGCGCGGCTGCTCCCGGCGGCCAGGGCTGCGTCCTGCGCCAGCAGCGGCTGGCCCCAGCGGGCCGCTGTTCGCTGCCTGATCCAGGCGAGCACGCCGCGAGCAGGCGCACAGCGACCTGGCGGATGAATGCGGCTTCCTCGCCGGTCAGGAACACGTCCTCACAGGACTGGCGCGGTCGTCATCGTCCCGCCTCCTGCCCGCCGAGCCGGGCCCAGCCGGAGGTGCCGGGCTGGGCCGAGTGGGCCTCGCTGGCGATGACGACCTCGCCGGGGGCGCCGCTCGGCGGCCAGGTGGTCGATGATCGAGGCCAGGTCGCCGGCGGCGAACCGGCCGGCGATCGCCGCCAGCCCGAGCGCCGCGTCGACCGTGCCCGCGCCGACCACGGCGGCCAGCTCCACGGCGCGGGCCATCTTGGAGCGGATCCGCTGCGCGCCGGAGGCGGCGGCCTCGGCCAGCCACCGCTGCGCGCCGTCGCCGATCGCCAGGAACGCGGCCTCGGCCTCGGTCCGCGGCCGCGGCCGGGGCTGGCGCGGCCCGTTCCCGCCCGGATGGTGCGGGTAGTGCTCGTCGCAGATCGACGGGCTGCCCGGGACCGACAGCCGGTGCCGGGCGATCTCGGCCGCGCCGCGGCCGGTGCGGGCGGTGATCACCAGCTCCTCCCCGGCGGCCCGGCACCACACCCTGGTGCCGGCGTGGCCGGGCGGGGTGGAGTAGCGGACCGACCCGAACCGGACCGTCTGGTCGTCGCCGACCAGCCGCTCCTCGCCCAGCGCGAGCGCATAAGGCTCGTCCGGCAGCGGGTGCAGCATCTCCCGCTCGGCGGCCAGCCGGTCCGCCGGGACGGCGGCGGTCTCCCGGTGCACCCGGGCGTTGACCCGGCCGCAGAACTCGCGGCAGGCCTCCTCCAGCTCCGCGAAGCTGCCGTAGGCCGGCAGCAGGTTCGCCCCCGAGGGCACCAGGTCGGCCTTGGCGATCTTCACCGTCGCCTCGACGCCGCCCTTGGACTCGGGGTCGAACGGCACGCACGTCTCCACCTTGCAGCCGTAATGCCGGCCGAGCGCGACCATCTCCGGGTGCCGCACCGGGATCCCGGCGACGTGGTCCATGGTGACGGTGCGCGCGTTGTCGGTCAGCAGGTAGGTCGGCGCGCCGCCGACGGCGCGCAGCGCCTGGTCGATGCACCAGGTCAGCGTGCCGAGCTGCTGGTCCCAGACCGGGATAACCACCCGGAACCGGGACCAGGCCAGCCACGCGCAGAACAGCTGGGTCTTCCGCCCGCCGATCCGCGGCCCGTCGCCCCAGTCCCACTGCAGCCACATCCCCGGCTCCGGGATCCAGGGCCGGTAGCGCCTTCGCCGGCCCGCCTGCCAGGCCTGCTTCACCTCCGCGACCGCCCGCCGGGTCGACCGCTCCGACCCCCGGTAGCCCATCGAGGCGAGCTTGCGGTGGGCGACGTCCGCCCGGATCTTCCCCTTCGACCGGTCAACCAGCTCCTCGACCTTCGGCATGAACGCATCGATCAGCCGCGGCCTGCGCCGTCTTCGCCAGCGGGTCACCGCCGGCGTCCCGGACCGCCACGTAACGGGCGACCGTCTTCGCATCGCACCCGGTCAGCTGCGCAGCCGACCAGGCCGTCCCCGTAAGGTCAAACGCCTCGAAAATCTCCATGATTTCCCTGCCAGACTTGGTCATGGGTCCCTCCGGACACCGATGGGTAAGGCGAACCACCTCAAACCCATCCACACCGGAGGGACCGCCTGCATCACGACACGCCGTGAGCCGGCAGAGAACAAGACCAGCCACCCGGGCCATAAATGGCCGCAGGACTGGAGAAACGATGGCCGCGAACCAGGAGCTAACTGACCGCACACCCGTATTTTCACGTGGCCGCTAGCACCAGGAGTGTTAAGGTAAAGTTGTGCCTTGTCCGGTTCGGGCCGGACCGCACAATAGTGCGGGTGACTGCGATGAGGGAGCGCCGATGAGCTTACGGTGGAAAAGGACATTATGGTCCCGATGCGCGACGGTGTCCGGCTGGCCACGGACGTATGGTCCCGGCGGGGGGGCGCAGGGACCGGTGCTGCTGGTGCGCTCCCGTACGGCAAGGAAGTGAGCGCTATCTACGGCGCTCGCCCGAACATCTTCACGCTGATCGAAGCGGGGTATGCCGTGGTCTACCAGGACTGCCGGGGCACGTTCCGGTCCGGCGGGGAGTTCACCTTCGTCAACGAGCCAGCGACGGCGCCGAACGGTGGCCTGGCTGCTGGAGCATCCTGGTGCGATGGCAACATCGGCCTTACGGGCCGTCGTACCTAGGTCGTGCAGTGGGAGACCGCGTCCGCAGCGGTCACCTGAAGGCGATCGCGCCCGCGGTCACCACGACGGATCATTATGTGGCGTTCCGGTACTCCGAGGGGGGCGCCTGTCGCTGCACAATAACCAGACGTGGACCATGTTGATGGCCGTTGTCGACGTCCGGCGCGCATAGCGGCGGGCCAGGTGACCGCAGGCGCTCTGGGCCTGATGGGATGGCCGCTGACCGGACCCTCACCTGGCGGCACTGCCGGTGCGGGCCGGCCGCTGCTGGAGAAGCAATGGCCGTGGTGGGCGGAGATCCTCGCCCACCCGCCCGCGACCGTACTGGCAGGACCTGCGGTCGCCGACCGGTTCGAGGACATCACCGTGCCTGCGCTGAATATCGGCGGCTGGTTCGACATCTTCGTGCAGCACCGCGCGGACTTCACGCGAGATGAGGAAGCGGGGCGGCAGCGCCGAGGCCCGTGAGGGCCAGCGGCTGATCATCGGCCCGTGGGACCACCTCAACCGCACCGGCGTCTACCCGACCGGCAGTTCGGGCTGATGGCCGATTGTGAGTTCGACCTGACCGGCGCGCATCAGCGGTTCTTCGACCGGTGGCTGCGGGGCCAGGCCGATGCCTGGACGGCACAGCGCCGGTCCGGATCTTCGTGATGGGCATTGACCAGTGGCGCGACGAGCAAGACTGGCCGCTGCCCGACACCACTACGTCGACTATTACCTGGACAGCCCGGTCACGCGAACACCGCCGATGGCGACGGGGAACTGCGCCCGAACGCCAGGCAGCGAACACGCCGACACGTATCTGTACGACCCGCGCGGCCCGTGCCCACCTGGGCGGGCGGATGATGAGCGGCTCGGGGCGAAGTGGCGGACCGGTCGACCAGCGGCGAGCCGAGTCCCGCGATGACGTCCTGTGCTACACCACCCCGGTGCTGGACCGCCCGGTCGAGGTCACCGGTCATGTGTCGCTGACGCTGTCGTCTCCTCGTCCGCTCGGACACGGACTTCACCGGCAAGCTGGTCGATGTCTTCCCCGATGGCCAGGCCTGTACCTGACCGATGGGATCCTGCGGGCCCGATACCGCAACTCACTCGCCGATCCGGAGCGCTCACCCCGGCCAGGTCTACGAGATCACCATCGACCTGTCGGTCACGTCCAACGTGTTCCTGCCCGGGCACCGGATCCGGCTCGAGATCTCCAGCAGCAACTCCCGCGCTACGACGCAACACCAATACCGGGCCATCCCGAAGACGGGAGAGGATGTCCAGACGCGGTGAACCGGGTCTCCACGGGCCGGAACACCGAGCGGGGCCTCCCAGCCAGAAGAAGAATCCCGCTTCTCCGTTCGAGATCAAGCTGCTCTCGTGCTAACGGGTTTGCTAACAGGCCGTCCTCACCGCATCCGCGAAAATGTCTGCGGCGGCAGCTTCGGCGGACCGGATCACGTGGGCGTAGACGCGGAGGGTGATAGCTGGGTCCGCATGGCCCAGGCGAGCGGCAACGACGTGGACGGGCACGCCGGATAGCAGCAAGGTAGTGGCGTGCAGGTGCCGCAGGTCGTGCACCCGAGCATGTGGTAGTTGCTGGTTGGCGCGGATGAGCTTAGCCATCAGGGACGTGACGGTATCGGGGTAGATCGGTTCGCCCCATCCGGTCGTGAACACATACTCGTTCTTGGCTCCGCGCCAGGAGTTGCCCGCCTTCAGTTGCTCGGCGACCTGGTCTGCCTTGCGCTGGCGCAGGACGGCTACCGTCCCCTCGTCAATGGAGGACGACACGAGTCCGGCTGCTCTTGGTTGTGCCGTTGACGCGCTCGCCGCCGATCACAGCCGTCGACCCGGTAATCGAGATCTTCTTGCCACCCAGGTCGATGTCCTGCCACCGCAGGTTGAGCAACTCGCCGCGACGCGCTCCGGTATAGGCAGCAACGTGGAAGAAGGCGAACAATCGGTGTCGCTGTGCGGTGGCCAGGAACGCCTGGAGCTCCGCGAGGGTCCAGACGTTGCCTGGTTCCTGGGCCTGCGACCGTGGCCGCTTCGCCCGCTCGACCGGGTTGCTGCCAATTAGTTCACTACCATGACGGCATCGCGGAACGCCTTTCTGAGGACCGCGTGCAGATGAGTCACGGTGGCGACGGCGAGTGGCTGTCCGTCGCGGCCCCCATTGGTCAGTAGGTCCCGGTACAACTTGGTGATGGTAGAGGGTCGTACGGCCTGGACGGGCAGGTGCCCGCCGGTCAGGCCCGCCCGGATGAGCTGATAGGTGTCGGCACGGTAGACCTCGGCGCAGGGCGGGCATCGGGAGGCGCGGCGGGTCAGCGCTGACCTTGAAGTGTCCTCCTAAGCAGTAGCTCCCGCGTTCGCGTGGCGCCGGGGCGCACAGCTGAAATTCCGGTCAACGCGACCGCCCGGTTACCGGCGTGTGACTTGGGGCCGCAGTCGATCAGCTGCCAGTTGCCCCGCTGGGGCGCAGAGGTGATCCCCCTGACTCTTGTGTTCCTCAAGACTCTTCGTCGCGGACGGCCTCAATCTCCAGCGTGACGCGCACCGCGTCCGGGACCATGAAGCCGCCCGCCGCTAGGGCGACGTGCCCCCACTTCAGCACGTCGAAGTCGCTGCGCTGTATCTGTGTGGTCGCGGTCAGGCCGAGCCTGATCTTCCCCCAGACGTCGGTGATCACGCCGTGCGGCGTGAGGGCCAGCGTGACCGGGCGGGTGATGCCGTGCAGCGTCAGGTCCCCGTCCAGTTGGTAGCCGCCGTCGGCGGCGCGCAGCGCCCGGGAGGCGAAGTCGATGGTGGGGAACTGCGCCGCGTCGAGGACGTCGGGGCCGAGTATCTTCTCGTCGCGCATCTTGTTAGCGGTCGTCAGAGTGGACACGTCAACGGAAGCCCGCGCGGACGACGAGGGAAGGTCATCGGCGATGGTGATCGATCCGGCCGGCCCGGACGCGATGCCGCGTGCGAAGGCGACCGTGAAGTGCTCGACCGTGAACTCAACCCAGGAGTGTGTTGAGTCGATCGTCCATGTACCTGGCCCGGGCAGTTGATCAGTCATGGAATCCCCAATGGCAATGACTCGGATTGACTACACATCTTGCTCCCGGCGACGCGGACTTGCCAGCCAGGCTGGCGAGCGCCCTCTCCGCCCGCGGCGAGGCGTTTCATCTCGGCGACGGCGCTGACCTTGCCAGCTCTGCCGCGCGGCAAGCGGACTGCGCCGGGGCACCCGAACGTCCAAACTGCGGGAATCAGCACGTCACGGGACCGTATTTATGCACGTATCTGTCACGAGACCTGGCGGATCGGGTTGGAACGAGGAAGACGGCGAAGGTCGCTACTGACGCGCGCCAGCCGTCCGCCAAGGTCAGCGAGGCCACGGAGACCGGGGAAGACGCCCGAGACGCCCGTCGTACGGCTATAACCCAGCGACGTGCAACCAGCTACAGCTGTGAGCGTAGATCCTACGCGGTGCCTTTGACGGCAACCGTGACGGCAACGTCGACAGCCACCAACGGCCTCAGGCAGCCATCAACAGCCAATCACTCTCGCACGATCTGACCTGAACTGGGCATCCGCTACGCCTGAAAAACGGACGGTCGCCGGTGAGGATCCTGCTAACGCGAGTGCTAACAACGACCCTGGACGAGCCTGGATGCCGGTGGATTCAGCGGCGATGAGTAGGGCCCCAGCCAGGCCTCTATGGCACTGGTGGACAGCCGTGGATGACTGTAATCCTTCTCGTAATGCGTAGGTCATCGGTTCGATTCCGATAGGCGGTTCGGAAATGTTGCAGGTCAGAGGCTAATTTCTCCATGCCGCAATGACACGGACCCCGACCGTGGACCGAGTGACTCGGTCCACGAAAAGCTGGATTCACGCTCGTCGGCAGGCGACTATCGGACACGCACAGTAATACGGGGATCTTCTGAGCGCGCGCGGCGGTTTTCGCTAGGACTCGCGGTCCAGATCGAGGAGTACTCACTTGCCGGCGGCTACCAGGTCCGAGTCTGCTGGACGGCTGACCCGTTAGCTCTCATTAGACCGGGGCTTGACACGTGATTGCGTGTGGCGTTACGTCCCAGAGATTGCTTCAGACCCTGCAGCAAATTGCACACGGCTGCAGTCCGGCATGCGCGGGTCCGGGAAGCAGGATTAGCCAGCGGCCGCATTGGTCTGGGGATGCACAGACTGACCGGCAGCGTCGCGGGTTCGTTCGGTGCGGTCGTGGGTCGGCTTGTGCTGAGCCTGTCCTCAGCTGCGGCCCGCACTTTCGCCGGAACTTTGCCGCAACGGGTCCCTGTTGGAGGCGTGCCTACCGAGCCTAGGCTCGCTGGTAGGCCCGGCAAAGGGGCGTGGGGCGTATCTGTGCCAGGCCCTTGGCAGCCACTGATTGGCGGCAGGGCGGTCGGAGGAAAGTGGCGGCACCCGCCAAAGCCGTCAGGCACGACAACAGAAAGGCATACCCGCGATGACTAGCTACCCGAAGAACTGGTTCTCACTGACGAACGACACCCCGTACACCATGACCAAGATCTTCCAGGACAGCTGGTGGTTTGATATGTATAACCACAGGATCGACCCGGCTACCTTCGCCGTCGAGCCCGCGCAGATCATCCTGCCCGGGCAGAAGATGGCCTTCGAGTTCGATGAGGCCGCCTGGCCAAACGGCTGGATGGCGATCAATTTGCACTACCAGTTCGCCGACGTCGACGGCCGCAAGCACCGCTGCGACTTCAACGTCGACACCAATAACAACGTCACCACCTACTCCCTCGACATCGGCCCGGACGGCTCGGTCAACAACCCGGACGGGTCGCTGCGGCAGTCGCAGGATTTTCACATGGTCTTCGACCCCGACGGTGATCCGCACGATATCGACGCGGTGCTCAGCCATAACGCGGAGGTCACCATTGATGCGAACTCGGACCCGAAAGCGGCGCAGTCGGTGCTGGCGACCTACTGGCCCACCGCGGTTGGCAAGGCCTTCGACCTGAAGGCCGGGCCTACCTACAGGGCCGCCACCTGGCAGCGGGCCTCGGCGCAGGTCATCAACACCTCCAACGCCGCGACCACCCTGGCGTTGTCCGCCGGGGTCACCCATGAGGAGAGCACCTCGATAGGGGAGGAACTCAGCTGGGGGGTCGAGATAGACATCCTCGAGACCGTCAACGAGAAGATCAACATGTCCATCAGCCATGATCAGGCATGGGGCATCAGCGATACCACTACCAGCACCGAGGAGATCACCATCGACCCCGGCCACGTGGGCTGGCTGGAGTCCGCGGTCACCCAGGCCACCATCACAGGCAATTTCAGCCTGAGCGTCCCGGTCGGCAACTCCAGCATCACCTACCACATCCTGAACGCAACTATCACAGAACCCGGCCGCGCCGCCGGCGGCGGGAACGCGCTCACCTTCCGGCCAGTCGAACAGCCGATCGGCACCATCGGGCGTACCCCCGGCACGATGTCCGTCGGCGATCCGGCCACCGTGGTCATCGACGCGGTAAAAGACCTGCAAGGTGCCGCCAACGCCATGAAGCTCTACCCGCAGGCCACCAGCAAGCAGTTCACTCCCACCGTTAACCCTGCCTATGCCTACACCGACCCGCTGCAGACGAGTCCTAATTACCAGGTACCCGCCACCTATCCGCACAGTGGAACCCAAACCTTGACCTCCGAACACACCGCCACCTCCAGCTGGAGCATCGGTGGCTCGGTCGACGAGGAAACCACCGTCAGTTTCCTCGGCATGGTCAACGCCTCCGTCAAGGTCGGAGTTACTGCTAGCCACCAATGGACCGACAGCCATACCGACACCCAGGCAGTCGCCGTCACCGTCGACCCGGGCTACGAGGGCTGGATCGAAAGCCAGATCAGCCAGGTGACGCTGACCGGCGACTGCACTTTCACCGCCGCCAACGGCACCAACTACAAGATCACGAACGTCACCATCACCCAGCCCGGCAACACTGCCGACGGTGGCGGACCGCTCACCGCCGTCATCTACACCATTGTCACCCAGAAACTGTCCGCCAGCGATGCCATCGCGTTCACCGAACCCAGAGTCGTGCCCATGCCAACGTGATTGCGCACACGACCTGCGATCGTAAGGACGCTTCCGTCGCACTCACTAAAGCCGCCAGGTCGCCAGCCATGACGTTACTGGCGTAATGCCGACGATTGAGATGATCTTGCAGGAGGGTGCTCCTCAATCGCGATAGAGACCGGCGCCGGGCGTGGCCACGGGGTAACGTCCGGCACCGGATAACCGCTAGCGGTGACCCGCAAAGTCTTTTTTGCCGGTCATGAGATGCTTTGCAGGCGCCAGCCGCCCGGGTCTCGGCCCCGAGCAGGTCTCCAATGACCACTGCTGCCCCATCCGCTGCCCTCATTACCATGTCCACGCCATCGAACCGCTGGCGACGGTCGCTTCTGGCCGACGAATTTCAGATAACAGCCCAAAGGGCGGCAAATCGGGCGCCGGCGCGGATCCGTATTACCAGCAACGTTTACGCACAGTAGCAGAACGAGGGGATGCAGGTCCTCGGACGTGGACCGGTTCGTGGACCGGGTCGCCGAATAAGCCCAGAGCCGCGAGTACCATCGGTGCCATTGCCCGTGCTATCGGCGCAGCTAACGCGTACGCGGACAGGGAGCACGCCCCTCGTAATGCGTAGGTCATCGGTTCGATTCCGATAGGCGGCTCAGAAACGTTGCAGTTCAGAGGCTCATTCCTGGGCGTCGCAATGATCACGGATCCCCGCCCGTGGACCGAGTGACTCGGTCCACGGAAAGCAGGCGCCGACAGGCGATCGTCGGACACGCACAGTGAATACCGGGAATCTTCAGAGTGCGCGAGGCTGCTCACACCCAGGAGCGCCGCAATCGGCGGCATGACCGTCCGAGCGGCGCGAGCCTGAAGGGTGCTCGGTATCCGGGACCGGCAGGGGGCTGAGCTGAACGACCGGCCCGCATCTGGACAAAGCTCATGGGCTCTTGGCCTATGGAGGCTGGTGCGCCATGGCCGGGAGCCGGTGAAAACCCGGTGCGGTCAAGGTGCCGTGCGCATGCCGGGAAATCGTCAGCCCTGCGGTCGGCGTGCGGTTTCTGGCCGGGATTCTACCCGGTCACCCTGCCGCGGCACGCGATGACCGCCGCCGACGACGGGCTGACGCAGATCGCCGCGCGCGGAACTCAAGAGGGCTTGCTCGGCCGGATGCACCACCCCGCGATCTCTACTACCTGCCGGACTACCGGCCTGCGACGCCTGCACTGTCGGTCTCTACAACTTCGAGATCTAGAAGGCGCAAGCTCCGTTCCCAGAACGGACATACGACAGGACCGGCTAACGGCCGTGGTTGCTATGAGCCAGTAAGCTCACTCCGGCTCAGCAGCTCGTCGTTCGGGAACAAGCGCGGCGCGTTCAGCAGGTGACATCCCATACGTATCTCTAGTCTGGCTTCGGCCGCCGAGGAAACCCCGGCCAGCCACCGCTGACTTGCGGCGGTGAAGACGTTATGCGCGATTATCAGACGCATGTACTGTTCGCGGCGCAGTGGGCGCCCAGCCACCGCGACTTGCTGGAGAATTTTCATGTTCAGGTCGTGAACCTGGATAATGGCCGGCCGGTAATCCGTTCTCGTGTTAGCCATTACTCGGTTAATGCTGGCGGTCAGTTTCCGGTCATGCTGTACGGCGCGGAACTCGCGCAGCAGATGGTTGGTCACGCGCTCCTGCACGGTGGCCCCGTCCGGCGGCTCATCGGCGACCAGCGCTAGGGCGTTCTGGTAGCGGCGCACCGCGATCGCCAGCACGACGTGTTCCTTGGTGGGAAAATACCTGTACAGCGTGGCGAGCGAGACCTCCGCGCGCTGAGCCAGGTCCTTCATCTGAAGCATGCCTTCCCCGCCGATGGCGAGCATGACTGTGGCCGCTTGCAAGATGCGCTCGTAGCGTCCGTGCTGTGCTGACGTGGAGAGAAATGTGGGAATCATTGGCTGTCGCGGCGCCTCTTTGTCTTCATCGAGGGGCAGTTCGACCCGGAGGCCAAACAGGTGTTTCGGATGGCCTGTCGGTAATCGGATAGCGGCTACCGGTAGGCCGTGGGCAGTCAGTGCGGCTTCGGGCCGCCGCTGGTGACGGCACCTCCGGCGATCGGGCCATCGGTCTCAGCATCGTCCAGGGCCAGCCCGCCCGAGCACTTCTCTGGAGTTCGTCGGCGCCCGGCGACCGCTACCGCGCCGGCCTCCCGTCATGGTCGCTTTGACGGGAGGCCGGCTGCGGTGCGGGGCTGGGCCGCCGGTGACACCCTCTTCGGCCGCCGGAGACACCTCGGGAAAGAGCCGGCGGCCTAGACCCTAAAGCCGGCGGCCCAGCGTCTATCGGGCCAGCTCCTCCAGTGCGCGGCGGCGCTGGTTCCTCCCGAAGATCCCGATCAGGACGGCGGGGAGGATCGCGCACGGGACCGTGATGAATACGAAGAAGGGCCGCGGATCGGTCACGGTGTACAGCTGCCCGGCGATCAGGACACCGCCCCAGGCGCCGAGGTGGCCAATGCCGTCGGTCCAGCCGGTGCCCAGCGACCGCATCCGGGTCGGGAAGTTGTTCGGGATGTACACGTACATGCTCCACAGCCACAAGATCCCGCCGACGTTGGCCAGGATGAACCAGGTCGTCAGGGCCGGGCGGCTGTGCGACGCGTACATGCCCCAGTAGGCGCCGGCGAACAGGACGCCGCCGACCAGCTGGGTCCATCTGCGCTCAAACCGCTGGCCGAAGAACGCGTTGAGCAGGTAGACCGCGGAGGCGACCACCCCGGCCCAGGCCGTGAGGGCGAAAACGGTGCCGGCGTTGTAGCCGCGGTCCAGGACCAGGAACAAGACGATCTGGCTGTTGCCGCCGTACACGATGCCGGCGTAGCCGAGCACCATGACCACCAATAGGAAGACGGTGGCGACCACGTACTGCCTGGCCCACGGCGCCAGCCAACTGGTCTTCTCCTCGGCCACCACCTCATACGGCCGCAGGTCGGGCTCGGGCAGCGCGACGCGGCCGCCCTTGCTGACCCGCTTCTCCATCCGCCCCACGATCTGGCGGGCCGCATCCCGGCGCTCCCGGGCCTCCAGCCAGCGCGGCGACTCCGGCATCCGGAGGGCCAGGTAGACCGCCACCAGGACGTTCAGCCCGGCCAGCAGCCACAGGTAGAGCTTGTACTGGCTGGGGAACCAGTAGTGCGGGATGATGCCGCCCAGGACGACCAGCAGCAGGAAGATGCAGACGGTCTGGCTGACCATCATGATCCGGGGCCGGACCGTCGGGCCCATGATCTCGCTCATGTACACCACGTTGATGGCCAGATACCCGCCGATCCCGAGCGTGCTGCCGATCGACAGCAGGGCCAGCGCCGGGTAATTCGTCACGTAGGCGAACGGCCAGATGAACACCGCGGCCAGCACCGAGGACAAGACCAGAGATGGGCGGCGGCCAATCTTGTCCGACAGCCAGCCCATGGCGTAGCCGCCGATCAGGATGCCGATCCCCACCTCCAGGGCGTACAGGACGTCGTACTGGCTGTGGGTGATTTCCTTGGCTGGCAGCCAGACGAACGGGTACATTCTCGCCGCGATCGCGTCGGTGCCTACCGCGCACGCCCAGCCGATCTGCACGATCAGGCAGATCTCCCAGGCCATGAAGCTCATGGGCAGCCGGTCGACCCGGGCTGCCATCTCGCCGGGGATGACCAGGGTGTTTCCGCCTGCGGCGGTCCCGGCTCCCGAGGCCTCGTATGCCATTACGGTTCTCCTTGCTGCCACCCAAGGTCATGGGGTGGCGGGTAAAGCGGGCGAAGGCGGCGCTTCCGCCGATGCCATGGACGGCGATGTGGGCTTGCCGCGATGGCGAGGGTGCCGGGCAATTGCTCCTGAACAATTGCTCCGAGGAAAATTCGGCGAAACGCACGCAGGAGCAGACCGGGGAACGGTCATTGGTGGTGCGTTCGGAATGCCGAAGTAGGCGATGAGCCCAGCGGCCCAGCGCGCTGTAGAGGAGCGGGTTAGCCCGGGCGGTCCGGTCGCTGGGCGAGGCCCCTTCGCCTGGCCCCGTTCGGATAGGCGGCTACGTCTGGTTTCCGCAGCCATGAGACGTGGTTACGCTGCGCCATTGCCGCTCCCTGTCTGGTGAGCCGCTGCTTGGGCACATGATGACATTCGGTTTCGGTTTCGGTCAATATCTTCGTCAAGTTTCTCAAAGAGCAGTGCGTGGGGCATGATAGGACGCCGACCGCAAAGTAGAACCGATACTCCTTTGAGGCCCAGGGCCTGGCAACCGCTTCGAGCGCAGGCGGTGCTGGGAGACGGACGCCTAGTCCCGGGGGGCGACCAGGAGACCTAACTTCCCAGGTCGCCTGCGGTTCTGGATTGATCTTCCCCGCGACCGGCGAGCCAGCCGGACGGCGAGCACACCTGCGTTGTGGCGCTCGCATCTGCGTCGACGGGATGCGCATGTAGTTAAGCATGATCCGCGTCCGCGGGCCGTGCGGGCAGCCTTTCAATGGTGATGAGAGGAGGGCAGGCACCCCAGAAAAATATCCGTCACTTTCCGCCACACCTGAACCATGAATGCTTCTAATCATCTCTCGACGCGAAGAATTAGTTGCCGGGTGGCAATTGCTGAGCGGCAAGAAATGAACTTTCAACCGAGGAGCGTCTGATAATCCTGATAACCCACCAGTTGCAGAAATTGAAGCTCCGGGGTCTTTGTCTGCTTGATCGCACTCGGCGCGCCTGCGTGATTGATGTTTCTGCTGCGTCTACGCCGCGGTTATGACGTACCCCGATGGTGGGCGGCCTGACCGCTGAGGGACGGGCCCGCCGTCAGAAGGTGCCGCTGTAGGCCGCGCAGATGTTCGAGCATGATATGGGCGCGGTGTAGGTGGCAAGGTGCCTGCGGGTTAGCATGAAGTCGGCATACCAGTGGCGGCGGTTCTGGCACGCGGGCGGTGAGGCGGCGCTGGAGTCCAGGGGCCCAGGCGAGAATGCGTGTAAGCCAGATAGGGCGTAGCTGGCCTGGCTGCGCGTCGCGCTGGACGCGGGGTCGGCGGCGTACGGCTGTAACCAGGACCAGCGGCGGACGCTGGCCCGGGTCAGCACACTGATCGGAAAGCTGTTCCACATGCGCTGCACGCTGAGCGGGCGGGGCCGGCGGCGACTGCGATTTTTACCTCGACACCGCTGCGGACGTGGTGACGGCGCGGGTGGCCTGGTCGATGGCCGCGGACAGCAGGGCGAGCGTGGCCCAGGTGGGCGGGGCGGTGGTCGGCCCAGCCGGACCATCGAGCCGGATGATCGCGTGGAAGTGGACGACACCGCGGCGCTGGTATTCGGCGACCTTGGCGTAGGAGACCCGGACCTGAGCGGCGAGGGCCTTGCCGGTGAGCCCGGCCTGACGGCCCAGCGCACGGCACAAGGTGATGGTGAACCGGCGCCACAGCTCGGGTGCAGTATCTGGCCAGCACCGAGGTCGACTGGCTGACCCTGCAGGGTTTCCTGATAAGGAAGCGGCTGCGGCCACGGCCATGTTATTCGGGCCTGGATCCACGCCATACCTCAGTGATCCGCGGAGAAGATCTCCCGAACCTCACGGGCGGCGTAGTACACCAGCACGTACCCGGCGGCCGGGTCAGCCCACCACCAGCCGAGCGTGGCATTCAATACCAGCCCGGTCAGGACCGCAACAGCGAGGATCCCATCGATCGTGGTGACCCGGCCCTCAGTACGCAACACGGGGTTATCCAGCGCCCGGCCCGTCCGGGCCTTACCGGCTGCCAGCGCGAACATCACCACTGCGGTCGCCGCCGTCCAGATGATCCCAGGCACAGAGTGCCGCGGATGGTAGCCAGCGGCCAACACCACGGTGGACTGGACAAGCAGGTAGACCGCCAGGGCGGCAAACGCGTACCCGATCAGCCGCAGGCCACGGCGCTGGCGTTCATCGCTAGTGCCTGACAGTTCCCAGATCACCACCGTGGACGCGCCGATCTCGATCAGCGAGTCCAGGCCGAATCCGGCCAATGCCACCGATCGGGCCGAGACCGCCGCGATAGCCAGGACCACGATCCCAGCCACGTTCCAGGCCAGCGTCACCCACTCCAGGACAAAGCCCCGGCGCAGCAGAGCGCTCCGCGCCGCGGTATCAGCAGGAGTCACTTGCCAAGTCTGGCAGGCCAGCGAGGCAACGTGCTGAGCGGGCATGAGAGCCTGAATCGGTGCTGAAACTGCTGGCCTTTGTGCTTCCGCTGGGCCTTGACTCCTTCGCTGTCGCCGCAGCGATCGGGGCCAGGCAGGCGATTACTGGGTGGCAGCGACTGCGTATCTCGCTGGTCTTTGTGATCTTCGAAGGCGGAATGCCGCTCATCGGCTTGGGCCTGGGCGCCGCATTGGCCCGCGGAATCGGCCAGGTCGCCGACTACCTGGCGGGCGCCGCCGTTATGGCCATCGGAGCCTGGATGCTCCTGGCGGGCGACAAGGACGACGAGGACAGGGCCGCGCGTATCATCACCAGCCGAGGGCTAGCGCTCATCGCACTGGGGCTCAGCATCAGCCTGGACGAGCTGGCCATCGGATTTACCATTGGCCTGGCTCACCTGCCCGTCATTACCGTCATCGTGGCCATCGCCGTGCAGGCCTTCATAGCGGCTCAACTCGGCCTGGCCATCGGCGCCAAGATCGGCGAGCGCTGGCGCGAGCGGGCAGAACAGGTCGCCGGAATTGCCCTGATACTGCTCGGCGCCTACCTGATCGCCCAGCGGATCATCCAGTAAGCGAGGCTGTCAGCTTCGTCGTGCCGTGGGAAACAGTCCGGCCACGCCTGCGGGCAGGAGCATCAGCGGGGTTTTCGCGTCATTCCCGAGCTGGCAGATACCTTCTAGCGCCGAGACCACAAACGAGATGTATCGTGATTATTACGGGAGGGAGCCGGGAGAGGACAAGGAAGGCGGCGCTGAGCATGTTCGAGAGGTTCACCGACCGGGCGCGGCGCGTCGTGGTCCTGGCCCAGGAGGAGGCCAGGATGCTCAGCCACGACTACATCGGCACCGAGCACATCCTGATCGCCCTCATCCGTGAGGGCGGCGGGGTAGCAGCCCAGGCGCTGGAGTCCCTCGGAATCACCGAGGAGGCGGCGCGCCAGCAGGTCGAGGAGATCACCGGGCGGGGCCAGCAGGACCCGCCGCGCGGGCACATCCCGTTCACGCCACCGGCCAAGAAGGTACTGCAGCTGTCGATGCGCGAGGCGATCGCACTCGGTCATGCCTACATCGGGACTGAGCACATCCTGCTCGGCCTCATTCGCGAAGGCCAGAGCCCTGGGATGCAGGTACTGAACGGCCTGGGCGTTGATCCGGACAGGGTCCGTCAGCGAGTGATCCAGCTGGTGTCTGCCAGGCGGGTCCAAGAGGAGCCCGCCACCGGCCGCGGCGCCGGCCGGGGGAAGCGCAAGCTGTTGTCTGAGTTCCGCGGCCGTCTCGACTCGCTGGACTGGCGCTTGTCGGTGCTGGAACAACGCGTCGGCAGCTCTCCTGACCTGGCTCAGCTCGACCAGGAGATCACCCAGGTCCGGAGCGACAAGGAGAGTGCCATCGACGCCCAGGACTTCGAGAACGCGGCCGTGCTGCGGGACAGGGAACAGCAATTGCTCAACGAAAAGACCGCTCGGCAGCAGGAGTGGGCAGCCCTCCCGTCGTTGAGCGATGAGGTCGAGCGACTCCGTGATCTTCTCCGCCGGTACGGCATCGACCCTCAGGACGGCGCGGCATAGCCGACGGCCCCACGTTCCCTGCCGACCTCGCCAACGCGATTACCCGCACCGGAGGCAGAGCAGGTGCTAGATCGCTCGTTACCATCGCAGCTTTAGGCATCGCCGACCTACCCTCCGGAGCCGTAAACCTCGTTGCTGACCGCTGGCCCGACCTATGCCTTCGCGCGACGACCGCAACCGGGTACAAGGCAGCCCACTCTGGACTCCAACCGGTCCTTGGGGGTAGTACTCACGGATCATCCCTGAGGACTACGCGGCTCCGTAGATCGCCCGCGGGGCCGATGCGCGGCGCCGCCGTGCTACGGCATGGTTGATCCATGAACGCGGGCCCCGCGACTCCGCTGGCTGATCCCCCGGTCGCCGCCAGCCGTCGGCGGGTCCTGGCCCGGACCCGGCTCGACTTCTGGCTTGACGCCCTCCTACTGGTGGCCTACACGCTGGCCTACAGCCTGGGATTCACCGGCATCGCCACTCACGAATGGCTCGGCATCGGGCTTGGCGTGGTCTTGCTGGCCCACCTCACGCTGCACTGGGACTGGGTGATCCGCACCACCCGGAAGCTGCTGCGCCGAGGCGGCCGAGACCGGTTCGTCTGGCTGGTCAACCTGCTGCTGCTGCTGTCCATGACGCTGTGTATCGCGTCCGGCATCCTGATATCCGAGGTGGCGCTGCCGGAACTGGGGATCACCCTTCCGGCCAGCTCCTTCTGGCGGCAGATGCACGACACCACGGCGACGCTGACGCTGATCCTCGTGCCCATCCACGCCGCGCTTGACTGGCGGTGGATCGTGGGCGTGGCCCGCCGTTTCACCGCCTGGCGTCCGGGGCGGTCACGGTGAAGTTCCTCCGGCATCTCACCGTGGTCGTGCTCGCGGTGGCGGTCATCGTCGGGCTGGGCCTGTTGTGGGCGCACGCCTCCGGCGGCGGCACCGGTATCGGTGGCGGCCCCGGGCAGGCACCCTCGCGCGAGGCCCTGCTGCGGCTGGAGCAGGTCAAGGCCGGGGTGATCAAGGTCCAATCCGACAACGGGTTTCACCTCGCCGATACCGGCAACCTGATCCGGACCTGCGAAATCGAGGCGGTACTGGCGGCCGTAGTGATCACGGTCAGCGTCGTCCGGCGGCGGCACCGCCGGATGCGGCGCACCGCCATCAGGGCATAGAACGGCCGCCACCAGCTACACACCAGGCCGCAGAAGTCGGGTGGGCTGCCTGAATGACGGGTCCCTTCTAGGCGTGTCGGATAGGCATATTCTGCCTGAGCCCCTCGCTCACGTCGCAGATCCTGGGATACGAAACTGGCTCTCATCGTCGGCGCTATGGCAGGAGGATAAAAGCGCCCGCAGTCCGCGCCCGTAACTGGTTTCGGGACGAAGAGGCCATCTGCTAACGCAGTGCTAAAACAACTGTGGATGCGTGAGGACGACCGTGGACGCCAAGATGCCCTTGCATGTCGCCCGGCCTGTTCAGGCGCACTCTGGTGGACCCCTGTAGACTCGGAAAATCCTGCTGAAAACGGACGGTCAGCGGGCATTCGAAGTAGCTGGCACCCTCGGACATCGGTGTCAAGGCTCGCGCGCGGGCCTTGTTCGGTCCTTTAGGCTGCAGCGGCTGCCTTCGCGGTTGTCATGAATACCTCAAGCTCGCGGCGGATGTCGGGTCCGCAGGGCTGATAGACGAGTTCGGTCACGCCGATGTCAGCGAGATGGCTGAGGCGCGCGCGGAGTTGATCGGTGGTTCCGCTGCACGGCCTTCTGAGAATCGGAGGCTCACCGATGGTGATCCATCCGACGCAGTGGCTGGTGTAGATCGCTCCGAATCAGATACTGATCAGCGGAGGCGTGCCACATACTTCTCGGGGGAGCACCCGTGGTTCGGGGAGTTCCGCCATCGGGTGCGTCCCGCCTGGAACCAGGGCCAGATGGGAGTCGACCCAGCCGGGCGGATCAGGTTCGACGTCCCGCGAGGTCAACTTGAGGGCTTAATCCGTGACAATGGGGTCATAGCGTGGGAAGATCCGGCATGACGACTTCGCAACCAGGCCGGACTTTCGTAATACCCATTATGGAGGTGCTCTGCGAGTTTGAGAACGTCACTGGCGATTGTGCCATTGACAGCTTCGGGAATATCCATGCGTTCGTCGCTTTCGCCGGCGGGTCATGTGACCAGGAGCCGCTCATCAACTACGCCACCGGCGGCGGTGATAACTGGCGTTCCTGGAGCACCCACTACCGGGGCTGGGTGCTTGGCGCGGCCGTCGGCAACGACCAGCCGTTCCTGCTGTTCGTGAACAGCGGTGGCGTACATATCGGGAAGCTGGCCGACAATCTCCAATTCGCCCCGAGCGTGACGCTGAGCAGCCAGTCAGCGGACTGGAAATTCAGCACTGGCGATCTGGTCGCCAAAAATGACACATGGTGGGCGATCTGGGCCGAACGGGCTGCCCCTTCGGAGCCCTTCCAGATGTTCCAGGCGTCCACGATGACCTCCGCCACAGGCTTGCCGCAGCCCATCGGCAGCGCGCTGCCGCAACCCTTGACCAACTCCGCCCCGTCCCTCGCTCTCGACCCGGCCGACCCTGATAGCGCGGTACTGGCCTGGATGGTGGTCCTGGAGGATTCCGCTATCGTTCGCTTGGCCCGGGCCCATAGCAGCGATGCCGTCTGGCGCGAGCAGGCGTGGGCACCCCCAAGCCCGCAGTCCGACCGATACATTGGCGAGCCCGACCTGTTCGCGTCCGATGGGCATCTGTATGGCGCCTACGTCGACAACGACACGATCACCTACACGCTTGACCCGCCCAATGGAACCACCACGACCAGTTTTCAGGGCGACGGCAACGCGCCACGGGTCGCAGCCAGCGGAGGCCAGACCTTTGTCGCCTGGCAGGACGGTAATAGTCAGGTTGTCGTGGGAGAGCCCCCGGCCGTCGGATCGGTGGCCCTGGGGTTCAGCCCGAGCGGTAACACCGAGCGATTGATCGGGCTGGCGGCCTACCAGGGCCAGGTGACCGTACTGGCCGTCACCTTCGCCGACAAGATTCTGTGGGCCGGGGCGCCAACCTGAAAGGGGACGACAAAATGCCGCCCCAACTCGGCAGGGTCGTCGCCTAGTAATCGAGCGTTGATGCCGAAATGCCGATCTTTCCGCACCAGCAGTTGGCATCGAAGACTTGCAGGGTGGTCATCCGTAAGGCCGCTGCACATGAGCGTGGCCAGGCCTGAGTGACAAGCTGAGTGACAACCGCTCCGGCGTTCGGCGGGTGCTGGCGGATTCCAGCGGACAGTAATCCGCCGGTACGCGCAGTACCGCCAGAGGCCATGCGCGTGCGCGCTGCCTTCGGGACGAAGAGACTGGTTGCGCTGCCGAATCTGGCCGTAGGTGGATATCGAGACAGGAACTGGCTGCGGCAGCCCGTCCGCCTGCTCCCGCCTGGCCTTGCTGGCTGCGGCGGGAAGATTGGCCACTCGCCAGCCGCAACGGCCTGGCTCCTGCTGCACAGCTGGCCTTGCCGACGCTGTTCCCGCCCCAGGGCACCTTTTTGTTTAGCGGCCTCCTTGCGCGCGGCGTCTAACCTGTGCAGTTCGGTCTCCAGCAAGCTCATGGCCTTCAGGAACGCCTGCTGTTCACCCGGGCTTAGCTGGTCCGGGACCCGGGCCAGCGGACTGGCGGCGCCGTCCAGCCACCGGCCGATCAGGTCGATCGGCGGGGTCGGGGTACCGCTCCACGAACCCAGCCCGGTCCAGGTCGGCCAGCACGCCGCTGACGGTGGGCATGGTCAGGCCCAGCCGGGACGCCAGCTCGCCGACGGTAAGTTGGCCGGCGCGCAGCTGCTCCAGCGCGGCGACATGGCGCGGGCCCAGCGGCGCGGACGTCAGCGGGGACGCGCCGTCCTGCCAGCGCCGCATTCCTCGGGACACCCGCGGGAACAGCTGCATCAGGCGCAGGCACAGCGCGGAACCTGTGGCTTCGTCCGGCATTCGCCCTCCTGTTGACGCGACCCGTGGCACCCGCGGGCTCCTCGGCGCCACCCTCGGTTCGGCCTCCGAACGGGATGAGACGGGCCTGGCCCGGCGCATGCTGCACCTGCTGGGCCCGGGGGATGCTGGTCCTGCTGGACCGGGCCTTTGATAACGCCGCGTACCTGGCCGAGATCGCGGCGACCGGGGCGGTGCCGCTGGTCCGGGCCAAGTCCACCCGGACCCCGCTGGTCCTGCAGCACCTGCCGGACGGTTCCTACCTGTCGTGCCTGGGCGAGCTGGTGGTCCCAATGGAAGTCGTCCTGAGCGCGGTCATGGGCTTCATGACAGGGGTAGTACAAGCCGCAAAGTTCTTGCGACATGAGATCGCTGGGATGGTCGA
This sequence comes from uncultured Actinomycetes bacterium, assembly GCA_963818225.1. Lineage (GTDB taxonomy): Bacteria > Actinomycetota > Actinomycetes > Streptosporangiales > Streptosporangiaceae > Palsa-504. The sequence continues at coordinate 44,414 of CAWFRO010000008.1, forward strand.
GCCGAGACTCGAAGACATCGAGCAGCAACTGCATAACCTACGAGCCGAGACCAACCTCGACGCGGCTACACGGCTCACAGCGCTCAGCAAGCTCCTTGAAGATCGCCATCCGCACGAGTTACCAGACTCAACACCTCATCTGGCCCGAACACGGCCGAGGCAGCCAGGCCGTCCGCCGCGGACAAGTGACTGAATAGCCTAGTGACGACCGTAGACGGCATTTGCTAGCCGCAGGGTCGTCCGATCGCCGTACGCGCCGGTGGTTCGCATTTAGATGGTGGGCAGCCCAGCATCGTGCCACATTCGTGCCACGATAAGAGGAGAACTGCGGTCGTGAGCAGTCACTCAGGGGCGTTGCAAACGGGCTCTGAGCTGGGTACATCGAGGTCAGAGCTGACCGTGAAGTGTCCTCCTAAGCAGTGGATCACCAGGGATGCAGTGCATTAGTGCAGCAACCAGGCCGACATCCACCGATCCGAGATCGATGCCGTTGACCTGCTGACTTGCGTAAATGACCGCCATCGACCTCGTTGCCGATAGTTCTCATCGAGAGGGCGGGCCACAGGCGTGCCAGATGCCGGTCCAAGCCTGGTATTCCTCGGGGCTGCGCGCCCTATCGGGCTGGCCGGTACTGAGAACCTTGCGCTCTGCTCAGGGCCTCAATCCGCTCCTGGCCGCTCAGAAGCCGAGTGGTCTTGGAGGACTTGACCGCACCTCCGGCGGTGACTGCAAGGTCGACGCTGGCAGCCGTTGCATCATCGGCTGCCTCGATGATGATCAGCACGTCATACTCGCCGAGCGGGTACCCGCCCACCATGATCTTTACTCCCATTGCCTCCAGCGCTGGCTTGACTGCTTCGAGGCGGTCGTGCGGCTCCTTGATCTGGGCTGCCACCGATTCCGGTGTATAAGCGGCCTCATACATGTACAGCGCCATGGCAATATCCCTCCCTGCTTTGCCGGCGTAGTACTACTTGACCGAGGATCGGAAACTCGCTGCCTCGGACATGACTTCTGCTGTTTGCTGGATCGGCTGCAGAGCACGTACCGTGAAGTCGAGCCATGGGGTCCAGGGAGCAGTTACGCCTGCGAGGACGCCTACGTCATCTGTCTCCGTGATACACATTCCGCCCGATCCATCGGCAAACCCAGACCATTCGTGGAGTTCCACGGGTGGCTGCCACTTCGCGAAGAGGCTCAGGATCCTTGCTTGGTCGACTTCTGAGCCACTGCTGATCTTAAAAGTGATAAGGAATCGCATAGTTCCCCCCAATGCGTCGAACGCTCCAGCGGTGCATTGATAGCACTCACCTCTAGGTGAGGTTAACCCGCGAACGGAGGAATTGTCAATACTTGCAAATGGTCAATCTGCCGCAATTATTGCCAGCCGATAAGCAAATGGCTTTGCAACATCAATTCCTGAAATCCGAATTCTGAATCTCTTGACAGCAGCTGTTCATTCCTCGGCGGTCATTGGCATCTTCCTGCGTCAGAGTAACCATGATTGGTTAATACCCTGGCGCGTTGGCTTCAAGACAAAGAAGCCAACGCCAGCAGAGCAAGCGTAGCGGCTGGGCATCCGACCGACCCGCGATGACACAGAAGCGTCAACTGCGTGCAAGCAGTAGGTTGTCTAGTCCTGGTCCGTGCCGGTGGTTTGCATCTAAGGTGCGCCACATCCATGCCAGAACGGGCGGAGAACTACGGTGACCAGCGGGCAGCCACGGGTACTTTGAACGGCCTCTGATCTGGGCAAGGGCAGGTTGACCCGCTGCGTGAAACGACCTCCTAAGCAGCTGGTCACCAATGCGCTGAGTCTTCTGCGTCTGGTGTCGGGCTGGATAGGATCTGGGCAGTACGCCAGCGCCGGGAGGCGGGCATGGCCGAAGGGGTCACAGAGCGGGTCAGCCGGTACATCCTCGACGGCTCAGATCAAAACCTCCGGCGGCTCTTGCGCGGCGCCGAGCTCGGCGTGGAGAACACCCGCGCGGCGTTCCGCGGGGTTGGTGTCCAGCAAGGGTGGAACGCGATCGACTGCGGCTGCGGCTCCCTCGGCGGGCTTGCGGTCCTGGCGGAGATGGCCGGCCCCGCCGGGCGGGTCGTCGGCGTCGATGTCAGCCCGGCGGCGGTCCAGCAGGCGCGAGCGGTCGTGGCCGCCCTGGAGCTGGGGAACGTGGAAGTAATCGCAGGCGACCTGCATGACCTGGATGCCGCGGCGCTGGGCGGCCCATTCGATCTGGCCTTTACGCGGCTCTTCCTGATGCACCAGGCCGACCCGGTATGAGTAACAACCGCAACAGATACCAGCGGATGTCAGCGGACGTCGACGGACGGCGCGAGGCAGGTCAGACAGAGTAAGAGTGGTGGTGGGCCACATCGTGCGTTGGCTTCGGGACGAAGAGGCCAACGGCAGCGTCGCGAGGCCGCCGCCGTGCCGTGCCACACGCGTGCCAGAACGGGCGGAAAACTGCGGTCATGAGGAGTCACTCAAAGGCGTCTGAAACTGCCTCTGAACGGGGTATATCGAGGTCAGCGCTGACTGTGAACTGTCCTCCTGAACAGTCGCTCCACCTTCGAAGCCATCCCAGGGTAGGCAAGGTGTACACGAGTAATATGGGAAGTGGCACCTCTGGTGGGCAACGGCTACGGAGATGCGAGGCGGATGATGCAGACCCGGACCAGGAGTCCTGTCAGCCTGCTGCACACCGCCGATCTGCATATCGATGAGGGACAAGCATCGATCACGGCCATGCGGGCCGTGATCGACATCGCGCTAGCCGAACAGGTCGACCTTGTCCTGATTGCGGGCGACACGTTTGATCACGACCAGGTGAGCGATGTGGCCGCCCGGTCGGTCGTGACTGAGCTCGCACGGCTTACCCAGCCGGTGGTGATCATCCCCGGCAACCACGACCCCATCGACTACCGGTCGATCTACAGGCGCGTGGACCTGACCGAGGCAGGCCCGCACGTGTATTTTGTCGATGATCCGGCCGGCCGGGAACTGGTCTTCCCTGACCTGAGCGTCGCCATCTGGGCCCGAGGCATCGAGAACCATACACCGGAAAACCGGCCGCTCGCCGGCTACCGGCCCTCAGACCCGCGCTGGTGGCGGATCGTGCTCGTCCACGGCCTCTACGTTCCGGCCGGTGAGAGCTCGTGGCACAGCTCGCTGATCCACGAGGAGGAGATCGCGGCGCTGGAATGCGACTACCTCGCGCTCGGTCACGTCCACCGTTACTGGGAAGTCAGCAGCGGGTCAGTGACCGCTAGTTATTCCGGATCTGCTACCCAAGACCGCATTCCAGGAGTCAACCTCGTACGTCTCGATGAGGGCTTCGGCGTCCGGCTCGAACGGCAGCTACTGGCCCCCGTCCCGAACACGTTATGCCGGTATAGGACCGCTCACTCAGGGCTGATGTCCACTCGTCGTGCCACATACGTGCCATGATGCGTGGGCAACTGCGGTCATCGGCAGGCACTCAAGGGCGCTTCAAACGACTCCTGAGCTGGGTACATCCACGTCAGCGCTGACCGAGAAGTGTCCTCCTAAGCAGTGGGTCCCGGGTTCGAGTCGCGGTCGGAGCGCTCATGAACTTCCTGGTCAAAGTTGCACCTGCCGATGGTCTCCGGGGTGAGAGCAGGCCACCGGCTGCAACCAGCAGGAGAAGTAGGTCCCTGCCACTGCCAAGATGTACCAGCAGCCGATCTACGGACAGGAACGGACCCTCCTATCAGCACCCTCCCTACGACTACCAATGCCTCTCAAATGCGCGGCGAAGCTGAGGGCTGGTCCACGGCCGGGTCAATCGGCCGCCTGGTCCTGAGCTGGCATCGGGATGATGGTCATCGATGAGTTCTTGAGTCGCACCGAGTCTCTGCCGATGACTGCACTCGCGACTGGAGATGATGCCATGGACACCCCGCTCGGAGCAGCACGCACTGTTACGAAGCTGCCCGCGCAAGATCTCGACCGTGCGCGGGCTTTCTACCGGAATCAGTTGGGCCTCGAACCGGTCGAGGAACGCGAAGGGGGCCTACGTTACGTGTGCGGCGCGGCCGAGTTTCACCTCTTCGCGTCCGCGGGCGCGGCGTCGGGTTCTTCCACCCAGATGGGTTTCGAGGTAGAGGACATCGACCAGACCGTCGCGGAGCTTCGCGCTCGCGGGCTTGAGCTGGCGACCTTCGAGATGGGTGACCTGGAGGTGATCGCCCAAATCGTCGTGGTACCCGGCAACTACCCCAGCAAAGGCACAGGCGAGCGGGGCGCCTTCTTCTTTGACAGCGAGGGCAACCTGCTCTCGCTCGGGCAGCCCACCCGCTGACGCCCGGCCGAACAGGCGGGGAGCTGTGGTCACCAGCGCTCACGCAACGGGCACGTAGCCAGGCCTGCTCAGGCGCACTCTGGTGGACTTCTGTAGACGCGCAAATCCTTCTGAAAAAACGGAAGGGCCGACACGGTAGCCCGTGCCCGTTACGTGCCCGACAGGAAGTCAGGCCGGTTCTCGGTGGGCCGTCCTTCGATCACGAAGAGTGAATACCGGAGATCATCCGGGTGTAAGAAGCGGCTCATCGGGGTCCGGTTGGTCACGCTGACCGGCACCGGCGGCGTTGGCAAGACGCAGCTGGCCGGGTGAGTGCGGTGCGGAGCTGCTCCAGCGCCGCGTAGCGGCCGACCAGCGGCGTCAGCGGCACCGGCGGTGGCTCATACACCCAATCCGCGACGGGTTTAGCCGCCTGTCCGCACACCGCCGGCAGCTGGGCCAGGCCCGCCCGAGCCGCCCGGGCGGCTTCTTCGCCAAGGATCCGGCCGGCCTCCGCCACGGTGGCCAGGTGGAGTTCCTGCTTGGAGCCGAAGTGCGCGTACCGGCCGGTCTTGCTCATCCCGGTCGCCACGTGCCGAGAAAGGGGCGATGCGCGCCTGGTTGGCGAGGCTTGTGCATGGGCAGGAGCGAGGCATGATCAAACGCACCTATCCGCCGGGTGTCCCGTGCTGGGTCGATACCGAGCAGCCCGACGTCGAGGCTGCCATTGCGTTCTACGGCGGGATCTTCGGCTGGACGTACGAGGACGCCATGCCGCCGGGAGCGCCGGGCCGTTACGTGATCGCCAAGCTCGACGGGAAGGACGTCGGCGCGATCGCCGGTCCCCGGCCGGGTGCGGCCGCGTGGAGCACCTACGTTTGCGTTGATGACGCCGATGCCGCAGCGCAGCGGCTGGTGTCTGCTGGCGCCGCGGTGCGATCGGCGCCGGCCGACGCGGGGGAGGGCGGCCGCGGCGCGGCGCTGACCGATCCGGAGGGCGTCGAGTTTCGCATCTGGCAGGCCAGGCGACGCCTGGGGGCGCAGGTGGTCAACCAGCCGGGTGCATGGAATTTCAGCGATCTCCACACGACTGACCCCCAGGCGGCTATGGCGTTCTACGAGGAGGCCTTCGGCTGGCAGGTCGACGACCTCGGCTTCGCGACGATGATCCGCCGACCCGGTTATGGTGACCATCTTGAGGCGACAGTCGATCCGGGCATCAGGGCGCGGCAGTCGGAGATAACCGGCCCGGTCGGCTTCGAGGATGCGATCGCCTGGGTCGCTGTCACCGCCCCGGGCGAGCTGCCGCACTGGCATGTCTCATTCACCGTAGCCGACCGGGACCAGACGGTGGCTGACGCAGAGCGACTCGGTGCGCAAGTCCTTGGGCGGCAGGACACTGAGTGGACGCGCACCGCACTGATCCGCGACCCGCAGGGAGCGGAGTTCACCGCCAGCCAGTTCACGCCGCCATCGGGCTGAGCCGACCCGTCACCCCACGCCGCAGCCGCGGTCTGCTCGCTCCGCACGCCACGGGCATCGGTTGCGCTGTCATGGCCGTCGAAGCCATAGCCGAGCACGGCGATTATCCCGAACCCCGGCGGGCGGGCACGCGCCAGGAGAGGATGGGTTGGTACTGGCGCTCGGGACAGGTAGGCAATGGCTCAGGGGGGGCAGGAGGCTAGCTATGGGCACGGCACTGACCATCCGGATTCGGCGCGACCGGGGCTATGCCTTCGTGGCTGTCGCCGGGGAAGTTGACATTGCCACCGTAACCCGGCTGCGCGAGAGCCTTTTCGAGCTGGCCGCCAGCGACCGCGCGCTGGTAGTCGACCTTGACCAGGTCAGCTTCATCGATTCTTCCGGGCTCGCGGCGCTGGTCGGCGCGGCCAGGCGTGCCGCCGCGCACGAGGCCAGCCTGCAGGTAGTCTGCACCCGGCCCCGGATCTGGCAGCTGTTCCGCCTGACCGGACTGGACGGGCAGGTACCGCTGGCCCGCACCTTGGACGACGCACTGGAGTCCCTGGCTGCGCGGCCCGCCCCCGCCAGCTAGCGGCCGCGCAGTAGGTCCGGCCCGCAGGTCGGTCCCGGGGGCCGGGATGCTGTACCCGCCGCAGCCGGGGGATCGGTTGGTTATGTGCTCAGCGGCCCGGTGGTCGCCGCGGCCCCGTTCGCGTTCGCGACGGCGTAATTCTCCGGCCGCAGGTAGTGCTGGCCGACGTGGGCCAGCCGTGGTCAGCTCCCCCGAGCGGATCGGCGGGATGGTCACCTGTGTGATGTGCCGGTACTGGGCAGGCGTTGGCGCGTGCGGTGAGCGCCGGGGCGGAGATGATCTACCCACTGGAGGATCAGTTCGATGGGGAGCGCGCCGCGCTGCGCGCCGTCTCACCCGTTGGGGCGTGCAGATCAGGTCGCTATGGCGCACTGTGCCTGTACGGATCGGCGCTGTCATCGCAACCCGTACGTCCGCTTCCCCGGAAGTAACCGTTATCGAATGGATCAGTGCCTAACATCGGCCACGGATTGCCAGGGTGCCTTCCCATACACGGTGGCCGTACAGGTCCATCGTCATCGCCGCGGACACGTGCCCCAGCATAGGGACCGACACTCTGTCACCGACCCGCAGGCCAGCCAGCTCACCGGTACCGCGTCACTGCCGTTCGCCTGCCCGGATCCACACCGACATGTGGGCCGGTTCTAGAGTCTTCTCCACCACGGCGGCCAGGTCGTCGTGGACCGAGTCCAGGCCGACCCCGTCTTTCAGCCGGGCCGCGAACGCCATCACGGTCTGGTCGGCGTCATACCGCGCCCGGTTAAACCGGCGGTCCACCGTCCGCTGCACGCGGCGTCGCAGCGGGTTGAACAGTGCCGCCGCGGCCAGCGTGGATACGGCCACGGCGACCGAACTGTGGAATCCCAAAACCTGGGTGGCCAGCAGCACCAGCCCGGCGTATACCCCGACCAGCACGCCGGTCACGATCGCATAGGCCAGGGTTCGGCTGATGATCCGGTCGATTTCATACAGCCGGTACTTCAGGATGGCCACGCCCATGCTGACCGGGAACGCCACGATGGCCAGCCGGGAGATGATCAGCGCGGCCTGCCCGGCGGGGTCATTTGAGCCCGTCGCCTCCAACGAGATCAGCAATCCGACGAGCAGGGCCGCAGCCCCGCCGGTAAGCCATTTGAGCTGCTCGCGCCGCTGGTCGCTTGCGCTGCGGTAACTCACGATCTGGTAGCCCACCCAGATCAGCCAGATCACCGGGATCGGTACGGCGAACACCCACGAGAGATCGGACAGGGTTCCAGCTAGCCCGGCCGCGTTGTTGGTGACGCTGGCGCTGGCATCTACATGGATCTGGTGCCCGGCGACGGCATTGATGCCCCCGACTACCTGGCCTGCCAGCCACAGCGTGCTGGTAGCGAGATAGGCCCGCATTGACCACCGCGACAGGCGGGTAGGCAGTCGGCCGTCTGGGAACAGCACGAGCACGGGGGTGCCGATGAGGAACGCGAGCTGCCACAACGCCCACACCCAGAACGCAGCCACCGGGCCGAGCGGCAGAGTGCCGTGACCGATCCGGTAATCAAGCACCAAGTAGAGTGCGGCATCGGTCGACAGGATCGTGGCCAGCCCGCTGCCGACCAGGAGCCAGCCGATCGAGTTGCGCGGCAGGCGGCTCGCGACCACCATGCCGACGGCGGCCAGCGCCAAGGCCATGACGGGGGTAGTACCGTCCGCGGACTGGTGAAGGTCGTGGCTGGCCATCGTGAGCGGTACGAACGCCGCGAGGAGGACCGCCAGCAAGATCCCAGCCGCCACGAGCACTACCCTGTAGCTGATCACGCCGGTTACTTGTCCTGGCAGCGGTGCCCGTTTTCGGGCCGATCGCACCTCGGCCATGAAGGACACGCTACGCTCGGGGCGTTCCGGGAACGTTACGGCCAGAACGTCTTGCACATGGGTCCTGGGTGGGGCAGGACAACGAGCACAGGCCGAACGTTCCTGTTGAACGCACACGCGAAGTTACTACGCTCGAGCCCGGAGCCTAATGGGAGCTGCCGGTGAGTGAGCACTCTCGCCTTTGAACCGCGAGCAGTGCGATCCGCCGGGACTTCACCGCCGGCGCGTCGAAGATGCAAGGGCCGGTTAAATCCTCCCAGTTCACCTCGGCCGCGTTTTGCTGAGCTCGCCGGGGACGGTCAGGTCACCTTGTCCACAGGCCGCAAAGGCCAGTGCTGGGACAACGCCGTGGCCGAATCGTTCTCCGCCTCACTGAAGGGCGAGCTGATCGAGCCCCGGGCGTGGCCCGCCCGGGCCGGCGCCTGCCGGGCGGTGGTGGAATACATCACCTGGTACAACGGCACCCGGCTGCACAGCACCCTGGACTACCGCAGCCCCGCCGACTACGAAAATGACCACTACCAAACGACCAAGAATGTAGCCGGACCGAGTTATCAGCCCTGTCCGTCAAAGCGGGGCAACCCCAGTACCTCATGCCCGGACTGGTGCATTTGGTCATCGGACCGTAACATTGGGCGCGCCGAGGGCTGCGCAACTAGCGCTACTCCCCGGCGGTAGTCACATCGCTCAGCCGAAGGAGCCACCACTATGCCGCAGGCGCAGCTGGAGTTGGTCCCGTACCTCCAGTACGAGAAGGAAGACAACGGGGTCGTCTGGATCCGGTTCAACCGGCCGGAGAAGCTGAATGCCTGCGTAGGCGGCGCTGAGCCGACGGGAACGCTGTCCAAGGTCGTCGAGTACATGCGGGCCGCAGATGATGATCCGGACGTCCGCATCATCGTGCTGACCGGCAACGGCCGCGCATTCTGCGCTGGCGTTGACGTTGGCAACAACCCGATCGAGGGCTTCGAGAAGGGCACGTACGCCGTGGGTGCGAAGCCGGACGAAGGCACCGACGCAAGCCGCCAGGGCTTCCTCTACGGATTGACTAAGATCCTTCGCGACATCACGTACATCCGGAAGCCCACCGTCGCGATGGTAAACGGCCCCGCTGCCGGGTTCGGCATGGACATGGCGCTGAACTGCGACATCCGCTACGGCTGCGAGAACACCCGGTTCATTACCTACCAGCAGGTCGGCCAGATAATCGAGAACGGTGGCCTGTATACCCTCCCGCGTCTCGCCGGTCTCGGCCGCGCGCTCGAGTTTGCCTTCACCGGCTTCCTTAGCGGCCAGAAGGCGTACGAGTGGGGCATCCTGAACGAGTTCTACCCGTCCGACCAGCTGGAGGATGAGGTCCGTAAGCTCTGCGACCGCATGCTCAAGAGCCCGCCGCTGACCCAGTGGATCAACAAGCGCATCATCCGCGCCGGCATGGAGACGACGATGGAGACCGTCGCCGTCATGACCTCGAACGCGAGCCTGATCCTTAACAGCAGCGAGGACAGCAAGGAAGCCAGGTCCGCCCTTGTGGAGCGCCGCGACCCGGTGTTCAAGGCGCGCTAGCGCCCCCGTCCCTCGGGACAAACTAAAACGCCCGCCCGCCATTGCAGGTGGGCGTTTTAGATGCGCGAATGTCGACACCGATGAATGCGGGTCTATCTCACTAATGGGCCTGACCCGCTTTGACGGACATCCATCATCAGGGGTTTATCCCCGGGAGGATGTCCGATCATGGAAAGCGTGGGGAACAAGCACCGGCGGCACCGTCGTGCGTTCACGCCTGAGTTCAAGGCCGAGATCGTGGAGTCCTCAACCCGCCCCTACGGTCGGGGCTAGACCGGATCGCCAACGCCGGTGATCCGGTGGCGGGACGGCCCCGGGATCGGCAGGATCGGGGATATGACCTCCGAACCGCACCGGCGGACGATCGGCTCACTGCGGGCCGTGGCCCTCGACGCCCCGGACATCGACCGCCTGGCCACGTTCTACGAGCAGCTCGCCGGCTGGCAACGCGTCCCCGACGACGACGATGAGTGGATCACGCTCGACACCGGTGACGGCTGGCGGATGGGCCTGCAGCGGGCCGTCGACCACGTGCCGCCCGACTGGCCGGACCAGGACCGTCCGCAGCAGGCCCATCTCGACTTCCGGGTACCGGACATCGACACGGCGGCCGAACGCGCCCAGCAACTCGGCGCCACTCTGCTGCGCCGCAACGAGCGGTGGCACACGCTGGCCGACCCGGCCGGTCACCCGTTCGACCTGTGTCTCAACCCGGAGGATCCGCGGACCACCCTGATGGGCGTCATGCTCGACTGCCCCGACGCGAAGGCGTTGAGCCAGTTCTACGCGGAGCTGCTCGGCAAGCCGGTGACGTACGAGACGGACGGGGTCGCCATGATCGGCGAGGATGGCGCGCAGCCGGTGATGTTCCAGCAGGTGGCGCCGTACACCGCGCCACGGTGGCCGGATCCGGCGTACCCGCAGCAGATCCACCTCGACGTGACGGTCCAGGATGTGGACGCGGCGGAACGGGCCGCCCTTGGCCTAGGCGCCACCCGACTGGACGGCGCCGGCCCGAACTGGCGCGTCTACGCCGATCCGGCCGGCAAGCCCTTCTGCCTGGTATGGACTGCCTAGGCGTGCGGGAAGCCAGAAGGAACTCAGGGCCTTGAGCATGGACCGGTTCGTGGACCGGCCGCCCGCGGCTAGGCGAGAGCCGTGCAGCGGCGAGCTGGACCAACCACTTGCAGTTGGACGCCAGTCCGCTCGCAGCACCGTCGGAGGCAGCGCTCGCCCGGACATTGCACACCTGCCCCGAGCTCATCCTTCACGCTATTCGCGAGGTCGCTATATGAGAAGCCCGCGACACGCCAATTGGCCCGGCGATATCCCGAGACGTCTTCGCTGGTTCCTGTGACAGCCTCTGTGCGGACTGCCTGTCGGCACGTCTCCCAAGCCACACGGCGATCAGCCAAACCGGGATTATCGACATGTGCAGCAGGATCACCACGATGCCCACGCCCGGCGATCGCTGAGCGGGCCCGCGGTCCGCGACCCAGAAGGACCCTGCGGCTACGACGCTCAACCACCCGGCGATCGCGCAGGTAACCGCCGCGGCCACCTTCTTGTTACTCCATTCCCGGGCGGCCTGGGGCAGCTGGGCTCCCGGAAGACGGGCGGGGATATCAGCGGTCAGGGCGGCGAGCTCTCCGCAGGTCCGCAATGTGAGCGCCCAGCCGACCCGCAGGTCGAACTCGTCCTTAGCCAGCCGTTCCTGCACGAATGCGGTCTTGAGCAGGCCGATCACCTGCTCGCGTTCGGCGTGCGATGCTAGCAGGTGGCCATGGCCTCCCGCGCCTGCCGTGATCTCGTCGCGCGACTCTGCCATCCTCGGCACCTCCCCGAGCACATCTACCGAAAGCGTAACCCGGCTCTCTTATGGCGGCGAACTTGCGCCTTCCGTATCAATGCTGCTCGTACGGTCAGCGCGCCGTGGTCCGTATCTCCAGCTCAGTGTCCTGCCGGGTGGTATCGATGCCCCGAGCAACGCACGGGAATACCCTCGTAATGCGTAGGTCATCGGTTCAATTCCGATGGGCGGCATACTAGCGATGGCCGCGCAGGTCGTCCAGGAAGCTGCGGGCGGCGGAGACGGCGTCGGTGCCGCGGCGGAAGGCCTCCGCGGCGGTGCGGGCCGCGGTCCCGGTCAGGCCGGGTATCCCCGCGGTGGCGTCGACTATCGGGTTGCCGGTTTCCTCGACGATGCGGGTGCCGGGCGGGATGTGCGGGCGGAATCCGGCCGGGTCCGCGGTATCGCCGGGCTCCGTGGTGACGTCGTCCAGTTCCCACCATTCCGCGGGGGCGTCGCCGTCGTACGCGATCAGCCGGAGCAGGCTGCCGGTCTCCGCGTCCACGATCGCGTCGGCCGGGTAGAACATCGTCGGTCCCGCGTACGCCGCACCGTCGCCGCGGGTCACCCGCAGGTGGTAGCCGCGGCGGCCGTGGTAGGTGATCTCGACGCCGCCGGACAGCCGCTCGCCGAGTAGCCAGGACGAGCCGACCAGGCTCGCGATGTCGCCCGTCATCGGCCGCGCCGGCCCCACCCGGGCCCTGTTTTCGTGGATCCCCCAGTACTGCTCTCCGTCGCAGGCCATCACGAGCGGTCCGGGCCGGCCCTGCCAGGACGAGTACTCGAGGTAGTACAGCTCGGGGCCCCCGATACGCAGCTGGCCGGCCGTCAGGGTCACCGTTTCGTTCCGGGTTACCGTGTCGAGGAGATAGCCGACGCCGCCGTGTCCCGCCGCGCGGAACGTGGCGGGCACCTGGCCCCAAACCGCCTTCGTGTCGTTCCACCGCCGCACCGCGGCGCCGCGGACCTGAGGGTCGTCGCCGTCATACTGACCGCTGCGGTAGAGCAGGCCGAGCAGGTCGTCGGAGGGCAGTGGCCCGTCTCCGGGATCGAGCGGGCCCGGTTCGGGAGACGGCATCGCGGCCAGGAGGCTGGCCTCGGCGGCCGGGTGGTGGCCAGGCAGGTGCGGTGCCAGCCGGAGCCAGGCCCCGAGGCCGCCCGCCGCCAGGCCGGCCGCGTTCGCCGCCACCTGCCAGCCGAGCCCGCTCCGCCCGGGGGCATCCTCCGGATCCCGGACGGGGCGGCTGCCCGCGGGCGGCGCGAACCGGGCCGGGTCATCCGCTTCCGGCGGGCTCATCGTCACGGTCGTCAGCTCGAAGAGGGTGAGCAGCTGGCCCTCGAACGTCTCCTCGCGGCGGAGCAGGATGCCGGTCTCGGCGTCCACGATCAGCTCGACGCGCTCGGAGGCGGGAGGGCGTCGGCTCGTCCCGGACCCCACGGCACCGTGCCGAGGCACGGCCGTCACAGCGATCGCCTCGCGGCCGCAGGCGGTGACCGGGCCGCCCACGTCCAGGGTGAACCGGGCGAGCAGGCCAGCCGGGCGGAACAGGGCCGGAACCGGCAGCCCCGGGCCGTTCTCGAAGTCGCGCGGCGGGAGCGGCGCCGTGTCCGGCGGCCCGAGTGTCCAAGCCTGCTCGCCGTCAGATCCGTCGGCGCGGCCACCATGGTCGCCCTCGTACTCCAGGCGGTACCGCCGGCCGGGCGCGATCAGCAGGGCCGCGTGCCACCGGTGATAGACATCCCGCTCGGCGTCCGGCTCCTGCTCCACGTCCGGCATGCCGGGCGATCCGGGGCGGAGCCCCATCCGCCGCATCGACTCCGTCCGGACCGCGTTTTCCCGGCGGCGGGCCAGGTCACCGTCCTGTTCGAAGCGCACCTCGGCGGACAGGGACAGGCGGGTCCAGTCGGCCCGGTGGAGCAACCCGATTACTTCTGGCAGGCCAGCCATGATGCACCATCCGAGGCGAGCCGGTGGCGGGAGGCGGGAACGCCAGCCCGTTTGGTCAAATTATGCCCTGTGCCGGCTCGGGACCCGCACGGCTTGTGGTGACGCACAGGGGGCGGGATTGGCGCTTGCCGGGCCGTTGCGTGACGCCTAGTGCGCTGGCCACGAACGTGCACCGGCTCGGTTATGCAGCTTTAGGTTTCGGGCGGCTCCAGCGTTGCTGGCGTTCGCTGCGGATGCGGGCGCGTTCGCGGCGCTGGGCGGCCAGCACGCCGGGGTGGCGGGCGTGGGCATTACGCCAGCGTAGGTAGTCCTGCAGCTTGCGGGCCAGCGCGGGGTGATTCCGGTGGTCCGAGCCGCCCATGACAAAGGTGCGTACCGGACCGAACTGCGCCCCGATCGGATTGGCCCAGGATGCGTTCGTGGGCGTGAAGCACAGCTCGACCTGTCCAAGTGCGCGATGCCGCAGCGAGCTAGGCCTTGCGTGCCGCCGGGTTCCAGAGGAGGTCCTGGCGGATCCTCTCTTTGCTGACGTGGAAGACAGCGCCGATCTGGTCGAGGGTGCAGCCGAGATCTCTCAGCTGGTGGGCGGCTTGTTTGCGGGTGGTCCGCGGAGTCTGGCGGTTGAAGGCCGCGCGGGCTTCGTCCAGGGCATGGTCCCGTTCGGTGGCCGTGCGCTCCGCCTGCTCGGCTTGGCGCTGTGCCTGTTCCGCGGCGGCTGCGGCGAGGGCCTGTGCTGCGTCGCGTTCGTCGAGCCAGCGGCGGCCTGCGGTGGTGATGCGCCAGATGATGGCGGGTCGGCCGCGTCTTCTAGCGGCGCGGCCTGCTCGTTCTGCGTGGCCGGCGTGCTCAGCCGGCGCAGGGCACTCGCGCATGAGATGAGCAGCCTGCGGCCCTGGCTTGGTTCGGCCAGGAGACTGGCCAGGGCGGGGGCTGACAGTGGTTCGGGGTGCTGCGCCAATGCTTTGAGGAGCCGCGCGGGCCGGGTCTCCGCTGCCGCTGCGTGGTCTGCGGCCGGGATGGTGACGGCCTGGCTGTCACTCATCGGCTGTCCTTTGATTTCCCTGGAGCCGCCGTGGGCTTGGGCCGGCGAGCCGGCCTCCCGCCAAGAGGATCCTGGCGGGCGGCCGGCTCGGGTGGGGGCTGGGCCGCCGGTGACACCTGGGGCCACCGGAGACACCTCGGGAAAGAGCCGGCGGCCTTACCCAGCCGACGGCCCAGCGGCTATTGGGACAGTTCTTCGAGTGCGCGGTTGCGCTGGTTCTTCCCGAAGATCGCGATCAGGACGCCGGGCAGCAGCGCGCACGGGATCGTGACGAAGATGAAGAAGCTATTCGGCGCGGTCACGCTGAACAGCGCTCCGGCGATCAGGACACCGCCCCAGGCGCCGAGGTGGCCGATACCATCGGTCCAGCCGGTGCCCAGCGCCCGCATCCGGGTCGGGTAGTTCTGCGGGATGTAGACGTACATGCTCCAGAGCCACAGGCATACGCCGACGATCGTCAGTGAGTAGCCGATGTACACGGCCACGCTGCTGTGCACCTGCTTGTACATCAGGAAGTAGCCGGCGGCGAAGGCGACCGCGCCGATGAGCTGTGTCCATCTGCGCTCGAGCCGGTCCCCGATGAACGCGTTGATCAGGTAGATGGCCGTGCCGACCACGCCGGCCCACGCCGTCATGGCGAAGACGAAGCCGGCGCTGTAGCCGCCCTTGATGACGAGCCACAAGGTAATCTGGCTCGCGCCGCCGTACACGATGCCGGCGTAGCCCAGCACCATGACCACCAGCAGGAACACGGTGACGACCAGATACTTCTTGCCGAACGGCGCCAGCCAGCTGGTCTTCTCCTCAGCCACCACCTCGTAGGGCCGCAGGTTCGGCTCGGGCAGAGCGACGCGGCCGCCCTTACTGACCCGCGCCTCCATCTTTTCCATGACCTTGCGGGCCTCGTCGCGGCGCTCGCGGGCCTCCAGCCAGCGCGGCGATTCCGACATCCGGAAGTACAGGGCGATCGCGACCAGGATGTTCAGTCCGGCCAGCAGCCACAGGTAGGCCCGGTAGGAGCCGGGGAACATGTAGTGCGGGATGATGCCGGTCAGGACGACGAAGAGCAGGAAGATGCACAGGGTCTGGCTGGGCAGCATGACCTTGCGCCGCCACGTCGGGCCCATGATCTCGCTCATGTACACGACGTTGATGGCCAGGTAGCCGGCGAACCCGAGCGTGTCGAAGATCGACAAGACGATCAGCGCCGGGTAGTTCGTGACGTAGCCGAACGGCCAGATGAACAGCCCGGCCAGCAGCGAGGACAGGATCAGCGCCTTGCGGCGGCCGATCTTGTCGGCCAGCCAGCCGAGGGCGTAGCCGCCGATCACGATGCTGATGCCGGCCTGGAAGGCGTACAGGACGTCGTACTGGGAGTGGGTGACGGCCTTGGCCGGCAGCCAGATGAACGGGTAGAGCCGGGCGGCGATCCCGTCCGTCGAGGCCGAGGTCGCCCAGCCGATCTGCACGATCAGGCAGATCTCCCAGGCCATGAAGCTCATCGGCAGCCGGTCGACCCGGGCCGCCATCTCGCCGGGAATGACCAGAGTGCCGCCGGCGGCGGCGGCTCCCGAAGTATCTTGTGCCATTACTGTTCTCCTCACTTGCCATCCGGTCTCAGGGAGATGGCGAGGTAAATCGGGGGAGGGGCAGCGCCTTTGCCGGTGTCGCGGACGACAACCTGGACTTGCCGCTGCTGCCGAGGGTGCCCGGGTCGCGGCCGGCGATGCTGGTTATTAACGGGAGCATGCGCCGTTCGGCGCGCGCCAACACGTAGGGGCGGTGCCGGCGTCGTTGCCCTTGCCGCGGCGGATGACGGGGGAACCGTCATGAAATCCCAGGCACATGACCCCTGGTAGAGGCCAGATCGCCGAGTTACAGCTATGTAAATGGAATTGTTGGCTGCTACGGATAAAATGTCAACCCTTCATGGCCACATCTTCCGGGTTGCCCCGCACCGAATTAATTGCGCCCCAGCAATTGCCTGAGAGCAATTGCCTCCAGGCAATTGCTTCCCGGCAATTAATTGAGGTGGAGGTGACCGGCAGCCGATGCCAGCTGGCCAGAGCTGGTCAGGGCCCAGGTGTGGTGGGATGCCGGGTGTTTTGCTCATACCTGTTCGCATCGCGGGCTCCTCGAATGCTAATGCTCAATGCGCGATGCCCGGATTCCGGATTCCAGATTTCGGATCCTACGGTCTACCCGTGCCGCGAGCGGGTTGCCGCGAAAGCTGCCCGCGAGGAGAACCTGCAAGAAGCCCGTCCTCCCGCCCGGCCGCGCGCCTGGGCGCCGCCCCGATCTCGGGCCGCGTGCGGTTCGCGGTGGCGCTCGCGGCTCAGGACTCTCCGGTGAGACTGGTTCTTGATGACTTGCACCTGGTGACGGAGCCCGGGCTGCTGAAGGGGCTTGGCTTTGCGCTGCTGGATACCTGGGTCTTGCCCGGCTGGGGGCCAGGCGCGGGATAATGATGGCGGGCCTGTCGAGGGGAGGCAACGCGATGGGTGACAGCGACTCCGGCTACCAATTCGGCAGCGGTATCGGCGAAGACGAAGTAGCCCGCCTGGAGATCCAGGGCCGAGCGCTGGCCCCGGCGACGCGCATGATCTTCGCCGAGGCGGGGATTCGGCCCGGTATGCGGGTCCTGGATCTGGGCTGTGGGGCCGGGGATGCGGCGTTTGTGGCCGCCGATCTGGTGGGTCCTGGTGGCTCCGTGGTCGGCGTCGACCGCTCGCCGGATGCGCTGGCCCGGGCTCGACTGCGGGCCGGACAGCGTGGCCTGACGCAGGTGCAGTTCATCGAGGGCGACATCCACGACCCGGCGCCCGGCGGGCCCTTCGATGCGATCGTCGAGCGGGTCGTCCTGTTGTGGGTTCCGGACCCGGCCGCGGTTCTGCGGCGGCAGGCTACCGTGCTGCGTCCGGGTGGCCTGGTCGTGCCGATAGAAACAGATTTCTCCATCCGGTGGCTGCCCGAGACCCCAACTACGACCCAGGTCAGGTCCTGGATGCTCGAAGCCGCCGCCCGGGCCGGGATCGCCGGGCCTGGCCCCCAGCTATGGGCCATCGTCCAAGAGGCGGGGCTGCGCCCGCTGGGGATGATCGGGATCCAGCCGCACTTCGGACCCGACGATCCGGTCGGCATCGCCTGGTCCACGGAGGCCATGCACGGCTTCGCGGAGCTGATCGTGAGCACCGGGGTGGCCACGGCCGAGGAGATCGGCATGGAGACGTTTGAGCAGCGGCTGGCCGCCGAACAGCAAAAGTACCAAGCAGTATGCGCCTTGCCCGTGCTCTACAGCGCCTGGGCGACAACCGGCTGACTCCGGGCGCGTCCCGGGTTCACGCGGGTGCGGGCACCGCTCCCAGCTGGACCAGCAGCCCCAGCATGTCGGCCTGGGAGAACCGCTCGATCACCCGGTCGCCGCGGAAATGCAGGATGGTGAGGCCGGGCAGCGTGATCGCCGTGCCGGTGGCGGGTACGCCCATGAACTCCTGAACGTGGCGGCCTGTCATCGTGAACCGGATGGCGCACGTGTCACCGTTCCACAAGACCTCCTCGAAGGAGAGTTTCGGAGTGTCGAAGGCGCTGAAGATGCCCTCGTAGAAACCCCGCACCTGCGCCTTGCTCATCGGCTCCGGGGAATAGCCGTGCAGGCGGATCTCCTCGTCGTACAAGCGCAGGTACCCCTCCAGGTCGCCAGCGTTCCAGCTGTCATGGGCGGCGGACAAGGCTTGTTGCGGTCCAGGCATGATCCCTCCCAGTGGCTCAGGCGGCGTGACGCGCCCTTCTCCCCGGGTACGTCGCCGGGCCCCGCGGCGGATCAGTCGGCACCTCTGCTGCTAAGGCCGTCTTCTGGCCGGGTTACAGAGCGACGAAGCGGTAGCCGCGGGAGCGGAAGAACTGGATGATCGTCGGCAGCGCCGCGACGGTCGCCGGGTTGCCTTTCCGCTGGTCGTGCATGAGCAGGATCGGGTGCGGCAAGGCGCCGCCCTGCTCGGCCAGCTGGACGATGCGGTGCACCCAGGAGGCGGCACCCGAGCCGTCCGCCATCCAGTCCAGGGTGTCGGTCGACCACAGCCACGCGGTCATCCGGCGCTGCTGCGCCAGCGCGAGCGTCGTGGCGTCGTAATCACCGTAAGGCGGCCGGAAAGCGCACGGCACGGTACCGGCGATGGCCTGCTGCTCCGCACTGGCCTGGGACAATTCGGCTGCTTGCCGCGCGGCGGTCAGCGTGACCAGGGACAGGTGATTCCAGGTGTGGTTACCCAGCGCGTAGCCGTCCGTGACCTCCTCCCGCACCAGCGCCGGCCGGGTCGCCATGGCCGCGCCGATGTTGAAGAACGTAGCCGGTACCCGGTACCGCGCGAGAATGGCGAGGATGGCCGCCGTGCTCCGGCCCGGCCCGTCGTCGAAGGTGAGCGCTACGGTCTTCGAGCTGCCCGGGGCATAAAGGTGCATCCCGTAGGGCGCGGGCGGGCAGCCGGCCGCGGCCGGCCCGCGGCTCGCGCTGGGCCGGGGCGTGCTGCCCGCGGACCTGGCGGCGGCCGGATGAGCCGCGGCCGGATGAGCCGCGGCCGGACGAGCCGCCGGCGGCCGTGGCGGCGGCGCTGAGTCGCACCCGGCTGCCGAGGTCATCAGGGCGACGCCGACGGTCACGGCCATCGCGCAAGTCAGGACGGCTCTGCCCCGCAGCAGTCCGTCCCCGGGCATTACGGAATGGCGGCGAGATCGTCGCTGGTCAGGATCCAGGCTGCGGCGGCGGCGTTCGCCCGTACCTGTTCCGGGGTGGTTGCGCCGGCGATCACCGACGCCACGCCTTCCTGCGCGGCCAGCCAGGCGGCCGCCAGTTCGCCGACCGTGTGCCCGCGTTGCTCCGCGAAGGCGGTGAGCGCCTCGACCCGGGCAAAGTTCTCCTCGGTGGCGAGGTTGGCCGCGAAGAACGACAGCGTGTCGAACCGCGACCCCGCCGGGTAGGACTCCCCGCGCCGATACTTGCCGGTGAGCATGCCGCTGGCCAGCGGGAAGAACGGCACGATACCCACGCTGTTCTTGCGGGCCGCGGGCACCACGTCGCGCTCTACGCCGCGGGTCAGCAGGTTCCAGTGGATCTGGGTGCCGCAGAACCGGGTGAGCGACGCTGCGGCGGCGACGTCCGCGGCGGTCTGGATCTGCGTGGCGGTCACGTTCGATGACGCTATGTGCAGCACCTTGCCCTGCCGCACCAGCGCATCGAGCGCCTCCAGGGCTTCGTCTACGGGCGCGTCGGCGTCCGGGTAGTGCTGGTAGTACAGGTCGATCCGGTCGGTCCGCAGGCGGCGCAGGCTGCCCTCGCACCCTTCGGCGATGCGCTTGGCGAGCACCCCGGGTGTGTACGGCTCGTCCTTGGGGCGGCGCGTGAACTTGGTCGCGATCACCACCTGGTCCCGGCGCGACCCGAGGGTGGCCCCGATGAACTCCTCTGATTTGCCCTGGCCGTAGCCTTCGGCCGTATCCAGGTGGGTGATCCCGGCGTCGATGGCCGCGTTGATCACCGCGGCGGCGGCCGCAAGGTCCAGCTTCATGCCGAAGTTGTTGCAGCCCAGACCGATCACCGACAATTGCGGGCCGTCCGCGCCGAGCTGGCGTGCTTCCACTGTTCCTCCCACTGGACCTGGTCGTCCGAACCGTGCTACGAGCTGACCGCCTGGTAGATCGCGGTCACGTACTCCGCGGTCCGGTCGGAGCCCATGGCGCCCGGCCCCATCTTGTTCATCATGTAGGAGATCGTCATCCGGCGGCCGAGGTCCATGAGGACGATGGAGCCGCCCCAGCCGCCCCAGAAGCAGATCTTCCCGGCCGGGACGTAGGGCAGCAGGTCGGCCCGGTGCAGCCCGTAGCCGATGCCGAGGCGCAGCGGGCGGCCCAGCACCAGGTCGACGCCGTTGAGCTGCTCACGGAAGATCAGCTCGATAGTGTCCGGGCCGAGCAGCCGGACCCCGCCGGCCTCGCCGCCGCGGGCGACGGCGGACATGATCTTCGCGACCGACCGTGCGTTGCCGTGCCCGTTGGCGGCGCCGATGTCGGCCCGCCGCCAGCCGGGCGTGTTGGCGTTTTCGGCGTCCGGGGCGGGCCCGGTGAACGTCTTGACCGCCGGGCTGTCCATGTCGAGGGCCCCGAGGTCGACCGGGACCGGCGGCGGGGGGACCACCGGGGCGATCCGGCCCCAGTCGCTGTCGGCCGCGCCGATCTGGAAGTCGGCGCCCAGCGGCCCGGCGATCTCCTCGGCCACGAACTGCTTGAGCGGCTTGCCGCTGATCCGCCGGACGATCTCGCCCACCAGGTGCCCGTAGTTGAGGGCGTGGTAGCCCGAGGCCGTGCCCGGCTCCCACCAGGGGGCCTGGGCCGCCATCCGGGCGGTGGACTTCTCCCAGTCGTACAGGTCCTCCACCACGGCGGGCTGGTCAAGACCGGAGACCCCGGACGCGTGCGACAGGACGTGCCGGACCAGCACGTCCTGCTTGCCGCTGGCGCCGAACTCGGGCCAGTACCGCGCCACCGGCGCGTCCACGTCCAGCTGCCCCCGGTCGGCCAGCATCAGTGCGGCCAGGCTGGTCACGGTCTTGGTCGAGGACCAGACGTTGGTGATGGTGTGCTCGTCCCACGGGATCGTCCGGGCCTGGTCGCGGAAGCCGCCCCACACATCGACCACGGCCTCCCCGTCGATGTCGAGCACGAGCGACGCGCCCAGTTCCGCACCCGAATCCACGTTCTGGGCCAGTGCGTCGCGCACCGCCTCGAACCGCTTGTCACACACCCCATGAATGTCCGCCACGGCCGTCCTCCTCGCCGCTGACCCTCAGCGCTGGCCAGCTCCGGTGCCACCCGGAATTGATGCTGACGCTAGCAGCCAGGCGACGGCCCGGATAGGACCGAACGGGCCCGGCCCACCGCTGAACGGACCGGCGCACCGAGCCTGCCGTCCTGGCCGTGCTCCTCC
The DNA here is from genome assembly GCA_963818225.1 of uncultured Actinomycetes bacterium. Taxonomy (GTDB): domain Bacteria; phylum Actinomycetota; class Actinomycetes; order Streptosporangiales; family Streptosporangiaceae; genus Palsa-504. The sequence goes on from CAWFRO010000008.1 coordinate 66,003, forward strand.
TCGGGCCCTATCTGACGGCGTCTACAGCTCGATGCGTGAGCCCATGATGAGGGTGCGGTCGCGGGGGAGCTGGAAGTATTCGGCGGCGTCGGCGGTGATCCGCGAGGTGGCGAGGAACAGGTGCTTACGCCAGCGGCTCATGCCCGGTGTGGTGCCGAGGGCCAGCTCGATGTGCGACAGGAAGTAGGACAGCCTCTCGTCATCAAGAGGAGCCTCGATGTCAGCCGCGGCGATCAGCGGCAGCAAGCCGGGCACGTTCTGCTGGTCCATGTAGCCGAACCGGCCGGTGACGTAGATGATCCCGTCGTCCCGGTAGCCCAGGTCGTCCACGGCGATCCGCTCAGCGGCCGGGACGTGCGGCACCGGCATCGTCTCGATGGCCAGGATGAGGACGTGCTCGTGGAGGACCTCGTTGTGCTCGACGTTCGCCCGCATCGCCAGCGGGGCGGTGTCCTTGCCGCGGTTGAGGAAGACCGACGTGCCGGGCACGCGGGCCAGCGGGGGCTTCATGGCATGGAGGTAGTCAACGAACGCCGAGAGTTGCCCTTCATCGCGTTGCCGCTGACGGGTGACCAGTTCCCGGCCCCGTTGCCAGGTGGTCATGACGGTGAACGCGACGATGGCGATCAGCAGGGGAAGCCACGCTCCGCTCACCAGCTTGGTCAGGTTGGCGGCGAAGAAGAGCAGGTCCACGGTGAGGAGGAAGGCGGCGCCGGGCGCGACGATCCACCATGGCCGGTGCCACTGGTACCGGGCGATGTAGAAGAACAGCAGGGTGGTGATGGTGATCGTGCCGGTCACCGCCATGCCGAACGCGTAGGCCAGCGCGTTCGCGGTCCTGAACGTGAAGACGAGCGTGAGGACGGCGACCAGGAGCAGCCAGTTGATCCACGGCACGTAGAACTGGCCCATCGTCTCCGCCGAGGTATACAGGACGCGCAGCCGCGGGAGGTAGCCGATCCGGGCGGCCTGGCTCGCCAACGAGAATGCGCCCGTGATGACGGCCTGCGAGGCGATGACGGTCGCGGCGGCGGCCAGGAAGACCATCGGGAGCCGCGCCCACCCGGGGGCGAGCAGGAAGAACGGGTTGGTGACAGTGCTCGGGTCGCCTAGGATCAGAGCGCCCTGGCCCAGGTAGCTGAGGATGCAGGCCGGGAAGACCAGGGCCAGCCAGACCCGGGTGATCGGCGCGCGGCCGAAGTGCCCCATATCGGCGTACAGCGCCTCGGCTCCGGTGACGGCCAGGACGACGGCGGCCAGCGAGAAGAACGCAGTCCCGAAATGCCCGGCCAGGAAGCCGACGGCGTAGGTCGGTGACAGCGCCTTCAGGATCGCCGGATCGGCGGCGATGCCCCGCACCCCGACCAGGCCGATCACGGCGAACCAGACGGCCATGACCGGCCCGAACAAGCGCCCCACCGCGCCCGTGCCCAGACGCTGGACCAGAAACAAGACCACGATGATCGCCGCCGTGATCGGCACGACCAGGTCGGACAGCGATGGTGCTGCGACGTTGACGCCTTCTATCGCGGACAGCACCGAGATGGCCGGGGTGATCATGCTGTCGCCGAAGAACAGCGCGGCGCCGAAGATCCCGAGCACGGCCAGCGCCGCCTTCGTCCGGCGGCCGCCGGGGACGCCGCGCCTGCGGATCAAGGTGATCAGCGCCATGATCCCGCCCTCGCCGTCGTTGTCGGCGCGCATCACCAGCAGCACGTACGTGACGGTGACGATGATGGTCACCGACCAGAAGATCAGCGAGACGACCCCGAAGATGTTCTCCACGGACACCTTGACCGGATGCGGATCGCCCGGATTGAAGACGGTCTGTTCGGTGTACAGCGGACTGGTCCCGATATCCCCGAAGACCACTCCCAGCGCCCCGACCGCGAGGGCCGCCCGGGCCGAAGCGGGCTGGCTCACGCTCACGGTGTCCCCCTCCCAGCACCCCGGCCCCCCATGCGCTAAACCCTAGCGGCCTGGCTGGCCGGGTCCGCGGCGCCGCCGGGACGGGACACGGGCGAGTATTCGGCGTAGTGTCAGGTACCAGACGTTCGTGAACTAGCCGCTGGGTCGAGACCCTGCCTTGCTGCTTCAGCAGGAGGGCGCTCTTATGTCCGGCGTGAATCGAAGTAACCGCGACTGCGGCGGCCCGGCCGCCGTCGAGTTGCTGGACGCTTGACCCGGCAGGTGCCGCGGGGGGCCGCGGCCCGCGGGCCGGATATCGTCGAGGGCTTGGCGGCCCTGGAGTTCATCGACTCCAGCGGGGTGGCTGTGCTCGCCCCGGCCCGGCGAGATCCGATGACCGCCATCACCGAACAGCCGGCCGCCGCTGTCACCGGCGCGGATCGGCCCCGGTCCCGACCCGGCCGGAAGATCCTCCGCACCGCGGGTTCGATCGGCCTCGCCGCGGCCATCTTCGCCTTCGCGCTCCCGCATTTCGCGTCCTACCGCAGCGTGTGGGCCAGCCTGCACGCGATGACGGGGTGGCAGGCGCTGCTCATCGCGGCCGCGGCCGCGGCCGCCATGGTCTCGACCTGGATCATGATCTGCTCGGTCCTGCCCTCGATACGGCTGCGCGAAGCGGCCGTGGTCAACCTCGGCTCCAACGCCGTGGCGAACACCCTGCCGGCCGGCGGGGCCCTGGCCATGGGGGTCAGCTGGGCGATGCTCTCGAGCTGGGGCATTGGCCCCGCTGAGTACGTGCTCTACACCCTGGTGTCGGGAATCTGGAACGTCTTCGCCCGCCTGGGCCTGCCGGTCCTGGCCTTGGTGGTCCTGGTGACGGTCAGCCGGCCGGGGCCGGCCTGATCACCACCGCGGCGGTGGGCCTGGCCTTGCTCATCGCCCTGGCCGCCGGGCTCGGCCTGCTCATGCGCAGCGAGTCGTTCGCGCTCGGCGCGGGCCGCGTGCTGCAGCCCGTGCTCGCCCTCGCCTGCCGGGTGGCACGCCGGCCGGCGTCCTTCGACGTCTCCGGATCACTGCTCCGCTTCCGCGGCCAGGCCGGCGCCTTGATCGCCGCCCGCGGCTGGCGGATTACCGGCGCCACCGCAGCGAGCAACCTCACCTTGTGGCTCGTCCTGCTGGCCTGCCTGCGCGGCATCGGCCTGTCCCAGGGCCAGGTGCCCTGGCAGACCTCCCTGGCCGCCTTCGCGTTCGTCCGGCTGCTGACAGTGCTGCCCATTACCCCCGGGGGTCTGGGCATCACCGAACTCGGACTGGTCAGCATCCTGGCCGCCGGCGCCGGCCACCGGGATAGTGCCCAGGTGCTGGCCGCCGTGCTGTTGTACCGGGCCGTCACCTACCTGCCCTCCATCCCTCTCGGCGCGATCGCGTGCCTCACCTGGCAGCACGCGCCGGCCCTAATTCACGCCCAGCCCGCGGCGGCCGGTCAGCCCAGCGCAACATAATGGCGGCACCAGCCGCGTCGAGTTCCGATGCCGGGATAGGCCGGGCCGGACCGGCCAGCCCATGGGTTGCCACAGGGCGATGGCGACGATGAACGGCCAGCAGGTCTCGGTCGACAGGAACACGCGCTCGGCCAGGCCCAGGTCAACGCCGACCTGGGTTTCGATGACGAGCCAGCCAAGCAAGGCCATGAACACGGCGGTCACGACGGCACTGCCGTAGCTGCTCAGGATCAGCGGCCGCGGCGGCGCACGCCGGGCGACAAAGCTGGGCCAGAGCGCGAGGGCGGCCGCGCCGAGCGAAGTCCAGGCGAGATGCTGCGGATTCGAGCCACGAGCGGGCTCGGGAGATGCGGCGATGCCGATGCTGCACAGGCCCGAGACGGCGAGCAGAATGCGGGCCGGGACCCGGACGCCGCTTAGGCCCGCGGCCGTCACGAGCTGACACCCGCCGACCAGGAACAGGGCTGCCGTCATGACCCACCGGTCGGTTCCGGCGTAGCCAGACATCACGCTGACCGTCATCCGGATCGGGCTGTAGGAAGCCGGCTGGAGCGTCCCGGCGATCAGCCAGCCCCCGGTCGCCAACGCGGGCGACAGGCCGGCCGAAACCACGGCCCACCCCGGGCCGCAGGCAACCGAAGGAGCCGTGCCGGGGCGTACATCGTCATACCCGGACGGGGTGCGCGCAGGGTCTGGACGCGCGGGCTCGGTCACGACGCCCTCCAGCCGTCGCGCTCTGCTTATCTGGGCGGTACTAGCCCACAGCCAGGATAACTGTCACCGGATTGAGACCGCTAAGCTGGGGTCTTTGTGGCGGCCGCCTCCAGGTGAGTTCCGGGATGGGGTTTCACTTGTTCGACGTGATCATCAGCGGCGGCGGGCCGACGGGGATGATGCTGGCCAGCGAGTTGCGACTGCACGACGTGGACGTGCTCGTACTGGAGAAGGACGCGGAGCCGAGCCAGGCGGTCCGCTCGCTCGGCCTGCACCCGCGCAGCATCGAGATCATGGACCAGCGCGGCCTGCTGGACCGGTTCCTCGCCCACGGGCGGCAGTATCCCGGCGGCGTCGGCCGCTTCGCCGGGATCGACAAACCCCCGCCCGGCGAACCTGGACACCGCACACGGCTACATCCTCGGTATCCCCCAGCCCGTCACCGATCGCCTGCTGGCCGAGCACGCCAGCGAGCTCGGCGCACAGATCCGCCGCGGCTGCGAGGTGACGGGTGTCGAGCAGGACGAGGACGGGGTGAGCGTCGAGCTCGCCGACGGCACCCGGCTGCGCTCGCGCTGGCTGGTCGGCTGCGACGGCGGGCGCAGCCTGGTGCGCAGACTGCTCGGTATCGGCTTCCCCGGCGAGCCCGCCCAGACCGAGTGGATCCTCGGCGAGGTGGAGGTGACCACGCCGCCGGATGAGCTGGCCGAGGTGGCGGACGAGGTGCGCAAGACCCACAAGGGGTTCGGCATCGGCCCGGCCGGAAACGGCCTGCACCGCGCCGTCGTGCCCGCGGCGACCGTGGCCGAGGATCGCTCGGTCCCGCCGACCCTAGCGGAGTTCCGGACGCAGCTGCGCGCGTACGCGGGCACCGACTTCGGTGTCCACTCACCGCGCTGGCTGTCCCGTTTCAGCGACGCCACCCGGCTCGCCGAACGATATCGAGTGGGCCGGATTCTCCTCGCCGGCGACGCCGCGCACGTCCACCCGCCGCTGGGCGGGCAGGGTTTGAACCTCGGCCTCCAGGACGCCTTCAACCTCGGCTGGAAGCTCGCCGCCGAGGTCAACGGGTGGGCACCGGACGGGCTGCTGGACAGCTATGGCGCCGAGCGTCGCCCGGTCGCCGACGACGTGCTGACCACCACCCGCGCCCAGAGCGAGCTGGTCTCCCCCGAGCCCGGCCCGCGGGCCGTGCGCCGGCTGCTGACCGAGCTGATGGACTTCGAGGACGTCAGCCGTTTCCTGGCCGAGAAGATCACCGCGATCGGGGTCCGCTACGACTTCGGCGAAGGACCCGAGCTGCTCGGCCGGCGGCTGCGCGACATCCCCCTGTCGCGGGGCCGCCTCTACGAGCTCACTCGCGACGGCCGCGGGCTCCTGCTGGACCAGACCGGCGAACTCTCCGTGACCGGATGGACGGACCGGATCGACTACGTCGCGGACGTCAGCGAGGAACTGGACCCGCCCGCGGTCCTGCTCCGACCGGACGGCCACGTCGCATGGATCGGCGATGACGGCAGCGACCTGGTCCGCCACCTGCCGACATGGTTCGGAGCCGCCTCCCGCAGCGCCGCTGTTGATGGGGCTGGGCGAGAATAGCCCAATGGATTTGCACCTGACGGGCAAGGTCGTGCTCATCACCGGCGGGACCGACGGGCTGGGCGCGGCGCTGGCGGAGCGCCTCGTCGAGGAAGGGGCCCGGGTCGCGGTCTGCGGGCGGGACCGCCAGCGGCTGGCCGCCACCGAGCAGCGGCTGCGGGACGCCGGGGGTGATGCGCTTGCGGTGCAGGCCGACGTCACCCGCCTGGCTGACCTTGACCGGTTCGTCGCTGCGGCCGTCGCCCGGTGGGGCCGCCTCGACGGCCTGGTGAACAACGCGGGCACCAGCGCCGCGGGACGGATCGATCAGGTCTCCGACGACGACTGGATCGCCGACCTCAACCTCAAGGTTCTGGCCGCGGCTCGCGGCATCCGCCTGGCCGTGCCGCACCTGGCCGCGGCCGGCGGCGGAGCCATCGTCAACGTGCTCAACGTCGGCGCCAAGGCCGCTGGCGCTGCGTCGTTGCCGACGACTGCCTCCCGTGCGGCGGGCCTGGCCATTACCAAGGCTGCGTCCAAGGACCTCGGCGGCGACGGCATCCGGGTCAACGCCGTGCTCATCGGCCTGGTGGCCAGTGGCCAGGGGCGGCGGCGCGCCGAAGCAGCAGGTCAGCCCGAAGACGAGCTGTACCGCCAGATGGCCCAGAACACCAAGATCCCGCTGGGCCGAGTGGGCCGGGCGGAAGAGTTCGCCGATCTGGCTGCTTATCTCCTCTCTGACCGCTCCTCCTACGTGACCGGCTCGGCCATCAATCTCGACGGAGGAACTAGCCCAGCCCTCTAACCTGCGGCCCACGTCGGCCTGGGTGGCCACCTGCGGTGCCCCGCCGATCCAGTCGGCCACCACCTCCGCCGTGTCGCACCCCGGCTCCGCGGGTGCGGGCCGCAGCTCCAGCGACGGCGTGCCGTCGATACGGAACGGCCGTCCCGGCAGCCGCAGTGTGACCCCGTCCCGTCCGGCCACCTCCCGCAGCAGCCCGCGCGCGCCGAGCTGCGGGCAGACGAACAGGTCGTCGATGGTTTGGACCAGCGCAAACGTCATGTGCATGGCCTCGGCTCGCTCGAACCATTCCTGCGCGGTGCGGGTCCGGAACGGCGGCACGAACAGGGCGACAAACTCGTCCCAGTTCTGCATGCGGCCCTCGGCCGTCTGGAAGCGCTCCGCCGCCAGCCGCGGCTCGCTCAGCAGCTCGGCGATCCCGTCCATCCGCATGGCGGCGACCGCGCCCGGCGCGCAGTACACGAACCGGTCCCGGGCCGGGACCATGCGCAGGCCAGCCTTGATCCGCTGCTCCCGCGCCGTCACCTCGCCGTGGTGCACGTACTGGCTGACCGCGCTGTAGGCGAACGAGGCCAGCGTTTCGACCATGGCGATATCGGCGTACTGCACGGTCCCGGTGCGGCGGCCGAGGCTGGCGGCCAGGGTCGCGGCGCTGGCGCCGGTCACCCCGCCGAGCAGGGCGGCCTGGTCGGGCGCCAACTGCAGCGGCGGCTGGTCCCACTCGCCGGTCATGTAGAGCAGCCCGCTGGCGGCCTGCACGACCAGGTCGCTGGCCGCCCGGGACGCCTTCGGCATAGTGCGGCCGAACGGCGAGACCGAGACCACCGCCAGGCCCGGGACCAGCGCGTCGGCCGTCCCCGGGTCCAGGCCGGCCTGGGTCAGGCCCGGCGGGCTGAAATCACCGATCACCACGTCCGCGGCTGCCGCCAGTTCGGGGAGCAGGCTGGCCGGGGCCCCGCTGACGCCCCGCTTGCCCTGGTTGACGAAGGCGAACGCGCCGCCCGCGCCGCCGCCCCAGCGGCTCACCCGGGCCCGCAGGGGGTCTCCGCCGGGCGGCTCGTACTTCACCACGTCCCAGTCCAGCTCGGCCAGCAGCTTGGCCGCATACGCCGCACCCACGCCGCACGATATATCCAGCGCCCGCAGGCGCCGGGCGGTCACCGGCGGCCCCGTGCGGCCGCGAGGCGGTGACGGAACTCGGGGTCGACCCGGCTCAGCTCGCCCCGCTCGATCCGGGTGGCCGGGTCCGCCCGGGGACCGGACGGCCCCGGCGGGGCGCCCGTCCCGACCGCACCGGCCGCGAAGAGCCGATCGATCTCCGCCGGCGGGTACCCGGCCACCGAAGCCAGGATCTCGCGGGTGTCGGCCCCGACGGGGTGTGCGTTGCGGATGCCGGCGTCGGCGCCGCCGCCGAACGGCGGGCCGGCGTACGCGTACTCCCCGTCCAGGCCGTGGTCGTGCCGCTCGAGCAGGCCGAAGTAGCCGCGCGCCCACAGGTGCTCATCCGTGGTGAGGGCGGCGGCGTCGGCGACCACCGCGGCGGGGATCCCGGCGGCCTGCAGGGCCGCCACCGCGGCCGCGGCGGGCCGGGCCGCGAGGGCGGCGGCCAGATCGGCCTCGTCTGTGCCCTCGTCTGGGGTCGCGGCGCCCAGGGCGGCAGCGGCCTGGGGCTGGGCGCCGTGCGGAACGGACACCGCGACATAGCGGCCTGGCTCGCCGCTCATGTAGGTTCCCTGGACCGCGAACGCCGCGTCGCCGTTCAGGTTCCGCTCGGGCGCGGCGCCCAGGCCGCGCTCGGCCAGCACGGTCCCGAGCTGGGAGACGGCCGTTTCGTACAGGGAGATGTCCAGGTGCGAGCCGGTGCCCAGCCGGTCTCTTCGAGCCAGGGCGTCGGTCACGGCCAGCACGGCGTACAGGCCGCAGTTGTTGTCGGCGAACGTGATCGTCGGCGGCCGGCCTGGCCACTGCCCGGGGTCGCCGATCAGCAGGTTATGGCCGGCCACCGCCTCTGCCCCCGGCCCGAAAAGCGGCCTCGCCCGCCACGGGCCGTCCGTGCCGAACCCGGTGATCTCCAGGTAGATGAGGTCGGGCCGCAGCGTTCGCAGCGACTCGTAGTCGATGCCGAACTTGCGCACGACCTGCGGGGTGAAGTTGTGGCAGACCACGTCGCAGGCGGTGGCCACCCGCCGGAACACCTCCGGCCCGCCGGGGGCGGCCAGGTCGATGGCGAGCTGGCGCTTGTTCCGGGTGAGCTCTATGTCGTAAGAGTCCGGTGCGGGCCGCTGGTGGGACTGCACCCGGATGACGTCCGCGCCCAGGTCAGCCAGGTGGCGGGTGGCGAAGGGGAGCGCCGCCGCCTGCTCCATGGACAGCACCCGCACCCCGGCCAGCGGCCGCAGGCTGGTGAGGCTGGCGTTCCATTTCGGTCCCATCGAGCCTCCCTGCTTCGTGTTCCCCGAGAGGCGGGGCGCGGCTCAGTCCGTTTCGCGGGCGCGGCGGACCTTGAAGATGTTGGCGTGTCGCTGCCGGGCCAGCCGCTGCCCGTCGAGGGAGTAGAGGTCGGCGTCAATGACCGCGTTGTGGTGACCGTTGCGCTCGAACGCGTCCACGAACGTCCCGCACAGCACGACGTCGGTGCCGGCCGGGATCCGCGCGAAGTTCTGCACATGGCTGGTCAGGTGGATGGACGGATGGCCGTAGTCGTAGGAGTTCGTGAGCAGTGCGATCATCTCCCGGGCCAGGGTGGCCGGGTGCACGACGGCGCCGGTGGGCGTGGCCAGCTCGATGACCTCGGCCAGCTTCTGGCCCACCGCCGGTGGAGCGGGGGTGTGCTGGCCGTACCCGTAGGTACGCAGCGGCTGGCTGATGGGCGCGTTCTCCAGCGTCAGGAACGGCCGGTCACCGTCATCGAGATCGGGGCCACCAAGATCGAGGCCATCGAGATCGGGGGCCGAGAACGGCGTCTCGCGCAGGTCGCCTAGCCAGGGCGCGGTCCCGAGCCCCACCTCGCCGACGATGCTCGCCTGGCCGTCGTCTTGGCACGCCTCCAGGACGTAAGCCGGCGAATCCTCCTTGGGCCGCACGCGTACCCGGATGCGCGCGCCGGGGTAGGTGGGCCGCCGGAACCGGATATTGACCCAGCCGTGGTCGAGCCATTCCTCGCCGAGGGCTTCGATGACGGTCGGGACGCACCAGGCGTAGAGCGTCACGCCCCCGACGAAGGCGCCCTGGAACCCGTACTCCTGCGCTCCGGCATTCGTGTGGATCCGGTTGCGCTCGAACATCTCCGGGTCATCTGGGTCGTCCATGGTGGCGATGAATTCGCCTTCGACCGTTCCCGTCGTCATTGGCGGCTCCGTTCACTCTCCGGGCGGGGGGCCCGGGCGCCACTTGAACCTGAATTTAGCCGCATTACGCTGCGAAACACACCCCTGGCGGCGTCTCCCGGGCGGCGGACGGTACCTGGCTGACCACGGGATGCCCAGCCGGGGGTAGCGTCGGGGAACGGGATGCAGGTGGCCCTATCGGGAGGTAAGCGCGTTGCCGGTGACCCAGGTGAATGGGGCTGAGCTGCATTGGGAGCAACGGGGCAGTGGTCCCCGGTTGCTGTTCTGCAACGGGTCGGGGCTGACCTTGGCCGACATCCGGCCGCTGCTTGATCCCCTCACGGCCAGCTTCGACTTGCTGGCGTGGGACTACCGCGGCTTTGGCGGCAGCGCCCCGGCGGCGCGCCCGTACACCATGGCCGACGTCGCGGCCGATGCCGCTGGCCTTGTGCAGATCGCCGGGTGGGAGTCCTGCCGGGTCATCGGGGCGAGCTTCGGCGGCATGGTGGCGCAGGAGTTCGCCGTCACCAACCCGGGCCGGGTGGAGCGCCTGGCTTTGGCGTGCACGTCCGCCGGTGGCGCCGGCGGATCCTCCTATCCGCTGCAAGAGCTGCTGGAACTCCCGCGGGAGCAACGGGTGGCAGCGGAGCTGAAGCTGGCGGACAGCCGCTGGGACGAGCGGTGGCTGGCGGCCCACCCCGCCGATCGGGCCATCGCCGAACGGCTGACCGCCGCCGGGCCAGATCAGCAGGATCCGGCCGCCGCGGCCGCGTACGCGGCCCAGCTCCAGGCGCGCGAAGGCCATGACGTGTGGGACCGGCTCGGCGCGATCACCTGCCCGGCCCTGGTTGGCTACGGCCAGTACGACGGGATTGCCCCAGTCCGCAACAGCACCAGCATCGCATCGCGCATCCGCGGCGCCGAGCTGCACGGCTACGAAGGCGGCCACGGGTTCCTGTTCCAGGACCCGGCCGCCTTCCCGGCCTTCATCGCCTTCCTCCAGGCACCATCGAGCTGACGCGCGGGCGCACGCTGCCCTGTCATCCTGCGCTGTCATCCTGCCGGGCGTCAGTCCACCCAGTGGGGTTCCCGCTTCTCCAAGAATGCCTTCGGGCCTTCGGCAGCGTCAGGATGGTCCCAGTGCGCCGTCAGGGGGCCCCACCCGTTGTGGTAGGCATCCGTCAGTCCCATGTCCAGGCCCTCCCAGATCGCCCGCAGCGAGATCTGGAGCGTGGCCGGCGAGGCGGTGGCCACCTGCCGGGCCATCTCCAGGGCCCGGTCCATGAGCTGTCCGGCTGGCACCACCTCGCTCACCAGGCCGATATCGAAGGCGCGCTGCGCGGTAATGCGTTCGTGCCGGCCCATGCACACCATGCGCGTGACGAGCCCGAACGGGATCCGCCGGGACAGCCCGATCGGCTCCAGCGCGGTCACCTGGCCGACGTTGACGTGGGTGTCGAGGAAGGTGGCCGCCTCGTTGCAGATGACGATGTCGGCGTCAGCGACGAAATGCAGCCCGGCCCCGGCGCAGACACCGTTCACTGCGGTGATGACCGGCTTGAACACCTGGTTCTGCCGCGCCGTAAAGCGAGGCAGCGCGGGGTCCTCGCTGGCCTGCCCCTCGGAACCGGGCCGGTGACCCATATCGGCTCCGGAGCAAAAACCCCGGCCGGCCCCGGTCAGCACGACGACACGGACACTTGGATCCGCGTCTATCTCTGGCCAGATCCGCACCAGCCGCTCGGTCAGCTCACCGCCTACCGGGTTCAGCCGCTCCGGATAGTTGAGCGTGAGCACGACGATGTGCTCCTCGGGCCGCGTGACAAGGAGGGCGCCGTCGGTTAGCTCTTTGACCATTCTGGTCTCCAGTCTTCCTGCGCGGGCCGAACCGTCATCGGCCCTGATGGCGTCAAGCCTCGCCCTGGCGCACGCCCCGCGCAACGGTCGCCGACGCCGGCCCAGCACTCGCGTGTGACTAACGACCGGGCCGGGACAGTACCTCTGGCGGCCCTAGTGAGATGACCCTGAATGGTTAAGGTTCGCAGCATTTCAGCAAGCATGCCTTTACCGCGCGGCCGGTACCTCACTTGCTACAGTTCTTATGCAGGTAACCCCGCAGCCGCTAGATCGACATTGTCGTGCGGGAGACATTAGCCCGCCGGTATGAACCCGAACTAGAGGAGGGCTAGGACGAATGACCACTCCCGGAGAAGCCGTCCAGTACCTGCGGTGGAGGAAGGACGTGGCCAACCACGACTATGCCGCTGCGCTCAGCTACCTCAGTATTCGCTTCGGGGAGAGCCGGGCGCAGGAGGTGTCGAAGAAGCTGCGGAAACTCCCGGTCATCCACCGTCGCGCCAACGACATTCTGCGGGCCACCCGGCGTGACCCGCTGCCGCTGTCGGATCCGGGCGTGCTGAGAGACCTGCAGAAGGTGCTGGCCGGAGAGAAGCTGTCCCCGGTTCTCGTCGCGGAGGAGGATATCGCGGACGGTTACCACCGGGTCTCCCTCGCTTACGCGCTCGACCCCTACGCGGACGTCCCGGTCAAGCTTGGCTAGCCTGTGGTTTCTTCCTTCTCCTTGAAGATCAGCCCGCAGACCTCGAGGTACAGCTGCTCGGGGTAGGGGAGGTGATCGACGTTGCGCAGCGCCTGATCCTGCCCGGCTGATTCGACGATGAATTCGCCGTAGCCGAGCAGCTGGCCCATGGCGGACCGCTGGAAGCTCATGTCCGTCACCTTCGCCAGCGGCATCATGTTCACCTTATGGGTGATAAAACCCTGACACAGCAGCAGCCGCTGAGACGTGACGACGAAATAATCCTCGGACCATTCGAAGACCTTCCACAACAGCCGCAGAGCCAGGAGCGCCCACAAGATCCAGATCACGAGCATGACCGTGCCGTTGCCGTGCGCGATCGAGACGCTCACCCACGCGGCGATGGCCAGCCCGATCAGAGTCTCGAAAATCGGCCGGATCAGAACGGCCGGATGCTGGTGAACACTGATCACCTGGTGCTCGTGGGGCAGAAGATACCTGGTAATCCTGCGCGGAACCGTATCAGTGTTCGGAGCCAGCCTCATCCAGTACCGCGCCTTAAATCGAAGCGAAGACGGGCAAGCAAACCCGAACCAGGTTACTTCTTGAAGGCGTCCTTGACCTTCTCGCCAGCCTGCTTCAGGTTACCCTTCATCTCGTCGGCCTTGCCTTCGCCCTCCATGTACGGGTCATCGAGAGCCTTGCCCGCGTTCTTCTTGACCTTGCCCTTGGCCGCTTGGACCTTGTCCTTTGCCTTATCTGCAGCGCTCACAGCCGTTCCTTCCTCTTGACCTGCCGTCCGGCCTGCCGTCGGACACGCCCGTCAGCTGCCCACGAAAAATCGTTTCTAACCTCTGGAGCTGCTCGGCGGGAAAGATCAAGCTCCTGGAGCGCGTCCCCCGCGCTGCTCATCTCGACGCGCGCGCGGCGACCCAGAAGCTGAGTGCGGCCAGCGGAACCTCTAGGAAAGCCATGACGATCCCCTCATAGCGAGCCATCCCGGTCGAGGGGATGATGTTCAGCCAGGCGTCGGCGAGGAGCAGTGTGCCCGTGATCGTCGCCGGGATGGCCACGATGGCCGGCCGGCGCTGGAGGGCGAATCCGGTGGCGGCCAGGGCGAGTACTTCGAACACATCCAGGCCAGTCCAGGCGACTCGAAGGTGGTGAGCAGTCTGGACCTTCGGCACCACGGTCAGCACGACGACGAGGGAGGAAACGAAGGCCAGCGCGGCAATAGTGAGCGCGATCGGCAGCCAGCGGGCGTGCGCGCGGGCCGAGAGCTCGCTTCTGATCACGATGACGCACAGCACCACGACGATGACCACCATAACCATGAGCGTCGGGATCGACCCGGCCCATTTCGAGCCCCCAGCCTGAGTCAGAGTCCGGAACCAGGCCGAGATGAAGGCCGCCGTGGCCGTGAACGAGGCCGCCATCACGGACCGGAAGAAGCCCCGGTGGTACATCCAAGCCGTGAGCAGGAGGCCCGCGATCAGGGCGAGGATGAGGCCGACGGCCAGCAGGCGGATCTGGTGGGCCTGGGCCCGCGGAGCTTGAGACAGGTAGAGATAGACGACCCAGGGCGTCAATCCGGCTGCGCACGCCCAGTACAGCCACCTATATGCCACTAGCGCCAGGCCGGGCCGATGTCGGCGCCCGGATCCTCGCCGGGCCGCGCGGCACCGACCCGCGCTTCGGCCTGCTCAGGCTGCTGCTGGACTCCGCCCTTAAGCCCGCGCAAGGCCACGACCGCCGCTACGGCCATGACGATGGTCATCCCGTAGAGCACGTCCCGGGTGGCGGCGGCGAAGTCGGCGCGGATGAACGCCGGGATGGCCGCGATGTTGCCGTTGCCGCCCTGCAGCTGGGCGATCTTGGCTGCCTCGGCCGACGCGGCGCCCTGCGGCAGGCCCTGCGCGGTGAGCGAGGAAGTGATCTTGGACCGGAAGGCGGTGATCAAGACGGTGCCCAAGATGGCGAAGCCGAGGCTGGCGCCGTAGTTGCGGACGGTCTGGGTGATGCCGGTGGCCTCGCCGTAGGAGTACCGGGAGGCGCGGTTGATCGCGTCGGTGTTGGCCTGGCCCAGCATGAGGCCCATGCCGGCCCCGGCCATGATGATGTAGAGGACCTGGGCGCCGACGTGCAGGTCGGTCACCTTGCCCGCCCACAGCCCGAACCCGACCGCGGCCAGCGCGCAGCCCAGCACGACCGGCCGCTTGGCCCCGATCCGGTCCAGCATCCGGCCGCCGATCTGCGCGGCCACCACGAACCCGAGGAAGAAGTACAGGATGAGCAGGCTGGACGTGGTGGCCTTCTCGGCCAGCGCGATCTGCCCGTAGATGCTGGCGAAGAAGAACACCGGGATGAACGCCATCATGGCCAGCCCCAGGATGACGTTCTCCACGCTGAACGTCCGGTTCTCGAAGATGCGCACGTTCATCAGCGGCGATTCGGTCCGGCGCTCAACCGCCGCGAACACGAGCAGCAGGATGACCCCGACGGCGATGCTCACCCAGATGACCGGGTTGCCCCAGCCCCACAGGGCCGACTGCTGGAACCCGAAGACGCTCAGCCCCACCCCGGCGGCGATCAAGACCACGCCGCGGTAATCCATCGGCGCCGGGCGGGACTCACTCGGCGGCCGCGAGACGGCGATCAGCGTCAGCGCGATCAGGGCCACCGGGATGTTGATCCAGAAGATCGCCCGCCAGGTCCACTCGATCAGGTAGCCGCCCGCGATCGGGCCGATCGCGGTCAGCGCCCCGGCGATGCCGAAGAACAGCGCCAGGGCCCGGCCCCGGGAGCGCAGGTCGAACGTCACCACCACGATCGCGATCGCGGCCGGGAACATGATCGCCCCGCCCAGCCCCTGCACCGCGCGGAACGCCACCAGCCACGCCTCCGCCGCGCTGCCGCGCGGCGTGGCGCCGCACAACGCCGACGCGCCCGCGAAAATGATCACCCCGAGCACCACCATCTTCCGGTGCCCGACGATGTCGCCCAGGCGGCCGCCGTAGGCAAAAAACGCGGCCAGCGTCAGCAGGTACGCATTGATGGCCCACTGCATCCCGCTGGACGACAGGCCCAGGTCATGCTGGATCGTCGGCGCGGCGATCGACACGATCGTCTGGTCGATGAACGTCATCGCCACCGCGAAGATCATCGCGGTCAGGATCAGGTTCCTCGACCCGGCGCCGCGCCCGGTAGAAGGTATGGCACTCATCGCGTTGCTCCTCGATCAAGACGGCCGGCCAGATAAGACTCACATATCCCTGGCCACGGAAAAAGAGGCCGCTCGCCCCGTCACTCTGGCGAATAGGGCCTGACTGCACAAGCACCACTGGTCGTTCGGAATTAAAGACTTCTGCCGAACGGATCGTGGTGCCAGCACCGCGGCATCGATCCCGGCCACCGGCGGGCCCTAGCAACATCGTCAGCCACGGAGTTCGATGGCAGAGTCAGCAGACGCACCGACGGCCTCGGAGGGAACAACTTGACCGGTTACACGCTCAACGCCCGCGGCTTCGCCTGGCGGCTGCACTGCGCCGAAGGTGCGATCGAGACCTCGCTGCGCTCGGAGGTCGAGCGCCTGGCCGCCGCGCGCGCCTTCGTCGTCAGCTCTCCGTCCATCGCGTCGCACACCAGCACCGTCGCGCGGGTGGAGCAGGCGCTGGCCGACGTCCATGCGGGCACGTTCGCCGGAATCGAGAACGATTCGACGTTCCGCTCGGTCGAGGCGGCCACCGCGGCCGCTCGAGACGCCGGCGCCGACCTCATCGTGGCCGTCGGCGGCGGCAGCGTCATCGTGGCCGCCCGGGCCGTCGACATCTTCCTGTGTGAGGCGGGCCGCCCCTTGGACATCATGACTCAGTACCCGGCGGGCGGCCGGGCGTTCAGTCCTCGACTGAACGCACCGAAGCTGCCCATCATCAACATCGTCACCACGCCCACGTCGGCGATGAACCGCGCCGGGACGGGCCTGAAGAATCCCGACCTCAACCAGCGGATGGAGTACTTCGACCCGAAGACACGGCCGGCGAGCATCATCTGGGACTGGGCGGCGCTGATGGCCACGCCGTTGTCGATCCTGCGGTCCACGGCGGCGACGACGTTCATCGGGGCGTGGTCGTCGATCCTGAACGACGAGCCGAACCCGCTGGTCAACGGTGACCGCCAGCAGGCGTTTGCGTGCGCCCGCGCCGGGTTCGGGCAGCTGGCCAGCGACCCGGACGCGATCGGCCCGCGGCTGGATCTGTGCGCGGCGGCCTTTTTGGCCAACCGCGCCGAGGACGACCACGCCGGGCCGATGATCCGGGGCGGGGCGCCCGGCGGCTTCTCGACCGGCGACTACGCGGTGTCGACGGCGATCCACGTCCGCTACCCGTGGGTCGGGCAGGGCGAGGCGACCTCGGCGTTGCTGGCCACGTCGATCCGGCGCTCGCCGACCGCCCCGCTGGAGTTCGTCCGCCGCGGCGCCGCGGCGCTGGAATGCTGGCGGGACGGGATGAGCGCCGCCGAGGGCCAGGAGGCCATCGCGCAGGCCCTGGAGGACCTGCTGCGGGCCATGGGCATGCCGACCCGCGTCTCGCCGCTGCAGTTCCCGCGCGGGGACATTCCTATCATCGCGGGCGAGACGGTCAAGAACTTCAACGCGAACCCGGGCGCGCGCTCGGCGGACGAGCGGATCGCCGCCTCTATCGCGCTGATGGAAGCGGCTTGGTAGGCCGGGTCCGGCCGTGGCAGATCCAGCAGCCGAGCACCGCCCCCCAGCAGGGCGCACGCTTCTCGCTTGTGGATAAATCGGTCCCGCCGGTGGACAGCGGACGACCTGCGACCTGGGTGTCTATACGAGTTATCCACTTTTCCACACCCACGCTTGTCCACAGCTGTGGAGCGGTTGACCAGCGTCTTCAGCTAAATCATCCACAGGCTCATACACAGAGCGCTAGGGTGGCAGGCCCCGGGGCTGGCGTGATTGGAGCCTTGCTCTCATGCTGGCCCTGGGCCTGTCGGCTATGACCGCTGGCCGCCGTTCATCCGGCCGAAGTGGAGGAAGGCCGTGAGGGCCGCGATCACCACCCCCACCCCGACGCCGAGGTAGAGCGTGTCCAGCCCGCCCCTGGACTCCACCACATAGTCCACGAAGCTGACCGCCGCGACCAGGACGATCATTGAGATCACCCTGGCCTTGAGGTCGTCGAGATCGTGCATCCTCAGCCAGCCGGGCAGCCGGGCGCCTGGGTCGCTGGCGCCGATCGTGCCGATGAAGAGGTCATAGAAGCCGAAGGCCGAGATCATGAGGGTCGCGCCGATCAGGAACAGGTCCGTCAGGAGAAGCAGAAAGCCCAGATTATGGGTGGTCAGCTCGGGATCGTCGATGACGTTAGCGACTGACCTGACGAACACGTCGGTCCCGTAGGCAAAGGACGCCATGGCCGAGAGCAGGAGAATGATCACCGGCACGATAACCACGACCCGGGACAGGCTCAGCCCCCGCTCGAAGCGTCTCCCCAGCCGAGGCCAGGAGTCCTCAGCCGGGGATGCGTCAGCCGGGTTCCCCTTGGCCGTGGCCGCCTCAGCCTGAGGTGGCCCGCCCATGGCGCTGCCCGGCGGGGTCGCCTCGCTTCCCTCGTGCGGCACATCAGCCATGGCGAACATGGTAGCCACCCTCAACAGAGCGTGGCCGGGCGCGGACTTCCACCGCGGTGGGCCCGGCCCGTTCGGCCATCGTGCGCCGGGCCACCGGGGGGATCATCCCCACGTGGCGTTTGTCACCTGGTTGGGGGGGACAGCGACCGTTGTCGCGACCGAGCCGTCGGGTTCCAGCACCGCGTACTCGCCGGCCGGCAGGCTCGGGAACACGGCCGCGTAGACCGTGCCGTGCCGGCCTGCCCGGGGCAGGACCCAGACGTGCGTGCGCCGGACCGGGTCCGAGGCTGGGTGGATCTCGACCTCCATTCCCTCTCGCTCGGCGGGCGCGGTCAGCACGAGCGCTCCGGTGTGTTCCCCGACGTCCACGATGACGGCCCGGCTCGGGCTGGTCGGCCGGGGTGATTCCCCGGCCGGCCAGCTCTCGCTGTGGTGCTGGCCGGGCTGAGCACCGTGGTGGCGCTGATCGTGGCCGG
Organism: uncultured Actinomycetes bacterium; assembly: GCA_963818225.1. Lineage (GTDB taxonomy): Bacteria > Actinomycetota > Actinomycetes > Streptosporangiales > Streptosporangiaceae > Palsa-504. The sequence goes on from CAWFRO010000008.1 coordinate 84,497, forward strand.
GCGGTGACATCGGCTGAGCCCTTGGTCCGGTCTTGGGGGTGCCGTCAGCCGGCCACCGGGATGTTCTGGTTCGAGGGGTTGTCGAGCCCGTCCCACGGGTCGGCGAGGTAGGGGAACGAGGTGGGGAAGCTCAGACCGGCGCTGGCCAGGTCCACGATGGTCGTCGGCTCGGTGGCCGGGCCGCCGACATCGAACAGCGCGGCCGCGGCGGCATCGGCCGTGAAGCTGGGGACCACGTCATGCAGGAGCGCCCCGGCCACGGCCTTCAGTTCGACGCTCACGACATCGTCGAAAACGCGACGCCCGTTCGGGAACCCCGCATTGTCGCCGCCGACGACGCCGAGGATGTTGGCTGAGGCGGGGGCAGTAGGGGGGATCGCCAGGTTCAGCCGCAGCAGGTCTGCTTTGGTGGCGCCGGTGTAGTTCTGGAAGCCGGCGAAGAGCCCGGCGGGCACCCCGGTGAGCAGAATCGCGTCGAGGTCGGGACGAGTGTTCGAAGGCTTCGCGGTGTACGCCGCGATTTCCGGGAAGGCACCCGGGTAGAGCACGTTGAGCAGCCCCGCGAGCGCTGGGGTGTTGTAGAAGCGGCCGAACTGAGCGTCCCGCACCGGCGCCTGGGTGTTCCAGTAGTCCTTCCGGCCCATCGGGATGATGACCTCGTTGATGAGGGGCATGCCCAGGCGGGACACCTGGACCCACGGCCCGGAACGGAAGCCGCCATAGCCGCCGATGGAGGCCTTCTGGCGGCTTGCCGTCGTCCAGACGCCGATGGTCGAGTCGGCCTCCTTGTAGTTCTTCGGCTTCGTGCCGTGGCGCGAGAGGTCCCTGATCGGCACCTGTATCTCGATGCTGTGGACGTTCAGGCCGGCCAAGGTGTTGATCCCCGGCATGGCCGACAGTCCCTTGATCAGGAAGTCGGGCTGGAACGGACGCAGGTCGCCGAGGTCGAAAATGGACCCGAGGTCGACGTAGAACTCGTCCGCGCGCTGGCCGGCGAAGACCCGGCTGCCGTTCCCGAGTGAATGGATGGCCTCGGCGGTCAGCGGCGCATAGCTCGGGATGGAGTTCTTCCCGACGTTACACGGCGGGCATGGCAAGTCCGTGGCCAGCAGATGCGAGCCCCGGTGGTCGACGCGGGTCACCGAATAGAACTGCTTCCGGTTCCAGGTCGCATCGCTGATGGAGGTGATCTGGCCCGTGTTGTACAAGAAAATGTCGTTCGCTCCAGTATCGGTCAGCACCGTGGTGAACCGGAACTGGTAGCTGATGTCCGCGCGGGCGTCATTGTTGTTGTCGATGTGGATCTCATAGAGGACGTCATCGCCGAACTCGTAGAAATTCGGACCGCCCGCCGGCTGCTCGAGCGGCACGTAATTCGCGATCAGCGTAACCGTATCGGGATCATCCGGGCTGACGAATGCGTAGAGGTCCGTGCTGTCGGCGACGGGGTCCTTTGATATCTCTGGTGCTTCTCGGTGGGAAGACATGGGCACTCCTCGCTGGCGGTATTAGCGCGTTACTGAGACCTGGACATTGATGCTGAGTTTCCGTACCGGTAGGCCGGAATGGAACGCCGGCCGGAGCCGGCCATGCGGCTGCGGGCAGGCATGCGCCGACCGGGCGCGGGCACAGCTCGGCAGGCGGATCCCGCCTCGGACTGACCGGGCGGCCGGAGTGCTGCCTCGCGGCGCCAGCTGCGGGACGCCCGCCCGGCGTCAGCCGGCGTCGCGGACGAGCCGTGCCACCAGGGCCGGGTCGGTGCGGACCACCTCGCGGGTACCCACCATCAAGTAAATCTCGCCCGTGCGCGGATCGGGGATGTGCACGATGAGGGGCTCGGTGGCTACTGGTCCAGCCAGCGCGGCAACGTCGTCGCCGTGGCCGATCGCGGTTTTCTGTGACGCCTCCGCCCGGCCCGGGAAGGCCGCAATAACCCCTGCCGCCGCGGCACCCGCGCCCCCGCGCTTAAGAAGCATCCGTCGGGACAAGCCTGCCATGTGTTGACCTTCCTAACTCGCCGAGAGGTCCACAACCCCCCACCCCTCGGACGGGTCAGGAATCCGCGCCTCGGGCCAGGCTGCCGGCCGAAGTCCGGATGCCTCTCGGGGATGACATTATCTCCATTTTCTCGAGCCCCGCAAGAGGGCGACGATTTGTGATCGATTTGCGGCACAACACCTTTTGCTTTCCGTTCATGTCGCCTTACGCCACTGCGCGTATCCCATGTTGGGCATTGCCTGCGCACGCCCCGGGACGACGGCGCGCCAAATACCCGTAAAGTGCATAGATGCCGTTGATATTCCCGGTGACCGGGCCATGCCGCCATACCCGCGATCGGCACTTTAGGCATCAGGTCCAGCCGGACAATCGAGCCGGTTGGCCGGTCAGCGTTCCGTGCCGCTACCGGTAACTCATTGGACGGGTGCAGCCGGTGCTTGCGAAGATTCTCGTCGTGCCTGCCAGCCGCGACGGACTTGGCCCGTTCTACCGGGACGTCATCGCCGTCGACCCGCTTGAGCCATATGGCATCGCGTCTGCCTCGTACCGCCTGGAGCTGTTGTCGCGCACGCTGCCGTTCCCGGTCGGCGGCGCCCGGCTTGTCCCCAGCAATAACAACGACGTATGGCGACTGGAGGCCGGCTACCTGCGGGTGGCGTGGCGCGGGGACCGGGGCCGCCTCGCCCGGGAGGCCGAGCTGCTCGGCCGGCTCAGGGGGGTCGTTCCGGTCCCGGAGGTCCTGGATTGCGGCGGGGATGACCGGCTGTCCTGGTCGCTGGCGGGCGAGGCGCCGGGTAAGCCGCTCGACGGCCTGTGCACCTGGCCCGCGCCCGCCGGGCTGCGGGGCATCGCGAGGGAAGCAGCCGGGCTACTGCGGGCGCTGCATTCCTGGCCGGTGCCCGCGGACATGGCCGAAATGCTGGCGCGTCCGGCGGCAGATCCCGATCCGCTGCGTCGCGCCGGGGCCGAGCTGGTGCTGCCGCCCTCATCGGCCCTCGGGCTGATCCCGGTGGCCGGGCAGCTCCCGTTCACAGACCACGGTGTGCTCGATGCTGCGGCCGGGCGCCTGGCGGAACTCGGGCACCTGGCCGACGACGGCGGCGACGTCCTGTTGCACGGGGACTTCTACCTGGGCAACGTCCTGGTCCGCGACGGGCAGGTCAGCGCGCTGATCGACTTCGAGTTCGCCCGCCTGGGGCCACCTGCCCTGGAGCTCATCTCGGTCATCAGGGCCCTGGACATGGAGACCCGCCTCGGCGTCCCGCGGCCGCCGCTGCTGGCCTGGCTGGCCGAGGATTACCCTGAACTGTTCACCACCCCGGACCTGAACGGGCGCCTGTGGCGGTATGCCATCGCCTACACCATCCGCCACATCATCTTCTGGCCGCCCGACCGTGCCGAGGCCGACGGCCTGGACCCGGGCCACCCGCTGCATACCCTGCGCCGCCTGATCGACGCCCCGCTGCCGTTCCCCGCCGGGGGCATTTCCGGGTTACCGGCCAGACTCGCTGTGCCGCCCCGACCATCCGGGCAGTCGCGCTGAATTTCAGGGTTGTAGCCTGGTGGTGTTGCTTCAGACCCTGGCAGCTGCATCGGCGGCCTTCGCGATGTACCGATTGACCTGGAGCTCCGTGTTCCTTCACGTGCCGCACTGCGGTACGGGCGGTCAGCGTGCAGCCCAGCCCGGATGCGCGTGGAGGTGAGATGACTGTAGCCGCAGCCTCCAGCGGCCGGTTCCGTCATCTGGCGTTGTTCTACCACGGACCGGCCGAGTACCTGGCGGCGCTTGGCGACTTCATCCGGGCCAGCCGGGCGCGCGGGAGCGCGGTGTTCATTGCCGTGCCCGGACTGAAGGCCCGGCTGGTGCGCCGGGAGCTGGGTACGGATTCAGCGCAGGCGGCCCTGGTCGATATGGCCGAGCTGGGCCGCAACCCGGCGCGGATCATCCCGGCCGTCCTGGCGTATGCCGGCCAGCATCGAGGCCAGCACGTGTGCTGTATCGGCGAGCCGATCTGGCCTGGCCGCACCGCCGCGGAGATGCAAGAGGCGACGAGGCACGAGGCGCTCACCAATCTGGCCTTCCGCGACAGCCCGGTAACTGTCGTCTGCCTGTACGACCGCACCGGGCTGCCGGGAACGGTCGTTGCCGATGCGGTGAGCACGCACCCGGCCGTGATCAGGGACGGGAAGGAGACCGCCAGCGCCGGATACCTGGTGCCGCCGGACCTGCCGCCCCGCTGCAGGCGGGCCCTGCCCCGCCCGCCCGCTGATGCCGAGACGCTGGGCTACCGTGACGACCTGCGCCCGGTCCGCGGTTTCGTGGCCACCAGGGCCAAGCGTGCCGGGCTCGCACCGGCGCGCATCTCCGACTTGGTGCTCGCCGCCAGCGAGCTCGCCGGCAACACCCTGCGTCACACGGGCAGCGGCGGAACAGTGCAGGTGTGGCGAACCAGAGAAGAGATCATCTGCCAGGTAACTGACACCGGCCAGATCACCGATCCGCTCGCCTGGCACCGGGCCCCTTCTGATGAGCTGCTGGGGGGTAACGGCCTGTGGCTGGTCAACCAGGTCTGTGATCTCGTCCAGACCAGGACCAGCCAAGCCGGGACCACCGTCCGGCTGCATATGGGCCTGAACCGGCGTTGAGACCAGACGTGCTTTCGCTAGGATGCGTAGCGTGGTGGTCGTTGAGCGCCCGCCGGGCCGGACGTTAGGCGAGGCCGGACCCAGGCCAGCCGGGACTGCCCGGACCGGACGCGGGCCGCCCCCTGCGCAGTGCGGGCGGTGACGGAGATCGCCGGCCTTCTCGTCCCGGTTAGTCACCGATGCCGGACTTTTGTACCGTGCGCTGGGTATGGGTTGGGCGGGTACGTTAAGGAAAGGACGCGCCGATGCTGAGCCGTGGTGCGCCGAGGAGGCGATGTGCGGGAAGACGGACGGCGGGCCCGCATCATGGCCGCGGTGACCGGGGCGGACGCCACGCGTGACGCGGGCGAGCTGATGCAGCGGTTGTGCCGGCTGGCGGTGGATGAGATGGATCTGTCGGGGTGTGCCGTGGTGCTGATGTCCGGGGCGGAGTCGGCCAGTGTGGTGGCCGCGTCGGGGCGGCATGCCCGGACGGTGCCCGGATTGCAGATGGAGCTGGGTGAGGGCCCGTGCCTGGATGCTCATGCCCGGGGGATTCCGGTGCTGCTGCCGGACCTGTCCGCGGAGAATGCGGGTCGCTGGCCGGCCTTCGCGGCGGCGGCCCTGGCGGTCGGCGTGCACGCCGAGTTCTCCCTGCCGTTGACCGTGGGGCCCGGCGGTATCGGCACGCTCGACTTGTGCCGTGACCGGCCGGGCATCCTCACTGAGGAACATCTGGCGGATGCTCTTGTGGCGGCGGATATCGCCCGTGATGCCGTGCTGTACCAGCAGTACGCGCCGGGGGGGCCGAGCCTGGCGGAGCTGGTGGCGGCGGCGGGCACGGACCGGCTCGTGATCCATCAGGCGACCGGGATGATCGCTGCGCAGCTGGATGAGACCGTCGCCAATGCGCTGGCCCGGCTGCGTGCCGCGGCGTTCGCGAGCGGCCGTTCGATGTACGACATTGCCCAGGACGTGGTGGAACGGCGGGTGCGGTTCGATGACTGAAAGTGACGCCGGACGGCCCATGTGGGCCGGGAGTTCTGGTCAGGGCGGCCGGGAGGATGACGTGGCCCGCGAGGCCGTGCTGGCCCGGGCCTTCGTCCGGCTGGCGGATACGTTGGCCAGCGACTTTGACATTGTCGATTTCCTGCACGGCCTGTCCGAGGACTCGGTTGAGATTCTCCGGGCCGAGGCCGCCGGGGTGATGCTCGCCGACGCGCGCGGCGGGTTGCGGCTGATCGCCTCTTCGGACGAGCGGATGCGGCTGCTTGAGCTGTTCGAGCTTCAAGGCGCGCAGGGCCCGTGCCTGGACGCGTTCTCCACCGGCCGGGCCGTGCAGGCCAGCGCGGCCGACAGCCGCGCCCGCTGGCCGGTCTTCGCCCCGCGCGCGTCCGGTGCGGGCTTTCGGATGATGTGCGCCGTCCCGCTGCGGGTGCGCACCGACGTCATCGGCGCCCTGAACCTGTTCCGGGCCAGCGACGAGCCGTTCACCGGCGCAGAGATGGAAATAGCCCAGGCCATGGCGGAGATGGCCGCGATCGGGCTGATCCAGGAACGCGCGCTCCGGGAGCGCAACCTGCTGGCCACGCAGCTGCAGGCGGCGCTGAACAGCCGGGTGATTATCGAGCAGGCCAAGGGAATGATCGCCGAGTACCTCACCATGACCGTGGACGACGCGTTCACGGTACTGAGGAGCTACGCGCGCTACCACAACCGCAAGCTCTCTGAAGTCGCAAGCGACGTGGTTGACCGGAGGATCGCGGGCGCCGTACTGGGTCAGCCACCCAGCCAGCATTCCTAGCGGCCTGCTGCGCGTCCACGAGCAGGGCGGACAGGGACCGCTGGCGTTACGTCACGGGATTTGACGGCCGCTCAGGTCAGTCGAGGTAGTCCCGGAGGAGCTGGGATCGGGACGGGTGGCGCAGCTTTGACATGGTCCTGGACTCGATCTGCCGGATCCGCTCCCGGGTGACCCCGTACACCCTGCCGATCTCGTCCAGCGTCTTGGGCTGCCCGTCAGTCAGCCCGAACCGCATGGACACGATGCCCGCCTCCCGGTTGGACAGCGTGGCGAGCACCGACTGCAGCTGCTCCTGCAGCAGGGTAAAGCTGACCGCCTCGGCGGGCTGGATCGCCTCGGAGTCCTCGATCAGGTCGCCGAACTCGCTGCCGCCGTCCTCACCGAGCGGGGTGTGCAGGGAGATCGGCTCCCGGCCGTACTTCCGCACCTCCACGATCTTCTCCGGGGTCATGTCCAGCTCGGCCGCGAGCTCCTCGGGGGTAGGTTCCCGGCCCAGGTCCTGCAGCAGCTGCCGCTGCACCCGCGCCAGCCTGCTGAGGGCCTCGGCCACGTGCACCGGAAGGCGGATGGTGCGGGACTGCTCGGCCATCGCCCGGCTAATGGCCTGCCGGATCCACCAGGTGGCATACGTGGAGAACTTGTAGCCCTTGGTGTAGTCGAACTTCTCCACGCCCCGGATCAGGCCGAGGTTCCCCTCCTGGATCAGGTCCAGGATCAGCATCCCGCGGCAGGCGTACCGCCTGGCCAGCGACACGACCAGGCGCAGGTTGGCCTCCACCAGGTGGTTCTTGGCCCTCCTGCCGTCCTCGGCGACCCGCTCAAGGTCGCTGCTCTGGTCGCCGCGCAGCCCCCCGCCGCCTTGGGCGAGCTTCTCCTCGGCGAACAGGCCCGCCTCGATCCGCTTGGCCAGCTCGACCTCCTGCGTGGCGGTGAGCAGCGGTACCCTGCCGATCTGCTTCAGGTAGTCCCTGACCGGATCGGCCGTCGCGCCGGCCACTGCCACCTGGGCGGCGGGCAGGTCCTCCTCGTCATCGCCGGCCACCCACGGCTCGTCCTGAGCCCCGGGAGCAGCCGTGACGTCACCGGATTCGGCGCCTGGTCCTGGCTCACCGGCCGCCTGCTGCGCAGCAGGGGGCTCTTCCTGGGCCGCACCTGAGTGCGCCATGTCGATCGCCGCGGCATGCCGCGAGCCGCCGGCAGGGGCGGCGTCGCTGGTCCCGCCGGGGCCTACCAGGTTATTCAGACCCATGGCCGAAGCCGGCCCGCAGGAAGCCGGGCCGCAGGAAGCCGGCCCCGGCTCGACGCCTGGCTGGCTCGCGACACGGCATCCTCTCCCGATACGCACGGCAAGAAGGCAGAACATCTGCTGAGACCCGTGCTGTCGGCCAGCTGCCGGAAGGCAGCGGGCCAGAAATTCAGAGCGGCGGCCTTGTTCCACCACACCCCACACTACGCTGAGCCGGGGGCGGCTCGGACGCTATCGGGCGCCAGGTCATCCAGATAGCGGCCGGCTGGCGCTGGCGCCCGGTACCGATCCGAACCCACGTCGGCATCAAGAAACTAGCAAGAATTTTCCGGAATCTGATAACTTGTCAACGTGACGAGCTGGACCTTCCTGACCACCCACGCCAGGGTTCTGCTGCTGGTCGCTCATGACCCGGGCGTGCGCCTGCGTGACCTCGCGGCCAGCCTGGACATTACCGAACGAAGCGCTTTCGGCGTCATCACGGACCTGGTCGAGGCCGGCTACGTGGTCAAGGAGAAGGACGGCCGCCGCAACCGTTACCACATCCAGACGCATCTCCCGCTGCCAGAAGCCACCGGCCGGGAACGCACCGTCGGCGAGGTGCTGGCCCTTCTGACCGGCATCGACGAAACCGCCAGCGACAATCCGGAAGATGGGCGCGGCCACTTGCTGCCGGGCGAGCCGTCGGCGCGCCCCACGGCCATGGGCGAATCGCAATGAGGATGGCCCGCGCAGACCGCAGGCGGGGGAAGAGGCAGGGAACGTGACCGACGTATGGATCGTGAACGATGACGGTAGCGAGATCATCCGCGCGAGGGATATCGCCGTGACCAGCCTGGACTACGACGGGAGCATCACGGTGCGGTTGGTCGGCGGAGACGGCGCGGTCGTGACGATCGTCGGAAACCGGGCCCACCATGACGAGCACCGGCCTGACGATTTTCACCGCCAGCTGGTCCGCGTCATCGCCGAACTATCGGACGCGGCGGGAGCCTTCCTGGTCCAGGCCGCGCACGACGAGAAGCGTGGCTGGCAGTGGGTCACCGAGCCGCTGTGACGGCGAGCGCATCAGGAGCATACTGGTCCTGATGAAGCCTGCCCGCGCCGCCAGCCGGCGCCTCCTGCCTACGAGTCCCTTCCGCCCGGCGACCCCGGCTCCGCCTGCCGAGCAGCTCGCGGAGCATGACCAGGTCACACACGATAAGTACGGCCTTGGCCGGGTCATCAGCGTGCAAGACGACGCCACCCTGGTCGTCGATTTCGGCACGCGCCGGGTGCGGTTCACGATGCCGTGCACGAAGCTGGCCAAGCTCTGATGCCGCTCGCGGCATCCCGGCGGGGTCAGATCGCTCGGACCTGCTCAGCCTGCGGACCCTTGGCGCCCCGGGTCACGTTGAACTCGACCCGCTGGTTTTCCTGAAGGCTGCGGTAGCCGTCAGCCTCGATGGCGGAGTGGTGGACGAACACGTCCGGCGTGCCGTCGTCGGGGGCGATGAACCCATAGCCCTTGTCCGCGTTGAACCACTTCACTGTCCCCTGAGCCACTGTGCTCTCCTGCCGAGGCGATCAGCGGGATGCGCGGCACGAATCCCGGGTGGTGGCGACCGCCTGTCGCTCCAAGGCCAGGCCTGGAATCGGCGCCGCCCGCGGTCAGAATTTCGCGGGCGCTGTGACACCGACACGAACTTCGACAACAACCAGTCTCATTTAACACCATGGCGCGGTGGGCGGCCCGGCGACAGCGGCCAAGGGCCATGGGCATGACAGATTGCGCCGGGTAACCTGGGTTATGCTGGGGCTTCCCGCGCGCCGACAGTAACGTCAGCGTCGCCCCGGGCGCACGACGACCCGGTTCTGCCCGGAACCGAGATGGGCTGCCGAAGATGGCGCCGCATGAAATCGATCATGTCCCTCCTGGTCCTGAGCTTTCCGTCCGCAGTCAAGGTGGTTACACCATCGTCGCGGTCAGCGGCGAAATCGACATCGCGTCCGTACCCGTCCTGCGTGAGCGGCTCATTGGCCTGCCGCAGCCTCAGGCCAGCCGGATCATCATCGACCTGTCCCGGGTGACCTTCTGTGATGCGAGCGGGCTGGCCGTGCTGGTCGGGGCCAGCCGCGCGCCGGCCTGCTAGGCGGCGTCCTGCGCCTGGCTGCCCCCGCACCCATGATGGCCACCGTTCTCCGCCTCACTGGCCTGCACTCGCGGTTCGAGATCTTCGGCTCGGTGTCGCAGGCCATCGGCGCCGTTACTCACCCGGGTCGCGGCGAAGCGGACATGTCGAAGCCCGCTGCCTGCTGGCCAGATCAGCACGCGGCGGTCGGCCAGCTCCAGGTGACCGCCGCAGCGGGCGGTCACGGTGGCGTGCGGTAACCTGAGAGCGGCGCCGACGGCGCACTAAGGCGTAGCCATGAGGGCACGCCGGTCGTATGTCGCTCGGTGAGCGAGATGGTTTCCACGGACGTGGCGCCTTCGACAACGCGGCCACTGGAATCCTGGAGACGATCTTTTGTCAGCCCTGCCCGCTGAACAACCCATAAGCCTGCCCGCTGGCCCGCCCCGGACGACCCGGTCCCGGCGCTCTCGGCCGCAACGCGGGCCGCTCCCCGCGGCCGGGGGCACGTTCGCCGCCCTCGGCGTGGCCGCGGCCCTGGTGGCTGTCCTCGCCGAAGACGGCATCACCACGCCACGTCCGATCCAGTCCGCCGCGCTGCCCGATGCCCTGGCCGGCCTCGACATTCTCGGACGCGCCCAGACCGGCTCGGGCAAGACGCTGGCTTTCGCCCTCCCGCTGGTCGCCAGGCTGGCCGGGGGGGACACGATGGCGTGCCGCCCGCGTGGCCTGGTGCTGGTGCCCACCCGCGAGCTGGCCACCCAGGTCCATGCGGTCCTGTCGCCGCTGGCCCGCGTCGTGGGACTGACCGTCGCGACGGTCTTCGGCGGCACCCCGCAGGGGCCGCAGGTGACTGCTCTGCGCGACCGCGCCGATATCGTCGTAGCCTGTCCGGGGCGCCTGGCCGACCTGATCGGGCAAGGCCACTGCCACCTCGGAGATATCGAGGTCAGCGTGCTGGATGAAGCCGACCAGATGGCCGACCTGGGTTTCCTGCCCGTGGTGCGGCAGCTGCTCGAGGCCACCCCGCCGGACGGCCAGCGGCTGCTGTTCTCGGCCACCCTCGACGGCGAGGTGGATGTCCTGGCCCGGCGTTTCCTGGCCCGCCCGGCTCGGCACGACGTGGGCGACGGCGCGCCGCCCGCGCAGATCACCCACCATCTGCTCACCGTCACGTCCGCGGAGCGGGCGGCCGTTGTCGCGGCCCTGGCCAGCGGGGAAGCCCGGGTGCTGATCTTCACCAGGACCAGGCACGGGGCGCACAAGCTCGCCCGGCAGCTGGCCCTGGCCGGGACGCCGACGGCGGAGCTTCACGGCGACCTGGCCCAGGGCGAGCGCAGCCGGAACCTCGCGGCGTTCGGATCCGGTGAGGTCCGCGCCATGGTGGCGACCGACGTTGCGGCGCGCGGTCTGCATGTGGAGGGCATCGACCTGGTCATCCACGCCGATCCCCCGGCCGAGCACAAGGCTTATGTTCACCGCTCGGGCCGGACCGCCCGCAGCGGTGCCGCCGGAACCGTGGTCACGGTGCAGACGGCGGCGCAGGCCGCCGAGGTCCGGGCCCTGATGCGCAAGGCGGGCGTGACGCCGCACGCCGCGGCCGCCGGTCCGGAATCACCGGTGCTGCGCTCGATCGCGGGGCCCCCCGCCCGGCGTAGCGCTCCGGTGGCCACGCCCGCCCGCCCGGTCCTGGTGGCTACGCAGGCCACTGGCCGCGGTGCCGTCGCTGCATCCGGAGGCTTCCGCGGCCGCCGGCGCGGCTGACGAACGGCCCGGCCGGCTCGAACGTACCCGGCCGCCGCGGGACTAACCGAAATCGACGTGCCGTGGGCGGTATAGCTCCTCGAGGGCACCCCGCTCCTCGGCGCTGAGCTCCAGGTCACCGGCGGCGAGGGCGTCGGTGAGGTGTTCTGGCTTGGTGACGCCGATGATCGGAGCAGTGACGTCGGGGTGGCCCGCCACCCAGGCCAGGGCGACCTGAGCGCGGGACACGCCTCGTGCCCTGGCCATGTCGCCGACCCTCTCGACGATGACCCGGTCGCTGTCCTGGTACAGCGAACCGACGTAGCGGTCGGCTCCGCCGCGGCGGGTCATCTGATCCCAGGGCCGGGTCAGCTTGCCCCGCGCGAGCGGGCTCCACGGAATGACGCCGACGCCCTGGTCGGCGCAGAGCGGGAGCATCTCCCGCTCCTCCTCCCGGTACAGCAGGTTGAAATGGTTTTGCATCGACACGAAGGAGGTCCAGCCGTGCACGCGGGCCGCGTGCTGCGCCTTCGCGAATTGCCAGGCGGCCATCGATGATGCCCCGAGGTAGCGGACCTTTCCGCTGCGCACGACGTCGTGCAGCGCCGCCATGGTCTCTTCGATCGGCGTGGCCGGATCCCAGCGATGAATCTGATACAGGTCGATGTAATCGCACCCCAGCCTGGCCAGGGAATGGTCGACCTCGGCGAGAATTGCCTTGCGCGACAGGCCTGAGCCATTGGGCCCCGGCCGGACTGGCGCCCACACTTTTGTCGCGATGACGACGTCGTCACGCTTGGCGAACTCGCGGAGCGCGCGGCCCAGGATCTCTTCGCTATGTCCGGCGGAGTACCCATTGGCCGTGTCGAAGAAGTTGATCCCAGCCTCGACGGCCTGGCGGATGATCGGGATGCTTTCGTCCTCGGGAAGAGTCCAGGTCTCGCTGCCCCGCCCCGGATCGCCGAACCCGTAGGCGCCCAGGCCAAGCCGGGATACCTGCAAGCCAGTCGCGCCCAGCGATACGTACTCCACCCCGACATGGTAGCGACGTGCGCAGCCGTCTCTCGTGGCGCGTGCGGTGAGGCTTCCTAACGAGTCGGTACGTGGTCACTCGTGCCGTTTGCGTACCGCGCGCGCGGCGCGATAATGGCATACGCACCGCGGGCGAGCCGAGGCGGAACCATGATCGTGGCCGACGGGCCCGCACGGGCGCCGGCTCCACGTCGAGGTAACGGGACGGCAGGCAGATGGAACTGAGCGTGGTGTATGCCGGCTGGGCGCCGACTCCGGTGCAGCAGGAACTGGCGAAACGGGCCGAGGAGGCCGGTTTCTTCCGGTTGTGGACGACCGAAGGCATGGGTAGCGACGGGCTCTTGAAGGCCATGTCCCTCGGCCTGGCCACGTCGAGAATCAGGATTGGCACGGGCATCGCGTACTCGTTCCCGCGGTCGCCCTTCCAGGCGGCGGCCGGAGCGGCGGTGCTGGCCGAAGCTCTCGAGGGACGTTTTACGCTCGGCCTGGGCGCGGGGACTCGTGGCTTGCGCCGCTGGTTCGGCATCGAGGAAGATCACCCCGCTCCTCGCTTCGCCGAATACGTCGACTTGATCCGCGGCGCATGGCAGGCCCGGGGGGCCTTTGAGTTCGCGGGCCGGTTCTTCACCGCGCGAGTCCCAGATCTGCATTTCAACGCGACCGAGGACATCCTCGATGCGCTGCAGGTCCACGGCTCCGGGGTGAACCGCATCATCCTGCAGACCTCGGCCGAGCATTGCCACGGCGTGGCGATGCACCCCTTGGCCCGCTTCAGCCCCTACCTGGAGAACACCGTCGTCCCCGCTCTGGCGGACGGCGCCAGCCGGGCCAGCTGGCGTCCGGGCCAGCTCTGGACATCACTGTGGTACATCGCGTCGGTGCACCAGGATCCTGATGTGGCTCGCCGGCGCGCGGCCGCGCTGCTGGCCTTCTACTTCTCGACGCCGAGCTACCAGACGCCGATCCAGGGCACTCGCTGGGAGCAGACCGGCGCGGACCTGCGTGACGGCCTGCGCGCCGGCCCTGGGACGAGCTGACGCGGATGGTTCCGCGCGAGATGGTCGAGGAGACCTGCCTGGCCGGGACGGCCGAAGAAGTCCGGGACAAGCTCGGGCTGGTCAGCAGCAGGCTCGCGCCGCTGGGCATCGACGAGCTCGTGCTCGAGCCGCCGCTCACCCGCACCCCTGCGGAGTTCGCGGAAAGCATGCGCGGCATAATCGCGGTTCTCGCCGCTGGCGGGCGAGGACCGCGCTGAAAGCGCGCACGCTTAATTGCCTGGCCGCCCCGTCCCAGAACCAGGAGGTCCGCGGCACCGACGTGGACGAGATAACCGAAGGCCGCCCGACCAAGCAGGTCATCGTCATCCGCCGTGACCTGCGGATGCGCCGCGGTAAGGAGATCGCCCAGGGCGCGCACGCCGCGACCGCGTGGCTGGCCGAGCTGGTCATCAAGCAGCTGGCCCCGGACCGGACCGCGGATCGTCCCGAGCTCTCCGCGGCGGAACGGACCTGGCTTGAGACCAGCTTCCGTAAGGTCACCGTCAAGGTGGGTTCCGAGGAGGAGCTGATGTCGGTGTACCGCCAGGCGCTCGAGGCCGGGCTGCTGGTCCATCTCGTCACCGACCGGGGCCTGACCGAGTTCGGCGGGGTTCCCACCCGGACGTGCCTGGCCATCGGCCCGGACTACGACGACCTCATCGATCCCGTCACCGGTGACCTCGAGCTGTACTGAGGGCCGGTGCTCGGCCCCGAAACCGCGGGGCGCACGCGTGTGCTGCCGCAGATCTGCCTTTGATCATGAACACGGTGGACACTGGTACCGGCCGGAGCAAGCCCGGCCAGGTCTTCAGCAGGGGGAATCGTGACCACTCCGTCCAGTTCATCACCGCTTCCGCCGGACCTTCTGGCCCGCGACCAGGCCGCGCAGGTCGCCACCGATGAGGCCAACGCGCGCAAGGCCGCCGCCGACGCCAGCACGTCGGCTCTGACCCTGGCCCAGACGCAGTACAAATCGCTCGTGCCCGATCTCACCGGCGTCTCGGCCAACGCCGTGACCGACAAGTCAGCCGGCGTCGCGTTCTCCGGGCTGGTCACCTATTCCGCGCTCAATCACGCGGCTGAGATGATCGCCAGCCGTGTCTCGGCCGTGCTGGGTGGCCCCGGCCACGTCGGCCGGCCCACCATCCTGGTCACCTCCCAGAGCGACCTGCTCAGCAATGACCTGCTCGCGAAGACCGTGGCCACCAGCTTGAACCAGCTCGTCGCCTTCGCCGATCAGGTACTGGCCGAGCCCGAGACCGCCGATCAGCCGCCGGCCGAGCCCCAGGCATCTGATGACATAGCCCACCGGAAGATCACCGGCCCCGAGTTGGCGGGGCTGCCCATTGTCCCCCCCGGGGCGGAGCTGAGCGCCGGGGTCGGCGCCCCGGTCGGCCTGGGGCTGGTGGGCGGCGGGCCGGTCGGCCTGGCGGCCGCCGTCGCGGCCGGGGTGCCCGCCATCATCTCGCTGTTCTCCTCGACCACGACGGTCAAGGACCACGCGGAGGACATCACCGACCTGGCCACCACCACCTCGGTCGTGGCCGCCGTGGCGGACAAGCTCGACGGCTTCAC
Source organism: uncultured Actinomycetes bacterium (assembly GCA_963818225.1). Lineage (GTDB taxonomy): Bacteria > Actinomycetota > Actinomycetes > Streptosporangiales > Streptosporangiaceae > Palsa-504. The sequence goes on from CAWFRO010000008.1 coordinate 99,668, forward strand.
CGTGGTCCATGAGGACTTCCGGCTCGCCCCGCAGGCATCGCAGATCCGCACCGCCTTCCAGCGACTCGCGGAAAAACGCGCCGCACTGGCCATCAGGCAAGAGGCCGTGCAGGCGACCAAGAACAAGGCTGATCTCGAGCTGGCCCAGGCCCAGCAGAAACAGGCCGAGCAGAAACAGCCCGAGCAGAAACAGGACGCGGCCAAGAAGGCCAGCCCGCCCACCGATGATCCCGGCCTCGCCGTCCAGGTCGCCCGGGCGCTGCAGACGTCGGCCGACGCGGCCGCCGAGCTCACCCTCATCTCCGGCACGATCGCCAGCATCGATGCCTTCAACACCGCGGTGAACGCCACCGCCGCGGGCACCCGTTCCCCGCTGGCCCTGGCCTCACTCAACGAACTGCTGCACCAGGACGCCGCCAGCGGCGACAGCGACAGCGACGCCATCGGCTACGTGCTCTCGGTCAAGGGACTGAGCGGCCAGTCCGAGGAGTACACCAAAGACCGTCACGTGGGCTTCGACACGTACACCACGCTCGCCGATGCCGCCGTGGCCTTCATGCTCTACGACCTGGCCGCCCGGAAGATCATCAAATCGGGGATCGCCAACGGCGTGAGCTCCGTGCACGGCCGCCTGGGTCACCCGCCCACCGGGCTGGTCGGCCCGAACACCGAAGACGCCACCGACGATCTGTCCCCCGGCGCCACCCCGGAGGACCACCAGGCCGGCCAGCCGGAGCACCGCAAGCACCATTGGCGCCTCTGGTTCGGACCCGCCGACTAGGCCGTCTGCCCGGGGCTCACCGCCACCGGCGCGGCGATCAGCGCCGGCTCCTCGATCACCACCAGTACTCGCCGGTTCGCCGCCGAGGCCCCCGAACCAACCAGATCGGTCGCCCCATGCCCCACGATGATTAGCGACGACGCAGCTATTCCGGTTGATTCGAAAAATTGCGCGACTGTTGCCGCTCGCTGGTAGGACAGCATGTAGTTGCCTTCAGCCGTCCCTGGCGTGGACGCAAACCCGCTGATCACCGCCGTCGCCCCCGGCTGCCGCAGCCGCGGCAGCAGCCCGGTGAGCACGAAGGTCGCCGCGGGCTCGAGCGCGTAGCTGCCGTTGCCGAACAGCACCGGCGCCGAGACCGAGTCGCCCGTCCCGGTGCCCTGGCTCAGTCCCGCCGACACCAGCGCGGCGAGCTGCGCCGCGGTCACCTCCGGCCCGATCACCGCCGCCTGCGCCGCCCCCGCGCCCAGCAGCGCCGCCTGGGCCGCGCTGACCTCCGCCGCCGCCGGCAGATAACTGGTCACCACGATGGCGTCGTCGCCGGTTAGCTCGCCCGCCGGCAGCGCGCCGCTCAGCTGGTCGCAGAACAGGACGATCACGCGGCGGCTGCCGAACACGTCGCCCGCTCCTTCCTCCAGACCCGCCTGCGCACTGGCCGCGACCGCGCTCTCGGCGGCCAGGCTGCCCTGGTCCGCCGGCGGATCGGCCAGCTGCCTGATCTTCGCCGGGATCTGCAGGCCGCTCAGCCAGGCCGACACCTGCTCACCGGTCTTCGCCGCCTCGGCCCGTACCTCGGCCGCCCGTTTGGCCCGCCAGGCCGTCAGCTTCCTGGCGTACTGCGCCGACTGGTAGGCCGTCTGCCCGCTACCCGGCGCCGACGGCGGCCCCGGGATGACGATCGTGTCCGGGCCTGGTGAGTCGGCCGCGACGATCGTCCTGGGCGGCGTCCCCACCTGCAAGATCCTGACGTCCTCATTCGGCCGGGCCGTCGCGGCCAGCAGGCCGGGCAGCGCCGCGCCGGACGCCGGGCCGGTCGTCACCGTCAGCAGCGCCGAGGCGGCCACGTCCTGCGTGATAGTGACCGCCGGCCCTGCCGCCGGGGCGCCCGGCGGGCCCACGCTGGACAAGCCGCAGCCGCCCAGCACCATGATCACGCCGACCGCGACCACGATCCGGCCCGGCCGGCCGAAAATCCTCCACATTCCGCTGCCCTCCTTGGCCCGGTCCGCCTGCCGTCGCCGGCGGGCCGGAAGTCCTGCGGCCGCGCGCAGGACAGCTGCTGTTGCCGAGGAAGATCCCAGCCGGGGCTGAGCCTGACATCCGGCGCGTGTCAGGTCGTGAGAATCCGGGTCTCTTCTCCAGCACCACCGGCGCGCACCAGAAGGGAAACCCGCCATGCCGCCTGATCACCGGCCGACCCCGGCTGAGATCATCGGCGAGCTGCTGACCAGCCACCCGGAGGCCCCCAGCCTGCTGGCTGAGGCGAGCCACGGCCAGGCGCTGGCGGCTTGCTCCGCCGTCACCACCCGTGTGAAGTTCGCCGCGGCCCAGGCCGCCCGGCTCGCCTACGAGGAGCTGCGGCACCGGCTCGAGCCGCGGCGCCGCCATCCCCTCCATTTCGGCGTGGGGCTGCTTCTGCTCCTCATCGTGAGCGCCGGGCTGGCCATGCTCGTCCTCATCGAGCTCAGCGGCCTGCTGGGCGGCGCGACGTCAGTGCTGCCCGCGCTGGCCGCCACCACGGTCTGGCTGACCGTAGCCTGGCTCGCCGTGATCGTGGTCCGGCAGCGGCGCTGGGCCCTGGTGGCCGCCGTGATCGGCGCCGGCCTCCTGATCGGACTGCTGCTGGTCGCCCTGCATGGTCTCAGTCTCCATCCGGGCTGGCCGGCCGGCCGCGGGCATGACCACGGGAGCAATGTCTTCGGTGTCCTCGCCGGCGCCTTCATCGTCGTGCTCACCGCTGGCGCGGCCGTGCTGATGGCCCACATGGAGCCGGCCAGCGTGCTCATGGCCAGGCAGCGCTGGCACCTGGCCCGGGCCGCCCACGAGGAGGCGGCCGCGACGCAGCAGGCCGATGTCGAGGCCGCCGCGATCGCCCTGGAGGCCTGGCTCGGCCTGGTCCGGGCCAAGGTGGCCGCGATCGCGGCCGGCGACGAGCTCCTCGTCCGGGACACCGTGTCCCTCGCCGCGGGCCTGGTCGATAGCGGCCGCCCGCAGCTCCCGCCGGCCCCGTAACTTACCGAACGGATCGTGGTTCGTCCCCCCCGAACGACCGGCGTGCTGCCATCTTTATACGCGCCCCGATCCGCACCCTCCCGAGCTCGCCGCGATCAGCCCGGCCCCACGGTATTTGGCCCAGGTTCAGCGTGATTCGCAGTCTTTCCTGCGATTTTCGCAGCTCTTCCGGTCTCTCATGACGGAGTCAGGCAATCGCGGCAAATATGGATAATTCGGGAGATATGGTGATTACCGGGCAGAGGTCGCCTGCTGATCTGCGGCTGCTTCCTGCCGCCCGGAAGAGGCGAGCACCGCCCGGCGGCCCGAGTCAGGCGACCGCCATCGGCTTCCGGATGCCCAGCCCGCCTGATCGGACATGTCAGACTTATCGGATGACCGACGGACCAGCGGGCGACATTGTCGCGGCCATATCGGCGGAACTCACGGCGTGCCGTAAGCGCGGCATCGAACGGCTGGAACTCCGCACGCACAACCAGGCCCCCGTCCCGACGCCTCAATTGCAGCGACTGGCCAGCGAGTACGTGACGGCGACAGGGCGCCGTGCCGCGGGCCGTATTGGCCAGATCAAGTACCTGCTCCGCGACGCGATAACTGCCTTCGCCGATGAAGACGAAGACCAGGCGGAGCTGGTCACGGATCTGTTCTTCGGCGATTCACAGAATCGGGTCACGAAGAGCGCGGGCGAGCTGCTGGACACCGCGCGCAGGAAGTCGGGTAGCAATGAGGCGCGGTTTAGGCAGGCCAGGCACGACGCCTTCGACAGCTTCGCCACCTTCATTCCCCGCTTTGTCGCCAGCGCCCAACCCGAGACCGTAGCCAACGAGGCCACGGAAACCGTTCCCGAGAACGTCCCGTACAACAGCGCCCTTGCTCCTGAGGTGCAGCGGCAAGTCGCGACCATTGGCTACATCGACGATAGCGAGCATTTCATTTCCCTGCTGTCGCAGGCTAAGAACGTAACGATCGTCGGTTTCACCAACGAGTCGCTGGTCTCGATACTCAGGACCGCGCTGGCCCGCAAGCGCGAGGCTATCTTGCAGTCGGACGAATGCTGGTCGTCCATCCGGGTGGTGTTTCTCGGCGAGGAGCTGCTGGACTGGGTCAACGACGAGCGCGGTTTTCCCGATCCCGACGAAGCGCGGCTGATCCGGCGCCAGCAGGGCGTATTTGGCCGCCGGGCGGTCCGGGTCTTCCTTCGCGGCCTTCCTCGTCACGTGAACCGGCAGATGTACGATTTGCCGCACCTTCCGCCGCTGACCGGTACGCTGCTCGAGATGCCCGACGGCCGGCGTATCGTGCAGCTCCTCTACCGCCGGCGGCTCCGGAATGCCAGCGATCACCTCTACCTGGAACTCGAGGACACCCGCGGCCAGTACTTCTCGGCCATGTTTGACGAGATCGTGCAGAGCAGCATCGATGACGAGAAAGTAACTCCCGTCGGGAGCGTTATCGGGGAGCGCTTCAGGGTCACCGGCGCCCGATACCGGTGGAGCGTGCTGAGAGACGGCTCTGACGCGAAGGGCTGGCTGGCGATGATTCTCGTCGTTACCTGGCGGGTCCGTAACGGTCAGCCCGAGCCGCTGCTCCAGCTGCGTTCCCAGCTGAACGCCACGCGCGAACTCACCCGGCTGACGCACCTCGCCGAGCACATCACGCAGGATGAGCCGGCCGTCCCCGGCACGGAGTTCGGCCTGGCCGATGCCATCCCGCTGGCTGCTGCGCGGCGTCGCATCCAGCTGGAGACCGGGCCGATCGATACGGGTGAGCTGACGCCGCTGGCCACGGGTATCTACCTCCACCACGACAAGGAACACCTTTTCTTCTTCGTGTACAGCTGTCGGCTGCCGGACAACCTGGAAATCTCGCCAGAGGCCGAGATGGCTCCCGTGTCGGTGCCTGGGCTACTGGCCATACGGAAGAATCAGGTCCTTCGGTACGCGCTATCGCTCTGCCGAAACCCGCCGACGCGCCGCCAGGCCCGTGCGGACGCCTTCGAAATCGTAGCCCTCAACTTGATCCTCGACGATTACGCTGATTTGGCGCAGAAACTGACGGATGCCGCAGCCATAAAGTCGGCAGATTTCAGTGAGATTGTCGCCGAGCTCGGTCGGCTCGAAGCGGACACGCACCGGACGTGGCGAGGATATGAAGGAGATGCCGAGCTCCAGGGCCTGTCGGGGCTGCAATTCCGCGAGTTCTATGCCATACTTCTGCCGTTCTACGCGAGTGTCGGCGTGCCCGGCGCGGCCGAGCACCTTGCCTTGCTTGACGAAGATGACACCAAACGGGCCGCGCGGGTCCGGCTTTCCCAGCTATACCGCAATGAACGGGTTATGACGTCGATCCCGTTGGAACTCTAATGTCCAGCTTGCCATCCATCTTCCGAGCTCCTGAGGTAAAGAACCCCGAAGGGGACCCATGAACAAGCCGATGCGCGTATCCGACTACTTCGATGGCGTGTACCAGGCCCACGAGCGCTTTTGGTGGCGGGACCCGGCCCGGCACTCAATCAAACCCGAGGACTACCCGTCGTCGCTGCTGGCCCAGCAGACCCTGCGCGTGCTTGACCGGCGCCCTCGGGGCCGGGCCCTGGACCTGGGCGCCGGCGAAGGATCCGATGCCATCCGGTTGGCCCTGCTCGGCTACGACGTCGACGCCGTGGAACTCAGCTCCGTCGGCGCCGAGAAGATCAGGCGCTTCGCCGAGGAAGCCGAGGTCAAAGTCCGCGTGACGGTGGCCGATGCGCAACGCTATACCCCAGAGGGCCTTTACGACGTCATCATCTGCAACGGGGTCCTGCACTACGTGGCGGACAAGGAGTCGGTGATCTCGCGTATGCAGAAGGCTACCTGCGAGGGCGGGATCAACGTCATCTCCCTGTGGAGCGACTACACCCCGGTTCCCGAATGCCATGAGTTCGTGCCCATCTACAGCGACGCGGAGGACGGCGTCGTGACCAGCCGCTATAAGGACTGGCCGAAAGAATTTATCTACTTCGAGCGCGACAAGCCCGAGGCGGCCCATTCTGACCTGCCTGTCCACCGGCACAGCCATATAAAGTTCATCGCCAGGAAGCCCTGCCCGCGCGAGAACACCTGAACGTCCGGTCCGGCCGGGGCCAATCCCGGCCTTGTCGGCCGGACCTGGCGGTTACCGCCCTTTTCGCCGGTCTTTCGACGGTTTTTTCGGTGTTAGCTACTGTTGGCGAGCCTTAGCTCTCGACTTCGCCTCGCTTCCCCTGTGACCTTGGATCTGGCGCACTAGGTCACGGGAAGTGGTGATGCCGTTTGTGCGATGGTGATGGCCGTGCGGACTGCGCTGCACCGGACTGCGCTGCACCGGAGTGCGCGGCGAGCCTCGGCGGCGATCAGGGCATCCCGCCGGAGCTGATGGCGATCTGGGCCGACCCTGAGGTCCGGGATTTCGCCCTGCGGCGCGCGGCGGATCCCGACCTGGCTCAAGAAGCACTCCTGCACGCCGCTATCGCGGTCGCCCAGGTCAAGGACCTGCAGGCCATCAAGGATCTGAGGGCGTACTTCTGCCGGGCCGTGATGAATAGCGTGTACCGCCTGCGCGGCCAGCTGGCGGCTGCGCGCCGCCACGAGCCGGCCAGCTTGGACCAGATGGGCCAGCGCGGTGCCGAGCCAGCCAGCCCGCTGCTCGTAGCTGAGCTGGCTGTCAGCCGGCTGATGGCGCAGGCCCGGCTCGAGAGGTTCCTCGCCGATCGTGGCCGCCTGCGGGCCGGTGTGCCCGGGCGCTCGCCCCGGCCGGACCTCTACCGTGACCTGATCACCGCGGTGGGCGAGCACGTGCTACGTGCGACTGTGGCTGGCACCCTCAGCGAGGCCGACTCTAACGCGGCGCTGCAGGCCGCCTTCCCGGAGTGGTTCGGTCGGCCCGGTGGCGCCGACAATACCTGTCACCAGCGCCTCAGCCGGGCCCGCCGCGACGTGCAGGCCCTGCTGCAGGCCGTCGTCAGGCGGCATGAGCTGCTGCCCTGACCAGTGTCAGGTTCCGGCGCCAGACGGCTCATCTCTTTCAGGCCATGACTGGCCAAGGAGGTACAGCAAGGAGGTACAGATGGTCAAGGACACCTGGACCAAGCTCAGGCGACTGCTGTCGCGAGCGGTTAACGGCATCCCCCGCACCAAGCCGCGTCACGTGTGACGGGTCTGGGCCGGGCACGTCCGCCCCTTCGATGACCCGGCCGATAGGCCGGCCACCCGGCGCTCTCGGCGGCGTGCCGGGCGGCTGGCCGTCCCAGCCGGACCGGCGCAATTGGACCGAGCCATAGTGCGGTGATCGGACATACGGTTATAAATACCCGTTACGACGCCATGCCGGGAGTGCGTTTTGCGTGACGGTGCGGACACCACCGAAATTTGCCCTCCCGGCGTGGCAAATTGTTTTGCGTACGCATACCGCTAAAATCGGGGTCTCGAAGAGGCTCGATCTGGGGGGACCTGACGATAAGGGATGCGCTTGATGTGCCGTCCAGGCCTTCGCAGGAGCGCTGACGGACATGGACACCTTGTTCTCCGGCGTGGTTAAGTAACCGAGTTTCCAGGAGCATGGTTCGTGCGTTCTCGAAAACGGCGAAACCCGGTCCGGATTTCCGGCCCGGGATCCGGCGGGCGGAGCCTGAGCCGTCGTGAGGTACTGGCGGGCGGTATTGGCACTGGCGCGCTCCTGGCGTTGCCGGACCTGGGCTTGGGCGGCCGTCCAGGCGCCCAAGCCGGCGAATCTGGCTCCGGCGTGTCTGGCTCCGGCGTATCTGGCGGGGCCGCGTTGCGGTATGCCTTCCTTTACGGGACCCGGGATGTGGACCCCGCCCCGGGCGGGTCCCTGGTTGCCGCGACGCGTCCGGCGTCGCGGACGGCGTCGCCGCTTACGCCCGTTCCGGTCGCGGTAAAGCTCGCCGCTGCACCCGTCTCGTCACCGGACCAGACCGTCACGGCCCTGGCCACGGTGGATATGGTAAGCGACGGAGCGAAAATAACGCTGACCCTTCTTGACGCCACCTCCGCTGCCATCGCCCAGCAGGGTTCGGTGACTGTGACAGGCGTCTCGCGCGATGCGAACGTTCTGGTGACACCGGTTTTCGCACCTGATTCTGCTGTCGTTTCCATGGTCCTGGCCGTCACGACGCCCGTGGGCAGACGCCTGGTGAGCAAGAAGCACCCGCACACGGGAAGCCGGGTAACCCAGTGGGTGACCGTCTGGAAATCTCATCATGTGCTGGCTTATTTCGATCAGCGCAGCGGGGGTATGACAGAGCCATTTCACCTCTCCGATGAGCCCTCTCTGGCGTTGTCCACGGCAGCTGCTAATAGCTCGGACTTGCTGCTGTGGACAACCAGGGAACCGCAGCCAGGTGATCCAGCCGAGCTCCGGGCGCAGGCCCCGCTGTCCCGGCTGAGCGTGTTTCCGCTGGGATCAGGGAAGGCCCGGTTGTCGGGGCTGGCTCCGGCCCCGTGGCCGGGCGGGGAACCGGTTACGACGCTGCCGACCGGTGACGTAGCCCGCCTGGCCTGGGGTCGCCAGGTGCAGGTGTGCTCGGCCCGGACCGCAGCCGTGACTCAGCTGGAGATCCCGGCGTTCGGTCAGGCGCGCGCCAAGCCGAGTGCCGTCACCATGCAGGCCAGGCCGGACGGGACCGTGTTCATGACCAAGCCAGGGGCCGGGGTTGCCCTGATCGCCGATCCGGCCGACTCGTTCCGGGTCAGGACCCAGATCCGGTTTCCCGTCCCCGCGTCGCCGCTCGGCGCTCCGTGGAGCAAGGCCGTGCTGTCACCGACCGGTGAGACCTTGTATGTCCTCGGCCCGGCGGCCACGGGCGGCCTTCGTGCTTACGACGTGGGTTCCGGCAAGCTAGCCGCCTCCTATAGCGAGGGCCGCCACTATTACGGGCTGCACCAGCTGCCCAGCGGGGACCTGCTCGCGGTACTGCCCGAAAACCCGCGGCTAGCGTTTTTCTCTGCCGATCTCAGCCCGCTCGGAACCGCCGATACGGACCTTCACGTGTCGGCCATCTTCTAGCCCAGCAGCCCTGCTGGAGGAATGGCAGCTATGACGGGATATGATACCGCGGGCGCAATACAAGATACGTACGCGTCAGCGCATAAGGAATTCCACTCGAAGCCGGCCTTCTGGATTCGCTACTTTACTCCGTCACCGGCCGCTTACCTGTTCAATGACGACGCCCTGGCCGAAAGCCGGGGCGCTTGGGACAGCGGCGGTCCCGCCGTGGGCTGCATTTCCGCGCCCCACCAGTCCCGGCTGAGCGGATCCGCTGCGGAAGGCCAGGCTGATGCCCAGGCCTTCGCCGCCGCGATGCTCACCGCTTACCACGCGGTCGGCCCACTCCAGCTGCCCCCCAGCGGCCAGCTCTACTGCTGGCTCGACCAGGAATATTCGACATCGCTCAGTTCGGATTACTGGAATGCGTGGGCGAATTACATCGCGGAGTATAATTTTGCGGGCCTGGGCACGTACCCACTGTATCCGTGCCTTTACTGCGACCCTAATTCGCCGTACCCTAATTGTTCGACCATCGCCAGGTCGCGAGGCCTCGACGTGCCCACTGCCATCTGGTCAAGTGAGCCCGAGCCGTGCGGAAGCCTGACCAGCCCGCCGCCCTGGAAAGCGGACGCGTGCGCGAAGGTGCCCACCCGGCTCTGGCAGTACGGCGAGCAGGGCGCATGCAACTACTCAGCCAATGTCGACCTCGATGTCGGCGCCCCGGGATTTTCCGGGGCCGACCATTGCTTCCACGTCAAATCGAGGCCTTAGAAAGCAGCCGGGTGATCGGTATTAATCAGGTCATAGAGTCAGTTATTGCGGGGTGTGTCGCCAGCTGCGGTGCGCTTCTGGTCGTGGCCGGGGTGAGCAAGCTGTACCGCGGCGTGCGGGGGCTCGAGGACATGACCGCCATCAGGCGGGCCTTGCCGATGCCGCGGCGTCACTGGCGACTGTTCGGACTGGCCGCCGGCAGCGCCGAGAGCGTGACGGGCCTTGTGGTGTGCAGCGGTGCCTACCCCGTGCTCGGCGGCGCTAGCTTGGCCACCCTCGGGGCGGCGTTCTGCGCTTTGCTGATATACGTACTCGTCAAGCAGGTTCCAGGTGACTGCGGGTGTATCAGATGGCGCACCGTGACGGCATCCTCGGCGGAAGCGCTGACCTGGCGGCCCGTGGCCCGTGCCGGAATGCTGCTCGGCGCCGGCCTCGCGTACCTGGTGATCTCAGCTGATGCCGCCACCGTGCCGCGCCAGTACTGGTTCGGCGGTGGGGTGGTGGCCGGGGCTGCCATCCTGGTTCTGCTGAGCCTGCCCAGGCCCGTACGCATTCCCGCTTGCCGCAGGCCGGTGTGGCGCAGGACGCGCACCACGCTTCGCGCGCTGGTCGGCCACGAGACGTTCGCGGCGATGGCCAGCTCGGCCGGGCCGTTCGGGCCCATGGCCTGGCATCGCCGCAGCGGATGCACGGACGAATTCTGGTTCGCGGCGCTGGCTGGTCGCAGCGGCGAGGCCGTGGTATTCCGGGTCTATCAGACGGCACCCGGCGTACAGCCCGCCGTCCATGCGTCGCTACGGACCCCCCGGACACCAGGAACCAGCTGGCCCAGCCGGGCCATAACCATAGGTGATGCGCTGATTACAGCACCCCGGCAGCTCAGGCCGGCCAGCCCGCAAGCAACCGGAGGGAGACGCGTTGAAGTTTCACCCAGTCCGTGATGCGCGGGACAGACTAGCCGGCTGCCACTGGCCTACTGGAGCTGCGGCCCGCAGCAGCACGGCCACCCTCGGCGTCTTGGCTGTGGCCGCGTGCGGGCTGGCCATGACCGCATGCGGCAGCCAGAACCTGTCGAGCACCACATCATCCACATCAGCCACGGCATCGGCTGCCGCATCGTCCGGAGATACGCCTACGGCAACGTCGTCGAGTCCGGTGTCAGCAGGCGGCAATTGCGTGACGTCTCAGCTGAGAATAAGCCTCGTCAACACCGGCGCTCTGGCCGGCCAGGCCGGCGGCTACCTCAAGTTCACCAATGACACCGGTACCCCGTGCCGCATCAGCGGCTGGCCTTCGGTGACCGGGCTGACCGCCACCGGACAGGCCACGCCGCTGCGGCACCTGCAATCGAGCATGTTCGGCGCCTGGCACTACACCGCCCCGCCTGCGGTAATCACGCTCAAGTCGGGAGATTCCGCCTACGCGGTGGTCGCCGCCGACGATAAGCCAGCCGGAAGCAACACTGCCTGCCCCGCACCATACGTGCACCTCCGGGTGAGCGCGCCGGGCGATTCGGGAACTGTGACCATCTCCGCATGGCTGCCCGGCGCAGTCTCCTACCTGCCGGCCTGCACATCAGCCGATGGCTCGCCGACGGCCGGGACGTCGGCGATAACGACCCTTTCCAACCTCCCGCACTGACCTAGTTACCAAGACATATTTAGAAAGGGCGAAGCCATTCGCCGACGGCGATGTGAAGGGTCGCCTCGTACCGCACGGCGAGCTTGCTCATCGCGGTCAGTATGTCCCTGAACCGCACCGGTTCCTGCCCTCGGAAAGGCAGTCCCGAAGACCGGTACGCGGCGGCGCAGCCACCCGGCCCGGTTAACGCACCCCAGCCGCCACGACAGCGGTATCCCCCGGCCAGCAGCGAGCCGACGCCGCCTGTCAGCAAGCCTGCCCACAGGACTTCCGAATACTTACAGCGGCAGTGACACCGTTCACGGCACCACAGGGTCATCAAAGGTCACGGAAATCCTCACCAGCTCATGCAACAATCGCACTTGAGAGGTGTCCTCCCTTCTCGACGACGGCAGCTTCAGCGACTCTTATCGTCTATTTAGAGGACACCTTTCGCGTCGATCCGTCAGTGCAGGCACCTATATACATATACAGGTGAATTGGGGCTTAGTCACAGGTTTATTTACTTCGGCCAGCCCGCGGGACGGCGCAGCGTGCAGTGAACTACAGCGAGCGTTGTCCAGATCCGTTTGACCCGCAAACGGATGAATTTACCGCACCGGCAGCCGGAGGATTGTGATGGCGGTTCGCGGCGGGTCACAAGGCGCAAGCCCGTGTCTTGTTACCTTTGTCGTCTTTTCTCTGCTGGTTGGCACCCTGACTGTACTGCTACCCCAGGCAGCGTCGGCTACGACGGTCTCGGACAGTTTCGATCGGGCCAATGGAGCCCTGGGGAGCAACTGGACGACGGTGTCGGGAACGGCGGCGCCCCAGATCGTAAGTGATTCTGTCCAGGTCGGAACGGCCAGCGCGGTTAACAGCGCTTACTGGAGCGCCAGCACGTTCGGCAATGATCAGTTCGCTCAGGCGAGCCTGCCGGCCAGCTCGGGTACTCAGTACGGGCCGGGGATCGCTGTCCGGCTGAGCAGCACGAAGGGTTATTTCTTGTGGTATGGGAACTCGCCCAATACCGTGTCGCTGTGGAAAATGAGCAGCTCCACGAGCTGGACCACGCTGAAGCAAAGCGGCCCGCTGACCATCTCCCCGACTGACGTATGGCGGATCCAGGCCGTGGGCTCGACGATCTCGGGCTATCAGAACGGCAACCTCGTCGTTCAGGCGGCGGACACCAGTATCAAGTCCGGTAGTCCCGGAGTGTGGCTGTATTACTCCCCGAACCAGATCACCAACTGGTCCGGCGGGGACGTGACCACCTATTCGGTCGGCGGCACGGTCTCGGGGCTGTCCGGCACGGTGGTGCTGCAGGACAACGGCGGGGATAACCTGAGTGTCTCGGCCAACGGGGGGTTCACGTTCGCAACGAGCCTGGCGGCGGGTTCGGCTTATGCCGTGACGGTGCTGAGCGCCCCGGCCGGGCAGGCGTGCTCGGTGGCGAACGGGTCAGGCACGGTCGGGTCGGCGAATATCACCAATGTCGCGGTCACCTGCACGGCGGCGGCGGCTACGTATTCGGTCGGCGGGACGGTGTCGGGCCTGTCCGGGACGGCGGTGCTGCAGGATAACGGCGGGGATAACCTCAGTGTCTCGGCCAGCGGCGGGTTCACGTTCGCGACGAGCCTGACGGCGGGCTCGGCCTACAACGTGACGGTGGACACCAGCCCGGCCGGGCAGACGTGCTCGGTGGCGAACGGGTCGGGCACGGTCGGGTCGGCGAATATCACCAATGTCGCGGTCACCTGCACGGCGGCGTTGGTGACGGTCTCGGACAGTTTCGACCGGGCCAACGGAGCCCTGGAAGCAACTGGACGACGGTGTCGGGAACGGCGGCGCCCCAGATCGTAAGTGATTCTGTCCAGGTCGGAACGGCCAGCGCGGTTAACAGCGCTTACTGGAGCGCCAGCACGTTCGGCAATGATCAGTTCGCTCAGGCGAGCCTGCCGGCCAGCTCGGGTACTCAGTACGGGCCGGGGATCGCTGTCCGGCTGAGCAGCACGAAGGGTTATTTCTTGTGGTACGGCAACTCGCCCAACACCGTGACGCTCAGGAAAATGAGCAGCTCCACGAGCTGGACCACGCTGAAGCAAAGCGGCCCGCTGACCATCTCCCCGACTGACGTATGGCGGATCCAGGCCGTAGGCTCGACGATCTCGGGCTATCAGAACGGCAACCTCGTCGTTCAGGCGACGGACACCAGTATCAAGTCCGGTAGTCCCGGAGTGTGGCTGTACTACTCCCCGAACCAGATCACCAACTGGTCCGGCGGGAACGTGACCACCTATTCGGTCGGCGGCACAGTCTCGGGCCTGTCCGGCACGGTGGTGCTGCAGGACAACGGCGGGGATAACCTCGGTGTCTCGGCGAGCGGGGGGTTCACGTTCGCGACCGGCCTGACGGCGGGCTCGGCCTACAACGTGACGGTGGACACCAGCCCGGCCGGGCAGACGTGCTCGGTGGCCAACGGATCAGGCACGGTCGGGTCGGCCAGCATCACCAACGTCGCCGTCACCTGCACCACGGCTGCGGCTACGTATTCGGTCGGCGGCACAGTCTCGGGCCTGTCCGGTACCGTGGTCCTGCAGGACAACGGCGGGGATAACCTCAGTGTCTCGGCCAACGGGGGTTTCACGTTCGCAACGAGCCTGGCGGCGGGTTCGGCTTATGCCGTGACGGTGCTGAACGCCCCGACCGGGCAGACATGCTCGGTGGCGAACGGGTCAGGCACGGTCGGGTCGGCGAATATCACCAATGTCGCGGTCACCTGCACGGCGACGTTGGTGACGGTCTCGGACAGTTTCAACCGGGCCAACGGAGCCCTGGGAAGCAACTGGACGACGGTGTCGGGAACGGCGGCGCCCCAGATCGTAAGTGATTCTGTCCAGGTCGGAACGGCCAGCGCGGTTAACAGCGCTTACTGGAGCGCCAGCACGTTCGGCAATGATCAGTTCGCTCAGGCGAGCCTGCCGGCCAGCTCGGGTACTCAGTACGGGCCGGGGATCGCTGTCCGGCTGAGCAGCACGAAGGGTTATTTCTTGTGGTACGGCAACTCGCCCAACACCGTGACGCTCAGGAAAATGAGCAGCTCCACGAGCTGGACCACGCTGAAGCAAAGCGGCCCGCTGACCATCTCCCCGACTGACGTATGGCGGATCCAGGCCGTAGGCTCGACGATCTCGGGCTATCAGAACGGCAACCTCGTCGTTCAGGCGACGGACACCAGTATCAAGTCCGGTAGTCCCGGAGTGTGGCTGTACTACTCCCCGAACCAGATCACCAACTGGTCCGGCGGGAACGTGACCACCTATTCGGTCGGCGGCACAGTCTCGGGCCTGTCCGGCACGGTGGTGCTGCAGGACAACGGCGGGGATAACCTCAGCGACTCGGCCATCGGCGGGTTCACCTTCGCGACCGGCCTGACGGCGGGCTCGGCCTACAACGTGACGGTGGACACCAGCCCGGCCGGGCAGACGTGCTCGGTGGCCAACGGATCAGGCACGGTCGGGTCGGCCAGCATCACCAACGTCGCCGTCACCTGCACGAGTGCCACCGGCAGCGGCTCGGACGACTTCGACCGGCCCGACGGGCCTCTCGGTGCCAACTGGACCGACATAAGTGATGGCGGCCTGACCATCTCTGCTCAGGCCGCCGCTGGCACCAATGCCTCAGGTATCAGCGGCGACATGCGGACGGCTGAAAGCTATAGCAGCAATCAGTACTCACAAGTCGACATGACGTCTGCGCAGCTGACGGGAGCTCAGTGGATCGGCCCGGCGGTGCGACTCCAGGATGGCGGGCAAGACGGATATGCCGGTGCCTATAACTGGAACAACGGCAGCCCGGAGCTCATGCTGTTCAAAGGGACCGGCGGTAACTGGGCACAGCTGGGCAACACCTACAGCTCTGGTCCGCTGACGGCCGGGACCGTGCTGAAGCTGATGGTGGTCGGCTCCACGCTCTCGTTCCTCGAGAACGGTGTCGAGAGAATCGCTGTCTACGACCCCAGCCTGGCCGGAGGCGCTCCCGGCATTCTCGCCTCGGGCACCGGGCAGGTCGGCAACTGGTCAGGTGGCACTGCTAGTTTCGAAGCTCATTACCTCAGCACGGACGCAAATGGCGTCGAATCCTACGACATGATATCCGCCGACGACGGCTACGGACCGCAGATCCTGCGCGTCCTGCCTCCCGCCAATCCCGCACCGGGAGTCGCGCACAATTTCCTCTTCGTCCTTCCTGTCGAACCCGGCCTGGGTACCAGTTACGGAGATGGTCTCGCTACGGTCGAGGCGGCCAACGCTCAGAATCAGTACAACCTGACCGTCATCGAGCCTTCTTTCGCCATCGACCCGTGGTACGCGAATAATCCGAACGATCCTGATCTGCAGTACGAGACCTTCATGACGTCGGAGCTGGAGCCATGGGTCAAGGCGAACCTGGCCACCACCGGCACCGAGCAGATCTGGCTGCTCGGGTTCTCCAAATCAGGCCTGGGCGCACAGTACCTGCTGCTGAAGCACCCTGATCTGTTCACCCTCGCCGCGTCCTGGGACTTCCCCGCCGACATGCCGAACTATGCCGAGTTCGACCAGAGCTCTGAGGCCGAATACGGCACAGACGCGAACTACCAAGCGAACTACCGCCTGACGGCCGCGTTCCTTAGTGCGTACAAGACGCCGTTTACCGGCAGTGACCGGATCTGGATAGGCGGATACAGCAGGTTCGAGACCGACGTGTCGGACTACGGCTCGCTGCTCACCTCCGAAGGCGTAGCCCACACCACCGAGACACCTGCTTCGATGGCTCACCGCTGGGACAGCGGCTGGGTTCCGCTAGCCCTGTCCGCCCTAGAGCAAGAGAGCCTGAATGTGCCCTAAGATGCGCCTGCGGGACGTCCTGCATGTGTGAAAATTGTTGGTGATTGCCCGCCGACGCCGGTTTGCTTGGTGTCTTGAGCCCCTCTAAGAGCCTGGCGCTGGGAGCCGCCTCCAGGGTCCTGCTTATTACCGTGAGCACGCGATTCCGCCTTGTACCTCCCGGCAGACGTCCTGATCCCACGGCGAGAAGTCACCCGCCCAGGCAGCATGACCGCCGCGGATGGACTAAGCTCTTAGCTAAGGAGGCCGTGATGTCGGATCAAGCTGCCGCCCAGTTCAACATCCACGATGCGAAGACCAACCTGTCCCGGATCATCGAGCGGGTGGAGCACGGCGAGGAGATCATCATCAGCCGGGCCGGCCGCCCGGTGGCGAAGGTGATCCCGCTGGCGGGCCGGGTCCAGCGGAGCGCGCGCGGGTCGCTGCGCGGTCAGCTGGGGCTGGCGCCGGACTGGGATTCCGATGCGGTCAACGAGTCCATTGCCACCGAGTTCGACGCATCGTGAGCCTGCTGCTGGATACCCATGTCGTGCTGTGGTGGCTGGCCGATGCTCCCGAGCTGCCGGATGAGATCAAGGATCGGCTAGATCACGAGCCGGATGCCCGTATCAGCGCCGCCACCATCTGGGAGATCGCCATCAAGCAGGCGCTCGGCAAAATCACCGGCCCGGCGGATCTTCCCGAGCGCGTCCTCGAAGGCGGGTTCCGGGAGCTCCCGATCACTTCCGCCCACGCGATCGAGGCCGGACGTCTTCCGCTGATCCACCGGAATCCCTTCGACCGGATGCTGGTGGCTCAGGCCCGTTGTGAAGGGCTCACGCTCGTCACCGCAGATCCGCACAGCCAGCAGTACGAGGTGGCGATCCTGCCCGCCTGAAGTGCCCGCGCCAACCCTTCGGCCATCTGCGCCAGCTCACCGGTGCCGGGGCCGGCCCAGGTCCGGCCGGCGAGCAGGTCGTACGGGCCGCGTAATGCTCAGCGCAGAGCAGGAACGCATCGATATCGCGCTGGCTGAGCCGGACCATCCCGGCGTCGATCCGCCGCGCCCTGGGCGGGGCCGGGGCCAGGTCCGCCGGGCCGAGTATGTGTTCAGGTGTCGTCATGGGTGCCCCCAAAGTCCGCCCGCGTAGCCTGAAAAACACGAGTTGTGACGATTGTTCCGCTACGTCCCGCGAGCGATTTGAAACAGCAGCCGCCGTAAGCGCTTCGTCATGATTACGTTCAGGCGGCCAGCTCAGCAGGGCGCGAGCTACTCGCGCCGCAGCGTCGCCGCTCGCCACGCCACCTGTCGCGGCCGGTCGGCTTCGGGCAGGATGATGAGCAGCGGGCAGGTCCTGGTTCCCAGCGAGCCGGCGCCTGCGGGTCGGCTCGAGAGGAGACAGCGATGGCGCCGAAGCAGGCCACCTATGGCGAGGTGACGATGGACAAGGGCGACGACCACGTGGCCACGGTCGAGTTTCACCGCCCGCCCAACAATTTCTTCGACGTCGACCTGGTCCGCTCCCTGGGCGACGCCCTGGAGGACCTCGAGTCCGACCTCGACGTGCGGGCGGTTCTGCTGTGCTCGGAAGGAAAGCACTTCTGCGCCGGCGCGAACTTCGCCGGCGGCGAGCGCACCAGCGCGGCCGGAGCCGAACCGCGCCCGGACGGCACCAACCCCCTGTACGCCGAGGCGATCCGGTGCTTCCGCACCTCCGTGCCCATCGTCGCGGCCGTGCAGGGCGCCGCGGTCGGCGGCGGCCTGGGCGTCGCCCTGCTCGCCGACTTCCGGGTCGCCGCGCCCGAGGCGCGGTTCGCGTCCAACTTCGCCCGCCTGGGCTTCCACCAGGGGTTCGGCCTGTCGGTCACGCTGCCCTACGTCGTCGGGCACCAGCGGGCCCTGGAGCTGCTCTACACCGGCAAGCGCATCACCGGTGAGCAGGCCCTCGCCATGGGGCTGGCCGACCGCCTGGCGCCGCTGGACTCCCTCCGGGACGAAGCGCGGGCCCTGGCCGCGGAGATCGCCGGCTCGGCTCCCTTGGCCCTTCGGGCGGTCCGCAAGACCATGCGGACCGACCTGGCCGACGCCGTGGCCAAGGTCACCGCGCACGAGTCCATCGAGCAGGCCAGGCTGCAGCAGACCAAGGACTTCACCGAGGGCATCCGCGCCTCCGCCGAGCGCCGCGAACCTCAGTTCACCGGCGAGTAAGGAGCGCGGATCTGCGGACCTGACCTGGTCACGACTAACGACGCGGACCCTGCGGGGTCGTCCTCAGGGGTCAGCGCCGCCGCCGCGACCGGGGCGGGCCCGCCTGCCGGGCGGTTCTCGGTGATCCAGCGGTCGATGCGTTCCCACCACTCGTACAGCCACTGCACCTGGGCCTCCTGGTCGGCGCCGCGCGGCACCTGGTCGACCGGGACCCGCCACCACGTGGCCCGGATGACCTGGTCGACCGGGAACCTGCGGAACACGTCGCCGATGGACAAGATGGTGTCCAGCCCGGCGTGCGCTACGAAGATCACGTCGGCGTCGGGCCGCGCGCCGATGGCGGCGAAGGTCCCGCCCGGCCGGGGCGGCAGCACGTTGGGCATCTGGCGGGCGCGGTCGGCCAGGTCGCGGTGGTCGGTCAGCTCCAGCCGCCGGATGGCGCGGCGCCACCGGCTGGGCGTCCAGTTGGCCCCCTCGGGGAAGATCACCAGCGCGCCGTCGTCGCCCAGATCGCGGGCCATCCGCTCGATCTGCTCGATGAAGATTCTCTCCCCGCTCGCCCGGTGCTGGACGAACACGTTGGGCAGGCGGTGGCCCAGCACGTCCACGATGGGATCGAACTGCAGCGACGCCTTCATCACCACCCGCGGCCGGCGGCCGTAGACGCTCAGCAGCTGCTGGACGAGCAGGAACGAGTCACCCGGCCCGGCGTGCCTGGACAGCACGATGACCGGCCTTCGCTGCCGTGCGGCCAGATCCGCCCCGATGGGCTCCGGCTCGTCGATCTCGATCCGCAGGCCATAGGTCCGTTCCGCCCCCCGGTACAGCGCGTCGAGGAACCACCGGATGACCGCGTAGTTCCGGCTCCGGTACGGCTCGGTGTGCAGCCGGCCGCCGAACCCGCTCACGATCCACAGCCCGAACAAGATGAACAGCGCCACGATCTCCGCGGTCAGCCAGACCACCACGAATGACACCAGCCGCAGGTTGCGCATCCGGCCCGCCCGCAGCAGCCCGGCCAGCCCGAACAGCAGCGCGAGCACGAACAGCAGCGGCGACGCCACGATGATCCCGAGGGCCAGGACGATCACCACTGGCGCCAGCACCAGCCGGCGGACCAGCAGGGGTGGCAGCATCGGATGCCCTCCGTCGGATATCAGCCCAGGTTACTGCGGGGTGACGGCGGAAAGGTAGCTCGCTGTCGCCGTGTAGGCGCGTTCGATGCTCTGCCCCACCCGATCCCGGTCCCGGTACCGGAACTGGGCCATGCCCGGCGGGGGCCGGCCGCCGCCGGTCGGCAGGACATGTACTTTCACGCCGTCCGGCAGCGACGACATCTCCTCGTGGAACCGGTGCCGGCGGGCGATCTCGAACGCGACCAGACCGACCTGCCACGGGCGGGTCGGGACCTCCAGCGGGCTCTCGATCCGGCCCACCTGCAGCACGTAGACCGTGCTGGCGCCCAGCGTGACGGCGCGGCCCACCGGGATCGAGTCGACCAGGCCGCCGTCGAAATAGTGCACGCCGTCGATCTCGACCGGCGGCAGCAGCCCGGGCACCGCGCAGGAGGCCATGACGGCAGGCACGACCTGCCCGCGGCTGAACCACCGGGCGCTGGCCGTCTCGATGCCGGCCGCCACGCACTGGAAGGGCAGTTTCAGGTCCGAGAAGTGGCCGCCGGGCAGCGCGTCCGCGAGGATCCGGCCCAGGGGCTCGAGGGAGTGCAGGTGCGTGCCGGAGCGGACCAGCCGGACCGCCCGGCCCCAGAGCTTCTCGCTGAACGCCAGCCGGAGCTCGTCGCCCTGCCACATCCGGCTCAGCCGGGCCGCGGCACTGTCGGGATCGGCCGCCACGAACGCGCCGTTGAGCGCGCCGATCGACGTGCCCACCACCAGGTCGGGCCTGATGTCCGCCTCGGCCAGCGCCCGCAGCATGCCCACCTCATGGGCGCCGAGCAGGCCTCCGCCGCCGAGCACGAACGCCGTCGTCATACCGGCCGCTCCACCGGTCCGGATTCGTAGTGGGTCATGCCGCGACGGTAACTCAGCCGCGGCGGATCGTCAGGCCCAGCGACGCGAACTGCTCGAACGGCCGGTGGTAGCCACGCTCGATGTGCTGGATGCCGTGCAGTACCGAAGGCTGGTCGGCGACCGCCGCGGCCAGCACGGCCGAGAACCCGGCGCGGACGTCCGGCAAGGTGACATCGGCGCCGCGCAGCTTCGACACGCCCCGGATCACCGCCGAGTGCACCGCGTTGGTGTCGTGGAAGCGGCATGCCGCGCCGCCCAGGCACGCCGCGAACACCTCGATCTCGCAGCCCATCTTCTGCAGCGCGGGCACGTACACCAGGCGGTTCTCGAATACCGTCTCGTGCAGTACCGACATGCCTTCGGCCTGGGTGAACAGCACCATCAGCGGCTGCTGCCAGTCGGTCATGAACCCCGGATGCGTGTCGGTGGCCACCGCGGCGGCCCGCAGGCCGCTGGGTGCCGACGCGGTGATCCACTCGTCGGTGATGTCGATCTGCGCGCCCATCCGGGCCAGGGTATTGATCGCCGTGACCAGGCGGTCCTGCGGGCAGCCGTGCACCCGGACCTCGCCCCGGCTGATCAGCCCGGCCACCAGGTAGGAGAATGCTTCGAGCCGGTCCCCGGCCAGCCACCGGGAGGCGCCGCGCAGCCGCGGTACGCCCTCGATGACGATTCGCCGGTCCGGGCTGAGCTCGATGTGCGCACCCATCCGCTGCAGGAACAGCGCGAGCTCGACAACCTCGGGCTCAGTGGCCGCGTTGCGCAGCACCGTCTTGCCCTCGGCCTGCACCGCAGTGAGCAGCACCGTCTCGGTGGCGCCCACGCTCGGGTAGGGCAGGTCGATCCGCGCTCCGTACAGCCCGGTGGTCCGCGCACTGATCCCGGCCGGGCCCGCCTCGACCTCGGCGCCCAGCGCCCGCAGCGCCGCCACGTGGTAGTCGACCGGCCGCCGCCCGATGGGATCACCGCCGACCAGCGGGACGAATGCCTCGCCGGCGGCGTGCAGCAGCGGCCCGAGCATGAGGATCGGGATCCGGTTCAGCCCGGTGAACGCCTCCGGCACGCGCGGCTGCACCTCGCGGCCGGGCGTGACCGTGATCTCCGTGCCGCAGCGCTCGACCTGGTACCCGACGGCTTCCAGCATCGCGGCGGTGATGTCGACGTCGCCGACTTCCGGCGCGTTCCTGATCGTGCTCGGCCCCTCGCCCAGCATCGCCGCGACCATGTGCTTGGTCACCGCGTTCTTGGACCCGCGCACCGAGATGTCGCCGCGCAGCGGCCCCGATGGCTCGACCTGCCAGGTATCGGTCACGCAGACCACTGTAGGGGCGCGGGCCACCCGCGCCTGCCAAATGCTCGTTCGCGTGCTCTTACGGTCTGGTGAAGATGCCCAGCTTGTCGGTGTTGTAGTACTCCAGCGTCACGCTCGCGGCGCGTGAGTTGCTGGCGCCGGGGTTGAACGTCGCGGCGGTGATGCCGACCGCGTTCTCCCCGGTCGGGTAGAAAGCGAACAGGTTTCCCGACCAGTGCCGCAGGACGTAATCATCTGGCCCGGGGCCGATGAGCAGGTGCAGGGATGCCCCTTCGGCCACGATCCGGATCGGGCCGTAGTAGGCGTTGTCGTACGTCCCGGTGTAGAACGAATCCGGCTTGGCCGGGACGGGATGCGCGGGCGGCTTCTGGCCGGCCAGCACGCTGTGGTTGACGTACAGGCCGGCGAAGACCGGGCCGAACAAGGTGAGCCAGTCGTCCTGGACCGATCCGGCCTCCACGTAGTCGAGGAAATAGTTGTTGATCGATTCGGGCACCCCGATGGGCATGCCGTTGGTCAGCACGACGATGCCGAGGCTGGCCGACGGGAGCAGGGAGAACGCGGTCGCGGCGCCCTGGTTGAAGCCGCCGGAATGACTGAGGCGCAGCCGGCCGGCGTAGTCGTAACTGACATTCAGGCCGTATCCGTAGAAGCCGCTGCGGCTGATCGGGGACAGGGGCAGCGAGGACAGCACGTGCGGCAGGTGCGTCTGGCTGAGCGCGGCGTTGTCGATGACCGGGGCCCCGTGCCACGCTCCGCCGGCCAGCTGCAGGATCAGCCAGCTGGCCAGGTCCAGCACGTTGGAGCTGGCCCCGCCGGCCGGAGCCTCCGGGTCTGCGTCCCGGGCGTACTTCTGCACCCACTTCCTGCCCACCCGGACGTGCATGGCGGCCTGGTCGGCTTCGCTGAGGAAGTCGGCGTAGCGGAAGCTGGACGACGTCATGCCCAGCGGGCTGAACAGGACCTCATCGGCCAGGTCGGCCCACGACCGCCCCGCCGCCGCCGCGGCCGCCTCGGCCGCGGCGGTGAGACCGAAATTGGTGTACGCATACTCCGCGCGCAGCGGTTCCAGCGGCTCGAGCCGGAGCCGGTTCAGGATGTAGGCCTGGTCGTAGCCGAGGTCTTCGAGCAGGTCACCGGCGTGATCGGGGAGCCCGGAGGTGTGCGAGAACAGGTCGGCGTAGGTCACGTGGGCGGTGACATACGGATCGGCCAGCGCGAATGACGGCAGCTGGGCCACGACCGGGTCGGTCCATTTCATGGCGCCTTTGCCCACCGCGCCGGCCACCACCGTGGACGACAGCGGCTTGGAAACCGAAGCGAGCCGGAACACCGTGGCCGCATCGACGGGGGCCAGGGTGTTCACGTCCCGGACCCCGAAGCCCTTGGCGTACAGCACCTGGCCGTCGTGGACCACCGCCGCGGCCAGCCCGGGGACACCGGTCTCGGCCAGCACGCCCTCGATGATCGAGTCGAGCCGCGCCACGGCCGCCGGGATCCGCCCCGCGGGGATGGGCGCCAGCGACTGCGCGTCGGGCGGCACGGCCGAGTCGAGCACGACCGGGGCCGCCGTAGACACCGTTTTCCCCGCCGCAGCCCGGGCCAGCCCCGCCGGAGTCTGGGCCTGCCCGGTCGGGCTCGCGGCCGCCGTGCTGGCCACGGCGCCGCCGGCCAGCAGCGTCGCGCCGCCGAGTTTCAGGAAACCGCGCCTGCGCACTGTTCCTTGGCTATCAGTTCCTTGGCCATCAGTTCCATGGCCATCAGTGCTATGGTCCTCAGCCCTGCCGCCCGCTGGCGTGGCCGCGCTCGTGGAACCGGACATCTTCCCCACCCCTGGATCAACTCTGCCGTTACCTGACCGAACATGTCGCTGGCGTAATTAAAGTGCAGGATCTCCGCGCCGCGGCACAGGCTCGCCGACTCCGAGCTCCGGGGTCTTGTGGCCGATCCTGGCCGCCTTCATCCTCTTTGCCCTGGCCCTCCCGGTCCTGATGCAGTCGCCCGACGTATGACCCTCTGCCGTGATACCGAAACGTAACAGTTGGTGAATATCGGCCCCCGCCGAACGCCGGCGCGCTACCGTGATTCGGCCCAGAGGGGAGCCGGGCGACTCCGGCCTGCGACGGGCTCACAGTGACTCGCGGACCCCGAGCGACGAGGAAACAACATGGCTTCCACCCTGCACGACATCCTGCTTGCCCCCGACACCCAGCCAGCCGTCGTCGCCGACTGCCTGAAGCTGATCGAGCAGGAGGTCGCGGGCAAGTCCGGGGTCTCCGGCACCGCGGTCAAGCTCGCCTACAAAACGGCGAAGTCGTTCGCCTCGGGCTACCTGCAGTCCACGGTCGAATCCCTGCTGCCCGACCTGGTGGACCAGCTCGAGCCGTTCTGGGCCGAATACGCGGCCTCCGGCGCCTCCGGGTTCGGCGACTACCTGGCCAAGCGCGGTGACGAGGTGTCCGAGGCGCTGCTGTCGATAACAGACGAGCGGGCCGCCGGGTCCGGCCGCGCCGTGATCGTCAAGGCCTACCGTGCCGTCCGCGGCAGCGCGGCCAAGCACGTCACCGCCGCCCTGCCCGCCGTCGGCGCCCTGGTGCAGAAGTACGCGGGCTGAGCCCCGCTTACCCGGCCCCGCTCACCTAGTCCCCGCCTCCCCGACCGGCTCCTCCTCGACCGGCAGTTCCGCCGCCCGGCTGACCGGCTCCTGGCCGCCGCGAGCTGTGTGGCCGGGAGCTGGCCCGCCCGGTTCGTCCGGCCTAAGGGTGCGGACCAGCCAGTATGCGCCTGCGACGACCAGTATGGCGCCCATGGCCCAGCCCAGCGGGTAGGTGCCGACGCCCACGTACTTCAGGCCCGAGGCGAAGATCACGAGGGTGATCGCGGGCCGGATATACCGGTCCGGGGCCCGGGAGGACAGCAGCGAGCCGATCAGCACCGCGGGCACGCTGCCGACGATGATCGAGGCCGTGACCCCGAATTCGACGTGCCCGAAGGCCAGCGCGCCGAGCGCGGCCGCGGCGGTGAGCGGCACCGCCTGGGTCAGGTCGGTGCCGACCAGCTGGCCCGCGGACAGCAGCGGATAGGTGAACAGCAACAGGACGATCATCAGCGACCCGGACCCCACCGAGGTCAGGCCCACGATCAGCCCGCCCGCCATGCCGATCGCCACGGTCGGCACCGGGCGGACGGCCACCTCGGCCACTTGCCCGGTGCGCGCCCGGCCGGACCTGCGGTCCAGGATGCCCCGGGCCACCATCGCGCCCGCCCCGGCCAGCAGCGCGGCGCCGAGGGCGACTTCCACGTTCCGCTGGTCCGAAGGCCCGTTGCCGAGCTCCCGCAGCAGCCACGCGCCGAGGAAGGCCATCGGCACCGAGCCCAGCGTCATCCACCCCACCAGATGCAGGTTGACGGTGCCCTTGCGCAGGTGCACCGCCGCCCCGACCGGCCTCATCACGACCGCCGCGACCAGGTCGCTGGAGATGGCGGCGGACGGCTTGATCCCGAACAGCAGGATCAGCATCGGGGTCATCAGGGCGCCCCCGCCCGCGCCGGTCAGCCCGACGAGCAGGCCCACCACCGCGCTGCCGAGGACGACGTAACCGTTCAGGCCCATGCCCTCCCTACTTCCCAAACCGAAAAACCTTTATACCGAACGAACCTGGCCTCAGTTCCCTGGCCCTGCTCACCGGGTAGACAGGATGACATGGACAAGCTGCAGGCGTACCGCGACAAGCGGGACGCCGCGCGCACGCCCGAGCCGGTGCCGGGCCCCGGGGCGGTCCCGGCCGGCCCGGGCGGGTCCTTCGTCATCCAGGAGCATCACGCCCGCCGCCTGCACTGGGATTTCCGGCTCGAGCGCGACGGGGTGCTGGTGTCCTGGGCGCTGCCCAGGGGCGTCCCGGCCGACCCGGCGGTCAACCACCTGGCCGTGCACACCGAGGATCATCCGCTGGAGTACGGCCGCTTCGAGGGGGAGATCCCCCGCGGGGAGTACGGCGCGGGCGCGGTCACCATCTGGGACCACGGCCGCTACGAGACGGTGAAGTGGGCGCCCGCCGAGGTGAAGGTGATGCTGCACGGGCAGCGCGTCAACGGCGGGTACGTGCTGTTCCAGACCAAGGGCAGCCAGTGGATGATCCACCGCGAGCGGCTGGCCCTGCCCGCCGCGCTGCGTCCCATGCTCGCGGTGACCGGACCGGTGCCCCGCGACCCGGCGGCCTGGGCGCTGGAGATGAAGTGGGACGGCGTCCGGGCCCTGGCCTTCATCGAGCAGGGCCGGGTACGCCTGATGTCCCGGACCGAGCGCGACATCACGGTGGCCTACCCGGAGCTGGCCCGGCTGGGCGCGGCCACCGCGCACAAGCAGCTGCTGCTGGACGGGGAGATCGTGGTGTTCGGCGCGGGCGGCTGGCCGGAGTTCGAGGCGCTGCAGCCGCGGATGCACGTCACGTCCGCCGCGCAGGCGGCGCTGCTGGCCGGGCAGACTCCGGTGATGTACCTGGTGTTCGACGTGCTGCAGCTGGACGGACGGCCGCTGACCGACCTGCCCTACACCGAGCGCCGGGCGCTGCTGGACGAGCTCGCACTGTCCGGCCCGAGCTGGCAGACGCCGCCCTCGTTCCCCGGCAGCGACTTTGCCGCGGTGCAGGCCGTGTCCCGCCAGCACGGGATGGAAGGCGTGGTGGCCAAGCGGCTCGATTCGCGCTACGCGCCCGCGGTGCGGACCGACAGCTGGCGGAAGATCAAGAACGTGCGCAGCCAGGAAGCGGTCGTGGCCGGGTACAAGCCCGGGAAAGGCAATCGCACCGGGCAGGTCGGGTCGCTGCTCATCGGCGTGCACGACGCCTCCGGCCTGATCTACGCCGGTCACGTGGGGACGGGGTTCACCGACGAGACGCTGCGCATGCTCGGGTCGCGGCTGCGGCCGCTGCGCCGGGCGGACTCACCGTTCGACGGCCCGGTCCCGCCCGAGCACGCCCGTCCCGCGGTGTGGGTCGAGCCCGAACTCGTGATCCAGGTCGCCTTCGATCGGTGGACCAAGGCGGGCCGCATGCGGGCCCCGGTCTACAAGGGCCTGCGCGACGACATCGACCCGAAGGATGTGGTCCGTGAGCCCTGACGCCAAGGTCGCCGTCCAGGTGGACGGGCGGACGCTGACGCTGACCAACCTGGGCAAGGTGCTGTACCCGGACACCGGGTTCACCAAGGCCGAGGTGCTCGACTACTACCAGCGGGTGGCGCCCGCCCTGCTGCCGCACATCGCCGGGCGGCCGCTGACGCTGAAGCGCTATCCGGAGGGCGTGGACGGCGAGGCGTTCTTCCAGAAGAACGTCACCGCGCACCGGCCGGACTGGATCGCCGTCGCGCCCGTCCCGTCGGAAAGCTCGCGCGGCCGGGGCGGCACCGTGACCTACCTGGTGGTGGACGGCCTGCCCGCCCTCATCTGGGCCGCCAACCTGGCCGGCCTGGAACTGCACGTCCCGCAGTGGCGGATTCCCGAGATCCACCGTCCTGATCTGCTGGTCTTCGACCTGGATCCCGGCGCCCCGGCCAACATCGTCGACTGCTGCCGGGTCGCGGAGGACCTGCGCCCGCTGATCGAGGCCGAAGGCCTCGCGCCGCTGGCCAAGACGTCGGGCGGGAAAGGCCTCCAGCTGTACGCCCGGGTCTCCGGCGTGACCTCTGACGAGGCCAGCGACCAGGCCCGGGCCTTCGCGGAACGGCTCGAGCGCGATCAGCCGCGCCGGGTCGTATCGCGCATGACCAAGGCGCTGCGCACCGGCAAGGTCCTCATCGACTGGAGCCAGAACAACGGGTCCAAGACCACCGTCGCCCCCTACTCGCTGCGGGCCCGGGAGAACCCCACGGTGTCGACGCCGGTCAGCTGGGACGAGGTGCAGGCGTGCCGCCGCCCGGAGGAGCTGTTCTTCACCGCCGATGCCGTGCTGGACCGGCTGGACCGGCTCGGCGACTTGTTCGCGCCGCTCCTGGTCTTACCGGCTCGGGATTAGCCAGTACGCTCGCTCATCAGCAGCAACGCGTAGGCGGCCACGGTGGAGTCGTCGGTGATGCGGCCGTCCCGGATCATGTCCTCGAACCGGGCGCGGGTCACCCACTCCTGGCGCATGTCCTGCTCCTCGTGCTCCCGGTCGTGCGGGCCCGGCTCCAGACCAGTGGCCAGGAAGAAGTGGCCGCCTTGGCTGGACATGCCCTGGGCGCAGTGCAGGAACCCCAGCTTGACCAGGCGGCGGGCGCGAAAGCCGGTTTCCTGGCTGAGCTCCAGCCGGGCGAGCTCGGCCGGAGCGCCGGTCTGTCCCGACGGCCAGCCGCCCTGCGGGAAGGACCAGCCGCGCCGCCCGATCGGGTACCGGTACTCCTCGACCAGGTGGAAGCCGTCGTCCTCGGCCGGGATGACGAGCGCGAAATCAGGCTTCTCCACGAACGCGTACGTACCGCGGGAACCGTCGCGCCGCTCGATCTCGTCCCGGCGGAGCCGTATCCACTGGTCCTCGTAGACCACGCTGGCGGCGAGCATCCGTATGTCCGGCGTGCCCGCCTCCCCGTCGACCGGCACCGCCTCCCCGTCGACCGGCACCACCTCGCCGTCGACGACCGCCTCCCCGTCGCCCGGCACCGCGCCGTGGCCCTTCCCGTCGGCCGGCACCGCCTAGAGCGCCTGCCCGGACTCCGCCGCCGCCAGCTCCTCGGCCGGCGCTGAGCGGCTCGTCTGGCCGGCCCGCCGCCGGCGGCGCAGCTGCCGGGCGATTGCGGTCGCCCCGAGCGCACCCGCGACCGGCAGCGTCACCAGCGCGGGCAGCTGGTACCGCCAGGAGAATTCGTACAGGTCGGCGCCGAGCAGCACGGCGATCGCGCTCCCGGTGACCAGCAGGCACGCCAGGGAGAGGTTCCCCGGATCGCGCCTGCGGAAGGTGAAGATCCCGGCGATCCCGGCCAGCAGTGCCAGCAGGTACACCGGTCCCGGCGTGTATCCGCCGTGCAGCTGGTAGTCCCGCAGCGCGATGGCGGCGGACCGGAGGACCCGCGCTTTCCCGCCCCCGGCGGTGGCGAACAGGCTGGTGGCGCTCTTCGGGCCGCTCGTGGTGATGCCGGGCGGGTAGACCGGGTAGGTGTTCTGGAACTGCCAGCGCTTGATCGGGGTGTCACCCTCGACGGTGTTCCGGGTCAGGGCGAAGATCTTGATCGAGTCCCGGGCGATGTCGCCGGTCACCCGCATGGGCTGCTGCTTGATCACGGCGTAGGCGAACTGGCGCTGCAGCGGGATCGTGTCCACCGCGACGCCGAGCCGGACGTTGACCGGCTGGTATTGAACCCGTGGCGAGGCCGGGTTGTTGACCAGCCCGTCGACGCCGAGCTTGAGCGCCTGCGCGGGGGTCGGGCACAGCGGCCGTTCGTCCGCCGGGAGCTTCAGCGTGGTGCAGTCGGCGGCATGCGCCGCCCGGCCGTACAGGTACGCGTCGCCCATGTTGGACATCTCGAAGCCGTAGTGCAGGATCACCTTGGAGTAGCCCATGTAACCCACGATGGGCAGCGCGAAGCACGCACACAGCACCGCGCCTTGCAGCAGCCGGGTGCGCCAGTCCCGGGCCGCCGCCAGCACGTAGACCAGCGCGGGCAGGATCAGCGCCTCGCCGACCTGGCGGACCGGCGCGGACGTGCCGAACGCCAAGCCGGCCAGCACGACGAAGCCCAGCCCGGGCCGAGGATTCCACAGCAACAGCACGATCCCGGCTACCACCAGCGCCTCGAACAGCACGTCGGGCATGATTGTCTGTTCCGCGTTCAGCTGGTAGGCGTCGAGCAGGACCGGCGCTACGGCCAGCGCGGCGAGCCAGCGGGTCACCCCGCGGCGCAGCATCAGGACGTAGAGCGCGGCCGCCATGCCGATGCCCAGCACGTGCTGCAGCAGCGCCGCGAAACCCAGGTTCCCGAACACCAATACCGGCTTGAGCAGCAGGAGCGTGTAGCCGATCGGATCGTAGGATCCCCAGTCACTGGCGTTGAAGTCGGTGCCGAACAGGTACTTCTTCGAGTCGAAGAACAGCAGGGCGGGCTGGTAAGCGAACTGCGTGACCACCCGCAGGACCAG
This sequence comes from uncultured Actinomycetes bacterium, assembly GCA_963818225.1. Taxonomy (GTDB): domain Bacteria; phylum Actinomycetota; class Actinomycetes; order Streptosporangiales; family Streptosporangiaceae; genus Palsa-504. Next base: position 129,622 of record CAWFRO010000008.1, read on the forward strand.
CCCGGCGGCGATCAGGAGGGCCAGCAGCCAATGCCGCCGCAGCACCTCGCCGACCCGCCAGAGGGCCCGGTCGAGGCGGGAGCCGGCCGCGCTGCCCGGCCGCTGGTGGTCGGCTGCCATATCGTCGGCGGCGGGGGCGACCGTAGCGTCCGGCAGGGAGCCAGGCAATGCTGCGGTATCGCTCCTGTCGATCACACAAATCCTTGCGGTGAGTCGAATTAGGCAGCGGGAGATGCCGCGCTGTTGCCCGGCCGCCTTGCTGGCAGGCATCATTCTGCCGCATCAGGCGTGCATAGGAGCGTGATTTGAGCAATGCCCCCATCAATGGCGTTGCCGAAGGCGGATCCAGGCGTCCGGCGGGTCGGCCCTCGATGATCTGCGCGGTTATCCGCGGGGGTGTTTTGTCGGTGCCTGTCCGTAGCCTTGGCATATGCCAGCGCACCCGGCGGCGATCCGCACGGCCAAACCGGCCCGGCCCGGCCCGAGCCCGGTGCCTACGCCGTGAGCTGGGACCGGCTGCGGACGTGGCTGCAATCAGCGGCGCCGCCCCTTTATCCGGTTCTGCCGCTTTATCCGGTTTCGAACTATTCGGTAGTAAATAAGCCAGTCTCGCATTCTCTAGTAACGGATAAGCCCGTATCGGATCCTTCGGTACCAGATAAGCCGGTATCTCATTCCGGTGCCGGTGCCGGATGAGCCGATCCCGCATCTGCCGGTGCCGGCGCCGGGCGGCTCCCCGGCGCCGCCCGTCTGCGGCCTGTGCCGCGGGCCGCTGCGGCCCGGATTCTCCCGCTGCTACCAGTGCGAGCGTCAGGACCTGCTCGGCCGCGGCTTGCTGGCCGACGCGGTGGTGCCGATCTCCTATGCGATCAAGGGCACCGCGTTCGCTGCTGATCTGTGGCGCTACAAGTCGCAGACCGCACCCGCGGCCTCGGCCCGCGCATCGGTCTTGGCCCTGCTGCTGGCGTTCCTGGCCGATCACGGGGCCTGCGTATGGCGGCACGCGGCCATGCCGCCGCCGGGCTGCCTGGCCGTGGTCCCGACAGGCTACGGGCGCCCAGGCCTGCACCCATTGCTGCAGCTGGTCTCGCCCTACCTGCGCCTGCCGCCCTGCGCCCTGGCCATCCGGCCGGGCCGCCAGGGCCGTGACCTGGACCTGGAGCGGTTCCAGGTCGGCCGGGTGCCGCCTGGCGCGAGCGTGCTGCTGGTCGACGACACCTGGGTGTCGGGCGCCAGCGCCCAGTCCGCCGCGGCAGCGCTCAGGCTGGCCGGGGCCCGGCACGTCGCGGTCGTCGTCGTGGGCCGCCATGTGAATCCGGCTGACCGCTGGGCCGGTCCGCTGGTGGCCGGGCTGACTCCCGGGCGTTACGACTCATCGAGCTGCGCCGTACATCGTGTTTCCTCCTTTGGCGCGCCGGGATCGGCTGGCGCGGCTCCGTAGGCGGCATTCATCGACGAAGGGCGCTGCACCGATCAGCCGCTTACTAAGCTTGGCTGGTGACCGTTGCTGCGCCCCCTTCGCATACCGCCCTGGTCCGCCGGGCCCGCAAGATCGTCCGCGAGCTCGCCGTCATGTACCCCGATGCGCACACCGAGCTGAACTTCAGCTCACCGCTCGAGCTGCTGGTCGCGACGATCCTGTCTGCCCAGACCACCGACAAGCGGGTCAACATGGTCACGCCGATCCTGTTCGCGCGGTACCTGACCGCGTCGGACTACGCGGGCGCTGATCGCGACGAGATGGAGAACATCATCTCCTCGACGGGCTTTTACCACGCCAAGACGAACAGCCTGATCGGGCTCGGGCAGGCGCTGTGCGACCGGTTCGGCGGCGAGGTGCCGCCACGGCTGAACGATCTGGTCACCCTGCCCGGGGTGGGCCGGAAGACGGCGAACGTGGTGCTCGGCAACGCCTTCGGCATCCCGGGCATCACCGTGGACACCCATTTCGGCCGGCTGGCCCGCCGGTTCGGCTGGACGACCAGCGTTGACCCGGTCAAGGTCGAGGCTGAGGTGGCCGCGCTCATCCCGCGCCGGGACTGGACCGACCTCTCGCAGCGGATGATCTGGCACGGCCGCCGGATCTGCCACGCCCGCCGGCCGGCCTGCGGTGCGTGCGCGCTGGCGCGCCTGTGCCCGTCGTTCGGCGAGGGTCCCACCGATCCGCTGATCGCAGCCAAGCTCGTCAAGGCCGGCCCGTTCTCGTGACCCGGGAAGGCGCGGAGGCCGGGGCGCCGGTCCCGAAGTGGCTGCGCGAACTCGCCCACGCCGCCAGCACCATGGCGGTGGACCCGTCGGCCCGCCCGCCCGCCAGCGGCGGCCGGGCGGCGGCCGTGCTGGTCTTGTTCGCCGCCGGACGGGACGGAGCCCAGGACCCGGAGTTGCTGTTCATTGAGCGCAGTGCTGAGCTGCGGCTGCACGCAGGCCAGCCGGCCTTCCCCGGCGGGACCATCGACGCCGAGGATTCCGGCCCGGTCGCGGCCGCGCTGCGCGAGGCCGCCGAAGAAGTCGGAGTGATCCCCGACGGGGTCGACGTGGTCGGCGTCCTGCCCGAGCTGTACATCCCGCGGACCAGGTTCCGGGTCGTTCCCGTACTGGCGTGGTGGCGCCAGCCGTCAGCCGTCGCGCCGGTGGACCCCGGTGAGGTGGCTGTGGTGGAGCGGATCGCCGTCAGTGAGCTGGCCGACCCCGCGGCCCGGCTCATGGTCCGCGGGCCCGGTGGGGCACTGTCCCCGGCGTTCCGGGTCAGGGGCCTGCTCATCTGGGGATTCACCGCCGGGCTCGTGAATAACCTGCTCGCGCTGGGCGGATGGGAGCAGCCCTGGGATGCCGCCGCGGTCATCGACATGTGACCGCCGATGCTGGGCCATCCGCGGGAAAGACACTATACGGTTAGGTCGTGCGGGGAGACGTGCTCGACCTCATCTTGATCGTGGTGGTCGCCGCGTTCGCCGTCTCTGGTTACCGGCAGGGCTTCATCGTCGGCATCCTGAGCTTCTTCGGGTTTGTCGGCGGCGCCCTGCTAGGCGCGGAATTCGGGCCGAGCATCTCCCGGGCGCTGGTCGGCGGGCAGACCCAACAGGACGTGATCGCGGTCATCCTGCTGGTCAGCTTCGCCGTGATCGGGCAGTTCATCGCCTCCTCCATCGGCGCGGCGATGCGGTCCACGGTGACCTGGCACTCCGCGACGGTGGCGGATTCAGCGGGCGGCGCGGTCGTCAGCGTGGCGTCCGTGCTCCTGATCGCGTGGGTCGTCGGATCGGTGCTGATCGCATCCCCGTTCCCGGTGGTGGACACGCAGGTGAACAACTCCCTGGTACTGCAGACCCTGGACCGGTCCATGCCCTCGCCGGCCAAGACCATGTTCTCCGACTTCCGCAGGCTGCTGGCCAGCAACAGCACCTACGCCGAGGTGTTCAGCGGCATCGGCGCAGAGCGCATTCTGGCCATTCCCGCCCCCGATCCCGCCGTGGTCGACGCCAGCGGAGTGCAGGCCGCGAGGAGCAGCGTGGTGCGGGTCCAGGGGGTGGCGCCGAGCTGCCAGCGGTCCATCGAGGGCTCGGGATTCGTCATCTCGCCTGACCACATCCTCACCAACGCGCACGTGGTCGCGGGCGTGACCAGCCACCAGACGGTCACCACCGACACGGGCCGCACGCTGAACGCCACCGTGGTCTATTACGACCCGCAGGTGGACGTGGCCGTCCTCTCGGTCCCCGGGCTTGGCCTGACCCCGCTGCAGTTCGGCGGGGGAGCGAACCCCGGCGACAGCGCGGTCGTCGCTGGCTATCCCCTCGACGCCACCGCGTTGCATCTGGTGCCCGCCCGCATCGGCGGCATCCAGAACGCCCAGGGCCCGAACATCTACCAAACGAGCACCGTCACCCGCCAGATCTACGAGATCCGGGCCGTCGTCAAGTCCGGGAACTCCGGCGGCCCGCTGCTATCCCCCCACGGCACGGTGGACGGCGTGGTCTTCGCGGCCGCGGTCGGCGTGTCCAACACCGGCTTCGCGCTCACCGCCGCCGAGGTGTCCGCCGACGCCAGCGCCGGCGCCCACGCCACCTACGCCGTCTCCACCGGAGCCTGCGACTACGCCTCCGCCGCCGCGCCGCCATCCGCCGCCGCGCCGCCCCATCCGCCGCCGCGCGAACCAAGTGAGAGTGGCTCTGCACCCAGAAGAATGGGTACAGCGCAGCAACCATTGGTTGGCGACCCGGGCCTTGGGCCACGAGGTAGAGCAGCAACCACGGTCGCGGCAGCAACCGCGACCCGGGTGCCCAGCCGCGGCGCTAGGTTTCGGCGGCGGTCAGGGCGGGGCACAGGTCCGCGGGAGTGACGTCGGCCAGACCGTGCTGCTCGATGCGTGCCGCCAGGTCCTCCGATACCGCGAGGAAGGCGACGAGGTCGATACCGTACGGGTGGTCCCGGTCCGCCGGCGGCCCGGCCTGCGCCTGGTAAGAACGGACCCGCTTCGTGCCCCGCCGGAGCAGCGTGACCGCGCCGCGGGCGTTGCCCCGGTGCGCGTGCGTCAGCCCCACCGCGATCTGGGCCAGCCCCTGCCACAGATCGCGCTCCCCGGCCGGCCCGGACTTCCACGCCGCCTCGAGGACCTCGTGCGCATGGAACGGACGCCCGGAGCGCAGCAACTGGTCGGCCATGGCGGCCGCGGCCGGCCCGGCCAGCACGAGGTCGTCGGGAATCCGCGCGTCCCCGGCGTCCCGGGCCTGGTCCCGGTTGAGCGGGCGCCCCAGTGCGTCCCGGGGCCGCGCGTTGCGCGGTCGCCCGGCGGCATCACGATCGCGTGTCACCGCTCCGGTTCCGGGTCGGCCAGCCAGCCGCGCAGCTCGGTGTCGAAGGCGTCCGGCCGTTCCTCGTGCGGGAAGTGTCCGACGCCGTCGATCAGGCGCCAGCGGTAGGGCCCGTCCACGTACCGTCCCGCCCCGCGAGCGGTGCGCGGCAGCACGCAGCTGTCCAGCGCCCCGTGCAGGTGCAGCGTCGGGACCTGGATCGGCGTGTGCATGTGCCGTGCGTACCGCAACCCATCGGGGCGCAGCGCGCTGCGCGCGAGCCAGCGATGATTTTCCAGTGCCGAATGGGCGACCGAAGGGATCCGCATGGCGCGTGCGTAGACCTGCTCGGTCTCGCGATCCGGCCAGCCCGGCGCGGACCAGGACTCCAGCAGCCGGCCCACCTGGCGGGCCCCGTCCCGGACCAGCTGCCGCTCGGGCAGCATGGGCAGCTGGAAGCCGAGCGCGTAGCTGCTGCGGCGGCCCTGGCCGAGCGGGTCGGTGAGCATCGCGGACCGCATCCGCAGTGGATGGGCCGTGGAGACCACGGCCAGCCGCCCTACCACCTTCGGGCTGTAGACGGCCAGCGTCCAGGCCACCAGCCCGCCCCAGCCATGGCCGACCACGACCGCGTTCGCCTCTCCCAGGGCCCGGATCAGCCCGGCGGCGTCAGCGGCGGCGGTGACCAGGTCGTAGCCGCGGGGCGGCTTGTCGCTCCCGCCGTAGCCCCGCAGGTCCACCGCCACGGCGCGGAAACCTGCCTCGGGCAGCCAGGTCAGCTGGTTCCGCCACGTCCACCAGAACTCGGGAAAGCCGTGCACCAAAAGCACCAGCGGCCCGTCGCCGGCTTCGGCGATATGGAACCGGGTCCCGTTGGCGCTCACCGACCGGTGTGTCCACGGGCCGCTGATCTGGACCGCGGACTCCGCGTTCACGGCCATCGGGGGCGCCTCACCGGGGCTCGCGGGCGGCGATCTCGGCCTGCTGGCCGTCGCGGCTTATCGAGCCGCGCGGACCCCCGCCGCCGATGCTGGGCTCGTGGCTGTCGCCGCGCAGCATGCTCAGCCCCGCAGCGACCGACCTCTTGGTCCGGCTCAGGCCGGACAGATGCCGCAGGGCCAGGTACGCGATTCCCACCGCCAGCAAGGCCAGCACCACCCAGGTACCGGCCGCGATGAGGAACGCCGCCCAGGGCCAGATGCCGAGGGCGATCAGGCCGAAGGCGAAGGCGATGCTCAGCAGCACGAGCACCAGGCAGCTCACGAAGGCGGCGAAGGCGGCGAGCGCCCCGGCCAGGCCAACCCGCCGCATATCCGCGCTCAACTCGGTCTTGGCCAGGTCAATCTCGTACCTGATCAGCTGCGACGCATCCTTGGCGGCCAAGGCTACGAGATCCCCGAGTGACTGGTCAGCGTCCACGGGGTCTGGTGTTTCGCTGCGGACCATCGTGTCTCTCTCCCGTTATGCGGGCCGGTGCCCGATATCCCGATCCCGCCAGCCTGGCGGCCTGCCCAGATGACCGCCAAGACCAAGGCTAGCGTTCTTCGGTCAATCGCCAGTACCCAGGCCAACCCGGCGTTTCACGCTTCATCGCGGCGCCGGCGCCCGTCCGTTCCGGCCCCGGCCGGAACGACTTCGCACGGCGCACCCCGTTAGCTCGCCGGCAGTGGCGCCAAGGTGGCGGTGACGCGCCGCGATTCGCTGATATCGTGCCACGATTCCGGCTGCGCCGCCATGCATGTCGCCACGACATCGCGTTCGTGGGAGCCGGGCTCACCGGACGGCGCCAGCCCGTCAACAAGCGGCGCCCGTCAACAAGCGGCGCCGGTCAGCAAAAGGCATCCGTAAAACAAGCGGCGCCCCTGGCCGGGGCGCCGCCGCGCAGCACGTCAAGCCTGGCTACCAAGCGTGCACGTCTCTGTCAGAGCAGGTCAGACGGGCCTGACCTGAACAGGCCTGACCTGCATAGTCTTGACCTGCACTGACACGCCTCCCGCGGCTGGTCGCGCGTGGGTACCTGGCTGCTGTGCCCGGATGCCGAAGCGTCCGTAGCACCGTTCTACGACGAAATCCTCCGGGTGAAAAGGCCCGACGGGTGACCGATTCGTGATCTTGATCAGTCACTGCCGTCACATTCCGTTAACCAGTGGCTCGCTCGCTGGCCCTGGCCTCGGGAGGCGAACTTGTCCCGGAAAAGGGGGCGGCGCCCGCCGGGGGGGAGAGCGGGCGCCGCGCGTACGGTCCGGCCCTGGGGGGGGAGGCCGGCTCCGTCCTAATGGAAGCTTATCCGTATGCGGCTCGCGAATCGAGCCTCATCCCGCATGTGGCAATAATATTGGAACATATCTGGCCGGGCCGCGAACACATCTGTCGTGACGCACTACTCCTGAGTAGCAGCTTCTCGCATTATGAGAACATTGGCCCGGGCGCCCGGCTCGCCGTAATGACGGACACGATCCGGCGAACAAGTGGCATGGATCGGCCTGCTTGTCTGGAGTGTGCTCAGGAAGTTTATTCCGGGGCTTTAGTGATCGACGGGTCCTGAGTGTCCTATGGGGCTGCCGCGGCGGAACGGCCGACCAGCCCTCAGGCGCTGTCCGCCAGGACGGCGTCGAGCAGGGCCACCGCCCCCCACTTGCTGAGCGATCGGTTGGCGCTTCCGCACTTGGGCGACTGGACGCAGGAGGGACAGCCCGCCTCGCAGTCACACCCGGCAATGGCCTGCCGGGTCGCGCCGAGCCAGTCGCGGGCGGCCTGGAAGCCCCGTTCGGCGAAGCCGGCCCCGCCGTCGTATCCGTCGAAGACGAAGACGCTGAGCCGTCCGGTGGCCGGGTGCAGGTCCGCGGATACCCCGCCGATATCCCAGCGGTCGCAGGTGGCGAACAGGGGCAGCAGGCCGATGCTGGCGTGCTCGGCAGCGTGCGCGGCCCCGCCGAGATCCACGCCCGCGGCGGCCAGAGCGGCCCGCCCGGTGGCTGAGACCGTCCACCAGACGGCGCGAGTCACCAGGTGGCGCGGCGGCAGGTCCAGCGGCGTTTCCCCGAGCGGCGCCCCGCCCTCCGACCGGCGCTTGGTGAAGCAGACGACCTGGCGGGTCACCTGGACGTCGCCGAAGCCGACTTCGGCTTCGCCCCAGGTCGCGGCCCGCAACGCCCCCCGCACCTCGATCTCAGTCACGTCCCTGGCCGTCGTGATGTAGCCGGGATCGCCCGGTTCGACGAGCGCCACCCGGTCGGCCAGGTCCAGCTTGGCGACCACGTAGCTCTCGCCCTGGTGCAGGTAGACCGCACCGTCATGGACGAGCAGCTGGGCCGACGGCTCGTCCACCGTCCCGACCAGCCGGCCGGTCGCCGCCTCCACCACCCGCACCGGAGCGTCGCCCGCCCCGCGCAGCCCGCCCGGGCCGGCCCGGCCCCGGCGCATGCTGTGCCAGCCGGCCGGGCGCCGGCGCAGCCGGCCTGACGCGGTGAGCTCCTCGACGACCTGGCGCGCCGGCGGCCCGAAGATTTCCAGGTCCGCCTCGGTCAGGGCCAGCTCGGCCGCGGCCGCGCACAGGTGCGGGGCCAGCACGTACGGGTTGCCGGGATCCAGAACGGTGGCCTCCACCGGGTGGCGCAGCAGGATCTCGGGGTGGCGGACCAGGTAGGTATCGAGCGGGTCGTCCCGGGCGATGAGGACCGCCGCCGCGCTCTGGCCCGCCCGCCCGGCCCGGCCGGCCTGCTGCCAGAGCGACGCCCAGGTTCCGGGCCAGCCCGCGATGAGCACCGCGTCCAGGCCGGTGATGTTGATCCCCAGCTCGAGCGCGGTCGTGGCGGCCAGGCCGACCAGGCGCCCGTCGGCCAGGGCCGCCTCCAGGTCGCGCCGGTCCTCGGGCAGGTATCCCGAGCGGTACGCGGCCACTTTCGCCGCGGGCGCCTCGCGTCCGCCGAGCGCCCGCCGGGCGGCCAGCGCGACGGCCTCGGCGCCGCGCCGCGACCGGATGAAGGCGAGGGTCGGGACGTCCTGCCGGACCAGGCGGGCCAGCAGGTCAGCGGTCTGCGCGGTCGCTGTCCGGCGCAATCTGGCCCCGGCCTCGCCGCGCGCGTCGGTCAGCGGCGGCTCCCACAGCGCGAACGCGACCGGCCCGCGCGGCGACCCGTCCTCGGTGACCTCCTCCGCGTCCAGCCCGGTCAGCAGCCTGGCGCAGGTTCCCGGCGCGCCGACCGTCGCCGAAGCCAGCACGAAGACCGGCCTGCCCGGGCCGTCGGCCGGGGCGTGGTGCGCCACCACCCGGCGCAGCCGCCGCAGCACGTGTCCCACATGCGAGCCGAAGACGCCGCGGTACTCGTGGCATTCGTCGATGATCACGTAGCGCAGCCTGCTGAAGAAGCCGGACCAGCGGGCGTGGCCGGGCAGCAGGGACCGGTGCAGCATGTCCGGAGTGGTCAGCAGGTACCTGGCGTGGCTGCGGGCCCAGGCCCGCTCGGCCGCCGTCGAGTCCCCGTCGAAGGCGGCGGCCTGGATCCCCGGCAGGGCCAGGGCGCGGATCGAGGCGAGCTGGTCCGCGGCCAGGGCCTTGGTCGGTGCGACGTAGAGCACGGTCTCGCCGGACATTACGGCGGTGAGCGCAGGCAGCAGGTAGCTGAGCGATTTGCCCGACGCCGCCCCGGTACAGATGATCACATTCCGGCCGGCCTGCGCATGGCCCGCGGCGTCAGCCTGGTGTGACCAGGGGGCGCGGATGCCGCGGTCGGCCAGGGCGCCGATGATCTCGGCCGGGACCCAGGGCGGCCAGGGCGCCTCCCGGCCGGCCCGGGGCGGCAGATGCTCTACGTGGACGGGCCGGCCCGCCATACTGGCGTCCAGCAGGACGCCAAGAGCCCGGTTCTCCGCCGGGACGGCCGCCGAGGCCGGGGGAAGGCGCGTGATCGTCGACACAGGTTCCCAGTCTGACATCCGAGGGGGGATGCCCGAAGGCAGGATTTCGTATAGACATGACATCGGAGCGTGGTTGAATGCCGCAGAGGATCACGCCCGGGGCGCGACGCCGGCAGGTCGGCCCGCGCCGGGCGAGACGTAGCAATGACGCCGTGATGGCGCTGGAGGATTTGTGGATCTGAAGCTTGGTCACTACAACAAGGACGGCATCGAGGTCGTCGACGTCGAGGGCGAGATTGACGTCTACACGGCGCCGCGGCTCCGTGAGCTGCTCATCGATCTGGTCAACAAGAACAATTACCAGCTCGTCGTCAACATGGAGAAGGTCGAGTTCCTCGACTCCACCGGTCTGGGCGTGCTGGTCGGCGGGCTGAAGCGGGTTCGGGCCCACGACGGCTCCCTGGACCTCGTCTGCACCCAGGAGCGGATACTCAAGATCTTCCGGATCACCGGGCTGACGAAGGTTTTCGGCATCCACGAGACCGTGGACGATGCCATCGCGGCCAAGAAGGCCGAGAAGTAACGCCGTCTGGCCCGAAGGGACCCCCCCGAGATGGCCACCGTGGAAGTCACGTTCACGCCGCTGCCCGCGCACGTCCGCACCGCGCGGCTGGTCGCCACCGCGGTGGCGCGGCGCAGCGGGGTGGACGAAGCGCTGCTTGACGAGGTCCGCCTGGCCGTCGGCGAGGCCTGCTCACGGGCGGTCGAGGCGCACCGGCGGCATTGCCCGGCCGAGCCGGTCAGGATCGAGATGACCAACTCCGCCGAACGGTTCGTGGTGACCGTCAGCGATCATGCCCCGAACGCGGGCGCCAGCCCGGCCGGATCGCGGGATGGCGGCGACGGAGCTGGCGAGAACGGATTTGAGCAGCCCACGCACGTCTTCGACGGCGGGCTGGCCATCCCCGCCGGATTCGGGCTGGCCGTGATCTCCGGCCTGGCCGACGACGTCCGCGTGCTGTCGACGAGCTCAGGCGTCAGCGTCCGGATGAGCTGGCCGTCCGCGGCCCCGCCGTCCTGACCCGCCAGCCCGACCAACGACCTCGGCTCCGGGCCCAGGCCGGGCCCTTTCCTGCAGCTCAAACACGCGTTCCGGCCGTCCGCGCGGTCCGCCTGCATATCACGCCATTTCTTCGCGTAAAGGTCACGATAGAATTACGTAACTGTTAGGACTGGCCCGGTGTTCATGGTTCGGCCCGTCCGTGCGTAGACTCCCGGCCACTCAATTTGTTTCCGATCGGCACCTCATCCCGCTCGGAGTTCCAGGAGGTCGAATGTTCCGGCAGGACTCTGTGCTGGCGGCAAACTCCGTCAGCGTGAGCGGCTCCAACCTGACCTGGGTTGTCATCGTCGGCGTGGTCGGGTTGCTCGCGCTCGGCGTGGCCGGCGCGCTGGTCCGCGAGGTCCTCGCCGCCGACCAGGGCACACAGCGGATGCAGGACATCGCGCGCGCCATCCAGGAAGGTGCCGCCGCCTACCTGCGGCGCCAGTTCAAGACCCTCAGCGTGTTCGTGGTCATCATCTTCTTCATCCTGCTCCTGCTGCCCGCCGACGACACCAGCGTGCGCTGGGGCCGCAGCATCTTCTTCCTGGTCGGCGCCGTCTTCTCCGCGCTGACCGGGTTCACCGGTATGTCGCTGTGCGTGCGCGGCAACGTCCGGGTGGCGGCCGCGGCCCGCGAAGGCGGCGAGCGGCCCGCGATGCGGATCGCGTTCCGGACCGGCGGCGTGGCCGGGATGTTCACCGTGGGCCTCGGCCTGTTCGGCGCCGCCCTGGTGGTGTTCATCTACAAGGCGAATGCGGCAGACGTGCTGGAGGGCTTCGGCTTCGGCGCCGCGCTGCTGGCGCTGTTCATGCGTGTCGGCGGCGGCATCTACACCAAGGCCGCGGACGTCGGCGCGGACCTGGTGGGCAAGGTCGAGCAGGGCATCCCGGAGGACGACCCGCGGAACGCCGCGACGATCGCGGACAACGTGGGTGACAACGTCGGCGACTGCGCGGGCATGGCGGCGGACCTGTTCGAGTCCTACGCGGTCATGCTGGTCGCCTCGCTGATCCTGGGCAAGGTGGCGTTCGGCGACAAGGGCCTGGTCTTCCCGCTGATCGTCCCGATGATCGGGGTGATCACCGCGGTGATCGGGATCTTCGTGGTCGCGCCGCGCCAGGGTGACCGCAGCGGGATGACGGCGATCAACCGCGGCTTCTTCGTCTCCGCGGTGATCTCGGCCATCGGGGTGGCGATCGCCTCCTTCACCTTCCTGCCGGCCAAGTTCAGCGATCTTCAGGGGGTCACCGATCCGGCCATCCGGGCCTACAACGGCAACCCCCGCTGGATCGCGTTCGGGGCCGTGCTGATCGGCATCGTGCTGGCCAGCGCCATCCAGCTGCTGACCGGGTACTTCACCGAGGTGAACCGCCGGCCGGTCCGGGACATCGGGCAGAGCTCGGAGACCGGCGCGGCCACGGTCATCCTGTCCGGGATCGCGTACGGCATGGAATCCGCCGTCTACGCCGCGCTGCTGATCGCCGCGGCCGTCTTCGGCGCCTACCTCCTGGCCACCGGGAACGCCACCGTCGCCTTGTTCGCGGTGGCGCTGGCCGGCGGCGGTCTGCTGACCACGGTCGGCGTGATCGTGTCCATGGACTCCTTCGGCCCGGTGACCGACAACGCGCAGGGCATCGCGGAGATGTCCGGCGACGTCACGGGGGAGGGCGCGCAGGCGCTCACCCACCTGGACGCGATCGGCAACACCACCAAGGCCATCACCAAGGGCATCGCGATCGCGACCGCGGTGCTCGCTGCGACCGCGCTGTTCGGCTCGTTCCGCACCATCGTCGAGCAGGCGCTGGGCAGCGGGGCGGGCTCGTTCAGCCTGTCGGTCGACCGGCCCAGGGTCCTGGTCGGCGTGATCATCGGCGGCGCGGTGGTGTTCCTGTTCGCCAGCCTGCTGATCAGCGCGGTGGGCCGGGCGGCCCAGCGCGTCGTCCTGGAGGTGCGGAACCAGTTCCGCACCCACCCGGGGATCATGGATTACACCGAGAAGCCCGACTACAGCCGGGTCGTTGACATCGTCACCGCGGACTCGCTGCGCGAGCTGGTGACCCCGGGCCTGCTGGCCGTGCTGACCCCGATCGCCGTCGGCTTCGCGTTCGGGTACTCCACCCTGGGCGCCTACCTGGCCGGCCTCATCGCGGCCGGGGTGCTGATGGCGGTGTTCCTGGCCAACTCCGGTGGCGCCTGGGACAACGCCAAGAAGCTGGTCGAGGAGGGGGAGCACGGCGGCAAGGGCTCCGAGGCGCACGCCGCCACGGTCATCGGCGACACGGTCGGCGACCCGTTCAAGGACACCGCGGGCCCCGCGATCAACCCGCTGATCAAGGTGATGAACCTGGTGTCGCTGCTGATCGCGACCAGCGTCGTGAAGTACAGCGCCAACGTCGGGCTGCGGACCGGGGTCGCGCTCGGCGCGGTGATCATCGTGGTCGTCGCCATCGTGATCTCCAAGCGGCGCGCGGCGAACATGGGCGGGGAGGCGCCGATGGCCGTCGAGGCGACCGGCGCCGTCTCCCCCGCGGCGGAAGGTGCGCGGCCCGCGGTCGAGGCCACCCGCGAGTCGGCCGCGTCGGACACCACGGCGACCTCAGCGGACGCCGACCGCGCGGCCGCCGCCAAACGCCGCGAGTAGCGCGGTCAGCAGGAGCGCAACCAGCCCCGGGGCCCGCCGGCAAAGGCGCGGTCCCGGGGCTTCAGCGTGTCTCGGCGTCCGCGATGTCGTCGCTGGAGATGCCGAGCAGGTACAAGATCGCGTCCAGATAGGGAACGCTCAGCGACGTGTCGGCCGCGTCCCGTACGGCCGGCTTGGCGTTGAACGCGATGCCCAGCCCGGCTGCGGCGATCATGTCCAGATCGTTGGCGCCGTCACCGACCGCCACCGTCTGGGAGAGCGGAACGCCGGCATCGGCGGCGAACCGGCGCAGCGCGTCGGCCTTCGCGGCCCGGTCGATGACCGGGCCGGTCAGCCGGCCCGTGAGCTTCCCGGCCGAGATCTCCAGCACGTTGGCCGCGACGTAGCCGATGCCGAGCTCGGCGGCCAGCGGGGCGATCACCTGGACGAAGCCGCCGCTGACGATTCCGAATTTGTAGCCCAGCCCGCCCAGCGTGCCGATCAGCGTGCGTGCGCCCGCGGTCAGCCGCAGCTCGCCGCGGACCTCGTCCAGGACCGAGGCGTCCAGGCCCGCCAGCAGCTCGACCCGTTCGCGCAGCGACGAGGCGAAGTCCAGCTCGCCGCGCATGGCCGCCGCGGTCACCTTGGTCACCTCGTCCGCGCAGCCGGCCCGGGCCGCCAGCAGATCGATGACTTCGTCCCTGATCAAGGTGGAATCCACGTCCATCACGATCAGCCGCAGGGCCCGCCGGTGCAGGCCGCCGCGCTGGACCGCGACGTCGACGCCATGCGCGACCGCGGACCGGGCCAGCTCCTCCCGCAGCGTCGCCTGATCGCCGCCGGAAATTTCCATCTCGATGCAGGTCACCGGGCGCTGGGCCAGCCGGCCGATCCGGTCGATGTTCGCTCCGCTGGCGGCGATCCGCCCGGCGATCGCGGTGATCGCGGCGGGTACCAGCGGGCTGCCGAGCAGGGTCACGTGCAGCCGGCCGCCCCGGGCCGGGGCCTCACCGGGGGGCCGCGACCCGGTGGTGATCTCAGCCTCCAGGCCGAGTTCACCGGCCAGCGCGCTGACCGCGGCGTGGATGCCGGTCAGGTCCGGCGGTGACTCGCAGTCCAGCAGGACGCCGAGCACCAGCCGGCCGCGGATCACCACCTGCTCGATATCCAGGACCGCCAGCGGGTGGTGGGCCAGGACGGCGAACAGCCGCGAGGTGACCCCGGGCCGGTCCCGGCCGGTCAAGGTGATGAGCACGGTGGTCCGCGGTGTAGTCATGGCGGGCGCCAGGCTACCGCACCTGGCCGGGCCGGGCACGGGGGACGACCCCCCGGACCCCCGCTCACTCCAGCAGCAGGTGCAGGTCGCCGAATTCGTGCCACAGGTAGCCGGCCGTGATGGCCTCCTCGTAGCACCGGCTCAGCAGCTGCGGGCCGGTGAACGCGGCCAGCATCCGCAGGTGCGAGGAGCGCGGCTCGTGCAGCCCGGTGAGCAGCCCGTCCACCGCCCTGACCCCGGTCTGCGGGGTCACCACGTGCGAGGTCCAGCCCGCCGCGGCGGCCACCGACCCGTCCGGGCGGGCCGCCGTCTCCAGCGCGCGCACGACCGTCGTGCCCGCGGCGATGACCCGCCCGCCGTGCGCCCGCACGTGGCCGACCAGGCGGGCCGTCGCGGGCGGGACGTCATAGGGTTCCGGGTACGGATCTTCGCCCGCTTCCAGCGAGGACACCCCGGTGTGCAGGGTGAGCGGGGCGATCAGCACCCCGCGGGCGGCCAGCTCGGTGACCACCGCGGGCGTGAACGGCCGGCTGGCGCTGGGCATCTCGGCGCTGCCCGGCCTGCGCGCGAACACGGTCTGGTAATCGGCCAGCGGCCAGTCGCGGCTGACGTAGGAGTACCTGATCGGGATGCCGTATCGCAGTAGATACGGCACCACTGCGACCGACAGCCGGGCGCGCCAGAGCCGGCCGGTGACCATACGCTCCAACCGCAGCGCCGCCCCGCCCGGCATGCTGATGACCTGGCCGGGGTACCCCGGTCCGTTCGGCAAAGAGATCTTGTCTTTCATGACGCGCAGTTCGACCAGCCATGCCCCGTCCGGCCGGGCCGTGGAAAAGTGCACCGCCAGCTCCCGCCCGATACGCACGTGGGCGGGCAGCGTGCCGGTGTCGTTGACGACCAGCAGGTCGCCGGGCCGCAGCAGGTCCGCCAGATCACCGAAGGCATGATGGCTGACCTGCCCGGTCGACCGGCGGCTGACCAGCAGCCGGACCCCGTCCCGGGCCAGGCCGCGGGCCTCCGGCGGGTCGTGGGCCTCGAGCTCGGCGGGCAGGGTGAAATCGACGGCCGCGGGCCGGGTGAAGTCGACGGCCGCGGGCCCGGTGGAGTCGCCGGTCATCAGCGCACCGGCATGAGGTGGGCCGCGCGGTACCGGCCGCTCGGCAGCCGCTCGGTGACGAGCCTGATCAGCGCGGGCACCACGGTCTCGGGCCGCGGCCGGTCGGAGATGTCCTGGCCCGGGAAGGCTTGCTGGTGCATGTCGGTGCGCAGGTCGCCCGGATCGGCCCACCACACCCGGACGGCCAGTTCCTCGGCGGCCAGCACGGCCGAGGCCTGCTCCAGCGCCGCCTTGGCGGCGCCGTAGCCGCCCCAGCCGGCGTAGGGTTCCACGGCCGCGTCCGAGGTGATGTTCAGCACCGCGCCGCCGCGGGCGCGCAGCAGCGGCAGCATCAGCTGGGTCAGCGCGACCGGAGCGATCACGTTCACCTCGAACGCGGCCCGCAGCTCGGCGACCGGATAGTCGGCCAGCGCGGGCAGCGGGCTGGCGCCCAGCGTGCCCGCGTTGTTCACCAGCAGGTCCAGGCCGCCCGCAGCCTGCGCCGCGCGGTGCAGCGCGGCCCGGTGCCCGGCGTGGGTGACGTCGCCCGGGATGGCCGTCACGACGCGGCCCGGCGCCAGCATGGCCTGCCGGGCGGCCTGCAGGTCATCGGCGTTCCGCCCGTCGAGGATGAGGTCGTAGCCCTCGCGGGCCAGGCCGGCGGCCAGCGCCCGGCCCAGCCCGCGGGAGGCCCCCGTGACCACCGCTACTCGTTTGCTCATGGGCCTCACGCTAGGCCGCCCGCCGTCCGCGGGCATCGGTCGCGCGACGTGGCCGGCCTGGGCTCATAGTCCTAGGACCGGCGCCCGATGCGGCGATCCCGCCGCCCGGCTAACGTCGGTGAGATGAGCAGCGGGCGCGACGGGCTGGGCGAGCTGTACACGGTGAGCCAGGCGGTGCTGTCGGTCACCCGGCAGATGTCCGTCCACGACGTCCTCCAGGTCATCGTGCGTTCCGCGCGGTCGCTGGTCGGCGCGCGTTACGCCGCGCTCGGCGTGCCCGACGAGGGCGATTCGTTCGCCGAGTTCGTGGTGGACGGGATCAGCCCGGCCGAGCAGCGGGCCATCGGCCCGCTGCCGCGCCGGCACGGGATGCTGGCCGTGCTGCTCACCGGGGCGCAGCCGGAACGGCTCGCGGATATCAGCCAGGACCCGCGGTTCGAGGGCTGGCCGGCCGCTCACCCGCGGATGTCGCATTTCCTCGGGGTGCCCGTGCGGGACGGCGATCGGGTCCTCGGCATCATCTTCGCGGCCAACAAGGTCTCCGCCGCCGCGGACAAGCGCGGGTTCACCGAGCGGGACCAGGAGATCCTGTCCCTGTTCGCCGCGCACGCGGCCATCGCGCTGACCAACGCCCGGCTGTACGAGCAAAGCCGGGAGCTGTCGATCATGGCCGAACGTTCCCGGCTGGCCCGGGAGCTGCACGACGCGGTGACGCAGAAGCTGTTCGGCATCCGGGCGCACGCCCGGGCCGCCGCGGTGCTGGCCGGGCGGGAGCCGTTCGAGGTCGGCCGCGTGCAGGCTGAGATCGAGGCGGTCGGCGCCCTCGGCGCGGAGGCCCACGCCGAGCTGCGCGCGGTGATCGACGGGCTGGCCCCGCCGGATCTGCGCGACGGCGGGCTGGCCCCCTCGCTGCGCCGGTACGCGGTGCTGGCCGCCCGCGGCTACGGGATCCCGGTCACGTTCACCGCGGCCCGGCTGCCCGCGCTCAGCCCCCGCCAGGAGGCCGCGCTGTACCGGGTCGCCCAGGAAGCGCTGCACAACGCGCTGCGGCACTCGGGGGCGGGCGCGATCAGCGTCCGCCTGGCCGGGACCTCCCGCCGGGTCAGCCTCGAAGTCGCCGATGACGGGCACGGGTTCGCCCCGCAGGCGCCGTCCGGTGGGGTCGGGCTGGCCTCGATGCGGGAGCGGGCGGCGGCGGCCGGCGGCGCGCTGACCATCCGCTCCGGCGCGGCGGGCACGCGGGTGCGGATGACCGTGCCGGTCCCGCCCGTCCAGCAGCCAGGAGTTCAGCCCGGAGTTCCGCCCGCCCAGCCAGGAGGCGAATAATGGCGCAGCAACAGCCGCAGCCCATCTCCGTGCTGATCGTCGATGATCATCCCGTGGTGCGGCAGGGACTGCGCGTGCTGCTCGAGGTGCAGGACGGGATCGTGGTGGCCGGGGAGGCCGGGGACGGCGCCACGGCTCTCGCGCTGGCCGCCGAGCACGCCCCGGATGTCATCCTGCTGGACCTGAAGCTGCCCGGCCTGGACGGCCTCGCGGTCCTGGACGAGCTGGCCCGCCACGGCACCAGCAGCCGGGTGCTGGTGCTCACCAGCGTGACCGAGCCCGCCTCGGCCGCGGCGGCGGTCCGGGCGGGCGCGGCGGGCGTGCTGTACAAGGACGTCGACCCGGATGCGCTGGTCCGCGCGGTCCGCGCGGTGCACGACGGCCACCTGCTGCTCGCACCTGAGGCCGCTGCGAACCTGCTGCGTTCGGCCAGCTGGTCGTGGGGCGGCCTGGACGCCCTCACCAGCCGTGAGCGGGAGGTCCTGGCCGAGCTGGCCAAAGGCCGCTCCAACCGGGAAATCGCCCGGGCGCTGCGTGTCTCGGAGAAGACGGTCAAGACCCACGTAAGCTCGGTGCTGGCCAAGCTCGGCGTGCAGGACCGCACCCAGGCCGCGCTGGTCGCGGTCCGCCGCGAGCAGGGCGGCCGGTAAATCCCGCCCGGCTGGGCCGGAAGGGCCGCCGTGACGTAGGTTCGGTCTCGGCGGGACAACGAGCGGGCCGATGCTGCGGGCGCCGCGCGGAGAGAGGGGACCGGAGATGTCCGACGAGGTGCTGCGGCTTCGCGGCGTCGAGGTCCGGCGGGACTCGGCTGTCCTGCTCCGCAACATCGACTGGACCGCGCACGAGGACGAACGCTGGATCCTCATCGGCCCGAACGGCGCGGGCAAGACCACCTTGCTCCAGGTGGCGGCCACCTCGATCTTCCCCACGAAGGGCACGGTCGAGGTGCTCGGCGAGCGCCTCGGCGACGTCGACATCTTCGAGCTGCGGCCCAGGATCGGGCTGACCAGCGCGGCCATCGCGGAGCAGGTCCCGCCCGCCGAGAAGGTCATTGACCTGGTGCTCACCGCCTCCTACGCCATCCTCGGCCGGTGGAAGGAAGAGTACGAATCCACCGACGTCACCCGGGCCGTGGAGCTGCTCGACGCGCTCGGCTGCGCGCACCTGATCCGGCGTAAGTTCGCCACCTTGTCCGAGGGCGAGCGCAAGCGGGTCCAGATCGCCCGCGCCTTGATGCCCAACCCCGAACTGCTGCTGCTCGACGAGCCGACCGCGGGCCTGGACCTGGGCGGCCGGGAGGACCTGCTGCGCCGTCTCACCGGGCTGGCCCGCGACCCCAAGGCGCCGATGATGGTGCTGGTCACCCACCACGTGGAGGAGGTCCCCGACGGCTTCACCCACGCGATGCTGCTGCGCCGCGGATCGGTGCTCGCGGCCGGGCCGATCGGGGACGTGTTCACCGCGCGGAACCTGTCCCGCTGCTTCGGCGTGCCCCTGGAGATCGAGCACCGCCAGTCCCGCTGGACCGCCCGCGCCCGCTAGCCCGCCCGCGCCCGGTAGCCGGAGCTGCTCTGGCTGAACCCGCTTGCTGTCGGTAACGTAGCAAGTAGATCCGGTGACCCCCGCCGCCGGGTGCGGAGTGGAGCAGTCATGAGCACTCTCGTCGCGACCATCCTGATCGTGGTGTTCGTCGCCCTGGTCATCGCGGTGGTCAGCCGGTCGGTGCGGATCATCCCGCAGGCCATGGCCGGGATCGTGGAGCGGTTCGGCCGGTATCACCGCACGCTGCGTGCCGGGCTGAACATGGTGACGCCGTTCGTCGACCGGCTGCGGCCGCTCATCGACCTGCGCGAGCAGGTGGTCAGCTTCCCGCCCCAGCCGGTGATCACCAGGGACAACCTGGTCGTGGGCATCGACACCGTCATCTACTTCCAGGTCACCGACGCCCGGGCCGCGACCTACGAGGTGGCCAACTACATCACCGCCGTCGAGCAGCTGACCGTGACCACGCTGCGCAACGTGGTGGGCGGCATGGATCTCGAGACCGCCCTCACCTCGCGGGATCAGATCAACAACGAGCTGCGCCAGGAACTCGACGAGGCGACCGGCAGGTGGGGCATCCGGGTCGGCCGCGTCGAGCTCAAGGCCATCGAGCCGCCGTCGTCCATCCAGGACTCGATGGAAAAGCAGATGCGCGCTGACCGCGACAAGCGGGCCGCCATCCTGTCCGCCGAGGGCAACAAGCAGTCGGCCATCCTGACCGCCGAGGGCGACCGCCAGGCGGCCGTGCTGCGGGCCCGCGGTGAATCCGAGGCGGCCGTCCTGCGGGCCGAGGCGGACGCCAAGGCGCAGGCGGCGCGGGCCCGCGGGCAGGCCGAAGCCATCACCACGGTGTTCCGGGCCATCCACGACGGCCACCCGGACCAGGGCCTGCTGGCCTACCAGTACATGCAGATGCTGCCGCAGATCGCCCAGGGCGACGCGAACAAGCTCTGGATCGTGCCCAGCGAGATCGGCCAGGCCCTGGAAGGGATCGGCGGCCTGCTCGGCACCGCCGGCCGCCGGTCAGCGCCGCCCCCGACGCCCGGGCCCGCGGCGCCGCCAGCCGCGAAGCCCCGCCCAGCCGCGAAGCCCCGCCCGGCCCGCTGGCGTCAGGGGCGGGGCCGCAGCTCGACCCGGCCCTGGGCGCTCACGCGGGTCTCGAAGGCTGGCTGGCGGGCGGTGGCGGGCCCGTGCACGACGGTCCCGTCGGTAACGGCGAAGGTGGAGCCGTGCCACGGGCAGGCCACGCAGGCAGCGCCCCGCTCGACGACGATTCGTCCCTGGTGTAGCGGGCCGCCCAGGTGGGAGCACCGGTCTGACAGCACGTTCACCTCGCCGCCCTGCCGGTACACCAGCAGCGACAGGTAGCCCAGCTGGCGGCGGACCGGCAGGCGGTCCGGCAGGTCGCGCAGGTCGCACAGGTCATGCCAGCCCAGGCCGGCCAGGTGGCTGATCTGCTCAGCGTGGCTGGCGCCCGCCCCGAGCCGCAGGGCCAGGTGGCCGCCCAGGTAGGACCCGGCGGTGGCCAGGGCCAGCCCGCCGCCGGACAGCCACCGGCCCGGCCGGGCCCGGCCGGTGGCCCGGGCGGCCAGCGAGCCGAGGAACAGCGCGGCCGCGCCGGCCTGGCAGAGGGCGTGCACCAGGCCGACCCGCTGCTGGTCGGCGTGCAGCGCCGACCAGTCGGCCAGCCCGGTGGCGGCGGCGGGCACCGTGACCGCGACCCCGGCGCCGATCAGCACGCGGGACGCACGGTCCGGGCCGCGGAACAGATCGAGCAGCACCGCCGATGTCCAGCAGCCCAGCGGCAGCCGGACCAGCGCGGGGTGCGCGGGCTGGCCGAACGGCACGCCGTGCAGCGCGTCGGTCCGCGGGCCGGTCGGCAGCGCGCGCACGACGCCATCGGACAGCCGCCGCACCACCGGATCGAGCGGGTGGGCCTGCTCGAGCCGCTCGGCCACGGCGGCGGGCGCGCGGGCCCAGCTGGACTTGGGCTTCTTGTGTGCCCGGCGGGTACTGGCGAGGGAAAGCCGCACATTTAATGCCTTACCCGCCGGAAGCCGCGGCCATCCCGCCCCGCGCGGGTAAACCCGCGACGGGCCTCAGGACGGCGACCGCAGCCGGGCCAGCTGATCCCGGATGATCTCCTCCAGCTGGCCCTGGAACGCCAGCAGGAGGCGCAGCTCGTCGTCTGAATAGCCCGCCGCGGCGGCGCGCCACGCGTTGACCACCGGCCCGAACGTGCTGCCGACCTTGCTCAGCCCCGGTCCGGCGGACAGCTCGACCATCACCCGGCGCCGGTCGCGCGGGTCGCGCACCCGCCGGACAAAGCCGCCTTCCTCCAGCCGGTCGAGCACCGCGGTGATCGACGCGGTGGTCAGCCCGGTCTGCGCAGCCAGCTCACCCGCGGTCAGATGGCCGGTCAGGGCCACGATGTTGAGGCAGTTCAGGTCGGTGGCGTTGATGCCGATGCGTTCGGCCGACATCTGGCCGAGCAGTTGCATGACCGATCCCGCCCGGCGCAGGGCCAGCAGGAACTCACCCTCAAGCTGCCGCCGCTCGGCGCCGGCCGCCGCATCGCGCGCCTCGTGCTCTGGCATCCGCCCCACCTCAATCCCTAGATACGCAAGTATCTAGAAAAACTAGACAATAGATATTCAAGATGATAGCTTCACTAGGTACCGGCGCCACGAAGGCGATCTTACGAGCGCCGGTGCCTGACGCGGCCACCACGGGGGCGGCCGCCGTCAGAAAGTACGAACCCACGACACGAGCACGGGGAGATCATCATGACCAGTCCATCCGGGGCCCCGGCGGTGCGCCCGACCATCGGCCAGGCCGTCGGGCAAGCCGAGGCGTCCCTGACCAGGGTGCTGACCGGCATCCTGGCCGAGCGGGGCACCAGCCGGGAGACCTACCTGGGCGTGCAGCGCCTGACCTCCCTGGGCGGCCAGGCCGCACGGGATGACTACGAGCGCGACCTGAGCGAGTGGCTCGAGCTGGATGCCGCGGACGCCGGCCGGCTGGCCGGCCAGCTGGCCGCGGCCGGGCTGACCGAATCCGACGGCGGCGTGACCCGCCTGACCCCGGCCGGCCGCGCGCTGCGAGAGGGGGTCCTGGCCGACTCCGCGAAGATCACCGGCCCGCTGCTGGCCACGCTCGACCGGGCCGACGTCGAGACCACCATCCGCACCCTGGAGGAGATCACCAGGCTGGCCCGGCGGATTCCGGCCCGCCCGAGGACCACGGAGGACGACACGTGACCACCGCGAAGCTGCCCGGCACCGACGCGGCCCGGCACGGCACCGGGGACGCCGACCTGACCATCATGATCGCGGCGCACGACGCGTTCCGCCGCGACCTGACCCGGCTGGCCGCTGCGGCCAGCACCGCGGACCTGTCCGACCCGGCGCGGCGCCAGTCGGTCGCGGCCGGCTGGGACCTGTTCAAGCGCGAGCTGCACCTGCACCACACCGCCGAGGACGAGGTCATCTGGCCCATCCTGCGCCCCCGCCTGGCCCGCAGCCCGGCCGCCCAATCGGTCCTCGACGCCATGGCCGCCGAGCACGAGCGCATCGACCCCCTACTCGCCGCGGTCGACGCGCAGTTCGCCGGCGGCGACCGGCTGGCCGACGTCATCGACGCCCTGACCAGCGCGCTGACCGGCCACCTCGGGCACGAGGAGCGGGACGGCCTGCCGCTGATCGGCCTGGCCCTGACCGCGCGCGAGTGGCGCGGCGTGGGCCGCAAGATCGCCAGCCAGAACGGCCTGTCCGGCGGCTCGCAGATGTTCGCCTGGATGCTGGACGGCGCCGACCGCGACGCCACCGCCGCCACCCTGGCCCAGCTCCCGCCCCCGCTGCGCCTCCTCTACCGCGCCCTCTGGAAACCCCGCCACGCCAAAACCCCCCGCTGGTAACCCCACCCCATCCAGCCGCCAACCACCCCACCCGCCGCGCCCACCCCGCCAACCACCCCACCCACCCCACCCCGCCCACCCGGCAGCCAATGGTTGTGGCTCTGTACCGGCAAGAATGGGTACAGAGCCACAACCATTGGTCGGCACGCGCCCCGATCCAGGTCCCGCGCGCGCCCCGTTCAGCCCTTTATCCCGAACGGCCGGTGGCGCGTGCTCAGGGCGTGAACCTGTAGCCCATGCCTGACTCGGTGCGCAGGTACTTGGGCCGGGATGGCTCGGGTTCCAGCTTGCGGCGCAGCTGGGCCAGGTAGACCCGCAGGTAGTTGGTTTCCGTCTCGTACGCCGGGCCCCACACCTCGCGCAGCAGCTGGCGCTGGGAAACCAGCCGGCCGCTGTTGCGGACCAGGACCTCGAGCAGCTGCCACTCCGTCGGGGTCAGGCGCACGTCGGTCCCGTCGCCGCGGGTGACCCGCTTGGCGGCCAGGTCGACGGTGAAGTCGGGTGTCGAAACGACCGGCTCGTCGGGCGCCGGCGCCGCCCGGCGGACCGCGGCCCGCAGCCGGGCCAGCAGCTCGTCCATGCCGAACGGCTTGGTCACGTAGTCGTCCGCGCCCGCGTCCAGCGCCGCCACCTTCTGGCTCTCCTGGCCCCAGGCGGACAGGACGATGATCGGGATCGACGTCCAGCCGCGGACGCCGTGGATCACCTCGGTGCCGTCCATGTCGGGCAGCCCGAGGTCCAGGATGATCACGTCGGGCCGGTCGCGGGCCACGGCGGCCAGGCCGGTGCTGCCGTCGACCGCGGTGCTGACGTCGTACTCGCGGGCGCTGAGGTTGATCCGCAGGGCCCGCAGGATGGAGGGCTCGTCGTCGACGACGAGGACCCGGGTCACGACCCCGTGCCCAGCGCCGACTTGTCGGCACTGACCGCTGCCGGAAGCGTGATGGCCACCGTGAGCCCGCCGCCGGGTGTGTCCCTGGCCTCGATGCGGCCGCCCATGGCCTCGGCGAACCCGCGGGCCACGGCCAAGCCGAGCCCGACGCCCGGGTAGCGGTCACCCACCCGGGTGAACGGCTCGAAGATGCGCTCCTTGGCCTCGTCCGGCACCCCGGGGCCGTGGTCGACGACCGCGAGCACCACTGTGTCCGCGGCCAGTTCCGCCTGCAGCTCGGGCGGGCGCGCGGCGGGGGAGTGCCGCAGCGCGTTGGAGAACAAGTTGGCCAGGACCCGCTCGAGCAGCCCCGGATCGGCCAGCACCAGCGGGAAGCCGTCGGGCACGGCCACTTCCAGCCCGAGCGGTTCGTCCAGCCCGAGCAGCGCGGCCGGGGCCACCTCGTCGATCGCCGTGGGGCGCAGGAAGGGCTGCAGGGACCCGGTATGCAGGCGGCTCATGTCCAGCAGGTTGCCGAT
Source organism: uncultured Actinomycetes bacterium (assembly GCA_963818225.1). Classification (GTDB taxonomy): domain Bacteria; phylum Actinomycetota; class Actinomycetes; order Streptosporangiales; family Streptosporangiaceae; genus Palsa-504. The sequence continues at coordinate 154,285 of CAWFRO010000008.1, forward strand.
CAGGGCGTCCAGCCGGTCGGCGTTCTGCTCGATCGTCGCGAGCAAGTCGGCCTGGTCGGCCTCGGACCACTCCACGTCGGTCTGCCGCAGGCTGCTGACACTGGCCTTGATCGACGCGAGCGGCGTGCGCAGGTCGTGGCTGACCGCCGCGAGCAGCGCCGTCCGCATCCGGTTGCCCTCGGCCAGCGCCTCGGCCTGAGCGGCCTGGGTGCGCAGCCGCTCCCGGTCCAGGGCCGCGGCGGCCTGGGCCGCGTACCCGGCGAGCAGTGCGGGCGTGGCCGAGTCCGCCTGCCCGGTGAACAGCAGGATCAGGTCGCCGCGGATGTCGAGGCGGGACGCCGCGGACAGGTGGCCCTCGACGCCACTGGACGCGGCCCGGATCCACCGCCCGGCCACCCGCTCCTGCAGCTCGGCCTGGCCGCCGTGGGTCGTGGTGAGGTGCTCGAGCACCGCCGCGGGCGAGTCGGCGCCGCCCAGCACGGTCTGCGCGAGCTCGAGCAGCGAGGCGGCCTCCTCCCGGGCCCGCGCGGCCTGGACCGCGCGCGAGGCCGCGAGGTGGACCACACTGCTGACCGCGACCGCGACCGTCACGAACAGCAGCAGGGCCAGCAGCTCTTTCGGCTGCTGAATGGTGAAGGTGTACAGCGGCTCGGTGAAGTACCAGTTCAGCAGCAGGCTGGCCGCTACCGCGGCGAGCATGGCGGGCCAGAAGCCGCCCAGCACCGTAATCGTCACCACGGCGACGAGGTAGATGAGCAGGTCGTCGGCCAGGTTCAGATCGGGCCGCAACAGGGTGAGCACATAGGTGAGCAGCGGCAGACTCACGGCGGCCAGGGCCACCCCGGCCAGCTGCCGCCGGGCGCCGATGCCGCTCTCGGCCCCGCCCGCTTGCGGCTCGGCCGCGGCCGGCGGACGCCGGGTCACGCCGCGCTGGGTACCCCGGGCGGCGGAGCGGCGGGCGCGCAGGCCCGCATAGGTACCCATACTTACCAGTGTGCGGCGTCGGACGTACCAACGGAACACCAGGCCCAGGCCGGCGCAGGCCACCGCCGTCACCCCGACGACCAGGGCGGCATGCATGGCGGCCGGCCCGGACGGGCGCAGCTGCGCGTAGGGCGGCCGGGAGAACCCGACCACGGTGAGCCAGCCGATGACGGCCAGCGGGACCGACGCGGCCGGCTCGGCCGCGAACGACATGACGCCGGCCACCGCCGCGCAGGCGACCAGCACCCCGGTCGCGGTCAGGCGGCCGTGCAGCGCCGCGGCCGCCGTCCCGACGGCCAGGAACGCAGCGAAGCCGACCGGGAGCGCGAAGGGAGCCGGTATGCCGTGCCGTGCGTCGCCTAGAGTCATCTCTTGCTATTCCAGCGCCGCTACCAGCTAACACAGCGTCCCTTGATGGAACCTTAACGCGCGGGCGGCCAAGCTTGACGGCCCGCATACGGCGGCGCGCCGGCCCCCGCGGCTAGCGTCGGAACACGTGATCACAACCGAGCGGCCAGGACGGAACGGCGGGCCTAGTGGCGGTGCGTAAGGCGACTGGTCTGGTCCGGGGCGGGCCGGGGGACCAGCTCCCGGAGACCTTCTGGTACACGGCGAAGAGCCGCCTGCTGGGGCCGCCGATGATCAATGCGCAGCTCCGCGAGCAGCGGCTGTCTAAGAAGCTGGCCCTGGGCGTGCTGTCGCCGGACGGGATCTCATCCTCGGCCTACGGCACCGAGGAAATCCTCATCGAGCTGATGCCGATCTTCGGCCTGGCCGCGTTCGCCGTGCTCATCCCGATGACCGGCGTGATCTTGTTCGTCATGCTGCTCGTGGTGCTTTCCTACCGCGAGGTGGTCACGGTTTACACCCGGGCCGGCGGTTCGTACGTGGTGGCCAGGGAGAACTTCGGGCCGCGGATCGCGCAGGTGGCCGCCGTGGCCCTGCTGATCGACTACGTGGTGACGGTGGCCGTCCAGATCGCGGCCGGCACCGCGGCCGTCGCCTCCGCGTTCCCCGCCATCGGTCCCTACAGCAAAGAGATCACCATCGGCATCATCCTGCTGATGTGCTACGGCAACCTGCGCGGTATCCGGGAAGCCGGCAAGATCTTCGCGCTGCCCACCTACCTATTCTCCGGCTCGATCATCTTGATGATCGTGGTCGGGCTCATCCGGGCCGCGACCGGCACGCTGCACCAGCAGGACGTGAACGCCATCCACGGGCTGTACACCGTCGGTCCCGGCGCCTCGGCCTGGACGACGTTCGCGCTCATCTACGCGCTGGCGAAGTCGTTCGCCAACGGTGGCTCGTCGCTGACCGGCATCGAGGCCGTCTCCAATGCGGTCAGCGCGTTCAAGCCGCCCGAAGGGCGCAATGCCCGCCGGGTCCTGGTCACCGAAGGCGTCATCCTCGGCACGCTGGTGGCCGGCATCTCGGGGCTGGCCTACCTGACCCACGCCGCCCCGTACAAGGTCGGCTATCCCACCGTGATTTCCCAGGAAGCGAACCTGGTGTTCGGCTCGGCCGGGCACTTCATGTACTTCGTGGTCCAGGCGGCCACCGCGCTGATCCTGTACACCGGCGGCAACACCAGCTTCAACGGCTTCCCGTTCCTGACCAGCTTCGTGGCCGAGGACTCGTTCCTGCCGCGGTGGATGATGAAACGGGGTCAGCGGCTGGTCTTCTCCAACGGCATCATCGTGCTCACCGTGCTGTCGGTGCTGCTGATCGCCGTCGTCGGCGCCAACGTGAACGCCCTCGTCCCGTTCTACGCGATCGGCGTGTTCACCGCGTTCTCCATGGCCGGGTTCGGCATGGCCAGGTACCACGTCCGGCACAAGGAACCGGGCTGGCGGCGCAAGCTGGTCATCAACTTCTCGGCCGGCGTGATGACCTCGATCGTCGTGGTGATCTTCGCGTGGGTGAAGTTCACCGAGGGCGCCTGGCTGATCCTGATCATCTTCCCGATCGGGGTGTTCGCGCTGATCCGGCTCAACCGGCAGTACGGCGCCGAGGCCGGCGCGCTGCAGGCCATCGGGGACCGCCGGGCGTCCGGAGCGGGACCGAGCCAGCCCAACTACAGCAGGCGGGTGGTCATCGTCTTCGTGGACGACTTCGACTTGTCCACCGTCGCCGCGCTGCGGTACGCCAAGAGCCTGCGCCCCACCGTGCTGCGGGCCGTGCACTTCGTCATCGACTCTGAGCAGGCCGAACGGCTCCGGACCGCGTGGCTCCCCGACCGGCAGGTGTCGCTGGAGTTCGTCGACACCCCCGACCGGCGGCTGACCCACGCCGCCGCCCGGCTGGTCCGCCAGGAGGCGGCCACGCCCGGCACCCAGGTCACCGCGATCCTGCCCCGGCGCAGCTTCTCGCCGCTGCTCGGCCGGCTGCTGCACGACCGGACCGCGGACAAGATCGCCGGTGTGGTGAGCCGGGTCCCCAACGCTGCCGCCACCATCATCCCGTTCGACGTAGAGGACCGGCTGCGCGTCCTGACCGAGCGCCAGGCCGTAAGCCAGGGCAACGCGCCGGCGTCGATGACCCCGGTACCCGGCCCGCCCGCGGACGGATCGCCCGCTGACGGCGCGCAGGCGGCCAGCGGGCCGGCCGCTGCCGCGGCCAGCGCCGCCGCGGGCAGCGCCGTCGCACGGCGCGGGCCGGGGCCCGAGCCGCTGCCCGGCGCCGGCAGCTACGACCGGCCCATACCGTCGCCGGGTGTCACCCCGATCGGCTCCATCCACGAGCCGGGCCGGACCACCGTCGAGGGCCGCGTCCACGTGGTCGAGGTCCGCTCGGTCGAGCGGAATTCCGTGCTGGCCGCCGAGATCTCCGATTCCACCGGCGATCTCACCGCCTTGTTCTACGGCCGCGCGCACATTCCCGGCCTGATCTGCGGCTCCCGCGTCCGGTTCCGGGGCGTGGTGGGCCTGAAGGGCGGCGACCCGGTGATGACCAACCCGGCCTACGAGCTCCTCGTCCCGTACACCGGCCAGTCCGCCGATGACGGCCGCTGACCCCGGGCCGGCGTTATACGGCCGGGAAGAGCAGCTCGTAGGCGGGATTGATCATGACCGGGCCGCCGCTTTTGATCCCGACCGACCCGCGGAAGCGGACCCGGGCGCCGCACACGATGCCCGGGATGTGCGAGCGGCCGTAGAACAAGGCGGTGAGCTGGCCCGTGCCGTCGGATATCTCGCAGGCCAGCACGGAATTCCGCTCGACGGGCCTGATCTCCACCACCTGGATGCGGCCTTCCGCGGTGGCGCGGCCGGGTCTGGTCAGCGCGCCGATGGGCATGACCCCGAGCGCCGCGGCTGACTCGTCCTGGTCCTGATCGGCCCGCGGCGAGCGCCAGCCGCCCCGCGTGCCGGCCGGCCGGGACGCTCCGGGCCACGATCCGCGGTCCGTGCCGTCCGCGCCGTTCAGGCCGTCCGCCCCGTTCGGTCCGTCCGCGCCATGCTGCGCCGCGACGTGCGCCTCGCTCGAGCTGATCTGCTGGTCGGCGGAAACCTGGGCCGCGGTAGTCGTGGCCGCCTGCCGTTCGGTCAGGACCCGGACCCGGCTTTCGACGTCGTACGGAACGATGGTGGCCGCGGACCGGGGAATGCGGCTCACCACCGCGGCGATCTTGTCCGCGGTCCGGTCATGCAGCAGCCGGCCGAGTAGCGCCGAGTAGCTTCGCCGGGGCAGCACCACGGTCACATGCGTATCTGGGTCGGCGGTTTCGCGCTCGACCAGTTCGGCCGCGGCCCGGGTCAGCCTGCGGTCCGAGACGTCGATGAAATCGAGCGGTACGCCGCGGTCGGCCCTGGTCCACGTCTGCCTGAGCTTTTCGGCCTGGACGTTGTCGATGACGAAGTGGACGGCGCGCAGCGTGGTGGGCCGCAGGCTGCGTGCATAGCGCAGCGCGGCCAGGGCGGCCAGGTCGAAACTGTCCACGAACACGAACACGGTCCGGCGGCCGTAATGCGGCGGCGGCGGCGGCTGATGCTCGCTGAGCGTCTCAAGCACCTCGGTCTCGTCGGCGTACTCGCGGTTGAGCCTGATGAGCGCCGGGACCAGGACCGCGAACAGGACCACCACCACCCAGGCGCCCTCGGTGAACTTCACGATCGCGAAGATCACTACCACGATGGCGGTGAGCACCCCGGCCGAGAAGTTGATGACCAGCTTGTGCCGCCAGCCGGGCTCCTTGTGCGTGTGGTGGTATTTCGCCATCCCGAAGCCGGCCATCGAAAACGCGGTGAACACGCCGATGGCGTACAGCGGGACCAGGTTGTTGACGTCGGCGTCCTTGATGACCAGCAGCGCGATGGACACGATGGTCAGCAGGATGATCGCGTTGGAGAACACCAGCCGGTGCCCGCGCTTGAGCAGCCACCGGGGCAGGAACGAGTCGCCTGCTACATAGCTGGTCAGGAACGGGAACCCGTTGAAGCTGGTGTTCCCCCCGGTGTACAGGATCAGCATCGTCGCGATCTGCACCACGAAGAACATGAAGTGCCCGTCCGAGCCGAACACCTTGTTTGCTTCCTGGGCGAGCACGGTCGGGTACCCGCTCTTGTACGGCGTGGCGTGGGTCACGTGCGCCAGCCAGGAGATGCCGGCCACCAGGACGCCCAGGATCACGCCCTCGGCCATCAGCACCCGGCGGGCGTTGGGGCCCTCCGGCGGCCGGAAGGCGCCGACGGCATCGGACACCGCCTCGATGCCGGTCAGCGACGCCCCGCCGTTGGCGAACGCGCGCAGCAGGGTGAAGATCATCACGCCGGTGATCAGCCCGGACGAGCCGCTGCCCAGGTCGTAGGTGCCGGGCATCGCGTGCGGGTCGTACGGCTGCAGGTTGCCCAGCGCCTCGCGGATCACGCCCACCACGATCATCAAGATGACCGAGCCCGCGAACAGGTACGTCGGCACGGCGAAGGCGCGGCCCGCCTCCTTGAGCCCGCGCAGGTTCCCCAGGCACATGACCAGGACCACGCCCACGCAGATCTCGAGCTTGTACGGGCCTATCGACGGGAACGCGGACGCCACGGCGGCCGTGCCCGCCGCGATCTGGACCGCGACGGTCACCACGTAGTCGATGAGCAGCGCCACCGCGCACACCTGGGCGATGCGCGGGCCGAAGTTCTCGCGCGCCACCACGTACGAGCCGCCCGGCCTGATGTAGACCATGACGATCTCGCGGTAGGACAGCAGCACCAGCACCATGACGAACAAGATGACCAGCGTCATGGGCAGGATCAGCGAGAACGCCGCCACGCCGAGCGCGGGCACCAGGACGATGAGGATTTCCTCGGTGCCGTACGCGGAGGAGGAGATGCCGTCCGGTGACAGCACGCCGAGCGCGAGCGGGTTGGACAGCCGCTGCTCGCCGAGATCCTGGTTGACCAGCGGCGGGCCCAGCAGCCGCCGCTTGGTCGAGTACCAGAAGGTATCGGGCAAAGCGCCGCTGCGTTCAAGCAGAGCTGCTGCCTTGCGCGTGGCCACTATCCGCGCCTTTCGTCAGTCAAGATCCCGCAGTGCGCGCCAGAGCCTTCTTACCATTACTCCACACATGGGATGACCGGCGCCATGGCCCGGGAGCCGTTGCGGCCATCACGGCCATCACGGGGAGGACTACCCCGTATACCTAGAGTTCACCCGCCTGTGCCAAGGTTGCGCCGAGCCGGGATGATAATTCCGCGCGCTGGGAACCGCTAGCGTCCTAGCCAGAAGAGGCTTGCCATGACGACCACACCACCGCCGACCGCCGCCGGCTCAGGCGCCGCGGCGGATAACAAGATCACGTTGCGGCTGTCCCGGCTGCTCAGCCTGCCGGCGGCCGACCGCAGCGGCGAGCCGATCGGGCGGGTGGCCGACATCATCGTCCGGCTCCGCGGCAACGACTACCCGCTGGTCACCGGCCTGGTGGCCGCGGTCGGCGGGCGGGAGATCTTCGTCCCCATCGAGCAGGTGAGCAGCCTCGAAGGCGATCCGCTCCAGCTGTCGAGCGTCCGGCTGGACCTGCGGCACTTCGAGCGCCGTGACGGCGAGGTCCTGCTGCGGGCCGACGTGCTCGGTCACCGGCTCATCGACGTCCCGAACGCGCGCCTGGTCCGCGCGGCTGACCTGGAACTGACCAGGGACGGCCAGGAGTGGGTGGTGTCCGGGGTGGATACCCGGCGCCGGCCCCGCCGGCTCTTCGGGCTGCTCGGCCCGGAGGCTTCCGACGATCCGGGCGCCTTCCGCGACTGGCACGACTTCGAGTGGCTCATCGGCCACGCGGGCAGCGCGCTGCTGCGCGGCCCGTTCGCCCGGATCCGCCGGCTGAAGCCGGCCCAGATCGCCGACCTGCTGGAGCAGGCCTCCAAGGAGGAGGAAACCGAGATCCTCGGCCGCGTCCATGCGGATCCCGAACTCGAGGCGGACGTCTTCGAGGAACTGGACGAGGACCTGGCCACCCGCCTGCTCGGGGCGCGGACCAACCAGGAGATCGCCGACGTGCTGGCCCGGATGCGCGCCGACGACGCCGCGGACGCGATCGCCGAACTGCCCCAGGCGCGCAGGCAGCCCGTCCTGGACCTGCTGCCGCCCGCCCAGCGGGCCAAGGTGCTGACCCTGATGGGCTTCAACGCCACCAGCGCGGGCGGCCTCATGGGGATGGACTTCGTCGCCTTGCCCGGCATGAGCCGCGTCGGCGACGCGCTGGCCCGGGTACGCGAGTCCGTTTCGCTCCAGCCCGAGGCGCTGACCAGCGTCCACGCGGTCGATGACGACGGCGTGCTGCGCGGCGTGGCCCGGCTCGTGGCCCTGGTCCAGTCCGATCCGGCCGCGAGCCTGATCGACATGTCCGACACCGATCCGGTCCGCGTCGGCACGGACACGGACATCACCGACGTGGCGGTCCTGATGACCGACTACAACCTCATCACCATCCCGGTCGTCGACGACGAGCGCCGTCTGCTCGGCGTGATCACCGTCGACGACGTCCTCGAGGTCGTCCTGCCCGACGACTGGCGCCGCCGCGAGGCCGCCGAGCCGCCGGACGCCCGCCATGGGGACGCCCGGTGACCACCCCCGACGAGCGCCCCCGGGGACCCGCGCCCCCCGCGCCCCCCGTACCCGCCGCTCCGCCCACCCTGACGCCCCAGTCGCCCCAGGGACCCCAGCCACGACAGGGAGCCCAGCCACCACAGGGAGCTCGCCAGCCACAGGGAGCCCAGCCGCCGCAGCTCGCCCAGCCCAGCGCGGTTCTCGACCAGGCCCACCTGGGCGACATCGAGGGCGCCCTCGGCCGGATCCGGCTGAGCGATGAGGATGCCGAACGCCGCGGGCTCAAGCGGAAGCTGATCACGTTCCTGGCCATCGTCGGGCCCGGGCTGATCGTGATGGTCGGCGACAACGACGCCGGCGGCGTGTCCACCTACGCGCAGGCCGGGCAGAACTACGGCTACAGCCTGCTCTGGACGCTGCTGCTGCTGATCCCGGTGCTGATCGTCAATCAGGAAATGGTGGTCCGGCTCGGCGCGGTCACCGGCGTCGGGCACGCCCGGCTCATCAAGGAGCGGTTCGGCCGGTTCTGGGCCGCCTTCAGCGTCGGCGACCTGTTCATCCTCAACTTCCTGACCATCACCACCGAGTTCATCGGCGTCTCGCTCGCGCTCCAGTACTTCCACGTCAGCCCGTACATCTCGGTGCCCGTGGCCGGGCTGATCCTGATCGCGATCACCGCCAGCGGCAGCTTCGCCCGCTGGGAGCGGGCGATGTTCGCGTTCATCGCGGTGAGCCTCATCCTGTTCCCGCTCGCGCTGACCTCCGGCCCCCACTGGAGCCAGATCGGCTACCACCTCGTCGTCCCCGGCGTCCAGGGCGGCGTCAGCTCCGACGCGGTGCTGCTGATCATCGCCATCGTCGGCACCACCGTGGCGCCCTGGCAGCTGTTCTTCCAGCAGTCCAACGTCATCGACAAGCGGATCACGCCCCGGTTCATCGGCTACGAGCGCGCCGACACCACGCTGGGCGCGTTCGTCGTGGTGATCGGGGCGGCCGCGGTCCTCATCATCGCCGTCTTCGCCGTCCGGGGCACCAATCAGGCCGGGCACTTCACCGACGCGCTCGGCGTGGCCCGCCTGCTCGAAACGCACGGGCAGTGGTACGGCGCGGCGTTCTCCATCGTGCTGCTGGACGCGTCCATCATCGGCGCGTCCGCGGTCACCCTGTCCACCAGCTACGCGTTCGGCGACGTGTTCGGCATCAAGCACTCGCTGCACCGCACGTTCCGGGAAGCCAAGCCGTTCTACGCCAGCTACACCGCGATGATCGTGCTCGCGGCGGGCATCGTGCTGATCCCCGGTGCTCCGCTCGGGCTGCTCACCACGGCGGTGCAGGCCCTGGCCGGCATCCTGCTGCCCAGCGCGAGCGTGTTCCTGCTGCTGCTGTGCAACGACCGCGAGGTGCTCGGCCCGTGGCTGAACCCGCGCTGGCTGAACATCCTGGCCTCCTTCATCATCGGCGTGCTGCTCGTGCTGTCCGGGACGCTGGTCGTCACCACGCTGTTCAGCCACATCGACGCGGCCAAGGTCGCTATTTGGATCGCCGTCGGGCTGGCGGCCGGAGCCGCCCTGGCCGGGGCGTGGTTCGCGCTGACACCGAACCGCCGGCCGCCGGTGCCGCCGCACCCGCGGGCCGCGATGTCGCAGGCCGAGCGGATGAACTGGCGCATGCCGCCGCTCGCGCTGCTCAAGCCAGCGCAGTGGTCCGCGGGCCGGAAGGTCGCCCTGCTGGCCATGTACGGCTACCTGGTGATTTCGGTCTTGCTGCTGATCGTCAAGGCCGTCCAGCTGGCCGGCGCCTGAGGTCGCGGCCGCGTTTACTGAAAGCGCCTGAATGATCACTTGACGTAGGCTAATCTCACGCTTCGAAACAAGAATATTTCGCAGCGTCAGAAGGATCTCCGATGTCCGATCGTCATGGGCAGACTCGTCCCTGGGCGCGGCAGGCACTGGTCACCTCCGTCCTGGCCGTGGCGGGCGCCGCCGCCGTGGCCGGCTGCGGGGGGTCCGCGAGCCAGCGCCAGACCGGCGCCGCCCAGCAGAGTCCTCCGTCATCACCCGCGGCCGCGGCCGCCTACACCTCTGCGCAGCTCAAGGCCGCCCTGCTGGCCCGGGTGAACGGGGCGAAGCCAGCCTCCGCGGCCGAGTCCGGTGACTACGGGACGCTGCCGGACGTGCAGACGAGCAAGCAGACCATGAACGCGGTGACGGTCAACCCGGCCAAGTGCGCCACGGCGTCGCAGACCGGGTTCAACTCGGCGGCGTTCTCGCGCGCTCCGGCCTCGGTGGTGACGTTCAAGGCCGGCGATGACGGCGTCTCCGAGGTGCTGGTCGCCACGGCGCCGCAGGCGGCGGCCACCGCCTTGGGCAGCACCCTGCCGGCTGGCTGTAGTCACTACAGCGCCACCGTGGACGGCAAGACCTTCGAATACACGGTCAAAGAGTCGGCCCTGGCTGGCCTGGCCCAGCAGGCCCGCGCGCTGAACGTCAAGGCCGCGGGCTACGCCAGCGTGGACGTCTGGTCGGTGGTCTACCGCGGCGCCGGGTTCGTCGGCGAGGTCACTATGGTGGGTCCCGGCGCGTCCGAGGCAGGCGCGAAGGACCTGGCCCAGACGGCCTACGCCCACGCCAGCCAGGCTCTCGCCCAGTCCTGACCACATCCGCCGGGAGGTGCGAGACTGGAGCCATGAGCCCGTCACCACGCTTCCGTTCGGTGCTTGACGACTTCCCCGCCTACCAGCCGGGCCGTACCCCGGTCAGCTCTACGGGGAAGACCGCACAAGCTCTCGTCCAATGAGTCCCCGTTCGAGCCGCTCCCCTCGGTGCTCAAGGCGATCATCGAGGCGGCGCAATCGGTCAACCAGTACCCGGACAACGGCGCGCTGGCCCTGATCGAGGCGATCGCGGAACGGTTCGGCGTGCCGCAGCAGCACGTCGCGGTCGGGTGCGGCTCAGTCGGCGTCACGCAGCAACTCCTCGAGGCGGTCGGCGAGCCCGGCGCCGAGGTCATGTACGCGTGGCGCTCGTTCGAGGCGTACCCGACCCTGGCCGACCTGGCCGCGGCCGAATCGGTCCGGATTCCGCTACGCGACGAGACCCATGACCTGGCCGCGATGGCCGCCGCGATCACCCCGCGCACCAGGCTGATCTTCGTCTGCAACCCGAACAATCCCACCGGCACCGTGGTCCGCGGCGCGGAGCTCGAGGCCTTCCTCGACCTGGTGCCCGCCGACTGCCTGGTCGTGCTCGACGAGGCCTACCACGAGTACATCCGGGACGAGGCGGTCCCTGACGGTGTGACCCTGTACCGGGACCGGCCGAACGTCGCCGTGCTGCGCACCTTCTCCAAGGCCTACGGCCTGGCCGGCCTGCGGACCGGATTCATGATCGCGCACGAACCGGTCGCGGCGGCGGCCCGGGCCACCATGCTGCCGTTCACGGTGAACCGGATCGCGCAGGCCGCGGCCATCGCGTCCCTGGCCGCGGAGGCGGAACTGCTCGAGCGCGTGGAGCTCACGGTCAAGGAGCGGTCGCGGGTCCGCGAGGCGCTGATCACCGACGGCTGGGCCGTCCCGCCGACCGAGGCCAACTTCGTCTGGCTCCGGCTCGGCGAGCACACGGTAGCGTTCGCCGCCGCCTGCGAGGCGGTCGGCATCGCTGTCCGCCCCTTCGCCGGTGAAGGCGCCCGGGTCAGCATCGGTGACGCCGAAGCCAACGACGCCTTCCTCGCCGTCGCCCGCGACTTCCCCCACCGCACCTAGCGCGCCCGCCGAAGCCCCAGCCGCGGCGGCCCGCCCGTCGTCGAAATCGTTCAAAAATAGGTTCGTAATACGTCTCTCTGCAGCACATCCATGATAAACTAATCGTAACGGGGTGATTCCAGCTCTTTCCTTCCGAACGGAGCGCGGCCCATGCTCCCGGACCCATCCACCAGCCCAGCCGGCGACAGCGGCGACCCTGGCGACGGCCAGGAACCAGATGACTACCCGCCGCCGGAGTGGCCGGAGCCTGACTTTCCCGGCACTGGGCAGCCCGGCGCTGTGTACCCGGACGCCGGGACGCAGGGCCTGTTCTTGTCCGTGCCTGCCGGGTCGTTTGACGCGGACCGGTTCGCGCAGTCCGGGCCGGCCGGGGAGATGCCGCCGGATCCGCTGCTGGCCACCATCATCGACGCGGTCACCGGCCCGGCCGGGCCGGGCGTGGGCACGCTGACCGATGATCAGCTGATCGGGGTCATCGCGGCGGTCCGGCGGCTGGAATCCCGGGTCGCGTGGTACGCGCTGACCGCGGTCGCGGAGTTCGCGGCCCGGTGGGGCGGTGAGGTCGCCGGGGCCGAGTTCGCCGCCGATCAGCTGGCCTGCGAGCTGCACCTGACGTCCCGGTCCGCGGCGGTGCAGCTGGACTACGCCGCCGCCGTGACGGGGCGGCTGCCGCGGTGCCTGGCCGCGCTGTTCGCCGGCCTGCTGCATCCGGTGCATCTGCGGATCATCGAAGAGGAAACCCAGATCCTGTCCGCCGCGGACGCCGCCGCCGCGGATGCGGTGCTGGCGGAGACGGCGGGGGCGCTGACGTTCGGGAAGCTCCGCTCAGTCGCGCACCGGATGGTCCTGGACCTGGATCCCGAAGCGGCACAGCGCCGTAAGGAGGCCGGGCGGCGGAACGCGCACGTGCAGCCGTTCCGGGAGCCGTCGGGGAACGCCGGGATGATCGCCCGGGAACTGCCGTCCGATGAGGTGCTCGCGTCCTGGCAGCACATCGAGCAGCGGGCGCTGGACCTGCGCGCCGCCGGGATCCCCGGCACCCTGGAGGAGCTCCGCGTCCGCGCCTACCTCGATTTGCTTCAAGAACGCCACACCCACGCCGCCCCGCCCATCCCGGACCCCGCCAGCGGTCAGCAGAACGACGGCCCCCGCGTCGACGGAAACGACGGATGCCCCGGCCTCTGCGGTCCGGCGAACGGCCCAGGTGGCAGCGGCCCAGCACATGGTCCCGCGGGTGGCCCGGACGGGAGCGGCCGGGCCGGCCAGCCCGGCGCGGATACCGGACCCAGCCTGGCCGCGCTGGTCAACATCACCGTGCAGTGGTCCACGCTGACCGGCCAGTCCGCCACCCCAGCCGAGGTCGGCGGGTACGGCACCGTCGACGCCGCCGACGCCCGGGACCTGGCCGCCGCGGCTTCCCGCGACCCCCGCACCCGGTGGTGCGTCACCGCGCTGCACCCCGACGACACCGCCGCCGCCCACGGCTGCGTACCCGGCCGCCACTCCCCGCCCCCCGGCTCCGGCGCTGCCCCCGGCCCCGGCCCGGGCGGAACTCCCGGACCTGGCCCGGGGCCCGACCCGCCACCCGGAACCCGGCCGCAGGACTGGATCACTCGCATGCGCATCCGGATGACCCCGATCACCCGCGGCAGCTGCGACCACCACCACGCCGAGGCAGGCTACCGGCCCAGCCGCAAACTCCGGCACATTGTCCGTGCCCGCAACGCCCGGTGCACCGCACCCGGCTGCGGCCGGCCCGCGGCCAAGTGCGACGTGGACCACACCATCGCCTGGGACCACGGCGGACTGACCTGCGAATGCGATCTCGCCCCGCTGTGCCGGCACCATCATCGGTGTAAGCAGGCCGAAGGATGGCAACTGGAACAACCCGAACCAGGCGTCCTGGTCTGGCGCACCCCAGCCGGCCGCGTCTACACCACCAGGCCAACCCAGTATCTTTCCTAGCCGAGACGGTCAGCGCTCGAGCGCCGTTGCCGGCAAAGCTGCGCCCGGGCCTCACCACGGCAGGCAGGCTGCTCAGGGGCCCGGCCATGGTCGGCCGCCGGGCGCTCAGGACGGCTGCGACAGCCGCGCCTCGGGCAGGACGGGCTCGAATAGCTCCACCGGGTTGCCGGATGGGTCCTCCGCTAGGATCTGCTTGCCGCCCACGCCGGTGACGATTTCGTTCCGGAATCGCACGCCCTTGCCCCGCAGTCCCTCGACCGTCGCCGCCAGATCGGGAACCTCGATCGCGAATCTGTTCCAGCCGCCGGGCTCGGGGACGCTGCCGTCGGGCATGGCCTGGCCGCCGCCAGGCCCGCTCCCCGGGGCGCTGAGGAGCAGGCGCAGGTCGCCGCGTGACAGCATGGCAAACGCCGGGGCCGGGTGCATCACCTCGGCGAAACCTAGATTGTCCCGGTAGAAGGCGATCGCCGCGTCGACGTCGTTGACGATGTAGCGGACGCTGACCGTGGGCATCATCTCTCCTTCCGCATCATGTGGGGCGTGGCCGAGGGAGAGTGCCGTGCCGCAGTGGCCCTAGGCGGCGGGCTCGCGGGTGATGTCCGCGCCGAGCGCGTTGAAGCGCTGGGCGATGGCCGCGTGCCCGCGGTCGATCAGGTAGCCGGGCGTGATCACCGTCTCGCCCTCGGCGGCCAGGCCCGCCAGCACCAGCGCGATCCCGGTGCGCAGGTCGTGCGCCACCACGTCGGCCCCGTGGAATGAGCTGGGCCCGTGCACGACCACGCGGGTGCCGTCGAACTCGAGCTCCGCGCCCATCTTGGCCAGCTCGCCGACCAGCGTGTACCGCCCGTCGAAGATGGTCTCCCGGATGTACGACGCGCCCTCGGCCAGGCAGGCCAGCGCCATGATCGGCGACTGCAGGTCGGTGGCGAAGCCAGGGTAGGGGCTGGTGATCACGTTGATCGGGCGCGGCGGCCGGTCCATCCGCACCGACACCACCGCGCCGCTCGTGCCGAACTCCACGCCCATCTGCTCCAGCTTCCAGCGGACCACGCCGAAGTGCTCCAGGCAGGCGCCGACCAGGTTCAGCTCGCCGCCGGTGATGGCCGCGGCCATGGCGAACACCCCGGCGTCGATCCGGTCCGCCATCACGGTGTGCTCGACGGCCGTCAGCTCGTCCACGCCGTCCACCGTGATGAAGCCGGTCCCGCCGCCGGTGATCCGCGCGCCCATCTTGGTCAGGAACGCGATGACGTCCAGCACCTCGGGTTCCTGCGCGGTGTTGTCGATGATGGTCCGGCCCGGCGCCAGCGACGCCGCCATGATCAGGTTCTCGGTCCCGGTGTGCGACGGCGTGTCCAGGTACAGGTGCGCGCCGGTCAGCTTGCCTGCCTTGATGCGGATTTCCGTGTCGCCTTCGTCGACGACCGCGCCGAGCCGGGCGAAGCCCCGGTAGTGGAAGTCGAGGTTCCGGCTGCCCAGGTTGCAGCCGCCGATGCCCTCGATGACCGCCTCGCCGAACCGGTGCAGCAGGGCGGGCACGAACAGCACCGAGCCGCGGAACCGCCGGGCGATCTCGGCCGGGAGAACCGGGCTGTTCAGCCCCGATGCGTCGACCACCAGCGTCCGCTCGGCCTCGTGGAACTCGACCACGGCGCCGACCGCCTGGGCCAGCTCCACGGCCCGGCGGACATCCTCGATCGGCGGAACATTGCGCAGCACGGTGCGCCCGTTGGCGGTGAGCAATGACGCGGCGATCATCTTCAGCGCGGCGTTCTTCGCGCCCTGAATAAAGACGGTGCCGTGCAGTGGTCCAGCGCCGCGCACGCGGTAACTCGTCTCTGGTCCCGAAGTCATGCGGGCTAGCTTAGCCGGGCCAGCCGCTCGAAGACTGGACCTAGCCGCGCCGTGTACTGTTCCGGCCTAAATGCGAGGTCTATGGCCTGTTCGGGCAGGGACTGCCCGCGTGTCGCGGCCTGCTTGCGCAGCGCGTCGCGGAACGGCGTCCCGTTGTCCCAGGTGTCCATGGCCGCGGCCTGCGTCAGCGCGTACGCGTCCTCACGGCTCATCCCCGCACTGACCAGGGCCAGCAGCACCGCCGCGGAGTACATCAGGCCGCCGGTGAGGTCCAGGTTGGCCCGCATCCGCGCGGCGTCGACGGTCAGCCCCTCGATCAGCCCGGCCGTCAGGTTCAGCAGGTAGTCGGTGGCGATCGACGCGTCGGGCAGCGCGATCCGCTCCACGCTGGAGTGCGAGATGTCGCGCTCGTGCCACAGCGGGATGCCCTCGGTCACCGGGGTCACGTAGCCGCGGACCACCCGGGCCAGGCCGGCCACCCGCTCGGCGCGGATCGGGTTCTTCTTGTGCGGCATGGCCGAGGAGCCCTTCTGGCCCCGGCCGAACGGCTCGGCCAGCTCCCGCACCTCGGTGCGCTGGCCGTGCCGGACCTCCAGCGCGACCGCCTCGCAGACGGTCGCCGTGATGGCCAGCGCGCTGACCCATTCGGCCATGCCGTCCCGCATCACGACCTGGCTGGCCACGTCGGCGGGCCGCAGCCCGAGCGGGGGCAGCACCTCGGCCTCGATGGCCGGGTCGATGTTGGAGTAGCTGCCTACCGGGCCGGACAGCGTGCCGACCGCCACCGCGTCCCGCGCCCGGGCCAGCCGGTCGCGGCAGCGCGCCATGGCGAAGGCGAAGTCGGCCACCCGGTGCCCCCACGAGTCCGGCTCGGCGTGCACGCCGTGCGTCCGGCCCGGCCGCAGCGTGTCCCGGTGGGCCAGCGCGTGGTCCCGCAGCACCCCGACCAGCCGGGTCGCCTTGGCGATCAGGATGTCGGTCGCCTCGGCCAGCTGGACCGCCAGCGCGGTGTCGATCAGGTCCGAGGAGGTCATGCCGTAGTGCACCCACGCGGCGGCCGAGCGCGGCGTGGTGTTGTCCGCCCAGGCGGTCAGGAAGGCGATCACGTCGTGATCGGTGACGGCCTCTATCGCGGCGACCGCCTCCGGGGTGGGGATTTTGGCCGAACGCACCGGCTCCACGCTGTCGGCTGGCACCGTGCCGGCTCGGGCGTGGGCTTCCAGGACGAGCAGCTCGACCCGGCACCATAGCTCGTACTTGTGGGCCTCGCTCCAGACCCGTCCCATTTCCGGCAGCGTGTACCGCTCGATCATGCCTCTACGCTAGTCGGCCCCCCCGACCCCTCGGCGGCCGCCTGCGTCCCGGCCATCGGCGTCCCCCGCCGCTCCGCGGCCAGTGACACCGCCACGATCGCGGTCAGCAGCGCCATCTCGGCCGCCACGCTCACCGTGACACCGACCACCGAGGCGGCCAGGCACACTGCCGCCGCGCCCAGCCGGTAGCGCACGGCCCCGGTCCGCAGCACGTACCGGATCGCTGCCGTGCCGGCCAGGAACAGCGCGACGCCGCACCCCAGGGCCACGCACGGCCCGGCCGACAGCGTTCTGCCGGTGTTCACGATGGCCTGCTTGACCCCGGAGGCCAAGGCGACGACGCCGAGCAGCAGGGCGATGTACGGGTAAAAATAGCCGGAAAAGGCCAGCGCCGGGCGGGCGGCCGGGTCCGCGGCCAGCATGGCCTGCTCGGCGCGCTCGTCGTCGCCGACACCGAAGTAGGCCCACCACAGCGCGGCGGTCAGCGCCAGCCCGAGCACCGCCGACAGGACCAGGGACACGTTCACGGCGTGGCCTTCGGCGCCGATCCCGATGTCCACTACCGACTCGCCGAACACGATGATGACCAGGGCCCCGTGCCGTTCGGCGAAGTGCGAGGGCTGGATGGCGAACCGGCCTCGTACCTGGACGATCAGCGGAGACAGGGCCAGCAGGGCGAGCGCGGCGGCCCACGCCGCGTAGGCGGCCCCGCCCTTGATCACCCCGGCGCCGAGGACGAGCAGCGCGGCGGCCAGGTTGAACGGTGTCACCCGGGCGATGTTCCGGTTGACCCGCTGGTACAGCACGGAGTGGATGACGACCAGGATCAGGTAGCCGATGCCGAGCGCCACCCCGTCCCGGCCGAAGGCGTGCGGAATGGCCAGCCCCACGATCAGGAACCCGGCCATGCCGGTGAGCATCAGCAGCCGTTCGGTGGCCAGCGTCGGGGTGCGGGCATTGGACAGCCAGACGTATCCGTCGTACATCCACCACAGCGCGCCGAAGATGAGCAGCACCTGGAGCCCGTCCGTCACCGTCACGTCGTGGGACAAGATTCCGGTGAGCTGGGTGATCGCGAACACGAAGACCAGGTCGAAGAACAGCTCGAGGGTGCTGACCCGCAGCGGCGGCTCCGCCGAGTCCGAGTCCGAACCCGAGCCCGTGCCGGAGCCGGACCCGTCGCCGGCCTGCTCAGGCTGGGTCACTGGCCGTCCCGAGCCGTGTCACTGGCCGGCCGCGATATCGCGGCGGTACCAGCCGCCGCGCATCGTCACCGTAGCGGCCAGCTCGTACGCCGCCGCCCGCGCGGCCGCCACGTCCGGGCCCGTCCCGACCGCGTTCAGGACCCGCCCCCCCGCCGAGACCAGCTCGCCGCCGGGCCCCGTGGCCGTCCCCGCGTGCAGCACGTACGCGCGAGCCCGGCTCCGCGGTTGCCGCCGCTCGGCCGGTTGCTGAAGCCAGCCCGGTTGCTGAAGCCGGGCCCGGTGCTGTCACCACATCCCGTTCGGTGAAATGGATCGTGTCGCCCCTGACCGGCGCGTCCGGGTAGCCTTCGGCGGCGATCACCACCACCACCGCCGCGCCCGGGCGCCATTGCGGCGGGGCCGAACCGGCCAGGGCGCCGGTGGCGGCGGCGTGCAGGAGGGGCGCCAGGGGGGTGGCGAGCCGGTCCAGCACCACCTGCGTCTCCGGGTCGCCGAACCGGGCGTTGAACTCGATCACCTTGGGGCCGGCCGCGGTCAGGGCCAGCGCCGGCGTACAGCAGGCCGCGGTACGGGGCGCCGCGCCGGGCCAGGGCGTCGACGGCCGGCTGGATCACGGTCGCCGTGACCTGCTCGGCCAGGCCGGCCGGCGCCCATCCGAGCGGGGCGTAGGCGCCCATCCCGCCGGTGTTCGGGCCCTGGTCGCCGTCGCGGGCCCGCTTGAAGTCCTGCGCGGGCAGCAGCGGGACCGCCGTGGCGCCGTCGGTCACCGCGAACAGCGAGATCTCGGGGCCGTCGAGGTACTCCTCGATCACGACCGTGCCGCACGCCCGCGCGTGCGCCCGCGCGGCGGCCAGGTCGGCGGTGACCAGCACCCCCTTGCCCGCCGCCAGGGCGTCGTCTTTGACCACGTAGGGCGGCCCGAACGCGGCTAGCGCGGCGTCCGCCTCGGGGCCCGTCCGGCACGTGAACGACGCGGCGGTCGGGATCCCGGCCTCGGCCATGACCTGCTTGGCGAAGGATTTCGAGCCCTCGATCGTGGCCGGCCCGGCGTCCGGCCCGAAGCAGGCGAACCCGGCCGCTCGCAGCGCGTCGGCCGCGCCGGCCACCAGCGGCGCCTCCGGGCCGATGACCACCAGGTCGGGGCCGAGCTGGCCGGCCAGGCTGAGGATCTGGTCCGGGACGGCGGCGACGTCCGGGTGGGTTTCGGCGATGGCCGCGATGCCGGGGTTGCCCGGTGCGGCGTGCACGCTGCCCGCCTCGCCGCTCAGCGCGCGGACGATGGCGTGCTCGCGCCCGCCCGATCCGATGACAAGAATGCGCACGCGGTGAGCCTAGCGGCGGATTACGCGAGCAGCGGGCTCAGCTGCAGGGTCTGGTCGCGCCGCGGGCCCACGCCCACCGCGGCGATCGGCGCGCCGATCATCTCCTCCACGGCCTTGATGTAGGCCCGCGCGCTGGCCGGCAGCTCCTGCGCCGTCCGCGCCTTGGAGATGTCCTCCGCCCAGCCGTCGAGGTACTCGTAGACCGGCACCGCGTGGTGGAACTCGGTCTGCGTCATGGGGATCTCGTCGTGCCGCTTGCCGTCCACCTCGTAGGCCACGCAGACCGGTACCGCCTCCAGGCCGGACAGCACGTCGAGCTTGGTCAGGAAGTAGCTGGTGATGCCGTTCACCCTGGTCGAGTACCGGGCGATGACCGCGTCGAACCACCCGCAGCGGCGCGGGCGGCCGGTGGTCACCCCGTATTCGCCGCCCGCCTTGCGCAGCCACTCGCCGCCCTCGTCGTCCAGCTCGGTGGGGAAGGGGCCCTCGCCGACGCGGGTGGTGTAGGCCTTGACGATGCCGATGACGCTGGAGATCCGGGTCGGGCCGATGCCGGATCCGGCGCAGGCGCCGCCCGCCGTGGGGGAGGACGAGGTCACGAACGGGTAGGTGCCGTGGTCCACGTCGAGCATGGTGGCCTGCGCGCCTTCCAGCAGCACCAGCTCGCCGCGGTCCAGCGCCTGGCCGAGCACCAGGCCCGTGTCGGCCACGTAAGGCCGGAGCCGTTCGGCGTACCGCAGGTAGTCGGTCGCGACGGTGGCCGGGTCGATGCCGCGGCGGTTGTAGACCTTGCTCAGAATCTGGTTCTTCTCGCGCAGCACCAGTTCCAGCTTCTGGCGCAGGATGCCGGGGTCGAACAGGTCCTGGACGCGGATCCCCACCCGGGCGATCTTGTCGCCGTAGGCCGGGCCGATACCGCGCCCGGTCGTGCCGATCCGCGCGCTGCCCAGGTACCGCTCGGTGACCTTGTCCAGCGCCCGGTGGTAGGGCGTGATCAGGTGCGCGTTGGCCGACACGAGCAGCTTGGAGCAATCCACGCCGCGGGCCGCCAGCCCGTCGATCTCGTCCAGCAGCACCTGCGGATCGATCACCACGCCGTTGCCGATGACCGGGACGGCCCGGGGGGACAGCACCCCGGACGGCAGCAGGTGCAAGGCGTAGCTTTCGTCGCCGATGACGACGGTGTGGCCGGCGTTGTTCCCGCCCTGGTACCTGACGACGTAATCCGCGCGGTCGCCGAGCAGGTCGGTCGCCTTGCCTTTGCCCTCGTCGCCCCACTGGGCGCCGACCACCACGATGGCGGGCATGGGCTCAATCCCTTCGGCAGGCGCAGGGCGCGGCGACCCCGCACGGATGAAGGCCCCCGCTCAGCGCAAGCGCGGCAGGGGCTCTTGCGTTCTGAGATTACCCGCAAAACCCCCGGTAAGGCCATTAAGCCGGACCCGCCAGCGAGCTAACGCAGTCGGCTAGTCGCCCAGCTCAGCCGCCGCGGCCGCGCTGGAGTCCCGCAGGAACTGCGCGCAGCGCTCGGCCTCGTCGTCCTCGCCGATGGCGGCGGCCGCCTGGCCCAGCGCGTGCAGCGAGCGCAGGAAGCCGCGGTTGGGCTCGTGCTCCCACGGGATCGGGCCGTTGCCCCGCCAGCCCGAACGGCGCAGCAGATCCAGGCCCCGGTGATACCCGGTCCGCGCGTAGGCGTAGGCCGCGACGGGGTCGCCCTGCGCGAGCGCGCGCTCGGCCAGCGTCGCCCAGGCCGCCGAGTAGGCCGGGAAGCGGGCGGCCACCGCCCCGGGCGCCTCGCCGGCCCGCAGCGCGGCCGCCGCCTCCTCGTTCTCCGGCAGGTAGACCGGCGGCGGCCCGGCCATCAGGTTGTCGCGTTCCATCAGGTCAGCTTGTGGCCGGCCGACAGCAGGTCCTCGCAGCCGCGGACGACCCGCTCGGCCATCCCCGTCTCGGCCGCCTTGCCGTAGCTGCGCGGGTCATAGTCCTTCTTGTTGCCCACGTCGCCGTCCACCTTGAGGACGCCGTCGTAGTGCTTGAGCATGTGGTCCGCGATCGGCCGGGTGAACGCGTACTGGGTGTCGGTGTCGATGTTCATCTTCACCACGCCGTAGGAGATGGCCTCCCTGATCTCCTCCAGCGCCGAACCCGAGCCGCCGTGGAACACCAGGTCAAAGGGCTTGTCCTGGCCGTACTTCTGGCCCACCGCCTCCTGGATGTCGCGCAGCACGGTCGGCCGCAGCTTGACGTGCCCGGGCGCGTAGACCCCGTGCACGTTGCCGAAGGTGGCGGCCAGGATGTACCGGCCGCGCTCACCGAGCCCGAGGGCCTCCGCGGTGGCCAGGGCGTCTTCCGGCGTGCTGTAGAGCTTCTCGTTGATCTCGCCGACGACCCCGTCCTCCTCGCCGCCGACCACGCCGATCTCCATCTCCATGATGATCCTGGCCGCCGCGCACTCGGCCAGCAGGCCGGTCGCGATCTGCAGGTTCTCCGCCAGCGGCACGGCCGAGCCGTCCCACATGTGCGACTGGAACAGCGGCTCCTCGCCGCGCTGCACCCGCTCGGTCGAGATGGCGACCAGCGGCCGCACGTAGCCGTCGAGCTTGTCCTTGGGGCAGTGATCGGTGTGCAGGGCGATATGGACCGGGTACCTGGCCGCGACGACGTGCGCGAACTCGGCCAGCGCCACCGCGCCGGTCACCATGTCCTTGGCCGAGCCGGACAGGTACTCCGCGCCGCCGGTCGAGATCTGGACGATCCCGTCGCTGCCGGCCTCGGCGAACCCGCGCACCGCAGCGTTCAGCGTCTGGCTGGAGGTCACGTTGATCGCGGGATACGCGAAACCTTGCTGTTTGGCGGTGTCGAGCATCTGCGCGTAGACCTCTGGGGTCGCGATCGGCATGACAGGTGACTCCTTGCGCGGCGAGTGTGTTGAGCTGACTGCATCCAGTGGGGCTGGTCCCAGCCTAGAGTCCCAGCCTAGACATGAAGCGAGCATGAAGATGCACCGGCTGGTCCCGGCCATGCGGTACAACATGGAACCATGGAGAGCTTTCTCACCTCGGCCGGTTACGCTGCGCTCATCTTGTTCGGCTTTCTCGAGGCGGCGTGCATCCCGATCTCGTCCGAGATCACCTTCGGGTTCGCCGGCGTGCTCGCCTACCAGGGCCACCTGAACCTCGCCCTGGTCATCATCATCGGCTCGCTGGCCGAGCTGGCCGGCTCCTACGCCTCGTACGCGGTCGGCCGGGTGGGCGGCAGGCCGCTGGTCGACAAGCTGGGCCGCTACGTCCTGGTCACCCAGTCCGACGTGGACCGCGCCGAGCGGTTTCTGGCCGGCCGGGGGTCCTGGGCCATCGTCGTCGGCCGGATGCTGCCCTTCGTCCGCGCCTTCACCTCGATCGTGGCGGGCCTGATCCGGGTGCCCGCGGTCCGGTTCGGGGTGCTCAGCGGTATCGGCACGGTGCTCTACGCGACCGCGCTGTCGTCGGCGGGCTACGCGCTCGGCAGCGCCTGGAACAGCGTCAGCCACGGCCTGGCCGTCGTCGGGTACGTCCTGTTCGCGCTCGTGGCCGTGGCCATCGTCGGCTTCGTGGTGTACCGGCTGCGCCAGTTCCGCCGGGAGGCCGCGCAGGCCGGCGGCCGCGGGGACATCAGCGGCCGCGGCGCCGGGCCCGGCCGGGCCGGAGCCCGCCGCGCCGCGGCCGGCCGGGCGGCACCGGTCAGATTCCTAGGTCGGACAGTTCGTAGGCGGCGCGGAACTCGATTCCGCGAGCTTCCACGTGGTCCCGCGCGCCCCGGTTGACCAGCACCGCCACGCCCACCACCTCGGCGCCGGCCTCGCGCAGCGCCTCGACCGCGGTCAGCGGGGAGGCACCGGTGGTCGAGGTGTCCTCCACCGCGAGCACCCGCCGGCCCGCCACGTCCGGGCCCTCGATCCTGCGCTGGGTGCCGTGATCCTTCTCCTTTTTCCGCACCACGAACGCGTCGATGGGCGTCCCGCGGCCGGCCGCCGCGTGCATCATCGCCGTCGCGACCGGATCGGCGCCCAGGGTCAGGCCGCCTGCCGCCTCGTACCCGAGGTCCCAGCTGAGGTCGAGCATGACCCGGCCCGCCAGCGGCGCCAGGCGCCCGTCGAGCAGGATCCGGCGCAGGTCGACATACCACTCGGCGCGCTGGCCCGAGGAGAGGATGAAGTCACCGTGGAAGACCGCTTTCGCCTTGATCGCCGCCAGCAGCTCAGCCCGGTCGCTCACCGCGGTACTCCGTTCTCTAGGGTGTTCTCCAGGGTCCTGCAGGGTCCGCTAGGCGCTTTATCCAGCGGGAATGCGCGGAAAGCCATCCCGGAGAGGGTTACTTCACTACGCTTAGAGTCTCAGGTCCGGATCGGTGCCGGCAAAGGAGGTGGGGCCGTGGATCGCTGCGCGCTGTTTGTTGACGCCAGCTACGTGCTCGCGGATGGTGCCATGGCCGTGCACGGGACCCGGCGCGGCGAATCGGTCTCCTGGGACTACGAAGGGCTCTTCCACCTGCTGTCCAGCGTGGCCAGGGAACGCACCGGGCTGCCGCTGCTGCGCTGCTACTGGTACGAGGCGACCGTCGACGGCCGCCGCACCGCCGAGCAGGACGCGCTGGCCGACATCCCGGGGATCAAGCTCCGGGTGGCGAAGATCAGGCCTGGCCGCCGCGAGGGCGTGGACACCGAGATTCACCGGGACCTGACCACGCTGGCGCGCAACAACGCGATCAGCGACGCCCTGGTGGTCAGCGCGGAGGAGGACCTGGCCCAGGTCATCGCCGATGTCCAGGACCTCGGCATGCGGGTCACTTTGGTGCATCTCGCCGTGGACGGCAACTGGACCATCTCCCGCGCGCTGCGTCAGGAGTCCGACGACATCATCGAGATCGGCGGCGAACAGCTCCGTCCCTACGTCGAGCTGATCGTCGGCGCCGAGCCCCCGCCTGCCGACGAGGCGGACGAAGCGGACCTCCCGGAGCACACGCCCGGGCGCCAGATGGCCAACGGCCACTCGGCGGCCGGAGGGTCCTACCAGCCGCTGCCCGGCGGGTCGGCCGGCCACGCGCCGCCCGCCATTTACACCGCGCCCGTGGTGGCGGAGTACCAGCGGCCCGCTGCCCAGCTGCCCTGGTCCGGCGCCCACGACGACCGGGCCCGCGAGGAGCGCCCACGCGAGGAGCGCCCACGCGAGGACCGTAACCGCGACGACCGTAACCGCGAGGAGCGCCCACGCGAGGACCGGCCCCGGGAGAGCATCAACGGCGAGGCGCAGGCGCCCCGGCCGGAGGGCTACGCCGGGCCGGTGCCGTCGGCGCGAGCGCGGCCGGACCGGCCGACCGGCCGGAGCCGGGCCCGTCCTCCCGGCCGCGCAGCGACGATGTCACCGGTTACGCCGGGCCGCAGAACGGTGCCGAGGGCCCGCCCGGGCCGCTCGGGACGCCCGGCCCGGAGACCCAAGCCCCAGCCGGCCAGCTGCGGCGGCTGCCGACCCGCCCGGGCAGCCCGCCGCCGATGGCTCCCGTCGGACCGGTCGGCTCAGTCGGGCCGGCGCCGCAATCCGCCCAGCACAGCCAGTACGCCGGACCGGGCCCGGCCCGCACCGGCCCCTTCACCGGGCCGCAGCCGGTCGCGACCGCGCCGCCGCCCGGTTATCAGCAGACGGGATCGGGCGTCTCGCTCAGCGAGGCCGTGCAGGCCGCGCACGAGGAGGGCCAGGAGTTCGGCGCCTCGGTGGCCAGGGACGCGCCCGCGTTGTGGCTGGAAGCGGTGCTGGCCCGCAAACCGCGGATGCCGTCCGACCTCGAGGCCCGGCTGCTGCAGGGGTCGGCGCTGCCTATCGACTTCCTGCTGCACGACGAGGTCAGGCACGCGCTGCGCCGTGGTTTCTGGGATTCGCTGGAACGAACCCGCCGGTAGAGGGGAGACACCGGATTGTGTCCGACCCCGAGGGGTACGTTTCAAGACGTGGTTGCACTGTCCGGTGAGATGTTTGACGCTATCGAGGTCATGGCTGCCCGGACGGGCAATCATAAACGGGCCGCGGTACGGATGAGCAGGCTCGCGGTGCAGGCCTCGATCCCCGCGCAAGCCTCGCCGGAGGACATGTCCCGGGCCGAGGCGCACATGCGGGCCGGCGAGCAATGGCTGCTGGCTGACGAGCCGGCCGAGGCCGTGGCGGAGTTCCGCGCGGCCATCGCCGACGCGGGCCCGACGTTCGATGATCCCCGGGTGCCGCTGGCCCGCGCGATGTTCGCGCTCAACCGCCCCGCCGAAGCCGACGCGCTGCTCGCCGAGCTCACCGGATCGGCCGCCCGGCTGCAGCCGCGCACCTGCGACCTGGTCGCCGAGCTGCTCACCGAGCAGGGTGACCTGCGCGGAGCGCTGGACTGGGCGACCGCGGGCGTCGACGCCTGCGTGCGGGGCGAGGACCGCGGCGAGCTCCAGCTGCTGCTGCGGCTGCGCTACCGGCTCCGGATCGACCTCGGCCTGGCGGAGGACGAGTACGACAAGTTGCTGGACGAGAAGAAGGCCGGGCCCGCCGCGGGATCATGAATCCCGCGTCGGACCCGGCCCTCAGCAACCGGTGCAGCCATCGATGATCAGTGCGTGGCCGTCTCGGCGCGAGCGGCCCGCTGCACGATGAGCGCGTCGGTGGTGCTGTCCACGTCCACCGTCACCTCGTCGCCGTCGATGATCTCCCCGGCCAGCAGGGCCCGGGCGAGCTGGTCGCCCACCGCCGACTGGACCAGGCGGCGCAGCGGCCGGGCACCGTACACCGGGTCGAACCCGGTCAGCGCCAGCCACTCTCTCGCCGCGGCCGACACGGTCAGCGTCAGCCGCCGGCCGGCCAGCCGCGCCGCCAGCCCGGCGATCTGCAGGTCGACGATCGACGTCAGCTCGCTGGTGGACAGTGCGTCGAACACGATCACGTCGTCCAGCCGGTTCAGGAACTCCGGCTTGAACGCGTTGCGGACCGCGGCCATGACCGCGTCCCGCTTGGCCGCCTCGTCGCCGAACGCCGGGTCGGCGATGAACTGGGACCCCAGGTTCGAGGTGAGGACCAGGATGGTGTTCCTGAAGTCCACCGTCCGGCCCTGGCCGTCGGTCAGCCGCCCGTCGTCGAGCACCTGAAGCAGGACGTCGAACACCTCCGGATGGGCCTTCTCCACCTCGTCGAGCAGCACCACGGTGTACGGCCGCCGGCGCACGGCCTCGGTGAGCTGGCCGCCTTCCTCGTAGCCGACGTAACCGGGCGGGGCGCCGACCAGGCGGGCCACCGAGTGCTTCTCGCCGTACTCGCTCATGTCGATGCGGACCATGGCCCGCTCGTCGTCGAACAGGAACTCCGCCAGCGCCTTGGCCAGCTCGGTCTTGCCCACGCCGGTCGGGCCCAGGAACAGGAACGAGCCGGTGGGCCGGTCCGGGTCGGACACGCCCGCCCGGGCCCGGCGGACCGCGTCGGACACCGCCTGCACGGCCCGGCGCTGCCCGATCACCCGCTTGCCGATCTCGTCTTCCATCCGCAGCAGCTTGGCCGTCTCGCCTTCGAGCAGCCGCCCGGCCGGGATGCCGGTCCAGGAGGACACCACGTCAGCCACATCGTCCGGGCCGACCTCCTCCTTCACCATCGGCGCCGTAGCGGGGATTCCGCCCGCCGCTTCTTCTTCGGCCGAACGGGCCGTGGTGCCCGCCGCCGCCTCCACCTCAGCCTTGACCGTCGGGATCTCCCCGTACAGCAGCCGGGACGCGGCCTCGTAATCGCCGTCCCGCTGGGCCCGCTCGGCCTGGCCCTCCAGGTCGTCGAGCCGCTTCTTCAGCTCGCCGACCTTGTTCAGGCCCGCCTTCTCCTGCTCCCAGCGCGCCACCAGGGCGTTCAGCTGCTCCTGCCGGTCGGCCATGGCGGCGCGCAGCCGCTCCAGCCGCTCCTTGCTGGCCGCGTCCTCCTGGCCCGCCAGGGCCAGCTCTTCCATCGTCATCCGGTCCACGGCGCGCCGCAGCTCGTCGATCTCGACCGGCTGGGAGTCGATTTCCATCCGCAGCCGGGACGCGGACTCGTCCACCAGGTCGATGGCCTTGTCCGGCAGGAACCTGGCCGTGATGTAGCGGTCGGACAGAACGGCCGCCGCGACCAGCGCCGCATCCGAGATCTGCACCTGGTGGTGAGCCTCGTACCGGCCCTTGAGCCCGCGCAGGATCGCGATCGTGTCCTCCACCGAGGGCTCGCCGACCATCACCTGCTGGAACCGGCGCTCGAAGGCGGGATCCTTCTCGATCCGCTCCCGGTACTCATCCAGCGTGGTGGCCCCGACCATGCGCAGCTCACCGCGGGCCAGCATCGGCTTGAGCATGTTGCCCGCGTCCATCGCGCCTTCCGCGGCACCGGCGCCGACCACGGTGTGCAGCTCGTCGATGAACGTGACGACCTGGCCGTCGCTCTGCTTGATCTCGTTCAGGACGGCCTTGAGCCGCTCCTCGAACTCGCCGCGGTACTTGGCCCCGGCCACCATCGAGCTGAGGTCCAGCGCGACCAGGCGCTTGCCGCGCAGCGACTCGGGCACGTCGCCGGCCACGATCCGCTGGGCCAGGCCTTCCACCACGGCGGTCTTGCCCACGCCCGGCTCGCCGATCAGCACCGGGTTGTTCTTCGTCCGCCGGGACAGGACCTGGATGACGCGCCTGATCTCGGCGTCCCGGCCGATGACCGGGTCGAGCTTGCCGTCCCGGGCCATCTGGGTCAGGTCGACGCCGTACTTCTCCAGCGCCTTGTAGGTCTCCTCGGGGTCCTGGCTGGTCACCCGCGCGCCGCCGCGGATCTGGCTGAACGCCTCGAGCAGCGCGTCCGGCGTGACGCCGGCCGCGCTCAGCACGGCCTTCGCGTCGCCCCCGTCGGCGGCCAGGCCGACCAGCAGGTGCTCGGTGGAGAGGTACTCATCGCCGAGCTGCTTGGCCCGGCTGGACGCGGTGCCGACCGCCGTCAGCAGCGGGCGGGACATTTCCGGGGCGCTGAGTGTGGCGCCGCGGGCCCGTGGCAGCCGGTCGAGGCGCTCGGCCGCCTGCTTGGCGATCAGGGCCGGGTCGGCGCCGACCGCGCGCAGCAGCGGAGCGGTGGTGCCGTCCGCCTGCTCCACCAGGGCGGCGAGCAGGTGCAGGGGTTCGACCTGCGGGCTGCCGTCCGCCGCGGCGCGCTGCACCGCGGCGGTCAGCGCCTCCTGGCTCTTGTGGGTCAGTTTCTCGTCAGCCATCTTTATCTCCTCTGGGCCGCCCGGTTCTCGCCGGGGCGCCCAGCTATTTGTCTCCTCTGGGTCCGCCCGGTTCCCGCCAGACGCCCAGCTACTTGTCTCCTCCGGTCCGCCCGGTCGCGCCGGGCGGTCCGTTCATCGGCTCCCAGCTCGCCGCCCGGGGGGCATGGCGCACCGGCACCAGCCCAGACTGGTCGTCGCCGGCGCCGCGCCGTAGCCCGGCCAGCCGGGCCGCGACGGCCCGGGTGGATTCCAGCTCCACCCGCAGCTGCGCCACCTCGGCGCGCAGGTCCGCGATCAGCCTGCGCGCCTGTTCCAGCTCCTGGAGCTGGTCCAGGAGCAGCTTGACGCCGGCCAGGTTGACGCCCTCTTCCTGCGACAGCCGCTGGATCTCGCGCAGGGCCAGGATGTCCCGCATCGAGTAGCGCCGGCCGCGGCCGGCGCTGCGGCCCGGTGAGACCAGGCCGCGGCGCTCGTACTCCCGCAGCGTCTGCGGGTGCATGCCGGACAGCTCAGCCGCGACGGAGATGACGTAAACCGGCATGTCATCCGACTGCTCGAATGAGCTGCTCATGTCGTCCCCTCCGCTCAGGCTTCTTTGGCCCGATCGAGGAGCTCCTCGCGCGGGTCCGCCCCGGCCGTGGCCTCGCGCAGGTCCTCGATGGCGCTGCGCGCCTTGCCGTTCAGGTTCTGCGGCACCGTCACGTCGACGGTGACGAGCAGTGCCCCGGTCGTCCCGTCCTTGCGCCGCACGCCCTTCCCGGCGACCCGGAAGGTCCGCCCGTTCGGGGTGCCCGGCGGGATGCGGACCGTCACCGGCGCGCCCCGGTGCGAGGGCACCTTGACCTCCGAGCCGAGGGCCAGTTCGGCGAACGTCACCGGCACGGTCACGGTCAGGTTGTCACCCGACCGGCCGAACACCGGGTGCGGCTTGACGTGCACGCGGACGTACAGGTCGCCGGCCGGGCCGCCGCGCTCGCCGGGCGCGCCCTTGCCCGCGATCTTGATCCGCTGGCCGTCGGCCACCCCCGCCGGGATGCGCGACTGGATCGTCCGCGAGCTCATCGCCCGGCCGCTGCCCGAGCAGGACGGGCACGGGTCGTCCACGACCAGGCCGCGGCCCCGGCATTCCTTGCACGGCTCGGAGATCCCGAACGATCCCAGGTTCCTGCTCGACTGGCCGGTTCCCGCGCATTCCGGGCAGACCTTGGGCACGGTGCCGGCCTTGGCGCCGGTGCCGTGGCAGGTCGGGCACGGGCCCTCGCCGGTCAGCCGCAGCCCTACCGTGGTGCCGTCGATCGCGTCGCCGAAGCTCAGCGTGGTCTCGGTCTCGACGTCGGCGCCCCGGCGCGGCCGGTTCTGGGCCGTGGTCCGGCCGCCGCGGTTGAACACGGTGCCGAACAGGTCACCCAGGCCGCCGCTGGTGTCCGCGTTGTTGCCGAACAGGTCACCGAGGTCGAAGTTGAACCCGCCGCCATTGCCGCCTTGGCGGTTGCCGGCCGGCACCCGGAAGCCGCCGCCGAACAGCGAGCGCGCCTCGTCGTATTCCTTGCGCCGCTTCTCGTCGGACAGCACGGAGTACGCCTCGGAGATCTCCTTGAAGCGCTCTTCGGCCTTCGCGTCGCCCTGGTTCGAGTCGGGGTGGTACTTGCGGGCCAGCTTGCGGTACGCCGTCTTGATCTCGGCGGGCTTCGCCGTCTTGGCCACACCTAGGGCCTTGTAATAATCCTTCTCGAGGTAGTCCTTTGTGCTCATCCCGCCTGCCTGGACTGTTTAGTTACCGTCCGCACCGTTCGGCTACTCAGCCTCGTTGCTGCTGCCGTCCGGGCCTGTCGCCGGCGCGGCGACCGCGACCCGGGCCGGGCGCAGGATCCGCTCGCCCACCTTGTAGCCGGGCTGCAGGATCTCAACGCATGTGTCCTCGGTGACGTCGGGTGAATAGGTGTAGGTCAGCGCCTCATGGATCTTCGGGTCGAACGGGTCGCCCGCCTCGCCGTAGGCCACCAGGCCGAGCTTGACCACCGCCGCGGACAGCGAGTCGGCGACGGACTTGAACCCGCCGGACAGCTCGCCGTGTTCCCGCGCCTGGCCGATCGCGTCCAGGACCGGCAGCAGCCCGGCCAGGGCGGTGGCGACCGCCTGGTCGCGCACGGCGACCCGGTCTCGGTCCACCCGCTTGCGGTAGTTGGCGTACTCGGCCTGCAGGCGCTGCAGGTCGGCGGTGCGCTCCGCGAGCCGCGCTTTAACGTCGGCCTGCTGCGTGTCGTCGTCGGCGGGCTCCTCGAGGATCCCCTCGAGAACCTCGTCCGTGGTGTCGGCCATCTCCAGATCGTCCTCGTCGTTGCTTGCTTCGTCGTTGGTGGCTTCGGCAGTACTGGCTTCGGCATTGCTGGCTTCGGCCGCGCTGGCTTCGTCGTTCGCGCTGGCTTCGGCCGCGCTGGCGTCGGCAGTGGTGGCTTTCCCGGCCCCGGGGGAGGCCGAGGGCCCGGCCGCCGGCCGGCACCTGAAGTGCCGGCCGGCTTGGATGCCGCGTGCTTCCCTCGGACCTGCCCGGTTACCGGGTCGATGCGCCGGTTATCGTGGATGACCGGGCCGGAGCCCGTCTCCTCCGAGGCTGGCATCAGGCCGCTCCGCCCTCGCTAGCGCTGTCCTCGTCCACGATCTCCGCGTCGACGACTTCGTCGTCGGCCGGCGCCTGCGTGCTGTCGTCAGCCGCGCCCTGCTGAGCACTGGCCTGCTGCGCCTGGGCCTGCTGGTAGATGGCGGTACCCATCTTCTGGCTGACCTGCGCGGCCCGCTCGGTGGCCGACTTGATGGCGTCGGTGTCGTTGCTCTCCAGCGCCTTCTTGACCTCGGCGATCGCCTCGCGGACCTCGGACTTGATGTCGTCCGGCACCTTGTCCTCGTTCTCGCCGAGGAACTTCTCGGTGCTGTAGACCAGCGTGTCGGCCTGGTTGCGGATCTCCGCTTCCTCGCGGCGCTGGCGGTCCTCCTCGGCGTACTGCTCGGCGTCCCGGACCATCTTCTCGATGTCGTCCTTGGGCAGCGCGGACCCGCCGGTGATCTGGACCGACTGCTGCTTGCCCGTGCCCAGGTCCTTGGCGGAGACGTTGACGATACCGTTGGCGTCGATGTCGAAGGTGACCTCGATCTGCGGCAGGCCACGCGGTGAGGGCGCGATCCCGGCCAGCTCGAACATGCCGAGCTTCTTGTTGTACGCGGCGATCTCGCGCTCACCCTGGAAGACCTGGATCTGCACCGACGGCTGGTTGTCCTCGGCGGTGGTGAAGATCTCCGAGCGCTTGGTCGGGATCGTCGTGTTCCGCTCGATCAGCTTGGTGAAGATGCCGCCCTTGGTCTCGATGCCCAGCGACAGCGGGGTCACGTCGAGCAGCAGGACGTCCTTGACCTCGCCCTTGAGCACGCCGGCCTGCAGGCAGGCGCCGACCGCGACGACCTCGTCCGGGTTGACGCCCTTGTTGGGCTCCTTGCCGTTGGTCAGCGACTTGACCAGGTCGACCACCGCGGGCATCCGGGTGGACCCGCCGACCAGCACCACGTGGTGGATGTCGTCGATGCCGATCCCGGCGTCCTTGATCACCTGCTGGAACGGGCCCTTGCACCGGTCGAGCAGGTCGGAGGTCATCCGCTGGAACTCCGCGCGGGTCAGCTTGGCGTCCAGGTGCAGCGGGCCGTCCGCGGAATGGGAGATGTAGGGCAGGTTGATCTGCGACTCCATCGACTGCGACAGCTCGATCTTGGCCTTCTCGGCGGCCTCACGCAGCCGCTGCAGGGCCATCTTGTCCTTGGACAGGTCGATGCCGTACCCGTTCTTGAAGTCCTTGACCAGCCAGTCGACGATCCGCTGGTCCCAGTCGTCACCACCGAGGTGGTTGTCGCCGTTGGTCGCCTTGACCTCCACGACGCCCTCGCCGACCTCCAGCAGGGACACGTCGAAGGTGCCGCCGCCCAGGTCGAACACGAGGATGGTGGCCTCGCCCTCCTTCTCCAGGTGGTAGGCCAGCGCCGCCGCGGTCGGCTCGTTGATGATGCGCAGCACGTTCAGGCCCGCGATCTGGCCGGCCTCCTTGGTGGCCTGGCGCTGGGCGTCGTTGAAGTACGCCGGGACGGTGATCACCGCGTCGGTGATCTTCTCGCCCAGGTAGGCTTCCGCGTCCCTCTTGAGCTTCTGCAGCACGAACGCGCTGATCTGCTGGGGACTGAATTTCTTGCCGTCGATGTTGACGGACCAGTCGGTACCCATGTGGCGCTTGACCGAACGGATGGTCCGGTCCACATTGGTGACGGCCTGCCGCTTGGCGACCTCACCGACGAGCACCTCTTGGTTCTTGGCGAAGGCCACGACCGAGGGAGTGGTCCGTGAGCCCTCGGCGTTGGCGATGACCGTAGGCTCGCCGCCTTCAAGAATGGCGACGACAGAGTTGGTCGTCCCTAGGTCAATCCCTACCGCACGTGCCATGAGCAGTCCTTGTGTGTGTTGAAGTTGAGTGATTCGCGCTCAAGCTTGCCAGCACGGGCCTTCTGCCGTCAAATGACTTGAGT
Organism: uncultured Actinomycetes bacterium; assembly: GCA_963818225.1. GTDB lineage: Bacteria > Actinomycetota > Actinomycetes > Streptosporangiales > Streptosporangiaceae > Palsa-504. Next base: position 187,541 of record CAWFRO010000008.1, read on the forward strand.
CACTTAGGCTCAACTTAAGCCAGGCCGAGTTGATTCCCGCTCCCGCCCAGAAACTCCCCGCACTTTGCGCCGCCCCCTCACCCGCCCGCTCCCGTCTTCCCGAGCTCGCGCCGCCCCCCTCACCCGAGCGGCTCCCGTCTTCCCGAGCTCGCGCCGCCCCCCTCACCCGAGCGGCTGCCATCTTCCCGAGCTCGCGCCGCCCCTCACCCGAGCGGTTGCCGTCTTCCCAAGCTCATGCCGTCCCCCTCGCCGAGCCTCCTGCCCGCCCCTGGCGCAGTTCCTTGAGTGCCCCTGGCGGAGTCCCCGCGCAGAGCCTCCCGCGGTCCTCGCCGAGTCTCGCCGCTTCCTCAACGCCGTATGAGAGCGGCAACGTGCCCATTCTTCCCGGTACGTTGCCACTTTCATTGGCTCACAACCGAGCTGGAGGCCCGCCCAGACCCGGGCGGGTGCATGCGGGAAAACGATCATGCCGCTGCGCTTGATGCTGAGTGGCGGCCCTGGCCAGCCGAGCGTACGACGGTGTGTCCCCTCGCGGGCCGGTCCTGCCGGTCGCAGCTGGCCGCGGCCGTGAGCGGCGGACCGCGCCGCCGCGAACCGGTGGAGCTCGCAGCGAGTTTCATTCGCCATCTGCCGCCCCTTGCCCGATCAGCGACGCCGTTGTACGGTGGTGACCGAACAATACGTACGGTTCTGGCTGACTGCACCGAGAATAAGCCCGAAATAGAGATATGGTCGTGGTTTCATGCCTGTGATGACGGGCAGATGGGCCAGGTCAAGTCTCTCCCGGCGGAGCGGAGCTGCTCATGCCGCAGCTGATATCGCGTCGCATCGCTTTCCGAGCGGTGCAAGTCGCGATCGTGGCTGCCGGCATCCTGGTCCTCTTGCTGGCGTTCTCACGGCAGGCGCACGCAGCGACCACCCCGCCATCAACCCCCGCAGTGCCGGCTCCGGTCACCTCGGCCACGTCGGCAGTCGCGCCGGTCACGTCGGCGGTCACCGCGGCTGCGGCGGCCCCGGCCAGCCCGGCCCCGGCCACGCCAGTCGCGTCGGCGGTCGCGCCGGTCACCTCGGCGGTCAACTCAGCTGCGGCCGCTCCGGCCAGCCCGGCCCCGGCCAGCCCCGATCCGGCGACCTCGGCCAGCCCGGCCCCGGCCGCGCCAGTCGCACCGACGGTCACGTCGCCGGTCGCCGCAGCCACCTCGGCTCCCGCCACTCCGACGGCTCCGGCGGCCTCGGCCAGCCCGGCCCCGGCCACGTCGACGGTCACTCCAGCTGCGCCGGCTCGGCCACGTCGGCTCCCGCCAGCCCGGCTCCGGCCACGGCGGCCACGTCGGCTCCGGCGGCCTCGGCCACGTCGACGGTCACCTCGGCTGCGGCTCCGGCCGCGCCAGTGGCGCCGACGGTCGCGTCGGCGGTCACCGCGGTCACCGCGGCTCGGGCCACCTCGGCCAGCCCAGCCCCGGCCACGTCGACGGTCACCCCAGCTGTGCCGGCTCCGGCCACGTCGGCTCCCGCCAGCCCGGCTCCGGCCGCGGCGGTCACGCCAGTTGCCTCGGCAGCCACGCCGGCCGCGCCGGCGGCCTCGGCCACGTCGACGGTCACCTCCGCGGTCACCTCGACTGCGGCGGCTCCGGCCAGCTCGGCTCCGGCCGCGCCAATCGCGTCGGCGGTCACGTCAGCGGTCACGCCAGTCGCCTCGGCCACGTCGACGGTCACCTCCGCGGTCACCTCCCCCGCGGCGGCCTCCGCGGCTCCGGCGAGCCCGCCTCTGGCCACGTCCGCGGTCACCTCGGCTACGGCAGCTCCGACAAGCCCGGCTCCGGTCGCCTCGGCCGCGTCGGCTCCAGCGGCCTCGGCCACGTCGGCAGTCGCGCCGGTCACGGTCCTGGTCACTTCGGCCATTACGTCGGCAGTAGCGCCAGCGGCTGCCGACGCGCCAATCCCAGTGGCCACCATGGCCACTGGCCCGCTTCCCCGTTCTACTGAGGCACTGAGCTCAGCCGGTGCGGTGGCTCCGGTCACGGGCGCGGTGCCTGATGTGGCGGCTCCGGTGACCGGCGCCGTTACTGGCGTGGCGGCGCCGGTCACGGGCGTGGTCTCCAACACGGCAAGCTCGGTGACCGTCGCGGTGTCGGGTGTGACGGCCCCGGTGGCGGGCGTGGTCTCGGGTGTGACGGCCCCGGTGGCGGGCGTGGTCTCGGGTGTGACGGCCCCGGCGGCGGGCGTGGTCTCGGGTGTGACGGCCCCGGTGGCGGGCGTGGTCTCGGGTGTGACGGCCCCGGTGGCGGGCGTGGTCTCGGGTGTGACGGCCCCGGTGGCGGGCGTGGTCTCGGGTGTGACGGCCCCGGTGGCGGGCGTGGTCTCGGGTGTGACGGCCCCGGTGGCGGGCGTGGTCTCGGGTGTGACGGCCCCGGTGGCGGGCGTGGTCTCGGGTGTGACGGCCCCGGTGGCGGGCGTGGTCTCGGGTGTGACGGCCCCGGTGGCGGGCGTGGTCTCGGGTGTGACGGCCCCGGTGGCGCGGGCGTGGTCTCGGGTGTGACGGCCCCGGTCGCGGGCGTGGTCTCGGGTGTGACGGCCCCGGTCGCGGGCGTGGTCTCGGGTGTGACGGCCCCGGTCGCGGCCGTGGTCTCGGGTGTGACGGCCCCGGTCGCGGGCGTGGTCTCGGGTGTGACGGCCCCAGTCACCAGCGCGATTGCCGGCCTAGCGGCCCCGGTCACCGGGGCGGTCTCCGGTGTGGCGAGCCCAGTGATCTCCGCAGTGTCTGGCCTGGGGCCCCGGTCACGGGCGCTGTGTCGGGTGTGGTGGCCCCGGTCACGGGCGTGGTGTCGGGTGTGGTGGCCCCGGTGGCGGGCGTGTGTCGGGTGTGGCGGCCCCGGTGACCGGCGTGGTCTCCGGCGTGGCGAGCCCAGTGATTTCCGCAGTGTCTGGCCTGGCGGCCCCGGTCACGGGTGCTGTGTCGGGTGTGACGGCCCCGGTCACGGCCGTGGTCTCCGGTGTGGCGGCCCCGGTGACCGGCGTGGTTTCGGGTGTGGCGGCCCCGGTGGCGGGTGGTGTTGTGCAGGGTCCGGTGGGATCGGCTCGGGTTGCTGGCGTGATAGCTGATGCGGCTGGCGTGGGGGTGCCAGGTGGCAGCCTGGGTGGGTTCTCCTGGCTGCTGGTGTCGCCGGCGGGGGCTGGTGGTGGCGGTGTGCTGCTGCCGGCGAGGTCGGTGCTCCCGGGGCTGCCGGCCGGGCCGGGGAGCGCGCCTGTTCCCGGCGGTGGTGGCGGTTCGGCCAGCAGCATCGGCGGGGGCAGCGGGGGCGGTATGCAGGGCAGTATCGGTGCTGCTCTGACCACTGGTCGCACACTGGTGTTGCTGCGGCTCGCGCGTTGTGCCGTGGTGTTGCCGGTCTGGCGTTGTGTCCTGCCGGAGGTGCCGCCCGCTTAAGTCCTTTCCTTCCTGATCGGTCCGTGTAGTCGGTGTCCGGGCCGCAAGCGCCTGGCGCTGAGTCCTGTGGAAGGAAAGTGAGCGCACCCGTGCGTGTGTGGACGAAGTCCGCGTGCGTGGTGCTCGCCTGGAGTGCCCTGCCGATCATGGTGGCAGCAGGCATGAGCCGGTCCCACCCGGCCCAGGCTGAGACCCGCATCGCGAGTAACAGCAATAGCAGTAGCAGTGGCAATAGTGGCAGCAGCAGTAGCAGTGGGATCGTGCTGGCTGGCACGGTGAGCGTGGCCGCGGTACCGGTCCGGGCGGTCAGCCCGGCCGCGCGGTACGTCGTGCAGCCCGGTGACACGTTGTCCGGCATCGCCGCGCGGCTGGCCGTGCGGGGCGGCTGGGCGGGGTTGTATGCGGCCAACCGGCCGGTGATCGGCCCCGACCCGGATGTCATCGGCCCGGGCACCGTGCTGGTGCTGCCCGGCGGCAAGCCGGTGACCCGGTACGTGGTGGGGCCCGGGGATACCTTGTCGGCGATCGCGGCGGCGCTGGCCGTGCGCGGCGGCTGGCCGGCGTTGTATGCGGCTAACCGGCGGGTGATCGGCGCTGACCCGGACGTGATCCGGGCCGGCACCGTGCTGGCCATCCCGGGTCGCTCGGCCCGGCCCCCGGCCGGGCGTGCCCCGGGCCCCCGCGTGTCCCCGCGGCCGCCGTCGCCGGCGGTGCCGGGTGGCGGCGGGCACCGGCCGGGGCCGGTGCGGGTCCCGGCGGCGGGTATGCCGTCGTGGCTGAGGGCCGTGCTGCTGGCCGCGGGCCTGCTGATCGGGGCGGCGTTCGCGGCTGAGCCGGTCCTGGCGGTCCGCCGCCGCCGGGCCGCCGCCCGGGCAGCGCGGGCCACCGCGGCGGGCGCCGCCCCGGCGGGCGCGGCCCCGGCGGGCGCGGCGCTGGCCGTGCCGGGCGCGGCGCTGGCCGTGCCGGGCCGGGTGCTGGCGGCAGGCGGCTGCGGGGCCGGCTGCTGGGGGTGAGGCCCGGATTGTGGTGGCTGATTATGACCGGGTGGTGGTGACGTGCAGCACCCGGGACGGCACGGTGTATGTGCTGCGGCCGCCTGGTGCGGAGCCGGCGGCGATCTTGCAGGCGGCCCGGCTGGTCCTGCCGGAGGGCCCCTACCGGCAGCTGGCCGGGGAGCTGGGGCTGCCCGCCGCCTGGCCGATCGTGGTCGCCGACTACGACCGGGTGGTGGTGACGTGCAGCACCCGCGACGGCACCGTCTGCGTGCTGCGGCCCCCCGGCGAGGACCCCCAGGCCATCTTGCGGGCGGCCCGGCTGGTCCTGCCGGAGTGGTCCTACGGCGAGCTCGCTGACCAGCTCGGCGTGCCCGCCGCCTGGCCGATGGAGGATCGGCCCGGGCTGCCGGCCAGCTGGGCGGCGCAGTAGAGATGCCCGTCCAGGCAGGCCGGCGCCCCGGGGCTGACGGTAGCGCTCCCGGGGGCTGCGGGAATCCCCGCGGCCCCCGGGGGCGGGCTAGCCGTTGGGCTAGCCGCCGGCCTGGTCCCGGGGGGCCCGGGCCCGCAGGGAGTCGACCAGCGCGGCGACGTGCCGCCGTTCCTGGGGGGTCAGCTCGTCGATGCTGGCGATCAGCAGGTCCCGCTCGTGGTCATCCGGGCCGTGGTTCAGGGCGGGGGTCTGGTCGTCGTAGTAGTGCATCCCGGTGGCCTGCGCGGCCGCGGCGCGGACCACCGAGACGGGCACGTCCAGGCCCTTGGCCAGGGCGTCGATGGTGTCCGGGCGCGGCGGCCGGCCCAGGTTCCGGGTCGTGGCCAGGGTATGGATGGTCGAATGCGGCAGCCCGCCGCGGCGGGCCGCCTCCCGGTAGGACCAGCCCTGCTCCCGCAGCCGCTGCTGGATCAGCCGCTGCAGCGGGTTCAGCACCGGCCCCGCCGCCGGGCCCCGCCGCGGCCCGCCGCCGGGCCCGCCGCGGGGTCCGGCTGCTCCGCGGCCGGATCCTGCTCGTCCCCCATCGCCTGCGAGGTCATGGCCACCAACCTAACCGTCCTTCCACTCAGCGAGCCCCGTCGTGGGCTCCCGGGATTCGGCCGGCGCTGGCCCGGGATTGACGGGCGGGGAGACGGGTACTGTACGGTGGTAACCGAACAGTACGTTTGCCAAACAGCGTACATCATGTCTGCGGCCCGGCGCCACAGGGGTACCGGGCAGGAAACCCCCTAGGCCGCCAGGCCCCAGGGGGGATCGCCCCGAAGGAGGCACCATGTCCACCATCACGACCCGCGACCTCGAGCTCGAGACCGCCGAACTGCTCCCGGCCCGCGAAACCCTCTCCTGCCAGAGCAGCCACCCCAGCTACAGCTACACCAACATCGTCGGCAACACCAGCCAGGTCGGCCTGGTCAACGTCTCCGCATTCAACGGCGAAGGCAACTCCCTCAACATCTTCAGCCTGTAACCCCGCCCCGGCCCGCACCCAGGACCTGCCGCGCATTTCCTGGGGGAATGCGCACCGGCAGGAGGAGGGCCGCCCGGACCCCTTACCGGGCGGCCCTCCCTCCCGCCTGCGGACCGCCCGGCAAGGACGCCAGCCCCCGCACGTTCCCGATCCCCAGTGAGCACGTAAACGGGGAGCAGACCCATGACCGTGACGGCAGCCCTGGTACCCGGCCAGCGCCCGGCACCCGCCCCAGCCCGCCGATGCGGATGCGGCCGCCGGTGCCCCCCGGCTGGCTGAGGGGGTCGAGCTGCTCGGGGAGTACCAGGGCTCCGGTTACAGCCAGCCGCCGTCGCTGGTGCGGCGGGCCGACGGGCAGGTCATCCAGATGTCACCACTGCTGTACCAGGTCGCCTGCCGGATCGACGGCACCCGCGGCCCGGCCGCCATCGCCGGCCTGGTCAGCGCCGACCTGGGCCGGTCCCTGACCGGCGACCAGGTCACCTACCTCATCACCGCCAAACTGCAGCCCCTCGGCGTCGTCGCCGCCACCACTGGCGGCCCGGCGGCCGCGCCCACGGCCAGCCCGCTGTTCGCGCTGCGGGCCCGGGGCACGCTGCTGCCCGAACGGGCCGCGAACGCCGCCGGGACGCTGCTGCGGCCGCTGTTCCGCTGGCCCGTCGTCGTGGCCGTGGCCGCCGCCGTCGCCGCGGTGGACTGGTGGCTGTTCACCGTCCACGGGCTGGGCGGAGGGGCCGGGCAGGTGCTGCGCAACCCGGCCGACCTGCTCGCCGTCCTCGGCCTGTCCCTGGCCGCCGCCATCTTCCACGAATGCGGGCACGCGGCCGGCTGCCGGTACGGCGGCGCCCGGCCCGGCGTGATCGGCGTCGGCATCTACCTGGTCTGGCCGTCGTTCTACACCAACGTCACCGACTCCTACCGGCTCTCCCGCACCGGGCGGCTGCGCACCGACCTCGGCGGCCTGTACTTCAACGCGGTCTTCATCCTCGCCCTGGCCGGCCTTTACGTGGCCACCTCCAACCAGGTCCTCCTCCTGGTCATCGCCTTCACCCACCTGGAAATGCTGGAGCAGCTGCTCCCCTTCGTCCGCTTCGACGGCTACTTCATCCTGTCCGACCTGGCCGGCATACCGGACCTGTTCGCCCGCATCGCCCCCATCGTGCGCAGCGCCGTCTCCCGGGGCCGCCCGGACCCGCGCGTCACCGGGCTGCGGCGCAGCACCCGGATCGTGGTGACCGCCTGGGTAGCCTGCGTCATCCCGCTGCTCACGTTCATGCTCGGCTACCTCCTGCTGTACCTGCCCGCCATCAACCGGGCGCTGTGGCACTCCGCCACCACCTCAGCCCACCTCACCACCACCGCCCTGGCCAGCCACCGCTACACGGCGGCCGCGGCCGACGCGATCGGCGTCGCCCTGGCCGCCCTGTCACTCGCCGGATCGCTGTACATCGTCACCGGACTCATACGCCGGCTCACCACCGCGGGCCTGCGCTGGTCCGGCGGCCATCCCGGCCGCCGCCTCACGGCCGCCGTGACCGGCCTGGCCGCCCTGACCGGCCTGGCCGCGTTCTGGACCATGCAAAGCCAGTTCCGCGGCTGGTAGCGCCGCCCGCAACGACAGCACCCGGCCTGACCTTGGCGCCACCGTGGCCCAGATGCCGACCCCGAGGGAGGCACCTATGTCCGTTGCACCTGCCATGACGCCCGCTGTACCTGCCATGACAGCGCAGGACCTCGAGCTGGAGCACGTCGAGCTGCTCACGAGCACGGCGAAGTTCAGCAAACGTGGAAGAGGGTTCCGCGCAGGAACGGGAACCCGCTTGGAACCCACGGCTCTTTCGTCTCACGCCGATGAAACCGGAGGTGCTGGGATGGAGGAGTCTGTGCCCGGGCACGGGGTCCCTCCGTGGTCGAGCTGCACACCCGGAGAGCGGCTGTTCGCCGGGGGCGCTGCAGCATCCAGCCTGACCTGTGGCCTAGTTATCAGTACCCGGGAACGCGCTCCGTGGTCCGAAGGTCCCATCTGCTGGCCTCGCCGGCCTGTCACGATGCCACGGTTTGCCCGGTGGTGTCCCAGAAGTTACCCGACCAGACGTTGCCCGTCCCGGTGGGGGTGAAGTAGGCGACGGGACCGTACTGGCCGCTGCTCAGGTGGAATTGCTGGCCGAACCGATTGCCCCTGATGACGATGTTCGAGGTGGGGTTGCTCAGGGCACTCCCGCCGTAGATGGTGTAGGCGCCGCCGGCGAGGAGGTTGTTCTCGATGGTCTTGTTAGCCACCGGCACGCCGGAGCTTCCCGCGTCGAGGTTGATGGCGTCGGTCTGGTTCAGGCCGTCGAAGACCGTGTTGTTCTCGATCGTCAGCGGCTTCGTTCCCCCGTTGACGTAGAAGCCGTTGGTGTGATCTCCGTTAATATAGCCGGGGTCGTGAATGTAATTGCCGTCCGCCAGCCCGGTGGATATCTGGATGGCGGTCTTGAAGTTGAAGATGTTGTTGTCCTTGATCACCACCCCAGTCGAGTCGCCGTACGGATCATCGATCGCCGAGCCGACCCGGCCGGTGGTGGCGTTCTGGCCGCTGATCGCGGAATTCTCGATCGTGACACCATTGGCGTGCGCGAGCTTGATGCCGAAATCTCCTCTGGTCGCGACCTGGACATCCTTGACTGTCACGTTGGAGGCTTTGATCACGAGCTCGTGGGGAATGTACAGGCCGCTGAGCACCGCCCCGTTTCCGGTCACGAACACGTCGCCGCCCGCGGCGTTGTAAAACCAGCCCTTCCCGCTGGATACCTGGCCCGGGACTGACTTCAGGGCCGTCCCGTTCCCGCCCGGGACGCCGGTGTTCGAAGCATCTGGGTAACCGCAACCGCTGGGCGTGCCTGCGCAGTTGGTGAGCGCCGCGGCATTCCCGTTGAAGGCGCCCACCGCGGCGAGGGCACTCATCGCGGCGAGCGCCGTGGCGCCGAGCACGGCCGCGAGGAGCATCCGCCTGCGGCGGCCCGCGCGCGGCCGGGCGCCGGGCGAGTGCCGGGCGGGCGGCTCCCGCCCGGGGCGGATATTACTGTCGTTTCCCTTGGTGGCCATGACATTGCCTTCTCTCATTTCCTGCTGCTGTCATAATCATCTTCGGCGATATCCCTCCGGTCTCCCAGAGGATAATTCCCTGTCTATAGGGAGAAATTGTCGCTGCCCTTTGGAGCTGGTGATTCCGGCTCGGGTATTTCGGCCCTGGTTTCATTCCCCGCCAGGGTCTTCCGGCCCGGGCATTACGCCCCCGGCCGCGGGCCCCGGCGGAATCGGCATCCGCGATCGTCCACCCGGGTATCCCGCAAAGCGCAGCACGGGACATCGCGCAGTGAGATCGGCGCGGAGAACCCGGCCGCCGCCGCCAAGTTGACCAGCGTGAAATCCCTCAGGGCGCTGTCAGCAAAGCAGTTATGGCACTGATGGACTAAAAGGCTCCCAGGGTGTGGGGAAGGAGCCTTGTCTAGCCCTGATGATGGCCAACCGCTCCTGCCGATACGCCCGGGAAGCAGCCCAGGCTGGTGACAACGGCACTACTCGGCCCGGCTCCTGCCGTCTCGGTCCAAGCGCGACCCAGTCGACCGCAGGGATCAGGCCGCCGACCTAACCCACGATTAGGTGCAGCCAGCGCAAACAAGCCGGTACCGCGGGCCGGGCGGGCGACGCCACCGCGATGAACGCCGCCGGGACCCAGATCAGGCTTGTGACGTACAGCTCACCCACGAGATTCCCGGGCGCGGGCCCAGGCGTCACGGGCCCGGCCGAAGCCGCGCGCGGCCATGGCTCCCGGTCTAGCAAAGTGGGCCTCGCGGCGTCAGGCGTCATTCACGCCAGCCGACGTGGAAGGGACCTGGAGAGGGCGCACGGACTGCCGGGGTTGAGGCCGCCCGGATCGTAGTAGCGGGGGTGGAGGTAAGGCCTCAGGTATTGGCGAGGGCAGTGGTCGCGATGAAGCCGACCGGGCCCTGCTGGTCGTGCACGATGCACTGGCCTACGGCCACGCCCCGCTCGCTCACGTGCCCGTAGGGCTGGAGGCCGATGTACTCGCCCTGCAGTTCCCGACCCAGGTACACGGTGTAATCCGCGTTGATGAAGTGCAGCCCGCGGCTGGAGGTATTCGCCTCCCCGCTCGCGAGATCCCCGGCCAGCCCCAGCCGCACGACCGGCGTGAGCTCCTCACCGGCCACCAGCGGGTAGACGTCCCGGACCCACGTTCCGGCCGATGCCGGCCCGGACGATCCGCTTGCCCGCCACGACTGGTGGGGCGCGGTCCACCGGTGGCCCGCTGCGGCCCCATCCAGCCCTGCCCAGTCCGTGCGGTTAGGCGGCCCCAGCTGCGGGCCTGGCGCCGGAGCAGCCCAGTCCGGAGTCTGCCGGAAGGTGCCCTCGGGCTGCTCGGACCGGCGCAGCAGCACAAACTTGCCTTGACCGATCGGGGTGCCGTCCTGTTCGACGGTGACCTCGAGCACCCTAATGCGCCGCCCGCTGCGGACCGTCCTGGTGCTGACCAGCATCGGGGCCAGCGGCGCCGACTTGAACATGTCGATTGTCAGCCGGGTGCAGATCAGGTCCGGATCCTCGGCGAGCACACGCTCAATCGCACGCGCCGCCAAGCCGCCAGTCATACGGCCGTGCAGGACCGGCCCCCACGGGCTCGCCGCCAGTTGCGTCGGGATTAGGGCATCGCCGTCGGCGTGGAAGAACGCCTCGGCGCCCTGCGGTTCGTCCTGACCCGGCGCCGAGCCGGCGATGGGTGGCGGGCTCGGATTGGCGGTCGGCTCGGCAGTCATGCAGGTCCTTCGTGTCGGCGGAGGGTGACCATGATTGTAGACCGGCAGGCCACAGCGGCGGCAGACGGCTATCGGCGCCGCATACGAGCAAGGCCGACGGCCTGCTTAAGGCGCTCAGACCTCGGCTCGGTAGAAGTTCAGGTAGGACCGCGACGGAGTCGGCCCGCGCTGATCTTGGTACCTGGAGCCATAGACAGGCGAGCCGTAGGGGTGCTCAGCCGGGGAACTTGTCTGAAACAGGCACAGCTGGCCGATCTTCATCCCGGGCCACAGCTTGATGGGCAGCGTCGCCACGTTGGACAGCTCCAAGGTCACGTGCCCGGAGAAACCCGGGTCGATCCAACCCGCCGTCGAGTGCGTGAGCAGGCCTAGCCTGCCCAGCGAGCTCTTGCCTTCCAGTCGGCCCGCGACATCGCCGGGCAGCGTGATCACCTCGAAGGTCGAGGCCAGCACGAATTCGCCGGGGTGCAGGACGAACGGGTCATCGTGCTCGGTTTTGATCAGCCTGGTCAGGTCCGGCTGTTCCACCGCGGGGTCGATGTGCGGGTAACGGTGGTTCTCGAAGACCCGGAAGTACCGGTCGATACGGACGTCGATGCTGGCCGGCTGGATCAGCTCAGGCTCGTACGGGTGGAGCTTGACTCGGCCGGACTCGATCTGGGCCCTGATGTCACGATCGGAGAGGAGCACGCTGGCAACCTACCGGTTCCGGTACGATGTCTGGGCGAACACAGCACAGCTTCCTCCCGGGAGGGAGCGTTACAGGCCGTGTTCGTGCGCGCGGGTGTAGTTCAATGGTAGAACGTCAGCTTCCCAAGCTGATAATGCGGGTTCGATTCCCGTCACCCGCTCCAATCGGGAAACCCCAGGTCAGAGCAGGCGCCCTCCCTCTGACCGTGGCCAAGCACAAGCTGCCGGACAGCCGTATACGCTCATCCGTGCCATTAGCGTGCCATTAACCGGCGGGCACCAGTGTCCCGGCCGGGCCGTCTTCGTCGCTGCCTTCGCCGCGCTCGGCCTGGACGTGAAGGTCGATCGCATCGGTGATCCGCCTGTCGGCCCCGCGCGCCTGGTGCTGGTAGATCAGCGCGGCGCGCTCGCTGTCGTGTCCCATCCGCGCCATCAGGTCCTTGAGTCCCGCCCGGCTGGCTGCCGCGAAATGATTACCAGCGTGCCTCAGGTCGTGGAAGTGCAGGCCCTCCACGCCGATCGCCCGCGCCGCATGTGGCCAGCCGGACATCTTGTTGAAGTTGCCGCGCCGCAGCGGGCTAGGAAGCTGATTTGTGCACGGATTTGTGCACGGGACAGGCGAGACAGACCGAGCCGGGGGAGAGGCATAAGGTGAATAACAATCTCGGGCCGTAGGTTTACCGAGGCCAGCGCCACGGCTTGAGACTGCCCGAGACAGTAGAGACGGGCGTCGGTCGGCTCATATCCCAGCGACTGCAGGTGCATAATCGAGATATGACGCAAGGACGCCGACATGCGAACGGGCACAGTCTGGCCGCCGTAGTGCGCGGGGTCCGCAGCCATCTTCCGGGGTGGCGCAGACGGCCGCCGATGGTGGGCGTTCGTGAACCTCGCCGACCGAAGCCCACTCTTCCAGCAGCTGCGGTCGCACTTAAAGAGCCGCGCGCCATGCGCTGGATCAAGCTGGGCAACAGGCATTCGGGCGAGCACACCTAGGTCGCTCCGCAAGAAGTGCCAGCAGCAACGCGGGGACCAGAGGTCGAGGTTCTAACGGTCGTACGCTACGGAGGACGACGTGCCCGCTGCGTCCGATAGGCCGGTCAACGCCGGGCACTCACGGTCACCCTGATTCACCGGCTCACCTGCGGACGGGCAGGCCGACCCACCGCAAACCGACCTTCCAAGCAGGGGGGTTCGTGCCGTCCAGCGCTATAACGCGCCCGGAGCTCCCTGATCCGGGCCCCGCGGCGGCCCAGATAGCCTAGCCCGCGCGTCCGCGATGATCTCGTTGCAGAAGTCCACGCACTCAGTGCAAATCGCCACGCCGCCAGGACCGGCGATCAGCACCTCGACCTGATCTTGTCTCTTAGCGCAGAAACTGCATGTCAGGTTGTCGCCATCCATTGGCGGCCTCTGCTCATCGTTATCGAACGTCACTACCAGCCCAGACACACGGACAATCCAGACTATGCCGGTAAGTGGCCCACTTGTGATGCCGAGCACCTGGGCGATGATGCCGGACGCGCTCCGCGGCCGGGAGCCACGCTGGAAGCCACGCGGACGGACGACCTTCCGGTTCTTCGGACTTATGCGGACAGCGAGCCGAGACGTATCCGAGGTCACGGACCGATCTGAACGGATCCGAATGCACAGACAGGGAGCTACGGATCAGAAGGCTGGGGTTCGAGTCCTTCCGAACGCGCCAAGTCACAGGCCCCGGCCCGGGATGGCAGTCAGGCCGTGGCCGCGGGCACCTGCACGGTCGAGATGAGGTGTTCGGCGTGAGGCAGGAACTTCTGTAGGTCGCCAGGGTCGTTGGGGTACACGACCGCGATGAACAAATGCGTCTTTCCGCCGTAGGAGACGTCGGACAGATAGAAGCGCTGGACCTGTGGTTCCGAGATTCCGAAGTTGACGTCCCACTGCGGGTAGCCGAGCCAATTGACACAGGTGCTGGTGGGGCAGGCCGGATCTTCGTTCGTGGCGCCCTTGGCGATGGTCACGTCGACGACCGTTGCGGGCAGGTCGCTGCCGATCGTGCCCGGGCGCGGAGCCGATACGTGCAGTCGTGGGGTCTTGCGGAGCCACCCGAGCAGCCCGTTGACGGTCAGGGGCACGCCGGGCACGCGCTCGTTGTTGGGCTCGATGGGGTATACGTCCTCCCAGAACAGCACGTCGTTATCGGGCGCCGCGTCGAGGGTGAGGGAGAACTCACCGGTGCTGTCTTCGTGGATGCTCCAGGGCTCGCTGGGCGTGATCACCATCTGGCCGCCGAAGAACCACTGGGTCTTGTAGGGCCGCTCGGGGATGGGCCCGGGCCGGGTGAGCCCGGGCGGGTTACAGCTCGGGACGCAGCCCTGGATCGGATGGGGCACCGACGCTGCCTTGGCGGGAGCGGTCGTAGAGGGCGCTGGACCGGCCGCCGCTCCGGTCGACGGCGATGCCTGCCGGGATCCACTCTGGGAGCTGCACGCCGCGCCGAGCAGCAGCCCAGCCGCGAGGATCAATGCCATGATGCGGTTCATCTCATCCCCCTGATCGGGTCTCCGGCGCAATCAATGACGCATATGAGATGTTCGATCACGGTCCCCCCTTCCCCGGACGCCGCCCGGGACGGTCACGCGGCCCCGCGACGTCGTAGCAGCCTGCCGATCAGGCCGCTTGGCATAACTCAAGGCTAGGAGGGCCAAAAGCCAGGGCACCAGGATGGTCCCTTTACCTTTCCATGGTGTGCTGCCACCACCAGCTGACTACGGAAGAGATCATCTGCCCAAGGTCGGCCCGCCGTGCCATTAGCGTGCCATTAACCCCGGTGAAAACCGGTATCTCGCGGTCACCCTCGGACAACCAGCTTCGCTGTTCAGGGCACCTGCGAGCCCCGGAGGGCACTACTTCCCAAGCTGATAATGCGGGTTCGATTCCCGTCACCCGCTCCAACCGGGAAACCCCAGGTCAGAGTGTCGGCTGCTGGCCCGCATGGCCGCATCATGATCATTGCTCACGGCTTCGTGCCCGTTGTCGGCTAGCTCGCCTATGACCCGCTCGCTTATCGCGTCAGCGACCATCTTGTCCCGCTGCGCGCTGCGGTGCTGGTAGATCAGTGCCTCCCGCAGGCTGCTGTGCCCATCCGGTCCATCAGCTCACGCAGGCTGGCCCCGGCCTCGCCTGCCATGAGAAAATGGGGCGGTGACGCAGTTCGCGGTGAGGGCAGCCTCCGTGGACGATGCGAAGGCACTGGCGGAGTTGTTCGCGGCAGTGGCCGAGGAGCGCGACTGGATCGCGACCGAGCCGCCGGTCGACATCGACGCGCGGGCCGCTCAGTTCGCCAGCACCAGCGACAGCCTGGTCGTGGCGGAGGCCGACAGCCAAATCATCGGGATGCTCTACCTGGAGGTCTCCCCTCATGGCTTCGGCGAGATTAGTATGCACGTCGACCGTGACTGGCGGGGTGGTGGGGTTGGCTCGGCGCTAATGCAAGCTGCGATCGGCCTGGCCGACAAGCACAGCCTGCACAAGCTCTGCTTGGAGGTGTTCGCGCACAACACGGCGGCGATCGCCCTCTACCGGAAGTGGGGCTTCGTTGAGGAGGGGCGGCGCACCCGGCAGTATCGGCGGGCCAGCGGAGAACTGTGGGACTCGATCGTCATGGGCCTAGGGCTTTTAAGCGGATCGCATCCCAACGGTCCGCAGCAAACCGCTGCCGTGCCCGCTACAGGCCCGATCGAACGGCGAACAGCGATGCATAGCGGTCGATAGCGGACAAGGCCAAACGCCTGTTGGGCTGCGAACCCGTGGTCAGGGCATGCATGACAGGCCGATTCCCAAGCTGATAGTCCGACCTCAAAGCCCAATCCTCGCCACGCGGGATATACACGGGATGAAGCGCAGCCGTCTATTGATGCTAAAAGCGTTACCGCAGGTCATATGCCAGAGACCGACTTAAGCCGCGGCGGTATGTAAAACCGCCGATTCTGGCCCCGCTCTACATGCGGGTGGCCGACGGTGACGGATGAACCGACAGGCCGGAGCGTGCGTGTTCTCGCCCGTGGAGGCGCAGAAAGCCGCAGGTCAAGGACCGGTTCTGTAAACCGATTTGTAAACCGGACGCAGCGGGACAGGCTGAGACGGGAGAGATACAGAAGGCCGGGGAGGACTTCACGCCGCAGGTCGGCCAAGGTCAACGCGGTGACCAGAGACTGCCCGAGACTGCGGAGACGCACGTCGTCGGCTCATAACCCAGCGAGGGCGGGGCGAGAGCCGACGGCGACGATCAGCCAATGCCAAGCTGCTTGCGCCGCAGCGCAAGGACTGTCGCGAGAACATCCAACGGCTGGGCGTCGGCTGGCGGCGAGGGAGTTACCTGGGCCTCGACGGCCGCGATCAGGCGCCAGCCCGTTTGCTGGCTGAGGTCCAGGTTCATGTACCGGTACCCCTTTAGGTAGTATTCGGCGTCCTGGAAGGTCCTGTCCGACAGCCGCGACACATCCACCTCCCCCGCCCAGGCGACAAGGTCTGCCGGGACCGCTGGCTGGGCATGCGGCGGGCCTGGCTGCACTCTCCGCCGCCAGAACTTGACCATAAGCTCACCCCTTCCACACCGTACTGCTCCTGCGAACGAGCATCCGGGCATGGCCGCCATGACCGGGTGGGCCGTGCTGGTGCTGGTGATCTGGTGGTGTGCTCCTCGCTGCACGATTGCCTCGGCCGAGGGATGGCAGCAATCGAGGAGGGCGGTGAGGAGCAGGGTAAAAGTCTGGGCCGGTCCGACGAATGGTCGCCGGGCCATTAGCGGGCCATTAACCCCGGTGACGAGCGGTCTCTTGCGGTCACTCGCGGACACATTGCGCCGCAGGCCAGACCTGCTAGAAGCCCGAACAGCGCAGATTCCCAAGCTGATAATGCGGGTTCGATTCCCGTCACCCGCTCCACCGTCACCCGCTCCAACCGGAAAACCCCAGGTCGGAGTGGGCATCATACCTCTGGCCCTGGCCAACCACGAGCTGCCGAGGAGCCGCATGCGCTCATCCGAGCACGCGCCGACGCTAAGCTCAGCCAGCAGGACGATGGCTACGATCCTACGCCGGGGTCACGTGCGCTTGGCGCCTTCCGCTTGGCCCCACGTGCTGCGTTGTGCCGAATCTGGCCATATTTAGATCAAGAGCGGCGCCTGCGGCGCCGCTGGCCCGGCGTCAGCGGCCCGCTCTGCCTTGTCGGCCCGCGTGCCGCACGCCGGGCCACGCCGAAGTCCACCGACCAGAGCAGCTCGTTTGGCGCGCAACGGGATACCCGCTACTGACCTTGCCTTCGTAGGTCTGATTCCAGCACCTAGTGTGCCGCGCCTGAAGTTTTGTTGGTTAGTCTTGCTGGTTTACTGGGTGGCCTGTTCCGAGCTTGGCGAGGTAGTCGGCGAGGGAGTTCAAGATCTCGTCGGCGGTCTTGGTCCAGGTGAACGGGCGGGGGTTGTCGTTCCAGGTGGCGATCCAGTCCTTGATGTCGTTCTCCAGGGCCTGGACGGAGGTGTGCACGCCGCGGCGGATCAGCTTGTCGGTCAGCAGGCCGAACCATCGTTCGACCTGGTTCATCCAGGACGAGCCGGTCGGGGTGAAGTGGATGTGGAAGCGCGGGCGCCGGGCCAGCCAGGTCTTGATCTCGGCGGTGTTGTGGGTGGCGTAGTTGTCGCAGATCAGGTGCACGTCCAGGCCGGCGGGCACGGCCTTATCGATGGCGGTCAGGAATTTCTTGAACTCGGTCGCCCGGTGGCGGCGGTGCAGTTCGCTGATGACGGTGCCGTCGGCGATGTTGAAGGCGGCGAACAAGCTGGTGATGCCGTGCCGCAGGTAGTCGTGCGTGCGCCGCTCGGGCATGCCCGGCATCATCGGCAGTACCGGCTGGGACCGGTCCAGCGCCTGGATCTGGCTCTTCTCATCCACGCACAGCACCACGGCGCGCTCGGGCGGGTTGTGGTACAGCCCCGCGACGTCGACGACCTTGTCCACGAAGAACGGGTCGGTGGACAGCTTGAAGGAGTCCTGCAGGTGGGGCTTGAGGCCGGATTTCCTCCAGATCCGCCCGATGGTCGACTTCGACAGCCCGGTCTGCCTGGCCATCGAGGCACGCGACCAGTGCGTGTCCTTGCCGGGGGCGGATTCCAGCGTGGCCACGATGACGTCCTCGACCTGCTCCAGCAGGATCGACGGCGGCCGGCCCGGCCGCTGCTCATCATGCAGGCCCGCCAGGCGGCCGGCGATGAACCGGGCCCGCCAGCGGTCCACGGTCGACTCATCGACCCCCAGCTCGGCGGCGACCTGCTTGTTCGTCCCGCCCTCCGCGCTGCGCAGGACGATCTTGGCGCGCAGCGCCAGGTACTGGGCGGTCTTCGCACGACGGGCCCACCGGATCAGCTGAGCCCGCTCCGGCTCGGCCAGGACCAGGTCAGCTTTGCGCCGGCCGACCAGCGCGGCGTCCTCCAGCCCGGCCAGCCGCTGGTCCGCGAACTGACGCCGCCACTTGGACACCGACTTGACCGCCACCCCCAGCGCCTGCGCCGCGCCCGCGTTCGACATCCCTTCGGCACAGGCCAAAACGATCCGTGCCCGGTCAGGCCGCCAGCGTCCCGGCAGCCCCGCCCGGCGCACCAGCTCAGCCCGCTCATCTTCAGACAGCACAATCTGCACAGCAGAAGGACCCCGATGCGACATAGCCGCAGACTAGCAAAAGTAACACCGAAAATTTCAGGCGCGGCACACTAGTGCCGTATCGGGCAACGTTCGCCCTGTTGCGGTGAACACCCGGTCGTGGAGGACCAGCCGGATCGTGAGGTCGGGTGTCTGTGGTCGCAACCGTGCGCCGCCGCGCAGGAACATGAGCACCGAGCGGCTCCTTACCCGCCAGGGAGCGAGGGCTACTGCTCCACGTAGGCGGCGAGGTTCGTCAGGGAAGAAGCGAGCCCCGCGGCGTGGTTCTCCGCGGAGATGCCGTCCGGAACGTCCTCGGCAAGGATGTCGATGCGTGTTTCCGCATCGACAGCGGCGACCTGCCAGGTCATGGTCATGGTGCCGGCGTAGGCAGGGTCATCGGAGACGAAGTCCACCGTCTGCACGACCCGCTCGCCGGGGACGATGTCGATGAAGCGAGCCTCGACGATGTCGGAATCCACGGTCGCCTTGCCCGGTGCGCCAGACGCGTCAGAATAAGTCAGCACCATCCGGTACGACCCGCCCGGCCGGGCATCGAATCGCTCGAACCTGCCAGTCATCCCGCCAGGAGGGAGCCATGCCAGGAGCGCCCCGGGATCGACGAGAGCGGCCCAGACGCGCTGGGGTGGCGCAGCGATCACCCGCGACGCCCTGTCCGTACGTGGCATGGCGTGACCCTAGCACCATCGGACTTGGCTGGCGCCATGACCTCCCGGTCAACGCCGACGACCGCGGCGAGCTCGACCGCGCGGGCCATCTTGGACCGGATCCGCTGCGCGCCAGAGGCCGCGGCCTCGGCCAGCCACCGGCGTGCGCCGTCGCCGATGGCCAGGAACCCGGCCTCGGCCTGGGTCCGCGGCCGGGGCCGGGGCTGGCGCGGCCCCGGCCCCGCCGGGGTGATGCGGGTAGTGCTCAGCCAGGATCTGCGGGCTGCCCGGCACCGACAGCCGGTGCCGGGCGGTCTCCGCCGCGCCGCGGCCGGTGCGGGCGGTGATCACCAGCTCCTCCCCGGCGACCCGGCACCACACCCGCGTCCCGGCATGGCCCGGCGGGGTGGAGTAGCGCACCGACCCGAACCGGATCGTCTGATCGTCGCCGGCCAGCCGCTCCTCGCCCAGCGCCAGCGCATACGGCTCGCCCGGCAACGGGTGCAGGCGCTCCCGCTCGGCGGCCAGCCGCACCTGCGGGGCAGCAGCGGTCTCGCGGTGGACCCGGGCGTTGACCCGGTCGCAGAACGCCCTGCAGGCCTCCTCGAGCTCGGTGAAGCTGCCATAGGCCGGCAACAGGTTCGCCCCCGACGGGACCAGGTCGGCCTTGGCGATCTTGACCGTCGCCTCGACCCCGCCGTTGGACTCGGGGTCGAACGGCACGCACGTCTCCACCGTGCAGCCGTAATGCCGGCCCAGCGCGACCATCTCCGGGTGCCGCACCGCGATCCCCGCCACATGGCCGATGGTGACGGTCCGCGCGTTGTCGGTCAGCAGGTAAGTCGGCGCGCCGCCCACGGCGCGCAGCGCCTGGTCCAGGCACCACGTCAGCGTGCCCGTCTGCTGGTCCCAGGCCGGGATCACCACCCGGAACCGGGACCAGGCCAGCCACGCCGCGAACAGCTGCGTCCGCCGGCCTGCGATCCGCGGTCCCTCGCCCCAGTCCCATTGCAGCCACATCCCGGGCTCGGGGACCCACGGCCGGTAGCGCCTTCGCCGGCCCGCCGCCCAGGCCGCCTTCACCTCCGCGACCGCCCGCCGGGTCGACCGCTCCGACCCCCGGTAGCCCATCGCGGCGAGCTTGCGGTGCGCCACATTCGCCCGGATCTTGCCCTTGCTCCGGTCGACCAGATCCTCGACCTTCGGCATGAAACATCGATCAGCCGCGGCTTCGCTGCCTTCACCAGCGGGTCGCCGCCCGCGTCCCGGATCGCCACGTAACGGGCGACCGTCTTCGCATCGCACCCGGCCAGCTCCGCAGCCGACCAGGCCGTCCCCGTAAGGTCGAAGGCCTCAAAAATTTCCACAATCTCCCTGCCAGACTTGGTCATGGGTCCCTCCGGGACACCGACGGGTAAGGCGAACCACCTCAAACCCATCCACACCGGAGGGACCGCCAGTATCACGACACGCCGTGAGCCAGGACAGAACAAGACCAGCCACCCACGCCATCAATGGCCGCAGGACCGGAGAAACGATGGCCACCAACCAGGAGCAAGCTGACCGCACACCCGTATTTTTTCGTGGCCGCTAGCAAGTCCGATGGGGGAGAGGGGTGGGCGCCCCAGGACCACGGCCGGGCGGGACTTGGCCTACGCATTACGGACCCGTGTCCCCGAGATGTCCCCGAACCGCCATCAACAGCCAACGATCGCCACCTGCGGCAATCTGCGAACATGAAGCTAGGGCGGGCTTTGAACCCGCGAGCAAGGCACGAGAACACCCTCGGAATGCGTAGCTCTGCCGCACCGCTTCCCGTCTTCGGACCTGGCCGCCTGCGACCCGGTCGGCTTGCCACCGGGCGCCCGGCGCTAAATTGACAGCAACAGCAGCGACAACCGCACGGTGCGCGGCAACCTCGTGTTCTGTCAGCCTGAGCAGGCATGCCGTCTCTGGTGCCGCATGCGCGCCAGATGATGAACGGTCATGCTGGGGATCTCCTAAGGAATCAGGCCTAAAGAGCGTCAAACATCGTGGGTGACGTTGCCAGGCCGTCCGAGGCAGTCAAGCGTCAGGTGGCTGCGGGCATCGGCCCAGAAAAGCCGACGATCAGCCTGACCATGCCATCTGCGGCGAAGGCGGCGAAGTCCATGCCTGCCAGGATGACGTTGCCGTCCCCGTCCCGGGCGACCCATGCGAACCGGGCGTGGCGGTCACGCTCGTCGATGCCGCTGTCGACGGCTACGGCTGCGCCCGGGTAGGTGGCGAGGAATTGCCCAATCCTCTCCGACAGTTCCTGGCGGCCAGCAGCCCGCCCGACACTGTCGACGTATTCACCGTCGGCGGCGAAGCTACGGTCAAGCAGCTCGCCCCTCTTCACCTTGTCGCCCTCGCTCCACGCAGCTACGTAGGCGCGGAGCGCCTACTGCATCGCCTGGTGCATGTGATCTCCCCAAATGCCGACGACAGGTCACACTGTACATAAGTACAGTGCTGCTCGCTCGAGCGCTTCTGGTGCGGGGGTAGGCGCCCGCCCGGGTGACTAGGGATTGGGAGGTTGCAATTTGGGTTGCAGTTCAACGCCGTACGGCGCCGTCCATGGGAGGACCGACCAAGCACGTTGGTCCAGCCTGAACCGATCCGGATCACTGCGACCCGAGCTGCTAATGCGATTGACAATGACCACCTGGTCCTGGATGCCGCGGAAGCTGCAAAGGCCCCCCACCAGACTGCCGCCGGACTGTGATACGCCTCCAGTACGCCGTCAAGGGCCGATCTGGCCGCGGGACAACAAGCATCGGTGAAGGTGCCCGGCCAACGTACACGCGAATCAGCCCTTGACACCTCCCCTCCGGCGAATAGGTCGGCAGCAGTCAGTCCGATGGGGGAAGGGACGGCGCCCAAGGAACCCATCCGGGGCTGGAAAGTGCCCGGCGATCTCACAGCTTTCTCACGGACCGGCTGGACCGTACGGGACTACGGCAACTATTCCGGACACCCGGCCAGACGTTGACCTGCGGATACGGACTCTGGCGCACTGGCCGGACACGCCGCATTGGTCTACGGATCAGATGACGGCTCCTCCGCTCCGGCCTCGGATACGTCGAGCAGCGCGCGCAATACGTCGGTGATGTCCACTATGCCGACCAGGCCAGCGTCTCCCATGACCGGCAGGTGTCGAAAGTGCCCTCTCGTCATGACCTTGGCCGCGTCACGGATGCTTGCCGTGGTGCTGATGGCGGTCGGGTGACTGGTCATCAGTTGATAAATCCGGACGTCACTCGGGTTCCTCCCGTCCGCGACCGCGTGAGAGATGTCAGCATCGGTGATGATGCCGATCGGCTCGCCGGTCTGTCCCTGCGTGACGATCAGGGCTGTCCCATCCGCGCGCTCCATCAAGTAGGCGGCTGCGGCCACGTGGTCGTTCTGGTTAACCGTCGTCACCGGTGGATGCATGATGTCCGCGACCGTGGCCGGGGATGCCGGATGCTGGACTGAGGCGTCTGCCATGATCTGTTCCCCTCGGAGATCCGATCGCACTGTTAGGTATTCGATCACACCGTTGGGCCCGAGGCGGCGTGCGCCTGGTGGCGTTCGCCGCCACGGTGCGCCGGGATGGCGCTGTCGGCAGCCGCGATGACGTGTCCGCAGGGATATGCACGGGATGATCTTGGATGACGCAGCAGGCGGACATGATAAGAGCCCAGGCGAGAACAGTGGCGGACAGTGAATCACGTACGCTCTTGAAAACCGCTAATGGCTTCTGCGTACAGAAGAAAGTACAGCAACGTTCCCCCCGACAGTCGGCACCAAGCACGACCGTCAGCACACTGACCTAGCTGGGACGGCGGCCAAACACCCAGCGGCGCCGCTAGTTCGGGACGAAGGGGCTCATGGCCGCCGCGTGCCCGATGGGACGGTCGCGGGAGAGGTATCACGGCCACTCGCGGACAACACCGCAGGCATCGCAACCTAGCTTGACGCACATGAGTCGAGTCGCGGAGGAGACCTGACACGGAAGAGGTCAGATCCGGGGATGGCCCGCGGAGTGTACGTGTCCGCCCCTCCAGCCCCAAGCGCGACTGTGCCCGCAGGGCAAACAGCACAGGTGGAACGGCACCGGCCAACGTACGCGAAGTCACGCTTGACCCCGGAGCCTAATGGACACTCCGGTCAGAGACCAAGGGCCAGGCGGGAGCCTGCCCGGACCGGGTGCGGGCCATCCTCTGCAAGATGTGGGCAGTCACGGCGGAAGTACCCATGATCCGGAATATGCGCGGAATGGTCTCGGCTGCCGGGAGATAGGTAATCGAATCCAAGCAGGCAGAATGCATGAATTCGAAAGATGCGGTCTGCCGCCGCTGGAGCCGTGAACACTACGGGTCCTGGGCGCTAAGGCAAATCTTGCGCGATCTCCCAGGTGTAGCCGCCCGGATCGGCGAAAGTGATCGTGCGCATGCCCCAGTCACGATCCGCCGGGCCGCTGGTCAATGTCACTCCGTGCCCGGCCAGTTCAGCGCCCACCGCATCCACGTCGTCAACGACGATGGCGAATTGCCCGACACCCTTCTGCGCCAGGCTGAGGATGTCGCCTGCCGGGGCCCGGTGAGCCGGATCGTGCCGCAACATGACGTACATGTCCGTGAAGCGGAACAATGCCTGGTCCTCCGCCTCGTGCAGCGGAAGCAGACCGAAAACCTCGCGGTAGAACGTCTTCGAGCGCTCCAGGTCCCCAACTATCAGGTTGATGGCAAAAATCTGCTTCTCCCAGTCAGCCATGTCGCGCCTCTTTCCACGTTCACGCGTCGTCCGTCGATGATGTTCTGAAGGTTGGACCGCCCGGCGACCCGTTAGTCATCGGGCCGCGGTCCGTGCAGAACTGGCCGCAGTAGCACTGCGCCTGTTCCGCGAGCGGGGCTTCGACCAGGTCACGATCAACGACCTGGCGGAGGAGACGGGCGTGTCACGCAGCACGTTCCTGCGTTACTTCAGCACCAAGGAGGACGCGGCCCTTTGCGCCCTCGATAGCCACGGCGAAGCGGTCGTGCATGCCCTTCGTATCCGGCCGCCCGGCGAAGACGACTGGACCTCGCTGCGGCGCAGCCTGGACCCTTACCTCGATCGATACCGGGAAGATCCGGCTGGCATGCTGATGACTGCCCGGCTGGTCCGTGAGACGCCCGCCCTCGCTGCGCGTCTGCTTGCCAAGCAATGCGGCTGGCGTCCCCTGCTCGCCGCCGAACTCGCCGAGCGGAACGCAACTGGCGACCCCGGCGCCATCCGCCCAACCGTGCTGGCCGCCGCCGCTATCGATTGCCTCAGCGTCGCCATCAACAGGTGGGCGGACAACAACGGCCAGCCCGATCTCACCACCCTCGTGGACGAGGCCTTCGATGCCCTCGCGAGCGCCCGGACTCCCCGAGCCACGTCCTGACCGCGTGAGCCCCAGCGTCAGCAAGTCTTGACAATTGGCCGACGCCGCGGCGGACGTGGGTACCCGGCCACGGTGGCCACACTTTTGGCCCCACAATGACGTTCAATGACGCCATCCACTGCTCATCGCTGACCAGCATTCCTGCAGATCAGCTACCAAGTGGGCAAGTAGCAAACGTAGCCGCAGATCGCTACGGATCTGAAGGTTGGGGTTCGAGTCCCTCCGAGCGCGCCCAGCCCAGCGGCCGGTTCCGATCCCGGGACCGGCCTTTATATGCGTTGTATAGCAGCGGAATTAGAAACTGGGACCGAGCCTTCCACCGAGAAAGCGCGATGGGTCATGGTGACCGCGTGTTAGCGATGCGCGATAACCGGGCGCTGAAGCCTCCGTCAACGGTGACAGTGCTGCCGGTGCTGTAGCTGGCGTCGAGCGCGAGGTGGACGATCGCGGCGGCCAGCTCCGCAGGGGCGGCTATCCGGCCCAGCAGTACCCTGGTCATTTCTGCGGTCGCGGTCCGCTGGGCTTCCTGGTCGTCCATGCCCTGGAGGTAGTCGGTGATCGCCCCGGCCATCATGGGGGTGTCGGTGG
Organism: uncultured Actinomycetes bacterium; assembly: GCA_963818225.1. Classification (GTDB taxonomy): domain Bacteria; phylum Actinomycetota; class Actinomycetes; order Streptosporangiales; family Streptosporangiaceae; genus Palsa-504. The sequence goes on from CAWFRO010000008.1 coordinate 212,291, forward strand.
CACCGGGGGCAACACAGTTCACCCGCACACGCGGGGCTAGCTCGGCGGCGAGGCTGGTGGTCAGGCCCAGCAGCGCGGCTTTGGTTGCGGCGTAGGCGGCGTGACGTGGCCGCCCGTGCAAGGCCGAGACGCTGCCCACGAAGACGATCCCGCTGCCGTCGGCCAGGAGGGGCCGCAGCGCCTGGGTCAGGAAGAATGGGCCAGCGAAGTTGACGGCGACCAGCTGGTCGAAGACGGGCCTGGTGGTCTCGTCCAGGGACGCGATTCCCTCGATCGCCGCCGCGTGTACGACGGCGTGGACGGCAGCCCCGCCCACCGCAGCGATGATCGAGCGGATGCCATCGGCCGTGCTGACGTCGGCGGCCACCGCGCGGCCCCGGCCGTCGCTGAACTGCTTGGCGGTTTCTTCCAGCGGCGCCGTCCGCCGGCCGACGCACACGACGTCGAGGCCGCGGGCATCCAGCGCCAGTGCTGTCGCCCGGCCGATGCCGCTCCCGGCCCCGGTTACCACGGCCACCTGGCGCTCGCCGAGGCCATGACAACCTCCAGCCTTATTATTGACACACATGGTTCATAAACTGCCAGGCATAGGCGGGACTGTCAACGGAGGCGCAGCAGATGGCACGGCCAGCCAACCCGCAGCGGCGCGGCGAGACCATCGCCGCCGCCGCTGACTACGTGCTTGAGCACGGCCTCGCCGAGCTGAGCCTGCGGCCCCTGGCCAGTGCCCTCGGCACTAGCACTCGCATGCTTCTCTATGACTTCGGGAGCAAAGAGGAACTCGTCATGGCGGTGCTCGCTGAGGTCCGCCGCCGAGAGGCCGGGATGCTGGCCGGGTATGTCAGGACCACTGGTGCATCAGGACCTGAGCTGCTCCAGGGCGTCTGGGACTGGGCCGGTCACCCCGACCGTGCGCCGTTCATGCGCTTGTTCTTCGAGGTCTACGTCGACGCCATGACCCACCCTGGTGCCCGCTCGCAGCGGGCACAAGCAATGGTCACCGAGTGGCTGGACCAGTTCGGGGCCGCCCTTCAGGACCCGCACTCCGATGCCGCGGACAACGCCCCTGCCACCCTGGTGATCGCCGCCCTGCGCGGGCTGCTCCTCGACCGCCTCAGCACCGGAGACCAACAACGCACCGACCGCGCGCTCAACTTGCTCATCCAGCTCCTCAGCGCGCACCCAGGACAAGGAGATGGGGAAACCAGATAAACGGTGCATGACGTCGGCCACTTCGCAGAATTCGGCGGCGAGCATCTGCGCCAGTAGTTGCATCTGGTGGCCGAGCTAACTCGTTGCTAACGCACGTGCCAACAACGATCCTGGACACCAGCGGACGCCATCGGATCCTGAGGGCTGCTGACCAGGGCCACCAGACCGCGATCCGGCGCTGGCCGCGCGCCCGTGCCTGCGGCTGCGGGTCGGCCGCCGCGGATGGTTCGCCTGGTGGCACCGGTGGCCCGAGTTCACTACCTGGAAGGAAGGGTAGGCCGTATGGGGGCCACGGTCAGGACGGTCGAAGCGAAAGCGAGTTTGTCGCCGAACGCGACCAGACCGGGACACCGGTACCGTGAAGCCGAAGGCCCAGATGACCTGGGGCGGTCGCATAAAGTCGCTGAAGACCGAAGGGCAAGAAGGGTAGGGCGCATGGCAGACGAATGGACTATCGAGGTGCGCGGCGACAGAGCGGTAAGGCTGCCCGCTGAAGTACCGCTCGGACAGATCCTCACGGTCAGGCGCGGGGAGCAGGAGACCGTCTACCAGTACGTGATTGAGCCTGTCGAGGCCGGTTCGGAGGAGACCCACCACGTGTGGCGCGAGGTCGTACCGGGCCCGCCAGATGAGTCCGACGGAGCTGACCGGCCAGCCGGCCAGGAGAAAGGCTAGATCGCGGCCAAGTAGTGCCGTGCTGGACGCGAACCACGGGACGCTCTTGGACCGATAGAAGTACCCGCCGCGCAGCTGGAGCCGGGAGCAAGGTTGGGGAGCCGGAACTTTGTCTGCGCTGATTGATCTTGCTAACAGATTTGCTAACAACGGTTCTGGACGGCCCTGGATACAGCCGGACCAGGCCGCGGTCTGCACCCTTCGCGAGCAGGCTCATCCGTCCACGACGGACCGACCTGGCCATCCGGAATCGTGCTACGGATAAGCGGGGGTCGTGCCCGCTGTGTGTGCGATCGGCCGGCCGCAAATCACGGTCACTCCCGGACAGCCTGATACTCCCGCTCACCTGCGGACAAGCAGGCTGACCCGCTGCGCAAACCGACCTGCTAAGAGGCGGGCCAGCCCGTGCGATGATTGGCTCGCTCAGTCCTGGTGACCTAGCCGAAGGGATGATCATGGCAGGCATCGCGGCGGGCGGCGAAATCCAGCGGGGGCCGACCACGAAGAACCTGGGACGGCGCCGGGCCGCCGGAATATATGGCGCCATCGTTACCGCGGCGATCCTCGACACGGCCGGGGGCCACGTATCCACCACGGTGCTAGTGATCTCGGTCGTGGTCACGTTGCTGGTGTACTGGCTCGCCGAGGAGTACGCCGACGTTCTGGGCGAGCAAGTTGAAGGGGGTCGTCTGCCCAGCAGAGCATCCATTTGGGGAGCACTAACCGCGACTTGGCCAATGGTCACTGCGTCCTACGCGCCGCTGCTCGCGCTGGTACTGGCCAAGCTGGCCGGGGCCTCTGACCTCACGGCTGCCAACGTCGGGCTGGCCGCAGCGATCGTCCTGCTGACCGTCCACGGATGGCTGGCCGGTCGAGCCGCCCAGCTGCGCAGCTGGCAACTCCTCGTCGCCACCTCCATTGCGGCCGCGCTGGGGCTACTGATGATTGCGCTTAAGGACCTCGTTCTGATCCGCCTGCACTGACGATCGGTCCTGGTCGGACGGGGTCGCCGGGCCATTAACGGGCCATTAACGTAGGTGAACAGGGGTCTTTCACAGTCACTCACGGACAGCCCGCCTCGCAAGTCAGGCCATGTGGAGGCCCGGATGGCGCAGATTCCCAAGCTGATAATTCCCGTCACCCGCTCCAACCGAGGAACCCCTGGTCAGGAGCCGCAGTCCAGTCCGGGCCATGCTCGCGGCCATGCCGGAGTAGCAGCATCACAGCATGCCCGGCCCGGTCAGCCCAGGGGATGACGAGTCGGCGGGGTCGTGTTGTCTATTCGCTGGGCAGCAGCCCCGCGGAACGTGACCGGCTTCGGCGTCGGCGCAGTCACCCCCTGACCAAGCCGGGCCATCCCCTGCCAGGCGTGCTTCCAAAGCCGGAGATCAACCAGCGGTGGCATCAGGTTGCCACGGACGCATCCGGGGCAGCCATCGCGGCACGTAGCGGCAGTACTGCTCGTACTCCGCACCAAAGCTGGCGGCGAGTTTGGGCTCTTCGTAAATGCGCACGAACAGGACGGGCGGTATGGCCGCGATCGCGGCGTAGCCGAGCAGGCGGCGCTGGCCGAGTACTAGCGCCTGGCCGAGGATCATCACCTCGAGCGCCACGTACATCGGGTTCCGCACGTGACGGTACATTCCACCCACGACAAGGTGCCTCGTCGGAGCGGCCGGTAGCGGCGTGCCAAGCCCTTCTACCACGAAGCGGGCGAACGAATGAGTCAGGACCGCTCCGCCAGCGGCGATCATGCCGACGCCGAGCACGCGCACCGGGACGCCGCCGGGCACCGGCCGGTGCACCTTCCAACGGGTGAGCAGCCACGGCACAAGTCCGGTGACAACCCCCGGGGCAGCCACCATGAAGGCCGCGCTCACCACTGCTGCCCGACGCCGACGATGCAGATCAGATGGCGAATCGCTCATCGCCCCAACCGAAAAATCCCAAGTCAGAGCACTTGACTCAAACATCATGCGTGACGCCTCCCGGGCCGTCCTCGGCCTTCCGCGCAATTAACGTGCAATCAGCTCGCCGGGCCGAGTGCGCTAGCCGCACCGTCGTCATCATCCTCGCCGTCCGATCCGCTAGCATCCTGCCCGTGGAATCCGAGGCCAGCGGGCTACTGCATCACGTGGAGCTGTGGGTGCCCGACCTGGAACGCGGGAAGGCTCAGTGGGGATGGCTGCTAGGCGAACTCGGCTACGAGCAGTTCCAGGACTGGCCAGCCGGCCGCAGCTGGCGTCTCGGCGCGACCTACCTGGTCATCGAACAGTCACCCGCCATGTCTGCCGCCGAGCACGACCGGCTCCGCCCGGGCCTGAATCATCTCGCCTTTCACGCCGGAGCGCGTCAGCGCGTGGATGCGCTGGCCGCCTCCGCGCCCTCGCACGGCTGGACGCTGCTGTTCGCCGACAAGCACCCGCACGCAGGCGGCGAACATCACTACGCCGCCTATCTCGCCAACACGGACGGCTACGAAGTCGAGCTCATCGCGGACCGCGTCGATTCATCCGAGGATGCAGCGCTATGACTTCGTGCCCGCTGAGGGCGGCCGAGACGCGCGGCGAGCCTCAGGACATGTCGGCGAGCGGCCGCGTGACCTTCTCGATAGTCACGGCTAGGGCGCGGCTGGAGAAAGCTTTTCCCAGGTGATGAACCCCTGCTCGCTTATCCCGTCGACGACGTGGGGATCCGTGCTGAAGACCGCGACGCTGCCGTCGCCGTCTTTGAAGTTGACGTGGCGAACGGTTCGCAGTCCGACCGTGGCGAGCTGGACGCTGCCGATAAAGTCCAGCGTGAAGGTCTGCTGTTCCTCGTCGACCTGGTACACACCCCAGTTCGCGATGTAACCCCCCGAATTGTCATCCTGCCGATCCGGGTTCATGAGCTGCGCGGCGAAGTTGCCCTCGGCGTCGAACATGAAACGGCCCTTGGGACTCGGTCCGAGCAGATACGACGTCGTACCGTCCGAGCGACGGGTCTCCAGCGAGACCAAGCCCCATGTACCGACCAAACGATCCTTCAGCAACGCTTCACCTCTTTGTCCTCGTAGTGAGTGGATCGTAACCTTTGCCGCCATGCTGCCCCCGGCCAGGTCGTGCCGGGGAGCTCGGCCGCACCTGGTCGAGAATGTGACAGACGGCCACTCAGGTAGCTTTCCGCCGTGCTCCCTGGGTATAACACCAGGGTCTTCCACTGGTGCGATCTGCCCCGGTGCCATACGAGACTGAAATCGTCGTCTCGAAGGGAGCATCAGCATGTCAGGAACCACAGGCGACATTATCCCCATCGTGATCGTCCCGGCCGTCGCGCTCGTCTTCATGCTGGGCATGATTTTTTACGCCAATAGCCACCCGCGGTGGGGCAGCCAGGCTCCGGCGGATACCGTCCCGGCGCGCGGGCTCGAGGGCAGCGTCCCGGCTCAGGGCCTGAGCAGTCCCGGGCCGGTCGTTCCCGGCCAACGCCTGAGTGCCGCCGCCGACGAAGTCACCCGCGAACGGGCGCAGGCCCGCGAAACCCGAAGCGAATGACCGGCGCGCCCAGCCGCCGGCTGGGGCGGCCATAATCCGCACTACGCTGGCCGGCCGGTAGACCGGCTCACCTGCGGCCGGGCAGACCGACCCGCCGCCCGGACCAGCAGCAAGGTCGCGCCTTGCTTTGCTCCAGGGAAAACCGGTGGCTGACGCGGGGGAATCCGCGAGAAGCTGCGGTTATGAGTTCGGTCACCTGGGACCGGGCATGGGCGGAGGCCTATGACCGGATCTATGCCGCGATGTTCGAGCCGTCTGTTCTCGGTCCTATGGTCGGCGTGCTCGCCGGGCTGGCCGGGGACGGCCCGGCGCTGGAGTTCGCGGTCGGTACCGGCCGGGTGGCGCTTGCGCTGAGCGGCCAGGGGGTCGCCGTGCACGGCCTGGAGCTGTCGGAGCCGATGGCCGCGCGGATGTCGGTCAAGCCGCGCGCTGAGGCCGTCCCGGTGACCATCGGGGACATGACGGCCGCGCGTGTCGCGGGGGGCCCGTTCAGGCTGGTGTACCTGGTCGCGAACACGATCATGAATGTCACCACCCAAGACGAGCAACTGGCCGTCTTCGCCAACGCGGCCGGTCACCTGGCGCCCGGCGGATGCTTCGTGGTCGAGGTGATCGTGCCGCAGCTGCGCCAGCTGCCGCCGGGCGAGGCCGCCCGCGTGTTCACCTTTGACCCTGATCATGTCGGGATCGAGACTTTCGAGGACCCGGTGAGGCAGATCGCGTGGTCACATCACTGGGCCGAGGTTGACGGCCGGGTGGTGCGTCATTCCGCGCCCTACCGTTATGTATGGCCGTCCGAACTTGATCTCATGGCCAAGCTGACCGGTTTCAGCCTGCGGTATCGCTGGGCCGGATGGGACCGGGAGCCCTTCACCTCCGGCAGCCGCAGCCAGGTCGCCGTATTCGAGAAGGTCGGCTAGCGGCGCACCGGCCAGCCACGGGCGGCGGGGAGCCCTCCGGCTGAGCGACCGGGGCGCTACCCTGGCGGCGTTCCCGGTCGGGGTACGCCTCCAGTCCGTCGATGAAGGATCAGGCCATGGCGATCTACCAGCACATACGTCATCCACGCATTGCCGCGCGGCGGGCCGAACGCCCCGTAAGGGTGGCCGATCAGCTCCCACGGGACTCGGCCGTCAACCGGTTCAACACGAGGGTCGCGATCGTGATCACGCAGGTGGTCGGCAGCATGTGGTGTGCCTACGCCTTTGCGCTGTTCGACCTGATAAGCCTCCCGGACGCGATTCGTGGCGGCCCGTAGACCATCGTCTCCTGGGTGGCGCAGACCTTTCTGCAGCTGGTGCTGCTGTCGATCATCATGGTCGGGCAGAACGTGCAAGCCGCCGCCGCGGACAAGCGCGCGGAGGCGACCTTCCATGATGCGAGCGCGACCCTGCACGAGGTGGCGCACGTGCAGGGCCACCTCGCCGCGCAGGACGAGCTGCTGAGCCGGATCGCCGCGAAGGTCGGCCTCGACCCGGTGCCTGTCATCGACAACCCAGACCTCGATGAGACGACCAGCCCGGACCTCGATGAGACGACCAGCCCGGACCCGGAATGCTGACGATCAGGCCGAACGGTCATGTCGTCCCAGGCTCGCGGCCGGCTAGCTGATGGCTCGCGGGGGACCGAGCGATCGCTCGTTTGCTGCCCGCCCGGCCGGAGCAGTACTGAGCGCGAGGCGCTGGCGACCGCGATCACATTGCAACGAATTGGCCGTAATTGAGCGCAATAGGCATGCCCGGAATATCTGAGTAAACGGCCCGATATGATTGCTTGCCTGCCGCCTGTGGGCGCGGAAATAAATCTCCCGAGGCATTAGCAACGGCCCGCCGCGCCCCGCCGCCGTCGTCTACAATCTCGTGATGTGACGACAGTCGTAATTCCCGCACGCAATGAGGGCCGAGTAATAAGGCGGCGTCGCCTTCTTGAGCAGTTCATAAACGGCGCCGATCCGGGCGAGATGGACATAATAGTCGTTGCCAACGGCGGCACAGACGACACGGCGGCGCCCTCATTCGGGCTCGCTGCGTGACCGGGGTCGCGCAACTCGAGCGCGCGCAGCATCCCGATGGCCCGGCTGACCGGACCGGAGAGGGCCCCGTGGTCCCCGTGGTCCCCGTGCCCCGTCAGCTGAACGGCCGGGACCAGGTCCCGCACGACAGGTAATCGGCCGGTGCCCGTCAACTCGCCGGTGTCCATCGTCAGCGTGCCCGACGACCACGCGGTCCGCCGGGACTGCCTCGACCGGTCTTTCCGCGCACATGGCCGCCACGCCGGCGGCGTGGAGAACCGGTCCGTCGACCACGTGGCAGTACGCCCTCGCAGTGCCGTCCCCGCGCCGAACCACGGAGCCTCCCCGGCAGGAGACCCTTTGACTGAAGAGAATCATTATTTGGTCTGGATGGCGGGTGTGTCATGGGATGGTATCCGTGGTACCGACCGGCACATGGTGACAGCAATGGCATGCCATTCCCGTATTCTTTGGGTCGATCCGCCAGTCTCACCAGTTACGGCGGCCTTGCGGCACAGCGCGGCTAATTATTCTCTCCGACCGGAAATATCTGCCGTAAATCGCCACGTCACGCGCCTGACGCCAAAGGCCATGCCCGGGTTGAGTCGGCCTGGTATACGTGTGACAACGGCGGCACTTGTGCGCCTGCAGGTCAGGTGGGCTTTGCGCCGACTCGGCATCCAGCCGTTTGCCGTAGTGACCACCTATCCTGGTGATCTCCTTGGTTACTGGGGCGGAAACGTCGTAAATGTTTTCTATGGTACCGACGACTATGTGGCTGGGGCTGGGCTCATGGGCCTATCCGCGCACTACCAGCTACGGCAGGAAATCGAAGTTGTGGGCCGCGCGGATGTAGTGATAGCGGTTTCGCCGCAGCTAGCGGAGCGGTGGGCAGGATTTGGCGCCAACCCCGTTGTTATCCCTAACGGCTGCTGGCCGATCAAGGCCGGCGAGCGGGCTGCTCCGCCTGAGCTGAAAGATCTGCCGCAGCCGGTTGTAGGTCTCATAGGGCAGCTGTCTGATCGGATCGACCTGTCGGTCCTGACCGCAATCGCCGACGCCGGATTTTCGCTTTTGATTGTCGGCCCGCTGGATCCGCGGTGGGACCAGCGACGGTTTAAGGAATTGGTCAACAGGCCACACGTCTATTATATGGGCCCAGTCCCAGCTGAGGCGGTGCCGTCATATCTGGCTGCTATCGATATCGGGATTACACCATATCGGGATACGCCATTCAACCGGGCATCGTTCCCGCTGAAGACGCTCGAGTATCTTGGCGCGGGTGTGCCAGTGGTCAGTACGGACATTCCGGCGGCCCGCTGGTTGCGCGCTGACCTCACTCGTGGTGAACAAGCCCGATGGGCCGACCGTATCATGATGCTGGCCGGTAACAGCGCGGACTTTGTCGATGCCATTCGCCGAATCGCGGCGAGCGACAGCCTCGCTGTGGCGGGTGACGGCTTCCCCGGTGTCGCGGCAAAGGACCGCATCAGAGCCAGCCAATGTATCGCATTCGCCGCCAGGCATACCTGGGAGCACCGCGCCAACTCATTCGCTTCTGTACTCGGCTTGGCGCAGCAAGCCGCCGGCCAGGCCGCTGAGTAAAAAGCACCGTTTATAGCAGCGTCGTCGATCAGACCAGCCGAGTAGTCAGATTTTTGACTCCCATCCGTAGGTAATCAAGGCCTGAGAGGGTGTGTAGGGTGGATCGCAGGAACCGAGTCACAGAGCGCTCTCAGGAGAAGGTGCTTCAGGTGCTGATGAGGCCTGGACCGGATGATCTGACTGACAATCCTTCGCTACTGTTGCTCTTCAGCGAAGTTATGCGGAACGGCGTTAAGATCAGCCCTTACCGTAAGAAGAAAGATCTGCTGAGCCGACCTGACGTGATTCATATTCATTTTCCCGAATGGTTTGTGCGCTGGAAACGTCCCTTGCTCGCGCCGCTCGATGCTGTCGCCACCCTGGGTCTCCTTTGGCTCGCCCGCCGTCGTGGTGCGGCTCTCGTCTGGACGGGGCACGATCTGGAGCCTCACGAGCTTAATCGCCCTCGGCTTTGGCGAGCCTACAATAGGTTCTTCATTTCCCAGGTCGATCTCCTGATTTCCTTTAGCAAAGGGGCAACGTCGCTGCTTGTTGAACGGCATCCCCGGCTGGCGAGAATTCCAACAGCAGTGGTGCCACATGGTCATTACCGGGACTACTACACGGCTTCGCCAAACGCCGCGGCCCTCCGCGAAGAGCTCAAGCTTGATTATCGGCCTGTTCTCCTGTGCTTTGGACTCATACGCCCGTATAAAAATCTGCCCGGCATTATACGGGCTTGGCGGCAGTTGCCTGAACCCCGGCCGCAGCTCGTGATAGCGGGCCGTCCCTTGGATTCGGAAATCGAGGAAGTCATCAAGAAGGAGGCCGGTGACTCCAAGGATGTTCACTTGCTACTTCGCTTCATCCATGGCGACGAAGTGCCGACTATCTTCGCGGTAGCCGATGTTGTTCTCATGCCTTATATGGCCCGGAGCGCGCTGAATTCGGGGGTAGCTCACTTGGCGCTTTCCCTGGATAGGCCTGCAGTGCTGAATGACACTCCAGCAAACCAGAACCTCCGCGATGTATTCGGTGGTGAATGGGTATGGATCTGCGATGGAACGCCAGAGGATGCGCTCCGCACTGCACTGCAAGCTGCCGCGACCACCCGGCCCCAGACGCTGGATCTTGATGTTATAGACTCAAAACGCTTGGCCGCTGAGACCCTCCGCGCCTACTCGCATGCTATCGCCAGGCGAGGTAAGGGGAGGCATAGATAATGTTCAGCCCGGGAAGCTCGCCGGAATTTGACAAATTCATGTCCGCCTAGCCTGATCTTTCATCGAGCCTGATAGCTGACGCTGCCCGCAGGATGACCTAGTCCGGTGGGTGCACTGATGCTGGCCACTCACCGTGGCGGGTGCATCTGGAGCCCGCGACAGGCCTGGAAGAGGGTGCCGGCCTGGTCCTGGAGCGTGCGGGCCACCCTCGAGCAGGCCCGGCCGCCATAACTGGCCGGATCATTGGCGCGGCGTTCGGCGGCGTCCGGAGCGACATCGCGATGATGCGGACTCCGGACGGCCACGGCCAGCTGGAGCTGGCCAAATACCACGCCCCGCGGCGTCCAACGCCGCGCCAGAGAACCCGCCGCCCAACACGCTGGGCCTGCATCGCGTCATGTTCGCCGTTGACGATATCGACGACACCGTCGCCCGCCTGCGCGCCCATCTCGCCGGGCTCCTCGGCGAGGTGGCGCAGTGCGAGAGCATCTTCCGGCTCTTCTATCTCCGCGGCCCCGCGGGCATCATCGTCGCCTTGGCCGAACAGATCGGCTGACGCTGAGGGTGGCCAGCAACCATCATTGTGGATCGCTACCTCCCGCCGGGGGGCAGTTTTGATCCACGATGATGCGCGCGGCCAGAGCCGCATGTCCTCCGGCCGCACGCCGCGCCAGCTGCTCCGGTCGTGAAGAACTGCTCCAGCTGTGAAGCACCGGCTCCAGCCGTGAAGCTCCGGCTCGGGCGCATCCAGTACCAGCTCCCCGCGTCAACGGATCCCGGTCCGGGCCGGACTCAGCCCCGGATCCGAACCACACAACGATCTGGCGGATGGACCGGGATCGAGCCCAGGTCCATCCGCCAGGCTACTGCGGGTCGGAGTACGTGCTCGACCAGCGCGTCGACGGTTCCGGTCGGTCGCATCGGATGCCGGCCAGCTACTGCCCTCCACCGACGAGGCCGTCGCCGGCTGGTGCGACGCGATGTTCGTGGCGCCGCGATTGGTGCCCTCAGCGGTAGGAAGCCAGCGCCCAGACCTGCGCTGTCGAGCGGGTGCAGGTCGCGATGTCGAGCCAGGCCGTGGTGTTGCCGCCAGGATCGGTAAGGCACATGTTGGTGTGCGGGTTCACGAGCTCCCCGGACTTGTAGTCCCAGGTCTCCGACGCAAGGCCGCTACACGGATACCAGCCCACGGTGGTGCCGCTCACGACGTCAAGGCATCCTCCGTTAGTCCGGAGCGTGCCGTCGGTGTAGCCCGTCCACTGCTCACCGGTACTGCCGTTGCACGGTCTCAGGACCATCGGGTTGAGCTCGGTGTTCACCGAGTCCCGGTTGGCCATGCACAGCCCGTCGATGCCTTTGAGCTCCCCGGTCGCGGTGGGGGTGGCGGTCGGCGTGGAGTTACCGCCCTTCTCGTATACGGCTACGTACGACACGCTCATCGAGGCGCCGGATGTCGTGGCCGAAGTCGGGGTCGTGCAGCCGCAGATCCCGTTCGGGTAATGGCCGCCGATGGCCAGGTTGAGGATGATGAAGAAGCCGTGGTCTATGGCCTCCTGCCAGGTGGTCGCGCCGACATGCGCCTCGGTGACCGTGCTCTCCACCGTGCCGTCCATGAGGAACTGCAGGGATTCCGCGCTGGTGTTCGTCCGGTTGATGATCACCGAGTAGGTGTGGTAGCCGGTCTGGCACCCCGATCCTGAAGCGGGGCACGGGATCAGCTGGTGACTGCTGCTGGTGCCCGCCGCGGTGTGCAGGAACTGTGCCGCCTTGTTCAGGCCGTTGACGTCCTCCATCATGTCGGTCTCGCCGGAGGTGGCCTGGGAGCCACCCGCCCGCGTGGGCGCCCCGAGGGCCCAGAACGCCGGCCAGTACCCCAGCCCGTTCGCCGGATTCGGCTGCTCGAGCGACGCGGTCATCTCCAATTCGCCGCCGGGCGGGGCCTGGAAGTCGTCGCGGGTGCTCTCTATCTTGCCCGCGGTCCAGCTGCCGCCGTTGTTGATCGCCTTTATCACCAGGTGGCCGTTACCGTCCAGGTAGACGTTGCTGGTCGAGTTAGTGTTGCTATTGACCTCTTGGTTGCCCGAATCGGTGCCGATGTCGTAGAACCAGTTGGCCATTGATGGCCCGGATCCGGCCGCGCCGTCGAAGTCGTCCCCGAACACGGTGGTCCATCCTGGGGGAGCGGGTGGCACGGTACCCGCGAGGGCCGGGGCCGCGGTAGCCACGGCCACCGCCGTCCCGGCCAGGCCGCCGGCGAGCAGAATCAACGCGCTCAGCACAACGCGGACGCGTGACGTGGCCGGGTGATCCATCTGTGCAGCCCCCACTCCGGAACCCGTCCCGCGCAAATGGCGCAGCATCTACCGGAACGTGATTCGCATCTGATTTCAAGGTTATTTGAACTGAATTAAAAGACGCTAAATGCTGGCAGAACGGTCACCTTGACCGCCTCGGTGGAGGTACGGCTAGGCGATCAGCTCTCTTGGCCGGATGCGGGTCGGCTTTTCGGTAGGTTTTAACGGCTTTGGTCGAAGTCGACCATGAGTTCCAGCTTACTGGCCGCATTGATTCAGGACTTGGATTTGGTCGGAGAGGTATCAGGAATATTCGTTCACGTGCAGCTAAATAGATTGAATTGTCGGGCTTATATCGATCTGTCTGATCACCGTCGGCCAGCGCCAGGCGTCATGCACCTTCCCTCGGGACGGCTGGTGCATGGCCGTGCCCTCAGCCGTCCGCTGCCACCGTCGGCTACCGGCGGAAGAGCCCTCAGCCGCGGAAGACCTTAGAATCAGCGCTGCAGGCCTTCGCGGCGTCCGCGAGGGTCAGCGGCTAGCGACGAGAAGAACGAGAAGAACGAGAAGAACGAGAAGAACGAGAAGAAGAAGGAGAGCTGCCGTGGCCGAACTCGCGCCTTCGCTCGTCGGGTCCTGGAGACTGGTTTCCTACGAGACCAAACGCGCCGATGGTGCTGCCGGCTCGGCCTCGCATCCCTTCGGTGACGCTCCGATCGGGCTGTTCATCTTCGATCCCGACGGCAACTATTCGGTTCAGCTGTCCAATCCAGCCGATTCCGGGTCCTGGGTCGGATCGTGGGGCCGCTACGAGGTGGACGAGGCAGAGGTGATGTTCATCCTCGAGCCGACCGCGGGCACCGCGCAGCTCCCCACGGGTACCAAGACGACCCGCCGGGTGACCTTGAACGGCAACGGGACGGCGACCTTCCGCCCGCCCGTTCAGGTCGTCGACGGCGTCGACATCCAGGGCTACATCACCTGGCGGAAGGTCTCCGGCGCGGGCCCGGTATGACGCCCGCCGCGATCAGCTGGGCTTGACGCTGATCCGGGTGCCGAGCTCGGCGCCCTGGCAGATCTGGCGCATCACGCCCGCGGCGGCCACGTCGAACACGTGCATCGTCAGGGACTGCTCGTTGGCCAGGACGAACGCGCTGGTGTCCATGATCCGCACGCCTGCCGCCAGCGCCTCGTCGTAGGTCAGCCGCGTGTAGCGCACCGCGTCCGGGTGGATGTTCGGATCGCTGTCGTAGACACCGTCGACTCCGCGCTTGGCCACCAGCAGGGCGTCGGCGTCAAGCTCCAGGGACCGCTGCACCGCCGGGTAGTCCGTGGTGACGTACGGCTGGCCGATGCCGCCCGCCAGCAGGACGATCATGCCGCGTTCCAGGTGATGGACGGCCCGGAGCCGGATGAACGGCTCGGCCACGCTGTGGATCGGCAGCGCGGTCATGACCCGGATATCGACGTCGGTCCTGGCCGTGAGCGCGCCGCGGAGCATCAGGGCGTTCATGATGGTCCCGAGCATCCCGATGTTGTCGGCCTCGGCCCGGCTGATGCCCCATCCGTCCGCCATCCGGCCGCGGAAGTAGTTTCCGCCGCCGACCACCACCGCCACTTGCACGCCGAGGTCGCGGACGGACAGGACCTCCTGCGCGACGCGGGAGAGGCTGTCCGGATCGACCCCCGTGCTCGCTGGTCCGGCGAGCGCCTCACCGCTGAGCTTGACCACGACCCTGCGATAGCGTGGCACAGTCGCCGAACCCCCGTCCTGGCTGCCCCGGCACCGGGGACTCCCGGCCCACGCTACCGCATGCCCCGCGACTTTTTCGCAGTTCCGGACGGCCGGGCCCGGGCCGCGGGTCAGTGCTGAACGAGACAGTGCTGAACGAGACAGGGCTGAACGAGACAGGGCTGAACGGGTCAGTGCTGAACGAGGTCGGCCGCGCGCTTGCGGCTGGCCTCCACCTCGGCTTCGGCCGCCGCCCGGTCACCCCAGGCCGCGCCCTCCACCATCTTGCCCGGCTCGAGTTCCTTGTAGACCTCGAAGAAGTGCTGGATCTCCAGCCGGTCGAACTCGGGCACGTCGTAGATGTCCTGCAGGTGCCGCCACCGCGGGTCGCTGGCCGGTACGCACAGCACCTTGTCGTCGCCGCCCTTCTCGTCCCGCATCCGGAACATCCCGATCACCCGGCAGGTGATGAGGCAGCCGGGGAAGGTGGGCTCGTCCAGCAGGACGAGCGCGTCGAGCGGGTCGCCGTCGTCGGCCAGGGTGTCTTCGATGAACCCGTAGTCGGCCGGGTACCTGGTCGAGGTGAATAGCATGCGGTCCAGCCTGATCCGCCCGGACTCGTGGTCCATCTCATATTTGTTGCGCTGACCCTTGGGGATCTCGATGGTGACCTCGACGTCCACGGTTTCGCTCCATCCCGGTCCGTTTGATTAACTCCATTGTCGCTTCACTCCAGTGTCGCTTCCGTCCGGCCGCTTCAGTCCACGCTCAGTTCAGGCCGGGCAGCTCCCGCCGGGAAGGTGGTCCGTCATGCGCCGCACGCGGATCGCCGCCGTGCTGACGCTGGCCGTGATCAACGTCTTCACCCTGGCGGCGGGCATCGCCGTAGCGCACATGCTCCCGGCGCGGCTGGCGGCGCTGCGGGTTCCTGTCGTCGCACCGGAGCCGGTCTCCAGCGGCCGGGCCGTCCTGGCCGCCGGGCCCGGGGACGGCCCGCTGCCCAGCGCGAACGGGCTGCGGGCGGCGCTGTCCGGGCCGCTGTCAGCGGCCGCGCTCGGGCCCGGGGTGTCGGCGGTGGTCGCGGACCCGGCCACCGGCCGGGTGCTGATGTCCGAGCAGGGCTCCCGGCCGATGACGCCCGCGTCCACCACCAAGCTGGCCACCGGCCTGACCGCTCTCGCCGTCCTCGGCGGTGACGCCAGGCTGACCACCCGGGTGGTGCGCGGAGCGGGTCGGAACAGCATCATCCTGGTCGGCGGCGGCGACCCGACCCTGGCCGTGAACCAGTACCCGGCCAGCGATTATCCCCAGCCCGCCACGCTGGCCGGCCTGGCCGCCTCGACGGCGCGTGCGCTCAAAGCGCAGGGGCGGCGAACGGTGGCCCTGGGCTATGACACCTCGCTGTACACCGGCCCGGGCCTGGCCCCCGGCTGGCCCGCGGGCTACATCAGCTCCGGGGACGTCACGCCGATCGTGTCGCTCGAGGTGGACCAGGGCCGGCTGGCCGCGGCCGGGACGCCGGAGGATTCGGACGACCCGTACAACCTGCAGCCGCGCTCGACCGACCCGGCGGCCGTGGCGGCCGGGTCCTTCGCCGCCCTGCTCACCGCCGACGGCATCCACGTCACGGGCACCCCGGTGGTACAGACCGCGCCGGCCCGCTCCGCCGTGATCGCCAGCGTGGCCTCGCCGCCGGTGGCCGCCATGGTGGAGCAGATGCTCGAGGAGAGCAACAACGTCATCGCCGAGAACCTGGCCCGCCAGGTCGCCCTGGCCACCGGCGAGCCCGCCTCGTTCAGCGGCGCGGCCCAGGCGGTGACCAGTGAACTGCGGCGGCTCGGCGTCACCTCCGGCGTTCACCTGGTCGACGGCAGTGGCCTGTCCCCCGACGACGCGATCACGCCCGCCGCCCTGGTGCAGGTCCTCGAGCTGGCCGTGGCCCGTCCGGGGCTGCGGACGCTGCTGACCGGCCTGCCGGTGGCCGGTTTCTCCGGCACGCTGTCGGCCGGCCAGAGCGTGTTCGCCGGGATCAGCGGAGCGGCGCTCGGCTCGGTCCGGGCCAAGACCGGCAACCTGGACACCGTGACGTCGCTGGCCGGGCTGGTCTACGACAAGAGCGGCGCCGTGCTGGTCTTCGCCTTCATGGCCGACCAGGTCCCCTCCGCCGGGCTGCTGGCGGGTGCGGCGAGCGCCATCGACGCCGCCGCCACCGCGCTGGCCGGTGCGGCTGCGGGTAACCCGCGCGCCCTGTCCGTGTCGCGTACGTACGCACTGCCCGCAGCACGTACGGTTGGACTGTGAGCAGCGCGCAGATGATCGACTGGGATCTCGCCATTTCTACCGGCACCCGGTGGGCCCGCCCCGGGCCCCAGGTCAGCCTGACTGAGGCACGGCGGACGGTCGCGGAGCTCCGCGACCTGGCCGGCGCCGTACAGCAGCCGGTCTACCAGGTCACCGGGATGTCCGCCGCCCAGGACGGCTCGATCGGGCGGGTCGCGGTAGTGGACCGGCCCGGCTGGATCAGGGCGAACGTGGACGGCTTCCGGGTCGTCCTCGAGCCGCTGGTCGAACAGCTCAGGGAACGAAGCCCGGGCGGCGTGTCCCAGTCTCGTCCCGGCGCGGTGATCAGCGCGGTGGGCTCCCGGGTGACCGGGATCCAGGCCGGGCTGATCCTGGCCTACCTGTCCGGCCGGGTGCTCGGCCAGTACGAGCTGTTCCTCCCGCCCGAGGCCTCCCCGACCGATGGCCAGCAGCCGGGCCGGCTCACCCTGGTCGCGCCGAACATCGTCATGATCGAGCGCGAACTCGGCGTCGACCCGCACGATTTCCGCCGCTGGGTCTGCCTGCACGAGGAGACGCACCGGCTGCAGTTCACCGCCGTGCCGTGGCTGCGCGACTACGTGCAGGCGCAGATGACCGAGTTCCTGCTGGCCTCGGAACTGGACCCGGCGGCCATCCTGCAGCGGCTGCGCGCGGCGGCCGACGCGATGGCCGGAGCGGTCCGCGGCGGGGACGGCGGCAGCCTGATCGAGGCGGTGGCCACCCCGGCCCAACGCGAGATCATGGACCGGCTGACCTCGGTGATGACGCTGGTGGAAGGGCACGGCGATTACGTGATGGACGCGGTCGGCCCGCAGGTCGTGCCGTCGGTGGCCCAGATCAGGGAACGGTTCAACTCCCGGCGCGGCTCCAGCGGGCGGATCGAGCAGACCCTGCGCCGCATCCTCGGCATCGACCTGAAGATGAAGCAGTACGCCGAAGGCTCCAGGTTCGTGCGCATGGTCGTCGACGAGGCGGGCATGGCCACCTTCAACAAGGTCTGGACCTCCCCTGACACCCTGCCGACCAGGGCGGAGTTCGCCGACCCGCAACTGTGGCTGGACCGGGTCGCCAACGATTCCTAGCCGCCATGGGCCCGGGCGCGGCGGTCGCGGAGGTCCGCAACGCGGTGCGCGCCTGCGTGTCCGACCTGGCCGCCGGCGATCTGGTGCTGGCGGCCTGCTCGGGCGGGGCTGATTCGCTCGCCCTGGCCGCGGCGCTGGCCTTCGTCGCGCCCCGGGCTGGCCTGCGCGGCGGCGGCGTGACCGTGGATCACGGGCTGCAGCCGGGTTCCGCCGAGCGGGCCGCCGAGGTGTCGGCGCTGCTCGGCGCCCTCGAGCTCGACCCGGTCCGCGCCGTCACGGTGCGGGTCGCGGCGCCCGGCTCGGCCGGGGGCCCTGAGGCCGCGGCCCGGACGGCCAGGTACGCCGCGCTGCAGGACGCCGCTACGGAATACGGGGCGGCCGCGGTCCTGCTCGGTCACACCCTGGACGACCAGGCCGAGACCGTCCTGCTCGGGCTCGCCCGCGGATCCGGCGGCCGGTCGCTGGCCGGGATGCCCGCTCGCCGGGGGGCCTACCGCCGGCCGCTGCTGGCCGTGCGCCGGGCCACCACCAGCGCCGCCTGCGCCGAGCTGGGCCTGGCGGCGTGGCAGGACCCGCACAACCGCGACTTCCGCTTCGCCCGGGCCCGCGTGCGCCATCAGGCCATGCCCGCGCTGGAGGACGCGCTCGGGCCGGGGGTGGCCGAGGCGCTGGCCCGGACCGCGAGCCAGCTACGGGCGGACGCCGAATGCCTCGATGATCTCGCGTTCGCGGAAAGCGCACAGCTTCGCGGCAGCTGCTCCGACCCGGCCGGCCTGGCGGCTGGCTGGCTGGCTGACCTGCCCGCCGCGATCAGGACGCGGGTGCTGCGCGATGCGGCTATCATGGCGGGCTGCCCGCCCGGCGCCTTGACCGCGGGTCACGTCGAGCGGATCGGCGCCCTGGTCACCGGCTGGCGCGGGCAGCGCTGGGTGGACCTGCCCGGCGGGGTGCGGGCCTGGCGCCGTGCTGGCCAGGTGTGGTTCACCGGTACGAAAACAAGCCGACTCTAGGGCGGGAAATCTTTTGGACGAACGGGACGTGGGATCTGCGCTGAAGGAAGTCCTGATCAGCACCGAGCGGTTGCAGGCCCGGATCGGCGAGCTCGCGGCCCAGATCGATGCCGACTACGCCGGCCGCGACCTGCTCCTCGTGGGCGTGCTCAAGGGCGCCGTCATGGTCATGGCCGATCTGTCCCGCGCCATGCACCTGCCGGCCGAGATGGACTGGATGGCGATCTCGTCGTACGGCTCGGGCACCAGGTCCTCCGGGGTGGTGCGGATCCTCAAGGACCTCGATACCGACATAACCGGACGGCACGTGCTCATCGTCGAGGACATCATTGATTCCGGCCTGACCCTGTCCTGGCTGGTCGGTAACCTGCGCTCGCGGGCGCCCGCCTCGCTGGCGGTCTGCGCCATGCTCCGCAAGCCGGGGTCGGGGCGGACGGTCGACGTCGCCTACACCGGCTTCGACATCGCCGACGAGTTCGTCGTCGGTTACGGGCTGGACTACGCTCAGCGCTACCGGAACCTGCCGTTCATCGGCACGCTGGCTCCGGCGGTTTACCAGGGCGGCTAGGCTGACCCTCCGTGAGAACACCGGAACACCCCAGGGGAACACAATCTGCTTGGGGGGGCGTTGTTCTTCCAGGTACGGCGCCCAGGCGGGTACCGTCATTATTTACGGTCGCAGCTACTGCCGGGCCACCGCCGCAGGACAGGCTGCGAGGGTGGAAAGTGGTCGTCCCGCCGGAGGTCGACGGGACTGTGAGGCTGGTAGGAGGGAACGGGCCCGGGCCGACGGGACCGCTCATAGATGGAGCTAAAGCGCTTTTTCCGGGCCCCGCTGCTGCTGATTGCTGTTGCGGTGCTCCTGTTGCTTTTCGTGCTCGACTATGCCAATTCCGGGAGTTCCTACAAGCAGGTAGACACCTCCCAGATCGTCAGCCTCATCAACGCCGGCCAGGTCAAGAGCGCGCAGATCACCGACAAGAACCAGACGATCCAGATCACCACCGACAACGGCCAGCAGCTCGAGGCCTCCTGGGTCTCCGGTCAGGGGCTGCAGCTGGCGAACTCGCTGCAGGCCGAGCAGGCCAAGGGCAAGCTCCCGGACGGCTACACCGTCAACATCCCCAAGAGCAACGCGATCCTGGACATCCTGCCCACTGCGTTCATCTATCTGGTCATCTTCCTGCTGTTCTTCTTCATGCTGTCGCAGATGCAAGGCGGCGGCTCGCGGGTGATGAACTTCGGGAAGTCCCGCGCCAAGCTGGTCACCAAGGACACGCCCAAGACCACGTTCGCCGACGTGGCGGGCGCGGACGAGGCCATCGAGGAGCTCCAGGAGATCAAGGAGTTCCTGCAGAATCCGGCGAAGTTCCAGGCCATCGGGGCCAAGATCCCCAAGGGCGTGCTGCTGTACGGGCCCCCGGGCACCGGCAAGACGCTGCTGGCCCGGGCCGTGGCGGGCGAGGCCGGAGTGCCGTTCTACGCGATCTCCGGATCGGACTTCGTCGAGATGTTCGTCGGTGTCGGGGCCTCCCGGGTCCGTGACCTGTTCGAGCAGGCCAAGCAGAACGCCCCGGCCATCGTGTTCGTGGATGAGATCGACGCCGTCGGGCGGCACCGCGGCGCGGGCCTCGGCGGCGGGCACGACGAGCGCGAGCAGACGCTGAACCAGATGCTCGTGGAGCTGGACGGCTTCGACGCCAAGGGCGGCGTCATCGTGATCGCGGCCACCAACCGGCCCGACATCCTGGACCCGGCGCTGCTGCGGCCGGGCCGTTTCGACCGGCAGATCGTCGTCGCGCAGCCCGACCTGGCCGGGCGCAAGGGCATCCTGCGGGTGCACGCCCGGGGCAAGCCCATCGCGCCGGACGCCGACCTCGACATCATCGCCCGCCGGACGCCCGGATTCACCGGCGCCGACCTGGCCAACGTGATCAACGAGGGCGCGCTGCTGACCGCGCGGGCGAACGGCAAGCGGATCACCATGGAGGCGCTCGAAGAGGCCATCGACCGGGTCATGGCGGGCCCCAAACGCAAGAGCGTCCTGCTGTCGGAGAAGGAACGGAAGGTCATCGCCTACCACGAGGGCGGGCACGCCCTGGTCGGCCACGCCATGCCGCACGCCGATCCGGTGCACAAGGTCACCATCATCCCGCGCGGCCGGGCCCTCGGTTACACCAGCGCGCTGCCGACCGAGGACAAGTTCCTGGTCACCCGAGCCGAGATGCTCGACCAGCTGGCCATGCTCCTGGGCGGGCGGACGGCTGAGGAGCTCATCTTCCACGAGCCGACGACCGGTGCCGCGAACGACATCGAGAAGGCCACCCAGGTCGCCCGGGGCATGGTCACCGAGTACGGCATGAGCGAGCGCCTCGGGGCCCGCAAGTTCGGCACCGGCGACGGCGAGCCCTTCCTGGGCCGGGACATGTCGCACAGCCGGGACTACTCCGAAGAGATCGCCTCCTCGATCGACGAGGAGATCCGCCGACTCATCGAGTCGGCGCACGACGAGGCCTGGGAGGTCCTGGTCGAGTACCGGGACGTGCTCGACGCGCTGGTCGTACGGCTGATGGAACAGGAGACCGTGGGCCGGACCGAGGTCCTGGAGATCTTCGCGTCGGTGCAGAAGCGGCCCGTCCGCGGCTCGTACACGGGCTACGGCAAGCGGCTGCCGTCCGATCGCCCGCCGGTGCTGTCGCCCAAGGAGCTGGCCCTCGCCGCCGCTGACAGCGGCAACGGCATTTCCCTGCCGAGCAACGGCCAGGCGCTGGGCTTCAACCCGGGCGCAACCGGGGCACCGGGCGGCGGCACGCCCGGAGCCAACGGCGGCGAGTCGGGCCACAGCGAGCCCAGCGGCAACGGATGACGCCGACCACCCCGCTGGCCACGCAGGATGAGGAGCCGCGCGCGGACGGCCCGCGCCCGGCCCCTCCCGAGTCCGACGGCCCGCGTCCGGCCCCTCCCGAGTCCGACGGCCGGCGCCCGGCTGCTCCCGAGTCCGACGGCCCGCGCCCCGAGTTCGACCTGCCGCGGATCGAGCGCGCGGTCCGGGAGATCCTCGTCGCGATCGGCGAGGACCCGGAACGTGACGGCCTGCGCGACACCCCCGCCCGGGTCGCGCGCGCGTACACCGAGCAGTTCGCTGGCCTGCGGCAGCGCCCGGAGGACGTGCTCACCACGGTCTTCGACATCGGCCACGACGAGATGGTCATCGTCCGCGACATCGAGGTCTACGGCACCTGCGAGCATCACCTCGTCCCGTTCATCGGCGTCGCCCACATCGGCTACATCCCCAACATCAAGGGCCAGATCACCGGGCTGTCGAAGCTGGCCCGGCTGGTGGACGTCTACGCCCGGCGGCCGCAGGTGCAGGAACGGATGACCTGCCAGATCGCGGACGCCCTGATGCAGACCCTCGAGCCCCGCGGGGTGGTCGTGGTCATCGAGGCCGAGCACCTGTGCATGACCATGCGCGGGGTGCGCAAGCCCGGCGCCCGGACGGTGACCTCCGCGGTCCGCGGGGCCTTCCTGGACAACGTCACCCGCGCCGAGGCCATGAGCCTGATCTACGGTCACCGCTGACGGTTGTCTTAATTTCGCCTCAAGGGCGAACTGAACGGCTGGCTCCGTCGTCTACTTGGTGAGCCGTCGTTCCCGGGACGCGCTGTCCGGGGTTCCCGCCGAGCATCCGGCCGGTCCCGGCCGACGGCGAGCGCGGACTTCGTCCCGCTTACCGGGACCGCTGCCTAGGCTTGGGAGGTACCGTGAAGGAAGGACGCGAGGCGACGCTATGACTGCGCTGACGCGGCGTGGTCTGGGGCCTGACAAGAGAGCCGCCGAGATGACCGACAGCGACGAAGCTGGAGACTCGACCAGCGCCGGTCTGCCCAGGGGGGGTAGCGCGGAGATGATCGCGGCACCGGGGGATCCCGTTGACCGCAGGCGGCAGCGTTCCTGGGTACCAGGTACCGCCGCCCTGCTGACCGCGCTCATCGGCCTGTCGGACATCGTGGCGATCTTCAAGCCCGAGTGGTCGCACCGGCTGACCAGAATCAGCCATCTGGTTCCGGGCACGCTGACCAACGGCCTGCGCACCGTCGACGTGATCATCGGGCTGATGCTGCTGATGCTGGCGCACGGACTGCGCCGCCGGAAGCGGCGCGCTTACCAGGCGGTGCTCGCGCTGCTCGCCTTCGACATCGGCATCCACTTCTATCACTCGAACTCCCACGTGGAGCGGATACCGACGGCCATCGTCGCGCTGATCCTGCTGGTCGCGCTGCTGTACTTCCGGGACGAGTTCTACGCCGAGGGGGATCCGCGTACCCGGTGGCGGGCGCTGTGGGTGTTCGCCGGCGTGGTCGTCGCCGATGTCGTCATCGGGCTCACCTACATCCTCCTGGCCCGGGGGCTGGCCGCCGACTACTCGCTGGGCCAGCGGATCCAGGAGGTCGTGTACGGCCTGGCCGGAGTGTCCGGGCCGATCCAGTGGGTGCCGGAGGCGCGCAGCGACCTGTTCGACATCCTGACCAGCGGGCTCGGTGTCTTTACCCTGGTCGTCACCGTGTACCTGTTCCTGCGCCCGGCCCAGCCGAGGGCGCGGCTGGGCGCCGCGGACGCGGGCCGGATCAAGGACCTGCTCGGCAGGTACGGCGACCGGGACTCGCTCGGCTACTTCGCCCTGCGGGACGACAAGAGCGTCATCTGGTCGCCGACCGGCAAGGCGTGCGTCTGCTATCGCGTCGTGTCCGGCGTCATGCTGGCCAGCGGCGACCCCATCGGTGACCCGGAGGCGTGGCCCGGGGTCATCGGTCCCTTCCTGGAGGAAGCCGCGCGGCACGCCTGGGCCCCGGCCGTCATGGGGTGCAGCGAACTCGGCGCGGAAGTGTGGTGCCGTGAGGGCAACCTGACCGCGCTCGAGCTCGGCGACGAGGCGGTCGTGAACGTGGCCGACTTCAGCCTGTCCGGCCGGCACATGCGCAACGTCAGGCAGATGGTGAACCGGGTGGCCAAGAACGGCTACGTGGCCGAGATACGCCGGGCGGCAGACATTCCGCCGCGGGAGCTCGACGCCATCGTGCGGACCGCGGATTCCTGGCGCGGCAGCGAGACCGAGCGCGGTTTCTCGATGGCCCTCGGGCGGATCGGCGCCCGCGGCGACGACGACTGCGTGCTCGCCACGGCCACGGAGAACGGCGTGCTGCGGGCGGTGCTTCAGCTCGTCCCGTGGGGCGCCGACGGGCTGTCCCTCGACCTCATGCGGCGGGACAAGAACGCCCAGCCCGGGCTGAACGATTTCCTCATCGTCGAGACCATCAAGGCGGCCTCCTGCCTGGGCGTCAAGCGGATCTCGCTGAACTTCGCGGTCTTCCGGGCCGCCCTCGAACGCGGGGAGCGGATCGGCGCGGGCCCGGTGCTGCGGCTGTGGCGCTCGATACTGATCTTCGCCTCTAAGTGGTTCCAGATCGAGTCCCTGTACAAATTCAACGCCAAGTTCGGTCCCGTGTGGCAGCCGCGATTCTTCGTGTTCCCGAGCACCAAGGATGCGCCGAGGATCGCGATCGCCGCCCTCGAAGCGGAGGCGTTCCTGGTCTGGCCGCGCCTCGAGCTGCGCCGGATCGGGCGCAAGCTCGGCCTCGGCCGGCTGCGCCGGGCCCCGGCGCCGCCGCGGTGACGTCCTCGGCGGGCCCGCTCCCCGGGCTGCCGAGCGCGAGCCGCTGCCTGGTCATGGGCGTGGTCAACGTCACGCCGGACTCGTTCTCCGACGGCGGGGAGTGGTTCGGGGCGGAGGCGGCCGTCAAGCACGGCCTGGAACTCGCCGCGCAGGGCGCCGACATCGTGGATGTGGGCGGTGAATCGACCAGGCCCGGCGCTCAGCGCGTCACCGAGGAGGAGGAGCTGCGGCGGATCGGGCCGGTCGTGACCGAGCTCGTGCGGGCGGGCGTGCCGACCTCTATCGATACGATGCGGGCCTCGGTGGCGGAGTTCGCGCTGAACGCCGGGGCTGCGCTGGTCAACGACGTCAGCGGCGGCCTGGCCGACCCGCGGATGCCCCGGCTGGTCGCCGCGGCGGGCGCATCCTACGTGGTGGTGCACTGGCGCGGCCACAGCCGTGAGATGTACGCGCGCGCGGTCTACACCGACGTGGTGGGCGAGGTCCGCGACGAGCTCGCCCGCCGGATAGACGAGGTGGTGGCCGCCGGGGTGGATCCGGAGCGCATCGTGGTCGATCCGGGCCTCGGCTTCGGGAAACGACCCGAGCACAACTGGCCGCTGCTGGCCCGCCTGGCCGACGTCGCCGTGCTGGGCGGGCGCACCTTCCCCGTCCTGGTGGGCGCGTCCAGGAAGCGGTTCCTCGGCCTCCTGCTGGCCGGATCGGATGGCACGCCGAGGCCGTTCGACGGCTCCGACGAGGCCACGGTCGCGATCTCGGCACTGGCCGCCGCGGCGGGCGCCTGGTGCGTACGGGTGCACCAGGTTCCGGCCAACGCCGACGCGGTGCGGGTGGCGGCCGCCTGGCGCGGCGCCGGAGCCAGCCGGACGTGAGGGTGCCCGCACGCGTGGTGCTGTCGGTGGGCAGCAACCTGGGCGACCGGCTGGGTACCCTTCAGGGGTGTGTGCAAGCCATCGGCCGGCTCCCGGACACTGACGTGGTCGCCATCTCGCCGGTCTACCAGACGGCTCCGGTGGGCGGCCCGCCCCAGCCGGACTACCTGAACGCGGTGCTCATCGTGGCGACCGGCTTGCCGCCGCGGGACCTGCTCGCGGCGGCCCATCGCATCGAGGCCGCCTTCGGGCGCGTGCGGGCTGAGCGATTCGGCCCGCGGACGCTCGATATCGACATCATCAGCTACGGCGGCGAGGTCAGCAGCGACCCGGTGCTGACCCTGCCGCATCCGCGCGCGCACGAGCGGGCGTTCGTCCTGCAGCCGTGGCACGACGTTGAGCCCGGCGCCGAGCTGCCCGGGCGGGGAGCGGTTGATCAGCTGCTTGACGGCCTGGACCGCCGCGGCGTACGGCACGTGCCTGATGCCGTCCTTCAGCTCCCCGATTCCGGCTCGCCGGCCGGGACGCCATGAGACCCACCCGGACATCCACGCTCGTGATCGTGGCCGTCGTCTGCGGGGTAGCGGCGTGGCTGCTGCTCCGCTCGGTCTACGAGCACTTGCCGCCCCTGCCGTGGACCGGCGTGCCCGCACTGCTGATAGCCGCGGCCGCAGAGGCCTGGATGGGCCGCGACCTGCAGGGCCGGATCGCGGGACGGCGCGGCGTCAAGCCTGCCGCGCCGCTGTTCGTATCCCGGATGGTCGCGCTGGCCAAGGCCAGTTCGCTGGCGGCGGCGGCGATCGCCGGCCTCGCGGCCGGCTTCGTCGTCTACCTGAGCGGCTCGCTGAACGCGGCGATACCCAGGCAGGATGCGCTGACCGCCGCCGTGACGTTCGCGGCCGCGGTCCTGCTCGCCTGCGCCGCGCTGTACCTCGAATACTGCTGCCGGGTGCCGAACGCCCCCGACCGCGACACCAGCGACGACCAGGCCCGGCTGTCCTGAACCCCACGCCCAGGCCAGCGGGGCCGAACACCGACCAGATATGACTATCCTGGTCACCGCAGCACGTCCGGTACCGGTGAGGACTGGAACGAGACATGGACTCTGATATTTCCCCGCGCCCAAAGCCCGGCTCTGCCGCCCGCTCCGGGCCCGGCTCTGCCACCCGCTCCGGGCCCGGCTCTACCGCCCGCTCCGGGCCCGGCCTTGTCGCGCGCCCCGGGCCCGGCCCGGCGGCCGCCCACCCGGCCCGGCTCGCCGTGGGCGTTATCGGCACCGGCCGGGCCGGCACCGCGCTCGGCGCGGCGCTGGCCCGTGCGGGCCACGCGGTGGTCGCGGTGTCCGCGGTGTCGCAGGCATCCGTGAGCCGGGCGCGCGCGGCTTTTCCGGGCGTGGTCATCGCCGATCCCGGCCAGGTCCTCCGCCAGGCCGACCTGGCCCTGCTCACCGTGCCCGACGATGTGCTTCCGGGCCTGGTGGACGGCCTGGCGGCGACCGGTGCACCGCTTGAGGGACGCATCCTCGTGCACGCGAGCGGCCGCCACGGCCTGGCCGTGCTCGAGCCGGCGGCACGCCTGGGCGCCCTGCCGCTGGCGCTGCACCCGGTGATGACGTTCACCGGCCGCCCCGACGACGTCGACCGGCTGACCGGAACGTGCTTCGGGGTAACCGCGCCCGAAGTGCTCCGGACCGCGGCCGAGGCCCTGGTGATCGAGATGGGCGGCGAGCCCGTATTCATCTCCGAGGAACAGCGGGACCTGTACCACGCGGCCCTCGCCAGCGCGGCCAACCACCTGATCACGCTCGTGGCCCAGGCCGGGGATCTGCTCCGGGCCGCCGGCGTAGCCGACCCGGCCCGCCTGCTCGGCCCGCTGCTGTCCGCCTCCCTGGACAACGCCCTGCGGTTCGGCGACGCTGGCTTGACCGGTCCCGTCGCCCGCGGCGACGCGGAGACCGTGGCCGCGCACGTCGCGGCGCTCGACGCCGAGCCTTCGGCCCCGCCGGCCGCGACCACGGCCTACATCGCCATGGCCCGGCTGACCGCGGACCGCGCGCTGGCGGCCGGGCTGCTCAAGGCGGCCGACGCGGAACGCCTGCTCGGCGTGCTGGGAGGCCGGCCATGAGCCAGCCACCCGCCGGGACCGGGCCCGTCGTGCTGCCGACCAAGGCCGCTCTGGCGGCCGCGCGCCCTGGCCTGGGCGCCCCCGTGGTGCTGGTGCCCACGATGGGTGCCTTGCACGCCGGGCATCGGGCCCTGCTCCAGGCCGCCCGCGACCAGGCCGGCCCCGCCGGCAGCGTGATCGTCTCCATTTTCGTCAACCCGCTCCAGTTCCGGCCCGGCGAAGACCTGGACCGGTACCCGCGGACCCTGGACGACGACCTGGCCATGTGCGCGAGTGAGGGGGTCCGGGCGGTCTTCGCGCCGTCTGCCGCCGAGATGTACCCCGGCGGCCAGCCGGACGTCACGGTGGACCCCGGTCCCGCGGGCCGGGTCTTCGAGGGCGAATTCCGGCCGGGCTTCTTCGACGGCGTGCTGACCGTGGTGCTCAAGCTGTTCCACCTGATCCGCCCGGACGTCGCGGTCTTCGGTGCGAAGGATGCCCAGCAGCTCATGCTCGTCCGGCGCATGGTGAGCGATGTCGACCTGGACATCGCCATCGCCGCCACGCCGACCGTCCGCGACGACGACGGGCTGGCCACCTCGAGCAGGAACCGGTACCTGTCCGCCGCGGACCGGGCGCTGGCGCTGACCCTGCCGCGCGGCCTGCGCGCGGGCCAGGCCAGGGCCGCGCAGGGCGCGCCCGCCGTGCTGGCCGCCGCGGAGAAGGTCCTCCGCGGCGAGACCGCCTTGGCGGTTGACTACGTCGCGGTGGTGGACCCGCAGACGTTCAGCCCGGTCGCGCCGGACCACGCCGGCCCCGCGCTGATCGTGGCGGCCGCGAGGGCAGGCGCCACCCGGCTGATCGATAACGTGCCGGTCGTGCTGGCCGCCGGGCCCGCTGGCGCGGATGGAGAAGGGCAGTCCCGAGATGCTGCTGACCATTGACATCGGGAACACCCATACGGTCCTCGGGGTATTCGACGGCGACCGGATTATCGACCACTGGCGGATGGCCACGGTCCCGGACCGGACCGCTGATGAGCTGGCCGTGGTGCTGCACGGCCTGCTGGCCCGCAGCAAGGCCCTCTCCGAACGGGACATCGACGGCATCGCGCTGTGCTCGACCGTGCCGTCGGTGCTGCACGAGATGAGAGAGATGTGCCAGCGCTATTACGGCAACCTGACCACGGTCATCGTGGAGCCGGGCGTGAAGACCGGCGTGCCGGTGCGGACCGATAACCCGAAGGAAGTGGGCAGCGACCGCATACTGAACTCGCTTGCGGCGGTGCACCTTTACGGTGGCCCGGCGATCGTGGTGGATTTCGGCACCTCGACGAATTTCGACGCGGTAAGCGCACGTGGCGAGTTCGTCGGCGGTGCGCTCGCCCCCGGCATCGAGATCTCCGTGGACGCCCTGTCGCGCCGGGCCGCTCAGCTCCTCAAGGTCGAACTGACCAGGCCGCCCCGGGTAGTGGGCAAGAACACCGTGGAGGCGCTGCAATCCGGCATCATCTACGGGTTCGCCGCTCAGGTCGAGGGGATAGCCGTACGGATGGCGCGAGAGCTTTCTCCTGACGACCCGGACGCCGTGACGATAATTGCCACCGGCGGGCTGGCGCCGCTCGTCATAAGCGAGGTCAGCGTCATCGACGCTTACGAGCCCTGGCTTACCCTCATCGGCCTCCGGCTCGTCTACGATAAAAATGCGGGCCACGCCGAATCTGCGCCCGCCGCGGGATTAAGCGCGGCCGGCGGGCGTCGGCGCGATCAGCCGATACGGACCGCGCCGACGAAGTAAGCCCAGTACACCGGCTCGACGTGGACCGTCTCGCCGAAGTCAGGGGCGTCCACCATCAGGCCGTTTCCCAGATAAATCCCCACGTGTGAGATATCAGGGAAGAAGAACACCAGATCGCCTGGCTCCAGGTCAGCGCGCGGGACGTGCACGCCCGAGTTCCACAGGTCCCCGGTGTAATGCGGGAGCGCGATTCCTTCCTGAGCGAAGGCCCATACGACCAGCCCCGAGCAGTCGAATGCGCTCGGGCCCGCCGCGCCCCAGACGTAAGGGTCGCCCCGGCGGGACAGTGCCGCCTGCAAAGCCTGGGCCCCGACCGTATTAGCGGTCGGAATGGTGATATCCGGATACTGCCCGGTTTGCGTGAAAATCGCCATGGCCTGCTTCATGACCGCGCTGTTGACTTGGTCGATCTCTGCGTCGATGGCCACTTTCTTGGTGTTCATCTGGGCTTGCAGTGCCGTTACCATCGCGACCTGCTGGTCGGCCGCCTGCTGGTCCCGGTGGTCCTGGCTCTCCCGACCGGCCAGCGCGCTGACCAGGTCGCCCCCGGACTGATCGAGCTCGGTCATCATCGACGCCTGGCCGAGGAACTGCCCCGGGTCGCCCACGGTGAGCGCCTGCAGGGCGGGGTCCAGCCCGGCGGTCATGTAGTTCTCGGCCGCCAGCCGGGCCACCGCCTGCTGGCTGCTGGCCAGCGCCGCCCCGTCCCGGGCGGCGGCCCGCCCGGCGATCTGCGCGTCCGCCTGCGCCCGGCTGAGCTGGATGCGCAGGCCGTCGTACTGTTCGCTCAGGGCGTTGATCTGGAATTCGAGCTGCTTGGCCTGGGCGACCAGGGCGCTCAGGGTGGGCTGCGGCGCACTGGTCAGCGCCACGCTCCCGGCCGCGGGAACCAGGACCAGGGCCGCAGCGACGGCGGCCAAGCCTGCCGCTCTGCTTCGTCTGCGCACAGCGATGCACGATATTGGAATGCCGGGCGGTTGCCAACCGGCTTGCGGAAGTTGCTCCCCGGGCCGCTCGGCCGCCGTCCCCGGCCCGCGGTCCAGCGACTATCGTGGACGGCGCTATGGGATACACGATCAGGCCCGCGCGCACCCGCGACGTGCCCATGATCGGCAAGCTGATCGACTCGAATGTTGAGTCCGGGCGTTTGCTGAGTAAGGCCACGGTGACGCTCTATGAAGACATCCAGGAGTTCTGCGTGGCGGAACTGGATGGTGACTCCTCGCTCGCGGGCTGTGGCGCATTGCACGTGATGTGGGAGGATCTCGCCGAGATCAGGACGGTCGCCGTTGCACCGGCCTGCCAGGGGCTGGGTATCGGTCACGGGATCGTCGGCGAGTTGCTGGCCCGGGCCCGCGTGCTAGGAGTTGACCGGGTGTTCTGCTTGACGTTTGCCGTCAGCTTCTTCGCGCGTCACGGATTCCGGACCATCAGCGGCACTCCGGTGGCCGCAGAGGTGTACTCCGAGCTTTTGCGTTCCTATGACGAGGGCGTGGCGGAGTTTCTCGACCTGGAGCGGGTAAAACCCAACACACTCGGCAACACCCGCATGCTGTTGCGGCTCTAAGGGACCGGTGAAATTGAGCATCGGCGTTGCGGGCGAGACGATACAAGCCCAGCGGGAGCATCGTCCGCAGTGGGTTACAGGGAGGACTGTGCTATGTGGCAGGACCTCGCGGCGCTGACTCCGCCGCTGGTAATGTGTGCCGCGTTCATCATCGGTGTGGTGGTCTTCCTGCGCCGGCAGATGGGCCCGAAGCGCGACCGAACGCGTGCCTCCCGCCGCCGATCGCGCGGACCGCGGTCTTGATATTCCCGGAACGGCGGTTTTATGCCGAACCGGCCGCCGGTGCCGAACTGCCGGTTCGGCCGGATCTTCTCCGGGAGGTAGTGCTAACGATGCACCGGTATTTGATTACGGAGAGTTACTAGCGCTCCAGTTGCGGCCATGGCCGGGCACGGATAATCGGCGAATCGCGCGGCGTGGAATTGTCACTACAACAGATTTGGTATATGTTAAACAACTGAAAATAGGTTGCTCCGTCAGAAGGGCCGCTTCGATGGCACAGAAGGTGCAAGTGCTTCTCGTCGACGATCTCGACGGGAGCGAGGCGACAGAGACCGTGGCGTTTGGCCTCGATGGCGCCTCGTATGAGATCGATCTCAGTTCCGGCAACGCAGGCAAGCTCCGCAAAGAGTTCGCCAACTACTTGGAGCACGCGCGCAAAGCGAGCGCCCCGGCTAGGCGCCGCAGGGCGCGCACTGGCCCTGGACGCGAGCGCAGCGCGCAAATCCGGGCGTGGGCGAAGCAGCGGGGATACAAGGTTAATGAGCGCGGCCGCATTCCGGCCAACATCGTCGCGGAGTACGAGGCCGCGCACTAGCACGCGGGGCAGCGGAGTTCGCGAGTTCTCTGGCTTTGCCCTTAGCTCTTCACCCGGCTAGCTCTCCACCCGGCGGCAGGCGGCTCCTTGGCTCTGGCCTACCGACGACCGCCGCGGGCCCGAGGCCCGGCCGCGATCGGCCCTCGTTACATCGCACCGCTGACTCGCCAGGCGGCTTCTCCCGCCGCGGGCCAGCGGTGCGTTTACGTACCGGCCCGGGCCCGCCCGGGCCGGTACGGGCGGGTGACACTCCCGGCATGAGGGCGTTCGCTTGCGGCGTATCCGCCGTCATCCAGGGAACACGAGCGTCATCCGAGGGGTTTGATGGGGTGAAGGGCCGTGTCCAGGGAATGTCTTGGTACGCATGGCAGATACTGGTGATAAGTGCGACCGTGGGCACGCGGCTACTATGCGAAGTAGGCAAGGGAGGGCCCGACCCGACCCGACCCGACCTGGATCGGCCCCCGTGCTGTGAGGAGAGCGACGTATGTTCGAGAGGTTTACCGACCGAGCGCGGCGGGTTGTCGTCCTGGCGCAAGAAGAAGCCAGGATGCTCAATCACAACTACATCGGCACCGAGCACATCCTGCTCGGCCTCATCCATGAGGGCGAAGGTGTAGCCGCCAAGGCACTTGAGTCGCTGGGCATCAGCCTGGACGCCGTCCGGCAACAGGTCGAGGAGATCATCGGCCAGGGCCAGCAGGCGCCATCAGGCCACATCCCATTCACCCCCCGGGCCAAGAAGGTACTCGAGCTTTCACTGCGCGAGGCGCTGCAACTCGGCCACAACTACATCGGTACCGAGCACATCCTGCTCGGCCTGATCCGCGAGGGCGACGGCGTAGCCGCGCAGGTGCTGGTGAAGCTGGGCGCCGACCTGAACCGGGTGCGCCAGCAGGTCATCCAGCTGCTGCACGGGTACCAGGGCAAGGAGCCCACCGCGACCGGCACGGCCGCGGAATCCGCGCCGTCCACGTCGCTGGTCCTCGACCAGTTCGGCCGGAACCTGACCCAGGGCGCACGCGAGGGCAAGCTCGACCCGGTGATCGGCCGGGAGAAGGAAATCGAGCGCGTCATGCAGGTCCTGTCCCGCCGGACCAAGAACAACCCGGTGCTGGTGGGCGCGCCCGGCGTCGGCAAGACGGCCGTCGTCGAGGGCCTCGCGCAGAAGATCGTCAAGGGCGAGGTGCCCGAGACCATCAAGGACAAGCAGCTCTACACGCTCGACCTCGGTGCCCTGGTGGCCGGGTCGCGGTACCGCGGTGACTTCGAAGAGCGGCTCAAGAAGGTGCTCAAGGAGATCCGCACCCGCGGCGACATCATCTTGTTCATCGACGAGATCCACACCCTGGTGGGCGCGGGCGCGGCTGAGGGCGCGATCGACGCCGCGTCGATCCTCAAGCCCATGCTGGCCCGCGGCGAGCTGCAGACCATCGGCGCGACCACGCTGGATGAGTACCGCAAGTACCTGGAGAAGGACGCCGCGCTGGAGCGCCGCTTCCAGCCCATCCAGGTGGCCGAGCCGACGATCTCGCACACCATCGAGATCCTGAAGGGGCTGCGGGACCGGTACGAGGCGCACCACCGCGTGTCCATCACCGACAGCGCGCTGGTGGCGGCGGCCCAGCTGGCCGACCGCTACATCAGCGACCGCTTCCTGCCGGACAAGGCCATCGACCTGATCGACGAGGCCGGCTCCCGGATGCGGATCCGGCGCATGACCGCGCCGCCGGACCTGCGCGAGTACGACGAGAAGATCGCTCAGGTGCGCCGGGAGAAGGAATCGGCCATCGACTCCCAGGACTTCGAGAAGGCCGCGGCGCTGCGGGACACCGAGAAGCAGCTGCTGGCCAAGAAGGCCTCCCGGGAGAAGGAATGGAAGGCCGGCGACATGGATGTCGTCGCCGAGGTGAACGAGGAGCTCATCGCCGAGGTGCTCGCCACCGCGACCGGCATTCCGGTGTTCAAGCTCACCGAGGAGGAATCGCAGCGCCTGCTCCGCATGGAGGACGAGCTGCACCGCCGGGTCATCGGCCAGAACGACGCGATCAGGGCCCTGTCCCAGGCGATCAGGCGCACCCGGGCCGGCCTGAAGGACCCCAAGCGCCCCGGTGGCTCGTTCATCTTCGCGGGCCCGTCCGGCGTCGGTAAGACGGAGCTGTCCAAGACGCTCGCCGAGTTCCTGTTCGGCGACGAGGACTCGCTTATCCAGCTCGACATGAGCGAGTACATGGAGAAGCACACCGTCTCCCGGCTGTTCGGTTCTCCCCCGGGCTATGTCGGGTACGAGGAAGGCGGTCAGCTCACCGAGAAGGTCCGCCGTCGCCCGTTCTCCGTCGTGCTGTTCGACGAGATCGAGAAGGCGCACCCGGACATCTTCAACTCGCTGCTGCAGATTCTGGAAGACGGCCGCCTGACCGACGCACAGGGCCGGTCGGTCGACTTCAAGAACACCGTGATCATCATGACCACCAACCTGGGCACCCGCGACATCTCCAAGGGCGTGACCGTGGGCTTTGCCCGGCAGGGTGAGTCGACGGGTTCCTACGACCGGATGAAGTCAAAGGTGGGTGAGGAGCTGAAGCAGCACTTCCGGCCGGAGTTCCTGAACCGCGTAGACGACATCATCGTCTTCCACCAGCTCCTCCGGGAGGAGATCCACAGCATCGTCGACCTGATGATCGCCAAGGTGGACGACCGGCTCAAGGACCGCGACATGGCCATCGAGCTGCGCCCGGCGGCCAAGGACCTGCTGGCCCTGCGAGGCTACGACCCGGTGCTGGGCGCCCGGCCGCTGCGTCGTACGATCCAGCGGGAGATCGAGGACAGCCTGTCGGAGAAGATCCTGTTCGGCGAACTGCGGCCGGGCCAGATCGTCATCGTCGACACCGAGGGCAGCGGCGAGTCCGCCACCTTCACGTTCACCGGCGTGCCGAAGCCCGACGTGGTGCCGGACGCCCCCGAGGCCGAGATCGCCGGCGAGCCGGTTGCCACCCCAGGCAGCGCGGTGAGCAGCTCGGCGGGCGGCTCGAGCACCCAGGACGGCGGGACCGCCTCGGCGCTCAGCTAACCAACCCCCGCGAAGCCCGGGCCGTGCACCTAACGGCCCGGGCTTCGCGCTGTCCGCGTCAGGCTGTGGGACCTGCGGGCCCGCCCCGCAGCCTCACCCGCCCCTGCTGCATCGTTGTCGTGGTAGATCCGGGCTACGTGGCAGTCCAAGTGCATCCCAGTCCACCGGATCTTCCACCGAGCCTGGATCTACCCGGTAAATGGTGCCGGTGATCCTGGGGTGAGCTATGGGGCGGCGCGGGGACGTGACCGGGGCGGCCCAGACCCGTCAGCTCCGTGCCCGGCAGCGCGTAGCGGCCGTCCGGGAGGGGATCGACCAGGCCGTCGGTGATCAGGCCGTCCAGGGCCCGGGCCAGCTGCACCGGGTCGGCCCAGACGGACTCGAAGTCAGCCTCCGTGGCGGGGACGGCGGCGTCACGCAGCAGCGAGAGCAGCCGTCCGCGGCATTGCCGGTCCGTGCCCTCGTAACGCTGGGCCCGGCGCCGGGCCGCGGCCTGGGGCTCCTCGGGGCGCCCGGCGGCCAGCCAGGCGCAGTGCCCGGCCACGGGGCAGGCGGCACAGCGCGGATGGGCCGCGGTGCAGACTATCGCCCCCAGTTCCATTACCGCGACGGACCATCGCGCCGCGACCGCGGGCTCGGCAGGCAGCAGCGATTCGGCCAGCCGTCGCTCGGCCGGCGACGGCGCGCTGCCCGGCCGGGGCTGGCCGCACACCAGCCGGGCCAGCACGCGGCGGACGTTGGTGTCGAGCACGGCATGCCGCTGGCCGAAGGCGAAGCTGGCCACGGCCGCGGCGGTGTAGCTGCCGATCCCCGGCAGGGCGAGCAGGGCGTCGATGTCAGCCGGCACCGTGCCGCCGTGCCGCGTGGCCACGATGGTCGCCGTCTCGTGCAGCCTCAGCGCGCGCCGCGGGTACCCTAGCCGTCCCCACTGCCTGATCGCCTCGCCCGCCGGCTCGGCCGCGAGGGCGGCGGGCGTCGGCCACCGGGCCAGCCAGCTCTGATGGGCCGGCACCACCCGAGCGACCGGCGTCTGCTGCAGCATGAACTCGCTGACCAGCACGGACCAGGGGGTGCTGCC
The DNA here is from genome assembly GCA_963818225.1 of uncultured Actinomycetes bacterium. Classification (GTDB taxonomy): domain Bacteria; phylum Actinomycetota; class Actinomycetes; order Streptosporangiales; family Streptosporangiaceae; genus Palsa-504. Next base: position 247,947 of record CAWFRO010000008.1, read on the forward strand.
GGGAGCGCGCCACGGCAGGTCGCGTGCATGCCGCGAGAACCAGGCCAGAACCGGCTCCGTGTAAGGCGTGGGCATGATGATTCCTATCGTGGCACGGGCCTGCGCCGGCCGGGACCGGCCTGCCCATTACCTGCCCATACCTGCCCATACCTGCGCCGGCCTGGACTGGTCCGGGCGTGGTAACCGGAGGGTGCGCGGCCGGCGGGTCTGCGCCTCTGCCGGTAGGAGGGCTTGCATACTATCCGTATGGATAGGAACACCTATCGTGACGATGATGACCTGGACGAGCCTGCGACCTACTGGTGGCGCCGGGCCGTCACCTTGGTCGCGGGCCTGGGCGTGCTCGGCCTGGTGGCCTGGGCCCTCTCCAGCGGCGGGGGGAAGCCTCCCGGGACGCCGCGGACCACGCCGGACTCGGGCTCGATGTCGGCGGCGGCTTATCCCAGCGGCCCGGCGCCCTTCGGCCACGTCCTCGGCAAGCGTCGACGCGAACGTTCCGGGGCTGACCAGCCCGGGAATCTCGGGCCTGCCCTCGGCCGCGGCTTCGGGCTCGAGCAGCCCGGCCGCTAAGAAGCCCGCCGCGAACGACAAATCGTCCGGTACCGGGTCGGCTGCCGCCTCGGGGACAAGCTGTCGGGCGGGGCGGCCGCTGCCCGTCCGGTGCGATCGTGCTCAGCCTGTTCGGCAGCCAGTCCAGCTATCGCAGCGGCCAGGACCCGAAGTTCAACCTCGACGCTGTCTCCACCGCCCCTGGCATGTGCACGTTCGACGTGAGCCCGGCGCAGCTGGATCTGGTCGTGATGTCGTCGGGCCGTGTCATCTGGGATTCAGCCGATTGCGCGCGCGGCGGCCAGACCCAGCAGGACAAGCTCACCCGCGGCGTCCCGGTCCAGGAGTCCTTTGCCTGGGACCGCACGATCACCCTTCCCGGCTGCGTCACGCTGGCCTCCTCGGCCCGGGTGGGCACCTACACGGCGCAGGTCAGGGCGGGTGCTGTGGCCAGTGAGGCCCTCACGTTCCGGCTGGTGCACTGATCCTCAGAGCTGGAAACCCAGCACCGCGGATAGTGCCTGGCGGATATCAGTGACCTGGACGACCTCGATGGCCGCCGTGGGATCGCCGGCCGGCTGAGGGCGCACGGCCTGGGCACCGACGCCTTCCAGCCCCGCCGAGCCCGCCGGGACGACCGCGCGCCGGAAGCCCATCCGCTCGGCTTCGGCCAGCCGCCGGGCCAGGCCCGCGACCCGGCGCACCTCGCCGGCCAGGCCGACCTCGCCGATGGCCACGACACCGTGGGGCACGCTCAGGTTCGCCGCCGAACTAGCCAGCGCGATGGCGACGGCCAGGTCCACCGAGGGCTCGGTCAGGCGGACGCCGCCCACGGTCGCCGCATACACGTCCTGCCTGCCGAGCTTGAGCCCGGCCCGGCGCTGCAGGACCGCGAGCACCATGCCCACCCGGGCGGCGTCCAGCCCGGACGTGGCGCGCCGGGGCACCTCGAGCACCGAGGTTCCGACCAGGGCCTGCACCTCCGCGGGCAGCGGCCTGCGCCCTTCCAGCGTGACCGTGACGCAGGTGCCCGGCACCGGCTCACGGTGCTGGGACAGGAACAGCCCGCTCGGGTCGGGCAGGCCGATCAGGCCGTACTCGCCGAGGTCGAAGCAGCCCACCTCGTCCGTCGGCCCGTACCTGTTCTTGACCGCCCGGACCATACGCAGCTGGGAATGCCGGTCGCCGTCGAAATGCAGGACCACGTCGACCAGGTGCTCCAGGGCCCGCGGACCGGCCACCGAGCCGTCCTTGGTCACGTGGCCGACCAGGATGGTCGCGAGCGACCGTTCCTTGGCCACCGCGGTCAGGACGCCCGCCACGGCCCGGACCTGGGTCACCCCGCCCGGTACCCCGTCCACGTCGGCGGCGGCGATGGTCTGCACCGAGTCGATGATGAGCAGCCGGGGCCGCACCTGGTCGATGTGCCCGAGCACGGCATCAAGGTCGGTCTCGGCGGCCAGGAACAGCCGCTCGCTGACCGCGCCGATCCGGTCCGCGCGGGACCGGACCTGGGCCGCGGACTCTTCGCCGGTCACGTAGAGCACCGGGCCGACCTCAGCCACCAGCGCTCCGGCCTCCAGCAGCAGGGTGGACTTGCCCACCCCCGGCTCACCCGCCAGCAGCAGGACGGCGCCGGGCACGAGCCCGCCGCCGAGGACCCGGTCCAGCTCGTCCAGGCCGGTGGGACGGGCACTCGCGTCAGTCGCATCCACCTGGCCGATGGGCACCGCCGGGGTGCGGGCCGGTGCGGCCGCCCCGTGGGACACGGGCCGGATGCCCGCGCGGGCCAGCCGGGCGCCGCCGGCCTCCTCGACCGTGCCCCACGCCTGGCACTCGCCGCACCGCCCGGCCCACTTGGTGGCCTGCCAGCCGCATTCCGTGCACCGATAGCCGGCCCCCGCCGATGACTTCGCCATGGCCTGCACGATAACTGCCGCCACCGACAATCTCAGTAAGCTGAGACCAAGGCGCACAGCACGCCGGGACAGCCTACAGAGGGAGCACGCGGTGAGCGGCACGGCAAGGGCATCGGGTACGCCGATCGCCCTGTCAACCTCCTCGGTCTACCCGGAACGCACGCCGGATGCGTTCGAGATGGCGGCCCGCCTCGGATATGACGGCATCGAGGTCATGGTCTACACCGATCCGGTCAGCCAGACCGCGGACGCCCTGGCCCGGCTCAGCGACTATCACCAGCTTCCCATCCTGGCCGTGCACGCGCCGAGCTTGCTGCTCACCCAGCGGGTCTGGGGCCGCGAGCCGTGGGAGAAGCTGCGCCGGGCCAAGGAACTCGCCGAGCGGGTCGGAGCCCGGGTGGTGGTGGTGCACCCGCCGTTCCGGTGGCAGCAGGACTACGCCCGCGGCTTCGAGAATGGCCTGGCCGACATGGCGGCCGACACCGATGTGGTCTTCGCGGTGGAGAACATGTACCCGCTCCGGGTCGGCAGCAGCGAGGTCGCGCCGTATGCCCCGCACTGGGATCCCACCGCGCTCGACGTCCCGCACGTCACGCTGGACCTCTCGCACACCGCAGCTTCGGGCTCCGACGCGCTGGCCATGGCGGCCAGGCTCGGTGATCGCCTGGCTCACGTGCACCTGGCCGACGGCACCGGGACTCCGTCTGGGCCGTTCCCGGACGAGCACCTCGTGCCCGGGCGGGGCATCCAGCCGTGTGCCGAACTGCTCGGTGTGCTGACCGCAACCGGATACCCGGGCATGGTGGTGGTCGAGGTGAACACCAACCGGGCGCCGACCCGGGAGGACCGGCTCGCGGACCTGGCGCAGTCCTTGGCGTTCGCGCGTGAGCACCTGTCGCTCGCCGCGGGGCAGGCCAGCCGCGGGTAGTCTCCTCTGGTATGGCAGCAGGGACCTCGGGCACGCTGATCACGGTCGCGCCGACCGGCGCCGAGGCGGACAAGGCGGCGGTGCCAGCCCTCCCGGTGACCGTGGCTGAGCTGGTCCTCACGGCCAAGGAATGCGAGGCCGCCGGCGCCGCGGTCATCCACGTGCACATCAGGGATGACGCCGCCCAGCCCACCCTGGACCGCGGCCGGCTGGCCGACACCGTAGCCGCGCTGCGGGAGGGCACCGGCCTGATCGTCCAGCTCTCCACCGGCGGCGCGACCTGGGACAGTTTCGCCGACCGGCTGGCCGTCCTGGACGTCGGCCCGGACGCCTGCTCACTGACCTGCGGGACGGTCAACTTCGGCGATGAGGTATTCGCCAATCCGTGGCCGTTCATCAAGGACCTGTACCAGCTGACCCAGGAGCGCCAGGTGGTCCCGGAGTTCGAGCTGTTCGACCTCGGGCACGTGGCGACCCTGCACCGGCTGCTGGCCCAGTTCGGGCCGCCGGCCGGCGGCCATGTGCACTGCGATCTGGTCATGGGCGTGCCGGGCGGCATGCCGGGAGATGTAGCCACGCTGGCCACGGCGGTGGCCGCCCTGCCGCCGGGCGCGACCTGGTCGGCGACCGGGATCGGCCGCGCCACACTGCCGGTCCTGCTCGGGGCGCTCGCGGCGGGCGGCCACCTCCGGGTCGGGATGGAGGACACCCTGACGTTCGCCCGGGGCCGCCCCGTGGCCCGCAACGCGGAGCTGGTGGCACGGGCCGCCGAGCTGGCCAGGTACGCGCAGCGGCCGCCGATGAGCCCGGCCGACGCTCGGGCCTTCCTCGCCATCCCGGATCACCCGGCCTGAGCCTGAGCCTGAGCCGAGCCTGAGCCGGGGCGGCGGGCGGCCCGGCCGTCGCCGCGCGGCCGCTTGCTGGCCGCTTGCAGTTGCAAGCATTTTTGTGTCATGATGAAGTCATGCGTAACGAGAAAGTGAAGTCGATCGGTGACTACATCAGGGAGCAGCGCGAGCAGGCCAGGATCTCCATGCGCCAGCTGGCGCAGGCCGCCGGGGTGTCCAACCCCTACCTGAGCCAGATCGAGCGTGGTCTGCGCAAGCCGAGCGCCGACATCCTTCAGCAGCTCGCTAAGGGTTTGCGTATTTCCGCCGAAGCGCTCTACGTGCAGGCCGGCATCCTGGAGGACCGCCCCTCTGACTCGGGGGTCCGTTCGGCGCTGCTGACCGACCCGGACCTGTCGGAGCGGCAGAAGCAGGTCCTGATGGAGATCTACGAGTCGTTCCGCAAGGAAAACTCGGCGGCCGCAGCCGCTGGCCTAGCGCCAGATCCCGAAGCCGAAGCCGAAGCCGCAGCTGTGGCGCAAGCCGCGGCCGAAGCCCAGGCCGCGGCCGAAGCTGAAGCGCAAGCCGCGGCTGAAGCCCGAGCCGCCGCCCGGCCCTCGCGCGACGCGTGGGCCGTCGCAGCGCAGGACTCCGACACAGCGCAGGACTCGGACACAGCGCAGGACTCGGACACAGCGCAGGACTCCTACGCGGCACAGGACTCCGACAGGGTCGATCACCCGCAGCACAGCGGCTCATCCGGCCCGGTCGGTGGTTTCGCCGACGACAGCGATCTTTCCGGGCGCGGGGACGACGTGCCCGGCTCGACGGCACCGCCGGAAGGGTAACGTGATTCCGTGTCTGGTGCCTATACCCCGCTCAGGGACTTTTTCCTGGCTCTCGGTCTCGCCGCGTTTGTCGTCGAGGCCTGGGCCTTCATCGACGCCATCAGGCGGCCCGCGCAGGCCTTCGTGGCCACCGGCAAGAAGACGAAACAGCTGTGGCTGATCATTCTCGGCGTGGCCGCTGTCGTCGGGCTGGCCGGGGCGGCCTACGGGGTGGGACCGACGTCCATCCTGCCCGTGGCGGCGTTCGTCGCGGCCGCGGTCTACCTGGCCGACGTGCGGCCCAAGGTGAAGGAGTTCCACAACAGCAACAGCGGCACCTCGTCGGGCCCGTACGGCCCCTGGTAGTCGCTTACACGACGAGCAGCGCGAGCGTCGCCGCTACCAGCAGGCCCGCGGCCAGGCAGATGGCCACGCTCGCGGTGGCGGGCAGCGGCCGCACGGGGTGCAGCAGGCGTGAGACCCGGGCGGCCATGTCGCCCTCGCCGGCGGCCAGCGCGCCGGCCGGCGCGGGGCAGGTGCCCGCCGTGCCGAACCGGACCAGGGCCGTCACCAGTTCCCGGCTCGGCCGCCCCCGCCGGGCCCGGTCATCGGCGAGCATCTCGACCAGCAGGGCCACCGCGCTGTGCGCGGACACGCAGGTCGCCGACCGCGGGAAGGCCCGCCGCAACGCGGTGAACGGCAGCACCACGAGGTCATGCCGTTCCCGTAGGTGGGCTCGCTCGTGCGCCAGCACCGCGGCCAGCTCGCCCCGGCCGAGCAGCTCCAGGGTGCCGACGGACAGGACGATCTGGGAGCGCAGCCCGGGCAGGCAATAGGCCGCCGCGGTGGGATAGTCGACGACCAGGGCGCCGGGCACCTTCGGGTCGCCGTGGGCCAGCAGCGACAGCAGGACCCGCTGCCTGCGCCTGGCCTGCAGGGCCGCCACGGACGCGGCGATGAGGACCCAGCACAGCGAGGCGAGCAGGGCCAGGCCCGCGGCCAGGCAGGCGAGCCGCAGGACCAGCAGCATGGCCGGCCGGACGCCGACGACGCCGAAGGCCGCCGGGGACCGCAGCGCAGTGTCGGGGAAGACCGTGCCCAGATGCATGATGGAGCGGGCCACGCCGATGTTCTCCCCGGGCAGGCTCAGGCTGACCAGCGTGCCGACGGCGGCCAGGCCCGCGACCAGGCCGAGCGCCTGCCACAGCACGATGGCCGCGGCCGGCGAGCGGCGCGGCCAGCTGGCTTGCACCAGGGCCGACGCCCCCAGCACGCTGCCCAGGGCGACTGCGGCCAGAAGCGCCGCGTCAGCCAGTGCCTTCATCTCCTTCGCCGCCACCTTCGATTACGTCCAGCGCATCGCGCAGGACCTCGGCCTCGACGCCGGAAACCGACTGGGCGAACCGGGTCAGGGCGGCCGTGCGGTCGCCGGTTTGATCCAGTGCGGTCAGCATGAGCTCAGTCACATAGGTTTCTCGTGTCGCGGCAGGACAATAGCGCCAGGCCCTCCCATCGCGCTGCCGCTTGGCGAAACCTTTCTTGGCGAGCCTGTCGAGCACCGTCATCACGGTGGTGTGAGCTAGGTCACGTTCGGTCAGCCTAGCACTGACCTCTCTCACGGTGAGCGGAGCGTTGCTCTCCCAGAGCACTTCCATGATGGCGCGTTCAAGATCACCCAACCGGTTCACGCTCAGCAATCTACCCGTTATGCGGGCGATCCAATGACGTAGCCCGCTGAAAGGCCGGCCGGGCTCAGCGGTCGGGGTCGGCGAACCGGGCGAAGGCGCGCAGGTTGGCCAGGCTTTCGCCGCGCTTGACGCGCCAGGCCCATTCCCGCCGGATGGAGGAGGCGAAGCCCAGCTCCAGGGCGGTGTCGAAGTTGTCGTCGGCGTAGGACAGGACGCTGCCGAGCAGCCGGTCGATCTCCGCCGGGCCGGTCCCGCTCAGCGGCATGCGGCCGGTCAGGTACACGTCGCCGACCGCGTCGAGGCTGAAGTGGACCCCGTACATGCTGCGGTTCAATTCCAGCATCCAGCGGTAGAAGGCCGCGTGGTTCTCGTCGGGCTGCCGGCAGAAGAACGCGTCTACCGACAAGCTGTGCTCACCGACGATGAGCCAGGCCATCGTGGCCAGCTTGTGCGTGCCCTCCAGCTGGACCAGGTAGGCCCCGGGCCGGGGGTTGTCGTAGGTCAGTTCCAGCTCGGCCAGCGCGGCCTCGATCGCCTCGGCCGGAGGCATCGGGCCAGCACGCAGCGGATCAGCACCGGGCGTGTCAGCACCCGGCGTGTCAGTACCCGGCGTGTCAGGCATGCGCCGCCGTCAGGCAGGCAGGAAGCACGGCTTCACCTCCCTCTCGCTCAGGGGGGCATCGTACCGGATCGAGTTCATGGCGCCGGTGTACACGTCGGTCAGCCGGTCGGCCGTCGTCGGCCAGCCGAACCCGGATGCGTGCTTGCGCGCGCCCCGCGACAGTGACTCGAGCCGGCCCGGCGAGCCCAGCAGCCCGGCCAGCACCTGCGCCCACACCACGGGATCGTGCCCGTCCACCAGGACGCCGGAGTAGCCGTCGCGGACCGCGGTGCGCAGCCCGCCGACCGACGCCGCCACCACCGGCGTCCCGCACGCCTGAGCCTCGAGCGCCACCAGCCCGAACGACTCGGAGTGCGACGGCACCAGAACCAGGTCCGCGGCGCGGTACCAGTCGGCCAGCTCGGCCTGCGGGCACGGCGGCTCCAGCCGCACGCTGTCCGAGATGCCCAGGTGCGCAGCCATGCCCGCCAGCCGGCCCGGGGCGCCGACCTCGGATCCGCTCGGGCCGCCCACGATGGCCACCACCAGCCGGCCCGCCAGCGCGGGGCAGGCCGTCAGCAGCTCGGCCGCCGCGCGCAGGACGACATCCGGTCCCTTCAGCGGCTGGATCCGGCCGACGAAGGCCAGCACGACCGCGTCCGGCGGCAGCCCGAGCCTGCGGCGGGCCAAAGCGGGCTGCCGGGCCGGGCGGAATACGGACAGGTCCACGCCCGGGTTGACCGTCTCGACCCGCCACGGGTCGGCGCCGTACAGCTCGATCAGCTGGCGGGCTTCCTCGGCGGTGTTGGCCACCAGCCGGTCGGCGGCCGCGATCACCTCGCCTTCGCCGCGGATCCGCGCGGCCGGCTCGGCGTAGTCGCCGTCGGCCAGGGCCAGGTTCTTGACCTTGCCCAGCGTGTGCATGGACTGCACCAGGGGCACCCCCCAGCGCTCCGCCGCCACGGCGCCGACCTGGCCAGACAGCCAGTAGTGCGCGTGCAGCAGGTCGTACCGGCCGGGCGCGAAGTCAGCCTCGGTGCGCAGCACCCCGAAGGTGAACTCGCAGATCTGCCCGGCCAGGGCGGCCTTGTCGAGTTCCTCGAACGGCCCGGCCACCACGTTGCGGACCAGCACGCCGGGCGCCAGCTCCACCGTCGGCGGCGTGTCCGGACAGACCGCGCGGGTGAAGATCTCGACCTCCACGCCGCGCTCAGCCAGGCGCTTGGACACCTCGACCACGTAGACGTTGAGGCCGCCGGCGTCGCCGGTGCCCGGCTGGTCCAGCGGGGAGGTGTGCAAGCTGATGGTGGCGATACGCCGGGGGCTCCTTCGCTGCACGCTCTAACCAACCCCGTAAGGCCACGCCCTGTTCCCCCGATAGGCTTAGCGGCATGAAGACCCTTGTGCTGCTGCGGCACGGCGAGAGTGAGTGGAACTCCAAGGGGCTGTTCACCGGCTGGGTGGACGTGGGCCTGTCCGAGGTCGGCGTTCAGGAGGCGACGGCCGCGGGGCGGCTGCTGGCCGAATCCGGTCTGCGGCCGGAGGTCGTGCACACCTCGGTACTGACCCGGGCCATCCAGACCGCGCACGTCGCGTTGCAGGAGGCCGACCTGCTCTGGCTGCCGGTACACCGGTCCTGGCGGCTGAACGAGCGGCACTACGGCGCGCTGCAGGGCAAGGACAAGGCGGCCACCAGGCGGGAGTTCGGTGACGAGCAGTTCATGCTGTGGCGCCGCTCCTTCGACGTGCCGCCGCCGCCCATCGCCGACGACGATCCCTTGTCGTCGGCGGGCGACCCGCGGTACGCGGCCCTGCCTCCCGAGGCCAGGCCGCGGACCGAGTGCCTGAAGGACGTGCTGGCCCGGTTCCTGCCGTACTGGTACGACGCGGTGGTGCCCGACCTCGGCCGGCCCGGGCAGGACGGGACGGTCCTGATCGTCGCGCACGGCAATTCGCTGCGCGCCCTGGTCAAGCACCTGGACGGGATCAGCGACGCCGCGATCGCGGAGCTGAACATCCCGACCGGCATCCCGCTGGTCTACGAGCTCGACGACGCCTTCCGGCCGACCGTGCCCGGCGGTCGCTACCTGGACCCGGAGGCCGCCGCCGAGGCGGCCGAGGCGGTCAAGAACCAGGGCCGCTAGCGCGGCAACTCGCAGTAAAAAGGGCATTGCCTGACGTTGGCCGCTAAATGAACAATGCTCGAATATCGCCTGCGAACGGGCGGCCCGCTGTCTTTCGCTAGAGTCTGCCGGATAGCATTGAAGCCGTGAGCCTTCCTCGCCCACGTCCCTGGCCTGCGCGAACAGAACAGATCGCATGGCGATAAGGGCGACCAGGACCGGTACCGCGCGCCAGGCGCGCAGCCCGGCCCTTCGTGCCTCCCATCGGCCCCGGCCAGGACGGCTACCGGCCGGTATCGCGTCGGTCCTGTCCGTGCTCTCCTCCTCCGCGGTGGTCCTGGACAGCGACGACCGGGTGCTGCGGGCGAGCGCCGCGGCCCGCGCGTTCGGGCTGGTCACGGGGGACCGGCTCGTGGTCACCGAGCTGGCTGCGCTGGCCCGCCAGGTCCGCCGGGACGGCGAGATCAGGGAGGGCGAGTTCGAGGTCCAGGTGCCCAGGTTCGGCGGGCGCACGACGAGCTTCGCGGTCCGGGTGGCGCCGCTCGGCGCGGCGGTCGGCGGCGGCGGCCTGGTCCTGGTGCTGGCCGAAGACCAGACCGAGAGCCGCCGGGTGGACGAGGTCAAGCGGGACTTCGTCGCCAACACCAGCCACGAGCTCAAGACCCCGGTGGGCGCGCTGGCCCTGCTGGCCGAGACGATCGAGGACGCGGCCGACGACGCCGAGGCGGTGCGCCGGTTCGCGGGCAAGATGCGGCAGGAGGCGCAGCGGCTGACCAACCTGGTCCAGGACCTCATCACGCTGTCCCGGGTCCAGGCCGTCGAGCCGGTCCCCGACCCGCGCCCGGTCGAGCTGGACATGGTGGTCGCCGAGGCCCTGGACCGCTGCCGGATGAAGGCGAACGCCCGGGGCATCAGGCTGCACTCGGCCGGCACCCACGGCATGTCCGTGCTGGGTGATGAGGACCTGCTGGTCACCGCGCTGCGCAACCTGCTGGAGAACGCCGTCGCGTACAGCCCGGAGCGGACCCGCGTGGTCGTCAGCCTCAATCGGTCCGACGGCCACGCCGAGCTCAGCGTGGCCGATCAGGGCATCGGTATCCCCGAGCGCGATCTGGAGCGGATCTTCGAGCGCTTCTACCGCGTCGACCCGGCCCGGTCCCGCGCGACCGGCGGCACCGGCCTCGGCCTGGCCATCGTCAAGCACGTGATGCTCGCGCACGCCGGCCGGGTGACGGTGCGCAGCGTCGAGGGAACCGGGTCGACGTTCACCCTGTTCATGCCGCTCCGGAATGCTGCCCACGAGCCCCAGGAGGGACTCAAGTGACACGTGTGCTGGTAGTTGAGGACGAGGATTCGTTCAGCGACGCCATCTCCTACCTCCTGCGCAAGGAGGGCTTCGAGGTGGCGGTCTGCTCGACCGGGCCTGACGCGCTCGACACCTTCGACCGGACGGGTGCCGACCTGGTCCTGCTGGACCTGATGCTGCCCGGCCTGCCGGGCAGCGAGGTGTGCCGGTCGCTGCGGGAGAAGTCGAACGTGCCGGTGATCATGCTGACCGCCAAGGACAGCGAGATCGACAAGGTGGTCGGGCTGGAGCTCGGCGCCGACGACTACGTGACCAAGCCGTTCTCCTCCCGCGAGCTCGTCGCGCGGATGCGCGCGGTGCTCCGGCGCCGCGGTGAGCCGGAGGACGTGGCCGAGTCCGCCCTGGAGTCCGGGCCGGTCCGGATGGACGTGGACCGGCACGTGGTCTCCGTCCGCGGCGGCACGGTGCAGCTGCCGCTGAAGGAGTTCGAGCTGCTCCAGGTGCTGCTGCGCAACGCCGACCGGGTGCTGACCCGGATGCAGCTCATCGACCGGGTCTGGGGCGCCGACTACGTGGGGGACACCAAGACCCTCGACGTGCACATCAAGCGCCTGCGCGCCAAGATCGAGGCCGATCCCGCGCACCCGCAGCACATCGTCACCGTGCGCGGCCTGGGCTACAAGTTCGAATCAGCAGCCTGAGCGGGCAAGAACCAGCGTCCGTTCGGTATGGAAAAGGATTTTGTGCCGAACGGTCCGTGCTGCCCGCACCCCACCCTGCTACGGGGTAGTCGATGCGCTGGGCGCCGGGGTGGCCGACGCGGTGCCGGACACCGCCGGCGTAGCCGTGGCGCTCGCCTTGGCCTTGTTCTTGTCGGCCGCGCTCAGCGAGGCTGACGGCGACGGCGACGGCGAGGGCACCGGCGGTGAGAAGGTCGCGTACTCGTACGCGTTCGGCTCGACCGGGACGCTGAGCGACACCGCGCCGGCGTTGGCGAAGGCGAGCACCAGCTGCACGGTCTCCCCGCCGTTCAGCGGGGTGGTCAGGCCGTTCAGCACGATCTCCGGGGTGGCCCCGTCCAGGTCCACCAGTGCCCCCGGGGTGAGCGTGACCGGCCCATTGACCAGCGTCACCGAGCTGGCCGTCCCCGGCGCCGAGACCGACAGGAGCCGGTCGCCGCTGTCCTGGGTCGACAGCGCCATGAAGGCGCCGGCCTGCCCGCCGGCCGGCAGCGTCTCCCCCAGCGCGGGCCCGAGCACGAACGCGTTGTCGATGGCGATGCCGTCGACGGTGGTGCTCACCCCGAAGCTGGCCGGGTGATACTCCAGCGTGGGCGCGTTGAGCCCAGCCTCGCAGCCGGCCAGCACCGGGACGAGGATCGCTATCGCGCCTGCCAGCAGGCAGCGGGTCCAGCGCGTCACGTGGCGCCCTCCCTCGGTTCACTCCCATGGATCGGAAGAAAGCGTAGCGGGCACGCCGCGGGCCTACTACACGGGGTAGGGGCCAGCTAAGGAGTCCCGGCCCGGATGGTGTGCGAAGCCCGGGCGGGGGACGGCTAGGGCGTCCCGATCTGGGTGGTGTGCGAAGCCCCGGCCGGGGACGGCGAGCTGGACCGGGCCGGGGAACTCGCTGAGCCGGCGGGACGGGCGCCGGATGGGCTGGGCGCCGCGCTGTGGCCGGACGGGGTGGCGCTCGGCCGTCCGCCCGGCGACGGGCTGGACGTCGCGTGGCTCGGCGGGCTGGACCGCGGCGCGGACGGGTGGCTGGCGGTGGCCGTGGCCGTTTGGTGGGTCGCGGGCGCCGTCGTCGGGCCGAACGTGGCCACCGACAGCATGGCCCCGGCGACCAGGCACACCGCAAGGATGCTGGCCAGCAGCGGCATGACGGTGCCCGATCCGCCGAACGGGGCGGTCAGCTTATGCAGCCGGGTGCGGCGCCGCTGGACGCGCTGCTCCCGGCGGTAGGCGAGCACGTCCCGGTCGAGCTCACGCGCGTCATCCGGGATCTGGATGTCGAGGGGAGGCTCGTCCCGCCCTGACCCGCCGCCAGGATTCACCCGTCACCTCCGGCGCGAATCGGACCCTTGCCATCAAGTATCACCCCGCGAACCTACGGCAGGCGACGGGCCCTCCCAGATGCCTCAGGTAGACTTGTTTCGAAGCGACGAATGTTCCAGTGGCGGTGCCGGGTTGGGCGCGGCCCGCTGAACGGCGTGGCCGCGGGCTAGTGATTGGCGTACTGACCTGCATATTCACCGTCGGCGGCGGTTTATCGACACCGCCCGGCGTGGTAAGCTGGCCTTCAGCGGAAGGGGTACTTGCCACATGTCTTTCAACGTCGGCGATACCGTCGTCTACCCCCATCACGGGGCTGCTCGCATCGAAGCGGTCGAGACTCGCACCATCAAGGGCGAGGATAAGACCTATCTGGTCCTCAAGGTCGACAAGGGTGACCTGACCGTGCGTGTCCCCGCGGACAATGCCGAGCTGGTAGGCGTTCGGGACGTCGTAGGGGCCGATGGGCTCGAGCGGGTCTTTGAAGTGCTCCGCGCGCCGCACACCGAGGAGCCGACCAACTGGTCCAGGCGGTACAAGGCCAACCTGGAGAAGCTTGCCTCCGGCGACGTGAACAAGGTGGCCGAGGTGGTCAGGGACCTGTGGCGCCGGGACCGTGAGCGGGGCCTGTCCGCGGGCGAGAAGCGCATGCTGGCCAAGGCGCGGCAGATCCTGGTCAGCGAGCTCGCGCTGGCCGAGAAGACCAACGAGGACAAGGCCGAGGCGCTCCTCGACGAGGTTCTGGCCAACTTAGCGTCAGGGCCAGCAAGGACCGGTGCCCACTGACTCCGGCTCTGGGGGGGTCGTCCCCCCGAGCCGAGACATCCCTCGCGTCGGCGTGGGCGTCGACGTGCATCCGCTGAGCGCCTCGCGCGAGCTGCACCTGGCCGGATTGCTCTGGCCGGGGGAGCCGGGCCTGGCGGGCCATTCCGATGGTGACGTGGCCGCGCACGCCGTGTGCGACGCGCTGCTGTCCGCGGCCGGGCTCGGCGATCTAGGCCAGAACTTCGGCACGTCCGCGCCGCAGTGGGCGGGCGCGCCCGGCACGGCGCTGTTGCGGGAGACGTTCCGGCTGGTCAGCGACGCTGGATTTGCCGTCGGCAACGTCGCGGTGCAGGTCATCGGGAACCGCCCTAAGATCGCGCCGCGCCGCGCCGAGGCCGAGAAGGTCATGGCCGAGGCCCTGTCCGGCGCCCCGGTCAGCCTGTCCGCCACCACCACCGACGGCCTCGGCCTGACCGGCCGCGGCGAGGGCATCGCCGCGATCGCCACCGCGCTGCTTGTGCCGACCGCGTCCGGGCACTGACGGTATCCCTTAGCCTTTACACCGTGACCTTGCAATTTCACGACACTGCATCGCGCTCGGTGCGCGAGTTTACGCCGATCAAGCCGGGCGAGGTGTCGTTGTACCTGTGCGGCGCTACCGTGCAGGCCCCGCCGCACATCGGCCACCTGCGGTCGGCGGTGTGCTTCGATGTCCTGATCCGGTGGCTCGAGGTCAGCGGGTACTCGGTGACCTACTGCCGGAACGTCACCGACATCGAGGACAAGATCCTGCGTACGGCCCAGGCCGAGGGCGTCGCCCCCTGGATCATCGCCGAGCGCAACCAGCGCGCGTTCACCTGGGCTTACGACGCGGTCGGCTGCCGTCCGCCGGACATCGAGCCGCGCGCAACCGGGCACATCCCGGAGATGATCGTGCTGATGCGCCGGCTGATCGAGGGCGATCACGCGTACCCGGCGGGCGGGGACGTGTACTTCGACGTGCACTCCTACCGCGAGTACGGTGCTCTGTCCGGCCAGCGGCTGGACCAGATGCGCCCGGCCGAGGACTCCGAAGACGCGGCGGCCAAGCGCGACCCGCGCGACTTCGCGCTGTGGAAGGCGGCCAAGCCGGGGGAACCGTACTGGGAGACCCCGTGGGGGCCCGGCCGCCCCGGCTGGCACCTGGAGTGCTCGGCCATGTCGACCAAGTACCTCGGCCCGGTCTTCGACATTCACGGCGGCGGGATGGACCTGATCTTCCCGCATCACGAGAACGAGATCGCGCAGTCCCGCGCGGCCGGCGACGGCTTCGCCCAGTACTGGCTGCACAACGGCCTGGTGGGGATGGCCGGAGAGAAGATGAGCAAGTCCCTGGGGAACTCCCTGCTGGTCACCGACGTGCTGACCCGGGTCCGGCCCGCCGAGCTGCGCTACTACCTGGCCCAGGCCCACTACCGGTCGCAGCTGGAGTTCTCCGAGGAGGCGCTGGAGGAGGCGGTCGCTGCCTACCAGCGGATCGAGCGCTTCGTGCTGCGCGCTGCTGAGGTGGCGGGCGGCCTGGACGACCTGGCCGCCGAGGAGGAGGCCGAGCTGCCCACCTCGTTCCGTTCGGCCATGGATGACGACCTGGCCGTCCCGGCCGCCCTGGCCGCCGTGCACGCCTGCGTCCGGGACGGCAACCAGGCGCTGGCCGCCTCGGACAACGATGGCGTCCGGGCCAGCCTGCGCCGGCTCCGGGCCATGCTGGGCGTGCTTGGGCTTGATCCGCTCGCCCCGCACTGGTCCGGTTCCGGGGGCGTGGCTCTCGGCCCGGGTGCCGGGTCCGGCGACCGGCTGCGGCAGGTGGTCAACGACCTGGTCAAGCTGACCCTGGACCAGCGGGACGCGGCGCGGGCCCGCCGCGACTACGCGACCGCCGACGCGATCAGGGACGGCCTGGACAAGATCGGCGTGATCGTGGAGGACACTCCGCAGGGGCCGCGCTGGGAGCTCAAGCGATGAGCGGCACCGACGGCTCGCGGGGCCGGCGCAGCAGTGCCGCCGGGGCGGGCCGCACCAAGTCCGGCAAGCCGCGGCCCGGCACCGGCGGGTACGGCCGGCGCAAGCTGGAAGGCAAGGGACCGACGCCGCCCGCCGCCATGCGGCCCGGCCATCCGGCCGCCAAGCGCGCCGCCGCGGCCTCGCCCGGCCCGGCCGGGACCAAGGCCCGGGCCCCTCGTCCCGGCGACGAGCCCGTCTCGTCGCGCTTCCGGGCGCCGCGGGGCGGAGCCGACGCGTCCCCCCCGCCGCGCGCCCGCGCGCCGCGGGGCGCAGGCGAGGCGGCCGAGTTCGTCGCGGGCCGCAACTCCGTGGTCGAGTCGCTGCGCGCCAGCGTGCCGGCCATGGTCCTGTACGTCGGCGCCCGGGTGTCCCGCGATGAGCGGGTGGCCGAGGCCATCGAGCTGGCCGCCGGCCGTGGTGTGCCGGTGCTTGAAGCCGGCGCCGCCGAGCTGGACCGGCTCACCGGTAGCGCGCTGCACCAGGGCCTCGCGCTGCGGGTCCGGCCGTATGAGTACGCGCACCCCGACGACCTGCTGGCGCGGGCGGCCGACGCCGGGCAGCTGCCGCTCATCGCCGCCCTGGACGGGGTGACCGATCCCCGCAACCTCGGCGCCGTCGTCCGCTCGGCCGCGGCCTTCGGCGCGCACGGCGTCGTGGTGCCCGCCCGCCGGAGCGCGGGCGTGACCGCGGGCGCCTGGAAGGCCTCGGCGGGCGCGCTGGCCCGCCTCCCGGTGGCCCGGGCCGCCAACCTGGCCCGCGCCCTGCAGTCCTACCGGGACGCCGGCGTCTTCGTGGCGGGGCTGGACGCGGGCGGCGACACCGCGATCCGCGACCTCGACCTGGCCACCGCCCCGCTCGTGCTGGTCACCGGATCGGAAGGGCGCGGCCTGTCCCGGATCGTCGCCCAGGCCTGCGACGCGCTCGTCCGGATCCCGATCGCGGCCGCCACCGAGTCGCTGAACGCCGGCGTGGCCGCCGGCATCGCCCTGTACGAGGTGGCCGCGATCCGCGACCGCGAGCTCAGGCCGGCGGCTCCCAGCTGAAGAACCGGATGGCCAGCAGCAGGCGCCCCAGGCCCCAGGCCGCCACGACCAGGACGCTCGCACGGGGCCGGGCTCCCGGCAGGTACCCTCGCAGCACAGAGGCCAGATGTGTCAGGCCGGGCGGCGGTCGGCTACGATGCAGCGAGTCTGCGCCGGTGTAGCTCAGTAGGCAGAGCAGCCGTCTTGTAAACGGCAGGCCAGCGGTTCGAACCCGCTCACCGGCTCCAATCTCATGGGATATTTTTCGAACAAACCGAATAAGCGACGTGGACCGAGTCGCGACAGGCGCTCGTCAGCACCCATTGCACCCATTGCACGCAAGGACCCGCTGGGAGCTACTGAGGGTAGCCGCCGGAGGTCATTGCACGTCACCGCGCACCAGTGAGCCGCCTGACCAGCCCCACCCGAAAACGATCTTGGTTACCACAAATCTGCCGCGCACCCGCTCCCGACCGTCAGGGCACCTCAGTTCACGACTCCGCGTTCGCGGAGGCGGTCGATCTCGGCCGAACCCATCCCGAGGATCTCGCCGAGGACCTCTTCGGTGTGCTGCCCGAGGCTCGGCGCGGCGGACTGGAAGCTCTTTGTGTGGTCCAGTCGGTAGGAGAGACCGTCGTAGGGCATGAACCCGGCGTCGTGCTGCTCGAGCCACGGCCAGAACTCGAACGACAGCAGGTTCTCGTCCGAGTGGAGGTCGAGGCAGCTCTGGACGGGGTAGGCGGCTACGCCGGCCGCCTGGAGGGCGGCGGTCAGCTGATCGGCGTCGCGACCTCGGACCAGTTGCTGCATGTAGTCGTCCAGCTCGTCGTGAAGCTCCAGCCGGGCGACGATGCCCCCGAAGCGCTCCTCGCCGACGGCGCCGAGCACTTCGAGCATGCGGGCCCACTGGTGGTCGTTGGCCACCGCGATAGTTATCCACCGCTCGCCTCTGTCGTTGGTGGCGCACTGGTAGGCGCCATGTGGTGCGTAGCGTTGCGAACGGTTGCCGGCCGGCTTCATCACGTTGCCAGACGACATGTAGTCCACGATGGCGGGGGCCAGGAAGTGGATGCTGGCCTCGTACTGGGAGATGTCAAGGTGCTGGCCCTTGCCTGTCCGCCGCCGGTAGTCCAGGGCACCCATCAAAGCGAACGCGGCCAGGCGGGGAACGACAAAGTCGGTGTAGGCCCCGTACGGCGGGGCGATCTCCGCTTCGGAGTAGCCGGAGAGGTAGTAGAAGCCGGACAGGGACGCCATCAGGTTGCCGAATCCGGCGTAGCGCGAATGAGGCCCGGTCTGCCCTTGCATGCAGGTCGACAGGGCGATGATGTCGGGGCGGAGCTTGCACAGGTCGTCGTAGGCGAGACCCCATTTCGCCATGTTCCCGGGGGTGAAGCTTTCGGCGACGATGTCGAAGTGTGGCACCAGCCGCTTGACAATGTCGCGGGCCTCGGGTTTGTTCATGTCCAGGGTAATGCTCTTTTTCGACGAGTTGAAGCTGCCGAACCCCTGGCTGCTGTTGATGTCAGGAGTCGCGTTTTTCCACGGCGGGGCGAGGCGCATTCCGTCCAGCCGGGCGTTCGACTCGATTTTCACGACGTTCGCTCCATTGTCGGCGAGGTATTTCGTCGTGATGGGGCCGACCCCAAACCATGTGAAGTCTAGGATTGATATATCCTTCGCGACGCCTTGACCTGCCATTATGTTGTCCTCCATCTAGATAGCATCAGGCTCCGCACGCCTTCCTTGTCGTTCGGCCACTGCCGGTCACGGGGACTAAATAATCCCGGCGGAGTACATGTAGCGGAGACGTTCGAGACTGATGCCCAAAAGATCGCCATAGACAGCGACATTGTGTTCGCCCAGCGTCGGCGCGGCGCTTACCGAGCCGGCCGGCAGGGCGCTGAATTGGACGAACGAGCCGGGCAATTCGAGGTCACGGTTCACGCTCTCGTGATGGACCGTCCGGAAGTACTGCCGGGCGGCCAGCTGCTTGTCCTCGGCGATGTCTTTGACAGTTGCCACTGGCGCCAGCAGCATCCGCCGCTTGGTCGCCCTGTCGTAGAGCTCTGCTTTCGTCTTCGTAGCCAGGAAGCGCTCGAGTGCCGCGTCGGCGGCGTGGACCGTTCTTATGAACTCGGCGTCGGGACCGGCGGCGAAGACGGCCAGGGTCCAGGTGGACCAGTCGATATCCATGAGAAAGTCCGGCGCCATGTTCTCCTCGGCCATCCACTCGACCATGAGACGGGAAGACTCGGTGTGGGTGCCGCCGGTCAGGCTGAACGCCACATGGCCATCGGCACATTCGAATACCGTCTTGCGGGCGACCGTCGCCGAACCGGCCATCACGCCGGTCCTCGACAGGAACTCGCCGCCGTGCAGGAGCGGGAGCGCCTGCTCGTTCAACAAGGTCCACACGACACAGGCCTGCGTGTCGACCACGACTTTCTGTCCGTGCCCGTCCCCGACCCGGGCCAAGTAAGCCAACATCGACGACGTCGCCGCCTCGGCCCCAGCGTGCAGCCCGGCCTGGGGCATGGTGATCTGCAGGGGGGGCATGCCGGGCAGGCCGGTGATGTACATCATCCCGCCCGCTGCCCAGGTGTTAATGTCGACGGCCGTCCAAGCCGCGCCGGGACCCCGGTCGCCGAACGGCGTGATCGAGCAATAGATGACCCGCGGGTTGTCCTCGGCCATCTGGTCGTAGCCAATGCCGCGCTCATCGAAGTACTTCTCGCCCCGCGACTCGATCACGAAGTCTGCCTGGCGGACCAGGTCACGGAAGAGCAACTGCCCGTCCAGGCAGTCGAGATTCAGGGTCACCGACCGTTTCCCCGCCCCGTACGAGGCGTGATAAAGGCTGCGCTCGGGGCCAGGCACGCCGTCCAGGAATGGGCCCACGCGACGGGAGCTGCAGCCTCCGGGCGGCTCGACTTTGATGACATCGGCGCCGAACTCAGCAAACATGCGCCCGGATATGGCGCCACGCTCGTCGGTCAGGTCGAGAACCCGGAGCTCCGAGAAGATCGGAAGCCCACCGTTGTTGGCATATGTCACGGTATCAGCCACGTCTAATCACCACCGATCGCTGGTTCTTCGAGCCCATTGCCTGGGGCGCTCGCCCGAGGGGCCTTCAATCCTCGCTGTACTTGGCCGTGCGCTTCTCGGTGAATGCTCTCGGGCCCTCCTCGGCATCGATGTGTACACCGGGCTTCGGGGGGTACCAGTAGAACAGGTCCCGGCCTAGCGCCTGCAACTCGCCGGTAGACATGTCACGGCCCCGGTACAGCATTTCCTTATGGGCCCGCACGGCCGGCTGGCCTAGCGTGCACATGTATTCGGCCCACTCCATGGCCTCGTCCATGAGCTGCTCCTTGGGGACGACCTTGTTCACGAAACCGATCTCGTAGGCCCGTTGCGCCGTAATCGGGCGGCCCCAGAGCAGGAGCTCGGCTGCGATGCCGAACGTGGCCGAGTACTCATGACGAGCCCCGAAGCCCGCGGGCAGATTCCATTTCACCTCGGGCATACCAAACGTCGCGTGGTCGGCCGCGATCCGGATATCGCATTCCTGCGCCAAGAACCATCCCCCCGCCAAACAATAGCCATTGATGGCGGCTATGGTGGGCTTCCACGTTGCAACCTGCGGGCTGGCCCGCCGAGCAACATACGGCTTATGCGACCGGAAGGCCCCTCCCCTCACATCGCCCTCGACATCTTCTTTCAGGTCATGGCCCGACGAGAACGCCACGTCGCCGGCCCCGGTGAAGATAGCGACCCACAAGTCGTCGTCCTCATTGAAACGCTCCCACTCTCGGGCCATGCGATCCATGAGTTCGGCGCTCATCGCATTTCGCCGCTCCTCGCGGTTCACGGTCATCTTATAGATATGATTCTTGGTTTCCGTTAGCAGTACGTCGTCACCAGTGATCATCGAACCTCTCCTCTTCCTGTTAGATGGCATCAGATACCGAGCCCGCCTGGGCTCTCCTGGGCGTCCCATCCGATTGAACCCCAAGGCGGGTGTTGATCCGCTTGCATTAAACCGGACGATGATGCAGCCAGTTCGGTGGCAGCAGATAACCGGATGATGCAGCAGGTACAACCGAAAAGCGCAGCGACGGGGGCAGATGCCCCAACCGTCCGTTCGTCAAGCTGGCCTATTCTCAGGGTCGGAACATTGCCCTCTACCCCGTTATACAAGAGTCTCGGCGGCCGATCAACACCTCTTCGGAGCGACCCAGGCCCGTAGTGCGCCGCTACGCGCTAACCCCGTCGGTGCACAGTCGTTCGATTTCCGCCGAGCCGTATTACAGTCGCTTTTGAATGCTGCTCACAGCGTGATGGCCGGTTGGCGGCTGATGTGACGCTAGGTGACGAGGCGCGGCGTCGCCGCTGCATTTGCGGGCCGGCCCCGCCTCCCTTCCGCTACCCACTGCGGATTCCCCTGCCACCGCGAGGCGGCACCAAGGCCCGCGCTGGCCGTTTCTGCCATAACTACCGGGCCTCCCGCCCATGGCCGCGGCAGACCTCGTCACGTCGCTCAGCGTCATTGGCCGAATCCGTCGATTGCAACGTGTTCCTGCGATGTATGCCGGGCGTTCTTGGTGATGTTACGCACAGTAGCGGGATAACCGGGCATCAGATTCTTGGGTGTGGACCGGCTCGCCAGATAATCCCAGCGCGGTGAGTGCCGTCAGTGCGATGAGCCGTGTGATCTGTGCAGGTAGGACGATCGGTGCATGGGGCCGTGCTTCTTGTAAACGGCAGGCCAGCGGTTCGAACTCGCTCACCGGCTCCCAGGTCAGACCGGGTGAATGCCCTCAATTGGTCTCGGTTCGTGGAACGAACGTTATCGGCTGGTCTGTTGACATGCGCCGGCTGCAGCCACGGACAGTGCGGTGCAGCGCTGGGACGCGGGTGATCGGTGACGTTCGGACTTCGGCGCGGGGAGCTGTCCGTCTTGCGCCCCCAGCGCGTGGTGCTCTTATCTGCCGCAGATCGTTTGCATCTTGATGAGCGTGATGGTAGAGCCCCGTCGCTCCTGATTGTCTAAGTCCGGCAGTGTCTGCTGCTCGATTCCTGGCATGACGAAATGGTCGGGGCCCGGGTTCTCATCGAAGTTCAGTCCCGGCTGGCTCGGCGAGACGTAGGTCAGTGTCAGGCGGAAATCCTGTACGTATTCGGCCTTGTTGCCGGCGTCGATCCGGAAGGCCTGGTCGTGGCCCGGGTAGATGATGTCCGCGATCTCCAGCAGCTTGCTGATCGTACGGCTGGCCAGCATGTCGTCCCAGAAGACCAGCGCATTGCGGCGCTGTACCGCGACCGTGCTGTTCTGGATGGCGTCGCCGGCGATTACCGCGACGCCGTCGGCAGTCGCCGCGGCCACCGCCATGCTGCCGGCCGAGTGCCCGGGGGCGTCCACAATCCTCACGCCAGGGATGATCTGCGTTCCCTCCTGTACCTGCGTGATCCGGTCCTGGAAAAGGTCGAGCACGGAGCCGATCCACGGCGGGCAGCCGAAGTCGTTCGTGTGCGGCCTGCGGGCGTAGCGTCGTTCGTTCTGGTGGATGAGGACCTGGGCACGCCCGAAGAGGTAGAGGTTCTCGATGTGGTCCCAGTGCGCATGCGTGCAGACCAAGACGTCGATGTCGGACGGTGAGATGCCGCGCCGCCCAAGTTCGGCTTCAAGCGGCTCACGCCGGCCAGCATGCCCGGTGTCGACCAAGATGCGCCTGTGCACCCCCGCCTCGTCCGCGCCCTGGATCAGGTTCACCCCGCAGAAAGCCACGCGGCCCTGATCGGTGCCCAGGCGGTAGCCGGGCAGCACGGTGTCCACGGTGACCGGGTTCGGCATCACGGTTCCTCCGCCACTCGGGGATCCCTCAGGCAGCGGCCCTTGCCTGGCCCGGCCTCATCGGCGGTATCGGGCCGGCCGCGCACCTGGAAGTCCAGCGCCTTGCCTCTGGTTCGTACCCGCCGAGTGGCATGAGGAAGCAATCCGAGTTGCGCGATCCACCACGAAGTTCGGCATCCATATACGTAACGGGACGCAAGAGCAAGTGTGGCAGCGGTCCGAAAACCGTCGACCCGTGACGGTTGGCCTGATCGCATAGCGGATGCGGTTTCCTTGGCGAGGTTACGCACAGTAGCGAAAGATGGGATGCGAGACCCTCGGGCCTGGAACGGTTCGTGGAACAAACCATCGGATAATCCCAGCGCCGCGAGTGCTGTCAGCGGCTATGACTCGTGTCATTTGTGCAGGTAGCGCATGTGGTGCATGTGGCCGTACTTCTTGTAAACGGCAGGGCAGCGGTTCGAATCCGCTCACCGGCTCCCAGCTCAGTGGGGGTTTCGGCGCCCGTGCGGTGGAGGTGCAGGCTCTGCAGTTCACCAACTGTGCGAGTAGGCGTCCGCTGTGCTTGCGCCGCCGCTGTGACAGCGGGGCTGCGCAACCCCGGCGGCCCCATCGCCGGACCCGACTTCGGCTCGGCGCTCATCGCCGTCGGCCTCTGGCAGGCGGTGTTCTTCATCGCCCTGCGCGGCTGGCCCGTCAACACGATCAGCTGGCGCTCGCATCGTCTGCTCGCTGGCAACGCGCTCGTGGTCGGCCTGGGCGCGCTGACCTACCTGATCCTCAGCAACCTGGCGCACTGGCAGCCAGACGCCATCAGCGCCGCCTGCGGGTGCATCATCAGCGCCGCGCTCATCGTGGCCATGCTGTTCGACGGCTGGCCCGCGGCCCGGCTTCCCCCCGCACCGGGTCGCGTCCTCACCCTCGCCCTCACCGCCCTGGTCGCGCTCGCCCTCGATCGCGCCCTGGCCGGCTACGCCGGCAGCGTGCGCTGGACACGGGCCACCCCCGACGAGTGGCTCACCACTGCTGCTCTCAGCTTCATCGGAGCCGGCATCATCCTCCACGTCGGCATGGGACTCCGCTGGCCATTCGCCCACAAGACCACGCAGGAGAACCCATGACTTCCCCGGAATCCTCAAACCCCGTGGTGCACAGGTTCGTTGCCGCTATCAACGACGGCGACCGGGACGCGTTCCTCGCCACGCTCACACCGGATGCCACATTGACCGACGACGGCAACCCGCGGTCACTCCACGACTGGATCGACCGCGAGATCTTCTCCGCACGCGGTCGAATGAACGTCGAGCGTGAAGAAGAAGACGGGCTCTATCTCTTCGCCCGATACCGCAACGACACCTGGGGAGAGATGTTCACCCTTCTGGCGCTTCGAGGTGACCGGGGACAAGATCAGCCGCATCGACACCGGCCAGGCCTGAGCCTGAGGGCCGACATACCGGTGTGCGACAACGCAATCCTGAAGGTCAAATGCAGGCCTCCTCGCACCGGCCGGGCCGCTCGGAGCCCGCTACGAATCGACCAAAGGGTTCGCCCTCCCAGATCGGGACGTTCTGCGTCGCGCCGCCTTCTCCCAGATCCATGACAAGCCGAATACGGATTATGGAATTGCACGATGATCCGGCCCGTACCTTGCAGGGGATGGTCCGCGTCCGGTCCGGGCAGGCCCGGCCGCTTCGACTCAACACGTGGTGGTTTAGGTTAACCATGACAGGACTTGCGGTCCAGTCCAGCGCGGCAGAGAACTTGCGGTCCAGTCCAGCCCAGCAATGGCCGTGTAGGCACAGTCGGAGGACCCCATGCCTGTCTACAACCGCACGAACCTCCCTGCATCGGTGGGCCGCGGCACACTGGACCCCGAACTCAAGGAGTGGCTACCGAAAGGTCCCACTCTCGGCGCCGATGTGTCCATTGCGCAGGGCCGTCGCGATCACACGGTGCTCGGCGAAGGACCCTGGCCCGAGATCGGCGCCGTCGAGACGCTCGTCCTGCCCGGCCCGCACGGGTCCCTGACAGCTCGCAAACATACGCCGACCCGTCCGGCGAGTACCCCGTCCGGGGCGCTGGTGTACATCCACGGTGGCGGCTTCACCTACGGCACCCTCGACGAGTTCGAGGTACCGATGCGTCTCATCGCCGATCGTGCAGGCATCCTCACCTACACCATCGACTATCAACTCGCCCCGGAGGCGAAGTTCCCGGTGCAGATCGATGAGATCGAGTATTTCGTGCGCTGGCTCTTCGACAACGCCGACGCGCAGGGGGTCGACGCGAACAAGATCGCTGTCGGCGGCGACTCGGCAGGCGGCAACATGACCTGTGTCATCGCGCTCAAGCTTCGCGATGAGAACGGCCCGGAACTTGCCTTGCAGGTGCCGCTCTTCCCGGAAGCTGCCTTCCCCGGCGACACGCTGTCAGGCAGCGAGAACCGGACCGGGCTCTATCTTGAAACGAATGGCATCTATGAGATGGTGCGCAACTACATCAAGAACTCAGATGATGGCCGCCATCCCTACATCACCCCCCTGAACGCCGAATCACATGCGAACCTGCCGCCGGCGATCCTGGTCACGAACGGATTCGACCCGCTCCGGGACGTGGGACACGCATATGCGCAGAAACTTGCGGCGGCCGGGAACGATCTCACCTACGTGCACAATCCTGACCTGACCCATGGGTTCCCGCAATTTACGCGCTACTCTGCCGCCTGTGACCAGGCGACGACGGAGCTCGCCGACCTCATCAAAGCGCGTATCGGCTGAGACGACTCATCGCCGCGGGGTTTCAGTCGAGTGGCGAGTGCACGGCGGGTGTGAGCAGGGTCGCCAGCTGAGCGACATCGTCGAGAGTGTCGATGCCGAGGACGGCTTTCTCGATGGCGGCCTGCCGGTCGGCGGAGATGACGTCGTGGGTCAGCTTGGCGTACTTGTCGCGGATTTCCGCGTTCGTCAGGCTCCGGTCGCCGGTGCCGCGCGGGTGTACGATCTTGGCGGCGCGGTTGGTCCCGTCCTTGAGGGTCAGGCGCACCTGGGTGGTGAGCTGCTCGTCGGCCGGGAGGTGGTCGTAGGCCTGTTCGTGGTGGGCCAGTGTCCGGTCGATCAGCGCCCAGACGTCATCCCGGTTGATGCGGTCCTGCCGGAACTGGTCGACCAGCACGTCGCCGTCGAGGAAGGCCACCGCGACGACATAGGCGACGTTCATCTGCGCGCCGATCACCTGCAGCGGGCGCTCGGCCTTCCACCCGCCATGCGCGTAGGCGGCTTCGCCCATGTCGATGTCGATCCGCTGGATCTGGCTGACGTCGACCTGCGGCCGCAGCTCGAGCGCGGCGTCGACCGCGGCGTGCAGCAATCCCATGCATGCGTAGGGCTTCACGGCGATCCGCTCGGTCTCCCAGAGGATGCCCAGGCCCTTGTATATATCTTCGGGATAGGTACGATGGCCTTCGCCGAAGACGGCCAGCCAGCCACCGTAGGGGCGCTCGAACACCTGCTTGATCCCGACGTAGCCCGCTGCCGCCAGCGCGGCGGCGGTCAGGCCGTTGCGCGAGGCAAAGCCGTGCTGCATGCGCTTGACCATCGATTCGTACATCGCTGACATGAGCCCGCAGGACTGGGTCGCCGCCATCCCGAAGGCGTCCTCGAACCCGGCGGCGTCCAGCCCGTACAGCGTTCCCGCGGCCGCGGCCGCGGCGAGGGGGCCGAAGACCACGCCCGAATGCCATCCTCGCGACAGCATGTCCAGGCCGCCGAGCGCCTGGCCGACCCGCGGGCCGGTCTCATACCCGAGGATGGCGCCGAGCAGGAAGCGCTCGCCGGAGACGCGGCCCACGCGCGGGGCGGCGGCGAGCATCGCCGGGAGGACCAGCGAGTTGCTGTGCAGCGGGGCCAGCGGGTGGTAGTCGTCGAGCTCGAACCCCTGGATGAAGCTGGAGTTCACCATGGCCGCCGACGTGGCGCTGGTAGCCCGGCCGCCCCAGCCGACCAGTGCGGAATCCCCGGCGTTGTCGAGCGCCGTTACCCCCTGGACGCCAATGCGGGACCAGGGCAGCTGCGCACCTACGAGAGCACAGCCGATGCCGTCAAGTATCAGGTGCTTGGCCCGGTCGCGGACCGAGGCGGGAACGTCGTCGAGCGTTGTTTTGGCGACCCAGGCGGCAAGCCGACCGGTCGGACCGGCAGGGTCGGTAGGGGGACGGCCGGTGGCGGTCACGGCGGTGGGAGTGCTGGAAGTCATCTTGGTCCTCTTCTCTCGCTTCTGGCGGACGGGCGGTGGGTCGCATCCGCCTTCCTAGATTGCAACCTTGAGGGTCGATAACCGGGGCCACGCGTGTGGCCTGCTCACGGCCCGGCGCGCAATCCCCCGCTGGCCGCTGACACTGGAGCGGCACTTGGGTTGGCCGACCCCGCGAACCGGGTTCTACGTATTCGTGGACGATCAAGTTAGAGGTGTCTCCACGCGAAGCGTCACGCGGCCGGGATCTCCGCCCAGGCGGTAATAACTGCACGGGCGAGGAGATGGCCGCTGGTGTTGATCATGAGGCCGAGCCAGGCCGGAGTCGAGTCGGCCTGCACCCGAAGCTGTCCGACCCTCTCGATACCGATGGCCTGCACCACGATGACGTAGCGGTGACGCCCGTCCCCGGGCGGAGGTGCAGCGCCGATGAAGCGGGCCAAGCGTGCGTCGTTGGGGAGAGCGGCGGCGAAATGGAGCGCCCCGGTTGGCAGGTGCTCGCCGGTGCCGTCCCCCGCTCCGGTCGGGAGCCCGGTCACCGAGACGGGGATATCGGCGAGGGCCCAGTGCCAAAAGCCTGACCCGCTCGGCACATCGGGGTCGTACATGGTCACGGTGTAACTCTTGGTCTCCGCAGGAGCGCCGGACCACGACAGCTGGGGCGAGATGTCCTCGCCGCCCGGGACCCCGAAGATGCCGGACATCTGTGCCGGGGGCAGCGCCTGGCCATCGGTGACGTCCGTGCTGGTCACAGTGAAGCTCGGCACCACCGGCAAGCGCCAGAACGGATCGTTCATGGTTTGCCCTCCACGGTGATGGTCCCTGGTACAAGGTAATCATCGACCCAAGGGAGCGCGATGACCAGCGAGGACGATCGGCGCAGGTATCCAGCGAGATGGCGACCATTTGCAGTGCGGAGTTGACCATCTTTGGAGACTGCCGGCGACCGCCCGCGCCGGGCGGGGGATGGCCCGCGGCCGGTCCGGGCAGGCTCGGCCTGGCCCTTGGTTCCTGACCGGAGTTGTCTGCATAGGCCGCTAGGGTCAAGCGCAGTGACTTCGCGCGTACATTCAGCGAGCACCTTACCTACGGAAGGCTGCTGCTGGTCGGGCGACGCTGCTGTGGCACAGGTGGAGAAGGTCAGCGGCCCTGCGCAGGGAGCCGGCAGTACGGTAGGCGTCCGGCGACGAGTCCTCCTGATCCTCCGCCCGCAAGGCGGCCAGCCATGCTTGATCATGCTGCATCCGATCACTAGCGCCGGGGCTCGCGCACCGGACATGCTGGCGCCATGACTACCGCCCCTTTCCCTCGCGACCTGGCCGAGCTGCGGGAGGCCCGGTGCGCTCGGCTGTAGGGACCGGCAGCTGGGATCTCAACGCCTCGGCCACTGAGCTGCAGACCCGCAGCCCACTCGAATTCGACCTCGCCGCCCTTTAGTACAGTCCTGCCGGATGCGGACCGTAGCGCCGCGGCCTGTTCGGGATCAGTGCATTATTTCTGCCGAACGGGCCGTGGTACTCGCTACTGCTGCAGCCAGGCCAGCAGGTCGGCGTTGATGACGTCGGCGTGCGTGGTGGGCATGCCGTGGGGGTAGCCGTGGTAGGTCTTCAGGGTCCCGTTCTTGACCAGTTTGGCCGACAGGGGGCCGGAGTCGGCGTAGGGCACGACCTGGTCGTCGTCGCCGTGCATGACGAGCACGGGCACGGAGATCTGCTTCAGGTCGTCGGTGAAGTCGGTCTGTGAGAAGGCGACGATCCCGTCGTAGTGCGCTTTGGCGCCGCCCATCATGCCCTGCCGCCACCAGTTCTCGATGATCGCCTCGGACGGCTGGGCGCCGGGCCGGTTGTACCCGTAGAACGGCCCGGCGGGCAGGTCGCGGTAGAACCCGGTGCGGTTAGTCGCCACTTGCTCCTGCCACCCGTCGAAGACGCTCTTGGGCAGCCCGCCGGGGTTGGCGTCGGTCTTCAGCATCAGCGGCGGCACGGAGCTGATGAGCACGGCCCTGGCCACCCGGCTTTCGCCGTGCCGGGCGATGTAGTGGGCCACCTCGCCGCCGCCGGTCGAGTGGCCGACGTGAATGGCGTCGTGGAGATCCAGATGGCTGGTCACGGCGGCCAGGTCGTCGGCGTAGTGATCCATGTCGTGGCCGTCGCCGGTCTGGGTGGACCGTCCGTGGCCGCGCCGGTCGTGGGCGATGACGCGATAGCCGTGCTGCAGGAAGAACATCATCTGCGTGTCCCAGTCATCGGCCGACAGGGGCCAGCCGTGGCTGAACACGATCGGCTGCCCGGTTCCCCAGTCCTTGTAGAAGATCTCCGCGCCATCGGCGGTAGTGATGGTGCCCATGTGGTGCTCCTTTTCTAGATGGTGCTGGTGCATGGGGGAAATACGGCGATCAGGGTGCCCTCTACATACCTATGTCGAGGACGATGTCATCGGCGTGAAGCTGCCTCCGGCGCGCAGCGCGACGGCGATCCCGGCGTGCAGCAGGCCCATGGCGGCGTAGGCTTTCATCGCTTGTCCTGTGCTGTCAGTCGACGTGAATGCGGGCGAGCAGGGCCATCAGGTCGGTGACCTTGATGTGCTCAAGTGAGTGGACCGCGTCCTTGATCTGGTTCGCGAGGTCGCTGTCGATGCGGTCGGCGGTGAGCTGGTCGAACTTGTCGACCACGTCGTTCCAGGTGAACGGCCGCGACGGCATCCCCGGATAGTCCTGCACCTCGTGCTCGAGCGTCGTGCCGTCGGTCAGCTGCACGGTGATCTTCGCGGGCATGCGGTGCGGGTACTGCGCGGTGTAGGACGCGTTCGGCCGTGCGGACACTTTCGTCAGAAGGGACTGGACGTCCGGGCGGTTGACGCGGTCGTCAGTGAACTGAGCAGGCATGACGTTCCCGTCCAGCAGCGCCACGGCGAGCAGGTAGCGCAGGTCGTGGTCCGCTTGTTCCTTCGAGGTCACCGCCGCCGTGCCGTACAGCCCGCCACGTTTTAGCCGAGGGCAGCGCGGACGGTCGGACTCACACGCGGCTCGGGTACTCGTGAGGGTGGTACCCAGCCCGGTTTCCCGTGTAGGGAGAGCAACCCGCCGGGGGCGTGGCTGCCCGCCAGGGAAGTTGGCTTACTCGCGGCTGATTGCTGCGTGGCCTGGGTGTCCCCAGCGTGGCGTCGGCCGCCGGGCCGGCCGGGACCGGCAGGCGTTCGTCAGATCGGAGCAGTCCGGTGGCCGATCTTGTCGGTGGTCTCCAGCGGCACCCTGGTGCCGTTGAGGAAGAGGCTGAGCAGGTTGAACCAGGCGATCATGGCTACGTATCTCCGGGTGGTGTCCGCGCCGAAGGTGTTTAGCAGTGCGGTGAGCGTCTCGTCGGTGAGAGTGTGGGCCTGGGAGAGTTCGTCGGTAGCCCGGCAGATCAGCACGTATTCGGGGTCGATGCCGGTCACCGAACCGTCTGAGGCGGCGGCGGAGATGTCGGCGTCGCTCAGCCCGGCGTTGCCGGCCATCGTCGTGTTCGCCTGCCACTCATACGGTGTGTCGAGCACTTTGGCGGCCCGCAGGATGATCATCTCGCGGTGTTTGGCGTCGATGTCCTTGGTCCCGAAGATGGCGTTTACCATGCCGATCAGGGCCGGGTACAGGTCCCCCGTGCCGGCGAACATCTTGATGACGTTCAGGGCGGTGCCGGGATCGTAGGTGTCGCCGACGACGGAACGGATGGCGTCGTCGTCGGGAAGGGGAACGGTCACTGTCGAGGTGTAGCTGGCCGGATAGTTCATCGCGGGCTCATTTCTCGCTGCTGTGCCGGGTGTGTCACTGCCTGGCCGGTCGTCGTGATCGGGTGATGGCGTCCCTGCGATTGTCGGCTGGGCAGGGCTGCGCTCGCCTCCGTCAGTGCACAGGGGCAACTGACCAGGATTGGCCGGCAGAATGCAGGGTCCGGGCCAGGCTGGCGGAGCGGCTAGCGCGGCCCGGCGGTGTCCGGGCCGGCGGGCAGCACGCGGTCGAGCTGGCTCCGGGAGCGGATGCCGATCTTGGTGAACACGTTGCTCAGGTGGTACGCGGCCGTCCGCGGGCTGATGAACAGCCGGGCGCCGATCTCCGGGTTGGACAGCCCGTCCCGGGCCAGCCGGGCGACCTGGACCTCCTGCGCGGTCAGCGTCTCAGTGGCCCCGCCGGTGCGGGCGGCCGGGACGGTGCGCCTGCGGACCGTCTCCCCGGTGGCCCGCAGCTCGCGCCGGGCCCGTTCGGCGAACGCGGCCATGCCCATGGCGTCCAGCATCCGGTGCGCGGTGCGCAGCTGCTCCCGCGCGTCCGTGCGGCGGCCCTGCCGGCGCAGCCACTCCCCGTACAGCAGGTGCGACCGGGCCAGCTCGGCCCGGACCGGGGTCCGGCCCAGCCGCTCGACCGACTCCCGGTAGTAGCTGTCGGCGGCCTCACCGTCGCTGGCCAGGGCCCGGACCCGGGCCTCGATCCCCAGCACCCACTCGGTCGGCGTTACCCGGCTGCGTTCGGACAGCCAGTCCAGCGCGGCCTGGACCAGCACGACATCACCGGTCCTGGCCGCCGCCTCGGCCAGCTCGGCCACCACCAGGCCTAGCCCCATATCGTCGCGCTCCAAGACCCGCCACGCGGCGTCACGCGCGGCGTCGTGGCGGCCCAGGCCGTTGTACAGCACCGCGCTCGCGAGCGCCGCGAAGCTGATCAGCGCGCCCAGGCCGAGTCTTGTCGCCATCTGGACGGTGGCCTCGATCAACTCGGATGCCTCCTGCTCGCGGCCCTGCCAGGCCGCGAGCAGCAGCGTGTTATGCGCTATGGGCGGGTTGCCGGTCGCCTCCGCGATCAGGCGATCTTCGTCGATCAGCTGCTCCACCGCGGCCAGCTCGCCGGCGAGCACGTGGAACAGCCCGCGGATGCTCATGGCAAGCTGCAGCTGGACAAGGGCGCCCATGTCACGGGCGATCTGAACGTGGCGGGCGGCCAGGGCCTGCCCCGATTCGAAGTCCCACAGCTCCATCGCGATGAAGGTGCCGTCGGCTCTCCCGCCGGCCAGCCCGAGCCATCGGCGGGAATCGCCAGCGTCGGCGTCCAGGGTGACAAGCAGCTCAAACGCCCGGGTCAGCGTAGGCGCGGCCGCCGCGTATCCCTCTGTCGCCCGCAGCGCGAACGCGTCGAGCACGATGTCGACCGCGCGTGGCGGGTCGGGACCGGGCGGTGCGGCCCGCGCGGCCTGGGCCGCCTCTCGCACGCCGCCGGGCCAGCCCAGATCACCGGCAAACCTCGCGGCCGCGAGCGCCTCCAGGTGCGTCTCGCGGGCTAGGGCGGCGTCGAGCGGGTCAAGGCGCCGGGCCGCGCTGACCAGCAGCCGGGCCGCATCGGCGGCGCGAGTCTGGTCGAAGGCGATCTGCCCGCGCAGGCGCTCCACCTTGGCGGCCTGCAGTGCGTCCAGCGGTCCGGCCTCGGCCGTGACCAGCAGGCCCAGCGCCGCATCCAGCGCGCCGGCGCTCCCGTTTGGCCCGGGCCGCGTCGAGCAGCCGCTGCGCCCGGCGCACCAGGTCGGGGGTCAGCAGCGCCGCCCGCTCCAAGAACGCGGCCGCCGCGGCCAGCCCGCCGCGGTCCTGCGCCCGGCCCGCTGAGCGTTCCAGCTCGGCCGCGATGTCCTCGTCCGGCTCGGGCGCGGCCTGGGCCCGGTGCCAGGCCCGGCGATCGGGATCAGCGGCCGGGTCGGTGACCTCGGCCAGCGCCGCGTGTATCTGCTGCATCTGCTGGACCGGCGCCGACCGGTAGGCCGCCGACCGCGCCAGCGGATGCCGGAACCGCACCCGCTGCCCGAACTGCACCAGCCCCTCCCGCACCGCCGGCGCCCCGGCCTGGACCGGGATCCCTAGCCGTCCAGCAGCCCGCCACACCAGCAGCGGATCACCAGAGGGATCCGCCGCCGCCACCGCTAGCAGCCGCCGCGTCTGTTCCGGCAGGCCCGCCAGCTGCCGCCGGAAGCTGTCCTCGATCCGGCCCGGCAGTGGCCCCGCCTCGGGCAGCCCGAAGCCGCCCGCCAGCTCGGCCGGCGCCACCCCCCGCGGCAACTCCAGCAACGCCAGCGGATTACCCCGAGTCTCGGCCACGATCAGGTCCCGGACCCGCGCATCCACCGGCCCGGTCAGTACTGAGTCCAGCAGCGCCCGCGCGTCCTCCTCGCCCAGCCCTTCCACGGCCAGCTCCGGCAACCCGGCCAGCTCCGCGCCCGTCACCCGGGCCGCGAACACCAAGCCGACCGGATCGGCGGCCAGCCGCCGCGCCGCGAACCCCAGCGCCTGCACCGAGGCCCGGTCCAGCCAGTGTTCGTCATCGATCACGCAGATCAGCGGCCGCTCGGCGGCGGCCTCCGACACCAGCCCCAGCACCGCCAGGCCCACCAGGAACCGGTCCGGCGCTGGGCCCGCGCTGAGGCCGAACGCGGTCCGCAGCGCCTCTCGCTGCGGCACCGGCAGGCCCTCCAGATGATCCAGCACCGGAGCCAGCAGCTGATGCAGCCCGGCGAACGCCAGCTCCATCTCCGACTGGACCCCGGTGGCTCGTGCCACCCGGCACCCCGGCGCGTGCCCGGCCAGGTAGTCCATCAACGCGGACTTGCCCACCCCCGGCTCACCGCGCACCACCAGCACCCGGCTCCCGCCCGCCCGCACCACACCAATTAGCTGATCGAGCACACTGCGTTCCCCGCGCCGGTCGGTCAGCCCGCTCGCGCCCACCCGCCGCCGCGAATCTTCGCCCATCAGCCCGGTACTACCCGGCATCCATGGCGATGGCGCCCCGGCCAGCCGGGCAACGCAGGGACACCTCGCTCCAGGGCACCCGCGTTGATCCCGTAACCTGACTGCCGACTCGGCGCGAGCTTCCCGGCCATCTCCACCGACGCCTCCACTGCCCGCACGTCAACGCGCAGAACTAGCTGCTGACCAGCTTAACCAGCAGGCAGCCGTCGGCGCCACGCATGCAGCCGTCCCGGCCGAGCGGCGTGCCCACAGCGGCGATCAGGGCCGCGGCGCGGACGCGGCGAGCTTCGCGAGCCAGATCATGGTCTGGGCGAACTGCCGGGCCTAGCGGAGATCGGTCATGAACACCCCGTCAGCCACGCCTGTACACGTGCCCGTTATGTCCGATTGGCACCTTTCTCGTTTATGATCTTGATCTACCGTTTTGTCACCCTTGCCTGTGATCGTTTCGGTTTCCCAGGATCGTTCCAGCTCCACACCCATGCACCACCTGACGACCGTGGTCAGTCCCGCCATCCGCAGGCCGCCGCCGAGGTACAGGACGTAATGGCGGTCGTCGCGACCCTGAGCAAGGGCTACGACTTGGACTACGTCTGGAAGCAGGTAGACCGCGGCCCGGCCAAGGACGCGGCCCAGGTATTACATCCAGGCCAGCGAGAGCGGGGGAGAGCCCCAGGCCGTTGGTGGGGCCCAGGTGCGAAAGCTCTCGGCTTCGAACACGGCCAGTTCGTCGAAGCGGCCCGTATGACCTGCTGTTCGGCCAGCGCAAGGCCCCGGCGGCACACCCCTCGGTAAGCCTCCCCGGCGGCGCCTGGAAAGCCCAAGACATCTATGCCCGCCTGCTGCCCGCGGCGGCGTGCGGTACGCCACCCGCGCGCAGCTGACCATGGAAGAGCGCATGGTCGCGCAAGCCGGCGCGAGCGGCGCGCCGCGCATGGACCGCGCGCAGGCCGCGCACGCGCTCGGCGCCGACCCCGCCGAACTGGAAGAGACACTGACCGGCCGCGCGGAGGACGCGAACGCGCCGCACACTCAATCCGGGCTGCGCGCAGACCAGGCCGCCGCCGCGTGGTCGGTGCTGACCGACGGCAGGCTCGTATCGGTGATCAACGCGCCGGCCGGGTCCGGGAAGACACGCGTGCTGGCCGAGGCCGCGCGGATCTGGGCCGCGGCCGGGCTGGGCCCGGTGATCGGCATCACCCCCTCCCAGTCCGCCCGCAACACCCTGGCCGCCGGCGTCCCGGTCAGTCTACAACAGCGCCCAGTTCCTGGGCCACCTGCCCGGCCGGCGCGGCGCCCGCGGCCCGGTGCCGATCGGCCCGGGCACGCTGCTGGTCATCGACGAGGCCTCGATGCTGTCCGCCCCGGACCTGGCCGAACTGATCGCCTACGCGCAGGCCCGCGGCGCCAAGATCGATCCTGGCCGGGGACACCAGCCAGCTCCAAGCCGTGGAAAACGGCGGCGGCATGTCCCTGCTCGCCAGCACGCTCGGCTACGCACGGCTGGCCCGACCGGCCCGGTTCCGCGCCGCCTGGGAACAGCAAGCGAGCCTGCGGCTGCGCGACGGGGATACCGCCGTGCTCGCCGAATATGACCGCCATGGCCGGGTCATCGGCGGCGAGCCGGAGCAGATGATGGACGCCGCCGCGGCCGCCTACGTCGCGTTGTCCGCCGACGGCACCGACGTCCTGCTGATGGCCGCCGACCATGCGCTGCGCCGCGAACTGTCCCGCCGCATCCGCGACGACCTCATCCAGCTGGGCATCGTCGCGGCCGGGCCCGCGGTCCGCATCGCCGACGGCGCCCAGGCCAGCCCCGGCGACCTGATCATCTGCACCCGCAACGACCACGCCGTCGAAGCCGGCGAGCCCGGCCGGACGCTGGCCAACGGTGACCTGCTCCGCATCGAGGCCGTCACCCGTCGCGGCCTGATCGTGCGCCGGGCGCTGGACGCCGACCCGCGCACGGGGCAGCGGCGCTGGACCGACCGCACCTTCGTGTACGCGAACTACGGCGATGCCGAGCTGGGGTACGCGGTCACCGACCACACCGCCCAGGGCCGGACCGTGCACACCGGCCTGGCCGTGATCACCGGGACCGAGGACCGCCAGCACGCCTATGTCGCGCTGTCCCGCGGCACCGACGTCAACCTCGCCTACGTGTTCACCACGTCCCCGAAACGGGCCGACCCGGTGCCTGGCCCGCGTCCTGCTCCCGAGCTGGCCCGCTACGACCAGATTTATCCCGAACGGACCGGCGTTCGTGCCCCGGACACCCGGCCTGCCCCGCCGGGCACCGCGCTGGCCGTGCTGGCCGGCGTGCTGGACCGCGACGGCCAGCAGCGCTCGGCCACCCAGACCCGCAACCAGGCCCTGGCCGACGCCGACCACCTGGCCATCCTGCACGCGATCTGGACCGCCGAGACCACCCCGGCCCGCGACCAGCGGTACCGGGACCTGCTGATGAGCATCCTGCCGCCCGGCGACCGCCGTGAGCCCAGCCACCAGGCCCAATGGCTGTGGCGGACGCTGCGCGCCGCCGAACTGGCCGGCCTGGACGCCGGGCAGGTCCTGGCCGATGCGATCGGCGAACGGGACCTGGCCGGGCCCGCGACCTGGCCGCCGTCATCGACGCCCGCCTCCGCTACCGGCCGGCTCCCTGGTCCCGCGCCCGGCCGGCCCGTGGTCCGCGCAGGTCCCCGAGATCGCCGACCCCGAGCGCCGCGCCTACCTCACTCAGATCGCCGCGCTGATGGACGCCCGCAGGGACCGCATCGGCGAGCACGCCGCCGAGCACGCCCCGCCCTGGGCGGTCACCGCCCTCGGCCCGGTCCCCGAGGATCCGCTGGACCGGCTGGACTGGCAGCGGCGCGCCGCCGCCATCGGCGCCTGGCGGGAACTGTCCGGCTACCACCACCCCGCCGACCCGATCGGCCCCGAACCCGTCGCGGCCGCCCCGGACCTGCGGGCCGCCTGGCACGAGGCCTTCGCCGCCCTCGGCCCCGCCGACGGGCCCGACGTGCGGGCCATGCCCGACGGGATGCTGCTGCACCTGCGCGACACCTACCCGATCGAAACGGCCTGGGCGCCCAAGTGGGTCGGTGATGAGCTCCGCCAGGTCCGCGCCGCCGCCTGGGACGCCCGGCTGGCCGGGCTCCGCGCCAGCGCCGAAGCCGCCGCCGCCCAGCAGCGCGGTGACCACCAGGAAGCCGCCCGCAAGCAGGAGCTGGCCGGCAGCTACCAGGCCCTGCACGACGCCTACCGCCAGCGAGAAACGGTGTTCGCCGCCACCATGGCCGACCGGGATGACTGGGAGAAGGCCACCGTGCAGCAGCGGCACCTGGCCGTGGCCGCCGACGCCGAACTACGTCGCCGCCATCCCGACGAGCACTACCCGCCGCTACGATCGGCCGAACCCGAGCCCGCCACCAGCGATCAGCGCGAGGAGCTCACGATGACGGCGGGGGAGGAGACCCGGGAATCGTGGCAGTGGATCAAGGACCTGGCCGCGGCGCACCGCACTTTCGCCGACCGGCTGGCGGACCGGCTGAGCCTGACGATCCCGTCGCAGGATCCCGACTACGGCGACCTCGGCCAGGCGTTCCCGCCCTGGCCAGGACCAGGCCACGACGCGATCTTGCGGCCCCCCAAGCCGGAGATCCGGCCGTCCCCGCAGGTCCTCCAGCGTGCGGCGGACCGCGACGCCGACTTCGAGGCCGCAGATTGACGGCCACCGGGATGTGCTGTGCCGGGAGGTGACCGCGGGCGCTGCCGCCTGCTGTAGATGACCTAGGTGTCCTGGCTGCTGTCCGGGTAGATCGCGTCGAGCTGGTCCATCAGGTCTGCCAGGTCCCAGGCGCCGAGCGTGGTCCTGGTGCCGTCGCCGGGGATCAGGCCAGCCGGGATGACCGCGCGCCAACGCCCCGCGCACGGCGGCAGGATCACCGCCTCGGGGTGGGCCTCCTCGAACCGCCGCCGCCGGACCACCGAATCCTCACGGCCGCCGTCCACCGCGCGGAGGTCGGGCCGGTCCGTCCCGGTCATCCCCGCATCGCCTGCCAGTGCGCCCGGATGGCCCTGGCCAGCTCGTCCGGGGTGGCGCCAGTGAGCACCTCGCCGGCGCTGGTGATCGCGCACCAGGTCCCGCCCGCGGCGGTGAAGCCGTGGTATCCGCCCTCGGACCACGCCAGCTCGAGTTCGGCGAGCGCCCGGTCCCGGTCGACCGCGAACGGGCCGCGCGGCGGCGCGCTGCCACCGTCGGCGGCGGCTGCCCTGCCCATGATCGTCTTCTCCTCGGTATCCGTGCCTGCCCCGATACCGGCAGTCAAGCCCGGGCCGGGGCGTAGCCTGAAGACGTTGCCCGTATGGCGACATGACGCCAAACAGGCAACGGCCTTGCCCGCGACCCGGGATACGCAGATGAGCGACTTCGCCGCCGAGCTGGCGCGCCTGATGGCCGCGCGCGGCCTCGGCGTGCGCGAGCTGGCCCGCATGGTGCCGTGCAATCCCGGCCACATCTCCAACCTGCGCAGCGGCAAGGCCCGGCCCTCCCCGGAGCTGGCCGAGGCCCTCGATGAGCGGCTGGCGGCCGGCGGGACGCTGCGCGCCCTGGCCCCCAGCCCGCCCGCCGAGCAGGCACCAGCTGGCCCCCGCCCGGGACGACAGCGCCATCGCCGACGAGATCGCCGCCCTGGACCTCGTCCGGCAGGCCGAAGCCAGCCAGGTCGGCAGCGGCACGGTCGAGCGGCTGGAGCTGGCCGTGGACGACCTGGCCACGGCCTACCCCGGCACCCCGGCCGCCGTCCTGCTGGACCGGGTGCGCGGCTATCTCGGCTACGTCAGCCGGCTGCTCGACGCCAAAACGACGCTGGCCGAGCACCGCCGCCTGCTGGTGGTGGGCGGCTGGCTGTCCCTGCTGGCCGCCACGACCTTGATCGACCTGCACCGTGACCACGCCGCCGCGGCGCACCTGCGCACCGCCGCGCAGCTGGCCCGCGAGACCGGACACGCCGAGATCGCCGCCTGGTGCCTGGAGACCCAAGCCTGGCAGGTACTGACCGCCGGGGACTACCGGCGGGCGGTGGACATCTCCCAGGCCGCGCAGCGGATCGCCCCGAAGTCCGGCAGCGCGTTCATCCAGGCGACCGCGCAGGAGGGCCGCGCCTGGGCCAGGCTCGGCGACGCCCGCCAGACCCGCGCCACGCTTAATCGCGTCGAGGCGCTGGTCTCACCGCTGCCGGTGCCCGACCGGCCCGAGCACCACTACCGGTATGACCCGCCCAAGGCGCAGTTCTACGTCGCCACCACGCTGTCCTGGTTGGGGGACACGGCCGCCGAAGGCATCGCCCGCCAGGTGCTCGCCGCGATCGAAGCACCCGAGCTCCGGCCCCGGCCTCGGCGCGCGGCCCTGGCCCGGCTCGATCTGGCCCTGGCGCTGACCGCAGCGGACAAGCACGACGAGGCCGCCGGAGTGGCACTGGAAGCGGTCACGTCGGGTCGGCTGGCCCCGGTAGACGGCCGGCGAGCACGCGAGATCGTCCTCGCTGTAGCCGAGCGCGGCGTGCCCGAAGCCGCCGAGCTGGCCGAAGCGTACCGGGAGACCTGCGACGAACCAGGCCGTCCGGCCCTACCCTGACCTTCGCGCAGACCGACATACATTCCCGTGCAGGCGACTCATCCCTTCATGGCTCATCAACCTAGGCGCGGGGTGATAAGGCGCCTATTTGCTGACTGGCCCGGTCGTCAGGCCGACCGCGGAAACGGCTTTATCAGGGATCCGCGCCGCGCGGCGTCTCGGGCGCTGATCTGGCGGAAATAGACAAACCCGCTCTCAACATCCTCGATGACAGCCCAGGACCAGGCATGCGGTGTGCCGGCCACGAGCACCGCACCTTGAGTGACAGTGTCCGGGGCGACTGCATCGGCCAGCCGGGCGATGTTGCGGCCCTCGTCATCTTCCAGGTTCAGGTCGGCCGGAAGATCGATGTAGATCATCTCAGTGCTCCTCCCGGTCGACGCTGGGGTCGTCCGACGATCCGGCGTGGCGCGGCAGCCAGTCGCGCCGATCCGACGGTTCTCGCGAGGGTGACGATCATGACCTTCGTCGACACCATCATCGTAATGCGGGTCGATGAAGCCGGTGGCCCACAGCTGAAGCTTCGCACTCCAGGTGTCACGGTCGCGCCACGGTAGAACTCGGCGTAGCGCTCGAACTTGATCACGCTTGGTACGATCTCCAGCAGCTCACGCCGGAAAGGCGATGTTGGCGACCCAGCACCGAGACCCCGTTAGAAGCCGTAAAGTCTCATGGTTGAGCACGGCAGCCTGCCGCTAAGTCGTACGGGATGTCAACCCCGGTATCACCGAGGATTCCCGCGGAACACCTGGACTAGATACCGGCACCCGGCGGCGGCTCGTCCCGCAGCGCCCGTGTCATTGACCATCCTCGTCAGCCGAAGATCTCGTCCATGATCTCCGCATCCCGGGTCAGGGCGGGCACGATCTGATGCCGGTACACCAGTTCAGTGGTGGCGGTCTGGTTGTGCCCGGCCAGCAGCGCGATCGCCTCCACCGGCACGCCATGAGCGGACAGCAGCGACACGAACGTGTGCCGAAGCTCCCTGGGCACCCACGAGATGCCCAACCCAGCGGCCTCGGTGATCACCCGGAACTGCCGCCGCACATTGTGATCATCCAGCGGCGTCCCCACGGTCGACGCGAACACCAGCCCGCGGTCCTGCCACAGCGGCCCCGCCGCAAGCCGGTCCTGCGCCTGCCGCACCCGATGCTCCCGCAGCGCCTCGACGCACCGCCGCGGCAGCGCCAGCGTCCGCCGTGACTTCGGCGTCTTCGTATCACCCCCGGCCCGATCGGCCCGCCACACGAACACCGCGAGCTGCTCATGATCGAACCCAGCCTCGCTCACCGGCTCCCACTGGCCCGCCACCCAGGCCACGACGTGATCCCACCGCAGCGCCCGGACCTCCTCGGTCCGCAGGCCCGTCAGCAGCGACAAGGTGACGTACGCCTCCAGCCGGGTACCGCGAGCCGCTGCCATCAACACGACCGCCTGCTCCAGCGTGAGCGACTTCGACGGCCGCCCGGCACCGTGTCCCTTGGGCGGCTTGACCAGTGCCGCGACATTCCGCCCCACCAGGTCGTCGCGCTCGGCCTGCCGGATCGCCCGCACCAGCACGTTGTGCGCGATCTGCACCGTCCGGGAAGACAACCGCGCCGCCAGAGCCGCCAGCGCTCCCTGCACATCCCCGGCAGTCAGCTCGGTCAGCCTGACCGTGCCCAGCTCCTCACGAAGCGCCTTGGCGATCGTGTCCCGGTACAAGGTCACCGTCCGGGCCGAAAGGCCATCCACGCCCACGGCAAGCCAGTCGTCGAGCGCATCGCCCACGGTGTAGCGCCGTCTGGGCCGCAGGCCACTCTCCACCTGCTTATGCAGTTCCTTGAGCTTGTCGCGCACCTCGGTCTTGGTCCGGCCGACAACCTTCTTACGGATCCGCGTCCCAGCAGGGCTGAACCCGAGGCTTACGGCGCCGATGTACCGGTTCTTTGATGCATCCCAGTAGATCGAGTCCTCGCCCTGCCCGCGACGCAAAGAAGCCTGCGTCATGGGAGCCACTCTACTCCGGGTGGCTCCCTTTTTGGCTCCCCGCCACACCAGCGAAGGTCCCGACAGTCCCCTGACCAGCGCGCCCGGCAGGATTCGAACCCGCGACCCGCTGCTTAGAAGGCAGCTGCTCTGTCCGGCTGAGCTACGGGCGCTCGGAGATCATTGTGCCCGGCGAATATCACGCCTCGGCCACGTGCAGGTCGCAGTGTGTTGCTCCTCCGGCCCCCGCGGACAGCCAAAGTCTACGAACAACGCGTCGGCCGTGACCACCTCGCCGGTCAGCCGTACAGCGCGTCGAGGCCGAACAGCCGTACCCGGGATCGGCGCTGGCCGCATCACGCAGGTCGCTCGCATCGCCAACTCCCCATCTCGACGCACGAGATAGCGGGTCATGCAGCGCGAAGAACCCGGGCCCGGGGGCGTCCGCCGATCCCAACCGGACCGGGCACAATAGTCGGATGCCGAGGCCCAGGGGGACGACCCCCCCAGATCCCCCCGCGAGGGCATGGCCGCTCGCCGCTGGGCTCGCCGCCGGAGTGGCGCTCGACGCGCTGCTCGGCGACCCGCGCCGCTTTCACCCGGTGGCCGGGTTCGGCCGGGCCGCCGCCGCGCTCGAGGCCCGCGACTACGCCGACTCCCGGCTGCGCGGCGCCGCGCACGCCGCCGCCTGCGTCCTGGCCGTCGCCGCCCCCGCCGCTCTCCTGCACCGCCGTACCCGGGGCCGGCCGCCGTCGCGGGCCGCCGCGGCCGCGCTCGCGGTGTGGGCCGTCACCGGTGCCCGTTCGCTACATCATGAGGCCGAACGGGCCATGGTGTGCCTGGCCCGCAACGACCTACCCGCCGCGCGGCGAGTGCTGCCCAGCCTCTGCGGCCGCGACCCGGCCGGCCTCGACGCCACGCAGATAACGCGGGCCGTGATCGAGTCCGTGGCCGAGAACACCTGCGACGCGGTGGTGGCCCCGCTGCTGTGGGGCGCGGTGGCCGGGTTGCCGGGGCTGGCCGCCTACCGCGCGGTCAACACGCTCGACGCGATGGTGGGCCACCGCTCGCCCCGGTACCTGCGCTTCGGCTGGGCCTCGGCCCGCCTGGACGACGTGGCTAACTGGGTGCCCGCACGGGTCACGGCCGCGCTCACCGTGGCGTGCGCGGCCGTGGTCCCTCTGCCGGGGACTTCCGCCCAGGGTCCGTCGGCAGAGGGACATCCGGTGCCAGGGCCGGCCGCGGCGGCGGTCCGGGCCGTGCTCCGGGACGGCGCTCGCCACCCGAGCCCGAACGCCGGGCAGTGCGAGGCCGCCTTCGCCGGAGCGCTCGGCCTGCGCCTGGGTGGGACCAACGTCTACGGCGGTGTCACCGAGGCCCGCCCGGAGTTGGGGGAGGGGCGGGCCCCGGAGCCAGACGACATCCGCCGCGCGGTCCGGCTCTCCCGGGCCGTCACCGTGGCCGCGACCGGCCTGGCCGTACTGATCGCTCTTACCGACGCATGAAGAACCCGATCACCCACAGGACCAGTGCGGCGATGGCGACCCACCACAGCACGTGCAGCGCGAATCCCGCGCCGAACAGGACGAGGACGACCAGCAGGAGCAGGAGCATGAGCATCATTTCGGGGCCTCCTTGTAAGCCTTAGTGCCCTACTGCTACCCCCCTGGACTCGCTCAAACATCCGTGCCGGTACCGTTCCTTCGTGCACGGGGCGCTGCTGGTGGCCGGGACCGGATCGGATGCGGGCAAGAGTGCCCTGGTCGCGGGGCTGTGCCGGTGGCTGGCCCGGCAGGGCGTCTCGGTGGCGCCGTTCAAGGCGCAGAACATGTCGCTGAACTCGTTCGTGACCGCCGAAGGCGCGGAGATCGGGCGGGCCCAGGCCATGCAGGCGGCCGCGGCCGGGATCGAGCCGACGGCGGACATGAACCCGATCCTGCTCAAGCCGGGCAGCAACCGGCGCAGCCAGGTGGTCGTGCTCGGCCAGCCCGAGGCGGAGGCCGACGCGGTGGGCTACCGCGCGCACGCGCCCCGGCTCCGCGAGGTAGCGCTGGCCAGCCTGGCCCGGCTGCGGGCCCGTTACGACGTGGTCATCTGCGAGGGCGCGGGCAGCCCGGCCGAGATCAACCTGCGGGACACCGACGTGGCCAACATGAGCCTGGCCCGGGCCGCGGGCCTGCCGGTCATCGTGGTCGGGGACATCGACCGCGGCGGCGTGTTCGCGGCCATGTTCGGCACCCTCGCGCTGCTGGCGCCTGCGGACCAGGCGCTCATCGCGGGCTTCGTGATCAACAAATTCCGCGGCGCGCCCGAGCTGCTGGACAGCGGGCTGAGCCTGCTGCACCGGCTCACCGGCCGCCCGGTGTACGGCGTGCTGCCCTGGCGGGACGGCCTATGGCTGGACGCCGAGGACTCCCTAGCCTTGAGCGGGCCGGCCCTGAGCCAGGGCACGCACCACGCTCCGTTCGGCATCAAAGATTTTCTCCGTGTCGCCGTGGTCAAACTGCCGCGGATCAGCAACTTCACCGACGCCGACGCGCTCGCCGCCGAGCCCGGGGTACTGGTCCGGTTCGCCGACCGCCCGGCCGACCTGGCCGACGCGGACCTGGTCGTGCTGCCCGGATCCCGGGCCACGGTGGCCGACCTGGCCTGGCTGCGCGAGCGCGGCCTGGCCGACGCGATCACCGAGCGGGCCCGGGCCGGCCGGCCGGTGCTGGGCATCTGCGGCGGATACCAGATGCTGGCCGAGGTGATCGACGACCCGGTGGAATCGCGCCAGGGCCGGGTCGACGGGCTCGGGCTGCTGCCGGTGCGGGTGGTGTTCGGGCCGGCCAAGCGGCTGGGCCGGCCCACGGGCCGGGCGCTCGGCGCGCCGGTGGCCGGGTACGAGATCCACCACGGGATCGCCGAGGTCACCGAGCGGGCGGGCCACGGGTCCGAGCCGTTCCTGGACGGCTGCCGCCGCGGCGCGGTGTGGGGGACGAGCTGGCACGGCGTGCTGGAGAACGACGAGTTCAGGCGCGCGTTCCTGGCCGAAGTGGCGGCGCTGGCGGGCCGGGACTTCACGCCCGCGCCCGGCACCGACTTCGCCGCGCTGCGCCAGGCGCGACTGGACGTCCTTGGTGACCTGGTGGCCGATCACCTCGACACCGGGGCGCTGAGCAGGCTGATCTCCGACGGGCCGCCGCCGGGGATGCCGTCTTTGCTGGTATCGCTCAGCCACGATCGGTAAGATTTGGCCCGATGCCCGAGGCCTATGGACCTCGCCGCTATCGAGACGGAACGTGCCCGGCTGCACGCGGAGTACATCTCCGGCGACCGGCCGCCGAGCAGCGCCCGTGGCATCCATCACACCGCGCTGCTCAGCTCGGACGTGGAGCGGACCATCCGGTTCTACCAGGGGATCCTGGAGTTCCCGCTGACCGAGATCATCGAGAATCGCGACTACGAGGGGTCCAACCACTTCTTCTTCGACGTCGGCCACGGCAACCTGCTGGCCTTCTTCGACTTCCCCGGCCTCGACCTCGGGCCGTACGCGGAAGTCCTGGGCGGCCTGCATCACCTGGCCATCTCG
Organism: uncultured Actinomycetes bacterium; assembly: GCA_963818225.1. Lineage (GTDB taxonomy): Bacteria > Actinomycetota > Actinomycetes > Streptosporangiales > Streptosporangiaceae > Palsa-504. The sequence goes on from CAWFRO010000008.1 coordinate 292,640, forward strand.
GTCACGCCGGAGAAGTGGGCCCACCTGCGCGCCAACCTGGACCGCGCCGAGATCCCCTACCAGGAAGAAAGCGGCGTCGTCCCTCTACTTCCGCGACCCGGACGGCGCCCGCCTGGAACTCCTGGCCGACCCCCTGGGCGAGATGTACGGCAGCCAAGTCCTGTGACCCTTCCATGATCGCGAAGGCTTTGCTACTCGCAGCAGTACTAAAGTCTTCGCGATCATGAAAAATCGTGCTCGCGCCGCGCTATACGGGCTCGCCATCGGGGATGCGCTCGGCATGCCGACGCAGATGCTGTCCCGGCGCGAGATCATCGAGCGTTGGGGTGAGCAACTGCAGGGCTTCGAGCCCGCGCCGCCCGGCCACCCGATCGCCGCGGGCCTGCCCGCGGGCAGCGATCACCGACGACACCGAGCAGGCCGTCCTGCTCGGCAGGCTCCTGGTCAAAGGCCACGGCACGGTCGACCCGCGCGAGCTGGCGCAGGCGCTGGTCAGCTGGGAGCGCGACATGGCCGCGCGCGGCTCGCTCGACCTGCTCGGCCCCTCGACCAAGCGCGCCCTCGCCGCCGTCCTGGCCGGCGTCCCGCCGGAGGAGGCCGGCGCCTCCGGCGATACCAACGGCGCCGCCATGCGCATCGCCCCCGTGGGCATCGCGGTACCGCTCGACCTTCGGGAAGTCATGCCCCCGTCCAGCCCGCGCCCCGCCCACGCCTTAGCCTGTCGACCCTTGTCGACCAGGTAGTGGCGGCGAGTTACGTGACACACAACACCGGTCTCGCGCTGGCCGGCGCCGCCGCGGTGGCCGCGGCGGTCAGCGCGGGTATAGCGGGCGCCTCCACCGCCGAGGCCACGATGATCGCGGCGGCCGCGGCCCGGCTCGCCGCCAGCCGCGGGCACTGGGTGGCGGGCGCGGACGTCGCGGCCCGCATCGACTGGGCAGTTGGCCTGGTCACGGGCCGGGACCGGGCCGAAGCCGCCGCGCTGATCTACACGCTGGTCGGGACCAGCCTGGCCACCCAGGAGTCGGTGCCGGCCGCGTTCGCGGTGCTGGCCGCGGTGCCGGACGACCCGTGGCAGGCCTGCCTGCTGGCCGCCTCGCTCGGCGGTGACTGCGACACGATTGCAGCCATGGCCGGCGCGGTCGCCGGGGCGTGTCACGGCGTCGGCGCTTTCCCGCCTGCCGCGCTCGCCGTCATCGACGCTCAGGACCTCGGGCTGGCAGCGCTCGCCGATGATCTGTACGCATTGCGCTTACAACCCGCGAACCGAACCACTGCGCATACGCGTGGCCTGCCCCTCGTTCGTCGTGGTCACAGTCACTGGCCACGGCGCCCGCGTTGATGTGGTAAACCAGCCGAGGTGAACCAGCCGCTGACCCGCCTGGTGTTCGCCGGCGAGGCGATCGTCGACCTGCTGATGTGGGTCCCCGCGCTGCCCGAACGCGGCGGCGATATGCTCGCCGGATCCTCGTCCGTCCAGGTGGGCGGCGGGTTCAACATCATGGCCGCCGCCGCCCGGCAGGGCCTGCCGGTCGTCTACGCGGGCGGTCACGGCACCGGGCCGTGGGGCGACAAGGTCCGCGCGGCCCTGGCCGCCGAGGGCATCGCGGTCCTCCGCCCGCCCGACCCGGCCGCGGACACCGGTTTCGACGTGGCCCTGGTCGAGGACGGCGGCGAGCGCACCTTCGTCACCAGCCTGGGCGCCGAGACGCTCCGCGAGCCCGGCGCGTGGGACGCGGTCCCGGTCCGGGCCGGCGACGCCGTCTACGTGTCCGGGTACGGGCTGGTCGCCCCGGAATCCGGCGCCATCCTCGGGGCCTGGGCCGCCGCGCTCCCGGCCGGAGTGCTGCTGTTCGTCGACCCCGGCCCGCTGATCGCGGACATCCCGGCGGAGGTCCTCGGCCCGGTGCTGAGCCGCTGCGACTGGTGGAGCTCCAACCAGCGTGAGGCCGCCCTGATCACCGGGGCCAGCGACCCGGCCGAGGCGGCCCGCCTGCTGATCGCGCGTACCGGCCGGGCCGGCGTCATCGTCCGGACCGGCCGGTCGGGCTGCGTCCTGGCTCTGCGCGCGCGCCCGCTCCCGGCGCGGCGGCCGCTCCCGGCGCGGCGCCCGCGGTGTCACTCAGCCTCATCCCCGCGCCCGCCGTGGTGGCCGTGGACACCACCGGCGCGGGCGACGCGCACGCCGGAGTGTTCCTGGCCGGCCTGGCTGCCGCGCTTCCGCCGGGCGCCGCCGCGAGCCGCGCGAACGCGGCCGCGGCGCTGGCCGTCACCCGCGCGGGGCCCGCGGTGTCCCCGTCCCGGGCCGAACTCGACGCGTTCCTGGCCGGCGGCCGCTCCCGGCCTACGCCTTGATGCTGAACAGCACGGTGACGATCAGGTTCCCTGGCGTCACGGTGAGATGCACGTCGAGCGCGACCAGGCTCCGCACGGTCACGGTGACCGTGATCCAGGATCCGGCGGCGCGCAGCGACCCGGACGACGGTGACACGGTGACCTTGCCGTTCGGGCTATGGATCACGAACTCAACCGGGCCGCCCACCGCGGTCAGGATGAACGTCCCGCTGGCCGCCTTGCCCTTGACCGCGGACAGCACCAGCTTGTTCGGTGTCGCCCGCAGGGTGCCCGGGGTCGGCGGAGGCGACGAGGAGGGGGACGGCGAGGGCGACGGTGACGGGGACGGGGACGGCGGCGGTGAGGACCGGGTCGGCGCGGATGACCGCAGCGTCGCCGGCGACGTGCTCTGGCCCGCCGTGGGCCTGTCCGCCGCGGACGTCGCCTTGCTCGGCGCCCCCGATGCGGGAGCGGGCTTGCGGCCCGGCGAGGGTCGCCCGCCGGGGTCCGGCGCGCTAGCGGACGTCCCGAACTTGCCGCCACCCAGCGCGACGGTCGAAGCGTGGGCCTGGTGCGTGCCGCCCGCGACCAGCAACGCGGCGATCCCGGCCGCCATGACCGCGACGCCCACCGCGGCCACCCCGGCCGCCATCCGCGGATGCCGCCGGACCTCGTGCCACCATCGCCGCCCGGGCGGGACGACCGGTTTCGGGAATCCCGTCCGGCCGAACGGGCCCGCGCGATGCGTCACGCTCACCCGGTGGGCGCGTCCGGTCGGCGTGTTGTCCGCGCCTGCCTTCAGGACCCGCTCGCGCAGGCCGTCGGGCGGACTGACCTCCGGCAGCGCGCCATCCGGCGGCCGACCGCGGCGGCGACCGGCCGCGAGCCCCGCCGGCCCGAGCTGGCGCAGGCATTCGTTCCGCGCGACCGCGTGCAGCCAGGAACCGAGCTGGTCCGGATCGCGGAGCCCCTGGAGCTTGGCGGCGGCGATGATAAAGGTGTCCGCCACGGCGTCGGCCGACTCACCCGGCGGGTGCGGGTCGGGCAGCATGAACCGGCAGTAGGCGTACAGCGGCGCCGCGTAACGGTCGTACGCCTCGGCGAGCCCGTCCGGGTCACCGGTGACGATGGCCGCGACCAGCTCACGGTCCTGCATGGGCCTAACCGTAGTTCGCCGCCGCATAGCGGCGAGTCGGAAAGAATAACCAGATAGCGGAGAAAAGGACAAAAGACAGTTACGGGATAAATGGCGCTGGGCCGGCTCCGCGCGCGCCGCCGGCGGAGCGCCACGACGGAAGGCTCAGTTGTACGCGGCGTCCGGGCCGGGCCGGCGATCAGGATCGTCGGCGTCGGCGCCGGGCTGGCCCGGAGGACGGAACGGGATCCAGAACTGCACGCTGGTGCCCGCCCCGGCCGCGGACTTGAGCATGGCGTGACCGCCGTGCGCGGTGGCGATCGCCTGCACGATGGACAGGCCCAGGCCGCTGCCGTGGCCGTTCCCGTTGTGTCCGCCGCGGTAGAAGCGGTCGAACGCGCGGGCCGCCGCCTCCTCGCTCATGCCCTGGCCCGCGTCGGTCACCTCGAGCAGCGCGCCCTGGCCCGCCTGGGCCAGCCGGACGGCCACCGGGGTTTCCGGCGTGGTGTGCTCGCGCACGTTGCCGAGCAGGTTCGCGAGCACCTGCCGGATCCGCGGCTCGTCCGCGACCACGATCAGCCGCGGCGGCGTGGTGGCGCTGACCGGCCGGGCCGGCTCGACGGCCTTGGCGTCGGCCACCGCGTCCCTGACCAGTTCGGCCATGTCGGTGTCGGTCAGGTCGAGGGAGGAGTTGCGGTCCAGCCGGGCCAGCTCGAGCAGCTCGGCGACCAGGCTCGACATCCGGTCCGCCTCCTGCTCGATGCGGCGCATCGCGTTCGGCAGCCGTTCCGGGCCCAGGGCGCCCTGCCGGTACAGCTCGGCGTACCCGCGGATGGTGGTCAGCGGCGTGCGCAGCTCGTGCGAGGCGTCCGCGGCGAACTGGCGGACCTTCTGCTCCGAGGCCCACCGGGCGCCGAACGCCTGCTGGATCCGGTCCAGCATGGTGTTGATGGCCGCGGCCAGCCGGCCGGCCTCCGCATGGTCGCCGGGATCGGGCATCCGGGCGGTCAGGTCGCCCCGGCTGGTGATCATGTCGGCGGTGCTCGCCATCCGGTCCAGCGGCGCCAGGCCGCGGCTGATCAGCCAGCGGCCGCCCAGCCCGAGCAGCGCGAGCAGGATCGCCCCGGTGATCAGCTCGGCCAGGATCAGGACGCCCTGATTTCCCGCCGCGCTGTCCGGGCGCGCCACCAGCAGGATGTTCTCGCCGGCCGGCAGCAGGCTCTTCTTGCTGGCGGGCCCGACGTAGATCCTCCGCCAGATCGCGGTCAGGGGCGGCTCGCCCGGCTGGGAGATCGGGAACAGCGTCTGGGCCGGATTCTGCAGGAAATACGCCGTCGCCTGCCGGGTGGCGAGCAGGTTGTTCAGCAGGTTCTGCAGATCGGTGGCGGTGTCCGACGGCCCGGACAAGATCCCGGTCGACCGCGAGGCCACGTTGATGTAGGCCGCCGCGTACCCGTTCTGCAGGTTCGCGATCTCGGACAGGCTCTCCTTGACCGTAAGCCCGAGGTCGGTATTGAACTGATTCTTCTCGATATTGCCCAGGACCACCGTGGTGACGACGCCCATGACGATGAGGAACAGGGCGGTGATCGTGATCAGCCCGGCCAGCAGCCGCGACCGTAGCGAGAGCCTGCCGCGCCCGGTCGGCTGCCGCCGGGTGTACCTCATCTGCTCGCGCGCTCGGCTTCTGGCGGCACCCGCAGGCTGTACCCGACGCCGCGCTGGGTGTGGATCAGCGGCGGGCCGAGCGGGTCGAGCTTACGCCGCAGGTAGCTGACGTAGGTCTCCACCACCTGCGACTGGCCGGCGAACTCCCAGCCCCACACGTTCTCCAGCAGCTGCTGCCTGGTGAGCATCCGCCCCTGGTTGCGCATCAGGTAGGCGAGCAGCCGGAACTCCGTCGGCGACAGCTCCACCGGGATTCCGGCGCGGCGCACGATCCAGTGCTCTTCGTCCAGCTCCAGGTCGCCGACCTGCAGCAGCGCGGCGGTACCGCCCGGCTGGGCCTCGCCGCCGGGCGCGCGCGCGGTCCGGCGCAGCACCGCCCTGACCCGGGCCACCAGCGCCTCGACCGAGAACGGCTTGGTGACGTAGTCGTCGCCGCCGAGCGTGAGCCCCCGGATGGTGTCAGACGTGGTGTCCCGCGCGGTCAGGAAGATGACCGGGACGTCGTTGCCGTCCGCGCGCAGCGTGCGGCAGACCTCGAAGCCGTCCATGTCGGGCAGCATGACGTCGAGGATCATCAGGTCCGGCTCGTAGGCCTCGGCCTGGTGCAGCGCGTCCTTGCCGCTGGCGCTGACCGCGACGGCGCAGCCGTGGAACTTCAGCGCCACCTCGACAAGCTCGCGGATGTTCGGCTCGTCGTCCACGACGAGCACCTTGGGGATACGGTCACCGTCTGCCATGGCATCTCACGTTTCATCGTCCAGCATAGAAGCAGGATAGAAGTGCGCAGCATGCCGCGGCGCGCCCGCCGCCCCGGGGCGCGCCGCGGCATGTCCGGCCGCCTAGCTCACCGATGTACCTGATGGGCCAGATACCGAACTGGAGGAGCTAGACCCTGAGCGCCCGAGCCAGAGCTGCCTGCCTGATCACGATCAGGCGGGCATCCTTGGCCCCGTTGACGACCGGACCGCCGGCGAACACGATCTGGCCCGCGGCCAGCGCGCTGGTCGTGGTCTTGCTGCCGTTCTGCCTGACCACCGTGTTGCTCACGATCAGCCAGGTCCAGGTCGTGCCGTCCGGCGCGAGGACTACCACGTTGCTGCCGCTCACCGACTGGATCGTGCCGCGCTCGAAGGCGAGCGTGTGGTAGCCCGTGCTGTTGTGGAAGGTGAATTCGCCATCCACGCCGCCGAGAGCACGCAGCCGCCCCAGCGCCCACCTGATGCGCGGCCGCGACACGGTGGCCGAGTGGCGGTGTTGAGTTCGGAGTTCAGCGTCGCGCCCTGGGCCTGGCTGGACCCCGAAACCCCCGAAACCGCGAACGGCCGCGGCCGGGTTCGAGCCGCCGGTGACGGCCAGGGCGATCCCGCCGCCCGCGAGGAAGCCGGCCAGGGTGATGCCGGTCCCCCAGCGGAGCATCCGCTTCTTGCGGTCTCGTGCGGGGGAGTACTGCGGGTAAGGATCGGGTAGGCCCGCCGGGCCGGGACCGCCGAAGGCTCGGCCGGGGTGCCATGCATGTTGTTCATACCCGTAAGAGTGGATCCCGCGTCTTGGACATCGCCCGGCCCAGGCTGTACGCAACCTGTGAGTGATCCCCGAGTTTGCTGTCAGCCCGCCGGGCGGTACCGGGGAGCGCTCATGATTCTCTCGGTTCCGGCCAGTTCCCGGCCAACCGGACATCTGCGTAGATATGGATACACCGGTTCGTGAATCGCAGAACTTGTGCGACACTGAGAGCTGTTGATCAGCAGCTGAGGGGGTTGCGGAGTGGTCGCTCAGGTTCCTCGTGCGTCCGCCGGGGTGGATTACAGCAGGCCTGCTCCCGCTCGCATTTACGACTATATGCTGCGCGGCGACAATCATTTCCAGGCTGACGTCCTGGCCGCCGAGCGAATCCTGTCCGTGGTCCCCGAGATCAGGGATTGCGCCTGGTCGAACCGCGGCTTTCACCAGCGCGCGGCAAAGTGGATCGCCGAGCGCGGGGTCCGGCAATTCCTGGACATAGGTTCCGGCCTGCCGACGGTCGGCAACACGCACGAGGTCGTGCAGAAGGTCATCCCGGGCGCCCGAGTGGTCTACGTCGACAACGACCCGATGGTGGCCGAGCAGGGCGGCCAGCTGCTCGCCGAGGACCGGTCGACCCGTGTCATCTGCGCTGACCTGCGCGAGCCCGAATCGATCCTGGATCAATCCCGAGGTCACCGAGCTCATCGATTTCGGCGCGCCGGTCGGTCTGCTGCTGACCGCGGTCATGATGTTCGTGTCCGACGGCTCAGATCCCTGGGGACTGGTCGCGCGGTACGTGGACGCCCTGGCATCGGGCAGCTACCTCGCGCTCACGCACCTGACCGATGACTACAAGCCGCCGGTGACGGCCGAGCGATTCCGCGCCGTCTTCGACGAGGCCACCGAACACCTGTACTTCCGGTCCCAGGCCGGGATCGCCAGGTTCTTCGACGGCCTGGAGCTGGTGCCGCCCTACGACGGCGCCGAGCCCGGCATCTGCTACACGGGGGTCTGGGGCGCCGAGGACCCGGTGCTCGCGGACAGCGACGGCGCACGCTGGCTCTACTGCGGCGTCGCCCGGAAGCCGTGACCGCCAAGCCCTCGGTCTCCGAGCTCGGCATCGACCTCGCCGCGCAGGTCTGGCGGCGCTCCGGCCGGGGCGACGGCGCGATCGAGGTCGCGTTCACGGCCGCTCACGGACCCGGCCGCTGGATCCTGCTGCGCGTGACGGGCGACCCGGAGCAGCGGGTGCTGGTGTTCGACCGGCACGAGTGGGAGTGCTTCCTCGACGGCGCGCGCAACGGCGAGTTCGACGACGCCGCGCGAACCCTGATTCCTGGTCCTAGCTAAAATCCTGTGTTTGCGAATCGCAAATTGGGTACCGTGAGGGCATGACAGGGGTTCCTGTCAAGAAGGGGAGCCGAAAATGGGCGATGACACCTACGGTGCCACTATCGCCAAGCGCCGGCTTGCCCGGCAGCTGACCGCGGCGCGGGTCAGGGCCGGTTACACCGCCAACCACGCCTGCGACATCCTGAACTGGGGCCGGGGCAAGGTGGGCCGCTTCGAGGCCAACCAGTGGAAGCGCCCCGAGATGAGCGACATCAGGGACCTCGTCCGGATCTACGGCATCGACGGGGCCGAGCGGGAAGAGATCGAGGACCTGGCCATCCGGGCCCGGGCCCGGCCCTGGTGGCGGGATTATCCCGAGATCTTCGACGGCGAGTTCCCCGGCTACGAGAACGACGCCACCACGATCCGCGTCTTCATGCCGCTCGTGCTGCCGGGCCTGCTGCAGACGCCCGCCTACACCGAGGCGCTGATGCGGTCCGGGCCGCGGCCGCCGGCCTACCGGCGCAAGGCGGTCGATTCCCGGCTGCGCCGGCAGGAGATCCTGGACCGCAAGGACGGCTCGGCGCCCATGGTCAGCGCCGTGATCACCGAAGCGTCGCTGCTCTACCGGTGGGGCCTGCGGGAAGACCGCCGGGAGCAGATCGAGCACCTGGTCGCCCTGAGCGTCCGGCGCAACGTGCAGCTTCACATCCAGCGCTTCGAAGACGGGCCGCCCACCGGCATCGTCTCCATGGTCAACATCTTCGGATTCCGCGACGACGAACCAAGCCTGATCTTCGTCGAGACCGATTACTCGGTTGAAGAGGTAAGCAAGCCCGAGTCCGTGCAGGGCTACATCGAATCGTTCGAACGGGCCCGTGACGCCGCGCTTGAGCCCGCGGACACCACGGGCTATCTCGAACATCTCGCCAAGCGAATGGAGTAAGGCAATGACCGACCTGTCTCAGGCCATCTGGCGGAAGGCCCGCCGCAGCGCGCACAACGGAGGCTGCGTGGAGATCGCGGCCAATCTGCCCGGGGTGACCGCCATCAGGGATAGCGAGCGGCCCGAGGGCGGCGCCCACGTTGTCGGCCGGGACTCGTTCGCCGAGTTCCTGGCGGACCTGAAGGGGGGCCGTTACGACCTGGAGCAGGCGTAGCGGGCCACGGAAAGCCTGGATGGATGCCGCCACCGGGGCTTTCTGCTACGTCGGCCTGTCGCATGGCCTGGCGGGTAACCGTCAGGTCCCTCACCATCGCAGAACTGTACACGCCGGTCCATTAACGGCTAGGCAAAACGCGGCAAACTACACTAACTTATCACACATCGCACATGAATATCGCGCGTAACAGGGGATAACGCTCGTTCAATCGCGTACCAGGCCGTGACAACTCCGTGCCATCCCATGTCCGCCTCCGGTCACCGGCCGGCGTTGCCCTTGCAGGCATCAGGAGGTTATGTCCGGAAAAGTAGATATGTCCAGCTTGGGGCGTCTGTGGTCAACTGCGACGAAAATAGTAATGCATCAATATTGCGAAGTGGGCCAGCCGAGTCGTAACCTGTGTTTCACAGATTTAAGAGTCGGAATCCGAGTATCGTGTGTTTAGTGAATTTGCTGCCGACGGCACCCCCTCCTGCCGGCGGGCTATTGACGGGAGACGCCTGTGGCGTCAGGTGTGTGGCAGCAAGGCATCAGCAGTTGGCGGGGCGTTCACGCGGGCATCTGCTACGCGTGGCCGCTTCCGGCCGACGCCAGATGCGCGACAGTGGCGCGGCAGGCGTTCCGGGACGCGGTCTCGGAGGTCGGCCTCGAGTCCGGTCTCCTCGAGGACGGCGTCCTGATGGCCAGCGAACTCGCGGCCAATACCCTGCACGCGCAGGCGGTGGCCGGGGCCGGCGGAGGGGGGATCGGCTCGTGTCCGTGATCGCGGACGTGGAGGGCGAGCCGATCGATGTCCGCCGGCCCGGCCCCTCGGGCCCACGGGCACCGCCACCGCCACCGGCCATCCCGCGTCCCTCGCTACCCTCAGCGCCCGCAGCCGCCGCAGGTTCCCCAGGCCGAGCTCTGGCTCTATCTGCGTGGCGTCGGCCCCGCACGGGAGCTGGTCTGCAAGGTCTTCGACTGCTGCCGCGGCTGGCGCGGCGGCGCCCCGCCAGCGGTCAGCGCGTCGCATCGACGCGCGTCCGAGACGCCCGCCGAGGATGTCGGCGGGCGCGGGCTGCAGATCGTGCACGAGCTGTCCGGCGGCCGGTGGGGGCACCATCCCACCCGGGCCCGGCTGGACAACTGGGGACTGCGCGGCAAGGCGGTCTGGTTCGCGGTGCCCGCTCCGCTCGCCCACGCCCGGCTGGTGGACGTGACCGGGCTGCGCTCGTACACGCTCTCGGCTGACGTTACCGCGGCCCGGGCCACCGACCGTCTCAGCGCCCGCCAGGCGGCCCGGGAACTCAAGGCCATGCTGGACGAACGGGGGTTCGGCAGCGGGCTGGTGCACGACGACCAGCCCGCCCGTGACCTGTCGATCCTGTCCGTCCGGCGGGGCCTGACCGTGTGGTGCTAGGCCGGCGTGGTGTCGCTGACCACCCCCTGGGGCTCCAGCCAGCAGTGGAACTACGCAGACCTGGTGGAGGCGGCCGAGCAGACCGTGCGCCGGTACGAAGAGCTGGACCTGGAATACGACCTCGTCAGCCGCCGCCGGTGAGCGCGGTCAGCGCCCCATGGCCGCGGCCACCCGCTGGTAGGCGCCGAGGGTCAGCTCCCAGAAGCCGTCCACGTCGATCGACATCGCGACCCGGGCGTTGCCCCCGTCGACCTGTCCACCCCAAAGCCCCGAAACCGGGCGCCTCGAAGTCGGTCACCGTCATCCCCGAGGTCAGCTGCCCGGCCGTCTCTACCTGCACCCGCGCCGGGACCAGCCCGAACAGGCCGGGCTGCGCCACCCAGGCCACCGCGCACACGTCGTGCACCGGCGGGCCCGACGGCTCGCTGACCGACTTGTACTGGTCCAGGGCGGGCAGCAGCAGCTCGGTGCCGAGCGGTCCCAGCTCGCGCATCCGCTGCATCACCGCCGGGGTGGCTCCGGTCCGCAGGGTCACGTCCAGGCCGAGCATGACCACGGTCCAGCCGGCCCGGAACACGACCGCCGCGGCCTCCGGGTCGGCCCAGATGTTGTACTCGGCGGCCGGCGTGACGTTGCCCCGGCCCGCGGAACCCCCCATGATCACGAACTCCCGCACCCAGTCCGCCAGCCGCGGCTCGCGCTTGACCGCCAGCGCGATGTTGGTCAGCGGCCCGGTCGCGACCAGGGTGATCTGGCCGGGAGCGGCCCGGACGGTCTCGATGATGTAGTCGATGGCGTGCCCCGGCGCGGGGCTCGCCGCCGCCGCCGGCAAGACCGCCCCGCCGAGCCCCGACTCGCCGTGCACCTGCCGCGCGTCCTGCGCCGGGCGCAGCAGCGGCCCGGCGCAGCCCGCCGTCACCGGGGTCCCGGCCGCGCCGATGTACTCGCACACCGCCAGCGCGTTCGCCGTGGTCTTGGCCAGGCTGACGTTGCCCGCCACCGTGGTGATGCCGACCAGGTCGATGCCGGGGTGCCCGTGCGCGAACGCGATCGCGAGCGCGTCGTCGATCCCGGGGTCGCAGTCGAGGATGATTGGTGTGGCCATGTCTGCTTTCTCGTTGTCTTGTGGTGCCCCTGACGACGGTACCGAACGTCCTTGGTGCCCGCCCTCGTGACCTGCGCGCGCCGCGGTGTGTAGCCTGCATCGCGAGGAGGTCCTGTCATGCACATCCCGCCCATCCCGGCCGTCGAGAGTTCCGATCCCGAGATCGCCGAGCTCATCAGCGACGAGGCTCGCCGGCAGTACGAGAAGGTCCGGCTGATCCCGTCGGAGAACTACGTCTCGGTGGCCGTGCTCGAGGCGTCGGGCAGCGTGCTGACCAACAAGTACTCCGAGGGCTACCCCGGCCGGCGTTACTACGAGGGCCAGCAGTTCATCGACCAGATCGAGACCATCGCCCGGGACCGGGCCAAGGCGCTGTTCGGCGTGGACCACGCCAACGTGCAGCCGTACTCGGGCTCGCCCGCCAACCTCGCGGTCTACCTGGCCTTCGCCCAGCCGGGCGACACGATCATGGGCATGGCGCTGCCCATGGGCGGCCACCTCACCCACGGCTGGTCGGTCTCCGCGACCGGCAAGTGGTTCCGCGCCGTCCAGTACGGGGTGCGGCACGACACCGGCCGGGTCGACCTGGACGAGGTCCGCGACCTGGCCCTCAAGGAACGGCCCAAGATCATCTTCTGCGGCGGCACCGCGATCCCGCGGACCATCGACTTCCCGGCCTTCGCCGACATCGCCGCCGAGTCCGGCGCGCTGCTGGTGGCCGACATCGCGCACATCGCCGGGCTGATCGCCGGCGGCGCGCACCCGTCGCCGGTCGGGTACGCCCCGGTGATCACCACCACCACGCACAAGACGCTCCGGGGCCCGCGCGGTGCCATGATCATGACCGACGCCGAGTACGCCAAGGACGTGGACCGGGCCGTGTTCCCCGGCCTGCAGGGCGGCCCGCACAACCAGACCACGGCCGCGATCGCGGTCGCGCTGCACGAAGCAGCACAGCCCAGCTTCCGCGACTACGCCCGCCAGGTGGTGTACAACGCCCGGGCGCTGGCCGACGCGCTGCTGTCCCGCGGCTACGACCTGGTCTCCGGCGGCACCGACAATCACCTGATCCTGATGGACCTCACCGCCAAGGGCATCGGCGGCAAGCCGGCCGCCAAGGCGCTGGACCGGGCCGGGATCGAGACCAACTACAACACGGTGCCGTTCGACCAGCGCAAGCCGTTCGACCCGTCCGGCCTGCGGATCGGCACCCCGGCCATCACCACCCGCGGCCTGCGCGAGGAGCACATGGCCTCGATCGCCGCCTGGATGGACGAGGCGATCATCGCCGCCACCAAGGACGACGAAGCGGCCCTGGACCGCATCGCCGCCGAGGTCCGCGACCTGCTGGTGGCCTTCCCGTCCCCCGGCTGGCAGCCCTAGACTCCAGGATGCCTCGTGCCGGTTCCCCGAGACCGGCACGAGGCCCACCCCCAGGCACGAGTGTGCCAGCGCGGTCCTCAGCCGCGATTGAGGCGTGATTGAGCGCTACCACCCGACCCGCTTGCGCCGCTCGGGCGGCTCCCGGCAGCCCAGGATCGGCTGCCCGCCGCGGACTCCCTGATACTGGCGGTCCCAAGGCCAGTTCCCGCGCTTGTCGGCGTGCACCAGCTGCAGGCCGCGGATCCCGTTGCCGTACAGCTCGACCGCCAGGTTCAGGTGCGCCCAGGGCACGGCGACCGTGACCATCTCGACCAGCGGCCCGTCGCGCAGCGCCGCCTGCGTCCCCGGCTCCGGCTCGTCCGCGTGCAGCAGGTGCGCGGCCACGCCGTTGAGCACCGTAGTGGCCCGGGTCAGGCCCATGCCGGTGATGACGAGCTCGGGCCGCCGGTGCGAGGTGAGCCCGACGGTGTAGGCCCACGGCGGGTGGATGCCGTCTCGTTCCACGCCCTGCACGGCCCAGCCGTAGGCGGTGATCAGCCGCCGCATGTGCTCGGTGTAATCGCGCTCGGTGGCGCCCGGATGGTCGCAGATCCAGCACATGTTTGCCTCCCTCGGGTGGCCGGATTACCCCCACTATGCCGAGGAGCACTGACATTTCTGAGTATTCGCAGCTCAGATGGCAAAGATTATTTGCATACTAGTTCGAGTGAACATATATTCGATCACGCGGGAGGGCGGTAGCTACTGACATCCTCCCGCCTGAAGGCGGGGGATTCCAGCTACTACGCCGATTGGAGCAGCAGTTGAGGTTCGCGGTTCACGGGCCGGGTAACCCCGTCGCCTCCCCGCGCAGTCACGGCGTGCCCCGCCGCGATGTTGATGGCCGCGTTCACATCAGCGTTACAGGCGAAACCGCAGGCAGTGCACCGGAACACGGCTTGGCTCTCACGCGAAGCCCGGTCCACTGCCCGCACGCCGAGCACGCTGGCTCGTGAACGCGGGTTTGATCTTCTCCACCCGGCCGGGGCTTTGTCTGCAGCGGCGCACCAGCAGGCCCCACCGGACCGCAGGATCCCGGTTCAGCCCGGCTTTTGCCGGACGTTGCGGCCCGGGTTCTCCGGGTGCCTTTCGCGGACGGGGTCATGTTGCCGATCTTCAGGTCCTCGACCCGGATCAGGTCGAAGCGCCGCGCGATGTCTGTGGACACCTTCTCGGCCCAGTCTTTGCGCCGGTCCGTCTCGCGGGCGCGCAGCCGGGCGATCGCGTGCTTGACCCGGCGCGGCGGTTCGAGCCCGCTTGGCGCGGGCGAGAGTGCGCTGCAGTCGCCGCAGCCTGGTCCGCTCCGCGCGGTCAGGGCGGGGCAGTGCAGCAGCTGGCCGGTGGACAGGGCCGCGGAGACCGCCACGCCCCGGTCGACGCCTACCGCCTGGCCGTTACCAGGTGCGGGAACCGGCCCGGGGATCACCGCGAAGGCGACATGCCAGCGGCCCGGCGCGGTCCTGGGTCACCCGGTAGGACTTCGCGTCTGGCGGCACCGCGCGGGACCAGCGGAACCGCACCCACCCGGCCTTGGGCACCCAGACCTGGCCGACGTGGCGGGAGACCCGGCGCACTCCCACTGCGCGCCGCGCCCACGATCCGGAACCCCTCATCGCGGCCGGCCTTGCGCCACGACGGCCGCCCGGCCGGGTTGGCCGGGTCGAAGAACGCGGCCATCGCCTGGGTGAAGTCGCGCAGGCCTGCTGCTGCACCGTCTGGGAGCCGGCGGCCAGCCACGGGTACCCGGCCCGGGCCTGGGTGAGCTGCCGGCACTGCTCCAGGTAGCCCGGCGCGCCCGTGCGGCCGGGGTGCCAGTGGGAGTGCTGCTCGACGGCGAGGTTCCACACGTACCGGGCGTGGTGCGCAGTGGTCCCGCAGCACCGCTTCGTGGGCGGGCGTGGGGAGGAGCCGGTACCGGGACATCGACACACTATCGGACACCACGGACATTTCCGGGGAGGTGAAGCGGCGTTTCCTCCCCGGCCTGAAGACCGGGGTCTTCACGCCGCGATCATGATGAGGGTGTACGGCGAGCCGGTGAACGTCCAGGCCCGCGACGACGGCCGGCCCGCCAGGTTCGTGTGGCAAGGCCGGCTGTACACCGTCTACGCCATCCTCGAGCACTGGGTCATCAACCGGGAGTGGTGGCAGGATCCCGAGGCCGAGCCCGGCCAGCCCGAGCTGGAGTTCTGGCGGGTCGAGGCGTCACCGGGCCAGGGCATGACCGCGAGCGTCTACGAGCTGCGCCGCGACGCTGCCACCGACGCCTGGACCCTCCGTCTCTCCTAACCCACCCTGGTGAGGACTGGCATGCCTTCGGGGTCCTTTTGCAGACTCGCCGATTTCCACGCGGCGTTAAGCATTCACCTCAACGTCGCTAAACGATAAACATACGTATATCAGAGCGTCACTTTGCGATTGCCCGGCGGCCAGGTTTTCTTGCGACCCTCCGAGTATGAGTACTCCAGCGGCACCCGTGGCCAGCCCCGATCCCTTCGCGGCGATCGACGACTCCAAGATCAGCCGGTTCCAGTACAAGATCATGTTCGTCTCGGGCATGGGTTTCTTCACCGACGCGTACGACTTGTTCGTCATCGGCATCGTCGTGGTGCTGATTGAAACCGAGTGGAAGCTGTCGACCACCCAGGTATCGTGGCTGAACTCCGCGACCCTGCTGGCTTCGGCCGTGGGTGCGATCGTGTTCGGCCGAATCGCCGACATCCTCGGGCGCAAAAAGATCTACGGCTATGAGGTGCTGATCCTCGCCATCGGCGCCATCGCCTCGGCGTTCTCGCCGAACTACACGTTCTTGCTCGTGAGCCGGATCATCCTCGGGATCGGCATCGGCGGCGACTACCCGGTCTCCGCGACGATCATGAGCGAGTACTCCAGCAAGGCGACCCGCGGCAAGATGGTCGGGCTCGTGTTCTCCATGCAGGGCGCGGGCCTGGTCGTCGGCCCCCTGATCGCCGCGATCCTGCTGTCCTCGGGCGCGTCCAACAACCTCACCTGGCGCCTCCTGCTCGGCTTCGGCGCGATACCCGGCCTGGCGGTCTTCTACCTGCGCCGCCAGATCCACGAGACGCCACGGTTCGCCATGGCCGGCGGCGCAACCGAGGAAGCCGCGGCGGCCATCGCGGACGCCACCGGGAAGGGGTCAGGAAAGGCCCCCAAGGGCGAATCGACCGCGAAGCATCAGCAGGGCGCGCTCGACGGTTACGTCAAGATATTCCGCAACCGGCGGATACTGATGTGGCTCCTCGGCACCGCGGGTACCTGGGCGCTGCTGGACTTCTGCTACTACGGCAACAGCATCTCCCAGCCGGAGATCCTCAAGCTGCTGAGCCCGCACGCCAGCCTGCTGCACAACGTCCTGGTCCAGCTGGCCATCGTCTGCGTGTTCGCGGTGCCCGGGTACATCGTGGCCGTCATGTTCATGGACAGGACCGGGCGGAAGAGCATCCAGATGTTCGGCTTCTTCATGATGGCGCTGATGTTCTTGATCATCGGCCTGGTCCC
Organism: uncultured Actinomycetes bacterium; assembly: GCA_963818225.1. Taxonomy (GTDB): domain Bacteria; phylum Actinomycetota; class Actinomycetes; order Streptosporangiales; family Streptosporangiaceae; genus Palsa-504. The sequence goes on from CAWFRO010000008.1 coordinate 309,220, forward strand.
ATCGGTCGTGAAGCACGCCTGGCCGTTCCTCATCCTGTACGGCATCAGCTACTTCTTCACCGAGTTCGGGCCGAACATGACGACGTTCATCTACCCGGCCGAGCTGTTCCCCACCGACGTCCGAACTACCGCCCACGGCATCTCCGCCGGGGCCGGCAAGATGGGCGCGTTCGCCGGCGCCTTCCTGTTCCCCGATTTCCTGGCCGTCACGCACGGCATCAACCGCGCGATGACCATCGCCGGGGTCGTGGCGGTCGTCGGGTTGCTGATGACCCTCGTGCTGCTGCCCGAGACCAAGGGGAAGAGCCTTGAGCAGCTGGAGGAAGACGCATACGCCGAGGCGCCCGCCAAGGCGCGTCTCGGGGTGCAGCCCGCCTGACTCGCCGAACCCGCCCGCGGCCTTGGCCGACTGACATCGTTGAGGAGGTGAAGCGGCGCGCCAGCCCCGCGGTCACGCGGTCGTCACGCCGTGAATCGGATGACGTACAACATCGTGGTCGGAGTAGACGGTTCGGAATACGGTGATGCCGCGCTGCGCATGGCCCTCACCGAGGCGGAAGAACACCACGGCCAGGTGACCGCCGTGTTCGCCTGGCAGGTACCCTTCTCGTCCTTTCCCGGCCTCTATGACCGGGCAGAACTGGAGGAGGCCGGCAAGAAGTTCCTCATCGACAGGGTCAGCGCGGTCGCGCCCTCGCCGAAGGTCCCGCTGCTGCCGCTCGTGGCCGAGGGCGACCCGGCAGAGGCGCTGGTCACCGCGGCGAAAGACGCGAACCTGCTGGTGCTCGGCACCCGCGGCCGGACGCGGTTGGCCGGGTTTCTGCTCGGCTCGGTCAGTGCGCGCTGCGCCGCGGCCGCCGCGTGCCCGGTGCTGCTCGTGAAAGTGCCACAGGATCACGCCGAAACCTGATTCCCGCGCGATGGGCTAAGCGGTCCCGTTCAGGTGCTCGATGTACCGCAGCGCGGACCGCCGGACCGTCTCCCACGCGCCGGCCCGCAGCACCGGGGTCCACCAGCCGCTGTAGATCCGGTCGAACGCCAGCGGCCGTACCGCCTCGGCCACGCCCAGCACCGCCGCCTCGGACAGCGGCAGCCGGTTCGGCGCGGAGAAGACGAACGTCACCCGGTCCTCGCCCGGCGTCACGATGATCGTGTCGCCGGACAGCAGCACCCCGCGGCCCCCCGCCCCCGGAGCCCAGTGCAGCACCGCGCTGCCGGGAAAGTGCCCGCCGCACTGCACCAGCGTCACGCCGGGCAGCACCTCCAAAACCCCCGACCACAGCCGCACCGGCAGCTCCGCGCCCGCCCGCAGCCAGGCCACGTCGTCCACCGGGACGAGGATCTCGGCCCCGAACGCCCGGGCCCACGAAGCAATAGAACCGTAGAAGTGCGGATGGCTGGCGGTCACGAAGCGCAAGCCTCCCGCCGACCGGACCGCGGCCACCGCCGCGTCGTCGATGAACCCGGACGGGTCCCACAGCAGGTTGCCCTCGGGCGTAGACACCAGCAGCGACCGCTGCCCGATCGCCACCGGCGGATCCGCGCCGATCCCGGTCAGCCCCGGCTCGACGGCCCGGACGTCGGACCGGTGCCCGGCCGCGGCCAGCTCGGCCAGCGTGGTCCAGCGCTGCCCGCCCGGCGGCACCCACTGCCGCTCGTCCGCGCACACCGTGCATATCTCCGGGCACGGGTCGGGGAAATGGTTACCACAGGTCGCACAAATGCAGGTC
>CAWFRO010000009.1:0-113735 GCA_963818225.1 uncultured Actinomycetes bacterium
GAGGCTGAACGTATGGTCATCGGCCATGGGCTTGACAAGTGATAGCGCGCAGCCACGCAGGATCGGCGTCCTGGCCAGCCGGCTGGTGCGGAGAGCCGGTGTCGGGTGTAGTAGGGCGTGTAGTAGAGACGCCGTGGACAGGCGGTGCCACCTGAGACGCGGTGAGACGCGGTGAGACGCGGTAGCGCATTTAGCAGCGCACACGCTGGACTACATGGACGTTACGACCCTCCGTAGATGGGGGCCGGTTTACTCATAACCCAGAGGTCGCAGGTTCAAATCCTGCCCCCGCTACCAGGGAAAACGGCCCTCCAGAGGCAATCTGGAGGGCCGTTTCATGCTCCTGTAGTAAAAACTGTAGTAAGAAGGCCCTAAACGGGGCTTGTTCAGCGCTTCTGTGATCAGTCCAGCGATCATCTCCGCGGCGTCCCGATCGTGGCCGGTTGACTTGTGCGTGTAGATCTGCTGCGTGACGCTCTCGTTGGCGTGGCCGAGCCGGTCGGTGACGATCTTCCCGTTGACGCCCAGGTCGCGGGCAAGCGTCGCGTATGTATGGCGGATGTCATGCAGCCGGATACGGCGGACTCCGGCCACGTCGACCAGCCGGTTGAACCCAGACGTGATCGTGCCGGGATGCAGGCGACGGCCGTCCTCGAACACCATGAGCTTTCCGTGGTCGGGGTAGGAGGACCCGAACGTCGACCGCTCCTTGTCCAGCATGGCGATGTGCTTACGCAGCGCGGCGACGGTGAACTGGTCGAGCGAGATGGTCCTGCGGCTGTCCTCGGTCTTACCGTCGGAATCGTGCACCCGGCCGTCGACGACCACCCGCGTGTCCTCGATGACAAGCGTCCCGTGCTCCAGATCGAGCATGTGGCGGCTCACGCCGGCCAGCTCCGACCGCCGCATGCCCGTCGTTGCCGCGAGTACCCTGTGCGACCGATAATTCTTCCACAGTCGATGACCGTGTGTCTTGCGCCGTCTGTACGTGCTGTTCTGTTATCGAGCTAGCTGCGCGAAGTTCTGATCGCGGGCTGGATCACGCCGCCGCACTGCGTGCACTCTCCAACCGGCTTGTCGGCATCCTGCACGGCTGCCTGAAGACCGGCACCCTCTACGACGAAGCCACCGCATGGTCACACCGCGCGAGGATTCCTAAGGCCGCTTGACAATCAAAGTCCAGGGGTGTCTCTGCCAGCCCAGCGGGCCTGACGGCAAGGGCCAGGCCAAAGGCCAGGCCGAAACGCGCGCGGCGAACCTCCAAAGTGCCACCAATAGATCAGGCGGCATGTGATTTTGGACGTGAAAGCTTTGGCTATAGGCCGCGGCACGCCCAGGTACAGCAAGGCGCCATCGCGGAGCCACGTGATGCGATTCCAGCAGGACGCCCGAGGTCCCATGAATGCTAGCTTTCCCGCTGAGGATCCGGCTGGGGGCGACGACGCACGGGATCCGCCCAGCCTACGGATCTGTCATCCTGCTCGACATCATTCCGCCCAGTTGGGTTCCCGCTTTTCCATGAACGCCTTGGGCCCCTCGGCCGCGTCGGGATGGGTCCAGTGCGCGGCCAGCGGGGCGTACCCGTTGTTGTAGGCATCGGTCAGGCCCATCTCCAGGCTCTCCCAGATCGCCTTCAGCGAGATCTGCAGTGTGGCCGGGGACGCGGCGGCGGTAAACCGGGCCAGCTCCATAGCCCGGTCCATGAGCTGCTCACCCGGCACGACCTCGCTCACCATGCCAACCTCGCAGGCACGCTGCGCGGTCATCCGCTCGTGCCTGCCCACGCACACCATGCGTGTCACGAGCCCGAGCGGCATCTTCCGGGACAGCCCGATTGGTTCCAGCGCCGTGACCTGGCCGACGTTGACGTGGCTGTCGATGAAGGTGGCCTTGTCGCTGGCGATGACGATGTCAGCGTCGGCGACGAAGTGCAGCCCCGCCCCGGCGCAGACGCCGTTGACCGCGGTGATGACCGGCTTGTAGATATGCGCTTGCCGGGCGGTGAAGCGGGGCAGCTGGAGTTCAGTGGGGACGTTCCCGTCGCCACCGGGCCGGTTGGCCATGTCGGCGCCCGAGCAGAAGCCGCGGCCCGACCCGGTCAGCACCACGACCCGGATGCTGGGGTCGGCGTCTATGGCGGGCCAGATGTCCGTCAGCCGGTTTCTCAGCTCCTCGGTCAGTGCGTTCAGCCGCTCCGGGTGGTTGAACGTGAGCACCACGATGTGGTCCTCGGGCCGCTCGACCAGGAGCGCGCCGTCTTTCTGCTCTTCGAGCATTTCGATCTCCAATCCTGTTGCGAAGGACGAACCGTCACCAGCATTCATATTTCTGATGTTCCTGTCACACATGAACAGGCACTACGTCTGTTATAAGCCTTTAGAGGCCGAGCAGGGCGGCGCTGCGGTCCCACAGCTGGCGGGCGAGTCCGGGGTCGTCAGCCTGGCCGGTGCTGCTGGCTGGTGTGTTCTTGTCGTAGTAGCCGCCGGACTGCCAGGTGGTGCCGGGTGTGCCTTCGGCCAGCCAGACCAAGGTCCTGGCGCCCTTGCCGGGAGTGGTGAGGATCAGCCGCTTGAGCGGCGTGTGATACATGAAGCGGAACCAGCTGGTGGTGTCGCTGGCGAAGTTGGTGGCCACGTTGCCGGGGTGGAACGCGGCGGCCGAGATCCCCTGATCGTGGTAGCGGCGGTGCAGTTCACGGGTGAACAGGATGTTGGCCAGCTTGGCGTCGGCGTAGGCCTTGTTCGGGGAGTAGTCACGCTCGTTCTGCAGATCGTCGATGTTGATCTTGCCGTAGTTCTTGGCAGCGACGCTGGAGGTCTGCAGGACCTTGGCCGAGCTGGCGGTCAGGGCAGGCAGGAGCAGGGAGGTGAGCAGGAACGGGGCGAGATGGTTGACCTGGAAGGTCTTCTCGAACCCGTCCTTGGTGACCTGCCGGTCGCCCATGATGCCGCCCGCGTTGTTGGCCAGCACGTCGATACGCGGGTAAATGGCCTGGAGCTCCGCGGCCAGGCTGCGGACCTGGCCGAGGTCGGCGTAGTCGGCCACGTAATGCGGGGCGTCAAGCTCAGCGGCCACGGCTGCGGTCTTGGCCTGCGAGCGGCCGACCAGGACGACACGCTCCCCGCTGGCGGCCAGCTGCCGGGCGGCAGCAGCGCCGATGCCATCGCTGGCCCCGGTGATGATGATCGTCTGCTTGTCCATGATTCCCCCTCGGTGCTGGACTGCCGCGATGACTGTGGCCGAGCGGGCGGCCAGTTAGCTTGGAACACCGTCCGTGCTACACACTATGCCGTTTATGACACACAGTGTCAAACTTGTCTCGTGGTGTAGGCTGCGGCTATGGAAGCAGGAACCGGGTTGCGCGAACGGACCAGGCGAGCCGTCCAGGCCGAGCTGGTGGCGGCGGCCATGGACCTGTTCCTGTCCCAGGGCTTCGAAACGACCACCGTCGAGCAGATAGCCGGAGCCGCCGGGCTGTCACGGCGCAGCTTCTTCCGGTACTTCGCCAGCAAAGACGACGTGCTCGCCCAGGCCCTCGCCGCCACCGGGGAGCAGATCGCCAGCGAAGTGACCGCCCGGCCACGGAACGAGACCCCCTGGTTGGCCCTTCGGCGCGCATTCGACCCGCTCATCCAGGCCATGACAGCCGACAGCCGGGCATTGCCGATGACGCGCGTGATGCTGGAAAGCTCCGCCCTGCGCGAAAGCCACCTGCAAAAGCAGATCAGCTGGCACCAGGCCATCGCCGCCGCAATCAGCCCGCGCCTGCCCCACGAACTCACCGACGATGACCGCCGCCTTCAAGCCGACGCACTCAGCGGCGCAGCCCTCGCCTGCCTCACCGCCGCACAAGCCGAATGGGCCGCCCACGACGGGCAGCGACCCCTCGCCGAACTCCTCGACCTCACCATGAGCGCCGTCAGCCCGATCGAATGATGATTGCCACCTCGCGCTGGGCCGACCTGGACGTCACCCCCTGCCCTGACACTTGAGAGACAGCCGGCCTTGGTTGACAGCAGCACCTAGCTGGCCTCTTTTGGCCTCACAAAGACGCTCAACGCCGCCACCCACTGCGCATCGCTGACAAGCATTTCAGCAAGTCAGCACCAAGATGAGCATGTGGCGGCCACCGCTTAGATCACTACGGATCTGTGAGTGTGTCGTTACGGCAGTTCTGGGTGGACTGCCGCCAGGATCGGTTCCGGCGATCTGGGTGACTCGCTACGGATCTGGCCGCTGCGGCGTGCCCTTCATCTGGCTGAGCTGCTGCATCGGATGGGCTACCTGGAGACCGCGAAGGTCGTGCACGCGATGCGTGATGACCAGGTCGGGGAGTACATCGGGCAGACGGCGCCCAAGACCAGGTGGGTGCTCGAGCACGCCATGGGCGGGCGTACTCGTTTCATCCACCACGCTGCTGTTCTTGTCTTGTGATCAGGATGGGTCATCTGCTTTCTCTAGTGACGCTGGCGCATGCCCAGCCGCGTCCGGACGAGACGCCGGGCGTGTCTGGATGAACGCGGCCGCCGCTATGCTGAGCAGCGCTGGAACGGCCGCCACGAGAAATGCGGCGGCAAACCTTCCCGGGCCATGGCCCGCAGCCACGATTGCTCCGGTCACGGTGATCGCGGCGACCGCTCCGACCTGGCCCATCATCTGGAGAATGCCGGTTGCGCTGGCGCGGCGATCCTCATGAACCGCGTTAACGACAGACGTCGTGAGGGCAGGCGAGATCATCCCGAACCCGGCGCCTGCCAGGATGTTCCCTGCCACGACCAGGGCTAGTGATGACAACCAGGCGCTCGCGGCAAAAACCGGAAGGGCCGAGCCCATGACCGCGGCCCCGATCATCGCCGAGCCGCGTGGCGTAAGCCCGTGGACGCGGGACGGAACCTGCGCGCCGACACAGAAGGCACCGGTCCTCAGCACGAGGATCAGCGATGCGCTCGCCGCGGACATGCCGAATTGAAGCTCGAGCAAGAGCGGGGTCAGGACAAAGCCGCTGAAATAAACGAAGGTGCCGAGCGCCTGGGCTACAACAGGGGCCCAGAAATTCCTGACCCGGAGCAAGTCCAGCGGCAGAACAGGTGAGGTCGCGTTCTTCTCCACCCGGAAGAAGGCGACACATCCCGCGGCACTGAGCACAGCAGCCGCAATGACCCACGGTCGTGCGGATGCCTGCGGGAATAGCTCCAGGGCAGCCAGGCCCGCGGCAAGCGTCACGGCTAGTGCGGTGAGCCCGCGGATATCGATCTTCGTCCGGCCCCGTGCGGTCCCTGTCGGCAGCACCAGCCAGGCGTATCCGCACGCGGCGACCGTCAGGAAACCCTGGACAATGAAGATGGACCGCCAGCCGAACGCGTCGATGAGCGGACCGCCGACTATGAGTCCCACGACGGGTGATCCAGCGGCAGCAAGGGACCAGTAGCCCATGATGCGCAGCCGCCGGTCAGCTGGATAGACGGCGGCAATCATGGCGAGTGACGCGGGAGTTGTTGCCGCGCCGGAAACCTGCCCTAGCGTGCGGAAGATAATCAGAAGCGGAAGAGTGGGGGCTATCGCGCTAAGGAAAGCGGCCAGACCCGCGCCAACCGACCCCGCCAGGAAAACCCGCCGATGACCGAAGATGTCGCTGATACGACCCAATACGGGAAGTGCTATGGCGAACGCCACGAACGGCACGGTGAGGACCCACGTCACGGTATCCAGGGACGCGCTGAACTCATGCTCCAGCCGGGGCAGGGCCAGGCTGAAGACGGTCACAGGGAACGTCGTGGCGACCATGCCGCCAAGGGCGGCCGACAGAACGAAAGAGGGCTTGGAGAAACGAGCAGGGATGGCTGTCACGACGGGCCTCCCAGATCTGGTTTGCCTGGTAGGCGCTCCGGGACCGCCGACAGCTCAGGCCTACACTTCATGTCCGCCATGGCCGTCCTGCTCGCTGCTGAGGGTCAGCGCTGGTCAACTCAGGTATAACCCCGAATTGATGCTGACGCTAGCAGCCGGGGGACAGCCGGGTTAGGGGCAGAACGGGAACGGGCCACGACGGTGTTGCATCGAGGTGGCCGGTGCCGGTGCGGGCTGCCGGGACCGCTAGCTGCTTCCATCCTCGGGTGAGGTGCCCATCCTCATGATCGTGGGTCCTTGGCCGGCGGTGGGTCCTGCTTGGCCTGCTTACCGTGCTCGATATTGGAGACGAGGTCGTGCAGTGGCTTGGTGCCGGCGCCGACGACCAGGCCGGTGACCAGCAGGTCGGCCCAGAATGGAGGCTGCCCGGAGCCGTTGGCGCGGACGGCCTGCAACAGGGTGATGTTCAGCCCGGCGCACAGCAAGAAAGCAAGGCCGGTTGCTACGCCCCAGGTGACGACCGCTGTCAGCCGCCGGCTCATGTCAACCGCACGTTGGCATTTGACGGCTTGGTCTTCTCCGTCATGGGCGGGCGGAGTGGCGAGTGCCCTGTCCCGCGCGTCCTTGCGCTTGGCTGTGTCCGGGCCGAGTTTGGCGCTGAACGGCTGAAGTGCGCGCTCGATCGCAAGCGCCAGGACGAACAGGCCAGTCAAGGCGCTCCACTGGCTGTCGATCCGGTAGGTGCTTGCGGTGCTCCCGTGCAGCGCCCAGGCGGTAAGGAAGGACGCCGCCGGGATCGCGAGCCCGAGGATGGTGTACCACAGCTGCTCGTGTCCCCCCGGCCCGGCACCCCCGCGTGTGCTGGCGGGGACCTTCGCTGCCGGTGTGCTGGCCCGGGGTGCGGTCTGGACTGCCATGACGATCCTCCATTGCTGCTCCTTGACAGTGCGGAGCGAGAAGGAGGCCCGGTGATTCGCGCTGGCCTGACCTGGGAGGACTAATTGGTTGCAATGGCACGTATCGCTTAATACACGGGTGTCCGTGTCGCTCCAGTGTTCTCGCGTCACAAGCTGGGATGGTGCTGAAATGAGGAGCTTCCAGTGTCTTGCGAGTTTCGTGCCGGGTTCTGGCCAGGTCCGTAACCGGCTGGTGGACCGGTAACTGGAGTTGGTGGCGGGCCGGTGCCGCCTACACACGCTGCGGGCGGTGGCCTTTCGACCTGAAGGCGTTCTTCGAGGTGACCGGGGAGGACCCTGCGGCCCGCTGTCAACTCGTAGACGACGGCTCGGGAGCCACGCTGCGACCCATACGGCCTGACAACCTTCCGGGGAGCCGGTCATTCGGCGCCCTGCCTGATTTGAGTCCAGTTCAGCTCAGGAAGTGTGTCCCGCCGGGTCCGGTGATTTGCTGGAGCATGGTGACGGCGAGTTGCTGGACTTGGGCTGGCAGGGGCACGTAGAGGTTCGCGGCGGCGTAGGCCTGGCCGTCGTGGGTGAGCCAGTTCAGCACGGCGACCAGGGCCTGCCCGGTGGCCTGGCTGGGCTGGTGGTGTAGATCAGCGCCCAGCTGTAGCCGCTGATGGGGTAGCTGGCGGCGCCGGGCTGGTTGACGATGGAGAAGTCGGCCGGGGTGATGCCGGGTTTCTGGGCGGCGGCGGCGGCGATGGTCTGGGTGGTCGGCGGGACGTAGTTCCCGGCCTGGTTGCGGAGGGCGGCGAACGGCAGGACCGGGCCCTGGGGGTAGGCCTGCTCGACGTATCCGATGGAGAACGGGGTGCGGTACACGGTGGAGGTCACGCTGCTGTTGCCTTCGGCGCCTTCCCCGGTCGGCCAGTTCAGTGTCTTGCCGGTGCCGACCTTGGCTGCCCAGGTGGGGTCGACGCTGGACAGGTAGTTGCTGAAGATGCAGGTGGTGCCGCTGCCGTCGGAGCGGTGCACGACGGTGATCGACGCGGCCGGGAGGGGCAGGCCCGGGTTGAGCGCGGTGATGGCGGGGTTGTTCCAGGTGGTGATCTGCCCGAGGAAGATGCCGGCGAGGACCGGGCCGGTCAGCCGCAGCCGGTCACCCGCTGGGAGGTTCAGGTTGTAGGCCACGCCTTCGGCGCCCAGGGCGTCGGGCACCTGGGTGACCGGGCCGCCTTCGGCGGCCGCGAGTTCACTGGCGTTCATGGGCACGTCGGAGGCGCCGAAGTCGGCCTGCTGGGCGCTGATCGCGGCGATGCCCGCGCTGCTGCCCACGGCCGAATAGTTCACGGTGACCGCGGGATAGAGCTGGTGGTATCGGGCGAAGGCCGTGGCGAAGAACGGGGCGACGTAGGTTGAGCCCGCCCCGGTGACGATGCCGGGGCCGCCGCTGGGGATGGTCCCAGCCGTGGTGCTCGCGGTGCTCGTGGTCGTGCTGCTGCATCCGCCGAGGGCCAGGAGGATGATCAGGGCAGCGATTACCCTGATGCCTGAGTGGCTTGTGTGATTTGGCTGAGGGCAGGGTCCTCTGGTGTTCCTGGCATGGCTGCTCCTTTGCAGAAGATCCGGGGGCGCGGTTAGCGCTGCTGGGTGGCCCGGGTCCAGGCCTGGGCGCCCATCTGGACGGCGTCCCAGGGGCTGCCGAGCGGCGGGGTGTAGGACAGGTCCAGGTCGCTGACCGCGTCGACGGTCATGCCGTGGAAGATCGCGGTGGCGGCGATGTCGATGCGCTTGGCGATCCCGGCGTTCTTGTGGCCGAACAGCTGCAGGCCGAGCAGCCGCCCGGTGGCCCGGTCGCCGGTCACCCGCATGGTGATGCGGTGGCTGCCGGGATAGTAGGCCTTATGGTCATCGGCCACGGATTCGACCGTGACCGGGTCGAACCCGGCCGGGGCCGCTTCGTGGTCGCGCAGCCCGGTCCGGGCGGCGGCCTGGCCGAAGATCTTCACGACCTGGGTGCCCAGGCTGCCCGCGAACTGCCGGTTCCCGCCCAGGGCGTTCTCCCCGGCGACCCGGCCCTGCTTGTGCGCGGTGGTGCCCAGCGGCAGGTAGGTGATGCCGAGCAGCCGGTGGTGGGTGATCACGCAGTCCCCGGCGGCGAACACCTCCGGCAGGCTGGTCCGCATGCCCTCGTCGACCGCGATCGCGCCCTTGACGCCCAGGGCCATCCCGGCGTCGGCGGCCAGGGTGGTTTCCGGCCGCACCCCGACGACGACCAGCACCATGCCAGCCGTCGCTGGTTACGGCGGAGCCGTCAGCTGCGGTGGCCTGGACGTGCAGCCGTCCTGCTGCGCCCGGCGGGGCCTTGCTGATCGTCTGGACGGTGGTGCGGGTGAGCACCTCCACGCCGTGGGCGGCCAGTTCGGCGTGCACCAGGGCGCCGAGCTGCGGGTCGACGGTGGGCAGCACCTCGGGCAGCTGTTCCATCTGGGTCACCCGGAGCCCGCGGACGGTCAGCGCGTCGGCCATCTCCAGGCCGATGTACCCGGCGCCGACGATGACCGCGGTGCTGGGCGTGGCCTGCTGCAGGGTGTGGATGACGGCGAACGTGTCGCCCATCGAGTGCAGCAGGTGCACCCCGTCGGCGGGGCCCAGGGCGTCCGGGCCGGTCAGGCCGCTGATCGGGGGCCGGACCGGGACCGCGCCGGTGCCGATGATGAGCTTGTCGTAGCTCAGCAGTTCCTCCCCGCCGCCGGTGGAGGTGACCAGGAGCTTGCGGCCGGGCACGTCGATGCGCCGGGCGGTGGTGTCCAGCCGCAGCCGCATGCCCGCTGCCTCCAGGTCGGCGAGGGTGCGGTGGGCCAGATTGCGCCATTCGGCGACCTCGCCGGAGAGGTAGTAGGGGATGCCGCAGATAGAGAAGTTCGGGTAGGCGTCCTCCAGGACCACGGTGACGTCGGCGGCCGGGTCCAGCTCGCGGGCCCGCAGGGCCGCGCTGATCCCGGCATCACTGCCGCCGATCATGACCAGGTGCATGGCAGGCTCCCGTCTAGTTGCCGGTCCGTGACGCAGGGCCGGGCGGCCGCCCGTCGGCGGACAGCGACACACTGTCGTCTGCCGCGGTGGCCGGTGCCGGTCCGGCCTCGCCGCCGTGCGGGACGATGATGTCGGCTGCCTCAGCGGGCGTGATGGCGGGATACAGCGCCTTGATGATCCCGGCGGCCAGGAGGCCGCCGAGGATCTGCGCGGCGATGAAGGGCAGCACCGAGGACGGGGCGATACCCGCGAAGGTGTCGGAGAACATCCGGCCGATGGTGATGGCCGGGTTGGCGAAGCTGGTCGAGGAGGTGAACCAGTACGCCGCGCCGATGTAGGCGCCCACCGCGGCCGGGGCGGACCGGCTGCGCCCGGACCGGGCCAGCGCGAAGATCACCAGCAGCAGCCCGAGCGTGGCGATGACCTCGGACAGGAAATGCGCGGGCGAGGCCCGGTGCTTGGCGGAGATCGTGACCGCGGGCAGCGCGAACATCAAGTTCGCCGCCACCGCCCCGGTGATGCACCCGGCCACCTGCGCCGGGAGATACGCCGCGGCCTCACGCCAGCGCAGCCCGCCGAAGGCGGCATCGGCAAACGACACCACCGGGTTGAAGTGGCCGCCGGAGACCGGGCCGAACATCAAGATGATCGCGAACAGCCCAGCCGCCGTCGCCGCCGCGTTCTCCAGCAGCTCCAGGCCGGTCTGGCCCGGGGACAGCCGCTGCGCGGCGATACCCGAGCCGATCACCACCGCGGCCAGGAACGCGCTGCCCAGGAACTCGGCCAGCAGCCGCCGCCATAGCCTGGCAGGCCCGGGATCTGATGTGCTGGTCACGTCGTCACCTTGACACACCGGAACTAACTCAGTCAAGATTGAGTCAATGAACAGTGAGCAAAACGAGAGCCTGGTGAGGCGTGCCGCAGTGCACGCGGCGCTCGCCGATCCGTCCCGGCTGCGGATCACCGACACCCTGCTGGCCGGGGACGCGGCCCCTTCCGAGCTAGCCGCCATGCTCGCCATGCCGTCCAACCTGCTAGCGCACCACCTGCATGTGCTGGAACAGGCCGGGATCATCACCCGCCGCCGGTCTGAAGGCGACCGCCGCCGAACCTACCTTCAGCTGATCCCCGGCGCCCTGGATTCTCTGTCCACCCCGGCCGCCCGCGCAGCGCTGCGAGTGCTGTTCGTGTGCACTGCCAACTCCGCCCGTTCACAGCTGGCCGCCGCGCTCTGGCGTAGCGCCAGCACCGTCCCGGCCATATCGGCCGGAACGCATCCCGCGGCGGCGATTGATCCCGGCGCTATCGCCGCTGCGGAACGACACGGCCTGCCGCTACCTCGGGTTCGGCCCCGCCACATCAGCGACATCCGGCGGCCAGGCGACCTCGTTATTACCGTCTGCGATCTGGCCTATGAAGAACTCGGTGAGACCCTGGCTGTGCACTGGTCCATCCCGGACCCGGTACCGGCGGGCGACCCGGGCAGCTTCGACAGTGCTCTGGCTCAGCTAGCCGATCGTGTTGAGCGCATGGCGCCGCGCCTGGCGGCCGTCTCCTGATCTGACGGCAAGGCGCCGAGGGGCAGGCGGCCAGGACACGATGCGGCGGATGGCTGGCCGGGAGAGGTGGGGCCACCGGGGCAGGGTCTCGGGACAGCATGCCCGTTCGGCCGCCACCAGCAGCGCCGCCGAGCACGCTGAGGCGACGCCTATGGCGATGAACACGGGTGTGTAGCTTCCCGTCACGGCGCGCAGAGCCGCAGCGGCTGCCGGGCCTGCCGCCTCGCCGACGATGACCAGCAGTGCCTGAATGCCGCTGAGCCGGGCGAACAGGCGCCGCGCGGAATAGCGTGCAAGCAGATCAGGACGGGCAATGTTGAGCACGCCATAGCCGACGCCGAACAGCAGCACGAAGACGGCCACGCCTGCCGGGCCGCCGATCAACAGGAGCGCAGCCACGCCGAGCACTTGAGCGGCGAGCAAGACCGCAGCGGCAGCGGCGGTCGGCAGGCGCCGGGAGGCAGCGGTCAGGACCACCCGGCCGCCGACCTGGACGACGCCGAGCGAACCAGTCACGGCTGCGGCTGTTGTCGCGCTGTACCCACCGAGCTGCAGATAGCCCAGCAGATGAACGGCCACGGCAGCAATCGCGGCGCTGCCGACCACCGCGCCCGCGGTCAGCAACGCCACCGGCGGCTGCGCCACGGCGCGAAGGACCTGCGTTACCGTCTCGGGGCTGTCCGGGACCTGCCCCGCCGACGGCGTAGGCGTCTTGGGCTGACCTGCGGGAATGCGGACGCCATCACGCTGCCAGCCGTGATCGGCCGGGAGGCGGCGCAGCAACAGAGCATGCGGCACGGCGGTGGCGGCCTGGACCACGGCCAGCACGACCAGGGCGTGACGCCAGCCCAGGTGACTGATCAGGATGACGGCCGCCGGCAGGAAAATGGTCGAGGCGAGGCCTGCAGCCATGGTGATCGTCAGCAGGGCGGCCTGGCGGCGGGTGTCGAACCAGGCATCGACGGTGGCGAACGCCGGTTCGTACAGGACAGCTGCCCCGGCCAGGCCCATCCAGGCGAAGGCGACATACAGCACCGGTACCGTGCCAGCCAGCGCCCACGCCAGCACGCATCCCGCTGCCAGGACAGACCCCGCGGTCATCAGGGCCCGCGCTCCGTGCCGGTCCAGCCAGGGCCCCGGCCGGGACGGCCGCGGTGCCCGTGACCAGCACGCTGACCGAGAATGCGCCCGTCAGCGTGGTCAAGCTCCAGCCGAGGCCGTGCTGCATGGGCAGCAGGAACGCGGCAAAGCTGTAATACAGCACGCCGTAGGAGACCGTCTCGGTGACCGCCAAGGCCCAAACCATGCGCCAGCCCGGGTAATCGATGCGGCGCACGTCCGTCACCTCCGCAGGCGCTCTCGATTCGTGCTCGCCGAACGGGATGGTCGCTGGTGATGAGAAACCTCGAGGCGGATAGGCCGCGGGGTCGGGTTGCTCCAGCGCCAGGCCCTGCGCCCCATCCCGCCCGGCGTTGTTACTGGCCGGGAACCGTGACCGCGACCCGGGTGATTCCGGTCGGGGCGAGCCAAGTGCCGACAACGTTGGCGGCGATCAGCGTCCGGCCTTCCGGATCCCACAGCAAGATGGCGTCGGCCTTCGCCAAGGCAAGGAGGGCAGTCATCGAGGCTGGGCTGGGAGCGAGGGTGTGCTCCTGGCCGTCGGCGGTCACGATCATCACTTCCCACGTGCCGTCGTCGCCGTCCTGCCCGGCGGCCCAGTTCACGTTGAGGACCTTGACCTGGCTGGTCTGCTCGCTGGCGCCGGGCATTGCTATCTCCCGGCGGGCTTGACGGCACGGACGATGGCCGAATGCATGCCCGGGGCAGCCTCGTGAGTGAAGGTCACCGATGCATCGGCGAACCCGGCCGCGGCCAGGCCGTCGAGGTATTCCGAGCGAGACAGCGCCCCGGCGATGCACCCGACGTAGGACCCCGCCGCCGCCCGCTCGGCCGGGGTCAGGTGATCCTCAGACACCACGTCTGAGATGCCGATCCGGCCGCCGGGCACCAGGACCCGGAACATCTCGGCCAGGACCGCGGGCTTGTCGGTCGACAGGTTGATCACGCAATTGGAGATCACCACGTCGACGGCCGTGTCGGGCAGCGGCACTGTCTCGATCTGGCTCTTGAGGAATTCCACGTTGCCCGCCCCGGCCTTGGCCGCGTTCTGGCGAGCCAGTTCGAGCATGTCGTCGGTCATGTCGACGCCGTAGGCGAACCCGGACGGCCCGACCCGGCGCGCCGACAGCAGCACGTCGATGCCGCCGCCTGACCCCAGGTCCAGTACCCGCTCGCCCTCATGCAGGTCCGCGACGGCCAGCGGGTTGCCGCAGCCCAAGCTGGCCAGCACGGCCTCCTCCGGCAGCCCCTCCTTGTCGCCCTCGCCGTACAGCGAGGGGCCGCACCACTCCGCGTTCCCCAGGGCCTCAGGAGCAGCGGCGTACTGGCCGCCGCAGCATGAAGAGGTATCGCAACATCCGGAGGTGGCCGCCGTGACCGCCGTTGCCTCTGCGGCTTCGGCGGTAGTGCCGCAGCAAGACGAGCCGCAGCCGCAGTCCGATGAGGCTTGCAGGTTCAGCACCGACCTGGCTGCCTCGGCGTACCGGGACCGGACCTGCTCGACCAGCTCGGCGGCCGACGTGTCGCTCATCGCCATCTCCCATCACATAGATGATTGTCGATGCCTACTGTGCCCGAGACATAGACAGATGTCAATGCCTAGGCCATACTGTTCTTATGAGCGCATCGACCGCCCTCGAACTCACCCCGATCGGCGCAGCGGGAGACGCATGCTGCGCGCCTCTGCTGCGCGAGCCGCTGACCGCCGACCAGGCCGCCGACCTGGCACACACCCTCAAGGCGCTGGCCGATCCGACCCGGTTGCGGCTAGTGTCCATGGTCGCTGCGAGCGAGGGCCGCGAGGCGTGCGTGTGTGACCTGACCGAGCCGCTGGGCCTGACCCAGCCGACGATCTCTCACCACCTCAAAGTCCTGGTCGATGCCGGGATCTTCTCCCGCGACAAGCGCGGGGTATGGGCCTACTACGCGCTGGTGCCCAGCGCCCTCCAGGCCCTGTCCACCATCCTCGGTGACACTTCCCCGCAAGACTGCTAACGCGTGCAGATCGCCCCGATGACAGCTGCGCACGCGGATGCCGTCCTGGCCATCTACCAAGCCGGAATCGACGAAGGCAACGCCACCTTCGAAACCCGCGCCCCGGACTGGGACACCTTCACCACATCTCGGCTCCCCGAGCACCGCTACGTTGCTCTCGACGAGAACGGCATCGTGGGCTGGGTGGCCGCCTCCCGGGTATCCGCCCGGCCCGTCTACGCCGGAGTCGTCGAGCACTCTGTATATATGCATCCCCGCGCCCGCGGCCTCGGCATCGGGCGGCAGCTCCTCGACACCTTGATCGCTTCCACCGAAGCGGCGGGTATCTGGACCATCCAGTCCGGGATCTTCCCCGAGAACACTGCCAGCGTCGCCCTCCACCAGGCCGCTGGATTCCGAATCATCGGCACCAGAGAACGCATCGGCCAGCACCACGGCCGATGGCGCGACGTCCTGTTCATCGAACGCCGCAGCACCACCATCTGAGCGGTGTTTCGGGACGCCAGTCGGGGGCGGCAGACGGCGGATACAGCAGCGAATACAGCAACCCGAGAGCGAAGGCTGTCGTGGGCACATCGCGCCGGGGGGGGTGGGTGGGGGGGGGGGGGGGGGGGGGGGGGGGGGGGGGGGGGGGGGGGGGGGGGGGGGGGGGGGGGGGGGGGGGGGGGGGGGGGGGGGGGGGGGGGGGGGGGGGTTTTTTAAAAAAAAAAAAAAAAAAAAAAAAAAAAAAATTTTTTTTTTTTTTTTTATGAGCGAAGGCTGTCGTGGGCAGTCATCTGCACCCGGGCCCGGGCTGCGCTGTTGATCTTGAACAGGGGCGCGTCTTGAACCTGCGAGCAACACAGCGGAACATTCTCGTAATGCGTAGCTGCCTCTGCAGCGATGGGGGACGGTTCGCAGGTCGCGATCATGATCCGGAACATACCCGGAACAAGGCTTGCCGTGAGCCCGCGCCTCATGCATACCTTGCCAGGCCAGCGGCACAAATTCGCCTAAAGGCGGGCCACGTCTTGGGAGATGGTGTATGAAATGGCCACCTCGCGACCTATTTCTATTTAAGCAGGAATTGCCCCTGCCGTCAATCCAGCCTCACTAGTGTTATTCTGTCCCATATCGGGCTGGGCGGATTTCCGGCAGGCGGCGAGGATTTCCAGGCCCATATAGCGGCGGGACTCGGTCCATTCATCGTTCTGCTCGGCCAGCACCGCGCCGACCAGGCGGATGATGGCGTCGCGGCCGGGGAAGATGCCGACCACGTCGGTGCGGCGGCGGATCTCCTTGTTCAGCCGTTCCTGCGGGTTGTTGGACCAGATCTGCCGCCACACCTCGCGGGGGAAGGCGGTGAAGGCCAGGATGTCCTCGCGGGCGTCATCGAGATGGGCCGCCGCGGCCGGGAACTTGGCCTCCAGGGCGGCGGTGACCTGGGCGTGCTGGGCGCGGACCGAGGCCGGGTCGGGCTGCTCGAAGATGGTCCGGACCAGGGTGGACACCCACGGCTGGGCCGATTTCGGGCACCCGGGTGAGCAGGTTGCGGTGGTAGTGCGTCCGGCACCGCTGCCACGCGGCGCCGGGCAGCACCGCGGCGATCGCGCTGACCAGCCCGGCGTGGTCGTCGCTGGTCACCAGCGGCGACGCCGGACAGGCCGCGGGCGGCCAGGCCGCGCAGGAACGCCAGCCAGCCCGCGCCGTCCTCGGAGGAGGTCACGTCGATGCCGAGGATCTCCCGGCACCCGTCCGCGTTGACGCCGGTGGCGATCAGGCAGTGCACGTTCACCGTGCGGCCGCCCTCGCGGACCTTCTGGGTCAGCGCGTCGATCCACACGAACGTGTACGGGCCGCGGTCCAGCGGCCGGGACCGGAAGGACTCCACCAGCTCGTCCAGCTCCGCGGCCATCACGCTGACCTGCGACTTGGACAGCCCGCTGACCCCGAGGGAGGCGGCCAGCTTCTCCACCCGCCGGGTCGAGACCCCCAGCAGGTAGCTGGTCGCCACCACCGAGGCCAGCGCCCGCTCGGCGCGCCGCCGGTGCTCCAGGAACCCCGGGAAGTACGACCCCTGGCGCAGCTTCGGGATCGCCAGCTCGATCGTCCCGGCCCGGGTATCCCACTCCCGCCGCCGGTACCCGTTGCGGGAGTTCACCCGATCCGGCGTGACCTCCCCATACCCCGCGTTGCACGCGGACCTCGACGTCGGCGTCCATCATCCGCTGGGCGAACTCCCGGATCATCCCGCGCAGCACGTCCGGGCTCGCCGATGCCAGGGTCTCCTCGAACTGGGCGCCCGGAACGGGCACAATGTCACCTGCGGCCACTTCGCTCTCCTTCGTTGCTCGAAACCACTTCGAAGGATCGCGAGGTGGCCGCCTCGCATCACGGCGACACGCCGTACTCCGGCAACACAGTCACATCAGTACCGGTTACCCCATACACCACTTCCGTGGACGTGAACTAAAGGCGGGGGCCTCCGGAGCCGTGAGCGTGCCCGCCACGTGTCCGATGAGGTGATCGACCGAGGGTGATCACGGCCACTCCCGGATATGGCCGCAGGCACCGCGGTCTGGCTTGACGCACGTGTGCAAGGTCGGCGCGGAGACCAGACACGGAAAAGGTCTGGCGAGCCCCGTTCTGGGAAGCTGCGGAGCCTGGCCTTTCAGACGGGCAGGTTGACGTCACCGTCACCTATCTGCCTGGCGGAGCATCTCGTCGAGTTCCGGGTCGGGCCCGAACTCCCGGACCTCCTGCGCACAGCGGCAGGCGACGGCGATCTTGGCCGCCCACTTCAGCGCCTCCTCGTGTGAGGGCACCTCCACGATCGTGAGCCCGCCGATGGCCTCCGGGTACGGGCCGTCGGTGACCGTCCCGTCCGTAGCCACGATGCTCGCCCGCTGATCTTGCAGTCCGCCGCCGCACACAAACACGCCAGCGTTCACGGCCTCCTCGACCGCTGCGTGCGCGGCCTTGGCCACGGCGGGCATGTCCTCGTCGGGGATGTGGTCCATCGCATGAGCACCGAACGAGATCAAGTACCGCGTCATCCCACAGACTCCCTTGTCTCAGCGGCCTCCTCCGCCCGCACGTTAACTCATATAGCAGGTAGACGATGGGAGTTGCGGTTACTCATCGCCTCCACCTGCACGCCTCGTAACCCCGGCTCCTGTGACATCCAGAGCCGAGGGCCACCGGGACACCAGGCTCTATGAGCCGCCGCACGATATTGGCTATCGGCCGGTCACTAGCAGGGTGACATGGCCGGACGCCTTAGTGCTTCGGAGACCACGGCAGGACGAGACGACCGCTGCGGGCCTGCCGTGGTCACCAGCGCCATCGTCGAGGTCCGGCCCGAGAGTTGAATAGCGGCAGCAGCAAACGGCAGCAACCGCATCACCCCAGGTGCCCGCCATCACCCGGCGTCGGCCCTTCGGCCTGCGCAGATGACCGCGATCGACCTTCCTGCCGCTCGTTCACACCGAGGTGGTCCCTGGAGCTGGGCGTGATGTCTTACAGCGGGCGGACGTTCTCCGCCTGCGGTCCCTTCTGCCCCTGGGTCGTGTCGAACTCGACCTTCTGGTTCTCATCTAGCGACCTGTAGCCGGTGCTCGCGATCGCGGAGAAGTGGACGAAAACGTCCGCCGTCCCGTCATCGGGGGCGATGAAACCATAGCCCTTGTCGGCGTTGAACCACTTCACTGTTCCTGTTGCCATTTGATCTTTCCTCTGTCCGTTATGCCACGACGCGACCTAGGCCGCGTCGACGTGAGCTTACCGGTCGCGGCAGCGTTAGCGCGACCTGCCCCGGTCATCGTCTTCCGCGGCAACAGTCGCCGCCCACCCATCGCGCAAGATCCTCTGCCTGCCGTCGCCCTCCAGAGATGATCTGGAGGGCTGTTTTTTAGTTACCCGTGTGACCAATTTTGTGAACAGCGGGCGCGTCAGGCCGCCTCATCGGTCCCGAGTGCCCCTGCTATGAGCCGGGGCATCATCTCCGCGGCAGGGCGGTCGTTGCCCGTTGACCGGTGAGTGTAGATCTGCTGTGTCACAGTTTCGTTGGCGTGGCCGCGCCGGTCGGTGACGATCTTGCTGTTGACGCCTAGGTCGCGGGCGAGGGTGGCGTAGGTGTGGCGCACGTCGCCGTCCTCGAAGCACATCATCCGGATAGCTGGTGCCAAACGCGTCTCGCTCACCTTCGATCATCTCGACAAGCCGGTGTAGCGCGGCGACGGTGAAAGGGCCGAGCGAGATGGTACGACGGCTGCTCCCCGTCTTCCCGCCAGAATCGGTTGCGTGCCCCTTGACGACAATCCGCGTGTTCTCGATGGTGACCGTTCCTTGGTTCAGGTCGAGCGTGTCCCGCTCAACCCCAGCGAGCTCGGAGCGGCGCATGCCGGTGGTGGCAGCCAGGATCCACATCCCGGCTAAACGGTCTTCACCGCGGGGTGAGGACGTCGAACTCGTTGCTCTCCGGGTCGGCCAGGCACGTCCACGGGACGTCGCCCTGACCGAGGTCGAGGTCGGTGGC
Source organism: uncultured Actinomycetes bacterium (assembly GCA_963818225.1). Taxonomy (GTDB): domain Bacteria; phylum Actinomycetota; class Actinomycetes; order Streptosporangiales; family Streptosporangiaceae; genus Palsa-504. Next base: position 18,975 of record CAWFRO010000009.1, read on the forward strand.
GCCGAGTGCTCGCAGCCGGGCCACCTCCGCCGCTTGATCGTCACCGGGGTAGGGCCGGAGGTCGAGATGGACGCGGTTCTTCACGGTCTTCATGTCGGGCGTGCGGAGGAATTGGAGATACGGTCCGACACCCTGGTCGGAGCGCAGCACCGCGTGATCGTCGGTCACCTGGTGCAGGGTCCAGTCCATCGCCTCGTCCCAGAACCGGGCCATGGCCCGCGGGTCCGCGCAGTCGACCGTCACCGCAGCCACTGGCCCGGTGTCCCGGCCGCCTGGCCAGGGCGCCAGCACGCAGAACTCGTTGCCCTCCAGGTCGGCCAGGACGGTCCATGAGACGTCGCCCTGGCCCACGTCGGCGGGCGTCGCGCCGAGATCCTGCAGGCGCGCGACCAGGTCCGCCTGATGGGCCGCAGACGTGGTGGCGAGGTCAATGTGCACGCGGTTCTTCACCGTCTTAGGTTCCGGGACGGCAAGGACGTCGATGCAGACGGCGACGGGGTCGGGATAGGCGAAGCCCACGGGTTCGACGTTGGTCACGCCGGGTTCCTCGCTGGAAACACCCCAGCCGAGCGCCTCCGCCCAGAACCGGCCGACTGCGGAGTCATCCCGAGCATCGATCGCAATCTGAACAAGCCGCAGCGTCATGCGGCCAAACCTATGCTCAGCTGGCTGAAGGTAACGAACCGGTCTGAGGGCCATACACCACTCCCGCGGACGCAACTCAGAACCGGGGCGCTCTTCGTCTATCAACCTGCCAAACCGACGACTCCCGCTCTTGCGAGTCGGTGGTGAAGCGGTTGCCTGACGTGACCGCCTCGATCTTATTCGCTTGGCGTGGCAGGCGCCTGCGTCCTAGTGGGTGCGCCGGTTAATTCGTCGGGGTCACGCGGCTAGCAGCTGGGGTGTGAGCGGGTCATGGCGGCTGATGCGGGCCAGGAGCTGATTGAGGTCGGTGCGGGTGAACTTCCAGCTGAATGGCCGGGCGGTGGTGTTGTAGTGCTGCTCGAAGGCGAGGATCTCCTCGGCGAGGCCGTCTAGGTCGCCGAAGTCGTCAGGGGTCAGCAGCTTGCGCTGGATGACGGAGAAGTAGATCTCGACCTGGTTCAGCCAGGATGCGTGGACGGGCAGGTGGACCATCTGCGCGTTCGGGTAGGCCTTGCGCATGCGGCCGGCGGCGGCCCAGTTGCGGTGCGAGGCCCCGTTGTCCACCACCCAGAAGACCCGCTTCGCGGACGCGTACGGCTCCGTCCTCATCACCTGGTCCACGAGCGCGGTGAACGGCTTAATCCCGGTGGTCGGCTCGCAGCGGCCCATGACCTGGGCACGGTGGACGTCGTAGGCGGCCAGGTAGGCGAGGGTGCCGCCGCGGACGTACTCGCTCTCGATCCGCGTCGCCCGCCGCGGCCCCGGCGGCAGCGGCAGGTGGACCCGCGAGCGGGCCTGCACTCCGGGCTTCTCGTCCGCGCTGAGGACGTACTCGCCGTCGCTGAGCGGCTGTCCTTCCCATTCTCGCTGGTAGAGGTCGAGGACGCGGCCGCCTTTGGCGGCGAGGAACGGGTCGCGGGGAAAGATCCACGAGCGGTGCTGCCACGGCTTGATCGCGTCGCTGGCGAGCCAGCGGCGCACCGTGGACGGCGAGACCGACGCGACGATCCCGGCGGCGGCGGCCTGCCGGGCCAGTTCGGGGCAGGTCCAGCGGGCCAGCGGCTTCCTGCTGCCGGCGGGCGGCTCGCAGGCCAGAGCCTTGACCTCGGCCACGACCCGGGCCGGGAACATCCGCGGCCGCCCCGGCCGCGGGACATCAGCCAGCCCCGTGATGCCCTGCTGGCAGTAGCGGCGCCGCCACTTGCGGGCGGTGTCCTCGCAGACGCCCAGCCGGGCGGCGACGGCCGGGTTCGTCAAGCCGGCGGCGGCCAGGAGCACGATCCGCGCCCGCAGCACCAGCCGGAACGGTGCCGTGGCGCGCCGGGAAACTGCTTCCAGCTCCGCCCGCCCGGCATCGTCCAGGCGGATGGCATAAGGACTGGCGGTCACGGGGCTTCTCCTCGCTGACAGCGGCCGGCCCAGTGGCCGGCAGACGGCAGCGTCCATGATGAGGCTGCCTGCCTGGGGCACGATGGTGATATGGCCAAGCCACCTGAGTCGACCAAGACCTCGCTCTACCAGAAGCTGGCGGCCCGGGCCCGCGAGCGGTGGCCCCAGCTGGGCGGCGTCGACGTCCGCTGGCGCGGCCAGTTCGCCTACGTCAGCGGCCAGCTCCCCGACGGCACCAGCCTGCCGCTGTTCCGGCTCCGCTACGCCGGCTCGGCCAGCACCTGGGGATTTGCCATCTACCGGGCCAGCCACGACGACTACGAAAACTCCGTACTCCCCAGCGGCTACCCAGCCGGCACACCGCAGGAAGCCCTCGACTGCGCCTGCGGCCTCTACCTCGGCGACCACACCGCCTGGCTCACCCAGCCACCCCCGACGAATTAACCGGCGCACCCACTAGTGTTCTGTCCGAGCGCTAAGCATGTGCGCTGTCGGCGGTTCGGGAGGTGCGGAGCGGGATGACTTCTCAGCTCCTGGCAGTCTGCTTCGATGCGCACGACCCGCTTCGTCTGGCGCGCTTCTGGAGCGGCGTGCTCGGCTGGGAGATGGCCGACGACCCCAACGGCGGCGTTGCGCTCGTGCCGAACGATGACACGGGGTTCGGGTTGCGGTTTCTTCCCACCCAGGAGCGGAAGTCCGGCCCGAACGAGAGGCACTTCCACCTGACGAGCACGTCCCTCGAGGACCAGCAGCAGACGGTGGCGAAGTCGCTTGGACTCGGCGCCCGCCACATCGACATCGGCCAGCGTCCGGAGGAGGGTCATGTTGTGCTCGCCGACCCCGAAGGCAACGAGTTCTGCGTCATCGAGCCAGGCAACAAGTACCTGGCCGGCTGCGGATTCCTCGCCGAGCTGACGTGCGCCGGCACGCGGGAGGTCGGGTACTTCTGGAGCGAGGCTCTGGGCTGGCCGCTGGTCTGGGATCAGGGCCTCCAGACCGCGATTCGGTCGCCGCACGGCGGTCCGAAGATCTCCTGGGATGGTGCGAGTTTGGTGCCGCAGACCGGGAGAATCCGGCTGCGTTTCGACCTCGCTCCGCCCGTCCACGGTGACCAGCAAGAGGAGGTCGACCGTCTCGCCTCCCTCGGAGCGACTCGCGTCGACACCGGCCAGGGCGAGGTCGGTCGGCTGGTCATGGCCGATCCCGATGGCCGTGACTTTTGTGTGCTGCCCCCGCGATAACCCGACCGGACGGCCCTGATGCACCCGGTGGCAACGGTGATCTTCATCGGGTAGGCCGCGTTCTGGACCGGTTGGCTCCTGGCGTCGCTCGTCACCAAGCCGGCACAGGCTAGATAGCGTGGCCTCCGTACGGCGAGAAGCCCGCTCGGAGCGTAGTACGCGAGACTTGAGGTGGATCCGCTCGATCAGGTGAACTGAGCCTGATCGGCGACGTAGTACGGGCCCTCTACAGCGTTTATGACGCCGATCCGCAGCTCATGGCCGTTGGAGCGTTTCCAGCTGCCGAACGTGTGTCCGGCGGCGCCCTGGCTGCCCTCGAACGACCAGCCGTCGCTTAGCGAGAAGCTCTCGGCGAAGATCTCGTTCACCGCCGCCGGAGTCGCGTTCTTGGCGGCCTGATCCCGGTTGCTGGCCTCCCACGAGCTGAATACGGCCTGGGCGGCGGTCTGCGGGTCGGGCGCGGCAAGGTAGCCATTGACTAGATGGTTCCAGGTCTGCGGTCCGACGATCCCGTCAGCCGACAGGCCGAGCAGCGTTTGGAACGCCCGCACGGCGTCATTGGTGGTCGGCCCGAAGATCCCGTCGACGGTGACTTGGTTGGCGCCGTCGCCGCGGCCGTGGATCTGACTCTGAACGGCGCGCACGGCGTCGCCGTTACTCCCCTGCTGCACCTGGATGATCAGCTGAGGCCAGGTCTGCGGCCCGACAATCCCGTCGGCGCCTAGCCCGCGCGACGACTGGAAGGCCGCCACGGCGGCCTTCGTGGCCGGGCCGAAGCTACCGTCTATTCCGGTGGGGTGGCCCTGCGCTGTAACTAGGTACTGGACAGTCGTGACGTCCTCACCCTCAGATCCCTCCTGCTCCAGCGGCCATGTAAGCGCCATCTGACAACCCCCTTCCGGCTTTTGCCTCGCGGACTGAACGTATAGATACTCCTTCAGAGGGAGCCACCGGCAGGCTGATACACGCCGCGCACAGCGGCGGTAGCGGCGCACAAAGCCCGCAACCACGGCAGGTGGGCAAGACCATGTGACCGTGATCGTGACCAAGACAGCTCAGAACGAGCCGAACGTAGTGAGACAGGCCGAGCTGCATGGCGTCGTCGGCCGAGGCCAGCATGGGTGTGAGGGACTGGCATCTACCCCAGGGCCGAAGTGACGGTAAGGGCGATAACCACTCCGACTGCGCCTGCGCACAGCAGGGTGAGGACCACGCCGCGGCGCAGGGCCAGGAGCAGCATCAGCGCGCCAGCCAGGACGGCGTATTGCCAGGTGTGGCTGAGCGCGCGGGTGAGCGGGATGGCGGAGCCGTAGATGGCGCCGATGGCGGCTGGCCCGGCTCCGTCCAGGAAGGCCCGGGCTCGGTGGTCGCCGCGGATCTGATCGAACCGGTGGGCGCCGAGCAAGATGAACGCGAACGAAGGGCTGAAGGCCACTACCGAGGCCAGGATCCCGCCGATCAGGCCAGCGGCGGCATAGCCGACGACGGCGACGGTCTGGACTACCGGCCCGGGGGTGATCTGGCCCAGAGCTACCGCGTTGAGGAACTGCGCGCCGGTCATCCAGTGGTAGTGGCCGACTGCATCGGATTGCATCAGGGGGATGATCACGAACCCGCCGCCATACGACAGTGCGCCGACCTTGAACGCTACCCAGGCCACCGACAGCAGCACCCCGCCGCTGACCGCGCCCAGCATCGGGGCCACCGCGATGCTGGGCAGTTTCCCGTCGCTGCGGTGCCTGGCTGACAGCTGCGCGGTCAGCTCGATCAGGCCACAGCCGAGCAGCACCAGGACCAGCCAGACACCGATGGTTGCCGCGGCGGCGGCCCCGGCCAGCAGATATATCACCCAGCGGGCGGTATACCGGCGGCGCTGCCAGCTGGCACCGGTCAGGCCCGCACCCGCGTGAACGGCGACCGCCGGGACCGCGGCGCCTGCGCCTGCGCCTGCGCCCAGGACCCACAACGGCGGGGACGTGCTGAGGAACAAGGCGGCCAGGGCCAAGATGGCGATCAGGCCGGGGATGATGAACGCGGCACCGCCGACCAGCGCGCCCAGGCGGCCGCGCAGCCGCCACGCGCAGAAGATCGCCAGCTGGGTGGAGGCCGGGCCGGGCAGCAGGTTACAGACCGCGATGGCATCCTCGAACTCCTGCGCGTTCAGCCATTTGCGCTGCTCGACGCACAAATCGCGGAGCATCCTGATGTGAGTTGGCGGCCCGCCGAACCCGATGCAGCCGATCCGGCCCCACTCGCGCACGATGGTGGCCAGGGACTCACGCGGCGGTTCCGGCCCGGCCGCCTGCACGGGCCCGTCCGGGGCCGGGACCGGCGCCGGGGTTTCGTCTTGGCCGCTCACGACGGGACCCGGATGGGCAGCGCACCGATGCCCGCGAGCAGGTACCTGACCCGCGTCTCCAGTGCTGCGGCGACGTCCCGGAATACCGGCAGAGTGGCCTGGTCGTCATCACCTGAGGCGGCCGGGTCCGGGATGCTCCAGTGGGCATAGCCGGGGTGACCGGGGAACTCTGGGCACACCTCGCGCACCTTGTCGCACAGCGTGATCACGTAGCTGAACCGCTGCGCCGCGAACATGTCCAGATGCTTGGAACTGCGGGAACCCAGCTCGATGCCCTGCTCCCGCATCACGCGGACGGTATTGACGTGGACCGGCTTGGGACGGCTTCCCGCGCTGAACGCTTCCACCCGCCCTTCCGATCGGGCCACGGCCAGCGCCTCCGCCATCTGCGACCGGGCACTGTTACCGGTGCACAAGAACAGCAGCCGCGGCGGCGGCCCCTCCGGCCAGGACGCGGGACCGGGCCGGGCGGCCGGGGCCAGCCGCAGGCCCGGATGCACCGCCAGCCCGGTCCCGGCGAGCAGCTCACCGAACCTGTCCAGCTCGACCGTGTAGTACGCATCGCGGCCATCAGCCGAGCTGCGCCGAGCCGACACCAGTCCCGCCGACCGCAGCTTGCCCAGATGGTAAGAAACCAGATTCTGGGGCCGTCCCAGCAGGGCCGTCAGCTCCCGTACGTGCCGGTCACTGCGGGCCAGCTCCCGCAGCAACTGCCATCGCACCGGATCACCCGCCAGACGCAAAAACTCCAGCGAAGCCCCAGCAGGATCGGTCGCCAAGCCAGCCACCAACCGAAGATACATCAATCTGAATTGATACAAGAAGCCCTGGGTGGGCTCAGATCCGGGATGGCCCGCTGAGGGCCAGGCGGGAGCCTGCCCGGACCGGACGCCAGGGCTTGCGAGGCCCGTTCCAGGCGAGTCGCGGTGAGCCCTGCTCCGCTATACCTGGACCCGCTACTACTGCGCTTTGACGGTCGCCTCGACGGCCTGGAGGATGAGCTGGGTTGCGGCCTCGGGCTGGGACACGAACGAGACGTGCGAGGCCGGTACCTCCACGATCGTCGCATTGGCGCGCTCGGCCATGAACCGCTGGAGCGCTGGGGGGATCGCCTTGTCCTCGGTGCCGAGGAGGTACCAGCACGGCAGCGTCTTCCAGGCCAGCGGGCCCGACGGCGCGGCGGCGAACGCGGCGGCAGCGTACGGCCGCTGTGCTGCGGCCATCACCGCGGCCGTCTCGGGGTCGACGTCGGCGGCGAAAGCGTCGCGGAACGCCTCAGGGGCGAGGAGCAGGTCGGTGCCCTGGCTCCCATCCGGGCCGGTGAACGGCACGGGCCGGATCGAGGGGCCGACCAGACTGCCTTCGAACCGCCCAAGGAGCTGCTCCTGGGTCTCGCCCTCGTCGCACATCCAGCCGTTGAAGTAGACCAGCGCCTGCACCTGGTCGTTGCCGGTCGCGGCCATCGAGATGACATTGCCGCCGTAGGAGTGGCCCACGAGCACGATCGGACCGGTCAAGCTCCGCAGGAACTCCGCAAGGTACCTCGAGTCGGCCGCGAGATCGCGCAGCGGGTTGGCGAACCCGATGGCGCGGAATCCTTGGCGCTGCAGGGCGCGGATCTCGGCGTCGAAGCCGGTCGCGTCGGCCCACGCGCCGTGGACCAGGACAATCGTCGGGGTCTCAGCAGGCATCGTGACTCGCTCCTTTGCGGATGGTTTGCCCGGGGCCGCCACTGTACCCGCGTCGCCGTGCCCAGCCAAGATAGGTCAGTCCGGGATCACGTCGGTGTCGTCGCAATACCGCTGACCTGGGGTTTGGCCGGTTTCTGCAGGTGGGGTTTCAGCTTTGATGGCTGCGCCGACGCCTCGATTGGTCCTCGTCCAGGGCGACGAAGCGGTCGGCGTCCAGTTCCAGGACCAGGGACCGGCACTAGGGCTTCCCGTCACGCCGCTCAAATCCTCCGCACTGCGTGACGGGGAGACGCGGGTAACGGGAAAGGGTGATGTCCCATTCGGCGCGCGTGCAGCGGAGGTAGACGGTGCCCCGCCGTGTCTCGTTGAGCTTCGCATGCCTGCAGGATCCGCAGAGCCCTGGCTCCGCACCCAGCTTCAGCCACGCGGCATCAGACAGCCTTTCAGACATGAAGACGCAGAATATGCCTCTGTGCTGGCCTCGGCTCAACTGGGCCTGGCCGGCCCCACTCACAACTCCGGCCCGCCCCAGCGGCGGCCGCCCCGCACTGCCTCCGAAAACTCCGCGGCGGTTCAGACACGCGGTTTGCCTGCTCCTGGTGCAGGGCGTGTCCGCCCGGGCGGGGTGATGTCCGGGGGATTCCCGGCCGCTGGCTGCGGCGGCCGGGAATCCCCGGTGCTCGATGCCGAGGTGAAACGCGCCATCTGGGTCCGCTGCTCAGCGGATGTACAGTTCGTCCGCGTCGTACTCGGTGAACTCCATGTTCGACGTCACGTCGGTCATGCCAAGCGACTGGAACGCGGGGAAGAGCTGCTCGGCGGACCACCGGTCCTGGTGGGCCTTGGACTGCCATACGGTCACCACGTGGAGCCCGCTGGAGTCCGTGCCGGCCGCCCAGGCGAGCAGCCCGTCGATGTCCTGGGGCGGGCTGTGCTTGGCGGCGACCGCGCGGAAGCCGTCGATCGTGACCCCGGGCGTCGTCGCGATGTGGATGTGTGCCATGTCTTTGTCCTGCCTTCCTGAGTTTGTGCTGGCAGGAAGGACGCTACGGGAAAGCCCGGATCCGGCCATCCGGGGAATTACTCACCGCAGTACTCATTCACCGTCGGCCTGGGTACTCAGAGCTGACGCGCCATGCTCGCCGGTGGCCCAGGCGGCGATCTGGCTGCGGTTGCGGAGCCCGAGCTTGGTCAGGATGTGCTGGACGTGGTTCTCGGCCGTCCGCTCGGAGACGTACACGGTCTGGCCGATCTGCTTGTTGGTCAGTCCCCGCGCGACCAGCCGGGCCACCTCAAGCTCGCGGCGGCTGAGGGGCGAGTCGCCGGCCGGGGCGGCCGTCAGTCGGGCCCGCAGCTGTCCGATCCGCTCGGTGAACGGGACCATCCCGAGCTGTTCGGCCTCGCGCGCGGCGGCGGCCAGCGCGGCCAGCGCCTCGTCCCGGTCACCGGGCGCCTGCCGGCGGGTGAGCGCGGCGGCGAGTTCGACGCGGGCCTGCACGGCGCAGCCGCGGGCGCCGTTGGCGTCGCACATCGAGGCCGCCGTCCGCAGATCGTCAACCGCCCGGTCGAGCTGGCCCAGTGCGGCGGCCGCCTGTCCGAGCGGCAGCTCGACCGGGCCCATGTAGGTCCCGGGCCCGGCGCCGTTCGCGACGTGCCGGCCGCGGAACGGCTCGAATTGCGCCGCCAGGAACTCGATGTCCTCCGCCCGGCCGAGGCCGATCGCGACCGCAAGCCCATGCGCCCAGGCCGCCATGCGCAACGCCGGTACCGGCGTCCAGGACCGAACGGGCCCGGCTTGGGCGTAGATGACCTCAGCGGCGGCACGGTCACCGGCGTGCAGGCGGATCAGCGCGAGGGTCAGCGCGGGAAAGATGGTGGCGACGCCGCGGGTGGTGTCCACGGCATCGGGCCGCAGGTGCGCGGGGATCTGGTCCCATAGCTCGATCAGGCCGGATCTGCCGAACCCGATGTGCAGGCCCGCCTGGCCCAGGATCGCCGAGCAGGCGCCGAACGCGATCGGGTGTCCCATGTCGCTGAACACCTTGAACGCCTGCCAGGCCAGTTGCGTCGCCTCGGTGAAACGCCCAGTGGCCAGCGCGAGCGTGGCCGAGGTCTCCAGGAAGTGCCATTGCGCGAGCGGGCCGGGGAGCCGTTCCACGCAGCCTTCGAGGTCGGCGAGCTCAGGCCGGACGCTCCTCAGCTGTCCGGTCTCAAACAGGGTGTCGATCCGCCACAGCCGGCCCCACAGCTCGAGCCAGGCGCTGCCCGCGGCGTCCGCGGCCGCCAGCATCCGGGTGGCCAGCACGGCCCGTTCGGCCACTCCGTCTGGGGCGCAGCAGGCCAGCTGCCGGGCCTGGAGCGCGTCCACCAGCGCCACCGGGTCCCCCGCCGATCCGGCCACGGCCAGCGCCTCCCGGCTGACCTGTCCGGCCCGGTCGTACTCGCCGCGGTACACCAGCACCTGCGCGTACCGCGCGGAGACCCGGGCCCGCAGTCCATCAGGAAGGTCATCCCCGGCCAGGGCCTGCTCGCAGCTGCGGCAGATCTCCGCGTCCCATTCCGGTACGCCGCTGGCCTCCATGACCAGTACCGTGCGGGCCAGCAAGCCCAGGTCACGCCGCCGCGAGGCCCGCCGGCCGACTGCGGCCGCCGTCTCCTGTGAGCCGGGCAGGTCGCCGCTGCGGTGCAGGGCCGCCGCCAGGGCGAGCTCAAGGCGGGAGCGGTCGTCCTCGCCGATCTCCCCGGCGCCGACCGACAGCGCCTGCCGGTACAGGCGCACCGCCTCCTCGAACGCCAGCGACTCCGCCGCCACCCCGGCCGCCGCCGCACACGCCGCGACCGCCTCGGCCCGGTCACCGGGCAGCGACGCCTCGACCCGGTGCCGCGCGACCTCAGTCAGGTGCAGATCCAGCTGCCCCTCGTAGAGAGCCTCGATCGCGTCTGCCGCGGCGGTGTGCAGCCGCCGTTGCTCCGCGGCGCTCAGCCGGGCGGCCACCGCCGACCGGACCAGCGCATGCGAGAACCGGTAATCACCGGGACGGTCCCCGGCCACCAGGAATCCGGCGGCCCGGCCCTCATCCAGCGGGCCGAGCAGGGCAAGCACGGGTACGTCCAGGATCCTGGCCACGACGCCGGCCGAGAAGTTGTTGCCCGCCACGGCGGCGGTCTGCACCAGCGCCCGTGCGGGATCCGACAGCTGGGCGAGCCGGTAGGCCGTCGCCTCCGCCACCCGTCCCGGCACCGGCCCGCCGCGCCGCTGCTCGGCGAGCATGCGGGCCAGCTCGCGGACCAGGAACGGGTTGCCCCCCGTCTCGGCGTGCACCTCACCGGCCGCCTCTGCCGATGCCGGCAGCTCGGCGGCGAGCAGCATATCCCCGACCGCGCCGACCGGCAGGCCACCAAGGTCCACCCGTTCGGTGTTGGCATCCGCCGACAGACGCGGCAGCAGCCCGGCGCCCGTGTCACCGGAGGCCGCCGACTCCCGGTAGGTCGCCATCACCAAGATGCGCGTCCCCCGCAGTTGGCGCACGACATCGGCGAGCAGGACCGCCGACGCCTCGTCCGCCCACTGCAGATCATCGAGCACCAGCAACAACCCACTCGGCCTAGCCGCCTGCGCCAGCCGCCTGCGAACCTCCGCGAACATCGCGAACCGCTGGGCGCTGCCGGAATCGGCGCCATCACCCAGCGCCGGGCGTTCAGCGTTACCGAAGACGCGCGACCACAGGCCCGCACCGGCCGGGCCCTCATCGGTGGCCCGGACGGCGGGGTCATCCAGCACCAGCCGCCACAGCCCGTACGGCGGCAGGCTGCCGGCGTCAGCCGCCCGGGCCCACGCCACCGGCACGCCCCTCGCAGCGGCCGACGTGGCGGCCTCCTCCGCCAGCCGGGTCTTCCCGATCCCCGCCTCACCCGTGCACAGGACCAGACGGCCGCCACCCGCCAGGGCATCATCCAGCAGCAGCATGACCCGAGCCAGCTCGCGGTCACGGCCCACCATCGGCCCAGCGGCCCCGCCCCGCACACCTTCCACCAGGCAACCATAAAGCCGGAGGCCATCGGCGCCCTAGCGGTGAACAGCATCGTCGGTGATCCGCCCGCGCTGGTGCCGTCAGGCGCCGCGGTCATCCGCGGGCTATCGCGTGCTGCGTGCTGGGTTCGGCGCGCCGGAATCTCAGGGTTTCCGGCCGACTCCTCCGAACATCGCTACCTCGGCCGGTTCGCCGAAGGGAGTGGCCTCTGGGCGCCACCGCGAGCATGACACTACTCCCGGCTCAAGCAGTTCCAGCCCGTCGAAGAAACGGGCGATTTGCTCGGCGGTCCGTTGGGTCAGCTTGGGCGTGCCGTGCTCGTTCCAGAACGCGACGGCGTCGTCCATGTCGGCCATCGCCGGGCTGGTGATGGTGTGGGACAGCACCAGGTAGCTGCCGGACGGGACGGCGTCGATCAGGCGGCGCACGATGCTGTACGCGTCTTGGTCATCGTTGATGAAGATCACGACCCCGAGCAGCGTCAGGGCGACCGGCCGGGTGAAGTCAAGCGTCTCGGCGGCTCGGGCGAGGATCGTGTCGGGGTCGTGGAGGTCGGCGTCGAGGTAGGCGGTGGCGCCTTCGGGGGAGCTGGTGAGCAGGGCGCGCGCGTGCGCCAGGACGAGCGGGTCGTTGTCGGTGTAGACGATGCGTGATTCCGGCGCGACCGCCTGGGCGACCTGGTGGGTGTTGGGCGCCACCGGGAGCCCGGTGCCGATATCGAGGAACTGGCGGATCCCCGCCTCGCCGGCCAGATACCGGACCGCGCGGACCAGGAACGCCCGGTCGGCGCGGGCGTAGTCGCTGATGGGGGGGTGGAGCCGCCGGATCTGGTCGCCGACCTCGCGGTCGACCGGGTAGTTGTCCTTGCCGCCCAGCCAGTAATTCCAGATCCGGGCCGTGTGCGCGATCGTCGTATCGATCTTGGGGCTCCGGTTCGACACGGGCGGACCGTCGGTCACCTGCTCGCTCCTCCGGACTGGGTTGCTATCGAATGGTATCCAGGATCCATGCGACGGGTGTCATCGGGCCGCGTCGCGGCGGGCGCGCATTCCCGGACTGACCCGGCGCGCTGAACGGCCCGGCTCAGCTGTGCCGCAGTAGCGCCCTGATCATGTTCTTGCTAGCGGTGTCGGTTGCGGCCTGGACGGCCAGCTGATCCATGATCGTCACGTAGTTGATGACGTCGTCGGGCTGGTCGAGGTAGACCGCGCTGTTGAGCTGTTCGAGGAAGACCACGTCGGGCAGGTCCGGCTCGGGGAACCGCAAGATAGAGAACGGGCCGCCCGCCGCCGCGTGCGGGCCGGTGTCGAACGGGACGACCTGCAGGGTGACGTTGGGCAGTTCGGCGATCTGCAGCAGGTGTTCCAGCTGGGCCCGCATCATCGCCGGGCTGCCCGGGGACCGGTGCAGCGCCGCTTCGTCCAGCACGGCCCAGAATTCCGGCGCGCCGGGCTGGGTCAGCAGCTCCTGGCGCTTGATCCGGAGGCTCACCCGGCGGTCTATCTCCGCCGCGGGTGCGTGGGCGTTGCTGATCATGATCACGGCGCGGGCGTAGTCCTCGGTCTGCAGCAGGCCCTGGACGAACTGCACCTCATAGTTGCGGATGATAGATGCGGCCCATTCCAGCCCGACGTAAGATTCGAACCACCGTGGCAGGACGTCGGTGTACTGCTGCCACCAGCCCGGCGCGCTGGCCTGGCGGACCAGTTCCAGCAGTTGCTCGCGCTCGGCATCGTCGGTTACCCCGTACAGGCTGAGCAGGTCGGCCACGTCGCGCTGCTTGGCGGTGGTACGGCCCCGCTCGAGCCGGCTGATCTTGGACGACGTGGCCCGGATCGCCTCGGCGGCCTGGGTGGATGTGACGTGGCTGGCGTCCCGCAGCCGCCGCAGCTGCATGCCCAGCGCGATCCGCAGCGCGGTCGGACCCCGGTCCGGGCTGTCGACCGCCCGGCGGGCGGGTGCGGTATCGCGTGCCTGTTCCGAGTACATCGTTACTCCACGGGTCCTGGTCGGCGCAGGCCAACCCGCCCAGTATCGCACCGGCCGACCGCTGTTGCCTAGCGGCCCGTCCTGCCGGTCAGCAGCCGGCCGCAGATAGGTCGAGGCTGGCCCGGGGCGGCGGCGGATCACGGGCATCGGTGGACCAGGTAGTCGAACTGGCCGTCCTTGACTCCCCGGATAAACGCGGTGATCTCGGCAGGAGCGTAGATCAGCGCCAGACCGCCCGGTTGCCGGGAGTTGCGTACGGCGATTGTCCCGTCCGGGAGCTTGGCCACCTCCACACAGTTCCCGTTGGGGTTGCTGTAGTCACTCTTGTGCCACACGGCGCCCCGAAGCTCGGAGGCGGGCACGCCAGTACTGGCCTCAACCATGAGATCTTCACCTCCGCCTGCGTTCCATTACCGCTGGCTGCGCGATCGCCCCCGAAGCTGCCCGGCAGGTCAGCCCCCGTCCGGCAGCGCTGCCCTAGGGTGCCCGGCGGGCCGCGGCCCAGCCGGACCGGCACGCGCCGGCCTGGTTCCCGATCGCCCGCACATATCTTCGTGCAACGGTATTCGTCATTGCATGACGATGTCTTTGCAGATGTTATCGCAACAGCACTTGCGGCTGGACGGTCAGGCGCGCAGGATGGGCTGGGGCGGGGTGAGTACGCAGCGGGAGGCCGTGGAAGGGAAGGGCGATGTCCCGGGTGATCGCGCTCCGCGCAGCAGGTGAAGCACGCCGCGCGCCCGGCTTTGACCCCAGGGTGGCGCAGCCGGCCAGGGTGTATGACTACTGGCTGGGCGGCAAGGACCACTTCGAGGCCGATCGGATCGCCGGCGAGCAGGCCTTCGCCGCCTACCCCGCGATACGCACCTCGGCCCGGGCCAACCGGGCGTTCCTGGCGCGGACGGTGAGCTACCTGGCCGGGCCGTGCGGCATCGGCCAGTTCCTGGACATCGGCGTCGGCCTCCCCGCGGCGCCTAACACCCACGAGGTCGCCCAGTCCATCGCACCGCAGGCCCGGGTCGTCTATGTCGACAACGACCCCATGGTGGTCTCCCATGCCCGCGCCCTACTGACCGGCGGCCCGCAAGGGGTCACCGCGCACGTCGATGCCGACCTGCGCGACACCGGCACCGTCCTCACCCGCGCGGCCGCAGTGCTGGACCTCGCCAAGCCGGTCGCCGTCATGCTGCTGGCCGTGCTGGAGTACGTCCCTGACCTGGACGAGATACGGCAGATCCTGGACAGGCTGATCGCCGCCATGCCGCCGGGGAGCTTCCTGGTGATTTCCCACGCGGCCAGCGATATTCACCCCGGGAAGATGGCCGAGATGACCCGGCGGCTGAACGGCCACCTGGCCGGAGCCAGCTACGCCGGGCGCCCGCGCGATGTGATCACCGGGTTCTTCGACGGCCTGCACCAGGTCGACCCCGGCGTGGTCAAGGTCACCCAGTGGCACCCGCGGTCCCCGATGCAAGCGGCGACCCCGGCCTTCCAATGGGGCGGCGTCGCCGCCATACCCAGCGATGGCCTACGTCTTCCCTAGCAGGCCTGGTAAGACGCGCGGTAGTCAGCCGGTGGCGCCCCGATGGTGTAGGTCCCGGCGTTGTCGTCGAAGAACAACGTCACCTGCCAGTTCGTGCATGACTCGCCGTCGGGGCCATCGTGCGGCTGCTGCCGGCTGGTGAAGGACACGTCGGCGATCGGGCGTCCGTCGGGCGCGGTCGTGATGCTGGTGACGAGCACGCCCGAGTCAGCGGTCGAAGGGAAGCCGGTCTGGAACTGCTGTTCGGTCAGCGCGTTGCCCGGGCTCTGGGTGGTCAGGTATCCGGTGTAATCCCGGCTGTTAATCGCCCGGAAATACTCGGTGATCACCGGCTGGATCGCGGCGGCGTCGGGGTGCCCGGCCGCCGCCGAAGTGAGCGATACCAGGGTGTCCGGAGGACTCGGGGAGGGCGCGGACGGTGACGGTGAGCCGCTGGCGGCGGACGGGCTGGGCGCCCGCGAAGACGCCGGGCTGGAGGCCGGCCCGATGGCCGACTGGTGAGCCGCGGGAGCCTTCCCGACGACGTACCAGGAGCCGGCTCCCCCCACGGCCGCACCGAGGAGGACGACGAGAGCCGCGATCGGCAGCGTCAGCGGCGAGCGGCGGCCACGCGGCCGGGCGGCCGCTGGCTGGTGGGCGGCCGCTGGCTGGTGGGCCTGCTGCGGCGGAGGCGGAGCCAGCCGCCGCGGATCGCCGAGGGCCCGCTCCAGCGCGGCGCTGTAGGACCACTCGGTCCGCCGGTCCGCGCTGATCACGTGCCACCGGCCGTTCCTGGGCGCCAGCACCAGCGCGTGCGGGTCTTGCACCGGGCCGGGGACCGTGAACGGCCAGAGCCCCACGCCGAGGAGTGCACGCCACCTGGCCTGCAGCTTTTCCGCGCGCACGGGCGGGACGACGATGAGCGCCTTGTCCCAGTAGCCGTGCCACGAAACGGCCTCGAGTTTCCATCGCAGGCCCCGGTCCACCTCGCTGGGGGGCGCCGCGAAAACGATGAGCCGCGACTGTGCCATCCAGGTGGCCGCGGCGGCTTGCCAGTCAGCCGAGCCGATGGTCTGCCGCGCGGCACCCAGCGGGGCGAGCGTGGTGCCCGGCGGGTTGACGGCGATCACCGGGCCGTACCCGGACAGGTAACGGACGAGAACCTCGTCGAAGGTCTCGAACCGGCGCGGGGTGAAACGCTCGATGAGCGAGGGCCCGCCGAAGGCGGCCGTCCACAGCTTCAGCCGGTCATCCCCGAACGACCTCAGGTACAGCACCGGCGGCCGGGGGTCGCGGAGCATCAGCTCGCGCGCCCGGATCGATCCAAGCCTGCGGGCGCCGCGGAAGACGATCGCCCCCGCCGCGACGAGGACGAACGCGCCTGCGCTCAGGCCGCCGCCAACGTTCTGCACCGGCGTCGATGCCAGGCCGGGAACGAGTGGCACGGTGTTTACCTGCGGAAACGCCAGGTACAGGCCGGCGAAGACGGCACCCGCCAGCCCGAGCAGGATCATCGTGGCGGCCACCGTCAGCATCCCCGTGACCAGGACCTTGTGTGTCCCGGCCAAGATCGCGCGAGTGTGGTCGCGGCGCACACCAGCGGGACGGATGAACCGGCCGCCTGCCCAGATTATGGCCAGCCCGGCGACCAGGTACGCATACCAGTGATGGACCCAGATGGCGTCGGCGCCGTAGGCCGCGAAGCCCAGGCCGATGAACTGCACCGCCAGACGCCAGACGGCGGTCCGCTTGTTCTTCTTCGCCGCCGCGGAGACATCGATGATTCCCGGCCCCGCCTGCGGTCGTGTGGAGCGGCCCTGACCGCGCTTGCGCCGAAGAGGATTCCGCCCGTAAGCGATCCCGTCCACCATCAGCAGGTAAGCGAACAGGACACCGACGGCGCCCCCGGCCGCGCCGGCGGCGAAGTTCCCCGGGGACACCGTGTCCGGCGTGTCAGCCGGGACCTTGCCCATCTGAGCGGCGGCCAGAGCGCTCATCAGGCTGCCGGTAGACCCGGCTGATGATGCCGCGGTGTAGACGCGCAGGCCGAAAACGTAGGGCCCGCGCGCCAGGGGCAGCACGAGCACGAACAGGCGGGTCCCGTTGCCCTGGACGAACGCGCCGTAGACGTCCAAGCGCGCCGGCCCCGGGAGAGGCTGCCTGACCGCTCCCTGCTTCAACAGGTCCGACGCACTGGCGGCGACCCCGGCTCGGGCGTCGTCGCCGGTCCAGGTGTCGGCGCCGGTCTCGACCACTTCCTCGGTCCGGCCCGGCGAAAGCCAGGCGCGCACCAGGGCGTCGTGGGAGCCAAGCTGGTTGGGGTCAATGCCGAGCGCCTGGGCGCGCTCGCCGTCCAGCGGGCCGGTCAGGCTCGCGTCGGGCTGGAACCCGGCCGGCAGGTCTCCCGTGTCCAGCATCGCTGCGGCCAGGCCGCCTCCGCCGGCTCCGGCCGTTGGCGCGGCGCGGGCGCCCGCGGAGCTGGTGACGGCCAGGACCAGGGCCGCGGCCATGACGATGATCGCGCGTGCCATCGAGTTCCGGCTCATGGCAGGCCCCCTCAAGCGGTACGTCTTCTGCTACGGAGGCAGCAGGGCCAGCCCTGATACACGAGCGGCACACCGTGGCTTTTATGACGCCACCTCCGCGCCTGGCCCTCAGATGCCGAACGAACTCGGCCTGGAGTCCCCTGCCCGGCCGGGAGTCGCGCTCTGATTTCGGGCTGAGTGGCCAGCGTTGGTTACGTTGCGGCCCTGGCGCACGCGTTTGACGTCACCGGTGAGGAGGTCGAGTGGGCGCAGTCGTGGTGTCGGGGCGGCCGGTGCAAGTTCGTTATCCGGCTGTGGCGGTGAACAGGACGTCCGAGGGTTCCAGGCGCATCAGCTCGTCCATGCTGCGGCCCCGCCCGGGGTCTGCGGCCAGCCGGTGGGCGTGCCGGAGCCGGGCGCGTTCCAGGTCGTTGCGGACGCTGCGGGCGTTGGCGAACCGGGGCTCGCGCATCCGCAGGCCCAGCTGCTCGCGCAGCGCCGCCTCGGCCGGATCGGACAGGTAGTACAGCGCGTCGGCCAGCATCATCTGCCCGATGGCCATCAGCTCATCCAGCGTGTAGGGGGCGAAGTCCAGGTGGTGGGCGATCCGGGAGTTCATGCCGGGATTGGAGTCGAAGAAGACGTCCATCCGGTCCTTGTACCCGGCCATGATGACGACCAGCTTGTCCCGTTTGTTCTCCATGACCTGCATCAAGATGTCGATGCTTTCCTGGCCGAAGTCCTTGGGATCCGACGGCCGGTACAGGGCGTAGGCCTCGTCGATGAACAGCACGCCGCCCATGGCGTGCTCCAGCACCCACCGGGTCTTGGGCGCCGTCTGCCCGATGTACTCCCCGACCAGGTCATCACGCATCGCATGCACGACCTTCGCGGTCTCCAGGTAGCCCATCCGGTGCAGCAGCTCAGCCATCTGCAGCGCCACCGTGGTCTTCCCGGTGCCCGGGTCGCCGGTGAAGCACATGTGCAGGTTCGGCCGCTGGGCGTCCAGGCCGAAGCGGCGCCGGGCCCGGTCGACCACCAGGAGCGAGGCGATCTGCGCGAACTGGGACTTCACCGGGACCAGCCCGACCAGCGTCCGGTCCAGCCCGGCGACGACCTCATCCACGCCGGCGGCCTGGCGTTCATCGGTCAGCGCCACCACGGCGTCCGGCGGCAGCTCCGGCCCGGCCGGGCCGCCCGAGCTGCGCCCGGCCCCGCGCGAGCGCGCGCGGCCGGGCGCGGGCCCGCTTCGCGCGTCGGGACCTGGCGGGCTGGACCGGGGCCGCCCGCCGTGGCCATGATGCGAACGGCGGGGAAACCGCCGGCGGCGGTCCGCACCTGGGTGGTGCCGGGCGGGTAGAGGCTCAGGAACACGGCCAGACCCAAGACGCCGAGCAGCAGGATCAGGGGGAACACGACAAGCGGGAAGTAGAACCAGGCCAGTGACGAAACGGTCAGGCCGGCGATGATGATCGCAGTCGCGATGAGATTCCGTTTGGTCAGGCCAGGCATAGTGAGCTTGAGGCTAACCAGCCGCTTGGGCCCAGGTCAAGATGCGCTAGGGCCAAGTGTGACACCGGTCACAGGGCGTAGGGGCAGTCTTTGTCCTCCCCTGGAGGACGCGGCGAGTCCGACGTGACCGAGGGCGAACAGCTGACCCTCAATGTACGGCGCGATTGCGACGCCGAGTACCTGCGCCGCGCGAGAGGCGTTCATCCGCAGCACCGTAGCCGACGGTACACCGTTCTTCGTGTACTTCAATCACTCCCTGATGCATATGCCGGTGATCCCGCGGCTGGAATTCAAAGGCCGCAGCAAAGCAGGGCGACTGGGCCGACAGCCTGCTGGAACTCGACGCCGATTTCGGTGTCCTGCTGGACCTGCTCGGCGAGCTTGGGCATCGCTGAGGACACACTGGTGGTGTTCGCCGGGGATAACAGCCCGGAGGATGTCTTGTTGTGGCGCGGCTCGCCGGGCTACTGGGAGGGCTCTTATTTCGCCGGGGGAGAGGGCAACCTGCGCACCCCATGCATCGTCCGGTGGCCGGGTCGTATCCAGCCCGGCCGGGCCAGCGATGAGATCATGCACGTCACGACGGCGTCTCCCTCCGCCACGACTCGTGGCCCGGCTCGGCCGACCTCGCTCTGACCAGCCGCTCTCACCTCACGCGAGCAGATAGATTTGGGCTTGTCCGGGCAGTATCGGGCGGTTCGGGCGTAAATCAGCGCACTAGCGGGCGCGAACACGAGGGACGGACGACGGACACCGATGCTCCCAGTTTCCTTGATCTTCACCAGTGGCGTGGCCAGCGGTGTCAACAGCTACGCGGCGGTGCTCGTGCTCGGCCTGCTGGGCAGGTTCGGGCATATCGCCGCGATACCGCCGGTGCTGGAGCGCCCGCCGGTGCTGGCGGCTGCGGCGGCGCTGTACATCGGCCAGTTCGTGGTCGGCAAGATCCCGATGCTGGATTCGGTATGGGACGTCGTCCACACCGCCCTGCGGCCAGTCGTCGGCGGCGCGGTCGGCGTCGTCATGGCGCAGCACGCACAAGCGAACTCGGCCGCGACCATCGCGGCGGCCGCGCTCGGTGGCGGGGCCGCGCTCGCCTCGCACGTCGTCAAGACCAGCATGCGGGTGGGCGTCAACGCGAGCCCTGAACCGTTCAGCAATATCGCGGCCAGTCTCCTCGAGGACCTGGGCGTGGCCGGCCTGGTGTCGTTCGCCGTCTTCCACCCCGCCGCCGCGGCCACCGTCGCCGCCGTGGTGCTGGCGGCCGGCCTCGCTCTGGTCGCGCTGCTGGCCTCGCGGATCCGCCGGGCCTGGCGCCGCCGGCGCGCGATGCTCGCCTCCGGTGGCACCCTCGTCGAGCCGCCCCCGTCGTAGTCGTGAGCCGCCCGGGCCGAGCTCCGGGGCCTGCCCCGGCCAGGAGTGAGTGACCGGCGTTCGGGTAAGCGCTGGGGGAGACCCACTTGGGAAGGATCAGTGATGGCAGATCACGTTTATTCGGTCAGCGAGATCGTCGGTTCTTCTACCGACGGCATCGACGACGCGGTCAAGGGAGCTCTCAGCCGCGCCAGGCAGACTTTGCGGAACCTGGACTGGTTTGAGGTCAAGGAGATCCGGGGCCACTTCGAGGAAGACGGACGCTATTACTTCCAGGTCACCGTGAAGGTCGGCTTCCGCCTTGAGGAGCGGCCCGCCTGACCGGCACGGTTCCTGCTCGTCCTGACCAGCCTGGCCATCCCCGGCCGCGCGACCCCGATGGCCTTCACCATCGACAAACCGGCCTGCCCGGCCGGTCTGCGACGCAACCAGCGAGGAGCCCGGCGGCTCGGACGGCAACGTTGCGAGGCGCCGCCGTGATGGCCAGGATGAAATCATGACAGATGGTTCCGCGCCAGGAAACGGCTCGGCTGAGCCGGATGCGCGGCTGGAGCTGAGGGTGTCGCATGCGGACCGGGACCGGGTCGTCGAGACGCTGACTGCTGCCGCGAGCGAAGGCCTGCTCGCCGCGGATGAGCTGGATGATCGCGTTGAGTCTGCGCTTTCGGCCCGTACCCGCGGTGAGCTGGCTGTGCTGACCGCCGATTTGCCGCCGAGCGGGATCGAGCGGCAGGCCAAGGACCTGATCCGGATCGACCAGCGCTTCGGTGATGTGACGCGGACGGGCCAATGGGTGGTGCCGCGGCGGATGGAGATCAAACTGACCGCGGGTGACGTGACGCTCGACTTCACCAGGGCCTTGATTGTCCGAGACACGGTGCGCATTGATGTTGATCTGGGACTTGGGGGTGACCTGACCCTGGTCACCCGGCCCGGCGTAGTCGTCGATACCGACGGCTTGACGGGGCGGCTCGCCGACGTCAAGGTCCCTCCTGCGGCGGATCCGCATGTGCCGGTCATCTTGCGGGTGGAACTAGCCGGCCGCGTGCGCGGCGGCGGCGTTGTGGTGCGGTTCCCGAGACGGACGTTCTTGCAGTGGCTGCTCCGCAAGCCCCGGCCCTACCACGCGCAACGTTAAACGTCGGCCGAGGATAGGCCCAGACCACCTCGCTGTCGCCACTGAGCCTCAGCACGCCGGTAAATCGCACCGCCAGCATCGTGCTGCCTTTACTTCGAGGTGCCGCCTGCGCCGGGCCCGTTCGCGTCATCGATGGTTTTCGGTGCCGCCTGGTAGGCCGCGAAGGCCTCGCCGGAACTGTCGTACCACGCGTCAGGATCCAGGGCCTTGCTGATGCCGTAACGGTCGAACTGCTGCCGCACCGGATCGAGCACGGAGCTGACCGCCATCCGGATATGGCGCCGTTGCAGGTACTCAACCACTCTGGTGAGGACCGAAGATGCGGTGTAGTCGACGTCTTCGATGGCCGCGCAGTCCAGGACGAACCAGCGCAGCGGTCCGCCGTGGCCGACTAGCGCCGCGATGTCCTCCATGAGCTTGGCCGCGTTGGCGAAGTACAGGCTCGTGCCGAACCGGTAGATCACCAGTCCTTCCTCGGTGCGGGCGCCTGGTTCTACCGGGAGCGGCCCCAGATGCCCGAGTGATGACTTCACCAGGACGCTGTCCAGTGGGCTGTAGCTGTGTCGCAGGTGGTTGATGATGGAGACGACGACGGCGAGGATGATGCCGTCCTCGACTCCCAGGACGACCACCGCGCCCGTGGTGATCAGGGCCACGGTGAACTCGTGCCAGGTGAGGCGCCGGATCCGCCGCATCTCCTTGACGTCGATGAGCTGGATGACGATCAGGAAGACCACGGTGGCCAGAGCGGCGGCCGGCAGGTACGCCAGTGGCCCGGTCAGAAGCAAGAGGACGACGAGGATCACGGCCGAGGCGCTGAGCTGGGTTAGCTGGCTGCGGCCGCCCGCCTGGTCGACGATCTGGGCTTTGGTCGGGCTTCCGTTGACCACGAATGTGCCGGTAAACGCGGCCGCGGCATTGGCCGCGCCCAGGCCGACCAGATCGGTGGCCTCGCTGAAGTCTTCCTCGTCGTACTTCGCGGCGTAGGCCCGGGAGGTGGCCGCGCTCTGGGCCAGGATGACGACGAACATCGACACGGCGGGGCCGACGAGCGCGGCGGCCGCCTGCCACCCGAAGGCCGGCAGGGCCAGGTTCGGCAGCCCGCGCGGGACCGGGCCGACCACGGCCATGCCGTGGGCCGCGAGGTCCGCGGCCCGGCTCACGACGATGGCCGCGGTCAAGGCGATCAGGGGTCCCGGGAACCGGCGGCTGATCCGGCGGCCCGCCAGGACGATCACGATGACGCCGGCCGACACCGCCACGTCGGCCAGCTGCGCGTGCGGGATCGCGCGCAGCGTGTCCAGGAGCCTGGGCAGCGTCTGCGGGCCCGAGGCGGTCACCCCGAGCATGGCGGGCAGCTGCCCGGCCGCCACCTGAATGCCGACGCCGGCCAGGAACCCGACCAGGACGGTGCGGGAGAGGAAATTGGCCAGGAAACTGAGCCGCGCCACCCGGGCCGCCAGCAGCATCCCTCCGGCCAGCAGGGCGGCCAGCCCGGCCAGCTTGACGTATCGCTCCGAGCCTGCCGCCGCGAGGCCGGTGAGCGCGGCGGCGAGGATGGCGGCGGTGGCGGAATCCGCGGCGACGACCAGGTGGCGGGATGAGCCGAGGACCGCGAACGCCGCCATCGGCAGGAGCATCGTGTACAAGCCAGTGACCAGCGGCATCCCGGCGATCTTGGCGTATCCGAGCGCCTCCGGAGCGCCCAGCGCGGCGAGCGTGATACCGGCGAGCAGGTCGACGGGCAGCTGGGCGCGCCCGACGGGCAGCACGCCCCGCAGCACGGGCACCGTCCGCAGCCAGTCCGGCCCGCGGCGCCCCGGCGAATCAGGCATCAGTCACCTCCCGTCCTTGATACCGCAACAGCACGCACGCAAGCTGGTCGCGGCGCAGCCGGGCCCGATATCGCCGTCGCCTACACCCAGCCGACGGGAGCGTACCTGATCGGAATTTGCTAAGGCCGATTGCCGCTCAGAGGGGAAACCGCAGGTCGTTCGCCCCGGCCCAAATGTTGTATCGTCACTATTCCCGGTGCCGTGCTCCTGCCGCATACTGGTCCGGTGAAACCGGCCGCTGATTCCGCCGGGGGACAGATCCAGCCCCCCGCGGGCCGCCGCGGGCGGGCCCGCCGCTCGCGGCTGGCCGGGCCATCCGACCAGGCCCTGCACCGGCTGGCCGGCTGGTATTCGATCGCTCTGCGCCTTGGCGGCGCGGTCTTGTTCACCGCGGTGGCCGTGCTGGCCGCCACCGAGCAGATCTCCGGCTGGTGGCTGGGCGCGCTGCTGACTGCGCTGTGCTTGTGGTCGGCCTTCTTCACGTGGCGGGTGCGGCGGTCCGGGTTGACGTCGGCCGTGGTACTGGCCGATGCCGCGGTTATCTCGGTGCTTGCGCTGGCGCAGCAGCACCTGGTCCCGGGCGTGCTGATCGAGGACAGCACGACCTGGATGCTCCCGCTGGCCTGCACGTCGGTGTACATTCTGCAGATCGCGCTGCGGCCGTGGCTCGCGCTGCCGGGGGCCGCAATCGTGGTCATCGCCTACGGGCTCGGCACCGGCCACCTGGCCGATGCCTGGCTGCTGGTGGTGGAGACGATCGTCGCCGCCGGGCTGGTGGCGGTGATCCGCGGGGGCGCCCGGCAAGCGGACGCGATCGTCGCCGCCGGCCTGGAGACCGAGCAGCAGATCCGGGCCGAGGAGGCGCGGCGCGCTGACGAGCGAGAGCAGCATCGCCAGCTGCACGACACCGTCCTGTCGACCCTGACCATGGTGGCGGCCGGCGCCTTTGCCGAACCGTCCCCGGCGCTGACCGCACAGGCGGCCCGGGACCAGCGCGTGCTGCAAGGGCTCGCGGGCGCCCCGGCCGCCCCGGCTGTGCCGGGCGGGCTGGCGTCGCTGACCGACCTGAGACCGAAGCTGGAGCGGGCCGCGGCCAGCACCGATGACCTGGCCGTGCGGCTGAAGCTGGTCCCGGTCACGCTGCCGTCGCCGGTCGCCGAACAGGTCGTCGCCTGCGTCGGCGAGGCGCTGCGCAACGTCGCGCAGCACGCCGGAACCGGCCAGGCCGAAGTGACCGTCACCGGCGGTGCGGGCTGGGCGATTATCAAGATCACCGACCGCGGCCGCGGGTTCGACCCGGCTGCCACCCCGCCCTCCCGCCGGGGCATCCGCGAGTCGATCACCGGGCGGATGCTGGCGGCCGGCGGCTGGGCCGCGATCGCCAGTCGTCCCGGCGCGGGCACGACCGTCACCGTAAGCTGGCCGGCATGAACGCTGCGTTGCCGATGGCGACGATGTCCGGCCGCTATCAGCGGGCCTTCACCATCGCTGTGGTCTTCCTGGTCGCGGGCTGGCATCTCGGCGGAGCGGGCGGGCAGCTGCTGCATAATCGTCCGGCCTACGGCTCGTTCGCCTTCCAGGGCGCCATGTGGCTGGTCATGGCGCTGGCCATCACCGCCGGGTCGATCCTCGTGCTGCGCGGAGCGCCCGGCTGGCGCCCGGCCTGGGCGCTGGCCGTGATCGCGCTAGCGGCCAGCACCGCCGCGGCGGCGGCCAGCCCGGGGGGCCAGACCCTGGCGGTCAACTGGGCGTGGGGAAGCGCCGGCTGGATTGGCGTGCTCGTGCTGCTGCGCCGCCCGTTCGTGGAGCTCGCGTGGTTCCTGGCCGCCGAGGCCCTGGCCACCCTGAGCGTGCTGGTGTGGAGCGGGCTGGACCGCAGCGACCTGGCCGGCTACCTCGCCGTGCTGGCCTGGTCGACCGGCGCCCAGGTGGCCGTCGCGGCCGGGGTCAGGACGCTGGATGCGGCCGCCGGCCAGGCCGCCGCGGCGGCGCAGAGTGAGCACGCCGCGCGCGAGCGGGCCGCCACCGCGGAGATCATCCGGGCCGCCCGGCACGCTCGCTGGCTGGCGCTGCAGGAAAGCGCCGTCCCGCTGGTCGCCGAGCTGGCGGCGGGGACCGCTGACCCGGGCGACGCGCAGGTGCGCATCAGGTGCGCGGTTCAGGCCGCCCGGCTGCGCCGGCTGCTGGCCGAGGGCGATGAGGTACCTGGATCGCTGGTGCACGAACTGCACGCGAGTGCCGACATGGCCGAACGCCGCGGCGTAACCGTGGAGATAGAGACGGCCGGGCCGCTGCCGCAAGTGCCCGGCCCAGCCCGGCGGGTGATCACCGACGCCGCGATCGCGATCCTGACCGCCGCGCGCAGCCAGGCGCGGATAACCCTGGCGGCGGTGGCCGCCGGAATCGCCGTCAGCTTCGTCGCCGATACCGACGCAGCCGTCCGGCTGCCCGCAGCAGGTGCGGGGGTCGTCATCGAACAGCAGCAAGACGGCGGCATGCTCTGGGCGGAGGCGCGATGGAACAGCCCGTGACGGTGGCGATCATCGAAGACCATCCGGTCGTCACCGAGGGGGTGGCGTCCTGGATCCGGTCCGATCCAGGCCAGCGGGTGCGGCTGGTGCAGACGGCACGCGACCTGGCCGGGCTCCGGGCCGTGCCGCCACCGCAGCAGGCGGCGCGCGACCTGGCCGGGCTCCACGCCGTGCCGCCGCCGCCGGCCGACGTGATCATCCTCGACCTGGAGCTGTCCGGCGAGCTGGTCACCACGCGGATCCCGGAGCTGGTGGCCGCCGGATACCGGGTCGTGGCCTTCTCCGGGCACAGCGATCCGGCGATCGTGATGGAGACACTGGACAACGGCGCGCACGCCTTCGTGTCCAAGGACGAGGGCCGCGACCATCTGGTCGAGGCTGTGCTGGCCGCGGCCGCCGACCGGCCGTACATGACCCGGTCGCAGGCCAGAGCGATGCTCGCCGACCAGCACCCGGCCCGGCCGGCGCTGTCGGAGCAGGAGCGGCAGGCGCTGCTGCTGTGGTTCCAGGGCATGTCGAAAGCATCGGTTGGGCGGCGCATGGGGATCAGCGAGAACACGGTCCGGCAGTACATCAGCCGCGCGCGGGCCAAGTACGCGGCCACCGGGCGGACCGCGCCGAGCAAGGACGCGCTGCTCGCCCGCGCGATCGAGGACGGCGTGATCAAGCCAGGCGAGATCATGCCGTACAAGTCATTTGCCCGCGCCGAGGCCGACGGGCCCAGCCTGGGTGCCCCGGGCCGGTGAACGGCCCAGGACACCCCACCCCCCCGGAGCTGCCCCCAGGCGAATCGGCCGCAGGCCGACGCCGGGCTGCAATGGCCGGGCGCCACTGCGTTATCAAATCGCGGGCTGGCGCACAGATAGCATCCCTGATCGACGGCGCCACTGTCATGACGCCCGATCGGGTGACACGGCGGCGTGCTGGCTAGCCGGTGCGGTAGCCGTCGAAGCGCGCGCCGGCCGCGCTACTCGGGCCTGGCTGCCGCCCCCGCGCTGTCGCCGATCCTCGTGCGCACGCTCCCGTAGCGTGGTTCTCATGCCGACCGGATTCCACCACGTCACCCTCAACGTCACTGACCTCGCCCGCGCCCGTGCGTTCTACGAAGGAGTTCTCGGTGGAGACGCTCCGCTAAACGCCGCCACCCGGCCGACGCGCTCACCGGGCCGGCGCGAGCGTCCTCTGGCATCATCGAACGGTGGCACGTATTGACATAGAAGTCCTCGCCCGGACGGCCTACGAGGCCTACCGCAAGGCCCAGCAGGGGCCGCTCCCGCCCTGGGACGACACCGCTGACCAAGAGAAACAGGGCTGGCGGGCGGCCGTGTCCGCGGTCACCCACCACGACGTCACCCTGGCCGACTCCGGTCCCGTCCCGTCGCTCGTGGTCCAGGCCGCCGGCCAGACCCAGGTGTTCAGCACCGACTTCACCGCGGGCCGCCAGGAAAACCTGGCCCTCGGCGACGAACACGCCTCCAGCCACCACGCCCGCTTCCAGTTCGCCCACGGCTACTGGTACGTCGAGGACCTCAATTCGACGAACGGCACCTGGCTCAACGGACGTCGCATGTTCAACGCCCAGCGGCTGAAGAAGGGCGACAAGATCAGGATCGGGCGCACCAACATCACCGTCGTCTCGGCCTGACGCCAGAAGCTCAACGAGCCCGCTGCCGTCCTCCCGCTCGATACGGCACCGTTATGCCCAAACCTCACATTGAGGCATAACGGTCATCAACCATGATCATGGGCCGAAACGGCCCGTGGGCGCCCGTTTTGACCCATGATCATGAAAACACCCCGAGCGGAGGGTGATTTTCTTAAGCTCCTGCCCTCCGGCACTAACCTGGGTCGCCGGAAGCGCGCCCGAAGCGCGCCCGAAGAGCGCCGGAAACAGCTGAGCGGTCAGCCGATCGGTGGATATGCTCAGCCGCCAGGCCGGCCCGGCGATTCATCCGCCCGCCCGCCAGATCAGCCGATGCGCGGGGAGACACGCTGCTGCCACCCTGGACGCATCGAGGGAGGCACGGCATGTCACCAGTGATCGAGGGCCAGTGGCACAACGTCATCCACAGGGGCGATGTCGTGGTGGTCACGGGCACCAGCAGCATGCTCGCCGCGGTCACCTCGACGCTGGCCGCGGCCCGGTTCTTCCGCTGGGAGTAAATTTCGGTGTGGAGGGCGCAGATGACTAGTCCCCGGCCCCTGCTGGCCAAGCACCAGGCCACGGTACTGGACGTGCTGCCCTACGCGATGCTGGCCTTCTGCGTGCTGGTGTCGTTCGCGCTCCACACCACGACCGAGAAGCCGCTGATCGCCGGGCTGATCCTGAGCGCGGTGACCGCGGCCTGGATGCTGTG
This sequence comes from uncultured Actinomycetes bacterium, assembly GCA_963818225.1. Lineage (GTDB taxonomy): Bacteria > Actinomycetota > Actinomycetes > Streptosporangiales > Streptosporangiaceae > Palsa-504. The sequence continues at coordinate 47,111 of CAWFRO010000009.1, forward strand.
GATGTTCACCCTGCATCCCGCGTGGCGGCCGCGGCCGCCGGTAATGGCGGCGTTCATCACCGTGCTGATCCTGCTCGGCGCGCTCCTGGTCCTCGATAACACCGTGTTCGGGCTGTTCACCTTCACCATCTACTTCTACGTGATCAGGTTCCTGATCTGGCCCTGGCGGCTGCTTGGCGCAGCCGCGGTGGGCCTGCTGGCCGGCACCTCGCAGGCCTACGGCGTGAACAAGGGAACGCTCACCGGGGCGCTGATTTACCTGATCATCGTGGCCGTCAACGTGGCCATCGGGCTGGCCTTCACCTGGTCCAGGTGGAACACCGAGTGTGCGGTGGGGAAACTGAGCGAGGCCAACGGCAGGCTCGAGGCGACGCTGGCGGAGAACGCTGGCCTGCAGCAGCAGCTGCTGACCCAGGCCCGGGAGGCCGGTGTGGTGGACGAGCGGCAGCGGATGGCGCGGGAGATCCACGACACCCTGGCGCAGGGCCTGACCGGGATCATCACCCAGCTGCAGGCGGCCGAGCAGGCCGCCGACGACCCGGCCGGGTGGCACCGCCACTTCGACGCCGCCACCGGGCTGGCCCGCGAAAGCCTGTCGGAGGCCCGGCGCTCGGTGGAGGCGCTGCGGCCCGAGTCGCTGGAGACGGGCCGGCTGAGCGAGGCGCTGGCCGACGTGGCCGGCCGCTGGTCGGCCCTGCACCAGATCCCGGTCCAGGTCACCACGACCGGAACGGCCCGGCCGATGCCGCACCAGGCCGAGTTCGCGCTGCTCCGGACCGCTCAGGAGGCGCTGGCCAACGTGGCCAGGCACGCCCGGGCCACCCGGGTCGGGGTCACGCTGTCCTACATGGAGTACGAGGTCGCGCTGGACGTGCGCGACGACGGCCGCGGCTTCGACCGGGCCCAGCCCTGCGCCGCGGCCGGCCCCTACGCCATGAGCGCCGGCCTGGTCGGCCTCTCCGTCGCCGATGGCCTGCGCCCTACCGCCGATGGCCTGCGCCCGGCCGCTTCACAACCCCACGACGGCGGGTTCGGCCTGGTCGCCATGCGGCAGCGCATCGAGAGCCTGGCCGGGACGCTGCAGGTCGAATCGGAGCCCGGCGTCGGCACCGGCATCTCGGCCTGCCTCCCGGTCGCGCAGGCGGCCTCGTGACCCGCCCCGAGCCCGGCGCGGTAATCAAGCTGCTGATCGCCGATGATCACCCCGTGGTCAGGGACGGGCTGAGCAGCATGTTCGCCCGTGATCCGGAGTTCGAGGTGCTCGGCGAGGCGGCCGACGGCGCTGAGGCGGTCACGCTCGCGCAGGCCCTCGAGCCGGACGTGATCCTGATGGACCTGCGGATGCCGGGCATGGACGGCCTGACCGCCATCACCGAGCTGGCCAGCCGCGGCGTCCCGGCCCGGATCCTGGTGCTGACCACGTACGACACCGACAGCTACGTGCTGCCCGCCATCGAGGCGGGCGCCACCGGCTACATGCTCAAGGACGCTCCCCGCGCCGAGCTGCTGCACGCGGTCCGCGCCGCCGCCCAGGGCCAGGCGGTGCTGTCCCCGGCCGTGACCGCCCGGCTGATGAGCCGGGTCCGGGCGCCCGGCGCCGGACCGCTCAGCCACCGCGAGCTGGAGGTCCTCGAGCTGGTCGCGTCCGGGGCGACCAACCGGGAGGCCGCCGCCCGGCTGTTCATCACCGAGGCCACGGTCAAGACCCACCTGCTGAACATCTACGCCAAGCTCGGCGTCGGTGACCGCGCCGCCGCGGTCGCCGAGGCGTTCAACCGCGGCCTGCTCACTCCCGGCCCACCCGAACGGCCGTAGCGCCGCTCACCCGTACTCACACACGCGAGCCCGGCGGCACGGCCCGATTCGCCATTACCGTGCGGCCCATGAAGTGCCTGCCTGCGCTCGCATCGCTGACGGTGATCGTACTCAGCACCCCGGCGACCGCCCTGGCCACCGCCGCATCCGCTGGCCCGGGCTCCACCGTCCGTCCCGGCCCATCAGCATCATTCCGAACGGATCGTGGTTCACCCCCCATCCACCGTCATCCCGCCACCCGGGGCCCAGGCGCCGCGGGTGCCGCCGGGCGCCGGGCCATCGCTGAATTCAGTTCCCCGGATGTGTGGACCGCCGGGACCGGGGTAGTCGGGTGCCGTCCTAGGGCGACCATCTAGAAAGAAGGACTTAACCTCATGGCGCTCATCTTGCTGGTTCTCCTGCTCGCGCTGCTGCTCGGCGGGCTGGGATTCGCGGTTCACATCTTGTGGTGGATCGCCTTGATCGTCCTGGTGATCTGGATCCTCGGCTTCCTCCTCCGGGCGGGCGAAGGCGGATCAAGGAGCCGCTGGTACCGCTGGTGATCGGCCGGCCGCCGGTGACCCCGGCGGCCGTTCCGCCGCCTGCCCGACCTCCCGGCCCCGGTCTCCCCCTCTCCACTCCCCGGCGCCGGAGGCCGGGCAGGCGTTTTAATGATCGGTATTGTCATCTTCCGTACGCACCAGGCACGATGTGCGGGTGCAGGTGTGCGCGTGAACCGGGAGACGACCCAGCTGTGGTCGGCCGCGCTGGGCGCCGCCGGTACCGTGATCCGCTACGGCCACTGGGGCCGCCCGGTGCTGGTCTTTCCGACCGAGCGCGGCCAGGCCTGGGACTTCGAGAACAACGGCATGGTCGACGCGGTGGGCGGCCTGATCGACGCGGGGCGGATCAAGCTCTACTGCGTCGACAGCTATGACGCCGAGTCCTGGTCCAACCGCGAGATCCCCCTGGAGGAGCGCGCCCGCCGGCACGGCCGGTACGAATCGTGGGTCGTCGGTGACGTCGTGCCGTGGATCTACCGGGACTGCGGCGGCCCGGCCGAGGTGATCACGCTCGGCTGCAGCCTGGGCGCCTTCCATGCGGCCAATTTCGCCCTCAAGCGGGCCGACCTGTTCCCGCTCGCGATGTGCTTCTCCGGCAACTATGACCCCTCGGCGTGGGATGCCTGGGGGGAGCGGGCCAGCGAGGCGTACTTCAACAACCCCATGGACTACGCCGCGCACCTGGCCGGCGAGCACCTCGACTGGCTGCGCAGCCAGGTCAGCCTGCTGCTGGTCTGCGGTCGGGGCCAGTGGGAGGACACCACCGGGGCGCTGGCGAGCACCAGGCAGTTCGCCGCCCTGCTGGCCGCCAAGGGGATCAAGCACGAGCTGGACCTGTGGGGGTACGACGTTCCGCACGACTGGCCGTCATGGCGTGCCCAGCTGGCCCATCACATGCCGCGATTCTGCTGAGAGGGAGGAGGCCATGACCGCCGCCACCAGGCACCTGATCGGCTTGCTGCTCGGTACCGAAGACGACTGGCCGACCGCGTTCGAGGAGATCGTGCGCAGGCTCGGTCCCGTGCCGGGCCCGGACGGCGCCCGGCACACTTTCGACACCGAGCGGGTCACCATCGAGCCGTTCAGCCTGCGCGACCGTCCCCGCCATCACCTGGTCATCGACCGGCTGGCCTACTGGTACTACCACCCGCGGGAGTGGCTCAAGAAGGTCGCGATGATGGACGGTGTGTACGTGCTGAACAGCCCGTTCACCTTCCAGTCGATGGAGAAGCACACGGCCTACTGCGCGATGATGCGGCTCGGGCTCAAGGTGCCGGAGACGGTGCTCGTACCGTACAAGAACCCGCTCGGCAACACCCGCTACGCCGACACCGCCGCCCGGTACAACCAGCCCTTCGACCTGGACGCGATCGCGGACCAGATCGGTTACCCGCTGTTCATGAAGCCTTACGACGGCGGCGCCTGGCGTGGCGTCTCCCGCATCAGCACGCCGGCCGAGCTGCACGCCGCCTACGACGCCAGCGGCGAAATGCTCATGCACCTGCAGAAGGCCATCGACTACGACGTCTTCGCCCGCTCGCTGTCCATCGGCCCGGAGACGATGGTCATGAGATTCGCGCCTGAGCAGCCCATGCACTCGCGCTACGCGGTCGAGCACAGTTTCCTGTCTCCGCAGATCGGCGACGAGGTCGTGACGATCAGCAGGCTGGTCAACGCCTTCTTCCGCTGGGAGTTCAACTCCTGCGAGACCCTGGTCCGCGGCGACGAGGTGTACCCCATCGACTACGCCAACGCGTGCCCGGACATCGCGCTGACCAGCCTGCACTACTACTTCCCCTGGGCGATAAAAACACTGGTCAAATGGTGTGTCTTCGTGCTGGCCGCCGGCCGGCCGCCCCAGCTCGACCTGGACCCCGGCCGGTACTTCACGGTCGCGGATTCCCCCGGCCTGTCCTACGCCGAGAAGCTGGGCATCTACCGGGAGCTGGCCGATGCGCACTTCGATTCCGCCCGCTATCACGATTTCTGGGCCGGCCAGCAGGAGCGCCTGGACGAGATCGTGCTGGACTGGGTGGCCAGCCCGGACTTCGACGGGCTGCTGGTCCGGACCGTCCAGTCGACCTACCCCGCGAATGAGCACGACCAGTTCGTCGCGCACCTGCGCGGGCTGCTGGGCCTGTGGGTCCACGACGAGAGCGCCCGGCTGGCGGCCTCATAGCGCGGCGGTCTCGTGGCGCGGCGGTCTCGTGGCGCGGCGGCCCCGCGCGGGGCCCCCGGCGCGGGGGCCTGCTAGCGTGCGGGCTGGTCGCGTGGGAATGTGGTGGTGGGCTGTTCATCCAGTTGAGCGGGGACCTTATGGGCCGTGACATCCAGGCGATCAAGATCACCGGCGAGGACCGGCGCAAGTACCGCGAGAAGGTGCGGCGTTCGCTGGACGCGTTCGCCCGCATGCTGCGCGAGCACGCGTTCGACGAGAACCGCGCCATGGTGGGCCAGGAGATCGAGCTGAACCTGGTCGACGCCCGCGGCATGCCGTCCATGCGCAACACCGACGTGCTGGAGGTGATCGCGGATCCGGCCTGGGCCACCGAGGTCGGCCAGTTCAACCTCGAGATCAACGTGCCGCCCCGGCTGCTCGGCGGCGACGCGTTCGAGGGGCTGGAACGGGAGATCCGCGCCGACCTCAACGCCGCGGACGCCAAGGCCCGTACCGTCGGCAGCAACCTGGTCATGGTCGGCATCCTGCCCACCTTGGCCGAGACGGACGTGGACGAGAGCGCCATGTCGCCCAACGATCGCTACCGGGTGCTGAACGAGCAGATCTTCGCGGCCCGCGGGGAGGACATGCGCATCGCGATCGACGGCGCCGAGCAGCTGGAAACCCACGCCGACAGCATCACGCCCGAGGCCGCGTGCACCAGTGTCCAGCTGCACGCCCAGGTCAGCCCGGATGACTTCGCCAGCTACTGGAACGCCGCCCAGGCCATCGCCGGCGTCCAGGTGGCGCTCGGGGCCAATTCGCCCTTCCTGTTCGGCAGGCAGCTGTGGCACGAGACCCGGATCACGCTGTTCGAGCAGGCCACGGACACCCGGCCCGATGAGCTGAAGGAGCAGGGTGTACGGCCCCGGGTCTGGTTCGGCGACCGGTGGATCACCTCGGTGTTCGACTTGTTCGAGGAGAACCTTCGGTACTTCCCGGCGCTGCTGCCGATCTGCGAGGACGAGGACCCGCTCGCGGTGCTCGATGGCGGCGCCAGCCCGCAGCTGGGCGAGATGAGCCTGCACAACGGGACCATCTACCGGTGGAACCGCCCCGTCTACGGCGTGGTCGACGGGACACCGCACCTGCGGGTGGAAAACCGGGTGCTGCCGGCCGGGCCGACCATCGCGGACGTCATGGCTAACGCGGCGTTCTATTACGGGCTCGTCCGGTACCTGGCCGAGGCCCGGCGGCCGATCTGGACCCAGCTGTCGTTCGCGACCGCCGAGGAGAACCTGCACGTGGCGGCGCGCCACGGCCTGGACGCGCAGCTGTACTGGCCGGGCGCCGGGGTCGCCCCGGCGGCCGAGCTCGTCCTGCGCCACCTGCTGCCGCTGGCCCGCGAGGGACTCAGCCAGTGGGAGGTCAGCCCGGCCCACGCCGACCGGCTGCTCGGCATCATCGAGCAGCGCTGCCTCACCGGCCAGACCGGCGCCGCCTGGCAGGCCGCGACGGTGACCGAGCTGACCCGGCGGCACGGCCTGGCTCGCGCCGAGGCGCTGCGGCAGATGACCCAGCAGTACATCGAGCACATGCACACCAACGAGCCGGTCCACACCTGGCCGCAGATTTCCTAAGCAACCGCGTAGGCGCCGCGGCGGGCGCGGCGCGTCCGGGCCCAGTACTCGAAGGAGAATCCCGGCCACTGCGTCCGGTTGATCCCGGCCGCGTCGAGGTACCAGCTGGTACACCCGCCCGTGCTCCACACCGCCCGGCGCAGCCGCCGCTGCAGCCCGGTGCTGAACCGGCCCGCCGCGTCCGCGCTGACCTCCATGGTGACCGCCTTGTCCCGGGCCAGGATCCGCAGGCAGCTCATGATGTGCTGGATCTGGCTCTCGGCCATGAACACGACCGAGGTGTGGCCCACGCCGGTGTTCGGGCCGAGCACCATGAAGAAGTTGGGGAAGCCCGGCACCGTGATGCCGTGGTACCCATCCAGGCCCGCGGCGGCCAGCTGGCGGCCGTCCCGCCCGGTGACGTTCAGCGCGGTGACCGATTCGATGACCTTGAAGCCGGTGGCGTAGATGATCACGTCGGCCGGATGGACCGTGCCGTCCTCGGTAACCAGGCCGGCCGGCGTTATCTCGGTGATCCGGTCGGTGATCAGGTCCACGTTGGGCCGTTGCAGGGCGGGATAGTAACTGGAGGACAGCAGGATGCGCTTGCACCCGATGGTGTAGTCCGGGGTCAGCTTCGCGCGCAGGTCCGGGTCGGTGACCTGGTGGCTGAGATGCTGCCGAGCCAGGGCCGCCAGCGGGGTCATCAGCCGGGGATGGACGGCGAAGCCGAGCGCCCTGGCTTCCAGCCCCCAGTAGATGGCGTCCCGCACCGCCCGGGCCGCCAGCGGCGCGGCCGCCAGCGTGTCACGCACCCGGGCCGGGATGGTGGTGTCCGGCCGCGGGTGCAGCCACGGCGCCGAGCGCTGGAACACCCGCAGCCGGGCCGGCCGGCCGGCGATCTCGGGGATGAACTGGATCGCGGACGCGCCGGTGCCGATCACCGCGACCTGCTTTCCCGTCAGGTCGGCGCCGTGGTCCCAGCGTGCGGAGTGAAAGGCGGTACCGCTGAAGGCGGTGCGGCCCGGGATGTCCGGGTAGGACGGGAGATGCAGCGCACCGCCGGCGGCCACCACGGCCCGGGCCCGGTAACCGCCTGGCCCGGTCGTGATGTGCCAGCACCCGGCCTCTTCGTCCCAGTCCATCCGCTGGACCCCGCAGCCGTACCGGATGTGGGTGTCCACGCCGTATTTCCGCGCGCACATCCGCAGGTAGTCCCAGATCTCCCGCTGCGGCGCGAACAAGCGCGTCCAGGCCGGATTGAGCTCGTAGGAGTAGGAGTACAGCGGCGACGGCACGTCGCACGCGCAGCCCGGATAGCTGTTGTCGCGCCAGGTCCCGCCGAGGTCGTCGTCCTTCTCCAGGATCACGAAATCGTGGTAGCCGGCCTTCTTCAGCGCGATCCCCATCCCGATGCCGCCGAAGCCGGCCCCGACGATGACGATCCCGGTCCGCACGGGCATGTCATGACGATAGCCCGCGGGCCCGGCGCACCGCCCGGGCCCGGCGCACCGCTCAGGCCCGGCTCACAGCTCGGGGAAGACGCGGTCCGGGTTGTGCTCGGACAGCACCGACGGCGGCCCGATGATGAGCTTGTCGGGTTCCCCGATCACCGAGTTGTCCCTGCCTTCGTAGTCGAACTTCCTGAGCACGTACTTGATCGCCTCGAGCCGGGCCCGCTTCTTGTCGTTGCTCTTGATCACCGTCCACGGCGCTACGGGCGTATCGGTGTAATGGAACATCGCCTCTTTGGCCTCGGTGTACGCGTCCCACTTGTCCAGCGACTCGATGTCCATCGGGCTCAGCTTCCACTGCCGCACCGGGTCGATCCGCCGGATGATGAACCGGGTGCGCTGTTCGGAGGGAGTCACCGAGAACCAGAACTTGGTCAGGTCCAGCCCGGAACGGACCAGCATGTGCTCGAAGTCCGGGGCCTCCCGCATGAACTCCTCGTATTCCGCCTGCGTGCTGAAGCCCATCACCCGCTCCACACCGGCCCGGTTGTACCAGGAGCGGTCGAACATGACGATCTCGCCCGCCGCGGGCAGGTGCGGCACGTAACGCTGGAGGTACCACTGGGTCCGCTCCCGCTCGGTCGGCTTGGTCAGCGCCACGACCGTCGCGCCGCGCGGGTTCAGGTGCTCGGTGAAGCGCTTGATCGTGCCGCCCTTGCCGGCCGCGTCGCGGCCCTCGAAGACGATCACGATCCGCTGCCCGGTGGACTTCACCCAGTTCTGCAGCTTCACGAGCTCGACCTGGAGTGGGCGCTTGAGGTACTCGTACTCGGGCCGCGGCATCTTCTCGAAGTACGGGTAGTCCTCCCGCCAGGTATCGACCACCCGGCCGTCCGGCCAGCGCAGCACCGGGTCGTCGTGCTCATCGTCGTCGTCGACGGTCAGGCCGGCCAGGAGGGCGGGACGGGAGGCCCAGTCGGCCGGCAGCGCGTTGAACTCGGGGGCAGATTCGCTGCTCATGTCTCTAGCACAGCACACTCCCGATCCGAGGTCACGACCGGTCCGGCCCGAGGCGTGCCTTTTTTCCTGGCCATCACGATCCCGCCGGGTGCTGTTCAGTTCCCGGACGAGGGGTCAGAACACCTTGAGCGCCCGGGCCGCAGCCAGGGCCCGTTCGTCGCCGTCCGCCCGCACGCCGAGGTCCGCCCAGCTGGCGCGCTGGGTCACCCAGCGTACGAAGGCGGGCGCGTCCGAGGTCACGGTGGCCTTGACCGGGCCCGAGCCGAAGGCGATCGACCGGCCGCCGGCGCCGGTGACCTGAATCTCGAGCGTGGCCTGCGCCACGGCCTCGGCGTTCTGCTGCGGCAGGGCGGCCTCGATCCAGTCCAGCGCGGACCCGGTCCGCAGCTCGTCCGAGGGCGGCGCTTCGCCGTCCAGCGGCCCACGCGGCGGGAACAGGTCGGCCCGGATATGGGTGTAGTGATCGAAGGCGTAGGCGCTCGGCAGCACCGCGGCCGGGTAGGTGCCCGCCTCGCCCATTGGCACCGGCACCTCCAGCGTGGCCATCCCCGCGAGCCGCTCCAGCCCGGTGCTGCTGACCTGCTCGTAGTCGTCCAGGACGGCTTCGGGGGGCAGGCCGCGCCGGGACTCCACCAAGATGTCCTGGGCGTGCTCGAAGGGCTGGCCGGTGATGTCCGGCAGCTGTGACGGGTCCACCACCGCCCAGAATTCGATGGCCAGGTGCGCGACGACATCCTGAACGCTCCAGCCCGGGCAGCCCGAGGGCGCCTGCCACTGCGCCGGGGTCAGGCCACGGCCGATCTCGAGCAGCGCCGCCCGGTCGGTCCGGACTGCCGCTACGGCATCGTACATTTCGTTCCTCCGTTGGATATTTCTAATTTTTAAGATAGCGACACTATGTCACCGCTTGTCGGTGTGCGCAAGTGGCTTTCATGAGCTACACAGTGGGCATGGCTGACCGTCCCGTGCCGGGGTCCAGAGACGACGCGCCCGCCTCGCTGCGCGCCGAGCAGGTCGCGCAGACCAGGGCCGCGCTGGTCGCCGCGGGCCGCCTGCTGTTCGGGACCAAGGGGTTCGCCGCCACGTCCGTAGAGGACATCGCGCGGGCCGCACGGGTGACGACGGGGGCCCTGTATCACCACTTCCCGACCAAGGCAGCGGTGTTCGAGGCGGTCTTCGAGCAGGTGCACGCCGAGATGCTGGTCGCCTCCGTGGCGGCCTCGGCGGCGGCCGAGGGCGCCCTGGAGATGCTGGCCGCCGGCTTCGGCGTCTTCCTGGACTGGGTGCTCGAGCCGGAGGTGCAGCGGATACTGGTGACCGACGGCCCGGCCGTGCTCGGGCTGGCGCGGTTCGTCGAGCTGGATGAACGGTACGCGCTGGAGCCCGCCGTGCAGGCGCTGGCGGCGGCCACCGCGTCCGGCCTGCTCAGGGTCGAAGACCCGCAGACGCTGGTCCTCCTGCTGTTCGGCGCGATGACCAGGGCCGGCCTGCTGATCGCGAGCTCACCGGACCCGAAGGCGACCAGGGACGCCGTCGGCGCCACATTCCGCCAGATGATGAGCGGGTTCCTGGCCGGCCCGGCCTAACGGCTCCCGGTCCTGAACTACGCGCACGGCCCGATCGCCGCGGACCTTCACCCGGACGCGAACCGGCTCGCGATGGGATCTAGCTACCACAGGACGCCCGGGCCGCCAGCGAACGACTCTCCCCGGGGCAAACCTGGCGCGTGAACCGGTCCAACTCATAAATCATAGCGCCGCGTTTATATACCACTTTCCATTTTCCTCGATGCAAGCCACCGGCGAAAGGCTGTTGCTATTGTTCAGTGCTTTCTCGTAGGCTTGTATAAATGTTACTTTGCTGCTCGGCATGCCAACAGACGGATCGCTGTTGCTTGCGCATCCGGTGGTGGTGCCGCACATGCTTCCGGTCACCGCGACCAGGGCCTCGGACCCTGATATCGCAGCACCAGCGACGGTGGCCTGGCCGGTGAAAATTGGCAAGGCCCCTTTCTGCGCGGCCTGGTTGCATATTGGCTGCGTGCTCGGCACGATGTAGGAGCAGGCTTGTGTCCAGTTGTCGGCCAGCTCGCCCTTGATGAGTCCGTTCTCAGCATCCTGCGGAGTAATCGCGTCTGCTGGTGCTGTCGCGGCGCTTCCAGCGGGCTTAGCGGCGGCAGATGCACTAAGCGGGGCCGACGCTGAAGCCCCGGAACTTGGCGCAGCGCTGCTCGTCGCCGTGGTCGCGGCGGCCGGGCTATGCGTCCCCGACGTGGCCGGGCCGGCTGCTGCTCCGCCGCAGGCGGCCACGACGAAGGATAGAGCGCAGGCCACGGCCGCGGCACGGACGACGGCATAGCCGGTAATGAGGGCCTTGGCAGGCCAACGGATCCGCTGGACCAGCTCTGCGTACTTTTTCATTTTTCTGTCACCGTTTCCGGGGTTAGCTGGCCGAAGCTTTTATAAGCCATGCGCCGCTGCAGAGCTGGATTTGCGCCGTGTAACTTCGACCAGAGTAATGCGGCGGTAGGCATGATCGTGACCGCCTTCCTGCGCTGATGATTCCACTCCCGCCCGCCGGGGTGCCGCGTCCGGGGCGTCGGTCCCGGCGCCACCCGGCCATCCCACGCCCCGATCCTCTCGTCGGTCCGGCCGGCGCTGGTCCCAGCCGTCCCGGAACCGTCCCTTGCTGTTCCCGAGGCGGCTTTCTCTGGTCGGGAATGCCCTGGATCGGCACCCGGCCACTAGAGCTGGCGCCAGCACTGTGATCGGATGGAGCCATGAAGGTTCGGATCGGAGTATCCCTCGGGTCGGCGGGAGCCGCTGACCAGTTCGCGGCGGCGGTCGATCTGCTCGAGCAGGCCGGGGTGGACTCGCTGTGGCTGCCGGAGAATGTGTACTCCCCGTTTGTCGAGCCGTTCACCGGCCTGGCGTTCGCGCTCTCGCGGACCCGCCGGCTGAAGGCGGGCAGCGGGATCTCGGTGCTGCCCGGACGGCACCCGGTGCTGGTGGCCAAGCAGCTGGCCTCACTGGCCGGCCTGGCGCCGGCGCGGGTGCTGCCGGTGTTCGGTTTGCAGCCTGCGCAGGCCGCCGAACGGGCGCTGTTCCCGGTGCCCACCGGGCAGCGCGCGGCGGTGTTCGACGAATCGCTGGCGCTGCTGCGGCTCATGCTGACGTCGCAGACGGTGTCGTTCGAGGGACAGTTCTTCACCGTGTCGGACGCGAGCGTCGGCCCGCTGCCGGCGAAGCCGATGGATATCTGGCTGGGCGGCACGGCTCCCGGCGGCCTGCGCCGGGTGGGACGGCTGGCCGACGGCTGGCTCGGCTCGCTGCTCACCCCGGCCGAGGCCGCCGCGGCGGTGGAGACGATCAAGCAGGCCGCGGCGGATGCCGGCCGAGAGGTAGAGCTCGATCACTTCGGGCTCAGCGTGCCGCTCGCGCTGGACGGCATCCCGGATCCGCTGCGGGCCTCGATCAGCCGCCGCAGGCCCGACACCGACCCGGAGACCGTCGTCGCGTCGGGCTGGGACGGCGCCCGCCGGCTGATCGAGCAGTACGTCGAGGGCGGCCTGAGCAAGTTCGTGGTCCGGCCCGCGTCCGAGCCCGAGTCGTTCGGCTGGTTCGTGGACGGCTTCGTCCGCGAGCTGATGCCCCTGCAGAACTGACACTGCAAAACTGACACTGCAAAAACTGACACTGCAGGCCAGCACCGCAGGGCCAGTGTGATCAGGCGGCCCGCGGCGGCTTACGGTGCATGCGGTAGTGCAGCACGAGGAACGGCAGGCCGAACACCCAGAACGCGTGCTCGGCCCGCAGCTCGCCGGCCTTCACGTAGACCTCCAGCCGCTCGGCGAACCCGCGCACTCCCACCGTGGTGAGCTCCCCGGTCTGCGGGTCGATATAGGTCAGGTAGTGGCCGGGCTGGCCGAGGTCGCTGCGGCTGTCCAGGACCAGTCCGCCGTCCGGCCGGGCGCTCGGCGCCAGCGTGGCGGTGAAGTTGGCCTGGGGCAGCGGGAAACCGACGCTGACGTAGCCGTGGTCCTCGTGCCGGTAGGTCGTGTAAATGCCGACGTAGATGGGCTTGCCGGTATCGGCGGCCGACCGGATCCAGCCGCGGATCGTCTCCGTCCCGTCAGGCCGCCCGGTGATGGTGTCGATCCGGCTGCGCACGCCGTGGTGGGCCTCCCGCTGGCTCATCGGCACGCTGGCCTGCCCGAGCGGATCGGCCACCAGCGTCCGGTAGAGCAGGTAGCCGGGCCGCACCCACAGCCGCCACTGCGGCACGATGTCCAGGGCGAACCTGGTGGTGTGCTCGTAGAACTCGCGGACCATCGGATCGGTCCCGGCCGGGTCGAAGGAGGGCCCGGCCAGCAGGTCGAGCGACGCGACGATGCCGATGTCCTCGACATCGGGCGTGTACGTGCCGCCCAGCGCCTCGGCCAGCGACCGGACGTATCCGGTGCCGACGTACCGGGTCTGGCTGGCCAGCGGGACCACGAACGGGACATCCGCCGGATGCACCCGCTCGGCGAGCAGGCTCAGCTGCGGGTCACGGAACAGCAGCGCCGAAAGCACCCGGAAGCCCGTCACGGCCGCGGCCGCGGCCACCGACCCCGGGACCTGTCCGCTCCGGCCCGGCCGCGGCTCAGCCCGGCCAGCCCCAGCCCGATCGCGGCCCCCGCGACGGGCCCGAGCAGGACCTTCTGCGGCCGCAGCCCGAGTGCCCCGGCGATCGCGCCCGCTACCGTGGCGACCGGCACGGGCCCGGCCCCGGTGAGGCGGCCGGCCGCCCAGCCCACCGGCGCGGCCAGGGCGCCGCTGGTGATGATCCGCGACCACAGGGCGGGAATCTCGCCCGGGCGCTGCCTGGCCCGGGCCACGGCCTCGGCCGCGGCGAGCCCGGCCGCGCCGGCCAGCGCGCCGGCCGCCGCCGCCCGCGGGCCGCGCTGACCGGCCAGTGCCGCCCCCGCCGCCGCGCCGATCAAGCTGGCCACACCGACCTGCTCGGCCCGGCCGGGGCGCCTGTCATCATGGGCCACGCAGCCGAACCTATCGGACGTAGCCGAACCCCACGGAACAAGGCCGGGGCTGAGCAGGTTGACAGTCAGCGTGGAGATCGAGATCTGGTCCGACGTGGTCTGCCCCTGGTGCTATATCGGCAAGCACCGGTTCGAGCGTGCGCTGAACGAGTTCGAGCATGCCGACGAGGTCGCGGTCACCTGGCGGAGCTTTCAGCTGAACCCGGACATGCCCGCGGGCCAGGCGGTGCCCACCGTCGACTACCTGGCCAAACGGTTCGGGCCTGAGTCCAAGGCAATGGTGGACAGGATGGCCGGGCTGGGCGCGGCCGAGGGCCTGGCCTTCGACTACGGGTCGTCGCTGGCCGTCAACACGCTGGACGCGCACCGTGCGCTGCATCTGGCCGCCGACCTCGGCGTGGGCGGAGCGGCCGAGGAACGGCTGTTCCGCGCGCACTTCGCCGACGGAGCCGACCTGTCCGACCCGGACACGCTGGCCGAGCTGCTCGGCGAGGTCGGCGTACCCGCCGAGCGCGTGCGCGCCGTGCTGGCCGGGACGGAGTACCTCGACGCGGTACGCGCCGACATCGAAGAGGCGCGGGCCCTCGGGGCCAACGGCGTGCCGTTCTTCGTCGTGGACCGCAGGTACGGCATCTCGGGTGCGCAGCCTGCCGAGCTGTTCCTCAGCGCGCTGCGTCAGGCGTACGCCGACCAGCACGAGGCGTAGCCGGCCCGACGCCCACGGTAACGACGAGGGACAGGGGCCCGCAGGCCACTGCCCGCGCAGGATGAGCCGGTCCTCGGTGACCACCGCGGAGATCAGCTCGGCCGGGGTGATATCGAAGGCCAGGTTGATCGCCCGGGTTCCCGCCGGGGCGGCGGGAACCGTGATCTCCTCGTCCGGGCGCTGCTCGAGCGGTATCGCCGCGCCGCACGCCGTGCCCTGGTCGATGGTGGATTCGGGCGCCGCGACGAGAAACGGGATGCCGGCCTGGCGGGCCGCCAGGGCCAGGCTGTAGGTGCCGATCTTGTTGGCCACGTCGCCGTTGGCCGCGATCCGGTCGGCGCCGACCACCACCGCGTCGGCCCGCCGCTGGCTGATCAGGAAGGGCGCCGCGCCGTCGGCGACCAGCCAGTGCTCGATGCCGAGCTGGCCGAGCTCCCAGCAGGTCAGCCGGGCGCCTTGCAGCAGCGGCCGGGTCTCGTCCACGATGACGTGACTCAGCGCGCCCGCGGCGTGCAGCGCGCGGATGACCCCGAGCGCGGTTCCCCAGCCCAGGCAGGCCAGGCTGCCGGTGTTGCAGTGCGTGTGCACCCGCACCGGGCCGCCGCCGCACGCCTGGAGCAGGTAGGCGGCGCCGCGCTCGCTGATCCGATGGCTGACCGCCGCGGTGGACTCCAGGACGGCCAGGGCCGAGGCCTCTACTGCGGCCGGCCCGTCGCCGATCCGGGCGGCGACCGCCGCCACTTCCCGGCTGAGGTTCACCGCCGTGGGCCGGGCGGCGGCGATCCGCCCGATCTCCGCCGCCAGCCGGGTGCCGTCCCAGCCCTGGCTGTGCCCCTGGCGTACCGCGAGCGCCACGCCGAGGGCGCCTGCCGCACCGAGCACCGGCGCGCCCCGGATGGCCAGGCTGGTGATGGCCTGGACCAGTTCGTCCACGGTGACGATCCGCAGGGTGCGGATCAGGTGCGGCAGCGCCGTCTGGTCGAGCGCCTCGATATGCCCGTCCTGCCAGGCGAGCACTTCAGGATGGTCCATACTGCCGAAGCTACGCTGCCTGCGGGAAGCGGCCGCGGGCAGCAGGGCCCGCGAACCGGCTAGCAGCGTCCTTCGTAGGCGCCCGTGACGTAGGTGGTCCACGGGCTCCAGTCGGTGCCGTCATCGGAGATGGCGATCGCGGCCCGGGCGTTGCCGTACGCGTTGAAGGTGGCCTGCGCCGGGCCGTGCGAGCCGTTGATCTGCCAGTAGCCGTAGTCGTCGGTCGGGCTGAGAGCGTACTGGTTGCCGCCGGATTCGGCCATGGCGATCTCCGCGGCCATGAAGGCCTCCGCGGACGAGCCGCCGGCCGACTCCCACAGCGCCTCGAGCCCGGAGCAGCTCAGCGTGCCGCTCAGGCTGCTAACGGACGTGGTGAGCGTGGTCGCGGCCTTGGCGTGGCTGGCGTGCTTAGGCGCGTAGGAGCTCGCGTTGGCGGGCGGGTCGGCCGGGACCGTCAGCACCTCGCCCACGTAGATGTCGTTGGGGTTGCTGATCTTGGACTCGTTCTCGTGGTACAGCCAGGGCCAGTCCGCCGCGTTGCCGTAGAAGCGCGCCGCGATGCCGGACAGCGTGTCACCCGAACGGACGGTGTAGGTGCGGGCGGCCGGCTGGCTGGGGCTGATCACCGCGTCGGTGTGCACCTGCCCCGCGACCGTGGTGGCCTTGGCCGAGGCGTTCTCGGCGGCGTGCGCCTGCGGCGCGACGGCGACCAGTGCGCCCGCGATCGCCACCGCGGGGGCCGCCTTGGTCGCCTTCTCGGCGACCTTCTCCACCTGTGACGGGGTGGTATGCCTGCCCGTGCGCCGAAACTTCTTCGGGCGGCGGTGCAATTGGACTGAATCCACAGAACTCCCCAAGTAGTTTCCGCGCCCGCCTACCCGTGCCAAGGGGGGACTGTCGGCGGGCCTGTCACTGTCTGTGACGTTTGAGACTTGATATTCGCGATCCGGTGGCCTGTTCCGTCTGCGGAAGCATGGCAGCAACCAGATCGGGTGCGCAGGAAAACAGCGGGATTTCCGTGACTCGTTTGTGATCTGTAAGGAGTCGTGCGGCCGGCGCGAGGATAATGTTCAGGGTGACCGATCACGGCCTGAGGTACTTCGAGGACTACTCTCCCGGCACGACGTACGACTGCGGAACCGTCAGCGTCGACCAAGCTGAGATCATCTCTTTCGCTAAGAAATTTGATCCGCAGCCGATTCATGTCGATCCCGCCGCCGCGGCCCGCGGCCCGTTCGGCGGCCTGATCGCCAGCGGCTGGCACACGGCCGCTCTGGTGATGCGCCAGCTCGTTGCGCACTTCCTGTCGGCCGAAGCGAGCCTGGGCAGTCCCGGCATCGATGAGATCCGCTGGCCCAACCCGGTCCGCCCGGGGGACACGCTCCGTGTTCGCGCCGCCGTCGCGGACGCGCGCCGGTCAAACAGCAAGCCGGACCGCGGGATCCTGACCACCACGATCGAGGCGGTGAACCAGGACGGCCAGACGGTCATGCGGGCGACCGCGGTGAACTTCATCCTCGTCCGCCCGGGCCCGGCCCCCGCCGGGCGATGAGCCCGCCGGAAGGCGAGCCGACGCCTCCCCGGCCGTCCCGCCGTCCCGGGGTCCTGGCAGGCTGAGCATGTGGCCAGCGACATGACCCGGCGGCTGATCCTGCTGCGGCACGCCAAGTCAGACTGGCCGGACGTGCCTGACCGCGACCGGCCGCTGGCCAAGCGCGGCCGGCGGGATGCCCCCCGGATCGGCCGGTGGCTGCACGATCACGGCTACGTGCCCGACGTCGTGATCTGCTCGCCAGCGCGCCGGACCGAGCAGACCTGGGAGCTGGTCGCCCCGGAACTGGCCGGCGCGCCGTCGGTGCGGTTCGAGCCGCGCGCGTACGCGGCCAGCGCACTGACCCTGCGCTCCCTCCTGCAGGAGCTGCCCGGCCGGTACCGGGCCGCGCTGCTCATCGCGCACAACCCGGGCCTGTCGCAACTGGCCGCCAGCCTGGCCGGATCACCCGCCGGGGACGACGGAGCCGGCCTGCGGTTCCCCACCGCCGCCGTCGCCGTCTTCTCCTTCACCGCCGCCTGGCCCGCCCTCCTGCCCGCCCAAACCCGCCTAACCGACTTCACCACCCCCGCGGATCTGTCGTTACCGTGGATCGTTACAGCCCTCATAGGGGCAGCAGCGATCCACGCTAATGCCGCGGCCCGGCTATGCGGTGCTGGCGTTCAGGTCGGTGGCGCTGTCGAGGCCGGCGGCGACGGCTTCGTCGATCGTCCAGGCTTGCCCCTCGGTCAGGCCCTGGTCAAACACCAGCGGGTCACCGTCCGCGCGGGCCGCAGCCCTCCGGGAGGGCAGCTCATAGGGCACGATGACCGCGAGCAGCGGGTCGCCGCCCGGGAGCAGCGCCCCGCCCGCGCCGAACAGCCGGCCCGCGCGATCGGCCGCTCCGCGGCCGGCCGCTACCTCACCCAGGCCGGCCAGGGCCAAGGCCATGCCGGCCGTCCCGCCGAGCCGCCGCCAGGTCCGCAGTGCTTCGGCGAGCAACGGCCCGGCCGTCGCCGGCGCCACCGCGGCCTCTTCGAGCCCGGAATTGAGCAGCAGCAGCGCGAGGTCCCACTCGTCGTTCCCGCTGCGCAGCAGCGGCAGGCCGGCCGCGAACCTGGCCCGGGCCTCGGCGTGCTCACCCCGCTGGGCGGCGAGCAGCCCGAGGCTGCCGAGCACCACGCCGCGGGCCAGCGCGTCACCGGATATTTCGAGATCGCGCAAGCTCGACTGGAACAGCGTCTCGGCCGTGCCTGCGTCGCCCTGCATCAGCGCGGCGCTGCCCTGGTAATACCGCAGGTAGGCGTCGAACGGCTGCCCGTAGGTGTTCTGTACCGTGCCCCACACGGTGCGGGCCTGGTCAAGCAACGCCCGCGCTTCCGCGAGCCTGCCCTGGCCGGTGCGTACCCGGGCCAGCAGGCTGAGGGTGTAGGTCAGCCAGCGGTGGTCACCGGCCGAGCGGAAGATCTCCACGGCCGGTTCCTCCCGGGCGGCCGCCTGGCCGAGGTCGGCGCGGCCCCAGAGCTGCAGCGCCGAGCCGTGCAGCACCATGGCCCAGGCCACGCTGTTGTCGTTCTCGTCCCGCCGGGCCAGGACCTCGCCGTACCACGAAGCGGCCTCCTCGAGGCGGCCCGACATGAGCCAGAACCAGCCCAGCAGGCCCGCCAGGGTGATGCCGATCGTGAACTCGCCGTCCGCGCCGAGGCTCCAGGCCAGCGCGGCCCGGATGTTGTCGTGAGCGTTCTCGAGCTGCGCCATCCAGAAGCTTCGCTGCGCGGGCACGAGCAGCATCGGCTCGGCCCGTTCGCACAGCTCCCGCATCATCTCGGCGTGGCGGCGGCGCATCCCGGCGGTTTCGCCGCTGGCGTCGAGCTGCTCATGCGCGAACTCGCGGATCGTATCCAGCATCCCGTAGCGGGGCGTGCCGTCGTCCTCCGGCCGCGCGAACACCACGCTCTGGCTGACCAGGGTGCTGATCAGCTCGAGCGGGTCCGGGCGGCCCGGGGCGTCCGCGGTGAGGGCCTCGACCATCTCGAGCGTGAACCCGCCGGCGAACACCCCGAGCTCACGGAACAGACGCTGTTCGGCCGGCCCGAGCAGGTCATAGCTCCACGCGATCGCGGCCCGCAGCGTCTGCTGCCGCGGGGGCAGGTCCCGGGGCCCGCGGGTCAGCAGCGCCAGGCGACGTTCCAGCCGGGCCAGCAGGGCCGCCGGGGAGAGCACGATCAGCCGGGCGGCCGCGAGCTGAAGCGCCAGCGGGAGCCCGTCCAAGCGGCGGCAGATCTCAGCCACCGCGCCGGCGTTGGCCTCGGTCAGGGTGAAGCCGGGCTGGACCTCCCGCGCGCAGGCGAGGAAGAAGGCGACCGCCGGGACCGCGGCGAGCGCCTCCAGGTCGACGGTGATCCCCGGTTCCGGGAGGGTAAACGGCGTCACGGGGACGACTCGTTCCCCCCGGACCCGCAGCGGCTCGCGGCTGGTCACGAGCGCCTTCAGCCCAGGCGCCTGTTCCAGGGCCTGCTCGGCCAGCGGCGCCGCCGACATGAGCTGCTCGACGTTGTCGACCACGATCAGCAGGTGCCGGGGAGCGAGGAAGGCCAGCAGGCTCTCGCGCAGTGGCTGGCCCGGGACAGCCGGGACATGCAGTTGCTGGGCCACGCTGTCACGGATCAGGGCCGGATCGGTCAGCGTCTCCAGCGAGATGAAGGCCGCGCCGTCGGCGAACTCCGCGGCGACGGCATCCGCGGCCGCCAGGGCCAGCATGGTTTTGCCGACCCCGCCCGGGCCGGTCAGCGTGACCAGGCCGACGTCCGGCGCCAGCAGCATCTCGGTAATCAGCTTCAGCTCATCCACCCGGTCGATCAGCGGCCTGCGCAGCGCTGGCCGGGCCGGGATCGACACAGCCGACGCGGCGGGCGCAGGCGGCCTTTCGGCCGCGACCGCAGAGGCGGTGGGGCGCCCGCGGCGGCGGGGCGTGCGGCGCCCGCAGCAGTGAACCGTTCGGTCAGCAGGACGGCCAAGTCGTCAGCGACTAGGGATCCGAGTTCCTCGGCGTCCTGGAAGGGCCGATAGGAGACCACCCCTTCGGCCTGGATCATCTCGAGAAACCTGGTCAGCTGGGCCTCGCGGGGCACGGCCCGCTTCGTGTATATAAGCCGCGGCTTGCCTGCGGAGAGCCGGTACTCATCCTCCAGGCCGGAAATCTCCATGCCGGGAGCGACCCATCCGTAGGAGCTGGCGTAGATCCCGACGAAGACATCGCTCTGCTCCAGATAGGCGCGGTACAGATCGCGGGGCGGGTAGGGCCGTGCTCCCAGCTCGAACAGCACCGGGGTCAGCCGCAGCTGGTTGATGGCGGCAGTGACCGCTTGCCGCTCGGCGGCCAGTTCTCCGAGCGTGGAGCTCACGAAGACGCGGACCCGCTGATCGGGAGTTCTGATCATCATTACGCTCCGGGACTAGCCCATCCCGCGCAATCCTAACCTTCGGGTCACAGGCCGATATGGCCAGGTAACGTCACCGGCGCGCGACAGGTCGGCCAGCACCCTCCGTGCTCCAACCTCCTGAGGACCTTCAACGGCAGCCTTGTGGAACCGCACCAGCCCCTCAGGCCACATCACGGCCACCAAGTCGCGCCCTAACTCGACCCGCCGCGCCGATGACCCGGGACCACGCCACGCCGAGCCCGCCTAACCGACCTCACCCCCCGCGGACCTGTCGTTATCGTGGATCGTTACAGCCCGCATAGGGGCAGTAGCGATCCACGCTCATGCCGCGGCCCGGTCCGGGCGGCCCGCAGGTGCCGGTCGGGGTGGCCCGGCCGGTGAAGGCGTCGCGGAATGACGGGGGCGCCGGTGCCGGTTAACCAGACCGTAGTCAATTCGGTGAGGAGAGCCGCGATGTCCCTGACCTTCTCGGACGGCCCGCTGTCCGGGCATCCGCCGCAGACCGTCAACTACCGGATCGAGGGCCCGGCGCACAAGCTGCTGATGCGCCCGTTCCCCCGCCGGGTACGGGCCGCCTTCGGCGGCCAGATCGTGGCGGACACCACCCGTGCCGTGCTGCTGTACGAGACCGGGCTGCCGCCGCAGGTGTACGTGCCGACCGACGACATCCGCGCCGACCTGGTGACCGCTACCGACCATCACACCTACTGCCCGTTCAAGGGCACCGCCTCGTACTGGTCGGTGACGGCCGGCGGCTGGCAGGCCGAGAATGCCATCTGGGCCTACCCGGAGCCGAACGCCGAATCAGCCTGGCTCCAGGGCTACGCCGGGTTCTACTGGAAGGCCATGGACGAGTGGTACGACGAGGACGAGCTGGTGGCGCTGGGTGGCCTGCCCGACCCGTACCACCGCGTCGACGTGCGCCGTTCGTCCCGCCGCGTCCGCGTCCTGCTGGGCGAGCAGGTGCTGGCCGAGACCAGCCTGCCGCTGCTGCTGTCCGAGACCGGCCTGCCGAACCGCTTCTACATACCGGTCGAGGACGTCCGGCAGGACCTGCTGGAGCCCAGCGCCACGCACACCGTGTGCCCCTACAAGGGGACGGCCTCTTACTGGTCGGTCCGGGCGGGCGACCACGAGCTCACCGACGCCGTGTGGTCCTACCCGCAGGCCGGTGGCGACTCGGCCCCGGTCAGCGGCTACCTGTCCTTCCTGCATGACGACCTGGTCGTCGAGGCCGGCCAGCCCGGCGCGTGAGGAGCGCTCGCGCCACGGGCCGTTCGGCTGAGGAACGCCTGAGGAACGCCTGAGGTACGCAGGCGGCGGGCCACCTGGTTACGGCGGCCCGCCGCCCACCGGCCGGACCTAGCTCTCGGCGCCGAACGAGGCGATCTCGGCCTCTTCGGCCTCGGTCAGCTCGCGCGGCACCTCGCCCTTGGCGTGCTTGGCGTTTTGCACCTGGTGCCGGATCTGGTCCACGATCTCCGGGTTGGCCAGTGTCGTGATGTCGCCGACGTCGCTGAAGTTGGACGTCGCGGCGATGACCCGGCGCATGATCTTGCCGGACCGGGTCTTGGGCATGTCCGGCACGATCCAGATGTTCTTCGGCCGCGCGATCTTCCCGATGTCGGTCTCGATCGCCGTCTTGACCTTGGCCTCGATCGCCGGGCTGGGCTCGATCCCGGGCTTGAGCGAGATGTACATCTCCACCACCCGGCCCCGGATGTCGTCGACGACCGGCACCGCGGCCGCCTCGGCGACCTCCTCGACGGCCAGCGCGGACGACTCGAGTTCCTTGGTGCCAAGCCGGTGCCCGGCTACGTTGATCACGTCGTCGACCCGGCCGAGGATCCGGTAGTAGCCGTCCGAGGCCTCCAGCGCGCCGTCACCGGCGAAGTACGGCCAGTCGTGCCAGTCCTTGCTGTCGGAGTCCTGGTTGTACTTGGCGAAGTAGGTGGACACGAACCGGTCGGGCTGACCCCAGATGGTCTGGAAGATGCCGGGCCACGGGTTGCGGATGCAGATGTTCCCCGCCTTCCCGCTGCCCTTCTCGATCGCGTTGCCGTCCTCGTCCAGGATCTCGGGGTAGATGCCGAGCGCGGCGGGACCGCAGCTGCCCGGCTTCATCGGGTCCAGGGCAGGCAGCCCGGTGCCGAGGAAGCCGCCGGTCTCGGTCTGCCACCAGGTGTCGACGATGACCGCCTCGCCCTTGCCCACGGTGTCGTAGAACCAGCGCCAGACTTCCGGCTCGATCGGCTCGCCGACCGTGGTCATGTGCTTGAAGTGGTAGTTGTACTTGGCCGGCTCGTCCGGCCCCACCTTGCGCAGCATGCGGATCGCGGTCGGGGAGGTGTGGAAGATGGTCACCCCGAGCTGCTCGGCGATCCGCCACGGGCGGCCGGCGTCCGGGTAGTTCGGCGTGCCCTCGTAGATCACGCTGGTGGTGCCCAGCGCCAGCGGGCCGTACACGATGTAGGAGTGACCGGTGATCCAGCCGATGTCGGCCATGCACCAGTAGGTGTCCTCGGGATGGATGTCCTGGTAGAACTTCGCGGTCCCGGCCACGTAGGACAGGTACCCGCCGGTGGAGTGCTGGCAGCCCTTGGGCCGCCCGGTCGTGCCGCTGGTGTACATCAGGAACAGCGGCGCCTCGGCGGGCATGGACACCGGCTCGACGACTGCGCCCCGGTGCTCGGCCAGGGCCTCGTCGACGAAGAAGTCCCGGCCCTCCACCATCGGGGTCTTGGCCGAGTACTGGCCGGGATAGCGCCGCCAGACCAGGACCTTGTCCACCTCCTGGCCCTCCCTGCGGGCCGCCTCGACCGCCTCGTCGGCCTTGATCTTGTGGTCGAGCAGGTCCCCGCTGCGGTAATAGCCGTCCATGGTGATCAGGATCTTGCTGCCGGAGTCGGCGATGCGGCCGCCGCACGCGGCGCCGCTGAACCCGGCGAACACCTGCGAGTGGATCACGCCGAGCCGGGCGCAGGCCAGCATGGTGACCGGGAGCTCGGGGACCATCGGCATGTGCAGCGTGACCCGGTCGCCGGCCCTCAGGCCGCAGAAGTCCCGCAGCACCGCCGCCATCTCGTTGACCTGGCGGTACAGCTCCTGGTAGGTGATCGCGACGTGTGCCTCGCCCTCCGGCTCGGGCACCCAGATCAGCGCCGTCTTGTTCCGGTCCTGTTCCAGGTGCCGGTCGACGCAGTTGTAGCTGGCGTTCAGCTTGCCGCCGACGAACCATTTCCAGAACGGCGCGTCGCTGGTGTCCAGCGTCGTGTCCCAGTACCGGTCCCAGTGCAGCAGGTCAGCGTATTCCCGGAAGCATTCCGGGAAGTTCTCTTCCGCGAACCGGGCCCGGATCGCCGGGTCGGCGGCGTTCGCCTGGCCGATGAACTTGGCCGGGGGCACATAGTAGCCCTCTTCGCGCCAGTGGACAGCGATAGTCGCCTCGGAAGACTCGGAAGACTCCGATGCCTCAGCGGCCTGCCCTTGTACTTCTTCGGACATGGGGGTCCCTCCGCCGTGCGCAGTCGTTCAGATGGAACGCAGGAAGCACTCCAAATTTAACGCCGGCGGCCATATGGTCACGGCCCCGGGTCTGCGCCCGGGACGTCAGTGCGGCCCGATCAGTGCGCCCGAACGGGCGGGATCAGCTCGGGGAAAGAGCGGTCCAGCCCGGTGAGCCGGATGATCTTCAGCAGCGCGGGCCGCGCGGAGATCAGCCGCAGCTGGCCGCCGGCCTGCCGTGCGTGCCGGGCGATCCGGGCCAGCACGCCCAGGCCGGAGGCGTCGCAGAACGTGAGCCCGGACATGTCCATGCTGACCGGCCCGCCCGGCTGGTCCTGGGCGTCGATGACCTCGGTCACGTAGGCGTAGGCCTGCTCACCGGTGGCGATGTCGAGTTCCCCGGTGACGCTCACGACCTGGTGCCCGTCCCCGTCCGTGCGGCACGACAGCCCGAGCGGCAGCGGGTCGAACCCCGTGGACCCCTGCCCTGGTCGTGCGGTCATCACGGCCACATCACTTCCCCCGTCCCTGCCCGCCGCGCCTGCGCGGTCGAACAGCACTGCCGCGCCGACGCTGGCGCGGTTCAGCTGACGAATGATCACGTGCCACTCCAACCCGTTGTCCGGTTAACGCCAGCGGCGTGGCGTACGTTCCGCATGCCGCCGAACCAGGACGAATCCCCAGGGCCCCGTACCTCCATACACTGGGGTCATGGCCATGATTCTGGCAGCAAGCCAACGACCAGCGCAAATAATTAGAACCCCGAAGTCTGGGCTGATACCGGGATTCTGCTGAGTAAAACGTATGAGGGACGGGGCAGGTTCACCGGCGGGCCGGAGATCCTCAGCCGGCCTGGCCGCCCCGCCGGCCGTTGACGAGCACTGCCGCCGCCGGCCGGCCGGGCCGTTGCGCCCGTACGTGGCCTGGTACACAGGCTACCGCCAGCGGGGGGTGCCTCCCGCCCGGCACCGGGGCCTGCCGTCGCCGTTCCTGACCCTGATCTTCACGCTGGATGAGCCGCTGATCTTGCTGGCTCACCCCGATCCCCGCCAGCCACCCGGCGACTTCGCCGCGCTGCTCGGCGGCCTGCACGCCGCGCCCGCGCTGATCACGCACGACGGCGCCCAGTCCGGTATTCAGGTCGCGCTCCGGCCGCTGGGCGCCCGGGTCCTGCTGGGCCTGCCCGCGGGCGAGCTGGCCGCGATCGACGTGCCCGCGCAGGACGTGCTGGGCGGCGTGTGCGCCGAGCTGCGGGCCCGGGCCGTGGCCGCGCCCGGCTGGCCCGAACGGTTCGCCATCGTGGACGAGGTGCTGCTGCGGCTGATGGCCGCGCCGGCCGTCACGGCGCCGGTCGCGGCGCAGGCCGCACCGGAGGTCGGCTGGGCCTGGCGGCAGCTGCTGGCCTCGGGCGGGACCGTGCGCATCGCGGACCTGGCCGCGCAGACCGGCTGGAGCGGCCGTTATCTGGCCGCCCGGTTCCGCACCGAGATCGGCCTGACGCCGAAGGCTGCCGCGCGGGTCATCCGCTTCAGCCGGGCCCGCAGGCTGCTGCTCGAAAACGTCGCAGGCGGCCGCGGGCCCGGCCTGGCCGGCCTGGCCGCCGCGTGCGGATATTTCGACCAGGCGCACCTGGCCCGGGAGTTCAGGTCGCTGGCGGGCTGCCCGCCCAGCCAGTGGATCGCCGAGGAGTTCCGAAACGTCCAAGCCGCCGCCGCTGCGTCCGAGGGAACCTGAGGGGGACAGGCCACCCAAGGCCACCCTGGCCACCCTGGCCACCCACAGGAGGATGACAAGCCATGAGCACGACACCGCAGCCGCAGGTCTGGCCATCGCTGCGCGCCCGCGACGCCCGCGCACTGATCCGGTTCCTGACCGAAGCGTTCGGGTTCGAGGAGACCGTGGTCTACGGCGACGGGGAGATGGTGGAGCACGCCCAGCTGTCCTGGCCGGAGGGCGGCGGGATCATGCTCGGCTCGGTCCGCGAGGGGCAGGCCAGCGCGACGGACCCGGGCGCGTTCGGCGCCTACGTGGTCACCGGCCAGCCCGACGCGCTGTACGCAAGGGCCAAGGCGGCGGGCGCCGAGATCACCGCGGAGCCGTACGACACCGACTACGGCTCCCGGGATTTCGCGGTCCGTGACCCGGAGGGGAACCGGTGGACGTTCGGCACCTACCGGGGCGAGCCCCGCAAGGCCTGACGCCCCGCAAGGCCTGACCCCCCGCAAGGCCTGACGCCCCGCAACGCCTGACACGCCGGCCGGCCGGGCGTGCCTGAGCGGCGCAGCCCGGGAGTAACGTGCCGGGTATGCGCGCATGGCACGTCGAGGCGCCCGGCCCGGTCACCGGCCACCCGCTGCGCCTGAGCACCGCCGATGACGTACCGGAGCCCGGCCCGGGTGAGCTGCTGCTGAAGGTCCTGGCCTGCGGCGTCTGCCGGACCGACCTGCACGTGACCGAGGGGGACCTGCCGCCGCACCGGCCCGGCGTGACGCCCGGCCACGAGGTGGTCGGCGAGGTCGTGGCCGTGGGCGAGAACGGCGAGGGCCCGGCCGCGGCCGGCGGCGAGCCGGGCGGCTTCCGCGTCGGGGACCGGGCCGGGGCGGCCTGGCTGCGCTGGACCGACCAGCAATGCAAGTTCTGCGCCCGCGGCCTGGAGAACCTGTGCCCGCACTCGCGGTACACCGGCTGGGACGCCGACGGCGGCTACGCCGACTACATGACGGTCCCGGCGGCGTACGCGCACCGGCTGCCGGAGGGCTACTCCGACCTGGAGCTGGCTCCGCTGCTGTGCGCGGGCATCATCGGCTACCACGCGCTGCAGCGGGCCGAGCTCCCGCCGGGCGGCCGCCTCGGCCTGTACGGCTTCGGCGGCAGCGCGCACCTGGCCGCCCAGGTCGCGCTGGCCCAGGGGGCCACCGTCCACGTGCTGACCCGCGGCGACCAGGCCAAACAGCTCGCCCGGGAGCTCGGCGCCGCCTCGGTCGGCGACGCGGCCGACATGCCACCGGAACCGCTGGACGCCGCGATCCTGTTCGCCCCGGTCGGCGACCTGGTGCTGCCCGCCCTGGCCGCGCTGGACCGGGGCGGCACCCTGGCCATCGCGGGCATCTACCTGTCCGACATCCCGCCGCTCAACTACGAAAAGCACCTGTTCCAGGAGCGCCAGCTGCGCAGCACCACCTCCAACACCCGTGCCGACGCCCGCGAGTTCCTCGCCTTCGCGGGCCAGCACAAGCTGGCCGTCACCGTGCACCCGTACCCGCTGGAGCGCGCCGACCAGGCCCTGCGGGACCTCAAGGCGGGCCGCTTCGACGGCGCGGCGGTGCTCACCCCCTGACCGTTTTCTGGCTGTTCGCCCACAGCTTCCTGCGGATCCGCCGTACGGGGCTGTCCGCTGAGCAGCGAGCCGCGAGCACCGGGCATACTGGGCTGCACAAGGAGCTGACATGAGTAAGCAAGCCAACCCGCCGCCGCCCGGCGACAAGCCCGTACCGACCGCGCCGCCCCGGCCGCCCCGCTGGCGGGGCTTCGTGTGGCTGATCGCGCTGATCGCGGCGTTCTTCCTGTGGCTGGTCTTGCCGACCGTGCACTCCACGCCCACCACGAGCCTGACCTACTCCCAGTTCCTCACCGACGTGTCCCAGCACAAGGTGAAGACCATCGACATCGCCCCAGCGGGCGGCACCAGCACCGGCGGGCTGACCAGCGGGACCAACTACACGGTGGTCATCCCGCCGCAGGCCGACCAGACGCTGCTGACCGAGCTGCAGTCCAACGGCGTGGCGGTATCGGCGCAGACGACGGGGACGAGTTTCGGTTCCGAGGTGCTCAGCTGGCTGCTGATCTTCGGCCTGCCGCTGCTGTTCTTCGGCTGGCTGTGGTTCCGGATGTCGCGGAACGCGGGCGGCGGCCTGCAGGGCGCGCTGGGCGTCGGCCGGTCCCGGGCCAAGGTGTTCGACGAGGAGCGGCCCTCCACCACCTTCGCCGATGTGGCCGGGTACGAGGGCGCCAAGGCCGAGATCGCCGAGGTGGTGGACTTCCTCCGGAACCCGGACCGGTACACGCGGGTCGGCGCGCTGGTGCCGCGCGGCGTGCTGATGGTCGGGCCGCCCGGTACCGGCAAGACCCTGCTGGCCCGGGCGGTCGCGGGCGAGGCCGGGGTGGTGTTCTTCTCGGTCACCGGGTCCGGTTTCGTGGAGCTGTTCGTCGGCGTCGGCGCGGCCCGGGTCCGTGACCTGTTCGATCAGGCCCGCAAGCGCGCGCCCGCCATCGTCTTCATCGACGAGATCGACGCCATCGGCCAGCGCCGGGCCGGCTCGGGCGCGGTGGTGGCCAACGACGAGCGCGAGCAGACCCTCAACCAGCTGCTGGCCGAGATGGACGGGTTCGAGCCCTCGGCCGGCATCGTGGTCCTGGCCGCCACCAACCGGCCCGAGGTCCTCGACCCGGCGCTGCTGCGCCCCGGCCGGTTCGACCGGCAGGTCACGATCCCGCTGCCGAACGTGACCGAACGGGCCGAAATCCTCGTCGTGCACTGCCGGGGCAAGAAGCTGGCGCCCGGCGTGGACCTGACCGCGGTGGCCCGCGGCACGCCCGGGTTCTCCGGCGCCGACCTGGCCAACCTGGTCAACGAGGCGGCCATCAACGCCGTCCGCGCCAACCGCGAGGTGATCAGCGCCGCCGACTTCGACGCGGCCCGCGACCGGATCATCCTCGGCCGGCGGGAGGGGTCCAACGTGCTGCTGCCCGAGGAGAAGCACGCGGTCGCCGTGCACGAGTCCGGCCATGCCCTGGTCGCGGCGCTGTCCGAGCACGCCGACCCGGTGGCCAAGGTGACCATCCTGCCCGCGGGCCAGACCCTCGGCGTGACCGAGCAGCTGCCGCTGGTCGAGCGGCACATGTACAGCGAGGATTACCTGCTCGACTCGCTCGCCGTCCGCCTCGGCGGCCGCGCCGCCGAGCTGGTGGTCATCGGCCAGGGCTCGACCGGCGCCGCCAACGACCTGGCCGGGGCGACCGACCTGGCCACCAAGATGGTCCGGGAGTTCGGCCTGTCGAACCGGCTCGGCCCGATCGGGTACCCCGAAGGCGGGTCAGTGTTCCTCGGCGGCGGCGGGTCGGCCATGTCCAGCCGCCCATTCGCCGAGGCCACCCAGGCGGCCATCGACGAGGAGGTCTCCCGGCTGCTGCGCCAGGCCGAGGAACGGGCCGTCGAGCTGCTCAGGAACCAGCGCACTGTGCTCGACTCCCTGGTCAGCCTGCTGCTGGAGGTGGAGACCGTGGACGGGGCCGAGGTCTACCGGCTGGCCGGCCAGCCCGACCGGTCGTCCATCGTCCCGCCGCTGCCGCCCACCACCACGGTGACCCCCCGCGCGGCGGCCACCAACGCCTCGGCCGGGCCGATGCCTGCCCCGGCCGCGCCGTTCGGCGGTGACCGTCCCGACTCCGGGTGATTTTCCGGCCGAACGGTCCCTGCTGACACCCGCCTGCCACCTGCGTGCCGCGCTGGCCGGCGGCCGCGGGTACGCTCTGCGCTATGCCGCCGCAGGCTTCCATCCCTAGCCCGTCGATCAACAGCTTCCACATCGGCCCGCTGGACATCCACTTCTACGCGCTGATGTACCTGGTCGGCATCGCGCTCGCGATCATGCTGACCCGGCGCCGCTGGCGCGCGGTGGGCGGCGATCCCGAGCTGGTCGGCGAGATCGCGCTGTGGGTGGTCCCGGCCGGGATCATCGGCGGCCGGATCTACTTCGACATCACCACGCCGATGGACATCCCGCACGTGTGGTACGGCCCGTTCGCGATCTGGTCCGGCGGCCTCGGCATCTGGGGCGGGGTGCTGGTCGGCGGGCTGGTGGGAGTCTGGCGGCTGCACCGGCACGGGGTGAGCCCCGCGCTGTTCGCCGACGCGTTGGCCCCCGGCCTGCTCATGGCGCAGGGCATCGGGCGGATCGGGAACTACTTCAACAAGGAGCTGTTCGGCCGGCCGACGTCGCTGCCGTGGGGGCTGGAGATCCCGTACCAGTACCGGGTGTCCGGTGGTATCCCCGCGGCGGACCTGCACTTCGCCACCTTCCAGCCGACCTTCCTGTACGAGCTGATCTTCGATTTCGCCTGGGCCGGCGCGCTGATCTGGCTCGGCCGCCATCGCCAGATCAAGCCGCCGGGCCTGTTCGCGCTGTACGTGTTCGGCTATTCGGCCTACCGGATCTTCGAGGAGTCGCTGCGGATCGACTCCTCGGTCTACATCCTCGGGCTGCGGCTGAACATGTACATCGCGTCCGTGCTGACCGTGGTCGGCGCCGTCTGGTTCTACCTCAGCCAGCGCCGGCCAGCCCGGGTGCTGGTCGCGGCGCCGCCCCCCGCGGCCGAACCGGAAGGCAGCTCCCCGCCCGCCCCGCACGGCGCCACACGGGCCGAACCGGAAGGCGTCTCCCCGGCCGCCCAGCAGGGCGCCGCACGGGGCGAACCGGACAGTGCGGCGGACCCGGCGCAGGCCCGCGGATCCGGGCAGGCCGCGCCCGGCGCGCCGTCACCCTGACCCGACCTGGCCATCAGGGCTGCTCAGCCCAGGGGTTCTCGCGCCGGCCCGGACAAGGCGGCCTCGGCCAAACCGGTGACCAGCGGGAGGGCGTCGGCGAGGTCGCGGTCCGGCCCGGCCAGCGTGTCGAAGGTCTCGAAGCTGGTCAGCGCGTACAGCATCTGCACCGTCTGCTCGGCCGCGGGCCCGGTGCGGTCGGGCAGGCGGCTGACCAGTACCGCGAGCCCCTCACGGCGCCGCTGGTCCCGGGCCGAGATCACCGCGCCCACATCGGGATCCAGCGCGGCCAGGGCGCGCAGCCGGCGCATGACCACCCGGTCAGCCCCCCAGAACCCGGCGAAGGCCGTGATGAACCCGCCGATGGCCGCCTGCGGGGGCGAACTCGTGAACACCCGGGCCAGGTCGGCCATCCCGCCGGCGTCGGCCAGATCGTCGCAGACCGCCTCCAGCAGCCCGCTCTTGGAGCCGAACTGGTAGTAAACGGTGGCCCGGGCCACATCGGCGCGACGGGCCACCGCATCGACGGTGAAGCCGGGGTAGGCGGCCGCCTCGCTGAGCAGGTCCCGGGCGGCGTCCAGGATCCGGCGCCGTCCCTGGCCGATCACCTCTTCGCGCTTGCCAAGCCGGTAAGGGCGCGGGCTCATCGCGGTTCCAGGGCGATGAATACCGCCACGCCGTCCAGGATGCGGTCCAGGCCGAAGATGAACTCGTCATCCGGGCCGTCGTCGGCCTCGAACACCCCGGCGGCGATGAAGGCGGTGAGCGCGGGGAAGCGCTGCGGGTCGGCCAGCTGGGCGAGCATCCGCGGGTAGGACGCCATCCACTGGCCGGGGGACAGGCCCGAAGCCCGGATCGCGGCCTGGATGTCGGCCTCGGTGGTGGCCAGGTTGCGGACGTAGCCGGCCAGCAGCATGATCACCGACGCCTTGCGCGCCTCGGACAGGCCGGTGCCGGCCAGGCAGGCCAGCGCGTTCTCGAACCACGCCACCTCGTTGGGCATGATCGGCAGGCCGTTCAGCGGGATGCGGATCACCCACGGATGACGCTGGGCACTGTGCCGCAGCGCCCAGGCCCAGCGGGACAGGCCGGCCCGCCAGTCGCCGGCCGGCGCCGGGCCGTCCGGGAACTCGTCCCAGGCCGCGTCCACCATCAAGGTGAGCAGTTCTTCCTTGGCCGATACGTGCCGGTACAGCGACATGGGGGCGGTCCCGAGCTCGGCGGCCACCCGGCCCATGGACACCGCGTCCAGCCCCTCGGCGTCGGCCAGCGCCACCGCGGCGGTGACGATCCGGCCCAGGGTCAGGGCGGGCTTCGGTCCCCGGTGCGGCCGCTCCCGCACGCCCCAGGCCGCCGCGACGGTGCCCGGGATACCCCCCGCGCCGGGGCTGCCCGCCGCGCGGTTCCCGGCTGGCTCGGCACCGGTCATCGTCCCTGGTCCCTTCCCGGGCCCTCGGCACCGGTCATCGTCCCTGGCCCCTTTCCGGGCCCTCGGCACCGGTCACTGTCCCTGGTCCCTTCCCGGGCTGGCCCGTGTCGTCGCAGTAGCGTTGACAGCATCCTATTACTGCGTATAACTTACGCAAAGACGCGTATGACATACGCAATTAAGCCGAAGGGGTCCGGGCGCATGAGTGATGAGCTGGCCATCGAGGCGAGCGGGCTGACCAAGTCCTACCGCGGCGTGCCCGCGCTGCGCGGCATCGACCTGCGGGTCCCGCGCGGCACCGTATTCG
Source organism: uncultured Actinomycetes bacterium (assembly GCA_963818225.1). Classification (GTDB taxonomy): domain Bacteria; phylum Actinomycetota; class Actinomycetes; order Streptosporangiales; family Streptosporangiaceae; genus Palsa-504. The sequence goes on from CAWFRO010000009.1 coordinate 79,250, forward strand.
CGCTGCTCGGTCCGAACGGCGCGGGCAAGACCACCGCCGTCCGGATCCTGGGCACGCTGCAGCGGGCTGACGGCGGCCAGGCGCGGGTCGCCGGTTTCGACGTGGCCCGCGACCGCCGCCAGGTCCGCCGCCGGATCAGCCTGACCGGCCAGTTCGCCGCGCTGGACGCGGCGCAGACCGGCGAGGAGAACCTGCGGATGATCGCCCGGCTGGCCGGCCTGCCGCGGGCGGCGGCCGGGCGGCGCGCGGCCGAACTGCTCGAGCAGTTCGAGCTGACCCAGGTCGCGCGCCGGCGGACGAGTACCTATTCCGGCGGCCTGCGCCGCCGGCTCGACCTGGCCGCCAGCCTGGCCGGGCGTCCGTCGGTGCTCTTCCTGGACGAGCCGAGCACCGGCCTGGACCCGCAGAGCCGGCTGACCGCCTGGCGGGTCATCGCCGGCCTGGCCGCCGCCGGCGTGACGGTGTTCCTCACCACGCAGTACCTGGAGGAGGCCGACCAGCTGGCCGGCCGGATCGGGGTGCTCGCCGGCGGCCGCCTGATCGCGACGGGTACCGCCGCCGAGCTCAAGCGGCGGGTCGCGGCCACGCGGCTCGACCTGACCTGCGTGACTGCGGCGGCCTTCGGCCAGGTCAGCCGGCTCCTCGCCGGGCGCGCGGTGCACCTGGACCCGGCCGCGCTGACCGTGGGCGTGGCCACCGACGGCAGCGCCGCGCAGGTCCGCGCCCTGCTGGACGAGGCCGACCCGGCCCGGACCCTGATCGCCAGCTTCGCCGTACGCGGCGCCACCCTCGACGACGTTTTCTTCACCCTCACCGGAGGCCAGAATGCCTGACCCGCTGAGCGCGGCCCTGCCGACGATGGTGGCGCGCAGCCTGCGCCTGTCCGCCCGCAGCCCCGACGCGCTGCTGACCGCGCTGCTGCTGCCGGTGATGCTGATGGTGGTGTTCGTCTACCTGTTCGGCGGGGCGGTCGCGATCGGGACCAGCTACGTGCAGTACGTGGTGCCCGGGGTGCTGCTGCTGTGCGCGGTGACCGGGGCCTCGACCACGGCGGTGACCGTATGCCAGGACATGACCGGCGGCATCATCGACCGGTTCCGGTCCCTGGATGTGCCGGGCGCCGCGCTGCTGGCCGGGCACGTGACCGCGAGCCTGCTCCGCAACCTCGTCTCGACCGTGCTGGTGGCCGCGGTCGCGGTCGGCCTCGGGTTCCGGCCGCACGGCGATCCGGCCCGGCTGGCCGCCGCACTCGGGGTGCTGCTGCTGTTCGTCGCCGCGTTCTCCTGGCTGGCCGCCGCGTTCGGGCTGGCGGTGTCCGCGCCGGAGGCGGCCAACGGGGCCATGTTCTTCCTGATGTTCTTCTGCTACGCCAGCAGCGCCTTCGTGCCGGTCCGGACCATGCCCTGGTGGCTGCGCGGCTTTGCCCGCGACCAGCCGGCCACGCCGGTCACCGAGACCCTGCGCAGCCTGCTGCTCGGCGGCTCTTCGTGGCCAGCGCAGCTATGGGCGGCGCTGGCCTGGTGCGGCGGCATCCTGGCCGTCTCAGTCCTGCTGAGCACGGTCCTGTTCCGCCGCCGCACCAGCTAGCACGGGGCTGGTTACCCGGGGCCCCTTATCCTGCCGTTCGGGCCAGTTCGGGGACGAACAGCGCGGCGTTGACCGTACCGACCCCGGAGGCCAGGTCATAACCCGGGCCCGCGTTGAACCCCTTCACCGTGTACAGGCTGTTGTCCTGGATGAACGACACCGAGTTGTTGCCCTTGGTGACGTCGACCAGGCCGGGCGCCTGCTCGGCGGACAGGGTGTACAGGGCCGGGTTGATCAGGCCCAGGGCGTGCCCGGCCGCCTGGTCGGCCAGGGCCACGATCCCCGCGAACAGCGGGGTGGCCTCGCTGGTGCCGCAGTCGTAGTACCAGCCGGACGGCTGGCCGGGGAAGCTCTGGTAGGTGTCGACCAGCCCGGAGCAGGCGGCGCTCATGGCGACGTCGGGCACGCCGCGCTGGCTGCCGGTCACCCCGGCCACCGAGTTCTGGTACCACGGCCGGGCGAAGACCGCGGACTTGCCGCCGCCGGTGGCCAGGGCCTCCGGGCCGGGCGTGCCGTAGAAGACGTAGTTCAGGGCGTAGTTGCTGCTGTCGTTCCACACCTGGTCGGCCTGGGTCCGCGAGCCGTCGTCCAGCAGCGCCAGCTGCGTGCCGCCCACCGCGGTGACCAGCGGATCAGTGGAGGGCCAGTCGACCGCCCGATGGGTGTACAGCAGCGTCCCGGCGGCGTTGGAGTAGTCGGTCGCCCCGGCGTCGCCGGTCGCGGCCAGGACCGTCACATGGTTCCGCAGGGCGTTGAAGTACGCGCTGCGCAGCCCGGCGATGGACGCGACACTCGGGAAGGTCCCCTCGGTCGCGCCGAAGCTCTGGCTGATCACCTGGCCGAGGTGGTGGTTGATGACGTAGTTCTCGGCCTGGACGATCTGCGGGAGGCCCGCCGTGCCCTCGGTCTCGGCGACCGGGGTCTCGACCAGCAGGATGTTCGCGCCCGGCGCCATGCTGTGCGCCCACTCCACGTCCAGGGTCGTCTCCCCGGCCCAGCCGACGTCCCCGTTGGCGTCCGTGGGGTCCCAGGCCGGGACTTTCCCGGCCGGCTGGATGATCTTGAAGGACGGCGGGGCCGGCAGGTTGTACTGGGCGTCAAAGGTGGCCAGGTCCGCCTGGATCGTCGGCGAGCCGAACGAGTCGACGATCACGATGGTCTGGCCCTTGCCGGTGATCCCGCTGTTGAACAGGGGCTGCTCGTTGTAGGCGGTCTGCAGCTGGTCCGGCCCGTAGCAGGGCACGGTGAACGCGGCCACGCACTCCGCCGGGCTGAGCGGCTGCGTGGCCGACCCGAACTTGCTGAGCAGCATCGGCCCGATCGTGACGTTGGCCGCCGCGGCCACGGGCACGCCGCCGGACAGCAGCGACCCGCTGGCCAGGGCCAGAGCCCCAGCCATCCGCAGGTACCGATGGGATCGACCTAGCAAAGGAAGCCTCCTCAGTTCGTTGAGCGAGGCATCCGGCGGCCCAGTAGGGGTACCGCGAAGTTACCGCCCGTGGCGGTCCTTCCAGACGTGACATCGATGCACCCGCGTGGCCTATTGCTAGGCCGAAAATCTAGGGCAAAGTGCTTCGTAACGCCGTTAAGACCCACGATCGTCACATAACGATTCGGGTGCATGGCCCCAGCCTCGGGTCGGGGTTGCGGCGCGCTCTACCGCGAGACCCGGGGGCCGCCTGGCCCGGGGACGCCGATGCTGGCCACCGTCGCGCCCGCCGCCCGGATCAGGTCGGCCGGGGCGAGCTCGATTTCCAGGCCGCGCCGGCCGCCGCTGCAGAACACCGTGCTGAACGTCAGCGCCGACCCGTCGATCACCACGGGCAGCCGCCTGCGCTGGCCGAGCGGGGAGATGCCGCCCGTCACGTACCCGGTGGCCCGCTCGGCCGCGGCGGCCGCGGCCATCGCGGCCCGCTTGCCGCCGGCCGCCGCGGCCAGCGCCTTGAGGTCGAGCTGGCCGTCCACCGGGACCACCCCGGCGACCAGGTTGCCGTCCACCTCGGCGATCAGCGTCTTGAACACCCGCTGCGGGCTGACCCCGAGGGCTTCGGTTGCCTCGCGGCCATATGACTCATGCCGCGGGTCGTGCGCGTACTCGTGCACGGTGAACGGGATCCCGGCCCGCTCGAGCGCCACCGTCGCCGTCGTCCCGCGTCCCGCCACGATCGGCCACCATACGGTATGGCCCGCCGCACGCGAAAACCATTAGGCGCCTGGTTCGCTGCTCCGCATAGTGGGCCTTATGCGCGTGACGTTCCCCCGGCTGCCCGATCACGAGCGCGCCTATGCCCTGGTGGAGCGCGACGACGGGGCGGTATACCGACTGTACGGCGGCCCGGCCGGCCGGCCGCTCCCGCACGACATCAGGCACCTGGTGGTGGAGCGCGAGCTGCACATTCCGGACGGCATCTGGGGCGGCATCGCCGCGGGCCTCGTCTTCGACAGCATGCAGCACATCAGCGGCCGCCGCCCGCCGCACCGACGCCGCCGGTCCGCGGAACCGCTGGCCATCCCCCGCCCACGAGCGTTGCGTGCCGAGCCCCCGGCCAGTTTCGGCCCGACGAGGCGTTGCGTGCCGAGGCCCTGGCCAGCTTCGTCGAAGGCGTGGCGGGCCTGGATCACCCGTCGGCCGCCCAGATCCTGACCCTGGCCGCCACCAGGCTCAGCGTGTTCCCGGACGCGGAGGTGGACCCGGCCGCGGTCGCCGCGGCCGCGCAGGCCCTGCAGGTCGAGGCGGCCCGCTGGGCCAGGCTCCGGGTCGGGGAGGAACTCAGCTACGAATGGCCGCGAACCCGGCTCGCGGCGCTCAGCCGAGCCCGGGCGCGCAAGCCACGCCTCGTTCGGCCCTAGTTAAGAGGAGGCAGGGGTAGCGTAAGCCGGCATGGGATACGGGCAGCCCGATCAGACCGATCGGGACATGATGGCGCTGGCCCTCGGCCAGGCCCGGGCCAGCCTGGAAGCCGGCGGCGTGCCGGTCGGGGCGGTGCTCACCGCCGGCGGCCAGCTCATCGGGGCCGGCCACAACGAGCGGGTGCAGCAGGGCGACCCGGTGGCGCACGGCGAGATCGCCTGCCTGCGCAACGTCGGCCGCCGGCCGTCCTACGCCGATTCCGTCTTGTACACCACGCTGTCCCCCTGCCAGATGTGCACCGGGGCCATCCTGCTGTTCCAGATCCCCCGGGTGGTCGTCGGCGAGGCCGAGACCTACCTGGGCGACCTCGGTTTCCTGGCCGGCCGCGGCGTGGAGGTCGTGCTGCTCGGCGACCCGGACTGCGTAGCGACCATGCGCGAGTTCCAGCATCGCTATCCCGAGATCTGGAGCGAGGACATCGGCGGCCGCTGAGCCTGCCGCCCCGCTCCAGCGTTCCCACCCCGCTCCAGCGTTCCCGCCCCGCCCCACGCTCCCCACCAAGCCCCCGCTCCCCACCGGCCCGCCCCCCGCTCCCCAGTGCGCCCGCCCGCTCCCCACCCAGCCGATGGTTGTGGCGCTGTACCCATAAGAATGGGCACAGCGCCACTCTCATTGGTTCGCGGCCCGGTCGCTGGGCAGCGACCTGGCCATCGGCTGGCCGATTAGATCACAGTTGGTGAGGAAAGATAAACATGACCTAAAGCGTTGTTCAAGACTGGCGGGCTTACCGGGCCGGCCTGATCGGCGCTAACGCGGACTTTTGATGGGACACATGTGAGCAGCCCTCTGACGAACGACCTTGACCAGCGGTTCCCCGATGTCGGCGCGCTGTCGGCTGCGCTGGAGACGATCGGTTACCTGGCCGGGGACCAGCTGGCCTCCGCGTTGTTCCTGGCCGTCCGGATGGGGCAGCCGATCCTGCTGGAAGGCGAACCAGGCGTCGGCAAGACCGAGGCGGCCAAGGCGCTGGCTACCGCGATCGGCACGCCGCTGGTCCGGCTGCAGTGCTACGAGGGCATCTCGGCCGCCGAGGCACTGTACGAGTGGAATTACCCGCGCCAACTGCTGGCCATCCGGCTGGCGGAGGCGGAGGGGCAGCACATCAGCGACCGGGACCTGTTCACCAACGAATACCTGCTGTCGCGGCCGCTGCTCACCGCGCTGCTGCATCCGGGCCCGCAACCCGCCGTGCTGCTCATCGACGAGGTCGACCGGGCCGACGACGAATTCGAGGCGTTCCTGTTCGAGCTGCTGGCCGAGGCGGCGGTGACCATCCCCGAACTCGGTACCCAGCACGCCAAGCTGCCCCCGATCACCGTGCTCACCTCGAACCGGACCAGGGATCTGCATGATGCGCTGAAGCGGCGCTGCCTGTACCACTGGATCGCCTACCCGGACACCCCGCGCGTCGCGGACATCATCAGGCGCCGGGTCCCCACGGCCAGCGAAAACCTGGCCGGGGAGATCGCCGCAGCGGTCCAGCGGCTACGCAAGATCGACCTGACCAAGGCGCCGGGCATCTCCGAGGCGATCAGCTGGGCTAACGCGCTGAGCGTGCTCGGGGCCACGGAGCTGGACGGACACGTCGCCGAACAGACCATGAGCACCGTGCTGAAGTACCCGGAGGACGAGGAGATGGTGCGCCAGGCCGGGCTGGCCACAGTTGTCGGCTCACTTGACTGATCTAGCGTCGGAGGTGGCGCCGGACGCCACGGCGGACGTGGCCGCGCTGGCGGCGGCCCTGGGGACGGCCCTGCACGCCGCCGGGCTTCCGGTCGGCCCCGACCGGTGCGAGCGGCTGTCGCGCGCCATCACGGTCATGAACGCCCGCTCGCTCGCCGACCTGCACGCCTGCGCGCTGGCCACGCTGGTCTCTGACCCAGGCCAGGTGGCTATCTTTGAGCGGGTCTTCGCGCTGCTCGTGGGCGAGTTCAGGCTGGATCTCGGGCAGCCGGCCGGCCTTGAGCCGGACCGCGACGGGGACCGCGGCCCGTCGGCCGGCGGGACGTCGCCGAAAGACGACCCTCGGCTGGCCGGAATGGACGTGGTAGGCGAATCCCCGCCGTCCGAGGGGAGGGAGGGCGAATCGCTCACCGAGGCCCCGATCCTCCGCGCGGTGGCCACGGCCGAGGAGGTGCTGCGCAGCCGCGACTTCGCCGAGCTCTCCCCGGCCGAGCTCAGCGACCTGATCGCCCTCATGCGTGAGATGAGCCTGGCCATCCCGCCCCGCCGGACCCGCCGGTACCGCCGGGCCCGGGACGGCAAGCGGCCCGACCTGCGCGGCACCATGCGCCAGGCCCGGCGCACCGGGGGCGAGGCGATCCGGCTGTCCCGCCGCGCGCCCCGGGTCCGGGCCCGCCGCCTCGTCGTGCTGTGCGACATCTCGGGCTCCATGGAGGCCTACTCCCGCGCGCTGCTCATGCTCCTGTACGCCCTGCACGGCGGCCAGGTCCGCGGCGGCTCGCAGAACCGGCCCGAGGTGTTCAGCTTCGCCACCCGGCTGACGCGGCTGACGCCGGCGCTGGCCGCGGCCAGCCCGGACACCATGCTGGCCAAGGCGGCCGAGGCGGCCCCCGACTGGTCCGGCGGCACCCGGATCGGCGCCGCGCTCAAGGAGTTCAACGACCGCTACGGCTCCCGCGGCATGGCCCGCGGCGCGGTGGTGCTGATCATCTCCGACGGCTGGGAAACCGGTGATGCCGCGCTGCTCGGCGAGCAGATGGCCCGGCTGTCCCGGATGGCGTACCGGATCGTCTGGGCCAACCCTCGCACTCAGTCAGCGCGTTACCGCCCGTCGGTGGGCGGGATGGCCGCGGCCTGGCCGTACTGCGACGCCGTGGTGAGCGCGCACAGCGTCAACGCGCTCGCTGACCTGGCCGCCGCCCTCGCCGCCCGCTGACCCGTCGGCCGCCGCGGCCGGCCGGTCGCCCAGCGAAAGCGGCTGGTGCGCAAAGCGGGTGCGCGCCAGCGGCTGGCTCTGGCTCAGGCGACGTTCACGCCGATGGTGTGATAACCGGTGGCCCCGTTGGGTTCGGGCTGGTGCACCGTCGCGGTCTGCGTGTAGCCGGCCTTGTCGGTCGCGCGGACCTTCAGCGTGTGCTGTCCGGCGGGCGCGTCCCACACGTAGTACCACTGGCGCCAGGTGTCAATCGTGTCCTGGGCGGCCAGATTCGCGGTGTACCAGGTCCCGTCCACGCTGACCTCGACGGCTTCGATGCCCTTGTGCTGGGCCCAGGCCACGCCCGCGATAGTGGTCCGGCCGGCGGTCAGTTTGGTGCCCATCTTCGGCACGTCGATGCGCGACTCGGTCTTGATGGACGCCTGCTGGGACCAGCCTTGCCGCACCCAGTAGGCGTCGAACGCCCCGAAGGTGGTGAGCTCCATGTCCACCACCCACTTGGTCGCCGACACGTATCCGTACAACCCTGGCACCACCACGCGGACCGGGTAGCCGTGCGCGGCTGGCAGCGCCTGGCCGTTCATGCCCACCGCGAGCATGGACGCACGGCCGTCCATCACCGGATCGGCGGCCACGCCGATGGTCATGCCGCCCGGGTCACGCATCACGATCTGGTCGGCGCCCGGCTGGATCCCTGCCCTGCGGAGCACATCCGCGAGCAGCGTGCCTTGCCACCGGGCGTTGCCGACATAGCCGCCGCCGATACTCTCCGAGACGCAGGTCAGGGTGATGTCGTGCTCGACCATCTCCATTCGGGACAGCTGGTCGAAGGTGATCGTCATCGGGTGGTCGACCATGCCGTGGATATGCAGCTGCCAGGTCGGGGCCGCGAGCTGCGGGATCGTCAGGGACGTGTCGACCCGGTAGAAGTGCTCGTCCGGCGTGTAGAACGGGGACAGGCCCGGGATGTTCAGCGCGGCGTTCCCGGGCGGCGGCAGGGGCTTGATGCTGGGCGGGGTGAACGGGGGCGGGCTCGCCGGCGCCATGTTCGCCCGGTACCGCTTGCTGATCAGTAGTTCGCCGCCGACTCCGGCCGCCGCCGCCACGGCGGCCGTGCCGCCGGCCGCGGTCAGGAACCTACGCCGGTCGATGTCGGTCGTCATCGTGCCCTCCGGCGGCTGTCCTCGGCGGCCCGCGAGGAGATGAGCGGCGCTGACATGCGGGCCAGCCACAGCAGCGCGATGATCCCCGCGGCGACGCCGATCGCCGGCGGGATGACGTCGATGGTCCGGCTGTCCGGCCTGGTGATGGCCACGAACGCACCGAGCAGGCCGGCCGCCGCGAGGCCTGCCACCCCGAGGCTCGCGTTACGCCGGGCCGCGCAGCCCAGCATGACGGCGATGACACCGGTCACGCCGAGCAGCAGCACGGTCCCGCCATGGGTGCCAAGGTGCGCCGTCACCATGTCCTTCAGCCCGGCCGGGAGCCGGTCGAGCAAGACACCGCCGATCAGGCTGGCCGGCGAGGCCTGCGGCCGGAGGAATCCGGCGGCGAGCGTCGCGACGCCGATCGCGACCGCCGCCGAGAGGAATCCCGTCACGGCCGCGACGATCACTTGATCGTGGCCGGCGTCGCGGCCCGCCCTGGCGCCTTCGTCGGGCTGCCGCCACCATTCCTCCCTGAGGTCGGGAGCGACCAGCACCGATGAGGCGCCGGAGCCGAATCCCGGATGCTCGCCCGGCTCCAGGTAGCCAACCGAGCCCGTGAACTCCTGCCCCGGCAGGACGTAGCCATCCCGGCCGCCGTAGCGGTCCCGGCCGTAGCCATCCCGGCCGCCGTAGCCGTCCCGGCCGTAGCCGTCCCGCTCGCGGTAGCCGTCAAGGCCGTAGCCGTTCCCGGCCTCATAGTCCGCGTTCGTGTCGTAGTCCGTCGCTCGCGCCGTAACCGCCAACCGCGCCGTAACCGTCCGCGGCGCCGTAACCGCTGGCCGTGCCGTAACCGTCGGCCGTGCCATCAAAGCCGTCGGAGAAGCGGTCACCTTCGGCGGGATAGGCGGTGGCCGGACCGCCGTAGCCGTTCCCGGTCGCCCGGTAGCCGCCGCCCGCTTCGCGGGCCCACGCACTGCTGTCCCACGCACCGCCCTGGCCGCCAGGGACCCACGCACCGCCCTGGCCGCCACTGTCCCACGCACCGCCCTGGCCGTCCCAGGCACGACTGTCCCGGGCACTGCCCCGGCCGTCCCGAGCATCGGCGTAGCCGTTGCCGTTGCCGTCAGCCAAGGCACCCACCGGCCGCCAGGCCTGGTCGGCATCGCCTTGCCGGTAGGCCGGCCAGCCCTCTCGGGGGGTCGCGTTCGGCCACCGTTCCTGGCGCGGCGGCTTGCGGTGCGACGGATCGTAGCTCATATCCTCATTCACGGCCCCGAGGGCCCTGTTCGTTTGGTGTTTGGCTCGCGGGTAACCAACCGGTAAGGAAGCGCCCGTCCCGGCCCGGCGGCGCTCAGACCCTGGCTCCCCGATTGGCAGGCGCCAGCCGCCGCGGCAAGGGTTCCGCATCCGGGCCCGCCGCCATCGGCCGCTCCGCGTCGGCCGCGACCGCGTCGGCCGGGACCGCGTCGGCCGGGACCAGGTCGACGGAGGCGGTGACGGTGCCAGCGCGCCGGGCGAGCTCACGCCGGACGAGCCAGCCCACGGCGACGACCAGCACCGGCACGCCGTAGGCGACCGCATTGTGCACCCGGTCCGGGAGCGTGTACCGGCCCAGGCTCGGCTCGGCGGCGTAGTACGCGCCCGCGGCGAACGCCAGCCACTCCGGCCGCCCGTCGAGCGCGACCAGCATCACCAGGAGCAGCGCATACCACTCGTACCGCGGCGTGGTGACGGCCAGCGCGGCCGCGGTCATGACCAGCGCGCCCTGCCAGGGCCGGTCGGGGTCGGTGAACCGGAGCACGGCGAACGCGACGGCGGCCAGGATGAGCACCGCCAGGGCGAGGGCCAGCTTCCCGCCGGCGAACAGCCCGATGATGCCGAACCTCGTCCCGTTGTCGTACCCCTCCTGCTGCAGGTAGCCGGGCAGGAACCCGATCACCTTCCCGCCCACCGCCAGGACGTGCGGGAGGTAGACGGCCGCGAACGCGCTGCCCGCGGCGAGCGCCACCGTCGCCCCGCGCCGCCGCAGGACCGCGGGGAGGACCAGCGCCGGCGTCACCTTGGTCGCGATGGCCAGGCCGAGCAGGATCCCGCCCAGGACGGTCCGCCCCGTCCGCCCGCGGGCGGCCGCCAGCACCAGCAGCGCCGCCGCGGCGATGCCCACCGCGACGATGTCCACGTGGGCGCTGTTGCCGGCCTCCACGGCCACGGTCGGGCACCAGGCCCACAGCGCGGCCATCCGGACGTCCCGGCGGAGCCGGCTCAGGCCGAACAGCAGCAGCACGGTGGTCAGCAGCGCGACCCCGGCGGTGGCGGCCTGGATGGGCGTGGTCGAGTCATCGGCCGACGGCAGGTAGTGCACGCCGAGGAAGTACGCCTCGGCCACGGGCGGGTAGATGGTCGGCACCGCCGGCCGGTTGATGAGCGTGCAGCCAGCCGTGAGGTCCGCGGCCTGGTGACTGCTCACGTAGGCCTGGGACAGGCAGTGATCGGCGCTGGGATGCCACAGGAACTCATCCCGCAGCCCGGCCAGCTGCTGCGCGGCGGGCACGTACTCGTACGGGTCGATGCCGGCCGCCTGGACCTGGCCGTCCCAGATGTAGCGGTACAAGTCGTCACTGAGCCGCGGCGGCGCGGACACCGCGGCCGCCTGGACGGCGATGCCGCCGAGCAGGATGAGCCCTACCGCGGCCCGCCGCGGGACCTTCCGCAGCGCCGCGGCGGCGGCCAGGAAGGCGATCCATGCCAGGGCGATGAGCGGTAGCGGCCGAACGTGCGCCGGGTTCAGGCTCGGACGCACCACCAGCAGCACCAGGCCGGCCAGCACGACCAGCAGCAGCCCGATCGCGGCCACGCGCAGCTTTTCGCTCATGCAGCGTAGGGTGCCAGCTGGCCGGCCCGCGGGGTCCGCTGCGGGGCGGACTGTAAGCATTCGGTAACGACGGACATCACGGCCCGTCCGGGCGAAGCCTGGCCCGACGTGATGGCCGCGAACCAGCGTCCGTCCACCGTCCAGATCTCGGCTTCGCCCAGCCCGGCGTCGCGGGCCACGTCGTGGATCTGATCCGTGCCGACGAACGCCCATGGGAACCACGCGCTGGCCAGGCCCGCGTAGCAGAGCCGGACCTGCTCCTGGCGCAGCGGCGACCCGGGCGGCTCAAGCTCGACCAGGGCGCGGCCCTCCGGCGCGAGCAGCTCCCCGGCCCGGCGCAGCAGCGCGGCCGGATCGCCGCCGATCCCGATGTTCCCGTCGGCCAGCAGCACCGTCATCCACCGGCCGGTGCCCGGGACGCGGCCGAACACGTCCCGCAGCATGACCAGGGCACCGGACGAGCGGGCCAGGTCCACGGCGTAGGGCGTGATGTCGATGCCCAGGGTCGGGATGCCGCGCTCGGCCAGGGCCACGGTCAGCCGGCCCGGCCCCGAGCCGATGTCGAGGGTCGGGCCCTCGCACCGATCCAGCAGCGACCTGTCGCCCGGGCTCTCCTGCAGCCAGCCGTCCACCGGCAGCGGCCTGCGGCTGCCGTCGGCGCGCTCGACCTCCGGCCGCATCCGGCCGGCCAGCGCGTGCTCGTAAAGCTCCCCGATCACGCCGACTCCTTCGTGGTTACTCGATCGTTGGCCGCCTGGCCGAACATCCATCAGTGTCAGCCGGCCGGGTGGCCGGCGCGGACTGATCGGGGCGCCGCTTAGCGAATCGTCACTGTGCTTACGTACTGATGACGTGGCGGCCCGCTTTTGGCCTGTTTGCTGGCTTCACTGGCTGTTTACGCCTTAACTTGTAGGAGTGATCAGTCGCGCGGGACGCAAAGGCGGGCAGCCTTGGTAAGGAACCCCGATCCGCCCGGCCGGATCCTCGTGGTGGACGACGATCCGACCGTCGCGGACGTCGTCGGCCGGTACCTCATCCGCGACGGCCATGCGGTCGAAAAGGTGCACGACGGGCGCGAGGCGCTGCAGCGTATCGCCGAGCAGCCGCCCGACCTGGTCGTCCTCGACCTCATGCTGCCGGGCATGGACGGCCTGGAGGTGTGCCGCAGGCTGCGTGCCCGCTGGCCGATCCCGGTCGTGATGCTGACTGCGCTGGGCGACGAGACCGACCGCCTGATCGGCTTCGAGACCGGCGCGGACGACTACGTGACCAAGCCGTTCAGCCCGCGTGAGCTGGCGCTGCGGGTGCGCTCGGTGCTGCGCCGCTCCCGCGGGGCCGGTCTGCCGGAGAAGGCCGACCTGGGCGCGATGACCGACGGCAACCTCGTCGTGGACCTGTCCGCGCACGAGGTCCGGGCCGACGGCAACCTGATCCAGCTGACCTCGCGGGAATATGACCTGCTGGTCTTCCTGATGCGCAACCCGCGCAAGGCCTTCACCCGGGAGCAGCTGCTGGCCGAGGTATGGAGCTGGTCGTTCGGGGACACCTCCACGGTTACCGTGCACGTCAGGCGGCTGCGCGAGAAGCTCGAGCCCGACCCCACCCTGCCGCGGCGCATCGTCACCGTCTGGGGTGTCGGGTACCGGTATGAGCCGGAGACGGCGTGAGAGCCCTGGCGGACAGCCTGCCGGCCGACATCGCCACGTCGGACCTCGCGTTCATCTCGCTGTGGACGCTGGTCTCCGCGCTGGTCATCAGCGTGATCGGGATCGTCGCGCTGCGGCTGCTGGCCGGGCGTTCGGTCCGGGTGATGATCACCGTGGTGGTGCTGGTCTCGGTGCTCACCTCGATGGCCGGGGTGGCCGTCATCGCCTACCGGATGCTGAGCGGGGTCAACCAGGACGTCGTCCTGGACCTGATGGCGATCGCGGGCCTGGCCGCGCTGATCGTGGCCCTGGTCGTGGGCCGGCAGCTGATCAAGGCCAGCCAGTCGATCTCCGCCGCGGTCCAGGGCGCCGGCGACAGCGGCGTCTACATCGCGCCTGAGCGGACCTTGCCCGCCGAGCTGACCGACCTGTCCGGAGCCCTCACCGCCGCCTACGACCGCCTGGCCCAGGCGCGGTCCCGGGAGCGGGCCCTGGAGGCCAGCCGGCGCGAGCTCGTCGCCTGGGTCAGCCATGACCTGCGCACCCCGCTGGCCGGCCTGCGGGCCATGGCCGAGGCCCTCGAGGACCAGGTCGTGATCGACCCGCGCGAGGTCTCCCAGTACCACACGCAGATCCGCCGCGAGGTGGACCGGCTGACCCTGATGATCGACGACCTGTTCGAGCTGTCCCGGATCCACGCCGGCGCGCTGCGCCTGTCCCGGCGCATGGTCGGGCTGGAGGACGTGGTCGCCGAGGTCGTGGCCAGCGCCGAGCCGGTGGCCCGGGCCAAGGGCGTCCGGCTCACCGGCGCCGCCGTCCGCGGCATGCCCGTGTTCATCGACACCGCCGAGATGGGCCGGGCGCTGCGCAACCTGGTGACCAACGCGATCCGGCACACGCCGTCGGACGGCGTCGTCGACGTGCTGGCCGAGGTGCAGAGCGGGATGGCGTGCGTGAGCGTGGCGGATGCCTGCGGCGGGATCCCGCAGGCCGACCTGCCGCGCGTCTTCGACGTGGCGTTCCGCGGCGAGTCGGCCCGCACGCCGGGACCCACCGAAGGTGCCGGGCTCGGCCTGTCGATCGCGCGCGGCATCGTCGAGGCGCACTCCGGCCAGATCGCCGTGCGCAACGCAGGCCCCGGCTGCCAGTTCCTGATCAGGCTGCCGCTGGCCCGCCCGGGAGCGCCCGCGGCGACCCGCACCGGCCCCGGGACCGCGCCCGGCCGCCCGGCCGGCTCCGCCAGCACAGTTCCGGCCAGCACAGTTCCGGCCAGCACCGGGCCATCAGCGCGAACTGACCCGCGACCCGGCTGTCCAGTCCCGGTATACCGAACGACTCCGCGGCAACCCGCTCCGCCCGCCCGTTTCGCCCGCCCGGGCGAGGGCAAGCCAATATCGGGACCTCAGGCAGCGGCGTGGCTGCGCGCGCCAGGCCGATCAGCGAGGACCGCGGCGAGGTTGGCGGGCCTGGTGCGCCGGGTCGGTCGAGAACAGCCATCTTGCGGGAGACACGCCATGACTGAATCGGACTGCAGCCGGCACATCGAGATCAAGGACGGCGACCAGACGGTGGCCGCGGCCGAGGTCACCACGGCGCAGGGCGCCGAGGGAACCGCCCGTACCTCGCTGCACGCGGCGTCCGGGCACGTTGCCCCGGGCCGGCGGGCGGAGCTGGTCGACGCGGTCCTCGATCTGCCCGAAGTGCAGGCTAGCACGCACCTGGAAGCCACTGTCCCGCTCGGCGACAGCGAGTCGCTCGAGCGGCTCCGGGAGCAGACCGAGGACACGATCACCCGGCCGGCCGGGTCCACGCTGCTGGTGGATGCGGAGCTACCGCCCGCGGGCCCGCCCGGGCCAGTTCAGCCGCCCGGGCCAGTTCAGCCGCCCGGGCCAGTTCAGCTGCCCGAGCCGGCTCAGCCGCCGGACCCCGCGGGGCCGCCAGACAAGTCGTGACGGGCCGGTAACCCGGACCGGAGCGTCACGCGCGGGCGGCCGCGAGCGAGGCCGCCTCGCGCAGTGGCGCGTGGGCGAATTCAGCCATGCCCTCGGCGAACTCGGTCCGGGCCCGGAAGCCCAGGTCCGCGGCTGCGGCCGCGGGGGAGGCCACGACGTGCCGGACGTCGCCGAGACGGTACTCGCCGGTGACCACCGGCCCGTGCCCGCCGTCGAAGGCCGCGGCCAGCGCCGCTGCCATCTCGCCCACGGTGTGCGGCTCGCCGCTCGCGACGTTGTAGCAGCGCAGCCCCCCGGCGTCGGCGCCCGCGGGATCTGTGCCGTCGACCGCCCCGCTGACCGCCTGCAGGGCCAGCAGGTTGGCCCGGGCCACGTCGCGGACGTGCACGAAGTCACGCCGCTGGCCGCCGTCCTCGAACACCCGCGGCGGTTCCCCGCGCTCCAGCCGGGAGCGGAAGATCGCGGCCACCCCGGAGTACGGCGTGTCCCGGGGCATCCGGGGCCCGTACACGTTGTGGTAGCGGAGCCCGACCGCGGCCCCGCCGGTCAGCCGGGCCCAGCTCGCGGCCAGGTGCTCCTGCGCGACCTTGCTCGCGGCGTAGGCGTTACGCGGGTCGAGCGGCGCGTCCTCGGTGACCGTGGCCGTGCTCAGCGGCTGGGCGCAGGCCGGGCAGCGCGGCTCGAAAAGACCCGCGGCCAGGTCGGCGGGATGCCGTGGGGCCGGCCGGACCCGGCCGTGCGCCGCGCAGTCATAGGCTCCCTCGCCGTATACGACCATCGAGGAGGCGATCACCAGCCGCGGTATGCCGTGGCGCCCCATGGCCTCCAGCAGCACCGCGGTGCCCGTGACGTTGACGTCCGCGTACACGGGCAGGTCGGACAGGTCCACGCCGAGCCCGACCATGGCCGCCTGGTGGCAGACCGCATCGACCCCGGCCAGCGCCTGGTCGACCGCCTCGGAATCCCTGATGTCCCCGACGACCAGGTCGCCCGGGACCTGGCCGGGCCGCCCGCCGTGCACGGCGGGCGAGAGGGAGTCCAGGCCGCGGACGTCATGGCCCGCCTCCGCCAGCCCTGCCGCGATATGAGATCCGATAAACCCGGCCGCGCCGGTCACGAGAACGCGCATACATGCAGCAAAGCACGCGGCAGCCGCCATCCCGCCCGTCGCGCGATGCCGTCACACCTTCGTAAGGCCGGACGGGCCATTTTCCGGCCCGGGCCGTCCTGCCGCGCCAGTACTGTCAGGCGCCATGGAAATCGACGTGGTCCTGCCCTGCCTCAACGAGGCGGGCGCACTGCCCTGGGTGTTGTCCCGGATGCCGCTCGGCTACCGGCCGGTCGTGGCGGACAACGGCTCTACCGATGACTCCGCCGCGATCGCCGCGAGCTTCGGAGCCCGGGTCGTGCACGTCCCGCAGCGTGGCTTCGGTGCCGCCTGTCACGCCGGCCTGCTCGAGGCGAGCAGTGACATCGTCTGCGTCATGGACGCCGACGCCTCATTCGATCCGGGCGACCTGCCCGCCGTGACCGGCCCGGTGCTGTCCGGCCAGGCCGACCTCATGCTGGGACGGCGCTCGGTCCGGGGCAAGGGCGCCTGGCCCTGGCACGCCAGGATCGGTAACCGGGTCCTGGCCGCCGAGCTGCGCCGCCGGATCGGCGTCCCGGTGACCGATCTCGGCCCGATGCGGGCCGCCCGGCGGGAGGCGCTGCTCGCGCTGCCCATGTCGGATCGCCGGTTCGGCTACCCGCTGGAAATGGTGATCCGCGCCGCGCAGGCCGGCTGGCGGATCGCCGAGACCGACGTGCCGTATTACCCGCGGACCGGGAAGTCCAAGGTCACCGGGACCCTCGGCGGCACCGTGCGCACCGTGCGCGACATGCGCCGTGTGCTCGCCTCCGTCGCGACGCCCGCGTCATGAGCGCCCCGCGCAGCGTCGGCCCGGATTACACCGGCAAGCACCGGCGGGCCGGCGCCCTGGGACCGGCCGTACGGCCCGGGCCGGGCACCCGGCCCAGGGCGTACGGACTGCCCCTCCCGGGCTCCGGGGGCACGCCGGGAGCGGACGCGGCGATCCCGGGATCCTGGCCGGAGACCGGCCTGCGGCCCGGGACGGGACCGTGGCCCGGGACGGGGCCGTGGCCCGGGACGGGACTGTGGCCCGGAACGGGACCGTGGCCCGAGACGGGGCTGCGGGCCGAGACGGGACGGTGGCCCGATGCCGGGTAGCGCGCTGGCGGCCCAGGTCATGGTGATCGCCAAGGAGCCGCTCCCGGGCCGGGTCAAGACCCGCCTTACCCCGCCCTACACCCCGGCGGAAGCGGCCGAGCTGGCCGAGGCGGCCCTGGCCGATACCCTGGCCGCGGTGGCGTCAGCCGGCGTGGGCCGCCGGGTCCTGGCCCTGGCCGGCTCGCCCGGGCCGTGGCTGCCGCCCGGCTTCGACGTGATCGGCCAGCGCGGCGGCGGCCTCGATGAGCGCATCGCCTGGGCCCTGGCCGACGCGCGGGCGACCTGCCCCGCTCCGCTGGTCCTGATCGGGATGGACACCCCTCAGGTGACGCCCGCCCTGCTGGCGGCGGCGGCCGGGCCGCTCGTATCGGGCACCGCGGATGCCACGTTCGGGATGGCCGAGGACGGCGGTTTCTGGCTGCTCGGCCTGCGCGACATAGACCCGGCCCTCGTCCTCGGCGTGCCGATGTCGCGTCCGGACACCGGGGCGCTCCAGCTGGCCCGGCTGCACGCCGCCGGGCTGCGGGTCCTCCGGCTGCCCGAGCTGGCCGACGTGGACACGGCCGCTGAAGCCGAGCGCATCGCCGCCGCGATCCCCGGATCCCGCTTCGCGGCCCGGATGCAGGCGCTGGGCCGCCGGGCGGACTCGCCGCTCGTGCCCGCCGGCTGACGCGCAGGTGATGCTGGCCCCGGCGACACGCATTTCGGCCGGTTGGGACGACAGCGGTAGCTGAGAGTGGTTAAATAAACCCGGTTGTACGAAGTTCGTGAACGTGTCAACGCCTGCGAAGTTCTGGCCGCCGGCGTCCTGGATTTCCGAACGCCCGGCCCGTTAATGGGCCGCCCCCGTGGGCAGTGGCTACAACAACCCGGGACACACGACCGTGCGCTCCCGAAATCGTCACAGTAGGAGAAGTACATGCCTCAGGGCACTGTGAAGTGGTTTAACTCGGACAAGGGCTATGGCTTCATCGCCCCCGACGACGGCTCGGCCGACGTCTTCGTCCACCACTCCACCATCAAGATGGACGGATTCCGCGCCCTCCAGGAGAACCAGCGGGTCGAGTACACCGCGGGGCGCGGTCCCAAGGGCCCGCAGGCGGAGGAAGTCCACCCGCTGTAACACGGTCACGACACACCAGAAGGGGCGGTTCCGGGATCCCGGGACCGCCCCTTCACCGCGTTTCAGGCCACTGGGCCGGTGACCGTGACCAGGCTGCCGTAGGACAGGTAGGAATACGCGGTCTTGGCCGCGTCAAAGGGCAGCTCGACGCAGCCCAGGCTCTGGTACCACCCGTAGCTGTACCGGTCGAACTGGTGCACCGCGTCGCCGCCGTTGAAGTAGTTCGCGTAGTACACCGGGTCGTCATACTGGGAGCCGTCCGGGTTGGTCCCCTTCATGTAGCTGAAGTAGTACTTCAGGTAGACCGGGAACGTGCCGTCGACGGTGGGGGAGGCGGCGATGCCGGTGTTGGCCGGGGTCTTGAGCACGACGTGCCCGTCGTGCCAGACGGTCAGCGACTCCGGGGAGTTCTGGCTGGCCAGCGCGTAAGTGTAGCCGTTGGGGTTGTCCTTGCCCTTCGCCACCGCGGTGAGCAGGTCGGACCACACCGTGTGGCCGGCCACCCCGTCCATCGTCAGCCCGGTCACCGACTCGAAGGCCCGGACCGCGCCGACGTTGAGGATGTTGGCCGAGCCGGCTTCCCACTGGTCGGTCAGGGTCGACGGGTAGCCGCTGTGCCAGCTGAACGTCCCCGCGGGTGCCTGGTAGGCGGCGGAAAGCTGGGCGTTGGCATCGTCCGGGCTGATCGCCGTTTCGGACGTGGGCGTCCAGGTCAGCGGCAGGTAGCCGAGCTGGCTGAGCAGTTGCTGCAGGCGCAAGGTGCTGTATGAGCCGGTGGTGAAGCTCTCCGTCGCCCCGGAGGCCAGCAGGCCGCCGGCGCCTGCGCTGGCTCCGTCAAGCGAGATCATCCCGCCTGAGCCGCCCGGGATGTTGACCGTGACGCGGGTGTTCTCCGTGTACCCCGCCACCGGGGTGAAGACGGCCGTGTCGCCCTCGACCTGCCAGCTGCCCGCGATCTGCGGCGAGAGGGTCGGCATCGGGGTGTTGGCGGCGAGCGGAGCGGAGAACTGGACCTTGATCGGGGCCGCCCCGTTGACGTTCTTCGCGTCGCTGGCCGGGGTGACCGACAGGACCTGGATCGGCGTCGGCCGGCTGGACCTGCCGGGCGTCGGCCGCCGGCTGGGCGCCCGACGCCGAAGCGTTGCTGCCCAGCGACCCGAAGGCGACCACCCCCACGCCCGCCGCCAGCACCAGCACCGCGCCGCTGGCGGTCAGCGCCGCACCACGCCGCTTCCGTCGCGACCGGTCCGGCTTGCCTGTGGTGGCCTCGCCCTCCAGCAATGACTGCTGTTTGCGGAACCTTCCGGATCGCGACACGACGCCGTCCCTCCACCTGATTCACAACTGGACAATCGTAGAAACGCATACTTACGGGCGAGCCAAGAGCAAGAGCAGGTAACAACAGGTCTTCCACCTTACAGACGCGCGTACACCTCGGAAGGTTGCCGCCCGGCATGTATCCCGGCTAGCGAAGGGCAACTCATCTGAAGTGAGTCCATGTTGTTATGCGAAATCGAGTGAATATGCCGCTGAGCGTCGCCTTGGCTGGGGCGCATCCCGGTCCGCGGCAGGCGGGCCGGGCTGTACCCGAGGATAACCGCAGAGCCAGGCCACCGTCCTGCCGGAGCCACCGTGCGGCCGCCCACTGCCCGGCCGGGCCGGGGCCGGAATCTTCCGAGCGCCCGGCCCGTCCCGGCCAAATCGGCGGCCATCCAGGAAATGCCCGCCGGGCCCCGGCGGGCGGTCGCCACAATGGCGTCTTATTGCACCGGCCCGGCGTGACCGGCAATGAATAAATGCCGTCCCAAGCAATTCTGATACGCCAATCAGCCGACCGCGGCCGGGCAATTTCCGGAGCGCCGCATGACGCCGGGTTATCCCGGCCGACGCCTCGTTGCCCGCCCCGGACATCACCTCACCCTCAACCGGGGCCATGACCTGCCCGGCCTGGTACGCACCGGCCGAGGTCGTAACTCTACCGAAAGATCTGCTGCTCACTCAGTGAGCCGTAAGAATTACGTTCCGTATCACCAGGCTGCGCCGCAACACCACGCCCACGGCCGGCCGCGCTATCACGGCGCGATCTCGATCCGCCCGGCGCGCGTCACCTGCGGCGTAATAACTTGGCAATGAATTACCAAGGGTTTCGCCGCCGATTCGGCTTTGAAACAGACAAAAAGCAAATCTTCCCAATTTCCTGTTTGCGCCTTCGCCGTGGGTCTACGGTGATGCCTCGGGAGCGTCACAGCGGACATCCATGGAGGTGGATTGAATGCTCAGCGGGCATCGGTCCGCATGGCGCCGTCGCGGTAGGAACAGTCGTGCGGCGCGCATCGCGGTCCCCCTCGCCATACCTATGGCGTTGGGACTGACTCTCGGAATCATCCTCGCGGTCTCCGGCGGGCCGGTCACGACGATCAATCAGTCGGCGACGGGGGCTTGCGCCTCACCATCGGCGAGCCCCTCGGGCAGCCCCGCGCCGTCGGGGAGCCCCGCGCCCTCCGGCAGCACCGCGGCCGTCGCCAGTGCCTCGGCGTCAGCCACCCCCTGCCCCTCGGCCAGCGCGAGCGCCAGTGGGAGTGCCAGTGGGAGCGCCAGCCCGGCCGTCGCGGCCGCGGTCGTTCCGCCGGCGGCGACCTTCGCCAACGGGCCGACCGCTTTCTTCCCGCTCGGTGACCTGGCCACCAACCCGGTCGATGGCACCGGCGCGGCGATCAGCCTGAACCAGACCGCGGCCGAAGCGGCCACGTCGATGAACTGCACGCTTACCGTGCCGAACAATCCCCTGAGCGCCAAGGGCCTGGCCACGCCGTACCAGCTCGGTGACGGCTGCAGCATGGCCAATGCCGCCAGCGAGGGCGCCTTCGTCGAGGCCACGATCCTCGAGCCGAGCGGGCTGGTGGAGGTCTATGACCCGCTGGTCGTCACCGCCGGGACCACCCCGGCCGTGGCGCCGGTCGCGCCCACGATCCCCCGCGGGTCCGCGGTGATCATCGACGTCGGGTCCAACGGCAACAACCTGGTGCTGGAAGGCCGCGGCGCGCGGCAGGGCAACTGCGTCGACGCCCTCGGCCAGTCGGTGATCGGACAGGTCTCCGCCTGCAACGCGGTCAGCTTCTACCGCGCGGCCGACGCGGCGATCGCGTCGGGCCAGCTGAAGGTCCCGGCCCTGGGTACCGCCACAGACGGCCAGGCGTGCGAGACGGTACGTAACTTCGCCCTGGTCGACCAGGACCAGAGCGACAATGTGGTCTCCACGTACCTGATCAACGGGAACGGCCAGACCGCGCAAGACACCCCGGCCAACGCGAATTCACTGACCGGCGCCACCGCTATCGCCAACGGGAGCGACGACCGGCTGCTGTCCGACTTCGTCGACCCGGCCAACGGGTGCACCGCGTTCACCGCGAACAACACGACCGACGCGGCCGGTGCTACCGGCTCGCAGGCCCTCAACGAGCTGAGCGCCCGCGTCAACCAGACCGGGACCATCGCGGTGGTTCCGCCCAACGACGAGATGACCCTCGTCAACAGCGCCTACAGCATCGCGAAGACCAACGTCTACCGTTCGCTGGTCGACCAGCCGCTGCTGTCCGGCAACGTGAACGCCGCCACGGTCGCGGCGGACTACTGCCAGAACCTGGTCAACATCGCGCCGGCCCGCAACCAGCTGGACATGACCAAGGATCTGAACTTCGCCTCCCCGGTCCCGGCGACCGGCGACAACCTGGGGACGTTCCTGGGGGCCAGGCTGGCCGCATCGCTGGGCGTGCTGGACTGCGCTAAGTTCGGCCTGGCCGACCCGGTCAGCGCCACCGTGAACGGAGACGGCGTGGCCACCGCGATCAGCTACAAGCTGACCCAGCAGAAGGCGACTCTCCCGGCCCCGGCCGGCGGCACCCCCACGCCGACCGCATCACCGTCCGTTTCGGCCGGAACCGGGCTGCCCTGGTTCGGCGCGCCGCCTCGCCGTCACCGGCACCATCAGAACGGCACCGGCATGTAGCCACCGCGCCGGACGGGCCTGCCCGATCAGCAGTCCGCACCCATGACGAAGCGGCCCCAGGTCACCCTGGGGCCGCTTCGCTGTGCGGTCACCGGCCAGCTCAAGTGCGATCCCGGATTCGTCAACGTCAACGGCGGCGCGATCGCCACCGGCCACCCGCTGAGCTGCTCGGGCTCACCTCAGCACCCTGCGCTGTCCCGGACGCGTGCCGTGCCCCATGCCCACCAGTCGCCAGCCGCCGTTCCAGCCCGCATCGGCGATGATCAAGTCCGGCGGCGGCACGGGACGCGCGACGACACGCCGGCACGACATGTGGTGCTTGGTTTGGCCGCGCCTCCCACATATGGTGGTGCCTGCAGCTGGTTCTGCGGGCCGTCCAGGTTCGCGGAGGTAAGAGGGAACCCGGTGAGATTCCGGGACTGCCCCGCAGCGGTGAGCGGGAACGACAGCCGTCCGGGCCGCGCGATGACGCGCGGCGGGAACAGCACTGGGCCCCGAGCCTGGGAAGCGACGGCCAGTAGGAGGCGCCTAAGGGGCGCTGTGCCCGCGAGTCCGAAGACCTGCCAGCGCGCCGTGCGCGAGAGGCGCACGGCGGCTCCGGCCGCGCGGGACGGCCGACGGGCACGGCGGCCTGCCTCTGGCAGGCGGGGCGCCGGTCTCGTCGCCTGCTCGCGTGCACCCGGGGTCATCGGGAACGAGCTCGCGAGGAGAGAGCCATGACGGTGACCGATCCCACGGCCGCGAAGCCGGCCGCGCCGGTCCGCATGCAGGTGCGGAAGCGGAACGGCGATGCCGAGCAAGTGGATGTGAACAAGATCGTGCGCGCGGTGGAACGGTGCGCGGGCGGGCTGGACGAGGTCGACCCGATGCGGGTCGCGACCAAGACGATCAGCGGCCTGTATGACGGGGCGAGCACCGCCGAGCTTGACCGGCTGTCGATCCAGACCGCGGCGGAGATGACCGGCGAGGAGCCGCAGTACTCCCGGCTGGCGGCCCGGCTGCTGGCCGGGTATATCGGCAAGGAAGTGCGCGGGCAGGGCATCGCGTCGTTCAGCCAGTCGGTCAGCCTGGGGCATGCCGAGGGGCTGATCGGCGACTTGGCCGCGGTGTTCGTCAAGGACCACGCCCGGAAGCTGGATGACGCCATCGACCCGGACGGTGACCTGGAATTTGAGTACTTCGGGATCAGGACCGTCTACGACCGGTACCTGCTGCGTCATCCGTCGGCCCGGCTGGTGATCGAGACGCCGCAGTACTTCCTGATGCGGGTGGCCTGCGGGCTGTCGCGGACGCCGGCCGAGGCCATCGGGTTCTACCGGCTGATGTCCTCGCTGGCCTACCTGCCCAGCTCCCCGACCCTGTTCAACTCCGGCACCGCGCACCCGCAGCTGTCCTCGTGCTTCCTGGTCGATTCCCCGCGTGATGACCTGGGCTCCATCTACGCCCGGTACGGGCAGGTGGCGCAGCTGAGCAAGTTCTCCGGCGGGATCGGCATCTCCTGGTCACGGGTCCGCTCCCGGGGCACCTTGATCCGGGGCACCAACGGCGCCTCCAACGGCATCGTGCCGTTCCTGCGGACGCTGGACGCCTCGGTCGCGGCGGTGAACCAGGGCGGCCGCCGCAAGGGCGCCGCGTGCGTCTACCTGGAGCCCTGGCACCCCGACATCGAAGAGTTCCTGGAGCTGCGGGACAACACCGGCGAGGACGCCCGGCGCACGCACAACCTGAACCTGGCCAACTGGATCCCCGATGAGTTCATGCGCCGGGTCGAAGCGGACGAGCTGTGGTCGCTGATCGACCCGGACCAGGTGCCCGAGCTGCCCGACCTGTGGGGCGAGGCGTTCGACGCCGCCTACCGCGCGGCCGAGGCGGCCGGCCGGTACGTCCGGCAGGTCAAGGCCCGGGACCTGTACGGCAAGATGATGCGGACCCTGGCGCAGACCGGCAACGGGTGGATGACCTTCAAGGACGCCGCCAACGCCAAGTGCAACCAGACTGCGCAGGACGGGAACGTGGTGCACCTGTCCAACCTGTGCACCGAGATCACCGAGGTGAGCACCGACGACGAGACCGCCGTCTGCAACCTCGGCTCGGTCAACCTGGCCCGGCACCTGGCCCCCGGCCCGGACGGCCGCCCGCAGGTCGACTGGGACAAGCTGCGCGAGACGGTCCGCACCGCGGTGCCGTTCCTGGACCGGGTCATCGACCTGACCTTCTACCCCAGCGCCCAGGCCGCCGCCGCCAACCCGCGCTGGCGGCCCATCGGCCTGGGCGTGATGGGCCTGCAGGACGTGCTCTTCGCGCTGCGGCTGCCGTTCGACTCACCCGAGGCACGCGAGCTGTCCGCGCGGATCGCCGAGGAAATCTACCTCACCGCCCTGGAGGCATCCGCGGACCTGGCCGAGAAGCACGGCCCGCACCCGGCCTACCCGCAGACCCGCGCCGCCGCCGGGCGTGCTGCAGCACGACCTGTGGGACGTGACCGGCACGCAGGCCGCCCGCTGGACGGCGCTGCGCACGCGGATCAGGACGACCGGGTTGCGCAACTCCCTGCTGATCGCCGTCGCCCCGACCGCCACCATCGCCTCGATCGCCGGGTGCTATGAGTGCATCGAGCCCCAGGTCTCGAACCTGTTCAAGCGCGAGACCATGTCGGGTGAGTTCCTCCAGATCAACAACGCCCTGGTCGCTGAGCTGAAGGCCCACGGACGGTGGACCCCGGCGGTCCGGGAGCAGATCAAGCGAGCCGACGGCTCGGTGCAGGGCATCAGCGATCTGCCTGACCAGACCCGGCTGCTGTTCCGCACGGCCTGGGAACTGCCGCAGCGGGCCCTGATCGACCTGGCCGCGGCCCGGGCCCCGTTCATCGACCAGAGCCAGTCGCTGAACCTGTTCCTGGCCTCGCCGACCATCGGCAGGCTCTCCTCGATGTACCTGCACGCCTGGAAATCCGGCCTGAAGACCACCTACTACCTGCGATCCCGCCCGGCTACCCGGATCACCCAGGCCACCGTGCCCGTCACCACCCCAGACACCGCCGCCGCCGAAGAAGCAGCCGCCGAAGAAGCGGCCGCCGCCGAGGCGGCCGCCGTGGCCTGCTCCCTGGAGAACCCCGAGACCTGCGAGGCATGCCAGTGACCGCCACCACGCCCGCCGCCACCGGCCCCGGACAGGACGCGGCCCGGCCGCAGCTGCTGCTGGACCCCGGCATGAACCTGACCCTGCGGCCCATGCGCTACCCGCACTTCTATGACCGCTTCCGCGACGCCATCAAGAACACCTGGACGGTCGAGGAAGTCGACCTGCACTCCGACCTGGCCGACCTGAACCGGCTGTCGCCAGCCGAACGGCACCTGGTCTCCCGCCTGGTCGCGTTCTTCGCCACCGGCGACACCATCGTCTCCAACAACCTGGTCCTGAACCTCTACCAGCACGTCAACTCCCCCGAAGCCCGGCTGTACCTATCCCGGCAGCTGTTCGAGGAAGCCGTCCACGTGCAGTTCTACCTCACCCTGCTCGACACCTACGTCCCGGACGAGACCGAACGGGCCCAGGCCTTCGCCGCCGTGCAGAACATCCCGTCCATCGCCGACAAGGCGCAGTTCTGCTTCAAGTGGATCGACTCGATCTACGAGCTGCGCGAGCTGGGCACCGCCGCCGAGCGGCGGTCGTTCCTGCTCAACGTGATCTGCTTCGCCGCCTGCATCGAGGGGCTGTTCTTCTACGGCGCGTTCGCCTACGTGTACTTCCTGCGCTCCCGCGGCCTGCTCAACGGGCTGGCCTCGGGCACCAACTGGGTGTTCCGCGACGAATCGATGCACATGGCCTTCGCCTTCGACGTCGTCGACACCGCCCGCCGTGAGGAGCCGGGCCTGTTCGACGAGCAGCTGACCGGGCAGATCCGCGACATGCTGGCCGAGGCCGTGGAGTGCGAGGTACGGTTCGCCGCGGACCTGCTCGGCCAGGGCGTGGCCGGGCTCAGCCTGGCCGACATGCGCGCCTACCTGGAGCACGTCGCTGACCGGCGGCTGGCCCAGCTCGGCCTCGAGCCCCGGTACGGGTCGGCCAACCCGCTGGCCTTCATGGACCTGCAAGACGTCCAGGAGCTGTCCAACTTCTTCGAACGCCGTGTCTCGGCCTACCAGGTCGGCGTCACCGGCGACGTGTCCTTCGACCAGGACTTCTGAACCAGCCAGGCCGGCCCGGCCGCATACCGGCCGGGCCGGCCTGCGCCTGCGCCTGCTCAGCTGATGTTCGCGGTGCCCGCGTAGTAGTTGCCGGCCGCCGACGTGCCCAGGGGAGCGGTGGCGGTGTCCGCGGGCAGCGTGGCGGGATCGACGAACGTGCTGCCCGAAGTCCCGGCCTGCACGGCCATGCCCAGCGCGCTGCCCTTCAGGTACTGCGGCCAGGTCAGGAACCACTCGGTCCAGCCGTCATCCCACTTGCCGGCCGCGGTGCTGGCCGTGACGGTGATGGGGTTACCGGGGATGCTCAGGTTGTAGTAGGTCACCGCGTCCTCAGGCGGCAGGTTCACGCAGCCGTGGCTGACGTTGGTGGTGCCCTGGTTGACCACCGACCACGGCGCCGAGTGGTAGTAATCGCCGCTGAAGGTGAACCGGACCGCATAGTTGACCAGCTCGTCGTAGTAGTCGGCGCTGCCGGGGGCGCCGCCGCCGATCATCCGCACCGGGTTGGCCTTCTCGACGCTCACGTAGGAGCCGTCGGGCGTGGGCAGCTCGGCCCGGCCGGTGCTGATCGGCCAGTCGTAGGCGAGCTTGCCGTTGATGTAGATCTGCGTGTGGTGCGTGGTCGTGCTGGCCACCGCGATGACCGAAGAACCGATATCGAACGACTGGGTCAGGTCGGCGGCGCCGTATACGCCCTTCGCGCCTTCCACCCCGTCCAGGTGGCCGTCGAAGCTGACCGTGGTGTCGGCCGGCCAGTAGTCCCGCGGCCGGAAGTCCAGGTGCTCGCTGTTGTCCCAGTACCAGGCGCCGATCACCGGCTTGGACGTGGTGAGCTGCAGCGACCGCTCGACCGCGGCCCGGTTGGTGATGGGCTGGCTGAAGATCAGCATGATCGGCATGCCCACGCCGTAGGTCTGGCCGGAACCTTCGTAGATCTCGGTGCTGAACGTCTGCGCCGGGGCCAGCGTGCGGAACGTGCTCGTGGTGGTGATCTTCTGGCCGCTGCCGTCGGTCCCGGTCGCGGTCACCGTGTAACTCTGCGACACCCCCAGCGACCAGGTGCTGTGCCACGCCTTGCCGCCCCTGGCCAGCGCGCCGGCCACGGGCCGCCCGCGCCGCCAGCGCCGGCGCCGGGCGAGGACACCGTGACGTTGGTGACCTTGCCCTGGGTCGCGGTGACCGTGATGCCCGCCGCGGGATCGGCGTCGCGGCTGCCGTCAGCCGGCGTGATCTTCAGGTCCGCCGCCGCCTGCGCCGCGTGGGCCGACGCGGCGGCCGAGGCGGACGCCGCGGCCTGGGCCGGGGTCTGCGCGTGCCCGCCGCAGGCCGCGGCGAGCAGGCTGATGACCGCCGCTGCCGCGATGCTGACGTACGTCCGTGCCCGCCTGCCGCGCACGCTTACCCTCCTCGAGGGTCGGGGGTTGGCAAACGCCCATATTACGTGCTGCTTACGGGGCGCCGGCGCCGCAAGCGCCGGAGCCGCAAGCGGAGCGTGACGGCCCAGCCGAGGGCCGCCCCGGCGGCCAGCACGAGCACGTATTCCGGCCACGCCCCGACCCGGTCCGCGAGTGTCCGGTAGCTGACCAGCGGCACCCGCTCGTCCAGGATGGCCTGGCGCCAGACGCCGCTGCGGGCCAGCAGCGCGCCGTCGGGCGCGATGATCGAGCTCTCCCCGGTGGTCGAGGCGTACACCACCGCGCGGTCGCTCTCGATGGCCCGGATCCGGGCCATCGCCGTCTGCTGCTCGGTCTCGCCCAGCTGCCCGTCGATCTCGAAGTCGGCGTCGTTGGACTGCAGGGCGAGCAGGTTCGCCCCGGCGTTGACCTCCGACCGCACCAGGTTGTCGAAGCCCACCTCGTAGCAGATCACGTCGCCGAGCCTGATGGCTCCGACGGGGAAGACGACGGCCTGATGACCGGCCGTGAAGTCCACCGGCTGCAGCGAGGGCAGCGAGCTGAAGCTGGAGATGAAGCCGCGGAACGGGATGTACTCGCCGAACGGGACGAGCTGGCGCTTGACGTACAGCGGGTAGGTCGGGCCGGCGCCGGGCACCCACAGCTGTCCGACGTTGCGCTTCGGGTTGTCCAGCACCTCGCCGACCAGGATGGGGCGGCCGACGGCATCGACCGCCCCCAGGATCGTGTCGTAGAGCCCGGGATACTCGCGCGGGTCCAGGCCGGTGGCGTTCTCCGGCCAGACGACCAGGTCCGGCGCGGGCAGCTGGCCCGCCTTGACCTCCGTGGCCAGCCGCAAGGTGTCCGCCGCCTGGTTCTGGGTGACCTCGGTGTCGTTCAGCTGCTGCGGCAGGTTCCTGGCTCGCGGGATATTACCCTGGATCGCGGCCACCGGGGCGGTCGGTGCCCCGCCCACCGGGTCGACCGGCAGCAGACCGCCCGCCAGGACCAGCCCGGCCGTCACCACCGCGGCCAGCGCCGCCCCCGCCGATCCCCGGGACCGCCAGCCGCCCGCACCCAAGGCCCCCAGCACCGCCCGGGCCGCCATCGCGCCGGTCAGCGCGACCAGGAAACTCAGCAGCGGCGCGCCGCCGATCGCCACCCAGCGCACGTCCGGCGCCACGGACTGGCTCATGGCCAGCCGGCCCCAGGGGAAGGCGAAGGGCCACCGGTCGCGCAGGGCCTCGGCGGCCACCCACCAGGCCGCCACCGCCGCCGGCCACCAGGGCAGCTCGAGCAGCAGCCGCTGGCCCAGGCACAAGATGGCGAAGATGACCGCCTCGGCCAGGGCTAGCGCGACCCACCCGTACCAGGCCACGTTGACCACCCAGGACAGCAGCGGCACGAACAGGGCCACGCCGAAGGCCAGGCCGCAGCCGAGCGACCCGCGCAGGCTCCGCCCGGTCAGCGCGACGGCCAGCATCCCCGGCCCGGCCGCCGCCAGCGGCCACGCGTCCACCGGCGGGAACGAGGCGAACAACGCCAGGCCGCCCCCGGCGCTCAGCAGCAGCGCCCAGCGCGTGGCGAACCCGCCGAACGCCCCGGCGCGCCCGGTCCTCGTCCCGGAAGCGGGCGCGGCCTGGGAGATCACGCTTGGCAGCCTAATAGGGCGATCAGCGTGCGTCACGCGGGTCGTTCGGTCATGGAATTACCGTCGAATCGGGCAAGCCGCGTCGTTTTGCCTGAAGGTCGCAATCCGGTGGGCTATAGTACCGAACGCCGAACGCCTCAGTGGGGGGGCGTGCACGTCGTTAGGTGTTGCACATGACATGCACTGATGGGCTGAGCCATGATTAAAATCCGCTACCGCGATCCGCGTGAGCTCGCCCCGGGGTTATACGCCGCGGCCGAGTGTCACAGCCGTGGCACCACCGTTTACCTGCTGCCCGGCCTGAGCGCCGCGCAGCGCCGCGCCGCACTGCGCCGGCTCCGGATCTCGGCCCGCCGGGGTTGCGGCCCGCAGCTGCCCGCGCCCCAGCTGGCCGTGGCGCTGCTGGCCGACCGGATCCGGACCGCGGCCGGGCGGGCGGGCGCCGTCTTCCGCTCTCATCCGGCGGCCAGCACCGTGCCGGTCATGGTGGTGTCAGCTGGAGCGATCGCCTTCCTGGCCTTGTCGGGGGTATCCATCCGGGTCATCCAGCCGCCCCCGGGCTCCAGCCAGCCGTCGTTCGCAGGGGTGGCCGCGGCCGGTCTCCCGGCGAGCGCGGGGGCGCAGGGAGACCGCCCGCGATACGCGGAACTGGCGGACCCGGGTCCGGCCGGCCCGGCCGGCGGCCAGCCGGCAGGCTCGCGGGCCGGTCCGGGTCTTCCCGGCGCGAGCGGGACGGTCAGGAACGAGACCGAGCGAGCGGGACGGTCAGGAACGAGACCGATGCGAGCGGGACGGCCAGGAACGAGACCGACGCGAGCGGGACGGCCAGCGACGGGACCGACGCGAGCGGTGGCACAGCCGCGGGCCCCATCCGCAATCCGGGCTCCAGCCGGGAATCCGGCGGCGGAACGACCCCGGCCGGGGGCGCCGACCCGACCCCCGCGCCGGGCGCGACGGCGTCCAGTTCCGCGCCCGCGGCCGTGTCCGTGTCCAGTTCCGCGCCCGCGGCGGCGTCCAGCTCACGCGGGCTGGGCCCGTAGCTCACGTAGGCTGGCCTGGTGAGCAGGCGCGGGTGGCTGCTGTTCGCCGCGATGGGCGTGATCTGGGGCATCCCCTATCTGCTGATCAAGGTGGCTGACGGCGGGGTCTCGGTGCCGGTGCTGGTGTTCACCAGGGTCGCGCTCGGCTCGCTGCTGCTGCTGCCCGCGGCCGTGCGCGGCGGCCACCTGCGCGCGCTGACTGGGCACGTGGGGTGGCTGGCCGCGTTCACCGTGGCCGAGATCGTCGGGCCGTTCGCGCTGCTGTCCAGCGCCGAACGGCACCTGCCCAGCTCGACCAGCGGCCTGCTGGTCGCGGCGGTGCCGATCTTCAGCGCCCTGCTGGCCTGGCTGACCCGGTCCGGCGACCGGCTCACGCCGGTCCGGTGGGCCGGCCTGGCCGTCGGGCTGGGCGGCGTGGCGCTGCTGGCCGGGCCGAGCGCCGGGCAGGCCGGCCCGCTGCCGGTCCTCGCGGTGCTCGGCACCGCGCTGGGTTACGCCATCGGCCCGCTGATCGCCAACCGCAAGCTGTCCGGCCTGCCGCCGGTGGCGGTCAACACCGTCTGCCTGGGCGCGGCCGCGGTACTCTACGCGCCGTTCGCCGCGCTCACCTGGCCGCGTCAGATGCCGTCGGTCCAGGTCCTGGCGGCCCTGGCCGGCCTCGGGGTGATCTGCACCGCCATCGCGTTCCTGGTCTTCTTCCGGCTCATCGCCGAGGTCGGCCCGGCCCGGGCCACCGTCATCACCTACGTCAACCCGGCCGTCGCGGTCGCCCTCGGCGTCCTGGTCCTCGGTGAGCCCCTGACCGTCGCCATCGGCGTCTCGTTCGCCCTCATCCTCGGCGGCTCGGTGCTGGCCACCCGCCCCAGCCCGGGCCAGTCGGCCCCCCGCCCGGGCGAGGAGGCGGCCAGCCTGGCCCGTTCGGAATGATTCTGTTTCTAAACTGTCCGAACGGGCCTTGGTGCCCGCCGGCCGTCACCCTCGACGGCCCGCCGGGAAAGAGGCGTACATGTCGAAGACACCCGCACCGGCCGCGGACAGCATGCCGGGCCTGCGGATGTCGAGCACGCGGGGCCACTGGGTGGTGGCCACCACCGTGCTGGGCTCGGGCATGGTCGCCCTGGACGCGACCGTGGTCGGCATCGCGCTGCCCGCCATCGGGCGGGACTTTCACACCGGCGTGACCGCGCTGCAGTGGGTGGTCGACGCCTACACGCTGACGCTGGCCGGGCTGCTGCTGCTCGGCGGGACGCTCGGCGACAGCTACGGGCGGCGCAGGATGTTCGTGGCCGGCACCATCTGGTTCGCCGTCGCGTCGCTGCTGTGCGGGCTGGCGCCGAACGCCGGGGTGCTGATCGCGGCCCGGGCCCTGCAGGGCGTCGGCGGGGCGCTGCTGACCCCCGGCAGCCTGGCCATCCTGCAGGCCTCGTTCGCCGAGCAGGACCGCGGGGCGGCGATCGGCGCGTGGTCCGGGCTGGGCGGCGTGGCCACCGCCATCGGCCCGTTCCTCGGCGGGTGGCTCATCGGCGCGGTCTCCTGGCGGCTGGTGTTCTTCATCAACCTCCCGCTGGCCGTGGCGGTGGTGGTCATCGCCGCCCGGCACGTGCCCGAGACCAGGTCGCCCGGGCCGCCGCCGAAGCTGGACATCCGCGGCGCGGCCTGCATCAGCGGCGCGCTGGCCGGGATCACCTACGGGCTGATCGCGGTGTCCTCCTACGGCTGGGCCTCGGTGCCGGTGCTGGTCCCGCTGGCCGCGGGGGCGGTCCTGCTGGGGCTGTTCGTCCTGGCCGAGGCCCGAGCGCCCGAGCCGATGCTGCCGCTGTCGGTGTTCGCCTCCCGGCAGTTCTCCGCGGCCAACGCGGTGACCTTCGTGGTCTACGCCGCGCTCGGCGGGCTGCTGTTCCTGGTCCCCACCGTGCTGCAGGTGGTGCACGGCTACAGCCCGCTTGAGGCGGGCACGGCCCTGCTGCCGGTGACGTTCATCATGCTGGCCCTGTCGTCCCGCTCCGGTGCGCTGGCCGCCCGGATCGGGCCCCGGCTGCAGATGTCCGTCGGGCCGCTGGTCATCGCCGGGTCGTTCGTCCTGTTCACCAGGATCGGCGGGTCCGGTGACTACTGGACCGCGGTGTTTCCCGCGGTGCTCGTGTTCGGCTTCGGCGTGGCGATCATGGTGGCGCCGCTGACCGCGACCGCGCTGTCCGCCGCCCCGGCCGACCACGCGGGCGTCGCGTCGGCCGTCAACAACGACGTGGCCCGGGCCGCCGGGCTGATCGCGGTGGCGGTGCTGCCCGCGCTGGCCGGCATCTCCGGGGAGAGCTACCTGCATCCAGCCGCGCTCGCCCACGGCTTCGGGGTCGCGGCGTGGATAGCGGCCGTGTTCTGCGCCAGCGGGGGAGTGCTGGCCGCGCTCACCATCCGCAACCCCGGCCGGGCCACGAGTGAACGCAACACGCCGCGCGGGTCGTATTGTGCCTTGGAGGGAACGCCCTTGAGAACGCCAGCCGCCAGCGAGCCGGGAGAACGCGCATGACCGCCGGGATGACCACCGATGACCAGGCCGTAATGGCGGTCCGAGGAAGCGAGCCGGGAGAACGCGCATGACCACCGATGACCAGGCCATGAAGGCGGTCGAGGAAGCGGGCCGGGCCGCGCTGGACACCGTTCCCGGGCTGGCCGTGGTGCCGGACGGGCGCCTGGACGACGCGCTGCGCGCGATGGCCGATCTGCTGGGCCGCCGGGCCGCCCCCGTGCTCGAGGCGAACGCCGAGGACGTGCGGGCCGCCGAGGCCGACGGGGTCCCCGGCGCGCTGCTGGACCGCCTGCGGCTGGACGCCGCCCGGCTGGAGGCGATCGCCGGCCAGCTCCGCGCGCTGGCCGAAATCCCGGCCGAGCCGTCCCGGCGGACGATCAGGGAGCTTCCGGGCGGCCTGCGGCTCGAGGAGTGCCGCCGGCCGGTCGGCGTGATCGGCGCCAACTTCGAGGCCCGGCCGAACGTCGTGGTCGATATTGCCTCCCAGTTCGTCAAGTCCCGCAACGCGGGCGTGCTGCGGACGGGTTCGGCCGCGATCCGTTCGGCCGTCGCGCTGGCCGACGCGGTCATCGGGCCCGCGCTGGATCAGGCCGGGCTGGACCAGGCGATGATCCAGCTCGTCCGCACGCCCGGGCAGGACTCGGCCCGGGCGCTGGTCAGCCAGCCCGGCCTGATCCCGCTGGTCATCCTGCGCGGCAGCGGGGACAGCACCCGCGCCCTGGCCGCCGAGGCGGCCCGCCATGGGGTGCGGACCATGGCGCACGCCGACGGCGGCGCGGTGCTGTACCTGGACGCGGCCGCCGACGCGGGCCTGGCCGAGCAGCTCGTCGCCGACAGCCTGGACCGGCTCGGCGTGTGCAACCGGCTCAACCTGCTGCTGGTGCACCCGGCCCGCTGGGAGTCGCTGGTACCGCGGATCACCGAGCTGCTGGACCGGCTGGGCATCGCCGCCTCGCTGCCCCCGCACGCCCATCCGCTCGGCCACGAGTGGGCGCTGGACACCGGCCACGAGGCGACCGTCACCATCGCGCCCGCCGACGGCCCGCGCGCCGCCGCGATGATCGCCAACACGCAGACCTCCGGCCTGGCCGCCGCGATCGTCACCGCCGACCAGCCGGCCGCGGCCGAGTTCCTTTCTCGCTACGCCGGCACCGGCGCGTTCTGGAACGCCACCACCCGCCTGCTCGACGGCTTCAAGCTCCTGTCCGTCCCGGAAACCGGGATCAACATCGACGCCGTCCCCGGCCCCCGCGGCCCCGTCACCTTCCGCGACCTCCACCTCCGCCAATACGTAGTAACCCCCGCCTAACCCC
>CAWFRO010000010.1:0-258336 GCA_963818225.1 uncultured Actinomycetes bacterium
ATCGCGGAGTTGTCCATCGCCATCGGCGTGTACCCGGCCTTCGCGAGTGCCCCGCAGTCGCCGATGAGCTGCCCAAAGGTGCTGATCGGTGCGGTGATCCCGGCCCGCTTGAAGGCGCTCTTGTTGTAGTACATGGCAATGCCAGCGAGATTGAATGGCACCCAGTCGAAGTTCCCCTTGGAATCGAGCACCCCGGTGACCTTCGCCGAGAAGGCCGACTGGTCGAACTCCGAGAGCCAGCTTTTGCTGCCGGCCACGAACGGATTGGGTTGGCTCAGGTACTTGTTGAGCGGGACGACCATGTACGGCTGGTAGGTCGCCTGGTTGAAGACCAGGTCCGGAGCGATGCCGGCGGCCAGCTGAGCCGACTCGACGCTGGAGAACGTCGCGAGCGGCAGCACGTCGGTGTTGACGGTCACGCCCGTCACCTTCTTGAACTCGGCGACGACCTGGGCCCACGGGGGTCCGAAGCTGCTCCCGCTCTGGGTCCATTGGTTGGGCCCCTCGAGGGTGATCGTGGTGCCGGCGACGCCTCCGATGAAGTGGCCGGATACCGCCGGGGCGTACAGGCGGCGAGGGTCCCCGCCGCCAGGGCTCCGAATGACAGCAGGCTGGCCAGGGCCGCTCTGGCTGTCCGTGGCCTCATCGCTGCTCCCTATGCTCGTTGACACTAGCCGGTGCCTGCCGGGTGGTCGACCCGGGTGAGCGTGGTGCGTGGGACTGATCAGCGGTCCACCGCCAGACCGCCCTCGATGCCGGCCAGGAAATTCTTGGCGAGCGCCGCGAACAGGATGAGCAGCGGCAGGCTCGCGATCAGATAGCCGGCAAAGAGCGGGCCGTAGGACGTGGTGAGCTCACCCTGAAAG
Source organism: uncultured Actinomycetes bacterium (assembly GCA_963818225.1). GTDB lineage: Bacteria > Actinomycetota > Actinomycetes > Streptosporangiales > Streptosporangiaceae > Palsa-504. The sequence continues at coordinate 867 of CAWFRO010000010.1, forward strand.
AACTGGACGCCGACCGGCACCGTACGCAGCGAGTTCGTGACGATGGTGAGCTCGGGCCAGAAGTAATCGCTCCACACCGAGATCACGCTGAACAGAGCGACGGTTCCGATGATCGGTCGCGCCAGCGGCAGGGTGATCGACCAGTAGGTCCGCGCCGGCGACGCGCCATCGATCTGGGCCGCGTCGAACAGCTCCTCGGGCAGGTGCTCGATATATGTCTTCATGAGCACCACGGAGAAGACCGTCTGGGTGGTGAGCTGCGGGATGATCAGGTCGGGGTAGGAGTTGAGCAGACCGAGATCTCGCATCAGCACAAAGAGCGGGATGAGGCTCGCCACGTTCGGCACCATCAGCAGCAGGGCGATGAGGCCGAAGAAGAAGTTGCGGCCGGGAAAGCGGTAACGCGCGAGCACGAAGCCGCTGACCGAGCCGAGCAGAATGCAGCCGAACATGGCGCAGGCGGCGACGATGATCGAGGAAAGGAGGTAGGGAGCCACCTCGCGCCAGGCGGTGGCGAAGTTGCCGAGGTGGAACGGCCAGGTCGGTGTCGCCTCGTTCCTGCTGAACTGCGAGTTCGACTTGACTGCCGTCTGGAGCATGTACAGGTAGGGGAACAGCCCGACGAAGGCGAGGCACGACAAGATGGCGGCGGCGGCGAGGTCCGTCAGCCGTCTGGGCGTGAGGGGACGTGCCCGCACCCGTGATGGCGGCGCGGGTGCGCCGGCCATCAGGATGCTCCTCTCGGAGCGCGGCGGCGCCCGGCGAGCAGCGTCAGCCCGCTCATGAGCACCATGACGACGAGAAGCGTCGTGGACAGTGCCGCGGCGTAGCCCCATTCGCCGGCGTCGAAGGCAACCCCCACGATCCTCAGAATCGGCACCGTCGTGGCGTTGTCTGGCCCGCCTTGGGTGGCGATGTAGGGGGCGAACCCGTACTGCAGCACGAAGACGACGGCGAGGAAGAACAGCAGCTTGATCTGACGCAGCAACAGCGGCAGGTCGATGGCGAGGAACCGCTTCCAGCGCCCCGCGCCGTCGATCGCCGCCGCGTCGAAGATCTCGCCGGGGATGTTCTGCAGGCCGGTACTGAAGATGAGGAACGGCAGGCCGGCAATCCACGGGAAGTTGATGAAGATCAGCGCCCACAGGGCGGTGTTAGGGTCGCCGAGCCAGTTCTTCTCAAGCGCCTCCAGACCGATCTGGCCAAGGAAGCCGTTCAGCACGCCGACGTTGGGATCGTAGATGAACTGCCAGGTGAGGACCTGGATCACCGGGGAGAAGGCGAGCGGGACGATGAGCAGGTAGCGGAAGAACAGGCGCCAGCGCGGCCGCGAGAGGGTGATCAGCAGCTCCGCCGCGGCGAGCGGGATCACCCACATCGCCGTCACGGCCACGACGAAGATAATCCCGATGTGGACGAACGCCTCCCACCACAGGCTGTCGTGCCACATGGCGCGGTAGTTGGCCAGTCCGACGAAGGGGGAGCTGAAGCCTGGCTCCCAGTTCGTCAGGGAGTGAACCAGCCCGTTGATGTCGGGGTAGTAGCCGAAGAAGCCGAGGAGCCCGAGCGTCGGGACAAGCGCGAGGTAGACGCCCCAGGGAATACGGCGCCGTCGGCGAAGAGGCACAAGAACCTCGGGCTGCTCAGCCCTGACTTGCCGAGGGTCACGGGCTCTGTCCGGGCCACCGCTAAGACCGGAGCTCATCTGACCTCATCCGGGCACGCAAGGAAACGACCGTCCCCCACGCCACTACCAGATTGGCCCCGGAGGCGAACCGGCCGACTGGATCGAGCTTCATGTTCAATGTAAGCACGGGTGCTGCCCAAGGGCCGGCTGGCGGTGCTTGGGGAACTACGTCGCCTCCCAGTCGAAGAGAAACGTGAGGTGGCGGTCGGGTTCGCTGTCGAGCACGCCGTAGGCGGCGTGCGCCCGGTCGGGCGTGATCGTTCCGCTCACGAGCCGCCCCGTTGCGACGGACCCGGCGGCGAGCCGCTCGAGTACCCAGCGCGTGCAGCCGGCGACAGAGCGCTCCTCGCCATAGAGCGGGACCTGCCACTCCCAGCCGCTGCGAAGGGACAGGAATCGCTCGAACACGCGGGCCACCACTGAGCTCGCCGCGACCTCCGGCTCGCGTCGCCACGGGGCCCCGACCATCATCACCTCACCGTGGCGAGCGCAGATCTCCGTGGCGAGCAGGACCGCGTGCTGGCTGCCTGAGCACTCCAGCACGAGGTTGGCGCCGGCGGGCGCGACGGCATCGCCGGCTTCCTCTGGTGCGACGACCGTGCTGAGCCCGGTGGAGCGGGCGAGCTCTCGACGACCGGGCGAGCGCTCGACCGAAACCACCCGGTACCCCGAGGCTTGGGCCAACTGGGCGACGAGGTTGCCCACCGGCCCGAGGCCGATCACCGCCACCGTGTCACCGGGCCGCGCCGCGGTGAGCTGCAAGCTGATGCCGCCGATCTGGCCGAGACGGGCAAAGGGCGCAATGTCGAGGTCGATCCCGGCCGGCAGCGGCAGGCAGACGTGCTGGCGGGGGTCGAAGCGCACCACACTCTGGTGCGGGGTGTGCGACAGAACGCTCGTTCCGACCACAAAGCCGCTGTCGAGTCCGGCGGCGAGGACAGTTCCGGCCATGGCGTAGCCCGGATGGAACGGCTGGTGCGGGCGCTGGGCGGGCGGGAGCAGGCCAACGAGGGAGTCGCCGCGATAATGGGCCAGCTCGGTGCCCGGGCTGATCACGCTGCGGCAAGCCTGCACGACGACCTCGTGCGGCCCAAGCTCGCGGAGGTCAACGATCACCTCCTCGAGCTCGACCCGGCGGGGCTCGGGGAACACGACGCGCGTCGCAGAGCGCTGATCGGCTGGCGTCGGGGTGGCGGTCATCTGCTCAGGGCGGTCATGGAGAGCTCGGCCATCGGGTTGGGTGGCAATCTGGGAGCTGGCCTGCCAGGTTCTCGAAGTCGTCGTCCATCCCCGCTGGCTGTCGCGTCTGGGCGACGATCCGGAAGGCGAGAGGGTCGCACCCGACGGCAGCGAGGTGCTCGCGGAGCAGGTCGGCGGCTCGCTTGCCATTGCCGGAGGCCGCGGTGCGGACGACCTCGATGTGGTGGCGTTCCCAGTTCATCTGCCCGCGGCTGTGACGTTGGCCTGAGGTTCCGGTAATGGCGTCGAGGTCGGCGAGGGCGAGCTCGAACGCCGGGTCGGCTTCGACGGCGTGGCGCAGCGCTGTGGTGGCCCGGCGGCGGTCGATGGCTCGCTGTGCCTGCCGGTACCACGCCGCGGCCTGCAAGCTTGCGGTGACCGCGCGGCCGTGGTCCTCAAGGGCGGGCCCGGAGGCGTCCAAGTGATCATGCTGGCTGAAGGGCTGACCTTGTGTTGGCTGCATGAGTCCCAGTTTGCCTGGCTGGCCTGAGGTGACGCTGAGGTGGCACTGAGATCAACCGCGCGAGGAAATCTGAAGCTGCGACTTCCGGTTCGTAGAAGGGTCGAACCGGCGCGCGGCCGTCACCGCCGAGTCGCCGCTGAGCGACTCGGAAGCGCGAGGCGGGCCGCGAGCGCGGCGACATCCGGCTCGTCGGTGAAACTGGTGAGACTGCCGTACGACAAATTCTGGGCGCGCTGCTGAGCGAGCGCGATGAAGGCCTCGACGTTGGGGCGGGTCGGGTCGGCGAGCGCCCTGACTGCGGCTACGGCGGTATCGGCGAGCAGTTGTACGGCCGGGTCCCCGCTGGCGGCGGCGGCCTGGCAGGCGTCGGCGGCGAAGACCATCGCGTCGTCTGCTTGGCCCGCGCTGAGTGCCCACCACGCCAGGCCGGCGAGGACACCGGTCTGGCCGGCGGGAAGGCCCACGTTCCGGTAGTAAGTTCCCGCCGCGTCGAGCAGTGCCCGCGCCCGCGCCAGGTCGCCGAGCCGGCGAGCAACCGCGGCCTGGCCGACCATCACAGTCGGCAGACACCGACGGGTTGAAGCTGCATGCGATCGCCTCCTCGTACAGGCCGTCGGCGGCGGCGTCGTCGCCTTGCTTGGCTCGCAGCGCGGCCAGGCGGAGGAGACTGAACAGCACAAAATTGCGTTGCCCCGCTGCGCGGCACCGCTCCAGGAGCGCTTCGTAGGCCGCTGACGCCCCATCGAGATCGCCTCGCGCTGCGGCGATGCCGGCCAGGATGTGCAGCGGGCCGACCGACAACCAGACCTCCCCTTGGGCGTCGAAGCGCTCGGCGCTCGAGCGGGCGGCTTGCTCCGCGTCATCGAACTGCCCCAGCAGCGTCAGGTTCTCGGCCACTATCCAGTCGTGGACGGCCAGCAGCCAGCCGTGCACAGCCGGTTCCAGCAGATCGTGCGCCTCGCTCAACGCGCCGAGAGATCGTTCGGACTCCTGCGCGCGCATCAGCACCGTGGCGCAGAACAGCAGCGCCTCCGCTCGACGGGTCCGGTCGCCGCTGGTCCGCAACGCGGCGAGCGCCGCGTCACATTCGGGAACGGCAGCGGCTGGGCTGAACGCCATGCACACGAAATAGCCGTGCCAGACCTGGGCGGTCGCGGCCAGTTCAGGACGGCGCGGCCCCGTCGCGCCGAGCGCGTCACCCAGCCAGCGTGCTCCTTCGACAACGTCGCTGTTGATGAACCATAGCCAGGCCATTCCCGACGCCAGCGACAGCGCCGCATCGGCGTCGCCTCGTGCGATGAACCAGTCGAGCGCGGCCCGCAGGTTGCCCAGCTCCGAGGTGAGGCGTTCCCGCCACATCGGCCCGGTGGCACCTCGCAGGCCCTCGTGCGCGTCCTCGGCCATCTGCCGGTAATAGGCGCCGTGCCTGGCGCACATGGCGTCAGCTTCGCCGGATTCATCGAGGCGGTCCCGGCCGTACTGCCACAGCGTCTGGAGCTGAATGAACCGGGCGTCACGACCGGCGTCGGGGGCGGCGACGAGGGACTTGTCGACCAGCCGGCTCAGAACGTCGAGGATCTCGCCCGCCGGCACCTGGTCGTCGGCGCAGACCGCCTCGGCGGCGTCCAGGCCGCAGCCTCCGGCGAAGACCGACAGCCGTGCGAACAGGCGGCGCTCGTCCTCGAACAGCAGGTCGTAGCTCCAGTCCACCACCGCCCGAAGGGTCTGCTGGCGGGGCAGGGCAGTGCGGGCCCCCACGGTGAGCAGCCGGAAGCGGTCGTCGAGCCGTTCCGCCAGCGTGGCCAATGTCAGTGAACGGAGTCGCGCGGCGGCCAGTTCGACGGCCAGGGGAAGGCCGTCCAACCGGCGGCAGATGTCGTTGATGACAGGACGGGTGTGCCCGTCTGCGGTAAATCCGGGTCGCACCGCCCGAGCGCGATCGACGAACAGCTCGACTGCGGCCGGCAGGCCCAATGGGCCCACGGACACCAGGACTTCGCCAGGAACGCCGAGCGGCTCGCGGCTCGTCGCGATCAGCCGGAGACCGGGCACCGTTCCGGCCAGCGTCTCGGCCAGGGCTGCCGCCTGGTCGATCACGTGTTCACAGTTGTCGAAGACGACCACAAGCGACCGCCCGGCCAGGTAGCGCACGATGAGCTCCACCGTCGAGTCCGGCGAAGGCGGGCCAATGAGGCCGGCCACGGCCGCCCCGAGTGCGCCGGCCACCGCCGGCGCAACCCCCTCGGGCTCGGTGACGCTCGCGAACTCGACCAGCCAGGCCCCGTCCCGGTGCTCTTGGCGCAGTGTGGCGGCCGCCTCTACCGCCAGCCGGGTCTTGCCCACCCCACCGGGACCGATCAGCGTCACCAGCCGGCTCGAGCGGACCGCCTCGCTCAGCTCCTGGAGTTCCGCTGTGCGACCGACGAAGCTGCTCAATCGCTCCCGCAGGTTGCCCGTTGCCATCGGCGCCGGAACCGCCGCAAGACCTGCCGGGCCGGCTGCGGCGAGTGATGGGTCCTGGGCCAGGATGCGGGCCTCGAGTTCCCGCAGGGCCGGGCCAGGGTCAATGCCCAGCTCGTCGACCAGACGGTCACGAGCTTCGGTGTAGGCGCGCAAGGCCTCGGCCTGGCGGCCGGCCCGGTACAGGGCGAGCATGAGCAGCTCCCACAGCCGCTCGCGAAGCGGATGTTCCCGGCACAACGCCTCCAGTTCGCCTACGAGCTCGCCGTGACGGCCCAACACCAGGTCGGCTTCGACACGGGTCTCGATCGCCACCAGGGTCAGCTCGGCGAGATGCGCTCGTTCGGCATCAGCGAAGCCGGCGTACGCGAACTCGGTGAGCGGCTCCCCCCGTCGCAGCCGTAGCGCTTCGCCCAGCGTGGTTGACGCGAGCGCCATCTCCCCCTCCTCAAGCAGGCGCCGTCCCTTCGCCACCAGCTGTTCAAAACGGGCTGCGTCGACATCATCCGGACCGATATCGAGGGCATAGCCGGCGTCGGAGGTGACGATCGCCGTGGCACCGAGGGTACGACGCAGCTGGCCGATCTGGGCCTGCAAGGCGTTGACCGGGTTGGCCACTTGCCCGTCACCCCATAGCGCGTCGATCAGCCGGTCTGCGCTGACGGGCTTTCCCCGATGAAGCGCCAGGAGGGCCAGGACCGTTCGCTGCTTGGCGCCCCGGACCGGCACCGGCACGCCCCCTTCTACTGCCTCGAACTCGCCGAAGAACCTCACCTCCACACGTCCACCCTACGACCGCCGGCCCCGCCAGCACCTGAGCAGCCTCCGACCGCGCTGAGGTCCGACCTCAGCGCCACGGCAGTCCCACCTCAGGCCCTCGGCGCACTCTGTTTCAAAACCCAAGAGCATCGAGGGTCCGATAACCCGCATCCACGAAGGAGACCGACATGACCACCACCCTGCGAACCACGACAACCAAGCGAACCACGACAACGAAGCGCCCGCCGATGGACAAAATGCGGAAGACAGCGCTAATCGCCGGCGTGTTCTACTTGATTACCTTCATCTCGATCCCCACCCTCGCCCTCTACGGCCCGGTGAAGAACCACCGGGACTGGATCCTCAGCTCCGGCGCCCACACGGGCGTGCTCGTGGGCGGCTTCCTCGAGGTGATCGTCGCCCTGGCCGGCATCGGCACCGCCGTCACGCTGTACCCGGTGGTCAAGCGGCAGAACGAAGGCGTCGCGCTCGGCTTCGTCGCCGCTCGCGTCCTGGAAGCCGGCATGATCTTCACCGGCGTCATCAGCCTGCTGTCGCTGGTGACCCTGCGGCAGGACCTGGGCGGAGCGGCCGGAGCAAATGCGGCCGCGCTCGTCACCACCGGCGCGTCGCACGTCGCGGTCTACAACTGGACGTTCCTGCTCAGCCAGAGCCTCATGCCGGGCATCAACGCACTGCTGCTGGGCTCCTTGCTGTACCGGTCCCGGCTCGTGCCCCGCGTCATTCCCGCGCTCGGACTCATCGGCGCCCCCCTGCTCATCTGCACCGTCATCGCCACGCTGTTCGGCGGCTTGAAGCTGGGCTCCCCCGAGCTCGCCGCGCTCCCGGTGGCTGCCTGGGAGCTGTCGCTGGGCGTCTGGCTGGTCGTCAAAGGCTTCAAGCCCTCCCCTATCACAGCCGGAATGACCGCGGCCGACACCGCGCCCGCCTACCACGACGTCACCGCCTGACCCCGAGCACACGGCCGGGCCGACAGCCGGATCCCAGACCCCGGCTCAGGCCACCCAGAACCACCCCGCAACTGACCGGCCGCGGCGTCTGGGTCCGGGCCTGCCCGGCACCCCGCTCGCCGCCGCCCCCGCCGTTCCGTTCCCGAAGCGGCCCGAACCAAGGAGCCATCGTGTCCATGCCCGCCCCGTATCCCCTCCAGCTGGAGCTGCACGCCAACCGCCACATCACCCGGTGGCGGCCCCTGGTGCAGTGGCTGCTGGCCATCCCGCACCTGATGATCGGCTATGCCCTGCGCTTCGTGCGGCAGGCCCTGACCTTGATCAGCTTCTTCACCGTGCTGTTCGCCGAGCAGATACCGCGGCCGCTGTTCGACGCCATCGTCATGACCTACCGCTATGAGTGGCGGGCCATGAGCTACGCCTTCTTTATGCACGAGGACTATCCCCCGTTCGACTTCGACCTGTCCTCCGAGGACGACGGCGCCGAACCCCACACCTCGCTGCGCCTGACCTATCCCGGGCACCTGGAGCGGTGGCAGCCGCTGTACAAGTGGTTCCTGGCCATCCCCCAGTACTTCGCGCTGGCCGGCCTGGCCATCGCGGCGTGCGCGGCCATCATCGCCGGCTTCTTCGCCGTGCTGTTCACCGGGGAGTACCCCGAGGGCATCCGGGGCTTCGTGGTCAGCGCCTACCGCTACGCGCTGCGGGTGGAGGCCTACGTCGGCTTCCTCACCGATCGCTACCCGCCATTCAGCCTCGCCGCGTAAGGCGGGCGGCCCATAGTAGGTCGGGGCCGGGAGCTTTCTCGGTTGACGGGGCCGTCGCGGTCAAGCGGGCGGCTGTCATCACCGGGCAGGCGGGAGTGGGCAAGACCACGCTAGCGTTGAGCGGCGTGGAGTGGGCCGAGCAGCTTGGGATGGCTCAGCGGCGTGCTAGTGCCACGAGGGCGGCACAAGGGCTGCCGTTCGGGGCGTTCGCGTCATTGCTGCCCCCACGGACGCAGCGATCCGGACACCTCGCGAGAGGACCTCGGCGTGCTGCTCGGGCGCAACGCCCGGGCCATGGTCGACCAGACCCAAGGGCGTCCGCTGCTGGTCTTCGTCGACGATGCGCACCTCCTGGATAACGGGTCGGCCATCTTGGTGCAGCAGCTGGCCGTGACCCAGGCGGCCACGGTGCTGGCCACCGTGCGGGCCGGGGAGGTGCTGCCGGATCCGGTGCTGTCCTGTGGAAGGACGGCCCGGCCGAACGCATCGAGATCGGTGCCCTCGCTGACGAAACGATCGAGGAGCTGCTGGCCTCGGCGTTCGGGGGACCGGTGGATACGGCAACGGTCCGGGAGCTCGCCGGGCACAGCCGGGGAAACCCGATGTTCCTGCGGGAGCTGGTCAACGGGGCGCTGGCGACCGGCGCCCTTGCCGAGGCGGGGGGTTGTGGCGGCTGGAGCAGGACTTCAGCCGCGGTGCGCGCTGCTGGCTTAAGCACGAGCAATGTCCCGGCAGGCTGAACACACGTCCAGTCGTGGCTGGAGGCTCGCTTTCGGTTGCCAGAACCCGAGCTGAATTACGGCTGAGTCTTCACGGAGAGTAAGGCCGGCTCCGGCGCCAGGGGCCACCGGGTGAGCGCGGTTACGCCGCCTCCACTCCCGCGGCCGCGGCAGCCCGCTGGCCTGGTGCAGCAGGCCGGAGTCCAGGGTCGGTAAGGGTGAGCTCGGCCAGCAGCACGGCGACGTCGTCGTCGAGCCGCTGCCGGGTGTGTGCGCGCAGCCGTTCCATCAGTTCGTCAACGGCGGCTTGCAGGTCGGGTCGGCTCAGCGCCTCGATCTGCTGGTCCAGCCGGAAGAACTGGCCGCCCCGGTCACAAGCCTCGAGCAGCCCGTCGGTGAAGAACAGCAGCCGGTCGCCGGTGCGTACCGAGAACGTGGACAGGTGCAGGTCTGGGTGCAAGCCCAACGGTACTGCGAATGCCGCGGGAGCCAGTTCCGCCAGCTCCCCGTCGGTGCTCAGCCGCAGCGGCGGGGGATGCCCGCAGATCACCAGCTCGATCCAGCCCGCCGGGTCGAGCTCGGCGAACACCGCGGTGACGAAGTCCTCCGCACCCGCGGCCCGCGCTACGGACAGGTCAACCGCCCGCGCGACCTCGGTCAGCGGCAGGCCCGGCTGGGCGCACGCGTCCCGGAAACTGGTCGCAGCGACGCTGGCCAGCCGGACCGCGGGCAGCCCCTTGCCCCGGGTGTCGCCGACCAGCCATCGCGGGTTAGCGCCGTCGGCGATCACCTCGACGATGTCGCCGCCCACTTGCGCCTCGGCCGAGGCGGACAGGTAGCGGGACGCCAGCCGGGCCGCGGCCACCGACCTGGGGACCTCGCGCAGCAACGCGCTCTGCGCGACCCGGGCCACCGCGCGGGCCTGGCCGAGCCGCCGCTGCGCCGCGGCCCGGAGCGCGGAATTGGCCACCGCGAATCCGGCCAGCAGCGCCAGCACAGCCAGGTTCGAGGCCAGCCGCCCGGGCCGGGCCGCTGACGTCAAGGGCCAGCCCGAGCCCGAGCAGGACCGTCCAGCCGGCCAGCAGCGCGGTGCGCAGCGGGCGCAGCGCCAGGGACGCCAGCAGCGGGGCGATCGCCAGCCAAGCCTCCGGCGCGACCGGGTGACCGATCGCGTACTGCGCCGCGGCGAACGCCGTGACGGCCCCCGCGAGCAGCGGCCCGGCCAGCCACGCACCCCGCGTCTCCCCCGGCACCGGCCCGGCCGACTCCAGCCAGATGCCGTCCCTGGCCCGAAGCGGCCAGGCCAAGACCGGCCGCCAGGACCGACCCGCCGCTCGGCGGCCCGTTACCCGGCCAGGCTCCGCCGCGGCATGCGCGACCGCCACCGGCGCCTCAAGCGTGGACTGTTGCGTGGCCATGAGCCCAGTCTCCCTGCGGCACCCTCCGCGCGACCTCATGCCAGCTCCACGTTTAATAGCGCCCGGGACAGGCGCAACCCGCGTGCAGGAATCACTCAGCTACACCTCTTGCTGCGCCCAGCTGATATTCCCTGACGGCGAGGAACCGCCAGGAAAGCAGGTACGGCGGGCTCCGTCTCGGCCCCGGTGGCGTGGACGGCCGCAGCGATTTCGGCAAGGCCGTGCTCCTTACTTCCAGCGTGGCCGCCGGTAGCCAGCCTCGATCTGCCCGGGCCGCCGGCCCCCACGATCGCCTGGTCACCCCCAAGGACGCCCGCGTCCATGCGATCGCCACCGCGGCCGACGCGAACCCGTACTGCTGCGCGACCGGACGTAGCGCCTCGGCCAGCGCCAGATTCGCCGACAACGCCCGTCCTGTAAAGCCGGGATTCCCGGCCGGCCAGTCACCCGTCTCCAGGTGAGCCGCGCGCTCGGCGCTGAACGCGCCCGTGAGCAGGCGCGAGGCCATCGTACTGTAGACGATCACGCCGGCCTCGTACCCGCGCGTTCACAGCAGCACGTCAAGCGCAACGTCCCGGTGGGCCAGGTCGAACGGCGGCTGGATGGCATCCACGTTCCCGATCTCGCTCCAGCCAAGAACCCCGCTTAATTGACGTACATCTCCCGGAGGTCACGCATGGCTTGCTTCCACATGCTCCCTGATAGGTGGTCAACGAACAGCGAATGCCGGTCGTCCCGGTCCAGAGCCAGCAGCAGGGTGGCTGCCCGCTCCGGATGCGCCGGTCAGGTCACATACAGCAAGACCGGTGTGTTCACCCAGACGAGCACGTCCGCCAGCTCGTCGTCCCGGTCGACGGGCCGGGCTGAGTGGGAGTGCTCAGTGGCCGGCCGACCGGGTGCGGGTTCGCTGCTCGACGCCCAGCTCGCCGTAGGGATAGTCGGTGGGGTGGGGGTCGCTGGCGGCGTCGAGCGTGGCAGTCTCGGCGGCGGTCAGGTGCAGGTCGGCTGCGCGAAGGTCGGTCCGGAGTTGGCTCATCGTGCGGGCGCCGAGGATGGTCGAGCTGACCCCGGGCCGGCCGGTCACCCAGGCCAGCGCGACCTCGGCCATGGACACCCGCAGCGCCGCAAAAGATGCGCTGTCTGCGCGGATGGCTGCGGTCACGTGGTCAGGCGGCACGCCGGGTGCTGCCGGAGGCCGGGCGACGGAGCCGACAGGCAGCTCGCCGGCCAGCGCCAGATCCAGGCGCATGCGGGGTTCATAGTCGCCTCAGGTAGCCGCCGGACTCCTGGGCCATGAGGCCGGCGCGGCTGAACTGTCGCACGGATCGCCTCACTGCCTGCGCCACCGCGTCGCCGGCCGGGCATCCGATCGCTGAAGCCTGGATGCGACGGCGGCTCGCGTCTCGCCTGGGTGGCGGTGTACGCGAAACACCCCGTTCAGAGTCAGGGCGTGCCTGCCTGCTGTTCGAGCACGCGGGTCACGATGGTCAGGTCCTGTTCGCCCAGACCTTGGCCGACGGCCTGCTGCCATTCGTCAGCCAGGCAGGCAAGGACGGCGAACCGGTCGCCGCCGGCCGCCTCGAGGGCAAGGTGCACGTCCTTGAGCGCGAGCGACAGCGCGAACTGGGCCGAGAACTCGCCGTCGGCGATACGCCGCAGCTTGGCTTCCTGCCAGGCGGACACGAGCGGGCCACCGCCGAGCGCATCCACCACCGTCTCGGTCTCAAGACCCAGCCGGCCAGCCAGTGCCACAGACGCGGCAACCGCTTCGGCCGCGAACGCCAGCCAGGTGTTGTTCACCACCTTCAGCCGCGTTCCGGCCCCGGCCTCGCCGGCCCAGATCGTACGCTGGCCGAGCGCGTCGAACAGCGGAGTCACACGCCCACGCGCCCCGCCGGGACCTGACGCGAAGATCGTCAGCTACCATCTGGTGCTCCGCCGCGGTCGGCGTGCTGGCCGGCGCCGGGTACCTCCCCGCCGCCGCCATCGCCGCGGCCCTCATCCTGACCACCCACCTGGCCCTGCGGCCGGTGGCCCAGCGGGTCGACCGGCTCCCGGCCGCTCCGGGCAGCGAGATCCAGACCACCTACTCCTTCCGAGCCGTGACCCGGGCCGCCGACGAGGCTCACATCCGCACCCTGCTGGTCCGGGAACTGACCCGCGACGACTTCGTGCTGCGCTCGGTGCAAAGCCACGACCTGAACGGCGGCAGCGGCCTGGTCGAGGTCACCGCCGAACTGCAAAGCCAGGCCGCGGCGACCTGGCCCTCGAAGCTGCCGTCAGCCGCCTCAGCTTCGAACCAAGCGTCAGCTCCGTCACCTGGAACACGCCCGGACCAGACTCCCTCACCACCCTTGACCAGTAGCCGGCGATCACGCCGAAACGATACGACGGGTTGCTTTGCTCAGCGCCGCAGCGAAATCACCCCAGTGTGTGACGACGACTCACCCGACCGCTGGCGAGGCTGGCCGTGACAGGAACCGATCGCGGGGACCGGCGGCCACGAGGCCCTCGGTGCCATGAAGGGCTACGTCATGAAGATCCGTCTCAACGGCAAAGATCACGACCTATCCGGCGTGCGAGTTGCGCTGCCCGACTTGGCGGACGCCGGAACTGAGAACCCGCCGCGGACATTCCCGTTCAAGCGCCCTCACGTGGGGAAGCAGGCGCACCGTTCCGCCGCGGAGGAGTGGCAGCCGCATCGGACGCAAGGAGACCGATCGGCCGAGTGGTGGAATCTCACCGCAGCGGTCCGCGATCCGGCCGGCACGCGCTACTTCCTGTCCTGGACCGTGACCCATCCCGGCCGGCGCCACCTCGGGCAACTGCCGCCCCAGGTAATCGCGCAGATCAAACCGGGACTCGGCCTGCATGCTTGCCGTTTCGTCCTGATCAGCTACCAGGCGAGCATCCGCCAGGAGGACGTGCCCGCCGTGTTCGTCATGAATGAGCACGACGCCTGGGATGAAGAGGCCTCGACCCTGTATCTGCGGGACGCCCGGCACGAGCACGAGTACGCCTGGTCCTTTGACGGCGAGCGGATGATCCTGGCCGTGTGCTCCCCGACGCTGGCGGTCAACCTGAAGATCCAGGGTGATTCCCAGGTGATGTGGGCTGACGACCTGCCTGGCGCGAAGGGCCTGGTCCAGGACAGGGCCGATGGCGGCCACAGCTTCTCCTATTCTTTGCCGCATCTGCGGATCGCGGGCTCGATCACTTACGCCGATGAGCGCGGGACGCTCACCGCCGTGGACGTTAGCGGCTCCGGCTGGGCTGACCGCCAGTGGGGCGACTTCGCCGCCGGCCAAGCCTGGTAGCCGGGCTCCTTCCACCTCCCCGGCGGCCGCCGCGGCCCCGGAGGATCGCCGCCCCCAGCGTCTCCTGAAGCAACCCCGCGTACGTGCGGCACAACTCGTCGCTACCGGGTTCCGGCCGTAGTCGACGGCGTGCACCAAGACAGCGCATGGCTGCTGCGAACCCGGACACAACCGACGAGACGGCGCTGCAAGCATGCATCACGTGTCATAACGAGCAGCCGGTGATGATCCTGTCGCGTCTTGCGATGTGACCCGGCGTGCGCCCGCGGGCGGGCCGCCAAGGTGATCCCGGGCTCACTCGATCAGGCGACGGGCGCACTGGCCCATCAGCGCGACCGACGACGCGACCAGTTAGGCGTGGTGGACGCGATAGCGTGGCGCGTTCCGCTCAGCGGAGGCAGGGTGCCGGCTGTCCGCCGTGACGACGGGCCGGGAAGGAACTGGGTGGGCGCAATCCTGCTGGCTCTGCGTGCTTTAGTGGGCGATATGAGCGCTGATGACGACATGCCCTCCGCGGCTCAGGTCCAGGCGGCGGAGAGCGGACAGGCGACTCACCCCAGGGAGCCGCATAGCGGCCGCAGCGCAGGGCGGCTGAACTGGCTGCGGGCTGCGGTGCTCGGGGCCAACGACGGGATCGTGTCGGTGGCCGGCATCGTCATCGGGGTGGCGGGAGCCACGACGAACCGCGGCCCCATCTTCACCGCCGGGCTGGCCGGGCTGGTCGCCGGGGCCGTGTCGATGGCGCTGGGCGAGTACGTGTCCGTCTCCAGCCAGCGCGACAGCGAACACGCCCAGATCGAGCAGGAGAAACGCGAACTCGCCACCTCCCCAGAGGCCGAACTGACCGAGCTGACCGCCCTGTACGAAGCCAGGGGCCTTTCCGCGGCCACTGCCCACACCGTCGCCGTCGAGCTGACCGCCCGCGGTGCCCTGGGCGCCCACCTCGACGCCGAACTGCACATCGACCCCGCCGACATCCCCAGCCCCGTCCAGGCCGCGGGCGCATCGGCGCTGTCGTTCACATCCGGCGCCGTGCTGCCGATGCTGGCCATCCTGCTGCCCCCGGCCGCCCTGCGGGTACCGGTTACTTTCGTCGCCGTCCTCATCGCTTTGGCCCTCACCGGAGCCCTCAGCGCCCGCCTCGGGGGCAGCGACGTCCGCCGCGCCGTCCTGCGGGTCGTCATCGGCGGAGCGCTCGGCCTGGCCTTCACCTATGGCGTCGGGCACCTGTTCGGCACCGCCATCGGCTAAGAACCGCGCCTGGACAGGAGTCGTCACGATCCGCACGCCGATCGCGGTGAATACGGCGTCGAATGCCGCGGTGAACTTCGTATCCGGTCCCGGATCAGGAATTTAAGGCTGTCAGCGCGGCCCTGGAGGTTCATCAGCAGGTTGCGGGCTTGCTGGGTCACCCACGCGCCGGTGGGGTGGGCGGTGATGCCGGACAGGTGCACGCGGCGGGTGCCATGCTCGATGAAGAACAGGACGTACAGGCGGCGCAGGAACACGGTGTCGACGTGGAAGAAGTCCAGGGCGAGGGTCGTGGAGGCCTGACTGGTCAGGAACTCCCGCCAGGTCTGCCCGGCACGCCGGGTGCGGGGTCGATGCCCGCGTCCTTGAGGATCTGCCCTACCGTCGATGGCGCAGCTTGGTGGCCCAGGCCGGTGAGCTCACCTTGGATGCGGCGGTAGCCCCAGGCCGGGTTGTCCCGGGCCATCTCCAGTACCAGCGCGCGGATGGCGTGTGCCGTGCACGGTCTGCCGGGGGTGGGGCGTGGGTACGCCCAGCGCCGCCTGACCAGGTCGGCGTGCCAGCACAGCAGGGTGCGCGGGGAGATGATCAGGCGCAGGTGGCGGAGATGGCTGCGAGGCAGCAGCCGGGCCAGCGCGGACAATATCGCCCGATCGGCCCAGGACAACTTCGGCGTCCCGGTCTGGCGCTGGAGCACGGCGACCTGGTGACGCCGGAGGAGGATCTCAGCGTCCTTGGCCCGGTCGGAGAGGACGAGCAGGGCAAGCCAGCCGAAGACGCGGAGCACCGCCAGATAACTGAATCGTAGTGACATGAGTAACTGACAGTGCCCGAGCCTGCTGCGCCCGCGCAGCCAGATACCGAAGTTCGTGCACCCGCACCCATCAGCGAAGACCAGGTCAGCGGCAGTGACACCGTTCTCGGCACCCACAGGCTCGCCGTAGCTATAGGAGTCCCAGGCCTATGTGGGCGGACGGCCGCGTCCGGGCCGGACGGGCGGGATTTCCGCGCTCGCGTACCGGCGCGGACCCGACCACTTGGCCGGCACGGCGTAGACGGCGGCGGCGATCGCGTAGGCGGCCCGCTCGTAGTTGACCCGCCATCCGACGAACTCCGGCCAGGCCTGCGCGGGCTCACGCTCGATCGGGAAGTCGACCTCGCGCATCCGGTTGACCGCCTCGAGGAACTCCCCGTAGGTCAGGCTGATCCCGGCTTCCGCGTCGGCCTCATCGGCGATGTCGAAGCCCATGGCCCGGGCGATCCGGTTGAAGCACAGGAACCCGGTGCGCAGGCACAGCCGGGCCGGGACCTCCGGCGCGGCCTTGGGAGAGAGCGCCAGGAACAGCGCCGCGGAGTCTAGCACGGCCAGCAGCGCGGTCACCCAGGAGGACAGTGCCGCCGGGGAGCGGAACCGGACCAGCGGCAGGTAGGTGGTGTGGCTCTCGCCGACGTCCGCGGCCCAGCGTTCCCACTGGGCGTACAGCTCCGGCATCGTATCCAGGGTCGACGTGCCCGATCCCAGCGCGTAGTGGGTGCGCGCCAGCAGTTCCGGGCCCCAGGACGGAAAGCCGCCCCGCGAGTTCAGCAGCGCCACCTGGGTCTCCCGGCGGTTGAACGCCGCGTACAGGGTCGGCAGGTAGGCGATCTGCAGCGTCAGGATCACCAGGCCGACCGCCGCGGCCAGGAACACGATCACCGCCGGCGCCGTCCCGGCGGGCACGGCGAAGCCCAGGGTGAACAGCGAGGACCCGGCGTCGGTGAAGGCGGACACCACGCCGCGGGCGGCGAACGGCCACAGCAGCAGGGCGAATCCGGCGTAGGCCACGATCAGCCACGTCGCCAGCTGGGCCACCAAGATCGCCGCCGCCTGGGTCGCGACCATCCGGTCGCGTCGCCGGTACGCCGATTGGCGCTGTTCGTCGCTGTCGCCCGGGCTATCGGCGAACCGCTTCACCACCAGCCGGTACGCCTCGTCGACCGCCCGGTCCACCCAGCGTGTCAGTCGGCTGCTGACCGAGCGGGTCACGATCAGCGTGCCGGTGACGCTGTGCGCCGACGTGAGCACGAGCAGGCCGCCGATCACCGCGGCCACCACGCGGCCCGCCAGCGGCATCACCATGGCTTCACTTCCACGTCAGCGAACCTATCCGGGCCGTGTTGAGCACGGGTACGCGGCCCGGATAGCCTGCGAGCCATAGGCGCCCAACGGCTCCGGCGCGCTGGTCGCCGCGCTCGGCCTGCACCGGCACGAGGCGGTAGTCGAGCATAGCGCCGGGCGGCGCCAGGTCCTTCGGTCAGGCGGCGGCGATCTCTTCCGCCGGGGTGGGGTTACGAACTGCCAGATCCCGCCATTCGCGTGTCCGGGCCACAACGCCTGGCCCGGCAGGGAGTCTCGGCGTCATCGCCTCGTGCGTGATGGCCGCTGAGAGCATGCTCGTGCCGGTGAGGGTTACCGGGTCCAGGCGCCGAAATCTAACGGATATGTGGGGTCCGCCGGGATTATCACTCGGCAGGCACGTCATCGTGCCGGGCTGGTGGGGCTGCGCTGGAGGGTCCGGTGTACGGTGGGCAGGTTATCCAGCGGCCGGGGGTTTCAGGCCTCGATGAGCCGCATCAAGATCAGAGTCGCCTGGCAGCAGGTTGCCCCTGGGGGGCAGAACGTCACCACGCTCGTGTTCGAGACGGGCCGTTCGGCCCGGATCGACAGTTATGCCGATGGCACTGGCCCGTTCGCTAATGAGATGCGCGAGTAGGGCGTCCGCTCAGCGGTCGGGACGCCGATCCTCGTAGAGGGCCATATGTGGGGAGTGATAAGCACTGGCCCGGGCCTGGAGCAGCCGTTGCCCCCGGACACCGAGGCGCGCCTGGCCTCGTTCACCGAGTTGGTGGCGACGGCGATCGCGAACGCCGAGAGCCGTGCCGAGCTGATGGCCTCCCGCGCGCGGATCGTCGCGGCCGCGGATGACACCCGGCGGCGGATCGAGCGTGACCTGCACCCGTCTGCAAGGCCCTCCAGAACGTCTGCGACGCGACGGTGGGCGCGGTGCCCGGATCCGCTGCCAGCATCGGGGTATCGCCGCGCAGCGATCTGTCCCGATCACGCTCGCGCGCCCGGTTCGCCAAGTCGGCCTCCCGCCGACAAGGACTATGGCGGGAGGCCGACTTTCTTAGGCTGGGCCGCCGGTGACACCGTCGGGTCGCCGGAGACACCTCGGGAAAGAGCCGGCGGCCTAGACCTGCCGGCGGCCCAGCGGCTATCGGGACAGTTCTTCGAGCGTGCGGCGGCGCTGGCTCTTCCCGAAGACCGCGATCAGGACGCCGGGGACGAGCGCGCCCGGAATCGTGATCAGCCAGATCCAGCCCAGCGGCGCGGCCGCGGTGAAGACCGCTCCGCAGAGGAGGACGCCCCCCAGGCGCCGAGGTGGCCCACGCCGTCGGTCCAGCCGGTACCCAGCGAGCGCATCCGGGTCGGGTAATTGATGGGGATGTACACATACATACTCCACAGCCACAAGATGGCGCCGACAACCGACAGGATGAACAAGGCGTACACGCCTGTGGTGCTGTGCACGTTGTAGAGGCCGAACCAGCTGCCGGCAAACAAGATGGCGCCGAAGAGCTGGGTGTACTTGCGCTCGATCCGCTGACCGAACAGCGCGTTGAGCAGGTAGACGGCTGAGGCGGCCACCCCGGCCCAGGCCGTCATGGCGAAGACGAACCCGGCGCTGTAGTGCCGGTTCTCGACGAGGAACAAGATCCTTTGGCTCCCGACGCCGTAAATGATGCCGCCGTAGCCGAGCACCATGACCACCAGCAGGAACACGGTGACCACCACGTACTGCCTGTTGAACACCGCGAACATGCTGGTCTTCTCCTCGGCCACCACCTCATACGGCCTCAGGTCGGGCTCGGGCAGCACGGGGTGACGCTTCATGACCCGCGCCTCCATCCGCTCCACGACCTGGCGGGCCTGGGCGCGGCGTTCCCGGGCCTCCAGCCAGCGCGGCGACTCCGGCATCCGCCAGAACAGCAGCACCGCGATCGCCAGGTTCAGCCCGGTCAAGATCCACAGGTATTCCCGGTACTGGCCGGGGAACAGGTAGTGCGGGACGATGCCGGCCAGGATGACCTCGAGGAGGAAGATGCAGACCACCTGGCAGAACATCATCACCCGGGGCCGGACCGTCGGCCCCATGATCTCGCTCATATACACGACGTTGATGGCCAGGAACCCGGCGAACCCGAGCGTATCGGCGATCGACAGGAAGAACAGCGCCGCGTAGTTCGTCACGTAGGCGAACGGCCAGATGAACACCCCGGCCAGCAGTGAGGACAGGATCAGGGCCGGGCGCCGGCCAACCTTGTCGGCAAGCCAGCCGAGGGCGTAGCCGCCGATCAGGATGCTGATCCCGACCTGCAACGCGTACAGGACGTTGTACTGGCTGTGGCTGATGACCCCGGCGGGCAGCCAGACGAACGGGTACAGCCGCTGGGCGATCCCGTCGGTCGATGCCGCGCACGCCCAGCCCACCTGCACGATCAGGCATATTTCCCAGGCCATGAAGCTCATGGGCAGCCGGTCGACCCGGGCTGCCATCTCGCCGGGAATGACCAGCGTGGTGCCGCCGGCGGCCGTCCCGGCTCCCGACGTGTCTTGTGCCATTGCAGTTCTCCTTGCTGCCATCCAACGTCAGGGGTGGCGGGTAAAGCGGGTGCGGTGCCTTTGCCTGTGGTGGATGAAAAACCCGGATTTGCCGCTGATGCCGGTCCCCGTGAAGGGGCCTTTGCCGGGTTTGGCGCAGGCCAGGAAATCGGGCGGCACTGGTAATTGAGGGCGAGAACGTACACCGGGATGGTGATAATGTCCCCGTCCGGGGATAGGGCGGATTTGCCCGCCCGGGGTGCCGATCGATCTGCCAACCGGGAATTTGAGCCTGGGCGGGTTACCCAGCCCGCCCAGGCTGGTAAGGGCACGGCTTCGTTTGGTGTCGCCCGCGCGGGGCTGACGCGGCACCAAGCGGAGTCAAAGCCAGACGGCATTGTTCCCTCCAAACGCTTCAGGGAACGCAGGACTCCAGGCTTTCTCCGGCTTTGATATAGAAGCAGATCAGAAACCGGCTTCTAAACCAAAGCGTAACTACTGTGTTGCTTGGATTCTTAGACGGCCAGGGCGGAATGTCAACACCTTGCTCCCGGGTAATTGCGCCTGGTCAATTGCTTCTAGGCAATTGCCCCTAATCAATTGCCCCTAGGCAATTGATTAGGGGTGGGAAGATGTCCGGGAGCAAATCCAGTTAACCAGAGTTGGTCATGGCTCAGGTGTGGTGCAGTACCGGATGTTTACCATGCAGCGCGCAGGCGGTCGCATCAAGGCCCCTAATCGGCGCCGCTGACGGACCGGGACTCGGGCGACACCTCAGCCGAGGCCCGCTACGTCCCAGCCTTCGATGCCATCACCCGCGGCGCGGGGAAACGCCCTCCACGCGATGACGAGCGCCTGGCCGACGTCCGCGGCCATGACCGTCATCACGACCACGACATGCACGAAGTCGCGGCCCCGCCAGGACTCCCACTCGATCTGCGGGCCGCTGATCATCGCGTTCGCCTGTGCCTCAAGGCACCGCTCGAAATCCCCGGCGGCACTCCCCCACGCTTGCCTTCCGCCGATCCGGCGCACGGACAGGCGCACGCGATAGCACACAGCGTCACCCCCCCCGAATCACGCAACGCCCCCGCGCATGACAGTACCTGCACAGATACCACTATCGGTGCCGACGGTCAGCGCGCCCGCCCGCGAGTTCCCGCAAGATACTCACCGCAGCACCGGGGACGCCTGTCGACTATGCGTTCCAGTACCACGTCTTCGTTGTATTCCGGGGCCATCGTGAGCACTTCGTTGACCAAGCCCCAGCATCTGCTGCACGCTTTCCAGGTGCCGCTTGCGTACTGCCTGTTCCGCGCCACCTAGGCGATCATCTCGCTGAAGTACATGCACACCACCGGGTCGCTGTCGATCAGAGCCTGGGGCTCGGCGAGCACCGGGTGCAGCGGGACTGCCTGCCCTCACCCGCCGAAAGCCACATCCGCCTATTCGGCATATGGCATATGGCATATGGCATTCGGCATATGGCATATGGCATATGGCATATGGCATATGGCATATGGCATTCAAGGGGAGCGTGCCATGATGCGACCGGGTGCGGGCTGCACGTGCAAGCACTCGGTATTCCGCACCGCACTTGAACCTTGAACCTTGAACAACTCTGGCTGACTGACATTCGCTCCTGGCCATCCTCCACCTCAAATTAGTTGCCTGCGGGCAATTGCCTGCGGACAATTGCCTAGGGGAAATTGTCTAGGGGAAATTGCCGGGAGCAAAGGGATTGACATTCCGCCCGGAGCATCTAACAATCTCATTATCACAGCTGTAATCCTGTGAATCTTGCCTCTACCAGGAGCTATGTGCCTGGGATTTCGTGACAGCTTCGCTGTCGCCCTCCACGGCAAGGGCAACGACGCCGGCGCCGTCCCTACGCGCTGGCCCGCGCCGATCCCCGCGTGATAACCAGCATCGCCAACTGCGATCCCGGCACTTTCGACATCAGCGGCCACATCCAAATTTTCTTCGGCTAGGGCGGCCAAGCGCCTCCTTTCGTCGGCTTTACCCCGTCACCCTCTGATCCCGGATGGCAGCAAGGAGAACAGCAATGGCACAAGACAGCTCAGCAGCCGCGGCCGCCGGCGGCGGCACCCTGGTCATTCCCGGCGAGATGGCGGCCCGGGTTGACCGCTTGCCTAAGAGCTTGATGGCCTGGGAGATCTGCCTGATCATCCAGGTGGGCTGGGCGGTCTCGGCCTCGACCGACGGGATCGCCTTGAGGCTGTACCCGTTCATCTGGCTGCCGGCCCACGTCATCACTCACAGCCAGTACGACGTCCTGTACGCGTTGCAGGTCGGGATCAGCATCCTGATCGGCGGCTACGCCCTGGGCTGGCTGGCCGACAAGATCGGCCGGCGCAAGGCGCTGATCCTGTCCTCGGTGCTGGCCGCGGTATTCATCTGGCCGTTCGGGTACGTGACCAACTATCCGGCGCTGTTCGTCCTGTCGATCGCCGACACGCTCGGATTCGCCGGGTACCTGGCCATCAACGTCGTGTACATGAGCGAGATCATGGGGCCGACGTGGCGGCGCCAGGTGATGCTGCCCTGCCAGGCCGTGTGCATCTTCATCCTCAATGTCATCATCGGCGGGATCATCCCGCACTACTGGTTCCCGGGCCACTACCGGTGGTTCCTGTGGTTCCTGACTGCGACGAACGCCGTGATCGCGGTACTGCTGTTCTTCCGGATGCCCGAGTCGCCGCGCTGGCTGGAGGCCCGGGAGCTCCGCGACAAGGCCCGCCGGGTCGTGGAGCGGATGGAGGCGCGGGCCAGCAAGGGCGGCCGCATCGCCCTGCCCGAGCCCGACCTGTCGCCGTACGAGGTGGTGGCCGAGGAGAAGACCTCCTGGTGGGCGCCGTTCAGCAGGAATTACGTGGTCGTCACCGTGTTCCTGCTGGTGGTCATGTGTCTCGGCTACGGCGGCATCGTGTACGGCGGCGCGAGCCAGATCATCATCTTCCTGAGCGTCAAGGGCGGCTACAGCGCCGGGTTCATCTTCGCCATGGCGGCGTGGGCAGGCGTGGCCGCCACCGCCCTCTACCTCCTTAACGCA
Source organism: uncultured Actinomycetes bacterium (assembly GCA_963818225.1). Classification (GTDB taxonomy): domain Bacteria; phylum Actinomycetota; class Actinomycetes; order Streptosporangiales; family Streptosporangiaceae; genus Palsa-504. The sequence goes on from CAWFRO010000010.1 coordinate 23,633, forward strand.
TGGATCGGCGACCGGCTGGAGCGCCGGTGGACGCAGCTCATCGGCGCCATCTTGTATGCCGGCGGCTACTTCATCATCTGGGGCGGGGTCCACAACGCCGCGGCCGTGTACACCGGCTACACCGTTTCGGTGATCGGCGTGACGCTGTGGCTGTGGAGCATGTACATCTACATACCCCAGAACTACCCCACGCGGATGCGCGCGCTGGGCACCGGCTGGACCGACGGCGTCGGCCACCTGGGCGCCTGGGGCGGCGTCCTGATCGCCGGAGCGCTGTTCAGCCTGACCGCACCGTCGGGCTACTTCCTGTTCGTCACGATCCCGTGCGCGCTGGTCCCCGGCGTCCTGATCGCGATCTTCGGGAAGAACCAGCGCTCCCGCGCGCTGGAGGAACTGTCCCGTTAGACCCGGGCCGATAGACGCTGGGCCGCCGGAAAGGCTGTCAGGCCGCCGGCTCTTTCCCGAGGTGTCTCCGGCGGCGACAGGGTGTCACCGGCGGCCCAGACCTCACCACAGCCGGCCTCCCCCAGTCCTCCTGGCGGGAAGCCAGCTCGGCGCGGAACCGGCGCCACGACCCAGGCAGGAAGGAAAACCGATGAGTGACAGCCAGACCATCACCATCCCTGCCGCACAACACACAGCCACAGCAGAAACCCGGCCCGTGCGGCTCCTCAGGGCACTGGCGCAGAACCCCGAACCACTCTCAGCCCCCGCCCTGGCCAGCCTCCTGGCCGAGCCAGGCCGGCGCCGGAGACTACTGTCCGCCTACGATCACACGCTGCGCCGGCACGAGCAGGCCGGCCACGTCGAACGAGCAGGCCGCGAACGTAAAGGACGCGGCCGGCCCGCCATCCTCTGGCGCATCACCACCGCCGGCCGCGGCTGGCTCGACGACCACGACAAAGCACCAGACCTCGCCGCGGCCGCCGCCGCACACGCGCGGCGCGCGGCCGCCGAACGGGACCAGGCACTGGACGAAGCCCGCGCCACTTTCGGCCTTCAGACTCCGCGGATCAGCCGCAAACGCGCCGCCCACCGGCTCAGAGATCTCGGCTGCACCCTCGACCAGATCGGCGCGGTCTTCCACGTCAGCAAAGAAAGGATCCGCCAGGACCTCCTCTGGGACCCGGCGGCACGTAAACCCCGGAGAAAGCCGAAGCCGCGCACGTGCCTCAGCCCCAGGCAAACGCAGTTCCTCCTGGGTCTGTCAACATCGGGGTTCCGCTGAAAGTACCCCGGTCATCATCAGCGGCGGCCGCGCCGGCACGATGCGGGCAGGGCGGACGGCCGACGGTACACCCGCTCGTGCCTGCGCTGGACCTGCCTGAACCGGTACGGGCAGTTGCCGGTCAGGGCGACGTCGTCAGCACTGCGGCGGGCGCCGACACCGCCGTCCGCCAGCCAGCGATCTCGTCGCCCATGCGCTAGCTATTGTCCTGTTCCCCGGGACAACGACCGGGCGGTGAAACGACTGGCCGCCCGACGGCCGCACCGCCCCCGAACTCCTGGCCAACTCCTGGCATCTGCACCTGTGCAGCCCCGGCCGGTACGTCCAACTCGGCGAACAGACCTCCGCCCAGGCGTACGGAGTCGCCGCGCATTGGCTTGCCGTCGCGGCCGACGAACACCAAGACCTCCAGGCCGAGCGGATCACCCCGCGCGAAACCATCGCGGCACGACTGACCTGGACCCGCGCACCGACACGAGCGTGGTGCGCAGGCACGTGCGCTACATCGACGGCAAGCCAGCGATCATCTCCGATGACTACTTCGACGAGAAGATCGTCCAGGGCACCGAACTAGCCGAACCCGAGGACACCACGCGCGGGAATATCCTCGCCGAGGCAGGCTACGAGCAGATCTACGACATCGACGAGATCTCACCCGCATGCCCACACCCGAATAGGTAGCCCGGCTGGAGATACCCGCGGGAACGCCGGTAGCCGAACACATCAGGACCGGTTACACCGCCAGCGGCAAGCCGGTCAGGGTAATGATCTCGATCATTCCAGGCGACACGCTGATCCTGCAGTACACCATCCCGACCTGATTTCGGATCAGGTCGTTTAGGTGCTCCTTTGGTGCCTGGCTTCACTTGAGGCTTTACGTTTGGGCCTCGCTTGATCCTTTCCACGCCCTAGGCGGTTTTTTTGGTTGATCGTGCTGCCCTGTAGTGCGGGGCCTGGGGTTGGTCAGTCTTGCTGCCAGGTGACGGTGAAGTGGTCGATCTGGCGGATGGGGACGCTGGCAGTGATGTCGGGCGGGGTGAGGGCGGCCAGGCCGGGCAGGCGGGTGAACAGGGTGCTCAGCGCGACTTCGCCGTGGAGTCTGGCGAGGGGGGCACCGAGGCAGAAGTGGGCTCCGGCAGCGAAGCTCAGGTGAGGATTGGGTTCGCGGTTGATGTCGAATCGGTCGGGGTCGGGGAAGGTGGAGGGGTCGCGGTTGGCGGCGGCCAGGAACAGGAGCCGCGGCTGCCCGGCCGGGCAAGTGACGCCGTGGATGTCAGCGTCGGTCCGGGGGGTTGCTCCGGTGAAGGTCGTCGGGGTGATCAGCCGCAGCATTTCCTCCACGGCCGCGGGCCAGCGCCCGGGATCTTCCTGCAGCGCGGCCACGGCGCTGGGGTGGGTGCAGAGCAGGTGGGTGCCCAGGGTGAGCAGGGTGGTGGTGGTCTGGTGCCCGGCGAGGACGAAGAAGATGCAGTTCGCAAGGAGGTCCTGGCGGTCCTCCCCGTCTGCGTGCCGGGCGGCCAAGGCGGTCATCAGGTCATCGGCTGGTGCTGCGACGCGCTGGTCGAGCAGCTCGGCGAAGTAAGAGAGCATCTGCTCGGCCGCGTCGTTGGCGCCCTGGAGCGGGGTGCGGTCGCTGTCACGCTGCCGGGCGAAGCCAAGGTTGAGGGAGGCCAGCGCCGCACCGAGCCAGTCCCGGTCCTCGGGCGGGACACCGAGCACATCGTTGATCACAGTGAACGGCAGCGGCCGGGCGAAGCCGGTAACCAGGTCCATGCTCCCCGCGGCGGCTGCCTGATCGATCAGCGCGGCGGCCCGCCCGGCGATGATGGCCCGGTAACGCTCGACCCGGCGGGCGGTGAACAGGCCGCCGAAAGCGTCCCGGACGCGGCGGTGCCGATCGCCGTCCAGCCGGATCATCCACCGCCGGAGCAGCTGGAATGCCGGGTCCGAGGAGGGCGGGATGGTCGGTGCCGCAAACCGTGGGTCGCGCAGCACGTCGCGGACGAACGGGTACTGGCAGCCGGGCAGCGGCGAGCCGCGCAGGATCACGTGCGGGTCGGCGCTCCCGGCCGGGGAGAACAAAGCACCCATCAGGTCGAACTCGTTCCTGGCAGCCGGCCGGCCGGGCGGAGTGTTCATGAGATGCACAGTAGCCCGTTCCGCCATCAGCGCGGACGGCGTGGCTGCTGGGTGGCGTAGGCCCTGTAACGGTGGATCTCCCGGCCGCTGGTGCGGGGCACAGTGACGACAGTCTGGCCGTCGATGTCCAGCTGGAATGTGTGGTCGTCGGAGGTGACGGTGACGATCTTGCGGGCGTGGATCATGCCGACCTGGATGCGTTGCGTTGCCACCATTATCTGGCTGCGCTGGGATACTCGCCGCTGCACTGTCACCGGAGCGGCATTCAACCGCCGGGCGATCACCGTGTACGAGCGAGCCGGTTTCCAGGAGATTGAGCGCTTCCAGCACTTCACTAACGGCGGGTTTCATGCCTTTATCCGGATGGCCAGGAGCACTATCGACGACCCTGCATGACAGGGCAGGCCCAGCCCCGCACAGGCCAGCGGCCCTCCTCCCCCGCGGCAGAAGAGTGTATCGACGGCTAAATCTGCTGTTCCGTATCCTGGCTTGCAGCGCCAATCCATAAGTAGCTGCCCGAAACGGAAATGTCGTCAGCGAGCAGATGTTGAATCGGGCCATTGTAAGTATTACAAATCATTCCTTAGCGCGCTGGTCTGGCCGTCAGGCACCGTGCCGGTCAAACGGGTCGCTTCCGCGGTCGGCGAAGGCGCCGCGACCATCCCCCTAGTGCACCTCTACCTGCAAACCGCTGCCCCGCACCAGCCACCGCGGACCGGTAACCCCTCATCGGCCAGCAACCCGCAGCCGGGACCAAGCCAGCGGCCTGGTGAACGTGCCTACGCCCACCGAGCACAACGTGATCGCCATCCGACAGGTTAGGAGGCCGGAAATGGACCAAATCAAGATAGGCGTCTCCGCGCAGAAATCGTCGTCTCATCCGCGAGCGGACGCAGCCACCGTCGCAGACGTCATGCGGACACCGCGGACGACGATCCAACAGCACGACCACGCGGCTGCGGCCCCGTATCTGATGAAGCACGCGGGCACGACAGCACTCATCGTCGTGGATGCGAAGACCGGCCAGCCGGCCGGCATCCTCACCGAGGCAGATGTTGCCCGCGCAATCTCGGACGGGAAAGACCTCAACGCTGTCTGGGTCGATGCCGTGATGACCACTCGCCCGGCCATCACCACCACGACAAGCATCCGTGACGCAGCCACGATCATGACGACTACGCATTTCCGTCACCTGCCGGTCACTGGCGACGCCAGCCTCGTCGCAGTCGTTGACATCATCGACGTGTGCCACGCACTGGTCAACCCCGTACAGGGATGACCGGAGCCCGGATGCAGATCCGGACGGAGCAGCACAGCCAGGCTCCCGCGCTAACGACCACCGTCCCCGGCGGCGGAGTTGTTCAGCAGCCCGCTGTTCGAGGGCCGGCGTCGGTACGCGGTCGGCCGGGTTTGCCGTGGTACATCTTGGCGCCAAGTTCGGACTGCTGGCGCCTGATGACGTGATCGGTCCCTATGACACGTACCCGGCTGATCAGAGCCCGGCCTACCGCACGACGTGAGGCTAGTTCCTCATTGCGCAGCTGGACGTAAGTGGCCAAGGACGGTTTGGCGCTTAAATGTTAATTCGTGGCTGATTGTCCAGCTTGTATGGCAAGCCTAGGCCTCGCGGTCGATCCCAGCTCAGCAGGTGTGTCCCGCCGGGTCCGGTGATTTGCTGGAGCATGGTGACGGCGAGTTGCTGGACTTGGGCTGGCAGGGGCACGTAGAGGTTCGCGGCGGCGTAGGCCTGGCCGTCGTGGGTGAGCCAGTTCAGCACGGCGACCAGGGCCTGCCCGGTGGTCTGGCTGGGCTGGTGGGTGTAGATCAGCGCCCAGCTGTAGCCGCTGATGGGGTAGCTGGCGGCGCCGGGCTGGTTGACGATGGAGAAGTCGGCCGGGGTGATGCCGGGTTTCTGGGCGGCGGCGGCGGCGATGGTCTGGGTGGTCGGCGGGACGTAGTTCCCGGCCTGGTTGCGGAGGGCGGCGAACGGCAGGACCGGGCCCTGGGGGTAGGCCTGCTCGACGTATCCGATGGAGAACGGGGTGCGGTACACGGTGGAGGTCACGCTGCTGTTGCCTTCGGCGCCTTCCCCGGTCGGCCAGTTCAGTGTCTTGCCGGTGCCGACCTTGGCTGCCCAGGTGGGGTCGACGCTGGACAGGTAGTTGCTGAAGATGCAGGTGGTGCCGCTGCCGTCGGAGCGGTGCACGACGGTGATCGACGCGGCCGGGAGGGGCAGGCCCGGGTTGAGCGCGGTGATGGCGGGGTTGTTCCAGGGGGTGATCTGCCCGAGGAAGATGCCGGCGAGGACCGGGCCGGTCAGCCGCAGCCGGTCACCCGCTGGGAGGTTCAGGTTGTAGGCCACGCCTTCGGCGCCCAGGGCGTCGGGCACCTGGGTGACCGGGCCGCCTTTGGCGGCTGCGAGCTCACTGGCGTTCATGGGCACGTCGGAGGCGCCGAAGTCGGCCTGCTGGGCGCTGATCGCGGCGATGCCCGCGCTGCTGCCCACGGCCGAATAGTTCACGGTGACCGCGGGATAGAGCTGGTGGTATCGGGCGAAGGCCGTGGCGAAGAACGGGGCGACGTAGGTTGAGCCCGCCCCGGTGACGATGCCGGGGCCGCCGCTGGGGATGGTCCCAGCCGTGGTGCTCGCGGTGCTCGTGGTCGTGCTGCTGCATCCGCCGAGGGCCAGGAGGATGATCAGGGCAGCGATTACCCTGATGCCTGAGTGGCTTGTGTGATTTGGCTGAGGGCAGGGTCCTCTGGTGTTCCTGGCATGGCTGCTCCTTTGCAGAAGATCCGGGGGCGCGGTTAGCGCTGCTGGGTGGCCCGGGTCCAGGCCTGGGCGCCCATCTGGACGGCGTCCCAGGGGCTGCCGAGCGGCGGGGTGTAGGACAGGTCCAGGTCGCTGACCGCGTCGACGGTCATGCCGTGGAAGATCGCGGTGGCGGCGATGTCGATGCGCTTGGCGATCCCGGCGTTCTTGTCGCCGAACAGCTGCAGGCCGAGCAGCCGCCCGGTGGCCCGGTCGCCGGTCACCCGCATGGTGATGCGGTGGCTGCCGGGATAGTAGGCCTTATGGTCATCGGCCACGGATTCGACCGTGACCGGGTCGAATCCGGCCGGGGCCGCTTCGTGGTCGCGCAGCCCGGTCCGGGCGGCGGCCTGGCCGAAGATCTTCACGACCTGGGTGCCCAGGCTCCCGGCGAACTGCCGGTTCCCGCCCAGGGCGTTCTCCCCGGCGACCCGGCCCTGCTTGTGCGCGGTGGTGCCCAGCGGCAGGTAGGTGATGCCGAGCAGCCGGTGGTGGGTGATCACGCAGTCCCCGGCGGCGAACACCTCCGGCAGGCTGGTCCGCATGCCCTCGTCGACCGCGATCGCGCCCTTGACGCCCAGGGCCATCCCGGCGTCGGCGGCCAGGGTGGTTTCCGGCCGCACCCCGACGACGACCAGCACCATGCCAGCCGCGCGGGTTACGGCGGAGCCGTCAGCTGCGGTGGCCTGGACGTGCAGCCGTCCTGCTGCGCCCGGCGGGGCCTTGCTGATCGTCTGGACGGTGGTGCGGGTGAGCACCTCCACGCCGTGGGCGGCCAGTTCGGCGTGCACCAGGGCGCCGAGCTGCGGGTCGACGGTGGGCAGCACCTCGGGCAGCTGTTCCATCTGGGTCACCCGCAGGCCGCGGACGGTCAGCGCGTCGGCCATCTCCAGGCCGATGTACCCGGCGCCGACGATGACCGCGGTGCTCGGGCCGCCTGCTGCAGGGTGTGGATGACGGCGAACGTGTCGCCCATCGAGTGCAGCAGGTGCACCCCGTCGGCGGGGCCCAGGGCGTCCGGGCCGGCCAGGCCGCTGATCGGGGGCCGGACCGGGACCGCGCCGGTGCCGACGATGAGCTTGTCGTAGCTCAGCAGTTCCTCCCCGCCGCCGGTGGAGGTGACCAGGAGCTTGCGGCCGGGCACGTCGATGCGCCGGGCGGCGGTGTCCAGCCGCAGCCGCATGCCCGCTGCCTCCAGGTCGGCGCGGGTGCGGTGGGCCAGATTGCGCCATTCGGCGACCTCGCCGGAGAGGTAGTAGGGGATGCCGCAGATAGAGAAATTGGGGTAGGCGTCCTCCAGGACCACGGTGACGTCAGCGGCCGGGTCCACCTCGCGGGCCCGCAGGGCCGCGCTGATCCCGGCATCACTGCCGCCGATCATGACCAGGTGCATGGCAGGCTCCCGTCTAGTTGCCGGTCCGTGACGAAGGGCCGGGCGGCCGCCCGTCGGCGGACAGCGACACACTGTCGTCTGCCGCGGTAGCGGGTGCCGGTCCGGCCTCGCCGCGGTGCGGGACGATGATGTCGGCGGCTTCAGCGGGCGTGATGGCGGGATACAGCGCCTTGATGATCCCGGCGGCCAGGAGGCCGCCGAGGATCTGCGCAGCGATGAAGGGCAGCACCGAGGACGGGGCGATACCCGCGAAGGTGTCGGAGAACATCCGGCCGATGGTGATGGCCGGGTTGGCGAAGCTGGTCGAGGAGGTGAACCAGTACGCCGCGCCGATGTAGGCGCCGACCGCGGCCGGGGCGGACCGGCTGCGCCCGGACCGGGCCAGCGCGAAGATCACCAGCAGCAGGCCCAGCGTGGCGATGACCTCGGACAGGAAATGCGCGGGCGAGGCCCGGTGCTTGGCGGAGATGGTGACCGCGGGCAGCGCGAACATCAAGTTCGCCGCCACCGCCCCGGTGATGCACCCGGCCACCTGCGCCGGGAGATACGCCGCGGCTTCGCGCCAGCGCAGCCCGCCGAAGGCGGCATCGGCAAACGACACCACCGGGTTGAAGTGACCGCCGGAGACCGGGCCGAACATCAAGATGATCGCGAACAGCCCAGCCGCCGTCGCCGCCGCGTTCTCAAACAGCTCCAGGCCGGTCTGGCCCGGCGACAGGCGCTGCGCGGCGATACCCGAGCCGATCACCACCGCGGCCAGGAACGCGCTGCCCAGCAACTCGGCCAGCAGCCGCCGCCATAGCCTGGCAGGCCCGGGATCTGATGTGCTGGTCACGTCGTCACCTTGACACACCAGAACTAACTCAGTCAAGATTGAGTCAATGAACAGCGAGCAAAACGATAGCCTGGTGAGGCGTGCCGCAGTGCACGCCGCGCTCGCCGACCCATCCCGGCTGCGGATCACCGACGCGCTCGGCGACGGGGACGCGTCTCCGAAGGAGCTGGGCGCGATGCTGGCCATGCCGTCCAACCTGCTCGCGCACCACCTGCGGGTGCTGGAGCAAGCCGGGCTCATCACCCGCCGCCGCTCAGAAGGCGACCACCGCCGCAGCTACCTGCAGCTGGTCCCCGGCGCCCTGGAATCGGCGGCGGGAGGGCCCGGGCGGGCCGCCCGGCGGGTGCTGTTCGTATGCACCGCCAACTCGGCCCGCTCGCATCTGGCCGCAGCGCTGTGGGGCCAGGCCAGCAGCATCCCGGCGGCATCGGCCGGCACCCGTCCGGCGGCGGCGATAGATCCGGGCGCTATCGATGCCGCTGCCCGTCACCGCCTGCCGCTGCCCCGGCGGCGGCCCCGGCACATTACCGAGGTCCGGCGCGATGGTGATCTTCTTGTCACTGTCTGCGACCTGGCGCACGAGGAACTCGGCGACCTGGAGGCGGTGCACTGGTCCGTTCCCGACCCGGTTCCCGCCGGCGACCCCGGCAGCTTCGACGCGGCGCTGGCCGAGCTGGTCCGCCGCGTGGAGCGCTTCGCGCCGCGCCTGGCCGCCTCTTAGCCCGCAGCTGGCTTGGCAGCGAGGCCCCGCACCATCCGCCAGCCGGGTACTCCGCTCGCCGCGATACCCGGCTATCCCAGCAAGCGCCATGCCTGACCCCGCGGCGAGAGTGCCGGCGTGCCATCCCGGCCAGCTCCGCGATGAGATCAGCAGCAGCCGTCAGCAGACGCCGTGGCCGCCGCGCAGCACTGCCCGATGTTCTGGGCTTCTAGCCCGGCAGCCGCCGGGTCCTGGTCCTGGCTCCCGTCCGCGCCCCAGAAGGTCGGGCTGTCGGCAAGGACGGTGTAGATCTCCCAAGCCTCCCCGTCAGGGGCGCCCTGGACCCAGAACTTGTCCTGCCTGGCGTAGCAGCAGGTGGTTTCGCGTTCTGCCGCTGCGGCGAGCCCGGCCCCGGCCAGGCGGGCCTGCTCGGCCTCGACCGTGCCGGTGTCGGGAACCTCGACGCCGAGGTGGTTCAGGCTGCCGCCCTGGCCGGGGTTCTCCAGCAGGACGAGCTTGAGCGGCGGCTCGGCGATGGCGAAGTTCGCGTACCCGGGCCGGACCTTGGCCGGCTCGGTGCCGAACAGCCGGGAGTAGAACGTGATCGCCTCGCTGATGTCGTTGACGTTGAGAGCGAGCTGCAGACGAGAGGACATGGGAACCTCCTGAGCCAAGACATTGATGTCTGTCTATTTCTATCCTGGCCGTCAGCTTGCCACAGGCATCGAAGTCTGTCAATATAGATATATGCCGAAGTCCTTGGTGGTGCTCGACCAGGCCGGGACGGGCGCATGCTGCGCCCCGCAAGTACAGGTCCACCTGCCCTCACAGCAGCCTGGCCAGGAACTATGCTGTGCCCCGCTGGCCGTCGGGCCGCTCACCCCAATGCAGGCGGAACAGGTCGCACCGCTGCTCAAAGCGCTAGCCGACCCGGTACGGCTACGGCTGATGTCACTCGTCGCCTCAAGCCAGGGAGGCGAAGCCTGCGTCTGCGACCTGACGGACGCCTTCGACCTGTCCCAGCCGACGATCAGCCACCACCTCAAGGTGCTGCACGAAGCCGGGCTGCTGGACCGGGACAAGCGCGGCGTATGGGTCTACTACCGGGCCCGCGCCGACGCGCTGGCCAGCCTCGGCCTCCTGATCGGCTGCCCGCCCCGCTAACCCGATACCCCACGGGCAGGCACTGCCCTTCCCGTAGCCGATGGCCGATGGCCGATGGCCGATCCCATTGACCACTGCTGGCCGGGCAGACCGGGCGATCAGGGAGTTGGTGGCGGCATTGACGAGAGCGCGCATGGTTGCCCTGCTCGTCGTCCCTGGCGTGCGGGAAAGCCGAACCCCGGCGCTCACCGACGGGCTCCGAGTTCAGCGTTTCCTTCCGCCGACACCAGGCACGGAGGCGATCTGCTTCATCCAGTCGGCGAGCTGGCGGGCATCGATGTCCTCGATGGACTCGAGCTCGACACCTCGTGTCGCCTTGCCCATCCCCACAGGTGTCACCGGTGGTACTGGCTTGAGGTCCACGCCATTGATGAACATGACCTTGACATGGCCCGCGAAGCCGCCGCAGCTGAAGCACCACCCGTCACCGACGCCGTAGTAGGCCATTCCCCACTTCACGGACCGCTGGAGGCCGGGGAGGGTCTCGGCCGCCAGGGCGTCGATCGCTTCGGCGATGCCGCGCTGGGGTTGCGGGAGGCTGCCGATATAGGCGAAGACCGGCTTGTCGCCGACGGCGGCTTTCGCGGGGCTCGCCCTGCCGGTCATGGCTTCTGGCAGCGTGAATCCGACGCCGACCTGCGCTGAGGGCTTCCTGCCCGGTCTGTGGTCTTCGTTGTGGCCAGAGAGGTCGGCGGGCATGATCACTCCTGTGTTGAGGGCGCCTGGCGTCACAACCAGTAGACGATCGACGTCACGTAAACTCATCGCCCCACTGGGCACAGACTGGCTCCCTCGTCGACTCTCAACGAAACGCCCGGTCGTCGGCATGTGGGTAACACGTGGGGCGGCGCGCTCGGGCGGGTCGGCACTAGGGCACGGTGATCTGTGCCTGCGGCCCGGACGTGGTGGTCCCGGCCGCGGTGCCCTTTGACCGGTGATGGCTCACGGCCGGTTCTCCATGATGCGGTCGTAGCTGCGGCGGGCTCTGGCGCTGCGGGCGCTGGCGCCGTAGCGGCGGAGCATCTGCGGGGAGGTCCAGCCGTTGAGCTCCATCAGGTCGCCCTCGGCGCCACCGTGGTCGAGCCCGCCGGCGGTGGTGCCGACGTACATCAGCAGGGTGGTGCGGACGTTGGCGTGCCCGGCCATGCAGGACACGTCGGTGGGATCAAGCTTCCAGGTGAACAGGGCGGTGGTGCAGAACACGTGCCGCAGGCTGGGCCAGGTCCACCTGCCGTTGCCGTCCGCGTCGCGCCAGCCGATGGCCAGGTAGGCGCGCTTGAGGACGTTGCGGTTGAAGTTGGAGGACCGCCAGTGCTTGCCGGCCGGCGAGGGGAAGATCAGCCCGAGCGGGTTGAGCCCGGCGTCCTGCTCGGCGCGGGCCTGCTCGATGCGGGCGGCGAGTTTCTGGGCGAGCGGGTAGCCGTCGGGTGTGCGGCGGGGGTAGATCGTCCTGCGGAGCTTGCGGTTCTTCGGCGCCTCGACGTACAGGTGCCCGGCAACTTCGACCACCTGGCGGTCCACCGTGATGACGCGCCCGGCCTGGTCGACCTGCGCTATGGTCAGGGCGGTCAGCTCGCCCCACCGCAGCCCGCTGTAGGCGGCGGTGCTGGCCATCAGCTCGTCCCGGTCCCCGTGCAAGCCCCCGGCCAGCGCCCGGCCGAGCTTGCCGATGTCGCTGCCGGACGGGATCTCGGCCGGGTCGACCCACAGCGCCGACTCCCCCGAGACGGTCACCCGCTGGGAGGGCAGCGGGCGGTCGCCGGCCTGCCAGTGCAGCATGGCCAGCCGCGGGCTGGTCAAGGTACCCGCCCTCGATCCCCGCCGCGACCAGCGCGGAGAGCATCCCGTGCACCCGGTCGCCTTCCCCGGCCGTCGGCGCGGCATTGACGATCTGCTGCGTGTGCGAGGTCGTGATGTCCTGGCAGGTGACTGTGTCGATGACCGGGGCGGCGAACCGCTCGCACAACCGCCGCTGGGTATGGGCGTGCTTGCGGGACCATCGCTCATTGACGGGCAGCCGGTCAGGATCCAGGTAGTACGCGATCAGGTCCGCGCCCGGCCGTTCCATGGTCAACGCGCCAGCGGATAGCCGCTCCCTGACCTTCTCCAGCTTGGCGGCCAGCTTCGCCTCGGTCGCGCCCTGCCGGAACTTCCGCTGCCCGTTCTCGGTGAACACCGCCCGCCACGGCTCCCCGTCCGTCTCCGGGGGGTACACCAAGATCCCAAACCCTAGCTCGATCACCGGGCGGTCGGGCTGCCGGACGGACTCGCGGGCGTCCCCGCTCACGCGGGGGCCTCTCGGCGGCCGGCCTGGCCTGGGCCGCCCGGCCGGGTGCCGGGACGGCCGTCCGGGGGACGGTTGTGTTACTTTCGTGTTGATCTTGGTCCGCGCGGGCGCTGACTGCGCCATAAGGGGCCTCTCTTCCTGCTTTTATGCAGGTGAGAGGGCTGACAACTGGGCTCCCGCGATAGGACTCGAACCTATAACCTACCGGTTAACAGCCGGACGCTCTGCCGATTGAGCTACGCGGGATCGACCCGGATAAGGGTAGCGCACTTCGGGTGGGCGTGTGACGACCGGCGGCCGAGCCACCTCCCGTTCACCTGGCGCTTCACCATGAGTACCCTCGTGCTACTAGGGAAAATCCGTAGGCACAGGACGAATATGGGCGAAAGGGGTGCCAAGATGCGCAGACGTATCACGTTCCTGGCCGGCTTCGCAGTCGGCTTCGTGGTCGGCACACGAGCTGGCCGCGAGCGCTACGAGCAGATGCTGAAGCTGAGCCGGAAGGCGTGGGAACACCCGGCCGTGCAGCAGGCCACCCACACGGCGGGGGCTAAGGCCACCGAGCTCTCCAAGGCGGCCGGGCAGAAGGCCGCTGAGCGCATGCCGAAGCTCGCCGAGACGGCCAAGAGCAGCGCGAGCAAGGCCAAGAGCAGCGCCAGCAAGGTGCGCGGCCAGCTGGATCGGCTGCCAGGCCGCAACTCCGGCACCGCCGATCCGGCCAACGTGAACGGCACCCGCCCCGGCGACTAAGCGGCACGCCCGCAATCAGGCCGGGTAATCCGTGATAGCAGTCCAGAACGCGCCCAGGATCCGCTTAGTCCAGATATTCGCGGAGCACCTGGGCGCGGCTGGGGTGGCGGAGCTTGGCCAGAGTCTTCGACTCGATCTGCCGGATCCGTTCCCTGGTCACCCCGAACTCCCGGCCGACCTCCTCCAGCGTGCGCGGATGCCCGTCAGTGAGGCCGAACCGCAGCTGGATGATCCGCTGCTCGCGCTCGGCCAGCTGATCGAGGACCCGGTCCAGCTGGTCCTGCAGCATAATGAACGCCGCGGCCTCCATGGGCACCACGGCGTCGGCGTCTTCGATGAAGTCCCCGAGGTCGGACTCTTCCTCGCCGATCGGGGACTGCAGCGATACCGGCTCCTGGGCGATCCGCTGGATCTCCGCGACCCGCTCCGGCTCGATACCCAGCTCCGCGGCGATCTCCACCGCGCTGGCTTCCCGGCCCAGCTCCTGATGCAGCTGCCGCTGCACCCGGGCCAGCTTGTTGATCGTCTCGACCATGTGCACCGGCACCCGGATGGTCCGCGCCTGGTCGGCGATGGCCCGGGTGATGGCCTGCCGGATCCACCACGTCGCGTACGTGGAGAACTTGTACCCGCGGGTGTAGTCGAACTTCTCCACCGCCCGGATCAGGCCCAGGTTCCCCTCCTGGATGAGGTCGAGGAACACCAGCCCGCGGCCGATGTAGCGCTTGGCGATCGACACGACGAGCCGCAGGTTCGCCTCGGTCAGCCGCTGCTTGGCCCTGATTCCCTCGCCGACGAGCAGCTCCAGGTCACCGTGGCCGGCGCCCAGCACCGGGATGCCGCCGCCGAGCTTCTCCTCGGCGAACAGGCCTGCCTCGATGGCCTTGGCCAGCTCCACCTCGTCCTCGGCGGTCAGCAGCGGTACCCGGCCGATTTCCCGCAGGTAGATCCGCACCAGGTCGCCGGTGGCGGCACGCTTGCTGTCGGCCTCGGCGGGCGGGGTCTCAACCTCGGAATCGTCCTCGCGCGGCACGGCGAGCACGTCCACGCCCTCGTCGGCCAGCGCGCGCACCGCCGTGTCCAGGGCCTCGGGTGGAAGGTCGGCATGCTCCAGCGCCATCATGACGTCAGCCATGGTCAGGGAACCTCGCTCCCGTCCTAGCGCCACGAGATCCGTCAGCTGATCGGCTGTTGCTGATCCGTTCGTTAGCACGGTGAGAGCCACGGGACCAGTGTGCGCCACGAACCAGTGGTTACGGGGGACCTAATTTTGTTACGCGTGCGCTACGAACCAGGACGGTCAGCAACCGTATAATCACGCCCGGGCAGCGCCTCAGCTGCCCGCGGCCCGGTCCAGCAGGGCCCGCCGACGGGTCTCCAGGGCGACGAGGTCGCCGAACATCCTGTTGTATCCGGCCTGTTCCTCGACCGGATTCATGCGCTGCAGCCGGGCCTTGACGGCGGCGATCTGCCGGCTGACCGCGAGCTCGCTGACCCGGGCCAGGACCAGGTCGGCGTATTTGGCGTCCGGCTCCCCGGCGATCACCAGCGGCTCGACGGCGAGCCTGGTGACAAAGGCCTGGGCCTGATCGTTCGGCGCCTCTTCGCGCAGCCGGGCGGCCCACGCCCGCGCGCTGCTGCCGCCGACCACCGTGCCACCGCAGGCGGAGATCAGCGTGAACACCGCCCGGTGCACCGGCGCGGTGAACGCCTCGGCGCCCAGCGCATCGAATTCAGGTCCGCACATCCCAGGCCGCTGCACCGCGAGCTGGAGGACCTGCCGCTCCAGCTGGACCACGGGATCATGCAGGTCGTACGGGCTTTCTTGATCTTGACTGAACGGTCCGTGGTGCCCGTTGCCGCTCTCCTGCGTGTCGTACTGGCGGGTGACGCGCCGGGCTTCCCGCGGCCGGGGACGTCGGGTCGGCAGGTGACCGGCTATCCGGCGGAGGATCAGCTCGGGATCGTTCAGTCCCAGCCATCGGTCAACTCGTCCGGCATACACCTTGCGCAGCGCGTCGTCTTTGATCCGCGCGATGAACTCGGCGGCAGCGTCAAGCGCGGCGATCCGGCCCTCCGCCGTATCGAGGTCGAATTCATCGAGCAGACTGCGGATCGCGAATTCGTACAGAGGTACCCGGCGGGCGACCAGGTCGCGCACGGCCGCATCGCCGTGCTCGAGGCGGAGGTCGCAAGGATCCAGACCATCGGCCTGCACGGTCACGTACGTCTGGGTGGTGAACCTCTCCTCAGTCGCGAAGGCGCGTAGTGCCGCACGCCTGCCGGCCATATCTCCGTCGAACGTGAAGATGATCTCGCCCTTGGACCAGTCCGTGTCCATGATGAGCCGGCGCAGGACCTTGATGTGGTCCTCGCCGAACGACGTGCCGCAGGTCGCCACCGCGGTGGGCACGCCGGCCAGGTGGCAGGCCATCACGTCGGTATAGCCCTCCACGATGACCGCCTGCCTGCGCTGGGCGATCTCCCGCTTGGCCAGGTCCGCCCCGTACAGCACGGTGCTCTTGCGGAACAGCGAGGTCTCGGGGGTGTTGAGGTACTTGGGCCCGTCGTCGTCCGGGTCCAGCTTCCGCGCGCCGAACGCGATGACGTCGCCGGACAGGTCCCGGATGGGCCACATCAGCCGCCCGCGGAACCTGTCCCGCGCGCCGCGGCTGCCCTCGCGGGCTAGGCCCGCCGCGATCAGCTCCCCGTCGGTGAAGCCGCGGCCGCGCAGGTGCCTGGTCAGGTCCTCCCAGGATTTCGGCGAGAAGCCGACGCCGAACCGCTCCGCGTCCTTGATCTCGAAGCCGCGCTCGGCCAGGAACTTCCGTGCGTGCTCGGCGCCGGGATCGCCGAGCCGCTCGGCGTAGAACTCGGCGGCGGCCCGGTGCGCGTCGAGCAGCCGGCGGCGCTGGCTCTGCTCCTGGCCGGGCACGTAGCCGCCCTGCTCGTAACGCAGTTCGACGCCAGCCCGGCGGCCCAGCCGCTCGACTGCCTCGACGAAGCTGAGCCCGTCGATCTTCTGCACGAACTTGATGACGTCGCCGCCCTCGGCGCAGCTGAAGCAGTAGAAGAGCCCGCGGGCCGGAGTGACGTTGAACGAGGGCGTCTTCTCGTCGTGGAACGGGCACAGGCCCTTGAGCGAACCGCCACCGGCGTTCTTCAGCTGCAGGTACTCGCCGACCACCTCGTCGATCGGCGACCGCTCGCGAACCGCCGCGATGTCCTCGTCGCGGATCCGCCCCGCCATCGCCCACCTCCGCCGGGATTCCGCCGCCCAGGGGTCTTCCGCCGCCCGGATCTCCCGTCGCGGCGAGTCTAGTCCGCCGGAGCCCGGTCCGCCGGGATAGACGCGGCTAGCCTGGGCAAGTGGGCGAGCTACTCGTACTGTGGGACGTCGACTACACACTGCTGAACGCGGCCGGGCTGGGCAACCGCCTGTACGAGGCGGTATTTGAGGATATGTTCGGGCGTGAGCTGACCGTCATCGCGCCTAAGGCCGGACGGACCGACCGGGCGATCATATTGGAGACGCTCGCGCTGGCCGGCGTGGCCGAGCCGCACGCGCACGTGGATGACTTCCTCGCCGCGCTGGCGCGCCGGGTGGCGGCGCTGGACGGCTGCGTTCCCGTCGAGGTCCGCGCCCTGCCGGGCGCAGCCGACGCCATTGAGACGCTCGCGGCGGCCGGGCTCCGTCAGTCCGTCCTGACCGGCAACATCCGGCCGCTCGCGGCGCTGAAGCTCGGCGCGGCCGCGCTCGGCGAGCACCTAGACCTCGACGTCGGCGCCTACGGGGACGCGCACGAGGTCCGGGCCGAGCTGGTGACGGTGGCCAGGCAAGCGGCTCAGACGGCGTACGGAACGGACTTCGGCGGCCGGTCGACGGTGCTGGTCGGGGATACGCCGCTTGACGTGGCGGCCGCGCTGGCGACCGGGGCTCGCGCCGTCGGCGTGGCCACCGGCAGTTTCAGCGCCGCGGATCTCGCCGCGGCGGGCGCGCACGCCGTGCTGCCCGACCTGACCGATACCTCACTCGTGCTCGCCGCGGTCACCGGCCGGTGCGGGCCGTCCTGATCTTGACCGGCTGGATCTTGACCGGCTGGATCTTGACCGGCTGGATCTTGACCGGCGGGGTGCTGACCCGCGGGGTTGTAACCGCGAGGCGGGACAAGGCGCGCTCGACGGGGCAGCCCGGTGAGCATGGCCGTGGCCAGCCGTCCCAGCCGTGGATCCGGAGCACCGCAGCCACCTGGAGGGCGGTGGCGCACGGATGCCAGCGGACGTACGTCCACCCGTACCTGAGAGACTGGCGCCCGTCCGCGGCGGCGGCGTTATCGCGGGCCTTGTCCCGCCACTGGTCCTCGACCGAGTGGGCCAGCTGCCCGTCCAGCTCGACTATCACGCCATAACCCGGGTACAGGCGATCCCGGCGTCCTTTTTTGCCGTCCAGGCCAGTGAAAGACGCCTGCCGGACCGCTTCGGGCAGCCCATGCGCCCGTTCTACGTCACGATCGTAGCGGTACTCCAGCACCGAATGGTCGCCGCTGGCCGCTGCCGCGATTAGTTCGTGCAGGTCAGCGCGCCAGCGCAGCCTGGTGCGCTGGCGTATCGCCACGCGCAGCCGACTTTCGTCGGTCAGGTTTCGTGCGATCGCGCCAGTCACCCACCCGCAGACGTCATCAAAGTTCGCGGCCGTCTGCGTCAGGTCAAGCACGGTCTCCTCAACCGCGGTCCGCGGCGGATTACTGTGCTTCAGCGCGAGCTCACCTGCCCGGTTGGACCGGTGAATGGTGATGCCCTCGGCGGCCAGCACCTTGCGGCGAGCAGGAACCGTAACGTGGATCAGGTCCGCTGGCCGGTCGGCGAGCCGATGCAGCTCCGCGGCCGTTTCGTGACTCAGCACGGCACCGCGTCCGGCAGACAGCAGTGCCGCCCACAGTCGCGCCCGTCGATCCGGAGTCCCGCTGAAAGTCGCGTACACCCCAGGATGGATCTGCAGCCACCGGCCACTGCTCACCCTGAATTTGATCTTGTCCGGCGAGAGCCCGGCTTGGAGGGCCTGCGCGCGGGAGACCACGCCAGACTGATAGAGGTTCGCCTTGCGCAGCGGCGCCGGGATCTCAACTTGCATGCACCGCAGTCTGATCCGTGCTGCCGACATTCCGCGCGATTCAAAAGATCGTGGAAATTCCGGGCTCGATGGTAGATCCAGGGGATCCCGATACCCCGTATCTACCACCCAACCCGAATTTACCGCGCTGATGTGAAGAGCGAGGCATGTGGGGTCGATGAGGCTGGCGGGGGCGGGAGTTCGGCGGATGATCCACGTAGGGGGAGCCCAGGCGGCTGGTTATACCTCGGGGAGAGGGACGTCGGGGTTGGTGAGGCGGGCGAGGTCGACCGGGCGGGCGGAGCGGATGAGGGACTGGATGTCGTCGTTGACGTCCCAGACGTTGACGTTCATGCCGGCCACGACCCGGCCGCCGGACAGCCAGAAGGCGATGAACTCCAGCCCCGCGCGGTCGCCGCGGTAGGCGATCTCGTCGTAGCTGCCGGGCGAGGGCAGGCCCGCGCACTCCATGCCGAGGTCGTACTGGTCGCTGTAGAAGTACGGGACCTTGTCGTAGACCACCGGCTGGCCGAGCATCGACCGGGCGGCGGCCGGGCCGCCGTCCAGCGCGTTGGACCAGTGCTCGACCCGGATTCTGCGGCCGAGCAGCGGGTTGACCGAGTTCGCCACGTCGCCGGCGGCAAAGATGTTCCCGTCCGCGGTGCGCAGGGCCTCGTCGGTCAGCACGCCGTTGGAGGTCTCCAGGCCCGCCGCGGCCGCGAGCTGGTCGTTCGGGGCCGCGCCGACGCCGACCACGAGCAGGTCGGCGGGGACTTCGGCGCCGGTGGAGGTGATGACCAGGCCGGGGCGGAACTCTTCGGCGCGCTCGCCGAAGCGGAACTGCACGCCGTGCGAGCGGTGCAGGTCGGCGAAGACGGCGCCGAGCTCGGGGCCGAGCTGGTCCTGCAGCGCGCCGGGCTGCGGCTCGAGCACGGTCACCGGGCAGTCGTAGGAGCGGGCGGCCGCGGTGGTCTCCAGGCCGATCCAGCCGGCACCGGCGACCACGACCCGCGGTCCCGCCTGGAACGCCGCGCGCAGCCGGTCGGAGTCCGCCGCGGTGCGCAGGTAGAGCACCTCGGGCCGGTCGGAACCGGGGAAGGTCAGCCGGCGGGGGGACGCGCCGGTAGTGAGCAGCAGCTTGTCGTAGGGCAGGGTCTGGGTCCCGGCCGGGCCGGAGGTGGCGACGGCCGAGGCGGCCCGGTCGATGGCGGTGACGGTGACGCCCAGTCGCAGGTCCACGCCGTGCTCGGCGTACCACTCCTCCGGCTGGACGTAGATCGAGGCGCGCTCGTCCTGGCCCAGCAGGTAGCCCTTGGACAGCGGCGGGCGCTCGTACGGAAGTTCCAGTTCCGTGCCGAGGAGCACGATCTCGCCGTCGAAGCCCTCGTCGCGGAGAGTCTCGGCGGCCTTGGCCCCGGCCAGGCTGGCGCCTGCGATCACGAAGGTTGGCATGAGGCCTAGGTTACGACGCCCCGGGGCCGCACAGGCGGTGATGCCAGGCGATAGCCGAGGTGTCGGTCAGGCTGGCGATCTGGTCGATGATGACGCGGCGGCGCGCCGCGTCGGTCGCGGCCGCGTGCCAGGCCGGGCGCAGCAGCGGGTCGAGCGTCCGCGGCGCGCCGCGCTCGACGGCGAGCGTCAGCTCGGCCAGCAGTTCCCGCTCCCGGGCCTGCGCCGCGGCCACTCCGGCGCGGGTCATCACGTAGTGCGCCGTGATGCCCTTGAGCAGGGCACACTCGAGCCGCTGGCGGCGTGGCACGATCAGGTCGGCGGCGTAACGGGTGAGCGGCCGGGGCTGGGCGGCCAGGGTGGCCTGCTGGGCGGCGATGCAGAAGCGGCCGATCAGCTCGCTGGTCAGGTTCTTCAGCGCGGCCGCGGATTCCGGGCCGCCGTCGTAGGAGGCGGGCCAGACATCCAGGGCGAGCAGCGCGTCGAGGATCTCGGCGAGCTCGGCGACCGGGGCGTCGCCATCGGCGAGGTAGATGGTGGCCGTGGTCTGTGACACCACGGACCGTTCGGCCTGGGAATTGAGGTTCTTGAAGGTGATGAGGCCGGCCACGAAGCCGTCTTCCAGGTCGTGGACGGAGTAGGCGACGTCGTCGGCCCAGTCCATGACCTGGGCCTCCAGGCACCGGCGGCCGGCCGGCGCGCCCTGCCTGGTCCAGTTGAACACCTCGGCGTCCTCGGCGTAGACGCCGTACTTGGTGCCGGGGCCGCGGCTGGGCCACGGGTACTTGAGGGTGGCGTCGAGGGTGGCGCGGGTCAGGTTCAGGCCGGCGCCGGGGACCTTCGGCTCGAGCCGGCTGAGCAGGCGCAGCGACTGGGCGTTGCCCTCGAACCCGCCGCACGGCGCGGCCAGCTCGTCCAGGGCGAACTCGCCGTTGTGGCCGAACGGGCTGTGGCCGATGTCGTGCGCCAGGCAGGCGGCGTCGACCAGATCGGGATCGCAGCCGAGCTCGCGGCCGAGTTCCCGGCCGATCTGCGCGCATTCCAGCGAGTGGGTCAGCCTGGTGCGGGGGAAATCGGCCGAGCCGGCCGTGACCACCTGGGTCTTGGCGGCCAGCCGGCGCAGCGCGGCGCTGTGCAGGACGCGGGCGCGATCCCGCTCGAAGTCGCTGCGCCCGGCCCGCTTGGGCGGCTCAGCCACCCAGCGGGCCGTGGCCAGCGTATAGCGCACGGCCGTCGTACCCCGTCATTACCTGCTGTCGGAGCCGCCGGCCGCCAGCGCGGCGCGGCCTGCCTCCAGGCGGGCGATCGGGACGCGGAACGGCGAGCAGGACACGTAGTCCAGGCCGACCTCGTGGAAGAAATGCACCGACTCCGGGTCGCCGCCGTGCTCGCCGCAGACGCCCAGGTGCAGGTCGGGCCGGGCGGCCCGGCCTTCGCGGACCGCGATGTCGACCAGGCGGCCGACGCCGTCGCGGTCGATCGTCTCGAACGGCGAGACGCCGAAGATGCCCAGCTCAATGTAGCGGCTGAAGAACGCGCCCTCCACGTCGTCCCGGGAGAAGCCCCAGGTCATCTGCGTCAGGTCGTTTGTGCCGAAGGAGAAGAACTCCGCGCTGCCCGCGATCGGGCCCGCGTTGAGCGCCGCGCGCGGCACCTCGATCATGGTGCCGATCAGGGTGTGCACGTTCGTACCGGTCTCCTCCGCGACCTGCTTGAGGATCCTCTCGGCCCGCTCGCGGCTGATCTCCATCTCCTGCACGGTGGCGGTGAGCGGGATCATGACCTCCGGCTGCGGGTCCTTGCCCGCCAGCTTGAGCTCGGCGGCCGCGTGCGCGATCGCGCGGACCTGCATGTCGGTCAGGCCCGGGATGACCAGGCCGAGACGGACGCCGCGCAGGCCGAGCATGGGGTTCTGCTCGTGCAGCCTGCGCACCGCGGCCAGCAGTTCCTTGTCCTTCTCGGTGGCGGCGTCACCGGCCAGCGCGATCTTGACCGTCAGGTCGGTGAGGTCGGGGAGGAACTCGTGCAGCGGCGGGTCGATCAGCCGGATGGTCACCGGCAGGCCGTCCATGGCGTCCAGGATCTCGATGAAGTCGCCGCGCTGCAGCGGCTCGAGCGCGTCGAGCGCGTGCTGGCGATCGGAATCGGTGCTGGCCAGGATCAGGTCCTCGACCAGCTGGCGGCGCTCGCCCAGGAACATGTGCTCGGTGCGGACCAGGCCGACACCCCCGGCGCCGAACCGGCGGGCCCGGGCGCAGTCCGGGCCGTTGTCCGCGTTGGCGTGCACGCCGAGGCGGCGCGCGGCGTCGGCGTGCACCATGATCGCGTGCACGGCCCGGATCAGGTCGTCGGCCTCGTCGGAGTGCGGGTGCAGCTCGCCCTCGAAGTAGCGCACGATCTCGGAGGAGACAACCGGGACCTCGCCGAGGTAGACGGCGCCGCTGGTGCCGTCGATGGAGATCATGTCGCCCTCGCTGACCGTGACCCCGCCGGGACCGGTGAACCTCCCGGCCCGGGCGTCGACGGTGAGCTCCTCGGCGCCGCAGACGCACGTCTTGCCCATGCCGCGGGCCACCACGGCCGCGTGGCTGGTCTTCCCGCCGCGGCTGGTCAAGATGCCCTGGGCGGCGATCATGCCGTGCAGGTCGTCCGGGTTGGTCTCGCGGCGGACCAGGATCACCTTCTCGCCGCGCGCGGCCAGCTCGACGGCGCGTTCAGAGTCGAAGACGACCTTGCCGACCGCGGCGCCGGGAGACGCGCTCACCCCGGTCGTGAGCTTCGTGACGCTGGTGCTCTCGTCGAACCGGGGGAACATGAGGCGGGCCAGCTCATCGCCGGAGACCCGGGCGAGCGCCTCGTTCATGTCGATGAGGCCCTCGTCCACGAACTGCAGGGCGATGCGGAACGCCGCCGCGGCGGTGCGCTTGCCCACCCGGGTCTGCAGCATCCACAGCTTGCCGCGCTCAACGGTGAACTCGATGTCGCACATGTCGCGGTAGTGGTTCTCCAGCGTCCGCATGATCTGGATCAGCTGGTCGAACGAGGTCTTGTCGATACGCTCCAGATCCTGCAGCGGGACGGTGTTCCTGATGCCGGCCACCACGTCCTCGCCCTGGGCGTTCTGCAGGTAGTCGCCGTACACGCCCTGGGCACCGGTGCCCGGGTCACGGGTGAAGGCCACGCCGGTGCCCGAGTCCAGGCCGAGGTTGCCGAACACCATCGCGACCACGTTGACGGCCGTGCCCAGGTCGGCCGGGATGCGCTCCTGGCGACGGTACAGCACCGCCCGGGGGGTGTTCCACGAGTCGAACACCGCGTTGATGGCCAGGTTCACCTGCACCCTGGGGTCTTGCGGGAACTCCATGTCCGCGTGCTTGGTGACGATGTCCTTGAACGTCGCGACGAGGTTCTGCAGGTCTCCGGCGTCCAGGTCGACGTCATTGGTGACCCCTTTGGCCTGCTTGGCGGCGTCAATGGCATGCTCGAAGTGCTCGCCGTCAACGCCCAGCACGGTCTTGCCGAACATCTGGATCAGGCGGCGGTACGCGTCCCAGGCAAACCGCTCGTTGCCGGCCTGCTTGGCCAGGCCCTGCACCGACTCATCGGACAGGCCGATGTTCAGCACGGTGTCCATCATGCCGGGCATGGAGAACTTCGCCCCGGACCTGACGCTGACCAGCAGCGGGTCGGCCGGATCGCCGAGCCTGCGGCCCATGGCGCTTTCCAGCTTCTCCAGGTGGGCCTGGATCTCGGCGTCCAGCCCCTCGGGGGTGCTGCCTCGCTGCAGGTAGTACCGGCACGCCTCGGTGGTAATGGTGAAACCGGGCGGCACCGGCAGGCCGATATTGGTCATCTCGGCCAGGTTGGCGCCCTTACCGCCCAGGAGGTCTCTCAGGTCCTTATTGCCCTCAGTAAAGTCATAAACGAGCTTCGGCACTTCCTGCTCCTCAGTCCTGCTCTTCGCAGTGCGCGACGTCGTGTTCACTGCGGACTCTACCGTCCTTCGTTTACGTGCGGGCACGCAAAGCAGCGCGGGGCGGTGCCGTCCGGCGCGCGGTGCGTCATGACAATGGGGTCATGAGCGAAATCACGGTGGGGCTGCTGCATCCGGGCGAGATGGGAGCGGCCGTCGGGCAGTGCCTGGCCGCGGCCGGGCACCGGGTGCTGTGGGTGCCGGAGGGGCGCAGCCCGGGCAGCGCGGCGCGGGCCGCGGCGGCCGGGCTGACCGCCGCGGACGGCGGGCTGGCCGGGCTGACCGCTCAGGCTGACGTCATCGTCTCGGTCTGCCCGCCGCACGCGGCGCTGGAGGTGGCGCTCCAGGTGGCCGGGTTCGGCGGCGTGTACGCCGACGCCAACGCGATCTCGCCGGCCACCGCGCGGGAGGTGGCGCGGATCGTCGAGGGGGGCGGGGCCAGCTACGTGGACGGCGGGATCATCGGGACTCCCCCGGTGGCGCCGGGATTCATCAGGCTGTACCTGTCCGGGGCGCGCGCCGGGGAGGTCCAGCGCCTGTTCGACGGAAGCGCGGCAGACGTGCGCGTGCTCGGCGCGGATCCGGCGGCGGCGTCGGCGCTGAAGATGGCCTACGCGTCGTGGACCAAGGGCAGTTCGGCGCTGCTGCTGGCGGCGCGGGCGGTGGCCCGCGCCGACGGCGTCGAGGAAGCCCTGCTGACCGAGTGGGCCATCTCCCAGCCCGCCCTGGCCCAGCGGCTGGACCGGGCCGCCGGGTCCGCGGCGGCCAAGGGCTGGCGGTGGGTGGCCGAGATGGAGGAGATCGCCGCGACCATGGCCGCGGCCGGCCTGCCCGACGGTTTTCACCAGGCCGCGGCGGAGATCTACCGCCGGTCCGGCGACGACCCCGCCCCGGGCGCCGTCCTCGAGGCGCTGCTCTCGCCGCCGGCGGCCCGTGCGGGTCAGCAGTAGCCGAGGCGCTCGGTCAGGTAGGCCTCGACGCTGTCCAGGCCGACGCGTTCCTGGCGCATGGAGTCACGGTCGCGGACCGTTACCGCCTGGTCGTTCAGCGTGTCGAAGTCGACGGTGACGCAGTACGGGGTGCCGATCTCGTCCTGCCGCCGGTACCGGCGGCCGATCGCGCTGGCGTCGTCGAATTCGGTGGTCCAGCGCTTGCGCAGGGCCGCGGCGAGATCGCGCGCCTTGGGCGAGAGGTCGGCGTTGCGCGACAGCGGCAGCACGGCGACCTTCACCGGCGCCAGCCTGCGGTCCAGGCGCAGCACCGTCCGCTTTTCCAGGTTGCCCTTGGCGTCCGGCGCCTCGTCCTCGGCGTACGCGTCGAGCAGGAACACCAGCGCGCCCCGGTCGACCCCGGCCGCGGGCTCGATGACGTAGGGGATGAACCGCTCGCCCGACTCCTGGTCCAGGAAGGACATGTCCTGTTTGGACGCCGCGCCGTGGGTGGTCAGGTCGTAGTCCGTGCGGTTGGCGATGCCCTCCAGCTCGCCGTACTCCAGGCCGGCGAAGTCAAACTTGTACTCGATGTCCACCGTGCGCTTGGAGTAGTGCGAGAGCTTCTCCCGGGGGTGCTCGTACAGGCGCAGGTTCTCCTTGCGGATGCCAAGGTCGGTGTACCAGCCGAACCGCTCATCGATCCAGCGCTGGTGCCATTCCTCGTCGGTGCCCGGGCGGACGAAGAACTCCATCTCCATCTGCTCGAACTCCCGGGTGCGGAAGATGAAGTTGCCCGGGGTGATCTCGTTGCGGAACGACTTGCCGATCTGGCCGATGCCGAACGGGACCTTCTTCCGCGAGGTCTGCAGCACGTTGCGGAAGTTGATGAAGATGCCCTGAGCCGTCTCCGGGCGCAGGTAGGCCAGCCCGGACTCGTCCTCGACCGGGCCGAGGTGCGTGCGCAGCAGGCCATTGAACATGCGCGGCTCGGTGAACGCGCCCCGGGTGCCGCAGTTCGGGCAGACGATGTCCTTCAGGCCGTCGGCCGGGGCGTGCCCGTGCTTCGCCTCGTAGGCCTCGATGAGCTGGTCGGCGCGGTACCGCTTGTGGCAGGACTGGCACTCGGTCAGCGGGTCGACGAACTCGGTGACGTGGCCGCTGGCCTCCCACACCTCACGGGCCAGGATCACCGAGGAGTCGAGGCCCACGATGTCCTCGCGTTCGGTAACCATCGTCCGCCACCACTGGCGCTTGATGTTGTTCTTCAGCTCGACGCCGAGCGGGCCGTAGTCCCAGGAGGCCCGCAGGCCCCCGTAGATCTCGCTGGACGGGTAGACGAACCCCCGTCGTTTGCTCAGGCTGACGATGGCGTCGAGTCGGTCACTGCGCAGGGCCATCAGTGGTCTCCATCCGGCTGGCGGTCGGCGGGCGCGGCGGGCGCGATCCCCGGGTGCGGATCCGGCGCGGTGCGGCGTTGCGGGAACGGCGGCCTGCTCGGCGGCATCGTTACCGGAGGACCCCAGCTTAAGAGCACTGAGCGTTGATCGCGAACTGGATCCGTCTGCTGGGTGGGCACTGTCACCCCCGTGCCACCGGGCCGTCCACCAGATCGGAGTCGATGTTCACGGAGTACCCGCCGATGCTCACCTCGTGCGGCCCGGCGTACTGCTTGGACCGGGCCGACGTCGGCCACACCGCCGAGGTCACGTAGGGCGATCCGGTCACGTTGAGGACGTTGTCCCACAGCGCGATCCAGATCGCCTGCGGCTCGGCCAGCGGATGGCCGGCGATGGTCGTGGTGGTCTGCAGGTCGGTCACGCCGGAGGCCGCGCTTGAGTACACGCCGGAGACGTAGCCGCTGGCCACCAGCTGCCGGTCCCAGGCGTCCAGGAAGGTCAGGACCCCAGTCACGCAGCTGGAGTCGGCCTCGTCGTAGCCCTCCATGTCGTAGTAGATCGGCGAGCCCTTGCCAAGGCCGAAGCTGGCCGCGTCGGCGACGGCCTGGGTCGCGGACTGGGTGCCTTCCGCGGCGGCCTGGCCCGGGACGATCTCGTCGCTGAAGCTGTTGCACGGTCGCCTGGGGCCCGACGTAGATGGGCATCAGGGACCAGCCCATGCCTTCGGCCGAGGGGACCCAGCCCTTGGACAGGTTGCCATAGCCGCAGCCCATTTCCGGGCCGCCGATGTAGATCGCGACCGCGGCGTAGTTCGGCCGCCAGGCCTTCATGGCCTGCAGCGACGGGGCGGTGCAGGTGTCGAACCCGGTCAGGGAGCTAGCCGACGACGGCGACGGCACGCCGGTCCCAGTCGGCGACGGCGACGGCGACCGGCGCGCTGGTCCCGGATGGCGAGGGCGAGGGCGTACTGGACGGCGCCGGCGCGCTGGTCCCGGACGGCGAGGGCGACGGCGTGCCGGACGGCGACGGCGCGCTGGTCCCGGACGGCGCCGGCGCGCTGGTCCCGGTCGGCGCCGGCTTCGGCGTACCGGACGGCGCCGGCGTGCCGGCGGAGCGGCTTCGGCGTGCCGGTCGGCGCCGGCTTCGGCGCGCTGCTCCCGGTCGGCGTCGGGGTCGGCGACGGCACGGGGAAGGACGGCGGGATCCAGAGCGGCGGGCTGGGCGAGGTCGTGGGCTGCGGCTGCGCAGAAGTTTTCGCTACTGGCGCGTTCAGGGCGTCGGGCTGCGCCGATGGCTGATCCTGGATCGGCGTGGCCAGGTGCAGGCTGGCCAGCAGTTGCAAGACCAGGCTGGGGCGCCTCCCGTAGGTGGCGCTGATAGCGGGGGCGCTGCCGGGCATCGAGACGGCGAACTCACGCAGCTGGGCGTTCTGCAGGATCGTGCCCGGCGCGACCGGCGTGTCCGCGCCGCGCCCGCTTGGCTCCCACCGAGGCTCGCAGATCGGTCTTGACCGGGACCGACGGTTCACCGGGCGTGAGCGGCCCGCCGATACTGACCGTGTCGGCATGACCGATCAGGTGCGGCGGGCAGTCCTGGTTGGGCCCGGGAGTGCCGAGATAGACGGCGTTTATGTCATAGCGGACGCATTTACTGGGATCCTGGTCGAGCGAGTACACCGGCCAGCTCGATGGAACCTTGATCGAATAACCGCGATAGGTCACGGTTTTCATGGCCTGCGTCGCGGTCTGAGTGGTCTTGGCGGATTTGATGGGCTTAGTATCCTTGGCGGCCGCTTTCTGCGGGATGGGCTGAACGGCCGAGGTAAGCTGCACATCCGAAATGACATGCGAATTCCCGGCTACGAAACCGGTTCCCCCGAACGCGCACCCGAGCATTACTGCCACTGCCGCGCCACGCATTAAGTTCCCCCCGAATAAGCCCCGGTGCCAATGACTGGTGAATCCCCCCGGGCGCGCCAAAGGCTGTTTCACCCCACGTGTAAGGCTTCAGCGCACCGGCAGGGTTATGTTTCCCCGTAATCTCTAGATTACGCACAGTAAGTTTGCTCGGCGGCGCGGAAGCAGACGGCGCGCCGGAGGAAATCTCAGCGCCGTCCCGGGGCACTAGAAAAAAATGGACAGATAGTAACTTATGACTACTCTAAGGAGTCACTCGGGGAGCGGATTCGGCTTCGCACCGCCGTACCGGCGGTCCCGGCTGGCATAGATCTCGCACGCGTGCCAGAGATGGCGCCGGTCGAAGTCGGGCCAGAGAGTATCGAGGAAGACCAGCTCGGCGTAGGCGGACTGCCACAGCAGGAAATTCGACAGGCGCTGCTCACCGGATGACCTGACGAATAGATCGACGTCCGGGATCCCCGGCTCGTCCAGGTAGCGGGCGAACACCTGCTCCGTGATCTTATCCGCGCGGAGTTTCCCGGCCGCGACGTCGGCCGCGATCGCAGCCGCGGCGTCGACGATCTCCGCCCGGCCGCCGTAGTTGACGCAGAACTGCAGGGTCAGGACGCTGTTACCGGCAGACAACCGCTCGGCGTACTCCAGTTCGCTGATGACGCTGCGCCAGAGCCGCGGGCGGCGGCCGGCCCAGCGGATACGGACTCCCATGTCGTTGAGCAGATCCCGGCGGCGGTGAATCACGTCGCGGTTAAAGCCCATCAGGAAACGGACCTCGTCCGGCGAGCGGCGCCAGTTCTCGGTCGAGAACGCATAGGCCGACAAGTAGGGAATGCCGAGCTCGATAGCGCCCATGATCACGTCGAGCAGCGAGGACTCGCCCTCCTTGTGGCCCTCGGTCCTGGGCAGCCCCCGTGTGCGCGCCCACCGGCCGTCGCCGTCCATGACCAGGGCGACGTGCCTGGGTACCAGCTCGCGGGGTAGGTCCGGCGGCTTCGCCCCGCTGGGATGGGGATCGGGCGGGCGGAGGGCCCGGGTGCGCTCTCCGGGGGTGGGCTGATCCCGCTCCCCGATCACACCCGCTCCACGTGACGCAGCGAACGAATCGAATTCTCCAGGTGCCATTGCAGGTAGGCGGCTACGAGCCCGCTGCACTCTACCTGGTGCCGTCGCTCGCTGCGGTCGGCGAGATCCCAGTCACCGCGCAGCAGCGCGAGCATCAGGGTCACGGTGGCCGCGGCGGGCGCGGCCGATCCGGGCAGGCGGCAGGACGCGCAGAGCACGCCGCCCGCCGCGACAGCGAAGGCCGGCAAGCGCAATTCGCGGGCGGGCGCGCCGCAGCGGGCGCACTCCTCCAGGGCCGGGGCGTAGCCGGCCACCGCGAGCGAGCGGAGCATGAAGGCGTCGAGCACCAGGCGCGGATCATGCTCGCCCTCGCCGAGGGCCCGCAGCCCGCCGATGAGCAGGAGCAGCTGGCGCAGCGACGGCTCTTTCTCCACCGGGGTGAACCGCTCGGCCGTCTCCAGCATGGCCACGCCCGCCGTGTAGCGGGGGTAGTCCGCGGCCAGCGGCTCGCCGTAGGGCCGGATCACCTCGGCCTGGGTGATCACGTCCAGCGACCGGCCCGGGTGCAGCAGGAGGTCGACGTGGGTGAACGGCTCCAGCCGGGCGCCGAAGCGCGACTTGGTCCGGCGGACGCCCTTGGCTACCGCGCGGATCCGCCCGGTGGTACGGACCAGGATGGTGATGATCCGGTCCGCCTCGCCCAGCTTCTGGGTCCGCAGCACGATCCCGTCGTCCCGGTAAGGCTGCACCCGTCCATTCTCCCGCATCCGGGGCGGTAACCGGGTGATGGCGCGGAAGCGGGTGCCTTTTGGGCGTGTCCCGCTCCCGCGCCAGGTTCAGGCCGGGCCAAGCCGCCCTCAGCGGCGCCGGCTGCGGTTGACGGCGGACAGGACGGCGCGCATCGAGGCGCTGGCCGTGTTGGTGTCGATGCCGACGCCCCAGTACACCTCGCCGCCGACCTCACACTCCACGTAGGCGGCAGCCTGGGCGTCCGTGCCCTGGGTGAGCGCGTGCTCGGTGTAGTCCAGCACCCGGGCCTCGACGTCGATGGTGGCCAGGGCGTCGCAGAAGGCGGAGATCGGGCCGTTGCCGACGCCTTCGACCTGCCGCGCCTGCCCGCCGGAGGATATCTCCGCGGTGAGCGTGTGCTTGGCGTCCACCACCGAGGAGCTCTGGTGCTCCAGCAGGCTCAGCGGCCCTTCGGTCAGGTACTCGGCGGCGAAGCTCTCCCACATCTGATCCGGGGTCACCTCGCCGCCTTCGGCGTCGGTGTGCGCCTGGATCACCCGGGAGAACTCGATCTGCAGGCGGCGGGGCAGGTCCAGCCGGTGCTCGGCCTTCATCACGTACGCGACACCGCCCTTGCCCGACTGCGAGTTGACGCGGATCACGGCCTCGTAGGTGCGGCCCACGTCGTGCGGGTCAACCGGCAGGTACGGGACCGCCCACGGGTAGTCCGCGAAGGGGACCTGCGCGGACCGGGCCTCGGCCTCCAGTGCCTCGAAGCCCTTCTTGATCGCGTCCTGGTGCGAGCCGGAGAACGCGGTGTAGACCAGGTCGCCCGCGTAGGGGTGGCGGGGGTGGACCGGAAGCTGGTTGCAGTACTCGACGGTCCGCCGGACCTCGTCGATGTCGGAGAAGTCGATCATCGGGTCGATGCCCTGGCTGAACAGGTTCAGCCCCAGAGTGACCAGGCATACGTTGCCGGTCCGCTCGCCGTTGCCGAACAGGCAGCCCTCGATCCGGTCAGCGCCGGCCAGCACGGCCAGCTCGGCGTCGGCGACGGCCGTGCCGCGGTCGTTGTGGGTATGCACGGACACGCAGACGTGCTCCCGGTTCGGGAGGTTCCGGCTCATCCACTCGATCTGGTCGGCGTAGACGTTCGGGGTGGACCGCTCGACCGTGCACGGCAGGTTGAGGATGATCTCCCGGCCCGGCCCGGGCTGCCAGACGTCCATCACGCCCGCGCAGACGTCGACGGCGAAGTCGAGCTCGGTGTCCATGAAGATCTCCGGCGAGTACTCGTAGCCGAAGTCGGTGCCGTCGAGGTAGGCCTCGGCGTACTTCATCACGTGGCGGGTGCCCTCGACGGCGAGCGCCTTGCACTCCTCGCGGTCGATGCGGAACACCACCTTGCGGAAGATCGGGGCCGTCGCGTTGTACAGGTGGACGGTGGCCAGGCGCGCGCCGACCAGCGACTGGACCGAGCGCTCGATGAGATCCTCGCGGGCCTGAGTGAGCACGGAGATCCGGACGTCGGCGGGGACGCGCTCCTCGGTGATCAGCTCGCGGACGAAGTCGAAGTCGGTCTGGCTCGCGGCCGGGAACCCGACCTCGATCTCCTTGTAGCCCATCCGCACCAGCAGGTCGAACATCTTGTGCTTGCGGGCCGGGCTCATGGGGTCGATCAGCGCCTGGTTGCCGTCCCGCAGGTCGGTGGACAGCCAGCGCGGCGCCTGCGTGACGGACTTACCGGGCCAGGTGCGGTCCGGCAGTTCGACCGGCCGGAACGGGGTATAGCGGTGGCACGGCATGCCGCTGGGCTGCTGCCGTGGGGTTGTGACGCGAGGGAACGCGGAATCAGTCTGCATGGTCTGCTTCCTCTGGGCGATATCGGTGTGGGCCTTAGCAGTGGCCAGCGAACACGCCAATACCCCGCGGCGAGGGAGCCGGCCTATCGGCCCCCGCCGCGGCCGCTAAGCAGGAGCAGCGCGCGCGACATCACGGTTACTTTACCAGGCGGCGCCAGCGGGGGGCGGCCAGGGTGGCGGAAGCGGGACGCCGGAAGGCGGAAGCGGGGATCCGGGGAGGCGGCCAGCGGCTAGCCGCGGCCGGCGGACTGCTCGGTCGTGGAGATCACGCCGATGGACTGGGCGTGGGTCATGCCGAGCTGGAGGCCGATGGCCAGGGCCGCCTGCCGCTCGCCTTCGGTCAGCGGGCCGTCGGACATCCCGATCCGGATCACGTCGGCCAGGTACCACTCCCGGGCCGGGAGGGCGAGCTGCGCTCCCACCTCGTTCAGGGCCGGGCGGATCGCCGCCGACGGCAGGGTGAGGTCGCCGTTCAGCATGGTCTCGTTGTATCCGGGCATCCCGGCCGCCACCACCGCCTCGATAGCCCGCTGCCGGGCTATCGAGCTAAGCGGCTCGTCGGAGCGCAGCATGACCGAGGCGGCGGCGCGCATGCCCGCGGGCAGTGCGGCCTGCATCCGCGCGGTGGTCGGCAGGCTGAGCACGTCGGTCACGTAACGGCTACGGCAGGTGGCGCACTGCACGTGCTCGCCGGCCGAGTTCAGCGGGATGACCGGGAGGAAGAACAGCGTGAACCACCGCCGTCCGGCCCGCTGCCGGTACGGCCGGTCTCCGCCGCACCGGTGGCAGTGGAACATACCTTGAGCGATCGTCCGGTAGAACACACGCAAGTCAAAGATGATCAGCACGGTCGACCCCTCCTCGCCCTGGTGAATTAATCTTGCCGGGGAGCCGCGCCGGGCGGGGCGGGTTTGAGGTGAAGGGGCAGGCCGGAGTCAGTCGTAGAAGCCGAGGCGGCGCAGCTGCTTGGGGTTGCGCTGCCAGTCCTTGGCGATCTTGACGTGCAGGTCGAGGTAGACCTTCGCGCCGAGGAGGGCTTCGATCTGGACGCGGGCGCGGCTGCCGACGGCCTTCAGGCGGGCGCCCTTGGTGCCGATGACGATGGCCTTCTGGCTCGGCCGCTCCACGTACAGCTCCGCATGCACGTCGATCAGGTCGTCCCGGCCGGGATGCGGGCCCATCTCCTCGACCACGACCGCGATGGAGTGCGGCAGCTCGTCCCGTACGCCCTCCAGCGCGGCCTCCCTGATCAGCTCGGCGACCATGATCTGCTCCGGCTCGTCGGTCAGCTCGCCGTCGGGGTAAAGCGGCGGGCCTTCGGGCAGGTGAGAGACGAATACGTCGGCCAGCACGTCGAGCTGGAAGCCGGTCACGGCCGAGACCGGCACCACGTCCGCCCACTCCCCCAGGCCGGCCACCGCGACCAGCTGCTCGGCCACGCGCTCCGGCGGCACCTCGTCACATTTGGTCACGACCACCACGACCGGGGTCTTGCGGACGTTCTCAAGCTCGCGGGCCAGGAACCGGTCGCCGGGGCCGATCAGATCACCGGCCGGGATGCAGAACCCGATCACGTCCACCTCGGCCAGGGTGGAGCGGACCATGCTGTCCAGGCGCTCGCCGAGCAGCGTCCTGGGCCGGTGCAGGCCGGGGGTATCGACCAGTATCAGCTGCGCGTCCGGGCGGTGCACGATGCCGCGGATCACCCGCCTGGTGGTCTGCGGCCGGTCGCTGGTAATCGCCACCTTCGCGCCGACCAGCGCGTTGGTCAGAGTCGACTTGCCGACGTTGGGCCGGCCGGCCAGGCAGGCGAAGCCCGCGCGGAAGGCCTGGCCCAGCGACGGATCGTTCACCACTTGATTCTCGCGCATGTTCCGGCCGGACGAGCCACAGGCCGTTCGGCGTCAAGAAGGAGGAGGCGGGGCGGAGCGGCCCGATCCGTCCGGTCAGGCCGCGCGGTCAGGCGGTGCGGACGGCCCGGATGGTGCCGTCGGGGGCGGCGTGGAAGACGGTCGCGCCCGGGCCGAGGTCCCGCACCGCGGCCAGGTCCCCGGGGTCCAGCTCAGCGTCGCTGACCAGGGCGGCCGCTTCCAGTTTCTGCGCGCCGCTGGAGGAGGCCATGGCCACGGCCAGGCGCAGGGCGGACAGGCGCAGTGAGGGCAGGGCCACCGCGGCGGCGGTGTAGGTGCGGCCGGTCTCGTCGCGGACGGCCGCACCCTCGGACGCCGCTACCCTCGCCCGCGAGGACCGGGCCAGGGTGATGATCTTGAGATCTTCGGGATCAAGGGCATCGCTCACGCGTCAGAGTGTACGGGCTGCTCGTTGCCTTCCCGCTCGACCAGCACGGTAAGGATCTTGTTGCGCCGGCCGGAGCCGGGCTCGGCGGTCAGCCGCAGGCCGCTGACCGATGCGGTGGAGCCGGCGATCGGGACCCGGCCGAGCGCGTGCGCCAGCAGCCCGGCCACCGTCTCCACGTCCTCGGCGCCGATCTGGACGCCGAACAGCTCCTCGAGCTCGGTCACCGGGAGGCGGGCGGTGACCCGGGCGGTATCGGCGGACAGCCACTCGACCGGCGGGCGCTCGTTGAGGTCGTACTCGTCGGTGATCTCGCCGACGATCTCCTCCAGGATGTCCTCGATGGTGACCAGCCCGGCGGTGCCGCCGTACTCGTCGATCACGATGACCATGTGATTGCGCTGCGCCTGCATCTGGCGCAGCAGCTCGTCGACCGGCTTGCTGTCCGGCACGTAGCTCGCCGGGCGCATCACGGTGGCGACCTTCTCGGCGCCCTCGGCGCCAAGATGATCGTGGCTCCAGGCCACGATGTCCTTCAGGTAGGCGATGCCGACCACGTCGTCCTCGTTCTCGCCCACCACCGGGATGCGCGAGAAGCCGCTGCGCAGGGCCAGAGAGAGCGCCTGCTCGACGGTCTTGTCGCTCTCGATGAACACCATGTCGGTGCGCGGCACCATGACTTCCCGAGCGATGGTGTCGCCCAGCTCGAACACCGAGCGGACCATCTCGCGCTCGCCCGGCTCGATGCCGGTCCGGCGCTCGAGGTAGTCGACGAGGCCGCGCAGCTCGGACCGGGCCATCGGGCTGTCGGCATCCTCCTGCTCGCTGCTCGGCCTGGTATGGCGGACGGGCGGCAGGGCGTTGCCGACGGTTACCAGCAGGCCGGGCACCGGGCCCAGGGCCTGGGTCAGCGGGCGCAGGAACCGGGCGGCCCGGTCGGCGGTGCGTTCGGTGTGCGGCCCCGCCCGGCCGAGCTGGGGGCGCACGCCGGTCAGCGCGTAGTGCATGGCGATCACCACGCCGGCCGAGGCCAGCACCGCGCGCCAGTCGTCGGTGAGCCAGTGCACGAAGGCCGCCGTGACCAGGACCGCGGCCAGGCACTCGCCGATGGCGCGGAGCAGCAGCAGCACGCTCATGTAGCGGGGCAGGTCGCCGGCCACCGTCTTGAGCGAGCCGGCGTGCTCGGGGCGTTCGGCCACCCCGGTGGCGGCGACCAGGGTGAGGGCGGACTCGGCGTTGGCGCACCAGCCCGCCGCGAGGGCCAGCACGGCCGCCGCGACCAGCAGCCACGCCGCGGGGGACATCAGGCGGTCCCTTCCCGCTCCTTCGTGTCCCGCCACGCTCTCAGCAGCTGGTCCTGCGTGCCGAACATGGCGGTGTGCTCTTCCGGCTCGGCGTGGTCATAGCCGAGCAGGTGCAAGATCCCGTGCACGGTGAGCAGCTCGAGCTCGTCCTGGGGGGAATGGCCGGCCTTGACCGCCTGCTCGGCCGCGACCTGCGGGCACAGCACCACGTCGCCGAGCAGGCCCGGATCGTCTCCCGGGTCCGGGTCGCCCGCACGGTTGCCGCCCAGGTGCGGGGGGCGCAGCTCGTCCATCGGGAAGGACAGGACGTCGGTGGGGCCGGGCTCGCCCATCCAGCGTTCGTGCAGCTCGGTCATGGTGTGCTCGTCGACGAGCAGGACGGAGAGCTCGGCCAGCGGGTGGATCCGCATCTGGTCCAGGGCGAACCTGGACACCGCGGCGAGGTCGGCCTCGTCCACCGCGACGCCGGACTCGTTGGCGATATCGATGCTCATGCTCTGCCCCGTCTCAGCTTCCCTTCCGCCTGTTCGGCCGCCCCGTGCTGCCGCCGGCGGAGCTGAGCTGCCGCTCTTGGGCATCATACTTCTCATACGCGTCGACGATCTTGCCCACCAGGCGGTGCCGGACCACATCGTGGCTGGTCAGCCGCGCGAAGTGGATATCCTCGACGCCGTCGAGGATATCCTGGACCACGCGCAGGCCGCTGACCTGGCCGGTCGGGAGGTCCACCTGGGTGACGTCGCCGGTCACCACTACCTGGGAGCCGAAGCCCAGCCGGGTCAGGAACATCTTCATCTGCTCGGCCGAGGTGTTCTGCGCCTCGTCCAGGATGATGAAGGAGTCGTTCAGGGTCCGGCCCCGCATGTACGCCAGGGGGGCGATCTCGATGGTGCCGGCCGCCATCAGGCGGGGGATGGAGTCGGGGTCGAGCATGTCGTGCAGCGCGTCGTAGAGCGGCCGCAGGTAGGGGTCGATCTTCTCGTACAAGGTGCCGGGCAGGAAACCGAGCCGCTCCCCCGCCTCGACCGCGGGCCGGGTCAAGATGATCCGGTTGACCTGCTTGGCCTGCAGTGCCTTGACCGCCTTGGCCATGGCCAGGTAGGTCTTGCCGGTGCCGGCCGGGCCGATGGCGAACACGATCGTGTGCTTGTCGATGGCGTCCGCGTAGCGCTTCTGGTTCAGCGTCTTCGGCCGGATGGTGCGGCCGCGGGCCGACAGGATGCCGACGGTCAGCACGTCGGCCGGGCGCACGCCGCGCTCGGCGCGCAGCATCGCCGCGGTCCGCTCGACCACGTCGGCGGTCAGCGCCGTGCTCTTGCGCAGCAGCTCGACGAGCTCGTCGAACAGCTCGGTGACCAAGGCGGTTTCCGCTGGGCTGCCGGTCGCGGTGATCTCGTTGCCGCGGACGTGTATATCGGCGTTGAACTCCCGCTCGATGACGTGCAGGAGCTCGTCCCCGGAGCCGAGCAGGCTGACCATGGAATGGTCGGCCGGGATCACGATCTTTACCTGAGATCGCGGCTCACCCGGGCCGCCGTCCGGCTGGCTGTCGGCGCGCAGGTCGTTGTTTCCGATATCTGTCAATTCGTCGTCAATTCGACGCTCTCCATGGACCCGGAGGACCACCCCCCGAGGGTTCTGCCCACCATGTTATCTGCCCCGGCCGGCTCAGCCCGGCGGCCAGGCCATCCAGCGGCCGCCGAGGACGTGGGCGTGCACGTGCGGCACGGTCTGGCCCGCCTGCAAGCCGGTGTTGAAGACGACCCGGTAGCCGTCGCTGATGCCTTCGGCTACCGCCGCCTGGTGGGCCGCTGCGATGACCTCGTGCAGCAGCCCGGCGTCAGCGGTCGTGAGCGCGGCGAGGTCCGGGTGGTGCTCCTTCGGGATGACCAGCACGTGGCTCGGCGCCTGCGGGTCGATGTCGCGGAAGGCCATCACCCGGTCGGTGGCCAGGACCCGCGCCGCGGGCACTCTTTCGGCGGCGATGTCACAGAACAGGCACTCGGGCACGGCATGATCCTATGGCTTCGGGGATACCGGCGGCGTCGCGTCGGGGCGGGTGCGCCGGGTCCATTGTGACGACGGCCGGCAATTGAGGATTTGAATACGAGCGCCCGATACTCCCCCGGCAGCCCAAGTCGATACTGCCGAGTAACCGAAGTAGCGTCGCCTGTCATGGTGCCGGGCCCGGCAAGTGCTGTCGCTAATCGCGAACTATGGATATTCTGAGCTTTCCGCAATCCTCCGGCGATCACCGGGGCCTGCCCGAAAGCCAGCGCGGCACGGCCTGCCTGCGGCCTGGCTGCTCGTTGCGCTGGTAGCTGGCCCGCGTGATCCGGATGGTTGCTCACGTTAGTAACGCAGCATCGGTCCAGGGTGGGGAGTTCTGCGGATGAGGGCCGGCGACTGGCTCCTGCGGAGGGCTTGGCGGCACGGGGGCGCTTACTGGTGAGTGAACCTGAGGACGGGGACGCGCGTCCAACACATGTGACCGAAACTTTGGTGGCCTCGGGGGCCATCATGCCCGCAGCCTTCGTGGCGCCGTCAGCGGCGCGCGTGGAATGGAGCGCGGACTTCGCGGTCACCGAGCTGTACGAGCTGCACTACCGGGGGCTGGTCCGGCTGGCTGCGCTGGTGGTCCGGGACACGCCCACCGCCGAGGAAGTGGTCCAGGACGCCTTCGTGGCGATGCACGACGCCTGGCAGCGGCTCAGGGACGCGGAGAACGCGCTGGCCTACCTGCGGCAGGCGGTCATGAACCGGTCCCGGTCGGTGCTGCGGCACCGGACCGTCGTGGACAAGAACATGCAGAAGGCGCCGCCGGACATGCCCAGCGCCGAGCACGGCGCACTGGCCCAGCTGGAGCGGTCCGCGGTGGTCGAGGCACTGCACAAGCTCCCGGAGCGACAGCGCCAGGCGATCGTCCTGCGGTATTACGCTGACCTTTCCGAGGCCGAGATCGCAGCGGCGATGCAGATCAGCCGTGGTGCGGTCAAGAGTCACACAGCGCGCGGAATGGCCGCGCTGCGCGCGGAGCTGGAACAGGAGACATGGTGAGACCGGGCCGCGGCTTCGACGGCAGTCAAGGACAGGACTTCGGCGAGTTCCTGCGGCGCGAGCTTCATGCGGCCGGCGACCAGATCCAGCCGGGCGCCGACGGCCTGGACCAGATCCGCGAGAAGATCCGGTCCCGGTCGGCCCACGCCAGCGGGCGGCACGGGGTGATGGCCATCTGGGGGGGCATCGCGGCGTTCGGGACCCAGCTGTCCCGGAACCTGGGCTCGCGGGTCCGGCGCCTGCTCCCCGCGGGGCAGCGCGCCCCCGAGCGGCGGGCGCCGAAACAGCCCAGGGACTGGCGCGAGGCGATGCTCCGGCCGGCCTTCGCCACTGGCCTGGCCGTGTTCCTCATCGGGGTGGTCCTGGCCGTCGTGCCTTCTACTCGCAGTGATATCGCCCACATCGGCTCGAATCTCAGCTCGGCCATCACCGGCACTCCCGCTTCGTCCGGCACGGAGTCGACGGACGGCCATTCCGCTGCCCCGGTGTCAACCGGCTCAGGGCTTTCGTCGGGCAACATCGCCGGCCTCGACCCGAGCGCCAAAGCGACCCCCTGCTTGTCGACCTCCAGGCACGCGGTGGCGACGCCGGCCGCGTCTGGCTCGGCAGGCAAGGCCAGCTCGCCGGCCCAGGACGCCGTGACCACCAGCCCGGCCGTGTCATCAAGCGGGGCCGACAGCAGCGGCTCCGCGAGCCCGGGCGCCAGTCCTTCCGACAGCCCGAGCCCCAGCGACACGGCGACGGCCAGCCCGAGCCCCAGTGACACGGCGACGGCCAGCCCGAGCCCGAGCGACACGGCCACCGCCAGCCCGAGCCACCAGGCGAGCCCATCCGGGCAAGCCACCAAGGGCGGGCCCGCGCCGACCCCCCACTGCACGACCCCTTCGCCGAGCCCGACCGCTGCCACGCCCGCCGCGAGCGGGTCCACGGCACCGGCCACGGCAACGTCGACCGCCACGGCCACGTCAACGGCCACGTCGACGCCCGCTACGAACTTCAAGTCCTTGCCCAAGGTGCGCGCGTCATCCCTGGACAACTCGAAGTCGGCCCCGGCGACCAGCCCGGCCGACTCGTCGAGCGCTCCGTCCTCGTCCACCGTCGCCACCCCGGACGTGGGCTCGTCGTCAGGTACGCCTGAGCCCACGGCCACGCCGTCGCCCTGACGGCCGGTTTCCTGGGAGCTCGGGCCGCCGGGGCTGATCGGGCCGCGGTTACCAGCGGGCGGAGCGGCTGAGCAGGACGGCGGCGGCTACCGGGCCGGCCGTTGAGGTGCGCAGGACAGTGGGACCCAGGCTGGCGGGTATCGCGCCCGCGGTCCGGAAGGCCGCGCTCTCCTCGTCGGTGATCCCGCCTTCGGGGCCGACGATCACGACCAGGTCACCGGATTCCGGCAGGCTGAGATGACCCAGGCTCTGGGGGGCGCCAGGCTCCAGGACGATCGCGCAGGCCGCGCCGGTGATCACCGCGGCCGCGTCCGTAGCTGACATGGGTTCGGTTACCTCGGGGATCCACGCGCGGCGGGACTGCTTGGCCGCCTCCCGCGCGGTGGCCCGCCATCTGGCCAGCGAGCGCACCCCGCGCTCGGCCCGCCAGATGGCCACGCTGCGCGCCGCCGCCCAGGGCACGATCCGGTCGACGCCCACCTCGGTCATCTCTTCCACGGCCAGCTCACCGCGCTCCCCCTTGGGGATGGCCTGCACGACGGTGATCGAGGGGTCCGGCCGGGGCACGGCCCGCCGGGCCAGGACGGCCAGCTCGAGTCCCTGGCTGGAATGGCCCGCGACGACGCACTCGGCGACCAGGCCCGCGCCGTCAGATACGTCGGCCCGCTCGCCCGGACGCATCCGGCGGACGGCGGCCGCGTGCCGACCTTCGGCCCCGGACAAGACGATGAGGTCGCGGCCGAGTTCGGCGCGGCCGGCCAGGAAGACAGGCGGCTGCGGCACGGCCAGTCCCGGCGTCAGCGCCCGTTGAACGCGTCGCGCAGCCTGGAGAAGAACTTCTGCTGGCCGGGCGCGAACCGGCCGGGCGGGGCCTCCTCGCCGCGGATCTTGGCCAGGTCGCGGAGCAGCTTCTCCTGGTCGACGTCGAGCTTGGTCGGCGTCTCCACCGTGACGTGGATGACGAGGTCGCCGCGGCCGTTGCCGTTCAGGTGCTTGACGCCCTGGCCGTAGAGCGGGATCACCTGCCCGGACTGGGTCCCCGGGCGGATGTCGATGTCCGCGGGGCCGTCCAGGCTGTCGACCGACAGCGTCGCGCCCAGGGCCGCGGCGACCATCGGGATGGTCACCGTGCAGTGCAGGTCATCACCCTGCCGCTCGAAGATCGCGTGCGGGCGCTGCACGATCTCCAGGAACAGGTCGCCCGGAGGCCCTCCGCCCGGGCCGACCTCGCCCTCTCCGGCCAGCTGGATGTGCGTGCCGTCCTCGACACCGGCCGGGATCCGCACCTTGATGGTCCGCCTGGTCCGGACCCGGCCATCGCCGTCGCACTCCGGGCACGGCCGGACCAGCACGGTCCCGTATCCCCCGCAGCCCGGGCACGGCCGGGACATCATCACCTGGCCGATGAAGGAGCGGGTCACCTGGCTCACCTCGCCCCGGCCGCCGCAGATGTCACAGGTCTGCGGATGGGTGCCGGGTGCGGTGCCCTCACCTGAACAGGTGGGGCAGACCACGGCCGTATCCACGGTGAGCTCACGGGTCGCGCCGAACGAGCATTCGGACAGGTCGAGCTCGATCCTGATCGTCGCGTTACGGCCGCGCTGCGCCCGGCTGCGCGGCCCGCGCGTGGCCGCCCCGCCCGCGCCGCCGAAGAACTGGTCGAGCAGGTCGCTCAGCGGGGAGAATCCCGGCCCGAAGGGGCCCGCTCCGGCGCCCGTCCCGGCGGTGGCGAACGGATCGACCCCCATGTCGTACATCCGGCGCTTCTCGACGTCCGAGAGCACCTCGTAAGCCTGGGTGATCTCCTTGAACCGCTCCTGGGTCTCAGGATCGGGGTTCACGTCGGGATGCAATTCCCGCGCGAGCCGCCGGTAGGCTCGCTTCACCTCGTCCTGCGTCGCGTCACGGCGGATCTTGAGCAGGGCGTAATAATCCGCCACTTAGGACTCCATCAGAATCTGGCCAACGTAACGTGCAACAGCGCGCACCGTGCCCATCGTTCCCGGGTAATCCATCCGGGTCGGCCCCAACACGCCAAGCTTAGCCAGCGGCGCGGCCGCGTTCCCGTAGCCGGTGGACACCACCGATGTGGCCTCCAGGCCGGCCACCTGGTTCTCCGAGCCGATCATGACGGTGAGGATGGAGGGATCTGTCGCCTCCCCGAGCAGCCGCATCAGCACCACCTGCTCTTCCAGGGCCTCGAGCACCTCGCGCAGGCCCTTGCTGAAGTCGTGCGCGGCCAGGTTCGCGGTCCCCCCGAAGACGATCTTCTCCTCGGTCCGCTCGACCAGGCTGGCCAGGAGCACCGAGAACACCGCGTTCGCGTTCTCCTGCTCTTCGGCGGGGATCCGGTCGGACAGGTCGGTGATCATGGCGGCGGCCTCGGCCAGCTTGTGACCGCCCAGGCAGGAGTTCAGCACCGCGCGCACATGCGACACCGAGGAGTCGTCCCAGGGAGTCGGGCACATCGACGGTGCACTGCTCGACCCGGCCGGTATCGGTGATCAGCACCAGCAGCAGCTTGGTCGGGGCGAGCGGCACGAGCTCGATATGCCGGATCGCCGACCGGGTCAGCGACGGGTATTGCACCACGGCCACCTGACGGGTCAGCTGGACGAGCAGCCGGACCGTGCGCATGACGACGTCGTCCAGGCTGTAGGCGCCGGCCAGGAACGTCTCGATGGCACGCCGCTCGGCCGCGGACAGCGGCTTGACGTTGGATAGCCGGTCCACGAAGAGCCGGTAGCCTTTTTCGGTCGGGATCCGGCCCGCGCTGGTGTGCGGCTGCGTGATGAAGCCCTGCTCCTCCAGCACCGCCATGTCGTTGCGGATCGTCGCCGGGGAAACGTCGAAATGGTGCCGGTCCACCAGCGACTTCGACCCCACCGGCTCAGTGGTGGACACGTAATCCTCGACGATCGCCCGGAGCACCGTAAGTTTGCGTTCGTCAAGCATGCGCGTTCACCTCCTTGGCGCTCGGCACCCTTGGCACTCAAAAGCCCCGAGTGCTAAGTCTATGGCGTCCAGCAAGTTCCCGGCGCCCGACAGCGAGGTGAACATGCCACACGGCCACACCCAGGAGGAGAAAACCCGTGCGGAGCAGGCAATACGGCTCGGACGTACTGGCTGAAGGACAATCCGGGCGAATGGCGCGCCGACGGGCCGCCCGCGAGGTGCCGGAGGTCGAGGCTGAGCGCGGCCTGGTGGTGGAGGACGCCGAGGGCCGGTTCTGCGGGGCGGTGGTCGGCTATGAGAAGGGCGCGGTGACGCTCGAGGACCGGCACGGCAAGCGCCGGGTATTCCCGCTCGCCCCGGCTGCCTTCCTGCTGGACGGCCAGCCGGTCACGCTCGTCCCGCCGGCGCCGGCCGACCGCGGACCCGGCCATGGGCAGCCCGCGCGGACGGCATCGGGGTCGGTGGCGCCGCCGCCCAGCCGCGCCAAGGTGGCCCGGGCCAGCCGGATCTTCGTTGAAGGCAAGCACGACGCTGAGCTGGTGGAGAAGATCTGGGGCGATGACCTGCGGGACGTGGGCGTCGTGGTGGAGTACCTGGAAGGCATCGACGACCTGCCGGCCATCGTGACCAGGTTCTCCCCCGCGCCCGGCCGGCGCCTCGGAGTCCTGGTAGACCACCTGGTCGACGGCTCCAAGGAGACCCGGATCGCGGCCGGCGTCCGCTCGCCCGACGTGCTGATCGTGGGGCACCCGTTCATCGACATCTGGGCCGCGGTGCGGCCGTCCGCAGTCGGGATCGCACGCTGGCCGGACGTTCCGCCCGGGCAGCCGTGGAAGGAGGGCGTGCTGCACGCCCTCGGCTGGCCGCCGGCCGTGCCCGCGGCCTGGCAGCGGATCCTGCGGTCGGTCACGAGCTACGGCGACCTAGAGCCCGAGCTGCTGGGCCGGGTGGAGGAGCTGATCGATTTCGTGACCGCGGTGAGCAACGAATAGCGTGACGAGAGCGGCAGATGACACGCGAGGACCGATGACGAGCAAGCAGGCACGGCTGTGGCAGCGCAGGCGAGTCGGCCCGGGCCCGGTCCCTCCAGATCCCGGGCTTCCCGAGGTCACCGGGCTTCCCGGGGTCACTGAGGCCGAGGCGAAATCGGCGACCTTCGGCTACCTGGGCGCGATCTTCACCGGGCCGGTCATCCCGCTGGTGATGTACGCCATCGGCCGCAGACGCTCGCCGTTCCGGCGTTTCCACGCGGCAACGGCCCTGAACCTGTCGCTCACCGGGCTGCTGTACGGGGTGTGCTGCCTGATCCTGTGCGGCATGCTCCTGCTGGACAGCCGCACCGCGGCCCTGGTGGTGGCGATCCCGATCGCCGCCGGGATCTGGCTCTCGGTGCTGAGGTACCTGATCCGGGGCATCGGCGCGGCGAAACGCCGCGCGGAGTACGACATACCCGCCTGGATCTGCGCGAAAATCGCCAGCTAGGTCACTCGGTGAGCATGCGGGTTACGGTGTCGGCGAGCAGCCGGCCGCGGATGGTCAGCACGATCCGGCCGTCGGCAAAGGCGCCGGGGCTGGCCAGCCCATCCGCCACCACCGCTGCCGCGTTCGCCTGGCCGACCGGGCTCAGCACCTGGATGGGGCACCCCTCGGCCAGCCGGATCGCGAGCATGACCCGTTCGAGCTGCTGTTCGTCTTGGCTCAGGATCTCCCTGGCCTGACCGGGGCTGAGACCAGCGCCGATCCTCGTTCCGTAGGCGACCGGATGCCGGACGTTCCACCAGCGGGTCCCGCCGACGTGGCTATGCGCTCCCGGGCCGATGCCCCACCAGTCGCCGCCGGTCCAGTAGAGCATGTTGTGCGCGCACCGGGTCCCGCCCGTAGTCCAGTTGGAGATCTCATACCAGCCGAATCCGGCCGCGGTCAGCACCTCGTCAGCAACGAGATAGCGGTCGGCGAGCACGTCGTCGTCCGGCGCAGCCAGCTCGCCGCGCCGCACCCGCGCCGCCAGCCTGGTACCCGGTTCCACCGTGAGCGCGTACGCCGACAAGTGGTCGGGGCCAGCGGCCACGGCAGCTTCCAGCGAGCGCCGCCAGTCCGCCTCGGTCTCCCCCGGTGTCCCGTAGATCAGGTCCAGGCTGACCCGGGAGAACCCGGCCGCACGGGCCCACGCGGCGCAGCGGGCCGGGCGGCCCGGCTGGTGCACGCGATCGAGCACTTGGAGCACCTCGGGAACCGCGCTCTGCATCCCGAACGAGATCCGGGTTACGCCGCTGGCCCGCAGCTCGGCGAGCGCGGCTTC
This sequence comes from uncultured Actinomycetes bacterium, assembly GCA_963818225.1. GTDB lineage: Bacteria > Actinomycetota > Actinomycetes > Streptosporangiales > Streptosporangiaceae > Palsa-504. Next base: position 68,444 of record CAWFRO010000010.1, read on the forward strand.
GTCGACGCTTTCCGGGTTGGCCTCCGTCGTCACCTCGGCTCCCGGGGCCAAACCGAACTCGGCGTCGATGGCTCGCAGGATGCGGGCGAACGCGGCCGGGTGCATGAGCGTCGGCGTGCCGCCGCCGAAGAACACCGTCTGGACCGGGAGGTCGGCGGCACCCAGGACCTTGCGGGCGAACGCGATCTCGGCCACGGCGAGGTCGGGGTAGCTGCCCGGCGACACCGCGGGCGAGCCGGGCGCCCCGCCGAGCTCGGCAGCGGTATAGGTGTTGAAGTCGCAATAGCCGCAGCGGGTCGTGCAGAACGGCACGTGGACGTAGATCCCGAACGGGCGGCGGCCCAGCCCGTGGCGCGCGCTTTCCGGCAGGGCTCCGTCGACGGGGACGGGCTCGCCGTCGGGCAGGGCACCAGGCATGTCAGCCACGCTACCGGCCGCTGGAGGCTTGGCCGGCCTGAGGAACACCTTTGAGGATTCGCGCGCTTAGACTGGATGAGTCCTGGGCAACCGGGTCGCTTTCATGGGAGGCGTCAGTGCCAGATAACCAGTCGCAATGGCAGGCCCAGTACCCCAGGTACAGTCCGCCTGACGACGCCCAGGAGCCGCCTCCTGCCGCCCCGGCGCCACCCGCTGGTTACCAGGCGCCACCCGTCGGCTCTCCGGGCGGCCCGGCCGACTATCCGATCCCGACGGCGAGCTACCCTCCGGCGCCCAGTGGCTATCCCGTCCCGCCGGCCGGGTATCCCGTCCCGCCGGGCAGCTATGTCGCCCAGCCGGGCGGCTACCAGCACGGGCCGCACGCTTCCATGCGCGCGTCCTCGGCGGACCGGGAACGGACGGTCGACGTGCTCAAGGCGGGTTTCGCCGAGGGCCGCCTCACTCAGGACGAGTACAACGACCGGATGGGACGGGCCTACAGCGCCCGCACCTACGGCGAGCTAATCCTGCTGACGGCTGACCTCCCGGCTGGGCCGCTGCCCACATGGACGGTCCCCGCCTACCAGTCGCCGCCCGTAGACGGCACGAACTCGATGGCCATCGCGTCGATGGTGCTGGGCGTGGCGGAGTTCTTCACCGCCGGGCTGACCGCCATCCCCGCTGTCATCTGCGGTCACGTGGCCCGGCGGCAGATGAAGCTGAACGGGCAGCGTGGCGATGGCCTGGCCACGAGTGGGCTGGTGCTGGGCTACATGGCGATCATCTTCTGGTCGGTGCTCATCGCGGCCTCGCTAGTGGGAGTGGCGATCTCGATCGTGCACAATGGTCAGCCGACTCCCGGCCCCTGAGCCGGTGACATTTCCTCAAAGTCCGCACTGAACCTCCTGAGTACCTTGCGTGTGCTGGGTATGATCGCGATGCCCTGAAGCCCTTCGTGATCCTGATCCTGCGGGGAATGATGAGACGCACGGGATCAGGGCGGGCTCATGGGACCCATGTGACGTCCCGGCGGGATCAGTGAGGGAGTTCGGACATGTCCGCCTATTACGCAGCACCCGGCGCTGAGCCGGCGGCGGTCACCGGGCAGGACGAGCTCGCACCGGTCCTCATCGCGTTCGCGGGTCCGGCCGCGCAGTCACGACTGACTGTACTCATCCGACTCCTGATGGCCATCCCGCACCTCATCGTGCTGTGGGCGCTGGCCATCGCCGCCTACGTGATCGTGATCATCGGCTGGTTCGCCGCCTTGTTCACCGGGCGGCTGCCCGCCTTTGCGGCCGACTACCTGGCCGGCTTCGTGCGCTGGCAGACCCGGGTGTTCGGGTACGTGATCCTCCTCACTGACGCGTATCCGCCGTTCACGCTGGAGGATGCGGATTACCCCATCCGGGTCGCGGTCCGGCCGGGCCGGCTGAACCGGCTGGCCGTCCTGTTCAGGTTCTTCCTGCTCATCCCGGCCTGGATCGTGCAGGCGGTAGTGAGCTACGGCGCGTTCACCATCGTTCAGTTCGTGAGCTGGCTGATCGTGCTGATCACGGGCCGGATGCCCGATGCCCTGTACCAGGCGCTGGCGGCCGTGCTGCGCTTCCAGACCAGGGTCCTCGGGTTCACGTTGATGCTGACCAGCGCGTATCCCTTCGGGCTGTACGGCGATGCCCGGCCGGCCGGGAGCACCGGCGTGGAGCCGGGATACGGTGACCCGCAGGCCGGGGCGACGCAGCAGCCGGAGTACGGCCAGCTGCCGGCGTACGGGCAGCCGGGTACGGGCAGCCGGGGTACGGGCAGGCGGGGTACGGGCAGGCGGGGTATGGGGCGTCGGCGGCGGGGACGGAAGCAACGCCATGGTGGCTGGTGCTGTCTGGGGCGGCCAAGAAGCTGGTGACCGTCTTCATCGTGCTCGGCGTGCTGTTCGCCATCGGGCAGGGGGTGGTCCAGGCCACCGTCACCGGAAAGGCCGTCACCGCCGCCGAGGCGCGCAGCCAGCTGCAGACGGACCTCAACCCGCTGAACGCCACGCTCAGCAGCTACTCCTCACAGGTGCAGGCATGCCAGACCAACGCGTGCGTCAGCGCGCTTAATCACAGTTTGGCTGGCGCCTTCAGTACGTTTGCCAGCCAGGTCGGCGACATCAAGATGCCGTCCGGCCAGGCCAGCGCGAACGCGGCGACCCTGGCCTCCGCATCGTCGCATGTGGCCAGCATTTACGCCGCGCTGGCCAAGGCGACCTCGGCGAGCCAGTATCAGAGCATTGCGGCCGGCCTGCCGCAGGCGGTGGCCCAGATAAACAGCGACTACACCGCCCTGGGCAGCGATCTGAGCAGCTCGTGACCTGGCCGCCGCGCCGAACATCTCATTGGCACTTGTGAGTCGCGTCATACGTCTTACACTCAAGAAAGGCGTCCGCGGGAGGGTCAGTTGGCATACGGTCCAGGTCAGGCATTTCCGCCTCAGCCTCCTGTGCCTGAGGGTGGCGGCATCAACCCCTCCTGGCTAGCGGCGAGCGCGGACCGGGAGCGGGCCGTGGGCGTGCTCCGGGCCGGTTTCACCGAAGGCCGGCTGACCCAGGACGAGCTCGACGAGCGGGTGGCGCAGGCCTACGCGGCGCGCACCTACGGGCAGCTGTGGGCGCTGACCGCGGACCTGCCGTTCGGGGCGCTGCCTTACCCTCAGGTCCCGAACGGGACCGGTACCCTGGTCCCGCAGGCTCCCGCGGCAGCCAGCACCTGGCGTCCGGCCGCCGCGCTGGTCATCACCGCGCTGGTGATCTTCACGCTGGCCGCCCTGATCACCGCGATCATCACCGCGCACACCCAGACGGTGGTGTACACGCCGTTCCAGCACGTGAACCTGGCCCCGTTCATCCAGCACGCGGGACCGCAGAGCGTGCACCAGGCCGGGCCGTTCAGCTCGGCCGGCGGCTGAACGGCTACAGGCCGCGCAGACCACGGTTCATCCGGAACCCAGGTGCTTTCGCGGGCTCCCTTCGCGATGCGGAATCCTTTTAATCCCAGCACCCGGTGATGAAATGCAGGGTGACGGTACGGACCCACCGACCGCAGGAGTACAGCAATTTGCCGCGGCGGGATTACCTTTCACTCCCGGAATATGCTCGCAGCACTCACCACGGTTCGTTCGGTGAAAAGTTCTTGACCTTATCGCGGCTTGCGGTCAGTTAGCTGGGTGGACAGCGCCGCGACGAAGGCCTCCTGCGGGACGTCGACCCGGCCGATGGTCTTCATCCGCTTCTTGCCTTCCTTCTGCCGCTCCAGCAGCTTGCGCTTGCGGGTGATGTCACCGCCGTAGCACTTGGCCAGCACGTCCTTGCGCAGCGCGCGGATGTTCTCCCGGGCGATAATGCGCGCGCCGACGGCCGCCTGGATCGGCACCTCGTACTGCTGGCGCGGGATCAGCTCCTTCAGCTTGGCCGTCATGGACAGCCCGTATTCGCGGGCCTCGTCGGCGTGCACGATCTGGCTGAACGCGTCCACCGGCTGGCCCTGAAGCAGGATGTCGACCTTGACCAGGTCGGCCTGCTGCTCGCCGTCGGGCTCGTAGTCCAGCGACGCGTAGCCGCGGGTCCGGGACTTGAGCTGGTCGAAGAAGTCGAAGATGATCTCCGCCAGCGGCAGCGTGTAGCGGATCTCCACCCGGTCCGCGGACAGGTAGTCCATGCCGGCCAGGGTGCCGCGCCGGCTCTGGCACAGTTCCATGATCGTCCCGATGTACTCAGCGGGCGAGATGATCGTGGCGCGCACGACGGGCTCGAAGACCTTGTCCACCTTGCCTGCTTGCGGCACCGCCGGGCCGCCCGGGAAGTCGCTCGGGTTGGTCACCCGCAGCTCCTTGCCGGTGTCCATGACGACGCGGTAGACGGCGTTCGGCGCGGTGGAGATCAGCGACAGGTCGAACTCACGCTCCAGCCGCTCGCGGACGATCTCCATGTGCAGCAGGCCGAGGAACCCGCAGCGGAAGCCGAATCCGAGCGCGTCGCTGGTCTCCGGCTCGTACACCAGCGCCGCATCGTTCAGCCGGAGCTTGTCCAGTGCGTCGCGCAGGTCCGGGTAGTCGTCGCCGTCCACCGGGTACAGGCCGGAGAACACCATCGGCTTGGGATGGTCGTAGCCGGCCAGCGGCTTGCTCGCCGGGTGAGCCGCGCTGGTCACGGTGTCGCCGACCCGGGCCTGGCGGACGTCCTTGACCCCGCTGATCAGGTAGCCGACCTCGCCGGCGGCCAGGCCCTCGGACGGCTCCGGCTCCGGCGAGATGACGCCCACCTCGAGCGTCTCGTGCGCCGTACCGGTGGACATCATCAGGGACCGCTCGCGCCTGGTGAGCCTGCCGTCCACGACCCGGACGTAGGTGACCACGCCGCGGTAGGTGTCGTACATCGAGTCGAAGATCAGCGCACGGGCCTCGGCGTCCGGGTCACCAGCCGGGGCCGGGACGAGACGGACGATCTCGTGCAGCAGGTTCTCGACGCCCTCGCCCGTCTTGGCGCTGACCCGCAGGACCTCGGCCGGATCGCAGCCGATGATGCCGGCCAGCTCGGCCGCGTAGCGGTCGGGCTGCGCGGCGGGCAGGTCGATCTTGTTCAGCACCGGGATGATCTTCAGGTCGCCGGCCAGAGCCAGGTACAGGTTGGCCAGCGTCTGCGCCTCGATGCCCTGTGCGGCGTCCACCAGCAGGACCGCCCCCTCGCACGCGGCCAGGCTGCGGGAGACCTCATAGGTGAAGTCCACATGGCCCGGGGTGTCGATGAGGTTGAGCACGTACTGCTCGTTGTCGCTGGTCCAGGGCAGCCTGACGGCCTGGCTCTTGATCGTGATGCCGCGCTCGCGCTCGATGTCCATCCGGTCCAGGTACTGCGCGCGCATCTGGCGCCCCTCCACCACGCCGGTGAGCTGAAGCATCCGGTCGGCCAGCGTCGACTTGCCGTGATCGATGTGCGCGATGATGCAGAAGTTCCTGATCACGGCCTGGTCGGTATGACCGGGGGCGGGGCTGGGAGGTGACACGCAGTTCCGTTTCGGGTGACTCGTCGGGATGTTCCATGATCCCATGGCGGGCGCGCTGCCCCCGCCGTCAGCTGCACGAGGGCCTGCGGTTTGAGTGTAGGGCTTCCCCTCGGATAAGCTTCGTCGTCGCGTCACCACCCGCCGACTTCTGGTCGCGTCACCACCCGCCAACTTCTGAAGGACTCCCACGCGTGGCGAACATAAAATCTCAGATCAAGCGCAACAAGCAGAACGAGAAGGCCCACCAGCGGAACAAGGCTGTCAAGTCATCGCTGCGCACGTCGGTCCGTAAATTCCGCGAGGCCGCGGACGGCGGGGACGTGGCGGAGGCGGAGACCGCGCTGCGGGCCGCCTGCCGGCAGCTGGACAAGGCCGCGAGCAAGGGCGTCATCCACAAGAACCAGGCCGCGAACCGCAAGTCGGCAATCGCCAAGCGTTACATCGAGCTCCAGCAGGCTTAGCGCTCTTCCCCGGGCCGGGCCTGCTCCTGGCCCGGGCCGTGCCGCTGGCCCGAGTACCGCGATTCAGCATTGCAGCGCGTCGAGTTCAGCCCAGACGGCCTTGCCCCGGGGAGTCTGGCGCACGCCCCAGCTGGTGGTCAGGGCCGCCACCAGGATGAGCCCGAAACCCGACTCGTCGCAATCGTCCAAGCTGCGCAGCTGCGGCCAGCGCGGGTCAGCATCCAGGACCTCAACGTGCAGGCAGGTGCCCGCGCTGGTCAGCTCGAGCGTTATCGTCCCGGTTTTCCCGGCGTGCCGCACGGCGTTGGTGACCAGCTCGGAAACGATCAGGACCGCGGGCTCGGCCAGATCTTCGAGCTGCCAGCCGGCCAGCGCGTCACGAGCGGCCTGCCGCGCCAGCCGCACCGCCTGCGCGGCGGCCGGCAGCGTCAGCCGCACCGGGCCCGGGGATCCCCAGGCCCTGCTGGGGTACTCCTGATCGCCGCGGAACTCACCATGATCAGCCATCATCGCCTCAAGCCTCAACCTCGTCGTCCGCCGCCCCCGGGCACTGCTGCTCACTGCGCTGCGACAGCGGGTATCCGGTGCCTCTCGGCTGCGGGGTACCACGCTTCGGGCGGCGTCCAGGGGCGGTTCATGGCGCGCCTCCCCGTGCTCTTTACTACTGACGAGTATCGGGCGCGCGGCTCATCTTCAGCCGAAGGGAAGCTGAATACCAACTGCTTGAAATTTGGTGGTCAGCTGACCTTTTTCTGGGTGTCAGCTGACCGGCACCTCTGACGGTGTCGCCAGGCGGCAGCCTTATGCGCCGCCATCCGCGCCGACCCGCGCCCCGACGATCCGTCGTACGGCCCGTTCCAGCGCATACTCCGCGCTGCTCGTCTCGCCCTTGACCTGCGCGTCGGCTTCGGCCACGGCGTGCAGCGCGCGGCCGATACCGGCTGGCGTCCAGCCGCGCAGCTGCTGCCGCACCCGGTCGATCTTCCACGGCGGGGCGCCCACCTCAGCCGCGAGGGCTGCGGCGTTCTGGCCGCGGCGAGCGGTACCGACCCGGCCGAGCAGCCGGACGCCCTGAGCGAGCGCGCTGCAGATCAGCACCGGCGAGACGCCGGTGGCCAGCGCCCAGCGCAGCTGCTCGAGGGCCTGGGCCAGATGCCCCTCCACCGCGTGGTCGGCCACGCTGAAACCAGTCGCCTCGGCGCGGCCCCGGTAGTAGGTGGCCACCACGGCCTCATCGATCTGGTCGGCGTCGGCGGCGAGCTGCTCGCAGGCGGCCGCGAGCTCACGCAGGTCCGAGCCGACGGCGTCCACCAAGGCGCGGGCGGCGGCATCGTCGGCGCGCTGGCCCGCCCGGCGGAACTCGCCGCGGACGAAGTCCAGCCGCTCGGCGAACCTGGTGACCTTCGGGCACTCGATCACCCGCGCCCCGGACGCCCGCACGCCGGCCATCAGGTCCTTGCCCTTGGCGCCGCCCGCGTGGGTCATGATCAGGGCCGCATCCGGCGCCGGGCTGGCCGCGTACCGGGCCAGCTCGGCGGCGACATCCTTGGACGCGTTCTGCGCGGCCCTGATCACCACCACGCAGCCGCCGCCGAACAGCGACGGCGAGGTGAGCGAGTCCAGTTCGCCGGGGCTGAGGGCGGCCGCGTCGAGGTCATGGACGTCCCCGGCCTGGCCGGCGTCCCGGCGGGCGGTGATCAGGTCGCGGACGGCGCGGTCGATGAGGAACTCCTCCTCGCCAACCACGATCGTGACCGGAGCGTCTGCTCGGGATGCCGCGGTGCGCGCTGCCATGACCGCAGCATGCCACGCCGCTGGCCGGGCTGGAGAATCGGGCCGCGGGCGCGGCGCCGGACCGAGCGGCCTGCGCGGTGACTCAGGCGGCGACGGGCTGGCCGCCGAGCCAGACGCGGCGGGGCTGCAGGTCGAACGACCAGACAAACGCGCCCTCGTGATCGGCATCCCACAGCACCATGTCGGCGAGGCCGCCGCGCACCATCGCACCCCGGCCGGGGGCACGCAGCGCGTGCGCGCCGCCGATCGTGGCGGCCCGCAGCGCCTCCTCGACGCTCATCCCGAAGTAGGACACGGCCAGCGAGATCACCAGCGCCATGGAGGTAACGCCGTTGCGGCCCGGGGTGTGACCCGAGGCCAGCGCGACCGTCACGCCCTGGTCGAGCAGCGAGCGGACCGGCGGCCGGGCGCGGGCCTGCAGGGCGGAAGCCGGGCACACCACCGCGGCGACGCCCGCCCCGGCCAGCGCGGCGACGTCCTCCTCAGTGGCCTCGTGCAGCATGTCGGCGGACGCGCAGCCGAGCTCGGCGGCCAGCAGGGCCGCGCCGGTGCGCGAGTCCCCGCAGGCGTGCATGCGCGGCAGCAGGCCCGAACGGCGGCCCGCGCTGAGGATCCAGCGCGCCTCATCCTCGGAGAACCCGTCCTTCTCGCAGTACACGTCCACGCTGTCCGCGCCGACCGCGGAGGCATCCGCGCACCAGGAGCTCACCGCGTCGATGTAGTCCGTGCGGCGCCCGAAGTACTCCGGCGGCACCGCGTGCGCGGCCAGGAACGTGATGTGCACTCGCGGCATGCCGGGCTCGCCCTCGAGCCCGCGCAGCATGCGGACGTCGGCCAGCTCGCCGTCCCTGGTCAGGTGATAGCCGGTCTTGGCCTCGATGGTGGTGGTCCCGGACCGCAGCCAGTGGGCCATCCGCTCCCGCACCCCGTTGCACAAGGTCCACGGGTCGGTGCCCCGGGTGACGGTCACGGTGGAGGACACCCCGCCGCCCGCCTGGTTGATCTCCGCGGTCGACGAGCCGTTGGACCGCATGGCGAGCTCGGCCCAGCGGTTACCCGCATACACCGGGTGGGTATGGGCGTCGATCAGCCCGGGCGTGACCAGGCCGCCGCCCAGGTTCTCCACGTGATCCACGTCCACGATGTCATCGATGACCCCGGGGATGCGCTGGGGCAGCTCGGCGGCAGGGCCGACCCAGGCGATCCGCTCGTCGCTGGTCACCACGGCGGCGTTGGACACGATTTCCGATCCGGTCCACAGGCGGCCGATATTGGTCAGCAGGCGTACCGTCAACGGCGATCCCCCCCGGGACCGGTGATCTCACGCATCATGACCGACCACCTGCCATGCCTAGCGCACGCTGAATGCTCTTGGACAGTGGACGAGGTTCGCTCGCGCAACCCGCAGACGGTCATCACCGTCATGCGGGCGCGATCGCCAACATATCGATTTTGATACGCTATTGCACCGCTGCCCCGCAGACAAGCCCCCGCGCGAAATGCACATGCAAACGGCGGCCGCGGATTAAGCCCGCCTTAGCGGCTGAGAAATACGGGCGCCCTGACGGTAATCACGTTGCGGTGCAGACGTAATCGTGTGCCAGGCAGAGCCATGGCTTGGTGGCTATGGTGTCGCGGCGGGCGCCAGCGCGGCCGCTTCCAGCTGCGCGGCCAGGGCCGCAGGGACCCGGGCTTCCAGCAGCGTGCCGTCATCGCGGTGCTCGGTGCGCAGCACCTCGCCGTCGGCGTGGGCCCGCGCGACCAGGTCACCGCGGCCGTACGGCACGATCACCCGGACCTCGGCGTCCAGCCGCGGCAGCGCCGCCTCAATCGCGTCGCGCAGGGCAGGCAGGCCCGTGCCCGTTTTGGCCGAGACGCTGATGCTGGCCGGTTCGCGGGCCCGCAGCGCATGCAGCACGACCGGGTCGGCGGCGTCGATCTTGTTGACCACGATGAGCTCAGGCACGTGGCTCGCGCCGATTTCGGCCAGCACGCCGCGGACCGCGGCGATCTGCGCTTCGGGCTCCGGGTCCGAGCCGTCGACCACGTGGACGATGAGGTCCGCCTCGGCGCTTTCCTCGAGCGTCGAGCGGAAGGCCTCGACCAGCTGGTGCGGCAGGTGGCGGACGAACCCAACCGTGTCGGTCAGGGTGAAGGCGCGGCCGGACGGCGTCACCGCCCGCCGCACGGCGGGGTCGAGGGTGGCGAACAGCGCGTCCTCGACCAGGACCCCGGCGCCGGTCAGCGCGTTGAGCAGGCTCGACTTGCCCGCGTTGGTATAGCCGGCGATGACCACCGACGGCACCTCACGGCGGCGCCTGCGGCCACGCTGGACCTTCCGCCCGGTCTGCATCCCGGAGATGTCCTTCTTCAGCCGGGCGATCCGGGTCCGCAGCCGCCGCCGGTCGGTCTCCAGCTTGGTCTCGCCCGGGCCACGGGTCCCGATCCCGCCGCCGCCGGCCACCCGGCCACCTGCCTGCCGGGACAGCGACTCGCCCCAGCCGCGCAGCCGGGGCAGCATGTACTGCAGCTGGGCCAGCTCGACCTGCGCCTTGCCCTCGCGGCTGCGGGCGTGCTGCGCGAAGATGTCCAGGATCAGGGCGGTCCGGTCGACGACCTTGACCTTGACCACGCCTTCCAGCGACCGCAGCTGGCTGGGGCTGAGCTCGCCATCGCAGATGACGGTGTCGGCCTCTGCCGCGGCCACGATGCCCGCGAGCTCGTGGGCCTTGCCGGAGCCGACGTAGGTCGCGGCGTCGATCCTGCTGCGCCGCTGGATCAGGCCGTCGAGTACTTCGGAGCCCGCCGTCTCGGCCAGCCGGTTCAGCTCCCGCAGCGAGTTCTCGGCGCTGCTCAGGCTGCCTTCGGTCCACACCCCGATCAGTACGACGCGCTCGAGCCGCAGCGCACGGTACTCGACCTCGCTGACGTCCTGGAGCTCGGTGGACAGCCCGGCCACCCGGCGCAGCGCGTGCCGGTCTTCCAGGTCCATGTCCCCGGGCAGATCTGGCGTGTCCGGCTGCTCGCTAAAGACGGTGCTCATTGTCCTCCGACATATCTGGTCCGCTCGTCCCGATGGTGCCACGGGACGCGCGGGATTTCATTTCATTAACGCTGGGGCCGGCTCGATATCTGCCCGGCCGTTCGGCTCGGGCCGCAGTATTGGCTCCGAACGGGCGGTGGCGCGTGCCACCGGTAAATCTCGGGTGAGCCGCGGATGGCCAGCTGCCGGAGCACGGCCCGGGTGGGCGAGCCGGGTGCTGCGCAGCAGACGATCAGGGGGGTTGAGGGGCAAAATGTGGGACAATCACGCCTGATGCCTGAAAGCCTGCTGATCGCCAACCGGGGCGAGATCGCCGTGCGGATCGCGCGGACCGCCGGGGACCTCGGCGTGGAGACGGTAGCGGTCTACGCCGAAGACGACGCGGCCAGTTTGCATACGCGGGCGGCGGACCGGGCGGTCGCCCTCCCGGCGGCGGGAGTGCCGGCCTATCTCGACGGGGCGGCCATTATCGCCGCCGCTCAGGCCGCAGGGTGCGGCGCCGTTCACCCGGGCTACGGTTTCCTGAGCGAGAACGGCGCGTTCGCGGCCGCCTGCGAGCAGGCCGGGCTGACCTTTGTCGGGCCCACCCCCGAAACCCTGGAGGTCTTCGGCGACAAGGCCGCGGCGCGGGTGCTGGCCGTGCGCTGCGGTGTGCCGGTGCTCGCGGGCATCAGCGCCGCGGTGACCCTGGAGGAGGCGCGGGACTTCCTGGCCGGCCTGGGGCCGGGCGGGGCCATCATGCTCAAGGCCGTGGCCGGCGGAGGCGGGCGGGGCATGCGGCCGGTGACGAGCCTGGCCGACCTCGACCAGGCCTTCGCGCGGGCCGCGTCGGAGGCCCGCGGCGCCTTCGGCTCGGGTGAGCTGTACGTGGAAGAGCTGCTGACCCGGGCCCGGCACGTCGAGGTGCAGATCGTGGGAGACGGGACGGGCGCGGTCGCGCACCTGTGGGACCGCGAGTGCAGCCTGCAGCGCCAGCGCCAGAAGCTGATCGAGATCGCCCCGGCCTTCGGCCTGCCCGAGGCGGTGCGGGCCGGGATGCTGCACGCGGCGGTGACGCTCGGCGCGGCGGTGCGCTACCGCGGGGTCGGCACCGTCGAGTTCCTGGTCGACGCCCGCCCCGGCGCGGCCTCCCGGTTCGCCTTCATCGAGGCCAACGCCCGGCTGCAGGTCGAGCACACCGTCACCGAGACGGTGCTGGGCCGCGATCTGGTGGCCATCCAGCTCAGCATCGCCGACGGCGCGGACCTGCGCGGCCTCGGGTTGACGCAGGACAGCGTGCCGGCCCCGCGGGGTGTGGCCCTGCAGGCGCGGGTGAACCTGGAGTCGATGACCGCCGATGGCTCGGCCCGGCCGGGCGGCGGCGTGCTCTCGGCCTATGACCAGCCCTCCGGGCCGGGCGTGCGCGTGGATGGATTCGGGTACGCCGGCTACGCGACCTCGGCGCGCTACGACCCGCTGCTGGCCAAGGTGATCGTCGCGGCCGACGACCTGGCCGCCGCCGCGGCCCGGGCTCGCCGGGCGCTGAGTGAGTTCAAGATCGGCGGGGTGCGGACCAACATCGCCTTCTTGCAGGCCCTGCTGAAGAGCTCGGCCCTGGCCGCGGGTGAGCTGCACACCCGGTACGTGGAGGAGCACGCCGCCGACCTGCTGGCCGCCGCCGGGGACCGGGCCCGTTATTTGAGCCGGCTGGCGCGCAGCAGCGCCGGGCGGGCGCCCGGGTCGACCCGATGGATCCTCTGGCGCTGCTGGACCTGCAGCCCGGTGCCGCGCCGGGCGCAGACGAGGCGGCCGACGCTGGGCCGCGGGCTGACTTCCCGCCCGGGCCTGAGGGCACGCTGGCGGTGCCCGCACCCATGCCGGGCGTGGTGATCAGCTATGCCGTGGCCGAGGGCCACATGGTGCTGCCGGGCCAGCCGGTGGCGGTCATGGAGGCCCTCAAGATGGAGCACGTGGTCCATAGCGAGGCAGCAGGCGTCGTGCGTGAGATCCCCCTGGAGGTCGGCGACTCGATCTTCGAGGGCACCCCGATCTTGTTCATCGAGCCGCGGGAGGCAGACGGCGAATACGTGGACGCGGCAGCGCCCGACCCCGGGGAAATCCGCCCTGACCTGGCCGAGGTCCAGCGCCTGCACTTCCTGGCTACCGACGAGGGCCGTCCGGCGGCCACGGGCAAGCGGCACGCCCAGGGCCGGCGCACCATCCGCGAGACCATCACCGACCTGTGCGATCCCGGCACGTTCACCGAGTACGGCCCGACGGTGACCGCCGCGCGGCTGCGCTCGGATACCTGGGACACCGTGGAAGAGCGGATGCTGCGCACCGCCGCGGACGGCATGGTGATCGGCGTCGGCCGGGTAAATGGGGATCTGGTCGGCCCGGAGAGCGCCCGGTGCGCCGTGGTGGCCTACGACTACTCGGTGCTGGCTGGCACCCAGGGTGTCAAGAACCATCAGAAGACCGACCGCATGCTCCGGATTGCCCAGCGGTACAAGCTGCCTGTCGTGCTGTATTCCGAGGGCGGCGGTGGCCGCGCGGGCGGCGGCTCGGGGCCGCCGATCCCCGAGGGCGCCGCCCGCGCCATCGGAGCGCTGTCGACGCGGACCTGGCTCGAGCTCGGCAAACTGTCGGGGCTGGTGCCGATCGTGGGCATCAATTCGGGCTACTGCTTCGCCGGCAACGTGGTCCTGCTGGGCGCCTGCGACGTGATCATCGCCACCCGGGACAGCTCCATCGGCATCGGCGGCCCGGCCATGATCGAGGGCGGCGGCCTGGGCGCCTATGCGCCCGGCGAGGTCGGGCCGGTGAGCATCCAGGAGCCCAACGGCGTGATCGACATCGTGGTGGACGACGAGGCCGAGGCCAACGCTGTCGCCAAGACCTACCTGTCCTACTTCCAGGGCCGCCTGGGGAGCTGGAGCGCGCACGACCAGCTGCCGTTGCGCCACATCGTCCCGGAGAACCGGCGTGCGGTCTACGACATCCGCACTGTGATCGAGACGCTGGCCGACGTCGGCACCGTGCTGGAACTGCGCCCACGCTGGGCCACGTCGATGATCACCGCGTTCATCCGGGTCGAGGGCCACCCCGTCGGCGTGATCGCCAACAACTCCGACTCGCCCTCGGGCGGGGCCGTGGAGAGCGCGGGCGCGGACAAGGCCTCGCGCTTCATGCAGCTCTGCGACGCATTCGACATCCCGATCCTGTCGCTGATCGACACGCCGGGAAACATGGTCGGGCCGGTGGCGGAGAAGACCGCGCTGATCCGGCACTGCGCGCGCATGTACGTGGCCGGCGCCAACCTCACCGTGCCCTACTTCAACGTGGTGCTGCGCAAGGCCTACGGCCTGGGCGCCATCGCCATGGCGGCCGGCAGTTTCGACGAGACGTTCTTCTCGATCTCCTGGCCGACCGGCGAGTTCGCGGGCATGGGCCTGGAAGGCCAGATCAAGCTGGGCCGCCGCGCCGAGCTGCAGGCCATTACCGACATCCCGGCCCGGCGGGCCCGTTACGACGAGCTGGTCGCCGACGCCTACGCCTGGGCCCGGGCCCTCAACGCGGGCATGGTGTTTGAGGTGGACGACGTCATCGACCCGGCTGACACGCGTCAATGGCTGGTCATGGGCCTGAACGCGATGCCGCCCAAGCCGGCCCGGGACGGCAAGAAACGCGCCTGGATCGACACCTGGTAACAGCGGCGCGCTCAGGCCGGCGGCGTCGATGGGCCGGCGCCATCGTGCTCGTCGCGGAAGGCGGCTAGGGCGGCGGCGTGCCCGGACTCGAGGGCGGCTTGCAGCAGGGCGCCGTCGGTGGCGAGGCGGCTGACCATGGGTGAGCCGGCGGCGGGGCGGATGGAGAACACGGCGGGCGGGGCTGGGGCCGGTGCGGGGCTCGCAGGCGGGGCGGGGGTGCCGGGTTGGGGGCGGCGGGCGGCCTCGTAGTCGGCGAGGAGCTGGTCGTCGGCGGCCCGCCGGGACTCGCGGGCCAGGAAGGCGGCGCGCAGGGCGGGGGTCTCGCGGCGCAGGGTGGTGCGCGCCAGCAGCCGGGATACGCGGGATACGCGGGATTGGTCGGAGGCGCGGGCCTGACGCAAGGCGCGGGTGGGCGGGGTGGGCGGGAGCCGTTGGCGTGCGGGTCGGGCTGGGAGATAGGGGCGCGGCGGGAACGCAGGACCAGTATGTGGGTGGCGCCCTGGGTGAGGGCAGTGCGGTAGGGGACGGACTCTGAGACGCCGGCGTCGTAGAAGCGGCGGCCGGCGAAGGTGACCGCCGGGCCGGCCAGCAGCGGGAGGGCGGCGCTGGCCCGCAGGGCCAGGCGCAGGTCGGCGGGGGTCCTGATGAACGGGTGCAGGTCGGTGGAGTCCCCGGTGCCGGCGTCGGTGGCCAGCGGATGCAGCTCCACCGGGCTGGCCAGCACCGCGGCGAAATCCATCGGGTACGTGGTCTGGTAGAGGTCCTCGACCAGCGCGCGGACGTCGGCCACCGGGCGGCCGCGCAGCAGCGCGGACCGGCGGATCAGGATCCGGGCGTATTCGGGCTCCGCCCAGCCGCGCAGGCCGTCGGGCCGGCTCACCAGCCAGGCGCCGGTGATCGCGCCGGCCGAGGCACCGTAGATCGCGTCGAAGGCCGGGACCAGGCCGAGCTCGTCCAGCGCGAGGGCCATGCCCGCGGATATGACGCCGCGCATGCCGCCGCCCTCGATGGCCAGGGCGATCCGCAGCCCGTCGTCCCGGGCGCCGGGCTGGCTGCACGCCTCCCGGCGGACCAAAAGCGCCCGCACCACCTCATGCGGACCGGCTTCATGATCGTGGCCAGTTTTGGACCGTATCTGGCCATTTCTGTCCATGATCATGGTTGCGGGGAGGAGGGCGGCTGGTGGGGGGCGAGGCGGGAGAGGGCTGGGGGGAGGTCGCCGTGGTGGACGACGGTGAGGCGGTGGGTGGCGCGGGTGAGGGCGACGTAGAGGTCGTGGCCGCCGGCCGGGGACTGGGACCAGATGCCGGCCGGATCGACCAGTACCACGCGGTCGAACTCCAGGCCTTTGGCCTGGCCGACGGTGAGCAGGGCGACCGGCGAGTCCAATACCTCGGAAGACTCGCCGGGCACCGCATCGGGCAGGGCCCGGGCCAGCTCGCCGATCCGTGCCGCGGGGGCGATGACGGCCAGCTTTCCGCCGTCGGGCATGTCGGCCAGCTCCGCATCGACCACCGCTGCGGCTCCGGTGGCCAACGGGTCCTGCGGGGAAGCTGAGGTCTGCGGGGTATGGGGAAGATGGCTCTGTGGGGAAGGTGAGATTTTAACCGCGCGCGGCGAGATGCCTTCTTCGCGGACCGATTCGGGGGGCTGCTCGCCGGGGGCGACCGCGGCGAGCACGTCGCCGGCCACGGCCATGATCTCGGCCGGAGTGCGGTAGTTCACCGTGAGGCGTTCCTCCCGCCACCGGCCGCCGACGTAGGAGTCGAGCATCTGCGCCCAGGAGCGGGCGCCGGCCGCGCTCCCGCGCTGGGCCACGTCGCCGACCACGGTCAGCGACCGGGTGGGGATGCGCCGCATCACCATCCGCCAGGCCATCGCGGACAGCTCCTGCGCCTCGTCGACGATCACGTGGCCGTAGGCCCAGGAGGGGTCGGCCCAGGCCCGTTCGGCGGTAGTGAGCTGCTGGCCGGGGTCGCGGTTCCAGTCGGCCAGGGTGGCGGCGTCCACCAGACCGCCCTCGGCCACGCCGGTGATCTCCAGCACCTCGCGGGCGTACCGCTCCTCGGCCCGGCGCTCCCGGTCTGAGGCCCGGCGCCGCCGCTTGTCGGCCGAGTCGTCGCTGCCGAGCAGCTGGGCCGCTTCATCCAGCAGCGGGACGTCGGCCACGGTCCACGCGTCGGGGGCGTGCGGGCGGGCCAGCACGGTTCGCTGCGCCGCAGAAAGAGCCGGGGCGGCGCGGCGGAGCGCGCCTTCCTCAGCCAGCAGCCCGGCGACCAGCCGTTGCGGGGTCAGGTACGGCCACAGGTCGTTGAGCGCGGCCCGGACCGGCGGCTCGTCCCACAGCCGGGCCCGGGCGTACGGCAGGTCGTCGGGGTCCAGGTCGCGGCCGAGGGCGGCGGCCTCAGCCGCGGCGAGCGCGCTGAGCACCTCGGTGACGAACAGCTTGCGGGCCACGTTGTGCGGCCTGCGCAGGCCGCGGGCCCGGTCGCGAGCACGCACGGCGGTCTCCCGCGGCACGGTCATCCGCACCCCGTCGGCGGTGATCTCCAGGTCGCCCCGGGGCACCCGCTGGCGATCGCGCACGGCGCGGCGCAGCACGCCGACCATCTCCTCATCGCCCTTGATCTCGGCGGCGGCCTGGTCGTCATCGGGCGCGGCGGTGACGCCGGGGAACAGCTCGGCCATGGAGGTGAGCACCACGTCGGTCTCGCCGAGGGACGGCAGGACCTGGCTGATGTAGCGGAGGAAGGTGGCGTTCGGGCCGATGACCAGGACGCCGCGCCGTTCGAGGGTCCTGCGGTGGGTGTAGAGCAGGTAGGCGGCGCGGTGCAGGGCCGCGACCGTCTTGCCGGTACCCGGGCCGCCCTGCACGACCAGCACGCCCTGCAGGCCGGCCCGGATGACCCGGTCCTGCTCGGCCTGGATGGTGGCCACCACGTCGGTCATCCGGCCGGTGCGGCCGCTGGTGATGCTGGCGATCAGCATGGCCTCGCCGGACAGCGTCTGGCGGTCCGGCTCGGACAGCTGGTCCAGGTCGAACACCTCGTCGTCGACGCCGGTGACGGTGCGGCCGGAGGTGTAGATGTGGCGGCGGCGGATCAGGCCGTCCGGGTCCTTGGGGGTGGCGGCGTAGAACGGCCGGGCCGCGGGCGCGCGCCAGTCGATCAGCCGCGGCTCGTGCTCGTCGTCGCGCAGGCCGATCCGGCCGATGTACAGCGTGCCCGGGGGCTGGTCCTCGCCGGCACCGGGTGGTTCGCTGCCGACGGCACCGGCCGGTTCGCCGCCGCCGGGGCCGGGTGGTTCGCCGCCGACGGCGGCAGCCGACGGGCGGCCGTCGGTGCGGCCGAAGACCATGCCGCGCTCGACGGCGTTCAGCTGGGCCAGCCGCCTGCTCTGCTCGGACGCGGTGAGATCCCGCTCCAGCCGGGCCTGGAGCGTGCCGCCCGCGCCGCCGCTGGCCAGCGAGCCGGCCAGGGCCCGCTCGGTGCGCTCACGCGCCGCGTCCAGCAAGCCGTACAGCATGTCCACGTACGCTTGCTCCTGGCGGACCGCCTCCGCGGGGCCTGCGGCCACGGAATTGGCTTGGCTAGACGTCATATTTCGTGATATACTTTCTTAATTATGTCTTGACCGGATTAACGGGTTTTCGCCTAGTTGGTCAAGTTTAGCAGCTGACCCATCCGCTTGGCTCCTGAGCTGCGACGCAATGACCCGACGGGCGGCTATATAAAGGCCCGCGACATTACCGGGAAATGGCCAGGGTATTACCAGCGGCCGCCGGTCCGCATCGGGCCGCGCGCGGGTTACCGGGCACGCCGCGGGCACGCTGCGGCTCCGGTCGCGACGGCCGGGCTGCGGCCGCGCGGCGGACGGGGCGCGATCCCGGGGGGGACGCCGGGCAGCGGGAATGCCTAGGATGTTTACGGTGCCGAGGGCACGACTTGCCGTCCAGGAGGAGCTTGAACATGCCGGGAACCGAACGCGTGGAGATCACCGGGCCGAACGGTGATCGCTTCGACGAGATCCTCACGCCGCAGGCCATCGACCTCATCGCCACCCTCCACGCGGAGCTCGGACCCCGCCGTCAGGAGCTGCTGGCCGCGCGGCGCCGCCGCCAGGCCGAGTTCTCCCGCGGCGCGATGCTCGACTTCCTGCCCGAGACCGAGCACATCCGCTCCGACCCGAACTGGCGGGTGGCGCCGCCCGCGCCCGGCCTGGTCGACCGGCGGGTCGAGATCACCGGGCCGACCGAGCGCCGGATGACGATCAACGCCCTGAACTCGGGGGCCAACGTGTGGCTGGCCGACTTCGAGGACGCCAACACCCCGCTGTGGGAGAACATGATCGGCGGCCAGCTCAACCTCAAGGACGCGCTGGACCGCACCATCGAGTTCCGCACCGCCGAGGGCCGCGAGTACGCGCTGCACCCGGACGAGGAGCTGGCCACGATCGTGGTCCGGCCGCGGGGCTGGCACCTGGACGAGAAGCACATCCTGGTCGACGGCCAGCGGGCCTCCGGCAGCCTGGTCGACTTCGCGCTGTACATGGCCGCCTCCGCGCAGAAGCAGATCGACAAGGGCAAGGGCCCGTACTTCTACCTGGCCAAGAACGAGAGCCACCTGGAAGCGCGGCTGTGGAACGACGCGTTCAACCTGGCCCAGGACGCGCTGGGCATCCCGCGCGGCACGATCCGGGCCACGGTGCTGATCGAGACGATCCCGGCGGCGTTCGAGATGGAGGAGATCCTCTACGAGCTGCGGGACCATTCGGCCGGGCTGAACGCAGGCCGCTGGGACTACCTGTTCAGCATGATCAAGAAGTTCCGCACCCGGGGCCGGGAGTTCGTCCTGCCCGAGCGCAACTCGGTCACGATGACCGCCCCGTTCATGCGCTCCTACACCGAGCTGCTGGTCAAGACCTGCCATCGCCGCGGCGCGCACGCGATGGGCGGCATGGCCGCGTTCATCCCCAACCGGCGCGACCCCGAGGTCAACGAGGTGGCGCTGGCCAAGGTGCGGGAGGACAAGCTGCGTGAGTCGTCCGACGGCTTCGACGGCTCCTGGGTGGCCCATCCGGACCTGGTCCCGATCTGCAAGGAGGTCTTCGACTCGGTCCTCGGGTCGAACCCGAACCAGATCGGCAAGACCCGCGAGGACGTCGAGGTCAGCGCGCAGGACCTGCTCGCGGTGAGCAAGACGCCGGGCGTGATCACCGAGGCCGGGCTGCGCAACGACATCAGCGTCGGGCTGCAGTACCTGGCCACCTGGCTGGGCGGCAACGGCGCGGTGGCCATCTTCAACCTGATGGAGGACGCGGCCACCGCGGAGATCTCCCGGTCTCAGGTGTGGCAGTGGATCCACAACGACATCGTGCTGGACAACGGGACGGTGGTGACCAGGGAACTGGTCGAGCAGCTCATCGACGAGGAGCTGAGCAAGATCCGTGCCGCGGCCGGGGACGGATTCAACGCGGAGCGGTACGGCCAGGCGGTCGCGCTGTTCACCGAGGTGGCGCTGGCCGACGACTTCGTCGACTTCCTCACCTTGCCCGCCTACGAGCGCATGCCCTGACTCCCCCGCCGCGAGGTGCGAGATGACCACGAGCATCGAGGCGCTGGCCCCGCGGCTGCGGGAGATCTGCGGCGCGGGCCACGTCATCACCGACCCGCTGGAGCTGCGCACCTACGAGTGCGACGGCCTCACCTCGCACCGCTGCGTGCCCGCGCTGGCGGTGCTGCCGGCCACATCGGCCGAGGTGGCTTCGGTGGTCGGCGCGTGCGCGGCGGCCGGGGTGCCGTTCGTGGCCCGCGGCAGCGGCACGGGGCTGTCCGGCGGCGCGCTCCCGCGTTCCGATGGTGTACTGATCGTGATGTCCCGGATGCGTTCGGTCATCGAGATTGACCCGGTGCGCCGGCGGGCCGTGGTGGAGCCGGGCGTCACGAACCTGGCCGTGAGCAAGGCGGCGGCGCCGTTCGGGCTGTTCTACGCGCCCGACCCGTCCAGCCAGGTGGTCTGCTCGGTGGGCGGCAACGTGGCGGAGAACTCCGGCGGCGCGCACTGCCTCAAGTACGGTTTCACCGTGCACCACGTGACCGGGGTGGAGATCGTCACGCCGTCCGGCGAGCTGGCCTGGCTCGGCGACGGGACCGGCGTCACCACCGGGTACGACCTGCTCGGCGCGTTCACCGGCTCGGAGGGCACGCTCGGCATCGTGACCAAGATCGTGGTCAAGCTGATGCCGGTGCCCGAGGTCGTGCACACCCTGCTGGCCGCGTACGCCAGCACCAGCGAGGGCGGCCGGGCGGTGTCGGACATCATCGCGGCCGGCATCATGCCCGCGGCCATCGAGATGATGGACGCGCTGTCCATCGAAGCGGCCGAGGCGGCCGTGCACTGCGACTACCCGGCGGGCGCGGGCGCGGTGCTGATCGTGGAGCTGGACGGGCCCGCGGCCGAGGTCGAGGCGGAGCTGGCCACCGTGCGGGCGTTGTGCGAGAAGGCCGGCGCGACCGAGCTGCGGGCGGCCGACGACCCGGTCGAGCGGGCCCTGATCTGGGCAGGCCGCAAATCGGCGTTCGCCGCGGTGGGCCGGATCAGCCCGGCCTACATCGTGCAGGACGGCGTGGTGCCGCGGACCTCGCTGGGCGCGGTGCTGGACCGGATCGCCTCGCTGTCGGCCGAGGCCGGGATCCGGGTGGCCAACGTGTTCCACGCCGGTGACGGGAACCTGCACCCGCTGGTGCTGTACGACGACGCGGTGCCCGGCCAGGCCGAGGCGGCGGAGGAGCTGTCCGCGGCGATCCTGGACGCGTGCCTGGCTCAGGGCGGCTCGATCACCGGCGAGCACGGCGTCGGGGTGGACAAGTCCCGGTACATGCCGAAGATGTTCGGCGCCGCCGACCTGGACACCATGCAGCTGGTCCGCTGCGCGTTCGACCCGGCCAGCTTGTGCAACCCCGGCAAGATCTTCCCCACGCCGCGGCTGTGCGGCGAGGTCCCGGGCCATCACCGGGCGGCGGGTCCCGGGGCGGGGCATTCCGCGGTAGCGGCCGGCCAGGCGGAGATCTTCTAGATGCATACCGAACGGACCATGGTTCCCGCGGCCCGGGACGCGCTGCTCGCCGCGTGCCCGGTGGTGCGCGAGGGCGTGCCTGCTTCCGATGCGATCGCGGGCGTCGTGCCGTCCTTTGTCGCGTTCCCGGCCAGCACGGACGAGGCATCGGCCCTGCTGCGGGTGGCGGCCGAGCTCCAGCTGGCCGTGGTGGCGCGCGGGGCCGGGACCGGGCTGGGCTGGGGCGCGCCGCCCACATCGGCGGACCTGGTCATCGACCTGCAGGCCATGGACCAGGTCCTGGAGCATGCGGCCGGGGACCTGGTGGCCCGGGTGCAGGCGGGCGTGACCATGGGGCACCTGGCCTCGGTGCTGGCCTCGGCCGGGCAGGAACTCGCGCTCGATGCGCCGGCGGACGCCACGGCGGGCGGGGTGGTGGCGACCGGGACGGCCGGGCCGCGCCGGCTCCGCTACGGCTCCCCGCGGGACCTGCTGATCGGGATTACGGTGGTCCGCGCGGACGGGATGATCGCGCACTCGGGCGGCAAGGTGGTCAAGAACGTGGCCGGCTACGACCTGGGCAAGCTGTTCTGCGGCTCGGCCGGGACGCTGGGCCTGATCACCGAGGCGACGTTCCGGCTGCATCCGCGGCCCGCCGCGGTGGCCTACCTGACGGCGGAGTTCGGCAGGCGGGCGGCGACGTGGCCGGTGCGGTGGCCGCGGCGGCCGGCTCGGCCCTGGTCCCGTCGGCCGTGCAGCTGGACATCTCGCCGCAGGCCAGCCCGGTGACGCGGGTCGCGGTGCTGCTGGAGGGAACCCCGTCCGGGGTGGCCGAGCGGGCCCGGCGGATGGCCGGGCTGCTGTCCGCAGCGCAGGATGTCCGATGGGCAGGGTTCCCCGGCGGTGAGCATATCCGGCACGCCTCCGCCCGGATGGGGACAGCTGCCGCCGGCCGGAACGGTGATCGGCGTGTCGTTCTGGGTGGCGGCGCTGGGCGACGTGCTGAGCGCGCTGCTGGCCGCCGGGGCGCAGGCGGGAGTCAGGTTCGCGGTCACCGGCCAGGCCGGCGCGGGCCTGGTCTACGCCTGCCTGGATCCCGACTGCGGCCTGGACCCGGCCGCGGACCACGACGCCGCCGCCGCCCGGTTCGTGACCGCGCTGCGCGAGCGGCTGGCGCCTCCGGGCGGGCCTGGGCCCCATCGATCTGGGCCCGACCGATCTGGGCCCCGCGGGGCGGTGACCGTGCTGGCCGGGCCGGAGCCGGTACAGGCCGCGGCCAGCGCCTACGGCCCGGTGCCCGGCTTTGACCTGATGCGGGCGGTTAAGGACCAGTTCGACCCGGAGCACCGGATGTTCCCGGGACGATTCCCTTGGGGGCCATGATGCAGGACGAGAACACGCTGCGGGAGGTGGCCAAGGACTGCGTGCACTGCGGGTTCTGCCTGCCGGCCTGCCCCACCTACCAGCTGTGGGCCGAGGAGATGGACTCCCCGCGCGGCCGGATCTACCTGGTGGAGCAGATCCTGGACGGCGCGGAGCTGTCCCCGGCGGCCGCCGAGCACTTCGACCGCTGCCTGGGCTGCATGGCGTGCATGACGGCCTGCCCGTCCGGCGTGCAGTACGACCAGCTCATCGAGGCGGCCCGGGCCTGGACCGAGGACGCCCGGCCGAATTTGCCCGTGGCGCCGGACGGGACGAACGGGCTGCGGGACCGAGCGGCGCGGGAAGCCATCTTCGCGTTGTTCCCCTACCCCCGCCGGCTGCGGGCCATGATCAAGCCGCTGCGGGCGGCGCAGCGTACCGGGCTGGACAAGCGGGTGGCCCGCAGCAGCCTGCCAGGGCGCCTGTCCCCCGCGCTCGGCGCGGCGCTCCGGCTGGCCCCGCCGGCCGTCAAGGCCACGGCCCGGCTGCCGGAACACGTGGCGGCCCGCGGGCCGCGGCGCGCCGTGGTCGGCATGCTCACCGGGTGCGTCCAGTCGGTGTTCTTCCCGGAGGTGAACGCGGCGACCGCGCGGGTGCTCGCGATGGAGGGCTGCGATGTGATCATCCCGCGCGGCCAGGGCTGCTGCGGCGCGCTGTCCCTGCATTCCGGCCGGGAGGCCGAGGCGGGGGACTTCGCCCGGCGCACGATCGAGACGTTCGAGCAAGCCGGGGTGGACATGATCGTGGTGAATTCGGCCGGCTGCGGCTCGGCCATGAAGGAGTACGAGCGGCTGCTGAATGACCCGGGCGATCCGGGGGACGGCTCGGGCTGGGCCACGCGGGCGGCCGCGATGAGCGGCCGGGTCCGGGACCTGTCGGAGTTCCTGGCCGAGCTCGGCCCGGCCGCTCCGCGCCACCCGCTGCCGGTCACCGTGGCCTACCACGACGCCTGCCACCTGGGGCACGCCCAAGGAATCACCCGGCAGCCGCGCGAGCTGCTGCGGGCGATCCCCGAGCTCAACCTGGTGGAGCTGGCCGACGCCGGCACCTGCTGCGGCTCGGCCGGGGTGTATAACCTGCTGCAGCCCGAGGCGGCGGGCGAGCTGGGCGCGCGCAAGGCCCAGGCGGTGCTGGACTCAGGCGCGCCGCTGCTGGTCTCGGCCAACCCCGGCTGCACCCTGCAGATCGCCTCCGCGCTGGCCAGCCGGGGCGAGCACATCGCCGTGGCGCACGTGGCCGAGATGCTGGACGCCTCCCTGCGCGGCATCAGCCCGGCCCGGCTGCGGCCCGGACCGCCCGCGAGCGGTATGTGACAGGCACTGGCCACATGGGGTGTTCGGGTGACAAACTGGCAGCATGGAAAGTGACGCAGCCAAGCCCACCGAGCAGTTCCGGGCCGCCTGGCAGGTGGCCGCGGACGCGGCCAGCGAATGGTCGCGGCGGGTATCGGAGGCCACGCACGAGGCGCTGGACAAGATCGAGCCGGCGATCCGCGCCGCGGTCGAAGCCGGGCGCGTGACGGTGACCGGGGAGTGGCGCAACTGCCGTTGCCAGTGCAGCACGGCTCACCCGGATGACCTGGGCGTATGCGACGGCCAGGCGGTCATGACCCGCAAGATCAGCGGGACGGGCGTCTCGCTGTGCGCACCGTGCGCCGTGGCGCAGGGTGTCGCGGAAATGTCGCGGTAGCGGACCTTCACGGGCAGGTCTGAACTCCGATCACGGGACCGGCCGGGAAACGGTGAAGACCTCCTGGCTGGACTGCGTGGCGATCGAGCCGATGGCGGTCACCGTGGCGCCGGACGAGGCGAGCGCGCTGATCTTGTCGCTGCCCCCCGCCTGGGCGCCGGTGGCCCCGCTGATGGCGGCGGGTGCCCACGAGGTCCCGTTCGCGGAGGTCCAGGCCGCGATGTCCTGCTGACCGGGGGCGCCGAACTCGGCGGCGGCGGCGAACCCGCCGGCCCCCGCGGTGATGGCGGTGAACGTGGTGTCCGCGCCCGGCGAGCTGATCGGCACCTGCCGCCAGCTGATACCGCCGTCGAGCGAGAGCTCCGCGATCGGCACGGTGCCAGCTGGCGTCGTAGCCTGGCCGACGGCCACGACCCGGTTCCCGCTGATGGCGACCTGCTGCAGGACGGCGGATGAGGCTCCGGCTGGTGCCGGCAGGACAATCGTCGTCCAGGTGGTGCCGTTGGCCGTGATCCACACGGCTGGCTGGCCGTCGTGCGACCCGACCGACACGAAGCCGGCTGCGCCCGCGGCGACCGCGAGCACCTGGCTGGAGCCGGTCACGTCGTTCACGTCATGCGCGCGGGTCCATGATTTCAGGTCCGGTGACCACCACACGTCGGCCACGCAGCCGCCGCCGGACGCAACCAGCTTGCCGACGATGACGTAGCCGTGCGGGCCCGCCGCGGTCGCGACGGCCGCCACGCCGGCCAGGCCAGGCGGTGATGGAGCCGGGCCCGGTGGCGGACCGCCAGGAGGTCCCGTCGGCCGAGGTCATGACCACCGGGCCGGGTGCGCCGACCGCGAGCCAGCCGGACCGCCCGTGGGTCACGCCGGTCAGGGCGGCCAGGCCCGAGCCGCCCGAGACCTGCGACAGCGAGGTGACCAGAGCCCAGGAGCCGCCTGCAGACCGACGCCACACGGCCGGGTAGCCCTCCGCGCTGCCCACGGCGATCTGCTGACCGGCCGCGACGGCCAGGCCGTTGACGGCCAGCTCCGGGATCGAGCCGCCCGGGATGCCCGCCAGTGACACGGGCCGCACGCGGCCCGCGGCGTTCGCCGCCAGGAACACCGGCTGCTGGCCGGCCTGGCCGGGCGCGGTGTACCCGACGGCGACGATCGCCCCGGCCGACGCGACCGTCGCGCCGACCACGGATTCGGTGCCCGCATCGCCCAGCGATCCGGTCGGCGGCCAGGTCGTCCCGGTACCCGCGGCAGTGAAGGCGACGAGCTGCCCGGCCGCGCTGGTCCCGGCGACAACAAAGCCGTAGTCGCTGCCCTTGACCAGGCTGGGGGTCCAGCCCGCGGCCGCGCCGATGGTGCCCGCGTACTGCCACCGCGTTCCGTTAGGTGAAAAATAGGCCACCGCATCGGTGGCGCCGCTCGCCGAGCGGCCGGGCCGTACGGCGAGCAGGCCGGAGCCGTCGAAGGCCAGGCCGGTGATCGCGGTCCCCGCTCCGTGGTCGGCCGGGACCGTCACCCGGGTCCACGTGGACCCGCCGTCCGTGCTCAGCCAGACGCCCGCATACGTGGTCCCGGCCCCGCTGACCTGGCCGGAGATCACCGTGTCGGGGCCACGCGAGGTGATGTAGGAGATGCTCTGCACGGTCTCGCCGGGCCCGGCCAGCCCGAGCTGGGCGGCCGTCTCACGCTGCCAGGTCAGCCCGTCGCGGGAGGTCCAGATCACGGCCTGCGTGGCCTGGCCGCCGTCGGCGGCCACGCCCGCGGCCAGGAAGCCGCTGGACGTGCTGTTCAGCACCCACATCCCGTCGCCGGGCAGCATCGGGGTGATGCCATGCGTGGCCGCGAGGGTCCAGGACAGGCCGTCCGGGCTGGTCCAGATGGCCTGCGGGCCGACCGCCAGCCAGCCCCCGGGACCCCCGGCCAGCCGGGCGGCCGGGTAGCCGAGCGGGGGCTCGCCGCCTCCTGATGCCTGCACCGGGGCCAGGCGCCAGGAGGCGCCGCCGTTGGCCGACACGAAGAACTGCTGCCGGACCACGCCGTCGCTGGTCTGGGAGCCCATGGTGACGATCGTGTGGCCGTTGGCGACGACGCGGTTGACGGACTGGAAGACGCCGCGCTGCTGCTGACCGGGATACATGCCGATGGTCAGCGGCGTCGTGCCCAGGTGAGGTGCGGGGTTGGCCGGCTGGCTGGCGGCCAGCGGGCCGAGCTTCGGATCGTGGCCGGTCAGCATGGCGAGGGCCAGGACAGCCACGGCGACGAGGACGATGACGGGGATGACGATGGTGGCCGTTCGGCGTCCGAGCAGCGAGTGCCGGGGGCCGGGGCGCCAGGTCCCGGGCAGCTCGGGTTCCAGCAGCATGGTTGGGACCTCGGCGGGCCGGTGGTCGGGCGCGAGTGCGTCGCTGGCCGCGCGGGAGCTGGCCGCCTCGGGCGGACGGGTCCACAGCGGGGGTGCGGCGGGGAGCCGTCCGGCTTGCGGTTCGGCTGGCGGGGCCGGTCGGGGCTCGGCGTAGACCGGCGCGCCGAGCGGCATCCGCATGGCCGGGTGGGGGCCGGTCGGCGGCTCGGGCGGCTGGCCGGCCGGCCGGGCGGGACGGTCCGGGAGCGGCCGCTGCGGCGAGCGGGGCGCCGGGATGAGGGGCGGTCGCGCATGCCGCGGCCAGGCTTCGGGCGGTGCGGGGGCGTACGGCGGGGCGTCGTTCGCGGGGTGCTGCTCCCACGGGATCTCCGACTCGCTCCACAAGCGGTGCGAGGCCTGCCACGGGGACTGGCCAGCGGTCACCTTCTTGGTCCCTGGAGCGGGGCGCTTCGGCTGGAATCCCGGCCCGCCCGGCCGGCCCCGCAGGGCGCGGGTGGGGCTGACCACCGGCCGGGCGGCCAGCACCGGCCGCTGGTAACGGGCCGCCGCTGAGTCGTCCCCGCGGCCCGGGGCGGGCGACGGGGAGACGGGGGTGATGGGGGTGATGCGGGTGATGGGGGGCGCCGGCGGCTCATCGGCGGCCACGGCAGACGGTTCCGCCTCGGGCCCCGGATCGTCCATGCCCTCGTACCAGGAGATCGGCGATTCGCCGGATTCCGGCGCGGCGGACGCGACCCACGCGCCCGTCACGGCTGGGTCGGGCTGGCCTGGGTCGGGCTCACTTACGTCGGGCTGGCCTCGGTCGAGCTCGCTTACGTCGGGCTCGCCTGGGTCGGGCTCGCCTGCCTCGGAGCCGGTACCGAAGGTATCGGCCGGCGGGCTGGCCGCCTGGGCGTTGGCCGGCAAGCGCAGGAACCAGGCCGCCGGAGGCGTCGCGCCGGGCAAGTCATTTTCGGCCTCTGCACGCTGGGGCGTTCCGGCGGACAGGGATCGTTGATAACGATTCTCACTCGAACGATTACTGTCCGTGCTCATCATAGGCCCCAGTTCAGCCAGTTCTTAGACGAGATGTCACAGTCCCGGCCCGATCGCTACCAATTCGTACGGGTCGTCCCGCCTCCGATGTTACCCATTGAGAGCGATAGTGTACAGAGGGCTATTTTTTAGGGATCTGCGGGACTTTGCCCGGCGCTTTCCCGGGCCGGATCCGATCCAGTCCCACGCCCGGGCCACGGAGCCGAGGCATGGCCCTGGCGGCTAAGAACCGAGCAGCCCGAGGGGGCTCGGCGCGGGGAATTCCACCCTGAGGACCGTCTGGCCGCCTGGAAGCACCTCAGTCTCGGTGCTGGCCGGGCGGAACTGCGTGTTCATCTTTCGGAAATCAGCAATCAGGGAGCGCACGTAAGCGGAGCTGTCCTGGCCGTCAGCTTGATCATTCTCGGCCAGATCCGCGTAGCGGAGCGGGACGCCCGCGTCCTGACCCGGAGCGATGTTCCCGAAGTCCACCATGTCGATGGGCTGATCCCCGGCGACGTGCGCGATCGCGAGCAGGAGCCGCGAGTCGACTTGGCCGGCCATAAGCTGCCTCTGGGCAATAGCCGAGGCATCGATGTCCGGGGCCCCAAGCAACGCGGCTGCGGTCATCTTGCGGGCGGCAAGGTCCGCACCGACTGCCGCCTGGTACGCGGCGGTCCCGTGGGGTCCTATAACGCGGACGGTGACCTGCGCAGTCCCCCACCCGAAGGTCGCGAGCACCATCGGTGCCCAGTCCACACTGAGGCTGCTGCCGAATATCTCGTGGACGACCGGCGTCACGACCACCACGGCCGAGGTCACGGGATAAGGCGAGGCCGGCCCGAGTGCGCGCAGGTTGGCAGCGGGAAACCCGGCCGCCGCGAGGGCGGTACACATCACCGGGTCACAGGAAACGATGTCGCTGTGGCTGACCTGCTGGGCGACCCACGTGGCCGCCTGACCACGCGCCATTAGCTCCTGACGTTGCACGATAGCGGGAGAGATACCGGCTGGCGTTCTGGTGAAATACCAAGACGCCATGGCGCCAAGCGCAGCAGGGAGGATGACCGCCAGCGCGGCGAGCTTGCCGATGCGCCTGCGGCGCCGCTTCTTCCGCGCGCTCGCCTGCGGCGGCAACGACGGCCCGGACCGGACCGGCGCGGCGGCCTCATGGCTGGCTGACCCGTTCGCGGCAGAGTCCGGCTTGACGGGATCGGGCCTGACGGGATCGGGCCTGACGGGATCGGGCCTGACGGGATCGGGCCTGACAGGATCGGGCCTGACGGCGGATTGCGGCGGTCGGCTGATCCCATGGCCGGCCGGGTTTGCGGCCCGGACGGGCCCGGCCGCCTTCGGCTCCGGGCCCGTCGGAGCATCAGCATCCAGTTGCGCCGCATCCGCGCGCTCGGCCAGGACAGCGGCCTGCATGCGCTGCCGCACTTCGTCTGACAGCGCAGGCGGCGCTGACGGGGGTGGCCCGGCCCGGGCCACACCTCGCACACGCTGGGGCAGCTCTTGGCTGCTGTCCTGATCTCCCATGGTCAACCCCCTGAACGATGCGCATACGAGCACCATGCGGACCGCACGGTATAGCGCAGCACAGGATGGTCAGCTATTCAAGCAAAACTACGCAGATGCGGGCCAATTTCACCGAAACCGGCCCTGTCGGGCGCGACCTGACGTTACCGTCTGGATGGCGATGTCCCATTCCCGCCCAATGGTCGCGTTAAGCAACATCGTCAGCACATTACGTGAGCAACCGGGTGATCGAGGCACCCCCGTACTTCTCGGATAACAGGCAGGTGCCATCACCTATGGACCATGGGCCCGTGACTCAGCAACCAGTGGAACACTCCGCCTCAGCCCCGGCGATGGAGGAAGAAGCGGGCGCCTCCCATCGGGCGCCTCGGAGGGCCAAGCTGCCCGTCCCCGCTAGCTGGCCGCTACTGGCCGTGCTGGCTGTCCAGGCGGTTCTCTCGCTCCGGCTCGTCGGAGCTGACACGGCGTTCGAAGACGAGGCCGAGTATTTGTGGGCCGGCCATCTGGAGTGGGCACACGTCCTGCACGGCAGCCCGCTGCCGCTGTTCCCGGCGTACTTCTCTGGGGCACCGGTCATATACCCGCCGCTCGGGGCGCTGGCCGACAGCGTCGGCGGCCTAGCCGGAGCGCGGATCCTGTCCCTCGTCTTCATGCTCGGGGCTACCACCGCGCTGTGGGCCACCGCTGCGCGGCTGTTCGGGCGCCGAGCCGCATTCTTCGCTGCCGCGCTGTTCGCCGTCCTCGGCCCGACTCTGCATCTGGGCTCGTTCGCCACCTACGACGCCCTATCGCTGTTCCTTGTCGCCCTGGCGGCCTGGCTCGTGGTCCGGGCCGGGCAGCGGCAAGACGCAACCGGATGGCTGATCGCCGCCGGCGGCGCGCTGGCGCTGGCCAACGCCGTTGCCTATACGTCGGTTCTGTTCGACGTCGTCGTGCTCCTGCTCGCCCTGGTTACCGGCTTCCCGAAGCCGGGCGGCAAGCTTGCGGCCGCACGGCCCCTAACCGTTCTCGCCATCGGCGCGGTGCTCCTCACGCCGGCGCTGCTCATCGGCGGAAGCCGGTATGTCCACGGGATCGAGCAGACAACGGTGCTTCGGGCAGGCGGCGCAAACTCCCCGCTGGCCGTCCTGGCCGATTCCTGGTCGTGGACGGGCTTCATCGTCGTGGCCGCTATCTGTGGGGTGGTCATCAGCTGGGCCAGCCGGGAGGGGGCCGCGCGGACGTGGCTGCTGGCCCTGCTGGCTGGCGCTGCTCTGGTGGTGCCGCTTGATCAAGCGATCATTCACACCACAGCCTCGCTGAGTAAGCACGTGGATACGGGTGCCTGGTTCGCTGCCATCGCCGCGGGTTACGCGGTGGACAAGCTGGTCGCGGCCGCGCCCGCCGGGAACATGCGGGCCGTGACCTGCGGGGCGTTCGTGATCGCGCTGCTCTTCCCGGTTTCACTCGGGGCCGGGCAGTCGCGTGACTTCGCTACAGCCTGGCCTAACTCGTCGGCCTTCATCACGATCCTGCGCCCGCTGGCGGGTCACCCCACGGGGCGCCTGCTGGTGGAGGACCCGTCTCTCGCGGAGTACTACCTGCCTGCCGGGAGTCAGTGGATGCGATGGTCCAGCACACGGAACATCGTCACGCCTTCGGGATCCCCCACCGGCGGCCCGAGCGATGCGGCAGGTGTTGTCGGTCCAGGCAACGCAGGCACCTTCGCCCTGTATATCTCCCACAACTACTTTTCTGTCGTCGCGCTGAACTTCGCCGATACGACATCTCTGGATCACAGCATCGCGGCCGATCTCAACCGCAACCCCAATTACCACAAAATCCAGGTCGTTCCATACGGCGCTGGCCCAGCAGGCCCGGCGGTCGGCGAATACGTGATCTGGCAATATGAGCCGAAGCCGTGAGCGCTCAGCGGGCGGCCGTTACTGGAACCACAGCGAGACCGGTCACCGTCGCAGGAAGACCGCACCGGCCGCCGCCGGTGGGCCCGCAGGCCCCGGATGACGATGAGAAATACTGCTACACCCAGCGGAACCTGCTCTACCTGACCACCATCCTCCTCATTGGTTCGGTCTGCCTCATTGTCAGCCAGGTCACGTTCGAGGCGCACAACCCCGCGCTGTGGCCGGTAGCGCTCTTCACCGCCACTTATGTCATCTACCAGGCG
Source organism: uncultured Actinomycetes bacterium (assembly GCA_963818225.1). Lineage (GTDB taxonomy): Bacteria > Actinomycetota > Actinomycetes > Streptosporangiales > Streptosporangiaceae > Palsa-504. The sequence continues at coordinate 100,133 of CAWFRO010000010.1, forward strand.
ATCAGCCTGCCGGTGAACTTCACCGGGCCCGGGTTCGACCTGGCCGCTCACGAGACGCGTGTGCGGGGGTGGCGGCCGCTCTCGTACCCGAGCGTAGATATCCACCTGCCTATCTGCGGCGAGCCGATCGAGGTGCTCCATAACACCTGGGAGGCCGTGGCCGACCTGGTGGCTGCCTACCAAGGGGTCGCCCGGCCATACGTCCTCGACGACGGCCCGTCCGACGACGCCCGCGGCCTGGCCGAGTCCTTCGGCTTCGGTTATCTCCGCCGGCCCGATCTGCGCGCCTATAAGAAGAGCGGCAACCTGCGGTACGCGTTCGCGCGCACCAGCGGCGAATACCTGGTCATCCTGGACGCCGACTTCGCGCCGCGGCGCGACTTCCTCGCCGAGACGCTCCCGTATCTGGATGACCCGGCGGTCGCGATCGTCCAGACACCCCAGTTCTTCCGCCGGAACGCCACGCAGACCTGGATCGAGAACTCCGCGGGGGCGATCCAGGAGGTGTTCTACCGGTCCATCCAGGTGGCCCGCGACCGGCTCGGCGCCGCGATCTGCGTCGGGACCTCCGCGGTTTACCGGCGGGCCGCGCTGGAGCCGCAGGGCGGCCCGACGCTCATCCCTTACGCCGAGGACGTGCACACCGGGCTTGACGTGCGCCGGGCCGGCTGGACCATGGTCTACCTGCCGGTCGTGCTCTCGATCGGGATCTGCCCGGACAATCTCGACGCCTTCGTGCGCCAGCAGTACCGGTGGTGCACCGGGAACGCCGGTGTCGTGTTCTCACGGCGACTGTGGTCGGTGCCGATGACCATCCCCGCCCGGCTCACGTACATCTCCGGCTTCTTCTACTACGCCTACACCGCTCTGCTGACCTTCTTCGGTCCCATCGTCCCGGTGGTGATGCTCGCCTTCCTGCCCGGACAGGTCCGGCTGCGGAACTTCATCATCTTGCTCCCGGCCATGCTCACCGGGTTCGTCCTGTACCCGCTGTGGCACCGCACCGGCTACGGGCCGTCGGTCTGGTCTCTGGGTCTCGCGCGAGGCTGGGCGCACGTCTTCGCCATCTGGGACGGTGCCCGGGGAAAGACGATGGGCTGGCATCCGTCCCGGACACCGGGAGCCGCGCTGCGGCGATTCCGCCTCGGGGTCACCTGGTGGAGCGGCGGCATGGCCCTGCTCTGGCTGGCCCTCGCCATCTGGCGCACGTTCAACCCGGGCTCTGTGCGGTTCGCGGTCCTGCTATTCTTCGGCTTGCTTAATCTCGCCGTCGTCAGCCGGGTTATCTTCCCCGCAGGCAGGACAGCATGAGGTCCCGCCTGGTGGTGCTCCTGGCCATCGCGCTCGCACTGTCCGCAGTCGCCGCCGTGGCGGTCACCCGCCTGCTCGGCTCCTCCGCATCCGCGCCGCCGGCGGCGCACGCCACCCTGTCTCCCGTACCGGCCGCTTACCTCGGGGCCTTCGAACCCGGGACACCGCCTGGATATGGCCCGATCGCGACCTTCGCGCAGGCGGCAGGCAGGCAGCCGAACCTGATCGGGTATTACAGCGGATGGGCGGAGCCGTTCGACACGTCGTTCGCGGAGATGATCGGCACGCATGGCGCCATCCCGTTCGTGCAGATCGATCCGACCGACGCGTCGGTGTCGGCGATCGCCGCCGGTACCTACGACGACTACCTGCGCTCGTATGCCGACAGCGTCCGCGATTTCGGCCACGCCGTGGTCATCGGCTTCGGACACGAGATGAACGCGCCGTGGTACACATGGGGCTACCGGCACGTCCCGCCATCGACGTTCGTGGCGGCGTGGCGGCACCTCGTCACGCTATTCCGCAATGACGGCGCCGACAACGTCACCTGGGTGTGGACGCTGCAGGCGGATGAGGCGGGGACCGGCCCGGTCGCGTCCTGGTGGCCAGGTGCCCAGTACGTCACCTGGGTCGGCATCGACGGCTACTACTACCGCTCCTCCGATACTTTCGCCAGCGTCTTCGGCACGACCATTGACCAGGTCCGGGAGCTCACGAATAAGCCTGTGCTGCTGTCGGAGACAGCCGTCGGACCCGCGGCCGGCCAGTTCGCCAAGATCCAGGACCTGTTTCACGGGATGGCCGCATATAAGACGCTCGGGCTGGTGTGGTTCGACAAGGACCTGGCCGGCGGCAGCGGTATCGAGCGCCAGGACTGGCGCATCGAAGACAACTTTCCGGCCGCGGACTCCTTCCGGCTGGGCGTGCTCAAAGAACTGGCGCTAAACCCGCCCACCGGCTAGGCAGGAACTCCGTCAGCATGAACGACATTGGCCAAACGGACATACTTCGTGTTGTGGCATATCAGCCACGGCCCTCTCGCTCTGCTCATCCGGCCGCACAGCCTGAGCTGAAGTCATGTCTCGTTTTTCCGGCTTGCCGGAAAAATAGCCAAACAGCCCTCTCTTGCGGTCAATGGACTGTACCTTTTCGTACGCGGTGTTCCAGTCTTGGGGAGGGTCTCGTCACGGCTAGTGACATGGCACGCACAGTGCGCGAGTCACGCGGCGCGGTAACCACGACAGTCAGAAGTCATGGCGGCTAGAGAGTGGAACTGATCGGCAGCGACCAGTCACCGAGAGATGCCGGGCCATTGGAAGCGGTCCGGCATCTGGTTGACCCTGAGTTGTCAGCCGCTACGTCTGTTCCCCGGGTTGTCACACCGGACCATAGCGGCCAGGCCGCGGCCTGGCGCCGCGCCGTGCGGTGGACCGGTGAGCGCAGCCAGGCGATCGTCCGTCGGCCGCTGCTCGCGGTGCTCGCCGTCCAAGCCGGGCTGTCACTTCGGCTCGTCTGGTCCAACACAGCATTTCAGGACGAGGCCCTCTATCTGCGGGCCGGGCATCTGGAATGGGCACGGTGGCTGCACCAGACGCCGATCCCGAATTTCCCCGCGTACTTTTCCGGGGCGCCCGTCATCTACCCGCCGCTAGGCGCTCTCGCGGACAGTGTGGGAGGTCTTGCTGCCGCGCGCATCCTGTCGATGTGCTTCATGCTCGGGGTCACGAGCCTGCTGTGGGCCGCGACCGTCCGCCTGTACGGGCGGCGGGCCGCGCTGTTGGCCGCGGCATTGTTCGCTACCCTGGCCGGCACGCAGTTCTTGGGCGCCTTCGCGACCTTTGACGCCATGGCGTTGTTCCTGCTCGCTGTGGCCGCATGGCTGGGTGTCCGGTCTGCGGCGTGTCAATTCCGGACGCGGACAGCTCTGCTCATCACCGCCGGCGTTGCCCTGGCGGCAGCCGACGCCGTGAAGTACGCAACAGCGCTGTTCACCCCGGTGGTGCTCATTGTCGTGGCGTTGGCGGTGTGGCGGCAGCATGGCGGTGGTGCGTGGCTGGCGGCCCTTGTGACCATGCTCGGCTCCTGGCTCACACTAATCGTCACTGCCATCGCTGCCGGTGGCCGGGAATACTGGCTGGGCATCACGACCAGCACGCTCGCCCGTCCGCAGTCGAACGCCCCCGTGACGGCCGTCCTCAAGAACGCGTACGTATGGACAAGCCTGATTCTCGTCCTCGCCGTCCTCGGCGCCGTGCTGGCCAGCCGCAGCGAGAGACGTGCGAGACTCCTGCCAGCTGCCCTGGCCGCTGCCGCCTTGCTCGCCCCGGCCGAGCAAGCCAGGCTCCATACCACGGTCAGCCTGCAGAAGCACGTCGTGTTCGGCGCCTGGTTCGCCGCGATCGCCGCCGGCTATGCGATGGCGCGCTTGAGCAGAGTCGACCCGGGTCGCGGGTGGGCACCAGTCATGGCTCTGCCGATAGCAGCCGCCACCCTGTTCGGCTCGATGGGACAGGCGGCCGCCCTCTATAAGGTCTGGCCAAACGCCGCATATGTGGTCAATGTCCTCCGCGCAGAGATCTCTTCTCACCCGGGCCACTACCTGGCGGAAGACTACGACGTTGAGGCCTATTATCTGCGTGCCGAAGTCGCCCTGGCCGCGGTGGTCAAGCACGTACTACTTCAGCTACCCAGGGACGCCGCCCGGAGCACCGTCCTACGAGGCCGCGCTCAACAGCCATTACTTTTCGCTCGTGATCCTCAACTTCGGGGACACCACGACTACCGACACCCAGATCACGGCCGATATGCGCCACGCGGGCGGCTACTACGTCGTGGCCCGCGCTGGTCCGTTCACCATCTGGGCAGCAGGGATGCCGGCGCCACCCCGGCCATCGGGGAGGAATCTTGCCCGTTACTGAGCCCGTGGTCGCCGAGCAGTTGCAGGCCATCTACCTGCCACAACCACCCGACGACCAGGAAAAGTACAAGTACTTCGCCAAGCCACGCCGCTGGGTGTTCGCGTGGTTGCTTCTCGCATCGGCCGGGGTGCTTTACGGGTACATCCACGTGGCCGAGCGGGCGTGGGTCGTCGCCCCGCTCATGTGGCTGCTGCTCATGGTTATGGTGCCGCCGGTCGTGGTCAACTTCTGGCTGCGAATCGGGCATCCGAGGCTGACCCTGCCCGAGCACCAGGCCACGGTGGCGAACTACCGGGAACACGGCGAGACGGTGGACGTGTTCCTGCCCAGCTGCGGCGAGCCGCTCGTGGTACTGGACAACACCTTCCGGTACGTCAGCAAAATGAACTGGCCCGGGCTCAAGACCGTTTACGTGCTCGATGATTCTGCCAGGGAGACAGTACGCGACCTCGCCCACCAGCACGACTTCAGGTACATCGTGCGTCCCAACCCGGGTGAAATGAAGAAGGCCGGAAACCTCGCGCACGCCCTTGCCCTCAGTGCTGGAGATTTCATCGCGGTCATTGATGCCGATTTCGCGGTGCGCCAGGAGTTTCTCTACGAGACCATGCCCTACTTCTCCGACCCCCAGGTCGGCATCGTCCAGACCGCCCAGTACTTCGATATCAGCAATCGGTCATTCTCCTACATCCAGCGCTATGCGGGCACCCTTCAGGAGATCTTCTTCCGGTTCATCCAGCCGGCCCGGGACCGCTACAAGGCGGCGATCTGCGCGGGCACGAATCTGGTCTACCGCCGCTCTGCCGTCGTGGCGGCCGGCGGCTTCGCGTGGGTACCGATCGGTGAGGACGTCCACTCCGGAGTGAAACTGGCGTGGGCCGGCTATGAAACCCGCTACCTGCCTCTCTGCCTGGCCAAGGGCGTGGCGCCAACCGACTTCGCGTCGCTGGCCAATCAGCAAGCCCGCTGGTGCCGGTCCTCGATGATGTTGATGATCACGAAGCAGTTCCGGGAAGCACCCTATACCTGGAAGCAACGCGCTGCCTTCTGGGCTGCATTCCTCTATTACATGTCATCGGCTGCATTGCTGCTAACCGGTCCGTTCCCGACGCTTACGATGATCTGGTTCTACCCCGGGTACGTCTACCCACATAACTACCTGCCGCTCTTGCCCGCGCTCGCCGCCACCCTCTTTGTGTTCCCAATGCTGAGCCGCGGCTGGCGGCCGACGATTTACCGGGTTTGCGTAATAAACTCGTGCTGCCATGTGTATGCCATTTGGCATGCGCTCCGCGGGCGTGTCGCCGAATGGGTCCCGACTGGCGCTTCGCCCGGCCGGGGGCAGGTCCCGGTTATGGTCAACCGGATCCTTTGCAGCTGGATCGCGGTCGTTCAAGTGCTCCTCTGGTCAGGCCTGGCACTACGGGTTCACCAGTACGGCTGGCGTCCTTACTGGGCGACAGAGGTGCTGGCCGGTGTGCAGCTTTACATGCTGGCGCCGCTGATGACCGCCAGCAAGAGCCTCGGGCGAGCCCCGGTGAAGACCGAGAAGTCAGCCCCCGGGAAAGCCCAGGAGGTAAGAGCATGAGACGGCTGTCCGCGCCTGGCCACGATGACATCGCCCGCACGCCGCCACCAGAGCAAGAGCACAGGAAGAACGGCCGTGTCAGCCACCGCAGCCCCAACCGCCACGGGCGGCGGCGGCGGATCATCACCGTCGGCACGGCCATCATCGGGGCAGCGGCCATCGCCATAGGTGTCAGCCTCTACAACAGATCCGCGGAACCAGCCGGGCCACTGCCGGTCAACCTGCCGCCTGCAACGGCTTCGTACCTGGGCGTGTACGCGAGCGGGACCCCCGCGTCATACTCCGGCGTGAGCGCGTTCACGACAGCCACCGGGGCCAAGCCCGATGTGGTCATGTACTACAGCGGGTGGTTCGTGCCGTTTCCGGCAGGCTTCGCCGCGACCGCTGCCAGCCAAGGTGCGGCGCCGCTCGTGCAGATGGACCCGGACGGTATCAGCGTTGCCGCGATTGCCTCCGGGCGGTACGACGGCTACCTGAGCGCCTACGCCGAGGCCGTCCGCGCTTACCGTCACCCGGTCATCGTGAGCTTCGGCCACGAAATGAACGGCAGCTGGTATTCCTGGGGCTACGGGAAGACCTCCCCGGCGACGTTCGTGAAGGCCTGGCGGCATATCGTCACCCTGTTCCGCGTCCTGGGAGCCGGGAACGTTACCTGGCTCTGGACGGTCAACATCATCAACAACACGCAGGTCGGGAAGATCCCTAACCCCGCCCCATGGTGGCCCGGCAGCTCGTACGTGACCTGGGTGGGAATCGACGGTTATTACCTCAAGCCGTCCTGGCGGTTCGCTCCCTTGTTCGGGCCGACCATCGGTGCCGTGCGCGCCCTGACCGGCGACCCGATAATCATCGCCGAGACAGGCGCCACGCCCGCCGCCGGCCAGCCAGCGAAGATCGCCGATCTGTTCGCCGGCATCCGGGCGTATGGGCTGCTCGGATTCGTGTGGTTCGATTCCACGAACAACATCGGCCAGGAATTCGGCGTGGACAGCCCCGCAGCCATCGCCGCGTTCCGCCAGGGCGCCAGTGCCTATCACAGGCCCGGGTCATGAACGGCCCGACGTACGGGCCGGCGACCGCGGTAATACGGCGGAACGAGCTGCCCCGGTGAGCGATACGAGGCACAACTCGGCTGACCCAGGAGTGAGCGCCGCTACGGCGGCGGCCTGGCGACGGCACATTGCGAGCCCGAATGGCGCTTCCTGCGGCCCCGGAGACCGGCTGGAAGCACCCGCGCCGGTTTCACGGCATGACCGACTCAGCCACTGTCGATCTGCGCGGAGGCAATCTCCCTCGATTTCGCTGAGCCGCAGCAGGCGGGGCTCGCCGCGACGGCCCACGTGGCCGAAGCCGGCCTGCCGCGGTCGGTTCCCGCGGCCCCGCCGGCGTCTACCGCAGCTCGAATTCCTGGCCCCCGGACCAGAACGGGACACCGGCACCGCGCCCGCTGACCAAGGTCGGGCCGACACCCTCGCGGCCCCGGTACGAGACCGCGGCCGGGCCGCCCAGCTGCGAATACTGGGCCTGATCGCCATACTGACCGTTCAGGTGATCCTTTGCCTGCGGCTGGTGTGGAGCAATACCGCCTATATCGACGAGGCAACCTACCTTTGGGCCGGTCACCTGGAGATCGCGCATTTGCTGCACGGTGACTGCGGTCCCGCTCTTCCAGACCTGGTTCTCGGGCGCACCAGTCATCTATCCGCCGGTGGCGGCGGTCGCGGATCACCTGGGCGGCCTCACCGGGGCGCGCTTTCTCAGCTTGATCTTCATGATCACGCGACGGCGCTGTTGTGGAACGTCACGTCGAGGCTATTTGGCTACCGGGCGGCATTCTTCGCGGCGGCGCTGTTCGCCGTGCTTGGCCCTACGCAGTTTCTCGGGGCGCTGGCCACTTACGATGCCATGGCGCTGCTCCTGATGGCGGCGTCCGTGTGGTGCGTCGTCGCCGCCCGGGATCGTGGCGACTCGACCCTGCTGCTCGTGGCCGGCGCCGCTGCACTGGCGCTCGCGAATGCCGCCAAGTACGCGACCGCCTTGTTCGATCCGGTGGTGGTCGTCCTCGCCGCACTGGTGATCTGCCAGCGGCGCGGCTGGAAGCCTGCGCTCGGCCGGGCCGGCTACCTCGCGGCCGTCGTCACCGCCCTCGTGGCGATCCTGCTGGCTCTCGGCGGCCCCTTCTACGTCGCGGGCGTCATGTACACGACGCTGGCGCGGGCCGTCGGCGATAACTCACCCCTGCTCGTGCTCAAGGACTCATGGGAGTGGGCGGGCACCGTCTGCACCCTGGCCTGGATCGGCGTGATCATGTCCCCACGCCGGAGCGGCAGGGGGCAGGCGGCGCTCGTGACCGTCTTGGCGGTCGGCCGGGCTGCTGGCTCCGCTGGAGCAGGCGCGCATCCACACGACCACGTCCCTGCACAAGCACGTCGACTTCGGCGCCTGGCTCGCGGCCCCGGCTGCGGGGTACGCGCTGGCCCAGCTCTCGCGGATCGGCCAGCGCAGGAGCCTGAGCTTCGTGACGGCTGGATTGCTCGCCGCGGCAATCGTGCCACTCGGGGCACTCGGCGCCGCACAGGCCAGGAAATGTACCAGGGATGGCCCGATTCCGCTCCGGCCGTCGCCCAGCTCCGCGCCCTGACCCGGGCATACCCGGGAAACTACCTGGCCGAGGATTACGACATCCCGGCCTACTACTTGCAGAGCAGCGTCTCCTGGCCGCGATGGTCCAACACCTGGTACCTCTCCTATACCCAGCCGGGCACTCGTCGGCCGCTGACCGGGGCCGCCGCCTACCAGGCAGCGATCGCCAAGCATCACTTCTCGCTGGTCATCCTCGATTTCCTGGCCACGCCCAAAACCGACAGCCAGATCGTCGCCGCCATGCAGCAGACAGGCGATTACCAGGTCGTCGCCGTGGTGCCCTCCTCTTACGGCCAATACACGATCTGGGGGTACCGGCCGGCGAAGCGATCGGGGAACCAACATGGCCACCTCTGAGCGGGCGCTATACCGCAGCGGGCCGGGCCGCCACCGAAGGTACGGGCTCGGCCTGCCTGCCGTACCTTCCGGTGAAGAGAAGACAGGCTACTGCGACCGTAATCTGGCCCTGATCATCCGCACCTCGCTGGCCAGCTTCGGTGCCCTGCTGATCAGCCAGGCCCGGTTCGTGTTCCTGAACGCCCTGTTCACCTGGGTGTTCTTGCCGTTCTTGGTGTTCACCATCGGCTACTACGTCATCTCCCTGTGCGTTAACCTCCGCACCCGCGGATTCGACCTGGCGGCGCACCGCGAGCTCGTCGCCTCGTGGCGTCCTCGCCGCTACCCGTCGCTGGACGTGTTCTTGCCCGTCTGCGGCGAGCCGCCCTCCGTCCTGGCCAACACGTGGACTCACGTCTTCGAGCTCATTCGGGCCTACCCGGGTACCTCGACCGCCTACGTTCTCGACGAGGGACGGACGAGCGAGTGCGGGTCATGGCCGAGGACTTCGGGTTCAGCTGGATCGCGCGGTCTGACCGTGGCTGGATAAGAAAGCCGGCAACCTGCGGCACGGATTTGCCTGCTCATCCGGCCAGTTCATCCTCGTCCTGGATGCTGACTTCGCGCCCCGGGCCGATCTGCCGGCCGAGATGCTCCCGTACTTCGACGCCGACGACTCGATCGGTATCGTGCAGTCGCCGCAGTACTTCCGGACCCGCGGGCGCATGTCATGGATGGAACGGGGCGCTGGCGCGGTGCAGGAACTGTTCTACCGGCTCGTGCAGGTCTCCAGGGACCGGCACGATGGCGCGATCTGCGTGGGCTCCTGCGCGATCTACCGCCGCGAAGCGCTGGCGGCCAACGGCGGCACCACGCTGATCGAGCACTCCGAGGACGTGCACACCGGGTTCGATCTGCGCCGGGCCGGCTGGCGCCTGCGGTACATACCGCTCGCGCTGCGGCCGGCCTGTGCCCGTCCGATCCGGATTCCTTTCTCGCCCAGCAGTACCGGTGGTGCGCTGGATCCATGTCGTTGCTCGGATCCAGGAAGTTCTGGGCCGCGCGCATGCGCTGGCGGACCCGGTGTTGCTATGTTTCGGGATTCTGTTACTACGTGCACACCGCCTTGTTCATTTTCGTCAGTCCGGCGATCCCCCTGGTGATGCTGATTTTCATACCGGAGCGGGTCCGGCTGATCAACTACATATTCATCATCCCGTCGTTCATGTACAACCTGGTGGTCTTCCCCGCCTGGCACCGCTCCCGGTTCGGGCCCGAGGCGCTCATGACCAAGCTGTTGTACGGATGGGCCCACCTGTTCGCGCTCTGGGACATCTGCCGACGCAGACGTATGGGCTGGCAGGTTACCGGCAGTGGTGAGAGGAAGGCCGGGACACGCCGTGTGTGGGTCGGCCTGACGGTCTGGAACGGCGGCACCGGACTGGCCTGGGTGACGCTGGCGGTATGGCGCATGACCCGATTCGGGCCGTCTTTCATCCCGCTCCTGGCCTCGGGTCTGCTCGCCTGCGCCATCACGGGGATGGCACTCGGCGCACGCCGCAACCATGTCCGGGTCACAGGGGGAGCCTCCTAGGTGAAGCTCGTGCGGATCGTGATAATCGCGGCAGCAGTGCTCGCCGCGCTCGCGACGATCGTGGCGGCCGCCATGCACGACAAATCCACGGGCGCGGGATCCCGCGCCCCGGCAGCGCCGGCCCGGTCAGTCTTCCTGCGACGCCAGAGACCTACCTCGGGGTTTACGTGCCCGGGGTGCCTGATTCGTACGCTCCCGTGAGGGCGTTCACGACGGCGACCGGAGTCAGGCCACGTGTGACCGTCTACTACAGCGGATGGCTGGAGCCGTTCCGGACCAGCTTCGCCGCGACAGCGGCCGCACGGTGTGCTGCCTCTGGTGCAGATCGAGCCGACTGGGATCAGCCTGAGCGCGATCGCAGCGGGGAAATATGACGGATACCTGAGTTCCTACGCTGAGGCCGTCCGTGATTACGGCCGTCCCGTCATCTTGAGCTTCGGCCATGAGATGAACGGGTCGTGGTATTCCTGGAGCAGCGGGCAGTCATCGCCGGCGTCGTATATCGCCGCCTGGCGGCATATCGTGCACGAGTTCCGTATAGCCGGGACCGAGAACGTGACCTGGCTGTGGACGGTGAATATCGTCGACGCGCCGGCCGGCATTCCCGACCCGGGGTCCTGGTGGCCGGGAAGCTCGTATGTGACATGGGTAGGCATCGACGGCTACTACGCCACGCCGTCAACGACCTTCGCGCCCTTGTTCGGGCCAACCATTGTCGCTGTGCGCGCACTGACCAGTGACCCCATACTCATCGCCGAGACGGGCGCAGCGGACACGGCGAGCCAGCCAGCTCAGATTGCTGACGCCTTCGCTGGTGTCCGGACGTACGGGCTGCTGGGATTGATCTGGTTCGACGCCAAAGGGAAGCAAGACTGGCGCCTGGACCGTCCGCCCGCAGTCGCCGCGTTCCGCCAGGGTGCTGAGGCATACCAAGGGCCAGCGTCATGAGACATGGGTCGCTCGCGCGGAAAACCATGAGATCGCGGCTGGTGATACTGGCCGCCATCGTTATCGCCGCTGCCGCCGTGACCTTCGCGATCACCCGCGCCACTGGCTCTTCGTCGCCTCGGCTCCGGATGAAGGCACGTCCCTGCCGTCAAAGTCGGCATCCTACCTGGGCGTCTACGAGTCCGGGCCGCCCGGCACGTACCAGCCGGTCGCGGACTTCACCAGGCTGAGCGGCAGGCAGCCGAACCTGGTCGGGTACTACAGCGGCTGGGGCGAACCCTTCAAGACCTCGTTCGCGGAGACGGTCAGCGGACACGGCGCCGTCACGATGGTGCAGATGGATCCCACTCTCGTCTCCGTCCAGAAGATCGCCGCCGGCGGCTACGACCGCTATCTGCGCATCTTTGCCGACAGCGTCCGGGACTTCGGCCATCCGGTCGTCATCGGATTCGGGCACGAGATGAACGCGGACTGGTACTCGTGGGGCTACGGACAGCTCCCGGCTTCGACGTTCGTGGCGGCCTGGCGGCACATCGTCACGCTGTTCCGCAGTCAGGGCGCCGACAACGTCACCTGGCTGTGGACCATCCAGGCGGATGAGCCCGGCACCGGGCCGGTCGCCTCCTGGTGGCCGGGCGCGAAGTACGTCACCTGGGTCGGCATCGACGGCTACTACTACCGTTCCTACGAAACCTTCGCCAGCATCTTCGGCAAGACCATTGCCCAGGTGCGGGCCTTCACCGGTCAGCCGGTGCTGCTGTCGGAGACCGCGGCGGGTCCCGAGGCCGGCCAGGCGGCAAAGATCCCCGACCTCTTCGCCGGGATGCACCAGTACGACGCGCTCGGGCTGGTGTGGTTCGACATCGCCCAGGACGACGGGATCTACCATCAGGACTGGCACATCGAGGACAACCCGGCGGCCGAAGCGGCCTTCCGGCGGGCCGCCTCCGCCCTGGCCCTGGCGCATCCGTAACTTGCCGGAGGGCCGGGCTGGGGTTGTCTCCTGGGCCTGGATGAGGCCGTAGCCGATGGCCTGGGCCGTGGTCAGCGAACGGCGGCGGCGGGCATCCTCGCGGATCTCGTCCACCTCGCGGCCGGTGACCTCGGCCAGCCTGAAGTACAGCGTGTCGAGCATGCGGGTCAGCTGCTGCTGGCGCGCGGTGACGGCGGTGACGGTCCCGCCGACTTCGAGCCTGGGCTCGGCCAGGGTGAAGATGGCGTTCGGGTAGCCGATCCGGCGCGGGCAAGAGGCCAGGATGCCCAGGGCAGGTCCGCTGATCTCGCCGCTCACGCAGCCGTGCACCGGGACGCGCAGGACGTCGAGGATGCCCATCACGGTGAGGGCGGCAGGCAGGTCGGACCGGAAGTTCTGCAGTTCCAGGCGGACCGGCCCCTCCCCCTCGGCGTCCAGGGTGAGCAGCTGGGCCGACAGCCGCGCGGCGGCCTCGTCGTCCAGCGGGCCGGAGGCGAGCACGATCCGCTTGGCCAGCAGCCGCTCGTACAGCGTGGCCCGCCAGTCGGCGTTGGGGTCGGTCCAGACCCGGACCGGCGGTTCCTGAGCCGGCCAGGGGACGCCCGGCGGCGCGGTGAACGGGCGGCCCGGTGTCCCGGGGGGGCCGGGGGTACCGGGGGTGCCGGGCCAGCCGGGCTCCCCCGGGCGGGGCGGGATTCCGGGCAGGTGCGCACGTGCCGCGCCGTGGGTCATCGGCCGGCTCCTTCCGCGGGGTGGTCGAGTTTCCAGGTGATCTGGCTGCCGACGGCGGCCGCGTAACGCTCGAGCGTGGAAGCGCGCACGTCGGCGGTACCGGATTCCAGCCGGGCGACTGCGGACTGGGAGGTTCCCATCCGGGCCGCGATCTCGGTCTGGGACAGGCCGGCCGCCTGCCGCTGCCCAGCCAGCTCCCGGACGAGACGGCCACGGTCCTCGGCCATCCGGGCCGCCTGCTCATCCGCCCGGCGGCGCAGCGCCATCTCGCGGAAACCCGGCATGACCGGCAGCGCAGCTTCCTGATCGCGCTGCGCCGGCTCGGGAGCCCCCGCGGACTCGAGGGGCTCAGGAGTTCCGGGCGTGGGGTCGCGCCTACCGCTCATACCTTTAATGCTATCTCATATTCGAGATAATACCCGCGACTCCAGCCGGCGCCGGCCTGCCGGTGCAGTCTTCGCGGACTTCCGACGCCACTATTCCGTTGACTGATATATTGACCGACGTATTAGGAGGCGGTGCTCGTGCGCGGACAGGGCAGCAGGGCCGGGCAGGACGTGCTGCGGCGGGCCGGCGACGCGTCGGTGCTGATCCTGATCAGCCTGGCCGACGGCCCCAAGCATGGTTACGCGCTGATCCAGGACATCAAGGAGCTCGCCGACGTCACGCTCGGGCCCGGCACGCTCTACGGCGCCCTGGACCGGCTTGACCGGCTCGGGTTGATCGAGTCGCTGCCCGCCGACGACCGGCGCCATCCCTACCGCATTACCGCACCGGGGGCGGCGGCGCTTCGTGCGCACCTCGATTCGCTCGAGCGAGTCAGCGCAGCCGGGCGGCTGCGGCTGCAGCTGGGCGGCATCTGAGTGAATGACCGCCGGACGGCCCGGACGGTCCAGACCGCGCTGCGGTGCTACCCGGCCCGCTGGCGGCGGCGGCACGGCGACGAGGCCGCCGAGCTAGCGGCGCTGCTCATCAGGGACGGCACCCCGGCAGGCTCGATCGCCTGGAGCTACCTGGCTGGCGCAGCGCGGGAGTGGCTGACCCCGTCCCCCGGACGGCGGCTGAGCGCGGCGGCCTGCGCGCTGCTCGTCGCGGCCTGTTCGCTGGGCGCCTCGGCCGGGCTGCTGGCCTCAGCGGCTCCGGCCAAGGCGGCCTCGGCCAAAACGGCACCCGCCGAAACGGCCCCGGCCAAAACGGCCCCGGCCAAAACGGCACCCGCCGGGACGGCTAGCGCGAGCCGGGCGGCCGTACTTGCGCCCGGGCCGCGCCGGCCAGGCGGGGCTGAGCCCGGCCCGGGCACGCTCCCCGTCACCGGCCACCGGCGGATGATCGTCTGGGCCGCCGGGCATGGCTGAACCGGCTGACACCGGGCCGGCCGAGGGCCGCCCGGGGCGGCGCCGGCGGTGGAAGCGGATGCTGGCCGAGGCGGCGATCATCATCCTGGTGGCCGGGCTGGCGGCCGGCCTGCTGCGGGCGTTCGCGTTCGAGACCTTCTGGATTCCCTCGGCGTCAATGGTGCCGACGCTGGACGTGTACGACCGGATTCTGGTCCAGAAGGCGTTCTTCAGCTGGCATGACGTACGCGAGGGCGACATCGTGGTGTTCGGCCAGCCGCCGCTCGATCACTGCGGCCAGGAAGGCGACCTGGTCAAGCGAGTCATCGCCCTGCCGGGACAGACGATCTACTCCTCGGGTAACCGCATCTACGTAAACGGACGGCTGCTCGCCGAGCCGTATCTGCCGCACAATGACCCGCTGGGGCCGACGATAGCGAGCAGCCAGCACCCCTACCGGGTGCCGCCAGGCGAGTTCTACGTGCTGGGCGACAACCGGGCCGATTCATGCGACAGCCGGTTCTGGGGACCCGTCACGGGGTCCAGCATCGTCGGCAAGGTAGTGCTGATCTGGTGGCAAGACGGCCGCCCCGACTTCCGCAAGTTCTGATGATGGCCCGTGTTCTGATGATGGCCGGTTCTGTGAGCCCGCGACGGCGCGGGGCGAAGACGGGAGGGACGCGGCCGGCTCAGGCGGCAGGGCCAGCGGGCCAGTCGTCGTCGGGGGACCCCGGGAACGGGCGGGAGAACCTGGGTCGCGGAACACGCGGTCGGCGGGCGGGGCCGGCGGGGAGCTGATCGCCGCGCACGGGAACCGCGACCGGCCAGCACGATTCGGCCCACACGGTCAGGCCGGGGCCGTCCTCGACGTAGCCCCAGCGGCTGGTGTACGCGGCGACCAGGGCCAGGCCACGGCCACCTTCGGCCATCATGTCTGCGGTCAGCGGGTCCAGGGGGCGGGCCACCGGGAGCGACGGGCCGCCGCCGTCGTCGGTGACGGCGAGCCTGGCCACCCCGTCTCGCGGGAGGTCGACCTCGACGGTGAACGCGCCGCCCTGGCCCGAGGCGGTGTGCGTGATGGCGTTCGTGCATAGTTCGGACACGCAGGTCATGAGGACCTCGCGGGCCGGGCAGCCGGCCAGCAGCTCGGCCACGAACCGGCGGGCCTCAGACACGGACGCCGGGACGCCGCGGAACATTCGGGTCCAGGGGGGCGCCGGTTGGGCGGGGCCCGCTGACCCGAAGGAACCCACGTGAAGCACTGGGTAGGCACCGGTCACAGTAGGTCACCTCCTGTCGAGTAACTCCTACAGTGTGTGACGCGCGATCGGGCGAAAAGGTTCACTCTGACTTCCCGGACAGACGGCCACGGCCGTGCGCAACGGCAACTACCTGCCCAGATCGGTATTTCGTACCTTTTGCCCCTTCCGTGGCAGATGGGTCGGGGAGACACTATAGGGACGAGCCCCGGGACAGGAGCGGATGCAACGTGGCGGAACTGCTCGGCTGCGTGGCGGAACAGGCGCTGGTCGACCACCACTGTCACGGGGTGCTGTACCGCGACGCGGACGGGGCCACGCTGGAGTCGCTGCTGACCGAGGGCCCGGGCTGGCCGGGCGGCTCGGTGTTCGACTCCCAGGCCGGGTTCGCGTTCCGGCGGCTGTGCCCGCCCATCCTCGGCCTGCCGCCGCACGCCGAGCTGGCCGACTACACCACGCGCCGCGCCGAGCTCGGCGCGGCGGAGGTGAGCAGGCGCTTCATGGTGGCGGCCGGATTGTCCGCGGTGTGCGTGGACACCGGCTACACCCCGGAGCCGCTGACTTCCCCGGCGGAGCTCGGCGAGCTGGCCGGGGCGACCGCGCGCGAGATCGTCCGGCTGGAGCGCGTGGCCGAGGACGTGGCCGCGGCCGGGATCGGCGCGGGCGGCTTCGCCGACGCGGTGCGCTCCGCCCTGGCCACCCGCACCGCGGACGCGGTGGCGGTCAAGTCGATCGCCGCCTACCGGACCGGGCTGGACCTGAATCCGCTGCGGCCGGACGACGCCGAGGTGACGGCGGCGGCCGGGCGCTGGCTGGCGACCCCTGGCGCAAGGTCCGGGCTGCCCCGGGTCTTCGACGAGACGCTGGAGCGGTTCCTCATCTGGTGCGGCGTGGACCTCGGGCTGCCGGTGCAGTTCCACGCCGGCTACGGGGACAGCGACGTCGACCTGCACCGCGGCAACCCGCTGCTGCTCACCCCGCTGCTGCGGGCCATCCAGCCGGCCGGCGTACCGGTCATGCTGCTGCACAACTACCCCTACCACCGCGAGGCGGGCTACCTGGCCCAGGTCTTCCCGCACGTATACGTCGACGTGGGCCTGGCCGCCCACAACCTGGGCAGCCGCGCCACCGCCCTGCTCGCCGAGGCGCTGGAGCTGGCGCCGTTCGGCAAATTCCTGTACTCCTCGGATGCGTTCGGGCTGCCGGAACTGCACTACCTGGCCGCGGCGCTGTTCCGCCGCGCGCTGTCCGATTTCCTGGCCGCGGGGCTGGCCGGCGATCTTTATTCCGAACGCACTGTGGTGCGCCTGGCCCGCATGCTCTGCGCCGACAACGCCAAGCGCGCCTACGGCCTCGGCGACCGGATGTAGCTCAGGGCCTGGTCCAGGAGGGGCCCGGCCGGGCCGCTCGCGTCGAGCCACCGGACGCGGGGGTCCCGGCGGAACCACGACTCCTGACGGCGGGCGAACCGCCGGGTGGCCTTGATCGTCTCCACGCGGGCTTCATCCAGGGTGAGCTCGCCGTCCAGATGGCGCAGCAGCTGCTGGTAGCCGATGGCGCGGCGGGCCGTCGGGCCGTCGCGCAGGCCGACCCGGACCAGCGCGCGCACCTCGGCGTCCAGGCCGGCCCGCCACATGGCCTCGACGCGGGCCGCGATGCGCTGGTCGAGCTCGGGCCGGGGCATGGTGAGGCCGATCTGGGCGGCGGGGCGGACCTGCTCGTAGGCGGGCATGGTGGCGGTGAACGGGCCGCCGGTCAGCTCGATGACCTCGAGCGCACGCACGATCCGCCGGCCGTTGCCGGGCAGGATCGCGGCGGCCGCGGCCGGGTCGAGCGCGGCCAGCCGCTCGTGCAGGGCGGCCGCTCCGGCCACGGCGAGCTCAGACTCAAGGCGGTCACGGATCGCCGGGTCCGTTCGGTAAAAATTGAGATCGTCGAGAGCGGCGCGGACGTACAGGCCGGAGCCGCCGACGAGCACCGGGACCCGGCCGCGGGCGACGATCTCGTCGATGGCGGCGCGGGCCAGCTTCTGGTAGTCGGCCACGTTCGCGGCGCGGGTCACCGGCCAGATGTCGAGCAGATGGTGCGGCACGCCGTGGCGGGCGGCTTCGGGCTCCTTGGCGGTTCCGATGTCCATGCCCTGGTAGAGCTGCATCGAATCGGCGTTGACGACCTCGCCGCCGAGCGCGCGGGCCAGCGCGATGCCGAGGCCGGACTTGCCGGTGGCGGTCGCCCCGACCACGGCGATGACGTGCGTGCCCATGGCTATCAGTGTGCCCGGCGCCAGCTGGCCACGAAGTAGCTCACCTCAAAGGGGACGCCGCGGTAGCGCAGCTCGGCACCGAAGGCGTCCTGGCCGGCCGCGCCGGCCAGGACCTGCCAGGCGGCACGGCCGGCGATGACCAGCGGGCCGTCCTGGCCGGGGTCGAGCGCGGCCAGCGCGGCCGGGTCGGCGGCGGCCAGGGCCCCGGCCACCTGGTCGTCGTAGCGGTCGGCGTCGGGGTCGGCGGCGTCCGGGGCGGCGCGGGCCCGGCACCCCGGCCCGTCCCCCATGGCCAGCAGCGCGACCCGGGGAGCGAGCCGGGCCAGCTTCTCCCCCAGGCGCCGGCATTCGGCCGGCCCGGCGTCCGGGGCGATCCCCCACCACGTCGTCCGCGGCGGTGCGGGCTCCAGGACCGCGCGGGACAGCAGCCACTTCCCCACGGTCAGGGAGAGCGGGAGGGGCGCTACGTCGGGCCGGGCGCGGCCGGCGGCGAACGGGACGCCGAATTCGCGCAGACGGCCCGGGGCCTCCGGCGGGTACTCGGCGGTGCGCCCGGTCCGCGGGTCAGCGCCGACGATGGCGATGAGGTCGGGGTGTTCGGCCAGGAGGGCGGAGACGGCCTGCTGGCAGGCGGCCCGCAGCCGCGGCAGCTCGGGGTCGCCGGGGCCAGGCTCGCCGGCCGCTTCGGGGATCAGCAGCGGCGGATGCGGGCAGACGGCGGCCGCGATCAGCATGCCGGTCAGCGTTTCCCTGGTGAGCGTCGGCGGTTGGCGGTCAGCGTTTCCTGGTCGTGTGGCGGCGGTAGATGATGCTCCCGGCGCCGGCCAGGATGGCCCCTCCGCCGAGCACCGCCAGTCCGGCGTCCTGGAATCCGGCCGTGCCGCCGCCGCCGGTGACGGGGGCGGCGGTGGGGTACGGGCTGTAGTAGGTCACAGTCGGCGTCGGGCTCGGGGTCACGCTGGGCGAGGGAGTCGGGGTGATCGTGCTGGTCGGAGTCGGGGTGGGGGTCGAGCTGGTGCCGTCGCTGGGCGAGGTGCTCACCGAGACGGACACGGATACGGTCACCGAGCCGCTGACGCTGGGCGAGAACACCGTCCCCGTCCCCGTCCCCGTGCCGCTCGACGTGCAGGCCGAGACGGCGATGCAGGCGAACACGCTCACCAGGCCCCAGCCGATGGTTCTCGGCCTTACCCGGTGCGCTGTCCACGCAATGGCTGTGCGCGCCCTCATCGGACCTCCTCATGCTCCCGTCCAAAGACGACCATTTCCCGGCCGGAGGCCGCAGAAACCGGTACCAGAAAGAAAACGCGTGACCGGCCTTTGGTTCCTTGGCCGGCCGAACAACTCCGGGGGCGAAAACCGGCGAGCATAACGATAAGCCAAGACCCCGGCACAAGCCGCCAATGGCGCGCGCGGCAGGCGAATATTAAGCTTGGTGGACAACGACCCCGAGGGAGTGCGCATTGGGGGATGCGAGGTGGCCGCGCATAGCCGGCTTCCGCGTGGTCGGCTCGTGGCCGGAGACCGGGTATGCCCGCCCGCCCCGGCCGGTGAGCGTGCGGGCCCGGCTGGCCGGGATGATCGGAGCCCTGCTCATCGTGGGCGGGCTCGCGACCGTGGGCGTCGTGGTGGCGTCCCAGGTGCACGCGCCGCAGCCGTCGCCCGCGGCGGCGGGCTCCGACGGCCCGGCGGGCGGCGGCCCCTCGCTGGAGCGTTCGGAGCCGGTATCCCTGGCCATCCCGGCCATCGGGGTGGACTCGGCGGTGCTGCACCTCGGGCTCAACGCCGACGGGACGATACAGGTACCGTCGCTGGTCACGAGCGCGGGCCTGGCCGCATGGTACAAATACTCGGCGACGCCCGGCCAGGTCGGCGCGTCGGTTATCGAGGGCCATGTCGACAGTACTGAGGGGCCCGCGGTCTTCTTCCGGCTCGGGGCCCTGAGCCCGGGAGACACCATCGACGTGCGGCTCGCCGACGGGGTCACCGCCATTTTCCGGGTCACCGGCGTCCGCGAGTACCCCAAATCGCAATTCCCCGCGAAAGCGATTTACGGCGCGACGGACTATGCCGCGCTCCGGCTGATAACATGCGGTGGCGTTTTCGACTACACCACCGGGCATTATCTCAGTTCCACTGTTGTATTCGCGTCGCTGGTCTCATCCCGGGCCGCCTGAGATGGCTACCCGGAGCGGCCCAGGAACTCCGCCGCGAGGGCCGGCGGCGCGCAGGCCAGCCAGCCGTCGGTCACGGCCTCACGGAGGGCCGGGGCGGAGACCTTCGGCAGCTGGATGAGGACGGCGGAGTAGCCGTCGAAATGCGGGATGGTGAAGAACGCCTCGGGGTGGGCGGCGAGCAGCGCTTCCTTCTCGCCGAGATCGGCGACGCGGATGGCCAGGATGGGGCCGTCGGGCGGGACCTGGTCGCCGAACCGGCGCACATCCGCCTTACTGAACGGCCGTTCCCAGGCGAAGGCCTTGCGGCCCACGAACCAGGTCCGGGTGCCGTGCCGTTCGCCTTCGGTCACGTCGGGCAGCTGCGAAGCCGCCGCGGCCACGTCGTCTATAGTCGCCACACTCGTACCGTAACCGCCGAAGCTCGAAGGAGCGTGCCAAGATGACGTCAACCGCCTTGCTCGTCATGGACGTGCAACAGGGCATCGTCGATCGTCACGCCGACGACGTTGAGTACCTGCCGCGGCTCGCGGGCGCGATCGGGGCCGCCCGCGGCGCCGGGGTCCGGATCATCTACGTGGTCGTCGGGTTCCGCGCCGGGTATCCCGAGGTCAGCCAGCGCAACAAGACTTTCGGGGCGATCGCGGGCTCGGGGCGGATGGCCGACGGCGACCCGGGCGCGGCTATTCCTCCCGCCATCGGGCCGGATTCCGGCGACGTGGTCGTGACCAAGCGCCGGGTGTCGGCGTTCACCGGCAGCGACCTGGAGGTGGTGCTGCGGGCGGGCGAGGTCGACAGCCTGGTACTGACGGGCATCGCCACCAGCGGGGTGGTGCTCTCCACCCTCCGCCAGGCCGCTGACCTGGACTACCGCCTCACCGTCCTAGCCGACGGGTGCCTGGACGCCGACCCCGAGGTGCACCGGGTCCTGACCGAGAAGCTGTTTCCCCGCCAGGCCGACGTCCTCGCTATCGCCGACTGGACGGCGAGCCTGGCTAGGCCTGCGGCGGGCTGATGTTGACCAGCCACGGGACGCCGAACTGATCGATGCACATGCCGAACTCGTCGCCCCAGGCCTGCTTGGCCAGCGGCATGGTGACGGTGCCGCCTGCGGACAGCTTGTCCCAGTAGCCGTGCAGGGCGCCACCGTCGTCGCCGCTGAGGCTGACCGAGATCCCGGCCGGCGGCTGGTAGGTCATGTCGCTGGTGACGTCGGCGGCCATGATCGTGTAGCCGGCTGCGGTCTCGAGCAGGCCGTGCATGATCCGGTCAGCGTCGGGCGAGCCCTGGGCGCCGAAGTCGGCGAAGCTGGTGAGCGTGAGGTCGCCGCCGAACACGCTGGCGTAGAACTCCAGCGCCTGCCGGGCGTTGCCGTTGAAGTTGAGGTAGGGATTCAGCCGAGAGGCCATGGGTTTTCTCCTGCGACGTCGCACGAGCGAGCGGGGGATTCCCCCGACGCGGGGGCCAGGCCAGCCCCCGGCGCCGACGCTATCAGGACCTCGGGTTCAGTGGGTCGGCCGCGGCATTTGTCTCCTCTGCCGCGTGGCTGCCCAGGGGGCCCGGGAGTACGGTTTTCGAGCATGGACACGATCGAGGAGTTCCGGATCGACATCCCGCAAGCTGAGCTGGACGACCTGCGGGACCGGCTGGCCCGGACACGGTGGCCGGACCAGGTGCCCGGGGCGGGCTGGGATTACGGCATCGCGCTGGACGACGTGCGGGAGCTGGCCGGGTACTGGGGCGCAGGCTACGACTGGCGGGTGCACGAGCGCCGGCTGAACGGCTTCGATCAGTTCACCACGGAGATCGACGGGCAGAGGGTGCACTTCCTGCACGTGCGTTCGGCTCGCCAGGACGCCCTGCCGCTCGTCATGACGCACGGCTGGCCGGGCTCGGTCGTGGAATTCATGGAGGTCATCGGGCCGCTGACTGATCCCGGCGCGTACGGAGGTGATCCGCGGGACGCGTTCCACATGGTCATCCCGTCGATTCCGGGGTTCGGTTTCTCCGGGCCGACGAGGGAGCGGGGCTGGAACGTCAGCCGCGTCGCGCGGGCGTGGGACGAGCTGATGCGGCGGCTGGGCTACTCGCGGTACGGCGCGCAGGGCGGGGACTGGGGGTCGGGGATCTCCCGGGAGCTCGGGGTGCTCGCGCCTGAGCACGTCATCGGCGTGCACCTGAACATGCTCTCGCCGGTGGGTGACGAGCCGCCCGACCTAGATGCCCGGGACCGGGCGCGGGTGGAGCGGCTGCGGCGGTTCCGGGTCACCGGGAGCGGTTACAGCGCGATCCAGTCGACCCGGCCGCAGACGGTGGGCTACGGCCTGACCGACTCGCCGGCCGGGCAGCTGGCCTGGATCGCGGAGAAGTTCGGCCAGTGGACCGACGGCGGGCTGGCCGCGGTCGACCGGGATCAGATGCTGACCAACATCACGGTGTACTGGCTGACCAGGACGGCCGGGTCGTCGGCGCGGCTGTATTACGAGGCGGCGGCGGCTCGGGCCGCTTCGGGCGGGGCGCCGAGCATCTCGACCGTGCCCACCGGGGTGGCGGTGTTCCCTGAGGAGATCGCGGCACCGGTCCGGCGGCTGGCCGAGCAGTCCAACAACATCGTGCACTGGTCGGAGTTCGACCGGGGTGGCCACTTCGCGGCCATGGAGGAGCCTGATCTCCTGGTCGCCGACGTGCGTTCGTTCTTCCGGGCGTTGCGGTGAGGCCGGGCAGGCCGATCAGATCGGGTACCGGGTGGGTTCGGTGAGGTACTGCCGGCCGCACGGGGTGGTCCAGCGGATGTGGCCGGTGGGGAGCTGTTCGGCGTTCCAGCGCGGGTCCTGCTTCAGCCGGTGGTCGTAACGGCACTTCGGGTTCCCATTACAGAGGCAGGTCCGGCCACCCGCCTCGTACGGGAATGTTGTGCTCGAAGTCGGCGCTCGTCGACGGGCGGCGGCAGCCCGGCCCGGTGCAGGTGGCGTGCCGGACCTGGGCCAGGTGCCGGAGCAGGACCCCGGGATCGTGGCCCTTGGCCTCGTGCCGGTGATCACACTCGCCCGTGGGGATGGGCTCGAGGGCGATGAGCAGGTCCCGCTGTCCGGGGGTTCCGGTGGCCAACGTCCAGGTGCCGTACCCGCCCGGTGGGCCGGGCTGGTCCGTGGCGGTGAAGCTGAACGACGGGCCGCCGGGGGCGGGTCAGGGCCGCCTGCGGTGCCGGGTTTATCGCGTTTCGGCGTGTTCGTCCGGCTGGCGGCGGGTGCGGGGCGGGCGCAGCCGTGCCCGATGGCGTGGCCGTCCTGGTCGGTCACGGTCACGCACCAGGTGGACCGGGCGGTGCGGGCCGCGGCGGCGGCCAGGTCGCGGGCCAGGTCGGGGTCCAGGGGGCCGATGCCGGTCATCTCACCGGGCCGGTCCGCGAGGTGGAGCAGGGTGGCCAGCGGGATGGTCAGGTTGGCCCGGCCGGCGAACCCGGGCGGGATCACCCCGGCCAGCGGCCCAGCCGGAGCCGGCATCCGGGGCCCCCGCGGACCAGACCCGCCATCCGGACCGGAACTGGCGTCCGGGCCGGAGCCGCTGTCCTGGCCAAGACCGCTGTCCTGGCGGGGCTTGCGTCGTGGCCGGGAGGCCGTCCTGGCCAGGGCCGCTGTCCTGGCGAGGTTGCCGTCGTGGGATGGCTTGCTGTCCTGGCTGGGGTCGTTGCCGGTGCGGGTGCCGAGGGGGCGGGAGTCGATGCCGAGAAGAATGTCCAGGAATGCGCGGGCCCGGAGCAGGTCCATGCCACCGTCCAGGCCCGCCTTGCCCAACTGCCGGGCCCACCAGGTAATCCGCTGATCAGCAGCCAGCACCTCCGCCGGCGGCAGCTCCCGGCCGGTCAAGCCCGCGTTCCCGGACGGCTCCGCCCACCGCGCCACCCGCGCCTGCTTGGCCGCATGCTCCCGGCGTTTACGCGCCTTCTCCGGGTTCACCTCCATCACCGCCCGGCCGATCGCCGACCGCAACCCCGCCGGGGTCAACGACCCGGCCCGGCCCAAGACCATCGCCTCCGCGGCACGGGCCTCGGCCGGATCCAGCAGCACCGTCGCACTGGCGATGATCAGCGCCTTATCCCGGGTCAGCACCCCGGACCGGAACGCCGCCCGGGTCCCCGGCAAGCGCACCTCCAGCGCCGCCGCCAGGACCAGCACCTCCTCCGCATCACCAGCGGACAGGGCCAGCGCCGCACCCAGCTCCCGGGAGGCGAACTCATCCCACTCCCCCGGCAGCCCAGAGTCACGATCCACCGCGGTGCCGGGGGCCGGACGGCGGCGGAGCAGCTCCGCCACCGCCGCATGCTTCCGCGCACTGGCATTAGCCTCCACCCGATCCCACGCGCAGACCGCCCCGACCAGCTCATCATCGGACGCACCCCGGTACCGGTCACCGTCCCCCGCCGCCTCATCCGCGAACTGGCCCAGCACCGGGCCACCCGGCGCGACGTCCAGCGGCCTACCCGACGCGAACCCCGCAGCCCGGCTGGCGTACTCACCCGGGAACCTGGACGCCGAGCCCGGCATCCCCGGGCCCCGGCGGCCCGCCGCCACCGACCCGAGCACGGCCCGGATCCCGGCCAGACCGGCCCGGGCCATCTCCGCCTCCGCCGCCGCCTGCTCGGCAGTGACCTCCCGGGCCTCCGCGATCAGCGCAGCCAGCTGCGCATCATCCAGCCCCGGCGGCGGCGCATTATCCGGATCCTCATACTCCTCCGGCTCACCATCACCAGGATCATCCTCACACAGGGCCGCCAGATAACCCGGCTCATCCATCCACTCCGGCCACTCCGCGCCAGGCAGGTCATCATCCCGCCCAGGGTCCTGGGGAACCGGTGCTTCGCTCATCAGCCACGATCCGTTCGGAAGGAGAAATCTTTACGAACATCGTAGCGAAAAAGATGTCTTGATGATGGAAGACACGCCGATGTTCGGTGTCGGTACTGTGGCCTGGAGCGTGCGGATGCAGGTCCTAAGCGGTCCGGTCTGACCGGGGAAGGGCGCGGGCCGCGGGAGGAAGGAGGCGGCGCGGCGAGGACGATATCCGTCGACCGCGATACCGCTGCTCCAGCGCGTGCCGTGCGGCTTCAGCCATGAGATCTGCGAGCGCGGGCGCCATCAGGTCGACGGCCGCGGCCAGGGCGCGCTGCAGCACCGCGGGACGACGCTCGGGCGCAGGCGGCGGGGACCAGGTAATGGTCACCGATTCCCACCAGCCGGCGCTGCGGACGGCGCCGCCCCGGTCCTCGCTCCGCCAGTGGCCCCGGGAGAAGTTGACCCGCTCGGGGCCGATCCTGTCGCGCCGGTTCGCCGGGATTCGCATAATCACATTGTGCCTGGGCGCCGTCGAATAACCGAGGGGTATGTGGGCACCGCGCCGGTCGCGGTGGACACCGTGGCCTGGGTACACCTGGAGAACGGCAGGATCCTCTGCGCGCGCCCGCGCGGTAAGGACATCTTCTACATCCCCGGCGGAAAGCGGGAGGGTACGGAGACTGACCTTCAGGTCCTGCTGCGCGAGATCACCGAGGAGCTCACCGTCACACTGCGGCCCGAGACGGTACGGCACGTCGGCACGTACCAGGCAACGCAGCCAGTCGGCCAGCTAGAGCGCGCGGTGGTACGGATGAGCTGCTACACGGGCGACTACTCCGGGACGCTGGCCGCCAGCAGCGAGATCGACGAGCTGGCCTGGTTCTGCTACGCGGACCGGCCGCGGGTACCCCGGGTCGATCAGCTGCTCTTCGACGACCTTCGGGAGGCGGGCCGCTGCGGGCGTAGGCGCGACCTAGGGCCCAAGCCTCGGAGGACCCTGGCCGGAACTGGGGCGCGGGCTGGGCTCACTCGTGCCGCGGACGGCGGCCAGAACACCGAGCAGCGCAATGACCGGCACGACCAGGGAGATGAAGTCGGCGGAGGTGAGGTCGCCCAGAGCGACGAGGGCGCCGGCGAAGCCGACCACCATTATGGCCACGACGACCAGGCCCCATCCGTGCAGGAACAGACGCAGCGGGAAGGGCGACGCAGCCGGAGTCATATCCGGCACGGCGGTGATGGATTTCGTCTCACGGCGCTCGGTGAGGCCTTCGCGCACCCGGACATGGAGCATCAGGTCCCCGGGGCGGTCGGCGATGAGGAGAAGCTCGTCAGGATGGGTCGGGTCGGGAGCCTGCGACGCTGAGCCGCCGCCCACGGCCCAGGTCACTGTCGTCCCGACGGCGGACGGCCGGACGCGGTAGCAGACCTGCTCGCCGACGACGACGGTCTCCGGACCCTCGATGACCAGCTTCCCGGCCCTGGGCGCCGCGGCTCCCCGGGCCGGACGGCCTCCGTTGTCGGCGTGGCCCCCCGGGGTTCCGTGACCTTTCTGGCCAGCCTGGGCCTCCCGGCTCTGGGCCTCCCGGGTCTGGGCCTCCCGGGTCTGGGCCTCCCGGGCCTGGCCGGCCTGGGCCTCCCGCGCCCCGACCGCCTCCAGGGTCTCCTGAAGGCGGTCGGCCTCGATGCTGGCGTGCCCGTTCAGGGACTCCTCCGGGGCGGCCGGCTGCCTGGTGAGGATGAACTGGCGCCGGACGAGCAGCTCGGCGAGCCGGATCTGGCGGGCGTGCACGCTCCAGGCCATGGCCACCACTGCTCCGGCGAGCGCCGAGGCGCCCAGCCCGAACAGGGCAGCGACGACGGGTTGGCTGGTGCCAGCGGCGGCGGCGAGCATGTCGTCTCCCTGATCGGACCGGTCGCCTGGCGAGGCTCCCTGCGGTCGGTTGGCACCGTGGTCCCAGCGGGACCGGGCTGGTGACGGTGGGGCCCTCGTCAGCTTCGAAAGCTTGTGCTGCTATTAAAACATATAATCGAAGGGAACGAAAATCCCGCCTACATATCGAACGAGCTAGCCTCAGCGGCTCGTAGCTCCCGGCTGGTCACGCCCTGGCCGGGCGTGACCGCCGCCGAGTGCTGTTCCAGATGCACGAGATCCATGAGGCGTTCTTCTTCAGGAAAGAGCAGCCTGGCACCGTCGACGGTGACCACGCCGGCAGTGCCCGGGATCGTGTCACGGAGCCAGTAGGCCCAGGAGACATCGAATAAGACGTCGTCGGTGCCCCAAACTATGAGGATAGGCACGGTGAGCTGGCCCGAGCAGCGGCGTAACCGCGTGCAGGTCACCGGCATCGAGGGAGACCAGCATCCGATCGAACTCGCGGGCCCGCTCCAGGGTGCCGATGCACGGCTCCAGGTAGGAGCGGATCATGTTCAGGTCGGCCCGCTCCACGTGCTCGTAAGCCGAGCCAAAGATGACCTCGGCGGAGGCGTCGAGGTCGCCGAACATCTCTACCGCGGCCGGGGCGAGGTCGCCTGCGGCGGCGACGTCGATCATCGGCTTAAGGCCTCGGGCGGCAGATTGTCGGCGGTATCGCAGTTGGTGAGTGTGAGGGCGGCCAGGCGCTGCGGGTGACGGCGGCGAAGATCTGGGCGATGGAGCCGCCGGCGTCGTTGGCGACCAGATCGATCCCGGTGAGTCCGAGGGCCGCGCAGAAGTCCTCGAGGCCCGTAGCCAGTGCGGCAGGCGCTAGGTGATCCGCGGCCGGGACCTCGGGGGCCGTCAGACGGCCGGAGCATTTCCCGAGCCTTCCGGTCAGAGGGCGTCCGGGGAGTTACCGCCGAAGTATTTGTCGTCCTGTTGGACCCGGGCGACGTCCTCTTCGGCCCGCCGCTGAACCTCCTCCAGGTCTGGATCCTCGTAGTTCGTGTGGATCAGGCTGGGCGGCTCGTCGTCGCCCGCTGTCCCGCAGGAACTGAACCAGGAAAAGAAACCCATCGCTGACTCCCTCGCGGTGACCTGCCCGGCTTCCATCATCGTGGATACCTCCTACCCCCTGGGAGGAGGTAATGATCCACGATCTTGGCTGAGTGACCTGGGCACCCGCAGATGCGGGCGGGCAGCGAAGCGGCTGGCCGCGGCCGTGGCGAAGGGCGCCAGCGTGGCGTTGACACAACGCGGATTAGTATGCGCAGACTAGTTTGCGATGAACTTGAGTCGGCTCATGATCCTCGGCGTGCTAGCCGAGCGCGGGCCCATGCACGGCCACCAGATCCGCCGAACCGCCGAGCTCACGAACGCCGAGGTGTGGGGCGGGATTACCGGTGGGGCACTGTACGCGGAGCTGCGCAAGCTCAGCAGCGAGAGCCTGATCGAGGCCGTCCGGGAAGAACGGGAGGGCCGGCGTCCAGCCCGGACCGTGTACCAGATCACCGAAGAGGGCCGCCTTGAGCTGGTCGTGCAGCGGGACGCGGCCCTCGAGGTGGTGTTCGGCTCGGCCGACCCGGTGTCAGTTGTGCTGCTGTTTGCCGCCGGGGCCGATCCCGCGGAGCTGGCCGAGCGGCTGGCCGAACGGCGCCGCCGGATCGGGGCGCAGCTGGAGGCGATGACCGCGGAGCGCCAGCGGCTCACCGGCCAGCTAAAGCTGCCGCTACTGGCTGTGGCCGCGTTCCGTCGAGGCGAGCTGCGGCTCGAGGCGGAGCTCGCGTGGCATGACGAATTCGGGCGCCAGCTCACGGCGCCCCGGCCCGGCCTGGCCATGGTGCGGGCGGCCGACGGGACATGACCCGCAGGGTGATGGCGCCCAGCCCAGCCCGGCCCGGCCGGCTACTGGCGGTCAACGTCACCGCCTGCGTGCTCCTGCTCTTCCAGTACCTGCTGGGCATGGTGGTGAACGTGTACGTCGTTCTGCCTGGCCGGCATCCCGGGGCGGGGGCCGGAAATTACTTTACCGGCGCGGCATCGGGCCTGGCCTGGGTGATCGCGGACGGTCCCGGGTGGGCCGCCGCGCACGCCGCGTTCGGGCTGGCGCTAGCGGCGGCGGCCCTGGCCAGTATCGCCTTGGCCCGGCGGCAGGACGGCCGGCTGGCGCTGGCGCTGTCGGTGCTGGGCGCCCTGGCCATCGTGGGAGCCGGTTTCAACGGAACCAGCTTCCTGAACTACGGACAGGCGTTCAGCTCGATGATCATGGCCGGGTTGTGGGCCCTGGCGCTGGCCTGCTATATCGGAGGCATCGTGGTGGCCGCCCGGAGGCTCGCCGTCGGCCGCAGCCTCGCTTAGGGCCGCAGCCTCGGTTGGGGAGTTCCGCCGGGTGGCGTCGACTGGAGGAGAGGGCCGGTGACGCCGCATAGGGCGGGGCCGGGTGCACGCGCCACGGTCCGTTCAGTTTAATGATCGGAATAGTCCGGAGGAGGATCATGAGCACAGCGCGTGACCTGGCCGACCGTTTCCATGAGCGGTGGCTCGAGCAGAATCCGTTCGCCGCCAGCATGTACGGCATCCCCGGGTATGACGATCTGGTCCCGGACGAGAGCGAGGAGGGCGCCCGGGCCCGGCGGGCCGAGGCCGAGCACTTCGTCGTGGAGGCCGACGAGATCGCGGGCGGCCCGCTCACGCCGGCCGATGCCGTCACGCTCGATTGCACCAGGGAGGCGGCCGCCCAGGAGATCGCGACCGTCGACATGGCGCCGGAGGACCACACGGTCACGGCCATGCAGTACTCGGGAGCGGCGCTGTTCATGGCGGTCGCGGCCCGGACGGTCCTGGTCGACGTCCCCGCGGCCGAGGCCTACCTGATCCGGCTGCGGCGCGGCGGCGAGTGGCTCGACCAGGTCGGCGAGCGGCTGCGGGCCGGGGCCGGGAAGGGGCGGTACCCGGTGGCCCCGCTGGCCGAGCAGGCTATCGCCTGGGCCGAGGGCGTGCTGGCCGCGCCCGTTCCGGCACCGCTCCTCGCACCGGCGGCGCCGGCCGGGTGGGATGGGACGGCGGAGTGGGAGGCGCAGCGGCGCGCCGTCGCCGCAGAGGTGATCCGGCCGGCGCTGGAGCGGTGGGTGGCCACCGTCCGGGACCTGCTGCCGCGGGCGCGGCCGTCTTCGCAGGCCGGGCTGGTGCACCTGCCGGGCGGCGAGGAGGACTACGCCCGGGCGGTGCGGATCTACACGACGCTGCCGTTGAGCGCGGCCGAATTGCACCAGACCGGCCTGGATCACATCGCCGCGCTGGAGGCCCGGGCCGTGGAGCTCGGCGCCAAGCTGGGCCTTTCCGGGCTGGACGAAGTCATGAACGCCCTCCGGGACTCGGCCGGGAAGATCACGCCGGCCGAGGCGATCAGGGAAGCGACGATCGCGGTGCGGCGGGCCGAGGCACGGGCCGCGGAGGTGTTCCCGGCGCCCCTGCCGCCACCGTGCGAGGTGACGGCGATGCCGGAGGTGGTAGCGGTCAGCGGCGCCGCGCCGCACTACACGCCGCCGCGGCTGGACGGGGGACGGCCAGGGACGTTCTGGTTCAATACCGAACGGCCGACCGCCGGGACGGGCTGGGACATCGAGGTGGTGGCCTTCCACGAGGCGGTGCCCGGGCATCATCTGCAGCTGTCCCGCCTGCAGCTGCTCACCGAGCTGCCCGCGCTGCAGCGCCAGCGCAGCCTGCCGGTGTTCTCCGAGGGATGGGGCCTGTACGCCGAGCGGCTCGCCGAGGAAATCGGGCTGTACGCCGACGAGCGGGGCCTGCTCGGCTCGATCAGCACGTCGCTGATGCGGGCCGCGCGGCTGGTGGTGGACACCGGCCTGCACTTCTACGGGTGGAGCCGGGAGCAGGCGCTGGAGTTCGCGGTGACCCACGTGCCGATGCCGCGGGAGTTCCTGGCGTCCGAGATCGACCGGTACGTGGTGATGCCGGGGCAGGCGCTGTCCTACCTCACCGGCCAGCTCGAGATCCTGCGGATCCGGGAGGAGGCCCGGCTGCGCCTGGGCGAGAAGTTCTCGCTGCCCGCCTTCCACGCCGCGGTCCTAGATCAAGGTTCGCTGCCGATGCCGACCTTGGCCCGCAGCATCGCGGGCTGGCTGGAGCGGGCCGGCTGACCTTTGCCGACCGGAGCGGAGGGCGCGTCTGGCTCGCGGCGGTCAGTGCCCAGCGTTCCTGATCGGTCGCTGCTCAGCTGGCGTGTTGAACAGCTCGCCCAGGTGAGACAGGGCGGTCCGGGAGGAAACCGGCAGGTCGCTGAGCACGGCGCCGGCTGACGAACGGCCGGCCAGGGCGTCGGCGACCGCGACCGCGGGCGGTCCCGCGGCGCTCCCCCGGCTCACGGTCAGCGTGACGCCTCGGCTGGTATCTACTATGGAACAGACCGCCGCCGGGGCCGTCCAGCATCAGCTTCTCCTGCACCTGATCGCCAAACATCGACGCCACCGCGGCCGCGATGAACACCCCGTACGCGGTCGCGTAGGCTGCGGCGTCGTCGTCGCCGGGATGTTCGGCGCCGCGGGCGAGCAGCACGTCACGTTCGTGGATCCAGGAATCCCAGAAGGCATGCAGCATGAGCACGGTCCAGTCCATCGGGCCATACGGCATGCGGACGTCAAAGGCGATGCCTCGGGCCAGCCGGTCGCGGGCCGCGGCCAGCAGTTGCCCGGTACTGGCCACGAAGCGACGGAGAGTGTCGTCAGGTGACTCGCCGACCGAGGTGGCCAGCCATTTACCGGGCGTGGTCCTCGGGTCGAAGCCTTCGGCGTTGTCGAGGGTACCGTCATCCGGCTCGACGGCGATCCCGATTGCGTTGCCGTCACAAAGGTGGCGTACGACCTCCTGCGCCGACCAGGCCGAACACCGGGTCGCGGCCGCCCAGTCGTCCGGGCCGAAGCCCTGCAGGACGGCGGTGAACCGCCGCCGCTGCTCGCCGAGCACCTCGAGCAGGTGCTCTGGATCAAGGTCGCATCCGCCGACGGTCCGGAGCAGCAGTGTGCGGGGCCGAAGTGTCCGGTGCTCCGGTGTTCGGTGCTGCGGCGGGACAACCGGGCGGGAAGAGGCGGTCTGCGGCGGGTGGGACATGAGCTCCTCCGTACGGCTCGGGACGGCCATCGATGGCCTGGGTGGATACCACGCTGCCTGCTTGTTTGTCCGGGCGCGTCAAGGGCGCCACGGTGAGTTTTCGGGTGGACAACCATGAGGATTGCCGCGGTTTCGCACCGGACTTAGGCTGAGCGTGGTTTCAGGTAAGGGGCTCGGCGATGCGGGATAGTCACCCGGTGATCCTCGAACGCGACGGTGAACTGGCGGCGCTCCGCGCGGCCGGTGCGGCAGCGCAGCGGGGCCGGGGCGCATTGGTGCTGGTCGAGGGACCCGCCGGGATCGGGAAGACGTCGCTGCTGCGCACGGCGCACGCGGACCCAGCAGCGGCTAGCCTGCGCCTACTGGCCGCGCGGGGCATGGCGCTGGAGCGGGAGTTTCCTTACGGGATCGTCCGCCAGCTCTTCGAGCCGGTTCGCGCGGCGGCCGGGCCGGGGGAATGGGAGGGGCTGCTGGACGGGGCGGCCCGGCTGGCCGCCCGCGTCTTCGACTGGGCCGAGGCCGGCACGGTCGAAGACGACGTCCCGCATGCGACGATGCACGGGCTTTACTGGCTGGCCGCGAACCTGGCGGCGCGCCGGCCGCTGATGATCATGGTGGACGATGCGCATTGGGCCGACGGGCCGTCCTTGCGGTGGCTGGCGCACCTGGCCGCCCGCGTTGAAGAGCTGCCGGTTGTGCTGCTGCTCGCGGTGCGGGACGGTCCTGCTGGCCAGCCGGTCTTGCTTGACGAACTGCGCACCGGCCCGGCCTGTACGCCGGTCCGGCTGGGGCCGCTTGGCCTCGCTGGGACCACCGCCCTGCTGCGTGAGCGGCTCGGCGGCCAGGCCGATGCCGGGCTATGCCAGGCCTGCCACACCAGCACCGGCGGGAATCCGTTCCTGCTCACGTCGCTGGCCGTCGCATTGCGCGACGGCGGTGCCGGCGACGCGGTCGAACGCCTCGGCCCGCAGCCGGTCGCCGAGGCCGTCCTGCGGCGGGTCGGGCAGCTCGGCCAGGGCGCCGGGCACCTGACGCGCGCCCTGGCGGTGCTCGGTGCCCCGGCGCCGCTGCGGCACGCCGCCGCGCTGTCGGATCTGGACCGGCCCGCCGCGGCGCGGCTCGCCGATCAGCTGCGCGCCGCCGATGTGCTGTCCCCTGGGCCGGTGCTCGAATTCGCGCACCCGATCGTGCGGACGGCCATCTACGAGTCGGTCCCGCCGGGCGAGCGGGCGCTGGCTCACGCCCGGGCCGCGGTGCTGCTCGAACGCGACGGCGACGACGCGGAACGCGTCGCGCTGCACCTGCTGCGCAGCGAGCCGGACGGTGATCCGCATGTCATCGCAGTGCTGCGAGCGGCCGCCACTGCGGCCAGCGGGCGCGGCGCCCCGGGTACGGCCGCAGACTACCTGCGCCGCGCGCTTGAGGAGCCACCCGATCCGGCGACCAGGCCAGCGGTGCTCCTTGAGCTGGGGCTCGCCCTAGCCGCCGAACGCAGCCCAGCGGCCGTGACCGCCTTGCGGCAGGCCGTCGCCCTGGCCAGTGCCCCGCACGACCGGGCGGAGGCCGCCTTGATGTCCGCCCGCGCGCTGGGCCTGTGGGGCCACCATGACAGCGTGACCGCCATCTGTCGGGATGCGCTTGCCGCTGGTCAGGACCTCGGCCCGGCGGCGGACGACCTCGAGGCCGAGCTGTTCGCCAGCTCGTTCATCGCCGCCGCCACCACGGGCGACGCGCGGGTCCTGGCGCGCCGGCGCCTGGCGGACCCGGGCGCATCCACCGCGTGGCACGTCTACGGCGCCCTGTGCGCGACGGCGGCCGCCCAGCCTGCCGACGATGCCCTGGCCCGCCTGGCCCCGGTGCTTGCGGACGGCCTGCCCGGCCTGGCCCCCGGCTCGCTTGCCGCGGTCTTGGCCCTGCTCGTCTTGATCTGGAACGGCGAACTCGCCACCGCCGGCCGCAGCTGCGACGCCGCGCTGTCGGCCGCCCGCGAGCAAGGCTCCATGAGCATGGTGGCGCACGTCAGCTGCCTGCGCTCGATGATCATGCGTCGCCTCGGCAAGCTGGATGACGCCGCAGCAGACGGACGGCTGGCCCTGGACTTCAAGCTCGCGACATCCCCGCCGCTCGCCGTCGCATGGGCGGCGTCCTTTTGCATCGAGGCACTGACCCCGCTGGGCCGCCTGGACGAGGCCGAGACGGTGGCAGCCGCCGCCGCAAGCCGCGAGCCCCCGGCCGGCTGGATTCACACCGTGCTGTTCCGACAGGCACGGGGCGCGCTGCGGGTCGCCCAGCGGCGCTACGCCGCAGCGCTCGACGACCTGACCGCTGCCGCGGCGGGCTGGCGCGATCTCGGTATCGAAAACCCCGCCGTCGCGTCGTGGCGTACGGCCGCCGCCGCCGCGCATTCCGCGGCCGGGGACCGGGCACAAGCCGTGGCCCTCGCCAGCGAGCAGCTCACGCTCGCGCGCAAGATGGGCAGCCCGGTCACCCTCGGCATCGCGCTCGGGGCGTATGCCGCAGCAGCCCCAGCGGACCATCCGGGTGAATCGCTGGCCGAGGCGGTCAGGCTGCTGGAACCCACCTACGCCCGGTATGAGCTGGCGCTCGCCCTGGCTGACCTGGGCGGGTACCTCCGGCGG
The DNA here is from genome assembly GCA_963818225.1 of uncultured Actinomycetes bacterium. Classification (GTDB taxonomy): domain Bacteria; phylum Actinomycetota; class Actinomycetes; order Streptosporangiales; family Streptosporangiaceae; genus Palsa-504. The sequence continues at coordinate 134,719 of CAWFRO010000010.1, forward strand.
ATCGGACGGCACGCCGACGCCCGGGACCCGTTGCGCCGGGCCATGGACCTCGCCCGGCGAACCGGCGCGGCGCCGCTGGCCGAGCAGGCCAGGAGGGAACTCCTCGCCTCCGGCGCCCGGCCCCGCCGCACCGCCCTCACCGGCCCGGACGCGCTGACCAGCAGCGAGCGGCAGGTCGCCGGGCTAGCCGCCGACGGGCGGTCCAACCGGGAGATCGCACAGCACCTGTTCATCACCCAGGCCACGGTGGAAACCCACCTGCGGCACGCCTTCCGCAAGCTCGGTATCACCTCACGCGCCGACCTGCCCGCACAGCTGCCCGGCCACGGCACCGGCCGTGAGTAGGGTGTGGGAACCATGGGGAATGACCGGGCGGCGCAGCCGCCAGGTACGGGTCGCCGCGGAGTGGTGAAGAACATCATGACGCTGGGGGCGGCGGCGCCACTGGCGGGCGTGCTGGCCGGGACGGCGTGTGGGACCGCGCCGACCAGGACGGGCCAGCCGCGGGCCAAGCTGACCCCGCTGCAGCAGGCCGGCCAGCGGGTGATCTACTCCTATCCGGGCCGGACCGTGCCGGCGGCGCTGCTGCGCGCGATCCGCGCGGGTCAGGCCGCCGGGGTGATCTTCTTCGGGGACAACATCTCCGGCGACGCCCAGCTCGCTTCGGCCATCGCGCAGCTGGTGACGGCCCAGCAGCAGAGCCCGGTAGCGGCCCCGCTGCTGCTGATGACCGACCAGGAGGGCGGCGAGGTGCGGCGGCTGCCCGGCGCGCCGGCCCTGTCGCAGAAGCAGATCGGGGCGTCCGCCGACCCGGACCTGGAGGCGAGCCAGGCGGGCCGCGCGGCGGGCCAGAACCTGGCCGCCGTGGGCATGAACGTCAACCTGGCGCCGGTGCTCGACGTGTACGACGAGCCAGGCAACTTCATCGACGAGTACCAGCGGTCTTACAGCAGCACGGCTTCGGTCGTGACCGGGTGCGGGAAGGCCTTCATCACCGCCCAGCAGCAGGCCGGCGTGGCCGCCACGGCCAAGCACTTCCCGGGACTGGGCACGGCGGCCAGGTCGCAGGATACGGACGCGGGCCCGGTCACCCTGGACGTGCCGCTGTCGCAGTTGCGGGACAGGGACGAGGCGCCCTATCCGGCCGCCATCGCCGCGGGCGTGAAGCTCATCATGGTGTCGTGGGCGATCTACCCGGCGCTGGATGCCGCCCGCCCGGCCGGGCTCTCCCCAGTGGTGGTCCAGGGTGAACTGCGCGGCCGGCTGGGCTACCAGGGCGTGACCGTCACCGACGCGCTGGAAGCCGGGGCGCTGACCGCGTTCGGCAGCTACGGGCCGCGGGCCGTGCTGGCCGCCCAGGCCGGGATGGACCTGCTGCTGTGCTCGGCGCGGGATCCGAGCGAGGGCCAGGCGGTCACTTCGGCCCTGGCCAGCGCGCTGGATAGCGGGAAGCTGACTCCGGGTGCCTTCGGCGCGGCCGTCGAGCGGGTCACCGCGCTGCGCAATCAGGTGCGCTGAGCGCGGGCGGCCAGTGTCCATCAAGGCGGGGGCCGTTCGATATTAGGGAGTAAGCCACTGGCGTTCGCATCCGCAGGAGGGAAACGGATCATGAAGTACATGCTGCTGCTCAACCGCACGAGCGACGCGCTGCCGGAGCCGGGGACCGCCGAGCTCAACCGGATCATCCAGGAATACGGGGCGGCGATGGAAGCTATGGCCCGGGCCGGGGTCCTGATCGACTGCGCCGCCCTGGGGGCTCGCTCCTCGACGACGACGGTCCGGGTCCGGGACGGCGAGACGATCATCACCGACGGGCCGTCGGCGGAGATCAAGGAGCAGCTCGGCGGGTACAGCATCATCGAGTGCGCCGATCTCGACGAGGCGCTCAAGTGGGCTGCTAGCAGCCCGGCAGCGCGGGATGCCTCGGTGGAGGTCCGCCCGGTCGTGTCGGCCTAGGCCCCGGTGACTGGCCCGCTCGACCAGTTCGTCCGCCAGCGCTGGTGGGCGGCGGTGGCTACGGTGTGTCGGCTGACGGGTGACCTCGAAGCAGCCGAGGACGCGGTGCAGGACGCGTACGTGGCCGCACTGGAGCGGTGGCCGGTCACCGGAGTGCCGGACAACGCCCTCGGCTGGCTCGTCGGCGTGGCCCGGCACAAGGCCATCGACCGGCTGCGGCGGGAGGCCGCCCGCAGCACGAAGGAGGCGGCCGCCATGCGCGAGCTCGGCGACGGCGGCACCGGCCAGGACGCGTCGCCGCCGGACGCGGCACCGCGGGACGCCGACATGCTCAGCCTGGTGTTCATGTGCTGCCATCCGGCGCTGGGGCCTGGGGCCCGGGTCGCGCTGACGTTGCGGTCGGTGTGCGGGCTGTCCACCGCGGAGATCGCGGCGGCCTTCCTGGTCTCCGAGGAGACGATGGCTAAGCGGCTGGTCCGGGCCAAGACCAAGATCCGCGAGGCGGGAATCCCGTTCCGTGTACCCGGTCCGGCCGAGCTCCCGGAGCGCCTCGATGCCGTGCTGCGGGTGATCTACCTGTTGTTCACCGAGGGTCACATGGCCACCCGGGGCGAGGCCCTGGTCCGCGGCGATCTGTGCGACACGGCTATCTGGATGGCCCGCGGCGTGTCCGGGCTGCTGCCCGGCGAAAGCGAGGTAATGGGACTGCTGGCCTTGCTGCTGCTGACCGATGCGCGCCGGGCCGCGCGCACCGACGACCTCGGCGGGCTCGTACTGCTGGAGGACCAGGACCGCAGCCGGTGGGACCGGGAGATGATCGCGGCAGGCGACGCGATCCTGGAGGCGGCGCTGCGCCAGGGCCGACCGGGTCCGTATCAGCTGCACGCGGCCATCGCGGCCTGCCATTCGACCGCGGCCGACGCCGACCAGACCGACTGGCGGCAGATCGCGCTGCTGTATGGCGAGCTGATCCGGTACGAGCCGACCCCGGTGGTGGAAGCCAACCGGGCGGTCGCCGTGGCCATGGCCGAGGGCCCGGCCGCGGGCCTGGTCATCCTCGACGCGCTGGCCCATAACCCGCAGTTGCAGCGGTGGCCCCAGCTGCACATCGCCCGCGGCGAGCTGCTACGGCGCCTCGGGCGCGGCGAGGAGGCGGCGCGGGCCTACCGGACGGCGCTCGCCCTCGAGCCGGCCGCGGCCACCCGGTCCTTCATCAGCAAGCGCCTGAGCGGCAGCTAGCGGGCGGAGGGGCTGGGCGCGGGCATGCCGAGCAGGACGGGAACGGCGGCAGCCGCGGCGTCGGGGGGCTCGGGTGTCGCGGCGGCGGCCGCCCAGGCGTCACCGGCGCGGGTGCGGCGGACGGACAGCGGCGCGGAGTCGGACAGCAGGTAGTGCGGGGCGCCCCGGGTGACCGTCACGGTGACGATGTCGCCGGGACGCGGATCGGACTCGTGCGGGGCGAAGTGGACCAGGCGGTTGTCGCGGGCCCGGCCGGACATGCGGTGGGTGGCGGCGTCCTTGCGGCCCTCCCCCTCGGCGACCAGCACCTCGACCGTGGCCCCGGTCAGCTTGCGGTTCTCCGCGTAGGTGGTCTCCTCGACCAGGGCGGTCAGCCGGTCGTAACGTTCGGCCACCACGCGGGCCGGGACCTGGCCGTCCATGGTGGCGGCCGGGGTGCCGGGACGGATCGAGTAGCGGAAGGTGAACGCGCCCGCGAAATGAGCCTGGCGCACCAGGTCCAGGGTGTCCTCGAAGTCCCGGTCGGTCTCGCCCGGGAAGCCGACGATGATGTCGGTGGTGATGGCGGCGTCGGGCAGGCTGGTCCGCACCCGGTCCAGGATGGCCAGGTACCGGTCCCGGCGGTAGGCCCGCCGCATCGCCTTCAGCACGGCGTCCGAGCCGGACTGCAGCGGCATGTGCAGGCTGGGCATGACGTTCGGGGTGTCCGCCATCGCCTCGATGACGTCGTCGGTGAAGTCTCTGGGGTGCGGGGAGGTGAAGCGGACGCGCTCCAGGCCCTCGATCTCCCCGCAGCTGCGCAGCAGCTTGCCGAACGCCTGCCGGTCACCGAACTCGGCGCCGTAGGAGTTCACGTTCTGGCCGAGCAGCGTGACCTCGAGCATCCCGTCTGCGGTCAGCGCGCCGATCTCGGCCAGGATGTCGCCGGGGCGGCGGTCCCGCTCCCGTCCCCGCAGGCTGGGCACGATGCAGAAGGTGCAGGTGTTATTGCAGCCGACCGAGATCGAGACCCAGGCGGAGTAGGCGGACTGGCGCCGGGCGGGCAGCAGCGAGGGGAACGTCTCCAGCGTCTCGGCGAACTCGACCTGAGCCTCACCCCTGACCCGGGCCCGCTCGAGCAGGGCGGGCAGCGACCCCATGTTGTGGGTGCCGTACACCACGTCGACCCAGGGGGCGCGCTGCGTGATCTTGGTGCGCTCCATCTGGGCCAGGCAGCCGCCCACCGCGATCTGCATGCCGTTTTGCTTCTGCGGCAGCAGCTGGCCCAGGTTCCCGTACAGGCGGTCGGCCGCGTTCTCCCGGACCGCGCAGGTGTTGAACACCACTAGGTCGGGGGTCTGGCCGTCGGCGGCGGGCCGGTAGCCCGCCTCGTCCAGCAGGCCGGCCAGGCGCTCGGAGTCGTGCGCGTTCATCTGGCACCCGTAGGTGCGGATCTGGTACGTGCGGCCGCCTGCTGTCACCTGACCAGGATATGGGCCCGCGGGTCGAGCCGGGGCGGTGGTGGGCGGCTTGAGGGCCCGCGGCCGGGGGAACCAGGGGCCGTTCGGCCGGAAAGGGTGTTCTGCGACTAACTAAGCGGGCGAATTCGGTGGCGCGCGACTCGCGGACCACGGTGACCCGGATCTGGCCCGGGTAGGTCAGCTCCTCCTCGACCTGCTTGGCGATGTCGCGCGCGATCACCTGGGCCTGGATGTCGTCGATCCGGTCGGGCTTGACCATGACCCTGATCTCGCGGCCCGCCTGCATGGCGAAGACCTTCTCGACGCCGTCATGGGCACCGGCGATCTGCTCCAGGCGCTCCAGGCGCTTGACGTACAGCTCGAGCGACTCGCGGCGCGCGCCCGGGCGGCCGCCGCTTATCGCGTCCGCGGCCTGCGTGAGCACCGCCTCGACGGTGCGGACCTCCACCTCGTTGTGGTGCGCCTCGATGGCGTGCACCACATCCTCCGACTCACCGTAGCGGCGGGCGATCTCGGCCCCGATCAGCGCATGGCTGCCCTCGACCTCGTGGGTGAGGGCCTTGCCGATGTCGTGCAGCACCGTGCAGCGCCGCAGCAGCAGCGGGTCCATCTGCAGCTCGCTGGCCATCATGCCTGCGATGTGGGCTGATTCGACCAGATGCCGCAGCACGTTCTGCCCGTAGGAGGTGCGGTACCGGAGCCGGCCCAGCAGGTCGACCAGCTCCGTGTGCATGTCGGTGATGCCGAGCTCGACCAGGGCGTCCTCGCCGGCCCGCCGGCACAGCTGCTCGATCTCGGCCTTGCCCCGCTCGTAGGCGTCCTCGATCCGCTGCGGGTGGATCCGGCCGTCGGCGACCAGCCGCTCCAGGGTGAGCCGGGCGATCTCGCGCCGGACCGGGTCGAAGCAGGACAGCAGCACCGCCTCGGGCGTGTCGTCGATGATCAGGTTGACGCCGGTCACAGACTCGAAGGCCCTGATGTTGCGGCCCTCGCGACCGATGATCCGGCCCTTCATCTCATCGCCCGGCAGGTGCAGCACGGAAACCACGGACTCGCTGGTCTGCTCAGTGGCCACCCGCTGGATGGCCAGGGTGACGATCTTGCGCGCGCGTTTGTCCCCTTCGGTCTTCGCCTCGTGCTCGATGTCCCTGACGATGAGCGCCGCTTCCCGCTTGGCCTGGTTCTCGATGACGGTGACCAGCTCGGCTTTGGCCGCGTCGGCGGTGAGGCTGGCGATGCGCTCGAGCTCGCTCCGGCGTTCGGCGTCCTTGCGGTCCAGCTCAGCGTCGCGGCGGTCGAGGTCCTGCTTCCTGGCCGCCTGGGCCTGCGCGCGGTCTTCGATCCGCTTGAGCTCGTCGTCCAGCCGCTGCTCGCGGTCGGCGAGGCGCACCTCGCGGCGCTCAAGGTCACCGCGCAGCTCGCGGACCTCGTCCTTGACCGAGCGGATTTCCTCCTCGACGTCCCGGCGGCCCTGGGCGGCTTGTTCGGCCTCTTCACGGGCTCGTTCCAGGATCCCGGCGGCTTCGGTCTCGGCGCGGGCGCGGATCTGGTCCGCTTCCTGGCTGGCCCCCTCCAGCTGGGTACGATCCTGGGCCGGGGCGACCGGCGGGTTCGCCGCGGCCGGGGTCCGGCGCCAGAGGACGACCAGCGCGAACACCACCGCGAGCAACCCGATCACCATGAACGCGAGCGAAAATCCGCTGCTCACGGTCACCCCTTTCCGTCCATAACCTCGGGGCATTTTTGTGTTGTGACTCTTGGTCCGGTTTTGAGGATTTATGCCCACGGGCGGGCCGCCGCACTCGGCGGGCCGCCGACCGTTCCCCGGTCCAGTCCCTGGTTACCTTATGTGTCTTCCGGCTTCTCCTCCGCTGAACACTGGCCTGGTTTTCGGTGCGGGTCAGGACAACACCTCGCTGCCGTGAGGTTAAGGCTTGATAACCTTTTTATCAAGCAAAGGGCCCCTGACCGGCGCGAACAGTGCGTTATGCGGACGAAAGGACGCGTCCGGCACGGCGTCGTGGCTGTTGTGACGCTTGGTGGCTCACGCTCGGGCGACCAGGCGTCGCGGCGGCACCGCCCTGGTCGGGCGGGTGGCGGCGAGGTTACCCGGAGTAACCATTGCGAGCAGGGTCCGGGGCGCGGAGGGCGGCGCGCTGAGCTATCCGCCGGGCTCGTCCGGGGCCGTGTAGAGGTCACCGAAGCCGGCGGGGCCGGCGCTGTCGTCGGGGTCGAGGTACTGGTCAGGATCCAGTCCGGGGATCTCGCGGGATCCTTCTTGCTCCAGGACTTCCTTGATCAGGCGGAAGACCAGGCCGGCTGGATAGCCCTTGCGGGCCAGGGTGCCGGCCGCCCGCCGGGCGCGGACCTCAGGCGGCTGGCCGCGGCTGGCGGCCAGCTTCTGTTCGACCAGGCGGCGGGCGGTGGCCGCCTCCTGGTCGGGATCGAGGGTGCCGACCGCCTCGCGGATCTCCTCGGCCTGCACGCCCTGATGGCGGAGCTCGGCGGACAGCGAGCGGCGGGACAGCCCGCGGCTGTGGTGCCGGGACTCGACCCAAGCCCGGGCGAAGGCCGCGTCATCGATCAGGCCAACGTCGGCGAAGCGAGCGAGCACCGCCTCGGCGGCGTCGGCCGGTACCCGGCGACGGCGCAGCGCGGCGGCCAGCTGAGTCCGGGTCCTCGGGGCGATGGCCAGCATCCGCAGGCAGATCTGCCTGGCCCGTGCTTCAGGGTCACCGGCCTCGGTCAGCGCCGGTGAAGTCCCGGCGTCCTGGGACGGTGACCCTGAAGGCGGCTTGCGGCGTGCCATTCCTGCTAGACGGTGACACCGGGCGCCGTCGTGACGGTCCGCGGCGCGCCGACCCCGTTGCCTGCTCCATTACCGGCCCTGGCGGGCGGGGGGATCGAGGGGACGGGGCTGCTGGGGGTGGCGTCGGCGTCGAGGCGCGGGCCGATGCCGAGCTTCTCCTTGATCCGCTTCTCGATCTCGTTGGCTATGTCCTCGTTCTCGCGCAGGAAATTACGGGCGTTCTCCTTGCCCTGGCCGAGCTGGTCGCCCTCATAGGTGTACCAGGCGCCGGACTTGCGCACGATCCCCTGATCCACGCCGAGGTCGATCAGGCTGCCCTCGCGGCTGATCCCGATTCCGTACAGGATGTCGAATTCCGCGCTTTTGAACGGCGGAGCGCACTTGTTCTTCACGACCTTGACACGGGTGCGGTTGCCGACGGATTCGGTGCCGTCCTTCAGCGTCTCGATCCGCCGGATATCCAGGCGGATGGAGGCGTAGAACTTGAGCGCCTTACCGCCAGAGGTGGTCTCGGGTGAGCCGAACATCACGCCGACCTTTTCCCGCAGCTGGTTGATGAAGATCGCCGTGGTCTTGGTCTGGTTCAGCGCGCCGGTGATCTTGCGGAGAGCCTGGGACATCAGCCGCGCCTGGAGCCCGACGTGACTGTCCCCCATCTCGCCCTCGATCTCCGCCTTGGGCACGAGGGCGGCGACCGAGTCGATGACGACGACATCGATGGCACCGGACCTGATCAGCGTGTCCGCGATCTCGAGGGCCTGCTCGCCGGTGTCCGGCTGGGAGACCAGCAGCGCGTCGGTGTCCACGCCGAGCTTCTTGGCGTAGTCCGGGTCGAGTGCGTGCTCGGCGTCGATGAACGCGGCGATGCCGCCTGCCCGCTGCGCGTTGGCCAAGGCGTGCAGCGCCACGGTCGTCTTACCGCTGCTCTCAGGTCCGTAGATCTCGACGATGCGGCCGCGGGGCAGGCCGCCGAGGCCGAGCGCGACGTCCAGCGCGATCGAGCCGGTCGGGATCACCTCGACCGGCACCCGGGTCTCATCGCCGAGACGCATGACCGAGCCCTTGCCGAACTGCCGCTCGATCTGGAGCAGCGCGGACTCCAGGGCCTTCTCCTTGTCGCCTGCCCGCTCGACGCTCGGCTTGGTGTTTCCTGCCATTGGGACTCCCTGCCGGGTAAGGGGGCCTGCGGGCACCTTCCCGCACCGCCCAGGTCGTCTTCGTCGTGGTCCCGCCGGTCACCCGGCGGATCGGTGGACACGCTACGCGCCGCCACTGACATTCCTGCCAGCGTTTTCCGCCGGGCGCCCGTCCGCGGGAATCTCGCGGGCCGTGACCCGCGGCACCAGCGGCCGGGATCACTGCCGTTGGGTCAACTATAGGGCGAACGTGTATTCGACCATGCGCGACACGCCGAAGACGGCCGGAAATCCCTGGGAAATCGCGGATATGCGTTCGGCCGGGCGTCCTTCGGAACGCCGGGCCGTCCGGCCGGCCTGATCGTCAGGGGAAGTCGTACGAACATTATTTTTGTGCGAACGAACATCGATAATGTAGGTTTGGAATCATGGACGCAGCAGGACGGATCAACCAGCTCGTCGAGGCACTGCGGCTGCACGGCCGGGTCGACGTGGCGACCGCGGCCGCTGAGTTCGGTACCGCCGAGATAACGGTTCGGCGCGACCTTGATGTCCTGGTCGAGCGCGGAGTCGCACGACGGGTACGTGGCGGTGCGGTCAACCTGATGATGCGCGGCGAGGAGTTGCCGTTCGCCATGAGGGAGCTCGACGCCCTCGACACGAAGAAGCGCATCGCCAGCGATGTCGCGGGGCTGATTGCTGATGGCGAGGCGGTCGGGCTGGACAGCGGCACCACCGTCCTGGAAATCGCCCGCGTGCTGGCCGACCGGCGGCTTACGGCCATGCCGCTGTCACTTCATGCCGCGATGGCGATGGCTGGCTCGGCCTCTGTCCGCCTGATGATGCCGGGCGGCGAAGCCCGCCCGGGCGAGCTGGCGATGGTCGGCCCGCTCGCCCTGGCCAGCATCGCGACACTGCGGTTCGACACGGTAGTGCTGGGCTGCTGCGGAATCTCCGCCGATGGACACGTCATGGCTCACGATCTTGGTGATGCCGCGGTGAAGCAGGCGCTGTTCGCGGCGGGCGGGCGAAGGATTCTCGTCGCAGACGCGGCGAAGTTCGGGCGATCGGCCCTGGCGGTGGCCGGCACGCTGGCCGCGTTCGACATCCTGGTGACCGACTCGTCCGCCCCGGGCGAGCGGCTAGTGGAGCTCGAGGCCGCCGGGATGGAGGTCCGGCGTGTCTAGCAGCGCGCTGGTGATTCAGCACCGCGTCCGGAAGGCCCGAAGCCGATCGCCGCGCATCGCGGTAACGGCCGTGTTCGTGGCGCACGGACTGCTGTTCGCCTCGTGGACGGCGCATATCCCGCACCTCATGCGGCACCTCGGGCTGACGGACGGAACACTGGGCATCGCGCTGCTCGGGGCGCCGGTCGGATCGGTCGCCGCGATGCTGCTGGCGTCGTACCTGATTCCGAAGCTGGGCAGCCGCCGGATTGTCCAGCTCGCCCTCGTTGGCTACTGCGGGACCGGGCCGCTGGTCGGTCTGACCGGCAGCCTGGGCGCCCTGTTCGGCGCACTTTTCATCTGGGGCGCGTTCCAGGGGACGCTTGACGTAGCCATGAACACCCAGGCGATCGCGGTGGAGCGAGCAGGCCGGCGCGTACTGATGTCGGGCCTGCACGGAAGCTGGAGCATCGGCTCATTTGCCGGAGCCGGGATCGGTGCGCTGGCCGTGGCCGCCGGGCTGGGCCTCACCCCGCAACTCCTCGTCCTCGGCACGATCGCCTTGCTCGGGGCGGGCCTGCTCACATCGCGAATGCTCCCCGATGCGATCCAGCATGCGGACGCTGACGAGCAGCCGGAGACCGACACCCTGTCTGCCTCCCGCTGGTCCGGCGGAATGATCTTGCTCGGGGCGATCGCGTTCGCTGGGATGCTCTGCGAGGGGGCCAGCGCCGATTGGGCGTCGGTCTATCTATCGGGACCGCTGCACGCCACCGGCGCTGTGCCGGGCCTGGGCTACGCCGCCTTCGCGCTCGCGATGGTCACCGTGCGGCTGTCGGGCAACCGGCTGCTCAGGCGCTTCAGGCCGTCACACCTTCTTCCGGTGCTGGCGGCCGCGGCGACGGCCGGATTTGCGGCCGGACTCGCGATCGGCCGTCCGGCGGCCGCGATCGCGGGCTTCGTCTTCCTCGGAATTGGCCTGGCCTCAGTGGTACCCGCCGTGTTCAGCGCCGCGGGTCGCATTGCGGGACTGCACCCCGGCACGGCCGTCGCGACCGTGTCGGCCTGCGGCTGGGCCGGTTTCGTATGCGGCCCACCGCTGATCGGTCACCTCGCGTCACTCACCTCCCTGTCTCTGGCCCTCGGTCTCCTGCCCTTCCTGACCGCGTTCGTGGCCGTCGGCACCCTTGTGTCCCGTGCCTTGCGTGACGCTCCGCCAGGACCGGCCTGTCCAGCCAGATCTGATGGGGCCTGAGACGAGATCCGGATCCGGACGACCGCAGGGCGGCGGAGCCGCCGGCGAAGAGCCGTTCCGGCCAGGCGTCCCTGGGCCGGGCGCAGGCCGTGGGGCCGCAGCTAGCCCCGGCTCGCCAGCTAGCGCAGGTTCTCCGGCACGTCGAAGGTGTCGCAGACCGCGCGCCAGACCACCTTGGCGTCCTGCCCGTCCGCCAGCGCACGCTCGATCGTGAGCCCGCCAAGCTTGTCGAATACGTAGTCCTTGGCCACGCTCTGGGCGTAGGCGTCGCCGAACTGCGCCCTCATCCTGGCCCAGAATTCCGTCAAGCGCACCTGGAAAGGGTACTCACGCGGCCGCACTCGGCGAGCCGCGCCCGGGATCGGCCGACGCGTTACAGGCAGTCCCCGTTTGAGGCGATGTGTCGTTTATCGATTCGAGGGAAGTACTGAAGGCATAGGCGCACATCAGTCGGGGGTGCGCCGTCCGACCAGCGGCCGGTTACCTGACGGGCTGCGGCGGGCAGTGTGCATGATGGAGGGCGGATGGCCGCGCCTACGGGAGTGAGCAGCGGATCTGCTCCCGAACCGGTCACGCCCGAGCCCGTTGCCACCGAGCGGCCGGCCGCGGAACCGCAGGCGCCCGCAGCGGAACCGCAGGCGCTGATGGTGCCGGAGCCGGCGGTACCGGAGCTGGCGGTACCGGAACAGGCCGAGCCGGTGGCCGACGAGCGCGCCGTCACGGACCCGGACCCCGAGCCGGCCGCGGCCGGGTCAGATGAGCACCCCGGCCAGACCCGGCGGACCAGCCGGCTCGTCGCCGCCATGGTGATCATCGTGGTCCTGGCGGCAGCCGCGGCCGCCGGCGCCCTGGCCGTCGTGACCCACGGCTTCCGGCCGAAGACCGTCGTGTCCTACCGGCCGGCCGCCGTTTTCGCCCTGCGGGCAGGCGATTGCATTGATTCATCACCGAACGGCCTGTCGGTCACGGTCTTGTCCTGTGCGAGCCCGCACCATGCCGAGGTGTTCGCCACGTTCAGCCTGGCCGGATCCTCCTGGCCGGGCAGCGCGGCCGTCCAGCAGCAGGTGGCCAGCGGCTGCCAGAACAAGATCGCGGGCTACCTGAACCCGGCGCTGCTGAACGCCGGCCTGACCCAGGAGTACATCTACCCGGACCAGACGGCCTGGAAGGCCGGAGTCCGCACCGCGGTCTGCGAGGTCAGCTCCTCCACCGGGCCGCTGACCGGCTCGGTCCGCAGCGCCAGCTGACGGGAGCCCGCGGTAAAGCCCGCCGTCGTGGCGGTCGACCCGGCCGCGGCCTGGCTGCGGTCACGGCCGTCGGCCCGCCAGCCAGCGGCCCTGGCGCATCACCGCGCGAGGGCGGAAATCGTCGCCGCAGACGACCAGGTCCGCGGCCAGGCCCGGGTGCAGGGCGCCGGTGCGGCCGCCGATGCCGAGCACGCGGGCCGGGGTGGTGCTCGCCGCCGCGGCCACGTCAGCGACCGGCAGGCCCGCAGCCACCGCGTGCCGTACCACGTCAGCCAGGGTGGCGGTGGATCCGGCGATCGCGCCGGCGCCGCCGCTGGGATCGCCGGGCAGCCGGGCCACACCGCCGGCCACGGTGACCCGCATCGAGCCGAGGCGGTAATGCCCGTCGGGCCTGCCAGCGGCCGCCGTCGCGTCGCTGACCAGGACCAGCCTGGCGGGGCCGGCCACGCGGAAGGCCAGGCGGATCGCGATGTCGTGCAGGTGCACGCCGTCGGCGATCACCTCACAGGTGACCTCGGCCCGGTCCAGCAGGGCACCGGCGGCGCCCGGCTCGCGGTGATGCAGGGGCCGCATGGCGTTGAACAGGTGGGTGGCGTGGGTCGCGCCGGCGTCGATGGCCGCCGCGGTGACATCGGCGGTGGCGTCCGTGTGACCGACGGCGACGGTCACCCCGGCCCGCCTCGCCGCCTCGATCACCGCGCCCGCGCCGGGCAGCTCGGGAGCGAGGGTGAGGATCCGCAGCTGGCCGCGGGCCGCGGCGTGCAGCCGCTCGAAGACGGCGGCATCGGGCGCCAGCATGTATCGCGGGTCCTGGGCGCCGGACCGGGCCGGGGACAGGAACGGGCCCTCCAGGTGCAGGCCGGCGATGACGCCCTCGACAGCCAGGCCGGCCAGCAGGCCGGCCCGGGCCTCCAGCTCCGCTACTGGCGCGGTGACCAGGCTGGCCAGCATGGTCGTGGTGCCGTGGCGGGCATGAAAGGCCGCGGCCTGCCGGGCCTGGTCAGCGGTTCCCTCGGTGAACGACGCTCCGCCGCCGCCGTGGACGTGCAGGTCGACGAACCCCGGGAGCACCCACTGCCCGCGCAGGTCGACAGCTGGCTGGTCCGGCGCTACGCCGGACCCGACCGCGTCGATCAGGTTCCCGGCCAGCCGGATCCAGCCGGGGCGCAGGACGCCGCCTGGCGTGACAATCCGGCCGGCCGCCAGCACCGGGCGTTCTCGCGCCACCAGGCCAGAATGCCAGATCGGGACGGGACCCGGCGGCCCGGATCAGCAGCCGCAGGCCGGCCCGGGCACCCCGGGGCCGGTTTCGGGATCGTCGAGGATCCCGGTCACCGCGCCGCGCAGCACGGCGCCGAAGTGGACGACGTACCAGACGCCGCGCCAGGAGATGAGGGAGGCGATGCCGAACGAGCGCTCCTGCCCGTGCTGCCGGTAGACGACCCGGGCGCCGTTGACGTGCCAGTAACCGATCGAGTTGGCGCAGATGCCCGGGTACACCCAGGCGGCGTCGTCACTGGCCACGACGACCCGGACCAGGCGCGCCCCGGGATCCACGTCCCGATGGGCCGCGGCGACGTCGAGGCTGAAGTCATACCACAGCCGGTTGTCCCAGTCCCCGCCCGGATCGTAGATCGCCTTCAGCCGCTGGTAAGCGGCACGGGGGAAGAAGGCGGGCAGCGCGAGGCGGGCGTTCCCCGTGGTCACGGCCAGCCACAGGTCCTGCATCGCATTGCGGAAAGCGGCCGAGCCGGTGCTGGGAAAGGCACTGGTCTGCGGCCGGGTGCCCGCGCCGGGCGCCACCGGCAGCGCCGTCGGGCCGCTGGGCCGGGGCGATGCGGGGGCACTGGCGCTGGGCCGGGGCGACGCGGGGGCACTGGCGCTGCGCAGGCTTGACGACGGCGAGGCACTGGTCCGGGCCGCGCTGGCCTGGGTCGTCGGCGTGGAGGCCACGCCGCAGCCGGTCAGCAGCGCCACGGCGACGGCCGCGACGGCCAGCGCGCCGCCCGCACGCGGCATCCGGAGCACGCTGCCGAAAATGGCCATCCCAGCATCATGCCGGACCAACCGGGCCCCGCGCCGCCGTAAGCCCGGCGGCGGTCATGCCCTGGCCGCCGGCGCGGTGGCCCTAGGGCAGCAACGCCTCGGCGAAGGCGCGGCCCCGGCGGGCCGGGCCGTCGACGCCGAGTGCCTGCACCGATGCATATACCCCCTCCATCACCAGCGCCAGCTGGTCGGCGAGGGCCTGCGGGTCGCCGGGGCCGGGGGGACCGAGAGCCGCGGCGAGTTCGCCGAACCTGGTCCGGACCCACGCCTTGAGGACGACCGCGTTGCGGTGCGCCGGGTGGGCCGGGTCGGGGAACTCAGCCAGGGCCATGAGGAACGGGCAGCCGCGGCACTGGCCAGGCTGGACCTGCTCGGTGAGTGCGTCGAACACCGCGAGGATCTGCCGCCCGGCCTCGGCGCCGCCGGCCCTCGCCGCCGTCTCGAACCATGCCCGGTACAGCCGGTCCGCGCGCTCGATGTAGGCGCCGATCAGGTCGTCCTTGGACGCGAACACACGGTACAAAGTCGTGGGCGCCACGCCGGCCTCGGCGGCCACCCGGTCGATGCCGGTGGCCCGGATGCCATTCCAGTAGAACAGCTCGCTGGCCACCGCGAGCACGTGCTCTCGGGTCGCAGCGGCACTGCGTGACATGCGGCCTCCCTTTGGCCTTCCGCGCCGTGCCCGGTACCCTGTTAGGGATCGTTCCCTAACGGTATCAGCATCGGCCATTTACTGCGCAGACGCGAATGGAGACAACAATGTTCCTGGTGACGGGGGCGACCGGAAACGTGGGCGGTGAGCTGGTCCGCGCGCTGGCCGAGGCCGGGCAGCAGGTCCGGGCCCTGACCCGCGGCGGTGATCAGCCGGCGTTCCCGCCCGGGACGCAGGCGGTTGCCGGGGACCTGGACGACCCGGCCAGCCTGCGCCCGGCCCTGGACGGCGCTGAGGGGGTGTTCCTGCTGCCGGGGTACGCGGACATGGCGGGGGTGCTGGCCGAGGCCCGCCGGGCCGGGGTCGCCACGGTGGTGCAGCTGTCGGGAATGTCGGCCGGCAGCGGCGACCTGAGCAACGCGATCACGCGGTATATGGCCGGATCCGAGCAGGCGGTCCGGGAGTGCGGGCTGGACTGGACGATCTTGCGCCCGGCGGCGTTCATGTCCAACACCTTCCAGTGGCTACCGCAACTTCGCGCCGGAGACGTGGTGCGGGCGCCGTTCGGCCGCGTGCGCGCCGCGATGACCGACCCGGCCGATGTCGCCGCGGTTGCGGCGCTGGCGCTGACTGAGCCCGGGCATGCGGGCCACCTCTACGCGCTGAGCGGACCGCAGCCGCTGACGCCCGCCGACCGGGTGCAGATCCTGGGCCGGGAGCTGGGCCGGGCACTGCGCTTCGAGGCCCAGGGCGACGCCGAGGCGCGGGCGGAGATGAGCGCGGCCATGCCCGCCGAGTACGTCGACGCGTTCTTCAACTTCTACGCCGACGGGGCGCTGGATGAGTCGGCCGCGCTGCCCGCCGTGGCCGATCTCACCGGCCGGCCGCCGCGCGCGTTTGCCCAGTGGGCGGCCGAGCACGCCGCCGCGTTCAGGTGAGCGCGAGCTCGAGGCACGGCCCGTTCGGCCGAAATGAAACGCCCGGGGCGCCGAGCGGGTCCGAGAATGTCGGTGGGTCAAGGCAGTATGGAACCATGGCAGAAGACTCCCCGCTGACCGGTACCGGGCTGGCCGGTGCTGGGCTGGCCGGTGCTGCGGTGCGGGCTGGCCGGTGCCGGGGACGCGCTGGACGGGTTCTCGCCGGCTACCCGGGCCTGGTTCGACGGGGCGTTCGCCGAGCCGACGCCGGCGCAGGCCGGGGCCTGGCGGGCCATCGGCAAGGGCGAGGACACGCTGGTCGTCGCGCCGACGGGGTCGGGCAAGACGCTCGCCGCGTTCTTGTGGGCGATCGACAAACTGGCCGCGGTGCCGCCACCGCCGGACCCGAAGCAGCGCACCCGGGTGCTGTACGTCTCGCCGCTGAAAGCGCTGGCGGTGGACATCGAGCGGAACCTGCGGGCGCCGCTGACCGGGATCAGGCACGCGGCGCACCGGCTGGGGCTGGCCGAGCCGGACATCAGCGTCGCGGTCCGCACCGGGGACACCGCCGCGGAGGACCGCAGGAGGCTGATCAGCCGTCCGCCGGACATCCTGATCACCACGCCGGAGTCACTGTTCCTGCTGCTCACCTCGCAGGCGCGGGAGACGCTGCGCGGGGTGGAGACGGTCATCGTGGACGAGGTGCACGCGGTCGCGGGGAACAAGCGCGGCGCGCACCTGGCGCTGTCGCTGGAGCGGCTGGACGTGCTGCGCCAGGGCGGTCCCGGGGTGATCCAGCGGGTCGGGCTGTCCGCCACGGTGCGGCCGGCTTCGGAGGTGGCCACGTTCCTGGGCGGCGCCCGGCCGGTGACGGTGGTGCAGCCGCCCAGCCCCAAGCGCATTGAGCTGACCGTGGTCGTCCCGGTCGAGGACATGACCGAGCTGGATGCCCCGCCGGGCCGTGCGGGCCCAGAGGAGGAGGGACCGGCCCCGGCGCGGTCGATCTGGCCGCATGTCGAGGAGCGGGTGCTCGACCTGATCGAGCAGCACACGTCCACGATCGTGTTCGCGAACTCGCGGCGGCTGGCCGAGCGGCTGTGCGGCCGGCTGAACGAGCTGGCGGCCGAGCGGGCCGAGGCGGCCGGGACCGAGGCGGCCGAGGTGGCCCGGGCGCATCACGGGTCGGTGTCACGGCAGGAGCGGGCCGAGATCGAGGAAGCGCTCAAGGCCGGCTGCCCGCGGTGGTGGCGACCTCCAGCCTCGAGCTGGGCATCGACATGGGCGCCGTGGACCTGGTGGTGCAGGTGGAGGCGCCCCCGTCGGTGGCCAGCGGCCTGCAGCGGGTCGGCCGGGCCGGGCACAACGTGGGCGACGTGTCCCGCGGCATCATCTTCCCCAAGTACCAGGGTGACCTGCTGCAGTCGGCCGTGGTGGCCGAGCGGATGCGAGACGGCCAGATCGAGGAGCTGAAGATCCCGCACAACCCGCTGGACGTGCTGGCCCAGCAGGTGGTGGCGATGACCGCGGTGGACGACTGGCCGGTGGACGAGCTGGAGCGGACGGTGCGCAAGGCCGCGCCGTTCGGCGGGCTGACCAGGCCGGTGCTGGAGGCGGTACTGGACATGCTGGCCGGGCGGTACCCGAGCGAGGACTTCGCCGGGCTGCGGCCGCGCATCATCTGGGACCGGGTGACCGGGATCATCCGGGCCCGGCCCGGCGCGCAGCGGCTGGCCGTGACCAGCGGCGGGACCATTCCCGACCGCGGGCTGTTCGGCGTGTTCCTGGCCTCCGGGGGCGATTCCTCGGGCCGCCAGCCGCGGCGGGTCGGCGAGCTCGACGAGGAGATGGTGTACGAGTCGCGGGTCGGCGAGGTGTTCGTCCTGGGGGCCAGCTCGTGGCGGATCGAGGACATCACCCCGGACCGGGTGCTGGTCACGCCCGCCCCCGGGCAGCCGGGCAAGCTGCCGTTCTGGCACGGCGACACCCCGGGGCGGCCCGCCGAGCTGGGCCGGGCCATCGGGGCGGCCTGCCGTTCGCTGGCCTCGGCGTCCCCGGCCGCGGCGACGGCCGCGCTGACCGCGGCCGGGCTGGATGAGCTGGCCGCGCGGAATCTGCTGCGGTACCTGGCCGACCAGCGCGCCGCCACCGGGTACGTGCCCGATGACCGGACGCTGGTGGTGGAGCGGTTCCGGGACGAGCTGGGCGACTGGCGGGTCGCGCTGCACAGCCCGTACGGCGACCGGGTGCACGCGCCGTGGGCGCTGGCCATCGCGGCCCGACTGCGCGAGCGGTACGGCGGGATGGACGTGCAGGCCCTGCACACCGACGACGGGATCCTCATCCGGGTGCCCGACTCCGACGAGCCGCCGCCGGCCGGGATCGCGCTGATCGACCCGGAGGAGATCAGCGACCTGGTCACGGCCGAGGTCGGGGCGAGCGCGCTGTTCGCCTCCCGGTTCCGGGAGTGCGCGAGCCGCGCGCTGCTGCTGCCCCGCCGCCAGCCGGGCCGCCGTACCCCGCTGTGGCAGCAGCGGCAGCGATCCGCGCAGCTGCTGGAGATCGCCAGCCGGTACCCGGCGTTCCCGATCGTGCTGGAGACGGTCCGCGAGTGCCTGCGGGACGTGTTCGACGTCCCGGCGCTGACGGCGCTGCTGCGCGACATCGCGGCCCGCCGGATCCGCGTGGTGGAGGTGGAGACGCCCACGCCGAGCCCGTTCGGTAAGTCGCTGCTGTTCCGGTACGTCGGGGCGTTCATGTACGAGGGCGACGCCCCGCTGGCCGAGCGGCGGGCGCAGGCCCTGTCGCTGGACCCGGCCCTGCTGGCCGAGCTGCTCGGCACCGACGGGCTGCGGGAGCTGCTGGATCCTTCGGTCGTCGCGGAGACGGAACGCGACCTGCAGCACCTGTCCGATCCGCGGCGCTGCCGGGACGCGGAAGGCGTCTATGACCTGCTGCGGACGGCCGGGCCGTTCACCGCGCCCGAGGTCGCCGCGCGGTGCGTTTCCGACGCATCCGGCGCGTGGCTGGCCGAGCTGGCCGCGGCGCGGCGGGTGATCGAGGTGCGGGTCGCGGGGCAGCCGATGTGGGCGGCGATCGAGGACGCCGGGCGGCTGCGGGACGCGCTCGGGGTGCCGCTGCCGCTGGGCGTGCCCGAGGCGTTCACCGAGCCGGTCGCCGACCCGCTCGGCGACCTGGTGGCCAGGTACGCGCGGACGCACGGCCCGTTCACGACGGTCACGGCGGCCGGGCGGTACGGGCTGGGCACCGCGGTGGTCACGATGACGCTGCGCCGGCTGGCCGCCGAGGGCCGGGTGGTGGAGGGCGAGTTCCTGCCGCCCAGCGCTGCGGTCGCCCCGGTGGGGAGCTCGGCCGCGGGCTCGGTTTCGGGCGGCACCGAGTGGTGCGACGCCGAGGTGCTGCGCTTGCTGCGCCGGCGCTGCCTGGCCCGGCTGCGCAAGGAGGCCGAGCCGGTGGCGCCGGAGGTGCTGGCCAGGTTCCTGCCCGCGTGGCACGGGATCAGCCGCTCGGCGTTCGGCGGCTCCGGGGCTGGGGGCTCCGCGGCGGGGGTCTCTGGAGCTGGGGTTCTGGAGCTGCGGTCTCTGGAGCCGGGGTCTCTGGAGCCGGGGGCCGGCGGCGGGCCGACGCGGGCGCGGTGCTGGAGGTAGTGGAACGGCTGGCCGGGGCGCCGGTGCCCGCGTCCGCGCTGGAGACGCTGGTCCTGCCGGCGCGGGTACCCGGGTACTCCCCCGCCCTGCTCGACGAGCTGACCTCGGCCGGTGAGGTGGTCTGGTCCGGCGCGGGAGCGCTGCCGGGCGGGGACGGCTGGCTGGTGCTCGCGCCCGCCGACGGCGCCGCCCTGATGCTGCCCGAGCCGGGCGAGGTCAGCATGACCCCGCTGCATGCGGCGGTGCTCGAGGCGCTCAGCGGCGGCGGCGCGCTGTTCTTCCGGATGCTCAGCGACCGGGCCGCAGAGCTGCTCGGGGCCCAGGACATCCCGCTGCCCGACGACGGTGAGGTGGCCGCGGCCGTCTGGGACCTGGTCTGGGCCGGGCTGCTCACCAACGACACGCTCGCTCCGCTGCGGGTGGCGCTCGGCAGCCAGCAGCGAAAGACACCGGCGCCGGGCCGGGTGCCCGCGCCGGGCCCGCGGCTGGGCGGTGCTGGCCGGGGCGCTCGCGGCCGGCCCGGGCGAGGGTACGGCTTCGGCCGGCCGGCGATGCCGACGCGGACCGGACCGCCGACCGTCATCGGGCCGGTGGTCGCTGCTGCCGGGCCGGGCCGACGCCGAGGGGGCCCAGACCGTCCGCGCGCACGCCCTGGCGCTGACGCTACTGGAGCGTCACGGCGTCCTGACCAGGGGCGCGGTCGCCGCCGAACGGATCGGCGGGGGTTTCGCCGCGGTATACCCGGTGCTGCGGGCCATGGAGGAGGCGGGCCAGTGCCGCCGCGGGTATTTCGTGGACGGCCTCGGCGCGGCGCAGTTCGCCCTGCCCGGGGCGGTGGACCGGATGCGCGCCCTGGCTGACCCGGCGGCCAGATCGTCGAATTCTGCCGAACGGGCCGTGGTTCTCGCGGCCGCTGATCCGGCGCAGCCCTACGGGGCAGCGCTGCCGTGGCCGGACCGGCCCGGCGAGACACTATCCTCGCACCGGCCGGGCCGGAAGGCGGGCGCGCTGGTGGTCCTCGTGGATGGGACGCTCGTGCTCTACGTCGAGCGGGGCGGGCGGACCCTGCTGTCCTGGACCGATGACCCGGAACTGCTCGGCCCGACCGCGGCGGCCCTGGCCGCCGCGGTCCGCGGCGGCGCGCTGGGCCGGCTGACGGTGGAACGCGCCGACGGCCTGACGGTGGGCTCCGGCGTCCACGGCTCCCCGCTCGCGCAGGCGCTGGAGGGCGCCGGGTTCCGTCCCACGCCCCGCGGCCTGCGCCTTCGGGCCAGCTGAGCGGCGCCCGGCAACGTTAAATAACCACCCATAAGCCCCGTAGCGCAATTGGCATAATCGATTACCATTATCTGC
Source organism: uncultured Actinomycetes bacterium (assembly GCA_963818225.1). Lineage (GTDB taxonomy): Bacteria > Actinomycetota > Actinomycetes > Streptosporangiales > Streptosporangiaceae > Palsa-504. The sequence continues at coordinate 155,620 of CAWFRO010000010.1, forward strand.
CATCTTCTGCAAAGCGCGCATTACGCAGCTTCCGGGAAAGTAATCTAGGGCAGCGCGCCTAGTCCTCGCGCGTCACCACGAGGCAATTCCGGGGAGACACGATGCCGGATCGTTCGTCACGTCATGGCCTGCCGGACGACTGGCGTTACGGCAGCCACGCCGCCCGCGGGCAGCACTCCGCGGGCAGGCCTGCTGACGGCTACGAGGCCGGCTCGGGCGGCTCGCACCGGGCGGGCTTCGGCTCCGGGCCTGCTGACGGGTACGGCGCGGGGAACACCGAGGCCCCGCAGCCCAGGACGGATGGGTACGGCGCGGGGAACACCGAGCCGCTGCAGCCCAGAACGGACGCGTACGGCGCGGGGAACACCGAGGCCTTGCGGCCCAGGACGGATGCGTACGGCGCGGGGAAGACCGAGGCCCTGCAGCCCAGGACGGATGCGTACGGCGCGGAAGGGGCGGGCGGGTTCGGGGGCAGGCCGGGTGCGGGCGCTGCCGGCCGCTTCGGAAACGCCGATCCGTTCGGGGACGGGCGGTCGTACGGGGATGCGGAGTCGTACGGGGATGCTAGCTCGGCTGAGATAGGCGCGGCTCGGCCGGGCGACGCCGCGGGGGGCAAGGGCTTCCTGAGCGCACTGTTCGATTTCGGGTTCACGTCGTTCGTGACGCCCAAGGTCATAAAGGTGCTCTATACGCTGATAACGATCGGGACCGTGCTAAGTGCCCTGGTTTTCACGATCATCGTATTCAAGGCGAATGTGGCATTCGGCGTGGCGACCCTGGTCATCGGGGATCCGCTGTTCATACTCATCGTGCTGGCGATTTACCGGGTAATCCTGGAGTTTTTCGTGGTCACCTTCCGGGTGGCCGAAGATATCCGGGCGCTGCGCGAGCGCGGCGACCTGCGCTGAGGGGCTGCCATGCGGGCGGTGCGACGGGGCACACCATGATCTGATCATGGGTCCTTTTGGACCGCATTGGCCGCTTTGGCCCATGATCAAGGAAAGGGAATAGCGGCGGGTCAGGTAGGGGCTAGGACGGTGATGAAGTCACGGGTCCAGCCGGTGAGGTACTGAGTGGGCGGGCGGACCTGGCCGGGGATGGGAGCGCGCAGCGGGCCGCCCGGGGTGGTGGCCACGGCGAGCTGGACCCATTCAGGGTTGATGTCGAGTTCCATGGCCACCCGCGCGCCGCTGCGGGCCAGCGCGACGGCGAGATCCTCCGGCGTGGTGGACATGCTCGCGGCGTATACGAGGTCACCGGAAGCGTCCTGGCCCAGGGCGCTGCGGGCGACGAACTCGGCGTGGCCGATGGTCCCGCCCCACCGCCACCACCTGGCCGCCTCCGGGGTCGGCAGGCCGTGATTCACCAGGAGCCACAGGTTCTGCCGGACGCTGTAGACGGCCTCCCCCGGCGCGGGCACGGTCACGCCCCACACCCCGATCCGGGCCTGTCCCGACGGATCGATGACCAGGCTGGCCAGGCCATGGCGCAGGCGGGCAAACACGTGGCCTTCCTGCTCGTAGCCGCCCGCGCGGGAGCGCATGAGGAAGCCGCCATTGAAGGCGGCAAGCAGGCGGCGGCGTTCGGCACCGGTGACGGCCGGGCCGGCCCGGACCAGCGCCGCGTACGCGCGCCCGGGATCCTGGCTGCCATTGTGCAGCACGAACTGGACCGGGCCGCGAAAGACGGCCACGGTTACGGCCGATCCGTCCGCGGTCTGGATCCGGGACACGGTGACACGCGGGGGGTCTTGCGGGGCGGCGCTGGCCATGGCCACGACGGCATGGCTGGCCCGGACCGCGGAGGCAGCCGAAGTGACCGGGGCGGCGGCCCGCGAGGCCGGGGGTGATGAGCTGCACGCCGCGGCGGCGAACAGGACGGCCAGCGCGCCCGCCACGGGCACGATGCGAGCCCAGCACGGGCGGACGGCCCGCGGGAAGACTCCGGGCCGACGGGCCGGGCACGGGCGCGGATTGCGCGGGCGCGGAGGCGACTGCGCGGGCGGGGACTGGCATTCACCCGCTCAAGGATGCCGGATCCCCGTGAAGCGGGCGTGAAGGACTCGGAGGGCCGGTTACGCGGCGACGGCGGCTGGTACCCGCTCGCGTTCCGGGGTGCGGTCGCGGCGGGGCAGCAGGAGCGGGGTGGCCAGCAGGAGCAGGCCGGCGGTCGCGATCGCAGCACGGGGGCTGGTGAGGGTGGCCAGCAGGCCCCACAGCCCGGTCAGGACGGCGATGGTGGCGCTGCTGCTCACCGACCAGGCGGACAGGGCGCGCGCGACCCGGTCGCCGGGGATCTGATCGAGCCGGTAGGTGGCGAGCACCGGGTTGAACACGCCCATGCAGAGGATCAGCCCGAACTGAAGGGCGATGACCAGCGCTATCCCGGGCACGCCCGGGCGCATGAAGGCCAGCCCGACCGGCCAGCAGGCGCGCAGCGTGCCAGCGACGCGCATGACCCGGTGCCGCCCGAACCGCGCCACGAGCGGGCGGGCCAGGCGTGCGCCGATCAGGCCGCCGGCGCAGGGCGCGGCGAACGCGAGGCCGTACTGCCAGGGCGCGAAGTGCAGCTGGCCGAGCATGAGGACGGCGAGAGCCGGCTCGGTGGCCATGATCAGGCCGCCGACCAGGAGCTGATTGAAGAACACCGGGCGCAGCCCCGGGTTGGTCAGGATGTAGCGCCACCCGGCGAGCAGGCCGCCCACCCGTCCCGCTGGGCCGGGCGAGCGCCGGGCGCTGGACCGGTCCGGACGCGGCTCCGATCCGCCGATGGCGCGGATCCCGGCGGCGGAGAGCAGGTAGCTGGCCGCGTCGGCCAGCACGGTCACCACCGGGCCGAAGATCCCGATCGCGGCTCCGCCGAGCGGCGGACCGACCACGATCGCGGTCCAGGTGGTGGACTCAAACCGGCTGTTCGCCGTGAGCAGGTGCTCCGGCGGCACCAGTGCCTTCAGGCATGCGCCGCTGGCCGCGTTGAAGGCGATCTTGGCCGCGGCGACGATGACCGAGACCACCAGCAGCTGAGCGAAGCTGAGCCAGCCGAGCGCGTATGCGGCAGGGATGGTCATCAGCGCCGCGAACCGGGTCAGGTCCATCGCCATCATCACCGGCCGCTTGCGGCGGAACTCCACCCACGGGCCAAGCGGCACCGCGACCGCGGCCCCGGCCGCCAGCCCGGCCGCGCTCACCGCCGCCACCTCGCCTGCCCCGCAGTGCAGCACGCGGATCGCGATCAGGGAAAACGCGCCGAACCCGAATCCCGAGCCGTACGCGCTGACCGCGTACGCCGCCCAGAGCCAGCCGAACTGCCTGCCCAGCGACCGCCGCGCCATCTTGTCCCGCACACCCGCGATCAAAGCGGACGCGGGGCCGGCGGATCAAACAACCGCGCCGCCGGCGAGCCACAACGGGCGGTTGTATCGCTAAGGTCGGCTGGCATGGACCTCGACGCCGTGCGCACTTTCGTCGCCGTCGCGGACACGGGCCGGTTCGCCGAAGCGGCCGATGACCTGTCGATCACTCAGCAGGCCGTCTCCAAGCGGGTGGCCGGGCTGGAGCGGGAACTCGGCGTGCGGCTGTTCACCCGGACGGCACGGGGAGCCCAGCTGACCACTGACGGGCAGGCCTTCGCGCCGCACGCCCGCGAACTCCTCGCGGCCGAGCAGCGGGCCGCCGCCTCGGTGCGTCCCGGCCAGCGCGCGCTGCGCGTCGATGCGGTCGGCCGCCGGCTCGGCCCGGCGGCCGCGCTGCGCCGCTTCCACCGCGCGCATCCCGGGATCCAGCTCGAGGTCGTGGCGCTGTTCGACGCGGACGCGGCCATTGCCGCGGTCGGCTCCGGCCTGGTCGACGCGTCGTTCCGGGCCCTCACCATGCCCGCGTGGCGGCTCCCCGACGGCATCGCGGCCACCCGGGCCCTCGACGAGCCCATCCAGCTGCTCACCGGGCCGGCTCACGAGCTGGCCGCCGCCCCCGCGGTCCGGCCCGCCGAGCTCGCCGGGCACCGGATCTGGATGCCCGGCCTGGTCAGCGGGACCGAGTGGGGCGCCTACTACGATGAGCTCGCCGCCGTGTTCGAGCTGTCCATCGACGTGACCGGGCCCGAGTTCGGCAGCGAGCCGCTGCTCGACACCATCGCCAGCACCGCGGACCTGGCCACCTTGGTCGGCGAGCAGACCCACCTCGTCTGGCCCGCCGGCTGGGACCTGCGGCGCGTCGCCGTGCAGGACCCGACGCCGGTCTACCCGCACTCGCTGATCTGGCGCCGCGACAATCCGCACCCGGCGCTCGCCGCGCTGCGTACCTACCTGGGCTCCCGGCGGCCCAGGGACCGCGAGACAGGCACGTGGACCCCGCGCTGGGCGCAGCACGGCCGCTAGCCCTGCGGCTCACCAGGGGCAGCGGCCCGCCTGCCGCCGAGAGCGCCAGGCTATGGTGCGGTCATGGAGACCTCGCGGGAGGCAGGGACGGGCCAGCCGTTCTCGGCCCGCCTGCGCGCCCAGTGCGATCGCGTCTGGGCGGGCCTGCACGCGCACCCCTTCCTGGCCGAGCTGGCCCGCGGGACGCTGCCCCTTGACCGGTTCCGCTTCTTCATCGAGCAGGACCTGCTGTACCTGCCCGCCTTCGCCCGGTGCATGGCCGCCGGCGCGGCGAAGTCGGCCACCGAGGCGGAGATGGAGTTCTTCACCAGGCAGCTGGACGGGATCATCGGGCTCGAGATCCCGAGCAACCGGCGCCTGCTGGAGCACGTCATCGCCCTAGGCGCCGGGGACCGGGGCGGCTCACGGGGCATGGCGCCGGCCACCGTGGCCTACACCAGCTTCCTGCTGGCGACGGCGGCGGCCGGCGGACCGCTGGAGATCCTGGCCGCGATCCTCCCGTGCTCATGGAGCTATATCGAGATCGCCGAGGGCCTGAAGGAGCAGATCGCCCAGCATCCCGTGTACGCGGACTGGGTGGCCTTCTACCTGCGGCAGGAGGAGGCAGATCTGGTCCGGAACATGCGCGAGACGTTCGACGCCAGGACGCGGGCGGGCGCGGTCAGCGACGGCCAGCGCGCGCAGCTGGCCGACATCTTCATGATGAGCTCACGGCTCGAGGGGATGTTCTGGGACATGGCCTACACCCTCGATCAATGGCCCGACCTCCGCTAGGGACGGGAGCGGGCGCCGGGGGTCATGGGATCAGCCCGAATACCGTCGCCGGGGAACCCGAGCCCGCCCGGACCCGGATTCCTCCGACAATGATCCAGCCCCCGGCCGGCGGCATCTCGCTCAGCCCGCACAGGTTCTCAAGGTGCAGGCGGTGCCCGGAGAGCAGCGCATGGTTGGCGCCGTACCCGGTGTCGCAGCCCGGGTCGATGCCCAGCGTGTCGGTGCCCAGGGCACCGGCGGAACGGTGCTCGACGAGCCAGCGGGCCGCCTCGGCGGCGAAGCCCGGGTAGTGCAGGCCGCCGTCGGCGTCCCGGTTCAGGTAGGCCGGCGGGTCGTGCCACTGGTCTTCGAAGCCGGTCCACATGATGACCGCGCTGTCGGGGGGAACCTGGCCGAAGGCCGTCTCCCACCGCCTGATCCAGGGGACGTCCAGGGCGAAATCCGCATTCCGGGCCGCCTCGGCCCGGACGTCGAGGACGACGGCGGGGCGGATGAAGTCGCCGGGATCCAGCTCATCCGCGGCCGCCTGGCCGGGACTGAAGTGCGCGGGCGCCGCCCAGTGCGTCCCGGACTGCTCGCCGATCGTGAGCGACTGCAGGTAGAAGCCGTCCCGCTCGATCGTGGCCACCGGCCGGATCTCGACCGGCGGATCACCGGGGAACACCGGTGCCCCGGCCGCCAGGACGTGACTGAGGAACACGACCTTGGCGAAGCCGAACGGGGCGGGGGCCGGGGGCGCCACGGCTAGCTGGGAGGCGGCGGGGGCAGGGAGGGGCTCAGGTCGGTGAGCAGGTTGGTGTCGTAGGTCATGATGATGTACCGGCCGACGTAATAGGTGTGCTGCGGCTTCCCGAACGTGTCCTTTACCTGCCAGTACGCGATCGGGTCCAGCGGGCCCACGGGGTTGAGCAGCACGACGAAGTTCGCGTCATGCAGCCGCGGGTCATACCAGGACTGGTCCCACTCCTCGGGGCCGCCCGCCGCGTCGTTGTTCTCCCAGCTCACCGACCGCAGGTTGACGGTCCCGCCGCTGGCCAGCGTGGTGGTGTTGCCCAGGCCGTAGCTGCTCAGGCCGTAGGTCAGGTGGTTGGCGGCCAGCCAGTCCGCGAGGTCCTGGCTGACGGCCGGAACGCTCGGCTGCGCGACCGTGTAGCCGAGCGCCGCCAGGTAGCAGGCCAGGACGATGCTCAAGGCCGGCACCAGCCGGGCCTTCATGAGCCGGCCGCCCAGCATCCGGGCGGCCAGCACCGCGCCGTACGGCAGCACCACGGCCACCTCGCGCGCGCTCCAGTAGGTCTGGGGCGTCGTGCTGAGCAAGTAGGCGACCAGGTTGATCAGGATGCCGACGGCCAGGATCTGGGCGATGAGGTCCGCGCAGCTGAAGAACCGCCGGATGACCAGCCACAGGCCCCATCCGGCCAAGGCCAGGCCGACCAGGTGCAGCAGCGCGATGGCGCCGTTCAGCCCGATCGACGACATGCCGAACAGGTCGGCGCCGTACAGCCCGCAGATGCTCTCCACGAGCAGCCACAGGTGCGATGACATCTGGGTGACCTGGGCTACGCCGCCCGGGACGGGCTGCACGGTGAACCCGCCGTGCGCGGAGATCTCCTTGACCACGATCCGGGAGATCTCCACCGCCGCGGCCGCCGCGGCCAGCAAGGACACGTCGAACCACCCGCTGCGCCACCCCGCGCGGCGCTGGACGAGCACCTGGTAGGCACGCACGGCGGAGACCGCGGCCAGCGGAGCCACCCCGACCAGCAGCACCAGCTGGTCGCCGATCGCGGCCCAGGCCAGCATCAGCGCGATGATGGGCGGCACGTACCAGCTGCGCGGGGCCCGGTCCAGGACCAGCCAGGTCAGCAGCAGCGGCACCGAGGTGCCGATGTGGTCGGGCTGGAAGATCAGGATGTACGCGCCGGGGCCGAGCTGCGGCGCGACCATGATCCCGGCCGCGATGAACATGCGCACGATGCCCTCGCGGCCCGTGGCCCGGCCCCGGCCGAGCAGGCCGCCGGTCAGCACCACCAGCGCGTAGGTGATCGCGGCCGAGGCGTGCAGCACGTCGGCGTTCAGCCCGCGGACCGCTTCCACGATCATGTACTCGGGCAGCTCGGTGGTGTAGAACGACACGTCGGTGACCGTCCAGCCGCGCAGCAGCGGGTTGCCGTGCAGCATGGCCCAGGCCTGCACCGCGATGGACGCGCCGTCAGAGCCGACGGCCTGGGTCCGGGACACGGCCAGATAGCACAGGTACAGGCCAATGCCCGCGGCGGCCAGGCCGACAGGCCAGGCCACCAGGATCAGACGGTGAACCCAGGGCGGGCTCGGCCGCAGCCGCTTGAGCCGTGTCGCCCGGCGCTGCGGCGCGCCGGGCGCCTGCGGCGGGCCGGCGGTCTCCGGCGGGTGCCAGTGACCGTTGCCGACGGTGCTGTCGATGCCTTCGGCGCTACTGGGGGGCTCGATGGCCAGCGAGGTGCGGGCGGGCGCGCCGGACGCGGAGAGGGCGGATGCGCCGGACGCGGCGGCGTTGGCCGGAGAGGGGGGTGCGGCGGCGTTAGCCGGGGAGGAGGACGCGGCGGCGTTAGCCGGGTAGGAGGACGCGGCGGCGTTAGCCGGGTAGGAGGGCTCGGTCGCGTTGGCGTGGGAGGCGGGCCCGGGGACCCTGGCCGAGAAGCGCAGACGGTCCCGGAGGGCACCCAGCGGGCGAGCCTGAGGCCCGCCCTCGCCGGGCCTGGCCCGGGCGGTGGCGAGAGGCGTCGTGCCCGGCTCGTCGTCGGATGGCGTGCGCATATTCCCCTAGGTCAGTTGACCGCACTCCCGAGTGAGCCTAGCCGGGAGCGGGGAGTCGGCGCGGCCGCAGTTGCAATGCCAATGCGAGAAAATCAGTGGGGAACGTGCATAATGGCGGTCATGCGACTGTCAGCGCGGGCCGACTACGCACTGCGCGCCGCCATCGAGCTCGCGGCGGCAGGCCCAGGCCACGTGACCGCCGACCAGCTCGCCCGGGCGCAGCAGATTCCCGGGAAGTTCCTGGAGACGATCCTCACCCAGCTCCGCCGCGCCGGGCTCATCCGCAGCCAGCGCGGGCCGGACGGCGGGTTCTGGCTGGCCAGGCCGGCGGCCGAGATATCACTGGCGGACATCATCCGGGTCATCGACGGCCAGCTGCTGGGCGTGCGGGGCGAGCGGCCGGAGAACATCACCTACCCGGGAGTGGCCGAACCACTTCAGCAGGTGTGGATCGCGCTGCGCGCCAACGAACGCGCTGTCCTGGAAACGGTCACACTGGCCGATATCGTAGCGGGACACCTGCCTGACATGGTCCGTCACCTGACGGAGAACCCGCGCGCCTGGGTCTGAGGCGCCGCGGTTAAAAGGGAAATCTTCCCGCTTGGGCTCTCCCGCGTAGGCAGGCGACGATGTCCGTGGCCGTTGAGTCTGACGGCCACGATGTTCGTAGCTGCTCGGTCAGACGGGCACCATATCCGTGACCTCGCGTACGTGCCCGGAGGCGGTGCCGAAGCCCGAATCGTTGTCCGCGAAGTCCAGGCCCGCTTCGGAGCCCGGATCGATGGTGATCGAGACGAAATCCGGCGTAGGCGGCAGGCCACGGCCCGCCTCGGCCGGCACCCGCAGAGCCGGCTCCCGCGGCATGCCCAGGCCGGATTCGGTCTGAAGCTCAGCGAGGGCGAAACTGTCCGAGACTTCCCGGAAGACCTGGGAGAGCGGAGTACCCAAGGCGCCGCAGATCGCGGCGAGCAGCTCTGATGAGGCTTCCTTCTGGCCGCGCTCGACTTCGGACAGGTAGCCGAGAGAAACACGCGCCGAGGCGGATACCTCACGCAGCGTCCGACCCTGCCGCAGGCGAAGCCGGCGCAGCACATCGCCAAGCAGCTGACGGAGCAGAACCATTGTCGCACTCCCTTCCAAGGCCGAACCCCCGACACTCACACCGTACCTGGCATTACGGTTACTTTGCGAGATCCAGCCACCCCGTGTTCGCTGCCAACGTAACGCTGTAATCACTCCGTATCTTCCCGGAGCCTGCCGAGCAGCAAGCCGAGGGCATGCTCCACGGTCAGTCTACGGATGACGTGCCGGTCGCCTTCCAGGACGACGGTGCGCACCACCGTGTCGTCCGCCGCGCTCACCGCGATATGGGCTGTGCCCACCGGCTGCCCGTCCGCCGGCTCCGGGCCCGCCACCCCGGTGGTGGCCACCCCGTAGGTCGCGCTGAGCCTGGCCCTGACCCCCTCCGCCATGGCCGCAGCCACCGGCGCGTAGACCGCGCCATGCTCGGCCAGCATCTCGCGGTCCACGCCGAGCAGGGATGCCTTGAGCTCGGTGGCGTAGGTGACGACTCCGCCGCGGAACGACGCCGAGGCACCGGGGATGTCGGTGAGCGCCGCGGCGACCAGGCCGCCGGTCAGCGACTCGGCCACGGCGACGGTGTGACCGCCTGCCGCCAGCCGGGCCAGGATCTGCCCGGCCAGCTCGTAGGCATCCTCGCCTGCCGACGCGGCCCGGGCGGCCTGCTCCCCGGTGTGCGACATCCCCGAGCCCAGGACCACGATCACCCTCCCAAACCTTGCGGTGGCGGCCGGCTCACTCACCCGCGGCCGAATCGGAACGGCGCAGCCGCATCGCTTGCAGAACATAGTCGACGCCGGTCACCACGGTGACGATAACTGCCGCGGCCATGACCAGCACACGAACGATCCCCGGGGGGCTGAGCGTGCTCGGCAGCACGTACAGGCAGATCGCGATGACCTGCAGAAGGGTCTTCAGCTTGCCGCCGCGGCTCGCCGCGATCACCCCGCGGCGGATCACCCAGAACCGCAGCGCGGTCACGCCGAGCTCGCGGAACATGATCACCCCGGTGACCCACCAGGGCAGCTCACCGAGCGCGGACAGGCAGATCAGGGCGGCGCCCGTCAGCGCCTTGTCGGCCACCGGGTCGGCGATCTTGCCGAAGTCGGTCACCAGCCCGCGGCGACGGGCCACCCGCCCGTCGAGCAGGTCGGTCAGCGACGCGATGCAGAACACGGCGAGCGCGGCCAGCCGCCCGGCCGTGCCGCCGGCGAGCAGGAAGGCGACGAACACCGGGACAAGGGCGATCCGGACCGCGGTGAGCACGTTGGCCACATTCCACAGGCCCGGTTCGGAGGTCACCGCCGGCCCGGCTAGCTGGCGTCGGCGGACACGATCGCTTCGGCGATCAGGTCCACGCCGTCCGAGCCAGTCACCACCGCGCGGATCATGTCACCGGGCGCGAGCGGCACGGCGGACCGCACCGTGGTTACGCCGTCGACTTCGGGTGCCTGGTGAGCGGCCCGGCCGGTGAACGTCCCGTCGTGCTCGCCGGGTTCCTCGATCAGCACGTCGAGGGTCTCCCCCAGCCGGTCGGCGGCCCGCTGGGACATCAGCTCGTCGGCCAGGTCAGCGACTTCCTCGACCCGGCGGGCGATCTCCGCGTCGTCCAGCTTGCCGGGCCGGGACGCGGCCTCGGTGCCGTCCTCATCGGAGTAGCCGAAGATCCCGATGGCGTCCAGCCCGGCCCGGCCGAGGAACAACTCGAGCTCGGCCAGGTCGGCCAGGGTCTCACCGGGAAAGCCGACGATGAAGTTGGACCGGACGCCGGCGCTCGGGCTGATCTGCCGGATCTGGTCGATCAGGGCCAGGAACCGCTCACGGTCACCGAACCGCCGCATGGCCCGCAGCACCGGCCCGCTCGCGTGCTGGAACGACAGGTCAAAGTAGTCGGCCACCCCGGGCGTGGACGCGATGACCTGGATCAGGCCCGGGCGCAGCTCGGCGGGCTGCAGGTAGCTGATCCTGACCCGCTCGATGCCTTCGATCCCGGCCAGGTCCGGCAGCACATCCTCGAGCAGCCGCAGGTTCCCCAGGTCTTTGCCGTAGGAGGTGGAGTTCTCGCTCACCAGCACCAGCTCGCGGACGCCCTGGCTGGCCAGCCAGCGGGCCTCGGCCAGGATCTCGGTCGGCCGGCGGGACACGAACGCGCCGCGGAAGGACGGAATGGCGCAGAACGAGCAGCGCCGGTCGCAGCCGGAGGCGATCTTCAGCGGCGCCACCGCCCCGCTGGACAGCCGCCGCCGGAACACGCCGCTGGCCGGATCGGGCCCGATCCACGGGGCCGCCTGGGTGGGCTGGGAGTGCTGGGTGGGCTGGGAGTGCTGCGGCTGGCGGTCGGCGGGGCTGATAGGAAGCAGGGTCCGGCGATCCCGCGCGGTGTGCGCCGGACGGCGGCGGCCGCTCAGCACGTCGTCCAGGCGAGCGCCGATGTCACCGTAGTCGTCGAAGCTGAGGATCTGCGCCTCGGGCAGCTCGTCGGCGAGCTCGGCGCCGTAGCGCTCGGCCAGGCAGCCGACCGCGGCGACCTTGGCGCCGGCCTCGGCCGCGGACAGCAGCTCGGCGATGGACTCCTGCTTGGCCGCCTGGATGAAGCCGCAGGTGTTCACGAGCACCACGCTGGCCTCGCCAGCCGGGTTCAGCTCCCACCCCGATGCGGCCAGGCGGGCCGCTAGCTCCTCGGAATCAACCTCGTTACGCGCACAGCCCATCGTGATCAGGCTGACGGTCCGGGCGGTCTGCGGGCCGGAGCCGCCGGGGCGTGGAGATCCGGATGGTGAGGACACACCGAGAGCCTATGCGACCCGGCTTCCGCGCTGGCCGGACCAGGAGCCCTAGGACGCGCCGGCCGAGGGGCTGGCCGAGGAATTCCCCGGGGGGCTGAAGTTCAGCGTCACCGGCAGGACGGTACTGAGCTGACGCTGCTGGCCATTGACGGTCAGGACGATCCCGCCGGGGTTGCCGAGCCGTAGGCTCACCGGCTCATTTTCGGTCCACGTCATCGAGGTGCCCATCGAGACGACCCCCATGTAAATTTGCGATCCGTCGCTGCTGCGGGTGAGCTGGACCCAGCAGTCCTCCTGCGTGGCGTCGACCTTGATCACCAGGTCCGCGGGCGTCGCGGACACGGGCGTGGTCGAGGTCTTGGCCGCCGGCGTCGGGTTGGCGGTGGGCCGGACGGAGGTGGAGGCGGCCGCGGCGGGATGGCCGTTCTTGTCGTGGTCGGACACCAGCCGGTAGGCGGCGTACCCGATGATGGCGAGCAGCACGAGGACCACGATCATGGCCAGGCTGGGCGAATGCCGTTCGCGGATCTTGATCGGCCTGGTTGGCTCGAACACTTCCGAGGCTCGCAGCGGGCTCACCGGCCCGTGATCCGCGTCGTACTCGCTGATCAGCGGGACCGGGTCGGCACCGACAGCCCCGGCGATGCTGCGGATGTGCCCACGCGCGTAGAAGTCGCCGCCGCAGGTATCGAAATCGCCCTGCTCGATGTCCCGGATGATCGACTCCCTGATCCGGGTCTGCTGGCTGATCTGGCTGACGGTGAGACCAGCGCGATGGCGCGCGTCGGCCAGTGACTCACCGATGCTCATGGTCCGCCTCCACGTGCCTTTGGGTGCCCTTTGGTCACGACGGGGCCGCCCGGCGAGGGCCGGGGCCATCACCAAGTGTAGACAGCTGTTGCGGCCAGATCCGGGAGGCGAGCAGGGCCAATCCGCCGGGTCATCCGCCCCGCAGGGAGGTGAGCGTGCCGTCCAGGTCTTCCGGCCGAACCAGCACGTCACGAGCCTTGGAGCCCTCGCTCGGCCCGACGATCCCCCGGCTCTCCAGCAGGTCCATCAGCCGTCCGGCCTTGGCGAAACCGACCCGCAGCTTGCGCTGCAGCATCGACGTCGACCCGAACTGGGTGGTGATGATCAGCTCCGCGGCCTGCATGAGCAGATCCAGATCGTCGCCGATGTCCGCGTCGATCTCCCGGGACTTCTCCGGCGCGGCGGCGACGTCCTCCCGGTAGGTGGGCTCGGCCTGCTTCTTGCAGTGCGCGACGATGGCGCGGATCTCTTTCTCCGACAGGAACGCGTTCTGCAGCCGGATCGGCTTGGACGCGCCCATGGGCAGGAACAGCGCGTCACCCTGCCCGACCAGCTTCTCCGCCCCCGGCTGGTCCAAGATGACCCGTGAGTCGGCCAGCGAGGACGTGGCGAAGGCCAGCCGGGACGGGACGTTCGCCTTGATCAGGCCGGTCACCACGTCCACGCTCGGCCGCTGGGTAGCCAGCACCAGGTGGATGCCCGCGGCCCGGGCCAGCTGGGTGATCCGGACCACCGAGTCCTCCACGTCGCGGGGCGCGACCATCATCAGGTCGGACAGCTCGTCGACGATGACCAGCAGGTACGGGTAGGGCTGGTAGACCCGCTCACTGCCGGGCGGCGCCGTCAGCTGCCCGGCCCGCACCGCCTTGTTGAAGTCGTCCACGTGCCGGAACCCGCAGGCGGCCAGGTCGTCGTACCGCCGCTCCATCTCGCCCACGACCCAGTCCAGCGCCTCGGCGGCCTTCTTGGGGTTGGTGATGATCGGCGTGATCAGGTGCGGGATGCCGTCGTAGATGCTCAGCTCGACCCGCTTGGGGTCGACCAGGATCATCCGCACCTCGTCCGGCGTGGCCCGGGTCAAGATCGAGGTGATCAGGCCGTTCAGGCACACCGACTTGCCGGAGCCGGTAGCGCCGGCGATCAGGATGTGCGGCATCTTGGCCAGGTTGGCCACCAGCACCCGGCCCTCGACGTCCTTGCCCAGGCCGACCACCATCGGGTGGTGGTCGGCGATCGCCACCTGGGACTTGAGCACGTCGCCCAGGCTGACGATCTCCTTGTCCGCGTTGGGGATCTCCACCCCGATCGCGGACTTGCCCGGGATCGGGGAGATGATCCGGACGTCCGCGCTCTTGACCGCGTAGGCGATGTTCCTGGACAGCGCGGTCACCCGCTCCACCTTGACCGCGGGGCCCAGCTCGATCTCGTACCTGGTCACGGTCGGGCCCCGGCTGAACCCGGTGACCTGGGCGTCCACCTGGAACTGCTCGAGGACCTCGGTCAGCGCCTCGACCACGATGTCGTTGGCCCGGGTCCGCGCCTTGGGCGCCGACCCGGGCCGCAGCAGCGCCGTGGGCGGCAGGGTATAGCCGCCGAGTGCGGCACCGGTCAGCATGAGCTGCTCGGGCGGGCCGTCCGGCGACGCCCCGGCCGGTTCAGCGGGCTTGGCGTGGGCCGGGACCTCGGAGGTCTCGGCCGCCGGGCCGGCCTGGCCCGGCGGCACCGGCGGGGCCGACGTCCTCGGCGGAGCCGAAGCCGAGCGCCTCGATCAGGCCGGCCTCGCCATCCGGACGGGGGCCGGTGACCGCCTTCGCCCCCTCGGCGCGCTTCTTGCCCGGGCCCAGCAGCGGCGTGTCGTACGGCTTGAGGCGCTCGCCGCCCTCCAGGGCCGGGCGCAGCCGGACGTTCTTGGCGATCTGGCCGCGCGGTCCGCGGCCTCGCACCCCGGTGCCCGCCTCGTAGTCCTCGTCGATCTCCAGGCCACCCTCGTCGGCCGCTCCGGGGACCTCGTGACCGAAGATCCAGCGCAGTCCGGAGAGGCGTTCGGGGATCCTGTGCAGCGAGGTGCCCGTGATGAGCAGCAGGCCGAAGACGGCCAGCAGCGCGAGCAGCAGCCCGGTCACCCAGGGGGTCAGCACGCGGGACAGCGGGCCGCCGACGCCGTACCCGATGTACCCGCCCGCCTGGCGGATCACCGGCGCGCCTGCGGACGGGCGCGGCGCCCCCTTGGCGATCTCGAGCAGGCCGGTCAGGCCGAGCAGCAGCGCCACCCAGCCGAGGGCCGCCCGCCGGGTCGCCTGATTGCGGTCCGGGTGCCGCAGGAACCGCCAGGCCAGCAGCGCGATCAGGGCCGGGGCCAGGAAGGCCAGCGAGCCGAACCCGCCGGTGACGGCCTGGCGGATGGCGTGCCCGGCCGCGTTGTCCATCCGCGTCCACAGGCCGCCCGCGAGCACGATGGCCAGCCCGAGGGTGAGCAGGCCGAGACCGTCCCGGCGGTGGTGCGGCTCGAGGTCGCGCGCGCCGCGGCCGACCGCGCGGGCGGCGAACCCGACGGCGCCGGCGACCATCATCCAGGCGCCCGAGATCACCTGGCCGATCCACCCGATCAGGACCACGACCGGATCATGCGGACGAGCCAGGTTGCGAGCCGGCCGACGGGGCCGGTTACGGGAGGTGCTGCCGCGCTGGTTCCGGGGCTGGGCGGGCCGTTTCCGCTGGGTACCCGGCTGCGATCGGCGGCGCGGCGTACCGGCGGACCGGTTCGCCGACGTGCCCTGGCGACCCGCGCCGGTCCGGGACGACGGGACGCCGGTCTGCTGGGCTGGTTCGTATCGGACACGGGCCGCCATGATTACAAACGTAGCGAGCTTGCCGGCCGGGACGAAGCACCTACCGGGGTGTGTCGCGGAGAGCGTAATAGGGGTGACCGGGAGCACGCGCCAGGGTCCGTTCGGGAAAATTGGCTTTCTGGCCGAACGGGCCGGACCCGGGGCACCGGGGACCTGCGGGGGGCGGGCGCGGTAGGGTCGGCGCATGCGGGTCGCGATCCTCGATGATTATCAGCAGGTTGCGCTGGCCAGCGCGGACTGGTCGGCGGTACGGCAGCTGGCCGAGATCGATGTCTTCGCCCAGCACATCGCGCGGACCGAAGCACTGGTCAGCGCCCTGGTGCCGTACGACGTCATCGTGGCCATGCGGGAGCGGACGGTGTTCGACGCGGACCGGCTGGCCCGGCTGCCGCGGCTGCGGCTGCTGGTCACCACCGGCATGGCCAATGCGTCCATCGACGTGGCGGCGGCGGCCGCGCGCGGGGTCACCGTGTGCGGCACCGGCGGCCTCGGCTCCCCCACGGCCGAGCTGACCTGGGGGCTCATCCTGGCCCTGCTCCGGCACATTCCCGAGGAAGACCAGCGGCTGAAGATGGCCGGACGGGCCGGCGGGGCGGCGCTCGGGGCGGGCGGCGGCTGGCAGCAGACGGTCGGCACCGGGCTGGAGGGCAAGCGGCTGGGCGTCGTCGGCCTGGGGAACCTGGGACGCAGGGTCGCGGAGATCGGCCGGGCGTTCGGCATGGACGTGGTGGCCTGGAGCCAGAACCTGGATCCTGATCGCGCGCAGGAGGCGCAGGTCAAGCCGGTAGGCAAGGAGGATCTGTTCGCCTCCTCGGACGTGGTGACCGTGCACTACAAGCTCAGCCCGCGCAGCGTGGGGCTGGTCGGCGAGGCCGAGCTGGCCCTGATGAAGCCGTCCGCCTACCTGGTGAACACCTCGCGCGGCCCGCTGGTGGACACCGCCGCGCTGCTGGCCGCGCTGCGGTCCGGCGCCATCGCCGGCGCGGCCCTGGACGTGTTCGACGAGGAGCCGCTGCCGCTGTCCTCGCCGCTGCGGACCGCGCCGAACGTACTGCTGACCCCGCACCTCGGCTACGTCACCGAGGAGACCTACCGGGTCTTCTACGGCGAGGCGGTGGAGGACATCGTGGCGTTCGCAGCGGGCGCGCCAGTGCGGGTGCTGGCCGCGTCCTAACTGGGCTTCCACTGGGGGTCGCGGCCGGACAGGCCCAGGGCGCGGTCGAAGGCGGGTGCGTCATCGGGGACGGGCACGACCGCGGCGAAGCCCTGGTACTGGCGGAACATGTCGGCCTGGGCCTGGACGGTGGTCAGCACAGCCTGGGCCAACTGCTCGTCGCAGTGGTAGTCCTGGCCGGTGGCCCGGGCGGTATCCCAGCCGTGCAGCACCGCTTCCATGATGAGCATGAAGCCCACGTCGGAGGCTTTCATGGCGTTGCCCATGACGCTCAGCTCGCGCTCCCAGGCCTCGGGCTCGGACCAGGCCCGTACGGCCTTGGCCAGCTGGGCCTGGTAGTCGGCAACGTAGTCCGGTGCGGCGGTGAAGTCCTTGTTCATCAGGTCCTCGGCGACGCTCTCGCCGTGGGCGCGGCGCTCGGCCGAGTACGCAGTCCACAAGATCGTGTGGTTGAGCAGGGTCCGCAGGTCCCAGTCGCTGCAGGGGGTGGCGGCCGCCAGCGGCGTGCTGGCTGCGCCTGCGACCACGCGGGCCGCTTCGGCCGCGGCGGCGGCCATCAGCGCGGGACCGTTGCTGGTTTCGTTGGTCGTATTCATCCGTTCACCCTAGCCGCGACGGCCCTCTGGACCTTGAACAAACGCGACAGCTACGCTGGTCACGTGCCAGATTCCCGTGGTGCGGGCGGGGTTGCTGCCGGGTCCGGCGCTGGCCGGGTCCGGCGCTGGGGCCGGGTCCGGCGCTGCGGCCGGGGCGGGGGACGGCACCGGGGCCAGCGCCGGGGAGATGGGGCGCGGCGTGCTGCGGCCGGGCCTTGCGGCGGAGCGGTTCACGCTGGCCAGGGTCCGGTCTTCGGGGCCGCTCGAACCGTTTGTCGACTTCTTCTGGATCATCCACTGGGACCTGCGCGGGCAGCCGCCGCACGAGCAGACGATCTTGCCCCATCCGAACGTGAACCTGGCCTTCGAGGCGTCGGGGGCGGGGATCTACGGCGTGGACCGCTCGCTGTTCGTGCGACGGCTCGACGGGCAGGGCAAGGCCCTGGGCGTGCGGTTCCGGGCCGGCTGCTTCCGGCCGTTCTGGGGGGCTCCGGTCTCGCAGCTCAGTGATCGGGTGGTGCCGACGACCCGGGTGTTCGGGCCGCTGGCGGAGAAGACCAGGCAGGCGGTCATGTGCGCCGACCGCGACGACGACATGACCTCCCACGCCGAATCCATGCTCTTCGCCATGCTGCCAGAACGCGACCCGGTGGCCGAGCAGGCCGCTGCGCTGGTGGCGCTGATCACCTCGGACTCCTCGCTGCGGCGGGTGAATCAGCTGGCCGACGTGTCCGGCTTGTCAGTCCGCGGGCTGCAGCGTCTGTTCGCCGACTACGTGGGCGTGGGGCCCAAGTGGGTGATGCGCCGGGCCCGGCTGCATGAGGCTTCGGAACGGGCGGGCAGCGGCGAGCCGGTCGACTGGGCGGCGCTGGCCGCTGACCTCGGTTATGCCGATCAGGCGCACCTGACCAGGGACTTCACCGCCACCATCGGGGTGCCGCCCCACCGCTATCAGGCCGGGCCGTGACACCTGCCGTTGGCTGGCTCGTTGGTCGGCTCGTTTTGCGGGCCTGGGCGTTTGGCGGGCCTGGGTGTTTTGCGGGCCTGGCGTTGCGGGCCTGGGCGTTTTGCGGGCCCGGTGTTTGCGGGCCCGGCGTTTGCGGGCCTGGCGTTTGCGGGCCTGGGCGTTTTGGAGGCTTACGCGGCGAGCGGGACGGTCCGCAGGCTCAGCGGTGGGCGGCCTCGGGCGCTGGCGAGCGCGTCGCGGATCTGCGTGACGACGTCCGCGGGCCGGGCGCGGATCTGCTTAGGAGTGAACGGCAGCACGATGATTCCGTGCTTGGCCATCCGCCGCTGCCGCTCGAGCGTCCTGGCGTGATCCTCCGGCGACATGTGCCATTCGCGGGAGTCGACCTCGACCGCGACGCCGACCTCCGGCCACCACGCGTCAGGCCGGGCGATGAACGTGGCCCCGTCGTAGAGCGACGCGTTGAACAGCGGCATCGGCAGGCCGGACCCGCGCAGCAGCTTCAGCAAGTCCCCCTCAGCGGCCGACCGGATCCCATCGGCGACCTCGGCCAGCGCCTCGCGGAACAACGCTGACCCGACGGTCGGCCCGTCGCTCAGCTCCGCAACCAGGTCTGGCCCGGTGCAGGCGCCTCGCTGCACCGCGTCAGCGACGACGGCCCGCACATCGCGAAGGCTGGCCAGGTCGCGCACCGAATCGGCGACGGCCCGTGCGGGAAGCGCATATCGCAACGGGCCGAAGCGCCAGATCTGCTTCGGCATACGGGTCGTGCGGTGTAGGCGGACGAAGGCGGTGTCTTGGCGTCGCCGCGACGCCGGGACGAGGACATCGATGAGCTCCGCGGTTGGCCCCCGGACCCGGTGCTGCTGCAGAGCCGCTGGGCCCGTGATGAGGCTGCCGCTTCCCGCGTGGAGGAGCGCCGCCATCTGCTGCTGGATGATCGTGGGCGTCCCGGTCTTCGCCAGGTATATGGCAGGCATCAGGCTCTGCCACGGGCCACCGGGCCGCAGACGGTGCTGCAACGCGTGCCTCGTCAGGCCGGCCGCCAGTGCCTGGCTACGGGTGATCACATCGAGCTGCCGTTCCAGCACGCGGCCGACGGCGTCTCGATCGATTCGCGTTGGAGCCATGCCGGCATCATGCCGCCCGGGCCCGACAAAACGAGTCGTGAGCACAGCTGGGGAGAAAGCGCATTTAGTTCTCTTATTTGCACATAACGGACCTGCAGCGGGCTGGTGGATTGGCTGGCTGCGGTGCGGCGCGGCGGTTTCCGTCGGCTCGATGGACCATTGGGCCGGTAATAGCCGGCTTGATGGTCCATCGAGCCGGCGAGGTGGTGGCGCGGGCCCGGAACTCACGGGGAGGCTGGGTCCTGTGGGACATGAGGTGCGACGGTGGCGCGCAGGGTCGGCCGCGGGCTGGCCGGAGGGGCCACGGGCTGGGGCCTGCGGGGCCTACGGGCCTGGTGTGGGGGCCTACGGCCCTGGGGTGGGGCCTACGGGCGTGGTGTGGGGGCCTAGGGGCCCTGGTGTGGGGCCTCTAGCGGGGGGCCTGCGGGGGCTAGGCCTGGATGACCACGGGGATGATCATGGGGCGGCGGCGGTAGTTGTCGCTGACCCACTTGCCGACGATGCGGCGGGCGAGCTGGCTGATCTGGTGGGCGTCGTTGATGCCCTCGGCGGCGGCCAGGGCCAGCGCCTCCTCGATCTTGGGCAGGACCTCGGCGAACGCGGCGTCGTCGATGCCGGAGCCGCGGGCGTGGATCTCCGGGCCGGCCACCGTCTTGCCGGAGCTGGTGTCGACGACGATCACCACCGAGACGAAGCCTTCGTCGCCGAGAATGCGCCGGTCTTTCAGCTGGGATTCGGTGACCTCGCCGACCGTGAGGCCGTCGACATAGACGTACCCGCACGGAACGGCGCCGACCACGTCGGCCAGGCCGTCAACCAGGTCCACCACGACGCCGTCCTCGGCGATCACGATGTTGGCTTCGGGCACGCCGGTCAGCGCGGCCAGGGCGGCATGCGCGCGCAGGTGCCGCCACTCGCCGTGCACTGGCATGAAGTTGCGCGGCTGGACCAGGTTCAGCACGTACAGCAGCTCGCCGGCCGGCGCGTGCCCGGACACGTGCACCAGGGCGGAGCTGCGGTGCACGACGCGCGCGCCGAGCCGGGTGAGCCCGTTGATGACCCGGTACACCGCGGTCTCGTTGCCGGGGATCAGCGACGAGGCCAGGATGACGGTGTCCCCGGCGGCGATCCGGATCGGGTGGTCCCGGCCGGCCATCCGCGACAGCGCGGACATCGGCTCGCCCTGCGAGCCGGTGCAGATCAGCACCACGTCGCCGGGCGGCATCTCCTCGGCCTCGCGCGGGTCGACCAGCAGCCCGCCGGGCACCCGCAGGTAGCCGAGCTCGCGGGCGACGCCCATGTTGCGCACCATCGACCGGCCGACGAAGGCGACCTTGCGGCGGTGGTCGACCGCGGCGTCGAGCACCTGCTGGACCCGGTGCACGTGGGAGGCGAAGCAGGCGACGATGATGCGCTGCTTGGTGCTGGCGAAGATCTCGTCCATCACCGGCGCGATGTCACGCTCGGGGGTGACCACACCGGGCACTTCGGCGTTGGTCGAGTCGGCCATCAGCAGGTCGACGCCCTCGGTGCCGAGCCGGGCGAACCCAGCCAGGTCGGTGAGCCTGCCGTCCAGCGGCAGCTGGTCCATCTTGAAGTCGCCGGTGTGCAGGACCCGGCCGGCCGGGGTGCGGATGGACACGGCGAGCGCGTCCGGGATCGAGTGGTTGACGGCGAGGAACTCGCAGTCGAAGGGCCCGAACGTAACGTGGTTTCCTTCGGCCACCTCGATCTGGACCGGGTCCAGGCGGTGCTCGGCCAGCTTGCTCTGCACCAGGGCCAGGGTGAGCCGCGAGCCGACCAGCGGGATGTCCCGGCGCTTGCGGAGCAGGTAAGGGATCGCGCCGATGTGGTCCTCGTGCGCGTGAGTGATCACCAGCGCCTCGACCTGGTCCAGCCGGCCGTCGAGGTAGGCGAAGTCGGGCAGGATCAGGTCCACGCCGGGCTGATCAGGATCGGGGAACAGGACACCGCAGTCCACGATGAGCAGGCGGCCGTCGAACTCGAAGACGGTCATGTTCCGGCCGATCTCGCCGAGGCCGCCCAGGGCTACGATGCGCAGGCCGCCGCGGGGCAGCGCGGGAGGCGGGGTGAGTTCCGGATGCGGGTGGCTCACGCGCTCAGACCGTCCCCGGCAGCTTCACGCCGCCCGCGGTGAGATCCAGGGTCAGCTGCTCACGCTCAGCGCCGGTAGCGGCCAGCAGCGGAGCCCGCACCGCGCCGCCCGGCAGGCCGAGCAGGTCGAGCGCGGCCTTGGTCATGACCGCACCCTGGTTACGGAACAACCCGTCGTAGACCGGGATCAGCTCGTAGTGGATCTGGCGGGCGCGGGCGGCCTCGCCCGCGCCGAACGCGTCGATCATGTCGTGCAGCCGGTCCCCCACCACGTGACCGACCACGCTGACGAAGCCGACCGCGCCGAGGGAGAGCCAGGGCAGGTTCAGCATGTCGGTGCCGCAGTAATAAATAAGGTCAGTGCGGGCCAGTACGTGCGAGGTGGCGGAAGGGTCGTCCTTGGCGTCCTTGACGCCGACGATCCGCGGGTGGGCGGCCAGCCGGACCAAGGTGTCGGTCGCCACGGCTGCGCCGGTCCGGCCGGGGATGTCGTAGATGAGCATCGGCAGGCCGGTCGCGTCGGCGACCGCGGTGAAGTGCGCCTCCAGGGCAGGCTGCGGCGGCTTGTTGTAATAGGGGGTGACGACCAGCAGGCCGTGCGCCCCGGCCCGTTCGGCGCTGCGGGCCAGCTCGATGGTGTGCGCGGTGACGTTGGTGCCGACCCCCGCGACCACCTTGGCCCGGGTGCCCACCGCCTCGAGCACCGCGTGGAGCAGGCGGTCCTTCTCGGCGTCGGTGGTGGTCGGCGCTTCCCCGGTGGTCCCGTTCACCACGAGCCCGTCGTTGCGCATGTTGGTGACCAGGTACTCCGCGAGGCGGGCCGCCCCGTCGTAGTCGACGGCCCCGTCCGGGGTCATCGGAGTGATCATCGCCGTTACCATCTGCCCGAACAGGGGGGCCCGGGAGGTTCCCGCCTGGCCAGCACCGAACGGAGGGCTGGATGTCGTCATACCCGAACGCTACCCGCAACCAGGTGCGCGGAGTAGTCGGCATTCCGTCAGCCCGGCGGGAATTTCCGCCATCCGGCGGATCACGGCCCGGCCCGGCCCGCCGACGCCGGGGACTTGCGTTGCGGCCGGACCGGGCTGCGCCAGTAGGCAGAATCCGGGTTCCGTACGGTGCGGCTGGCCAGGAACAGCGCGGCGGCCGCGGCGATGGCCAGCGCGATGGCCACGATCTCGGCGATCGCCGCGGCCGACAGCCCCGAGGCGATCCCCGCGCCCATGCCGCTGGTGCGGCCCTGCATGTTGATCAGGCGAGGCGCGATGACCAGGCCCGCCATCGTCCCGGCCGTCACGCCGATCGTGGTGAGGATGGTCGCGTTGACCACCAGAGTGGCGATGACCTGGCGCGGCGTCAGCCCCATGGCCTGGAGCACGCCCACCTCATGCAGGTGGTCGCGCAGCCCGATCACCGTCGCGGTCAGCAGATTGGCCAGCGCGATGACGGCCAGGATGACAACCGAGACGACGATCACCACCTGCATGATCGCGAGCTGGCTGGCGGGATTGGCCACCACCTGGACGTCGAGCCGGTCGTGCGAGGCCTGGAGCAGGTACGCCCGGGCCGCGTCGGCGGAGATCCCGGGCTTGAGGACCAGGCTGTAGAACGGCGGCGCGGCCGCCTGCGCCGCGGGCAGCGCATTCAGCCCGAAGTCCAGGACGTCTCCGTTGTTATCCGGCTCGATGGTCCGGCCGACGATGTGCAAGATCACCGGCACGCCGTCGATCGTGGGCGAGATCCACGCCCCGACCTGGATGTGCATCAGGTTGAGGAAGCCCTGGCCGGCCACGGCCTCGTTGGCCGCGTGGTACAGCCGGCCCGCCGCGGGCTGGAAGGGGTAAGGCCGGGCGGAGGTGCCCATGGCCCGCGCGGTGAAGGTCCCGTTGTCGCCGGGCAGCAGGGTGTCGAACTCGGCTCCCGGATACCACGCCAGGACCTGGCCGTCGCGGGAGATGAGGGTGGCCGCCTGCCCGGCGTCCAGGCCGCCCTGGCTGACCCTGACCGCGGCGGCGAGGCCGATCGACCCCGGGTCACCGGAGAACCCGTCAATGGTGGACCAGCACGTCAGGGCGATGGTGATCATCGCCATGGGAATGGCGAGCCCGAACACGGTCGCCACGGCGGGCAGCCGCCGGGTCAGGGAGTCCCTGGCCCCGAGGACCAGGGCGACCGGCAGGTGGACGACCAGGCCCAGCCGGGCCAGCCGGGACAGGTGGCCGCGTGGCGGGCTCGGCTGGAGCGCGGCCACCGGTGAGGTCTGGCCCGCCCGCCAGGCCGGGATGACGGTGGCGACCGCGACGGTGAGCACGGTGCCGACGGCGATCAGGACCATCCACGAGCCGGACAGCGGCCCGAGGCTCACCGGCGTGCCGTCAGGCTGCCGGACGAACTCGGGCAAGGTCGCTACCCGGGCCACGACCAGCCCGAGCCCGGCCCCGGCCGCGCCGAGCAAGGTCTGCTCGGCCAGCAGCATCCGCACCACCTGCCCCGGGGTGAACCCGAGGGCCTTCAGCATGGCGATGTCCTGGCGCTGCAGCAGGACCCGCGCCGCGGTGACGTTGGCTATGGCGCACGGGGCGGCCACCAGGGCGATGATGCCGAACAGGGCGAGGAGCAGCCCCAGCAGCCGGTCGTTGCTCGCCATCGACTGCTTGACCTGCTGCCAGGTTGAGTAGCGCTCGACGGCCGACGCCGAGTTCTGGTCCGGGCCGTTGTAGAAGTTCCAGATGGCCTGCACGACCTGACCGGTGGCTACGGCGGAGTTGTCCTGCAGCCGCAGGCCGACGACCTCCTCCCGCTCGCTGGGGTTCGGTTCGACCTGGTCGAGCAGCGGCTGCTGGACCCAGATCAGGCCCGGCGTCCACTGCGGGTAGAAGCCCTGGTCGGCGGTGTCCGCGATGCCGATCACCCGGATCTGCGCCTCGGTGCCGTCGATGCCGTCCACGGTGATCATGTCGCCCACCCCGACGTGCACCGCGGCGGCGAACGACGCCTCGAGGACGGCGCCGTCCGGGGCCGAGGGCCGCAGCCAGCTGCCTGCCACCACGAGCGGCGCGGAGATGGCGGGCAGGACCGGGGTCATGGCCCGCAGTTCCACCGGCGAGCGCACCGGGCCCTGCTCCAGCGTGGCCGAGGCCGTCTGGTAAGGCCGCGCGATCGCCTGGACTCCCGACATCAGGTAAAGGTCGCCGGTGTTGGTCCCGCCGGCGAAGTAGACCAGCACGTCCGCGCCGCGGGTCCGGTCGAACAGCCGCTGCCAGGGGTTGACGGCACCCTGCAGGAGCACCACGGCGAAGAACAGCGCGGCCACCACGCCGGCGACGACGCCCACGGTGAGCAGGGCCTGGCCACGGCGGGCGCGCAGGTCGGCGCGTGCCCACCGCAGCGTGCCCCGCATCGGCCCGGACCTTACCCTCTCAGCTCCACGACGTCGCCGACGCCGTTCACCCGGCGCTGGACCGGCGCCATCCGGGCATCGTCGGCCACCATCCCGTCAAACAGGTTGATCACCCGGTCGGCCAGGCTGGCCGCCCGGGCGTCGTGGGTCACCATCAAGATGGCCTGCCCGCCCGCGTGCGCGCGGCGGAGCAGGCGCAGGACGTCGCGGGTGTTGGAGCTGTCCAGGCTGCCGGTCGGCTCGTCGGCCAGCAGCAGGCTCGGTTCGTTGGCCAGGGCCCGAGCCAGCGCCACGCGCTGCTGCTCCCCGCCGGACAGCCGGGCCGGGGCCGCGGCTGCCTTGTCGCCGATGCCGAGCTCGGCCAGCAGTTCCTCCCGGCGCTTCCTGGCCTGCCGCGGGGTCGCGCCGGCCAGCAGCGCGGGCAGTTCCACGTTGTCAGCCACGGTCATGCTGGACAGCAGGTTGAAGAACTGGAACACGAACCCCACATGGCGCCGACGCAGGACGGCCCAGGCCGCCGTGGACAGCCGGTCCACCCGCTCCCCCAGGAGCCAGATCTCGCCGCTGGTGGCGGGCTCGAGCCCCCCGAGGAGGTGCAGCAGGGTGGATTTACCCGAGCCCGATGGTCCCATGACGGCCACGAACTCGCCGGCGGCGAGCTCGATGTCCACCCCCCGGATCGCCTCCACGGTGACCCCGTCGGCCCGGTAGACCTTCACCAGCCTGGACGTCCGCAGCAGGAACGGGACGTTCGGTGGCCCAGGGGTGCCGGGGTGATCTGGAGGGACGGGACCCCGCGAGACCCGGGGGGTCCAGGAGGGTCGCCCCCCCGAACGGATCCTGCTCACACAAGTTCCTCCTGGCATCGTTCGAGCCAGTCGAGATCCGCCTGCAGGTGCAGGACGGCGCCCTCGATCAGGAGCCGGGCGGTGGTATCGGCCGGGTGGGTCTCGGCCTGCAGTTCGGTCAGGTTACGCATTATGCCCAGATAATGCCGGCGTTGGGAGTTCATGAGCTCCATTCGGTCGGCCAGCCCCGCCATCGGCGCCAGGATCAGCTTGATGAAGAACTCATCGCGGACCCGGGGGCCGTCGCTCGGCTCCTCGACCCAGGCGCGCAGCACCTCGCGGCCCGCGGCGGTCAGCTCGTAGACGCGCTTGTTGGGCCGGGTGGCCTGCTCGACGTCCTCGCTGCGGACCAGGCCGTCCTGCTCGAGGCGTTTGAGGGTGACGTAGATCTGGCCGATGTTCGGTGACGGATACGCCTGCCCGAAGGTCTGTTCCAGCGCCAGTTTCAGCTCGTAGCCGTGAGCCGGCTCCTTAGCGAGAAGTGCTAGCAGAGGCTGCCGCACGGTCCCGTCACCTCCATGGGCCTGCACGGCCCGTGTTTCAGGGGTTTATCGCTGTGATTTCAGGTAAGTAAGCGGACCGCCTGCACCGCGGCCTTCCGAGCTGGCTGCCGTCGCCAGGCAACCTGCTGACGGGGCCACTGCGGGCTCAGGAATCATGTCGGAGTCGTTATCTCAGGCGGTTGACATGTAATTAACAGGCGTGCATAACATGCATGTACGAATTCTACATGGTTGTGGGGTTCTCTAGGAGGCCTGCATGAGGCGTACGCTGCGCGGGATCGCAGTGGTCGCAGCAGGGCTCATGCTGACCACGGGGTGCGCGGCGGGCGGGGCCTCGCTGGGCCAGAAGGCTCCGTCGACCAACGGGGTCGGCCCGATCACCCTGGCCATCGGCAAGGACAACGCGAGCTGGCTGCAGGGCGTGATCACTGGGTGGAACAAGCTCTACCCGGGCCAGAAGGTCACCCTGCTCCTGCTCCCCGAGGCGTCCAACGACCAACTGGCCCAGCTCGTCGCGAACCTGCAGGCCAAGAGCGACGAGTACGACGTCATCGACATGGACGTCATCTGGACCGCGGAATTCGCGTCGAACGGCTGGATCATCCCCCTGCCAGATAACCAATTCCCGCTGGGCAAGTTCCTCAAGCCCGCCGTCGCCACCGCCATGTACGAGGGCCGGCTGTACGCCGTGCCCGACTACAGCAACGCCGATCTCCTCTACTACCGCAAGGACATCCTGGCCAAGGCGGGCCAGCAGCCGCCCAGGACCTGGGCTCAGCTGCAGCAGCTCGCCGAGACCGTGGCCCCGAGGTACGGGCTGTACGGGTACGCCGGCACATTCGCCCCGTACGAGGGACTCACGGTCAACTTCGCCGCAGCCGTGCAGTCGGCCGGAGGGTCGATCCTCTCCCCGGAAGGCACCAAGGTCACGGTGGACTCGCCCCAGGCGCTCACCGGGCTGGACTTCCTGGTGAATGGGTTCGAGCAAGGGTGGATCCCCAAGGTCGCGCTCACCTACGAAGAGGAGTCTTCGCAGGCCGCGTTCGAGTCCGGCAAGTTCATGTTCCTCGACAACTGGCCCGACGTCTCCGCGGCACTGTCCGACCCGGCCCGCAGAACAAGGTGTACGGGAAGGTCGGGATCGCGCCGCTGCCGGGCCCGGACGGCACGGGTTCCAGCTCGCTCGGCGGAGCCAACCTCGCGATCAGCGCGTTCTCCCAGCACCAGCAGACGGCGCTGAACTTCATCAAGTACATGACCGATGAGGCCAACGAGCTGCAGATGCTGGAGCAGGGGTCGTTCCCGCCGGTCTGGACCCAGCTCTATACCGACAAGAGCCTGTGGCCGCGCTATCCCTATCTCCCCGTGCTCGAACAGGCCATCAACTCGGCCCAGCCGCGCCCGGCGATCACCAACTACGACCAGGCCAGCCTGGCCATCTCCAGCGCGGTGTACGAGGCCCTGACCCGCCAGAAGCAGCCACAGCAGGCCCTGGCGGACATGGCCGGTCAGCTGACCCAGATCATCCGCGACGGCTGATCCGATGGCTGGCGCCGCGAGGACATGGCACGGCAGGAGCCTGGCACAGCTTGGGCTGGCCGCACGGGGGCCGGCCAGCCTGGCACGCAAACAAGACCGCGGTGGTTGAGCCGCGAGCAGTATTACATAGAGTTATCGATCGACTACTCCTAGTGGGAGGATACATGGCACGCGCAAGGTCGCGCAGATTCGCAGCAAGACGCTCTACCAGGACCTGGCAGGTGGCCGCGCTGGTCGCGGCCGCGGCGCTCGCCGCAGCCGGCTGCAGCAGCAGTAGCAGCAGCAGCGGCACCAGCGCCAGCAGCAGCAGCAGCACGCCGGCCAGCGGCACGTCGACGGCACCAGGCAACGCCACGTCAGGCACCATCAACTGGTGGGCCAGCCCGATCAACACCAGCGGCAAGGACGTCCGCCAGGTGCTGATCAGCGACTTCGAGAAGGCGTACCCGGGCATCAAGGTCACGCTGACGTCGGCGCCGACGAACACCGACACCAACCGGGCGACGCTGGCTACCGACATCTCGGGCGGCTCGGCCACCCCGGACGTATTCATGGGCGACGTGATCTGGCCCGCGCAGTTCGGCGCGCACCAGCTGGCGGTGCCGCTGTCGGACTACCTGCCGTCCAGCTACTTTGCGCAGTTCGCACCCGGTCTGGTCCAGGGCGCCACCTACAACGGCAAGGTCTACGGGTCGCCGATGTTCGAGGACAACGGCTTCTTGTACTACCGCAAGGATCTGCTGACCAAGGAGAACCTGCCGGTGCCCACGACCTGGGAGCAGCTGCTGTCCGAGTCCGAGACGCTGCAGAAGGCCGGGCTGGTCAAGTACGGCTATGTCTTCCAGGGCGCCTCATACGAGGGCCTGACGTGTAACTACATGGAGTTCCTGACCAGCGCGGGCGGCGTGGCGACGAACAGCACCTACACCCAGGCCAGCCTGGACTCGCCGGCTTCGGTCAAGGCGGTCACGTTCATGCGCTCGCTGGTCACCAGCGGGGTCAGCCCGGCGTCGGTGACCACATTCCAGGAGGCGCAGGCGATGTCCACCTTCGCGGCCGGGAACGCCGCGTTCCTGCGGAACTGGGACTACGCCTACGCCGACTCCCAGGTGCCCGGCACGCCCACCGTCGGCAAGGTCGGTGTGGCGCCGCTGCCGACGTTCCAGGGCATGCCCGCCCCCGGGTACTCCAACATCGGCGGCTGGAACTCCTACATCAACCCGCACAGCAAGAACATCGCGGCAGACCTGACCTTCATCAAGTGGCTGGCCTCCACCCAGGCCCAGACGGACCTCGCCGTGGTGTCCTCGTCGATCCCGACCGTGGAGTCGGTGCGGACCAACCCCACCATCCTGGCCAAGAGCCCGGTGCTGGCCACCGCGGCGAAGGTCAAGCTGGTCCCGCGGCCCGCGGGCACGCCCAACTACCCGCAGCTGAGCACCGCGATCTACACCAACGTGAACTCAGCGCTGGCCGGCTCGACCTCACCGTCGGCGGCCATGTCAGCGGCCCAATCAGCCGCCAACACGGCCCTGTCTAGCTCCGCCGGCGGCCTGTAACCGGATCGCCGATGCCCAGGGCCAGCAGGTTTCACGTCACGCCTGCTGGCCCTGGGCGGCCTTCCGTGTTACGAACATCACATGAGCCGGCCTAGGTGACCTCCCACCAGGCACTAAGGGGTGATCAATGACCACCATCTCAGATACCGCCGACCAAGCTCAGGCGCCCGCGCCCCTGACCGGCCGCCCGGACGTCAACCGCAGACGGATGGCCCGGCTGGGCTGGGCCTTCTCCGCTCCCGCCCTGATCGTCGTGGCGGCCGTCACCATCTTCCCGATCGTCTACTCGGTGATCATGAGCCTGTCGAACGTGACGGTCTCGGGCAACGGCATCAGCCTGAACGGCTTCACCTTGAGCAACTACTCGCTGGTGCTCAAGAACGCGACGTGGCACTACGCGCTCGGCTTCACCATCGTCTATACGTTCATCACGGTGCTGGTGGAACTGATCATCGGCACCATGTTCGCGCTGGTGCTCCAGCGGCTGACCGCGGGGCGCGGGGCGATGATGGCCCTGCTGCTGCTCCCCTGGTCGATGATCACGGTGATCAACGCCGAGCTGTGGCTGTACATCTACAACGGGGTCTACGGCGTCGCCGATGCCGTCCTCGGCGCTGTCGGGCTCGGCCAGCCGAACATCCTCGGCACGAACATTCCCGCCATCATCGGGCTGATGGTCGCGGACATCTGGAAGACCACCCCGTTCGTGGCCATCATCGTGCTGGCCGGCCTGGTCATGCTGCCCGGCGACATCTACGAGGCGGCCGAGGTCGACGGGTCGTCGGGCTGGTCCACGTTCTGGCGGATCACCGTCCCGCTGCTGCGGCCGACCCTGGCCATAGCGGTGCTGTTCCGGGTGCTGCAGGCGTTCGGGCTGTTCGACCTGCCGTACGTGATGACCAACGGTGGGCCCGGCACGGCGACCACCTCGCTGGCCATCCTGGGCTACAAGGCGATATTCCAGAACCTGGACTTCGGGACCGGCGCGGCGGTGGCCACGACCACCGCGCTGCTGGTGCTGCTCGGCTGCCTGATCTCGCTGCGGGCCTTCAAGGTCCAGGTCGGAAGGGAAGGAAGCTGATGAACAGGCAGAAGCACGGCTGGCGCCGGGTCATCAACGGCGTCAACCTGGCAGCGTTGCTGGTGGTGCTGTTCATCGGGCTGCCGCTGTACTGGCTGGTCGTCTCCAGCTTCAAGACCCCGGCCGCCCTGGGGGCCAGCCCGCCGCAGTACTGGCCGAACCCGTGGAGCGGCGCCAACTACGCCCAGGCCTTCAAGCAGTACGACTTCGGCATCTACTTCCGTAACTCGCTGATCGTGACGCTGGTCGCCACGGCGCTGGTGCTGATCCTCGCGACGATGGCCGGCTACGCGCTCGGCAGGCTGCCGATGCGGGGCAAGTTCACCCTCATGGTGACGCTGCTGATGATCTCGCTGTTCCCGGAGATCGCGGTGATCGCTCCGCTGTACACGCTGCTGAAGGACCTCGGCTGGCTGGACACCTACCAGGCGCTGATCATCCCGTACATGGCGTTCTTCCTGCCGTTCGCCATCTGGATCATGCGCAACTACATGCTCGGCATCCCCAAGGAAATGGAAGAGACCGCGCGGATTGACGGCGCCGGGCCAATACGGACGGTGTGGACAATCATCCTGCCGATGGCCCTGCCGGGCGTGTTCACGGCCGCGATCTTCACCTTCACCGCGTGCTGGACCGAGTTCCTGATGGCGCTCACCTTCAACGTCGCCAACAACTACAAGACCATCCCGGTCGGCATCGCGACGTTCGGCAGCTCGCAGTACGTCCCGTACGGGACGATCTTCGCCGCCAGCGTAGTGGCGGTGATCCCGATCGGCATCCTGGTGTTCATCTTCCGCAGGTTCGTCATTTCCGGACTGACCTCGGGCGCGGTGAAGGGATGAGCCCGATGATGAGACCGCGGCAGCCGGGCGGCGCGACCGGCGAGCATGGCAACTGCGAAACGTGCGCTACCCCGGGTAAGGAGGCATGATGGCCACCGTCGACATGGACAAAGTGAACAAGGTCTACGAGAACGGCTTCCACGCGGTCAAGGACCTCTCGCTCGACGTGGGCGAAGGCGAGTTCATGGTGCTGGTGGGCCCGTCCGGCTGCGGCAAGACCACCGCGCTGCGGATGGTGGCCGGCCTGGAGGACATCACCAGCGGCACCCTGAGCATCGGCGGGAAGGTCGTCAACAACGAGACGCCCAAAGAACGCGACATCGCGATGGTGTTCCAGAACTACGCGCTGTACCCGCACATGACCGTGGCCGAGAACATCGGCTTCGCGCTCAAGCTGCGCAAGATGCCGAAGCCCGAGATCGCGGCCAAGGTGAAGGAGACGGGCGAGATCCTGGGGCTGACCGAGTGGCTCGACCGCAAGCCCGGCCAGCTGTCCGGCGGCCAGCGGCAGCGGGTGGCGATGGGCCGCGCGATCGTGCGCGAGCCTTCGGTGTTCCTGATGGACGAGCCGCTGAGCAACCTGGACGCCAAGCTGCGGGTGCAGATGCGCGCCGAGGTGCAGCGGATCCAGCGGCGGATCGCCGTGGCCACCCTGTACGTGACCCACGACCAGGTCGAGGCGATGACCATGGGCGACCGGGTCGCGGTCATGCGGTCCGGGCACCTGCAGCAGGTCGACAACCCGCAGTACCTGTATGACCATCCGAACAACCTGTTCGTGGCCGCGTTTATCGGCTCGCCCTCCATGAACCTGTACGAGGCGACGATGACCGAAGGCGCGGACGGGATAAGGCTTGGGTCGCAGGAAGTGCCGTTGCCGACGGTCTGCCGTGACGCCCATCCGGGGCTGGCCAAGTACGCGGGCAAGAAGATCGTGGTGGGGCTGCGGCCCGAGCACCTGCCCGCCGCCACCGGCGACACCACCGGGCCGACCATCCAGGGCAACGTGGACCTCATCGAGGCGCTGGGCTCCGAGCTCATGATCCACTTCACCATCGACGCCCACCGGGTGCGGGCTGAGGGTGCGACCGACGAGGATGAGGACACCACGGCGCAGTCCGGGGAGGGCGTGGCCCGCGTCGACCCGGGCACCAAGGTGAAGGTCGGCGAGCGCATCACGTTCGCCGTCAGCACCTTGGGCATGCAGTTCTTCGACGCGGAAACGGAACAGGCCATCTGGACCTGACCAGCCCGGGGGCAGCGCCCGGCGCGGGCGCGACCGTCACCGTCATCGGCGAGGCGATCATCGACCTGCTGCCGGACGGCCGGCCGCGAACGTTCCGGGCCGCCCCCGGCGGGAGCCCGTACAACGTCGCGGTCGGCCTGGCCCGGCTCGGCCACCACGCGACGCTGATGGCGCGGCTGGCCGACACCGCGTTCGGCCGGATCCTGCGCGATCACGCCCAAGCCGAGGGCATCGACCTGGGCGCCGCGCCGCGCGCCGCGCAGCAGGCCACGCTGGCCGTGGTGTCCCTGGACGCCGCGGCCCGGGCCAGCTACGACTTCTACCTCGACGGCACCGCGGACTGGCAGTGGACGGCCGAGGAGACGGCCCGCGCGCCG
This sequence comes from uncultured Actinomycetes bacterium, assembly GCA_963818225.1. GTDB lineage: Bacteria > Actinomycetota > Actinomycetes > Streptosporangiales > Streptosporangiaceae > Palsa-504. The sequence goes on from CAWFRO010000010.1 coordinate 188,467, forward strand.
GACGGGACCGCGGTGCTGCACTTCGGGTCGCTCGCGTCGTGGACGCCACCGGGAGACGACCAGGTCCTCGGCCTCGCCCGGCGGCTGCGCGACCGCGGCGACGTGCTCGTCAGCTACGACCCGAACGTCCGGCCCGGACTGCTGGCTGACCACCGCCACGGCCGGCGTGTGGTGGAGCGGGCCATCGGGCTGGCTCACCTGGTCAAAGCGAGCACCGATGACGTCGCGTGGCTCTACCCGGGCCAGCCGCCCGGCCAGGTGGCGCGGGATTGGCTGCGGCTCGGCGCGAGCGCGGTCGTCATCACCAGCTCGTCCGACGGCGCCGAGGCGTTCACCGCCCAGGGCTGGTCGGTCCGCCGGCCTGCCCTCGAGGTGACCGTGGCGGACACCGTGGGCGCGGGGGACTCGTTCACCGCCGGGCTGATCGGCGCCCTGATCAGGCGGGACCGGCACACACCCGCCGAGCTGGCCCGGTGCGCGGCGGACGAGCTGTCCGGCGCCCTGGACGAGGCCATCCTGGTGGCGTCCGTGAACTGCGAGCGGCAGGGCAACGACCCGCCCACGGCCGCCGACGTGGCCGCCGCCTGGAACCGGCTCAGCGGCCTGCAACCCAGCCGGGCCGGCCTGCTAACCCAGCCGGGCCGGAGCCTGCTAACCGAGCCGGGCCGGAGCCCGCTGACCTGGCCGGGCCAGAGTCCTCCGCGCCCTGATCCGCGGGCCATCCGGCTGGCGCCGGGTCCCCGCTGAGCAGGCTCATCTGGCCCGCCATGGTGCGCAGGCCGTCCGGGCCGAGGTGCCGGAGGACGAGGTCCCGCAGTCCGGCGCAGTAGATCGCGACCGCCCGCTCGGCGTGCGCGCGGCCGGCCGGGGTCAGGACCGCGTTGGTCACCCGCCGGTCGTCCGGGCAGGGCTGCCGCTCGATCAGCCCGGCCTGCTCCAGGCGGTCGGCCATCTTGGTGAAGCCGCCGCTGGAGAACGCGACCTGGCGGGCCAGCATGCTCAGCGGTACCGCCTGGTCGCCGCTGCGCAGCAGCCAGGCCAGGACGAAAAAGGAGGGGGCGGCCAGCCTGGTCTCGCGCTCGACCCGCTCGGTCACCACCTGCATCACGTGCGTGTAGCCGCGGACGACGCACGCCCATGCGTCGAGCAGCTCGCCAGGAGAGGGGGGCTGGCCCGGATCACCCGGCTCCGGCCCGGGCCACGGGAAGCCAGAGGCTGGCGTGGTCATCGTTACACTATACGGGAAAGGCCCACTCAGAAGGATTTTGCAGGCGAGCTAGTTTCTGGATAGCGTCTTTCTAGAAAAGTAATGAGAGCTGATCGGGCAGGAGAGACGGGCGCCTGCAGGTCTGCTGGGCCGTCAGCGCAGCTCCCGCGCGGCACGCCCTCACAAGGCGGCCGCAACCACGGTAGCCGTGGCGGCCGGGCCGGAGGGACGGACGATGGAGCCAACGCGGACGGTAGCCAACCACGAGGCCATCGACGATGAGGCGAGCGTCGTACACGAATGGCGCGCGATTCAGCTCACGCGGCTAGGCATCCCCCGGCCGCTGGCCGAGGACGCTGCGGACGCCGTCGACTGGCACCAGATCGCCGCGCTGGTACGGCGTGGCTGTGCCCCGGAGCTCGCCCTGCGGATCGTCCGCTGATCACATCGCCGGCGGCCGCGGCCAGCCCGCGGGACCAGCATGAGCGGCCCGCCCGCGGGACCGGCATGAGCGGCCCGCCCGCGTAATCAGCATGAGCGGAAGGTCACGGCGGCCGGCCGGTCCAGCCGGGGATCGTCTTGCGCACGGGCCAGATCACGGTCGAACACCCGGCTGACCGAGTTGCCCGCCAGGTCCTCCAGGACGGGATCGACGACGAGCTGGTAAGGACCGGGTGCCCACGGCCGGCGGGGGGTCAGCCGCCACGATCGTTCTTCCGGGCCGGGCTCGGGCAGGCCGGCTACCGGCTGCCCGTCCGGGCCCGTGACGTGCAGGCAGCGGCCGAGCAGGCCATGGTCGAGCGGCCGGTCGAACGTGACCGCCAGCGGTTCGCGGGCGCCCGCCGGCGGGGCGGAGACGGCCCACGCTCCGGGGTCGACCCGCCCCCGCTCGTCCGGGCCCACCGCATACCGGCGCTCGGCCGTGCCGCGCAGCGGGCGGCCGGCCGCATCGCGGAACCCGGCCCCGACCACCAGCCGGAACGGCTCGCCGCGGCGCAGGGGGTAGCCAGCCTCGCGGTGGGGGGCCAGGCCGCGCTTGATGCGGGCCGGGTCGAGCAGGACGGTCAGGCGGCGGCGGTCGCCGCTCCACAGCTCACTGCCGGGCAGCAGCGCCCCGGTCAGCACCGCCCCGGCCGGCATCGCCCCGGTCAGCGTCGCCCCGGCCGGGGGATCATCCCCGGCCGGCTCGAGGAGGCGGACGTGCTGGGCCGCGTAACCCTCGCTCATCGGCGCCGAGAACCAGATGTAGAACCGGAGCAGGTTGCGCGGGACCTCGGCCGCGGTCGGGTAGATGGCCAGGACCTCGGTGACGGCCGGCTGCTCCGGCCGAGGACGGGTCAGGATGGCGACGGTCACGCCGGCCACGGCGACGGCGTAACTGGTGCCGTCCACGAAGGGGAAGCGCGGCACGAAGCACACGTCGTCGCCGTCCCGGACGAGCCGCCCGGCCATGGCGGGGAACCGTTCACTGAGCGCGTCCGGGCGCGAGGGGACCTGGCCGTCCGCGAACGGGCCGCCCGCCGCGGCCACGGCGGGACGGACCTGGACGTCCGCGCCGGGAGCCAGGTTGCGCAGCCGGATGCAGTCGGCGCCGCCGCAGACCGACCACGCGGCGCCGACTGCGGCCGGGCGCCCCGCTGCGGCGCTGCCCATTAGGCGCTGCCCGCCAGAACGCTGCCCGCCAGAACGCTGGCCACTAGGCGCTGCCCGCCAGAGCGCTGCCCACTAAACGGGTCCGCTACAGCGAGGCGGTCTTCAGCGAGCGCAGGTGACGCCGGCCGTCCTCGTCGGCCTGCAGCGCGAGCACGTAACCGCCGTTCAGGTTGGCCAGCCGGGAAATGCCCTGCAGGTCCTTGGTCTCCCGGGGCACGCCGACCGGCTCCTTCGGCGTGGTCAGCGGCTCCTGGCCGGCGATGTCACGGCCGGCGATCTTGATCAGGCCGTGCGAGGTGTTGGACACCAGCAGGTACTGCTCACCGTCTTCGGTGAACGACACGATATCCAGCGGCTGGTTCATCGCGCCGAGCTCGGCGACGGTCCGGCCGACCACCTTCGCGCCGGGGACCAGGTCGGCCAGCGAGAAGTGCACGACCGGGGTGCAGGTATAGCTGGCCAGGATGCTGGCGCCGCCGTCGAACGCGACGAAGGTGCGGATCGGGGCGGCCGTCTCCCACTTGCCGTGCGACACGTGGAAGATCTCCAGGCTGCTGCCGGTGACGCCCGCGCCGAACGGGAACGGGATCTGGCGCAGCCGCGAGGAGAACTCCTCGTTCGACAGCCCGGCGACCAGCAAGGTGCCGGTGTCGCCGCCGACGTAGACCATGTCGGTGATGGTCGAGGTCCGGATCGGGCGCCGCAGGATGCGGATCGTCCGGCCGCTGAAGGTGACTTCCTCGCCCTGCCCGAGCGTGACGTCCTGCCGTTCGTCGTCTTCGGCGGGAGCGTCGCCGATCATCGCCTCGGCGACCGGCACCTGGCCGAGCGGGACATCGGTCACCGTGCCGTCCGGGACGTCGATCCGCACCAGCACCGCCTGGCCGCCCTCTCCCCGGCCGCGCTGCACCGACAGGTACACGTTGCGGGATACCGGGTGTACCGCCATGTCGCGGATGTCGACGTCGTCCGCCTCGCAGCCGAGATAGGAGCCGATCCGCGCGTCCACGTCCGCCAGGTCGAACGGCTCCGCCGCGGACGCCGGGCCGGGGTCGGCGACGTCAACCGCCAGCACCCGGGCCGAGGCATTATCAGCCAGGAACAAGATCCCGGCCGGACCGAAGGTAATCGGCCCCGCGGACTGGATCTCCGCTGATCCTTGGCGCAGCCCGTACTCGCTCATCGCGACCTCGCTTCTCTCCCTGGCCGGCGGCCAGCCATGACAAGTGTAGTTAGCCCTCCGTTTCATGGCCAGAGGGCCGCGCGCGGAAGGCCCCTGAACGAAGGCCACCGTCGTTCGGCTTGAAAATGAACATTCCGAACGGCCGTGGTGCGTGCGGTCACCGCCGGCCTCCGCGTCGTATTGAGACCGTATGCGTCTTGAAATAATCTGAGTTACCTTGACGGCAGGGGGGCGGACGCGGGGAAGCGGGGCGAGCGATGTACAAGGCGATAGCGCTGGCGCTCGCCGCGAGCGGATGCACCGCCACCTCCTCGCTGTGCCAGCGGCTCGGGGTCGGCCGCGCCCAGCCGGACGGGTTCGACCCGGGACTGCTCTTCCGGCTGGCCCGCCATCCGGTCTGGCTGGCCGGGATCGCCAGCATGATCGCCGGGTTCGCGTTCCAGGTCACCGCGCTGCGCTTCGGCCCGCTGGCGCTGGTCCAGCCCATCCTCGCGCTGGAGCTTCCGCTGGTGTTCGGCTACCTGGCGCTGCTCGGCTCGCAGCGGGTCAGGCCGCGGGACTGGCTGGCCGCGTGCGCGATGTCCGCGGGGCTCGGCTTGTTCCTGCTCGCCGCGGCGCCGTCCGGCGGCCGTCTGCACGCTCCGGCCGGGCTGTGGTGGCTGGCCGGCCTGGCGTCGGCCGGCGCCGTGCTCCTGGCGCTAGCGGTGGCTCTCGGGCTGGGCCGCCGCGCGGCGGTACCCGCATCCCGCCGCGCGGCGGTACTCGGGATCGCGGCCGGCCTCGCGTGGGGCTTCGAGGCCGCGGTGATCAAGGAGTTCAGCTCGCACCTCGGCGGCGGCGCCGGCGCCGTCTTCGGCAACTGGTCCGTCTACGTGCTGATCGGCGCCGGGGCAGCCAGCCTGCTGCTCGCCTCGCACGCGCTGGCCGCGGGCCCGCTGGCCGCGTCGCAGCCCGGTTTCACCATCATCGACCCGCTGGCGGCCAGCCTGCTGGGCGTGTTCCTGTTCGGCGAGCGCATGCAGGCCGGGATGGCCGACCTGGCCGGTGAGGCGGCCGGGCTCGCGCTGCTGGTGACCGGGGTTTCAGTGCTCAGCCACAGTCACCTGATCCACGCCGAGGATGGGCTGGCGAAGGCCGCCCGGCCCGCCCCGCGGGAGGCCAGCGAATCCGCTCCGGCGCACATGTGAACGTTGGGCGGCGCCCCAAGCGCGCCGCGCAGTAGCGCGTAGCGCGCCGGCGGTAGCCAGCGGCTGACGGAGCGCGCATAATACGGAACGCGGGCGTCTTCAACGCCGACGGCGCCCGGGTTGCTGAACCGCGCTCCCCTCCGGGCCGGGTGCGGGTAGGGAGGCCGCGATGAGCGCGACGGTCGTCGCCCAGGCCCCGGGACGTCCCGGGCGGCCCAGGGACCCGCAGCTCGAGAGCCGGGTTTTCGCCGCGGCCCTGGGACTGTACTCCGAAGCCGGGTGGTCGGGCTTCAGCTTCGACGCGATCGCGCGCCTGGCCGGCGTCGGAAAGGCCCCCATCTACCTGCGGTGGAAATCGAAGGAAGATCTCCTGCTGGCCGCGCTGGGCGCGCAGAGCAGCGATATACGCATCCCGGACTCCGGCGATCTGCGGGCCGATCTCACCGAGTACGCCAGCAGCCTGCTGAGGAGCCAGTCCGGCCCGGAGGGCTGGGCGTTCCTGCGCATCCACCTGGAGGCCACGGTCATCCCGGCGCTGCACGCGAGGGTGTCGGCTGAGGTCGTCACCCCGCACGTCGAGGGGGCCAGGGCCTTGCTCCAGCGGGCGCTGCTGCACGGCCGCCTGCCCGAGCGGACGCCCATCGACCTGCTGCTGGACAGCCTGTACGGGGCCATCGTGACCAGGATGATCCTGTGCACGCCCGCGGAGCGGGCCGAGCTGGCCGACGATCCCGGCTGCTACGCCGGCCGCATCGTCGACTTCGTCCTCGGCGGGCTGCCCTAGCCGGTGCGCGGCCCCGGCTTACCCGCGGTCCGGCAGGCGGCTAGCCAGGAGCTGGGCCAGGTGCAGGCCGCGGACCTGGCCGAGCTGCTCGAGCTGGGTGCGGCAGGAGAACCCGTCGGCCAGCACCACCGCATCGTCCGCGGCCTGGCGCACGGCGGGCAGCAGGGCGGTCTCGGCCACCGCCTGGGAGACGTCGTAGTGGCCGCGTTCCATGCCGAAGTTCCCGGCCAGTCCGCAGCAGCCGCCGACCGCGTCGACGCGGGCGCCGGAGCGGGCCAGCAGCGCGGAGTCGGCGTGCCAGCCCATCACGGCGTGCTGGTGGCAGTGCGGCTGGGCCACGGCGCGGACGCCGCCCAGATCAGGCGGTTCCCATCCCGGGGTGGCGGTCAGCAGCTCGGCGAACGTGCGGGTCGCGGCCTGCACCTGGCGGGCCCGGGGGTCTTCGGGCAGCAGTTCGGTGAGATCGCCGCGCAGCACGGCAGTGCACGAGGGCTCCAGCCCGACGATCGGGGTACCCGTCTTCAGCGCGCCGTCCAGGGCCCGCAGGCTACGCCGCAGCTGGCGGCGCGCGCCGTCCAGCTGGCCGGTGGAGATCCAGGTCAGCCCGCAGCACACGGGCTGGCCGGTGATACCCACCGAGTACCCGGCGGCCTCCAGCACGCGGACCGCGGCCTGGCCGACCTCGGGCGTGAAATGGTCGGTGAACGTGTCGACCCACAGCAGGACCGGGGACCCCGCGCGCGGGGGACGGCGGGCGAACCAGTCGCGGAAGCTGCGGGCGGCGAAGCGCGGCAGCGGGCGGCGGGCGTCGACGCCGGCCAGCCGCTTGGCCGGCCCGGCCAGGGTCTCGTGGCTCAGCGCGGCGTTCGCCAGCCCGGGCGCGCGGGAGGCCAGGGCGGCCCAGCGGGGCAGCCAGCCCAGCGCGTAGTGAGCGGCCGGACGCAGCCGCCGCCGGTAGCGCTGGTACAGCACCTCGGCCTTGTAGGTCGCCATGTCCACCCCGGCCGGGCAGTCCGACGAGCAGCCCTTGCACGACAAGCACAGCTCCAGCGCCTGCGCTACCTCCGCTGAGCCGAAGCCCTTGACCAGCGTGCCGTTCGCGAGCTCCTGCAGGACGCGCGCGCGGCCGCGGGTGGAGTCCTTCTCGTCCCGGGTAGCCAGGTAGGACGGGCACATGACACCACCGCTAGCGGTGGTGTCGGCCCGGCACTTGCCCACGCCGGTACAGCGGTGCACCGCGATGGACAGGTCACCGCCGTCGTGCGGATAGGCGAACCCGAGGCCCGTGGCGATCGGGCGGGCCATCGGCACCCGCAGATCGGCGTCGAGCGGCGCCGGATCGGCCAGCACGCCGGGATTGAGCACGTTGCCCGGGTCGAAGATGGCCTTCACCGCGGCGAAGGCGGCGAGGGCCTCGGGTGAGTACATGTAGCCGAGCAGCTCGCTGCGCGCCCGGCCGTCGCCGTGCTCCCCCGACATCGAACCGCCGTACCCGCCCACCAGCTGCGCGGCGGCGACGACGAAGGACCGGTATCGCCCGGGCGCGGACGAGAAGGGGAAGTCGATGCGGACGTGCACGCAGCCGTCGCCGAAGTGCCCGTAGGTCAGGCCGTCCAGGCCGTGCTCGCGCATCAGCGCGCCGAAGTCCCGCAGATACGCGCCGAGGTGCTGCGGCGGGACGGCGGCGTCCTCCCAGCCGGGCCACGCCGGCGCGCCCGCCGGGGTGCGGCCGCCCAGGCCGGCGCCGTCCTCCCGGATACGCCACAGGGCCGCCGCCGCGGGGCCGGTGACGACCAGCGCGTCCAGGCAGCCGGCGTCGCCGATGAGCCGATCGGCCGCCGCCCGGGCTTCGGCCTCGGTGTCGCCGGCGGTCTCGACGAACAGCCACGCCTCACCGCGCGGCAGCGCCGGAATCGCGCCCGCCCCCCGGCGGGCCCGGAAGACGTCCACCAGCCGCGCATCGATGCCCTCGATGGCCACCGGGCGATGCGGAAGCAGGCCAAGCACCATGTCCGCGGCGGCCGGCATGCTGGCGTAGCCGAGCACGGCCAGCGCCACCGCCTTCGGCGAGGGGACCAGCGAAACCGTCGCGCTGGTGACGATGCCGAGCGTGCCCTCGGTGCCGGTCAGGAACCGGGCCAGATCCGCGCCGTTCTCCGGCAGCAGATGCTCCAGGGAGTAACCGGATACCTGCCGGGGAAACCGGCCGAACTCGGTGCGGATCAGGGCCAGGCGCGCCGCGACCAGGGCGTCGAGCCCGGCGCCGATCGGGCCGGTGGCGGCCAGGCCGCCGCGGCCCGCGCGCCGCGCCGCCAGCCGCTCCCCCGAGCCGGTCAGCACATCCAGGCTCACCACGTTGTCGGCCGCGCGGCCGTACCGCAGCGCCCGCGAGCCGCAGGCGTTGTTGCCGATCGAGCCGCCGATGCTGGCCCGCGCGTGGGTGGACGGATCGGGCCCGAACCGCAGCCCGGAGGGGGCCGCGGCGGCGGTGATGTCATCGAGGGTCGCGCCCGGTTCGGCCACCGCGGTCCGGGCCTGCGCATCCACCGACAGCACCCGGTTCATGTGCCGGGAGAAGTCCAGGACGATGCCGGCGCCGACCGAGTTGCCCGCGGTGGAGGTGCCGCCGCCCCGGCAGGTGAGCGGCACGCCGAACTGCGTCGCGACCTGCAGTGCGGCGGCCGCCTCGTCGGCGTGCCTGGGAAAGGCGACCACGCTCGGCAGCACGCGGTAGTTGGACGCGTCGGTGGAATACTCCGCACGCCGCCGGGCCGAGTCATCCACCGCGGCCAGGCCCGTGGCCCGCAGCGCGGCGGCCAGCTCACCGGGCGCTGCCGTGCTGGCCTTGCGTGCGGTCGTCGTCACGGTCACCGATGCTATCTCCCCGCCCGCGGCGGCCGCCGGCCCCGATCCGGGCCCGCGGCCGGTGCGGACCTGGACGGCCATCCGTGTTGGTCGTTAAAGTTCGCCGTTGGGCCGACAAATTCGCCCGTTCGGCCAGCAAAAGGAGCGCTCGGTGGAGATTGACGTCGGGCTGGACGCGGCGGGGCTCGGGTACGACGATGACGCGCAGGTCGCGGTGGATGCCGCGCGGCGGGGCTACGGCCGGATCTGGATCGCCAGCATCGGCGATCCGTTTGCAGGCCTGCGCGCTGCGCTGGGCGCCGACGCGCGCCGCGGTGCCGGGCGGGATCGGCACGGCGATCGGGGTGGTGCCCATCGGTCCGCAGACGCCGGCCAGCCTGGCGCTCAGCGCCGCCGCGCTCAGCCGCCTGACCGGGGGCCGGTTCATCCTGGGCCTCGGCTCGGGGGAGGTGCATGCGGCGGGGTACCGGCGCACCTGGGGTATCGAGGAACGCTCGCCGCTCGCGCTGGTCCGGGCCTACCTGGAGACCGTGCGCGGGTTCCTGGCCGGCCAGGCCGTGACCTACCACGGCAGCGGCATCAGCTACGACGACGCGCGGCTGCCGGGCGGGCCGGCCGGCACTCCGGTCTACCTCGGCGCGGGCGGACCGGAGATGGCCAGGCTCGGCGGCGAGCTCGCCGACGGGGTCTACCTGAGCTGGTGCACGCCCGGCAGCGTGCGCTCGACCCGGGATCGCATGACCGAGGGCGCAGCGCGAGCGGGCCGCGATCCGGCCGGCGTACGGCTGGCGGCCTCGGTCCGGGTCTGCATCGACGATGACGAGCGGGCCGCCCGGCGGGCGCTCGCGACCGCGCTGCTCCCCTACGTGCTCGGCTGGGACGGCGCGCCGGAAGCCCACAACCGGGCTAATTTCGAGCGGATGGGCTTCGGCACGGAGGTGGCCGAGCTCTACCGGATGAGCGAGAACGGCATGGACCGGGCGGGGATCATCGAGGCGTTCCCCGACCGGATGCTGCGCGGGCTGGGCTATTTCGGGCCCGCCGCCGGCGCTGCCGACGCCGTCCGGCAGCAGGTCGCCGGGGCCGATATCGCGGTGGTGCGTATGGTGGCGAGCCAGCCGGGCCTGGCGCCCATCCGCGCCATCCTGGACGCCTGCCTGCCCGGGCCCGCCGACCGTCCCGCGGCCGACCCCGGATAGCCCGCCTGTGATAGCCCGTGGCGATGCGCCGCTGACGGCCTAGGGAGTGCGGTCAGGTCAGGATGTCGAGGCCGATGTCGAGTGCGGGGCTGGAGTGGGTGAGGGCGCCGACGGCGACGAAGTTGACGCCGGTTTCGGCGACGGCCCGGGCCGCATCCAGGCGCAGCCCGCCGCTGGCCTCCAGCTGTGTCTCGGGGTAGCGGCGGGCCATGGCGGCGGCCGCGCGCAGGCCGGTCAGGTCCATGTTGTCGAGCAGGATGAGACCGGCACCGGACTCGAGCGCCTCGCGGACCTGGTCCAGGGTGTCGCACTCCACCTCGAGCGGGAGCGCGGGTGCGGCCGCGCGGACGGCCGCGATCGCAGCGGCGATCCCGCCGGCCGCCGCGATGTGGTTGTCCTTGATGAGCGCGGCGTCGCCGAGTCCCATCCGGTGGTTGCGGCCGCCGCCGCACCGCACGGCGTACTTCTCCAGCTGGCGCAGCCCGGGGGTGGTCTTGCGGGTGTCCCGTACGGTGCAGCCGGTGCCGGACAGGGCGTCGGCCCAGGCGCGGGTGGCGGTGGCGATCCCGGACAGGTGAGTGAGGAAGTTGAGCAGGGTCCGTTCGGCCCCGAGCAACTCGCGCATCGGGGCGGTGATGCGGATCAACTCGGCGCCGGCCTCGATCCGGTCACCGTCGGCGCGCAGCGGCTCGGCCGACTCCGGCGGGATCCCGGCGGCGTCCAGGACAGCAAGGGCGACCGGGACGCCGGCCAGCACGCCGGGCTGGCGGGCTACGGCGCCGGCCACGGCGCGCGAATCCGGCGCGGCGGTGGCGGCCGAGGTGACGTCGGGCCCGTACCGCAGGTCCTCCGCCAGCGCGCCGCGCACGGTCCGCTCGGTGTCGTCGGGGTCCAGGCCCGCGGCGAGCAACTGCTTGGCCACCATCGCATGCAGGGTCATTCCCGTGCCCCCACCTTCGCCCTGGCGGTCCCGGTGACCCGCGGCCGGCCGTCCTCGACGTGGACGATGGTATGGCGGGCGGAGCTGGCCAATTCGGCCGTTTCGGCCGGGCCGGGCGGCGGCTGGTCACGCCACCGGTGAGAGCCGCGGCTTTCCGCGCGGGCCAGGGCGGCCGCCGCGACCACGACCGCGACCGAATGCAGATTGGTCGCCTCGACGGTGGCCAGGTCCGGTGCTGCGGCCCGCGAGCCGCCGCTGGCCCGCGGAGCCTCTCCCAGCGCCTGGCGGAGACCTTCCAGCTCGCCTGCGTCCCGTAGCACTCCGGCGTGCCGTGACATGGCTGCGGCCAGTGCCGGACGGACGGCCGGGTCCACCCCCGGTCCGGACGCGGGCGGTCGCAGGCGGCCGGGAACCTGCTCCGGCAGGATCTGCCCGAGCAGGTTCCCGGCCCGCCGTCCGAAAATCAGCGCCTCGATCAGCGAGTTGGACGCCAGCCGGTTACCCCCGTGGACGCCGGTCGACGCGGCTTCCCCGACGGCGTACAGGCCTTTGACCGAGGTCTGCCCGTCCAGGCCGGTCCGGATCCCGCCGCACGCATAATGCGCTCCCGGCGCGACCGGGATCGGGTCGGTGACCGGGTCGATGCCCCGCGCCCGGCACGCGGCGGTTACCGTCGGGAATTCCCGCTCCAGCACGGCACGGCCCAGCACGGTGGCGTCCAGCCACAGGTGATCGCCGGGCCCGCCCCCGCTTCCCGCCTGCTGGGTCATGACCGCCGCCACGACATCCCGGGGCGCCAGGTCACCCAGGGGGTGACGCCCGGCCATGATGGGCAGGCCCATCGCGTCGATCAGCACCGCACCGGCCCCGCGCAGGGCCTCGGTGATCAGCGGGCGCTGGCCGCGGGCCGCCTGCTGCCACAGCACCGTCGGGTGAAATTGGACGAATTCCACGTCTCGCAGCTGCGCTCCGGCGCGGGCGGCCAGCGCCAGGCCGTCGCCGGTCAGCCCGTCCGGGTTGGTGGTCGTCGCGTAGGCCTGGCCGAAGCCGCCGGTGGCCAGGACCACCGCCCGCGCCGTCACCCGGCCGGCCCGCAGGCTCCCGTCGTCATCGCAGATCCCGGCCAGCACGCCGCCGACCGAGCCATCCTCCCCGGTCAGTGCGTCCAGGGCGACGCAGCGGGTGAGGACCTGGACCCGGCTGGCCGCCACGGCCTCCTGCAGCACCCGATGCACCTCCGCACCGATCGCGTCGCCCCCGGCGGTCACGATCCGGCTGCGGCTGTGCCCGCCCTCCAGGTGCAGCGCGGTGCGCTCCAGCCGGGCGCCCAGCCCGGCCAAGCGGACGATCTCATCCGGGGCCCGGGACACCAGCGCGGCCACGGCGGCCGGATCGCACAGGCCGGCGCCCGCATCCATCGTGTCCCGCTGATGCAGGGCCGGGCTGTCCCCCGGGCCGATGGCCGCGGCCAGGCCGCCCTGGGCCAGGGGCGTGGCGCCGCCGCCGAGGTCCTGCTTGGTCAGCAGCAGCACCCGGCGGCCGTGGCGGGCCGCGGCCAGGGCCGCCGCCATCCCGGCCGCTCCCGATCCCACCACCACCACGTCGGCGTCGCGTTCCCAGGCCACCTCCGACCGGGGCAGGTTGCGGAGCTCGCTCACGCTGCCGTCACCTCGCCGACGTCGGCGCGGACGCGGCGGTAAGCGGCGCGGGCCCGGCGGTGAGCATCGCTTCGACGGCGCGGCGAGCCCGGCGGGCCACCTCGGGATCGACGGTCACCTCGGTGATGCCCTCGCGCAGGCAGCGCAGCAGGGCCGCCGGCGTGTTCATCTTCATGAACCGGCATACGGCATCCGGGTTGACCGGCTCCCAGCTGACGGCCGGGTTGGCCCGGCGCAGCTGGTGCAGCATCCCGGTCTCGGTGGCGACCAGGACGGCCGGCGCCGTGGTGGCGCGGGCCGCCTCCAGCATCCCGCCGGTGGACAGCACCCGGGTCCGGTCCGGCGGCAGGTCCCCCGTGCCTGCCTGCCACAGCGCGGCGGTCGAGCACCCGCACTCCGGGTGGATGAACAGCTCGGCCGCGGGGTTGGCGCTGGCCTTTCGCCGCAGCTCGTCCGGGCTGATCCCGGCGTGCACGTGACACTCGCCGAGCCAGATGTGCATATTGGCGCGGCCCGTGACGCGCTGCACGTGAGCGCCGAGGAACTGATCGGGCAGGAACAGCACCTCCCGGTCGGCCGGGACGGACGCCACGATCTGCGCCGCGTTGGCCGAGGTACAGCACAGATCAGATTCCGCCTTGACCTCGGCGCTGGTGTTCACGTAGGCCACCACCACCGCTCCGGGATGCTCGGCCTTCCACTCGCGGACCTGGGAGGCGGTGATGCTGTCGGCCAGCGAGCAGCCGGCTTTCGGTTCCGGGATCAGCACCGTCCGGTCCGGGGCGAGGATTTTGGCGGTTTCGGCCATGAAGTAGACGCCGGCGAACACGATGACGCTCGCGGTGCTGGCCGCGGCCAGCCGGGACAGCGCCAGCGAGTCGCCGACGTGGTCGGCCACGTCCTGGATCTCCGGAGCCTGGTAGTTGTGGGCCAGGATCACGGCGTCCCGCTCAGCGGCAAGCCGCCGCACCTCCGCTGCCCAGCTCTGGTCTGCCTGCACCTGTGCCTCGGTATCCGCCATTGCCGTCCTGCTTCCTGGAGGTTTTAGACCCAGAGTATAAAACGTTTTCTGCCTGTCAGTCTAAAACTTAATGCAATGACGGGCGCAAGGCGGGTCGCCCAGTACCAGTCGCCCAGTACCATGCGAACGTGCCTGACGACCAGGCGCAGGCCAGCTGCCTCGCAGACGGCCCGCGCAGCCAGCCTGGACCGCCCGTATCCGGTGAGCGGTTCTGGCACGAGGCACTGGCTGTGGTCCTTCAAGTCCGCCGCGACAGCCTGCACGTGCTGCTCTGGCAGCGGGCCGCGCCGCCGTTCGAGGGACGATGGGCGCTGCCCGGCGGCCCGCTGGAAGCCGACGAGCGGCTCGGGACGTCGCTGGGCCGGCATCTGGCGGCCAAGGTCGACCTCACCGACATCGCGTACCTGGAGCAGCTGGAGACCCGCAGCGACCCGGCGCGTGACCCGCGCGGCCGGGTCCTGGCCACGGCCTACCTGGCCCTGGTGTCCGCCGACGTCGAACCGCGAATCCCGGCGGACACCGCCTGGCACCAGGTCCAGGAGCTCCCGCCCACCGCGTTCGACCACGGGTCAATTGCCCAGTCGGGACGCGACCGGCTGCGGGCCAAGCTTTCCTACACCAATATCGGCTTCGCGCTGGCCCCCGCGACGTTCACGATCGCCCAGCTGCGGGACACCTACGCCGCGTCGCTCGGCCACCCGGTCTCCGCGACCAACCTGCAGCGCGTCCTGACCCGCCGCGGCGTCATCGAGGCGACCCCGGCCGCCGCCCGGCCCACGTCGGCGGGCGGCCGGCCAGCCAGCCTCTACCGGTTCACGGCCCGCACCCTGATCGTCACCAATCCTTTCGCCGCGTTCCGGCCCCCGAACGCGCAGGCGGCCAGGGCGCCCGCGCGATAGGCGGCGGCCAGCGGCCGGGCCCGTCGAGGTGGGAAACTGGCGTCCGGGTCAGCCACGTTCTCCCGGGGAGCTGGCGGGCAGCTGGTCGAGTACTTCGGCCTTGATCCGGGCGAGGTTGTCCGAGCGCTCGGGGCTGTCGGCGCCGAGGTTCCAGTCGGGCAGGACGAACTCATCAAAGCCGAGCTCGGCATACTGGCCGAGCTGGTGAACCAGCTGCTGCGCCGTGCCGGCGATGGCGGGGCGGCCTGGCGACGGCGTACTCCCGCCGAGTTCTATCAGGGCGTTGACCGAGGTCCACATCGTCGCGGGGGCGCGGCCGGCCGTCTCACAGGCCCGGAGCAGCGCGGCACGCCGTTCGGCCAGATCGGGGGCGCTCCAGGTGTTCCATTCGTTGGCGTGGCGGACGGCGATGCGGAGCATGCGCGGCCCGCGGGTGCCGACGAGCAGGGGCAGCGGCGACTGGACCGGCTTGGGGTCGCAGGGGGCGTCGACGATGTTATAGAACTCGCCGTGAAACGTGGTGGAGCCCTCCGCCAGCATCGAGCGGACGATCCCGATCGCCTCCTCGAACCGGCTGACCCGCTTACCGGGCGGCTCGAGATCGATGCCGTAGGCATAGTGCTCGTTGATCTGCCAGCCGGCGCCGAGTCCCAGGACCATCCGGCCGCCCGAGAGCCGGTCGATCGTGGCGGCGCGCTTGGCGAGCAGCGCCGGGTGGTGGACTGAGGTAGGCGAGACGAGCGTCCCGATCCGGATCCGTTCGGTCACCGCGGCCAGCGCAGGCAGGAGGGCCCAGCACTCGTAGGTGTCGCCACGCGCAGGCGTCGTATCGCCGGTGTTAGGCATGTAGTGGTCGGCCAGCCAGACGCCGTGCCAGCCGTCTGCCTCGGCCGCGCGCACCTCCGCCAAGAGGTCAGCAGGCGGGCGGTCATTGCGGGGCCAGAGTGAGAACTTCATGGGGCAACTCTAGAGACGGCCCCCGCCTCGGAAACCCTCAGCCGGGCCGAGTCGCTGAAGAAACCGCCGCCGACCAGCCTGTCATGCGGATGGTGGGTCTTTGAAGAAAAACGGTTCGCCCGGGGTTGTTGTCGCCTGCCCGGCCAGTTCCCTGCGGCAGGCACAAGGCCGTCAATACCGGCCCATCCAGTAGCATCCGGGGACTATCCGGGTGTATCAACCATGTGCCGATTTGCTCCGTACACATGAGCGCCCGATATGTGGCGCCCGCCGTGATCGATGACCAGGAGGGAGCATGACGGGACCTGGCCAGGCACGCGGAGGCGATCACCGGCCGGTCTCCTTCTGAAGCACCGGGGCCGTGCCGGAGCATGATCACCGCACCGCACGCGCCATGCGCTGGCGGCACCCGAGGTCAGCCCCGGCGATCAGGTGCTAAACGCCGTCTGGCCATTTATGCCCGGGCGGAGGGATCCACGCCTGGGGCAGGTCAGCCCGCTAATACGAGATGGCTGGCTTTGGGTGCCTGCCTGGAGACTAAGTACTGCAGAAGATATGTCACCGGCAACCAGCCCCGGAAAATATGGTATGGAAAGGAAGGTCAAGCATGTCGATTTCATTGGATGCCACCGAATACACGTTCCAAGGCGAGGACATTACAGCCTCGTTCTTTCCGCACGGCGCCGGCGGCCCGATAATCGAGGGTAAGCCCGAGACGTTCTTCGTCTACCAGGACCGTCATCTGTCGAAGACATTCGGTCCAGCCGACGTAGATATTCAGCAAATCGACAATGTCGGCGCGCTGGTCTCGGTCGTACTCGTAGAAAGCCCGATTGCGGGTGGGCCGGTAACCACCTTCACGGTGCTCGTGCCGTCGGTCGGCGTCACGGAGGATTCGCCGCAGAGCTTCAAGACCAAGTCGATTACCACCGTTCAAGCGGCCACCCTGGTGCAGAGGCTCGTATTCCCGGCGCTTCAGACCTACAAGGTGGAGCACCTCGACGGTACCGCCAGCGTGCACGCGCTACCCCTGGTCGCGACGGGCTGATTCGCAAGAGGTCGCGGCACGGCGAACCGTGCCTGCATGGGCACGGCGAACCGTGCCTGTGCAGGCACCACCGCGGGCCAGCAGCGGCGCCCCGGGCCCGGGGCTGGACTACCTGGCCCGCGGAGGTGCTGGCCGCCGTGCCCCGGCGGAAGTTGGCCTGGTGGCCGGCCGCGATACTGGATGTGGCGCCTGGTGGCCGAGGGATGCCCGGCACCGGGGAGAAGCGGCGAGATGGCCCGGCCGCGCCCGGCCGTGCTGCATGGTTCCCGACGGGGAGGTCGGAAATGCGGAAGGTTGGTGACCACGCGGTGGTGCTGGGTGCCAGCATGAGCGGGCTGCTTGCGGCCCGTGTGCTGGCTGATGCGTTCCGGCGGGTGACGCTCGTCGAACGGGACCGGCTGCCGGAGTCAGGGCTGGACCGTCAGGGGGTTCCCCAGGGCCGGCACACCCACGGGCTGTTGCCGCGCGGAGCGCAGATCCTCGACGAGCTGTTCCCGGGCCTGCTGGTCGGCCTGGTCGCGGACGGTGTCCCGGTGCTGCGCGCTCCGCGGGAGTTCCGGCTCTTCCTCGGCGGCCACCTGCTGTGCCAGGACGGCGAACCCGGCGAGCCATCGTATGCGCAGAGCCGGCCATACCTTGAACACCAGGTCCGCGGCCGGGTCCGGGCGTTGGGCAACGTCTCGATCAGGGACCGGTGTGACGTTACCGGCCTGGTCACCACACCGGCTCGCGACCGGGTCACCGGTGCCCGGCTCCTGACGCGCCCGGGCGGCGGCGCTGGAGAGATCCTCGCCGCCGATCTCGTCGTCGACGCGACCGGCCGGGGCGGGCGTACCCCAGTGTGGCTCCAGGAACTCGGCTACGACCCGCCGGCCGAGGAACGGCTCCCGGTCGACGTCAAGTACGCCAGCCGGTACCTGCGGCTGCGCGGCGGAGCGCTCGGGGACGAGAAGCTGATCCTGATCGGCGCGGTACCCGAACGGCCCGCCGCGATGTCGCTTCTCGCGCAAGAGGGCGACCGCTGGATCATGACGCTAGCCGGGTACGCAGGCCATCACCCGCCGACCGACGAAGACGGGTTCCTCGCCTTCGCGCAGCGCCTGGCCCCCGCGGACGTATTCGCCGCGATCAGCGACGCCGAACCGCTCAGCGACATCCGCGCCCACCGTTTCCCGGCCAATCTGCGGCGGCGGTACGAGCGGCTGCGCAGGTTCCCCGCCGGGCTGCTGGTGATCGGAGACGCGATCTGCAGCTTCAACCCGATCTACGGGCAGGGCATGTCGGTGGCCGCGCTGGAAGCGGCCGCGTTGCGGGACAGCCTGGCCGGCGGCGAGGCCGACCTGGCCCGCCGGTTCTTCAAGACCGCCGCCAAGCCGGTCAGCACCGCCTGGCAGCTGACCGCTGCGGCGGACATGGCCATGCCCACCGTGGCGGCGCCACGGCCGATACCGGTACGTGCCATCAACGCCTACATCGGCTGGCTGCAGGCGGCGGCCGAACACGATCCTGCGCTCACCGCGCAATTCCTGCGCGTGACCGGGCTGCTCGACCCGCCCACCCGGCTGCTGCGCCCCGCCGTCGCGCTGCGCGTGATCACCGGCAATCTGCGCCGCCGCCATGCGCCGCCCGCGCCGGCCAGCGGCCAGACCGTGCGGCCCGTCACGCAGGCAACCAGATGACCTCCCAGTCCCTGGGCGTGCGCGATCGGCGCGCCGGCGGAGGAATGCGGTAGCTCCAGCAGGCCGGCCAGCCGGACACGGCGGATACGCCAGAACCCGTCGGCGCCTGAAGCGATCAAGGCGGTCCGCCGCGCCGGCCGCGGCCGTTCTGGCGGTATGGCGCGCGGCCGTCCGAGTGTGAGCCGGATGTCCTGGTAGTGGAGGAGCCCCTGGAGCGGTGCGACGGGCTGCCGACATGCCAGACTCTTCTCATGGAGGCTGCCGTTCAACTGCAGACAGCCGCGGAAGACGCTCGCTCCCTGCTGGCCGCGGCCCGGACCGACTGGGGCCGGCCGGTGCCGCAGTGCCCCGGGTGGGATGCCGCCGATCTGGTCCGCCACATGGGCGGCATCCTGGTGTGGATGGCCGCCGTCGTCACCTCCGGGGAGCGCGTCAGCCGGCGCACCCTTGGCCCCGGTCCAGCGGACCCTGCTGATCTGCCCCGCTGGTACCTGGCCAGCCTGGACCGGACCCTTGACGTCCTCGGCTCCGCCGGCCCCGGCTCCGGAACGTGGACCTTCTCCAGCACCGGGGATCGTCGTGTGGCCTGGTGGAACCGGCGTCTGGCCGTCGAGGTCGCTATCCACCGCTGGGATGCCCAGGATGCGGTCGCTGCGGCCGGCGGACCCTCACCCGATCCGCTGGACGGGGACGTCGCCGCCGCCGGTATCGAGGAGTTCATGATCGAGTTCCTGCCCGGGCTGCTGGCTCAGCAGACCCCCGGGGAACTCAGCGGCACGCTTCATCTTCACGCGACCGATGGGCCGACGGAGTGGTGGATCGATCTGGAGGCGGGCGGCCCGGCCGTGCCCGGGCACGTCAAAGCGGACACGGCCGTTCGTGGCACCCGCTCCGACCTTCTCTTGTGGCTGACGAACCGGCGGTCACCAGACTCCCTGGAAGTCCTCGGCCGCGAAGAGCTCCTCAGCTCCTGGACGCGCCTGCGGCGCTGAGGACGGAGCTGGGCCAGGATTTCCGCCGGCCGGGCCTCGATGGCGGGAGTCAGGTATTCCGCCGGCACCGAGGAATGAGAGGCTGACGCAGCCCGGGCCGCAGTTCTGGCCCGGAGCGGGCTGAGTCGGGCCACTTCGTAGGACCATCGTGACATGGGCCAGACAACCGGACAGGCCGTCGCTGATCAGCAGATCGCTGAGGCGATGGCGGCTGAGCAAGAATCGCTGAGCCTGGAGTGCCGGGCCGATGCGGCCCGGTTCCAGCGGCTGCTCGCACCCGACTTCCATGAGTTCGGCGCCTCCGGAGGAGAGATCGGATACCAGGGAACGGCTGAGCGGGTCGCCGCTACTACTGATCCTGACGGGGAGCCGATCGGGGTGGACAGCATGCGGGGCTGGCTGCTGGCCGACGGCCTCGTCATGATCAAGTACACCTGCGAGAACCAGGGCAGGCGATCTAATCGCACCTCGCTGTGGCGCCGCATCGGGCCTGGCCGCTGGCAGGTATTTCACCACCAGGGCACGGTCATTGCCGGCTGATGAGAATCTCCACCACGTGCAACTCGGCGGCGCACGGTCATGCCGCTCCGCGTATCGCTGGTTCGCATTCGTGGTTGGAGCCGGAGATCTATTCTGGCCTCGTGCTTGAGCTGAGCAGCCTGGACCTCGAGGAGATCGCTAACGCGCTTTCCGATCAGACCGACTACGAGCACCGGTGGCTGATCAATCCGCAGACCGGAGAGATCGTGTTCTGGACGGCCGATACCGGCATCGACGGGCAGACGCCGGTCGACCTCGACGAACTGGACCTGATCTGCATCGATCCACTGCCGTCCTGGATCTGGTATCAGGACATGGCGGACTTCGGCGAGGCGATCAGCGATGAACGGGCCGGGCGCAGGTTGGCCCGGGCCATTCAGGGCAAGGGAGCCTTCCGCCGGTTCAAAGACGAGCTCCACGAGGAGCATCCCGGCCTGCTGCCGGCGTGGTACGCCTTCCGCGATGTCCGCGCCAGCCGCCGCGCCGTCCAGTGGCTCGCCGACAACTCCCTCATTGACGATGAGGCAGCCGACCGGTTTCTGGCCGGCCACCCAGATCCCGACCTGCCCTGAGCCTTGCGGATCCGTCAGAGTCACATGCCCTACATGACGTTGACGGAACGGAACACGCACGTCTGGCGCGGCGTGCGGGTCGGGTTGCCTTTCTCAGCGAGCCGCACCGATCCAGCGGTGATAGGCGTCCAGGTCGACGTTGCTGCCGCACACGATGGTGACGACGTGCCGGCCGGCGAAGCGGTCACGGTCTTCGAGGATTGCCGCGATGCCGAGCGCGGCCGACGGTTCGACGACGAGGCCAGCGTGGTCCAGGAGCATCCGCATACCGGCGATGATCGACGCTTCCTGGACCAGGACCGCATCGTCAGCGACCAGGAGGAGGTCGTCCAGGACGGCCGGGATGGGACGCCGGCCGGCGACGCCGTCGGCGATGGTAGAGGTCGAGTCCGTGGTCACGACGCGCCGCTGGCGCCAGGAGTAGGTCATCGCCGGTGCACCCAGCGGCTGGACGCAGATCACCTCGACGTCGGGCGCCAAGGCCTTCACCACATGACCCACACCGGTGGCCAGCGCCCCGCCGCCCAGAGCAATCAGGACGGCGTCGAACGACGGCACGGTGCCCGCCAGTTCCAGGCCGATGGTCGCCGCGCCCTCGCACGTCTCGATGTCCAGGCTGTCTTCGACCAGCCGGATGCTGTCGTACCGCGCGAGGGCCGCCGCCCGCTCGCGAGCCATGTCGAAGTCGCCGTCCACCAGTTCCAGCCGGGCGTCCAATGCGCGGATGCGATCAAGCTTGGCCGCGGGCGCAAAGCGGGATGCCACGACGGTGACATCGAGGCCCCGGCCGCGACCGGACCAGGCCAGGGCCTGGCCGAGGTTGCCCGCGCTGGCGCACACCACGGCGCGCGAGCCATGGCCGGCCAGCAGGCTCGCGACGACCTCGGTGCCGCGGGCCTTGAAGCTGCGGACCGGGTTCGCCGTTTCGAGCTTGATGCTCACCGCGCACCCGAGGGCGGGCTCCAGCGCCTCGCAGCGGTACAGCGGAGTGTCGAGGAAAACCGGGTCGATCACCCGGCGAGCCGCCCGGATCCGGGCAGTGTCGAGGCGCGTCTCCTGCACGGCACGCCAGCCTAGCCCACGCCGGCGCTGTCCCAGCTGGCTGAACGCCCGGTCCGCGCAGGCACGGCGTGGCTGGGTGGGTGGATGAGCCTGGATGTCAGCTTCTGCGTGGTGGTGAGCTTGGTGATCGTATAGTGACTGCCATGACAGCCGGTCCTTCCGCCCCGGGTGCTCCGGTGACCTCGGTGCCCGGGGCGATCGCGTGCATGGAGGCGATTGAGGCTGCACTTCCCGCGGCCGACGGGCTGGCGTGTTTCAACCGCATGTACCTGGACGTGACCAGGCAGGTATACAGCCAGCTCGGGCAGGGTTTCTTCGCCGACCCCGCGTTCATGGCCCAGCTGGACGTGCAATTCGCGAACCTGTACTTCGCCGCGGCCGATGCCGCAGGTACCGGAGCCGCGGTGCCGCTGGCGTGGCGGCCGCTGGCGGAGCAGCGAGCCGTGGCGGGGATCGAGCCGGTCCAGTTCGCGCTGGCGGGCATGAATGCCCACATCAACCACGACCTGCCGGTGGCGATGGTCAGCACCTGCACGGCCCTGGGCACCTCACCCGACCCGCATCTGGCGGACTACCAGAAGGTGGACCAGTTGCTGGACGCGGCTGAGCAGTCGATCCGGCAGTCTTTCGAATCCGCCCCTGAGCTGGCCGCCGACCGGCATCTAAGCGCAGTGGCCACCCTGACCGCCAACTGGACCATCAACAGCGCCCGGGACCTGGCCTGGAACAACAGCATGCTGCTGTGGGCGATCCGCGATGACCGTGTCGCGCGCGGGCTCTTCCTGGACAGCCTGGCCGCCTCGACCGCCCTGGCCAGCCGGATGCTGCTGGTCGCCATCTGAGACCAGTCACGTCACCGGGCGCGGATGCGGAACGCCTGCCGTCACCCGCGCTCGGCAGCGTTGCGCGCGGGCCTCACCACAGGTCGCCGCCCGTCAGCACGTACAGGAACGGCACCAGCGGGATAAGGCTGAACAGAGCCCATGCCACCTTGGCGGCGCCCCCGATATCGCGGCGGGTGGCCAAGTCGATCCAGATGAGGATCACGGCGACGGGATGCAGGAAACAGACCAGGAGCTCGAGGACTTTCTTCATTACCCGAATCTACCGGGAGCGCCAGGGGCACCGGTCCGGTCCCGGCGCCGCCGCGCAGGAAGACGCCAGAGTTCGCTGGCGTCCGCACGGGACGCAGCCAGCGGGCGCGTACCGGATTACAGTTGCCAGGTGGCAGGCGATCAGACTGGGCGGGTAGACAGCTGGATCTGGTCGGTACGGCTGGCCAGCACCCGCTCGGCCGCGTCCGGTGCCTGCCGAGCCGGGCACGTCAGGGTCAACGGGGAACGGGTCAAGCCCGCGCATCTGGTCAAGGCCGGTGATGAAGTGCGGCTGCGCTCCGACGGACGCGAACGCGTCGTGGTCGTCCAGCGGGTCATCACCAAGCGTGTCGGCGCACCTGTTGCCGCCGAGTGTTATGTCGACAATAGCCCTCCCCCTCCGCCCCGCGAGGAGGTTGCCGCGGTGGCGGTCCGGGACCGCGGCACGGGCCGTCCGACCAAGCGAGAGCGCCGGCTTATGGAGAAGTTGCTCGGGCGGCCGGCCCGCTGAGCCCGTTTCCAGGAAGAGCACGAGGGGACGGACCAGGCGGCCGGGGTCCGGAAGCCGCGGTCGAGCGGGCCGCGAACCACGTGATCTCACCCTTAACAACGTGGTAGTCGCGGGGTACGATAGCAGCTATTGAAATTCATTTATTGACGATACTGAAAGCCGCCTAACGGAGGATTGAAAATTGAGTAAAGATTACCGGGCTACCTCCGTGAACCTGACCGTTGTCCCGGGAAAACGCTACGATTTCAACCCTCATGAGTTCAGCGGGCGAGTGTCAATTATCCAGGATGAGGTGCATGAACCACCGCAAGAACGCTGGCGAGGTCGCATGACCTGGCTGGCCGTGGACGATAGGCAGCACGGCATCCGCAAGACACGGGTTAACGTCCGTCTGGACCGGGAGCAGGCGGTAGCCCTGGCCGACGCGATCATCGGACCCCCGGACGGGACAGGCTTGCTCACCAGGGACGAGGCGGTCAAACGGGTCGCTTTCATGTGCCGGCAATGGGGAATCACCAGCGCAGAGCTTGAAGGCGAGCAGGTGATACAAGCGCTTGGCGGTTTAGTGACGGGGAAATGCCATCAGAACTCACCAGATGCGAGCAAATCAGCAAGTAGCATACTGCCGCCGATTACAACGCAGCGCATCGCAACGTGACCCTACGTAATCCGGGCATGAGACAGGACTGGCCAGGAAGATCGGGAGTCTTTTCTATTTAGATACCGCGGGTTCGCCAGCCATCAGGGGTGACCTGCTGGTGCTGCAGGGTGATTTCCGGTGACCGCTGCGGTGCCGCGGCGTGGTCGCCGAGGTGATGACCGAGGCCTGTCTGGCCATTTCTTTTCCTATATTCCGACGGCGCAGGATCCCGGGCTCAGGGCTCGCGGCGGGGGTCAAAGAGCGGCCACGACCGTGGCGCAGGCGGCCCGGTGTGGTCATCGGTGACCGCCCGATGGGCAGCTTCTCACCGCGGGCCACGTCCCGCGGCGGACCGCGTCGCCAGGGCGCGGCCACCGCGCGGGCGGCTAGGATCGCGGCGTGATCACCGGAATACATGCGATTGTGTTCTCCCCCGAAGCTGAGAAGCTCCGCGCATTCTTCACGGATGTGGCGGGCCTGCCGTCGGTCGACGCAGGCGGAGGCTGGCTCATTTTCGCTCTCCCCCCAGCCGAGCTTGCCGTTCATCCAGCCGATGGTGCAGGCCGTCACGAGCTTTACCTCATGTGTGACAACATTCAGGCCACCCTCGCCGAGTTGAAGGGCAAGGGCGCCGAGGTGGCCCGGGACGTCTGCGATCAGGGCTGGGGCCTCGTCGCGGCCATCCGCCTGCCAGACGGCTCGGAGTTTCCCATCTACGAGCCCCGGCATCCGTCGCCGCACCCAGCCTGACGATGCGCCGCTGGCCGCGTTCCGGGGTCGTGGCGGGCAGGGCTCGGCACAGCATCGCATCGGCCGGCGGCCGGCCTGGACGGCCGGATGGGTCGCACGTACCGCCGCTTATCCGCCCCGCCACGACTGCCGGCCGACGGCGATAACGGCGTAAACGCCTTACGGCCGGGGTAATCCAGGCGCGGAAGCCCCAGATCATGCTGGGCGATGATGTTACGGGTCACCTCCACCGAGCCGCCGGCCAACGCGGTCTCCTGGGCCTGCCGGTGGGCGAAGGCGATTATGCCGTCGCCGATGGCACCGTCTGCGCCGTACGGCAGGGCCGCGTCCGCGCCGATCAGGTCGATGAGCTGCTCGCAGCCCAGTCTGGCCACGTCGGAGCCTTTCACCCGGCCCTTGGGTCCCGGTGTGACAAAGCCGGCTTCGGCCTCGGCGAGGATGCGCCCGATCCCGGCCAGGAACACGGTGTCGCCGATCATCGCGGATTCATCCCCGCCCCGAGCGTCCCGGGCCCAGCGGATGGCGGCCTCGACCGACTCCTCCAGATAACGCATGTGATGGACGCCGCCGCTCACATCCGCGAGCTTGCTGGCCTGACCCCCGAGGTTGTGCTCGGCATCCAGCGGGCGGCGCAGCACGGACCAGCCGTTGTTGACCTCCCCGATGCGGTACCGGTCCGCGACACGGACGTCTTTGTAATACACGGTGTTGTCCACGCCGCCGATCGTGGGCAGCGCCTGCCGCTCGATTCCCGCGGAATCGAGCGGCACCAGGAACATGGTCAGGCCATGGTGCTTCGGCAGCGTGGGGTCGGTCCGCGTGAGCAAGAAGGTGTAGTTGGCGTTCTGGGCGCTGCTGGTGAAGGTCTTCTGCCCGTTGATGACCCAGTCGTCACCATCGCGTACCGCCTGAGTCTTCGCTCCGGCGATATCCGACCCCCCGTCCGGCTCGGTGTAACCAAGAGTGAAACGGGCCGTTCCTCGGGCGACCTGCGGCTTCAGCTCGGCGCGCAGTCCCGGGGCGCCGAACGCCTCCACCACCGGCCAGACCAGGCGGGCCGCTCCCCCGTTGACGGGTGCTTCCCGCTTGAGCAGTTCGGTTTCCAGGATCCGGACGCAGACATCATCGAGCTCCGCGCCGCCGTCTTCACGCGGCCACCGCGGCCACAGCCACCCCTTGCTGCCCAGGGCGAGGTACAGCCGCTCATCGAAGCCGCCTCCCTGCTCGCGTCTGCGCGCGCGCTGGTCTTCGGCCAGGTGCTCATCGAGGAGCGCCCGCAGCTCGTCGGCGAACGCCTGCTGAGCTTCGGTGAGAACAACAGCTGAGAAGTCCACTTCTGACACTCCTAACCGGGCCCGGGTGCTGGCCGTGTCACACCGCCATGCTTACATGCCCGGCGGGCAATGGAAATATCGGCCGGCATCCGCTGATGGCCCTGATCCTCCAGGGTGCTCACGGTGAGTGAGAGCAACGCTCGGCTCGTCGACGCCGGCGGCCGCCGGGCGCGCGGTGGGCTCAGCCGAGCGATGCGAGGAAGGCGCGCAGCGCGGTCACATCGGTAAATAGGTGGCTGGTGATGCCGAGCGCCTCGGCGCCGCGGACGTTCGCCGCACGGTTGTCGATGAACACGGCCTCAGCGGGGCTGATGCCCAGGTCGTCCAGTACATGCTGGTAGATCTCGGGGTGCGGCTTGAGCAGGTTGAGCTCGCCGCTCACGTAGCACGCCGCGAAGAAGTCGCCGAGCGGGCCGTGCCGGAAATAGCTGCCGAAGTCCGGGCCTGCGTTGGACAGCAGCGCCAGCCTGGTCCCGCCGGCTTTGAGGTCGGTGAGGACCTCGATGGTGCCCGGGTTGATCGACAGCCAGCTGCGGAGGTCCGCGGCCCACAGCTCGTGCACCCGCGCTTCGTCCCAGCTCGCGCCCACGTCATCGGCGATCGCTCGCCAGTAGGCGGCGACGCCGGCGCTGCCCTGGTCCAAGCCGTCGCGGTGGGCGAAGTAGGCGCGCCAGAATGGCTCGCGGTCGTGGCCGACCCCGGCCAGCCCGACGATCACCTCCCGGTCGGCGGCTGACGGCGAAAGCGAGATGACCTCGCCGTAATCGAAGATGACGGACTGACCAGGGAGCGAGATAGGCGCGCGGGTCACTCAGGAAAGGTACCTTGACCCCTGGCCGGCGTGCGGCGACAGGTGCTGCGCCGCGCGGCCCTGGGCCGCCTGCGCCCATGGTCACGGCGCCTGGCTTGAGCCGTCGGTGGTAATGCTGGTCACTCGGCCGTTGCGCCGGAGGGGACCACCGCGGGTGAGGCCTGCCGGTCACGGCGGCTGACCTCCTCGCGGACCAGCGGGAGCAGGTACCGGCCGTAGTCGATGGCGTCGTCGTAAGGGTCATAGCCCCTGATGAGGATCGTGGTCACGCCGATGTCGACGTAGTCGAGCAGAGCCTGGGCCACGGTCTCCGGCGTCCCGACCAGCGCGGTCGAGTTGCCGGCGGCGCCGGTGGCGGCGGCCAGCGGGGTCCACAGGGCCCGGTCGTGCAGCTCGCCCTTGGCCGCCGCGGCCAGCAGGCGCTGGGAGCCCCGGTTCTGCGGCTGCGCGCCGCCGAGGCCCCCGGCCGGCCGGCGCCACTGGCCCCGGAATTCCTCGATGTTCGCCTGGGTGGTGGCGAGGATCTGGTGCGCCCGCTCCCAGGCGA
The DNA here is from genome assembly GCA_963818225.1 of uncultured Actinomycetes bacterium. Lineage (GTDB taxonomy): Bacteria > Actinomycetota > Actinomycetes > Streptosporangiales > Streptosporangiaceae > Palsa-504. The sequence goes on from CAWFRO010000010.1 coordinate 215,600, forward strand.
GTTCCTCGGTCGGGCCGAGGATGGGACGGAACGAGACGCTGATCCCGGGCGTATCGGTCCGGCCGGCCGCCGCGGCGGAGGCCCGCACCGACGCGATCTGCTCGGCCGTCTCGGCGAGCGGCTCGCCCCACAGGGCGTAGACGTCCGCGTGCTTTCCGCCGACCCGGTAGGCCGGTTCCGAGGAGCCGCCGAAGTACAGCGGGATCCGCGGCTGCTGCGGCGAGCGGACCTCGGCGTAAGAGTCCTCGATCTGGTAGTACCGGCCCTGGTAGCTGAACGGCGCGTCCGAGGTCCACTCCTGCTTGAGGATGTCCAGGTACTCGTCGGTGCGGTCATACCGCTCGTCCTTGGGCAGGTGATCGCCGTCCCGGCGCTGGTCGGGGTCACTGCCCCCGGTGATGATGTGCACGGCGATGCGGCCGCCGGTGAACTGGTCGAGGGTGGCAAACGTGCGGGCCGCGAGCGTGGGTGCCACGAACCCGGGACGGTGCGCGATCAGGAAGCTCAGCCGGTCTGTGTGGCTCGCGGCGTACGCGGCGACCTGCGTCCCGTCCGGCTGGGACGAGCTGTAACCGATGAGCACGCGGTCGAATGCGGCGTCCTCGTGAGCGCGGGCGAAGCGGCGCACGTAGTCGTGGTCGACAACCGGCCCGCGGGAGCGGCGGGTCTCTGATTGGTCGCGGGTGCTGATCATGCCGATGAACTCGACGGGCATTGGTCGGTCCTTCCTAAGGGATTACTGATGCGGCCCAGGGTCGGTGGCTGGGGTCGCGCTCGGCCGGGCACGCGTAACTGGCCGGCTGAGGCGAAGGCCGACTGTCCGGCCGCGGTCACGACAGAATCGTCCTGCGGTGTGTGGACCCGGGAGCAAAGGACGTCCCGATAATGCCGCTCCAGCGGGTATCTCCTGGTCAGGCCGTTGTTGCCGACCAGGGCGACGGCCTGCTCCACCGCCCCGATCGCGGCCCGGGTGCCGGTCAGCTTGGCGATCCCGGCGTGACTTGCGGCGAGAGGATCGCCAGCGTCGGCGCGCGCCGCCAGGCCGTTCACCAGATCAACCGCGGCAGTCAGCGATGCCTCGATTTCGCCGACAGCACTGATGAACCGCGGCAGCGTCGCGAGCGGCCGGCCCAGAGCGGTAGGGGTCCGCTCGGTCAGGAAACCGGTCAGCCAGTCCCGCGCCGCGCTGGCCACGCCCAGGTAGAGCGCGGTGATGCCGAGCCCGTTCCAGGCCATCAAGGTCGGGTCGGCCCTCGGGGCCGCAGCGGGTTCGGTCAGGCCGGTGACCGCGTCGGCGTGCACCGGCGTGTCCGCGAAGATCACGTCGTCACTCCGGCTGGCCCGCAGCCCCAGGTGGTCCCAGGTGGGCTCGATGGTGATGCCCGGCGCGTCAGACCGCACCAGGAAGCCGCCGACCCTCGGGGTTGGCTCGTCGGTGCTGGCCCAGACGACCATCCAGCGCAAGCCGACGGCACCGGTGGAGAAGATCTTCTGCCCGGTCAGGGACCAGCCGCCCGGCACCCGGCGGGCCGTGGTGGCCGGCAGCCCGCCGCGGGCCGGGGTGCCGAGCTCGGGCTCCACGCGCAGCGCATTGATCAGGACGGGCCGCGACACCGATTCCGCGACCACCTCGGCGTACAGCGCCGCAGGCCATGTCTCCTGCCGTGCCTGCGCGGCGTGCTGCAGCAGCGTCATCGCGGTGATCAGGGCGACCGACGGGTCGCCGCGGCCCAGCGCGTGCAGGATGGCGACGGTCTGGGCCAATCCCGCGCCGGGGCCGCCGTGGCGTTCGGCAATGGTCGCCGTCAGCAGGCCGGCCGCGTGGACGGCCTTGATCCCCGCGGCGGGGAACGACCCGGTCCGGTCATTCTCCTCGGCGCCCGCGGCCAGGGCCGCCGTCACCTCGGGCAGGCAGCCGAGATCGAGCACCTGATCGCTCATGCCGACAGGGCCGTCGGCTCGGATCCGACCGGCGTAGCCGCCTGCACGCGCAGCAGCGGCACCAGTTTTCCGCCGGGTCCGGTCAGCTTGGTCACGCCCATCCACAGCCGCTCATCGTGAACATCGCGCTCGGCGGCCTGCTGCTGAAGCCGCTGCGACCCGACCGAGGAGGATTCGTGGAAGCCGGCGTCGATCGCCGGCCCTCCGAACGTGCCCCGCGATTCGGAGACCTCCTGGGTTCCCACCATGCCGATGATCTCGATGGACACTGTCGCTGCTCCTCCGGGCCAGTCTGGCGGGACGATCCCGATCGCCGCAGGCGATCGTCTGCCGTCTCGTCAATCCTTCTAAATCTACCGTTATTATAGAATTCGGTCTATGCCGGCCGGGATCTCCTCCACGTCGGCCGGGATCCCCTCGGTGTCGCCGGATGCGGTCCGCCGCGCGATGCGGGACCGGGCCGAGATGGGGCTCCTCGGCGTGCGCCCGGCGGGGCGCCTCGCTTCATCGTGCTGACGAGGGCCGCTTGACAGGTGAGCAGCCGCACGCTGGCCAGGCCGTTAGGTAAAAATCTCGGCCTTCTCGCGGGCGGGTGAGGTGGCCGAAGGCTGACTCCGGTCCTGGGTCATCGCGTCTCTAATTGGCTATTAAACCTAGCGATATAGTCTGATATTATGGCGGGACAGGTGAGCTTAAAGAGATGGCACCCGGCCGCATCGCACAGCAAGGCGGAAAAGCTATTTTGTATGTCGATACGATAGGATATCGTCCGATGGCAGCCGTGGAAGAGTCGCCCGCCCAGATCAGCGCGTCTGAGTTCCGGCAGGCGATGGGCCACTTTGCCACCGGGGTGACGGTCGTGACGTCGATAGACGAAGACGGCGAGCCGGTGGGCACCACCGCCAGCGCGGTCAGCTCACTGTCGCTGAATCCGCCGCTCGTGCTCGTCTGCTTTGACCTCGGGAGCCTGACGCTACGGGCGATCCGCGGGCACGGCGCGTTCGTGGTGAACGTGCTCGCGGCGCCGCAGCAGCACCTGTCGGCCAACTTCGCCCGCCGGGGCCTGGCCGCGGCATGGGATGGCGTGCGGCACCGTCCCGGGCCGACCGGAAGCCCGCGGCTGGAGGGGGTGCTGGCCGCGCTGGAGTGCACGGTCGAGAACAGCCTGCCCGGGGGGGATCACGAGATCATCGTCGGCCGCGTCCACGACGTCGAGGTCAGCTACGACGACGCCGCGCCCCTGCTGTACTGGCGCGGCACCTACCTGTCGCCGGGTGCCGGGAGTGAGCAGCAGTTACCGCCGGCCGTTCGGCCAGCGTTAGGCCTCGATGCCGCTGGTCGCGGCGGGCAGGACCGTCTCCAGCCAGCGGCGCTGGGCGTCCTTGTCCCGGGTCTGCGGGGCCAGGACGAGGTCGGTCAGGCCGGCCTCGGCGTAGGCTCGCGCGGTGTCCCGCCAGCGGGCCGGGTCGAGCTGGTCCGCATCGACGTGCAGCCGTACCTGCATCGGGAAGTCCTCGGCACTGCGCCCGGCCTCGGCGAGGCGGCGGGTGAGCATGCGGCAGTGCGCCGCGGCCGCGTCGGGGGTCATGGCGATGCCGTGCCAGCCGTCACCGCGCGCGAGCACGCGGCGGGTGGCCGGCCCGCCGTTTCCGCCGACCAGCAGGCGCAGGCTGCCCGGCTGGTAGCGCCCGGGATAGGTCTCGACGCGGTCGAGGGTGAAAAATTTGCCTGCGTACGAGGCCGGCCCCGGTGCCCACAGCTGACGCAGCACGTCGATGAACTCATCGGCGTACTGGCCGCGGTCTTCGAACGGCATCTTCCCGGCCACGTCGAACTCCGGACGCAGGTTGCCGACGCCGACGCCGGCGTCGACCCGTCCGTGGCTCAGCCAGTCGATCGTGGCCAGCTGCTTGGCGGTGACCAGAGGATCGAGGTACCCGAGCACCAGCACGCTGGTGCCCAGGCGGGCGGTGGTCGTGGCCATGGCCGCGGCGGCCAGCGAGATCAGCGGATCGTAGTAGTTGCCCGTGCCGAGCCGTTCCTTGACGAAGTCGACGTGAACGACGTGATGACTGACCCATAGCGAGCCAGCCCCGAGCGTTTCGGCGAGCACGGCCAGCTCGACGTCATCACGGGGATCCGCCAGGCCCCAGCTGTTGGGCAGGACGTAACCGATGCGCATTACGCTCCCCCGCCGAGAATGCGGTCGGTGTCCTCGCCGGCCTGCGGCGGGCGGGTCCGCCGGGGTTCGCTGGAGTCCAGCAGCGCCGACGGGAGGCCTTGCCAGGCCAGCCCGGGCCAGTCGACCTGCTCACCCGGGAAGAGCTCGAGGGGCTGGTAGAACCCCCGGGCGTGCAGGTGCGGGTCCGTGGCGACCTCATCCGGGGAGCGCACCTTGGACCACGGCAGCTGGCGCTTTTGTCCTTCGTCCATGACGAACTGAGCCGGGTACAGGCGGCAGAAGGCGTCGATAAAGTCCACGATGTCCTGCATCACGGGCTGACGCTGCACGGCCGTGGCGTAGCGCTCGTCGCGCAAGCTGTGCGGAAAGCCGTTCGTATCGAACAGGTCCATCAAGGCCGCGAACCTGCGGTCGTTGAAGAAAAGAGTGAGGGCGACCACGTAGGCCCCGTCGGCGCAGCGGAACTGCCAGGCCGGCGTGGTGAAGATGGGACTGGCGTGCTGGCCGGTGTGCCGGTAGCCCGATGCCCCGTTGAACTCCCATTGGGGCACGCCGCCCTCAGTGGACACGGCGATCGCGTCATGCATGGACAGGTCGAGAGACAGTACCCCCTCGGCCGGCGGGTCAGCGAGCGCCGCGACCACCGAAATGCCGGCCAGCAGCCCGGGGATGTGCCGTGACTGACCGCCAGCCGGGCTGATCGGCTGGCCGGGACGGCCGTTAGCCGAGTCGTATCCGGACTGCCCGGCGACCCCGCCGAGGGCGAGCGAGATCGTGTCCGACGTGCCGTAGCCCCGCCACGGGCCAGTTTGCCCGAAGGGGCTGAGCAAGGCGTGGATCAGTCCTGGCCGTACCTGCGCCAGCCACTGGTCGGTGAGGCCGAGCGACTCGGCTACCCCGGCGCCGAGCCCGTCGAGGAGCACGTCGGCGCCCCGGATCAGCGGTTCGAGGCGGCGCGCCGCGTCAGGGCCGGTCAGGTCGACCGTGACCGACTCCTGGCCAGCGTGATAGTAGGCGAACGGGATGCTGTAGTCGCTGCCGTCCGCGGCGTGGTGCAGGGGGGTGGCGCGGCGCTGCTCGGCGCCGCCCGGCGGCTCCACCGTGATGACCCGGGCCCCGAAGTCGGTCAGGATCTTCCCCGCGTAGCTGGCGTAGCCCGCATCAAGGGCCAGCACGGTGATCCCGTCCAGCGGGGGGGCGATGCCTGGCTGCGGGTCCTGGTGCGCGGCCGCGGTTTCGGTCCGCACGGCTCGCTGCGGCGGCCCGTAGGCCGGCCGGGCGACGTTGGCCGGCCAGATGGCGCCCTGCTCGCGCAGCTCATTGACCTGGCTGGGCGACAGGCCCAGCTCGTCGCTGAGCACCGTTTCGGTGTCGCGGCCGAGGATGGGCCAGAAGGGCCGCAGCGCCAGGGGCTCGCCGTTGACGAGCATCGGGAAGGACTCGTAGCGGTGCTCGCCCAGGACGTCGTGGGTCAGCCACTGGAAGACCTGGTGGTCTCGCAGCGTTTCGTCGTGTTCCAGCCGGTCGCGTCCGCTCTGCAGCGCGCCCGCGCGGACGCCCGCCGTCCGCAGCAGGGCCATCAGCTCGTACTTGCCGTGCTGGCGGGTCCACTCGCTCACGTGCATGTCGAGCTCGTTCTGATGATAGATCCGCGCCGCCTCGGTCGCGTATTTCTCATCCGCGGCCCACTGCGGGTCGCCCATGGCTGAGCGCAGCGCCTGCCACTCCCGTTCGGTCATGACCGAGATGGCGCAGAAGCAGTCGTGGCCGGCGTCGTTCGTCGGATACAGGTTGTATGGTGCGCCGCTCTCGTACCGGTAGCCGTCGATCGTGCTCCGGGGCCAGTGCGCACGGTTCCCTGGCGGGAACAGGCCGTCGGCCGGCACGGTGCCGTTGAGGCTGCAGTCGAGGAGCACCGGACCGATCAGGGCCGCGCCGACTTCGATCTGCGAGACGTCGAGCCGCTGCGCCCCAGCCCCCTTCAGCTGCCGCAGGCGCGCGCCGACGACGGAAAGCGCCGCCTGATAGCCGGTCAGGACGTCGAGATATGAGAAGCCGTAACCGGCCGGCGCAAGCCCCGGCTCCCCCGACGCGGCCGTGACGCCGCTCGCCGCCTGCGCGGTCGGCCCGTAGGAAACATACGAGCTCTCGGGCCCGGTGTGGCCGAACCCGGAGATGCTCAGGTAGATGAGGCGGGGATTCAGCTCCGACATGCGCTGGAACGCCCAGCCCCAGCCGGCCATCACCCGCGGCGAGTACGACTCGACGATCACGTCGCACCAGGCCAGCAGCTTGTCGATGGTCGCGTGGCCCGCCTCGGTCGTAGGGTCGGCGGTGAAGCTGCGCTTGCCGGTATTGATGTCGCTGAAGAAGCCGGTCGAGTCGAAGACGCCGTCCTGGAAAGCCGAGGGAGTCACGCCCCGGATCGGATCTGCCCTCGTCGGCCATTCGACCTTGATCACGTCTGCCCCGAGCGCCGCCAGGACCTTGGTTGACGTCGGGCCGGCGACATTCCAGGAGAAATCGAGCACCTTGGTACCGGCCAGCGGACTGAACGTCATCGTTTCCATCCTCATTCGGTGTTCGGCGAGCCGTTGTGCGCCATTAGCGCATAACCGGTACCGCGTGACAAGGCCGGCCGCGATGATGTTCAGCCGTCGGGCAGGGACCGCGGCATGAGTCCCGGCAGGTGCTGGCTGGTGCCGTATTCATAGGCGCCGCAGGGGCCAGCGGCGGCGAACTCGCCGTGACCGCGGCGGCGCAACTTCAGCTTCACGGTGGCCAGCGCGGCGTGCCTGACCAGACGGGTTCCCCCGCTCGGATCGGCGTAGGTCACCACGGCCGCGTCGTCATCGTCGGCGGTCACGGCCAGGAAAAGCCGACCTGCCCGGGACGAGACGGCTGCGGTGAGGCGGCCGGGGCCCGCGCTAACCCGGTGGCGGCGGCCGAGCCCGCCCAGCGGGACGACCTCACCGCCCAGGCCGAGCGCGCCCATGGCCGTCCACGGGGAGCGCAGCGGGCCGACCTTGATCCTGGCCAGCACCAGCTCCAGCCAGCTGTCCGGCGCGGTGTCGAAGCCGGCCGCGTGCAGCCACACCCAGCGATCGGCGTGCTCAGTTCCCCAGTTGTGGCCGACGGTCCCTCGCCAGCGGTCCACCTCGACCTGGTGCCCGTCGACCTCGAGGACGCCGGTGACCAGGCCATCAGGGACGCTGGCTTCCAGTTTGGTGCGCGGTAGCGGGGCGCGGTACAGGACCGCCGGCCGCAGCGGCCGCAGCGGCGGGCGCGCGGCGGCCATAGCCAGCTCCCAGCGTGCGTTCTGCCCGGCCATGGCGGCGGTTCCCGCGAACCGTTCCGGCCCCGCGACCGCGCCAGGCGGGAAGGCGCCCAGGACTTCCTTGATCACCACGGGCTGATGGAGGCGGCCGTGATCCAGCACGGTGCACCACAAGGCGGCTGATTCCGGCCCTGCGGCCTCTGGCCCTGCGGCCTCTGGCCTTGGCGCCTCTGGCCTTGGCGCAGGGCGCAGCCGGGTGTGGCGGATCCACAACGCCCGCGGCGCCGCCGGGTCGCGCGCGCTGAGGAACCACGACTCATATCCGGGGGCGCTCACCAGACCATAATGCGCCGGGTGGCCAGAAATCTCCGGCCGGGTAAGCGCGTCGCCCGGCGGGTGGATCGCCGAGATACCGCGGTCACGGCTGAATCGACGTGATGAAGCGTCCTGGCCGTCCGGGTCGACCGGTCGCGCTGCTCGGCCGCGAGAGCCAGGCGGTGGACGACCAGCCGGGCGGTCGGCAGGGCGATGACGAGCAGCATCCAGCGGCGCAGCCGCCTGGTAAGGAAAATCCACATTGTGTGCAGCCTTTCTCGGGCGCGATTTCGCAGTCCCATGGTCAGCCGGTGAGGCGGCATGGTTGCCGTCTTGCCGGTTTGTCCGGCCGGTCAGGAAGCGCTACCCGCCGTGCGGCGCGGTAATCGCCGCGGTGGATCCGGGTTCTGCGGAGCATCCGGGCAACTCCAGTTGCCCGGATCCACCGCAAGAGCCGGATCCTCCACTGCTGACACGCCGCTTGTCGGGATTGCGTTGCGGCTGGAACGATGGGGACGTGAAACTTGGAATCCTGTGCGGCGGCGGCCCGGCCCCGGGGATGAACTCGGTCATTTCCGCGGCCACGATCGAGGCCCGGAACTCCGGGTGGGACGTCTTCGGGATCATGGACGGCTTCCAGCACCTCATCGAGGGCCGGATCGAGGAGGCGCGGCCCCTGTCCATCGCGGACGTGTCGAGGATCCACGTCCAGGGCGGGTCGATCATCCGGACCTCGAGGGCTAACCCGACGGTGCGGGACGAGGCCGCCGCCGACCCGGACTGGAGGCTGCACGCCTGCCTGGAGTCGCTGCAGAAGCTGGGCATCGGCGCGCTGGTGACGATCGGCGGCGACGACACCGCGTTCTCGGCGTCCCGGCTGGCCCAGGCGGCCGGAGGAGCCCTGCGCGTGGCGCACGTACCGAAGACCATAGACAACGACCTGCCGCTACCGGGCGGCACGCCGACCTTCGGCTTCGAGACCGCCAGGAGCGTGGGGGTCCAGCTCGTCAATAACCTGATGACCGACGCCATCACCACCCAGCGGTGGTACCTGGTGGTGGCCATGGGGCGCTCGGCCGGCCACCTGGCCCTGGGCATCGGGAAGTCGGCCGGGGCCACCGTCACGATGATCGCTGAGGAATTCCCCCGCGACGAGCCCATCCGGCTGTCGCGCCTGGTCGACGTCCTCGAGACATCCATGCTCAAGCGGATCGCCCACGGCCGCCCCTTCGGCGTGGCGGTGCTCGCCGAGGGCATCGGCCTGCGCCTGCCCCAGGACGAACTCCAACAGGCCATGCCGGAGGTCGAGCGGGACGAGCATGGCCACGTCCGGCTGGCCGAGCTTGAGCTGGACCGCCTGCTGGCCAAGCAGGTCAGGGACCGCTTCAGGGAGCGCGGGCAGAACGTCACGGTCGAGGGCAAGAACATTGGTTACGAGCTGCGCTGCGCGCCTCCCGTCCCGTTCGACATCGAGTACACCCGCGACCTCGGTTACAGCGCCATCGACTACCTGAAGCGGGTACTGGCGGATGGCGAGCCCGGCGGCATGATCACGATCCAGGATGGGCACATGGTGGCGCTGCCCTTCGGGTCGTTCAGCGATCCCGAGACGGGACGCGTGCGGATCCGGCTGGTGAACGTGGAGTCGAGCTCGTACCGGGTGGCCCGCGAGTACATGATCCGGCTGGACCGCGAAGACCTGGAGGATCCGGAGAAGCTCCGCCCGATCGCAGCGGCCCGCGGGCTCACGCCCGAGGCCTTCCGCGGCCGGTACGGCTATCTCGCCGAGCGCTGAGCAGCGGTCGCCCGGCCGCACCGGGAAGGGCCTGGCCGGGTTTCAAGCGGCGGCGCGGGCGGTCCAGGTCAGGCGGGTGCCGCCCCCGCTGGGGGTGGTGAGCTCGAAGGTGCCGTGGCTGCGCTCGGCGCGGCGGCGCATGCTGGACAGGCCGCTGGAGCGGGCGGGCGTGCCGACGCCGCAGCCGTTATCGGTGACGACCAGGGTGATCAGCCCGTCCTGCAGAAGCAGGGAGACGTCAGCGGCGGTGGCGTGAGCGTGCCGCGCGCAGTTCGACAGGGCTTCACGGGTGACGGCGAGGATGTCGCGGGCCAGTGTCTCGCCCGGTCCGGGGTCCAGCGGGCCGGCGACGCTGATGGTGGCGGTGAAGCCGAGCTGCGGTGCGTGCTCCTCGATGATCGCCCTCATGCGCGGGAGCAGCCCGGCGGGGGCCTCGTGGCGTTGCTGGAGCCCGAAGATGCTCGTGCGGATCTTCTTGATGATCTCGTCGAGGGAGTCGACGTAGCCGTTGACCCGTTCGGTGGTGGCGGGGTCGCTGCGCGCGGCGTCGCTCTGCAGCCTCATGCCGAGGGCGAACAGTTCCTGGATGACATGGTCGTGCAGGTCACCCGCGATCCGGTCGTGGTCTTCGGCCCGGGCCAGGGTGACCTGGTCGGCGCGGACCCGGGCGAGTTCGATGGCCACCGCGGCGTGGTTGGCGAAGGAGGCGGCCATATTCAGGTCAGCGCCAGTGAATTCCTGGCGTACGGCTAGCCTGCCGAGCATCAGCGCGCCGCGGATCTGCTCGCCGGCGGCCAGCGGCACGACGATCAGCGGGCCGGTATCGGCGCCCAGTTCGGCGGCGGCCGCTTTACGGCGGTCGCCGGTGACCAGGCGGGGCTGGCCGGAGCGGATCACCTGGCCCAGCAGCGACTCGGCCAGCGGCGCCGTCCGGTTCATCATGTGCTCGGTGACCGCGCCGGTCACTGCGGTGACAATGACCTCGTCTGCGCCGAAGGGCACGGCCAGCGCGGAGAAGTCCGCCGCCGCGGCGGCCGCGGCGTGCCGGGCGATCAGCGCGTGCGGCTGTCCCGCCTCCCCGGACAGCAGCAGCGGCACCAGGTCGCCGGAGGCGTCCAGCCAGCGGCGGCGCTGCTCGGATTCGGCGAACCGCCGCGCGTTGGCGATCGCCGCGCCGGCCGCCGCGGCCAGCGCGATGGCCAGCTCCTCATCCTCTGCGCTGAACTCCCCGCCACCGGAGCGTTCGGTGAGGTAAAGGTTGCCGAAGACCTCCTCCCCGATGCGGACCGGGACACCGAGGAAGCCGGTCATCGGCGGATGTCCCGGCGGGAAACCCGCCGACGCCGGATGAGCGGACAGGTCAGCAAGCCGGATCGGGACCGGCTCGCTGATCAGCAGGCCCAAGACCCCCCGGCCCGCAGGCAGGTCGCCGATCCTCGTGACCAGCTCGTCGTGCATGCCGACGTGCACGAACTGCTCAAGTCCCCCGTCGCGGCCCAGGACGCCGAGCGCCGCGTACCGGGCGCCGAGCAGGTCCCGGGCCGATTCCACGATCTGCCGCAGCACCAGCGGCAAGCTCAGCTCGCCGGCCACCAGCGCGTTCGCGCGCAGCAGCCCGCGCAGCCGCCCCTGGGTGGCGAGCACGTCATCAGCGCGGTCCCTCAGCTGCACCAGCAGCTGGTCCAGTTCCAGCCGCGGCGCGTCAGGAAACCCCAGTCGGCCGGCCGCGTCCGCGGCGGGCGTCTGCCTGGCGGACGGCACCAGACCGGGCTCACGGGCCGGGGCACTCATCCTTGCTCCTCATCGGGAGCTGCGCCGGCCGGTCTTTCCTCCCGCACATCGATTCACCCGCTCATCGGCTTTCCTGCTGTCACCAGCACAAGCGGCGGGGTAAGCGCATGATCTGGACTAGCCAGGCCGCACGCCCAGCTAACGGCATTAACCGGCCCAGCGCAAATTCATGGTCAGCGGCAGCGGCAGCTCCGCCCCCGATTCCGGCTCCTGGTGGGCCAAACGTTATGTTGTCGGCGCTTCACGTCCGCTCCCGATACGCGCGCCGGTTACCGGTCAGCACTGGAGGCCGGCGGCTGGGCTTGCTCGATGAGCTCGAGGATGCGGTCGGGGGAGAGCGGCTGGGAGTTGATCGAGACCCCGAGGGGGGCGAGCGCGTCGCGGACCGCGTTGACCAGCGCGGCCGGGGAGGCGATGGCGCCGCCTTCGCCCAGGCCCTTGTGCCCGCCCGGGGTCAGGCCCGGGGTCACCACGTGGCCGTATTCCAGGATCGGGACCTCGGACACGGTAGGCAGCAGGTAGTCCATGAACGTGGTCGTGGTCGGGTTGCCCGCATCGTCGTACCGGAAGTGCTCGTAGAACACCCCGCCGATGCCCTGCACCACCCCGCCGGCGGTCTGGCCCTCGACCACGTTCGGGTTGATCATGACCCCGCAGTCCTCAGAGATCACGTACCGCAGGATCTTGACCATCCCGGTGTCCTGGTCGACCTCCACGGTCACCGCGTGGCAAGCGTTGGAGAACATGTACTGCGGGGCCTTATACCGCTTGGAGACCTCCATGCCGAGCTCGGCGTCCGACGGCAGCGCACCGGGGTTGATGCCGGCCGCGGCGATCTGGGCCAGCGTCACGCTCTTGCCCTCGGGGTCACCCTTGATCCTGGCTATACTGCCGGCCATCTCCAGGTCGGCGGGGTCGATTTCGAGCAGTTGCCCGGCCACGGCCAGCACCCGCTCGCGCATGGCCGCGCCCGCCTCGTGCGCCGCCCCGCCCGCCACCCCGGCCGTCTTGCTCCCGCCGGTGATCGGCCCGTACGGCGTGGCGTCCGTGTCGCCCTGGAAGAAGTGGACGTCTTCGAAGTTGACGCCCATCTCGTCGGCCACGATCTGGGACATGGTGGTGGCGATGCTCTGCCCGTGGCTGCCGGTGCCCATGTACACATAGACCTTGCCGCTGGCCTCGACCCGGATGGTGGCCCCGTAGCTGCCCAGGTCACCGCGCTGCGGCTCGATGTACAGGGACAGGCCGACGCCGATCAGCCGGCCTTCGGCCCGGGCCTGGGCCTGGTCCTTGCGGAACTGCTCGTAGCCGATCAGTTCGGCCGCGCCCTCCAGGGTTTCGGCCGGGCTGATGGCGTCGTACGGGACCGACGAGGCGCTGGTGTAAGGCAGCTCGTCGCGGCTGATCACGTTGCGGCGGCGGAACTCCAGCGGGTCGATGCCCAGCTTCTGGGCGATGACGTCGACCATCTGCTCCCGGCCGGTGGTCTCCATCATCCACGGCCCGCGGTAGGCGCAGTGCCCGCAGGTGTTGGTGTAGAGGGCCTGGCCGGAGTAGGCCACCGAGCCGGGCCCGGACCAGCGATAGGCCCCAGGGAACATCCGAGCCGAAGCCCCCGCCATCTGGCCGTTGCTCGCCGCCGGGTAGGCGCCCACGTTCTCGATGTGGTGGGCCTTGGCGCCCAGCAGCACGCCGTTCTCGTCGGTGGCCGCGGTGATGGCCAGCGACTCCTCGCGGGAGTGCCCGCCGCTGATCAGGTTTTCCGCCCGGTCCTCGATCCACTTCACCGGCCGGTCCTGGAGGAGGACGGCGGCCAGCACGACGGCCTGGTCCTCGCGCTGCGGGGAGATCTTCTGCCCGAACGCGCCGCCGACGTCGTTCATGACCACGTGGATGTCGTCTTCGGGGATGCCCACCAGCCGGGAGAGGAACGCCCGGGGCCCGTGCACCCCCTGACAGGCGAAGATCACCTCGAGTTTTTCCGCCCACTGGTCCCACTCGACCACCAGGCCACGGGTCTCCATCGGCACGCACACATAGCGATGCTGGTCGAAGGTCTCGGTGAACACGTGCGGCGCGTTCTCGATGATCGCGTCCAGGTCGGGGTTGTCCGCGGCCGGGACGACGCCGGCCAGGTTGTCCGGCAGCTCCGGGTGCACCAGCGGGCCGCCTTCGGCCAGCGCCTGCTCCATGGTGACGACCGGGGTATCCGGCTCGATATCCACGCTGACCAGCTCGGCGGCGTCCTCGGCCAGATACCGGGACTCGGCCACGACCATGACGACCGGCTCACCGACGTACCGCACGTCACCGTCGGCCAGCACCCGCCGGGGGGTCTGGTCGGCGCCCCGGCCCGCGGGAATGCGGGCCCGGGAGTTGAGCTCGGCCGCGGTGAACACCGCGATCACGCCAGCGGCCCGGCGGGCCTCGCTGACGTCCAGGTGCACGATCCGGCCCCGGGCGACGGTGCTGCGCACGAACGTCGCGTGCACCATCCCCGGCTTCTGCTGGTCATCGACGTACTGCCCGTGGCCGGTGATCATTCGCTGGTCTTCACTGCGCAGCACCCGCTGCCCGACCCAGCGCGCCGCGATCCCGGCCCCGTCAAGCTCGCCAGTCACGTCCGGACGTAGCGTTATCGGGTCTGCGCTCACCGACGGCTCCCTTCTCGGCATTCATCAACCCTGGAACGGGATTCTAGAATTTTAGCAAGAGCAACGACACAACGGCGGCTCAGGATTCTGGGGTGCCATTGACCTCGCTGGTGTAGTCCCGCTTGTCCTGTTCCCTGAAGGGCCCGTCGCGGAACTCCAGCCACGCGTGCATGCCGCCTTCCTTCATGATCTCGCGGCCGCGGGCGCCCCAGTCCTGCATGGTGTCCGAGGCGTGGCCGAGCTGGTGGTACAGGAAGTGCAGCTCGTAGGCGAGCAGCTGGCCCTGCGCCTCGAGCATCTTGTTCAGCGACTTCTTGGTCAGCCAGATCTGGCGCGGCGGCATCATGGCGATGCGTTCGGCCAGCCGCTGGCACTCTGCGTCCAGGGTGCCGTCGGGCACCACCCGGTTGATCATGCCGAGCGTATGCGCCTCGTGGACATCCAGCGGGTCACCGGTCCACAACATCTCCTTGGTCTTGCGGATGCCGATGTCCCACGGCAGGTGCATCAGCTCACCGCCCGTGCCGGCCTGCGGCGGCCGCAGCGACGGAACCCACAGGTTCGTGCTCTCCTCCGCCACGATCAGGTCACACGAGAACGCGGTCATCATCCCGCCGATGACCACCGCCCCCTTGATCCCGGCGATGGTCGGCGTACGCAGATTGCGGATCGTCAGGTTCGCCTCGTAGTAATACTTCTCCTCCAGGTCATACCGCGCCTCGACGCTGCCCGGGCGGGCCTCCCGCCAGCCCTGCTTGGGCTCACGGCTGCGGCCAGACAGGTCGTGCCCCGCCGAGAACGACTTGCCCGCGCCGGTCAAGATGATGACGTGCACGTCTTCGTCGTCATCCGCCACCCGCATCGCCGAGTCGATGTCGGCGATGGTGTCCAGCGTCAGGACGTTGTGCCGCTCCGGATGGTTGATCACGATATGCGCGACATGACTGTCATCCACGTCGTACAGCACGTTCTCGAACGTCGGCTGCTCCATCGGACTGCTCGCCTCCAGGTCTCGCATCGGTAGGAAATTACTCCGGTCAGCGCGCCGCCCGCCCAGGCAGATACCGCTGCCCCGCGTCAGTCAGCTCGCCGGCGGTCCGGCTTGCTCGATGAGTTCCACGATCCGGCCCGGCCTCGGCGGGTCGTGGCGGCCAGGCGTACGCCTGGCTTTCCGCGGGCGGCAGGCCCAGCCACTCGGCCAGGATCTCGGTCGCGTGCTCCCCCAGGCGCGGGGTGCGCCGGCGGATGGTGGCCGGGGTCTTGGACAGCCGGTAGGGCGGGCCGGCGTACTCGGCTACGCCGAGATCGGGATGATTCATCTCCTGCAGGAAGTGCCGTTCGCGGTGCTCGGGGTCGCGGGTCACGTCCTCGCTGTTCTGGACGGCGCCGGCGGCCAGGCGGCCCGCTGCAGCATGCGCATCGCCTGCTGCGGCGTGAGCGCGGCAGCCCAGTTCCTGACCGCGTCGGTGACCGCGTCGTGGTCGCCGGGGTCGGGGGCGCCGGGGTCGCGGTGGGGGTCGCCGGGGCGGGGGCGCCGGGGGCGGGAGCGCCGGTCAGGGCCGCCAGCCGCAGCCAGTCCTCGTCGTCCACGGGCTCGACCGCGAGCCAGCCATCCTCGCCCAGGCAGCGGACCACCATGCCGGGCGGGGGGTCCTGGCCGGGTTCGTGCCCGTTCACCAGGTAGTCCAGCAGCAGCGGGCCCATGATCGCCCCGGCCACCTCGGTCTGGGCCTGGTCGATGTGGGTGCCCAGGCCGGTCCGGTCACGGGCGGCCAGCGCGGCCAGGATGGCGAACAGCCCGTGGGTCGTGGCGGGGTAGTCGAAGTGGGTGCCGTGCGAACGGCCCCAGATCTGGGTGAGTCCCATGAACGAGAAGATCGTCGCGCCGTAGGCGAGGTAATGCGACCGGGGCCCGGTGTGCCCGAAGCCGGTCTGGGACAGCATCACGATCCGCGGGTTCACCGCGGCGATCTTCTCGTAGCCGATGCCCCACCGCTCCAGCACGTCCGGGCCGTAGTTCTCGAGGACCACGTCCGCCACGCGGGCCAGCCGCAGCACCAGGTCCACCGACTCGGGTTGCTTCATGTCCAGCGCCAGGCTGCGGACCGACCGGTTGAAGTTGGCGAAGGCCGGGGACGTTTCCACGCCGGACGGCTCGTGCACCGCCGACTCGCCCTGGCGCAGCCGGCGCGTGGTGTCGGGCACGGTCGGGGACTCGATCTTGATCACGTCGGCCCCCAGCTCGGCCAGGGCCGTGCCGCACAGCGCGCCCGCGATGACCATGCCGAAGGAGATCACCTTGATCCCGGACAGCGGGCGCGGCGGGTCGGTTCGCGGCCGTGGCGCCGATCGCCATTCGCCGGCGATCTCCGCGGGATCATGCTCGCCGAGCCGGGGCGCCGGGCGCCGGTACTGCGCGAGCAGCGGCTGCCCGGACAGGAACGGCTGGCCCGGCACGTCGAACTCGCCGAGGGCGGCCAGCGGCGCGCGCACGAAGAAGCCGCGGCTGCGCGGCTGCGGGTCCTGCGTGAACTGCCCGATGCTGTTCACCAGCGCGCACGGGACGCTGAGCTCCTGGCCGCGAGCAACGAAGTCTTCGCGGCTCATGGCCAGGATGGCCGGGGCGACCAAGGCCATGATCTCCTCGGCGCGCTGCCGCCTCTCGGCCGTGTCCGCCCAGGCGGGATCGCTGAGCTCAGGCGGGCTGCCCAGGAGCCGGACGAAACCGGCCCAGTGCTTGTCGGTCAGGGCCATGAACTGGATCAGGCCGTCCCGGCAGGGCCAGACGCCGCCGACCCCGGGATAATCGTCGCGGCGCCGCGTGATCTCCGCGGCGGTGGTGTACCTGTGCAGCTCGCCCAGGTAGGACGCCAGCACCTCGTGCGCCGAGACGTCGATGAACTGCCCGCCCACCGCGGGCCGCGCCCGCAGCGCGGCCAGCACCGCGACCGCGGCGTGCGTGCCCGCGTGGTCATACAGCTGGCGGCCCGGCACGACCACGGGCGGCCCTTCGGGCGGCCCCTGGGAGTACATGACGCCGCCCAGCGCGCAGGACGTGAGGTGGGTGGCGCGCCAGGACCGGTACGGGCCGGTGAGCCCGAACGGCGTGACCGCGCAGACGACCGTATCCGCGGCGGCCCACGACAGCTCGCCCGTGTCCGGGTCGAAGCCCGCCACGGGCGGGGTCAGCAGCACCACGTCGGCGTTCGCGCCCAGCTCGGCCAGCGCACCCGCCGCCTCCGCACGGTGGTAGTCGATGACGATCCCGCGCTTGTTGGCGTGGTAGTAGGCGAAGGTGAGGCTGCGCTCAGGGTCGCTGCGGCGCCCGGCGAAGGGACCCTGGCGGCGCAGCTCGTCACCGTCCGGGAGCTCCACCTTGACCACGTCGGCGCCGATGTCGGCCAGCAGCCGGCCGCCGTAGGCGCCGACCGGGCCGCTGAGGTCGAGCACCCGGATCCCGTCCAGCGGCAGCGGATTCCCGGTCATCATCGGCACCCCGCGGACCGGCCCGGCCGCCGCGGCCAGGAGGTCCGCCAGCCAGCACCCATGCGCAGCCGCGATCGCCCTGCCATCGGTCTCCTGGTTGGATGTGCTCAATACATGCCAAGCGGCAAACATCCACTCAGCCGTGACGCTAACCCCCGCGATGGGCTAGGTCAACGGCGCTGAGGCTTCGGCTTCCTCCGGCTAGGTCAGACCTGCGGCGCCGACCAGTCCTTCTCCTCCCGGACCACCTCGTTGTAGGGACGGCGGGTGTCGACGCTGAGCTCGCGGGGCATGCCCAGGATCCGCTCGCTGATCCCGTTGCGCTGCATCTCGTTGCTGCCCGCGGCGATGGCGATGACCTTGCTGTTGAGGAAGTCCACCGCGCGGTCGCGGTCCTCGCTGCCCGGCTCCCAGGTCATCGCGCCCGCGCCGCCGATCTCGACCGGCAGCCGGCCCCGGACCGGCGAATAGGTCCCGCGGAACAGCTTCCCGTAGGCGGCCAGCCCCGGGTTGAACCCGCCGGCCTGCCCGGCCAGCGCGATCCGCCAGGCCAGCGACCGGCTGACGAAATCGATCATGTGCCCGCGGGCCACCTTCTGCCGCACCAGCGGGTCGCCCTCGACGCCCAGCCGCCGCGCCTCTTCGACCAGATCCGGGGCCAGCGGACCCGGGCCGGTCAGGTGATCACCCACCGGCCCGTGGCCGGCGCCGCGCTCGTAGACCAGCATGGTCTGGGTGACGGCCCAGCCGTCGTTGACCTCGCCGATGCGGTACAGGTCGGGGACCACGACATCGTCGAAGAAGTCCTGACAGAACTCGGCGGTCTCATCGACCCGGCGGATCTGCCGGATCGTCACGCCGGGCAGGTTGGTGGGGAACGCGAACCAGGTCAGGCCGCGGTGCTTGGGCTTGTCCCAGTCGGTGCGGGCCAGGCAGAACCCCCAGTCCGCCAGGTGCGCGTAGGTGCTCCAGATCTTCTGGCCGTTCAGGATCCAGGTGTCCCCGTCGCGCGTGGCCCGCGTCCGGACGCCGGCCAGGTCCGACCCGCCCGAGGGCTCGGAGAAGAACTTGCAGGTCGAGATCTCGCCCGCGCAGCACCTGGGGCACGAACCAGCGGAGGAACTCCGGCTGGGCGTGCACCAGCATCGTCGGCACGTTGCAGCCGAACGTCCCGCTGTGCAGCGCATAGGCCGGCAGCACGAAGTCCGCGGCCTCCTCCTCGAAGGCCAGCTCGTACTCGGGCGGGAGCCCCTGCCCGCCGTACTCCACGGGCCACGCGATGCCCGAGTACCCGGCGTCGTAGACCTTGCGCTGCAAGGCACGATGAGCGGCCATCGCAGCGGAGTCCTTGACCTCCCCCGCGCTCGCGTCATCGGCTTTACGTTCCAGGTTGGCGGTGATCCAGGCGCGGGCCTGGGCCCGGTACTCGGGCAGGGCCGGCATGTCCCGCTGGGTCGCCGACAGGTCGATGGTGTCAGTCATCGTTTCTCCTCCTACAACGCGTGAATCCGGCAGATACGCTCGCGATGCCACTCAGCCCCGCCATACAGCAGGCCATCCATCGTGATCCGCCGCAAAAACAAATGAGAATCATGCTCCCAGGTCTGCGAAATACCACCGAAAATCTGCCAGCAGCCCTGCGCCATCTCCGCCCCCACATCCCCCGCCCACGCCTTCGCGATACTCACCACCTCACCCGCATCATCCCGGCCCGCCTCCACCGCCTCCACCGCACTAGCCGCCACCGCCCGCGCCGCCTCCAGATTCATCGACAGATCAGCCAGCTGATGCTTCAACGCCTGAAACGACCCGATCGGCCGCCCAAACGCATACCGATCCAGCGCATACTGCCGCGTCAGCTCAAACAGCCCATCCATCGCCCCCACCGACTCCACCGCCGCCAGACTGGCCGCCAGCTGCAACTCCCACTCCACATCCCCCGCCGCCCCCCCGACCGGCGCCGACCAGGCCGGTGCCCGGCACCGCGACGCCGTCGAACCGCACCAGGCCGAACCGCATCGTCACATCCAGCGCCTCCCGCGGCTCAACACTCGTCGCCGCCGAACGGGGCACCAGCACCTGCGTCAGGCCATCAGGACCGCCCGCGGTCAGCAAGAACCAGTCCGCCAGCCCGGCATCCTGGACCAGCGCCGCACCCGACACCACCACCCCATCACCATCAGCCCGCACGGTCAGCGCCGTCTCCGGGGCGAACACACCCGCCGGGCTCATCACCGCCCACGTCGCGACCTGCTCCCCCGCCGCCAGCGCCGGCAGCACCTTAGCCCGCTGCTCCGCCGACCCGCCCCGGCACAACGCCCCGATCACCACACTCGCCGGGATGAACGGACCCGGCTGCAAACCCCGGCCCCGCTCCCCGGCCACGATCGCCGCGAACGTCACCCCCTGCGCGGCGATCCCCGCCGCACCGGACTCCGGCACCAGCAAACCCAGCCAGCCCAGCTCACCCATCTGCCGGGCATAAGCAGCAGGAACACCCGACGGCGTCGCCAGCACCTCCCGGACCCGCTCCCGCGGATACTCAGAATCGACAAACCTCGCCGCCGTACTCCGCAGCAACTGCTCCTCTTCACTATGCGCAACCTCAATCACGCAGCTCACCTCCTGGCACGAGTTGGGTCTTCCTTGTGTGCACGCCGCTACCGGCCCTGGAAATTCGGCGGCCGCTTCTCGATGAACGCGCGGACGCCCTCTTTGTGATCAAAGGTATTCCGGGCAATGGCTTGAGCATGCGCGCCGAACACCAGCGCATCGTGGAAATCTTGATCGTAGCCCTGCTGCACCATCTGCTTTATCAGGCCCATGGCGAATACCGGCCCCTTGGCCAGCTTGGCGGCAACTTCGTGGCTGCGCTTCATCAGGTCTTCGTCGCTGACCAGCTCATTTACCAGGCCGATGCGATATGCTTCTTGCGCGGGGACCGGCTCGCCGGTGTACTGCATCCACAGGGTGTTCGCCATCCCGATCAGCCGCGGCAGCAGCCAGGCGCTTCCGTCACCGGTCACGAGGCCATTCCTGATGAAGGCTTCACTGAAACTTGCGCTCTCGCCCGCGATCCGGATGTCACAGAACAGCGCGATACCGCAGCCAAGGCCGTAAGCGGGTCCGTTCACGGCCGCTACGGATGGCTTTTGCAGGTTATACAGCAGCCGCACTATTTCCGGGCCCATGGGGCTGTTAGTGTCCTGCCTGAGCGTATAGAAGGGATCGAGCTGGTCCCAGGGCGATCGCTCCTCATCGCCGGTGTCCTCGCCCGCGCTCTCGCGCTGCTCAATACTCCGGGCGAACCCGCGGACGTTCGCGCCAGAGGAGAACGCCCGCCCGGCTCCGGTAATCAGCAGGACCTTGAGATCCCGGTCGGCGGCAAAACGCTTCAGCTCGGACACGATCTCGGACATCAAGACCTCGTCCAAGGCGTTCCTGGTGGCCTGGTCATCGATCGTCAGCACCAGGACCCCGTCCGGGGTGGTCTGCGACCCTAGCTTCGTCAAGCTCATACGCGCACCTCATTGCCGAATGGTTGTTGCTTCCGAGTGGTCATTGCTTGGTGGTGGTCATTCGCCGTCCGCCCGGACCGCTAGTCCGTCCACGATGGTTACGCCCTTGGTGGCCTCGTGAACGATAACCGGATTCAAGTCGACCTCGGCGATGGCGCCGACCAGGGGTGGTCCCAGCGACGAGATCCGGCTGACCAGACCGCAGAAGGCGTCGACATCCCGCGCTGGGCGGCCGTTCCCGCCCTCGAGGATGGGCCAGCACCGAAGGCGGCGGAGCAACGGCGCGACCTCGGCGACGGCCAGGGGAGCAGGGGCGATGACCACGTCATCCAGTAGTTCGGTCAGCACTCCCCCGGCGGCGACCACCACGAAGGCCCCCAGGCCCGGGTCGGTCTTCAGGCCCACCATCATCTCCACGCCGGCGGGCGCCATCCGCTCGACGAGCGCCCCCTCCACCGCTGCGTCACCGAGCGCGGCTCCGGCCGCGGCCATTATCCGTTCGTAAGCCTCCCTCAGCTCCTCCTCATCCCGCACCCCGAGCGCCACACCGCCGGCATCCGCCTTATGCGAAAGGCGGCGGGCCTGAACCTTTACCGCCAGCGGATAGCCGAGAATCCGGGCCGCCTCCACCGCCTCGTCAATTCCCTTGGCCAGGCGGCCCTCAGGTACCGGGAACCCGCCCGCGCGCAGCCAGTCTTTTACCTCGTATTCGCACAGCACGTGCGCGGGCCCGGTTCCCCGCGGCAGCGCGGACAGACCCTCCGGCGGGGACAGCGCATTCCCGTGAGCCTGCAGCCTGGCCACGGCCTCACTGCGCTGGCACAGGGCCTTAATGCCGTTCGCGAGCCCATACGGGCTGATAAAGCACGGCAGCCGCAATTCGCTGAACGCGTCCAGGGTCGCCGCCGAGGCAGGATGATGCGCATAAGCGAAACAGGGCTTTCCCGTCTCCTGGATCAGCTTGCTGACGGTCGTCCGGTAGTCCGCGTCGGCCAGCTGGGGCCCCACGGCGATCAAGCCGATCGCGTCGATCCGGGGGGACGCGGCCACCGCGCGAACGGCGTTGATCAGGCTGTTCATGCCCCCGGCGGTGACATCGACAGGGTTACGGGCCGCGGCGTAGTAGGCGAGGTCGGCGAAGATGGCTTCCTGGCGGTCTGCCTCCAGCTCCGGGACCGCCAGGCCAGATGCCACACACGCCTCAGCCGTCCACACGGCCGCCCCGCCGCTGCCGGTGATGATGCCGACTCCCCGCCCGCCGATGCCGTCCCAGCAGGAGAGCGCGGCCGCCGCGTCGAGCATGTCGGGAACGTCGGTCGCCTGGTAAACCCCGTAACGCTCGAACAGCGCGCTGTACAACTCGGCCTGGCCGGCCGCGTGCGCGGTGTGCGAGACGGCCGCCGAACGCCCCGCCTCTGACTTCCCCATCTTGGCCACCACCAGGGCCTTGCCCCGGTCAAGATAACGAGGCAGGAGACTGGCGAATCGTTCGGGCGATTGAAATCCCTCAACGAACATGACGACGACCTTGGTTCGGGGGTCGTCCAGGAAGTATTCGAGGAAGTCGGCGGTCTCGAGGTCCACTTCGTTGCCCGCGCTGACCACATAGCTGAAGCCCAGCCCGCGCGATGAGCCGTACTCAACGATTCCGAACGCAAGGCCGCCGCTCTGCGAGATGACCGCGATGCTGCCCGGCCTCAGTGCGGAGTCAGCACCACCGCTGAACGTGACCGGTATATCGTCGTGCACATTCATGACGCCTATGCCGTTGGGGCCCGCCACCCGCACGTTATACCGCTGCGTGACCGCTTTAAGCTCCCGGGCGAAGACCTCTCCTTCCCGGCCCTGCCCCTCGAACCCGGACGTCAGAACATAAGCGGCCCGTACTCCCTTCTTACCGCACTCCTCAACGGCCGCGGGAACCAGCCTGGCCGGGACGGCAATCAGCGCCAGATCGACCTGGCCCGGGATGGCTGTGACATCCTTATAGGCAGGAAACCCGCCGACTGTCTCGCGGTTAGGATTAACGACATAGATCTGGCCGGAGTAACCGTGCCGCTGGAGAATCCCGAGCGGCCGGCCGGAGATGGCGTTCGCATCACCCGAGGCACCGATAATGGCGATAGATTCCGGGTGGAAAAGCTTGTGCACGGCCTCTCGAGTGCTCTGCTCCACACCCACCTCCTTAGCAGTGGCCGGGGTCTGCGTGCTGCGGATCGCCGGCCCGGTCAGCGGCCAGCGGCCGGGCCGTTGGGGACGTCCCGGTAGGCGATGTCCTTGTCACCGGCTGCCTCGCGCGGCATGCCGAGCACCCGCTCGCTGATGACGTTGCGGGCCATCTCGGTCGTGCCGCCGCCGATCTGGCCGGCCTGGCGCGTGAGGAACTCCAGGCCGTGGCGGCCCAGGGTCTCGTCGGCCTCGTCCCAGGCCACGGCGGCTCCGCCGGCCAGCTCGAAGGCCACGGTGGCCTGCCGGGTGCCGTTCACGCCGCGCTGCAGCCGGATCAAGGCGGCGGCCTGGTCGTTCAGGTGGCCGGTACGGATGCCCTGGACAATCCGCGGCGCGGTCTGGCCGGCCACGAGCGAGGCGGCCCGCACCTCCCCGATCAGGTCCCTGGCCAGCGGGTCGTGGATGCGCCCGGACCGGCGGGCCAGGCGGATGAGGTCAGCCGGGCCCAGCGTGCCCCTCATTCCGCCGCCGGTCGCCCACCAGGTGACGTACGGCGAGGACTCCCGGCTCCGCTCATAGAACATCCAGCGGGTCCCGACGCTCCAGCCATCGTCCACCGCCCCGATGCGGCAGGCATCGGGGAGGCGCGCGTCGGTGAAGAATTCCTGGCAGAACTCGCCGGGCCCGTTCGGCATCTCGATACGGTGCACCTCGATGCCGGGCCACCGGATCGGGACCATGAAGACAGTAAGACCGCGGTGCTTCTCGACGTCCCAGTTGGTCCGGGTGAGACACAGCCCCCAGTCCCGCCACCACGCGAAGGAACTCCAGATCTTCGAGCCGTTCAGCACCCACTCGTCCCCGTCGCGCACGGCGGTGGTCCGGGCGCCGGCCGCGTCGGACCCGCCGGTGGGCTCGGAAAGGAACGTCGCGAACAGCTCCTCGCCCTTCAGGATCGCGGGAATGTGCTGGAGCTTCTGTTCCTCGGTACCGAAGTCCAGGATGACCGCCATGGAAGGGGAGAAGTTGGCGATCTGGATCATGTACGGGTAGTCGTAGCCGACGATTTCCTCGTTGAACGCCTGCGCGTGCGCCGGGGTCAGGCCCGGCCCCGCCGTACTTCTGGGGCACGATGAGGCCGGCGAAACCGGCGTCGAACAGCAGCCGCTGGACGGCGCGCTGGCGGGCCACCTCGGCGAGGTGTTCCTCATCGGTCCGGAACTCGGCGACCTCGCCCGGGTGCTGATCGACGGCCTTGAGGTTCTCCCTGATCCAGGCCCGGGCCCGGGCCCGGAAGCTCGCCACGCCCTCAACCCCGGGAAGGGCGTCGTCAGCGACGGTCGTCATCCGCGGTTTCCTCCTCGACTTGCGCCTCGACTTGCGCCTCGAGCGCGGCGGTGAGCCGCTCCCGGTGCTCGGCCACGCTGCCGTACAGGCGGGAGCCCAGGGTCGCCCGGCGCAGGTACAGGTGCATGTCGTGCTCGAAGGTGACACCGATGCCGCCGTGCATCTGCACGCAGTCCTGGATCAGCTCGATGCCGTAGTGGCCGACGTAGGCCTTGCCCGCCGACAGCAGCTCCCAGGCGTCCGGCGCGCCCTGCGCGACCGCCCGCACCGCGCCGTCGGCGATGGCGTGGCTCGCCTCCAGCCACATCTTCATGTCGGCGAAGCGGTGCTTGAGCTCCTGGTAAGAAGCGAGCGGCCGGCCGAAGGAGTAGCGGTCGAACGCCCATTGCACGGTGATCTCGAAGGCCCGGTCCATCGCCCCGACCATCTCGGCCAGCGTCAGGGCCACCGCCACCCGCAGCTGCCAGTCGACGTCTGATCCGGCCCCGCCCGCCTCGCCGACCACCGCGGAGGCGGGCAGCTCGACATCGTCAAAGCGGACGGCAGCGAACCGGCGGGTCAGGTCGATCGACTGCATCGCGGTCACGGTCACGCCGGGGGCGTCGGCGGGAACCAGGAGCTGGGTCAGCCCGCCACCGGAACGCGCCGTGACCAGGAACTGCGCGGCCTGCGCGCCCGCCTCCACCGGAGCCTTCACCCCAGAGAGCCGAACGCCGGCCGAGATGGTTGCCTGCGTCGTTACCGAACCGAGCGCGTCGTTCGGCCGGGGCTCCGCGAAGCACCACGTGCCCACCAGCTCACCGGCCAGCAGGCCGGGAAGTATCGCGGCCCGCTGCTCCGGGCTGCCGCTGCGCGACAAGGCTCCGGCCACGATGTTTGTGCTGGCCAGCGGTCCGGGGGCGGCGTGCCGGCCGAACTCGTAGGCCACGATGGCGAGGTCTTCGAGCGGGCGGGCGGAGATGGCGCCCCCGCCGTCCTGCTCGCTGACCAGCAGGGCGGTCCAGCCGAGTCCGGCCCCCCGGCGCCAGTAGTCCGGCGGGAACCCGGCCGGATCGTGACGCAGCGCCCGCAGGCCGGCCACGGGCATGTGCTCGCCGAGGAACTTGCGCGTCGTGTCCCCGAATATCTCCTGCTCGGCGGAGAGCTGTAGTTCCACCAGCTATAACTTCACCTCTCGGCGCCGGCCGCGGGCTCGAATTCCATCAGGGTCCACTCGGGGGTGACCTCCTCGTAGGTGATCTGCACCGGCGCGCCGATGCGGACGTCCTCCGGTGCCACGCCGTTGAGCTTGCCGATCATCCGGAAGCCCTCGTCCATCGTCACGTGGGCCAGGGTGTACGGCGCATCCTCGGCGTATGCGGGCGTGGGGGCGCGGCGCACCACGGTGTAGGTGTAGATCTCGCCGTGGCCGCTGATCGGGGTCCAGGTGAGCCGGTCGCTGTGGCAGTGGTTGCAGATGTCCTTGGGGATGTACAGGTAGGCATGACAGTTGTCGCACCGCTGCACCTGCACCGCCCGGGCCTTCAGCGACTCCCAGAACGGCATCTGCGCGGGCGGGATGCCCTCGGGCAGGAACTTCTCGTAATCCGCCGCCGCTGTCGTCATCAGACCCTCCCGAGGATCGCTGAGCAGAACGCCTGGTCCGCGCCGCCGACACCGTTGAGGAACGCCAGCTTGGCGTCTTGTACCTGGCGGCCGCCCGCGGTACCGCGGAGCTGGTCGACCAGCTCGATCAGGGTGAAGATCCCGCACGAGCCGGCGTGGCTGAAGGACAGGAAGCCGCCGGAGGTGTTGGTCGGCAGCCGGCCGGTCAAGCTGGTGCCGCCCTTGTCCACGAACGCGCCGCCCTCACCCTTCTTGCAGAACCCGGCGTCTTCCAGGCCGGTGACGACGCTGATGGTGAAGTGGTCGGAGATCCCGGCCACGTCGATGTCCTCCCGGTTCACCCCCGCCATGCCGAACGCGGTGTCCGCCGCCACCTTGGCCGCCGGGAACTCGGTCAGGCTCTCCACCGCGTTCGGGTCGATGTGGCTGTGCCCCTCGCCGTAACCCAGCAGCACCACCGGGGCGTGCCGGCCGGCGGCGCGCACGCGGTCCGCGGACGTCACGATGATGGCGCCGCCGCCCTGGTTGACCGAGCAGCAGTCCAGCAGGTGCAGCGGATCGGCGATCGGCCGGGACGTGATCACGTCCTCGACGGTGATGTCGCCCCGGTGCCCGTGCACCGACAGGGGGTGCAGGGTGGAGCCGTGCCGCTGCGCCACCGCGACCTCGGCCAGCTGCTCGGGCGTCGTGCCGTACTCGTGCATATGCCGCATGGCCAGGGTGGCGTAGTCCGAGATCCGGGTCGTGCCGTACACGTACTCATAGGGCCCGGACAGCTTGGCCATGGCCGCGACCGCCGCGTCCCGGCTGGCGCTGGCGTAGCCCTCGCCCCGGCCCGCCACGGCATTGCCGATCACGACCACCTCGGCCAGCCCGTGCGAGACGGCGTAGGCGGCCAGGTTGAGCCCGGCCGCGGTGGACGCCGCGCCCACGTTGCTGTTGGCGTAGAACCGGATCGGGTGGCCGAGCAGCTCGGCCACCCCGGCCGCGGGCATCCCGTCGCGCAGCCCGACACCGTTCGGCCCGGCCCCGATGAGCCCGTCGATGTCGCCTAGGTCCAGGCCGGCGTCGGCGCATGCGCCGCGGACCGATTCCCACCAGACGGCGGGCTGCGTCTGCTCGCTCAGGTCTCCCTGTTTCGTTTGGTAGACCCCGGCGACGGCTGCATCAGACAGTTTTCCCATTGACGGCCTCCCGGTAGGCAAAATGAGTCAATGTCGCACTTTCGAATCCTGCTCCCCGGTCTTGCCGCCGTCAAGGGCTCCGGCCCGGTCATGAGTACGGTCGCTTGCGGCGCGGAAGACACCCCTGGTATCGCGTGGTATCGCGGATCTGGCGGGCCACGATGAGCTCCACGTTGGGCAGCCACCCGATGGGCCGCGGCGATTCCGCGAGCCTGCCGCTGCCGGCATTTGCCCGCTCTCTGCCGCTTTGCCGCTTTCGCTGCTTTCGCTGCTTTCGCGGCCGGCGTGTCACAGGGTTCCTCGTTATCGTGGATCGTTACTGTCCGCGGGCGGGCGGTAACGATCCACGATAACGCCGCACCGGGCGCGTGCCCTGGTGTGGCGGGGCGGTGGCGGGCGGGGCTGGCACCGGGAGTCAGCGGGAGTCACGGGAGTCACACGTCGGCGGATGCGATCGGGGCGGCGATCGTCGGCGCTATCGAGCACGGCCGCCAGGGCGTGACCGGGCCGGGGTGGGTGCTGCTGCCGGCCCGGCTGGAGCTGGGCTTCCTGCGGCCCGGCTGGGCACTGGAGCTGGCTGGCCTGACCAGGCCGACAAGACGGGCTCGATCTTGGCCAGGGCGTCGCCGAGCAGGCCGGCCAGGGACTGGGTGCCGCCGATGCGAGCCCAGTAGAACAGGGTTTCCGACTCGGCCGCCAGGGCGATCGCGATGGCCAGCCGCAGCCCGTAATCGTCCGCGCTGGTCCCCGCCCGCGGCGCGAGCATGCTGGCCAGCACGTCGGCCAGCGCGTGCCTGCTGGCCCAGCGGCGAGCCTGCAGGGCGGGCACCTCGGAAACCAGGCGCAGCCGTACGAGGACGGCGTCCCGGTCGCTTTCGAGCTCCGCCGCCGTCCACTCGAACAGTGCTCTGACCGTGTCGAAAACGGACTCGCGGCCGGGGCTGCCCGCGAGTACCTCCTCGACGAAGTCTTCGCGGTCACCATCGTTGATGACCACGTCTTCCTTGTCGCGGTAGTAACGGTAGAAGGTCGCCGTGGAGATCTCCGCGTCGGCGGCGATCTGCTCGACAGTCGTGGCTTCGTAACCTTGGTCGCGGAACAGGCGCATCGCAGCGAGCCGGACGGCCTGCCGCGTCCTGGTCTTCTTTAGCTCACGCAACCCCGTCACAAGTCACTGTAACTTTCAGGAATGGCTTCCAGCGCCGTTCACAGGCCGGAGGCCGGGTGAGGGATAACCGCCGCTCCAGTTGCTGGTAAGACCAACCGGGCGGCCCGGCGTGGTTAGACCTGGTTGCTGAACACGGCGAACATGTTGTTCCAGACCATGGGGCCGCCGCAGAATCCGACGTGGACGTCCTTCTTTATCTGGCGCTCCCCGGCCCGGCCCTGGATCTGCTGGATGGTGTCGGTCCACATCCAGAAGCGGGTCCGGCCGCTGCCGATGTTCCCGCCGCTGGGCGAGATCGGCGTCGGCCCGTTGATGCTGATGTCCTGGCTGCCGAAGAAGTCCAGCGCCTCCCCTTCTTTGATGCCGGCGTACCCGAAGCCCTCGACCCAGAAGACATGGAACAAGCTGAACCCGTCGTAGGCGTTCTCGAAATCCATGTCCGCGGCCGAGACACCCGCGGACTCATACACCCGCCGGGCCGTGGCCGCCGCCCACTGCTGGGCCTCTTCCAGCGTGTCGGTGATGCCCCGCGGCTTGAAAGAAGCGCCGGCGTGGCCCAGCACGTACGCCGGGGGCTGGCGCATGTCCCGCGCCCGCTCGGCCGTGGTGAACAGGTACGCCGCCGCGGTGTGGATCGGGATGTCGTTGTCGTACAGGTTGGCCGGCTCGGCAACCCACCGGGACTCGTTGTACTCCTCGGCCGTGAGTGGCGCCGGCCGGTGCTGATACCAGTAGCCTTCCGGGAACTTCAGCCCGTTCGACCGGGAGTTGGTCACGAACGGGGCCATCATGTCGTGGGTCTTGCCGTACTTGTACAGGTACCGCTGGAACTCCACCGCGGTGCTGTACACCGGCGGACCCGCGAACATGCCGAACGCGCTGTGCTTGCCCGGCCCGGACACGGTGTCCTGCGCGTTGGCCCCGCGTGCGCCGTACCGGCCGGGGATGTTGTGCCAGCCTTTGATGGACAGCACCACCTGGCCCATGCCGCGGCCCACCGCCTCGGCCGCCGCAGCCGCGGCATTCGACATGCACCCCGGAGCGGCCATCACGAACTTCAGGCCGGTCAGCTCGGGCATGTTCTTCACCAGCCATTCCGCGCTCAGCTGGATCAGCCCGTCAAACGGGTCGGAGGTGTTCTGGAACGCGGCCAGGAAGTCCGACGGAACCGGCTCGTCCTCCGGCCAGAACGCGCCGGTGGTGGTCCCTGGGTCGAACACCAGCCCCTCCACCTCGGCGGGGTTGACGCCCGCGTCCTCGATGGCGTTGCGGATGGCCAGGATGGTCCACGCGCCGATGCTCTTTTGCGGGTCGCCGTCCCAGCGCCGCAGCGTCGGTGAATGCCCGACGCCGACGGCGGCGACCTGGCCCCGGTGGGGCCACACGCCAGGATTGTCGGTCATCCGGAACAACCCGGCAGCAGAGGGGTAAATCGTCGGGGCCGTCATCCGCCTTGTCCTTTCGCTTGCAGCTCGCCTATCCCGATCACGACCGGCATAGCGGCCCTGCCGCCGAACGCCCGTTCCCCGCCCTCCGGTGGCCCGCCTTCTGCCTTACCGTCGTTCGCAACCGTCGTTCGCGCTCAGCCCGTTAACGGGTCCAGCGTCGATTCACAACTTATCTTGAAGTAACGTCTCAAGAAAGATGAAGTCGCAGCAAACCTGAGGGATGTGCACCTGGCGGTGAGCATGCGACGGCCGACTCACGCCTCCCAGCGCGGTCTGGTCCTCCGCGGACAACTGTCTACGCGGCCGGTTGGCGGGACCAGGCTGACAACACGGGCTCGATCTTGGCCAGGGCGTCGCCGAGCAGGCCGGCCAGCGACTCGGTACCGCCGATGCGGCCCCAGTGGAACAGGGTCTCCGACTCGGCCGCCAGGGCGATCGCGATGGCCAGCCGCAGCCCATGATCGTCCGCGCTGGTCCCGGCCCGCGGCGCGAGCAGGCTGGCCAGCGGATCGAGCATCGCATGCCGGCTGGCCCAGCGGCGGGCCTGCAGATCGGGCACGTCGGAAATCAGGCGCAGCCGCACGAGGATAGCCTCGCGGTCGCTTTCGACCTGCACCGCTCGCCGCTCGAACAACGCCCCGATCGTGTCGAACACGGACTCGCGCTCGGGGCGGGCCGCGAGCACCTCCCGGATGAGGTCATCGATGTCACCGGGGTTGACGACCACGTCCTCCTTGTCGCAGTAGTAGCGGTAGAAAGTCGCCGTGGAGATCTCCGCGTCGGCGGCGATCTGCTCCACGGTCGTGGCCTCGTAACCCTGGTCGCCGAACAGGCGCATGGCGGCCCGCCGGATCGCCTGCCGCGTCCTGGTCTTCTTCAGCTCACGCAACCCCATTTCAACCAATTTATCTTCTGGGGCTCCGTAGCAGGTCATACCTATTGGACGCGCGTGTCCCGAGGGTCGGGTGGGCCGCTTGGGTCCAGACTGTAACCTTCAGGCTGGCGCTGGAGTGCACGGTGGCGGGATCGTCGCCTTCGGCCGCGCTGTTGCCGATCGCCACGAGGAGCGCGAAGCCCGAGCCCACCAACGACCAGCACTGCCGCAAGCAGTGAGGTCAGCCAGGTTATGCGCCGATCCTGGAGACACCCTGGGATTCCGGCGGCCTGCCCGGGATTGAGAGACTCTCCATTCATGAGAGCGCTTCCCGTACCGCCCGAACCGCTGTGGCGCACTGATTTCCGCCAGCGGATCGCGGTGTCACTGTGGTTCCTGCCGAGCGTCTTCGCGGCGGCGGCGATCGCCGCGGCCAATCTCACCATGTGGCTGGACGCCCGGGTCGATGCCCCGATCGGCGTACGGCCGGACCTGGTGAGCGACCCGGGTACCGCCGCCACCTTCGCCGGCGCCATCGCCGCAGCCACCTTGGCGTTCGTGGCCGTAGTGTTCGCTACCACGCTGGTGGCCATCCAGCTCGCCGCTAGCCAGTACTCGCCCAGGACGGTGCGGATCTTCATCCGCTCCCGGCTCACCCGGGTGACGCTCGGCGTGTTCCTCTCCACCTTCGTCTTCGCCGTGATCATCCTCGTCAGCAACCGGGCGTCGGTCACGTCGGCGAAGCAGTTCGCGCCAGTGGTCTCGGTGACCACTTTGCTGGCGCTGACCGTGGCGACGGTCTTCGGGTTCGTCGCCTACCTGCATGGCGTGGTGCGGCTTATGCGCGTCCAGTACCTGCTCGAAGCAATCGCCATTGAGAGCCGGCGGGCTATCGAGGAGAACTTCCCGCCGGCGTCCGCCTACGTCGACGCCGAGCCTCCCCGGCCAGACCCCTCACCGCGTCGCCTCTGCTACACCGGGACGGCCGGGGTCGTGACGGCCACCGACCTGCACGGCCTGGTCGAATTGTGCCGGCAGCAGGAGTGCTGGCTCGAACTGGTCGTCGGAGTAGGCGAGTACCTGGCTCACGGCACCCCGGTTGCGCTCGTACACGGCGGGGAGCTGCGCGACCGCGACGTCACCAGGTTTTTCCTGATCCGCGGGGAACGTACCTTCGTGCAAGACCCCGCGTTCGGCTTCCGGCAGCTCGTGGATGTCGCGATCCGCGCGCTGTCCCCGGCCGTCAACGACCCCACGACAGGGGTCCAGGCCATCGATCGCATCAGCGACCTGCTGGCTATCACGGGCAACCGGCTCGACCCGACCGGCTGGCGGGTGGATTCCACCGGGACGGTCAGGGTCAAGCGGAAGCTGCGGAACTTCGACGGTCTGCTGGTGCTTTCCTTGACCGAGGTCATCCGTTACGGCGCCGACGCGCCGCAGGTGGCCCGGCGCCTTCACGCCATGCTCGACGAGCTCGAAGCCACACTCCCCGCGGAGCGGCAGGCCGCCATCGCCCGCCAGCGAAGCCTGCTGGAAGCCGCGATCAGCGCCGCGCTGCCTGCCCCGTTCGCATCCGTCGCCTCGGCGGCAGACCGGGAGGGCCTGGGCTGAAACAGGACCCAGCCGACCCGCAGGGCAAATCGCCCAGAGATCCCGGAGTTGGTTGACCATTTGCGCAGAGACAGACGACCAGAGGATGCTGACGCGGCTGCGGGTGTTCCTCAGGTCGCTGATCATAAGCTGCCAGTGAGCGCGGATGGGCGGGCTGGGCAGCGGCCTGGCAGCAGGACTGCGGACCCCGGGAGGCACGCCGAGTGGCCGACGATCAGGCAATGGATCACTCGGCCTCGTCCGCCGAAGACCAGGAACCCCAGGACGGACAGCCGGCCCGCGGGAGGGTAAAGCGGCTGCGGAGGCTCCGCGCGGCGATCGAGACGCAGCAGGCCGAGCAAGCCGAGGTCGCGGCCGTTGAGCGCCGGGAGCGGGAGCACCTGTCCATGCTGGTCCGTACGCGGGCCGATGAGCGTCAGCGCGTCGTGCATGAGCGTTTCCCCCATGTGCCGTCTCGGTTCATCGCCCCGCTCGCCGAGGTTGCCGCCCGGCCGCGGATCGACGATCTGGCCACCCACGCCGGGGCGCTGACCTATGGCTCGTTCCTGGCTATCCCGCCGCTGCTCCTGTTCGCTTCATCAGTGGTGGGCTTCGTGTTTGCCGGACGTCCGCAAGCGGCGCAAAATGCCGTCAACGAGCTGGTCAGCCTGGTGCCCGGCCTTAGCTCGGTAGTGACGGCCCAGGTGCAGGCCGCTGTGCAGGGGCGGGTGACGCTCGGGGTGATCGGTTTGCTCGGCCTGTTGTGGACGGCGTCGGGGTTTGCGAGCCGACTGCGGCACGCGCTCGGGGTGATCTTCCGGACCCAGTGGGTGGGCCTGCTTACCGGACGGATCAGGGGCACCGTGATCGGGTTGCTCATGGTGGTCGCCTTCGTCGCGCTGGCCATGTTCACCGCGATTGAGGCCAAGCTTGAGACAGATCACCGGGCAACGCTCGCGGCCGTGTTCCAGTTCGGCGCTTTCGCGGTCGGCGGATTCGTGCTTTTCCTGGTCACCTACCGCCTGCTCACGCCGGGGAAGGGCATCACACTCCGGGACCACGTGCCGGGCGCTGCGGCGTTCACCGTCGCATGGCTGGTCCTGACGGCCCTGGGGGGACTGGTTTTCGCCGAGCTGATCCAGAAGTCGACCGTGCTGTACGGGACGATCGGCGGGATCTTCGGCTTCCTCGCATTCCTGTACGCCACGATGTGGTCGCTGCTGATCGGGGCCGAACTGTCAGCCGTGCTGATGAGCCGACGCGATAACTGATACAGGCTCTCGCAGCCGTCTGGCCTGCCGCGCGGCCGCCTTGACGGGTGCGTAACTGGATGCCAGCGGACGTCCACGGAGGGCACCGGGCAGGCCAGCCAGATAATAGTGGCGCCCACGGACACGACGGTATCGCGCGGCACACCCGGAGCTCAGGCTCAATAGAGCCGAAAAGGTCTCCTGAACAGGAGAAACGCAGGTGCCGCAGGCCGTCAGCCGTGCCGATCGGTGGTGGTCAGGGGGAGGATCGAACTGTCGACCTTCCGCATTTAGCCGGGAAGCTCCAGTCGCCGACCCTTGTTAGTCCTCAGACAAATACCCAGGGACCAGCTACGTCCCTGGAACCTCGCAAGTCTTGCACTACCTGGCAGTACCAAGGAGTACCTCGTGACCGAGACACGTGATGACAGTGTCACCTGGCTGACCCAGGAGACGTACGACCGGCTCCAGGCCGAACTCGACCATCTCTCAGGACCGGGACGCGTCGACATCGCCAAGAAGATTGAAGCCGCCCGGGCGGAAGGGGATCTGCGTGAGAACGGCGGCTACCACGCGGCCAAGGACGAGCAGGGTCATATTGAGGCGCGGATCGTCACCCTTCAGCACATGCTGGACAACGCGCGCGTCGGCATCCCGCCACGCACTGAGGGCGTGGTCGGCCCGGGCATGACGGTCACGATCCGGTTCGTCGGGGACGACGAGCAAGTGACGTTCCTGCTCGCCTCCCGCGAGGAGAGCGGCTCGCCGGTCGCCGTCTATTCGCCGCGTTCACCGCTGGGCGCCGCCATCATGGGCAAGAAGGCGGGCCAGAAGGCCACCTTCACCACGCCGAACGGCCGCACCAGTACCGTCGAGATCCTAGAAGCTGTCCCTTACGACGGATCCTAGGACGGCACCCACCGATCCCGGATCGATGGCGTTGACGGGCGGGAACTCGGTTATTGGCCTGAGCGACGTTCACCGCTCCCGCACCGCAAGATGCACCGCTCGATCCCGTGCCGAAGAGAACGGTATCCGGCTATAGTCGGCTTATCTGATCGAATTTGACCTTTAAACAGGGAGCGAAGGCCCCATGAGCGTCACTACGTCACTCAACCAGGTCGACCTCGAGGCGGTCGGGGCGCTCGTCGGGAAGATCCAGGAGGATCCAGAGGCGGCCCGAACCACGTGGACGGCCAACGTCCGCTGGGCGGGCGCCTTCCGGTCCGAGAGCCAGGTGCGCGACTTCCCGCCGACCGCCTCCGACGAGCCCACCGGCCTGGGCGGCAGCGACACCGCTCCCAACCCCGTCGAGCAGCTGCTATCCGCTCTGGGTAACTGCCTCGCCGTCGGGTACGCCGCGAACGCATCGGCCGCCGGCATCGCGATCAAGGACCTGACGATCGCGGTGGACGGCGACGTCGACCTGCGCAGCTTCCTCGGCCTCGCACCCGGGCACGCCGGCTTTTCCGCCATCCGGGTCCGCGTCGACCTGGACACGGACGCCGACGCCGAAGCGGTGGCCGAGCTGCACCGTAAGGTGGCGGCCAGTTCCCCGGTCGGCCACACGCTTCAGGCCGCCGTCCCGGTCGAGATCACCCCCGCCTGACCGGCTTCGACGCCGGACCGACGGCATCCCGGCGCGGCCCGCCTGTCTTGACCACCTGATCGGCGGCCGGCGGTCCCCTCCTCGGCCGAGACGTCTCGAAGCTGGAGAAGATCGCGGCATCAGCCCCTGGCCGACCCGACGTACGGCCCTGGCCTGCGCAGCACCCACTGCCAGAACGTCCTGTGCGGCGACCGTACGACCACGTGGCCGCCACGGGCCGTGCCTGATACCTCGATCTTCAGCGTTACGGGTTCCTTCCAGCCGTGTTCCGGCCGCACTCTGACCCGTCCGCCACGCACCGCCACATCATCGGCATCAACCTCGATGCCCGGCCTCGTCACCAGGACGAGCCGCCCGCCCCGGACCTCGGCCTGGATATGCAGCGTCGGGCTGGCGATTACTGCCTCGGTGAAGTCGAGCTTCACAGTCCCGCCGACAGCGCGTATCTCCATCCGCTGCGGGACTATCCACCGGCCGCGCCGCGTGGCATTCCCGCCCTCGTAGTCGAGCCGGACGACGTCTTTAGCCTGGGCTGCGATCCCGCCCACCTCGGGAAGGTCAGCCGTCAACGCCGCCAGTTCTCCGCCTGTGCGGGCGGTCAGGGCCACGCTCAGACGCTCGTCAAGCTCGGCCGCAGTCAGCCGCCCGTCGCCAGCCGCGGCACGGAGCCTGTCGACCGCCCGGTCCCTGTCTTCATCGGAGGCCCGTAGCTCGGGCTTACCGCCGGCACCGGGACCAGCTGCAGCAGGGAGACCATCGCCCGTCATGGCCACATCCTTCAAGACATCACATGGACCCGCAACCTCGGCGACCAACGACTCCGCCGCATAATTGACCGGGCGAACGTGGCGGATATGGCACTAGCCCTCCTACCGTCCCCGCTGTTGCTATGGGCGTGCTGGTGGCCAAGGATGGTAGTCCCTAGATGTGGAGGGCGGGCTCTCGCACATGCCGGAGACGCGGCTGGCGCACTTGCACCCCCTGCGGTGGCTCGGCCAGCGCGACCGCGACTTCGCCGCGCTGCGCCGTGCCACCCGGGCAGCGATTATCGTGCCGGCCATGTTTGCCTTGGGCGACAAGGTCATCGGCAACCCGCAGTTGGCTACGTTCGCGGCGTTCGGGTCTTTCGCGATGCTGCTCCTGGTCGACTTCGGCGGCCCCATGGCGGAACGGCTCCAGGCGGAGGCAGCGCTCGCCGTGACCGGCGGGGTGTTCGTCTGCCTGGCCACGCTGGTCTCGCAGACCGCGTGGCTCGCGGCCGTTGCGATGGCGGTGGTGGGGTTCGGCGTGATCTTTGCTGGCGTGGTCAGCTCGGTGCTGGCCGGGGCGACCACGGCGCTGCTGCTGGCCTTCATCTTGCCGGTGTCGCTGGCCGCTCCAGCGTCGGCCGTACCCGACCGGCTGGCCGGCTGGGGGATGGCCGGAGGCGTCGCGCTGGTGGCGACGGCGCTTCTATGGCCCGCGCCAGCGCGCGACCGCCTGCGTGGTCCCGCGGCCGCCGCCTGCCGGGTGCTGGCCGCCCGGCTGCGTGCGGGGCTCGCGTACCTGCTCAGCGGCATGGACGAACAATTTGCGCTGGATCGCGATCACGCGGCTGCGCAGGCGGACCAGGCCGTCGAGGCGCTGCGCAGTGCCTTTCTGGCCACGCCCTACCGCCCAACCGGGTTGAGCACCCCCGCTAGGACGACCGTGCGCCTGGTAGACGAGCTGATCTGGCTGAACAGGATTGTCATTCAGCCTGGGCTTCACCGCGACGGCGTCAACCGCGCAGCGCTGAGGGTCAAGGAGGCCGCGGCGGCGGTTCTCGACCGTGCCGCGGATCTCCTGGACTCCAGGGGCGGGAGCAGCGATGAGCTCGATGCTGCGCTGACCGAACTGGCTACTGCGCACGCGAAAATGCAGGAGGGCGTGACGGCCGACCTGCCGGCCCGGTCCCAGGAGCCGGCGAGTGACCCGGCCATGGCCGGGTCACTGGTCGCGCCTGAGCCGCCGGTTAGCAACCCGGCCGTGGGCGGGGGGCCGGCCGGCGAGTTCATCACCTCGCTTGATCCCGCCTTCCGTGCGGAGGAGCTGAGCTACGCGGTCTCGCTCATCGCGCGCACCGTCGAGCTGACCGCGGCCGCCGAGCGACGGACCTGGCGGGAGCGGTGGCTTGGCCGCCAGCCCGAGGGCCTGCCGGGGACGCTGTCCGCGGCGCGGGAAAGGATCACGTCCTACCTCGAGCCGCATTCGGTCTGGTTGCACAACAGCTTGCGTGGTGCCGCCGGGCTGGGGCTGGCGGTGCTCGCCGCGAGACTGACCGAGGTCCAGCACTCGTTCTGGGTGGTCCTCGGCGCGCTGTCGGTGCTGCGCTCCAATGCGCTGAACACCGGGCAGGACGCCGTTCGCGCCATGCTCGGCACGGTAGCGGGTTTCATCGCCGGCGCGGCCCTGCTCGTGGGCATCGGCACGAATACCACGCTGCTGTGGTTCCTGCTGCCGCTGGCGGTCTTTCTCGCCGGGGTCGCTCCAGCGGTCATCTCGTTCGCTGGAGGGCAGGCGGCGTTCACGCTCACAGTGGTGATCTTGTTCAACATTCTCCAGCCGACCGGATGGCGCGTCGGCCTGGTACGGATCGAAGACGTTGCCCTCGGGGTTGGCGTGAGCCTGGTCGTGGGTGTCCTGTTCTGGCCGCGGGGCGCGGCGCCCGCGCTCCGCCAGGCGCTGGCGCAGGCGTACGCCGACGGCGCGGGCTATCTCGCCGGCACGGTGCGATCCGGGACCTCACGCGGCGACCCAAACACGCCCGCGCTCCCCGCTCTGGCCGACGACGCGGCCCGGGCCGCTGCGGCATCGCGCCGGCTCGATGACGCGTTCCGCACCTACCTCGCCGAGCACGGCGCGAAACCATTCCCGCTTGCCGATGTGGCCGGGCTGGTCACCGGGGTCGTCGGACTGCGCCTGGAGGCTGACGCGGTATTGGACCTCTGGCGAGGCGGCGACGGCCAATCCGGCGGCGACATGGCCGCTGCACGCCATGAGATTCTGGGTATGGCGGCACGCGTCACGGGCTGGTACGACGGTCTCGCGACGACCATGATCACCGGCGGTGAGCTACCCCAGCCGCTCGCTGACGACGAGGCCGCCGACGGCCGCCTTGTCGGGGCCGTACGCCGCGACCTGCTCGGTGATGACGGCAGAGCCAGCGCCACCGCGGTCCGGATGATCTGGACCGGCGACCACCTTGACGTCGTCCGCCGTCAGCAGGCGGCCATCGTCTCACCAGTGCGCGCCACCGCCGGGCAACCCGCAGGCGGCCGCATCATCCCACCGCTTTCCAGGCGATTCCTGGCGCTGCTCCGGTAATCCGGCTGGCCCGCGCCGCGCGGCGGAGGTCCTGTCCCGGGAGGTCATGAGGGTGCAGCTGCCGAGGATGTCGTTTCCGGTTACGGCATCGTAAAGTCCCGGAATCCCGTTGGGGCATCTGGGATTCTGCGATCAAAGGGCCACACGACTCCACGCACCTCCACTGTCCGGCACGGATAACCGGGAGCACAGGTTTCGTAGAGAGCTTGGTCAGACCTACAGGCCTAAGCAGCATTCCAAAAGTTCTGTTCGTAACCCGGCGGCAGCCAGGGGCTGGTCCAAGGCGCGGCAGTGGCCAGCATCTGATCGGGTGAGCGGTTACGGAAGAAGGAGTGGATCTGCCTGAGCCGTCCGGGCCAGGTCACGGCGGTGTTGGCCACGTAGTTCTTCAGCGCGGCCCAGATCCGTTCGGCCGGGTTGTCGTTCGGGCTGTACCGTGCGCCGTACAGCAGTTCCAGGCGGGGCTGCTGTTTCAGGTAGGCGGTGACCTTGCGGGCGTGGTGGATGCTGTCGTTATCGCAGATCACCACGATCGCCGGGGGTGCGGGAACGCCTGGAGCAGCTGGTCCAGGAGCGCGATGAAGTCCGCCGCGCGGCGGCGGCCCAGCCGGTACACCCAGGCGCCGGTGCTCATCTCGAGCGCGCCGAGCACAGTGACCTTGCGGTTCGTACCGGGGGCCAGGACCTGCGGACGAGTGCCGCGCAGCGTCCAGCTGGCCCGTACGTGCGGCAGCAGGTTCAAGTGCGTCTCGTCCTCAGCGAGCACCACCGCCCGGCGGGGCAGATCGATAAGCCGGGCCACGATACCGGCCACGACGTGGTCATGGCACGGGTCGCCGCGGGCGGTCAGCTTGGGCCGCCGCCAGATCGCCACCAGGCGGACCCGCCGGTACAGCGTCTGCGCGCTGACCTGGGGCCAGCCCAGGTACCGCCGGATCTGCGGCAGGGTCCACGGGCCCGGCCGCGCCAGTAGCGCGGTGATCCGGCTGGTCAGCTAGCGTCCGCCCAGCCGTGGGCGCCCAGACCGGGGCCGGTCGGCCAGCCCTGCTCACGGACGTGTGCCGCAGTTCCGTCCGCCACCCTGGGCTTTGAGCGGGTGGCGGACGGAGAGCCGGCTAGGCCAGATCAGGATTTCCCTTGCCGAGCCGGCGGCGGGTTATTAGTCCGGCAGGTTTGCGCACTGACCGAGCGCCTGGCCACCGACGACGTTGGGCACACCCGAGAAGCCTCCGGACACGGCTGGGGCGAGGCCCCAGCAGACGAGGTTACGCCCAATTGTGTTAGTGGAGACCTGGATCGTTTCCCCTGTCGCGACGGTGTCGTCGAACAGGATCACATTGCCGCGGATCTTGTTGACGACCAGACCGAACCATTCTGGCGTCGCCCCGACTATCGTGACGTTGCCGCCGATCGTGTTGGTCTTGATCGGCCAGGGATTACCAGTCTGCTCGCCTCCTCCGATCAGCGTGACGTTCCCCTTGACCCTGATTCCGTTCAGCAAAACGGTGTTTACGCCGGTGCCGAAGATGTTTCCGTTGACGGTGATGTCCGAGCTTCCGGTTGGATCGACGGTGCACGGATGTCCGGTCATGTGACCCGCTGGATTAGGCAGGCAGCCCAAGCCGAGGAGCGAGCCCTGGGCGGCCGTGACGTCGTGTCCGACCCTGATCGTCGACGGCGCGCTTTGCGCGTCAAGCACGGCACCGCGGGCGACACTCACGTTGCCGAGCACAGTGATCACAGCACCGGGAGCTACGGCGCACGCGCCCCTAACCGTAATGCTGGCGTAGGTCCCCGAGGGGATGCTTGTCAGGTTCCCGGAGGCAAAATCACCACCGGTGCATGTGTACGCCCTCGGCCACGTGCTGACCGGTTGTGCGCTAGCGATAGCTGTGGGACCTACCAATCCGGTTGCCACCGCCGCGGACGCCACCATCATGGCCCCGCCGAACAAGATACGGAACTTCATCCGTGCTCCCTCCCTAGTGTGTGCCAGCCCGAAGTCTCTGATTGCCCCGAAGCTCAGCTCATGCGTGCAGCCTCAATCCCGGTCAGCCGCTCGCGTTCTTATTCCCCAGGCTTTGGCCATAGCCGTACGTGCTCTTGGCAGCCCTCCCCTGCCCGCCCCGCAGATCCACCGGGACACGACCTAACGCACCTGGGCTGCGTAATTGCGCGCGATCTCGCAGTTGATTATTCTCCCGCCATCTGCCCTGTCAAGAGCTAAAAGCGGCATTCCAAAAGTTCTGTTCGTAACCTGGCGGCAGCCATGGGCTGGTCCAGGGCGCGGCGGTGGCCAGCATCTGATCTGGTGAGCGGTTGCGGAAGAAGGAGTGGATCTGCCTGAGCCGTCCGGGCCAGGTCACGGCGGTGTTGGCCACGTAGTTCTTCAGCACGGCCCAGATCCGTTCGGCCGGGTTGTCGTTCGGGCTGTACCGGGCGCCGTAGAGCAGTTCCAGCCGAGGCTGCTCTTTGAGGTAGGCGACTTTGCGGGCGTGGTGGATGCTGTCGTTATCGCAGATCACCACGATCGCCGGGGCGTGCGAGAACGCCTGGAGCAGCTGGTCCAGGAGGGCGATGAAGTCTGCTGCGCGGCGGCGGCCGATTGCCATCACGGGCTTCCGGCCGTGACCGGGTTGCCTCCCTTCAAGCCGACAAGCGCGAAAGCGACAGACACGACGGCGAGGAAGACCCAGCCCGCGCCGTAGCTCGTGTGGGGCACGAGGTGCCCGAAGATGATGGGAATGAAGAAGCCGCCGATCGCCGCAAGCGTGAGCATCAGACCGGTCGCCGAGCCAATGTGCTCGGCGCGGATGTTGCTGACCCTGGAAGGCACCGCCAACCAGGCGGCGAAGCCGAAGATGAGGAAGAAGCCGATTCCGATCCCGAGGGGCCAAAGCAAGATGTTGGGCGCCACTGGGATGAGAGCCAACAAAGCGGCGACGGTGACCAGCGGTCCGACCACGAACATCCGCAGGTTCGTGCTGCGGTCGGCCAAGTGCCCTCCGAGCACGCTGCCCGGGATGCCGGCCAGGAGGATGAGGGCGGACAACAGCCCGCCCGCAGACGGGTCGAAGTGCCGATCTGTCGTCACGTACTGGCTGAACAACTGCGATGTGGTGAAGTAGGCGCCGTATCCGCCGAGAAGCGCGATGCCGTAGACCCACAAGTCCCGGGTCATGAGCGCGGACCGCAGTGCGGCGCGGTCGAACTTCACACCACCGAGCGAGTGGCCGCCTTCAGGGAGCCGAAAGGCCGCAACGGTGACCACGGCGACCAGCAGCTCGAACACTCCGCCCAGGACCATCGAGGTGTGCCAGCCCGCAGAGCGCTGGACGTACAGCCAGACGTAGAGGGCGAGCGCGGCTCCCGCGCTGAAGGCGGCTCCGCCGGTCACGCCGAGCGCAAAGGTGACCTCC
Organism: uncultured Actinomycetes bacterium; assembly: GCA_963818225.1. Lineage (GTDB taxonomy): Bacteria > Actinomycetota > Actinomycetes > Streptosporangiales > Streptosporangiaceae > Palsa-504. The sequence continues at coordinate 257,570 of CAWFRO010000010.1, forward strand.
TTCTCGTGGAACCAGACGACCATTGAGGCGGCGGTCATGGCGACGAACACTGACCCCCCGACACCGCTCGCAATCCGGAAGATGGCGAGCTCGACGTAGCTGTGCGAGAGCCCGGACATGACGCCAGCTGCCCCCTGGACGAGTAGTCCGAGCACGAGGGTCCTCTTCATGCCGATCTTCGTGGCGAGCACGCCGCCTGGGATGTGCGTGAGCCCGTAGCCAACGATGTAGAGCGAGATGAGGAGACCGAGCGACCCGAGCCCGACCTTGAATTCGGCGCCGATGAGGGGGAATGCCGTGGCGACGTCGAACCAGTTCAGCGTGAGGGCGACGATGCCGAGGCTGACCACGGCGAGCATGGGCCAGCGATAGGAGCTTCCCTCGACGCCACGGGCGGAGGTCATGTTCGTTTCCTTGCCGGCATGGCCGCCCGGGTGGCCATGCCATAGGTGAATGATTGCCGGCCGTCTGCCCGCAGGACTGCTCTTCAGCCGACTCGGGCATAGCCTAGTCAGGTGCCCCCCCGCCTTGACCGCCGCTGGGGCCCCCGCGGCGTCGAGTACAGCGCGCAGACCACGTCCGGGATGATCCGACATGGGCAACACGCTCCCCCCGGCGTGCCGGGGGCGCCGCCGTCCACGGCGCAGACGGGGTAGTGCAGTGGCGCCGACGGCTGGCTTCGTGGGGCGGCAGGACGAGCTCGCCATCCTCAGCGAGCGGTTCTCCGAGGCGGCGAGGGGCCGCCCTCAGGTCGTCTATCTGGAGGG
>CAWFRO010000011.1:0-1405252 GCA_963818225.1 uncultured Actinomycetes bacterium
CTGGGCGATCGCTTCGTCGGTGAACAGCTCGGCGGTGCGGCCTGCCTGCTCCAGGTGATGGCGGAGGTAGCCGGCGGACTCGGCGGGGGTCATGCCGCTTCATCTGGTAGCGGACGGTGATCCGCTGCTCCAGGGCGGCGAGCACTCCCAGCTTGACGGAGCTGGCGGAGGGTGGGCTGCCCGACCAGGATGGCCGGCGAACGGGGTGGAGGAGTCCATGTCAAGGTTAGTCATGAGCCTGATCGACTCTAGCTGGTCATGGTCGAGCAGGTGTGCCTCGTCGATTTTTCCGACCGATCGGACTGTTCAAGAGGTTTTGACCTGGGCTTTCGCGTCGCGCACATGTGCGTGACGTGGAGGTCGCCGGGGTGATCGGGTTTGTTGTTGTGCAGGTCAGGTCAGGGCTGTCACGGGCGCGTTCGCGACGGTGGCGGACCCGCGGCGAGCGCCCGGGTGAGCGCCTGATGGTGTTGCTGGGCGGCCTGCCGGTCCTTGTAGCCGAGGCGTGCGGCGATCTGCTGCCAGGTGGCACCGGCGGCGCGGGCATCGGTGATGAGCTGGTGTTCATGACGGTCGAGCTCGTCGCGCTTGGCGTGGATGGCGTCGAGCGCGGCCAGTGCCTGGCGGATGGCCGCGGTCCTGGCGGGTGTCAACGGGATCTTGACATTGAACAGGGGGATCGTGCCGAGCGGGTCGCTGCCGGGAACTGCCATGTCAGCGGGATGGCGCGCGTTCGGTGAGCTGGGCTTCGAGCTGGGCGATGCGCCGGTCGGCGAAGCGGTTGTTGGAGCGGGCGGCTTCCAGCCGTTCCTCGAGGGTCTTGTTGTCGTGGGTGAGCTGGCGGACGCGCTGCTTGAGCGTGGTGTTCTCGGTGACGAGCCGTTGCGCTGCCTCTGGCGACAGGTCGTGTTCCAGGTCGCGGATCTGGCCCAAGAGGATGGCCATGCGGCGCCGCTGGGCGGCGATCTCGGCGTGGGCTTCCTTCAGTGCCGCCTCGGCGTTGAGGGCGCGTTCCCGCCAGGGCGGTTCCTGGTCGCAGCCGGTGGCCGGGGCCTGCGCCTTCTGCCCGCCTGTTTTGCTGGCGGCGTCACTGATCAGGGCGCGGGCGTCGGGGTTGGCGTAGAGGAAGGTGCGTGATACCCCGGCGTGGCGGGCGACGGCCGGGTAGGTGACCGGTACCTTGCGGCGCTTGAGGCTGGCGACGGCGTCGCGGGCCTGCTGCAGTTTCTGTTCGGTGGCGCGGCGGCGGGCCTGGATCGCGGCTGCGGTGCGATCCGGGGTCATGCTGTTTCCTCTAGCTCATCTTCCTGCAGCTGATCGCCGTTCGCGTCGGGCTGGTCATCGGGGGCGGGGTCCGCATCTGCGGAGGCGCTGGCGAGCTGGGTGGCGCGGAACCCGATGTTCCAGACCCGCTGGAAGTAGTCCTGGGGGCGGCGCAGGTCCAGGGAGAGCGCGTCGTCGAGCAGGCCGAGGCCGGCCAGGGCAGCTTCCAGCCCGTCGATGGCGGCCGCGGTCGGGGCGAAGACCTCATGCAGCCAGCTGGCGGTGGCGTCGTCGGGGGCGCGTTCGGCGATGGAGTACCACTGCTCGCGTTTGCGCCGCCAGTAGAGCAGGTCGGCGCCGGAGAGCACGAAGCTGGCGCAGTTGTGGCAGTCCAGGTTCCACGGGCAGGTGCCGCCGTCGACGACGGGCTGGAAGGTGCAGAACCCGCCCTCAGCCGGAGTGCTGCGCCGGGATAGGTCGATCGCGAGCGCCTGGGCCTGCTCGCGGGTCATCGGCGCGGCGGGCCCGGATAGCAGCGTGCCGGGGCTGGGCGTGCCGGGCCCGGCGACCCACACGTGCTGCAGGACGTCCTCCAGGTCGGAATGGCTGAGCTGGATGTAATGCTCGGCCATCCGGTCCGAGACGTGCCCGAGGTAGCGGCGGATGTGGGTGAGGGTCGCGCCGTGGCGCAGCAGGCTGGTGGCCAGCGTGTGCCTGGCCTGGTGGGGAACCCAGCGGCCGATGTCGAGCTCGTCGACCCAGGCCTTGAACCCGGAGTGGAACCACTGGTAGGTGACCGCGGCGGACCCGTCGGGGTTGCGGTAGCGGCCAGGGAACAGCGCCATCGCAGCCCGCTGCCCGGCGGCGGGGGCGTGCCCGTGCCGGGCGGTGAACCGGGACACGGTGGTTTCCCGGCGCGCGGCGAGCCGCTCGGACAGCGGTTCGGGGATGCGGATCGCCTGGTCGTAGCGGCCGACCTTGGTCTGGTCGTGCCAGAGCATGGCCAGCCCGCCGTAGCGGCCGGTGCAGTCCAGCCGCAGTTGCAGCACCTCGCTGACCCGCCGCCCGGTGACGATGATCGTTTCCCAGATGTCGCGCAGCCCGAAGTCGGCGGGGTCATGGACCTCGGCGAGCCGGGCGAGGCTGGCCTCATCGGCCAGGGCGCGGGCGACCTCGTCGGGGAACGGGCTGCGCTTGCGCACCGGGGTGGGCCCGGCGGCGGGCATCGCGGTGATGAACGCCCGTGGACAGCCCGGCCTGTTCGGCGGCGCCGCAGTCCAGCGCCCAGCGCAGCAGCTTGCGGGCGTGGTTGAAGGTGATGGCGCGGGTGGTCGTGGTGACGACTGAGGGCGTGCCGTCTTGCCGCCGCATCACCAGCGACGCCAGCCCTTCGCGTTCGCGGTGCCGCTGGTCGGCGGCGAACCGCTGGATGTGCGCGGCGGTCAGCACCGCCGGGTCGCAGCCGCCGCCGGGCACCTCGACGGCCAGGAACGCGCCCAGCTCGGTGGCCGCGCGGCGGAAGGCGTCGAAGGTGCCGCCGGAGCGCGGGCAGTCCGGGGAGCTCAGCAGGCCGGCCAGGTAGTCCCAGAGCAGGTCCCGCAGCCACCGCTGGTCGATGCCGGTCAGGTCGAAGTGGCTGCCCCGCTCGGGGAACCGCACCCCGAAGTGGTCGGTCTCGATGAAGCCCGCGTCCCGGCTGGTTTCCGGGGTGAAGTAGGCCAGCCGCAGGTCGTGCAGCATCTCCCGGGCCACCATGGCCGCGAACGTGGTGCAGGAGGAAAGGTCGAGCTCGGTCAGCGACCCGGTGCCGCGGGCCCGGCAGGTATTGACCAGGGCCTGCACCCAGCCGGTATCCCACCGGGTATGACGTTCCCGCTGGGTATGAGCGAACAGGCCCCAGCGGATCTCCGCGGCGGGAAGCGGCGCCAGCCCGGCCAGGATGATCTGGCCGGGCCACGGCACTGGCGGCTGGGCGGCGCACCAGGCGCGGAACTGCTCCCGGTCAGCGAGCGCGACCGGGACCGGCAGGCCCCTGACCTCGTATCTGCGGGACCAGGCCTGCGGCAGTGCCGCTCCGCCCGGCTGGCCCTGCGCCTGGTACCGGGACTCGTGGCCCGCGCACAAGCCCAAAGGCGTGGCCGCCAGGTCCGGGCAGACGGCCACCTGGCAGGGGCCGTACCCGTCGAACGGGACCTGACCGGCGACCCAGTTCTCGAAGCTGGCCTGCTGCCCCTCGCCGCGCTGGCGGCGATACCAGCGCATGTAGTGCCGGTGACACAGCCGCCAGCCGGTGTGCGTCGCGGGCCGGCCCGGGCAGATCCGGCACGGCACGTGCTCAACCCAGACCGAGGGGCCCAGTGGCTGCGCGGCGGCGAGGAACGCGGCCATGCCCTCCCCGCGGGCCTGCGCTTGCGCCCGCTGCTCGTGATGGACAGAGCACATCTCGAGGCTGCCCTTGCGGGGCCGCTCGCAGCCAGCCACCAGGCACATCCACCGGAAGACCGGGTGCCGGGCCGGGATACGGATCACCTCGGCGCGGAACAGCGGGTCGAACGCCGGGCCGTTGATCAGCGCGGTCAGCAGCTCCAGCCGGTCGCGCCCGGCCCGGGTGCCATGCTGTTCCCGGTAAAGCGGCAGTAGCGGGTCGGCCTTCACTGCTCTTGGCCCCATGCACGGCGCAGCGCCGCGTCGAACGCCGGGTCGTGCACGTCGGCGTGAGCGTAGGTCTCACCGACCACGGTCGTCGACGCCCAGCCGCCCGCGTCCCGCGTGATCACCAGGTTGCCGCCCGAGGCGTCCAGCACCGCGGTCGCGAAGCCGTGCCGGAACGCGTGCGGGACGACCTTACCGAGCCCGGCGCGTGTCCCGGCCCGGCGCATCATCCCGCGGGCCGCGTCCGGCGCCCACGGCTGCCCGGCGTTCTCGCCCTGCAGCTGCACCAGCAGCATGCCGTGCCCGGCTTCTGCGGGATACTCGGTGGTCACGTACTCGAAGTAGGCGTGAATCATCGCCGGGCTGGCTCGCTTGATCAGCCCGCCGGTGACCACGCCGTTCTCCGCCTGCCACGGATGCCTGGTCTTGGCCGCGGCGCGGTTCGGGTTGCCGCCCCGGTGGCAGACGTGCACGTGCGGCGAGCGGCACTGCCCGCACCCCGCGCCGTCGCGCAGGTGCAGGTCTGTAAGGTGCAGCCCGCACAGCTCGCCGATCCGGAACCCCCCGTCAGCAAGCCACGTCACCACCAGCCGGTCCCGGGCCGTGCTGGCCGCCCCGAGCAGCCGTTCCCGGGCGCCTTCGGGCGGCAGCTTCGGATGCCGGTGCCGCCGCGCCGGCGGCGCAAGCGGGTTGGCGGGCAGGTCTCGCTGCACGTGGCCGAGAAACGCCCGCTGCCGGTCGGCCCGCGACGGCAGCCGCGTCACCTGAAGCTGCGGGCCGAGCTCGGTGTTGACCCCCAGCGACGCCTGCTGCAGGTAGAAGCCCTTCACGCACGCCGCAGCCGCCGACAGGGCGCTCTGGCCGAACGGCTTGCGGCCAGCGCGCCACGGCTGGCCATACGGCCCCCGCCACGCCGCGCCCAGCGCGGCCATGTAACGCTTCAGGTCCTGCAGCGACGCCGTTCGCGGTGTCAGCGCTTCCCGCTCCAGCCAGCGCAGGTGATCCACCAGCAGGTAGGCGTAGGTCCGCTGGGTTCCCGACCCGTCATAGCCCCGCAGGAACCGGTCCGCGGCCTCATGCACGGCCCCGTCCGGCCACATGATGGTGAACGACCGGCCGCGGCCGTCCCGTTCCACCGCCTGGACACGAAGATCCCCGATGACAAGCTTGCGCGCCACGAATCCCCCGATCCCCCCGGGACGTCCCGCACGTCCCTGGCCCGGCAGGTTAACAGGGCCGTCACGCCGCCAGAAGGAGGCTCGCCGGACGTGGCGGACACTCGCAAGGCCGGTCGGAAAAGTCGATGGCCAGCACCGGGGTCCGCCCGCGCTCGGCTGCCTCGCCGGCCAGGACGTTCCAGGCCTGGACGGCGAGGGCGGCGGTGCCGTGGACGGGCTTGCCGCCGAGGGCCGTGACCACGTGCGCGAGGATGCCCCTCACGCCGGTGGAGGGGTTGCCGACGTAGATGACGGTGTGGCTGGCGGGGTCGAGGTCGGCGACGGCGGCGCGGATCGCGACCGTCTTCCCGGTCCCGACCTCGCCCGTGACCATGCAGATCGTCTTGTCGGCGACGGCCCAGGCGATGCGGGCGGCGGCCTCGCCGCAGTCGCGGTGGCGGTGCAGCCTTGAGGGGGGCAGGTCGCGGCCGAACGGCATGCGGGCGAGCCCGAACTTGGTGACGACGGCGTCGATCATGAGCTTTCTCCTTCTTCTTCTGGTGCGGGGCCGCCGTGGACGGCGGCGAGCTGCTGCTGGGCCCGGCCGAGGTCACGGGCGAGGGCGGCCGCGGACGCGCGGGCGCCGGACGAGGGACAGGCGGGCGCCGCCGACGGCGGCGGCCGGGTCGGCGCCGTCGTCGCAGCCGAGCCGCCCGGCCTCCAGGGCGGACGCGAGCCAGCCGGCCGACCTGGGCCAGGAGCTGGGGCAGCCCGGCCGCGGCGAGCGACAGCTCGCCGATGAGCTCGTAGGCGTCGGCGGGCCAGTCCAGGCCGCCGCTGCCGAGGGTGGCGTGGTTCAGGGAGCGGACCGCCCCGGCCGCGGCGCGGGCCAGGGCCAGGGTCTCGCGCGGGGAGTCAGCCACGGCCGCCTCCTTCATTCTCTTCCTCCTGTTCCGGTTCCCCCTGCTTGCCCGGTTCGTCCCGGGGGCCGCCGGTGAGGAACTGGTAGGAGACCTGGTCGCGCAGGGCCGCGTCGTGGCCGTCGCCGAGGGCGGCGAGGTAGTCGATCCCGGTGGGGGCGGGCTCGGTGCGGGGCTGGGCGTCGGGGAGGCGGGTCTTGGGGTGGCGGTGCCGGCCGATGGTGAACGGGACGGCGGTCCCGGCGGGCTTCCCGCCGAGGCGGACCTCGACCCGGTCCAGGTCGAACGGGGAGAACAGCAGCTCGACCGTCCGCCCGGCCAGCCACGCGTCGGCCTGGTAGGCGTTGCCGTGCATCTTGACCAGGGCGGTCTTGTCGGCCTTGCGCCGCTCGGACCACAAGAACGCCTCCCGCAGCAGGGCCGGCGCGGGGACGGCCCGCTCGGCCGGGGTGGCCTTCTCCCACCGCTCGGCCGGCGGCCTGCGCCGGTCTCGGAGTGGACCGCCCGGTGGTAGACGGTCTCCGTCCAGGCGGTGGAACAGCCGGTTCAGCTCCGCCAGGTCCGCGACGCCGCGATCCGTCGCCGACCTCGACCAGGAACTGGTCCCGCACGGTCCGGAAGAAACGTTCGATCTTCCCCCGTCCCTCCGGTTAACCGGCCAATCGAAGATCATCTTGTGGATAACCGGGGTGCAGGATCGGGTGTTACCTCGTGCCTTCGCGGCGTGCGCGTTCCAGGCGGCGGAGCTGTTCTTCGTGGCGGCGGACGTTGGCGGCGACGGCTTCGAGGCTGCGGCGCAGCTGGTCGATCTGGACGGTGAGGCCGGTCAGGGTGGTGGCGTGCTGGCCGCGGGCGCGGTGCTCGTCGACGAGCGCGCGCAGGTCGGGCCGCCGGTAGAGGGTGGTGCGGCTGATGCCGGCGCGCGCGGCTACCTGGCCGAAGGTGACGGGCTGCCCGGCCGCGGCGAGCTCGGCGCAGGCGGCCTCGACCCGGGCCTGGTCGTCCTGGTCAGCTGGCATGGGCCTGGTCGATGAGCAGGTCGAGCCGTTCGATCAGGCGGCGGTGCCGGGCGGCCTCGTCGCCCCAGCCGCGGGCGGCGGCGTCGGCCGCGAGGGCTTCGGCGTCAGCGCGCTGCAGCTGCAGCACGGGCAGGAAGCTGGCCCCGGAGCGGAAGTTGGGGCAGTGCTCGCAGATGTTGGCGTAAGCGCAGGAGCCCTGGGCTGCGGTGCGCAGGCAGTACCCGCCGGCGAGGCGGGCCTTGATCAGCGGCGTCTCGCGCCAGTTCCCGTCGGTGATGGCGGCCAGCGGCAGCTGGGTGCGCTCGGCGGGCAGCACCGGGCCGAGCTGGGCCTTGGCCAGGGTCAGTGCCCGGGTGTATTCGTCGCGGACGGTGGCGTCGAACAGCCGGCCATACCGCAGGCTCATCTCCGCTGACACGTGCCCGAGCAGGGCCATCAGCGCCTGCAGCGAGCAGCCCGCGTTGACCAGGGCGGTGGCATAGGTATGTCTCAATTGATGGGGTACTACCCCGTCCAGCCCGGCTTCGGCGGCGGCGCGGTGCAGCTCCTCGCGCAGGGTGTATGCCGAGACGCGGCGGCCCTGGTGGGTGAGCAGGAAGTCGGCCAGCTTGCCGGTGCGCGGGTGGCGCAGCGGCCGGCCCGGGGAGCGGTGGGCGACGATCCGGTCGACCAGTTTGACGGTTTCCTCGTCGATGGGCACCATCCGCTCGGTGAGCAGCTTGCCCAGCGGGATCTTCAGCCAGGCGCCGGAGCCGGGGACCTCGTGCACGCAGTCCAGCTCCAGGTCGGTGAGCTCGCCGATGCGCATCCCGGTGGCCCGCAGCAGCAGCAGCGCGTCGGCGTAAAGCCGGTTCGGTGAGTCTTCCAGCGCGGCCAGCAGCGCCCGTTCGGCGTCGGGAGGCAGGTAGCGGGGCAGCGGGTGCGGCAGCTTGGGTGCATCGCGGGGGAAGATCAGCCGCCGGCCCGGGGCTTCAGGCCAGCCCCACTCGGCGATGGCGTCCAGGAAGCCGCCCAGGGACTGGATGCGCTGCTTGGCGGTGGAGGCCGCGATCGGGGCGCCGGTGCGGTGGTTGACCGCCGCGGCGACCTCGTTCAGGTAGGGCTCGACGTGCCGCTGCCGGTCCAGCAGCGCCAGCGAGGCCAGGCCCGGGTCGTGCCGGGCGAGGAACCGGCCGAAGTGCGCCAGCTCGGACGCGGTGCCCTGCACCGAGGAGCGGGCGTGCGTGCCCTGCAGCCGTTCCAGGTAGGCGACCATCGGGCGGCGCACCTGCGGGCTGACCCCGTCCAGGTGGCGTTCCCAGCTCCACCGGCCCAGCGTGGACCGCTTGGGAACCGGCTCGGCCGGCGCGCCGAGGTGGTAGACGACCGCGCGGGAGGCGTAGAGCGCGTGATGGTAGTGCTTGAGCGGGCGGCCCAGCCGGGCTTCCCGCTCGGTGATCGCGGTGCTGAGCTCGGCGAAGTCGGCGTCAGCCAGCTCCGCGAGCGGCTTCCCGGTCTGGATCAGCACGCGGATCGCGACTTCGGAGGCCATGCCAGTGCGGGCCCGCACCGAGTAGCCCAGCGCCTCGGCACCGGCCAGGAACCGCTTGATGCCGGGACCAAGCGGGCTGGCCGCCGCCTCCCGCAAGATCACCGTCAGCTTGCGTTCCAGCAGGTAGTCATAACCGGGCCGCAGATGGCCGTGCAGCATCAGGAAGTTCAGCAGCGGCTGCAGCTGGGGGCGGGTGCCAGCCAGCCGGGCCGCCAGCGGCAGCCCGGCCCAGGCCTGCGGGTCGGGGAACCGGGCCAGGAAACAGCGGGCTCCGCTGTCGAAGGTCTTGTTGCCCACCTCGCGGGCTGCCAGGCAGGCAAGGTAGGCGTCGTAGATCGGAGCGGCCTGCGGCGGCACCGCCGTCTTAACGGGCGGCATCAGCGGCCCTGCTGCCAGGCGCGCTGCCGGTCCCGGGCCGCGTCATAGGCGGCGCGCACGTGCGCGGGCGCCAGGTGAATATAAGCCGCCGAGGAGTCGACGTGATCGTGTCCCATCAGCGCCTGCAGCACCGGCAGGTCAACCCCCGCCTCCGCCAGGGCCGTGCCGAAGCTGTGCCGCAGCGCATGCGGGTGACCCGCCGGCACCCCGGAAATCTCCCGGTGATAGCGGAACACCCGGCGCAGCCCGGCCGCGGTCAGCGGCTGTCCCCGGTGCGGACCCTTCGCCACCACGAACAGCGCCCGGCTTGCCGTTTCCGGGCGCTCGGCGAGCAGGTAGGACTGGATCAGCCCGGCCACGTCCGGGTCGAGCGGAACCCGGCGTTCCTTGTCGCCCTTGCCGGTCACCCGCACCCAGCCCCGGCCGATATCCACGTCGGCGACCCGCAGCCCGAGCACCTCAGCCGAACGCAGCCCAGACAGCAGCATCAGCCCGGCGATCGCACGGTCCCGGTCTGTGCGGAAGCTGCCCAGCAGCGCGGCGGTCTCGGCGCGGTCCAGTCCGCGCGGCAGCCGCCGCGGCTCGCGGACCCGCAGCTTCGACCGCGGCTTCGGCCGGCCCAGGTGAGCCAGCAGCCCGGCCCGCTCCCCGAGCGCGGTCCGCCGCGCGGCAGGGCCACGCGGCACCGGGCTGACGGCGGCGGGATCACGCATCGACCGGAAGCTGAACAGGCCGGAGATCGCCGCCAGCCGCCGGTTGATGGTGGCCGGGGCGAACCCGGTCGCCCGGCCGCTGGCCAGCGAGATCACGTTCTCATGCTGCCCGTCGCGCCGCTCGGCCCGGCTCGCGGCCAGGTACCGTAGCAGCGCATCGGTGTCCACCGCGACCAGGGCGATGTCTTCCCCGGCCAGCCAGCGGGCGAAGTGCAGCAGGTCAAACGCGTAGGCGCGGACGCTGGCCGGGGAATACCGGCGGTCGGCCAGGTAGCCGAGGTAGTCATTGCACAGCCGCCGGTCAGCTGCCCGCCACCCGCCCTCGATCCGCCAGCGTTCCCCGCTCCCGGTAACCCGCAGTTCGTCCGCATCTGTCATGGAACACGAGTAACGCGCATTGACCCGATCCGATCAACACGACACGCCGGGCAATCCAGGAAAATCCCCTAACATCGCCAGGCAGGCCAGATCCCCTGAAGATCCCCGGGCCGAGGTGATATTGGCCGGTTAAGGGGGGGCGGCCGGGCGCGCTGTGGGAGATCTTGATGCCCAGCCGGGCGCGGCCCGCCTCAGCGCCGCATCGACAAAAGCGCGAGCCGTTATCGACGTATATCGGGTCGGGGACGCCCCGGGCGGCCAGCGCCGGGCGCAGCGCCGCGGCCAGCCGCACGCTGTCCTCGAAGTACCCCCAGCGGGCGGCCATCACCGCCCGGGAATGGTCATCGAGGAACGCGAACAGGTACGCCTTGCGGCCGGCGATCAGGGGGCCGTGCAGCGCGTCGCCGGTCCACATCTCATTCGGCCGGGTCGCCTCGAACCGGCCGAAGGCCGCGGCGGGCGCCCGTCCGGGCGGGTGTGCAGCTCCAGCCGCTCGAAATGCCGCTGCAGCGTGCGCACCGACGGGGACCAGCCGCATGACGCCCGCAGGATCCGCAGCACCTGCGCGGCGGTGCGGGCCGGGCTTCTCCCGCTTCAGCCCGGCCGCCAGCTCCAGCACCTGCGCGTCGGTGCGCGGGGTGACCTGCCGGGCCGGCGGGGCCAGCGCGGCGAACCCGCCGGCCCGCCAGGCCCGGATCCACCGGTCTATCGTCTCCCGCGACACGGTCACCGGGTCGCCGAACGGCCCCGGATGCGTCCTGGCGGCCAGCTCCCGGACCAGCCGGCCCCGCTGCCGGGTGGACAGCGCCGGATCGGCGGCCTCGCGGATCAGCTGATACCGGAACAAGGCCACCTGCTCGGCGCGGGCCGCCCGCTTGCGGTCATCCTCAGCCCCTGACATCGATTACCTCCTCGGTGATCACGGTGAAAACCAGCAGTCACCGAGGATTCCGGCTCACCGCAGCGCCGCCCAGAGCCAGCTCGTGTTGGCCACCCGGGCCGGCCAGGCCGGGGCCAGCAGCAGCCCGCAGGTCACCGCGGCGGCCAGCTGCCACCGCGCCACCATGCCCACCCCCGGCACCATGCCCACCCCCGGCACCGGGCCGCCGCCGCGGCCGCCGCCGCCACCGCCGCGACCGCATCGGCCAGCGGCGACCCGGCCGGGGCCGGCAGCGGCGGATCGGTCACCAGGCTGGCCGCCAGCGCGGTGAACACCCGCCGGACCCGCTCCGCCCGCCGGGCCAGCGCCCGCAGCCAGCCCCGCACCGTCGAAGGCGGGCGGCCCAGCCGCGCCGCGATCACCCGGTGCCCCGACCCGGCCGCCCCGGCCTCCAGCGCCAGCCCGATCACCTCGCCGGCATCGGCCCGCCGGGCCAGGCACCACGCCGGCAGCAGCACATGGGTCCGGCCGCACCCCCGGCACCGCGCCCTGCGCGGGCAAAACCACACGTCAGGCCCGTCCAGCAGCCGCACCCGCCGCTCGGCCCCGTTCCCCCACCTGGCCAGCACGCCCCCGCACGACGGGCAGGCCAGCTCCCCGCCTCCCAGCTGCCGTTCGACCACATCCCGGTCAGCGTTTACCGTGAGCACGACGCCTCCGCGCGTCAACCCAGCGGCCCTCCCGTCTCCGCAGCCAAACGAAGAAGCGGGAGGGCCGCGCCCATGTCCGACGTGATCACCGTGCCGTCGCACACGAAAAAGGACAACCCGGAGGCTGCCCTCAAACCCCGTACGCGCCGTCAATGACGCGGACCCGTCCCTACGTCGTCATGTTGAGCGGCCGGGGACACCAGGAAGGACTGAGTTGCTGCTGGCAGCGCTGCCACGCGGGCCAGGATCACCGCGGACAGCTCACGCGGCGCCGGCAACCCGCGATCTCCCGCCGCGCTCAGCCGGACAACGCCGATCTCCTCCAGCAACGCCCGGCAGTACAGCGCGTTGCCTTCGGTGTGGGCCGCCAACCCAGACGCCCCGCGCTGCGACAGCACTCCCAGCCCCAGCGCGCTGGCCAGCTCGGTCAGATCGCCCGGGCTCAGCCCGCCCAGGCGGATACGAGTGACACGCGAATCGCCGCCCACAAACCGCGCCCAGCCGGGATCGGCCAGCCCCCCGGCCCGCGTAGACACCAGCGCCAGCACCTTGTCCGCACGCAGCCGGCGCAAGGCAAACAGCACCGCACGCGCTGACGGCCGGTCAGCCCACTGCAGATCGTCAATGGCGAGGACGACGACCTGACCGCCGGATTGCAACCGGTCGAATAGATCCAGCAGCCGAACTCCAACCGCCATCGGATCGGTCGCGGGCTCCGTCGCGGCCCCCGGCTGCAGCTGATCGATGACCCCGTAGGAAAGGCGTGTCTCTGCCTCATCACCGCCGGCCTGGAGAACGACAGCGTCCGGCAGCGAACCGAGGAACCGGGAAAGCAGAGTCGACTTGCCTCCCCCAGCCTCGCCCTCCACATAGACCACCTGCGGCTGGCCCATCTTAGCGGCAGCAAGCCGCTCACCCAGGATGCGCAGTTCGCTCTGCCGACCGACGAAACCGGCCGGGGTACTCATGCGGAAAGCACCGGCATTAGCTGCATCACGGTGCAACCGCCCTGCCCGCGGCAAGCCGTCCCTGGCAGGCACTGCACAACGTCCGCCGGGCCTTGGGAGGAAGCCCGCCGGGTGACGAACACAGCCGGGGACGGACATGGGGGAAAAATGTTCCTAGCCATCGCCGACCATCTCTAAAAGGGTCCGCTGGCGCCCGGAAGATCGCCCGTTGCCACCGCGAAGGCCAGAGCTAACGCACCGCCTTCATATTACCGTTGCCGTCCAGAAATGCTCGGGTTCACCGCTCGGTCTGCGGCAGGGGGTCATTCTGCTGGCCGGCCCGGGCGCGAGATGACAGGCTGGTTGCCGTGACAGAGCAGAGCGCGGGGGACGCGGTACCCGAACGCTGGAACGCGGCTGGTCCGAAGTCCGACGTGTGGATGGACCCGGCGCAGGATCCGAGGTTCGCGGCAGGCGCGGAGCTGGAAGGTGAGCGGGCGACGCTATTGGACTACCTGCGCGCCTACCGGCTGGCGCTGGAACTGAAGTGCGCCGGCCTGGATGCGGAGCAGCTGGCCCGGCGCTCGGTGCCGCCCTCCACCATGTCCCTGCTCGGCCTGATCCGCCACATGGCCGACGTGGAGCGCAACTGGTTCCGGCGGGTGATGGCTCAGGCCGACGCGCCGCCGCTGTACTGGTCCGATGACGTCGAGGACGCCGACTGGGCGGGCGCGGTGGCAGATCCGGCGGTGGTGGCCGGCGCCTGGCGCGCCTGGCACGAGGAGGTCGCCTTCGCGGAGCAGTTCGCCGCCGGCTCGCCCGACCTCGCCGTCCGCAGACCTATGCGAGACGGCACGACCGTCGCGCTGCGCGAGGTGATACTCCACATGGTCGAGGAGTACGCCCGCCACCTCGGCCACGCCGATCTGCTCCGGGAGCGAATCGACGGCCGCGTCGGCCAGTAATCCCCCGAACGAACCAGGCGCCTGCCCTGGGCACCGCCAGAGCCGGGCCGGGCTCCACCGCGGAACGGGACGATGCCTGGAGCCAGCGCGGGCTATGAGCGGATCGCCCGCTTGACGATCCGTATCGTTCTGGCGCCGTCCGGCGGCCTTCTCTTTTGGCCGGTGCAAGCTATAGTATACATTTAGCTGAAAAATACAAATTAGCGCGCAGGCGCAGCAGGCGAGCTCACCAGTTGAGAGCCGATCGGTGATTTCTCCGCCTTCCACCACCCGCAGCGCCTCCCTGCCGAATGGATTGGCTACCCACACCGCCCCGGCGGCGTCCAGCGCGATCCCATCGGGCCACACGCTGACCTGGGCGATCACCTCGGGCAGCGCCGTCGCGGTGGCCGGTTCGCCAAAGCTAGCCCACACTCGGCCGGTCAGCGATCCATCGGCACCGACGGTGAAGGCAGACAGCCTCCGCCCGGCGCGTTCCGCGACGATCAAGGTGCGGCGATCAGCGGAGAGCGCAAGGCTTACTTCGGAAGAAGCATGCTTTCAGCCACGAGATAGGCCGAACTGTATGGATCAATGCGCGCGAAGCCACGAAAGGCCAGGCAGAACAGAAGATGTAAGTGTTGGGTCGACGGTCATCTCATTGCAGGGCACCGGCCCGCCGCTGAGCGGGTCCGCCACCTCAACCACCGACCCGGCCTGCTGCCGCAGCAACCGCCCGCCGCGGGTCACAACCAGCAGTGAGCCATCGGGCATCCAGCCAAAGCCCGCCAGCACCTCCGGCACCGTAATGACCACCTGCGCCGCCCCGTCGGCGGCGAAGGCGACCACCTGGCCAGCGAATATATCCGCGGCCCACAGCCGGCCTTCATGCCAGCGAGGGAGCTCCAGGAACGAAAAACCATCCGCGAACAGATCCAGGCCGTCATTAGCCACAACGACACCTCACCTTCGTAGCAAGCAGCCCGGTCTGGTCGAGCTTGAAACGCGCGGTCCACGCGAGTGCCTTGGCCCGGACGATGTCCGGGTCTCGCGGGTCAAGCGAGAGTGCCTCAAGCCACGGGCGTTCGCTCCGGGCCCTCGGTCGTCTGATGCGGGTACGCTTCATCACTGACCTCCTCAAGGCTACTGATCGTGCACGGGCCCGGGTCGGCCGCGTCGTGTCCCTCGCCGGCGCCGACGTCCTGGACCTGTCTGTGGTTCCATGGTGAGCCGATCCCGGTTCCCGGATCATCGGCAAGATGGCTGATGTTGCGGTCGGCGGCGGTGTTGCCCGACCGGGCCTGCCGCCGTGCCGCAGGCTCGATCCGGGGAGCCGCGGAACCTTCCCGGACATGGCAGGGCTGGTCCCGTCCCCGTTTAGGGACCACGCCCACGCATCAGGCTCCGCCCGTCCCGGGTCATGACATCGGCTAGCTCGCCGAGGTCCCGGCCGCCGGGGCCGCGGCATGGGGGGCCGGGCCGAGGAACTGGAGCGGACCCGGCCCTTCGGCCTGCTGGCCGCCGCCTTCGGGTGCGCCCGGTCATCGCCGGACCAGCGACGGGCGGCCATCGCCGGGCTGCTGGCCGCCCCGGCCGCCGGGGACCAGGGCCCGATCACCGTGACCAGCGACCCGGGCTTGCGGTTCCGCGTGGTGGACGCCTTCACCGACCTGGTGGAGGAGCTGGCGCTAGCCGGGCCTCTGGTAATTGGCCTGGATGATCTGCAATGGGCCGATCCGTCCAGCCTGCTGACGCTGGGTGTGCTAGGCCGCCGCCTGGACTATCTGCCGGTGGGCCTCATCGCGTGCTTCCGGCCCTCCCACCAGACCGCTGAGCTGGACCGGCTGGCCGGGGCGCTGGAGGCTGCCGGCGCCCGGCATCTGGTCCTGCGCCCCCTTACCGGGGAGGCGGTGACCGGCCTGGTGGCGGAGGCGGTCGCTGCCGAGCCGGGCCCGCGGCTCCTGGCTCAGGTCTCGGGGGCGGCGGGCAACCCGCTGTTCGTCACCGAACTGCTCGGGGCGCTGGCCCAGGAGGGGGCGATCACGACCGCGGGCGGGCGGGCGGAGGTGGCAGAGACGGTGCTGCCGCCGACGCTGCGGCTGACCATCTTGCGCCGGCTTAGCTTCCTGCCCGAGCCCACGCTGGTGGCGTTGCGGTCCGCCGCCATCCTGGGATCCGGGTTCTCGCTCACCGACCTGGCCACGGTCACCGGCCGTTCCGCCGTGGACCTGTCCGTCGTGCTGGCCGAGGCGATCAGGGCCCGGGTGGTCGAAGACGACGGCGCACGGCTGCGGTTCCGGCATGAGCTGATCCGTGATGCCATCTATGAGGACGTGGCCGGCAGCGTGCGCCGGGCCCTGCACCGCGAGGCAGGCCAGCGGCTGGCCCAGGCCGGCGCACCAGCCCTGCAGGTCGCCGAGCACTTGGCCCGCGGGGCGCCTCCGGGGGACCCGGAGGCGGTCGCATGGCTGGGCAGGGCGGCCCGCCAGGCGGCGCCGCGGTCACCCGATGTCGCCGCGGATCTGCTGGACCGGGCGGTCGGGCTGATGGCACCTGGGGATCCCGGCCGCGACCGCCTGCTCGCCGAACGGGCCAGCAGCCTGCTGTGGGCAGGGCGTATCGCCGACGCCGAATCGATCTGCCGCTCGCTGCTCGGCCGCGACCTGGATCCATCCCTGGAGGGCGCGGTCCGGGTATGTCTCGGACGCGCCCTGCTATCGGCTGGACGGGCACGGGACAGCCTTTGCGAGCTGGAGCGGGCATGCCAGTCGCCCCTATTCACCGGCGCCGAACGGGCCGAGGCCCAGGCATGGGCGAGCTTCGCCCGGCTGCGATTGCTAGATCTCGACGGCACCGCAGCGGCCGCCGAGGAAGCACGGTCGGCAGCGGTATCGGCCCGCGATCACGCCGCCGCGAGTATCGCCATGGCCTCGCTCGCTGTGGTTTCTGAAAACCGGGGACACCTCCGGGAGGCCCTGCAGATCGCCGACGATGCCGTGCTGCTAGCTGACCAGAGCCCCGGCAGGCTGGGACACCGGTATCCGGTCCACATTCCCCGCGGTTACATTCTCGTAGCGCTTGACCGGCTCGATGAGGCCAGGACCACGATCGAAACCGGCAGGCGGATCAGCGAGGAACACGGCATCCGCTGGCCCCTTGCCAGCTATCACGCGGTTCGCGCGTTCGAGCGTTTCATCGCGGGGCACTGGGATGATGCGATCACCGAGATCGAGGCGGGCGCCGAGCTGGCGAGCGAGACCGGGCACAGCTATAGCCTCATCCTCGGCCGCGGCCTGCTGTCCTTGATCAGGCTGCACCGCAACGACCTGCCCGGCGCCCGGGACGCGGCGGGAGTCACCGCGGGTCAACTGTCTGAGGCCACCCCCGCCAGGGCAACTGGTCCGCGTGGGCGCAGGCCCTTCTGCTTGAGGCCGAGGGCGAGCTCGCGCAGGCGCTCGCGATCCTCGGCGGGTGCTGGGACCGGTGCGCCAGCTACGGGCTCGTGAGGGAATACCCCGTCATCGGGGCCGATCTGGTCCGGCTCGCCCTGGCCGCCGGTGATCCGGACCGGCCCCGGGATGTCACGGCTGCGGTCACCAGCGTGGCATCTCGGAACGAGGTGCCCTGGATCACAGGCGCCGCGCTGCGCTGCCAGGGACTAGCAGAGAATGACGTCGGCATTCTGGACGCTGCTGTCAGCGCCTACGCCCGCGGGTCGCACCCGCTCGAGCTTGCCCTCGCCGCCGAGGATGCAGGCGCCGCGTTCGCGCGACAGGGCAACGTGGCCCGCGCCTGTCAGCTCCTCGATCAGGCGATCACCATTTACGAGCGCCTAGACGCAGTACGCGACCTCGCCCGGGCCGAGGCCGCGTTGCGGCAGATGGGTATCCGGCGTGGCCGCCACGTCAGGCACCGCCGCGCGCAAAGCGGCTGGCAGAGCCTAACCCCCAGCGAGCAGGCCGTGGTCGACCTGGTCGCCGAGGGACTGTCCAACCCCCAGATCGGCCAGCGGCTGTACGTCTCACGCCGGACGGTGCAAACCCATCTCGCGCACGTGTTCGCCAAGCTTCACATCACTTCCCGCGCCCAGCTCGCCGCCGAGGCGATTCGGCACCGGGGGTAACGAGCCGGGCGTCGTCGCTGGGCCCTGGACGATCGCGATATCAGCCAGTTGGCCGATGGCTGCCAGGCCGGTGCCGCCGCACGCTAGCGACGCAGACTCCGGCTTCCCGAGGAGGGATTCACGATGCATATCAGGACACGGGTCGCGGCGGGCGCACTGGCCGCGCTCGCGGTAGCAGGCTGCGCCGCCGGAACCGCCGCGGCACAGGCCACCCCGCAGGGCCCCGGGCAGCTGACCTTCGCCAGCCAGCTGACCGCCATCCGGTTCTTCACCGCCTCCGGACCGATCACCGGATTCCCCACCAAGCCGCTGGTGCCCGGTGACCGCATCATCGGCCAGGACCGCATCCTGCAGAACGGCAGGCCCGCCGGCCACGACAACGAGGCCTGCACCGTCTCCTTCGGCCGCGACGTGCTCTGCCAGGACATCATCATCCTCACCGGCCAGGGCGACCTGCAGGTCAGCTGGACCTTCCAGTGGCCGGCCACCGGCACCCGCGGCCCGGGCAGCTTCGACGGCGTCATCGACGGCGGAACAGCGGACTTCGCCGCCGCCCATGGCACCTTCCACGCGGCCACGCTGCCCGACGGCGACATGCAGCTCACCGCCGAGATCGGCGCAGGCCAGCGATGACGCGGCCGCCAGCCGCTTCGGGGACTTCCAGCTCATCGAGGTCGGCATCGACCTGGCACGGGCCACGGCAGCCGCCAGGAACCCACGAGCACGCAAGGGAGGAATGACCACCGGTGTCCAGCCGAGCAACCAGGATCTGGGTGGCGTTGTCCGGAGTCGCCGGCGTCGCCATGCTCATCGCGCACTTCCAGATCCCCGCCCACGTACCAGGCGATAACTCCCCGCCCGCCACCATCACCCAGTTCGTCCTCCAGCATCACGCTGCCATCCTGGCGACCGCCTGGCTCCAGGGCTTCGGCCCGTTTCCCTACGTGCTGTTCGCGCTCGGGGTGGTGTACCTGGCCGGCGCCATGACACGGCTCGCGGGCTGGGTCACCCTGCTCGCCTCGGCCGTCATCTTGACGCTGAGCCTGATCGACGCGGCGTTCACCATCTCCGCCGCCGAGGCGGTCACCCACGGCCACGCCGTCACCGCCTCGGTCAGTTTCGACCTCATCGACGGCCCCGGTAACGATGCCGTCGGCCGCGTGTTCCTGATCGCGCCGCCCCTGCTGCTACCACTGGGCGCGGTACTGCTGGGCTCCCAGCTCCTGCCGCGGGCCTTCGGCTCCACTGCGGTCGCATTCGGCGTGGCTAGCATCATCTTGGGCCTGGCGGCGCTGTTCACCGCCACCGCGTTCAGCCTCGCGATCATCCTCATCATCGCCGAGAGCGCCTGGGTCCTCGCCGCCGCGGGCGCCCTGGTGATCTCACGGAAACCGGCATCCGGCGCGGCAGAGGCCTCCCAGCCGCTGCCTCAGGGCACCGGCTCGCGCACCAGCGCCTTCCGGCCGCAGTGAAAGAACCCGCGGCGGACGTTCGCCCAGCGGCGCGACGCCGCGATCATCGCCGTCCTGACCGCGACCGGGATCCGGGCGGGGGAGCTGTCCGGGATCCGGTATGACGCGGGCGACCGCAGCTGTGGCTGGGGGCGGGCAACCGCGGGCCGATGACCGCGAACGGGATCTACCAGATGATCGCCCGCCGCGGCCGGCAGGTCGGGGTGGATGCCTGGACGCACCGGTTCCGGCATCACTTCAGCCACACCTGGCTGGACCGCGGCGGGCCGAGGGAGACCTGATGAAGTTGAACGGCTGGTCCTCCCCGCAGATGCTGCGCCGCTACGGCGCCCGCGCCCGCCGCACCTACGACCGCATCATGACCGACCGGCCGTGACACAAGCCATACCCGGGTAAACGGAGGCGCCAGCCCGGGACCCCTCGCCGGGCCGCGGCCAGAGATGGCCGTGCGCCAGCGCGCCCGCCAGCAATTTCAGCCCGAGGCGCACCGCCCCACCTCTTACTCACATGCGAAATGAGCATGTCATCTATGCGCATATATGCATCGACCGGCATGCTCACTCACGGTTGGCGCGACCTTATCAGCGATTACCGCGCATATTTTGCCACCGTTTCAGTAGGAAATCAGATCGCCGACTCGGTGTGGCTGACAGCCGGGTGCTCATAGCGTGAGCCGGCCGCAGATCGTCCTGTTCTGGCTGTCGAGACCGTGAAGCATGAGGTCTTCGAGGTCGGCCAAAAAGGCAGGGCTGCTGACCGAGCTGTTCACCGGGGCGAGCGTAGTCTGCAACATCGTCGGCCCCTCCGTTCAGCAAGGACGGACCAAGGTGGTGGAGGCACCTGGCGGCAGGGTGCCACGACCTGGACACCGCCGGCGACCAGGACTGGGTACTGGCAAAGTGGCAGTGGGCCGCGCGGTTTGCCAAGCGGGAGCTGCTGCTGGCGGCGGGCGGCACGCAGATGTACGGCAGCAGCAAGATCGCGGCCAGCATGGTCAGCCGCATCGTCATCTCCGTCGTTATGCGCGGCGCCCTCACCCTGTCAGACGGTCCGGACCCGCCGGATTCACCACATCCGGTCACCGGGTGCTGGCCACCGTCAGCCACCCTCGCCGCCCGCACCTTGTTGCTCACCCACTCGCCCCGCAACGTAAGCAGGAACGTCAGCTCACACAACACGCCTTACCCGGGCGCATCCCCGGTCAGCACGAAACTAATCCGGGCTGGCAGGTGTAGCAGCGGAATGCGGGGTAGCCGGTGACTGGGAGGCTACCCAGGAGGTCCCGGATGTCTACTAGGCAGGCGGTGCTGAACTCGCAGCGATGGCAGCGGCTTATCCCGGTCGCGTTCATCACTTACTCCTTCGCCTATCTGGACCGCTCGAACTACTCGATCGGCGCCGCCGGCGGCCTCACCGGCCGTCTGCACATCACGCCTGCGCAAGCTGGCTTCCTGGGCGGCCTGTTCTTCCTCGGCTACTTCCTGTTCCAGGTACCGGCCGGCAGCTTCGCCGAGCGGCGTAGTGTCAAGACCCTGCTGTTCTGGTCGCTATGCGCCTGGGGCGTGCTCGCCGCGCTGCAAGGCGTCATCACGACCTACTGGCTGCTGCTGGCGGACCGCTTCGCCCTCGGCGTCGTCGAAGCGGTGGTCCTGCCGGCGATGCTGGTGTTCTTGTCGCACTGGTTCACCAGGGCCGAGCGCGGACGCGCGAACACCTTCCTCATCCTCGGCAACCCGGTCACGCTGATGTGGATGTCGGTCGCCTCCGGCTACCTGATCGCGGCCGTCGGCTACCGGTGGATGTTCATCATCGAGGGCCTCCCGGCCATCGGGTGGGCGTTCTTGTTCCGTCACCTGGTCGATGACCGGCCCGGGGACGCCGCCTGGCTCAGCGGCGACGAGCGCCGCGACATCGAGGGGACCATCGCCACGGAGCAGCGGGAGCTGCCCGAGCCGCGCGGCTTCCGGCAGGTCGCGCGCTCACCGAACGTCCTGGTGCTCTCGGCGCAGTACCTGCTGTGGAGCGTCGGCGTCTATGGCCTGGTGTTCTGGCTGCCGTCGATCGTCAAGCACCTGACCGGGCAGGGGATCGGCACGACCGGGCTGCTCACCGCCGTCCCGTATGCGGCCGCGGTGATCGCCATGATCGCCGTGTCCGCCGCCTCGGACCGCCGCGCGCACCGCCGGGTGTTCACCTGGATACGCTGCTGATCGCGGCCACCTGTTTCGCGGTCTCCTACCTGACCCGCGGCGGGACATTCACCACCGCGTTCATCCTGCTGATCATCGCGGCCGCGGCGATGTACGCGCCGTACGGGCCGTATTTCGCGTACATTCCCGAGTTGCTCCCGGCCGCTGACGCCGCTCCCGCCATCGGCATGATCAACGCATTCGGTGCCCTCGGCGGGTTCATCGGCACCTACATCGTGGGTGCGCTCGGCGGGGGCACGCCGGCCGTGCCGTTCGTGTTCCTCGCCGGGTGCCTGTTCGCCGCCGCGCTGCTGATGTTCGCCGTGCGCCGTCCCGGCCAGGCACGCCAGGCGGCGCGTCCGGCTCCTGCGGCCGACCGCGGCGACGCCGACCAGGCCCGGGCAGCCTGAGCGGGCCAGCCCGCGTGCGCCCCCGCATCGTCATCGCGACGCCACTCGAACTACGACTGGTGATCAAGATCAGCTCGGCACTGCCCGGTTACCAGGTGTGCTACGAGCCGGAGCTGCCGCCCCCGGCGCGCTATCCGGGCGACCACCTGCGGGCAGGCCATGGCTCTCGGGCGAACCGGGGACGGGCAGCGCCGCCGGACGGAGATGCTCTCAGGGAGCCGAGGTGAGCTCCGGTAGCCTGACCGCCTTCGTCGGCCATCCCGCCTACAACACCGAGGCCCTCTGCGCTAACCTGCACCGCTTCGCCTTTCTTCTCGGCGCCAACGACGGCGAAGAACTCTTCGGCGACCCGACGCCATGATCAGCAAAACCGGCCTGTCGCACCGCCCGTTTGACAAAATCACCCGTATAACCGATTTAGTGTGGCTTATCGTCGTCCGGCTTGGTGGGCGGTCGCCCGCAAATCGTCCAGTGCGGGCGTGGTGCCTCTTGCTCGGCCACTTCTCTTCGCAGTGGCTGCCGATCTTCCCGTTCCCCGCCGGATGGCCGTGTTCGCGGTGTCACCGTGGCGGCGCGGGGGCGGGCGGCTCGTCCGGCTCACCGCCGGGCGGGTGCGGCCGGGGCCGGCGGGTGGCTACCGTCTGGCGGACGGACTCCGCTTCGGGCGGGCGAAGGCAAGGTCGACGGGCTGGGGGACTTCTCGTTCGGCGTCTGCGACGATGATGCGTGCCTGTTCTTCGATCGCCGCGCATCGCTCGGGGTCGTCTGCGGCCACGGCGGCGCAGTTGCGAGCAGCCGGAGCAGCGCGTGGGCGACGGTCGGCTCGCTGGCGCCGTAGCGGCGGATGAGCCCGCACATCACCGCGAGGTAGTCCCCGAACCGCCGCCCGGGATGATCACCGCCGCCCGCTGCCGTCGCGGGCGACGTGGTTGCCCAGCGGCCGCCGGGCGAGCGCGCAAAAGATCACCGCCAGGTGATCGATGGCCTGTACCGCGGTGTAGGGATCGTTGACCGCCGGGGACAGCGCCTTGCACGCCACATCGACGAGCTGCCGGATCCCGAACGCGGCGTCCTGCTCCAGGGTGCGCTCGAACCCGATCCGGACCCCCGCGTCCAGGACCCGCGCGAGGTCCGCGGGTCCGGGGCAGGATCACCGGGGAGGCACGCCAGATCCAGGCCAGCGTTGTCCCGGTACCATGTGTTCGCCGACCCGGGGCCGCAGCCGCAGGCAGACCCCGGCCGGGCGGCGTGCGACAGCAGCACGCCGAGACGGACCGCCTGGACGTACCCGGAGTGCCGGGACGAACCGGTACGGCCCACGCCGGTACCCCCGGCGCTTCCTGGCCGCCGGCACAACCCGCCCTCGATTACCGCCAGGGTGTTGCGCTGCACCCTGTCCATGATCGCGTCGACCTGGATCGAGTGCACGAGGTGGTCGGCGAAGAACACCAGCAGGCCGAGGCTGACAAACAGCAGCACGATCGCGCCGCTGACCGCGAGCCGG
Organism: uncultured Actinomycetes bacterium; assembly: GCA_963818225.1. Taxonomy (GTDB): domain Bacteria; phylum Actinomycetota; class Actinomycetes; order Streptosporangiales; family Streptosporangiaceae; genus Palsa-504. The sequence continues at coordinate 23,191 of CAWFRO010000011.1, forward strand.
GAAAGGCGGCGGTGCGGTTGCCGCCGAGACGCCGACCGTGTAGAGCCCGGCCGCGCAGTAGGCGAAGGTCGCGACAAACGCGCTGAGCACGACCTGTTCGGCCGGTCCCGCAGGAAGTTGCGCAGCAGCCGCGGCGAGAACTGGGTCGAGGACAGCGGCAGCGCCACCACCGTCAGGCCGAGCAGCAGCGCGATGACGGTGACCATCGTCCCGGTAATCCCGAGCAGCAGAGTCCGGGCGTCATCAGGGGTGCCCTGAAATGCCAGCGGCGAGCGCGGCCCGACGCTGACCGATGACAGCAGCGCCCCCGCGGCCAGGGCGGCCAGCACGGACAGCGCGGGCAGCACCCACAGCGACCCGCGCACATACTCTCTCAGCGCGCCACGACCCACCATGCCCACCTCCGCAATCCGATCCTGAGACCGCACACCGGCCACCCAGGCGGACCAGCTTTCACAAACTACGCGCCAACGCCAACCACAGCCTGACACGGGCCCGGTCTCCGCTGATGGGCGCCAGCCGTGACGGTAAGGAGCCGCCAGCCGGGAGAGCCTGCATAGACATCAACAGCGCCCACCGCCCCGGTCACACGGCCTGCCGCAACCCGGGGATGCCGCAGCACCCGGTAGGAGCTTCACTCGGGGGCGAATTGGTCGGGCGGCTTGCTGAGAGCGTGGTGCCGCGTCCGGGTGAGTTCATCGTGGTAGTTCCTCGGGCGGTATGGCTGGGCTGAGCTGTCCGAGCCACTCTGGATCTGTGAGGACATCGATTCGCGTGATCTTCCCGTTAGTGACGGTAAATGCCATCACGGAGAACACTCGCCCGGCAGGTGCTACCACGGCCCCCCGCGGCACCATTGACGAGCGCAGGCCTGACGACCGGGTAAAGCCTGGAGTAGGTGGCGGAGCGGGCCGCTACTGCCTCGGCGCCGCGAAGCCTTAGCGAGGCTTCCTCGCGTAGCGCGCCGCCGTCGATCCGCAATTCGACGCCGGGATCGAGCACCGCCACCAGAGCGCCGAAGTCGCCATCGCGAGAAGCGGCGAAGAACGCATCGACGACTGCGCGCTGTCGCGCAAGGTCATGGTCCGGTTTGGGCGAGCCGTGCACGCGCCGCCGCGCCCGGCTGGCGAGTTGCTGCGCGGCGGCTTCCGAGCGATTAAGGACAGCCGCGATGTCTGTGAACGGCACACCGAACACGTCGTGCAGCACGAATGCCAGCCGCTCGGAGGGACTGAGCATGTCAAGCACCACCAGCAGCGCGAGCCCGACCGACTCGGCAACCAGCGCCTCCTGCTCGGGGTCGACGTGGTCGTTGAGGCTAACGACGGGGTCGGGCACATGGACGCCCGGGAGTTCCTCGCGCCGTGCCCGGCGGGTACGCAGCATGTTCAGGCACACGCGCCCGACAATGGTTGTCAGCCAGGCCTGCATGCTCTTGACGCTCCGCGGATCTTGACCGCGGAGCCGAAGCCACGTCTCCTGGAGGGCGTCGTCGGCTTCGCTCACCGACCCCAGCATCCGGTATGCAACCCCGCGCAAATGCCAGCGAGTGCTGCTGAAAGCACTCCAGCAGCCACTCGCGCTCATCCATCATCAGCGTGCCCTTGGTCCCTGATCGACTCTACTCAGGCGAAGCCGAGCGCCGCCGCGCTCCGATGCCAGAGCTGTTTGATGTCGCGTCACTGACGCTCTCCTCTCAGTTCCCGGCGGCCCGCGACCGAATGGCGTATCGCGACTTCCCTGGAGCAGGCCGCCATCACCAGTGGTGGTAGCCGATACCCACGATGAGGGCGGCGACGGCCAGCGCCAGAAAACTGATCGCACCGGCAAGGTTGAGGTTGCGCACCCGCAGATGCGCGCTCAACGCGCAAATGAAGTAGACGACCAGGCCAATCGCGGCGGCTGTGCCGAGCGGCGGCACGGCAAACCCGGCCAGCAACCCGACCGCCCCACAGCCCAGCAGAACTCCGAACGGAATCATCCACTTCTGCGGTACCTGTACCTCGCGGGCCACGACCTTGACCGACTCCGCCCGGGCGAAGTTCAACACGGCGGCGTAGCCGTTCGCGAGCGCCACGACGATCGTGACTGCAACGTAAGCGATCCGCATACCCCTAAGACACGACCGGCTCGGAAAACCTGACCGCCGGCCCTAGCGACTGTCCCTCTCGCCCCCGGTCCTGCTGACTCGGCCAGTCTCGAAGGGCCGTCATGAGCAGCGATATCCCAACGCGCCTGGTCGGCCTGCGTGCGGTACCGGCGGACCTGCATCGCTACGGCCGGTGAAACCCTGCTCAAGTGCAGTAAGAGGGCACCATGCTAGAAGCAGCTGTTCTGCACGAGGCGACTGATATGGGGGATCCTGGGAGCTGGGCGCTAGCTGTCTGGCCGAGGCTGGCCGGGGTTATCCGGCGGGGGGCTGGTCCCGGTGGCCGTTGTCGCCGCGGCCTGGATGTCGGCGGGGGTAGTGGTGCTGACCGGTGCAGGCCCACGGCGATGAGGGGGTAGACCAGGACTGACAGCACGCCTGCGCCGATCATGGCGGCGGCGGTGGCCGGGAGCATGACTCCGTCTTGTTCGCCGATGTCGGCCAGGGCGATCAGCAGCGGCAGCGTGGTGGCGGTGATGAAGGTCATCTCGGCCCGGCGCCGGGGCGGCAGGGCACGCCGGTAGACCAGCAGCGATGGCAGCCCGCGGACGATCAGCAGCAAGGCAAAGATGATCAGCAGGCGCAGCGGGTCCTGGCTGATCGCCTTCAGGTCCAAGGTCATGCCTGAGGTGATGAAGAAGATCGGGATGAAGATCCCGTAGCCGACCGCGTCGAACTTGTGCTCCAGGCTGGCGGTGTCGATGTTCAGGCGGCGGGTCCAGCCGCGCAGCACCATCCCGGCCAGCAAGGCGCCGAGCACGACGTCCAGGCCGAACCGGCTCGCGACCGCGAGCAGCACGAACAGCAGCACCACGGCCCAGCGCAGCGTGACCTGCCCGGTCGCGTCCTGGCCTTCCCGGATGACCCGCTGCACCGCCTTGCTCCTAGCCAGCCGCGGGATAGCGGACAGGGCCAGGGCGAGCACGCCGACCGCTGCCACCGAGGCGAGCGCGACGAAATGGCCGCGCTGGGTGAGGAAGACCGCGATGATCACGATGGGGAACAGCTCCCCGACCGCGCCCGCGGCGTAGATGTCCTGGCCGAACCGGCCGCCGAGCATGTCGTTATCCCGCAAGATGGGCAGCAGCGTGCCCAGCGCCGTGGTCGTCAGCGCCAGCCCGACCGGCACGTAATCGTTGATATATCCCGCTGCGGTCAGCCCGGCCGCCACCCCCACGGCGAGCACCGCCGAGATCAGCCAGCCAAGTATCGCGAGCTGCCCGGGCCGCTGCCGCAGCAGCGCCGGGTCCAGCTCGTATCCGGCCAGCAGGAACAAGAACCCCAGCCCGATGTTGGCCAGCAGCTGGATATTCGAGGTCTCGGCGGCGCCGAGCACGTGCGGGCCGATCAGGATCCCGCCGAACAGGAACACCACGACCTGCGGGATCCGCGGCCCCGGCAGCACGGCTACCACCATCGGCGCCAGCGCCGCCACCAGCGCCACGGCCACCAGGTCTTCCAGCCCGCGGTTAAGATCCACGACCGCCACCCAGCCCGGCGTGACCTTGGTCATCAAGCACCAGTACCTCCGGTATCTGCGAGCCAGTCATGCATCATGCACTACCCACGCCAGCAGCCGCTCAGCCGCCGCCGACGATCTGCCTAAGCCCCGCCACTGTGTTCGTCCTGGTGGTCTCAAAGGTTGCAGATCTCCACAGCCAGAGCGCTACCGCTAATTCCTGCGCGGTTCTTCCGCTGATCCCGTCACCCTCTGCCGCATCACCGAACCTGAACCGGGCGGGCCAGGCTAGACCCAGGCCGCCTGACCCATACCGCGCTCCCATACGCCCTGACCAGCCCCTATGGCCAGGGTCCACTGGCGCACGCCCAGCTAATCGGGTGAGCAGCTGCCTTGGACTGGACGATGCGGCCCGGACCGTCTGCCGCGCCTGCCCGAGGCCGCTCCGACTGCCCGAGGTCTAAGGTGCCTTCCTGGATTTGCGGCGGGACCGCGGCCGGGGGCGGCGGGGCGGCCGGGTTCTGTTCCCGGGGACGCATGGTGGCGGCGGCGTCGGCGTCCCGGATGGTGCGCGCGATCAGGGTGGCGATGGCGGCTATCGCGGCGGCGGTCAGGAATGCGTGGCGGAACGCGGGGACCAGCGTGGCGCCGGTGGGCCCGGCTGGGCTGAAGGCCGCCCACTGGCCGTCACGGACCCGGACTCCAGCGCAGACGCAGGGGCCTGCGCCCGCCAGTCCGGCGGACTCACCAGTGGCGCGGGCCAGCAGCGCCTGCAGCCGCCCGCGCTGCCACCCGGCCAGCTGTCCCATGCTCCAGCCGAGGCGCTCGATGTGCGCGGCCATCCGCCCGCCGATGGCCGCAGCCATCCGGGCGCGGAGAATGTCAAGGTCTGCGCTGGTAATCGTGGTCATGCGTGCCTCAATTCGGGTATCTCGCCGGATGCGGTGACCCGGCGAGCAATGTGGCGAGCTCACCAAGCACGGACGGCAGCTGCAGGAGGCTGACGGCGCGCGGGTCGGCCAGCTGCTCGAAGGCAAGCCCCGTTTCGATGGCCAGCAACAGCTCAGCTTCTGCCGCGCCGGAAGCGCAAGAGTCTGGCCGTTCCGTACAGCGACAGATGCCAGGGCGCTGGCCACCCCATCGACGGTGCTTGCATGGGCAGCCGCGTAGCGGCGGCTGAGTTCGGGATCCCTGGCCGCATGCACCCGGAACTCGGTGACCAGCAGCCGCCAGCCTGAGGTGGCGCGTTCGGCCTGCCATGCCAGCTCAAGCAAGGCGGCGGAAAGCCCCGAACCGGCCAGCTGCCCGGCAGCAGATGCGTTCTGCGCGGCGCGCTCGGTGATCCTGTCCGCCAGCAAGGCCAGGAACATGTCGGCCTTGCTGTCGAACCGGGAGACCACCCCCTGAGAGGCGCCCGCCTCATCAGCGATCTGCTCAAGCGTCACAGCGTGATACCCGCGGGTCACGAACATCGCAAAGCGGCAGCCAGCAGCAGCGCGCGATTGCGGTCGTTCTGTTCAGCACGGGACAGGCGCGGGCTCATACCTTTGATATTTAAATACCATCGGTATCAACATCAAATGCGGGCCGCCAGCACAGGCGGAAAGATCCCCACGCCATACCACGAGCCCTCCACCACCTCACCCACGACGCCAGGCCAGGTGCGCATGTCAGGTGAGGCCGACGTGGCGGCGGCGACACCCCAGCCCCCCAGCGCCGAAGCCGCCGGCCCGATATCACGCTGGGCTGCCGCTTCTTCAGCCCGCTCCGGACTGGCCTGATCTTTGCCCATTACGGGACACCAAGGTCGCAGCATACGCTGGCCGCGTCGACAGGGATCTGTCGCCGTCCCAGGACTCAGGGCACCACCACCGAACCACCACCGTGCTCACCCTGCGTAGCAGGGGCTCACGATCCGGCTGACGACCCACTGGAGTTTCTCGCGCAGCTCAGGGACTGGCCTCGAGCTCAGCCTGCGCGACATCGCCGCCCGGCTCGTCATCGCCATGGGCAAGACGAAAGGCCAGCACCCGTCGTCGGCCACCGTCATGCGCGTGCTGCGCGAGCACGACGAGAAGACCGCCGCAGCGGCCGCGGTCGCCTGATCATCTGCCGGCTCGTGACCTGCACCTGGCAAGACGAGAAGCTACTTTGCGGCTCACCGTAGCTATAGGAGTCGAGTACCCGCGAGACGGAAGGATGAAGAAAGGCTCACGATGTCCGCTAAGTAGCCATCAAATCACAAATAGCGAGGATGCCGGCGCCCGGGTCCATGGGCTATCCGGGTCCGCTGAAGTCGGCCTTGCGCTTCTCGAAGAAAGAGCTGAGCGCTTCCTGCCGTTGCGCCTGGCCGGCCGGTGTCCCGGTGTAGAGCTTGCGGTGCTGCTCGTTCTCGAACTCATAGCCGCGCTGCACGTCCATGTCCTCCACCCAGCGAAGCGAATCCTTGAATGCCCGTACGGCCAGCGGGGCCTGTCCGGCGATAACAGCCGCGATGCGCATGGCCTCAGGCATCAGCTCGGCCGGCGCAGTCAGCTTCAGCAGCGCCCCCAGCCGGTAGGCCTCGTGTGCGTCGATGCTCTCCCCGGTGTACACGGCGTAGCGGGCGAAGCCGACAGGGAACAGCCGCATGAAGAAACGTCCGCCGTTCGCGCCGCCAGTCCGGATCTCCGGAAGCCCGAAGCGGGCGTTCTCGGAACCAATGAGGAAGTCACACTGCGAGGCGATCGCAAGCCCGTGACCCAGTGCGTGCCCGTTGATGGCGCCGATGACAGGCACACTGCAGTCGATGAGCGCCTGCAGGTAGTTACGCACTGACCGTCGCCGCGGCGGCGGACCGGTGTACCGGTGATCGGCTCCGGCGGTGAAGGCACGCTCACCGGCACCCGTGATCACCGCCACCCGGACATCGTCACGAGTGTCGAACGAATCAAACATGTCCTCGAGCTGCTCATCCCATTCGGGATTCCACAGATTCAACGGCGGATTGTCGAGCGTGATCACCGCAATATGGTCGCTGACCTCAAGTCGCAACTCTGCCATCTTGGCCCATACCTTTCAGGGTCGAAGCCCGATATATCTTTACGTGCCGGCGAGTACAGGGCTTCCTGATTCCAGCATAACTCCTTACACGAAGACGTAACAGCCGGCATGTTCGCTGGTTCCGGCGGCCCGGAGACCGAATTGAGCCACCTTGCCAGAATTCGCCGAATGCATTTAGGCCAGGGACACGTAACGAGAAGTCACGTTACGGAACCCGTCCCAGGCGCGCTCAGCATGACTCGCTGTTCCGGAACTACTGACCCAGCGATGCGAAGCGGTGAGTGCCTGCCTGGTTACCTTCAGCTAGTTACCGGCGGGCCGGGTCTGTCTTGCGGAGACCCCAGCGGTATTCCTCACAATCGAGGTTGGCCCTATCGGTCATCTCGCCCAGCTTGACCAGGACGCGCATCCGCGCCAGCCGCTGCCCGGCCTCGCGGAGGGCGGCGCCGACCGCGTGCCTCTTCGTCTTGGTGCCGGGCACTTCCGCCGCGGTGGCCAGCGCCTCCTCGTCGATCTCGACCGGCGTCTTCACCGTGCTCATCCGACCGGACTCCCCTCGACATCGAGATATCGAAGATATCTTCGATATCTAATGAACTTTAACATAAGTGCTGGCCGCCGGGTCCATGCCTGCCGCTGGCGGCGGCCGTCGTCAGGCTGCCGCGTGCTCACGCAGGTAGCGAACCAGGCCGATCACGTCCTCGGGGACGGGCCGGCCGATGGCGCCGCTGGAGTACACGCTGACCACGACCTTGCCGGCCGGGCCGAGGACGAACCCAGTGGACTGCAGGAAGCCCCGGCCAGGATCGACGAACGCGCCGGTGAGCCCGGCGATGGCCCGGGCGTCGGCGCTGTGCCCGACGGGGAAGGTCAGGCCGTGCTTGGCGATCAGCCCGGCGGTAGTGGGCTCGTCGTCAACCGACAGCGCCGCGACCTTGGCCCCGGCGTCGGCGAGGCTGTCACCGGCACGCTGGAAGGCGCGCAGCTGCGCGTTGCAGTACGGGCACCACGCCCCGCGGAAGAACAGCACGACACCGAAGTCGCCGCCGAACGCGTCCGGCAGGGTCAGGGCCGGGCCGCCCGGCGGGGTCAGCGGAATGGCGGGGAATGAGTCTCCGGGGCTCAGCAGCGGCATAACAGCTCTCCTTGATCGGCTCGCGGACGTGCGGCCGGCGGGTACCGGACCGTCGTGTGGTTAGCGCCGCCGCGGCAGACGGTCTTACCTCGCGGTCTGTGGCCGCGCCCCGGCTCGCCAAGGTCGCCGCCCGCGTGGACGCCGGGTACCCGTCCAACACCGACCTGGTGCTCGAAGGCGGCCGCCCGGTGCTCAGGCGCCGCAACGGCGCCGACCGGCGGCCGGAGGCGCTACAGATGGAGGCCACGATCCGTGACCGGCTGCCGCAGCGGGCGCTGCCGGACATCCTCACCCGCACCGCCTATCTGCTGGGCTGGCACCACCGCTTCGGGTCCGCTTCGGGTCGGACCCCAAGATCCGCGACACGCTCACCCGGTACGCGCTGACGGTGTTCGCGCACGGCACCCTGCTCGGCCCGGCCTAGGTCGCCGCGCACAGGCGCAGCCAGGTCAGCGCGCACGAGCTGACCCTGGCCGCCAACAAGCACGCCACCGCGCGAAGATCCAGAAGGCGTCCGCAACGATCATCAACGCCTTCAGCAAGCTCGACGTGACGGCCATGTGGGCGACGGGAAGACCGCCGCTGCCGGCGGCTCCCAGATCGACACCTGGGAGGACAACCTGCGTGCGTGGCTCGTGGGCGGCTTTGGGACGTACCGTTGGGCGCTGTGGTCAGCCCTGGGTACCGGCTAGGCTTGGCTGTGGTGCGCCGGGAAGCCTGGTCGGTGATCCGTTAGCCGTGACCGTCCCGGAGGAGCACCGTCGTGCCCGATGCTGAGCCGTTTGCCCTGCTGGTAGTGGTGATAGCCGCGGTGGGGCTGGTCGCGGTGCTGTCTAATCGGTTGGCTGACCGGGTCAAGCTGCCCGCTCCTGCGCTGTTCCTGGTGGGTGCGGCCATCGCGGCCAAGGTCGTCCCTGCCGTGCACGGGCCCTCGCAGCAGACCGTGACGCGGGTGGTGACCGTGGCCTTGGCCTGCATCTTGTTCGACGGCGGCATGGACATCGGCTGGGCGCGGGTCCGGTCTGCGGCTGTCCCGATCGCCATCACCGGCGTGCTGGGCACGTTCTTGACCGTGGTCGCCGCCGCGCTGCTGGCGCATTTCGCGTTCGGCCTGGCCTGGTATGTGTCGCTGCTCGTGGCCACGGCGGTCGCGCCGACCGACCCGGCGGTGGTGTTCTCCGTCCTGGGCCAGCGGGAGGTCTCCGGCCGGGCCGGGACCATCTTGGAGGGGGAGGCGGGCGCGAACGACCCGGTGGGGATCGCGCTGATGGCGGGCCTGATCGCCGCGGGCGGGGTCAGCGCGGGCGCGTTCGTTCATGTCGGCGGCGAGTTCCTGGGGCAGATGGCCGTCGGCGCTCGCGGTCGGCGTGGCGGGCGGCCGGGCGCTGCTGTGGTTCACGCGGCGGGTGAGCCTGCCCAGCGCAGGGCTGTATCCGCTGCGCACCCTGGCGTGCGTGCTGCTGCTGTTCGGCGTCGCCACCCTCGCCCACGGCTCAGGGTTCCTGGCGGTGTTCACGGCCGGGATCGTGCTGGGCGATGAGCGCGTCCCGTTCAAGCGGGAGATCCAGACGTTCCATGCATCGCTGGCCAGCCTCGCCGAGATCGTCGCCTTCGTCGTGCTCGGCCTCACCATCGACCTGAGCGTGATCGCCCGGGCCGACGTGTGGGTCCCCGGGCTCATCCTCGGCGCCGCGCTCGCCGTCATCATCCGGCCGGTCCTGGTCGGATTGTGCCTGCTCCCGGCCCGGCTGAAGAGCAACGAGCGCGCCTTCGTCCTGTTCGCCGGGCTTAAAGGCGCCGTGCCGATCCTGCTGGGCAGCTTCCTGGTCGCCGCCCACGTGCCCGGCGCCGGGCGGCTGTACGGCATCATCGCGGTCGTGGTGGTGTTCTCGGTCGTAGTGCAGGGCAGCCTGGTACCCGCCGCCGCCCGGCTGCTCCGCGTTCCCATGCGCGTGGTGCGAGCCCGAGCCATGGGCGCTCGGGGTCCGGCTGCGCGATGAGCCCACCGGCGTGCACCGGCTCACCATCAAACCCGGGTCGGCGGCCGAGGGCCGCACCATCGAGGACCTGGCCGACCTGCCCGGCGACGCCTGGGTCAGCTTCATCGTCCGGGACGGCCAGCTCGTCGCGATCACCAGTGACACCAGCCTCAAAGCCGCGGATGATGTCCTGGTCCTGGCACCCCCCGACCTGCACGAAAAGCTGACCACGATCTTTGAAGAACGCGCAGCAAAGTGACCAGCGGCGCCGGACGTGCGGGGTCCTACCGAGCAGGGGGCAGTCCCCTTTCTCGAAGATCGCCCAGGGTATCCAGCCTTCGATGGCTAGGCGTGCATCTCGTGCTCTTGTATGAGTAGCCAGGTCAAGTGGGCGGTGCTTGAGACGGAGCGCTCAACAGTCTCGCTGAACGCCGAGTACCACTGTGTGATGCCAGGTCAGTAGGCGGCCGCGTCCCGGCGCCGGATCCTGTTGGCCACCGACCCGTTCGTACCCACGATGACTGGGGGCCGCGTTAGGCTCAGCACACGCGAAACGGCCCGGCCGGCGTCTGCCGTAATAACGCCGGATAGGACCCGGGGCCGCGACCGCGCTTCGAGGGGAATGCGATCATGACTGATCATGTCAGGATCAGCGAGCTCGCCGCCCAGCTCGCCGCCCACCTGGCCGCCTGGCACGCCCGCCAGCCCGGCCCCGGCGCCCCCGCCTGCTCAGCCGCCCATGAGGCGATCGGCGACATCGACGCGATGCTGCGCGCCTTGCACGTCATCCGAGCCCGCCTGACCGGCGAGATCCAGGATTCCGGCGACGCGACCGACGCCCGGGTCGACACGATGCTCGCCGCCAGGCCCCTCGCCGCCGTCACCGGGAATGGTCCGCGCGCCGCTGATGATCCGGCCGTCGGTGAGCCGGGGGATGATCCGGTCATCCACCGCCGCGCCTATGAAGCGCAGCACCCGGACACGGTCATTGATCCGCCGGGGCCGGGGCAGGCGCTCTGGACCGGATGATGTCGCGCTCGAGGCCTCGGCGAACGCAGCCATCATGGTGAAGAAGAACTTGCCTTCCCCGCTCGGGCTGTAGGCGCTGGCGAGTTTGCCGTGTGGGGTGGTCGGCGGCGGCCGGTCGTCAGGCCTCGGACGGGCGCGCCGGTACGGTGCGCAGGCGCGACGGCTGACCTGGCTGCTGAGGCCAACTGAAAAGCGGAAGGTCGACAGTTCGATCCTGTCCCTGACCACCACCTTGAGGGATCAGTCAGCCCTCTTACCTGCGCAAACAGCAGGAAGAGAGGGATTCCCATGGCGCTGTCAGCGCTCATCGTTAAGTTCTCTGACCTGCGGAAACGCTCACGCCCGGATGCGTGCGCTCCAGCGGAACCGCAGGAAGAGAGAAAAACGATGACCGTCCCGCCACCCCGCCCCCGGCGGCGCAAGCCGCTGGACGCCGGGCCGTTCGCCCCCGAGATCGGGTCGTTCCGGCTGCACCTGGCCGCCGAGGGCAAGGCCGCCAAGACGGTGCGGACCTACACCGAGGCAGTGGCGTGGTTCGCCGCCGCCCACCTGATCCCCCGCACCAGCCACGCCAGGTGGGAGCAGGTCAGCGGCCACGACGTGCAGCGGTGGCTGGTCCACCTGCTGACCCTGTACAGCGATGCGTACGCCAGCAACCAGTTCCGGGCGCTGCAGCAGTTCTTCCGCTGGCTCGCCGAGGAGGAGCAGCTCCCGGACCCGATGACCCGGCTGCGCGCCCCCAAGGTGACCGAGAAGCTGGTGCCGGTGTTCACCAGCGAAGAACTATCGGCCCTGGAGAAGACCTGCCAGGGCCGCTCGTTCGCCCAGCGGCGCGATGCCGCGATCATCGCGGTGCTCACGGCGACCGGGATCCGGGCCGGGGAGCTGGCCGGGATCCGCTACGACCCGCACGATCCCCGCCGCAGCGACTTGGACTTGTGGCGGCGGGAGATCACGGTGCGCGGCAAGGGCGGCCGGCCGCGGGTGGTCCGGATCGGGCATGAGGCTGCCCGCGCCCTGGACCGGTACCTCCGGATCCGGGCCAGGCATGCGCAGGCGCACCGGCCGCAGCTGTGGCTGGGGGTGAACAACCGGGGGCCGATGACCGCGAACGGGATCTACCAGATGATCGCCCGCCGCGGCCGGCAGGCCGGGGTGGATGCCTGGACGCACCGGTTCCGGCACCATTTCAGCCACACCTGGCTGGACCGCGGCGGCGCCGAGGGGGACCTGATGGAGCTGAACGGCTGGTCCTCCCCGCAGATGCTGCGCCGCTACGGCGCCAGCGCCCGCAGCGCCCGCGCCCGCCGCACCTACGACCGCATCATGACCGACCGGCCATGACACGAGCCATGACCCGGTAACGGGGCGCCGCGCCTGGGACCGCCTCGCCGGGCTGCGGCCAGAGATCCGTGCGCCAGCGCGCCCGCCAGCAATTTCAGCTCGAGGTGCACCGCCCCACGTCTTACTCACATGCCGAAATGGGGGCGTCGAGCGCCTGCATACTTATGCGCTGACTTGTATATTGCTGACAGCTGCGGTAATCGTCAATTCGATCTTGCAATTCAGATGGCGGGGACACCGAACGCCGAATCGGAGCGCCTGCCGCCCGGGCAATCACCGCGTTCGGCGGCGGGCAGATAATCTGGTTCTGGCTTTTCTGCGGCAGCATCTCCAGGATCATCTTTGGTCCGCGGCCTGGTCTTGGGCCTGCGGCCCCGTTCGGCGGCGTGAAGCAGTCCGTATCGGCTGCGAGGGCACGCACGGAGGGCTGCTGGCGTTCGCCGAGACCATGTACATCGCGGCCAGCTGGTGAGCCAGTAGACTCCCCGTTTCATGAGGGTGCTCCGCCCCGGAACGGAGACGGAACCCCCGGCCGGCGGGGCGGCCGGGCCGGAGACACCATCCCGGTGGCACGTCAGGCGCCGCCGCTGGCTCGCGGCGGCCGGGTTTGCTGTGTTCGCGGCGGCCGTGTTCACGGTGTACCTCAGGCTGTCCCGGACGTCCCCGGAGAACTCCGACCAGGCCAATATCCTGCTCGCGGCGTCGGACATGCTGCACGGTAACCTGCTGCTGAGCGGCTGGTACCTGACCGACGTGTCGTTCTACACCACGGAGGTGCCGCAGTACGCCCTGCTGGAGATCTTCTTCGGGGTGCACGCGGATACCGCTCATATCGCGGCGGCGATGACCTATACGCTAGCTGTGGTGCTGGCCGTGCTGGTGGCCCGCGGCGGGTTCACCAGCCGGGCGGCGGTGATCAGGATGGTGATCGCGGCCGGGATCATGCTCGCGCCGCAGCTCGGCGTCGGCGTCGCCGCCCTCCTGCTGAGCGTGGGCCACATCGGGACCTCGGTCCCGGTCCTGCTGATCTTCTTGGTGCTGGACCGGGCTCCCCGGCGCTGGTACGTGCCGGTGCTGACCGCGCTGGGGCTGGCGTGGGTCCTGATCGCCGACGAGCTGGTGCTCATCATCGGGGTGGTGCCGCTGGCCCTGGTCTGCGCGCTGCGGGTGGCCGAGGCCGCGGTCCGGGAGCGCGGCCTGGCCCGCGGCCTCGCAGCGCGGAGGTATGAGCTGTCCCTGATCGGGGCGGCCGGCGCCGCGGCCGGGCTCGCCTGGCTGGCGGAACGGGCGCTGCGGGCCCTCGGCGGCTACATCCTGCACCCGGTCCGCTTCACCTTCGCGTCCCACTACAGCTGGGCGACCCTGCACGTGCTGTGGGCCGTACCGCGGATCTTCGGTGCCGACTACCGCGGGCTGGCCGGCGGGCCCTACTACACGGCGCTGCTCCACTGGGTGAGCCTGGCCCTGGTCGGCCTGGCGCTGCTGCTGGTGGCCTGGCGGTTCTTCGCCGGCGCCGCCCTGGTGGACCAGGTCCTGGCCGTGGCCATCGTGGGTAACATCGTGCTGTTCGCGACGACCAGCGCGGGCACCCAGGGCCCGCACGAGATCGCCGTGGTCGCGCCGTTCGGCGCGGCGCTGGCCGCGCGGATGCTGGCCGGCCCGCAGTCCTCCCGGACGCAGGCGGCAAGCGCGCTGGCCCACCGGACGCGGGCCGTCACATACGCGGCTGGCCTGGCCGTTCTGCTCGGCTACCTGGGGGGTCTGGGGCAGAGCATGGTCCAGCCCGCCGCGCCGCCGGACGGCTCGCAGGTCGCGTCCTGGCTGCAGGCCCATCACCTGCGGTACGGCCTGGGCGGCTACTGGCAGAGCAGCATCGTCACGGTCGACACCGGCGGCCAGGTCAAGGTCAGGGCGGTGGTGGGCATAACCACCATGGGGCCGTACCTGTGGCTGGCCAAGCCCTCGTGGTATGACCCGGCCGCTCAGCAGGCCAGGTTCGTCGTGCTGGACAGCACACCCGGCTACTTGTACTGGGAGCCGCGCGCCGTCATAGCCAAGGTCTTCGGCCATCCAGCACGCGAGTACAACGTCGGCCCCTACACCGTCATGGTGTGGGACAGGAACCTGCTGGCCAGCAGCCCGCGCTAACCCCAGACTTTCGCAGCCGCGCAGAAAGCAAGAAAACCACCCGGCCAGATAGGTGACGTGACGGAATGGAACCCGCCAGCGCCGGCTACCGCGATTCTTTTGACTGCCGCCCATAGCGGCGACTACGTACGCGCACCGATGATCAAGGTCTGCCATTCTTATGCTCGAGCGAGGTCCGAATATTTATCCGCGATCACCGGCGCAGCGAACGTCCGCTTCTGCCGCGATCAGGGACGTCATGGATCTCGGTGCGGCCACGGTGGATTTGTTCCGAGTAACCCCGGCAGGCCTTGGTCCTCAGCGGGGAGTTTCCGCGTGTGATGCCAGTTATTTCCGTTTCTGCTGGGGCGTGAGCGACGCCGTATCTTCTCTTGGGAGGATTTTTTGCTCAGCGGAGTATCTGGCTGCCGATGCCAGCCTCCGCACTGTTGTGGGGCGCACTGACCGGACCGGGGCTTGCGTTGATTCGGGGAGACGGAGTGACCTCCTAGGCGAGAGGGACTCACATGGAGACACAGGTTGTGTATAGTCCGGGAGGCCTACTGCTGGAGCAGGTCCGTCCGCCTTCGTCGCGTCGTTGGCTACTCGATGGTGACCGCATGACAATCGGCCGCGACCCGTCGTCGGGAGTCCATGTCGACGACGCGAGTCTTTCGCGGCATCACGCGGATCTCGTACGCAACGGCCGGTCCTGGTCAATTGTCGATGCCCGTTCGACCAACGGGACAGTCGTCAACGGCAGGAGAGTTAACGAGGCGCTCTTGCAGGTACAGGATGTGCTACGTCTAGGCCAGGTAGAGCTAGTCGTGAGGCAGCCTGGACCAGGCCGGGAGGATCGCCAGGTCAGCGCCGTTACCTACGACGTCGGGTCACAGCAAGGCAATATCAGTAATGTCGCAGGCAGCCAATCTAATTACTATCACGAGAGCAATTTGCGTTATATTGCCTCGCGGCGCGGCCGAGCAAGGCTGCTCATCGTGTCGGGAATCTTTTTGTTCCTGGCTGGAAGTGGGCTGGGATTTTTTGACGTTCTCAACTTCGACCGGACGATATTCAATTCCATTAATTCGCAGAGCTTCAATCCGCCCCACGTTCCAGCGGCGTTCATTCCGCTGTTCGGAATTGGCGCGTTCATGAATCTGCTCGGCATAGCGCTCTTCATTTTTGGCCTTATCGCCCGGACCGGCGCTAAGAAAGAGGCCCGACGGCTAGGAGCTGACTGGTAATGACCGGAAATGAACCTAACGTGACCTTCAACATCGGCAGCCAGCACGGAAACGTAAGCAACGTCGCAGGCAATATGACCGTATACGGCGGCCAGCATTACACGGCCCTTCCAGCAGACATGATCAGGCAGGAACTTGAGAATATTCTCACAATCATTTCGGCAATAGAACTTACCCCGGAAGCGCGGGAAAATGCCGTAGCTCTTCTTGCGGATGCTGGCCGCGAACTCAGCCAGCCCCGCTGCGAACCTGAACAGGTGGCACGGCCAGTCAGGCGTCTTGCCGGGTTGCTCCGTGATATCGGCGCTATCTCGGCGGCCGGGGCTTCCTTGATAGGTCCCTTTCAGGCCATTGCCTCATGGCTGGGTCCGGCAGGGCAGGCTATCTTGCACCTGATCACATGACCGGCTGGGCACCCCGCGATTCTCGCAGAAAGTTCCACCCGTCAGTGAATCAAACTCTCCTCTCGCTTTGATCGACGCGGTCTTCTGCCGCATATCGCGAGAGTCCGTGCGAGGCCGAACGATCTATGCCCCAAGGGCAGGCTCTCCACGTGCCGCGATCTGGCGATCGAGCTGCGGTGGCCCGGTGGTCACGAGCGCCGTCGCCGGTCCGGTGCTTGTCACGATGAAGCCATGTGGGCGATCGCGTGGCACGAAGACAAAGCTGCCCGCGGTAGCGGTCCAGTTATCCTCTTCGCAGAAGCCGGTGAGCTCGCCCGCGAGAAGATAGAACATCTCGTCCTCGCCAGCATGCACATGTTCATGCACGGACAGCCCCGGCGGATACGTTGACTCCATCACGGCGAGCTGACCGAGCGTGTGCTCACCTGACGCTTTGATGACGACGCTGCTTCCGTGGAACCCGTAGGCGGGGCCCTCATGTGGTCCTAGCACAAAACCGGACATCACCACTCACCGCTTTCCCAGCACTGTAACTGCCCAGTTTTCCGATCTCAGGTCAGTGGCGCTAGGGGCAACAGCGCATGCGCCTGGCCGAAACATCCTCATTTGCCGCGTGGCGGGCGCGGCCGGACCGCCGTGCAAGAGCACTCCGTCGGGCCTGGCATCATAGGGTCAAATGAGCAAGTCGCCTTCCCGCCGCTTCCCTGTGACTGTTACGCAGCTGCCGGTCACCCGCTGCCAGATCTGCCATCGCATCGTCGCCTACCGGCCCGGCAACCTCACTGAGGTCCTGACCGAGCATTACCGCCGGGCGCATCCCGAAGCGCTCGAGCTCGCATCCCGGTAGCCGGCCACAGAGACTCCCGCTACGACCTTCAGTTATCACCGCCGACGTTGGTTGACCTAGTGGTGTGTAAGTGAGTTTGTTTTAGTCTTCGCGCGGTGGATGCTGGCGAGGATCTCGTCGGCGTCTTTGGTCCAGGCGAAGGGCCTGGGGTGGTCGTTCCAGGAGCCGGTGAACCGTCCGATGACGGCCACGAGTTCTTTGACGGAGGTGAAGGAGCCGCGGCGGATGGCCTGGCGGGTGATCACGGAGAAGAAGCACTCCACGAGGTTGATCCATGAGCATCCGGTTGGCGTGAAGTGCAGGGTGATCCGCTGGTTCTCCGGGCGGGCGAGCCATGCCCGGACGTCGGCGTGCTTGTGCGTGGCGTAGTTGTCGCAGATCACGTGCAGTTCGGTGCCGGGGTAGGCGGCGGCGGTCTTGGTGAGGAATTTCAGGAACTCCTGGTGCCGGTGCCGGGGGTAGCAGGCGTCGGTGACCTGGCCGGTGGCGGTGTTCAGGGCGGCGAACAGGCAGGTCACCCCGTGCCGGACATAGTCGTGGGCCTGCCGTTCGGGGATACCCTGCCGCATCGGCAGGATCGGCTGGGCCCGTTCCAGCGCCCGGCACTGCGACTTCTCATCCACGCAGACCACCACCGCGCTCTGCGGCGGGTGCAGGTACAGGCCCACGACGTCGCGGACCTTGGCGTCCAGCTGGGGTCGGTGGAGAACTTGAACCCCTCGGTGCGGTGCGGGGCCAAGCAGAACTTGCGCCACAACCGGGCGATGCTGTCATGGCTGACCGTGATCTTCCTGGTCCGGCTCAGCCAGTCCGCCAGCCGCCGGCTCGACCAGTGCGTCACCCCCTGCGCCTGCAAGGATCCCGGCGGCGGGGTCACCGTCGCGGCCAGGATCTCGCAGACCGCCTCGTCGGTCAGCACCGTCTTCGGGCCGCCCGGCCGCGACGCGTCCTCCAGCCCGGCCAGCCCATCCGCCGCGTACTGACGGCGCCATTTGATCACCGTCGGCTCGGTGCACCCGGCCCGCTCGGCGATCCGCTGGCCGGTCAGGCCGTCCGCGGCCAGCAGCACGATCCTGGCCCGCTCCGCCACCCGGGCCGGCGCGCCCCGGTCCCGGGCCCGCCGTTCCAGCTCCGCCCGGTCAGCATCGGGCACCGTCAGAATCCGCACGCGATTCGGCATACGCCATTGTCCCGCGTTCCCGCGGAAACATAAAGAAAGACACGCGTCAGAACACTAGCTGTCGAGGTCGACCGATCTTTGTACGCGTCACGGTCTTATGGATCAGATGGCCGCCGACCGGCGGCAGGCGTAGGCATGAGTCGCGGACGGCATGCCCACAAGCGCCCGAGTAACCAACCGAGTAGTGATTGCGGCCGACGGCGACGGACACCAGCAGACGTGTGCAGACTACTCGCAGCAGGTCATTGGCGAGGTGCGAAAGCATGAGCACCTAAAGAATTTCCCTGACACGGAAAGCGATCACCGGTAATGATCCCTGATCACGGACCTGACGGCGAGGGCCAGGCCAAAGACCTCGGCCCGATTGTGTGGCGAACCTCAGCGTGACTTGGCGCGCTTGTTGACGCACGTAGTACATGCTTTCAGGGTCCGCATCTGTTCTTCGGTCGCTAGTGGTAGGGTCGGCTGCCCGGTGAGGTCCCGTGCCTGTTTGGACGCGGGTCTTTCCCGGGCAGCCTCCCTCCGAACCCGGCGTGCGCCTTTCGGCGCACCGGGCTCTCCAGCGATTTATGCCGCGTTCGCGACGGGGGTGGCGTGGATGTAGTCATGGCACGGGACGCAGACGATGAGCGTCTTGCGCCGCATTTTTGCCATGAGGGCAGCCCACGCTGGCTGGCCCGGTCCTGGCGTTCCGAGGTGGGCGAGCTTGGCGACCTGGTGGACTGCCACTGTGGTGCCGTGCTCGCAGAGCTCGCACCGCCGTTTGCGGAGCCTGTGGATCAGCTCCTTGCGGGGGGTGATGACCGGGACCGGGGCGGGGTCAGTGATGACCGCGCGCCTGTCTTGCCGCAGGGATATCCCGCCGAATCGTGCTACCAGGTCCTTCTTGCCTTCCCGCTTCAGCCTGGCCTCGAAGCAGGTCCTGGGCCCGTCGCTCGTGGTGACTGCGGCCTTATGGCGGGCGGCCATCTGGGTGACGGTGGACCTGTGCTTGGCGGCCAGGGTCTTCAGCATGGACGTCTCGGCGTGCCAGCGCAGCGTGCTGAGCCGCCAGACGTCACGGGCGAGCAGGTAGTAGTTCACGACGCCCCGGTATTCGGCTCCGTGGACCCGCACGATGTCGTAGTCGTCCAGGTTCTGGAGCCGGGGCCGGTGCCAGGGTTTACCCCGGTGCCGGTAGCGGGCGCACTGGGCCCTGATCACGTCCGGCGGCACCCGCAGCGCGATGATCCCGTTGACCGACCTTTGGCCGCCGGTGATTTTCGTGTTGCGGTGCTGGACGATGATGTCATAGCCGAGGAACCGCGCGGGCTGGGTGCGGGCGTGGGTGATCAGGGTCTTGGCGGCGTTCAGTTCCAGCCCGAGGGTCTCCCGGAGGAACGCGGCCAGCGTGGCCTTGATCTGCTCGGCTTCGGCCTTCGGCCCGGCGAACCCCAGCAGATGGTCGTCTGCGTATCTCAGATACCGCAGCCGCCGGTAGCCGGGGTCCGCCGGGTCGCCTGCGGGGAGCGTGCGGAGCTGCTTTCCCAGGTTCCGGGCTGTTGCCCGGTCCCCGCGGCGCCGCGCGCGAGCCAGCCGGATTTTCACTTCCCTGTATCCAGGGCTGATCCTGCGGCTGGTTCCCCGCGTGTACTGCGGGATGAGTTCCTGCTCGACGAACTTGTCGAGCTTATCCAGGTAGATGCTGCTCAGGATCGGGGAGACCACCCCGCCTTGCGGGACGCCGCTGAGCGTGTCGCGGTATTCCCAGTCTTCCAGGTACCCGGCCTTGAGCATGTGACGGATGAGCCGGAGAAACCGCTGGTCACAGATCTTCTCCGCCAAGATTCCGAGAAGAACCTCATGATCGAGGCTGCCGAAGCAGTCCGAGATATCACCCTCGATGAACCACACGGTCCCGGTCCAGGTCTGCTGGATCTCCCGCAGCGCGGTATGACATCCGCGTCCTTTCCGGAACCCGTGCGACCGGCCGGAGAACCGAGGTTCGTAGTACGCCTCCAGCAGGAGGCGGACCACCTCGCCGACCAGCTTGTCTGACCAGGGCGGCAGGCCGAGAGGACGGAGCTTCCCGTTCTTCTTCGGGATCCAGACGCGGCGGGCGGGGGCGAACCGGTACCGCTCGGACCGCATCAGCTCGATGATCGCCTCGATCTTCCTCTCGGACATGCCGTCCGCCGTTTCCCCGCTAGCGCCGGGCGTCATCGCTCCGTGGTTGGAGTAGATGTTCCCGTAGGCCAGCAGGTACAGATCCTTGTTGAACATCTGCCGGTAAAGCTGCGTGAGCGGCAGGCCCTTCCCGCCGCGCTCGCGGAGAACATCCAGTACCACTGCGGCGTCTTGCATTACGCATGCCTCCTGGCCCTGAGATATCCGTCGCCTGTGCCCCTTCGCCCTGTGGACCGGCTCTCCCGGTCGCCAGATTGGCAGGTCGTCACTCCTGCGACTACTACGGGCACTCCGTCACCCGCCGGGCTCGCGCCCGGCCGGGCGATCCCACGTTCACAACTGCTGTACGTACCAGCGCGACTTAGGCGTCCCGTTCGTCTCCTTTAATGCCCTGACAGGACATTGCTCCTGCGCCCCGGAGGATTACAGCAGGTACGCGGCTACCCTGCCGCAGGGGCCGGCGCCGGTTACGGGCGTCTTTCCGGCGGGCGAGCCTTTACGCCTTCTGGAGACTGGATTCAGGCAATCCAGCTTTCGCCATATCGCGCGGGTCCCCCGGCACACCGCCCCGTACGCCTGGGCACGGCTGCCGGTTTCCTGGCATGCTCTTGTCCCCTTCACCTCACGGATCCAGGTAAGCCATCAGACCCACAGACACCTCCTCCAGTCCATGCCTGCTGAGCAGGCGATACAGCAGTGCGCCTCGTGGCGCACCCGTGTCAGGCTACGTTTGCCCGGGCAACGATCCGGCGGAGTCGTTCGTCGTAGGCGTGGTTATTGCGCCAGATGATGTACCGGCGGATCATGCTGGCCTGTTCCTTGTGGCTGGCGTGGTCGGTGCCATCCAGTGCGAAGTACCGCAGCGCGGTGAACTGGGCTTCGACGCGGTTTAACCAGGACGAATTCGTCGGCGTGTAAGCGATCTCCACGTTGTTCGCGGTGGCCCAGGCGCCGACCCGGCTGTCCTTGGCGGTGGTCAGGTGCGGGCTGAAGTTGTCACAGACGATGGCCATCCGGGTCCCCGGCGGGTACAGAGTCCGCAGGTAGCGGCAGAACTCCAGGAACCGGGTCCGTGTCTTACGTGGCTTGATGTGCCCGAACAGCTTGTCCTCACCCAGCTCATAGGCGGCGAGCAGGTGCCGCACCCCCTCGGTCCGGGTGTAAGTAGCACGCAGCCGCGGCCGCGGCTCACGGCCTGGTTCGGCGTTCGTGCCGCTGACCGCGGCCCACTGCCGGCCCGGCCGGGGCTGCAGGTTCAGCGGCCCGAACTCATCCATGCAGAAGATGACCTCCGGCTCGCCCGCTTCGGGCACTACCTCACGGTCGGCGATCGCGTACAGGTGCTCCACCCGGGCCTTCTTCGCCGCGTAGTCCGGGTCTTCGGAGGCTTTCCAGGTCTTTATCCGCTGAAAGCTGACGCCCTCCTCGCGGAGCAGCGTGCGCAGGCCCTCGTGGCTGATGTCGTCGACCACCCCCTCGGCCACCAGGAAATCTGCCAGCTTGGCCAGGCTCCAGGTGGAAAACGGCAGGTCATGCTCGGCCGGCTTGGACTTGCCGATTTTCTTGATCTCCCGCCGCTGGCCCAGCGTGAACTTCGGCGGGCGGCCGCCTTTGTATCTCGGATACAAAGAGCCGAACCCGTCCGCATTGAAGTTCCGGATGACATCGCGGACCCGGTCCTCGCTGGTGAACGCGACCTTCGCGATCGCCGCCGCGTCCATGCCCTGCGCGGACAGCAGCACCATCTGCGCCCGCCGCCACGTCACCACCGACCCAGTTCCCCGGCGCACGATCCGCACCAGCCGCCGGCCCTCATCATCATCGATCTCACGAATCCGCAGCCGTTCAGGCACCCGTCCAGTCTGCACAATCCCCGGCCACCGCACCCGCCACCGGGCAAACGTGACCTGTTACGGCACTAGTTCCGGAGTGCCCCATCGCTTTCCGCCACGGAAGTTGTAATGAGTGCAGTCCGGGTCGTGTCGCATTTTGGGCGGCTTGCCGTTCAAAGTCCCATCGGTGCGGTGGATTGAGGGCACCACGTATCGGATTTCGGGATGCTCAATTTCAGTGATCATGCAGGTACCCTATGACCTCGCCGGCGCCAAAGGGCCACCATCGCGGATATTCACCGGCATGCCATACAACCGGAGCTGACCACCAAGGTTGACCACAACGACATGCGACACTCGCCGATTGAGCGGGCGACACAGGAAGCCGGATTCCCAGGTGAGCGACGGCAGCCGACAACGTGCCAGTAGCTTACAAGCGAGGGGTCACTGGTACATTCTGTCCATCTACCGTGGCGTGCGCTAACAGGTGGCATCGAGGTGGCCAAGCGGTGGACCACCCATACCGTGCCCGTTCTGTGCATGAGTTCCGGGCGGGATCGCCGTTGGCGCTGGCTCTTGATAAAGACAGTCCCGGATGCCTGGAACAACTTCGTGAGAAAGCCTGACCCTCACGCTGGAGCTGACGGCGCTTGGTCACTGCCCCGCTTGCTCTTGTCAACGTCTATTTCGACGGTCACTTTCGCATGCGGAAATTTCTTGCGGAACTTCGCGACAGCCTTGTTGATGCTTGCAAGGCCACCGGCTGCGACCATGGTGGCCACTACCTGCTGAATGTCAGTTGACC
This sequence comes from uncultured Actinomycetes bacterium, assembly GCA_963818225.1. Taxonomy (GTDB): domain Bacteria; phylum Actinomycetota; class Actinomycetes; order Streptosporangiales; family Streptosporangiaceae; genus Palsa-504. The sequence goes on from CAWFRO010000011.1 coordinate 45,936, forward strand.
AGGTGATATCTCCCAAATGCCGGGCTGTCGACCCGGCCGCCAGCCCCGGACCGATAGCTAGCCCCGGCAGGGGAGTCCACTCGACCGTGACCCTATTGCGTTGGAGCGTCTGGACGAGCAACGCTAGCTGATCCGGAGAGCCCTCGTACCTGATCGTCCGAGTCGCCTTCATGAGGCAAGTGTCCTGCTAGACAGCCAACCACGCCAGGGCTCGACGAGGCAAAGCATCGACGAGGCTGGCCGTTCACGGCGCAAGGGCGTAGCGTCCCAGGGTGAGGCAAGGTGATCTTGCCCGGCCGCAGAGGGGGAATACCCATGATCGGCGTCACCGTCACTTTCTCCTACACCGGCGACTTCGAGCGCTCACGGGTAATCAAGGTGGCCGAGAACGCCCGGGGTATGTTCGATGGCATGCCGGGCTTGCGGTTTAAGTTCTTTACCTTCGATGAGAAGCGGCAGCGGGCGGTCAACTTCTACGTCTGGGATTCGGAGGAGACGGCGGAGCGGTTCTTCTCCGAGGAGTTGCGCGAGCGAGTGACCGGCCTGTATGGCGTCGCGCCAGTCATCGAGTTCGTGGAGATCGCCGAGATCGTCGACAATTCGGCTTCCTAGCGGGATGCTCGCAGGCATCGCTGTCGCCACGCTCGTTCCAGGCATCGGATCGCCCAGGCGTGCAGCAGCTCACATCGGAATCCGACTTCGGGATGAAGAGGCCATCTGCTAACGCCTTGCTAACAACAGCTGTGGACGCATGGGGACGGCCATGGACACCGAGGTGTTCCGGACACTTCGCCTGGCCTGCTCAGGCGGATTGCGGTGGACTCCTGTGGACCCGGAAATCCTTCTGAAAAACGGATGGTCACCGCGAGGATCGTGCCAGCGTCAGTGCTGACAACGACCTTAGACGAGCCTGGATGCCGATGGAATCGGCGGTCATGAGCAGGTGCCCCAACCAGGTCTCGATGGCACCGGCGGACGGCCGTAGACGATCGCAATCCTTCTCGTACTACGTGGACCCAGCGCGCCAGCAATCCTGGGGCAGGCGGACCGCGTGAATCCGGCCCTACTCCTGAAGCGGATTGCCCACTGGTCCGGCTCACGCCTGGCCCATCGCGAGGCGTCCGGCACATAATGAAAACCCGGCTTTAGGGAGCCGTCTAACAAGACGGAGGGGACGTGGCGTACCACCAGGTGCCCGACGGCACTCGACTGTTCTACACCGACACTGGGCAAGGCAGGCCCGTCCTGCTGCTGCACGGCTGGACGTGCGACGGCACTGACTGGTCCTGGCAGGCGCCCGAACTCGAACGGCGGTACCGCGTCCTGGTTGTCGATCAACGCGGTCACGGCCACTCCGACGCACCGCGCGGATCCTACCGGCCCCAGGTCCTCGCCGACGATGCGGCGGCGCTGCTGGAGGCCGTGGCGCCCGGGCAGGCTGCTGTGGTGTTCGGGCATTCCATGGGCGGCGCCGTGGCCTCAGCGCTCGCCGTCCGGCACCCGGAACTCGTCGCGGGCCTAGTGCTGGTCGACCCCGCGTACACCGCGCCCGACGAGGTGGTCGAGCGCATCCTCGACGGCATCCGCGGGCCGTCTCCGGCGGCCACTGCCGCAGCCCTATTCGCATCCTTCTACACCCCGGATACGCCGGAGTTCCTCAAGGCCTGGCACCGCCGCCGGGTTCTGGCGACGCCGGATCATGTCATAGTCGGGTGCCTTGCCGAGTTGCTCGAGGGAGACGAGGGACTAGGGCGCGCCTCCATCGCGCAGGATTACCTGCGGCAGCGCACGGCGCCCCGGCTTGCCGTCTACGCGGCCGAACCGGCGACGAGGCTGGAAAGAGCGCTTCCCCGCGGCGAATCGGATGAAATTCACGTCCTGCCGGGCGGCCATTTCATGCACCAGCAACTGCCGGGCGAGTTCAACGCGCTGGCGCTCAGCTGGCTGGACAAGTGGCTTCCATGACACCCAGCAAAGCCGCCCAAGAAGTGAAAGGCCGGGTCCGGTAGACCTGCCTCTCGCCACACGCGACGGCCACGCGGTTAGTCTCATTCATCTACGTCCATCACCGTCTAATACCGTGCCCTAAGCAGGCTCTATATACGAGCATGGTCAGTCCTGGACCGTCATCCTTCATACTGAAAGGCGGAAGGTCGACAGTTCGATCCTGTCCCCGACCACCAGCTCTTATCAGCGAGTTTGTCGTTTGAACTGTGCAAACGCTCTCGCTTAAAGATTCGTCGCCACTGCCGGCTGATGACCGTTCCAGACCTCGGGCGCCCGCTGTGGGCCGATGCTTAGTGCACCTAGGGTGCACGGCCCGCTCGCGCCCCGTCGATCTGGCTTGCTTAAGGGGATCGGTGGCCAGGTCGTCCGATTCGGATGATTGTGGCTGCGACCGGCATACCCAGCTAATGGTTTTCAAGAGCATGTGTGGTTCACGACCTGCCACCGCTGCTACCCGCCTTTTGGTGCCTTGCGATGGCTCGCCAAGCAAGATCATCCCGCGTATATCCCGCATAGGAGCTGCTAAGTCCAGTCCGGCCTGTTGGTGACTGACCGTAGTCGCTCATGGTCACCAGCTCATGAGGCACCCGACATTTCGGGCAGTGCCAAGGCGTATCTGTCCGGTTGGTGGTGCCTGATCCTGCTGTCAAGATGGAGATGATGTCCGGTCTCCGGAGGGAGAACGTCATGGACGCCGGAACTGATATGGGCCTGGTGCCGATGCGGGTTAGCAAGGCTGTTGCGCTTGGGGATGGCGATGGCCTTTCCGCGTTCATGGTGCTGGATGAGCTGGAGGGGGATCGCCACCTGGTGATTGGTGTCGGCGATGCCGAGGCCCTCGCCCTCGACGCCAGCTTGCAGGGCCTGCGGTGGGGCCGTCCCATGACCTACGAGTTCACCGCGGCGCTGATGCGCAGCCTCGGCGGCGGGGTGCGGGAAGTCCGGCTCGACCGGATCGTGGAGGGCGCCTATGCGGCCACTGTGGAGGTCGAAGGCCCGCAGGGAGTGGCACTGGTGGATGCCCGGTCCAGCGATGCGCTCAACCTCGCGGTCCTGACGCAGGCTCCGGTCTTTGTCGCGCCGGAGATGCTGGCCGACTGCATCGGTCGGCAGGAGGCCGAGTCCGCTGAGGCTGCGCTGCTCCAACGCGCTATTGCCGCAGGCCCGATGGCTGTCCGCAGAGCGGATCGATAGCTCCGCAGCTGTTTATGCACATGGTGACCCTCGCTTATAAGGACGCTGACGTGGGTCCAGCTACGACCTGTTGCTTCGGAGTTCGTCTACCGCGAGCCTGCGACCGCCACCGTAAACGTTCTTGCCCTTTACCTGCGCCGAGCTGGATAGTGGTGGTGTGCGCCCATTCGGTTGAGCCTGATCACCTGGCACGCTGGCCGGGGCTGCGGGCATCGGTTGCCCGCAGCTGGAGCAACGTGCGCCCTCCCGGCGGCGTGCTGACCAGGAGCCCGGGGCGCCTCGTGCACCTCCTGGTGGCCGGGGCCCTTGGGCCCCTGTCAGTGGGGCATTTGCCGAACATGTCGACTCAGGTGAGGCGATGGTGTCACAAGAGAACGAGGCCCTGGTCCGCAGGGCCGTTGAGGCGTATCACCAGGCAGATACCGCCCGGCTGCTGGAGCTGGTGCACCCGGAGCTGGAGTGGACCTACCTGAATCCGGAGGATCCCGACCCGCAGCCGCAGGTCTGCCATGGCCGGGACCAGATTGCCTGGGCGCTGGATCACCAGGCGGGGCGGAGCGCGGCAACCGAGGTCGAGGAGATCATCTCCCACGGCGACTTGGTGATGGTCGTCGCCCGCACTCCCGGCGCGGACGAGCGGCGGGCCTGGCACAACGGCGACCGTAACATCCTGGTCCTGACGGTGGCCGGTGGCCAAATCTCGGCGATGCGGGCATTCCGGGACAGAGATCAGGCCTGTCACTTCGCCGGACTGGACTAACCGCCTGGCATCCTCAGGGACGATCCGGCACGTCTGCACGCTCGCCCAGCCACTTGACCAGGTTCGATCGCTGCTCACCGTGAGTAGCCGCGATCTGTGCCGGAGTTTCGTCAGCGTAGCCCGGGTGGTAGCCCAGGTCGGCCCCAGCGTTGAAGAGCCGCTCGGCCGCGCGCCGCTGCCCGCCGTTACAGGCCTGCCAGAACGCATGGCTGCTGTCGTCATTGCCTGGCTCCTCGGCCAGGAATTCTTCGAGCCGGTCCAGCAGGCCCAGGGCGGCCGCGTGCCGGAGCCGTTCCACGCGGGCCCCCCGCTGAACCAGCAGCCGGGCCACATGCCAGCAGCCATAGCCGACCGCGTTATCCAGCGGTGTGCCGATCGATCCGCCCGGCGTCTCCAGGTCCGCACCACATCGATCAACGGCCGGGCTGCGTCGGCGTCATCGGTGCTGGCGGCCCAGTGCAACGGCGTCTCAGGGGCACCCCCTGACGAGCAGGCATTAGGGTCCGCCCCGGCGGCGATCAAGATAAGGGACAACCTGCGGGCCACCGGGAAAATACCCCGGCCAGTCCGTGACGATATGCAGCGCCGTCTTTGTCCCGCCGCCGGGCCAGCAAGCTGCTCAGCCGCCAGGCCCGGATACCCGGCCAGCAACCTGCTGAGCGCGCCGATATCGCCAGTCTGGATGGCCACCACAAGCCCGGCGGCGGGCTGGTCAGCAATGTTCATGGTCACTTTCCTGATCAATCAAGCCAGCTGCAGTACCGCCCGCGACCTGACCGGGATATGCCAGGCTGGGAAGACCATGAAACTGGACATCCTGCACGTGCCCGGCTGCCCCGGCGCCGCGGTCCTGCACACCCTCCTGACTCCCATCCTGGCAGAGCGCTCTGACCTTCAGGTGACATGGCACATCGTCCATAACGAGGACCAGGCCCGGCAACAGGGAATGACCGGATCACCAACCCTCCTGGTCAACGGCACCGACCCGTTCGCCCGGCCCGGACAGCAGCCAACCCTGTCATGCCGCCTCTACCCCGGCGAAGACAACCGCCCCGGACCAGCCCCCTCCATTACACAGCTCAGCGCCATCCTGCACCCGGGTCAAGTGGCTGTGACCTTTCGCACGGCGATCGGCGCACTCGGCGCGAGCGTCACGGCCTGCCCCGCTCGTGTGGCACGGCATCGGGGGCCGTGACGGCGGGACCGGCTGTGGTCGGTGCCGGGGCAACCGTGCGCGGCAGCTCGTCGCGCCGTAGGGCTTCCGCCCGAAGGGCGCGGCGAAAGCTGCCGCCCGGCAACGGCGAGACCCCCGGCGACCCTTGCCGCCTATCACCGGTCACCCGGCCGCTCTACTCTCCCCCGGCTGCTCGCGCCAGGTCGCGTTGCCGGTCCCGGCCGTAGGCGTGGCGTGCCGAAGGTGCGCCCCTGAATCTGTAAGGAAACCTGTCACAACTAAAAGACGATCAAAAGGCGATCATTTTTTGCCTCTGACTCAACGCTGAAGCTCATATCGAACAGTAGCGAGGAACGCGTCGATCGCCTCCCGGAGGCGCGTCCGCGCGGCGTACCACTCCTCGTCGCTACTCGAGTACGCCCGCCATAGCTCTTCGATGCCACGTCCCATACTGCGGATCTGCGGCTGGAGCGCGTCGCCATGGGGGAGCGTCAGAAGCCGGTTGAGGGCTCGTTGCCGATCGACAACGTAGGTGACCTCATCGATGTGAGAGGCGGCTTTCCCTTGGCCGCGGTCGGAAGTCAGCCCTGCTCGCTCTTGCGAGAAGGATGTGGCTAGGTCTGCGGCCGCATCGCGGAGCAGTCCACGCCAATAGCGCCGATCCTCGCTTCGATGAATCAGCCATTGACCGGCTAGTACCAGGAGTCCGCCAACGGCTGCGCTGGCGAGCGAGATGATCGCCGCCCCCATATCCGCCTCCTCTAGAGTTGCGGGCTTAGAACATCTCGCGGCCACCGGTTCAGCCGCGTCTGGCGGCTGTCCAGCCGCAGGTACAGCTAGGTCGGGATTGTGTACTGCAGGATCAGCGTGTCACCCGGGATGATCGAGATCATCACCCTGACCGGCTTGCCGCTGGCGGTGTAGCCGGTCCTGATGTGCTCGGCTACGGGCGTTCCGGCGGGTATCTCCAGCCGGGCGACCTCCTCGGTCGTGGGCATGCGTGTAATGATCTCATCGATGTCGTAGACCTCTGATTCTCTGTGTGATCGGCTCATCGGCCATGTATGTCCGCTCCTCCTTGATCATCAAGCTCATCGATGTAGCAGAGCGGAGCAACTTGACAGTCAAGAGCTCAAGGACCTTGCCTGATCCCTGGCACGGGTACGGACACTCTTGCCTACCCCTGCGAGGGAGACCATCATGAACATGGCAACGGGCTTCGACCGCAGGCATCCGCGTGGCGTGATACTCATCGTGTGCTGGTCACGGCCTGGCTGCTTGCCCTGACCGGCATCCTGCTGGCCTACGGCTACTGGGGCTGGGCGCTGGTGACGCTCGCGGGCGCAGCGGCCAACATCGTGTGGGCCTGTCGCGTCTGCCGGGCGACAATGCGGTAGTTCGCACGGTTGGAGGCGTGATGCTACGGGTCCTTGTCGCGGAGGACATGCGGATTCTGCGGGACACACTGGTCTCCGTGCTGAACCTGGAGGAGGACATCAAGGTGGTCGCCCAGGTGGCGGCGGGCACCGACATCGTGCCCGCGGCGCTGGCGGAACGTCCCGACCTCGCGGTGGTCGACATCGATCTGCCAGGGCTTGACGGGATCACCGCCGCGTCGCGGTTGCACGAGCGGCTGCCCGCGTGCCGGGTGGTGATCCTGACCGTGCTTGGCCGCCCTGGGCAGCTGCGCGCCGCCCTTGACGCGCATGTGGCGGGGTTCATGGTCAAGGACGCCCCCTCGGACCAGCTGATCGACGTGCTGCGGAAGGTCGCGGCGGGGGAGCGGGTCATCGACCCGAAGCTGGCCCTGGCGACGCTGGAGATGAAGGAAAGCCCGCTGTCGGAGCGGGAGACGGATATCCTGCGGCGGTTCGCGGCGGGCGCGGACCTGCCTGCGATCGCGGCGGAGCTGTTCCTGTCTTACGGGACCGTGCGGAACTACATGGCATCCGCGGTGACCAAGCTCGGCGGCCGTAACCGGATGGACGCGGTTCGGATCGCCACCGACGCCGGCTGGCTCTAAACGACCGGCTGGCTCTCTTCGAGCGGCAGTTCGACAGCCAGGCTGAAGGTGCCGTCTTCCCGTGTGGCGGTCTGGTGCCCGCCCGTGGCTTCGAGGCGGGCCGCGAGGTTACGCAGGCCGTTGCCGGTGCGGCCCTCCGTGGCCAGCAGCCCGCTGCCGGTGCCAGTGCTGCCAGCGCCAGTGCTGCCGTCGTTGCTGATCGACAGGCGCAGGAGCCTGGCATCGGCGGTCAGCTCAAGCACGCAGTAGCTTGCGGTGCTGTGCTTGAGGATGTTGGTGACCGCTTCCCGGATCACGGGAACCAGGACGGCGGCCGCCTCGGGCGACGGGTCCGCGCTCACGCGCATCCGGACATCGATGCCCGCCGAGGCCAGGACGTCGCGGGCGGCCGCGAGCTCCGCGTCAAGCGGCAGGTCCCGGGCCTCGCCGGCCACCAGGCGCACGTCGGCCCGGGCGGTGGCGCAGATCCGCGCGAGGTCGGCGATCTCCTCGCCTGCCCGGGCGTCGTCGCGGCCGATGAGCTTGCCGATCAGGTCGGCCTTCATCGCGATCGCGGACAGGCCCAGGCCGAGGAGGTCATGGGTGTCCCGCGCCATCCGCAGCCGCTCGCCGGCCACCGCCTTGCGGGCAAGTTCGCCGCGCAGGTCCTCCAGCTGCACGGCCAGCTGAGCCAGCCGGGTCAGCCCGTAGACCAGCAGGCCGAGCGCCGCGCTGTCCAAGGTCAGGAACACCATGGCACCCAGCCACTGCACGGTCGACAGCCCGGGGATGGGTCTCACCGCCCACAGCACTGGCAGGCTCGCGATCACCGCCGCGAAGGCGATCCAGCCTGGCACGGCGGGAACGAGCAGCAGCGCCGACCCGGCGAGGAACCCGAGCATGATCAGCGGGTGCCAGCCGGTCAGCGGGACTAGCGCGTACGTGAGGATGGCCTGCAGGAAGAGGGTGACGGGCCAGCCGCGCGGCCGGCCAGTGCTGTAGGTGCCAGGGCCACGTGATGGCCATGAGTGACGCAGCTGCAGGATGACGAGCGCGACCGCGTCCGCGATGGTCAAGGCGACGACCGGGATGCTGTAGCCGCCCGGCACGCCGTGGACATTGCCCGCGACGAAGAACAGGTACAGGAGCGCGAGACCGGAGAGCACCACGACCAGGACGGCCTGCGCGAGCCGCGGAGCCAGCGGTTCCCCTGGCGTGGCAGGGGCCGCCTCCGGCCATGGCGCGCTCCGGTACCGAGTGGCCACCTCCCGCACCTCGGCGAGGGCCTGGCGGGCGGTCACCGCCGTCTCCGCGATCTCCTCGCGGGCCAGCAACGGGTTCCCAGCGATCGCCTGCAGTGCCGCCGCCGACCGGCTGCCCGCCTCGGCCAGCCGGCCGTCGATCGCGGCCCGCAGGCTGTCGGCCGCCCGAACCCGCTCGGCGGTAACCGCCGCCTCGGCGAGCTCGTTCCTGGCCGCGTGCACCGCCCGGACGAGGTCGGCCAGACGGGCCAGCCCGAACAGGATCAGTGCGTCAAAGACGAAGGCGAACGTGGCCCACACCGCCGCTATCGCGGGCTGGTTGGCCAGCCCGCCCACGCCCGCCCACGCGGCCGTCTCAAGCGCGGCCAGGGCCGCGGCCACGAACCACGACGCCGGTGACGCGACCGTCAGCAAGACCAGCCCCGCCAGCCACCCCGACGGTGTCCAGTTCGCGCCGAACCAGGCGAACGGCACGTAGGTCAGCGCCGCCTGCACACCCAGCAGCAGGTAGCGGTAGCGCAGCCACATCGGCCTGGTCGCCGGGACGACATACAGCAACGGCAGGACAACGAGCGCAGCGACCAACGGCACCTCGCCGAGCCCGCCGTTGGCGGCGCCGTAACCCGCTTCGGAGATCGCCACCAGGCACATGACCACGACAACCAGCGCCGTTGCCCGTCTCACCACGCCGTCAGGCTACTCGCCGGCTGCGCGCGCGGTCCCCTGCAAAACGGGCTGGCTTGGCGTGCATTCTGCACATTTTCCTGATGGGCGGCCCACGCCGACCCTGTGCTCACGGCACTACCTGAAGCGCCCACGGCCAGCGGAAACTCGACCCGGTAACCGGGGAAAAGGTCCACGTTGCGAGAAATGAGATCCGCTATGAGCCGAGCCGCCTGGTCCGAGGCGCCGCCAGCCACCATCAGTCCGCCGCCGCGCCGGGTCCGCCGGCAGGCCGTGGAAACGATCGCCGGGTGGAGCGCCCGGCACCGCAAGACCGCGGTCTTCGGCTGGCTCGCGCTGGTCGCCGTGGCCTACCTCATCGGGCAGCTGCTCGGGTCCCCCAGCCTGCCGCAGAACGACCTCGGCCAGGCCGGGCAGGCCGAACGTAGCCTGCAGCACCTCGGCGTGACAACCCCGACGACCGAGGCGGTGCTGATCCAAGAACGCGCCCCGGGGCACACGTTCGCGACCGATCCCGCGATGCGCCAGGCCGTCAGCCAGGTGATAGCCGCGCTGGCCAGGGTGCCGGGCGCGGCGACCGAGATCAGGTCGCCGCTGAGCCCGGGCGGCCAGGCGCTGGTTTCGGCGGACGGCCGCAGCGCGCTCGTCACCTTCACCGTCCCCGGGCCGGCCGCGGACGTTACCACCGCCGTGACGCCCGCGCTTGATGCGGTGGCCAAGGTGCAGTCTGGCCACCCGGACCTGCTGGTGGCCGAGGGCGGCGACGCTAGCCTCGGGCAGGCGGTCAACAACCAGATCAGCAGCGATCTCGACAAGGCCACGGAGACGTCACTGCCGCTCACCCTGATCCTGCTCGTCGGCGTGTTCGGCACGCTGGTCGCCGCGGGCATCCCGGTGCTGCTCGCCCTCACCTCCGCGCTCACCGCGACCTGGCTGCTGGCCATTCCCGGCCACTGGCTGCCGGTCGGCTCCGAGACCTCCACGGTGGTGCTGCTCGTCGGCATGGCCGTCGGCATCGACTACTCGCTGTTCTTCCTGCGCCGCCAGCGCGAAGAACGGGCGCACGGGGCGGAGCCGCACCAGGCGATCGCCAGCGCCGCGCGCACGTCCGGCCGGGCGATCGTGGTGTCGGGACTGACCGTCATGACGGCGCTTGCCGGGCTGTTCCTGACCGGGTACGCGCTGTTCACCGGGATGGCGATCGGGGCCATCGTCGTGGTCGGCATCGCGGTCGCCGGTTCGCTGACCGTTTTGCCCGCACTGCTGTCCTGGCTCGGGGACCGCGTCGACAAGGGCCGCGTCCCGTTCCTCGGCCGCCGTCGCGCGGCGGCGGCCCCGTCCAAGGTATGGTCCGCCCTGGTGCGCCGGGTGGTCCGCCGCCCGCTGCTGTGGGGCGGAGCGGCCACGGTCGTGATGCTGGCGATCGCCGCGCCCGCGCTTGGTATCCGTCTCGCCTACCCGGCGATCGACGCCCCGCAGGACCTGCCCGTGGTGTCCACCATCGAGGCCATCCAGGCGGCCTTCCCGCAGAGCCCCGCGCCGGCCGAGGTGGTCATCACCGGCCAGCACCTCACCGGCCCCGCGGTCACCAGCGCGATCAGCAAGCTCGAGTCGCTGGCCGCAACCGGCGGCCCGATCCGGGAGCCGGTCACCGCCACCTCTGTCGCCGACGGCCGGGCGCTGATCGTCAGCGTCCCGCTCGCGGGCAACGGCGGGGACAGCGCCTCCTACGCCGCGCTGGATGCGCTGCGGGACCGCATTCTGCCGCAGACGTTCGGCGGAACAGGGGTGACCTACGCGGTGACGGGCGACACCGCCGCCAACCATGACAACGCCGGCCAGTTGAGCGCGCGCACGCCGCTGGTGCTCGCCGTCGTCGCCGCGGTGGCCTTCTGCCTGCTGCTGCTGTCCTTCAGGTCGGTGGTCCTGCCGCTGGTCTCGATCGCGCTCAACTTCCTGTCCGTCACCGCCGCCTACGGGCTGATCACGGTGATCTTCCAGGATGGCAGGCTGCAGGGGCTGCTCGGTTACGCCAGTTCCGGCGCGATCACCCCCTGGGTGCCGCTCTTCCTGTTCACGTTCCTGTTCGGCATCTCGATGGACTACCACGTCTTCATCGTGAGCAGGATCGGAGAATCGCGGCGGCGCGGCGAGACCACCGCCGGCGCCGTCACGGCTGGCATCGCCAGCAGCGCCGGGGTCGTCTCCAGCGCGGCGCTCATCATGGTCGCCGTCTTCTCCATCTTCATCGGCATGGGCCAGGTCGAGCTGAAGATGCTCGGCGTGGGCCTGGCCACCGCCATCGCGCTGGACGCCACGATCGTCCGCGGCGTACTCCTGCCCGCCGCCATGACCCTGCTCGGCGACCGCTGCTGGTACCTGCCCCGCTGGCTGTCCTGGCTCCCCGGCCGCGCCAGCGCAGATCCCGGCCCGACGAAAAGCGGGGCGACCGGGCCGGACGCCGGCCCCGACCGCGGCGGGAACTGGGCGACGCGGGGCGCCGTCGCGGCCGGGCGGGGCATCGCCCTGGTCGGGCTCACCCTGGTCGGCCTCGGGCTGTGGCTGGCCTTCGCGACGGCGGTCACGCTCGCCCCGGTTGGCATCGGGCTGCCGGCGATCCCCGTCACGGTGCGGGCCATCCGCCGGCTGGAGACCAGGGTCCGGCGGCTGTCCGGCGACTGGTGCGGTGTCGCCATCGGTGACCCGTACCGCCGCGAGCCGGCCCGGCGCGATGGACAAGCGCCGAGTTTCTGGGCACGGTTCAGCTTCCTGATCGGCGACCCGGCCACCTGGCGGGACCTGGTCTGGATCACGGTGGACACCCTGGTGGGCTGGCTGCTGGCGCTCGCCCCGGCGGGCCTGATCGCCTGGGGCCTGTTCGGGGTGATCATGCCCGCCGTCTGGCACCCGATCGTCGCCGCCCACGGCAACAACTGGTACGCCTTCGTCCACGTGACCACCGCCAGCACCGCCTGGCTGTCGGTGGCCCTCGGCATCGCGTTCATCGCCCTGGGCCTGCTGACCGCCCCGTGGCTGCTGGGCCGCTACGGCGCCCTCGCACAGTCGCTGCTCGCCCCCACCCGGACCGCCTAACCCGGAAACAACCAGTCCAAAACGGATTCGTGGTCCACGTTCCTGCCGACCGCTTCATAGTGGTCCGGATGGTGATCAACGGGATTTTCTTCCGGGCCCGGGCGGGCTGCCCGTGGCGGGACCCGCCGGAGGGCTTCGGGAACTGGAAGACCGTCTATAACCGGCATCGCCGCTGGTCCCTGGATGGGACCTGGGAGCAGATCCTGGAGGGCCTGCGAGCCGGGTGCGATGAGGCCGAGGGCAGGGACTGGACGGTCAGCACCGATTCGACGGTTGCCCGGGCTCATCAGCACGCGGCCGGGCCCGCCGCGCCCCGGCTGCTGATGACCTCGCGGGGGCTCTAGCGAATGACAGGAAATCAGGCCGGGAGGCGATCGGCCGGTCCCACGGCTGACCACCCCCGGCCAGCACGGCTACTGCCCGCAGTTCATCCCGCTGATAAACGCCATCGCCATCCGGCGGCGCGGCCGGGGCAGGCCACGGCCGCGCCCCGGCCGCGCAATGGCCGGCAAGGTGTACTCCTCGGCCGGCAACCGCGCCCGGCTGCGGCAACGCGGCATCAAGAAGATCATCCCGGTCAAGGAAGACCAGAAGAAGCACCGCCACAACCGGGGACGCGCCGGAGGCCAGCCGGCCGTCTTCGACGTCGGCTGGTACACCAAGCGCAACACCATCGACGTCGGACGTCATCGGCATCCGGCTCGGCAAGAAGCGCGCACGTGCACGCCTCTGGTGCCGCAGACCAGCCGTGCTGGACTAGCGCGTCGCGTCAGGACGCGAGGCTTCAGACGTCAGAGCGGGCGGACGTTCTCCGCCTGCGGTCCCTTCTGTCCCTGCGTCGTGTCGAACTCGACCTTCTGGTTCTCGTCCAGCGACCTGTAGCCGGAAGACGCGATCGCGGAGAAGTGGACGAACACGTCCGCCGTCCCGTCATCGGGGGCGATGAAACCATAACCCTTGTCGGAGTTGAACCACTTCACCGTGCCTGTTGCCATGTGCCTGAATCCCTTTTATCCGTTATGTCACACCGCGGCCTTGCCGCGCCGACCGCGAGCATACCCGGTCCTGGCTCGGGAGCCGGACACCCGTGCCCGGTCATCGCTGTCGGTGACGCCAATTGGCGCGCAGCCATCTGAAAATGCAAGGCGGCACATACTACGCAAGCCCACATCGTCCGCTATTCGGCAGAAGCGGTGGTCGGCCAGCCACGCCGGCCATGCGCGCAGGCCACGCAGAACAACCTGTTCGGGCGCTATCTGGGTCGCCAGCCCAGGAGCCAGGTCGGCGGCCACGCGAATGCCATTGCGCTCACCACGGGGTCAATCTGGCGACGCCCCCCAGAGAGTGGCTTGCTTGCGGAAATGCGGCGGGTAGCCCGAGGTGGGAGCAGGCCACCGCCGCCCACCGACTGGGAGGCGACCATGATCACGCCAACGACGGTCGCGGTGGTCCTAGGTGGGATCGCTGTCTGCCTGGTGCGGGCAGCGTTGGTGGGGCCACGGGCGTGATCGCGTGCTTCACCGGCGTAATTGGCTCACATCTGGGGAAGCGCGACTGGCACGTCACGCTGCCCGTTGCCGCCGTAGCGCTCTCTCGCATCGTGCACTGACGACTGGTGTTGGCGGTCAGGCAGGCTCGCGTTCTGCTGGGTCGAGCGGGCGGCCGACCTCGGCCAGGATCCGCTGGCTCATCGCCAGCGTCATCCCGAAGGTGAGCCATTGAGCGGGGTTGTTGCCCCATCGTTCTTGTACCCGGGCGAGCGCGCTGTCGAGGGTGTCGTCTGCGGCGTGCACCGCGTCGGCCAGATGCCGGCGGTCGGCTGGCGTGTCGGCCGAGGCTACCCATGCGGTGTAGGCGTCCGTAGCCGATGCCGTCTTCGCGAGCATCGCGCTGAGAGTCGGCATCGGATGGGCATTGTCCGATCCGTCTAGCAAGGCCCGGGCCATCGACCGGGTGTAGATGGCGATCCGCTCGCCCGAAAGGAGCGCTTCGTCCGCCTGCCCGAGCGCAGCTCGTTCCCGGCGGGCCCGGGCGTTCCACCGGGAGCTCAGCCGGAACCCCTCCTGTTCGCCGCGAGCCGTTGCGATGGTGTCGATCAGCGCGATCGCGTCCAGGCGCCATGAGTCCGCTTGCCCGAGGGTCCACGTCGACCCGATGCCCGTGCCGATTGCACGCAGGATCTCCGTACAACGATGCAGCGGTGCCAGCGCCTCCGACATGACGGAGTCGGGCGCAGGCGCGGACGGGCTCAGCAGGACGGCGATTACGGCGACTCCCGCGCCGATCAAGGTGTCGACGATACGCTCGCCCGCGTAACCGGGCGTGACCTGCCCGATCAGGAACACGAGCAATGCGCTGATGGGCACCTGCACCACGCCTGGCGGGCCTAGTCGAGCCGTCCAGCCCAGCAGCAGGCCCGCGAAGATGATGATGGCGATGCTCCAGCCGCTCGGGGCCAGGACGCGGCTCACTGCTAGCGCGGCTGCGACCCCTACCACCACCCCGGCCACGCGCTGAAAGGCTCGCGAGAGGGAGTCGTATACGGTCGGCTGGACGATCAGGAGCACAGCAAGCGGCGCGAAGTACGGCCGGCTGTGAGGATTGACCGCCACGGCCGCCACCCAGGCGAGGCCGCCGGCAATCGCCGTCTTGGCCGCCAGGAACACCTGACGGCGGGTGACGAGCCCTGGCCGGACCATACCGGGCGGCAAGGACACGGCTGAGGGAAGCCACCTGTTCATACCGCTAGCTTGTCAGGATCTGGCCAGTCCGCCGAGCATGTGCCCTCGCCAGGGCACCTGAACGGCAAGAGCGGAGGCGCGGCGGGCCGGGTGAAGCCGGCAAAAGCGGCTTCGACCGACGGCGCCCGCGGGTCCGGCGACGTCAGCCAGAAAACGGCGTCGGCGCCGGCGAATGGACGCAACCGTGCACACCAAGCAGCCCGCCACCAGTGGCGGCCGGAGGCCGATCCGCTGGGCCAGCCGGCCGCTGGCTCCCGACAGCAGCAAGGTCACGACGGTGACCGGCACCAGTGCCGAGCATGCCACCACTGGGCTGTAGCCGGCGATGATCTCCAGGGCAGGGATGAAGACGAACGCGAAGCCGCCGGGCGGGGCCACGCACAGCACTGACACCGCGGTGAATCACCGGCCTTGGGCGGAGCGGTAGCGGAGCAGTTCCCGCGCGCCGGAGTCGTCAGCCGCCCTCCTGAGCGCCCGCATCCGGTGTCATTGGCCTGACCTTTGCGTTGGTCCGGGCGGCATGTCATGAGCGGCTGGCCTGGCCACCGCGGTGCCGCCCGCGCTAATTGAGCGTGAGGATGATGCGCTCGTGGACGGTGCCGCTTTCCAGCTGACGGTGGGCCTCGGCGGCCTGCTGCATGGGCATGGACTGGTGCGCGCGCAGGCGGAGCCGGCCGTCGGCCAGCAGGGCGATCGTCTCATTCAGGGCACCAGGGGCACGGTCGGGCGTGGGCTCAGACAGCGTGACGCCGAAGTCGGCGGCGGCCGGGTCCGACAACGTGATGACCCGCTTGGGCCCGCCGGTCAGGGCGATCGCGTCGGCCAGGACACCCTTGCCAGCCGCGTCGAACACGGCGTCCACCGGGCCCAGCGCGCGGACCCGGCCGGCCAGGCCCGCGCCGTACCGCACCGGGGTAGCTCCCAGCTCGCGGGCGAGCGTTTCATCGTGCTCGCCGACCGCGCTGATCACCGTGACCCCCCGGGCGACCGCGAGTTGGGTAGCGATGATGCCGACCGATCCGCCGCCGCCGAACAGCAGCAGCGTCTCACCGCTGGTGACGTTCAGCTGCTGCAGCACACCGACGGCCGCCTCGGCCGAGCTGGGCAGCGCGGCGGCATCGATCCACGAAACGGCCTCTGGCTTGCGGGTCCAGATCGACGCTACCGCGTACTCGGCGTAACCGCCCAGGCTGAACAGCAAGGCCGTGACGTCGGCGCCGACGGACGTGCCGGAGACACCCAGCCCGACCGCGTCGACGGTGCCTGCTGCCTCGAAGCCGAGCACGGTGTTCGGGGGCAGCGGGAAGGCCTTGAGGTAGCCGGCCCGCAGGGCCAGATCGGTCGGGCTGATGCCGGCGGCCTTGACCTTGATCCTGATCTGCCCCTCGCCCGGCTCGGGCAGGGGGACCCCAGCCCACTTGAGCACCTCGGGCGGTCCGTATCCGGTCATCACAACCGCGTTGGACATGGCAGTTCCTTCCTGGTGGTTGGGCATGGCAGTTCCTTCCTGGCAGTGGCCGGCATGGCCGCGAACGGCAACTTCGGCGTGGTCGTTGTGCGGTGTTTCCTGCTCCACCGGCCGCGCCTGCCGGCGGTGCCGGCGCTTCCTGGCCCAGCTCGCGGGCCGGATCGGCGGGGCCGGCTGGCGGAGAGCTGATGGCTGCGCCGGCCCGGCCGAGCAGGGCCAGTGACCCGGCGGCGGCGACGGCTGCAGCCGCGGTGAAGTTGCCGGCCGCGCCGACCAGGCCGAACCCCAGCAGCACCAGCGTGATCGCGCCGGCACCCAGGCCGGCCCGGGTGTGCGGCAGCGGGCCGATGTAGGTGTAGGCGGCGAAGTTGGCGAAGAACCGCGCGCCCGCCGCCACCAGGCCTATCCGCGAGACGGGCCGCGTGACGACCGTCAGCAGCGACCCCGGCCAGCTGCGCCGGCGCCACCCGGTGAACCACGGTGCCCCGGCGCGCGGTGGCCAACCAGCCCGCCGAACTGGTGGCCTGCCCGTTCCCGGCGGCGAGGGAGCCGGTACCCCGCCTCGCCAGATCGCGGTTGCGCTTTGTCATGTCCAGGCTCCCGGCGGCCAGTGGTCACGCGTTCCGGCCCAGCGGGCCGGTCACTTTCTTCCCGGCAACTTAGGTGATACATCACGTAACTGTCAACATGATATATCACGTAATTATCGCTGGGAGGGCTGACGGCGTGCCCGGTTGCCCGCTGTGTGCCACTGCCGCGGGCATCTGCGGGGCAGGCGCAGGCGCTTCCCGGCGCTTAACAGGGGCTGTGCGTCCGCCAGATCCGCCGGCCGCATCGGCGATCTTGTCGAAGGGACTGGGCCACCGGATTTCGGCTTCCAGGCCCCCGGCGTGGGCGCGGCAAGCAGGATCTCCGGTCACGGTGCCCGGCGGCGGCGCGCGGATGCCGACCGCGTCGGGCTTGCCGGTCGCGCGGCCGGACGCGGCACTGGTCCAGGCCAGGCGGGCGGCGACGTCCACCACGTCTTCGCTTTGCTGCGATGACGACCAGGACGCCGTGGGTGAGCGGCCCCAGGCCGGAGTGGTAGCCGCCGTCTGACGGCCGGGGAAGGTGCGTAACTCCTTATGCTCAGTCGCCGCCGGGAGCGTACGCCCCCACCCGGATTACGAGGACCTCGTTGCCCACCAGCCGCAAGCGCGAGCCCGGCAGGGGCTGCGGGAGTGCGAGCCCGGCCCGGCACCGCCTGAATTAGCAGCTGGCGCGTCCCGTGCCGGTCCCAGGTACGGCGGTTGCATGCCGACGCAGGACCGACGCGGCAAGGCGCGGCCCGTCAGTCCTCCGCCGGGTGCCAATCGACCGGCGGCGGGAGCGAGCCTCGTTTGATGATGTTGGAGTACACGCCTTCCAGTGCCTCGCCGAGCGGCCCCACCAGGCCCTCCGGCAGCCCCCCGAAGAACAGGCGCCGGACAAGATCCACGTGCCCGGGCGCCGCCTCTTGCTGAGCCTGCCACCCGCGGGCGGTCAGGGTCACCTCGGTGACCCGCCTGTCCGCGGCGGACGGACCACACGTCACCAGGCCCCGCGCGCTCATCCGCCGCACGTGGTGGGACACCCGGCTGCGCTCCCAGCCGATCTGGGCGGCCAGCACCGTGATCGACATCCGCCCCCCCTCAGCAACGCTCAGCCCTGTCAGCACGTCATAATCGGGCAGCGACATGCCGCTATCGGCGAGAAGCTGGCGATTCATCTCGTACGCCAGTCGCAGCTGGATCCGGATATAGGCCAACCACGCCCGCTGCTGGTCCCCGTCGAGCCACCCGCCGGCAGGCACCGGGACCGTCTTGCCGTCAGGTGACATATCACCTGAGCTTACTGCTCGCGGCCGCCGCGGATGATTGCGACGCAGACCACCCACGGGGGCTCCTCCGGCATGGGTGCGGGCCGCCCGGGGATGAACGGCTCGGGCAGGAGGCTGGTGCACACCCGGCACCGCGCAGCGCCACTAATCTTCTATCCGGGCTGGTGTGGCGGTGCCGGTGGCCGTGGGGCTGTAGTGGCCTGTGCGGTCAGGGTCTGACTCGAGATTCGGCTGGCCTGGTTGTCTTCTCGTTGATCTGTCGGCCCGGACCGGCATCTGCCGCCGCATGGCCGTGTGACCCGATAGGGGCTCTGCCATGGCGATGCCGACCCGCGGCCCACCTATCGCAAACGGTCCGCCAGCTGCGTGCGTGACTTCACCTCGAGCTTGAGGAACGCCTTGCGGAGGTGGTACTCGACAGTACTCGGGCTGATGAATAGATGGGTGGCGATCTCCCGGTTGGTGTTGCCGTCCGCTGCGAGGCGGGCGATCTGCGCTTCCTGCGGGGTGAGTTGGTCATGCGTATCCACGGTCCGTTTTCGGGCATGTCCGCCCGTCGCCTCCAGCTCGGCCCGTGCACGCTCGGCGAACGCGTCCATCCCGAAGTCGCAAAAGAGGTCGTGGGCAACCTGCAACTCCTTGCGCGCGTCAAGGCGTCGGCGTTCGCGTCGCAGCCATTCGCCGTAGAGAAGGTGAGCACGGGCAAGATCGATGGCGATCCGGGTTCTGCCGAGTCGCTGGATCGCCTCGACGTAGAGCTTTTCAGCATGCTTGCCTTCGGCGAGGAGTGCCTGGGAGCGTGCCGCGATCCCGAGTCCCCAGTCTGTGCCGCTAGCCCTGGTCATGGCCACGAGACGACGTAGAGCGTCAATAGCCAGCTCGGGTGTTCCAGCTCGGGCAGCGGCCTCGACCAACTCGGCCATGTGCCAGTTGGCGGGAGCGAGATCCTGCGGATGTTCGGCAATCCGCAACGCGGACGCGCGGGCTTCCTCGTACCGCCCGAGCCCGTTGTACAGGACCGCTTCGGCCCACTCGAGTACCGAGATCCCGATTCCTTCGCCGCGCCGCGTCACTTCGACGCGACTGCCATCGATGAGCGAGGCGGCCTCGGTCTCGCGCCCCCGCAGGGCAAGGAGTCCCACCCTGGCGTAGGGAGCGAGGGTGCTGCCGATGGCTTCCGTCGTCGCCTGGAGTTCCTCGACGAGCGACGCCGCCGTCGACAGCTCCCCCGCGAAGAGATGCATGGAAATGCGCTGGCTGAGGGCGAGCTGGAGATCGGCGAGTGCCCCTGTCTCACGCGCCAGGCGAACGTGCCGCTCCGTGAGCGTGTCCCATCGTTCGTCGTCCCACAGATGCACGGACACCACCGTTGCCGCCCATCCCCAGCGCAGTTCTTCCGTCGCGGGCATGCCGGTAGCGAACGCTCTCTGGGTCTGACGCAGGATCGGCACCGCTGCCTCATAACAGTCGTTGAAGAGCGTCGCCAGCCCGTCGAGCAGCACGTCGATCCCGCGCGGCGGGTGCGACGGCGACGGCGCCGCTCTCGCAGCGATTGCCACCTCCTGCGCACTTCCGCCGGCGCCCGCGAGGCGGCCCGCGAACCCCGCTGCTACCAGCGCCTCCAAATACGTTTCGCGTGCAAGTACGGGATCGAGGTCAGCGAGCCGATCGGCGGCGTCGAGAAGCAGAGGCGCTGCATGGTTACCGCGCCTCGTGACGAATGCGATCTGGGCACGCAGCAAGCGGACCCGCGCCCGCTCGAGGGCGCTGAGGACGCCACTTTCAGCCGTGCTGAGCAGGTTGAGAGCGTCATCGAGGGCACCTGCCTGGAACTTCATCTGCGCGGCCGCGAGGGCGCGTTGCGCGCGGCGCGAGGGTTCGGGTGTGAGCGCGGCGGCGCGTTCAAGGAACGCCCCGGCGGCCGCAAAGCCGCTCCGCGCCTGCGCTCGCGCTGCCGACAGTTCTAGGTCGGCCGCAACATCCTCGTCGGGAATGGCTGCCGCGTGCGCCCGGTGCCAGGCGCGGCGATCCGGGTCGACGTCTGGGTCGGTCGCTTCGGCGAGTGCGCGGTGGACCTCGCGCCGCTCCTTAAGTCCGGCGGCGACGTAGACCGCCGACCGAACCAGTGGATGACGGAACACCACTCGCGGACCGACGGCCAGCAAGTCTTCCAATTCGGCGATCTGCTCAGCCGACTCGGGGATTCCGAGCCACCGGGCCGCGTCCCGCAGCAGTGCCGGATCGCCCACCGGGTCTGCTGCCGCCACCAGCAGCAAGCGCCGCGCACCGTCTGGAAGCGTCGCGAGGCGTCGGGTGAAGCTCTCCTCGATACGGGCGGTCAAGGGCACCACCGGGGGCAGACCAAACCCGCCAGCGAGCTGCGCCGGGGTCAACCCTCTCGGCAGCTCGAGTAGCGCGAGCGGGTTCCCGCGCGTCTCGATGACGATCCGCTCCAACACACGCTCATCCAGCGGACTCGGCAAGACCGACTCCAACAGAGCACGCGCATCACGATGCCCCAAGGGCTCGACGTGGAGCTCTGGCAAACCGGCAAGCGTGTCGTCCGGCTCTCGCGTCGCGAACACGAGCGCGAGCTTCTCCGCCAGGAGGCGGCGAGCCACGAACGCAAGCACTTGTGCCGAAGCACGATCCAGCCATTGCGCATCGTCGACGACGGAGAGGAGCAACTGCTCCTCCGCCGCCTCCGACAGCAGGCCGAGGATCGCCAGTCCGACCAGGAAAGGATTCGGAGTCGGCCCGCCGCGGAGTCCGAACGCGACGTCAAGCGCCTCGCGCTGCGGCTCCGGCAGGTGCTCCATGAGATGAAGGATCGGGAAGCACAGCTGCTGGGCTGCCGCGTACGGGAACTCCATCTCCGCCTGGACCCCGGACGTCCGGGCGATCCGAAACTCCCGTCCCGCCTCGATCGCATACTCGAGCAACGCGGTCTTGCCGACTCCCGGCTCTCCACGCACCACCAAGACGCCGCCGTGACCGTCGCGAGCAGCGTCCAGCAGCCGGTCGAGCGCCCCACGCTCGCGCTCCCGACCGAGCAACTGCAGACCCGGCATCCGGACCGGTGCGCGCGCTCCGCTCATCTCGTTTCTCAGCCTAACCGGCGACGACTGGGGTCACGCACTAAGGATTCCGGGATTCGATCCAGGATTCGATCGCCTGGCAGCGGCGCCACGATGCTCTGAGATACGCCGGCTGCTGCACATCCGCCACGCGCCCGGCGCGGCGGATGCCCTAGGCAACGAGAGGAGAGACCATTGAACACCCCCGTTTCGACAATCGGAACGAACCTTGCGTTCATCTTCATCGGCGGCCAATCCGGGCTAGATTCGGTCGTGGAACGTATGCTCGTGCACAACGACCACGTCAGCGTCCACTCGCCGTCGTGGCTGTCATGAGCGCCGCGATGACCACGCTCGGACACCTTATGGAGCGAAACGTTTCCGAGGTCTTCGGTGAGCGGGATCCCGGCCGTCGCAGGCAAGCAATCGCAGAGCTGTATGCCGACGATTGCGCGCTCTACGACGCGGATGGAGAGGCCATAGGCCAGGCAGCCGTCTCGGATCGGGTCGGGCGCATTCTCGGCGAGAGCCCACCGGGCTTCGCGTTCAGCCAGGTCAGCGCCGCAGAGGTGATTCACGACCTCGGCCGCCTGCGCTGGCAGACCGGCCCTGCCGGAGCTCCACCTGTCGCGAGCGGGACGGACGTCGCGGTTTTCGCCAACGGAAAGATCCGGACGCTCTACACATTCATCGAGACACCCGTGGCGGCCGGGGCGTGACGGACGACTCTGCGCGTACTGCAGCGTCCTGACTGACGGCCGGAACACAAGGTTCGGTCAGATCGGTCCATCCGCCACAAACCCGCTCGAGAGAGGAAATGAAGTGAGCGATGCATCGAGCCCGGAAGGGAAGGTCGCGATCGCGCGAGAGTTCGTGGCACGAGTCTTCAACGACCACCAGCCGGAACTCGCGATGGAGTACTTCACGCCGGATATGACCTGGCATGGCGGCTCGCTCGGGACGATCAGCGGCGCCGAGAACGTGACCGGGCTGCTCCGCGCCTTCATCGGCGCCCTCCCCGACCTGAACGCGGTCGAGCAGGACATCGTTGCGAGCGACGACCTAGTGGTCATGCGCCTAGTAGTGAGCGCGACCCAGCAGGGTGACCTGCTCGGGATCCCGGCCACCGGCAAGCCGGTCACCTGGGACGCGGTCGACATCTACCGCGTCGAGGATGACGGCAAGATCAGCGAGGAGTGGGCGGCCGACGACATGGCGGCCTTCGCCAGCCAGCTCGGTGCGCTTCAGCTGCCCTGGGCCGGCTGAGCAATCCGGGGCAACGGCGATGATCCGGCATCGTCAGTGAAACATGGAGGCACCCCGGCGGTGGGCGAGATACGTACTCCGGAATGTGGAGCGGGGCAGGTCCCTGCCCAGGATGCTGGCCGCGGTCACGAACCCGGTAGATCGCACACTCGCCTCGGGGCTTACAGGCCCGCGCCGGGTGCGCTGCCTGCCAGGCCGGGAGGAATACGCCACCGGAGCCAGTCACCGCGCATTGCCGTGAACGAGTTTGGCGTGACACCGAACGGCCACCTTTGGGCGACAAGGTTGCCGGCCATTAGGCAGGCTTGCGCACCTAGCCGAAAGGGCAAGTCAATTACGCAGCGCTCCCGTGGTTCTGCACGGGGTCTTTGGGAGGCGGGCAGAAAGCATCAGACCGGTGAACATGAGTCGGCTCACGAGGACCGGGAGGAGCGAGAACAGCGCGGGAACTGGCGGAGAGGAGGGCTGGGACGTGCAGCCAACTGATGCGACCATGAAGGCGGTGGTCCTCGACGGACCCGGGCCGCCTTCGGCGCTGCATATACGTCAAGTCCCGCGGCCCTATCCGCGGCGAGGCTGGGTCCTGATCTCGGTCAGGGCTTTCGGGCTGAACCAGTCCGAGCTTCATATGCGCCTGGGCCTCGCGGGAGGGGTGACCTTCCCGCGGGTACCTGGGAGTGAGGCGGTGGGTGTCGTGGCCGAGTGCCCCGGCGGTGAATTCTCCGTGGGGCAGCAGGTGGCTACCTTTGGGGAAGGTATGGGCCGCGCCTTCGACGGGGGCTATGCCGAGTACTGCTGCGTGCCAGTCGCGCAGGTCCTGCCCTTCCGCAGCGATCTCGACTGGACCACCCTGGGCGCCATACCGGTGATGCTGGCGACGGCCAACGGTTCACTCACCATTGGTCTGGACGCCAAGGAAGGCCAATCGCTGCTGATCCGGGGCGGGACGTCCTCGGTGGGGATGGCGACAGCGGTGCTGGCCAAACGGCTCGGGATGCGGGTGCTGTCTTCGACCCGGCAGGAGGGCAAGGCGCCGGCCCTGACAGATATCGGGGTGGATGAGGTCATCCTCGACGACGGGCAGGTAGCCGGCCGGGTCCAGAGCATGGTTCCCGGCGGGGTCGACGCCGCCCTCGAGCTGATCGGCGCGCCCACGCTACCGGACACGTTGCGGTCGACTCGGGTCCACGGGGTGGTGTGCTTTACCGGAATGCTGTCGAACCACTGGATAATCGACAAGTTCTACCCGATCGAGTACATCCCGCGAGGCGTGCGCCTCACCTCGTACAGCGGCGGGGCTGCCGACCTGCCGCCGGCCGTTCTCCAGGGGTTCATCGACGCGATCAGCGAATATGCAGCTGTGGTTCCCATCGGCGCGGTGCACCACATCGATCAGATCGTCGAGGCCCACACGGCTATGGAGGAGGGCCGTCTCGCCGGGAAGATCGTAGTGCTGACTTGATATAGCAACGTCCGGCTCGGCTTGCGGCGGCGCCCGGGCCTCTCGCCGAATCTCAGTGACGGGAGGCCGCGGGCACCTCGGGACGCGCACAGATCGGCAACGCGTGCGTCCTCGTGCTAGGCACGTACCGGATGATCACTTTTCATCTGTCCGTACGGTCAAGCAAGCTCTGAATATTTATGCAAGATCGCTGGCGCAGTGAACGTCCGGATCTGCCGCATTCCGGATGGGCAAGAGGCTGCTGGGAGTTCGCATCAGGGATCTGGGTCATCTGGTTGCTCCCAGGGCTGGCGGTACGTGCGCCGTTCGGGCGGCCGGGTCGGTCCTGTGGTCGCGGCGTAGCGTGCTGCACGGCAAGGGTGACAAGGCGACCACCCGCGGCTTTCACCCGAGCGCGATCGACGCCCTGGCCCGCTGGCTCTACGTCCGCCGTCAGCTCGGCGGCCGCGGCCCGCTGTTTTGCACCCTCCAGGGCGGCCCGCTGTCCGGCCAGTACGTCCGTAACCTGCTGCACCGCCTCGGCGGCCGAGCGGGCATCGACAAGCGGGTCCACCCGCATGGCGTCCGGCACACGTTCGCGTGGGAGCTGGAACGGGCCCGCGTACCCATCACCGTCATCTCAGCGCTGCTCGGCCATTCCAGCATTGCCGTCACCGCCCGGTACCTGAATCATCTGAGCAAGAACCAGGCCATCGAGGCCTAGAGGCCGTGGAGCTCCCCGGCCTCGGCGCCTGATGCGGCAGGGATCCTGACGGTGAGCTGGCTAGTGCGTTGGCTCGAAGCGGGTCAGCGGCGGGTCCCGTCGGGCCTGCCCACGGTGGCCGCGGTGGGCCTCGCCATAATCGGGAGTCAGTCCTCGCCGAGGAAAGCCCAGCCGGTCCCTTACCTCAATTTGCGCAGCCTCTTTATCAGCCTGGTTTGGCGCGCTTCCACAGGAGTCTTCTGGGAATCAGGGCAGCGCCGCGCAGGACCGGATGGCTGACGCGGCCGGTATGGCCGCGGCGCGCCAATAGGTCCGATACGAACTGGCCGAGCTTCTCTGTCCCCTTCGGAAGTTTCGGTTTGGTCGGAGCCTGGCTGCGGATGAAGGCAAACAGCGCGTCGAGCGCAGGCGGGATGCGGCCTGCCGACCGCAGGTCATCCTGCATCTTGGCGCTGGTCAAGTTCATGACCGTGCTGATGCCCGCTTGGACGGCTGACAACTGGCGGTCTTCGGCCGCCAGGATGGCGTTCGTCAGGTCGTTGACCTCCTCTTCGGTCAGGCCGAGCAGGCTGGTTAGGTGCGCAAGCGCGTTCATGCGGCCCCACATCCAGTCCCACGCGCGCCAGCCCGGGTCGGCAAAGGCGGCGAAGTGGTTCAGCCTCGTGCCATAGAGGATGTTGTTCGGGTCGTTCGGCTTTCCGCCTGGGCCTTCCAATGCGCTGTCGAAAGCGACCTTCAGCGGGCCCGGCGGATTGCCGAGCCCGATGCGGACGAACCGGAAGATCGGCCGCGCGCTATTGTCCGGCAGTGATCCCGCGCCGTTGCTGACCTCGACCGCGAGGGCGGCGCCGAGTACGTCGGACGCCCTGTCCCGATGGCCAAGCTGCCCGTCGGCAAAGGCCAGTGCCGCCCCCGCGACGATCGGCGCGAGCGCGGCGCCTACCTGCAATGTGCCGTACGCGTCATCGAGAGCACTGACCATCATCTGGTCGGAGAGGATGGTCGTCTTGTCTGTCGCCGACTTTAGGTACTTGTCGATGGCCTGGCCGATGGCCGCGATCTGGCGGAGCCGTTTCGATAGGTCCTGCCGCAGCTCACCCAGGCCGGATTCGCCACTGGTAGCGCGCAGCATGGTACGGACCACGCGATCGGCCGCGTCGGCGCCCCATTTCCACGTCGTGGGCAGTGGGGCGTCCGCTGCGGGAAAGGTGTCGGGCAGCCACTGATGCCTGGCCGGATTGAGGCCGGGATCAGTCACCTCGCTGACCGGGTCGATGTAACTATCGGAGCGTGAGCGCACGATAGTGTCCCGTACCTGGTAAATCGCGGCCGCTGCGCACGATTGCTGGTAGAGCGAGAGCGCGGCAGTGCAGGTCTGGCGTGCCTGAGCAAGGGTCAGCCCTGGCGCTGATACTGATGCAGCACCTCCGTCGGCAGAAATGCTGCTGGTGAACTGCAGGAACCGGCTGACGTCGTAGGATGACCGGCCGTCGCGTATCGTCCGGTGCAAAAGATCTATGTCGTCGCGGAAATTTGCTTCGCGCGGAAAGTTGAATGCCGCGGCGGCAACTGATGTCCACGGGGGTGGTGGCTCAGGCGGTTGGCCGACCTCTGCCGCTTGGACCGGTGGTGTTATATCTCGGCCCAGTGCGGCCTCGTCTCCGGACGGGACCACGAAGCACAATGTGCGTTTCCATGGGCCGTTAACAGGTTTGCGCTGGATCGATTCGAGTACCGGGTCGAATGGCGAGTTGTCGAGGATCCCGCCGTCGGCGAGCCAGTCGGGGGTTTCGCTGGTCGCCCAGTCAGGCCACACCCGTCGCTCGCGTAGCAGTGATGTCTCCCTTACGGGGGCGAACGCGACCGGGTAAGAGGCCGATGCACGGCCAGCGGTCGCCAGCGGTTCGTCGGCGGCGAGGTCATCGACGGGCGGGCAGTCCTGCAACTGATATCCGTTTCCAGTCTTGATGTATTGCGGCCGGGAACCGTGCCTGGAAAAATGGAAGCGGCGCCGGTGATCTGCTTCGCTGAAGTATTCCTGGTCAGAGTCCCTGACCTGGCGGGATGACGGTCCGAGTGCGGTCGATGTGACGATGAGTGAAATATCGCGGCGGTGCGCGGTCGGCGTCATTTTCTGCAGTGCGCCAGTGATCTGGTCGTGGAAGAAGTCACCATTCATTAGCGACAGCGCGCCTTGCGGCTGAGGACGGAACAGCGCCTCGGCCGACATCTGGCCGCTCTCAAGCCAGAGTCGCTTGAGGTCGGCTAGCGATGCCCCACGCGCAATAGCTGCGGCGAGCAGCACGCCGTTCAGACCACCGGCGCTGGTTCCCGCGATGACATCGACGGTCACCCGCACACCAGCCCGTTGGGCCACCCTGGCCCACAGATCCTGGACCGCCTTCTCTTCATTTGTCGCGCCATCAGGCGGCGGGATGCCGTTGGATGCGCGGCGTATGTTGTCAATCTCGCAGGCAACGCCACCCATCCAGACGGCTAGGCTAACTCCGCCATTCATGACGAGCGCCAGCCGGTGCTCGATCGTTTCCGCTGGCGCAGTATCTACCTCCGCAGGCGAGTTATATGCAGTGCTCATGTCAACATGATGCCCGCCCGAAATTCGGGTGACAAGAGCCTTTAACGCTGAAACTGCAGTGCAGGCCCGTTGTCGTGGCAGCACGCCAGGATCGTCAGCCCGCTGAGCGTTTTCATTCTAGACCGAGGCTAACTTAACTAGTCTGCGATCCATCGGAACGTTACGCGCTTGCCCTTTATCTGTTCGAGGTCGGCGAGCCCGTACATCGGGGTGTGAACGCCAAACGTCTTGGCCTTCCACATGACCAGGTGTCCGCCGGTGGCCAGGTCGCCGGACGGCGCTGAGTCGGGGCCGGCCGTGCCGTCCAAGCCTTGGGTCTGGGTGAACGCGATCTGAGCGTTGGTGCCGTTCAGGGTCTGGACGCCTTTCCACCAAGTAAGTGGTCGCGCCATCACAAGTGCAATTTCTGTTGTTGCGGGGTCGATATCTTCATAGGTCACCGAGACTACGTCTCGATCCGGTAGTCGCTGGCTACGCTCTAGGTCACTCCAGTCCAAGAACCACAAGTCAAAGAGTCCCATGGTCGCCTCCTTTTGAGCTTAGTTTGCTAGCGCCAATTTCCGTCATCCCCGGACAGCGCGATGACGGTGCATGCCTGCTTTTGACTTTAGGTGGGCAGATAGTTAGATGAGAGGGCGCTGACCAACTCCTACGAGGACAGCAGCCTCGCTGCGATCACCTAAATTGAGGGGCGTGGCGCTGGCCTTGATGATCTCAAAGAGTCGATCCGAGCTAGTAAGATCTAGCTCCCGCCCCGCATAGGCCAGCGCACGGGTGTCTCGCTGGCAGTGATGCTGACCGGCTCGGCGAAGGGCTCGCCGGCAGTCACCACCCGAAGCAGCAGGCCGTTGCTCTGCTGAACGGGGGCGTCGGCTTCGGCCGGTTCGAGCGTCACCGTGCCGTTGCTCAGGACATTCACCCGCCCCGCCAGCCAGTACTCGAAGTTAGTTCGTGGACCGGGGAAGGTAAGGGCGCGCTGCATAGCCAAGCGCACCTCGGCACCGTCGAAGGATGAGAAGTCGGGCTCGCGAGCTTCCGCCACGGCTGCTGCGATCGTCTCGTAGACGGCGAGATCGTCAGCCACGAGCCCTCCCTTCTCCGTCAGCTAGAAGAGTGAAAGCACAAAGGGCAGGGCCTGCATGCCGACCTGCGCGACCTGGCCCCAGTTGACGGACGAGACGGCATGGCCGATCGAGTTGATGGCGTCCCCGAACCAGTCCTTGTTTTCCAAGGGGACTGACGGCTTGTACTCCTTATTCTCCTTTTGTGCCTGTATCGGCTCGATCGCGGCCTGCATCCATTTCGTGAGAGCTGCCTTGAAGGTCGGGTCGCTCAGGAGCTGAGGGGTAAGTATCTGCTGCAGCTGAGATACAGCTTGATCCTTCGGGAGCCCGGGAGCGAAGGCTTTGCCACCACCGATCCCGAAGATGCTCAGGATCTGACTTACGGTCTGGCCGGCGACCCGTGGGTCGATCCCGACGGCCTGCGCCGCCGTCCCCGCGAGATCCGGAAGGACATCTCCAAGAAAGTCAAAGATGCCCTTCTCGTCTCCGGCGGCTGTGGTGGCGCTGGTGCCGGTACTCACCGGGCTGGTCGTGGTCACAGTCACGTCGTTCTCCTTGTCTGATTTGTTTGCTGGGCGCTTTGAAGCCGCACGTCTCTGTGGGGCTTTCTTAGCCTTGGGCTTGCCGTTTCCTTCGTGCCGCTGATCAGTGGTCATATTCACGTGCCGATGCCGAGTGCCTGCAAGAACGAGCCGAAATCGCTTCCGTCGGACGCCGGTGTACTCGTGCCCGCGACAGCGCCGTAGTTGAGGAGCGTTTCGTCGAGCTCGCCCTGGTGCGCCAACGGGGCGACGACGACCGGCTGCTGGGACATGTTGAGCGCCGCCAGGCGCGCCCCCACCCGGTCGTTCAGGGTCCGGACCGCAACCGAGCCGCCCCCGGCGTTGAGTTCCTGCTGCAGCCCGTAAGTGAACGCCGACAGGTTGTTGGTGGAAGGGCTGCCGGCAGCCGCCGTCTGGTCAACCCGGCAGGCGGCGAAGAGCAGGCCGTTGAGCTCGAGCTGGCCGGCACCGAGGTCCTTAGTCGGCGGCACGAAGTCCTTGTTGGTGATGCTGCTTTCGCTGAACTCCTTGGCTACCGCCCCCACCTCGCTGGTGGCGGCTCGCCCGAAGAACTTGAAGGCGGACACCTGCCTCGCGGTGGCGACGTCAATGGCAGCGCGATCCTCGGGCGGCTGCCACACCTTGGCACGGGCCACGCTGGTGCCGGTAGGGGGGAAAAAGAGCTTGTTGAGGCCACCTGAGTGACATGCGTCGGTTATTACCGTCAGGCAGTCGCCCGGGGCCGCCTGGCTCCGGCTTACGAGCTCAGTGTCCTCCAGGAATGCGTCATACAAGCAGAGCACTTCCACCATGGTGTCGCCCTTGGGATAGCGGTACCCGTGTGAGCTCTCGAAGTACACGACCTTCTCACCGTCACGCAGCCCGTTCAGCAGGGAGTCGAGAGCGGTGCGGACGTTGTCGAGTGTGGCCGCTTGGTTGTGCAGGAGTGTGATGTCGCCCTGGGATACGCCATACGCGGTCACGAGGATGTCTCGGAACGCCAGCGTGTCAGCGATGCAGGAGTTTAGGTTATTGCGCGGGTCCGGATACTGGTCGATCCCGACAAGAAGTGCTCGCTGGACCATGTTCTGCCTCCCTCGGTGCCCTTAGCTTTCCGGGCCCGTGTCACGGGGGCGAATCAAGATCGTCACCTGCTGCCTACCGTCTTGAAGGTGAAGGCGTCACATGGGTGACGCCGGCCATGCACGGGCAGCGGCTCAACCTGAGACCATTGCGGCGAAAGTTTTCAACGGTGACTGCGGGAGCAGAGGTCGGTACCTCATTGTGTGGTCAGGTCTTGGAACATCGTCGTTGAAAGAGTTTGGGTGAAAGCTACGGCTCGGACGAGCCAGTTTGCGTCCCAATTAGCCTTGACCAGCAGCGACGTCGGGCTCGCGGCGAACCGGTTACAAGTCTCCCGTCACCAGGCTCTCCCGGCCTCGCTGTCAGAATCTCGGGGACCCATAGCCAGTGCGCGAAGAAGCGGGGGTACTGGCGGGTTGTCCGCTTCCATGCGCCGTCTGCTGCCTTGAAGGTCCTCAGCGCTTGTGCTTCTCTTCATCCCCCGCGTATACAGTGCGATGATCCGGTCGTTGAACCTCTCCCGCCGGGTCTGGCCCTTGCGCACGATCTGCCGCTCGAAGGTCCCGCTGCGACCCCGCGGCACCGCCCCGACGTCGGTCAGGACCGTCTTGGCGGTGCGGCTGCGGCTATTACCGCTGCCCGGCCCCGCCGGGTCGTGCTTCTCATAGCCCAGGCGCCCGGTCATCTCCTCGGCCAGCGCCTGCTCCAGCACGGGCCCTGGTCACCTGGGACAGCAGGCCATTGGGCCGAGCAGCTCCGACCCCGGCGTATTTCTCCATTTGTTGCGATCCATTCCTCAATACGAGACTGTTGTAGAACGAGTGGAGATCGTGTGAAGATCGCGTGGAGAGACGCTCCTTGCGCCCGAATCGCTTATGGGCTTCCGTCCTTGCTTAGGGTGCAGCTGATGCTCCACGTGTTTAGTGACTCCCTGGTGACATCTTTGCTACGTATTGAGGTGGTGTCCGTACCAGTCATGGAGAGATAATTACAGCGATTTCGCCGCTGCTCCGGGTCACTTGAGGGGGGGAAGCGGAATGAGCAACAGCGTCTACGCTCACGACAGCCGCTTCACGGGAATCAGCATCCACCTGCTTGGTGGTTTCAGCATCGCTGCCGATGGGTACCAGTTGAGATTGCCGTTCAGCGCGCAGCGTGTCCTCGCGGCGCTTGCGCTTCGCCCTACATTGTTTGATCGGACGCAACTGGGGGAAATCTTGTATCCCCAGGGAAGGAAGACCCAGATCTCAGCCAGTCTGAGGTCCGCGTTGTGGCGCGCAAAACGTGAGGTCGGTGGGCCGCTAATTGAAAGCCATGGCCCGAGTCTGGGCCTTGCCCAAGATGTCACGGTAGATCTGCAATATTGGATGCACAAGGCTCGGATACTGACGTCAACACCGGATATAGAATGTCCGGTTAGCGATGGTGGTGAGGTCGAAGCCTTGTCGCAGGAATTGCTGCCCACATGGGGTGAAGAGTGGCTGGTCCTGGATCAGCAACGTTGGGATCAGCTGCGATTGCACGCGCTTGAGCGGCTCGCCGAGCGTTTTCTGGAGGACGGCCGGCACATGGAGGCGCTCGAGGCCGGGCTCGCGGCAGTGTCCATCGAGCCATATCGGGAGAGCGCTCACCGCGCCCTCATTCGAACATTCATCGCTGAGGGCAATAGCGCAAGCGCAGTCGCTCAATATCAGCGATATCGCCGCCTGCTTACGAACGAGCTCGGTCTCCGGCCCAGCTCACAGATGAAGGCTCTAGTGGACGGCCTGACGCGGGAGTAAACACGGCGCGGTGACGCCGCCTTGCCACAATGGAGAGGTGAGTGAGGAAGGCGATTCGGTCGGCGTGCTCGTCGTACGGGTCTGGTTCCACGAAGGTTCACCCGTGATGCGCCTGACCACCACGCCTGATGTCGTAGCGGTGGAACCGGTTTCACTCGTGGTAGGCACTCGGGAGGCGCTCCACCAAGAGATCGATCGGTGGCTGCACGAGATGGCGCCGCATGGTACGTGAACCGCAGGTCTCCGGGCTGTCCCCGGGCCAGGGCCTGGCCGAGCCGGGCGACATCGGCGCCGGCCGGGATCTCGGCGGGGTCGACGAACAGCGCGGATTCCCCGGCGATGCTCACCTGCGGGCCGGGCGCGGGCCGGCCCCGGCCTGCCCGTGGACGTCCTTCAGCCGGGGGCTGGCCAGGTACCCGGCCGCGATCCCCGCCGTCACCATGGCCGACAGGCACCTGTGCAGCCGGCCGCCCTCCCCCGCGGTGGGCGCGGAGTTGACGATTTCTGCATGTCGGCGACCCGGATGTCCTGGCCGCGGACCGCGCCGATGACCGGGACGACGAAACGGGCACACAGCCGCCGCTGGGTATCGGCGTGCCGACGGGATCGTTAGGTGATGCCGATCCCAAGTGTGACGCTGAGTGAGGGGCGCGGTCCGGGAGAACGCGCGCCGACCCGCACAAGCACGCAATCGGACCGCTGTTGGCTGGGTAGATAGCGGCTTCAGATCGGACTGTTCTGGCGCAGCTGGCTGCAGGCGCCGGTCCTGGCCGCGGCTGATCTTGGCGGCGGGTGGCTAGCCGGATGCTGTTGCCGGCGCCGCCGGGCTATACGGCGGCGGCGGTGGGGGTTATGGTACGGCCGTGGGGGAGTCCCCGGTGGTGATTGCGGCCAGCGGCGTGCATGGTTTCCCGGCGATGCGGACGAGCTTCATTGGCCGGGCCGGGCCGGTGCGCGAGCTGGCGGTGCTGCTTGAGCAGTACCGGTTGGTGACGGTGACCGGGCCGGGGGGTGCGGGGAAGACCCGGCTGGCCGGGGAGGTGGCCCGGCGGGTGGCTGCCCGGTTCGCCGACGGGGCGTGGCTGGTCGAGCTGGCTCCGGTGCAGGATCCGGGGCAGGTCCCGGCGGTGGTCGCGGCGGCGTTGGGAGTGCGGGAGCAGCTGGGGGTGCCGATCACGGGGACGCTGGCCCGGGTGCTGGCCCGCCAGCAGCTGCTGCTGGTGCTGGATAACTGCGAGCACGTGCTCGGCGCTGCCGCCGGGTTGTGCGCGGAGCTGGTGGCGGCCTGTGATGACCTGCGGGTGCTGGCCACTAGCCGGGAGGGTCTGCGGGTAACGGGGGAGGCCCGGTACCGGCTGGGCCCGCTGGCGGTGCCCGATCCTGATGACCTGGCCGGTGCCGCGAAGGCCGAGGCGGTGGTGCTGTTTGCGGACCGGGCCCGCCAGGCCGACGCGCACTTCGTCCTGGATGGCCGGAGCGGGCCGGAGGCGGCGCGGCTGGTGGCGCGGCTGGATGGGATGCCGCTGGCGATCGAGCTGGCGGCGGCCCGGGCCGAGGCGCTGGGGGTGAGCGGGCTGCTGGCCCGGCTGGATGACCGGTTCACGCTGCTGGCCGGCGGGGACCGCCTGGCCCCGCCCAGGCAGCAGTCCCTGGCTGCGGCCGTGGAGTGGAGTTACCAGCTGCTCGATGAACCCGGGCGGCGGGCCTTTCGCGCGGTGTCGGTGTTCCCCGGGCCGTTCACCCTGGGGGCCGCGGAGGCGGTGGCCGGGACCGGCGTCGGGCTGGCGGTGGTGCGGCTGGTGGACTGCTCGCTGCTGGTCCCGCCGCGCACCGGCGCGGATGGGCAGTCGAGGTATGTGATGCTGGAGACGTTGCGTGCCTTCGGGGCAAGACTGCGGGCTGAGGTCGGCGAGCAGGACACGGTCTCCGCCGCGTTGGCCGGGTATGCGCTGCGGGTGGCGGAGGAGGCTTCGGCCGGGTTGCAGACCAGCGCCGGGGAGGCAGCGGCGGCGCGGCGGCTGGATGCCGAGGACCCCACCATGCGCCAGGTGCTGGCCTGGGCCGTGGACCATGATCCGGCCGTGGCGCTGCGGCTGGCGGTCGCGCTGTGCTGGTGGTGGTGGCTGGGCGCGCGGCTGCCTGGCCAGTACGCGCTGCTGTCCGAGGTGGCCGGGCGGGCCGAGCCGGGCAGTGACGGGTGGTGCGCTGCGCAGTTCTGGCTGGGCTGGGCCTCGACGATGTCGGCTGATCTGCCCAGGGCGGTGGGCCACTTCACCGCGGCCTGCGACGCCCTCCAGGACCGGGGCCCGTCCCGGCTGCTGGCTGACGTCCTGGAAGGCCGGTCTACGGCATTGCTGAACAGTGGCCAGCTCGCCGAGGGGACCAAGGACGGCCGCCGCGCACTGGCCATGGCCCGGGACCTCGGCGACCCGGCCGCCGAGGTGCTGGCTCTGGTGGCGTCCGGTATCGCTGCGTTGTATAGCGGCGACCATGATGGCGCCATTGAGCTGATCCGGCGGCAGCAGCAGATCGCCGGGGGCGTCCCCGCGGTTTACCGTGCCGGCAGCACCGTGTTGATCTCTGCGCTGATCGGAACCGGGGACCTGGCCGGCGCCGAGAGCGCCTGCGCGGTGGCGCTGGCCCAGTGCCGGGACGCCGGTGACATGACCAAAGCGGCAAGCGTGCTGAGCCTGATGGCGGACCTGGATGTCCGGACCGGCCGTTTCCAGGATGCCGCCGCGCACCTGCGCGAGGGGCTCCAGGTCGTGCTGCGGACCGGCGACTTGGCTGAGACAACCAACTGCCTGTGGTCCTGCGCGCTGCTGTGCACCGCGACCGGGCGCTATGCCGAGGCGGCCACGGTGCTGCGGCCGCCCGGCAGCAGGGTTCATTGGCGGATCGCCCGAAGATGCGCGCACAGAGGTAGAAGCGCTGGCCAAGATCCGGCACGCGCTGGGGCCCGGCCGGGTCCGCGCGGCCCAGGAGCGCGGCGCGGCGATGAGCCTGGATACCGCGGCCGAGTACGCCCTGATGCTCACGGCCCCCGCTCCGGCGGCTGCGGCGGGGGCCGGGCTGGGACGGCTCAGCGCCCGGGAACGCGAGCTGGTCACCTTGGTCGCGCAGGGCCGCACCAACGCGCAGATCGCCGGGCAGCTGTACATCAGCGTCCGCACCGTCGGCTCGCATCTGGACCGGATCCGGGACAAGACCGGCTGCCGCCGCCGCGCCGACCTGACCCGCCTGGCCCTGACCGAGGGCCTGGTCTAGCCGCAGCCCGCCTGCCCGGTCCGGGGAACTAGGCCATGGCACCCGTGGGTCATCTGACCCCGGCCGCCCGAAAGGGGTCAGCCGGCCTCTGCCGGGCGCATGCCCTGGCGCGCGAACCTGCCGGTACCGGCCGCGAGAGCCGGCCGGATCCGAGCAGAAGGACCACGATCATGAACACACAGCGTTCTCACCACCGATCTCGCCCCTGGATGGCCACCCGGCAGGCCGGCGCACGCGTGGGCCGGCTAGCCACGCTCGTGGCCGTGGTCATCTCCGGCCTGCTGGCATCCGCCGCGATCGTCCCCGCCGCGTTCGCGCAGCCGATACCCATAGGAGACGACGGCGCTCCCACCACGCCGGTCCCGCCCTCCACCGTCCGGGTGATCACCACCGGTGGCATGGCGGGCTGGCAGATCACATTGATCGCCGTCGGGGCCGCCCTGATCGGAGCGGCCGCAGCAGTACTCCTGGACCGCAAGCTGGCCGGCCGCCGCGGCGCCACCGCCACCTCCGCCTGAGGAGCTCACCCGTAACCTCACACCATGCCTGCCTGACGACCGGGCCCCGGGCTCGGACCGTCAGGCAGGCCCGCGTTTGCCCTCCGCAAATGCCCGGCGAGCCGTGAGGGCCCTCCGCAATGATCTTCGGTCACTGCGACGCGTCAGCACGGGTCATGTTGTGTCACGCTGGGTCACGATCTCTGGTTAGGGCAGCATGCGAGATTCCCCTAATGTCTGGGTATCGGGCTGAACGCTGATCTGGTTTGGCCGGCTGGATCTACGTATTCTGCGCCAGGCCGGCCTCGTCGGATAGGCACCACCTGCTGGCGTGGTGCTGGGCCGGGTGGCGTCTGGCCCCGGGCGCGGTGTGAGCGGGATGCGGTGTCGTAGTGTTGGCTGGTGGGCGGGGTGCGGCTGATCGTGATCGAGGGCATGATCGGTTCCGGTAAGACGATGACGGCGACGCGAGTGGGGGACTGGCTGGCGGGCCGGGGGGAATGCGTGCGGGTGTTCTGCGAAGGTGCTGCCGGTCACCCCATCCGCACCGGAGCTGAGGACCGGTTGCGGGCGGCGGCCGGCCTGCCGGGGCCTGGGCCGGGGGGTACGGGCGAGGCCGGGGATGCGGGCCGCCCTGGGGGGTATCCGGCCGCTCAATGGCGGCGGCTGGCCGGGCGGTGCGTGCGCGGCGGGCAGACGATCATCATAGAAGGCAGCTTCCTGCAGAACTGCGTCATGCCGGCCTTCATCGACGGCGCGCCGGTCCGCACGGTCGGGGAGATCTTCACCCAGATCGTGGGGCAGGCCGCACCCGCCCGCCCGCTCCTGGTCTACCTGCGGCAGGCCGGCATCGCCGCGGCGGTCGGCCGGGTCCATCGCAGCCGGGGGGAGCCGTGGTCGTCGCGGAACGTGGCGTTCGTGGAGAACAGCCCCTGGGCGCGCCGCCGCGGTCTTCGTGGCCAGGACGCGGTGGTCAAGCTGTACCAGGCCTGGGAGCCGGTCGTGACCCAGCTGTACTGCGCGTACCCGTTCCCGAAGATCATGGTGACCGACCCCCAGCACGACTGGCCGGCGGCCCTGGCGCGCATCTGCGCAACCGCGCGCCCAGCACCCACCCAGCCCCAAGCCCGGACCTGACCCATCCCGGCCCGGGCGCGACCTCCAGCCACACAGCCACCCGGCCGGCCACCGTAACAGATCCGCGGGAACTGGGCAGAGACCAGAACCGAGGATATGGACGAGCATCTGACCCGCGATCGTGCCTACAGTGTGAGCCCAAATCTGGGTGTTCTGGACAGTTCCGGGCCGGTGGGTGACTGCGGTCGGCTGCTGCGGGCCGGGGATAGCCGGAATCGTCATCATGCCCGATCCTGTGCTGCTTCTTTACTGCGCCGGCTGGCGATGCCAGGCTGAACGGGTGAGGCCGAGGATCCGGTACTGCGTCACGCCCGCGGGCCGCGTCGCCTATTCGACCGTGGGCAGTGGTCCGGCGCTGTTGTGCGATACGGGCTGGATCACTGATCTGCGCGCGCAGCTCGAGCTGTTTTCCTTTGGCAGCTTCATCGAGCGGCTGGCGGAGCGGTTCACCGTGATCCGCTACGACAAGCCCGGATGCGGCCTGTCCGATCGGGAGGGGATCGACCTGTCGTTCGACGGGCAGGTGACCGCGGCGCTGGCGGTGGCCGATGCGGCGGGCGCTGAACGCTTCCGCCTGTTCGGGGCCTCGCAAGGCGGCCAGCTCGCCGCCGCGATCGCGGCCACTTACCCAGAGCGGGTGGAGGCGCTGGTGGTCTACGGGATGTGCGCCAGCGGCCGGGATCTGGCGCCCGCCGAGGTCCGGGACTCGATCGTGGCGCTGGTGCGGGCCCATTGGGGCCTCGGGCTAAAGGCGCTGGCCGGAGCCTTCGTCGCCGATCCCACGGCCGAGGACATGGCAGCGTTCACCCAGTTCCAGCGGGCCAGCGCCTCGGCTGCCGTGGCCGCCGACCTCCTGCAGGTCTACTACGAGACCGACATCAGGGCCCTACTTCCGGCGATCAGGGTGCCTACTGAAGTGCTGCACCGCGAGGCGGACGCGGGCACCAGGTTCGAGCTCGGGCGCGAAGCCGCCGCGATGATCCCTGGGGCGACGCTGATCCCGCTGCCCGGGGCAAGCCATGTGTTCTACCACGGCGACTGGCTAGCGGTGCTGGACGCAATACTGGGCTTCCTATGCGAGCCCGCGAGCCCGGGGCCGCAACTGACCGGCCGTGAGCTCCAGGTAGCCGAGCTGGTCGCCGAAGGGCTGACGAATCAGTCCATCGCCAGGCGGCTGTCTGTCGCGCCGCGGACCGCCGAGGCGCATGTGGAAAACATCCGGCGCAAGCTGCAGGTGCACTCCCGGGCTCAGATCGCGGCGTGGGTGACCGAGCACCGGCTGCGCCGACCAGCGTCTCGGTAGTTCACCCGGCGTACCTCCTTGTGACAGCCGCCCAGGCCCGGGAAACGGGGGATTTGCCGGTAGTTCACCCGATAGCCGCCGGCCACCGGCCGCTTCTAGCCTCAGAGCATGTCATACGTCACCAAGCCGGCCGACCCGGTGGCAGCCGCCGGACGCCCACCGCTGGCCAAGATGCCGGCGCTGAAACCCCGCACTGTTGTCATCCCAGGCGGCGGCACGACAGATTACCTGGTCATCCCGTCCCGCTTCTGCGGCCCCCCGGGCAGCGGCAACGGCGGCTACGTCTGCGGGCGGATCGCCGCGTACCTCGACGGCCCGGTGACGGTTACGCTGCGCCGGCCGCCTCCCCTGGCCACGCCCATGACCGTGGAACGGGACGGCGAAGGCTCAGTCCGCATCCTCCGGGACCGCACGCTGATAGCCGAGGCGGCCTCCTCGCCGGGCAGCCTGGCACCAGAGATACCGGGCCCGGTCTCGATGACGGAAGCGCATGCGGTGGCCGGCCGCGCTCGCTACTACGCCGATCCGTTTTTTCCTGATTGCTTTGTGTGCGGGATGGGCCGACAGCCTGGCGACGGGCTGCGGATCTTCCCCGGGCCGTTGGCTGGCCAGCCGCTATGGGCGGCGCCGTGGTCACCGGACCCGTCGGTCACCGGCACCGGCGGGCGGGTGCGGCCAGAAGTGGTCTGGGCGGCGCTCGATTGTCCCAGCGGGATTGCCGCCGCCGATGCCGCCGGCCTGGCCCGGGACACCGTAATCCTGCTCGGCCGCATGACGGCCAGTCTGGCGGCGCTGCCTGCAGCCGGCGACGACTGCCTGGTGATTGCCTGGCCGGACCGGAGTGACGGCCGTAAGCTGCTGGCCGGTTCGGCACTGCTCGGGCCCTCCGGCGAGGTGCTTGCCACGGCCAGGGCCGTCTGGCTGACCGTGCCGCGCCGGGACCCGGCGCTGGCCACGAAAGGCGCATGATGACCGGGCACCGCCGCGGCGTGGGGCTGACGCCAATGGAGACCAGACGAGATGTCATCGTCCGGGCCGCGATGCTCGCCGACGAGCTAGGGTACGAAGTCTTCGCGGTACCCGAGGGCTGGGGGCTGGACTCGACCCCGGTGCTGGCCGAGATCGCGCTTCGCACCACCAGAATCCAGCTTGTCTCCGCCGTCTTGTCGGTCTGGGGACGCACCCCGGCAACGCTGGCCATGACCGCCGCTACCCTTCACCAGATCTGCGAAGGGCGGTATGTGCTCGGCCTAGGCGCCAGCACCCAAGCACTGGCTGAGGGATTCCACGACACCCCATTCGAACACCCAGCCGCCAAGCTGCGCGACGTCGTGACCAAGGTCCGTACGCTGCTGGCCGGCCAGCCCGCCCAGCTCAGCCACGCCCTGGCCGCGCGCCCACTGCGCCTGGGCCAGCCGCCCGCTCCCGACCTGCCCATCTGGGTCGCCGCACTAGGCCAGCACACGATCCGGGTAGCTGCCGAACTCGGTGACGGCTGGATCCCCGCGCTGGCCGCCCGGGACCATCTGCCCAGCTGGGCGGCCCAGCTCCGCCAGCTCCGCGAAGCCGCCGCACCGCACGCGCGACCCCTCACCGTCGCAGCCGGGCCCCTCACCGCCGTCGACGAAAACGCCGACACGGCCCGGGGCATCGCCGCAAGCTGCACCGCCTGGTACCTCAGCGCTATGGGCGAGGTCTACGCCCGGTCCTTGTCCAGCCAAGGCTATGCCGCGCAGGTCCAGGCCATCATCGCCGCCAACCCCCGGCCAAGCCCACGACGCGGGGCCGTCCCCCCCGGCGCCCAGGTCGTGCTCGACCAGCTTGCCGCCTACGGAACCCGCGATCAGGTCCGCGAACAACTCCAGGAATGGGACCACGCCGCCGACATCGTCACAATTCTGCTGCCACCTGGCATGCCCTGGCACAACATCGAAGCGACCCTCCATGCCGCAGCACCAAGCGCCCGGCCGGAAGCGCGCCCAAGAGGCCTCTCCGCCATCGCAGCCGGCCAGGCCACACCCACAGGAGACGGCCGGAAATAGCAGCAACACCGCCAGCAGCAGGTCGGCCATCCAGCCAGATGGACACCCATGACTGCAGGGCCGTGAGCGCTGGCAACTCCTCGCCATAACCCACGTTCTGGTCGGGTCGTGATCCCGGCTTTTCCGTGTTCGTGGGCGCGCGTAACTGGGCAGTTCTGTTCTGGCTTCAACTGCGGGAACCCGCCGCAGTTGAGGATCGACAACGACTCGGGTGAGAAGCGGCGCTCATCTACGATGAGGCTCTGTACTAGTGATCGCGGTTCGCCAACCGACCTCAGCCGGTCGCTTTCGCCTTTCACGCTGGCGCGCCAAGTGCTTCCGGCCTTGTGAAGT
Organism: uncultured Actinomycetes bacterium; assembly: GCA_963818225.1. GTDB lineage: Bacteria > Actinomycetota > Actinomycetes > Streptosporangiales > Streptosporangiaceae > Palsa-504. The sequence continues at coordinate 86,332 of CAWFRO010000011.1, forward strand.
CAATACAATCGATTACCTTACCCATCCAGTACAAATGATCCGGGTAACCGCGAGGGGTTGGCGACCAAGGCATCCAGCTCACCTCACACCCGAGGCAAGTCATCTGCCAGCCACCGGCGTAGGCCCCCGGCTTGCCGCAATGCCAGCACAGGTACGGGCCCGGATCACCCTTTTGCTGGGTTCCGCTCATTTGTTTCCGCCGCCCTCCGCACTGCCCGCGTATCACCGGATCCGCGCGTCCGCCACAACCCCTCGGGTCCGGATCCCCGGTGCGACGACGGGCACCGTTAACGTGTTCCCGCCCCGGCTCCCCCGTTAATGCGCATACCTTGCGGAGGACCGGCCGCCGTCGCTGATACATTTCCCTGGTCGGCGTTCGGATCGCTCGCGTTTCTTGCACGCTAATCGCGCAGTGTGGCGATGGCTGGTCGCGACCGTCGCGCGAGATCCGCTGCTAGGCGTTGTCCCTTCACGTCTTTGTCTGTGGGTGTCGCGGCGCGTCGAGTGGATAATCTTGCATGCTCGTGCGACCGCCGGAAGAATCAATTGATGGCTGGCCAGGACGGCCCGCGGGGGTTCCCTCTGGTCGTCTGGCGGCTGGCTACTGGGCCAGGGCGCCCATCGGGTCCCAGGCTGGCAATACGATCGGCTCGGCATCCAGAGCGCTTTGCAGGTCGGCGGGAAGCGCGCTCTTGCGGGCGGCGATCTCGAAGACGTACTGGCCGAACCAGGAGTCGTTCATGGTGAAGAAGCCGTCTTTGCCGCGGTCAGAACCCCAGCTGTTCTCCACCCGCCAGCGCCGGGTCACCCCGTCCAGCACATCGACTCCGGTGAAGAGCATCGCGTGCGTCATCGCGCTTTCGTGGTACGCGAGGCGGGCGGCCTTATCCAGGTCGAACGCGGTGTCGTAGACCAACGGCAGGTCGTAGAGCCCGGCGTCCCACAACGCGTAATCGCTGCTCATCATCTTGCCGACGTCGCAGCCGAACCAGACCGGCTCGCCGCCCTGGATTGTGGCCGCGGCGACGTCTTTGATGACCTGGCTGCCGACGTTGAGATAGATGACCGGCGGGCCGCCGATGACGTTGCCGAGGTATTCGACGGTGAAGGTCCGGCCGATCGGGCTGGATGGCCGGGGGTCGTTGACCAGGCAGACATACTCGCTGACCGCCAGGCCCACGTACTTGGCGGCAAACTCCTGCGGGGTGAGAACGCCGTCCCGGCAGAACTTCTTGTCCTTGTCCGTCCACTGCCAGTCGAACCGCTCCGGCGGCGTACCCAGATGGATGCACAGGATCCGGTAGACGACCTGCATGATCGCAGCCTTGGCCGCGCGGGAGGCCTCGAGACCCTCGGACATAGCTGCGCGCACAGTCCGCGCGCCCTGGCGAAGCTGATAGCGGAGGATCGAGTTCATCCGGGCCGTGTCCGACGAGCTCTGCGTCTCCGGCATGTAGCCCTTGGGGACCAGGCCATGCTTGTCCACCACGGCGGCGAACATGTCCCACTGGCCGCCGTCACTGGCCACCGACGCCAGCAGGTAGGCAACCGTGCGGTCGTCCAGGTTCCGGTCCGCGGTCTCGATGATCGCTTCAAGGAAGTAATTGGCGCGCTCGAGCTTGTCCCAGAACATCACGTAGTTCTGCGAGAACTCGAAGTCCTTGAGCCCGGTCTTGCGCATCACGCCGACGCGCAGGAGGTTCAGCCCGGCAAACAGCCAGCAGCGGCCGCTCCGCCCCTGGTTCGTGACCTTCCAGTCGTCCAGCGTCGTCGACACAGAGTGGTCGATGCTGCTGACGATCTCCCGGTTGACGGCGACGTCGTCGACAGTCACTCGGGTCACGGCATTCTGAGCGAGCCGGTAGATCGGGTTGGCCGAGAAATCCTTGCGCAGTCGTTCCAGATCAGCGGCAGCGAGCATGCCGTCCACCAAGTATCACCTCAAGTCATCGTGCCGACCTGTTTCCAGGTTAGATGCCACCGCTGAGTTGTTCTGGCTTCGTCTCGACGCGCCACGCCCGCCGCCATACCGGCACGCAAGCTTTCGGGGGCAGATTCGCGGCTGAGCCCGCGTGGCTGGCCAGCGGTTGACTGCCCGGGCTCCCGTCCTGGCGATCTCCTAGGGCGAGGGGCGATCCCGTCGGCGAGGCGGTGCCCGGGGCCGGTGCTGGCGTGGTCAGTGCCGGTGTGGTCAGGTGTCGGTCATGATGCGGTCGTAGGTGCGGCGGGCGCGGGCGCTGCGGGCGCTGGCGCCGTAGCGGCGGAGCATCCGCGGGGAGGCCCAGCCGTTGAGTTCCATCAGGTCAAGACCCGGCCGCCGATCGCCACCGAGGCGCGCTACTAGGCCAACTAACCGGACTGGTCTGGACCGCCGCCTCAATCAGCACCGAGTGGGGGTGCGGTGCGTGTGAGCGGGGCGGTTACCGGATGGCCACCGCCCCGACCGGTGAGCCGACCGCGCCGGTGATCTTCAATGGGGTGGCGGCGAGCATGAACTCGTATCTGCCGTCGGCGGCGCACGCAGCCGACAGTGCGTCCAGGTCGAATATCTCGCCGAACGCCAGGCCCATGTGGACGATGGCGACCTGGTGGAGTGGCTGGAATTCGTCGATCTCGTTGGGGCTGACCTCCACCCCGTAGGTGTCGGTGGCCACCGCGGCGATGTTCTTCTCGAACAGCCACGGGACGGTGTACAGGGACAGGCCCGGCGCGGCGCCGCCCGCATAGTCACCCCACTGGCCGCGGCGGGCGGCCATCTGCCCGGTACGCACGACCAGCGCATCGCCGGGCTGGACGCTCACCCCGGTGGCGGCCAGGGCCTCCTCGATGTCACCGGCGGTGATCGCATAGCCGTCGTCCAGGGCCGGGATGCCGCGCAGGACCGGCAGGTCGACCAGGACCGCGCGCATCACCAGGCGGTCGCCCCAGTGCTGGATGCCGTTGCGGGCGGCGCCCACCGAGGTGTGCTCGGCAGCGCTGTAGCCGTTCCACATCCTGCCCTTGTGGAAGATGTGGGACAGGGCGTCCCACTGGGTTCCGGTCTGGGTGCCCATGATGACCATGTCGTCGGCGAAGCCGAGGCTGCCCAAGCCCAACCGGTCCTGGGCTCCGGCCAGGACATCGGTGCCGGTCGCGGTGGTGATCAGCCGCGGATTGGACCGCAGCCCGCCCCGCTGCGGCCCGGTCTGGTCATACGGCATCGTCAAGGAAATGACCTGCCCGTCGCGGACCAATGCCGCCGCGGCCCGGATCTGCTCGGGGCCGACCAGGTTCATCGCCCCGAGCTGATCGTCGGGTCCCCACAGGCCCCACCGGCTGTACCGGGCGATGTAGTCCTCCAGGACGGCTGGCTGGGCGGTCATTGCTGCCTCCTACGGGACGTCCGGGCTTTGCTGCCATCTTGGCATGCCTGCGGGAACGCGAGAGGTTACGCGCTGCACCCGTGCCGTGGTGTTCCCAGATTCCGTCGCGCCCCCCGCTGTCCTCACCGTCAGCACGTACGGCACCGGCTCCTCTACGACCCTGGATAAGTGCGCAAACCCGCTCCAGCCACATATGAGAACTGGCAACTCAGCAAGCCGCCTGCCCTCCAGGCCGCCGATCCTGCCGGACAGCCGACCCGGTAACTCTCGTTAGTCGGGTCATAGGATCCTGTCCCGCCTATCCCAATCGGTAGAGTTACCCGCCCAGTCCGGAGAATTCGCCAGTTGGGGCTGGCCCCCGCACCGTGGTGGAAGCACGATGGGACAGTAGCGGTCATCAGCCGCGATCCCGCAAGATCAGGAGGCTTACCGTGACAACGACGGTCCCAGACGGTTCGCCGGCGGCACCAGTTGGGCCGCCGCCCCCCTACGACTCGGAACTAGCCGCCGTCTTGCCCGCGATCGCACAGAACTTCCCGTCCCCCCTGACGCCGGACCTGATCCCGGTCAGGCGCCAGCCGAATCCGTTGCTCCCGCGTCCCACCGATGAGGAACTGCAGCGCAGCGGGGCGTTCGAGGTCACAGAGCGGCTCGTACCCGGCCCGGCGGGCGCGCCCGAGATATCCCTGCTGATCTGCCGGCCCACCCTTGCCGTGACGCCGACGGCTGCCATCTACCACACCCATGGCGGCGGCATGATCATCGGCGATAACCGCCTCGGCATGCCCCGCATGCTGGAGTGGGCCGAGGAGCTTCAGCTGGCCGTCGTGTCGGTGGAGTACCGGCTGGCGCCGGAGACACCGCATCCGGGTCCGGTGGAGGATTGCTACGCCGGACTGGTGTGGACGGCGGAACATGCCGGTGAATTGGGCATCAACCCGGACCGAATCGTCATCGCGGGCGGCAGCGCCGGCGGCGGGCTGGCGGCAGCGGTCGCGCTTATAGCCCGTGACCGGGGCGGTCCGGCGCTGGCCGGGCAGATGCTGATGTGCCCGATGCTGGATGACCGCAACGACACCCCATCGGCCCGGCAGATGGCTGGCCTGTTCGGCTGGGATCGGACCGCGAACAACACGGGCTGGACGGCACTGCTGGGCGCGGCGTGCGGCGGCCCAGACGTCTCGCCGTATGCCGCGCCGGCCCGGGCGGACGACCTGTCCGGATTGCCGCCCGCGTTCATCGACGTGGGCTCGGCCGAGACGTTCCGCGACGAGGATGTGACCTACGCCAGCCGGATCTGGCAGGCCGGCGGGGTCGCTGAGCTGCACGTCTGGCCAGGCGGCTTCCACGGCTTCGCGGGCATGGTGCCGCAGGCCGCCGTATCGCAGGCGGCCGTGGCGGCCCAGCTGAACTGGCTGCGCCGCCTGCTCAGCAGCTGACCGGCAGGCCGCCGGCCCGGTCCGGGTCACGGCTCAGCCCCGGACCGGTTATGGCTCGGCCCGGCCGGGTGCCTCGCTATTGGTTCGGGCACGTGTCCGGGCCTGAGCGGACCCGCCGATTTAAGCGTCCTTGCAGGTGCAGGCCAGCGGGCGGAACGCCGGATCGGCTAGGCGAGGTGTGGCAGGGTAGGTAACGCGCAGCTGGCAGGTGGGCGTGAGCGTCTTCGCTTTCCCGGGCGAGCTCCACACGCTCAGGCACGCGTTCATCACCGCCGCGCGGACGCAGGGGTTCCGCTGCGCGATGTCCAGGAGGCGGCGTCACACGCGGACCCGCAGACCACGATGCGGTGTGACCGAGCCCGAAGCAGCCTGGACCGGCACGCCACCTGTACTGTCGCCACCTAAGTCGCAGATGCGGCCCGGTAACGCGTCGGCGACATCAGCTCCGCCCGGCGAACCGCCCGCCACGCCCCGGACATCGAGGCACCGGAGGAGATGCACATCTGGATCCCGCGGTGTTTGGTTGAGGGTCTCTGGGTAGCATGACGAGAGCCGTAACCCGGGCTGCGGTTACCCACGTTGTCCAGGGCGCTGCCGGGTCGGCTCTGAAGTTTGGTAGGTGGAGCTCTGATGGTTTTGGCGCTGGCTGGGACAGCTCATTCCACCGCTCCGTGGTTCATAGCGGTACCCATCCTCGTGGTCACATTCGGGCTTAGGGCGTGGCAGTGGAGAAGGCGCCGCGGGTCCGGGCGGTGGCGGGGCCCATCAGGTGGTGGGGGCAACGATCCTTCTGGTGGAACGTGACGACATCGCTGATCGCCGATCTGCTCAGGCTTTTTCCCGGCGGGGTCAGCGCCGCCCACCGCGAGCATGTCACTAGCTGGTGGTGCCGCGGTGCGGGCCGCCCGGGGAACCCGACGACGTCGTGCTCGATGTCGTCGGTGAGGGTAGACAGGACGCCATCGGCGTCGTCGTGGCACTCGTAGCCGAAGTGCTGGTCGATCAGCTGGCCGATCCGGTCGTGCTCATGAGGGGTCCTTCCGGCGTGAGCATGTGGTTTCCGCGTGGCCCTCGTGCAGGACGGAGATGGCGTACCTCCACGATCCGTCGGCGCCGCGCCGGGCGACGTTGATGACGCCGTCGCCGAGCAGCAGGGCGGTATCGCGGGCCTGGAAGACGCGGCGCGGGCCGGCCAGGTAGCCGCGCGGGTAGGCCCACAGCAGCTGGGCGGCCCGGATGATTTCCCCGGGCCCGCGCAGCAGCTGCGGCCGCTGGCCGGCGGCTAGGACACTGGCGTCCTCGAACAGCGGGGTGAGCGCCTCAGCGTCGCGCATGAGAAGCGCATCCTCCAGCAGCGTCTCTAGCTCTTCGGGTGTGCGCCCGCCCGCGGTCACGGCAGCCGGCTAGAACACGAGGCCGTGACGCTGGATGATCGGGAAGGTGGCATCGAAGTCCAGATCGCAGCCGTACTTGCCGGCCATTTCGGCCAGGGTCTGCGGGTCGGGCGGCGTGGTGAAGTCTCCGAAGGAGCGGAACAGCTCTTCCAGCCCTGCCGGGGAGATGATTTCCAGGACCACGGCTGGCTCGTCGCCGGCGTTCCAGAAGGTGTGCCACTGCCCGTGCGGCTTGAAGATCAGATCGCCGGGGCCGCCGACGACCTCCTCGCCGCCGGACACCGCGCCTATCCGGCCGGACAGGACATAGGTGTACTCGTCATCGTCGTGGTGGAGGTGCATCGGGGCGGCGAGCGCGCGGGGCTCAAACAGATGCTGGAGGAGGGCGAACCGGCCGCCAGTCTCCCTGCCGTCGATCATGAAACGGTTCGACACGCTTCCCACGCTCGGTACGATCCGCCCGTCACGTGCGCCAAGGACGCGCGGCCCTGCTGGCGCCCGGGTCTGCTCGGTCATCGATCCTCCTGCTCTGGTCGGGTCGGTAGCGACGCTAGTGCGGTACCGGCGGGGCGGGTATTCCAGAAAGGTGGTATATGCAGCCCGGGACTGGGGGCCTACGGTTTTGGTTGTGGCGGATTCGGCGCGGGAGCGCGCTGTTGACAAGATTGCCCGGCTGGCGAGCCAGCCGGGCGACCTGGTGACCTTCTGGCAGTCCGCGACCGAGGTCATCGGCAGGGTCGTGCCCTACTACTGGACGCCGTGCTGGTACACGTTCGACCCGGCCTCGCTGCTGGTCACCAGCCACTTCCACGACGGCATGCCGCAGTACCCGGCCGCGTGGCTGGCCGGTGAGTACTACGACGACGACGTCAACAAGCTCGCCGACGTGGCCCGCTCCGACACAGGCGTCTGCACCCTGCACGAGGCGACCGGCGGCGACCCGTCGGGCAGCCCCCGCTGGCACCGCAACATGACGCTGGGTGGTGACCAGGAGCTGATCGCGCGACTGCGGGCCAAGTCCGGCGAGATATGGGGAATGCTGGGTCTCTACCGGGAGCCAGGGCAGCCGCTCTTCGACGACGCGGACAAGCGCTTCCTGCGGTCGGTGGCCCCGCACCTTGCCGAGGGTGCCCGGCGGGCGCTGCTGCTGGGCGAGGCCACCGACCCGGAAGGACCCGACGCACCTGGGCTGCTGATCCTCACCGACCGGTGGGAGATCGACTCCACCACACCCGGCGTCGAACGCTGGCTGGCTGAGCTCCCCGACGGTGACTGGGACACCGGCCGCCTCCCGTCGGCGGTTCTCTCGGTCGCCGGCAGGGCCCTGCGCACATCCGCGAACCAGGGTCAGCCGGGCGAGGTCGCTGTGTCACGCGTCCTGTCCCGCTCAGGCACCTGGGTCATCCTGCACGGAGCCTGTCTTGCCTCAGCCGGCTCACGCCGGGTGGCTATCATCGTGGAACCGGCCCACCCTGCCCGCATTTTCCCGTTGCTGATGGCCGCCTACGGCCTGACCGAACGCGAGCGGGACGTGACCCGCCTCATCCTGCAGGGCAGCTCAACCGTGACGATCGCCCAAGACCTGGTGGTCTCGACGCAGACCGTTCAGCAGCATCTCAAGAGCATCTTCGAAAAAACCGGCGTGCGCAGCCGCCGCGACCTTGTCGCGAAGGTCTTCTTCGGCCACTACGAACCACGCTTCCGCGACAACGAACACCGCACCATCGCCGGCCAGCCCGTCCGCGGCGGCCCCCAAAGCGGCTAACGGCTCTGTCTGCTCAAAGACAGAGCGTGACATCAGCCTCCGGTACTCTCGGCGATGGTCGCGAGGGCGCCAGCGGTCAGTCTCGGGCGGTAGCCGGGATAGCAGCGATTCTCAGCTCCGGGATAAGGGAGTCTGCGGTCCTGAGCGGAATCTGCGGTGCAGGTCACGCACCTGCTCCGTCAGATCGGGGACCGGGCCTGCCACCACGAGATTGGGAACAACCTCTGTGATCGCCAGGGGCCGGACCGGGGCCGGGCTGACACCCAGTTCGGCGAGCCAGATGCCCATTTGCTCCGATGAGCTGACGTACACGATGCGTCCCAGCCCGACCCAGCCGTGGGCGGCGGCGCACATCGGGCAGTGCTCACCTGATGTATAGACAGTCGCCGCGGCTCGCTCCCGCGGGGTCATGTTCGTCGCCGCCCACCGCGCCAGTGCGAACTCCGGGTGGCGCGTCGGGTCCCCCGCGGTCAATTCCCGGTTCCGGTCCTCGGCGAGAACGGTCCCATTCGCGGCGACGAGCACCGAGCCGAACGGGAAGTCGCCCGCCTCGACGGCCTCCGTTGCCAGTTCCACGCAGCGGCGCAGGTGCGGCAGGTCGGCCTCGGTGACCTCTGTTGTCATGGTTACTCCCCAAGGTGGCGTGTTCCCGCTGAGACCGTCCCGAGCGCCCGCCAGGCCACCTCCGGGTGGTGCGTCTCGCCTGGATGGCCGTTGAACGGATCGAGCTCGGCGGCGTCCGCGCCGAGCAGGCTCAGCTGTGCGAGGTCGCCGAGGACCTGCTCGATCGTTCCGTCATCGGCTAGGCGCCCGGGGCCGGTGACCAGTGATTCGACGAGCGGCAGGCGATGCGCGGGACCAGGCCTGGGTTCGGTTCCAGGGCCGAATTTCGGCACGTTCACGCCCAGACGCACCCGAGCTAGGTTACCGGGCGATCATGCGGGAAAGGAATTGATACGCTGCGGCGATGGCCGGCATGTGCTGCATGAGCGCAGGCGAGCTGGTGTTCGAGTGCGGGCCTTGGGCGGGCCTCGGCCCGATTCGACGGCTGACGGTATCGACCTCGCGCCCGAGCCTCTCTATGAGCAGGCGAGGGCCCATCCCCTGGTAGCAGTCGCCTGAGGCGGCCCGGCACACGGGAAGGTCACGCCCGCTCTGGATGAATGGCGCGGCCAATATTTCTCCCTATTTTTATTCAGCGGCCGTCTAGCCGAATAGCCAGCGCACGGGCCACGTCACCGTGTTCGGGCGTGCCGCTCGGGCAGAAGATGACGTTCCCGTCGACGACCTCGATCAACGTGCGCGCGTGGCCAGGCAGGCGGTCGTACTGCGCTTCGGTGAGCGTCAGCGAGCCCGGATCCACCGCTCAGGGTGGCAGGGTGGCAGGGTGGCAGGGTGGCAGGGAGGCAGTGGCGTGGGCGAAGCGCTTGACGAAGACCGGGCGCCTCAGGAAAAGTTTGTTCTGGCGGCGACCGGTCGCCGAGCTGTGGAACATCCGCCCCAGTCGGGGTTCCATTGGCGAAGGGGATTCGCCCTCTCGGTCGAAAATGTCACAGGCCATCTTCCAACACCGCGTCGCTGGGGGACGAGGGTGTCAAGGAGAGGCTTGTCCATGACCAAGGACGCCAGCTTCAAGAAGGTTGTCCGGCGCCACGCCGAGGAGACTGGTCAGCGCTACACCGAAGCGCTGACGGATCTCGAGGGTCTCGGTGCTCGAATGCACCACGAGCCAGCTCCTGAGCGGCTACTCGCTCATCTCCGGGAACGCTACGGCGTTGACCCGGTCAAGGCGACGAAGCTCAGCGTGCACAAGACCTATGTGTTCCGCGTCGACCGCAATGATGGCAGCCCGTGGGTCGCCCGCGCGTTCCCCCCCGCCCGGCCGCGGGCCGGTGTCGAGGGCGACGCCGCAATCCTCCGATTCCTGGAGCGGCAGGACTATCCCGCGGAGCGCCTGGCGGTCGACGATGCGGTATCTGACTTCGACGGCAGCGCGGTCCTCGTGACGCGGTTCGTTGAAGGCGCCAAGCTCCCCGACGGTGCCGCGAAGTTCGCCATGATGGGTGAGCTGCTCGGACGGCTCCACGCGCTGCCGTACGACGAAACCGCCGGCCGCCCGGGTGGAGCCAGTGGTGAGGACCCGAGCCGTGAGGGCACTCCGCGTCAGGACCTGCTGGCGGCCCTGTCGTTTCTCGACGCCGTCGACACGAAGGTCGCGGCCGCCGAGCGCGAGCGATTCGAGCAGCTCCGCGACCAGGTGCGCTCGGCCGACGACGGTCACGGCCTGCCGGAGGGCTTGCTCCATGGAAACCTCCTCCACGCCCCCGATCACGCCGTCCTGAGCGGACAAGGGCCAGTCGCGATCAACTGGAAGGCGTCCGGGCGCGGACCGCGCCTCGCCGATTTTGCCTACCTGATCTGGGGTACGGGTTCGTGGAACCCTCGTCGGCCGAACCAGGAGTGGATCGACGCTGCCGTCAACGCCTACCACCGACATGTCGAGCCGACCGACGACGAACTCGACCGGCTCGAGGCGGTCATGTACGTCCGGACGCTCTACCTCGCCTGTTTCGGCTACCGACGCGCCCTCACCAACGGCTCGGCATTCAACGAATGGGGCTTCATCGAACCACCCGAGTACTTCAGCTCCACCGCAGCTGCAGTCCGAGCCGGGTTCCGCCGGTAGGTCGTCGGTGCGGCGAGGGAACGACAGTGGTTCGGCAGTAGCGCGCCGGATGTCTCGCTCGCGAACGCAGGTGGCGAAGCCCCCCAGGCCGGTCCTGCACCGAGTCGCGTCGACTTTGGCGGTGTCGGGAGCATCAGCGCGTTCGATCCTCCAGCGGGCTCGTTCGGCGGTTCCCGCGTGAGCGCGCCCGTAGAGGTCCCGGCGGACATCGTTGAGCGGATCCGCACGCTATGCCTGGCGCTGCCCGAGGTGACGGTGCGGGTCGACGGTTCGCTAACCAGAGCGAGATCGACGGCGCAGTCGTTCGACATCCGCCGCAGGTCGTTCTGCTTGCTCGTGGCGCGGGAGGACTCGACCGGCAAGCCCGTCCCGCTGCTCGTGTTGCGTGCCAGGCCCAGCGGAACGCGAGGCGTTGCTGTCCGTTGGCCACCCGTTCTTCGCCTCGCGAGCCGGCCGTGATCGCATCGTGGTGATGCTCACCGACGACACGGACTGGGCGGAGATCCGTGAGCTCGTGACCGAAAGCTACCGGATCCTCGCGCCAAAGAAGCTCACCGCGCTGCTCGACTAGCGCCGCTTTTCATGCATCGGCGCACTTCGGGCGAACATCGGGAGCTGCCGCCGAGCGAATTCTTGCTGGAGGTGACAGCCGCAATCGGTGCCGGTCGGGAGCGGGGTTGCGGGAGGATAATGGGTCAACGGTGATGGTGCCACGACGGGCGCTGGCCACCGGGATGGAGGCGGGAGCAGATGTCACCGGACAGGGCAGGGACTCCACCGGGCTCGGCGCAGGTCATACCCCCATCACTAGCCGACTTGGTGGAGCGGCCACTGTATGCACACCTGGCCACGGTCCGGCCCGACGGCACTCCGCAGGTAAACCCGACCTGGTTCCGGTTCGACGGCGAGTATCTGTGGCTGACCACCACGGCCAGCCGTCAGAAGAACCGTAACTGGCAGATCCAGCCGGCCGTGGCCCTGTCGATCACTGATCCCGACCGGCCGTCCCGCTACCTGGAGATCCGCGGACGGGTCGAGCGGATCATTCCCGATCCCGGGGGAGCCGAGTACGTGCGCCTGGCTGAACGCTATGGCAGGTCCCAAGGGCCACCGGCGGATGCGGCGGATCGCATCGCCGTGGCGATCCGGCCGCGACACGTGACCACGCAGTGACCGGTTCCTGCCCGCTGGACTAGATCGCCGGGCCGGCGTCCCGCCCTGTGACGTGAAATCCGCTCACGCCGCGGACCGGGTCTGCCCGCCGCTCTCGGTGCTGAGCCTCATTGGATGAGCGTTTCCTTCGGGCGCACGACGCAGAACTCGTTTCCCTCCGGGTCGGCCAGGACGGTCCAGGATTCAGCGCCGGTCTGCCCGATGTCGACCCGGTGCGCCCCGAGCGCCAGGAGGCGGTCAATCTCCTGGTCGCGGTCCGCGGCGCTGCTGGTGAGGTCAAGGTGCACACGGTTCTTGACCATCTTGGGCTCGGTGACCGGCATGAAGCACATGCCGACGGGCGCGTTCTCGTCGGTCCCGATGACGATCTCGTTCTGCCGTTCGGACAGGACCTTCCAGCCCAGCGCCTGCGTCCAGAACCGGGCCAGGCCGCGCAGATCGTGAGCGTCAATGACGATGTGGTGGAGTCGGACGGGCATGTCGACAGTATGCCCGTCACGCTGTCGAGCCAGGTGATTCACCAACCGGGAACTGCCGCTGATCTGGGCGGGACGTGAGAACCGTCCCGGACCGGGTGCGTGTTGCCGCGCCGGAGCGGCCCGTTCTGGCCTTCGAGTGCCCGACGAGATGGTGCGAAGTCAGGGAAATGGACCATTTTCTGTATACCTTCCTTGCGGTCAGGAACCTGGGTAGCGCTATATCCGCCGTTCGGTACGGCAGGAGAGGAGCCGTTCCGCTGGTTACGACGTCCAGAAAGAGCCTCCGGGACGTTCGTTCAGGATCGGCGCCAGACGGTGCAATGCAACTGAACGGCGTGGCAGCGGGTTATCTGACTTGAACAGGATCCAGACGTAATCTGTGACGCCTGCGGCTATTGCGGAGCGGGCAAGTATGGCGCCATGTGGCCGGAGAGATGCTCTGGCCGATATGGTGGCTGAACAGCGAAGCGTCGCACTGTCACAACGGCGGGAGATGCCATGACCGGCCAGCCGGGCCCACCCGCAGGGCTGGGCTTCGAGCGTGATGTCCGTCCTATGTTCCGCCAAAAGGACCGCGACTCGATGCTCAGAGCCTTCGACCTCTGGTCTTTCCGCGACGTTCAGGCGCACCAGGACGCGATCCTCGAGCGCCTCCGCGACGGCACGATGCCCTGCGACGGGGCATGGCCGCCGGAGCACGTTGCCCTCTTCCAGCGCTGGATCGCTAGCGGGTCGGCGCCCTGAGCGCACCCGGCAGCTGACACGGCCAGCCGCTAGGTTGGCGCTCCCAGGGCCAGGCACCGCGCCGTTAGGTCCTCCCGATGTAAGGTATCGGCCATCGGGGTTGGCGCATCGACGCGGAGGATGCCATGAACAGACGGTGGAGCGACCTCAGCGACCGCAACCGTAAAGTGATCATTGCCGCGGCGGTTGGCGAAGCCATCCTCAAGACGGCGGTGCTTATCGACATCAGGCGCCGGCCGGCAAGTCAGATCCGCGGCTCGAAGCGGATGTGGATCATAGCGGCGGTGGTCGTCAACTCCGCCGGGCTCGGATCACTGTCATACTTCGCCTTCGGGCGCCGGCCTGCCGCGGCCGTCGAGCCGGGCGCTCCGGGGAAGGATTGAGTCACCAGCTGAGTGACAACCCAGACAGCCGAACAGGTAAGTCTGGCGGAACGGTTGCAGCAAGTCAAGAGGCTGACGCCAGTACGGGCCGCCAGCACTCTCGCGCCGAGAAACCGAGTCCGGTGTGCTATCCCGCTGAGGCCAGGATCTTGGCCTTCTCACGGTCGAATTCCGCAGCCGTAATGACGCCCCGGTCGCGAAGGTCAGCAAGCTTGGCCAGCTGGTCCGCCGAACTCTGCGGACCCGCCGCCTGCTGGACATAGCTGCGGAACGCCTTGTCTTGCTGCTGCGCCTGCTGCACCGCACGCTCGTGCATCGAGCCGCCGCGGGCGATCAGGTACACCAGAACCCCGATCAGCGGCAGCAGCAAGATAAAGATGAACCACAGCGCCTTGGCCCAGCCAGACAGGTCGTGGCTGCGGAACAGGTCGATAATGATCGTGATCAAGATCCAGAACCAGATCACCCACAGGAAGATCATGAGGATCGTCCAGAACGCGTCCAGCAGCGGATAGGAGTAGGAGCTTGAAGCGAGGGACATGGCATCTCCTTGACGCTTAGGGCGGCTGCAGGTGCCCAGGGCTCGGGCCTGGGTGGCGATCGTGGGCAACGTGATCGTAGTGGGCTATAGGGCGTGAGTCACGGCGAAACGCTGAATCGACCATCGCTCTGCCAACCCCAGCTGGTCTGACGGCGAGAGCAGGCCGGGCATCCTCAGCGGAGGTTCGCCTGCTTAATAATCTCGGGTGAACCTGCGTAAAATTCCAGGTGAACTATGCGATTAGCGGGGCAGCCAGATCCGCGGGGGGCGCTATCCGCCTCAGAGCCTGCCCTCCAGTCAGCCGGAGTCTATGTTCGTAGGCCTACCTCCGTCGCCGTTTACTGCCGGCTCTGAGCAGGCTTATCGGCCAGCAATGCGGATAAACCAGTTGACCCGGATGGTCAATTTTATAAGGAGGATTAGGGTCCTCCGCTGTTGTCCAGCGGGTCAGTCTTTTCCGGCTCGCGCAAACGGATCCGGCGGCTGTACCAGGAATCAGCGGCCCCGGGCACGATAGCAAGCAGCAGCCAGAAATATTTGGCGGCGCCGGCATTCACCCAGGCAATGCCGATGGACGCGACGATGACCAGCGTGCTTGCCGCCACGCGCAGCTGCGCGGTTCGTGTTTCCTGCGCAGTTTGCGCGGTCAGCAGATGCCTGCGGCGGCCGTAGACGAGCGTTAGCTGGGTCGCCAGGGTGGCAGCCAGTAGGTTAACCGCGAAGATGTCGATGGCGAGCGGATTGCCGGCGAACTTGCCCAGGAGGTCGCTGGTGAAAGGCATGACGGTGATGGTGAACAGGAACGCGAAGTTCCACCAGGCCAGGCCCTCCTCCTGCCCGGTTATCCGGCGGAAGACCCGGTGGTGGACTAGCCAGAACTGGGCGATGACGTAGAAGGAGATCACGTAGCTGATCAGCTGGTCGGCGCCCTTGCTGAGCGCTGTGGCGAGTTCTGAGGCCGAATCCGGGTGAACGAGCTTCGGCACGCTCAGTTGCAGGACGAGCAGTGTGATGGCGATGGCTACCACGCCATCAGACAACGCGAGCAGGCGCTCTGCGCTGGGCAGGCCTTCGCCCGGACCGCCAGGAGCAGGATCGTTGGCCATAGGCACCCAGCATCCCAGATCACACGCTGCTCATCAGTGGCCCAGCCGGGATGGCGAACAGGATGGATCGCCGGTTTCTCCTCGAGGCCCGCTACCGCCGGAGGAGGTAGGGCGGCATGACCGGCGGGCGGTGCTTTCAGGGCGGCTGGGCGTAGCCCTGGCCGGGATGCGGGAACAGGCGGTCCAGGTTGTAGTCGATGATGGCCTGGGCCTGCCCGGGTGAGGACTGGCCGCCCAGGACGCTCTGGCCTAGGCCCGCGGACATGGCCAGCAGGCTGACGGCTTCCAGGTCCGGGTCCATGCGGGCGGGCGTGCCACCGGCGGCCTGGGCCGCTCGCAGTTGCGCGGCGACCACGTCGATTACCGCGTTTGAGTTTCTGACCAGGGGGGCGATCGCCAGCGCGGGGTCGGTCAGCGAGAGCGCGAAGTAGGCCGTGTACAGGACCGTGAAGGTGCGGCGCTCGTCGTCGGCGGGCAGCCCCTCGGTCAGGATGGCGGCGATGACGGCGCGCGGGCTAACCGGGGTTTCTGTCTCTTTGAGCCGGCTGATCCGCGCCATGGCCCGCCCGGCGAACTGGGTCGCCAGGTGCTGCATGGCGGCCAGCAGGAGTTCTTCCTTGGTGCCGAAGTAGTACTGGACCAGCCGCAGGGACACGCCGGCCTCGGCGGCGACCTCGCGCATCCCGGTGGCGTGCAGCCCGCGCGTGGCGGCCGTCCGCAGCAGCGCGTCGGAGATCTGCCGCCGCCGTTCTTCGTGATCGACCCGCTTCGGCACCCGCCCACCGTATCCCTCGTTGCCGGCCAGACCCTTTAATGATACGTTCGTATTATAAAGACGGCGGGCGCAGCCGTGAGGAGGCGGGACATGCTCGGGATCAAGCGCATCACCGGCGCAGCCGGGTCGGCATCTGAGGGCGAGCCGGGATCGTGGGTAAGCGACGCGGCCCGGGAGAAGTTCATGGCGGCCTACGAGCGGGCCTTCGCGCTGTGGCCGCAGCCCCGCGAGGAGTTCGATATCGAGACAGCGACCGCGACCACGCGCGTGCACGCCTACCGGCCGCATCCCGATGGTGCGCCGGTCGTGCTGCTCACCGGTGCCGGGGGCAACGCAGCGGCCTGGTTCCCGCACGTGGCGGCGCTTGCCGGGGCCGGCCCGGTCTACGGGATCGACATGCCCGGCGACGCGAACCCCAGCGTCCCGCGCGCCCTGCATGAGTCCGCCGGCGTCCTGCGCCGCCTGGCTGGACGAGCTCCTGAGCAAGCTCAGCGACCGCCCGGCGCACCTGGTGGGCTTCTCCTACGGCGGCTGGGTCGCCATGAACCAGGCGATCCGCGTACCCGGGCGGGTTGCGTCCATCACGCTGCTCGACCCCGCCGGGCTCACCAAACTCGACGCCCGCTTCTGGTGGTGGATGTCCATCAGCGGCCTGGCCAGCCTCACCCCGATGCCGCTGCGCCGCCGCCTCGCCCGGTGGCTGGACAGCCCGGCCATGATGGAGCCGGAGCTGATGACGCTCATGTGGGCCGCCATCCGCGGTTACCGGATGGAGCAGAAGTTCCCCGGCGTCCTCACCGACGACGAACTCCGCGCGATCGACGTACCGGTCCTGCTGATCAGCGGCGCGCGCAGCGCCATGCTCAGCCCCGCGGAGGCCCGCGCCCGGGGAAGCCTCATGCCGCACGCGGAGGTCGCCATCGTCCCCGGCAGCCACGGCGGCTTCAGCCGGATCGACGAACTGAACGACCGGATCGCCGCCTTCATCGAGGCCCACGCCACCGGCAAGCAGGCGGCTCAACCGGCACAGCCACCGACGACTAACCGTTAGGCCGGCATCTTCACCGAACCCCGGCACCCACCGCGCCCGAGCATCCCGGCCGTGCTTACCGCAGTGGCCCTCCGGCCGGGTCCGGGAATGAAGCGCGAGGTCCTCCGGCCGCGCCCGGACTAGCCGATGCTGATCAGAGCGGTGACGTCTTCGTCGGGCAGCGGCCCGTCGGTGACGGCTGTGACCTGGGTTTCGATCAGCTGCACCGCTCCGCAATAGGCGGACAGGAACGCGGTGTCGGCGGCGTCCCGGCCGGTGGCGATCCGGACGAGGCTGGCCCGCGGGGCGAGCAGAGTGGCATCCACCGCGCGCCATTGGCCGTCGAGCAGCGCCTCGGCGACCGCGTGGAAATCCATCGGGGCCAGACCGGGAGCGTAGACGGCCGCCAGCCGGGCCGGGACGTCGAGGGCTCGCAGCAAGGCGATGACCAGGTGAGCGTAGTCCCGGCACACGCCCTCCCGCTGCAGCAGTGTCTGCACCGCGCCGTCGGTCGGCCTGCTGCTGCCCGGGACGTAGCTCAGCTGTGTGCCGACCCACGAGGACACCGCGGCGAGGAGCTCCGGGCCAGCGCCGATGCCTGCGAACTCGCTGCGAGCGACCGCCGCCAGCCGGTCAGACTCGGCGTACCGGCTCGGCCGCAGGAAGATAACGCGCTCAGCCTGGGTCGGTTCCGGGCGTGTTGCGACGCCGCTGACGGCGGCGTTGTAGTCGATGGTCACCAGGCCCTGGCCCAGCCGCAGGAGATGCGCCCGCCCGCCGTGCCCCATGTCCACCTCGGTCGCTGATACCGGCACGCCGTCGCGCCGGATCGTCAATTGCTCTTCGGTCCGGTCTTCGGCTGGTCCGGCCACGGCGATCTGCAGGACGAGTTCCGCCTGCCCAGATACCCGCACGGCAAGATGAGCGCCGACCCGGCGAGGCTGAAGATTCACGCTCCTAGTGTGGCAGTAACTGACAAGCGCATCCGCGGTCGCGCAGGCGCGGGCCGGCGATCTGGCCGCAGCTGCCCCGCGCCCAGAACAGCCCGGTCCGCTGGGGTGAGCGAGCCTCTGATAGACCTGAAACGATTTGCGGGAGTCGCCCGCGCCTGAGAACCAAGGAGTGAGTCATGGCTGAGGCACGGCGGTCGGTACGCATGACCGACGACGAGGCATGGCAGATGCTTGAGCAGTCGGTTAACGGGATCCTGACGACGCTGCGGCGCGATGGCCGCCCGGTCGCCCTGCCGATCTGGTACGTGGTTCTCGACCGGCGGATCTACCTGACGACCCGCGGCAAGAAGGTGGACAGGGCCCGGAATGACCCGCGCTGCTCGTTCCTGGTCGAGGCCGGCGAGCGCTGGGCGGACCTGCGCGCTGTGCATCTGGAATGCCTGGTCGCCGTGATCGAGCCGGACCCGGACCTGGCCGCGCGCATTGCCGAGGCGACGGGGGCCAAGTACGCCGCCTACCGGACCAGTACCACGGCGATGCCGTCGGCCACCCGCGAGCGTTATGCCGCGCTGCCCGGCGCGGTGCTCGAGCTCACTCCTCAGGGGAAGATGCTGACCTGGGACAACCGTCACCTCGGCCTGGGCTGAGGCCCGGCTCGCGGCCCGGGAACGACGACGTACCCGGCGGCCGTGAGGACCCGGCCCGGTCAGCCGGAGTTACGCCTGCTCGATGCGGACCAGGTTGCCCGCGGGGTCGCGCACGGCGAAGTCGCGGACACCCCAGAACTGGCTCGCGGGCTCCTGCAGCACCTCGACCCCGGACGCGGCGGCGATCTTGTCGAAGGTCGCGTCGAGGTCGTCGCAGCGGAGCTGGATCATGGGCAGCGTGCCCTTGGCGAGCAAGGCCGCGAGGATGTCCCCGTCCTCCTGCGAGCGGCCCGCATGCGGCTGCGACAACACGATCTGGATCTCGGGCTGGCTGTCAGTGACGAGGGTGATCCAGCGGAAACCGCCGTTGGCGACCTCGTTTCGCACCGTCAAGCCGAGCGTGTCGCGGTAGAAGTCAAGGGCGGCGTCGACGTCGTCGACGGTGACGTGCACGCCGCTAAGGGAAATGGTCATGGCACCGATGCTAGGCGGGCGCGGCGAGCGAATGCTTCTCCGAAACTGCTCTCTTCGCCGCGCCGCCGGCCCCCGCCCGGCGCGGCCGGGTCAGCACCATGGCCTGGCAGGCGGGCATGCCACGAAGCTCGTCGTGGTTGCGGGCCCGGTACATGGACGGTGACTCGCCAACGAGCTCGGTGAACCGGGCGGAAAAGGAACCGAGGCTCGCGCAGCCGACCGCGAAGCAGACGTCGGTCACGCACAGGTCGCCCCGGCGCAGCAGCGCCTTCGCCCGCTCGATGCGCCGGGTCATGAGGTAGGAGTAGGGCGTCTCGGAGTACGCCTCGCGGAAGCGGCGGCTGAAATGCGCCGGCGACATCAGCGCCGTGCGGGCGAGCGCCGGGACGTCAAGCGGTTGGGCGTACTCGCGGTCCATCCGGTCGCGGGCCCGGCGCAGCCGGCGCAGCTCGTCGATGTCGGCGCCCGTTCGTCTCACGGGACACCAGCCCTCGACGGGTAAGGCTCGGTCTGCATCCGGTTATCCTGTCCTGACGTCACCGACAGCAACTCCTGCACCGGCAGTTTGCCTCCAGAAGGCCCGGGGTTCGGCGGCCGCGGCCGTGCCCCGCACGGCCGCTGGCTGCCACCCTTGTCTTCGACGATACCGGACCGCCCGGCGGGCACGCTTGAAGCGGCCCGGCCGGATCGCGATGCAGCGCCCGGCCGGCCCGCCAAGGGAACGCAGCGGTTCCCGGATCGCCGCGGAGAGGTTCGAGCCCGTGAGCTACGAGAAGCGGAACCGGGTCGAGCGGATAATCGGGTAAGGAGCTCAGCGGCCCTTCCAGTTCGGTGCCCGCTTCTCGGCGAAGGCCTTCGGACCCTCCAGCCGGTCCTCGCTGTTGTTTACGCGCTCGTACCAGGGCCCGTTGACTTCTCGCAGATGCTCCAGCAGGGTCACGCCGGTCGGCGGGGTCGGCGGGTTCATGTGCAGGTGAACGCCGTTCTTCAGCGCCTTGACGGCCAGCGGCGCGCACAGCTTCAAGATCTCGGCGCGCTTCTCCGCCTCGGCCATCATCGCGTCGCGGTCCGGCACGATCCACTGCACGAAGCCGATGCGGTGGGCCTCCTGGGCGGAGAAGTGTTCGCCGGCCAGGATGATCCACAGCGCGTTGCCGAGCGGCACGAAGCCCAGCTCCATGGTGTCCATCGAGTTGATCGGGACCAGGCTGCGCAGCGGCTCGGGCATCCCGAAGGTGGACTTGGCGGTGGCGATGCGGAAGTCGCAGCGGGCCGACAGCTGCATGCCGCCGGCCAGCGCGTACCCGTCGACGGCGCCGATGACCGGCTTGAGGGTCTGGCCGACCCGGCGCAGTCCGCTCTTCGCGGCCTGCGGTGCTCCTACCGCGATCGTCTGATCGCGCTCGGTCATCTCCCTGAGGTCGGCGCCCGCGCAGAAGGCCCGGCCTCCCGCCCCGGTCAGGACGATCACCAAGACGTCGTCGTCGTTGTCGGCTTCTTCGAAGCTGTCGTGCAGACCGTTCTGCACCCCGGTGCTGAGCGCGTTCATCCGCGCTTCGTTGTTGATCGTGACCCACGCGATCCGGTTGTTCTTCTCGTAACTGACCAGCTCGAACGTCTTGGTGGCCATGACGAAACCCCTCAATGTCTCGAAGCATGCGCTTGCTCAGCACAATAACGACCGGCGCTGACGGCCTCAAGGGGTGCCGATGAAGGTGTTCGATGTCCATGAACGATGCCGGCGGGTCGCCGCGATGGCGCCCGGCGAGGCCGGGTGCGTTCATCGTGCTGTTTGTGCCTCGCCCACCTGGCTACTCCCGGCCGATGACCGGAGCACTCCCGGCCATCGCCAGCACCCCGGTCATGCCGGTGGCAAACGGCGAAATACGACAATAGGTCGGAATAGCTAGATGTAACTGTACCTGTACGGTCACATAAGGCCATTTTGTGACTAATGCCCTCACGTGCTGTTGCGCTCAGCGACCAGCAGACGGTGAATGGTGCCTGTAGCCGGTTCGGACGAACGGAGCCGCCATGCGTGGCACGAGGACCTGATGGTCAGCTCAGCCGCCCAGGCCCCCGTTCGCCATGGCGGCCCATTATCCCGCGGGGCCGCCCGGACCTGGACTCCCGCTAGGAAAGATGAGGCCGACCGGATGGCACCCGGAGTCACGCCGCCCGCTCGGACCACGGAACGCGATAGCTGCGCCGCCGGTCCGGCCGGCGCGGCGCGGATCGAGCAGATCCGAGGCGCGTGCACAGTGGTCCCCGGCTGCCTCGCTCTCCACATCCGCCCGACCGCCAGCGGCTGACGCCGACCGTGAAGGCTGCTGCCCCGTCGCCGCGCGCCACTTTCCGCGACGTATTCGCGGTGCGCGAGTTCCGTGCTCTGTGGCTGTCGGTGATCCTATCTTCGGCCGGCGATCGTCTGGCCCTGGTTGCCCTCGCCGTACTGGTCTATGAGCGGACCAGGTCGCCGCTGCTGGCCGCGGTGGCGTACTCAGCCGGGTACCTGCCGTGGGTGATCGGCGGCCTGTTCCTCGCGGACCTGGCCGATCGCCGTCCGCGCCGCACGGTGATGGTGGCCTGCGATGCGATCCGCGCCGTGCTTGTCGCGGCGATGGCGGTGGGCGGGATGCCGGTAACCGCGGTGGTGGGGCTGCTGTTCGCCGCGACCATGTTCGCCTCGCCGTTCGAGTCGGCCCGGGCGTCGATCGCCCCCGGCATGCTGTCCGGCGAGCGCTACGCGCTGGGCACCGCGGTGATCCAGACCACCTACCTGACCGCCGAGGTGGCCGGCGCAGCCGTCGGCGGCGCCGCGGTCACCTTCCTCGGCGTACGGCCCGCGCTGCTCATCGATGCGGTCACGTTCGTGGCCTCCGGACTGCTCATCGGGCTCGGCACCCGGGCCAGGCCCGCCGCGGCCCGCTCCGTGACCGCGCAGGACTCGCCGCTGGTCCGGGCGGCCGCCGGGCTCCGGCTGGTGTTCGGCGACCGGGCCCTGCGCACCCTGGTGCTCCTCGGCTGGCTGGTGGTCCTGTACACGATTCCGCAAGGAATCGCCGCTCCGTATACGGCGCGGCTCGGCGGCGGCCCGGTCGCGACCGGGCTCGTGCTGGCCTCCACCGCGGCGGGCACCGCGATCACCACCCCGCTCTTCAGCCGGTTCGTCAGCCCTCGCCGACGGCAAGCGCTGATGGGGCCGCTGGCGGCCGCCGCCGGTGCCACTCTCGTGCTGACGGCCCTTCGCCCGGGCCTGGCCGTATCGCTGGTGA
Organism: uncultured Actinomycetes bacterium; assembly: GCA_963818225.1. Classification (GTDB taxonomy): domain Bacteria; phylum Actinomycetota; class Actinomycetes; order Streptosporangiales; family Streptosporangiaceae; genus Palsa-504. The sequence continues at coordinate 108,558 of CAWFRO010000011.1, forward strand.
TCTTCTCGGTTGCGGCCGCATCCGGCGCCTACCAGCTCGCGGTCAATACCGCCTTCGTGGTCAGGGTGCCGGATGAGCGGCGGGCTCAGGCTTTCGGCATCGCGAGCATGGGCGTCGTGGCGGCGCAGGGCGTTGCCTTCATGGCCGCCGGCGCTGCCGCTGAGCTGGTTAGCCCGGCCACGGTCATCGCCGCGGGAGGCGCCATCGGCGCGGTGGCCGCCTTGGCCCTGACGCTGAGCTGGCGCCGCGTGACAGGGCCGGGACGGAATGCGCGATCCGCAAGCTCATGCCCGGATTGGACGCAAAGAATTTGTCCATGCGGCCGGTGTAACCCGCGAGGATGACCACGAGCTTGTCGCGGCCATCCCTCCATTACCTTGAGTAGTATATCGGCACATTCCTGGCCGTAATCCTTTGAATCGGACGAACGGTACAGATAATACGCCTCGTCGATGAACAGGACTCCGCCCATGACGCGATCGAGGACACACCTCGTTTTCGGCGCGGTATGCCCGATAAACTCACCGACCGGGTCATCTCGCAGGGCACGCACGAGATGCCCCTTTTCCAGGTAGCCGAACTTCTGCCGCACCCGGTCCAGGTCGGCGAGCACCTCGTCGACGTCCGTTGCCGCGCGCCCGCCGCCCAGGGTGACCGTGGCGTTGGATGCAGTAACGCGCCTCAGCCAGGGTCAAGCGCCGCCCGCCCGCGGTGGCCTGCGCCCCGGCCGCTTGTTACCGGGACGTTAGGCGCGGTTACCGTGCGCCTTGTTGTCTGGCCTTCCGGATACTGCTACTTTTGGCTGTCCCGCAAAGACGACACGGAGGTATACGGGTTAAGATGCTGCGCCGAATATTTGTCATTGCCGCCGCTGCGGCGATGCTCGCCATCAGCGCGCTGCCGGCTTCTGCGAGCCCGCAAACGAGCACGCATAAGCTTTCCTTCCCGCACGTCCACGGGATCTTCGACTGGGGCAGTTACGTAAAACATGGCTCGTATGTCACAATAAGCGTCTGCGCCGATGACACCTCGAAGCACGACTTCGCGGTGGGCGCGGTTATCATCGCGACGAACAAGAACGGTCGCCACTCTGGCAACCTCGGTGCGGTGTCCATCGGTCGCGGGCAGACCGTCTGCCGGTCTGGCCGCATCCCTTACACCTCTCACCTGAAGACCTACGTGTTCATCGCTAACAGCCACGGCTACATCACGTACCGCAGCCACGACAAGAAGATCTACTGAGCCGGGGAACGTGATCTTCCGCTCGGCGGTCCGGCGCCACAGCCGGGCCGCCGAGCGTAGCGGCCGGGCCGGAGCCGGGGACCGGCGCCTTTCTCAGCTGCCTAACGGTCCGTGGCCCTTCGCTCTGGGCCCGTTCATGTTCCGGCCGTCGCCGCATCCGCGGGGTCCGCGCTGCCTGTCACTTCGCATTACCCCCACGGCCCGTTTAGAATGAATTAACTGGCCAGCCGCCAAGGATTGGGATCGAAGCGGTAGCTATCGCCATCAAATGCGACAGCCTCAGCGTAGCCAGGCATTTCCGGCTGTCGGCAAGGTAGCGTCTGGGTATGCGACTCGGGGTGCTCGACGTGGGCTCCAACACGGTGCACTTGCTGGTGGTGGATGCCCACACCGGCGCGCGCCCGATTCCGGCCTTCTCGCACAAGACCGAGCTCAAGCTCGCTGATCACCTGGACAACGGGGCCTCGCTGTCCCGGCCGGGTGAACGCAGCCTGCGCGACGTCGTAGTCGAGGCGCTGCGTATCGCGGAGGATAAAGGGGTCGAAGACCTCATCGCGTTTGCGACCTCGGCCGTCCGAGAGGCCAGGAACGGTGAGGAGGTCCTGGCCAGGATCCGGGCCCAGACCGGTGCGCAGATCAACGTGATGACCGGCGACGAAGAGGCCCGGCTGACGTTCCTGGCGGCCCGGCGCTGGTTCGGCTGGTCGTCGGGTCGGCTGCTGGTTATCGACATCGGCGGCGGGTCGCTGGAGGTCGCCTCGGGCATGGACGAGGAACCGGACGTGGTGGCCTCGCTGCCGCTGGGGGCCAACCGGCTGACCAGGGACTGGCTCAGGGGCGACCCGCCGGCCGCGGCGGACGTCCGCCGCCTGCGCAAATACGTGCGGGCCCAGATCGCACGCGAGGTCGGCGGCGTGCTCCGGCAAGGACCGCCAGATCACGTGGTGGGGACCTCGAAGACCTTCCGCCAGCTGGCCAGGATCGCCGGTGCGGCCCCGTCCGGCGAGGGCCCGTACGTCAAGCGGGTCCTGAATCGCGCCGACGTCGCCGCGCTAGCCGAACGCCTGCCCCGGATGTCGCAGGCCGAACGGGCCAAGCTGCCCGGCGTCTCGGCGAGCCGGATGGCCCAGCTCCCCGCGGGCGCCCTCGTGGCCGATGCCATCGTCGACCTGCTGGAGGTCGATCAGCTGGAACTTTGCCCATGGGCGCTGCGCGAGGGCGTCATCCTGAGGCGCCTGGACATGCTCGCCCTGGGCCTCGAGGATGACAACACCCGGCCTGCGGCGGCTTCCCGTTAGTTGTCGCTGCCCGGAACGAGGCGGACGCCTTCGGGGTGCTCGCCGGTGGCGAGCGCATCAGCCCGGGCCGACGCGCGCTTGTCCTGGGACGACGCGGGACCCTGAGCTGCCTGCGGCGCCGGCGAAGACGACTTGGCGCCCTGCGGCGCCGGCGAAGACGGCTGGGCCGGGGTCGCGCCGGCCGGACGCGACGACCCCGCGCCGGCTGGCGGCTGGGCGGCCGGGCGCGCAGCGCCGCCTGCATTGTTCGGCTCGCCCGGCCCCTTGGCCGCGGACGGCCCGGTCGAGGACGCTGCGCCGGTCGAGGACGCTGCGCCGGTCGAGGACGCTGCGCCGGTCGAGGACGCCGGCCCGCCGGGGCCCGCGACGGCCGGGCGGGCCGGCGCCGCGGACTCAGCCGACGCGATCGCCTTCGCCGAAGCCTGGTCGACCTCCTCCTCGAGCGACATGCGGGACGTTTCCGCCGCGACGAGCGAGGACACCCCGTCGAGGATGTCGGTGAGCCGCTTGATGGTGTCCGCGTGCCGGGTGGACAGCAGGTTCAGGCGGCGCTCCGCCCCATCGTGGATGGCGGTCGCGCGCGCCGTGGCCTCGTCGAGCGCCTTCTTGGCCTGTGCCTTGGCGCTGGCCAGTGCCGCCTCGGACTTCTTCCTCGCCTCGGACGTGGTGTTCTCGGCCTCGGTGCGGGCCGCGGTGACCGTCTTTTCCGCCTCAGCCCGAGCCGACGTGATCGCCCGCTCCGCCTGCTCCTGGGCTGCGGTCAGCATCCGCTCGGCCTGCTCGCGGGCTTCGGAGCGGGCCTTGTCCGCTTCCTGCTGGGCGTCGTTGCGCTGCCGGGCGATGTCTTCGTGGGCCCTGGTTTTCTGGGACCGCGCCTCGTCGTCGGCCAGCTTCAGTATCTGGGCGATGCGCTCGCTTACTTCCTCGTGCGCGGGCTTGGCGCCGAGCGCCTGCTGGCGGGCCGTGGCCAGGTCGCGGCGGAGTTCCTCCCCCTCGTCCAGGGCCCGGGCCAGGCGCTGCTCCAGATCCCGGATCTGGCTGCGGCAGCGTGCGATGAACTCGTCCACCTGGCGGCGGCTGTACCCGCGCATCTGCATTTCGAATGCATCTTCGTGAACGAGGTTCGGCAGGAGATCGCTATTGTCATTCATGGCTTTCCGAGATCAAGTAGTCCGAAATAAGCGGGAAGTTACGGGCGTCCGGAGGCTAGCGGTGCGAGTGAGAGGCAGAACCGCCTTGGAGACGAGCGGGACCACTACTTCGTAGTATGCGTGCTCAGGACGGGCGGACGGGCCGTACGAGCATGACTCTTGTCGGTCGTCACTGCCCTCGCAACCGAAACGAACTAGTGTCCAAATTTATCCCTACCTGTCCGGTATGCTCCTAATTACGGTATGTAAGAGTTTTGGGCAGAGATGCCCGTGTGGCCCGTGTGACACGCCTTACCAGATTGGCGGCAACTGTGCCGCGGTTTCGTGGAATCGTTACCGTATGACTGGGTAAAACCGCACGTGAAGATGATAGGCGAATGGCCCTGATGGGTCATGCGGAGGAGCAGTGTCGGCACGTAACCTGGGCCCCAAGGCAACGGAGTCGCGATCAGCGCCGGAGGTGAGCACGATTCCCAGGCAGTTGGACCTTCGTGTCCAGGATGCCGTCGCCCTGGACGAGATCGAGCTCTACGCCGAGGTGCTGAGCGCGGTGGCGGCTGCCGATCGGCCGCTGACCGCCGCCGAACTTGACGCAGCGCTCGGTATCCGGGGCAGCTAACCCGGTCTGCTCAGGCGTGACCAGCGGGGTCGTCCCCCGGGGTATAACACTGCTCGCTGCCGGTACATGGCGTCGGTGCTCCAGCGCCTGAAGCCCAGCGCCTCGTACAGCCTGATCGCGGGCACGTTGTCCTCATCGACGTAGAGCATGGCCTCAGCCAGGCCGCGCTCGCGCATGTGAAGCAGCCCGGCCAGGGTCAGGGCCCGGCCGAGTCCGGTGCCCTGCTCGCCGGGGTCCACGCCGACGACGTAGACCTCGCCGATGTCCTCGCCCTCATCCGCGGGGATCTTGGTCCAGTGAAAGCCCGTCATGGCGCCGTCCCGCTCCGCGATGAAGAAGCCCGCCGGGTCAAACCACGATTCCTGTTCGCGCAGCTCGAGATCGCGCGGCCGCCAGGCGCCCTGTTCCGGGTGCTGAGCGAAAGCACGGGCGTTGAGGCTCAGCCACTCCTGCTCGTCGCGGCCCGGGCGGAAGGTGCGCAGCGTGCTGCGGTCCGGGAAAGCAGGCTGGTCCAGCGGGTCGCGCAGCGACCGGCGCATCTGCCACAGCGCGCGGACACGCTCGAATCCGGCCGCCCGGGCCAGCGCGGCGGCCGCGGGCAGGTCCCCGTGCGCCCAGAGCTGGACGACGTGGCCGTCGGCCCGGGCGATCAGCTCGCGCACGAGGGCCAGGCCCAGGCCCTGCCGCCGGTACCGCGGGTGGATGACCAGCTCGCCGCTGACGTCCTCGTCCTGCTCCCCGGGCGGGTCCAGGTAAGCGTAGCCCGCGATCTCCTCGTCCAGGGTCAGCACCAGATCTACGCCCAGCCCGGGATCCGGGCCAGGGCCGGCTGCGTCGTAGCGCAGGTGCAGCAGCGCGTGCTCGGATAGCGGCGCCACCGAATCGGCGGCCGCCGCGGCCTCGGCCAGTTCGAGGACCCGGGAGACTTGGGCGGGGGTGAGCCTGCCGCCGGTGACCGACCGCTGGGTCATGAGCTAACGGATCACCGGGCCGAGGCTCCCGCGTGGGTGCCCAGGTCACGTGCGCTGCGGGCCCGCTCCTCGCCGGCGCGTTCGGCTCGTTCGGCCTTGACCGGCACGAACCGGTAGCCGACATTGCGCACGGTGCCGATCAGGGCCTCGTGCTCCGGGCCGAGCTTGGCCCGCAGCCGCCTGACATGCACGTCCACCGTGCGAGTGCCGCCGAAGTAGTCGTAGCCCCAGACCTCTTGGAGCAGCTGGGCGCGGGTGAAGACCCGGCCCGGGTGCTGGGCGAGGAATTTGAGCAGCTCGAATTCCTTGAAGGTCAGGTCGAGGACCCGGTTGCGGAGCCGGGCCGCATAGGTGGCCTCATCGATGGCCAGCTCACCCGAGCGGATCTCATCCGGGGCTTCGGCCACGGCGGCGACGGCCCGCCGTCCGATGGCGAGCCGGACCCTCGCCTCCACCTCCGCGGGTCCGGCCGTGTGCAAGATCACGTCATCGGCGCCCCACTCCGCGTTGACCGCAGCCAGGCCGCCCTCGGTCACGATCGCGAACAGCGGGCAGTCCAGTCCCGTGGTCTGCAGCAGCCTGCAGATACTCTTCGCGTGGGCCAGGTCGCGCCGCGCGTCCACCAGCACCGCGTCCGCAGGCGGGGCCTCGACCAGCGCGGACGCATCGGCGGGCAGCACGCGGACCGGGTGCAGCAGGAGCCCGAGCGCAGGCAGGACCTCGGCCGACGGCTCCAGGGCACCGGTAATCAGCAGCAGGTCGCTCACTCGATGGCACCTCCACTAGCTGGTGCTGGTGCACCCTTATATAAACAGACAAGGACCCGGAGGCCACGACGCCCGGATCCCGATACTAGAAGGATAACTTATATGGCCAAAGTGACGATCCAGTACTGGGCCGCGGCCAAGGAGGCGGCCGGCGTGGCCACCGAGTCGGTGGAGGCCGGGACGCTGGCCGAGGCGCTGGATGTGATCTTGGCGCGCCGCGACGACGACGAGCGGCTGCGCTCGGTCCTGGCGATATCGTCCTTCCTGGTGGACGGGACGCCCGCGGGCCGCCGCGTGCCTTCCGACCTGGTCCTTCCGGATTCTGCCCGCATCGAGGTCCTACCCCCGTTCGCCGGCGGCTAGCTCTGCCCACGGGGCCGAGGGTGTCTGGGGGGCGTCCCCCGGAGACAACACCGCCAAATCTGCCCTTTTTGCCGCACACTGGGTGAATGACACCATACAGTGTCGGTGTCAATACGTTCTGAAGTCGTTCTCCGATGGGCGAGCATGAGCCAGCACCTACCGCCGAGCCGGCCGGGCCCCGAGATCCCCGGCCAGGCGCCTGGGGGCGACAACTTTTCTGGCGACCTGAACCGTCCGCCGGCGCCGCCCGTTGTCCATGATGTGCCAAACGCGGAAACCGCGCCCCGCTCAGGGCGGGTGGCTGACGAAGCCTTTGTCCGGGCACTGTACGCCGAACACGGCGGTGCCCTGCTTCGCTACGCCCTCCACCTCACGGGCGGTGACAGGCAGCGTGCGGAGGATCTGGTGCAGGAAACGATCGTGCGGGCATGGCGCCATCCTGAGGCGCTGACCGGCCGGCCGGCCAGGCCCTGGCTGTTCGCCGTCGCGCGCAACCTCGCGGTCGATTCCTACCGGGCCCGACAGGCCCGGCCGCCGGAGACCGGGCAGGCGGCCCTGGAGCTGCTGCCCGCCGACGACGACGCCGACCGGACCCTTGAATCCTGGGCCGTTGCCGACGCCCTGGCCTCGCTGCGGCCGGACCACCGGCGCGTGATCGTGGAGACCTACTACCGCGGCTGCTCGGTGGCCGAGGCCGCAGCCACGCTGGGCATACCGGCAGGTACCGTGAAGTCGCGTACGTTTTACGCGCTGAAGGCACTCAAACTGGCGCTGCAGGAACGAGGGCTGGCGCCGTGACACAGACATGGAGCTGCACCGAGGCCAGGCTGTCGCTCGGCGTATACGTGCTCGGTGCCATCGACCCCGCCGAGCGCGCGCTGGTCGAGGCTCACCTGGCCACCTGCCGGGACTGCCGGGACGAGCTCGCGGGCCTGGCCGGCCTGCCGGCCCTCCTGGCCCGGGTCAACCCGGACGAGATCAGCCGCATCCGCGCCGACGACGCCGTCCCGCCGGCCGCCAGCGAGGAGCCGCCGGAGGAGCTGCTCGGCACCGTGCTGAGCCTGGCTGAGGCCAGGAAGCGGCGGAACCGGTGGCGCTACGCATCAGCCGCCGCGGCCGTGGTCGTGATCGCCGCAGGCCTGTTCGGCGGGCTGAAAGCCGCCACGTCCACGACCACCACGCGGACGCTGGTCGTTTCGGCCGGGTCGGGCAGCTGGGACACCGTGTCGGGGACGAGCCACGCCACCGGGGTGAGCGCCACCGTCGCCTACTCCGACGAGCTGTGGGGCAGCTCATTCCAGGTCCTGGTCGATCACATTCCGCCGGGGACCACGTGCGAGCTGTGGGTGGTCCATGATGACGGGACCCGGACCCAGGTGGCGGCCTGGACGACGTCCCGGGACGAAGGCAAGGCCTGGTACAGCGGCTCCATGGCCGCCACCGCCGGGTCGATCGACAAGTTCCAGATCACCGCGGGGAACCAGGTGCTGCTGGAAGTCACGCCGACCTGAGCCTTCGACCGGCCGCGGGAATGGATGGCGCCGCGCCCGTGCTGTCTAGGGCGTGACTGGAGGGGTAATCGCACTGTGCGCCGCCTTGGCCGTGGCCACGGTGCTGGGCCTGGTCTGGCGACGCCGGGCCGGGCGGTTCAGGCCTGGGCCGGCGACGGCCAGCGGAAAGACCGCCAGCACGCAGGACGGCGTTCTGACCGAGGCTGACCTCGGCAGCGGGCTGGGCGAGCGCGCCACGCTGGTGCAGTTCTCGACTGCCTTTTGCGCCCCGTGCCGTCCGACGCGGCAGATGCTGACCCAGGTGGCCGGGATGGTGGATGGCGTAACGCACGTGGAAATCGACGCCGCTGCGCGGCTGGACCTGGTCCGGCGGCTGCGGATCAATGCCACCCCCACCGTCCTGGTGCTGGGTCCGGACGGCGCCATCGTCAGGCGCGCCGTCGGCCTGCCGCGCAAGGCCGACGTGATCGCCGCGCTGGGATCGGCGGTGACTTCGGCCACTCCGGCCGGCCATAGCGGGATAGGAGCGGGTCAGGGAATGACAGCCGGACCTGGCCCGAATAGCATCGGTTCGTGATGTCCCAGGCGGCCAAGATGCTGACCAAGCGGCGGGCCGTCGACTTCTGCCGCGTTGCCACTGCCATCTGTCCGAATCCAGCCGCCTGACCCCGGACCTCGCGGCCCCGCGCCGGCGGTTCCGGCGCGCGCGGGCATCCCCGGGCAGGCGAAGACGGCAGCTATCCCAGCGGCGAGGAGCATGACCATGGACATCGACCCGCGCGGTCCCAGATTCGGCGCGGTGATCACCACCGTCGTCTTGGCGGCGGTCCTGATCACCGGCAGCGTCTGGCTGCTCGGCGCCCAGCTGCTAGTGTTCGCCATCGGCGCCTTGGCCGGGCTGCGGTACGCGCCATACGGCATCGTGTACCGCCGGCTCGTCCGGCCGCGGCTCGGGCCGCCCGCCCGGACCGAGCCGGAAGCACCGCCGCGGTTCTCGCAGGGGGTGGGCATGGTCTTCGCGGCCGGCGGCGTCGCCGGCTACGCGCTGGGCGCCACCGCGGTGGGCATCGCCTTGACCGCCCTCGCGCTGGTCGCGGCGTTCCTCAACGCGGCTTTCGATTTCTGCCTGGGCTGCCAGGTGTACCTGTTCATTCAGCGGAACCTAAGGGTCCGGCCGTCCGCCTAGGGATGTGCCGGAGAAGGAGGAGTTTCCACATGAGTCGTTCGGACGTCCTCGTGGACGCCGACTGGGCCGAGGCCCATATCGGCGATCCCAATGTCGTGATCGTAGAGGTCGACGAAGATACCAGCGCGTATGACGCGGGCCACATCCCGGGCGCCATCAAGATCGACTGGAAGAAGGACCTGCAGGACCCGGTCCGCCGGGACTTCGTGGACAAGACGGGCTTCGAGGCGCTGCTGTCCGAGCGCGGCATCTCCAATGACGACACGGTGCTGCTCTACGGCGGCAACAACAACTGGTTCGCGGCGTATGCGTACTGGTACTTCAGGCTGTACGGGCACGACAAGGTCCTGCTGCTGGACGGCGGCCGGAAGAAGTGGGAACTGGATTCCCGTGAGCTGAGCAAGGACGTGCCCGAGCGGCCCCGCACCACCTATACGGCCCGGGAGCAGGACTCCTCGCTGCGCGCGCTGCGGGATGAGGTGATCGACGCGATCGGCAAGCGCAACCTGGTCGACGTCCGTTCCCCGGACGAATTCGCCGGCCGGCTCCTCGCCCCGGCGCACCTCCCGCAGGAGGCGGCTCAGCGGGCCGGTCACATTCCCACCGCGCGTAACGTGCCCTGGTCCAAGGCGGCCAACGAGGACGGCACGTTCCGGGCCGACGACGAGCTCCAGTCGCTGTACCAGGGTGAGGCCGGGCTGGACTTCGGCAAGGACACCATCGCCTACTGCCGCATCGGCGAGCGCTCGGCGCACACCTGGTTCGTGCTGCACGAACTGCTCGGCCTGCCCAACGTCAAGAACTACGACGGCTCGTGGACCGAGTACGGCTCGCTGGTCGGGGTGCCGATCGAGCTGGGTGAGGCCCGATGACCGCTGACGGCTGCGGCGCCCCCGCCGGGGGTGTCGCCGCGGACGCTGCGGTAGGCAGCCAGGCGGTGGTGGAGGGCCGGGTCACCCGCGAGGGCGCCGCGGTCTCTACCGGTTACGCGCGGCTGCTGGGCACCGGTGAGGAGTTCGTGGCCGAGGTGCCGCTGGGGACAGACGGCGGCTTCCGGTTCTTCGCCGCGCCCGGCTCGTGGACACTGCGCGTCCTGGCCCCCGGCGGCCTGCGCGCCGAGCGTTCGGTCCAGGCGGACTACGGTCACGTGACGACCGTCGACGTCGCCATCTGAACCGCGGCCAGCCCGGCCGGGGGACGGCAGTGTTGAATTCACTGGCGTCCCCCGGCCGGCGGCATTTGTTCACCTGCCGGACATGAACGAGCCGCGAGCCTGCCCAGTAGGCTTTGGCCATGGTCGAGCACCGGCAGGAATTTCAGCATGACCTGGAGGCCATCGAGGCCAGGGTCATCGAGCTGTTCGCGATGGTCGCCGAGGACCTGCCTGAGGCGACCAACGCGCTGCTCAGCGGCAATAACGAGATCATGCAGAAGCTGCTCGAGCGGGACAAGGTCATCAGCGCCCTGTACCCGGAGACCGAGCAGCTGGCCAGCCGGGAGATCCTGCTGCAGGCCCCCGTCGCCGACGACCTGCGGTTCCTGTTGTCGGTGCTGCGCGTCCTGACCGAGTTCGAGCTGTCCCACGACCTCGTGCTCCAGATCGCCTCCCGGGCTAATCACTTCCTCAGCGACGACCTGTCGCCGCGTACCCGGGGGATCGTCGAGCGGATGGGGAGCGTCGCGTCTGACATGTGGCGCCAGGCCGCGGACTGCTGGTACCAGCGGGACCGGTCAGCGGCGCTGGCGCTGGCCGAACGTGACGACGAGATGGATCAGCTCTACTCCAGCCTCATCGGCGAGCTGGCCTCGGGCCAGATGGCGCTGCCGGTGACAATGGAGATGACGCTGGTGGCGCGCTTCTACGAACGTCTCGGCGACCACGCGGTCATCATCGCGCGCCGGGTCGTCTACCTGGCCGGATCCGCGGGAGCCGCCGGATCCGCTGCGGAGTAGCGGACCCGGTCTGACCGGTCCGGGCTTACCCCGTTTCGGCTCGCCCTGGTAAGGCCGGGCGGAGCCCGGGAACGATCACGACGGGGCATTCTGCGTGGTGCGTGACTTGGCTGCTCACCGAGCCGAGCATGAGCTTGCCGAAGCCGCCGATGCCGCGGGACCCCAAGACGAGCAGGTCGGCGTCACGCGAGGCCCTGACGAGTTCTTCCGCCGGATTCCCGTTGGCCACGCGAACGGTCACCTCAGGCGCCGTCCCGCCGATCTCGCTCGCCACCTCGTCCACGGTTTGCTGGAGCGCCTTCTGGGCCGCGAGGTCCTCGGCTTGGGTGTTCTCGGGGGAGGTGCGAAGGCCCCAGTAGATCGTCGTAGCCGGGCGAACCTGATCCGGGCGGACTGTGATGACGGTCAGCGGTGCATGGCGCAGCACGGCCTCCTGCATGGCCCAGCGAAGGGAACGGCGCGAATGATCCGAGCCGTCCACGCCCACCACGATTCCGGGCATCTACGCTCCTGTGTACGGGCGGCGCCGATCGGCCGGCTCAGCCCATCCGGCCGGTGACGTAGGCCTGGGTACGGGGATCCTGCGGGTCCTCGAAGATCTGCTGGGTCTGGCCGTACTCGACGAGCACGCCCGTGCGGGTATCGCTCTCCTCGTTGCGGAGCACGGAGTAGAAGGCGGTGCGGTCGCTGACCCGCGTGGCCTGCTGCATGTTGTGCGTCACGATCACGATGGTGTACTGGGACTTGATCTCCTTCATCAGGTCCTCGATGGCGCCCGTCGCGATGGGGTCCAAGGCCGAGCAGGGCTCGTCCATCAGGACGACGTCCGGCTCGACGGCGAGCGTGCGGGCGATGCACAGCCGCTGGGCCTGCCCGCCGGACAGGCCCAGGCCCGACTTGTTCAGCCGGTCCTTGACCTCGTCCCACAGCGCGGCCTCGCGCAGCGAGCGCTCGACGATCTCGTTCAGCTTGGCCTTATTGTGCTCGCCGTTGATGCGCGGCCCGTAGGCGACGTTGTCGTAGATCGACTTCGGGAACGGGTTCGGCTTCTGAAAGACCATGCCGATGCGCCGCCGTACGGCGATCGGGGAGACGCCGGGCCCGTACAGCGACTCCCCGCGGTAGTGGACTTCGCCCTCGACGCGAGCGCCCAGCACGAGGTCGTTCATGCGATTCAGCGTCCGCAGTACCGTCGTTTTGCCGCAGCCGGACGGGCCGATGAACGCCGTGATCTCGTGCTCGTAGATGGACAGGGAGACGTCCGTGACGGCCCGGAACGAGCCGTAGTAGCACGAGACGTTCTTCGCGTCGAAGACAGTCGCGCCCGGACGTCTCGAAGCAGCGCGCCGGCGTCGTCTGCGACGGTCGGCCTTGGGCAGTTGGACATTGGTGACGGTGTTCTGCTCTGACGGTTCCATGATGTTCCTAGCGCGGCTTTCCCTAGCGTGCGAATCTGGCGAATCGTGCGGTGACGAAGCGGGCGACGATCATGAGGGCGAAGCAGATGACGATGAGCGTGAGCGCCGCGCCCCAGCCGCGGTGCTGCGCACCGGCATACGGTGATTCGCGTTCGAGAAGATCTGCGCGGGCAGCGCGGTGTTGGCGCCGCTGAACACGTTCTGGTTCACCGCGGTCACCGTGGCGATGGTGAACAGCAGCGGCGCAGTCTCACCCGCGGCCCGGGCCACGGCGAGCAGCGCGCCGCTGACGATTCCGCCGATCAGCCGCGGGCAGCACCACGGTCATCGTCACGCGGGCCTTGGTGGCACCCAGGGCGTAGCTCCCTTCGCGCAGCGAGTCCGGCACCAGCCTCAGCATCTCATAGGTGGAGCGGATCACGATCGGCAGCATCAGGCAGCCCAGGGCGAAGGCGCCGGCCAGGCCGGAGTAGCCGAAGTGCAGCACCCAGATCGAGAAGATGAACAGGCCCATGATGATCGAGGGCACGCCCGTCATCACGTCGCTGAAGAACCCGATGAGCGCCGCCAGCCAGTTCTTGCCGCCGTACTCGTTGAGGTAGATCGCGCCCAGAATGCCGAGCGGCACGGCCAGGACCGTGGCCAGGGCCACGATCTCGATCGTGCCGAGCACCGCCGGCCCGATTCCGCCTATGTTCGCGGGCGCCACCTGCGGCGGGATACCGCTGGTCAGGAACGACCAGCTGATGATCGAGATGCCCTTGGCGATCACCGTGAACAGGACGAACCCCAGCGGGATCATCACGAGCACGAACCCGAACACCATCAGCGCGGTCACGATGAGATTGCTGGTGCGCCGCCAGCCCTTCGGCTCCCGCAGGTCGGGCTGCTGCTGTTCGGTGATGGCGGCCATCAGGCACCCCGCTTGCGTCGGGCGGATCGCTCCACGAACCCAGTGGGCGATGACGTTGATGATGATCGTGAAGGCGAACAGCAGGACGCCGATCCCCATCAGCGCGGCGCGCTGCAGGCCGAAGGACTCGCCGAACTCGTTCGCGATGACCGCGGGCATGTTGTAGCCGGGGGCGAACAGGTGCGACGTGATCACGGGCGACGAGCCGATCACCAGCGCTACCGCGATCGTCTCGCCCATCGCCCGGCCCAGCCCGAGCAGCACCGCCCCGACGACGCCGCCCTGGCTGTGCGGCCAGACGGCGCCGCGGATCATCTCCAGGCGCGTGGCGCCCAGCGCGTACGCGCCCTCCTTGTCGATCGCCGGCACCGTGGCGATGACCTCGCGTGACAGCGAGGTCACGATCGGCGTGATCATGAAGGCCAGGATGAGGCCGGCGGTAAAGAACGAGGCCCCGCTGGTAGGGGGCCCGAACAGCGAGCCAAGCACCCAGACGCCGTTGAGCACGTTGCCGACGTGGGCGTAGATGTGCGCGACCCAGGGCGCGAACACCAGGATCCCCCACAGGCCCCAGACCACCGACGGGACCACGGCCAGCAGGTCGACCACGTACACGATCGGCCGCGACCACCGGTACGGGACGACCTCGGTCAGGAGCAGGGCGATGCCCACGCTGACCGGCACGGCCAGTACGAGCGCGATCACCGCCGTGATGGCCGTGCCGTAAATGAAGGTCAGCGCACCGTACTTGCCGGTCGTGGGATCCCAGTCGCTGGTAAAGATCTTCGTGCCCTCGGTGCTGAACCACGACGAGGCCTGCTGGGTGGTCGAGACGGCGATCAGGACCAGGATCACCAGCACCAGCAGGCCGCACGCGAGCGCGAGGACCTGGAAGGCGCGGTCGCCGAGCGGCCGCCGCTCTGACAGGGGACGGGCGGATCCGGCCGGAGCGGCCGGACCCGCCTGCGTCACAGTGCTCACGACAGCGAGCCGATCTGGTCTTGCAGCGACATCACAATGCCTACACCTAACTGGTCCTATCTTGCTGAGCTGCGCCTTGGCCATCGAGTCGAGGTTCGCGGGCAGCGGCGCGTAGCCCAGGGCGGGCAGCAGCTGCTGGCCGGCGCCGATCAGGTAGCCGATGTAGGCCTGGAGCATCTTCGCGTCGTTCGCATTCGGCTGGGTCTCGTAGACCAGATCCCACGACTGGTAGGTGATCGGGTACGCGCTAGCGCCGGGGGCCCAGATTGCGCTGAACGTCAGGTTGGGACTGATGGTGGCCTGGTCAGCGGCGGCGGTGGCCGACGCCGTCGACGGGGCGACGTAGGCGCCGGCCGAGTTCTTGACCGACGCGGAGACCAGCCCGGAGGCCTTGGCGTCGGCGTAGTCCACGTACCCGACGGCCCCGGAGGTGCACTTGATGCAGGACGCCACCCCGCCGTTGCCGTTGCCGCCGCGGCTGGCGGCGGGCCACTTGATGGTCGAGCTGGAGCCGAGCGTCCAGACGCTCGGCGCGCCCTTCACGAGGAACTCGGAGAAGTTCTGGGTGGTACCCGAGGAATCCGAGCGGACGGCAGATGGTGATCGCCGTGCTGGGCAGGGTGACGCCGGGGTTATCCGCCGCGATCGCCGAGTTGTTCCACGTCGTGATCTTGGCTTGGAAGATGTCCGCGATGGTCGTGGCCGACAGCTGGAGCGGCTTGCTGAGGCCGGACAGGTTGTACGAGACCGTGATCGGACCGATAACGACGGGGAAGTAGAGCACCGCTGCCCTTGAAGGTTCGACGCCTCGGAGGAGGGGATCGGTAGAGTCCGAGCCCGCGTAGTTGACGGTCCCCGCAGCCAGGTCGCTGCGCCCCTTGCCCGAGCCGACGCCGTTGTAATTGACCGTCATGCCGGACTGGATCGACTTGAAGGACTGGATGGCCGTCCTGCTGGAAGGTCAGCTGGAACGTCGATCCGCTCCCGTTCAGCGTGCCGCTTAGCGGGGCGCTGCTGCTCGACGCGGACGCGCTGCCGGTGCCCGACGAGGTGGTGCTCGACGAGCTCGACGACGAACATGCGGCAAGGGCGAGAGCCACGACAGCCAGCCCCGCCGTCGTGACCTGCTGTCTACGCCGAAAATGCATATCGGGTACTCCTTACAGGGTTTATCGGTTTTTGGCCGCGATGAGCAGCCCGGTCATCCCGCAACTGTGGTGCGTCAGTACAGTCTGCCGGCGTCGCCGGTACCTGCGGGAAAATGACAGGTGTACAGGAGGGGGCTAAAAGGTTAAGTTCTGGTGTCTTCGGCCCCGGTGACCTTTCTGCCCGGCGGACCGGAGCGGCAGGTGGCGCCCGGGCCGCCGGGACCTGGGCGCGGCGCGCTCATGCGCCCGTCGGCGGCGGCGATCTCCGGCCGCGCCGCCGGTCCGTGGCTTCGTTCACTTACATGACATCAACTAGCCGTCTGCTCGTTCCTTCTAGATTCAATTCCTGTTCACCTGGGGTGCATATCAATGGGCGTGGGCAGGCACAGAATCCGGCCCTCCGCGCTTGCGTCGAAGACGAGTGAGGCCACGTTGTCGTTGGATGCGGCAGAGGCGCGATCTCCTGCGGGGGGCCGTCCGGGCAGGAGCGCCCTCACCGTGAGCTTGCTCGCCGTGGCCGGGCTGACGACGGTGCGCTCCCGGTCGCTGCCGCCGTCCGGCGGCACGCTGTCCCGGACCCGAATCGCAAAGATCGAGAGCTGATCCTGTTGCTACCCGCGCTCCGGTTCACAGCGGTCGCTCGGCTGGTCCTTGCCCGGTCACGGCGATATGCGGAATGACCGCCGGCGCCGCGGGACATGATCGTCCGATCCCCGTGCCGGCGTCGCGACTGCCTGCGGCGCCGCTGCCGAGGGTCGAGGCCAGCACCGGAACACCGCACGCACCGCCGGGCGCCACCGGGGTGCTCGCCGACCGCATCGCGGCGGCGCTGGTCCACCGCGAGCCGGGTTGGCGGCTGCCCCGCCGCAGCGCGCTGGCCAGGAGATATGGCGTCGGCCTGACCGAGATCGACGCCGCGATCGCCGAGCTGGCCCGCCGCTCGCTGGTCCGGCGGCTGCCCGACGGGCAGCTGTACCGGGCCAGCCCGGCCGACTACTGGATCCCGGTCGAGGGCGTGGGCGGCCTCAGCACCCGGCTCGACCCGATGGGCAGCCCGATCACCTGCCAGACCCGGCACGTGTCGCGGCGTGAGCCGCCGCAGGATGTGGCCTGGGCGCTCGGCCTGCCGGCCGGGGCGCCGATCCGCGTCGTCCGCTGCGTCTGGTCGGCCGGGGGCGACCCGGCGGCGGTGTCGATGGCGTACCTGCACGAGGCGGCACACGACGAAGACAGCGAAGACGGTGACGACCTCGAGGCGGACCCGCAGACCGATCCCGAGCCGGGCTCCTTCGACTCGGTGCTGGCCGGCCCGCCCGCGGCGGCGGTCAGCCTGGAGATGAGCCCGCCGCAGCCCGCGGTGGCGCGAAGCCTGCGCCTGTCTCCCGGGCAGCCGGTGATCACGGTGACGGTCAGGTTCGACGACTCGGACACCGGCAGCCCGGCGGCGCTTACCGTCGTCATGCTCAAACCAGAGCTGTTCAGAGTGGCGATTGAGGCAACCGGGACTCCGGCCAGCGCACCGCGGTTAGCCGTAAGCGTGTCGAAAGGTTAGCTTCCTGGACACACGGCCACGCACCTGCGACCCTGGATCGAGATGTCGGTCAGGGTCGCCACACAGGCGGAAGAGATGCCGCGGCGGGCCCGGTATCTGGTCCCCAGGGACCTTCCCCGCCGTGGTCAGATAGTCGCTGCCTGCGTGGTCATCGCGGTCCTGGCCCATGTGCTGTTCGCGCAGCTGACCCTGATCATCGCGGTGGTGTTCGCGCTCACGACCAAGGCGACCAGGTGGCGGCTTTCGTGGCTGCTGGTCCCCGTCATCGTCGCCGCGGCGTGGACGCTGGCGGTGGGCCTGCAGGCCGCGGCCGCCGGATTCGCCGACGGCCCGGCCAAGATTGCGGGCTACTTCGGCGCTCGCGGGCACCAGCTCGGCCACGCGGTGCATTTCACCGCGGCGTTCAGCGGGAGCGGGAGCTGGCTGCCTCGCCAGCTCCCGCTGGCCATCCTGGCCGGCGCCGCCGAGGCGGCCATCATCGGCTGGCTGAGCTGGCTGCACACCGACGAGCGGGATATGCCGCCGTCCCGCCCTGGACTGGTGGTCGCGGCCCGGCGGGCCGTCACCAGGCGGGCCATCCGGGCCGGGGCCATCGTGACCAGGGACGGGAGCTGCCTCGGGCTGACGGCGGGGTCCGGCGCCCGGGTCACGCTGTCCTGGCCGGAAGCGGCCGGCGGGGTCGCGGTGTGCGGCTCGGCCGAGCAGGACGTGCTGAACACGAGCTTCCAGCTGATCCACGCCGCGGTGCGGCGGCGAAAGCCGGTGTTCGCGCTGGATCTCACGGCCGACCCGGCGCTGCCGCACCGGCTGGCCGCGGTCTGCGCCGCCGCTGGGGCGCCGCTGCAGGTGTTCGGCGACACCGGCGCGCCCCGGGCCGACGGCGCGCCGGGCTGGCTCCGGCCAGCTTGCTACGAGCCTTTCCGGCACGGCGACCCCGGCCAGCGGGCGTCACTCATCACCGCCATGATCAGCTGGGACGGGCCCGGGAGGCAGTACCGGCCCAGCTGCGCCGCCTACCTCGAGGATGTCTTCGAGCTGATCGACGCCGCGCCCGGCGACCCCCGTGTGCCCGTGCTGGACGAGGTCATTCACCTGCTGAACCCGACGGCGATGCGGGCCCGCATGGAGCACGTGCCCGCCGCCTACCCCCGGCGTGACGTGCTCGCCGAGCGGACCCGGGTGTCGATGAGCCTGCTGCACGCAGAGCCGGCCATCATTAGCGCGCTGGTCCGGCAACTCCGCGAGCTGCGGACCTCGGCGCCCGGCCGCTGGCTGCGGCCGTCGGGGCCGGATCCGGCGGCCGAGATCGACCTGCGCCGGACCCTCACGCAGCGGGGGGTGGTCCTGTTCCGTCTCGCCGGCTCAGCAGACCAGGCCGTTCAGGCCATGCTCACCCGGCTGGTCGGCCAGGACCTGCTCACCGCGGGCTCGGCGCTGCACCGCATCGGCGTGGACGGTGACGGGATCGTGTGGCTGGCCGGATGCGGCTCGATGCCGCGCAGCTCAGTCACCGAGATGATCAACCGCGGCCCGGGTGCGGGGTTGCCGGTGCTGGCCGCCACCACTTCCGGGCCGGCCGCGGCGGAGCTCGCGGAGCTCACCAACGTGGTGGTGGCGCACCGGATGAGCGACGACATCGCGCCGCCCGGCCTGGACGGCGTGTCCGCGCTGCGCAACGGGGAGTTCATGCTGACGGTCAAGGACCCGCCGAGGGTGGTCCCGCGGGCCGCCTTCGTCCGGGCCCGGGAAGGCCCGTGATGCCGACCCGGGACCGACCGCCTGTGATCATGATGCGGCAGAGCCACCGTACCTACAGGTGGCCGCGATCCTGCGTGACCGCATCCGCTCTGGCACCTCTACCAGGCGCACGCCTGCCAAGTATCACGCCTCATGCAGAGTACGGCATAGCCAGGAACAGGCACGACGCGCTGTCGGCGTCCTAGTCGATGAAGGGCTGATTACCGCACGGCAAGGGTGGGGAACCTTCGTCAGGGCACGAGAAGCACCTAGCAACGCCAAATCTCTGTGGAGCGCTGGGTTGGTCGACGCCAGGGCGATGCTAAAATTAATCGCTGGAGCAGTTCTGGCTGTGCAGCTACGGGGGTGCAGCCAGGCGCGGGGGAACGGCTGGGGAGCGGGGTGTCATCAGGGCTATTGGGTGCTTTTGGGCTTGCTCGCAACCTGAAAGCTCCGCGACACTAGGGGTTCCTCAGTGTTCATATACGGCTTTCTGGCCGCTCCGCCTTGTCTTATTGGCATAGCTATCATCGTGCCCGTATTTCGCGCTAAGAAGAATGACTTGCCCGATATCATCCGCGCGATCATGAGGATGGGACCCCTGATCAGGGGATGGACCGCCGTCTCTGCCCAAGCCGTTAGCGAACCGTAGTCCAGTTTCCTGACTACGGTTGTGAGCGAGGGTCGGCTACTGGCTGCTCCACGGCCGTGGCATGTTCGCCAAGACGCGGCGATAGATGCCTATGCAAGCTTACGCCCGCTTCGACTGGCGACATTCTTTCTCTAACTAGACTGCCTGGTTGAGATGCTGACTGGTAACCCCATGCCGTGGCCGACGATTGACCCGACTGCTGTTACTGGTTCGTGGCTTGGTGCGTGAAGCGAACTGACGCAGCTGAGCGTAGTTGACAGCTACAATTTCGGGCGGGGATGCTGAACGCCTGGACTGTGTATGCTGGTCCGACCTTGGCTTCGGTTCAGCTGGTTCAGGACAGCGGTTGGTTGTACTATCGCTTCTGCTGCTATTTCGGGTACTGGTTCTGGTCAGCCTCTCGGGATTATCACTGCTCTTAACGCTAAGGGTGCTGTTGGTTCTGGTTCTGACTATTACGGGCTTGGCACTGCTACCGATGTAGCCATCTTCGGTAACTATTTGAGTCCGTTTACTACGGAACTGGTGGCTAACCTTCTTGCGCCTGCAACTCTGCTTAAGATGGTTCAGGGTGTTGACCCTGCCTATTACCCGGCTAGCAAGTGGTATTTCAACGCTACTCAGGCGTGGAATACCCGCAGCATCGTTGACGGGCAACTGGCCGTGCGCTGCTGAACTTCATGAACGGGTTTAATGCTGATAACGTGCGTGACCCGAACTATTCTAGTGGTTCGAGCGTGGCGCAGCTTTTCGGGCTTCGGTGTTGTTATTGATAACAACATTCCTAATCTGTCTGCTAGTACTACTGGCGGGCCGGTTTTCGATGATCTGGGTCCGCATGCTATGGTTTACCGTAAGGTCCGGGACGCTGGTCTTATGCGGCTGAATGAGCGTTATGCTGATTACATGGCCGTCGACTACTTGCTTTACAGGCGTTTCGATATGCGATCAAACGACTTACGAGCGGCAATTACGGTCAAGCCGCAGTACTTCCTAGACAAGTACAGTTAACAAAGACGAACCCCCGCGCCTGGTGCTCTTCGCCAGGCGCGGGGGTTTTCTCATTCTAGTTTTCTGAACGCTCGTCCCCTTTATCATGATTTGCCACGATTATATGGTTTCGATACTGGGTTACGTCATTGTAATTTCTCTTGTGCTATTGATCTTTCCTCGCAAGCCGTCAGTATCGGTCTTAGGGACTCTTGTGTTCGTTATGGCTTAGGAGCCGATGACCTGGTGAACCGGGGAGATTGAAGGTACGCGTTGCCTCCAGTACGCCGCTATACAAGGAGCGATGGGACGCCGGTTAGAAGGCATTTAAGGGGAAACCCTAGGCGTACCCGTAATGTCGTGGTTTCGGTTACTATAGCGAGTCTTGCAATTTCCAGTTCTGGAAGTTCGGCCGCGGAAAGTGCCGACAAGCCGGACGAGGGGAAGGTCAGC
Organism: uncultured Actinomycetes bacterium; assembly: GCA_963818225.1. GTDB lineage: Bacteria > Actinomycetota > Actinomycetes > Streptosporangiales > Streptosporangiaceae > Palsa-504. The sequence continues at coordinate 129,463 of CAWFRO010000011.1, forward strand.
GTCACGCTGTCATCTGATGATGTGCAAGCAAGCTATGAGAGGGCAGCTGGGAGAATTTTGAGGAGCGGGTACCGCTACAAAGACCTGCACCTTGCAATTGACAATAATTGTGTTGCGAATTCTTATGGGGAGATGCAGGAGTTCTTCCGGTCTAACCACTGTAAGTGGCTAGCGCGGGCATACGTCGTAGTGCAGAAGAAAGGTAGCGAGGGAGCGATGCTTGTCGACTTCATTTGGGTTGAGATGCCTACCTATGCTCAAGCGGAAGAATGTCTCCAGCTAATGGAGACGCCCGGCTCAGGGTCTATAACCGAACTCGCTCGTGAAGATGACAGCCCGTATAAGGATACATATCTGCCGGTAGATTTCTACACGGCCGGAATTTGGGGAACCGGAGCCTGGAATGTTCAACTTCAGCCATTTTCCCCGGTACCATTTAAAGTCATTGGGACGATCCTGAATGACGGTGTTCCGTCGTTCTGAGGCAGACAGGGCAACGCCAGCTGTTAGGCGCATAGCCTGTTCCCGCTGAAGCAGCATGCCGTAGAACGCATGAGAACCCCCGAGACGACTCCGGGGATTCAACGTCTCTCAGGCAAGCACCTACAGCGTAATAGGGCTACCTAGGCTAGGAGTCCCAATCGTCTGCTGCTGCTTCAGCATCGACCAGTACATCTAGCCTCTTAGCCTTCGCCTGCTCAAGCAGCGTAGGTCCAGGAGGGTTACCGGTTGTGGTAGTCGCTATAAGCCCATATTCGTTGATCTCGAAGACGACGTACAGTTTCCCGTCAGGCTGTCTGCTAGCCCGGACCTTAACGCCGTGCTCTCTCATAAGATCGTTGCGGCCGTTCCAGGCCAGCTTTGGCCAGCGCTGAGCCCATGTCTCGCTACTCTTGATTTGCCGTGTCACGGCTGGCCGTGTGTTATGCTTCTGCTTGTCCGCTAGCGATGTTAGGTTCTGCTCGTGAATGCGTCGCTGTTCTTCTAGCTTCGAGCAATCCTGCCCAACTGCATGAGCAAGGGAAATCTTGGTCGTGAGTTCACCGATAGCTTCAGCTACCTCATGCATCTGTGTCGAGTAGTCAACAGCCGCTATTTTGATTTCCTGAGGTATGAATTCACTTCCAATCTTTTCGAGCAGAAGCCGCTCTGTTTCTGCTTCGAGTCGATCGGCGGGTATGCGTCTCGCGTCGCAGCCTCGCTTAAGTCTCTCGTTCGAGCAACGGTAGTAACGGTACTGCTTGCCGTTATACGTCGCTGTAGTGGTGTTCAGTACCCCATTGCATTTGGCGCAGTGTGCGATGCGCAGCAGTGGCGCACGGTACACCATCGGACCTTGCCTAGCGGCGTTCTGAGCGAGGATTTCCTTAACCTGCTCCCACTTCTCACGGCGGATCAGCGGTTCAGCCCGCTTGACTGCCATACCCGAATCATCACGCAAGGTCTTTGACCTGTGGACGCTACGATCGTTGACGGTCACCTCACCGATGACAGCAGGCGACCTGAGCATTGCCGCAAGACTTGTCTGGTTCCAGCGTGCATTCTCCTGCATGGCTTTCTTGCCTTTGTGCTCACGAACGGCGTTTCGTGGTGTAGAGATTCCTTCGGCGTCAAGCCAGCGGCATATAGCGCTAAGCGATTCGCCAGCAAGCAGCCGATCGGCTGCTTGATCAACGATCGCCCCGTAAATCGGGTGTGGCTCAAGACCCCACCCTTTACCGGGAAGCTTCACGGGAACATAGCCGAACGGGAATTGCAATCCGGGATACTTGCCGTTCGCGCGTGCAGCATCGTAAGCGTTCTTAATACGAGCCCTAATCATTTCCCGTTCATACTCTGCGAAAATGACAAGCTGCCGCGCCATCAACCTACCGGCGGTACTGCCGAAGTCGATTTGCTCCGCAACGCTGACAAGCGTCTTGCCGTTGCCTTCTAGGAACTTCCAAATAGCCTCAAAGTCAGCGATTGAGCGTGTCAGCCTGTCGAGGCGGAACACCGCCAGGACTGTCCATGTGCTGAGCAGCGGTTCGCGCAGGTATGGACCGAGCCCTGCACGGTCGAACGGGCTTACTGCCCCGGACACGTCGGAATCCTCGCTGACGTGAACTACTTCGTAGTTGTCTCCCGTTCTAGTACTACGCAGCTGTGCCCAGCCGTGGATACCGCTGCCCTGGCGCTCGATGGAGGTGGACTCGTCAGCCTCCTTCGAGAGGCGTGCTGCGCCTAGAACGGAGATGGTCTTGGATGGCATGCCCGACATACTAGACCGACTTTTGGTTGGGTACCAGTACGCGACTCCGCACCCTGATCCGGGACCGCCGCCGCGCAGGCCCACCCCACCGGAGCATGAACGACTCAGCCCCGCCTGGGCCGCCGCGCAGCGCCGCGAGGAGAACCTGCTCAACCGGCCGCTGAAGGCGGCGTTCCTCGTCGCTGCGGCCATCGGCGCCCTGGCCGTCGTGGCGGGCGCGGCGGGCTGGCTGCCTATCCTGGCCGCCGGGCTGGCCGTGATCGTGTGCGTATTGGTCGCGGCCGTCTGCGGCTACGGGGTCTGGCAGGGCGAGCGGGCGCTGCGGTCACGGATGGCCGACGAGCGGGGCCGGGTCGGGAAGATCCGCGCCGCCCAGGAGAGCGAACTGTCCGTCTGGCAGGCCGGGCATGCCACCCAGGTCCGGGAGTGGCAGGCGCTGCGCGCCGCCCACGAGCAGCAGAAACGGTGGTACGGCGTCAGCGTGCCCGACGGCATCACCCGGGTCGACGTGGCTGGCGGCACGCTGTCCGGCTGGTCCGCGATGCTCGCCACGGCCGCCGGGCACCGGCTGGCGGCCGGTGCCGAGGTCACTGTGCTCGACCTGACCGAGGGTTCGGTCGCCCTGGACCTGATCGCCGTCGCCCAGGCCTCCGGCATCGACCCCCTCGTGTGGGTGCTGCCCGATGACCTGCCCCGGCTCGGCCTCGGTACCGGGCTGGACGGCCGGGGGATGGCCGACGTGCTGTCCCTGGTGGCCAGCGCGGCCGAGGAACAGAGCTCAACGCGCGACCTCGCGTTCGACAACGCCATCCTCGAGCGGGTCATTGGCGTGCTTGGCGGCACGGCGACGGTGGCGGGCGTGGCCGCGGCGCTGCGGGCCCTGGCCCAGGCCGGCGACCCGCGCGAGGACATAGCCGCGGGACTGGTCAGCGTCGAGCAGGTGGACCGGCTCACCACGATGTTCGGCCGCGGGGCAGCCGATCGCGTTGTCGTCGAGCGAGCCTGGGTCCTGGAGTCACAGCTGCGCACGCTGGCCGCCGCGGGCACGGCCGTGGCACCGCTGCCGCGCAGCCCGCTTCGCGTGCTCGCCGTCAGCCACCGTGCCGGTTCGGTCGAGGGCAAGGTGCTGGCCGCCTACCTGGCCGTCGCGCTGACCCACACACTGCGCGGGGCGCGGCCGAGACGGCCATGGCAGCACACGCTGTTCGTGCTCGGCGCGGACCGGCTGCGCGGCGATACGCTCGACCGGCTCGCTGACGCGTGCGAGAGCACCGGGATAGGGCTGGTCCTGGCCTATCGCTCCGTCCCGCCGCACGTCAGGCAGCGGCTCGGGCGCGGGAACGCCGCCGTGGCCTTCATGCGGCTCGGCAACGCCGAGGATGCCAAGGCGGCCAGCGAGCAGCTGGGCACCGAGCACCGCTTCGTCCTGTCCCAGCTCACCGAGACGATCGGGCTGTCGGTCACCGACACCACGGCGGGCAGCTATACGAGCACCACCGGCTCGGTCAGCTCGCTGGCCGCATCCTGGTCGGTCAGCGAGGGCACCAGCCGCGGCACCGGCCGCAGCCGGACCGGCCACGGCGTGATGCCCTTGGCCGCGAGCTCCTCGCGCAGCACGCAGACCAGCGATTCGCGCAGCACCACGGACAGCGAATCGGCCAGCACCGGGATCAACACCAGCACCGCCTGGGGCCAGACGACATCCAGGGCCACCGGCGACAGCGAGTCGCTGGCCGTCGGCCTGCAGCGCTCCCGTGAGTTCCTGGTCGAACAGCACGAGCTGCAGCAGCTGCCGGCCAGCGCGATGATCATCACCTACGCGGGTCCCGGCGGCAGGCGGGTGGTCCTGGCCGACGCCAATCCGGGCATCGGCGGCCTGCGCGCCGCCACCTGGCTGGCGCTGGAGGAGTTCCGGAGCGGGCCAGCGGCCCCGCCGCCGCGGCCGGTCCCGGAACCCGAAAAACCCGGGATCGCGGCCGCCCCGGCGGCTGGCTGGCGCTCTGGTGCCGGGCGGCCGCCGCCCAACCTGGGGCCGCCGCCACCGCGCCTCGACTGGCGCAGGCGCCGTTCCTGACCGGCGAGGTCGCGGACCGGCCCAGACCCGCACCGGCGGGCGAGCGATGTCGACAACGGTAGCGTGCACGCAACGTAACCTGATATTTACTCAGGGTGAACATAAGGGGAAGCCGGGAGCTGGGCGCGGTGCTGGGCGAGCTCACCGCGGCCGGGCGGCCGTGGCTCGCGATCGACATGCCCGGGTGCGCGGGCCGGGCCCGCAGCTGGGCGGACGGGTGCGACGCCGCCGTGATCGGCCTCGCGGATCCGCAGGTGCCGCCGGTGATGGTCAACCCGTTCGAACCGGAGCCCGGGTTCGCCGTCCAGGCCCATGCCAGGCGCCTGGCCGAGCTGATCGAGGCGGTCTTCGGGCTGGCCAGCCCTGCCGCGGAGATTATCAGGGCCGGACTCCTGCGGGCCTATGCGGACTGCGGTTGGGACGCGGTAACCGGCGCCGCGTCGCCCGGTGCCTCCGCACCGCCCGCGGTTCCGGCCTTCGCCCAGCTACGGCACGCAGTCCTGGCCACGGCCGGGGACCTCGGCTGCGACGTGAGCGCGCGCGCCGCGATCCGCGGGTTCGTGCACGCCAGACTGGAACCGATGTGGACGGGCCCGGCCGGGCGTTTCCTCGAGGGCGGGCATCCGGCCGACCTCGCGACGCTGCTGCGGGGGAACGTCGTGCTGGCCGGCGACGGCCTGGCCGGAGACGAGGGCGCATCCTTCCTGGCCGGCATCGTGCTGGCCCGGGTGGCCGAGCGGCTGCGCGTGCAGCGGCGGTGCAGTCCGCGTATCGCCATCGTGGTGGCGCCGGCCGTCTGCTGCCCGGCGGTGGCCGGCTGGTTCGCCGCTGCGGCGCGGGAGATACGGGCGCACGGCGGTGATGTCATCGACACCCAGGAGGCCGAGCCTGCCGACCCCGCCGGGCCGGCCCGGGCCGCGGCGCCGGTTCCCAGTACGGCACCGGGAACCGGCCGGCCGGGCGGGTCGCCCGCCCAGGTCCTGCTCGGGCGCAGATCCGCGGCCTGCGGTGCCCGCTGCCAGGGGGATCGGCCGTGCAGCGGCTACGAACTGCACGCGGCCAGCCTGCTCGCACGCGACGACGAACGCGCCTGGCTCAGGCTCTGGGCCGTCACGCTGGTCCTCGCGTTCCTGGCCGGCCGCCCGCTGCCGCGCGTGCCCGCCGGGGTGATCCCGGGGTGGCGGGCGCTCAGCCCGCGCCGCCGCGAGTGCGTCCTGGCCACCGTCCTTGACGCCGCGATCACAGCTCGCGCGCCAGCGCTGCGGCGGTACTACCACCCGGGACGCCTGATGTCGGTCGCCGCCCGAGTGGCGTCCAGCATGCTGGACGGGACCGAGGCCGTGCCCTTCCGGGCCGGGCCGGTCTGGGTCATCCCCCCGCTGCGCTGGCTGCATGAGGCCGAGCGGCTGAACGCGCTGGGCCGCGCCGGGATCGGCCTGGACGACATCGCGCCGCCACTGGACTTCGGCCTGGCCGGCCTGCCCGACTGGCCCGGCATCCGGGTCCGGGACCGGCTCAGCGGGCTGCGCCGGCACCCGTCGTCCATGAGCTCGGCCCCGAACCGGCGGTTGGCCCGCCTCGCGCTGCACGGCGAGGGCGGGCGTGCGCGCCTGGACGCCGACCTGGCCACGGCGCTCCTGGGCCTGGCCCCGCCCGCTCGCCTGCGCCATGCGGCGCAGCAGATGGGCGCCGGAGCCACCGAGCCGGAACCGGGCTGGCTCGAAGTCGTCTTGTCCTGGCCCGACCGGATCGCCCGGCCCGCCTGGGACATGAACCTTCCCGCCACCGCGACCGGATAGCATCAGGCCGTTATGAGCGCAAGCAGCCCGCCGGGCGGTCGGCCCGGTCTTCCTCTCCGCGCGCGGCTGGCCACCACGGTGGGCGGCGCGGCCGGACGCGCCTCCAGGCTGGCCGGGCGCGGCGACGGCTCGGTCATCGGCGGGGTCATCGGGCTGCGCCTGAAGCCCGATCTGCTCTCGCTGCTCGCCCGCGGGCGGCAGGTCGTCCTGGTGACCGGGACCAACGGAAAGACCACCACCACGCGGCTGATCACCGCGGCGCTCGGCACGCTCGGCCAGCAGGTCGCGTCCAACGCCTTCGGCGCCAACATGGAGGCGGGCCTGGTGGCCGCGCTCGCCCGGGCCCCGGAGGCCACCATGGCCGTGCTGGAAGTCGACGAGAAGTACATGCCGGCCATGCTCGAGGCGACCCGCGCGCGGGTGGTGACATTGCTGAACCTGAGCCGGGACCAGATGGACCGCGCGGCGGAGATCTGGATGCTGGCCCGGCGCTGGCGGACGGCGCTGGCGACGGCCGGCTGCCAGGTCATCGCCAACGCCGACGATCCCCTGGTGGCCTGGGCCGCCGGGCAGGCCGGCAACGTGACCTGGGTGGCCGCCGGGCAGCGCTGGCACGATGACTCCTGGTGCTGCCCGAACTGCGGGTCCCACCTGCGGCGTGACGGCGACGACTGGCACTGCGGCGAATGCCCCAACCGCCGGCCTCGGGTGAGCTGGGTCCTCGCGGGCGATGAGGTGATCGACCCGGCCGGCCAGTCCCGCCCGCTGGACCTGGTGCTGCCCGGACGGGCTAACAGGTCGAACGCCGTGATCGCGCTCGCGGTGGCGGACGTCTTCGGCGTCGGTGTCACACCGGCGCTGACCGCTGTTGGCCAGGTGCGGTCCGTCGCGGGCCGGTACACCCATGTCCAGCGCCACGGCTGTGACCTGCGGCTGCTGCTAGCCAAGAACCCGGCCGGATGGCTGGAGGCGCTCGACATCCTGGCCCCGGCCCCGGTGCCGGTCACGCTGGCCGTGAACGCCCAGGTGCCAGACGGACGTGACACCTCATGGCTGTGGGACGTCGACTACCGCCGCCTGCGCGGCCGGCCGGTGTTCGTGACCGGCGAGCGCCGCACCGACCTGGCTGTCCGGCTGGAAGCCGACGAAGTCGCATTCCGCGTGGTCGGGACCGTCGACGAGGCGGTCGAGCAGGCCCGCAGCCCGTCCATGGACGTGATCGCGAACTACACGGCGTTCCAGCAGATCCGCACGCTGCTCGGGCGCACGGACTGAGCCGCGGAGCAGGAGGAGCGATGGAGCAAGGTCTCGATCTCGGCGACCGGTCCCGGGGACCGTCGGCCGTCCGGCTGATATGGATCTACCCGGACCTGCTCAGCACCTACGGTGACCGCGGGAACCTGCTCGTGCTGGCCCGCCGGGCCCGGCTCCGCGGTATCCCGGTCGAGATAGCCGAGGTCAACTCCGACCAGCCGGTTCCCGTCGACGGGGACATCTACCTCATGGGCGGGGGCGAGGACCTGCCGCAGGTACTGGCCGCCCGCCGGCTCCGGGCCAGCGGCGGGCTGTCCGCGGCCGTCAGCCGGGGTGCGGCCGTCTTCGCCGTCTGCGCCGGGTACCAGATCGTCGGCGCGGAGTTCGGCGGCGCGGAAGGCGAGCCGGTCCCGGGGCTGGGTCTGCTCGACATCCGCAGCGGTCGCGGCGAGCGGCGCGGCGTCGGCGAGATCATCGCCGACGTTGATCCCGCGCTAGGCGCGCAGCGGCTCACCGGCTTCGAGAACCATCAGGGCGTCACCTGGCGCGGCCCGGCGGCCAAGCCGCTCGCCACCGTGATCACCGGCACCGGCAACGGGGACGGCACCGAGGGCGCCTACTGCGGCCGGGTGGTCGGCACTTATCTGCACGGCCCCGCGCTGGTCCGCAACCCGGGCCTGGCCGACCTGCTGCTCGGGTGGGTGGCCGGGTCACTGCCGCCGATCGATCCCCGGCAGGAGGAGCTGGTGGCCGCCCTGCGCGGCGAGCGCCTGACCGCCGCCCACGCGAGCAGTTAGCAGACCCAGCTAGTAGACCCAGCTAGTAGACCAGGGCCTGCGCGCCATCGGTCATGATCTCAGCGATGAACGTGGCGGCCCCCGAGATCCGGATGCCCGGGATGACGTCGCCGGGGGTGATATCCCGGCGTGCGGCGCACTGGGTGCACACCGTGACGGTGCCGCCGGCCAGTACCCCGGCCAGCAGGTCGGCCAGCGGCGCGGCATGCGGGAGCGAGAAGTCCTGCGCGCGGCCGGGCAGCCCGAACCAGGCGGACTCCCCGGTGAGCCACAGCGACACCCGCACCCCGCTGGCGGCGGCGGTCGCGGCCACGGTGAAGGCCTGGTTGCAGCGTTCCGGATCATCCTGGCCGGCCGTGACCTTGATGACGAGTGAGCGCTCCGCCATGGCGCAACTCTAGCCCCGGCCGGGGCCAGCAGGCGCACCGATGCGGCGCGGCGCGGGCCAGGCGCGAGGAGGCCCGCCCTAGACTTGCGGCTTATGCATGGAATGTTGAGCGCCGTGATCCTGATCTGCGGCTTCGGCGCCATCGCGGCCGCCTGCGCCTATGTGGCCGGGCGGGTGTACCTGACCGGAGGTCGCCGTGGCGATCCATCCTGACCTCGCGGCGATGGCGTTCCTGCTGGGGCGATGGGAAGGCGCCGGTATCGGCGGATACCCGACCATCGAGTCGTTCAGGTTCGGGCAGGAGATCGAGTTCAGCCATAACGGCAAGCCGTTCCTGAGCTACCTCAGCCGGACGTGGCAGCTCGACGAAGAAGGGCGGATCGGCGCCCCGCTGGCCACCGAATCCGGCTACTGGCGGCCCCGGCCCGATCACCAGGTCGAGGTGATGCTCGCGCACCCTACCGGAATCGTCGAGATCTATCTGGGCGAGGTCACCGGGAGTCGCATCGAGATGGCCACTGACCTGGTCGCCCGCACGGCCACGGCCAAGGAGGTGACGGCCGGGCACCGGCTCTACGGTCTGGCCGCCGGCGACCTCGCGTACGCCTATGACATGGCGGCGATGGGCCAGCCGCTCCAGCCGCATCTATCAGCCCAGCTCAAGCGGGTCAGCCGCGGAGCAGCGGAAGATAGCGGAGAACAGGAAGATAGCGGAGCAGAGGAAGATAGCGGAGCACAGGCAAATTAAAAATCCCCGGGCGACTCCTGCGCCGCACCTCGGTGGTGCGCTGCAGGGGCCGACTGGACAAGGTCGGCCAGCCCGGGGATCCGATGTCTGCCAGGTTTTAGCCGACCGCCGCCCGCTGGACGTCGTGCCGGCGGGAAGCGGCTAGCTGACAGCCACCTCGCGAGTCCAATGTCTATGCATACTTTCGGACCACCTCCTTTCCCGCTTATCTGGCACGTTAGCCGCCAAGCGGCCCGCCGGGCAAGTCATTTCACCGTGCGGACGATCACACCGGCCGAACTACTATGGGGTTATGAACGCCGAGGCGACGTCGCCGGACCTGCCCGTGCGCGAGCCCGCGGACGATTGGGACGAGCAGCTTCGCGCGCGCGGCTACCGGGTAACGCCGCAGCGCCAGCTGGTGCTCGAGGCCGTGGCCCGGCTTGACCACGCCACCCCGGAGGAGATCGGCGCCCAGGTGCAGCAGACGGCACGCGGCGTCAACATCTCCACCATCTACCGGACCCTCGAGCTGCTCGAGCAGATCGGCATGGTCACCCACACCCATCTCGGGCACGGGGCGCCCACCTACCACCTGGCCAGCGACGCCGACCACGTCCACCTGGTCTGCCGGCAGTGCGGCCGGGTAAGCGAGATCGGCCCGGACGCGATCCGGCCGCTGATCACAGCGCTGGACGAACGGCACGGCTTCGAGACCGACGTCGGCCATCTCACCGTCTTCGGCCGCTGCCGGGACTGCCGGGCGGCGGCGTCATGAGCGGCCCGCGCAGCCCGCTGCTGGCCCGGCCGGGGGCGGTGGAGGCCGGCTGGCCGGACGAGGGCGTGGCCGCTCACTACGGTGACCCGACGCGAGAGCAGCGGGCGCTGGACGGCTCGGCCGCGCTGGTGGACCGGTCCAACCGCGGCGTGCTGACGATCTCCGGTCCGGACCGGCTGAGCTGGCTGCACAGCCTGACCTCTCAGCACCTGGAGACGCTGGCGGCCGGGCAGAGCGCCCAGGCCCTGATCCTCAGCCCGACTGGGCACGTGGAGCACCACCTCACCCTGACCGACGACGGGACCTCGGTGTGGGTGCACGTGGAGCCGGGGGCCGCGGCGGCCCTCCTGGCGTTCCTGGAATCCATGCGGTTCATGCTGCGCGTCGAGGTCGCCGACGTGACCGGGGACTACGCCGTGCTCACCGCGGGCGGCCCGGCAGCCGTGGATCTCGCCGCGGAGCTCGGCGGGGTCCGGGCCCGGGTGAACGCGGGCCCGTTCGGCGCCATGGACCTGATCGTGGCGCGGGACATGCTGGGCGACGCGGCCGCCGAGCTGGTCGGGCGCGGAGCCGCCCTGGCCGGGATGTGGGCGTTCGAGGCCTTGCGGATCGCCGCGCGGGTGCCCCGGTTCGGACTGGACACCGATCACCGGACCATCCCGCACGAGGTCGGCTGGATCGACACCGCGGTGCACCTGGACAAGGGCTGCTACCGCGGGCAGGAGACGGTGGCCCGCGTGCATAACCTCGGCCATCCGCCGCGGCGGCTGGTCTTCCTGCACCTGGACGGCAGCGTGGACCGGCTGCCCGCGCACGGTGACCCAGTCGAGCTCCGCGGCCCTGAGATAGGCGGCACCGAGGCAGGCGGCCCGGAGGCAGGCCGCACCGCCGTGGGCTTCACCGGATCGGCGGCGCGGCACTACGAGCTCGGCCCGATCGGCCTGGCCCTGGTCAAGCGCACCGTGCCGGTCGACGCGCCGCTGCTGGCCGGCGGCGTCGCGGCGGCTCAGGAGGTTATCGTGCCGCCGGACGCTGGCGCGAATGTCCAGGTCACGCTGCGCCGACGGCAGATAGTCTGAGGTCTTTCCACCGGACCTCCAGAAAGGGGTTCAGCCTGTGCTGCGCAGGATGCTGCTCGCGGCCTCAGCCAGTGCCCGGCTTCGCCAGCTCGTCACCACCACACCCGCCACGCGCGGCATCGTCGATTCCTACGTGGCCGGGGACACCGCGCCGGACGCGGTGCGGGTGGCCCGGGCGCTGCGCGGCGCGGGCCTGCTGGTCAGCCTGGACTACCTGGGCGAGGACACCAGGGACCAGGCACAGGCCACGGCGGTGACCGACGAGTACGTCCAGCTGCTCGGCCAGCTCGGGGCCGAAGGGCTCACGCAGGGCGGCGGGGCCGAGGTCTCGGTCAAGGCGACCGCCGTCGGGCTGTTCCTGGGCGCCGGCACTGCGGCGGGCAACATCGCGCGGATCTGCGCGGCCGCGGCCGAGGCGGGCACGACGGTGACGCTCGACGCCGAGGAGCACGCGGCCGTCGAGCCGACGCTGCAGATCGCCGCGAAACTGCGGGCCGAGCATCCCGATCTCGGCTGTGTCGTGCAGGCGTGCCTGCGGCGCGCCGAGGAGGACTGCCGGGTGCTGGCCGGCCACGGTGTGCGGGTCAGGCTGTGCAAGGGGGCCTACAGCGAGCCCGAGAGCGTCGCCTTCACTGCTCGTCGCGAGGTCGACCTTTCCTATGCGCGCTGCCTGCGGGTGCTGCTGAATGGACCGGGCTACCCGATGGTGGCCACCCACGATCCCCGGCTGATCGAGATTGCCACCTCGCTGGCGCTGCTGACCGGGCGCGCTTCGAGCAGCTTCGAGTACCAGATGCTGTACGGGATCCGCCCGGCCGAGCAGCGGCGGCTGGCCAGCACGGGGGCGCGGATGCGGGTGTACGTCCCATATGGGAGGGACTGGTACGGCTACCTGATCCGCAGGCTGGCCGAACGCCCGGCCAACCTGTCATTCTTCTTGCGCTCGCTGCCGGGGCGCTCCCGGTGATCGCGATCCTCGGCACCGGGAAGATGGGCGAGGCGCTGCTGTCCGGGCTGCTGCGCGCCGGCCGTTCGCCGTCGGCGGTGGTCGCCGCGGTCCGCCGCGAGGACCGCGGCGCCGAGCTCCATGCCCGGTACGGGATCGAAGTCACCGACGCCGCATCGGCCGCGAAGCTGGCCGACACCCTGGTCCTGGCGGTCAAGCCGCAGGACATGGGCAAGCTGCTGGCCGAGATCGCGCCCGCCGTGGCGCCGGGCCGGCTGGTGGTCTCGGTGGCGGCCGGGATCACCACGGCGTTCATCGAGCGGCGGCTCGCCGGCGAGGTGCCGGTCGTCCGGGTCATGTCCAACACGCCCGTCCTGGTCGACGAGGCGATGAGCGTGGTCTCGGCCGGGTCCTACGCCGGCGAAGAGCACCTGCGCCGGGCCGAGGAACTGCTCCGCCCGGTGGGCAAGGTCCTGCGCATTCCCGAATCCCAGCAGGACGCGGCCACCGCGCTGTCCGGCAGTGGCCCCGCCTACATCTACTACCTGGTCGAGTCGATGGTGGACGCCGCCATCCTGCTCGGCATGGCGCGCGGCGCCGCGCTGGAAATGGTGACCCAGACGGTCTACGGGGCGGCCACCATGCTGCGGGAGTCGGGCGAGCATCCGGTGATCCTGCGCGAGGCCGTCACCTCACCGGGCGGCACCACGATCTCCGCGATCGCCGAGCTCGAGCGGCACGGGGTGCGGGCCGCGTTCCTGGCCGCCATCGAGGCGGCCCGCGACCGCGGCCGGGAGCTCGGCGCCGATCCGGGCCCCGCGGCCGACGGGAGCGGGTAATGCCGGGGCCGCTCATAATGGCCTGGAATGACCACCTGACCGAGTATGACTTCGGGCCCGGCCATCCGCTGGCTCCCGTCCGGGTCGAGCTGACCATGGCGCTGTCGCGCGAGCTCGGCGTGCTCGCGCAGCCCTCGGTGTCGCTGCTGGACCCGGCGCCGGCCGGGCCGGATGAGCTCGAGCTGGTGCACGACCCGGCCTATATCGACGCGGTACGTCAGGCCGGTCGCGACGGACTGGGTAACCTCTCCTTCGGGCTGGGCACCCCGGACAATCCGGTGTTCGCCGGTATGCACGAGGCCTCGGCCCTGGTCGCGGGCGCGACGCTCGCGGCGGCCCGCGCGGTGTGGCACGGTGACGCGCTGCACGGCGCCAGCATCGCCGGCGGCCTGCACCACGCCATGCGCCGGTCGGCCAGCGGCTTCTGCGTCTACAACGACCCCGCCATCGCGATCAGCGCGCTGCTGGATGCGGGCGCCCAGCGGGTCGCGTACGTGGATCTCGACGTACATCACGGGGACGGCGTGCAGGCGGCCTTTTACCAGGATCCGCGGGTCCTGACCATCAGCCTGCACGAGCATCCCGCCACCTTGTTCCCGGGCACCGGGCTGGCGTCGGAGATCGGCAGCGGAGACGGCCGGGGGTACGCGGTCAACATGCCCCTCCCGGCCTTCACCGGGGATGCGGGCTGGCTGCGGGCCTTCGATGCGGTCGTTCCGCCGCTGCTGCGTGCATTCCGGCCGGAGCTCCTGGTCAGCCAGCATGGCTGCGACAGTCATCGGCTCGACCCGCTGGCCCACCTCGCGCTGAGCATCGACGGGCAGCGCCGCGCCGCGCTCATGGTGCACGAGCTGGCGCACGAGGTCTGCGGCGGCCGATGGCTGCTCACCGGTGGCGGCGGATATGAGCTGGTCCAGGTCGTGCCGAGATCGTGGACCCACCTGCTGGCGATAGCGGCCGGCGACCCGGTGGACCCGGCCCGGGCCGTGCCGGCCAGCTGGCGTGACCTGGCCGCCGACCGGACCGGCCAAGACGCCCCTACGGTGATGACTGACGGGCAGCCCGCGGACTATATTCCGGTGGCCGCGGGGCTCGATCCCGGCGACCAGCTTGATGCCTCGATCATCAACACATGTCGCGCCGCTTTTCCCTGGCACGGTCTGCACCCGCCGATGTGACGATGCCGGTAAATGGGCCGGGTGCCCGGCCCGCCGCAGCTTTTTCGGTCAATGCCGTAGCGGCCGCGGATCCCGGTGATTGCCGGCCCGGCGCTTGCACGCGTCGGGGCAGGTCAGCCACGATGACGCCGCCCGGTCCTGGGATGGCGGCCAAAGAGTAACAACAATGAGGCTTTGTGCGGGGTTGCTCTTTTTCGCACGAGACTTACTCTGGAGACGGACGTGACTGGTGCGCTGAATCCCGTCAAGTGCTCGGCTTCGTGCGGAAGAGGCATCCGGATGGCAGGCGAAACCCCCCTTAGCGACGTTAGATTTCTCACGGTAGCCGAAGTGGCTTTGATCATGCGAGTGTCGAAGATGACGGTGTATCGCTTGGTGCACTCCGGCGAACTGGAAGCGATCCGCGTCGGACGTTCGTTCCGGGTGCCCGAGCAGGCGGTCAATCAGTACCTGAGGACTGCCTTCGTCGGCACCAGCTGAAGTGCTCGGGCACGGGGTAGCACCAACGCGACCTGGGGGCCTGAGCGCTGAGTCCGCGCGCCGCGGGGTCTGCGGGCCGGCCGGACAGCGACCTGGGCCGTAATCGGCGCCACCGGCACGCCGCGTCGGGGGTAACCTCTAACCTCGGGTAGGTGTCCAGCCGCCCCGGCCGGGCGTGCGTGTTGGCTGCCCGTCATCTGCGATGCCGTGAAGGGTGGTCCCTATGGGTTCGGTGATCAAGAAGCGCCGCAAGCGCATGGCGAAGAAGAAGCACCGCAAGCTGCTGAAGAAGACGCGTATCCAGCGCCGCAACAAGAAGTAGCCGGAGCACGGTCATGATCACGGCACGGCCAGGCCGCCCGGCCCAGCCCTGCTGATGTCAGTCCCGGCCCTCATCGGGTTCGCGGGCGTACTGGTCGCGGCCGTGGTCACCGGCCTGCTCGCCGGGCGGGCGGTCCGCCAGCCGAGGATCGGCAGCATGGTGTGGGCCGCCGCGGCCCTGGCCCTGACCGTGGCGCTGACCGCCCAGAGCATCGGCTTCGCCAGCGGGTTCGGGCCGGCCACGTTCCGGGCCGTCCAGTTGTCCGGCCTGCTGCTCGCGCCGCTGTGGCTGGCCTGGGGCCTAGCCGAGCTGACCTGGCCCGGCGACGCGGCCAGGTTCGGGGCCCGCCTGGCCTGCGGCGCACTGACGGTCGTCGGAAGCGTCATCCTGGCTACTGACCTGCTGGCCCCCGCGCCGTTCGGCCAGGACTGGCCCCTGGCAGGCTCGCACTACCAGGCCCCCTCGCGCTACGCCCTGGACGCCGTCCAGGGCGTAGCGGTCATCCTCGCCCTGGCGAGCCTCGGCCTGACCGCGGCGCAGGCCAGGAACGACCAGCAGCGGCGCGGCGCGGTGCCCGGGACCGCCGCGGCGGCCCTGGCCGTGGCGGCGATCGTGGCCATGCGCTTCCCGCTGCCCGGCCGTTCGGTCTACCCACTGCTCAGCCTGGCGGCGGCCGGGCTGGCCTGGGCCGGCGCGAGCAGGCTGGCGGCGTGGCCGGATCGGCCCGGAAGCGGCCGCGGGCGCCGTGGCGCCTATGAGCCGGCGGCCCAGCTCGTGGGGGGGTACGAACCGGATCACGGCCCGGGCCAGTACCCGGCCGACGGTCATCGCGGGCCAGCCGGCCCGGCGGGGCTGCTCAGCCCGCCCGGCCCTGCCCCGCGGCCGTACGGCCGGATAACGATCTTCACGCTGCTGGAGGATCGCGTCGCCGAGTTCGACCGCCTCGCGGAGCAACTGGCGGAGGAGGTCGGGATCAGGGAGCCGGACACGCTGGTTTACGTCATCCACCTGGTGCCGAACGCCCCGATGCAGCGGATCTTCTACGAGGTCTACCGCGACCGGGCGGCATTCGACAGCCACGAGAACCAGCCCTACGTGATGCGCTTCGCAGCCGGCCGGCGGTCGTGCGTACTGGCCACCAACGTCATCGACCTGAGGCTGAAGTACGCCAAGGTCGCCCCGCTGCCCGGGCCGCCGCAGCGAACCCCGGTCCTGCACAGGGGGTCGTGACGTGACGGTCCAGCACCGCATCACGCTGCTCGGGCGGCCGGGCTGTCATCTGTGCGACGACGCGCGGGCGGTCATCGAGCGGGTGGCCGCCGAGCTCGGCGTCGGCTGGGAGGAACGGGACATCACCGCCTCGGCGCAGGACATGCGGGAGTACTGGGAGAAGATCCCGGTGACGCTCGTGGACGGCGTGCAGATCGATTTCTGGCGGGTGAGCGAGGAGAGGCTGCGGGCGGCCCTGCGCCGGCCCCCGCGAGCGACTTTGTGAATCGATGCACAAAGGCGTACGGTAAGTCTACGTATGGTGGAACGTCGGCTGACGCAGGCTCTGCATGCCCCGCCAGTACCCGGGAGCCCCAAACCCCCAGGAGCCCGAACCCGGAGCTCGACCCCAGGAGCGCTGCCGCGATGCACAGTAACGTTACGTCGCCGGAGGCCGGCGACCCAGCTGGCAGCGGGATACCCGAGGCGACCGTGGCCCGGCTGCCGGTGTACCTGAGGGCGCTGTACGGCCTGGCCGAGCGCGGGGTCAGCACCGTGGCCAGCGAGGAGCTCGCCGCCGCCGCGGGCGTCAACTCGGCCAAGCTCCGCAAGGACCTGTCCCATCTGGGTTCCTACGGGATCAGGGGCGTCGGCTATGACGTCGACTACCTTGTCTACCAGGTCTCCCGGACCCTGGGCCTGACTCAGGACTGGCCGGTGGTCATCGTGGGCGCCGGGAACCTCGGCCGGGCCCTGGCCAACTACGGCGGGTTCGTCTCCCGCGGCTTCACGATCTCGGCCATGCTGGACAGCGACCCGGCTATCGTGGGCACCAGGATGGCCAGGCTGACCGTGCGCCACGTCGACGAGCTCGAAGCCGTGGTGGCCGCGCACAGGGTGGCGATCGGGGTGATCGCCACCCCGGCTTCCTCCGCGCAGGCGGTCTGCGAGCGGCTGGTCGTGGCGGGCGTGACCAGCATCCTCAATTTCGCGCCGCTCGTGCTGAACGTGCCGGAGGGAGTGGACGTGCGGAAGGTCGATCTCTCGATCGAGCTGCAGATCCTCGCCTTCCACGCCCAGCGCCGGTCGGCCGCCAGGCCGGTCAACGGGACGCCCGGCCGGTCCCAGGCCGCCGGTGACCGCCCAGCTCACGGCTCAGCGCAGGTGACCCGGTGAGCGTGCTAGTGGTCGGGCTCAGCCACAAGAGCGCACCGGTGGCGATCCTGGAGCAGGCCGCGGTGAGCGGCGACACGCTGACCAAGCTGCTCCATGACATCGCGCTGGCCGACTCGGTGGCCGAGACCTTCGTCGTCTCGACGTGCAACCGGGTCGAGGTCTACGCCGACGTGGACCGGTTCCATGCGGGCGTGACGGACATCTGCGAGCTGCTCGCCCGGCACTGCGGCGTGTCCGGCCGTGACCTCACCCCGTACCTGTATGTGCACTATGACGAGCGGGCGGTATCTCATCTGCTGGCCGTGGCCTGCGGGCTGGACTCGGTCGTGGCCGGCGAGGGGCAGATTCTCGGCCAGGTGCGCTCGGCGCTCAAGCTCGCCGAGGAGCACGGCACCGTCGGCCGGGTGCTAGGCGAGCTTCGGCCGGCTCGCGCTGCGGGCCGGCAAGCGGGCCCGCGCCGAGACCGGCATCGACCGGGCCGGGCAGAGCCTGGTCAGCCTGGCTATCGAGCTGGGCGCCGCGGCCCTGGCCGGCCCGCCCGGCCGCGCGCCGGCACCCAGCCGTGATGAGCTGGCTGGGCGCGACGTGCTCGTGGTCGGCGCCGGCTCGATGGCCGCGCTCGCGGCCACGACGGCCAGCCGCGGCGGCGCCGCGAGCATCGCCGTCGCGAACCGGACCTGGCGCCACGCGGAGCGCCTGGCCGACCGGGTCGGCGGCCGGGCGGTCGCCCTGACGGACCTGGCCGACGCCCTGGCCGCCGCGGATATCGTCGTCTCATGTACTGGCGCGGTGGGCCATGTCATCACGCGTGAGCTGGCCGAGACCGCGCTGGCCCGCCGGAACCCGAGCCGCGGCGCCGAGGGCCCGCTGGTGTTCCTCGACCTGGCCATGCCGCGCGATGTGGAGTCGGCGGTCGCGGCCCTGCCCGGGGCCGTGCTGATCGGCATGGATCGCCTCGCCGAGCACCAGACCGCCGCCGGGGCCGACGACGTGGCGGCGGTGCGGGCGATCTGCGAGGCCGAGCTGGCCGCCTACCGGTCGGCCGCCGTCGCGGCCCGGGTCGCGCCGACGGTCGTCGCGCTGCGGGCCAAGGCGGCCACGGTGGTCGACGCCGAGCTGGCCCGGCTGGCCGGCCGGCTCAGTGCGGACGGCCTGAGCGGGCGAGCCCTGGATGAAATAGCTCAGGGCATGCGCCGGGTGGTAGACAAGCTATTGCACGCGCCGACGGTCCGGGTCAAAGAACTCGCGGGCTCGCCGGGGGGCGAGGAGTACGCCGCGGCGCTGCGGGTCCTGTTCGACCTGGACCCGCGCGCGGTCGAGGCGGTCACTCGCGCCGCCCCAGAGCACTCCCCAGAGCATGGCACAGCGCAGGAGGACACACCGTGACACAGCGGATGCTGCGGCTCGGCAGCCGCAAGTCACCGATGGCCATCACGCAGTCCCGCCAGGTGGCGGACATGATCACCGAGCGGACCGGGCGGCCGGTGGAGATCGTCGGCGTGACCACCCTGGGCGACGTGAACCGGGCCCAGCTCACCCAGATCGGCGGGACCGGCGTGTTCGTCGGCGCGCTGCGGGAAGCCCTGCTCGGCGGCGAGGTGGACCTGGCCGTGCACTCGCTGAAGGACCTGCCGGCGGCCCCCGCGGCAGGCATCGTGCTGGCCGCGGTGCCGCCGCGGGACGACCCGCGGGACGCGCTGATCGCACGGGACGGCATCAAGCTCGCTGACCTCCCGGCCGGGGCCAGGATCGGGACCGGCTCGCTGCGCCGGGCGGCGCAGCTGCTCGCACTGCGCGGTGACCTGCGCTGCGTGCCGATCCGCGGGAACGCCGGCACCAGGCTGCAGAAGGTGACCGACGGCGAGCTCGACGCAGTGGTGCTGGCCTGCGCCGGGCTGGCCAGGATCGGCTCCGCGGGCGCCATCACCCAGATCCTCGATCCCGACGAGATGCTGCCCGCGCCGGGCCAGGGCGCGCTAGCCGTGGAATGCCGCGACGGGGATCCGGAGCTGGCCGGGCTGCTCGCGGCGGTGAACGACGGGGCGAGCATGGCCGCCGCCGTGGCCGAGCGCAGCCTGCTGCAGGGGCTCGGGGCCGGGTGCAGCGCGCCGGTCGGCGGCTACGCCGCGGGGACGGAGCAGCTGCTCATGCGGGCCGTCGTGCTGAGCCCCGACGGCACGCGGGCGCTGCGCGCGCACGGCACCGCCCCCGCCCCGGACGCCTACCGGCTCGGCCGCGACCTCGCGGCGGAGCTGTTGCGCCGCGGGGCGGCAGATCTGGCCAGCAGTCCGCAGGCACCGACAAGCAGCGGGAATGATGTGCAGTGAGCGCAAGTGAAGGTTCGGTCAGTGCAGGTCCGGCCAGTGCAGGTTCGGTCCGTGCAGATTCAGTCAGGCACGAATCACCCGGGTGGGTCGCCCTGGCGGGCGCGGGCCCGGGCGACGAGGGGCTGCTGACGGTGCGGGCGGCCGAGCTGCTCGGCCAGGCGGCCCTGGTCGTCGCCCCCGCGGATCTGGCGGGCGTCGCCCGCCGTCACATGAGCCCGGAGGCCCGCCTGGCTGAGCCCGCCGACGCCGCGGGCACGGCCAGGATGCTGATCGAGGCCGCGCAGGACGGCCACCTCGCGGTCCGGCTGGTCGGCGGCGACCCGCTGCTGAACGGGGCGGCCGCCGAAGCCGCCGCGTGCGCCAAGGCCGGGGTCAGGTTCGAGATCGTGCCGGGTGTCCCGGCCGCCACCGCGGTCCCGGCCTACGCGGGCATCCCGCTGGTCAGCGACCGGCGCGCCGAGCTGCGGGTCATCCACGCCGCCGAGGTCAGCCGGGTGGCCTACAGCCCGGCCACGCTGGTGGTGCTCGGCGCCGATGCGGGCCCGGCCGAGCTGGCCAAGATGCTGATCGCGGCAGGCTGGCCGGAAGCCACCCCGTTCGCCATCACCTGGGACGGCGCGACCAGCGCGCAGCAGACGGTGGCCTCCACCCTGGGCCGGATCGGCCCGGACCTCAAGGCGGCCGGCGTGTCGCTGGCCAACACCGCCGGCCCGGCCGTGGCCGTGGTCGGCGACGCGGTGGCGGCCCGGGACACGCTGTCGTGGTTCGAGACCAAGCCGCTGTTCGGCTGGCGGGTGCTGGTGCCCCGGACCAAGGAGCAGGCCGCCGTGGTGTCGCAGCGCCTGCGCGAGTACGGGGCCGTGCCCGAGGAGGTGCCGACGATCGCCGTCGAGCCGCCGCGGACGCCGCAGCAGATGGAGCGCGCGGTCAAGGGACTGGTCACCGGCCGGTACCAGTGGGTGGCCTTCACGTCGGTGAACGCGGTCCGCGCGATCCGGGAGCGCTTCGAGGAGTACGGCCTGGACGCCCGGGCGTTTGCCGGGGTCAAGGTGGCCGCCGTGGGCGAGCAGACCTCGGCGGCGCTGCTCGATTTCGGCATCCGCCCCGACCTGGTGCCGGAGGACGAGCAGTCGGCCGAGGGCCTCGCCGCGGCCTGGCCGCCGTACGACGACGTGCTCGACCCGATCAACCGGGTGCTGCTGCCCCGGGCGGACATCGCCACCGAGACCTTGCTGGCCCGGCTGATCGACCTGGGCTGGGAGGCTGAGGATGTCACGGCGTACCGGACGGTGCGCGCGGCCCCGCCGCCCGCGCCGGTCCGCGAGGCGATCAAGGGCGGCGGGTTCGACGCCGTCTTGTTCACCTCGTCCTCGACGGTCCGTAACCTGGTCGGGATCGCGGGCAAGCCGCATGCGGTGACCGTGATCGGGGTCATCGGACCGCAGACCGCGAAGACGGCCGCCGAGTTCGGCCTGCGAGTCGACGTGATGGCGCCCAAGCCGTCGATGGCGGCGCTGGTCGACGCCCTGGCCGAGCACGGCGCGGGCCTGCGCGCCGCGGCCGCGGCGGCGGGTGAGCCCGTCCGGCGGCCCAGCGAACGCCGCCGCGGTGCGCGGCGCCGGAGCCTGAGATGAGCGCGGGCTTCCCGGTCGCCCGGCCCCGGCGGCTGCGCCGCACCCCGGCCTTGCGCGCCCTGGTCGCGGAGACCTCGCTGCGCCCCAGCGACCTGGTCCTGCCGGTGTTCATCAAGGAAGGGCTCAGCGAGCCGCGGCCGATCAGCTCCATGCCGGGCGTGGTCCAGCACACCAGGGACAGCCTGCGCAAGGCCGCCGCCGAAGCGGCGGGCGCCGGAGTGGGCGGCCTGATCGTGTTCGGCGTGCCCGCGGCCAAGGACGAGCGCGGCTCGGCGGCCGACGACCCGGCGGGCATCTCCCAGCTGGCCCTGGCCGACCTGCACGCCGAGGTCGGCGGGGACTGCGTGATCATGGCCGACCTGTGCCTGTGCGAATACACCGACCACGGGCACTGCGGCCTGCTCACCCCGGACGGCGGCGTGATCAACGACGCCACCGTGGCGCGATACGCCGCGATCGCGGTGGCCCAGGCCGAGGCGGGCGCGGATCTGGTCGCGCCGAGCGGGATGATGGACGGCCAGGTGGCGGCGATCCGCGCCGCGCTGGACGGCGCCGGGCACGGTGACGTCGGCATCTGCGCCTACTCGGCCAAGTACGCGTCCGCGTTCTACGGGCCGTTCCGCGAGGCGGCTGAGGGCGCGCCGAAGTTCGGCGACCGGGCCAGCCACCAGCAGGACCCGGCCAACGCGGCCGAGGCGCTGCGCGAGGTGGCGCTGGACCTCGACGAAGGCGCCGACCTGGTCATGGTCAAGCCCGCCCTGGCCTACCTGGACATCATCAGGCGGGTGGCCGAGATCGCTCCGGTGCCGGTGGCGGCGTACCAGGTCAGCGGCGAGTTCGCGATGGTTGAGGCGGCGGCGGCCAACGGCTGGCTGGACCGGGACCGGGTGATCATGGAGACCCTGACCGCGATCCGCCGCGCGGGCGCCGGGATCATCTTGACCTACTGGGCGACCGAGGTGGCGGCCAGGCTGTGCAAATCGTGACCGTATCGATCCGCCCATGTCGTTCATTTGGGCCGAACGGACCGTGGTTCGTGCCCTACGATAGGTAACAGGATTAACCGGCGGCCAGAGCAAAATCGCGGAGCGCAAATCCTCATCTGGAGTGACATTATCTGATGGTCGACGTGGTGCGGCGCCGCGGTGCGCGGGCCCGGGGCCGGGCGGCGGAGCGCCAGCAGGCGCCGGGGATCGCGGCCGCGCAGTACGCGTCCATGGGCTGGCCAGTGTGCCTGGGCGCTCATCCCTACCGCGGCACCCGCGGGGCGATCGAGCCGGGCCGGGCCTGCTCGTGCGATCGGGTCGGCTGCCCGGCGCCCGGCGCGCACCCGGTGTCTCCCGCCTGGCAGACGCAGGCCACGGTGGACACTGACGTGATCGCGAGCTGGTGGGAAGCCCGGCCGGAGGCGAACGTGCTGCTCGTCACCGGCCGGGTTTTCGATGTCCTGGACGTGCCCGCCGCGGCGGGGTCGGTCGCGCTGGCCGCGATGGATGCGGCCGGCACGCCGGTGGGCCCGGTGGCCTGCCTGGGCCAGGACCGGATGCTGTTCTTCGTGATGACCAGGGGCTCGCCCGCCGACGAGGACGAATGGTGGTCGTCCGGGCTGGACTGCGAGCCGGAGAGCGTCACGCCCGGCTTGCGCTGGCACTGCCGGGACAGCTACGTGCTCGCCCCGCCGTCGGCCTGCGGTGCGGGCCAGGCCGCGCGCTGGCTGCGGCCGCCGGTTGGGCATCCGCTGCCCGACGCGCTGCGGCTGCTGGAGCACCTCGTCGACGCCTGCGAGGCCTGAGGGTGCCAGCTCACTCTGCTGCCTCGGGGGGGACCACCCCCCGCAGCGAGGCGCTGTTCGCCCGGGCCCGTGCGGTCACGCCCGGCGGCGTGAACTCGCCGGTGCGCGCGTTCGGCGCGGTCGGCGGGGTGCCCCGCTTCATGGTCCGGGGGTCGGGCCCCTACCTGACCGACGCGGACGGGCACGAGTACGTCGACCTGGTCTGCTCCTGGGGGCCGATGATCCTCGGGCACGCGTATCCGGCCGTGACCTCCGCGGTGTCCGCGGCCCTGGCGTCCGGCACATCGTTCGGCACGGCTACGCCCGGCGAGGTCGACCTGGCCGAACAGATCGTGGCGCGGGCCCCGGTGGAGCAGGTCCGCCTGGTCAATTCCGGTACCGAGGCCACCATGACCGCGGTCCGCCTGGCCCGCGGGTTCACCGGGCGATCGCTGGTGGTCAAGTTCGCCGGGTGCTACCACGGGCACGTGGACGCGCTGCTGGCCGCGGCCGGCTCGGGGGTCGCGACGTTCGGCCTGCCGGACTCGCCCGGCGTGACCGGCGCGGCGACGGGCGACACCCTGGTGCTGCCGTACAACGACGTCGAGGCGGTGTCGTCGGTGTTCGCGGCGCGCGGGGAGTCGATCGCGTGCGTGATCACCGAGGCCTGCCCGGCGAACATGGGCGTGGTCCCGCCCGCGCCGGGGTTCAACGCCCTGCTTGCTTCGCTGTGCCGGTCGGCCGGGGCGCTGCTGATCATGGACGAGGTGCTGACCGGGTTCCGGGTGTCGCCCGCCGGCTGGTACGGCATCGACGGCGTAGCCGGAGACCTGATCACCTTCGGCAAGGTGATGGGCGGCGGCCTGCCTGCCGCGGCGTTCGGCGGGCGAGCCGAGATCATGTCGCGGCTGGCGCCCGCCGGCCCGGTCTACCAGGCCGGCACGCTGTCAGGTAATCCGCTGGCGGTGGCGGCCGGGCTGGCCACCCTGCGGTCCTGCACTCCGGAGGTGTACGCCCGGGTCGACACCGCCGCGGACGCGGTGGCCAAGATGACCTCCGCCGCCCTGGCCGCGGCCGGGGTGCCGCACTACCTGTCTGCGGCCGGGAGCCTGTTTTCGGTGTTCCTCGGCCGCACCGAGCCGGTCCGGTCCTACGCCGACGCCCGCCAGCAGTCCTCCGCCGCGTACGCCGCGTTCTTCCACGCCATGCTCGACGCCGGCGTCTACCTGCCACCGTCCGGGTACGAGGCGTGGTTCCTGTCCGCCGCGCACGACGAAGCCGCCCTGTCCCGCATCTCGGCCGCGCTCCCCGCGGCGGCCCGGGCGGCCGCGACGGCGCTGGGCGCTTGATCGCCCCGGCGCTGGATGCTTGATCGCCCGGCTTTGGGTGCTTGATCGCCCCGGCCGTGACGCCCGGCATTTCTTAGAACACGGTTCATCGTTCACCGCCGGAGCGACCGTCAGCCAGGCACCGGCTGATCACCCCCTCGGCTGATCCGGATCGGCCCGGGCCGCCACCATGCTTCGTCCTGGCCAACTTGGGCTGGGATTATGCCGTTAACCCCGGCGCTAAGACACACCCTGGTTGAGAGCCGGCGGCGCGGAAGAACTAGAGTTTGGTTCTAAAACCAGGTTCAGTGCTCGCCGGGACTCGGGCGCATGAGCGGCCAGCAGACGCTGGCGCACTCGGAGCCATGGGAGGTTGCGTGAGCCGGTGGCGGCCGAGCCAGGAGCTGGTAGTCCTGGTGACCTACTCGGTCGCGCTTTTCATGGTCGCGGTGGACAACACGATCATCTTCACCGCGCTGCCGTCGGTGGCCCGGGACTTTCATGTGTCCCTGGCCCAGGCGCAGTGGGTGACGCTGAGTTACCTGCTCACCCTGGCCATGATGGTCCCGTGCTCGGGCTGGATCGGGGACCGGTTCGGCACCCGGCGGACCTTCCTGATCGCCCTCGTGCTGTTTACCGGAGCGTCCGCGCTGTGCGGCCTGTCCGGCTCGCTGACCGAGCTGGTCCTGTTCCGGGTGCTGCAGGGCGTGGGCGGCGGGCTGATCATCCCGGTCGGGCAGGCCATGCTGTTCCGCACCTTCCCGCCCGCGCGCCGGGCCCGTGCCACCGGCCTGGTCTTGCTGGGCAGCAGCCTCGGCCCGGCCACCGGCCCGGTCCTGGGCGGTGTGCTGACCACCTTTCTTTCCTGGCGATGGTGCTTTTTCGTCAACGTGCCGTTCGGCACCATCGTCTTGATCATCGGGGTGCTGTTCCTGGCCGAGCACCGTGAGCCGGCCGCGGGGCGGCTGGATCTGGCCGGCTTCCTGCTGGCCGGCGGCGGCCTGGCGCTGGTCCTGTACGCGCTGAGCGAGTCCCCCGCGCGGGGCTGGGGCAGCCCGGTCATCATCGCCACCGCCGTGACCGGCCTGGCCGCGCTGGCCGCGCTGGTGGTGGTCGAGCTGCGGTCAAAAGCGCCGATGCTGAACCTGCGGCTGCTGAGCAACCGGATCTTCCGTACCGCGACCCTGGTCTCGGTCTGCCAGCAAGGCGCCTATATCGGCTACCTGTTCGTCATGCCCGAGTTTTTGCAGCAGGCCCGGGGCGCCTCGGCGCTGAGTTCCGGGCTGACCACGTTCCCGGGCGCGATCGGGCTGCTGATCGCCGCGCAGCTCGCCGCCCGCGTTTACCCCCGCATCGGGCCGCGGCGCATCGCCGTATGCGGGATGCTCGGCGTGATCATCGTCTGGTCCGTGATCGGGCTGACGGTCGGGCTGGACACCAACATCTGGCTGATCCGGGTGCTCACTTTCCTCAGCGGGTTCTCCAGCGGATGGTGCCTCGTCGCCGTCCAGAGCGCGTCGTTCGCGACCATCTCCTCAGCCGACACGGGCCGGGCCTCCGCGCTGTTCAACACCCAGAATCAAGTCGCGGGCGGCGTCGGGGTGGCCGTGCTGGTCACCGTGATCGCAGCGTCCACCCCGGCCGGGGCCGCCGGGGCCGCGCTGGTCCCGGTCTTCCACCGTGCCTTCCTGGCCGCCGCCTTGATAGAGGCCATCGGTGTCCCGTTCGCGCTGAGCATCCGGGACTCCGACGCGGCCGCCACCATGCGTCACCGGGACCGCGTCCCGGCCGTGACGCCCCCTCCGACGCCGGTCCCGCCCGGGACTGGCGAAGGAACCACGGACCTTGGGTAGCCGCACCGGCCTGGCCGCCCGGCCGCCCGGTGCCGGGTGAGCGCATCCGGTGCGCGAGCCTCGCCGGGCGCGGACACTGGGTAAGCTGTCCAGGCCATGTCCGACACAACCGTCGTCCACCTGCTGCGGCACGGCGAGGTGGACAACCCGCGCGGCATCCTCTACGGACGCCTACCCGGCTACCACTTGTCCGCCAACGGGCGCACGATGGCGCAGGCCGCCGCCGGCTATTTCGCCGACCGCGCCGTG
Source organism: uncultured Actinomycetes bacterium (assembly GCA_963818225.1). GTDB lineage: Bacteria > Actinomycetota > Actinomycetes > Streptosporangiales > Streptosporangiaceae > Palsa-504. The sequence continues at coordinate 155,922 of CAWFRO010000011.1, forward strand.
GTGGCCCTGTTCAGCTCCCCGCTGGAGCGCGCCCAGGAAACCGCGAGCCCGGTAGCGGAGCGGCTCGGCCTGCCGGTCGTGACCGACGACCGCCTGATCGAGTCCTGGAACCACTTTGAGGGCCAGCGGTTCGGCGTGGGCGACGGGTCGCTGCGGCACCCGGCACACTGGCCGCACCTGGCCAACCCGTTCCGGCCGTCCTGGGGCGAGCCGTACCGCCACGTCGCGGCCCGGATGCAGGCCGCGATGGAAACCGCGCGGAAAGCGGCGGCCGGCGCAGAGGCGGTGTGCGTGACTCACCAGCTGCCCATCTGGGTGACCCGGCGGGCGGCCGAGGGCCAGCGGCTGTGGCACAACCCGGCCATGCGGGAGTGCGCGCTCGGCAGCGTGACGAGCTTTACCTACTCGGGAGGCCAGCTGACCGGCGTGTCCTACACCGTGCCGGCCCGGCGTCAGGTCACCTTGGACGATGCGGCACAATAGGGCAGTACTACCCCCTGTAGGAGACCGCTCGTGTTCAAAGCCAAGCGCCGTCTGGTCGTCTTGGCGGCCACGGTGCTCGCCGGGACGGCGCTGGCCGTGGTGTTGCTGACCGGCTGGGCGAGCGGCGGGAACAGCGGCGTGACCGACGTCGCCGGCAGCACCAGCGCCGTGCTGTATTCGGCCGGGCACCGGCCGCTGGCGCCGGACTTCACCGCGACCACGCTGACCGGGTCCCGGCTGAGCTTCTCCTCCTACCGGGGCAAGATGGTGGTGGTCAACTTCTGGGGCTCCTGGTGCGCGCCATGCCGAGCCGAGGCCCCCACCCTGGCCGTGGCGGCGCAGCAGTACCGGTCGGCCGGGGTGGACTTCCTCGGCGTGGACGTGCGGGACACGCCGGCCAGCGCCTTGGCCTTCACCCGGGAATTCGGCATCACCTATCCGAGCGTCAGCGATACGGGCTCGCAGATCACGCTCGACTTCACGTCTGCCGTACCGATCGCCGGGACCCCCACTACCCTGGTCATCGACCGGACCGGGCGCATCGCGGGAGCGATCTTCGGCATGGGGACCCACCAGGAACTGGCTGACATCCTGGCCAAGGTCAACGATGAGGCGGCGGGTGGGGCATGACCGATGTGCGTGCGCCGGAGGCGGACCCGTTCGAGTCGGCCGCCGAGCAGGGCGACCCCGGGAGGCCGGTCCCGGACCGCCCGGCCGGCGCGTACGGGCTCGGCGAGTGGCTGAGGTGGGCCTGGCGGCAGCTCACCTCGATGCGGATCGCGCTGATCCTGCTTTTCCTGCTGGCCCTGGCCAGCGTGCCGGGGTCGATGCTGCCGCAGGAAGGCTCCGACCCGGCCGGCGTGCAGCAGTACTTCACGGCGCACCCGGCGTTCGCGCCGCTGCTGAGTCGCCTCGGGCTGTTCAACGTCTTCGCCGCGCCCTGGTTCGCCGCCATCTACCTGCTGCTGTTCACGTCCCTCGTGGGCTGCGTGGTGCCCCGGACGTTCCGGCTGGCGGGCTCGGCCCGGACCCTGCCGCCACGGGCGCCGCGCCACCTGACCAGGCTGCCGCAGTCAGCCGAGTACACCACCGCGCTCGCTCCCGACCGGGCGGCCGACGTGGCGGCCACGCTCCTGGCCGGCCATGGCTTCCGGCTGCGCAGGCCCGCCGGCGCCGAGGCCACCCCCGACGGCCCGTGGGTGTCGGCGGAGAAGGGTTACCTGCGGGAGGCCGGGAACCTGCTGTTCCACCTGGCCCTGCTCGGGGTGCTGGTGTCGGTCGCGCTGGGCGGCCTGTTCGGCTACAAGGCCGACCGGCTGCTCGTGCAGGGCGACACCTTCGCCGACACCCAGAGCGCCCTGGATGAGTTCCACCCGGGCCGGCTCGTCACCGCCGCCGACCTCGGGCCGTTCACCATCACGCTCAACCAGTTCGACGCCACGTACATCACCTCGGGCGCGCAGCGCGGGCAGCCCTCCGCATTCGACGCGCACGTCAGCTACACCGCCCAGCCCGGCGGCCCGGTACGCACGTACGACGTGCAGGTCAACCGCCCGCTGCCGGTCGACGGGGCCAAGGTGTACCTGATCGGGCACGGCTACGCCCCGGTGTTCAAGGTGACCGACGCGCGCGGCCAGGTGGTGTACGACCAGGCCACGCCGTTCATTTCCGGCGCGACGGGAAACTTCCTATCCGAAGGCGTGGTGAAGGTACCCGGCGCTCAGCCCGAGCAGCTCGGCTTCAGCGGCGTCTTCGTGCCGACCGCCGTGGAGATCAACGGCGTGCTGTCCTCGGCCTTCCCCGCCGCCGACTTCCCGGTGGTGAGCCTGATCCCCTACGCCGGAAACCTCGGCCTGAACAGCGGCGCGCCGCAGTCGGTCTACCAGCTGAACACCGCCGGGATGCATAAGCTGACGGCCAGCCCGGAGCTGCTCGTACCGGGACAGTCGCTGAAGCTGCCCGGCGGCCAGGGCACGATCACGTTCACCGGCTACGTCCCGTGGGTGAGCCTGGCCATCACCCACGACCCGGGCCAGCTGCCCGCCCTGATCTGCGGCATAGCCGCCCTGGCCGGCCTGCTGCTGTCGTTCGTGGTACGCCGGCGGCGGGTCTTCGTGCGGGCCCGCGCGACCGGCGCGGGCAGCACGGTGCAGGTAGGCGGCCTGACCCGGATGGACGCCAGCGGCGGTTTCGAAGAGGAGTTCGCGTCCCTGGCCGCCGCGCTGCGGTCCGCGCACGACCAGGCCGCGCAGAATCGACAAGAGGGAGAGTGAGTCCGTGCCCGTCAACCTGGCCCTGGGTCACGTCAGCAACGATTTCCTGATCGCTGCGCTGGTCCTCTACTCCCTCTCGGTCGTCGCGTTCGCCGGCGACTTCGCCTTCGGGCGGCCGCTGCGGGCCGATACCGCCGCCCGCGCGCAGGAGGCCCGGGCACGGACGGCGGCCCTGGCCGCCGTCGGCGCGGCCGGCGGTGAGGCCCCCCGGGACGCGGCGGGCGGTGAGGTCCCCCAGGACGGCGCGGCCGGCCCGGGGTCCGGTGCGGCGGCCGCGCCGGACTCGATGCCCGAGGTGACGCGGCCCGCACTGCGTGCGATCGGCGAGGCCGGCCGCTGGATCCAGGCGGCCATGGCGCTGGCCGTGATCGCCGTCGGCGCGCACCTGATCGCCGTCGTGACCAGGGGGCTGGCCGTCCACCGGCCGCCCTGGGGCAACATGTACGAGTTCGTCACGGCGCTGACCTGCGTCGCCGCCATCTTCTTCGTATACGTCATGGTCCGCTACCGGGCCTGGACGCTCGGCGTGTTCGTCATCGGCGCGGTGGTGGTGGCCCTCGGGCTGGCCGAGACACTGATCTACACCGCGGCCGGGGAGCTGGTTCCGGCCCTGCAGTCCTACTGGCTGGCCATCCATGTGACCGCGATGACGCTGGCGACGGGCATCTTCTTCGTCGCGTTCGTGCTCGGCGTGGTCTATCTCGCCGTCGACCGGTACAACCGGCGGGTCGCGGCCGGGCGAGCTGAGCCCGGCAACGCGATCATCGGCAGGCTGCCGAGCATGGAGCAGCTCGACCGGCTCACCTACCGGACGGTGGTGTTCGGGTTCCCAGTCTGGACCTTCGGCGTCATCGCGGGCGCGATCTGGGCCGATCAGGCCTGGGGCCGGTACTGGGGCTGGGACCCGGTGGAGACCTGGGCCTTCATCACCTGGGTCCTCTACGCCGCATTCCTGCACGCCCGGTCCACCGCCGGCTGGCGCGGTCGGCGTGCCCACTACATCCAGCTGCTCGGCTTCGCCAGCCTGACGTTCAACATCATGGTGGTGCAGGTCTTCATCACCGGCCTGCACTCCTACGCCGGGGTCAGCTGACCGGCGGGTTGCGCCGGATGGCCGCCGCCAGCACGCGGAGGAAATCCCGATCGTCGTCGGGGCCCTTGGGCCGTTCCTGGCTGCCGCTGACCTTCTCGCGTCCCGCCGGGTGGCGCGCCGCGGCGTCGTCCGCGTCGGTCCAGCCGAGGCCGTCGTACTCGGGACTGGCTGGCCATGACGTGGGTACGTGGACAAGGTCACGGACCGGCCGCCGGACGATGAGCCAGGCGAAGGCGCCCACGACGAAGGTGACCGCGATGACGACGACCCAGGCCGACTTGGGCAGGCCACGGCATTCCGGCGCGGGCGTCAGGATGGCGTCCGTCAGGCAGTAGAGCCAGCAGCCCGTCATGAACAGGGCAAACAAGGCACCGGCCAGGAACATGACGGCAGCGTAACGGTAGCCGCGTATACGACATGCCGTACTTAATCAACTCTTATCCAGGCTGTCGGCTTTGCGCGTTGCCGGCATTGGGTGACGTGGCGCGCGATCTCGGCATACTCTGACGCTGAGGGCAACGGAGGAGACGGTACATGCGGCTACGGCTGTTCGACCGCATCCGTCGGCTCGTCCGTCCGCGTCGTCCCGAGGCCGCTGGAACCCAGGGCAGGCACCGCAGGGACCAGCGGGACGTATCCGCGGATGGTGCGCCGCCCAGCCAGCCGGGGATTGCGGAACCGGCCCGGCCATCGGGCGTCCTGGCCGGTACCACCACCCCCGCACCGGATGGGTGGCCCGTTCCAGGCGGGCCGTTGCCTCCCGATGCGTCGCCCGCGCCAGCTGGCCGGGCCGCCGGCTCTCCCGCCGTCAGGGTCGGCGGGGCCCGGGCCCGGGTACGCGAGGCACCCGACGAGACGGCCCCAGCCCGGACGGCGTCCCCGCGCCGGCCAGGCTGGCACGGAACGAAGCCGCCGGTTGACCTGGCCCGTGCGGCGGCTGCTGGGGACGCGCGATCCGCAGCGCTCACCCGTACCGCGGCGGGCATACCTGCGCAGGATGGCCGTCGGTCCTGGCGGGAGGCGCTGCGGGCCAGCCTGCCGTTCGCGACGCCTCATGACCTGGGACAGCCGTGGTCCGCGGATGGCCGCCGGCACTGCGGCTCGCTCGAGGCCATCCTCTGGCGGCAATGGGATGCGATGATGCTCCCGCCCCCCGAGATCGTCGAGGCGGTCGACCGGCTGGCTGAGCTTCCCGAGCAGATCAAGGAGAAGCTGGCCGCCGGGCTGGACGCGATCTTCGTAGGACCGGGAGGCGTCCCGGAACTCGACGAGATGACCGCGCTGCGTGGCGTCCCGCTGCCGTCGGGGCAGGCGTCGTGGGATGCGTGCGCGGGGGCCTACGGTGACCGCAAGGTCGTCGTCGGCTCCCGGCCTTCCCCCACCCCGGATGTGATGTGTCACGAGGTCGGGCATGCGCTCGACGATCTGGACAGTCCGACCGGTAAGTGGCAATCGGACTCGGCCGAGTTCCGTATCCTCTACGATCAGTGCGAACCGCACCTGGCCAGCGACTTCCACCGCCAGCCCGGCGGTCTCGGACGCAAGGAATTCTTCGCCGACGCCTTCGCCGCGATCGCGTCGGGACAACGGCCGGCCTTGGTGGACATGCTGAGCGGGGACACGCGGACCGCGCTGAGGGTCATGCTCTATTTCAACCGGCGCTACAGCATCTAGGGTGATCAGGCGATGTTTGTCATACGACTGCCGAACGGGAATCTCCAGGTCCCGCAGAGCGCGATCGGCCATGACGGGCGGGTCCTCGGCGATGTCTACGTCGAGATCGGGCCGCAGGACGCTGATTATCCGCGGCTGGCCGCTCAGGCGCTGACCCCTGAGGAGGTGGCGCAGCGCCGTAACCGGTGGCGGGCCGACGACGAGGCGCTCCGCCAGGAATTCCTTGAGTACGCCAAGCGTCACGGCGACGCGGCGTGGCCGGATTCTGCCGACGAGGACTCCTGAGGCGCCTAGCCTGCTAAATCTGCGGCGCATCATCGGGCGGGTAAGGCACCACCCGAGCCCATGACGGCCGGCCTCGCCCATGACTGCTGGCCTCGCCACCGCTGGCGCACCCTGCCTGTAGCCGGCCCAGGCCTATTTATGAGAGTGCTCTGCGCGCCATGGCCCGTACCAGGTCCGTCGCCAAGTGGGCGGCCCGGCGGCCGTCCGGGAACTTCGCTGCAGATGCAGCGAAGGCGTGATCTCGTGACCCGGACCCCTATGATGCCCGCGGCATATAACGCCCGTGCGGAGTCGGTTGCGAGCAACGCGATAATCCGCCGGACGTCCAGGACCCGCCGATCACGTGAGCGCGATATCGGTTCACCTCGATGAGAACAGTGGCGTGCCGGTGCTACCTCACAGAGCGGCCGGGTGCCCCTGTGGCGACGACTCGCTGTCGCCGCGGAGCAAGGCGCGCACCTCGGACTCGCGGAACCTGCGATGGCCCCCGGGAGTCCGGATGCTCGTGATGCGCCCGGAGGCCGCCCAGCGGGTCACAGTCTTCGGGTCTACCCGGAACAGAGCCGCGACCTCTCCCGGCGTGAGCAGGCGCTCGTTGTTGCCGTCCACGTTCAGTCCCCTCCGACTGTCTCCCTCGTGCCTCAGGTCATTGCCCCTCTAGTTTGGCGCTGAACGAGTACTTTCTACCTAGATTTCTAGAAATTAGGCCGACGATTCACTGACAGCGGCCGACCGATAGGTAGCTGAAGCGATACTCGCGGTGATGATAGCGCGTATTGTCTGCTAGAGAGTAAAACTATGCCGTTCGCGGCTTGAGTGAGTGGTATATCTCAGAAAATTCCGATTGCGATCTCACCGGCAACTGTCACGATCAGTTAGCGAGCGCGCGAAACCAAGCGCCGTGAGTAGCCGGCTGGCCCGGGCGGACCTGATCCGCCGACCGCGGCACATCGGCGATGCTCGCTAACGACGCCTGTTCACGAGCCCGTGCCGTCCCGGGGGACTCCTCAGCGGGGCCGGACCTGACAGGATGCGGGTCAAGCTAGATCGCTGAGGCTTCCCGCCGGGGCTATCTCGCTAGAACGCCCGGTCATAGGTCTCGCATTAGTAGCACCCGGGCCTTAGATTCGCAGAATATGCAGCGGAGCCGGTGAACGCAGGATCTTCGTAGTGAGCACTGCGACTTTCTGTAACCGCCCCGAAGATTACGCCGGTTTCGACGATTGCGGAGGTTAGCGTGGACACGCCCGGCCATGATCTGGTCAGCTTGGCCGAGATTCGAGAGGCGGCGCGCGTGCTCGCCTCCGTGACGGTCCGTACCCCGCTGGTTCCCGTGCCCAGGCTCAGCCCGCAGCTCTTGATCAAGCCCGAGTCGCTCCAGCCCACTGGCTCGTTCAAGCTACGGGGCGCCTACGCCGCGATCTTCGCCAGCGGTCAGGACGCCCTCGAACGCGGGGTCGTCGCCCATTCCAGCGGGAACCACGGCCACGCGGTGGCCTACGCCGCGGCGTTGCTCGGGGTGCACGCGGTGGTGGTCGTCCCGGAGGGGGCGCCGAAAGTCAAGACCGACGCGATCGAGTACTACGGTGCCGAGCTGGTGTGGGTGGCGCCCACCCTGTCGGCCCGGGTCGCCGCCGCCGAGGAACTGGTGGCCAGGCACGGATACGTGCCGATCCCGCCGTTCGATGACCGGATGGTGATCGCCGGGCAGGGCACCATCGGCCTGGAGATCGCGGCCGACTGCCCGCAGACCGATCTGGTCGTGGTGCCGGTCAGTGGGGGCGGGCTGATCTCGGGCATCGCGGCCGCGGTCCGGGCGTGCTGCCCGGGGGCGGCGGTGATCGGCGTGGAGCCGGCGCTGGCGGCGGATGCGCGTGACTCCTTCCGGCGCGGCGAGCCGGTCGCGTGGCCCGCCCGGGACGTCCAGCGCACGATCGCGGATGCGCTGCGGGTAGAGCGAGTCGGAGAGCTGCCGTTCGCGCATATCCGGGAGCTAGTGACCGACATCATCACGGTCAGCGAGGACGAGATACTCGCCGCGGTCAAGCTGCTCGCCCTGCGGGCCGGGCTGGTGGCGGAGCCGGGCGGGGCAGCCGCGATAGCCGCTTGCCTGTTCCGCGCCGGAGAGCTGCCGGAGGCCAGGACGCCGGTCGCCGTGCTGTCCGGCGGCAACATCGACCCGGGCCTCCTGGCGCGCATCCTGGCCGTGGACTGATCCGGCGACCGGGCCGGGACCCATCGATGCTGTGCCACTCGCCTCCCACCAAGGTAGACAGGAAAAACTCTACCTAGGTAGGATCGGCTGCCGTGAGAGATCGTCCCGGCTTCTGCGCGCAGGCACTCGCCGTTCTGGCCCCCCGACTGCGGAGCCGGCGCGTCGGTTCCTGGACCGGCCAGGCCGCCGGCCGTCTCGATCCTGGCCCCCGATGACGGCCGGGAGCCGGTCAATAAGACCGGCGGCCCGGCTGGGCAGGCAGCATCGCGGCCTGAGGTACGGTCCGCCACTGCTCAGCCCGGCCAGCCGGGTCCGGGCCGGCCTGCTGCTGGCCTCGTGCGCGATCATCGTGCTGGTGCTCGGCGCGATCTTCGCGCATCAGACGGCGGCGGACCGGCTCGACCACGCCGTCGACGCTCCCGTCATCACCTGGCTGGGGGGTCATCACGGCCTGGCGCTGTGGCTGGCCGCCCCGGGCTCGCAGCTCCCCGCCGCAGGGCTGACCGGTCTCCTCGTCATCGCCTGCCTGCTCACCGGCCGGCTTAACGGCGCCGTGCTGGCCGCGGCAGCCGTACCGGCCACCGTCGTGCTGACCGACGGCTTGTGCAAGCCCCTGGTCCACCGCACCTACCTGGGCGCCCTGTCCTATCCCAGCGGGCACACCGCGACGATGTTCGCGCTGGCCGCGACGGCCGCGGTGCTCCTTCAGCCCCGGCCGCTTCAGCCCCGGCCGCGGACGGCTGGGCCCAGGGTGCTGCGGATCGCGGTCCCGGCCGCCGTAGGCGTGCTGGGATGCGTGGTGGCGGTGGGCGTCGTCGGGCTGCGCTGGCATTACTTCACCGACACCGTGGCGGGTGCCGCAGTAGGCATCGGAACAGTCTGCGGTCTCGCCCTGCTGGCGGACCTGCCGACTATGCTGGGGTAGTCATGCGAACCGCACTTGCCTACACCTCCGCGCGCGTCCTGCTGCTCGTGGTCTCGCTCGTCCTGCTCTACCTGATCGGTGCCCGCGGATTTCTGCTGATCGCCCTGGCCTGCCTGGTGAGCGGGATAGCCAGCTTCGTGCTGCTGTCCAGGCAGCGCGACCTGATGTCGGGCGCGCTGATGGCCCGGATCAAGACCGGGCACCGGCGGGCGTCGGGGTTCCGGGCCCGGCTCGAGGAAGGTGCCCAGGCCGAGGACGACGACTTACAGCCGCCGGATGGTGGGGCCGAGCCGGATCATCGGCGCCGGCGTCCCCGGCGCAGGTGTTCCGTCCGGCTCGTCCGGCGCACCCGGCAGCCACCCTCCCGAGACCAGGAGCTTCAGCACGGCGCTGACGGCCTGATCACGCGTCATGGCCGAGGTATCGAGCACCAGGTCGGCGTCGCGCGGTTCCTCGTAGGGATCTGATACTCCGGTGAAGCCTTTGATCAGGCCCGCCTGGGCCTTGGCGTATAGGCCCTTGCGGTCCCGCGCGGCGCACACCTCGATGGGGGTCGAGACGTAGATGAGCAGGAAGTCGCCGACCTCGGTGACCAGCTTCCTGGCCATCGCGCGGGCCTGCGCGTAAGGCGCGATGGGGGCGCAGATGGCGATGCCGCCGTGCCGGGCGACCTCGGCCGCCACGAACCCGATGCGCGCGATGTTGAGGTCCCGGTCGGCGCGGGAGAAGGTCAGCCCGGCTGACAGGAGCTGCCGCACGCGGTCGCCGTCCAGCAGCGAGACAGTCCGGTCCCCCTGCTCGGTGAGCGCCTCGGCCAGCCCGCGGGCGATGGTGGACTTACCGGAACCGGATAGGCCAGTAAAGAAGATGACTAGCCCGCGCTCGGCCCGCGGCGGGCGGGCTCGGCGCAGCTCGCGCGCCACGCTCGGCGGAGCGAACCAGGCCGGGACCTCGCCCCTGGAATCGAGCAGCGCGCCGAGCTCGGAGTCGGTCAGCTCGCCCTGCTCGGCACCGGGCTCGATCAGCGCCAGCGGGCGCCACACTTCCGACCGCGGGTCATAGGCCCATTCACCTGCGCTGATGACCGGTATCGGCACGCCCGGCAGGGCCAGCGTGCCATTCCTGGTCCCCGCGGGCAGACCGGCCGCGTCCGGCAGGCTGGACTCGTCGGCCAGCAGGTGGGTGGCGCCATACGCGGCGGCCACGATCGCTTGCGCCCGCAGGTCGGCCGGCGGCCCGGCCGCTCGTCGCGCCAGCGGCACGGGTATGACCAGCGTGCCCGCGGGGAGATGCTGCCTTGTCGCGAGCACGGCCCGGACCAGAGCCTCCGGCCGGGTGACGACGTCGGCCGGGCCGGCCACCAAGGGCAGTAGCAGCAGGCGCGCGTTCAGCTGGTCGGCGTAGTGGCGCAGCTGGCCGATGTGGCGCTTGTTCAGCGGGCGCCAGGTCGCATAGGCGAGCACGGTTCCGCCGGAGAACTCGGCGCGTACCTGCGCCGGCCGCCGCCGCCGCTGGCGGAATGGTCCGTGCTCAGGTTCTCGCAGCGGCGTGACCGGCCCGGCCAGCCGGATGCGGGGCGGCCCGGCCGCCGGGTCGTCCGGGTTCCCGGAGCCCGGGACAGCCAGCTGCTCCTCGACCGAGAGCACGGCCAGCGGCGTGCCTTCCGGGTCCTGCAAGACCACATGGCCGCTGTCCGGCGGGACCGCGTCGGCGGTTACCTCCAGCGTCACCTCTACCGGCCAGGGCGTGCCGTCGAGCAGCATGCCGCGTTCGGCGACCGAGGCCACGTCCGCCGCGCTCAGGTAGCCGCGCAGCGGCGCGAATACGCCCTCGGTGAGCAGCTCGAGATCGCCCAGCTGGGTCTCGTCGAGCGAGTACGCCGGCCAGTCCGCCAGCTCCGTGGGTAGTTGAGCAGTCAGCTGTTCCTCCGGGGGTTCTTCTGGCTTTCTTATCACGTAGTGGGACCTCGCGGTGCATCACTCACCGAGGCGTAGACTGGAATGGTTCCGCCAAAGAGCCGGATGCCTCAGATTCCGGCCGTTTAACGCTGCCCAGATGACGGTCACGGCTCTGCGCCGCCGGTCGTGGCAGCCGGGAAAAGGGACGAACAGCGATCACAGGGACATCATGAGCCTCGCCGGACTGCTCACTACTCTCGACGACGACCCACAGATACGTGACGTAGTCACCCGCGTGGGCTCCCGGGCGACCCCGGACGTCGAACCGAACGCCACCCTCGCCGGGGAAGACCTGATCGCGCCGCCGACGCTGCGGCCCGTGCTGGCCGCGGCACTGAACCGTCTGGCTGGGCGCTTCGTGCTCGCGGTCACCGCCACCGCGCGGGAGGCGGACGACCTGACCGCGGCCCTGGGCTCCTTTCTCCCCGCGGGGAGTGTGGCCTGCTTTCCGGGCTGGGAGACGCTGCCGCACGAGCGGCTCTCCCCGCAGTCCGACACGGTCGGGCGGCGGATCGCGGTGCTGCGGCGGCTGGCCCACCCGGCTGAGCCGGGCCGGCCGGACGGGCCGCTCGCGGTGGTGGTGGCGCCGGCCCGCAGCCTGCTGCAGCCCATTGTGGCCGGGCTGGGTGACCTGGAGCCGGTCAGCCTCCGCGAAGGCCAGGACTGCGAGCTGGATGACCTGCTGACCCGGCTGGTCGAAATCGGCTACGCCCGGGCCGACCTGGTCACGGCCCGCGGCGAGATCGCCGTCCGCGGCGGTATCGTCGACGTCTTCCCCCCCACCGAGGAGCACCCGCTGCGGGTGGAGTTCTTCGGCGACACGGTCGAGGAGATCCGCTACTTCAAGGTCGCCGACCAGCGCAGCATCGGCCGGGCCGACAACGGGCTGTGGGCGCCGCCCTGCCGGGAACTGCTGCTGACCCCGGCCGTCCGGGACCGTGCCAAGGAACTCGCTGATGCCTACCCGGCGCTCGCCGATATCCTCGGCAAGCTGGCCGAGGGCATAGCGGTCGAGGGCATGGAAGCGTTCGCGCCCGTGCTCGCCGACCGGATGGACCTCCTGCTGGACTATGTGCCGGCGGGCGGCATCGTGCTGGCCTGCGATCCGGAGCGCATCCGCACCCGCGCCGAGGAACTGGTCCGGACGAGCCAGGAATTCCTCGAGGCGTCCTGGGCCAACGCCGCGGCCGGCGGGCAGGCGCCCATCGATCTGGGGGCTTCCGCCTTCCAGCCGATCGCGCGCATCCGCGCGGCTGCGGCCGCGCTGGGGCTGCCCTGGTGGACGATCGCGCCGTTCGGCGTGACCGATGGCGAGGCGGACGAGCCGGGGCCGGGCGGTCAGCCTGGCCTGCGCATCAGCGAGGACGGGCCGGAGGACCATGCTCCGCTCCGTATAAATGCCTCCCCTGCTCCCGCCTACCGCGGCGATTCGGGCCGCATGCTCGCGGACGTCCGGAACTGGCTGGCGGAGAGCTGGCGCGTGGTGCTGGTCACCGAGGGGCACGGCCCCGCCCAGCGGCTGGCCGAGATGCTGCGCGGCGAGGGAATCGGCGCCCGGCTGCAGGACCTCGGCGATGCGCCCGAGCCGGGCGTCCCGTACGTCACCACGGCCCGGGTCGGCAACGGCTTCGTCTGGCCCGCGGTCAGGCTGGTCCTGCTCACCGAGAGCGACCTGGCCGGGCATCCGGCCGGGCTGCCGACCACCAGGGACATGCGCCGGATGCCGAGCCGCCGGCGCGGCGGCGTGGACCCGCTGCAGCTGCATGCCGGGGACTACGTCGTGCACGAGCAGCATGGCGTCGGCCGGTACCTGGAGATGACCTCCCGGACGGCGGCCGGTGCCACCAGGGAATACCTGGTCATCGAGTACGCGCCGGGGCGGCGGGGGCAGCCGCCGGACCGGCTCTACGTACCCACCGACCAGCTGGACGAGGTGACCCGTTATACCGGCGGCGAGGCGCCGGCGCTGCATCGCCTCGGCGGGGCGGACTGGGCCAAGGCCAAGGGCCGGGCGCGCAAGGCCGTCCGGCAGATCGCATCCGAGCTGATCCGGCTGTACTCGGCCCGGATGGCCTCGCCTGGGTACGCTTTCGGGCCGGACACCCCATGGCAGCGCGAGCTGGAGGACGCGTTCCCCTACATCGAGACCCCCGACCAGCTCGCGGCCATCGACGAAGTCAAGCACGACATGGAACGGCCAGCGCCGATGGACCGGCTGATCAGCGGTGACGTCGGCTACGGCAAGACCGAGATCGCGGTACGCGCCGCGTTCAAGGCCGTGCAGGACGGCAAGCAGGTCGCTGTGCTGGTGCCGACCACCCTGCTGGTCCAGCAGCACTACTCGACGTTCTCCGAGCGGTACGCGCCGTTCCCGGTGACAGTACGGCCGCTGTCGCGGTTCCAGAGCAGCGCCGAGACGGCCGAGACCCTGCGCGGCCTGGCCGACGGCACGATCGACGTAGTCATCGGCACGCACAAGCTGCTGCAGCCCGAGACCCGCTTTACCCGGCTCGGCCTGGTCATCATCGACGAGGAACAGCGGTTCGGCGTGGAGCACAAGGAGTACCTCAAGCGGCTGCGGACCGAGGTGGACGTGCTGTCTATGTCGGCCACCCCGATCCCGCGGACGCTGGAGATGGGCGTCGCCGGGATCAGGGAGATGTCGACCATCTTGACCCCGCCGGAGGAACGGCATCCGGTGCTCACCTTCGTCGGCCCGTACGAGGCCAAGCAGGTCGCCGCCGCGATCCGCCGCGAGCTGCTGCGCGACGGCCAGGTCTTCTTCGTGCACAACCGGGTCAGCTCCATCCGCCGGGTCGCGGCCCAGCTCGCCGAGCTGGTGCCCGAGGCGCGGATCGCCGTGGCGCACGGGCAGATGAACGAGCATGAGCTGGAACAGATCATGGTCGACTTCTGGGAGCGGAAGTATGACGTGCTGGTCTCGACCACGATCGTGGAATCCGGCCTGGACATCCCGAACGCCAACACGCTCATCATCGACCGGGCCGACATGTACGGCCTGTCCCAGCTGCACCAGCTCCGCGGCCGGGTCGGCCGCGGCAGCGAGCGGGCCTACGCATACTTTCTCTACCCGTCCGAGACGACGCTGACCGAGACGGCGCATGAGCGGCTGGCTACCGTCGCCCAGCACACCGAGGTGGGCGCGGGCATGTACGTGGCCCTCAAGGACCTGGAGATCCGCGGCGCGGGCAACCTGCTCGGCGGCGAGCAGTCCGGGCACATCGCCGGCGTCGGATTCGACCTGTACCTGCGGATGATCGGCGAGGCGGTCAGCGAGCTCAAGGGCGACGGTCCCGCGGAGAAGCCGGAGGTCCGGGTGGAGCTGCCGGTCAACGCGCACATTCCGCACGACTATGTGCCCGGCGAGCGGCTGCGGCTTGAGGCCTACACCCGGATCGCTGCCATCGACTCCGAAGCGGACGCCTCGGCGGTGCACGACGAGCTGTCCGACCGGTACGGCGAGCCGCCCGAGGCGGTCCGTAACCTGCTCGAGGTGGCACGGCTGCGCGGCGAAGCCCGGCGGGCCGGTCTCACCGACATCACGGCGGCGGGCAACCACATCAGGTTCGCGCCGGTCGAGCTGCCGGATTCGCGGCAGGTCCGGGTGCAGCGCCTGTACCCGAAGACGGTGCTCAAGCCGGCCGTGCGTACGATGCTCATACCCGTGCCGAGGACCGCTGCCATCGGCGGTCAGCCGTTGCGGGATACTGAACTGCTGACCTGGTGCGGCGAGGTTGTCCGGTCGGTACTCGCCGATCTTCCTGCTACTCCAGACGGGCCCCACCCAGAAGGGACATGACCGTGCTTCGGAGGCTTGTCACGGCGTCCGCCATCGTGATCGGCGTCGGGCTGATGGCGACGGGCTGCGCCGTCACGCCGCTCAAGTTGGGCTCCGCGGCCATCGTGGGCGACCAGCGGATCTCGGTGGCGACTCTCGGCTCCCAGGTCACCAACCTCAGCAGCGCGGTCAGCCAGTACCCGGGGGTCATCAGCCTGAGCCAGGCTCAGCAGACGCAGGCCACCTTGACCTGGCTGATCCGGTACCAGATCAACGACGAGATCGCCCGCCAGGCGGGCATTACGGTCACTGCCGCCCAGGCGGAGGCGGCGCTGGCCGCGGCCTACGAGTCGGCCGCGGCGTCCGCCGAGCAGCAGGGCGTAACCAATGTCACGCCCACCCTGATCCTGGCCGGCAGCGGGGTCCCGCCGGACACCTCCGCCGAGCTCGGCCGGTACGAGGCGATTGCGAACCAGTACGTGAAGATGGCCAACGGCGGTAAGGCTCCCGTCTCCAGCACGGCCCAGACGGCAGCCGAGGCCAAGCTGGCCAGCGCTGAGTGCCAGGCGGCCAAGGCCCTGGACATCTCGGTCAACCCGCAGTACGGGCAGCTGGACTACAGCCAGTACGAGGTGGTCTCGGTCCCTAACCCGGTAGCCCGGCCGGCCGGGCCGACGGCCTCGGCGTCTCCGGTAGCCACGGCGCCGGCTTGCTGATCGTCCTCGCGACGAGCCCGCGGGTCGCTCCGGGACTGCTCAGCTGGCCGGCCTGGGAGGCGCTGCGGTCCGCCGACGTAGTGCTGGCGCCGCCGAGCCATCCGGCGCGGCCCGCCCTCGACGAGGCAGGGATCGAGTACACGGTGGCATCCGGGCCCGGCGCTTCGGCGGCTGGCCCGGATGCTGTGGTGGTATGGCTGCCCGAACCAGGCGACGACCCGCCCCTCCCGTCCGGCGCCCGGCTGATCCATGGCTCGGCCGACCTGCCCGGTGCTCACGTGCTCGATCTGGTCGCGACTATGGACCGCCTGCGGATCGAGTGCCCGTGGGATGCCCAGCAGACCCACCAGTCCCTGGCATCGCACCTGCTGGAGGAGCCGTACGAGGCCCTGGAGGCGCTGGAGTCCGGTGACGACCAGGCGCTACGGGAGGAACTCGGGGATGTCCTGCTGCAGGTGGTGTTCCACGCGCGGATCGCGGCCGAGCGCGACGACGGTACCGGTTACACAATCGATGATGTGGCGGACGGGATCACGGCCAAGCTGGTGCGCCGTCATCCGCACGTGTTCGGCGACGTGACCGTGTCGGGGGCCGAGGAGGTCACGGCAAACTGGGATCAGATCAAGAGGCAGGAAAAGGCAGATCGGGCCGGACGGGCCGGGACGGCAGCGGCCGGCGGTACGGTCGTGTCAGCACTGGACGGCGTGCCGTTCGGCCAGCCGGCGCTGGCGCTGGCCGCGCAGCTGCAGCGGCGGGCCGCCCGGGCGGGGGCGCCGGAGGAGCTGGCCCGGCTGGACCCGCCCCCCGGCGCCGGGGGCCCGGATATCGGTCTGGAACTGTTCCGGCTGGTGGCCAGGGCGCGGGAGCTGGGATTGGACCCGGAGATGGAGCTGCGCGCCGCCGCGCGCCGTTACCGGGACCTGGTCCGCGCCTGGGAGCGATCGGGCCCGAGCGCGGGCCGCTGACTCGCTGCTCTGCCGTTCCGTGCACCCCTGGCCGGCGGTCGCCAGCAGATGACCGGCGGGCTGGTCAGGTGGTATGCGTGCGGCGTCCCAACCTGAGCTTGCAGGACGCGCTTTACGTCGCTCCGGGCGCACCCCTGGTGACGCGGATCGGCGGCCGTTCCAAGCCACCCGGCCTTGGCGCAGTGGCGTGGTACGTGAGCAGTTAAGGCCGGCGGCCCGCCGCTGCAGTGGTCCCCGTCCACGTCCCGGAACGTTTAGGGCTGTTGGAGTATTTTCGGGCGCCCGGTGTGCTCTGTTAGACAACTATCGGGCAACTCAACCGCAGCATGTCACGCTAAGTTATGGCTCATGCCGGTAAACCGGTAGATCTGAACACGCGTCTTCAATTTAACGATTTGTCGGGCCGACCCTATTACAGCTAGTTGTCGGGCCGAACTGAGCGGGAGTGCGGGAGGGGCCAATGGTTCAGTCACTTATGCAGCAGGCGATGGCGCAGGTAGGCACCGGTACTACGAACGCCGAACAGCTTGCCGCCATCAGCGAGGTCATCGCCGGAGGCGTGAGCAGCAGCATGCGCGCTCACGCCATCCCCGAGCCGCTCGTCGTGCAGCGGGCTGCGGGTGATCGGATCTGGGACGTCGAAGGCAGGGAGCTGATCGACCTCAACATGGGGTACGGTCCTAACCTGTTCGGATACGCAGACCCTGAGCTGGCCGCTGCGCTCGCCCGGCAGCTGACGGAAGGTTCGATGACCGGGCTGCCGCATCGGGTCGACCAGGAGGCCGGGGAGCTGATCGCTCGGCTGGTGCCGTCGGTGGAGCAGGTACGTTTCGCCAACTCAGGCACCGAGGCGGTCGCCTCCGTGCTGCACCTGGCTCGAGCCGCCACCGGCCGCACAGAGGTGCTCACCTTCGACGGGCATTACCACGGGTGGAGCGAGACGGTAATGCGCGCCGGAAAGGCAAATTTCTACGAGCCCGCGCCCGAGTCCATTGCACCGCAGCACGGCGTGCCGGGCATGATCCCGGAGGCGCTCGCCCACACCCTGCAGATCCCCTGGAACGATCTGGCCGCCCTGCGTGCCGTATTCGAGGCCTATGGCGACCGGCTCGCCGCGGTGATCTGCGAGCCCGTGATGGCCAACGCCTGCGTCGTTCCGCCGGCGCCCGGCCAGCTTGAGGAACTGCGCGCGCTGTGCGACCGCTGGGGCGTATGGCTGATCTTCGACGAGGTGATCACCGGGTTCCGGCTCGGCAGCGGCGGGGCGCAGGAGTATTACGGGGTCATGCCGGACCTGACTGTGCTCTCGAAGGTGATGGGCGGCAGCGTCCCCGTGGCGGCGTTCGGGGGATCCCGCAGTGCGATGTCCATGCTCGCGGAGCACCGCGCGATGCACCTTGGGGTCTACGCCGGGAATCACCTGTCGGTGCGGGCCGTCGTCACCATGCTCAGGAAGATTGAGCGTTCCCCCGAGATCTACGACCGGCTCGACCAGCACGGAAGCTATCTCGAGGAACGGTTGAACGCGATGTTCGCCGAGCTGAATCGTCCCGCGCTGGTCAGCCGGGTCGGTTCGTTGCTGTCCGTGTCGCTGCTGACCCGGCCCGCGGACATGTCGCGCGGTCCCCGTGCGGCCGCTGCGGCCATGGACTTCGCCGCCCAGCGTGCGCTGCAGATCAGCGCCCAGCAACGGGGCGTATATTTCCACCCGAGCCCGATCGAGCCCTGGTTCCTGAGCACCGCCCACAGCGCCGCAGACCTCGATCAAGTCGTGGCCGTCGTGCGCGACGCGCTGGTCAGCACCTCCGAGTCCCGGTGAGCGGCGGCAACGGCGACGCGCCGCTCGAGCTATTGCGGGAGACGGCCGGGCGATCCCCGCAGGCCGTGATCTTCGCCGAGGATTCGGGGAACACCACGGCGCAGGACCTCGTGGATCTTGCTGTAACCCGCCTCGAAGCCTACCGCCAGGCCGGCATCGGCCCGGGTTGCCGGGTCGGGGCAGTGGCCTGGCCGGCCGCCTCGTTCGTGGCGGACGTGCTCGCGGTGCTCGCGCTTGATGCGGTGGTGGTCCCGCTACCGCGGCAGATGAGCGAGTGGGAACGAGGGCGGAACGAGACACGAGCCGCGATCACGCACCTGGCCGCGCCGCTCGACTGGCCGCTGCTGCCGGGGCCGGCGCCGTGGTGGCAGGCGAACGGCTGATCGCCCGCAAGGCACCCGGCGAAGCGCCACCTGGTGGCGCCGCCAGCGCTCAGCTCACCTCCGGCACCAGCGGACGCACCCAGGTGGCGCTGCGCCCGGTCAGCGCCCTGATGGCCGAGGCGGAGAACTACCGCACCGTACTGGACCTGGGTCCGGACACGGTGCTGGCGTGCCCGATACCGCTGCATCACGCGTACGGCTTCGGGTTGGCCGCCTTGGCCGCTCCGCTGGCCGGTGCCACTACGCTGGTCACCAGCGCGGACCGGCACTGGATGCTGTCGCGTGCCCTGAATGAACACGGCGTCACGCTGGTGGCCGGCGTGCCGCCGCTGCTGCGGCTGCTGGCCGAGGCGACCACCGGCCGGCCGACGCGCCGCATCGGCTACCTGACCGCGGGCATGCCGATGGATCCGCGGACCGCTGAACTCGTCGGGACCGTGCTCGGCGGCTGGCTCGGCGAGGTGTACGGCACGACGGAAACCGGCCCCATCTGCGTTCGGCCACCGGGCCCCTGGCAGGAGGTGCACTCGCTTGGCCAGCCGCTCGATGGGGTCCGGATCGACCTGCGCCCTGTTGAGCCGGGGCTGGAGCCCCCAGCGGACGACACGGCCGACTCGCGCTCCGGTCTGGTCGCGGTCCACTCGCCGACGGCGATGACCGGCTACCTCTACCCGGATCGGGTGGATGACACCCCCGTCGCGAACGGCTTTGTCACCGGCGACATCGGCCGCATGACGCCGGACGGACTGGTGATCGTCGGGCGGCTGGCCAACTGCATCAACGTCGGCGGTTCGAAAGTGAGCCCGGAGGAGGTTGAGGCCGTGTTGCTGGAGTTCCCGGCGGTGCGCTCCTGCCTGGTCGACGGTGAGCCGGACGAATGGCTCGGCCAGCGGATTCGGGCCACGGTTACTCCAGCCGACGTCGACCTGTCCGCGCTGCAGGCCTTCTGCCGGCAGCGACTGTCAGGGCCGAAGCTGCCGAGCCGGTTCGCCAGCATCGACATCCTCGATACGACTGCGACCGGCAAGGTGATCCGGCGGCCAGTGGCTGGCCATCAGCTCTCGGTCCCAGGCGGCGTCTAGGACATCTCTTTCCTTCAAGCGGAGGTCCGTTATGGGCAGTGGAGACAACGGCGAAGTGACAGCCCGGCCGGAGCTGGACCGGCGCCAGGCGATGAGCCTGGTGTCCGGCGCCCTGATCACCGTCATCCCAGATTTGCCGGTCGAGACGCTGGGCGAGCGACAGGAACTCGCTGACCTGGGGCTGGACTCGTTGGGTCTGGCCCGGCTGCTCATCGAGCTCGAGGCCAAGCTCGGCGTCCAGCTGATGGACGAATACCTGATGACCATCGACATCGTGACTGTGGCGGACCTGGTCGACCTGGTCGAGCGCGCCGCGCCTCCGTCGGCCAGGTAAGGCTCCCGGCTCGGATCTTGCCCGGCAGTCCGCCCGCACGACCCGGCGACGATCTGCTGCCCCCTGGTTGACGAAACCCCGGAGCCGCTGGCCGCGCTGGTCCCTTAGAGATCCGAGGCTGAGCGCCGTTCCTCAAGGAGCGCTGACTCGCCGACGGCGGGCCGGGGGATGACGGCGGTCGTCCCGGTCAGCGGAGCCGCCGGGACCTCGGTCAACGGAGCCGCCGGGAGCATCCCCAAGCGGGTCAGGTCGTCGGTGTCGGCCCAGTAGACCCAGTGGGCGGGGTTTGTCCTGATGGCGGCGTCCATCGCGGCCACGCAGCGCCCGAATGCCGTCGCCGTGTCGCCTTCCATCGACACCGGCGGTGAGATTTCCAGCACCTGGTGGCAGTAGTCGGCTTGGCGGTGCATGAAGAGCATGAGGACTGGCGCGCCCGTCAGCCGCGCGAGGGTCACAACGCCGGGCAGGAGCCTGGCCTGCTGCCCGAGGAAGGGCACTTCGACCGCGCGGGCCTGGTCAGCGTCTAGTGGCGGGGCGTCGTTCGCGATCGTCAGCACCTCATTGGCGCGAAGGACCACTGCGGCCTGCGCCGCACCCTGAACCCGGCCCGGCTGGAGGTCGATGCCCGGCCGCTGCCGGTGACGCCGCTGGCGTCTGATGTAGACAAAGTCCCAGAGCCGCCGTTCGGCGGCAGACATGTCAGGCATCTGATTGGAGAGCGAGCGGCCGACGGAGGTCAGCGGGAACCCGCTGGCATGCAGCAGAGAAAAGCCGCTGTTATAGGAACCGAAGTGGGCGCTGCAGAGTATGGCCCCCTTGCCCGCGGCCCGCGCGGCATCGAGGTGCTCGCGGCCGCGGATCTCAACGAGTTTCCCCAGGGAACGGGCCTGACCCCGCAGCTTCATCACGTCGATGACTTCACAGGAGATCATCCGGAAGAACTCCTGGGCCACACCCTCAGCCTCTTCCGGGCCAACCTCGTCGCCGAGCACCTGGCGCAGGTTACGCACTATCTCGGAGCGCTTCTCGTCCCGGTACCGGGACGAGAAGTCCCCCCGCCAGCAGGCGACACGATAGGCGAAGCGGGCGGGCAGACGCGACGCCAGCGGCGCCACGACCAGCCAGTAGGCTGCTCCCTCCCCTCCGCGCAGCAGTCGTTTCGCGGAGCGGCGACCCACCTCAGATGTCATGGTTGAAACCGTTCTCCTAGTGCGCCAGCGAGGAGGTGGACGCGGGCGTATCGCCCGATCCTATCTCTAGACAGAGCCGCGTTTGCTGGTCTTGATACGCTCGCGGCGGCCAGATTACCGCGGTCGGTGTGCCGCAGGCATCTTGCGCCATCCGGGAGGCGGCCCTGTCAGCGGGGGCTCGGATTCGGTGGTCACCGGTGAGAGCCAGTCTGACCGTCACGTCGCGCGCCGCGCCGCGGCGTGCATCAGGCTAATCCGGATCGCCAGTCATATTCGGCCCGATCAGTCCGGCGACTTTTCGTGCCGCGACGTCGCCGTATCCAAGCGCAGCAATGACATCAGCAAAGTGGTTTGCCTTGTCCAAGATAGCTGGATCCGCCAGTACCCCTTCTATGGCGGTGGCAATTTGGGCCGGTGCCGCGTTCTTGCCGATGGCTCGCCCGACACCTGAGGCCACGACGCGCTCCGCATTGTACGGCTGGTCACGGCCTTGTCCGATGCAGACCAGCGGCACACCTGCGGACAGGGCCCCGGTGATCGTGCTGAGCCCGCCATGGGTCACGACCGCTGCCATGTGCGGCAAGAGCAGATCATGCGGGATGAAGCCGCATACTGTCACATTCGGCGGCGGCTTAATGGCGCTGGGCGGCAAGACGTCACCAAGGGTTAGTAGCACGCGGATCGGCAGCCGAGAAACACCCTCAAGAATTCTTGGCAGCGCCCCGGCCTGGTCTTGCAGCGTCGTGCCCAGACTGAGCAGTACCCACGGTTTACCCGGCTCGGCCAGCGATTCAGCCAGGGCGGCACTAAGCGGTGGGCCGGGGTTCGGATCGGTGATCGGGCCGACGTCCGAGGCATTTGGTGGAAGCCTGTCGGCGATATCGAAGCCAGGCGGGGAAAGTACAAGGACCTGGCCGGCATGGTCAAGATAAGCTGCTTGCTTCGCCCGGGTTGCCTTGCTTCCCCACGTGGACATGAACACGGAATAGAGCACGTGGACTAGAATGGCACGAGGCACATCGAGCGTGTCCGCGACCTCAAGGCCTGCCCCCACCATGCAGTCGACAACGAGGGCGTCAGGTGCGAAAACCTCGATTTCAGCTCGAATCTCATCTCGCGTGCCCTGGCCAAACAGGGCCGGTATTAGGCGCTTATTCCAAGCTTTTTCGAAAGTAACCCCTGGTGGCCAGGGTGGTACTGAGCGGTATGCCGTGAACTCAAGCCCGGTCGCGTCCGCACGTGACTTCATGGATTCCCAGCCGAGGAGTCGGACACGGTGCCCTAGCTGTACAAGTCGTGCGCCCAGGTTGAGCGCTGGCGGTACATTTCCTCCGCCGTCCCAGCTAATGATCAAGAATTTGCCTGCCCTGGTCATCTGGCTGTCTCATACTCCACGGCGGCATAAACCTCTCTGTACGTCATTACCGTGTCCAGGTGGTTGCCTTCTAATGAATCCTGCTGACCGGGAAATGCAAAATGTGAAAGCAGATTACCACATTAATCTGCTGCGTGACCGCCAGGCCGGGGCCCGGGCTGGGGTGCTCGCGGTCAGGTCTGGTCGGGCCGGCGACGCGCCGGCCCAGTGTGGCTGATCCGCGGCTCGGTGGATCTGCCTGAGAAGCGGCACGCGTGCTCGATGGTGTTCCGTTCAGACCGCCCGCCCTCCTGCGGGCCGCGCGGATGCAGCCCCGGGCGGCGCGGGGCCCGGGGTGGCGGGCAGCTGGCCCTGCTGGACGACGCGGGTGACACGAAACGGCCCGAGCCCGGGCTGGCGCATCGGCGTGCGCTCGTCCGGCTGATCGGCGAGGCCCGTGAGCTGGGCAGAGATCCGGAGATGGGGCTCCGCGCGGCAGCCCGCCGCTGCTGCGGTCTGGCCCGGGGGCTGGAGCGTTCGTAGCAGTCCCGTTGCCAATTGGGTGCTTTTGGGTTTCCTGCGGCTTTTCGATGCTTCCTGTGATGTACGTTGTCCGTGAGTGTACTGGTGCGTGTCCGGTAAGTAACGACCTGTACGCGTAAACCACACGATTTCCATGCGCGTCTCCTAAGCGGGAGATCTCGGGTGAACTGAGTGGGAGCGTGGGAAGTGCCGAGTATTCATGGCGCTACCCGCGAGGGGCGGGAGCACATGTCTGGTTTTGCCGTTACTGATCGCAGGTACGAGCGTCGAGTCGCACGGCGCCTGTCCGGCTGGGCGCGGGACTACCTGCGCCTAGCCGCCCTGGCCGACTTCGGGTGCGCCATCCTGGGCGTGTTCGCGGCCACCCAGATTCGCTTTGGCAGCGACGTCACCAGGACTTATATCGCCCTGAGCCTCGCTCTCCCCGTGCTGTGGATAGCAGCTGTCGGGCTGTCCGGGGGCTACAGCATCCGCTGCATCGGGACCGGCTCGGATGAGTTCCGGCGGGTGGTGAACGCCGGTGTCGGCCTGACCGCGGTCCTCGCTCTGTTTTCTTATGCCATCAACCTCCAGCTCTCGCGGGCCTATGTGCTCATCGCCCTGCCCACCATGACGCTGTTGGACCTCTGCGCCCGTTATGCCGTGCGCAAGCGGCTCCACCGGCTGCGGGCCTCCGGGCGCTGCACACTCAGCGTGGTGGCGGTCGGCCACGAGCGGGCGGTGGCAAATCTCGTCACCGAGCTCAGGCGGGACCGGTATCACGGGCTGACGGTGGTCAGCGCGTGCGTGGCGCAGCCCTCCGACTGCTCAGAGGTCGCCGGCGTACCGGTGTACGGAGGGCTGACCGACGTCGCCGCGGCCGTTGGCGCCTTCCGCGCCGATACGGTCGCGGTGCTGGCCTGCCCGGAGATGGACGGCATCACGCTGCGCAGCCTGGCTTGGGAACTGGAGAAGACCGGCACCGACCTGTGCGTCTCGCCGGCCCTGCTGGACGTGGCCGGGCCCCGGATGACCATAAGGCCGACGGCCGGGCTGACGTTGCTGCATGTGGATCATCCGCGGCTGTCGGGCCTCCGCCTGGTTATGAAGGGTGTGTTCGACCGGTGCGCGGCGGCGTTGGCGCTGATCGTGCTTTCGCCGCTGATGGCGGCCGCGGCTGTGGCTATCCGCATCTCCGACGGCGGGCCGGCGCTGTTCACTCAGACCCGGGTCGGAAAGGATGGCCAGGCGTTCAGGATCTACAAGTTCCGCACCATGGTCGTTGACGCCGAGGCGCGCCAGGCGCAGTTGCTGGACAGCAACGAGTCCGACGGCGTGCTGTTCAAGCTGCGTAACGACCCGCGGGTGACGGCGATCGGGTCCCGCCTGCGGCGCTGGTCGATTGATGAGCTGCCGCAGCTGCTCAATGTGTTCCTCGGCGACATGTCGCTGGTGGGACCCGGCCGGCCCTGCCCAGCGAGACCGACAGATACGCCGATCACGTCCGCCGCCGGCTGGTGGTCAAGCCTGGCTTGACCGGGCTGTGGCAGGTCAACGGGCGATCAGATCTGTCCTGGCCCGAATCCGTACGCCTTGACCTGCGGTACGTCGAGAACTGGTCGTTCTTCCTGGATCTGCAGATCTTGTGGAAAACGATCTCAGTGCTGGTCCGCAGGTCAGGCGCGTACTAGCGGCTTGTGGTCCAAGGTCTGTGCGGTAATGGGAAATCAATTGAGGACGATGGTTGTGCAGAAGCTAGCGGCTCCGGACGTGGCGGCACTAGTAGAGAATGCCGCCAACGGAGATCATCAGGCGTGGGAACGCCTCGTTGATCAATTCGGCAGGCTGATCTGGTCTATCACCGCCGACTTCAAGCTGGGTGAGGGCGACGCCGCCGACGTCGTCCAGACCACCTGGCTACGGCTGCTTGAGCACATCCACCGCATCCGGCACCCAGAACGGGTCGGCTCGTGGCTGGCGGCGACGGCCCGCAACGAATGCCTGCGCAGCCTGGCTGCGCGTAAGCGGGTCGTCCTGGGACATGACGAAACCGAGCTCGACCACGTAGTGGCCGCCGCGGCTCCGGACGAACCAGAGATCGACGAGCGGCTTCTCGCGGCTGAGCGCGACCAGGTGGTCCGCAACGCGCTGTCCCAGCTGCCAGGCCGCTGGCAGCGCATGCTGGAAATGCTCATGGCCGACCCGCCGGTGCCGTACACCGAGATCTCGGACCAGCTTGGGCTGCCTATCGGCAGTATCGGCCCCACCCGGGGACGGTGCATGGCCCAGCTACGCGTCCTGCTGCAGGCTTCGTGAGCCCAATGTCTCCACATCGACCCACCGGCCGTGGGATTGCTCCAGTTCTGGGTATGCCGCACGAACCTCGGCCAGCAGGTCCGGTACGAATAGCAGCACCGCGGCTGGGCCGCGTGCGGCAAGTTCGGCCGGTGCCGCTACCGGGATGTCGGTACCGGGCATACGCAGGCCGCGCTTGGCCGGCGAGGCGTCGATGACCGCGGGCAAGAGGGTGTGATCCACGCGCGCCTGGCAGAGCAAGGCCACCGCCCGAGACGCTGCCCCGTATCCGAGGACCACGGTGCCGTTGGCTCGTTGCGCCTCCAGCCAATCGTGTACCGCTTGGGCGTGCGCTCGCATGTCCTGTTGCAGGCGAAAAAACGCTGCGGGATCCCGGACGCCGATGCGGGCGTCCTCGGCCAGCAGAGATTCGACGGTGCCATCCCGCTGATCAGGCTGGTCGCCGTCCCGGGTCGCGGCCAGCAGCACAGTGCCCCCATAAAGGTCGAACCGCCAGGCCGTGCGAGCGCGCAAACCGGATTGGGCCAGCATAGAGGTCAGCGCAGTAGCGGAGTAGTACGCATAGTGCCCGTGCCGCAGCGCGTTCCACTGCGCGCTCATGAGGATCGTGCTCAGGGCGTGGTACTGCAGCAGGAGTACACCACCCGGGGCGAGCCGCTCCGCGCGTTCGGCCAGGGCCGTGCGTTGGTCGGCGGCATGCATCATGCCGAAGCAGTCGATAATGACGTCCGCATGGTCGCCGTGGCCCGCAGGCGTCAGTCCCCGGGCGGCCAGGAGGTCCAGCCAGGATCCACCGTGCGGGCTGCCGTACTCGGCCACCGTGGCACGTTCGGGCAGCCAGCCCTCGGCGGCTACCTTACCGACGGCGTCGGCGGCCTGCGCAACGAGTGCGGCGGGCTCCGTTCCCTTCGGCTCCGCAGGCAGGGTGGGATCGGTCAGCAACTGGGCCAGGCCACACGATGAGCACAACCACATTTGCAGCGGGTACACCGGATCAGGACCTGGATCGTCGTACCGCGGAAAGTAATCACAGGCCGGCTGCTCGCCGAGATCCAGCACGAGGGAACCGGCTGACCCACGGCATGCCCGGCACTCATGTTTTTCCATCTTCATCCTCATCTGTTACTTTTATGACGTTTGGCAAGTTTATCAAAGTTAGCCCGGCCGATAATCCGCTGGGAAGTTGGGGGTTACTGGAGCTATGTCATGCTCACCTCAGTGTCGGCTATGCGGCGCTGCGCTTACCCGGACATTCGTCGACCTGGGAATGTCTCCACTCTGTGAGAGCTATGTACCCGAGGCGAAGCTCGACGACGCCGAGACCTTCTATCCACTGCATGTTCGCTTGTGCGATTCCTGCCTATTGGTCCAGCTTCCCGCCTATGTGCCGGGGGAGCGTATCTTTTCTGACTACGCTTACTTTTCTTCGTACTCTGATTCGTGGGTTGCGCATGCCAAGCGCTATGCGGAAGCGATGACTGAACGGCTGGAGCTGACCTCTGACAGCCTGGTCACGGAGGTGGCCAGCAACGATGGCTATCTGCTGCAGCACTTTCAGGCCGCGGGCATCCCGGTGCTCGGCGTGGAGCCGGCCGCGAATGTCGCCGAGACGGCCATGGCGAAGGGCATCCGGACGGAAGTCCAGTTCCTCGGGGCTGACACCGGCCGCGAGATCGCCGAGGCCTACGGCCGCGCTGACCTGGTGGCCGGAAACAACGTCTTCGCGCACGTGCCTGACATCAGGAGCTTCGCCGCCGGTCTTCGCGCCCTCGTCAAGGACGAGGGCATGGTGACGCTGGAATTCCCGCACCTGCTCCGCCTCATCGAGCGCCGGCAATACGACACGATCTACCATGAGCACTTCTCCTACCTGTCGCTGCTGACATCTTCCCGTGCGCTGGAGACGGCCGGGCTGCGCGTGGTGGACGTCGACGAACTCGCCACGCACGGTGGTTCGCTCCGCGTTTACGCCCGCCCGCAAGAGGCCGGCGTCGGCCCCACTGAAAGGGTCAGGGCGGTCCTGGCTGAAGAGGAGGCCGCCGGGCTGCACACCGCCGCGGGTCACGATGGCTTTGCCCCCGCCGTGCTGAAGATCAAGAGTGACCTGCTCAGCTTCCTCCTCACCGTCGCTGAGCAGGGGCGTACCGTGGCCGGGTACGGCGCGCCGGGCAAGGGAAACACGCTGCTCAACCACTGCGGCATCCGATCCGATCTGCTCGCTTACACAGTCGACCGCAGCCCGGTCAAGCAGGGAAAATTCCTGCCAGGCACACATATTCCTATATACGCTCCTGAGCATCTGGCCGAGACCAAGCCCGATTACGTGCTCGTCCTGCCGTGGAATTTGCGGGACGAGATAAGCCGCCAGCTCAGCTATGTCGGTTCCTGGGCAGGGAAGCTCGTCTTCCCGATCCCCGAACTCGAAGTTGTTTCGATGGGAAGTGAATCATGAAGGTCGTACTTTTCTGCGGTGGCCTCGGCATGCGGATGCGTGACGGCGTTATCAACGCCCCGAAACCGATGGCGATGATCGGAGACCGTCCGCTGATGTGGCATGTGATGCGCTACTACGCGCATTTCGGCCACACCGATTTCGTGCTCTGCCTCGGGTACGGCGCCTCGTATGTCAAGGACTTCTTCCTCAACTACGACGAAACCCGGTCCAATGATTTCGTCCTGGAAGGCGGCGCCCGCGAGGTGAAGCTCTTCCGCACCGACATCTCCGACTGGCGGATCACCTTCGTCGACACCGGCCTGAATTCGGCCATCGGCGAGCGGCTGAGGCGGGTCCGCCGGTTCGTCGACGGCGAGCCGATGTTCCTGGCCAACTACGCGGATGTCTTCACCGACGCGTCACTGCCGGACATGATCCGGCGGTTTGAGGCGAGTAACGCCGTCGCCAGCCTGCTCGCCGTCCCGCCGCAGTCTTCCCATCACGTGGTGGACGTCGGTGAAGACGGCCTGATCACCCAGGTCACCCCGGTGCGGGATCTGCGTCAGTGGGAGAACGGCGGCTACTTTGTGCTGCGCCCGGAGATCTTCGAATACCTGAACGAGGGCGAAGACCTGGTGGAGGACGCGCTTCCCCGGCTGGTCGCACAGCGCCGGGTTATCGCGTATTCCCACAAGGGCTACTGGTCACCCGCCGACACGGTCAAGGAGCGGGCCCAGCTGGAGGAGATGTACCACCGAGGCCACTGCCCGTGGATGGTCTGGGATCCGGAACGCTCCGGCGCGAACAAGGCCGCCGCGACCGGCACGGCATAACGGGGCGTGTGATGTTGTCCTTGCCGCTGAGCGCCCCGGCCGGCGAGCCGCTGTCCGTGCTCGCCATAGGCGCGCATCCCGACGATATCGAGATCGGTGCCGGCGGCCTCCTGCTCGGTCTGGCCGAGGGCCGGCTGCGGACGCGCTACGTGGTGCTGTCCGGCACCGAGGAACGTCGCCAGGAGGCGCAGAACGCGGCGCATTCGTTCATGCCGGACGCCGAACTGGCCACGGAGTTCTTCGATCTGCCGGAGGGACGGCTGCCCGCCTTGTGGGGCAGCGTGAAGGAAATCCTCGAGGATGTTGCGCGGTCCTGCTCGCCTGACATCATCATCGCGCCGTCGCCTTACGACGCGCACCAAGATCACCGCACTATCGCCGAGATCGTGCCGACGGTCTTCCGGGATCAGCTCTATCTCGCCTATGAAATACCGAAATGGGACGGCGACATGGGCCGTCCCTCGATGTACGTTCCGCTCCCGGCCCGCATCATGCGGCTCAAAGTAGAGCTGCTGCACAAGTGCTTCCCGTCGCAACGGGGCCGGGAGTGGTGGGACGACGAGGTTTTCCTCGGCTTGGCGCGCCTGCGCGGCATGGAATGCAAAGCGCACTACGCCGAGGCGTTCACCTGTACCAAATCAGTGATCGTGCCCGCGGCGCTCGCGCGCGGCACAGCGCGGAAGAAAGATCTGTCATGAACATCCTCACCGACCCAGATCTGCCCAACGACGAACTCCGGGGGGCGCTGTATGCCGGGCGCCTGGTCAGCTCTCGAACAGTGCGTTGGAGAGTTCGGTGAACTGCACTCGCGCGGCTTGGGAGACTTCGTCGACTACTTTCCCGATTTCTGCGGAGATTTCGTCTCGGCGTGTCTCGACGTCGGTGAACAGGGCTTTGAGCGCGGCCACGTCGATTGACCCGGCCGGAAGGCAGTACTCGCCCAGCCCCAGGTCCCCCATCAGGGAGTCGATCTTCCGCGCGTAGGACAAGGCGATCGTGGGCTTGGCCAGCTTCAGGGCGAATATCAGGTTGTGGAAGCGAGTGGCCACCACGGCCGAGACGTGACCGAGCAGCTCGGTCACGTCCTCGTACGTTGTCGCATAATACGGGGTGAGGCGCTCCGGGCCGAGTCCCGGCCTGCTCGTCCTGACGTCGGCGAGGACCTTTTCCAGTGCGGGCTTGTCTACATCGTCGCCGTAGAAGAGCCGGACGTCGTGGCCGCTGTCGAGAAGCCACCGGGTGAACTCCGCCACGGACTCTGTATAGGAGGCGTAGACCTCATCGCCACGGCCCCGGTCCGCCTGGCCGCCGTAGTACGCCATCACGCCCACGGCGACAAGCCTCGGGTCCGCGGACTCCTCCCGAGTAACCGGGATGGTCCACACCAGGTCAGGATGGACGCTGAAGGCGGAGACGTCGACTCCCTCGCTCTCGAGGGCCTGGCGGGAGCTCTCGTCCCGGAAGGAGAGGTAGGCGGCCAGCTTGGCCGTCCGGTTGTAAAGCCACTGGGTGGTCTTGGCGTTAGCCCTGTCCGCGCCCACGGCGACGAGCGCCACCTTGGCCCCGAAGAGCCGTCCCCAGGCGGCCAGGAGGTATACCGCGTACGGCATGCCCCACGGATGGAGCCGGAGCGTGGGATCCAGGATTCCCATCCCCGGGATGATCACGACGTCGTGCCCGCGTGCCCAGGCCGCGGTACGGAAGGTGTCGAAGAGCTTGCCGACCGCCGTCAGGGCCTTCCCGGGCGGCCCCGGGCGGCCGTGCACTTGCTGCCATTGGAAGGGGACGGCCGCGATACTGTACCGGTCGCGCATCGTTTCCCAGCCCATGCACATGGCGTCTATGGTCGCGTCCGGGAACTCGGTTCGCAGGTACCTCATGATCGCCTCCACCGAGGCGTCGTTGCCGATGTTCCCCGAGCCGAGGAGGCCGAACAGGCCAACTCGCGGCCGGCGCGCGCTCACCAGATCCCAGCTCCGCGGCCCGGGACTACTGCGTCGATGTCAATGGCTGGCTGGGACTCGGCGGCCGGCGGCTCATAGCTAACCAGGTGATGGGGCTTGGACCGCCGGGTCGCCCACGCGGCGAGGTGCCGGTAGCACTCACGGCGCTCAGCCGGCGGCAGGGGCGCCCTCCGGATCATCCTGGTGTAGGCCCAGAGGTACTCGCCGAGCAGCCGCGGTACAGGGTTGAGCCACGGGTTCGCGCGCCGAGGGTCCATATTGGCGCACCTCGCGCGGATGCTGGGGTGGGCGCGCTCAGCGCGTCCAGGGTGGTCGCGGCGGAAGTACATCCACTCTGGCAGCTGATAGAACGGTCCCTGCAGGGCGAGTTCGGCGATGATGGTCCGGTCGGCATGATGGTGGCTTTCCTTCATCGCCGTCCGGAGCAGCGTCGCCGTGCGCACAACGCCGCCGTCGTCGTCACCCCCGTTGCCAAGCAGCAGGCTGCGGAACCGGTCCGACGCCCGCGGCGCCGCCGTGTCCAACCGGTAGGCGTTCGCCTGGAAGACGGCGCCGTCCCCGTCGATCATCGCCGTATAGGAGTGGACGAGGATCACCTCCGGGCGTTCGTCAAGAACCCCAACACAGCGCAGCAGAAGGTCGCGATGGTACAGATCATCGGCCGCGGCCCACTTGAAGAGCTCGCCCCTGGCCTGCTCGGCGCAGAAGTTGTGGTTCGGCGCCAACCCGACGTTCCTTGGTTGCCGGTAGTACCGGATCCGCGAGTCCTGCTTGGCGTAGCGCTCGCAGATGTTCGGGGTGTCATCGGTGGACGCGTTGTCGGAGATGATGAGCTCAAAATCGTCATAACTCTGGCCGAGCAATGAGTCGATGGACTCGGCGAGGTACCGCTCGCCGTTATACACCGGCAGTCCGACGGTGAGCCGCGGTATCGCCTTCACCCTGCTGTCCTCCACGCTTCCCTCAGAGCAGCACAACAGATGAGTCGGATACCATCGAACCACCTCACCCGTATCCTCTGGATAGATGAGCAGGTGCCCTGGCCTCCTGATACAACGCCGTTGGTTGCCTTTCACTCATCGCCGAAGGCTGGGGGCACGGCCCGAGGCTGCTAACCTGCCGACAGGCTGCCGTCCGTTAGTAGCCCGCGACTGCATCTGAGCCATCGAATAACTGGGGAACATGATGAAGGTCCTCGTGGCCGGCGACGGCGGCTACATAGGTGCGGTGATGGTCCCTTTCCTCCAGGCCGCCGGACACCAAGTGCATGGCCTTGACCTCGGCTTGTACGACGGATGCGACCTGGGTCCGGGGGCGCCGCACACCGTCGGCACGGCCCCCGTTGACATGCGAGACGTCACCGCGGATCAGCTGGCCGGCTACGACGCGGTGCTGTGCCTGGCGGCGCTGTCCAACGACCCCGTCGGGGACCTGAATCCGGCGGCGACGTTCTCGGTCAACCTGGACGGCACGCTTCACCTGGCCAGGATGACGAAGGACGCAGGCGTCCCGAGGTTCCTGTTCTCGTCGTCGTGCAGCCTCTACGGCACGGCGGGATCGGCGGCGGTGGCCGAGGACGCCGAGTTTCACCCCGTGACCGCGTACGGGGAAACCAAGGTGCTCGCCGAGCGCGGGCTGGCGAAGCTCGCGGACGATGACTTCAGCCCCACCTACCTGCGGAACGCGACCGCCTACGGCGCCTCCACGCGGCTCCGGCTGGACATTGTGGTGAACAATCTCACCGCGGTCGCCCTGACCACCGGGAAGGTCCGTCTGGAGAGCGACGGCACGCCCTGGCGGCCGCTCGTGCACGTCGAGGACATCAGCCGGGCGTTCCTGGCCGTGCTGGAGGCCCCCCGGGAGAAGGTGCATAACCAGGCGTTCAATGTCGGCCGGGCGGAGGATAACGTCCAGGTCCGCGATATCGCCGAGATGGTGTGCGACGCCGTTCCCGGCTCGGAGGTGACGCTGGCCGCCAACGCGGGGCCCGACCTGCGTGACTACCGCGTCGACTTCAGCAAGCTCGACGATGTCTTCCCGGACCTGAGGATGCAGTGGCGGGTGCGCGACGGGGTTGGCGAGCTGCTCGACAGCTACCTGGCGCACGGACTAACCTACGAGGACTTCATGTCCTCGCGGTATGTCCGGCTGCGCCGGATCAGGGAGCTGCTCGCCGCCGGCGAGGTGGATGAGATGCTGCGCCGACGACAGGGGGCGTAATCCGTATCATCGCCACTCGGTTGACGTTCTCATAGGGAGGTCTTCTGTCGAGAGGTATTGCTAGCTGATGACGTCTTCTGTGACTGCACCCCGCCGCCCGGGCGCCCTGGTATCGCTGGACCAGGCCAAGGCGCCGACCGAGGTGCTGGAGCGCTCAGTTCGGCGTCGCCTCGGCACGGCATGGGGGTTGCTGTTCTTCAACACCCTGACCTACACGGGCGGGTCGGTCTTGCACATCCCGTCCAAGGTGGGCAAGATCATGGCGCAAGGGTCGCTGCCGCTCGCGATCTTGATCTTGCTGACCATCAATCCCAAGCTCAAGATCCGTCCCAGCGTCTTCCTGTCCATTATGTGCCTGCTGGTCCTGGACTCGATGATCTCGGCCACCCAGGTGGCGAAGTTCGGCACGACGTTGCGCACCGTCCGGCTGGCGGAATACGTGTTCGCGCTGTGGCTTCTGACGCCCTGGTTCGGGCGGGCGGACATGCTGCTGGCCAAGTACCAGTTGCGCGCGCTGTGGTGCGTGCTCATCTCGGTGCTCGTCGGCGTGGTGGTCGCGCCCGGTCTCGCCCTCAATAGCGGCCGGCTCACGGGGGCCATCTGGTCGGTGTATCCGACGCAGGTCGCGCAGTACGGGGCGGTCACCACCGGGATGCTCGCCGTGCTCTGGATGGGCCGCAAGGTGAGCGGGCGGGCCGCCCTGGTCGGATCCACGGTCGCGATCGCCGAGGTGCTGCTCTCGCACACCAGGACCGCACTGGTGGGACTGGTCGCGGGGCTCATCGTCGCGGGCCTCAGCCTCAGCAACGCGCGGGTCCGCAGGTTCTTCACCACGGCGGCGGTCATCATAGCGGTCGCCGTCGTGGTTGCCGCCAGCGCCATCGCCTCATGGCTGGCCCGGGGTGAGGGCACGGCGGGCCTGCTGACCCTGACCGGCCGGACCAACTTCTGGTCGGCGGTGCTCAACACGCCACGCACGCCGTTCCAGGAGATCTTCGGGTTCGGGATATCCAACGCGAGCGTCAACGGCTTGCCCATTGACAGTAACTGGCTGTCCGCTTACATGCAGGAAGGGATCCTCGGGGTAGTAATTTGCGCCCTGATCCTTCTCGTCCTGTTCGCGTCCATCCTGTTCAAGGCGTCGGGCCTGGCCCGGGCGCTCGCCCTCTTCCTCGTGACGTACGTCCTCATAGCCTCGTTCACCGAGGACGCGTTCAGCGACGTCTCGACCTATGTCCTGCACCTCACGGTGGCAGCCTCGCTCATCCCTTTACCGGGTGCGTGACCGCGAAGCGGTAGATGTCGAGCAGGTCCGCGACGCTGCGCTCGGGGTCGAAGCGCTGCTCATAGGTCTTGCGGGCCGCGTCGCCGTACCCCTCATAGTCCTCGGGGTTCTGCTCGACGTCGGCGATGGCGAGCGCGAGTGCCTCCGGGTCGCCGGGGCTGAACAGCATGCCGTCCACGCGGGGGGTGATGAGCTCGGGGAATGATCCGTGGGCCGCCGCGATGGGCGCGACTCCCGCGGCCATGGACTCCACAGCGACCAGGCCGAACGTCTCCTCCCACGCCGAGGGGAGGAGGACCGCCCGTGCCCTGGAGATGAGGTCCGCGCAGTCCGCGCTGCTGAGCGTCCCCGTGAGCGTCACCGAGGGCCGGGCTGCCGCCCACGCCGCCATCTCCTCCCCGAGTGGGCCGCTGCCGGCGACGGCCAAGCGTAGCCCCGAATCGCCCGACGTCTTCAGGTAGCGATCCCAGCCGGCCATCAGAACGCGGACGCCCTTGGGCTCGTCCAGCCGGCCCGCGTAGACCACCAGCGGGGACTTCGGCATCTGTGGCTGCTCCCGGAAGGGGATGAGGTTGTACCTGACGAACACGCGGTCCTCGGGGAAGCGGAACCCGCGCAGCAGGTCACGCTGTGACCTGGAGATGAAGATGTAGGCCGACACCAGCGACCGCCACGCCCGCCGGTGCGCCACGATGGCCGTGGCCACTGGCGCGGTGGCGGCGACCGAGTCCCGGTAGCAGCCATGCCGGAGGCCGGCCAGGGGCTTGCCTCCGGCGCAGTCGTGGCAGACGGCGCCGTCGCGGAAGTACGCGCCGTTGGCGCAGGTCAGCTTGTAGTTGTGGATGGTGGCCACCACGGGGACCCGGGCAGCTCGGCAGGCGTGGAGCACGGCTGCGCTGAGCAGGGGAAACGTGTTGTGGACGTGCACGACATCAGGACGCTGCGCCCGCAGGGCCGCCCTCAGATCGCGGGAGGTCTCCGGGTTCCACACGATCCGCGCCGGCAGCGTGGCCTTCTTGACCAGCGGCCACTGCTCGATCTCGTCGCTGCCCCGGTCGAACCGGGTGACCTCATGTCCCAGGGCCGCCAGTGCCGCGCTCTCCTGCTCGACAACCCGGTTCTCCCCGCTGGGCGCGCCGGACCGGTAGCGGTTGTGGACAAGCAGGATCTTCATCAGCCTCTGGGGCTCCTCACCGGTCACTGACACGTCGCGGGGGAGGCCCACCTACCTCCGCCTACTAGACGACCCGGAACGGTGCCCTGATACAGGCACTGATGAAGCTCCTCGCCGGCTGACAGCGGCCTCGGTCGGCGCGGGTCGCATTATTTGCGGGCGGTCCATGAGAACGCGTTGACCCGGAAGGCCTCGTTGGTGCCGCCGGTGTCGCAGATCTCGAAGCCGTAACTCCCGGCGGTCCAGGTGCTGGCGGCGGGGAGGTAGCCGTGCTGCTCCATCCAGGTGAGGAACGCCTGGACGTTGATGGTGCCGGACGTCCGGTTCGCCATGTGCTGGTCGTCGGTGCCAGGTTTCCAGACCCGTTCGGAGCCGAAGACGCACAGGTGCCACGGCTGGCCGTCAATCGTGGCCGCGGTCTTAGCGGTGCAGTCGTAGTAACTGTTGGCGACGATGTCGGTCTGGATCATGACCTCGTCCTGCCAGTTGTTGAACCACAGGTCGTAGGCGGCCCATCCGGCGGTCCGGGCGTTCTCGGGGAGCGTGGTGCTGAACGAGGACGTGAGGGATGAGTAGCTATTGACGGCACCGGTCATGAAGAAGCCGGTGTTCGGGTACGTGAGGACGCCGCCGAAATGAGTATTCGCGTTGGCGACGACGTACCAGCTGCCCGGGTTGCTGGCGTAGAGGGTCTGCTTATAGCTGGCGTTGTGGGACCAGATGTTCTGGTCGACGTAAGGATCGGAGTTCGCGCCGACGATGGCCGGGTCGGCGGCGTAATTGCATCGCGCATTGACCGTCTGGACGCACAGGGATCCGACGGTCGCTGCGGACGGTGCTGGCGCTGCTGGCGCTGCCGTCGAAGGAGCAGTCGCCGTGGCTGAACCGCCGGTGGGGGCGTCCGCGGACGCACTCGTGCCGCTTGAGGCGTGTCCGGTGTTACTGCTCTGGCTGCCGGCGGCGCTGCATCCGCCCAGGGCCAGGGCAGCCAGGACGGAAACGATGACGACCGACTTTTTTCTGGTGTTCCTGGCATCACGAAGAGCGACAGGCATGCACCGAAGCATAGCTTATGCCCGGCTATGGCCCCGGACCGTCAGCTTGACCGGGCCGGCACGGCGCATGGCCAGGTACTCCCCGGCGCCGGCCCGCGGCCCGCTCACCTCGCGTCTTCCGGCTGGGGGCGAGCCCAGCGCAGGGTGGCCGCGACGACCAAGGACCCCTCCCGCTGGTGCGTGTTGCGGCGCGCGCCGGCGTATGTATCATGCCTGCGTCGCCGCAGGTCTTGTAGTACGGGACCTTCGTGGCAGTGGGCCGCTTAATCCAGGCTAAGGGAAAGATGAAATTCGAGACGGCGCTAGGGATTAGCCGATGGCCGTAGTATCTCGGCGGATCCCAGCAGCGCTCTCCTGGCACACGGTTCGCCGGGCGAGCGGCCGTCTCACCTGGGGTCTCGCGGACCAGGGCATGTCCAGCCTGACGAACTTCGTCCTGGCCATATATGTCGTCCGCACGCTGGGCGCCGCGCAATTCGGCGCCTTCAGCCTGGCCTATGTGACGTACGGGTTGGCGATCAACGCGTCACGGGGCCTTTCCATCGAGCCGCTCCTGATCAGGTTCAGCGGCACGGTCCTGCCGACCTGGCGGCGCGCCACCGCGCGTAGCACCGGCACCGCGCTACTGGTGGGCCTGGTCACCGGAACCTGCGCACTTGCGGCCGGGCGACTCGTCGGCGGCACGACCGGGCTGGCCTTTGTCGCTCTCGGCCTGGCGCTGCCGGGACTACTGCTGCAGGATAGCTGGCGGTACTCGTTTTTCGCGCTGGGGCGCGGCCGCCACGCGTTCATCAACGACACGGTCTGGGCGGTGGTCCTGCTCCCGTCAATGGTGCTGCTGCGGATGAGCGGCCACGCGAACGTGTTCTGGTTCGTGCTCGCGTGGGGCCTCGGGGCCGCCGTCGGGGCCGCCATCGCACCGCTGCAGGCCGGGGTCATGCCCAACCTGGTAGGCGCGACGGACTGGCTGTCGCGGCACCGTGACCTCGGCCCCCGCTACCTGGTGGAGAACACCGGGGCCAACGCTTCGGCCACGTTGCGGAGCTACTCCGTCTCTTACCTGCTGGGCCTCGCCGCTATTGGGTATATCTCGGCGGCCAACACGCTCATGGGGCCCCTTAACATCGTCTTCGCCGGGATTGGCCTCATCACCCTGCCGGAAGCGGCCAAGCTCCTGCGCCGCTCGCCCCGGCATCTGCCTCTTTTCTGCGCGGCCGTCAGCGCCGGGGTCACCTTGATCGCGCTCGTGTGGGGAGTGGTGCTGCTGGTGGCACTGCCCCGAGGACTCGGGCAGCTGATGCTGGGCCGCATCTGGCGGCCGACCTATCCGCTGGTGCTGCCGGCCACCCTGGCCATAATGGCCGGTTGCGCCACTACCGGAGCGCTGCTGGGCCTGCACGCCTTGGGGTCCGCGCGCCGGAGCCTGCGTGCCGTGATCCCCACCTCGGTGCTCGTCATAGCCTTTTCCGTCGTGGGAGCCCTGACCGCAGGCACCTTCGGCACGATGCTTTATGCCGCCGCCGCATCCTGGATCGGCGCGCTGCTGACCTGGTGGCAGTTGCGCAAGGCGCTGCACGAGTCGGATACCGTCCCCGTGCCGAGATGGTTGTGGCCAGGCCGCACTGACGTGGGACGCCGTCCCACGTCAGTGCCGTAATCGGCGTCGCAAATGTCAACCTACTCCACCTTGGACGGCTTCTCGATGAATGCTATGTCGACGAGCTATTGCTCACTCCGCTGACCGGGAAAGAGTGTGACCTACATCATATCCAGCACTGATCCAACATATCATCTCATGACACCTCTAGAGCTATTCTAACTATATGAAGTGAAGTGTGCAGAGATCGAGTTAGGACAATCATGCATGTACCGAATTTTGCGCGCGCCCTCTTGCGCCGCGCCGGAGTAGATATTATTCGGTGGTCCAAGCGGCCAGACGATGTTCTAGTGCAATGGGTAATCAGCTCTCTGGTCGAGACCCAAGGCATAAACTGCGTGCTGGATGTCGGGGCCAACGAGGGCCAGTTCGGGAAGTTGATCAGATTTCTCGGATATCACGGCAGGATCGTATCGTTTGAGCCTTCACCCGTTACTTTTCAGAAGCTAAATCAGCTAGCGTCACGGGATGGCTCATGGCAGACCCGCCAAGTCGGACTCGCGGCTCAGGCCGGCACTGCAGAGCTGCACATGCACGATGACTCGATTTTCGATTCACTGCACTCTTCGCTGCTGCGCCGCACGGAGCTTCCTGATGTGATCGACGCGTATCACGGGTATGCCGATACGAGCACATCCACGGTAACCCTGTCGACTCTGGCGGCTGAGTACGAAAGTGCCGTTGCGGGAATCAGTAACCCCAGAGTTCTGCTGAAGTCCGATACACAGGGCCATGACCTAGATGTAATCATAGGCGCGCAGGGAATTCCTGAGCACGTGGTAGCGGTCCTCGTTGAATTGTCGGTGCAGCCAATCTACGAGGACCAGCCCTATATGACGCAAGTTATGGACAGGCTGAAAGAAGAAGACTTCCTGCCAATCGCATTCGGGCCGGTCACCACCTGGTTTGACAAGTTGCAAGTTATAGAGTTCGATGGTGTGTTCGTACGTCAGCATAAGAAGGCCGCGTAGCCCGCAGGCGCCGCGCCGGGCCCCGAACCGATGGCTGGTGAGGGTTCGAGACCTGCTCCACGGGGCCAAACCGGAGACGTTCTCGGTCGGCCGGTTCAGCACCCCCACCTCGCAGGTATCAGGGGCAGGACATCGGTGCTCACATGTAGGTGACGCCGCGCATCCTGATCATTGTCCAGAACCTTCCGGTGCCCTTTGACCGGCGGGTGTGGCTGGAGTGCCGGGCCCTGACCGAGGCCGGCTACCAGGTCGCCGTCGTGTGCCCCAAGGGCCAGGGCGACCCGGACTACCAGGTCATCGACGACGTGGAGCTGTACAAGTACGAGCCGTACGCGCCCGGCGGCAGCAGGCTGAGCTTCGTCGCCGAGTACGCGTACTCGTTCGCGGCCACGGCGTGGAAGACGCTGCACGCGCGGCGGCGCGGCCGGTTCGCGGTCATCCAGGCCTGCAACCCGCCGGACATCTTCTGGCCGCTGGCGATGGCGTTCAAGGCGGCCGAACGGACCAGGTTCGTGTTTGACCACCACGACCTGTGTCCCGAGCTGTTCGAGTCGCGGTTCGGTGGCCGGCCGCTGCCCTACAAGGGGCTGCGGTTCCTGGAGCGGCGTACGCACCGCACGGCGGACCACGTGATCTCCACCAACGAGTCCTACCGGGACATCGCCATCACGCGCAGCGGCAAGGACCCGGCCGACGTCACGGTGGTCCGCACCGGGCCGGACCCGGACAAGCTCCAGCGCGGCACACCGGATGAGGGCCAGAAACGCGGGCGAAGGCACCTGGCCAGCTACATCGGCGTCATGGGTCCCCAGGACGGCGTGGACATCGTGGTCCGGGCCGCGGGCGTCATCGTCCACGACCTAGGGCGCACGGACATCGCGTTCACCCTCATCGGCAAGGGTGACTGCTTCGACGAGCTGGTGGCGCTGCGGGATGAGCTCAAGCTGAACGGCCACGTCGAGTTCACCGGCCGGGCCCCCGACGAACTGGTCAAGAAGGTCATGTCCACCGCCGACATCGGGCTGTCCCCGGACCCGATGAACCCGCTCAACGACGTGTCCACCATGAACAAGACGATGGAGTACATGTCGTTCGAGCTCCCGGTGGTGGCCTTCGACCTGCGCGAGACCCGGGTCTCGGCCGCCGACGCCGCCGTCTACGTCAAGCCGACGGGCCGTCCCGAGCAGGATGTGCGGGACTACGCCCAGGCGATCGTCGACCTCATCGACAACCCCGACGAGCGGGCGCGAATGGGCAAGCTCGGCCGGGCGCGGGTCGAGCAGGAGCTCGCCTGGCCGCACCAAAGACAGGCCTACCTCACCGTATACGCGGAGCTCGCGCCGCTGGCACGCAAGGCAGCGGCCCTACAGGTCGGGAGCTAACGCGTATGTGCGGTATCGCCGGGTGCTACCAGCAGGCCGACGGGCACAAGCTGACCGACGTCATGACCGAGCGGATCGCGCACCGCGGTCCGGACGCGGGCGCGCTGTGGAGCCACGAGGACGAGCGCGTCTCTATTCACCTCGGCCACCGGCGGCTGTCGATCATCGACCTGTCCACGTCGGCCAACCAGCCGCTGGTCAAGGGCGACCTGACGCTCGTCTATAACGGTGAGCTCTACAACTACCGTGAGCTCCGCAAGGAACTACAGAAGCGGGGCGCTTCGTTCGTCACCAGCTCCGACACCGAGGTCGTGCTGGAGGCGTGGCGGCACTGGGGGCCGGACGCCCTCGAGCGGTTCCGCGGCATGTTCGCGTTCGCCATCGCGGACCGGCGGACCGGCGAGCTCGCGCTCGCCCGCGACCCGCTCGGCATCAAGCCGCTGCTGTACCTCCGCCGCGGTGAGGGCATCGTGTTCGCCTCCGAGCTCAAGGCTCTGGTCGCCGCCCTCGGTCCGGAGCTGCGGATCGAGCCGGGCGCGATGGTCGCGTCGATGCTCTATTACTGGGTGCCCGAGCAGCAGTGCTCGATCCAGGGCGTGCGCAAGCTCCCGGCGGGCAGTTGGGCGCGCTT
The DNA here is from genome assembly GCA_963818225.1 of uncultured Actinomycetes bacterium. Lineage (GTDB taxonomy): Bacteria > Actinomycetota > Actinomycetes > Streptosporangiales > Streptosporangiaceae > Palsa-504. The sequence goes on from CAWFRO010000011.1 coordinate 196,914, forward strand.
CCGGCCCGATGGCACGCACGAGGAGCACACGTACTGGCGGGTGCAGGATGTCGCCCGCGACGCCGCCCGAGAGCCCGGCCGCCGACCTCAAAACCGTCATGGAGGAGAGCGTCACCGCGCACCTGATCGCCGACGTGCCGGTGTCAAGCTTCCTGTCCGGCGGCCTGGACTCCAGCATCATCACGGTGCTCGCCCACCAGCGGGCCGCCAGCGTCGACGCCTACACGATCACCTTCCGGCCGGAGGACCAGAAGCTGGAGGCGATGCCGGACGACGCGATCTATGCGCGGAAGGTCGCCCGCCAGTTCGGCATCAAGCTGCACGAGATCGAGATCTCCCCGGACATCGCCGACATGCTGCCCAAGATGGTCGACATGCTCGATGAGCCCATCGGGGATCCCGCGGCGATCAACACGTTCCTGATGTGCCAGGCGGCGCGCGAGCGCGGCGTCAAGGTGATCCTGTCCGGGATGGGCGCGGACGAGCTCTTCGGCGGGTACCGCAAGCACCTGGCCTGCCAGCTGGCCAGCCGGTTTAACCGCCTGCCCGGGCTGGTGAAGGCCCCGGCGCGGGCGGCCGTCCACGCCATGCCGGTTTCCATCGGGGACCGGGGACTGCGCTACCCCCGGTGGGCCAAGCGGTTCATGACGTTCGCCGAGCTTGATGAGGAGGCCCGGTTCCGGCGCAGCTACACGCTGTATGACCCGGAAGACCTCACTGCCCTCGTCGGGCCGCAGCTCGCGACCAGCGTCAGCGCCGTCATCGCCGAGCACGCCGCCATCTACAACGACAACGAGCTCGATGACGAGGTCAACCGGATGTGCCTGGCCGATACGCGGCTGTTCATGGCGGGCCTCAACCTGACCTACACCGACCGCGCCAGCATGGGGGCGTCCGTGGAGGTGCGCACGCCCTTCGTGGACCTGGTCGTGGCGCGGGCCGCGTTCTCGATCCGGGGCGGCGACAAGCTCCGCGGCAGGACGGCGAAGGCGGCGCTCAAGGACGCCGCCAGCAGTTGGCTGCCGCACGAGATCGTGCACCGGCCGAAGGCCTCGTTCGGCGCCCCGCTGCGCGCCTGGGTCCGGGGCGACCTGCGCGAGCTGATCAACGACGTGCTCGTCGGCGGCGAGCTGGTCCAGCTCGGCGTGCTCCGCAAGGGCCCAGTGCAACGGCTCATCGCCGACGAGCGGGCCGGCCGAGCAGGACTACGCCAAGCAGATCTGGCAGCTGCTGTCCATGGAGCTGTGGTACCGCCAGGTGCGCGCGGCCGGGGTGGCGGCGGCGTAACACACGCTGTAACACAAAGAGCTAAGGAAACCGATGAAGCAGATTGCGCAGAACTACAAGTCCGGGGAGCTGGCGGTGCTCGACGTGCCCGCGCCAACCTGCCGTCCCGGCGGCGTCCTCGTGCGGTCGCTGTTCTCCCTGATCTCGACGGGTACCGAGATGATGAAGGTGTCCGAGGCCAGCATGTCGATGGTCGGAATGGCCCGCGCCCGGCCGGACCAGGTGAGGAAGGTTCTTGACCAGGTGCAGCAGCAGGGCGTGGTCACCACCTACAAGAAGGTGATGAACAAGCTTGACTCCTATACGCCGCTCGGGTACTCGCTGTGCGGCGTGGTCGTCGAGGTGGGGAAGGGCGCCGAGGAGTTCAAGGTCGGCCAGCTCGTCGCCTGCGCCGGCAACGAGCAGGCGCTGCACGCCGAATATAACTTCGTCCCGGTCAACCTGTGCGCGGGCGTCCCCGACGGCATCGCGCCGGAGCACGCCGCGTTCGGGACCGTCGCGGCGATCGCCATGCAGGGCGTGCGGCGCGGCGAGGTCCAGCTCGGCGAGACCTCGGTCGTAATCGGCTTGGGCCTCATCGGCCAGCTCGTGGTCCGGCTGCTGGTCGCGGCCGGCGTTCAGGTGGTGGGCATCGACCCGGTCGAGGCGCGGTGCCGGCTGGCGGAGAAGGCGGGCGCGGCCATCGCGGGCTCCCCCGACGACCTGGACACCGTGGCCAGCGGGCTCGCCGCGATCACCGGCGGGCGCGGCGCCGACCACATCTTCCTGGCCGCGGGCGGCCAGACCAACGGCCCGGTCGAGACGGCCGTGAAGCTCGCGCGGGACCGCGCGCGGGTCATCGACATCGGCAAGATGAAGCTCGACCTGCCGTGGAACACCTACTACGAAAAGGAACTGGACGTCCGGTTCTCCCGCTCCTATGGCCCGGGCCGTTACGACGACCGGTACGAACTGGAGGGCATCGACTACCCAGCGGGCTACGTGCGGTGGACCGAGAAGCGGAACCTGGAGTCGTTCCTGGAACTGCTGGCCCGCGGCTCCCTCGAGGTGGCGACCCTCATCGATGGGGTCTACCCGTTCGCCGACGCCGCGAAGGTGTACGGGGACCTGAAGGAAGGGTCGCTCAAGGCCGTCGGGGTGCTGCTGGAATACGAGCAGCCGGCCGAAGGCGCTCCGCGTCCGGCCACGAGTAAGCACCTTGGCGACACGCGGCCGCCAGCCGTTCGGAATAGGGGAAAGAGCACGTCCGAAGTGCGGTGCGGCTTCGTGGGCGCGGGAAATTATGCCTCGTCCATGCTGCTGCCGCACCTGGCGAGTAACGGCACCGCGGTCCTGGCGCACGTGGCCACCACCAAGTCGATGTCGGCGGTCAACGCGCAGAAGAAGTTCGGGTTCGAGACCGCGTCCACCGATACGGACGCGATCTTCGACGACGAGAGCCTGGACGCGATTTTCATCGTGACCCGGCACGCGACGCACGCCAGGCTGGTGTGCCGCGCGCTGGAGACCGGCAAGGCGGTCTTCGTCGAGAAGCCGCTGGCACTCACCCGCGAGGAGACCGACACGATCGCCGAGGCGATCACCCAGACCGGCAACGACCGGCTGATGGTCGGCTTCAACCGCCGGTTCGCGCCGCTGCTGGCGAAGCTGCGCGCCGACTTCGGCGGGGCCGCGGCCACCTCCAACACCCGGTACCTGGTCAACGCCGGGCCGCTGGCGAAGGATAGCTGGTATCTCAACGAGGCGGCCGAGGGCACCCGGTTCACCGGCGAGGGCGGCCACTTCATCGACACACTGGGCTGGTGGGCCGACAGCCTGCCCGAGGAGGTCTACGCGATCAGAGGGGCCGACAAGGGCGACGTGCAGGCCACCTTCCGGTTCGCCTCCGGGGCGACCGGCACCATCGCCTACCTCACCGGCGGGAACGCCCGGTTCCCGAAGGAGACCCTCGACGCCACCGGGGGCGGGCGCAGCGCCCGGCTGGACAACTTCCGCGAGGCCGCGGTGTGGAGCGGGCGCGGGAAGTCCGCCGCGAAGGCGCGCGGCGGCCAGGACAAGGGCCAGAAGGCCGAGATGGAGCGGTTCATCGCGGCCGTCGCGGCCGGCGGCCCGATGCCGATCGCCCTGGACTCGCTGCTGGCCACCACGCGCGCCACGATCGCGGTGGCCGAGAGCATGACCAGCGGCAAGCCGGAGTTGGTGTGAGCGATCCGAAGGGCAAGCTGGGCTGGTACGCGCGCAGGCTCACCCGGATGTCGCCCGCTGAGGTGGCGTGGCGCGTCCGGGAGCAGGCCCAGCGCAGGGCGTGGGCGCGCCGGCAGGTGCGCCCGGCGCAGGTTCCCGGGCTGCCACCGCTGACGACGGCGCTGCCGATCCGGGAGCGCCGGTTCACCTCCGTGCTGCCGCCGGGCGCTGCCGCCCTGGTGCCCACGGCGGCCCGGGAGGCGATCCTCGCCGATGCGGGCCGGCTGCTGGACGGTGAGTGGGAGATGCTCGGCGTCCTGCGCACGGATATGAAGGACCCGGACTGGTTCCTCGACCCGGCGACGGGCCGCCGGTCTTCGCCGCAGGTCTGCGCGTTCCGCGTGGATCACCGCTCCGAAGCGGAGGTCGGCAACATCAAGCAGGTCTGGGAGGTCAACCGGCTGCAGCACCTGACGCTGCTGGCGGCCGCCTGGTACCTGACCGGCGAGGACGCCTACGCGGAGCGGGTGGACGGGCAGCTCCGCTCCTGGTGGGCCGCCAACCCGTTGCTGTCCGGCGTGAACTGGACCAGCGGCATAGAGCTCGGCGTCCGGCTGATCAACTTCGCCTGGATCCGGCGGCTGCTCGACGGCTGGATCGGCGTGGCGGACCTGTTCGAGCGCAACGACCTCGCGCTGCGGCAGATCCGCTGGCACCAGCAGTACCTGGCGACGTTCCAGAGCCGCGGGTCGTCGGCCAACAACCACCTGATCGCCGAGGCCGCGGGGCTGCTCGCGGGTAGCTGCGCGTTCCCGTGGTTCGGCGAGAGCGCCCGGTGGCGTTCCCGGGCCGGCGGGCTGCTGGAGCGATCGCTGCGGTCGAACACCTTTGACTCCGGGATCAACCGCGAGCTGGCCACCGACTACCACGGCTTCGTCTTCGAGCTGGGGATCTTCGCGGCGCTTGAGGCGGCCCGCGCCGGGGTGCCGGTGAGCGGCGGCTGCTGGCGCCTGCTGTGCTCGATGGCCGACGCGATGGCCGCCCTGGTCGATGCCCGGCTTCAGCCGCCCCGGCAAGGCGACTCCGACGAGGGCCGCGTGGTGCTGCTGGACGCCCCCGCGCACAACCGCTGGCCGGCGCTGCTGTCGCTGGCCGGCGCGGTATTCCGGCCGCTGGACTGGTGGCCGGCGACACCGGCGGGCGCCAGCGGCGCCCTCGCGGGCGCCCTCCTGCCCGGTGGGGTTCGGGAGGTGGCTGGCCGGCCTTCGCGGCGGCCCTCCCGGTTCGCGGACGCCGGCCTCACCATTCTCCGGACGGCCTCGCCCGACTCTCCCGAGATATGGTGCCGCTGCGACGGCGGGCCGCACGGGTTCCTGTCCATCGCGGCGCACGCGCACGCCGACGCGCTGTCCGTCGAGGTCCGCCATGACGGGGTGGACATCCTCGCCGACCCCGGCACCTACTGCTACCACGGCGAGCCGGAATGGCGGGCCTACTTCCGCTCCACGATCGGGCACAACACCGTGGAGATCGGCGGCCGCGACCAGTCCCAGCAGAGCGGCCCGTTCATGTGGGCCAGGCAGGCGCGGACGACACAGATCGAGTCCTCCGAACCGCAGACGACGTGGGCCGCGGAGCACGACGGCTACCTCGCCGCGCTGCGCCCCCCGGCCCGCCACCGCAGGACCGTGCGCCTGGATCAGGCGGGCCGCGGCATCGAGATCACCGACGTGATCGACGGTGCCGGGCATGAGGTGCGACTCGCCTTCCACCTGGGCCCGGAGGTCACGGCGGAGCTGGCTGGCGATCGGGTGACGCTGGCCTGGCCCACCGGATCCGGGACCGGATCGGGATGGCTGAACCTGCCCCGCGAGTTCTCCTGGCGCCTGCACCGGGGCGAGACCGGGCCGATCCTCGGCTGGTATTCGCCGGGCCTCGGCCAGCGCGTGCCCGCCGTCACGCTTCTCGGCCGCGGGCAGGCCACGCGTGACACTCCGCTCATGACACGTCTGCAGTTTACCGAAACCGGACGATCGTCTGGTTTTAGCGCCTCTGGCCGCATCGTAGATTGGAAATCCGATGCAAGCCCGGCTGGGGCGACTGAGATCCGAGCGGAGGCCTGATGAGCCAGCAGGAACTCGACCTGCGAGGGTCTATCCAGATTCTGCGGCGGCACAAAAAGATATTCGGGGCCATAACACTTCTGGGCCTCCTCATTGGTGTCGCTTACGCGCTGATCACGCCGCCGCTGATCTCGAGCTCGGCGCTCGTGATCGTCCCCGAAACGGCGGCCCAGGAAGCACAGGCCGGAGCGTCGGGCTCGGACATCGTCGTCACGACGGATGAGGTTGTCGCGACCAGCACCGCGGTACTTGAAGGCGCGCTGCCGAACATCAGCCCGGCGCTGTCGCTGACCGAGCTGAAGAGCAGGATCTCGGTATCGAGCCCGGCCGTCAGCATCCTGTCGTTCAACGGCGAGGGGACGACCGCGGCGCAGGCGGAGAGCGTCGCGAACGCAGTCGCCCATAGCTTTGCGACCTACGTTGGTTCGTCGTCCAGTCCGGTTGGCCACGTGCAGGCGAATGTTCTCCAGCCGGCCAGCACCGCCTCGGCGAGCAAGGCGTCCGAGCGGATCGCCACGTACGGCGTGCTCGGTGCGGCCGCGGGCGCGCTCATCGGCTTCTTCGTCGCGCTCATGATCGGCCGCAATGACCGGCGACTCGTGGGGCGCGCGGCGATCGCGAATTCGATCGCCGCACCGGTGCTCGCGTCGATTGCCGCGCAGCGTCCCTCCGACGCCGCGCATTGGGCCAGGCTGCTGGATGAATATGAGCCGGAGGCCGTGGACGCGTGGGGGATCAACAAGCTGCTCCAGCGGTTTGGCGTCGCCGGAACCCGGGCTAACGGGAACGGCGGTGGCCGGACCTTCTCGCTGACCGTTTTCTCCCTTTCCGGCGACGTGGGCGCGCTTGCCCTCGGCCCGCAGTTGGCGGCCTTCGCGGCTACGCTCGGGATACCTACGGCCCTGGTCGTCGGACCGCAGCAGGACGCGAACACCGCGGCCACGCTGCGCACCGCGTGCGCCGCGCCGCAGGCCGGCTCGGCACGGCGCAAGCCGCTGCAGCTGATCGCCGCCGAGGACGGCCGCGTCGGCCAGGTGACCGCCGCGTTCGTCGTCGTGGTCATGGTCGTCGATGACAAGGACCCGCGCATTCCGGACGTGGACCACACCACCGCGGCGGTGCTCGCGGTCTCGGCCGGCGGCGCGACCGCGCCGGACCTGGCCCGGGTGGCCACCGCGGCCGCCGCGGACGGACAAGAGATCGTCGGAATCCTGGTCGCCAACCCGGATCCGGAAGACCAGACCAGCGGGCGGGTTCCGCGCCTGGCCTCGCCGCTGCGGCGTCCGCTGCCGACGCGGCTCCACGTTGTACCGATGGAGATCAAACGGTGAACGATCCAGAACAGATGGCGTGGGACGCGGCATTCGACGGGAGCCTGGGAGAACGCCTCGCCGACTACGAGGATCCCGCCGACCTGGACGCCCGCGCGGCCGAGCCAGCCACGGGGCTGGTGAGCCTGGGGTTCCTCTGGGCGGCGCTGGGACGTACGGTGCGCCTGTGGTGCACCCTGGGCGTCCTCGGCCTGGTCATCGGCGCCGGGTACTACGTGGTGCTCCCACCCGTCTACACGGCGACGACATCCCTCCTGCTGGCGGACAACTCCAGCCAGAACGCCACCAACGAGGTGCAGACCGAACTCGCCCTGGCGCAGAGCCTTCCGGTGGCCACGGCCGTCGTCCGGCAACTCGGGCTGCCGCAGACTCCGCAGAGCTTCCTCGGCTCCTACACCGTCAACACAGCCACCCCGACCAGCGCCCAGATCCTCAGGATCACCGCCAACGGGGCGACGAGCGGCCAGGCGGTCCAGATCGCGCAGGCGGTCGCCCAGCAGTTCCTCGCCTACAGCGCCTCCTACGAGCAGGCTCAGTTCAACCTGCTGAAGACCCAGCTCGACCAGCAGCTCGCCGCGGCTCAGCAGCAGGTCAGCGCGGCCAGCACGGACGCGGAGAAGTTGGCTGCGGCGAACAACCTGGGGGCGGTGCAGAACTACGCGACCCCGACGCTGGCGACCGCCAAGACGGCCATGCAGGACGTGATCAAGGGGAGTGTGGTGCTCAACCCCGCCGAGCCGACGAAGGTCTCGCGGACAAAGGGCATCGTGAAATACGCCGCCGCCGGGCTTCTCATCGGCCTCGCCCTGGGCATCGGCATCGTGGTGATCGCCGCGATCACGTCAGACAAGCTGCGGCGCAGGGATGACATCGCGTATGCCATCGGCGCGCCAGTCCGGCTCAGCGTGGGCCGGCTCCGGGCCCGCCGGGTGCCGGTCCTGTCCGGGAGGTCCGCCGCCGCCCGGCGACGCGATCTGGACCGGACGGTCGATCACCTGCGGCAGGTCATCCCGGTTGGCCGCCCGGCGCCGGTCAGCCTCGCGGTGGTGCCCGTCGATGACACGGCGACCGCGGCCGAGGCGGTTGTCGCGCTGGCCGTCTCCGTCGCCAGGGGCGAGCGGGTCGTCGTCGCTGACCTGTCCCCTGGCGCGCCAGCGGCCCGTCTGCTGGGGGTCAGGGACCCCGGCGTCGCCAAGGTGAATCACGATGGCGCGGACATGACGGTCATGGTGCCGGCCGCTGATGACCTCGCGCCGACTGGCCCGCTGCGGGTCCCGGACCGGAACGCTGCGCCGGATGCGGCCCTGGCCGCGGCGTGTGCCCAGGCCGGCCTCGTCCTCTCGCTGGTCAGCCTGGATCCCGCCGACGGTGGGGAGCACCTGGCGACGTGGGCGACCGACGCGGTCGCGATGGTGACCACCGGCCGGTCGACCGCGACGCGGATCCACACGGTGGGGGAAATGATCCGGCTGGCCGGGGCGCGGCTGGCCTCCGTCGTGGTGCTGGACGCCGACAAGGCCGACGAGAGCCTCGGGGCGACGACCACGGAATACCTCGCCCCGTCTCCTTTTGGATCCTGATGCCTTTCGCTCCCCAAGGCTTTTCCCGCGACGAATCCCCTAGTCCCGCCCGCCTTATGTGTCCTGCCGCGTATCCCAACGGGATGGTGTCTTCATGAGGGTTCTCATCTCTGCTTTCCAGTGCGCGCCTGATTTCGGGAGCGAGCCTGGGAACGGCTGGTACTGGCCGACCGCTCTGGCCAGTGTCGGGCACGAGGTCACGGTGGTCACCGATTCGTTCTGGCGTCCGTACGTTGCGGCCGAGGCGGATAACTGGCCGCAGATCAGGTTCGAATTCGTCGACCTGCCGCGGACCCCGGTGAGATACCCGCGCACGCTGCGCACGGCCGATGTCTACCGGCGCTGGCAGGTGGCCGCGCACCGGCACATGGCGGCAACCGGGCTGAAATTCGACGTAATCCACCACACGGGATGGGGCTCGGTGCACCTCGGCAGCCAGCTCTGGCGGCTCCCTGCGCCCTTGGTGTTCGGCCCCGTCGGCGGCGGGCAGACCGCGCCGGCCAGCTACTGGCGTTACTTTGGCCGCGACTGGCCGCTGGAAGCGGTCCGGAATGTGGCGACCAATTCGCTGCTCGGATTGAATCCGCTGAGCCGCCAGACGGTCCGGAAGGCCGCGGTGACCCTGGCCACCAATCATGACACCGCGGCGGTCTGCAAGAGCCTGGGGGGCCGTGATGTCCGGTACTCCCTCGCCGAGGGCCTGCCCGCCGACTGGATAGCGCGCCCACGGCGAAAGCCTGCCGGCGTGCCGATCGTGCTCTGGGTGGGCCGGATGCTTCCGCGGAAGGCGCCGGCCCTCGCGGTGCGCGCGTTTGCCGAACTGCGCCGCATGATCCCGGCGCGCCTGGTCATGGCGGGCGACGGCCCGCTCTTCGGGCACGTTCGCGAGCTCGTCGGGCAACTCGGCATCGCTGACGACGTCGACCTGCCCGGACGGGTTGCGTGGAACGATCTCGTCGGCATGTACGACGAGGCCAGCGCCTTTTTGTTCTGCTCCCTGCGGGATTCTTCCGGCTCCCAGTTCCTCGAGGCCCTCGGACGAGGCCTGCCGGTGGTGGCCCTCGCCATGCACGGCGTCGGTGATACCGAGACCGGCATCGCCGCGGTCAAGGTTCCGGTCGAACCGCGGCCCGAAGAGATGCCAGCGCAGATCGGCAAGGCCCTGCACACGCTGCTGACCGGAGAAGACTGGGAAGAGCGCAGTGCTGAGGGCGTGCGCTGGGCGGCGGGCAACACCTGGGCCGCGAAAGCGGACGCCGCGACCCGGATCTATGAGGAGCTCGCGAAGCGTTGAGGGATCCCGCCTAGTCCGCGCACGTCATAGCCGGTATGCCGGCCCGGCCTGGCCGGAACTTTCCTTCCGTAGGTCGGTATCATGACCCGCGACAGCGGGTCATATTTACGTGCGCTCTAGATAGTGCAGAGGACTGGGACCTTGTGGAATCAGCTGGACCAATCACTAAAGTGGGGCCGAGCATGTCGTATGAGCTTGAGCGGCTAAATCGCGAGCAGCACTTTTCGGAGACTGACCCCTTCTCCGAGCGGCGCTACCGTCAGTTCGCCAAGTACTTGGGAGCAGGCTTCACCGGGCGGGTCCTCGATGTCGGGTGCAACACCGGCCGCGGCGGCCAGGTCTTCCTTGGGGACGCCCCGAAAGCGGTGCTTGACGGGGTGGAACTGGTCCCCGAGCGGATCGAGCGCATTCCGGCAGATGTCTACCGGAAGGTGTACCAGGGACTGCTGGAGGACATGCCGCAGGATGCGGGGCCGTACGACGCGCTCCTCATGGGCGAGCTCATCGAGCACGTACCGCTCGACGTCTTCGAGGAACTCCTTAATCGGGTGATGGACCTGCTCGCCCCTGGTGGTCAGCTGCTGCTGACCACGCCGAACCCGCACTACCTGATGCTTCGCCGACGTTCTGGCGGCAGCGTGCTCGGCGGCGCGCACGTGAGCGTGCACTGCCCAGTGGCGCTCAGGCAGTTTCTTGCCTGGAAGGGCCTGGAGGTCCGGGTGGTCACCGGCAGCGGCCGGGTGTCGGGCATCCTGGGCGAGAAGCTCCCGATGTTCCTCTACGGCAGCTACCTGCTTATCGCCAGGAAGCCGCAGAAGTAGTCCGTCGCTCGAGGGGGAGCCGGTCATCGCCTCCGGGGTACTTGTGGAGGTCCGTCGTCTGTATCAGGGCGATGCCGTGACGGATCTTAAGGTCAGTCATGGCTGACGTCCTCGCATGCGGAAGGTTAGGGCAGCAATACTTTATGTATGCCTACGTGATCAATCTGGATCGGTCGCCCGACCGGCGTGCGCACATGATCGCTGAGCTTAAGAAGACCGGCCTGGACTATGAGTTCGTGTCTGCCTGTGACGGGCGTGACCTGGACGTGAACGACCCGAGCGTGGTCACGCCGGAATTGTTCACCAAGTCGCCATTCCCGGCCAACCACGCGGCAACCACCCTGAGCCACATCCGCTGCTACGAGCGAATGATCGCGCATGGGCGTGACACGGCTCTGGTGCTGGAGGATGACGTCCTGCTGCCCGCGGACGTAGACGCCCTGACGGACGCGGTGGCCGCGGACCTGACGGGTTCGGAGGTGGCACTGCTCAGCTTCACCAACCCGGCGCCGATGAAGATGGCCAGGGAAGGTGCCGTGCCACTGCCTCATGGCCGAACGCTCGTACGGCCTGTCGATCCCAGGCAACTCGCCAGCGGGGGTGCCTACGTGATCACCCGCGAGGCGTGCGAGCGCATGATCAAGTCCCTGGTGCCGGTGCGGGCGTGCGCGGACGAATGGGGGTACTTCTACCACGAGGGCTTCCTCGACCGGGTGCGATGCGTCGTGCCATCGACGGTTTCGGGCGCCAGCCAGTTTCATTCGATGCAGGGGTCCTACACCCTCGGCAGTGGTCTCAAAAGCCGCCTGCTCTGGCCGCTGGTCAAACTCCGGCTGCCGGTGGTGCAGCAGATTCTGATGTACCGAAGGCGGCGCATCGGCGACCGGCACCGGCGTCACGAAATGATCGATACGCCAGCCAAGGAGTAGCCGCCCAGGCTGGACTGAGGGCGTGACCTCGCCGGCCGCCGACCCTGCGCAGTGCGTAGGCCGTCAGGATGCCAGGCCCGCCAGTACGCTGGCCAGGGGCGGTGCCGCGCGGTCGCGCTCGGACATCGCGGTGATGGGCAATGGCCAGGGGATGGCGAGTTCGGGATCGTCATGGGCGATGGTCAGGTCCTCGGCCGGATCGTGCTCGCGGTCGATGCGGTAGGACACGTCGGCGGGTCCGGTCAGCGCTTGGAAGCCGTGCGCGCAGCCCGCCGGGATGTAGAGGGAGGCCTGCTCGCTGTCCCGTAGCTCGAAGCTTTCCCAGTTGCGGTACGTCGGCGACCCCGGGCGCAGGTCGACGATGACGTCGTAGACCGCGCCGTAGGAGCAGCGGACGAGCTTGGCCTCGCCCCGCCCGGACCGCAGGTGCAGGCCGCGTAGCACGCCCTGGGCCGAGCGGGAGAGGCTGTCCTGGACGAAGGCGCCCGGATCGATGCCCGCGGCGCGGGCGACGGCCGCGTCAAAGGTCCGGCTGAAGAAGCCCCGCGCGTCAACGTGTGGTGCAGGACGGAACAGCAGCGCGCCGGCTACCAGCGATACCGGAATTACCTCCACGATGCCTCCACGGCCCACGAACTAGCCGCAAACGTCCACCCGCTCACGGCCGGAGATCGCTGGTAATCACCCCTAGCTTTTCATGTGTGATCGTGGTATCAATGCCATTTGCCTTGGTGAATTCGAGAAACGCTTCGTAAGCGCCACCCCACTCGCCGCCTTGCTTGCAGTCATCAACGATGATGGTCCCGCCTGGGGAAACGAGGTCGTAGACTGCTTCCAGCGCCGCTAGGACCGGTCGATGCAGGTCCACATCGATAAGAACGAACCGGAAGGGCGCGAGCTTCTTATAGTCAAATGTAGCGGCGTCCGCGCGAAAGGATGTGACCCGTGCGGCGTTATTGCGGCGCATGGTCCGGTCGAACCACGCCTTGCTGTTCGCATGGAACGCAGCATCGTAATAATAACGGCGGCCGCGCTCATGTTCGGTTCGGATATCGTCGTCAGTAAAACCCTCAAAAGTATCGACCGCATAGTAGTTGGCGTCGAGGCCAAGTTCATCGATATGGCGATTGAGAAAGACTGTCGTTGCCCCCCAGGCGCAGCCAATTTCAAGGATTGAGCCGGGTACCTCTGCCGTATTCGTGAGCTGTTCGCAAAGAAATCCGAGCTGTGACGGCGAGTACATATATTCGTAATGCCGAAAGCCGAATATTTCCCGTGTGATGGGAGCTTGATGCACGATTATGTTACGGATGCGTTTCCGCAGAGAAACCTTGTCAAGCATCGACGAAGTCTCATATTTTTCCATCAGTCTCCCCCTCGATCACAGTCCCAGGACATCCTGGCCGCCCTGAGACTGATGCTCTCATATCAGAGAAAATCTCCGCACAGGCTAGTATCACATCGATGCGCGGTCAACGCCGAGCTTCCGATCAGGTCATGGTGGCGGGACCGCCACCTCGATGATCTCTGGGGCAGACGCCGCCGGCCGGGCCTTCCGCGCACGCCCGGCGTGCCCGCGCGCCGAAGTGCCGCCGCTCCACTAGGCTCACTTCTGGGCGGGCTTGCGGCGGCGGGCCCACCCAGACGCGCGATTCGAGCACAGGCAAGGAGCCGGTGGTGGCCTCTATTGAAGCAATCCATGCCAGGCAGATCCTCGACTCCCGGGGCAACCCGACCCTTGAGGTCGAGGTAGCGCTCGACGACGGGACCGTCGGGCGGGCCGGGGTACCGAGCGGAGCCTCGACCGGCGCCTTCGAGGCGGTCGAGCTGAGAGACGGCGGCTCCGAATACGGCGGCAAGGGCGTGACCCGCGCGGTCCAGAACGTCATCGACGAGATCCAGCCCGAACTGCTCGGCCACGAGGTCGATGACCAGCGGCTGATCGACCAGGCGATGATCGACCTGGACCGGACGCCGGACAAGTCGCGGCTCGGCGCGAACGCGATCGTGGGCGTCAGCATGGCCGTCGCCCGCGCCGGAGCGGACTCCAGTGGCCTGCCCCTGTTCCGCTACCTCGGCGGCCCGAACGCCCACGTGCTGCCCGTCCCGATGATGAACATCATGAACGGCGGCGCGCACGCCGATAACAACGTGGACATCCAGGAGTTCATGATCAGCCCGGTCGGCGCCGCGACCTTCACCGAGGCGCTGCGCTGGGGGGCCGAGGTGTACCAGGCCCTGAAGTCGGTGATCAAGCAGCGCGGGCTGTCCACCGGCGTCGGCGATGAGGGCGGCTTCGCCCCGGACCTCGAGCACAACCGCGCCGCGCTGGATCTTATCGTCGAGGCCATCGGCAAGGCCGGGTTCAGCCCCGGCCAGGATGTCGCGCTGGCGATAGACGCGGCCGCGTCGGAGTTCTACGCCGACGGCGCCTACAACTTCGAGGGCAGGCCGCAGACCGCGGCGGAGATGGCGGCCATCTACGCCGACTGGGTCGGTGCCTACCCGATCGTGTCGCTGGAGGACCCGCTGGCCGAGGAGGACTGGGACGGCTGGCAGCGGCTCACCGCGAGCATCGGGGACCGGGTCCAGGTGGTCGGCGATGACCTGTTCGTCACCAACCCGGAACGGATCCGGCGCGGCATCGCCGAGCGCTCGGCGAACTCCCTGCTGGTCAAGCTGAACCAGATCGGCTCGCTCACCGAGACGCTGGATGCGGTGAGCCTCGCGCACCGCGCCGGGTTCAGCTGCGTGATCAGCCACCGCTCCGGCGAGACCGATGACACCACGATCTCCGACCTGGCCGTCGCGACCAACTGCGGGCAGATCAAGACCGGCGCGCCCGCCCGCGGCGAGCGAGTGGCGAAGTACAACCAGTTGCTGCGGATCGAAGAACTGCTCGGCGATGCCGCAAGCTACGCGGGGGTCAGCGCCTACCCGCGCTTCGCGGCGCCGGCCGGCGAGGGCTAGCCCTGGGCCAGCAACCGTCGATGTCCCCGCATCCCCCATCCCCCCGGCCGACCCGGCTGACCAGCCGGGCAGCGGTCCTCGCGGTGGTAATCTGCGCCATCGCCCTGAGCCTGGCGTATCCGGTCCGGGAGTACATAGCCCAGCGCCAGCAGATCGGCCAGCTCGTGGCGCAGCAGCAAGCAATGCTGACGCAGGTGAAGAGCCTGCAAGCACAGCAGGCCAGGCTCTCCGACCGGTCCTATATCGAGCAGCTGGCCCGGCAGGAGCTTGACATGTGCTTCCCCGGCACGCAGTGCTATGTCGTCGAGGGCAGCCAGCCGCTGCTGAACGCCGCCCGGCCGCAGCAGCAGGGGCCCGCACCCTGGTACGCGAAGCTCTGGCAGTCGGTGCAGCAGGCGGACGCGAGCCCGGCGAGGTGATCACGGCACCGGACGCGGCGGTCATCGCGGCTCAGCTCGGGCGGCGCCCTCGCGGGCTGCTCGCCGTCGCCCACCGCTGCCCCTGCGGCCTGCCCGACGTCGCCGAGACGGCACCGAGGCTGCCGGACGGCAGCCCGTTCCCCACGCTGTACTACCTGACCTGCCCCCGCGCGTGCGCGGCGGTGAGCAAGCTGGAGGCCACGGGGGTGATGCACGACATGACCGCCAGCCTGGCCGACGGCGCGCTGCGCGGCCGGTACGAGGCCGCGCATCACGACTACCTGGCCCGCCGGGAAGAAGCGGCGCGGTCGGCCGGGATCGAGCCGCTGCCGCCCGGCACTCAGTCGGCCGGCGGGATGCCGGAGCGGGTAAAGTGCCTGCATGCGCTCGTTGCCCACGAGCTCGCGGTCGGCGGCGTGAATCCATTCGGCCGTGCGGCGCTCGACGCCGTCGGCGAGTGGTGGCGGGCGGGACCGTGCGTGTCCGGGCGGCCGTCATGACGCGCGTCGCCGCCGTGGACTGCGGCACCAATTCGCTCCGGCTGCTGATCGCCGACGTCGATACCGCCCGCGCCCAGCTGACCGACGTGGTGCGCCGGATGGAGATCGTCCGGCTGGGGCAGGGGGTCGACCGGACCGGCCGGCTGGCGCCCGAAGCGCTGGCCCGGACGACTGGCGTGCTGCGCGACTACGCCGATGTCATCGCGGCCTGCGCCGCGCGCGCGGTGCGCATGGTCGCGACGAGCGCCACCAGGGACGCGAGCAACGCGGCGGAGTTCACCCGTCAGGTCAGGGAGATACTCGGCGCCGCGCCGGACGTCCTCACCGGAGCGGAGGAAGCCGCGTTGTCGTTTGCCGGCGCGACCGCCGAGCTGGCCGCTGCCGACGGCGGCCCCTTTCTGGTCGCTGACATCGGCGGCGGCTCAACCGAGTTCGTGCTCGGCGTGGCCGGTACCGGCGCCGGTGAGCGGGCTGAGCAGGCCATGCGGGCGATTTCCGTCAACGTCGGCTGTGTCCGGATGACCGAGCGGCATCTGCACGGGGACCCGCCGTCCCGCGACGAGGTAGCGGCCGCCACCGGTGACATAGACGCGGCCCTGGATACCGTCGCCGAGGCCGTCCCGGTCGGGCAGGCCCGGACGCTGATCGGGCTGGCGGGCTCGGTCACGACGGTGGCAGGCATCGCGATGGGCCTGCCTGCCTACGACGCCGACCGTATCCACCATGCGCGCATATCCGCGGCCGACGTGCATGCCGTTACCGCGGGCCTGCTGGCGCAGACCCGGGCCGAGCGCGGCGCGATAGGCGTCATGCACCCGGGACGCGTAGACATCATCGGCGGCGGCGCGCTCGTCCTGGACCGGATCATGCAGCGGTTCGGGTTCCGTGAGGTGCTGGTGAGCGAGCACGACATCCTCGACGGAATCGCCTGGTCGCTGGCCGCCGGCGGGCTCCGCTGAGGGTCACGTGGGCACTCATGAGGAGTTCGCCGGACCGCCTGATGGTCCGGGCCGATGGCCGTGCGATCCGGCCGGCCCGGATACGCCCGTCGCGCACAGCGCCGCGGAGGTCGCGGAGCTGGCGGGCCGCGCGGGCACCCTCGGCGAGCTCACCGCGCGGCAGTCGGTCTGCCGCGCCTGCCCCCGGCTGGTCGGATGGCGCGAGCAGGTCGCGCAGACCCGCCGCCGCGCGTTCCGCGACGAGCGTTACTGGGGGCGCCCCATCGCCGGCTGGGGATCGCAGCGGCCCCGCCTGCTGATCGTCGGGCTGGCCCCCGCGGCCCACGGCGGGAACCGTACCGGCCGGATTTTCACCGGCGACCGCAGCGGCGACTTCCTGTTCGCGTCGCTGTACCGGTGCGGGTTCGCGGTGCAGCCGACCAGCGTGGCGGCCGGGGACGGCCAGCGCCTGGTGGACGCCCGGATGGTGGCCGCCGTCCGCTGCGCGCCGCCGGACAACAAGCCGGAGCCCGCGGAGCGGGACGCGTGCGCACCGTGGCTGGTCGCTGAGCTGGGCATGGTGGCCGCCGGGCTGCGGGTCATCGTGTGCCTGGGCGGCTTCGCCTGGCAGGCGATG
The DNA here is from genome assembly GCA_963818225.1 of uncultured Actinomycetes bacterium. Lineage (GTDB taxonomy): Bacteria > Actinomycetota > Actinomycetes > Streptosporangiales > Streptosporangiaceae > Palsa-504. Next base: position 213,927 of record CAWFRO010000011.1, read on the forward strand.
TGGCCGGTCATGGGCCGATGCGGCCTGGTCCTGCCGCGACCTCGGCCGGCGTTCGGCCACGGTGCCGAAGTGCGGCTGGCGGGCCCGGGGATGCCGGACGGCGTGCTGCTCATCGGCTGCTATCACCCGAGCCAGCAGAATACCTTCACCGGCCGCGTCACCCCGGCAATGCTCGACGCCGTATTCAGCCGGGCCCGCACGGCGGCAGGCCTGGGGAATCCCTCGTAGTTACCTAACGCTAGTGTCGATCATGAGGTAGTTACGCTCTGCATTCTCGCCGTAAAATGGCACTCGGCGCCAATAATAATCGGCCGGGCATCTTTCGTCACTCAGCGCCTACGCAATTGCGCGGGCGGTATTATGAACCTGCCCCCGTAGCCCAAGGGAAGAGGCCGACCTCCTAAAAGGGTCCGCAGTGTCGGTTCAACTCCGACCGGGGGTACTCATTGGCGACAATGCTCCGTTTTGGCATTAATCCACGCCCGGACCAGGCAAAATGACAGCACAGAGATCCACTGAATGGCGAGGAGTAGCTATATCTATAGATTTAAACGGACAAATCCGGATATTACCGTTATCGCAGCATCCGGCGGTGACCTTGGCTGGGCCTGGCCCGTTTGATCTCCCGGTGCAGGCGATGGCGGAGCAAGGCGGCCAGGCTACCTGGCCGGGCCGGAAATAAGGCGGAACGGGCCGGGCAGGCGTGCCGCAGGAACCCGAGCGTGCATCGCGGCGCCCCGCCGCCTTGACCTTCGCGCTGGGCCCGGGTTCGTGCCGGTAGCGCGCGCCAGATCCGGGTCGGCTACGCGCCGTTCATGCGCAGCCGCCTGCGCATTTCGTATTCGTGCACAATCGCGTAGGCGTAGCCGCCGGAGATGCCGGCTTCGTCGGCCAGCCAGTGGGCGCGCTCCTCGCGGCGCAGGAAGGCGGGGCCGGATTCAAGACGGTGAAACCACTCAGCGAGGCTACTGCCGGTCGCGGCCGGGATGCGGGCGATCAGGCTGCTGTGCAGGTTCGGCGAGTGGATCAGCGACAACTGGCACCTCCAAGGAAGCTTCCTCTAGAGCTGAGAGTGCCCTATCCGGGGCCACCTGGCAACCCCCCGCTGGTCACCAGATGTTCAGCTAAGCCGCTCGAAGATCATCGCCATGCCCTGGCCGCCGCCCACGCACATGGTCTCCAGGCCCAGGGTCGCGTCATGGAATTGCAGGCTATTCAGCAGCGTGGCGGTGATCCGCGCTCCGGTCATGCCAAACGGATGCCCGACCGCGATGGCTCCGCCGTTTACGTTGAGCTTCGCGAGGTCGACGCCGAGGTCGGTGCAGGACGGGATGACCTGGGCCGCGAATGCCTCGTTCATTTCCACCAGGTCGATGTCGGAGATGGCCATCCCGGCCCGGGCCAGCGCTCGCCGTGACGCCTCCACCGGTCCCAGCCCCATGACCTCCGGGGAGAGCGCGGTCATGCCGGAGGACACGATCCGCGCCAGCGGCGTGATGCCGAGTTCGGCCGCCTTGACATCGCTCATCACCACCACCGCGGCCGCGCCGTCGTTGAGCGGGCAGCAGTTACCTGCGGTTACTGTGCCGTTCGGGCGGAACACCGGCTGCAGGGCGGCGACACTCTCGATCGTCGTACCCGGCCGCGGGCCGTCGTCGGCCGCGACCACCGTCCCGTCGGGCAGCGTTACCGGCGTGATCTCGCGCGGCCAGAAGCCGTTGGCGATGGCCTTCTCGGCCAGGTTCTGCGAGCGCACGCCGAACTCGTCCTGCTGTTCGCGGGTGATGCCGCGCAGCTCCGCGACGTTTTCCGCCGTCTGGCCCATCGCGATGTAGATGTCCGGCAGCGTCCCGTCCGCGCGCGGGTCATGCCATGGCCCGGCCTGCGCCGAGCTGGCCTGTACGGTCCGGAATTGAGCCTCGCCGAAGCGGGGGTTCTGGGTGTCAGGGAGCGAATCGCTGCTTCCCTTGATGAACCTGCTCACGCACTCCACCCCGGCGGAGATGAACACGTCGCCCTCGCCCGCCTTGATGGCGTGGAACGCCATCCGGGTCGTCTGCAGCGACGACGAGCAGTACCGGGTCACCGTCGTGCCGGGCAGGTGATCGTATCCGAGCAGCACCGCGACCACGCGGGCCATGTTGAAGCCCTGCTCGCCGCCGGGCATGCCGCAGCCCAGCATGAGGTCCTCGATGTCGCCGGGATCCAGCTGCGGTACCTTGGCCAGGGCCGCAGCGACCAGCTGCGCAGCCAGGTCATCCGGGCGGATGCCGGTCAGCGAGCCCTTGAACGCCCGGCCAATCGGCGACCGCGCGGTGGCGACGATCACTGCTTCGGGCATGGCACCGGCCTCCTCGGCATAGGGTTTCCTCCAGACTATTCTCCCGGCCGTTGCGCCCGGAAGGACATCCATGCAGGTACATGACTCACTGAGCGATCTGGTCGGGAACACCCCGCTGGTCCGGCTGCGGTCGGTGACCCGGGGCATCCCGGGCTCGGCGGTGCTGGCCAAGGTGGAGTACTTCAACCCCGGCGGATCGGTCAAGGACCGCATCGCGCTGCGGATGGTCACGGCGGCCGAGCAGTCGGGGGCGTTGCGCCCCGGCGGCACGATCGTGGAGCCGACGTCGGGCAATACCGGGGTCGGGCTGGCCATCGTCGCGGCCGAACGGGGCTACCGGTGCGTGTTCGTCTGCCCGGACAAGGTGGCCCAGGACAAGATCAGCGTCCTGCGCGCCTACGGCGCCGACGTGGTGGTGTGCCCCGGCACGGTGGCACCCGATCATCCGGACTCCTACTACAGCGTCGCGCGCAGGATGGCCGCCGAGATGCCCGGCGGCTGGCAGCCCGACCAGTACGCGAACCCGGAGAACCCCGCCTCCCATTACGCCAGCACCGGGCCGGAGATCTGGGCGCAGACGGACGGGACGGTGACGCACTTTGTCGCCGGGATCGGCACCGGGGGCACCATCACCGGCGCCGGCCGGTACCTGAAGGAGGCGTCGGGCGGCGCGGTCAGGGTCATCGGAGCGGACCCGGAAGGCTCGGTGTACTCGGGCGGCTCCGGGCGGCCCTACCTGGTCGAGGGCGTGGGGGAGGATATCTGGCCGGCGACCTACGACCCGTCAGTGTGCGACGAGATCATCGCGGTCACCGACGCCGAGTCGTTCGGCATGACGCGCCGGCTCGCGCGGGAGGAGGCCCTGCTGGCGGGCGGCTCCTCCGGGCTGGCCGTGGCGGCCGCCCTGCGCGTGGCGGCCGCGGCCGGGCCCGGCGCCGTCATCGTGGTGCTGCTCCCGGACAGCGGGCGCGGTTACCTGTCCAAGATCTTCAACGACGAGTGGATGGCTGACTACGGCTTCCTGTCCGCGCAGACCTCGGAGCCGCTCGTCGCGGACGTGCTGGCCAGGAAGGAACGCGGCCTGCCCGAGCTGGTGCATGTCCACCCGGAGGAGAGCGTCGGGGCGGCCATCGCGCTGCTGCGCGAGTACGACGTGTCGCAGCTGCCGGTGGTGAAGCAGGAGCCGCCGGTGATGGCGGCCGAGGTGGTTGGTTCGGTGGTGGAGCGCGATCTCCTCGACGCGCTGGTGGCCGGCCGGGCCGCGCCGTCGGACCCCGTCGGCGGGCACATGTCGCCGCCGCTGCCGACGGTGGGCTCCGGCGAGCCGGTGTCCCGCGCGGTCCTGGCCCTGGAGAAGGCGGGCGCGGCCGTGGTGCACGTCAACGGAAAGCCATCAAGCCTGCTGACCCGCCAGGACCTGCTGACCTTCCTGGCCTCCGGCAGCTGACGATGAAGGAAGACGGGGCCATCATGAGCAGTAACCACGACGCGTTCGAGACCCTGGCCATTCACGCGGGCCAGGATCCGGACCCGCTGACCGGGGCCGTCGTGCCGCCGATCTACCAGGTGTCCACGTTCAAGCAGGACGGGGTGGGCGGGCTGCGCGGCGGTTACGAGTACTCCCGCTCGGCCAACCCGACCAGGAGCGCGCTTGAGCAGTGCCTGGCCGCGCTCGAGGGGGGACCGGCGGCCCTGGCCTTCGCGTCCGGGCTGGCCGCGGAGGACTGCCTGCTCAGGACGGTATGCTCACCCGGCGATCACGTCCTCATCCCCGATGACGCCTACGGCGGGACCTACCGCCTGTTCGCCCGGGTGCTGGCCGGATGGGGCCTCAGCCACGACGTGATCGCCATGTCCGACCTCGCGGCGGTGGGGGAGCGCCTGGCCGCCGGGCCAGTGAAGATGATCTGGACCGAGACGCCGACCAACCCGCTGCTCAGCATCGCTGACATCCGCGCCCTGGCCCGGATGGCCCACGAGGCGGGCGCGATGCTCGTGGTGGACAACACGTTCGCCTCGCCGTACCTGCAGCAGCCGCTCGCGCTGGGGGCCGACGCGGTCGTGCACTCGACCACTAAGTACCTGGGCGGGCATTCCGATGTCATCGGCGGCGCGCTGGTCGTGGCGGACCCGGAACTGGCCGGGCGGCTCGCGTTCACTCGCAACGCGACCGGCGGCGTACCCGGGCCTTTCGACGCGTGGCTGACGCTGCGGGGCATCAAGACCCTGGCGGTACGGATGGACCGGCACTCCCGCAACGCCATGCGCGTCGCGCAGATGCTGGCCGAGCATCCCGCGGTCGCGGAAGTGTTCTATCCGGGGCTGCCCACCCATCCCGGCCACAAGACGGCGCAGGAGCAGATGCGCGGCTTCGGCGGCATGGTCTCGTTCCGGCTGCTGGCCGGGGAGGAGGCGGCGGTCCGGGTATGCGGCCGGACCCGCCTGTTCACCCTGGCCGAGTCGCTCGGCGGCGTCGAGTCCCTGATCGAGCATCCGGCCCGGATGACGCACGCCTCCGTCGCGGGCTCGGTCCTGGAGGTCCCGCCCGACCTGATCAGGCTGTCGGTGGGCATCGAGGATGGCGACGACCTGCTCGACGACCTGCGCCAGGCCCTGCGGTAAGACAGGCGCTGCGGTAAGACCAGCTCGAAAACCAAGCGCCCGCGTCCCGGCCAGGGGACGCGGGCGCTAAACGCGCGGACTTGCGGCCATCAGCTTTTCCCGGCGGGCGAGCTTTCCCGGTCGTTGGCGGCCAGCGCCTGCGGCTTGGGCTTGTAGGACAGGGCGAACCAGGCGCCGACCGCGAAAACGATGGCGACGACAAAGCTGCCGGTCGCGCGCAGCGGGTGATGGCCGGTCGAGCCCGCGATGTGCCCGGGCAGGACGCTCAGCGACTTCGCCGGCAGGGCCAGGTACATGATCGCGGCCACCAGAGCCACGACCGCGATGATGCCGAGGATTACGGCGAGAACTGTCCTTCCCGTCGACCTCTGGTCCGATCCACTCGTAGAACTCACGATTCCTCCTTGTGCGGCATGCGTAAAGCTGTCTTAGTGTCTGCCGGTCGCGGTCATCAGGTCCGTACGGATCCGCGTCGGCTGCGGTGGGTGAGGGTCCGCAGCCAACTAGGAAAATCTACCGTCGGCCGACCTTCCGGGTGCGCAAGAAGTCGCGGATGACGTACTCACCGAGACGTTCGGGCGCAGCCTGCAGCACCCGGCCCCCGTTCCTTCTGGCCACATTGTCCACGAACGCGGTGAGCCGCACATCGTCCGCAAGCATGAAAATATTCAGCGCGGCATGCCGCCGCGTCATCTTGTCCACCTCGGCCAGGGTGACCTCGAGCGTCTCCGGCGAGGGCGGCCAGTCAAACCAGGACCGCCCGTCCCGCTGCAGGTGAGCCGTTGGCTCGCCGTCCGTCACGATCAAGACCACCGGCTCGTGCTCCGGGTGCCGGTCAATGTGACGGCCGGCCAGCATCAGCGCATGATGCAGGTTCGTGCCCTGGACCATGTCCCAGCCCAGCTCGGCCAGGTCGGTCTCGCGCAGCTCGCGCGCGTAGTTGGAGAAGCCCACGACCTGGACGGCGTCCTGCGGGTACCGCGTGCGCAGCAGCGCGTGCAGCGCGAGGGCCGTCTGCTTGGCCGCCGCCCACGTCCCGCGCAGCTGCATCGAGTAGGACAGGTCGACCAGCAAGGACACCACCGCCGAGGTGCGCCGTTCGGTCTCGGCGACCTCGAAGTCCCGGGCCGAAAGCCTGATGCGGCCGTCCTCTCGCCGGGCCGCCGCCGTGCAGTACGGCGTTGCGGACCGTGGCGGGAACGTCAAGGGGCTGCTCGTCACCGAACTCCCAGGACCGGGTGGTCCCGGTGAGCTCCCCGGCCTGCCCGGCATCCCGCTGGTCATGGTCGCCGGACCGGCTGCCGAAGCTCATGTCGGCGAAGATCCGGCGCAAGGCCGTGTCACCCAGCCGGCGCACGGCCTTGGGCGTGAGCTCGAGACGGCCGCCGTTGCGGGTCAGGTATCCCTGGCGCTCCAGTTCCCGCTCCATGCGGCGCAGGGCCTCCATGTCATCGACGGCCTGGCGGCCGAAGGCCCGCCGCACCGCATCCTCGTCGATGTCGTCCATGGTCGCGCCCGGGTAGTCCTGACCGAGCGCGTTCTCGAGCTCGGCCAGGTCGGCCAGCTCGGCCAGGGCCGTGGTCGCGTCGCCGAGGCCGAGCGGCTCCTCGCCGGACATCTGGACACCGCCCATCTGGCCCGCCTGGTCGAGGTCGGGCCGCCTGGACCGCAGGGCGTCGGCCAGCTGCGCCATCTCGTTGGCCAGCCCGGCGTCCTGGAGCGCGTTCGACATCAGCTCGGCGAGCTCGGCCCGCTGCTCCGGGCTGAGCGAGCGCAGCAGCCGCTCCGCCGCGGCCATCCGGCTGACCAGCGAATCGACCAGTTCCTCCAGGTTGCGCGGGTTATCCGGGAACAGGTCGCCGTACTGTTCCATGAACTGATCGAAATCGGCCTGAGTGTGCTCCCCGCGGGCATCGGCCGCCAGCATCTGGTTCAGGTCGCCGAGCATGTCCTTGATCCGCTGCATGGCCTGCGGGTCCGGGGATTGCAGGGCCTGGCGCATGCCGCGGAACTGGCTGTCGAGCACCTCATTGCGCAGCAGCTGGCGGAGCTGCTCGAAGGTCTGGCGGGCGGCCGCTGACCGCCAGTCGTAGTCGGCCAGCCGCTGGATCGCCTGGGCCGTGTCGGCGGGCAGCGAGTCAAGGTCCGCCTCGCGCATCCGGGCCTCGTCGCTCGGGTCGGGGAACAGTTCGGCCCGTTCCTGCCCGACGGCGGTGTCGAGCAGCGCCCGGGCCTGTTCCAGGATGCCGTCCAGGCGGCCGCTGCTGCGGATCTCGCGTTGCCGTTCACGGACCCGGCGGAGCATGTCATCCAGCCCGCGCCGGTCTCCGAGGCCCCGCCTGAGCATGTCCCGCAGCGCGTCTGCCGGGCTGGCGCCCTCGAGAATCGCGTCGCCCATTTCGTCCACGGCGCCGCGGACGTCGTAGGCGTCCGCCAGCGGGTCGGGGCCGTATACGTACCGGCCGTACCGGTAATTCGCCATGCGGTGCCTCTTTAGGTCCGGTAGACACTCGTGCCGTCGGCGCTGTCCTTGGACAGCCGGCGCATCAGGTACAGCCCCTCCAGGGCGAACTCCAGGGCCGCTGCCGCGTGCCCGAAGGATTCACCGCCGTTCATATCCAGCCGGGACATGATCTTGGCCAGCCCGGGCACCTCGCCTATCCGCTGCAGCAGATCGGCGGCCGCCACCAGCTCGCCGGACTCCACCGTCCCGCCCTCTTCGAACTTGGCGAGCAGGCCGGACAGGTCGACGTTGCCGAGCCGGGAGCGGAAGGTGTCCGCGATCGCCCGGCGCAGCATCGCGTTGAGCACCTCTTCCTCACGTCCCTCCTCGCTCACCTCGAACTCGACCTTCCCTCGAAGCGTGCTGACCACGGCGGGCAGGTCGCACACCCGGGCCACCGGCGGGTCCGCCGCCGGCCCGGCGGCCGCTGGCCCGGCCAGCGCGGACCGGCGCACCGCGGACGCCGCCGCGCTCTCCGCCGCGGCGATGGCGAACCGGGCCGAGACGCCGGAGCGGGCGTCGACGGCCGGCGAGTCACGCACCGCGCGGGTGAACCGCGCGATGATCTCGATGAGGTGGCTGGGCAGCTCCGCCCCCGTGGAGATCTCGGCTTCCTGGTCGATCAAGGCGAGCTCGTCGGCCAGGGACAGCGGGTAGTGGGTGCGGATCTCCGCGCCGAACCGGTCCTTCAGCGGCGTGATGATCCGGCCCCGGTTGGTGTAGTCCTCCGGGTTGGCGCTGGCCACCAGGAGCAGGTCAAGCGGGAGCCGCAGCGCGTACCCGCGGATGCCGATGTCGCGCTCCTCCATCACGTTGAGCAGGGACACCTGGATCCGTTCGGCGAGGTCGGGCAGCTCGTTCAGCGAGAAGATGCCCCGGTTGGTCCGCGGCACGAGCCCGAAGTGGATGGTTTCCGGGTCGCCGAGGGTGCGTCCTTCGGCCACCTTGACCGGGTCGATGTCGCCGATCAGGTCGCCGACGCTGGTGTCGGGGGTGGCGAGCTTCTCGCCGTACCTCTCGCTGGCGTGTCGCCAGGTGACGGGCAGATCCTCGCCCAGCTCGGCGGCGAGCCGCCGGCACCGCGCGCAGGCGGGATGGTAGGGATGGTCGTTGATCTCGCAACCCGCGATGGTCGGGCTCCACTCGTCGAGCAGCCCGACCAGGGTGCGGATCAGCCGGGTCTTACCCTGCCCGCGCTCGCCGAGCAGGATGATGTCGTGCCCCGCGATCAGGGCGCGCTCGAGGTGGGGCTGGACGGTCTGGCCGAAGCCGACGATGCCGGGGAACGGATCCTGGCCGGCTCGCATCATGGCCAGCAGGTTTTCTCTTATTTCCGCCCTGACTCCGCGGTATTCATGGCCGCTCGCCCGTAGCTGGGCGACGGTGGCGATGGTCGGAGGCGGGCTTTCGCGGTGATCCTGGCTGTCTTGGTCCACAGTTCGAGGCTATGTCGTTATCGCCCGTCCTCGCATGTGTCCCAGGTCACATGGCTGACGCCAGGCCGGGCTGGGCGTGGCACACTTGCATCCCGTGGCCATGACTCCTGGCGCGGTCCGCCCCGATGACGTGGTAGCCGCGCGCAAGTTGCTCCGCGACGTGATCTCTGAGACTCCAGTGCTGTACTCCCGGGTGCTGTCCGAGACGGTCGCCGGGCCTGTCTACCTGAAGTGCGAGAACCTGCAGCGGACCGGGTCGTTCAAGGTCCGCGGCGCCTACTTCAGGATCGCCCGGCTGTCCGACGCCGAACGGGCCCGTGGCGTCGTCGCGGCCAGCGCCGGCAACCATGCCCAGGGCGTCGCGTTCGCGGCCGGCCTGCTCGGCTGCACGGCCACCGTGGTCATGCCCGAGGGCGCCCCGCTGCCGAAGGTCGAGGCCACCCGCGGCTACGGCGCACAGGTCATGCTGGCCGGCAGCTGCGTGGAGGACACCGTGGCCGAGGCTCTCGCCTACGCGGAGCGGACCGGCGCCGTCTTCGTCCACCCCTTCGACCACCCGGACATCGTGGCCGGCCAGGGGACGGTCGGCTTCGAGATCGTCGAGCAGTGCCCCCAGGTCCGCACGGTCATCGTCCCCGTGGGCGGCGGCGGCCTCGCCGCCGGCGTCGCGGTGGCGATCAAGGATCTCGACCCGTCGGTCAGCGTGGTCGGCGTCCAGGCGGAGGCCGTGGCGCCTTACCCGGCCTCGCTGGCCGCCGGGCATCCGGTGTCGGTCCGGGCCGAACCGACCATGGCCGACGGCATCGCGGTCAGCCGACCAGGAGATGTGCCCTTCGCCATCATGTCGGACCTGGTCGAGCGCGTCGTCACGGTGTCCGAGGAGAGCCTGTCCCGTGGGCTCCTGCTCTGCCTGGAGCGCGCCAAGCAGGTGGTGGAGCCAGCCGGGGCGGCCGGCGTCGCCGCGCTGCTCGAGCATCCGCGTGATTTCACGCCCCCGATCGTGGTCGTCCTGTCCGGCGGGAACATCGACCCGCTGCTGCTGTCCAAGCTGCTCCGGTACGGCCTCGGCGCCGCCGGCCGCTACCTGGCGTTCCGGTGCCGGCTCCCTGATCGCCCCGGCTCGCTGGCCAAGCTGCTCGGCGACGTCGCGGACCTCGGCGCCAACGTGCTCGAGGTCGGGCACGAGCGGCTGGGCCTGCGGCTGCACGTCGATGAGGCGGAGGTAGTCCTGGTGGTCGAGACCCGCGGCCCGGCGCACTGCGAAGAGGTGATCGGCGCATTGCGCGGCCGAGGGTTACACCCTCGCGTTCACCTGACGGCCACTTCCGCGCGTACGCCAAGGCCAGGCGCGAGAGGCGGACGGCAGAAGTTTCGTCACTCGGGCGTATCTTTCCTAGCCCCTTCGCGCTCACATAAGCAGCAGCGTACCATCACCACTTCTATGGTCTAATTGCACCAGTTTGGCAACTATTTCCCCAACAGCCTGTTTGGCAACTTTTCAACGTTACGGTAACCAGAGCAAAGCTGGGTCAGCCGACTCCCGCGGCCTGCGGCCGATACCTGGCGATGTTATGACCGTGCGGGATGGAGTCTGTGGTGGGTGAGGTGCTCGCACCAGCGTCATGGCGTGGGCTCGGCGAAACCCGAGTTGCGCCGCTAGTTGTAGTCATTGCACATAACCTCGCATAAATCGAATTCTTGGACGCGTACGAGGCGGCGTATGCCAAGAGTGGGGGACTGACATGGCACGAAGGCTGGCTGTTTTCTCGAGCGCGAAGCTCCCGTGGTTGCTACGGCTGCTGGTCGCGGTCAGCTTCCTGATCGCCGGACAGCTCGCCTTCCCACACCAGGCTCTAGCCGATAGCGGCGAGACGGTGATCGGGTCGGATTCTTTCAGCCGGGCGAACGGGAGCCTGGGTGCGGGCTGGACCGATGACTCGGATGCGGGGTTGTCGATCGTGTCGGGCCAGGTGGTGGGGAACGGGGGGAACTCGGGGGATCTGCGGACCGGGGAGAGTTATCCGTCTGACCAGTTCTCCCAGCTGGCGGTGGGTTCGGCGCAGTTGTCGGGCGGGCAGTGGATCGGCCCGGCGGTGCGGATGCAGGCCAGCGGGCAAAGCGGGTACGTGGGGTTCTACTACTGGAATAACGGCAGCCCGGTACTGATGCTGTTCCTGCGGAACGGCGGGAACTGGAAGCAGCTGGGCAGTACGTATAACAGCGGGGCGCTGTCGGCGGGGACGCAGTTGCAGGTGACGGCGGCGGGGAGCACGATCTCGCTGCTGGAGAACGGGATGGTGCGGGTCACGGCGACCGATTCGACGTTGTCTGGTGGCGTGCCGGGCATTCTTGCTTCTGGTGCAGCCGATGCGGGCGCGTGGTCGGGCGGGAGCGTGGGGTCCGGTTCGGGCGGCACGACGTATTCGGTGGGCGGGACGGTGTCGGGGCTGTCCGGGACGGTGGTGCTGCAGGACAACGGGTCGGACACGCTCAGCGTGACCGCGAACGGCTCGTTCGCGTTCGGTACTCAGCTGGCCGGCGGCGCGGCTTATGCGGTGACGGTGCAATCCAGCCCGTCCGGGCAGAGCTGCACGGTGTCTAGCGGCTCGGGCACGGTGGGCTCGGCTAACGTCACCACTGTCGCGGTCAGCTGCGCTGCCTCGGGCGGCGGCGGCGGCGGCGGGGGCGGTGCAGGCGAGACGGTGATCGGGTCGGATTCTTTCAGCCGGGCGAACGGGAGCGCTGGGTGCGGGCTGGACCGATGACTCGGATGCGGGGTTGTCGATCGTGTCGGGCCAGGTGGTGGGGAACGGGGGGAACTCGGGGGATCTGCGGACCGGGGAGAGTTATCCGTCTGACCAGTTCTCCCAGCTGGCGGTGGGTTCGGCGCAGTTGTCGGGCGGGCAGTGGATCGGCCCGGCGGTGCGGATGCAGGCCAGCGGGCAAAGCGGGTACGTGGGGTTCTACTACTGGAATAACGGCAGCCCGGTACTGATGCTGTTCCTGCGGAACGGCGGGAACTGGAAGCAGCTGGGCAGTACGTATAACAGCGGGGCGCTGTCGGCGGGGACGCAGTTGCAGGTGACGGCGGCGGGGAGCACGATCTCGCTGCTGGAGAACGGGGTGGTGCGGGTCACGGCGACCGATTCGACGTTGTCTGGTGGCGTGCCGGGCATTCTTGCTTCTGGTGCAGCCGATGCGGGCGCGTGGTCGGGCGGGAGCGTGGGGTCCGGTTCGGGCGGCACGACGTATTCGGTGGGCGGGACGGTGTCGGGGCTGTCCGGGACGGTGGTGCTGCAGGACAACGGGTCGGACACGCTCAGCGTGACCGCGAACGGCTCGTTCGCGTTCGGTACTCAGCTGGCCGGCGGCGCGGCTTATGCGGTGACGGTGCAATCCAGCCCGTCCGGGCAGAGCTGCACGGTGTCTAGCGGCTCGGGCACGGTGGGCTCGGCTAACGTCACCACTGTCGCGGTCAGCTGCGCTGCCTCGGGCGGCGGCGGCGGCGGCGGGGGCGGTGCAGGCGAGACGGTGATCGGGTCGGATTCTTTCAGCCGGGCGAACGGGAGCGCTGGGTGCGGGCTGGACCGATGACTCGGATGCGGGGTTGTCGATCGTGTCGGGCCAGGTGGTGGGGAACGGGGGGAACTCGGGGGATCTGCGGACCGGGGAGAGTTATCCGTCTGACCAGTTCTCCCAGCTGGCGGTGGGTTCGGCGCAGTTGTCGGGCGGGCAGTGGATCGGCCCGGCGGTGCGGATGCAGGCCAGCGGGCAAAGCGGGTACGTGGGGTTCTACTACTGGAATAACGGCAGCCCGGTACTGATGCTGTTCCTGCGGAACGGCGGGAACTGGAAGCAGCTGGGCAGTACGTATAACAGCGGGGCGCTGTCGGCGGGGACGCAGTTGCAGGTGACGGCGGCGGGGAGCACGATCTCGCTGCTGGAGAACGGGGTGGTGCGGGTCACGGCGACCGATTCGACGTTGTCTGGTGGCGTGCCGGGCATTCTTGCTTCTGGTGCAGCCGATGCGGGCGCGTGGTCGGGCGGGAGCGTGGGGTCCGGTTCGGGCGGCACGACGTATTCGGTGGGCGGGACGGTGTCGGGGCTGTCCGGGACGGTGGTGCTGCAGGACAACGGGTCGGACACGCTCAGCGTGAGCGCGAACGGCTCGTTCGCGTTCGGTACTCAGCTGGCCGGCGGCGCGGCTTATGCGGTGACGGTGCAGATCCAGCCCGTCCGGGCAGAGCTGCACGGTGTCTAGCGGCTCGGGCACGGTGGGCTCGGCTAACGTCACCACTGTCGCGGTCAGCTGCGCTGCCTCGGGCGGCGGCGGCGGCGGCGGGGGCGGTGCAGGCGAGACGGTGATCGGGTCGGATTCTTTCAGCCGGGCGAACGGGAGCCTGGGTGCGGGCTGGACCGATGACTCGGATGCGGGGTTGTCGATCGTGTCGGGCCAGGTGGTGAGGGAACGGGGGGAACTCGGGGGATCTGCGGACCGGGGAGAGTTATCCGTCTGACCAGTTCTCCCAGCTGGCGGTGGGTTCGGCGCAGCTGTCGGGCGGGCAGTGGATCGGCCCGGCGGTGCGGATGCAGGCCAGCGGGCAAAGCGGGTACGTGGGGTTCTACTACTGGAATAACGGCAGCCCCGAGGTGATGCTGTTCCTGCGGAATGCGGGCGTATGGACCGCGCTGGCCTCCTATCACAGCGGAGCCCTGTCGGCGGGGACCGAGCTCACCCTGATAGCGGTGGGCAACTCGATCTCCTTCCAGATCAACGGCGTGCAGGTGATCGGGGTCTCCGACGGGACCCTGACCGGTGGCGCGCCGGGCATCCTTGCTTCTGGTGCGGCCGATGCGGGCGCGTGGTCCGGCGGGAGCGCTAGCTTCCAGGTCTCCTACGCCAGCACGGATTCCAACGGTGTAAAGTCCTACAGCGTCATCTCGGCCAACAACGGAGACGGCCCGCAGACCCTGCGCGTGCTGAGCCCGATGAACCCGGCCGCCGGGGTGGCGCAGAACTTCCTTATCGTGCTCCCGGTCGAAGCCGGGTTGGGGACCACCTTCGGTGACGGCCTGGCTGCCTTGTAATCCTATGAGCCAGTACCGTGTACACCTGACGATCATCGAGCCCACGTTCGCGATGCAGCCCTGGTACGCGAACAACCCGAACGACCCGCGTATGCAGTACGAGACGTTCATGACCCAAGAGCTAGTGCCCTGGATAAAACAGAACCTTGCCACTACCGGCCACGAGCAGACCTGGCTGATCGGTTTCTCCAAGTCCGGCCTGGGTGCCAGGACCTCATCCTCAAACATCCCGACCTGTTCACGCTCGCTGCCTCGTGGGACTTCCCGGCCGACATGTCAAGCTACGATTCCCTTAGCAGCGACGCTGCGGCAAACTACGGGACCGACGCGAACTACCAGGCCAACTACCGGCTCACCCAGGCTTTCGTGGATGCCCGCAAGGCGCCGTTCCTGACCAGCAACCGCATCTGGATCGGCAGTTATGCGCTGTACGGCACCGACGTCTCCGACTACGACACGCTGCTGACCTCGGAGGGCATCCTGCACTCCACCGAGACGCCGCAGTCCATGTCGCACCGCTGGGACAGCGGCTGGATGCCGCTCGCCCTGACGGCGCTCTCCCAAGAAAGCCTGACGCAATAGCAGCGACCAGGCCGGGCGCTTGCGCTCGCCCCCTCCGGGCGGCGAGTCGGCGCCCGGCCGCGACCGCCGCCTGAGCCTGCGCGGGTGCTGTCGTTGCGCATCCTGCCTGGTGCGGACCACGGCAGGCTCGGCGGGAGCGGCGATGCCCGCAAACGCTTCGCTCGCGGCGGCCGATCCTTCCGGAGTCAGCTGGTACAGATGCCGCCGGCACGGCCGGGCGGCCGTTCGTCCTGCGGCGTCTGTGCCGTGAATTCAGGTGGTCAGCAGGCAGTCCGGTAGGTCCGGCTATAACCATAATCGCGAACGCGTATCTTTCCGGAACCCTGCGTGCTCCTATGATTGGACCGCGCGCTACCTATCGAAAATTCGGTCTCCGGCTGACTCCGGGTTCTGCGGCCGATAGCAGCGACCGGGCGGAGGCCTGGCGTGCAAGAGGACCGGGAGTTGCATGTGCAGGCCCGCAAAATTGCTCGCGCGGCCAGGCCAGCCCGGCGGACGCGGGCCGCGGCGCGGCGGCTCGGTGCGGGCATCGCCCGCGGCGCCGCCATCGTCGCCGGCCTGACCATCCTGTCCCGGATCCTGGGCCTGGTCCGCACTCTGGTGTTCTCGCAGACCGTCGGCGCGGGTTGCCTGGGTACGGCGTACGTCACCGCGAACCAGGTACCCGATCTGCTGTACCAGCTGATCCTGGGCGGCGCGCTGGCCAGCGCGATGGTCCCGGTCCTGGCTCGGTCGGCGGAGCGGGCCGGGCGTGATCCAGCGGAGAAGGCGCGGGTCGGCCAGATCACCTCGGCGCTGCTGACCTGGACTTTCATCATTGTCGTGCCGCTGACGGTGGCCATTGCGCTCGCGGCCGGGCCGATCGCCTCGCTGCTGAACCCGAGCAACCCGAACGCGCACTGCGTCCACGCCGATGTGGTCGCGGTCACCAGCAGCATGCTGCGGGTGTTCGCCCCCCAGGCGCTGCTGTACGGGCTGTCGGTGGTGCTGTACGGGCTGCTGCAGTCGTACCGGCGGTTCGCCGCCCCATCGATCGGCCCCGGTGTTTCCAGCCTGGTGCTCATCGCGTGTTACCTGGCCTTCGTGCCGTTGAACGAGGGGAGATCGCTGGCCCAGTTGCCCGTTTCGGCGGAACTCGTCCTGTCGGTGGGAACCACGCTGGGCATCGCCGCCCTGGTCGTGGTGGCCATACCGCCCACCCGGCGGCTGCACCTGCGGATCCGGCCGGCCGTGCGGTTCCCGCCCGGGGTGGCGCGCCGGGCGGGCGGGCTGGCGCTGGTCGGCGTCATCGAGCTCATCGCCATTGACGTGGCCAGCGTCGTGGCCATCGCTCTGGCCAACGGGCACGGGGAAACCGGAGCGATCGTCCTGTACAACTACGGCTCGCAGGTGTTCACCTCGATATCCACGATCCTGGCCCTGTCCATCGTGGTCAGCGCGTTCCCGGTCCTATCCGCGCGGGAGGGGCAGGACTTCGACCGGACGAGCGCCGGGTCGACCCGGGCGGTCCTGCTCATGTCGTGGCTCGGCACCGCGGTGATCGCGGCCATCGCCATTCCCGCCGCGCACGTGCTGGCCAAACAGCCCGATCAGGTCTCGCAGCTGATCTGGCCTTCCTGCTGTTCGCTCCGGGCATCGCGGGCACCGCGGTGATCGCCAACTTGTCCCGGGTCATGTTCGTCATCGGGCGGCTCAAGGTCGCCGCCGTAGCGCTGGCCGGAAGCTGGCTGATCACGATCGTGGCGGACGTGGTGCTGGTCGAGCTGGTTCCGCCCCGCCTGGTGGTGGCCGCGCTTGCCCTTGGTACCACCATCGGCCAGACCGTGGTCGCCATCCCGCTGGTATTCATCACGCGCCGGATCTGCGGCCCGGCCGCGGTGCAGGGCGCCGGCCATGCGACGCTGGCCGGGCTGGCCGCCTGCGTCGCGGGTGTCACGGTCGGCCTGGGCATCAGCTTGGCGGTCCCCCTGCACCACAAGCTGGCGGCCGCCGCCTTTGCGGTGCCGGCGGCCGCCTGCGCGATCGTGGCCTTCGGCGTCGTCGCCTACTTCCTCGACGACGGCGACCTGAAGTTCGTGCTGTCCTGGGTGCGGCGGGTGATCAGGCGGCGCTCGTAACGGCACGGGCGTGGTCACAGGTTGCCGCGCTGGGCCTGCTCGCGCTCGATCGCCTCGAACAGCGCCTTGAAGTTCCCCTTGCCGAAGCCCAGCGAGCCGTGCCGCTCGATCAGCTCGAAGAACACGGTCGGCCGGTCCTGCACCGGCTTGGTGAAGATCTGCAGCAGGTAGCCGTCCTCGTCCCGGTCGGCCAGGATGCCGTGCTCCCGCAGCTCGTCGAGCGGCACCCGGGTCTGGCCGACCCAGCGAGCCGAGCTCGTCGTAGTAGGTGTCCGGGGTGGTCGAGGAACTCGACGCCGGCCGCGCGTCATCGCCCGGACGGTGGCCACGATGTCGTTGGTGGCCAACGCGATGTGCTGCACGCCGGGGCCGCCGTAGAACTCGAGGTATTCGTCGATCTGCGACTTGCGCTTGCCGACCGCGGGCTCGTTGAGCGGGAACTTGACCTTGCGGCTGCCGTCCGCGACCACCTTGCTCATCAGGGCGGAGTACTCGGTGGCGATGTCGTCGCCGACGAACTCCTTCATGTTGGTGAAGCCCATGACCCGGTGGTAGAAGCCCACCCACTCGTCCATCCGGCCGAGTTCGACGTTGCCGACGCAGTGGTCGATCGTCGGTGAAGAAGCTCCGCTCGCGCGGCGCGACGATAGGCGCGGCCTGGACGTAGCCGGGCAGGTAGACGCCGCGAGTAACCGGACCGCTCGACGAGCGTGTGCCGGGTGTCGCCGTAGGTGGCGATGGCGGCCACGACGACCTTGCCGTGCTCGTCCTCGGCGACTGTGCGGCTCCTCGAGGCCGCGTGGCGCCGTGCGCGACCGCGTAGTCGTAGGCGGCGTCGGCCGAGCCGACCTCGGAGGGCCAGGTCGATGACGCCGTCGCCGTGCGCGGCGACGTGCTCGCCGAGTGCGGTGTCCGGCGCGGACCGGGCCGCTGAAGCACGAAGCGGGCGGTGCCCGACTCGAGGACGTAGGCGGCGTCGTCGGGGCAGCCGGTCTCCGGGCCGCGGTAGCCGACGAGCCGCATGCCGAAGGCGGTCGAGTAGTAGTGCGCGGCCTGCTTCGCGTTGCCGACGGCGAAGACGACGGCGTCCATGCCGATGATGGGGAAGCTGTCCTGCGCTGGCGTGCTCATGATCGTTAGCATGCGTACCCTGGTCCTCAAACTGCGCAACCAGAGCGCAAGTTTACTAGTCATATTGTCTCATCTAGAACGGGACGAGAACGTGGTTTGCTTTGTACAGCATGACTACCCGTGAGTCGGGGTCGATCGACAGCCTGGACGCGGCGCTCATCGAACTGCTGGCCGCCGAGCCCAGGATCGGCGTGCTGGAGGCCTCCCGCCGGCTCGGCGTGGCCCGCGGCACCGTGCAGGCCCGCCTGGACCGGATGCGCGACCGCGGTGTGATCACCGGCTACGGGCCTGAGGTGGATCCGGCCGCGCTCGGCTACGAGGTCACCGCGTTCATCACACTCGAGATCCGCCAGGCCGGCGGCCACGATCCGGTCGCGGAGCGGCTGGCCGCCATCCCCGAAGTGCTGGAGGTGCACACGATCACCGGCACCGGCGACATGCTCTGCCGGGTGGTCGCCCGCACAACGCCGACCTGCAGCGCGTGCTCGACGCGATCGTCTCCGCCGAAGGCGTGGTTCGTGCGTCGACCGCCATATCCCTCGCTGCCCAGGTCCCCTACCGGATCCTTCCTCTGGTCCGCGGCGGGCGGCGCGGGCGGCCGCGTGACGAGGGCCCGCACGTATTTAGCGGGGGCCTGACGTGTCCTGTTAATTAGCTACTCTGGGGCTGCCGCTTCTGTTCGGGCTACAGGGTGGCTTGTTAAGGCGTAACTGCCGTGTCACGGTGGTTGCTCGACCAGCTTTCAGAAGTATGGCGCAGGAGCGGGGTGGTGGTGGACCGGACCGTTGACGGCGACGTGCAGCTGGACATGCGCACCGAGCGGGACGTAGACGCCGGTACCCGTGACGTGCCGTCCAGCCCTCAGCGTGTGCTCGACGCCGGGTCCGAGGCCCAGGAACCGCCGGAAGCGGCCAGCCCCCAGGTGGTAGTGGGTGACATCCCACGAGAGCCGCCTGGCTTCCTGTCCCGGACCGCTCTGCTCACGGAGCTGGACCGGGCTGGTGCGCGGGTGTCAGTGATTCACCCGGCAGCGGGGCTGCACGGCGTGGGCGCCACGCAGGCGGCGGCCGCCTACGCGCGGGCCAAGCTGGACGCAGGCTGGCGGCTGGTGGCGTGGGTCAACTGCGCGGACGCGGGCAGTCTGCGAGCGGGACTGGCGGCGGTGGCTGACGCCGCGGGACTGACTGAGGATGATTCAGGGCGGGGCGGTACCGATGCGGCGGCCACGGTGCGACAGTGGCTGGAGACCGACGGGGATCGCTGCCTGCTGGTGTTCGATGATGTGTCAGACCCTGAGGTGCTGCGAGAGTTTGTTCCGGCCCGCGGTCCGGCCCGCGTGCTGATCACCGGTGCGCGGTCGTCAGCAGGGGACCTGGGCGACGGCGTCCCCGTCGACGTGTTCAGTGCTGCGGAGGCGTCGGCGTTCCTGACCGGGCGGACCGGCCTGGACGATGAAGCGGGGGCGGGTGCGGTCGCGGCCGTACTGGGGCATCTGGTCCTGCCGCTGGCTCTGGCTGCGCCGGTGATCGCGGGGCAGCACGCCGGGTACGCGGAGTATCTGGAGCGGCTGCAGGAGACGTCGGCCGACACGTCCCTGATCGGGGATGACGGGCAGCCGTACCCGGATGGTTTCGCGCGGGCGGTGCTGCTGTCCTTGCAGGCGGTCCGGGCGGCCGACCGGACGGGCGTGTGCACGCGGGTAATGGAGATCCTGTCGGTGCTGTCGGCGGCGGGGGTCCGCCGCGAGCTGCTGCATGCCGCCGGCCGGGCGGGTGTGCTGGCCAGCGGCCGGCATCGGGTTGCGGCGGCCCCGGTAGATCAGGTGCTGGAATGGCTCAGCGGCCGGTCCCTGCTGGCCGTCAGCCTCGATGGTCAGACCGTCACTTTGCACCCGCTGGTGGCGCGGGTAATCCGTGATGCGCTGGCGCGCAGGCGTGCGTTGACCGCGGTGTGTGAGGCCGCCGCCTTCGTGCTGGATGTGTACTCGCGGGCGCTCGTGGGATCAGCGGATCGCCGGGCCGTCAGAGGGATCCCGCAGCAAGTGACAGCGCTGCTTCGCAGCCTGGCCGGGACAGAGATCGACGAAGAGCTCGGCTGGCTTCTGCTGCGGCTCCGGTTCGTCGCGTTCTATCACCTCCTGGAACTGGGTGATAGTACCCAGCAGGCCATCGCGGTGGGCGAGCCGTTGACCCAGGACCTCGAGCGCGCGCTGGGGGGCGACCATGCCGACGCCCTGAACTCGCGGAACAGCCTCGCCACCGCCTACCTGTCGGCCGGCCGGGTCGCCGAGGCGATCCCGTTGTTCGAGCAGACCCTGGCCGTCCAGCAGCGCCTGCTGGGCCCTGACGATCCCGACACCCTGACCTCGCAGAACAACCTCGCCAGTGCCTATCAGGACGCGGGCCAGACCGCTGACGCGATCCAGCTCTACAAGCTCACCCTGGAGGTCCGGGAGCGGTTGCTGGGTGCTGACCACCCCAGCACGCTGAACTCCCGGGGCAACCTCGCCGCTGCCTATCAGGACGCGGGCCGGGCCGATGAGGCCATCCCGCTGCTCGAGGGGACCTTGGCCGGCCGGGAACGAGTGCTAGGCACCGATCATCCCGATACCCAGACCTCACGCAAGAACCTGGCCAGGGCCTATCAGGACGCGGGCCGGGCCGATGAGGCCATCCCGCTGCTCAAGCGGACCTCGGCCGGCCGGAAGCCGGTACTGCGCTCCGATCACCCGGCTACTCAGACCGCACCGAAGGATGTCGCCCGCGCCAGCCGGGCTGGGGGCCGGGCCGCCAAGGCCAGCCGGCCAGCCGGTGAAACCGTGCCGACCCGGAAGGCTCAGCCCCCCAGCAGGCCGCCGCTTCCGGCCGGTCTCCGCCGGCCTCCCGCCGATCCAGGTCGGCGGGTGCTTCCGGCTGGCTTCCGGCGGCCTCCCACCGATCCGGCCCGGCCGCCGCTGCCAAGCGGTGTCGCGCGCTCGTCGGCCCAGCTGACCGACCAGTCCGCAAGCCGGGCGCAGGACCCGCCCGAAGACGTCGAGTACGCCCGCGAGGTTGTCGCGGCCATGATGGCGGACGACCCGGCCGGCCTGGCCATGGCGTACGACAGGTACGCCGCCGAGCTGTACAGCTACTGCCATTGGACGCTGCACGACTTTGCCGCCGCGGCCGGGGCGCTGACGGACACGTTCGCCCTCGCCGCCGCGACGCTCGGCGACCTGCCCGAGCCCGCCAAGCTGCGCCCGTGGCTGTTTGCTTTGGCGCGTAACGAATGCCGGCGCCGGATCCGGCCGACGTCAGCTTCCCGCGATGGCCAGATCGATCCGGTCGGCCCGCCCGCCGATGTGGTCGGTGGGCTGTCTGATTCGACTTCCCGCGATGGCCAGATCGATCCGGCCGGCCCGCCCGCCGATGTGGCCGGTGGGCTGTCTGATTCGACGGTGCAGTTCCCGGCGGTGGGTGGTCGGTCCGATGTGGCCGGTGGGCTGTCTGATTCGACGGTGCAGTTCCCGGCGGTGGGTGGTCGGTCCGATGTGGCCGGTGGGCTGTCTGATTCGACGGTGCAGTTCCCGGCGGTGGGTGGTCGGTCCGATGTGGCCGGTGGGCTGTCTGATTCGACGGTGCAGTTCCCGGCGGTAGGTGGTCGGTCCGATGCGGCCCGCGAGTCACTGGATATGACTATGCCCATGGCCGCGATCGGCCTGATGGGCGACGCGACCATGCCGTTCCTCGTGGTCAGCCCGCGACACCCCGATCCGGCCGAAGTCAACAATGACCGGGCCGAAGCCGAACTCAGGAGCCTGATCCAATCCATCCTGGCCGGGCTGAAACCGCGCGAGCGTGAGGTCATCGAGCTCAGCTTCAGGCAAGCCATGGACGACGATGATCTGGCCATCGTGCTCGACGTGTCATGGAGCCGGGCCCGCGCCCTGGCCGCGCGCGCCCGCGAGCGGCTGGAACAAGCGCTGTACGCGCTGCATATCGTGCTCACCAGGCGGGACGCGTGCCCGGCGCTGGGGGAGTTGCTGGCCGACTGGGACGGGCAGCTGACCGATCAGACGTGGGAACTGGTCAGCTGGCATGTCAAGGACTGCCAGACTTGCGCCCAGCACGGATGGGGCGCGCTGCGCCCGGCCGCGTTCTTCCGGCTGCTGCCGTCGGCCCCGCTCCCCCCGGAACTCCGGGAGCAGGTCCTGAGCCGCTGTACGTCCCCGGCGAAGGATGCGGTGGCGTATCGCCGGCGGGTCGCCCGGCGCGCGGAAGCGATATGGTTCGCCTCGTTCTCGCGGGCCATCAGGCGAGTGAGCTGGGTCGGCTTCCGGGCCCATCCTGGACCGGTGGTCGCCGCCGTGGCTGTCGCAGTGTGGGTCGTGGCGGCGGTGAGCGTCACGATGCTTACCTTCTCCGGCTCTCACGTTGCGTATGCGCAGGCGCCCCAGCCAAGTACGGTCCATATCAAGGGCGTCCAGGCCAGCGTCGGGACCTCGCCGGGGAGTCCCGCGGCTGCCGCCCCGGGTACAGTGGCCGCCCCGGAATCTGGCGCGGCTACGTCGTCCCCGGCCGCTGGGCTGCCCTCGGCCTCCGCGGCGTTCCAGGGCCAATCGCCGTATTCGCCGCAGGCGCAGCCCTCGCCCTCGCCCTCGACGAAGTCGCCCTCGCCAAAGCCATCGAAGTCGGCCTCGCCCTCCCCATCGCATTCGGCGTCACCCTCGCATACGGCGTCGCCTTCGGCGTCACCCTCGCATACGTCCTCGCCTTCGTCATCCCCGTCGCCGACGGCTTGAGGCAGGTGAGCCGGTGACGTGACCCGCCACCGGCGGGCTGGCGGCAGGCCGCGAGCTAATCCTGGGCGGCGGCCTCGTCGCCCGCTAGCGCGGTCCAGTGGGCCAGCTGGTACCACACCGCCAGAGTCTCAGCATGCTCGGGCCCGAGGACCCGCTCGTAGGCCGGCAGCAGCGCGGCGAACTGATCCCGGGCGGCGGCCGGGGCCCCGGCGCATCCCGTCCAGTACGCGAGTTCCTCCCGCGCGGCCAACGTATCGGGGTGGTCCGGGCCGTACGCGCGCTCGCGGGCGGGGAGCAGCGCGGCGAACTGGTCCCGGGCGGCGGCCGGGGCCCCGGCCCGCCCGGTCCAGTAGGCCAGGTTGAACCTGGCCACCGCGGTGTCGGGAGAATCCGCGCCGAATACGCGCTCACGGAGGAGGAGCAGGGCGGCGAACTGGTCCCGGGCGTCGGCCGCATCTCCCGCGTAGCCCGCGAAGTTGGCCAGGTTGTGGCGGTTGGTCAGGGTGTCGGGGTGCTCGGCGCCGAGGATGCGCTCGGCGACCGGAAGCAGCGCCGCGAATTGATCCCGGGCCGCGGCCGGGTCCCCGGCCTGCCCGGTCCAGTAGGCCAGGCTCGCGCGCGCGGCGAGGGTGTCGGGGTGCTCAGGGCCCAGGATGCGCACGGCGACGGGAAGCAGCGCGGCGAATTGGTCCCGCGCGGCGGCCACGTCCCCGGCCTGCCCGAGTGCGTAGGCGAGTTCGCTCTGGGTGGCCAGGGCACCGGGGTGCTCGGGACCGGCCGCGAAGGCGCTCGCATCGTCATCGGCGGAGACCGCTTGGCCGGGCGCCGGCAGATTTGCGCCAGGCACTGTCGCCTGGCCCTTCTCCACCAGAACCCGCAGCTCAGCCTCGGCGCCCGGATTCTCCTCGAGCAGGTCCGCTAGTCGCCCGGCCCATCGGCCCGCCAGGGCCGTGCGAATCAACTCCGCATTGGCCCCGGCCCCGCTTGCGAGCTGCTCGCGTGTCTCCTTCAGCCACTGCTCCGCCAGCCGAGTCTGCTCGGGATCCCCGCCGCCCAGCAGCTGAGCGTATCCGTGCTCTACTGTCTCCCACCCGTCCGTGTCCGCGGCGGCGACGACCAGCTGACCGGCCTGCGCCACCAGCGCGAGCGGGCTCTCCCCCAGCATCTGCCGGCCTCCTGTCACATCTTCTTATGGGCGAGCGAGTCAAGACGGCTGGGCCAAAAGTTCTACGGCACGGACAGTAGCCTCCCGTACACGGAGAATACCGGCGACCCGGGACCGGCCGGTCCCCGCGGGGAAGGTGTCTCGTTTATCCCCGCTAGAGCGGGTATGTAAATATAAGTAATTGCGGTTGGCTGCGCAGAGCCTGGCAACCTCTAGAGGCCTGACAGTGGATCCCACGGTCGTTCGTCATCCTGCGGCTAGCACGGGAGAGCCGCCCACCCTGGAGCGGCCTGTCCAGGCCATGGCCAATGAGCAGGTCGTCGTCGGTAGCATCCCGGCGCCCCGGCCCGGTCTCCAGCCCCGGCCCGCACTGCTGGCCCAGCTGACCCGGGCCGGCCAGGCACCGCCGGCGGCGGTACTCACGGGCGCCTGCGGCGTGGGCAAGACCGAGCTGGCCGCTGCCTACGCGCGGGCCAGGCTGGCGGGCGGCTGGCGGCTGATCGCGTGGGTTGACGCTCAGGATGACCGGAGCCTGATCGCCGGGCTGGCCGCGGTGGCCGAAGCCGCCGGGCTGTCTGAGCACGGTTCCGGCCGCGGCGCGGAAGACGTGGGCGGGCTGGTCCGGCCCTGGCTGGAGGCTGACGGGAGCCGTTGCCTGCTGGTCTTCGATGGCGCCCGGGATGCCGGCCTGCTGCGGCCCTTCGTGCCCGTCACGGGCGCGGCCCGGGTACTGATCACCATGGCTGGTGAGCCGATCACCGAGCTGGGGACGAGTCTGCCCGTGGACGCGTTCAGCGCTGAGGAGGCACTGGCCGTGCTGGACGGGCGGACTGGCCTGGCCGACGAAGCCGGCGCCTCGGCCGTGGCCGCCGAGCTGGCGCAGCTGCCGCTGGCGCTCGACCTGGCCGCGGCGGTGATCGCCGGAGAGCATCTGGGGTACGCGGAGTACCTGGCGAAACTGCGCACGCTGGCGACCGGGGACGGGCCAGGCGGGCGCGAGCAGCCCTACCCGCAGGGTGTGGCCGAGGCGGCGGTGTTGTCCCTGGAGGCCGCCTACGCTGGCGACCGGCTCGGCGTGTGCACCGGGGTCATGGAGCTCATGGCCATGCTGTCCCCGGCCGCGGTTCGCCGCGACCTGCTGCGTGCCGCCGGGGAGGCGGGCACGCTGCTCGGCCGCGGGCGCCGGGTGGCCGCGCCCATGGTGGACCACGCCCTGGAGCGGCTGAGAGAACAGTCTCTGCTGGGCTTCAGCCTCGACGGCCAGGTCGTCAGCGTGCACGGCTTGGTGGCGCGGGTGGTCCGCGAAGAGGCGGCCCGGCGGGGACGCTTGGCGGCGGCGTTCCGGGCGGCCGCCGCCGCCCTGGGACCCGCGGCCGGGGCCCTCGTGCAGCGAGGCGATCAGGCTGCGGTAAGGGACATGCTCGGCCAGGTCATGGCGTTGCTGAGAAATGCGCCAGCGCCCGCGGAGGCCGGCGAGGAGCTCGCCCGGATGCTGACCCAGCTCCGATCTCTCGCTTTGCATGACCTGATCGAGCTGGGCGACAGCAGGCCCGCTGCCGTTGCCATCGGCGAGCCGCTGACCGCGGAGCTCGAGCGTCTGCTCGGCTCCGGTCATCCTGACACCATCCGCGCGCAGAACGACCTGGCGCTCGCCTACCGGGAGGCAGGCCGGGTGGCCGAGGCGGTGCCGCTGCTCGAGCGGGCTCTCGCGGCCGAGGAGCAGCTGCTCGGCGCGGGCCATGCCAGCACCCTCGCGCCGCGGAACAATCTCGGCAGCGCGTACCGGGCCACGGGCAGGCCCGCCGAGGCCGTCGTCTTGTTCGAGCAGAACGCGGCGGCGTGCGAGGCCCTGCTGGGCGCCGATCACCCGAGGACCTTGGCCTCACGGCACAGCCTGGAACTCGCGCGCCAGGAATCAGCGCAAGCCGCGGCCCGCGCCAGAGCGGATGAGCGCGCCGGTTAGTGGATCAGGTCGGCGGCGATTTCCAGGACGATGGCGCGCAGCTTGTCCGGGTCGTCGACTTGATGCAGATACAGCAGGCAGGTCGCGCCCATGGACAGTACGGCGGTGGTGGCGCGGACCCGGCTGCGCAGCGAGGCGTCGGGGCCGGCGAGCAGGTCGACCAGCGCGTCGAGCCGGTCGCGGAAGCGCGCGAAGCGTTCCTTGCCCGCTTCCATGCCCTGCACGGCGGCCCGGTTCTGCTCCAGGAAGTGGAACACCTCGCTGCCGGCCAGCACGATCCCGACGTAGCGGTCCAGGATCTCGCGCTGGGTCTCCTCGGTCTGCGGCTGGTCCTTGGCCCAGTCCAGGAGATGGTCGATCTCCTCGAAGTAGTCGTCAGTGAAGCTGTGGACGATGTCTTCCTTGGACTTGAAGTGGTAGTACAGGGCGGCCTTGGTCACGCCCAGCCGCTCGGCGATCTCGCGCAGCGAGGTCTTCTCGTAGCCTTGCTCGGCGAACAGCTCGAGCGCCACCTTCTGCGCCCGGGACCGGGTATCGGTGCGGGGCGTGCCGAAGCCCCCGCCCGCGCCGGAGGCGCGCTTGCCGCCCCGGTCGTGCGCCGCGGGCGCGACCCGCGTAGCCGTACCAGACCCCTCGTCCTGCATGCCCCTGTCGTACCCTTCAAGCTGAGCCGCAATTAACTTGACGGCCGGTTAGTAAGCATTTTAACATATAACCTGCCGACCGGTAAGCAGTGTATCCGGCCGAGTCGCGGACGGGACAACCCTGAGGAGCGGGCAGGTGGCGGAAGCAGCGGGGCCTGGGGCGAATGGGCAGGGCGGCGGCGCGGGGGCGGTCGCGGCTGCCGACGGGTCGTCCGGACCGAACGGGCAGTTCCTCGCGCACCGCGAGGTGATGATCGTCCTGCCCGGGCTGCTGCTGGCCATCCTGCTCGCCATGCTCGACCAGCTCATCGTGAGCACCGCGCTGCCGCGGATCGTCGGCGACCTCGGCGGGGTCGCGCACCTGTCCTGGGTGGTGACCGCGTACATTCTCGCGTCCACGATCACCACGCCGTTCTACGGCAAGCTCGGCGACATGTACGGGCGGAAGAGGTTCTTCATCGCCGCCATCCTGATCTTCCTGGCCGGGTCGGCGCTGTCCGGCCTGTCCACCTCGATGGACCAGCTGATCACCTTCCGGGCCGTCCAGGGCCTGGGCGCCGGCGGCCTGATGGTCGGCGCGATGGCCACTATGGGCGACATCGTGGCCCCGCGGGAACGTGGCCGTTACATGAGCTACATGATGGTCGTGATGATGCTGGCCACCATCGGCGGCCCGCTGCTGGGCGGGTTCATCACGACCAACTTCTCCTGGCGCTGGATCTTCTACATCAACATCCCGGTCGGCGGCGCGGCCCTGGTCTACCTGATGGCTACCTTGCACGTGCCGGCGCACCGGGTCGGCCACAAGATCGACTACCTCGGCGGGTGCCTGCTCGCGGTGGCCGCGACCTCGCTGATCCTGCTGGCCACCTGGGGCGGCACCGAGTATCGCTGGGGCTCGGGGCAGATCATCGGCCTGGCCCTGCTCACCGCCGCGGCCACCGCCGGGTTCCTGTACCGCCAGACGCGGGCCGCCGAGCCGATCCTGCCGCTGCACGTGTTCAAGAACCGGAACTTCTCCGTCACCATGGCCCTGACCGTCCTCACCGGCCTGGCCCTGTTCGGCGCGATGACGTTCCTGCCGCTGTACCAGCAGACCGTCCAGGGCGCCTCGCCCACGCTGAGTGGCCTGATGCTGACCCCGATGATGATCGGGTCGACCATCACCTCGATCGTGTCCGGCCAGGTGACCACCAGGACCGGCCGGTACAAGATCTTCCCCGTGCTGGGCGGGGCCATCATGTTCCTGGGCATGTTCCTGCTGACCCACCTGGGCCCGCACACCGCCAAGACCACCTCGCTGATCTATTACGCGGTCCTCGGCCTGGGCATGGGTTTCCTCATGCAGATGGTCTCGCTCATCGCGCAGAACAGCGTGCAGCAGAAGGACATGGGCGTGGCCAGCAGCGCCCGGATGTTCTTCCAGCAGATCGGCGGCTCGCTCGGCGTGGCCGCGTTCGGCGCCATCTTCACCCGGGAGCTGATCAGCTCGCTGGCCAGCGCGGCGTCCCATGGGGTGCACGTCAGTGCCAGCGGCGGCCAGCTCGACCCCACGATGGTCAACTCGCTGCCCGCGGTGGTCAAGCACGACGTGTTCATCGCCATCTCGCACGCGACGCAGAGCGTGTTCATCTGGGCCCTCCCGGCCGCCGCGGCGGTCTTCGTGCTCGCCCTGTTCATCAAGGAGGTCCCGCTGCGCGGCCGGACGGCCCCGGACGCCGGGGAGGCCGCGAGCCAGCAGGCCGAGCTCGTGTCGTAACGGGGGCCATCCCCCGGAAAGCCGGAACGGGCAGCGGTTGGTCTACCGCTGCCCGTTCGGCCTGAAAAGGGCTCTAGACGCCGACGTACGGGACGGCTTCCAGGATCTCGACGGTGTTGGAGCGGCCGTTCGGCAGGGAGTAGGTGGCCTTCTCGCCGACCTTCTTGCCCATGATCGCGGCGCCGAGCGGGGAGCGCGGCGAGTAGACGTCGATCGGCGAGCCGCTCTCCTCGCGGGAGGCGAGCAGGAACGTGACCTCCTCCTCGTCCCTGACGAACCGGATGGTGACCGTCATACCCGGCCCCACCACGCCGTCCGTGCGCGCCGGGGCGCCGACGCGGGCGTTCTCCAGGATGTGCTGGAGGAGGATGATCCTCGCCTCGATCTGGCCCTGCTCGTCCTTGGCCGCGTGGTAACCGCCGTTCTCCCGCAGGTCGCCCTCTTCGCGGGCCGCCTCGATCTTCTTCGCGATATCGATGCGGCCTCGTCCGGAGAGGTCTTCGAGCTCTGCCTTGAGCCGGTCGAACGCCTCCTGGGTGAGCCAGGTGACGCTCTCTTCACGCGTCTCGGTCACGGATACTCCTTGGCACTGTGCAGGACTGGCAAGTCCGCGGGACCATCGGCGGTCCTCGGGGGTAATCTGCTGAGGCTAACTAGCGTCGGTGACTAGAGCGATCTAGTCAAATGCGGGAGCTTACCAACTCTGGTGGACCGGGAATGTCGGGCTGGTGAACGGGTGTTGGCGTCACCAGAGTTTGTTTACCTGAGGGAGACAGTTGTTGCGAAGCCAGCTCCGGCTGATGGCCGTGCACGCCCACCCCGACGATGAGTCGAGCAAGGGCGCGGCCACCATGGCCCGTTACGTCAGCGAGGGCGCGCAGGTCCTGGTGTGCACGCTGACGGGCGGGGAGCGCGGCAGCGTGCTGAATCCGGCCATGGACCGGCCCGAGGTCAAGGCGGACATGCCCGGGACCCGGCGGCGGGAGATGGCCCGGGCCCGGGAGATCCTCGGGGTGCAGCAGCGCTTCCTCGGGTTCGTGGACTCCGGCCTGCCCGAGGGCGACCCCAAGCCGCCGCTGCCCGAAGGGTGCTTCGGCCTCACGCCGCTGGCCGAGGCGGCCGAGCCGCTGGTCCGGGCCGTCCGGGAGTTCCGGCCGCACGTGATGATCACCTACGACGAGAACGGCGGCTACCCGCACCCCGACCACGTGCTGACCCACCAGGTGGCGGTGGCGGCCTTCGAGACCGCCGCCGATCCGGATGCCTACCCCGGGACCGGCGAGCCCTGGCAGCCGCTCAAGCTCTACTACTTCGTGACGTTCCACCGCGGGAAGTACGCCGCGCTGCACGAGGAGATGGTGCGCCGCGAACTGGACTCGCCGTACGAGAAGATCTACGCCGAGCGGGTGAAGCGGCGCGGCGAGGACTGGGCCGAGCTGGAGATCACCACGAAGGTGCCGTGCGGTGACTTCTTCGAGGTCAGGGACGAGGCGCTGAAGGCGCACGCGAGTCAGGTCGATCCGAACGGCGTCTGGTTCTCCTGCCCCCTGGACGTGCAGCGCACCGCGTGGCCGACGGAGGACTATCATCTGGCTAGGTCAGTTGTCGATACCGAGCTGCCGGAGGATGACCTGTTCGCCGGCATCCGGGAGAGGGTGAGCCTGTGACCCTCGGCGTCCTCGCGGCGGTCGCCGCTTCCGCGCCGAACCCCGACGACGTCGGCGCGGGCCTGGCCGGCTTCCTGGTCGTGGCCGCGATGGCCGTCGCCCTGGTCTTCCTGGTCCGCTCGATGAACAAGCAGTTCCGCAAGATCACCCCCCAGCCCGGCCCCAGCCTTCCCGACGACGAGGACGCTGACGGCCAGCGCGTCACGGATAGCTGACCACATCCACCGCGGCATCGGGGTTCGCGGCCGTCGATGACCGGCCGGCGCGGTTAGCCTGCTGAAGGCAGACGTGAAGTAGGAGTGGCAGCGGCATGCGGGTCATCCACGGGATCTGGGCGCACCGGGCGCTGTCGGTGTGGGGTGAGGATCCGGGCCTGCCGCCCGCGCCGCGTGATCCGGCGCCAGTCCCCGCGCCGCACCCGTTCGCCTGCCCGGCCGCCGAGCTGGCCGACCTGCTGGCCGCGCTGCCCGGGCAGGCCGGCGAGGCGGCGCGCAAGGCCGTCAGCGGCGAGATCGCGGTGCGGCTGCCGTCGGCCGCCGGTCCGGCCCGGCCGCTGGCCTCGCCGGACCTCCTCCGGCCGGGCGCCGTGGAGCCCGCCGGCCGATCTGCGGTCCGGACGTCGCTGGCCGGCTGGCGGGTGCCGGTCCTGGTTCTGGCCCCGGCCGCCGCGCTGGACCTGCTCAGCGCGGCCGCTGCCCTCGGCGAGCTGGCCATCCCGGGGTCCTCGATGCCGTACCTTTCGGCGCTGGCCGCCTTCGCTGAGGCCCTGGCGGCGCGCGGCCGGGTGCTGCCGGTCCTGGCTGCCGAAGACGGCGGCTACGCGGCGCGGTGGCGGCCGGTGCTCGGCGGTGCGGACGCGCAGCGCGCGCGTGACCTGGCGGTGGCGATGCCGGCGTCGTGCCGGGCCGCCGGCGGGGAGCCTCCCGAGCTGCTGCTGGCCGCCGCGCTGGACGACCTCGCCGACGCGGCGGCGCGGGCCCGCCTGCTGGGTCCGCTCCTGCCCGCGAGGCGAGGCCGTACGCCGGCCCGCATTCCTTTGGCCGAACGATATGTGGCCGCACTGACCAGCACTGATGCGTGCCTCGCCGGGGCCGCGCCGCCGCAGGAGGTGGCTGGCCCGCAGACCGCCGCGCTGGCCGCGGAGCTGGCCGCGTGGCTGAGCAGCGCGCGGATGCCGGCCGGCCCGGTCCGCACCTGCTTCCGGCTGGCCGAGCCGGCCGCGGACGGCGCCCCCTGGCGCGTCGAGTTCGCGCTGCAGCCCGCGGACGACCCGAGCCTCATCGTCCCGGCCGCTGACGTGTGGGCGGGCCAGGGCCTCGGGGCCGCCGGGAACCCGGTGGAGGAGCTGCTGGCCGGGCTGGGCGCCGCCGCCCGCCTGTTCGGCGAGCTGGAGGACGCGCTGCGCGAGGCGGCCCCGGTCGTGGTCGAGCTGGACACGCCAGGGGCGTTCCGGTTCCTGACGGAAACCGGGCCGCTGCTGGCCGGGGCCGGCTTCGGCGTGCTGCTGCCCGACTGGGTGCGCAAGGCGCGGCTCGGGCTCAAGCTCACCACCCGGTCCCAGACCCCGTCCGGCACGCCGGTCACGGGGCCGAAGTTCGGCCTGGGTGACCTGGTTGACTTCCGGTACGACGTGGCGGTCGGCGATCAGGTGCTGGACCCGGCTGAGCTGGCCGAGCTGGCCCGGCTCAAGGTTCCGCTGGTCCGGCTGCGCGGCCAGTGGGTCGAGCTGGATGACGCGCACGTGCGGGCCGCGCTGAAGTTCCTGGCGCGGAATCAGCCCGGCGCCATGTCGGCCGGCGACGCGCTGGCCGCCGGGCTGGGCCGCGTCGGCGCCGAGGTCCCGCTGGTCGACGTGGACGCCGACGGCTGGCTGGGTGACCTGCTGTCCGGGCAGGCCGACCGGCGGCTGGCGCCGGCGCCCACGCCCGCGGGCTTTGCCGGGACGCTGCGCCCCTACCAGGAGCGAGGGTTGTCGTGGCTGTCGTTCCTGGGCAGCCTCGGGGTGGGCGGCGTGCTGGCTGATGATATGGGCCTGGGCAAGACGATCCAGCTGCTGTCGCTGATCGCGGCCCAGCCCCCGGGGTCCGGGCCGACCCTGCTGGTGTGCCCGATGTCGGTGGTGGGTAACTGGCAGCGGGAGGCGGCCCGGTTCACCCCGGATCTGCGGGTCCACGTGCATCACGGTGCCGACCGGCTGAACGCGGACTTGCTGCCCGCCGCGCTGGCCGAGGTCGACCTGGTCATCACCAGTTACGGCGTCGCCGTCCGGGACCAGGCCGCGCTCGGCGCCCTGACCTGGGCGCGGGTGGTCTGCGACGAGGCGCAGAACATCAAGAACCACGCCACCAAGCAGGCCCGGGCCGTGCGGGGCCTGCGGGCCGCGACCCGGATCGCGCTGACCGGCACGCCGGTGGAGAACCGGCTGTCGGACCTGTGGTCGATCATGGAGTTCACCAACCCGGGCCTGCTCGGCCCGGCCGAGGGGTTCCGGGAACGGTTCGCGATCCCGATCGAGCGCGACGGCTCGCCGGACGCCGCGCGGGCGCTGCAGCGGATTACCCGGCCGTTCGTGCTGCGCCGCCTGAAGACCGACCGGGCGATCATCTCCGACCTGCCGGACAAGCAGGAGATGAAGGTCTGGTGCAACCTCACCCCGGAGCAGGCCAGCCTGTACGCCGCCACCGTCGCCGACATGCTCAGCCGGATCGAGGACGCGGCCGACGACATCAGCCGCCGCGGCCTGGTGCTGGCTACCATGGCCAAGCTCAAGCAGGTGTGCAACCATCCCGCGCACCTGCTCGGCGACGGCTCGCGGCTGCCCGGCCGGTCCGGCAAGCTGGCCCGGCTGGAGGAGATCTGCGACGAGATCGTGGCCGCGGGCGACAAGGCGCTGTGCTTCACCCAGTACGCCGAGTTCGGCCGGATGCTGCAGCCGCACCTGGCGGCCCGGCTCGGCTGCCCGGTGCTGTTCCTGCACGGCGGAACGCCCAAGAAGAAGCGGGACGCGATGATCGAGGCGTTCGCCTCGGCCGAGGAGCCCGCGCTGTTCCTGCTGTCGCTCAAGGCCGGCGGCACCGGGCTCAACCTCACCGCGGCCAGCCACGTCATCCACGTCGACCGGTGGTGGAACCCGGCCGTGGAGGACCAGGCCACCGACCGGGCGTTCCGCATCGGCCAGCGCCGGAACGTGCAGGTCCGGAAGTTCGTCTGCGTCGGCACCCTGGAGGAACGGATCGATGCGATGATCGAGGAGAAGAAGGCGCTGGCCGAGCGGGTCGTGGGCACCGGCGAGAGCTGGCTTACCGAGCTGTCCGTTTCTGACCTGCGGGCCGTGCTGACCCTCTCGCCCGAGGCGGTGAGCGAGTGAGCGACGGGCCTGATCGCGGCGCGGCCGGGGGCGGCCGGCCGGGATGGCCGACGGCGCGGCCGATCCGGGTCGAGGGCGGTATCAAGGCGCGCAGCAGGCGCGGCGCCATCGGCGAGCAGTGGTGGTCGCGGCGGTTCATCGGCGTGCTGGAGTCCTACGGCATGAGCGGCAGGCTGGCCCGCGGCCGGGCCTACGCGCGGGCCGGGCAGGTGCTGGATTTCGCGCTGGCCCAGGGGAAGGTCACGGCCCAGGTGCAGGGCTCCCGGGCGCGGCCCTACCAGGTCCGCATCGGGGTGCTGCCGCTCACCACCGTGCAGTGGCGCCGGGTCGAGTCCGCGCTGGCCGCCCGCGCCCTGTTCCGGGCCAAGCTGCTGGCCGGCGAGATGCCGCACGAGATCGAGGAGGTGTTCGCCGGCTGCGGCACGCCGCTGTTTCCCCGGCTGGCCAGCGACCTGGACATGCGGTGCAGCTGCCCGGACTGGGAAGTGCCGTGCAAGCATCTGGCGGCGGTCTGCTACGTGCTGGCCGAGGAGTTCGACCGCGATCCGTTCGCCCTGCTGGCCTGGCGGGGCCAGGGCCGCGACGAGCTGCTCGCGGCGCTACGGCAGGTACGGCCCGGCGGGAGCGGCCCGGCTCCGGACCCGCCGGCGGCCGGTGGGCCGCCGGCGGCCCCGGCGGCGCCGCTGCCGGAGTCCGCGGAGGAGTTCTGGTCCGCCCGGCTGAGCCCGGGCCGGCTGCGCGCGCTGGCCGCGTCGTCCGGCGCCGCCGCCCCCGACCTGCTGCTGCGCATGTTCCCGCCGCCGCCCGTCACGGTCAGGGGCAAGAGCCTGGCCGACGTGCTGGCCCCCGCCTACCGCCGGCTCGCCGAGGCCGATCCGGGCGAGCCATGATCTGGCCGGCCGGGCCAGCTAGCCCGAGACGCCGCCGGAGGGCGCCCAGACACGGCGCATGGCCTCGGGCAGGCCCCACCAGCCCAGCGGGGTCAGCCGGTCGCCGGAGTCGATGGCTCCCAGGACCCGCCACAGCGAGGTGACCGGCAGGAACAGGCTCTCCATGCCGAGCTCGTCGAACTCCGCGTCATCGTCCAGGCCGTCGAGGTCAGCCTCGTCCGGCTCGTCCGGGTCGTCACCGCCTGGGTCGCCGTCGTCCGGATCGTAGTCCCGCACGTATCCGGCCAGGTCGGCGGCTGATGCGGACGTGCCCGGGCCGCCGGCGGCCAGCGCGGTGATCACCGCCAGCCAGTCGAAGTGCTCGATAGCGCAGATGGCGGCCACGGCGCTGTCCGTCTCGCTCAGCTCACCGGTCGCCTCGTCCAGCTCAGGGCCCGCCCAGTCGTCCGTCCCCTCCGGGGACGCCACGCCCGCGGCCAGCCGCAGCCACAGCTCGGCGTCGTCGGCCGGCACCTCGCCCGGGCGCATCCCGCCGCACTCGATCAGCAGCTGCCCGGGCCAGCCGGGCCTGGCCAGCTGCTCGCGGAGCCGGGCGGCGGCGGCCCTCAGATCGCCGGCCGGCCTCGGCCGGTCGCCGACCTGGTCCAGCAGCTCGCCGAGCGCGGCCAGCGCCTCGGCGTCGGCCGCGTCCCATTCGGCCAGGAACTCCTCGTCCTTCTCCTCGAGCAGCACGTCCATCGGCACCCGGCCGTCGACCAGCGGCGAAGTCATCCAGCGCTCTTGCAGCGCGATATAGGCCAGGCAAGCCGCCGGGTCCGCCGTCACCAGCAGGTCGGGATCGATCTCGCCGGCGGCGAGCCGGTCCTCGAGGTGGCTGACCAGCCTGGTGTGCATCTCCGCGGCCAGCTGGCTGCGCTCGGACTGGTCGTCCCAGACGTGCAGGCCGATGATCCCGTTCGGCTCGGTCCCGGTGGCTTCCAGCCACGTCCTGACGTCTCCGACCGTGGCCTTACTGTCGCTGATCTTGTGCAAGATGGTCTCAGCCGACGACCAGAACACCGCGGACAGCGGATTGCCTGCCGCGACCAGCCCTCTCCTGATGCTGGGCAGCGAGCCGAGGGCGTCATCCGACGGCACCGACAGCAGCGCGAGGGCGACGTCGCGCCTGGTCAGTTCGCTGGTCGGCCGGGCGGCCAGCTCGGCCACGCGATCGGCGTCAAGGTTCACCTCTCGCAGGGTACGCCTGTTCAGGCCGGGACGCGTCCCCCCACTTCACAGCAGCTCCCGGCCGCCCAGGTAGGGCCGCAGCACGGCCGGGACGACGACCTGAGCCTGCTCCGTCTGGAAGTTCTCCACCAGCGCGGCGAGGATCCGCGGGGTGGCCACCGCCGTGTTGTTCAGCGTGTAGGCGAACCGCACGGTGCCGTCGGCGTCGCGGTAGCGCAGGTTGGCCCGCCGGGCCTGCCAGTCCAGCAGCGACGAGCAGCTATGGGTCTCCCGGTACGTGCCCAGCGACGGCAGCCAGGTGTTGATGTCGTTCATCCGGTACTTGCCCGCGCCCATGTCGCCGGTGGAGACCTCCATCACCTCGTAGGCCAGGCCCAGCCCGGCCAGCAGCTGTTCGGCCGTGCCGAGCAGCTCGGCGTGCCAGCGGTCGGACTCGGCTACGTCGGCCGCGCAGATGACGAACTGCTCCACCTTCTCGAACTGGTGCACCCGCAGCAGCCCGCGCACGTCCCGGCCGGCGCTGCCGGCCTCCCGCCGGAAGCACGGCGAGATCCCGGCGTACCGGATCGGCAGCGCCGCCAGGTCGAGGATCTCGTCGCTGTGGAAGCCGACCAGCGCGACCTCTGCCGTCCCGGCCAGGTACAGGTCGTCGGCCGGTATCGAGTAGGTCTCCTCACGGTGGGCTGGGAACATGCCGGTGCCGATCAGCGCCTGCTCCCTGACCAGTGAGGGCACGCTGATGACGGTGAAGTCCTTGCCGCGGAGCAGGTCGATGGCGTAGGAGTGCACCGCTCGCTCGAGCAGCACGAGGTCTGAGATCAGCGCGTAGGCGCGCTCGCCGGCCACCTTCCGGGCCCGGCTGAAATCGGCCCAGCCGCGCCGCTCCAGCAGCTCGACGTGGTCCAGCGGCCGGAAGCTGAACTCCGGCGGCGTGCCCACGGTCCTGATGACGACGTTCGCCGACTCGTCGGGCCCGACGGGCGCGCCCGGCCACGGGATGGCCGGGACCATCAGCAGCAGCCCGGTCAGTTTCTCGTTCGTCTCGGCCAGCTGCTCGCGGAGGGCCTTGAGGTGGCTGTCGAGCTCGTCGTGCTCGGCCCGCAGCTCGGCCCGGCGGGTCTCGTCCGCCCTGGCGAACTCTCTGGCCGATCTCTTGCGAAGCGCCTGGGCCTCATCCAGCTCATGCTGCAGGGTGCGGCTGGCCGCCTCCAGCTTGAGCAGCTCCGCCACGTCCAGGTTGATCCCCTTGACCCGGACGGCTGCCTTGACCTCGTCCGGATGCTCCCTAATGAATCGCTTGTCCAGCATGGCTACGCGTCAGCCTCGATGTCCTGTGGTGAAGTTGCCTGCCCGCATCGAA
Source organism: uncultured Actinomycetes bacterium (assembly GCA_963818225.1). GTDB lineage: Bacteria > Actinomycetota > Actinomycetes > Streptosporangiales > Streptosporangiaceae > Palsa-504. Next base: position 250,569 of record CAWFRO010000011.1, read on the forward strand.
ACGCTACCAGGAGTGCCCGCCCCGTCCCCCGGATAATCTCCCGCCTGCGCTCACGTACGGTGAACGCGTGCTGCTGACCAACCACGTCCTGTCCGGGGCGCTGATCGGCGCGCTGGCCCGGCGCCCGGCGGCGGCCTTCGCGGCCGGGATCGCGTCGCACTTCGTGCTCGACGCGCTGCCGCACTGGGGCAGCTGGGGCAGCACCCGCCGGTTCCTCCGGGCCGCCGTGCCTGACGGGCTGGTCAGCCTGGCGGCGATGGGCGCCTTCGCGGCCCTGGCCCCGGCCGATCGCCGGGCGGCCGTGGTGGCGGGCATGGCCGGCGCCGCGCTCCCCGACGCCGACAAGCCGGCCAGGCTGTTCTTTGGCCGGTCGCCGTTCCCGGCGGCCGTCGACCGGTTCCACGGCCGCATCCAGCGTGAGGCCCCGGGCCGCGCTCACCTCGAGGTGCTGGCGGCGGCCGGGCTGGCGGCCGCCGCGTTCGCCGCGCTCCGCCGGGGCTGCAGCCGGGTACAGTGCTTGCAGTCGAAATGCCTTGCGCCAGTGACCGGATGACAGTGACCGGATGACGGGGCACGCGAACCGCCCAGGAGACCGAGATGAATCAGCCCCAGGCCGTGCCGGAAGTGCTGTCGACGGACCTGCCCGCCGAGGCGTTCCTGCTGGACGTCCGCGAAGACGACGAGTGGGCGGCGGGGCACGCCCCCGATGCGGTGCACGTGCGGCTGGGCGAGCTCGGCGCGCGCGTCGGCGAAGTGCCGCATGACCGCGAGGTGTACGTGATCTGCCGTAGCGGCACGAGGTCGGCGTACGCGGCCCAGGCGCTGGCCGGCGCCGGCCTGAAGGCCGTCAACGTGGCCGATGGGATGACCGGGTGGGCCGTCGCGGGCCGCCCGATGATCAGCGAGGACGGCGCCGAGCCCTACGTCGCCTAGCGGCACCGACGTGGACCTCGTATCCGTCCGGGACCTGAGCGTCCAAGCCGTCATCGGCGTCCACGCCTGGGAGCGCGGCATCACCCAGACCCTGGTCATCGACGTCGTGATGGCCGCCGAAGTGGCCCGGGCCGCCCGGACCGATGACCTGGCGGACGCCCTGGATTACTCCGCGGTCGCGCGGACCGTCGCCTCGGTCGTGCGGGAGGGCCGATTCCGGCTCATCGAGACCGCGGCCGAGCGGGTCGCCGAGCGGCTGCTGGCCGACCACCCGGTGGCCTGGCTCCGTCTCGAGGTGCGCAAGCCAATCGCTGACGGCGGCTATACGGCGGCAGTCACGATCGAGCGCGGCGTCCGGACCAGCTGAGGCCGGGCGCGGGTCCGCGGGAGCCAGGCGGATCGGTGCAGCGGGCCCGCTCCGCCTGTGACGGCCGCCGGCAGCCGGGCGCTCACGCACCCGGCTGCCGACGCCGGACGCCGGACGCGGCGGCCTGGGGGGAGAGGTTACGCCGCGCAGGCGCACAGGTCCAATGTATAACGTATGCCCGATCTTCCCGCCGCGGCGCACCGATGATCCTGATCAAGCGGCCGAGGCCGGACCCGCCGCCGCCGCCGGGCATGAACGCCAGCGGAAGGTAAGGCGATGAGCCCCGCCTGCCTTACCCTGGGTGGGTGTCGGATCCTGCGCAAGCGGCAAGCCGGGCGGCCCCGCGGACCCCGGCGGAGGGGACCGCCGACGTGTGGTGGGCGCGCACCAGGGATGCGTCCCCGCGGCTGGCCGGCCTCCTCGACCAGACCGAGCGGGGGCGCTGGGCAGGCTACCGGCGCGACGCGGATCGCGACCGCTTCGTCGTCGGGTGCGCGCTGGCCAAGACCGTGATCGGGGCCTGCACGGGCCGGGCGCCGGCCGACCTCAGCTTCGACCGGACGTGCCGCGAGTGCGGCCGGCCGCACGGCAAACCGGTCCTGCGGCAGGGCACCCTGGAGTTCTCCGTGGCTCATTCCGGCGACCTGGTGGCCGTGGCGGTCGCGACGGCTCCGGTCGGCGTGGACGTCGAGCAGCTGGCCGACCGCCCGCACGAGCTGGGCGGCGGCGATCCGGCCTCGCTGGCCCGGGTGGTGCTCGCCGAACCGGAACGGCAGCAGCTGGCCGCGGTCGATCCGGCCGGGCAGGCGCGTGCCTTTCTCGTCGCGTGGGCCAGGAAGGAAGCGGTGACCAAGGCCAAAGGCGATGGGATGCGGGTCCCGTTCAGCGAGGTGGTGGTGGCGGCCGACGCCGGGGCGCCCCGGCTCAGGGCCTGGCCCTATCCGGAAGACCCGCGAGGGGTGTCGCTGCTCGACCTCGACGCGGGGCCCGGGTACGTGGCGGCGCTGGCCGTCCTCGGCCGCTGCCACACGGCGCGGGCCCGGGACGGATCGGCGCTGCTCAACGGCCCGGAGGTGGAGCCCGCGGGCTGATCGCTTCAGGCGAACTAGCTGGCGGAATAGCTGAGGGCTCTGAGTTCTTGAGTGTGTATGACTCAAGCTTTGGAGGCTCTCATATGAGTGAAATACTCACGCTGCCGGTCCTGCCGCTAGACGACCAGGTGGTCCTGCCGGGGATGGTGGTGCCGCTGGAGACGTCGCAGCCGGAGATCAGCGCCGCGATCGACGCGGCGCGGGTGCCGTCGAGGCAGGTTCCCGGCATGCGTTCGGAGGCCACCGCTAGGGTGCTGCTGGTGCCCCGGCTGCCCGACCGCGGGCTGGCCGGCGTGGGCACACTGGCGACGGTGGAACAGGTCGGCCGGCTGCCTGGCGGCCAGCCGGGGGCGCTGGTCCGGGGTGTGTCCCGGGTCAAGATCGGCTCGGGCACCACGGGACCGGGCGCCGCGCTCTGGGTCCAGGGCACCACGGTGGACGAGACCGGGCGCGGCCCGCGTGCCGATGAGCTGGCCCAGCAGTACAAGACCCTGGTCACCTCGATCTTGCAGCAGCGGGGCCTGTGGCAGATCATCGACGTGATCCAGCAGATCACCGACGCCTCCGCGGTCGCGGACAACGCCGGCTACGCCAGTTACCTCAGCACCGCGCAGAAGCTGCAGGTGCTGGAGACGGCTGACCTGGTCGAGCGCCTGGAACTGGTCATCGGCTGGACGAAGGAGCATCTCGCCGAGCTCGACGTGGCCGAGTCCATCCGCAAGGACGTCCAGGAGGGCATGGATAAGCAGCAGAAGGAATTCCTGCTGCGCCAGCAGCTCGCCGCGATCCGGAAGGAGCTCGCCGGCCTGAACGGCGACGCGGCCACCGAGGAGGACGACTACCGGGCCCGGGTGGAGGCTGCCGACCTGCCAGAAGCGGTCCGGGACGCCACGCTCAAGGAAGTGGAAAAGCTCGAGCGGACTCCGGACGCCTCACCCGAGATCGGCTGGATCCGCACCTGGCTGGACACCGTCCTCGACATCCCGTGGAACACCCGGACCGAAGACTCCTACGACATCGCCGGCGCCCGGCGGGTCCTGGACGAGGACCACACCGGGCTGGACGATGTCAAGGAGCGCATCATCGAGTACCTGGCCGTGCGCAAGCGCCGCGCGGACCGGGGCCTCGGGATCATCGGCGGGCGGCGCTCCGGGGCCGTGCTCGCGCTGGTCGGCCCGCCCGGCGTCGGCAAGACGTCGCTCGGCGAGTCGGTCGCCCGGGCCATGGACCGTAAATTCGTCCGGGTCGCCCTGGGCGGAGTCCGCGACGAGGCGGAGATCCGCGGGCACCGGCGCACCTACGTGGGGGCGCTGCCCGGCCGGATCGTCCGCGCCATCCGCGAGGCCGGCTCGATGAACCCCGTCGTGCTGCTGGACGAGGTGGACAAGATCGGTGCTGACTACCGCGGCGACCCAACCTCGGCCCTGCTTGAGGTGCTCGACCCGGCGCAGAACCACACCTTCCGCGACCACTACCTCGAGGTCGAGCTCGACCTGTCCGACGTGGTGTTCCTGGCCACCGCCAACGTGCTCGATCAGATCCCCGGGCCGCTGCTGGACCGGATGGAACTGGTGCAGCTCGACGGCTACACCGAGGACGAGAAGGTCCTCATCGGGCGGGATCACCTGCTGCCCAGGCAGCTGTCCAAGGCCGGGCTGAACGCCGAGGAGGTGGCGGTCAGCGAGGACGCGCTGCGGCTGCTCGCGGCCGAGTACACACACGAGGCCGGGGTCAGGTCGCTGGAGCGGTCGATCGCGCGCATCCTGCGCAAGGTCGCGGCTCAAGTGGCCCTCGGCGACACCTCCCTCCCGGTCACGGTGGGCCCCGGCGAGCTCAAGGGCTACCTCGGCCGGCCGCGGTTCACGCCGGAGACCAGCCTGGCCGCGCCGGATCGCAGGACCGCCGTGCCTGGCGTGGCCACCGGCCTGGCGGTGACCGGCGCGGGCGGGGATGTCCTGTTCATCGAGGCGTCTCTGGCCGGGCGGGACACCGGCGAGACCGGGGTCACGCTGACCGGCCAGCTCGGTGACGTGATGAAGGAGTCGGCCCGGATCGCACTGTCCTACCTGCGCTCGCACGGCGAGGAGCTAGACCTCCCGGTCGGCGAGCTGAAGGACCGCGGCGTGCACGTCCATGTGCCGGCTGGCGCGGTGCCCAAGGACGGCCCGAGCGCCGGTGTGACGATGACGACGGCGCTCGCGTCGCTGCTGTCCGGGCGGCCGGTCCGCGCCGACGTGGCGATGACCGGTGAGGTGTCCCTGACCGGGCGGGTGCTGCCGATCGGCGGGGTCAAGCAGAAGCTGCTGGCCGCGCACCGGGCCGGGATCTCCACCGTGCTGATCCCGCAGCGCAACGAGCCGGACCTCGACGATGTTCCGGCGGAGGTGCTCGCCAAGCTGGACGTGCACACCGTCGGCGACGTCCGTGAGGTGCTGCGGCTGGCCCTGGAGCCCGCCGGGGCGCAGTCGGCCGGAGTCGGCGAGTCAGAGTCGGCCGCGGTGCCAGCCGCCGCCTGAGCCTACTCGGGCGGGACGTCGGAGGCCGCCAGATCCCAGCTGGAGCTGGGATCGGCGGCCTCGGCGTGCCACGGGAAATCAAGAGCCGGGACCGGGCCGTGCTCGTGTTCCGGTTCCGGCGCGGGTCCCCACGGCGGCGCTGCCGCGCCGTCTGGCCTGGCCGGGCTCCGTCCGGTCCGGTAGCCGCTCGTCGGGCCCGGCCCAGGGGCTGGCACCGGCCGGGCCGCCGCGTCGGGGGGCCGGCCGAGGTCGCCGTCCATCGGGGGGCCCGCCCGGCCCGCGGGCCTGCGGTTTTCGTGCTGTCCGCGGCTCCGGTCCCGGCCGGCCTGCGCACCATGGCCGCGTGCCCGCCGGGCGCGGGCGGCCAGCAAGGCAGCCAGCAGCAGCGCGATGAGCAGGCCCACCGCGATCACCGCGTCCCGCAGCAGGGACCCCGCGAGCGCACTCGCGGCCGCCTGCCGGTGCGGTGCCGCGGCCTGGCGCGGCGCGGGTTCACCCGGCCGGGCCGCCCGAGCGGGCGGCCGCGGCTGGCTCGCGGCGCTGATCACGGCGGCCTCGGCTAGCGCCCGGGTCGCGTTCACGGTGCCGTACCCGGCCCCGGGCGGCGACCGGGCCGGGACGGGCGGCAGGCTGGTGAGGCCGGCTCCGGGCACGCTGCCGGTGCTCTCAATCAGCGCCCGGGTCACCTGGGCCACGGTGAGATGAGGGAACCTGGACAGGACCAGGGCGGCCACGCCGGCCGCGATGCCGCTGGCCGCGCTCGTCGAGCTGATCGTCCCGTGGCCGTCCGGCGGCGCCGCCGAGGCCAGGCTGACGCCCGGGGCCGTCAGCGACGCGCGGGAGCGCGTGCTGCTGAACGAGGCCAGGTGACCGGCCCGGTCAATGGCTCCGACCGCGATCACGCCCGGGTAGGCGGCTGGGTAGTTCACGATTCCCGGGCCCTGGCCGTCGTCGCCGGCGGGTGCCACCAGCACGATGCCCTTGCTCAGCGCGTCGGCGACCGCGGCCCGCTCGGCGCGGCTGCCGCCCGCCGCGGCCGGATCGCCGCGGCCCGTCAGGCCCAGCGTCCCGGGGTCGAGCGGCAGGTCGATGATCTGGGCGCCGTGGCCCGCCGCGTACCTGATGCCCTCGGCGATGCCCGCCGCCAGCCGCCGGCTGACGCCCGGGTCCGAGGCGAGCGGGTCGTTGAATTCCAGCGTCACCCGGACGGAGAGGATCTTCGCGGCCGGCGCGACGCCGGTGCTGCCTGATCCGTGTCCGTGGCCGGCGATAAGGCCGGCCACGGCGGTGCCCTCGACTCCCCAGAACGGGCCGCCCGGGTCGCGGCCCCGCGCGGCTGTGCCGCTGTAGTCCGGCCCGGTGATCACCGAGCCGGCCAGGCTCGGGTAGCTGGCGTCCACCCCGGTGCCGAGGACCGCGACGGTGATCCCGGCTCCCTCGGACTGCCCCCACGCCTGCGTCACCTGCAGGCTGGCCAGCCACCACTCCTGAGCGCGGGCGGCGGCCAGAGCAGGCCCGGACGCCAGGGCGCCCAGGACCGTCAGCACCGTCGCGAGTCCTGCGGCGGACGGCAGCAAAAAACTGCCGCGGAGCAAATGGCGTGACACTTCGGTCAGGTTTCTCCTCCGGGCCGACCGGGCCGGGCTGCGGCAATATCGGGTCAGCTTAGGTAATCGTGCCACGCGCCCCGGCTCGCGCGGAATGCGTTACGCGCGGATTAAAGAGCGGGCTGCGTGCCTGCCGCGGCCATCGATACCCGCGCGCCCGGCGACAGGCCCAGCCGCCGGGCGGCGTCTCCGCCGTTCACCGCGATGGCGACCAGCCCGGCGCTATCGGCGTAGGCGACGAGCTCACCAGGAGCGACAGCGCCGAACATCGCGCGGTACGGGATCATAAGACGGCGGCGGCCGCTGCGGATCAGCGCGGTCCCGCCCGGCTGGAGGCCGATTTCCGCGGCGTCGGACGCGGTAATGGACAGCTGGACATTACCGAATACGTCCACGGTCAGGACTTCTCCTGCCGCGGTGGCATCGCGGATGAGCCTTTCCGGGGCCGGGAGCATGACGAGATCCGTGGCGTCGATTTCCTCTCCGGCCGCGGCCAGTTCCGTGCCTGTGGCCAGATGCGCGGCGGCCGGCATGAAGATGTCGCGGCCGTGAAAGGTCGCCGCCGCCTCGGCCCGCCACAGTGCGCGGTTGGTCAGGCTGACGGCGGCCGCGGCGCCGCCGGACGCCGTCACGGCCCAGGAGAGCAGGCCGTTGTCGGGGCCGACGAACACCGACTCGCCCGCCGCCACCGCGACGCCGCGGCGGGCCGTGCCGACACCCGGATCGACCACGGCCACGTGCACCGCCGGCGGCAGGTAGGGCACCGTCTGGGCCAGCACGGCCGCACCGCGACGGACGTCGCCCGGCGGTACCAGATGGGTCACGTCGATGATGCGGGCGTCCGGCGCGATGCGGGCGGCCACGCCGTGGCAGGCGGCCACGAACCCGTCCTGGAGGCCGTAGTCGGTGAGGAAGCTCAGGTAGCGGAAACGGGTCACGAACGGTGAGCGTACGTCGGCCGCGGCCGGGCGGGTCCCCCGGGCCGCAAGGTAGCGTGTGCATAACCGGATCATGATTCGCCACCAGGAGGCCGCGTGTCCGCGTTGTCCGAACGCGACATGCGGATCCTCGCGTTCGAGCGGCGCGGATGGCGCTCGCCCGGCGTCAAAGAACAGGCCATCGCCGAGGTGCTCGATATCCCGGCGACCCGGTACTACCAGCTGCTCAACGAGCTGATCGACCGGCCGGAGGCGCTCGCCTTCGACCCGGCTCTGGTCAAGCGCCTGCGCGCGCAGCGGGCCCGGCGGCAGCGCATCCGGTCTTTCCGGTCGAAGGGCCGGCCCGCGTGACCCGCCTGCCGCGGCCGGCCACGCCCGAGGGCCGGGCCGGGCTTGACGCGCTGCTCGCCCGTCCGGGCCAGGCGCTGCTGGCCACGGACTTCGACGGCACGCTGGCGCCGATCGTGGCCGATCCCCGCGCCGCGCGTCCCCTGCCCGGCGCGGTGCCCGCGCTGCGACGCCTGGCCGGGGCGGTCGGCACGGTAGCGGTCATCACCGGCAGGCCCGCGGCCGAAGCGGTAGCCTGCGGCGGCCTTGACGCGGTCCCGGGCCTCATCGTCCTCGGCCACTACGGCTGGCAGCGGTGGCAGGACGGCGAGCTGACCGGGCCGGACTCCCCCCCGGCGGTGCAGGCCGCCCGCCGGGAACTGCCGGGCGTGCTCAGCCGGGCCGGTGCCGCGGACGGTACCTGGGTCGAGGACAAGGTGCACGCGCTGGCCGTGCACACCCGCCGCGCGGCCGATCCCGGGTCCGCGCTGGCCGCCCTGCGCGGCCCGCTCGGCGAGCTGGCTGAGCGGCTGGGCCTGGCGGCCGAACCCGGCCGGATGGTCATCGAGCTGCGCCCGCCGGGCGTGGACAAGGGCACCGCGTTGCGGCGCCTGGCCCGGGAGCGCGCCGCGGCGGCGGTCCTGTTCTGCGGTGACGACCTCGGCGACCTGCCTGCCTTCGCCGCTATCCGGGTCATGCGCGCCCGCGGCCTTCCCGGCTGTGCCGTGGCCAGCGCCAGCGCCGAGTCCCCGCAGGTCGAAGCCGAGGCCGACCTGGTCGTGCCCGGGCCGGACGGGATCGTCGCGCTGCTGGCCGCGATCGCCGGTGAAATAGAGGCCCGCCGGGCGCGGACCACGCCGCGGCCGGGCGGATAGTACCTGGCGCGCCCGGTCGGCCCGGGCGCGCGGCCGGGTCATCGTTCCAGCGAGGCCAGCTGGTCGCCGAGCCAGCGCGCGGGGGGCCTGGTGGCGGCGGTGGCGGCCACCGCGGCGCCGCGGCGCCGGCGCTCTTCGTCCGGCATGGCCAGGGCCTGGTGCAGGGCCGCGGCGGTCTCGCTGACGTCGTAGGGGTTGACGAGCAGCGCGCTGCCGCCGAGGACCGCGGCGGCGCCCGCCTCGCGGGACAGCACCAGCGCGCAGCCGCGTTCGGACAGCACGGGGCCCTCCTGCGCCACCAGGTTCATGCCGTCCCTGATCGGGTTCACCAGCAGCACATCGGCCACCGCGCAGGCGGCGAGCGACCGGGGGTAGTCGTCCTTCACCTCGAGGATCAGCGGATTCCAGTCCACCGTGCCGAACTCCGCGTTGATCTCCGCCGCGACCTGCCGCATCCGCTCGGTGTAGGCGCGGTACTCGGGCAGCGCGGACCGGGACGGGTAGGCGAACGCCAGGTGGACCACCCGGCCGTGCCACTCCGGCCGGCTCGCGAGCAGCTCGCGGTACGCGGCCAGGCCGCGCACGATGTTCTTGGACAGCTCGGTCCGGTCGACCCTGACGATCAGTTTCCGGCCCCTGGCCGCCTGGCTGAGGGCCGCGACATGCGCCTGCACGTCGTCGGCCCGGGCGCGGGCCTGCAGCGCGGGGGCGTCCACCCCCAGCGGGTTCACGGCCACCTCGGTGACGCGCCCGCGGTGGACGACCTGCCCGGCCGGGCCGGCCACGGCGCCGTCGGCCCGGGTGACCCGCGCACCCAGGATCGCCTCGCAGCAGTCCAGGAACGCGGCGGCCCACCGGCCGGCGTGGAAGCCGACCTGGTCGGCGCCGAGCATGCCGTCGAGCACAGCCTCGCCGACCTCAGCGGGCAGCATCCGGTAGTAGTCCGGCGGCGCCCAGGGCGTGTGCGAGAAGTGCGCGATGCCCGCCCCAGCGCCGTCGGCGCCGAGCCTGTCCCGCAGCAGCCGGGGCACCAGGCTGAGATGGTAGTCCTGGATCAGCGCGCGCAGCTGCGCCGGGGGAGCTTCGGTCCACTTCGCCTCGTCGGCCATCGCGTCGGCGAAGGCCTCGTTGTAGGCCAGGTAGGCGGCCCAGTCACGGTGGAACTCACGGCCGAACCGGGGCTGGTTCGGCGTATCGAACAGCAGGTGCTGGACGAACCACAAGACGGAATTGGCCACGTTGTTGTAGGCCCGCTCGAAGGTCTCCGGCGGGATGTCGAGCATCCGCACCGGGACGTCGCCGGGCTCCGGGGCCTCGGCCGGGCGGGCCGCCAGCTGCCGCGCTGCGGCGCGGTCCGCGTCGCTGAGCGCCGCGCAGATCCAGGTGACGTCGGCTTCCGGCGCCATCGCCGCCAGCCCCGCGCTCACCCCCGCGACCAGGCCCCCGCCGCCGCGCCGGCCGGTCACCGCGCCGTCGGCACCGAACTGGTACGACACCGGACCCCGATTAGAGGCGACCAGAACCCGTCTCTTCATAGTCCGGCAGGCTATCTCCCCAGGCTCTGCGGCAGCAGAGGGATCCCGGAGTCGTCCCCCCGGGAGTTACTGCTAATCTTGTACCAGTTATTACATAACTAAATAACGCTCATCCAGAGGGGTGGAGGGATCGGCCCTGTGAAGCCCCGGCAACCTATCGCGCATCTATGCCCATCTCGGGCGGCGAGGCGCGTGACATGGTGCCAAGTCCGGCCCGCGGTCACGGCGACCGCTGGGAAAGATGGGGAAGGAAGGCCTCGCCGGTGAACACAGCAACCACACGCACACCCGAAGCATCCGCCGGGTTCGGCTATGCCACCGGGCTGTCCTGCCGCGAGTGCGGCCAGGTCTACGAGCTCGGCCCGCTGTACGCCTGCGGCGAGTGTTTCGGGCCGCTCGAGGTCTGCTACGACTACCCGCGGCTGGACCGGTCCGCCATCGAGGCCGGCCCGCAGAACATGTGGCGCTACGCGGCGCTGCTTCCGGTGCCGCCCGACATCGCCAGCCGGCCCACGCTGCAGCCCGGTTACACCCGGCTGGTGCGAGCGGACAACCTCGCCCACGCGCTGGGCATGCGCAGTCTCTGGATCAAGGACGACCGGGGCAACCCGACGCACTCGTTCAAGGACCGGGTGGTGGCGGTGGCCCTGGCCGCCGCCACCGAGCTGGGCTTCAAGGTGCTGGCCTGCCCCTCTACCGGCAACCTGGCCAACGCCGTCGCCGCCGCAGCGGCCCGGGCCGGCATCCGTTCCGTGGTGCTCGTGCCCGCCGACCTTGAGCTGCAGAAGATCATCACCACATCGGTGTACGGCGGCACCTTCGTCACCGTGGACGGCACCTATGACGACGTGAACCGGCTCGCGTCCGAGCTGGCCGGCGAGCATGAGGACTGGGCGTTCGTCAACGTGAACGTGCGGCCCTACTACGCCGAGGGATCGAAGACCCTCGGGTTCGAGATCGCCGAGCAGCTCGGCTGGCGGCTGCCCGACCAGGTCGTCGTGCCGATCGCCTCCGGTGCGCAGCTGGTCAAGGTGGACAAGGGCTTCAGCGAGCTGGTCTCGCTCGGGCTGGTCCCGGAGAAGCCATGGCGGGTGTTCGGCGCCCAGGCCAGCGGCTGCGCGCCGGTGTCGGCCGCATTCGCGGCCGGCTACGACGTCGTCCGCCCGGTCCGGCCGGACACCATCGCCAAGTCGCTGGCCATTGGCAACCCGGCCGACGGGCCGTACGCGCTGGACGTGGTGCGGCGCACCGGCGGCGCGATCGCCGACGTCAGCGACGACGAGATCGTCGACTCGATGCGGCTGCTCGCCTCGAGCGAGGGCATTTTCGGCGAGACCGCGGGCGGGGTCACCCTCGGCGTGCTGCGCAAGCTGCTGGCCGACGGCCAGCTCGACCCGGCGGCCGAGACGGTGATCATCAATTCCGGTGACGGGCTGAAGACGCTGGACGCGATCACCGCGGTGGTGGACGTGCCCGCTCCGATCCGGCCCACCGTCGAGGCCTTCCAGCAGGCCATCTCGTGACCGTCCTGGTCCGCATCCCCACCATCCTGCGCTCCTACACCGGCGGCGCGGCCGAGGTGAGTGCCTCCGCGGGAACCCTCCGCCAGGTCATCGCCGGTCTGGACGCCGCCTACCCCGGCCTGGGCGGCCGGATCCTCGACGAGGGCGGCCAGCTGCGCAGGTTCGTCAACGCGTACGTGGGGGAGGAGGACGTCCGGTTCGCGCAGGGACTGGACACGCCGGTGGCCTCGGGCGCGCGGGTTTCCTTCATCCCCGCGGTGGCCGGCGGCGCGCTGCCGGACCCCAGCACAGCCGCGGCCGGGGCGGGCCTGGCCGCGGGCGCGTGGCATGTTTGGGGGGTAAGTGGCGCCTGCGCGGACGGCACAGGGTAAGGTCAATTCCGGTCGCCGTCGGACGGGACGGGGTTCGCGCACTAGGCACGGAGCCGCTCTCACCGGTTCGCGATCAACGGGTTCCGCGGTGACAAGGGCGGGGCTCGAGTCCGGAGCGCAGTTAGGGAGTTGTTTGGAATGGCTCAGGGCACCGTCAAGTGGTTCAACCCGGACAAGGGATACGGCTTTATCGCCGTCGACGGTGGCAAGGACGTGTTCGTGCACTTCTCGGCGATCCAGTCTGACGGCTACCGCACCCTCGAAGAGGGTCAGCGGGTCGAGTTCGAGATCACGCAAAGCGACCGGGGCGCGCAGGCCGACAAGGTAGTCGTGGTCTCTTAAGTTCGCTCGTGGGCCCCGGATTCGGCCGGGGCCGACGATCTTGCCTGGTTCAGCTGTCGGCCCGGCCCCCCGGCGGGGGCCGGGCCGATCTGGTTCTCTTCCGCCGTGCCGTTTGCACTCTCACCTTGAGAGTGCTAAACATGGTGCTGGCACTCTCCTAGTGCGAGTGCCAACATGAGGGCGGGATCGGGCGATGAGGCACGACCTCGCGGCAGGAAGGGACTGTCCGCCGGGGGTGCCGGCCGTCGCGGGCGTCGGCTCGATCCGCGCATTCGCCACGAAGGACTGGAGCCTATGGCAGCGAAGATGATCGCGTTCGACGAGGACGCCCGGCGCGGCCTCGAACGCGGTATGAACCAGCTCGCCGACGCCGTGAAGGTAACCCTCGGCCCTAAGGGCCGGAACGTGGTGCTCGAGAAGAAGTGGGGCGCACCCACGATCACCAACGATGGCGTGTCCATCGCCAAGGAGATCGAACTCGAGGACCCGTGGGAGAAGATCGGCGCCGAGCTTGTCAAGGAAGTAGCGAAGAAGACCGACGACGTGGCCGGCGACGGCACGACGACGGCGACCGTGCTGGCCCAGGCGCTGGTGCGCGAGGGCCTGCGTAACGTCGCGGCGGGCGCCAACCCGATGTCCCTGAAGAAGGGCATCGAGGCGGCCGTCGAGCGGGTGAGCGAGGAGCTGTCCAAGCTCGCCCGGGAGGTGGAGACCAAGGAGCAGATCGCCGCCACGGCCTCCATCTCGGCCGGCGACCCCGCGGTCGGCGAGATGATCGCCGAGGCGATGGACAAGGTCGGCAAGGAAGGCGTCATCACCGTCGAGGAGTCCAACACCTTCGGCCTGGAGCTTGAGCTCACCGAGGGCATGCGGTTCGACAAGGGATACATCGCGCCGTATTTCGTCACCGACCCGGAGCGGCTCGAGGCGGTTCTCGACGACCCGTACATCCTGATCGTCAACTCCAAGATCTCGGCCAACAAGGACCTGCTCCCGCTGCTGGACAAGGTGGTGCAGTCCGGCAAGGCGCTGGTCATCATCGCCGAGGACGTCGACGGCGAGGCCCTGGCCACCCTGGTGGTCAACAAGATGCGCGGCCTGTTCAAGTCGGTGGCGGTCAAGGCCCCCGGCTTCGGCGACCGCCGCAAGGCCATGCTCGGTGACATCGCCATCCTGACCGGCGGCCAGGTCATCAGCGAGGAGATCGGCCTCAAGCTGGACAACGTGGACCTGGACGTGCTCGGCCGGGCGCGCAAGGTCGTGGTCACCAAGGACGAGACCACGATCGTGGACGGCGCGGGCGACGCCGAGCAGATCGCGGGCCGGGTCAGCCAGATCCGCACCGAGATCGACAACACCGACTCCGACTACGACCGGGAGAAGCTCCAGGAGCGGCTGGCCAAGCTGGCCGGCGGCGTCGCGGTCATCAAGGTCGGCGCGGCGACCGAGGTCGAGCTGAAGGAGCGCAAGCACCGGATCGAGGATGCGGTGCGTAACGCCAAGGCCGCGGTCGAGGAGGGCGTCGTGCCCGGCGGCGGCGTGGCCCTGCTGCAGGCGGCCAAGAACGCGTTCGACAAGCTCGAGCTGACCGGCGACGAGGCGACCGGCGCGTCGATCGTGCGCCGCGCGGTCGAAGAGCCGCTCAAGCAGATCGCGGTGAACGCCGGCCTCGAGGGCGGCGTGGTGGCCGAGAAGGTCAAGACGCTGGCCGCAGGCCATGGCCTGAACGCCGCGACCGGTGAGTACACCGACATGTTCAAGGCCGGGATCATCGACCCCGCGAAGGTCACCCGCTCGGCGCTGCAGAACGCGGCCTCGATCGCGGGCCTGTTCCTCACCACGGAGGCCGTGATCGCGGAGAAGCCGGAGAAGGCTGCGCCCCCCGCCATGCCAGGCGGCGGCGGCGACATGGACTTCTAAGGCGCAAGGCACGGCAAGCCGGACGGCCCGGGGGAAACCCCGGGCCGTTCGGCGTCAGGCGGCCCGGCCGAAGCGCCGAGGGCCCGCGACCCGGGAGCATCGCCGCGGCCGCAGGACGCGGCTGGCCGACGTAACGCGGATGTAATCCGGCGTCCCGGACCGATAGCCTTAGAGTGCCCATAGCATCCTGTCGGTCAGCTGATCGCTGGTTGTTCTTAGTTCTCTCCAACGTGAGGTCTGCGCGTGCCTACCGGCAAGGTCAAGTGGTATGACTCCGACAAGGGGTATGGCTTCCTCGCCCGCGACGACGGCGGCGAGGTGTTCGTGCATTCGTCCGCGCTGCCATCCGGGACGACCTCGCTCCGGCAGGGTCAGCGGGTGGAGTTCGGGGTGGCCGAGGGTCGCCGGGGCGCTCAGGCGCTCCAACTGCGGATTCTCGAGCCGCCGCCCACGGTGGCGGTGGCCAAGCAGGCCCGCAAGAAGCCGGACGAGATGATCCTCCTCGTCGAAGACCTGATCAAGCTGCTCGACGACGTGTCGACGACGTACCGGCGGGGCAAGCACCCGGACGCTCGCGACGCGAAAAAGATCGCCGCTGTCCTGCGTGCCGTCGCCGACGACATCGAGCCCTGACCAGCTAGCGCACGCGGCGGGGACGGCGCTGGGCAGGCTGGGGTTCAGCCTCTCGTCCCGCGAGGACCCGGCGCCTGCGCCGCGCGACGAACAGGACCAGCGCGATGGTCAGCAAAGCCGCCGCGATGGCCAGGCCGACCGGGCCGTTGTTGAGCATCGACACCAGGACCCCGGCCAGGCCGCCGGCCACGTTGGCGACCTGGTTCAGGGTCTCGGAGACCGCGAAGGTGGATGACCGGATCTCGTCGCCGATCTCCCGCTGCACGATGGAATCCTGAGCCAGCTTGGCCAGGCTGGCGCACAGGATGGCGGCGAACGCCACGGCGATCACCGACGCCAGGCCGTAGAACCAGGCGGCGGCGGCCGCGACCGCCGGGGCCACGGCGAGCACGGTGAGCATGATCAGCTGCGGAGCCCGGGAGCGGAGCCAGGATCCGATGGCCATCGCGACTATGCTGCCGCCCGCAACGGCGACGGCCAGGGACGCCAGCGCGACGTGCTTGGAGACACTGAACCGCTCGGTCTGCAGCAGGAACGCGAAGAAGAAGAACGTATAGCCGGAAAAGGCGCGCAGCACCGCGTTGCCGGTCATCGCCTCCGCGACCACGGGACCCACCCCGCTCAGCGTCCGCCATCGTCCCGAGGACGTCCCGGCCTTGGGCGGCCCACTCCCCGGCGGCCCACTCCGCGGCGGCCCACTCCCGGGTCGGCGGGGTGGCGGTTTCGTACGGCAGCGTGCGGTCCGCCTGCTCGGTATGCCACGGGTCGCGGTCGCCTGCGCGGGTGGATGGCCCCGGCCCGTTCGGCGGATAATCGGGCCGCGGCGGCCTCGGGCGGTCAGCTTGGTGCGGCGGCCGGCCGTCGGCGGCGGGCGGGACGGCCCCGCCGGTCTGCGCGGCCCGGACCGGCGGGGTATCGACCTGGTCGGGCAGCCGCAGCGCGAGGACCATGGCCGCCAGGTAGACCACCATGCCGACCCGGAGCACCCAGGCGGCGCCGCCGACCACCTGGATGCCCGCCGCGAGCACCGCGGCGATGCTGGCCGCGATCACCGCGATCAGCTGTGAGCGCGCGTTCGCGCGGACCAGGGTGATCTGCTCGGGCAGCAGCCGCGGCGCGACCGACGCCCGGACCACGCCGAACGCCTTCTGCAGCACGAGCACGCCGAACGCCGCGGGCAGCAGCGTGAGCGGGTTCTTGACCGCGGCCGACATCGCGTAGCAGAGCAGACCGCGGGCCAGCAGCGTGCCCGCGAGCAGGTACTTACGGCCCTGCTGCACGCGGTCCAGGGCCGGCCCGATGAACGGCGCCAGCACCGCGAACGGTGCCATGGTGACGACCAGGAACAGGACCACCTTGCCCCGGGCCTGTTCCACGGAGGTGTTGAAGAAGATCGTCCCGGCCAGGGAGACGATGACGAAGGCGTCGCCGGCCCCGGCGGCGGCGGTCAGCTCGATGAGCGTCGACAGCCCGGTGCGGCCGGCTCCCGACGCGCCGGTCACCCGGTGCACCAGGCCACCGGTCCTGCGGGTGCCGCTCCTGACCGCGCCGGTGGTGGCGCGGGCGGCGCCCCCCGTCCGGCGCAGCGCCTCCGACATCCACATGTACCCAGTATTCTTGGTAGCTACCGGTACGGCGAACCAACTTCACCGCAACCGGCGGGTAACCGCATTATCACCGTACGCAATGAGTGAGAATTGGTGACTGTGAGTACTGCCCGGACCCGCACCAGGGAACCAGACCAGGTATGCGCGGAGGCTGTCGACCTCGCGCGGGCCGCTGCCGTCGCGGTGGCCGCCCCCTTCGGCGTCGGCGGCCACCTGGGCCTTCAGGCCGAGGCCGAGCGTGTCGTCACCCATCTGTTCGAGTGCCTGGATCCGGCCTACATCGGCTGGCGGTGGGCGGTGACGGTGGCCCGCGCGCCGCGGTCCAAGCTGGTCACGGTCGACGAGACGGTCCTGCTCCCCGGGCCGGACGCCCTGCTCGCGCCGGACTGGGTGCCGTGGCATGACCGGCTGCGGCCGGGCGACCTGGGCGTCGGGGACCTGCTGCCCGCCCCGCCCGACGACGAACGCCTCATCCCGCTGGTGACCCTCGAAGGCGACGACGCCGTGATCGACTGGTTCGCCGGCGGGGAAGAGGCTGGCGAACAGGACGCTGGGCCAGCTGAGCCGGCCGAGCTGCCCGCGCCCGGGCGGTCGCGCGTCCTGTCGGCCGTCGGCCGGGAGGGCGCCGCCGAACGCTGGTACGCCAGCGAGCACGGCCCGCGGACGCCGCTGGCCCACGCCGCCCCCGCGCACTGTGTCAGCTGCGGATTCTTCGTTCCGCTCAGCGGCGAGCTCGGCCGGCTGTTCGGTGCCTGCGCGAACGCGTACGCGCCCGACGACGGCCGGGTCGTCTCGGCCGACCACGGCTGCGGCGCCCACTCGGAATCGGTCATGTGGCAGGCCGCCGGCCGGTCCATCTCGCCGGTCATTGATGAGTTCGGCTACGACATGGTCGACTTGCCGGGCGTATCGGTCGAGGAGACGGTGTTCGAGCCGCTGTCCCGCGGAGCCGACTGAGCCGCCTGGTCCGCCGCCCGTCGCGCCGCGGACCGGGCGCGGGAGCGCTGCAGCCTCGGCACGTACCAGAGCCCGAACAGTCCCATCACCAACCCGGTCGCGCACGTCCACAGCCACCACCGGGCGTCAGCGGGCAGGCTCCCCCGGACGATGACCAGAACGATCAGCGCCAGCGCCCAACCGGCGGTGATGGTGCCGGTGACCAGCCGTTCGTTCGCTTCGAGCGGCGCAGGCGGTGCCGGGCGGGCCCGGGGCTCGCGGGATTCCCTCATCCAAACAGGCTACGGGCCTGCGGGCCGGCGGTGGGCGGTCCGCGGACGTGATCTACTTAGTAGAGGCTTAGGCTGGCCGACGCGGTGCGGAGTGCAAGGTTACCGGTGATGATAGCTACCCAGACCAGAACCGAGGGCGGTCTGGCGACCGCCCTGCGGATCTCGGTGAGCAGGCTGGCCCGGCGCTTCCGGGCCGAGCGTGCGGCCTCGGGCCCGACCGAGGCCGCGCTGACCGAGGCCGCGCTGTCGGAGACCCAGCTGGCCGCGTTGTCGGCCCTGGAAGTGCACCAGGGGATGACCCCGGGGGAGCTGGCCGAGCACGAGAAGGTGCAGCCGCCGTCGATGACCCGCGTCATCGCCGCCCTGGAGGAGCGCGAGCTGGTATCCAGGTCGCCGCATCCGACCGATCGGCGGCAGGTCATCCTCACCGTCACCGGGGCGGGCCGGGCAGTGGTGCAGCGCGTGCGCCGCAGGAAGGACGCGTGGCTGGCGCGGCGGCTGGCCGAGCTTACCGCGGAGGAACGTGCCACGCTGCGGGCCGCGGTGCCCATCCTGGAGAAGCTCAGCCAGTCCTCGTTATCCGGGTCGGCCGTGGTTAACCGCTGCCGCTGACCGGGTCCGGCGGGCCCAGCGGCCAGCTCGCGAGCGTGGCGTACCGAGGCTGCTCGGTCGCGCCGAGGCGGCTGCGGATCAGGTGCATGCGATCGGCGGTCCACGGCGGCCCCTGGTAGCCGGCCAGCGCGGCGACGATCAGCGTGACGTCGGCGGCGACCCGGCTGCGCGCGAGGGTCAGGTGCGGCTGGAACCGGCGGCGTCCGTCGGGGGGCGGGGCGCCCGCCCGGCTCGCGCCCGCGGCCACGGACTGGGCCAGCCGGGCCAGCGCCCCGCGGTCCCCAGCCAGGCCGCCCCACAGCACGTTCGCCCTGGTCGCGGCCGGGAAGGCGCCTCCACCGCTGAACGTGAGCCGGAAGGCCTGGTGGCGCCATGCGGCGCGCTCCAGGCGCGGCCGCAGCCGGGCCGCGGCGGAGTCGTCGACTTGGCCGAGGAAGGCCAGGGTCACGTGCCAGGCTTCCCGGCTGGTCCAGCGCAGGTCCGGCCGCCCGGCGCGATAGGGCGCGGTCAGGGCGTCGAGTTCGTCGAGCACGGCTGGTGGCGGTGCGATGGCCACGAACAGCCTCATCAGCTCACCCGGAGCGGTGCCCTGGAGCCCGGCCGGCGCCCGGCGGCCTAAAGCCGCTCCGCCACATAGTCGATGCAAGCGGTGAGAGCCGCCACGTCGGCCGGCTCGACCGCGGGGAACATCCCGATGCGCAGCTGGTTACGGCCAAGCTTCCGGTAGGACTCGGTATCGACGATTCCGTTCACCCGCAGACAGGCCGCGACGGCGGCCGCGGACAGCCCCTCAGCCAGGTCGATGGTCCCGACGACAGGCGAGCGCTGGGCCGGGTCGGCGACGAACGGGTCGGCATAGGCGGCCTTTTCCGCCCATTTGTACAGTATGGCCGCCGACTGGGCGGTGCGGGCCGTGGCCCATTCCAGGCCGCCCTGGCCGAGCATCCATTCGACCTGGTCAGCCAGCAAGAACAGGGTCGCCACGGCCGGGGTGTTGTAGGTCTGGTCCAGGGCCGAGTTTTCCAGCGCCACCCGCAGTGACAGGAAGTCGGGGATGTACCGGCCGCTCGCGGCGATCTCGCCGACGCGCTCGACCGCCGCCGGGGACAACAGCGCGATCCATAGCCCGCCATCGGAGCCAAGGCCCTTCTGCGGGGCGAAGTAGTAGACGTCGAACTCGCCGGCCTGTACCGGCAGGCCCGCCGCGGCGCTGGTCGCATCGACGAGGATCAGTGCTCCCGGGTCGGCGCCCGGCACGCGGCGCACCGGCATCGCCACCCCCGTCGAGGTCTCGTTGTGGGTGAGCGCGTAGGCATCCGTCCCGGGCTCAGCCCACGGCGCCGGGTGGCTGCCGGGAGCGGCCTGGACCACGGTCGGCGCGGACAGCCACGGGGCGCGGCCCGTGACGGCGGCGAACTTCGCCGAGAACTCGCCGAAGCTCAGGTGCTGGGCGTGCCCGCGGACCAGCCCGAACGCGGCCGCGTCCCAGAACGCGCTGGTGCCCCCGTTGCCCAGCACGACGGTGTAGCCGGCGGGCAGGCTGAACAGCTCGGCCAGCCCGGCGCGGATTCGGTGCACCAGTGACCTGACCGGCGGCTGGCGGTGCGAGGTGCCGAGGTAGGCGCTTCCCGAGCGGGCCAGCGCGGCGAGCTGCTCGGGACGGATCTTGGCCGGGCCGCTGCCGAACCTGCCGTCCGCCGGCTTGAGCGCGGCCGGGATCACCACATGGCTCATTCTGGCAGCTTACCGGGGCTACGCCCGCGTCCAGGCCCATCCTCGGCCAGCCTGATCCGCACTTGCGGTGACCGGACGGGTGCGAACATCATTACCCATGGACGCGACACGGCGTGATCCCGACCCGGGAGCCCTCTCCGAGGGAATCCTGGACAGCGACCCGATGGCGCAGTTCGCGCGGTGGCTGGCCGATGCCCAGGAGCGCGGTATCCCCGAGCCGACCGCGATGGTCCTGGCCACCGTATCGGCGCAGGGCCGCCCGCGGGCTCGCACGGTCCTGCTGAAGGCCCACGACCGGGCTGGCTTCACCTTTTACACCAACCGGACCTCGCGCAAGGGCCGTGATCTCGCGGCGCAGCCCACGGCCTGCGTCGTGTTTCCGTGGTACCCGATGGGCCGCCAGGTGACCGCCGAGGGGCGCGTGCAGATACTCTCGCAGGCCGCCAGCGAACCGTACTTCAGGTCACGGCCCCGCGGCTCCCAGATCGGGGCCTGGGCCAGCAGGCAATCGCAGGTCATCGGATCCCGCGCCGAGCTCGAGCGCTGCGTCGCCGAGCTGGAGCAGCGCTGGCCGCCGCCCGAGGACATCCCGATGCCCGGCTTCTGGGGCGGGTACCTGCTCATTCCCGACACGGTCGAGTTCTGGCAGTCGGGCCGCTACCGCCTGCATGACCGCCTGCGGTACCGGCGCGACGGCGATGGCTGGACCCTCGAGCGGCTTTCCCCGTAGGCATTCTGCTGTGCGGCGCGCATCGCAGGCTGCTCTCCTTGCCCTCCGGCATAGCATCACAAGCAGGAGGGATGCGACGTTGACCGCCCAGGGGCTCATCGACACCACGGAGATGTACCTCCGCACCATTTTCGAGCTGGAGGAAGAGGGAGTCACGCCGCTGCGCGCCCGCATCGCGGAGCGGCTGGGGCAGACGGGCCCGACCGTCAGCCAGACGGTGGCGAGAATGGAGCGGGACGGCCTGCTGCATGTCCTCGGTGACCGGCAGCTGGCGCTGAGCGAGATCGGGCGCACGCTCGCCACCCGGGTCATGCGCAAGCACAGGCTGGCTGAATGCCTGCTGGTCGGGGTCATCAAGCTGCCCTGGGAGGAAGTGCACATCGAGGCGTGCCGCTGGGAGCACGTGATCTCGGAAAGCGTGGAGCGCCGTCTGGTCGAATTGCTCGGCTACCCGGTCCGGTGCCCGCACGGAAATGTCATTCCCGGCCTGGCCGAGCTGGGCATACCGGGCGAGGCGCAGGAGAAGATGCGCACGGCGATGACCGAGGCCGGTGAGGCGATGACGAAGGCCGTATCGGCGGGCGCTGTGCAGGTCGTCATCCGGCGAATCGGCGAGCAAATCCAAAGTGACCTCGTCGTGATGCATAAACTCAGCCGCGCCGGGATACAACCCGGACGCGAGGTGATACTCATGGTTGCCGGCGATGGTGTGCGAGTGACGGCTGACGACTCGATGGACCCCAGCTCCGCGGAGCTCGCCGGTCCGGTCGCGGCGCACATCTTCGTGTCCCAATCGAGCCGGTATCCTCCGGCGGCCGCAGGATCGGCGACCGGAGCGTGATCATGTCGTTCGGCAGGCCTGCCGGGATCGGAGCGGCGGCATGACCAGCTGGGGCGAGGGCGCGTTTGACGCATACCTCCCCGCGGAGATGGTGCTCAGCCAGGCCGACATCGGGATCGTGGTGGCCGACCGGTTCAGCAACCTGCTGTTTCTCAATTCCTACGCGGCCCGGTTGTTCCGGATTTCCGGCGATGTATCGCGGCTGGCCGGCCAGCCGATCCCGTCCCTCGGCCTGTTCTCCGGCGACGACGTGCGCACGATGGAGGACATTGCCGGCCAGGTGCTGCGGGGCCGATCCTGGGAGGGCACCTTCGAAGCCGAGCGTGGCGACGGCTCCCGCGGGCTCATGCGGGCCCAGGCCGTGCCGTTGCGCCACCCGGGCGGCGACGTCGACGGGATCGTGATCCTCGCCCGCGAGGCCAGCAAGCGCGACGGCCAGCTCCAGCTGGACCGGATCGCCCTGCTGGAGCGCGTCGGCGAACGGCTGGCCGGCTCGCTGGAAATCGGGACCACGTTGAAGCACGTGGCGGATCTGCTGGTCCCGCAGTTCGCCGATCACTGCTTCATCGATCTTTTCCAGGGCGAGCAGCTCATCCGCCGGGTACACCGGCACGCCAGCAACTGGGCGCCCGCCCCGGGCATCTGGGCCCAGGTCGGCGAGCAGATCCACTACCCGGACGGCCACTTCTGCCAGCTGGCCATGGCGCGCCTGGACACGGTGGTGGTGACCGACCTGGACCTCGACTACTACCCGGCGCCGAGCGCGGAGAGCCTGGCCGCGGCCCATGAGGCCGGGCTCACCTCGGTGGTGGCTGCCCCGCTGTACGCCCGGGGAGAGCTGCTGGGCGTGATGAGCCTGGCCTTGTCCCGGCTCACCGACCGCGACGAGCGTAACTACGACGCGCCCGACCGGGACCTGATCGGGGCGATCGCCAGCCGGGTAGCCATTGCGATCGACAACTCGATGCTGTTCGAGACCGAGCGGCAGACCGCCCTGGCCTTCCAGAAGAGCCTGCTCCCGCAGGCGATCCCGGACCTGGACGGACTGGATATCGCCTGCCGGTACGTACCGGCCAAGCCGCTGGAAACGCAGGGCCAGGGGATCCAGACGCAGGTCGGCGGCGACTGGTACGACATCATCCCGCTGGCTGCGGGTCGGGTCGGCATCGTCATCGGCGACGTGGAGGGCCGCGGCGCGCGCGCCGCGGCGATCATGGGCCAGATGCGCGCCGCGCTGAGGGCGTTCGCGCAGGATGAGAACCCGCCCGCCGACATCATGCGCAAGCTGGACGAGTGGTGCCGCTCCCTCGCGCCCGCCGACGAAGCCGGGGTGCCGCTGGCCGGCGACCCGCCCACGGTCAGCTGCATCTATATGATCTATGACGCGTGGTCGCGGGAACTGACCTCCGCCAACGCGGGCCACGACGCGCCGCTCATGGTCAGCGGGGGGCAGGCCAGGCAGCTGGAGTTCCTGCACAAGGGCGTCCTGCTGGGCGTGCGCGGCAAGGGGATCCGCGGGGTGCCGACGTACAAGGAGCAGACGACCGTCGTGCCGCCCGGGGCGGTCCTGATCTTCTACACCGACGGCCTGACCGACCGGCGGACGCATGCCGACGGCTCCGGGCACTACACGGAGGACGAAGCGCTCGAGATGCTGCGCCACGCGGTCCGGGCCGCGGCGGCGAGCGGCGACGCCGACGCCGTGGCCACGGCGGCCGAGTACGCGGTCCCCGGGGACATCGACGACGACATGGCCATCCTGGTGGTCAAGTCGTCGCCGTCCGACCTCGCCTCGATCGAGCAGGTGTTTCCCGCCGAGCCGATCATGGTGTCCGAGGCCAGGCGGCTGGCCGCCCAGACGTTCGGCTCGTGGGGCATGGCCGCCGAGCAGATCGAGTTGGCCTGCCTGCTGGTCTCGGAGGTGGTCACCAACGCCGTGCTGCACGCGTCGATCACGCCGAGCCCGGGCCGGGACCTCGACTTCGATCTTGATCCGGTGATCATGGCGGCTGCGGTCGGCGCCTCCCGGGGGGCCGAACCAGTTCCCGCTCGGCCGCGGGCCGGGACGCCCGCGGCGGTCGTGGCCGGGTGGGACCCCGCGCCGGCGGAAGACGGCAGGACCGGGCCGCGCGCGGCCCGGGGCCCCGCCCGGGAGTTCGCGCTGCGCCTGCGGCGAGGGGCTAGCTCGGTATGGGTCGAGGTCTTCGATCCGGACCTGCGGCTGCCGCGGATCCGGACGGCCGCCGACACCGACGAGGGCGGCCGTGGCCTTTACCTGGTCGAGCAGCTCGCGACCCGGTGGGGATCCCGGCCCACGCCGGAGGGCAAGGCCGTCTGGTTCGAGATGCCGCGCAGCGGCCGCCCTGACCTCATCCAGTCAGGGCGGAGAACATCAGCGCTGCCGTCCGGCCTGCCGCCGGAGCCGCACCGTCAGCGAGACCGAGATCAGGTGACCGATGAGGAAGGCCTGCCCGGTGGTCACGCCGGCTGAGCGCCGGTCCAGGCGGGCGGTCGCACGTAGGTCGACCTGAACCGCCTGGTCATCGGCGGGGCCGTTCAGGTGAGCGGCCTCGAGCAGCACCGGGCAGCGGGTGTCCTTGACCGTGAGGGTTCCGCTGACCGTCCAGCCGGTTTGCGCCGGCTTGATCAAGCCCGCCTCGAAGGTGATGACGGGCCACTGGTCGGTGGCGAGGAACCGCCGGCCGCGCAGGTCCCGGTCGCGGCGCGGGTTGCCGGTGCGGATTCCGGCGGCGTCGAGCTCGGCGCGGACGCCTGCGCTGACCGTCCGGACCGACCTGGACGACCGCGCTGGTCAGAGGAATCTGCCCGGTCACGGTGCGCAGTCCGAAGTTGCGCACCGCGAAGGTGAGCGTGCAGGCGGCCGTGTCGGCGAGCCAGTCGCCGGCTGGTACGGGACTGGTCATTCCTCCGGCCCTGGCTGGCTGGCTCATGTCAGCGTCCCTTCATGCTGGCTGCCGTGGCGGCGGGTCGTTGGGAGTGAGTGACGTGGTAGATCTCGATGCGGTCAGGGCCTGGGAGCAGCGCGGGGTCCTCTCCCGGCAGCAGTTCGGTGCTCATGGCCGCGCGCGCGGCGGCGTCCAGGGTCTGCGTGGAGGTGGTGAGGGTGATGATCACCGCTGCGAGGTCGTGGCCGTGGAGCACGTAGGCACCGACCAGCCCGTGCAGGCCGCTGATGGCCGGCCAGATCCGCTCCCGGCCGGCCCGGTCCGCGGCGGCCGCCTGTTCCGGTGCGCGCGGGCCGTCGAAGTACATCAACCGGGCCCAGGCCGGTACCTGGGCTGACGCCGGCCCGTCCGTGGCTGCCGCGACCTCGTAGATCGCTCCGGGCCGCGCGGCCAGCGCGGCCCGCCGGCCGAGATGAGCGGTGGCGCTGGCCTCGGTCTCCCACAAGGTGAGGCACACCGTGGCCGAGCCGCGCCAGTTGCCGGAAACTGACGGAGCCGAGCAGGCCAGGCTGGCCGGCCAGCTGGGGATCCGGGCCGTCCTCACCATGGCCGCGGCCATCGGCGGCCGTCTCTAGATGCGCGTACATTCCATCTTCCTTCCTTTCGGCGGGGTCTGACCTCCCCACTGTCCAGCGGGGACCGGGCGGGCACATGCGTGCTAGTACTCGGTTCGCCACCTGACCGAACCCGTGGACGGCGGGCGCCCGGCGCGGGAACATGGCCGCATGGCTGATGTGACGCCCGGCCAGGGCCTCCTGGCCGGGCGTGACCTGGAGCTGGCCATCCTGCGGCGGTGGCAGGCCGAGGCCTGGCCGGCCACGGCCGCCTCGTCGTGCTGACCGGACCGCCGGGGATCGGCAAGACGCGGCTGGCCGAACAGCTGGCCGGCGGCGCGCGGCGGGCCGGGCAGCGGGTGCTGTGGGGCCGGGCCGTCGAAGAGCGGGGAGCGCCGCCGTTGTGGCCATGGCGGCGGATACTGGACGCCGTCGGCGGCGCCCGCGAACGAGACGCGCTGGCCGGGGATCCGGGCCGCGCCCGCGCCGATGACCTGACCGCGGTCAAGTTCCGCGCCGCGGCGGCCGCCGCCGATGCCCTTACCGGCGCGGCGCAAGCGGCCGACCTGCTCGTCGTGCTGGAGGATCTGCACTGGGCCGACCACGCCTCGCTGTTCCTGCTGCGGGAACTCGCGGCCGAACTGCCCGCCTCGCGCCTGCTCGTGGTGGCCACCTGCCGGGATACCGCCGGTGACCCCTGGCGTGCGGCGCTGGCAGACCTGGCCCGGCTACCTGGCCTGCAGGTGCTGCGGCTCACCCCGCTCGGCGAGGCGGCGGTGGAGGAGATCCTGCGGGCCGCCGGCGTGGCCGCGGAGCCGGACGTGGCCAGGTTGGTGCACGCCCGCTCGGAAGGCAACCCGCTGTACGTGGCCACGCTGGCCCGGGTCCTGGCCGCGCAGCCCGGCACCGCGCCGGACGCCGATACGGTGGCGCGCATCGCGGGCGGCAGTGCCGAGATCAGCCAGCTGGTCTCGTCGCTGCTGGGCGGCCTGGATGACGGGCCTCGTGACCTGCTGGCCGCGGCGAGCGTGCTGGGCACGGAGTTCGGCTCCGAGCTGGCCGCCTCGGTCCGCGGCGCGGGTGCCGATGGCTGGCGGCACTGGCGGCCGCCGAGGCCGCCGGGCTGGTCACCCGGCGGCTGAACCGCCCGGGGAGCTGGCGGTTCAGCCATGCCCTGATCCGCGACGGCATCTACGCCAGCCTCGGCGAGAACCAGCGTGTCATGCTGCACGGCGCCGCCGCCGCGGCCATTGAGCCGCTGGCCCGGCAAGCTCCCGAACGAGGCGGTGAGGTTGCCGCGCACCTGCTCCGGGCGGCTCCGGACCGCAGCACGCTGCTGCGGGCCGCGGACTGGGCCGCAGCTGCGGCGGCGGCGGCGACGGGCGCGCTGGCCTTCGACGACGCCGCGAGCTACCTGACCACCGCGCTGACCGCCGCCGAAGCCGCCGGAGCCAGTGAGGCCGGCCGCGCGACGCTGCTCATCGAGCTGGCCACGGCGGAATACCGGGCCGGCCAGCTCGCCGCGAGCCTGCGGCACGCGGTCGCCGCCGCGGACGCCGCCGAACCCGCCGGGCGGCCCGACCTCCTCGCCGACGCGGCGCTGGTGGTGCGCGGCGTCGGGCACCACCAGGTCGCGGTGACGCTGCTCGGGCTGTGCGGCCGGGCGCTGGCCGATCCTGACTGCCCCGCCCCGCGGCGGGCGCGGCTGCTCGCCCAGCGGGCCTCGGCCCTGGCCGAAATCGGCGACATGGAATCCGCCGATGCCGACTCGGCGGCGGCCATGACCGCGGCCCGGGCGACCGGTGACCCGGCCGCGGAACTCGACGCCATCCGCGCCCGGGCGGCCGCGCTCTCGGCGCCGCGGCACCGTACGGAATGGCTGCGGCTGGGCGCCCGGACCATCGAGCTGGCCGCCGCCACCGGGCAGCCGATCGCCGCCGTGCTGGGCCGGGTCTGGCGGATCGACGCCTGCTACCAGCTGATGAACCTTGAGGCGGTCGACACGGAGATCGCCCTGATCGCGCAGCTGGCCGAATCGACCCGGCTGCCGCTCGCCCGCTGGCATCTGCTGCGCCAGCAGGCCTCGCGCGCGGCGCTGGCCGGCCACTTCGCCACCGCGCGAGACCGGTCGCAGGAGGCCCGCCAGCTCGCCGTCCGGATCCAGGACGTCTCCGGCGTGGGCATGTCGTATGCGTTCACCCTCACGCTGGCGATCATCCGCGGCGATGCCACCGAGCTCCAGCCGGATTTCTTCGACGCCCTGGCCGAAGCCCCGCCGATCCCGGTCGTCCGGGCCTCGCAAGCCTGGGCGTTGTTCGCCACCGGCCGGGCCGACGAGGCGCGGGCTGTCTACGAGACCCTCCGCCAGCTGCCTGCCGACGGAGACCGGGACGTCCGCACGCTCGGCTCGCTCATCCAGCTGATCGACCTGATCATCGCCTACCGGGACACGGGCACCGCGCAAGCTACCTACGACCTGTTCCGCCCGCTCGCCGACCAGGGCGGCACCATCGGCTCAGGGCTGGTCAGCCTGCACGGCTCGGTGCACTGGCCGCTGGGCCGGCTGGCGGCACTGCTCGGCCGTACGGAGCAGGCGCTGGAGCACTTCGCCTCGGCGCTGGCGGTCAACAACCGGCTCGGGGCCCGGCCGTTCGTGGTGGTGACCAGGCTGGACTGGGCCGCGACGCTGGCCGCACGGGCCATCGGCGATGACCTGGCGCAGGCCTTGGAGCTGGCCCGGCAGGCCGGTGCCGAGGCTCGCCGCCTGGACATGCCCGGCCCGGCCAGCCGCGCCGAGCGCCTCTCCCGCGAGCTCGGGCAGGCCATCGGGGCGGCCAACCCGCTGACCCGGCGGGAACGGGAGATAGCGGGGCTCATCTCCGACGGCCTGACCAACCGGGCGATTGCCGACCAGCTGGTCCTTTCCGAACGGACCGTCGAGGGGCACGTGCGGAGCATCCTGGCCAAGCTGCAGCTGACCAACCGGACCGAGCTCGCGGCCTGGGCGCTCCGGGACGCCGGCTCCTGACCAGGAGGTGAGGCCGTCTTTTCCGAGATGCCGCGCGGCTACGGCTAATGGCCGTTGTGGGAGGCCCAGACCAGGAGCAGCACCACGCCGACGATGACGATGGGCGCCACCCAGTTCTTCCCCGAGACGCTGAGCTTCATCTTGCCGCGCACGCGCGTATAGCCGTACGCCACGAGGGCACCGATCAGCACCACCAAGATGAGCCCGGACACGGCCGCCTCCTGAATCCGCGGTTACTTGCGAACCCGCTTCGAGACTACGACATCCGGCCTCGCTGCGCGAGGCGCAGCGAGGCCGGATGTCTTACCGCGGGGCCGGAACGGGCCGCGCGGCCTCCGGGCCGCGCAGCACATAGCCGGCGCCGCGGCGGGTGTGGATGAGCGGCGGGCCCAGCCGGCCCAGCTTGCGCCGCAGGTAGCTCACGTAGGTCTCGACGACCTGGGACTGGCCGGTGTAATCCAGCCCCCAGACGCTGAGCAGCAGCTGCGGCCGGGACACAACCGTCCCCTGGTGGCGCATCAGGCAGGCCAGGAGCCGGAACTCGGTCGGCGACAGGTCAACAGGCGTCCCGGCTCGGTGGACCGTCCAGCGTTCCTCATCCAGCACGAGGTCAGCGAAGCGGAGCGGCGCCGTGGCCGGCTGGGCGGGCCGGCTCACCAGTGCGTGGGCACGGCCGACGGGTGGGCCAGCGTGGTCCCGGTACCACCGATCGCGCTGGTGCTGAGCGGGCTGAACAGGACCAGCTGAGCGTGCAGGGTCCCGTGCGAGCGGGTCCCGACCACGACGGCCAGGTCACCGCGGGCTACCGAGTTCGTGGCCTGCCATGCGTTCAGCGTGTAGGTGCTCGCGATCGGGGCCGGCGCGGCGTTCGCCGGGGTGGTCGCGGTCTGGGACACCGTCGCGGTGCTCCGCGTCACCGTGACCGTCACGGTCAGGTCGGTGTTGGCCACGTGCACCGACACCGTCCGCGCCGTGGCGGTCGGCGTCAGCAGGCCGGCGGCGGTCGTGGGACTGCCGGCCAGCAGCGTGGCCGCCGGGATCATGTTGCCGGTCTGCATCGCCTGCCGCGTCGCGGACGTGCTCGCGGTCAGTGCCGCGGTGCCCGCCGCGGTGCCCGAGACGTTCTGGAATCTGGTCCCAGGCGACAGTAGCCACAGGTGCAGCGTTCCGCCCGCCGATTGCAGGACCAGGAAGCGGCTCGTGGCCAGGACCACGATGCCGCGCTGGATGTCGAGCGTCCGGCCGCGGTGCGACGTCTGGCTGTAGCCGCGGACCGAGGTCAGCTGGGCCAGCTGGGAGTACGTGCCTGGCCTGGCCGAGTTCCAGTCGGCCAGCGCGGTAGCGAGCACGGTGCCCTCGGCGGGGGACCGGGTGGCGTAGGCGGCCGGCGCCGCGGCCGGCCGGCACCGTGGCCGCCTGCCGCCATGGCCGCGACGGCGATCGTTCCGCCGCCGGCCACGACCGCGGCCGCGATCGCGGCCCGGGTCCGGCCTGCCGGGTCCGGCTGGCTGGGGTGCGCCTGCTGGCGGGACGCTGAGCGTTACGCCGAGTGCGGGCCATCATGATTGCCTCCTTCGGTGGACGCCGCGCCCGCTCCGCGCGTCCATGTCTGCCGGGCCGGGCCGGGGGTCTGCTGAGTTGCTGACGGACGGCCCGTTCGTATGGATGCGTCCGAGCGTGCCCGGCCCGGCGGCCCCGCACCCGGATTCGGCGTTCATGTAAGCAGTACGTTCGCGGCTTCACATGCGGCCGGGCCCAGCGCGAGGCCACCGCCGCTCGGGCCGGGGAAGGAGTTCAGGTTTCGGTTATGTATCGTGCCCGAGAGCGTGCGCGGGCGCCCTACATCTGCTCGGGCACCGGGATGCCGAGCAGATCCAGGCCGCTGGTCAGGACGCGCAGCGTGAGGGCGCACAGTGCGAGCCGGGCGGCCCGCAGCGACTCGGGCTCGGCCTTCAGCACCGGGCATTCCTCGTAGAACGTGGTGAACAGGCTGGCCACGTCGAACAGGAAGGCGCACAGGCGGTGCGGTTCGGCGGTCTGGCCGAGCTGGGTGATCGCCGCGCCGAAACCCAGCAGCCGCAGCGCCAGCGCCCGCTCCGGCGGCGCGGTGATCTGCACGGGTGCGGGCGGGATGCCGGCCGCGTCCGCCGCGCCGGCCCGGCGGAAGATCGACCGGATCCGCGCGGTCGCGTACTGCAGGTACGGGCCGGTGTTGCCGCGGAAGGAAATCATCCGGTCCCAGTCGAACACGTAGGCGCTCTCCCGGGCGGTGGACAGGTCGGCGTACTTCACCGCGCCGATGCCGACCGCCTCGGCGATCTGCTCCAGTTCGGCGGGCTGGAACCTGGCCGGCGCCTCCAGGTCCTCCAGGATGCCCCTGGCCCGCTCCACGGCCTCGGTCAGCAGGTCACTGAGCTGCACGTTGTCGCCGGACCTAGTGCGCAGCCGGTTGCCGTCAGGGCCGAGCACCAGGCCGATCGCGGCGTGCTCGAAGCTGGCCCCGGCCGGGATCCATCCCGCCTGCCTGGCTACCGCGAAGACCATCTGGAAGTGCAGCGTCTGGTCCGCGCCGACCACGTAGATCGCGCGGTCGCAGCCCAGCACGTCGACCCGGTACCGGATGGTGGCCAGGTCGGTGGTGGCGTAGTTGTAGCCGCCGTCGCTCTTGCGGATGATGAGCGGCAGCGGCTTGCCCTCGCGGCCGGTGAAGCCGGGCGGGAACGCGCACAGCGCGCCGTCGCTGTAGACCGCGATGCCCTTGGCCTCCAGGATGGCCACCGTGTCGGCCAGCAACGCGTTGTAGAAGCTCTCGCCCCGGATGTCGGCGTCGGCGAGCGTGACGTCCAGGCGGCCGTAGATGCGGTGCAGGTAATCCTTGGAGAGGTCGACGATCTCCTGCCACAGCGCCAGCGTGGCCGGATCGCCGCCCTGCAGGTCCACCACCCGCTTGCGGGAACGCTCGGCGAAATCCGGATCCGAGTCGAACTTGCGCCGGGCGGCCTGGTAGAACGCATTCGGGTCGGTGCGCAGCAGCCCCGCCTCCGGCGAGTCCTGGCCCACGTCGAGCAGCTGCTCGATCAGCATGCCGAACTGCGTGCCCCAGTCGCCGACGTGGTTGTCCCTGATCACCCGGTGACCCGCGAACTCCAGCGCACGCACGATGGCATCCCCCACGATGGTGGTGCGCAGGTGCCCGACGTGCATCTCCTTGGCGATGTTGGGTGAGGAGTAGTCCACCACGACCGTCAGCGGCGAGGCCGCGGGCGCCACCCCGAGCCGGGGGTCATCGAGCATGCGCGAGGCCTGGTCCGCGATCCAGTCCTCCCGCAGCCGCAAGTTTATGAAGCCCGGCCCGCTGACCTGCGGGGGCTCGCACACATCGGCCACGTCAAGCCGGGCGGCCAGTTCCCCGGCCACCTCGCGCGGCGGGCGGCCCAGCCGCTTGGCCAGCGGGAGGGCCACGTTGGCCTGGAAGTCCGCGAAGGATGACGGCCGGATCAGCGGGTCGGCGTCACCGAACTCCGGGCCGAACGAGGCGACGATGGCGTCGTGTACCCGGTCGCTGAGAATCTGCTGCGGATCGGCCATGGTTCCAGCGTATCGGCGATCAGGGGCGGCGGAGGAAGTGCCCGCCGGTCCTCGTGCCGCGGCCGGGGCCGAGCCGCTGGGTGATCTTCTCGGTGATCTCGCCGCGGGCCAGGTCGGCCGCGAGCAGGCAGGCGGAGGTAATCGCGCGGGCCGTGCTGGCGCCGTGGGCGATGACCACCGTTCCGCCCAGGCCGAGCAGGACGGCCCCGCCGTAGCTCTCCGCGTCCAGCCTGGCGGCCATGTCGCGCAGGCCGCGGCGCTGGAGGAAGGCGCCGAGGCGCGCGGCCGGGGTCGCGGTGACGGCGCCCCGCAGCTCGGCCGCCGCGAACCGGATGGAGCCTTCCAGGGTCTTCAGCGCGACGTTCCCGGTGAAGCCGTCGGTCACGATCACGTCGACCTCGCCGGCCAGCAGGTCGCCGCCTTCGACGTTCCCCGCGAAGCCGAGCGGGAGCGCGCCGTGCGGCGGATCGGCGGCCAGCAGCTCATGCGCCCGCCTGGTGAATCTGTTTCCCTTGCCGGGCTCCGCCCCGATGGTGAGCAGCCCGACCCGCGGGGCGCTGACGCCCAGCGCGAGCTGCGCGTAGGCCACGCCGAGCTGGCCGAATTGCACGAGCATCTCCGGCTTGGGGTCGGCGGTGGCGCCCGCGTCGATGAGCACCGTCCGGCCGGGCCGGGTCGGCAGCACCACGGCCAGCCCCGGCCGCGGCACGTCCGGCAGCGGCCGCAGCCGCAGCCTCGCGGTGGCGACCACGCCGCCGGTTGACCCGGCCGACACGACCGCGGCCGCCTCCCCGCGCCGGACCAGCTGGCAGGCCACGGCCACACTCGAGCGCGGGCGCCGCAGGCTGGCCAGCGCGCCCTCGTCCATGGCCAGGTTGTCCTCCGCGGGCACGATGCCGAGCTCGCTGGACCTGGGATCCACGCCCATCTTGGTCAGCGCCTGCCGTAGCTGCGCAGCCGGACCGGCGAGCAGGATCTGGATACCGTGCTCGCGGTGAGCGGCCAGCGCGCCCGCCACGATCTCGTCGGGGGCGTGATCGCCGCCCATCGCGTCGACCGCCAGCACCGGTTCCAGCCGCGTGCGGGCGGGCGGGAAAGCGCCGCCCTCCCCGGCTCTCTTCGTGCTCGGCGGGCCGCCCCGGGCCGAGCCCTCGGCATCGTGGTCCGCGGGCTGCTGCTCCGGGCTGTCCGGCCCGGCGCTCAGCGGATCACCCAAGGGGCGTCCGGGCGGGAGGACTCCCTCCCGTCACGGCCGGAATCCAGGGCGGCCGCCGCCCCGGTGAGACACCACGTACCCGGGCCGCCACGGTGCCTCATCCTTCGATTCCTTCAGCGAACAGTGCCTGTCTGGTGGGCCCATTATGGCCCCCGCGCGGAACTCGCCGGGTCTTTCCCCTGAGGTTGCCTGTCGCTACGAGCCCGGTGCGGGCCGCCCTGGCGCGCGGAAAGAACCGGGCGCACCCGGCGGTAACCGCCGCGGGTGTGCCTTGTCGGGCTAAACCCGCGCAGAATGCGCCGAATTAAAAAACAGCCGCTTGCGCATTTCCGGGATTACGGCGAATATTTTCTGCGAGGCATGGTATTCCTCAGCCCGGAAGAAAGGCGGCGGCGAATCGGAACCTACGCAGTGGCAAGAGCGTAATTAAAGTGGAGGCAGTTCTGGCCGGGTGGCTAACGGGGCGGGGCCAGGCGCGGGGGAACCGCTGGGGAGCGGGTGTCATAAGGGCTATTTCGCGCATGCAACGGCGCCTGCGCCGAGCGGCGCGCACCACGAGGGGGAAAGCGCGTGACAGACATCCGGCCGTTCGTCCCGCCGGCCCGGTCCGCCGGCCGCGGGTTCCATGCGTACTCGGCGAAACACCTGGACATGCTCACGGCGCGAGCCGGGCTGACGCCGGATGACCAGCTGGCCATCCGGGCCGTGGCCGCCGTCCTGCCGTTCCGGACGAATTCGTATGTGGTCGACAACCTGATCGACTGGGCTGCGGCCCCGGACGACCCGATCTACCGGCTCGTCTTTCCGCAGCCCGACATGCTGCCCGCGCCAGACGTGCGCCGGCTGGCCGGCCTGATCGAATCCCGGGCGCCGGAGCCGGCGCTGCGCGAAGCCGCGCACGAGATCCGGATGCGGCTCAACCCGCATCCGGCCGGGCAGCTGCTGCTGAACGCGCCCAGCCTGCACGGCAGGCCGCTGCCGGGACTGCAGCACAAGTACCCGGAGACGGTGCTGTTCTTCCCCCGGCAGGGCCAGACCTGCCACGCGTACTGCACCTATTGCTTCCGGTGGGCGCAGTTCGTGGACGAGCCCGAGCTGAAAATGGCGACCGATGATATCGGCACGCTGGTCGCCTACCTCGGCGAGCACCCGGAGGTGACCAGCGTCCTGATCACCGGCGGGGATCCGATGATCATGGGCGAGCCGGTGCTGCGGCGCTATATCGAGCCGCTGCTCGACCCGCGCCTGGATCACCTGGAGTCGATCAGGATCGGGACCAAGTCGCTGTCGTACTGGCCGCAGCGGTTCGTCACCGACCCGGACGCCGATGCGACGCTGCGGCTGTTCGGTGAGGTGGCCGACTCGGGCCGGACCCTCGCCCTGATGGCGCACTTCACCCATCCGCGCGAGCTGGCCCCGCCGGTGCTGGCCGCGGCGGTGCGCCGGATCAGGGATACCGGCGCGGTGATCCGCACCCAGGCGCCGCTGATCAGGACGATCAACGACGACCCGGAGACGTGGCAGGCGATGTGGCGGGCGCAGGTGCGTCAGGGCATGATCCCGTACTACATGTTCGTGGAGCGGGACACCGGGCCGCAGGACTACTTCGCCGTGCCGCTGGCCCGCGGGTACGAGATCTTCCGCGACGCCTACCGGGGCGTCTCGGGGCTGTGCCGTACCGTCCGCGGCCCGTCGATGTCGGCCACGCCCGGGAAGGTGTGCGTCGACGGAGTGGCCGAGGTGGCCGGAGCCAGGGTTTTCGTGCTGCGCATGATCCAGTCCCGCGACCCGCGCCTGGTGGGGGCGCCGTTCTTCGCCCGCTTCGACCCGGCCGCCACCTGGCTCACCGACCTGCGGCCCGCGTTCGCGGAACGATTCCCGTGGGAGCCGGCCGGCTACGTGGCCGCGGCCGACCGGCGGCCCGGGCTGTTCCCCATCGAGCCGGATGAACCGGGTGAGCTCATGGTCCCGGCCATCTGACGGGGCTGGGCCGCCGGGGCCGCGGCGGGTATGCTCCCGGCATGGACGTGAACGGTACTGCGGCGATCGTTTCCGGCGGCGCGAGCGGGCTCGGCGAGGCGACTGCGCGGGCGCTGGCCGCGGCGGGGGCCAGGGTGGTCATCGCCGACCTGAATGAAGAGGGCGGCAAGCAGGTGGCCGGCGAGATCGGCGGCTTGTTCGCGCACACCGACGTGGTGGACGAGGCGTCGGTCGGCTCTGCCGTGGACGCCGCGGTCAGCACCGGGGCCCCGCTGCGCGTCGCGGTCAGCTGCGCGGGCATCGCCATGGCCGCGAGGACGGTCGGCCGGGACGGCACCCCGCATGACCTGGCCAGCTATCAGCGGGTCATCAGCATCAACCTGATCGGCACGTTCAACCTCATGCGCATCGCCGCTGCGGCCATGGCCAGGACGGAGCCCGTCGACGGAGATGGTCAGCGCGGCGTCATCATCAACACGTCCTCGGTGGCGGGCATGGAGGGGCAGGTCGGCCAGATCGCCTACTCGGCGTCCAAGGGCGGCATCATCGGGATGACCGTGCCCGCCGCGCGGGACTTGTCCGCCGTCGGGGTACGGGTCATGACCATCGCCCCGGGCATCATCGACACCCCGATCTATGGCTTCAACCCGGACCCCGAGGCGTTCAAGGCCGCGCTGGCGGCGCCGATCCCGTTCCCCAAGCGGATGGGCCGCCCGGATGAATTCTCCCAGCTGGTGCTCAGCGTGATCGAGAATGACTACCTGAACGCCGAGGTCATCCGCCTCGACGGGGGGGTAAGGTTCCAGCCCAGGTAGACCCGGAACGTAACCTGGTCGGGGGCGCTGGAATTATCGCGATCATGGGGCGGCACGCATGGGCGGAATGACCGGCTGCCTGGCGCTGGCCGACGGAGCAGGCCCCGATACCGATTGGGTGGGCCGGGCCGCCATGCGCGTCGCCCATCGCGGTCCCGACGACGAGGGCTACTTCGCCGATCCCGATCTGGCCCTGGCCTTCAGGCGGCTGTCGGTCATCGACCTGTCCCCTGACGTCCGCCAGCCGATGTACTCGGCGGACGGCCGCTACGTGCTGGCCTTCGACGGCGAGATCTACAACTACATCGAGCTGGCCCAGCGCCTGGGCGCCCGCGGGGTCCAGTTGCGCACCAGGTCCGCGGCCGAGGTCCTGGTCGAGATGTACGCGTGGCTCGGCAAGGACGTCGTCCGCCAGCTCCGGGGCATGTACGCCTTCGCGATCTGGGACCGGCGCACCCGGGAGCTGTTCTGCGCGCGTGACCCGTTCGGCATCAAGCCGTTCTTCTACGCACTGACCGCCGGCGCCCAGCCGCCCAGGCCGGGTCCGCAGCTGCGGTTCGCCTCCGAGCGCAAGGCCCTGGCCGACTCGGGCGAGGTGACCGCGATCGACCCGGACGCGCTGCGCCGGTACTTGTCGTTCCAGTACGTCCCGGCGCCGGCCACGCTGGTACCGCCCGCGCGGGCCCTTCCGCCGGGGCACGTGCTGATCGCCCGCCCCGGCGGCCGCGTCGACGTGTTCCGGTACTGGCGGCCCGAGCTCCGGCCGGCCAGGTCCCCCTCGTCGGCCTCGCCGGAGAAGATCCTGGCCGCGCTGCGCGACTCGGTCGCGGTCCACCTGCGCAGCGATGCGCCGGTCGGCGCGTTCCTGTCCGGCGGAGTGGATTCGGCCACGCTGTGCGCACTGGCCGCCGAGTCGATTCCGGGCCTGCTGACCTTCACCGTCGGATTCGAGCGCGAGGGGTACAACGAGATCGAGCTCGCGACGCAGACGGCGGCGGCGCTCGGCCTGACGTCCCATCCCTACGTCATCACCCCCGACGAATTCGTCGCCTGCCTGCCCAGGATCATCTGGCACCTGGATGACCCGATGGCGGACGCCGCGGCGGTCCCGCTGTGGTTCGCGGCCCGCGAGGCCCGCAAGCACGTCAAGGTGGTGCTGTCCGGCGAGGGAGCAGACGAGCTGTTCGGCGGCTACGGCGTCTACTACCAGCCCGGCGTGGTGCGGGCCGGGCGGGCCCTGCCCGGCTGGGGCCGGGCGACGATCGGGCGGGTCGCCGCCGAGCTGCCGGCCGGCAAGCGAGGCAAGGGCCTGCTCACCCGGACCTCGACGCCGCTGCCGCGCCGTTACATCGGCGGCGCGTACGTATTTCCCGCCGCGGAGGCCCGGACGCTGGTCCGGGGCGGCAACGGCAGCGAGTTCGACGTGACCGACCCGGTCTACCGGCAGGCCGCCGACGCCGGCCTGGACGACGTCGCCACCATGCAGCTGGTCGACATCAACACCTGGCTGCCGGGCGACATCCTGGTCAAGGCGGACCGGATGGCCATGGCGCACGGCCTGGAGCTCCGCACGCCCTTCCTGGACCGCGAGGTGCTCGCGGTCGCCGCCCGGCTGGCCAGGGTGGAGAAGACCGCGGCGGGCACGACCAAGTTCGCGCTTCGCGAGGCGGTCAGCGAGCTGCTCCCGCAGGCCGCCGCCGAGCGCGCCAAGCTCGGCTTTCCCGTGCCGCTCGGGCACTGGCTGAGCGGCGGCATGTACGGCTTCGCCGAGCAGGTGATCCGTACCGCCCAGACCGGCCAGTGGCTGAACAAGGCCGCCGCGGCCGATCTGCTGCGCCGCTTCCGGGCCGGGGACCCCGAGGTGACCTGGCGGCAGGTATGGCTGCTGGTCGTGTTCTCCTTGTGGCACCAGATCTACGTCGAGCGCGTCTACGACCCGGTGGCCCTGGGCTGGGAGCCCGCGCCGGTCGGCTGAGGGCCCGAGCTGAATAACCCTCAGGTGCCCTCGGCGGGCGCGGTGCCCCGCCGGCTGGCCAGCAGCTGCTCCCGGATCTTCCGGCGGCCGCGGTGCAGCCGCGACATGACCGTGCCGACCGGCGTGCCCATGATCTCGGCGATCTCCCGGTAGGGGTATCCCTCGATGTCGGCCAGGTACACCGCCGTCCGGAACTCGCCGGGCAGATCCCGCAGCGCCCGCAGCAGGTCGGAGTCGGTGGTGCGGTCCAGTGCCTCGGCCTCCGCGGACGGCACGGGCGGCGCCAGCCGGTCGGCCGACATCTGCCATTCGGCCAGGTCGCCGCCGAGGGCTTGCTGCGGCTCGCGGCGCCGCTTGCGGTACACGTTGATGAACGTGGTGGTCAGGATCCGGTTCAGCCAGGCCCGCAGATTCGTGCCGGGGGTGAACTGGCCGAACGCCGCGTAGGCCTTGGCCGACGTCTCCTGGACCAGGTCCTCGGCGTCGGTGGGGTTCCTGGTCATCCGGAGCGCCGCCGGGTACAGCTGGCCAAGCTGCGGGATGACGTCACGCTCGAATCGCGCACGGTCTTCGCTGGAGTGTTCGGCTTGGCTCATGATTCGCTCCGGGTTGTCATCTCTTCGTATATAGACGCATTGGAGCGCGAAAACGTACCCAGTGTTACGAAAATCACGTCACTTTGCCCCCGTGACTAACTAGTGCGCCCCGTTCTCAACTATTATGCACCGGCTCCCGGAAGCAGCCTGAGGGGCAGCTCAGAGCGCGCTGTAAGCCTCAGATCCAGCCGTGGCCGATCCGGTACCACATGTGACTCAGCCAGTCCGGGTACGGGATGACCTTGGCCGCCACGACCGGGTAGAAGTACCAGAACATGATCAGCGCGGCCAGCACGTACGCGCCGACGATTCCCGCGCCGATCGAGCGGCGCCGGACGCTGGCTGCGGCCGGCCCGAGGATCAGCCCCAGGCACAGCACGATCGACAAGATGAGGAACGGCTCGAATTCCAGCGCGTAGTAATAGAACTTGGTCCGGGTGACCAGCGGCCACCAGGGCCCCCAGCCGGCCAGCACGCCGAGCAGCACCGCCCCGGCCCGCCAGTCCCGGTGCAGCAGCCACCAGCCCAGGCAGAACACCAGGGCCAGCATGGCACTCCACCAGATCAGCGGGGTGCCGATGGCCAGGACTTCCTGCGACCACCACAGGCCAGTGCAGCCCTTGGCCGGGCAGTAGTACTGGGGCCCGGCCACCGGACCTGTGTACTGCTCGTAGAAGAAGGCGACCGGCCGGGTGATCAGCAGCCAGTCCCAGGGCTGGGACTGGTACGGGTGCCGCGTGCTCAGGCCCAGGCCGAAGCCGATGGCCTGCAGATGGTATTCATACAGCGAGTACAGCGCGGAGATGACCGGCGTGGTGACGCCGTGTGCCTGCCCGTAGTTCCGGTCGTAGCCGGTGCTGGTGAACAGCCAGTTGCTCCAGGTGGCCACGTAGACGACCAGCGGGATCACGATGAACGTGAGCGGCAGCCAGAGCGCTTCGCGGAATGCGCCGCGGACGAATGACGGCAGGCCCGCGGCCCGGCGGGCCCCGATCTCCCAGGCGATGACGAGCCCGGCGAACCCGATGATGTACCAGGCCGCGATCCACTTGGTCCCTACCGCCAGGCCGAGGAGTATCCCGCAGGCCACCAGCCATTTGCGCAGGCCGAGCCGGGGCCCGGCGTCGCCGCCCGCCCGGCGCGCGACGCCCTCGGCCAACGCGGCCCGGGACGCATCCCGGTCGATGACGATGCAGCCGAACGCGGCCAGGATGAAGAACATCAGGAAGATGTCCAGAATGCCGGTCCTGGACAGCACGAACTCCAGGCCGTCCAGGGCCATCAGCAGCCCGGCCACGCAGCCGAGCAGGGTGGAGCGGGTCATCCGGCGGGCGATGCGGCACATCAGCAGGATGGCCAGCGACCCGAATACCGCGCTGGAGAACCGCCAGCCGAAGGAGTTGAGCCCGAACAGCCACTCGCCGACCGCGATGAGCTCCTTGCCCACCTCGGGCTGGACCACGTACTCGCCGCAGCCGCTGCCGCGGCAGGCCGCGAACAGGCCGGTGGTATGCCCCCGCAGGATCAGGTCGTTGGCCAGGTTGGGGTTGGCGGAGCTGGTGACGTAGTTCCACTCGACCCCGTGCTGCAGGATGCTCCAGGCGTCCTTGGCGTAGTAGGTCTCGTCGAACACCAGGGCCCGCGGGATGGCCAGCCGGTCGAACCGCAGCCACGTCCCGAACAGCGTGACGAGCAGCGGCCCGAGCCATCCCCACGGCCGGTCATCGGGCATCGGCGCCACCAGCCGGGCGCGCAGCACCGACAGCCGACCGGCCTCATCGGCGGCTGGCGCGGCCGATCCGGCCTCGGTACCCATCATCGGCCACATGCTACTGCTGTATTTTCCCGCTCGCTCTGCTTGCACCGCTCGCCTCCGGGCGCTGTTGACCCGCCTCCTTCCCTCGTCGCTCCTTCGTCGCTCCTCAGTCCAGTCGGCGGCGCGCCCTTCGGCTCGCGGGAGAATGCTTTCCATGGGTGACAGCGATGGGGAACAGGCCGGGGTGCTGACGCTGGCCGCGGTGCCGATCGGCCGGGCGGAGGACGCCTCGCCCCGGCTGGCGGCCGAGCTCGCCGGGGCCACCGTCATCGCGGCCGAGGACACCCGCCGTGTGCGCTGGCTCGCGGCGAGCCTGAGCATCACGCTGAGCGCGCGCGTGATCTC
The DNA here is from genome assembly GCA_963818225.1 of uncultured Actinomycetes bacterium. Lineage (GTDB taxonomy): Bacteria > Actinomycetota > Actinomycetes > Streptosporangiales > Streptosporangiaceae > Palsa-504. The sequence continues at coordinate 291,179 of CAWFRO010000011.1, forward strand.
CTACTACGACGCGGTGGAGACGCGCCGCGCCGCCGAGCTCGTCGCGGTGCTGCAGGCCGGTCAGGACGTCCTGCTCGTCACCGACGCGGGAATGCCCGGGATCAGCGATCCGGGCTACCGGCTCGTGGCCGCCGCCGCGGCGGCCGGCCTGCGGGTGACGGCGCTGCCCGGGCCGTCCGCGGTCACGACCGCGCTGGCGGTGTCCGGGCTGCCCACCGACCGGTTCTGCTTCGAGGGATTCCCGCCCCGGCGCCCGGGGGAACGCCAGCGGCGGTTCGCCGAGCTGGCCGAGGACCGGCGCACCCAGGTCTACTTCGAATCCGGCCGCAGGCTCGCGAGCACGCTGGCCGAGCTCGCGGCCTCGCATGGCCCGGACCGGCAGGCGGTGGTGTGCCGCGAGCTGACCAAGATCCACGAGGAGATCCGCCGCGGCACGGTAACCGAGCTCGCCGAGTGGGCCGGCTCAGGCGCCGTCCGTGGCGAGATCACGCTGGTCGTCGCCGGAACCGGGCGGCGCGGCGCCAGGAGCGCCCTGGCTGCCCGGGCCGCCCGGGACGGGACCGGCGGCGGGCCGGGCGCTGCCCCCGGCCGTCGGGCGGATCGCGTCCGCTAGCCGCCGCAGCCGGTCGCCGCCCGCGGTACCGGGGCTGAACGCGATGACCGCCGCCAGGCAGGCGAACGGGACGGCCGGCAGCACGTACCGGTAGTCGAACTCGGCGGTCGCGGCCGGGATGACGATCATGGCCACCGATATGGCCCAGGGCAGCAGCGCCTCGCCGCCCAGCCGGCGCCAGGCCAGGACCATGCCGCCGAGCCCGGCCAGCAGGATGAGCCCGTACACCGAACCCGGCAGCCAGACGTACCTCTGGTAGTCGCGGATGATCGCGGCGAACGGGTCGACCAGCTGGGTCTCCGGGTTGCCCTGGACATACGCGGCCGCGTAGGACTTGTACGGCCCCAGGTTGGCGTCGTCCCAGGACGGGATCGGGGTCGGCTTGGCCAGGAACTCGTACTCGTTGTAGGTCTGCGCGTTCGGGAACACCTGCCGCGGCCAGGCAAACACCCGCCAGGTGTCGTCGAAGACGGCCCGGGCGTAAGCCAGCGGCTGGGCCTCGATGGCCCGGATCGCGAAGTCCTCGGCCAGCTTGTTCGGCTGCGGGGAGAACTTCTGCGACGTGTAACGGTCCAGCGGGGTGTTCTGGGTGCTTCGCCAGATGAAGTTCTGCGCGATCGGGCGCTGGTCCGGCGGCAGCACCGTGCACAGCCACAGCTCGTCGGCGGGCACGTTCATCTTGGGGCACTCGGCGAACGTCATCACCCGTGAGTAGAGGAACACCCCGGTCGCGTCGCTCATCGCGAACTGCCCATGCTCCAGATCGAACATGCCCGCGTAGACGACCAGCGGCACGGCGCCGACCACGACGGTGGCCACGACCTTCCGCCAGTTGAACCGCCTGATGATCATGTAGACCACGAACACGGCGAGCAGCGGCTCGCCGACCGAGCGCAGCACCACCGCGAGGCCCAGCAGCAGGCCGATGAGTGCGCTGCGCCGGGCGGACGGCCCGGCCGGATTCCATAGCAGCAGCGTGGTGGCCAGGGTGAGCAGGAACAGGAACGGCACGTCGGACAGGATCAGGTGCTCGAGCTCGATCTCGTACCCGTCATAAAGCACCGGCACCGCGGCCAGCGTGGCCAGCCACGCGGGAGCGCCGAAACGGTGCCTGGCCAGCGCGTACAGCATCACCGCGACGGCCAGGCCCATAAGATGTTGCAGAATCGTTACCAGCGCGTAACTGTGGAACGGCTCCAGGATCTTCAGGAAGATCGAGTACCCCGACACCCGGGTCGGGTCCAGGTTGAAGTGGACCGTATCCGACACGTACGTGAACGAGTCGTTGAACCAGGCCTGCCATCGGTACCCGAGCTCGGCGTCGGCGCGCAGCAGCGCAGCCGGGATGAGCACGATGATGAACAGCCGGTGCTCCGCCCAGGTGCGCGCGGCCAGCGATCTGACGCCAGCCGGGGTCGCCACACTGGAGCGGACGGACCAGCCTCGCCGCGCCGATGGCGCACGCGACGTGGCCTCAGGCACTACCCTCAAGCCGTACCCTCCTGTGCTGGGCTGATAACCCCTGACCATGACCCAACGGCCGGTGGCGCGCGTTCGTCCCCGTCTACGCTAATACGATGCGCGACCAGGGGCGGCCGCTGCGGCCGATCCGCTGACCGTGAAGGAGACGAAAACGTGGAGCTGACCGTGGTCATGCCGTGCCTCAACGAGGCGGAGACCGTGGCGACGTGCGTCCGCAAGGCTATCGGGTTCCTGTCCGCCAGCGGGATCAGCGGCGAGGTTCTGGTGGCCGACAACGGCAGCACGGACGGCAGCCAGCGGCTGGCCGAAGAAGCGGGCGCCCGGGTCGTGCCGGTCCGCGACAAGGGCTACGGCAACGCGCTGATGGGCGGCATCGTCGCGGCCCGCGGCCAGTACATCATCATGGGCGACGCCGACGACAGCTACGACTTCACCAACCTGATGCCGTTCGTCACCGAACTGCGCCAGGGCGCCGACCTGGTGATGGGCAACCGGTTCGCCGGCGGGATAGCGCCGGGCGCGATGCCGCCGCTGCACCGCTACCTCGGCAATCCGGTGCTGAGCTTCATCGGCCGGCTGTTCTTCCGCAGCAAGATCGGCGACTTCCACTGCGGGCTGCGCGGCTTCAACCGGGACAGCGTGCTGGCCCTGAACCTCCAGGCCACCGGGATGGAGTTCGCGAGCGAGATAGTGGTCAAGGCGGCCCTGTACGGGCAGCAGGTGACCGAGGTACCGACCACGCTGGCCAAGGACGGCCGGAGCAGGCCGCCCCACCTGCACACCTGGCGGGACGGCTGGCGGCACCTGCGGTTCCTGCTGCTGTTCAGCCCGCGCTGGCTGTTCTTCCTGCCCGGCCTGGTGCTGCTGATCGCGGGCCTGATCATCGGCGCCATCGTGATACCGCACCCGTTCCGGGTCGGCACGGTGACCTTCGACGTGGACACGCTGGTCGCCGCCTCGGCGATGGTGGTGATCGGCTTCCAGTCCGTGCTGTTCTGGCTGTTCACCCAGGTCTACGCCGGCTCGGAGGGATTCCTGCCCGAAGAGCCGAAGGTCCAGCGGCTGCTGGAGAAGCTGAGCCTGGAACGCGGCCTGCTGCTCGGCGCGGCCATCGGCCTGGCCGGCCTGGCCGGGCTGATCTTCTCGGTGCTGTACTGGAACGGCCAGAAGTTCAGCCACCTCAACTACGAGCACTCGCTGCGCCTGATGATCCCGTCGGTCACCGCCCTGATCGTCAGCTGCGAGGTGATCCTGGGCACGTTCTTCCTGTCCATCCTCGGCATCAAGCACACCCGCCACCCCGCGATGGGGTCGCCGCCGCCCGTTCCTGGTGATGCCGTTAATCAGGTCGAGCAGTCGGCGGCTGCCCCTAGGCTTTAACCCATGCGCAGCATCCTGTCCGCCCCCGCCTGGCCGTACGCGAACGGCCCTCGTCACATCGGCCACGTCTCCGGCTTCGCGCTGCCCTGCGACATGTTCAGCCGGTACCAGCGGATGGCGGGCAACAGGGTGCTGATGGTGAGCGGCACCGACGAGCACGGCACGCCCATCCAGGTGCAGGCGGACGCCGAGGGCGTGACCGCCCGCGAGCTCGCCGACCGCTACAACCGGGTCATCGCCGAGGACCTGACCGGGCTGGGCATGACCTACGACCTGTTCACCCGGACCACGACGCGCAACCACTACGCGGTCACCCAGGAGATCTTCCTCGGCCTGTACAAGAACGGCTACATCTTCCCGCAGACCACGCTCGGCGCGATCTCGCCGTCGACCGGCCGCACGCTGCCCGACCGGTACATCGAGGGCACCTGCCCCATCTGCGGGTACCCCAGCGCCCGCGGCGACCAGTGCGACAACTGCGGAAACCAGCTCGATCCGGTCGACCTGATCAACCCCCGGTCCAGGATCAACGGCGAGACCCCGGTGTTCACGGAGGAGGAGCACTTCTTCTTCGATCTGCCCGCCTTCGCCAACGCGCTGGGCACCTGGCTCCAGTCCAAGAGCGGCCAGTGGCGGCCGAACGTGCTGAAGTTCTCCCTCAACCTGCTGGACGACCTCAAGCCCCGCGCGTACACCAGGGACCTGGACTGGGGCGTGCCGGTCCCGCTGGACGGCTGGCGGGACCGGCCGGACAAGCGGATTTACGTCTGGTTCGACGCGGTGGTCGGGTACTTGTCCGCGTCGATCGAGTGGGCCCGGCGCAGCGGCGACCCGGACGCCTGGCGGGCCTGGTGGAACGACCCGGACGCCGAGTCGTACTACTTCATGGGCAAGGACAACATCGTCTTCCACGCCGAGATCTGGCCGGCCATGCTGCTCGGCTACGGCGGGCTGGGAGACAAGGGCGGCTCGCCCGGCCCGCTGGGCACGCTGAACCTGCCGTCGGAGGTGGTCTCGAGCGAGTACCTGACCATGGAGGGCCGTAAGTTCTCCTCCTCCCGTTCGGTGGTCATCTACGTCCGGGACTTCCTGGCCCGCTACGACGTGGACGCGCTGCGCTACTACGTGGCCATCGCCGGACCGGAGAACCAGGACACCGACTTCACCTGGAGCGAGTTCGTCCGCCGCAACAACGACGAGCTGGTCGCCACCTGGGGAAACCTGGTCAATCGCGCGGTGTCGTTCGCGGCCCGCAATATCGGCTCGATCCCCGAGGCGGGGACGTTGACCGCGCTGGACTCCGATCTGCTGGCCCGCTCCCGGCAGGCGTTCGACACCGTCGGCGAGCACCTGGGCCGGTCCCGGTTCAAGTTCGCCATCACCGAGGCGATGCGGACGGTGGCCGAGGCCAACAAGTACTTCTCCGAGCAGGCGCCGTGGAAGCTGCGCGAGAGCGACCCGGAGCGGATGCGTACCGTCCTGCACGTGGCCCTGCAGCTCGTCGATGACGCCAAGACGCTGCTCACCCCGTTCCTGCCCCGCTCGTCCCAGCTGGTATACGAGATGCTGGGCGGCAGCGGCACCTGGTCGGACATGCCTCGCATCGAGGAGGTCGACGAGGACGGCGGCCCGTCCTACCCGGTCATCACCGGCCAGTACGACGGCGCCGCCCGCTGGGCCTCGCAGCCGGTGCGGCCGGGCACCCCGCTCGCCCCCCCGGTGCCCCTGTTCACCAAGCTGGACAAGTCGGTGGCGGACGAGGAACTGGCCCGGCTCGGGGCCGTATGACCAGCCCGGCCACGCCGAACGGTCCGTGGTGAGCGCCCCGGTACCGCCTCCTGCCCTGCCCCGGCCGGCCCTCGACGCCCACACGCACCTGGACATGATCGACCGGCCGGTCGACGCAGTGATGGCCGCGGCCCGGGCCGCGGGAATCGTCCGCGTGGTCACGGTCGGGACCGATCTGCCCTCGTCCCGCTGGTCGGCCCGGTCGGCCGCGGAGCATGGCGACGTCTACGCGGCGGTCGCGATCCACCCCAACGACACTGAGGCCGCCACCGCGCCGGCGCCGCCCGCCCGGGAGCCCCGTGCGCCGCACGCCTCGATGGCCTCGCCGCCCGCCCCGGCCCGCACCGCGGACCAGGTGCTCGCCGAGATCGAGGCGCTGGCCCGGCAGCCGCGGGTGGTCGCGGTCGGGGAGACCGGGCTGGACTACTACCGGGACCATGCCGCGCCCGACGTCCAGCGCTGGTGGTTCCGGGAGCACATCAAGATCGCCAAGCGGACCGGTAAGGCGCTGATGATCCACGACCGGGAGGCGCACGCCGACGTGCTGCGCCTGCTGGCGGAGGAGGGACCGCCGCCCCGGGTGGTGTTCCACTGCTTCTCCGGTGACGTGGCCATGGTCAAGCAGTGCGCCGAGGCCGGTTACGTGATGTCGTTCGCGGGCAACGTGACGTTCACCAACGCGCAGCCGCTGCGCGACGCGGCCGCGGCCGCCCCGCCGCACCTCCTGCTGGCCGAGACCGATGCGCCGTTCCTGACCCCGGTGCCGAACCGGGGGCGCCCCAACGAGCCGGCCCAGGTCGCCTACACCCTGCGCGGCCTGGCCCAGCTACAGTCCCTCGACGTGGCCGAGCTGTGCGATCTGGTTACCGAAACCGCGCAGCACACCTTCGGTCCCTGGTAGCCCATGCCCGCCACCCCCGCCACCCCCGCCACGCCCGCCATGCCCGCCACGCCCGGGCCCGGTCCGGCCGCCCTCGCCGCGCCGGCTCGATGGTCCATCGAGCCGGCTATAACCGGCCCGTTGGTCCATTGAGCAGGCGCCGTGGGCGTGACGTAGTGGCAGCGGAGCCGCTGGCGCGGCTGCTCGGGCCGGCTGATGTCAGGGCGCTGGCCGCGAGGCTGGGGGTGCGGCCGTCCAAGCGGCTGGGCCAGAACTTCGTTATCGAGGCCGGGACGGTGCGGAAGATCGCCGCGCTCGCGGCCCTGCGCACGGATGACGTGGTGCTCGAGGTCGGCCCGGGCCTCGGCTCGCTCACGCTGGCTCTCCTGGAGGCGCGCCCGGCCCGGGTGGTAGCGGTCGAGGTCGACCGGGCGCTGGCCGCCGAGCTGCCGCGCATCATCGCCGCGCGGGCCCCGGGTCTGGCGAACCGGGCCGTCGTGGTGGCCGCCGACGCGCTGAGTGTCGGCGAGCCGGACCTGCAGGCGGCGGTGGCTGCTGCGTCCGCGGGCGGCCCGGCCGATGGGCCGGCGCCGGCCCTGCCGTCGGTGCTGGTGGCGAACCTGCCTTACAACGTCGCGGTGCCGGTGGTGCTGCACCTGCTGGCGGCGCTGCCGTCGCTGGAGCGCGGGCTGGTCATGGTGCAGGCCGAGGTGGCGGAGCGGATGTGCGCCGCCCCCGGATCGCGGGTGTACGGCGTGCCGTCGGTGAAACTGGCCTGGTACGCGCAGGCGCGCCTGGCCGGGACAGTGCCGCGCACGGTGTTCTGGCCGGTGCCGAACGTGGATTCACGGCTCGTCGCGTTCACCCGGCGGGAGCCGCCCGCCGCGGCCGCGAGCCGTGAGGAGGTGTTCGCGCTGATCGACGCGGCGTTCGGCCAGCGGCGCAAGACGCTGCGCGCGGCGCTGGCGGGCTGGGCCGGGTCGGCTCCCGAGGCCGAGCGGCTGCTCCGCGCGGCGGGGATCGACCCGGGCGCCCGGGGCGAGTCGCTGAGCGTGGCCGGGTTCGCCCGCCTCGCGTCGGCGCGTACGATCGCATCATCGTGACGTGGGTCAGCGTGCGGGTGCCCGCCAAAATCAACCTCCAGCTCGCGGTGGGGCCGCTGCGCCCCGACGGATACCACGACCTGGTGACGGTGTTCCATGCCGTCTCGCTGTACGACGAGGTCACGGTGGAGCCGGCCGGGCGCGACAGGGTGACCGTCACCGGCGAGGGCGCGGACCGGGTGCCCGCGGGCCGGGACAACCTGGCGCTGCGGGCGGCCGCCGCGCTCCGGGCCGCGGTCCGCGACCGCAGCGGCGGTCCCGGCCGCGTCCACGTCACCATCGCCAAGAAGATCCCCGTCGCCGCCGGGCTCGCGGGCGGCAGCGCCAACGCGGCGGCCACCCTGGTGGCCTGCAACGAGCTGTGGGGCAGCGGCCTCACCCAGCACCAGCTGCTCGAGATCGCCGCGACGGTGGGCAGCGACGTGGCCTTCGCGCTGCTGGGCGGGACCGCGGTGGGCCGCGGCCGCGGTGAGCAGCTGACGCCCGCGCTCGCGCCGGCCACGCAGTACCACTGGGTGCTGGCCCTGGCCGACGCCGAGCTGTCCACCCCCGACGTCTACGCCGCCCTGGACCGCCTCAGGGGCGTCGGCCCCCAGGAGGCAACCCTCGATTCCGCGCTGATGTCCGCGCTGCGCTCGGGCGATGCCCGGCTGGTGGGCTCCAGGCTGAGCAATGACCTGCAGCAGGCCGCGGTTTCCCTGTTCCCGGCGCTGCGTAAGACGCTGACCGCGGGCCTGGAGCTCGGCGCGCTCGGCGCGCTGGTGTCCGGCTCCGGGCCGACCTGCGTGTTCCTCGCGGCGAACGCCGAACGTGCCCTGGACCTGGCCGTGTCCATCTCCGGGGCGGGAGTGTGCCGGTCCGTGGCCCGGGTCAGCGGGCCCGTGCCGGGTGCCACCGTGGTGCGCGTCGGCTAGATGAACCTGATCAGCCTGGAGAAGGCGGCCAAGGCCTATGCGCACCGCAAGCTGCTCGACGGCATCTCGCTCGGGGTGGCGGCCGGTGACCGGATCGGCGTGGTCGGCCGCAACGGCGCGGGGAAGTCGACCCTGCTCGCCCTGCTCGCCGGGACCGTCGCGCCGGATGAGGGCCGGGTAGCCCGGGCGGCCGACCTGCGGCTCGGCTACCTGCCGCAGCAAGACCAGCTGGCCGGGCCGGTCGGCCAGATCCTGTTCGGCGGCCGGTCCACAGACGTGCCGTGGGAAGCGGATCCCGGGGTGCGCGCCATCGTGTCGGAGCTGCTGCCCGCCGTCGCCCTCGACGCGGCGGCGGAAAGGCTGTCCGGCGGCGAGCGCCGCCGGGTCGCGCTGGCCGCGCTGCTGATCGCCGAGCCCGACGTGCTGCTGCTCGACGAGCCGACCAACCACCTGGACATCGAGGCCATCGACTGGCTGGGCCGGCACCTCCGCGACCGCGCCGAGAACGGGAACCGCGCGGTCATCGTGGTCAGCCATGACCGGTGGCTGCTGGACACCGTCTGCGACCGGACCTGGGAGCTGGATCGCGGCCAGGTGCACTCGGCCGAGGGCGGCTACTCGGCCTACGTGCTCGCCCAGGCCGAGCGGGAACGCGGCGAGGAAGCCGCCGAACGCCGCCGCCGCAACCTGGCCCGGAAGGAACTCGCCTGGCTGCAGCGCGGGGCCCGGGCCCGCAGCACCAAGGCTAAGTTCCGGGTCGACGCGGCCAACGCGCTGATCGCGGCCGAGCCGCCGCCCCGGGACGACGTGGAGCTGACCAGGATGGCCACGGCCCGGCTGGGCAAGACCGTCCTGGAGCTCGACGACGTGTCGCTGGCGGTATCGCGGCCGGGACAGGAGGCCGCCGGGCGCCCGCTGCTGGAGCACGTGACCTGGCACCTCGGCCCGGGCGACCGGGTGGGGATCGTCGGGGTCAACGGCAGCGGCAAGACGTCCCTGCTCAACCTGCTGGCCGGGACGACCGCGCCGGGGCTCGCGGTCGCCGGGACGGTGGTGCGGGGCCGCACGGTGCGGCTGGCCTACCTGTCCCAGGAGCTGGCCGAGCTCGACCCCGGGCAGCGGGTCCGCGAGGCGGTCGAGGAGGTACGCCTGCGGATCCGGGTCGGTGATCGTGAGCTTTCCGCCGGGCAGCTGCTCGAGCGCCTCGGCTTCACCGCCGAACGGCAGTGGACCCGGGTCGGCGACCTGTCCGGCGGCGAGCGGCGCCGGGTGCAGATGCTCAGGCTGCTCATGGACGAGCCCAACGTGCTGCTGCTCGACGAGCCGACCAACGACCTGGACATCGAGACGCTGACGGAGTTCGAGGACCTGCTGGACGGCTGGCCGGGGACCCTGGTGGCGGTCAGCCACGACCGGTACTTCCTTGAGCGGGTGACCGAGCACGTCGTGGCGCTGCTCGGCGACGGCAAGCTGTCCTTCCTCGGCGGCGGCGTGGAGGAATACCTGGCTGACGTCCGCGACGCCGGCCCGCCACCGGGAGCCGGCGCGGCCGCTGCGCCTGCGGTGAAGCCACCGGCGCCGGCCTCGTCGGCGGCCGGGGACCGCAACGCCCGCAAGGAGCTCCAGCGGCTCGAGCGCCAGCTGGCCCGGCTGTCGGCCCGGGAGAGCGAACTGGCCGGGCAGCTGGCCGCGAACGCCACCGACTATGAGAAGCTCACCGTGCTCGGCGCGGAGCTGCGCGCGGTCCAGGCCGAGAAATCGGATCTGGAGGACCGCTGGCTTGACGTCGCCGCCGCGCTGGACAGCTGACCGGCGTCACTGGCAGGCGTCACTGACCGGCGTCACTGGCCGGCGTCACTGGCCGGCGTCGAAGGGGGCGAGCAGGATGCGCATCAGGTCGGCCAGACGGCGGCGTTCGCCCTGGCCCAGGCCCGCCAGCAGGGCGCGTTCCCGGTCCAGCAGATCGGCCAGGGCCGCGTCGACCCGGGCCAGGCCCTGCTCGGCCAGGGTGACCAGGACGCCGCGCTTGTCCGTCGGGTCCGGCTCCCGGCGGACCAGGCCGGCCGCGGCCAGCCGGTCGATCCGGTTAGTCATGGTGCCCGAGGTGACCAGGGTGGCGCGAAGCAGCGCGCCGGGAGTCAGCTGGAAGGGCGGCCCCTGCCGGCGCAGCGCGGAGAGCACGTCGAACTCCCAGGACTCCAGGCCGTGGCCGGCGAACGCGCCTCGCCGGGCGATGTCCAGGTGCCGGGCGAGCCGGGAGATCCGGCTGAGGACCTGCAACGGCTCAACGTCAAGGTCCGGCCGCTGCGCCCGCCACGAGGCCACCAGGTCGTCCACCTCGTCCCGCAGCCCGATCCCCGGATCGGAGCCGTCCTCGGTGCCGGTGCGGGCGCGCTGGGCCATTTCTAGAGCGTATCTCTTGACGTCAAGAATGCTGGTCGGGTACAAGGAGACCACGGGGCATGTGTCTGCGGTAGTGAAGAAGGATTAGCCGGCATGTGGGACGCGACCCAGTACCTGCGGTTTGGCGGCGAGCGCGCCAGGCCGTTCATCGACCTGCTCGCCAGGGTCGGAGCCGAGCTGCCCACCCACGTGGTCGACCTGGGCTGCGGCCCGGGAACCCTGACGGTCCTGCTCGCGGACCGCTGGCCGTCCGCCGAAGTGATCGGCGTCGACAGCTCGCCGCCGATGATCGAGGCGGCCCGGAAGCTGATCCCCGCGGCCGCTGCGCGGCCTGCCGGGTCCGGGCCGGTGCAGGCCAGCCACGCGCCCGGGCTGTCTTTCATGCTCGACGACGTGCGGCACTGGGAGCCGCAGAGCCTGCCCGACGTGATCGTCTGCAACGCGGTCCTGCAGTGGGTACCCGGCCATCGCGAGCTGCTGCTGCGCTGGGCGGGCTGGCTGGCCGAGGACGGCTGGCTGGCCTTCCAGGTCCCGGGGAACTTCGATCAGCCGTCGTACGCGATCTTGCGCGAGATGGCTGCCTCGGCCCGGTGGCACCCGCTGCTGCGGGACGCGGAAGTGAACCGGCAGTCGGCCGATCCGGTCGGCTACGCCGAGCTGCTGGCCGAGGCCGGCCTCGAGGTCGACGCGTGGGAGACGACGTACGTGCACATCCTGGAGGGAGGCGATCCGGTGCTCGAGTGGTACAAGGGCACGGGATTGCGTCCGGTCCTGGCCGTGCTCGACGCCGGCGCGGCCGGGGACTTCCTGGCCGAGTACGGCGAGCGGCTCCGCGCGGCGTATCCGCCGAGTTCGTTCGGCACGGTTTTCCCGTTCCGCCGGGTGTTCGCCGTCGCCCACCGGGCCAAGTTACCGAATTTTTCCTATTGATTTTGTAGGGAAACTCTGGCAGTATCGCGGCATGCGCCGTGGCCTGCCTATTCGATCTCTGCTCAGCCGATCAGGGCTTAGCCGATCAGTGCCGTGCCGTCACAGCGTTCCCGCCGGCGTCTTGTCGCTGGCGCGTCACGTCCGGTGGTGTCCGGCCGACTCGCTCTGACCGGCCCGGCTCGTCCCGCCCTCCCGGCTCGTCCGGCCCGGCTCGCCGGTGGCCAGGCTCGCCTGGCCACCCGGCGTCCGGCCAACCGGCGCGCCGGCCACTTCGTTCGTCACTTTCCACTGGCCTCCCGCGGCCAGCCGCAAGACGTGAGGAGAAGAATCACATGAGCACCATGACCTACCCGACGTCACCCGCCAGTGCGCCGCCAGCGCGCCTGCCCCGTGTCCAGCAGTTCGGCGCCAGGCAGCTCGGCGACGTGGTACGCCGCCTGGCGGCCAGCCCGGCAGACTGGCTGACCAGGGTCCGGCTGAATCCGGCGGGCCGCTGGTACGAGCGGATGCACATCGACGACAGCCACGAGGTCTGGCTGATCAGCTGGCTGCCCGGGCAGGCCACTGGATTCCATGACCACGGCGGGTCGGCGGGGGCGTTCGCGGTGGTCTTGGGCACCTTGACCGAACGCCGGGTCGCCGGGGGCGTGGCCACGGGACAGGTGCTGGCCAAGCCGGTCGGGGCGGGCGGGTCGCGCGCCTTCGGCCCCCGCTACATCCACGACGTCCGTAACGCCGCCGCCGCCTCGGTCGCGGTGAGCGTGCACGCGTACTCGCCGCCGCTCCCGGAGATGACCCGCTACGAGCTGACCGCGGGCGGGCTGGTCAAGCTGGGCACCGAAGGTGCCGCGACGTGGTAGCGGCCAGGCCGCCGGGCGCGCTCGGCATCGAGGAGATCCTCGCCGCCGCGCGCGGGCGGCTGCTGCGGCTGACACCGCGGGAGGCCTTCGCCGAACGTGGCGAGGGAGCGGTGCTCGTCGACATCCGGCCCGCCGCGCAGCGAGCCGAGCACGGCGAGATACCCGGATCGGTGATCGTGGAGCGCAACCACCTGGAGTGGCGGCTGGATCCCGGCTGCGACGCCCGGTTGCCCTGGGTGGCCAGGTATGACCACCGGATCATCCTCTTCTGCATGGACGGGTACACCTCCAGCCTGGCCGCGGCGTCTCTGCAGGACCTGGGCCTGGGCCGCGCGACCGACGTGATCGGCGGGTTCCGCGCCTGGTCGGCCGCGGGCCTGCCGACCGCGGCGGGCGGCGCGGGCACCGTCACCCTGGCCCCCGGGGCGGGCGCTGCGGTCCCGCTCGCCGCCGGGCGCTCTTAAGGCGCCCGGCGGCTCGCGGGGTCAGCCCCGGCCGTTGGCGTCCAGGTGGGACAGGCCGTTCCAGGCCAGGTCGATGAGGTCGGCGGCGACCTCTTCCAGCCTGGGCTTGCGGGCGTCGAGCCACCACTGACCGGCGAAAGCGACCATGCCGACCAGCATCTGCGCGTAGAGCGGCGCGAGCTTGGGATCATGGCCGCGGGACAGCAGGAAGTCGCCGAGGATGTACTCCACCTGGCCGGCGATGTCGCTCAGCAGCGTGCCGTAGGTGCCCGTCTTCGAGCCGGGGCTGGAGTCCCGGACCAGGATGCGGAACCCGTCGGCGTTGTCGTCGATGTACCGGAACAGGGACACCGCCGCGACCTCGAACTTGTCCCGGGAATGATCGCCGTCCAGCAGCGAGGTGGCCATGGTCAGCAGCCGTTCGACCTCCCGGTCGACCACCACCGCGTAGAGCCCCTCCTTGCCGCCGAAGTGCTCGTACACCACCGGTTTGGACACGTCAGCCTGGGCGGCGATCTCCTCGATCGAGGTCCCCTCGAACCCGCGCTCGGCGAACAGCCGCCGCCCGATGTCGAGCAGCTGCTCCCGCCGCTCTTTTCCGGTCATCCTCTTGCGGCCGGGTCTCGGCGGCTGGGCGCTCACCGGTCCATCATGGCGTCTGCGCCGGCGCCGCGTCACGAACCCGGCTGCTCCGACGGGTCATCGAGCCGAGTTTCCTGGTCGCGGTGGCGGGACGCTTGGCCGTGAGCCGGTCCTCGTCGGGCCACCGGACGTCGTAGGCCCAGCCGAGCTTCTCAAACGCCCAGATGACCCGCGCGCTGGGGTCGATCTGGCCCTTCAGCGCGCCGTGCCGGGCGCACGTCGGGTCGGCGTGGTGCAGGTTGTGCCAGGACTCGCCGAACGACATTATGGCCAGCCAGGCGACGTTGCGTGACCTGTCCCGAACCTCGAAATCCTCGCTGCCGAAGGTGTGGCAGATCGAGTTGATCGACCAGGTGACGTGGTGCAGCAGCGCGACGCGGACCAGGCTGGCCCAGAAGAAGGCGGTCAGCGCGCCGTGCCAGGACATCCCCCACAGCCCGCCGATCAGCGCGGGCAGCAGCAGCGTGACCGCCACCAGCGCCGGGAACAACGCATCCACGCGCTTGATCCGCCGGTCGGCGAGCAGGTCGGGCGAGAACTTCTCCTGCGAGGTCTTGTTGGGGTCGAACAGCCAGCCGACGTGCGCGTACACCAGTCCCTTGCTCAGCGCCTTCCAGTCGTCCCCGTACCGCCACGGCGAGTGCGGGTCGCCCTCCTTGTCGCTGTACTTGTGGTGCCGGCGGTGGTCGGACACCCAGGTGATGACCGGTCCCTCGATGGCCAGGCTGCCCGCGACGGCGAGCGCGACGCGCAGCCCGGTCTTCGCCTTGAACGACGAGTGGGTGAAGTACCGGTGGAAACCGACCGTGATGCCGAGCCCGGAGACCCAGTAGAAGACCAGCGCGATGACCACGTCGTGCCAGCCCAGGAAGCCCCAGACCCACGCCAGCGGGATGGCCGCGATCAGCGCCACCAGCGGGACCGCGACGAACAGGCCGACCAGGAAGCGCTGGACCGCCGAGCTCGGCTCCTCCTCGAGGTCCGGTCTCGGCGCGCGGCGCTCGGTTCTGGCGGCTCCCCCGACCGTCCCGCCGGGCGGTGGCGCGGGCGGCGCGGCCGCCTGGTCCGGGGTAGCCGCGGCTTCGGTGACGTTGACGGTATCGGGGGTGACGGCCATCGTGCTCCTTGGGTGTGAACAACGGCAAAGCGAGCTTGTACGCTTACGTAACCGTAGCCTACGACACCGTAGGTTAGGCAATACCCCGCCGGTGAACTTCTGCAAATAGCCGCGTGAATTCCCGCCTGGACGTCTCAATAGGCGAGAAGTGTGACGTGACGTATCGCCGCGGTCACGGCCGGGCCCGCGATCTTGCTTCGCCCGCCTCCGGGCCGCTCTGGCGCGCAGGCCCGGAGGGCGGCCCGCGTCGCTCGCGCCAGCGCGGCGACGGGCCGGCCTCGCTGAGCGGATCCGGGTAAAGTAGGGGCTCAGGCCGTCCCGGGTCGTCTAGCTGGCAGGACAACGGATTTTGGTTCCGTCAACGGAGGTTCGAGTCCCCCCCCGGGAGCGATTTACCTAGCCGCGACCGCCCGGGGCGCGGCTGGCCCAGCCTGAGGTGAGACGGCGCCCGGAGATCGGCCCGGGGCCGGGCCCGGGAATCAGGTTATAATTAGTTGGTTGATGCGAAGCAAGTTATCAAGCTGTCCCGTAACTATGTCTGGGGGCCTTGCCGGCTATGACGGCCAACTCGGGTTTGACGGGAGCACCGCCCCGCGGGCGTGGCGGCGCCGAGATCGGGCCGCACTACAAGTGGATCGCGCTGTCGAACACCACGCTGGGCGTGCTGATGGTCACCATCAACCAGTCCATCGTGCTGATCGCGCTCCCGGACATCTTCCGCGGCATCGGGCTCAACCCGCTGGCCCCCGGCAACACCAGCTACCTGCTGTGGATGTTCATGGGGTTCCTGGTCGTGACCGCGGTGCTGGTGGTCTCGTTCGGGCGGCTCGGGGACATGTTCGGCCGCGTCAAGATGTACAACCTCGGATTCGTCATCTTCACCGTGGCCTCCATCTTCCTGGCCATCACCTGGATGAGCGGAGTCCCGGCCGCGCTGTGGCTCATCATCTGGCGGATCGTGCAGGGCATCGGCGGCGCGTTCCTGTTCGCCAACTCCGCCGCGATCCTCACCGACGCCTTCCCGGCCAACCAGCGCGGCACGGCCCTGGGCCTGAACGCGATCGCGGCCATCGCCGGCTCGTTCGTCGGGCTCCTGCTCGGCGGCGTCCTCGGCCCGATCAACTGGCACCTCGTATTCCTGGTCTCGGTGCCCGTCGGGGTGTTCGCCACCGTGTGGGCGTTCTACATGCTGAAGGACATCGGGGAGCAGAAGCCGGCCCGGATGGACTGGTGGGGCAACATCCTGTTCGGCGTCGGCCTGATCGCCATCCTGGTCGGCATCACCTACGGCCTGCAGCCCTACGGCGGGCACCCCATGGGCTGGACCAGCCCGGTGGTGCTGGGCCTGATGTTCGGCGGGCTGGCCCTGCTGATCGTGTTCTGCTTCGTGGAGACGCGGGTCGCCGAGCCGCTGTTCAAGCTGTCGATGTTCCGGATCCGGGCGTTCGCGATGGGCAACCTGGCCAACTTCGTGATGGCGGTCGGCCGCGGCGGCCTGCAGTTCATGCTGATCATCTGGCTGCAGGGCATCTGGCTGCCGCTGCACGGGTACAGCTTTGAGAAGACCCCGCTGTGGGCGGGCATCTACCTGCTGCCGCTGACCGCCGGTTTCCTGCTGTCCGCCCCGCTGTCCGGCTTCCTGTCCGACCGGTTCGGCGCCAAGACGTTCACCGTGGGCGGGTCGCTGCTGACCGCGCTGAGCTTCCTGTTCCTGATCCTCGTGCCGGTGAACTTCTCCTACCTGCTGTTCGCCCTGATCCTCGGCCTGAACGGCTTCGGCTCGGGCTTGTTCACCTCGCCGAACCGCGCCGAGATGATGAACTCCGTCCCGGCGGACCAGCGCGGCGCGGCCAGCGGCATGATCGCGACCTTCCAGAACACCGCGTTCGTGCTGTCCATCGGGGTCTTCTTCACGCTGATGGTGGCCGGGTTGTCCAGCAAGCTGCCGACCGCCATGTCCAGCGGCCTGATCGCCCAAGGCGTCCCCGCGGGTGCCGCGAATCAGATCTCGCACCTGCCGCCGATCGGCGTCCTGTTCGCCTCCTTCCTCGGCTACAACCCGATGCAGCAGCTGCTCGGCCCGCTGCTGGCGCACCTGTCCACCGCCCACGCCGCCTATGTGGTCGGCCGGCAGTTCTTCCCGCAGCTGATCACCGCCCCGTTCAAGGACGGGCTGGGCGTGGCCTTCGCGTTCGCCGGGGGGGCGTGCGTGGTCGCGGCCGTCGCCTCGGCGCTGACCGGCCGGGTCAAGCCGCCCGCCGATGCCGAGACGCTCGGCGGCGAGCTGGCCGCCGTGGCCGGGGAAGGCGCCTTCGAGCCGAGCGAGCTGGTCCCGGACCCGCCCGCGGACCGAACGCGGGCCAACGGGCAGGCGGCCGCGACCACCGAGCCGGGCCGGAACACGCCCGGCTGACCGTCGCGGCCGCGACTGGCCCCAGGCTGGGACGTGGGTCCGGGACGCGGGGCGTGGCCCGGCTGTCGGCAGCACCCGCCCGATCATGGCGACCGGGCGGTATCCTGCACGTGAGGGATGGGTGAACACATTCGCCAGCTCATCCCGATCGGTAAGGGCGGCCGTTACCCCTGAAGCCCCCGGAACTAAGATGTCGGCGCTAACCGAGGAGACTTGTCGCGTGAGCGAACCTCGCCCGGTCGCTGTCATTGTCCTCGCCGCGGGCGAGGGCACCCGGATGAAGTCGCGGCTGCCCAAGGTGCTGCATGCCCTGTGCGGACGAAGCATGCTCGGGCACGTGCTCGCGACGGCCGGCGAGCTCGAGCCGCGGCACCTGATCGTGGTGGCCGGGCACGGCCGGGAGCAGGTCGCCGCCGAAACCGCGCGGTACGCGCCGGCCGCCGAGGTCGTCGTACAGGACCGCCAGGGGGGAACCGGCCACGCCGTGCGCATGGTCACCGAGGCGCTCGGCGTCCTGCCCGGCACGGTGCTGGTGACCTATGGCGACATGCCCCTGCTGCGGGCCGGGACGCTCGCCGCGCTGATGCGCGAGCACACCGCGGCCCGCAGCGCCGTCACCGTGCTGACCGCCCGGGTGAGCGACCCGTCCGGCTACGGGCGGATGGTCAGGGATGAGCGCGGCGCGCTGGCCGGGATCGTCGAGGACGCCGACGCGACGCCGGAGCAGCGGGCCATCGACGAGATCAACTCCGGCTGCTACGCCTTTGACGGCACGCTGCTGGCCGATGCGGTCAGCCGGGTCGCGACCGGCAACGCCCAGGGCCAGGAATACCTGACCGACGTGGTGGGGATCCTGCGCGGGGACGGGCACCGGGCGGGCACGGTCCTGGTCACCGACCCGGCCGAGATCCAGGGCGTGAACGACCGGATCCAGCTCGCGCAGGCGCGGCGGGCCTGCAACAGCCGGCTGCTGGAGGACTGGATGCGGGCCGGGGTGACCGTCGTCGACCCGTCGGCCACCTGGATCGACGTAGACGTGACCCTGGGGGAGGACGCCCAGATCCTGCCGGGAACCTTCCTGGAGGGGCATACCGCCATCGGGCCCGGGGCGCGGGTGGGGCCGAACTGCGTGCTCAGGGATACGACGGTGGCGCCGGACGCCACGGTGCGCTACTCGGTCTGCGAGTCCGCCGAGATCGGCAGCGCGGCCAGCATCGGGCCGTTCGCCTTCCTGCGGCCGGGCACGCGGATCGGCGCCGGCGCCCGCCTGGGCGCCTACGTCGAGCTGAAGAACGCGACGGTCGGCGAGGGAACCACGATCCCGCGCCTGTCCTACTCCGGCGACGCGGACATCGGCGAGGACGCCATCATCGGCGCGGCCGCGCACGCCCGCCGGGCCGCCATCTGCGGGCCGCCCGCCGACCCGCCGCAAGACGACGACGAGAGGGCTCAGGGCAAGTGAACGAGATCATGCCCCCGGGCACGAAGAAGCTGCTGCTGGTGTCTGGCCGGGCCTACCCCGAACTGGCCGATGAGGTGGCCGCCTGCCTGGGTATCAAGCCGACGCCGTCCATGCTCTTCGACTTCGCCAACGGCGAGATCTTCGTCCGGTTCCTCGAATCGGTCCGCGGCTGCGACGTGTTCGTCCTGCAGAGCCACACCTCGCCGATCAACGAATGGATCATGGAGCAGCTGATCATGGTCGATGCCCTCAAACGGGCCTCGGCCAGGCGCATCACGGTGGTGTCGCCGTTCTTCGGCTACGCCAGGCAGGACAAGAAGAACCGGGGCCGCGAGCCGATCTCGGCGCGGCTCATGGCCGACCTGTTCGCGACGGCCGGGGCGGACCGGCTCATGGCCGTCGACTTGCACACCGCGCAGATCCAGGGCTTCTTCGACGGCCCGGTCGACCACCTGTTCGCGCTGTCCATCCTGGCCGCTCACCTGGAGCGCAAGCTCGACATCAGCCGGGTCACCGTGGTCGCGCCCGACGCGGGCCGGGTCCGGGTGTGCGAGCGATGGACGGACCGGCTCGGCTGCCCGCTGGCCATCATCCACAAGCGGCGCGACCCGGATGTGGCCAACCAGGTCAGGATGTTCGAGGTGGTCGGCGAGGTGGCGGGCCGCACCTGCATTCTGGTGGACGACATGATCGACACCGGGTCGACGATATCCAAGGCCGCCGACGCCCTGTTCGAGCAGGGCGCGGCCCAGGTCATCGCCACCGCCACGCACGGGGTGCTGTCCGGGTCCGCGGTGGACGTCCTGAAGAACTCCAGGATCAGCGAGGTCATCATCACTAACACGCTGCCCGTCCCGCAGGAGAAGCGGTTCGACAAGCTCACGGTGCTGTCGATCGCGCCGCTGCTCGCCCGGGCCATCAGCGAGGTCTTCAGCGACGGCTCGGTCACCAGCTTGTTCGACGGCCAGACCTGATCCCGGCGGCCAGACCTGACTTCGACGGCCAGACCTGACCCCGGCGGCGGTCCTGGCCACTAGGCTGGTCCCTCCCTCCCCAGGCCAGGACCAGGACCGCTTCCCGCCGCGCCCACCCCGCCAGGCGAGCGGGCGTTCTGGGCGCCACTTGGACAGCGCCCCCGTACCCGTCCTGCGCGGCGGATCGCCATGGGCCTCGTCGCCGGGGCGATATGGTCATGCTCCGGCAGGAGGTTTACGTCTGGATTGAGCCGTGATTAAGTGAGAACCTCTGACGGCCGATTCCCAGCGAGCCGGAGGCGAGTGATCCCGGGTCATGATGAGGTTTCGGCTGCTTGGGCCCCTCGAGATCCGGGCCGGAGAGGACTGGCGGGGGATCGGGGCCCCGAAGTGGCGTTCGGTCCTGGCCGCCCTGTTGATCAACGCCGGGCAAGCTGTTCCCGCTGAGGTCCTGATCAGCGAGGTCTGGGGGGATGCGCCGCCCGCGCGGGCGGGCAACCTCGTCAGCATCTACGTGCTGCGCCTGCGCCGCCTGCTCGGCGACGCCGACAACGCCCTCCTGGTCACCCGCGCCCCGGGCTACCTGCTGCGGCTGGGCCCGGGAGAGACCGACGCCCAGGTGTTCGAGGAAATGGTGCGCGAGGGCGGGCGCGCTTACGCCGCCGACGAGCCGGAGCGAGCGGCCGGCCTGCTGGCCGAGGCGCTCGGCGTTGTGGCACGGCAGCCCGCTGGCTGATGTCCCGCCGACGATGCTGGTCGAGACCGAGGCCAGCGGCTGGCCGAGCTCCGCCTTGACGCCACGGAACTCCGGATCAGGGCCGAGCTGGCCTGCGGCCGCCACACTCAGGTCATACCCGAGCTGCGCAGGCTCCTGGCCGACCATCTGCTGCGGGAGGGCCTGTGGCTGCTGCTCATGCGGGCCCTGGACGGCGCGGGCCGCCACGCAGAGGCGCTCGACGCCTACGGGCAGGCGCGCAGCGCGATCGCCGAGGAGCTCGGCGTCGACCCCGGGGCGGAGCTGCGCCAGTTCTATGCCGCCCTGCTCGCCGAGGATGATGCTGCTGGCCAAGGAGGCAGGCGCTGCGCCTGGGAGCATACAGGCCGGGGCGGTGACGCCGAGCTCCGGGGAGCTGGAATCCGCTCTGTGCCGCGGCCGAGGTCCCGCGGCCGGTCCCGGCCCCGGCCCAGCTGCCGGCGGACGTCGCCGACTTCACCGGGCGCGAGGACCAGGTCAAGCACCTGTGCGACCTACTGTCGGGCGGCGAGGTCGATGCCGACCCCGGAGCGGTACGGATCGCGCTGGTGGCCGGCTCCGGCGGGCTGGGCAAGACCTCCCTGGCCGTGCACGCGGCCCACCGGATCCGCGGCAGCTTCCCCGATGGCCAGCTGTACGTCGACCTGCTGGGCGCTACCCCGCAGCCGCTCCCGGCTGCGGACGTGCTGGCCAGGTTCCTGCGTGACCTCGGCGTCGACGGCCGGGACATACCGGCTGACGACGAGGAGCGCGCGGCCCGCTACCGGACCGTCCTGGCCGGGCGCCGGATGCTCGTCGTGCTCGACAATGCCCGCGATGCCGCCCAGGTCAGGCCGCTCCTGCCGGGCGCCGCGTCCTGCGCTGTGCTGATCACGACCCGCCGCCGGATGCCCGACCTGGCCAGCACCCGGCTGGTCGACCTCAACGTGCTCGACGATGACGAGGCGCTGACCCTCTTCACCAAGGTCGTGGGCGAACAGCGCGCGGCGGCCGAGCCCGAGGCCACGGCCGAGCTGCTGGTGGCCTGCGCTGGCCTGCCGCTGGCCATCAGGATCTGCGCGGCGCGGCTGGCCACGCGCAGCGGCTGGACCATCGGGTCGATGGCCAGCCGGCTCCGCGACGAGCACCGGCGGCTGGACGAGATGGCGGCCGGGGACCTGGCCGTCCGGGCCAGCTTCCAGGTCAGCTTCGCCAGCCTGCCCGCCGGCGGTCACCCGGACGCCGTCGCGCCGGCCGTGGCGTTCGGAATGCTCGGCCTGTGGCAGGGACCCTCGATCTCGTCCGCGGCGGCCGGTGCCCTGTTCGGCACCCCGGAGCACCTGGCCGAGGACGCCCTCGAGAGTCTCGTGGACGCGCACCTGCTGGAGTCCCTGGCCCCCGGCCGGTACAAGTTCCACGACCTGCTCCGGGTCTATTCGGCCGAACGGGCCGTGGCTGACCTGCCCGGTCAGGCTCGCGACGCCGCCGTCGGCCGCCTGCTGGGCTGGTACATGCGCACCGCCGACGCGGCTGGCGCCGCGGTCTCGCCGCGGTTCCGGTACAACCTGCCGCTGAACGCCCCGGATCCCGGTGCCCCGCCGCTCAGCTTCTCCACCGGGGCTGACGCCCTGGCCTGGTACGACCGCGAGCGCGCCAACGTCCTGGCCGCCACCCGCCAGGCGTCGGCCGCCGGCCTGCACGATATCGCCTGGCGGCTGCCCGTGCCGCTGCTCAACATCTTCGACAGCCGGGGCGCCTGGGCGGACTGCATCGCCACCCACCGGATCGCGCTCGAGGCCGCACGGCAGGTGCGGAACCGGCCGGGCGAGGCATGGGTGCTGAACAACCTGGGCCTGGCGCTCGGGGCCACCCGTGACAGCGAGGGCATCAAGTGCCTGGCGCGGGCGCTCGAGCTCAGGCACGAGATCGGCGACCGGGCGGGCGAGGCGCAGGCGGCCGGAAACCTGGCCGATGCCTACGCCAGGCTCGGGCCGCAGGCCGAGGCGGTCGAGCTGTTCGGCCGGGCACGAGAGGCGAACCACGACGTCGGCAACCGCTACGGCGAAGGCGTGGCGCAGACGAATCTGGGCGCGGCGCTGCTCGACCTGGGCCGCCCGCGGCGGCGGTCGATCACCTGGAACGAGCCCGCGCGACCTTCGATGAAATCTCCTACCCCGACGGCGTGGGCTACGCCCTGTACCACCTGGGGCGCTGCTACCAGGCCCTGGGCCGCGGCCAGGATGCCCTGGGCTGCCTGCGGCAGGCCCTGAGCAGTCATCAGGCTTCGGGGAACCGGCATCGGCAGGGGCTCACGTGGCGAGCCCTCGGCTCGGTGCAAGCGGGCCGCGGCCTGGCCGCCGAGGCCCGTCATTCCCGGGCCGAGGCGGCGGCGATCTTTGACGAACTCGGGGATACGACCCTGGCGGCTGGCGTCCGAGCGGATATGGCCGCCCGCTGACCGGGCGTTTCCCGGCAATTCCCGAGAAAAGGCAATAAGCCAGTTGCGCGCCGGTACGATGCTGCGCGTCTCCCTTCTTGGGGCCTTAAACGAGAGGACAATCATGGGGAATGCAGCAATAGCCGAAGAGCTGCCGAGCAGCGACGAACTCGACGTGCTTTACGACCTCAGCGCGAGCGAGTCCGAGCCCGAGGATGAGGACGAGGACGACCTCGACGAGGACGAGGACGACGAGGACGACGAGGAGATTCACCCCGACGATATGCCGCAGGGCTGAGCCTGCAGGCTGGCGCGAGGTTCAGCCGGGAGGCTCGCGCCAGCCATGGCCCGGGTGCGCGGCGGACTGACCTCGCCGGGGGGCGGGCATTCTGCCGCGCCGGCCGGATCCGCGCAGGAATTTCTCCGGTTATTCGCCTACCGGTTACGTCCAGCCTGGTTTATCGCGCGTTAGCCATACAAGCCGGCTGGCCCGAGCGTAAGAGCGGCCTTCTAAAGACGCGGATATACCGCCAGTTGACGCCCAGGCCCGGAGCGGGTTAACTGCGCGGAACGGCTTTGCGTCGGCCTGGCCCTGGGAGCGTTCCGCGCCGCGCGGCCGCCGGGCGCCGATCGCCGGTCCGTGATGTCGGATCGGCGTACGCCGCAGTTGTCGGCTACACTTCGTACCGCGTCGCGCCCGAGTTGAGGAGACAGTACCGTGCCCGAGGTTCACATCGCCGCCCAGACTCGTGATGAGTTCGGCAAGGGCGCTGCCCGCCGTATCCGCCGCGAGGGCCTGGTGCCTGCCGTGCTGTACGGCCACGGCACGGACACCCGCCACCTGAACCTGCCCGGGCATCAGCTGATGCTCGCCCTGAAGACGCCGAACGTGCTGCTGTACCTGGACGGGCTGGGTAACGGGAGCGAGATCGCCCTGCCCAAGTCGGTGCAGCGCGATCCGGTCAAGGGCTTCCTGGAGCACATTGACCTGATCCTGGTCCGCCGGGGCGAGAAGGTCACCGTCGACGTGCAGATCCGGGTGACCGGCGAGATCGCCCCGGACGGGATGCTGGAGCAGCAGCTCGTCCAGGTCCCGGTCGAGGCCGAGGCGACCAGCATCCCGCAGGCCATCGACGTCGACGTGGAGGGCATGGAGATCGGCGACGCGGTCCACGCCAGCGACCTGAAGCTCCCCCCTGGCGTCAGCCTGGAGGTCGACCCGGAGACCCTGATCCTGCACGTGGTCAACCAGGTCATCGCCGTGGAGCCCGAGGAAGAAGAGGGCGAAGCGGCGGGCGAAGTGCCGGAGCCGGTGGCTGAGGCGGGCGCCGACAGCGAAGGGGAGTAGGCCGGCTGACCCCCGAACGCTGGATCATCGCCGGTCTCGGCAACCCCGGACCGGAATACGCGGGCAACAGGCACAACGTCGGCCAGCTGGTGGCCGGCCTGCTCGCCGAGCGGGCCGGCGGGCTCGGTGTGCGCTTCAAGGCGCACCGGTCGGGCAACGACATCGCCGACGGTTCGCTGGCCGGGGTACCCGTCACCGTGGCCCGGCCGCGCTCGTACATGAACACCTCCGGCGGGCCGGTCGCCGCGCTGGCTGCGTTCTACAAGGTCCCGCCCGGCCGGCTCGTGGTCGTGCACGACGAGCTGGACGTTCCGTTCGGCTCGGTCCGGCTGAAATTCGGCGGCGGCGACAACGGCCATAACGGGCTCCGCTCGATCACCCGCGCGCTCGGCACGCGCGAGTACTACCGGGTCAGGTTCGGCATCGGACGGCCGCCGGGCCGGATGGATCCGGCCGCCTTCGTCCTGCGCGACTTCACCGCGGCCGAGCGCAAGGACCTCCCGTTCCTGGTCGACCGCTGCGCGGACGCCGCCGAGACGCTGGTCAGCAAGGGCCTGGCCGTGGCGCAGCACATCTACCACGCTGAGCCTGGCGCGGACTTGTGAGGTCCGGGAATGGGCGCGGCGCGGCCGCTGCTGATGGTGGGCGGGTGCCCGGAACCGAGGAGAGGCAGTGACGGCAGGAAACGACCATGTGCTCGCGCGCGACCTGGCCGCCGCGGCGGGCGAGCGGCTGCTCGGCCTGCGGGCGCGGGGCGGCGAGCCGGACCTGCTGCGCAAGGACGGCGACCGGCGCTCGCACGAGTTCCTCACCGCGGAACTGGCCGCCCGCCGCCCCGGCGACGTGGTCCTGTCCGAGGAAGGCGCGGACGATCCGGCGCGGCTGGCCGCCAGCAGGGTCTGGATCGTCGACCCGCTCGACGGCACCCGGGAGTTCGGTGATCCGGGCCGCACCGACTGGGCCGTGCACGTGGCCCTGTGGGCCCGCGGCGAGGCCGGCGGCTCCGCGGACCTCACCGCCGGGGCCGTCGCCCTCCCTGCTCAGGGCATGGTCCTGTCCACCGTCCCGGGCGGTGCCACCGGTGCCACCGGCGCCGCTGGGACGCGCACGGGCGCAGCCGACCGGGTGCGCATCGTGGTGAGCCGGACGCGTGCACCACAGCTCGTTCGGGATATTTCCGACCTCATTGATGCGGAACTGGTGCCGCTCGGCTCAGCTGGCGCTAAGGTGGCCGCCGTGGTCTGCGGCGAGGCTGATGCGTACGTGCACGCCGGCGGGTTTTACGAATGGGACACCGCCGCGCCGGTCGCCGTCGCCCGGGCCGCCGGGTTGCACGCCTCGCGCATCGACGGGTCGCCGCTGGCGTACAACCAGCCCGACCTGCTGATGCCGGATATCCTCGTCTGCCGGCCCGTACTGGCCGGCCCGCTCCTGCAAGCCATCCGGGAAGTCACCAATGCCCCCTGATTACCAGCTGTCCCAGCTCGACGTGCTCGAGGCTGAGGCGATCCACGTGATGCGGGAGGTCGCCGCCGAGTTCGAGCGCCCGGTGCTGCTGTTCTCCGGCGGCAAGGACTCCATCGTCATGCTGTCGCTGGCGGCGAAGGCGTTCTGGCCGGCCAAGATCCCGTTCCCGGTCATGCACGTGGACACCGGGCACAACTTTCCCGAAGTGCTCGAGTTCCGTGACCGCCGGGTGGCGGAGCTCGCGGTGCGGCTCATCGTCGCGTCCGTGCAGGACTCGATCGACGCCGGCCGGGTCACCGAGGAGACCGGCAGGCACGCCAGCCGGAACCGGCTGCAGACGGTGACCCTGCTGGACGCGATCGAGGAGTACCGGTTCGACGCGCTGTTCGGCGGCGCGCGCCGGGACGAGGAGAAGGCCCGGGCCAAGGAGCGGGTGTTCTCGTTCCGGGACGAGTTCGGCCAGTGGGACCCGAAGAACCAGCGGCCGGAACTGTGGAGCCTGTACAACACCCGGCTGCACCGCGGGGAGCACATCAGGGTGTTCCCGCTGTCCAACTGGACCGAGCTGGACGTCTGGGCCTACCTCGAGCGGGAGGAGCTGGAGATCCCGTCCATCTACTTCGCGCACGAACGGGTGGTCTTCGAGCGGGACGGCCTGCTGCTGGCGGACAGCCCCTTCGTGACGCGGGGCGAGGACGAGCCGCTGTTCACCGCCACCGTGCGGTACCGGACGGTGGGCGACATGACCGGCACCGGGGCGGTTTCCTCCTCGGCCGCCACCGTGGCCGAGGTCATCGCGGAGGTGGCGGCGACCCGGATCACCGAGCGCGGCCAGACCCGGGGGGATGACCGGGTCAGTGAGGCGGCGATGGAAGACCGTAAGCGCGAGGGGTACTTCTGATGGACTCTGTCAGCCGCGGGGGGAGCGCCCCGCTGGCCCCCCGGATGGACATCCTGCGGTTCGCGACGGCCGGCTCGGTCGATGACGGCAAGTCGACGCTGATCGGGCGGCTGCTGTATGACTCCAAGGCGATCTTCGCCGATCAGCTGGAGGCGGTCGAGCGGACCAGCCGGGACCGGGGTGAGGACTACACCAACCTGGCCCTGCTGACCGACGGCCTGCGCGCCGAGCGGGAACAGGGCATCACGATCGACGTCGCCTACCGGTACTTCGCGACGCCCCGGCGGAAGTTCATCATCGCCGACACTCCCGGCCACATCCAGTACACCCGCAACATGGTGACCGGCGCGTCCACGGCCGACCTGGCCGTGGTGCTGGTCGACGCGCGCAACGGGCTGACCGAGCAGTCACGCCGGCACGCGTTCCTGGCCACGTTGCTGCGGGTGCCGCACATGGTGCTCGCGGTGAACAAGATGGACCTGGTCGGCTACGACGCCGGCGTCTTCGAGCGGATCTGCGAGGAGTTCTCCGCGTTCGCGGCCCGGCTGGACATCGGCGACCTCACCTTCGTGCCGATCTCCGCGCTGCACGGGGACAACGTGGTCGACCGGTCGGCCAACATGCCCTGGTACGACGGACCCTCCCTGCTGCATCACCTGGAGCACGTGCACATCGCCTCGGACCGCAACATGATCGACGTCCGGTTCCCGGTGCAGTACGTCATCCGCCCGCAGGCCGCTACCGACGCCGTGCTGCACGACTACCGCGGCTACGCCGGCCAGGTCGCGGGCGGCGTGCTCAAGCCGGGTGATGAGGTCCTGCACCTCCCGTCCGGCTTCACCACCACCATCCGCGGTATCGAGGCGGCCGGGGCCCCGGTCGCCGAGGCGTTCGCGCCCATGTCGGTGACGCTGCTGCTCGACCACGACGTGGACATCTCCCGCGGCGACATGATCTGCCGCCCGAACAACAGGCCGGCCGCGGCGCAGGACATCGAGGCCATGCTGTGCTGGATGGACTCCGACCAGGTGCTGACCCGGCGCAGCAGGCTCATCGTCAAGCACACCTCGCGCACGGTGAAGGCCATCGTCACCGACCTGCATTACCGGATCGACGTGAACACCCTGCACCGCGACGAATCGGCGACCCAGCTCAGCCTGAACGAGGTCGGCCGGGTGCGGCTCCGCCTCACCCAGCCCATCTTCTGTGATCCTTACGCGCGGAACCGGACCACCGGTGGCCTCATCCTGATCGACGAGGCCACCAACGCCACCGTGGGCGCCGCCATGATCACCGAGGCCAGCTAGCCCGCCGGCACGCTTCGGGGGCCCACCGACCGCACGGGAGTATCTGTTGAGCGCTGAATCGCCTGCCGAGGGCCGCCCGGCCGCCACGCCGTTCCACGACCTGGCGGACTACGTCGCCATACCGCGGGTCGGGTCGCTGCGGCTGTCGCCGGACGGGAGCTGGCTGGCCGCGGCGGTGCAGACCCTGAGCGCCGACGGGAAGAAGTACCTGACCAGCCTGTGGCGGATCGATCCCGGGGGCGGCCCGCCGCGGCGGCTGACCCGGTCCGCCGAAGGCGAGGCGAGCCCGCGGTTCCTGCCCGACGGGTCGCTGCTGTTCACCTCCCGGCGGCCCGATCCCGGGGCCGGCCCGGCCCGCCGGGACGGCGCCGCGGCCGACGTGGGCGCGCTGTGGCTGCTTCCGCCCGGCGGCGGTGAGGCCCGCGTCGTCGCCACGCTGCCG
Source organism: uncultured Actinomycetes bacterium (assembly GCA_963818225.1). Lineage (GTDB taxonomy): Bacteria > Actinomycetota > Actinomycetes > Streptosporangiales > Streptosporangiaceae > Palsa-504. The sequence continues at coordinate 319,239 of CAWFRO010000011.1, forward strand.
GGCGGGGTCACCGCGGCCGAGGTGGCCGCAGGCACCGGGGCCGTCGTGGTGAGCTCGCCGGTACTTCCCGTCCGGCCTGCAGACAACAGCGCTGCAGACAACACCACTGCAGAGAACGCCGCTGCAGACAACATCGCTGCGGATGACGCCAGGCTGCGCAAGGAGCGGAGCGAGGCCGGGGTGAGCGCCATCTTGCACGAGTCGGCGCCGGTCCGGTTCTGGGATCACGACCTGGGACCGGACCAGGTGCGGCTGTTCCATGTCGGCCCGGACCGGCTGCGGGAGGCGGACGGGCCCCGCAAGCTCGCGGGGACCGAGGATCCGGGGCCGTTCACCGGGCTGCGCGACCTGACCCCGGAACCGGGCCGGGCGCTGGACGAGGAGACGTTCGAGCTGACCCCGGACGGCACCTCGGTGCTGACCGGCTGGTGGCAATGGGATCCCGCCGGGCTGTCGCACGCCGAGCTGGTGGCGATCGACGTCGCCAGCGGGAAGCGCCAGGTGCTGCTCAGCGCGCCGGAGTACAACTTCGAGAGTCCCCGCGTCTCGCCCGACGGCCGGCTCATCGTCTGCCTGCGCGAGACGCAGAGCACCGCCGAGCTCCCGCCCGACATCACCCTGGTGCTGCTCGCGGTCAGCGGCGCGGGCGCGGCCGGTGAAGCGGGGCGCGACCTGCTGCCCGGCCTGGACCGGTGGCCGGCCGAGGTGGCCTGGTCGCGCGATTCCGCCGCCGTGTACTTCGCCGCCGATGACACCGGCCGGCGGCCGGTGTTCCGCGTCGACGTGCAGACCGGCGAGGTCAGGCAGGTGACCGGCGACGACGGCGTGTACACCGACCTGAACCCGTCGCCGGACGGACGGTACCTGTACGCCCTGCGGTCGGCGGTGGACTGCCCGCCCACCCCGGTGCGCATCGAACTGGCCGCGGCCGCGGCTGCCCCGGTCCCGCTGGCGGCGCCGGGCGTGCCGCTGACCGTGCCGGGCCGGGTGGAGGAGGTGCAGGCGGCCGCCGACGACGGCCAGCCGATCCGGTCCTGGCTGGTGCTGCCGGAAAGCGCGTCGGCCGCCAGCCCGGCGCCGCTGCTGCTGTGGGTGCACGGCGGCCCCATGAGCAGCTGGAACGGCTGGTCCTGGCGGTGGAACCCGTGGCTGATGGCCGCCCGTGGCTACGCCGTGCTGCTGCCGGACCCGGCGCTGTCCACCGGTTACGGACAGCAGTTCATCGCCCGGGGCTACCACAGCTGGGGAGAGCGGCCCTTCGGCGACATCATGGCCGCGACCGAGCCGGTGCTGTCCCGCCCGGACATCGACGCGGACCGGGTCGGCATGATGGGCGGCTCGTACGGCGGCTACATGGCCAACTGGATGGCGGGCCACACCGACCGCTTCCAGGCCATCGTCTCGCACGCCGGGCTGTGGGCGCTGGACCAGATGTTCGGCACCACCGACCACCCGATGTTCTGGCGCCCGGAGTTCGGCGATCCGCTCACCCAGCCGGAGATGTACGAGGCCAACTCACCGCATCGGCACATCGAGAAGATCCGGACGCCGATGCTGGTCATCCACGGCAACAGGGACTACCGGGTCCCGGTGTCCGAAGCGCTGCGCCTGTGGTGGGACCTGTCCAGGTACGGGCTGGAGGCCAAGTTCCTCTACTTCCCGGACGAGAACCACTGGATCCTGACCCCCGGCAACGCCCGGATCTGGTACGAGACCGTCCTGGCCTTCCTGGCCCAGCACGTGCTCGGCCAGCCGTGGCAGCGCCCGGCGCTGCTCTGACGCATCCCGCGGGCCGCGTTCCCCTAGGCTGGGGCCATGCCGCGTGCTGACCTCGACAAGCAGCCCGGCGATGTCGCGGCGATGTTCGACGCCATCGCGGGCCGTTACGACCTGCTCAACGACCTCCTGTCCGGGGGCCAGGTCCGGCTGTGGCGGCGCGCCGTGGCCCGGATCACCGGCGCCGGGCCTGGCGACCGGGTCCTCGACCTGGCCGCCGGGCACGGCTACGTCGTCCCTGTCCTTCACCGCCACCGGCGCCGACTGCGTAGCCTGCGATTTCTCCCTGGGCATGCTCCAGGCCGGGCAGTCCCGGCTAGCAGGCCACGAGCAGGGCCATCCCGGCCGCCTGGGCTTGGTGGCGGGGGACGCGCTCCGGCTGCCGTTCCGTGACGAGGCGTTCGACGCGGTGACGATCTCGTTCGGGCTGCGGAACGTGGCCAGCCCGGGACAGGCCCTGGCCGAGATGCGCCGGGTGACCCGGCCCGGCGGCCGCCTCGTGGTCTGCGAGTTCAGCACGATCGCGATCGCTCCGGCCGATATGCTTTACCGGCGTTACCTGATCAACGTCCTGCCGGCGATCGCGCGGCGGGCGGCCCGCAACCCGGAGGCCTACCAGTACCTGGCCGAGTCGATCACGGACTGGCCGGACCAGCGTGAACTGGCCGGACTGATCGAGGAAGCGGGCTGGTCGGCGGTGCGATGGCGCAACCTGAGCCTCGGCGTGGTGGCGGTGCACGTCGCCCGCCGCCCGCGCGGCTGACCCCAAGTATGGCCGCCCCCATGGGGGTCTAAACTGAAGGCAAAGAATTTGTGAAGCGGTTCACAAGACGTTCAGGACCTCACTAAGTGACCGAACACGCTCCTGCACCCACCCAGGCCATTGACCGCTCCGGCGCGCGCCGGCCAGCCGACGAGGCCGACGTCATCATCGTCGGCGCCGGGCCGGCCGGGTCGACGACCGCCTATTACCTGGCGCAGGCCGGGATCGACGTGCTGCTGCTGGAGAAGTCCAGGTTCCCGCGGGAGAAGGTGTGCGGGGACGGCCTGACGCCGCGCGGGGTCCGGGCGCTGATCGCCATGGGCGTCAGCGTCAGCGAGCAGGACGGCTGGGTCCGGAACAAGGGGCTGCGGGTCATCGGCGCGGGCCGGCGGCTGGAGATGGCCTGGCCCGAGCTGTCCAGCTATCCGGGTTACGGCCTGGTCCGGCCCCGGACCGATTTCGACGAGATACTGGCCCGCCGGGCCGAGCAGGCGGGCGCCAAGCTGGTCGAGGGCCTGACCGTGACCGGCCCCGTCCTCGATGAGCGCACCGGCCGGATCACCGGGGTGACAGCCCGGCCCGAGGGCGCCGGCGACGAGCGCGCCTACTCCGCGCGCGTCATCGTGGCGGCGGACGGCAACTCCTCGCGGCTGTCGGTGGCGATGGGGCTGCGCAAGCGGGATGACCGGCCGCTCGGCGTCGCGGTACGGACCTACTACCGAACCCCCCGCAGCGACGACGACTACCTGGAGTCCTGGCTGGACCTGTGGGACGGCGACCGCCTGCTGCCGGGATACGGCTGGATCTTCGGCATGGGCGACGGGACCTCCAACGTCGGCCTCGGGCTGCTGAACACCAGCACCGCGTTCGGGCACACCGACTACCACGCGCTGCTGCGGCAGTGGCTGAAGGGCATGCCGGCCGAGTGGGGGTTCACCGAGGACCACCGCACCCAGCCGATCCGGGGCGCGGCGCTGCCGATGGGCTTCAACCGGACCCCGCCCTACTTCAACGGGCTGCTGCTGGCGGGCGACGCGGGCGGCATGGTGAACCCGTTCAACGGCGAGGGGATCGCCTACGCGATGGAGTCAGGGGAGATCCTGGCCCGCACGATCGCCCAGGCCCTGGCCAGGCCGAGCCGCGCCGAGACCGAACGGGTGCTGGCCGGGTATCCGCGTGCGCTGCGCGAGGCCTACGGCGGCTACTATGCCCTCGGCCGTATCTTCGTCAAGGCGATCGGGCGGCCGGACCTGATGCGGTTCGCGACCAAGCACGGCATGTCGCGGCCCGCGGTGATGCGGTTCGTGCTCAAGCTGCTCGCGAACCTGACCGATCCGCACGGAGATGCGACAGACCGGCTGGTGAACGGACTGTCCAAGCTGGCACGAAACCCCGGGTGAGTGGCTATGCAGGTAATCCCTAGGATAAGACGTTGGCGCCGGGACCAGGGGAGAAGGAGCGTGCATCGATGAGGCTGTACCTGCCGATCTTCGTCCTCGCCGTGCTCGCGTTCTTGTTCGCCGGCTTCTCCGTCTTCATGGGCACGCAGCTCGGCCCGAAGCGCTGGAACCGGGCCAAGCTGGAAAGCTATGAGTCCGGCATCGAGCCGACGCCGCACCCGCCCGGCGGGGGCAGGATCCCGATCAAGTACTACGTGACCGCGATGTTGTTCATCGTGTTCGACATCGAGATCATCTTCCTCTACCCCTGGGCGGTCACCTTCGACAAGCTCGGCGCCTTCGGGCTGGTCGAGATGGTGACGTTCGTCATTACCGTGCTCGTCGCGTACGCCTACGTATGGCGGCGCGGCGGCCTGGAATGGGATTAGAACATGGGTCTTGAAGAGAAGCTGCCGAGCGGCGTGCTGCTGACCTCGGTGGAGAAGCTAGCGGGCTGGGCCAGGGCCCGCTCGGTATGGCCGGCCACCTTCGGCCTGGCCTGCTGCGCGATAGAACTGTTCATGACCGGCAGCCCCAAGCACGATCTGGCCAGGTTCGGCATGGAACGGGCCTCCAACACGCCGCGGCAGGCGGACCTGATGATCGTGGCGGGCCGGGTCAGCCAGAAAATGGCGCCGGTGCTGCGGCAGATCTACGATCAGATGTCCGACCCCAAGTGGGTCATCTCCATGGGCGTGTGCGCCTCCAGCGGCGGCATGTTCAACAACTACGCGATCGTGCAGGGCGTCGACCACATCGTGCCGGTGGACATCTACCTGCCCGGCTGCCCGCCACGGCCGGAGATGCTGCTGGACTCGATCCTCAAGCTGCACGACAAGATCGAGAACATGAAGCTCGGCAAGGACCGGCAGCGGGAGATCACCGAGCTTGAGGAGGCGCGGCTGCGCATGCGGCCGCTGCACCTGGCCACGCCGGATGGGTCCGAGCTATGAGCGGGCCGCCGCCTCCTCCGCCGGAGGCATCCGGGCGAGCCACAGCCGGCCCAGCCGGACGAGACTCAGGGGTCGGGGGCACCGCAGGGCCCGAAGCCCCCCGCGGCGAGCGGCGGCCCCCCCGCCGTTCCCGGCGACGAGACGAACAGCAACCTGCCCGCCCTGGCCGGGGAGGCCAGGCTGGACGCTCCGGTCGTTCGCACCGGCCTGTTCGGCGTGCAGGACACGCCCGATACCTCCGGCTACGGCCGGCTCCGGGTGCACCGCGCGCCGCTGATCGACAGCCCGCGCCCGTACGGCTCCTACTTCGACGCGGTCGCCGACGCGCTCGGCGACGCGCTGGGCCAGGCCGGGATCGGCTTCTCCGACGCCATCGAGCACGTGATCGCTGACCGCGGCGAGCTGACCTTCTACGTGCGCCGGGAGCGCCTGCCCGAGGTCGCAGCACGATTTCGCGCCGACCCCGCGCTCCGCTTCGAGATATGCAGCGGGGTTTCCGGCGTGCACTACCCGGATGACGAGGGCCGCGAGCTGCACGCCGTGTACCACCTGCTGTCGATCACGCACAACCGCAGGGTGCGGATCGAGGTCACCGCGCCGGACGCCGATCCGCATATCCCCTCGCTGGTCGGCGTCTACCCGGCGTGTAACTGGCACGAGCGGGAGACCTGGGACTTCTTCGGGATCATCTTCGACGGGCATCCGGCGCTGACCAGGATCGAGATGCCGGACGACTGGAAGGGCCATCCGCAGCGCAAGGACTACCCGCTGGGCGGCATCCCGGTCGAGTACCGCGGCGCGACGATCCCGCCGCCAGACGAGCGGAGGCATTACGCATGAACGCTGGGCCGACGCCGCGCGCGCCGTCGGGCGCGAGCGACGACGAGGCCGCCGAGGGCCGGGTCTACACCGCCGGCGGCGATGACTGGGAAGAGATCCTCGCCTCCGTCAACGAGGCCACGGATTTCGAGAGCGGTGAGCGGATCGTCATCAACATGGGCCCGCAGCACCCGTCCACCCACGGCGTGCTCCGGCTCGTCCTCACGCTGGAGGGCGAGACCGTCGACGAGCTGCGGGCCTCGATCGGCTACCTGCACACCGGCATCGAGAAGAATATGGAGTACCGGACCTGGACGCAGGGCGTCACGTTCTGTACCAGGGCCGACTACCTGATGCCGTTCTTCAACGAGGCCGCGTTCTGCCTGGCGACCGAACGGCTGCTCGGCATCGAGGACAGGATCCCGGAACGCGCCCGGATCATCCGGGTCTTGATGCTCGAGCTCAACCGGGTTACCTCACACCTGGCCGGGATCGGCCCGATGGGCTTCGAGCTCGGCGCGACGACGATCTTCCTGCAGGCCTTGCGCATACGGGAACGGATGCTTGACCTTTTCGAGCTGATCACGGGCCTGCGGATGAACCACGCCTACATCAGGCCGGGCGGGGTGTCGCAGGATCTGCCGCCCGGAGCGCTGACGGCGATCCGGGCCTTCCTCGACGACGCGCCCGAGCTCGTGCACGAGCTGCGCACGCTGATCGACGCCAACCCGATCTTCATCGGCCGGACCAAGGGCGTCGCTTACCTGGACCTGCAGGGCTGCATCGCGCTGGGCGTCACAGGCCCCATGCTCCGGTCGGCCGGGTTGCCGTGGGACCTGCGCAAGTCCCAGCCGTACTGCGGCTATGAGACTTACGAGTTCGATGTGCCGGTGACCGACACGTGTGACGCGTACGGCCGGTACCTGGTCAGGATCGACGAGATCGAGCAGTCGCTGCGGATCGTCGCTCAGTGCGTCGATCGGCTGGCCGACCGCGACTCCCGCGTCACCGGCGACGATCCGGTGATGATCCAGGACGCCAAAATCGGCTGGCCCGCCCGGCTCTCGCTCGGCCCGGACGGCCTCGGACCCTCACCAGAGCACATCGCGCACATCATGGGCCAGTCCATGGAAGCGCTGATCCACCACTTCAAGCTGATCACCGAGGGGTTCCGGGTACCGGCCGGCCAGGCCTACGTGCCGATCGAGTCGCCCCGCGGCGAGCTGGGCGCGCACGTGGTCAGCGACGGCGGCACCCGGCCGTACCGAGTGCACCTCCGCGACCCGTCGTTCCACCACCTGCAGGCGCTCGCCGCGCTGTGCGAAGGCGGCATGGTCGCTGACGTGATCCCGGCGATCGCGAGCATCGACCCGGTAATGGGAGGCGTGGACAGGTAATGCCGTTCAGCGACCAGGTGCGTGCCCGCCTTGACGCGGACTCGGCACGGATCATCGCACAGTACCCCGGCTCGAGGTCGGCGCTGCTGCCGCTGCTGCATCTCGTCCAGTCCGAGGAAGGCTACGTCTCCAGGGACGGCATCGAGTACTGCGCGGGCCAGCTCGGGCTGACCGAGACCGACGTCACCGGGGTGGTCAGCTTCTACACCATGTACAAGCGCCGCCCGGTCGGGAAGTACCACGTCGGCGTCTGCACGAACACGGTGTGCGCGGTCAAGGGCGGCAACCAGATACTCGCCGAGCTCCGCGAGCACCTCGGCGTGGACGACGACCAGGCCACGCCGGACGGCCAGGTCAGCCTCGAGCACATCGAGTGCAACGCCGCCTGCGAGTACGCCCCGGTGATGATGGTGAACTGGGAGTTCTTCGACAACATGACGCCGGCCTCGGCCCGCCAGCTCGCCGACGACCTGCGCGCCGGGAACCAGGTGACTCCGACCCGGGGCCCGGGGCGGCTGGTCACCTGGCGCGAGGCGGCCCGGATCCTGGCCGGCTTCAACGACGACCAGGCCACCGACGGCCCGGCCGCGGGGCCGGCCGACCTGGTCGGCCTCAAGATCGCCAAGGAGCACGGCTGGACCGCGCCGGTGCCGGGCCCGGCGAGCGACGAAGCGGAGGAGCCGCGGTGACCGACACCTTGACCCCGGTGCTGACCGCGCACTGGGACCAGCCCGACATCTTCACCCTCGACGGGTACCGGCGGGCCGGCGGCTGGCAGGCGCTGCCGAAGGCGCTCGCCATGCCGCGCGAGGAGGTCATCGCGACCGTGCGGGACTCCGGGCTGCGCGGCCGCGGCGGGGCGGGCTTCCCGACCGGCGTGAAGTGGGGCTTCCTGCCCCAGGTTGACGACAAGCCGCACTACCTGGTGATCAACGCGGACGAATCCGAGCCCGGCGCCTGCAAGGACGTCCCGCTGATGATGGCCACCCCGCACACGCTCATCGAGGGCGCGGTCATCGCCTCGTACGCGATCGGGGCCAGCCACGCGTTCATCTACGTCCGGGGCGAGGTCCTGCATGTAGTGCGGCGGCTGCGGCACGCGGTGCAGGAGGCGTACGCGGCCGGCTACCTGGGCCGGGACATCCTCGGCTCCGGGTTCGACCTGGACGTCATCGTGCACGCCGGGGCGGGCGCCTACATCTGCGGCGAGGAGACCGCGCTGCTGGACTCGCTGGAGGGCAAGCGCGGGCTGCCGCGGAACAAGCCGCCGTTCCCCGCCGTGGCCGGCGTGTATTCCCTCCCGACGAACGTGAACAACGTGGAGTCGATCGCCAGCGTGCCGTCGATCTTGCTGAACGGTGCCGACTGGTTCGCCGGCGTCGGCACGGAGAGGTCGAAGGGATTCGGGATCTTCAACCTCTCCGGCCACGTGGCGACGCCGGGCACGTACGAGGCCCCGCTCGGGATCACGCTGCGCGAGCTGCTCGACCTGTCCGGCGGGATCCGGGGCGGCTACCGGCTCAAGTTCTGGACGGCCGGCGGTTCGTCGGCGGGGATACTCACCGACCAGCACCTGGACGTGCCGCTGGACTTCGAGTCGGTCGCCGCCGCCGGGTCTCAGCTCGGCACCCGGTCGGTGCAGATCTTCGACGAGACCACGTGCGTGGTCGGCGCGGTGCTGCGCTGGACCGAGTTCTACCAGCACGAGTCGTGCGGGAAATGCACGCCGTGCCGGGAGGGCACGTTCTGGCTGGTCCGCATCCTGGACCGGCTGGAGCACGGCCGGGGTACCGAAGAGGACGTCGAGAAACTCCTGGACATCTGCGACAACATCACCGGCCGTGCGTTCTGCGCACTCGGCGACAGCGCGACGCCGCCGATCACCTCCGCCGTCCGGTATTTCAGGGACGAGTTCCTGCAGCACCAGAAGGAAGGCGGCTGCCCCTTCGACCCGGCGGCATCGACTGTCTGGAGCACACCATGACGGTGCAGACCACGCAGGACCTCGTGACCGTCACCATCGACGGGTTCGAGATCGCCGTGCCGAAGGGCACCTGGATCATCCGGGCCGCCGAGCTGCTGGGTATCGCGATTCCGCGATTCTGCGATCACCCGCTGCTCGACCCGATCGGCGCCTGCCGGCAGTGCCTGGTCGAGGTCGAGGGCCAGCGTAAGCCGATCGCCTCCTGCATCACCGCGTGTACCGACGGGATGGTGGTGCGCACCCAGCTCACCTCGCCGATGGCGGACAAGGCGCAGCAGGGCGTGATGGAGTTCCTGCTCATCAACCACCCGCTTGACTGCCCGATGTGCGACAAGGGCGGCGAGTGCCCGCTGCAGAACCAGGCGATGTCCAACGGCCGCGGCGAGAGCAGGTTCACCGAGGAGAAGCGGACGTTCGCCAAGCCCGTCGCCATCTCGACCGAAGTGCTGCTGGACCGTGAGCGCTGCATCTCCTGCACCAGGTGCACGCGGACTTCCGAGGAAATCGCGGGTGACGCGTTCATCGAGTTCATGGAGCGCGGGCCCAGCCAGGTGATCGGCACCGCCGAGGGTAAGCCGTTCAACTCCTACTTCTCCGGCAACACTGTCCAGGTCTGCCCGGTGGGTGCGCTCACCGGCGCGGCGTACCGGTTCCGGTCCCGGCCCTACGACCTGGTCTCCGTGCCGAGCGTCTGCGAGCACTGCGCGTCGGGGTGCCGGCTCCGCACCGACGTCCGGCGCGGCCGGGTGACCCGCCGGCTGGCCGGCGAGGACGCCGCCGTCAACGAGGAGTGGAACTGCGACAAGGGCCGCTGGGCGTTCACCTACGCGACCCAGCCGGACCGGCTCACCGTCCCGCTGGTCCGGGACGAGCGCGGCGTGCTCGTCCCGGCGTCCTGGCCGCACGCCCTGGCCGCGGCAGCGGCCGGGCTCGCCGCGGCGCGCGACGCCCAGACCATCGGAAACCAGACCGCCGGAAACGAACCCGGCGGTGACGAGCAGGCCGATGACCGTCCCGTGGCGCGCGGCGTGGGCGTGCTCACCGGCGGCCGGCTGACCCTTGAAGACGCCTACGCCTACGCGAAGTTCGCCCGGGTCGCCCTGGACACCAACGACGTCGACATGCGGGCCCGGGTGCATTCCGCCGAGGAGGAGCAGTTCCTGGCCGCCTGCGTGGCCGGGCGCGGCATCGACGTCCGCTACGCCGACCTGGAGCAGGCGCCCGCGGTACTGCTGGCCGGCTTCGAGCCGGAGGACGAATCGCCCATCGTCTTCCTGCGGTTGCGCAAGGCGGTGCGCGGCGGGCCGCTCACCGTGTTCTCGATCGCGGCGCTGGCCAGCCGCGGGCTGGCCAAGCTGTCCGGCGAGCTGCTCGTCACCCCGCCCGGCGGCGAGGCCGCCGCGCTGACCGCGCTGGCGGCAGGCCGCCAAGGCGACTCCGGCACCGCCGATGACCCGTGGCACCGGGCCGGGCAGGCGCTCGCCGCGCCCGGCGCGGTGATCCTCGCCGGGGAACGGCTCGCCGAGGTGCCGGGCGCGCTCGCCGCGGTGGCCAGGCTCGCCATCGCGTCCGGCGCCCGGCTGGCGTGGATCCCCCGCCGGGCCGGCGAACGCGGCGCCGTCGAGGCCGGGGCGCTGCCCGGCCTGCTGCCCGTCGGGCGGCCGGTGGCCGACCCGGCGGCCCGGGCCGAGGTGGCGCGGAGCTGGGGCAAGAGCTCGCTGCCCGCCGAGCCGGGACGCGACACCGCGGCGATGCTCGCCGCCGCCGAGGCGGGCGAGCTGGGCGCGCTGGTCGTCTCGGGTGTCGACCCGGCGGACCTGCCCGATCCGGCGGCCGCGCTGCGGGCCATCGAGATGGCGCCGTTCGTGGTCAGCCTGGAGCTGCGGGCCAGCGCGGTCACCGACCGCGCCGACGTGGTGTTCCCCGTCGCCGCGGTGGCGGAGAAGACCGGGACGTTCGTGAACTGGGAGGGACGCGGCGGCTCGTTCGCCGAGGCGCTGCCGGTCCCGGGGATCCGCACCGACCTGTACGTGCTCGGCGCGATCGCCGACGAGATGGACGTCCATCTCGGCCTGCCGGACGCCGCCGCGGCGCGCGCGGAACTCGCGGCGCTCGGCATCTGGCGCGGCGCCCGGCCGGAGCCGCCCCGCCCGGGCGGGCCCGCGGACAGCCCGGTGACGGTCGTCCCCCCCGGGACGATACTGCTGGCGACCTGGCGGCAGCTGCTGGACAGCGGGCGGATGCAGGACGGCGAGCCGTCCCTGGCCGGGACGGCCCGGCCGGTGGTGGCGAGGATGTCCGCGGCGACCGCGGCCGAAGCCGGCGTGGCCGATGGCGATAAGGTGACCATCGCCACCGACCGCGGCTCGGTCACCGTCCCAGTGGACGTGGTGCCGATGGCGGACCGGGTGGTCTGGGTGCCCGCCACCGGGCTGCCCGGGCAACGCTCCACCATCCGCGCGGAACTCGGCGCGGGCCACGGCAGCACCGTCACGCTGAGGAGGCCGGAATGACGCACCAGCTGGCGTCGCCGCACGTCCTCGCGGCCCCGGGCAGCAACATCCCGACGCTGGCCGACTTCTACCAGGAGATCTGGTGGCTGGTGCTGCTGAAGGTCGTGATCGTCTTCGCCTTCCTGCTGCTCACCACGATCTTCATGATCTGGTTCGAGCGCCGGGTGATCGGCCGGATGCAGAACCGCCCGGGCCCGAACCGGGCCGGTCCCTTCGGCCTGCTGCAGCCGATAGCCGACGCGCTGAAGCTGCCGCTGAAGGAAGACATCATCCCCACCACCGCGGACCGGATGGTGTTCATCGTCGCCCCGCTCATCTCAGCCGGGGTCGCCTTCGTCGGGTTCGCCGTCATCCCGTGGGGCCCGGAGGTGTCGATCTTCCACCACCAGACCCCGCTGCAGCTCGCTGACCTGCCGGTGGCCGTGCTGCTGATCCTGGCCATGAGCTCGGTCGGGGTCTACGGGATCGTGCTGGCCGGCTGGGCCTCTTCCTCGCCGTACTCGCTGCTCGGCGCGCTGCGCTCGGCCGCGCAGGTGATCAGCTACGAGATCGCGATGGCGCTCGCCTTCGTGGCCGTGTTCCTGTACGCGGGATCGCTGGAAACCACCTCGATCGTCTCCGCCCAGCTGAACGGCTGGTTCTTCTGGGAACTCCCGGTCTCGTTCGTGATCTACCTGGTCACCATGGTCGGGGAGACCAACAGGCTGCCGTTCGACCTGCCCGAGGGCGAGGGCGAGCTGGTCGCCGGCTATCACACCGAGTATTCGTCGATGAAGTTCGCCATGTTCTACCTCGCCGAGTACATCAACATGACCACGGTCGCCGCGCTGGCCACCACGCTGTTCCTGGGCGGCTGGCTGGCCCCGTGGCCGATCTCGCTGTGGTCGGGCGCGAACAGCAACTGGTGGCCCGTGCTGTGGTTCCTGATCAAGGTGTTCATCCTGCTGTTCTGCTACGTCTGGCTGCGCGGCACCCTGCCGAGGGTCCGCTACGACCAGCTCATGGCCATCGGCTGGAAGATCCTCATCCCGCTGTCGATCGTGTGGATCCTGTTCATCGCCGTCATCCGGGCCTGGAAGCTGAACTTCAACTCCACGGCCATCTACGCCGTGGCCGGCATCGTATTCCTGCTGCTCATCTTGTTGGTGGTGGCGTGGGACAACGCCGCGCAGCAGCGAGCCGCCAGGAACATGCCCGCCGGCGCGGCCCCGGGCTCCGCCGAGCCTCGCCTACCCGATACGCTCGCCGGGCAGCCCGGGGACTCCGCGTTCCCGGTGCCGCCGCTGGACCTGCCGCACTATCACGGCATCGGCGTGCAGGACGGCCCGCAGACTACCGCTACCTCCACGAAGGAGGTCACAGGTGCTTGATTTCCTCAACCCGATCAAGGGGTTCGGGGTCACCTTCCACGAGATGTTCAAGAAGGTCGAGACCGTCGAGTATCCCGAGGTGAAAAAGCCCACCGCGCCGCGGTTCCACGGCCACCACCAGCTCAACCGGTGGCCGGACGGGCTGGAGAAATGCATCGGCTGCGAGCTGTGCGCGTGGGCCTGCCCGGCTGACGCCATCTACGTCGAGGGCCGGGACAACACCGACGCGGAACGGTATTCCCCCGGCGAGCGCTACGGGGCCGTGTACCAGATCAACTACCTGCGCTGCATCCTGTGCGGCATGTGCATCGAGGCGTGCCCGACGCGCGCGCTGACCATGACGAACGAGTACGAGATCGCCGACGACAGCCGCGAAGACCTGATCTGGACCAAAGAGCAGCTCCTGGTCCCCCTGCTGCCGGGCACGGAGGCACCGCCCCATCCCATGCGGCTCGGCGACACGGAGAAGGACTACTACCGCCTCGGCGCGGCCGGCATGGTGGCCGGGCCCCGCGCACCCGGGATGGCCGGCCCGGGCGGGCCGTCCGGCCCGGCGGTATTCGCCAGCTCGCCGGATGCCTCGCTGTCGTGGGCGCCGCGGGAGGTCCGCGACGAAGACGCGGACGAGGACGCCGGGCAGGACGGTGCAGACCGATGACCCACGCGCTGGCGGCGGCGGGCACCAACACCGACTCGGTGGCGGTGGAGACGGTCTTCTGGATCCTGGCTGTCGTCTCGTGCGCCGCCGCGCTGGCCATGATCCTGGTCAGGCGGGCCGTGCACTGCGCGCTGATGCTGGCCGTGGTGATGCTGTGCCTGGCCACCATGTACGCCATGCTGGGCGCGCCGTTCCTGGCCTTCGTGCAGATCATCGTGTACACCGGCGCGGTCCTCATGCTGTTCCTGTTCGTGCTCATGCTCGTCGGCATCAGCTCGGCGGACTCGATCGTGGAGACCATCAAGGGCCAGCGGCTGGCCGCCGGCCTGGCCGCGATCGGCCTGCTGGTGCTGCTGGCCCTCGGCATCGGGCACGCGGCCATCGGGCCGGCCCCGGCGCCGCCGAGCGCGTCGTTCAGCACCGACAACCTGACCGGGATCGCGACGCTGATCTTCACCACCTACGTGTTCCCGTTCGAGGTCACCGGCGCCCTGCTGATCACCGCGGCGGTCGGCGCGATGGTGCTGGCGCACCGCGAGCGCGCGACGCCCCGGCTCACGCAACGCGAAATGGCCGCCCGCCGGGTCGCCAGCGGTCAGCTCGCGCCGGACCCCTCGCCGGGCGTCTACGCGCTGCATGACGCCGCGGACCGCCCGGCCCTGCTGCCGGACGGCAGCACCGCCGAATCGTCGGTCAGCACGGTGCTGTCGCCGCGTGCCCCGGACGAAGAACCACGGATCGTCCCGCCGGGCAGGACGCTCGAGATCACGGCAGAAGGCGGCGAGCGGGAACCCGACCCCGTGGCACCGTCCGGGAGGGCCGACACATGAGCCCGGTGCACTACGTGGCCCTGTCCGTGATCCTGTTCGTGATCGGCGGCGTCGGCGTGCTCGTGCGGCGCAACGCGATCGTCGTGTTCATGTGCATCGAACTCATGCTGAACGCGTGCAACCTGGCCTTCGTCGCGTTCGCGCGGCTGCACGGCAACCTGGATGGGCAGGTCATCGCGTTCTTCGTCATGGTAGTAGCGGCGGCGGAGGTCGTGGTCGGCCTGGCCATCCTGATGGCGATCTTCCGCGCCCGCAGATCCGCGTCGGTGGACGACGCCAGCCTGCTCAAATACTGAGCTGAAGGGATTACGACGTGACCACCGTTGCGGCTACCGGTGCGCTAAAACTGTCGTGGCTGCTGCTCGTCTTCCCGCTGTTCGGCGCCGTGGTGCTGCTCCTGGGCGGGCGGCGCACCAACCGGTGGGGGCACCTGCTCGGCGTCGCGATGCCGGTGGCCGCGTTCGTCTACGGCGTGATCGCGTTCTTCGCCCTGCTCGGGGACACCAACCGGGAGCAGGACCAGCACCTGTACACCTACATCCCGGTGGGACGCTTCCAGGTCGATGTGTCGCTGCTGATCGACCCGCTGTCCATCTGCTTCGTGCTGCTGATCACCGGGGTCGGGTCGCTGATCATCATCTACTCGGTCGGCTACATGGCGCACGACGCCGAGCGGCGGCGGTTCTTCGCTTACCTGAACCTCTTCATCGCCGCCATGCTGCTGCTCGTGCTGGCCGACAACTACCTGGTGCTCTACGTCGGATGGGAAGGCGTCGGCCTCGCCTCCTACCTGCTGATCGGGTTCTGGCAGCAGCGGAACTCGGCGGCGGTGGCGGCGAAGAAGGCGTTCGTGGTCAACCGGGTCGGCGACTTCGGCCTCACCGTGGCCATCTTCTTGATGTTCGCCGAGTTCGGCTCCGTGTCCTTCACCGGGGTGTTCCATCAGGTTCCGTCCGGCGGGAGCGGGGTGGCCACGGCCCTGGGGTTCCTGCTGCTGCTGGGCGCGTGCGGTAAGTCCGCGCAGGTGCCGCTGCAGTCCTGGCTGCTGGACGCGATGGAGGGCCCGACGCCCGTGTCGGCGCTGATCCACGCGGCCACCATGGTCACCGCCGGGGTCTACCTGCTGGTCCGGTCCAACCCGATCCTCGCGCTGTCCGAAGACGCGCGCATCGGGATCGCCGTGGTCGGCACGGTCACGCTGCTGTTCGGCGGCATCATCGCCTCGGCCAAGGACGACATCAAGAAGTCGCTGGCCGGTTCCACCATGAGCCAGATCGGCTACATGACCCTCGGCGCGGGACTGGGGCCCGAGGGGTACGTGTTCGCGATCGCGCTCCTGCTCGCGCACGGGTTCTACAAGGCGGGCCTGTTCCTCGGGGCGGGCTCGGTGATACACGGCATGGACGACGAGCAGGACATGCGCAGTTACGGGGCGCTGGCCCGCTTCCTGCCGGCCACGTACGTGACGTTCGGCCTGGCCTACCTGGCCATCATCGGCATCCCGCCGTTCTCCGGCTTCTTCACCAAGGACCCCATCATCGAGGGGGACTTCACCGAGCACGGCACGGGCGGCTGGATCCTCGGCATCTGCGCGCTGATCGGCGCCGGCCTCACCGCGTTCTACATGACGCGGATGATGTTCATGACCTGGTGGGGGAAGCGGCGCTGGGCGGCCGAGGCGCATCCGCACGAATCGCCCCCGGTGATGACCGTCCCGATGATGGTGCTGGCCATCGGCTCGGTCGGCGCGGGCGCGTTCCTCATCATCAACGACCGGCTGCAGAAGTTCCTCGCCCCGGTCGTCGGGGTGCCGCCGGTCTCGCACGGCTTCGTCACCGCGGCCGGGATCACGGCCCTGGTCCTGGCGCTGGCCGGGGTGGCCCTGGCCTGGGTCATCTACGGCCGGGTCCCGGTCCCGGAGACGGCACCGCGGGGCAACCCCCTGGTCGTCGCGGCCCGCAAGGACCTGTACGGCGACACGATCAACGAGTCCGTCCTGATGCGCCCCGGGCAATGGCTGACCAGGCTGTCGGTGTACTTCGACAACCGCGGCGTGGACGGCCTGGTGAACAGCCTGGCCGCGGTGGTGGGCGGGGCGTCCGGGCGATGGCGCAGGTGGCAGACCGGGTTCGTGCGCTCCTACGCGCTGTCCATGTTTTTCGGCGCCGCTGTGCTGGTCGCCTTGCTCCTGGCGGTGAGGCTCTAGATGAACGGCTTTCCCTGGCTGACCGTGGCGGGCGCTCTCCCGCTGGCCGGCGCCCTGGTGATCTCGCTGATTCCCGGCCTGCCGGCCGACAGCGCCGAGGCCGACCGGAAGGCGCGCAACACGCTAGCCAAGTCGCTCGCGCTGGCCTTCTCGGTGGCCACCCTCGTCGTGGTCATCATCATCGCGGTGAAGTTCCAGATCGGCGGCCCGGACTACCAGTTCACCGAGGTCTACTCGTGGATCCCGGCCTTCGGGGTGCACTACGCGCTCGGCGTCGACGGCATCGCGCTGGTGCTCATCGGCATGTCCGTGGTGCTGATGCCGGTGGTGATCCTGGCCGCATGGAACGAAGCCGACGACGCGAAGCACAGCGTCAAGGCCTACTTCGCGCTGATGCTGACGCTCGAGACGATGATGATCGGTGTCTTCGCGGCCACCGACGTCTTCCTGTTCTACGTGTTCTTCGAGGCCATGCTGGTCCCGATGTACTTCATGATCGGCAGCTACGGGGTCGGCAAGCGGCAGTACGCGGCGGTCAAGTTCCTCCTGTACAGCCTGCTCGGCGGCCTGCTCATGCTGGTCGCGGTCATCGCGCTGTACGTGTACTCCGCGAACAGCGCGGCGACCGGGCACCACGGCACATTCCTGTTCAGCACGCTCCTGCACGTGACGCTCAGCTCGACCGTGCAGAAGTGGCTGTTCCTGGGGTTCTTCATCGCGTTCGCGATCAAGGCGCCGCTGTGGCCGTTCCACACCTGGCTGCCCGACGCGGCGGACGCGGCGCAGCCCGGCACGGCCGTGCTGATGCTCGGCATGATGGACAAGGTCGGCACGTTCGGCATGCTGCGGTACTGCTGGGAGCTGTTCCCGGCCGGCGCGAAGTGGTTCACCCCGCTGGTGATCACGCTGGCGGTGATCGGGACCTTGTACGGCGCGATCGTGGCCATCGGCCAGGCCGGCCTGAAGCGGCTGATGGGTTACGTCTCCATCTCCCACTTCGGGCTCATCACCCTCGGCATCTTCGCGATGACCAGCCAGGGGGTGTCCGGCGCGACGCTGTACATGGTCAACCACGCGTTCATCACCGGCGCGCTGTTCGTCCTGGTCGGGTTCATGATCATCAGGCGCGGGTCGGACCGGATCGCGGACTTCGGCGGCGTGCAGTCCGTCGCGCCGCTGCTGGCCGGGCTGTTCCTGGTGGCCGGCCTGGCCGGGCTCTCGCTGCCGGGGCTGTCCAGCTTCGTCAGCGAGTTCCTCGTCCTGCTCGGGACCTTCACCAGGTACAAGGTGGCCGCGGTGTTCGCCACGGTGAACATCATCCTGGCCGCGGTGTACATCCTGTGGATGTACCAGCGGACGATGAACGGCCCCGTCCGCGACCAGGTGAAGGGCTTCACCGACCTGAGGTTCCGGGAGATCCTGGCCGTCGGGCCGCTGATCGGGCTGATCATATTCGTCGGGGTCTACCCCAAGCCGGTGCTCGACATCATCAACCCCGCGGTGCAGGTCACGATGGCGCAGGTCGGCAAGGCCGATCCGGTGCCTCCGCATCAAGCGCCCGCCATCACCACGACCGCGGCCCATACCGACGCGGTCTATACCGCCGCCGTGCAGAAGGGACTGGCACCGTGACCGGGGTCCTCGCCGCCTCGACCGGCACGATCGCGCCGCCGAGCATCGAGTACAGCCAGCTCGCGCCGATGCTGGTGGTCTTCGGCGCGGCGGTGGTCGGCGTCCTGGTCGAGGCCTTCACCCCCCGCCCGCTGCGCCGTGCCGTCCACCTGGTGCTCGCGCTGGGCGCCCTGACCGCCGCGTTCATCCTGACCATCGTGATCGCGTCCAGCTCGATCTTCGATAACGGCAGCCCCGGGCACGGCGCCGCGGCGGGCGCCGTCGCGGTGGACCGGCCCACCCTGTTCATCCAGGGCACGATCCTGGTCCTCGCCTTCGTCAGCGTGCTGCTCATCGCCGACCCCAGCGACAGCCCGTTCGCCGCGCAGGCGGCCGCGCCGCCCGGCAGCCCGGAGGAACGCGAGGGCCTGGCCGCCGGGATGACGCACACCGAGATCTTCCCGCTGACCCTGTTCGCGGTGGGCGGGATGCTGCTGTTCCCCGCCTCCAACGACCTGCTCACCATGTTCGTCGCGCTCGAGGTGCTGTCGCTGCCGCTGTACCTGCTGTGCGGCCTGGCCCGGCGCCGCCGCCTGCTGTCACACGAGGCGGCCATGAAGTACTTCCTGCTCGGCGCCTTCTCCTCGGCCTTCTTCCTGTTCGGCATCGCCATGCTGTACGGCTTCACCGGCTCGGTCTCGCTGGCCGCCATCGCGTCCGAGGCGGCCAGCAACACCGCCAACGACACCCTCCTGTACGCCGGGATCGCGCTGACCGGGCTGGGGCTGCTGTTCAAGATCGGGGCGGTCCCGTTCCACAGCTGGAAGCCGGATGTCTACCAGGGCGCGCCGACCCCGATCACCGCGCTGATGGCGTCGTGCGTGGTGGTATCGGCCTTCGGCGCGCTGCTGCGCGTCTTCTACGTCGCGTTCGGCAACCTGGCCTGGTCCTGGCGCCCGGCGCTGTGGGTGATCGCCGTCCTGACCATGGTCGCGGGCGCGGTCATCGCCATCACGCAGACCGATGTGAAGCGGCTGCTGGCCTACTCCTCCATCGCGCACGCCGGGTTCGTGCTGACCGCGGTCATCGCGGTCAGTGCCGCGGGCCTGTCCAGCGCCCTGTTCTACCTGGCCACCTACGGGCTGACCACGGTGGGCGCGTTTGCCGTGATCACCCTGGTGCGGGATCCGGGCGGTGAGGCCGTGCACCTGTCCCGCTGGGCTGGCCTGGGCCGGCGCTCGCCGATCGTGGCGGGCATCTTCGCGCTGTTCCTGCTTGCCTTCGCAGGTATCCCGCTGACCAGCGGATTCACCGGGAAGTTCGCCATTTTCCAGGCCGCGATCGGCAGCGGCGAGACGGCGCTGGTGATCGTCGGCGTGCTGGCCAGCTCGATCGCCGCGTTCTTCTATGTCCGCGTCATCGTGCTGATGTTCTTCAGCGACCCGGTACCCGACGGGCCCGTGGTGGTGGTACCGAACGTATTCACCGGCGTCGCCGTAGGGCTCGGCGTCGCGGCGACCATCGTGTTCGGCATCGTCCCGGAACCTCTGCTGAACCTGGCTAATCATGCCGCGAATCAGCTGTTCGTGAGCTGATTGCTGGTCATGATGAGCGTGACGGCACTGGTTGGGCGGGGCCCGGAGCGGGCATACTCGGAAATTCGAGGCGTTCATGCGTGCCGATGAGCTGGAGAGCATGTGATCACAGCAGTTCCGGTAGATTTCGCGGACCCCGCCCTGGAGGCGGAGATCCTTGACGATCTGGCCCGGGTCGAGGCGTCGCTGCTGGAAACGGCCCATCCCGATGAGGAGCTGTTCACCGAGGCGGCCCGGCATTCCATCGTGGCGGGCGGCAAGCGGTTCCGCGCGCTGCTGGTGCTGCTGGCCGCTCAGTTCGGCGACCCGCGAGATCCCCGGGTCATCGAGGCGGCGGTGGCCATCGAGCTGACCCACCTGGCCACCTTGTTCCACGACGATGTCATGGACGAGGCGGATGTGCGCCGCGGCCTGCCCTCGGTCAACTCCCGGTGGAGCAACTCGGTCGCCATCTTGACCGGCGATTTCCTGTTCGCGCAGGCCTCCCGCATTCTGGCCCGCCTGGGCCCCGAGGCGGTCAGGCTCCAGGCGGAGACGTTCAACCGGCTGGTCGCCGGGCAGCTGGCCGAGACCATCGGCCCGCGTCCCGGCCAGGACCTGGTGGACCACTACATGCACGTGATCACGGAGAAGACCGGTTCGCTGATCGCGACGTCGGGGCAGTTCGGGGCGCTGTTCTCCGGTGCTCCCACCGAGGTGGCGGACCGGATCGCGGCGGCCTGCGAGCAGATCGGCGTGGCCTGGCAGCTGTCCGACGACGTGATCGACATCGCCAGCGACCCGGAGCAGTCGGGCAAGAGTCCCGGTACCGACCTGCGCCAGGGCGTGCGGACCCTCCCGGTGCTGTATGCGCTGCGCTCAGCCGAGGCCGGCCAGCGGCTGCCGTGGCTGCTCACCGACGCTGACCTGAGCGACGATGCCCTGCTGACCGAGGCGCTGGCCCTGCTGCGCGGCCACCCCGCCCTGGCCGAGGCCCGTGCGCAGGTGCTGAGCTGGACGCAGGGGGCCAGGAACGAGATCATGGCGCTGCCCGCCGGGCCGGCCCGGGCGGCGTTCCTCGGGCTGTGCGACTTCGTGGACAAGCGGACCGGCTGAGCCCGCCCTCAAGGCTTAGTTGACGTTCCAGGTGTCGTTGCCGGCCAGCAGCGCGCCCAGGTCGCCGGGGCCGCCGCGGTCCTGGGCCGCGGCGATCTGCTCGGCCATCAGCCGGTCATAGGTCGGCTGCTCGGCCTGGCGGAACACCCCGATCGGGGTATGCCGGAAATCCGCCGTGTCCAGCCTGGACAGCGCGAACGCATAGGACGGGTCGGCGCGGTGCGCGTCGTGCGTGATCAGCGTGTCCGGGTCGGCGTCGGCCACGTCGACCGCCTCGAGCTCGCCGAGCCGGCCGAACCGCAGCCCCTGCGAGCCCCCGGGCCCGAGCCGGACCGGTGCGCCGTGCTCCAGCCGGATCAGCCGCTCGCCGCCCCCGGCCGACTCCTTCAGCGGCGTGAACGCGTCGTCGTTGTAGATGGGGCAGTTCTGGTAGATCTCGATGAAGGCGGCGCCGTCATGGTCCGCGGCGGCGCGCAGCACCGAGGTCAGGTGCCTGCGGTCGGAATCGATCGTGCGCGCGACGAAGCTCGCGTCGGCGCCGAGCGCCAGCGACACCGGGTTGAACGGGTGGTCCAGCGACCCGAACGGGGTCGACTTGGTCACCTTGCCCTGCTCGGAGGTCGGCGAGTACTGGCCCTTGGTCAGCCCGTAGATCCTGTTGTTGAACAGGAGGATCTTGATGTTGACGTTGCGGCGCAGCGCGTGGATCAGGTGGTTGCCGCCGATCGACAGGCCGTCCCCGTCACCGGTGATGACCCAGACCGACAGGTCGGGCCGGGACGCCGCCAGGCCGGTGGCGATGGCCGGCGCACGGCCGTGGATCGAGTGCATCCCGTAGGTGTCCACGTAGTACGGCAGCCGGGACGAGCACCCGATGCCGGAGATGACGACCACGTTCTCTCGCGGCACGTCAAGCTCGGGCAGGAAGGCCTGGAAGGCGGCCAGGATGGCGTAATCCCCGCAGCCCGGGCACCACCGTACCTCCTGGTCAGACTTAAAATCCTTGGCTGCCGAACGGTCCGTGGCCCTGGGCACCAGGGTCAGTGAGGCGTACCGATGGCCCTCGTGTCCGTTGGCCTCAGGCATGGCTGATCACATCCTCGATGACGCCGGTCAGTTCGGCTATCTGGAACGGCATGCCGCTGACCCGGTTGTAGGAGATCACGTCGACCAGGTAGCGCGCGCGCAGCAGCAGGGTGAGCTGGCCGAGGTTGATTTCCGGCACGAGCACCTTGTCGTACCGGCGGAGCACGTCGCCCAGGTTCGGCGGGAACGGGTTGAGGTGGCGCAGGTGGGCCTGGGCCACCGGCTGGCCGGCGCTGCGGATCCGGCGGACGGCCGCGCCGATGGTGCCGAAGGTCGACCCCCAGCCGAGGACCAGGACCCGGGCGTCGCCGTCCGGGTCGTCGACCTCGACCAGCGGGATATCGGCCGAGATGCCGTCGACCTTGGCCTGCCGCAGCCGGACCATGCGGTCGTGGTTGTCCGGATCGTAGGAGATCTCCCCGGTGACGTCGGCCTTCTCGATGCCGCCGATGCGGTGTTCCAGGCCGGCGGTGCCGGGCACCGCCCACGGCCGGGCCAGGGTCGCCGGGTCCCGCCGGAACGGCTCGAACCCTTCGCTGCCGAGGTCGCCCGCGGCGGCGAACGCGAACTCCTGGCTCAGGTCGGGGAGGCTGGCCACCGCCGGGATCCGCCACGGCTCGGAGCCGTTGGCCAGGTAGGTGTCCGACAGCAGGAACACCGGGGTGCGGTACTTCACCGCGATCCGGGCCGCCTCGATGGCCGCGTGGAAGCAGTCGGCCGGGCCGGCCGCGGCGACGATGGGCACGGGCGACTCGCCGTTGCGGCCGAACATCGCCTGCAGCAGGTCGGCCTGCTCGGTCTTGGTCGGCATCCCGGTGGACGGGCCGGCCCGCTGGATGTCACAGATGATCAGGGGCAGCTCGACCGACACGGCCAGGCCGATGGTCTCGGCCTTCAGCAGCATGCCGGGCCCGGAGGTGGCGGTCACGCCCAGCGAGCCGCCGAAGGACGCGCCCAGGGCCGCGCCGCTGGCCCCGATCTCGTCCTCGGCCTGGAACGTGCGGACCCCGAAGCGCTTGTGCCGGGCCAGCTCGTGCAGGATCTCCGAGGCCGGCGTGATGGGGTAGGAGCCGAAGAACAGCGGCAGCCGGGCCAGCTGCGACGCGGCGATGAGCCCGTAGGCCAGCGCGATGCTCCCGGTGATGTTGCGGTACGTCCCGGGGGCCAGCCGGGCCGGCTTGACCTGGTACCGGGACGGGAAGGCCTCGGTCGTCTCGCCGAAGTTCCAGCCCGCCTGGAAGGCGGCCACGTTTGCGGCCATGATCTCCGGCCGGTTGCCGAACCTGGCCTTGAGGAAGGCGAACGTGCCCTCGGCGGGCCGGTCGTACAGCCAGGACAGCATGCCGAGCGCGAACATGTTCTTGGACCGTTCGGCGTCTCTCCTGGTGAGGTCGTACTCTTCCAGGGCCTTGACCGTCAGCGAGGTGATCGGCACGGCGTGCAGGTGGTACTGCTCCAGCGAGCCGTCCTCGAGCGGGCTGACGCCGTAGCCGACCCGGGCGAGGTTGCGCTTGGTGAACTCGTCGGTGTTGACGATCAGGTCGGCGCCGCGGGGCAGATCGCTGAGGTTGGCCTTGAGGGCGGCCGGGTTCATCGCGACGAGTACGTCCGGCTCGTCGCCGGGCGTGAGAATGTCATGATCGGCGAAATGGAGCTGGAAACTCGATACCCCGGGCAGCGTGCCGGCCGGAGCGCGGATTTCGGCCGGGAAATTCGGCAGCGTCGATAGGTCATTCCCGAAGACCGCGGTCTCCTGGGTGAACCTGTCCCCGGTGAGCTGCATCCCGTCGCCGGAATCGCCGGCGAACCTGATGATGACGTGATCGAGCTGCTGGACCTGCTTGTCCACCACTCCAGGACCTCCTCGGCCGTGCCCCAGCCGGACCCTCTGGCAGCATCACCCCACAGCGGGGGTTTGAGTTAGGCTGCTTCAGATCTTACGCCGCGAGAGGGCGAGCACAAACGTACATGTACCCGATGCTATTCCCGGTTTGCCGCGCTTTGACGGAGCGCATGTAGGTTGTGACAGATTCCGTTCCGCGCTCGCGGCCCGGTCGTGCCTGACATGCCTGTTCAAGCGGCCGGGACTCAGGCGGCCGACCGGCCAGACCCGGCCCTTCGGCGGCGGGCCGAACGCGGGACCCCGGGAGGTGCATAGCTGTGCGCGGTGACCGGCTGCGGGCGGCGGCATTGACCGGCGCGGCGGTCAGGCTCACGGCGTCCGCGATCCCGCTGATCGCCATCGGCGCCGCGATCGGCGCCGCGGCCGGCGGTGGCACCGGCGCGGTGGCCGGGGTGGCGGCCACCGCCGTGCTGCTGGCGGGCGCCGGGGCCTACGGCGACCGGCTGGCCCTGTCGGCGATAGCGGCCCGGCCGGTGAGCGAGGTCGAGCACCCCGAGCTCTACCGCCTGGTGCGGGAGCTGAGCAAGGCCGGCCGTCTCCCGGTGCCACGTCTTTACCTGTCACCGGCCGAGCAGCCGAACTCGTTCACCGCCGGCCGCAACGCCCGCGGCGCCGCGATCTGCTGCACCAGGGGACTGCTGGCCTCGCTCGATCAGGCCGAGCTGCGCGGGGTACTCGGCCACGAGCTCGCGCACATCTCCGGCCGGGACATCCTGCCCGCCACGTTCTCGGCGGCGCTGGCCACCGTCATCACGTTCCCGGCCGCCCTGGCCCGGTTCCGGACCGAAGGGGCGGCGATGCTGCTGCTCGGGCCCGTCGCGGCGCTGGTGATACGGCTGTCGGTGACCAGGGCACGCGAGTACCGGGCCGACGCGGCCGGTGCCCTGCTGGCCGGCGACCCGGTCGCCCTGGCCCGCGCGCTGCGGAAAATCGAGGCCGGCACGGCGGAGCTGGCGCTGGCCCCTGACCCGCGGGTGATCTCGGTCGGCCATCTCATGCTGGCCAGCCCGTTCCGCTGCGAGGGCTTCGCCCGGATCTTCGCGACCCACCCGCCCGCGGGCGAGCGCCTGCGCCGGCTGGAAGCCCTGGCTGGCTACCGCCGCTGACCTGGCCCCAGGATGACCGCTGAAGCAGCGGCGGGGGTTTCTAACCCAGGTGCCCCGATGAGAAGCTACTTGCGATGCTCGTCGGCTGGGACACGGCGGGACCGGGGCCGTGGGAGGTTGATGTGATCCGGTGGCGGCCGAGCCAGGAGCTGGTGGTCCTGGTGTGCTACACGGTCGCTCTGTACATGACCGTGGTGGACAACACGATCATCTACACCGCGCTGCCTTCGGTGGCCCGGGATTTCCACTCGTCCCTGGCCGACGCGCAGTGGGTGACGCTGAGTTACGTGCTCACGCTGGCCTTGATGATCCCGTTGTCGGGGTGGATCGGGGACCGGTTCGGCACCCGGCGCATCTTCCTGCTCGCCCTGGCGCTGTTCACCGGGGCCTCGGCGCTGTGCGGCCTATCCGGCTCGCTGCCCCTGCTGGTCATCTTCCGGGTCATCCAGGGCGTCGGCGGCGGCCTGATCATCCCGGTCGGGCAGGCCATGCTGTTCCGCACCTTCCCGCCGGAGCGCCGTGCTCACGCCACGGGCATGGTGTTGCTGGGCACGAGCCTGGGCCCGGCCGCCGGTCCGCTGCTGGGCGGCGTCCTGACCACGTACCTGTCGTGGCGGTGGTGCTTTTTCGTCAACGTGCCGTTCGGCACCATCGCGCTGATCATCGGGCTGCTGTTCCTGGCCGAGCACCGCGAGCCGGCCGCGGGCCGGCTGGACATGGCTGGCTTCCTGCTGGCCGGCGGCGGCCTGGCGCTGGTCCTGTACGCGCTGAGCCAGGCCCCGCAGCGAGGCTGGGGCAGCCCGGTCATCGTCGGCACCGGTACGGTCGGCCTGGCCGCGCTGGCCGTGATGGTGGTGGTCGAGTTGCGCTTGAAGGAGCCGATGCTGAACCTGCGGCTGCTGCGCAACCGGATCTTCCGCACGACCAGCTTGATCGCGCTGTGCCACAACGCCGCCTACAGCGGTTACCTGTTCATCATGCCGGAGTTCCTGCAGCAGGCCCGCGGGGCCTCGGCGCTGAGTTCCGGGCTGACCACGTTCCCGGGTGCCGTCGGGGTCTTGATCAGCGCCCAGATCGCGGCGCGCATTTACCCTCGTATCGGGCCGCGGCGGCTGGCGGTGGGCGGCCTGTGCGGCATCGTCATCGTCTGGTCGCTGATCGGGCTGACGGTGGGGCTGGACACCAGCATCTGGGTGATCCGGGTGCTGACCTTCGCCAGCGGGTTCACCAGCGGCTTTGCCGTCATCGCGTTCCAGACCTCGTCGTTCGCCACCATCTCCTCAGCCGACACGGGCCGGGCGTCCGCGCTGTTCCAGACCCAGACCCAGGTCGCGGGGGGCTTCGGCGTGGCCCTGCTGGTCACCGTCGTCGCCGCCTCCGTCCCGGCCGGCGCCACCGGCGCCGCGCTGGTCCCGGCGTTCCACCACGCCCTCCTGACCGCCGCCTCGCTGAGCGGCATCGCCGCCCTGATCGCGCTGACCATCAGGGACTCCGACGCCGCCGCCACCATGCGCCGCCGGGAACGGGTCCCGGCCGCGGTCCCGCCGCGAATCCAGGAAGGCACCGCGGAACCCGGGTAGCCGAAGCGGGCCAGCTGACTCACAACCTGATGCGTGCGGCTCTGCCGGGCCCGGGCCATAGCGCAACGACAGACACCTGAGCCATTCCCCCACGAAGATCTGTGTGGGCCCTGACCAAGGCGCTGTCCAGTAAAGACGCTGGCCAATAAATTCGCGCGGGCCTATTCACCGGTAGTTGACGAACTGGAGGGCGAAGTCGAATTCCTTGCCCTTCAGCAGCGCGATGACCACCTGCAGGTCATCCTTCTTCTTCGCCGAGACGCGAAGCTCCTCGCCCTGGATCTGAGCCCGGACGCCCTTCGGACCCTCGTCCCTGATGATCTTCGACAGCTTCCTGGCGTCGTCCTGGCTGATGCCCTCCTTGAGGGCCACGGCCATCCGGTACTCGCGGCCCGACGGCTTCGGATCAGCCGGGTCCAGCGTCTTGAGCGATACGCCGCGCTTGACCAGCTTGTCCTGGAACACGTCAAGGACGGCGTTGGCGCGTTCCTCGGTGTTGGCCCGGATGTCTACGGCATGCTCGCCGGACCAGGTGATGGACGCGCCGACGCCGCGGAAGTCGAACCGCGTGCCGATCTCCTTGGCCGCCTGGTTCAGCGCGTTGTCGACCTCCTGGCGGTCGAGCTTGGACACGATGTCAAAGGAAGAATCTTGCGATGCCACGACTCCCAGGCTAGACGCGCCGGCCGGGTCCGTCACGCGGAACGCGCCAGCGGTGCGCCTGACGGCCGGGCAAACTCCGATCACGTCAGTCGGGTAACCGCCATGCGCGCGTCTTGGGCTATCCTTGCGATGCCGCCCGGCGCGGGCGGTATACGGCAGGTTGCCCGAGTGGCCAAAGGGAGCGGTCTGTAAAACCGTCGGCTCAGCCTACGTTGGTTCGAACCCAACACCTGCCACCACCTGCGAAAACGGCCCGCTAGCTGCGGAAACGCGGCCCGGCGGGCCGTTTCCTTCTTGTCCGGCGTGTATCAGCACGTGTCACCGTGGGTCGACGCATAGCAGTGATTACGGACAAATAGCGGACAGCGTCCGAGCGAAACTAGCGCTGCGTATAACCGCTCGCTTTGCCAATCCGCGCCCGTTTTGTCCGGCCTTCCGGGCGCCGGAAGGCCACGCATCCCGGTTGGCCGGTTCTTCGCTGTGCTGCTCTTCGCACATGGTCCCCGCGGTGGCCGGATGAAGCCGGCCGCTATGACCTCGTTTTCATCCGCCCCGGCCGCCTAGGGTACGCATGGGGGCCGGTTGGCGTGATGCTGGCCGGACTCGTCACCCCGGCAATCACCTGGCAAGGGAGAGAGCGATGGCACGGACCCACGAGCGGGTTGCGGTGCTCGGCATTGGATCGATGGGCCACGGGATGGCCGCCAGTGCTTTGCGTGCTGGCATCCCGACGGTCGTCTGGGACCGTACGGCGGAGGCGACCCGGGACCTGGCTGAGCTCGGCGCTGAGGTCGCCGGGTCCGCGGCCGCCGCGGCGCGGCGAGCCGCGACCGTGGTCACGATGGTGACCGACGCCGATGCCGTTCTTTCGATCGCCCGGGACCAGGGGATGCTCGCTGCGCTGGCGCCGGGCGCGGTCTGGGCGCAGATGAGCACCATCGGCGTGGCGGGGACCGACCGCGTCACGGCCTTGGCCAATGCCCAGCGTCCGGACGTGATGCTCCTGGACGCGCCGGTGTCGGGAAGCAAGGATCCGGCCGAACGCGGCCAGCTGACGATCTTCGCGTCAGGTCCCGGCGGGGCGCGTGCGCGTGTGACTCCGCTGTTCGACGCGCTCGGCCAGCGTACGATCTGGGTCGGCGAGGCCGGGGCCGGAACGCGGCTGAAGCTGGTGAACAACACCTGGCTGGCGTTCGCGGCCGAAGCGGTTGCCGCGTCTGTGGCTCTGGCTGGCCGGCTGGGTCTTGAGACCGAGACGGTGGTGGATGCGCTTGGCGGTGGCCCGCTCGTGTCCGCCTGGCAGGAAGCCAAGCTGCGGCGTATCGCCGACGGCGAGTTCTCGGCCCAGTTCGCGCTGTCGCTCGCGCTCAAGGACGTGCACCTTGCCCTCGAGGCGGCCGGCGGCGACCGGTTCGCCGTCCTTGCCTGCCTGGCTGACGAATGGCAGCAGGCCGTCGGCCAAGGTCTGGGCGAACAGGACCTGACCATCGTGACCCGCGTGCTCGAACAGCAGGGAGGGACGCCCTGACCAGCGGCGAGGTGGTGCGGTGGGCGCAGGTGGCGGCTACGCCGGGGCCCCACTTCGTCCTGGCCTGGCCTGGGATCGCCTTGGCGCCGATCGTGCTGCTGGTCGAGCTGGCGACTTCGAGCCTGACATAGGGCTTGGTGATTGGGCGTCATGTGGCTTTCGTGATTTGCTCCGACCGCCCGACCGTGGCGGCGTCATTTCGCCTGCGCGACGGTCTCCTCGTCTAGTGGTGGCGGCACTGCTGGCAGCACGTGCTTGATGTAGTCCCGGGCGGCGGCCATGATGCCGACGTCCCGGCCCGCGGTCTCGGACATGTACCAGCGGTGTTCCAGCACCTCGGAGAAGATCTCGGCCGGCTGCAGCCGGTCCCGGAGATCCTCCGGGACCGCGGCGATCACCGGGTTGTAGACCTCCTCCAGCCACCGGCTGGCCGCCACGGCCTCGGAGACCGGGTGGCCCTGCTTCTGCTCCAGCCAGGTGCGGTACCCGGCTATGTCGTTGAGCAGCCTGGCGCGCCTGGTTCTCGGCGGCGTCGATCCCGGTCCGCAGGAAGAGCTGCCGGGTGTTGTGCCCGGACTCCGCGACCCGGGTCCGCAGCCGCAGCTTGTTCCCCTCCCCGGTGGGGATCAGTTCGACCTCTGCGACGTCGAAGCCAAGCTCATTCAGCCGGTGAAGCCGCTCGGCGATCTCGGACTGCTGCTTGTCCGGGTGCAGGACTTCCTCGCGGGTCAGCTCCTGCCACAACGACTCGTACCGCCGGCGTAGGTCCTCGGCGATCTCGGCCGGGTCGAGGTCGGCCGGGAGCAGCTCGCCGGCTTGCAGGTCAAGCAGCTCGCCGAACACCCGCTCGAGCGCCAGCTCCACGTCGTAGCGGCGCTGCCCCGCGGTCAGCGCCGGATGCTGCTCGCTGGTCTCCGCGTCGACCAGGTAGGCCTCCAGCGTGCCCGCGTCATGCCGGAACAGCGTGTTGGACAGCGAGCCGTCGCCCCAGAAGAACCCGGACAGATGCAGCCGGACCAGCAGTTCCACCAGCGCGTCGAGCAGCCCGTCGAGGGGCTGAACGCCCAACGGGTGAGAGAAAACGGCCCGGTACGTGGTCGCGTACCTGAGGAACTTGGTGACCAGAATGGCATCGTCGGGCGGCCCGGAGTCCGCCCCGCCGCGGTCGACTGCGATCCCGACCGCTTCCACGGCGGGGATGTTCAGGTCGGCCATGGCCCGCAGCAGCCGGTACTCCCGCTGGGCCAGCCGCTCGCTCAGCTCCTTCAGCGCGTACAGCGTGCCGGCGTCGTAGACGAAGCGGACCACATGCCGCGCGATGCCCTGCTGCCTGACCTCGACCAGCCGCTTGTCCCGCCAGTCCGCCAGCGGCTGGGTCCACGGCAGGGTCAGCAGCCCGGCGGCATGGTCGGCCGGAGGCGCAAAGACGAACCGCACGCTACCATCCTCCGCTCTCTCGCCTGCGGTACCAGCCTCGCGCCGCCTTGGTGAGGCCCCCTCACATAGTCCTGATGATTTTCGCGGCCCGTCCGGCTCCGCCGCAGGCGGGCGAAGCGAGGCTGAGCTGGTGGCAGGTCACCGCACTTATATAATGCCAACTCACCAGACCGGGTGCCAGGGTTGGTGCTGCTGACGGCGCGACGGCCGCCGTCTGATCAGAACTGCAGGAGCGTGCTGGCGGTGCCGATTCCCAGGCCCGGCGTGAACAGGGTGGTGCCGAAGGTGGTGTCCAGGGCGCTGGCTGCGGTTCCGGTGAGGGTGACGACGATCCCGCTGATCCGCGCGTAGTGCCGTCCCGCGCGAATCGTGGCGTGGGTCAAGGCTCAGCTGGAACAGCGGCACCCGGATCTTCGGGTTGCCGTCCGCTTCCGCGGTCAGCACGCCCTGATGCACGCTGATGACAAAGTTGCTGGCCTCGATCTGCTTGCCCGTGGCCGGATTCAGGAACAAGCGCGTCAGGGTCAGACAGCAGATGCCAGATGATCACGAGGATGGACCGTCCCACGGCGACGGTGGCTTTGCTGGTGCCGCGGCGGCGGGCGATCCGCCGGTAGCGCTCGCCGAGGAAGGTGTCGGTCCGGGCTGCTCCGGTGGCGGCCTCGCCGAGGACCCGGGCCAGGTAGCGGTTGCCGGGCCCGGTCGAGCCGCTGCCTTTCTTCTTCCCGGCGGACTCCTTCACCCCGGGTGCGAGCTTCGCCCAGGAAGCCAGGTGCCCGGCGGTGGGGAACCGGGTCATGTCGGTGCCGATCTCAGCGATGATGATCGCGGCGGCCACCGGGCCGATGCCGGGGATCTCATCCAGCCGTTCCGCCGCTGCGGTGAAAGGGACGATCATCTCCTGGATCCTGGCGTCCAGCTCGGCGATGCCGGCGTCGATCGCGTCGACGCGGGCGAGCATCTTGCCCAGCAGGAACGCGTGGTGCTCGGTGAAGCGCCCGGTGAACGCCTCCTGCAGCGCCGGGATCCGGGTCCGCATCCGGGTCCGGGCCAGTTGGGCCAGCGCCACCGGGGTCGCGCTCCCCGGCGATGAGGGCGGCCATCATCGCCCGCCCGGAGACCCGAAAATGTCCGACGCCACCACTGACAGCTTGATGCCACCGTCCTCTAGCAGCTTCTCGGCCCGGTTCTTCTCCGCGCCCCGCGCCCCCACCAGGTCGATCCGGTACCGGGTCACGTCCCGCAGCCGCCGGATCTGCGGCGGCGGGACGAAGCTGGGCCGGATCATCTGCCGCTCGGCGACCTTGCACAGCCAGACCGCGTCGAGCTTGTCTTCTCCGAACTAGGAAATGATCTTGGAATTGGGGTGGGGCGCGGTTTGTTCGGTGAGGTCAGGGGTGGTTCCGGCGAGCGGGCTGGTGCTGGCGCGGCCGGCGGTTTCGCTGAAGGCTGGGATGCTGAGCTGGATGGCCTGGTTGCGGCGCGCGACGATCTGGTCCATCTGGGCGAGTTTGGCGCGGGCGCCGGCGAGGCTGACCTTTAGTCCTTCGGCTTCTCCGAGCCAGCGGCGGGATTCGGCTTCGGCGATGCGGGCGATGAGGTTGTCGCGGATCTGGATCAGGCGGTGGCGGGCGGTTGGGTCTGGCCGCAGGAGCGGGCAGCGCAGGCAGCTGTGTTCGTGGATGCAAGGCGTGTCGTAGGAGCGGCCGCAGTCGCCGACGGAGACCTTGCGGTGTTCGAAGTGGCCGGTGAACTCGGCCCATTCGTCGTCGGTCGGGGTGCGGTATTCCTCGCTGGGGCGCAGCGCGCGGCGGCGGGCGATGAATGCCCGGTGTCCGTTGATCACCTCTTCGGGGTAGACGGCCTTGTAGCCCATCGTGGTGTTGATGTCGCGGTGCCCGGCGACGAGCTGGGCGATGTGCGGCGGCATGCCGTGCATGATTGCGTCGGTGATGAACAGCCTGCGGAAGTCGTGGAAGGTGTAGCGCATCGGGCGGCCGCCGGCGTCTTTGATGCCGAGGGCGGTCAGCGCGTGGTCGAGATAGGTGCGCAGCGAGGTCTCGGTGACTGGGCGGTTCTCCAGTCGCCGGCGCCATTGGAACAGCAGCGGCATGGGCGGGTTGTAGATGCGTTCGTTCTTGTCGTAGGACACCACGAGTGGCACGTGGGGCTGTCCGCAGCGGATCCGGGTGACGATGGCTGACAGCACGTCGGCGAGTTCAGGCGCGATGACCAGCAGCCGTTCGGCGTCGGTCTTGGAAGGGGTGATCTGCAGCAGCGGGATCAGCTGCCCGGTGTCCGGCAGCCGGTACTGGATCAGGCTGTGGTGCGACAGTTCGGTCAGTTCCTCGATCCGGATCCCGGTGTGGCGCAGCACCTCGACCATCGCCCAGGTCCAGAACCCGCGGTGCTCGTCGAAGCTGAGATCGCGGCGTCGTCCGCTGTCCGGGTGCTCGGCCCAGACGCGGCCGGTGGTTTCGGTTTTCATGACAGGACGGCGCAGCGTCTGGCCTGCGGCGGTGAACAGCCCGCCGGGCTCGGTGCGTTCGGCTGCAGCGAGCATCTCGGCGGTGCGGGCCCGTCCGGCCTCCACCCAGGAGACCAGCGTCGGCAGCAGGGGGAGCCGTTCGCGGGTGCGCTGGTCCATCCGGGACTTGCGCCGTGACCGGTCTTTCTTGTGGGAGACGTCGCTGGCGCTGACGGGGCAGCGCACTGCCCACGCGCCCCACCGGGCCGGGTCATCGTCGGCCCATTCGGCGATGTCGAGATAGAAGGCACGCACCGCCGACAGCACGCTGCGCCCGTCCAGCCGCGTCGAGGTCAGCCGGATCTGCTCGCCGCCGGGGGAGGTTGTCGTGCGGGTGCGGGTCATCACTCTCTGCTTCCATGCGGCGGCCACGTCGCGGGGAAGCTTGAGGGAGCCGATGCCGGGATGGTGGGCCTCCAGGTCGGCCCAGAACAGCTTCCCGAGCAGGTAGGCGAAGCGCTGCAGCGAGGAGAAGTCCACCGACGGCTGGCGTTCGCGCAGGTAGTCGACCAGCACGTCACGAACCGGGCGGCAGGCGATCTTGTAACGGTCGATCAGCTGCTCACAGGTGGGCTGCCCGCGGCCGGAGAACATCTCCATCGCGGCGGGCGCGTCCTCGCCCATGCGGCCAAGGCTGCGCAGCAGCTGGTAGAACAGCGGGCTGTGGGCATGCACCTCGGACGTGGCACGCATGCCGGCGGTGACCTGCAGGAGTTCAACGCAGTCACCGACCTGGACCGCGGCAGCCGCCCCGCCCTTGGCGGCCAGGATGACCGCGACCCGGGTCAGGGCCTGCTGCCCGCTCTGCAGTCCGACCCGGCCCTGCGTGCACAACCCGGCGAGCAAGGCGAACGCCGCGCTGTCGCGGGTGCGGGCCATCTCGGCGGCCAGGCCACGCCGTGCCGGCGCGAAGCGCAGCATCCAGCTGAGGCTGGGCCGGATCACGTCAGCGCAGATCAGCACCAGCAGCCCCGGGCTCAGGTGCGGCAGCTGTGTCCCGGTGGCCGTTCTGGCCCGCGGTCGTCCAGCCGTCGCGTTAGTGATCAGATCCCGCCAGTCGGCCTGGGCCTCGGCACCGCTGGCCTGCCATCGTTGCTGCCAGCTGTCACCGGGGTGAGTATGCAGCCAGGTCAGCACCGTCAGTACCCCCAGCCGGCGGGTCTGCTGGCTGGCCGGGTTATCCAGCGTGAACGGCGTGGCGAGGACGCGGGTCAGCACCGCGGCCCGGCTCGCCTGCGTCGCCGGCCACGACGACGCGACCGGTCGGGGCGGGAACGCGGCCAGCAGCTGTGCCCCGGTCGTCTTCAGCCCGGCTGCCGGCGACGCAGCCGCGGTGGCCGGCGTCGTGATCACCTGCTGGCTGCTGCTGACGGTCACGATGTGCTCTCGCCGAACAGGATCTGCAGGCTCTCGGCCCGGTATCCCGGTGCCGGCGGTGCAGCCGGGCCGCCGTCGCGCCGGCGGGCGTGGAAGGCGAGCACTCCGGCGATCACGTCCTTGGCCACCGGATTCAGGTAACGCTGCGTGGTTGACAGGTGCGCGTGGCCCAGCACCCATTGCACATCGGTCAGCGGCATCTCCGGATCCCGGGCCATCCGATACGCCGCTGTGTGGCGAAGATCGTGCAGGGACCAGTTCGACCCCAGCGCGGCATTGGCCCGGGTGAACATCGCCCGGGCCGCGTCATAGCTCAGCGCCCGGAACGGGCGCCGCAGCGTCCGCCACAACGGCTCGTCCCGGCCGGCGGGGACCAGCTCGGACAGCTGCGCCTGATAAAGCCGCAGCCACACGAACGCGTCCGGTGCGGCCGGCAACGGCTGCAGCACCCGGGTGCCCTTGCGCATCACGGTGATCAGCTGCTGTCCCGGGTCGGCGTCGGCGACCGCGGCACCTAGCAGCTCCGAGGCACGCGCTCCGGTCGAGACCCAGAATGCGACCAGCGCCCGGTCACGATGCGAACCCAGCTGCGCGAACAACGCGTCAAACCGGTCGTCCGGAATGCGCCGCGGCGCCCGCGTCACGACCTTCGGCCGGTACCTGCCGCTCCGCTGCCCGGCGAACGGCTCCATCGGATTGTGATGCGCCTGCGCGCGTCCGGGCCCGCGCTGCCGGGACAGCGGGAACGGGTTGAGCATCGGCCCTGTCCCGGCCTCCAGGTGGAAGTCATAAAAACAGCGCAGCACGCTCTCGCAGTGCGCCACCGTGGCCGCCTCGTAGCGGTCCCCGCGTGACGGCTTGCCCGTCACCGCGTTCACCCGCTCCGGGACAGGCGCCACGCCCGATCCCGGGACGCCGGCCGGATACCGCCAGTGCGGCCGGGCCGGCTTGACCGTTACCTGCAGCCAGCGGCAGAAGTCACGCGCCTCGACCCGGGTCGCCTGGTCCCACGCCACCCCGACTGTCCACAAGAACCGGAACCAGCGAAGCAGGTCCATCCCATACGAACGCTGCGTCGCCGCCGGCCGCCCGCACGCCGCCAGCTCAGCGAAGAACGCCAACGCCGGCCCGACCGCCACGCCGTCGCCATCAACCAGCCGATACGGCTGGAACAGATCCCCCGTCGTCTCAAGCAAGCCATGCAGCGGCACCACCAGCGCGGACAACTCCCGCGGCATATCCCCGTCGTTGATCACGAGGACGGAACCTAGCCAGCATCGCCCGACTCCGCACGCACCATCCAAAAGACCGGTCCGTTAGTTCGGTCAACAGGTCCGTTTTGGGCCGGCCGGGCAGGTGCTTAACGTCCTTCGCGTTGACCAGCCAGGCCTCGAACCCGGCGGCTTCCAGCACATAAAACGCCGGTTTCCAGTAGTCCGGCGTTGCTTCCATCACCACCCGGGTCACGCCCAGGCTGTGCAGGTGATCGGCCATGCCCAGCAGCGACCGGGTCATCGCGGAATAGGCAGCTACCTCCTGCAGCCGCCTGGCCCGGCCGGCCCTCATCCGGCACCCGGACGCAGCACACCACCTCGGCCTTGCCGATATCCAGCGCCGCGACCCGCTGGATAATCTCCTCCCGGTCCGTTGTTTCCTCCAGCATCCGGCACCTCCCACCCTCTCGCAGCAGAACAGCAGGCGGCTGCCCGCAGGAACCGCAAAGGGGAACGGCGGAATCTAATCCACGTGCTCAAGGCAACACTGAAGGGCCCCGGAGCGCGGTTCCCGGCGCCCGGCTAGACGACGGCCTCCAGCGACCATAGGGGACCCGGCGTCGGCGGGCAGCCACCCCCAATTTTCACCCCGGAACGGGCGTCCCACCAGGGACAACATTGGCTAGACGAGTAGTTCCGATGTCTGGCTGGTTTCATTCGTGAGACCCGGGATCTGGGATCTGGCCCGCATAATGTGACGGTAACGGCGCGGTCGGCGCGAAGGCAGTCGTCGCGGTCCCCGCCCGCTGGGCTCAGGCGGCCTCTCAGCCTCCGTGTGGGAATGCGTTCAAGGAAGACCCGCGGGCTCGCAGCCTGGCCATGTGGACGGGCCATGTGGACGGGCCAGAGCCCAGATCGACGGCAGCCTGTCATGTCCGATTCCTGCCAGCATCGGTGCCGTTAGGTCGGCAGGCTGGAGGCATGACACACACGACTGCGGGCACCGGTGCCCTGACGTTCGAGGCGGTCCCGGCGGCCGAGCTTGCGGAGATCCGGGCGGCGGGCCGTGATGAGGCTGGAAACTCGCTGACTGTGCGTGCTGACAACGGCGGCAGCCCGGTGCGGTGCTGCCTGCGCGAGACGCGGCCCGGCGAGCGGGTCATGCTGATCGCCTACACGCCGCCGGGCACCGCCGGGGCATACGCCGAGCATGGCCCGGTGTTCGTCCACGCCGACCCCGGCGAGGGCTACCCGACCCCCCGCCGCTACCCGCCGGGTCTGCGTCATCGCATGCAGGTGGTGCGCGCCTACGACCGGCAGGGCCGGATCGCCGACGGCGTGCTTGCCGCCGACGGGCTCCAGGCTGAGGCTGTCATCGCCGAGATGCTCGCCCGGCCGGACGCCGGACTGGTGCATCTGCGCAATGTGGGCTACGGCTGCTACAACTTCGCGGTTCGGGGCGGCTGACCGTGATGGGAGGGCCGCCCGGGGGAACGGTGCGGGCGTTGTTGCGGCAGACGGCCGATCATGCAGCGGATTTCTACGAGGCGCTGGACGAGCGGCGGGTCTCGGTTACCGCCGGGGTCCGGGAGTTGCGGGAGGTTCTGGGGCGGCCCCTGCCCGATGGGCCAATGGATGCGTCTCAAGTGATCGCTGAGCTGGTCCGTGATGCTGAGGCGGGGCTGCTGGGCAGCGCCGGCGGCCGGTTCTTCGGGTGGGTGATCGGCGGTTCGGTGCCGGCTGCGCTGGCGGCGGACTGGCTGACCTCGGCATGGGATCAAAACGCCGCGCTGTATGCGTGCGCGCCTGCCGAGGCGGTGGCCGAGGAGATTTGCGGAGTGTGGCTCAAAGACCTGCTCGGCCTGCCCGCTCATGCCTCGTTCGCTCTGGTCACCGGCACCCAGATGGGCCACGCCACTGCGCTGGCCGCCGCCCGCAACAAGCTGCTCGCCGAACGCGGCTGGGACGTCGAACGCCGCGGCCTGGCCGGGGCGCCACCGATCCGGATCATCACCGCAGGGCACCAGCACGCCTCGGTCGACCGCGCGGTGCGGCTGCTCGGCCTGGGCACCGACGCGATCGTCAACGCCGGGGCCGACCCACAGGGCCGCCTCGACCTCGGAGGGCTTAGCCGTGAACTCGGATCCGGGGATGGCCCAGCGATTGTGTGCTTGCAGGCCGGCGAGATCAACACCGGATCCTTCGATGACTACACCCAGGCGTGCCGCATCGCCCATGAGCGAAGCGCCTGGGTGCACGTCGATGGCGCGTTCGGGCTGTGGGCGGCGGTGAGCCGGCGCCACCGCCACCTCCTCGTCGGGATCGAGGCTGCAGACTCTTGGACCACCGACGCCCACAAGTGGCTCAACGTGCCCTTCGACTGTGGCCTGGTTTTCACCGCCCACCCCGCCCAGCACAAGGCCGCCATGTCCATTACCGCCAGCTACCTCATCCACGCCGCCGAGACCGGCGGCGGCGCTGCCCCCCGCGACCAGATCGACTACAACCCCGAATGGTCCCGGCGCGGCCGTGGCTTCGCCGTCTATGCCGCCATCCGCTCCCTGGGGCGCTCCGGCATCGCCCAGATCATCGACGACTGCTGCGACCACGCCCGGCGCCTGACCGCGGGCATCGGCGCCCTGCCCGGCGCCGAGGTCTTGCGCGAACCCCAGATCAACCAGGGCCTGGTGCGCTTCACCGACCCCGGCGGCGATCACGACAGCCGCACCGACCGCCTCATAGCGCGCATCCAGCAAGACGGGCACGCGTGGTTCGGAGCCACGACCTTCAACGGGATACGCGCCATGCGTATCTCGGTGGTCAACCACCGCACCACCGGCCGCGACATCGAGCAGGCCATCGCCGCCGTGCGCGACGCCCTCAGCCGAACCTGACCAAGCGCCTCACGCAGTGCCAGTAGACGGCGAGCGATGCATGTGGAGGTGCCCGCTCGGACCGCCGGAAGCTACCGCTAGCCGTGTCCGTGACCTCACCAGAGGGGCCTTCATCGAGGGCATTCCGGACGGAGGCTGTAGAACCGTCGCATGCGCCCGGGCGACTCCTCCGGACCGATCGCGCCGTTACCGTCACGTTATGCGGGCCAGATCCCAAAACTCACGAACGAAGCCATCCGGCTGCGGGAACAGCGCGAGGGCCTCCAAGATCCGTATGTGACGACAGACCTGGAAGCCCTCTTGACCGCACTCTAGGTGAAGATCGACGACGAGATCGGAGGTACCCGCTGGATGGGCACGCCGCCGCTACTCAGCGACAGCGAACTGGTCTGCCTGGCGGTCGCGCAGGCGCTGCTGGGTGCGGGCAGGTCCACTTGCGGGGACCGGGCGGCGGTGCCAGCGCAGGACGGTGCCCGGGGTGATCAGCCGGTGCATCCGCAGCCGAGGCGGCAGGAGCCGGATCAGCGCGGCAAGGACCGCGCGGTCGGCCCAGTCCAGCCGGGGCCGGGGATTGGCGCGGCGCAGCACGGCGACCTCGTGCCGCAGCACCAGCAGCTCTGCATCCTTAGGCCGTTGACCGGCCGAGCATGACCAGCTAGCTGCAGAGCCGGACAAGATGAGATAGAGCAGGCGCAGGGACACGGATGATCATGATGCCGCACGACTTACCCCGGACATCGCCGCAGCTCACAGGCCAGGCTGACTTTTGGCACCCCACAGGCTCGCGACACCGGCGTTGCGCTGGCCCGGCAGATCCTCGTCTACCCGATGCTGGACGACCGCAACACCGTGCCCGACCCGTACATCGGGCCCACCGCCACCTGGACCTACGACATGAACTACACCGGCTGGCACGCGCTGCTTGGTGACGCGATCGGCACCGACGGCGTGTCCCCGGCCGCTGCCCCCGCCCGCCTCAAGGACTTCACCGGGCTGGCCCCGGCCTACATCGAGGTGGGCAGCCTCGACATCTTCCGTGACGAGAGCCTCGACTACGCGCAGCGGCTGCTGAAGGCGGGCATCGACGCCGAGTTCCACCTCCACCTGGGCTTACCACGGCCATGACTGGATGAGCCTCGGCACGCCGCTGGGTGACCGCTGGAAGGCCGACCGCACCCGGGTGATCACCGGCTTCTAGTGTGGAGTTCTATACGGGCCCGCTCGTACTCGTTGACGAGGCCGCCGAGGACAGGCCGGCGCTGGATCCGCTTCCGGGAGAGGTCCGCAACAAAGTGATCGGGCCGCGGCGGGCGGAGCTGACGGCCGCGATGAGGGCGCCGCCCGTTGTAGGGGCCGCGTACTGGGCCAGGATCGTCCGCAGATGCCGTTCGCCGAAGATCAGCATCCGGTCGGTGACCTCCGTCTGGGCGGTGAGCACGAACCGTTCCGGATAACAGTTCGTGCGAGGACTCCGGAGCGGGATTTTCACGGCCTCGATACCGGGACCGCGTCAAATGATGCCGTGAACTGCCCGGCCCGGTCCCGGACAAGGAACCGGAAGCTGACGGCGCGATCCTGTACCGCTCGGGAATAGGATCCGGCAGGTGGCCTGCAGGCATTCCGTTTCTCAGGCGGCGTACGTGCACTCGTTGATCAGACCGTTGAGGACAGGTCTTCGGCGGATCTGCAGGACCGCTCCACGATCCTTGCCTTGAACTCCGGCGTGAACGACCGTCGACGCCGCGGCTGCTTCCACTCCATGATCTCCATGATGAACATCGTTCCGCCCGGGGGCAGAATCCCTGATGGTGAATGGAAATCCTTCGCCACCCACGCAGCGGCCGGCAGGTGCCTAGACCGTTTTCTGATGGACGCCGGATACCTCCTCGCAGCGGACCCGGATCGACTGCTGGCCGCGCTCTCCTCGGCTGGAGTCCGTCATCAGCGCGCGGCGCTGGCGAGCGACCGCGGCGACCTGCTGCTGCGCCCGCCGCTCCCCGTTATCGGCGGCCTGGACTTTAGGCCGGAGCCGCGCTGATCGAGGTCGGCTACCGCCACGCCGTCGAGGCGCTGGGCCGGTCGAAGCTCAGTAGCCGCTTTATCATCTAGTTCACGGGTGGGCAGTACGACCGCGCGCCGTGATACCTGCATCCTTGACCGCTGACCATGCTGGTGACTGAATCGGCCTATGGCAACGGTCTGGCTGAGGCTGCGCGCGGACCTCCGGCTGAGGTGGCGGGCGCTGGCGGGCCTGGCGTTGCTCCTGGGCATCATCGGCGCAGTGGTGCTGGCCGCGGTCGCCGGCGTCCGCCGTACCGACACCGCCTACCCCCGCCTGCTCAGCTGGGCGAACGTCGCCCAGGTCGACGTCGTCGCCTCGGGCACCGGGCTCACCGGGTATTACGCCGCGCTGGGCAGGCTCCCTCAGGTGGCAGCCATCTCGACGGAGGTCCTGTACCAGATAGGGCTCCCGGCGCGCCACGGCGTGCCGGAATTGGTGGACGCCCGGTCCAGCCCTGACGGTGCCCTGGGTGTATCCGCTGACCGGGTCAAGATCGTGCAGGGCCAGATGTACGGCCCGCGGGCGCCCGGCGAGGCGGTGATCGACCCGCAGCTGGCTGCCCAGGAGCACCTGCGGCCCGGCGGCACGCTGCACCTGCTCGGCATTCCGGACAATGCCGCCGGCGAACCAGACCTGAGTCGGGCCATCCCGCTGACGTTCCGGGTCGCCGCCATCGGCGTCTTCGACACCGAGATCGTCCCCACTAATATCAGCTCCAACGAGCCGATGCTTCTGCTCAGCCCGCCGTTCAACGCCACGCGGGCGGCACAGTCCATCGCCAATTACGGAAATGAGGCCGGGGTGCGGCTGCGCCCGGGCGCGAGCATGGCCACGTTCCTGCGCACCGCCAGCGCCCTGGCGAAGCGCTACCCGGCCACCGGCGGGCAGATTGTGGTCATTAGCTTGTCCGACGAGGTCGCGGCGGCGGAGCGGGCGATCCGCCCGGAGGCGGCGGCGCTGGCGGTGTTTGCCGGGCTGGCCGGGCTGATCGGGCTGGCTGTGATCAGCCAGTTGCTGGCCCGCCAGCTGATCCTGGACTCCGATGAGTTCCCGATCCTGCGCGCGCTGGGCATGACCCGGGCCAGCCTGGCCGTGCTGTCGCTGGCCCGGCTGGCCGCGGTGACCGTGGCCGGGGCGGTGATCGCGGTCGGTGTGGCCATCGCGGCCTCGCCGCTGATGCCGATCGGGCCGGCCCGGCTGGCCGAGCCGCAGCCCGGCGTGGAGGTCAACCTGGCCGTGCTGGGGGCCGGGTTGGCCGTGATCGTGGTGCTGCCGCTGGCGCTGCTGGCGCCGGAGGCGTGGCGGGCGGCTGGCCGGGCGCGGGGTTCGCTGGGGGTGGCCGAGCCGGCGGAGCCGGCCCGGCCGTCGCGGCTGGGGTCGGCGCTGGGGCGGGCTGGGTCGCTGCCGGGCAGCATCGGGGTGCGGATGGCGTTCGAGCCGGGGCGGGGGCGGACCGCGGTTCCGGTGCGCAGCGCGCTGGCCGGGACCATCGTGGCGGTGGCCGCGGTGACGGCCGCGCTGGTGTTCGGCGCCAGCCTGATCGGCCTGGTCGGCACCCCGCACCAGTACGGGCAGAACTGGAACCAGGAGTTCGACCTGGAATTCGGGGCGATCACGGCGACACTCGCCGCGAGACTCCTCTCCCACGACCCCGCCGTCACCCAGTACGCGGCCGGTGACTACGGTGAGCTGACCGTCGCCGGGAAGCTGGTAGCCGCGGTCGGCATCGACCCGATTCGCGGAGGCGGATACCTGACGATGCTTTCCGGACGGGCACCCTCGGCCCAGGACGAGATTGCCCTCGGAGCGCAGACTCTGCGCGCTCTCCACCGCCAGGTCGGACAGACCGTCCAGGTTGCCGTCGACCTGACGTCGACATCTGGTCCTGTCGTGGTACACGCCATGCGCATCGTCGGGGTGGCCGTGATCCCGTCCTTCGGCCGCGGCGGCTTCGCGCCCACCGACTTGGGCAACGGGGCTATCGTCCCCGCCTCGGTGCTGTCGGAGCCTTTCGCGCTCGGCGACTGCACCACGCACGAAACCTGCTACAACTTCTTGCTTCTCCGCTACCGGCCCGGCACTGACCTGAACGCCGCAGCCGCCCAGCTGAGCAGGCTAGCGACCGTCCTGGGATGCCCGCTCTTCACCTGCATCGCGACGTCTGATCAGCGGCCCGGTGACATCGAGAACTACGCCGCCATCCGGGACACCCCGCTGGTCCTCGGCGCCGTCCTGGTCCTGCTGGCGGTCGGGACCCTGGCCCACGTGCTGCTGACCGGGGTGCGGCGCCGCCGCCGCGACCTGGCGGTGCTTAAGACCCTGGGGCTGGTCCGGTCCCAGGTGCTGCGGGTGGTGGCCTGGGAGGCCAGCGCGCTGGCTGCGGTGGCGCTGCTGGTCGGGCTGCCGCTGGGCATCATCGCCGGCCGGTGGGCCTGGGCCATCTTCGCTGGGTCAGCGGGGGTCTCCGGGGTGGCCGACGTCCCGGTGCCGCTGGTGCTGCTGGCCATCCCGGTGACCCTGGTCCTGGCCAACTTCATCGCGGCGGGACCGGGTTGGGACGCCGCCCGCGTCCGGCCCGCCTCCGTCCTGCGGACCGAGTGACCTATGGCAACGGTCTGGCTGAGGCTGCGCGCCGACATCCGCCTGAGGTGGCGGGCGCTGGCCTGTACGGGCCAATAACCCTGTCACAGTCGCTGACCTGGTGTCTTGCGCTGGATGTGATGCGGCCCTGTTAGCTATGTGGCTTCGCGAGGGTCTGATGGTCAGTTACCCTCAGCACTCTGTGTTGTGCCAAATCCCTGCGCAGGGTCTGGGCGCCTGCGGACCGCAGGGTCAACGATCGTCAACATCCCAATGCGTGTCTGACACCGAAGCGATCCTTTAGGCCGCTTGCATCGCCGAATCGGCCCTAGCGTTCAA
Source organism: uncultured Actinomycetes bacterium (assembly GCA_963818225.1). Classification (GTDB taxonomy): domain Bacteria; phylum Actinomycetota; class Actinomycetes; order Streptosporangiales; family Streptosporangiaceae; genus Palsa-504. Next base: position 362,544 of record CAWFRO010000011.1, read on the forward strand.
CCGAGGGAGCGCAGGCCGACGTCATCCGCCGACGATCTGTCGATTCTTCCTTGCTACCAGGCGCAGCGGCCATTCCGCCGATGGCGCTGGCCCATTCGGCATGCGGTCCCTGGGCGGGGACCTACTTCACGTATGTGCTGGTCAGCATGTTGCGCGGACGGTGTCCGTGGCTGTCCGCGCGGATCGGCGGACGGGAGCCGGCGGGCACGGACATATAGCGGACAGCGTCGTTGCGGTAAACCTCGCTTGATGGTATTCGCGCAGGTCAGATTACATATGGAGATGCAGGCAGGAGCGTACTGTAAAAGCGTCGGCTCAGCCTACGTTGGTTCGAACCCAACACCTGCCACCATTGTGATCTCTCAAGACATCGAGGACACCGTGAACCTACGTGTGGTTCGCGGTGTTTTCTTTGGCCAGCCTGGTCTCTTGCCGGTGGGCTGGTAGTCGCGGTCGGGGTTGAGGACGAGTTCGCGGATGAGTTCGCCGGTGCCGGCGTTGATGACGCGGATGTCCAGGTCCTGGACGAGGAGCAGGACGCGGGTTCCGGCGTGGGGGCGGCCGATGCCGATGTGGTGGAGTTTCCCGTTGTGGCGCAGGGTGACGAGTCCGGTGGCGTCGATGCGGTCGGTGCGGACGCGGTCGTGGGTGTCGGCGGTGCGGTCGCCGGGGACGGCCTTCGGGCGGGCGGCGTAGGCAGTGGCGGGGGTGGCCCGGCCTGGCAGGGAGCGGTGCGGGCGCTGGCTGTTGTAGATGCCGGCGAAGGCGTCCAGCAGGGACTGGAGCTCGGCGAGGGTGGCCGGCTGGGCGGGCTGGGCGCGGAGCCAGTTCTTCATCGTCTGCTGGAAGCGCTCGACCTTGCCCTGGGTCTGGGGGTGTTCGGCTTGCCGTTCTTCTGCTTCACGCCGAGGCGGCGCAGATCGTGCTCCAGGGCGTTGCGGCCGCCCCGGCCGCCGGACAGGCGGGTCGTGAAGACCATCCCGTTGTCCGTCAAGGTTGGGGCCGGGACGCCGTGCCGCTCGCATGCTGCGCGGAAGGCCAGCAGCACGGCGGGGCCGGTGACGCGGTCATGGGCGGTGACGGACAGGGCGTAGCGCGAGTGGTCGCCGGGCCAGGTCAGGATCTCGGTGTCAGTGCCGTCGGCGAGCGGGTAATGGGTGAAGTCAGACTGCCAGCACTCGTTCGGCATGTCCGCCTCGAACCGGATGTAAGAGGACTTCGGCCGCTTGGACGGGGCGGGAGTGACCAGCCCGGCCCGGGCCAAGTACCTGCTGACCGTCGCGGCCGACACCTTGACCTGGTGGCCGTGCTCCAGGTGCCAGGCGATGGTGTGCGGGCCGGCGTCCAGGCCCTGCCCGGACAGTTCCTTACGCAGCCGGATGATCAAGTCGGCCGCGTCGGCGCCGATCACGGACGGGGAGGTCTTCGGCCGCCGGGACCGCGGCTCGAACGCCGCCTCTGTGTCCGGGAAGCAGACACTCCCGCCGGGCCAGGGACCAGGGACAAGGGACTGTAATTTTAACTTGACAGACCCGCCTTACTAATTGGTGAGCTCCTGGGCGATCTCGGCCACGAAGAAGTGGTGTGCGGATATGCCTCGATCGAACCTGAATCCAGGGAAGCGAGCCACATTGTTTTCGTTGATGAACGTAAGCAAGCCGTTACGGGTGGAGTCGGCGGCCAGGATGGCTAGAATCTCGGCTCTGTGGGTCTGGCTGAATGCCTGAAGGCTGGTCTGCCCGGGACCGGGTTGCCCGGTGGTAAACGTCCCTCGCGGCGGCAATGGCAGCATGTCCAGCTGGCGCTGGATCGGACCGCCCGCTGGGATGAGTGCGGCGATCGTCGGATCCGTCGCCATGGCGTCTTGGATGAGCCGCACGTAGCCGATGGCAGCCATGCTTCCCGAGTCGAGTCCGATATAGGTGGCGCCGCCGATCTGGCGCTTGTGGACGTTGACCTCGTAAGCGACGATCTTGTGCGGATCAATGCCGTGCTGCTTGAGCACCTCGACCTTCGGGGTCTTCGTGGCCCCCTCCGGATCGTTTCGCGCGGGGTTGTCGTCAGCGTCGAGGAGGGTGACCCGATCGATCAGCGACAGCGTCGTGATTGTCTTCTGGACGATCGAGTTCATCAGGCTGAAGGCACCCCGGCTGTGCCCTGACAGGCGCATGTCCTTGATGGGGCTGGTAATGCCGATGCTGGACAGGCAGTCGGTGATCTGCTTGTCGCTGATCGTGGTATGCGCGGGGACGCCGATAGTGACCCAGTCCGACTGCTCAGAGGCCCCTCTCAGCCCGTGGGTGAGAATGTCATTTCCTATGTCTCCTTGAACATTTCCAGCCGAGAAGAAGACATGGACTTTCAAATTGTCCACACCCGCCCCTCGCGAGCCAGCGCTCACATTGAAAGGGACGAAGATGGAAAACCGGCCGAACGCCAGGCTGACCAGTGATTTCCTGGCTTCGTTGGCGCGGATCGGCTTGAGATTCTCTGGCGTCGGCGCGGCCGGACCCTGACTCTGACGTTGTATGGTCCTGTGAAACGGGGGGGCGGGCGCGGTTTGCTGCACGACATGTGCCAGTTCGTGGCCAAGCAGCCGCTTTCCTCGCGACGAGCTTGGCCCGTAGGAGTTCGGACCGAAAACAATGTGGTGTCCGATGGTGTAAGCCTCAGCCTGGATCCCCCGAGCTGAAGCGGCGGCTTGCTCACTGGTGTGCACTCGCACCTTACTGAAATCGTGCCCGAAGCGCCTCTGGAAATAGGTTCGCGTGGTGAAATCCAGCGGCGCCCCGGATGACCCCAGCACGGTGCCTACGCGAGCCAGAGAGATATTGTCGATGGGCCGAGAGCGGTCCGACCTCCGCTGTACCGGCCCGGGAGCCATCGCCTCACCTTCCGGTGGGCCGACCGCCGCCGAGCCGGCTCGGCCGCCGGCGTCGGCAGGGTGCGGAGCGCGTCAAGTAGCCGGTCACCGCGGCTCATGATGACGTCGTGCGCGCCGTGGCCGACGGGAATGACGCGGTAACAGTCACGCAGGGCGTTGTAGAGCGTCGAGCTGCTGCTTCCGAGCTGAGCCGCATGACGAGTGAACCAGGACTCGATGGCCGCATTGAGCTTGGTATGCACGTCGATGTAACTGCTGCTGGTGTAATAGGCGCGAAAACGCAAGCTGGTTCGTAGATAGGCCTGCTGATCAGCCTGGCTGATCCCCGGGGCTGTGAGGGCCGAAAGATCGCGGTCAAGCTGGCTGAGTACCCAGATACGAATCAGGTTCAGCTGGCCTTCCCCGTTGATCGCGTCGAATAGGGCTACCTCACCTAGCGATGAGGGAAGGCGGGGTTGACCGGGTTCGGACACCATCTCCGCTATGGGGCGTCCAGCGCCGCTATGACCGCTGAGCACCACCCGGGCGACCGTCGGCGCGGGAAAGCTGCCGAAAGCACCCGTGCTGCTCAGCACTCGGAAGACCTCGGTAATGTAGGCATCGGAATTCAGCTTCCCGAAGCCTGACTTAGTCGTTCCCTGGGGCAGCACAGCGATCATCGGCCGGCCGCTAGCCTGCAACTGCTGCTCGACCCGGTCAGTTTCGACGTCCCGCACCGTGCCGGGTTTCAGGCTGGGGTCCTGGCCTTGCGTGCGGCGCTGGCGGTATCCGACATTGAAGCCATGCAGATGCAGCAGAACCTCGACCGGCTTGGTGAGATCGATCCCTACGGGTATCAGCACGATAGCCCGTCCTGGCGTGTCTTCCTCCGCGGCCCGATTGGGGTCCGAGCGTTCGAGGTCCGAGCCTTTGTTGCCCAGCGTAAGTCCCTCAATCGGGATGCGCCGGATCGTGCCCACGGTCACTTCATCGCGGTTCCACCCGAAGCTGGGTGCTTGCGATACATCGGAGCGGGCACCGCCGACCGGACCGAGTGGCGCATCCGACCACTGGCCCTGCAGGCGCAACGGGACTGTGCTTAGCACGGGCCCCATGGGTGGCTCGCCGAGCTCAGTCACTGCAGCCTTCGCCAATTCCGCTCGGCCACCATAGGCATCGTCCATCTCCCCGACGGATGGCGCGGGTGCCTGGCCGACCTGGGCTACCATCTCGGTCCCGGCGCTCGTCGACGACGACGAGGCCAGTTGGCCCAGCTGATGGAGTGCCGCAGCGATTGGCACGTTGCGTTCGGGCAGTGCCAGGGCCTGGTCGGCGGCTCGGTCTGCTTCGTCCTCGAGTGGATCGTTTACCGCCCCGACGGCAAGCTTGGCTTGGAGGGCTCCGCCCAGGCGGTGGGTGAGGGGCGACCATCTGTCCTCCTGGTCCGACCCGATACCTGAGTTCAGGGGGATGACAGCGAAGTCCGAAGAGTGGGGAGCAACGGTCCCCAAACCTGTGTTGTCCGCGACAGGATGTCGAGTCCCTCGGCCTATCTCGGACCTCATATGATGATTGCCGGATAGATCGCGCGCTGCCTCAGCCTCGGACTTAAGGACCTTCGGGGCGAGCATGCGGTGTCTTCCTCGGCAGATGTCGGCGTTGCCTCAGGCCGTAGCGTGCCCACGACCATCAGCCTGCCTAGCTGAGCCATCAGGCTGACCAGCGCCAGGAAGCAAAGTCATCAAGGACCCCGCAATACAGCACCGGCGTCCTAACGCTAGTTCTGCATGCTTCCGTTGCCAACCCCAGGCAACTAACTGTCGTGGAGCATTCCGGGTTTCAGGCACACCCGAACCCGGGGCATCCTTACCAGGGCGATCTGGGCATCGCGGGCAAGCCTGGCGCGTTTGGAGTCGGTTGTTACCGCGCGGGCCGGAGGAAGGACCGATTTCGCAAGTGATAGCGACGGGTGATGCTCTTGGTCAGTTACGCCCGGAATCGGCCTATAGGTTCGCGATCCTGAGCGCTTCGCCATCGACGACGACCCATCGCCTGGGCGACCGGACAAACGGGTCAAGGGCGCCCCTTGACAGCTCTGCCCTGCCGCAGTGAAGATTGAAATCAGCGAGGGGAGGAGTGTAGTAAGGTGCATGTGTTTCGAGGGTAATTCCGCGCGCTCGAACAGCCTTCATCCTTTGTTGTTCTTCTTCATTTCTATTCTAATTCGGCACGTGAATACCTATCGGGACGGCAGTGATGACGACTCCGACATATCCGGGCGTCTACATCCAGGAACTCCCAAGCGGAGTTCACACGATTACCGGCGTGGCGACGTCGATTGCGGCCTTCATCGGGTGGGCGCCGCAGGGACCCGTCGGGCAGGCAACGCTGGTGCAGAGTTGGGGTGACTTCCAATCGCAGTTCGGCGGCCTGTACAGCGGGGTGTATCTCGGCTACGCGGTCAGTCAGTTCTTCGCCAGCGGCGGCCAGCAGGCGTACATCGTGCGACTTGTAACGGGTGCGACGACGGCCACCGGTTCGGCGAGCGGCATTGAACTGTGGGCAAGTAGCCCGGGCGACTGGGCGAACGCCTTTACCGTGAACTTTCCCGCCTGCCCAGACGCCAACAGTTTCGGTATGCAGGTTCTCGACGGCCCCGAGGGCACCGGCAACGTGCGCGAATCTTTCGTGAACTTGTCGATCGATCCGACCGCTCCGCGGTACGCCCCCACAGTCATCGACAGCGACTCGCAGTACATTACTTTTATAAATCCGGCGACGCCCACCCAGCCGCCGCCGGTGCCTGCCGCGGTCCCGACAGGATCCCTGACTTTTACCACAGCCGGCTCACCGGGCACGGTCCTGACTGATCCAACCGATTCAGGCTTCGCCGGCCAGCTCTCCAGCCTGGGCGACGTTCAAGCGCTGTTTGGCAGCGCTCCCGTTAACATCGTGTGCGTGCCGGGACTGACCTCGGCAACCGCGGAGGGCGCCTCCGCCATCGACTACCTCCAGCAGTTCTGCCTCGGCGCGCGAGCGTTCTGCATCGTGGATTCGCCGCAGCTCGCGACTGTGGCGAACGTCACCCAGGGCTTGCAGAACACTGCCCCTCAGGCCGCGAACTCGGCGATGTACTTTCCGTGGGTGTCGGCCCCGGACCCACTGGTGGGGGGTCGGCTGGCCCTCATGCCGCCGTGTGGCCTGGTGGCTGGAGTGTATGCCGCGACCGACGCCTCGCGCGGGGTGTGGAAGGCTCCGGCCGGGATCGATGCAGGACTGAGCGGTATCGCCGGCCTTCAGTTCACGCTGACCGATGCTCAAAACGGGCTGCTCAATCCGAACGGAGTGAACTGCCTGCGGTACTTCCCGACCTACGGGAATGTCGTCTGGGGGGCGCGCACGCTGCTCGGCGCCGATACGGTCGGGTCGCAGTGGAAATACGTGCCGATCCGCCGTTTTGCTCTCTTCCTTGAGTCGAGCCTCTACGACGGCACCCAGTGGGTGGTCTTCGAGCCGAACGATGAGACCCTATGGGGGCAGATCCGGCTCAATGTCGGCGCCTTCATGCAGGGCCTGTTCCTGAAGGGCGCTTTCCAGGGGACCACGCCTCAGCAGGCGTATTTCGTGAAGTGCGACGCCGAGAACAATCCGCAGTCGTCGATTAACCAGGGCATCGTGACGGTCGAGGTCGGATTCGCGCCGCTGTACCCGGCCGAGTTCGTCATTATCCAGATCCAGCAAATGATGGCGGGCCTCACCTAGAATCCACGGAGGCAATACGTGGCGGAGTTCTCTGTCAACGCGACGCGGCTCGATCCGTATAAAAACTTCAAGTTCAGGCTGAAGTGGGACGGAAAATACGTGCTCGGCTGCAGCAAGCTGTCCGGCCTGAAACGAACCACCGAAGTTGTCGAGCACCGCGAGGGCGGTGACCCGTCGACGTCCCGCAAGTCACCTGGCCGGAGCAAGTTCGAGGCGCTCACGCTGGAACGTGGGCGGACACAGGACCTGGAATTCCACAACTGGGCCGGCCTCGTGTATAACTTCGGCGCCGGCTTGGGGGCGCAGGTCTCGCTGGCCAGCTTCCGGAAGGACATCTATCTCGAGTTTTACAACGAGGCCGGGCAACTGGTGCTCGCTTACAAGATCTACCGGTGCTGGGTGTCGGAGTATCAGGCGCTGCCTGACCTTGACGCCAACGCCAACGCGATCGCCATCGAGCACATCAAGATCGAGAACGAGGGCTTTGAGCTGGACACGAGCGTGACCGAGCCGCAGGAGCCGACTCTCACGATCGTGAGCGCATAACGATGCGTGAGCTGGCGGAGCGCGACCTCCTGGACATCTGGGAACGCGGGTCTGATCTCCACCCGGTCGACCGCAGCTTGCTTGCCCTGCACGCCGCCCTTCCCGCGACGCCCTACGACACCCTCGCCGGCTGGCCGCTCGGCGCGCGGAACCGGGCCCTGGCCGAGTTGTTCGGGAGCTGGTTCGGGCCCGGGCTTGAGGCATGGGCCGCATGTGACGCCTGCGGCGAGCAACTCGAGTTCGAGATGGACACCCAGGTGCTCATCGTGCAGGACTCGGCGCTCGCGACCGCGGAATCAGCGGTAGCCGCAACGATCGGCTCGCACCGCTTCCGCCTGCCCGCGAGCCGCGACCTCGCGCTGGCCGCGCGGGAGCCGACTGCCGAGCTCGCAGCGGCCAGCCTGCTCCGCATCTGCTGGGTGGGCAGCGGCGAGGCACCCTCCTTCTCCGATCGCGAGATCGAGGAGGCCGGCGAGCAGCTCGCGCTGGCCGATCCGCTCGCCGAGACGCGCGTGCGGCTCACCTGCCCGGGCTGTGGCCGCGAATGGGACGATACGCTGGACCTGGCGCTGTTCGTCTGGGCCGAGATCGAGGCACGGGCGAAGCGGCTTCTGCTGGACGTCCACCAGCTCGCCTGTGCCTATGGCTGGACTGAAGGGGAGATTCTCGCCCTGAGCACGCGGCGCCGGAGGTTCTATCTGGATGCGGCGTACCCGTGACCGGCTATCTGCAACGCCTGGTGACCACCGCCGTCCAGGGGAAGACCGGGGTCCACCCCATCGTGCGGCCATCGGGGATCGGGCCCGGATCCCAAGAACCGGCTTGGACGGAGTTCGCCGATGAGGCGGAGCCTCATCCCGGTGAGGGCCGGGCTCGTGCCGGACCTACGGCTCGTGCCGGACCTGCGGCTCCCGACGAGGTCACGGCGGCACCGGTAGCGACTCCGGCCCCCGGCGGCCCGGCGCGCGCTGGCGACCAGCCCCCGCGGGGCGCCGGTCACGTCCGTGATCAGACGGCTGCTGAGCCGTCGCGGCTGCCGGAGATCATGACGCTGCTCTTCGGTGAGGCGCCGGTCGCGGACCCGGCCACGCCGGGTCCTGTCGCCAGAATCGGCAGCGTTGCCCCGGCTCCGGTCGCGCCCCGATCCCGGCCGGGCCAGCCCGCTGACCACCCGGGTGGGCCTGCTCGTGAGCACAGCACCCCGGCCGAGCCTGCTCGCTCCGGTTTCCAGCCGGCGGCCCGGCCCGGCCCGGCCGGGCTCCCCCCATTCGGGCCAGAGTCCCAGCGCAGGGCGGGACCCGCGGAGTCCAGGCGAGTCGAGGGGGCCGACCGCGGTGATGTCGAGATCCACATTGGCCGCATCGAGGTGACGGCGGTTTCGGCCGCCCCGGCCGCACCCGTGGCCAAGGCCGCGCGGAAGTCGATCGATCTCAGCGAATACCTGCGCAACGGGAGATGAGGGTCAGCCATGAGCAACGCCCTCGCCATCTCAGGCGTCAGCGCGGTGCTGCAGTACTGGCTGTCGCAGGTGTTCGGCAGCTCACCCGCGCTGAGCAGCGTGATCGTCAGCGCGAAGGCCCCGGACATCTTGCAGACCGAGATCCAGGCGGCCGGGCCCCAGATGCGCGTGAACGTGTTCCTGCATCAGGTCACCCACAATGCGGCCTGGCGGAACATGGAATTGCCTTCGCTGGCCGCGGACGGGTCGACGCAGCTGTCGAGCCCGCCCCTTGCCCTGGACCTGCACTACCTGGTGACCGCCTACGGAACGGAGGACTGGGAGGCCGAGGCTCTGCTTGGCTACGCCGTTCTCATGCTGCACGACAACCCGGTCCTCGCGCACGCTGACATCGCCACCGCCCTGCAGAACCTGCCACCCGCTCAGTCCTTGTCGGCCGCGCTCACGACCACAGGTCTGGCCGACCAGATCGAGATGCTGAAGGTCACGCCGGAGATACTGGGACGCGAAGAGATGGCCTGGATATGGTCGGCTCTGAAGGCCGACTACCGCCCGAGTTACGCCTTCCTGGTATCGCTGGTGACCATCAAGTCGCCAGCCATGACGCTCTCCGCCCTGCCGGTCCTGCAGCGTCACATCAGTATCCTGCCCGGGCTCACGACCGGCCTGCCGACGCTCACGGCCGTGATACCGCCCAACGGCCAGCCGACGGCACAGCTGGGCGACACGGTGACGGTTTCGGGAGCAGGGCTGGCTGGGTCCACCAGCGTGCTGCTTACCAATGCACGCCTGGGCATAAGCCAGACGCTGCCGGCGACGGCCGGCTCCTCCGACGCGTCGATCCAGTTCACGGTGCCGAATCCAGCCCTTGCTCCGCCGCAGCCGGACCCGGCAGACCTGCCGGCCGGGATGTATTCCCTGTCCGCCACGTTCTCCGTGGCCGGCCAGAGCACGGTCAGCAACAGCCTCCCGATGTCGATCTCGGCCACGATCGACGCCACCTGGGCGCCGGGCACGTTGACCCAGGGATCGAAGGTGGCCGTCAGCGTGCCGTGTGTGCCCTATCTGCGGCCCGGACAAGAGGCATCACTGCTCATCGGCGGCCAGCAGGCTTCGGCCGACCCGTTCACGGCGCCGACGCGATCGCCCTCGTTCACCTTCGCCACGCTCCAATCCACCGGCGGGGTGGCGGTACCTGTCCGTCTCCGGGTCGACGGCATCGACAGCCCCATCCTCGACCTGACCTCGGCGACGCCCATCTTCGCCGGACCAGTCGTGATGGTGGCGTGATGGCCTCACACACTGCCGGGATCTCGTGGAGCGAGTCGAATCAGGCGTACCTGGTCGCCGAGTTCACCCGGCTGAAACGGCTCCTGACCGGTGGGAACGGCGACGCGGGCGCAGGCGTCAGCGCGAGCGCAGCCGATCTGGCTCCACCGCCGGCGATTGAGGTTCTGGCGGAGTCGTTCGGCCTGAGTGGGTTTGAGCGTGACATCGTCCTGCTGGCCGCGGGGACAGAGATGGACTCCCAGATTGCCGAGCTCTGCCCTCGGCTCACCCTCGGCGTAGCACTCGCCGTCCTCCCCGAACCGCATTGGAGTGCGCTGAGCCCCGACCGGCCGCTGCGGGAGTTCGAGCTGATCCGGATCGAGGCCGAGCAGGGCCTGACGTCGGCCACGGTGCGGATCGACGAGCGGGTGCTGCACTACCTGGCCGGCCTCAACCAGCCCGATCCGCGCGTCCGCAGCCTGGCCACGCCGATCCCTTACCCGGCCGCCGGCGCGGTCGCGAGCGAGCATGCTCGCGTCGCCGAGAAAGCCCTGACCTTGCTGGGTCGGCCGGCCGCGGGCGGTACGCCTGCTCCAGCTATGCGGCGACGACCCCGACGGGCAGGAGGACGTCGCGGCGCTCATCGCCCTCGGGTGCGGCTGCCAGCCGTTCGCCGTGCGGGTGGCGGAACTGCCGCCGCCTGGCCCCGGGCTCGACACGCTGGCAGGCCTCTGGCTACGCGAGGCTATTCTGCTGCCGGCCCTGTTGATGTTGCACGCCGACGGCACAGGCCTGATCCCGGCCGCCCGGCAGCTGGTCGAGCGGCTGCCGGGGCTGGTGATCGTCGCCTGCCGGGAGACCGTGCACCTGGGCGCCGCCTCGCTGTGCTTCGACGTCGACAAGCCACCGCCCGCCGAGCAACGCCGGCTGTGGAGTGAGGCGCTCGGCGACCCTGCGCAGGCCCTCGACGCTGGACTCGACGTCGTATCCGAACAGTATCGCTTCAGCACACGGGAGATTCACGCCACTGGCACGCTGCTCGCCGCCTCGGCCGAGCAGGCCGGCGCCGCTGAGCTGTGGGACACCTGCCGGATGCTCGCGCGTCCCCGGCTGGAGGGCCTCGCCCAGCGCCTGACACCGCAGACACGGTGGGCGGACCTCGTCCTGCCCGAGGCGCAGATGCAGACCCTGCGGCACCTCGCCGCCCAGGTCCGCCACCGGATGCAGGTCTACGAGACCTGGGGCTTTTCCGCCCTGGGCCGACGGGGACTCGGCGTGAGCGCCCTGTTCGCCGGAGACAGCGGAACCGGCAAGACAATGGCCGCCGAGGTGCTGGCTCACGAGCTGGGACTGGACCTGTACCGCATCGACCTGTCCGCGGTCGTCAGCAAGTACATCGGCGAGACCGAGAAGAATCTCAGGCAAGTCTTCGACGCCGCGGAGCAAGGCGGATCGATCCTGCTCTTTGACGAGGCAGATGCGCTGTTCGCCAAGCGAGGTGACGTGAAGGACAGTCACGACCGCTACGCCAACGTGGAGGTGGCGTACCTCCTCCAGCGCATGGAGTCCTACCAGGGGCTGGCCATCCTCACCACCAACCTGAGGTCCTCGCTGGACCGCGCCTTCACCCGGCGCCTGCGTTTCACGATCCACTTCCCGTTCCCTGACCTCGAACAACGCGAGCGAATCTGGGCCCAGGTCTTCCCGGCCGCAGCCCCCACCAAGGGAATCGAGCCGGCCAAACTGGCACAGCTCAAGGTGACTGGCGGCAACATCAGAAACATCGCGATGAACGCGGCGTTCCTCTCCGCCGAGGCCGGCGAGCCGATCGGCATGGCTCATCTGCTTGAGGCGGCGGGCCTCGAGGCGGACAAGCTCGAGCACCCGATCTCCGACGCAGAAACGAGGGGCTGGGCATGAGCAGGATCCGTGTCACCATCGATCAGCTCGTCCTGAACGGGTTCGAAGCGAGCGAGCGCCAAGCCGTTGTCGACGGGCTGCGGGCCGAACTGGCCCTAGCCCTCGCCGACCCGCGGTCCGCAGCCGAATGGGCCCGGCCCTACCGCACGAACGTGCTGCGGCTGGGCGGCATCCCTGCGGAGCGCGGACCGGCGGGCAGACGCAGCTTCGGCCGGCAACTCGGTCGGGCAATCGAACGGAACCTGAAGCGATGACCTCCGGCTTTGCCAACTCACCGCGCCTGGTACGCGGCGGAATCGTGACCATGGACCCCGACACCTCCGCGATCCTGAACGTCCTCGTGCTGCAGTACAACCCCGACTCGCTCTCGCGTTCGATGCAGATCCAAAGTCTGCCCGGCAGCCAGGACGGGACACGCGTCGACGTGCTGCGGCTGCGCGGCCCTGCGGTCGAGACCATCAAGCTTGAAGCCGAGTTCGACGCCACCGACGCGCTCGAGTTCCCTAACCAGAATCCCGCTGCGGTCCAGTACGGGCTGCTGCCACAGCTGGCGCAGCTCGAATCACTGATCAACCCGACGGTGGCAACGCTCCAGGCCGATGACCAGATGGCCAACAGCGGCACCCTGGAGATCATCCCGCTCGAGCAGTCCCTCACCTTGTTCGTCTGGAGCAGGAGCCGGGTGATACCGGTACGCCTGACTGAGTTCTCCGTAACCGAGGAGGCCTTCGACACGTCCCTCAACCCGATCAGGGCGAAGGTAAGCCTGGGGCTTCGCGTCCTCACCGTCGACGACCTGGGCTTCTCACACCCCGGAGGACGCATGTTCATGACCTACCTCGGCAACAAGGAACACCTCGCGGCGCAGGCGCCCAGTACCACCCTCAGTGTGCTCGGCATCTCGGGGCTGTCGTGACTACTTATCCCCTGCAGGCTCTGATCGCCCTCGGCGCGCTGCCGCCCGTCACCTTCCCCACCGACAGCCGCTACTACGGGTCCCCGACGCTCGAATACACGGACCCGGCCGGCCAGACGATCTCCTATCTCGCACGCCGCTACGTGCCGCAGCCGGGCGCCCAGAACTTCGCGACGGTCGCGCAGCACGTCGTGATGCAGGGCGACCGTCTCGACCTCATCGCGGCCAAATACCTCGGCGACCCGCTCATCTTCTGGGTGATCTGCGACGCCAACGGCGCCATGCGGCCGGCCGAACTGGTCGAGACACCGGGTTCGGTGCTGCTGATCAGCATGCCGCAGGGCGTCCCCGGAGGTATCAGTGCTTAACAGCGTCCAGCTGAGCCTCATGATCGGCCCGGTCATCCCGCTGACGGTGCCGCGGGCCGCCCTGGACGCCCTGGAATCGGTCGAGGTGACGGTCCGGGATGTCGGCAGCAGCGGATTTCAGCTGACCTTCAGCATCGATAAGCAGTCCCCGCTGCAGATCCTGTTCCTCCTGACCGGAGGCGCTCCGCTGCTGTTCATGCGCGTCGTGGTCGTGGTCACGGTCAACGGCACCGCCAGCGTGCTCATCGACGGCGTCATCACGAACAACGAGATCTCACCGGGCGATCAGGGTTCCAACTCCACGCTGACCATCACCGGCAAGGACCTGACCGTGCTGATGGACCAATCCGACTGGAGCGGGTTTCCCTTCCCGGCCTGCCCGGCCGAGGCACGCGTCGCGCTGCTCCTGGCCAAGTACGCGATCGTCGGCATCGTCCCGCTCATCATCCCGAGCGTGCTCACCGACATCTCGGTGCCGATCGAGCAGATCCCCGGGCAGCAGGGCACAGACCTGAAGTACATCCAGTCCCTCGCGGAGGAGGCGGGCTACGTGTTCTACCTCGATCCTGGGCCAGCGCCGGGATGACCCGGGCCTACTGGGGTCCCCAGATCAAAGTGGGCGCGGTCCAGCCGGCGCTGAGCACGGACATGGACGCCTACACGAACGTGGAGAGCATGCACTTCAAGTTCAACCAGGAGCAGAACCGCATCCCGCTGGTCTACATCTACAACCAGGAAAGCGGCATCACGATCCCCATCCCGATCCCGCCTGTCACCCCCCTGAACCCGCCGCTGGGACTGATCCCCCCGCTGCCGACGAACATCATGGCCGACCTCAAACCGTTCCGGGATGACCTGTCCAAACGGTCCATTCCCCAGGCCATCATGATGGGACTCGCCGCGGCCGCGAAATACTGCGAGGCCGTGACCTGCCAGGGCAGTCTCGACGTGACACGCTACCGCGGTGTGCTACGTGCCCGCGAACTCGTCGGCGTCCGCGGCGCCGGCCCCGCTTTCGACGGGCTCTACTACGTCCAGAGCGTGACCCACAAGATCAAGCGCGGGGAGTACAAGCAGGACTTCACCCTCACCCGCAACGGCCTGGTTTCGACGGTAGCGACGGTGAGCCCATGACTGAGCCAGCACAAACATCCATGGAGGAGTCGACCCGTCCGCGCTACTACGGCAAATACCGGGGCACGGTCCTGATGAACATCGACCCGATGCAGATCGGGCGGGTCATAGCGCAGGTGCCGGACGTTCTGGGTGAGACTTCCCTCGAGCTGGGCGATGCCCTGCGTGCCGGCCGCGGGCATTCAGGGCGGCGCCTTCATCGTCCCGCCCATCGGCTCACAGGTCTGGATCGAGTTCGAGCAGGGAGACCCGGACTACCCCATCTGGACCGGCGGATTCTGGGGGCTGGTCGCGGATGTTCCGGTACTCGCCACGGCACCGCCGGCGGTCCCGCCCGGGCAGAACATCGTCATCCAGACCACGGGGCAGAACTCCCTGATCCTCAGCGACGCCGTACCCACGCCGGCGACCGGCGGGATCATTCTCAAGGGCGCCAGCGGCGCGATGATCGTCGTCAACGAGACCGGCATCTACCTGAGCAACGGCCAGGGCGCCACGATCACCCTCATCGGCCCGACCGTCGCGATCAACGTCACTGCGCTCACCGTCGCCGGACCGTAGCGAGACAAGGAGATCTGTCATGCCGGGACCCATTCTTGCACGTCGGCGCTGTCGTCACCTGCGCCCACGGCGGCAGGCCACGCCCACCGCGCCGAGTCCCGTGGTCCTGGTCTCCGGGATGCCGATCGCGACCATCGCCGCGCCGTACGCCGTCGCGGGCTGCGCCTTCGTGCCGCCCGCCGGCAACGGCCCCTGCGTGACCGGACAATGGGTCGTCGGTGCGATCCAGGTCCTCTCCCAGGGCCAGCCCGTGGCCATCATGACGGGGACCGTCGGTCTGCGCGCCCACCGGAACGCCGCTCTCCCCGTCTCGGCCCAGACCCTGGTGATCGCGACATGACAGCGGGGACGACGCGATGAACGTCAACTTCCCGTATCAGTTCGACGGCCGCGGCCGCACGCTGGACCCGCTCGCGGACTACCTCGAACAGCTGGTCGAGCAGGTGCTGTTCACCTCGCCGGGCGAGCGCGTGAACATGCCCGACTTCGGCAGCGGCCTGCTGCAGCTGGCCTTCGCGCCGAACAGCGCGGAGATGGCCGCGGCCACGCAGTTCTCCGTGCAGGGCGCGCTGCAGAAATGGCTGAGCGGGTACATCAAGGTGCAGTCGGTCGTCGCGACGGCCGAGGAGGCCACGCTCACCGTCACGGTCAGCTATTCGCCGCTCAACACCGACGTCACGCAGGTGCAGACGTTCGTCTACGGGGGCAGCTGCATGATCTACGCATGCTGCAACGAGCACCGCCGGGCCGCCGTCCTCGGCAACCCGGCCTTAACGGCATCGACTACCTCGAGGTGCTCGACCAGGAAGCTCCCGCCGGGCAGCCCGCGCCAGCAGACCCTGCTGGTGCACTGCCTGAAGCCCGTGCCAGCGGACTGGGCCCGGCCAACATCTATATCATCGGCGGCGAGAGCATCACCGGCATCACCGCCGCCTGGGTCGCGCCCGCGTCCGACCCGCCACCGCAGGCCCTCGCCGCCGAGGCCGCCTACTTCACGTCCCTGCCTGATGCCGCGAACACCCTTGTCGTCCGGACCAGCGTCGCGGGCGATTTCTCGCCCTACGCCTGCGGCTGGTCAACGAGGCCGAGGAGGCTGCGCAGGACTCGTTCACGGTCACCGAGGCGCTCGCTGGATTCGACCCGCTACTCGCCGAGGTCGAGTTCTCCTTCAAGGTCGAGTGCGGCCCCGAATTCGACTGCGCGCCCGGCGAGCCCCGACTGCCCGCCCGACGCTGCCCGCACCGCCGCCCATCAACTATCTCGCCAAGGATTACGGATCCTTCCGCACGGTACTGCTCGACCGGCTGAACCAGCTGCTGCCGACCTGGACGGGCACCAGCGAGGCCGACATGGGCGTCATGCTGGCCGAGCTCCTGGCCTATGTCGGCGACCAGCTGAGCTATCACCAGGACGCCGTCGCGACCGAGGCCTACCTGCTAACCGCGCGCAGCCGCATCTCGCTGCGCCGCCATGCGCTGCTCGTCGACTACCGGATACACGACGGCTGCAACGCCCGGGCCTGGGTGCTGCCTGACCGTCAGCGCGCCGGTCACTTCCTCGACCACACAGCCACCCGCTTCTACACCGCCGCGCCCGGCATGCCCGCGAATCTGGAGGTCGGCGCAGGCAACGAGGAGGCGGCGCTCATGGCCGGCGTCGTGGCGTTCGAGCCGATGCAGGACGCGAACCTGTTCCCGAGCACAATCAGATGCAGTTCTACACCTGGGGCGACACGAACTGCTGCCTGCCGCGGGGCGCCACCGAGGCCACGCTGCTCGGCACGTATCCGAACCTTCAGGCCGGTGACGTGCTGATCTTCCAGGAGATGCTAGGCCCGCAGACCGGCCTCGCCGCCGACGCGGACCTGCGGCATCGGTGCGCGGTGCGCCTCACCGCGGTCGCCACCACCGACGGCCAGGGACGTCGCCTCGTCGACCCGCTCTTCGAGCAGGGTGCCGGGGACCCGATCACCTCGGCCGCCCAGACAACCCACGCCCGTCACCGAGATCCAGTGGTCCGCCGAGGACGCCTGCCCTTCCCGGTATGCATCTCCTCTACGTTCCGCGATTCGACCGGCACAGCTGCAGACTCTGACGCAGCGTCAGCGTCGTCTTCGGCAACGTCGTGCTGGCCGACCAGGGCCTGACCATGCCGGCGGCAGGCCTGCCGGCCGTGCCCGAGCCCACGCTGTTCATCCCGGCCGCGGCGCGGACGGCTGCAACCCGCGGCGCGCCGACGCCGCTCCCGGTCCGCTACTGGCCGCACCTGGCCGACGGCCCCGTCACCCAGGCGGTGCCGCTGCCGCTCGCCGGCAGCCCCGGTCACGCCGGCAGCGGTCGCGCTGCTCACCCAGGGCGCCATCAGCCTCACCGACGCGAACGGCTTCACCGCGCTGACGGTCGCCGCCGAGGACCCGTCCGGCTGGCCGCAGTATTTCGGGATCAGGGTCACCCCCAACGCGGCAACCAGCGGCGAACATCGATCTCGCCGTGCTGTTCTGCCCAGCCGGGACGGTCCCGCCGGGATGCCCGCGGCCGTCGTGCTCGAGCAGTTCACAGATCTGTCGCTGACGGCCGGCCGGCCGCAACAGCGTGGCGACCCAGATCAACGGGATATCCCAGTTCGTCTCCGTCCCCGCCGGGCTACACGCCCCCGGCGACCCCTCCCACCGCCTTCCCCGCCGCCCCGACCATGCTGCCCGCGACCGGACCGGTCGAACTCGAGGACGCCGGCGGCGCGCCATATCTGACTCTGCAGCCCACCAACCCGCTGTCCTGGCCTCCGCTGCTTCGGCGTTCTCGCCCAGGGCGACATTCCGAGCCCGGACCAGTTCAACCTGGTCCTGGTTTACCAGCCGCCCGACGGAGGCGTCGGCGTTCAGCTCCCCGTGGTCGCCGAGCAGTTCACCGGGGTGACACTCGACAACGTGCGGCGCCGATCAACGTCCCGTCCAGCCCGATCACCGTGCAGAGCTTCCAGGACCAGCCCAATCCCGGCCTGTCCGCGCTGGGACCTGATGAGCTACGACGCCGCCCAGGCGGTCCCGTCGATCAGCCTGGCCAGCACCTACGAGGGCGCACCCAGCACCTGGACCGCGGTGCCCGACCTGCTGGCCAACGGCCCCGCTCGACACCGCGTTCGTCGTCGAAGTCGACACTCGACGGCACCGCGCACCTGCGCTTCGGCGACTCGACCAACGGCTTGTTCCCGGCAAGCGGCACCGCATTCACGGCCCAGTACCGGGTCGGCAACGGCACCGCCGGGCAATGTCGGCGCCGGCAGCCTTACCCAGTTCGCCGCGCGACCCGCGAAGTCGTGTCCTGCATCAATCCGATGGCCGCCAGCGGCGGCGTCGACCCAGAGACGGCCGACCAGATCCGGCGGCGCGCCCCGCAGGCGTTCCTCACCCAGGAACGCGCGATCACCATGACGGACTACGCCACCGTGGCCGAGGCCAGCCCGCAGGTCGAAGACGCAGCCGCGACCCTGCGCTGGACCGGCAGCTGGTACACGGTCATTCATCACCGCCGAGCCCGCCGCCGGCGGTGACCTCAGCGCCGCGCTGCGGACCAGCCTCACGCGGTACGTCAACCGCTACCGCCTAGCCGGCCAGG
The DNA here is from genome assembly GCA_963818225.1 of uncultured Actinomycetes bacterium. Classification (GTDB taxonomy): domain Bacteria; phylum Actinomycetota; class Actinomycetes; order Streptosporangiales; family Streptosporangiaceae; genus Palsa-504. The sequence continues at coordinate 380,956 of CAWFRO010000011.1, forward strand.
ACATCAAGATCGAGGGGCCCGACTACGTCTCACTCGAGATCAAGCTCACCGTGTGCGTGGACCCGAACTACTTCCGGAGCGACGTCGAGCAGTCGCTGCGTGCAGGTCCTGGGCAGCGGCACGCTGCCCGACGGGCAGCCGGCCTTCTTCGCACCCGGCCGCTTCATGCTCGGGCAGACCGTCTACCTCAGCCCGATCTACGCCGGCCGCCCGGTCGGTCGCCGGCGTCCTGACCGTCACCGCGGACGGTGTTCCAGCCGCAGGGAGCTCATACCAAGAACTACCTGCACCAGGGCGAGATCCCCATCGGGCCCGTCCAGGTCGCGCGCATGGACAACGACCCCAGCCTGCCCGATCACGGCCAGCTGACCCTCGTGCATGGAGGGCGGAAAGTGACACCGTGAACTGCACCGGATCGACGCGGACTGCACCTGCGGCTGCTGCGCGGGCACCAGCGTGCAGACCCCGCAGGGGAGAGCAACCTCCCCGGCCTGGCGGCCATCGCCTACCGGACCGGCACCTGGGCAACTTTTAAGGAATCCATGCTGGCCCGGCTATCCAGCGCGGACTACCCGGCCCTGAGCTACCTCAAGACTCGCGATGACGACGACTTCAGCATCGCGCTGATCGACGCGGCCGCGCGTCATGCTGGACATCCTGACCTTCTACCAGGAGCGCCTGGCCAACGAGAGCTACCTGCGCACCGCCACCCAGCTCGACTCGCTCACCCAGCTCAGCCGGCTCATCGGCTACCAGCCCACGCCCGGCGTCTCCGCCTCCACCTACCTCGCCTTCACCATGAGGGCAGCGACCGGCCTGCCCCCGGACCCGACCACCGCAGCCATCACCATCCCGGCGGGCACGCAGGTACAGAGCGTTCCCGCGCAAGGACAGACACCGCAGTCGTTTGAAACCTCCGGCCGACATCCTGGCCAAGCCGGACTGGAACGCGCTGCCCGTGCAGACCGGGCATCCCTGGCTCCCGAAGGCCGGCGTCACCAGCGTTTATCTCGCGGGAACGTCGACACAGTTGCAGCCGGGCGACGCCATCCTGATCGTGGCAGCAGAGCGGTCCCCTCCCGCCGACAGCCGACCAGCTTCAGGTCACGCTGGTCACCTCCGTGACGACCGACACCGTCAATCAGCGGACGCTGGTCACGTGGGCCGACGGGCTCACGCCCGCTGCTACGCCCGGGACGAGTCCGGCGGTCTTCGCCCTCCGCCAGCGGGCGGCCTTGTTCGGCTACAACGCCGTGAACCCCCTCATGCTCGCGAAAAAGACCCAGGAGGAGCTTGAGAATCTCAAGCTTCTCACCACCGCCGCGGGCGGCACGCTCGAGTGGAATTTCGCACCGCCAGACACGGATGCCGTCGACCTGGACGCCGTGTACTCCAAGGTAGTGGAAGGCGGCTGGCTCGCGCTGACCGGCCCATCGGGATCCCCGGCCGTCGCCTCGATCGCCTCGGTCACCACCATCAGCCGCTCCGACTACGGCGTCAGCGCAAAGATCACACGCGCCACCCTGACCTCGGACCCCGATCTGACCGAGTTCTACACCGCCACCCGGGACACCTCGGTCCTCGCCCAGAGTGAGCAGCTTCCCGTGGCCGAGCAGCCGCTCGACCACCCGCTTTACGGCAGTGTCGTCGATTTGGACGTCATACGGACCGATCTCGCGGGTGTGACCGCCATCGCCGTCACCGGCAAGAGCCAGTCCATCGCCCTCAAGGCGGGCGCCGCGCCGATCATTTTCACGCCCGACGACGGATCCGCTGGCGTCTCAGTGGTGGCTGGCGACATTCTGACCGTCCTGCGGCCGCCGGACTTCCTGCACCCGGACGGGTCCGTTCCCTCCTGGAAACACGCAAAAAAGACTTCTACCCTGTCCGTCGCCGACACCAACGGCAGGAGCGGGACCGTGACTGCCGAGCTGTCCGACTTCACCCTGAGCCCAGCCGCGGCCAGCGCGCCGGTCGTGCAGGAGTTCGCGTTGATCAACGGGACGTCGGTGCACGCTTCGCCGTTCCCCCATACCCGCATCCAACTGCAGACGCCCCTGGTCAACTGCTACGACCGGACCGCTACCACCATCAACGCGAACGTCGGCCCCGCCACCGCCGGCAGCTCGGTCACCGAAGTCATGGGCAGCGGATCCGCGTCGACCGGCAACCAGGAGTTCACCCTCAGGCAATCACCCCTCACCTACATCCAGGCACCCACCCCGACAGGCCGGCTGAGCACCCTTCAGGTTCGCGCCAACGGGGTTGCTTGGACAGCGGTACCCAGCCTTTATGACCAGGGCAGCGGGAATCAGGTGTACGCGACCCTGGACCTCGCCGGAGGCGGCACCCTGGTCGAGTTCGGCGACGGCGTGGAAGGAGCGACGCTGCCGACCGGGCAGAACAACGTCCAAGGCAGCTATCGGGTCGGGTCGGGATCGGCCGGCAACGTCGCGGCCGGAGCGATTACCACCCTGGTCGATCGTCCGGTCGGGGTGAGCGGTGTGACTAACCCGCTGCCCGCGACCGGGGGTCAGGACGCACAGTCCCCTGACGGCATCCGCGGCAACGCGCCGCAATCGGTGCTTACGCTCGGCCGGGCCGTCTCGATCACCGACTACCAGGACCTCGCCGCCAGCTTCGCCGGCATCGCGAAGGCCTGCGCCACGTGGGTCCCCGGTGGCGCCTACCGCGGGGTCCTGCTGACCGTGGCCGGTGCCGGCGGCGCGGCGCTCCCGGCCGGAAACCCCGCCCTGGTCAACCTCGTCACCGCCCTGCGGAACTACGGCAACCCCAACGTCGCCGTATACGCGCAGTCGTTCCTGGAAACCACCTTCCGGCTCAGCGCCGGCATCCGTTACGACCCCGCTTACGCGCAGCCCGCCGTGCAGGCCGCGATCATGCAGGCATTGACGCAGAGCTACAGCTTCACCGCCCGGTCGTTCGGGCAGGGCGTATCCGGCGACAAAATCGCCGCGCTCATCCAGGGCATCCCCGGGGTGGTTGCCGTCAACGTGACGACGCTGCGCGTGGTCGCCACCAGCAGGGCCGGAGACATCGGCTCATCGGCCTACTCCGTGTCCAGGTACAACGCCTGGATGGCGGGCGCCCTCACGCAGCCGCTCCCGCGTCCCTGCAGCGGTTCGCCCGCATCCATCTGCCCCTACCTTCCGGTCGCGGCTCCCAATGTGCTGCCCCTGCCCGCCGAGATCCTGGTCCTCGACCCGGACCCGAAGAAAATCCTGCTGGGGATGATGACGTGAGCTCCGACCTCTTCGGTCTCCTGCCTGCCGTCTACCGGCTCCGCGACGCCCAGATCGCCCAGTCGCAGCAGTTGCTGGCGCCAGCGGAGGAAACCACGCTCGCCCAGCTGCAGGCCCTGACCCCGCCGCTGTCGGCCGACGAGCAAGCCCAGCTCATCGCCCTCACCGCGAAAGCCGCGCGGGGCCCGCTGGAGTCCTCTGCTGATGATCGTCGAGGAACAGGTCGCTGTCGTCGCAGACGACCTCGACCCAGCTCTACGACGATCAGTTCATCGAGACATGCGCTCCGTGGGTGATCCCCTACATCGGGGACCTGATCGGCTACCAGTCCGTACGAGGAATCGCTCCCGCGATCGACAATCCCCGCGCCGAGGTCGCCCAGACGATCTCGTTGCGTCGCCGCAAAGGAACCGTGCTGGTCCTGGAGCAACTCGCCCGAGACGCCACCGGCTGGGGTGCCCATGCGGTGGAATTCTTCCAGGTGCTCGGGGACACCGAATACATGAATCACGTCCGGCCCGGCAACCACTACGCGCCGGACTTGCGGCGGTGGCAACCCGGCTCATACCTGGGCAGCGGCTTCGACCGGACGTCCCACCGGGTCGACGTCCGGCGGATCAGCAGTCGGCCGCGGTCGCTACAACATCCAGAACGTCGGCGTCTTCCTGTGGTCCCTCGGCGCATACGGCATCACCGGCGCTCCGGTGACGGCGGCCGCGACCAACACCGCGGGCGGCTCCCAGTGCTACCGTTTCAACCCGCTGGGCATGGACATGCCCCTGTTCCACCGCGCGGTACCGCAGGGCGAGCAGATCAGCGCCGCGGCCAGGCCCGTCAACGTCGCCGCCCGCCTCAGCCGCCGGGTGCTGTGCGCGGACCTGCAAGGCGGTGTCGGCGCTGAATTCTACGGGCCGACCGGCAGCCTTCTGCTTACCCTCGGCGACACCGCGGTCAATCCCTATCAGATCAAGGTCGCCAACCTTTCCGGGCCCGACGGCGCCTGGGCGAACCTTCCCGCAGACAGCGACTACGCCGTCGTCATCGACCCGGAGCTTGGCCGCATCGCACTGCCGCCGCTGAGCCCCGGCGCGACCGCACCACAGCTGAATGCCACGTATTACTACGGGTTCAACGCCGACATGGGGGGCGGCGACTACCTGCGCGCGGACAGCTTCGTGGTTGACGACGCCGCGGGGATCCTGCCCTTCCCCGATACCGTCAGCGTGCCCCGCTACACGACGCTGCCCGAGGCTGTCGCCTACGCGACCGGCCAGCTGGCGCACACCGGTGAGATCGCGGTCCAACTTGCCGGCAGCGGTACGTACGCGATCGCCGGCGGCCTCGCCGTCGACTTGCCGAAGGGGACCACGCTGGAGGTCCGGGCGGCCGACGGTGCCCGCCCCACGATCCTGCTCGGTGGCGAGGTCACGGTCAGCGGCGCCGGGTCCAGCCAGCTGGTACTCAACGGCCTGGTGGTGGGCGCCGGAACCGGCATGACTCCAGGCAGCCCGCCGCCGCCGCGCTCGTGCACTTGCCCGCCGACCGTCCCGATGGGACGACCAACCTGCTCAGCGGGCTCAGACTCACCGACTGCACCTTGGTCCCTGGCTGGTCAGTCAGCCCGGATGGTCAGCCGGAATACGGCAGCGATCCGGTGCTCATCGCCGAGCCAGCTGGCGTGGCCGTCAACGTCACCCGGTCCATCCTCGGTGCGATCCGGGCCGATGCGCTCGCCACGGTCGCTGTCAGCGACAGCATCGTCGACGCCGCCGGCCCGCACGCACGTGGCCTACGCCGCGGTCGACGGAGCCGGCGGCGGCGCGGCGCTGACGCTGTCCGGATGCACCGTCGTCGGGAAGGTCCACGCGGCCCTGCTCTCACTCGTGTCCGACAGCATCGTGTGGGCGGCGCTCGCGGCCGCGGACACCTGGACCGCCGGCCTGGTCGCGGACCGCAAGCAGGAGGGCTGCGTCCGCTTCAGCTTCCTTCCCTATCGGCTCGGTCACGCCGCGCCGCTTCGAGTGCGTCGAGCAGGCGCTGGCCGGGCCTCAGCCATTGTTCTGCTCGCTGCGCTACGGCGACCCCGGATACCTGAAACTGCTCGCTGCCACCGAGGACGTCATCCGGCGCGGGGCCGACGACGCCGGTGAGATGGGCGCCTTCCACTTCGTGCTCGCGCCGCAGCGCGAGACAGACCTGAAGACCCGGCTTCAGGAATACATCCCGGTCGGCCTGGAGTACGGGCTGATCTACCAGGACTGATCCGTTGGACAGGAGAGCGCCGTGACGTTCGATACCAGCCGGTCGACCTTCGACCCATGGAACGACTACTCGGCTGTCGTCATGGAGCAAGGACGGGTCCAGCTGGACTCGGACTGGAACGAATGGCTCGCGGAGATCTCCCGTCGGACGCGGGCCGGCACGCTCGACCTGGTTGGCCGGGCCGCCTATCCGCCGACCACGCCGTTCGCGTTTCAGATCACCGCCTCGGTGACCGGGACGACGAACTCGCTGTCGATCGGGCGGGGCCGCATGTATGTTGACGGCCTGCTCGCGGAGAACCACGGCGATCCCGCTGCGGCAGCATGGGACCCGGCCCTGGCCGAGCTGTCCGGGTCCCCCCAGCCGCCGCTCGCTGCCGATACCGCCCCCCTCGACTTCACCGCTCAGCGGTACGCGCCTGGGGCCACGGTACCGACCGGCACTGGCGCGTACCTCGTCTACCTCGACGTGTGGACGCGCCCAGTTACCTGGCTCGAGGACGCTGACCTGGTGGACCAGGCGGTAGCGGTCGACACCACGGGTCGGCTCCAGACGGTCTGGCAGGTCAGGCTTCTCCCGGTGCCGGCGCAGCACCTGGTCGTGCGCCACGCCGGATTCCAGCATCCCGTATCCGCAATCTTCGGCTGGCCTGCTAACCACAGCGGTCATCCCTAACCCGGCGGCCGGCCCGTGCTGCCTGACGGACGATACCGGCTATACAGGACTGGAGAACCAGAACTACCGGGTGGAGATCCACCAGGGCGGAGCGGGCAGCGACACGGCGAATCTGAGCGGCGCCACCTTCAAGTGGTCCCGCGACAACGGCTCGGTCAGCACCGGCGTGACCTCGATCGCCAGCGCCACGAACACGCTCAACCAGCCGGCTAGCCAGCTCACTGTCCTCAGCCTAGGCCGGGACCAGGTCCTGGGCTTTTCCCCCGGCGATTGGATCGAGATCCTGGACGATGCCCACCAACTCAAAGGGCAGCCGGGTGAGCTCCATCAGATCGACAGTATCGATGTGTCCAGCCGGACCATCACCCTCACCACGACCCTGTCCGCCAGCTTTCCTGTCGGTCAGCCGGAGCCTCGCAGCCACACCCGGATCGTACGCTGGGACCAATCCGGCAAGGTCTACGAGCAGGATGGCACCACGATCTGGTGGGATCTCGGCGCGGCCGGCAGCGAGGGCATTCCGGTGCCGGCCCCGGCACGACGCTGATCCTCGAAAGCGGCGTCACGGTCAACTTCACCCTCAGCTCGCCCACGGGCGCCTTCAACGTCGCGGACTTCTGGACGTTCGCTGCCCGCACCGCCGACGGCTCCGTGCAGGACCTCGCGGCGGCGCCGCCGCAGGGCGTCCAGCACCACTACACGAAGCTGTCCATCGTCAGCTTCACGTCCCCGGCCAGCTACACCGACTGCCGTACCGCCTTCCCGTCCGGCGGCGGTGACTGCGGCTGCTGCTGCACCTGCACCGTGGGTGACGGGGTCCTCAGCACGGGCAAATTCTCATCGATCCAGGCGGCGATCAACTCCCTGCCTTCGACCGGCGGGGAGGTGTGCATAGGCGCGGGCCGGTATTTCGAGAACATCGTCATCCGGAATGCCGCCGACATCGTCATTCACGGCTGTGGCCGGCAGGCGCGTATCGCCTCATCGTCGCTGGGCGGCGCTGGTGCCGTGATTACCCCCGCCGGAGCGAGCGGCATGAACGCCGTCATCACCATCGTGGGCTCCTCGCACGTCGAGCTGCGGTCCATGGCTGTGGAAGCCGCCGACGCCGAGGCCGGAATTCTGCTGGACCGGGCCACAGCCCAGCAGACGGACCCAAGCCTGACCCAGACAGCGGGTAACACGGCTGCATACCGGCTGTTTGAGCCCGGCGACACGGACATCAGCTTGCACGATCTCGTCATCACTGCGTCCACGCGGCCGGCCATCCTCGCCCTCGAGGTCACTTTGATGCGGATTGCCGGGAACCGTATTGCTATGGCGGACGCGCGTAGCCTCTGGCCGGCCGTCTCAGTCAGCGGCAACGAGATCCATATCGAGCGCAACTGGGTCGGCCTGCAAGACGCCGCGACGGCGCGCGTCTGGCTGCCGACCAGCGTTATCAGTGACCTCTCGCCCAGATTCCAGCCCGAGCAGACCGTTGCTGATGTCGCGGCTACCGGTCTACTTACCAAGCTGGCCCTCGCGCCGGGCGGCATTCAGATCGCCGGTCCTGCCCAGGACGTCTTCGTGATCGAGAACGAGATAGAAGGAGGCCGGCGCAATGGCATTACCCTGGGCAGCCTCGTTGTTCTCGACGCGGACGGGAGCGAGACCAGCACGCTGGTCGGCATCCTCCCCGTCGAGGAAGACGACTGCAGCACTACCGGCACCCTTCAGCTGCCGCCCACCGATTCGGCCGGGCAATCCCTCGGCGTCGGCGGCCTGCTGAGCAACATCCAGATCGACCGCAACCGCATCCGGAACATGGGGCTATGCGGCATTGGCCCGGTCGGGTTCTTCGACCTCGAGCAGACGCTGGAAGTCATCAGCGTCGAGAACCTTGCCATCACCGGCAACGAGATCTCGAGCACCCTGCTCAGCCCGCTCACCGCGCCGGACACGGCCCTCCCGACCTTCGGATACGGAGCGATCTGCGTCCCCGACGTCGCCAGCCTCGTCGTGCGCGATAACACCATCACCGACTTCGGGGCGACGTTGTCAGCGGAGGTCAGCGGGATCTTCGTCCTGCACGCCGAAATGGCCGAGATCAGCCGCAACCAGGTACTGCAGACCGGCACGTGGTCGTCAGGCACGAAAGATGAGGCGGCTGCCGCCGGACTGCGGGCTGGCATCATGCTCCTAGCGGTCACGCCACCTACTTTTGCCGCAGCCGAATCAGGCGCTTATTTGACCAGTGCGCTCGCCGCTTCCCTGTACCAGCCGGGATTGCCTGCCGTGCGAGTCGAGCACAACGTCGTGCAAGTCGCGGTCGGTGAAGCGCTGGAGATCGTGGGAGTCGGTCCGTTCTCAGTGACGAACAACAGCTTGAGCTCAGGTGGCACCATGTCGCTACGAGGCATCTCAACCGCCCTGACTGCCCTCGTCCTAAATTTCGGGGCCGCGCTTGGCGGCAACGAATCCACGCTCTTCTCCGGGCTTCTAAGCTCCTTGACCTCGAGCCGGCAGGCATCTGGCCGGACAACGCCGGGGGCGCCATCGAACGGGGCCGTCATCTTCACCAACAACACCTGTCAGCTCGAGACGCGCGCCGGATACCAGGGTGGCTTCGCCAGCGTCTTCGTCGGCACCCTCGATCACGCCTTGTTCGGCGACAACCTCTGCTGGGTGGACGGACTGAGGACCTGCGCCGAGGTTGACGCCCTCGTCCTTGGCCGCACCGTCCAGGTGACGAGCAACCACTTCCAGGAGAGCGGCATCTCCGTGGCTGGCTCGTGCACCAGCATCGGTCTTGCGAACATCACGTCCCAGAACATTTCCGACAACACGGTTTCTGTACTTGCGCCGACCGCCACACAGATCGACAGTCAGAACCTGGTCGTCCCCTGACCTGGACGAATTCTACAATTAGCTCAGAAAAGAGTTATGAAGCGATGACAACGGGATCCGCGGACGCGGCGCCTGGTGTGACCGACGGCAGCCTAGCCTCCGCCCTCAGTACGGTCGACACCCAGGCCACTCAACGCCTCACCACTCTGGGGCTCATATACCAGGCCCGACAATCTCAGCTGACCCGCAGCGCGGCCAGCATCGCGGCACAGCAGGGCTCCGGATCTGAGCAGGCGACAGCCGCTCAAGCAGCGGCGGCGGCCGCCAAGACGACAGCCGCCCGCCTTGCTGTCGTCCAGCAGCAGGTCACCACCGCGGCGCCTACTGTCGCCGACTCCGGTTGGGCGCTCCACGGCCGCGTCTACAGCGCCCAACTGGAACCGGCCGTCGGCTACTGCGTCTTCCTCGTCGACGCCCAGAAGGCGTACTACTCCGCCGCCGGGTTCTCCTACACCGACAGCACGGGATACTTCCTGCTCACGCATCCGGAGGCAGCGACGCAACCCGGCACACCGGCTGATGAGGCACAACCTGACATAGCCCTTCAGCCGCCCGCACTCTACGTGGAGATCGCGAACCCGAACGGCGAGCCGGTCTACCTCAGCACCACGGCGCTGGCGCCGACACTGGGCACAGCGACATACCAAACCTTCGCATTGTCCCCAGGCGAGCAGTCCATCGGCGACCCCCCGCCGGAGGTCCGGGCTATCGCCTTCCCGCCGCAGCTCAGGCATGTCACCGGACCGGTCGACACGGGTATCACGCTGACCGTGCCGGAATCGGCGGCCGCCGGGCCGCCAGTGCCCTCGGCCGCCGGGCCGGCTGCCCCGGTACACGCTTCGTCGACGGTTTCGATGAAGGCCGAGTCGTCCGTCCCGGCAACACCGCCGCTGCGGGTCCGCGTGACCAGCAGCCTCGACGAGGGTCGGTCGTTTGCCCTGGAAACGGGTGAGCTGACCATCGGGCGCGAGAAAGGCTCAGCGATTCAGCTCCAGGATGGCGGTGTCTCCCACAACCACGCGCTGCTTCGGGTGCACGGCGCGGACGTGACCATCGAGGACCTGCGCTCCACCAACGGGACCAAGGTCAACAGCATAGCCATCGAACGCCAGACCAACCTCGTGCCCGGTGACCTGATCGACGTCGGCGGCGTTCAACTGGTAGTCGAGCATAACGAAGTGAGCGGTCCGGCCGAATCGTAACTATCTGTAAGACGAAACGCCTGCCCGGTGCGGCACGTGCGTATCAGCAGCGCCAAGCCTGGCGGCCTCATCGTGACGGATGCTCGAGCCGCGTGCCCACGGAAGCGCAGCAGCAGTCGGCACAGCCCGTCGGAATCGGCGGCGGCCGCCCCTCTATCGCCGGGTTGCCGCGCCGGCTCGGTCCGCATCGCCCCAACCTACGTCAGCCACGGCTTGGACCGCGATCGGAGAGTCGGGAGATCGAGCCTCCGTTCCTGCAGGTCAATGCGGCCTGAGGACGCTGTCCGTAGCTGTCCGGGCGATGTGGCGCCCCAAGCGCTCGCATGCACGGACATATGGCACGCAGCGCCGGCGCGACGAACGCGGATAAGGAACCTGAACTGGTCGGCGTGTGCGCCCAGATCCATGAGCAGGTTACGAGCCTGCTGGGCGGTCCATGCCCCGGTGGGGGCGGTGACGCCCAGGATGTGCACCCGGCGGGTCTGGATCTCCATCACGGAGAACACGTGCAAGCGAGTGAGGCACATGGTGTCAGCGTGCAGGAAGTCGCGCGCCATGATCCCGGCCGCCTGGGAGGCCAGGAACTGCCGCCAGGTCGGTGACGTCCGGCGTGGCCTAACGCGTAGGAGTGAAGGCAGGACTAGCGCGCGACGAGGTTGGCGATTTTTCCGGGGACGATGATCAGGCGCTGTACGGCCAGGCCCTTGGTGTACTGCGCGAAGTCCTGGCGGCTCCGTAGGATCCGCTCGATCTCTTCCTCGCTGGCGTCGGCGCTGACGTTGATGGTGAACCGCGTCTTGCCGTTGATCTGAACGGGGAGGGTGATAACCTCTCCGGCCGCCAGCCTGCCGTCGGCTTCGGGGAACGTCGCGTAGGTTAGCGACTCCGCGTGGCCGAGCCGGGTCCAGAGCTCTTCGGCGATGTGCGGGGCGAGCGGGGCCACCATCAGGACCAGCGGCTCCGCCATCGCTCGCGGCAGTGCTGCGTTGTCCGCAGCCAGCTTGGTGGCGTGGCTGGTCAGCTCCATCAGGCGGGCGATAGCGGTGTTGAACCGGAGTCCTTCGAAGTCCTTGCGCACGATCAGGATGGTGCGGTGCAGGTGGCGAAGGCTCTCATGGTCGAGCGGCTGGTCGCTGACCCGGATCTGGCCTGTGGTCTGGTCGATAATGGCGCGCCACAGCCGCTGAAGGAAGCGGTGGACGCCGACGATGTCGTTGGTGCGCCAGGGCCTGTCGGTGTCGAGCGGGCCCATGGCCATCTCGTAGAGCCGCAGTGTGTCCGCGCCGTACCGGGCGTACATCTCGTCGGGGCTGACGCTGTTCTTCAGGCTCTTGCCCATTTTGCCTGCCCGCCGCGTCACGGGATGGCCAGAGTAAGTGGGCGTGCCGCCCGCGGCCTGGACGACCTCGGCGGCGGGCACGTACATACCGCGCTGGTCGGTGAAGGCGTCGGCGAGGATGTACCCCTGGTTGTAGAGCCGCCGGAACGGCTCCTTGGTGGACACGTACCCCAGGTCGTACAGCACTTTGTGCCAGAACCGTGCGTACAGCAGATGGAGCACGGCATGCTCGACACCGCCGACGTACAAGTCGACGCCGCCCTCGCCGTCGGGGGCCGCGTCTGGGGCGGCCATCCAGTATCGTTCGACGTCGGGGTCGACGAAGGCCCGGTCGTTGGCCGGGTCGAGGTAGCGCAGGAAGTACCAGCAGGATCCGGCCCACTGCGGCATGGTGTTGAGTTCACGCCGGTATCGTTTGACGCCGTCGCCCAGGTCGAGTTCGATGGTGCTCCAGTCCGTGGCTCTGGCCAGCGGCGGTACTGGGTCGCTGGTCTGGTCTTCCTGCGGTTCGGGGCGGAAGTCGGGCATCTGCGGCAGTCTGACCGGCAGGGCGTCCTCGGGAAGCGGGATCGGCAGTCCGTGCTCGTCGTAGACGATCGGGAACGGCTCGCCCCAGTAACGCTGCCGGGAGAACAGCCAGTCACGCAGCCGGTAGGACCGGGTTCCATGGCCGACGTCCTGGGCCTGCAGCCAGTCGATGGCAGCGGCGATCGCGTCCTGCTTGCCCAGGCCGGTGAGCTTCGGTCCGGGGGCCTGGGTGTGGGAGCCATCGCCGGTGAATGCGGTCTTCCACAAGGCCGCCGGGGCGGTCTGGTTAACGCCGTGGCCGGCGAACCAGGTTGCCGGGGGCTCCAGTACCGCGCGGATGTCCAGGCCGAACTCGTGGGCGAAGTCCAGGTCCCGCTGATCGTGCGCAGGGACGGCCATGATCGCGCCGGTGCCGTATCCGGTGAGCACGTAGTCGGCGAGGAAGACGGGGATCTCTTCCCCGGTGATCGGGTTGATGACGTAGGTGCCGGTGAACACGCCGGTCTTGTCGTAACCTCCGCCGGTGCGCTGCCGGTCACTCAGCCGCCCGGCCATCTGCTGGTAGGCGGTGACCGCAGCACGGGGTGACCACGGGACCTGGGCTGCGATCCCCGCCCGTGCCGATTCGTCGCTGGTGGTTTCTCGGCCCTGGGGGTAGGTCCAGGAAATGGGGGTGCCGTCTGGCCACCTGTCTTGGACGAGCTGGTCCACAAGGGGGTGCTCGGGAGCCAGGACGACGTAGGTCGCTCCGTAGAGAGTGTCCGGGCGGGTGGTGAACACCTGGATCGACAGATCGGAGTGACCGGCGACTGGAAGATTGATATAGGCACCGTCGCTCGCGCCGATCCAGTTGCGCTGCATCAGCTTGATGGGTTCCGGCCAGTCCACCAGGTCCAGATCATCAATCAGCCGCTCAGCGAATGCGGTGATCCGGAGCATCCATTGCCGCAGCGGCCTGCGGTAGACGGGGTAATTGCCGACGTCGCTGCGTCCATCAGCGGTGACTTCTTCGTTGGCCAGCACGGTGCCCAGACCAGGGCACCAGTTGACCAGTTCCTCGGAGATGTAGGCCAGCCGGTGGGCGTCGATTGCCGTCCGCTGCTCCACGGCGGTCAGCTCACCCCAGGGGCGGCCGTCGGGTGCAGGGCGCTGGCCGGAGGTGAACTCGCTGATCAGCTCCTCAATGGGCCGGGCTCGTTCGGTCCGCTCATCGCACCAGCTATTGAAGATCTTCAGGAAGATCCACTGGGTCCACCGGTAGAACCCGAGGTCAGTAGTTGCGATCTCCCGGCGGGTGTCATGGCCCAGGCCCAGCCGGCGGAGCTGCCGCCGCATGTTGTCAATGTTGTTCTGGGTAGTGCGGCGCGGGTGCTGGCCGGTGTCGATCGCGTACTGCTCGGCTGGCAGCCCGAACGCGTCGTATCCGAAGGCATGCAGAACATGATGGCCGGTCATCCGCAGGTACCGCGCGTACACGTCGGTGCCGATGTAGCCGAGCGGGTGCCCTACATGCAGCCCGGCACCGCTCGGGTACGGGAACATGTCGAGCGCGTAGAACTTGCGGCGCCCCGCCATCTGCTCGAAGCCCTCAGCGAGTAGTCCGGCCGGGTTCGGGGTGTGGAAGGTGCCGTCGGTCTCCCACCGCTCCTGCCACCGCGCCTCGATTTCGTTGGCGAGACGCGCGTCGTAACGGAATGGAGGCTGGCCTTCTTCGGACACCGGCGAAGTCGTCCCGGCCGGCTCACTCTCGCTCATGAAACCCCTCGTAACCCACAGTTCTAACTGGTCCAGGAAATGAAAAAGCCCCCCACACAGGAGGGGCAGCCGCGCTGACTAATCGCGTCAACGCGGCTCGACAAGAAGGAGGCTGTTGAGCACAGACATAGACTCACGCTACCTCACCCTTGTTACCCGCAACGAGCAACCGCTTGCCAGCAGACGCGTGGCCGGGTTCGGGCGGGTGCCGGCCGTGCGGTAGTGGGTCGTGGGTGACGGTCTTGGAATGCTTCGCCTATGCTTTCCTTCCCGGCGACGTTCGCCGCGGACGTCATTGCGATGAGGAACCTCCGCCCGTCGACTTGGCTGACACAGAACTGGCACATCTGCGCGTGGGCCGTCACGTTGGCCGGGCCGATCCTGGGGACGCACTGAATCGGCCGTTCCGCGGGCTCTGCCTGTCCGTGAAATCCGGGCGCGGTCACCCTTCGTCGCGATAGCCGAGCACCCGGCGCGAAGTACGGCAGCCGTTTCTTACCAGTTGATGCCCACGATCCAGTCGCTAGCGGACGGGACAGCGCCGCCGTGGCCGCGCTCAGTAGGAGGTGGGAGAGGGACCTGCCTTGAGGTTTGTGCTGGTCAGCGCGTTGCGCGGACGGTGTCCGTGGCTGTCCGTGCGTGCCAGCGGCAGAGAGCCCGTCGGCACGGACATATAGCGGACAGCGTCGTTGCAGCGGACACCACCCGATCGCGTTTGCGCAGGTCAGAAGGCATATGGAGGTGCAGGTAGGAGCGTTCTGTAAAACCGTCGGCTCAGCCTACGTTGGTTCGAACCCAACACCTGCCACACGTTTCCGCAGGTCAAAGCCGGTGACGTAATCTTGCGTTACCGGCTCTTGCGCGCAAAGGGAGCGGTTACGCAGACCGTCGGCTGTGTCCTGTGGCCCGTGCGTGGGCCAAATCTGCGCGGTCCAGTTGCCGCGCACTGCGAATGTAGATGCCTTCTGAGCTGCAAAAACGGTCATCGACGGAGGCGTCTTCAGGGACGGAGGGGCAATGCGCGGCCGGACAGCTGTGGGCCACGCCGGGGCCGCTCGGGGTCGTTCACGGACATATGGCGGACAGCGTCTGGCCGGTGCCAGCGGCGCGTATGACCACTTGCTGTCACGCATTGTGATACGTGGGGGTACCGGAGTCCGGGTCGAGGGCGTCTTCGACCTGCTGGCTTATGAGGTCTTCCCGCCCGTCGGTGCAGTGCGCGTAGACGTCTTGCAGCACGTGCACGCTGTTGCCAGCGCGGGCGGCGACCTCGGTGGGCGCCCCGGTGGCGTTCAGCCACAACGACAAGGCAGCATGCCGCAGGTCGTACGGGCGGCAGGCCAGTGACGTGGCGGCCAGCTGCGGGCCGAGCGCGATCTCGCGGGCGGCGTGCCAGATGCGGCCGTAGGTGCTTTCGCTGAGGAAGCCGCCGCGAGCGCCGCGGAACAGCCGCCCGTCCGGCGCGGTCCCATACTTGCGCAGGTGCTGCCGGAGCAGGCCGGCCAGAGCCGCCGGCACAGGGACGACCCGGACCGCTCCGTCCGGGCGGTGCTTGAGGCAGCGCGGTTCGTGCGGCGTGCCGGTGCTGGTCCACGCTGAGCCGGTGCGCGGGCAGGCGCCGGTGAGGATCAGCTTGTCCCGCCCGTGCGGGGCCAGGACGAGGTTGGCGCTGCGGAGTGCTACGGCTTCTTCGGGGCGCAGCGCGGCGTAATACAGGCAGCCGAAGAACGCGGTCAACTCCGGGCGGAGCCGAGCCACCTCCACCAGGATCGCCCGCACCTGGGCGCGGCTGGCGACGGTCTGCGGGTTCACCGCGGCGGCGGCTTTGGGTGGTGTCCACCGTACCTGGCTGACCGGGTTGGCCGGGAGCAGGCCGAGCTCGACGGCGTATCCGGCGGCGTCGTGGAACACTGCCCGCTTGCGGGCGATGGTGCTCGCTGCGGCGCGGCTGCCATCCAGCCGCAGCATGAGCGCATCGAGCGCGGCCCGGGTGACCTGCGGGTCGCTGAGCTGGGTGACGGGCAGTGAGGCCTGCGCCAGCCACCCGAGCGCCCGTGCCACGGCCGGATCTGTCGTGGTAACGCGCCGGGTCGGGTTGAAGGCGTGCCGGTACAGCGCGGCGCGTATCGTCCGGGCCGGCGGCCGCCCGGAGGCTGGCCTGGTGAGCGCCAAGGTGACGGTGGCCAGCGCGTCGGCCAGGCTGGCCCGCGAATGCGGCGCCAGGCGCGGCCTTTCATGTCCGCGTAGGCGATGGCATGTTCCAGCCAGGTCGTCACGGCCGGCTCGGGCACGGGCCACGCGGCTCGCCGATGGCCGGGTCGAACTCCAGGCCCTGGCGGGCTGCGCGGACCAGTTCGGCACGGTAGCTGTCAGCCAGCGCCCTGGTAAGGAACGACTTGGACTTATCGCGCCCGGCCACCCGCCAGCGGACCTCAAACGGGCGGCGCCTGTTCTTCCTGCGGCGGATTGTGTGGATGCGGACATCGAATGCGTTCATGGCACCCCCTGAATGCTGAGAGCGAGCAATTCAGTGATCATGAGCAAGCCGGATACCCGGGCATGCGGGAGGCAGTCTTGCCTGGTCAATGCTGGCGGTCCGCTGACACAGCGCTGCCCCCGCGGCCGCGGCCAGTTCGTCGTCATCGTCTACCAGTCCGGCCTTGCCCGGGCCGCCCGCCTTCGCAGCCTGAACGCTGTATCCAAAGACCAGCCTCGGCGCTGCGCGGGTAGGCTCCGTTGATGCCACCGGTGACGCGTGCTGAGAAGCCGGAAGAAGAATTGAGTACCGGCGAAAGGCGCATCTCGCTGCGGGTCAAGATCCCGGCCGAGGACGGCACGGCCGTCATGGAGATGACGGGTCCGGCCGTGCCGGAGAATGGCCTGCAAGCCTTCGGCGACTGGGTGCTGGCCGCACTCGAGCAGCACGCGGGCGGCGCCGCCGAGGCCGCGGGCCGTATGGTCGCGGCGCTCCGGGAACGGGACTGGAAAGGCGACGACGTCCTGGCCGACCAGCTTGACGCGTTGCTGGGAGGCGGCGCGATGCCGGATCTCCGCCCGCTGCGGGTGGACCTGGATGAGCTGGCCGGCATCCTCGAAGGCGACCCGATGTACGGCGGCGGGCGTATCGACCTGGCGACCGGCGAGGTCTGGCCGGCGCCTGCCGTCGACTATGCGCGGGAGATCGGGCAAGAGGATGAGGACGAATCGGACGATCCTGACAAGTGGCTGTGGGTGCACTGCGAAGGTTCGCGGGACAGCTACCGGGACATGGAGCGGTTCATCGGGGTGGTGCGTGATCCAGGGCGCGCCGACCGGCTGGAGATCGCCATTTCCGGGCGGGGAGCATTCCGGCGATTCAAGGACGTCCTGGCGCGCTGGCCCGGAGAACTGGAGCGGTGGTATGCGTTTTCCGCGGAGCGTCAGCGTGGCCGGGCTCGGGCGTGGCTGGCCGACGCCGGCTACTACGTCCGCAAGGGGCTCCCTCCGTTATGACCCAGCGAGCCGTTAGGCCCGCTGCGCATCGGATCCCGCCCGCTCCACAACGCAACCGCAGGACCTGTCGGCGGTTCCTTCGCACCAAGGCCTCGACCATGCTCCCTGCGACCTCTTTTCATGTCGACTGCGCCGCCTGTACGTCTTCTTCGTCATCGAGGTCAGCGCCCGCTACGTGCATGTCCTGGGCGTGACCGCGCATCCCGACGGGGCCACAGCAGCTGCGCGCGGTCCTGGATGAGTACGTCGGCTATTACCACCAGCATCATCCGCCCCGGGCCCGGAATCTGCGGCCACCGGACCGGGACGACATCACTATGACCAAGGTCACCGACGTGACGACGGCACGAATGGAAGCAGTGATCCTGAGCCGGCGGCTCTTCCTGCTCACCGGGCGAGCCCACGGCCAGGTGCGATCGGCGATAGCCTCGGGCCGTGGACGAATCGCGGCTCTCGGACCTTGCCGAGGAATCGGCGGTCATGCGCCGCGCGGTAGCGCTCGCCGGCTGGCTGGCCGACTCGGGTCCTCGCCTGCTGACCGGCCGGGAGGTACTGCGGAAGCCAGATGTGCCAGCCGCTGCCGCGGTCATAGGCGTCAAGGCCCCGCAGACGCTGCGTTCCGCAGCCGATGTGCCGGACCTGCACCGCGCGTGGCTCCTCGCCCTGGCCGCTGGGTTGGTGGCGGTAACGGGCGGCAAGGCCGGAGCACGTTCTATCGCCCTACCCGATCAGGACGCCGAAGTCCTTTCCGCCTGGCTGGATGCCTTGCGGACGTCAGCTGCCGCTGAGTATGGGCAGCGTTCGGTTCCTGACGACATCCTGCTGTCGTTCCTGGAGATAGCCGCGGAAGGTCCCGCAGGTCCCGGCGTGCAAGGCTGGGTACAGCAGCGGTCAGCATGCTGGACCTTGCTTGACGCCTTCGGCGCGGTCGCGGAAGGTCCGGAGGTTACGCCGCTGGGCCGCTGGGCGATGCAGCGGCTGGCGGACAGCCAGCCGGTCATGCCCGAGAACCTCACCGCCGCCGAGATGCTCGCGCGTCTCGCCAAGTTCGACCAGGCGCAACGGCGTGACCTCGCCTGGGAGTGGATGGCCGAGCGGGATCCGGAGGAGACGGTGCGGGAGATTCTGCGGGCTGCGGCTTCGATGTCGCCGAGGATGCGCTGGCTGGCCGCTGACGTGGCCGAGGAGGCCGGGGAGGAAGCCCTGCCTGCCTGGCGGGAAGCGCTCAGCGAGCCGCTGCTCGCGGTGCATGCCCGCTGCGCGCTGATCGCGTGGGACGACGCGCCCGAGCTTACCGGCGCGGAACAGCTGTGGCTCGCCGTCGAGGCGGCTGCCGCCGGTCTGGAAGAGCGCGGCCCCGACGAGGCCCTGTGCTGTCTGCGGGAACGAGTGCCCGGAACCAGCGTCGAGGACAGGCTTGCGGCGATCCGGTTTAGCGGCCATCTGGCGGCGGCCGAGGTGGCTGGGGCGGTGGCGGACCTGACCGCGTCCGGAGTCCCGCTGACCATTGACCAGGCGATGCAGCTGAAGGTTCAGCTGAAGTACTTCAAGCCGCCGATCTGGCGCAGCGTCGTCGTACCGTCGCTTGCTACGCTCGGTGACCTGCACCGGGTGATCCAGACCGTGTTCGGATGGGATGGCGATCACCTGCACGCGTTCGAGGTCGGCGGCCGTAACTACAGCGACCCGTCCTTCGGCCTGGAGGAGACCGGGGAGGAAGAGGACGTCCGGATCCGTGACGCCTTCCGCGGCAAGATCAAGGTCGGCTACGAGTATGACTTCGGTGCGAGCTGGCAGCACGAGATCACCCTGCAGAAGGTCCTGCCCCTAGACCCCACGACAACCTACCCTGTGTGCGTGGCCTTCCAGGGCGAGTCCCCGGAGGAATATTCCGACGCGTACTCGGGCGGGCGCAAACGCAAGCCGTACTCGCTGGGGTCCGTCAACGCTAGGCTCGCCAAGCTTTAGCGGCCGAGGCTGACGGCCGTCGCGGACGCTGGCGGCAGGCTGGCACCGTGTGGGGGTTCCAAATCGAGACATAGATGGCTGACCTGCGGATTCCCCTACATTAGTGGTCTTGCGGCTGGCAGCATCGCGGGCTTGTGAGTTCACGAATGCCCTATCTGATGTTCGTCCGCCTGGCACGCATGACTTGCGGCACACGACGCCGGGCCGTTTACTCTCCGAGATCGGAGCCGAGCTTGGCTCGCCGCTCCTCGAGTTCGGCCAGCTCGGTCCGCAGGCGCCTGATCTCGCGGTTGACGCGCGTCAGCTCCGCCCTGGCCTGCTGTTCGCTGACGTAACGGTCGCCGTGCCTGGCCCGGGCGAGGGCCTCTACCTCGCGGCGGAGCAGTCTCAGCCACGGGTTCCCGTGCATATAGGCCTGGCGGTACTGCAGCGTGCCCGCGTCGATCGCGTCGTAGATCTCGTCCTGGGTGAGCCCGAACTCCTGGCGGGCGGTCTTGTCGCTCAGCGTCGCGCCCTTGCGCTGCCATTCGTCGTTCGGATAGGCCATGGCTGGTCCTCGTGGCGGCCGCCGCGGAGTCCGGCCGGGCGGCATTCGCATCCCCAGCCATGGTAAGCCGCCGCCGCTGCCCGGCTGCATATTCCCGGCCTCAGTCCCGCCAGAAGCTCCAGAACGCCGCGCCCGACCAGTCACCCGCGCCGGCGTGCCAGGCAGGACCCGGGGCCGGGCGCCTCCCACTCGCGCGCCCGGGCTGGCGCGGGTTGATCGCGGGCTCAATGCAGCAGGGCGCTCCACTCGGGCATGAGGTCGAGGAGTTCGACGGCGGGGAGCTCGATGCCGAGCCTCGCGCAGTCGCTCACCACACCTGACGCGCGTTCGGCCGCGTAGTCCGGACAGTATTCCAGCAGCGTCTCGGAGTTGCCGTGACGGCAGTTGTACAGGCCGAGCATGATGCCCGCCGCGAGTTCGGCGGCTGCGGATCGCATGCCGAAGCCGGCCCGGCGCTGAAGGTCGTCCAGGAAGGGCTGCAGGGCCTCGTCCAAGATCTCATCCGCGGCCTCGGCCGGATGGACGTAACCCCGGCCCGGCCGGTAGCCGGCCCGGGTGTTCAGCTCCTCGATGCCGAGGCCCTGCAGGGCGTCCTCCACATCGTCGGTGACAGCCGACCGGTCGGCGCCCGACATGATCTGGGCGGCGTAGGCTTCGGCCGGCTGGCGCAGGTCCGGCCGGGCAGCGAGCAACTCATCCAGCACGGCGGCTTTCTCCGCCGCGGACAGGGCCTCCAGCGCTGACCGCTTATCGCTCATCTGCGTCTCCCCGTTCGCCCCGGGCCGCTCGCTCCTGAATCTCGTCGGACGGGCGCCCGAGCGCGGACAGGCAGGACGCGCGCAACGGGCGGAGCTGCTTAAGGGCCGACTCCGGGTCACCGGTGCGCAACGCCAGCTCCAGCCCGGTGGTCAGCCACTCCAGGGCTCCGGCGTGGTCGCCGATGTCGCCATACCCGATGCCAGCCTGCACATAGATCCAGACGTCGCCGGGGTAGCCGGCGCGAGCCTGCTGCCACAAGAGCCTGGCTTGGGGCTCGTACCCCGAGCGCATCAGCTTCTCCGCTAGCTCGCACGGCATCTCGGCGCCCCCGGCGCGGCCACTGCGGGTCGCGTCGCTGACCGCGTCATCGACCCGCCCCAGCGCGAGATAGCTGCCGGCAAGGTCCTCGGTCCGGGCACCGGCATCGAACCACGTCCCGCCTTCGTGGGCGCGCGCCAGGGTCAGATACTCCTCCAGCGCGGCGACCCGCTCGACCTGATTGTGACCGGCCCCTGCACCCGGCCCATGATCTCCTCGATGCGTTCCTCCAGCGTCACCGCCGATCGCGGCGAGCGCTGGGGTTCCTTCTTCGTCGTCCGGCGACGGAACGGGGGTGGCATACGCGCTACCGTAGCGATCCGGGCCATGGGGCGGATTTCGATGCGCGCTCAGGTACGGCCCAGCCGGGCGTCGATGGCGGCGGCGCTGGCTTCCGGGTCAAGGCCGGTGATGGTGACGTGCAGGTCCGCCCGCTCATAGGACCGCTTGAAATAGGAGATGTCCGCCGTGATGTCCTTCAGGTAGAGGATCCGCTCCTCCGCGGTGAGGTGCTAGGGGAGGCGTCGCCGTGATCGCGCTTGATGAGCTGAAGATTCCCAAGGGGCTGCGGCCGGTAGCTGACGAGATCGTCGGCATCACCGACTCGGTGTGCCTGTCCGTCCTCGACGAGGAGTACGCCGATCTCGCCCGGCGGGCGGTGGCGAAGCTGGCGCGCAAGCGGCCCTCGCCGCTGCCGGCCGGCCGCCGTACTACGTGGGCGGCCGGCGTGGTGTATGCGCTGGGCCATGTCAACTTCCTAGCCGACCCCGCGAGCGAGCCGTGCATAACCGCTGATCAGCTCAGTGCGGCGTTCGGCGTGGCCAGAAGCATCATGACCAGCAAGGCCAGGCAGGTCCGCGACCTGCTGCGGATCAGTCATTTCTCGCTGGAGTTCCAGCGCGCCGACGTAGCCGCGCAGAACCCGCTGGCTTGGATTATTGACGTGAACGGCCTCGCCGTGGACGCCAGGCACGTTCCGCCCGGCATCCAGGCGGAGGCCTACCGGCGAGGGCTCATCCCCTACGTACCGGCGCTGGGGCCGGACGAGACGGCGGCTCGCGCGAGGTCCCACGTGACGGGAACGCCGCCCGCTGCTGACGCTCCCGCGCCGTCCGAGGCACTAGACCTGCTGGTGCATTGCAGTGAACTCAAGCGCCAGCTGGTCGAGTTGCCCGTTCCCGGCGCTTCTCGCGGCAGTTTGACCAGGCGCTCATGGCAGGATCCCGCGGCGGGCTGGGAGCTGACGCGTAAGCAGCGGGCGATGTTCATCGAGTAGTTCCCGTCGCCGAGGCGGCGGCGCAGCTTGCGGATGATCTTCTCCCCGTCGTCGTGCGGCCCGAAGATGTACATGGGCTTGCCGTCCCGGCCGAAGGTCAGCTCGCATTCCCCGTCCCATGCCGCCAGGTACCCGGCGCCCCGCCCGAAGTCCGCGTGCGGCTCGAACCCCAGCTTGGGCGCGTACCCGATCGCGCCGTAGACGATCTGCTGCCCCAGTTCCAGCGGCACCTGCACGGCCGGCTGGTCCCAGGCGCTGAAGATCTACTGGATGAACCCGCCCAGCCGCCGCCGGTCCACCGGCCGCGGCCCGGCCGCGTCCTTAAGCCCCAGGCACCAGGTGTCCACCAGGTAAAAGCACACTCCGGCGGTGGACCCGCCCCGGTCCCGGGCGACCAGCACGGTCACTAGGCCCGAGTGCCTGGTTCGTGGTGCCCCAGACGGCCGTGCCCTGACCGACTCGCAGTTTTATACGCGGCGAAGACCTGGCCGTTCGGATGCATGCCGTTCTCTCCTCCGGTAGCCTGACTGACCGCACGCGGTGGCAGGAGGTTCAGGGATGCCGATCACGCCAAGGGAGCGGCTGGCCAGCGTGCTCGACGGCTCACAGGCGCCTGGCGCGTTCAGCGCGCAGCTGTCCGTGCCCGCGAGGGACGTCCGGCTCACGGTGGCGGGCGCGGGGCCGATCAGCTTGCCGGTCAGGGCGCCGCAGGCTAAGCGGATGATCGCCAGCGCGCGGCCGGCCCGGTTCGGGCGCGGCGAGCAGACGCTGATGGACCTGAGCGTGCGGGATACCTGGGAGATCACGCCGGACCAGGTCACGCTGACCGGGCTGGACTGGGACGCGATCCTGGCCGAGGTGCGGGACGAGCTGGGACTGCCACCCCGGGCGCGGCTGCGGGCCGAGCCGCACGCGCTGCTGGTGTATGGGAAGGGGCAGTTCTTCCTGCCGCACCAGGACTCGGAGAAAGACGACACGATGATCGGCACGATGGTGGTCTCGCTGCCGTCGTCGCACACCGGCGGGGAACTGCTCATCGAGCACAACGACAAGACCGTCGCGTACCAGGCGTCCGCGACCGAGGTGTCGGTGGCCGCCTTCTACGCCGACTGCGGGCACGAGGTCAAACCGGTCAGGACCGGGTACCGGGTCACGCTTGCCTGCAACCTGCTGCTGGACTCCGATCCGGCCGGTGAAGTCCCGGCCGAGCCGTCGGCCCAGGCCGCCCGGTACCTCACCGAGCACTTCACCACCAGGGTCTCCCGGTGGAAAGGCGACGACCGGGAGCCGCCGAACCGGCTCGTCTACCTGCTGGACCACGAGTACACCCAGCGCGGGCTGAGCTGGGACCGGCTCAAGGGCGCCGACGCCGAGCGGGCCGCGCTGCTGCGGGCCGCTGCTGAGGATGCGGGGTGCGAGGCGGTCCTCGCGCTCACCGAGATCAAGGAGACCTGGGACACCGAGCCGGGGCGGCGGGGCCGCGGCGTCGATCTCACGTACATCATCACCTCCGAGCTGACCCTGGGCTGGTGGACCGGGGTGCCTGGCGGGGAGCCTATCTCGCTGTATGTGCCGGACGAGCAGGTGTGCGCATCGACCCCATCGGCGGACCTGAAGCCGTACGACACCGAGTACACGGGGTACATGGGGAACTACGGCAACACGATGGACCGCTGGTACCGGCGAGCCGCGGTCGTCGTGTGGCCTGGGCTGCATGCCTTCGCGGCCCGGGCGGAGGCGTCGCCTTCGTGGGCGCTGACCGAGCTGAGAGTCCGGCTGGACGCCGGGGACCTGGTCAACGCGCGATCCGCCGCGGAGTCCGTCGCGCCGTTCTGGAAAGCGCCCGGTCCTGAGCTGCTGGAACCGGCACTGCACACGGCCGCAGGGCTGGCGGATCCAGGAATCGCGCTCATGCTGCTGCGGCCGTTCGCGGTCGAGTGGGTGACGCCCGCGCACGCGGGCGGGCTGGCGGCGCTCGCCGCGCGGTACGGCGAGTCCTGGCACCGGAACCTCCTGCACACGTGGTTCGGGTCGCGCGACACGTGGCGGTACGCCGGGGACGTGGACCGCAACAGCTGGGCCGGTGCGCTGCCCGGGCTCACCGCGGCGCTGCGGGACGCCGGCGCGGCGGCCACTGCCGGATGGCTGCTCGCCGCGTCGTGGGGCTGGCTGGATGACGACATCCGGCTCTGGCTCAGGTACCCGTCACCGGCCAGGCGGCGCAAGCAGCTTGCAGAGCTGGGCAAGCCGCTCGCCGGGCTGCTGGCAGCCGCCGGCGGGACAGCGCTGGCCGGAGAGATCGTGGCGGTCCTGCGGGAGCACGGCGACGACGTACTCGCCTGCCTGCTGCCGATGCTGCGGGCGGCCGGGCCAGGACCAAGCGCGCCCCTGGAGGAGGTGACACGGGACTGCGAGCGACGGCTCACCGCGATCACCGAACGCCCGGCCCGGGCCGATGACGACTGGTCGGTCCCCTGGTCCGGCGGCTGCGGCTGCGAACTGTGCGGCACACTCGGCGGGTTCCTCGCCGGCCCCGGCGAGCGCACGCTGGAGTGGCCGCTCGCCGAGGCCCGCCGCAAGCACGTCAAGGACCAGATCAGAGCCGCCGAGCTGCCGGTCAGGCACCAGATC
Organism: uncultured Actinomycetes bacterium; assembly: GCA_963818225.1. GTDB lineage: Bacteria > Actinomycetota > Actinomycetes > Streptosporangiales > Streptosporangiaceae > Palsa-504. Next base: position 405,860 of record CAWFRO010000011.1, read on the forward strand.
TGGAAGTTCGGCAGCCCGCACACGCTGGTGCTGACCAAGACAGACGAACTGTTCCAGCGCGAGGCCAAGGCGCGCAAAGACGCGGCGGCCAGCCTGGAATGGCTGGCCACCGCGTCGGGGCGTCGACCGCCTGCGCACGCGTCGGTCCCGGAACGCGTGCTTGTTCAGGATCTCGCGGCCGAAGAGCTTCCTCCGATCAACCTCGGTCAGCCGGGCAGCGGTTCATCAGACCGTCGGCTGTGATCCGTGGGCTATGCGTGGGGCCGGATCCGGCTGCACCCGGCCACCGCAGGCGGGGCCGTGTGATACCGGCGAGCTGCGGAAACAGTCGGTTCGCGGGGAGTGACGAGGGCTTCATCGCGGCGGACCTGTTCTCTGCTGCCTCGGCGACCGCCCACAGGTCGGACCGATCCTCCGCGGCTACGCTGGCCGGGTCGAGGTCGTCTGTCAGCTGCCCGGATCCGCGGGCGGCGGCTATACCCGGTCTATCCGCACGATGGTAATCAGGTCCCCTTCGACCTCGTACAACACCCGGTAAGGGCCGACGCGCAGCCTGCGGTAGGCGCCGCGGACGAACGCGCCCGGAGGCGCCGGATCGTCAGCTAAGCGTTCTACGGCGCGGTTGACGGCCATCAGTCCGGCCTGATCGGCCATGAAGCGGACGAAGGTCGCCTGCGCGATCTCTGACCAGATGATCCTCACCGGGAGCCGCCGAACACCTCAGCCATGAACTCCTCGTGCGACTTCAGGCCCGGCCGCCCGGCCGCCTTCCACGCCTCGTGCTCGGCGATGGCGGCGTCGATCTCGGCTTCCTCGACCTGCTCGGCGGATGCGCGGTCCCGCAGGGCCTTCAGCGTCTGGTACTCATGCGCCGGAACCACGACAGCGGTTTCGCCGCCGAGACGGATGACGTCGTGACTGTCGTGCTCTGAAGGCTGCGCGTTCATGCCACGATGCTAACTCGCCGTGCCGCCGACCCGGCCGTCTCGACGGCGCGGGCGCGCCGGAACCCCATGGCAGGTCAGGGGCTATGTGATGGGATGGAGAGTAGCGGTCTGTAAAACCGTCGGCTCAGCCTACGTTGGGTTCGAACCCAACACCTGCCACCATCAGCGAAACGGCCCGCTAGCTGCGGAAGCGCGGCCCGGCGGGCCGTGTCCTTCTTGTCACGCCGTGTATCAGGGTGTGTCACCGTGGGTCGATACGTAGCAGTGGTCACGGACAAATAGCGGACAGCGTGCGGGCGAAACTAGCGGTGCGTATAACCGCTCGCTCTGCCAATCCGCGCCCGTTTTGTCGCGTTTCCCGAGCGCCGGACGGTCGCGCATCCCGGTTGGCCGGTTCTTCGCCGTGCTGCTGCGCTAGGCGGCGGGCTGGCCTTGTTCGTGCCCGCGGCCGGGGGCTCTTGACTGTCTCGCGTCATCGGTGTACCTCCGTCATCGTCCGCCCGGGTCAAGGCGAGACCGGCGGGGGTGTCGGTGGCAACGACCCGTCCCCCGTCGATGACCGCGACGCGGTCCCAGAGACGCTCGGCCTCCTCCATGAAGTGGATGATTACGAGGATCGTGACGCCTCGGTCCCGGACCGACTCGATAAGCGCCCAGGTGCCGCGCCGTGCCTGGGGGCCCGGGCCAGAGGTCATCTCGTCCAGCACCGCCAGGCGAGGCGAGCCGATGAGGGCCAGCGCGATGGAGAGCCGCCGCTTTTGGCCACCCGACAGCGACCGGTAGTAGGTGCGGAGCTTGCCTGCCTGCGGCACGGGCCCGGGGCGCCGATGGCTGGGTTGGGGGGTTTGGCGGGCACAGCCGCGACCCGAGGAGGATTGCGGCAGTCTACGTTCCCGCCACTGTCCCGATCGCCACCAGGCCGGCCAGTACGGCGACGTTCCCGGCGATGATCAGCCACGCGGCCGGGTTGCCGAGGTTGAGCGTCCAGCCGGCGCCGATGTGGCTGCCGACCAACAGGGCGGGGTCGTCGCGGTTGACGTAGAGCAGGCCGGCCTTCCAGAACCGGTCGTCGTCCCGGTCGGTCCCGGTGGCCTGGGCGAGGCTGCGCACGTTGCCGTTCAGCCGCCACCCACCCTGGCCCGCTCGCCGGGCGACCGCCGCCAGCAGCAGCAGGCCAGCCACGAAGGGCAGCGCGGGCAGGGCCTGGCCGATGCCCGAGAGCTGGTAGACCTGCCAGGAGCGCAAGGCGGCCAGCAGCAGGCTGGTGTCCACCAGCGCGAGCAGCGTCAGCACGGCCCGGGTGATGGCGGCCAGGAAGCGGCGGTAGCGCAGCGTCGACACAGCGGGGTCGGCCGCCTCGATGTCCGGCCGGGAACGGTAGATGAGCAGCATGAGCCCGGTCCACAGAATCGTGAGGTACAGCTGGAAGGCCACCACCAGAACGATGAGGGCAGATTTGGGCAGCCGGTGACCAGACCCGGTGACGATGTGGGCAGGCAGGCCGGGGTAGCGGAGCGCGCCGACGGCGGCGGTCGCCGCTATCACGGTCAGGGCGGGTATCAGCCAGCGCATCGGGAAGCGGGGCGGGTCGATGCGCCAGCTGGTATCGGTGGCGATCGTCTGCCGCAGGCCCGCGAACCACTCTTCCGCTTGCTTGGCCGCAGCGATCTGGCGCCGCCCAACCCAGAAGCAGCCGAAGTCGGCGGCCAGCTCGAGCAGCAGGATGATCCGGGGGAGCCACCATGACCCGTGGTCCTGCAGCGTGAACACGGCGACGATGCAGCAGGCGCCGATGGCCGCGGTCCGCCAGAAGTAGGCGCGCCGTTCCCGCCGGATGACCGGCGCCCCCGTCCGCTCGGGGGGAACGCGGACTCCGAATTGCAAGGTCGGCCGGCTTGCCGCGGGCGCCACGCACGTCAGCGCCCCGATGACTAGAACGGAGATATCCCCGGACAGGGTTCCGGCGGCCATGGCGGGCTTCCCCTTTAGTTCCCTGCCTCCGCTGCCGCGGCGGGGAAGTCGAAATCCGTCATGGCCGCCTGGCATTCCCGGGCGATGTCCGTGGCCGGCAGCCCTTGGGCGGCGGCTTCGGCCAGCAGCGTCCGCAGCCGGACCGTCCAGTCCTGGGCCCAGCCGGGATCCGGCAGGCCGGTGCCCGCGTCGCGGCGGATCACCGCGCCGGACTTCCGGCCGAGCCGCAGCAAGCCCTCCTGCCGCAGCAGGTCGTACGCCTTGTTCACGGTGTGGAAGTTGACGCCCAGGTCGACCCCCAGCTGCCGGGTGGACGGCAGCGCGGATCCGGCCGGCAGGTGGCCGTCGGCGATCGCCTCCACGATTCGGTCCCTGATCTGCTGGTAGATGGGGACGGGGCCGTCTGGTTCGATGCTGAGCAGCATGACGTCTCCAGGATCTCACGGACGCCGGGCTGCCTGGCCGCGGCCGGCACCGGCGTCCGGCATGTCCGCCCCCGTGCCGCCCGCCCTCGGGCGCATGCGCCTCTCGGGTTCGCTCCCGCCTCAAGCGGATCCAGCGGTCGGGTGATGAACCGCGGTCGCAGCACCAAGAGGCAGGCGACTTCGGAGGACCAGTCAAGGCTGCGCGTGAGCCCGACGGCTCGCATTCCCGGCAGGCAGCGCCCGGCCCGATGGCGTTTATGTCAGCAGTTATAGAACAATCGCGCATCGCTGTCAATCGTTTTGTCGCCGCATCGGGTGCTCGTACCGGACTGCTGGTCGCCGCGCGCGCAGGCCGCGCCTTGACAGTTTGATCATTTGTTCTATTAGTTGTATAACTAATAGCCAAAGCAAGCTTCTAATGTGCCACCGGTCCCGGCGGGCAGGGAGGCGTCAGCGGTGGCCAGCATCGGGGAGTCAGCGGGAAGGTCAGCAGCCAGGCCATGGTCGCGATGCGGCCGGGTCCGGCGCCGGCCCGGCCTCGTCGCTGGCGTCCTCGGCCGGGGATTACACCTACGTGATCGGCACCGAATCGCAGCGAGTTGCCATCAGCCGCGTCCCCGGCGTCACCTTCCTGCCCTTCGCCACCGAACAGTCGACCCCCCTGTACCTGCTGATGCTGCGGAACATGTTGGTCAGCACCTCATTCGCACACTCGACGGCGGGCGTCACGCAGCCCGACGACCCGGCGGCGGCCGCGGCCGTCATGGGCCCGTACTATCCGCATGCTGCGGTCTGCCCGCTGGCGACCCTCGTGGCCAAGGGCCTGCAAGCCTGCTAGTGAGCCCCGCAGGCCTGCTAATGAGGAGGCAGCGGCCGTTAATCTTATTATTTCTATATAAGATAGAACAGATACAACATGGGGTACGATGGTCTGGCCCAGCAAGGCGAGCGGGAGGCCCCGGTGGGCATAGGAGGCGGGCTGGAGTGAGCGGTGACTCTGCGCTGCGCGCAGGCCGGGACGAGACGGGAACGGACCGCACCGGGGGGGTTGTCCGGAGGCCGCCGCCGGGTCGGGCGGCACCGGCGGCCATTGAGGTCAGCCACCTGACCAAGGTTTTCGGTGGGCGCACGGCTGTGTCCGACGTGTCGTTCAGTGTCGCGGGCGGGGAGGTGTTCGGGTTCCTGGGGCCGAACGGGGCGGGCAAGACCACGACGGTGCGGATTCTGGGCACGCTGATCTCGCCGACGTCTGGCTCGGCCACGGTGGCGGGCATCCCTGTCGGGCCGGCCAGCGCGGCGGAGATCCGGCAGCGGATCGCGGTCATGCCGGAGTCCCCGGGGCTGTACCAGCGGCTGACCGTGACCGAGAACCTGGACTACTTCGCGCGCCTGTACGGCCTGCCGCGGCGGGAAGCGCGCATCAGCGAGGCGCTGGCCGCTGTCGGCCTCAGCGATCGGGCGCACGACCTGGCCGGAAGCCTGTCCAAGGGCCTGCGGCAGCGGACGGCGCTGGCCCGGTCCCTGCTCAACGAGCCGGCCGTCATGTTCCTGGACGAGCCGACCTCGGGGCTGGACCCGGTGGCGGCGCACGAGGTGCTCGGCCTGATCGACGCGCTGCGGGATCGCGGGGTAACGGTCTTCCTTACCACCCACCGGCTGGATGAGGCGGAGCGGCTGTGTGACCGGGTGGCGATCATGAGCACCAGCCTGCGGACCATCGGGCGGCCCGACGACTTGCGCCAGGAGCTGTTCTCCACGTCGCTGGACGTCACGCTCGCCGCCGCCCTGCCCGAGCCCGGCCGGGTCTTCGGCGGACTCCCGGCCGTGGAGGAGTGGAAAGCGGTCGGCCCGCCGGACGGCGGCCCGGCCGGCTACGTGCTGACCGTGTCCGACATGGCACAGGCGGCGCCCGCAGTCACCCGGGCGCTGGTCGCGGCCGGGGCCGACGTGCTGTCGATCGCCCAGTCGCGGCACACGCTGGAGGACGTTTACCTCGAGCTGGTCGGTGACGCCGGGGAGCGGTCCCGGTGAGCGCGGGCACCGCCCGCGTCGGCGCCGTCATCCGCAAGGAGCTCGCGGAGTTCCGGCGCAACCGGCTCATCGTCACCACGGCATGCGTGCTGCCCGTGCTGTTCCTGATCGGCCCCACCGCCTCGATGCTGACCATCAAGGCGTCGGCGCTGAGCGCGGCGCTGGACAAGCGGGTCGATTACGCACTGTTTCTCCCCCTGCTGGTCCCGGTGCTCGTGCCCACGCTGATGAGCGCGTACTCGGTGGTCGGGGAGCGCGAGCAGGGAACTCTCGAGCCGGTGCTGACCACGCCGGTCAGCGGGGCCGAACTGCTCATGGGCAAGGCCGCGGCGATCTTCATGCCCGCGGTCGCCCTCGGCTACCTGATCTTCGGCGTCTTCGTGGCGGTCACGCAGCTCGCTGCCAGCTCGCCGGTGGCCGCCGCCGTACGGCACGCGCCGCAGCTGCCCGCCGCGCTGGTCTTCATCCCGCTGCTGGCCGCCTGGTCGATCTGGGTCGGCCTGGCGATCTCGACGAGGGTCACCGACACCCGCGTCGCGCAGCAGTTGTCCGTGCTGGGCAGCCTGCCCCCGGCCGCGCTGGCCGCGCTGATGTCGTTCCAGGTGATCAGCCCGACGTTCGGCCTCGCGGCTGCCCTGGCCGGCGGCCTGCTGGTCATCGACTGCGCCGCCTGCATGGTGGTGGCCCGGCTGTTCGACCGGGAGCGCCTTATCACCGGCGTCGGGCCCGGTCGCCGCAGCACCGCACCCCGCACATCGCGGGGATCCGGTCCTCAAGGAAGTGAACTCTCATCCTTAACCCGGTACCCGGGCTCAGATCACAGCTGACAACAGCCGAAACGGCCCATCCAGAGAAAGGACAGACCATGGCGGCAACACTGCAACTGGTCAGAAAAACTAGCGGTCTTATGGAGCTCCGACGCGGCACGTTCCAGGTCCTGCTTGACGGCAAGGATGTCGGATCGATCGATCGGGACCAGACGATCGAGGTGCCGGTCGAGCCGGGGCATCACACGCTAAAAGTCAAGACGGGTCGCTTTACCAGCGGAGGACGCCCCTTTGACACGGGCGACGGAGAGATCGTCAACTTCCGCTGTAACGGCGCCGTGATCTGGCCCGTCTACCTCGCGTCGCTGGTCAAGCCCGACCTGGCACTCACGCTCAAGCACGAGTAATCACCGGTACGAGTCGCAGCTTCGGCGCAGGCCGGCACACCGCTCCGGCTCTGCGGCGATGCCTCGGCATCCAAGCCGCCCAGGTAGCCTGACGCCTGCTCTGCAGATCCGGAGGTCGCCGCCAGGTTGCCAAGTGGCTCGTCGCCCGCCTCCGCTCCCGGCCTCTGCTCCCGCCCCGGCCGCCGTGCCGAAGCCGACAGGCCAGGCGTCGAAGCGCTGCACAAGCTCCGCGGAGGAGTGCCGGCCTGCTGTACGGTCCGCCCGCCTTGCAGCCGGGCCAGTCAGCCCTGTTCCTTTTGACGAGTTTGCCGTTGCAGGGCACGGGCCGCCCGAATTGGTGAAACTGCTGCGCGCCATGTCAAGCGGCACTTCACAACCCTGGACGGGCGGATCTTCCAGACCGCACGGAGCGGGATCATCCAGGACTCGGCCTGCATCGCGGTGTGGGACCAGGCCTAACCAGCCCGCAGATCAACGGCCACGAGCTTCCGGGCCGGGACCTAACCCAGGCGCGAGAGCTGGACTTCGTGCCCGTCCACGACTATACGGCCGGGACATGCCGGAAGCCCCCGCACCGGTTCACGCTGGTCTACCCCGTATCCGGGGCGCTTGCTGGCTCGGCGCGGTCGGCAACCGTCTCCGGGTCCTCCTCGACACCAACGCCGTCCTGCACCGCCGCACTGGCCACCAGGTCCTGTACTGGCGCACCTCCCTGAGCGACGCGCTCGCCGTGCCGCTGTCACCGTCACCAGCTCAGGTAGGTCGCCAGACGGGACCGCGCCTACCATGGCGGAATGAAGCTGCCTCCCGGGCTGGCCAGCTGGCTGCGCGCCCGTGGCCGCGCGCATGAGCGGCGAGTGGCCGAACACCAGCGCCTCATGTCAGAGGTGGACATCGCTCCCCGGATCGGCCGGAGGGTGCGGATCCCACCCCCGCCCGGAGGCTGGCCGCAAGGCCGCGGCAAGCGGCCCAGCGCCAGCCGTGCCAAAAACCACGGCCGGCCACTGCCCCCACCGCAGGACTGAAGACCGCAAGGCCTGAATCCTGTCCGGCCACCAGGCCAAATGTGGGCACGAGGTGCCGTGATCCTAGGCGACCACGTGGAGGGAGGCTTGATGGAGCGCCACCGCGAAACCATCGACGATTACGAGAGCCTGGTGCGGGGACGAGCGCAAACCCGTCGGCCAGCCTGCCCGCCCTGCCCCTCCGCGCTGAGCTCTGCTGAGATTGCGAGCTTGTAGGCCGGCTAGCCGCTCCCGGCGTGGAGTCCAGGAGCAAGGCGTGGACATTGGGCCACTGGATCACAGGCCAGACCATCCGCGTCAACGCCGGAGTCAATCAGCCAGTGCCGCATGAGACGGCCCAGATTGAATCCCGCCCTTCAGGGTGGACGGCGCGTCAATTGGTGAAGTAGTGGCCTCGTCGAGGTCGGCGAGCAGCCCGCGGTGCTCGGGCTGCCGTCCGAATCGCTTGCGGGTCAGTGCGCTCGAGGCAGGGCTGTCGAGCAGGGCGAAGGGGACCATCCAGCCGAAGTGACCCTCCGCTTCCACGCTTACGCCGAGCACTGGGTACGCACAGCCCGGTCCGAGGTCACCGAGAGGATGCTGATCGCCGGGCCACGGCACCTGCAGGCGATCCTGGACGAGTATGTAACCCATTACCACCGGCATCGCCCGCATAGGGCCCGGAACCTACGGTCACTGGGCTACGACGACATCAGCACAGCCCCAGTCACCGACCTGGCGACGGCGCGGATACGGCGTGAGAAGGTCCTCGGCGGACTGATCCACGAGTACGAACGGGTCGCGTGACGGCCACCGGTCCGGCTATACGATCCAGGTCAGAGGCCGCGATAAGGTTTTGGAACCCACAGGCCAAAGGGGAGCCTGATCCTCCTGAGCAGCGCGCCTGCCCGATGATTGCAACCAATGGCTAGGTTCGACATTCGGACACCTAGCCGACCTTGAGCACGACCTTCCCGACGGCCGTGCGGTCCTCGATCGACTGCTGGGCGGCACCGGCCTTTGTCCAGGGAAAGACCGTGGTCGGGACTGGCTTGAACACTCCCTGCTCAAACAGCTCGAGGACCCGCTCGAACTCGGCGCGGGGTAGTTCGGAGAACCCGGCCGAGCCGCTCATGACGACGCTGCCCCGGCCCAAGTCGAAGCCGTGGAAACTGAGCGTGGAGTTGCCACCGCTAAAGCCGAGCGTCAGGATGCGGCCGTTGGGCCCCAGGCTGCGCACGCCCTTGGTGAAGGTCTCGCCCCCGACACCGTCGAGGACGACGTCGACGCCCCGGCCCTCCGTCAGGCGAGCCACCTCGGCCTCGAAGTCGGTCTCGAGGTAGTTGATCAGGTCGTCCGCTCCGGCTTGTTTGGCGGCCTCGAGCTTTGCCGCGTTGCTGGCGGTGCCGATCACCCGAGCGCCGATGTAGCGTCCAATCTGGACGGCCGCGATGCCAGCGCCGTTGCCGGCAGACTGCACGAGGATCGATTCGCCCGGCTGGAGCCTCGCCCGATGCACCAGCGCGTTCCACGACGTCATGAAGATCTGCGCGATACCCGCCGCCTCATCGAGCGTGACCATGGTCGGGACGGTGGCGACCTTCTCGGCGTCCGCTACGAAATACTCGGCATAGCTGCCAGTGGTGGCCCGCCAGCCCATCACTTGCGTGCCCGACTCGATGCCAGTCACGTCCGCACCGGCCGCCTCGACCGTACCCGACCCCTCGAGGCCAGCCACGAACGGCAGCGCCGGCGCGTTATACAGGCCGGTGCGCCGGCCAATGTCGGCGAAGTTGATGCCTGCGTAGGCGGTCTTGATCAACACCTGCCGCGGCCCCGGGACCGGTGTTTCGACCTCGCCGATGTGCAGAACTTCGGGGCCGCCCGTGCGGTCGAACACAACTGCCTTCATCTGCTTGCTCCACTCCCTAGCCTCGGGCTTTCGCCTAGATTAGTGCGAGCCGTTCGATTGCCGGTCGCACCCGTCGGCCGTCCCGTCCCGCGCGCGGCGCCCGGGCACCGCGTCCTGCCCCACGGAGGTTGTCCCCCTTGGCTCTTTCCCTCGACCCCGCCATCGCGACCGCCCTGGCCGCTCGCGCCGAACGGGCGGCCGGCGTCGAAGTGCCCGCCCGCGGCGACGCGCTGGCGCTGCGCGCGCTGATCAACGCCGGCTTCCCGGCCAGTTTCGCGGGCCTGGCCGCCACCCCCGATGTCAGCTGGACCGGCTACCAGGCCACCGCCGAGGACGGGGCCGCCATCGAACTGCGCTGGTACACCCGGGCGGGCGCCCAGCCCGGCTCGGCGGTGGCCTACATCCACGGCGGCGGGATGATCTGCGGCACCATCGACTACTACGACCCGCTGGTGCGCCAGTACGTGCAGTGGACCGGGGTGCCGTTCCTGTCGGTCGAGTACCGGCTGGCCCCCGAGCACCCGGGCGAGACCCCGGCGCGCGACTCGCTGGCCGGCCTCCGCTGGCTGGCTGACCACGCGGCCGAGCTGGGGGTGGACCCGGCCCGGATCGCGGTCATGGGCGACTCCGGCGGCGGCGGCGTGGGGGCCGGGGCCGCCATCCTGGCTCGCGACACCGGCGTTGCGCTGGCCCGGCAGATCCTCATCTACCCGATGCTGGACGACCGCAACACCGTGCCCGACCCGTACATCGGGCCCACCGCCACCTGGACCTACGACATGAACTACACCGGCTGGCACGCGCTGCTTGGTGACGCGATCGGCACCGACGGCGTGTCCCCGGCCGCTGCCCCCGCCCGCCTCAAGGACTTCACCGGGCTGGCCCCGGCCTACATCGAGGTGGGCAGCCTCGACATCTTCCGCGACGAGAGCCTCGACTACGCGCAGCGGCTGCTGAAGGCGGGCATCGACGCCGAGTTCCACCTCCACCTGGGCTCACCGCACGGCCATGACTGGATGAGCCTCGGCACGCCGCTGGGTGACCGCTGGAAGGCCGACCGCATCCGGGTGATCACCGGCTTCTAGTGCGGGCCTGTCCGCTCCCGACCTGGACAGGGGTATGAAAGGTAGCTGCCCGGTACACCAGGAGTACATGGCGGAGTCCGGCCACCCGTGGCCGATCTCTCCCAGCACTCCACAGGACTCTCCGCCGCCGTACCGAGGCAAGCTCTAGTCATTGTCGCGCCGTGACACACTCACATCATGACCACCCCGACTGAACTACGGCAGGCGCTGGGCAAGCTCGGTATCTGGATGCACCCACGAGCCGCCCCAGGCCTCGACCCAGTGGAGTTCGGGAAGAAGATCGAAGACGCCGGTTTCCGTGCCGTATGGGTCCCCGGAGTCGATGACGCCACGGCGCTTGACGCCCTGGAGCCGGTCCTTGCCGCTACCACCCAGCTCGTCGTCGCGACCGGCATCGCGAACATCTGGACCTGGGAGCCCGCCGATCTCGCGGCCCGTACGGACCAGCTGGCTGGCTCGTATCCGGGCCGGTTCATCCTCGGCCTCGGCAACAGCCACGCCCCGAGGGTCGAGCAGACTGGCCAGGTGTACGCCAAGCCGTACTCGAAGATGGTCTCGTTCCTCGACGAGATGCCGGCGACGCGGGCCCCGATCGTGCTCGCCGCGCTCGGCCCGAAGATGCTCGGACTGTCCCGGGACCGGGCTCTCGGCGCGTACCCGTACTTCAATCCTCCTGAGCACGTGATGTTCGCGCGGAAGATCCTCGGCTCGGGTCCGCTGCTCGTCTCGGAGGTCGGGGCGGCACTCGCGTCGGGCGACACCGGCGAGGCGCACGCCCGCGGCTACGCGAAGGGCTACCTGAGCATGCCAAACTACACCAACAACCTGCGCCGCTTCGGCTTCACCGACGCGGACCTCGCCGAGGGCGGCAGCCCGCGGCTCATCGATGCGATCGCCCCGCATGGCCCGGGCGAGTCCGTCGAGCGCATCCGACAGCACCTGGACGCCGGCGCGGACCACGTGGTCGTCAATCTGGTCGGCGAAGGCGGCAGGTTCGCGCCCAGCAACCTCGGCGAGGTGGCGGAACTGCTCAGCGACCTGAAGGACTAGCCCAAGTCAACACCGTTCTCAGACATTCGCCGCCTGCCGGAAATCAGGATCGAGGCCCATCCGGGCGTCTGAAAATCATTCGATTTACAAACTGCGAGCACGCTCGGCTCGCGTCGTATCAGGCGTCGGACCGCCGCCCGACCAATATCGGTCCTTGCGCTGTCCCTCATTACCGTGTCAGTACCTCGCGGAACGGCGCGAGCCGGCCTTAATCGAGGCGACCCCGGCGGTCTACAGCTCCCCTGGTGGCGGCGAGAATGTAAACGGAAAATGGTTCATAGCGAGGAAGCCGATGAAGGGCTCGCTGCGATCGGAGGCCGAAGCGCCATTGCCCGTTGGGGAAAGATAATTTCCCGAACGAGTCGTAGTGCGAGCACCAGGTCTGGATGCGAGCCGCGGAATCACATCGCCTCCGCCGCGCAGCGCACCGCGAGCATGATGAACGGGGCAAGCGGCCCAAGACAAATCCCCGGCGGATGTGGCGGACACCGGACGTGGCGGATGCGATGCTGCCGCTGATCAGGGCCGCCGCTAGGGGTGGCGGAGTGCAGGGCTGCGGCTCATAGCCTGACGACAGTAATGTCCTTGTCCCCGGCCGCGAGACGCATGTCGCCCGGGTCGCTGGTCACCACGGTGATCCGGTCGACGGTCGCCGACTGGATGACCGCGCCCAGGTGCGCATCGGCGACGGAGATCCGCGTCCGGTTGCGAATGGCCGCCGCGGTGCTGGCCCTAGCCGGGTCGAGCGGGACGTCGGCTATCCGCAGCCGGTTCGGGAATACCCACGCCGGGGACGTGCGGTCCCACCCAGCCTCGACGCGGACGGTGGTCGGTACCGCCAACCCGACCGCGTCGGCGTGCCGCTTCCGGCTGGCCACTACCTGAGCGTGGCTCACGACCCGGCGGTGCTTGGGATGAGCGGGATTCTGCAAAGCCTGGACAGCCTCGTTGTCGAGCAGAATGAGATGGCTCATGCCGCTGGCAGCGCCCGGGCCTCGGCCCACAGCAGCACGTCATCGGGGCTGGCGCCCGGGTGCTTTGCGGCGATCTCGACTGCTGCCTGGCGGAGTCGCTCAGGTTGCGCGGCCAGTGGGTGGCCATCCAGCTCCGCCGCCGCGATGGCAAGATCACCGAGGTTGGGGCGGGTCTCCGGATTGCGTTCATAGTGATCGTCGAGAACGGCCTGCATGACAATTGCTTCGAGCGCCGCCCGGAGCGCGGCAGTGGTCAAGGTGGTCGTGGAGGGTGCGACCCCGAGTTCCCTCACCGCAAGCGCTGCAGCATCCCGCAGCGCTGTAGGGATCCTCATCGACGTGTTGGATGTCTCCATCGCTCCGGCGTCGAGAAGCTCGCTGATCCGCTCGATAGCCGTCATTGCTTCCACGCGCCTACTGTACCACATCGCTGTGGTACGCAATCGGTGAGGTCATTCCGTCTTCACTAGGCCGAGCAAGCGTTGCGCAAAATTGCCCGCTTTGCCGATCCGGCCCCGTTTTGTCCGGTTACGCGGACCGGAGGGGAATAGGCCCGATCGCCGCCTGATTATCTCTTGCATTCCCAGTGATAGCCGGGTTAAGGAGACGTGTCGACGATGGCTAAGGCGTATGTGTTCACCGCGAACGGCGGCCCGGAAGTAGAGTCATTCCGCGATCTGCCGCGGCCGGTCCCCGGGCCAGGGCAGCTGCTCGTCGCGGTGCGGGCCGCCGGGGTCAATCCCGCAGACTGGAAGCGCCGGACCGGGTCACGGCCGCCAGGTGTCGCTCCCGTGCAGCTGCCGGCCGTCCTGGGCGGCGAGGTGGCTGGCGTAGTGGAGCAGCTCGGCGCGGACGTGACGGGATTCGCGGTCGGGGATGCGGTCTTCGGCAACCCGGTGACCGGCGGCTACGCCGAGTACACGCTGTTGCCGGCCGAGGTGACCGCGCACAAGCCGCCGGAGCTGTCGTTCACGGATGCGGCCACCTTGCCTATCGCGGCGGCCACCGCATATGACGGGATACAGCAACTCGGGCTGCCGGCCGGCGCGACATTGCTGATCACCGGGGTAGGCGGCGGTGTCGGAGTTGCTGCCGCCCAGATCGCCCGGCTGGCGGGCGTCCGGGTCATCGGAACGGCCAGCTCCGGCAAGAAGAGCTTCGTCGAGTCGCTCGGCGTCATCTATGTCGAGCCCGGGCCGGGTGTGGCGGATCGGGTCCGGGCCGCCGCCCCAGATGGCGTCGACGCGATTTACGACCTGGTGGGCGGCGCGGCCCTGGAGGCCGTCGCCGGCCTGCTGGCGGACCGGTCCAAGCTGATAACAGCCGGTGACCGCGGCACGGTCGCGAAACTGGGCGGCTCGCCTGTCGCGCGCGCCCGGAACAGGGCCGTGCTCGACGCGGTGGCCCGGCTCGTCGTGGACGGCGAGCTGAACCCGTTCGTCACGGCGACATTCCCGCTTGAGCAGGCCGGCGAGGCGCTGCGGGCGGTAGAGAGCGGTCATGCGCGCGGCAAGGTCGTGATCGAAGTGGCCGGGTGAGCAGGGCCACCTGACGTTCGGCGGTCATCCTGATGGTGTGCTGCCGCGTACTGCGGCGGCTGATCGCGCCGTTGTCCGGGTCCAGCTGGATCCGGTCCGCCATCGGTTCATCGCCTGAACGAAGTTACCCATGATCGCCGGGCCGTGAATGGTCAGGACCGACTCGGGGTGAAACTGGATGCCTTCCACGGGCTGCGTGGCGTGCCGCAAAGCCATCGGGATGCCCTCGCGCGTGCGGGCGGTCACGGTGAGCACGGGGGGCAGTGATTCCGCGGCCACCTGCAGGGAGTGGTAACGGGCCGCCTCGAACCGGTGCGGCACCCCGGCGAACAGGCCCGATCCGTCATGCACAATCTCGGCGGCCTGGCCGTGGACAGGCCGCGCAGAACGCACGATCGTGGCGCCGAACGCTGCTGCGATCGACTGATGGCCCAGGCAGACCCCCAGCAGCGGAGTGGTGGCGCCGCACACGCGCACGACGTCCACGCTGATGCCCGCGTCAGCCGGGGCACCCGGTCCCGGCGAGATCACGATGCCAGCCGGGGCGAAGGCCGCAACCTGATCCGCGGACGCCTGGTCGTTTCGCACGATCTCCACGTGGCAGCCGCCGGTGAGCAGCATGTGCGCCAGGTTGTAGGTGAAGGAGTCATAGTTGTCGATCAGCACGACGGCGGGCTTCGCGCTGCCGTGCCTGCCGCTCGCCCGGGCGCCTGGCCAGGCTGCTTCATGCGGGGCCGGAGCGAGGTGGCCACGGTCGGCCGGCCGCCTGGCCAGCGCCGCCGCGAGCAGCCTGGCCACCGGTCCCGGCGTGCAGGCCACCGGGCTGTCACCGATGGCGTGCACCGGCATCACTCCGCGCACGGCATTGGTCACGAACACTTCGCTGGCCTCGGCCAGCTGGGCCCGTGTGAGCGCGCCGGTCGTGACCTCGATCCCGTCGAGCCACGCGGCCTTCAGGACGGCCGCCCGGGTCACGCCGGGCAGGATCCGCCCGTCCGCCGGCGGTGTCCGCAGGCTGCCGTTCACGACGGCGAAGACGCTGGCCCGGTCGGTCTCGAGTACCTCGCCGCCGGCGTCCAGGATAAGCAGCTGCTCACCTGGTCCGTGCCGCTGCTGCCGGGTGAGCTCGGCGATCAGGCGCCGGTCAATCCACTTATGCGCGCCGAGGCCGCCAGGTATGACCACGGGTCGCAGCCGCACGGTTTCCGGCTGCCCGTCGAGCGGGATTACCGCCACGCTGACGCGCAGCTGGCCGCCTATGGGTTGAGCCGTGACCCGCAGCCTCCCGGAGGGGCGCTGGGCGAGGCATGCCGCCAGGTCGTCGTACAGGGACGGCGGGAGATGCTTGCCGTACAGCTGCTGCGTGCTGTCACCCAGCCGCGCGAGGTGGGCGGCGAGATCACGTGTCGTGCCGCGGTCAGCCAGGAGCGAGGTGAACACTCCGGCCGCTGGCCTTGGCCGCGTGGACGGCCGGTCCGCGGCCGGATCCGATCGAGCCGTCATCGCATCCTCGGCTGGCCGGCTGGGCAGGGCGCCGCCCGCGGCCCGGATGAGCGGGCCCGCCTTGAGCAGGCACTCCCGGAATTCGTCGTCGTCCAGCGAGTCCGCCACGATCCCCCCGCCGGCGCCGAGCCACATCCGCCCGCCGCAGAATTCGAAGGTCCGGATGGCGACGTTCAGCTCGAGCCCGGCGACCGGGCTGCGGTACCCGACCGCGCCGGTATAGATCTCACGCGGCACCGCCTCCAGCTCATGAATGACCTCAAGGGCCCGGATCTTGGGCGCGCCGGTCACCGACCCGGGCGGAAAGGTGGCCCGGATGAGGTCACCGTCGCCGGATTGCGGGCCGAGGCTCCCGCGCACATCCGACACCAGATGCCATACCCCTGGGTGGGCTTCGGCGTCCAGCAGGCGAGGTACCTCGACGCTGCCGGCCACGCAGACCCGGCTGAGATCGTTCCGCATCAGGTCGACGATCATCACGTTCTCGGCCCTGTTCTTGGCCGACTTCTCAAGCTCGCCGCGCTGAGCTGCGGCCCGGCGGCCGCAAGCCGACCGGCGGCCAGTTCCCTTGATGGGCCTGGACAGTACCGTCCGCCCGGTCCGGCGCAGGAAAAGCTCAGGCGACAGGCTGGCCACCTCACCACCTGGCAGGCGCAGGAACGCCGCGTAGGGCGGCTGCAGCTCAGCTGCAGCCCGGCAGAACAGGTCGAGCGGGTCGCCGTCGAAGACAGCTTCCAGCCGCAGGCAGATATTTGCCTGGAACAGGTCTCCCTGCCGGATGTACTCGACCGTGCGGCTGACGGCTGCCCGGTGCTCGCTCGCCGACGGCACCAGCTCGAAGTCGCCGCAGGCGTAGCCGCGGGGCGGCGGTGCCGGTGCGCACGCCCGGCCCGACAGCTCGTCAAAGCGGCGTTCCAGCTCAGCCGAACGGTCCGGCGTCCACAGCGCCTCGAAATACCACTGGGCGGAAGTCTCCTCCCACCGCAGCACGTGGTCGTAGTAGCCGAACCACCAGTTCGGCAGCCGCCGCGGACCGCCCGGTGCCGGGGGCTGGGGGAGCAGGTCGCGGGCGAGCCCGTAGCCGAGGCAGCCGATCCAGCCGCCGCCAAAAGCAGGGCCGCCCGTTCCGGGATAGGGCGCGTCCAGCACATCACCTAGGTCCTGCGGCGGGCTGCGGACAAGCACCGGCTCTGATCCGATCACCGCGCCGCCTCCGGCCCAGGCGCCCAGCAACGCGACCGGATGCGGGTCATCCCGCACCAGCCGCAGCACGTCCAGCGGCCGCAGATCCCAGTTCAAGGCGCGGCGCAGGAGGTGGTAAGCCGGCTGCACCTGCACAGGTCACCTTCTCCTCATGAATCCAGCGCTCGGCCGGAGGCGGCCAGGACCGCAGGCGCCAGTCTCGGCAGGTCCGCGACGGCTGCCGTCATGGGGCCGATTGTCCTGGCCCGGCGCCTCGCTGCTGCGGCGCGAAGTCCTTGCTTCGGATAGCGGTCAGGGACACCACAGCTGACACGAGCGCGATGATGGCCGCCACGAGCAGGATCTCGTTCAGGCCAGTGGTGAAGGCGGCCCTGGTGATCAATCCCGCGGCCTGCGTGTCGCGCGCGGGCAGCTTGCTGATCACTTGCCCGATCTCCCCGGACTGCACGGCCGTGGCGATCTGCGGGCCCTGGTGGGCCAGGCCGGGTACCGCGGCCGTCCGGGCCAGCACCTCGTCGCGTACCTTGTTCGAGAACAACGCCCCCAGCAACGCGATGCCGGTGGCGATCCCGACCTGCCGGAAGGTGGAATTGATGCCCGAGGCCATGCCGGCCTGCTGCGGCGGTACCACGCCGACAGCCGTGGAGGCCAGCGGCGGGTTCACCAGGCCGATGCCGAGGCCGCCTACGATCATTCCCGGGATGAGATGGGTCCAGGACGATCCGGCGTTGAGCCCGCGCATCAGCAGCAGGCCCACGCCCACCATGATCAGGCCCGGTCCGATGAGCAGCCGGACCGGCACCCGCGAGGAAAGCCGGCCGGCCACCGTGGCGGTCACCAGGATGCCGCCCGAGAGGAACATCACCCGCACGCCGGTGGCCAGCGCCGAGTAGCCCAGTATGTCCTGCAGGTACAGCACCAGGTAGAGCAGAATCGAGAAGATCGAGGCGCTCAGCCCGAACGCCGCGACCGAGCCGCCGCTGAAGGTCGGCAGCCGGAACAGCCTCAGCTCGAACATCGGGTGCGTGCTGCGCCGCTCCACGATGACGAAGGCGACGAGCAGCACCGCCGCGGCGGCGAAGCAGCCGAGCACCAGGCCGTCGGTGAAGGACCGCTGGTTCGACTCGATCAGACCGTAGATCAGGCTGGACAGCGCTACCGAAAACAGCACGAAGCCGGGCCAGTCGGGACCGCTGGCCCGCGGCGAGCGCGACTCTGCCACCATCCTCACCGTGATGACCACCGCCGCGGCCCCGATCGGCACATTCACGAAGAAGATCCACCGCCAGGACAGCCCAGAGGTCAGCACGCCGCCGGCCAGCGGGCCGATGGCCACCGCCAGGCCCGTTACTGCTCCCCAGACCCCGAACGCGACGCCGCGGTCCTTGCCACGGAACGCATCAGCCAGCAACGCCAGCGATACCGCGAACATGATCGCCCCGCCGACTCCCTGCAGGGCGCGAGACAGCTGGAGCATCAGCGTACTGACGGCAACACCGCACAGCACCGATGCGCCGGTGAACACCACCAGGCCGATCAGGTACAGCAGACGGCGGCCGTACAGGTCCGCCAGGCTGCCCGCGGTCAGCAGGAACGCGGCCAGGGTCAGCGCGTAGGCGTCAACGATCCACTGCAGGTCGGAGAAACTCGAATGCAGTGCCCGCTGGATGTCCGGCAGGGCGACGTTCACGATCGTGATGTCCAGCAGCAGCATGAACGTGCCCAGGCACACCGCGAACAGCGTCCACCACTTGTTCCCGCGCTGACCAGGATCCTCGCCGCCACCCGGGGCCCGCTGGCCGCGGCGACCCTGATCCTGCCCGGACAGATCTGCGTGGGCTTCGGCCACGAACTTCCCCCGATGGCTGGAGAACAGGAATGATCCGGACGAGCTCGCCTCGAAACGGCCGCCCCCGCGCCGAGGCCCGGTAGCTGGATCGACGCCGCCGAGCCCGCGGCAATCTGAGACTGCCGAAGGGGTCGGGCACTGCCCGGGCGCCGGGACAGCATGTTTTGGCCCCTGCCTGCAGACTCTATCTTGCTGGGCTGTCTGGCTGCCACCCTCGGCACGATGGCAGCGGCGCGGGATCTCTCGGCTGGTTCGTCGCGTCGCCTCCGATGAGGACTACCGGGCGCGTTCGGCGTGGCCTGGTGATGCGCCCCGCCCGAGAGGTCAGGCGGTGATGAGGCCTGCCGGGTGGTACCGACATGCCACCAGGCGGCGGCCGAAGATTCCCCCGTGCGGTGCACTTTCGGGTGATGCCTGCCGTGTTGCGCCCTCGTAGCTTCCTTCCATGACCTACGCCCACGCCCGCCCGGTGTCCGTGACGTCCATCGGGATCGTCCTGCGTGGTTCGCGGCTTTTGCGCTGCTGGCCGTGCGCAGCACCGCTGAGACGGCATGACGCCCGCCCGAAGCGACCCGCCCTAAGCGAGGAGAATACCGGTGCAATCCCCAGCCCTCCATGGCACCACCAGCCGCCTGCTGACGGTCACCGGCATGACCGGGATCGCCTACGCGCTGTCCTGGATCGCCGGGCTGTCCATCCCCGCGCCCAGCCCGCCGCTCTCTGCCTCCGGGGCAGAGATCGCCGCCGCCTTGGCCGGGCACGGATCGGCGGTGGCCGCGCAATTCACCCTCACCGAGGGCCTGCCCGCCGTGGGTCTGGCCGTCGTCTCGATGGCCCTGGCCCGCGCGGCGCGCCGGTCCGGGGCGGCCGCGGCCGCCCGGGCTGCCCTCGTGGCGGGCCTAGTCGCCGCGCTCGTCTCGCTGGTCCAGTTCGTGTTCGGGATGGCCCTGGCCGGTGCGTCCGGTCCCGGCACCGAACACGCCCTGTATGACGCGGTGAACCGGCTGGACGGGATCAAGATGTTCTTGCTGGCCAGCGTGGGCCTAGCCGGGGCCGCCTCCGCCGTGCTGCCGCGGTGGCTGCGCTATACGGGGATCGCCCTGGCGGTCGCGCTGGTCTGCTCCGGCGTCCCCTACCTGCTGCTGTGGTCCGGCGGCGCCGTGCTGGCCTACGTGTCCGGACCGCTGCTCCTGCTGTTCATTACCGGCAGCGGCATCGCTCTGGGCCGTCTGGCTCCAGAGCTGCGCATCCTGGGGCGGCCGGGATAGCCCGAGGAGCCGGTCCACGAGCGACTGGTATTCCGACGGCCTGATCGAAAGGCGAGGAGAAACGGTCGACTGGGGCCTGGACCGACTCGCTGCCCTCGCCGCCAGCCTCCCTGGCACCGACGCGCAGCACTGGTCCGAATTGCTGCTCACCGGCATGACCGATGGCCAGCTCATCAGCGACGACATAGTTGTAGTCTGCCTGCAGCTACGAGGCGAACG
The DNA here is from genome assembly GCA_963818225.1 of uncultured Actinomycetes bacterium. Classification (GTDB taxonomy): domain Bacteria; phylum Actinomycetota; class Actinomycetes; order Streptosporangiales; family Streptosporangiaceae; genus Palsa-504. The sequence goes on from CAWFRO010000011.1 coordinate 426,013, forward strand.
GACGGCGATGCGGCCAGGCTGAGGACCTGGTGCACATCGGAACCGGGCTTGGCCAGGCCGGGTATTGTCACCCACCGCGGATGGCCACGGACATGTGGCGGATACGGCGTCCCTGATTCGCATCAGGATTATGTAGCTGGAGATCGCTACCTACCGTAGTTACTGCGTTACGGCATTACTGCGTTACGGCAAGCCAGAGGTCACGTCCGCACGGGGGCCAACGGTCGATGGAGTATTCCATCGACTCAGGCTATCTAGGAGAGGGCGCCTGCGCTGCTGCGGCCGAGTGCGGTCGGACGTGGCCGGCTACGAGGTTCCGGATCGCTGATGGGAGGGCCTGGCCGGGGTCATCCTCGATGAACGAGAAGCGCCCGTCCGTCACGGCGTGCCTGTCGCGCTGAGGGTGAAGTAGAAGGTGGCGCCGCCGTCGACGGCGCCCTGGGCCCAGGTGCGCCCGCCGTGGCGTTCGATGATCCGCTGGACGCTGACCAGGCCGATGCCGGTGCCGGGAAATTCGCCGGCGGTGTGGAGTCGCTGGAACGGCTGGAACAGCTTGTCTGCATAGGCGGGATCGAAGCCGACCCCGTTGTCGCGCACATAGCAGCAGACCGTGGCCTCATCGTCGGTGGTGGCGGTGGCGAACTCGATGGTGGCGCCGTCGCGCCTGGCGGTGAACTTCCAGGCGTTCTCGACCAGGTTCTCAAGCACGGCGCGGATGAGAATACGATCCGCGGTCGCCCAGACGCCGTCCTGGATGGCGAAGCTGACCCGGCGGCCGGGATCGCGGGATCGCAAGCCGCCGGCGATCGTGACGACCTCCGCGCTGAGATCGACCGGTACGAGGCTCAGGTCGGCGCGCGACATTTGTGACAGGCGCAGCAGATCGTCGATGACCGTGGCCATCCGCTCGCTCGCCGCCTGGATGCGTCCGGCGTAGCTGCGGCCGGTTTCGCCGAGGAGCTCACCGTACTCCTCCAGGAGAATATCGCTGAATCCGTTCAGCCCTCGCAGCGGAGTGCTCAGGTCATGGGCGACCGAGTAGGTGAAGGCCTGCAGGTTCTTGTTCGACCGCTCAAGTTCAGCCGTGCGCTGCTTGACGCGGGCCTCGAGCCCGGCGGTGAGCGCGCGGATCCGAGTCTCCGCGGCGCGCTGCGTGGTGAGATCGGTCAGGACCAGGCACCGCAGGAGCATCCCGTCGAGATCGAATCCGCTGACCGCCAGCAGGACAGGGACGGTCGTGCCACCAGATCTGGTCAGGTCCACTTCGCCGCGTGCGCTGTCGCCTGCGCCGACATCGAGCAGCCGGGCGAACGCGGGACGGTCGGCCGCCGGGATCAGGTCATGCACCGGGGTACCGATCAGTTCCGAGACGTTCTGGCCGGTCATCGAGCCAAGCCGCGGGTTCGCGTCGAGGATTGCCCCACCGGTGGAGACGGTGGCGGCACCTTCGTTCATCGCCTCGACGATGAGCCGGTAGGAGCGGTCTGCGCTCGCGAGGGCGTAGACCTGCTCCGCCCCTGGCGGGCCGATTATCAGCGAGTCGACGCCGCCAGTCCTGATCGCCTCCATCGTCTGCTGCAACTCGCGCAGCTGGGCCCGCGCTTCGGCCAGCTCGGCGCTCTCTTCCCTATGGTTTTCCGCAGACGATCCCGTGGCGGGGCGGCTTCGGCCCTCGGCCCCGCGAGCCGGCGATCTGGCCACGTCACCGGTCCTTACTCGCTGAGTCAGGGTCTTCGCCGGTTATTCCGGCCGGGCCGGTGTCAAGCCCGAGCCGCTCCCAGAATGAGTCGGACAGGTCGCCGACGATCCGGCGCGGCGGGCCGGGAAAGCGCCTGATCAGTGTCGGCACCGCCATGACCTGGTCGCGCGCGGCCAGCGCGGACTGCTGGCGCACGTCGATGACCTCCAGATCGACGTGGACCCCGTGACCCCCGAGCTCTTCGTCGCAGACGCGGCGCACGGTCTCGATGGCATGGATGGAGCTCGTGGACGCGCCATCGACATAGAGGGTCAGGGCCCACCGATCCTCGGCCGTGCTACCGGTCCTCACGCTGGTTACCTGACTGCCGGAGCTCCAGTCCGAGGAGGAGACGGTCGTCATCTGAGAGGTCGCCGACGAGCTTGCGGATCGGCGCCGGGAACCTCCTGACCACCGTGGGCACGGCCAGGATCTGGTCGTCGGCGGCTCGGCGCGGGTTCTTGAGCAGATCCACGATCTCGATCGTGTAGCGGCCTGCCAGGTGCTTCTCGCAGGCACGCCGCAGATTTTCGATCGCCCGCAGGCACTTGGGCGATTGGTCGGTCACGTACAGGCACAGGTCCCATTGCTCATCCGTGTCGGTGCTATCGGCAGTCGGTTCCTTCGGCGCCGGTGTGCGGCTCGCTCATAGCGGCTCTCCGTTGTGCGGTGCGGCGTCGGCCCAGCGCCGCGTCGCCATCGCTGACCGATCCGCCTCGGTATCGGCAACCTGGTGGCCCTCGCGAAGGTCGATCCGGTTGATCTCCGCCCGCTCGGCGTCGAGCTGGTCTTGCATCGCCACCAGGTGGGCCTCGTGCTCGATGACGCTGCGATGCAGTTCACGCCGGCGGCGGGCCAGTTCCTCGGCGATCCGCAGCTCCGCGTCGCGCTCGGCGGCCTGCTGGGTCGCGCGGGCGGAGCCTGCCAGCACTCCCGCCGCACCGACGTACACATCGACCAGTTCGACCCCGTGATCGGTGAGCACGAACTCCCGCACCTGATTCGAGTGGGCCGTGCCCCGCGACTTCAGCACGAACAGCAGCCGGTTGCGTTCACCGTCGGCCTCGGTATTGCGCAGCATCAGCCACGCGTCCACCATCGACGACACGGTCACCGTGCTCGCCTCTTCTCCCTGACCAAGCGCCGTGATCAGGCTCGTGATCCCCCGGCTCTTCAGCAGGTCGATCTTGCGGGCCACGATGGAGATCATCTCGGTGTTCACCTCGGCGCCCGGGATCCCGTTGGACAGGCTCGCGATCCCGTCGATCACGACCACCGACGGCGTCTCCTCCTCGATCAGCTCGGCGAAGAGCGCCAGGTGAGTCTCCAGCCCGGACGCGGACGGCCGCGCCGCCCAGATGTGCAGCAAGCCCGCCTCGACCCACGGCCGCAGGTCGAGCCCTATCGAGCGCATATTGCGCAGCACCTGTTCCGGCGACTCCTCGAGCAATACCATCAGGGCCGGCTCACCGCGCTCGCAGGCCGCATTCACCATGTGTGCGCCGAGCGAGGACTTGCCGGTGCCCGCGGTCCCGCTCACCATGAGGGCCGACCCGCGGAACATGCCGCCGCCCAGCATGTGGTCGAGGCGCGAGATGCCCGTCCCGACCCGCTCCTCGGAGGCCTCGTAGTTGAGCGCGACCGACGTGATCGGCAGCACGGTGAAGCCACGCGCGGAGATCACGAACGGGTACTCGTTGGTGCCGTGCGCGGACCCGCGGTACTTGACCACGCGGAGGCGGCGGGTGGAGATCTCCGCGCTGACCCGGTGGTCGAGCACGATCACGCAGTCGGTGACGTACTCCTCGATCCCGTGCCTGGTGAGGTTGCCGCCGTTGCCCCGCTCTCCGGTCAGGATGACGGTGACGTCCCGGTCCTCGAGCCAGCGCATTCGCCGGCTGAGCTCCGACCGCACGATCGTGTCGTCGCCGAACGCGCCGAACAGCACCTCGATGGTGTCGAGCACGACGCGCCTGGCGCCCACCCGCCTGATCGCGTCGTCGAGGATCGCGAAGATCGGCTCGAAGTCGAATTCTCCCGCCGCGACGATCTCGGACGGATCCACCCGGAACGCGAGGACCGCGAGCAGGCCATCGCGCTGAAGCTCGTCGAGATCAAATCCGAGCGACCGCACGTTGAGGGCGACCTTGGCCGCCGACTCCTCGAAGGTCATGAGCACACCGGGCTCGCCGTGCTCGCGGGCGCCCGAGACAAGGAAGTTCAGCCCGAGCAGCGTCTTGCCCGCTCCCGCGCTGCCCGCCACCAGCGTCACCCGGCCCCGGGGCAGGCCGCCCGCGGTGATAGCGTCCAGGCCCGGAATCCCGGTGGGTGCCTTGTCCAGACCTCGACCCACCGCATCGTCCGTCAAGCTCGCCAGCACCGTGTTATCCATGCGCTCATCCCCCGAGCAAAGTTTTCGCGAAAAATATTAAAAATCCCCCGGTAACTACGCGGCGAATTGCCATACCGGATCCCTGGCAAAACGCAGGGAATTATACGTAGAAATCAATACGAACTGGCCTAAAGCGGCGCAATCAGGCCGCCCTGAGGTAATTTCCCCTTAGCTCATTATACGTCTAGTTTGACGAACCACTCACCGGCATTCTGTCCCGAAGATGGCCTTTCCTGTGTGCGGAATCTCTTGTCCGCTGGGCGTCCCGCCGGTGCCGTTTGAACATGGCTGAGGGAGGCGCCACTGCTCGTTCGGGATAAGGATCAGGATTCTGTGTCTGTTGCCTCGCCGCGGGCGGCGGTGAGCAGCTGGCGGATGCGGCTCATCGCCTGTTCGGCTGCGGCTAGCTGGCCGAGGCTAGCCAGGCGCTGGGCCTGCACCAACTGGTCTTCAAGGTTGGCCAGCCGCGCCCGTTGCTCGACCTCGGCCAGCGCGCGCAGGATAGCGGAGGGCAGGCGGGCGGTCCGGTCCTTCAGGACGTAATCGGTGGCCCCCTGCTTGATGAGCTCGACCGCCGCTTCGTCTCCGAGCACACCGGACCAGATGATGAACGGTACGTCCGGGTAGCGTTCCTGAGCGATCTTGAGCGCCTCCCGGCCGGAGAAGCCGGGCAGGTGGTAATCGGACAGGATGATGTCTGGCCGGAAGGCGGCCATCTGCTCGACAAACGACGCCCTGGTGTCGACGACGACGGCGGCCAAGGTTAGGCCCGCGTCCCTCAGGAGGCGCTGGGCCAGTTCGGCGTCCCAGGCTTCGTCCTCCAGGATCAGGATGCGTACGCGGCGTCCCGCTGAGTCCGCCTCGCCTGCGGTCTCGGCGTTCGCCTGCTCTGGAACGGTGATTGTCTCCGGCAGGCCCGTCTCCGGCTCGGTGCGCTGATGTTCTTCACTCATGGATGCCCCCACCTCAATCCGATTTCGGCCCGAGGCCGGGTACGGGCTCATTCAAGAGCATCCAGAACACGCCGAGGGCGCGGACCGCCTCGGCGAAGTCGGCGAAGTTCACTGGCTTTCGCACATATGCATTGGCGCCGTTGCGGTAACTGTCCAGGATGTCCTCTTCCAGTTTGGAGCTGGTCAGGACGACCACCGGGATCAGCCGGGTCTGCTCGTCGGCCCGCATCCGGCGCAAAACCTCCAGGCCGCCGATCTTCGGGAGATTCAAGTCGAGCAGAACGAGAGCCGGACTCGGCCTGCCTTCGCCGGGGAGGAGGTACGCCAGGGCCTCGGCGCCGTCCCGCAGCACGACGACCTCGTTGCGGATATTGTTTTTCTTGAAGGCCCGCAGCGTCAGCGCCTCGTCGTCGGGATTGTCCTCTACCAGCACGATAAGTCCGCCTGTCATGCGCTTTCCTTCCCGTCTAGGGTGAAGTAGAAAGTCGCGCCCGCTCCGACGGCGCCCTCGGCCCAGACACGGCCGCCGTGGCGTTCCACGATCTGCCGCACGCTGGCCAGGCCGGTACCGGTGCCGGGGAAGTCGCGTACCGCATGCAGCCGCTGGAACGGCTGGAACAGCTTGCCCGCATAGGCAGAATCGAAGCCGGCGCCGTTGTCGCGCACGTAACAGCACAAGGCGGCGTCCCCGCTCGGCACCGTCCCGAACTCGATCGACGCGTCGTCCCGGCCGGAGGTGAACTTCCAGGCGTTGTCCAGCAGGTTTTGCAGGACCGTACGGATAAGCCGGCGGTCCGCCAGGGCCTGGACTGGCTTGGCGATAGTGAAGCGGACGTGCCGATCTGGTTCCCGGTGCTGGAGCTCCTCGGCGATCCGGGCCGCCTCCCCGCCGAGATCAACTGGCTGCAGGTGCAACTCGGCCCGCGAGAGGCGCGAAAGCTGCACCAGGTAATCGATCAGCTGCGTCATCTGATCACTGGCGGCGACGATCCGTTCGGCGTAACCGCGGCCTTCCTCGCCGAGAACCTCTCCGTAGTCTTCCAGCAGGGCCCCGCTGTAGCCGCTGAGCGCCCGCAGCGGGGCACGCAAGTCGTGGGAAACCGAGTAGATGAAACTCTCCAGATCCTGATTAGAACGGCCGGGGTCCTTCACCCGAAGCCAGGCGGTTACGTCCCGGATGGCCGCGGTGACGAGAATGCCCTCGTCGGTGTCGATCGCGGACAAGGAGATCTCGGCCGGGAAGGTGCTGGCATCGCGGCGACGCCCGGCGAGGGGCAGGCCCGCGCCCATCGGCCGGTGCCGCGGGTCAGCGACGTACCCGGCCCGGTGCGCCGGGTGGATGACGCGGGCGGTCTCGGGGACCAGGATCTCGACCGGCTGGCCGATGAGTTCCTCCCGCTGGTAGCCGAACAGCCGTTCCGCCTGGGCGTTGACCAGGACGACCCGGCCGTCGGCGGCTATGCACACCATCGCGTCGGGCGCCGCCTCCAGGAGCGCGACGAATATGCCATCGGACAGCGAGGCCAGTTTCGTCACAATTTGTATTGTAGCAGTGACTTAAAGTAATAGCAGGGTGTCATGGTGTCTCCTTTGCGGCCAGGGTGAAGTAGAAGGTGGCGCCGCGGCCGACGGCGCCTTCGGCCCAGACTCGGCCGCCGTGGCGTTCGATGATCCGCCGGACGCTGGCCAGGCCGACGCCGGTGCCAGGGAACTCCGAAACCGAATGGAGCCGCTGGAACGGCTGGAACAATTTGTCCGCAAAGGCAGGATCGAAGCCGGCCCCGTTGTCACGCACATAGCAGCAGACTGCGGCGTCCTCGGCCGCGGTGGCGCCGAACTCGATGGTGGCGCCGTCGCGCTTGCCGGAATATTTCCACGCGTTTTCGACCAGGTTCTGCAACACGGTGCGGATGAGAGTGCGATCGGCGTTTACCCAGACGCCGTCCTGGATGGCGAAGCGGACCCTGCGGCCGGGCTCGCCGGCCTGCAGTTCACCAGCGATGGCGGTGACCTCCGCGCTGAGATTAACCGGTCCGAGGCTCATGTCCGCGCGCGATACCCTTGACAGGGCCAGCAGGTCATCGATGAGCGTGTCCATTCGCTGGCTGGCCGCCTGGATCCTTTCCACGTACCCGCGGCCGGTTTCGCCGAGACTGTCGCCGTAGTCCTCCGTCAGGATTTCGCCGTACCCGCTCAGCGCCCGCAGCGGGGAGCGCAGATCGTGGGCGACCGAGTAGCTGAACGCCTCCAGGTTCTTGTTCGCTGCTGCCAGCTCAGCCGTGCGCAGTTCGACGCGGGTCTCGAGTTCCGCGTTGAGCGTCCGGATCTGAGCCTGGGCCTCGCTGAGGTCCTCAAGGAGGTTGAGGCTCGCCTTGACCGCTGCTTCCGCTCTGAGACGGTCGGTGGTCGCGTCCTCAAGGGCGTTGAGGACAGCGAGCTGGGTGTCCTTGAGCTGCTGCCTCTCCTCGACGAAGTCCTCGAGGATATTGAGAATGGCCCGGGCGTGATCCGCTGAATTCAGCTCATCACCCTGGGCCGTTCCCGCCGGTTCGACCGCGCCCATCCGTCAGCTACTTCCGGCTGCGGCTCGGAGGTCTTCGATCTCCTTCTTGAGCTCGATCATCCGCAGCTCCCGTCCGACGGTGAGCTTCTGGAAGCGCTCGAGCTCGGCGAGCCTGTCGAGTTCCCGGGCCCGCTGTCTGGCTACTTCACGCTCGGCCTGCTTCTGGGCGGTTACGTCCCGGGCGGCGGCGACCACGCCGAGCGCGTTGCCGTCGGTGTCCCGGTACAGCGAGGCGTTGTAGAGCACGTCGGTGAGGTCGCCGCCGGTGTGCCTGATGGTCAGCGGGTAGCCGGTAACGGAGCCCTGCGCGAAAACTTGGCGGTAACTCTCCCGGGCCCGGTCCGGCTCGGTGAAGTAATCCGCGAAGTCGGTGCCGACCAGCCGCCCCCGCTCCACCCCGGTCACCCGGATCGTCGCCTCGTTCGCGTCGGTGATCTTGCCTTCCGGGCTGATCGTCACCAGCGGGTCCTGGCTGGCCTCGATCAGGCTGCGCGCGTACTCCGCCGCCGAATGGAGTTGCTTCTCGGCTAGCTTCTCCTTCGAGATGTCGGTGCTCATCAGCAGGAGGCCGATCGGGTGTCCCAGAGCATCGTCACGCCGGGTTACCACGACGCTGGCGGCGAATCGGGAGCCGTCTTTCCTGACTCGCTCGGACTCACCCTCGGCTAGACCATCCTCATATGCGGTGGCCAGCAGGCGGTCGATGGCGCCAGAGGAGAGGTCTTCCGGCGCAAAGAGGATGCTTGCGTCCGCGCCGATGGCCTCGTCCGCCGTATAGCCGTAATTGCGGTGCGCCCCCTCGTTCCACGAAAGAATCAGGCGGTCGAGGTCCATCCCGACGATCGAGTACTTCGTGGAACTCTGGAGGATATTGTCCAGGAATGCCCTGGTGTCAGAAAACTCTCGCAGTTGCTGTTTCGAATGGGCCGCGCCGCGGGCGGTGGCGAGCACGCCGAGCACGTTGCTGGCCGCATCCTTGTACACGCGGGGCGGTGAAGAGCACCTGGACCAGGTCGCCGCCGGTCTGCTGGAGGATCAGCGGGTAGTCGGCCACGAAGCCCTGCGCGAAAACCTGGTGATAACCGTCGCGGGCCCGGTCCGGCTCGGTGAAGTAGTCCGCGAAGTCGGTGCCGATCAGATGCTCCCGATCCACTCCGATCATCCGGATCGTCGCCTCGTTCACGTCGGTGATCTTGCCTTCCGGGCTGATCATCACCAGCGGGTTCAGGCTGGCCTCGATCAGGTTGCGGGAGTACTGCGCCGCGAAGTTAGCCTGACCACGAACGCGGTCGGATTCGGTGACGCTGTGGGCGATCGACGACGCGCCGATGATTTCGCCAGCGGTATCATTAACGGGCGAAACGGTGAGCGAGACCGCGATGGTCGTGCCATCCTTCTTCAGTCGCATGGTCTCGTAGTGATCGGCCGGCTCACCGTTGCGGAACCGGCCGAGGATCTCGGCCATCTCCCCGGCACGGGCCGACGGCATCAGGAGCGAGACGGGATGCCCGACTATCTCCTCTGCCTGGTAGCCGTATAGCCGTTCCGCGGCCTTGTTCCACGTCGTGATGACGCCATCCAGCGTCTCGCTGAAAATGGCTTCGTCTGATGAGTCAACGATAGAGGTCATGAGTTCCGACTCGGCGGCGCCCTGGGCCGGGCGCCGTGAACGCCTGGCCACGGGCTTGGTTTCCGGCGAATCGCCCGCAGGAATTGTCATGAGAACCTCCTACCGCGAACCAGCACCGATCAAGCCGGTTGGCACCGTGTTGTCCACGTGCCCGCCCCCGAGGCGGTAGTCACGGATCAGCTTTCTTATAGTTACACTACCTAGGTTGCGGCGATCCCGGAAGAGCCGAGAGTCCTATAGAAAACGGGTGTTCATCCGCTACGGAAAATCATGCCGGAACCAAAGTGGAATATAAGCAAATAATTTTCACAAATTGATACCAAAGCGGCCGAGCGCAGGAAACCAGCACAACTGAGAAATTTTCCTGTGCTGTTCTGGTGATAAATCTGATGATTCCGCCCGCAGCAATATCGTAGGTATCCGGGGCCGTCTCAGTGGACGGGGGAGGTTACCACCACGAGGACGATGATCACGATTACCACGAGGACGGTGGTGATCACCACATTCTGCCTGACCTGGCGAAGGCCGATCTTTACCTGCCGCTCGGCCTCCACGGCCGTGCCTGCCGCTGCCATGGCCGACTGCGCTGCATCTACCGCGGCCTCGGCGGCGGCTCCAGCCCCGGCCTGCAGGTCAGCATACGCCCGGTGAGCGACGGCGATATCTGCCTCCACCTTGGCCGCCGCTGCCTCAATCCGGTCCAGCGCGGCGGCGCTGATGGCCGCCAGGCGCCAGGCCTCCGACTCGCCGGCGACAGGGCTGGCGGCGGAGATCGCATCCCTGGGCATCGCCTCCGGTTCTCGTGCCACGGCGGCGATCCAATCAGCCTCGCCCGCGCCGTCCCGGGCTGCGTTTCCCGCCGCTGTGGTGCCGGTAGCCTCGGCGGTGGTCGCCGCAGCGCCCGTTCGTACGGCTTCCCTTCCTGCCGTGGCCTTCGAGGCGTCCTGCAGGAAGCTGATCACAGCCTCCCTCGCCAGCGCGCCCACATCAGGAGGGTCTTGCGGAGCAGCCCCGGATCGTCGCCGGCCACGACCGAGATGGCGCTGGCCGCCGCCCGGTGACCCGGCGGCGCCGGGCGGGTCACTCGCGCCGCTCTGGGTGTTTCCCGTCGCAGGCATGACGTCTCCTTAAGGCAAGTCATTTCAGGTCGTTTTAGTCACTATACGTGAATCGAATGTAACAGGACGGAGTCAAAGGGCCTTATTCTCAGGCCCTTCGACCCAGGCCCTTCGACCCACCAACCCGGTCCCGTGGAGATTCAACTCCGGCGTTCAGTCGTCGGGGTCCGAGGGGTGCCGGACGGCGAAGGCCGCAGCCTCCGTGCGGCGGTGCATGCCAAGCTTGGCTAGCAGTGCGGACACATAGTTCTTCGCGGTCTTTTCCGCGAGGGACATGCGCTGCGCGATCTGGCGGTTGGTCAGTCCTTCGCCGATCAGGCCAAGCACCCGCTTCTCCTGCCCGGTTAGCGCCGCCACCGGGTCCTCGCCGGCCATGCGGTCCCGCAGCCGTGCCGTTACCTGGCGCGGCACGTCCGGGTCGAGCATCGACGGGCCAGGCGGGGCCGTCCGCGCGGCGCTCACGAGGTGGGCTCCACCTGTCTGTTTCGATACGTAGCCCGCGGCACCTGCCATGATCGCGCCGAGGACGGCCCGCTGGGCTGGGTCGGCCAGCACCGGCCACAGGTCACCGGCGAGGGTCGTGACCAGGTCGACGTGCTCGCCGAGGGTCCGGCGCAGCATCTCCGGCACGTCGGTGACGACATGGTCAAGGTCGAGGACCTGCGGGTGGATCACGGCAGGACGGACGAGGGTCAGCGGCTGGCACGTGCGGCTCGCCGCCCGTTCGGCGGCCTGCGTGATCTGCCCGAGGTCGCGGCGGACTGACTTCAGGCGCTCGGGCGAATCGGGTCCGGATGGAGCGGCGAGTTCCGCCGAGACAAAGGATGCGTAGCTGAGGATCGCGGCGAGGAGGTTGTTGAAGTCCTGGGCGATCTCGCCCGCCAATTGGCCGCGGCTTTCCATGCGCTGAGCCTGCTGCAACTGCGCCCGCCGCCGGTCTGCCGGAGGTTCTCCGCGGCGCTCGGGGCCCTGATCGACCATATGAAGTCATCCCCAGTCGCTGCTCAGAAGGCACTGTGGTGCGGCGAGCCGCTATGCAAGCGCGCCTCAATCCTCACTAAGAGTGACGATATCACACGGTTAGTAGTTACGGGCACCGGCGCTCAGCGGGCGCCCTAACCCCGCACGCTGCCGGACTGTGCCGCCTTGGGCGAGATGTCCGGAGCGGGCGCTGAGACCGGGGACAGGTGAGGTGCCGATCATGGTGGTGTTGAGGCCGACCTGTCGGGCGAGCTCAGCCGGGCCGACAGGCCGGCCCGGCTGACCCGGCGCGGGCCGGCGAGCAGACGTCGCGGGCCCGTCGTGGTGCGACGGTCACGGGGCGGGAATGGTCCCGCCCGGTGCTGTCCCAGATGTTGGCTGACCAGCTGTTGCCTGATGAGGCTGGGGTTGAAGTAGGCGACGGGGCCGTACTGGCCGCTGAGCGCGTGGTACTGCTGGCCGAACCGGTTGCCCTTGATGACGATGTTGGAGGTGGCGTTGTTCAGGGTGTTGCCGCCGTAGATGGTGTAGGACCCGCCGGCCAGGAAGTTGCCCTCGACGGTCTTATTCGCCACTGGCACGCCGGCGCTGCCGGAGTCGAGGTTGATGCCGTCGGTCTGGTTCAGGCCGTCGAAGATGGTATTGTTCTCGATGGTCAGCGCCTGGCTGCCGCCGTTGGTGAAGAAGCCGTTGGTGTGATCTCCGACCAGGTAGCCGGGGTCGTGGATGTAGTTGGCTTCGGCCAGCCCGGATGATATCTGGATGGCGGTCTTGAAGGCCGAGATGTTGTTGGCGCGGATGACGATTCCGGTGGAGTCGCCGTACTCATCATCGATCGCCGAGCCGACCCGCCCGACGGTAGCGTTCAGGCCGCTGATCGAGGAGTCCTCGATGGTGACGCCCTTGGTGTGGGTCAGGGCAATGCCGAAATCCCCGCCGACCGTGATCTGGACGTCCTTTACGGTCACGCTGGAGGCGTTGATTAGCACCTCGTGGGGGATGTACAGGCCGCTGAGCACCGTGCCGGTCCCGGTCACGATCACGTCGCCCTTCGCGGTGCTGTAGGACCAGCCCGGCCCACTGGAGACCTGGGCCGGGACCGACTTCAGGGTCGTCCCGGCGGGTACGCCGGTGTTGGTCGCGTCCGGGAACCCGCACCGGCTGGGCGCGGCCGCGCAGTTGGTCAGCGCCGAGGCGTTCCCGTTGAACGCGCCCACCGCGGCCAGGGCACTCACCGCGGCCAGCGCCGCGACCCCGATCACGGCCCCGACGAGCACCCGCCTGCTCCGGCCCCCGGGCGGCCGGGCGCCGGATTCGGGCGAGGCGGGCGGCTCGCGCCCGGTGCTGATATGGTCAGCGTTTCCTTCGGTGGCCATGACATTGCCTTCCTTCATTTTCCTTTTTGGCTGTCATGGTAATTATCAGCGATATTTCTTCCGTCTCCCAGAGGACAATTCCCTGTCTTTAGGGGGGCATTTTCCCTATCCTTCAGACCTGGTTATTCAGGCCCGGGTATTTCGGCCCTGGATTTCCTTTCCCGCCAGGGCCGAAATACCCGGGCACCATGCCCCCCCGGGCCGCCCAACCCCGGCGGAACCAGCATCCCCGAGCCGTCGGCCCGGCAGGGCTCAGCGAGGCGGCTCCCGTCCGCCTGCGTCACCCGGAGCGCCAATTCGGCCGCTGACGGTGGCGTTGCAGGCGAGTCACTGCCGGCGAGACGATTTGGGACGGGGTCTATGGCCTGGGCTGCCTCGCGGGTGGCGGCGGCCTGGGCAGGTGATGCCGATGCCGAGGTTCGGCAGACAACTGCCGGCGGCCGGGAATGAACTGGGCTCAGGATCGGCTATAAGCTGTGGTCGTAGTTGTCTTGTGTGTTCGTGTCATTTGCGCGCTCGCAGAGAACGATGTTGCGGGCGCTCCCTTCAGGAAACTGCAGAAGTCGCGTCGAGAACCGGCCCGGGTACCGCACGGTGTGGGCCCGATCCAGCCGCTTTAAGGAGCGACACATGTCACAGGGAACCGTCAAGTGGTTCAACGCGGAGAAGGGCTACGGCTTCATCTCCCGCGCTGATGGCCCAGACGTCTTCGTGCACTACTCAGAGATCGACGGCTACGGCTTCCGCAGCCTCGACGAGAACCAGAACGTGGAGTTCGAGGTGGCCCAAGGCCCGAAGGGCCTGCAGGCCACCCACGTCCGCGCCGCTTGAGTCAAGGCAGCCGAGCCTGCTCAGCGACGACAGCTATCCGCGGGCCGGAGCCGACGCACCTGTCGGCTCCGGCCCGCGGCGTGCCCGCCGTAACGTGGCCTGGGCGCAAACCGATGCGAGGAGCGTCAAAAGGTGCACTTGACCGAGGTGGTCGTTCATGATCGAGGGTAACGGCGGGAGTCCGAGCGGCTTCGCCGGCCTCACGCTGGCCCCGGAACTGTGCCATGCCCTCGCCGGCCTCGGCTACGAGGAACCGACGCCGATACAGCAGGCCGCTATCCCGCCCCTGCTGCAGGGCCGTGATCTGGTCGGGCAGGCTGCGACCGGAACGGGGAAGACGGCCGCCTTCGCGCTTCCCCTGCTCCAGCGCCTCCTGCGAGAAGGCGGCCGGACCGAGCCGATGGCCCTGGTGCTCGTGCCGACGCGCGAGCTCGCGATGCAGGTCTCCGAGGCGATTCACCGCTACGGGCATGACATCGGCGCGCGTGTTGTGCCGATCTACGGCGGCCAGCCCATCGGGCGGCAGTTGCGGGCGCTTGATCGTGGCGTCGACGTAGTGGTGGCGACGCCCGGACGTGCGCTCGACCACATCACCCGGGGCACGCTGCACTTGCAGGGCCTTGAGATCGTCGTACTCGACGAAGCGGACGAGATGCTCGACATGGGGTTCGCCGAGGACATCGAGGCGATCCTCGGCGCCACCCCGGAGAATCGGCAGACCGCGCTGTTCTCGGCGACCATGCCGCCGCGGATCGGCGGCATGGTGCGCCGCCACCTGCGCGATCCGGTGCGAGCCGAGCTCGGCCGCGAGGCGTCCGCGTCAGCCGACGGCCTGCTGGTGCGCCAGACCGCCTACGTCGTGCCGCGCGGGCACAAGCCGGCGGCTCTCGGACGTGTGCTCGACCTGGAGGCACCGGCGGCCGCGGTCGTCTTCTGCCGTACCAGGGACGAGGTGGACCAGCTGACCGAAACCCTGAACGGCAGGGGCTATCGCGCCGAGGCGCTGCACGGCGGAATGGACCAGCCACAGCGCGACCGGGTCATGGGCCGGCTGCGCGGCGGGATCCTCGATCTTCTCGTGGCCACCGACGTGGCCGCACGCGGCCTCGACATCGAGCAGCTCACGCACGTGGTGAACTACGACGTGCCCAGCGCGCCGGAGCTGTACGTGCACCGCATCGGACGCGTCGGCCGGGCCGGCCGCGAGGGCACCGCCATCACCCTGGTCGAACCGCGCGAGCACAAGATGCTCAAGACGATCGAGCGGGCGACGGGACGGCCGATCGCGACCGAGAAGCTGCCGACCGTCGCCGACCTGCGCACCAGGCGCCTTGAGCTGACGCGCGCCGCTCTCCGGGAGAGCCTGCTCAAGGATGACCTTGACACCTTCCGGGACGTCGTGGCGCCGCTGAGCGAGGAGTTCGACCTCTTCGAGGTGGCTCTCGCCGCGGTCAAGCTGGCCCATGAGACGAGCGGCACCGTCGCCGAGGAAGAAGAGCTGCCCGAGGTCGAACTGCGGCCGGCGGACGACCGCCCGGCCGTCGCAAGGCCACCCGAGGCGACCAGCGGCGTGATCGTCCCGCGGCTGGGGGCACGGCCCGCCTGTTCGTGGGCACCGGCCGTGCGGCCGGAGTCCGGCCGCAGGATCTTGTCGGCGCTATCACCGGCGAGTCCTACCTCTCCGGCCGGGACATCGGCGCGATCGAGATCGCCGATCGGTTCTCCCTCGTCGAGGTCCCCGAGTCAGCCGCCGACGACGTGATCGCGGCGCTCCGGCAGGCCAGCATCAAGGGCCGGCGGGCCACCGTGCGCCGCGAACGCTATCCGGCGCGGTAGCCCGCGCGCCTGCGCTCGCCGCCCCGCGGGCGATTCGCGCTGGCTGCGGGCCTCGGTCAGGCTTCCTCTTCCGCGACGACCTCGGCCGTCCGGTCGCTTGACCGGAATTCCCGGGCGGAGCCGATAATCCACATCAGCCGGCGCATCTGCGCAGACGCACCGGATAGCCGGAACGCGACCAGCTGCTGCTCCGCCTGGTCCCGCAGCACCGTCAGAGCGCGGAAGCCGGCCACGTCGATGAAGGTCAGCTTGCTGACGTCTATCACGATGTGCGGGAGGCCCGAAGCGAGGAATTCATCGAAACGGGCTGCAAACCCCGGCACGGTCGCGATGTCCAGCTCTCCGCTGATCGTGACGATCAGCGATTCCCCTGGCCTGGCTGACGGGTCGCCCCGGCAGGCCGATACTCGAAAAATCGTGGCCATTTCCCCACTCTCCGTAACCGGTACGGGCGCGGGGTCCTGGCGCGTAAAACAACACTAAAGCCTGATTTGAGGCTACGCCACCCTGCGGCGCAGATGCAGCTGTTCCAGACCTTGACGGCGCCCGTGACGAGAAAATTGATGGAAGTGACAGCGCCGTAAATCGGGAGGAATGAATGACCCGTCCGGAATTCCTCAGGCCCGCGGGCTACTGGAGCCCGGCGCGGACGGACGTAATGCGCTGGGTGTTGAAGCCGAGCCAGTTCATCCGGCCCATGTAGCGCGCGTGCTCGACCTTGAGGCAGCGGTCCATGATCACCGTCACGCCGCCGTCGTCGGCGATCCGGGCGCCGTCGGCATTGATCACGCCGAACTGGCACCATAGGGTGCCGGCGCCGATGGCCACGGCGTCCTGCGCGATCCCGGGCAGCGCATCCGGCGCGCGGAAGACGTTCACGATGTCCACCGGTACGGGTACGTCGCGCATGCTGGCGTAGCACGTCTCGCCGAGGATCTCGCTCTCACGGGGATTCACCGGGATCACCCGGTAGCCGTGCCGCTTGAGGTAGTAGCCCACGAAGTAGCTGGCCCGCAGCTCGTTGCTCGACAGGCCCACGACCGCGATCGTCTTGGCCGTGTGGAGCACGCGCTGGATCGCCAGCGGGTCCTGGTAGCGCTCGAGGTCGGTCATGCCGTCACTGCCTTCTTCCCTGCTGTCGCGGCGACGAGCGCGAAACCCTGCTCCAGGTCCCAGATCAGGTCCCCGACGGACTCGGTGCCGACCGACAGCCGCACCGTTCCCGGCCCGACGCCGGCCGCCCGCAGTTCCTCGTCGCTCAGCTGGCGGTGGGTCGTGCTGGCCGGGTGGATGATCAGGCTCTTCGCGTCGCCGACGTTCGCCAGGTGGGACCAGAGCGTCACACCCCGGATGAGGTCCTGCCCGCCGTCCCGGCCGCCGGCGCAGTCGAACGAGAACACCGCCCCGGCGCCCCGCGGCAGGTACTTCTCCACCAGCGGCCGGTACCGGCTCGACGGAAGGCCCGCGTATCTCACCTTCGACGCCAGTTCGTGAGACTCGAGGAACTCCGCGACCGCCACGGCGTTGGAAACGTGGCGGTCCATCCGCAGCGAGAGTGTCTCGAGCCCCTGCAAGAACAGGAAGGCATTGAACGGTGACAGCGCTGCGCCGAGGTCACGCAGGGTCTCGGCCCGGAGCTTCATCAGGTAGCCGTAGATGCCGAACGTCTCGTGGAACTGCAGGCCGTGGTAGGCCGGGGACGGATCGGCGATCACGGGAAACCGGCCGTTGGACCAGTTGAACGTGCCCGCCTCGACGACCACCCCGCCAATGGACGTGCCGTGGCCGCCGATGAACTTGGTCGCCGAGTGGATCACGATGTCGGCGCCCCATTCGATCGGGCGGCACAGGTACGGCGTGGCGAACGTGTTGTCCACGATCAGCGGCAGGTCGTTCTCGTGGGCGATGGCCGCCACCGTCTCGATATCCAGCACGTTCCCGGCGGGGTTGCCGATGGTCTCGCCGAAGAAGGCCTTGGTGTTCGACCGGACCGCCTGCCGCCACGCGTCCGGGTCGTCGGGATCGACCCACGTCAGCTCGACGTTCATCTTGCCCAGCAGGTGCTTGAGCTGGTTCACCGTCCCGCCGTAGAGCGCCGAGGACGAGACGACGTGATCGCCCGGCTGCAGCAGCGTGAACAGCGCGGCCGCCTGCGCGGCGATCCCGCTGGCGAACGCCACGCCGCCCGCGGCCCCCTCGAGGTTGGCCACCCGTTCCTCGAACACCGCGACCGTCGGGTTCATGATGCGCGAGTAGGTGTTTCCGTACTCCTGCAGGTTGAAGTACGCCGCCGCCGATTCGGGGTCCTCGAACACATAGCTGGTGGTCTGGAAGATCGGCACCGCTCGAGCGCCCGTGTTCGGATCGGGCCGCTGGCCGGCGTGCAGCTGCCGGGTCTCGAAGCCGAACGCGCGTGCTTCCTCGCTGCGGAAGCCATTGTCGGCATTGTCAGTCATGGCGGCCTCTTCCTTGTCCTCACTCGCCGTCCCTGGCCCCGGCCAGGCTGTGTCCGCTCAAGAAATGGCGGATGAGGGGCGTCTGTCGCGCTTCCTCGAGCAGGAAGCAGTCGTGGCCGTACGGCGCGTCGATGACCTGGAAGTCAACCGGCTTGCCGAGCGCCCGGAGCGCGTCGGCGACCTCTGCGGACGACGACGGCGGATACAGCCAGTCGGAACTGAACGCGATCAGCAGGGTCCGCGCCGTGACGTCGGCCAGAGCCCGGGTGAGCGATCCGCCGCCGTACTGCCGCGCGAGATCGAAATACGTCAGCGCGCGCGAGGTGAACAGGTAGGTATTGGCGTCGAAGCGACGGACGAACGAGTCGGCCTGATGGCGCAGGTAGCTCTCGACCTGGAACTCCGGCTCGGTGATCGTGTAGCGGATGTCGTCGGCGTACTGCAGCCGCCGGCCGAACTTGTCGTGCAGGGCCAGCCCGGACAGGTACGTGACGTGGCCGACCATCCGCGCCAGGCCCAGGCCGGCGTCGGGCGTGCGGCCCGTGCCGTAGTAGCCGCCGCCCTGCCAGGCCGGGTCGCGCATGATCGCGTCACGCGCGATCGAGTTCCAGGCCACGCCCTGCGGCTGGAGCGCATGCGTGCTGGCGATGGCCACGATGGAATCAACCTGATCGGGAAACAGGATCGCCCACTCGAACGCCTGCATCCCGCCGAGCGAGCCGCCGGCCACGGCCGCGAGCCGGCCGATACCCAGTGCGTCCAGGAACGCCCGCTCGGTCCGCACCATGTCCGCCACCGTGATGACCGGAAAGTCCGCCCCGTACGGCCGGCCCGTCGCCGGGTCGGTTGACGAGGGCCCCGTCGTCCCGCGGCAGCCGCCGAGCAGGTTCGTTGAGACGACGAAGAAGCGGTCCGTGTCGAACGCCTTGCCGGGTCCGATCATCCCGTCCCACCAGCCGAGCGCTTTGCCCGCTGAGCCGTCGCGATCCTCGGCGGCGAACCCGTCCCGCGTGCTGGATTCGGACGGCGCCTTCGCGAAGCCCGCCGCGTGGGCGTCGCCGCTGAGCGCATGACAGACCAGGATGACGTTGTCGCGGCGCGGCGAGAGCGTGCCGTAGGTCTCGTACGCCACGCGAACCGGATGCAGTTCGCGGCCGCAGTCGAGCCGCACCGGCGCCGGCAGGTCGAGGTACTGCGTCTCGACCGTGCCGACCGAGCCGGCCGCGAGCGTTGAGGCTGGCTCCGCCATGGGGCTATGTTAACCCGCTTTGATCAGTGTATTCTCAATCGTCTCCATGGGGAATTCTGGGAGAGGGAAAGGTTCAGGAATATGACTACAGCTGCTGACAACGGTGTCAACGTTCAGGCCCTGCTGGATGCGCGCGAAGTGCTCAAGGGCGCGCCTGAGGCCGCTCAGTTCACCTGGCGCGCATCGGCCAAGTGGCAGGGCGGCGTGCACAGCACGATGAAGGTCCACGGCTTCTTCGGCTTGGGCCAGGAGCAGAGCCACCTGGAAGAGTCGGTGTTCGAAGCCGACCACCCCGAGGTTTTCGCGGCGACGGACACCGGGATCACGCCGATCGAGTACCTCATCGTCGGCCTGGCGAGCTGCCTGACGGCGGGCGTGGCGTCCGTCGCGCAGAACCGCGGCATCCAGCTGCGTTCGGTCGAGGCCACCGTCGAGGGCGCGCACGACATCCGCGGGATCCTCGGTGCCGACAGCGATGTCCGCAACGGCTTCAACGACATCAAGGTCACGTTCCACATCGATGCGGACGCGTCGAAGGAGGACATCGAGGCGCTGGTGGCCCAGTCCCAGAAGCGCTCCGCCGTTTTCGACGCTCTCACGAACCCGACGAACGTCACCGTCGAGGTCGCCTGAACCGTCGAAGTCGCCTGAACCGTCGAAGTCACTGAGGGCCGAGCCATCGAGCGCGTAACCACGGTCGTCATCGGCGCGGGGCACGCGGGTCTCGCCGCGAGCAGCTTCCTGCGCGGCCGATCGATCGATCACGTCGTGCTGGAGCGCGGCGAGGTGGCGAACTCCTGGCGGCGCGAGCGCTGGGACTCCCTCCGGCTGCTCACCCCCAACTGGCTCTGCCGCCTGCCGGGCCTGGGCTATGACGGCCCGGACCCCGACGGGTATATGACGATGGGTGAGGTGACCGAGTTCGTCGAGCGCTTCGCCAAGGTCTCGCGCGCCCCCGTCCGGACCGGCGCGGACGTCACCTCGGTGCGCCGTACCGACGACGGGTACCAGGTGACGACGAGCGGTGGCGAGATCGCCTGCCGGGCCGTGGTCATCGCGAGCGGCGCCTGCAACCGGCCCGCCGTGCCGCAGCTCTCGGCCGCGGTTCCGGCCCAGGTCCAGCAGCTGACGCCGTTCGGCTACCGTAATCCCGCCGAGCTGCCCGACGGCGGTGTGCTCGTGGTCGGGGCGTCGGCGACCGGCGTGCAGCTGGCCGCTGAGCTGCGCCGGTCAGGGCGCCCGGTGACCCTCGCGGTGGGAGAGCACGTCCGGATGCCGCGCACGTACCGAGGCAAGGACGTGCTGTGGTGGATGGACGCGGCGGGCGTGTGGGACCAGCGGTACGACCAGGTCGACGACCTCACCCGGGCCAGGCAGCTGCCCTCGCCGCAGCTGGTCGGCACCCCCGAGCGGGCCACGCTCGACCTCAACGTCCTGACCAGCATGGGCATCGAGCTGGCCGGCCGCTGGGCGGCGGTCCGTGACGGCTCTGCGCTGTTCTCCGGCGGCTTGCGCAACGTGCTCGCGCTCGCCGACCTCAAGCTGGGCCGCCTGCTCGACACGTTCGACGAATGGGCGCTGACGAGCGGGCGCGACGCGGAGTTCGGCCCGCCGGAGCGCTTCGCGGCGACGCACGTGCCGGCGTCGCCGCGGCTGCAGCTTGACCTGCGAGGCGGCGAGATCGCCGCGATCGTGTGGGCGACGGGGTTCCGGCCCGACTACGGGTGGCTCGACGTGCCCGTGGTCGACGAGAAGGGCCAGCTGCGCCACGAGGGCGGCGTGGTCGACAGCCCGGGACTCTACGCGCTGGGGCTGCCCGTGCTGCGGCGGCGCAAGTCGACGTTCATTTCCGGAATCGAGGACGACGCGCGCGAGGTGATCGATCACCTCGCGCAGTACCTGGCCGCGCCTGGCTGACACTGGGCGCGGGTTGTGCGATCACCTGCCCTGGGTGTACACCGTGTCTAGACCGGTTCATGATGCATCTGTGATGAGAGGGATGGATATGCCGAAGCAGTCGCCGATCCCTGACGACCTGGACAGGCCGTTCTACGACGCCGCGAATCAGGACCGGCTGGTCCTGCAGTACTGCACGGTCGATGACCGGTGGCAGTACCCGCCGGAGGCGGTGTGCGGCGGGGCCTGCGGTTCTGCCGACAACCTGGAGTGGCGGAGAACGACGGCGCCGGGACGATCTACAGCTACGCGGTGGTGTACGACACCCCGATCGCGGCGCTGCAGGCCGACCAGCCGTTCAACTGCGCGGTCATTCAGCTGGACCACGCCCCGGGCATCAACTTCCTGTCGCACCTGCCGGGCCAGGCTCCCGGTGACGTGCCGATCGGCGGCAAGGTGAGCCTCACCTTCGAGGCGACTCAGGCCACCGGGCAGAAGGTGCCCGAGTGGAACGTCGTCAAGTAGGGATCCGCGTCGCCAGGCGATAGTGAGCGGCCGGCGGCATAACGGGCCCGCCATTCCCGCCTGTGGCCACCGGCTCCTGCCCTGGGTGCAGGAGCCGGTGCCGCGAGGCGGCTAGTCTCCCGGATCAGCTCAGCGGCTGCAGCCGCGTCCGCTCCACGCGGGCCAGCTTGCGCTTCAGCCGCTTGTACTCCCGCTCCTGCTCCGCGGTACGCCGGTAATTCTGGTAGGCCAGGTTCGTGCGCTCGAGCGGGTCGGTCTCGAGGTCATACATCTCCCATTGGGGCGCCACCTTCCCGTTGGCGTCGTAGTACCGGGCGATCTTGTAGCGGTCCTCGCGGATGCTGACGATGTGGTTCGGCGGCTTCGGGTACGGGCCGGTAGCCTGGCCGGACTGCCAGTCGTCATACGTGAACACCGTGTAGGTCTGGGGTGGCCTGGCCGAACGGCTCAGGATCTGGTCCGAGTAATCGACCCCCTGCCAGTTGGCCCGGGCGTGTGACGGCGTGTCGAGGAGGCCAGCGAGGGTGGGCAGGAAGTCGACGTGCGAGACGATCGAGCGGTTGTTGACCAGCGGGACCCGGGTCGTTTCCTCGTAGAAGTTGAAGTTCTTCTGGCGCAGCCCGCCGTGGGCCGTGCCATCTCCCCTGGTCGGCCGTCGCGACGACGAGCGTGTTCTCGAGCAGGCCGCGCGCCTGGAGCGTGTCGAGGATCTTGACCAGGTACTCGTCCGAGGCTCTCATCAGGTTGCCGTAGAAGTTCAGGTAGTTGCGCTTCATCTGCGGGGTCGGAATGGGCCCGGTGGCGTTGAATATCCGCAGGAAGTCAGCCTGGACGGTCGGCTTGGTCGACAGGTCCTCGTCCACGGTCGCCGGCAGGCCGATCTCGCCCTCCAGCCAGGCCGGGTCATAGCCCCCGCTCTCGTACGTCTTGGGATACAGCAGCACATCGTGCGGGTTGACCAGCGACACGACCATGAAGAATGGCTGGCTCTCGGCGGCCGTGTCGCGCAGGTACTGGACCGCGCCCTCGGTGCCCGCCTCCGGCGTGCCCTCCGAGTTCATGAACCGGCCGTCATTGTCGTAGACGCCGCCCCCCTCCTCGGGGATGCTCTGGTCAGCGCGGCGTGGCGGGTCCCACCGGGTGAAGCCGTACTTGTTGACGTCCTCGGGCACCCAGTCCGAGCCGTCCGCGGGCTTGTTGCAGTGAAACTTGCCCTTGTAGACCGGTGTGTAGCCGGCCGCCGCGAGACGCTGGCCAGGTTCTTGAAGCTGGTGGACAACTCGACCTGCGGGTACTGCGGCGCGGGCATGTCCGTCTCCAGCGTGTACTTCACGCCGTGCTGGGCCGGGAAGAAGCCGGACATCAGGGTCGAGCGGGCGGGTGAGCACATGCACGCGTTCGTGAAGGCGTACTCGAACAGCATGCCGTGCTCCTGCAGGCGGGTCAGGCCCGGCATGTTGCGCCTGCCCCAGCCGGGCGGGAAATGCTGGATGGCGCGCTGCTGGTCAGTCAGGAAGACAAGCACGTTCATGCCGCCGAGACCGCGGGTTCGCCCGAGCCGCCGCGAAGGGGCCGGTTTCGCCGTGGCTGCGGCGGCCGCGGTCCCGCCGAGGAGGATTCCTGGCACAGCGACAGCAGCAGCCTTCAGAAACCCGGCCCGCGTGATTCCGCCGCCCGCATCAGATTCGTCCATTAACGTTCCTTTTGTATGAATGCGGCTCCCGCCGAAAGGATTCCATGGGTTTTGCCATACCTTTTCGGGAAGACTTTCGAGATGATGATCGCAGGCGAGCATTCCCAGTGCCCGGATCGACACCCCCGCCAGCGCAAATTGTTCGCACGGGAATGGTCCTGACTGCCCTATCCCGCATTAGCGCTAATCAGGTAAAAGGCGCACAGCCGCTGAATTCCGCGCAGACACTGTCCCGCGGCCGGGCTCGCGACCATCGCGCTGCGCGGCGTCGAGCCCAGCCACATCGAGCCCAGCCACGTCGTCCGGGCCGCAGCACCGCAGGACCGACTGGCTAGCGAAGGGTAGCCGGAAACTTCCGGGCAGTTATGGGCGATGGCCGTGCGGCGGGCGCCAACGTCGGCTGTAATTAGATAGCGTCCCTTGACAGAGAGTTTCCGAAGTTTCACGATAAGCAAGGATTGGCCTACCCTGACGGCTGATGGCGGTGATGGATGATGCGGTGGCTAGCACGGCGGGCGCCGGCGAACTCGGAGCCGCCGCAGGCGGAACTGGCCGGCGCCGGCGCCGGGGAAGCGGATGGCACGCGGCCGGAGGCCGGCGAGCTGCTGGCGGCCGCCGAGCGCTTCCTCGCGTTGTTCCACGGCGAGAACCCCGGAGCAGGTGCTCTCGCCGACCGGATGCGTCAGGTCCGCGACGAGGTGAGGGCCCACGGGATCTACCGCCATACCCCTGAGGAACTCGCCTTCGCCGCCCGTGTCGCGTGGCGGAACAGCTCGCGCTGCGTCGGCCGGCTGTACTGGAGTTCGTTGCGGGTCAGGGACCGGCGGCAGGTGAGCGATGCGGAACAGATCGCCGACGAATGCGTGCGCCACCTGCGTGCGGCCACCAATTCCGGACGGGTCAGGCCGACGATCACCGTCTTCGCGCCGGATGCCCCCGGACGGCCAGGCCCGCGCATCCTCAACGCACAGCTGATCGGCTACGCCGGTCATCGCCGCGGCAGCACCGTGATCGGGGACCCGGCACACCTGGCGGTCACCCGGCTGGCCCGCGAACTTGGCTGGCGGCCCAGCGATCCGCCTGGCCGGTTCGACCTGCTTCCGCTGATCATCCAGGCGCCTGGATTACCGCCCGTCCGGTTCGACCTGCCTACGGACGCCGTGCTTGAGGTCCCGCTTCGTCACCCGGAGCTGACCTGGTTCCGTGAGCTGCGGCTGCGCTGGTATGCGGTCCCCGTCATCAGCGACATGTACCTGGAGGCGGGCGGCATCCGCTATCCAGCGGCACCGTTCAACGGCTGGTATATGTGCACCGAGATCGGCTCCCGTGACCTCGGCGACGAAACCCGGTACAACCAGCTGCCGGAAATCGCGGCCCGGATGGGCCTGAACATGACGAGCCCCCGGACGCTGTGGAAGGATCGCGCGGTCACCGAGCTCAATGCCGCGGTACTGCACTCCTATGAGATGTCCGGGGTGAAGATCGCCGACCATCACACCGAGTCGGAGCACTTCTTGGCGCATATCGAGCAAGAGCGGCAGCACGGCCGCAGCTGCCCGGCTGACTGGTCGTGGATCGTCCCGCCTACGGCCGGCTCGACCACGCCGGTGTTCCACCGCTCCTACGACGATTTCGAGGCGTCGCCGAACTTCTACCGGCACGCCGGCTAGCGGCGGGCTGGCCGGCTTCAGGTGCCGGTGCCGACCCGGGGCCTGCTCGCGAGCAGGGCGTCGTCGAAGTGAATGCGGTCGTGCTGCAGGCCGGCCCGGCCCAGCACGCGGATGGTCTCGCGCACCATCTCCGGCGGCCCCGCGACGTACGCCTCGCAGTCGGTGTGCGGCAGGTACCGAGCAGCGACCCGGCCGACATTGCCTTGCATCCCGTCGAAGGCGGGGTCGTCAGACGTCACCGGAATCAGCTGGAACCCGTGGTAGGCATCTTCCAGGCGCCACAGGTCCGGCAGATCGTAAAGCTCGTGCCGCCGCCGGGCCCCGTAGTAGAGGTAAATTCGCCGCGGGGTCGCCGCCGACTCGCGGACCGCCTGCTCGATGATCGCCTTGATCGGCGACAGGCCGGTGCCGCCGGCCACGCACAGCAGGTCGCGGCCCGCGGCCCGATCCAGGGTCATCGTGCCCAGGGGCGGCCCCAGGACCAGCTCAGAGCCGGGCGATGTGTGGTGCACCAGCGCGGTGCTCACCCAGCCGCCGGGAACCGCCTTCACGTGCAGCGTCACGAGGCCATCGTCGCGCGGCATGCACGCGATCGAGTACGGCCGCCACACCCGCGGCCAGCGCGGTGTCTGCACGGTGAGGTGCTGGCCCGCCGTGAACGGCAACGGCTGATCCGGTGCGATGGTCAGCACGGCGATGTTCTCCGCGCGGTGGTCGACGTGGATCACCTCGGCGGTCCATGCCGCCGGACCCGTGGCGGCATCTTCCGCTGCCGACTTGATCATCAGCGATGATCCGGCCTGGTAGACCTGGGTCCAGGCCTCCTCGGCCTCGGGGGTGAAGGCGTCCCGGGCAAAGGCCCGCAGCGTGGCCAGCAAGGCCGCGCCCACCGCCTCATACATCTGCGGTTCGACCCGGTACTTGCGATGATCCCGGCCCAGCTGGGACAGATAGGCCGCCATCTCCTCCGGCGTGGACAAGCTCGCCACGATCCGCCCCAGCGCGTGGAACAGCCGGTCCCGCTGCTCATCCATGGCGGGCGGGAACAGCTGGCGAAGCTGCGGCTGGCGGACGAACAGCTGGCCGTAGAAGTAGCCCACCGCCTTGTCTCCAGCCTCGGCGACGTAACGGAAGGTCTCCTTGATCGCCGCGATCGCTAGATCGGGTCCGGCCGCTTTCTGCTCCGCGGCGGCCTTTGGCCGCTGATCTGGCTCCAGGTTCCCCGCGATCTGGCTCCAGTTCTTCGCGAGCTGGCTCGGGGACCGGGCCAGCATCTGACCGCTCGGCCGCCTCTCCGTCCGGGGGGGCGAGCAGTACCGGTGCGGAAAGGGGCTCCCGCTGAGTGTCGTCGCCCGCATCCAGGGCCAGCAAGCCCTTGTGCAGCCGGGTCAGCGCGTCCAGATCTCGGCTCCAGGAGCGCGCCCGCCACCAGGGCACTAATCCCTTGCGGCGATTCCGATCCGCGTCCGTCGCGGTCACGTCACGACCCGGCGGGCCTGCACGCCCCGATCCGGCCGTGCCGCGATTCGGCCGGCGAGTTCACCCGGCTGACGACGGCAGCGCATCTCAGTCTCCCATCTCGCCGATCCATGTACTTCTGTGGAGCGGAATGAGCACGCTAAGTAATTTTATGTGATCCTATGACCTGAGATGCCGATCGGTCAGCCCCTTACGGAATTTCATTCCACGCAAGTGTGAATCGCCGCCCGGCGCTACGGTCAGGCGCTAAGGGATGTACGCGGCGGGCCGGGTGGGCTCGGGAGCGGGCCGGGTCGGGCCGACAGGGCCGACGGGACCGGCGGAGCCGCCGCAGCTTACCGGCGGCCACCAGTACGGCGAGCCGGAATCACCGGGTACCCACGCCCCGGGCTGCTGGGATGGCCCCTGGCTCGGCACGCAGCCCGCGCTGGTGGCGCCGTGAACGGGCGCCGGCGCCGACGCCGGCCGTGCCCCGGACGGTCCCGGCTGGCTGGCCCGCGCGACCGGGAGGGCCGACTGGTGCGGCCGCGGGTCCGGCTGGCCGGAGGAGCCGGCCGGACCGGCTCCGGCTCCGGTCAGCGATGATCGCGCCGCCGGGGACGGCTCCGGGCCGGCGTGATGGGGGGGTGGCGCCGCGACCGCGTCGTGGGCGAGCTGCTGGACGGGAGTGGGCAGCACGCCGGCGTAGGCCGCCAGGACGCTCAGCATGACCGCGGCGGCGACCGTGGCCGCGGCCAGCCCGGCCCAGGACGAGGCTCGGCGGCGCGGCCGACGGGACCGGCGGTGGCGCCGCACCGGCCGCCGGGCCGCGGGCGAGATGCCGGCCGGAGAGGCCAATCGCACGAAGGCAGCCAGCGCCGCCGCCTCTCCGGCCAGCTCACCTGGGGCCCCCCAACCGGGGGCCAGCTCATCTGGCTCTCCCGGGCCGGCCAAGGCGGCGAGCATTCGTGCCAGGTCATGCATCTCCTGCGGCGCGTCGGGGGGGAGGGCGCGCCGGGCGATGATCATGTCCAGCAGCGGCTCGTCGTGCTCGCCGCCGAGCCGACCGGGGAAGGAGAACCCAGGCATCTCACCTTGCATAGCGTCTGGCCCGCTCATTGTGTTACACCCGCCCGTTCGGCCAGGTCAGCAAGCCGGCGCAGGGCGCGGTGCGCGGTCACCCGGACCGCTCCGGGCGTCTTGCCGACGATCTGAGCCACGTCCGCGGCCTCGAGCCCGGCCACCACCCGGAGCATGATGATCTCGGCCTGGTCGCGAGGCAGCGCCGCGACCAGGGCCAGGACCGCCCGGGTCGAGATCACCTCCAGCGCCGCCTCGGCGGCATCCGGGGACGTCTGCTGCGCCGCGGCCTCCAGGCCGTCCATGGACACGTCCGGACGCCGGGCCCGGGCCCGGCCCGCGTCTACGGCCCGGTGCCGGGCGATGGTGAACAGCCAGGCCCGGAACGCCTCCTCGCCGCCGCGGAAACCGGCCAGGCCCCGCACCACCTGCAGCCAGGTGTCGCTGGCCACATCCTCCGCCTCGGGCCGCGGGACGATGACGTGCAGGTACCGCAGCAGCGCGGGCTGGACGTCGCGGAACAGGCAGGCGAAGGCCGACTCATCGCCCCCCTGGGCCCGGGCCAAGGTGACGGCGAACGCGGCACCGATCACCGGTCTAGTATCGGGCCGGGCCGTCTGCCCGCGCAGACGATCGCGATCATGACGCCCGGCGCCCACGGCCGGGCCGCGACCGGCTGGCGGGTGCGCGAGCCACGGTCCGTTCGGGAAAGATCCTCAACTGACCGAACGGACCGTGGTGTTAGTATCGCGGCCATGCCAGCGCGCACTGTCCGCCTCACAGGCTGGGGCCGGGTGTCTGCGTCCTGGGCCGAGCTGGCCGAGCCGGCCACGGCCGCGGCCGCGGCCGAGCTGCTGGGCCGCGGGGCCGCGGTGCTGCCTGGCGGCGGGGCCGCTGTGCAGTCTGGCGGCTGGGCCGCGGGCCGGGGCGTGATCCCCCGCGGGCTGGGCCGCGCCTACAACAACGCCGCGCAGTGCGCGGGCGGCGTGGTGATCTCGACCGCGGGGCTGAACCGGATCATCGAGCTGGACACCGCGACCGGCGTGGTGACCTGCGAGGCCGGCGTCAGCCTGGAGCAGCTCATGGTCGCCGGGCTGCCCGCCGGGTGGTTCGTGCCGGTGTCCCCGGGCACCCGGCAGGTGACCGTCGGCGGCGCGATCGCCGCCGACGTCCACGGCAAGAACCACCACGTGGCGGGCAGCTTCGCCCGGCACGTGCGGTCCGTCCAGATCGTGCTGCCCGGCGGGGAGCCGCGCACGGTGACCGAGCAGTCCGACCCGGCGCTGTTCTGGGCCACCGCGGGCGGCATGGGACTGACCGGGCTCATCACCCGGGCCACGATCCAGCTCAAGCCGGTGGCCAGCTCGCGGGTCCGGGTGGACACCGTGCGCACCGCCGACATCGACGAGACCATGGCCGTGCTGGCCTCCCACGACCGCCGCTACGGCTACACGGTGGCCTGGTCGGACAGCATGGCCCGGGGCGCGGCCCTGGGGCGCTCGGTGGTCACCAGCGGCGACTTCGCCGAGCCATCCGACCTGCCCGCGGCGGACGCCAAGGACCCGTTCGCGTTCCGGCCCGGCGCCCGGCTGGGCGTGCCGGCCGCTTTCCCGCCCGGCCTCATCAACCGCTACACGGTGGCCCTGGCCAACGCCGCCTACTATCGCAAGGCGCCTCGCTCGCGCAACGGCGAGATCCAGGACATCGGAACGTTCTTCCATCCGCTGGATGGCATCAGGAACTGGAACCTCGTCTACGGCCCGGGCGGGTTCCGGCAGTACCAGTACGTGGTGCCGTTCGGCGCCGAGGCCGCCGTGCGCCGGTCGTTTGAACTGGTCAGCCAGGCCCGCGCGCCGTCCTTCGTGACCGTCCTCAAGCGCTTCGGCCCGGGAGACGAGGGCCCGCTGTCGTTCCCGATGGCGGGCTGGACGCTCGCGCTGGACTTCCCGGCCCGCACGCCCGGCCTGGCCGGGCTGCTCAGCGACCTCGACCGGCTGGTGGTCGAGAACGGTGGCCGTGTCTACCTGGCCAAGGACTCGCGGGTGCCGCCTGACGTGCTGGCCGAGATGTACCCGCGGCTGGGCGAGTTCAGGAAGCTGCGCGCCGAGCTCGACCCGGCTGGGCTGCTGGCCTCAGACCTGTCCCGCCGCCTGGGCCTGTGAGAGTTCCCGCGGGCCCGCTCGGGTGGCCTCGTGGCGCATAACACGGCCAGGGCCGCATAACCTGGCAAAGCCGCCCTAATCGCGAAATATCGACCACTCAATCCGGGCAGATTCCTGCGAGGCGGGTGAAATCGATCGCATACAGTATTAACTTTTGCCGCGGACACTTTCCGCGGACGGTAAAGTCGTCCTTGACACTTCGCCCTGCGGCGCAGGAAGTAACCCCTCGACAGGCAATGCAGGGCGGCCTTTGACATACCCGCTGCCCCAGGGGCCATAACTGGACTCTGCTGTCCACCTCCGATGAAGAAGGCGGCTCATGCAGGACACTACTGTCTCCCCTCTATCTCGCGCGAGCGATTCCAGCGCAAAGTCGCGACGTAATACCCCGGCCATATCCGAATATCGGGAAAATGATGATGAATTGCTCGCGCGCATCCTGGTGACCAGCTGGACGCTCGCTACCGGACGGACCCTCCGGCCCGGTGTCCCGCCGCACTCGCACAGTGCGGAAGAGCTGATCAGCTTCTGGGCCGACGACCTGATCGCGATCACCGGTCCCGCGGTGTCCCCCGGCGCCAGGCTGCCGTGAGCCGGGCACCGGCCCGCACGCTGACGCCCAGCGAGCGTGACTGGCTGGCGGTCAGGTCGTATCTCAGCGAGCACCGGCATGAGCTGGCCGACGCGGCCGCGGGGGATTACCCGCCCGATCGGCGGGTCGCCGGAACCCCGCTACTGGCCGCGCCCGGCTGGCAGCCTGCCGCGCCCGTCCCGCTCGGTGACATCAGCCTGGAGCTGGCTGACGCCAGCCTGGATGACGCCAGCCGGGCTGACGCGGGCCGCGCGGCCGAGTTCGACGTCGCCACGCCGCTGCTGCCGCGGCGGGCCGACGGGACCCGGTACGCCCGCTACTCCGAGGCGATGGCGGAGCTGGCGGCCCCGCTGGTGTTCGAGAACCGGGGCACCTACCGGCTGACCGAAGCGGAGCTGTCCGGCCCGCCGCGGCTGGCCTTCACCGCTGGCCGGTACTTCGACGGCGTCGATATCGGCGAGGCGGCGGCGCACGAGTACGCGGCCGCGCGGCTGGGTGTCGCCGCGCCCGGGGTGAGCTCGGCCGGCCTGCGGGAGCGCTTCGCCGACCCGTGCGATCTGCGCCGGCGGCAGGCCAACCTGGCCATCGCCGTGCTGACCCTGCGGCTGGATCGCCGGGCGGGCCGGGCGTCGTTCCTGCTGCACTGGCGGGACCCGGCCAAGGTGGGCCACGCCGGCGGCCTGTACCAGGTCATCCCGGTGGGCATCTTCCAGCCGTCCGGCGAGGCGGCCTGGAACCGGCGCAATGACTTCTCCTTGTGGCGGTTCATGGTCCGCGAGTTCGCCGAGGAGCTCGGCGGGCGCTCGGAGGACTACGGCAGCGAAAGCGCGCCCGTGGACTACGACTCCTGGCCGTTCGCCCGGCAGCTGACCGACGCCCTGGACCGCGGCCAGGTCCGCGCGTGGTGCCTGGGGCTCGGCACGGACCCGCTGACCTACGCCACCGACCTGCTCACCGTGGTGGTGATCGACAGTGACGTGTTCGACGCCCTGTTCGGCGTGGATCTGCGGCGCAATGCCGAGGGCGCCATCCTGGCCGC
The DNA here is from genome assembly GCA_963818225.1 of uncultured Actinomycetes bacterium. GTDB lineage: Bacteria > Actinomycetota > Actinomycetes > Streptosporangiales > Streptosporangiaceae > Palsa-504. Next base: position 457,251 of record CAWFRO010000011.1, read on the forward strand.
GCGCGAGTTCGCGGCCCATGTCATCGACCGCACGGTCAGCAGCGAGCCGGTGCAGGCGGCCGGAGCCGCGTTGCTCCGGCTCGCCTGGCGGCATCGCGAGACGCTGGGAGGCTAGCGCCCGCGACTGGGCGAGGCCGCGGCGCATGGGGCGGCGATTAGCGGGCAGGTATGCCGTGGAGTTGACGTCGTGACCTACCGATGGAGACAGCGGTGACAGAAGGGACGCACGACCCGGGCATCGGTCACCTCGTTCAGTTCTACGGGCATGAAGGAGAACTGGCCGATCAGGTGGCTGCGTACCTGCTGGGCGCGCTGGATGAGGGTGGCGTAGCAGTGTGCATCGCGACCCCCGCGCACCGGCGCGCCATCGAGACGCGGCTGACCCGCGCTCACGTCGACCTGGCCGCGGCGGCCCGCAGCGGCGCCTATCTGGCCCTGGACGCACGCGACACACTGCACGCGCTGATGCCCGGCGGCCGACTCGACCCCGGCTGCTTCGAACGCGTGATCGGCGACGTGATCACCCGCGCGGGCCGGGCCGGCGCAGCCCGTCCGCGCCTACGGCGAGATGGTCTCCCTCCTGTGGGACAGCGGGCTGGTCAACGCGGCCGTCGAGCTGGAGGAGATGTGGGACCGGCTGGGCTTGCCGCAGCCGTTCTCGCTGCTGTGCAGCTATCCGGCCGCATCGGTGACCGGCCGCGGCCACCTGGCGGAGTTCGCCGCGGTGTGCCGCCTGCACCAGGCGGTGACCGGCCCGGGGCCGGCCGGCACGGCGCCCGCGGTGACGCGCGGGTTCGCCCTGTGCCGTGACGCGCCCGCGGCGGCCCGTCATTTCGCGGTCGACGCCGTGCGCCGGCTGGGCGCGGAAGATCTGGCTGACGACGTGGCCCTGGTCGTCACCGAACTGGCCGCCAACGCCGTCGTGCACGCCCGCACCGGCTTCACGGTGGGCCTGTCGGTCGGCCCGGACACGCTGCGGATCTCGGTGTGTGACGTCAGCCCGCTGCCGGCGGGCCAGGCGGGCCTGGCGCTGCGCGCCGAGCCGCTGCACGGGCTGTACGCGGTGGACGCGCTGGCCAGCCGCTGGGGGGTCGAGCCGCTCGGTCACACGGGCAAATCCGTCTGGGCCGAGCTGCGCCGGTAGCCGCGGCTATATCTTCTGCCAGGCCACGTGCGCCCGGCCCGGCGGCGATCCGGCCTCCAGCTCGAGCCGGTCGCCATCGATGCGGTAATAGCGCACCTGATCGGTACCGATCATGTTGGGGAACGAGCTGCCTTCGACTTCATGGATGACGGCGCCGGCCTCGGCGTCGATCCGGAAGCCACCGTAGTAGCTGGCGTAATTGTGGTAGGCGGCCACCACTTCCGCGTCAGCGGCCTGCCGCGCGTTGTCGGCCTGGAAGCGGGGCTGGCCGGGCCGCATCAGCTGAGCCGACATCCGGCCGCTCTCGGTGTACACCAGCTGCCCGATGGCGTCGGGGCCGAGCGGGTACTCGACGCTTCCGTCCGGCCCGATGTTCTGCAAGCTCAGCAGCCGCCACGCGCCCACCAGGGCGGCGCGCACCTCTTCTGCCGCAGTGATCGTCACCTCTGCACCTCCGCCGCCACCCGAGCCTGCGAGTCATCATGTCATCACGCCGGCGTCGTGGGCTCGGGGGGATGCACCTCGCGCCGCAGGATCTTCCCGGTCGGGCCCTTGGGCAGGCCGGGGACCAGCCAGACGCGCCGGGGGTACTTGTACGGCGCCATCCGGTCCCGGGCGAAGGCCCGCAGCTCGCCGGGCGTGGCGCTCGCGCCCGGCTTGAGCGCCACCGCGGCCCCGACCTCCTCGCCCAGCAGGGGGTGCGGGAGACCGACCACGGCCGCCTCGGCGACCGCCGGGTGCTCGTGCAGGACCTCCTCGACCTCGCGCGGGTACACGTTGTAGCCGCCCCGGATGATCATGTCCTTCTTGCGGTCCACGATGTAGTAGTAGCCGTCATCGTCGGCCCGGGCCAGGTCGCCGGTGCGGAACCAGCCCCCGGCCATGGCCTCCGCGGTTGCCTCCGGGTTGTTCCAGTAGCCCTTCATCACGTTGTGGCCGCGGATGGCGATCTCGCCGATCTCCCCGGCGGGCACGGTACGCAGATCGTCGTCGACGAGCCGCATCTCCACCCCCTCGACCGGCGTGCCGATCGAGCCCGGCTTGCGGACCCGGTCCGGGTGGTTGAACGAGACGACCGGGGAGGTCTCCGACAGCCCGTAGCCCTCGAGGATGACGCAGCCGAACCGCTCCTCGAAGCCGCGCAGGATCTCCACCGGCAGCGCGGCGCCGCCGGAGACGCACACCCGCAGGGTCGCGGCCTTGGCCGGATCGGCCGCCGGGTGCTGCAGGATCGCGGCGTACATGGTCGGCACGCCCTCGAAGATGGTCACGGCGTCGCGCTCGATGATGTCCAGCACCTGGACCGGGTCGAACCTGGGCAGCAGGGTCAGGGTGCCGCCCGCCGCGACGGTGGCGTTCAGCCCGCAGGTCAGGCCGAACACGTGGAACAGCGGCAGGCAGCCCATGGTCACGTCGTCCGGGCCGCCCCGCAGCAGGGTCCGGGCGGTGAGGGTGGCGTTGCGGATCAGCCCGGCGTGGGTGAGCTCGGCGCCCTTGGGCCGTCCGGTGGTCCCCGAGGTGTAGAGGATGACCGCGTCGTCCGCCCCGCCGCGGCCGGAGGACCCCGGCGCGCCGCTGACCTCCGCCAGCAGGCCGCTCAGGTCAGGCGTCTCGGCGCTGATCAGCTCGGTGGCCGCCTCGGCGGCGCCCTTGGCCGCCTCCCCGGCCGCCGCGTGCCACGCGATGACCACCTTGGCCCCGGAGTCACCCAGGTAGTAGCTGACCTCGCGGCTCTTGAGCAGCGGGTTCATCGGCACCACGATGGCCCCGGCGGCCAGCGCGCCGTAGAAGGCGATGGGGAACGCCGGGACGTTCGGCAGCATGACCCCGACCCGGTCGCCGGGCTCGACGCCGCGCGAGGCGAGCAGCGCGCTCATCCGCCCGGCCGCCGCCCGCAGCTCGGCGTAGGTGAGCACGAAGTCGTCCAGCCGGAGCGCGGGCTGGCCGGGATGCTCGGCGGCCGCCTGCTCCAGCAGTGATCCGAGATTCGTCATGGCATCCTCCACTTGAGCGCGGCGGCGGGGCTCAGCCCCGGCCGATGTAGGGCATCGTGGTCGCCGTGATGGTCAGGAACTGGACGTTGGCGTCCAGCGGCAGCGAGGCCATGTACAGCACGGCGTCGGCGGCGTGCCGGGGGTCGAACGTGGGCTCGACGGCGACCGACCCGTCGGCCTGCGGCACGCCCCGTTCCATGGGCCGCGTCATGTCGGTGGCCGCGTTGCCGATGTCGATCTGCCCGCAGGCGATGTCGTAGGGCCGCCCGTCCAGGGACAGGGACTTGGTCAGCCCGGTCAGCGCGTGCTTGGTCGCGGTGTAGCAGATGCTGCCCGGCCGCGGTGCGTGCGCCGAGATGGAGCCGTTGTTGATGATCCGGCCGCCCCGGGGGTGCTGCGCCTTCATCATCCGCATCGCGTGCTGGGCGCACAGGAAGGCGCCGGTGAGGTTGACCTCGACCACGGCCCGCCAGTCGGCCAGGTCGATCTCGTCGGGCGGGCCGGACGGCCCGAACACGCCGGCGTTGTTCACCAGCAGGTCAAGGCGCCCCCAGCGGTCCTGGACGCGGCCGAACAGGGCCGCCACCGACGGCGGGGAGGTCACGTCGGCCGGGACGGCCAGGGCCGAGTCCGCGGGGCGGCCGGCCGCCTGCGCGGCCTGCGCGGTCTGGCCCAGCGCGTCGGCCCGCCGGCCCGCCAGCGCGACCTGCCAGCCCGCGCCGAGCAGGGCCAGGGCGATGCTCCGGCCCAGCCCGGAGCCGGCGCCGGTGACTAGCGCGACTGCCACGGCAGCTCCCTCCTGTGCTCAGGGGACGACGGTGACCGGCCAGCGGCCGGCCCTGACCAGGCGGACGGCCAGCGATCCGACCAGCCGGTGCCCGGCCTTGGTCGACGCGCCGACGACCACGGCGTCGGCCCGGACCTCGTCCGCCACCCGGCGCAGTTCGTGAAACGGGTCGCCCGCCGTGGTGATGAACGTGAGCGGCACGCCGAGCCGGGCGGCTCCCTCTTCGGCCTCCTGCCGCAGCTCCGCGGCGGCCTCGACGAGCGCCTTCTCCTCCTCGGCGAACACGGCCGCACCCCCGCCGGATGCCGCCGCGCCGTACATGCCGGAATGCTGTTCCACGTACACGATGACCAGGCGCGCGCCCTGCCGCCGGGCCAGCCCGGCCGCGTACGCGGCGGCCCGCATCGACGTGACGGTCCCGTCGAGGCCGGCCAGGATGACCTTGGGCCCGTCGGTGCCCAGCTCGAAGGGGCCGGCTTCGCGGGGGGCCACATCGGGATTTTCGTCCGTCACACCCGGATTATTTCAGAGTTTCTTCCTGCCTAACGGACCGTGGTGCCCGCGGCGCGCAGGCCCCGGTAACCTGGCCACCATGGATGAGAACCGGGCCCGCCGAGTGACCGACGCACTACGCGAGCGCGGCATCGCCGCGCACCTGCTCAAGTCGGGTGTGGACGCGTACGCGGTGCAGGTGCCCGCCGGGCAGGGCCGGGAGGCGGTCTGGGGCGCCGAGGGCACGACCGGGCTGGAAGCCGAGGTCCTCCTGGACGGGGACCTGGTGGGCTTCGTGCCGCAGATCCCCGGATCGCAGGACTTCGACGACGCCCAGATCGCGGACGCCATCGCCCGGGCCGACTACGACGAGCCGGTCGGGTACGAACGCCCCGAGGCGCCGCCGCCCGGCACGCCGCTGGCCCCGGAGGGCGGGGTGTTCCGCCGCTTCACCGACGGCTTCCGGTACGACTCGGACTAACGTTGCCGGCGTGCGCCTCGCGACCTGGAATGTGAACTCGGTCAAGGCCCGGCTGCCGCGGCTGCTGCAGTGGCTGGCCGAGGCCGAGCCCGACGTGGTCGGCCTGCAGGAGACCAAGGTCACGGCGGCCGGGTTCCCCGCCGCCGAGATCGAGGAGCTCGGCTACGAGGTCGCCGCCCACGGCGAGGGCCGGTGGAACGGCGTGGCCCTGCTGTCCCGGGTCGGCCTGGAGCAGGTCAGCCTGGGCTTTCCCGGCGAGCCCGGGTACGAGACCGAGCAGTCCGAGGCGCTGCTGCTGGACGAGCCCGGCCTGCGCCGCCCGGAAGCCCGGGCGGTCGGCGCGGACTGCGGCGGCATCCGGTTCTGGTCGCTGTACGCGCCCAACGGGCGCACCCCCGGCTCGGCCCACTACGCGTACAAGCTCGGCTGGTACGCGGCGCTGCGCGACGCGCTCGAGGCGGAGCTCAGCCGGCGGCCCGCGCTGGTGGCGATGGGCGATTTCAACGTGGCGCCGACCGACGCCGACGTGTGGGATCCCGCGGTGTTCGTCGGTTCCACCCACGTCACCGCGCCGGAACGGCAGGCCCTCGCCGACCTGCGCGCCCTCGGGCTGGCGGACGTCGTGCCCGCGCCCATGAAGGGGCCGCATCCGTTCACCTACTGGGATTACCGGGCCGGCGCCTTCCCCAAGGACATGGGCATGCGCATCGACCTGGTCTACGCCACCGAGGCCGTCACGGCCCGGGTGGCCGGGGCCTACGTGGACCGTGAGGCCCGCAAGGGCCACGCCCCGTCCGACCACGCCCCGGTGGTGGTGGACCTCAACTGAGCCCGCCCATCACAGATCGATGCCCTGGCCGTCCAGGTAACGGGCCGCGACCGTCTTGGGCACCACCATGCGCCAGGCGTCGATGAGCAGCTCGCGCAGTTCGTCCGCATCCAGCGCGCGCAGCCTGGCCCGGACCCAGTGGTACCGCTCGTCGGCGGGCAGCGGCATCAGGAACTTGTCCGGCTCACCGGCCACCAGCGCGGCGCGTTCCTCCTTGGGGAACCCGAACCCGATCCGCTCCTCGTCGGGTGAGACCGAGGCGTAGACCAGCGCTGCCCACCCGGAACTTGGTGTGGTCGCGGATCAGGTGCTCGGTGGTGCGCGGCAGCGCCATCGCGATCCGCCGCACGTCATCGACGGTGGCCATCGCGGCTACCAGCTGGTCTTGGCCGAGCCCGCGCGCAGCGCCGACAGCGCCGCGGCCAGCACCATGAACCCCATCATCGCGTAGAACGCCGCGTGCAGGCCCTGGGTGAACGCGGCCGCGACCGCGCCGTGCAGGCTGGTGTTGCCGACGAAGATGGCGAAGGCCAGCCCCCGGGAGATCGACCTGGAGGCGATGAGGATCGCGACCGCGAAGGAGAACACCATGCCGATGTTGGAGAACGTCCGCAGCATGCCCGACGCGATGCCGAACGACTCCGGTGGCGCCGCCTTCATAATGGCCGCGTTGTTCGCGGGGAAGAAGAAGCTCGCCCCGATGCCGTTGATGATGCTGGCCACCACGACCACCCACAGGCCGGTGGTCATGCCGAGCTGGGCGTAGATGGCCAGGCTGCCCACCTGGATGGCCAGCCCGGCGGTGGCGGGCAGGACCGGCCCGCGCCGGTCCGCGAGCCGCCCGGCGTACGGGCCGGCCACCGAGCCGATCACGTAGCCGGGCACCAGCAGCAGCGAGGCGTGGATGGGGGACAGGCCGCGCGGTCCCTGCAGGTACATGATCAGCAGGAACAGCACGGCGAAGCTGGCCAGTCCCTGGAACAGCGACGCGAGCAGCGAGGCGCTCATGGTCGGGACCCGGAAGATCGACAGCGGCAGCATCGGCTCGGCCTGACGGCTCTCGATGAGGACGAACGCGCCGATGAGCGCCACCCCGCCGATCAGGTAGCCGGCCACCTCGGCGTCGAACGCGGTGGTGGCCAGCCTGGTCATCGCCCACAGCACGCCGAACAAGCCGAGCCCGAGGGTGATCATGCCGGGCAGGTCCAGGCGGCGCTGTATCCGCTCGGCCCGGTCGTGCAGCACCCGGCGGGCGACCGCCAGCGCCGCCACCCCGACCGGCACGTTGATCCCGAAGATCCACCGCCAGGAGACATAGGTCACGATCAGGCCGCCGAGCACGATGCCGATGACCGCGCCCATGGTCCAGCCGACCGAGGTGAAGCCGTAGGCCCGCCCCCGGCGCTCGCGCGGGTACAGGTCGGCGATCACCGCCCCGCTGTTGGCCATGATGAACGCGCCGCCCACGCCCTGCAGCACCCGGAAGGCGATGATCGAGGCCTCGTTCCAGGCCAGTGCGCAGGCCAGTGACCCGAGCACGAAGACCGCGAACCCGGCCTGGTACATCCGGACCCGGCCGAACATGTCGCCGAGCCGCCCGACCTGGGTGGCGAGCAGCGTGATGGTGAGCAGGAAGCTGATGATGACCCAGATCACGGCCGAGAGCGCGACGTGCAGCCCGCGCTGGATCTCCGGCAGGGCCAGCACCACGATCGTGGTGTCCACTGCGGTCATCAGCACGCCGGTCATGATGACCGCCATCGCGACGCCGGTCCGCTGCGTCGCCCCGGCCTGCGCAGGCGGCCGGATCACCCGGGGGACGGACACGCAGCTAGCTTATCCGGGCGGTCGGCGCCGCGACTAGGCTGGACGATGGCACTTCCGGGTAAAGGGGGCTGTCGGTGGCCAGAGACGAGTCCTCGATCGGCCGCGTGGGCGTCCTGACCGTCGGCACGCGGGGCGAGCGCGGCCCCGGCGAGGTGCTCATCAAGATCCGCGGCGGTTCCGAGGCCTTTCTGGCCTGGTCACAGAAGCCTCTGCCCAAAGGGGCGACCGTCCTGGTCATCGAGTCCCGGGGCGAACGAGCGCTCGACGTCATCGAGTGGGAGGACGCACTCGGCGAGAGCCCGCGCACTGCGGGGTTACGTTTCTTTTAGGAGATGAACAACGATGTTCGGCTACCGTGTTCCGGCCCCCGACGAGGCCATGCTGATTTCCGGACGAGGGGGCGGCGCGCAAGGTGCGCCGTTCAAGGTGGTGGTCGGCCGCGGCGCCTTCGTCACGCCCGTGTTCCGCAAGGTCCGCTACCTCTCCCTGTCCCTGCGCGAAGCCGAGGTCGCCGAGCAGTGCGTGACCCATCAGGGCATCGCGCTGAACGTGCGCGCGGTGATCGCGTTCAAGGTCGGCAACGACGAGGAATCCATCGTCAACGCCGGGCAGCGGTTCCTGTCCGACCAGGACCAGATGTCGCTGCTGACCGGGCGGATCTTCGCCGGCCATCTGCGCTCGATCATCGGCTCGCTGACGGTCGAGGAGATCGTCACCGAGCGGCAGAAGCTGGCCACCGAGGTCCTGGACGGATCCAAGGGCGAGATGGCCAGGATCGGGCTGATCGTGGACTCGCTGCAGATCCAGTCGATCGACGATATGGGCGCCGGCTACATCGCCGCGATGGCCGCGCCGAACAACGCCGCCATCCAGCGCCAGGCCAAGATCGCGCAGGCGCAGGCCGACCAGGCCGCGGCGGAGGCCCAGCAGGCGTCGGTCCGCAAGCAGGCCGAGTTTGCCCGGGAGACCTCCGTCGTGCAGGCCCAGTACAAGGCCGAGGTGGACCGGGCGCAGGCCGAGGCGGCCCAGGCGGGCCCGCTGGCGCAGGCCAACGCCCAGCTTGCGGTGATCAACGCCCAGGCCGAGCTCGCCCAGCAGCAAGCTCAGCTGAGGCAGCAGCAGCTGGTCTCCGAGGTGGTCAAGCCCGCCGAGGCCGAGGCCGAGCGGGTCAGGATCCTGGCCCGGGCCGACGCCGAGCGGACCCGGATCCAGGCTGAGGCGGCCGCGTCGAACAACCGCGTCGCCCTCGACCAGCTGCTCATCAACCAGCTGCCGATGATCGTCAAGGAGGCCGCGGGCGGGCTGGCCGGCGCGAACGTCAGCGTGCTCAACGGGGCCGATGGCCTCGGCGAGATTGCCGCCGGCCTGGTCAGCCAGGGCCTGACCATCCTCGACTCGGTCCGCCGGGGCCTGCCCAGCCAGTACCAGGCCAGCCCGCCCAACGGCCGCGCCATCGGCGGCCTGGCCGGCCCGGAGGCCCAGGCTGCCGCAAAGAACGAGCCGGAGGCCGAGTCGGCCCGGTAAAAATGGCGATTTGCTGACGCCGGGCCGATACCGGCCCGGCCCGGCTCGCGCCGGCCTAGGCTCGCACGCGTGACCATAGCGCCGGCGGCCGTCCCGGTCCGGGTGCCCCCGGAGCGGGCCCGCTCGCTGAGCGGCCGCCGGACGGTGGCGCTGGCCGGCGTGTATTACCTGCTGGCGGCGCTGGCGGTCACACTGTGGCTGTGGCGGGATCCGGCGTCGCGCACGGTCGCGGGCAACCCCAATGACGCCGACCAGTTCGCCTGGTTCTTCCGCTACGACGCCACCGCGATCGCGCACTTCCGGCTGCCGGCCCTGGTCACCACGGCCATGAACGCGCCGCAGGGCGTGAACCTCATGTGGAACACGCCGCTGCTGCTGCCCGGGGTGCTGCTCGCGCCGGTGACCTTGCTGTTCGGGCCGCAGGTGAGCCTGACCGTGCTGCTGACCGCCGGGTTCGCCGGATCGGCCACGGCCATGTTCGCCGTCCTGCGGCGCTGGACGGTCAGCGTGCCCGCCGCGGCGCTCGGCGGGGCGGTCTACGGCTTCTCTCCGGCGCTGCTGCACTCGGCCATCGGCCATTACGACCTGCAGTTCGCCGTGTTCCCGCCGCTGATCGCCGACGCGGCGGTCCGGCTGGCGACCGGACGCGCGAGCGCCGTGCGCGGCGGCCTGAGCCTCGGGCTGCTGCTCGCCGCGCAGCTGTTCATCAGCGAGGAGATCGGGTTCGACGCCGCGCTGGCCGCGGCGGTGCTGGTCATCGTCGTCGCGGTCAGCCGGCCCCGCCTGGTGGCGGCCCGGATCGCCGCGCTGGCCGGCGGCGCGGCGATCGCGGCCGCCACGGTGGCCGCGCTGGCCGGCTACCCGCTGTGGGTCCAGTTCTTCGGCCCGCTGCCGCAGCACGGCAGCCCGTTCGCCACCGACTTCTTCAAGAACGACCTGTCCGGGTTCGTCGTCCCCTCCTCGCTCATGCTGTTCCACACCGCGGGCAGCGCGGCGCAGGCCCTGCGCTACCAGGGCCAGCTGCCGGAATACGTCGGCTACCTGGGCTGGCCGCTGATCGCGGTGCTCGCCGCGGGAGCGCTGCGGTTCTGGCGCCGGCTGCCGGTCCGCGCGTGCGCTGTCACCTGCGCGGTGCTGATCACGTTCTCGCTCGGCGGCACCCTGCTGGCCAGCGGTCACGAGCACGCCGCGGTCAAGCTGCCCTGGTACTGGCTGCAGGGGCTGCCCGTGCTCAGCGTGGCGCTGCCCGACCGGTTCTCGGTGGTGGCCGACGGCGCGGCGGCCGCCCTGCTGGCCTTCTGCGTCGACGCGGCCGGGCCGGTCCTGGCCGCCTTCGCGGCCCGCCGCCTGCCCCGCCTCGCGTCCGGGACGCGGCCCGCCGTGGTGGTCATGTCCTGCGCCGTCCTGGCCGTGCTGCCCATCGTCCCCCGGCCGCTGCCCGCCGTGGCCGCGACCACGCCGCCGGCCGGCTGGTCGGCGGCCTTCGCCGCGCTGCGCCTGCCCGCCTCCGCCCCCGTGCTCGTGGTGCCGGTCCCGATGTCGACCTTCACCGAACCGCTGCGCTGGCAGGCTGACACCGGCCAGCCCGCCGCGCTCGTCGGCGGGTACTTCATGGGGCCGGCCTCGGGCGGCCGGGCCGCCACCGACGGCAGCGGCCCGCCCCCCGCGGCCCGCTACCTGAACGCCCTGTGGGCCGAATCCGGCGGCGGCCCGGCCGGCGCGTCGGCCGTGGCGCGGAGTTACGCGCGGACCGAGGCGGTGAGCGACGCGCGGATGCGCGCGCAGATCGCCGCCTGGAAGGCCGCGGCGGTGGTCGCGGTGACCGTCCGGAGCTCCGCCCTCGGCCGCTACCTCACCGCCCTGCTGGGCCCGCCGTCCGAGGTCACCGGCGACGTCATGGCCTGGCGTACGTAGCACATCCAGTAGCACATCATGCGCGCCTGGCCTGCAGGCCCGGCCCCCTGGGCGCGCCCGTCCCCGGGAGCCGAACTCCCGGGGCGTCCGGCCCGGGCCCGCCTGCGATGTGAGAGGCTGCCCGGATGCTGGCGTTGAGCGTGGCGTGCGCGGCGGCCGCGGTCGTCTGGGCCTACCTGGCCGTCGGGCACGGCGGGTACTGGCGCGCCCGCCAGTGGCTGCCGCGGTCCGCCGGTGCCGGGGAGCCGGCCCGGTGGCCGGACGTGACGGCGGTCATCCCGGCCCGCAACGAGGCCGCGCTGCTGCCGGCCGCGCTGCCCAGCCTGCTCGGCCAGGATTACCCCGGCACGCTGACCGTCATCCTGGTCGACGACTGCAGCTCGGACGGCACCGCGCAGGTCGCGGGAGAACTCGCGCGCAGCGTATCCCGCCCAGGGCGGGCGCTGCGCGTGGTGGCCGGCGCACCGCTTCCGGCCGGCTGGGCCGGGAAGGTATGGGCCATGTCCCAGGGACTCGCCGCGGCCGGCGCCGGTGGCGCGCGGCCCGCTTACGTGCTGTTCACCGACGCCGACATCGCCTGGGCGCGCGGCGCGCTGCGGGCCCTGGTCGGCGCGGCCGAGACCGACGACCGGGACCTGGTCTCGCAGATGGCCCTGCTGCGGACGGCCACCAGGTGGGAGCGGGTCGTCGTCCCCGCGTTCGTGTATTTCTTCGCCCAGCTCTACCCGTTCGCGCGGGTGAACTCGCCTCGGTCGCGCACGGCGGCCGCGGCCGGCGGCTGCATGCTGGTGCGCCGCGAGGCACTGGAGCGATCCGGCGGGCTGGCCGGGATCAGCGGCGCCCGCATCGACGACGTGGCCCTCGGCCAGGTGATCAAGCGCCAGCGGGGCCGCTGCTGGCTCGGGCTGTCCACCGAGGTGCTGAGCGTGCGGCCCTATCCCCGGCTGGCCGACCTGTGGCAGATGGTCGCCCGGTCCGCGTACATCCAGCTCGGCTATTCTCCCTGGCTGCTGGCCGGGACCGTGGCCGGCCTGCTGTTCGTCTATGTCCTGCCGCCGGCCGGGGCGATCATCGGGCTGGCCGCCGGGGCCGCGACGTTTCCCGCCGCGCTCGCGGCTGGCGCGGGCCTGGCCGGCTGGGCGCTGATGTCGCTGACCTACCTGCCCATACTCAGGGTGTACCGGCTGTCGCCGCTGCGGGCCCCCGGCCTGCCGCTGATTGCCGTGCTGTACGCCGCGATGACCGTCGACTCCGCGCGGCGCCATTACCTCGGCGGCGGCGCGGAGTGGAAGGGCCGTACGGACCTGGCCCGGTTACGCTAGCCGCGTCAGGAGCAAGGCAGGAAAGGGAAAGGGAAAGCCATGACGATCAGTGTCCGGGGCGTGGTGGCCCGCGGTAAGGGCGAGCCGGTTGAGCTCACGACCGTGCTGGTGCCGGAGCCCGGGCCGGGCGAGGCGCTGGTCGCCGTGCAGGCGTGCGGCGTGTGCCACACCGACCTGCACTACAAGGAAGGCGGCATCGGGGCGGACTTCCCGTACCTGCTCGGCCACGAGGCGGCGGGCGTGATCGAGGCGGTCGGCCCGGACGTGACCGACGTCGCGCCCGGCGACTTCGTGATCCTCAACTGGCGCGCCGTCTGCGGGCACTGCCGGGCGTGCCGCCGCGGCCGGCCGTGGTACTGCTTCAGCACCTACAACGCGGTCCAGAAGATGACCCTGGCCGATGGCACGGTGCTGTCCCCCGCCCTGGGCATCGGCGCGTTCGCGGACAAGACGCTGGTGGCCGCCGGCCAGTGCACCAAGGTCGATCCGGCCATCAGCCCGGCCGTCGCGGGCCTGCTCGGCTGCGGCGTGATGGCGGGCCTGGGCGCGGCCCTCAACACCGGCGGCGTGAGCCGGGGCGACAGCGTGGCCGTGATCGGCTGCGGCGGCGTGGGCGACGCGGCGATCCTCGGCGCCCGGCTGGCCGGCGCGCAGACGATCATCGCGGTCGACGTGGACGACCGGAAGCTGGAGTGGGCGCGCGAGTTCGGCGCCACCGACGTGGTCAACTCGCGCTCCGCCGACCCGGTCGCCCGGATCAGGGAGCTGACCGGGGGATTCGGCGCCGACGTGGTGATCGAGGCGATCGGCCTGCCGGAGACCTACGAGCAGGCCTTCCACGCCCGCGACCTGGCCGGGACCGTGGTCCTGGTCGGCGTGCCGACCCCGGAGATGCGGCTGGACCTGCCGCTGCTCGACGTATTCGGCCGGGGCGGGGCGCTCAAGTCGTCCTGGTACGGCGACTGCCTGCCCAGCCGCGACTTCCCGATGCTGGTCGACCTGCATCTGTCCGGCCGCCTGCCGCTGGATAAGTTCGTGTCGGAAACCATCGGCCTGGACCAGGTCGAGGAGGCCTTCGCCAAGATGAGCCGCGGCGAGGTCCTGCGCAGCGTCGTGACCCTGTGACCGAGCCGCCCGCCGCCCGCGTGACCGAGGGGCCCGCCGCCCGCATCGCGATGTGGTCCGGCCCGCGGACCGTGTCCACCGCCTTGATGCGGGCCTGGGAGAACCGGCCGGACACGGTCGTCACCGACGAGCCGCTCTACGCCTTCTACCTGGACCGCACCGGCCTTGATCATCCCGGCCGGGACGAGGTGATCGCCAGCCAGCCCACCGACTGGCGGGTCGTGCTGGCCCGCCAGGCCAGCGCCCCGCTGCCGCCCGGGGTGCGCATCAGCTACGCCAAGCACATGACGCACCACCTGCTGCCGGAGGTGGACCGCGCCGCCCTGGGCCCGCTGCGGCACGCGCACCTGATCAGGGACCCGCGCGAGCTGCTCGCCTCCTACGCCCGGGTACGCGCCGAACCGAGCCTGGACGACCTCGGCCTGCGGCAGCAGGCGGAGATCTTCGAGACGTTCGGCGGCCCGGTCGTCGACTCCCGCGACCTGCTCACCGACCCGGAAGGGATCCTGCGCGCCCTGTGCCGGGCCCTGGACGTGCCGTTCGACCGCGCCATGCTGTCCTGGCCGGCCGGGCCGCGGGACAGCGACGGCGTGTGGGCGCCCTACTGGTACGCCAGCGTGCACGCCTCCACCGGCTTCGCCGCCTACCGGCCCCCGGCCGAGCCGCTGCCCGCCCGCCTCGAACCGCTCGCCGGCGAGTGCATGCCGTATTACCTGCGGCTGCACTCCTACCGGATCTCCAGCCAGGGAGCTGCTGATGCTGCAGACCTACGATGAGCGCAACCGCGACCTGATCGTCAACGTGGGCGGCCAGCTCACCCACCGGGACCAGGCCCGGATCAGCCCGTTCGATTCGGCCGTCCAGGGCGGCGATGCCGTGTGGGAGGGCCTCCGGCTCTACGGCGGCCGGATCTTCCGGCTGGATGAGCACCTGGCCCGGCTGCGGGACTCAGCCAAGGCGCTGGCGTTCGACCAGCTCCCCTCGGCCGGGGAGATCACGGAGCAGATCAGGCGCACGATCGCCGCGAACGGCATGCGCGACGGGGTGCACATCAGGCTCACCCTGACCCGCGGCGTGAAGATCACCTCCGGCATGGATCCCCGGCTCAACCAGGCCGGGCCGACGCTGATCGTGCTGGCCGAGTACAAGGACCCGGTCTATGACGCCGCCGGCATCACGCTGATCACCGCGAGCGTGCGCCGCCCGGCCCCGGACTGCCTCGATCCCAAGATCCACCACAACAATCTGCTGCCGTCGATCCTGGCCAAGATCGAGGCCAACGCGGCCGGCGCCGACGACGCGGTGATGCTCGACCACCGCGGCTTCATCGCCGAGACCAACGCCACCCACATCTTCATGGTGCGCAGTGGCCAGCTCACCACCCCGACCACGCGGTCCTGCCCGGAGGGCATCACCCGCGCGGCCGTGCTCGAGCTGGCCGCCGCCGCGGGGATCGCGTGCGAGACAGGCGACTACACGCTGCCCCAGCTCTACACCGCTGACGAGGCGTTCGTGACCGGCACCATGGGCGGCCTGGTCCCGGTCCTGTCCGTGGACGGCCGCACCATCGGCGACAGCACCCGCGGCCCCGTGACCAAGCGCCTGACCGCCCTGTTCGCCGACCTCACCGCCACCACCGGCACCCCCGTCACCTAAGTCCCCCAGCCCCTCCCCAGGCACCGCGCCGCTGGCCGCACCGGAACCAATGAGAGTGGCGCTGTGCTGGTTCTATCCGTCGCGGAGCCACTCTCATTGAGCAGCGGACCCACACCACGGGCCCCGCACGGCGCGGAACCGGGCGTCGGCCGAGGCTAAAGGCGGGCGTGGCTGATAAAAAGGGTGCGTGCGCGACCCGGTACCGGTTCGGTACCACACCACCATCGGCGGAAGGGGGCGGACCGGTGCCGGTCATCGTCATCACTGGGGCCGCGGGCCTCGTCGGGTCCATGCTGCGGCCCAGGCTGGCCCGGCCGGGACGGACGCTGCGGCTGCTGGACCTCACGGCCATCACCCCCGGGACGGGTGAGGAGGCCATCCAGGCCTCGGTGACCGACCTGGAGGCGATGACGGCCGCCTGCCGGGGCGCGGACGCCGTCATCCACCTGGCCGGGATCCCCGGCGAAGCGCCCTGGCCGCGCATTCTCGAGACGAACATCAACGGCGGCTACACCGTGTTCGAGGCGGCCCGCCGGGCCGGGACCCCGCGGGTGATCTTCGCGTCGTCCAACCACGCGGTGGGGTTCACCCCGCGGGCGGCCTTCCCGGTCCCCGACTACGCCTTTCCCGCGCCGGACACCTACTACGGCGTGGCCAAGGCGGCCACCGAGGCCACCGCCGCGATGTACCACTACCGGTACGGCCTGGACGCGATCTGCGTGCGCATCCTGTCCTGCTTCCCGCGGCCGTCCACCGTGCGGATGCTGTCGACCTGGCTGTCCCCTGATGACGCGGGCCGGCTCTTCGAGGCGTGCCTGACCGCGGAGCGGCCGGGATTCCGGGTGGTCTTCGGGGTCTCGGCCAACACCCGCGGCGGCTGGGTGTCGCTGGCCGAGGCCCGGGCCCTGGGCTACCAGCCGCGCGACGACGCGGAGGCGTACGCCGCCGAGATCATCGCCGAGCACGGCGAGCCCGATCCGGACGATCCCGCGCTGCGGTTCCTGGGCGGCGAGTTCACCTTTCCCGGCGCGCAGGTTCCTTGAGGTTAGCCGCCCGGTACTCCTCCCAGCGCTTGATGACCTCGGGCATCTCCGCGGCGACGAAGTCGAAGAAGGCGGCGTGCCCGGCCAGCCGCGCGGCGGCCGGGGTGCCCGGCCCGAGCAGCTCGATACCCTCCCGGATCAGCGTCGCCCAGCGCTGCATGACCTGGTCACGCAGCCGGAACATGTCACTCCACACGTCGTCGGGCATCCGGTAGTAGTCCCGGCGGGAGCCCGGCACCCGCTCCTTGTGCACCAGGCCGAGCTGGATCAGGTAACGCACCCCGCCCGATACCGCGGCCGGGCTGACCCGCAGCATGCCGCCCAGCTCGGCGGCGGTGAGGCGGCCGGAGTCGGTGACCAGGAGGGCGACGAACACCCGGGCCGGCATGGCCGGGAACCCCGCGGCGACCAGCACGGACGAGAACCGCTCAACGTAACCGAACAGAGGGTCTTTCGGCCCTCCCGTCTCCTCCGGGCGGTCCGGCACGATGGTCATACCTCCTGAGGGCGCCGCGAGGACACCAGGGTACATCGTTTCTAACATTCATAATTTCGTGAAATCTGTGTAGGCTGAAATCATGCCGAACGCGATCGAGACCCGGGCCCTGACCAAGTCGTTCGGCCGTACGGTGGCCCTCGACGGCCTCGACCTGACCGTGCGCACCGGCGAGGTGCACGCCTTCCTCGGCCCGAACGGCGCGGGCAAGACCACCACCATCCGCATCCTGCTCGGCCTCCTGCGCAAGGACGGCGGCCAGGCCGTCCTGCTCGGCGGCGACCCGTGGCGCGACGCCGTCAGCCTGCACCGCCGGCTGGCCTACGTGCCCGGCGACGTGACCCTGTGGCCCGGCCTGACCGGGGGCCAGATCATCGACCTGCTCGGGCGGCTGCGCGGCGGCCTGGACGCCAAGCGCCGGCAGGAGCTGACCGAGCGGTTCGACCTGGACCCGGCGAAGAAGACGCGCGCCTACTCCAAGGGCAACCGGCAGAAGATCGCGCTGATCGCGGCGCTGGCCAGCGACGCGGAGCTGCTGCTGCTCGACGAGCCGACGGCCGGGCTGGACCCGCTGATGGAGGCGGCCTTCCGCGACTGCGTCAACGAGGAGCGCAAGGACGGCCGCACCATCCTGCTGTCCAGCCACATCCTGGCCGAGGCCGAGGCGCTGTCGGACCGGGTGACGATCATCCGGGCCGGCCGCGCCGTGGAGACCGGCACGCTGGCGGAGATGCGCCACCTGACCAGGGATCTGGTCGAGGCCGAGCTGGCCGGCCCGGTCAGCCTCGACGGCGTGCCCGGCGTGCACGACCTGGCGACCGACGGCCCGCGGCTGCGCTGCGAGGTGGATCACGCCGCGCTGAACGAGGTCCTGGCCCGCCTGACCGCGGCCGGCGTCCGCTCCCTGACCTGCCGCCCGCCGACCTTGGAGGAGCTGTTCCTGCGTCATTATTCTTCCGAACGGACCGGCGCCGGAGCCCCGTGATGACCGTTCTCGCCCACCCTGGCCGGACGGGCGGCGGCCTGACCGGCACCGGCCAGCTCATGCGGCTCGCGGTGCGCCGCGACCGGATCGCGCTGCCCGCCGTCAGCTACGTGATCGCCGCAGCTGGTGGCGGGCACGGCCGAGACGTTCAAGCGGCTCTACCCGACGGCGGCCGGGCGGGCCGCCCTGGCCGCCACCGGCGCCAGCAACCCGGCCCTGCGCTTCCTGTACAGCCGGATCTACGGGGACTCTCTCGGCTCGCTCACCACCTGGCGGTACGGGATGTGGGCCGGCCTGTTCGCCGCGCTGGCGGCGATCTTCGTGGTGATCAGGCACACCCGGTCCGACGAGGAGGCGGGCCGGCTGGAGCTGGTCGGCTCGGCCGCCGTGGGCCGCCAGGCGGCGCTGGCCGCCGCGCTGGCCACGTCGGCCGCGGCCAGCGCCGGGATGATGGTCCTGCTGTGCGTGCTGCTGCCGCTGACGGGCCTGCCCGTGGCCGGCTCGGTCCTGCTCGCGCTGGCCATCGGCTGCTGCGCGCTGGCCTTCACCGGGATCGCCGCCGTGGCCGCCCAGCTGACCGCCAGCGCCCGCACCGCACGCGGGATCGCCCTCGGCGTCCTGGGTGTCGCCTTCGTGCTGCGCGGCGTCGGCGACGCGGCCGGCGCGAGCGGGCCATCCTGGCTGTCGTGGCTGTCGCCGCTCGGCTGGATCCAGTTCACCCAGCCGTTCGCCGCCCGGGACTGGTGGGTGCTGAGCCTGCCGCTCGCGGTCGCCGCGGCGGGCACCGGGCTGGCCTTCGAGCTGGCCGCCCGGCGTGACCACGGCTCCGGGCTGCTGCCTGACCGGCCCGGGCCGCCGGCCGCCTCAGCGGCGCTGCGCGGCCCGCTCGGCCTGGCCTGGCGGCTTCAGCGCGGCGCGCTGATGGGCTGGGCGGTCGGCTACGCGGTCACGTTCGCCGCCTGCGGGGCCGCGGCCCAGGGCATCGGCCAGCTGTTGGGGACCAGCACCGCGCTGCAGCACGAGTTCACCCGGCTGGGCGGCCAGGCGGCCATCACCAACGCGTACCTGGCCGCCCTGATGCTCCTGGCCGGCCTGGTCGCCGCCGCGTTCGCGATATCGACGGTGCTGCGCCTGCGCACCGAGGAAACCGGGGGTCAGGCCGAGCCGGTGCTGGCCACCGCGACCGGGCGGGCCCGCTGGGCCCTCGGCCAGATCACCGTCGCGGTCGGCGGCGCCGCGGTCCTGCTGGCCGTCGCGGGGGTGGCGACCGGTCTCGGCTACGGCCTGCGGACCGGATCGGCGGGCCCCGGGTCGGTCGGCGCCGGGTCGGTCGGTATAGAGGCGGCGCGGCTGACCGGCGCGGCGCTGGCTCAGCTGCCGTCTGTGCTGGTCATGGCCGGGGTGGCCGTGGCGCTGTTCGGGCTGGCGCCCGCGGCGTCGATCGCCGGCGCGTGGACCGCTCTGGGCCTGGTGGTGGTGATCAACCTGTTCGGCCAGGTGCTGCAGGTATCGCACTGGGTCCTGGACATCTCACCGTTCACGCACGCGCCCAGGCTGCCCGGCGGCACGGTGCCGGCCACCGCGCTGGCCTGGCTGTGCGGCGTTGCGCTGGTCCTCGGCGCGGCCGGCCTGGCCGGGCTGCGCCGCCGTGACATCGGCTGACCGCGAGCGCTACGCGGCGCTGCCGCGACCGGCGAGCGCCTCGCTGGTGACCAGCAGGCGGGCCAGCGCCGCGGCCTGGTCGCGGATCTCCGGGATGGCCGTGGTCTCATACCAGCGCCCGCGCAGCGGGGGACCGAGGGTGAAGATGTCGGGCGCCGGCCTGCCGCCCGCGTCGTGCACGGCGCCCCGGGCGTCGGCGTCCAGCCCCAGCCGCAGCGGGCCCGGCCGGGCGAGCCCGGCGTCCAGCAGCTGGCGCAGCAGCGGATCGGCGGTCGCCATGATCTCGCCGGCCGGCCCGGTGCAGTTGAGCAGCCAGCCGGCCGACAGCTCGGCCGCCGGGCCGCCGCCCTCGACGCGGACCCGCACGCCGTCGGCCTGCGCCCCGGCCGCGGTCACCCGCCCGGCCAGCACCGACAGCCGCCCGGCCGATCGCAGCGCGCCGATCCGGCGGGCGGTCGCGGGCGGCATCCGGTGGCGGTGCACTTCCCAGTAGCGCGCGGCCAGGCGCAGGAACGCGCGCTTGTCCGCCTCGGTCAGCTGATCCCACAGCCGCGGGATCAGCGGCCGGAGCGCGTCCACCACGTCCTGCCAGTCGCCGGGATACCCGGCGGCGCTGGCCCGCACCTCGCGGATCAGCCCGGCCAGGCCGACCGGAGCCCCTGCCTCGCGGATCAGCCCGGCCAGGCCGACCGGAGCTCCTGCCTCGCGGATCAGCCCGGCCAGGCCGATCTGGGCCGCTGTCTCTCGGCTTAGCCCGGCCAGGCCGATCGGAGCCCCTGCCTCGCGGATCAGCCCGGCCACGCCGGCCGTGGCCACCGCCCCGCGGCTGAGCGGCCGGCCGCCCGCCACCGGCCTGGGCCAGTGGTGGCACAGCGGGAGCAGCCCGTGGCGGGAGACGGCGTGCACCACCGCACGCGGGTGCGCGTCGGTGATCGCGACCGCCACGTCCAGCATGGTCAGCCCGGTGCCCGCCACGATAACCGGGCTGCCGTCCATGGCCGGCTTCAGCGCGCCGGGCTCCCACGGGTCGGCGATGTAACGGCCGTTACCGGGATCGGGGATGAGCGGCGCCGACGGCAGGTTGCCGGTGGCCAGGATGGCGACGTCGGCGTCGATGCGGCCGTCGGCGGCTAGATACAGGCGCAGCGGCCGGCCGTGGTCGCTGCGCCGCATCGCGATGACCTGCGCGGTGATGTGGCTGACCCGGGCCGCGGGCAGCGCGGCCCGTTCGGTTTCTTCGAGCAGTTCACGCAGATAGCGGCCGTAGTCGGGCCGGGACAGGAAGCCGTCGCGGCTCAGCCCGGCCCGGTCTGCCCAGCGGGTCAGGTGTCCGGGGTCCCCGGCCAGGGCGCTCATCACATGCGCCGGCGAGTTCAGCAGGTGGGCCGGATGCGCGGTGGAGTACGCCTGGCCGAGCCCGTGGCGGCCGTGCCGGTCGATCAGGGCCACCCGCAGCGGCACCTGCTGCCTGGCGGCCTCCCCGAGCAGGTGGATGACGGCGAGCGTGCCGCTGGCCCCTCCGCCGACCACCGCGATGACTGGTCCGCGCCGGGCGGCGGACGGATCGCTCCACGATTGCACCCCTCCATAATAATCTATTATGTCGATAGGTTGAATAGGATATTCAGGATAACGTGGGCGAGCGCGGCGTGACCTGGGACCGGCGTCCCCGGCTCACCTCGGGACGGGCGTGCGATCCCCGGATCCGGGGATCGCACTTTGCATACTGTCGCCGATAAGCTGTCCGCGTTCGTGCAGCCGTGTGGAGGGGTGGCCCGGTGGCCAAGGTTGACGGATGCCGACGGTGGTGATCCGGCCGCTGCAGCGGCCGGCGCCGCTGCGCCAGTCGGTCCACGACGCGCTGATCGACATGATCGTCGGCGGCGAGCTGCCCCCCGGGCAGCACATTATCGAGACCGACCTGGCCCGGCAGCTCGGGGTCAGCAGGCAGCCGGTCCGCGAGGCGCTGCACCGCATGGAAACCGAAGGCTGGGTGGACCTGCGGCCCAGCCAGGGTGCCTTCGTGCATGTGCCGACCGGCTCGGAGGTCGACGAGCTGCTCGACGTGCGCGCGCTGCTCGAGGCCGAGACGGCCAGGCTCGCGGCCCGGGCCGCGACCGGAGCCCAGGTGGCCCGGCTCCGGGAGCTGTGCGCCGCGGGCCAGGACGCGGCCGGACAGGATGACCCCAGCCGCGCGGCCGAGGCGAACGACTCGTTCCACGCCGAGATCGCGCTGGCCGCGGGCAACTCAGTCCTCGCCGAGCTGGCCGGCATCGTGGGCCGCCGGGTCCGCTGGTACTACCGGCTGGGCGCCCCGGAGCGCGGGCGCAGCTTGTGGCTCGAGCACGCTGAGCTCGTCGACGCGATCGAGGCGGGCGACCCGGACCGGGCCCAGCTGCTGGCCCGCGGGCACGCCGAGCGGGCCAGGGACACCTACCACGGCGCCTGACTACGGCCCATGCGGTCGGCGTTCGTCGCGATCTGCGCCGGGGCACGGGCAAGTTGCCGGCCAAATGCCCTTGTTGCAGAGAGTTACCGTGTACTCTCCGTGAGTATGACCGAGCATGCGCGACTTGCCGTAAACGATGGAATGCACCATAACGACGGCTGCTGAGCAGTACCGTAAGACCGCATTACCGACCACTGCCGCTGAATTATCCAAGTAGGCAGCAGGGTGTCTCGTTTGTCGCGAAGATGCTTGTTGGCGTTGGACTGATCGGAACGCAGCACTTCAGCACGTAGCACTGTGATCATTGACCTGCTGTACGACAGACAGGGGAGTGACCCGGTATATGAGAAGCGGCTCGCCGGCTCAAGATGGCGGCGGATGGTCATCCGCGCAAGATCCCTTCGGGGACGACGCCCTGAACGGTCCCGGCCCGCACGGCCCGGGCCGACGCAGTGAGCCGCGTGAGGTGCCCGCCGGGCCGCCGAACGGAACGTTCGGGCCCGATCTCTCCTGGCCTAACGGCTTCCGGCGGATGGACCCGGAAGCCCGGCATCTGTTGGAGGCCGGTTTCGGCGGTAGCCCGCAGGGCCGCCCGGACGCCGGTCCCGGTCCCGGCGGCTCGCGGCCCGGCTATCTGCAGCCGGCCACGGACGACTACGGCTACGGGGACCCGGGCTATTCCGATCCCGCCTACGACGGGCCGCGAAGTGGGTCTGGCAGCGCCGCCCGGCCGGGCGGCGCCCCGGCCGGTTTCCGCGGGACCCCCGCGTATCCGGGCACGGATTTCCGTGAGCCTGCCCGGCAGTATCCCGGTTACCAGCCCGGGTTCGCCTCGGACGGCTACCCGGCGAAGGGAGCACGGGAGCCGCTTCCCGCGACCGGCCCGCAGCCTGCCGCGGACCTGAGCACCAGCCGTGAACCCGGCACCGGGCCCGCCTACCCCGAGCAGTGGTACGGACATCCGCGCCTGGATGAACCACGGCCCGCCTCCGATCCGCGCCTGGCGGGCATGCGCTACGACGAGCTGCGCTACGAGGAGCCGCCGGCCGGCGAGCTCGGCTACGACGAGCCGCTCGACGACGAGTCGTGGTACACCGAGCTGGGTCGCAGCGCGCCCTCCTACCCGCAGCAGCCGGACGGCCGGCCCGCCGGGGACCAGCGTGGCGGCGATACCGGCGCCCTCGGCTACGGCGGCCGCCCGCGGGCGGCCCAGCCCGGGGAATTCCCGGCGGCGCCCGGGTACGGCCCGGGCGGCGGCGGCGAAGGTCTCCAGGGTCGCCGGGACCCCCGGATGAGTGCCGGCGTCGAGGTCGGTCCCGCGCCCGGGACCGACGCGGCCCCCCAAGATCTCGCGGGCTATCTCGGCGCTCCC
This sequence comes from uncultured Actinomycetes bacterium, assembly GCA_963818225.1. Classification (GTDB taxonomy): domain Bacteria; phylum Actinomycetota; class Actinomycetes; order Streptosporangiales; family Streptosporangiaceae; genus Palsa-504. The sequence goes on from CAWFRO010000011.1 coordinate 480,353, forward strand.
ACCGCGCAGGTGGGGGTGCTCGCCCCGCCCGCGACCAGGCGGCTTGACGGGCCTGCCGAATACGAACCGGCCGAATACGAGCCGGCGGTCACCGGGCCGCAGCGAGCCGTCCCGGGCGCCAGCCAGGTTCTTGCCCCCGCGGTACGGCCCGGTCACGGCCTGGACGGACCCGAGATCACGTCCTCCTGGCCGGCCCAGCCGCAGGCCGATGAACAGGACTCCTTCGCGGAGTTCTGGGCTGAGGATGACGACGACGACTACACGGGCCTGTTCCCCGGGGAAGACGGCGATTCCGGCCGCCGGAGCAGGGGGACCGGGCGTCGCACCGGCCGTCGGCGGGGACGCAGCAACGACCACCGCCTCTGGCTGGCCCTGGGCGGCGTGCTGGTCACGGCGGTGGCGGCGATCGTGGGCATCCTCAAGTTCGAGCTCCCGTCGCACAGCGGCCCGGTGCACACCATGGTGACTCCGGCCAAGATCGGAAGCTACGTGCGCACCGTGGACATGGAGCGCCAGACCAACGTCAGCCAGCTGCGCAACGAGGTCATCAAGATGAGCTCTGGCCAGGCCAGCGACGTTAAGTCGGCCGTGTACGAATCCGGGAACTCCGCCGCCGGGAACACCGAGCAGATCGTGATGTTCATCGGCGGCCATCTGGCCAACGCCGCGCCCGCCAGCTCGATCGGCAGCTTCCGGCAGAACTTCGCGAACGCCGCGGTAGTCAGCGCGGGCTCGCTCGGCGGTCAGGCTGCTTGCGTGCAAGAGGCCGCCGGCACGTCGGACGCGGTGGCCATGTGCGCCTGGTTCGACAACGACAGCTTCGGGGAGATCGTCTCGCCCACCATGAACGCCACCGCGCTGGCCCAGGTGATGCGCACGATGCGCCCGTCGGTGGAGCTGGTGGCCAAGAAGTAAGAAGAAGTAAGGGCCCTCAGCTGCGCGGCCCGCCCGGCCGGGACCGCTTGCGGACGGCCAGCCGGGTCGCGATGAGCATGATCGCCAGTCCTACCGCGATCAGGCCTGCCACCTGGGCGGTGGACGCCGGAGTGTCGGCTGACACCGGCGACACGTCGGACACCGGCGCGGTGTCCCGGCTGCTCGGCTGCGTCAGTGCCGACGCGCCGGGACTGGCTCCCGGCGCCGCCGTGATGGCCGGGAAGAGCTGGGCCGCGTTACCGGCCCCGATGAGCACGCTCGCCGCCCCGTTCAGGCTCGGGATGGGGCCGAGCGGGAGTGTGCCCAGGTCGCTGATTCCCGCCGGGTCCCCGGTCGGCGAATCAGCGGCCGACGCCGAAGCCGACGCGGAAGCCGAGGCCGACGCTGAGGCCGAGGTGACGGCGGTGGTCTCGGCCGCCGCGGGCGGCGTCCACTTCGAGGTGGTGGCCACGGTGGCCGTCACGGTCAGCTTCACCGAAGCGACCGAGGTGGCGTTCGACGCGACCGCGACACTCGCGCCCAGGATCACGGCCTGCTTGTCCGTCACCGACGCGATGCTGCACGAGGCGGTGCCATCGTCCTTGGCGCAGCCGCTGCTGAACTTGGGCCGCACGCTGGACGGCTGCGCGGCAAGCCCGACCGTGACGCCCGACGCCGATCCGTTCTTCGTCGAGACCTGCACCACGTAGGTGGCCGTCTGGCCGCGCTTGATGCTCGACTGGGAGCGCTGGACGCTCACGCACAGCTCGGCCGGTGACGCCGAGCTGGCGGTTTCACTCGGGCTCGGGCTCGAGACGGTGTCGGCATCGAGCGCCGCGGTCGCGGACGGCGACCCGGAGCCCGACCGGGCAGGCGATGCGGACGCCGAGACCGTGGCGCTCTTCGCTGCAGACGGGGAGGCTGTGGCCTTCTTGGCCGTAGACGGGGAGGCGGTGGCGCTCTTGGCCGTAGACGGGGAGGCGGTGGCGCTCTTCGCCCCGGACGGGGAGGCGGTGGCGCTCTTGGCGGCGGACGGGGAGGGCGTGGTGGTTTTCGCCGTAGACGGCGAGGCTGTGGCACTCTTCGCCCCGGACGGCGAGGGGCTGGCGTGGCTGACACTGACCGAAGGCGAGACCGGCGGCGGATCACCCGGCGAGCCGGAGTGGCTCGCCGACGGCGACGTCGACGGGGAAGCTGATTCCGATGGCGAAGATGAGTTCGACGGTGACGGCGAGGGTGACGCACTAGCCTGCGCAGGCAGTGCCTGGCAGACCGAGTCCGTGGCCGTCGACGCCTGGGTGGCCGCCTGCGCGGTGCCTGCCATGCCCAGGATCAGGAAGCTCCCGCTCAGCACGGTCACTGCCGCTACTCTCACGTGCCCGAAACGCATAAGGATCGCCTGTCTACACTGACTGTCCGGTTTACCGCGTGCCGTTCGTGATTCGTGCCGTTCGTCGTTTCTTCGGAGCCGGGCTCAAGACGGATGGGCATGGCTACTCATATCCGCAAATAAAGCTAGGTATGCATCACAGATGCGCCGGGACACGGCCAGTCCGGCCCGGTCAGCGGCCGAGGCCGTGCCTTGCTCATCGCGGATCAGACGGTCTGGGACCGGAATCGGTTCCATGGCGCTGCTCACCCCCCAGGTGCTGCGCACTGTGATACCCGGAATACAGCTTGCCATTCCGGTTGATCCAGGTCGGTCTGGTGTGCTCTGCTGATCCGGTCAGTCGCGGCGACGGGGAAATCGACATGGACGAGGACATCCGCAGCGGCGGATCGCCCGGGAGCGTTCTCCTCGGCGAGCCCGCGCTGGCCGGTCCCTCGTCCGCGATGCCAACCCCCGCGCCGACGCCCCCGATCCAGCGGGATGCTGCCCGCTGGGACATCGATGCCGACTGGTGGGGTCCGGCCTGGGACGTGGTCACCTCAGCCGGCCGGACCGAGCCTGCGGTCGGCGCGGACCTGCCGCCCGCCGTCCCGGCGGCGGACCCGCTGCCGCCCGCTGCTGCCCCCGGGACGCCGCCGCGGGCCGGCCAGGATCCGTCCTGGAGACAGATCCTGTCCACCACGGTCACCTTGTGGCTCTCGCGGCGGCGGCCGGGCGTCAGCCTCGCGCGGCGACCCGGCGCCGCGCCGCCCGGCTCTCGTGCTGGCGTACCGCCCCGCCGGACCCGGCTTCGGCTGGTGTCGGCCGCCGCGCTCAGCGTCGGCGTGCTGGCCGCCGGTGCTGGAGCGGCCGGCCTGATCGTGGCTAACGGCTCCCCGGCCTCAGCCCAGCGGCTGCCCGCCAGGCCGTCACCCGTGGCCACCCCCTCGGGCCGGCCGGTCACCACCACCTGGCAGCCAGCGGCCCAGCCGGTCCCCAGGCCGGTCGAGCTGACCATCCCGGCCATCGGCGTACGGGCCCCGGTCACGACTCTCGGCCTGAATCCCAACGGGACGCTCCAGGTTCCCAGCACCACGACGGTCGTGGGCTGGTATACCGGGAGCCCGTCTCCCGGCGCGACCGGGTCCGCGGTCATCGCCGGCCACGTCGACTCCCGTTCCGGGCCGGGCGTCTTCTTCTGGCTGCGGGATCTGCACCCGGGCGAGCGCATCTACGTGCGGCGTGCCGACGGGACACTGGCCGTCTTCACGGTCACGAGGGTCCAGATATACGCCAAGAACGCGTTCCCGACGGCCGCGGTCTACGGGTCCGTGCCCGACGCGGAACTCCGCCTGATCACGTGCGGCGGCACGTTCGACTACGCCAGTGGCAGCTACCTGAGCAACGTCGTGGTGTACGCCCGCCTCGGCGGGTAACCGCCGTCGGCTGCTCGCCGCCGTGCGCCGGAATCTGCGGATAACACCTGGGCCGCAACGGTGTGTTCCAGTTGATATGGGCTCGCCCTATGTGCTCTGCTGTTCCCGACAGCCACGGTGACGGGGACGGTATGAGCGGCGCGGCCGCCGTGGGACCGAGGTTCGTCGCGCCGAAGTGCTGACGGGCGGCGCTCCTGGCTGGATTTCTTAACCTGGCGTGCGATGTGGGCTGCGTGCGTCCGGTAAGGCGCTGATCTTATGGGAGGAGCTGGCCATGAGGCCGCGCAGGATCTTCGCCCCGCTCATCGTGCTCGCGTCGCTGCTCGGCTTCGGTGCCTTGTCCGCCGTGGCACCCGCCGCCGCTGTGGCGGCAGCGGCGCCTGCGGCCACGACCGGGTGGGTTCGGTGCGCCAACCTGTCCGCCGGTTCCCCGGCCGTGGACATCTACCTGCTGGCCTTCGGCAACTCCGCCAATCCGACCGTGCTCAGTCACGTGAGCTACGGCGACGTCTCCAGCTACATGCCGGTCGCCGTCGGCCAGTACACCGTGGCGATACGCCCGGTGGGAGCATCGGCCTCGACCCCTCCGATCGTCTCCGTCAACTTCATGGTGAACGCAGGGTCGAACTACACGGTGGCCAGCCTCGGGCCTGCCGGGAGTCCTCGGCTCGAGGTGCTGAAGGACCAGACGGCCGCGCCCAGCGGCGCGGCGCTCGTCCGGGTCATCCAGGCGTCACAGAAGCAAGATCAGGTCACCGTCAGCGTCGGGGGAGACGTCATCGCTCAGCAGTTGTCTTTCGGCTCGGTGACGTCCTACATGACGGTGCGGCCGGGTACGCAGACCGTGCAGTTCAGCGCGTCGGGGCAGAAGACCGACATGTCGGTCGCCCTGGCGGCTGGTTCGGTCCACACCATCGTGGTCCTCGACGGCTCCGCCGGGCTGAAGGTCGGCGTCCTGACTGACGCGGCCGGAAGCGCGAAAGCGCCAACGGGAGGGGCCGACACGGGACTGGGCGGCACCGCTCCGCCGCCTCCGGCCGGCTCAGCGCAATGGCTGGCCGCGCTGGCCGCCGGGCTGCTGCTGATCGCTGCCGGGACCGTCGGCCTGCGCCGCTCCGGCCGCACCGCCGCCGTGGCGCGCCAGTAGGCGACCCGGCAGGTCCGGGCCCCGGGTCCTCAGATCAGCTGAGCGTGGCCCGGCCGTACCAGTGGGACGTGTCGAGCACCCGGTCAGGGTGAAGTACCAGCCGCCGGACGGCTGCAACGTAGTCGACGAGCGGCTCGTTGATCAGCCTCTGCTGCCCGGTTTCGAACTGCCGCCGGACGTCGTGCTGGTAGGCGGTGAAGAGGTGGCCGGTATGGGCTGGATCCCACGGAGAGCGTCACGGTCAGCCCGTCGGTCGGGACGACGGGGCCGAGCACGTCGCCGTCGGATGGCGGCTGGCCGACGCCAGGTCGGGCGGGGCGCGGCCGGTAGTCATGGAAGCGGGCCCGGGCCGGCGGCGAGCGCGTCAGGCCGAACAGCCTGGCCCGGGCCTCCGCGGGGCAGTCGAAGGCGGCGACGCAGGCGAACGTACGCTTGTCGGCCGGGGAGGGGCGAGCACCCGGCCTGGCGCGGCCCGTGGAAGGGTATGAGACTTCCGTGACCGGGGCCCCAGTGATGGCGGCGTTCACCGTCCACGCGAGCACCTTCGAGCAGGCCAGCGCAGTGCCTGCGGCTCCCGATACCCCGCTCTTGAGGAAATGCGGCGGCCTACGTTCAAGGGTTCGCAGCTCGTTGTCTGGCGCGGGAAGTCATGGTCGGACGGAGTCAATTGCCCGGGGGGACTTTGAGCAGGTCGGGAACGGCCGACAGGGTCTCCAGCAGCGCGGCGATGGCGGCGTCGGCGGCTCATGCTGGGGCGCCGGGACGGTGCAGGGTGACTGCCGCTGGCCGTTGACGTAGGTCGCTCCGAAGTGAGGCCCCAGGACGACAGGAGTACGGTAAGCTCTCCTACGCCGGTACGGGGATCCGTCTCAGCCGCAAGGGCAGGAATAGACGCTGTACCGGCGCTTTGCGCGACCTAGGAAGCGGGCCATAGGCACAAAACCCCAGGTCAGACAACCTAATATTGGCCCCGTTAGCTCAGTCGGCAGAGCGTCTCCATGGTAAGGAGAAGGTCTACGGTTCGATTCCGTAACGGGGCTCTCCAGCTCATGTGCCTATATTCAAAAATAAGTCCGATAGACTGTAGAGGCCTTGGTGGGGCCTAATGGTCTCAGGGCGGGTCATAGCCAGGTCAGCCAGAGCCACTTCGGCGAGGTCACGGCCGCCGGGTCCGGGGGATAATCTGGCGCCGCTCGCGAGAGCCCGGAACTGTTCATGACCTAGGGAACAGGGCGCGAGGCCCTGGCCGGCAACGTGTGGGTGCCGAATCCGAATACTGTGTCACCTCATGCGACCTGGGAGTATTCGTGGATCAGGCCGCCGAGCCGGTCCCGTCGCAGGACCTGGACCCTTGCGTTTGCGGTGGGCGGACCCTGGCGTCCGGCGGGCGGGTTGGGGGTCCGGCGCGGGTATGCCCGGCGCCGCCTGACCAGACCGGCGTGCCAGCGCAGCAGGGTGCGCGGGGAGAGATGATCAGGCGCAGCTGGCGGAGATGGCCGCGAGGCAGCAGCCTGTGGGGTTTCAGAACTTTGGCTATTGCTTCTGACCTGGACGTCTATGCGGCCCGCTCGTACTCGTTGATGAGGCCGCCGAGGACAGGCTGGCGCTGGATCCGCTTCTGGGAGAGGTCCGCAGCAGGGTGATGGGGCCGTGGCGGGCGGAGCTGACGGCTGCGATGAGGGCGCTGCCCGTTGTAGTGGGCCGCGTACTGGGCCAGGATCGTCCGCAGATGCCGTTCGCCGAAGATCAGCATCCGGTCGGTGACCTCCGTCCGGGCGGTGAGCACGAACCGTTCCGCATAACAGTTCGCGCGAGGACTCCGGGGCGGGATTTTCACGGCCTGGATACCGGCATCGGCCAGGACCGCGTCAAATGATGCGGTGAACTGCCCGGCCCGGTCCCGGGCAAGGAACCGGAAGCTGGCGGTGCGATCCTCCAGATCCATCAGCAGGTTGCGGATCTGCTGGAGGGTCCAAGGCCCCGTCCGAGTTCGCGGTGATCCCGAGGATGTGCACGTAGCGGCTGGCGACCTCTATGACGAACAGGCAGTACAGCCGCTGCACGGTGACCGCGCAGTCCACGTGGAAGAAATCGGTGGCGAGCATCGTCGCTGCCTGAGTGCGCAGGAACTTCCGCCACGTCGTGTCGGTGTTCCGTTGCGGCCGGGGGAATCTTCAGTGCTCTGAGGATCCGGCGGATGGTGGACGCGCTGACCCGGTGGCCGAGCTTGAGCAGCTCGCCCTGGATCCTCTTGTATCCCCAGCTGTTGTTCTCGGTGGCGAGCCGCTCGATCAGCGTGGCGATCTCGGCGCTGACCGGCGGCCGTCCTGTCCGGTGCGGGCAGGTCCACTTGCGGGCGACGAGGCGGCGGTGCCAGCGCAGGACGGTACCTGGGGTGATCAGCCGGTGCGCTCGCAGCCTCCCGGGCAGGAGCCGGATCAGTGCGGCGAGGACCGCGCGGTCGGCCCAGTCGAGCCGGGGCCGGGGATTGGTTCGGCGTAGCACGGCGACCTCGTGCCGCAGTACGAGCAGCTCGGCGTCCTTGGAGGCCGATGACCGGCCGAGCAGGACCAGCCAGCCGCCGAGCCGGACGAAGATGAGGTAGAACAGGCGCACGGACACGGATGATCATGATGCCTTACGCTGACGCTGATCATCGCTGCAGGTCAGGGGAACAGCACAATTCTGGCACCCCACAGGCCAGGCATCTCTTGCCCGCCAGTTGTTCCTGGATCGACTGCTCATGCACGCAGTACCAAGCGAAGGTGGTGGAACGGGTCAGCCTCGCCGACTTCATACGCAGTCATGGTAGCCAGCGCGGCCCCACGCAGGTTGGCATAGCGAATCATTGTCTCCGATAGGAAGTCGAACAGCCGCTCGATCTCGCTGATCAGAACGGGGATGTCCCGGATGGCCGCGAACTGAGCGGCGCGTCCCCGGGACCGGAAGTGCATCCGCATCGCAAGGTCGTAGTGTGCCTGAACTATGTCGAGGTTGACTCGCAGCTGTACAGGCGTCGTGCGCGGAAAGCTGGTCATAGCCACTCCGGAGGCCTTGATCACCCTGTCGGTAGATCATGTTTAGTATGTTAGTAATGACAAACATCCTGTCAAGACTTTTGCTACGTTTGTTGTGTCAAAGATGACTCTCGGAGGAGACGAGCGAGTGACTGCTCTTCACCAGCGCATCGCGGGGGACCTACGATCCCTGATCCACAGCGGCTCCCTAGCTGGGGGGGACCGGCTGCCGACCGAACAGGAGTTGATGGCTAGATACCAGGCTTCTCGTACTCCTGTACGCCAGGCTCTCGCCACGTTGAGTAACGAGGGGCTCATCGAGACCGCCACCAGTCGGGGAACGTTCGTCCGCGAGAATCGCCCTCTGACGCTCTACGGGGCTCGATATGCGCGTGAGCACCGCGACGTCAGCACCGTAGACAGATACCTTGACGACCTGCGCTCGCAAGGCAGAACCGCTAGGCAGACATTCGAGATGAAGGTCGTTCCCGCATCTGAGCCCGTGTCGTCCAGGTTGCAGATTGATGAAAACAGCCTGGTAGTTCAGCGTCGCGGCATACGCGCTGTAGACAATAAGCCGAGCAGCATCCAGGACAGCTATTATCCATTCGATATTGCCGAAGAGACTGAAATCCTCAGCCCTAATATAGTGGAACGCGGAATCATTGCGGTGCTAGCCAGCCTTGGGTATGTTGAAAGGAGGTATGTCGATGAGATCCGTCTACGGACTTCTCCCAATGATGAAGAGAATAGATTGCTCGAGCTCGGAACTGGAATGCCCGTCCTAGAGCAGATCAGGACTGCCTACACAGCCAAGCGGCCTATACGACTTACCTGGAACGTCTGGGTTGGGGATGGCATACGACTTGTCTACGAATTGGGTGACGAGGCAGCGATACACGATGAACCTCATTGAGCTGGTCCCGCCCAAGAAGTCCTTTAAGCGATCGGCCCAGATTCGAAGCTAGAACCAGCTAAACCTGCCAATATGCGGCAGAGCCATGTCACAAGTGGAACGTATCGGCGCGACTACAGGAATGCTCGAAGCATCGTGCACTGACGACTGGTGTTGGCGGTCAGGCTGTGGGGTGCCAGAACTGTGCTGGTAGCTGTGACCTGGTCTTTTAGGCGGCTCGCTCGTATTCGTTGAGGAGGCCGCCGAGGACGGGCCGGCGCTTGATCTGTTCACGGGCGAGATCGGCCTCGGGGTGGTCGGGCTGGGGTGGCTGGAGCTGGAGTGCGCGGTGTGGTCTTCGCCCGTTGTAGTGCCGGGCATACCGGGCCATTACGATGCGCAGGTGCCGTTCGCTGAAGATCAGCATCCGGTTGGTGACCTCGGGCCGGGCGGTGAGCACGAACCGCTCCGCATAGGCGTTCGCGCGAGGACTCCGTGGCGGGATCTTGACCGCTGTGATGCCGGCGTCGGCTAGGACCGCGTCGAACGAGGCGGTGAATTGCCCGGCCTGGTCGCGGACGAGGAACCGGAAACCGGCGGCGCGTTCGCCGAGGTCCATCAGGAGGTTGCGGATCTGCTGCGTGGTCCATGGCCCGTCCGGGTTGGCGGTCACACCGAGGATGTTAACGTAGCGGGAGCCGATCTCTATCACGAACAAGCAGTACAGGCGCTGGAGGGTGACCGCGCAGTCGGCATGAAGGAAATCCGTGGCGAGCATCGTCGCGGCTTGCGCGTGCAGGAACTGCCGCCAAGTCGTGTTGGTGTGCCGCTTGGGCGCCGGAGGAATCTTCAGCGCCTTGAGCCGAAGTTGCTGTAGCTCTCTGTAGGTATTGCATCCTGAACTGCTGTTTCGGTGGGATCTGGCCAAGGAGTGTAGTCAGAAAGTTAGGCGTGTCGCGCCGGAATCTGTCCGGTTATAACGTTATGATCTGGCTATGGTGCGAACCACCGGGAAGGTCCACGTAGTCAGAGTGAGCAAGACCGGGTATGTGGACAAGCAGGGCCGCCGCAAGGACTACTCCTCGGCCTATCTGCGCCGCACCTACCGCGACGGCGGCACGGTCAAGAACGAGACCGTGGCCAACTTGTCCACGCTGCCGGACCACGTCATCGACCTGATCGACGCCGCCCTGAAGGGCCAGCAGCTGGTCCCCGCCGCCGAGGCGGTCACCATCACCCGCTCGGTGCCGCACGGGCACGTCGCCGCCGTGCACGCCATGGCCGCCGAGCTGGGGCTGCCCGCCCTGCTCGGCCCGGCGGGCCGGCAGCGGGACCTGGCCCTGGCGCTGATCATCTCCCGGGTCGTGCGGCCGGGCTCCAAGCTGTCCACCCTGACCTGGTGGGCCGATGTCACCCTGGGCGCCGACCTCGGCGTCGCGGACGCGTCCACCGATGACATTTACGCCGCGATGGACTGGCTGGAGCACCGGCAGGACGCGATCGAGGCGGAACTGGCCCGCCGCCACCTCGGCCCGGAGCCCAACCCGGCGCGGATGGCGCTGTTCGACCTGTCGTCCTCGTGGCTGGAAGGCACGCGGTGCCCGCTGGCCGCCCGCGGCTACTCCCGGGACGGCAAGAAGGGAAACCTGCAGATCGAGTACGGGCTGCTCACCGACCCGGCCGGCCGCCGGTCGCGGTCCGGGTCTTCCCCGGCAACACCGGCGACCCCGGCGCGTTCACCGCCATCGTGGACGTGGTCCGCAAGAAGTTCGGACTGGAGCAGATGGTCATGGTCGGCGACCGGGGGATGATCACCAGCGCCCGGATCCAGGCCATGAACCTGGCCGAGGACGGGACCCAGCGGCCGGATGGCTACCGGTGGATCACCGCGCTGCGCGCCCCGGCCATCCGCAAGCTGATGACCGACGACGGCCCGCTCCAGCTCAGCCTCTTCGATCAGCAGGACCTGGCCGAGATCACCTCCGCCGACTTCCCCGGCGAGCGGCTGATCGCCTGCCGCAACCCGGCGCTGGCCGCCGGCCGCGCCCGCACGCGCAACGAGATCCTGGCCGCCACCGAGAAGCTGCTCGCTCCCATCATCGCCCGGGTCCAGGCCGCCGGCTCACCGGCGCCGGACCGATCGGCGTCGAGGTCGGCAAGGTGATCAGCAAGTACAAGACCGGCAAGCACTTCGCCGTCACCATCACCGATACCACCCTGGCCGTGACCCGCAAGCAGGACCAGATCGACGCCGAAGCCGCCCTGGACGGGTTCTACGTGCTGCGCACTCCCGTCCCCGCCGGGCAGCTCGACGCGGCCGCCGTGGTGTCCGCCTACAAGAACCTCAAATTTGTCGAGCGGGACTTCCGCCACATCAAATCCGACGACCTGGACCTGCGGCCCGTCTTCCACCGGCTGGAAGAACGCGTCCGGGCCCACGTGCTGATCTGCATGATCGCCTGCTACCTCACCTGGCACCTGCGCCGGGCCTGGGCCCCGCTCACCTTCACCGACGAGAACCCGCCCACCCCGGACAACCCCGTCGCGCAGGCCAGCCGCTCCGCGGCCGCCCAGGCCAAGGCGTCATCCCAGTACGACCCGGCCGGGCAGCCCTACCGCAGCTTCCGCGACCTGCTGGACCACCTGGCCACCCTGACCCGCAACCAGGTCCGGTTCACCGGAACCCACGCCACCGTGCCGATGCTCACCGAGCCGACCAGCACTCAGCGGCAGGCCTTCCACCTCCTCGGCACCACCATCCCGCTCACCTTGAAGTAGCCAGAACACCACCAAGCCAATCCGGCAAAACACCAGGCCAAACACGGAATCACCCGCCGAACTAGCCGTAACTTCGGCTTGAGGACCCGGCGGATCGTGGATGCGCTGACCCGGTGACCGAGCTTGAGCAGCTCGCCCTGGATCCGCTGGTATCCCCAGCCGGGGTTCTCGCCGGCGAGAACCCCGATCAGCTCGGCGATCTCGGCACTGGCGGGTGGTCTGCCCGCGCCGCGAGGATAGGTCCATTTCCTGGTGACCAGGCAATGCCGTTGCTTGTCAGCTGCGAACTATCGCGGGTGGAGTGTGAGTACCTTGGCGGCCACCCGGCGGGCAGGACGGCGGACCTGGCCTGCGGTGCGGAAGGAGTACTTCGAGGCCGGGCGCTTGAGGAACCGGTCGGCTTCCCGCAGGCGCCTGACGCCGTTGTCGAGTTTGCGGCGGACCTTCGCGGCCATCGCCGCCGTGAACTGCCCGATCTGCGCGGATGTCTGCGCGCAGTGACGGATGACGCTGCGCCGGACGTGCTTGAGGACCTTGACGAAGGAGATGCGGTCCGGGTCGATCCGCTGCTGGGTGGCCAGCCGGATGATGATCCGGGTCAGGCAGTGGTGCACCGCGAGATGCGCCCATGCCTCCTGACGCACCAGCTCCGGGTCCGCTGACCGCAAGATTTCCTGCGGGCCGCGCTGGAACGTCTTGACCTGCCGGAAGGAAGATTCACTTTCCCAGCGCTGATGGTAGAGGGCGGCGAGCTCACCGGCGGGAAAGGCTGCGGGGTCCATCAGGCCGGTCAGCAATCTGACGGCCTCGCCCCCGTCGACGCGGTACTCGATCACCCGCACCAAGACCCCGCCGGGATGCGCGCCCTTCTGCCCGGCCAGGTTCATCCGCGCCAGATACGTCCCGTCGTCCAGGACCGTCACCGGGCGGGCGGCCACGCTGGACCGTGCCCGGATCAGCAGATGCGCCCCGGCCTGCGTATACGCCTTCCACAGCGCCACCCCGGGAAAGCCCCGGTCCATGATCACCAGCATCCCGGCCGCGCTGCCGGCCATCGCGATCGCCAGTTCCGGCTCCCCGGTCCGGAACCCGCCCACGCTGGCGTCGATCGAGGAGTGCGTCCCGGTCTCGGTTAATGTCACCACCCTGGCCTGGGGAACCCAGCTGGCTGGCCTTTGGCGTCCGACGGGCCGCCGAACGCGGCCCGGTTCGCCAGCGTGTCCGGCACGTCAAGCACGAACCCGTCCACCGCGGCCACCCGCATCTCCCGGTAGAACGCGCCGTCCAGCCCGGCCGGGGCCACCGGCCCGGCCAGCCGCCGGAATACCTGTGGCGTGCCAGAACTCGTGCAGAGCATCTGACCTGGGCTTCTATCCTCGGCGCTCGTGCTCTTCCGCCTCGCCTATCTGCTAATGGTCCGGTTGTTCGGCTGGCTGGCGCTCCTCGCCCGCAGTCACACCTCGAAGGACGTCGAGATCCTGGTCTTGCGGCATGAGGTCGCGGTCCTACGTCGTCAGGTCGCCCGCCCGAAGCCGCGCTGGGCCGACCGGGCCGTGATGGCCGCCTTGACACGACTGCTGCCAAAACGCCTGTGGCTGCACCGGATCGTGACGCCTGGCACCCTGCTCGCCTGGCACCGGCGCATCGTCAACAACAAATGGACCTACCCAAATGCCACAGGACGCCCACCGGTCCCGGAGGAGATCCGCGAACTGGTCCGGCAGCTGGCCAGGCAGAACCCGCGGTGGGGGCACCGCCGCATCCAAGGTGAGCTCCTCGGGCTCGGGTACCGCATCGGCGCGGGAACGATCCGCCGGATCCTGGCCGCCGCCAGGCTCACGCCCGCACCGCGCCGGACGTCACCCACCTGGCGGCAGTTCCTGGCCGCCCAGGCATCCGGGATCCTGTCGTGCGACTTCCTGCACGTCGACACCGTGTTCCTCAAGCGCCTGTACGTCTTGTTCGTGATGGAGATCCAGACCCGCCGCGTGCACATCCTGGGCATCACGGCCCACCCCACCGGGGCGTGGACCGCACAGCAGGCCCGTAACCTTCCCATGGAACTCGGCGAACGCGCCGCCCGGTTCAGGTTCCTCATCCGCGACCGCGATAGCAAGTTCACGGCAGCGTTCGACCAGGTGCTCGCCGGCAACGGCGTGCGGGTCATCAAGACACCGGTCCGGTCACCCCGGGCGAATTCTTTTGCGGAGCGGTATGTGGGAACGCTACGGCGCGAGTGCCTCGACCACCTGCTGATCTACGGCGAAGGGGACCTCCGGCGGGTTCTGGCCGAGTACGCGCAGCACTATAACGAACATCGGCCCCACCAGTCGCGGGAACAACTACCTCCACTGCACGAGCCCGGCCAGCCGATCGATATGACCGCCCAGATCAAGCGCAGGCAGGTCGTCCACGGCTTGATCAGTGAGTACCGGAGAGCAGCCTGACGAGCAGAGAAGACGCCAGATCAGAGGCGGTGTGCGAGTTCTGGCACGGCACAGGCCGTCCTGGCCGGCGCTGGCTGGTGTAGTCCCACTTGCGGGCAACGAGGTCACGGTGCCAGCGCAGGAGCGTGGCCGGGGTGACCGGGAAGACCCTTGGCCACCGGTCACGGCTCACCAGCCGGGACAGCGCCGCAAGCCAGAGCCGGTCGGCATGGTCCCACCGCAGCCGACCGCGGAGCTGACGGCGCAGCACCTGGTTCTCGTGGCGCAGCACCAGCAGCTCGGCGTCCTTGGACAGATCAGACCGGACCAGCACCGCCAGCAAGCCGACCAGGCACCTTAGCAAGCGGTAGACGATCGACAACAGCACCCCGAGGTAGTCCCAGCCACGCCCCTGATCCCGCAGCAGAACCCCAGCTCACGACACGAGACCGAGTTTCCGAGCGGGACAGGTACGCCGCCGCCCTGCGCAACCTGTTCGGCCGCCTGTTCGGCTGCCTATGGCACTGCCTGACCACCGGCCAGCACTACGACGAAGCCACCGCCTTCCCGGCACGTCCGAACCTGCCCGCGGCCTCCTGACAACAAATTTCACCGAAGCTACTTGACAACTAAATCGCATCGGATGTCTTGACAGAATCTGCCCGGACCAGGAGATGGCAGCGATCGGAAGCAGGGACATGAGTAGCCAAGGACCGTTGCCTTGACCCTTATTAATAAACGTCAAATTGAATATGGTGGAATTGATCTGAGATCGGTGGGTGATATCTAGATAGCTAGCCCTCCTTGGCGGGTGGTCCACGATATTAGGGCTGGGCCACCGGAGACACCTCGGGAAAGAGCCGGCGGCCCAGCGTCTATCGGCCCGGTTCTACCGGGCGAGCTCTTCGAGTGCGCGGTGGCGCTGGTTTTTCGTGAAGATCGCGACCATGAAGCCGGGGACGAGCGCGCCCGGAATCGTGATCAGCAAGATCCAGCCCAGCGGCGCGGCTGCGCTGAAGACCACTCCGGCCAGGAGGACGCCGCCCCAAGCGCCCAGGTGGCCGACGCCGTCGGTCCAGCCGGTGCCCAGCGAGCGCATCCGAGTCGGGTAGTTGGGCGGGATGATCAGGTACATGCTCCACAGCCACAGGTACAGGCCGATGGTTTGTCCGATATACAAGGCGTACACGCCCGGGGTGCTGTGCACGTTGTACATGACCAACCAGCAGATGGCAAACAAGATGGCGCCTGCGAGCTGAATGTATTTGCGCTCGATTCTGTTGCTGAGCAGTGCGTTGACCAGGTAGACGGCGGCGGTGCACGCGCCTGCCCAGGCACTCAGGGCGAATGAGAAGCTGGCGCTGTAGCCTCGGGTTTCGGCCAGGAACAAGAACGCGTAGCCGCCGTTGCCGTAAATGATGCCGCCGTAGCCGAGCACCATGACCACCAGCAGGAAGACGGTGATAAGCAGGTACGGCTTGAAGAACACGGCGAACGGGCTGGTCTTCTCCTCGGCCACCACCTGGTGAGGCGCCAGGTCGGGCTCGGGCAGCACGGGGTGGCGCTTCCTGGCCTGCGCCTCCAGGCGCTCGACGATCGTGCGCGCCTGGTCGCGGCGCTCTCTGGCCTCCAGCCAGCGCGGTGACTCAGGCATCAGCAAGAACAGCGCGAGCGCCACCAGAAGATTCAGTCCGGCCAGTATCCATAGGTAGGCCCGGTATTGGCTGGGGAACATATAGTGCGGGATGATGCCGGTCAGCACGACGGCGAGAAGGACGATGTTGAGGACCTGACCGACCAAGATCGTCTTGGTCCGGACGGTCGGCGACATGATCTCGCTCAGGTATACGACGTTGATGGCCAGGAATCCGGCAAACCCGAGAGTGTCGGCGATGGACAGGAAAAACAGCGCGGGATAGTTCGTCACGTACGCGAACGGCCAGATAAATACCCCGGCCAGCAGCGAGGAGAGGATCAGGGCGTTCCGCCGGCCGATCTTGTCGGCGAGCCAGCCGAGGGCGTAGCCGCCGAGCAGGATGCTGATCCCGGTCTGCAAGGCGTACAGGACCGAGTAGTCGAAGTGAGTTATCGGGGCGTGGTTCGGAATCCAGATGAACGGGTACAGCCTGGAGGCGATCCCGTCGGTCGAGGCCGAGGTCGCCCAGCCGATCTGCACGGTCAGGCATATCACCCAGATCATCCGGCTCAGCGGCAGGCGGTCAATCCGGGCTGCCATCTCGCCGGGAATTACCAGAGTGCCGCCACCGGCGGCCCCGGCCCCCGAGGCCTCTTGTGCCATTACGGTTCTCCTTGCTGCCACGTGTATCGGGGTGACGGAGGTAAAGCGCGGAAGGGCGGTGCTTCGGCCGCTGTGCTGCAAGGAGGTCCCGGACTTTTGCCGAGGATGTCGAGGGTGCGGGGGCAGCGGCCGGCGATGCTGGTCATCAAGCGGAGCCTTCGCCGGATTCGGCGCGGGGCCACGACGTAGACGCGGTAGCTGGGTAGTCGAGGGTATGCGCGAACACGTTCCGGGGCAGGTGACGGGTGCCCGTTCGGGATAGGGGCGGATCTGCCCACGCGGGTGCAATGGATCTGCCGACCCGGGATTTGAGCCTGGACGGTTACCGAGGCGGCCCAGGCGGGTAAGGGCACGGCTTCGTTTGGTGTTGCCCGCGCCGGGCTTACCTGACACCAACCGGAGTCAATGGCAGACGGCATTGTTCCCTCCAATGCTTCAGGGAACGCAGGACTCCGAGCTTTCTCCGGCCTTGATAGAAGGAGATCCCAGGCAACCAGCTTCTAAACAAAGCGCGACTACTGTGTTACTTGGATGTTGGGCGCTCCCCGTCAGGAAGTCAACCCCTTGCTACTAGCAATTGCGCCTAAAAAATTGCCAGTAGGCAACTAATTTGACGTGGGGGATGGCTAGGAGTTTATGCCGGTTAACCAGAGTAAATCGTGGTTCAGGTGTGATAGGGGTGCCGCGCGTTTCGCTAGTGTAGCCCGCGCCCGGAAGGGGGCGCCCTTCAAGTACGGCGGCGTACCCGTTTCACTCAGCACGCTACTGGCTGATCGTTCACCTAACGTGGGACAGCTAGCCGCACTGACGCTCTGGTACATGGTGGTCAGCGACACCTTCAAGAAGAAGGACTGAGGTAATGCACGAATCTAGCCCCCCGAATTTTCAGAGCTTCGAGCATCGGCTGATTAGAGGCTTCTAACCCCCGCCGGGGCATATCGGGGGCACATCATCTCGCGATCTGTCGGGAACCGGTGAGAACTGCTGAGATCGCAGCCCCAGGCCAGGACGGATGTAGTCCATGTCGGCCGAGGTCAGCGAGCTTATGGAGCAATACCCGGCCTACAGGTCGGCTCGTTGAGCGCGGCGACCTCGAAGGGCGGGTCATCCGGGAAGGCCGCCACGCTCTGGCCCGCGACGGCGTTCTGGATGAGCAGGTGGTCGCTCATGTCGCCCAGCGGGCCGCCGCAGCCGATGATGCCCGACGGCGCGGCCTGCGGGTTGACGACGACCCGGTCGCCGGTCTTCAGGCCGGTGACCTCGGCGCCTATCTCGACGACCTCGCTGGCCGGCTGGTGCCCGAGCGGGATGGATGCCGTCTGCCCTTGCGGGCCCAACGGCATGCCTCCCATCTGCACGAAGGCCGCATCGGTGCCGGAGATGCCGCAGGCGCGTATCCGCACCAGCAGGTCCCGGGGCCCGGGAACCGGGCGCTGGATCAACGCTACCTTGATCGTGCCCGGCGCGGCGGTCCGCACCGATTTCATCGTCGGCATGGGAACTCTTCCTTTCTGGTTCTGGTAACCGGCGTGTGCGTCAGGCCCGCTTGGCGCGGCGCAGGTATAGGGCGGCGCCGGCGCCGAGCGCGACGATGCCCGTGCCGGTGGCGGTGGTGACCTGCTGGGAGCCGTGCAGGGTGTGGCCGTGGAGGTGGAGGTGGCTGCCGGCGGCGCCGGCGGCGATGGCGACGGCGGCGTTGAACAGGAACAGGAACCAGAGCACCGGCTTGCGGTTGAGCAGGGCGGACATGACGTTCTTCTTTCCGGGCCGGGGAGCTGCGGGCGGGGTCGGCTGGGGACGGGTTGGGGTAACGGGCGTGCGGGTGGGCAGGGCGGACATGTCGTTCTTCCTTCCGGATTCAGGTTGTGAGCCGGGCTGGGCGGGGGTCAGATGCCGGCGTGCGCGGCGGCGGTGCCGGTGCCCTGCTTGGTGATCAGGGCGATGCCGGCTCCGGCGAGCGCGACGGCGGCGGCGACCAGGAAGGCGTTGTGCATCCCGGCGGTGAACGTGGCGTGGCTGATCTGGGTGATCACCCTGGCCGCCTGCGCCGGGGTGCTGTGGGTCACTGGCGCGACCCCGACCGAGACCGCGCTTTTGACCTGGGCGTACTGAGCTGCGGTCAGCGGGGGCAGGTGCGCGGCGTGCCAGCTGGCGGGGAGCAGGCTGTCGATCCTGGCGGACATGATGGCGCCGAGGATGGCGGTGCCGAAGGCGCCGCCGAGCTGCATGGCGGTGGACTGCAGGCCGCCGGCCACGCCGGCCAGTTCAGCGGGGGCGTTGCCGACGATGACGTTGGTGGCGCCGACCATCACCGGGGCCAGGCCCAGGCCGAGCAGCACGAACCAGATGATGGTGTCGTCCGGGCTGGAGGCGGCGCCCAGCCGGGACAGGCCGAACATTGCGACCGCAGCCATGGCCATGCCGGTCACGATCGGAAGCCGGGGGCCTAGCTTGTTGATCAGCGCACCCGCGGCCGGGGAGCCGACGATCAGCATCGCGGTCATCGGCAGCAGGTGCACACCTGCCTGGATGGGGTCGAGGCCATGCACGTTCTCCAGGTAGAAGGTCATGAAGAACATGGCGCCGAACATCGCGAACATGAGCAGGAGGACCAGCACCACCCCGGCCGACAGGGACGCCGAGCGGAACAGCTTCAGGGGCAGCATCGGCTGGCGGGCGCGCCGGTCACGGATGACGAACGCCAGCCCGAGCAGCGCGGCGGCGCCGAGGAAGGCCAGGGTGCGGGCGGAGCCCCAGCCGAAGTCCGGGCCCTTGATCAGGCCGAAGATCAGCGTGAACAGCGCGCCGGCCAGGGCGGCGATGCCGGGCATGTCGAACGAGCTGGCCGGCGCGGCGGGGGTCTCTTTCAGCACGAGCAGGCTCATGATCAGGGCGGCGGCGCCGACCGGGACATTGACGTAGAAGCAGGCTTCCCAGCCGATGTGCTGCACCAGCAGCCCGCCGACGATCGGCCCGGCCGCGGTGGACGCGCCGATGACTGCGCCCCACACGCCGATGGCCCCGTTCAGCTTCTCCGGCGGGAACGTCCGGCGCAGCAGGGCCAGGGCGGTGGGCTGCAGCATCGCGCCGAACACGCCTTGGAGCGCGCGGAACGCGATGACCAGGGTGATGCTGCCTGCGATGCTGCCGGACAGGCCGATGGCCGCCGAGCTGGCCGCGAACCCGGCCACGCCGGCCAGGAAGACCTTCTTGTGGCCGAACCGGTCCCCGGCCTTGCCGGCGGGGATCAGGCTGACCGCCAGGGCCAGCAGGTAGGCGTTGCTGATCCACTGGATGCCGGCCAGAGAGGCGTGCAGGTGGGACTGGATGGCCGGGTTGGCCACCGCCACGATGGTGCCGTCCAGGCCGACCATCATCACGCCCATCGCCACCGCCAGCAGCGTCAGTGGCGGGCTGCCCCGCCAGCGGCGGAGCCCGCGGGCGGGACTGGTCAGCCGGGGGGCATAGCTGGGGCGGGCCGCCGGGGCCCTGGTGCTTGTCATGAGATCTCTCCAGACGAATCAGTTACTTAACTTAGGTAAGAGACGTTACGGGCCGGCCCTCCGCCCGTCAAGTTACGTAACTTAGGTAAGTAATGTAAGATGGCTCACATGCCCGGAACTCAGCCAGAACCCGCCGCCGCTCCGGTCGCCGCGGATGCCGCGGATGCCGCGGATGCCGCGGATGCCGCCGAGATCCTGCGGGCGATCACCCGGATCGCTTACCTGATCACCCGGGCCCGGCGCCACGACCGGGTCCGGACCGAGGCCGCCGTGCCGCTGGACCGCGCCGCCGTGATGGTCCTGGGCCAGCTCGCCGAGACCGGGCCGGTGCGCCCCGGCGAGCTGGCCGACCGGCTGGGGGTGGAGGCCCCGCACGTCACCCGGCAGGTACAGCGGCTCCAGCAGGCCGGCTACGCGGACCGCGCGCCAGACCCGGACGATGGCCGCGCCCAGCTCATACAGCTCACCCCCGCAGGCAGGGCAGCAGCCGACCGCATCCGCGAGGCCGGCACCGCCGGCATGCAGGCCGCCCTGGCGCACTGGCCCCCGCAGGAACGCCACCAGCTCGCCACGCTGCTGCACCGCATGGTCGATGACTTCCTCGCCTACGCCGCCGAGGAAGAACGCGAGTAGCCAGCGCGTATCTCGGCCGGTCCCAATCGACTCCAGCACGAAACTCGCTGCGCACCGAGCCGCTTGTTATGCGCGCGCTGACCCGCACCAGCGCGGCAGCAGTCAGCCGCACAAAATCGGCGGTATGGATCGCGCCATCCGTGGTCGGCAGCTGCGCAGACACACGAAGCCCCGCCCTGGTTCGGAGATCGGTAATGTCCCGGTGCCGTGCCGCTGCGCCATCGTGTTACCGCCGTCAGTGACTTGGCACAGCGAGCAGGGCAGCGAGGAGGCGCGGGTCGCCGGTGTCGATGTCGATGATCTTGGTGCGGCTCGAGCCTCCGGAAACCAGGCGGACGGCGCCCCGGCGGACACTGAGTCTCGTCCTGAGACCCCGACGAGTGGCAGGAAGCGATGAACGAATTACAGCGGCTGTCGACGAGAAGGGCCCCGCGCATCGTGACAGTCGTTAGTCGGCGAACAGCCAGCCAGCAACCAGCGTGCTCGTCTCGCGAATGCGAGATGATCATCTTTCATCCACATAACCGCAGGTCGTGGCAGGTGTGCCAGCGGTCTGTAACGACGGTCTCAATTCGCCAACAACTGAATCAGCCAGGTCAGTCACAAACCCTTTTCGGACTGGGCATGGGCTGCGTACTGGAATGGATGATATGGATGCCGGACGTCACATTTGCACCCGTCGGTCCTTGAGTGCCTATTAAGCGATCGGCGCGGAAATTACCTCTGGCGGCTGGGTCGCTCCGGTAACGCTAGGTACTCGGGGGAGTGATTATCAGCATCCAGGAGCTGGAGTACCTGGGGGGTGCCCGTGTCGGTCCGGTCAGGCAAGTCAGGGGCTTCTGCGAGGCCCCACAGAAGCCCCACAAGTCCGCGACACGGCGCCCGTTCCCCACAGGAATCCTGGGCATGCCCGCTCCCGCCCGGCAAACCTGACCATCAAACGCCGTCCGATTTGAGCACTTAAAGCCGATATGTCAAGTTCAGAGAATGCCGAATTGAGGACGTTCAATGACCGTATACTTATGCGCCGGACTGTATGCCGTTAACTGTCGTGTTGCGCGACACTCAAGATGAGCATGGCAGCGTCGCTCAGCATGAGCGTCTAGAAACGGGCATTCCGGGCGCGCGGGAGTGCGGTGATGCTCACGGTGTCGCTGGGACGCTCACGGTGGCGGCGGTGCGCGGGGTGGATGACGCCGGGTGGTCATGATGAGCGTAGCGGCCCGGCTGGGGGCATGGGAATGCCCGGGACAGGGCGCCGGGATCAGCTGCCAGGCGCGGGGCGGCGGCGAGGCCGAACCGGCCGATCAGCGCGTCTAGGTCCGCCTCCACCCGGCCATGCCATCTGATCGCGGCGACCGCGCACGCGATGACGAGGGCCAGCGCGTCGCGCAGCGGCGACCCCGCCGGACCAGGAGGGCAGGGATCACGGCCCTCCGGGTCTCGATGACGGCGACGAGGCGGCCGAACTCAGCCGTGGCCTCCTGCAGCATCTGCCCAGTCCTGGAGCGGAGGCGGCGCAGCCAGCCCCGCACGGTCGCGGCCGGGACGCCCAGCTCCGCGCCGAGCCGGGCTGTCCCCTTGCCGTGCAGCGCCGACGCGGCGGCCGCCCGCGCGATCACCCCGGTGGAGTCCACGCGCCGGGGCACCGCCCACGACGGCAGCAGGACGTGCGTCGCCCCGCACGAGCGGCATCGCCCGTGCCGGTGCCGCAGCTGCCGGTCCCGTCGTGCACCCGGATGACCCGCTCCCGCCCGTAGCCCCACGACCGCAACCGCCCGGTGCCGCAGGAGGGGCAGGCCAGCGCGCCGGACGCCAGGTCGGCGGACGCGGCGTCCGCATCGGCGCACAGCAGCATCGAGGGAGTCCTCCCGGTCACGGAACCACGATCTCCGGCGGGCGGCGGGCACCGCCAGGGGCAGTTCGTGTTGCACGTTGCCAGGCCGGCCGCCGCCCCGCAACCCGAACCGGTCACAAGCAGGGGAAACGACATCATGAGCATTCCGCAGGCCCCGCCGGAGCGCCATGACCGGCAGCGGGGCGCCCGGTGCTCACGGTGTCGTCGCGCACGGAAACGGGGATCCGCTGGCAGCCCCCGGCCGGGACGCGCACCCTGAACGACGCCAGCCCGCGCTTTCAGGTTCAAAAGGAATGACGCCTAACACCGTCGCAGCGATCGTCAAAATTAGCCTTGTCATTCCTATTGGGCGGCGCGCCGATCGGTGCTCCTATGGGCGACTGTCGAGGTCGGCTGAGCCGCGCTCAGGCGCACCAGATCTTCCGATTCTGAGCTCTCGCGGACTCCGAGATGATGCGATGTACCTGGACGGACTCCCTGCGCCCGCCGAACTCGATCAAGGTATTACCGTCCGAAGCAGACAGCCTGCATGCGGGTGGACCTCCTCCGAACCCGTCGTAGGAGTATTCACGCCAGCCGGGAGCAGTTCCCGCAGAAGCCGTGCGACTTTCAAAGCTACAGAGTCACATGATCTCCACCGTCGTCGTGAAGGGCTGCCTTCCTGCGAGCGTCGGGTGGCAGCGGGATGCCAAGCCGTGAAGCCAGATACACCTGACTTCGGATCGGGAGTTCTTCCAGCTCTACAGCCAGATACCGCTCTACTCCGCGTTGCCAGCGCTGATCCAAGGCCTTGCGGGAATCGCCTAGGCAGAGTCTGTGGTATAGCTCTTCAGCTCGTGAGGCGATATCGCTGCGGGTTTGGTAGTACGCCACTGCGGCCTCGTGGATCCGCCGGACCATGACTGGGTCATCTTGCTGCAGGAGCGGGAGAATCATCCGTCGCAGGTCTGCCCGATGGACAAGCCGACCGGGGGCCTCCGATGCAACCAGCCAGACCTCCTGGTAATACGCATCGAACAGCTCTTGCGCACGCGCGTCATCAGGCACGTTCACGTGGGAGGGGCTTGCAAAGACGTAACGGATCACATCGGGAGTCACGCGGCGGACGACAGGCCCCAAGTGCGCCAGCTGGCGAACGTCAGGATCAGGTATGTGGTCCAGGATCCGCCTGCTGAACAGCCAGGACTGGACCTTCGGAGACTCGATCGCCAGAGATGCTGATATCTCATCGACGGGTACCCCGATGTCGAGGCCGGTCACCAGATCCGCCACGAGTCGATCTACACCGACGTTCTGCTCCACCGCAGCTAGCCAGCGGCCGTCATTCAGAAGTTCGGCAAGCCGCTGCGGCTGATCGGCCAGTGTCGCAGGGTATTCGTCGAGCAAATACCGCGGGGTGATGTCTTCCTCGCCCGCCAGGGTAGGCCACCTGGCGGCTCGCCAGTGCTCCGCCCACCGGTGGATCCGGCGCCGGTAGTCGGGGTGGCGCAGGGTACGCAAACTCTCGGCGGTTTGGGCCTGTTCTAGCAATGAGCTGTGCGCGAACTGGTAGCGATCGCCAACCGGCTGTAGGCTGCGCGCTGCCCTGTTGGTGACGATGCGGTCAACCTGACGAGTCCAGGCGGGGGTGACAGGTTCCAGGTCCGCGGTCAAGGTGGCCAGGTCCTCGAGCGCGAGCGCGCCCGCCGCCGCGGTGAGCACCCCGAGCACCTCTGCCGCAAGGTCCCGGTCCTCCCCGTGTAGCAGATGCTCGATCTCCTGCATCGCCAGAGCGGCGAGGTGCTGCGCGCCCGGAAACGGGTCGAGCGGCACTGGAGCAGCCGCCCAAAGCGGGTGCCCGACCGGAACGTCAGGCTTGAGGCGGCTGGTCACCAGCACGTGTGCGTAAGGTCCAGCGTGTGCAGGGAGCAGGCTTGCGACACTCGGTAGCCCTCCGGGATGCAAGTCTTCATCCAGGCCGTCCACTACGAGGAGCAGGCGTCGACCGGTGGCCGCAGCGCGGTCGGTGGCCCGGTCCCACAAGGCCCGGAACTGGTCCAGCTCGGGCACGGGCGCATCCTCATCGAGCAAGTACGCCAGCTGCGGCACCACTGCGGCGAGGAACCGGTTGCTGTCGGCGTTAGCTTCGCGGCGGGACAGGAAGTAGGCGATGACGTCGACCGTTGGCGGCAACGCCGTTGTAATCGCCTCGGCGACCAGCGCTGTCTTGCCCGTCCACGGGCCGCCCGTCAGCCACCGGTAACCCCCCGCGCTGATGGCGAACGCCGCGAATTCGCCGAGATCCCGTTCGCGGCCCAGCAACCGCGGCGTGCGCCGGTGGATCTCTCGCACCGTCGCCCGGTACGCCGGCTCCGCCCGTCGGGGTGGCAGCCGTCGGAGCGTGTGGGCGCCGGGAACCCCTAGCCGGGCCCACCACGCGTCCGGATTTGCCACGCCTGGCCCCCAGAGGGGATGAGCCTGGTCGGCCTCGAGCGCCGTCAGCGGAGTCGCGGTAATCGATGACGCGCCCTCTCGAGGAGCCTGCTCGCTCACCACTCCAAGCAAGAATCCGTCTGCGATCACAGGAGCACCCGACATCCCCGACCATTCTGACTCCCCCAGCATCGTCCCTTGCGGGGGGAGCGGACGTGGTCTCTGGTCGACTTGTACCGAAAGCAGCCCGCCGACCAGCCGCGACGCCACCGGCACGGAGCCGAACGCATCGACGGTCTCGCGGAGCTGGCCTCCGTCCGCTGTGCGCTGCTCCATGAACGCTGGGTAACCGATCACCTGGCAGCGCTCCACCAGGCCAGCCGTAGGGCTGTCTCGATCCACGGCAGCCAACCCCATAGCGGGCGCATTGATCGACGCATCCTTGATCTCTACCAGCGCCAGGTCCGGTTCGTGCCCGCTCACGTTGCCTATGAAGCCCGAATCCAGGGTCGTGTCGTGCGGGACTTTGTCCGTGTCGCGCACGGTGACGCTGACTGCGCTCTCTACGACGTGCGCCGCAGTCAGGACCTCCGCCCGGCAACAACAAATCCGGACCCATAACGGTACCGCGGGTGCGCCGCCTCCCCCCGGTCGGCGATTACTTCCACCACCCGCTTGGCCAGCGGCCACTCCGACAACGGTTATCCCTTCACCACATCGGAGGCGGCGGCGACCTTCACCGAATTCCCGTCACGATCCACTGGCCCCCGAACACCACCGTCACCTTTGCTCTGACCCGCGCTCGCGTGCCCCGCCGCCACCTAGCTGCAAGCCCACGATCGGGACCGTGAAGCCCGCTTTGCCATCTACCGATCTGGTGGCGGTGACCGTCAGATCCACGGTCATCGACTCCACCGGCAACTGGATATTCGAACCGGCACCAGTTGCCCGGGCCTTCAGCAGCTCGTCACGCAGCAGCCCGATCGCCTCCGCCAGCCCCAGCCCATCTGTTGACGTGATGTTCCGTTCAGACATCGAACCTCCAGTCCTAACCCGGAGCCACGGGGCCCAACCGCCAACCCAGCGGTGACCCATCCCCTGATCAGACGCTATCCTGAGCGCTCTCAGCCCGGGAAGCCTTGCGAGCGAGCAACCGTGCACCCGAACACCACCAGACCACGAGGCATGCTCTTCCTTGCCAGCCCCAGGGGCGCCGATGGGCTGTCCCTACGCAGTCGCCGGATTCTGCCTCCAGTTGTCCAGCGCGCAGCCCTAGACCGCTTCGCATAGCGTTAACAGCTGGCTGGGCATACTCGAGTAACGGCTGCCTATTTGCTCGGCTGCCCGGCGTGCACGTGCTCACGCGCGACGGTGACCACGCCCTGGATCTGAGGCGCGAGCGGGCCGGTAGTACGCCTACCTTCATTTGTTCGAAGCCGGCATCGCCAACGGGCCGACTTGAGAAGCCGAGTTCAGCACCATCGCGATACCCTCACCCTCACCTACGACGGCGCGAGCTTCGGCCTCGACGAGTCCGCCCCGCAGCCGCAGCAGCTGGGACGAGCTTCCACCCGGGACCGGATCAGGTTCACCGACCCCTGGGACGGCACTTTGCAGTACATGACGCCACCCAACTCCCGGGCCCGCCAAGCGTCGGCGCACAGAAAGCCCTGCTCGGCACTTGTCGCATCACGGTCCGGATCAAGCCCTGCGCTGTGAACAGCGGCTCAGCGCGCGGTTATCAGGCGATGTTCGTGCCATTGGCCGCTCTCCGCAGTCCAAGCTACGGTCTGATGCACGGTTAGCCAACCGTATATTTATGCATCGCCGCGCTTGAGGTGAACGTCCGGATCTGCCGCAGATCGCGCGCCAGCTCCAGCGTGTCCGACCGGGGCTGGGTCGAAGTTTGGCCTCTGATGATCTTCAATGGCGGGGGTTACCGGGTCGGGCCGGCTGTTACTGGAGGGGTTCAGCCGATGCCGCACGGAGCCGGGCTAGCGATCCGGCTGCGGACAGGGCTCGGCCGGCGGCGATCCTCGGCCTGCGCCGCTGCGCGGCCCGGGCTGCCAGCAGGACATAGGTCACGGTGTTGAAGGTTTCGCTGGCGATCGCGTGCACCGTCAGCTGCCGCGGGTGGCGCAGGCCCGACCGCACGCCGAAGACCATCTGTGCACAGGCAAGGGCGGACAGGGCGTTCTGCGATCGCTGG
This sequence comes from uncultured Actinomycetes bacterium, assembly GCA_963818225.1. Lineage (GTDB taxonomy): Bacteria > Actinomycetota > Actinomycetes > Streptosporangiales > Streptosporangiaceae > Palsa-504. The sequence continues at coordinate 507,250 of CAWFRO010000011.1, forward strand.
CTGAGGTGTGTTTGCCTCCCGGCGGTAGCCGGCGCCTCCGGGGGAGGCGTGTGCCGAGCTTGCGCAGCAGGTCCCTGTGCTGCTGGGTGTTCTTTACCATCTCGGCCCGGGTCGGCGTCTCGGTGCCAAGGTCCCACGCCGCCAGCCCGGCGCTGGCCGCGCAGGCCCACGCGGCCAGGGCCCCGCTTCCGGCGGCCGACGGCCAGTGCCCGGCCCCGACGGCGGCCTGGGTCACAACGGGGGCGGCGGCGGACACCCATTCGAGCGTCCCGGAGGCCCTGGTCCCGTCCAGGGCCAAAAGAACCAGTTCCAGCCGCGACCGGGCCTTGCTGTTATCGCGAGCCATCCCGGCATTGTCGCCCCGGCGGCAGGAGTACGCGAAGCTCCCGGGCTGCCGCCACCCGGACGCTGCCGCCCGGCGAGGCCCGGGGCGCCAGTACTCAGGTCCGGCGCTGGCGGCGGGCGGGAGGCACGGGCTTCCAAGGGTAGGCGGAGCGAAGCGCAAGCTCACCGAGGCGCAGGCCGCCGAGCTGGAAGAAGTCCTGGCCAGGGAGGGCTTCCTCGCCATGCCCAGACCCGACCGCACGGCCCTTCAGTAACTACCGCAATTGAAGATCGTTAGGTGATGCCGATCGCAAGTGTGACGCTGACTGAGGGACACGGTACGGGAGAACGCTCACGGAGCCGCCTAATTGAGACTTTTGTGTAGACGGTGCGGGCCTGGCCGGGATGGCAGTGAGTCAGGTCGTAGCGTTGAGAGGTCCCGGTTGGCGTGGCTCTGTAACCGCCTGCCGCCCTGCTGGGTTGGCTTCCGAACGACGTGCTGGCTGGCCGGGGCCTCGCCGTGGCGTGGCTCAAAAGAGGCGAGTGCCGCAAGGTTCTGGAATTAGGCGTGCCCGTCACGGTCTTTGCCCGCGGTCAGGGGAAGAGGTGTTCCGATGGCGGCAGTGATGATCGGGGTTGATCCCCACAAGGCTTCGCACACGGCGGTGGCGATCGGCGTGGCTGAGGAGCCGCTGGGTGAGGTGCGGGTCCGCGCCTGCGTGGCTCAGGCTGAGCGGCTGCTGGCCTGGGCCGCGGCGTGGCCGCAGCGGACCTGGGCCGTCGAGGGGGCCGGCGGCACCGGCCATCTGCTGGCCCAGCAGCTGGTGTCGGCCGGTGAGCGGGTGCTGGATGTGCAGCCCAAGCTCGGCGCGCGGGTCCGGTTGCTGGCTGCCGGGGATGTGAACAAGAACGACCCGAACGATGCCCGCTCGGTGGCCGTCGCGGCGCTGCGGTCAGCTGGTGTCCGGGAGGTGCGCGCCGATGATCACGCGGCGGTGCTGAAGATCTGGTCCAAGCGCCACCGTGACCTGGGCCGCACCCGGACCCAGGTGGTCTGCCGGCTGCATGCGGTGCTGGGCGAGCTGATCCCCGGCGGTGTGCCCAAGGTGATCACCACCGATCGCGCTGGCCGGGTCCTGCGGGCGCTCAGGCCGGAAGGGGCGGTGGAGGTGGCCCGCTGCGAGCTGGCGGCGGACTTGCTCGATGACCTGCGCCGTATCGATGCTCGGCTGCGGGAGACCAGGAAGAAGCTCGCGGCCGCCGTCGCCGCGGCCGGGACCAGCCTGACCGGGCTGTTCGGGGTCGGCCCGGTCATCGCCGCCGCTGTCATCGGCGACGTCCGCGACGTGTCCCGCTTCCCCGGCCGGGACCACTTCGCTGCCTACAACGGGACCGCGCCGATCGAGGTGTCCTCGGGCCAGCGCAAGGTCTACCGGCTGTCCCGGCGCGGGAACCGCCGGATCAACCATGCCATCCACATGGCCGCGATCACCCAGATCCGACACCGAGCACAGCCAGGGCCGCGCCTACTACGACAAGAAACTGGCCGAGGGCAAGACCCCGAAAGAGGCGGTGCGCTCGCTGAAACGGCAGGTCAGCAACGCTATCTTCGCCTGCCTGCAGGCCGACGCCCGGCGGGCCGCCGCCCGGGACAAGGGCCCGGGAGGGCAGCAGGGGAACGACTCTGTCGCCAGCGCGGCAGGCTCACACCCCAGACGCCGGCTCTTCGGCCAAGCCACTCCCGGGCCTGGTCACCACACTACGACGCCGCAGCCAGCGCTGGCCCGCAAGCCCGGGCAGAGGCTGGCGCATTCCTCGATCGCTGCCAACCTGCCGCCGGCGACGCCGCAGGTCCAGGTGGAGCGCCCGCAGCGAAGCGAGGACGAACGACCTGGAGGTGCGGCAAGACGACGGCAACACTCGGCTGCGAGGAAGGCCAGGACACAACGTTCGCCGACGAAGCATCGCGCCGCAAGGGCAGCGTCACACCCCACAGAAAAGACCGACGGAACTTCTTGACACAAAGAGGCTTCGTTCTGTCACCGGACCCGGCGGATCGGCACGGCCGCCCGTGCCGCACCCGAATGATTGTTCTGTGGGTGACCGCTAGAGCGGCGGTGTCCAGCAGAACGGGGTCCTACTGCTGCATGGAGTTCGATCGCCTCGGGCTGGATTTCGGCGGGCACGTTCGGCTTGACGTTCAAGAACGCGGCCCGTGGCGAGGGCGCAGGCTCGGCGGACTTGCCGATGCTGAAAAGCTAGGCGCTGGCCGCGAGCGTCCGGTCCCAACGGCGTCACTGGCGGCGGAGCGGCTGACCGGCGGCAGAGAATCGCGTCGCGTTGCCGGCCGCCCCGGGCGAGGGCCGGGCCGCGCCGCCAGGGCCGGCCCGGGCGGCGCGGTGAACACATCCCCTAGCTGTGACTCGGTCCAGCTCTGACCGGCCATGCCACGCCGTCGGCGGCAAGCTACCCGTCAGTCACCTGCAAGATTGACGCATACCCGGGTTGAGCGCGGCGCGGAGCCTGGGCGGGGTCGGTCGTTGTATCCGGCCCGCCTTGCTCGGCTAGCTTCCGGGATGGTGAGGGGCTATCTATGTTTCCGTCGCGGTGAGGCGCGAGACCAGCAGTTCCTTGCCCATCCGGGCGCCCTTGCGGCTATCGGCCTGTGCCTTGCGGAAGAGCTCGGCGAGCTCGGGGTCATGGGCCCGGTCGGCGTCCCGGATAAAGTCCTCCAGCCGCATGGCATTATCTAGGCAGGCCTCTACGAACCAGATGAGATCGTGGTCCTTGTCCTTGCCCTTAGTGCCGTTCATCTTCTCTCCTCCGGTTGGCTGATACTGCCGTGATGATCCAGGCCCGGCCAGCAAAATCGGTGTAGTCGCCTGATCCCTTGCCGTCGATGAAGACGAACCGGGCCGGGGGCGGAGCGAGCTGGCGGGCGGCAGCGGCGGCCGGGATGACACGATCGACGAACGGGAGCTGCCGCCGCCCGGCCAGGGCTCGGCCCACCGTGCCGCCGTGCGCACCATCGGACGCCGGCAGCGTCACCGCCCCTTGCATAAGCCCATTTCAGCACACGAGGCAGGGACCGGCGATGGAAAGTCCCGCTGCCAGCCCGGATGCTCCGCGGGTAGCCGGCCGCCACGACAGCCCGGAGCAGCCCCGGCCGGCCGCGCCGCCGCGATATCGATCAGATCCGGGGGCTTGTCCTGCCGGGTCGCCGCTTCCCGGATCGCCTGCGTGGCGGCCTTGTGCGCTGTCGCCGGATCCCGGGCCACCTGACACACACCGCCATCCGCTGAGAGCCGCTATGATCCAGTCTTCAGGTCATCGTGTTGCAACGATGCCTCGAATCCGCCTCGTCCCAGTGGGTCCAGATGAAACCGTCCTAACCAGCCGGTAGTAGCGTTGCGGGATGCGTTACGACGAAGTCAGGAAGCTGATTACGGGCAGTTCCGCCGATGACTGGGATGTGATCGAGGTCGAGGGCAACCTTTACCTTGACCGGTTCGAAGGGGTGAGTTCCGGCGCCCGGCGCTGGCTGGAAGCCGAGAGCCACGTCTCTCTCGCCCTCTACAAGGCCGATATCGGCCTGCGGCTCGCGTGGGGCATGACGCATACAACCGGGCTGGCGTTCGAGGGGTGGAACTTCCCGGACGGGTCGATCGACAGGCTCCTGGTGGACGGGTTCTGGCGCGGTTCATTTGTCACCCGGTGGCCGGTCCTGTCAGTCGACGGGGACCGATGCTACCTGCCCTACCCGCTGCCTGCTGTGGCCGCAGGCGAGGCAGCAGCCGGGCACCATTTCGTCGTCGGATCGAGGGTCAAAGCGAGCGAAGTTGCGCTGGCTCGCCTGCTGCAGCAGCTCGCCGGCCGCGAGGACAGGGAGTTTGATACCTACCTGCGGCAGACCGGAGCCGTCATCGTTCCTGATCAGCATCCCGGCTGACAGCCGGGCTCCGGGTCAGGCGGCGCCGCGGGTCTTGCCGGTGCCGGTGCCCACGTGTACCAGCCTGTCTGCGCCGGCGAGCTGCTTGATCTCTTCGCCGGTGAAGTGCTGCAGCGCATCCTCGCCCTGACGTCACGATCTGGCACAACCATCACACCGGCCAGCCGCATACGCTCACTGGTGGCCAGCGATCACTAACCCCGTGGCCTAGGTCGTCTAGGGCGCAGCAGCACCGAAGCGGTCCTGGGCCGCCCGGACGATAATGTCGGTGCAGGCTTCCGCGGACAAAACGGTGCTGTCGAGAATCAGGTGATACAGCCGGGGGTCGCCCTGGCGGGCGTTGAAAAACAACCCGGGCATAGGCCTCCCGGGCGCTGTCCACGTCCCGCTGACCCTGCCGGGCGCTCGCCTCGTCGACGCCCTGCGCCATTACTTGGGGGATCCGTGCCTCCACCGGCCCGTCCAGGCGCACGCACAGCACGCTGGGCCGGCCGCCGAGCACGACCATTCCGCCCGCCCGAGCACCACGGCTCCAGTGGTATCGGCCACGTGCACCAGCTCGGCTTCACTCGCGGACCGGAATCCCTCGGGCGTGAGCGTGCTGGGTACATCCGCGGCCAGCATGTCAGGCCCAGCTGGCGCCGCAACGTTGACGAACCGTGTCGTTATCCGCTCCCAGCGGCTGGGAATGTGCTCGTCGAGGCTCTCGGCCACGTCTTCGGGCAGGCCGAGCTGGCGGGCGGCAGCGGCGGTCGGAATGACACGATCGACGAACGGAAGCTGCAGCCGCCCGGCCAGCGCGCGGCCCACCTTGTCGCCGTGCGCACCATAAGACGCCGACAGCGTCACAACCCCTCGCATAAACCCATTTCAGCACACGAGGAGAGCATCTGCGATGCAGAGTCCGGCTGCCCGCCCGGATGCTCCGTGACGGCCGGCCGCCACGACAGCCCGGAGCAGCCCCCGGCCAGCCGCTGCACCGCGATAGTGATCAAATCCGGGGGATTGTCCTTCCGGTTGCCGTTTCCGGAGCGCCTCCGCGGCCACCTTGCGCGCCGTCGCCGGATCCCGGCCGCGCCCGGGCAGGACGTGTCCGCGACGGGTGAGCGCAAGTGGGAGATTACCTGCGCGTGTAGCTGGCAGGCCAACAGGATGCTCGCCGTCAGCTATTGCCCTCGATGAGATACTCGAGGACGGCGACGGTAATCCCAGCTTGATCGCACCTCGCCCTGATGCCCGCTGCCCCGGGCCGCGGTCACGCCCCGGTCATGCGGCGGCGCAGCCGGGACGCCACCGGCTCGGGCACCAGTCCGCTGAGGTCCCCGCCGAACCTGGCGATTTGCTTGATCAGGCTGGAGCTGAGGAAGGAGTACTGCGGGCTGGTCGTCATGAACAGCGTCTCGACCTTCGCCATCCGGTAGTTCGCCTGGGCCATCTGCATCTCGTACTCGAAGTCGCTGACGGCCCGCAGGCCCTTGACCACCGCGGTGATCTCGTTGGCCGCGCAGAAGTCCACCAGCAGGCCCCCGAAGCGGTCGATCCTGACGTTGCCGTACTGGTAGGTCACCTCGCCGAGCAGCTCGACCCGCTCATCCACCGTGAACAGGCCCTGCTTGGTCACGTTGATCAGCACGGCCACGACCACCTCGTCATACAGCGCGGCGGCGCGGCTGATGATGTCTAGGTGCCCGTTGGTCACCGGGTCGAAGGAACCCGGGCAGACGGCGCGATACATGCGATATCGCCCCCTTTTCGCGGTTAACCCGGCATGTTAATCCGCCGGGCCAGACCACACCAGAAGGTGGCTTCCCCGTGCCGGCGCGCCCGGCTCCGCCGCGATGCCGTCCTGCCAGCTGACCGGCCCGGACCGGGTGGCGCGCTCCACGATCACCAGCGCCCCGGCCTGGGCGGCCCAGAAGGTGCCGCGGCGGCCTGAGGTATCCAGTCGCCGCGGCCTGATTCGGGGTCGGGCCTGCAACGGAACCGTTTCGTACGTTAAGGCGGTTTCGGCGAGGTCAGGACGGGTGCCTGCGGGGGTCGTTAGCGTCCATTCCGGTTCCGGTGCAGCCCAGGTGTGATCTTGATGCGGAGGCTGGATCGCCTGCTGGAGTGGCGCTGGGTGACGGTGATCTTCGTGTCCGGAAGTCCTCAGTAACGGACAGGACGGGTCGTGGGTCGTCGGCTCGCGAGAGTGAACGCTATGGAACGGTCCGGTCATTTACTGGCCGGGTTGTGGTGGTTCGGTCCTACGGTGCAGTCCGTGCCGGCGGAATTCCTCAGTGACCAGGAAGCGGCGGCCTTCGGCCGCTATGGCGGCTCGGTGCCGCTGGCGGATCTGGAGCGGTTCTTCTGCCTGGATGACGCCGATCGCAAGCTGGTGGCCGGGCAGCGGGAAGATCACCACCGGCTCGGGTTCAGCGTCCAGCTCGCCACAGTGCGCCGAACCGTGCTCACGGAGCGCTGCTGCTATATCACCAAATAACGAATCGCCAACAACAGTGGACGACGCGTAACACAAGTATCAAGTCACGTGACACTCAGGATCCTGTACCGATCCTCGTTGACACGGGCCGGATCGTTTCCCATTTTTGGTTCATACGCTGGCTATTCCGCGGTTCGGCGGGGGTTTGGCAGACTGGTTTGGCAGACTGGTTTGGCAGACTGGTTTAGCAGAGTACCCGCTGGTTACCGGCTGTGACTGCCAGGCAGGTTTACCGGCCGCGCGTAAGCACAGTGGGACACGCAAAACGGCCCCGGCCCGGCGTCAAGGGAACGCCGGGGGCCCGGGGCCTGGACCGCACTTCGACGGGAATGCGATCATGACTGATCATGCCAGGATCAGCGAGCTAGCCGCCCAGCTCACCGCCCACCTCGCCGCCTGGCACGCCCACCAGCCCGGCCCCGGCGCGCCCGCCCGCTCAGCCGCCAATGAGGCGATCGGCGACATCGACGCGATGCTGCGCGCCTTGCACGTCATCCGCGCCCGCCTGACCGGCGAGATCCGGGACTCCGACGACACGACCGACGCCCGGGTCGACGCGATGCTCGCCGCCGCCCGGCCCCTCGCCGCCGTCACCGGGGATGATCCGCGCGCCGCTGATGATCCGGCCATCGGTGAGCCGGGGGATGATCCGGTCATCCGCCGCCGCGCCTATGAAGCGCAGCACCCGGACACGGTCATTGACCCGCCGGGGCCGGGGCAGGCGCTGTGGACTGCCAGCCGCAACGGCGCGGTAATCGCGAGCAAGTATTGGCTAGGTGACCTCTTGGACACGCTCGACCACCAGCCCGCGGCTTAGGCGACCGGACCTCCTCAGTTCCGAAATCCCGGAAACCCTGGCGGGGCTGCGCTGGAGAGTCCGGTACACGGTGGGCCGGGACACGGTGAACAGTTCGGCCAGATCGGCAATGAAGTCGTCGCCGGAGGCGTGCATACGCCGCAATTCGGCCTGCTGCCTGGCCGAGAGCTTAGGCTGGCGGCCTCGGAGTCTTCCTTGGCGCGCGCGACGGCCATGCCCTCCCGGGCACGCATCCGCAGCAGGTCGACCTCAAACTCCGCGAAGGTGGCGAGGATGTTGAAGAACATCTTGCCTACCGGATCGCCGGGTCGTAGACGTGCCCGCCGAGGGAGAGTCTGATGCCGCGGGCGTCGGGCACCGACCTGGCCAGGCGGTCGAGTTTCGGCACGACGAGGGTATCGCCTGCGCGGACGGCGGCCAGTGCTTGGCCGAGGCCGGGACGCTTCCGGCTGGTGCCGGTGAGCCCGTGGTCGAGGTAGATCCGGTCAGCGGCGACGTCGAGCTCGCGCAGCCGCTGGCGCTGGGCGGTGAGATCCTGGGTGCCGGTGGAGCAGCGGACGTAGCCGACCAAGGTCCTGGACACTATCGGGGTGTAACGGATAGCCACCCCAGGCTCTGAGAATTATTCCGTACCACTATGTGAGACCGCCCGGGACCTGGCCGCAGTCAGCTGGCGGTCACGGCACCGGATGTCCGGCTGGGGCTCGTTATACGGACGGAATCAGACCCTGGGCGATGACCGAGCACTGAACCTAGAGCACCTAGACCCGGCGGCCACCTGCAAGGCGCCCGCGAGGAAGACGGCGGTGAGTAGCAATCCCGAATCGAGCCTGGAGTTAGTCCACGCCGGCACAGATCAGGCATTTAATATTCAACAGCGACTGCACTCTGTGTGATTTGTCGGTAATCGACTGGGCGATCCGTTCGGCGCGGTCCGGGTCGGTGGCGGGCCTACCGGGAGACCTGCAATTTAGCCCTGAGATTCGATCTCAATGGGCTGCATGCGAAACAGCCACCCGAGCTCATTCTCGATCGTCATCCAGGTGGGTCACCCGACGCTGGCGACTTTGGCAGATGGCTTGCGGCGCATCACGGCCCTATCTTCCCGCCGATGCATAGCATTGGGGCGTACAGCGGCTCTCCGAAGCCCGTCTGCGGTCCGACTCAGTCCGGTGTGGCCAATATCGATGAGACCGCCTGGGCCTATCGACGGCGCGCAGAGCATCCAAATCTGGCGCCATCTCGCGTGCACCGCCGTGCGCCGTGACCGCGCGCAGAGCGGCCCCGCGTGTGGTTCTCAACCGGGCTTCGCGTTGTCAGCCTTCAGAAAGCGGCCTGTGCGAGTGGCCGATCCGTATATTTCAGCCTGTTGCAACGGCGTAGGGACCTACTAGGACCCCATATCTAGGGCCCTCACCCGAAAGCAGTCTTATATCTCGCGATACTTGTGGGGTTCCAAAACAGGGCATGTGTGGTTGACCTGCGGGTTCTCCTGCGGTGATGGTCGCATGGCTGGCAGCATCGCGGGCTTGTGACTGTAAGGATGCTCTACCTGATCTTGATCCGCGTGACCGGCTGGATGGCGCTGCTCGCGCGCTCGGCGGCTTCGAAGGACGCCGAGCTCCTGGTGCTGCGCCAGGAGGTCGCGGTGCTGCGGCGGCAGATCCCGAAACCGAGAATGGACTGGGCCGACCGGGCAGTGCTCGCCGCGCTGACGCGGCTGCTCCCCAGGCCGCTGCGGTTGAGCCGGCTGGTAACGCCGGACACGCTGCTGGCCTGGCACCGGCGGCTAGTCCGCTGGCGGTGGACGTATCCGCACAGGGTCGGCAGGCCACCGGTCGATGCCAGGCTGGTCGTTCTGATCGAGCGGATGGCGCGGGAGAACCCGGGCTGGGGTTACCGGCGGATCCAGGGTGAACTGCTCGGCCTCGGCATCCGGGTCGGGGCCTCGACGGTGCGGCGGGTCCTGAAGCGGCTGCGGATCCCGCCCGCGCCCAAGCGCAGCCGCTCGACGTGGCGGCAGTTCCTGCGCACCCAGGCGACCGCGATGCTCGCATGTGATTTCTTTCATGTGGACTGCGCGGTCACCTTGCGTCGCGTCTACGTGTTTTCGTGATCGAGGCGGGCACCCGCCACGTGCATGTCCTGGGCGTGACCGCGCACCCGGACGGCGCGTGGACGGTGCAGCAGGCACGGAACCTGCTGATGGACCTGGGGGACCGCGCCGGCAGGTTCAAATTCCTGGTCCGGGACCGGGCCGGGCAGTTCACCGACGCCTTCGACGCGGTGCTTGCCGGCGCTGGGATCGAGGTGGTGAAGATCCCGCCGCGCAGCCCGAGGGCGAACGCCTATGCCGAACGCTGGGTGCGCACAGCCCGGGCGGAGGTCACCGACCGGATGCTCATCGCCGGTCCGCGGCACCTGCGGGCCATTCTGGAGGAGTACGCGGCGCACTACAACCAGCATCGCCCGCACCGGGCTCTGAACTTGCGGCCGCCCGGCGCTGCCGAATGCCCTCCGGTCGCTGTCACCGATCTGACGACGGCGAAGATACGACGCCGCAGGGTCCTCGGCGTGCTGATCAGCGAGTACGGGCAGGCTGCATGACAGTCGTCGGCTAATCCACGACACCGCAGATCAGGGGCTATGACACGGGTTTTGGAAACCTACACGCCTTGAGGATGCGAACGTCGGAGCCGCGAGACAGAGCATCGTGGACGCTCGCAGTGTCGGGTCATTAGGCCGATCTCGATTACTTTGCGTGGTCGAGTTGTGGCGGCACCCGCACGCGTATCCGCCGTTAGGCGCGGTTTCATCAAGCCGTCTGGGTCGCGCCGCGTGTATGAAAATAGTTGTTCTGCGCACGTTGGGTGGTGCCTGCCTCGGGATGGCTAGCCGCAGGAAATGCTCGTCGATGAGACCGCAGGAAGGGTCCGATCGCTGCTGTCCGGCCCCTTGAGACTTGCTCTGCGCGGGGCCTGGGCGGGCAAACCTCCCAGGACTAGCGGGGTGCGCTGAGGAAGGCCTCGACGTCGGCGGCGAACTCGGTGTGGTGCTGGAACAGGAACCCGTGCGCGGCGTCGGGGTAGATCTTCACCTTGGCCTGCGGGATCAGGCCGGCCAGCAGGTAGGAGTAGTGCGGAAGGATCATCGGGTCGCTGTCGCCGTTGGCCACGAAGACCGGGTGCTTGATGGCGGAGACCCGCTGTAGCGCTGCGTGGTCGGGGACGCCCCAGTTGCAGACCGCGTCGTACTGGGCCTGGCGAGTGGCCCAGTTCGTGGCGGTGTCCCGGTCCTGGTTGCGGGCGTACATGCGCTTGAGGGCCTCCTGGCCGGCCTGCCGGCTGGAGTCGGAGCGGGCGAAGAATACGTCGAGGTACTCCTCCGGGCTGGTCTGCGGCGTGCCGACGGCTCCGATCACCTCAGGGGCCCAGCCATGCATGCCGGCTGCGCCTTGCGGCGCCGAGGAGGCCAGCACAACCCGCCGGGCGATCGCTGGCCGGATCAGCGTGACCTCCTGGGCGACGAAGCTGCCGATGGAGAACCCGAGCAGGTCCACCTGGCCCAGATCCAGGGCGGCGATGAACGCGATCGCTTCCCGCGCCATCTCTCCCATGGTGCTCGCTGCCGTTCCCGTGGAGCCGCCGACGCCCGCGTAGTCGAAGGTGATGACCCGCCGGCTTGCTGCCAGGGCGTCAATCAGCGCGGGATCCCAGCTGTCGAGGTTGCCGCGGAAGTGCTGGAACAAGATCAGCGGCAGGGTGCCGCCGGCCTCGCCACCGGTGTCGCGGTAGGCGTAGTCGATGCCATCGGCCGCGCTGACGGCCTTGTTAGGCAGGCCGGAGTAGGCGCGGTTCTCGGTAGTCGCGGCCATGTAAGTACCTTCCTTGCCGGTCCGCCTGCCTCCGAGTGTTCACGGAGGAGGAGGCATTCTGACGTGGTCACACCTGTTCGTGGATCCAGGTCTCCGCCAGCGTGGTCCAGAGCTCGGTCTGGCCGGCACCGCGGGCCAGGCCCAGGCCGTGCGGCCCGTGGGCGAACACGTGCACGGCGTGCGGGACGCCTCCGGCCGCGAGTGCGGTGGCGAGGCGGTAGGCGTGTTCGGGCGGGACGTAGGGGTCCTCTGCGGTATGCCAGATGAAGAACGGTGGTGAGCCGGGCGTGACCAGCGCGTCCAGCGAGGTCGACCGGCGCAGTTCCGGGCTGGCGCCTTCACCCAGCAAGATCAGCCGAGCCGGGCGGTAGGTCTCGGTTTCCATCGAGGTGATGGCGTAGCCCAGCACTGCGAACTGCACGGCCTGGTCGGGCGTGGCGCTGGGGGTCAGGGCGGCCAGGCCGGCCAGGTGGCCGCCGGCGGAGAAGCCGATGAGCCCGATGCGCTGGGCGCCGTCAGCGCGGCGGCGGCTGATCTCGGCGCGCAGCGCCTCGAGCGGCACCGGGTGGCGGGTGTGGAGAGGGTAGCGGAACACGCTGGCGGGAACGCCGATCTGACCGAGCCAGTCGGCTATGGGCTCGGCCTCGTGGGGGGCGTGCTCGGCGTAGCCGCCGCCGGGCAGGACGATCATGTGGACGCTGCTAGCGCTAGCGGCGGATGCGGTCACTGGCTGGTCCGGTTCTCGGCCTCGGTGACCGAGTCGGTGATGAGGGCGGCGAACTGGTCGGGGATCTCCTCCCAGGCGAAGTGGCTGGCGGGCAGGATAGTCAGCCTGCTGCCGGGGATTCGCTGGGCCAGGTACTCGCCGTTGGACACGGGGACTAGAGGGTCGTCGGCGGAGGCGAAGACGTGTACGGGCACCTGGATCCCGGGCAGCAGGTCACGCAGCACGGGAAGCTGCTCGGGGTAGCTGCGCACATAACGGGTGGACTCGGCGAACCGGCCGTTCTCGTAGGCCGAGACGTAGTCTTCCCAGACCTCGGGCTCCTGGCCATGGGCCGCCGCGGGCTCCACGCTCGCGCCAAGCGTGGCGCGGTCCATGCCACGAAAAACCTCAATCCCCGGAGCGGCGATGATGTCGGCGAGGGTGCCGGTCACCTCGAGCGGGTAGGCCGCGCCGCCGCCGCCGATGACCAGGCTGGTGACCGCATCAGGGTGGCGTGCGGCCAGGAACAGGGCCGCGCTGGCGCCCACGTCAGGCGCTACGAGGTGCGGCTTGCCCAGGCCGAGCTTGGAGATGAAGTGGCCGAGGAACTCGCCCATGGCGGTGGGGGTGAGCACGTCGGGCCGCCCTTCTGAGTGACCAAACCCCGGCAGGTCGACCGCGACTAGCCGTCCGGTCTGCGTCAGAAGCGGCCAGACACGCCGGAACGCGAGCAAGCTTTCTGGCCAGGGGCTGGTGAGCAGGATGACCGGGCCATGGGCCGTCCCCGAGTCGGCGTAGCGAATCTTCAGACCATCGATCGGCGCGGTTTGCATCTGCATAGTCGCGGTACTCATGAAGGTCGCGCCTTTCAAAGAAGAGGAAGTCGGTCCGTGCTTGGCTGGACTGGGTACCGTCTGGCGGTTCTATCAGGCCAGTCGCCAGGCTAAATCGGCCATTTACCCGGGCGGTAGGGCACTGGGTGGTGCTGACATCACCACCCAGATGGCCCAACGTAAAATCCACATCATGGCTGTTTCGACCAGCGAGCTTGGCGCGACTCTGCGCGACTGGCGGGAGCGGCTGGACCCAGGGGACTTCGGGGTGGCTGTTTCCTCGGGCCGGAAGGCCCACGGGCTGCGCCGCCAGGAGGTCGCCCAGCTTTCTGGTGTCTCCGTCGACTACCTGATCCAGCTTGAGCAGGGACGAGCCAAGACGCCGTCACCGCAGGTACTCACCGCGCTGTCCCAGGCCCTCCGGCTGTCGAACGTTGAACGGATCCACCTGTTCTTCCTCGCTGGCCAGTCGCCGCAGGACAGCGCGCGACGACACCAGGCAGTTCCGGACAGCCTGCGCCGCATGGTCCGCCAGCTGCCCGGAAACCCGGCGGCCATCTACGACCCGAGCTGGAGTCCGATTATCTGGAACTCGATGTGGGCCACGATCTTCGGTGACCCGAACGAGCGTCCCGAACGCGAGCGGAACAAGGTCTGGCGCTACTTCACCGGCCTGCCCACCCGGGTCCTCCGGTCGCCTGAGGAAGAGCGGCTGTTTGAGAAGCGCATCATCTCGGACCTGCGATCGAGCTTTGGGCAATATCCCGATGACGAGCAGTTGGGCCAGTTGATCAGCGACCTGCTCGCGGCTAGCCCCAGATTCTGCGAGCTCTGGAAGGCACGTGAAGTCGCTCCCTACGACGAGGAGCACAAAACCATTGAGCATCCCGAACTAGGCCTGCTCCAGCTCCACTGCGACATCGTCCGGCACGAGGGTCTTCGCGTTGTCGTCTTCACCGCGCCCGCGGGAAGCACATCCGCCAAGGCCCTGATCGCCGCGCAGCGCCTGCCCCTGGACCAGCATCCGCTCAGTGCTTCTGAGGCCGGCCGCCCTGCCCACTGGGCAGAATGACCCGCTGTTCGAGCGGCCCGACCTCACCCAAGACGACTACTACCGTCTCCGGCACCCCTCGCGTCTGACGCCGCCAGGCGCGTGACAGCGAGGCTGTCGGCTGCATTCCGTAGCAGACCTCTCGCGGGGTGCGCCGAACAGGGCAATCTGCATGCTGCCCACTGTGCGCAGGCACGCCCCCAACGGCGCGTACCCGGCGATCTGAAATTGGCAGCGACCGGGAATGGTCTCGTTGGGTGGTGGGCTGCCGGTCGGCTGGGTGGCCGTGGGTTGCTGCCGGGGAGGTCGGGTGGCCAGTGATGGGCGGCTGCCGGTGGGGGGCGGTGGCTGCGGGGGTGGCGGGGTGGCTAGTTTCCTGTGAAGAGTTCGTCCATGATCTGGGCGCCGGTGGTGATGATGGGCCGTAGTTCGCGGCGGTAGACGATTTCGGTGGTGCGGGTGGTGGCGTGTCCGGCGAGGCGGGCGATCTCCTCGATGCTGACGCCGTGGTGGCTGAGCAGGCTGACGAATGAGGTGCGCAGTTCGCGTGGGGTCCAGCGGTCTCCGATGCCTGCCGCGGTGGCGACGCGTTTGAACATTTTCCGGACGTTGGCTGCGTCGAGGGCGGCGCCGTGGTGGCTGGTGAAGACGAGCCCGGTGTCCTGCCAGCTGGTCCCGGCGGTGAGCCGTTCATCTGCCTGGCTGCCGGCCCAGGCGCGCAGTGCCTGGACGGCGGCGGCGGGGAGGCCGAGGGTGCGGCGGGACCGTTCGGTCTTGGTGTCGCCGTGGGTGCGGACGGATCGCCAGACGGCGATGTGCGGCGGGACGGGGGGGCTGGCGGCGGGGTCGGCGTCCAGGTCGACGTGGGTCCAGTGCAGGGCGCGGGCTTCTTCGGTGCGGATCCCGGTCAGGAGGCTGGTCACGATGTAGGCGTGCATGAGCTCGGCGGGCCGGCGGGCGTCTTTGAGGCCGGGCCGCAGTTCCATCACGGGCAGGGTGGCGGCGGCGGTGATGACGGCGATGGCCTGGTCGAGGGTGAGGGATTTGGAGGGGCGGCCTGGCTGGCCTGTGGGGGTGTCGGCCAGGGTGGCGACGTTGCGGGTGATGAGGTCGTTGGCTTCGGCGAAAGGCGCGCGGCTCGTGAAGACGGCGTCGGGCGGGACGGCTGTGCAGATCGTGTACTCCTCCCGCCGTGGTTCGCGGGATATCGAGCACATCGGCTCGGCTCACGACGAAGCGGCTGGCGGCCAGGCAGGGTGAGCTTGACCTGAGCCTGGATGCCGCCGCGGCGGGCGGGCCGCTGCCGGTCACCTCCCCCCGGATGGGCTGCCTGCTCGACGCCCTGGCGCCTGCTTACGACGTCCTAGGCCTCGGGGCGGCCGCCGGCGGTGATGAGGTGTTCCGCGGCCTGGTACTGGCCCGGATCATCGAGCCGGCCAGCAAGCTGGACAGCCTGCGGGACCTGGAGGAGGCGGGCCCCACCGCCGCGTCGTACCGGACCGTGCTGCGCCGCCTGCCCGCCTATGCCGAGGAGGCGTTCCAGCAGGAGCTGTCCGCGGTGGGCGGCGCACGCCCGGCCCGGCCGGCCTTGTCCTCTATGACGTCAGCACGCTCTATTTCGAGACCGATACCGGGACGGTGAGAAATCCTTCCGGATGGCGGAAAGCGATCTGCAGGCCAGGCCCCTCTACCACCATCTGCGCGACTCGATCGAAGCCCACCTGACCATCGTCTTGGCGGCACTGGCGGTCAGCCGCTGGATCGAGCACCAGACCAGCTGGTCCATCCGCAAGTTCATCAAAACCGCCCGCCGCTACCGCACCATCGAGATCCAAGCCGGGCCGTACACAATCACTGCTGCCGACCCCCTGCCCGCCGACCTCCGGGTAGCCCGCCAGCATGCCCAGGTAGCCGAAGTCGATCTGGCACTCGGCCCCGGGCTCCCCGTCATCGACCCGGACCGTCGCCGCGGTCCGCCCGAACCCGCACCGCTCCACGCAGAACCAGTGCAGCGTCCGGTACGGCACCACAACCCCCTGCCGTTCCAGCAGCACCCCGATCTTGACCACCGACAGGCCCGCCTGCACCTGCCCGGCGACCTGCTCCCGGCAGGCCTCCAGCTGATCCCACGCCCGGCCATGCCCGCCCGGGCGCACCGGCCGGACCGCCTCAGCGACCTGCCCGACCAGCTCATCAGTCAGCTGCCCAGGCCCGCCGTCACAAGCCAGCCCGGCCTCCGCCGCCGCCGTCACATACCGGCGGGCGGTCTTACGGTCCACCCCCGCCTGCTCAGCCACCCTGCGCAGCCCGGCACCCGACAGCCAGGCCCGCAGCACCTCACGGATCTCAGTCACCGCGACCTCCCGGAACGCCATCCCCCGAACCCCCAAGCCGATCGACTTGAAGGCATCCGTAGCGGCCAGCGATCAAGATCCCCAGCACGACACGCCGGGAGGTCCCACAACTGGCAACCGGGTGGTCCCATGCTCGTGGCAGAAAATCACTCAGAGCGGTCCCATGCTGCTGGCAGGCGACAGCCGGCCTATGCGGTCTGCTCGCAGTCCGGTCACGTGCTGTGCCTGGGTTGGGCTGATACGCAGCGGCTCGGGGACGCGAGATCGGACGGCGGAATGTCGGTGCTGGCCAAAAACGGGTGCCCTCAGCTTTTGGCGGAGTGTCGGCGCCGTTGCCCGCGTGCCGAGTGGCCATTCTGGTTGCCGCGGTCTAGTCGAGATGGTCCGCCCAGCAGGGTGCCGATGCGGGCATTTACCAGGTTCGGATATGCCTCGGCCGGCCTGGGCTGAGGCGGTCGTACGTGATACCTCAACGGATCAATCGGAAATCGAGGCTAGTGCGCTGACCACGAACGTTCGCCGGTCTGGTCATGCGGCTTTGGGTTTCGGGCGGCCCCAGCGTTGCTGGCGTTCGCTGCGGATGCGGGCGCGTTCACGGCGCTGGGCGGCTAGTACGTCGGGGTGGCGGGCGTGGGCATTACGCCAGCGCAGGTAGTCCTGCAGTTTCCTGGCCAGGATGGTGTGGTTCGGGTAGTCCGAGCCGCTGATGGCGAAGGTCCGCAAGGGACCGAAGTGCGCCTCGATTGGATTGGCCCAGGACGCGTTCGTGGGGGTGAAGCACAGCTCGATGTTGGCGCGCTGTGCCCAGCGGCGGATCGCCGGGGTCTTGTTCGCGGACAGGTTGTCCATGATCACGAACAGCCGGTAGCCACCCGGCCGGGCCGCCCGGATCGATTTGAGCGCGGCCAGGGTATGGTCCCCGCCTTTACGTTCGCGGACTACACCCCATAGCTGGTCATCGCCCAGGCCGTAGCAGCCGTGGAAATACCGGATGCCGTGCGTGCGGTGATAGGTGGCACGCAGCCTCACCGGGTGCTTGCGCAGCGCCCAGCAGGTGCCGTGGCAGGGCCGGATGGACAGCGGCCCGAACTGGTCAAAGGCGAAACAGCGGTCCGGATAGGCGCTGGTCACATACTCGATCCGGTCCAGCTTGGCGTCCCGGTCCGGATCGGCGGACTCCTTCCAGGTCCGGGTCCGCTGGAAGCTGATGCCCCGAGCATGCAGGATCTGCCGCAGCCGCTCCCGCCCGATCACCACCGGCCGCTCCTGGCCGGCTAAATAATCAGCGAGCTTGCGCAGGCTCCACCGGGTGAACGGCTGGCCCAGCTTCTCCGGCCGGGTCCTGGCCGCCGCGACGATGACCGCAATGGCCTCGTCACTGATCAGGCGGGGACGGCCTCCCGCCCACCGAGGGTCCAGCGCGGCCAGGCCCTTCTGATTGAACAGATGGATCACGTCCCGCACCGTGTCCTCATCGGCGGCGACCAGCCGGGCGATCGCCGGAACCAGCGTGCCCGACGCCGACGCCATGATGATCATCGCCCGGCGCACCCGGACCGACCCATGCTTTCCCCGCCGCACGATCTGCTGCAGCCGCTGCCCCTCCTGATCACTCAGCCGCCGCGCCCGCACCGGCTCCGCCATCCCGCCCCCCGCCACTCGACTCCATCACAAATCGAGTGTGAGAGCACAAACCCAGCCTGTCAGCCAACCGGGGAACGTTTGTGGTCAGCGCACTAGCCAGGGGAGGGCTGTCAGCCAGGCCACCCAATTGTTCTTCAGCTCATATGGCCAATCCGGGGGCCCGTCCAGGACAGTGATCTCTAGGGCTGGGCAGTGCTGCGGGAGTCCTTGCGCGCTGGGACTCCCGCAGCCCCCGAGCACGGCTCGATGGGAAACCCAGACAACCCGGCGGAGCGCTCCGGGCCGCGGCCTGATGCAGCCCAAGCCCGTGTATCAAGTGCGCCCTCGTGCGCTCCTAGCAAGAAAAAGGAAGATCAGCTGACATGGGACGGTAGGGAACCGGGTCGGGTGAGCGGCATAGCTACGGATCGTTAGCCTGGCGCGGCGATCACCCGGTCAGGGTTTCTGTCGATGGCGGGTCCATTTCCGCGGAGCCAGGCTGACGGTACAGGCGTCCGATGGTTCGGATACGCCTGCGGGGAGTGCCTGCGGCCGGGGGGTGATGGGGAAGTGAATCCGCTTGATTGGTCGCTGATCGCGGGGCCGTTGCCGGTCATCTTGCTGGTCGGCGCGCTGCTGGTATTGGCCTGGCTAGTGGCCGGGCGCAACGCGCCGAGGCACGCCTCTCTGAGGCGCGGCGCACGCGGGGGAAGTGCCGACGGGGCGGCCTCGGTGCGCTGGCTGGCGATCTGCGTGCCGCTTATCGTGGTGGCGGCCGGCGGGGTCATCGCGTTGCTGACGTGGCTGATCAACAATGTCTGGCGGCCGTTTGCCGACTCGCTGCCGTTGCCTGTCGTGCTGTGGTCTTGGATGGCCCTGGTCGGCATGGTGCTGGTGGTCGCCCGGCAGCTGCTGGTTCGGACCTGGCCGCGGCGGGCCGCCGCGATCGCGGCGGGCGTCCTGGTGCTGGCCGCCGCCGCCAACCAGGTCAACGGCTACTTTCAGGCGTATCCGTCGCTGCGGGTGGCCCTGGCGCCCTGGCTGGACCCCGAGCCGGTGTTCACCGGGATCGGGAACGTCACCGAAGTCGTCGCCAAGCCGGGGCAGGCGCTGGAGAGCATCTGGCATCCGCCGCCCGGAATGCCGAAGACCGGTGCGGTGTACCAGGTGACCATTCCCGGGGTCAGGTCCGGGTTCGCGGCCCGGCCGGGCTACATCTATCTGCCGCCCGCCTACCTGGCCAGGCCCCGGCCTCAGCTTCCGGTGCTGGTGCTGCTCGCCGGGCAGCCGGGGGATCCGCGTGCGTGGCTCGACTCCGGCCAGATCCAGGCGATGATGGACGGTTTCGCGAAGCGCCATGACGGCCTCGCCCCGGTCGTCGTTATGCCCGATGACCTGGGCAGTGAGTTCGCCAACCCGCTGTGCCTGAACTCACGCCTGGGCGAGGTGCAGACGTATCTGACCGTCGACGTGCCGAACTGGATCACCAGCCACCTGCAGGTCCGCCCGCCCGGACAGGGCTGGGCGATCGGCGGCTTCTCCGAGGGTGGCACCTGCGCGATCCAGCTCAGCACGCAGGCGCCGCGGCTGTATCGGTTCTTCGTGGACATCTCCGGTCAGATCGAGCCGACACTGGGCAGCCGCCAGCTGACGATCAGCAGGGCGTTCCGGGGAGACGCCGCCGCGTTCGCCCGGGTTGACCCGATCGTCGTGCTAGCGCGCACCCGGTTTCCGCGCAACGCCGGGGTCTTCGTGGGCGGCGCGAGTGACCGCGTGTATACCCCGCAGCAGCGGATCATGTACCTCGCGGCGCGCCATGCCGGGATGACAGTGACGTTCATGGACCTTCCCGGCGGGCATGACTGGCGGGTCTGGCGCGGCGGGCTGGAGCACAACGTGGCGTGGCTGGCCAGCCGGCTGGGCATCACGGGGGGTGCCTGATGACCGCCGTGCTGCACCGCCCGGGCCGGATCGGAGCCGAGCGGCAGGACAACGCCCCGGTCCTGCCGGAGCGGCCGGCCAGCCCGGTCCTGCGCAACCGGCTGTGGCGCTGGCTATCGCTGTCCGGGCTGGCCTGGCAGCAGGTCCGGCATGCCCCGGTGACGATCTGCTACCTGGCCGCGGTCTGGGGCGCTGGGCTGGTCACCGGAAGCATCGCGCATGGGCCGCCACGCTGGCTGTCCGGCCACGTCGGCGCCGGCCTGCCGTCACTGGGGCACGGCTACTGGTGGACTCCGCTCAGCGCGGGGCTGTGGGCGTCCGGCCTGGGCAGCTACCTGGCCGTTACCGTGCTGGGCCTGTTGATCCTCGCCCCGGCCGAGCACCGGATGGGTGTCACCCGCGCGTTCACCACGCTGCTGGTCAGCCAGGCCGCCGGCCTGCTGCTGGCCGCCGGGCTGATCAAGCTGGCCGGGCTGGCGCGCGAGCCGTGGCTCGGCGCCCTGACCGGCGCGACGGCCGTCGGCGCTCTGCCCGGCGTGCTCGGCGTCGGTTTCGCGCTGAGCTGCACGCTCACCCCGCTGTCGGGGCGGCGGCTGCGGTTGCTGCTGACCGTCGCGGTCACGATCGGCGCGCTGTACCGTCGGGCATCTGGAGCAGGTCGCGCAGGCATGCGGCGCGGCGGGTGGTCTCGTCATTATGGCGCTGACGTACGGCCGCGCCCGGCCATGGGCGGGACTGCGCGCGTCCGCAGCACGAGGTACGGGTGCGGGTCGGCATGCTGGTGGCGGTGCCGGCGCTCGGCGGCATGCTGGCCGCGCTGGTCGCCAACGCGGACGGCCCGATGTCGCTGTTCTCCTTCCTGTTCGCCGCCCCCGGGCCTGATCCGCATCATCTCGCGGCCATCTGCCCCCACGCCGGGCTGGCCGTCGCCTGCCGCGGCCTGCGCGAGCAGCAGCTCTACGCCCAGTGGCCGGGCGTCCTTGTGCAGGCCGCCCCGGCGCTGCTCCTGCTGCTGAGCGCTGACGGGCTGCGCCGCGGGCGCCGCCTGGCCTGGTGGCTCGCGGTGGTCATCAACCTGACCGTGCTCGCCGCCGGCATCTGGGTTACCCATGCGGCCAGCTCCGGCCTCGGCGTGCACGTGGCCGGGCCCGATGCCGGGGCCCGGGCGATTCTGCTGGCCGGGGAGGCGATGCTCCTGCCGGTCGTGACGCTGATAGTGCTGCTGGTCACCCGCCGCCGCTTCGACCAGACCGCCGGCCGCCGGGCGGCCCGGAAGCTGACGGCCACCTTGACCACCGCGCTGGGCGTGAGCTGCGCCGCGTTCCTGCTGCTCGGTTACCTGCTGCGGGACCACTTCAGCCCGCGCCCGGAGTTCGGCGCGCTGGCCCAGGATCTGCCGATGCGGTTCCTGGCAGGCAGGCTGTCCGGCAACCGTCTTCCTCCCGGCGGACCTGGCCGGGAGGCTGCTATCCGTGTGGGTCTTCCTGCTGTTCTGGATCGTGGTCCTCGCCGCGCTCACCGCGTTCTTCCTGCACACTCGCACCCATAGCGACGCGGACGCGGCGGACCGGGCACGCGCCATCCTCACTCGCGGCGGCTCGACGCTGTCTTACATGTCGACCTGGCCGGGAAACCAGTACTGGTTCAGCCCGGACGGGCGAGCCGCCATCGCTTACCGGGCCATCGCCGCGGTCGCGGTGACCGTGGGCGGGCCATACGGCGACCCGGCCGCCCTCGATTCCGCGATCACGGAGTTCGCCAGGTTCTGCGAGCACCGCGGCCTGCAGCCATGCCTGTACAGCGTCACCGCGCAAGCCCGCGCCGTCACGCAGCGGCTCGGCTGGAAGTCGGTACAGATCGCCGAGGACACCCTGCTCCCGCTGGCAAGCCTGCAATTCGCCGGCAAGAAGTGGCAGGACGTGCGGACCGCCCTGAATAAGGCGGCCAAGGAAGGCATCACCGCCGAGTGGTGGAGCTATCCGGAGGCGCCGCCTGAACTCGGCGGCCAGATCCACCGGATCTCTCAGAAATGGATGGCGGACAAGGGCCTGCCCGAGATGGGCTTCACACTGGGCGGGCTAGACGAGCTCAACGACCCGAACATCCGCTGCCTCATCGCCGTGGGCGCGGACCGCAAGGTCCACGGCATCACCAGCTGGATGCCCGTCTACGCCAGCGGCAGCCCGGTCGGCTGGACGCTCGACTTCATGCGCAGGAACACCGACCCAGGCACATTCCGCGGCGTGATGGAGTTCCTGATCGCGACGGCGGCGCTGACCTTCCGGGAGGAAGGGGCGCGCTTCGTCAGCCTCTCCGGCGCGCCGCTGGCCCGGCTGGACCGCGGCGAGCAGCCGTGCGCGCTGCAGCGCCTGCTCGACATGATCGCCAACGCCATGGAACCGGTGTATGGCTTCCAGTCGCTGCTGCATTTCAAGGCCAAGTTCCAGCCGGCCTACCAGCCGCTCTACCTGACATACCCCGATCCGGCCGCGCTCGGCTCGATCGCCACCGCGATCGGCCGCGCCTACCTGCCCCACCTCACGCCGCGGCAGGCCCTGCGCCTGCTCACCAAGCTCCGCCGGCCGCACACCAACCACGGCCCGGTGCAGCAGCGCAAAAGGAGGCGCATCCGATACGCGATGACACGGTGGTCACCGGCAGGGTGACCCGTCCCAGAAACGGCGGCCAGCAGGCAAACGCGGCCGAGTAGACCGTTCCGGGTACACCGAGCTGAAGGCCCTCGGCTCGGGTGGTTTCAGTGCTGCAGTGCTGGCGCGGCACAATGCGTCGGGCACCTTTGGGCGGCGATCAAGTACCTGCGGCGAGACTTGCTGGCTGATGCGCGCTTCGCGGAGATGCTCCACGTGAGGCGGCCGTGCTTGCCCACACTGGATGATCCTCATGTGGTCCGGCTGCATGAGTACATAGACTCGCCGTCGGGGGCGGCGATCGTGATCGAACTCATTCTCGGTAGCGGTGAGCTCAGCCGATTACAAAGCGCGATATGCGAGACCACCTGGCCCGGATACAGAACGACTCTGCGCGTTCCGCAAAGTGCCTAGCAACTGGACCCCGATGGTGGACGCAACCGCTTGGCAGGCCTCTGTGTCAGGATCAGGTGAGACACAGGGGCAACCGTTACTGGTGGACTTGAGGGCTAGACGGGATCAGCAGACAGTGACATGACTAGCTCAGACATGCAGGACACCGGGGGGGGGGGCGGGGGACGGCCGCGGTCGTAGCGAAACGGCGCACTTCACCGCGTGTACAAACTCGCGATGATCGAGAAATACGACGCGGCGAGGGGGGCGCGAAAGGCGCGCTGCTGCGCGGCGAGGGCCTGTATGACTCGCATATCAGCTACTGGCGCAAGGCGCGGGATTCCGGGTCGCTGACATCGTCAGCGTTGCGTTCGCGAAGGATAAGGGCCGCCGGCTGGAGAGGCGGAGAATGAGCGGCTGCGGAGGCGGCTGGCGAAGGCTGAGGTGAAACTGGAGCAGACTCGTGCTGCGCTGGACATCATGGGAAAAGCGTTTGCTTATGCGGGTGATGTTTGTCAAGTCCCGGTGTTGTCCAGTGTGTCGAGCAGTTTGAGATAGGCGGTCTTGCGCTCTTTGTCCCCGAGTAGCTCGGCGTTGTCGTTCTGGGCTCGGATGTGATCCCGGAACTCGATGGTGGTGGTGAAGAAGCTGCAGGTCTCGCAGATCGTCTCGTAGCGGCAGCCGAGTTCGGCGGGCCGGGTGCAGTATCCGTTGCCGAGCAGCCGACGGGTGGTCTCCTCGTGCAGCCGCTCCATGTTGGGTCCGGCGGCGCAGGCGGGCAGCGGCTGGCCGGGATCGTAGAGGGCCTCGACCTGGCTGGTGACGTTGAAATACTCGTCGGCGACGGTGCGGTCGGAGATCCGGGCGTAGGTCAAGGTCATGGACATGGTCTTGTGGCCGAGCAGGGCGGCGATTGCTTCCAGGCTCATGCCTCGGTTTATGGCCTGGGTCGCTAGCGTGTGCCTGAGCTGGTGAGGCGTGGTGTGGCCGATCCCGGCTGCGGCTGCGGCGCGGCGCACCGCGGCATCGACGCGGGTCTGCGGAACGGGGCGGCCTTGCTCTGTGAACAGGAGCGGGCCGGGCCGGGGCCCGCGGTGCTCGAGCCACTGGCCGAGCAGGTCCCTGACTCTGGGATGGAGCGGGATATACCGGTCAGTGTGCAGCTTGCCGACCGGGACGTGCGAGCCATTCCCGGTTCCCGATGGTCACGACCGCGTTCGGTGGCGAGGCGCAGGAACTCGCCTTTGCGGAGCCCGGTGCGGGCGAGGACTTCGACGCAGACCCGGTCGAACAGGTCCGGCAGGTCGCGGGCGGCCGACATCAGCTTCGCGGCGTCGGCATCGTCGAGGAACCGGGGCAGCGGCCGGTCACGGATCGGCATGTCCCCGGCGAAGACGGGACTGCGGGCGGGGGCGTCCTCGTAGCCCCATTCGGTGATCCGGTCGAAGAAGCCGCGCAGGTGGCTGATCCGCATCCCGGTGGTGGTCTTTGCTGGGCCGCTGCTGCCCCGGTAGCCGGGGCGGGAGGTCATCCAGGTCTTGAACCCCTCGATGTGGGTGCGCCCGATCACCGCGACCGTGGTCACGTCCGGGTGGTGCCCGGTCAGGTAGCTGGCCAGGTGCCGCAGCGTGGTGTCGATGAGGGCGACGCTGCCGGGCCGCATGCTGATGCCCAGCTGCGCCAGGTAGCGGCGCATGGTCGCGGTCATGACCGGGACCTGCTGCTCGAGTGTTTTCCAGTGCCCGGGCTGTCCGCGGTCAGGAACCCGTTTGCGGTCGGGCTTGTCAAGGATCCCGAGGGCGGCGAGGGTGGCGGACAGGCCGTGCAGCGGGGTAGTGAACGTGTTCGGCAGGCCGGCCGCGATGCGCCGTGATCGCGGCGGCGAGTGCCTCGCGGGCTGCTTCGAACTGCGGGCGGTCCAGCAGCTGGGCGGCAGGCTGGCGACCGCGGCCAGCTTGGCCAGGGTGCACCACTGGCGCCCGGTTTCTTTGTCATCCCAGCCGAGGGCAGCCGCGGCAGCGGTGAACCGCAGGGACATCTGCGGGTCCAGGCACGCGAGCCAGTAGCCCCACGATACGTTCGCCTGCGCGATATAGGCCGGGTCCACGCGGGCGGCGGTCCCCAGCGCGAGGCAGGCGGCGACCGCGCGCACGTCCGCGGCAGCGGACAGCCGCGTGCGCAGCGGCGCTGCCGCCCAGCCGCCCAGCCCGCCGAAAGCGGCGCGGAACCGGGCGGCCGAGTTAGCGCGCTGCCGTCGCGCCAGGGCCGTCGCGCCATCGGCGATATAATCTCCTGCGGCGTCGTCTTCGCAGGTGAACAGCTGTTCCGGCGGGATGGCGGAACCGCCGCCTGAACGGCTGCCGGCCTCACCGCGCGCTCCTGACCGTGGCCGGGGCGGTGTCGCGGTCGATGGCCTCGACGGCACGGGCATACTCGTCCGCGAGCCAGGAGTCGGCCAGGTGCAGGTAGATCCTGGTGGACTCGATCGACCGGTGCCCGGCCTGGGCCTGCACCGCCTCCAGCGCCATGCCCGCCTCACGCAGCCGGGTCAGGCAGGTATGACGCAGCATGTGACAGGTCAGGTGCGCGATCCCGGCGCGGGCACGGGCACCGCTCAGGATCTCATCGGCCCCCGCCGCCGACAGGGGCTGCCCGCGGTTCGGGCCCTTGAGCACGACGAACACGCGGTCCGTCGACGAGTCGCGGGGCCGTTCGCGGTCGAGATAGCCGGCCAGCGCGGTGAAGAACTGCCCGGAGACCGGGATAATCCGCTGATGGCCGCCCTTGCCGTCGGCGACGAACAGCCGCCGGTCGGCCAGGTGCACGTCGGCGAGCCGCAGCCCGAGGACCTCGCAGCGGCGCAGCCCGCCGAACAGCATCGCGTGCACCATCGCGGTGTCGCGGCTGGTCCGCAGTGCCGCCAGCAGCCCGGTGACCTCGGCCGGGTTCAGCACCTGCGGCAGCGTCCTCGGCGTGCGGATCAGCGGCGCCCGCCCGCCCCGCCCACGGTCCTTCGGGCTGCGTGACAGCGGCCCCGACGGCACCGGGCTGGCCTGCACCAGCCCGCGAGCCGACAGGTAGCCGTAGAAACCCGACAGGCTCGACAGCCGCCGCGGATCGTGCGCGCCGAGAGGCCGGCCTCGCCGTCATCGAGGCGGACCACGTTCCCGCCCCGCCGCGGGCGGCGCTGCTCACTGATGAACTCCAGCACGTCCGTCACCGTCACGGCAACCGGGTCTTTCGCGACCCCGGTGAAGAACACCTTCAGGTCGAACGCGGTCGCGAGCACCGTGTTCGGGCGGCACCGCGCTGCCACGAACCGCAGGTAATCATCGGCCAGCTCATACCCGAGCCGGACCTCGAACCCGTTCTCCCCGAGCCGCCGCCGCTCCACCGACGGCACCCAAACCGACATGCAGATAATCCCCGTCCCCCCGGCCGGTCACTGCCCCCCAGCAGCCTCCCACATCCCGCCCGGGATCACCTGCATATCCTTGCGCTTTTGGAGATGCTCTCCGAGAGCGCGGATTCACCGAAGCCGTCCGCCGGGTAAGTGAGAGACACCTTCGATCTGCTGGAACCGGTGACCGGCGTGAAAAAGGCATGCGAGCTCACCGGTAAATCGCGTGCCACCGTTTACCGCAGGCGCACGGGCACGCGGTCCGGGTGCCGGGAGCGGCGGCCGTGCGGCGCCGAACGCGCTGTCCGCCGGCGAGCGCGGCGAGCTGCTTGCCATCCTGGATAGCCCGCGGTTCGCCGACAAGGCCCCGCGCCAGGTCTGGGCCCTGCTCATCGATGAGGGCACCTACCTGGCCTCGGTCTCCACGATGTACCGGCTGCTCCGCAAGCGGGGCAGGTCCGTGAGCGCCGCGCGCAGGCCGCCCACCCGGCCCGCACGAAACCGGAGCTGATGGCCACCGGGCCGGACGAGGTGTGGTCCTGGGACATCACCAAGCTGCCGGGCCCGGGCGCGGGGTGTATTACCACCTGTACGTGATGCTCGATATTTTCTCCCGCTGCGCTGTCATTTCGAGGATGCACGCCACGGAGCTGGGCGAGCTGGCGAAAGACTTCATGCGAGGCGCGCCTGAGAACGGCGGCACCGCGCCCTGGCCATTCACGCGGACCGGGGGACCTCGATGACGTCCAAGCCGGTCTCGGCCTGCTGTCGACCTGGCGATCCTCAATCGCATTCCCGGCCGAAGGTCAGCAACGATAACCCGTACAGTGAGGCGCAGTTCAAGACGCTGAAGTACTGCCCGGCGTTCCCCGGCACGTTCGGGTCCCTGCAGGACGCCCGCGCGTTCTGCGGCGTGTTCACCTATTACAACCACGAGCACCGGCATTCCGGGATAGGGCTGCATACCCCGTACTCGGTGCATATCGGCACCGCGGCCGCGATCCAGGACAAACGCCAGGCCGTGCTGAACGCCGCCTGCGCCGCGAACCCCCGTCGCACGCCGCACGGCACCAGAGCGCGGCGGTGGATCAACAAGCGGTCATAACAGGACATAGAGATGAGGGAGGAAGGAAAAGAGAAGGAGAAGAAGGCGCCGCGGAACGGAACCGCTTGGCAGCAGTCCCATGCGATCGTCCGGTGCCCCGGCCCCATGCGATTGATGCCGCGCGGCGGTTGGCTGGGCAGATCGTCGCCGACTTGTGCGCGAGCTCGGCCAGTGACCCGGATCCGGTCGCACGCCACGGGTCGGGCTCGCGAGCGGACCCGCCTGGAAAGCACTGAGGCACCAGCGCACCAGCGGTCAGCTTCGCGGCTGCATCCGATGCCCCGGCGCTCCCGCCAGCTCACTGCTGGTTCCTGCGGGTTGCGTTTTGGCCGTTAAGCCAGCAGCCGGGTCCGATAAGTCGAGCGGCAGGGCGGATCGCTGGCAGGCGCGCCCTCAGGCTCGTTCTCGGCTTACAGTGCGGGCGAGAGGTGCGGTGGTGGGACTTCTTAGCCAGACAGTGCCCGGACGTCCCAGAGAAGAACTCCCGCCACCTGCCGCGCCGGGTGTCCGGCGAGCTGGTTGAGGGCGTACCGCAGCTGGTCGTGGTGCGGGGCGTCCGGGCCGAGCACGACGATCGCGGTGTGCCAGTACCGCAGGTCGGCGCGGAACGCGGCCCGCAGGCACGAGTGACGCGGCCGCAAACGGCGACGGGACGAGTAAGCGTCTGCTCATCCGCAACACGTGGGGACGGGGGTGGGGAGCGGGCGGGTATGGCTGGCTTCCTCTTAACTACCTGATCGCCTTCGCGGTCCAGGCGGACGCAGATGCCGCCTCCGTGATCTGGCTTGCCACCATGAGGCTTACGGGGCACCTTCGCGAGCTGGCCGCCAACGCGGTCCGGCACGGCGCAGGCTGCGGGCGGCTGCGATTGCGGGCCGACGGCGCGTTCCTGTACTGCCAGGTCAGTGATGACGGCCCGGCCCGGCTCAGGGATCAGCAGCCTGCCGGGACGGCACCGTGGCGCCGTGAGCACGGCCATGGCCTATGGCTGGTAGACCAAGTGGCGGACCAGTTCAGCATCGATCATGGCCCGGCCGGGACGACCGTCACAGCGGCCTTCGCCCTCGGCTCTCCTCCAGGACCGGATCAGCCTGGTACCGAGCAGCGGTGAGCGGCCTCCCGCAGTCCTGACCGGCCGCCCTTTACCCAGCGATCTGCGCATCACGAGGGTGTTCTCGTCCGTTGGCCGTAGGTTAAAAGCCGCTTCAACTTCTCGTTCGCAGTTGCTGTTGTCCAGGCGCT
This sequence comes from uncultured Actinomycetes bacterium, assembly GCA_963818225.1. GTDB lineage: Bacteria > Actinomycetota > Actinomycetes > Streptosporangiales > Streptosporangiaceae > Palsa-504. Next base: position 535,992 of record CAWFRO010000011.1, read on the forward strand.
GGCGCTTCGTGACAAAACGGTCACAACTCACGGGTCGTCCGGCCCGCGATATCCGTCTGATGCACGCACAGCGGCTCGGCTGCAACTGTGGAGGCGCTTGACCTCCCCGGTAGGACATGGACACGCGACAATGGACCCATCTCCTCCGGCCCTACCCGGTCAGCGGCTACGGGTGATAGGAACTGCGATGGCAAACCAGGGTTCACAGTTGCCGGTCAGCGCCACGGCTCCGCCAGCAGGTTCCATGTTCTCGCTGGGATGGTTGATGGCGCAGCTATTTGGCCCGCTTCAGCACCGGCGAGGGGGCGGAACCGCAGCTCACCTGCCCACAGTCGCTGAGCTTGACGCGGACCACCAGATGGAGCTGGCTTTCCTGGAGCTGGGAAACCTGCTCAGCCCCTACCCGAGCCTGTCAATCGCCGACATCACGACCGCCTGGAAATCCTCGGAACACGAGGGTTTTACGGCCGCGGTTACCGCGCTGCACTTGGAGCTTCTCAAGCAGCTTGCCGGTGATCTGCGGCAGCTCAATGCCTATCAGCTGGGCCGGGCGCTGAGTGACACGTGCTGGCTGCCGAACACGGAGACGGGCCCGGACTTCTTCCTGCAGGAGTTCAATCGGTACCGGCTGGCCACTTTGCAGACCTGGCTGGCCCAAGCGGGCGACGCGCTCCTGGCACTCCCGGCCGCCACCGTGAGCCGGTCTCTGCAGAACTGGCAGGACTGGGCTGACATCAATTCATCCACGATCAGGGATACGTGGCCAACCGCACACCGGTCGGTGATAGCTGCCTTGCGCACTCAGGCCGGGGCCTGGCATGCCCAGCTCGCGGGCCAAGCGGATATGGCCGGCCCCATCAGCCTGGACGCGTGGATCCATGCCGGACAGTCCATACTGCGGACCACCCGGATACTGATGCTAACGGCCTTCCGGCGATTCTGGCCGGTCGCGGTGGTCCTGGCCGCTGCCACCGGAGGGTTGCTCTATTTGGCGATCGCCAATACCAGCGGGACGGCCAAGGTGTGGACGAGTCTAGTGACAGTGGCCGCCGCGCTGGGTGTCACTGGGGGTAGCTTGCGAGCGGCTGCCAGGAGGGCCGCCAGCGGAATCGAGCAAGATATATGGCACACGGCGAGCCTTGACGCGCGGGCCTGGAGCATCACCTGGCTGCCGACCCTACCGCAAAGCCTGCTGCAGAGGTACCGCCTGGCTAGCCGCGGGGTCGCGGCCCCCCAGACGAGGAATGGCCTCGAGCTACCAGCATCGCCGGCATCAGCACCGCCACCGCCACAAGCCCAGGGCACGCCACGGGTCCCATAAGGCGTTCGCAATGACCATAGCGATGACAGCTTCCGCACGACGGAAGGGTGCGGTCATGTCGGCCCGAAGAACCCATCGTGGCATTTTGCGGGTGATCGAAGATCACATCGTCCTTCGGGCTCGGCATAATGCCTGATCATGCCTGTGATCGAGGCGCAGCGCGCCTCGATCCTGGTGCCTCACGATCACAGGCATATCAACCATGAGAGCGCATCGGGCAGGGTCAAAAGAGCGCGACCCTCGGGCGGACTTCGGGATGGCCGCGTGGGAGACGCCGAGTGCGCCTATCCGCCCAGTCACGTCGATTGCGTGGTGCTGCTCGAGTGCCTGGAGTACATGCGGGACAAGCTGACGGTGCTGTCAACGCTGCGACTTTACACGGACCGGCTGGTGATGCGCGTCAACTGTCAGGGCTAGGCACCCCCGGAGCCGGCGTCCGCCGCTCGATGCATATGATCAGCTCGCGTCATCTGCGGCAGGTCCTGGATTTGCCCGGATGGCGGTTTCGTCGCTGGCGAGATCGCCGGCCTCCTGCGCTGCCGTCGGTTCGGGTATTGGGGATAGCGACTGCAGGACGTTCCGCCAACCGATCGCACCCACATCGAGGCGGTGCGCCAGTGGATACAGCGGCTGCTGGCAGCGCGGGCGGTGTAGGCGTCCAGCAATTCCCACATCGAGGTCGTCGCCGATTGACCCGGACGCACAGCCGCGTTACGTTCTATATGTCCACCCCAGGCTCACTTCGATTTATCCGTCCCGGGATTACATCGAAACCCATAAGGGGAGGACACGATGGTGTTCTGTAAGCTTTCGCCTGGCCAGATTGCGGAAGTGGTCTTCATCGAAACCATCGAGGCGGCTCCGGTGGGCAACAACGTGACGGATCGTCTAAAACGGTCTGCCGGACGAGGCTTTCCTGGCGGTGAGGAGCCGCCAGTCACTCGACGTGCAGTGCGGGCTGGCCACATGCCAGGTATCGTGCCAGTCCCTTGCCCGGGAGAAACACTCGAAGCTATTCGCGAACACCTTCAAGCAGACGGCGCTGGTCACCATCGCGGCCCTGGAAGGCGCGGGCATAATTCCCGCCGCGGCCGAACCGGGCTTGAAGGCATTGAAGCTCAAGCTGAAATTCACTCCCGGCGTATTGCTGATCAGAGCGGCCGACTTCGTGCACGGGCTGTGACGGCGCTGTCCGGCCAGCCGGGCGGGGCGCAGACCGTCGGCGGAAGAGCGAGGGGAGGACTGCCATATGGCTGTCTTGACGCTTACCATCGAGCCGGATGAGGTCCTTGGCCTGAGTGCCCTCGTCGAGTTGGGCAGAACGGCGGAACCTGATCATCCCGGCGCCACAGCCGGCGCCATTACCGATGCCGACATCGCGGGCCAGGCAAGGGTGCTGATGCGCAGCGCGCTAGCGGACAAGCTCGCCGCGGCCGACCTGTCCTGGGCGCCGTCCGCGGACGCGGTCGCGGAGCACGCCGCCGAGGCCGCAGAACCGGCCGGCAGGCTACACAAGCTCGCAGACAACGAGACAGTGCGCAGAGACGCCACTTACATTCTCGTCGTGGCCGGGCTCGTCGCACTCGTCGGAGGCTACGCCGGGCCATGGAAGTGGACCGGTTTTGAGGCGAACGGTCAAGTGTGGGATTGGCTCAACCTGCTGCTGCTACCGGTCATCCTCGGCACTATCCCGCTGTGGATCCTGGACCGGGAATACATCGGTGCGGGCAGGCGACTCATCTACGGCGCATTCATCGTGGCCTTCACCATATTTGTGATCGCCGGCTACCTGGTTCCGATCAACTGGACCGGCTTCAACAGCCAGAAGCTGTGGAATTGGATCGAACTGCTCGTACTGCCGGCGGCGCTGGCTAGTACGGCGGCACTGACCGGCAGGGGCATCCGGTACCAGGGCCGCTTGCTGCGCCCGTACGAGAGAGGCATGGTCATCGCCCTGGTGGCCGGATGGATCGTTACCGTCATCGGCGGTTACGCCCTGCACTGGACGTGGACTGGCTATTCCGGGAACACGCTGTGGGACCTGGCTCCAGATGCTGCTCGTGCCGCTGGTGTTCCCCGCGATCCTGCTTCCGTTCCTGCTCAAATGGATCTCGGGCAACGCGGCCGAGCGGGCCGCCATGGCCCACGAAGCGCCGGTGGTCCCGCCGGCCGCGGCGGCCGGCGGGACAACATAAGGAACCAACTCGGGTGGGGACTTCCAGGCCGCGCTCTGGGCCGCATATGGAAACTCTCGCCCGATTCTGCATGTCACGGACAGGGCGCTGTAATGCGGACTAGTCTCCTGGGCAGGTGAGCCGGGAAGCCTGGTCGGCATTTGTTTTAGCGCGTCAGCACACCAGAAGCTGGGGGGACCAGCCATGACACTCACCAGGTCGTTGGGCTCATTCACGGCCTCCACGCCATCAACCCCCTGGCGGCGCCTGTTCGCGCGTGCCGGGCATGCAGCTGCCGCCTCGCGGTCCGGCTGGTTCCCGGAAGGGGCAGCGGACCGGGGGCGCACCGTGAGGTCCCCGGCGTCGGCGGCCGTCACGCCGGTGCCTGTAATGCCGATGGCCCTGGCGGGTGAGGGTGGTGCCCGCAGACGGGGTGTGCCCGGCGCGTGGCCGCTGCTGGTTGTGCTGGCGGTTCAGGCGGGATTGTCGCTGCGGCTGCTCGGGGCCGACACCGCATCCCAAAGTGAGGCCCTGTACCTGCATGCCGGGCACCTGGAATGGGCGCACTGGCTGCACGGTGTGCCGATTCCGCCGTTCCCGAAGTATCTTTCTGGCGCGCCGGTCCTTTACCCGCCGATCGGCGGAGCGGCGGACAGCATCGGCGGGCTAGCCGGTGCCCGGGTTCTGTCCCTGGTGTTCATGCTCGGTGCCACTGTCCTGCTCTGGGGTGCTGCGGCCCGGCTGTTCGGCCGGTGGGCCGCGTTCTTCGCGGCCGCATTGTTCGCCCTGCTCGGCACGACCTTGCACCTGGGGGCGTTCGCCACCTACGACGCGATGTCGGTGTTCCTGGTCGCCCTGGCGGGCTGGTGCGTAATCCGCGCCGGGGCCCGGGCACCGGCGACGGGGTGGATGGTCGCGGCGGGGGCCGTCCTGGCGCTGGCGAACGCCACGGCCTACACCTCTTTGCTTTTCGACCCGCTCATCGCCGCGCTTGCCCTGCTTACCGCACCTTGGACCGCCCGCGGCTTGGTCGCGGCCCGGCGCGCCGGGACCGTGCTGGCCGCCACGGCCGCGCTGCTGGCCGCCGGACTGTGGGCCGGCGGGAGCAGCTACCTAGCTGGTTTTCAGCGGACGATGCTGACCCGGGTCCCTGGCTCGGCCTCTCCGCTGCAGGTGCTCGGCCAGTCCTGGTCCTGGGCCGGCCTGCTGCTGGTCCTGGCCGTATCCGGTGTCGTCATCAGCTGCGCCAGCCGGCGCGGCGCCGCACAGACGGCGCTGCTCGCGTTCTTGTCCGCCGCCTTGGTGCTCGGGCCGGTGGAGCAGGCGCATCTGCATACCGAGGCCTCGCTGGATCATCACGTCGGCCTGGGCGCCTGGTTCGCCGCCATCGCCGCCGGGTATGCGGTCGACCGGTTCATCGCAGCCGCCCCGGCCGGCCGGGGCCGCACCGTGAGCTGTGGGGCGTGCGTGATCGCGCTGGTCTTCCCGGCCGCGCTCGGCCTCACCCAGTCCCGGGCCTTCTCCGCCAGCTGGCCGAACACGTCCGACTTCATCGCGATCTTCGGCCCGCTGGCTGCCCACAGCACCGGACCCCTCCTGGTCGAGGATCCCTCCGTCGCCGAGTACTATCTGCCCGCCGGCGCCCAGTGGCAGCGGTGGTCCAGCACCCGCAACATCACCCTGGCTGTTGATACCTACACCGGCGGCCCGGCCGCCGCCGCCAGCGTGACCAGCCCCGGCAACGCGCCTGTCTACGCCAACTACATCGCCGAGGGCTATTTCTCCCTGGTCGCCCTGAACTTCACCGACACCACCGGCCTGGACCGCCAGATTGCCGCCGACCTGCGCCGCAATCACCACTACCATGTCATCCAGGTCGTCCCCTACGGCATGGAGATCCCCCCGATCGGCCAGGGCAGTTACGTCATCTGGCAATACCAGGCCAACTAGCTGGCCAGCGGGCTAAACGCCTGCCAAGTGAACCCCGCCGCAAGCTGCTGGCCGAAGGCGGCGGTGTCTTCCAGGGCCGGTTCTTGATGACTCCGGTGCCTGGTGCGCGACCTGGACTGGAGCAGCGGCTGCTGGCGGTCGCGTTCGCCGATCAGGTCGGTGCCGCGCTGGCCAGTGCCCATCCTGCCGGGCAGCGCTGACCCGAGCCGCTGCCTGCGGGGGGCCTGTGCGGGCAGGCGGGGAATCACGCCGGTCCCGTTCCGGCTGAGAAAGCCATGCCGGAGGATGTCTGAATGCTGGGAATCGGCGTGTTCTGCGCGGGGGTGGTGGTGAGCCTGGCCGCGAGCTGGCTGCTGGTCACCCGGCTCGAGCGGCTCGGTGAGCGAGCTGGTTTCTCCGAGGCCTGGCTGGGATTGGTTGCCGCGCTGGCCGCTGACGCCCCGGAGATCACCTCCGCGGTGACCGCACTGTCCCGCGGCCAGGCGAGCGTCGGCGCGGGGGTCGTGATCGGGTCTAACGTGTTCAACCTGGCCGCGCTGCTCGGGCTGGCCGCGGTGGTGGCCGGGTGGATCGGCTTCCACCGCCGGGTCGTGGTCCTGGCCGGGATACCCGCGGTGTGGATCGCGGCGGTGTGCCTGCTCACGGTCGGGACGGTGGTGGGCCCGGCGGCCGGGCTCGCCCTGACCATGGTGGTACTGGTGCCGTATGTGGCGGTCCTGGGCATGCGCCGGGCGCGGATGGAGCGCCTGCGGCTGCCCGGCAGGTGGGTCCAGTGGCTGGTGGCAGCGGTCCACGAGGAGGAGACCGAGCTGCTGGCGGCGATCAGGCCCCGCCGGGGCGGCTGGCGGGACGCGATCGCCGCGGCCGCGGCGCTGCTCGTGGTGATCGGCGCGAGCACGGTGATGGAGGTGGCCGCCACGACCCTGGGCCGCCGGTACGCGATCGCGGACATCATCACCGGCGGCCTGGTCCTAGCCGTGGTGACCAGCCTGCCAAACGCGGTAACGGCGGTCTACCTGGCCCGGCGGGGCCGCGGCGCCGCGGTGCTCAGTACCGCGCTGAACAGCAATGCGATCAACGTGGTGGCCGGGCTGCTGATCCCGGCGTGCCTGGCCGGGCTCGGGCCGCGTTCCGGGCAGGGCACCCTGGTAGCCGCGTGGTACGCAGGCCTGACCGTGCTCGCGCTCGCCCTGGCATTCCGCGGACGCGGCCTGGGCCGCCTATCAGGCGCGGCGATCATCGCGGGATACCTGGCCTTCGTGACCGCCCTGATCATCACCGTGGACCAAGGAAGCGTCCGCCCGGCCACGGCCGTCATCCCCGCCGCCGTGATTACTGCAGCCGGTGCGGTGCTGCTCACCTGGCCACGGCCCAGACCCGGACGGCCTGTGGCAGCAGCAGTCGTTGCTGCCCGGATGGAGCATCGGCCGCCTATGGCGCCTCAGCCTCATCTCATACGCTGTAATAGCGGCCTGCGACACCGCCAGCGGCCCGCACCTGATCCTGATTGGCCTGCTGATCATTGGGCCGCTCAGCGCGCTGCTCACCGCCCGGTGGACCCTAGCCGCCACAGCAAGCGGCGTGGCGATTGCCCTCGGCGATCGCCCTCGGGGTGCCAGACCAGATTTTCGCCACCCTCACCCAGTACATCTTCCTGGCTTCCGTCGCCGCCGTCGGGACGACCGCCACCGTAGGCGCGGCCATCCTCCAGCACCGACACTCCTGATCGCAGCAGGGCGCACATCGGTGCCCGCAGGCCGGACAGCCAACCGTGTAACAATCGCCGTCGATAGCGCGCACCTATGGACGGTCGGTCGCAGATCACGCGTGCTGCGGTCCAGTGAGAACCCACCCTGGAAGCTGCCGCCGCTTTCCACCAGCAACTCCACGTCGCCCTCCGCCGGGAGGCCCTCGCCGTCCGCTGCCCAGCGCAGTTGCCCGAAGGTGACCGAACCGTCGCGCTGCAGCCGGGCGGGCCGGCCGAGCCCGGCGACGCCGTACTGGAAGATCCACGACCGCAGCGACAGCAGCTGCACGAGCTGGCTGCTGACCTGGCCGATCAGCGCCCCTTCGGCTAGGAAACCAGCCACCATAAGTGATGCACGAACCACGAATCGTTCGGAGGAATTCTTTTTCAGAACGGGCCGTGGCTCGCGGCCCTGCCGGAGGGACGCCCGGCGTTTCGCGGCGTTTCCGGCCGGACGGTCGGCTAACGGCCCGGGCACGGCAGGATCCGCCGCGCCCAGCAGGAGGAGGAAGGTGCGGTCGATCGCCTACGCGGCTTCCTCGATGGTCATCGGTCCGGCCTTGACCGCTTCATCGGCGGCCCGGCCCAGCGCGAGGCCGGCGGTCAGTAGCCAGGCGGGCGGCAGGGTGGCGTCGATGTCGCCGCTGACCTGGCCGCGGCGTGGCGGGTAGCGTCCTGCTCCGGGCTGACCGCGGGGAGGCGCCAGAAGAACCAGTAGCGGGCGGCCAGCTGCCAGTCGGCCTCGAGCAGCCGGGCCAGCGCGGCTGCCGATGACAGGTCGTCGAGCCCGCCAACGTCGGAGGCTGCGGTCAGTTCGGCGGTGGCGTGCTCCAAAGAGCGAGGAGGGTGTCGACCGCGGTCTGGAGAGGACGGATGTCCTGCTCGACCTGGGCGAGCAGGAGGCCACCCTGGAGCGCGGCGAGCAGAGTGATGGCGTAGTCGTCCGCATCGATGCCGGCTGGGAGGCGCCTGGCGGCCTGGAGCCTTTGCAGGCCGTCGCTGATGGCGGCTGACCACTGGCCGAATCCAGCGGCGATCTGGGCGCGTGCGCGCGGGTCGGTCTCGGCGAGCTGCGCGGCGAGCGAGCCGAGCGGGCAGCCGCCCTTGCCGTTGCTGCTCTTGGCCTGGGCGATTATCGTGTCGCGCCAGGTCCGGAGTCCTTCGGCGGCTGCCGAGGTCGGCTTGCCGCTGGTTGTCGGTGATGGTGTGGGCCTGGTGGTCGATGACCGCCTGCACGAGGTTGTCCTTGTCCGGGAAGTAGTGGTACAGCTGCGATCCGCTGACCTCTGCCGCGGCCTTGACGTCTTCCAGCGTGGTGCCCGCGACACTTCGCTCGTGGATCAGCCGGGCGGCCGCCTCAACGATCCGGGTCCGGGTGCGCTCCCCTTTAGGAGTCAGCCTTGGCTGGTCACGTGCGTCACTGGCTCATGTGTCACTCTACCATTTTCTGAGTTTGACAACCCAGTCTGCAGCCTGTCAGAATGGGTTGTGTAACCCATTCAAGCGAGCAGAGGGCGGCTTACAGTGATCCTTGTGACCACAGCCGGGAAGGTCGGCTCCGAGACGGTCCGCCTGCTCAGGCAGCGGGACGTGCCCGTCCGGGTGCTGGTGCGCGACGCGGCGAAGGCGAAGGTCCTGGCTGAGGCGGGCGCGGAGGTCGCCGTCGGCGACCTGGACGTGCCCGCGAGCCTCGACGAGGCGATGACAGGGCGTCCAGACCGTGGTGCTGGTCAGCCCGGCCATGCCCGCTCAGGAGCTGAATGTCATCCGCAGCGCCGCCCGCGCTGGGGCCGGGCACGTCATCAAGGCGACCAGTAAGGCCTCGGCAGACTCGCCCATCGCCCGGCGGCGCTGGCAGGCCGAGATCGAGGCGGGCCTGGCCGCCTCCGCAATCCCGCACACACTCTTGCGGTCCAATGCCTATATGCAGAACGTCCTGATGCTGGCCCCGGCGATCACCGCAACGAGCAGCTTCGGTTCCGCGGCCGGCAAAGGCCGCACCGGGATGGTCGACGCCCGCGACGTCGCCGCGGTAGCCGCCGAGATCGCCATCTCCCCCGCCGCGCAGGCCGGCCAGACCTACTGGCTCACCGGGCCCGGACTGATCTCCAACTACGACGTGGCCGCCGTGCTATCCAGCCTGCTCGGCCGGGCCATTACCTACCGCGAGCTCACCTTCGAGGAGAACAGGGACGCTATGATCCGCGCGGGCGTCCCGGCGGCGATCGCGGAGATGAATGCCCAGGCATTCAGCCTGACCGCCGAAGGCGATGCCGAGTGGGTCACCGATGATGTCCCGTCACTCCTCGGTCGCCCGGCCCGCTCTTTCCAGGAGTTCGCCGCCGACCACGCCGCCGCATTCTCCTGACGCCCGTCAGCGCACAGTTGATGCTGCTGGTACCGGTCGGCGAACTGGCGCAAGTCCACTTCATGTGCCTGACTGATCAAGCCGTTGTACTCGGGCGATAAATCCCGCCAACGTTCGACGGGCGAGTCGCTGGCGTTCCAGATCTGGCCGCTGTCTTGACTTGGCAGGCCTCAGCGGGGAGGCGGCTGACTGGCTGGGGGCCAGGAGCGCGCCGTGCTGGTAGCTGTGCACGAACTGCTGGTGCAGGGCGGTGACGACCTGCTCGGGGTTCTGGTCGCGGATCCAGGCCTGCATGGCGGCGTCGACTCCGCCGGGGCGGTACACGTTGACCGTGAGCCCGATGCCCCACATCCTGCACGTCTACGTAGAGCTCGTCCTCGACGACGCATCCGGTACCGAGGCAGCCCGCCGCTACCCCGGTGTCGCCGCGCACCTGCTCAGCTGCGGCCCGTGCGCCGAGGACTATCAAGGACTGCTCCTAGCAGCTCAGGCGACGCCGGAGTGATCGGCCATCTCCCGGCGCACAGGTAAGACGCCGATCTGAACCGGCGCTCACCGTATAGGGTGCCGGGCCGGGAAGCCAAGGCCACGGCCCGCAGTCAAGCGCACGTGCCGGGCCGGGCACGGCCCGCAGTCAGCGTAGGGGAGCCCGGGAATGACCAGTCTATCGACCATCGCCGGCCGCGTCGCCGCCATGCAGGCGACGAGAGCAGCCACGCCGCCAGACAAGGTCACGGCTGCGTTCAGCCGTGAACAGGCTGAACTGGCTGCCGGCGGCCTGCCAGCCGGCGTGGCTGCTGCCGGGACCGTCCTGCCCGACACCGGCCTGCTCGACCCGCAGGCGGCAGCCACCACTCTGTACGCCGTCACGGGCGACGGCACGGCGGTTCTGATCTTCTACCGGGGTGCCTGGTGCCCGTACTGCAACATCGCCCTGTTCGCCTACCAGGGGGACCTGCTCCCGCAGCTCACCGAACGCGGTGTCCGGCTGGTCGCGATCAGCCCGCAGAAGCCAGACGGATCGCTGAGCATGCAGCAGAAGCACAACCTGGCCTTCACGGTGGTCTCCGACCCCGGCAACGTCATCGCCCGCCGGCTGGGCATCCTCACCCAGCCGTCCCCGGAGGCCCGAGCCGCTCAGCTTCAGCTGGGACTAGACCTGACCAGCGTCAACGCTGACGGCACCGTCGCGCTGCCGATGCCCGCCACCGTCATCCTCGACGCTAGCCACACCGTACGGTGGATCGACGTCCACCCCGACTACACCAGCCGCAGCGAACCCCAGCAGATCCTCGACGCCCTCGACCAGGCCAGCGGCTGACCAGCGCCGATCCGGCGTCCGGAACCCTCCCCGGCGCTTCGTCCGCTCCGCGCTTACCGGCGTCAAGACCAGCCTGGCCGCAACTGGCCGCTCAGTGCTCGTCCTGGCGAGGAAGACGGAGCCAGCCGCATCGGGTTGCCGACCAGGTCAGGCTCCGGGATCCGGCGAGCCGGTGGTATCCGGGCGGCCCAGTACGGCGGGCGAGCGCAGGTGCCATGCCTGGGAGCGGCGTAGCGCGAGAGGTAAGACCGTCTGCCGCGGCGGCGCTAACCACACGATGGTCCGGCACCCGCCGGACGCACGTCCGCGAGCCGATCAAGGAGAGCTGTTATGCCGCTGCTGAGCCCCGGAGACTCGTTTCCGGCCATTCCCCTGACCCCGCCCGGCGGCCCGGCCCTGACCCTGCTGGACGTGTTTGACGGCGACTTCGGTGTCGTGCTGTTCTTCCGCGGGGCGTGGTGCCCGTACTGCAACGCGCAGCTGCGCGCCTTCCAGCGTGCCGGTGACAGCCTCGCCGACGCCGGGGCCAAGGTCGCGGCGCTGTCGATTGACGACGAGCCCACCACCGCCGGGCTGATCGCCAAGCACGGCCTGACCTTCCCCGTCGGGCACAGCGCCGACGCCCGCGCCATCGCCGGGCTCACCGGCGCGTTCGTCGATCCTGGCCGGGGCTTCCTGCAGTCCACTGGGTTCGTCCTCGGCCCGGCCGGCCAGGTCGTGGTCAGCGTGTACTCCAGCGGCGCCATCGGCCGGCTCGTCCCCGAAGACGTGATCGGCTTGGTCCGCTACCTGCGTGAGCACGCGGCAGCCTGACGATGGCCGTCGCCAGCGGCTGGCCTGGGTAGCCTCCCGCAAGTGTCAACGCTGCGGACGAGCAGGGCGAGCCACCGGCCATGCCCCTGCGCATCATCGTGCTCGCCGACCCGGGCCGGCACCGGCGAGGCAGCGAACGCGACGGCCGCTGTTAGCCCCGTCACGATCGCCATCTGCGGCTGGGGGGCCGCGTGTAGGCCGACGCGAGCAGGGACGGGGCGAAGAGGAGGTGGGCGGCTATGACCCACGTCGCTGTTCAGGGCGGTGCTCGGGGCCGCGGCGCCGCGGCCGCGGGCGGCCAGCAAGACGGCGGCGTCTTGCCGTTGTGCCCGCTGCGGCCGGATCGCCGCGTCTAGTTCCGGTTCCTCCTCGGGCACCGCACCCTGCTCGGCACCACGACCCTGCGGTGCGGGCGGATACGGCCCTCGACGGCCCAGTCCCAGCAGGATGGCTAGGTAAACACGTTGGACTCGATGACGACCCCAGCGCCGAGCCGCTGCTGGTGGTTGGCTATCACGGTGACGTCCGCGTTCACCCCGGGCGCGTCCGCCCCGAGCGCCGCCACCAGGCCGAGCAGGGCCCTGGACAGGCCCAGGTACTCCCGGGACGACCGACGGCCCAGGCCAGCTCTTGGAGTGCGGCGGCCGTTGACACACCCGGAAGGACCCGCTTCAGCGGGGTGACCGGCAGCCAGCTCACCCTCAGGCTGATGACCGCCCCGGCCGCGAATGCCACCGCCGCGACCGCCACGGACATCGCTGCCGACCCTCCTGACCTGCACAAGCACCACGTGCGATCTGGCGCAGACCTAAGGTGCAGTAGCTGATAGAGTCGTCGTGCGATCATTGCAGTAGGCAAGTAAATTGAGGTGCATCGAGTATGACGGAGCAGGCGGCGGACGAGGCCACGGTGGACGCGGTGCTGACCGCGAGCCGGACCCTGATCGCGGTGGCCACCCAGTCGCTGGGCGCCGCGGCGGAGGACACCACCATCGCCCAGTACCGGGCGCTGGTGGTGCTCGCCTCCCGGGGGCCGCAGCGGATGACCGACCTGGCGGCGGCGCTGGCTGTCACGCCGTCCACCGCGGGCCGGATGTGCGACCGGCTGGTGCGCAAGGGCCTGATCCGCCGGCACCGCGCCCGCTCCGACCGCCGCGCGGTGCAGGTCTCCGTCACCGCCGCCGGGCGGGAGGTGGTAGACCAGGCCACCGCCCGCCGGCGGGCGTTGATCGCCGGCATCCTGGGCAAGCTCCCGGCACGGCAGCAGTCGGCCGTGGCCAGCGCGCTGGCGGCGTTCGCGGCGGCGGCCGGGGAAATCCCCGACAGCCAGTGGCCTGCGCCGCCACCGACGGCGGAACGGGAGCCCGCGCACTCGGGCAGCCCAGAGGGACGATCATGACCGGCGGGGTGTCGGCGGGCAGGCCGGCCGGAGCAGGGCCGTGGGCCGGCCGGGCGCGCGGGTGGCTGCGGGCCTCGCGGGGCGGCCTGTTCACGATCGCGCTGGTGGTAGGCGCCGGGTCAGGGCTGGCCGCGATGGCGTTCCGGTACCTGATCTACTTCGTCACCTGGCTGGCCACCGGCCACGTCGAGTTCGGCCAGCAGGGCCGCGTCGGCAGCGCTCACTTTCCCGGGCTCGGGCTGGGGTTCTTCGTCGTGATCCCGGTGCTCGGCGGGCTGATCTACGGCCCGCTGATCTACCGCTACGCCCGGGAGGCCCGCGGGCATGGCGTGCCGGAGGTGATGCTCGCGGTGGCCGAGGGCGGCGGCCGGATCCGGCCGCAGGTCGCCGCGGTCAAGTCGCTCGCCTCCGCGCTGTGCATCGGGACCGGCGGGTCGGTCGGCCGGGAGGGCCCGATCGTCCAGATCGGCTCCGCGCTGGCCTCCAGCCTGGGCCAGTGGGTCAAGATGCCAAAGAACCGGCTGCGGATCCTGGTCGCCTGCGGCGCGGCTGGCGGGATCGCCGGCACGTTCAACGCGCCGCTCACCGGGGTGTTCTTCGGGGTGGAGATCATCTTGCGGGAGTTCTCTATCGAGGCGATCTTCACCGTGATGCTGTCGGCGATGATCGCCGACCTGGTCAGCCGCCAGTTCCTTGGCAGTGCCCCGTTCCTGTCCGGGCTGCCGCCGGGGATCGCGGTGCACCATCTGAGCAGCTACCTGCTCATCGCGGCCCTGGCCGTGGTCGCGGCGCTGGCCGGGCTGGCGTTCGCGAAGATCCTGTACGCGACCGAGGACCTGTGCGACAAGGTGTGGGGGAACCGCCCGGAATGGGCCCGGCCCGCAGTGGGCGGGATCGCGCTCGGGCTGCTGCTGCTGGCCCTCCCGCAGATGTACGGCGTCGGCTACCCGGTCATGTACAAGGCGGTCGGCGGCAGCTACGCCCTGTGGTTCCTGATCGTCCTGGCGGCCGGGAAGATCATCGCGTGCAGCCTGACCATCGGCATCGGCGGATCGGGCGGGGTGTTCGCCCCGTCGCTGTTCATCGGCGCCACCTCCGGCATGGCGTTCGGCGAGATCGCGAACCACCTGTTCGGCGCGGCCGCCGGGCAGCCCGCCCTGTACGCCGTGGTCGCCATGGGCGCGGTGTTCGCCTCCGCGGCCCGGGCGCCGCTCACCTCCGTGGCCAGCGTCGTGGAGCTGACCGGCGACTACACCCTCACCCTGCCGGTCATGCTCGCCGTCGCCATCGCCACCGCCGCCTCACGCGCCCTGAGCTACGGCACCATCTACACCACCAAGCTGCTGCGCCGCGGCACCGACATCGACCGTCCCGCCTCCGCGGACCCGTTCGAGGACCTCACCGCCGCCGACGCCATGCACCCCTTCCCGGCACCGCTGATCATCGCGGCCGGATCACCCAGGCCTCCCGGCCCGGGCCGTGCGCCACTGCCAGGCCCCATCACCCACCAGCACCACCCCCAGTTGCTGTTCGCCACCGAGTCCCTCACCCAGGCGCTGCGCCAGCTCGAGCTCTATGGCCGCGACGGGCTGCCGGTCATCTCCGCCGACGGGCAGCAGCTGCAAGGCTGGATCACCAGCCAGAACGTGCTGCAGGCCGTCGCCCGCCACATGCACGCCGCGCCCGCTGCCGCACCGGCGGCCCACGCCGCCAGCCCGGCCGTCTCCCGCGTGCAGGCCGTCCCCCGCCAGCCGCCGGACACGCTGCCCGGCTACCAGGTTCTGGAGGTCACCATCTCCGCCGGCTCGCCCGCCGCCGGCCAGACCCTCGGCGAGACCGCCTGGCCGTCCGGCTGGATCCCGGTAACCATCCTGGACAATCGCACCCTCCGCGACCCCGATCCCAGTATCACCCTGACCCCCGGCGACCGCGTCAACCTGCTCGCCCGCGAACCACGCACCCGGCGCCCAGCGCACCCGAACAGCCAGGCCGCCAGCGAGCCAGACGGCCACCCCCCAGATCCGCGGTCAGCCGCATCAACGCCGGCTCCGCACCCGGCGAGCCCCCGCGGCCCCCGGGAGGCAGCGGCGCTGGAAAACCTACCGCCTGACCCGCCAAGCAGCGCAGCTGCGCGCCGCCGCCGGGCGCCGTTGGCGTCGTCGGCGACTATAGGTCCGCCCAATCCAGGTGATGATCGCCAGGCGCAGCGGTGGCCGTCTGGCCTGCTCGGAGCCGGGTGGGAACGCGGCCCGCTGCTATTACGCGGCACCGCAGCCGGGCGACCCCACAGATATCGGGACTTCTGGCCTGGCCAGGCCGGGGCCATCGGGCGACAATTGGTATAACGCCGGGGCCTGCCCTTCTGGGCTGCGGTCAGGAGACTGCGGGGACCGAAGGAGGGCATCATGACGGCAGAGACGGCTCCCGGCCAGGCTGAGGTGACGCCAGGAGGCCCGGCTGAGCCCGGACCTGCGCGGCCCGGCCTCCCTGATCGCCTAGCCAGGTACGGGATCGGGGTTGCGGTGATCACGCACATCGTCCTGCACGACCGCCGCTTCCAGGCGACAGTCATTACGGGCGCGATCGGGGCGTATGCGCTGGGCAGCGTGACCAAGAATAATCAGGCGCGCCCGGTGCGGCGGGTGGCCGCCTGGTACAACGTGCAAGGCCAGGCCCACGACATGAAGGTGCTTCGCCGTGGGCGGCGGGCACTGAGGTCGGGCAGGCGCTAGATCCCGGGGATGGCCCTCGGCGGTTATCACATGGGGCGGAGACGGCGATGTTCAAGTTGCTCTACAAGCCGGTGGCCATTGTGGCTGGGATCATCAGCGGCGTGCTGTCCGGGCTGATCTTCAAACAGGTCTGGAAGGTTGCCGGGCGGGGATCTGACCCGCCCGCGCCGCTGGATTCCGAGCGGGGCTGGGGGGAGGTCCTGCTCGCCTCATTCCTGCATGGCGCGATATTCGCGCTGGTCAAGACGGCTGTCGACCGCGGCGCCGCCGAGTGGACGCGTAAGAAGGTCGGAATCTGGCCGGATGGTACGCTCGATCATCCCGACAAGTCGCCCGGCCATCACGAAGCTTAAGCCGTCCTTACAACCGAGTGAACGGCACGGGCAGGAGCCGGATTCGGCGGCGGCCGTCATTACGGCAATGCAGCGGAAGGTGCAAGAGCCCCCCACCAGATTGCTGCCGGATCGTGCTACGCCTCCGGTCCGGCATCACGGGCCGATCTGACCGCAGGACCACGAGCACAGGTCAACGTGCCTGGTGAAGGTTCACGCGAATCGGCCCTTGACCCCCTCCCCTCCGGCGAATGAGTCGGCAGCAGTCAGTCCGATGGGGGAGGGGCGGCGGGCCACGACGCAGGCACCCGTTTCCAGGGGCAGGCCCGGGTCAGCGGCAAGACCGGCGCCCGCGAGCAGCTCGGTGATGATGGCCGGACCAGGGCACCGGGGTGTTCGCCCCGGGCCGTAGACGACAGGCTGGCCCGGGCCTCCGGCACGTCATTGGGGGCCGTGGGACGACCGTGATCCGGAATATGCGCGGGATGACCCGTAGTCCGGCTGCTGATGCGCTGGAAGCCCGGGTACCGTTACGAATGATCCGGGTACGGCGGGTTAGCGGTAGCGTCCTGGTTACTAACGGCTGGCGGACAGCGGTCTGGCCGGTGTCCGCGATGCCGTGGCCGCGATGGGTTACCGGCCCGGGTGGCTGCCGGGCTGGCAGTCCCCTGCATCGGTAGCGCGACCGGCCCATCTGGCGGATTCGGGAGGCATGACGATGGCAGTTGATACGTTCGTGGCCTATGTCGGGGTGTATGACAACGCCGCCGGCGCGGACGCCGATTACGAGACGGTCAAGGAGCTGCATACCAAGGCGGGCTTGATCGACGCTTATGACGCCGCGGTCATCGAGCGCCGGGCCGACGGGAAGGTCAAGATCACCAAGAAACATGAGACGCCGACCCGGGTCGGCGGCGTGCTCGGCGGCGGGGCGGGGCTGGCCACCGGCTTGGTGGTGGCCCTGTTCCCGTTCGCCGCGATCGGCGGGGGCCTGCTCGCGGTCGCCACCGGAGGCGGCGCGGTGCTGGGCGCGGTGGCCGGTCACGCGGCGGCCGGGATGAGCCGCAAGGATCTGAAGGAGCTCGGCGAGCACCTGGACGCCGGCCAGGCGGGCCTGGTGGTGGTCGCGGTGACGGATATGGGGGCGGAGGTCGAGCGGGCGATGGAGCAGGCACGGAAGATAGAGGCAAGGGGATTGACGGCCGACACCGCCGCGATCGAAGCCGACGCCAAGTCCGCTCAGGCGTGATGCGGCAGGATGCCACGCGTGGCCGCCATCGGGCACGGTGCGAGTGGGATGGGCGGGTGACGAGCGAGGCCGGGATGCCGACCCACCGGTTCCTGCCGTCTGGATCCGGGACGTCCTCCAGCTGGACCGGCTGAGGGCGCTGCTCGCGGGGTCGCGCCCAGCTCCGGGGCGAGGTGCGGCTCCACGGGCCTTGGCAGCTCGGTGTGCGCGGCGAACAGCGGGCGTCCGCTGACATCGAGCCCCTCGGTGGCACGCCTGATGAGCTCTGCGGCCTGCGCTACCTCGGGCGAATCGACCCGATCGCCCAGCATCCTGCGTAGCGCGGTGTCGGCGACCCGCCACCGAGCCGCGACGATCGCCTCGGGGCTGGCCGGCGTCTATGCCCGCGGGATCACCTCGCCGATGAGGTCGGGGCTGAAGCTGTAGAAGGTCGCCGTGACGACGGCGGCGCCGACCGGGCCCATCGCCGCTGACCTGCTGGCGAAGTAGCCCATCCGCCCGGGCTCAACGCCGATGGGGGGACGTACTCGGTCGCGGTCTCTGGGACCGTGTAGACCATGGACTGATACGGCTCCAGAGCACGCTGAAGGCGAGCGGCGACATGGCTAGTCCTCTTGCATGCAACGAGCTAGGCATGGTCCGGACCGCAAGACCGTGAGCGTGCTCAGTGGCCCGGCGCCCTCAACATAGCTAGCTCCGCCAACGAGAATCAGACACGCTGAGCCAGCCATCGACCTATACGCCCATGAAAGGGGTGCCGGCGTGTCGATTGGCTTGAGCACGCTGGTCGTCTTTTCTCGTGGTCACTGTGCGGTCGCTCTGGGCCAAGTACTTCGGTACGGCAAGTACCCGAGGCGTCCGAATCATCAACTGGATGCCGGCGCAGACCGCGCACGGGTAACGCCCTGGCCGCCATTTGTTCGAGCATCATCGGCCCAGACGGTCCGGGCCAATATGGGAGCGAACACGGTTGCGGGTTAGCGGCCGTTGAAGACTCCGGGCCGCTTCTCCGCGAACGCCTTGAGGGCCTCGATGCGGTCTTCGCTGGGCCTGGAGGGCGCATTGGCGTCGTGCTCGTGCGCGAGCGAGTCTTGCAGGTCGAACCGGCGGTTCAGCAGTTTCTTGGCCGAGCGGACCGTCAGCGGCGGATTCCCGGCGATCTCATTCGCGAGCAGCATTGCCTCGTCCATCAGGCGCTCATGCGGCACAACCGAGTTGACGAGGCCCTTCTCCAGCGCCCACTGGGCGTCGTAGAGACGGCCGGTGAAGGCCATCTCGGACGCTACGCCCAGGCCGGCCAGGTCCACCATCGACTCCGACGACCCGGTGTCTGGCACTAGCGCGCGTTTCACGAAGATGCTCGCGAAGCGGGCGTGATCGGAGGCGATCCGGATGTCGGCGGCCAGGCTGAGGGAGAACCCGGCGCCGACGGCGACACCATTGACAGCTGCGATGATCGGCTGTGCGAGGCGGCGCATCCGCGGCGCAAGCGGCGGGATGCTCGAGCGTGGGTTGTACCCCGGCGCGGGACCGTGGCCGGTGGCCGCCGCGATCTGGTCGTTGACGTCGGCGCCGGAGCAAAAGCCGCGGCCGTTGCCGGTGAGGATCACGGCCCGGATGTCGGGGAAGCCGGCCTCAAGCTCGTCGAAGGCGTCGTTGAGGTCCCGGGCCAGCCCAGCGTTCAGCGCGTTGAGCACTTCAGGTCTATTCATGCGGATAACGCCGACGTGCTCGATCCGTTCCACTTTCACATTTTCATAAGGCATGATTTCCTCCCGCTGTGGCCGGGTCCGGCTTACGGCTGCTTGCCGGACCGGGATGGTCGTGGCCAGGCGTACGTCTGGCTTTCCTCCGGCGGCGTGCCCAGCCACTCGGTGAGGATCTCGGTGGTGTGCTCCCCGAGCCGCGGGGTCCGCCGCCGGATGGTGGCGGGCGTCTTGGACAGCCGGTACGGCGGGTCGGGGTACTCGGCCACGCCGAGATCGGGATGATCCATCTCCTGCAGGAAGTGACGTTCGCGGTGCTGAGGGTCGCGAACCACGTCCTCGCTGTCCTGGACCGCGCCGGCCGCCAGGCCAGCCCGCTGCAGCATCCGCATCGCCTGCTGCGGCGTCAGCGCGGCGGCCCAGGTCCGGACCGCGTCGGTGACCGCGGCGTGGTCGCCGGGATCGGGCGCGCCGGCCAGCCGCGCCAGCCGCTGCCAGTCGCCGTCGTCCTCGGGCTCGACCGCCAGCCACGCGTCGCCGCCGAGGCAGCGGACCACCATGCCGGGCGGCGGGTCCTCGCCGGGTTCGTGCCCGTTGACCAGGTAATCAAGCAGCATCGGGCCCATGACCGCCCCGCCCACCCCGATCTGGGCCTGGTCGATATGGGTGCCCAGCCCGGTCCGGTCGCGGGCCGCGAGCGCGGCCAGGATGGCGAACACGCCGTGCGCGCCCGCAAGATAATCGAAGTGCGTGGTGTGGGAGCGGCCCCAGATCCGGGTGATCCCCATGAACGAGAAGATCGTCGCGCCGTAGGCCAGGTAGTGCGACCGGGGTCCGCTGCCGTGCCCGAAGCCGGTCTGGGACAGCATCACGATCCGGGGGTTCACCGCGGCGATCTTCTCGTAGCCGACGCCCCAGCGCTCCAGGACGTCAGGGCCGTAGTTCTCGAGCACCACGTCCGCCACGCTGGCCAGCCGCAGCACCAGGTCGACCGACTCGGGCTGCTTCATGTCCAGGGCCAGGCTGCGGACCGAGCGGTTGAAATTGGCGAATGCCGGGGAGGTTTCCACGCCGGACGGCTCGTAGACCGCGTCGCCCGAGCGAAGCTGGCGCGTGGTGTCGGGCACGGTGGGGGACTCGATCTTGATGACGTCGGCGCCCAGCTCAGCCAGGGCCGTGGCGGACACCGCTCCCGCGACGACCATGCCGAACGAGATCACCTTAATCGTGGACAGCGGGCTGGCGGGACGCGGCTGCGGCCGCTGCGCCGACCGCCACTCGGCGGCGATCTCGGCGGGATCATGCTGGCCGAGCCGGGGCGCTGGGCGGCGGTACTGCGCGAGCAGCGGCTGCCCGGACAAGAACGGCTGGCCCGGGAGGTCGAACTCCCCGAGGCCGGCCAGTGGTTTGTGTACGAAGAATCCCCGGCTCCGGGGCTGCGGGTCCTGGGTGAACTGCCCCACGGTGTTGACCAGCGCGCACGGCACCCTGAGCTGCTGGGCGCGGCCGACGAAGTCTTCGCGGTCCATCGCGAGGATGGCCGGCGCGACGATGGCCATGATCTCCTCGGCGTGCTCCCGCCTGCCAGCCGTGTCGGCGTAGGCGGGATCGCTGAGTTCGGGCGGGCTGCCGAGCAGCTGGATGAGGCCGGCCCAGTGCTTGTCCGTCAGGGCGATGAACTCGATCACGCCGTCCCGGCAGGGCCATATGCCCCCCACGGCGGGGTAATCGTTGCTGCGCCGTGTGATGTCCTCAGCGTTGGTGTACCTGTGCAGCTCGCCCAGGTAGGTCGCCAGCACCTCATGCGCGGAGATCTCGATGAACTGCCCGCCCGCGGCGGGCCGTGCCCGCAGCGCCGCGAGCACGGCGATTGCGAGTTGTGTGCCCGCGTGGTCATACAGCTGGCGCCCCGGCATCACGACCGGCGGACCTTCGGGCGGTCCCTGCGAGTACATGGCGCCGCCGAGCGCGCAGGAGGTGAGGTGGGTGGCGCGCCAGGTGCGGTAGGGGCCGGTGAGCCCGAACGGGGTAACCGCGCAGACGACTGCATCCGGGGCGGCCCAGGACAGCTCGCGTGCCTTCGGGTCGAAGCCGGTCACCGGCGGGGTCAGGAGCACGACGTCGGCGTTCGCGCCCAGCTCGGCCAGCATGCCGAGCGTCTCCGCGCGGCGGTAGTCCAGCACGATCCCGCGCTTGTTGGCGTGGTAGTAGGCGAAGGTAAGGCTGCGTTCCGGGTCGCTGCGGCCGCCAGCGAAGGGATCCTGGCGGCGTAGCTCGTCACCGGCCGGGAGTTCCACCTTGACCACGTCGGCGCCGGCGTCCGCCAGCAGCCGCCCGCCGTAGCTGCCGACTGGGCCGCTGAGGTCCAGGACGCGGATCCCGTCCAGTGGCAGCGACTCCAGAGCGGTCATCGGCACACGATCGACTGGCCCGGAGCCCGCGGCCGGAAGATCCGCCAAGAGCATCGCGTTGCCATTGGTCTCCTCGGCTGGGTGTGCTCAGACATCGACCAATTGACAAATATCCACCCATGCGTGACGCTAACGCCCGCGATCGGCTAGGTCAACGTAGGCCAGCCGCCGCGCTTCGGCTGAGGCGCCTCATCGACCGCGAGCTTGTGAAGCGAGTCCGGGCCGGGCGCCGCTGAACGCCTGCGAATAAGACCAGATTTGAGGCCGCGGGCAGGTGACCCAGGCGAGAGCGAACTGTCGACCGTCCGTTTTTCAGGTGTGGCGGACACCCTGCTCTCTGACGCAGTCTCCACTGGAGACGCGGGAACGGCCGGGCGCTGAGGGTGGGCTCTGGTCGCAGTCGTTGCCGTCAGCGTTGCCGTGAGGTCAGCTTGGTTCACGGGGATCCTGGCGGCCGGTTCGGGATGCGCCTGGCTTCTCGCGAGCAAACTTGACATTTGTTAGCTACCTAACATGATTGTTAGGTAGCTAACAAAATAGGGCGTGAGTCATGAGTCATGTGGTCTGCTGTCGACGAACTTGCTACTTCGCAAGCCGACAGCGACGGAGTCGGTCTTGCGCCTATCCGACCTCGGGTGTGTGCAGCCGTAACTTGCGCACCCAGGGCAGAGTCGGACGCGGGACGCATCTTCCAGCTCGAGGTGGGGCACCAAGGCGATCGTCCGGCGGCGGTCTTCAGCACTGCTAGCGCAGTTGCCGAGGCATTGCGGACCGATAAACAACAAGGAGATCACTGTGCACGACAATCGCGTCGCGCTGGTCACCGGGGCCAATCAAGGAGTCGGTCTTCAGGTCGCAAAAGAACTGGCTGCTCATGGCCTGACCGTGCTGGCCGGGTCACGGAATTTCGAGCGCGGCGAAGCCGCAGCAAAGGAAATTGGCCCAGGCGCCGTCGCGCTCCAGCTCGATGTGACGGACGGGGATTCGATCGCCGCCGCGGCGGAGCGCATCCGCGAGGAAATCGGCCGTCTCGACCTGCTGGTCAACAACGCGGGTATCTCGAAGACGACCCAAGGCAGCGCGAGACACCCGAGCAACGCGTCCCTAGATGAAATACGCGCGGTCTGGGAGGTCAACGTGTTTGGTGTCGTCGCCGTCTACCAGGCGATGCTGCCGCTGCTGCGCGAGTCGCCGGACGCACGCATCGTAAACGTGTCGAGCGGGGTGGGCTCACTGACGACGAACGCGGACCCGGCCTATCCCTACCACGCTTACTTCGACCCCATTTACCCCGCGTCCAAGACGGCCCTCAACGCGATGACGCTCGCCATGATGATCGAGCTGGAGTCGACCGGCATCAAGGTGAACCTGGTCTCCCCTGGGTTCACCAAGACGAATCTCAACGGATATGCGGGCACGGAGTCCGTCCAGGACGGCTCCCGCGAAGTGGTGCGCGTCGCACTGCTCGGACCGAACGGCCCGACCGGTACGTTCACGCGATGGGAAAACGTAACGATCCCGTGGTGACCGATTCCCCGCCGACACGAGCACTCAGCGCACGCCTCGGGATCTACCTTGACAAGTCGTCCGGCACCTAGCTACCCATGTTAGGTGGCGAACGAAATGGACGACGCGCACGAGTCAGTGGGAGCGTGGGCGAAGAGTTACTACTTCGCAGTCCGGGCCACGATGGCGTCGATCTTGCGTCCCTACGAGCTCGGGAACACGCAGTACTACGTGCTATGCCAGCTCGCGAACGACGGACCGACAATGCAGCGTGACCTGGGACGCACGCTCCAGATCGAAAGGGCGACCCTCAGCGGGATCGTGACGACGCTGGTCCGCAAGGGACTCATAGACCAGATGCCCGGCTCTGAAGACCAGCGCCAGCGAGTGCTCCGGCTCACCGGCGCCGGAATGAAGCTCTGGGAAGAACTGCCCGATCCGCTTGCCCTCATCCGGGCGATCGCGTTCGAAGGCTCAGATGCCGCGGAACTGGCAACAGCCGTTCGGGTGCTTCAGGCCGCCACACAACGACTTAGCGATCACATGTCAGACGGCGGCAGATAGCGCACCAGCCTCCCCGAGGCTGAGCCCGGGGGTGACGTCGGGCGAGCGGCGCCGCCTTGATTCTTAGGAACGGCTCAATCGGCAGGGCGGAACGCCTATTAAACTACAGTGTCGAGTCGCTCATCAGTGCCGTCGGCTGCAGCCACTGCGGTTACGCACTGTTAGCAGAGCGACAGTTGCCGGGTCCCGGGCGTGGCACGGGTCGTGGCACGGCGGGGCAGATAATTCCAGCGCGGCGAGTGCTATCGGTGCGATGACCCGTGTCATCGGCGCGGCTAGCGCGCACGGTGTACCGGGCCGTAGTTATGGTAAGGAGAAGGTCTACGGTTCGATCCGTAACGGGGCTCAGGTAGGTGACCGAACGGGTCTGAATGCCGGTGGGGACTAATGGCTGCCCGCAGGGGTCCTGGCAGCCGGGCCAGCGCCACTTGTGCCAGGCCCTATCCGCAAAGGCTGGGGATGCCCGGGCAGCCCCTGAGATCCCGGATCCCTTCGCACCCGGGGGAGCAGAGCGCCGGGCAGCACCGGCATCGCCGCCGTCAGATCGCGGGACTGCCTGGATGCCCTAGGTGGCAACTTCCCCCGGGAAGAGCTCCAGAACCCCACGACGCGATAGCCAGGGGCGGTCGGCGCGTCAGCCTGGCGCCGTGATCATGTCACAGGGGCCGGGGCGCCGCGGATCGCCCCGGGCCTCGGTCCCGGCCAGCCTGGCGAGACCCGGCCGGCAGCCACCGGCTGCGCCTCATCAGGCGTCAGCGCCAGGCTGGCAGAGGCAGTCAGTCCGGGGTCAGGTACTGACCGCCCCACGTCTGCGGGTCTGTGTCCGATAGCGTCTCGGTGAACGTCCACCGATGGCCGGCGAAGTCCTCGGCGCCATACTGCCGCTCGCCATACATGTAGTCCGCCGGCTCCGCCAAGATGACCGCGCCATGTGCCCGGGCGCGCTCGCAGTGAGACCGCGCGTCCGGCACCCGCACCATCACGTACTGGGCCACCGCCTCGCGGCTCGGCGGGCGGTGGTAGCCGCCTGGCTCGGCCACGATCACGGCCCCGTCGC
Organism: uncultured Actinomycetes bacterium; assembly: GCA_963818225.1. Lineage (GTDB taxonomy): Bacteria > Actinomycetota > Actinomycetes > Streptosporangiales > Streptosporangiaceae > Palsa-504. The sequence goes on from CAWFRO010000011.1 coordinate 560,641, forward strand.
CGACCCTCAGCTGAGACCGGTGGTTCTCGCCGATCCGCAGCCGCTCGACAAACCCGAATGCCGCAGTCAGCCAGGCAACCGCCTCGCGGACGTCCGGATAGATCAGAACCGGGATGACCGTGACCGCTGGGACCGAGCGGTTGACCTTCATTCCGCCAGGCTAACGACATGCACGCCGGCAGGCCACGGGCGCAAGGAAGCGCTCGTCTAGAGCGCATCACGTGCCCACACCGGACAAGATCTCGGGCTGCGGCTGTAGTACTAGGTCCAATACCAGCCTGCCTGTGGTGCGAGACGGTCGAGCAGTGCTGGGCCGGCAAGAGGCGTCGCGGCCTAGATTCACCCTGCCCTGCAAGAAGGTTCGCCGTGACCAGCATGATCAACAACGGGGCCGGGAAGGTTCCCAGCCTGGGAGGTGGCCCCACTCGGGTCGTTCCCGGGCTGGTCACACAAACAGGGTTGCGAGCTGACCTGCGCTCCACCTGGCCACAGGGCGTGACCGAACGGGCAGTGGTCCGGCTTGTTATCGAACCTAGATACGGACGCGAAGATGATCATGCTCGGTTTGGTGATTTTCAGTCGCGCCTAGGGACAACCGTGCAGCAGCAAAGTGCAGCAACTACAGCGCACGATACCGACCCTATGTGACCGTCATGGTCCGCTGATCTGCGTCAACGACCTCTATCGACCGTCTTGCCTCTAGATGATAAGCGGAAGGTGGTCGGTCGGTTCCCGTAGCTACCCCTTGGGCGGTCCGGCGGTTACCCTTTCCGGGTCTTTCCTGCCCTGCATTCAGAGCAAAGCGCGTTACGAACTTGACTCCATTTGCCGCACCACCAACAGTAAGACATTTCTATTTCCCCCTTGGCCTGATTGCTTCCCAGGCCTTCACGATCGCACCCCAAGACAATGCGGTCATCGCGGCGAGCCGCCATGTGCACTTGCGGCTACCCGTGCGCCGGTGTGGCGGGCAACTGGTATGACCGCCCCTATCGCCGTGGAAGCTAGATGCTCTAGGCCCCACGCTATCCAGAGCGCCGCTGCCTCCTGATGATACGTCAAGCGCCCGACATGCCGACTCCCACGGATTCGGCGCCTACGGGAAAGACGGACAGAGTTCCGAGGAGAGACCGGCACGGCCCGGTGTGAGCCAGGCCGTCCTTGCGGCTCCGGGCGGCGAAGTGCAGCAACCGCACCGACCAGTATTGACCTGGGCCGACCGGCAAAGACTTCTGACCTGCGTCAACGACCCTCTACGCCCCATGCAACTAGTTCACCGAGGTGGTCATCTGGGCCATGGGGACCTACCAATGTGGATCCAGGCACTTACCGAGGCCGTGCGGGCAGTAGCCGTAGCCGATTTCGACACGTGCCAGTGCAGCCTATTTATCTGCACATGGGACCATGATCAACGGCAGCGCTCTTTGCGCGAGGGCGGGCCGGCGGTGGTACCGTCCCGAAGCCATGGTTGACCGAGAGACCTTCGACCGCATCGAGGAGAAGCACGGCCCGTACGCGAGCTGGGCTGTTTGGCCGGAGCCGGACGGACGGCCCAAGTCGAATATGGGCGACCTCACCGTCCTTGATCCGGATCGGAACCCAGCCTTGCTCGGGATGCTCCGGAGCGATGTGGTAATGGTTGGGTTGAATCTCTCCAGGGGCCTGCCCCTGCCGTTGGCAACTTCCATGACGCGAGGGCCGGCGTTACGCATTACAGCGACTACATCTCGCAAACGGCTTACAGGGAGCGGGTGCTCAGCGAACTGGGGTGCATAGGGGTCTTTCGCAACAAGCGTGCTGACAGGCGGAGCGCCGGCACAGTTCACCCCGAGAACGCGCAGCTATGTCCCGAGTGGGCGCCGGAGCGTCCGCAGGCCCCGGGCCACGTGGCTACGCACCGCCCCACCGCTGATGCGCATCGCCGCAGCGGCCTGCCGCTCAGACTGGCCCATGTACATGCGCAGTACGACGGCCTCGCGCTGCCGGAGCCGTGAGGCAGAGCATCGTGGACGCTCGCGGTGTCGGGCCATAAGGCCGATCTCGATTACCTTGCGTGGTCGAATTGTGGGGGCGCCCGCACGCGTATCCGCCGATATGATCGGGCATCTACTGGTCACCGCCGCTATTACAGTAACGCCCGAATGGGTGATCTGTAGCCGCGCGAGCCCAAATGAAGTTATGAGGCAGGGTCCTCATCTATGGGATTATCAGGTTGGATTGTCGGCAGAGGTGGCCGTGCACCGGAAGGCGTTCTCCCGCAATAGTGTCCTATCCCGTCGGCTGTGAATCAGGCCTCGTGTACCTGAGTCATTAGCTCGTAGCGACACTCGCGGCGAATGTGGCGGATGTGGCGGATGTGAGCATGTCCGGGGGTAGTGTCGACCGGCGTCATTGCGACCGGTGTGCCTGTGAGAGTTTGCCGGAGCAGCGGCGAGGCGGCTGGCCTGCAAGTGACCGGCTAGGGCGTTCGATGCGCGCCCGGGTCCTGACATGGGCCTCACAGGCACCGGCCCGGCGGGTCTTGCGACATGGACGCGGTCTTACCCGTGCCGGGGCCACCCGGCCAGCAGGTCCGCGGACGTGCAGCCGCTGGATCCTATTCCGTGCAGCAGGGCGAACAGCAGGAGCAGGATGCCGGGGAGGAGGACCGCGCCGCTGGCCAGCACGACCCCAAGGACGGTGAGCACCACGCCGGTAACCAGGAACAGGGTCCGCCAGCGCGTGCGTACGGTTCGTGCGAACCGCATCATCCTGCCGGCGCGGGCAGGTGCATCCAGGCCGATCTCCGCGGGTGTGTCAAGGAGCATCCCGGCCCCCTCCTTCTGTCGGGAGCCACCAGATTCTGCCGGTGAACGTACTCGTTCCCTAATGGAAGGATAGTCGCCTGACGATGACCGGGCAGGACCGAATGTCACCGCCCTCGCGGCGAATGGCCTGCGCCCGACGATGAGCCGCGTCGCAGTGGGGCTGCCCTGCACGGGCCTCGCGGCCATGAAGGCGTTGCCCTCTTCCGGCCGCAGAGCTATGCGGTTCGGGAGGCTCGGCGGTGAACCTGCTCGACCGCGCGGAGGATCATCGGCTTGGCCCGCTGGATTGACCGGCCGACCAGGTGCCCAGGGCCGTAGCGGTGATGGATCTCAGCGAGTCGCCTGTCGACCGGGACGAGTTCGCCGTCCGGGCTGGTTGTCATGTCGCAGCAGGTCAGCACGCTGGAAAGGACGTACGGGGCAGTCCCGAACTCCAGGCCCAGGACGCCGGCAAGTCCGCGTTCGCCGGCTTCGACGATGGCGTAGGAGTGATGGGCGACCAGCCGGCACAGCATGGTGTCGGCGTGCTCGTCGTCGCGCAGGTACCCGGGCGCCGTCCAGGGTAGTCATCGCTTGCCAGCCTCGCCTGCTGGCTAGGGCGGCTACCGCGTGAACGCTGTCCGGTTACCTGTCGACGCCGCAGACGTCCTGGTCAGGCGCGGCGCAGACAGGGGCGGCTCCAGATGACGGCCGCCGTTGCGGGCGGCAAGCCGGTGATACGGGGACTGCGTGTCGTGGATCGCAACCATACGTGATCTGGTGCCTCAGTGGCAGCCATCGGCAACGGCCTGCGGCTTGGCGCCGACGATTGAGTGCAGCCGGTCAGGCAGGAAAGGCTTGCTGGAGCCGCACCGCGATCAGCTTTTGGACCAGTGGCACCGGAAGCGGCTCATTGATGCCGAAGCGCAGGGCCCCTGCCGAGGTTACGTAACCTTGGAGTTCATCTTGCAGCTGCGGGAAGATCGAGCCACTGTGCGGCAGATAGCTCAGATGGTTCTTAAACGCGGCGAACCCCGCGATGGTCTTACCCCGGACCTTGAAGGCCGGGACACCGTAGGAGATCCCCTGGTCGGCGTCGGGCAGGATCTCGATGATCGTCTGCCGCAGCCGGGCAAGTGTAGTGCGCTTTGGCTCCTCCAGAACATCGAGGTACTGGTCGATCTCCTGAGCAGACACGGCTCCATTGTGCTGATCAATCAGCCTCAACAGCAAGGAGACCCACGTCGGCAACCGAGTGCCGTGGCGGAGGAGCCGCTGAGCGGCTCCTCCGCCACGCGTCGCCCCCAAGGCCGATAAATGGCATGTTACCTAAGCGTCGCCACCGCTCTTGAGAGCATGAATGCACACCGTACGGCCGTTATGAACGTCCCGGCGGCCTACGAGAGTGGTCGTCCAAGACGTGCGGGAACGAATGTTCTGTCACGTCTCGACGACTCGGTGTGCGTACTCGAGGTCGCTGGTCTGCTGCTGTTCGGTGGAGAGATGATCGCGCGTTCGACGTCAGCCGCCCGACTCTCGCGGATTAACCTGGCGTCTACGGCGTTGTGGCCAATGCTGTTGTGACAGAGGGAAGCTGCCAGCTCGGACATTGTGTGATCTGGAGGGCGAGTTGCGCTCTCGGCGGACTTGGCTTGCGAGGTTAGGAGCGGGCGCAAGTAGTTGCTGGCTTAACGCGCAGGAGCGAAGGCGGGACTAGCGCGCGACGAGGTTGGCGATTTTTCCGGGGACGATGATCAGGCGCCAGTCTGCGCGCTCGTTAGCTGCGGATCGGCGATGGGCGACAGTCGTGATGGCCTGCGGTCGGTTGCTGTCGACTATGCCTAGCCAGGCCAGCGCACTGGCGTCCCTGCAGCGCGGGGATACCCGTTTCTATTTAGAGCTGCCGGGTTTGTCTGGTTCCGGAATGTTGGCGAGTGCGTCTCGCAGAGCTGCACGTGAGGTGATGCCCAGTTTGGGGAAGATCTGGTAAAGGTGCGCTCCGATGGTGCGATGTGACAGGAACAGGCGCTCGCCGATCTGCTTGTTGCTGAGGCCAGTAGCGGCCAGGAGCGCGATTTCCCGTTCTTGTGCCGTCAGGGACGCCGGGCCGGGGATCGATCGGCGGGGGGAGGTGAGGCCTGTTACGCGCAGCTCGCCGGCCGCTCGCCCCGCCCAGGGCCTGGCTCCGAGGCTTTCAAATGTCTCCAGCGCCGCGGCCAGATGCCGTTTTGATGCCTTGGCGGCCCGGTCGCGCCGTAGGCGCTCGCCGTAGGCTAGTTCCACTCTGGCCAGCTCGAACGGCCAGCGGGCGGCTTCGTCCACGGCTAGTGCCTGCTCGAAGAACCCGATTGCGTCGGGGCCGGTGGCGGCAAGGGCGGCTGCCCCGCTGACAAGCATCGCCAGGCGAGGGGAGAGTTTTGCGATCCCGGCTTGGTGCAGCGCGGTGACGTGGGCTACCGCCTCAGCGTCGCGCCCGGTGCGGACTGCTGCCTCGACCAGGTCCATTGATACGTGCATCGCGTAAGGCACGTAGAGGGCCAGCTCACCAGCGGGACTGATCATGGTGAGCTGCTGGTATGCGTGCTCGAAGTCGCCCCGGCCCAGCGCAGCCAGAGCGCGTGCATGCCACGCGTAACACTGCACCCAGCGGATTCCCCTCGGCGTCGCCCATCGGAGCAGCTGATCGGCCAGTTCCTGGGCTTGGTCCTCGTTGCCCCGGACAGCGGCCAGGAGCGCATGCACCAGGCGGGCCGGTCTGGCCAGGAGCGGATAGTCCAGTTGCTCGCACATCTGGATCGCCTCATTGACCAGCTGCTCTGCCTGGTCCCACCGGCCGGCCGGGAAGTCGTCACGGGCCAGGAGAACCAGCGCATTGATGGCCGAGGTGACGGCGCCGCCGTCACGCCCGTCGCGGACGACGCGCCACAACGCGGCCCGGCAGCTGGCTAGGCGATCCGCGAACAGCCCCGCGATGGCTACCCGGATGATCTTGACCGGGTCGAGCTCACCAGTCAGCCGTTCGATCGCCGTGTCCAGCTGCGCCAGGGCCGGCACGGCAGTCCGGGCAGGATCCGCCCATGTCTGGCTGGCCAGGTACAGGGCTTCCGACACACTGCTCTTCCGGGTCTCGATCGCGTCGTAGAAAGAGTTCCACAGCTGCGGGCTTCCGTCCCAGTAGCACAGCAGCATGAGCGTGTTCAGGGCATCGTCAACAACGGCCGCGCTGATGTCAGGGCGGTCGACTGCGGCATCGAGTGCCCCGGCCAGCAAGCGGTGCGCCGTCTCCACGTCACCATCGCCGTTGAGCAGCAGGTACGCGGCCGCCGTCGCAGCCTGCAACGATGACTGAGGTTGCTGCTCGGTACGCCAGGCGTCATCGAGCAGCCTGGCAGCGCGGCGGATATCCCCCGTCACTTCAGCGCCGAGGTAGGCGGCCTCTGCCAGTCTGCGGCCACGGTCAGCATCGCCTGGGCTTAGGTCAGCCGCCCGGGTCAGGGCGCTCACCGCACCGACGGCATCACCGCGCCTTAGTATCCGGCGGGCGCTGCGTTCCAGCAGTTCGGCCACTCGCTCGTCGGGTCCGGTGGCCGCCTCGGCAAAGTGCCACGCCTGCCGATCCGGCTGGTCAGCCGTCAGCTCTGCCAGCGTCTGGTGAGCCGCCCGCCGTTCGCTGCTGGTCGACAATTCAACGACAGCCGCGCGGACCAGCGGATGCCGGAAATCCAGTCGTCGCGTGCCAGGCCTGGAATGCACCAGGCCCGCCTGTTCGGCCTCGGCCGCGCCGGGCTCAGCGGGGGCATAGCTGCCGGGTCGGGCTACCCGCGCGTCACCGGTGCTATCGAGCGCCAGCATCAACAGGACCCGGCGACTTGCGGGCGAAAGCTTGTGAAGCTGCTCACCGAACAGGCCTAGCAGGCGCCGGGTCAGCGGAAGCGTCGGCGGCATATCCTGCCCCGATGCCCGCTGCTGTTGCGTCAGCGCGGCCGGCAGTTCCAGCAGGGCCAGCGGGTTGCCCTGGGCCTCGGACAGCACCCGCTGACGGAGGGCGGGAGCAAGCGCGGGGAAGTGATCGGCCAGCAGGCTTTGTGCCGCCTGGCTGTCTAGTGGCGCCAGTTCGCGCTCGGGCAGGCCCGAGCGCTCGAAGAAGCCCTCCTCTCCAGTCCGCGATGCAGCCAGGAACCCGACGCGGGTGCCGGCTAGCCGCCGCGCCACGAAACCCAGGACCCCGGCGGTAGCCCGGTCCATCCATGGCATGTCATCGACGACCACTAGCACGGGGCTGTCGGCCGCCGCGTGGCGCAGTACCGCGAGCGTCGCGGCCGATACCAGCATCCGATCCGGCGCCGGGCTCGCGTCGTACCCCAGGGCGGCGCTCAGCGCTCCCCCGTGCACGGGGTCAAGCCGACCGAACTCGTCCAGCAGCGGAAGCAGCACCTGGTGCAGCCCGGAAAAGGGCAGGTCCGCCTCGAACTGCGCTCCGGCGGCACGCAGCACCAACCGGCCAGCTTCCGCCGCCACGCTGGCCGCCGCGTCCAAAAGCGCCGTCTTACCGACACCCGGCTCCCCGAGTAGCAGCAGCGCCTCCCCGCCGATCCCGGCCTGCTCGACGAACGCGGTGATCGCCCCGAGATCGCTGCTGCGCCCGAACAGAAACTCCGCCACGCCTAACCGCCGATTGCCCGGGCCGTCCAGCACGGCCAGCCACTCCTTAGACCGCTCCTGCCTGGCACGATACGCCGGCCGTGCCAGGCACGCGAGCGACCGCGAGGTCCGGGAGCACGTACGCGCAACCGCGCGGACAGCAGCGACGTTCGCGGCTGCCCTGGCCATCTGACTGCTGGCTGACCGCACCCGGGGATGAAACACAGTCATTTGACAGATCCGGCGGGTCCGCATGCCAGGTCATGATCACAGCTAGACAGATCCAGGGAGCCCGCAATGCCTGACCCGAATCGATTCCTGCAGGGCCCGTTCGCGCCGGTTGAGGAGGAGATCACCGCGTTCGATCTGCCGGTCACCGGCAGCCTGCCTGTCGAGCTGAACGGCCGCTACCTGCGCAACGGGCCCAACCCGCTGGGCCTGGACGACCCTGATTACCGGTTCTGGGAAGGTCATTGGTTCCTGGGCCCGGGCATGGTGCACGGGGTGCGGCTGCGCGACGGCAAGGCCGAGTGGTACCGCAACCGGTGGGTTCGCTCCCAGGCGCTGGCCGAGGCGATGGACGAGAAATGGCCTGGCGGCCCGGTCCACGCCGACATGGACTTCGCCGCCAACACCCACATCATCGCCCACGCCGGGCGCTACCTGGCCACCGTGGAAGCCGGCCCGCTGCCCTATGAGCTGTCAGGTGAGCTGGACGTCCTCGGTCCGTGCGACTTTGCCGGTACGCTGCCGGGCGGTTTCGCCGCCCACACCAAGCTCGACCACGCGACGGGCGAGCTGCACGCGATCGCCTACTTCTGGGCCTGGGGCCACGTCCAGCACGTGATCATCGGCGCGGGCGGCACGGTCAGCCGCACCACCGACATCCCGGTCGCCGACGGCCCGATGATGCACGATTTCGCGCTCACCCCCAGCTACGTGGTGCTGCTCGACCTGCCTGTTACCTTCAGCCTGGACGCGGCATCGGCATGGGTGAAGCTGCCTTACACCTGGAACCCCGCCCACCAGGCCCGGGTCGGCCTGCTGCCCCGTAGCGGCGCCACAGCCGGTGTCCGCTGGTTTGAGGTGGATCCGTGCTGGGTCTTCCACACCCTCAACGCCTACGACGACGACGGCCGGGTCGTCGTCGACCTGGTCCGGTACGAAGGCGCCTACGACGTATCCAAGCTGACCGGGCACGGGCCGCTGACCCTGGACCGGTGGATCATCGACCCGGCCACCGGGAAAGTCACCGAGCAGCGCCTAGACGACCGTCCCCAGGAATTCCCTCGCACCGACGAGCGGGTGACCGGCCGGCCGTACCGCTACGGCTACAGCGCCGTCATCGGCGCGGTCGGCCACGCCACCGTCTCACCTGGCGGCGGCTTCGCCGACGGGGCGTTCAGCAACGCCCTGCTCAAACACGACCTCACCGCGGGCACCGTGCAGGCCCACGAATTCGGCCAGGACGCCACGGCCGGCGAAGCAGTCTTCGCCCCCGCCGCACCTGGTGCCGCCGAGGACGACGGCTACGTGATGGCCTATGTGCACAACCCCGACCGCGGCGCCGCTGACCTGGTGGTCCTCGCCGCCCAGGACTTCACCGCCGAGCCGGTCGCCCGCATTCACCTGCCCGCCAGGATCCCGCTTGGCTTCCATGGCAGCTGGATCGCCGACCCGTAGAGATCCGCTTGGTTCTGCCGTCGCCGCGCCCTGGCGGACCGCGACCACGTACCGGACGCAGCCGGTGGCGGTAGGTCCCAATCACGAGGAGAGCCATGAAGATCGACGGGTCGGTTGCGCTGGTCACCGGGGCCAATCGCGGCCTCGGCCGGGCCTATGCCCGGGAGCTGGTCGGCCGGGGTGCGGCCAAGGTCTACGGAGCCGCGCGTGATCCGGCCGCCGTCACCGAGCCCGGCGTGACCCCCCTGGCCCTCGACATCACCGACCCCGAACGCGTCGCCCAGGTCGCGGCACAGTACACGGACGTGAGCCTGCTGGTGAACAACGCAGGAGTGCTGAAGTACAGCACCTTCACCGGCGCACCGAACCTGGACGCCGCCCGGCTGGAGATGGAGACCAACTACTTCGGGACGCTGAGCATGTGCCGGGCCTTCGCGGCGGTACTGGCGGGCAACGGCGGCGGCGCGATCGTCAACATGCTCTCGGTCACCAGCTTCTACACCAACCCGTTCGACGCCTCCTACGGCGCGTCGAAAGCCGCTGCCTGGTCGCTGACCAACGGCGTCCGCCTCGAACTGCACCACCAGGGCACACTGGTGGTCGCTGTACACGCCAGCTTCATCGACACTGACATGGCCGCGCTGACCAACGCGCCCAAGGACACACCCGAATCGGTCGCCCAGCAGGTCTTCGACGCCGTCGAGGCCGGCCAGATCGAGGTGCTCGCCGACGAGCGAACCCGGACCGTCAAGGCAGAGCTGTCGCGCGATCACGAGCTGATCTACCCGCCCGTCCAGGAGTTCTGGGACGCCGCGGTGAGGGGCACCCCATGAGCGCCCGGCGGGTGAGGATCGGCTGCGCGCAACGTCGGCGTGGATGCGCTCGCCGCGCAGGCAGGGCCGCAAGACACCTGAGGAAAGGAGATTAAACCCATGATCAAGGATCGGGTCGCCGCCGAGATCGAGGTCGTGACCAAGCTCAGCCGCGAATCGGTAGCCGCCACCGTGGCCAAGCTCACCGACATGATCACCGCGAAAGGGATGAAGCTGTTCGCCGTGATCGACCAGGCGGCCGAGGCCCGCCAGGCCGGGCTCACGTTGCGGGAAACCGTCCTGGTGATCTTCGGCAGCCCGCAGGCGGGCACGCCAGTGATGGCCGCCTCGCCCCTGGCCGCGCTCGACCTGCCGCTCAAGGTGCTGATCTGGGCCGACGAGGGCCAGACCAAAGTCTCCTACTACGCGCCGGCCGCGCTGGCTGCCAGCCACCACCTCACCGCGGACCTCGCCGCCAACCTGGCCGGCATCAACGCCCTCACCGACGCGCTAGGGGCTTCCCAGCGCCCGGATCCCGGCAGCGTGAAAGCCCGCGCCTGAGCGCAGGCGGCCTCGACCTGGTACAGGAGGAACACGATGAGCCACAGCAGTACCGCCAGAGCCGGCGGCCGGTCAAGGAGCCTGATCCTGACGGCGATGATCTTCGCGGTCGCGATGACCTTCATCGACCAGACCATCGTCGCGATCGCCGCGCCCACGATCCAGCACGACCTGGGCCTGTCGTCCAGCGGCATGCAGTGGGCGATCAACGCCTACCTGCTGGCGCTTGCGGCCCTATTCGCCTTCGGCGGCCGCCTGGCGGACATAGCCGGGCATCGCAAGATGGTGGTCATCGGGGTGATCATCTTCGCTGGTGCGTCGGCGCTGTGCGGCGCGACGCCGACGGGCGGTGCCGCAGAGGCGTGGCTGGTCGCGTTCCGCGCGGTGCAGGGCCTCGGCGGGGCGATCATGTTCCCGGCCGCGATCGCCATCGTGGTGGTGACGTTCGACCTGCACTCCCGAGGCCGGGCCCTGGCCTTGTTCTTCGGCATCGCCGGCGCGCTGACCGCGATCGGCCCGATCACCGGCGGGTACCTGATCGAATGGACCTGGCGGGCGATCTTCTGGATCAACATCCCGGTCGCCTTGATCGCCCTGGCGCTGATCGCCATCTCCAAGCCGCCCGACGAATGCCGCCCGGCCCCGATGGACTACCGCGGCCTGGCCCTGATCGTCGGCGGTGTCGGGCTGAGCGTGTTCGGGTTCCAGCAGTCGGCCCTATGGGGCTGGGGCAACCCGGCCATCTGGGCGAGCATCGCCGTCGGCGTGCTGCTGCTGATCGTGTTCTTCGCCGTCGAGCGGCGCACCGGATCACCGCTGATCAACGTGCGCATCTTCGCAAATCGCGCGTTCACGGTGGAGAACATCATCCTCGGCGTGGCCATGATGGCCTTCATCCCGGTGTTCTTCTTCGCCGCCCTCTACGGGCAGATCGCGCTGGCCGAGAAGGCCACGACCGCCAGCCTGCTCATCTTGTACTTCTTCCTCGGCTTCGTGGTCTGCGCGCAGATCGGCGGCCGGATGCTGGACCGGATCGGGGCGAAGCGGCCGGTCGTGCTCGGCTGCGCGCTGGCCGCGGCCGGGTTCGCGCTGTGGGCCGGGCGGGCCACCGACCTGCACGCCGGCGCGCAGGTGATCTACATCGTGATGGCCGGGGCGGGCATGGGGCTCATGCTCGGGCAGGCCAATACCGACGCGATCAACCGGGCCTCCCGGTACTCCTACGGCGAGGCCACCGGCATCACCCAGACCGTCCGCAACTACGGCGCCAGCCTGGGCTTCGCCATCTTGGGCACCCTGCTGATCACCCGGTTCCGGTCCGCGATCACCTCCTCGCTCACCGGCAGGGGCCTGTCCGGGCCCGCGGCGTCGGCGCAGGCAGCCAAGATCGCCCAGCTGCAAGGCGGCAACGGCAATGTCGCGGCCATCCCGGCGTTCATCCGGGCCGACTTCGCCAGCGCCACCCGCGACGTGCTCTACGGGATGGCCATCATTATGGCGGTCGCGGCGCTCGTAGCGCTGCGCGGGCTCAGGCGCGGCGTCCAGGAAGACACCGTGCAGACCGCGGAGGAGTTCAGCTCCCGGCTGCCCGGCGAGGACCCAGGCGCCGACCTCGACCCCGCCTGGCGCTAGGGCGGCAAGGATCCAATGATGGAAGCCTTCAGCATTGCCGCTGCGCCGGCTACCGCAGTCCAGGGGCGCGCGCTGATTGTGCTGCATCTGCTTCCCACGGTTACAACCCGGTTCGCGATGCGGTCAGCGACTATGGCGTCGGTCCACATCGGACCACCACCGCAGGCGACAGCCCGCCGACCGCCGCTGGGGACCATCCAAGGTCACCAGCACACCAAGAAGGAGAAATCTGATGGGAACCATCACCGCTAGGGACGGCACCGAGATCTTTTACAAGGACTGGGGCAGCGGCCGGCCGGTCGTGTTCAGCCACGGCTGGCCGCTCACCGCCGACGCGTGGGATGACCAGTTGTTCCTGGTGGCCTCGAACGGCTACCGGGCCGTCGCGCATGACCGCCGTGGCGGCGGGCGCTCCGGCCAGCCGTGGAACGGCAACGACCTGGATACTTACGCCGACGACCTGGCCGAGCTTATCGAGGCCCTCGACCTGCACGACGCGGTCCTGGTCGGTCACTCCACCGGCGGTGGCGAGGTGACTCGCTACATCGGCCGCCACGGCACCTCGCGCGTCGCCAAGGCTGTCCTTGTCAGCGCGATCCCGCCGCTGATGCTCAAGACCGACGCCAACCCCGGTGGCCTGCCGATCGAGGTGTTCGATGGCCTGCGGGCCAGCCTTTCTGCCGACCGGTCGCAGTTCTATGAGGACATCAGCGCCCCGTTCTACGGCGCCAACCGGCCTGGTAACACCGTCTCGCAGGGCCTGCGTGACTCGTTCTGGCTGATGAGCATGACCGTCGGCGTCAAAGGCGCCTACGACTGCATTAAGGCCTTCTCTGAGACCGACCTTACCGAGGACCTCAAGAAGATCGACGTCCCGACCCTGATCATCCATGGCGATGACGATCAGATCGTGCCGATTGGCGCCGCCGCACTCCAATCGTCGAAGATCGTCAAGGACGCGACCCTGAAGGTCTACCCCGGCGCTCCGCACGGTCTCGCGCAGACCACCGCCTATAAAGACACCTTCAACACTGACCTGCTCAGTTTCATCAAGGGGTAAGCCCGAGGTTCATCAAGGGGTAAGCCCGAGACCGCCGCCGCGCAGCCCGGCAGTACTGGATAGCCAGGCAACAGCGCAGCGGCGGCCTCCTTGCCAGCACCCGACCCTGCCGCGCTGGCCGCTACCGCAGCCTCTACGGCATCGAGATCCTCGGCCCGCGCCCAGCCCGTCGTAACCGGCGACATCCGTCACGTTGAGACCGCCCCGGAACAGTAGGCAGGAAACGCGGTAGCAGTCTCTCTACATCAAGGTCAGCTCACGAGGCCACAGCGGCCGGACCGGACGAGGATGGGCACGCCCAAGGAGAGGCTCATGCAAACCGATCACTCCAAGGTCCGCCGGGTCCGCGCGGTCAGCCAGCCGGCCGCTCCGCGGCATCTGCCGGCAGCCACGCCGGAAGGGGACGCCCGCCAGTACCCTCGCCGGCCGTGACCCAGCATTCACGTACCGAGGAGCTGTCGTGACGTCCGCCTCGAGCACCTGCGGCCGCCGTCCCGGGAGGGGTCGTGAACGCTAGCACCGTCGCCGACGTTCTGCTGATCGGCGCCGCCGTGGCCTGGGTGCTGGCCCGGCAGGTACAGCTGGCGCGGGTCAAGCCGCGGCTGCTGGTGCTAGCTCCGCTGGTCCTGGCCTCCTTCGGGATCCGCAGCCCTGCCTGCCTCGACCTGGCGGGTGCCCGCCGATCTCGCGCTGCTCGCAGTGAGCGCGGCGCTGTGGCTGGGGCTGGGGTATGGCGCGCCGGGCCCATCAAAGCGTGCCATGAACCGGAAGCGGTCGGTCTCGGGAACCGAAGCACGCCGACCAGCTGATCTGTGAGCGCCTGTGCGTCCCGGCTAACTGTTCATCTTGGGTGCGGAATCGGCGATCTGCGCGGATTGAAACTGGCTGATCACGGATTGTTCGTTAATCTGTCGCCATCACCTATCCGCGCCCAAATCAGGCAGTGAATCACCGATCGGATCGAGAGGCCCGGACATCAGCGTCTGGCATGTGGGTGCCGAAAACCTATGCCACCAGGCGATATTTATGAATCATACCTCCGGCGAGGTCGCGGCGCCGGACGCGGAGGTGGTCCAGGTTTGTGACGCCATCTGGCAGCGGGCTGCGCGGCGCGGCCTGGTTCAGGGTGCGGTGCGGCCGGTGCGTGTTATAGAAGTCCTCGTACTCGCGCAGCACGGTCATCAGGTGGCGCTGGTTCCAGATCAAGGTCCGATCCAGCAGCTCACGCCGGCACCTGCCGATCCAGCGTTCCATGATCGAGTTCATCCGCGGCCCCTGAACAGCGGAGCGGACGACCCTGATGCCAGCCTGAGATCGGCTCGTTCCAGCTGCACCTGGCCCCCGAGGGCAAGGCCGCCAAGACCATCCGGAACGATGCCGAGGCCGTCCAGTGGTTCGCCGCCGCCTGCCTGCTCCGCCAGACCTTGCGGACCAGCTGGGAGCAGGTGGACGGGCAGGACATCGAGCGGTGGATGGTGTACCTGCTCGGCCGGTACAGCCAGGCCTACGCCAGCAACCAGTACCGCGCCCTGCAGCAGATCTTCAAATGGTGGGCTGCCGAGGAAGAGCTCCCGGACCCGATGGCCCGGCTCCGCCCGCCGACGGTCACCGACAAGCTCGTCCCGGTGTTCACCAGCGGAGAACTGTCGGCCCTGGAGAAGGCCTGCGCGGGCCGGGCGTCTGCGCAGCGCCGGGACGCGGCGATCATCGCGGTATTCCGGGCGACTGGTATCCGGCTGGCCGCGATCCGCTACGACTCAGACGACACGCAGCGTAGCGACGTGGACCTGTCACAGCGGGAGATCGCGGTGCGGGGCAAAGCCGGCAAGGCCCGCATCGTCCGGTTCGGCTACCAGGCCGCCCAGACGCTGGACCGCTACCTGCGGGTCCGGGCCCGGCGCGCGGAGGCCTGGCGGCCGCAGCTGTGGCTGGGGGTGAACAACCGCGGGCCGCTGACGGCCAGCGGCAGCTGCCAGATGATCACCCGCCGCGGGCAGCATGCCGGCGTGGTGGTTTTCCCGCACCGGTTCCGGCATCATTTCAGCCACACCTGGCTGGACCGCGGCGGCCCGGAAGGCGACCTGATGGAGCTGAACGGCTGGTCCTCCCCGCAGATGCTGCGCCGCTACGGCGCCAGCGCCCGTTCCTCACCCCGCCGAGCGGTATTTTCGCGCCGAGCTTTCTTGGCGATCCGAGCGCCCAAAGCGATGCTGTGATTACGAGCCGATGGTCTGGGCGCCAGAGCTAGCTGGCGGGGCAGCAACCGACTGATCATCTGATCCAATCGCCCCGTGCGCCCCGCCGACTTGAGGCTTGCCGGCTTGTCCTGCTGTGATGCCGGTGTATCCGGTGCCGGGAATGTGACCTAGCTCAGTGAGGGCCTTCTTTACTGGGACCTTGGCGAAGTATCCAGCCCCGAAAGCGATACATTGCAGGACATACCAGAACTGCTCGGCACCGGTCATTTCCGCGAGACCGATTTCCGAAAGAGCTTTCTTTACTGGAACCTTGGCGAAGTACCCAGCACCGAAAGCGATGCATTGTAGGACATACCAGAACTGCTCGGCTGCTGTGAGCCTTATCCTGCTGACAGTCGATGTCATTTATTTCCCTTCCGCATCCGGAGTTTACCACCCAGATTTAGCTAAATAGCAAATTTCCTTTTCTAGCATATAATGCTGACAATTGATCAGCTATAGTGCGCAAGCTCAGCCCCCACGAACCGCAAACCAGCAGGTCAACGTCCCGCGATAGCGGCCATGATCAAATCGTGGCCCAACTCAGGTCTGATGTGCGACAGGTCTAGGAGGCTGCCGGACGCCAGGACGGTGTTCTGCCCGTTTCACGAGTTCCGCGGGGCCCTGTGAGCGTGACTGTCAGGTTGCCCAGGTTCAGGCCCGCTTGACGCTCAGGCGTCGGCTTCGATGGCGAAGATATTGCCGTCTGGGTCCTGGAACCACGCGATGCGGCCACCGCCAGCCCTCGCGGTGATGCCCTTGGCGTCATGGTCGAACTCGTCGTAGCGGACGAACTCCACGCCAGCGGTGGTGAGCTCATCAACGATCTGCTCGATGTCGTCGACATACCAGACCGCCATTGTCGCTGGTGACTTCCCCGCCGTGACGGACTGGTACACGTTCAGCGCTGGCCCGCCGCCAGAACCGTAGACCCGGGTGCCGTCCGCAATCTTGGCGCTGGGGCCGGACTGCAACGCCTGCAGACCAAGCCTGCCTTCGTAGAACGCGGCCGCCCGCTGAATGTCGGACACGGCGATCGACGCTCTCAGGTGGAAGTCACTCAAGGCCATGACCCACGTTACCAAGCCTCACGAGAAGCGCCTTCGGCACCGGCAGTATCGCCGACGCCCGGAATCGGCGAGCAGGCGAGCCCGATTCGGGTTATGCAACAGGCTCATATGCCGTCCGAAACGGTGCGGACGTGGGCGCTCATGGCTCATAGCCGCGATCCGAGCTTGGACTGTCGCAGATCAGTTGGCTAACGAGTGTCGCGCATTGCCGTTCACCGCTGACAGGACACACGGTCTGGCTGGCGTGGCTGCTGACTTCCAAGGTCACCGGCAAAGCTGTCACCCGCCCGACTCATCCACCGGCCCGCTCGCAGGCGTCGTGGTGCTTGGTGAGACGTCCGGGCGGTTGTCAAAGGACATGCCGTTGTGTTCGTCCTGGGATGCTGTACCGGTCAGTAGTGCTGCGGGTGCCTGCCTGCTGCTCGCATCCTGGCTGGAGCCTCCGCGGGCCGCCGCCCCGGTGGTGGCAGGGGCCGGGTTCCGCGTTTGCCCGGTCTGCTTTTGCGTGTACCGGTAGGCAAGGTATAGGGCACCGAAGGGAATGATGATCCGGAGCAGGATCTGGCGGTCGCCGGTGCTGCCCGCGGCGATCAGGGAGATGGTCCCGGCCAGGAACGCGAGCCCCCATACCGTTGAGATACGCCGGTTGATCGCGTGGAACTCGGGAGTAATCCAGAACGCGGCTGGTGTCTTTTCGCGTGCATAGGATTCCGTGAATGGATGGGCGAGGAGGATCGAGCCGAACACGATCAGGGTGAGCGCGGCGTGGGAGGCCGCCTGGGCGTAACGGGACCAATAATCAAGATGCCCGGGGCGAATGATAATCAGAACGGCGCCCAGAGCCAGGAAATAGCACAGGCCAGCGGCGTCGAGCAGATGCAGCCGGCGGCGCATGATGGCCCGGCCCGTAACCACCACGGCGACGCCGACACCAGCAGCGACGGCAGTGTATAGCGAGCCCGCCCGCGCTCCTATCAGGAAAGCCAGCCAGGGGGAAAAGCTCCAGATCAGGTCGGTCATCGGATTCTCCTTAGTCGTCTGGTGGTGAGCGGGGCGGCTGCGCCGGCCGACTGACCCGGCGTGCGGTTATGGTCTGATTCTGCGGATCGGGGGGCTTCTGGTCCCTAGGGGAAACCCCTAGTACTGTCGTGCCAGGGGAAGGACAGTGATGCAGCCGCGGGTGCCGGGCCGGTGAGCGAGCGGGCCTTCGTCGGGCGCGAGGCCGAGCTTGCCGCGGTTGCGGCCAGCGTTCATTCCGCGGTCGCCGGTCAGGCCCAGGTGGTCTGGATCGAAGGGGCTGCCGGGTCGGGGAAGACCGCGCTGCTGGGCGAAGTCCTCGCCAGGCTGCCAGTGGCATGTCAGGTACTGCGGGCGGAGGCGGACGAGCTGGCGGGTGATGTGCCGCTGGGCGTCCTGACCGGGCTTGCGCCGATCGGCGCTCGTGACGCATTCGCGGCAGGTATGGAGTTGCTGGCCCTGCTGGGCGCAGCCCAGGACGCCGGGCCGGTCGCCGTGGTGGTCGAGGACCTGCATTGGGCCGATACCGCTTCCTGCCAGGCCCTGCTGACGGTCGCGCGGCGGCTGGACCGGGACAAGGTCGTGTTCCTGGTCAGCAGCCGGCCTGGTCCGCGGGCTGACGGCTGGGAGCGTTTCCGTGTCGATCCCGGCCGCTGCCAGCGGGTGGTGCTGGGCGGTCTGAGCGTCGCTGAGGTCAGCGAGCTTGCGCGCCGGGCGGGCAAGGCCTTGTCGCTCGGGCACGCCGGGAGGCTCCACCGGCATACCGGCGGTCATGCCCTGTACGTGCGGACCTTGCTGGCCGAGCTCACCCGCGAGCAGCTGACCGTTCCCGACGGGGAGCTGCCCGCACCTCGTTCCCTGGCCTCAGCGACGGTTGCCCAGCTGGCCGCGCTGCCGCCGGACGCACGGCTGCTCGCCGCGGCCCTCAGCGTGGTCAACCAGCGCGGCACCCTCACTGAAGTCGGCCGCATCGCCGGCCTCCGCCAGCCGACTCAAGCACTGGAGAGCCTGCTCACGGCCGGATTCGTCAGCTGGGAACCCGGTGAGATGCACACGCCGGTCCAATTCACGCATCCGCTGTACCGCGCCGCGGTGTATGAGGACCTGTCGCCCACCCGCCGCCAGGCCCTGCACCGCGCCGCCGCACAGGTTCTCGATGCAGGTGCCGCGCTCGCGCACCGGGTAGCGGCCGCCGACCAGGTCGATGACCGCCTGGCCGGCGACCTCGAGGAGGCTGCCCTCAGGGAGCTGGAGCAAGGCGCGGTGGCGTTGGCTGCCACCTACCTGCTGTGGGCCTGGCCGCTCAGCGCCGTCCCAGACCGGCAGGAACGGCTCCTGCTGACGGCGATGCGCCTCCTGCTGGCCGACGGGCAGACGGAACGCGCGGCCGGGCTGCGCGAGCGAGCGATGGCATGCCAGCCGACCCCGCTGCGCAACCTCGTGCTGGGGACCCTCGCGGTCGACCAGGGCGACGCAACGGCCGCGGAGCACTGGCTGCTCGCCGTCACTGCCCCGGACGGCGAGGCCGCCGGCACCGAGGACCATACGGGTCCGCCGGCGGATATCGTGCCGGCCGCCTTGTGCGCGCTCGGTTCCTTGTATGTTCACCAGGGCCGAGCCGTCGAAGCCGTCACCCTGGCCACCCGGGCCATTTCCCTTGACCCGGCGGACCGGACTCAGGAGCGGGCCGCGTGGACCGTGCTGGCCCTGGGCGAGGGGATGCTACGCGGCGCCCCGGCCGGCCTCGCCCAGTTGGCCGAGAGGCTTCCCGGTGCCGCCGGGTCGGTGTCCGGGGCCGACACGACCTTGCTCATCACCCGGGGAACCCTCGGTTTTTATGCCGGCCGGACGATGGCCGCAGTCGCCGACCTGCGGGCCGCCGTCCGCGCCGCCCCGCGGAACTCGGCATCGGCACAGCTCGCCCGCGCGCACCTGCACCTCGCCCAGCTGCTGCTGAACGCAGGGGACTGGGACGATGCCCTGGTGCATGCGCGGCTGGCGCTGTCTCTGACGTCGGACGAGCAGCTGATGTGGATGGAAGCCCAAGCTCACGCGGCGCTCGCCACCGTGGCAGCCTGCCGGGGACAGTGGGCGATCGCCACCAGGGAGGTGAGCGCCGCGCACACCGCGGCGGCCGTCCTGGGCACATCGGAGGCCGTGTTCACCGCCCGGATCGCGCAGGCCGCCGTGGCCCGCGCCCGGGACGAGCCGGACGGCGTGGTCGACAGCCTGCAGCCTCTGGCCGGCGACGGTGACGGGCGGGCTATCCCGATGCTCAGCTCACTGGGGTGGTGGCCGACCCTGATCGTGGCGACCATCGACACCGGCGCCGTCGATGCCGCCGCGCGGCAAGTCGATCAGCTGGCCGAAGCGGCCGGCGACCGGCTGCTCGACTTCCGGGCCCGGCTTCTCGGCCTGCGGGCCCGGATAGCCCAGGCCCGCGGCGACCTTGATCAGGCCGCCTCCTTGTTCCAGCAGGCCCTGGATGCGTTCGCAGCGGACGACCCGCTGCTAGACCGGGCCCTGCTGCAGCACGCTCTCGGGTCACTGCTACGGGCCCGGGGCCACCGCAGCGCCGCCTTGGACCAGCTCCGCGCTGCTCACCAGCAGCTCGCCGCAGTCGGCGCCGAGCCGTTCCGCCAGCGGGTGGCCGAGGATCTGGCCCGGTCCGGCCTCCGGCCCGCGGGCCGGGCCGCCGGCGGTCCGCTCGAGCTGACCGAGCGGGAACAAGATGTCGCCACGCTGGTCGCCAAGGGGCTGACCAACCGCGAGGTGGCGGGCGAGCTGTACGTCAGCGAGAAGGCCGTCGAATACCACCTGCGCAACGTTTTCGGCAAGCTCGGCATCAGCTCCCGGCGCGAACTGCGCAACCGCCGCTTTTAGGGGTTTCCCCTAGGGACCAGTGCGCCGCGGCCAGACACCATGAGGACATGAAGCTCATCCTCCACCTTGATCAGCGTCCCGATGGCCGCCTGGGCGGCTCCGTCGCGCTCGCCGGTGACCCGGCGCTTCGGTCCTTCTGGGGGGTGATGGAACTGGTGGCGCGCCTCGAGGAGCTGCGCGAGACCGCCGCCAGCGCGATCAACAGGAGAGGTACCATGTCACAGCTGTTTTTTACCGACCAGGCATTCGAATTCGAGACCCGCAACATTCTCGGGCAGGTGCACTACGGCTGCGGAGACGTCGGGGAGGTGCTGGCCACGGTCGCCGCGATCACCGATGGTGACGACTCCAGCTGGGTCACGCACTGGCAGGAGCTGGCCAGGCGGATCGAGGCCATCGCCGCGACAGCGCAGGCCGGCGGGCACCTGGTCAGCGCCAGGAATGCCTACCTGCGGGCCGCCGCCTACTACGCGGCCACGCTCAGTGCCATCGACGGGGTCGAGGAAGGCGACAAGCTCCTCGGCCCGATTTTCACCGCGCACCGGCGCTGTTTCGACGCCCACGTGCGCTTGCTCGATCCGCCTGCCGAGGCTGTCGCCATCCCCTACGAGGGCGGTACGCTGCCCGGCTATCTCTTCGTCCCGGCCGCCGACGGGCAAGCCCGCCCGACCCTGATCATCACCAACGGCAGCGACGGGCCGGTGACCGCGGTTATGGCCCGGCCTGGGCGCAGCGGCACTCGCCCGGGGTTACAACGCTTTGGTGTTCGACGGACCCGGCCAGCAAAGCATGCTGTTCGAGCGGCAGATCCCGTTCCGCCCCGACTGGGAGCACGTCATCACCCCCATCGTCGATTTCCTGGAAGGACGGCCAGAGGTGGACGCTGGCCGGCTGGCCCTGTACGGCCTCAGCCAGGGAGGCTACTGGGTCCCGCGGGCGCTGGCCTTCGAGCACCGCATCGCCGTAGCCGTCGCCGACCCGGGAGTGGATGACGTGGCGTCGTCGTGGCGGCTGCATCTCCCGCAGGAATTGCTCGCCCTCCTCGACGGCGGCGATGAGAAGAACTTCAATGCCGCCATGGACATCGGCATGCAGTCGGCGACCCCCCGCGAGCGCCAGGAGATGGAATGGCGGGCTAAGCCTTACGGAACCCAGGACTCCGCCTACGACGCCTTCAAAACGGCAGAGCAGTACCGGCTCGGTGACCTCGTCCAGCAAATCCGTACACCGATGATGGTGACCGATCCCGAAGGGGAACAGTTCTGGCCCGGCCAGTCACAGCGCCTGTACGACGCCCTGCCCGGGCCCAAGGTGCTCGTGCCGTTCACCAAGGCCGAGGGCGCGGACATGCACTGCGAGCCGATGGCCCGCTCTCTCCTCGAACAGCGCATGTTCGACTGGCTCGACGAAACCCTCGGCACCCATAGCTGACCCCTGCTCCCGAACAACCGGGCAAGGCTGACCCTGGCCGCAACCGTCCTCCTCCAGGACGCTGGAGGGCTACGTTGCAAGTGCGATGGCGGTAGCCGGGGAGCTGGCGACGCACTTTCCGCCCAGCGGCTGCCCGGTCATCATCCGGTCACTCAGTGCCCGGGCACGCCTGTGGGGCTCGGAAATACGATTCGGCGCGCCCGGTGAGCAGTCAGGCGGCGATGTAGTACTCGTGGGTGAGTCCCCCGAGTACCCGCCTCTTGCGGATCCGGAAATCGCGAGGTTAACCGGCTCAGGACGCTGGGTATCGGCTTGGACAGGGGTGAACTGGCCGAGGGATGGGCTGAGCTCATCCGCCGAAGCCGAGGTCCACGTCCCGGGAGAGCGTGACCGCCGACTCGAGCATCGCGGCATGCACGAATGCCTGCGGCAGGTTCCCGCGCAGTTGCCGCTGGTGGACGTCGTACTCCTCGGTGTAAAGGGCGGCGGGCCCGGCTGCGGAGCGGTTCCGCTCAAACCAGTGTGCAGCGGCGACGGGGTGACCGCAGGCGTGCTCGACCAGGGCCATCCAGAAGCCGCAGAGCAGGAAGGCGCCCTCCGCCTCGTGCAATGGCCGGGCGTCGTGCCGGAAGCGGTAAACAAAGCCGTCAGCCGCCAGTTCGTTGCGCACCGCGTCGATGGTGGCGACGTTGCGCGGGTCGGACAGCCCGAGACCACCGCGGATGACGGAGTGAAGGAGCGCCGCGTCGACCTGTTCATCGTCAGGTGACCGCTGCCATCGCCCGGAAGGGTGCACGCAGTCCTTGAGGCTGGCCATAATCGTGTCGGCCAGCGAGCTCCACCTGGCCGCCTCCCGCCGCCCGTGCCCGCCGCTGGCCTCTGCCGCCTCAGCGACCGCGCGCAGCCCGGACACGCAGGCCATCCGCGAGTGCGCCCAATGCCGGTTGTCCAGTTCCCAGATGCCCGCATCCGGCTCCTGCCAGCGCTGCCCGATCGCATCGGCCGCCACCGCGGCCGCGCGCCACTCCTCGTCGCCGAGCATGTCGTGCCCGGCCGCGGCGGCCAGCAGCGACAGCGCCTCGCCGAACGCATCCAGCTGCAGCTGCCCCCGCACCCAGTTGCCGCTGCGCGGCGCCCCGCCCGGGAAGCCGCGCAGCCGCACGCGCCGCTCGTCCGGGATCGGCTCGCCCGCCACCGTGTACCCGGGCATCATCTGCGGCCCGTCGGCCATCAGTCGTTCGGTGACAAACCGGACCGAGCTGGCCAGCATCGGGTGCGGCCCGTGGGCGGCCAGCGCCAGCCCGGCGTAGCACTGGTCCCTGATCCAGGCGTAGCGGTAGTCGTAGTTCCGGCTGGCCTCGAGCCGTTCCGGCAGCGACGTGGTCGCCGCCGCCACCATGGCCCCGCTGGCCGAGGTCAGCCCGCGCAGCACCGCGTAGGCGTGCCGCGCGTCGGCCACTGCGATCAGGTCGCCGCAGTCGGGGGCCACCTGTGACCAGGCCTCTTCGGTCGCGGTCCACAGCAGGTCCGGGTCCGGCCGCTCATCCGGCAGCTCGCGGTCGCTGATTTCCAGCACGAGGTCGTGGTGTTCACCCGGCGCCAGCCGCAGCGTCACGGCCAGCCCGCCGTCGGCCGGGCGCGCCTGGCCGGCTCCGGTCCAGCGGAACCGCAGCGCGCCGCTGTGCCCGGTCCACACGCCCCCGTGCTCGCCCTGCTCCCGTTTGAGGCCGGCCATCTGGCTCCGGCCGAAGCCGGCCCGCAGGTCGAGGAAGGCGGTTATCCGGGCGGGCCCGTCCAGTGCCTCCACCCGGCGCAGCAGCACCGCCCGGTGCTGGTCAGCAGGCATCGCCAGCGCCTCCCGGCACTCGGTCTTCCAGTCACTCACCCAGCGGCTCCGCCAGATCAGGGTCCCGCTCTCGTAGTAGCCACCCCACACATGCCAGCGGTCGGCGGGCGTCACCGTGTAACGGCCGGCGCCGCCGAGCAGTCCGCTGAACGCAGCCGGGCTGTCCCAGCGCGGCGCGCACAGCCACGCGACACTGCCGTCCGGCCCGATCAGCGCGCCCCGCTCCCCGTCGGCGACCAGCGCGTACTCCCGCAGCACGCGCGGGGTAAGCACGGCATCGGCAGTGCTGTCTTTTCTCATGGCTTGCTACTTCCACGTCGCAGCGTTCGCATGCCCGCATCCGGTTTGAGCAGTCCTCCGGACGGAAGTAGGAGGGGACCACATCGGCACGCGATCAGAAGGCGGTGCGTCACCGTGAGCGAGGCGGGCCAGGCAGACCTGACCGGAAAGACCGTGGTTGTCACCGGGGCGAGCGCCGGCATCGGCCGGGCGTCTGCGGAGCTCTTCGGCCGCCGCGGCGCGCGGGTGGCGCTGATCGCCCGGGGCGAGGCAGGCCTGCGCGCCGCCGCCGAGGCGGTCGAGCGCAACGGCGGCACCGCCCGGGCCTTCCCGGCCGACGTCTCCGACTTCGATGCGGTAGATCAGGCCGCCAGCCGGGCCGAGGCGGAACTCGGGCCGATCGACGTCTGGGTCAACGTCGCCTTCACTTCGGTTTTCGCCCCGTTTACGCAGATCACCCCGGCCGAGTTCCGGCGGGTCACCGAGGTCAGCTACCTGGGCTACGTACACGGCACGATGGCCGCGCTGGCCCGCATGAAGCCGCGCGACCGCGGCACGATCGTGCAGGTCGGGTCCGCTCTCGGGTACCGTGCCATCCCGCTGCAATCGGCCTACTGCGGTGCCAAGCACGCGATCAACGGGTTCACCGAGTCGGTCCGCACCGAGCTGCTGCACGATCACAGCCAGGTGAACATCACCGTGGTGCAGATGCCGGCCGTGAACACACCGCAGTTTTCCTGGGTGCTGTCCCGGCTGCCGCGCCACCCGCAGCCGGTGCCCCCCATCTACCAGCCCGAGGTAGCGGCCGAAGCGGTCGTGTTCGCGGCCGAGCATCCCGCCCGCAAGGAGTACTGGGCGGGCGGGTCGGCCGCGGCGACTATCTTCGCGCAGAAATTCGCCGCCCCGGTCCTCGACCGCTACCTGAGCCGGACCGGCTTCAAGTCGCAGCAGACGGACCAGCGTGAAGCCCCCGGCCGGCCGGGCAACCTGTGGGAACCGCTAGATGAGGCGCCCGGCAGGGACCACGGAGCGCACGGCGAGTTTGACGAACGGTCCCGCGACCACAGCCGCCATGACCAGCTCTCCCAAGTCTCGGAGCGGGCGGGTGCGACGGCGGCGCAGGCCGCCCGGGCCGCCGGTGCGGCCGTGGCCGAAACCGCCGGGTCGGCCGGCACGGTCGTCACCCGTGCCTTCGGCTCGCTTATCACGAGCGCCCGGCACCGCCGGTGAACCGCGCTCGGAGCCCTGGAGCCGCGTTTACTCCTGGGTCCGCGGGTCATGGCCTGACCTCACGCCCGGCGCCCAAACCAGGGCAGGCTGACCTCCGAAGGGACACTGTATGAAGCTGCGACCGCCGCGCCCGGCCCGCGGGCGGGCCCCGTACCGCTTTGACCGGATGATCCAGAACGTCGAGACTGGCCGGTTCGAGCGCAGCCTGTCGGCCCTGACGGCAGCGGGCGCGCTGGTCACCGCGGCTGAGATTTTCTTCGAGCACGACAGCGCCAGCTTCGGCAACAAGATGATGTGGATTCCGGTGGCCCTCGGCCCGGTCGGCGCCGTCGCGGGCGTGGCCGGGTTCTTCAGCCAGCGGATGGCCAAGACGGCGCTGCCGGTGGCCTCGGCCGCCATCGTCGCCAACGGCCTGCAGGGGACCTACCTGCACGCCCGCGGGATCTCGCAGAAGCCGGGCGGCTGGTCCAACGCCCGCTACAACCTGGAGATGGGGCCGCCGTTGCTGGCTCCGCTGCTCGTGACCATGGTCGGTGGCATGGGCCTGCTGGCCGCGATCCTGCGCCGCGAGAAGTGACCGGCCGCAAGGGTCGGCTGACCCGGCCGGCGGGTACGGGCACCGCGCCTGGCATCGGTGCGGCCGCCGGTGACCGGTTCCCCGGGTTTGACGTGCTTGACCAGGCCGGCCGCTGGGACCCGGTGACGGCGGGCGTGGTCCTGGCCCGGGTCGGCAGGCCGCCCGGCATCCGGTTTTTCACCCCCGCCGAGGAGGCCGCGGCGACAGCGTTGTGCGACCGGCTGCTGGGCCAGGACGAGGACGGCGGACCGAAGGTCGAGGTGGTTCCCCAGATCGACGCCCGGCTGGCGGAGCTGGAGACGGACGGCTGGCGCTACGCCGACATGCCCGAGGACGGTCAGGCGTGGCGGGACTCGCTGCGCTTCCTGGACGAAGACAGCCGGGCCGCCTGCTCAGGTGAGCTGGCGGTGCTATCGCTGGCGGATCAGCGGGCCGTGATCCAGGCGGTGCAGGACCTGGCGGCAAAAGACTGGCACGGGCTCAACGCGGCGCACGTCTGGAGCCTCTGGACGCGCTACGCCTGCACGGCGTTCTACGCCCACCCGTCGGCCTGGAACGAGATCGGGTTCCCCGGCCCCGCCTACCCGCGCGGTTACAAGAACCCCGGCGTCGACGCCCGGGAGCCCTTCGAGGTCGCCGACGCCCATCCGTCCCGTGACCCGGTGCGGGGAAAGGAGCACGGATGACGGCGGTCCGCGACCGAAACGAGTCAGCCTGGCTGCTGCCGAACGACGGCACCCGGACCAATCACCGGCTGCGCGCCGACATGCGCCGGTACGCCGACCGCGACGTGGTCGACCTGGTGGTGGTGGGCTGCGGGGCCGGCGGCTCAACCCTGCTGCAGCGGATGGCCCGGCGCGGCTGGCGGGTCGTCGGCCTGGACGCGGGGCCGTTCTGGGATCCCGATGCCGACTGGGTCAGCGACGAGGCCGGCTCTCATCACCTGTACTGGACCGAACCGCGGGTGATCAGCGGCTCGGACCCGGTGCCGATGGGGTCGAACAACTCCGGCCGCGGGGTGGGCGGCTCGATGGTGCATTACGCGGGGTACACCCCGCGGTTCCATCCCAGTGACTTCTCCACCTGGACCGATGACGAGGTCGGAGCCGACTGGCCGATCGGCTATGGCGACCTGCGGCCCTACTACCAGGACATCGAGGCCGAGCTGCCGGTGGCGGGCGAGGACTGGCCCTGGGGCGACCCGCACACCTACCCGCAGCGCCCCCACCCGGTCGGCGGCAACGGCGAGATCTTCCTCCGTGGTGCGTACGCGTCCGGCATCACCGCCAAGGTGGGCCGGTCGCCATCACCAACGGCCGCTTCGGCAACCGGCCGCACTGCATCTACCGCGGATTCTGCCTCCAGGGGTGCAAGGTCAACGCCAAGGCATCCCCGCTGATCACCCATATCCCCGATGCCCTCCTCACGGAGCCGAGATCCGGGCCAGCGCTATGGTCACCGGGATCGGCTTCGACGAGCGGACCGGCCGGGCCACCGGCGTGCACTACATCCGCGGCGGGGTGCCCCGTTTCCAGCGCGCGGCGGTCGTCGCGGTGGCCGGTTACTCGATCGAGACCCCGCGACTGCTGCTGAATTCCATCTCACGGCGCTTCCCCGACGGCCTCGGCAACGACTTCGACCAGGTCGGGCGGTACCTGATGGTCCAGGGGGCACCGCAGACGGCCGGTCGGTTCGACGCCGAGGTGCGGATGTACAAGGCTCCCCCGCCGGAGGTCAGCAGCGAGCAGTTCTACGAGACCGATCCGGCCAAGCCTTACAAACGGGGCTTCTCCATCCAGACCGTCTCGCCGCTGCCTATCACCTGGGCTGAGCACGTGGCCGCGCAGGGCTATTGGGGAGCCAGGCTGCGCCAGTACATGAGCGACTACGTGCACTGGTCCTGCCTGGGCGCGCTGTGCGAGTTCCTGGCGCTGCCCGGCAACCGGGTCACCCTGGCCGAAGAGAAAGACCGCTACGGCCTGCCCGTGGCCAACTTCTCCTACTCCCAGTGCGACAACGACCAACAGCTCATGCGGGCCGCGCAGGGCGTCATGGAGCAGATCTTGCACGCGGCCGGGGCCGACGAGGTCATCACCATCAACCGATACGCCCACCTGGTCGGCGGCGCCCGGATGGCCGCCGACGAGCAGCACGGCGTGGTCGACGGCAATTGCCGCAGCTTCGCCGTCCCCAACCTCTACATCACCGACGGCAGCGTGCTGCCCACGCAGGGCAGTGCGAACCCGGCCCTGACCATCATGGCCGTCGCCGCCCGCGCGGCAGACCAGCTGGCCGCGGGCGGCCGCTAACGTAACCGGAAGGAACACCCATGGCTAAGCCCACCGTCGCCGACTACCTGCTCGAGCGCCTGCGCGCCTGGGACGTGACCAAAGTCTTCGCCTACCCCGGCGATGGCATCAACGGCATCCTCGCCGCCTGGGGGCGGGCCGGCAACGACCCCATGTTCATCCAGGCCCGGCACGAGGAGATGGCCGCCTTCGAGGCCGTCGGCTACGCCAAGTTCACCGGCAACTTCGGCGTCTGCATGGCGACCTCCGGGCCCGGGGCGATCCACCTGCTCAACGGGCTCTACGACGCCAAGCTGGACCACGTGCCGGTCATCGCCATCGTCGGGCAGACCAGCCGGAGCGCCATGGGCGGCTCCTACCAGCAGGAAGTCGACCTGCTGAGCCTGTTCAAGGATGTGGCCAGCGAGTACGTGCAGATGGTCACCGTGCCCGAGCAGCTGCCTGGCGTCCTCGACCGGGCCATCCGGGTGGCGCTGGCCGAGCGGGCCCCGACCGCCATCATCATCCCGTCGGACGTGCAGGAGCTGGAGTACTCGGCGCCCACTCACGCCTTCAAGATGGTGCCGTCCAGCCTCGGGATCGACTGGCCCACCGCCGTCCCCAGCGGCGACGCGATCGCCCGCGCGGCCGAGATCCTCAACGCCGGGAGCAAGGTCGCGATCCTGGCCGGCCAGGGCGCCCGCGGAGCGCGGGCCGAGCTGGAGCAGGTCGCCGAGCTACTGGGCGCCGGGGTGGCCAAGCCGCTGCTGGGCAAGGATGTGCTGTCGGATGAACTGCCCTACGTCACCGGCTCGATCGGCCTGCTCGGCACCCGGCCCAGCTACGAGCTGATGAAGGGCTGCGACACGCTGCTCACCGTCGGGTCCAGCTTCCCGTACACCCAGTTCCTGCCCGCCTTCGACCAGGCCCGGGCGGTGCAGATCGACATCGACGGCAAGTACATCGGGATGCGCTACCCCTACGAGCTCAACCTGGTCGGTGACGCGCGCGCCACCTTGCAGGCCCTGATCCCGCTGCTGCAGCGCAAGGAGGACCGGTCCTGGCGGGAGGACATCGAAGCCAGGGTGGCCCGGTGGTGGCAGACCATGGAGCAGGAGGCCATGGTCGAGGCTGACCCGGTCAACCCGATGCGGCTGTTCCACGAGCTGTCGACCCGGCTGCCCGGCGACGCGATCATCGCCGCGGACTCCGGCTCGTCGGCCAACTGGTACGCACGCCAGCTGAAGTTCCGCGGCGACATCCGCGGCTCCCTGTCGGGCAACCTGGCCACCATGGGACCGGGCGTGCCCTACGGGATCGGCGCCAAGTTCGGTCACCCTGGCCGCCCGGTGGTCGTGTTCGAGGGCGACGGCGCCATGCAGATGAACGGGCTGGCCGAGCTCATCACGATCAAGCACTACTGGGAACAGTGGACCGACCCCCGGCTGATCATCGCCGTCCTCCACAACAACGACCTCAACCAGGTCACCTGGGAAATGCGGGCGATGGAGGGCGCGCCCAAGTTCGCCGAGTCCCAGACGCTGCCCGACATCGACTACGCCTCCTTCGCGACCGGCCTCGGCCTGCAGGGCATCCATGTCGACAAGCCCGAGGATGTCGGCCCGGCCTGGGACCGGGCGCTGGCGGCCGACCGGCCGACGCTGCTGGACGTCCGGACCGACCCGAGCGTCCCGCCGATCCCCCCGCACGCGACCTTCGAGCAGGCCAAGGACACCGCCAAGGCCATCCTCGGCGGCGATGAGAACGCGCGCAGCGTGATCATCGAAGGCATCAAGACCAAGGTGCAGGAATTCCTGCCGCACTCCGGCGATTGAGGCCGACGGCATGGGCGATACCGCGATCGAATCGGTCGACGCGAGCGTCTACAGCGTGCCTACGGATGCCCCCGAGGCTGACGGCACCCTGAGCTGGGACTCCACCACCATGGTCCTGGTGCAGATCCGGGCGGCCAACGTGACCGGCACCGGGTGGACCTACGGCTCCTCTGCTTGCGCAAGTATCGTCGTGGGCAAACTCGCCGGGATCGTGTGCGGCCGGGACCCGATGGACACCGGCGGCGCGTTCGAGGCCATGGTGCGGGCCGTCCGCAACGACGGCCGCCCTGGCGCGGTCGGCTACGCCATCTCCGCCGTCGACGTCGCCCTATGGGACCTGAAGGCCAGGCTGCTGGGGCTCTCCCTGCCCCGGCTGCTGGGCGCGGTGCGGACCGAGGTTCCCGTGTACGGCAGCGGCGGGTTCACCACCTACAGTGACCGCCAGCTGGCCGACCAGCTGTCCGGCTGGGCCCTGGAGCAGCGCATCCCGCGGGTGAAGATCAAGGTCGGCGAGTCGTGGGGCACGGCAGCCGGACGGGACCTCGAGCGCATGGCCCGGGCCCGCGAGGTCATCGGCCCCGAAACCGAGCTGTTCATTGACGCCAACGGCGGGTACAGCCGTAAGCAGGCCGTCCGGATCATGTCCGCCGCGTCCGACCTGGACGTGCGCTGGCTGGAGGAACCCGTCTCCTCGGACGACCTCGACGGGCTACGGGAGGTCAGGAACGCTGTCCAGGCCGACGTAACCGCCGGCGAGTACGGCTACGACCTGACCTACTTCCGCCGCATGTGCGCCGCCCAGGCGGTGGACTGTCTGCAGGCCGACGTCTCCCGCTGCGGCGGCATTACCGAGTGGCTGCGCGTCGCGGCCGTCGCCGCCTCCTACGGACTGGAGATCTCCGGCCACTGCGCACCACACCTGCACGCCGCAGTGGCCACCGCGGTACCCAACCTCCGGCACCTGGAATGGTTCCACGACCACGTGCGGATCGAGAGCATGTTCTTCGACGGTGCCCTCGACCCGGCCGGGGGCACCGTCCGCCCCGACCCGGACGCCCCTGGGCTTGGGCTCACGCTGCGAGCAGCTGACGCGGAACGCTACCGGGCACAGTGATGCGACGGACTGGCGGCGAAGCATGAGCAGCCAGGCCGGGGAACGCCGGCGAGGGCACGACTAGCGCATGGGGAGGGCGGGACATGTTTCTGACCAAATCGGGCACGGGGCCGCGGTCGGCGCTGTCAGCATCACCGCGCTGAATGCTGTCACCTGCCTCGACATGACTGCCGCGTCCGTCTGGCCAGCGACGCCCCCTCGCAGGCGGTGGAGGAGCTGGCAGGGAAGGCAGGCACGGAAATCCCCGGCGGCGGCAGCGAGCGCGGCAACCGGCTGGCAGGACTCCGACCGCTATCCGGCATGGTGACTGGAGTGGCAGTGGGCGTGGCCGGGGCGTTCGCCTGGCCGGCCCTGACCGGATCACCGGACCGCTGGCAGCGGCCGCACTGGCCGCGCTGGCCATGGCAGGGGCGGACGGTCCGCTGGTCGTGCTCGGCCTGACCGAGCCTGGCGAGTGGACGGCGGCCGACTGGGCGAGCGGCATCCTCCCGCATGCCTGCTACGGCGCGGCCGCCTACGCCACCCTGGCCGCGCTGGAGCCTGGTCGGGTCCGGAACGATTAGCCGGCGGCTGACCGCGGTCGCTGGCCTGGACCGTACCCTTCGGAAGGTGCCTCACTTTTCGCTGGTCGTCATCGGTTCGGGCTCTGGCAACATCGTTGCGTCGGAGCACCCGGCCGGGGGTTCTGTCGCGCTGATCGAGTCAGGCGCCTTCGGCGGAACCTGCATCAACCGTGGCTGTATCCCAAGCAAGATCCTGATTCACACCGCTGACCTAGCGGCCCAGATCCGCCGGTCGACGGAGTTCGGGATCAACGCGGGGCTCACCGGGGTGGACTGGCCAGCCATCAGGGACCGGGTCTTCACCAGAACCGACAAGATCTCCGCCGCCGGGCGGCGCAGCCAGGCCCAATCGGATCATGTGACACTGATCGAAGGCCGAGCCCGCTTCACCGGGCCGCACGCGCTGGCCATTAATGATGGCACCAGGATCACCGCTGACCGGATCGTGCTGGCCACCGGCGCCCGCCCCGTCATCCCGCCGCCCATTACCGAGTCCGGGGTCAGTTACCACACCTCCGATACGGTCATGCGACTGCCAGAGCTGCCGACCAGCATGGTCATCGTGGGCGGCGGCTATGTCGCTGCGGAGCTGGCCCACCTGTTCTCCAGCTTGGGCGTCAGGACCCGCATCGTGAACCAGGCCCAGACCCTCCTGGAGACCTTTGACCCGGAGATCTCCGGCCGGTTCACCGCGCTGGCCTGCGACCGGTGGGACGTGCGCCTGTCTGCCGAAGTCACCGGCGCCCGCCAGCGTGGTGACCAGATCGAGGTGGAAGTCTCCGGCGGCTCGCCGGTCACCGGCGAGCTGCTGCTGGTCGCGGCAGGCCGCACGCCCGATACTGCAGACCTGGACCTGGATCGGGCAGGTGTCCGCTTGCTCGAGGACGGCCGGATCGAGGTCGATGAGTATGGCCGGACCACCGCAGAAGGGATCTGGTCACTGGGCGACGCGAGTACCCCGTACCCGCTCAAGCATGTTGCCAACGCCGAGGCGCGCATCCTGGCTCATAACCTGGCCTTCCCCGGCGATCTGCGTCCCTATCCGCATGACTGGGTGCCCGCGGCGGTCTTCACCGAGCCGCAGATCGCCACCGTCGGCGCCCGCGAGCAGGACCTGAGCCACGAGCGCCCCTACGTCGCGGCCGTCCAGGAATACTCCGGCGTAGCCTACGGCTGGGCCCTTCAGGACACGGCAGGCTTCTGCAAGCTATACGCCGATCCCGCAGCCGGCACCCTGCTCGGCGCGCACATCATGGGCGACCAGGCCTCCCTGCTTATCCAGCCGCTTATCCAGGCGGCCGCCACCGGACAGCGGCTGACAGACCTGGCCCGCGGCGAATACTGGATTCATCCCGCGCTGACCGAGGTGGTGGAGAACGCCCTGCTCAAACTCCAGCTAGATCGCCCCGGCCAC
The DNA here is from genome assembly GCA_963818225.1 of uncultured Actinomycetes bacterium. Lineage (GTDB taxonomy): Bacteria > Actinomycetota > Actinomycetes > Streptosporangiales > Streptosporangiaceae > Palsa-504. Next base: position 593,600 of record CAWFRO010000011.1, read on the forward strand.
TTGGCCAGCTGACTTTAGACCACGCCGAGCTGCCCCTGGTAGTCGCGGTAGCCCAGGCCTGGTGCTGTCCGCCACGGTCGCCGCATTCGCCCGCCGGTCGTGGCTAGAATCCCCGCCGCCAGCCGCGTTACCGCTCTGCGCGTAGACGGCCGGGCCTGACAGAACGGCATTCGCCTAGGTTCAAATTGGTCTTTGATCTTGCGCCCGAAGCTGCACGGCAGGTTTGCTGCCCTGCGCTTCGGGCAGTCGGGACGCGTGGCCGCACCGAGCTGGGTATCGCCATGCCTAGTACCGCCATGCCTACGGGGACGGCCCTGAGATGACGGGCCCGCTGGCCGGGGAGCCGCGGGAACGCAAGCGTGAGGTGCCCACCGCGCATCGGATCCGGTCCTGGCTCGTGTGGTGGGTCTTGATGATCGGGTTCTGGGTCATCATCGACGATTCCGTCGCGACCGACGAGCTGCTGGTCGGCGCCGGCGTGGCCGCCCTCGCGGCCCTGGTGGCCGAACTGGTCACCTACCAGACCGGCACTCGGTTCCAGATGCGGATCCGATGGCTGGTCCCGGCGCTGCGCCTGCCCGGCCAGGTCGCCCGCGACACAGTGACGGTGTACGTCGCGCTGTGGCGGCGCCTTGTGCACGGTGAACACCCTCCCAGCGCGTTCCTCGAGCTACCTACGCGGTTCGGCGGCGACTCAGCTGAGGACGTCACCCGCCGGACGCTGCTGATCGGCGGATCGAGCCTGGCACCGAACACCTTCGTCCTCGGCATCGACGCCGATACCGGCCTCATGGTGGTGCACCGGCTGGTCAGCGATAAGGGCAAGTACGACGAGGAGAGGACATGACATGGTGATGGCGTTCGTCGCGGCGGCGATCGCGATGCTGATCGCGATCGTCCCCGCCGGGATCGTGCTGTGCCGGGGTGAACTGGCGGCGAGCGTCGTCGCCTACGAGTTCATCACCTCGGTCATCGTGATGGTGCTCGCCCTGCTGGCGCAGGGCTTCCAGCGCTCCAGCGAGTTCGAGCTACCGGTCCTGCTGGCCGTGCTGATGTACGGCGCAGGGCTGGTCTTCGTCCGGGCCATGGAGCGGTGGCTGTGATGGCGCGCGACGCCATCGCCGATGTCCTGCTCGCGCTGGCCGTGCTGGTCGTGGCCAGTGCCTCGGTCGGCGTGCTGGCCATGCGGGACGCCTACCAGAAGCTGCACTACGTCACCCCGGCCGCACTGGTCGCGCCCGCGCTGGTCGCCGCGGCGGTGTTCGTCGAGGCCGGGCTATACGAGAACACCGGCGAGACGCTCGTGGCCCTGCTGTTCATGGTCATCGCCGGGCCGTACCTGTCGCACGCCACGGTCCGGGCCATCCGGGTCCGGGAGAAGGGCGACTGGCGCCCGGACCGGGAAGGCCGGGCACCGGCGGGGGAGAAAGAACAATGACCCTGGCCGTCAGCACCCCGTACACCGTCCCGGCCGGGTTCATGGACGCGCTGCAGATCACGCTCCTAGTGCTTGTCGCGGCGGCCGCTACCGCCGTGATCCTGGTCCGCAGGCCCGTCCAGCAGGTGCTCGTGCTCAGCATCTACGGAATCCTGCTGGCCGTGCTGTTCCTTGCCTTCCAGGCGCCCGACGTCACGCTGTCCGAGCTGACCGTCGGCGCCGTGGCCCTGCCGATCATCCTGCTGCTGACCCTGGCCAAGGTCCGGAAGCCCGAAGAATGACCCTGGCCCAATGACCCCGGCACAGCGCCGGTGGATCGTCTGCGTGGCCCTGGCGGGCCTGGCCGCCTTCTACCTGTGGGGAATGTCCGGCCTGCCGGCCTTCGGCCACTACCCAGGTCCGTACGGCTTCGCTATCTTGCGCCTGGCCGTGCCGCAGACCAACGCCACCGGCGTGGTGTCCGCGGTCAACTTCTCCTACCGCGGCTTCGACACCCTCGGCGAGGAGTTCATCTTGTTCGCCGCGGCCGCCGGCGTGGCCATAGTGCTGCGCCGACTGCGCGACGAGCGGGAACGGTCTGCCGTCGACGAGGCCGCCGACCGTGACGTGCCGTCCACCAGCGGGGCGGTCCGGATGGTCGCCTTGCTGTTCACCGGCCCGGTCCTGGTCGTCGGCTGGTGGCTGGCCACGCACGCCCAGGCCAATCCTTCCGGGGGCTTCCAGGGCGGCGTGATCCTGGCCACCGCGTTCGTCCTGGTCTACCTGTCCGGGGAGTTCCTCGTCCTCAAGCGGTTCAGCCCCGCCGCCCTGACCGACGCCGTCGAGGCGGTGGGCGCGGGCGGCTTCGCCGCCATCGGGCTGGCGGCCGTGCCCATGGGCCTAGCCTTCCTGACCGACTACCTGCCACTCGGGCAGGTGCCCGGCGCGGTCAGCTCGTCCGGCACGATCGCGCTGATCAGCTTCTTCGTCGGCCTGGAGGTCGGCGCCGCGTTCCTGCTGATCATCGGCGAGATGCTCGACCAGACGCTCCTCATCAGAAAGGGAAACAGCTGATGGAGTACTTCCCGTTCGTGGTCGTGGCCTGGATCCTCGCCGTAGGGCTGTACGGCGTCGTGACCAGCCGCCACTTGGTCCACCAGATCATCTGCCTGATCGTCGTCCAGTCCTCGACCTACGTACTGCTGCTGGGCGTCGGCTACGTGACCGGGGCGGTCGCGCCGTACTTCTTCGACATCCCGCCGCACACCCCGGCGGTCGACCCGGTGGTCCAGGCTCTGGCCCTGACCGATGTCGTGGTCGAGGCCGCGGTGACCGCCCTGCTGCTCTCGTTCGCGATCCAGGCTCATAAGCGTTTCGGCACCCTGGACCCGCAAGAGCTCGCCTCCCTTAAGGGATAACGCAACAACCATGGACCAGCTGCTCGCGCTCGTGGTGGCCGTCCCGCTGCTCGCGGCCGCCGCGATCACCGGCGCCGGGCCGCTGCTGGGCCGCCGGCGCCGGGTCCTCGACGCCGTGGCCATCGGCATCGCCGCGTCCGTGGCCGTCATGCTGGCCGTGGTCATGATCCGGACCGCCGGCGGGGACCAGGTCTACTGGTTCGCCGGCTTCCGGCCCGTCGGCGGCGTCGTGATAGGCATCGACTTCGAGGCCGGATCGCTCAGCGCGGGCCTGGCCTGCCTGGCCGCGGTGCTGGTCACGGCAGCCATGACCTTCTCCTGGCGTTACTTCCAGCGGGTCGCCAGCTACTTCCACACCCTCATGCTGACCTTCCTGGCGGGCATGACCGGCTTCTGCCTGACCGGCGACATCTTCGACCTGTTCGTCTGGTTCGAGCTGATGGGAGTGTCCGCCTACGCGCTGACCGCCTACCGTCCCGAAGAACGCGGCCCGATCCAGGGCGCGCTGAACTTCGCCATCACCAACAGCATCGGCGCCTACCTATCGCTGTCAGGCATCGCCGTGATCTACGGCCGCACCGGGGCCCTCAACATGGCACAGATCGGGGCCAGCATCGCCCGGCATCCGGCGGACCGGCTGGTCGCCGTGGCCTTCCTGTTCATCATCTCCGGACTGCTGATCAAGAGCGCCATCGTGCCGTTCCACTTCTGGCTGGCTGACGCGCACGCGGTCGCGCCCACCCCGGTCTGCGTGCTGTTCTCCGGCGTCATGGTCGAACTCGGCCTGTACGGGATCGCGCGGGTGTACTGGTCGATGTTCGGCCAGGCGCTGGGGCACCGGACCGCGATCTCGCACATCCTGCTGGCCCTCGGTGTGCTCACCGCGGCAGTGGGCGCCCTGTTCTGCTTCCGTGAACGGCACATCAAGCGGCTGCTGGCCTTCTCCACCATCAGCCACGCGGGCATCTTCCTGACCGGGATCGCCGTGCTGACTCCGCTGGGCCTGGCCGGCACGGCCGTTTACGTCGTCGGCCACGGCCTGGTGAAGGCCGCGCTGTTCCTGTGCACCGGGATCGTCTTGCACCGGCTGGGGTCGGTGAACGAGACCTGGCTGCACGGGCGGGCCCGTCACCTGCGGATCACTGGAGCGGTCTTCGTGCTGGCCGCCTTCGGCCTGGCTGACCTGCCGCCGTTCGCCACCTTCCTGGGCAAGGGATTCCTCGACGAGAGCACCTGGGCCCACGGGCTGCCCTGGGTCATGCCGGTGCTCATCGCCTGCACGATCCTGGTGGGCGGGGCCGTGCTGCGGGTCGCGGGAGGGGTGTTCTACGGCCTGGGAGATGCGCCGAGCGAGGATCCCGAGATGGCCAAGATGGCCGCCGAGGAAACCAGCGAGACCGATTCGGCCAAACTGCGCACCCCGCTGACCATGATCGTCCCGCCTGCGGTGCTGGTCGTTGCGGCCGTCGCCGTCGGGCTCATCCCCGGCCTAGGCTCGGTGATCCAGGCGGCGGCCGTCCGGTTCGAGGACCAGGCCGGGTACAACGCCACTGTCCTGGCCGGCGCGCACATCGCGCATCCCGCCGCGCTGGCGGCCGCCGAGCCCACCGGCCTCACGCTGTCCGCGGTGCTGACCGGCCTGGGCTGCGTGATCGGCTCGGCGATCCTGGCCTGCCTGGCCCTGTACTGGCGGCGTCTGCCGCTGCTGCGCCGCGGTTACGAACCGGGCGCCGGGCTGACCGCGCCGATCCAGCGCTTCCAGAGCGGCGTGGTGAACGACTACGTGACCTGGATCGCGCTCGGCCTGGCCGCCCTGGGCGGCGCACTCGCCCTGATCATCCGCTAATAGGTCTAACGCCTTAGGGTCTCAAACACGGGCTCGTTCGTTCTACGCTTATTCTGCTTCTTCCGGTGGTCCGTGTACGAGCTGGATTCGTAACCTGCGGGGTTCCAGAACTCGGCCACTGGTGGTGAACTGGGATTCTATGCGGCCTGCTCGTATTCACTGATGAGGCCGCCGAGGACGGGTCGGCGCTGGGTGCGCTTGCGGGGCATGTCCGCGACAGGGTGATCTGGCCGGGGCGGGCGGAGCTGGCGGCTGCTATGGGGGGCGCCGCCCGCCGCATCACAGCGCGTGCATACTGCTGGCACCTCAGTGCGCCACGAGCGCGGAGAGCGAGGTCGTTAGGTAGGAGATCTTGTTGGATGCGGTGCTGCGTGGAAGATGAAGGATTTGTGGCCCTTCGGCGTCGCCCTGCGGGGGGAGGCGTCAAACCGCCTCATGCTGCGTTGGCTGAAGACCGTCGTGGTGTCGAAACCAGAGCAGATGGCATCAGAACCTAGGCACTTGGGGTTGCCCTGGGATGAGCCTGGCGGGTGCCCGGCATGGCGGCGGCGCGAGCCTGGTCTGCGGCTTTCACGCGGAACGCGGGAAGGCGGCCGCAGGCACCGCGTGCCCGTCCCGGCCGGGGCGGGCGGCCGAGAGGGAGCGCGCTGAGCGGCAGGAACCGTGGGGCGCTGAGCACCGCTACGGCGGCTGCCGGCGGACCGGCTCGTAGTAGCGGTGAGGCCCTGGTAATCGGGGCGGAGCGAAGGGGCCGGCTGATCTATTGGTTTGTTCGCACCAGCAACCGGGGCCTAGTCCCGGGAGGAGACGCGTGAGCAGGTCAGGTCCGGAAGGCAAGCCGTTTCAGGTACCGAAGCGGCTGCGCTGACGGCCGGCCGAGACTAGCCCGATTAATTCAGCGAAGGAATCTTAGGATGATCGTAATGCGCAGTGCGCCAGCGGCCGGTCCGATGGCGGCTAACCGCTAACATCACAGCAGTCGTCATGAGGTGGGGTTCCGGTGACACGAGTACAGGGCGGGCACGCGCGTCGTACTCGGCCGGGCCGTGGTCTGTCGCTGGACCGCATCGTCACGATCACGCTGGAGCTGGTGGATGAGCAGGGCATCGGGGCGGCGACGATGCGGGGGGTGTCGTCGCGGTTGGGGGTTCGCTCGATGTCGCTGTACAGGTATGTGCAGGACCGTGATGAGCTGCTTGACGCGGTGGTGGAGCGGATCGTCAACGAACTCGCCGACGATCCGGAAGTCCAGCTGCGCCCGGTGGACGGGTGGCGGCCGTACCTTACCGGCATGGCGCACGGAGTACGCCGCTACGCCCGGGCGCATCCCCATGCTTTCCCGCTGGTCGCTACCCGGCCGCCCGCGGCCCCGTGGGTGAACCCGCCGCTCCGGTCGCTGCGCTGGGTGGAGGCGATGCTGACCGGATTGGCCCGGGAGGGGTTCAGCGACGAGCAGGTGCTGTTCACCTACCGCACGTTCAACAGCTTCCTGCTTGGTTACCTGCTCCTGGAAACCAGCGCTATGGCGCTACGGGACCCGAAGCCGGGGGACGGATCCTTCACCAGTACCGACACTATCTCAGATGAGGGCGGCGAACCCGGCGGGCAGGCAGCCGCCAACTCAGTGCCCGGCGGTCTGAGCCCCGCCCGCTCTGCCGAGCAGCGAGAGGCACTCGAGGACGCTGACAGCCCACGCGAGCTGCTGGATCTTTCAGACGAGATTGACGCCAGGCGTTTCCCCACGGTGCACCGCCTGGCGGCGGGACTCGCCCAGGACCGGTGGGACGGGGAGTTCGAAACGGGCCTGGAAGACATGCTTGACCGCATTGCGGTGTTCGTGGCCGGCGACCCGGATCTCGGGCGAGATTGATGCCGCAGACAGCGGCCCTTGCCTGCCGGGATCGTCTCCCTGATCTGTCCTGCCGATGCCGCCTCTGGTCTCGTTCTAATACGGGCGAGAAACCCGGCGGTTACGGCCTCGCGGCTACCGTGCAACCCGGTCGGGATGGCCGCGCCACTTAAGTGGACACTGCAAGCTTCCAGCGTAAGCTTCTCATGTAAGTTTAATGTGTAAGTTATCCGGCTGCGGGTAGGTGAGGACGACGCGAGACCTAGCCCGTGTGGGCCCAGGCGCGGCTACGGCCCGCTGATCGCGGATGGCCGCAAATCGCTCAATCAAGGAGACAGCCCGGATGACAGATAACTTCCTGCCCGGATCTACACCGCCGCAGGGCGATGAGGCGTTCCCGCCCGCATCAGCGGAGGAGGAGGAGCAGGGCGCGGCTGACGTCGTTAAGGATCAGGTCTCGGACCTGAGTCACAGCAGTATTCAGACAGGAAAGCACGTGGCCGACGTGGCCCGGGAGCAGGCTTCGGGCGTTGCGGTGGAGGCCGGACGGCAGGGCAAGGACCTGCTGCAGCAGGCTCAAGGCCAGCTGGAGGAGCAAGCGGCTCAGGGACAGCAGCGGCTGGCGAAGCAGCTGCTTGCGCTCAGCGATGAGCTGCACTCGATGGCTGGCGCCTCTGACCAGGGAGGCGCGGCCAGCAGCCTGGCGAGTCAGGCGGCCTGGAGGGTCCGCACTGCCGGGCAGTGGCTGGATGACCACACGCCCGGTCAGGTGGCGGACGAGATGCAGTCATTCGCGCGCCGCAGGCCAGCGGCGTTCCTGGCCCTGGCGGTGGGAGCGGGCCTCGTAGCTGGCCGGCTGCACTCGAGGGCTTAAGGACGCGAACAGCGATAGCTCACCGGCGACGGAAGCACCTGCGGCTGCGCAGGAGCTTAGCGGGCAGCGGGCCGAGCCGTCCGACATCGCCAGCTACCCGCCGGCAGTGACGGCGGGCGTCAGCGATCAGACGCTGGAGCTTTCTGCCCCGGCCAGCGGTCTGCCGCCCGCCGGTGGTGATCCGGTCGGGGGGGCCGGTCTAGCGTATGGCGAGCGGACTCCCCTGGTCAGTGATGACCAGGCGGGCCGTCAGGGAACGCCGTGAGTAGCCCGTTCGATCCGGCCCTGCCGCCGCCCGATTCGCGGCCGTCGGTCGGTGAGCTGTTCTCAGATGTTGCCGTGGATCTCAGCACGCTCATCCGCCAGGAGGTGGAGCTGGCCAAGGCCGAGCTGCGCCAGTCAGCCACCCGGGCCGGCAAGGGCGCCGGGATGCTGGCGGGGGCCGGCGTCAGCGGCCACATGGTCTTGCTGTTCGCGTCGGTCGCCGCGTGGTGGGGCATCGGCGACGCCACCGGTCATGGCTGGTCGGCGCTGATCGTGGCGGCAATCTGGCTGATCGTCGCGGCGGTCCTCGGGCTGATGGGCCGCCGGGAGATCAGCACAGTATCGGGCATTCCGCAGACCGCGCAGACGGTGAAGAAGATTCCTGACGCAGTAAGAGGAAACGAGGGCACGTCATGACCAGCGATCCGGACCAGATCCGCGAGCAGATCGAGGAAACCCGCGCCAGCCTAAGCGAGGACGTCAATACCCTCGCCGATACGGTCAACCCGGCGCATGCCGCAAAGCGCAAGGCAGCCAGCACACGTTCGGCCGTGCTCGGACTAAAGGACAAGGTCATGGGTGCAGCCTCACAGTCCGTCTCCAGCACCACTTCCGCGGCGGGAGATAAGGCGTCGGCGGTTCACGAAAAAGCGTCAGCGGCTCCGGACCGCATTCGCCGCCGGGCGGCGGGTAACCCGCTGGCGGTCGGCCTGATCGCGGTCGGCGTCGGCTGGCTCGTCGGCTCGCTTCTACCGGCCAGCAGCGCCGAGGAGCGTACGGCGATGAAGGTCAAGGAAGCCGCCGCGCCAGCCGTCACCGGTGCGGCCAGGGAAGCCGCGGCCAGCCTTCAGGACTCAGCAAAGCAGGCAGCCGAGTCGGTCAAGGCCGCAGCGGCCGACGCCGCAGCCACTGTCAAGGATGAGACTGCTAGCTCCGCGCACGACGTCCGGGATCAGGCACTGGCAGCCCGCGACACAGTGGCCGACAGCCGCCAGTAACCACCCTGGAAGCTACCCGCGGCTTGATCCTGGCGGACCGCTCAGGGCGCCAGGTTCTCCTCCGGACTTATCCGCAACCCGGGATCCCTGGCATGCCCGCGGTAATCGGAAGCCAGCCGCGCCGACGAATTAAGGAGGGTGATCACCGATGGCCAGATCGCAGAATACGGACGCCGGCGCTCGCGACGACGTGCCGAACGACCCCACAGATCTGAGCGGCGGCTCCTGGCTCGCAGCAGCCAGACGAGCCCTGAAGGAATATAAGGCCGACGACCTGCAAGACCGCGCGGCGGCACTGACATATTTCGGCATCCAGTCAATATTCCCGGGTCTGCTCGTCCTGATTTCCCTGCTCGGCATTGTCGGCAAGTCGGCCACTCAGCCGCTCATCACGAACCTGGGCAAGGCGCTCCCATCGTCCGTACGGAGCATCATCATGAGCGACATCACCCATCTGCAGCAAAGCCATACGGCCTCAGGCATCCTCGGCATCGCCGGAATCGTCCTCGCCCTGTGGTCAGCGTCGAACTATGTCGCGGCCTTCATGCGCGCCTCCAACGTCATTTACGACGTCCCCGAGGGCCGGCCAATATGGAAAACCGCGCCGATCCGCCTGGGCGTCACCGTGGTGACGATGATCCTGCTCGTGGCGGCGGCCGTCATCGTGGTCGTGACCGGCGGCCTGGCACAGAAAGTCGGGAATGTGCTCGGGCTCGGCTCGACAGCGGTCACGGTCTGGGACATCGCCAAGTGGCCCGTGCTGCTGATCATCATCGGGCTGATCCTCGCCATCTTGTTCTGGGCCAGCCCGAACGCCAGGCACGGCTTCCAGTGGGTCAGCCCCGGCGGCTTCATCGCCGTCGCACTATGGCTGATCGCCTCTGCCCTGTTCGCCGTATACGTCGCCAACTTCAGCCACTACAACAAGATCTACGGCAGCCTCGCAGGCGTCATCATCTTCCTGATCTGGATGTGGATCTCCAACGTCGCCATCCTGCTCGGCGCCGAATTCAACGCCGAGCTCGAGCGCGGCCGCGCGGTAGCGGCCGGGCACCCAATCGAACAGGAGCCCTTCTCGGAACTACGAGACGACCGCAAGCTACGAAAGAAAGAAAAGCAGCCGCGGAACTGAGTCAGCACGAGGGCCTGCCCGTCACGCTGCCGAGCCCATGGCCGTGTGGGTGCCGAAGCCGTTTGGCGGAGGGAGGCTTCAAGCCGCCTCATGCTGCGTTGGCTGAAGACCGTCGTGGTGAGCGATGAGGAAAAGGCGCCAGTTGATGGCGTCAGGTGGGGACCGGGAAGGCGAGCGCGAGCGAATCGTTGCTGACGTGTCGAAACCCATAAGACGACATCGAAACCGGGGTGTTTCGGTGACTCCGGGATGAGCCTGGCGGAGAGTCCGCTGACTGGCCAGGTGGTGTCCGGCATGGAGATGACGCGAGCCCGGTCTGCGGCTCCGAGCGGAACAGGAGAAGGCGTATCCGGATACTGGCCGGTCCCCGTCCTGGGGCCGTACGATAGGGAGCACTCCAAGCGGTCTGAAGCCGTGAGGGGCTGAGTACCGTCGCGGGACGCGCTGGCGGACCGGTTCGTAGTAGTGGTGAAGCTCCTGTAATGGGGGTGGAGCGAAGGGGCCGGGTCGTTCGTGGCTGTCGTTCGTCTGATCAACCGGATGTTCTCCGGGAGGAGTCGAGTGGATGAGTTGAAAGCACCGGGCAAGTCGTTCGAGATCTCGAAGGGGCAGGTCTGGGAGGCGTGGAAGAAGGTCAAGGCGAACAAGGGCGCGCCCGGGGTGGATGGGATGTCGATCGGGGAGTTCGAGAAGGATCTGCGGGGCAACCTGTACAAGATCTGGAATCGGATGTCCTCCGGGACGTACTTTCCGCCGCCGGTGCGTGCGGTCGAGATCCCGAAGAAGGGCGGCGTCCGAGGTTCTGGGCGTGCCCGCAATCGGGGATCGGGTGGCGCAGACGGTGGTAGCCGGGGTGATCGGACAGAAGGCCGAGCCGGTCTTCCATCCCGATTCCTATGGCTACCGGCCCGGGCGCTCGGCGCTGGACGCGGTGGCCGCCTGCCGGGAGCGGTGCTGGGAGGAAGGACTGGGTGATCGATCTGGACATCCGGGCGTTCTTCGACTCCGTGCCCTGGGATCTGGTGGTCAAAGCGGTCCGCGCGGTGCTGCGATGTACCGTGGGTGGTGCTGTATGTGCAAGCGGTGGCTGGCCGCGCCGCTGGCACTGCCCGACGGCACCTTCCAGGCGCGGGACCGCGGAACCCCGCAGGGGTCGGCGGTCTCCCCGTGATGGCGAACCTGTTCATGCACTACGCATTCGACCTGTGCCTGGCCAGGGACGTTCCCGGGCGTGCAGTTCGAACGCTACGTGGATGACGCGGTGATGCACTGCGTGAGCCGAGCGGCAGGCCAGACAGGTGCTGGCCGCGCTCCAGGAGCGGATGAGCGAGATCGGGCTGGAGTTGCACCCGGACAAGACCAGGATCGTGTACTGCAAGGACGGCAAGCGGCGTGGCTCGCATGAGCATACGGAGTTCACATTCCTAGGGTTCGGGTTCCGTGGTGCCGGAGAGTCGGCACGAAGAAGCGGGACGATGATCACGACGACTTCGTGCCCGGCGATCAGCAAGGATGCCTTGAACGAGATCAGCGCGGAGGTGCGGTGCTGGCGGCTGCACCGGCGACACTGATCGTCTCCGAAGCGGACCTCGCGCGAGCTGGATGAATCCAGTCGTGCGAGGTTGGATGAACTATTACGGTGCCTTCTACCGGTCGGCGCTGTATGCCCTCCTGGCGCGCATCAACGCCTACTTGATGCGGTGGCTGCGCAAGAAACACAGGCGGCTGCGGGGACGAAGCAAGGCCTGCAAGACGCGTGGAGCAAGGGCGATACGGGCAACGGCCGCGCTTCTTCGCTCACTGGGCGCTGGGTCAACTGGATCCCTGCCGTCTGGTGACCAGAACGACAAGAGCCGTGTAACGAGAGATTGTTACGCACGGTTCCGTGGGAGCCGGGGGCTGAGAGCCCGGGGCCACCGACAATCGTGTCACCCTATGCGACCTGAGAATATTCGTGAATCAGGCCACCGAGCCGGTCCCGGCGCACGACCCGGATATTTGCACCCAGAGGCGGTTGATGCGGACGCCCGGCAGGCGGTGTACCGCTTCAGAACTCGCCGCAGGTGCTGTGACCTGCGGTTTGGCCGGGTGAGCCGGTTACGGCAAGATCGGCCGGGTGCCGGCTTGGGCAGGAGTGAGCTGGCCAAGAGCACGGTGCGGCCTGGCAGCGTTGTAATGCCGTAGGTACTCCGTCAGCACCCGTCGCAGGTAGTGCTCATTGACGATCAGCACACGGTCGAGGACCTCCCGGCGCAGGGTGCCGATCATCCTCTCGCAGATCGCGTTCGCTCTGGGCGCCAGCGGCGGGCTGGCCAGGATCCTGATGCCCTCCGCGGCGAAGACGGCATCGAAAGAGCTGGTGAACTGGCCTGCTCGATCCCTGATCAGGAACTTGACTGTGGTCGCGCACTGTCCGAGGTCCATCAGGACGTTACGGGAGACCGGGAACCAGGACGCGGCCGTGAAGGGGTCATGACTCGCTCTCTTCCCGGGCCAGGGGCTCATACGGCAGCTCACCTGTATCCATCCAGTGCAGGAAATATCTGACCTCGTGCAGGTCCAGGTCCGCCGTGGCCGGGGGAGCACCTGCCGCCAGCCTGGCAGCGACGTATTCGTCGAGCTTGGCGTAAAGCTCCGTCCAGTTGCCCGCCCATTCCTCGATGGCCGCGCGGACGGCCTCGGCCTCGGTCATGTCCAGGTGGGCCGCCGCGACCCGCAGCTTGCGATGCAGTTCCTGATCCAGCGGAATGTTGATGTTGGGCATATCCGCTCACTTTCTCGCTATGTTCTCTTATGTCACAAAGTTAACGAAGATCGCTTTGCTCATGGATCCGACCCCGGGAGAACGGCATACGTTCCATGGTCACCGGGTGGGCGCGCCGGTCGTCCGGCGCTGACCGCCCGTTTTTCAGGTGTAACGCATGACCAGTTCGGGCCGAAACGTGCGAGAGTAGCTGGCTGTTCACGGTTGCCTCTGGCCGTTGTTGACTGCCGTCGTTGCCGTCACGGTTGCCGTCAAGCTGCATCGTTCCTTCGAGAACGAGTTCCGAGACGCGCGGCCTTCTTCGTCCCGAGGCCGAGGCGCCACACATCGACTTGCACTTGCGTAATCCGGTGGCGGCAGGAAAGCCTGGATTCTCGTCCGCTTCCGGCGTTCATTCCGTGGTTCGGCGCAGGTGCGCGACGCCTGCGAGGCACGGCTGCTTGGACCCGGCGCAGCCCTGGCCTGCCAGCATGCGGCACGAGATCAGGGGTCGTTATCGTTGTGGCGAAGGTGGCGATAGGCCGAACGCGGCACCAGGAGGCGGCATGCTGGAAACCGGTTTTACGAGGTTGGTCGGGTGTTCGGTTCCTATCCAGCTGGCAGGCATGGGCGGTGCATCCACCCCCGAGCTGGCCGCAGCGGTATCGACCGCGGGCGGCCTGGGCATGGTCAATATGGTGCTGGCTCCCGACCAGGACGTGGCCGTCGCGCTCGCCGCCCTGGCCAAGGAGACGACGGGTCCGGTTGGCATCAACTTCCTGATGCCCTTCCTGGACGTGGCCGCGGTGGAAGCAGCCGCCCCGCACTGCCGGGTGGTGGAGTTCTTCTACGGCGACCCCCAAGCCGGGCTGGTCGAGCGGGTGCACCAGGCTGGCTCGCTGGCCGACTGGCAGGTCGGATCGGCCGACGAGGCGAGGGCGGCCGTGCAGGCCGGATGCGACTTTGTGGTGGCCCAGGGCATCGAGGCGGGCGGGCATATCCGAGGAAAGGTAGGTCTGCTCGCCCTGCTCGACGAGGTCCTCGGCGCGGTCGAGGTCCCAGTGCTGGCCGCTGGCGGCATCGGCGGCCCGCGGGCCATGGCCGCGGCGCTGGCCGCCGGGGCGGCTGGGGTGCGAGTGGGAACCCGGTTCGTGGCCACGGTTGAGTCCGGTGCCCACCCGGCCTACATCGAGGCGCTGCTAAAGGCGTCGGCGGCGGACACCGTGGTCACCACGACCTTCTCCGGCATGTGGCCCGACGCCCCGCACCGGACCCTGCGGTCCGCGGTTGCGGCGGTCGAGGCCTTTGAGGGGGACACCGTCGGCGAAAGGCAGATCGGGTCGGCAAGTATGACCATCCCCAAAGGCTCGGCTGGCAGCCCGAACAAGCAGACCACCGGAGCCATCGCCGCCATGCCCCTCTATGCAGGCGAGTCGGTCGGCAGTGTCACGCAGGTGCAGTCCGCGGGCGATGTGGTCCGAGAGCTGGCAGACGGCGCCGAGCGGCTTTTGCGAGCCTGGCAGTAAGAGCGCTCTGCCGCCGCTCCCAGCGGCACGCTGCGTCGAAGGTCTGCATCCGTGGGCGAGGTTCATGCGAGACCAAGGAGACCATCTGGGTCGAGGTGGCTGGAGATAAGCCCCAAGAGCCGGATGCGGACTGTGACCTGGTCCGAGGTGGCCGGATTCGAACCGGTGGCCTCTTCATCTGACGGTGGTTAGCGTGACTGATGACTGGAAGCGTGGTGAACCAGCCAGCTGATCTCTACGCGGGGTGGTGGCCAGGCTGGGCGGCCTGGCTGGCCAGGGCGGTCCTGGCCCGCTCGGCCAACGCTGTCGCCCGCCGGTCCTCATAGATCCGCAAGGCGGCGCGCAGCCTGGCCGCAGCTTGCCCGGGTTCGCCAGCGAGCCGTTCTACCTCGGCGCTGGCCTCGTGGACCGTGGCCTGGGCCAGCGGCGACGCAGCCGGGGCCAGCCGCGCCCCCTCCTCGGTCAGCGAACGGGCTTCGGTGAACTGGCCGCGGCGGGCCAGCAGCTTCGCCTGGACGAACGCCGCCCGCGCGGCAAAGTTGGGCGACGCGCCGTCGAGTGGTTCCTCGTTCATCTGCGCGTCCGCATCGAACCGGCCCTGGTCATACAGCGCCTCGGCAAGAACGATGGTGGCAAGTGCGAGGAAGTACCGTGCGCCGACGGCCTGAAGGGTCTCGTACCCCGCCCGCAGACGGCGTTCAGCCGCGACCGGGTCACCTAGGGTCAGCTCTATGTGGCCCGCTTCGATGTTGGGTACGGCCAGGGCAAGTTTCACGCCGAGACCGGCGATTAGGGACTGGCTGCGGTCGAGCGCGGCGCGGGCGTCAGCGGAACGGCCCGCATAGGCGTACAGTCCGCTGAGCGACTCGAGCAGGTCCGCTTCCGCCCACGTGTCATCGCTGGCGTCGTGCAGGAGTTCCTCGGTGCGGGCGACGGCGGCACCGGCCGGGATGGGCAGCGCGACCACATAGCTTGTGGCCAGCCAGCCACTCGCGTGCATCTGTGCACGGTGATTGCGCGTACAGAACGAGAGCCTCTGGATCGGCCCTGATTCCGTCGGTATGACGAATCCCCCCGCTGACGCCCGGCGGAGCGGAGCCAGCTTAGGTTCCCCGCCGCGCCGGCGCAGGTCAGTCGGCCTGCGCCCGTGACCTGCGCATTCTCAGATAAGTGGTCCGCAAAGATTCTCAATGAACGGGGCTATCCGAGATAGACGCGGGGGTGCGGACCACGGCGGGCTACACGGTCGAGACCCGCGGTCACGGACTGGCTGGCCGAGGGACTGCCGGGGCGTACGGCCAAGCTGGTCGAGGTCTACCGGGATTCACTCGGCCCAGAGCTGGCGGTCATCGGCCGGATCCCGTTGCGGGATCTGACTGTCCAGGACGTACGCAGCGCGCTGGCGAAGATTACGGTGACCCTGAGGTTTGGATGATCCGGGCGAGGCTCACTCTGCTTGCTATATAAAGCATTAGCTTGACATAGCATCCATGCTTGATATAGTTAGCACATCCCTGAACGACAACCGCACAGAGGAGCATCAAGACAATGACCAGCTACCCTCCCAAGGACGCGTCCGACGAGGTCCTCAAGGTCATTCGCGCTAGCCAGCAGACCGTCGTTGACGTGGTCCGCGCCTGGGCCGACGCCGTCAGCCCGGTGCTGCAGAGTGTGCCCGCAGTCCCGTTCGCCGACCAGCTGCCGAAGCCGGAAGACGTGGTGACCGGCGCCTACGACTTCGCCGAGAAGTTCCTCGCCAGTCAGCGCCAGTTCAGCGAGGAGCTGCTGAAGGCTGCGGCACCGCTGGTACCGGGCAACGAGCAGCGGGAAACCGCGGCCGCCGTCTAGGCATGGGCCGCGCGAGCTACGCGGCAGCGCCGGGCAAGGGTGCTGTCGCGTACTATACTTTGCGCTAGGCCAGGAGGCGTGCATGGCGGATCCATGGCAGGACCAGCGTGAGGTGCTTGGTGCCTTCATCCGCAACCAGCGCCAGCTGGCCAACCTCTCGCTGCGCCAGCTGGCCAGCATGACCAGCCTGTCGAATCCGTACCTCAGCCAGGTCGAGCGAGGGCTCCACCAGCCGTCGGTGCGCGTGCTGAAAGCGATATCCGACGCGCTCAACCTTTCTACGGAGGCGCTTCTCGCGCAGGCTGGCCTGGTAGATGCCGCAGACAGCGAGGACCCGGCTGACAAAACGGACCCAGACACGCGAACCGAGGACGCGATCCGTGCGGACCAGCGCCTGACCGACGAGCAGCGGACGGCGCTGATCGCTGTCTACCGCAGCATGGTCGCCCGGCCCTGAGCGGCCCGGGAGCCCACCTCCAACCGCCGCCCACCTGGCCGCACGGCGGACGTCGGCGGCCGGCCGCAACGGGTTGCGTCAGGTGCGAATGTACTTACCCGGCCCGTCGTACAGCGCGTTGTATTTGTGGCTGCCGGTTGGCGGCGGGTCGATGAGAGGCCCCGAGTTACCGGCGGACCATATCGCCCAGTCCTCCCACCAGGAACCATCGTGGCGGGTGGCCTGCTGGCGCCACTCGTCGGCCGAGGCCGGATGATCAGATCCCACCACGTACCAGCCTTTGGGACCGGGCGGGTTGACGATGCCCGCGATGTGGCCGCCGCTGGACAGGACATAGCGCACCGGCCCGGACAGCAGCCGGGTGGAGGCGTAGGCGGACTTCCACGGCACGATGTGGTCGTTCTCGGCGCCCACGATATAGGCCGGGTGCTTGACGTCACTGAGCTTGATCAGCTTGCCCCCAAGTGTCAGCTGGTCCTGGGCGAGCCGGTTCTCGAGGTAGAAGTTCCGCAGGTAGAAAGCGTGCATGGCGGCCGGCATCCGAGTGCTGTCGGAATTCCAGGCCAGGATGTCGAAGGCCGGGGGGTCCTGACCCAGCAGCCAATTGGAGACGACGTAGTTGAAGATCAGGTCATTGGCCCGCAGCATGTCGAAAGTTCCTGACATGGTCTTCCCGGCCAGCCCGCCCTCCTTGGCCATTTTCTTCTCCAGCCGCCGGATCGTGTCCGTATCGGTGAAGGCGGCCAGCACACCCGGCTCGGAGTAATCGAGCATCGTGTTGAGCAGCGTGAGGTTTCCGATCTCCTCCTGCCCGGTGGTCGTAAGGTAGGCGTCGGTGATCGCGGTAAGCGCGCCTCCCAGGCACAATCCCACGATGTCTACGGTTTCTGCCTGGGTGATCTGCCGGATAACCTCCAGGGCCTGCCGCGGGCCGTGGATGAGGTAGTCGTCCATGGTAACCCCGGACATGTCCGCCGACGGATTGCGATAACTGATCGCGAACACGGTCCGCTCGTGCTGGACTGCCCACTCGATGAAACTGCGCCGGGGCGCGAGGTCCATCACGTAGTACTTATTGATCCACGGCGGGCTGCACAGCAGCGGCGCCTGGTGTACTTGGGGAGTCTGCGGCAGGTACTGCAGTAGTTCCATCAGGTCGTTGCGGTAGACCACCTTGGACGGCGTGGCCGCGAGGTTCTGGCCGAAGACGAACTTGCTGGTATCCACCTGACGCGGGCGCCCACCGTTGTGAAGCAGGTCGTCGACGAAGTTGCGCGTGCCCTTCGCGACGCTCGCGCCTCCGGTCTCGAGAGCGGCCTTGAGCGCGGCGGGATTGGTGGGCAGGAAGTTGGTCGGGGCTAGCGCGTCCACCAGCAGGCTGGTGATCAGCCGAGCCTTCGTGTCCTGAATCCGGTCCAGTTTGGCCGCGGTGACCATCTCGTCCATGACATCAGCGAACGCCTGGTAGGACATCCGCAGCGCGTGGAAAGCGGGATTGTCGGACCAGGTGCGGTCGGCGAAACGGCGGTCCTTCGGGTCAAGTGGCACCGGCGGGGCGGCCGGGCCACCCAGCCAGCTGGACAAGGCGGCCGGCGGTATCTGCGCTAGGCGGAGCGCGTAACGAGCCCAGGCGGTCGCCGCCTGGGCCGGATTTCCCAGTGCGCCGCGGAACACCAGGCCCAGCGACCGGCCGAGCCCGGCGATGTCCAGATCAGCCAGCAGACCGGATTCGGGAGCGAGCACCGAGGCGGCCTGCTCAGCGTGCTCCGCGGGCGATTCGAAAGTCATATAGTCACTCCCGTGTCAGGACGTACGTGGCGGCTCGTTTCGGCACCGCCGCGGGCAGCGCGGCTAGAGTTCGGTGAGACGCCATACGAAAACTCCCGAAGGATCTCGGACCCGTTCCACCTGACTTCGTACCTCTAGGTAGGCGAGGCGGGCAAGTATCTCGGCATCACAAAGTGCAGTTGCGCACCCCTGAGCGACCGCAGACATGATCCACTCCGGTTGAGCAAGGTTCAGGGAGCGCGCAGGACGGTGCGAAAGGCGAAGATAGAAGCTATGAGTGCAGAGATCTTGCCCGATCAGCCGATGAGCCCCTACGTCATCCATGGGGTCGGTGGGCTTCGCGAGCGCGCGGGATCAGCCCTCGGCACCAGCCGGTGGGTGACGATTGACCAGGAGATGGTGACCGCGTTCGCGAACCTCAGCGGTGACCGGCAGTGGATTCACATCGATCCGGAGCGAGCGCGGCAGGGCCCGTTCGGGGCCACCGTGGCCCACGGGTTCTTCACCCTGAGCCTGTCGACCGACCTGCTCGACGACATCTTCACCGTCGATGAGGTCAGCATGATCCTCAACTACGGGCTCAATCGGGTGCGCTTCCCGGCACCGACTCCGGTCGGCTCGCGCGTCCGCATGCACGCATCCCTGGCCGAGGCGACCGATACCGCGGATGGGGTACAGGTCGTCTACCACCTGGAGTACGAAATCGAGGGCAAGCCCAAACCGCCCTGTGTCGCCGATCTGGTGTTCCGGTACTACCGCTAGACGAGATGGGCCGCATTACGCGCTAGCGGGCTCGCAGGCAACGGAACGTCACGGATCGCCTACGAAGGAGGACTGTATGACTTCGTCGTCGGCATGAACCGCTGGGTGCTGCGGGTCATCCCGTACGCCGCCTTGATGACCGACGCCTACCCGCCGTTTCGCCTGGACCAGGGCGGGGCCGACGCGCCCGCCCCGCACCCGATGACCTCGGCCGCCCGAGCCCCTCCTCCGGCCGCACCGGTCGGCTGAACGACTGTGGCCGTCACGGGCCGCTTACCGCCGGGCACCGGCAGAGCGCGTAGCGGGGGAACCGACACAAAGGACGATCATGAAGGCAGCAGGAGGGCCGGCTGGCCGGGCCGCGACGCCCGGCGTTACCAGCGGAAGCGCGCGGCTATCGCGGCGGCAGATGATGCGGGCGATCGTGCAGGCCGGGTACGGTTCGGCCGACGTCTGGCATCTGGCGGAGATCGCTCCAGCTCTGGCCAACCGTCTCCGCCCCTGAAAACCGCAACGCCAGACTTCTCTTGGTATCACCGAGCCACGTAGGTCGGGCACGCCTCGATCGGCTTGGCCATATCGTGCTGGGCGATGCGGCGCTGAAGGTAGTCCGCAACTTCGGCCGATTATGCAGTGAGCCACTTCCGTGTCCCCACGGTCATCGTCCGGACGCGCAGACACGACACCGTATGCCACTCCGGGTTGAACAGCGTAATCGCGAAGCCCGTGATTAACCTAGCGTTGAGGGGCAGGGCGGGTACCGCGCAGAAGCCCAGCAGGGTACTCACCTGTAAGCTGCCCATCTTCCAGGGTCGGAACGCCTTTCTTGATGGTGTAGCGGTACCCGGTTGCGTCCTGCACGAGGCGGCGACCGCCGGCAGGCAAGTCGTGGATGATCCGCGGCGGCCGGCAGCCCAAACCGTCGAAGTCGATGATATTGACATCGGCTAGGTAGCCGGGAGACAGCAGCCCGCGATCCAGCCAGCCTATGTGTTCTGCCGGTCGCCGGGTCAGCTGGTGAACGACCCGCTCGAGTGGGATGGCCCCGGCGCCTTTGCGGTCACGCACCCAGGTCGTCAAATAGCTCGTGGTAAAGCTGGCGTCGCAGATGGCGCCGCAATGCGCGCCGGCGTCTGAGAGGCCGAAGAGCGTCTCTGGTGACGTGATCATCTCCTGGATCGCGCCAAAGTTCCGGTCGGCGAAATTCAGGATCGGGGCATAGAACAACTGGGTTCCGTCGTGTCCCAGCATCGCGCCGTAGACCCACTCTGCTGGGTCGGCTCCTTGGGCCCGGGCGAGTTCGGTCAGCGACGATGTCGCCTTCAGGTCGTAGTCGACGGGGTCGGCGAGGAGGTACATCGACTCGAACCGGTTGATAACAGTCATGACGCCTGACTCCCGTGCTTTGGCCATCACGTCGGCGTGCTCCGCGAGGATCCGCTGCCGCCGCTCGGGCTGGCGGAGGGCGGCAACCCGCTCGGCCAACGGGAGCCCGGCTATCTCGCCGTAGGAAACGCAGCGCGAGAACGGGTTTACCGACGCCTCGAGGCCGAGCAGGATCCCGACTGGGCGGGGCGCCATCTGACCTTTTACGTTAAGCCCCTCCGCCCGCAGGTTCCGGATGTGGCTCAGGAGCTCACGGAAGCGACCGGGCACATTGTGAGCCTGCAGGACGGTGTAGCTCAATGGCCGCCCACTGGTCCGGGCAATGCCCGAGATCAGATCCAATTCCCGCTGAGCGAAAGCGGTGTCCTCGGTTTGGTAGCAGTCGGAAATCAGCTGCACCACGCCTTTGCCCTTTTCCCTCATGACCGCGGCAATAGCCAAGAGCTCGGCTGCTTCGGCTCGAAGCGTGCCGAGGGGCGCCCCGTCCTTGGTTCGGTGATTTTCTGTCCGTGAGGTAGAAAACCCGATCGCTCCAGCCTCAAGGCCCTCACCGACTCGCCGAGCCATGCCATCAAGTTCGGTTGCGGTGGGGGACTCATGCGGGTCAGCCCCCCGTTCGCCCATCACATAGACCCGCAGGGCCGCGTGAGGTATCTGCACGCCGACATCGATCGTCCGCGGGAGCCGGTCAAGGCTGTCGAGATACTGGGGGAAAGACTCCCAGTCCCATGGCAGACCTTCGGCCAAGGCCGTACCGGGAATGTCCTCGACCCCTTCCAGCAGCCCGATCAGCCAGTCGTGACGGTCTGGGCGGGCCGGTGCGAACCCGACGCCGCAGTTCCCCATGACGACGGTGGTCACGCCATGCTGCGACGACGGGGCCAGCTTCGGGTCCCAGGTAGCCTGCCCGTCGAAGTGGGTGTGGGGGTCGACAAAACCTGGCGTCACGACCAGTCCGTCGGCATTGATCTCACGCGGTGCCCGGCCCGTCACCTTCCCGACGTCGGTGATCTTGCCGTCCTCGATCGCCACATCGCCGGTAAACGGCGCGGCGCCGGACCCGTCGACGACCAGGCCTCCACGGATCACAAGATTCGTCATGGCATTCCTCCAAGTCTCTTCAGTCGTAACTCCGCGAGCTCAAGGAAGCAACATGCCGCTCATGTCGCACTCGGGTGGACCTCGGGGAACGGTACAGACCCGGTACCAGTCCTGTCCTGGGGTGCCCTGTTCGAGGTGAGTACGGGCGAGCCGCCGGCGCGTTCGGTGATGAGCTCGTAGAGGTCGTCGGCCTGGGCGGGGGTGAGCTCGCGCATGGCGAAGGCATTCAGGATCAGCACGGCGGGCCGGGCAAGTTCGCCGAGGCGCTTGTGCCAGGTGGTCGGCGTGGCCGCCGGCGAGGTGGGCCAGGGCGCGGCTGGTCTTGTGGAAGCGGACGTCGGCGCCGTGGTGGATGGCGAGGTGGCCGAAGGATTGGGCGATGTGGCTTTTCCCGATGCCGACCGGGCCGTAGAGGATGACGGACTCGCGGGCGTGCAGCCAGCGTAGGGCGGCGAGGTCCCGGATCTGGGCGGCGGGCAGTTTCGGGGAGGCGGTGAAGTCGAAGCCTTCCATGGTGGCTTGTTCCTCGAAGCGGGCCTGACGCAGGCGGCGGTGCATGGACATGGACTAGCGGCGTGAGATCTCGTCTTCGCAGAGGACCTGGAGGAACTCGATGTGGCCGAGTTTCCCGGCGCGGGCCTGGGCCAGGCGGGCGTCACCGGAGCACAGTGCCACAAGTGACCAGCCGATGCGCTCGCAGCTTTGCCGGCAGGAACCGGATCAGCGTGGCGAGGACCGAGCGGTCGGCCCAGTCAAGCCGGGCCGCGGACTGGCTCGGCGCAGCACGGCGACCTCGTGCCGCAGCACCAGCAGCTCGGCGTCCCTGGCGGCCGATGGCCGGCCGAGCAAGACCAGCCAGCCGCAAATCCGGACGAAGATGAGGTAGAGCAAGCGCAGGGACACGGATGATCATGATGCCGTACGGCTGACCATCTCCGCAGGTCACAAACATGCAGAGTTTCGGCACCCCACAGGCCGCCGAGGTGGCTAGCCCCGTCTGGCTGGAGGATGGGTGCGAGGGGAATCATGGCTGGGCGGAGCGCCCTGCGACCCGGCCGCCAACGTCGAGAGCCAGGCGACGGTGCGCGCCGTGTCCGCGCTGCCCTGGGAGCGGCAGCTGATCCTGGTGTTCCGCTACTGCAGCGAGCGCTCGCTGGCCGAGGCCGCGGAGGACCTGGGCGTCAGCCGGGAGCATGCGCTCCGCCTGCAGGAGGACGCTTTGTGCCAGGTGCATGATGCCATGCTCGCCGCGGCATCAGGGTAAGGCTGCGCCCGAGCGTACGATAAGGGACGGAGCCGGACCTGTTTTATATTAGGTACAGAAACTCGGCGTTGTATCCCTCCTACTTGCATAAACGTACCGAGCCATATTGAGCCGCATAGGGCTGCGGCAGCAGCACAGCGGGGCTGCCCCGGATGGCCCCGCGACCGCCTGACCATGCCTGACTAGGAGGCATGATCATGAAGGACGTTACGCCGCGAGCTGGCCGGCGCTCTGTCGCGGTCTACCTGCGCGGCAGCTCGGCAAACCGCCGGTGGCAGCGCGCCGAATGCAAGAACTTCGCAGCCGCGCATTTCGGCGGCGTCCCGGTCGAGTTCTATGAAGACGGCGAGCGCTGTGCCCATGGCCGGTGGTCACAGGCCGACCGGCTCATGCTGGACCTGGACGCTGGCGCTCTCGCTGCGGTCATTATTAACTACGGCCTGACCCGATTCGTCCGGACGCCGGCAACGCTGGAGCGGCTTGCAGAGTCCTGGGTACCCATTTACAGCGTGCACGGCGAGGACTTTGATTTGTCGACGTCTGACGGCCGCTTCAAGTTCCGCCTGGTGGCGGCCATGGAACTGGACCAGGCTGAGGCACGCAGCGCGCGCGCCAGGGACTTGGTCTGGGGCCGCAGGGCCCGCAGGGCCCGCGATGTTTCCGATGGCTGACCGCAGGCAGCGCCGGGCCGAGGCGACTATCGCTCTCGTCTCCAGGCTGCAGGGCAGCCGTCCCTGCCGGTCGCGGCGGCACGAACCAGACCTGTCAGGCGTCGCCGAACCGGGCCTGGAGGTCTGCCTTGGCTTTGGTCCACTGCGTTCAGCTGGCTGCTCATTACCCCTTCTTCGTGGCCACGGAGGCGATCCGGCCCAGCGAACCACAGGCCGCACTGCTCATCGAGGATGGCCTGGCCCTGACCCGCGCCGGAGCCAACGACCCATTCTCGGCAACTCCCTGACGTTGGCGGCGGTCATCCGGGCCTGGAACGGCGACCTGTCCGGAGCGCTGGCCGCGCTGCAGGAGGCGACGCATCGGCACCACGCCGACGGCACCCGGCGGCTCCTCGGCCGCACGCTCCGTATCGCCGCCGTGGTACTGGCCCGGCTCGGCGAAACCAGGCCAGCCGGGTTACTTCCCGGCGCCCTGGCCGCGCATTTCCCGGGGCCTATCTCGGCCATGTACGAAAACGAGCGGACGGCGACCGGCCAAACCCAGGCTCACGCTCGGCGAGGCCCCGTACAACGCCGCGCTCAGGCGCGGCGCCGCGATGGACGAGGACGAGGTCGTCGGGTACCCGGTGAGCGAGTTCCGGCGGATCGCCGCGCTGCTCGCACAACCCGGCGCGCAAGTACCGTACGCACCGCCGGGCCGGGCATACGGTCCACCAGCAACGACCGCGGTTCCGTCCCGCCCGGCATTACGCCGGCCAGGCCGCGGCCCGGGCCGTGGCCGCGTTCGCAGCCCGGTTCCGGGCAGGTCAACACGTTCTCGGCGGCCAGCGCGTACTGGGTGCAGCGCGGTTGGTCACAGCAGGCCCATGATCCGTGACGGTGCCAGGCCCGCCCCCCGCAAGCCGGCCAACGGCACCCCGCTCACCCGGCACGGCCAGCCCGGCGGCGACATCCGCCTGCTGCTCGACGGGTCCTCAGCGCCCCGGCCGACGGCGCCCAGGTCGGCCAGTTCGGCCCCGGAGCGGCCGTGGCGGAACGCGCCCTGCCAGAGCAGGGCGGTCCGACCGCCACCGTGCGCGCCGCCACCGCCTGCCTCATCATCACCACCGCCGCCACCGCCCAGATCGAGCACGCCGACCTCGCCAGGCCGCCGAGATGTGAGATGAGGCTCAATCGAAGATCGCAGCCAACATAGCGACATACAGCCGATTGAAGAACACGCGCTGCCCCGATGCCTGGTGAGCTGTCGCTCACTACCCAGCGCTTCCCGCGGATTTCGATCAGGCTTCCACCCCGCGGAATCGAGTCTCCGCCCTTGTTGTCACCTGCTCCCTCTACGGCAGCATCAGCTACCTGCCACTCCCATGTTGAAATGCTGAAATATTGTTCACTGGCGACCGCCGGGCGGCGGCGTTGAGCGAGGAGCCGATGAAACACCGGGTGGGCGGGCACCGGATTGCGCTGTGGACAGCAGGCTGCGCCATTGCTGCTCTTCGCGGGGATGAGAAAGACCGCACCTACCCCGTGACCGTATAACACTTGGTCTTAGCGCATCTTGACCTGGGCCTGAGCGGCTGGTTAGCCTCAAGCTCACTATGCCTGGCCTGACCAAACGGAATCTCATCGCGATCCTGATCGTCATCGCCTTCGTGACCGTTTCGGTGCTGGCCTGGTTCTACTTCCCGGTTGTCGTGTTCCCCCTGATCCTGGCGCTCGGCGCCTTCGGTCTGGCCGTGTACGTCGCCCTCAACCCGCCCGGCACCGGCTGGGTGCGGACCGCCACCGGTCGTCCCCCCGCCGTTCGCATCATGGCCACGGCGGGCGGCCCCGCTCCAGGCCGCCGGGTCCCGGCGCGCGAAGCGGGCCCGCGCCCGGCCGCGCGCGGCTCAGGGCGCGGGGCCGGGCGCAGCTCGGGCGGGCCGGCCGGGCCGGAGCTGCCGCCGGACGCCGTGGTGGCGCTGACCGATGAACGCCAGGCCGCCGGCGTGGATGAGGTCGTCGCCGGGCTGGACCGGACGCTGGTCGGGCTGGTCCCGGTGAAGTCCCAGTTCGCGCAGATCGCCTCGCTCCTGGTGGTCGACCGGGCCCGGCGCCGGTTCGGCCTGGACGCCCAGCGGCCGAACCTGCACATGTGCTTCACCGGCGACCCGGGCACCGGGAAGACCACGGTGGCGCTGCAGATGGCTGAGCTGCTGCACCGGATGGGCTACCTGGAGACCGCGAAGGTCGTGCATGCGATGCGTGATGACCTGGTCGGGGAGTACATCGGGCAGACGGCGCCCAAGACCAGGTGGGTGCTGGAGCACGCCATGGGCGGCGTGCTGTTCATCGACGAGGCCTACGCCCTGTACCGGCCGTCGGATCCCAAGGACTTCGGCCAGGAAAGCATCGACATCTTGATGCAGGTCATGGAGAACAAACGGGACAAGCTGGTCGTCATCATGGCCGGGTACAAGGACCGGATGGACGTCTTCTTCGACTCCAATCCCGGCATGAACTCCCGGATCGCCCACCACCTGGACTTCGCCCCCTACACGCTGGATGAGCTGATGGCCATCGGGCAGATGATGCTGTCCGACGCGCTGTACTACCTGTCCGATCCGGCCGAGGCGGCGCTGCGGGAGCAGCTGGGCCTGCGGATGCGCGAGCCCCGGTTCGCCAACGCCCGCAGCGTCCGCAACGACCTGGAACGCGCCCGGCTCCGGCACGCCCACCGGCTGGCCGCAGACCCCGGGCGGGGCCGCAGCATGGACGAGCTGATGCGCCTGGAACCCTCAGACGTCCTGTTCACCGCCACAGCCGGATAACGAACCGGCACCGGCCACCCCGACACCACGACGGCGCCCACTCGACCTCCTCGCCGGTGACGTCAAACGCGTGCGCCAGGGCCGCGACCACGCACTGCTTGGCGTGGTCTGCCAATTTTGCTTCGTCAGATCTGAGTGACGTAGAGGCCTTGCTGGGGAATCCCGCCCTCCTGGTAGGTGCTCGTGA
The DNA here is from genome assembly GCA_963818225.1 of uncultured Actinomycetes bacterium. Lineage (GTDB taxonomy): Bacteria > Actinomycetota > Actinomycetes > Streptosporangiales > Streptosporangiaceae > Palsa-504. The sequence continues at coordinate 619,938 of CAWFRO010000011.1, forward strand.
AACCTGTGAGGTTTGCCGCGCTCATTTCGGGCCTGGCCTCCGACCTGGCCCTCGCCGTCAGGCCCGCAGGGTCGGGCGAGGTCTCCAGAGTCAATGGCGCGCCGCAGGCGCGTCCGCGCGCAGCGCGGACTACATCGAACGGTCGTACATCTACGACCTGGGCGGGTCGGCGCCGGAGCTTGCCTCCACCGTCTCCGTGGAGGCGGTCTTGCAGGATGCAGTGGACCTGGCCCGGCCTGAGGTCCTGCGCGCGGCCGGCCAGGTGACCTGCCCCGTGGTACTGGTGCGGGCGCCGCTGGGGTTTTTCAATGAGGAACCGCCAGGGTACCCGGACCCGGCGGTGGCGGCCGGGCGCCGCCTCGTCCCGCAGCTGGCCGACGTCCTGGTGCCTGGCGTCAACCATTACACGATCATGCTGTCCGGACATGGCGCCGGAGCCGTCGCGGACGTGATCCGCCAGCGCTCGCTGATGCGGCCGACGTCATCGCCCAGGTGATCAGCTCGGCCAGATAGCCGCTGCTGGCAGATGCGTTAGCAAGACGGCCTTCCCGGATCGGAAGGGGTCTCTGCCCAGTCCGCTCGGGGGAACTCCAACCCCAGCCTTGTGCCCAGTAGATTCCTGTGCGGGTATCCGGAACCGTTCAGATCAGTTCGTGGCCTCGGGCGACTCTATGCCGGTTGTCCGTAGACGTCCGGATATCGCGAGGTCGTTCGTCCGTGTGGCTCCCAGCGTGGCTCCCGAACGGTGAGCCGGCGCCTTCGCGGAGGGCGCTTCCTTATCAGAGTGTCGGCATTCCGGCTCCGACAGCTGCATTACTACTGTGACCTGCGCGTACGTCCCCGGGCTCTAATTAGAGCTACCTCGCGGTCTCCTGCGTTTACCCCTGTTAGCCTCAGCGTTCTAGGGCTGCGGCCGCCGCGTGCGAACTGTTATGCCGAGAGATGGGTACGCAGCGCACGAGCCGAGTGCACCGACCGGATGCTCATCTACGGCGAACGGCACCTGCCGTCAGTCCTCGGCGAGTACGTCAGCAACTACAACGGGCACCGTCCGCACCAGTCCCGCCAGCAACGGCCGCCCGACCAGGATTGCCAGGCCAGCCCGCCGCTGGACCTGCCAGTCCAGCGGCGCAAGGTGCTCAACGGCGTTATCAACGAGTACTACCAGGCCGCGTAGCTGATCGTATGAACCCCAGGTCGGACACAATGCGACTAGCTTTGACGCGGTACAAGGGGTTGTGGGCGGAGATTCAGCGGGAGCGTGAGCGGCTGCAGCGAGTTGGCCAGTGGGAGTATCGCGAAGCCCGGCGCGCCGAGGCTGCGGCGGCTAAGGCCGAGCGGGAACGCAAGCGGCAGGCCGCGGCCACTGAGAAGGAGCGTAAGAAGTTCTATGTCGAGGACCGCAAAGCCGAAGCGGCCGCCCTGTCCGAAGACGTCCGCGCCCGTGTCGTTGAACTCGACGGGCCCCCGGCCGGGCGCATCAGCCAGAGCGGCAAACACCGCGGCCGGCGGATGACCAAGGTGCACCCGCACGAGGTCAGCCTGCGCCGAGGCAGATGAAGGACAAGCCCGTGGCCAGGGCTCTCGCGTCGGACCCGGACGCACGCCGGGCGTCGCGCAGGGCCTCGGCCAGGCTGGCCCCGCCGCGCAGTTCCCGGTGCAACGCGATCATGAGCGGCACTACCGCGTCGTCGTTCACCGGGACCACGCTGGCCACGATCCCGGTCGTGCCCAGCGGGATCAGCGAGCTGGCCAGCCCGAGCACCTCGTCGGCGCCGGCGGGCGCGGCGACGCCCGAGTCGCAGCTCGACAAGACCAGATGATGCGGTCCCCGCCGCAGCCGCTCCAGGTCGTAGACGGTCAGGGGCCCGTCGTCGAGCTGCAGCGCGGAAAACAGCGGACTGTCCGCGCGGAAGGTGCCGTGCGCGGCGATGTGCACCACCCGGGCACCGTCGATCGCGCTCAGCACCCGCGAGGCCGTCGCCGTGCCATCGCCGAGGACCAGGGCGTCGGAGTAATCGGCGGCCAGGTGCGGGATTTCGGCGCCCCGGGACGCCAGGCCGGGACCACGGACCAGGACCACCGGGCGGCCCGCGTCCGGGTCACCGCCATCGGCCTCGGCGGCACGGACGCCGGCGCGGGCCCGCCGAGCCCGCAGCCACGACGCCGCCGACGGAGCCACGCTCAGTGCCCGGGAGCGCAGCTGCGGCAGCAGCCCCCACGGCACGGCCTGCAGGTGGCCGGGCGGGACAACGATCACCTCGCCGGTGCCCAGGTGCTCACTGGCCGAGCCGAGCAGCACCTGTTCCAGCAGGCCGCCCATCCTGTTCAGCCGGTCGCATGCTTCTCCTAGGGGTGGCACGGAGGGTCCGTAAGCCAGCCGCCGCAGCATGAACCGGGCAAACCGGACCTCGCGAGTGGCATGCTCGGCCGAGCCGGCCGGGAACCGGCGGACCTTACCGCTGCCGCAGACCAGGACATGCAGCTCGCCCTCGATGTCGATGATCTCGAGCAGCCGGTTATCGCCGAGCTCAGCCAGCAGCCCGGTCACGTCGAAGCCCGCGATGCCGCTCCGGGCGGTGCCCGGCTGAGCGGTGCCCAGGGTCCGCAGCGCCCTGGCCCGGACGGCCCGCTCGAGTCGCTGCTGTTCGTACTTGAGCGACGCACTGCGCAGTCCGAGGCTGCTGGCCTGCGACAGCCTGCTGCTGACGTCGCGCATCGCCGCGAGGTCGGCTTGCCATTCCTCGTCGCCGTGCGGGCGCACCGGAGGGACCGACAGCGCAACCGCCCGCCATCGTTCGCTCCAGGCCAGCAGCACAGCGGGGCGGCCGAGCCGCAGCGCATGCCGCTGGCCGAGACTGGCCAGCTCGGCGCCGTGGGCCGTGGTCTGCGCGCGCAGTTCGGAGGAGCCCAGCATGCCGCGGTATTCGTCGATGACGTCCAGGCCCCGGCGGCAGGCACGCATCAGGCGCCGCGAGTCGTCGGCCGCTTCGGCACGCAGGGCCTCGGCCAGCCACGCGACGCCCCGGGACAGCGCCGGCCCGCTCCGGCGGCCGACCGCCGCGGCGGCCAGATGCTCGTGGGCGACCGCCGTCTGGCCGAGGGCCAGCGCGACCCGGCCGGCGGCCAGCTCGGCCAGGGGCTGGTCGGGCGAGCCGAGCTCGGTCAGCTCCCGGACGCAGCGCTGAGCGTCCCGGAGCAAGACGGCCGTCACCGGTCCGGCCCGGACCGCGGCGCTGACCCGGGCCAGCTCGGCGTGCGCCCGCCACCACTGCCGGCCCTGCCGGTCGAACATCTGGCGGGCCGCGGTGGCCCGGGCCAGCGCCGTGTGCGGCTGCCCGGCGGCGAGCGCGCAGCTGGCCGCAGTCAGCAGCAGTTCGGCCCGTTTGGTCGGTCGGCCGTGGATCTCGTCCAGGTGCCTGATGGCGCCGTCGGCCTCCTGCATCGCGTCCAGGGCCAGGCCCGCCGCCATCAGCGCGGCGCACAGGTGCAGGCTCAGGTCAGGCTCGGGCGCACCGAGCCGTCCGAAACGCTCCGCCGCCTCGTCGAAGCAGGTCAGCGCGTCCGGCAGGTCGCCGAGCCGGAGCGCGACCAGCCCCCGGTTCACGATGGTCTCGGCCGACTCCAGCTCCTGGCCGTTCGCGGTGAACAGGTCTCCGGCGCGCCGGAGGTCGGCGACGGCGCGCCGGGCTGAGCCTACCGACAGGTAACTGACCGCCCGTTCCTGCAGGGCCCGGGCTTCCCAGAGCTGATCGCCGGCCAGCCGCAGCGCCGCGACCGATCGGTTCAGGTCGTCCAGCGCCGCACGGTGGTGACCCAGCAGCAGCAGCGCGCCGCCGCGGCGCAACAGCGTCCGGCCGTGCAGCTGCCCCGTCGACTGCCGGACCGCCGCGTCCAGGGTGTTGCGCCCCGACACGGTCCGGCCCGCGAAGACCAGCGCGACCCCGAGCGTCGCGAGCACGTCGGCCTCGCGATCCGCGGAGGCGGCCCGGCGGGCCAGCCGCCGGGCGATCCGCAGCTCGCCGATGGCCGCGTCGATATCCCCGTACTCCCGGAGCACGATCCCGATGGCCTGCCGGGCGATCGAGGCAACGAGCGGGCCGGGGTCATCCGCGAGCACCTTGCGGGCACGATCCAGCGCTTCGTTGGGGCGGGACAGCGCAAGCGGAAGCAGATCTGCCGGGTCGTCACCGTCGAAGTCGGCGGGCGGGACCATACCCATAGATCCTTGGTCAGGCCGGGCCAAATAGCAATGTCACTTTCCCTGCGGCGACGGCGTTTCCTGGCGGGATAGCACAATTTCCGCAACCGGCGTGTATCAGACTCAGCTCAGGCTTATCCGACCTATCGACCAGCGCTGTCCGCCCAAGGGAGCATCAGATGGACCCGGTGTTCGACGCCCAGTACCTGAGGATGAAGGAACCGTTCAACAACGCGGGCTACGAGATAGCGGTCGCCTATACGCGGGACCGTCAAGTTGACTTCATTTACCAGGTCGGCGTGCTGCTCGCCCGGCCGGCCAACGTCCCGGAGCTGCAGGAAGCGCTGCCCCGGCTGCGGCGGCCCTTCGCCCGGCCGGAGCCGGTGTACGGAGATCTCGTGCTGCTGCCGATCGGCGGCGAGGGCCACGACGACGACGACGGCTTCCTGACCGTCCCGGCCGCCCTGGATCTCATCGAGCGGCGCGTCGGCCGGGAGCGGATGTTCGCTGACGGCGGGGCGCTGGCCACGGCGGCGCACGTCGTGCATACCGCGAAGCTCTGCTCGGCCACCGAGCCGGAGGTGCCGGGCGGCCCGGCACCGGCGCCGTACCCGCCGCCGGCCGCGCCGGGTGCGGGCCAGGACGCCATCCTGCTCGGGATCAGTGACACCGGTCTGTGGGAACAGCCGTCCTGGACCGTGCACCCCTGGATGGCGGCCGAGGTGGACGGCGTGGCCGACCCGCCGGGCCCGGTGCTGGCCGGCGGCCAGCTGAGCATCCCGTACGAGGGCGGGCACGGGACCATGGTGGCGGGCGTGGCGAGGTGCACGGCGCCCGGGGCAGGCGTCTACGTCGGCAATCATTTCCCCTTTTCGGGCGGGACGCTGGAGTACATGCTGGCCCGGGATCTCGAGACGCTGATCGCCGACAAGTCTCCGGACCTGATCAACTTGTCGGCCGGCGGCTACACCCGCGGCGACGTGCCCCCGCTGTCCTTCATCGAGTTCCGGCAGCGCAATCCCGGCGTCATGCTGGTCGCGGCGGCCGGCAACGACAGCACCGACCGGCCGTTCTGGCCGGCTGCCTTCGACTGGGCGAGCGCCGTCGGCGCGCTCGGCGCCGATCTGCAGAACCTGGCCTGGTTCAGCAACTACGGCGACTGGGTGGACGTCTACGCGCTCGGTGAGGGCCTGGTCAACGCGTACGCCACCGGCGTTTACACCTATCAGGAGCCGCCGAAACAGGGGGCCACGCAGGTGTTCGACGGCATGGCCCGGTGGTCGGGCACGTCGTTTGCGGCGCCGCTGGTCGCCGGGCTCATCGTGGCCGAGATGGCGCGCAGCCAGTCGTCACCCACGGACGCCTGGCAGACGGTGCTCGGTACCGCTGTGAACATCGGCGGTTACGGCCCGGTGCTGCTCTAGGCCCTGGTGCGGGCCCCTGGAGCAGTGGGCCCCTCGGCGTGCCGCTGAGGTATCAGGGCGGGGCGGATGGCCTCTGAATCAGCGGAAGCACCGCTGAAGGAGGCCCGTATGAGCCGAATCTCGATGGCCCAGGCCGCGATGGTCGCCGCCGCGGCCCTGGCCCTGGTCATCACCGCCCCGGTCACCGCCAGTGCTGCGGCAACGGCGGCAGGCGGCCCGGGCAGCCTGGCCGCCGCGGTCCTGGACACCGGCGATGTGCCAGCCGGGTTCCAGCCGAACGCGAGCCTGACCGGTCCCCTGGACGGCGCGCGTGCCCAGGCGCTGGGCATCGATCCCGGCCAGCTAGGCGCCCACGAGGCGCTGGTGCGTTCCTGGCTCTCGCCGAGCCGGACGGTGGAGGTCGTCGAGACCGGCATCGACTCATGGACCGGTGAGAGCGCACGAGCCGACGTCACCGCGACCGTGGCGGGCCTGGTGAACCGGAGAGCGGTCCGGCAGGCCCTGCCGGGACCGGCGCGACTGGACGCCTACGGCGGCTACGTCCAGGGCAGCACGGGCCAGCAGTTCGAGCTGCTGCTGCCGCTGGCCCGCGGACCCTACTTTTTCGTCCTGGAGATCATCACGGCGCCATCGTCAGCCGCGTCGTCCGGCCCGCTGCTGAGCACCCTGGCCGCCGCCCAGCTGGGCAAGGTCCCGGCCGACACGCCGGATACGGCTGACCCACGCAACTTCGCCACCACCGCGGCCGGCAGCGCCGTCGGCGTCCTGTTCGGCTACCTGCTGATCGTCGACGGGGTCGCCTACTGGCGCAATCCGCTGCGGCGCAGACGCGGCCAGCGCCGCGCCACAGCGCTGACGGCCGGGCCCGGCATCATCGATGTGTCCGCTCAGGCGAAGAAGAACAAGCGGACCGCCATCGGGCGGCTGGCCACGCAGTTCGCCGGCCTGGCCGTCGCCGCCTACGGCGCCGACGTCTTCCTGGTCCATTTCTGGTACGCCTACCTGATCGCGGGAGCGGCCATCGTCTGGGCCGGCGGCCGGTTCGTCCGGCCCGGCGGCGTACGCCCCGACCACACGTACGCGATGCTGGCCGGGAAACACAAGATCCTGGTCACGGGCCTGCTGGCGGTGGCGGCCGGGGCGATCCTGCTCGGGCTGGCGTGCGCCGTCTTCGCCGGCCTGTATCAGGCATTCCCGCCCGACAGCACGGTGCAGCTCGGTCCGGGGCAGGCCGCGACGGCCACCCAGACGGTGGGGAGTCAGCTGGCCGTGGTGGCCTTCATCCTCATCGCGCTGGGAGCGGTCATCTTCCGCACCGCGCACCGGCTGGCCTCGATCCGGGCCCGCCAGCTGATGCGGCGCGACCCGCGGCCGCCGGTGCTGTACCTGCGGTCGTTTGGTGATGACCGGCTGAAGCTGTGGACCGCCACCCTCGGCCAGCCGGCCCTCATCGAACGGTTCACCCCGCGCCGGTTCGACACCTTCGAGCAGATGCTGGTCCGCTACCTGTCCGGGTACGGCCCGGTGATAGCGGTCAACCCGCCCGGCACCAGGCTCGCCCCGCTCGGCGCGGCGCGAGAGACCATCGACTCGGCTGACTGGCAAGCCGTCGTAGCCAGCTGGATGGCTCAGTCCCGGCTCATCGTTTTCGCGACACCCCCCAGCCAGGTGAACCGGGGACTGCGATGGGAACTCGAGGCCGTCTCGGCCCACGGCTACTGGGACAAGGCGCTCATCGTCGTCCCGCCGGTGCGCGCGGAACAGCTGCGGGCCCGGTGGCGCGATCTCCTTGACGTGCGGCTGGGGCCATTCGCGGTCCCCGGCCCGGTGGATGACCCGCACGCGCTGGTCCTGGCGCTCAGGAACGGCCGGTGGGAGGTGATCAGCGCGAGCCGGCGCACGGAGTGGTCCTACAGCGCCGCGGTGGAGCAGGCGCTCGGCGATCCGCGGCAGCAGCCCGCACCGCAGCGCACCCGGCCGCCCGCACCACAGCGCCCAGCTGCCCGCCGCAGGCCGCTGACGCTGGCCACCGCGGGTCTGGTCGTCTTCCTCGCCGCGGCCGTGGCCGGAGCGGGCTCCTGGTACGCCACCCACCAGGCCCCGGTGGCGCACCAGTCGGCCATCACCTCGGCCTCTAGCCCCGCGCCGACGCCGCCCGCCAGCAGCGACTCAGCGTCACCGTCACCGTCAGCACCCGCTCAGGGCGTTCTGGACACCCTGGTCTCGCTTGCTCCGGCGGCGGCGGGATATCCCGGCGCCGCCGGAATCCAGTCGGTGATCGCCGAGTATTTCCGGGCGATCAACAGCCGGGACTACACCGGGTACCTGAGCACCCAGAGCTCAGGCCAGGCCATGTCCGAGCAGGACTTCCGCAGCGGGTTCGAGTCGACCACCGACTCGCACGTGCTGGTCACCAGCATCACCACGGGATCCGACGGGCGGCCCGCCGCCGAGGTGACCTTCAGCAGCCGCCAGCAACCGCACGATGGCCCCGAGGGTGAGTCGTGCACGAACTGGCAGGTGACGATGTTCTTCGACGGCGACGCCGGGACCTACACCATAGGCGCGCCGCCCGCTGACTACCACGCGTCCTATCAGGCCTGCTGACCGGAACGGCCCGGGCTGCTCAGCCACCCCGCAGCGGCTGCTCCCGGCGGGCCGCGACGGCCGAGCCGGACTCGTAACACCGGCAGGTGGGTGATCAGGGAGAAGATGCCGGAGATCGCGGCCAGCCCGCCCAGGAGCAAAGGCGCCGGCCAGCAGCGTGATCGCGACCACGAACGTGATCTGCCCGGAGATGCTGGCGACCTTGCCGAGCAGATAGCCGAGTATGCCGTGGGGGGCACCCCTGCCGGATCGCGTTCGCGACCGGGCTGAACAGGCCCGCGTCAGCCGAGCCCGCGGCGGATGTCTTGGGCCTCGGCGGCGGCCGCCGAGGCCTCACTTTCCCGGCAGCCTATCGCTCGGAGGCAGAAGGCCAGTTCGCTGATTTCGGGACCCGGGATTGCTCGCATTAGAAGGGAATTCCGCTCGGATTCGTTGCTGATCAGCAGCCCCCCGTCGACTGCCGTCAACCGCCCGGCCCGACGAGAAACTAGCAGATCCTTCCCCTGGCGAGGGATTACGATATCGCTGATTTCGGATCGGCCAGAGGTAACCACAGCGCCAATATCGAGCCTGTGGGTGCCGAATACTGTGTCACTTCATGCGACCTGGGCATATTCGTGGATCAGGCCGCCGAGCCGGTCCCGCCGCAGAATCCGGATACTTGAACCTGCTGCGGGCGGATCCTGGCGCCCGGCGGCGGCTTCTGGTGCAGGGACCTGTGCGGCCGGTGGCCGTTATAGTGATCGGCGTACTCATCGAGGACCATCCGCAGGTGCCGTTCGCCCGTGACCAGTATCCGGTCCAGGCACTCACGGCGGGCACTGGCGATCCAGCGTTCGGCTCTAGCGTTCGCGCGCGGCGCCTGGGCAGGTGTCTTGATGATCCGCACGCCCATCGCGGTGAACACCGCATCGAACTCGGCGGTGAACTTCGTATCCCGGTCCCGGATCAGGAACTTCAGGCCGTCGGCCTGGCTCTCGAGGTTCATCAGGAGATTGCGGGCCTGCTGGGTCACCCACGCGCCCGCCGGGTGGGCGGTGATCCCGGCCAGGTGCACGCGCCGGGTGCCGTGCTCGATGAAGAACAGCACGTACAGGCGCTGCAGGAACACGGTATCGACGTGGAAGAAGTCGGCGGCGAGGATCGTCTTGGCCTGCCCGGCCAGGAACGCCCGCCAGGTCTGCCCGGTTCGCCTGGGTGCCGGATCGATGCCCGCGTCCTTGAGGATCTGCCACACCGTTGACGGCGCGAGTTTGTATCCCAGGCGGTCAGCTCACCGTGGATGCGTCGGTATCCCCAGGCCGGGTTGTCCCGTGCCATCTCCAGTACCAGCGCCCGTATGGCCTGCGCTGTGCGCGGCCTCCCGGGGCTGCGCCGCGGGTACGACCACCGTCGGCGGACCAGGACCGCGTGCCAGCGCAGCAGGGTGCGCGAGGAGACGATCAGGTGCAGCTGGCGCAGGTGGCCGCTTGGCAGCAAACGGGCCAGCGCGGACAGGATCGCTCGGTCGGCCCAGGACAGCTTCGGCGTCCCGGCCTGGCGCTGGAGCACAGCGACCTGGTGGCGCAGCATGAGGATCTCGGCGTCCTTGGCGCGGTCGGACCGGGCGAGCAAGGCGAGCCAGCTAATACCCGGATCACCGCCAGGTAGGCGAATCGTAATGCCATGAGTACTGAAAGTGCCTGATCCTGCTGTGCTCGCGCAGCCGGACACCGAACTTCGTGGACCTTCGCACAGCAGCGAAGACCAAGTCAGCGGCAGGGACACCGTTCTCGGGACCCACAAGGGATACCTAGCCTCACTTGATCCTGTCAACGGCGGCTGAATTCTCCGCCCATTCACGTTAGGGACGTTGGCGCTGACCTGCGAAGACACGCCGACGCGGAGGCCCGGTGTGATCCCCTCAGCTACCGGCTAGCCCTGGGGGTCCGCTCCACTGTTGAGATTCCGCCACAACTCGGCCAATAGCTTGACTAGAAGGTCCGCTTGCTCCTCTCTATGCAGAGGCATGGTGATCTCTGCCTCCAGGGCACCGTTACCGACATCGTAGATTTTGATTTGGCCGGGAATGCCATCATTCCCCAGCAACTCTCGCGTCTCTATCAGCCTCCGCGCCATCGTAATTGCCTCCTTATACGGCCTGCCGCCTAGCGGCAATTTGCGCTCAACGCTGTGCCATCGAGGCACTCTCCCGCGTGGGGACCCGACGGGTAACACCAACGTAGTCACAGCGTGGACTACAGCGCCATGCAGGAACAAGTCTGCCTCCTGGCCAGTAGGCTTAGCCAGCACGCCGACGCCAAGCAGCGCATGCTCGCTCAGACGACGTGGAGGTTCGGTGTGATGACGAGCGTGCACGGCCGGATCACCGGCAGCTTCCAGCCTGGGCGCTTCGAGCCTGTCGCCGTTTTCAGGCCCGGGTGGTGCGCCGGATTGGCGTGCGGGGTTCCAGAACTCGGCCACTGATGGTGAACTGGGATTCTATGCGGCCCGCTCGTATTCACTGATGAGGCCGCCGAGGACGGGTCGGCGCTGGGTGCGCTTGCGGGGCATGTCCGCGACAGGGTGATCGGGCCGGGGCGGGCGGAGTTGGCGGCTGCGATGGGGGCGCCGCCCGTTGTAGTAGGCCCCGTACTCGGCCGGGACTGTCTGCAGATGCCGCTGGCCGAAGATCAGCATCCGGTCAGTAACCTCGGTCCGGACGGCAAGCCAACCGTTCCGCATGAGCATTCGCTCGCGGGCTGCGCGGCGGGCTCTTTACGGCCTGGATCCCGGCGCCGGCCAGACCGTGTCAAACGACGCGGTGAACTGCCCGGCCCGGTCCCGGAGCAGGAACCGGAAGTCCGCAGCCCGATCACCCAGATCCATCAGCAGATTGCGGATCGGCTGCACGGTCCACGGACCGTCCGGGTTCGCGGTGACCCGAGGACGTGCACGAAACGGGAGCCGACCTCAATCACGAACAGGCAGTGCAGGCGCTGCAGGGTCACCGCGCAGTCCACGTGGAAGAAGTCGGTGGCGAGCATGGTCGATGCCTGGGCGTGCAGGAACTTCCGCCAGGTGGCGTCGGTATGCCGTTCCGGTGCCGGCGGAATCTTCAGGGCCTTGAGAACCCGGCGGATCGTGGATGCGCTGACCCGGTGGCCGAGCTTAAGTAGCTCACCTTGGATCCGCTGGTATCCCCAGCCGTGGTTCTCGGCGGCGAGCCGCCCGATGAGCGCGGCGATCTCGGCGCTTACTGGAGGCCGTCCCGCCCGGTTCGGGTAAGTCCACTTGCGGGCTATCAGGCGGCGGTGCCACCGCAGGACGGTGCCTGGACACCACGGGCCTGGTCTGCCAGGCCTGCGCCCGGCTGGGTATCCGCCAGTCGATGGGCCGGCCGGGCTCGGCGCTGGACAATGCGGTCATCGAGTCCTGGCACTCCGCCCTGGAATTCGAGCTCCGCTCGCTGGAGCACTTCGCCACCAGGGCAGAGGCCAGGACCCGGGTCATCGCCTGGATCTGATCGCCACCTCAGTCCGCAGGCAAAGTATGAAACCCTTGCCGCTCTCCGCCAACCATGCACACATGTCGCGTCGCCTACGCAGATGATCATGGACTGTTAATGACTGGCCAGGTCCTATATATGGAGATGCCAGTGCCATCTATGGAGCTTGCCTTCCTGAGGTGGCACAGGGGCGGAAATGGCAATCGGTTGCGGCCGCAGCTCGTCTAGTGACGCCTTGCCGATTTCCGTGCGGCAGGCATCAATTGACTTCATCAGCTGCGCGTAATTTGAGACGCTCATCTCCTCGAATCCGGGGAAAGAGTCCTGCAGATCAGGAGAGTCGTAGCCGAGGACCTGAAATGTCGCCCTCGTGTATGCCATATTGAGCGTGGCCTGAGCTGCTACCAAAGCAACTGAGCCCTTGACGTTTCCGTCGTCTGTCCAGGCATGGAGCGTGAATCGAATACCCACTCCCCAGCGCACGTTACCTTTATCGACGTAGCGCATGACGTCCAGGACTATTGTCCTATGATCGCCCTTTTCGTCGAGGCTGAACGGCGCAAATCCTAGCGACAGTGTTTGATTAAGATCAAGGTCCTTTTCTGACTGAACCCAGTTTGAGAGTTCCTCTGCCTTCGGTACATCTTCCGGCTTAATTGTGATTGCGACGTTGTTTCCGCCGTCAACAGGGGCGTTAGGCAGGCCGCTGCCGTCGAATGGATACCACACGCTCATTCCCCACCTTAGGCAAACTAGTTTCTTGTTGTAACTTCGAATCGAGTGCCGCGCTAACTCCGGGGTTCTTGTTCGCATCGTTTGGGAACAGGAATCGAGGGCCAATCCAAGATCCCTGATAGGGGGCAGTCCTGGTCATGGCCATCATGGTAACGGGTCAATGTCATGTAACGGCTGACGACCACGCTCCGCGGTCACGGTTGCTGTAACGGTCAATGTGATAAATAGAATGACCGTGACGGAGGTCTTGGGTCAGATCTCTACCCTCACGTGCTTATTGGGGACAAGTGTCGCCACTGAGACGTGCGGCCATGTTAGGCCGTTGAAGTTCAGCAGGACCGTCTGCGTGTACTGGATCTGGGTGTAAGAGACGTCGATGGTGGTGTCCTCAGCATGAGGTGTCTGTGAGGTCACCGAGAAGCTGACCACGGGGTCGCCCGCGCTTGTGGACCCCTGAACGATTACTGGTTGGTCCGCGGTGTAGGCGGGGACCGTGATCTGCTCCGTCACCGTTTCGACCCAGAAGATCGCGGAGATATTGACCGCGTTGGCGTTCGGAGTGGTGGCGTTCTGGTCGCCTCGCAGGAACGCGATGTTGTCGGTGCCGCCGCCGAACAGTGGGGCGGCTGGATTGGTATTGATCTCGATGACTGTCGTGGAAGTGATGTGCTGGGCGTCGGCGCGCTTCTTCAGGACGATGTTGGGGTTGTCCAGAATTTCCTGGGTGATGGTTCCGGCCATGATGAAGTCAGTCAGGTCCTGCGGCAGCCGGAAGGTGCCGGTGTCCGTCGCGGTCTGGCTCGGGAATTTGATGGGCTGGTTCGGGTTCCCCGTCGGGAAGGGCGTGATGTCGACGGGGGCTATCTGCGGGCCGCCGGCGATGGTGAAGGAAGAGCCTTGGGCCTCGATGGTGGTGCCGTGCGGGATGGAGGCCATGCGCACGACGCTGGCGCCCTCCTGGGGCACGCCGGTGCTAGGGACGCTGAGCCAGACGCCCGGCTCGAAATGGATGCCAACCGGGCTGGCGGGAACGGTAACATCATTGATGCTCTGCAGGTAGGGAATCCCGTTGAGGAAGATGTCGCCCTGCACCATGCCGCGGTTGGGAATCGATCCGAGGGCCTTCCGGAATGACAGCGTCTCCTCGGTGAGGTTGATCTCGAGGATGTTGTCGTTCGGACCGGTTGCCGGGTTGGGTAGGGACGTCGGAGTGACGGTAAAGTCCTGTGGCCGGAAGATCGTATTCAGGCCATTGCCCTTAAACGTCCCGACGAACCCCGCGATACCGCCCAGATCTGGCTCGGCTTGCGCAGCCCGTGCGGTCAGCCGCCGCTCTCGCGTCGAGGGCACCTCGCCCCATTGGAACCCTTGCGTCTCATCGAGGATCTGTTCGGTTGGAACGATATCGGCCATGATTCCTCCACATCTATATGGACTGGTACGACAGGCGATCGCGTGAGCCTGCCACCACATTTCCCGGCCCCCGTCAGGTGTACGGAGTCGTAATCCAGGCGATGTGATACAAGCGGACGAACATTTCTTATCCTGATCAGAACTCAACCAGGCGAACTTGAAGCCGGTACCCGGCCTGCGTCTATGCAGCGGGCCGGTAACTGTCAGCGGCCCAGCGTCGGCTGCTCCTGCCGAGCGAGTGAGCGTGTCATACGCCACTGCCTCGGCCGGCTCGGCAGCCTTAGAGCAGCCTGTGGGGTGCCAGAATTGCGCCTCTGGTGTGACCTGGTCTTTTAGCGGCTCGCTCGTATTCGTTGAGGAGGCCGCCGAGGACGGGCCGGCGCTTGATCTGTTCACGGGCGAGATCGGCCTCGGGGTGGTCGGGCTGGGTGGCTGGAGCTGGAGTGCGCGGTGCGGTCTTCGCCCGTTGTAGTGCCGGGCATACCGGGCCATCACGATGCGCAGGCGCCGTTCGCTGAAGATCAGCAGCCGGTTGGTGACTTCAGTCCGGGCCCATTTCCTGGCTGACCAGGCGGCGATGTCACCGCAGGACAGTATCTGGGGTGACCAGCCGGTGTATCCGTAGCTTCGCTGGCAGGTACCGGATCAGCGCGGCCATGACGGCTCGGTCGGCCCAGTCGAGCCCAGGTCTGGGGCTGGTGCGGCGCAGCGCGGCGACCTCGTGCCGGAGCACCAGCAGCTCCGCGTCCTTGGACGCGGACGAGCGGCCGAGCAGGACCAGCCAGCCGCAGAGCCGGACGAAGATCAGGTAGAGCAGGCGCAGGGTACAGCGGGCCATCATGCCCCACCGCCACACCCATTATCCCAGGTCACAGGACCAGGCCGAATCATGGCACCCAACAGGGTGCGGTCCGGACGCTGGCGGTGCCGCCGTGGCGGGCGGCTCTTGAGGCGCGTCCGATCCGCTATGGTCCCGGGGTGGCTGACGTACCGATCGATGCTCTCGGCCAGGACGGCCAATTCCGTGCCCGGGCCAGCCGTGTGCGGTCCCGGGTTACTCCAGGCGCAGCGGCCGGCGGCGCAGGACGATCCTGATCGGCTCTTCGTCCTCGGCGATGACCGTGACCACGACCCGCTCGGCCCACGCGTATCGCACCAGGATCTCCATCTCCTCCTCGCGGCAGCGGTAGGCGCGCTCGTTGCCCTCCTCGGTCCGCAGGCAGAAGCCCTCGAAGTCGCCGAACCGGTCGTAGACTACCCCGCTGATCTTGCCGGTGGCCTCGTGATGGCGCCGGTGCCCGTGGTCCTCTGGAGGCGGGCCGTACGAGCCCCACGGCGAGGGCTTGATCGCGCCGGGGTCGCCGCCCAGCCCGCCGACCCGGCCCTCGATCAGCCCGATGAAGCGGTCCAGCACCGGGATCCAGCGGTTCGCGGGCGCCAGCTGGGACCGGCGCCATTTCATGATGGCCAGCGTGTTCTCCTCGGCCGGCAGCATCACGTCCGGCGTGGTCACCGGCATGCGGACGGCGAAGGTGCCTACCACGTAGCGCCACGCCCGCATGATCTCGCGCGCCACCGTCGGCGCAGCACCGCCCGCGGGGACCGCCTCGATCTGCGGCGGAGGCGGCGGGGGCGGGGGAACCGCCACGGAGGGGTGCGTCGAGATCCTCTGGACCGTGATGGTGTACGTCTGGCCCGCCGTCACGCCCGGCGGCAGATCTACGGTGAACAGGCCGGCGTAGTTGGCGCCCGTCCCGGGCGGGATCGGGACGTTGGTGACGCCATCAGGCACGACGCACTGGATCGTGTGCGCGTCCGCCATCCTCAGCTGGTGCGTGGAGTACAGCTGCCCGGCTAGGGCCAGCACGTCGGCCGAGCTGACCGCGGGCCAGTAGATGCTCGCCGTTGACCCCACGGGGGTGTCGCCCCAGTCGATCATCAGCTCGTCCGGGTAGTTGCCCAGCTGTCCGCTGGCCGGCGGCGGGCCGGGCCGGGTGTCGAAGGTCTGCGGCACGCGGTGCGTCGACGGCGGGCCGGGGTTGTCCGAGAAGGTGATCTGCAGGTTGCGCTGGGCGAACTGGTCGGAGTATTCCGGCCCCAGCACCACCCCGGGACCGCTCGGGTACGGCGCGTCGTCGTAAACGATCTGGGCCACCACGCAGCTGTGAGTGCTGGGCAGCAGCGTCTGCACGGCCTTGCCGCCGATCGTGTTGTTGGTCGGGTAGATGTTGAGGTAGCAGCCGTAGTAGGCCCAGACCTGCCCGCTGGCACCGAGCGACACGGGCTGGTTGTTGATGCTGGTCCCCGAGTAGTCGGTGTTGGCCGCGAAGTCGCCGTTGTGCTCGTAGTTGCCGGTGGCGAAGAACGGGATGGTGACGTCACCCACGCCCAGCAGCGGCGCCAGCGGCTGGCCCTCGCTGTCGGTGGTAGACGGATAAGTCAGCGGCTCGAAGTCGGTGTCACCGGTCTGCGAGGCGAACAGCCGGAACATCACCCGCACGTTCGCGTTAGTGGTCGTGCTCGGCGCGCCGCTGAGGCGGACCTTGGCCACCGCGAAGTTGTAGTTGGTGAACGGCGTGCCGGTCGGGTGCGCCGGATCGGCCTGGGTCGGCGTGACCGAGGAGTCGCCGCTGAGCGCGTTGTTCTGGTCAGGGAACAGCGTAAACGGGTCGGTGCCTCCGGCATTGGAGTACGTCGAGTTCAGGTGATTGAGCAGGTTCTGGATGTAGGTGTAAGCCGCGGCCGTGTCCCAGTGCGTGTTGTCCGACGCGTTCAGCGCGATGCCGTCGATAGGCGCCTTCAGCGCCGGTATCCCCGGCGTCACGGTGAACACCCGTAGGTCCTGGCTCAGGTAGAACTGGCCATTGCTCGCGAAGTTGGCGAAGTACGGGTCGGCGTCCGGTTCGAGCGCCAGCGCGGTCTCGGCCGGCGGCAGGATGCGGCCGGCGATGGTGACCGACGGGGCCAGCAGCACGACCTGGGTTGGTGTGGGCGGGTTTCCAGGCGGCGGGAAGATGCCGCCGTTGGCGATGGTATTGATGGCCGAGGCCGCGAACCCGATCGAGCACGGGAAGTAGACCCGCTGCGGCGTGTCCGGGGCCGAGGCGATCTCGGGCTTAGCCGAGCCGACGGTGACGGTGACGCCCGGCAGCGAGGACGTGACGGTCGGCGCGATGCCCGCGGCGGCCACCGCGTTCGGCGTGAAGCCCTCCAGGACCAGCCGCATCGGCGTGGGGTTGGCGTAGGTGGCGTTGAGCCTCACCTCGTCCAGGCCGAACGTTCCCTTGTTCACCTGAAAGTAGAAGTTCGGGTTGTACAGCGCCGACGCGATCCCGTTGAGCAGCTTGGTCCCGTCGATGCTGCCCCATCCAGTGCACGCGTCCCAGCCGGCCGCCGCGGTGTAGTAGGGCGCGTTCGTGCCGTCGGCCGGGTCGTTGTTGCCCTGCGTAACGTCGTTGCAGACCGAGTTGCCGAGCTGGTACAACCACGGGTTGAGGAAGCCGTACGCCACACCCAGCGCGCTGCGCAGCACCGCGGCCAGCCCCGCGAACAGCGGCGTCGCGCAACTGGTGCCGACGAAGTTGAACGTCGTCCCGTTAATGAAGAACCAGTCGCTGTTCGAGGTGGTGCTGGCGCCGCCGTAGGCGACCATGCCGGCCACGTCGGGGATGAACCGCTTGTTGCTGGTGGTGTTCCCGGCCGAGTCGGTGATCTGGGTGATGCCGGCCGCGCTCTGGTAGCCCGGCAGCGGGAACACCCGGCTTGCGCCGCCGCCGCTCGCGCCCCGGACGTTCCCGACCGCGGAGGCCGAACCGACGTTGCTCCATGCCCACTCGGGGCCGGTGTTGACGTTGCCGATCACGGTGCCGCCGACGCTGGTTACCCACGGGTCGCTGCCCGGGTAGTTCACGTGCGTCGACCCGCCGCTGACGCCGTCGTTGCTGCCGTTGTCCTGGGAGATGATGAACACGTCTATGCCCTGCGCTGCCAGCGCCTGGAACAGCGGCGAGACCGTCGCCGCAATGGAGCCGGACGAGCTGGGCGAGCCGACTGACGCGTCGTCAGCCCAGAAGCTGAAGCTGCAGGTCACGACCGAGGGCTGGGTTTCCCCTGCGGGCTGCAGGATGCGGTTCAAGCAGACGATCAGACCCTGCTCGGTGATCTCAGTGAAGTACACGTTCACCGTCGCGCCCTGCGCGATCGTCGCGCAGGTGGAGATGTCCTGCGTGACCTCCAGGGCGAAGTTGTTCGATATCGACACCGAGGTCGTGTTGTTCACGTAGGAGTTGGCCCCAACGGTCAGCCCGATGTCCTTGAGCACCGGCTTCGTGCGGTACGAAGCGTTGGTCAGGTTGGGGAAGTACAGGTTGAGGATGTCGTTCGACAGGTAGCCGGACAGCCGCCGCCCACTGCCGCCGGGCGGGTCGGACGGCGCGATGACCCCGATCGTCTGATCGGCGGCACCGGAGTTCGGGAAGTTGTAGTACTGCGCGACCGTCGGCACGGCCGCCTGCTGCGAGTTGGGCGGATCGCCGGAACTGCCCCCGGCCCCGCCTAGGCTGCGGTCGTCCAGCCCAACCACGGCCTGGACGATCCCGGCCAGGCGGGCCGGCACGTGCGCCGTGCCGTCGTAGCCGTGATAGATGTAAAGCACGGTCGGCGCCGCCTCTTCCTCCGCGCTGACCTGGTTGTGGGCCACCGCGGGCGGCCGCGGCGCCTCGTAGTAGTTGAGGGTGACGCCGAACGCGGCGTTGAGCCGGGCCGCCGTGCCGGTCACGGTCACGGTCCGGCGGCCGGCGTGGCGTTCGGTCACGGTCAGCCCGGCTTCGGCGGCGAACGCGGTCACCGCGTCAAGGTCCGCCTGCGCCGCACCGTAGACGCGCGCGTATTCGTCCGGTGTCAGGACCCGCCCCGGCGGCGCGTCCAGGCCTGGCAGCGGCGGGCTGCCCGGCCGCGGGCGCAGGATCAGCGTGACCCCGATGACCTGATCCGCCTCAACCGGGCCCACGAGCCGGTGGGCGTCGGGGCGCGGACGCTCACTGCCGTCCAGCGCCGGGTATCCGTCAGGAACTGCCATGGCTCTCTCCTTCGGGGACCCGGCCGCCCCTTCGGCCGGATCCAGCTATACGGAGCGCGCCACGCGGGTCCAGATACACCTAATGCGGTGACCACATACCTTCGCCGGGTGCTCGCAGGGCACCAGCCAGGCGTGATCGCGTAGGCCGACCCGGTGGACGTTAGGGGACAGCCCACTAGAGATTTTCAAAGACGGGTTACAAGCTCTGGTGACCAGGCACCGGGTACTCTATGCCGGGGTCCTGAGATCCTCGATAGACCGCCTGAAAGGCGGCGGGTCATGGCTCCGGGTTTCGCTCGCCAAGCACCTCCGGTTAAGCGGTAACCGCGGCGCTCGCCGAGCCTTGGACCAATGATTTTTTCGTGCGTCAGCGATTCTCGCTCGCGCCCAGCGGCGGGATGTGGGTCCGAACAGGTGAGCCAGTCAGCGTTCCGAAAGCGGATTGCCGGCCTGCACGCTGAGCGTGTACGCGGCCACCGCCGCGTCATTAACGGCGCTGGCCTTAGGTACCTCATCGTGATCCTGCTCGCTGCTCGGGATAGCCGGTCGCCTGGTGGCTGACCCGGCGGGAAACTCCTGTCGCGCGTGGACAACTGGTTTGCCTTGTCAGTGAACGACAGGCGGGCACGCGATGGCGGCTGCTGTGGACCCTTTCCGAAGATGGTGAGAGTGAAGCCGAGGCCATACGTACCAAGATTAGGTCGAAGATGAACACCGCCGGAGCGCTCGGCGCAGTGATCGTGGGGCTTACCACGTTCCTTCTGCAGAACGCCCTTCAGAAGGAACCGACTGTCTGGCAATGGCTGGCGTTCGCGGCCCTGGCTGCGTCGGCGGGTCTGTATTTCGTTACCTTGTTCCTCTACGACACGCTGCAGATGCCGTCCCGCTTCTGGTCAAGCCGGTTCCCGTCCCGTTCTGCGAACGGAAGCGGGTTCCATGCGATCGCGGCGCGTCTTCGCCACGGTCGAGCGTCAGTCGCCCGACCGCCAACCTCTACCGCTCGGGTTCTCCAGGTGAGTATGGTGCAGGTCTGGGTTTGGATCTTTACACCCGCCACCGTCTTGGCCGGCGCCGGAGTCGTCTGCTTGGCGTTCGGTGCCTCAACGGCAAGTGACCGGGTGGGCCTGCACCCATGGCAGGTCCTTTCCGCGGTAGTTGCGCTCGCAGCCATAGTGGGGACTCGGATTGCGTGGCAGCGTCCCAACCTTGGCGTCTCTGACTAGCCGTTATAAATGTCCGGGTGTCACTCAGGGCCCTTAGCCCTCCGCGCTCTTGAGGGCCCAAGCTGAAAGGCGCCGATGCTCAACGGCGGATGCCTTGCCCAGTCGGCAACCTGCTTCCTCATGATCAGATTGAGCGGAAGGTCACAACTGAACGTCTCGGAATGTCGAGGCGGTAGCGAACTTGTAGAAACCGGAGATAATGGCCTTGGCGGTGCCGGTTCTCCGCAGCACCGACGGGTGAGAGCCGGGTGTAGGACCGAGGGATCAGCGGCGATCAAGGGGTGGGAATGACAGGCAATGGCGGCAGGAAACGGCCAACGGGTCGGCGCCCGCCGAAACGGGGGCTGGCGGTAGCCGTAGTTGTCCTGGCGGTGGCCTTCTTGGTCGCGGGTATCTGGGTGTACGTGGTTCACCTAGCGTCGGGTGTCGATCTGGTGCGGCTGCAGTGGGCGGCTGGCCTGTCTGACTCGGTGCTGGCTGGCATCCGGCAGCACTCAGCTCAGTTCCGCAGTGCTGTGGACTGGGATATGCGGGCGCTGGTTCCGGGTTATTCCGCCGGCTTGCTGCTTGCCTGTTTCCTGGGCCTCCGGGTGTTCTGGACTTCTCAGTCCAGGGCGTGGGCTGGCCTGGGGGTGGCAGCAGCCGCAGTGGCGCTGGTATGCAACCTGACTCAGGACGGGTTGCTGCTTTCGGCGCTCAGCGGCGGCCTCCGGAAAGGCGCACTGCTGGACTGGATCGAGGCACTGTCATTTGCCAAGTTCGCGGCCCTGCTGGTCGCGGGCATGGTCGGGATCGTGGCGATCATGGTCACGATCGGGCGGCTCACGATGAGCAACCGCGTCCGGGAGCGCTGGGAAAGCGCAGTCAGAGAATGCAAGCCGGGGCAACGGCCGGTAATCCCGCCGCCAGATATTGAGCACCCGGCTCAGGAAGACAAAAGCACACCCCGGTTGCCCCTATCCGGCCAGGAGTGGTGGGACGGCATCTCGACCGGGCCGCACGCACGATGGGCGCAGGGTTTTGCTTCGCCATCGGCACGGCCCAAGGATGCTGTCGGCATCTGCGTGTCGGGCGGGGGCATCCGTTCGGGCACCGTCGCTCTGGGCGCACTGCAGGCCCTGCGTGAAGCTGGCATCCTGCGCAAGGCGGATTACCTGGTGTCGGTGTCCGGTGGCGGCTATACCGCTGGCGGCCTTCAGCTGGCCATGACCAAGGCGACCAACGGCCTGCCGCCCGATCAGGCTCCGCCCCCCTCCCAGGCGACCGCGGCGAACGCATTCGCGCCCGGCTCACCGGAGGAGGACCACCTGCGCCGGCACAGCAGCTACATCGCCGACGGCCTGGGCCAGTGGCTGGTCGCCCTGGGCGTCCTGCTCCGCGGCGTGCTCAGCTCCCTGGTCATCATCGGACTGACGATCACGACGCTGGGGCTGGGCATCGGCGCGTTCTACCGCCACGTGCCGATCACCGCAGGCGGGAACCTGCCCCTACCCAAATTCGCCGTGACCGGCAACAACGTGGCGGCTCCGGCCTACCCGGCCATCCCAGCCGGCATCTGGTATGCCATAGCCGTGGCGGCCGGGCTGACCCTGCTCGGCTATCTCGCGCGGCAGCTGGCGGCCGGCCGGGAGGTCTGGCGGCAGCGGACCGCCCGCGCGGCGTTTATCTTGGTGTGCGCCACGCTGCTGCTGGTCGCGCTGGGCGTGGCCCTGCCCGCGCTGCTGTGGGCCAGCTCCTGGGTGACCTGGAAGCTCGGGTTCAGCCTCCGGCCCGCAGCCGCGGTCAGCACGCTGACCGTCCTCACCACCTACCTGGGTGCGGTGGCGGCGCTGTTCTGGCGGAATCGCACCACCATCGCCAAGACCGCGGGCACCGTGACCGGCGCCGCCGGCAAGGCACCGGCCAACATGGTTCTGCCGAACAGCATGATCCAGCTGATCCTGATGTGGATCTGCCTGGCCTTCCTGATCCTGGTCGCGCTGCTGCTGGGCGGCTGGGTCGCTACCAGCGCGCTGGTGGGCTCCGTCTGGGCGCTGCTCCCGGCGGGTGCGCTGGCCGTCCTGGCGGTAGTCATCGACCAGACCTCGCTGAGCCTGCACCCGTTTTACCGGCGCCGGCTCGCCCGGGCGTTCGCTGTCCGCCGGGTCCGCTGCGACCGGGCCGACGTCGCTGTGCCTTATCGCGACGATGAGGGCACCTGGCTGGACACCTATGCCGAACGGGTGCCCGGGTTTCCCGCCGCGACGTTCGCTGCCACGGCCAACATCACCGGCCAGGACCGCACCCCGCCGGGCCGGTCCGCGGCGCCGTTCATGCTCGCGCACGATTACATCGGCGGGCCGGTCACCGGCTGGGTGCATACAGCATTCCTGCGCAAGCTCCTGCCCAGGGCCCTGCAGGCCGATGTGACGACCGAGGCGGCGATGGCCATCTCGGGCGCGGCGTTCGCTTCTGCCATGGGCAGCCAGACCCGCTTCTATGAGGTATTCCTGGCCATCGCCAACGCCAGGCTGGGTGCCTGGCTGCCCAACCCGCGCTTCGTCGCGCTCAAACTCCAGCGTGACAACCTCAATGATTGGACTATTCCGGGTTTCCCGACCAGGCGCAGGCTGAGCTACTTCGCCCGGGAAATCTTCGGGATCCACCCGAGCACCGGGCGCCTGCTGCTGTGCACCGACGGCGGCCACTACGACAACCTCGGCCTGACAGAACTTCTGCGCCGCCGCTGCAAGCTCATCTACTGCATCGACGCCAGCGGCGCCTCGCACCCCCTGGCTGACGCTCTGGCCGGGGCGATCACGCTGGCCCGTGAAGAACTCGGCGTTGAGATCACCCTCACCGGCCAGGCACTCGACCTGGTCTCAGGCGGCGGGAAACAGCTAGAACCCGCCAGTGCCTTCACCAACCTGAACGCGCGGCTGTCCACGAGCCCGGTAGCCATCGGATGCATCACCTATCCCAAAGTGGCCCGCCGCCCCGAGCCCCGTGGCTGCACGCCCAGGGAAGGCAAGGAAGCCAGCAGCTACCCCGAAACGCATGGCCAGCTCATCTTCGCGCAGGCGGTCCTCACTCCCGACATGCCCTATCAGCTCCTGGATTTCCCGCAGAACGATCCAGGCTTCCCAAATGACTCGACCGGAGACCAGTTCTTCAACGCCGCGCAGTTCGACGCATATCAGACACTCGGCGACTTCATCGGGCAGAAAGCCGCGAACCCGCCAGCGGACGCCATCCGAAACCATCGGCTAACGCAGCAGGCCAAACGGTCGCGCCTGACCCGGCCGCTGCGGCTCATAGAGTTCCGCCGCGCCCGAGGCTAGCGAAACCGGAGCCATCACCGGCGGGAGCAAGGCGCAGTATTCAGATTTGAAATCCCATCTGCCAGCTAGGTGCTTTTGGATGCCGAACTATCTTGCCTGCTCTTTTCGCGATTGGCGCAGGCTACTCTCTGGAACGGATGTTGCACGTTACGTGAATAGGCTCCCATCCCTAGCTGAATCCGCGCTCCGGGAGGACCCAAGGGGACCCCTCTACGCGGCTAATTAACCGCTCGGCAATCACAAATTCTCAGGTGTAGAAGCAGCCAGCTTGCGCGCCCGGGTCTTTGGGGCGTAGGCGAGACTGTCTAGGAGGGTAGGCAGTCCGTAGCGACAGAATGTACGTACGCGGGACCAGCCGATACGCGGCGCCACATCGGAAGTTGAGGATGTGGTGCCTGAGCTTGGAACGCGGCTGCTGCATCTCCAGCAGGAGAGGGCGCGGTGCCTAAATTATGCAGCTGCGCTGTCAGGCTGGTCCATGTTCTGGACGGTTAGCCTAGTAGCCGTTGGTGCTCTTGTGGCGGCACAAGGAGCGTTCGCCAAGGTGTGGGGTAATGCTAGCTGGCTAACGATTACTTTCATCGTCTTCGGCGTCTTTACGTCAGCCGGAACTGGCTTCAACTCGTTCTTCAAGCCCGGTGAGAGATCTCCTAAATTCGCAGAAGTCGGCTTCGAATATGGGCGAGTTGAGAAAAACATTCGCCGAGAGGCCGCCGCACTCTACCGCACTACGGATCCGAATATTCCTAACCAGCGAGTAAGCTTCCGGGAAGCGATGGACGGCATCTTGCATCGAGCTGATCAACAGCTAGATTCGGTGCGACGGAAGGAACTGTCCTTTTATGTCACGGGCCCGATGACAATCGGCCGTTATCGAAGGGCTAAATCCCGGAACCATTAATGCCGCGAGGCCGGGGTGAGCTCGCGATCGAAAACGTGACGCAGCGTGGCCAACTCCCCGTTAGGACCCGCGCACAGTCCCGCATGATATGGGCGGTCGCGAGATCGAGGTCAGGTGCGTCGGCGTCCGTCCAGATCGGGATAATCTGAGTGCGCGAACCCGTACGGCAAGCCCGGCGGCCAGCCACGCAGCTTCGGCGATCAGGCTGCTGTGGATGTTTTCTCGGCCACCTGGAAAGCATGTCCTGGGACAGCCCCGTCAAGCATCGGGTGGGACTAGAGACAGGTGTGCGTAACGGGGTGCGCGTCACTCGTGTGACGGGATCGAGTCATTGATCATCTCTTTGCCATTCACGGCTTGTCCGTTGTTTGCCTGTATCAGGGTGTGGTCGGTGGTCCTCCGACTGGTATGGCTGGGTTCGGCTGAGGAGGCGGTGATGGCGGAGGGACATCCAGGGGCTGGCCTGGGCGATCTAGGTGGACCTTCGATGAACGGCAGCTCCGCACCGGTCATCGACAATCACGTACGGCCTCCTGAACCACGCGAGCCGTCCGAGCCCTCAATAGCGCATGATTCTCGTCAGATGACCGAGGAACCGGTAGGTGCCGATCGCGCACCTGCTGGGACCTCCGGCGAGCTGCCGGCTGAGCCCGAGGAGCCTGCCCTTGATGTCAGTGGCTCAGCTGACGGGGCGGCTGACCCGCTGAGCGAGACGGACTGGGAGACGACGCGGTACCTGGCTGTCGAGACGCAGCTGAACCTGCGTTATGCCCGGTTTGTGGTTAACCAGATCATCAGGGAGCCATTCCGGGCGGTTGCCCCGGCAGCAGGCGCGGACGTGGTGGTTGTAACCAGGTGGGCCCTTGCCGCGCTTCGCCGCCGGGCCTGGCGCGATGCGGTCTTGACCGGCTTGCTGATTACCGGTTTTGCCGCGTCCCTGTGGGCTTGGACGTGGATCCCAGTCACGGTGGTGACGGCGCTGGCGATTGGTGCCGTTGCTTATGAGCGGTGGGTCCGTGATGTGAAAGTCCTCGCGCGCCTGATGCTCCGCGGCAGGTTCCGTGCCCGCCATGCTCCGTCCTCACCAAGCCAGCGGATAGAGGACAGGCTCGCTGTGGTGCAGCAGCAGCAGCAAGGGAACCTGGTGGTGTTCCGCGGCCGCTCGGCTTTCGTGGGAAGCGGCCAGAAAGTCGTGCACGACCGGATCGTCGTGAACGTGGCACGGGGGAAGAAAGGCAAGGGAGGGAGAAGGCAGGAACCCATACCGTTTTCCACCCTTGAACTTCACCGGGCGTTGGAGACAGCGCTCAAGAATATGAGCTTTCCTGAGTTGCGGGTGGGCCAGCAGCTGCATGTCAACGGCGAGCACGTCGCGGCTGACCCACGGCTCCTTCCCGAACCGCTGGCGCCGCCCGTAGCGGAGGCGCCGTTTGGGCTGCTAGCTGAAGGCTGCTTGCACCCGACCCCGGAAGCCCGTACGTACGTGTGCGCCGAGATCTCCGGATGGAAAGGCCAGCTCGTCGTGTCCCTGTTCACCCGCGCCGTGCAAGTACACGGGTCCCTCCAGGTCGAGTGGATGTTTTACGGGCTGCCGCCGCTGAACACCAATCTGCTGCTGATCGATCAGCATTATGAGCCGCTCAGGATCAAGCAAATCGCCAGAGCCGCCGGTTCGGGCCTCCTCCATTTTGCACCTGATCTGTTCTGGGCACCTGTGGCGTTCACCCAGTATGCTATCCGTCCGGTCGCCGACAGGATGCGCATACGGAACCAGTCCTACCGTATACGCCACGGTTCCGTATTCAATTACGGATCACCGAGTAGCATCAGGGAAGACGCTATTAGCTACAGGAGGCAGCACGACTTCGTGGTCGGGGATGAGTTGACATTCATCCTGCTCGCCCGGCACACGATGCTGCGCGCCTTGCGTAAATTCCTCAAAGCGCACAAGGTTGACATGAAGCAATTCTCCGATCAGGAGCAAACCATCATCAAGAGGATCAGCAAGTACAGTGTCGGCAAGGTGAAGGCCAAGAACGTTGCGGTCGGGAATAGGTCACGCGCCAGCGGCGGTAAGGGAAATCCCGCTCCTAATTGATGACGGAAAGGTCAGCCGTGGGCCAGAAATATCACATAGGTAAGGTGCAGGCGGACAACGTCGCAGTCGGCGATAACGCCCAGGCGAAATATGTATACCACGCCGACCCGGAACGTAACGGGACGCAGGCGCAGGCCCTCCAGCAGGTCCGGCAGCTGATCCAGCTACTCGCTGCCCACTCCGATGAGATCGACAGCCCGGACGATGTCCTGGCAGATGCCGAGTCCATCGAGGACACCTTGCAAACCGAAAAACCTGATCGTTCCCGCATGGAGAAACTGATCGGCAAGATCGCACCCGCCATAACTGGAGTGACGGATATCGCCAGAGCCATAGATGCCATTCACGCCACCATCAGTCACCTCTAGCCACTACTAATGCGCCACCCTCGCCGGGAAGGACTTCCCCGTGACTGAGCCACCCCACAGCGTGAAGACCCGCCGACCCGACCGGCCTCTGAGCCACCTTCACGGCCTATGCCGATCACGACCGGACCTGACACTACGCAGAGGCTATTCGTTACAAGAAGACGCCGCAGCATCATTCGGATCCGGCAACCTTGCCCAGGCCCAGACCCTCGCCGCCATCGGCCATGTCCATGCCACGTTGGCTGCGGCCTCAGCAGCAGCGCTCCAGGATCGCGGCGATCTTCGCGAATGGTGTCGCGTCACCGCAAAAGAGGCCTACTGACCTCCTCGGCGTGAACAAGCTGCACAGGGATCGACCATAGTCGCTGATGCAGGTAGAAAGTTCTGTGTCGGTCACTAGAAGTCGCTGTTGGGCGGCAAGGTTGCTGTACTTACCTGCTGTACTGCAGAAGCCGCCACTGGCGCCGTGAGACCCGAAGGCTGCGGTAGCCCCGACTCGGGTCGCGGCAGCCGTATCCCGTCAAGGTCGCCCTGCGGCAGGTAATGAGGCTCCTCAACTTGGTCCAAGACCCGGACTTTATCGTCCACAGAACATCCGCTCGTACCCCGCGTAACGCATGCGCCTCTGCGGCCGGCGCCGTTAGCCATCGCGGTTGCCCAGCAGACAGGAGCCAGGCGAGAAAGCCGCGCGCCCCTGACATCGTCCTCATCTGCCGCTGTTAGGTGGTCTTTGACTGGCTGATCTCCACTAGGTGGCCATCTGGGTCTCGCAGAAAGCAGCGGATCTCCGAGCCCCAGTCATGCGGCGGAGTCAGGAAGGCCGCCCCCCGCGACCGGAGCGCCTCGTAGACCACCTGGCAGTCACCCACCCGGAGCGTAATGGCGTGGCTGACCCGGTTCGCATCGGCGGGTGGCGTGAAAATCACCGTGGGTTTGTCGGCCGTCGGCCCGCCCCCGCTGACCAGCAACAGCCATGTGCCGGCGAAACGCAGCACTACGCTGGTTCCCCCGTACTCGCGGTACAGTTCCGCGCCCAGTACATCCACCCAGAAGTCGCGTGAGCGTGCCGGGTCCGCGACCACCAGGATGTGGGTGACTGCGACGTCACTGCCAAGCGGGCCTGCTGCCTGATACGTCATCATGACCTCCCCGTCCGTGCGCCCGAACGTACCCGGCCCGACCCTTGACCAGTGCATGATTGTCCCGGATCACCACCAGGCCCCATTGGCCCGGCATAGGCGAATCAGCGCTTCGGCTATTCGAACGCACCGCGTTCCGCGTGTCTGGGTGGGTCAGTCGGGCTGGCGGTCGGTGATGGTGGCTGCGGGCGGGGGTGTGCGGGCGAGGGTATCGGCGCGGCGCAGTGCGTCGGGTAGCCGGTACCGGCCGGCCATGCGCCGGACCAGGTCCGCCGCGTCGGCGGTGGGCATCCCGGCGGCGGTGACGAATAGGGGGCGGGCCGAGGATCCGCGCAGGACCGGGACCGCGTGGGTGGCGGTGCGGAACTGGGACTTGGCCACTCCGATGACCGGGATGCCGAACTCGGCGTGCGCGTGCGCGCCCAGGCCGGGCCGGCCGGCGGGGTCCAGGTCGGCGTAGCCGTCGACCACCAGCAGGCCCAGCCCGCTCAGGTCGTCCAGGACCGCGCGTATCGGGGGGAGCTCGCGCCGGTAGAACTCGCCCGGCCGGTAGGGCGCGACCCGGGGCACCGCCGCGGTGCGTTCGGCGAGCACGTGCGCGAAGGCGGCATCGGCGGCCAGCACGGCTGCGGCCTGGGCGCCGCCGGCTGGAAGGTAATGCACGTCTACGGCGGCGCACACGCTCCAGTCCGGGCGCAGGCCGGTTTCCATGTCTTCAGGATGCCCTAACCTGCGCCGGGCACCAGGACCGTATTCTGGTGGCCGCCGGCGCGGGTCCGCGGCAAGCGGCCCAGCCGGTCACGAAGCGTAATTTGTCTGTGCCGAGCACGTGCACGTGTAACCGCCTAAATGGTCGGCAACCTGGCCGGCACGGTGGCCTTCCTGGTCCGGTCCCGGGCCGGTGATCTGTATGCTTCTGCGAGAATGATCGTAGGGTTCTACGCCAGACATGCATCAGTTGCCGGGAACTTCGGCGCGTGCAGGCCGGGCGGTAGGCCAGCTGAACGGGTCACGGCAGCTCACTGTGGAGGCAGCATGTCGAAACCACCGCTTCCCGAGGCTGCAGTAGTTATGTTGCGCAAGCCGAACCCGGCGGTCATCACCACTTTGCGGCCCGATGGCCAGCCGGTAGCCACGGCCACCTGGTACGTGTGGGACGACGGCCGGGTGCTTGTGAATATGGATGAAGGCCGGAAGCGGCTCGAGCACATACGCAACGATCCCCGCGTCGCCCTTGACGTGCTCGATGAAGGCGGCTGGGGCACTCACGTCAGCATCATCGGCCACATCGATGAGATGCGCGAGGATACGGGCTTGGCCGATATCGACCGCATAGCCCAGCACTACATCGGCAGGCCGTACCCGCAACGCAACCGCCGCCGGATCAGTGCCTGGATCGCAGTGGACGGCTGGCACGGCTGGGGTGCGCTCAAGGACAATAGCCAGGCCGCAGGCTAAACGACTGCCTGATCGCCCTTGAAAAGCCAGAACCAGATGTTCTGCGCATGGCCCGGGCATCAATTACACACGCTCGCAGAGCATGCTGGCTCGGCGCTCGGCGCTCGGCGCTCGGCGCTCGGCGCTGGCGCCTGGCAGGCGCAAACTTTCCGTGACGGGCGCCTGTCTGCCTGGACTGGTGTCCTCTGACGGGCCCCGGCGGGAGGCGATACGACCGGGACAGTGTCGGCGTCCAGTGCTGGTACCGGCAGCCGGGCGGGGGAAGGATGCTCGCTGGGTGCCCCGGCACGCCCGGCACCCGCATACATCCCATACCCGGTGGCAGGCTCTCGGTCCAGCAGGGTGCTGGCCCCGCCCCGGGGAAGACCTAGCTGGGGGCAACAGGAGGCGCTTGATATGGACGTGGAGACCATCTTGGCGAAAGTGTCGGAGAGTCTGTCCGTGCGTCGCGCGTTCGGCACCGCGTATGAGAAGGACGGCCTGCTCATCATCCCGGTAGCGCTGGTGGCCGGCGGAGGGGGCGGGGGCACGGGCACGGCACGTAACCGAAGCGGTGACTCAGCCGCCCGTCCCGATGGCCCGCCGGGGGCGGGCTACGAGGGGCAAGACGCAGCATCGCCGGACTCAGGGCGCACGGACGCCGGCGGGGGCTTCGGCGGGCTGGTCCTGCCGTCAGGTGCCTACGTCGTGAAGGGCGACCAGGTCCGCTGGGTACCCGCAGTGGACGCGACGGTCGTCGTCCTGGCTTCGCTGGGCCTCGTCCGGGTGCTCGCCCGCACGTGGACCCGCCGGCGCAGGCGCCGCAGCCGGCCATGACACTCGAGTCCGCGCATGTCAGCGGACGGCGGGGCTGTGCTGGTGCGAGATCCGGCAGGTGCCGGTGGCAGGGCGAGGCACCAACGGTGAATCCGTAGCGCGAAAGCAGCTCATGAACCTCCGTGAGCGGTCCCATCGATTAAGCGGCCGCCACGACCGCCACGGCCCACGGCGGCACCGGCACCATCTTCGTCGAACGCTGGAACGGCGCCGCATTGAAAATCTTCGCGTTTCCGCCGCAATGCGGAAACGGCCGCTGCCCGGAACGCGAGCCGGAAAACCTGCGATGGTCCGCCGGACTGCCGGGCGAGGCGTCCGGATCCGGCTGATCTATATCGGAGCACCCACACGGACGGTCCAGATGTCATCCGCCCGGGATCGATCGGGGAGAACAACACCAAGGCCCCGTTCAGCCCAGTTGCAGGCACGAGCGGACCGCACGCTCCCGGCATTGGCCGGGCTCTGCAGCGCGGGGTGCTGACAGCGGACAGAAATGCTCAGCCAGCGGTGTCGGCGAGCGCATTGTCAACCCAGGTCCGCAGGGCGGCCAGGGGGGCGGCGCCTGTCTGCCGGGCGGTCACCTGTCCGCGGCGCAGGACCAGCAGGGTCGGGATGGCCTGGGCCCCGAACCGCCGCGAGATTTGCGGTGAGGTGTCGACGTTCACCTTGACCAGCTTGACCTGGCCCGCTAGGTCGCGGGCGAGTTGCTCGAGCGCGGGGCTGACCATGCGGCAGGGCCCGCACCAGGGCGCCCACAAGTCGACGATGACAGGAATCCTGGCCGCGTCGGCGACCTCACCGAAGGTGGTGTCGTCGGCGTCGGCGATCCACGGCAGCGGCTGGTGACACTTGCCGCAGCGGGGCGTCCCGGCCGCTGCGGCCGGCACCCGGTTTGCCTGGTCGCAGTGCCCGCACCGGATCAGCTCGCTTGCCATGGCTTCATTATCCCCGATCCAGTACCCCCGGCCGGCTCTGGCGGCTGACGGACAGCACATCAACACCAAGCCCGCCGTGACCACAGCGCCCTCGCGGACATCCCTGGCGGACAGCTCCCACTCCACGCAGCCCCCGGGTCGGGCCGGTAACTGCCGCAACGGCCACGCCTATCCGCCGCTGCGGCAGCACCCATGCGGCATCACTCTCGGTCACCAAGGCTCAAGTAATTAACGCGCCGGATCCGCCTGATACGGCGTCGTTCCTACCCGGTCAGCGAGATGGCTTCGAGCGGGACAGGATCCGCCATCGCTGCCGCCTAGCGAGAAGAGGAACTTGCCCAGGTCGGCGCGCAGCTGGCCGATGCTGAAGGCTCGGTCGCCAGCATAACCTTCCTGCGCTGCAGTCAGGTGGGGCAAAGGTCACGGGCCAGCCAGCGTCAACCAACACGGCTGCCTTGGCACGCGTGTGATCCTCTCGATGGGAACTAGGTCAGAACCCCGTGCCGCAGAAAGGCTCGCGGGTGGTCATGAAGACGGTATCGGCGACGGCGAGGGCCCCGGGCCGCTCCTCGTGGACCCTTCCGGCGGCCGCAAGCGTCGATGCTCGCACGCCACCCATATAGAGGGCACCCAGGTCGGCGAGGCCCATCCGCAGGTCGCACTGCTCCCCTCCGGCCGGCCGGCAGCTGGCCCCGTCCGGGCCAGCTTCGAGCACCCATCGACCGATCGTGCTCTTGCTGATGCCCGCCGGCACCGGAGTCGCCGGCGGCGCGATGTCGAGTACTAGCCGCCCGGCACGCTCGTACCCTCTGGCCTGAAGCGCGGCCGCGGTGTCGAGCACGCATACCCACAGCTCGTCGGCGCTCGCCGTCACCCGCAGCTGGCGCGGGTCGGCGAGCCGCCACCGCAAGGGGTCGTCCACCGGCCGCTCCGCGACCACCTCACGGACGAGATCGAGGTCGAACAGGAAGCGCCACAGAGCCGCTTCGGCCTCTGGCGTCTCTCCGTAGAGGCTCTGGACCGTGACGCGCGCGTACCCATCCAGCTCGTCGGCCTGCTGCCCCCGGTACACCGCGAATCCATCCGGGGCCACGGCGTACATCCGGCCGCTCATGCCACCGCGATCCTGAGGGGCGTCGGTGAAGGTCCCAGCCCACACGGGGTCGTTGCGGCTCGGGTCCCCAGCACGCAGACGGCGGCACCGGTCGTGCAGGTCAGGCAGGACCTTGCTCGCCTCGTCGGGCTCGAGCAAACGGATGTCGCCCGACCCCGCCGGCACGTCGAAGCGGGACTCCCGGGTATTGATCCTCGTCCGCTGCGCCGTGGTCGCCAAGCCGAAACCGAAGCGCCCGTAGATGACCGACTCCGAGGCGAGGAGGGCGGCGATCACCTCGCCCCTGTCCCGGGCGTCCTCGAGCATCGAGGCCATGAGGCGGCGAAGGATCCCCTGGCGGCGGTGGCTCGGATACACGCCGACGCCACTGATCGCCGCCATCGGAAGCACGGGGCACGGCTGTCCCGGACGCGCCGGGACCGTCACGTCCCGGCTGAAGACGCAGGCGTTGCCGACCAGGCGCCCGCCGTCATCGGCGACCCATGCCCTGTCCGGCTCGATGTGCGGCGTCCAGTGCTCGACGCTCCCGTCCCTGCCCGGTTCAAGGAATGGCACTGCTACGGACCTGATGAAGTCCGGCACCTCATCGGCCCTTATACGGCGTACCTCTGCGGCCATGCCGCCAGTTTGTCAAGCAGCGCTGCAGACAGCATCCGATTTATCCGCCCTGTGGCGTGCCAGAACTCGTGCAGAGCATCTGACCTGGGCTTCTACCCTAGGCAGTCGTGCTCTTTCGCCTCGTCTATCTGCTCATGGCCCGGTTGTTCGGCTTGTGCGTGCCGAGAATCTCATCCGTGGCTGTGACAAGCAGCGTTGCCCTCCTTGCCGTTCGGCCGTGATGATCACCGGCCATGTGCCTGCGGTTCGTCTTCCTCCTGACCACGCGGCTGACGGCGTGGCTGCGGCTCGTCCGGGGTGAGGAAGCGCTGGCAGCGCGACATCATCCGCCGCCGCTGGGCCGCCAGGTCCAAGCGCGGCAGGACCGGCAGGCCAGCCACCCGCCGGAACATCACGGCCCTGGTGCTCCGGCTGGCCCGCGAGAACCCCGGCTGGGGATACCGCCGGATCCACGGCGAACTGGGCGGGCTGGGAGTGAAAATAGCAGCGTCGACGGCATGGGAAATCCTGAACAAGGCCGGGATGGACCCCGCGCCGCGGCGGCGGGCTGCGCCTACCTGGCCGCAGTTCCTGCGCTCCCAGGCCGAGGCGATCCTGGCGTGCGACTTCTTCACCGCCGGCCTGCCCGGCGCACCCAGGCCTACCTCCTGGCCGTGCTCGAGCCCGCCGCCAGGCGCATCGCATCCTCGGCGTCACCCTGCACCCGACCGGGGAGTGGGCCGCCCAGTAGGCCCGGAACCTGATCATGGACCTGGGCGAGCAGGCGCACCAGGTCAAGTTCATGATCCGCGACGCGGCTCAAACTACACGGCTGCGTTCGACGCGGTCCTGGCCGATGCCGGGATCCGGACCGTGCAACGTCCGGACACCCCGGATGAACGCGATCGCCGAACGCTGGATCGGCGGATGCCGGCGCGGCTCCTGGACCGTACCCTCATCTGGAACCAGGCCCGCCTGCGCCGGATCCTGTGCCAGTACGAAACCCACCATAACCAGCACCGGCCGCACCGCTCCCTGAACTCCGCCGCGCCGCTGAAACCGCTACCCGAACCGGTCGATCGTGAGCGATACCACGTCCGGAGACACGCTCGCATCAGAGGGGCGGCATGATCAACGAATACCGCCTGCTCGCATGACGTGGACAAGGTTCCCGGCACCCACAGCCGGCCCTTACTGAGGCGCGGGTGCCTAGACAGCTTGGCAGAGACGGGCGCGGATGTGGCCGGGGAGTGCCTCATGGCGTGCTTATCCTTGGGCTGCGGCGAGCTCCCGCTGGGCCTGCTCATCGAGTGTGACGTCGGCGGCGGCGAGGTTCTCCTCCAGGTGCAGCACCGAGGAGGTGCCGGGTATGAGCAGGACGTTGGGTGCCAGGCCCAGGGTCCAGGCGAGCGCGATCTGGGCCGGGGTGGCGCCGAGCCGTCTGGCGGTTGCCCGGACCTCCGGATTGCCCAGCACGGGGTTCTCCGGTGCGAAGGCCGAGCCCAGCGGGAAGAACGGCACGAACGCTATTCCCAGCGCGGCGCACTCCTGCAGCACGGGCATCGAGGAACGGTCGGCCAGGTTCAGCGGATTCTGCACGCACGCGACCGGGGTGCGCTCCAGCGCGCGGCGCAGCCGCTTAAGGGTGACGTTGCTCAGCCCGATGCCCCCGATCAGGCCATCCTCGCGGGCCTGGATCATGGCGGCCAGCTGGTCGTCGAACCGCTGGTCCGGCTCGTCGCCTACCACCCGCAGGTTCACCGCGGCCAGCTGCTCGACGCCGAGACTGCGCAGGTTGTCCTCGATGCCGCTGCGCAGCTGATCAGGGTCGTTGTAGGGCAGCCACCCCCCGCTCCGGTCACGGCGCGCGCCGACCTTGCTGACCAGCGCGAGGTTGTCCGGGTAGGGGCGCAACGCCTCGCGGATGAGCTCGTTGGCAACGTCGGGCCCGTAGTATTGCGCGGTGTCAATGTGGTCCACGCCCAGCTCCACGGCGCGGCGCAGCACCGTCAGCGCGTCGCCGCGGTCACGCGGCGGCCCCCACACGCCCGGGCCGGGCAGCTGCATGGCGCCGAAGCCGATGCGAGAGACCGAGAAATCACCCAGAGCGTAGCCGTCCATGGCATTCACCCTAGCGGGCGGCGGAGCCTCGCAGCCCTGGCCGAGCAGGCCGAGGAGCAGCGGAGGACGGCTAGGACGTTACGTAAAGTAGCGAGACTATCGAGTACCGGGGCTTCCGGCGTGGCACGAGTCGCGGGAGACGCTCTTTAGCTCCCATGGCACCCACTGCACCGCGGAGCGCGCGGGAGTTATTGCGGGTCGCGGCCGGAAGTCATTCTAAGGCGGCGCTGATAACCGCGGCACCAGCCGGGAAGGTGAATCCCCGAGAG
Organism: uncultured Actinomycetes bacterium; assembly: GCA_963818225.1. Taxonomy (GTDB): domain Bacteria; phylum Actinomycetota; class Actinomycetes; order Streptosporangiales; family Streptosporangiaceae; genus Palsa-504. The sequence goes on from CAWFRO010000011.1 coordinate 655,241, forward strand.
GGAGACCGCGCTCCGATATTCGCTTGATGGGAGCGGTCTCAACGGACGCCCGCTCCCATCCGATGCTGCCTTGCGCAGCGATCGCTCTATTGGTGAATGTCTGGGAGGACATTCTCCGCCTGATCAGGCTGTGGGCGCTGCTCGGCGCCTGATGCACATGACCCTATGAGGGACGTTCCCGGATTCACGAGCGCGTCCGTCGTTTCGGCTCCGGGAGAGTGTTTCTGGCCTCCGGCTCGGACGGTGATCGCAGGGCGTGGTTAACCGTCCGGCCGCAGCGTCTCCCCTCTCTGGGATCGTCACCGGTGTGGCGGACGACACCTGTTAGCCGCAGCCTGGAGTCCGCCTGGACCTGGCCGCCGGAGCGAACGGGTGAACAGCCCGGGCCGCGGCATCCCTGATAGGGACGAGAATATGTGCGCCCTCGGCAGGCCGTCACGCGCTTGCCCGCCCGGTGGCCACGCGCCGCGCCAGGGGGCCGTGACCGTCCAGCCCGCGCCAGGCACCGAGCCCTTTCGGCGTGAGAGCAGGATCATCGGCACCGCACGTCGGCCGGGCGTAACCAGTCTGACGAAGCAGCTGGAAAGCCCGATATGTCCGCGGAACTGCCGCGCCGCAGATGGCCGCTTCACCATTGATCCGCTCGGGGTCCGCCATCGGCGCTTGCAGCTCCGCCGGCCTAGTGATCGCATTCGATACCGCTCGGCTATCGCTGGCGGGGGCAAGAAGTCTTGGACATGCGCTTCTGGTGTGCCTAGCGTCAGGGAAACGCGTGATCCGCGACCCGCCAAGAGATCTGACACACCCAGTGAGGAAGGTGGCTGCGATGTCCATTCAAGCCGGCGCGGATCGGCGGGTTGCCGTCGTGACGGGCGGGTCTGGCGCAATCGGTGGCGCGATTGCCGCTCGCCTGGCATATGACCACACGGTGGTCGTTCTGGACCGCCACGGCGACGTTGCGGTTGACCTGGGCGATCCGGATGCCGTCCGGGGGGAGCGGAACACGTACTCGACCGCTACGGCCGATGTGACGTCCTCGTCCATGCGGCGGCCATGGTCGCCTTCGGGCCCCTCGATGAGTTCCAGCTCTCCACGTGGCGCCAGGTGCAGGCGGTCAATGTGGAGTCGGCGCTACTGCTCACACAGGCATTCGTGCCTGGTATGCGCGATCGCGGCTTCGGCCGGGTGATCTTCATCGTGTCCAACTCCTACTGGCGGCCGCCGGGCGCGCACATGCTCGCCTACGTGGCATCAAAGGGTGCGCTGATCGGAATGGCGCGCACGCTGGCGGTCGGGCTGGGCAGCAACGGCATCGCCGTAATGGCCGTAGCGCCTGGCCTGACGCGGACCCCGGCCACGGAAGTCGTGCCTGCAGAGGAGTTCGCCGATGTCGCGGTGCACCAGGCGCTGCCACGGCCGCTCACCCCTGACGACACCGCGGCAGTAGTAGCGATGCTGGTCGGCGACGATGCGGCCGCGATGACCGGTCAGACGCTGACGGTCGACGGCGGCCTGGTACTGCGCTAGCGGTCGTCCGCGGACGCGTCCAGCCAGCCCCTCTCCTCGCCACAGCGGCGCGCACTCTCCAGGAAACGAGCCGTCGCCTCCGATCGGACGCGCGCCGGCCAGAGAATCGACCACTCGACCATGATCTCCGGTTCGACGATCTTCCGTGCCACGAGATCCGGATCAGCTGCCGCGGTGTGGTACGCGAACGAGGCCGGAGGGATGCCTACCTCACGCGTGGTCCGCAGGCGGGCGACCATGGCCTGGGGCGGCGGATCACTGAACGCCCGGATCTCGTGCTCGAATCCGTACTGCTCGCAGGCAGCGACTACACGGTCGTAGTAGCCGGGTGCCAGCTCGCGCGGGAACATCAGCAGCGTCTCGCCCGTGAGGCTGGCGACCGGAACTGGGTCCGAGTCGGCGAGGTGATGGTGCTTGCCGAATACGAGAGCGAGCGGCTCGACGCGCAGGAGTCGGCTGCGCACTCCCCGCATGGGTTCGGGGAAGAGCGCCAGCCCGACGTCTACCTCGCCTGCGAGTACCCGGCCGGGGACCTCGGAGCTGAAGAGCTCGCTGGCGATGACAGTCAGATTCGGGCTGTCGTGCTCGACGGCGGTCAGGATCGCGCCGAGGGTCTCGTAGCCGGCCATCGGGGCGTAGCCCAGCCTTACGGTTCCGGCGATGCCGGCGCCGGCGAGCCGGGTGCGTTCGGCGGCTCGCTCCAGCGCGGCCAGTGCCAGCGGCGCCTCTTCGAGGAGTGCCCGGCCGGCGGGGGTGAGCGCAACCTGCCGGCTGTTGCGCACGAACAGGTCGGTGCCGAGGGTGCGCTCCAGATTGTGGATCTGGTTGCTCAGCGATGGCTGAGAGATGTAGAGGCGTGCCGCTGCCCGGCCGAAGTGCAGCTCCTGCGCGACAGCAAGGAAATAGCGCAGTAGCCGCGGCTCGAGATCCATAGCCGGAAGCTATCACTGGCGAGGAGAACAGGTCTTGGACGCCGGCCCTCGCGCGAAAGTTAACTGCTAGATAGCAGATGAATTACCTGATGACGGGAGCCTGATGATGGCGACAGGCACTGCGGCGATGGCGACCAGCCTGGACGGTTTTCATGCAACGAGCAGCGCGCAGCGTTACGACGAACTCGTCCGGGCTTTCTTCGCCGCAGTCAATGGCGATGACGATGAGCGTATCGACGCCATCGCGGCGCGGTCGTTCCTCTCATATGACGTTCACGGCACCCGTAGCCGGACCGGGTTCAAGCGGTACGTATCCGACCTTCACCAGTCTTTCTCCGGGCTGCGCTTCGAGGTGCACGAGAATATCGGCATTCTGGTTGAAGGCGACCTGGTGGCGCTGCGCACGATCATCACCGGAACCCACACAGGCGACTACGCCGGCGTTGTGGCGACCGGGAGCCAGATTCAGACCTCCGCGTCGCATATCTTCCGCGTCAGGGATGACGAACTGGTCGAGCACTGGCCGGTCGTGGACACCTACCGCATCGCGGTCGCGATCGGCGCTATCCCACCTGCCGCCAACGCGTTCCAGCAGATCCTGGGGGTCGATGAATCGCCCGGGGGATTGTTCCCGGAGCGGCGAGGTACTGAGTTCGCCGGACCGGAAAGGCGGCCCATCACGCGCGAGGAATCGCGCGCCGTCGTACGCCGCCTCTACGACAGCGTGATCACCACGGGGCGCGAGGACGACGTTGATGTCGTCGCCGAGAGCTACATCCAGAACTCGGGATGGACTCCGGACGGCCGGGCCGCATTTGCCAGCGCAATAGCCGTCAGCCGTGGCGCTATGCCCGAGGGGCGGGCGCTGCAGACGCACATGGTCGCCGAGCACAACCGGCTCGCGTCCCGAAGCGTGTGGGACGGCACGATCACCGCCAGCGGCCGCCCCGCAGATTTCACGACTCTCGACTTCTTCCGTATCGAGGACGGGCTCATTGCCGAGCATTGGGAGTCGGTCGACTGGGTTCGGGGCTACCAGTCCTTCGGCCTTCTTCCTGACGACGTCAAGGATGCGTAAGATGAATCCGATTCACCAAGGGGAGTCACGATGACAACAGCAATAATAGGCGTCGGGAACATCGGCAGCAGCGTTGCCCGGCACCTGGTGGCCGGCGGCGAGTCCGTCGTCCTGACCGCAAAAGACGAGTCCCACGCGCAGAAGCTCGCGGAAGAACTCGGGCCGCTCGCGCGAGCTGCCTCGGTGGAAGACGCGATCAGCGGTGCCGACACAGTCCTCCTCGCCGTGTGGCTCGACACCATGAGAGAACTGATTCCCGCGTACGCGAACCTGCTCACGGGCAAGGTCGTCATTGACCCGTCCAACCCGATCGGCTTCGACGCGTCGGGACAGATGATGCGGACCTTGCCCGAAGGGGAATCCTCCGGCTCGGTCGTGGCGGCCTTGCTTCCCGCGGGAACGCACTACGTCAAGGCCTTCGGCTCGCTTGGCGCGGACGCTCTCGCCGCAAGCGCCAACCGCGACCCGCGGGCCGTGCTGTTCTACGCCACCGACGACGACGCCGCCGAGAAGGCAATCGGGCGGCTGATCCGCGCGGCCGGGTTCGAGCCGTGGAAGGCCGGCGGCGTGGCTTCCGCGGGCCGGATCGAGGCGCCCGGCGGCGACCTGCACCAATACGGATTCAACGGCGAGGTCGTCGACATCGACCGAGCCCGGTCCGCCACCGCAGGTTCCGGCGCCTGAGTGTCGCGAGGGCAGAACCTGAAATTCGCCGACCGCTACACGCTGGAGGTTTCAGCTGTGCTGGGCGGGCCAGCCAACGGCGTCGAATACGGCGATGGGGTCGAGGTAGTCGCGCCAGTGTGTGATCTTACGGTCTCTGATCGTGATGACGGAGGCAAAGTGGTTGTCGTAGGCGTGCCCAGTGCTGACCGCCCGGCCGTGGACGGCGTATTCGAGGACGACGACTGAGGCGTCGCGGTCCCGGTGGACGGCCAGTTCGTCGGAGCCGTGCAGAACCATCGTTTCCCCGTAGCCGCGGTAGAGCTCGGCGACGGCTTCCCGGCCCGCGACGCGGCGGGGGTATCCGGGGACGGAGATGACGTATTCGAAGACGGCGTCCTCGGCCAGCGTGTCGAAGAAGTCGTCTCCGTCGACGAGCCCGCTCAGTCCCTCGGCGATGATCCGGAAGAACGGGGCGAGCGCGTCGAAGCCGGGCCGGCCGGTCACGAGTGCGCCGCCGGGAGGGCCCAGGCGAAGGCGTTGCGATGGGCGAAGTCCGCAAAGCTGGCCGGTGGGGATCCGGTGACCCTGCGGACGTCATCAGTGGGCCGTGAGCCGTGCCCGGAGGCGATCATGCCGGTCAGCCAGTTGAGCATGACGCCGTAGCCGGCGGGCACGGCCCCGGCCGCGATCGCGCCGTCGATCCAGGCGCCGCGGTTGATGTCGTGGTGGCTGACCGGCCGGTCTGCGGCGCCGGCGATGATGCCGGCGACCTGGGCCACCGTGAGCGCTTCCGGACCGGTGGGCGCGTACACCGCGCCGGCGTGGGCGCCGGGGTCGGCCAGCGTCTCGACGGCGACTGCGGCGATGTCTGCGGCGTCGACGAACGCCTCTGCGCCGTTTCCTGTGGGCACCGTGATCATGTCCTGGATGACGGGCAGGTGCTCGTCGGTGAAGTTCTGCATGACCCACGCGGAGCGCAGCACCGAGGACGTGAAGGCGTGCCGGCTCATGAGGTCGAGTTCGACGGCCCTGATGTCGACCTGCGGCGGGGCATGGTCGCTGCCGTAGGCGCTGAGGTAGGTGACGTGCCGTACCCCGCGGGCTTCGGCGAGATCCAGGAAGTCGGACACCAGCCGGGCGTAGGTGACCCGCATGACGGGCGTGACGAGGTAGATGCGGTCGGCGCCGGCGAGGGCGGGGCCGTGCGTGTCCGGGTTGTCCCAGTCGAACGGCACATCGGCGCCGTGCCGCGCCGCGGTCCGCGCCCTCAGGCCCCGTTCGGCGAGTTTGCGTGCGACCAGTGATCCGGTCCGTCCAGTGCCGCCGAGGACGAGTGTGACCTGCCCTGAGTTGTTCATTACTCCATGATCCGAGCAAGGATGGAGTGCATCAATGCGCAGAACACTCGATTCTTTACGTCAGACGCTCATATTCCTTGACGATCGAGTCATCCTCGGCCGACACTGGCCAGATGGACCTCCTGCAGGACCACCTGGCCAGGGCGCGCGCATCGGGCGGTGTCTTTGCCCGGACGGTGACCGCGCCCCCGTGGGGGCTGCGGCTGCCGGGGACCATCCAGCTCGCGCTGCACGCCGTCGTCCAGGGACGCGCATGGCTCTGGCTCGACGACCCCCAGGCGGCTGTCGAGCTGGCGCCCGGCGAACTTGCCCTCGTACGGGGCGGCCCCGACCACCACATCGCCCACGAACCTGCGGCCCTCTGCCTTGACCCCGTGGAGTTCAAAGCGCGGCACGCCGACGACGATCACTCCGATAACCGGAGGGCCACCGTGTTCGTGTGCGGCGCCTACCGGTTCTCCGGTGACGTCGGAGAAGCGCTGCTCGGCGCACTGCCCCAGGTCGTGCCACTGTCCGCGGCCGCCGGCGATCCCCTGCACGACGTCATCGCCGTGCTGTCCCGGGAACTGGCCACCCCGCAGCCCGGCCAGCAGACCGTACTCGACCGGCTCCTGGACGTTCTCCTGGTCCTCGCCATCCGCGCCAGCTTGAAGACCAGCAGCAGCGCCCCGCGCTGGTTCCGGGCCTCGGCCCACCCCCAGCTGGGTGCGGCCTTGCACGCCATCCACAACGACGCCGCCCACCCGTGGACCGTCGCTGAGCTGGCAGCCGTCAGCGGGCTGTCACGGGCGGCCTTCGCCCGCAGCTTCCAGCGGGCACTCGGCCAGGCCCCGATGCAGTACCTGACCGGCTGGCGCATGACGCTGGCGCGAGATTACCTGCGCACCGGCCAGCCGACGCTCGCGCAGGTCGCCGACCGTACCGGCTACGCATCGCCGTATGCCTTCGCCGCGGCCTTTCGCCGCCACCACGGCCAACCACCCGGGCTGTGGCGCCAACAGCAACAACAGCGGCCCGCACCGCCGGATGACGGCACGGGAACGGCCGGCGACGGCGTCCACTTCATCTGAGCACCATCCGGCGACCAGCCTCGCGCTTCTCCACCGGCGGCCCGCTCTTTCCTCGTACCCCCGCCAGGTCCGCAACCGCCGCCCCCGCGGGCGCCGGCCGGCCGGACACGCGCCCGACCGTTCTGGGGCTGCGCCGCGCCAGGCACTCAGACTGCTTCCGCGACTTACTGGATGTTCCGGGTTCGCACTGGGTCGCCACCGATCATTACCGCTGGGGCGCGCTAAACCGTTGCCGATTCCGTGCGAGCTAAATTTGGATTGACGAGCAGCTCTTCGGGGCGGCCTGCGCGTGCGAACCGGCGGACAGTGTTGCGGGACAGGCCGAGCGCGACGGCGATCTCGCGGACGCTGCGACCGTCCCCCAGCATCCGGTGCGCGAGCCTGACGGCGAGGGGCAGGCCAGAGGCCAGGCCCGAAAACGCGCGGCGAACTTCCATCGCGTCTCAGCGCGGTCAGCCGGACAACGATGTTCAGGCTCTGGTACTCACCGGGCCTCAGGTATAGAACCGTAGTGGGTAGCGTCTCGACGAGCGCGGAAGCCCGATCGACGACGATCAGGAGCGTGCACATGGCCGGATACAGCGACATTCTCGTCGAGGAGGACGGCCCGGTCGCCCTGGTGACACTCAACCGCCCCGACAAGCTGAACTCCATGGGCGGGAGCATGACGAAGGACTTGGCGCACTACCTGGGCACGCTCAATTCCGGGGAGTACCGGATCCGGGCCGTGGTGCTGACCGGCGCGGGCCGGGCCTTCTGCGCGGGCGGCGATGTCACCGCCTTCCCGAACGTCAACGAAGCCAGGCGCGCCGAGCCATGGCGCCGCCCGCCCAAGGACACCACGGTCCTGGCCATGCGCGACTGCGACGTGCCGGTCATCGGCGCGATCAATGGCTACGCCATTGGCGCGGGCTTCGGACTCGCGCTGGCCACGGATTTCCGGATCTGCTCCGAGGACGTCGTTTTCCAGGCCACCCAGATCAAGCGCGGTATCACCGTAGACGGCGGCTTGCCGTTCCTGCTGCAAGCGGCGGTCGGCACGCAGCGAGCGCTGGAGATCATCGCGACGGTACGGCGCGTCTATGCCGCTGAGGCGCTTGCGCTGGGCCTGGTGCTCGAAGTCGTGCCGCCGGAAAAGCTGGTCGAGCGCGCGCTGGAGATCGCCGGTCAGGTCGCGCAGAACGCACCGCTCGGCATCGCCGCCGCGAAGCGGCTGGTGTATATGGCTCACCAAGATGACCTGTCCCGGGTCGACGAACTGACCAGCATGTTCGTCCGGAAGCTGTTCGACACCGAGGACGGCCACGAAGGCGCCCGGTCCTTCTTCGAGCGCCGCGAGCCCAACTTCACCGGCCGCTAAGCCGCTGCGGGAAGCCAGGGCTGAGGCAGAAGCCATGGAGAAAGCGGAAGCCGAGCGCGTGGCCAAGATGGAGCCGGCCAAGCCGAAGCCAGATATTCGGGCCAGTCGTCACTCTAACGTCGTTCCGCAACGAAGCGCGGGCTCTGCGGATGGCCGACGCTACCGACTACGGGCTGGCCAGCCATGTCCACACGCGACTCGGCATGTGCGCACCGGATGGTCAGCGCGTGGGATTCGGGCATGACAGGCGTCAACGTCGGTGTGATCTCCAACGCCCATCACCGTTCGGCGACATCAAGCAGTCAGGCACCGGTCGCGAGGGCGGGCCCGAAGGGCCCGCTGGAGCACCCGGACGTCAAGTACGTCAAGTACGCCATGTTCGCGAACTCCGACTCTGGTGCTGGATAGGTGATGCGGTGATGGAACGTCCGTACGAGCTGGACTGGACGCCGGATGGCATGGTGGCGCGGGTGCGGCTGCGGGGCCATGGAGTGCTGGCCGCGCCGCTGCTGAACCGGGGCACCGCGTTCACGCCGGACGAGCGGGCGGAGCTCGGGCTGACCGGGCTGCTGCCTGATGCGGTATCCACGATGGAAGGGCAGCTGGCCCGGGCGTACGGGCAGTATCTGCGCCAGCCGGATGACCTGTCCAAGAACCTGTACCTGGCGAACCTGCGGGACCGCAACGAGGTGCTGTTCTACCGGCTGCTGACCGAGCACATCGAGGAAATGCTGCCGATTGTGTATACCCCGACGATCGGTACGGCGATCGAGCGGTACAGCTACGAGTTCGGCCGCCCGCGCGGGGTCTACCTGTCGGTGGATCACCCCGATCAGGTCGAGACCGCGTTCCGCAACTACGGGCTGGGGCCAGCGGATGTGGATCTGATCGTGGCCACCGATGCGGAGGGCATCTTGGGCATCGGCGACTGGGGAGCGGGCGGCATCGCGATCGCGGTCGGCAAGCTGGCCGTCTACGTCGCGGCGGCGGGATTGCACCCGGGCCGGGTTATCCCGGTGGTGCTGGACACCGGGACCGACAATCCCGAGCTGCTCGCTCATGACAACTACGTAGGCGCCCGGCACCCGCGGGTCCGCGGCGAGCGGTATGACCAGCTGATTGACGCCTACGTGGCCACCGCTACCCGAATGTTCCCGTACGCGATGCTGCACTGGGAGGACTTCGGCGCCGCCAACGCCAACCGCATCCTGACCAGGTATGCCGGGTCCTGCTGCACCTTCAACGACGACATGCAGGGCACCGCCGCGGTGGTTCTGGCCGCCGCGCTGGGGGCCGTGCGGACGGCGGGTACCCGGCTGCGCGATCAGCGGGTGGTGATCCACGGCGCGGGCACGGCCGGGATCGGGATCGCTGACGTGCTGCGCCAGGTCATGATCGCCGAGGGCCTGCCCGCCGGCGAGGCGGCCAGCCGGTTCTGGGCACTGGGCAGCAAAGGCCTGCTGACCAGTGATTACGCCGCTACAATGCGGGATTTCCAGGTCCCCTACGCGCGGCCGGCCGACGAGGTGGCCGGCTGGTCACGTGACGGCGACGGCCGCATCGAACTGGCTGAGGTGGTGACCCGCAGCCACCCGACGATGCTGATTGGGACCTCGACGCAGCCCGCGGTCTTCTCCGAGGACATCGTGGCCGAGATGGCCGCCCACACCGAGCGGCCGATCATCATGCCGCTGTCCAACCCCACCTCGCGGTCCGAGGCCCGGCCCGCCGACCTGATTCCCTGGACCGGCGGGCGAGCGCTGATCGCCACCGGCAGCCCGTTCGATCCGGTGACCTACGACGGCGTATGTCACCAGATCGCCCAGGCCAACAACGCGCTGATCTTCCCCGGCCTCGGCCTCGGCGTCACCGTCGCCCGGGCCAGCCGGGTCAGCGACGGCATGCTGGCCGCCGCGGCGGCCGCCCTGGCCGGCCTCACCGACGCCAGCACACCCGGTGCTGCCGTGCTGCCCTCAGTCGCTAGCCTGCGAGAGGTATCGGCCGCGGTCGCGGTCGCCGTTGCCCAGGCCGCGCAAGCCGAGGGACTGGCTCAGACACAGCTCGACGATCCCGCTAAGCAGGTCGCCCAGGCGATGTGGACACCCGGCTACCCCACGATCGAGGCCCTGTGAAACGACCCGCGTTGGTAGCTTTGCGGAACCTGGACGTGGCCACCCCGATCACGGGATGCCCCACTCGGCGTGCGCATACACACCAGGCCCGGACCGTGTGCTGTGCCAAACCCTGCGCAGGGTCTGCCTGTGGTCGTGCGGCACCGGGATCGAGGCGCGCCGCGCCTCGATCACAGGAATGATCAGGCGTTATGCCGAGCCCGAAAGGCAATGTGATCTTCGACCACCGGGATAATGCGGCTACCGGCCCTCCTATGGAGCCTCGGCCCGGCGGCCCAGGTAGGCACGTGACGTCGCGGCTGGCCTCATCTGGCGGACCGTAGACTCCGGTTATGGTTGCTCGGCCGCAGGCAGGCGGCGGTGTCAGGATCGCGGAACTGGTGGCAACGTTGTCCTACGCCGCCGATCTCGGGCTCGGGCAGCCGATGGCGCATTGCATGCGGCAGACAGTGATAGCACTGCGGCTCGGGGAACTGGCCGGGGCCAGTGACCGTGAGCTGGAGGCCACTTATTACCTCGGCCTGATGATGAACGTCTACTGCCACGCAGACGCAGCCGAGCAGGCGCGGTGGTTCGGTGACGACATCAGCCTCAAGGGCGACGGGTTCGAGATGCTCGAGATGAGCACAGCGCGGATGATCTCATTCATCTTGCGGCGGGTGAGCTCACACGGGACCGGCGTGGCGCGCGCCAGGCGGCTCGCGGCCTTCCCCGTGGTGGGGATGAAGCAGGTGGCTGTGTTCATGACCACGCACTCCACACTGGGGTCGCAGTTCGCCAGGCACATCGGCCTCGACGACGCCGTCAGCGTCGCTATCCAGCAGGCCTACGAGCAATGGGACGGCAAGGGCTATCCCCGCCATCTGCGGGGTCACCAGATCTGCCTGCCCGCCCGGCTGGTGCAACTGGCCAGCCCAGTCGAGATCTTCAGCCGGAGAAAGAACACGGCGGCGGCCGTGGCGGTCGCACGCAGGCATCGCGGGACGCAGTTCGATCCCGCCGTGGTGGACCTGTTCTGCGAGAATGCAGCCGGCCTGCTGTACGGCCTCGATCAGGCCTCCGACTGGGACGCCATCCTGGACTCCGAGCCTCCGCTGTCGCGCCGCGTCGCCGGCGCCGACCTGGACGGTGTGCTGGAGGCGATGGCCGATCTGGTCGACCTGAAGAGCCCGTACCAGGCGGGCCACTCGCGGGGGGTAGCCAACCTGGTCGGCGAGGCGGCGCGCGTCGCGGGGCAGCCAGCGGATGCCGTGCGGACCCTGCGGCGTGCGGGGCTCATCCACGACCTCGGCCGGCTCGGAGTGTCCAACGCGATCTGGGACAAGCCAGGATCCCTGACCCAAGCCGAGTCCGAGCGCGTCCGGCTGCACCCTTACCTGACCGACCGGATGCTGGCCCGTGTCAGCGTGCTCGGCCCCAGCCGGGAGATCGCCGCGCGGCACCACGAGCGGCTGGACGGCTCTGGCTACCCGCGAGGCCTGACGGCGGCCTCGCTGACGCCGTCCGACCGGCTGCTGGCTGCGGCCGACGCCTATCACGCCATGACTGAGCCGCGTCCGCACCGTGCCCCGCTGGATTCCGGCCGGGCCTTTCGCGACCTCCGGGCCGAGGTCATCACCGGCCGGCTGGACGGCACGGCAGTGGATGCCGTGCTCACGGCTGCGGGCCACCGCGCGCCTGCCCGGCACCTGCAGCCTGGCGGGCTTACCGCACGCGAGGTAGAGGTGCTCGCCTTGCTCGCCCGCGGCCACTCGACCAAGGAGATCAGCCGGCAGCTGGTGGTATCGCCGAAGACTGCGGCCAACCACGTCGAGCACATCTACGCCAAGCTCGGCGTATCCAGCCGCGCCGCGGCGACGCTGTTCGCCACGCAGCACGGCCTGATGGGTGCCTTCGAGCCCGCCCGCTGACGGCAGGGCGCTCCCGCGTTCAGGCGCCCTGCATCGCCTGCATGTTCTTCTTGATCGCCGCCTCCACTTCCCGCAGTTCCCCGGCCGGGCTGATCAGGAGGAACTCGCTGCCCGCCGTGGCCGAGGGTGTATGGCCCGGCGGAGCGTAGTACGCATCGCCTGCCTCACACACCTCTTCATGGCCGGCGTAGCGCCAGGTCAGGGTGCCGGAGAAGACATAACCCCAATGCGGGCACTGACATCTGTCCTCTGGCAGGCCCTTGAGCATCGGCGCCAGGTCCGCGTCCTGCCGGATCGACACGAAAGTGACGGCGTAGCCATCGAGCTCCTCGCCTCGGTCCTCCGCCGCGCCCATGTCAGCGACATTCGCGGCGCTTTCTCTAGATACCTTCGGCATCTGGCCCATCTCCTCCAGGTTGACTCGCTGCTGGTCAGTCCGACGATAGGAGCCGCAGTGCCCAGCGTTCATGAGGCGTTTGCCTCATCTCCTGGCGGCGACTGGCTCGTGCCGGCGAGCGCCCCTCATCTCATTCCATGTGTGACCCGGGCTGGCGCGCCTGGCGCAGTAGTGACCGGCCCCGCACTCTGCCCCGGCGGACTTTGACGTACCGGCGGACACGCAGGGTGGCCATCGGCTCGGTATAGGGCATCGTCGTAATCGCGCCTTGGAAGACCGGTGCCGGAGTACCAGCAGCTCCGCGTCCTTGGACGCTGACGAGCGGCCGAGCAGGACCAGCCAGCCGCAGAGCTCGGCTCATGGCGGCAGCGCCCGAGCCGGGCGCCTGCCGGAGTGGCGATCAGGTCAAGGAAGCGGCCGTGAGCTGATACCTGGCTTTATCTAACTAGTGCGCAGCCCGCTGACGTTGTTGATCTCGGTTAGATCGTTTCGCTTCGGCCGAGTCAGCCCGCCGCTGCGCCGTGAGGAGAACCGCGATCGTGCTGGCGCGTACCGGCCGCCCGGATCGCTGATATATCGCCTCGTACTCCCGGTCCAGGGCCTGGCGCTGGTCTGGTGAGAGCCGGGCGTAAAACGACATCGTGCGAACGACGGCACCGAGTTCGTCCGGCGTGTGCTCGATGAGCTTCGGCATGACCGCCACCTGAACATCGCCGAACAGGCGGCCGGCGTACTCCCGCCCTATGTCGTAGCTGCCGAGCCAGGACCAGGCCTGCGAGATATTGCCGCGGCGACGCTCGATCCCGGCGAGCGTCCCGTCGAGATTCCGGTAGGCCGGCCAGCTGGCGGCGATGTCCGGGGCGACCTTTGCCAGGGCCCCGAGTACCGCATCCTGATCTTGCTTGCTGCGTGCTTCCTCCAGCCCGAAGTACTGCACCAAGGCGAGCGTCCCGCCGGGAACAAGCACGTCAGCGGCCCGCTGCCAGCTGGCCTCAGGGTCCACCCAGTGAAACGCGGACGCGGAGAACACGGCCCGGAACCGCTCGCAGGGAAGCGGCGCGTCCTCGAACTGGGCGGTCACGAACTCCACCTCTGCGTCGCCCGCCAGGTTATGCCTGGCCAGCGAAATGAGGTTGGTGCCCGGTTCCAGTGCCGTCACCCGCAGTCCCCGCCCGGACAGGGAACGCGTCAGCTGGCCGCTTCCGCACCCGACCTCCAGCACCGCATCACCGCTCCCGAGCCCCGCGATCCGGCAAGCCTGATCGATGAGCTCGTCCGGATATGCCGGACGGTGGCGGTCGTACTCAGCCGCGATCTCATCGAAGACCCTGCCGTATCGGCGCCCGGCAGATCCCGGCAGCACTGTCAATTGCTGGCCTCCGTCCATGATCGGTTCCATGATCCTCACGTCATGAGCCGCGCCGGGTTCCGCCGCCTGCGCGTGGCGTCCTTAGGCCGATGGCTGTTTCACCGGCCGGGCGGGGAATGGACCAGCGCGACCTTCCCCTCCGGGGGAACGGGTACAGCGCCCGGGTGCAGGATCGCGGCGATGGCCTCAACGCCGTCGACGAGGCGGGGTCCCGGGCGGACCACGAGGGAATCCGCATCGATGGCCCATACCGGGATGCCGGGCAGCGCCGCTGTCACGACCGCGGCCTGGGATACCGCGCCCGCCAGGTGGTAACCGCACGGAGCGACGATGACCAGGTCAGGGTGGGCGGCGGCGACCTGCGGCCAGGCAAGCGGTTCGGAGTGCTGACCCGGGCGGGCCGCAACCGGCTCGCCGCCCGCCGCGGTTATCAGGTCGGGTATCCAGTGGCCGGCCGCGAACGGGGGGTCCACCCACTCGACGACCGCGACCCTCGGGCGCGGGCGGCCCGCGACTCGCGCCGCGACCTGGGCGAGGCGCCTGCGGAGGCTGGCGACTACCTGCTCCGCGCGGTCTGTCACCCCAGTTCGCTCGCCGACGGCGAGGATCGTGTCGAGCACTTCGCCCAGCGTGTACGGGTCAAGCGACAGCACGTCGGCACGGCACCCCAGGTAGTCCAGCGCCTCCGACACGTGCCCTGAAGGTAGTGCGCACACCCGGCACAGGTCCTGCGTCAGGATCAGGTCGGGGCGCAGCCGGGCGAGCGCGTCGGCGTGCAGGGTATACAGATCCTCGCCGTTCGCGATCTGGTCACGGGCGTAGCTGTCGATTTCCGCTGGGGTCATTCCTGACGTGTCCCGGCCGCCCACCACGACTTCCTTCTCCGAGCGGGCGACGGCGGGCTCATCACACTCGAACGTGACTCCGACCAGGTCGCCGCCCAGGCCGAGCGCATACACGATCTCGGTCGCGGACGGCAGCAGGGAAATAAGGCGCACGGGGCCAGGATAAATGCTGACTGGCCGGCTGGGATGCGACACGCATGCCGCGTCGGCGCCAAGCGCGCGGCCACCTGTCCGTCGTCACCGAAACCGGCTCCGCAGGTCCTCGCTCGTGCTGTTCGAGCATCACCCGGCGCCCGAGGCCGCGGAAAGAACTGAGACGTCCGACCTGGTACAGATCGGACCTATGGAGCATTGTCAACCCTGATCCGTGCCGCAGAGTCCGAACGCAGTCATGGTGATATCGACCTTGATAGCTGGCAGTTCGAGGCGCCTCCGCGACCTAGGTGAGCAGGACCTTCGGATCGTTGTCCCGTTCGTCAACCGACACCAGGCGAAAGATTGGCCATTACGCTCCGCCCACGGCGCCAGGACCGTCGTTTTGCCCAGCCGGGGGCGCAACCACTGAGACCATCGGGCGGCGATCACCCCGCCTCAGCCGTTCGATCAACACCGAACGATCCACCGTCCCCGCGCCGCACCATCGGCCGCGAAGCTTCGACGCCACCAAGTCGAACACCAGGCCACCCGCGGCACCGCGCGACCTTGCCTCATGCTGACGCACGTCGCTGTCGCCCATACCCAGACCATGCCCTCGAAAAATCTGCAGCTCCATGATCTTCTGACGCTCCAGATGAGGTCAAGCGCGACAAAATCCGCCATGCCCCCTTCGGTAACCGCAAGCTCTCAGAAACGCCCTGCGGGCACCAACGGTGCAATACGCCGGGCGATGCAGCTTTCGCGCAGCTGCAGATACGCACTCATACCGAGATGCGGATCGGAGAACTGTCGTTACACGCCGCTTTTCGGGGCGCGGATCAGTTGATTCGCTGGGCGAAGTTTACGATGAACCCCTCGGGTCCGCGGACTGACGCATGCGCCAGATGTCCTTGTACTCACCGACGCCGCCGACCCGGCGGTAGCCGTCCGCGGCGAGCCGCTGAGGATCGCCTGAAGGTCGTCCACCTCGAACGTCACGTTGCGCAACCCCAGTTCGCTGGCATGGGTTCGGGCGACCCTGGTTGGTGGTCTGGCCGGATGAAGCTCGACAGTTCCAGCCCGGTTCCTCCGCCGGGCGGCCGCAGCATGACGATCTCGGTCCGGGAGTTAGGTATGCCAATGACGCGTCCAGGAGCTCGCCCTCCAGAACCGTCCGGCCCTCAGTCTCGAAGCCCAGCCCGACGAAGAAGGCCGTCACCGTGTCGAGATCTCTGACGGTGATGCCGACGTGATCGAAGTGCCGGAGAGGCGACATGGGCTGCATCCTCCTGTGTTCGTCCCGTCAGTCAGGTTCTCATCGGCGCGGTTGCCCGCGACTCCCGCACGTCCTTCGCGGCGCGCGGGTGTCGCGCCGCTTGTCGATGGGGTTGACGACCACAGCCCGCTCCGCCCACGACGACGGCCGTTTTGTAAGCGTCACTACACAACGCGCTGGAACGTGCCGATCTGCCCCGTTCCGCGTGTCTGGGTGGGTCGGTCGGGCTGGCGGTCGGTGATGGTGGCTGCGGGCGGGGGTGTGCGGGCGAGGGTATCGGCGCGGCGCAGTGCCGCGGTAGCCGGTACCGGCCCGCATGGCGCCGGACCAGGCTTCTCGCCGCGTCGGCGGTGGGCATCCCGGCGGCGGTGACGAATAGTGGGCGGGCCGAGGATCCGCGCAGGACCGGGACTGCGTGGGTGGCGGTGCGGAACCGGGACTTGGCCACCCCGATGACCGGGATGCCGAACTCGGCGTGCGCGTGCGCGCCCAGGCCGGGCCGGCCTGCGGGGTCCAGGTCGGCGTAGCCGTCGACCACCAGCAGGCCCAGCCCGCTCAGCTCGTCCAGGACCGCGCGTATCGGGGAGCTCGCGCAGGTAGAACTGGCCCGGCCCGGCAAGGGCGCGACCCGGGGCACCGCCGCGGTGCGTTCGGCCAGTACGTCGCGAAGGCGGCATCGGGCGGCCAGCACGGCCGCGGCCCGGGCGCCGCCGGCCGGGAAGGTAATGCACGTCGACGGCGGCGCACACCCCGCAGCCTGGGCGCCCGCCGGTTTCCATGTCTTCAGGATGCCCGAACCTGCGCCGGGCACCAGCACCGTATCTGGCGGCTGCCGCGCGGTCGCGGCAAGCGGCCCAGCGGGTCACGAAGCGTAATTTATCTGTGCCGAGCCGGAGCGCGGGTCAAGCCCATCACCCGTTCGGGGTGAGGTAGCGGCAGCCGCTCATGGGGTTGGATGACACTGGCGGTTTGCCGGTGCCTGGCGGGGACAGGCACGCCCGGAACGTCCTCAAAGGAGTGGAGGCTGGCATGCCCGGCTCAGCTACCCGCGCCAGTGCGCTCGATCATGTCGTGGTGGTCCTGTTCGAGAACCGGTCCCTGGACAACGTGCTGGGCCGCCTGTACGGGCCGGGGGACGGCAAGGCCTTCGAGGGGGTCATCGGGAAGGAGCTGAGCAACCCGATCCCCGGATGGGCGAGCACGGCGCCGGCCGCAAGGTGGTGCCCTACGGCGTCACTGCCGACATGGATTCCCCTAACCCGGACTCGGGTGAGGAGTGGTACCACACCAACACCCAGCTGTTCGGCGCGATCGATGACCACAACCGGTTCAAGATCGGCGAGGGCGTGACAGCGCCGTGGAACGCGCCGCCGCCGGGTGCGGTTCCGGCCATGGACGGGTTCGTCGCCGACTACATCAGCACGTTCACCGGCGAAGTCGGGCGGCAGCCGACCTATGACGAGTACGCCCAGATCATGACCGGGTACACCCCGCAGCAGCTGCCGGTGCTGAGCGGCATCGCGCGTGAGTTCGGGGTGTTCGACCACTGGTTTTCCGAGGTGCCGTCGCAGACGTTCATGAACCGGTCGTTCTGGACGGCGGCGACGTCGTCGGGGCTGGTCGTGAACAGCCCGGTGAGAAAGTGGTTCACCGACAACGACGCGGAGACGATCTTCGAGCGGCTGGAGCAGCACGGCAGGACCTGGAAGGTCTACGTGATGGAGCCGATGTGCCTGTCGTTCACCGGTGTCATCCACTATCCCCGGCTGAAGGACTGGCTGGCGACGCATTTCGTGCGGTTTTCCGAGTTCGAGAAGGACGCCGCGGCCGGGACCCTGCCCGATTTCTCGCTGATCGAGCCGGACATGATCGCGGGTCACGGCGACTACCACCCGGCGTTCGGCCGGTCATTTTTCGGCGGCAACGTCGATATCGGGCTGGACCCGTCGTCGGCGATGCTGGGCGGCGAGGCGTTCCTGGAGCGGGTCTTCAACGCCTACCGGTCCGCCACCCAGAGCCGGGCGCCAACGTCTGGAACACCACCCTGCTGATCGGGTGGGACGAGCCAGGCGGAACCTACGACCACGTGCCCCCGGGACCGGTCCCGCCGCCCGATCCGGCCGCACCGGCGGGTGAGTTCGGCTTCACGTTCGACCGTTCCGGCTACCGCGTCCCCGCCATCATCGTGTCGCCATGGGTCGAGCCGGGCTCGGTGTACAACGAGGAGTACCGGCACACCTCGCTGATCGCGACGCTGCGCAAGACCTGGGATCTCGGCCCGCCGTTCACCCAACGCGATGCCTCGGCGCGCACCTTCGACCACGTGTTCACCCGCGGCACACCGCGAGACCTGCAGACCTGGGCCACCGTCGCGGCCCAGCCCCTGCCTGCATGGGCGATTGACTACCAGACCCTGGGCAAGGCCCTCGGCTACCTGGGCAAGGACGTCGCACCCGGCATCATCGAGCACGCCAGGCAGATGGGGGTCAAACTTCCGCCGCAACTAGCCGACCCCTCCGCCGAACTCACGCCCCAGCTCATCGTCGAAGTCATCAGGGACGTCGCCTTCCACTACTTCCCCCAGCTGGCGCCGCCCGGCGCCGGCGCCGACGACAGCCACTGACCCAACTTCGCACCGGCGTGTTCTCCCTCCAGCAAATATTCGGCAGGGAGACTGTGGATAGTGCTTCCGGCTCGGCTTCCCTGGTTTTGCCTGAATACGGGCGTAGGGTCGGGAGCCTGGGGTCCCGGCCTGACCTCCGATTCGGCTAACGCCGTACGGGTAGTCCTGCGAGACGATCTGTCGGCCGGGCCCCAGGTTTACGGCACCCACCGGCGCTGCCGGTCTGATCTGCCCGTCCTGTGCAAGAGGCCGGGGTTCACAGGTCCGACGGCCAGCGGGTGCGTGCCATCCCTCAACCTGAGAAAGGGATGACAGTGACCATCGTAGAAGAAGCACGCCCCGTTACCTGCCGCACCGCGATTACCGGCGGCGTGGACACTCACGCAGATACCCATGTCGCCGCCGCGCTTGATCCCGTCGGCGGGCTGCTCGGCGTCAGGGAGTTCCCCGCCACCGCGGCTGGCTATGCCCGCCTGCTGAGCTGGCTGGGCGGGTTCGGCGCCATATGCCTGGTCGGCATCGAGGGGACCGGCAGTTACGGCGCCGGGCTGGCCCGCTATGTCACCGCGGCGGGCATCCGGGTCGTCGAGGTGGACCGCTCGGACCGGCAGGACCGGCGTCGGCAGGGCAAGTCCGACCCGCTGGACGCGGTCAGCGCTGCCCGGGCCGCGCAGTCCGGCCGGGCTAGCGGCGCCCCCAAGGGCAGGGACGGCGCCGTGGAGGCGATCCGGACCCTGATGGTCGCCCGGCGCAGCGCCGCCGGAGAACGCACCCGGACCATCAACCAGGCTAGGGCACTGCTCCTGACCGGCCCTGATGACCTGCGGGCACGGTTCGCAAAGCACAAGCCGGCTGCCCTGGTAACCGGGCTGGCGGCGCTGCGTCCCCGCCCCGGCGACGTCGCCGGCCACGCCACCCGTATCGCGCTGCGCGAACTGGGCCGACGCGCCCAGTTCCTGGACGGCCAGCTCGTCCGCCTGGACGAGCTCATCATCCCGCTGGTGACCGCCCGCGCCCCCGGCCTGCTCGCCATCTACGGGGCCGGCCCGCGCACCGCGGCACTGCTGCTCATCGCAGCCGGGGATCACCCAGAACGGCTGCGCAGCGAGGCAGCCTGGGCGCACCTGTGCGGTGCCGCCCCGATACCCGCATCATCAGGGAAAGTCACCCGCCACCGCCTTAACCCCGGCGGTGACCGCCAGGCCAACCATGCCCTATGGCGGATCGTGTTCACCCGGCTGGGCTCTGACCCGGCCACCCGCGCCTACGCCGAGCGCCGCACCGCAGAAGGAAAGTCCAAGGCGGAGATCATCCGCTGCCTCAAGCGCTACGTCGCCCGCGAGGTCTACCGCCAGCTGCGCCCAGCCGCCGGGTAGCACCCAAGCTCCGGGGGCGGCCTGACCCCATATTCGGCTGCCGCGAACCTGCTGGCCTGCGAACGATTCGTCGGCCGTCCCCGGCCTATCCCTGACCTGCTGGGCGTGACCTAATAAGAGCTTGCGCGCTCCATCTCGAGCGGCCCATCCCTGTCTTGTCCGCAACCCAGCAATAACCCGGTCCAGAACACCAACCCTGCAACCCCAGAAACTGCGCCTTCCGAAAGGCCATCCGACCCCCTTGACAAACATAAGAGCATCGATCCGGCGTATAGAGCCATCGCTTTCTCGTCACGCATTGTGGGCGTGCAAAGAGTCACTTGTCCCGGTAATCCGTTACCGGTCCCGGTGACGTACGACGCGCAGGCGGCACGTTGGGGTATCAAGACCGGCCAGGGGTCCTCCGGATTTAAGGGCGGCTTGCCTTCATGTGATCTCCGCATCTCCGCCGCCGGCCTTCACCTGGGTGCGGTGGCCTGGGTGACCTCAGTCCACGTTCGGGAGGGGAACGATTATGACGCAGACGGCAGTGGAAGGGATCGGTCGGCTCCGTGTGGTGATGGAAGGACCCGTGATCGAGCCCGGCGACCCTGGCTTCGACGACGGGCGCCGGGTATGGAACGGCGGGATCGACCGGCGCCCCGCGGTGATCGCCCGTTGCGCTTCGGCCGCCGACGTGGCCGCAGCGGTGAAGTACGCGCGCGAGCACGGGCTGGAGATATCCGTACGCGGCGGCGCGCACAACCCGGCGGGCACGGCCGTCTGCGACGGCGGCCTGATGATCGACCTGAGCCTGCTCAGCCACGTCGCGGTCGACCCGGACGCCCGGCGGGCCACGGTCGGCGGCGGTGCGCTGCTGGGCGACGTGGACGCCGCCACCCAGGCGCACGGGCTGGCCCTGCCCGCCGGGCTGGTCAGCCACACCGGCGTGGGCGGGCTGACGCTGGGCGGTGGCATGGGCTGGCTGACCCGCAAGTTCGGGCTCAGCATCGACAACCTGGTTTCCGCCGAGGTGGTCACTGCCGACGGCCAGGTGCGGCGGGCCTCAGCCGATGAGCACCCGGACCTGTTCTGGGCCATCCGCGGCGGTGGCGGCAACTTCGGCGTGGTCACCTCGTTCGAGTTCGCCCTGCACGAGGTCGACCCGATCGTGCAGCTCGGGCTGTTCTTCTGGCCCCTGGACCAGGGCGCGCAGGCGCTGCGGCTGGCCCGCGAGATCACCCGGGCGATGCCGCCGGAGATCAACGCCGTGGTCGGCGCGCTGAACGCGCCGCCCGCGCCGTTCGTCCCGCCGGAGCACCACTTCGCGCCCGGCTACGTGCTGCTGCTGACCGGGTTCGGCTCCGGACCTGAGCACGCCCAGCTCGTCACCCGGATCCGCGAGAGCCTCCCGCCCCTGTTCGACCTGGTCACCCCCATGCCCTACGTCGAGCTGCAGAAGCTGCTCGACGAGGCCAACGCGTGGGGCATTCACGGCTACGAGAAGGGCACCTACGTCGAGGAGCTGTCCGACCCGATCATCGATCTGGTCACCGAGCAGATCCCGCGCAAGAACTCACCCATGTCGGTGCTGCTGTTCTACCGGCTCGACGGCGCGTACTGCCAGGTCGGCGACGACGAGACAGCGTTCAGCGGCGGGCGCTCGCCCCGGTACGGCGTCTTCATCGTGGGCCTGGCCCCCGACGCCGGGCTGCTGGACGCCGACCGCCGCTGGGTCCGCGGCCTCTGGGAGGCGCTGCGCCCGCACGCCATCGGCAGCGGAGACGGCTACATCAACGGCATCACCGATTTCTCCGACGACCGGGTGCGCCAGAGCTACGGCCCGGCCAAGTACGAACGGCTGGCCAGGATCAAGGCGCAGTACGACCCCGGCAACCTGTTCCACCTCAACGCCAACATCCGGCCCGCCTGACATCGCCCTGCACCTCCGTCTGGGTCGGGGAACCTCCTGACCCAGACGGGGGCAGCATGTCCCAAGCGCTCCCATGCGTGGCGGCGCGAACGGTGCTGGCGGTCGTCACCGGGCTGAGCGCGGGGGGGACGGCGCCCGTTAGCAGGGCGTCACGGCCACGATGCCGGCGAGGCGCGGTGCCGATAGCCTAGGGATCCCCCGATTCGATGCCTGTCGGCATATCTGCGCCTCGTTGCCATCCCCGGCACCTGACAACCACTGCCCTCCGCCCCCGGGAGCGGCCAGCCGTGCCCGGCGCCTTGGCCGCGCACCGTGGTCCGGCCCGGCAATTGCCGGGCCACCAGGACCGCTGGCCTCGTTCGCCGCCGACATGGTCTGGCGTATCGAGGGACACTCGGTGGCCTCGAAAGAGTGCGCCAGCAAGCAGCAATTTATCGATGAGGTCCTCAGGCCCTTCGGCGCCCGGTTCACAACGTCAGACCCTTTCCGCCCGACCGCGATCCGGTCAGTCTGCGCCGACGGCGACACGGTGATCGTCCTCTGGGATGGCCGCGGGATCGCCATCGACGGCCAGCCCTGCGAGAACAGCTACGCCTGGTTCATGACGCTGCGCGACGGCCGGGTCATCGACGGCACCGCGTTCTACGACAGCATTTCGTTCAATGAGCTGTGGGCTCGAGTCCAGCCCCGCTGAGATCAGCCATTCCGTTCCCTGGGCCAGCAGCCAGGCCACCTCGCCGACCACAGCGGCCTGGCCAGATATGCCGTGCAAGCATTCACTGCCCCCAGGAGCACGAGCGGCCCAGGCTACCAGGGCCTGCGGGAGCTTCCGATGCCGGACGATGCGGCGGGAAGGATGGCACGTCTAGGATCTTTGCCGACTTAGCGTTCGATTTCCTGGGATAAGTGTCTGCCATGCAGGGTTTCGAGCGGTCTGACCGGCAGCTGGGCGCCGCAGGCGCGGCAGCCTGGCCGTAGTCGCCCCAGCTCGGCATGATCGGCTCGGCGAAGGCTCGACCAGCGCGGTCGGGTCGGCCGGGCTGCCCACGGCGGGCCTGGCGGCGAGTAACACTTTCGGCCGGAATTCCACCGGGGTGGACCCGCTCCGCTGGCGCTCGGGCGACGCAGTCACCGCTCTCACCCGGCTAGCAGCTCGCGGGCACCTAACAGGTCTTCTCCTGGCTGGTCAGGGCGTGAGGACGATGGCTCCAGAGGCGTGGCCTCCAGTTGCCTCGGCGAGTGCCTGGGCGGCATCGGCGAGGCGGTAGCTGGCGGCGACGGGGATCTCCAGCTGCCCGTCTGCGAACTGCTGCGAGAGTTTGCGCAGCTGGTTTCCGTCCGCGCGGACGTAGATGCTGGAGACCGTGATGCCGCGCTGCTGGCTGGGCGGGTCTGAGGTGATGGTTGCCAGGCGCCCGCCGTCGGCAACCGCCCGGATCGCGGTGGCGGCGCCGACGGGTGCCGCGTTGGCCGCAGCAGCCACACCCCGACCTCCGGTGATCGCGCGGACCTGTTCGGACCAATCTTGGTCGTGGTAGTCGATGACGTAGCGTGCCCCCAGCGCGCTGACCCTCCGTCGGCTTGAGGGACCCGCTGTCGCGATGACCTCAGCACCGCGCAGCACGGCCAGGGCGGCCAGCAAGCTGCCGGTTACTCCGCCGGCTCCGTGGACAAGGAGCGGTTCGCCGGCGTGAATGTTGAGCGCGCCGAGAACCTGTTCGGCGGTGATCGCAGGTACCGGGAAGGCAGCTGCTGCCTCCCAGCTGGCACCGGGCGGCTTACGGGCGAGCAGCCCGGCCGGGGCGATCAGCCGGGGCGCCCAGGTCCCCTGGTCTCGCAACGGCACCGGATGTGTCATCACCGCATCGCCGGGCGCCCATTCACTGACCGCCTGACCCGTTGCCAGCACCGTGCCGGCTGCTTCCACGCCCAGCGCCATCGGCGGCCTGCCGCCCACATCCCAGCTGCCTGTGCGGACGAACTCATCCCAGTTGGCCACGCCGGCGGCCCTCACCTGGAGCAGCACCTCGTCGCTGGCCAGCGCCCGCGGCTCGCCCACATCCATCATCTCAACCCGGTCACCCACCCGCCGGATCCCCGCTACGTGCATTTCCCGCCTCCCAGCAGCTTTGCTGTTCCTCTGCCCGATTTACCCGGTTCTCTGATTATTTGGCGCTGCCTTGCGGGAGCGCGGGGGAGCGTGTCGACGCGGCCTCATTGCCTAGGTAGCAACGCCCGCGGCATCGGGGATCTTGCTGAAGTCCTCGCTCGCCGTTCGCCAGGGGATCTCGTCCGCGTTGCCGTCGAAATGCGCGGCGAAAGCCGTTTGTCGGCGCGGAACTTGCCTGATTATGGTGACCGTCTGTCGGTGACGTCTCCCTGATCAACTAATTCGGAAGACGATAAGCACGATCGCCCCCAGCACAAAGAAGATCGCCTGAAATACAACGGCAATAATGAGGGCAGCAACGATTATCGCAGCGACGGCCATTACCGCTCGCCCCCGGAGAAGAGGGCCAGCAGCGCCCGGAAGCACACCCGGGCGATCGCGGTCAGGTCCCGCCGGGTGGCGTAGCCCGCCGCGCCGAACCCGGCGATGAGCAGCGCGGTCGCCCCGCCGGCCTCCCACAGCGCCCGCGGGTCCATGTTGCCGTAGTAGGCGATCACGGGCGCCACGGCCAAGCCGATCAGCAACCCGAACGCGGCCAGCAGACCGACGGTCAGCTGCTGCGGCTTGCCGGTGGTGAACCTCATGGCAATCAGGACCGCGAAGCCGGCGATGAACGCGACGATGCCGACGCCGCCGGTCAGGTTCCGGCCCAGCCAGGCGCCGAGCGCAAACAGCGCCACGGTTGCGGCGACGTAGCCCATCGTCGGCGCGAACAGGGCGTGGGTCTGGCTGCGGGCCGTCGTCCCCATGTGCTGGTAGGTAAGTGTGCTGTTGCTCATGATCCTGCTCCTCTCTGGGCGTCGATCACCGGCCTGGCAGGCGGGTGGTGATCTCCTGGACCAGCCAGCCGTTGCCGTCGGGGTCGTCGAATGAGACGAACGAGCCGTAGCTCGCGTGCTCCGCAGCCGGTCCGGCGACCCGGTCCTGGGTTCCGGCGTGGTGGAACACGCCGGTGGTGTCGTGGAAGACGTCGCTGACCTCGGCGCCGCGGTCGGCCAGGTCGGCCCGGGCCGCGTCGATGTCGGCGGTGACCAGGTGCAGGCCGTGAGCCGAGCCCGGCGTGGCCGAGCAGACCCCGGTGCCGAAGATGACCGAGCAGGCTGAGCCCGGCGGGGTCAGCTGGACCACCCGGTAGCCGGGGACGCGGTCGAAGTCGGCGTCCAGCCGCCAGCCCAGCCCCTGGTAGAAGTCCTTGGCCTTGTCCACGTCGGAGACTGGCAGCACCACAACCTCGAGTCTGTACTCCATGACTCCTGCTCCTTTTCCTTTGTTTCTCTGGTGCCGGCGGTCTGGGGCCAGGCCGCCGGTTGAGTCCTGCTCTCCACGGTTGCCTCTAGATGCTGTCGGCACACCGGGGGTAGGCCCTGGTCCGGTCCCTGGTATGGGTCCCGGGCCCGTATGGGTCCCGGGCCGTCCGTGCGGGTCCGCCTGCCCAGCTATGGCCGCCGCGTCGTCCCGCCGCGGCCAGGCAGCACTAGTCTCAGACGGGGGATAGCAGACCGGGTGGGCTGCCGAGAAAACTCCCTACGACGCCGAAGTCACCTAATGCCGCGCCGGGAAACACTCAGGACATCAGCCCACGCGAAGCCGCCGCGTCGGCCGCGGCCAAGGCGGCGTACCTATGAGCATCAATCCCTCGTCCTTCCCGGCGGCGGACGTGACCTCCTCCCAGCTGATCGGTAAAGACAGCGCCGACCTCGAGACGGCTAGCCTTCCGCGTGAAACGGCCCACGGTGAAGACGTCGAACATGCCCGGGGGGAATAGATCGATAGAGGAACTCAGGCTTGAAAGAAGCTCCCAATCCTGGGCGAGTCTAAGACGGCCGATGATGGCGACCCGAGGTGGCCCCGACGGCGGACGAGGGCCACGGCCAGGGGCTTCTACAGGTTCGATCGACCGGCCTAGCCGCGACTGTAGATGAAAGGGACTAAATCCAGCGCCGTAGTGAGACGCCACTGACATCAGCAGAAGGAGCCGAAGTCCTGAAAACGAAACATAAGGTGTAGTGATGCCCTCTATTTTGGCCTTACAACGTCGCTGTAGATCACCACGGATCTGAAGGTCGGAGGACGGTCGGCTGATGAGCATCGCGCTACACTTTCGGTGCGTCGTGTTGGTGGGGAGGTGCCGGGGATGGCGGGGCCAAGTGACGAGATGGCAGCAGGCGCGGCGGGCCACGGCCGCCTGCGGGTGTCGCGCGCCGACCGTGAGCAGGTGATCGACACGCTCAAGGTCGCGTTCGTGCAGGGCCTGCTGGCCAAGGACGAATTCGACCTGCGGGTGGGCCAGACGTTCGCGTCGCAGACTTATGCGGAGCTGGCCGCAGTCACCGCTGACCTCCCCGCCGAGCCGACATCAGCGCAGCGGCCCAAGCTCGCCCGGGCCCGAGGCGAGCAGCCAGTTCTGCGGCCGGCCCCGGTGATCATGGCGGTAACCGTGCTCTATGCGGGCGTGTGGCCGTTGGCGTTCCTTTTGCCCAAAAATAGCGAAGGCGATCCCAAGGCGGCAGCCGAGTTGGTCTTCTCAGCTACTTTCGTCTACTTGACCGTTTTGGCTATAGCTGTGGGCCACATGATCGCCGGCTGGCGTGAGAAGCGTTCTGGCGGGCAGCCGCCGCGACGGCCAGCGCCCGGCGCGGGCGGTCGGGCATCCCGGCGCCTGCCATCAGGCAGCCCGAGTGGCGAGCTTCCGCCGGTCGGTGACGGTCACCAGCACACCGCCGAAGCTGCCCCTCATCTGCCACTGCCCGGTTTGCGGCCATCACCTCGAGAGCATTCCCTCGTGCGCCGGTACGCGATCGGCTACCCCGGCCACTAACCCGCTGCGCGTCGCGTTCGCGCTTCCAGGTGACAGCCGATTCCCGTCTTGCTAGCGCTGTGCTAACAACAGCTGGGGTGCACCCTCGGTGTCATGAAGACGGCGATGACCGACGCCTCGCCGTATGCGCGCCTCGACACCGTGCACCCCTCGGACGATGGGTGGGGCCGCCGACATCGTCGACGGAGGCTTTACCGAGAACGGGCGGGCTTCGTCGCGGCGAGATCCTGCCATCGACGGTGGCCAGTGCGCCGGATACTGAGATCCTGCCAGTCATCGCCGTCAAGACCGTCTGGGCGAAGGGCCCGGCCGAAGAGGTCCCCGGGCCACGGCGGCGAGGCGATCAGGCCCCGCCGGTCAATGACCGCGCCCTGGAGGGGCCGACTACGAGATCGTGAAGGTCACCGCCAACCTCGAGCCGGCCCGACTGTTCGAGGCCGCCGGCCTTCACCGGCTCGAAACCGGCCGTTCGGATCAACCACTCGGCTTCCTCGCCAGCACGGTCGTCGTCGGTCGCGTAGAACAGCACCGCCGGCTCCGGTGACCGGTTGCTGGAGGACTCGAGGAGACCGGCCGACAGGGTCCCGAACGCCATGGCCAAGCGCGCCCCGGTCGGCAACCACCCGGCCACGACCTTCCCAGAGGATTGCCCTTCCGGCAGGACACGTGAGAGGTTACCTTGCGCGTCGGTGGTGAGCGGGTTGCTGGGAACGACCACGAGCTTGCCGGCCAGCGGGTCGGCGATCTCGTCTATGACGCCCTGCAGCACGGTAAACCGCAGCGCGAGGACAACGGCATCGGCGCCCTGCAGCGCGTCGCGGTTGCCGGCGGCGACGACCGCGGCTCGACCGATCTGTGCAGCCAGCGTTCGTGCCGACTCATTGTCGGCGCTCGAGAGCCGCACGGTCTCGCCGCCTGAGGCGAGCTGGCGGGCGATGACCGATCCGAGCCCTCCAGTGCCGATGACCGCGATGGTCATGACCGAAACCTCCTCAGCGTCACAGTGCTAACAACGGCGGGCCGGAGCATCGCCAGCCTGAGCGGTCTCGCAGCGGCTCGCTGAGAGGGGGAACAGCGGGGAAGCGCGGCCTTGCCGGAAATGGCAGGCAGGGATCTCAGTGCCCGGGGGACTGGTCACCGTCGATGTGAAGGGATCTCGCCGGTGATCTCGGCGTTCACTCAGACTCCCCGCCGGGCGCACTCGACGGCCAGTGAGCGGGCGACCAGTCCCCTTCAGGGTCCGTGGTTTGCCCCACTTCGATCAGGTGACCGTCGGGATCGCGGATATAGCAACGGATCTCATACTGGTGCTGTTTCGGCGGCGTCAGGAATTGAGCGCCCCGGGCGCTCCATTCGGCGTACACGGCCGCGATGTCTTTGACCCGGATATTGAGGAAGCTGCTGACCCGGTCGGGATCGCGTGGCGTCTCCAGGGTGACCGCCGGCTTGTCATCGGTCGGGCCTCCGCCGACATTGATGATGATCCAGCAGTTGGATAGTGCGACATAGGTCAGCCCTCCGGGGCCGGAGAAGACCACCCGGCCGCCGAGTACCTCGGTGTAGAAGCGCCGCGAGCGCTCGACATCGTCCGAGACGATGAAGTGGGCCAGCACAATGCCCTCCGGGGGCGGTGGGAGCTCGGCCATCTGGCACCTCCACAGGTGGGGTCTCACACCCCGCTTACCACGGTCTGCGGCCTGTAGGGGTTGTCCGCCCCTGCATGCCCGGGAGTCTAACGCTGTCTAAACCCACGGCCGTTGGCGGCCTGATGGCGAAAGGGCGCGAGCGCCGCGCTGGGGTTCACCACCCCGTCCCGTGTGCTCTTCGGCCTGGGCATCACTCCCTTCGTGGTACTCGCTTCGGTTATCTCGATGCGGCTGTACGTCGAGCCATCCTTGCCGCCGGCCCTAGCCATCGCGTACGCCCTCGTCGGCGTCCTCACCTCCGGGTCGCGCTGCTCGCGGCCCGGACGGTCACCGGGCTGATCCATGACACGTTCCTGCCGCGGGCTCCGGCCGCCGCGCGCGGCCTGGGCAGGCGACCATCCCCCGGCAATCGTGGGGCCGGTCCGCGGGCCGCCCGAGGACGGCATGGCGCATGAGGCTTCCTGGCGAGCCGGAAGTGTGGGCATGAGCCCCGACGGGCACGCCTACCGGCAGGCACACAGGTGCGTCCTGGTATAGCCAGGTCCTTTGGGCAAACCGACACGAGCACCTTCGGGCCGCACCCACGGCGGCAGAGGAGAGGCGATCATCCCGTGCGTTCCCCGGCATCGTCCCCGGCGGGGCCGTCCCCGATTCTGTGCTGCCCGACCACACCGGCACCGTCCGCACGCTGAGCGAGCTTCAGGGTCGCGATCCGCTGATCCTCACGCTCGCGCGCGGCAACTACTGTCACAAAGAGCACCAGCAGCATCTCGAGCTGGCGGGCTAACTACCCGAAGACCGCGGTGGCCTACACCCAGATCGCCACGATCGCCACCGACGACCATCACACCCTGCAAGAGTTCCGCGCCTCGGTCGGCGCCCAGTGGACGTTCCTGTCCGATCCCCGCCGACCGTCCAGCAGGACCTGGACATCGCCGAGTACACCGACCCCGAGCACAACCCATGATCCCGAGCCATCCCGCGACGATGAGCACCTCAGAACGGAGAAAGCCGTGACCGAAACGGAGCAGAAGGTCGCCATCATCACGGGCGGCTCGCAGGGAATCGGCGCCGGCCTGGTCGACGCGTACCGGCAGCGAGGCTGGGCGGTCGTGGCGAATTCTCTCAGCATCAAGCCGTCGAAGGACCCGGATATCCTCACGGTCCGGGGCGACGTCTCCGAGCAGGCCACCGCTGACCGGATCATCAGCCAGGCGCTTGATCACTTCGGCCGCGTCGACACCCTGGTCAACAACGCAGGCGTCTTCGTCTCCAAGCCCTTCACCGACTACACCGCCGAGGATTTTGCGCTGCTCACCGGCGTCAACCTGGCCGGATTCTTCTGGCTGACCCAGCGCGCCATCGGCCAGATGCTCAAGCAGCGCGGCGGCCATGTCGTCAACATCAGCGCCAGCATCGCGGCCCGCGCGGACTCCGTGGAGCCGACCGCGCTGACCGCGCTGACCAAGGGCGGCCTCGCCGCGGTCACTAAATCGCTGGCCGTCGAGTACGCTTCCCGCGGCATTCGCGTCAATGCCGTCGCGCCAGGCATCACCCAGACCCCGCTGCAGCCGCCCGAGTCCTACACGCCCGAGGCGCTCGCGGGGAAACTGCCCCCGCTCGGGCGCGTGGGTCAGGTAAGCGACATCGTGGACGGCATCCTGTACCTGGAGTCAGCGCCGTACGTCACCGGAGAGATCCTGTACATCGACGGCGGCCGGACCGCGTAATCGCCTCCCGGGTACGGTGAACTGAGCGAGCTGGACCCGGCGGTCGCCAGCCCGATGCCCAGGCTGCCGCCGATCATCACTACCGTCTGCGCGGCCGGCTCTGGTTCTCGCTAGCCGGAGACAGGAGTGATCGCGCTGGTCATGGTTCCCTCCGCTGGATGTTCATCGGGACAGGTTCGCGGTCTGAGCGGCCATCGGCCGGGCCGGCGGCGGCATGTCCGCTATCTGCATGCGGAGCGTCATCAGGGCCGCGTTGTAGATCCCGGAGAAGCTGGGGAAGGGCTGGATCGTGTCGCTCAGCACCTCGATCGGAACATGCGCGCGGACGGCAAGCGTCGCCTGCTGCAGCCACTCGCCGGCTTCAGGCCCGAGGGCGTAAGCGCCGGTGAGTCGCTGGCCGTCGCTGAGCAGCGTCAAGAAGCCGGTGGATTTGGCGTAGGCGTGCGTATAGGTGGCGGTCTTCGGCTCTTCTGACAGCGGCGCGGTGGCCGCGTACTTCGCTTCGACCGCGCCCACCGCCGCTGCCTGCGGATCGGTGTAG
Organism: uncultured Actinomycetes bacterium; assembly: GCA_963818225.1. GTDB lineage: Bacteria > Actinomycetota > Actinomycetes > Streptosporangiales > Streptosporangiaceae > Palsa-504. The sequence goes on from CAWFRO010000011.1 coordinate 686,112, forward strand.
GCGACACGAGGAACGGCTTCGTAGTTCGCCGGGCGCGCGTCGCCGGCGATGTTCGCCGCGACGACGTCGCCCTCGTACTCGCCGACATGGGTGAGCGGCCAGATACCGTTGACATCCCCGATGGCCCAGAGTCGCTCGCCCGCGCGCAGATGCTCGTCGACCGGGATGCCGCGGTGGGGGTCGGCCGTGACGCCGACGGTATCCAGGCCGATCCCGGCAACGCGTGGGCGCCGGCCGGTTGCGACGAGCAGCCGGTCGCCCCGCAGTTCGGGACCGTCATCGAAGGCCAGCACGTACTCCGTCACCCTCGCGCCGGGCGGCGGTGGCGCGCTTCCCGAGTATCAGCTCGATCCCGTCCTGGCGCAGGGCCTCGCCGAGCGCCTGGCCCAGCGGCGCGGCCTCGCGCGGCAGCACCCGCTCAGCACCCTCAATGATCACCGCCTCGCCGCCCATACGCTGCACGACCTGCGCAAGCTCGACGCCGGCCGCCCCACCGCCCAGGACGAGCAGGCGTCGCGGAATAGCCTTCATGCTGGTCGCCTCGCGGGTACCCCAGACGCCTTCAAGGTCACGCAATCCGGGTACCGGCGGCACGATCGGTTCTGCGCCGGTCGCCACGACAACGTGCTCCGCGGTGTGGTGGACGCCGTCGACGTCCACCACGCCAGTGCCAGCCAGCTTGCCCGTGCCCCGCAGCAGGTTGATGCCACGGCTCTCCAGCCAGTGTTGCTGGCCGGTGTCGGAATAGTTCGACACCATGAAGTCCCGCCAGGCCAGCGCGGCCTGGACGTCAACTTGAGCGCTGGCGGCGGCCTCGCGCGCGCCGTGCACCGCCTCGCCCGGGCGCAGCAGCGACTTCGACGGAATGCAGGCCCAGTAGGAGCATTCGCCGCCGACCAGCTCCCGCTCGACGATGGCGACGCGCAGCCCGCGCGCGGCCAGCGCCCCGGCGCAGTGCTCGCCCGGCGCTCCGCCGCCCAGCACGATCACGTCGTAGTCGCTCATGTCGGCAGCCCCGTCCCGGCGGCATCCGAGACGGGGATGACGGCCACCTCGAACCTCATGTCCACGCTGTCGACTCCTCTCCGTGTGCCGCCGGTTGCCCGTGCCAGTGCCACCAGGCTAGTCGTGTGCCGTGGGCTGGTCCTGGCATCTACCTTCACGCCACTCTGCGCCGAAGTCCACATGAGAATTCACCAAATCGCTTAGAAAAGCCGAGAACCTCTCTCAGGTCCTCAGGCCTGCGGGCAGTCCGGTCGTGATCAGGCAAACTCCGCGTGGCAGCGTTGGCTTTTCGCTGGTCAGGGCTCGTGGCAGGGCGGTGATCCGGGTCCAGGCGGTGGCTGTGGCCTGTGCCCAGGGTCAGGTCGCGGGATTTCAGCCCCCGCCGGCGGTTGCCGCGGACCAGCTTCCCGGCGGCGTGCAGGACCCGGTAAGGCAAGGTCTTTGGCTCTGCTTTGGTCAGGTCGCCGCCCAGGGCGATGATCCGCAGCCAGGACAGCAAGGCCGCGGCGATCACAGAGACGGCCAGCCATGCGGAGTTCATCACGGTGCTCTAACATGACGTCCGCACCGCTATGAGCTGCGCACCAACCGTGCGCTGAAAATCCAGGTGCCGCCCGCCCAGTGTGCTCCTGAAGACGGACCGCTGCCGGTTGGCCCGTTCGGCGACCGCGGTCCCTTTCGCTCTGGTATGACCCCGGTGTATCCCTGTTATGTGACGACTGACGAACTTCAGGCCGGGCGGGCTGTCATCGAGGAGCGCGGAGTCAGCGTCCCGATGCGGGATGGCGTCCGGCTGTCGGCCGACGTGTGGCGGCCGGCCGCGAACCAGCCCGTGCCCGTCCTGATCTGTCGTACCCCCTACGACAAGCAGACCGCCGCGCTGATGGCGGCGCCGGCCGAGCTGGCCGCGGCCGGCTTCGCGGTGGTCCTGCAGGACTGCCGGGGCAGGTTCGGGTCTGAGGGGGAGTGGACCTATGTCCAGTCCGAGGTGAACGACGGGTACGACACGGTGGAGTGGGCCGCGGCCCAGCCTTGGTCGAACGGCCGGGTCGGTGTTTTCGGTGCCTCCTACATGGGCTACACGCAGTGGCTGGCCGCCGTGGCCCGGCCGCCGCATCTGGCGGCGATGCTGCCGGAGTGCTGCCCGTCGGAGTACTGGTCGGCGTCGTTCGGCCCGGGCGGTGCGCTCCGGCTCGCGCTGCGGATCGGCTGGACCGCGTCCGTCGTGGCGTCGATGGCCCCCCAGTGGGGGATCGACGATCCGCTGCTCGACCAGATCAGGGAGGCCGGGCAGGCGGTCAGTGCGGCCCTTGCCTCCGGCGACATCGCGGCCGTGCGGCCGGCCAGGATGCGCGCCAAGCAGGTACTCGACGACGTGTACCGGATCCGGCCGATGCTGGGCAATCCTCTCTGGCATGAGCGGGCCACCTGGCTGGCCGAGATCTTCGAGCACGAGCCGCGCGACGACGCGAACTGGCGCCGGGTCAATCCGGCCACTTACTATGACGTCCTCGACCTGCCCGCCATCCATGTCGGCGGGTGGTACGACATTCATCTTGACGGCATCCTGGCGAACTTCACCGGGATGCGGCGGCAGGCGCCGACCGTTCGGGCCAGGCAAGCGCAGCGGCTGATTGTGGGCCCCTGGGCGCACTGGCTGCCGACGTCGCCGGTGGTGGGGAGCATTGATTTCGGGCCTGCCGCCGTGCTGGACACAACCGCGCTGCGCCGGGACTGGTTCAGCGCCTGGCTGCAGGACGGTCCCGATCCCGGCCTGGCCCCGGTTCGGCTGTTCGTAATGGGCGAGAACGCCTGGCGGGACGAGCAGGAATGGCCCCTGGCCAGGACCAGGTACACGCCGTGGTACCTGCAGCAGGCCGGAGGCCTGTCACCGGATGGTCCGGCGGGGAGCGCGCCTGATGAGTTCCGGCACGATCCGGCCGACCCGGTTCCGACAGTCGGCGGCCGACTGCTCGGCATCGGCGAGTTCTCCGGGCCGTTCGACCAGCGTGCCGTCGGCGAGCGAGCGGACGTTCTCAGTTACACCTCGGCTCCGCTGACCGAGCCGCTGGAGATCACCGGGCCGGTACGGGCGCTGGTGTGGGCGTCCACGGACCAGGCGGACACAGACTTCGCCGCGGTGCTCATCGATGTTCATCCCGACGGCACAGCCATCAACCTGTGCGAGGGCATCGTCCGTGCCCGGCACGCCGGGCTGCCGCAGCCGCTGACGGCAGGCGCCGTCCACCAATACGTCATCGACCTGGTGGCGACGAGCGTCGTGCTGCCGGCCGGCCACCGGCTGCGGGTGCACATCAGCTCAAGCAGCTTCCCGGAATGGGAGCCCAACCCGGGGACCGGGCGCCCGCTCGGCACCGACAGGGACGCCGACTTGCGCCCGGCCCGGCAGGCGGTGTACCACGATCCGCTGCATCCGAGCCACATCATCCTGCCGGTCATCCCGCGCTAGGCGGCAGCCGCGGCGGACCCTGGGTCCAGCCGCCGTTCCTGCGCCGCTGGTCGTCAGCGGACACGGCTGAGGATCTCGTCTCTCTGTCGAGTTCCCTATCGCTAGATATACGGGTGATCCCGGCTAGCCGCCGGCGGGGATGGCATGAACGTCCGGCACCATCGCTGCTACCCGGTCGAGGGTAGCTTCGTCCCAGGGCCTTCTGGGGCTGACGATGGCGTGGCTGATCCCCAGGCTGGCCAGCTCGGCCAGGTGGCCGAGGACGCGGGTCCGGTCTTCGACTGGGTCGAGAAAGGTGGACACCGTCTTCTCGATGGCGCCGTAGTCGCGGCCGGCCTCCTCACAGTGAGACCGAAGGACATCCAGCTTGTGCTTCAGGTCGTCAGCGAAAGCGGTCCCGGGCAGGTCGAACAGGTTGCACATGTCGCCATAGCGGGCGACAAGGCGCAGGGTCTTCCGCTCTCCGCTGCCGGCAATCAGGATCGGCGGGTGCGGGTGCTGCAGCGTGTTGGGCGAGTTGAGCGGCCGGAGCAGCTGGTAGTGCGTTCCCTGCCATGGCGCCTGGTTCCCGCGCCACATCTGCAGGGCGATCTGGACCACCTCTTCCAGCCGCTCGAACCGTTCGGCCAGCGGCGGGAACGGTATGCCCAGGCCGTAGGCTTCGAAGTCGCGGGGCGAACGCCCCGGTGGCAGTTCGTTGAAGGGGGCGCCGGCGCCCACGCCGAAGATCACCCGGCCGCCGCTGAGCACGTCGATCGACGTCACCGCCTTGATCAGGACGCCGGGGTGGCGGTAGGCCACGCAGGTGACCATCGTGCCCAGCCGGATCCTGTCCGTCTTGGCGGCCAGGAACGCCAGGACGGCGTAGGCCTCGAGAAGGGGCGCCTCGGGCGGCAGGCCGGTGATCGGGATCTGGAAGAAGTGATCCATGGTCCACAAGCTGTCGAAGCCGGCGTCATCGGCGCGCTGAGCCAACCGGGAAAGCAGCGGCCCTATCGTCGCTGCCTCGGTCGCCATCGGAAAGCCGCTCATCGAGATACCTATCTTCATGGCGACCATGGTGGGGGCCGATGCGGTCCGGCCGCCAGGGCTCCCTGCGACCATGGGACTGCCAGTACCACCCAGACGTCGCAGTTCTCGGCCAGAATGGCTCAAGTGCGCACCGGTGAGGGAGTCGGCTCCTATATCCAGGCCTGGCGGCACCGGCTCCAGCCGGCGGACGCCGGCCTGCCCGCCGGATCGGGCCGGCGGACCCGCGGTCTGCGCCGCGAGGAGCTGGCCTCCCTGGCCGGAATATCCGTCGACTACCTGGTCCGCCTTGAGCAGGGCCGCGCCACCAACCCTTCAACGCAGGTGCTGGCCGCGCTATCGCGCGCCCTGCGGCTGGCGGCCGAGGAGCGCGACCACCTCTACACCGTGGCCGGACAGGCGCCGCCGAGACGATCCGCCATGCCCACCCATGTACCACCCAGCGTGCAGCGGCTGGTGGACCGGCTGGCCGACCTGCCCGTGGCCGTCTACGACCCGGCCTGGACCATCATCACGTCGAACGCCGCCTGGGCCGCGCTCATGGGCGACCCGTCGGCCATGACCGGACGAGATAGAAACCTGATCTGGCGGATGTTTACCGGCAAATCCACCCGGGTCCGCAAGAGCGACGCCGAGGCCGACGATTTCGAGACCAACGCCGTCGCCGACCTACGCCGGGCGGCCGGCACCTATCCCGACGATGCCAGGCTGCGCCAGCTCGTCAACGAGCTCCGGCAGGCCAGCCCCCGGTTCGCCGCGCTATGGGCGCAGCGGGTGGTCACCAGCACCGGCCCGAACAGCAAAACCATCGACCATCCCGACGTTGGTCCCATCACGCTCGACTGCGATGTGCTCACCGTGGCCGGTCGGATCTCAGGCTCGTCGTGTACACAGCCGAACCATCAAGCCCGGACGCCAGCCGGCTCCGCCTGGTCCAGGTCATCGGGCTCCAGAAACTCAGCGCGCGGGACGCGCCAGCCTGAGACGACCTGGCGGTCCCCCAGAAGCACACCCCCGCTGAAGCTCCACGTGCCGCCAGGTACGCCTGGCCGGGTCGGGCTTGACCTGCAGGTAGACGTCGCGGTCCGCCTCGGGTCGTGCCTATGCGGGCCTGGCCGACGTGACCGGCTCGTATGGGTGCTCCCGCTGGATGAAGGCGTTCAGCTGGTCCCAGTCCGCGGTGGGCAGGGCCGTGACGCCGTCCGCGCTCACGTCCGCGACGATGATGCGGCCGACCTCGTCGTCGACCTCGGGGCTACGGCGGGAATACTCCGGCCCGGGCGTCGAAGCGGCCCGGGCCGGAATGGTTGTCGTGCTGGCGCTAGCCGAGGCGTGCGAGCGCGGGAACGAACTTCGCCGCGTTGATCGTGCCCCAGCCGGTAGCCAGGTTATAGCCGGGCGCGGCGTTGAAGCCTGTCACGCCGCTGAAGGTGTTGTTGCCCGACGTAACGCTCACGACGCCGGTGTTCGGGAGTCGTAGCTGCTGAAGCGCGCCAAGCAGGTAGAGCGCCGGGTTGATCTGGCCGAGCCGGTGACCGGCTTGCTGGTCGGCGAGGGCGACGATCCCGGACATGATCGGCGTGGCTTCGCTGGTCCCGCCGATGATGTACCAGCCGGGGTCGCTGACCCCTGGGCTCTCGATCCCCGCGAAGGACATGTATACCCAGGCGCCGCCGTTGACCGCCGCGCTCATCGAGATGTCCGGCACGCCGCGGCTGTGGCCGACGACCCTGGAGACGCCGATCTGGTAGGACGGGCGCGGGAAGATGGCTGAGGTGCCGCCGCCGCTGGCGCCGAAACCGTCGTTCCACACAACGTCTGGCTCCAGCTTGTTGCCCGGCCTGGTCCAGGTCAAGCTGCGTGCCGCCGACGGCGGTCACCAGCGGATCCGTAGCTGGCCAGGAAGTCACCCGATACGGGTACAGGGTCGTCGCGTCGGACTCGTAGTTGGTCGCTCCCTCGTCGCCCGATCCGGCGAGCACCGTCACGTGATGCGTTGCGGCATCTTTGAACGCATAGCGCAGGTCCAGCAGGCTCGAGTAATTACCGCTGCTGAAGCCGGGGAAAGTATTCTCCGTGGCGCCGAAGCTCTGCGAGATTACGTCGGCTTGGCCGGACTTGATGAGCGAGTCTTCGGCCGCCATCATCTGCGGGAAGCCAGATGTGCCCTCTACCTCCGCGACCGGGGTCTCGGCGAGGATAATCTTCGCGCCGGGCGCGATGGAGTGCGCGTACTCCACGTCAAGGGTGGTCTCCTCGGCCCAGCCGACCATCGTCGAATTGGTCGGGTCGAACGGCGGGATCGCACCGAACTGGTCGATCTGCAAGACGGGATTGGGGAACCCGAACTGCGCGTCGAAGGTCTGCAGGTCGCTTTCGATGGTCGGCGAGCCGAACGAGTCGACGACCACGATCGTCTTCCCGGCACCGGTGATCGCGCGGCCGGTGGCCGCGCCGCTGTACAGCGGGTTCAGGTCGTACGCGACCCGGTACTGCACCGGCGTATAGCAGTTGATCCCCAAGTCGGCTTGGCACTGCGCGATGGTTTGCGGAGCCGGGAACTGCCCGGACCTGAAGATCGGGCCACCCACATCGGGAATGGGGTGAACGGAGGCCACTTGGGTCACCGTGGTCACCGCGCTGGCGGCGGGGACCGCTACGCTCGCGGCAGGCACCGCGATCGACAGCGCGGCCAGCCCGCCGGCCGCGGCGACCGGGAGAACGATCCGGGCCGTCACTCGCCTGAGTGCGGACCGGTCATGCGACGCTGCGCGTGCCGTGGACGGTGTGGCGCTACGCGCGGACGTTCGGGAGAAGATAGGCATTCCGCTCCTTTGACGATGCGTGGCGCCCCGCGGAGTAAAGGTGACCCATGGCCAGGCAGGCCTGGTCGGGTGAGGCGCGCACCTGAACTTTTATCCCACAGGTCAGCACAGAAGTCGATAGATAGTGTAATTACCGCTCCCGATCGATGATCCTCTTTGTTACCTAATGTCACATTGAGGCTGAATGCCATAATTGAGGCATGCAGCGCGAGCGCGAGAACCGGACATTCCGGGCGCTCGATCGAGCGGTTCGTGTTCTTGGTGACGGCGCGGTGCCAGAGACATCGAGGTGTTCCTGGTCAATGAGGTGACCGGCCTGTGAAGAGCATGTCCGTGATCTCGGCGCCTGTGGTGATCGCCGGCCGCAGCTCGCGACGGTCGATTTCGGTAGTCCGGGTGGAGGCGTGCCCGACGAGGTGGACGATCTGCTCGATGCTGACGAATGAGCGCCCTGGACCGCCGTCACGGGGAGGCCGCGGGTGTGCCGTGACCGCTCGGTCTTAGTCTCGCCGTGGACTCGCCCACGAGGACTACATCGCTGCGTAACTACCTCACAGGACATCCCGAATCGTATTTCTGAGCCCCACATGATCTGCTCAGGCACGACGTAGTGCAGCGTTCCTAGAAACTGCCCCGTCTCGGTCAGCCCCGCCGCGCGGCCCCTGCCGGCGCCGTCCTGGCCGCGGGCGTTACGCGCGGTCCGCGTCTGGCTTTCCCCCTGGACCGTGCTGCAGCGCTGGTGGACCGCATGGTCCAAGGCGCCCCCGCCGCCGAGCTGCAAGCCCTGATCAACCCGGTCGCGGCAGGCTGCGGCCTGCACCTCTACATTCCGAATCAACAAACTACCCGCTAGAGCCGGCCTACCAGGCCGGCTCACCCTCATAGGGTCCTGGCCTGCGACGACGGGGCATCTGAGTCAGTCAGGGACGCTAGAAGTCTCCGCCGCCGAAGTTGTCGCCGCCTCCGCCGAAGTCGCCTCCGCCGAAGCTGTCCCCGCCGAAGTCTCCGCCGTTAAAGCTGTCCCCGCCGATGTCCCCGCCGCCGAAATTACCCCCGTTGTCTCCGCCGAAGTTTCCGCCGCCGAACTGGTCTCCGTAGCCGACATAACCCGGTTCGCCGTAGCCGTATCCGTCGTTCACGATGATCGATGGTGAAGCAAGCGCCTCGCCGAGCAGGAAGCCGGTAAGCATGCCTCCGCCGTACCCGAAACCGCCCCAGTACGCCGGGGCGAAACCAGAGTTGACATACACGACCCGGGCGCCGGAACTGTCCTGCACCGTCCGCATGTCCGGCTGAAGACCCTGCTCGATCTTGCGCTCGCAGTCGACGCAGGCGGGAACTTCGCGGCTGGGGCCGCCATCCGGGGGAGCCCAGGACACATCGGCGACTGACATGCCATGCCGCGGATCAAAGAAGCACATCGGCCGCCGTCCGGGTTTCGGCTGCCCATTCGCGAGGGCCTGGGCGCAGGCCAGACGGTACTGGCCCTCAGCGATGGCGCGGCTGACCGCCCTCATGTCCTCTGGCCGCCGCGCGGCGTCCAGGGCACTGGTGCCCCGCTCGTAGGCGGCCAGTGCGGCGGCCTGCTCGGCCGCTGCCTCCTGATTGCCCTGGACGGAAACGTCGTTCTGATGATCGGTGATCTTGCTGCTCAGCGCGATCAGGTCGTCCTGGGCCGCGGCTTTCGCCTCGCCGAGTTCCCGCTGCCTGCGCATCCGGCGGGGCCGCCAGAACAGGAAGCCGCCACCCGCCACCACCAGAATGATGACCAGTGCGATCAGCGAATTACGCAGGGTATGCGAAGGCGGGCTGGCCGATGTACCGGAGGCCGATGCCGCCCCCGATTGCGCCTTAACATCCCGGACGAAATCCTGCAGCGCGGCGAAGGTTCCCTGATCCGAGTGGTGCTGCGAGACTACCGTCGTGGCGATGGTCGCCGCGGCGCCCGACGGCAGCACGCCCTGGTTGTAGGCGCCGAAATGCTCGAGCTGAGTATCCAGATAGCCCACCACGAACTGCTGCCGCTCAGCGCCCAGCGTGCTGATGATCTGGTTCATGGCGGCGTCGTACCCGCCCTGGCCGGAGACCCCGGCCACCAGGTAAATGTCGCCGTTGCCTATTTCCTGCTCCAGCTGGTCCTGCTGGCTCAAGGAGATAAGGCTGCGTCCTTCACTGGTTACGCAGACGTGGTGCGCAGGAAGGCAGTCGGCCAGCGTGCTGGCTCCAGCCGGGGAACCGGACAGCCACACGATCGCGAGCACGCCGATAATCAGGGCCACGACTCGTCGCACGTGCGCAGCCTCCCTCCATCGTTACGCTCACACTATGTCCCGCGCGGCGCGCGGCTTTCAGCTCATGACCTGCCGCTGGGCGAGCGGCAGGTGGTTATGACAAGCCGCTGTACGGGAAACCTGGCCCCGTCTGCCGTATTAGCGATCTTCAGGGCCATGTGCTCATTCATTGAAACAGTAGAGGTGGATTCGCTGGCCAAGCTCGCCGGTCAAGGACGGCAGCAGCGGAGTTCCTGCGGCAGGTTGGCTCCCCGTCATCAGACGGTATCGATGCGTTGCAGCAGGCGCGTGCGGGCTATGGCGTGCTCAAAGCCATCCTTTGCGGCGGAATATGACATAGAGCGAGGTGGACATGCCCAGGATGATGAGCGTGGACGCCCAGAACCCGGCCGTATGCCCAAATCCGGGGTACGGCACGTTCTGCCCGTAGAAGCCGGTCACGGCAGTGGGCACGGCGATGATCGCAGCCCAGCTGGTGACCTGCTTCGTGATGACGCTGAGCCGGTTGCCGCGCGCGGTGAGCTGGGTCTCCAGGATCGCGGTGACCATCTCGCGCAGGCTCTCGGTCCACTCGGTGGCGCGCAGCACGTGGTCGTACAGATCCTGGTAGTAGGGCAGCAGGTCCGGGTCCACGAGGTCCACGTCGCGGCGCATCAGCGAATTGACCACCTCGCGCATCGGCAGCGCCAGCCTGCGCAGTTTGACCAGTGACTTGCGCAGCGCGAACGTGCGCCGCTGCACATCCTTGTCCCGCGGGTTGTCGGCGAATAGCTGGTCTTCCAGCGCCTCGATCTCGGCGTCCAGCGACTGCACCGCCTCCAACTGGCTGTCGATCACATAGTCGAGCAGCCCGTAGAGCAGGAACCCGACGGTGACTGCTCCGACATTGGTGTTGTCCCAGCGGCGGAGCACGTCGTCGATGTCGAATCCGCGGTCCTTGCGTACCGTGACCAAGGCATCGTGGGTGATGAAGGCAGCGACCTCGTGGGCGGCCAAGTCCCCGGTGGCGGTATCCAGCGCGACCGAGTAGGCCACCACGAACAGGTGGGTTTTATAGCGGTCCAGCTTGGACCGCTCGTGATCTTCCAGCGCGTCCTCGACCGCCAGTTCATGCAGGCTCAGCTCCTCCCTGATCGATTCCAGGTCGGTGGCGGTGGGCTCGCAGAGGTCGAACCAGACCACGGTGGCCGGGTCGGCCAGGTAGTCCGACACCTCCGCGACCGGGAAGTTCTCGGCCTCGAGGACGCCATTACGGTAAACGCGGGTCCGTGACATGCCCGCCACCATAGGGGTCGCCGAGCAGCCCGAGCACCCCAGCGGCCCCTCGTATCGGCTAGCGAGCCTGTGCGTGCCGGCGCTGGGCGGCCAGCATCGGGCACCGGTTCTACCAGCACGCGGGCCAGACCGACCGGGATCACAACTCCGAGGTGGCGTCCACGCTGCCGACCATCTGGTCAGCTGTCCCCGATCGCCAACTCCAACGGCATGCCCACCGGTGGCTACTACTACCGTGACTCCCCGTTCCTCGCCCTGTGGGCCAGCCCCGCGATCGAGCCCGGTGCGGTCTTCAAGTACCAGGCGTTCTTCCACCCCTTCTCCGACGCCGAGGCCAGCACTGCCGCGCTCTCCGCGGGCACGTCGTTCATCGCGGCCTGCCAGAACGGCACGCTGCCGAACGTGTGCTACATCGATCCCGCCTTCGACGACGAGGGCACCGGGACCGCCGGGGACGATCACCCGCTGGGCGACATCCGGCTCGGGGAGCGGTTCATCGCCGACGCCTACCACGCGCTGGCCGACCACGGCTACCTCGACAAGACGGTCTTCATCGTGACCTTCGACGAGTGGGGCGGCTGCTACGACCACGTGCCCCCGCCGCGGGTCATCGACGACACCAACCCGGCCGACGTCATGCACGCCGGCGACAGCACCACCCCGACGGACGGCCAGCTTTACCCCAGCTGCAAGCAGCTCGGCTTCCGGGTCCCCGGCATCGTGGTATCCAACCTGGCGCGGCCGCGCCAGGTCGTGCACCAGGGCCCGTTCGAGCACTGCTCCAGCCTGGCGCTGATCGAGTCCACCTTCGGCCTCAGGCCGCTCACCGCCCGCGACCGGAACGCCCGCAACCTCAAGGAGGTCTTGCTCCCGGTCCCGGTGCACGTGGTCCGGCCATCGTCCATCCCGACGAGCTCGGACGTCGTCGGCCCGGAGATCAGCCCGCCGTCGGAGTCGCTGGTGCAGGTCCTGACCGGTACCGCCGCCTTCGACCCGGCGGCCGTCTGCTCGGCCGACAGCGTGCAGTCGGTGTCCCCGGCCCCGGTGAACCACCCGCCGCGGACCCAGACCTTTGGCGGGATCCCGGGCCTGACTGGGACCTCCGGGATCGCGGATCTGCTCAGGAGCTACCGCAAGAGCGGTAGCCAGGACTGACCGATGTGCGGGGCTCGCCCGGGCCGCGGCCCGGGCGAGCGGGCTGGCCGGTCGCCCGGCAGGCGCCTCACGCCGGCAGGCTCGCGGGCAGGCCGTAGTCGGTGAAGTCGGCGGACAGGAAGGCCACGATCTGGGCCACACGCCCGCCACGGATGGTGAGAACGTCGAGACCGCCCGGCAGGTAGGCGCCGGCGTCGTCGTCCCACAGGTAGGTGCCGAAGGCGAGCTGGCCGTTGGCCGACGTCGGCAGGAACCGCCACCGCGACTGGAGCGGCCCTTCGGTCAGGAACACCCGGATGGCCTCGGGCCCGTGGTACCACTCGTGCAGCGGAGGCATGGAGAACCGGGCGTCGTCGGTGAGCATGGCCACGATGGCGTCGACGTCGCCGGCCTGCCACGCATTGACCCAGCGGGTGACGACCTCCTGGACGCCGTCCGGGCCGAGGTCGCGTAGAACGCTCTGCTGGCTCACGCCGGCGGTGCCGATGACCTGGCGGGCCCGCTGCAGCGCGCTGTTCACCGCGGCGGCGGAGGTATCAAGCTGGGCGGCGACCTCGGCGGCGGAGAACCCGAGCACCTCGCGCAGGATGAGCACGGCCCGCTGGAGGGCGGACAGGCGCTGCAAGGCGGCGACGAAGGCGAGCTCGATGCTTTCCCGCGCCAGGTAGGTCGCCTCGGGTGACGGGTTGGGGTAGGGCTCAAGCCAGCTGATCTCCGTGTCGGGGGTGCCGGGCAGAACGTCGAAGGGCAGCTCGCGCCGGCCGCTGCGTTCCAGTGCGGACAGGCAGCGGTTCGTCGCGATCTTGTACAGCCACGCCCGGACGAAGCCACGGCCGTCGAGCCCGCCGACACTGCGCCAGGCGCGGACGAGGGACTCCTGCACCGCGTCCTCGGCGTCGTGCAGGGAGCCGAGCATCCGGTAGCAGTGCGCAAGCAGCTCGGCGCGGTACGGGGCGACCAGCCGTTGGAAGGCCTCGGCGTCCCCTGACCGCGCGGCGTCCAGAACGTCGGCCGGTGCACTCATGAGACCCATCTTGCCCGGCCCCGATGAATTTGCCGATCCGCCCGGGTTCCATCCCTGACACCACCGCACGGGAGGCACGGCATGAGCGACAAGCAGCACATCTGGGCGCTGATATGAGGAAGAACTGGCTGGCCGCCGCGTGGGCGCACTGGTTCCGGGCCAGGCCGCTCGTGCCCGACGCCGCTTTCCAGGGCACGAACGAGCCCTACCCCGGGCACTGGCGCCGGTTTCCCGAGCCCTGGCCGAGCGCGCCGGCCGGCGAGCCTGATGCGCGAACGACCCGGCGCAATGCGGCAGTAGAGACTGCGTTTGCCGGGCTGCCGGCACCTTGGCGGCAGGTGGTCTTGGCGCGCTACCGTGCGCGACGCGACGACCAGCAGGTGGCCGCGGATCTCGGACTCACCATGAAGCAGGTACGGGACATCCTCGCCCGGGCCCGGGCCGCGCTGCGAGACGAGATTGATCGGGCACGGACGGGCGGTCCGCGATGAGCACGGTACCCGGCCCCGGGCAGCCGCGTCCGGGCGCCCTAGCCCGGCGGTTGCGGCCGCTGCAGGTCGGCGTCGGGTTGCAGGGCTTCATGTTGTGGGTTCCGGTTGAGAAGCTGTTCCAGACCCAGATCGGTTTCGACGCCGCCGCGATCGCGGCCATGGCGGCCGCCTACGCCGCCGTCGTCCCGCTGCTCGAAGTGCCCTCCGGCATCCTGGCCGACCGGTGGAGCCGCTCGGGCATCCTGATCATCTCCAGTGCTGCGGCCGCGGCCAGTGCCCTGGTCGGCGGGCTGAGCCACAACGTCGCAACGTACATCGTCGCCGCGTTGATCCTTGGGGTCTACTTCGCGATGAACTCCGGCACCGTCGACAGCGTCGTCTACGACACGGTGATCGAGGAGACCGGCTCGGCCGATTCCTACGAGCGGTGGATCGGGCGGGTACGCGTCGTCGAAAGCGCCGCGTTCACCGCCAGCGCGCTGGCCGGTGGGCTGCTCGCCGGCGCGACCTCGCCACGGCTGACCTACTTTGTGACCATTCCGCCGGTGCTCGCCTCGATCATCGCGTTCGGCCGTTTCCGGGAACCGCGTCTGCACCGCGCCGCCGAACCGCTGGCCCTGCGCCGCCACGTCGCCATCACGTTCGGCGCCATGACCAGGATCCCCAGCGTGCGCCGCGTGCTCCTGCTCGCCGCGCTCACCGCCATGCTGTCCCAGGCGGTATTCGAGTTCGGGCCGCTATGGCTGGTCACGCTGCACGTCCCGGCCGCGGCGTTCGGGCCATACTGGGCGCTGCTCACCGCGACCCTGGCCGCCGGCGGCTACCTCGCCCCCCGGCTGCACCTCGGCCGCCGGTCCACTGCCCTCGCGTTCGCCGCCGTCCTGGTCGGCACGCCGGTCCTGCTGGCCACTAGCCGCTCGGCGGTGGTGGTCGCCGCCGCCCAGACCGTGCTGCTGCTGACCCTGGCCGTGACCGGGATCTACGCCGGGCGACTGCTGCACGACGCCGTCCCGTCCCGCATCCGTGCCGGTGTCTCTTCGGGCGCCGGCACGCTTTCCTGGATGCTGTTCCTGCCGTTCTCGTTCGGCTTCGGTGCGCTGGCCAGTAGCCGCGGCGTGTACTCGGCCGGGTGGATCTTCGCCGGCACCGCTGCGGCCCTCGCCGCGTTGCTGGTCCTGTCGACCCGCGCCGGCCAGGCCACCCCGGCCGAAACCGGGCGCCTCGAGGCCCTCGCCGGGGCGGTCGGCGGGGAGAGCCTGGGCGGCGACCCGCGCCACCTGCTGACCTCGCCGTCAGACGACCTTGCCTGCCGCGACCTTGTCCGCCTCGTCAGTGATTACCTCGACGGAGACCTGCCGTCCGGCTGGCGAGCCAGCATCGACACTCACCTGAACGCCTGCGGCGGATGCACCGCCTACCTGGAGCAGATCCGCCAGACCGTCGCCCTGCTCGAACAGATCGACGCGAACCAGCACCCCACACCCGCCAAAGCGTCCGGCGCCGCCGAACGACCTGGCACGGACAAAAAAGCCCGCCAATGACCTAACCACCGCACATCGAGCCGGCACCCCCGGCGGGCGGGCCATCCGTTATGGATGGACGGCGGCGGCGTCCGCGGATGTGAGCACGTTCACCCGGCCTCCGTCGATGTCGAGGACCGCGCCGTGGACGAAGGCGGCCTCGTCTGAGGCGAGATAAACCGCCGCGGCGGCGATCGCAGCCGGGTTACCGGGCGCGCTCGCCGGGGTGCCGTGCATGAACACCGCGCCGGGGTACTCGGTGTCCGGATCCCAGTCCGGCGGCAGGATGACCCCCGGCGAGATCGCGTTGACGCGGATGCCCAGGGGGCCGAACTCGGCCGCCCAGGCCCGGGTCAGGGTTTCCACCGCTCCTTTGGTCGAGCTGTAGAGCGCGCCGACCGGCAGCCCGAGCCGTGCCACCCAGGACCCGAGATTGATGATGGCCCCGCCGCCAGCGCGGATCATCGCGGGCGCGACGGCCTGCGTGAGGAAGAACACGGACTTGACGTTGACCGCATAGACGCGGTCGAACGTGTCCTCGTCGGTCCTCAGCGTGGTGTGGCCAGGGAAGATACCGGCGTTGTTCACGAGGATGTCAATGCGCCCGCCCAGCAGCCCTGTTGCCTGTTCGGCGAGCGCCCGGCTCGCGGCCGCGCCGTCCAGGTCGGCGTGCACGTAGTCCGCCTTGCCGCCCGCGTCGCGAATGCGCTCGACCACCGCCTGGCCCCGCGCGTCGTCGCGCCCGGAAACGATGACGTGCGCCCCTTCGCCACCGAACGCGACGGCGACCTCCCGGCCGATGTTGCTCGTGGAACCCGTGACCAGGGCTGTCTTGTTCTCAAGTCGTCGTGTCATGGCAGCGATGCTAGAAACGAATTTTTGGACTAGCAAGTCCAATTACTGTCTAGCATATCAGACGCCGCGCAGGTGATCGATCAGCACGTCGAGCGTCGCCTCCAGGTGCCGCGTGCTCCCGGTCGAGCGAAGCACCTGGACGCCACCCTGGATGCCTGCGATGAAGGCTGCCGAGACCCGAGCGGAGTCCAGCTCCGGGCGGACGAGGCCCGCGGCCTGCATCTGGGTGATGCCCTGGGTGACGTGCGCCTGCCACTGCGTGAGGAGCGTAGTGACGACTTCGGCCGCGCCCGGCGTGCCGCCGACCTGGGCCATCAGCGCGCCAAGCGGGCAGTTCCGTCCTTGTGCCCGGTAACGGGCCACGACGGCGTCCCGCCAGCGGTTCCACGCGGTCCAGGAGGTGAGGCTGCCGAGGTGAGGCTGCTGATCGTCGAGGACGCGCTGAGATTCGTGCCGCGCGACCTCGAGCAGCAGTTCCTCCTTGCCCGCCGGGAAGTAGTGGAAGATCTGGCTCTTGCTCGTGCCGGTGATGGCCCGGATGTCGTCCAGCGTCACCTCGCCAGGGCTGTCGCCGCGTAGGTAATCCGCTGCGCCCTCGATGATGCGCTGCTTTGTCGCCCGTCCCTTCGCCGTAAGCGCCACACGGCAACGGTACCCGACTATGGACCGAATGGTCCAAACGGCCAGGCGGTGGACCCCACGCGTGCGGCATCAGCCAGGACTGCCGCTCAGGACGTACTGGTGCGTGCTCGCTAATAGCGGTGGGCTCCGCTCACAAGGCGCCGGGTACCAGGACGCCGAGGACGATGGCGACCTCGTCGGTTTCGTTGTGGACCCAGTGAATCTGCTCGTAATCGCCGGAGTAGCTGTCACCCGGGCCGGCCACGATGGTCATGTCACCGATCAAGACGGTGACCTCACCGGCCATCACGTGCGACCAGATCATGCCGCGGTAGTGCCTCGGGTTGGAGAAGGCCGTCTCCCGGAAATGCGGAGGGTACCGCCCGAGCAAGGCGGTGAACTCGCGCTGGCCCGGGACGCTGAGCAGTTCCCAGGACAGCTCCTCTTTGGGCCAAGTGATGTGACGGCGTTCGCTGGCCCGGACGACGAACGATGATTCGGGGTTGTCTCCGGCCCCGCCCGCGAGCAGCTTCGCCACCGGGATATCAAGCGCGTGCGCGACTCGGAGCAGCGTCTGGAATGACGGGTTGCCGATTCCGCGCTCGATCTGGCTCAGCAGCCCGGCGCTGACGCCCGACCGTGTGGCGAGCGCATCCAGGCTGTACCGCTCACCGCGAGCCATCCGGATGAGGCGGCCAAGGCGCTGGACTTCATCCCGGACAACGTTGTCCCCCAGCCGGCCGTCAGAGATAGCGCCGTTCTCGGCTTTGGGCCGTGTCACCGGCTCACCCGGATTCGGCAACATACTGCCATCCGGGCACGACATCCGGCCGATCGGCTTTTCCGGCTGGCGCGGAGCTCAGCCATCCCTGAGCAACTTACGGGGCCCATGACGTTCAATATACGCAAGAAGAAGGCGGGACAGGGATTGCCCGAGCTGGCGTCGGCATACCCGTGGGCACTCCACCAGCCTATACGCCAAGCTTCCTAGCTCCGCTGTAGCAATCTTGCCAAGCCCGCTGGGGCAGGCCTAGCTCAACATCAATAAATTGAATGAAGGCGCACTCAGCCTGGGCATCCCACCGGGGATATCAAGAGCTTAGAAGACGCCGGGGATCAGGACGCTGAGGACGACGGCGATCTCATCGGTTTCGTTGTGGACCCAGTGAATCTGCTGGTAACCGCCCGAGTAGCTGTCACCTGGACGGGCCACGATTTTCAGGTCGCCGATCAGGACGGTCACCTCACCGGACAGTACGTGCGACCAGACCATGCCCTGGAAGTGCCGCGGGTCGGAGAACGTCCTGTCCCCGGAACTGCGGGGGGATCCGCCCCAGCATGGCGGTGAACTCACGACCTTCAATATATAAGACGTACTTGAGGCGGGTAGGGCGATGGCTGCTGAACCGCTGGCCAGGAGCTATGTTGCAGAGCCAATGAACAAGACCCATAGCTTTGTCTTCTGACCCTCTTGACGCCTCCTCAGGCCCGCCGTAGCTTTGCCTCAATAAATTAAACGCACCGTCAGTACTCGGCAGCCCACCGCCCTGGAGGCATCGCCATGGATTTTGAACTCGACAAGGATCAGCGGGCTTGGCGGGATGAGGTCCGGGCCTTCCTGCGGGAGAACGTCACCCCCGAGCTCCTTGACGCCGTGGCGGAGCGAGGCTACGAGTCCACCCACGGCCCCGTAGCTGTCTTCCGGCAGAAGGTCGCCGAAAAGGGCTGGTGGGGCCTGAACTGGCCGAAGGAGTACGGCGGCATCGGCCTGGGGCCGGTCTCTCAGCACATACTCGTCCACGAGTTCGGGGTGTGGGGCGTGCCGGGTCCAGATCTCACGGTGACGTCTGTGGGCCCGATGATCATGCGGTACGGCACGCAGCAGAACAAGGATGAGTTCCTGCCGCTGATCGCCCGCGGTGAGCTGTTCGCGGTCGGGTATTCCGAGCCGGATTCCGGGACCGACCTGGCCAGCTTGAAGACCCGGGCGGACCTGGACGGCGATGAGTGGGTCATCAACGGGCAGAAGATCTGGAACAGCAACGCCCATCAGGCCACGCACGAATGGCTGTGCGTCCGGACCAACCACGACGTGCCGAAGCACCGCGGGATCTCGGTCATCATGGTGCCGATCAACTCCCCCGGCGTCGAAGTCCGCCCGCTGATCACGTGGGGCGGCGGGCGCACGAACCACACCTTCTTCACCGATGTCCGGGTGCCGAAGACCAATCTCATCGGCGAGAAAGACCGTGGCTGGCAGTACATCACCGGAGCCCTGGACATGGAGCGGGGCGCGATCACTCAGGCGGGCGATCTGCGCCGGGGAGTTGATGACGTGATCGCCGCGGCGCGCGCGACGCTCAGCGACGGCTCACGGCCCATCGACAATCCCGATATCCGGCGCAAGATCGCCCAGCTCGACGCCGACGTCGAGGTGTGCATCCTGATGGGCCTGGAGACCGTGTCCATGCTGGAGAGCGAGCAGATCCCGACCATCGGCCTGACGGAGGAGAAGATCCTGTCCAGCGAGCTGCGGCAGCGGATCGCTGATGTCGGCACGCAGATGCTGGGCATGCAGGGGCTGGTCAGCCGGGGTGATGACGGCAGCGATCAGCGGCGGGGAGTTCGAAAGCGCTTACCGCGGCTCGCCGCTGCTGCGGTTCGGCGGCGGAACCAACGAGGTCATGCGGGACGTCGTCGCCCAGCGCGGACACGGCATGCCGTCCTACGGCCGCAGCCGCTGATCAGCGGCATGATCACCCAACCGGGCACCGAGCGGGGCGTACAGAGAGGCATCCGATGAAGCTGGTCCTTACCGCCGAGCAGAACGACTTCGTCTCGTCGCTGCGCGATTTGTTCGCCGACGCCTGCCCGCCGGCGCTGGTGCGGCAGATGAAGGAACCGGCCAGCGACGGCTTCCCGCCGAAGCTCTGGGAAGCCCTCGTCGGCGTGGGTGCGTTCGGGCTCACGGTCGACCCGGACCACGGCGGCTCGGGGGCCAGCGTGTACGAGCTGGGCCTGCTGTTCGGCGAGGCCGGCCGGGTGCTGTGCCCGACCATCGTGTACAGCACGCTGACCTTCGGCGTTGCCGTCCAGCGGCTGGCCGACGCGGAGCAGGCCAAACGGCTGCTCCCGGCGCTTCGCCCGCGGCGAGATCAAAGCCACGACGGCGATGTGGAATCCGGCCGACGCGAGTGACATCAGGCCTGCGTTCACGGCCGAACGCGTCGAGGGCGGATGGTCGCTGCGCGGAGAGCAGGCCTTCGTGCCGAACGCCCAGCTGGCCGACATGGTGCTGCGTGACCGCCCGGACCGAGACGCTCGGCGAGCCGAGCCGCGTCTTGGGCTTTATCGCCGAGCCGGGCGCGCCCGGATGGTCGGCCGAGCCGGTGCGGACCATGGCGGGCGATAAGCAGGCCCGGCTCGTACTGGAGAATTTCTTCGTCTCCGACGCCCAGACCATCACCGGTCCTGACGAAGCCGGGATCGCCCCGGCCGACCTGCGCCTGGATCGCCAGCACCGGCGGTCGCTCTGCAGTGCATGGAGATGGTCGGCGGGGCCACCGCGGTGCTGGAGCGGACCGTGGACTACCTGAAGGTCCGGCGAGCAGTTCAACCGGCCGCTGGCCAGCTTCCAGGCGGCCCAGCACCTTATCGCCAACATGCGGATGGCCGTCGACGGGGCGCGGCTGACCGCGAACCAGGCTATGTGGTGGCTCAGCCGCGGGCAGGCCGCGCCCCGCGCGGTCGCGATCGCCAAGATGCACTGCAGCGAGGCCTACAAGCAGGCCACCCTGGACGGCCATCAGCTGCACGGTGGCATGGGGTTCGTCACCGAGACGGATCTGCACCTGTGGTCCGAACGGGCTAAGGCGACCGAGATTCAGGGGGGCACCGCGGACGTGGCGGCGGGCTGGCTGCAGCGCGAGCTCGACCTGACCAGCTGAGCCCCGGCCGGTAGACAAGCCTCAGGGCCGGCGGGGCCCGAGGGCCGGGCCTGTCCTCCTGCTGACCGGTGAACCCCGCTCGGTAGCTGTTGGCCCGGCTCTGGGTACCACGAGGATCGAAGGAGCGCACGTATGGCGGAGGATGGGTCCCTCATACCCGAGGAGGCCAGATCCCGGGTCGGCAGCGAGATCGGCCGCGCCCAGGGCCAGGTGGTGAAGCAGGATTTCCAGCGCTGGGCGGCGTCGGTGAAGGACCGGAACCCGCTGTACTTCGACGCTGACTTCGCCCGCGCGCATGGCTACCGGGATGTCGTGATGCCGCCCATGTACATCGGCAGCGTCACGGCGGGCGTCGCTGACCTGGACACGCTCCGCCCGGACGGCATCGCCGGGCGCGGTCCGGGTGACGTATCCCTGCCGAAGTGCCCGAGGATCATGGGCGGCGGCGAGAGCATCCAGTTCCACGAGCCCGTCTACGACGGCGACACGCTGACCTCGGTCCGGGTCTTCGAGAACATCGAGGAGAAACACGGCCGGTCCGGTCCGTTCGTGCTGGTGACCATGCGCACGACCTACATCCGCCAGGACGGCACGATCGTCGCCGAAGCGGTGACCTCCACCATCGCGCGGCCCTGACAGAGGAACGACATGGCAGATCAGACGTACTTCGAGGACGTGAACGTCGGTGACCCGATCCCGGTCCTGACGCTCATCGTCGACCAGACGCAGATGTTCTTCTATAGCGCGGCAACGTACAACGGGCACCGGATCCATTACGACAAGGCCTGGGCCACCGAGGTAGAGGGCTACCCGAACACCTTGGTGCACGGACCCTTGCAGGCCTCACTCCTGGCCCGCGCGGTCACCGACTGGGCCGGGCCTGACGGCCGCCTGGTCAGCTTCTCCTTCCAGAACCGTGCCAGCGCCTTTGCCGGAGACGAACTGAGCTTCGCTGGCACGGTTACCGGAAAGCGTGAGGACGGCGGCCGTGGACTAGTTGACCTCGAAATCCGGGAGGAGAAAGGCGAGGCGCAGGTGCTGATGCCCGGTACCGCCACGGTCAGCCTGCCCAGGCGCCGCTGAGCAGGCCGGGCCGGCGGATGTGGCGTGCCGCCCGGTTGCGGCGCGCCACGCGGCGGGTCCGGTGTAACTGGCGGTTACTGCGGTGCATGCGGTCACTGTGATGCATGATGGCCGCGTAGCGGAGAATGGGATCATGAACGATCTGCCCCGCCATGGGGTCACCCGCACGGCCAGGCTGGCTAGGTTGCCGGTCGGGTTCGCAGGCCGGACCGCGCTGGGCACCGGCAAGCGCCTGGGCGGCCGGCCAGCTGAGCTGGTGACCCAGGAAATCCAGCAGCGGACAGCAGATCAGGTCTTCAGGGTCCTTGGCGAGCTCAAGGGCGGCGCGATGAAGCTCGGGCAGGCGGTGTCGGTATTCGAGGCCGCGCTGCCCCCGGAAATCGCCGAACCGTACCGGGCCACCCTGACCAGGCTGCAGGAATCCGCGCCGCCGTTGCCTGCCCGGAGTATTCACAAGGTGCTCGCATGCGACATGGGCGAGCAGTGGCGGGCCAGCTTCGCCGAGTTTGACGACCAGCCGGCGGCCGCCGCCTCCATCGGCCAGGTACACCGAGCCGTCTGGCACGACGGGCGCCAGGTTGCCGTCAAGATCCAGTACCCAGGCGCGGGCAAGGCGCTGATCAGCGATTTCAACCAGCTGAGCCGCTGCGCCCGGCTTTTCAGCGCGCTCATGCCTGGCCTGGACGCCAAGCCGCTGCTCGCCGAGCTGCGGGAGCGGGTGGCCGAGGAACTCGATTACCGGCTGGAAGCTGCCGCCCAAGACGCCTTCGCCGCCGCCTACGCCGGCGACCCGGACGCGTGCGTCCCGCGTGTGGTCTGCGTCAGCGACCACGTGCTCATCAGCGAATGGCTTGACGGCATCCCGCTGGCCACGATCATCGCGAGCGGCACGGCCGCTCAGCGGAACCGGGCGGGCATCATGATGATCCGTTTCCTGTTCTCAGGTCCTGCGCGGGTCAGGCTCCTGCACGCCGATCCGCACCCGGGCAACTTCCGGCTGCTCGCCGACGGGCGGCTCGGCGTGCTCGACTTCGGCGCCGTTGCCCGGCTGCCGGGCGGCTTCCCGCCCATCTTCGGCAGGGTGCTGCGGCTCATGCACGAAGGCGGCGACCTGGCCAAGCTTGAAGAGGAATTCCGGTCGCATGGCTATCTCCGGGACGGCGTCAGCATTGACCTGGCCGCGCTGCACGCCTTCCTGGTGCCGCTCGCCGAGCCGTCGAGGGCGGAGTCGTTCAGGTTCAGCCGCGAATGGCTGCATACCCAGGCCATGCAGACGTCAGCTTTGCGTTCATCCAGCGTTCTGCGGCGGCTCAACCTGCCGCCCTCCTACATGCTCATCCACCGGGTACTGGCAGCTGGCCTGGGCGTGCTCTGCCAGCTCGAATGCGAAGTGCCCTTCCGCGCTGAAGTGCTCCGGTGGATGCCCGGATATGCGGATACGGCTAAGCCCTCGCCGCCGCCCCAGCCAGCCTGTGCCCGGTCAGCTGCGCAGGCTGGATCCCCGCCGCCAGCCACCGCCAACGGCCAGGCCGGAACTACGCCGCCAGCCGGGCCGCAGGAGCAGGCCGGGTCCGTGTCGCCAGCTCGGGCGGAGCCGCGGGAAAGGACGGCACAGCCGGCTCAGCCTGCGCGGCCAGCTGGGCCAGAACAGATACCATGGTCGTCCGTGCAGTGGAGGGACATGATGGCTAAGCTGCCGCGCCTTCAGGCGCCCGCGAGGTTCCGCGCCGTGTTCCCGGACCTCGCCGACTGGCTGGAGTCCCCGTGGACAGGACCGCCGCTGTTCCTGACGGGCCAGGTGTTCCGGCTCGAGGAAGCGATCCAGGACGACCGCTATGTGGTCCGGGCCGAACTGCCCGGCCTGGATCCGGAGAACGACATCGAGGTCACCGTAGCGGGCCGGATCCTTACCATCCGCGCCGAGCGCCGCCAGCAGGACAACGAGCTGTATCACTCGGAGTTCCGCTACGGATCGCTGGCTCGCGAGGTCAGGCTCCCGGCCACGGTCGACGTCACGGACGTCACCGCCCGGTACGACAAGGGAGTCCTCGAGGTCAGCGTCCCGCTCCGCGAGGTCAGGCCAGAAGGCACCCGGATCCCCATCGAGAACGCCGACGCCCTGCCCGAGCAGGCGTCTGACCAGTCCGGATAAAGAACCGGCTCGGCGGGACGCGGCCAGGCCGCAAGCCACGCTCCGTATCGGCCGCACTACGGCCGGCCGAGCCCGTCTCAACGGGCGGGGAACGGCACATAGCTACCGATACCCTCTGGCTGGCGACGATTGTGATACTGGTCCCCTGGCGCGGCAGTCCTTCACGTTCCGTCTAACTGCCGGGATACTAGAGCATGATGATCGCTGGACGTCGGTTGTCGCCTTGGGCGGCGCCGTCCCTCCGCGGGGACGATGGTCGAAGAGACAGCGCGGGCCGGCCGGGACTGGGGGACGCGTACCGCTGGTGCCGGCGCACGGTACGTGAACGTGATCCGGCGATCTACGCCTTGACGGCTCTGATGCCGCGGATGCTGTGGCCTGGTTGCTGGGCGCTGTGGGCGGCGCTGGCGGCGGTGGACGACATCGTCGACTCCGGCACGAGGCACCCGGCGGAGCGCGCCGTCGAGCTGCAGGCGTGGGTGAGCGCCCTCGACGCCGAGCTGGCCACCGGGACCAGCACCGACATGGTCCGTCGTGCCCTGGTCGACACCATCGTTCGGTGGGGACTCGACGTGGCTGACCTGCGGGCCTCGTTCCAGGTTCTTGCTGATGACGTGCATCCCGCCCCCCTCGTCACCTGGGACGACTGGCGGGCGAGGACGCGAGGGATGGACAGCGCGTGGGCCCGGCAGATCCTGGTCCTGCTTGACCGGGCCGGCGTGGACATGTCGTTCGCGCTGCGGCACGGCGAGGCGATCTCCCGGTTCCTCGACGGCGTCCAGTTGATCGACGATCTGGCCGACCTGCCCGAGGACCTCGGCGAGCGGCGACTCACCATCCCCGCCGAAGTCCTCGACCGCTTTCCCGGCGCCGCCGAGGACCTGCCCCAGCGGCGGTGGACGATGCCGGTGCAAGGCGTACTGGCCCATTTGGTCAGCATGGCTCGGCGCTGGGTGGACCAGCCCAGCCTCGGCGTTGGCTGGCACCCGGGGCCGGCCATCCTGTTCGCGACCACGAGCCGCATGTTCCTGGCCCGGCTCGACGCGATCGCCGCAGCCGGGCCCGGCCTGCTGTACGCCTCACCCGAGCCTGGGCGGATCACCCGGTGGCGGCTCTTCGCGCCTGCCCGGATCAGGGTCGCCCTGGCCTGGAAGCTGACGACGCTCAGCGGGCCACCTGCGGTCCGGCCCCTGCCGGCCCGGCCCCTGCCGGCCCCGCCCGGACCCGCCGGTCCGCCGGGAGGCGAGGTCCTCCCCCCGCGGCTGCGCGCGGACGGCGTCCGGGCCCCCCAGATCGCCGCCGACCGGATACCGCGGCACGTCGCGATCATCATGGACGGCAACGGCCGCTGGGCCCAGGAGCGCGGCCTGCCTCGTCCCGAGGGCCACCGCGCCGGTATCGAGGCCGTGCACGACGTTGTCCACGGCGCCCTGGAGATCGGGCTGTCCCACCTCACCCTGTACGCCTTCTCGACCGAGAACTGGAAGCGGGACGCCGGCGAGGTCACCCGACTGTTCGCGATGCTCGACGAGGAACTGCGCTCGGCCGCCTACCTCGACCACGGCGTCCGGCTCCGCTGGCTGGGGTATCCTGACCGGCTGCCGGGGGAGCTTGTGCAGACCTTGCGGCGCAACGAAACCGCCAGCCGGGATCAGCACACCCTGACCCTCACCCTGTGCGTGAACTATGGCGGCCGCGCCGAGATCCTGCACGGCGCCGCCGCAGTCGCGCGCAGCGTCCTGGCGGGCGACCTCGACCCCGAACAGATCACCGAGGGCGAGTTCGCGCGCCGCCTCCCGCTGCCCGACCTCCCCGACGTGGACCTGCTGTGGCGGACCGGGGCCGAGCAGCGCACGTCCAACTTCCTCCCCTGGCACTCCACGTACGCCGAACTGTTCTTCACGACCAGCCTCTGGCCAGACGTCGACCGCCGTGACCTGTGGGACGCCGTCGCCGAGTACGCGCGACGGCGTCGCCGTTACGGCGCGGCCACCAGCTGACCTTACGCCTTTGGAGAGGCTGGGGCGGATGGCGGCGGACGCTCAGCCCCATCCGGCAGAACCTGAACGACAACCGCGGGCTGCTCGTCCCGCAGGGACACGGTCGGCACCCAGGCGGCGTCGCCCATGGGGCGGATGACGCTAGGTGATCGACTGTCGTCCGCGCACTGTGCGCGAGTATCCGCCGCTTAGCACGCGTCGAGGAACGGCGTGATCGCCGCGAGCACTTCGCCGGGCCGCCGTGTCAGGCCGACGTGCGTGGTCCCGGGGAGCACGGCCAGTTGCGCGTTCGGCAGGAGTCCGAACAGCTCCACCACGTCGGGCAATGGCGAGAAGTCGCGGTCACCGAAGATCAGCAGGGTGGGAACCTGCAGTGACCGCAGCTCGTCGGTCCATCCCGGGAACTGGTGCACCAGTGCCGAGGTCTTGGCCGCGAACTCCTCGAAGTGCGCGGGGTCGGGCGCGACCGCCCGGTAGGCGTCGCGCATCGCCTGGAAGTCGGCCGACGTCGGCATGCGGTCCTCGTCGAGTGGCGCGCTCTCCCGGCCCGGCGGGCGGTGGGCGTCCGCCGAGGCGACGATCAGTTTGCCGACCCGGGTGGGCGTACCGAGCGCGACCGCGTACGCGACCAGACCGCCGAGGCTGAAGCCGAACAGATCGGCCTCGGCGATCCCCAGATGGTCAAGCAGCGCGACGACGTCATCGGCCAGTGCCTGGATCGTCATCGGGCGGCCGGTGTCGGCGGTGTGCCCGTGGCCCTGGAGCTCGACGGCGATCACCTGCCTGCTCGCCGCGAGAGGCTGGAGCAACGGCCCGAAATTGAGGTCGATGGTCAGCAGGCCACCGTGCAGCAGCACGAGCGGGTTTCCGCTGCCGTGGATCTCGTAGTAGAACTGCAGGCCGTTCACCGGTGCGTACGCCATAACGATAGGACGGTACGCGTCCTGCGAACTCATCGCGAGGACCTTGCCTCCGCAGCCGGACCCCGCACCCGAGCGAACCGCGCGAGGATTCTTTGTGCACCAAAGAGGTCCGGGCCGTTAGGTGTTCAGCCGTTCGGGATGATTCTCAGGAACGTCGTCGGCTCGCCGGAATGGTACCGCTTCTCCTGACTGAGCCGCAGGGTAATAGGGCCGCCCTGGAAGCCGTGCGAATAGACCATAGGGTCAGCTTCCCGCACGCCGCCGATGGCGAGTACCACGACGTGGGTTCCCGTTCCCCCGCCGAATACACAGAGGTCCCCGCGCCAGGTCTCGTTGAACGGGATATGCGGCAGGTGCGAGAGCATGGTGCCCGTGTATCCGCTGCCATTGTAATTCAGGCCGTTGGGGTCGGGCATCTTGCTCCACTCGGCCATCATGGTGACGAAGCCGGAGCAGTCGGTGGTGATGCTACTGCTCGTGCGAGCCGGAAGCCGGGGGATCGGCCGGACCTCGGCGTAGTTCCAGTGCGCCTTATCGCTTACGGCCCAGGAGCAGTTGTCCACCATGGCCTGGCGGTACTGCATCGTGGTCGTCATGCGGCGGCACTGCGGAGGCGCTCCGCTTCCGCGGTCTTGCCGATGTCGGAGAGCACAGCATCCGAGGCCGTCGGCAATGGCGGCGGCGGTAGCGCCCGGCGGCGCAGCATCCGGGGCGCAGGGATGGTCGCGGGGGCCCGGGGAGTTACTCGGCGAGGGGCTAGATATCGTGACATCGTGGCACTCCTCGGGATATGTAGCCGGGTGACCTCAATAGTAACTCGCCAGGTAGCACTGTCGTGTGACACGCGTCACCAGTGACCCAGCCAGGGCCCGCGAACCTGGTCACCATCCGCGCCCCCGTCATCGCGGCTATCAAAGACGCCGGCTACCTGCACGTCCCGGCGTTCTGCCCAATGGCTGTGGGCGTGGTCATTTATTACTGTTCTCACACCGCGTAGCCGATCTTTGGCTTACGTGTCCACCGGTGAGGTGCTCACGACAAGTGTTTCAGCGCCTCGCGCCGTGACAACGGGCTCAGTTCGTGGGTTTCGGCGAAGGATCGCACCCATGCCGGGTCGGTTCGCGCGTAGTCCCGCAGCGCCCATCCGATCGCTTTGCGGAGGAAGAAGTCGCTGTCGCCTATGGCTGACTCGATCGCGACCGTGAGCACCTCTACGTCGGCCCGGTCACGCCTCCCGAGCTGGCAGATGATCGAGGCCCGCCGCAGCCACCGGTCGTCGCTGCGGGTCCATGTCAGCAATGCCGGGCGGACCTCGGCCGGCCAGCTGAGCAGCAGGTCACCGACCCGGTGCGCTAGCTCGTCCACATAGTCCCACCACGCGCCCGTGACGATCAGTTGCCGCAGTGTCTGGAGGACGGCTGGCTCCCGCAGCCGCCGCGCCGCAGGTGTGTCGAGCAACGCGATTGCGGCGTACCGCTCCTCGCGATAGCCCGCCTCCTGCCATAGCCGCAGGACCGTGTCAATGAGGTCCGCTGAGGTGGTGAACGGCCGCAGCTTCGCCTCTGCCCGGGTGAGCGTTCGCATCATAGGCACCCGGACGCCGAGGAACGGGGTGGCTGACTTCATGTATGCCTGCATAGGCGGAGCCAGTTCCGGCTGCGCAGCCCCGCGGAGCGCGGCACGCACCGCCCCGATCAGCTCGACGTCCGCAGCCACCCCGGAACGGTAGACCACTCGGCGGCGCTGCACAAACTACCTGCCACGGACCTTGCCCGGGCAGGGCTGCGACAGGCCAGGATGTCCCGGGGGCGGGCGCCGGCCGAGGACTGGCAGGATCCGGTGACTTCGCGGGCGCGAGTGTATTACCGGCTGTCGGGATCTCCTCCGTACTTCGGGGACTGGACACCGGTCATAGTTGGAGGGACGGGGTGCCATGGCTGAAGCAGTAGCGGAGCGGGTCAGGCGTTACATCCTCGACGGCAGCGATGAAGACCTCCGGCGGCTTTTGAGCATCGCTGAGGTCAGCGCGGAGATGGCCCGCGCGGCGTTCCGCCGGATCGGGATGCAGCAAGGGTGGACGGCGATCGACTGCGGTTGCGGCCCCATCGGCGGCCTTGCGGTCATGGCAGAGATGGCCGGGCCGGGCGGGCGAATCGTCGGCGTCGATTTCAACCCGGCGGCGGTCCAGCGGGCACGGGCGGTGGCCTCGGCCCTTGAGCTGGATAACGTGGAGGTGGTTGCGGGCGACCTCCACGAACTGGATCCCGCAGCGCTGGGCGGCCCGTTCGATCTGGCCTATACGCGGCTTTTCATGATGCACCAGGCCGACCCGGTACTGACCCTGCGCCGCATTGCCGGTTTCCTTCGTCCCGGCGGCTGGCTTGTCGCGCAAGAGGCGCTGCGCATCCCGCCCCCGCAGTCGCACCCGCACCTGGAGGCCCTCACCGGCTACTGGAACCTTATCTACGAGTTGCTGGACCGGGCTGGGGTACCGCCCGGGACGGTCGGGAACCTGCCGCGGTCCGCGCGCGAGGCAGGCTTTGAGGTCGCCGGGATGAGCGGCTGCTTCGAGACCGCCGACCCGGAGCTGGCGTTTGAGATACACGCATCCACTCTCGCGGCGGCCACAGAACGCGCCGTCCAATCGGGCATCGCGGCAGGCCGGATCGATGACCTGGTGCAACAGATCCGGGCCGCGAAAGATGGCGGATATGAGTGGGTGTCGTCGCCGTTCTATCTCGACTTGACACTGCGCAAGCCGACGGTGGCGTGACCGACGAGCTGATCGAAGACCCCTTCGCCCCCGGCGCCGCTTGACACTTCGTACTGACCGTCGCCCAGGACTTCAGCTGGCCGAAGCCGTATCGGCCCCAGGCCAGGAACAGCAGATGCGGCATCATCAGCGTGTCGGGATCACTGAGATGCTCGCGGAGCGCCCGTCCGCCGCCTCGCCTGTACTGTCGCCGACGCAAAGCGCCGTCAGCCCAGGCGCGTCTCAGGCGGTGGGAGCGCCTGCAGACACGGGGCGCGGCCGCCTCTCGTGAGAGCACGCGTACCCGCCGATATGTATTTACCGAGGCGATGATCGAGTGCGAGGCTTTGCAGCACAGGTTGAGGCGTCCTGTGCGGTACCGGCCAGATCACTGGGGACGTCACGGCGGCTTGATCGATACTTGACGGAACCCCGAGGGGAGGGCCTCTATGGCGCCGGATTATGACCCTTTCAGCGGCAGCGTGAGCTTCGATCGTGCTGAGCTGGTGATGCGCGAGATCATCTCGCCGACCCCGGTCCGCTTGCGCCGCATTCCGGACGGGGCGACCGGGCCTAGCTTCGCGCCGGTACCGTACCGTCCAGCCGAGTAGGCGGAGGGCACCACATGACTTCGGGAGTGCCGGATACACCGAGATCGGGACGGCCGCCAGCGGTCGGCGAGGTCGCGTGGCACACACTCAGCGCCGATCAGGTCCTGCACTCCGAAGGGGTGGACGGGCAGGGTGGTCTTAGCTCGGCCGAGGCGGCCGCTCGGGCCCAGCGGTTCGGCCCGAACGAGTTCGCCGCCGGCCGAGGTGAGCCCCGGTGGCACGCGTTCCTGCGCCAGTACCGTGACCCGATGCAGCTTGTGCTGCTCGCGGCGGGTATCGGCAGCCTCTATCCGCTCAAGCAGCTTGGCACGGGCATCTTGCTGATCTTGCTGACGCTCTTCAACGCGGTCGAGGGCCTGCATCAGGAGGGGAAGGCCACTGCGGCCGTCTCCGCCCTGCGGAAGATGGTGATCATCAAGGCCAGGGTGAGGCGGGACGGCCGGCTGGCGGAGATCCCGGCCGGGCAGCTGGTTCCCGGTGACATCGTCGCGATCGAGGCGGGCGATATCGTGCCCGCGGACGGGCGGCTGCTGACGGCGGCCACGCTGGAGGTCGATGAGTCCGCGCTGACCGGGGAGAGCCTGCCCGTCGCCAAAGGCACTGAGCCTGTGGCGGGCGCCGGCACGCCGCTTGGCGACCGGACCGACATGGTGTACATGAACACCAGCGTCACCCGCGGAGCGGGCGAGTTCGTCATCACCGCGACCGGGATGGCCACCGAGGTCGGCCACATTTCCGGGATGCTGGCCGAAGAGCAGGCGGTCAAGACCCCGCTTACCCGCCAACTGGACCAGCTGACGGGGCAGATCCTGGTGATCGCGGGCATCGCGCTGGTCGTGTCGATGGCGCTGAACCTGTCCCGGGGCGAGACATTCATCGCCGTGTTCAACGCCGCCGTCGCTTTCGCCATTGCCGCGATCCCGGTCGGGCTGCCCACGGTGGTCACGACCATCCTGGCCTGGGGGACGCAGCAGCTCGCCAAGGCCGGCGCGATCATGAAACGGCTGTCATCGACCCAGACGCTCGGCTCTACCTCGGCGATCAACTCGGACAAGACCGGCACGCTGACGCTGAACCAGATGACCGCGGTCCAGATGACGGCCGCCGGCCGCCGGTACGCGATCGAGGGGAAGGGCTACTCGACCGCCGGCCGGATTACCCGGGTTGGCGGGCAGGCCGACATTCCGCTGGATGAGTTCCTGGTGCCGATGGTGCTGGCCTCGGATGCGGTGGTCAGGGACGGCGAGCTGATCGGCGACCCGACCGAGGGCGCGCTGGTCGTGCTGGCCGCCAAGGGCGGCATCGACGCGGTCTCCACCAGGGAACGGTACCCGCGGATCGCCGAGCTGCCGTTTGACGCGGCCTACAAGCTGATGGCCACGTTCCACAAGATGACCGGCGCCTCCGGCGAAGAGGTGATCCGGTGCTTCGTCAAGGGCGCGCCGGACCAGCTGCTGCCCCGGGCCGCCACGGTCGCCGACGCCGACGCGGGCGCGGCGCCGGCTGACGGCGGATTCCGGCAGCGGTACCTGGCCGAGAACCAGCGGCTGGGCCAGCAGGGCCTGCGGGTGATCGCTATCGCACGCAAGGACGTCGACCAGACGGCCTTGGACCCCGGCGCCGACCTGCTCTCGCTGGTCACCGGGCTGGAGCTGCTCGCCCTGGTCGGCATCGTCGACCCGCCCCGTCCCACCGCCAAGGCATCCATCGCCGCGGCCAAGGCGGCCGGGATCAGGACCCGGATGATCACCGGCGACTACGCGGTCACCGCGGCCGCGGTTGCCGGCCAGCTCGGCATCGACGGCGCCGTGCTTACCGGCGCCGAGTTCGGCGCCATGAGCGACGAGGAGGCACTGGCCAAGGTCGATGGCATCGGGGTGATCGCCCGCGTCACCCCCGAGCACAAGGTCCGCCTGGTCGACGTCCTCAGGATGAAAGGCCAGATCGTCGCCATGACCGGGGACGGCGTCAACGACGCGCCCGCGGTGAAGAAGGCCGACATCGGCATCGCGATGGGCATCACCGGCACCGAGGTGACCAAGGAAGCCGCGGTGATGATCCTGACTGATGACAACTTCTCCACCATCGTCAGGGCCGTCGAACTGGGCCGCGGGCTGTATGACAACCTCGCCCGGTACGTCCGGTTCCAGATCGGCGGCCTGTTCGGCTATATCATCACCTTCCTCGGCGCCGCCATCTTCAACATCGCCCAGGGCATTCCACTGCTCCCGCTGCAGACGTTGTGGGTGAGCTTCACCATGCTGTCCATCCAGTCGGTTGGGCTCGGCTATAGCAAACCTGCCGCCGGGCTGATGGAACGCCCGCCGCTGCCGCCCACCCGGCCCATCCTGACCCGCGCGCTCATCGTCTGGCTCGCCTTCGCCGGCCTGCTGATGGCGGTCGGCACTCTCAGCGTCATCAGCGGGGCGGACCAGGCGCACGGGCTCGCGGTCGCCCGGACCATGGGCATGGTCACGTTCGCGCTGTTCATCCTGTTCTTCTCAATCGAGTCCAAAGACCAGCGGGACTCCGCGTTCTCCCTCGACACCTTCTCCGACAAGACGTTCGTCATCACCACCATCGGGTCCTTCGTCTTGCTGATCCTGTCCACCGTCCTGAGCATCTTCCAGACCGTGATGAAGACCGTCCAGCTCGACGTCCAGCAGTGGCTGATCTGCACCGCCACCGCCCTGTCGATCGTGGTCGCCGCCGAGATCCGCAAAGCCGTGCTACGGCAGACCGCCGCGAAGGCCATCCACCCCGCCAGCAGCCCTCCGGCCGGAGCCAGCTCGAGCGGCTCAGGCACCGGCACCCGCAGTCGCTGATGCCGGTGGCCGCAGAACCGCGGCGGAGGCGTAAGCCAGCAGCCACTCGTTCGAGCGCTCCAGCGACCAGCCGAACACGTCGCGGGCTCGGAGCAGGCCGTCGATGCCGTAGTAGTAGGTGATGATCCGGCTGGCTAGCCGTGCGTCGACGTCGTCGCGCAAGGCGCCGATGCCCTCGAGGTGACGGCAGATTTCCGTGAGATTGCGGTTGTGCCGCCTCCGGGCGGTGGCGAGCACTGCGGCGGACTCGTCGTCGTGCGGCGCGACGTCGATCACCATCCGGATAACGTCGCCCCACTGTTTGGTGATCTGGAGGTAGGCGGCGCTCAGCGTGTGCATCACCAGGACGGGGTCGGCGGCGGCGAGTGACTCCTGGTGGGATTCGACGACCGCCGGAGACTGCGTCCAGCTGTCCATAAGCGATCGCAGCAAGCCTTGCTTGCCGCCACACTGCGCGTACACCGTCGCTGGGGACACCCGGCTCAGTTTGGCGATCTGTTCGACCTTGGTCTGGAAGAAGCCGTTCTCGGCGAACAGCCGACGGGCCGCGGCGATTACCGCTGCGCGGGTCTGGTCGGCATATTCTTCGCGACGTGGCCGGTCGGGTGCTGTGTCCATGACGACATGCTAGCCAGTAGAGCCGCCTTTCCTTGTTAGGCAGTAGCTCTGACTGCTAGAGTCTGACTCTAGCCAGCAGAGCTACCTACCCGAACAGCGAGGCCAATCATGGCAGAGTTCACGACCCGAGACGGAACTCAGATTTTCTTCAAGGACTGGGGCTCTGGCCAGCCGATCGTTTTCAGCCACGGATGGCCCCTGTCGTCTGACGACTGGGACGCCCAGATGCTGTTCTTCCTGCACCACGGCTACCGGGTGATCGCCCATGACCGGCGCGGGCACGGCCGCTCCGCGCAGGTCAGCGAGGGCAATGACATGGACCACTACGCCGACGACCTTGCCGACCTGGTCCAGCACCTTGACCTGCATGACGCCGTCCACATCGGGCACTCCGCGGGCGGCGGCGAGGTGGCACGCTACGTCGGCCGCCACGGCGAGTCTCGCGTGGCGAAGGTGGTGCTGGTCAGCGCCGTGACCCCGTCGGTCCTGCAGACCGACGCCAATCCAGCCGGCGCGCCGCGGGCCGTCTTCGAGGGCCTGCAGGCCGGGCTGGCGGCGAACCGCTCGGAGTTCTACCGAGCCGTGGCTTCCGGGCCGTTCTACAATTTCGACCAGCCTGGCGTGGCGGCGTCGGAGGCGGTCATCGCGAACTGGTGGCGTCAGGGCATGATGGGAGGCGCAAAGGGGCAGTACGAGTGTGTCTCCGAGTTCATCCGCCAGGACTACAGCGAGGACCTGAAGAAGATCAGCGTGCCGGTCCTGGCCATGAACGGTGACGGCGACCAGGTCGTCCCCCACGACACGTCGGGTCCTCGGGCGGTCAAGCTGGTGCAGAACGGCACGCTGAAGACGTACCCGGGCTTCCCGCACGGGATGCTGACCACGCACGCCGACACGCTCAACCCCGACCTGCTGGCGTTCATCCAGTCCTGACCGTGCTGGATCAGGCCGGTTTCGCGGCGGCCAGCAGCAGGCTGGAGGCGAGGCTCCGGTACGGCCTCCAGCGCTGGGCAAGGTCGGCCACCTGACCAGGGTCCGGGAGGTGATCGAGGCCGTAGCGCGCCTGAATCGCGCGGCGCAGGGCTAGGTCATCCGGGCGGATGACGTCGGGTCGCTGCAGCGCGATGAGAAGGGCGCCCTGCACGGTCCACGCGCCGATTCCCTTGATGTCAGTGAGCTGCCTGATTACCTCTTGATCAGGCAGCTCACGCAGCTCGGCTTCGGAAAGGCGCCCATCGCTGAAACGCTGCGCCAGATCCAGGACGGTAGCGGCCTTGCGCCGGGACAGCCCCAGACTATGCAGTGTCCCCTGGTCGACAGCCGCGAGCTCGCCAGCATCCGGTACCCGGCCGCCGAACCGCCCGGTGAGGCGCGCGAAAATCGCGGTCGCCGCGATCACCGAGATCTGCTGGCCGATGATCTGGAAAACCAAAGCGCCGAACAGGCCCATCGCAGGCAGCCTCCGTATCCAGACGCCGGGGTCGAAATCCGGACTTTCGTCGATCACCTGGGCCAGTACCGGATCGGCCGCATGCAACCAGGCCAGCCCGGCACGGATCTCCTGCGCGCGCGTTGACATGAGGGCCTCCAACTTCACCCATCCGGCCCGGAACGGGAAGACCGACGCCCGCCCCCGCTTCACCAGCACACTGGCACCGCAGCGTAATAGCCGCGGCTGATCGGTCCTCTCCAGTGCGCCAGCAAGCCGCATCAGGACGCCAGATCCCGCAGGGTCGCATGTCTGGCAGGCCCAGCCCGTGCACTCTGAGGTCGACGCTCCCCGACCCGTCGCGAGCCAACATCCCAGCCTCGCTCACATGGCCGACTTGGGTGCGTTGAGCGGGCCGATATCTATCCACCGGCTGGCGTGCTTACTCACGGACCGCGTTGCCATCAGGTCCCCGTATTCCTTATGCAGCGCCTGCCATGCCGAACGATGCCTGGCTCGATGACGCGCGGCAATTGCTGGTCTGTGCCATTTACCTGCTCGCGCGCCCGAACTATACTCTGCACGGAGAAAATGGATCATGCCCCGAGAGCCTCAAGCGGCAACTGCGCGTCGGGTCTTGCCGGTCCGTATATTGCTAACTCTAGGTTAACCGAATGGTACGGTCGACGGTGAGGCGAGGGAATCGGAGTAGGGGTGGTGGCACATGTTCCGTTTCGCCGAGCCCATGGAGTGGTAGCGGTACCCCGCGGCCATTGGATCGGCGATGCCGGCTGCCCTGGTTCCCCGTTCTCCTCGCACGGCCGACTGCGCGGTCCTGGTCGTCCAGGGCCGGCTCTGGGTGTCCGAAGGGCCAGACAGAACAATGCGGAGGGACAATGATCGTACGTCGCATGACCACTGAGCTTCCGGGACTGGAGCTATCGTGACAGCTGGGCCAGCGGAGCCGGCAGGCTCCGCCCAGGGGAGTCCTGGCGGCGCCGATTCCGGCTCAGCCGCGGTTCCCGGCAGCGCCCCTGGGGCTCCTGCTGACTCCGGGGTAGCTACTGGCCCGGGTAAGCCGCTCATTCAGCGGTCCCTGGTGAGCCCGCTGCTGAGCAGTGGTTCAGGAGTAGACGAGGCGATACGGGCCAGGCTCACCTACAGTATCGGCGATCGGCAGGCAGTTCTCGTTGAGCTCAATCTGTCGACCGGTGCTAGCGCGGACGAGATCCGCAGGCAATTCACGGACGTTTTCGATGCCTCCTTCGGGAATCAATCCGAGCAGCCGCCCGAGCCCCGGCCCATTTCCGCGCATTACATGCGGTGCCTGCTCACCGAAGATGAGATCGGCACGCTAGCCGATCGGGATACGGCTCCTCGGGCGGGCTCCTCGCTGCCTGGCCGTACCATCTACCGGATTTGGCCCGACTATCGCATGCAGGCCCATATAGACCGTTCGGTTACCACTATCAAAGCTGACGCCGCGACCCGCAGCTATGCGACATCAGGGCAGGGTATTGTCTGGGCGGTTATTGACTCCGGCATCGACAAGGATCATCCTCACTTCGCCGGGGGCATTGTTACCGATCCGGCCGTGTCGCGCCTGCACCGCGACTTCACCGGCCTGCTCACGGCGGATGGCGTGGTGACCGACGACCCAGCGCCCGCCCTGACCGACCCTGTCGGGCATGGTACGCACGTAGCCGGCATCATCGCCGGCGCCGCGCCCGCAGACCAGGCCGCGATTCTCATCGCCGCGAACCAGCCTTCCAGCGGTGATTTGCCATCGTGGGTGAAACGGACTGTTGAGCCCGGTCGGACCCTGAGCGGGATGGCACCGAAGGCCCGCCTGGTCAGCCTCAAGGTTCTCAACGCCAATGGAGACACGGTGTCGAGCGCGGTCATCGCCGCGCTCGCCCAGATCAGGGAATTCAACGCCGACGGCCGCCAGCTTCTGATCCACGGCGTGAACTTGTCCCTCGGCTGCGACTGGTTCCCCGATGAGTTCGCCGCCGGGCAGAGCCCGCTGTGCCGGGAGCTGGACCAGCTTGTTGGCACGGGGGTGGTGGCGGTCGTCTCGGCCGGCAACAGCGGCGCCGGCGGAACTACCGCTGGTGGTAGCAGCGATGTCCATGGCAGGCTTTCCACGATTACGGACCCCGGCAATTCCATCCGCGCCATTACGGTCGGCTCGACGCATCGCTACCAGCCGCACACCTACGGCGTGACCTATACCTCCTCTAAGGGCCCGACGCTGGACGGGAGGCTGAAGCCTGATCTGGTCGCGCCGGGAGAGCACATCACGTCGGCGGCTACCGGCGCGCTCGCCGCCGGCATCGGCCCGCTGGAGAGCAATGACCCGCATGTTGCACGCTACGTGGAGGACAGCGGTACCTCTATGGCCGCGCCGCACGTGTCTGGTGCGATCGCGGCCTTCTTGTCGGTGAGAGACGAATACATCGGCCAGCCTGACGTCGTCAAACAGCTGTTCATGAGCAATGCGACGTCGTTGGGCCGGCACGAGTTCTTCCAGGGCGCCGGGCTGGTTGACCTGATGCGCGTCCTGTCCAACGTTTGATCACATGCCACGGGAGAAGGCGACATGGCCACTCAGATCGCTGGGCTGAACTACTACGAGCTTGACTTCAATGCCGACGGCACGCTGGGCTCTGACGGCGGGCTGCCTGCCGCTGTCCAGGCCGGCGGTATCCGCGACGTTTTCGTGATGTCGCACGGCTGGAACGCTGGCGTCGACTCGGCCCGCTCCTTGTACCAGGCGATGTTCACGCTGCTGGCCGGCATGATCCCCGGCAGGCTCGGCACGAGCATCGCGGTCGGCGTCATCTGGCCGTCACTGCTGTTCCCTGATGACGACCCGGCCACGGCTCCGCCGGTCAAGTCGACAGGCCAGCAACTGGCCGCGGCTCTGGCGCCAGCCTTCCCACAGCAGCAGCAGAACGTCGCAACACTCGGCCAGCTGCTGGACCAGCAGCCGCAGGACGCAGCCAAGCTGCAGCAGTTCCACTCACTGGCGTCCGGCCTGGTCACCTCTCCTTCGCTCGCGCCCGAGGACGCCGGCCAGCAGGCCACCATCACCAGTGACACAGCAGCCGTGTTCGGCACCGCCGCCGCCATGTCGAAGACCCCGGGCAGCAGCGCGCAGGGCCTCCCGAACCCCTTTACCAGCCTGTGGAACGGCGCCGAAGAAGTATTGCGCAGCATGTCCTACTACGAAATGAAAAACCGGGCCGGTGTCATCGGCCGCAACGGCCTGGGGCCCATGCTCGGCAGGCTCGCCGCCGCCGATGCCGGGGTCCGCGTCCACCTGATGGGGCACAGCTTCGGCGCCCGGCTCGTCGCCTACTCGCTTTCCGGCCTGCCGCCCGCGGCGACCGGCACGAACAGCCCGGTCAAGACGCTGCTCCTGATCCAGGGCGCGTTTTCCCATTTCGCGTTCGCGAATCCGGTTCCCGACTTCCTGGTCAGCGGCCCGGGTGCGCTGTGGAATTTTGCCGGCAACGTTGACGGCCCGCTGCTGGCCACCTTCACTGCCGCGGACCGGGCTTGCGGCTGGTGGTACCCCGCCGCCAGCATGCTCGCGCACCAGGACGCCGAATCCGCCGATGACCTTACCTATCAATGGGGGGCCATGGGCCACGACGGCTACCAGCAGTCACCGGTCGGCACGACAGTCACGCTCGCCGCGCAAGGAACCAAGTACAACTTCCAGCCACGCACCTTCTACCTGCTCGACTCCAACGCGGTCATCTGCGCCGATCAGTCACCGTTCAGCGGCGCCCACAGCGATATCCAGCATGCTCAAGTCGTCTGGCCGATAGTCGACGCCTCCAGCTGACACCTCCGAGCCGTCGCGGCCTCGACTTTGGGATGCCCGCTGGAAGGCTATTCTTTCAGCGCGTTTCGCGTACTTTAGCTCGCGGACGAGGACGGGGGAGGTCCGCTGGCTCGAAGGCTGCCGAGCTTGGTCAGGAGGCCGAACCAGAACTGGGCACCAGGAGCGATCGCCGCGATCGTGATGAGGAAGCCAAGGAGAACCAGAATGAACTGCCAGGGTGAGCCGCCGTGGCGGTTGAAGATCCCATGCTGGTCCCACCAATTGCAATTCGCGTCCGGACCAGCACAGTCCGAGACGATTCCCCAGCCGAGCGGCAGGCCGGCGCGGGCCGCGGATGTCAGCTGGGTCTCCATATTTCCCAGGCAAGTCAGCTGGCTCTCGCTGGAACTAGGGTCGGGGCTCGCGGGGCAGTCGGTGCCTTTGGCCGCCACGGCGCTTACCGCCGACCGGATCGTACTGTCACTGTAGAGGGCGCGTCCAATTGTAATCGCGTTGATATTGAGCAACAGGACAAGGATCGCCCCCACCACCAAAGTGATTGTGGCGACGTGCCGTTTGTACCAGCCTGACACGCGAGCCATATGGTCGTCGTACCAGTGCTCGACCGAGGTCCGGAACAGGGTCATATCACCAGCGGCGTTCGCGGCCAGCGCATCCAGCGAGCTTCTCAATGTGGACATCGAATCCGGCAGCTGGCCGATGTAGTGCTCGATGGTATTCAACGTGGTCTGCCCGGCCGCGTCGGGTACCACCAGATCGACGACCGCCTCGGCGAATGACCGGGCCGAGATGTAAGAGGGCAGGCTTCTGCGCAGGCTCCAGGTGTCTCTGCCAGTGCTTTTCGGCAGCGGCGCCGCCTTGTTCTTGGCGTCCCCCACGCTGTCCAGCTTTAGCGGCCGGGTGGTGATCTGGCCAGGCATTCCCTGATTTCGCAGGATGGGGCTACCTAGCAGAGCGCCGGTCGCCGACTTCGGTGCAGGCTGGTCCGGTGCAGGCTGGTCCGGTGCAGTGCCTGGTCCGGTGCAGCCTCGTCAGGTGCAGTGACGCGGGTCGCCGCTCCGGCAGGCGGAGGTGCCGACGCTCCGTTCATTAGGGTCCTCAGATTGCGAAAGTCGTCCGCGGCGTCACTGAGGTCCACGGTCGTGCCGTTACTATCAACGAGTTCGCGGAGGCCAAGTAGCAGGTATGCGCCGCGCAATCCTAGGAAACGCGCGATCAGCTCGGTGGCCACTGAGCTGATCGCGGCGATGACGCCGAAGACGAAGATTATTCCTAGCGCTAGGTCAAATATCCCTGAGCTCAGCATGCTGTTCCCCCCAAGGCTAGGACGAGTGCGCAAGGCAGCGGATCGCTCCTGCCCAAACCATGTGCACTCGCGATGGCTGTCGTCTTCTTTCTCATAGACCCAATCCGAGCCTCTAGTCAAGGGGCGCGGGTAAAGATGCCAGGTCTGTGGACGCTGGTGCAGTGCCACTCTGTCTTGTGCAATCTGATGTTGCGCGGGACAGAAGGATGTTGCGTTGGCGAATAGCTCGCGTAGTGTCCGGCAACGCAGGCTCGACCGTAGTTGACAGGCCCGCCGGGGACGCGGATCTACTCGATGCGACGAGCTGATCACGACCTGCGTACGGTCGTGGACGTCCGACAATTCGGCGATCGCGGATCATGGATGCCGGTCAATACGGTATTTTTGTAACAGATTCGGGACGAGGAATATTTGAGGACAACACTATCTCGGACAGCACATTCGCGAACGTAGCAGTGACCCGAGATTCCCAGCCGGTCCTACTGCGGAACGAAATTTATAATAGCAGCGAGCAGGGCGTAAATGTCTATGGTGCTGGACGCGGAATATTTGACGAGAATAACATTAGCAGAAACGCTTATTCTAATGTGAATGTATCAGGTGGTTCGACTCCAACGCTCCGGCGAGATGAAGTTTTCCTGGGCCAGTCTGGAGGATTTACCGTAAATCAATCACTCCAGCCGTAAGTACCTGCACAACCACATCTACAGTAACGGATTGGCGGGATTCTTTATTGACCGCGGTTCTCGGGCAATCCTTGCGAATAACGAAATCCGCGAAAACGGAGCCGAAGGAATAGTCGTAGCTGCAGGCGGCGGGGGCACGCTCAGTCGTAACGAGGTTGGCGCAAACGCTAAGAATCAAATCGTTGTGGCCAGCGAAGCGAATGTCACCGTCGAACAGGTAGGGAACCGCATTGGTGACCAGTAGGTGCTGGCTGACGCCGGAACCTGGAAGACGGCCTTTTGCTGAGTTGGGATGCCTGCCCTGTCCAGCACGGTGCCGTTGGCCGTTACCAGCCGCCACTTGCCCGGTTTCAGCGGCGCGGCCCCGAGCGGGACGCCGAACAGCTGCGTGAGCTGGTGCTCAACGTGGTCGCTTTCCCCGGGTCGTCCGGCTCCAGGAGGCGCGATACCGCCGTCAGGACCGCGGGTGAGCTTCCAGGCGGGTGCCGCCTGGGCATCCCCTCAGCCAGTCAGCCAGGGCCTTCGCGTACGCTTCGTCTTCGGTCCAGCCGGGGCAGTCGGCGGCAGTCGGCCAAAAGTGCGGGTAAAACTCGTGCGGGCCGTGCGCGGCCGCCGACTCGTCGGTACCGCGCCAGGCGCCGCCTCTGCTTGGCGGTGGCGGAGTTCACGCTCCGATCCGGCACCGTAACAGCCTCCAGACTCGTGTGACACGTCGTCTGGTGGTTCAGGGCATTTTCTGCCGCTCCTGTGTCACGAGGTCAGAGGCAAGTCAACCGGCTGTTCATCCGGGGGATATGCAAAATCCCTCGCTCGGGGATAGCGTGTTGCGAATGGCGGCGATCTGAATGCTGCCACGGGCAAGTTTGGCGAAATAGGCGGAAGGAACTGGTTGTGATGCCAGCAAGCAGCATGAGTAACGGCCCCCGGGTCGTGGTCGGGGTCGATGGTTCTCCGTCGTCGCGGGCGGCCCTGCGCTGGGCCGTCAACCATGCCGCGGTCAACGGCGGCACCGTGGACGCCGTCATGGCCAGGCAGGTTCCGGAGACCGACGTGATTGGCGGCTTCGGCCAAACGCCCGCCGAAGTGGATGACGAGAAGGTTGTTGCGGACGACGCGCAGCGGTCCCTGGACGCGATCATCAGCGAAGAGGTAAAGGCAGACGACAGGAACCTGGTGAAGGCCCGCGTCTTCCGAGGTCATCCAGCCATGGCCTTGGTCCAGGCCTCGGACGGCGCGGAGCTGGTCGCGGTCGGCCAGCGCGGCCTCGGCGGCTTCACTGGGGCGCTGCTCGGCTCGGTCGGCGACTACCTTGTCCACCACGCGAACAGCCCAGTCCTGATCTTCCGCGGCGACGCCCGCCGCCTGGGAGCATGACGACGCCCGCCTAGCGGCCCAGCCGCCCGCGGAGGGCGTTACCCGCCGCGGTGACACATGACCTCCAGCAACGATACTGCTGCCAGCCGGACCGGCAGCGGTCAGGCCAACCTGGCCACCATCCCAAGCAACCACAACGCCAGGCCAGGCCAGAAGGAGGACGACGTTCACAGACATCCGTCTCCGTGTCGTAGCGGCGGGGGCCGGATACCCCTATCCCTGTGTCTGGGCCGGCCTTGTACCGCTGCAGACCCGGTGGCCCTCCGCGACGAGTTGGGAATGCAGTTGTCCAGCCCATCCGCCGCGAATCACTTTTGCGCCGATGCCTTGGCTCATCGAATCTCCGAGCGCCACCCATAGCGGGCCTGCCCCGTTTCCTCGCAATCTCGTTAGAGGCGTGCCAGGCCTCGGCGAAATCGGGAACCCGGGTATGGACCCGGCCGACACCGGGGATGACGCGGCTGGCCACAGCTATGCGGACCGGTGCGCGCCGGCCCGCGGGCGCCCGGCCCCGGACACCTTTCAGGGGTCATGACGAGTCGTGTTCGGCAAGGCGTTCTCTCAACCCAGCGACCATCCCGGCCACCGTCAGAGCGTCGATGAACTCGCCCCCGGTATCTGCGAATCGTTTCCATCGCACGGGCGCCATGCGCAACCGAAGGAAGACACGACTTTGTGTTCCAGCGTCTGCTGGTATGGGCTCGAGGGTGATGGACCAGGTGACTGCGGCCTTGCCGCGCTGTGAGGTATACACGATCGATTCCGGTGCCTGGATTCGTGCGACCTGAAAGGTCTCGTTCTTGCCGCCGTAGTCAGGGATGACGTCACCGGCCTGGAGGTGTTGCCACTCCGGATGAATCTTGCGGACCGCGCGCCGGCGCGCCGGAACGAGGCGCTCGACAGAGCGTGGAAGATACCAGCCCGCGCGGTGTTTTCCGAGTTGAACCAGCCAGGGCCACACGGCTTCCGGCGGCCAATTCAATGTGAAGGCGCGGTCCATGACCACGTCAGCGGGCGTGACCATGTCGTCGCCGGGCCGCGCGATGCCGCGCTCGTAGTCGGTGGCGCTGATGGCGGCAAACATTGATGCGTCCTCGATGGGTCGGTCAGTGGGAGCTGGACGTCCGGGCGGGGGCACACCTGACCCGGCTCCGGGTCGAGACGGCCTGCTGCGCGTCACCCGCGAGCAGGTTGCCGATGTCGCGGCCTCCTGGAGCTTCAGCAACACGGCGCTGCTGACCGACGCGATGCGCCGTCTGCTTGGCATTGGCCCGACGGCCTATCGCGCGGCGACGCAGCGGCGCTCACCAATCGGCAGCCCGGCCAGCTTTGCGTACGTCACCGGGTTAGCGTACTTGTCGACGCTCACCATCAGGCCGCCGCGCAACACGAAGCGGAAGACGTAGACGTTCTTGTACGGCGTCGCGTCGCCTTGCCCGACTGGGGGTGTTCTGTGCTGGAGTGCTGCAGGTAAAACGGCGGGAGGGCTCACCTGCCGTCCGCAGCAGGGTAGGTCTTGCGGTCTGCTGGTTTGCGCACGGCAGGGTGGGGGATCGGTAGGGCATTCATCCCTTGTTCCAAGGAGCTGGCCTTGCGCGTGTTGATGCTCGCTGCTCCGGGTGCCGGCAAGGGTACTCAAGGTGAGCTCATCGCCGAGCACTTTGGTGTCCCGCATATCGCGACCGGTGACCTGCTGCGTGACCATGTCGCGCGGGAGACCGATCTGGGCCAGCAGGTCAGGCGGTTTCTGGACAGGGGCGACCTGGTCCCGGACGGCATCGTGCTGGACATGGTCCGCGAGGCGCTCGAGGCGGCGAAGAAGGACTCTGGCGGCTATGTACTCGATGGGCTGCCGCGCACGATGGAGCAGGCTCGGGCGCTCTACCGGATGACCGTCGAGCTTGACCTGACTGCTGACGTCGCTCTGTACCTGCAGGTCGGTGAGGACGAGCTGATTAGGCGCCTGCTGGCGCGGGCGGAGCAGGAAGGTCGTGCCGATGACGCCGAGAATGTCATCCGTCGCCGGCTCGCGCTGTATCGCGAGGTGACCGAACCGATCCTGGGATGGTACGAGGGTCGAGGGATCTTGGTGTCGGTGGCGGGGGACCGGCCGGTCGAGGACGTCACGCGCGAGGTTCTGGTAGCGCTCGAAGTGCTGCAGGCAGTCGTCGGCCAGGGACCGGACAGCGACCGGCGTTCGATCGACCTGACCGGGCTGGACGCCGCCTTCGGCGCCGCGCCAGAGCAGTGACCCGGCAAGCGGGATTAGCGGCCGGTTGCGGGCGGTAGGGACGGGCTTAGCCGCTGAGCAGGCCCTTGAGCATCCGCTTGCGCTGCTTTCTGGGCCTCACGAGGAGGCGACGACCGCTTCAGTTCGAGACGGGTCAGCTCGCCATGCACCCGGCGGTATCCCAGGCCGGGTTCTCCCCAGCTGCCGCAGCACCAGATCGCGAATCTCCTGACCAGCCACCCGTCAGGCGGCCAGCACGTAGAAGCTGAATACCTCGGGCACGATCCAGAGCCAGTCGCCGAACCTGACATACCGGCCGCTGGCCAGGTCCTCCTCCTGGCCGGGGATGTCGTCAGCCCGCTCCTCCACCTGGTCGTTGTGCTCACTCATCTGCCCGCTCCTCTAGCCAGGCCCACGCCCAGCACCGCTCGAAGTCGCCGAGCCAATCAGCGTGGTCACGGTGCAGCAGCAGACCGGGCTCCAGCT
The DNA here is from genome assembly GCA_963818225.1 of uncultured Actinomycetes bacterium. Lineage (GTDB taxonomy): Bacteria > Actinomycetota > Actinomycetes > Streptosporangiales > Streptosporangiaceae > Palsa-504. The sequence goes on from CAWFRO010000011.1 coordinate 730,951, forward strand.
TGACGGCCAGCCACGGCGTCGCCGGCGGTTTGGGTACGCCCGGCCTGCCGATCAGCGACCACAGTTCAGCGGCGCCTTTCTCGTCGGCCGCCACGCCGAAGGTCACCAGCGGCGCCTCGCCCCGGGAAACGGTCACCAGCGCGGCCGGGCCGTCCACGGTCACCTTCGCCGAGCATCCCAGCGGCATCCGGTGAGTGCCGGTCACCGTCATCGGGCGCAGCCGCTCCAGCACGGCGGGCTCCACCTCGTCCCTGAAGCTGGCCCGCGTATGCCCAGTGTCAAGGGTCAGGTGCTGCATGCCGGTGCGCATGCTCACGGCCCTCCTCACTCGCCGGGACGCACCCAGGAAGCCGCGTAGTCGCTCCGGCCGCACTGCTGGTCCGTAAGCAGCAGCCGCACCGGCGCCCGGTGGCGACAGCACTGGCCGCCGGGAAGGCCGGGCAGACGGGGCCGCCGCGGCAGATCGGGCGCCGCGCGCAGGAAGATGCCTAGCCCGGCCACGCATGACGCGAGCCCGGCCAGCTCGAGCCACGCCGCACTCATGACGGTGATGATACGCCCGGCCCTACTGGCTGCCGCACTGGTGCAGGCGGCCTCCGCGCGTTGACGCGCACTTCCAACACGCAGCCCTCCTCGAACAACAAGCCGCGAAAACCCGGCGCTCACGCCCAAAGCGCCGCGACGAAAACCCAAATCGTGGAATTGCCCGGTCTCCGCTTTTGCAGGGCACCACGGAGCCAAGTGGCCAACCAAGTGACAACGCCACCAGGAAATGCCGGACGGAGGACGACCTTCACAGACGTCGCTATTTCCCTGACCTGCGGTAACCGACCCAACGCGACGCCGCCAGACGAAACTGGCAGGCATGGTAAGGAGAAGGTCATAGCCAGGTCAGCCAGGGCCACTTCAGCTCGGTCACGGCGCCGGGTGCCAGGGATAATCTGGCGCAGCTGGTAAGGATTTCGGAAGACGTCGCATTCCACCCCGACCCGGCCGCGGGCATGCCCGGGAAAACGCGTTGCAGGCACCAGCGGCGGACGCGGAGGAGGCCGGGTTCGCGCAGCTGCAGACACGCACGATCGTCCTGGTGAGCGGGTGCTAGCCGTTGTTCGGCTGGGTTTTGCTCCAGTTGTTCGGCGGGGGAGTCCATTCAGCCAGGTTGGAAGAATGCGAGCATTTTCTGACTGGCGTCCGGCGACGTCAGGATTTCCTGGACATGCGCGGACATCCGGCCGGCGGCGCTGGTCCGGCCGAACATCTCGGGTTCGTATTCCTTGACGGCGGCGGGAAAGTCATCCGGGTGCGCGGCCAGCGCGAGGCCGAGGAGTGCACCGTCGAGCAGCGCCATGTTGGCGCCCTGTCCCACCGGCGGCATCAGGTGCGCGGCATCGCCGAGCAGCGTGACGCCTGGCGTCGACGGCCAGGTCAGGCCGACCGGGAGAGTGGTGATCGACCGTGGCAGGATCGTGTCGTCGCAGGCTGCGATCAGTGCAGTGAACCGAGAGTCCCAGCCGGTGAACAGCTCGATCAGCCGCAGCCGGGCGGCGGCTGGGTCGCCGAACGGGATCCCGCTGGTGGCGAACCAGTCCTCGGCGGTGTTGTAGAAGCTGAGGTAGATGCGTACGCGGCCGTCGCCGTTGCGCTGCGCCGACAGGGATTGCCGGTTGCCGAGCACCCAGTAGTTGCCGCGCCCAACCATTGCCGCGAGGTCGGAGTGGGTGCGGTCGATCTCGGGAATGCCGAGCTCAACGACGTTTTGGCCGGTGTGCGCGGGGCGGGCATCGGTGAGCAGCGCGCGGACCCGGGAGTCCGCGCCGTCGGCGCCGACCAGCAGGTCATACGTCGCACTGCTACCGTCGCCGAAATGCAGCAGGCCGTTGTCGGCGTGATCGAACGCGTGCCCCCAGCGCACCGCGTGTCCGGGGAGAGAGTCCAGCAGCAGGTTGCGCAGATCGGCACGGTCGACCTCAGGTCGATCGAGCGGGGCGTCGTCGGGCGTGTCCTCTTGGAGCAGCAGGGTGCCGTCCGGCTCGAGAAGACGCAGGTCCTGGCCTTCACGACGGGCCATCGCGTGAAACTGGTCGATCAGGCCGGCCTCGCGCATCGCCCGCTGCCCGGTCGCGGAGTGCAGATCAAGCATGCCGCCCTGACCGCGCGCGCCGCGCGACGGTTCCCGTTCGTACACGATGGCGTCGATGCCGTTCACGTGCAGCACACGGGCGAGAGCCAGGCCGCCGAGGCCGGCTCCAACGATGGCGATAGTCATGATTGCATACTCAATTACTGCGGCACCCCAGCCGGCGGCGGGCGGCTAGGGCGAGATGATGGCGGTGGTGTCTCCCGGCAGCAGCTGCTGGGGGATCTGGCCAAAGACGTACTGGGCCGGGATGGATCCGGGGATCAGCGTGAAGGTCCAGATGACATCGAAGCGGTCACCCGGCCACTGCTGGGGTATGACCGTTCCCGGGATAGCCGGCAGTGACGAGGCGAGCGCCGGGATGTGCTCGTGCTCCCAGCAGATCAGCACGACGCCGGAGCAGGTGCTCACCACGCTGGCGGCCAGCTCGGGTTCCTGGCCTTCGGCGAAGTCGGACGCTATCTGGACACCGAGGCGGCCGCTGAGACCCTGGATCGTCTGATAGGTCCGGTGTGCGGCTGTCTTGCCCAGGTCGCCGTAGGACGGCGACAGCAAAGCGGCCGGGACGTGCAGCCCCGCCTGAAGCGCGCCCAGGGCCGGGTCGAACAGGACGGCGAGCGCGCCGGAGCGCTGCCAACCCCGTGGCAGCAGGGAATGCGCGTCCTGGGCGCCCTGATCATCGACCCCGAATGGCGGGCCGGGCGGCGCCGGAGTCTGTCCCGGGCCTGCGGGCGGCGGATCAGCGGGCTTTTCGCCGTGGCGGATGATGTAGATCACTTCTGGCGGCGCCGAGGCGCCTGACGCAGGCTGCTGGCTCAAGGATGTCCCCTCCTGGCCGTGGCCACGGGCTTGGCCGTGACTGCGGCGTCGCCATGGTGAGAACGTCTGCCCGTGATAGCAGGCTCATTAGCGATCACTAAAAATTTTCTGGCCGAACGGACCGTGGTTCACCCGTCCCCTCGCGAGCGAGCTGGAATGCGGCCCGCACCGTCATACGTCCGGGGTGGATGATCACGTCGAGCAGAGCACCGAAACTCAGCCGATCAAGACAGAGGCGAATACGAGGTCGGATCGAGAAAAACTGACTCGAGGGAGATGACGAGTGGGCCATCCGCTTCGCTGTCCGCCCGGGCCTTGACCCAGTCGGGGTCAGCGCGGAATGCCTCCCAGGCCTGCTCTCGCGCTTCGCTGTCCTGGAATGCGAGGATGTACACGAGGTCATCGCCCGGCTGCCCGTTCGCGTCGCGGGCCACCCAGAATCCCACGACGGTCAGGCCGTGCTTAGCAAAGAGGCTCAGCGTGTGGTTGGCGAACCGTGCCTGGAGCGCATCCAACTTCCCAGGCGCGGCGTGATAGGTGCGAAGCTCGAACAGTCGATTGGCGGCCACGCTTCATCCTGTCGCCAAAACCGGGCCGCTGGCAAGTTCGGGCGCGGGCTGCCGAACCTCCGGTACGGCGGAATCCTACGTGATGACGGTATCGGAGTCACCGGATAGCAGCAGTTGCGGAACCTGGCCGAAGGCGTATGCGGCATCGGCCGTTAGCGTGAACGTCCAGATCACGTCGTAGCGGTCATCTGGCCAGGACTTCGGGATAACGGTGCCGCTGACCAGCGGCAGCGTGGACGCGAGCACCGGAATGTGGCTGTGCTCCCAGCAGATCAGCACCGCGCCGGGGCCGCTGTTCAGCACGGCGGTGGCGAGCTGCCGCTCCTGTCCCTTGGCGAAGTCGGTCGCTATCTCGACGCCGAGCCGGTCGGACAGCCCGCGGATCGTCTGATGGGTCCTGTGCTCAGCGGTCTTGCTCGCGTGCCCGTACGAAGGCGAGATCAGTATCCGGGGAACCCGGAGTCCCGCTCGCAGCGGACCGTGCGTGGGTTCGAAGAGTGCCGCCAGTGCGCCGGATCGCTGCCAACCGCGTGGCAGTAGCGAGTGCTCGTTCTGATTGCCCCGGAAATCTACGCCGGAGCGCGCGGCGGGATGCTTGGGCGCGGGGTCCTGTGGCTTCTCGCCGTGGCGGATGATGTAGACGGCCTCTGGCCGCACGGATTGATTGCTCATTTCAGGAACCCCGTCAAGGGTGCGGCCTTGCTTGTCACGAAATCCCAGGCTACCCGTAGTGACTACGCCTAGTCCGCGGCCCGTCGACGCCCTGGGCAGAGCCCCAGCCGAAGCCTTGTCCGATCACCGGCCAGGGTGTAAACCGTGCTTAGACCCTTCATTAGATCCTTCCCTAGGCCACCTGCGATAAAGGGATAGTTATGCCGACGCTGGCGCCGATCCCTTACGACGCGAGCCGCCGCCTTACGAGGCGGCGAATGAGGGTCGGCTGGTCCTGCGCGCTCGCTCCGTCGATGACTGCTGGCCGCTGGCGGGACCAGCTACAACTATGCAGTGACGAGTGAAAGGACAAGGCCGATGACGGCTCCGACGGTTTATCCCTCCGCTGCCGGGTTGTTCCGGATGACCGACAATCCTGGCGTGTGGCCCCACCGTGGCCGGGTGGCTGCGGTGGGGGTCGGGCATTCGCCGACGCTGCGGCGCTGGGACGGTGACCCGCAAAAGAGCATCGGCGCGTGGGCCATCCTGGCCATCCGCAACGCCATCGAGGACGCGGGCGTGAACCCTGCTGAGGTCGACGGGATCGTGTTCGACGCCTCGACGACTACCGGCGCCTGGTGGCCGGAGGGTGAGCCGGTCCCGGCGGACTTCCTGGCCGCGTTCCAGAACACCTCCGACCCGTTTGACGGGCTGATCCAGCTGAGCGCGGAATGGCTGGTGAAGAACATGCCGGAGCTGACCGGCCTGAAGTTCGTGATGACCGCTCCGGGGTGCATGTCGAGGGCCGCGGCCGCGGCGGCCGAGGCGGTCGGCCGCGGCATGGGCCAGGTGGTGCTGTCGGTGAAGGGCTGGCACAACGTGCCCGGCCGGTACGGCCAGCGTGGCGCGAACGCGCAGGACACGGTGTCCGGGCCAGGCAAGTACGGCCGCGCGCTCGCGGGTCCGCCGGTGTACAGCACCGCGGTGGAGTTCCAGCGGTACCTGTACAAGTACGGCAAGACCCACGACATGATGGCCCCGTTCGTGACCAACTCCCGGTCGAACGGGCTGAAGTTCCCGGAGGGCTACTGGTATCAGCACCGGCCGACGCCGCTGACCAGCGACGAGTACAACGAGTCCCGGTGGGTCGCCGAGCCAGCCAACCTGTACGACAACGACATCCCGATCCACACCGCGGCGGCGTACCTGTTCACCACGGCCGAGCGGGCGCGGGACATGCGCCAGCCGCCGGCGTACGTGCTGGGCCACGCGGGCGCTGAATTCAAGCCGCGGGGCATCACCGACACGCTGGAAGAGGCCCAGCAGTGGGCGGCGGCCACGGCCCGGCGGGTGTATGAGTCCGCGGGTGTCTCGGCCGCTGACATGGATTTCGAGAACGCCTACGACGGGTTCAGCTTGTTCCATGTCTTCTGGGTCGAGGGCTTCGGGTACGCCGGCATCAAAGAAGGGGAGGCGCTGGACTTCTTCGGCAGCCAGGACATCAGCATCAACGGGCCGACGCCGATCTCGCCCAGCGGCGGGAACATCGGCAGCGGCCGGACCCGCTTCTGGATGTGGACCGACACCATCCAGCAGATCCAGGGCCGGGCCGGAGAGCGCCAGATAAAGAAGGAAGCACGCGTCGGATTCTGCGGCGGCCCCATGGTCTGGACGAACATGTTCGCCGTGTTCAGCAAAGACCCGGGCTGACCAGCCGGCGCGTCGGCCTACCGGACGCCGCTGAAGAGCTGGAAGCCGGTGTATCCCTTCTCTGCCACCTCGTCGATCTCGGTCTGATAAAGCGCGTTTCCTCCGACGTAGGGCATGAAAACGCGTGGCTTGCCGGGAATGTTGGCGCCCATGTACCACGAGTCCGCCTGCGGATAAAGGGACTCGTTGGCCATGTCGGTGCAGTACTGGGTCCAGCGGGTCTGCGCATCGAGGCCGGCCTCGATGCGGTCAATTTCCTGCTCGTGGAGGTGCCCCAGCAGCTGTGCCAGCCAGTTAACGTGCTGCTCAGCAGAGACGATGACATTGCTGAGGACCGATGGGCTGCCCGGTCCGGTGAGCATGAACAGGTTAGGGAAGCCGTGCGACGCGATCCCGAGATAGGTTCGGGGGCCGGCCTGCCAGGTTTCCCGGAGCCGCTGACCCCCGGCGCCTTCGATGTTGAGACGGAAGACAGGCCCGGTCATGGCATCGAAGCCGGTGGCGAAGACGATGACGTCCGCCTGGATGAGCTTGCCGCTGGCGAGCATGATGCCGTCCGGCGTAACGCGCTCGATGGGGTCCGAACGGATGTCCTCCAGCGTCACGTTAGGCCGGTTGTACATCTCGTAGTACCCGGAGTCGATAATCTGCCGCTTCGCGCCGATCGGATAGGACGGCATGAGCTTCCCGGCTGTGATGGGATCCTTCACTGTCGCGCGTATTTTGCGCCGGACGAACTCGGCCGCCTCTTCGTTAGCGGCCGGGTCCGTCATGGTGTCCAGGTATCCGAAGGGGAAAAGAGGGCCGCCCATCTGCCAGAGCTGCTCGAAGTAGGCTTCGCGCTGCTCTGGGCTGTCGTCGAAGGTGCTCTTGGTCCCGAAGATCTCCCACAGCCTGCGCACCGCCGGGCGACTCGCTAGCTTCGCCGTCCGGTCCTTGATGCGCGCGAGTGAGGTAGCCACGAGCTCGGGTGTCAGCGGCGCGTTCCAGGCTGGAATGCTGTATTGCGGCGTCCGCTGCAGCACGGTGAGGTGTCCGGCGGTTTCCGCGATCACGGGTGCGGCCTGAACGCCAGACGAGCCGGTCCCGATCTGGATGATCTGCTTACCGGTGAAATCGACGTCGTGGCGCGGCCAGCGGCCCGTGTGGTACCAGTCGCCCCTGAACGTATCGAGCCCGGGCAGATCCGGTACCTGCGAATCAGACAGACAGCCGACGGCGGAGATCAGGAAGCGGCACCGGACGCGATGTCCCTTGTCGGTGGTGACTACCCATTGCCGGGCGTCCTCGTCCCAGACGGCCGCGGTGACCTGGGCGCCGAAGTGGATGTCACGGCGGAGGTCGTAGCGATCGGCGACATGCCGGGCGTACCCGAGGATGGCGGGCTGGCGCGAATACCGCTCCGGCCACTTGTGCTGCCAGTCCTGCCTCAGCCCGGGATCGAACGAGTAGTTGTACAGAAGGCTTTCCGCGTCACAGCGGGCGCCCGGGTATGCGTTCCAGTACCACGTCCCGCCGACGTCAGGCGCCTGCTCGAACACCACCGCCGACAAGCCGAGCTCGCGCAGCCGGTGAAGCATGTACATGCCCGCGAACCCGGCTCCCACCACGACCGTGTCGCTCACGTCAGGGACTGGGCTCGCCGATTCGTTCCCGTTAGCCCCGGTCATTTCCAGCGAAGACATACTTACCATTTCTTATTTTCGGTTTGCGGTTGTCAACCCGTTGGCGCCTGCGGCTTGAGCGCCCGCTCACCGCAGTACCCCGTCAGCCGCGAGGGTGCGGACTTCGTCGGGGGTGTATCCCAGGAGCTCAGTCAGGACGAATTCGTTGTCCTGGCCGTAGTCTGGCGCGGTGCGCCGCACGTGGCCGGGTGTGACAGAGAGCAGGTAGCGGGGGCCCTCTACGGTGGCCGTGCCGTGCCGCGGGTCGGGCAACTGGACCAGGTGACCGCGGTAGGCCAGTTGCGGGTCGGTGCAGAAGTCCCGGCTCGACGCCGAGATGTGGGCGGGGATGCCCCTGTCTTGAAGGCGCCGTTCGACGTCTTCCGCTCTCTGCCCGGTGGTCCAGGCGTCCAGAGCCAAGTCGAGGTCGGCGGCCTGGGCGTGCCGCCCAGCCGTGACGGCGAGCCGGGCGTCGGCGGCGAGGTCGGCTCGTCCTATCAGTGTGGTCAGCTCTCGCCATTGCTCGTCGGTGCGCACCGCGATCGCGACGAACCGCTCGGTGCCGTCGTCTTCCGGCCGGCATCGGTAGACGCCGTGCGGGGCGAAGACACGGTCGGCGTTGCCGATCCGGTGGACCACGGCGCCGTTACGCGCGTAGTCGGCCATCTCGGGCGACTGCATGTAGACCCCGGCCTCCACTTGCGACACGTCGATGTAGCAACCGTCGCCGGTGCGCTGACGGTGCTCCAGCGCGGCCAGCAGCGTCGTGAGCGAGAACCGGGGGCCCAGGTAGTCGGTGTAAGCGCCGTAGGGCCCGAGCGGGGGCCGGTCCGGCCAGCCGGCGATGTTCTGGAAGCCGCTGAGCGCGGCACCGATGTTGCCGTAACCGGCCAGCCGGGCGTCCGGGCCGGTCTGGCCCATCAGCGCGGTGCTGAGCATGATCAGATCAGGGTGGTCCGCAGACAAGCTCGCGTAATCCAGTCCCCAGCGTTGCATCTGGCCGGGTGAGAACGACTCGAGCACTACGTCGCTCCAGTCGGCCAGACGCCGGACCACTTCTCGGCCGCGTTCGGTGCTGAGGTCGGCCGTGACGCCGAGCTTGCCGCAATTGCAGGTGATGTACAGGGCAGCGTTTCTCGGGTCTGGCACGCCGCCGTAGAAGGGAGGCACGTGCCGCGCGGTCTCCACCCGGGTCGCTGACTCGACGCGGACCACCGTGGCACCGAAGTCCGCTAGCGCACGGCCGATAACCGGCCCGGCCACGACCCAGGAAAGGTCGAGAACCTTCAGTCCCGAAAGCGGCAGCGCACCGTCATTCAGCGCATCCGCGGCCGGGGCCACGGAGCCCGCGGGCCTCTCGCCGGTCACCGCGGTGCCCGGCCCGGCCAGCCATTCGGCCGTAACCTCAGCGGTGTGTTCGCCGAGCCGCGGGGCCGGGCGCCGGATCGCGAACGCTTCGGCCGTGACCTTTGCGCACGGCCCAGGTAGCCGGATTCGGCGGTCGCCGTCGCCGACCTCCACCCAGAAATCACGCGCCTCGAGTTGCTCGCTGGAGGCGACATCGGCGGTGTCGTAGATCGGGACGCATAGCAGCTTGCGATCGACCGCGGCCCGCAGCAGCTCGTGTTTGGTCTTCGCCGCGAGGAACGCAGCAACGACATCCCGCACAGCGGCGAGGTCTTCGCTGGTGAACGAGCCATCGTCGATCCGGCTGGGCATCGTGCGCCAGTCGAGGTCAAGAAGTCCGGGCGCGGCAGCTCCTTCGTCGACCAGCCAGCGCATGAAGGCGTTGGTGAACCCTCCGGTCGCCGGGCCCAGCCCGAGCAGGCACTCAACGGTTCCGTCCTGGCATGGCCACTTACTGGGAAACGGAGGTTCGGGCTGCCGGGACGGTTGCTCCGGGCCGGGTTTGTCGCCGACGGCATAAGCCAGCACCCGGGCCAGCGTGGCCATCCCGAGACTCGCCTGGGCAGACACGTCGACGTGCTGGCCCCGGGCGATCCGGTGGCGGGCCTGCAGCGCGAACAATGCGCCCGCGGCCGCGTCGGCGCCGGCATGCAGATAGGTCTGCGGCAGAGAGATCCGCACCGGCGGCTGGGTGCCGTCGCGGTTCAGGTCGAGCGGGCCGCCTGCCGCCCAGACCGTCAAGTCAGACTCGGCGTAGTGAGCCTTTGGGCCTGTCCGCCCGAACGGGGTGACCGACACGTATATCAGCCGTGGGTTGACCTTCTCGAGGTCGGGCCAGTCCAGGCCGCGGGCCGCCATCACGCCCGGGTCCGCAGACTCGATCAAGATGTCGGCCGCCGCGGCGAGCTCGCGGATGAGCCGCTGCCCATCCGGTTCGTCAGGGTCCGCTACGATCCCACGCTTATTAGCGGCGTAAGCGTCGAAATACAGCGACCGGCCGTCAGCTTCAAGCGGCAGGCACCGGCGGGCGGTGGACCCGGCCGCTGGCTCGGCCTGGACCACGTCCGCGCCCAGGTCCGCCAGCATGCGGCCGGCGACCATCCCGCGCTCGTCCGTCAGATCCAGGACCCGGTATCCGGACAGGAAACCGCGTGAGTCTGCGCGCTCCCGCTCTACTAGGACAGCTCTGCTTCCAGCGCCCATATCGGTCCTCACCCAGGCTTTGCGAGGCGTCTTCCTCACCGTCCAGCATGCCTCCGACACCGCGCTGAGGGGCAGCTGGCCCGGTTGGCTGGAGCATAACCGGACAGTTGTCCCGCCCGGTGGGCGGGGGTTCCACCGGCCCTGGGTGTTTCCTTCCTGGTCGAAGGGGTGTTCCGGCCGGCCGCAAAGCTCAGACCGCAAACAGACACCACGCCAGGAATCAGGCACCAGCACAATCAATAACCACACCCGGAAATCCCGGAACGATTGAGGCTAACGTGTCTTGGCTTTGTCAGGACTGCTCCCCCCAGCCCCGGCGCCTTCCCGGGCCAGCTGTCTTCAGCTCCTACCCGGCCACTGCGGCGGCCCAGCGGTGGTGGTCTTTCACCTCCACTTGAATCACGTGCGCCTCACGGCGCACGAAGGCCGCCTTGAACGCCTTCGCCATCACCTTTAGCGGCCGTTTCCCGGCTGCCAGTCTTACTAAGGGGGAACCGCCGGAAACACCTTTAGTGAGATAGACCGCGCGGGGCGCAAGTAACGACAGGGAAATATGATACGCGGAAATTAACAGACCCTAACAATCCCCCTTGACACAGCTCGTTGACAGGTGGAAGTTGGTGAACGCTCTCGGCTGCCGCTGTGCGGCGGTACCGGGTCAGAGCCTTCAGAGGATGGTGCGGAGATGCGGTCGATTCTGCGCAGGCTGCTGGTTCTCGCTTGTGTTCTCGGTATTGCCCTCTGGCTGGAACAATCGGTTGCCTTGGCGACTCCGACGCCGACTGGGCCGGTGCAGCCTGGCTCGGCGCCGCTGACCGCGGTTTCGTACACAAGTTCCGGTGATATCGGGGAAGCTGGTGGTCTGACCTACTCGTTCAGTGGTCTGACCAGCGGGTTGCTGGCTCAGTTCTCGGATCTGGAGTGGGGGCCGGCTGATTCCGCCGCCGTTCAGTTGTCGATGGACGGTAACGCAGGCTTCAGTGAGCCCGGCCAGACTCTGTCGTTCAACTCTGGTGATTCAGATCTGGCCGGCGGCACGGCTGTCTGGACCGGCACCACGCCGTACCCGCTGGCACAGCCCGCGGAGACGCTCACGCTGGACACCCGGTTCACGATGACCGCCAGCACCAGCCTCATTGCCGCTTCAGGCTACGGCGACGGGGCGACGGTCCCGGTCACGGGCAACTTCTCAGCCACCCTGCTGTTCGAGGTGTCGGCTGATGGCGGCAGCACGTGGACCCCGGCGACCGACTACTTCAATGCCCAGCACAACGTCGTGGGCAATACGGTCCAGAGCAGCTTCCTGGGCGGGTTCTTCTACGTGCTCGCGAGCGCGCCAGTCGCATCGGTCAGCCCTTCGCCGTTTGGCTTCGGCAATCAGCCGGTCGGGCAGACCAGCGCGGCTCAGGTCTTCACGGTGCAGAACACCGGGACGGCGGGCCTGCAGATGAATAGCGCGAGTGTCTCTGGCGATTTCGCCATCCCGTCCGGGTCCGATATGTGCTCCGGCACGACGGTCGCGCCCGGCGGCACGTGCACGATCAGCGTCACGTTCACGCCGACGCAGACCGGCAGTCTGTCCGGCACGCTGGCGATCTCCGATAATGCGGCCGACTCGCCTCAGCAGGTCGCCCTCAGCGGCACCGGCGCACAACCAGCGCTGTCCCTGAGCCCCAGCTCACTCGCCTTCGGGGGCCAGGGTGTCGGCACCACCAGCACCGCCCAGAACGTCACCATCACCAACACGGGAACGGCAGACCTGGACGTGAGTGCCGTCTCGACCAGCGGCACCAACGCCGGTGACTTCTCGGCGTCGCCGTCTGGATGCGGGGACATCGCGCCCTCGGGGACGTGCACCATCTCGGTCACCTTCACCCCGTCTGGGGCCGGAGCGCGCTCGGCGACGCTCACCATCGTCAGCGACGCGCCAAGCAGCCCTGATCAGGTGAGCCTGTCCGGTACCGGGCTCAACTCCCACCTGTCGCTGTCACCAAATCCGATGAGTTTCGGAAACGTGCTGCTCGGCCAGTCGAAAACCTTGACCCTGACCTTCTCGAACTCCGGTAGCGACCCGGCACAACTCACCGGGGCCACATTCGGGGGCCCGAATTCGGGCGATTTCACACTCGTCCAGACGAGCCTCACCTGCCCGACCAACCCCAGCCCGTATGTCCCCGCGGGCAGCTCGTGCTCGGTCAGCATCACCTTCACTCCCGGGGCGGCCGGCGCTCGCTCAGCGACCCTCACCATCGCCAACAACTCAAGTGACGGGCCTCAGCAGTTGACGCTTTCGGGGAATGGAACGAGCGCCGTAGCGCCGCAGATTACCAGCGGGGCCAGTGACACCGTCATGGTCGGCTCCGCCTTCAGCTACACGGTCACCAGCACGGGCACGCCGACGCCCGCGCTCAGCTTGTCGTCGGGATCGACGCTGCCGGCCGGAGTGACCTTCACCGACAACGGCGACGGCACCGGCACGCTAGCCGGCACGTCCTCGGTGGCACCGGGGGTCTACGCGTTCACGCTGCAGGCCGGCAACGGAGTCAGCCCGAACGCGACCCAGGCCTTCACCCTGACCGTGGCCGCTTCAGGGGCACCGGTCATCACCAGCGCGCCGGGGACGACCGTGACCGCGGGCACGGCCATGACGCCGTTCACCATCACCACCACCGGGTTCCCGCTGCCGTCGCTCACCAAGACCGGGGCGCTGCCGTCAGGGGTCACCTTCACTGACAATCACAACGGTACGGCCACCATCTCCGGAAACCCCAAGGCCACGACGGGCGGAACCTACATCTTCACCGTCACCGCCGTAAACGGCCAGGGGACCGTGAGGCAGACCTTCACCCTCACGGTGAACCAGGCACCCACCATCACCAGCAAGGCGTCCACCGCCTTCGCCGCCGGAGACCCGGGCACCTTCACGGTCACCACCAGCGGATTCCCCGCCCCGGCGCTGACCGATAGCGGCACCTTGCCGGCCGGGGTCACCTTCACCGACAACGGGAACGGCACCGCCACCATCTCCGGTACCCCGGCCCAGGCCGGCAGCTACCCGATCCTCATCACTGCCACCAACACCACCGGCGGCGTCAGCCAGTCGTTCACCCTCGGGGTCGACCAGCCCCTCGTCATCACCAGCGCGCCGGGAACCACCACGACCGCGGGCACGGCGATGGCGCCGTTCACCATCACTACCGCCGGGTATCCGGTCCCATCGCTGACCAAGACCGGCACGCTGCCGCCCGGGATCACCTTCACCGACAACGGCAACGGCACGGCCACCATCAACGGGGTTCCTAAGGCCACGGACGGCGGGAACTACACCGTCACCATCACCGCCAAAAACAACCAGGGAACAGTGACCCAGGCCTTCACCCTCGTCGTGGACGAGGCACCGATCATCACCAGCAAGGCGTCCACCACCTTCACCGCCGGGGACACCGGGACATTCACCGTCACCACCGACGGATTCCCCGCCGCCACGCTGACCGAGAGTGATCTGGCCGGGCATCCGGCCGGGCTGCCGGCCGGCGTCACCTTCACCGACAACGGCAACGGCACGGCCACCATCTCCGGCATCCCGGCGGCTGACGGGAGCTACCCGATCGTCATCACCGCGACGAACGCCTTCGGCAGCGCTAGCGAGTCGTTCACCTTGAAGGTCAGCTAGCCGGAGAGCCCCGGCCCAGAATCGCCGTCATCGCGTCGTGCAGCGCCCGCTCAGGGTCCGCGGGCAGCCGCACCGACCGCCAGCCGATGTGCTTGTCGGGGCGCACCAGGAGCGCGCCGTCCTCCTCGACTTCCCGCAGCCGCGCCCAGTCGTAGTACAGGTCGGTCACGTGACGGCCGGGGCCGATAACCACGGTCTCCAGCGGAACGCCGAGCTCCTGGCCGACCTTCCCGGCCGCCCCGACCCACGGCTCTCCGGCGATCCCGGTCAGCAGCGTGAACCGGGTCATCGGCACCAGGTCGAGAGTGGAGATCTTGCGGCGGGCATCGCCCACCCAGGCATGCGGCAGCCGGGATCCCGGCACCGTGGACGGCTCGTAGTACAGTTCCGGGTCGCGCCGGGGTTCCGGGCGGCGGCTGCCGTCGGAGACCACGGCGGCGGACTCGTAGAACTGTCCCAGCTCGACTCCGTGGGCGTTGAATTCGTAGTGCTTCAGCTCCATGGCCGAGACCAGCGCGGCACGCTTGGCCGCTCCCTCGGGGGTGTTAGCTTTGCGCTCCTCGATGCGCGCGGCCATCTCCGCCTCGTCCCTGGCGTCGAGCAGGCCCAGCACCTCGAAGAACTGGACGAACTCGCGGCTGGACTTGTTCGCGCGCTGAACGATCTGCCTGGCGACCGGCGCGCGTTCGGCCGAGTAGGTGTCGAGCAGAGCGGGCCCGGCTTGCCCCCGCAGGACGGCGGCCAGCTTCCAGGCGAGGTTGTAGGAGTCCTGGATCGAGGTGTTCGACCCCAGCCCATTGCTCGGCGGGTGACGGTGGATCGCGTCTCCCACGCAGAACACGCGGCCGGACTGCAGGTGCGTCGCGTACATCTCGTTGTTGCCCCACAGCGAGGTGCCGGTGATCTCCACCTCGATCTCTGGCAGGCCCAGCAGGTTCCGAACGATCTGGGCGGCGGCGTGCTCAGTCACGACCGGCGCGGGCTGGCTGATGTCGTAACCCCACACGATGAGCCACTCGTTCCACGGCCGCACCATCCGGACCAGCCCGGCGCCGATGCCGCCCACGTTCGAGCCGGGCTGGATCACCCAGTACAGCACCGACGGACGGTGACCGACGTGCGCGGAGATGTCGGCCTTGAAGGTGATGTTCATCGAGCCGGCGATGTCCATCCGGCCCTCCATCGGCAGGCTGATGTCGCTGGCGACCGTGGAGCGGGCGCCGTCCGCGCCGATGAGGTACCTGGCCCGGATCGTGTACTCCTGGCCGGTGAGGCGGTCCCGGACCTCGACGTCGACGCCATCGGCATCCTGCCGGTTCCCCAGGTACTCGGTGGAGAACCGGGCCTGGGTTCCGCGCGCCGCGGCGTTGCGGACCAGGATCGGTTCCAGGTACGTCTGGGGAATGTCGACCGGAAGGCACGGTGACGCGAGCCGGTAGTCCGCCTGCCGCGCGGGATGCGTCCCCCAGGTGAGGATCCGCCCGATCTCCTCACCGGCAATCGATGTGCAGAACACCGTGTCACCCATGAGCTCGTGCGGAGTCGCGTCCGCCCGCACCTGGGCCTCGATGCCCACGTCCCGGAACACCTCCATCGCCCGCTGGTTGGTGATATGCGCTCGCGGCGTGTTGGCCGTCCACCGGTACTTGGTGATCATGATGTTCGGGATCCCCAGCGTGGACAGGAACAGCGCCGCGCCGGCCCCGGCGGGGCCCGAGCCGACCACCACGACGTCGGTCGTGACGTTCGGACCCCGGGGCAGCTGCGTCTCAGCCATCCCGTCGCTGAACTCCGGCATCTCGTCACCTTCTCCGCTACCGGGCATGTGTCCTCACCCGCGTGACCAGTATGGGTGAGTGCTCAGCCGGCGGAGCAAGCCCTGAGGCGGCCACGAGGCGGAAACCTGGTGCGATGGGCAACCACTTCGCGCCGTTCTGGACGGACCCGGACGGCCCGTCTGCGGGGTGACGTCGGGCGACGGGGACGGCCTGGCCGCAGCGCTCGAACTCGTCGGCCAGCGTTGGGCGCTCCTGGTCGTCCGCAGCCTCCTCGACGGCGCAAAGCGCTACGGCGACCTCCAGCGCGAACTCGGCGCACCCACGAACATCCTCGCCACCCGGCTGCGGGAACTGCACGCGGCGGGCATCCTGTACCGGGTTCCGCTCGCTCACAACGTGCTGGCGTACGCCCTCACCGAGCGCGGGGCCGCGCTCCGGGAGACCATCGACGCCCTGGCGCGGTGGGGCGAGGCCGGGCCGCAGTGACACGCGGCACGACCGCATGACGGTAGCAGGAAACTAGCAATATATTTCTAGAATTAGTGGTACTGTTTGAGTCGTGGGTGGTGGAGCTTCTTAACCGGAATACCCGCAGCTGCGTGCCCGCACTACGCGATCAGCATCGCCGCTGGCGTGACGGCAACTGGGTCCGGAGGCATCTCGCAATGACGACAATCGCACACCCCGAGCTTGAGGGACTGGGACGGTACAAGTTCGGCTGGGCCGATTCGGACGTGGCGGGCCAGGCCGCGCGCCGGGGTCTGTCCGAGGAGGTCGTCCGGGACATCTCGGCCCTCAAGGACGAGCCGCAGTGGATGCTGGACCTGCGGCTGAAGGGCCTGCAGCTGTTCCGGCGCAAGCCGATGCCGGGCTGGGGCGCGGATCTGAGTGGCATCGACTTCGAGAACATCAAGTACTTCGTCCGCTCGACCGAGAAGCAGGCGACCAGCTGGGACGACCTGCCCGCGGACATCAAGAGCACCTACGACAAGCTGGGCATCCCCGAGGCGGAGAGGCAACGGCTCATCGCCGGCGTCGCCGCGCAGTATGAAAGCGAAGTCGTCTACCACACGATCCGCGAGGACCTGGCGCAGAAGGGTGTCATCTTCCTGGACACCGACACCGCGCTCAAGGAGCATCCGGACCTGTTCCAGGAGTACTTCGCCACGGTCATCCCGGTCGGCGACAACAAGTTCGCCGCGCTGAACACCGCGGTCTGGTCCGGCGGCAGCTTCATCTACGTGCCGGACGGCGTGCACGTGGACATCCCGCTGCAGGCCTATTTCCGGATCAACACCGAGAACATGGGGCAGTTCGAGCGGACCCTGATCATCGTCGGCGAGGGCGCCAGCGTGCACTACGTCGAGGGCTGCACGGCGCCGGTCTACTCCTCCGACTCGCTGCACTCCGCGGTCGTCGAGATCATCGTGAAGGCCGGCGGTCACTGCCGTTACACCACGATCCAGAACTGGTCGAACAACGTCTACAACCTGGTCACCAAGCGGGCCGTGGCGCAGGCCGGGGCGAGCATGGAGTGGGTGGACGGGAACATCGGCTCGAAGGTGACGATGAAGTACCCGGCCGTCTACCTGATGGGCGAGCACGCCAGGGGCGAGACCCTGTCCGTCGCGTTCGCCGGCGAAGGCCAGCACCAGGACGCCGGCGCCAAGATGGTGCACTGCGCGCCGAACACCTCCTCCCAGATCATCTCCAAGTCGGTGGCCCGAGCCGGCGGCCGCACGTCCTACCGGGGCCTGATCCAGGTGCAGGAGGGCGCGGCGCATTCCAAGTCCACGGTCAGGTGCGACGCGCTGCTGGTGGACACGGTCAGCCGGTCCGACACCTACCCCTACGTGGACATCCGCGAGGACGACGTGGAGATGGGCCACGAGGCCAGCGTCTCCCGGATCTCCGAGGATCAGCTGTTCTACCTCATGAGCCGCGGCATGACCGAGGACGAGGCCGCGGCCACCATCGTGCGCGGCTTCGTCGAGCCCATCGCCCGCGAACTGCCGATGGAATACGCGCTCGAGCTCAACCGGCTGATCGAGCTGCAGATGGCCGGTTCGGTCGGTTAATGACGGTCCTCCCGTCCGACGTCCTGGCCCGGCCGCTGCGGGACTTGCGGATCTCGGTCACCGACCGCTGCCAGTTCCGCTGCACCTACTGCATGCCCCGCGAGGTGTTCGGCCGGGACTTCGTCTTCCTGCCCCGCGAGGACCTGCTCACCTTCGGGGAACTGACGCGGCTCGCCCGGGTCTTCGCAGGCCTGGGCGTGCGCAAGCTGCGGCTGACCGGCGGCGAGCCGCTGCTGCGCCGTGATCTGCCGCGCCTGATCGCCGACCTGGCCGCCATCGGCGGCATCCAGGACATCGCCCTGACGACCAACGGCGCGCTGCTTGCCCGCAGCGCCCGGTCGCTCGCGGATGCGGGACTGCACCGCGTCACCGTCAGCCTGGACTCCCTCGACGACGCGGTCTTCATGGCGCTCAACGACGCCGGCTTCCCGGTCGCGCAGGTGCTGGACGGCATCGCGGCGGCCGCCGCCGCGGGGCTGGGACCGGTCAAGGTCAACATGGTGGTCAAGCGCGGCGGCAACGACCAGTCGATCCTCCCGATGGCGGCCCACTTCCGGGGCAGCGGGCACGTGCTGCGCTTCATCGAGTACATGGACGTCGGCACCACCAACGGCTGGCGGCTGGACGACGTCGTCCCGGCCGCCGAGATCATCGCGCTGATCGGCGGGCAATGGCCCCTCGAGCCGCTCCCGGCCAGCTATCCCGGCGAGGTCGCCACCCGGTACCGCTACCGGGACGGCGCAGGCGAGATCGGCATCATCGCCTCGGTCACCCAGCCGTTCTGCCGCGGCTGCACGCGCGCCCGGCTCTCCGCCGAGGGCCAGCTCTACACCTGCCTGTTCGCGGGATCAGGACATGACCTGCGCGCCACGCTGCGCAGCGGGGCCAGCGACCAGGCGCTGCGCGAGCAGATCACCGCCATCTGGACCATGCGCACCGACCGCTACTCCGACCGGCGCACCCGCGCGACCAGCCGCACCCCGAAGGTGGAGATGTCGCACATCGGCGGCTAGCTGGCCAGCGGCCCGGTGACCGGGACACAATAGGGCCATCGCCATGACCACTACGCTCACGACGGCCCCGCGGCAAGCTGCGCGCCCGTGCTCATCGCGGCCATCCTTCCCGGCCGCGCCAGTGGCCCAGCCCGCGGGGAGGTGACGGCGTGCGCTTCCGGCTGGAGGTCCGGCTCACGCCCGCCGATGTCGGCCAGCGGGTCGTCATCCGCTGGCGCCGGCCCGCAGCAGGTGACGGCGAGGCGGTCGCCGACGTCCTGGGCGTCCTTGAGGAGGCGGACGCCGGTTCCTTCGCGGTCCGCACCCGAGACGGGAAGCTGATCGTTGTCCCGGTCGGCCGCGCCCTCGCCGGGAAGGTCGTGCCGCCGCCGCCCGCCCGCCCGCACGGTTCCGGCCCACCACCGAGCTGAACTCCTGCGGCGTACTAACGCGCCATGCTCGCGTCGTCCTGCTGCACGGGCTCGATGAGGTCCAGGACCCGGTCCGGCGTGAGCGGCTGCGAGGTGATCGAGACCCCGAGCGGGGCCAGCGCGTCACGGACCGCGTTGACCAGCGCGGCCGATGAGCCGATCGCGCCGCCTTCGCCCAGGCCCTTGTGCCCGCCCGGGGTCAGGCCCGGGGTGACCACGTGGCCGTATTCCAGGATGGGCACCTCGGCCGCGGTGGGCAGCAGGTAATCCATGAACGTGGTCGTGGTCGGGTTGCCCGCCTCGTCGTAGCGGATGTGCTCGTAGAACACCCCGCCGATGCCCTGCACCACCCCGCCCGCGGTCTGCCCCTCCACCACGTTCGGGTTGATCATGACGCCGCAGTCCTCGGAGATCACGTACCGCAGGATCTCCACCAGGCCGGTCTCGCGGTCTACCTCCACGGTCACCGCATGGCAGGCGTTGGAGAACATGAACTGCGGGGCCCGGTACCGCTTGGAAATCTCCAGCCCCAGTTCGGCGCCGGCCGGCAGCGCGCCGGGGTTGATCAGGTAGGCGGCGGCGGCGATCTCGGCCAGCGTGAGGCCCTTGCGGTCCGGGTCGCCCTTGACCCGGGCCGTGCTGTCGGTCATCTCCAGGTCGCCGGGGTCGATCTCGAGCATCTGCCCGGCCACGGCCAGGACCCGCTCGCGCATGGCCGCGCCGGCCTGGTGCGCCGCGCCGCCCGCCACCCCGGCCGTCTTGCTGCCGCCGGTGTTCGGGCCCTGGGGGGTGGAGTCGGTGTCGCCCTGGGTGAAGTGCACGTCCTCGATGTTCACGCCCATCTCGTCGGCGACGATCTGGGTCATGGTCGTCTCGATGCTCTGCCCGTGGCTGCCGGTGCCCATGTAGACGTTGACCTTGCCGCTGGGCTCGATCCGGATCGTGGCCGCGTAGGTGCCCAGATCACCTCGCTGGGGCTCAATGTAGAGCGAGAGCCCGAGGCCGACCAGACGGCCTTCGGCGCGGGCCCGTTGCTGGTCCTTGCGGAACTGCTCGTAGCCGATCAGTTCGGCGGCCTGCTCCAGCGTCTCGGCCGGGCTGATCCCGTCGTACGGGATCGAGGCTGCGCTGGTGTAGGGCAGCTCGTCGCGGGAGATCACGTTGCGGCGGCGGATCTCCAGCGGGTCGATGCCGAGCCGCTGCGCAATGACGTCCACCATCTGCTCGCGGCCGGTGGTCTCCATCATCCAGGGCCCGCGGTACGCGCAGTGCCCGCCGGTGTTCGTGTACACGGCCTGCCCGGAGTAGGCGACTGAACCGGGCCCGGACCAGTGGTACGGCCCGGGGAACATGCGCGCTGACCCCCCCGCCGTCTGGCCGTTGCTCCCGGCCGGGTAGGCGCCCACGTTCTCGATGTGGTGGGCCCGGGCGGCCAGCAGCACGCCCCGCTCGTCGGTGGCTGCGG
This sequence comes from uncultured Actinomycetes bacterium, assembly GCA_963818225.1. Lineage (GTDB taxonomy): Bacteria > Actinomycetota > Actinomycetes > Streptosporangiales > Streptosporangiaceae > Palsa-504. The sequence goes on from CAWFRO010000011.1 coordinate 751,528, forward strand.
TGATCTGCAGTGACTCCTCCCGGGCGTGGCCCCCGCTGATCAGGTTCTCGGCCCGGTCCTCGATCCACTTCACCGGCCGGTCACCGAGGATCACGGCGGCCACCACGACGGCCTGGTCCTCCCGCTGGGGGAACGCCTTCTGGCCGAACGACCCGCCGACATCGCCCATGATCACCCGGATGTTGTCTTCGGGGATGCCCAGCATCCGGGAGAAGAACAACCGCGGCACGTGCACGCCCTGCCCGGCGATGACCACTTCGAGCTGCCCGGTCCACTGGTCCCAGTCGGCGACCAGGCCGCGGGTCTCCATCGGCACGTCCGCGTAGCGGTGCTGGGTGAACGTCTCGGTGAACACGTGCGGCGCCTTCGCCAGCAGGCCGTCCAGCCCGGGCAGGTCCGGGGCCGGGACCACGCCGGCCGAGTTGTCGGGCAGCTCCGGGTGCACCCGCGGGCTGGCCTCGGCCAGCGCCCCGGCCGCGTCCAGCACCGGCGCCTCCGGCTCGATCTGGACGCTGGCCAGCTCGGCGGCGTCCTCGGCCAGGTACCGCGACTCGGCGATCACTATGGCGATCGGCTCACCGACGTACCGGACGTCACCGTCGGCCAGCACCCGCCGGGGAGTCTGGTCGGGTCCCCGGCCGGGCGTCGCGCGCCCGAGCTGGCGCACCCGCGGGTTGACCTCGGCCGCGGTCAGCACGGCCAGCACGCCCGGCGCCCGGCGCGCCTCGCTGACGTCCAGGCTCGTGATCCGGCCCCGGGCCACGGTGCTGCGCACGAACGCGGCGTGCACCATCCCGGGCTTGGCCAGGTCATCGACGTACCGGCCGTGCCCGGTGATCATCCGCTCGTCCTCGACTCGCGGTATCCGCTCACCCACCCACCGCGCGGCGGTCGCATCACCGGCGAGCCCGGCCGGCGCCTCGTGAAGTAGCGATACGGGACCCCTGTCCGTGCTCACTGACAGCTCCCTTCCACGCCAGCGGACGTCATCTTCGACGATAGTCCCGGTCCCCGTTCCGGGGTAGTGAATAGTTAGGCCAACGAAGTATCTTGAGCCTTGTGGAGACTCCGGCTTCATGACTGACGCGCGAATCGGGCCCCGCCGCCACCTCGAATCCCGCGAGGAGAACGTCCTCCCGCGCTGGGCGCTGGGGCAGCTGCCGTCGCACGAGGGGGAGTTGCCCGTACCCGCGGGTGCGGAGGCCGGCGGCTGGCTGCGCCGCCTGTGGCCCATTTTCGCGGCCCACCGACGGCTGATCCTCATCGCGATCCTCAGTGCCGTCCTGGCCATCCTCAGTCAGACCATGATCCCGCTGGTCCAGGCGTCGATCATCGACGGGCCGATCCTGGGCCATACCCACGACCTCGGCCCTCTGCTGGGCCTGATGTGCGTGCTCATCGTGGTTCTCTTCGTGTTCGGGCAGATCCGCCGGTACGCCGGCGGGCGCATCGCCTGGGACGTCGACTACGACATGCGTAATGCCGTCTTCGCCCATCTTCAGGGACTCGACTTTGCCCGCCACGACGAGCTGCAGACCGGTCAGCTCGTCTCCCGGACGAACTCAGACCTGCAGCTCGTCCGGCAGCTCTTCAACCAGGCGCCGAACATCCTGTCCAACGTCCTGCAGTTCGTCTTGTCGCTGGGGATCATGTTCATCCTGTCGCCGCTGCTCGCGGCGACCACGATCCCCTTCGTCCCGATCCTGTTCTGGTTCTCGCTGCGGATGCGAAAGCGCGTCTACCCGAGCCAGTGGGAGGCCCAGGCGCGGATGGCCGAGATGATCGGCCAGGTCGACGACGCCACCACCGGGGTACGTGTGGTCAAAGGCTTCGGCCAGGAGCGGCGCGAGTTCAACCGGGTGCTTGACGCCCTCCGGGTTCTGTTCGCCAGCCGGATGCGCAACCTGCGCCTGCGGGCCCGGCGGACCTCGACCCTCCAGGCGCTGCCGCAGTTCACTCAGGTGATCATCCTCGGCATCGGTGGCTACCTCGCTCTTCACCACGACATCTCGATCGGCACCCTGGTGGCCTTCATGACCTACATGGCCCTGCTGGCGGCCCCGGCGCGCCAGCTGGGCAGCGTCATCGTCACCGCCCAGCAGGCCCGCGCCGGCGCCGAACGGGTCCTCGAGCTCCTCGACTCGCTGCCCGATGTCACCGAGAAGGCCGATGCCGTGACCCTGCCCGCCGAGCACGGGCGCATCAGCTTCGACGGGGTGTCGTTCGGCTACCTGCGGTCCGAGCCGATCCTGCGTAACTTCACCCTGGACATCGCTCCGGGTGAGACGGTCGGGATCGTCGGCGCGTCGGGCTCGGGGAAGTCGACGATCGGGCTTCTGCTCCCGCGCTTCTACGACGTCCAGTCCGGGCACGTTCGGGTCGAAGGAGTGGACGTACGCGACGTGACGCTCGACAGCCTGCGTCGCCAGATCGGCATCGTCTTCGAGGACGCCTTCTTGTTCTCCGACACCGTTCGGTCCAACATCTCCTTCGGCCGCCCGGACGCGACCGACGAGCAGATCGAGGCGGCCGCTCGCGCGGCCGAAGCGCACGACTTCATCAGCGCCCTGCCGGACGGCTACGACACCCTCGTCGGCGAGAAGGGCTCCCTGCTTTCCGGGGGCCAGCGCCAGCGGATCACGCTCGCCCGCGCCCTGCTCACCGATCCGAAGATCCTCCTCCTCGACGACGCCACGTCCTCGATCGACAGCCGGGTGGAGGAGGAGATCCACACGCACCCTCCGCAAGCTGATGGTCGGCCGTACGACGATCCTCATCGCGCACCGCCGTTCCACGCTGCGGCTCGCCAGCCGCATCGTGGTGCTCGACCGGGGTGCCGTCGTCGACAGCGGTACCCACGAACAGCTGATCGAGCGCTGCGAGCTCTACCGAGAGCTGATCTCAGGACCTAACGACCGAGCTGAGGGGCAGGACACGAACGCGGGGCTCGACTCGCTCTAGTGCCGAGGCGTGGGGTCGCCGCGACTCCGGCGGCGACTTTGACGGTGTTCGCTTCGAGCTCGTGGCGAACGCTGAACCCCGGCTGCAGGCCGGTGGTATGGGTGGCGGCGGAATGCGGGCCGGCGGCGGGATGCGCGGCCGGCGCGGCCGGGCCGCCGACGCCGGAGCTCATGGCGGCGATCAAGAGTCTGCCGCCGGTCCGCGACTGGCCGCACGAGGACCTTGCGCAGCAGACGGCGCCGGTCGTGGGGAAGTTCAACTTCTGGCGCTATCTGCGGCCGCTCTATCTCCAGCTGGCGCTCGGCGCGATGTTCATCGCGCTGGACTCGGCCTGCCTGCTGGCGGGGCCGCAGTTCGTCAGGTACACGATTAACAACGCGATCCAGCAGCACGACGGTCAGCTCCTGCTCGTCTTGATCTGCCTGTACTTCGCGGTCAACCTGGCCGACTGGTTCTTCCAGTGGCGGGAGATCTTCCTGACCGGCCGCGTCGGTGAGCGCCTGCTGTTCGGCCTGCGGGTCAAGATCTTCAGCCATCTGCAGCGACTCGGCATGGACTTCTACGACCGCGAGATGGGCGGGCGGATCCTCACCCGGATCGGCTCGGACGTCGACACCCTCTCCCAGCTCATGCAGTCCGGTCTCGTGAACGCCTTCGTGAGCTTCCTGAACTTCTTCGGCGTGGCGGTGCTGATCATTCTCATGAGTCCCCGGCTTGCCTTGTTCGTCCTGCTGGTCGTCCCGCCGCTGCTCGCGGGCACCCTGCTGTACCGGGCGAAGTCGTCGAAGGCCTACGACCGCCAGCGAGAACGGATCGCGGCGGTCAACGCAGATCTTGAGGAGAACGTCTCCGGCGTCCGGATCACCCAGGCCTTCCGGCGGGAAGAGCGCAACACGGCGAATTTCCGGACTCTCACCCTTCAGTATCGCGACGCCGGTATCCGCTCGAACTACTACCAGTCGCTGTTCTTTCCCTTCGCCCAGCTGATGGGGAACATCGCCACCCTGATCATCCTCGGGGTCGGCGACCACGAATATCACCAGAACCTCTTGTCCGCTGGAGCGCTCGTCGCCTTCCTCCTGTACCTCACGCAGCTGTTCGCGCCGGTCCAGCAGCTCTCCCAGGTCTTCGACTCCTACCAGCAGGCGTCGGCCGGGCTGCGGCGGATCTCCGGCCTGCTCCAGACCCCGGTCAGCCTGGACCTTGAGGCGCTCCAGCCGGCCGAGCTGGCGGCCGACGCTGCGGCGGGACACGAGCGCGTTCGGCCGCTGCCGAAGATCAAGGGCGCCATCGAGCTGGCCGGCGTGCACTTCCAGTACCCAGGGCAGAGCGCCGAGGCGGTCGCGGGCATCGACCTGTCGATCGCCGCGGGGGAGACAGTGGCGCTCGTCGGGGAGACCGGGGCCGGAAAGTCGACGGTGGTAAAACTCATCGCCCGCTTTTACGATCCGACCGCAGGCCAGGTCCTGATCGACGGAGCGCCACTCACCGGGCTGGATCTCGAGGGCTATCGCCGGCGCCTCGGTTACGTCCCCCAGGAGCCCTTCCTGTTTTCGGCGTCGATTCGCGACAACATCGCCTATGGCCGTCCCGGCGCGAGCGACGAACAGGTCGAGGCCGCGGCGCGAAGCGTGGGGGCGCACGACTTCATCGTCGGCGCCGGCGGCTATCTGGCTCCGGTGCGGGGGGGCGGCAAGTCGCTGTCCATCGGGCAACGCCAGCTCCTGTGTTTTGCCCGCGCCCTGCTCATCGACCCGGCGATCATCCTGCTCGACGAGGCGACGTCGAACCTCGACCTGGCCAGCGAGGCGCGGGTGAACCACGCGATGGAGGTCGTGGCCCAAGCGCGGACGACGGTGATCATCGCGCACCGCCTGCAGACGGCCAGGCGCGCCGACCGCATCTTCGTGATCGACGGCGGCAAGGTCGTCGAGACCGGAAGCCACCGTGAACTCCTCTCCGTGGCCGGCACCTATGCCGGCCTGTGGCGCGCCTTCGACATGGCCAGCTGAAGCAGGGCGCTCCGCGCGGCGCCGGGAATTATGTGCCCTCGCACGCGTTATCATGGTCAAGGCGTCGAAGAACCGAACCGGTTGTCCGACGGTGGCTTTCACAGGGCGGTGGTCACCAGCCCACCCACCGGCGGCTCCGAGTCCGCCGCAGACGCCCGCCGAGGCCCGATGCGTTGATCATTGGAGATCCGCAAGTCGGCTCGGCGCCTGGAGCACCAGGCCCTGTGCTCGGGACGTTCCTCGTCCCGTTCGCGGGACTGCGCAGCACGCTGCCGCGGCCACCGTGCCCCGGCATCTCAGAGGAGGAGTCTTTGGCTCGACCGGGCCAGCGCCAGACCGGCGCTCGCCGTGCCACCCCGCAGAAGCAGCGGCGCGTCCGCCAACGCGTCGACGTGATCTCGGCGCTCTCCCGAACCGCCCGTGAGATCGAGGCGTCTGCCCGGCGCGGCCAGGTGACGCCTGCCGTGCGCACGAAATTCCAGGCCGTCGCCCTGCTGCTGCGGGACGAGCGGGCCCGCGTCCGAGCGGCGGCCGGGAGCGACAGTCGCCGGGGTGAGCAGCTCAAGCGCCTGGACGGCGTCGCGGCCATCCTGGCCACGACCGCCGTCCGGGACGCTGGGCTACTGGCCCTGCTCGCCGAGGACTCCGGCGTCTCCGACGCGGCCCGGTCGCTCAAGCTGGAGATGATGCGGGACCTCGGCATCGAGCCGGCGCCCGAAGAGATCGCGCCGGCGCCAACCGTGACTGCCCCGGCCGGCCCGGAGCCGGGGGTCGTGCCCCAGTCGGTGATCTCCCGGCAGCTGGCCAACCCGTTCCTCTCGCCCGACTTCTCCGCCGTCCCGCAGCGCCCCACCCGTGCGCACCGCCTGGGTGGCTGGGAGCTGATCGGCCCGCTGCTGAGTTCCTTCGAGCGCGCCAGCGGGGGGGCCCCGGCCTGCATGGCGCTCCCGGCGCCGACGGCGCGGTTCACCCCGGCGGGCCTGGAGCTGATGCCGCATCAGGGGCAGGTGGTCGCCGCGGCCGCGGCCGGTCACCGGGCCTTCCTGCTCGCCGATGAGCCGGGTCTGGGCAAAACAGCCCAGGCGCTGCTCGCCGCGGAAGCGGCGGACGCCTACCCGCTGCTCGTCGTCGTGCCGAACGTCGTCAAGACCAACTGGGCTCGTGAGGCGGCCCGCTGGACGCCCCGCCACCCCGCCACCGTGGTGCAGGGCGACGGCGAGACGGCCGACGGCTTCGCCGACATCGTCATCCTGAACTACGAGGTGCTCGACCGCCACCGGGGCTGGCTCGGTGACTTCGGCTTCCGCGGCATGGTCGTGGACGAGGCTCACTTCATCAAGAACAAGACCTCGCAGCGTTCGCAGCACGTCCTCGCGCTCTCCGAGCGCATCCGGTCCCGTACGCCGCGGCCCCTGCTGATGGCGCTGACCGGCACCCCGCTGATCAACGACATCGATGACTTCCGGGCGATCTGGCAGTTCCTCGGCTGGATCGACGACAGCAAGCCCCTCGGCGGGCTGATGGACGCGCTCGAGGACACCGGCCTGACGCCCGCCGACCGGGGTTTCTACGCCGCGGCGCGGCAGTGCGTGATCGATCTCGGTATCGTGCGCCACCGCAAGATCGACGTGGCCGCTGACATCCCCGCCCGCCGCATCGCCGACATCCCCGTCGAGCTGGACGGACGGGCCGGCCGGTCGATCCGGGCGGCCGAGCGGGACCTCGCCGACCGGATGGTGGCGCAGTACGAGAACGCGCTCGCCAACCGGTCCTCCGACGGCGGCGTCGACGGCATCGACCATGACCTCGTCCGGCGGGTGGCCCGGTCGGAGCTGAAGGACGCGACGACCGCGCAGTCTGGCGAGAATGTGTTCACCTTGATGCGACGCCTCGGTCAGGCGAAGGCCGAACTGGCCGCGGACTACGCGGCGCAGCTGGCCCGCAGCGCCGGCAAGGTCGTCTTCTTCGCGAAGCACATCGACGTGATGGACGCCGCCGAACAGACGTTCGCCCGGCAGGGGGTGCGCTTCTCGTCGATCCGTGGCGACCAGACGCCCAAGGCGCGGCAGGCGAACATCGACGCCTTCACCGACGACCCGGACGTCGCGGTCGCGGTGTGCTCGCTGACCGCGGCGGGCGTGGGCCTGAATCTGCAGGTTGCCTCGAACATCGTGCTGGCCGAGCTGTCGTGGACCCACGCCGAGCAGACCCAGGCCATCGACCGCAGCCACCGCATCGGCCAGGCCGAACCGGTCACCGCGTGGCGCATCATCGCCGCGCAGACCATCGACGCCCGGATCGCCGAGCTGATCGACAGCAAGGGGGGGCTGGCCGCCCGGGCGCTGGACGGGGCGGACGAGGAGGTCTCCTCGTCGTCCGGGGTGCAGCTCGATGCGCTGGTCGCGTTGCTGACGGATGCGCTGCGGGCGTCTCACCGCGGCGTGGCGGCCGGTGCCCAGGTCGCCGGCCGCGGCGCCGCTGGCTAGGTCTCACCCCCGCTTCCTCGGCTTGCTCTCGCCGCGCAGGCCGAGGAGCATGGAGTCTGATACAGCCTCAGGACGCTGAACAGATGCGGATGAGGCTCGCCGAATTCTCGGTCCCGTTTCCGACGGAGAGGACGACCATGGCCGATCTAGATCTGAAGACCGTCAAGTGCGAGGTAGTCGACCAGCACATCGCCCTGGTCAGGCTGGACAATCCCCCCGTCAACGCGCACTCGAGCCAGATGATTCTCGATATCCCGACCATGTTCGACCGGCTGAGCGACATCGACGAGATCAGGGCCGTCGTCCTGACCGGCGAGGGCCGAGCCTTCTGCGCCGGGGCTGACCTCAAGGAGCGCAGCAGCGGCGCTCCGGAGCCAGGTGCGTACTGGCGCAACAGCCGGGGCGGGAGAGAGGCGTACCACTCGATCCGTGAATGCACGAAACCGGTGATCGGGGCGATCAACGGAGCCGCCCTGGGCGGCGGCCTGGCCATAGCAGCGTCCTGCGACATCCTGATCGCGTCCGAGGCGGCCCTCCTCGGGCTGCCCGAGATCGACGTGGGCCTCATGGGCGGCCAGCGGCACGCGATGCGCCTGTTCTCGCACTCACGCCTGCGGACGATGGCCCTGACCGGCCAGCGGATACCCGGGCCCGAGCTCTACCGGACCGGTGTCGTGGAGGCCTGCGTACCCGCCGGCGAGCTGATCGATGCGGCCTTGTCAATGGCCCGTACTCTGGCCGCGAAGAGCCCCGTCGCCCTGCAGATGGCCAAGGGATCGCTGAACGCCATCGAGGAGATGAGCCTTCGCGACGGCTACCGGTATGAGCAGAACCTCACGCATCAGCTCGGCCAGACCGAGGATTCCAAGGAAGCGATGCGAGCGTTCGCCGAGAAGCGCGCCCCCGTCTTCAAGGGCCGCTAACCAGGGACGTCCCGACCATTGGTGCGCCACGCTTACGGCGGATCCCGTCACGGGCTGAGGAATGAGGTCGCAGCTGCCGACAGCGGTCTTGACCCTGCTCTCCGGTTGATCGCGCTATAAACTGTGCGTGGTTCATCGGCTGCGGGGCGCCGAGAGCAGCCCAGCACGGCTCAGGGATGGGCGCGAGCCTCGGCCGGCTCGCTGTGGGTGACGCGGTCGGGGTAGCTCTTGGAGAACTTCAGCATGTACAGGATGATCACGCCCGGCACGACCAGGCCGAACAGGATATCCGGCAGGCGGCGGGTGGTGTGCCCGTTGATGGCCGCGGCGGCGACCCGGGACAGACCGATGCCGAAGATGGCCACGCCCCAGCCGGTGCTGAGCACCCGGTTGATCTTCTTGAACGTCGGGGAGGACCATTCGGCCTGCGGGACGGATTCGCGGGCGAACTGCTCGGTGAACGGTATGACCGGGACCAGGACCAGGATGACCAGGCCCAGGACGAGACCGACGCCGGCGCCGCCCCAGGTGGCCAGCCAGCGGTCGTCGTTCTTGCCCAGGGTGAAGCCGAGGACGGCGGTCAGCGCGAACAGCACCAGCGAGCAGGTATTGATGATCTTCGGCGGCCAGACCGGATGGCTGGTCAAGATGGCGATCAGGGCGATCACTGCGGCGGCCAGAGCGGCGACGCCGATGTAACCGTGCGGCAGGAAGCGGGCCAGCAGCGAGAAGACGATCAGCGGCAGGAAGGAAAGGACGAGCTTAAGCGGGTTCATGGCTGGGAACCTCTGGTCATCTGGCCCGGCCAAGCGGGCGACCTTGACCCGGGAAACGAAGCCCGGTCCGGAACGGGATAGGCGGCCCGTGGGCGGTCTGTTCGGCCGGGAGCTGTGAGTAGCCGATGCGTTCCGTCACATTCGGCGTACTGCGTCACATTCACAGCGTAAGCGTCGTTATGCTCGGCGTGATAGCCGGGTCCGCCTCCCCATGGTGTATCTCAATCCAGGTGGCGGGCTCCGTAACGAGTGTGGGACCACTTGTTCGCCTACCTCAGCTTCGATCACGGTCCGACGCCCCGCGCGAGAGGACCGGTCCTTCTGGTGGGCGCGGGGGGTGGCCGCGCAGGCTCGCGGCGGCGTGCCTGGCTGGCGCGGCTCTGACCGGTACGCTGGCCTTCACCTTCGCGCCTGGCGGGTCTTTGTTGCCGGGCCAGGGTGGCCCGCCGGGGGCGCCCACCAACCTAGCGGCCGCCCCCGACGGCAGCTCCGCGGTGACCCTGTCGTGGGACCCGCCGGCCTCGGACGGCGGCGCGGGCATCATCTATTACGACGTCCTCGAGGGGACCAGCCTTCTCCCCGAAGTTCCCGCGTCCGACACCAGCGACACGGTCGCGGTGGCCAGTGGCACCGTCTACACCTTCCAGGTCAGCGCGACAAACGACTACGAACAGCAGGGCCCGGCGGCGACGGTGACATATCCCGCAAGCTCGCGCACCATCCCCGCAAGCCCGCAGACCATCACCTTCGGGCCGCTGGCCAGCGAGCCGGTGAACGCGCGCTTCACGGTGTCGGCCACGGCGACGTCCGGGCTGGCGGTGACGTTCAGCTCGGGTACCCCGGCCGTATGCGGAGTGTCGGATTCGGCCGCCTTCGATCAGGCTGATGTCATGACCGTGACGGCGGGCGTCTGCACGATCGTCGCCGCGCAGGGCGGGAACGCCGACTGGGCGGCGGCCGCGAGCATCCAGCAGTCGTTCCGGGTCATCCCGAGCCCGCCGCCGCTGACCCCGCAGAGCATCACCTTCGGGCCGCTGGCCAGCCAGCCGGTGAACGCGCGCTTCACGGTGTCGGCCACGGCGACGTCCGGGCTGGCGGTGACGTTCAGCTCGGGTACCCCGGCCGTATGCGGAGTGTCGGATTCGGCCGCCTTCGATCAGGCTGATGTCATGACCGTGACGGCGGGCGTCTGCACGATCGTCGCCGCGCAGGGCGGGAACGCCGACTGGGCGGCGGCCGCGAGCATCCAGCAGTCGTTCCGGGTCATCCCGAGCCCGCCGCCGCTGACCCCGCAGACCATCACCTTCGGGCCGCTGGCCAGCCAGCCGGTGAACGTGCGCTTCACGGTGTCGGCTACGGCGACGTCCGGGCTGGCGGTGACGTTCAGCTCGGGTACCCCGGCCGTGTGCGCGGTGTCCGGCGCAACCGTCACGACGGTAGCGGCCGGCACGTGCGCGATCGTCGCCGCGCAGGGCGGGAACGCCGACTACGCATTGGCTTCTGACGTGACCCAGTCGTTCCGGGTCGGCTCGGTCACGCCGGCGGGTCGCTTGCCCCTGCTGATCGGCGTGGCCGCGGCCGTGATCGTCGCGGCCGCGGCCGCTGGGGTGGCCGTTCGCCGCCGGCGGCTGCGCTCGCGTCCTTCGCCGGCGGCGGATCTGGGCGTCCGGGCCGTGCCGCACGCTGGGCCGCCGGTGACGGTGCGCCTACAGGCGACTGGGACAGGGGCCACGCACACCGTGCGGATCGAGCCGCACCCCGGCGCCAGCGTCACGACGATCGAGGAGTCGCAGCCATGATGCCTGCCGGACCGACCCGCGCGCCCGCCGCCCTGACCCTGCTGTTCGGCCCGGGCGACGCCGCCGGGGCGCTAGGCCATGCCGTCGTGTCCGCAGCGGCCGATGGGAGCCTGGGCCGCGCCTTGGTGCAGCTCCCGCCGGAGGCCCGCACCGCCGCCGTCCACGAGGTCACCGCGGCGGCCGCCGGGCTGCTGGACGTCGGCCTGGCTGACGTGCTGATCACCGGGTGGCGGGAACATCGGGACCTCACCGCCGCGGCGCGGCGGACCCTGGCCGCTCCCGGCAGCACCGAGCTGGTGGACCTGGCCGAGCACCAGGTCACCTCAACGCAGGAGCCCTACGTCAGCGTCCTGGTCGATGGCCACCAGGTGGCCACTGTCCAGCTCGGCCTCACCGTCGTCTGCGACGTCACCGCCATGCTGGCGGGCATCAGCGCCGGGCGGCTGGTCGCCGTGCACTCCGGAGAGTGTGACATCACCCTCACGCTGGCCATCGATGGGGCCGAGGTCATCACCAGGCAGACGCGGCTTGCGCTGCCCGGCGTCATCACTGTGCACCGAGGGATCCGGCTGCTGCCCGTGAGCGCTTACCCGCCCGCCACGGAACAGGCCCAAACCGCTGATGACCACTCGCCTCTGCCGCAGGACAACCCGTTCATCCGATGATCGATATCCCGGCCGGTACAGCCTGGCCGTCCACGGGGGCGCAGGCGCCGGTCCACGGGATCAGGTGAGCCGCCTCGGCCGCGCGCAAGCAGTCGGTGGTGTTCTAATCGTCCGCCGAATGCTGGAGCAGGAGCCAATTGGTCAGGACACTCGCGCCGTTCGCCGCATGGCAGCAAAGGCGGAATGAGGTTCGCGGGACAGGGCGGATGGTGAAGCCGCCGCCTTGGTCGATGACCCCCGTGATCGCGGTGTCATCTGTGGTGCGTACTTCCACCCGGCCCGGGCCGGGAGGTATGAGCTGTCCGAGAACAGCGTCGATGGTCACCTCTAGCTCAAGAGTGAATTCTCCGGCCGTGAACGTCAGGTAGCGCAGGCTCGCTTGCTCAGAGCGCGCGCCAGCCAATTCCGCCTCCGCGCCTTCGAAGATCGAGTCGTAGGTGAGGATGGCGAGTTCGGCCTCGATGCCGCGCCAGGAAAAGGCGGCCTGGCCGATCGCGATGAATTCCGCGGGCACGCCGTGCTCGGACCGGAGCGCCTCGCCGAGGGCATTGAGAAGCTGGTCGTCGTCCTCCCACCACTGCTGGGACATTGGCATCAGCTCCCCACGGTGTCCTGGTCTAAACCGCTGATCAGCGCACTCAGCCGAGCTCAGGAACCAGGTTTCGTGTACGGGCGGATACCGTCCTCGGGTGACTCGCGGAGAGACGCCAGTGCCTGCCGGGCGTCACACCGGCCGGGCACCATCTTGGCCGCCACCGCGCCGCTTACCGCCGCGGCCGCAAATGACGTCCCGTCCCAGTAGGCGAACCCGTCGCTGAACGTCGTCGTCGGACTCCCCGGGGCGGGAGAGGCCAGTTTGACCTTGCCCGTCAGATAGGTGCTTACCACATCCACTCCCGGCGCGGTCAGATCAACCCACGGTGTCTGCACGCTGAACGGTGCAGGCTCGTTCCCGTCTGTAGCGCCAACCGCTATGACCTCGTCGAAGGCCGCGGGCCACAGCGGTGTCTTCGACGTCAGCCCCCTGGTCCAGGGCTTGTCGGCCAGGTCACCCTTCGCTCGCAGCTCGTCGATATCTCCATGGTTTCCCGCGGCCGCCACGAGCAGGATCTCGGCGCTGAGCAGGCTCACCGCTCTGGCCAGCACCAGCGGCGGCTCTCCGTCGTCGGTGAAGCAGCCGAATGACAGGTTCAAGATGCTGACTCCGGACCCGACGAAGCCCGCCATGTCCCTCGCCACGTCCCAGGCCTTTCCGACCGCCTGCTCGTTCAGCACCGGGCGGATGACGATCTCGGCACCTGGTGCCCGGCTCAGGATCAGCCCGGCGATAAACGTCGCATGCCCCGCCGATGCGGGTCGTGGCGAGCTCCCGGGGACGGGGACCTGGAGCAGGTCATGGGCCGCGGCGACGTATCCCCCGGCCAGCCACTCGTTCGGGTACAGCCGGGTGTCGAGCACGCCGACACGGACGCCCTGACCCGGGCCTGCCGCGCGCCGTGGCCACCCGGGCGGAGCTACGCTGGGGCCGGGAGAGACGGCGCTGGTTCCGCCGTTCGCCCCTGGACTCCTCCTGGGATCGTTGACTCCGCCAAAGTAGGGGTCGCCTTCGCCGCCGCCACCTAGGTATGGGAGCCCTCTGACGGGCTCGATCACGCGGTTCTTTCCAATGGTCGGAACCCAGCCGCCGTAGGCGGACTGGAAGCGTTCGCGCAACCAGGAAATGAGGAGATCGAGGTCGGAGGGCTCGGCCCTCTCAGGCTGGGGGGCGGGCCGCTTCGCTGCTGTCACGCGTCCCACCAGTCCGCTGTCCTCCTCGCGCAGCTTCGTGGCGCCCGCGGCAACCCCCGACAGCGTGAGAAGCGCCAGGCCAAGCCTAGGGTCGCACTTCTCATCTGCCACGCCGATCGCACGCTCTCTCAGCGCGCCGCGGACTACCGCGAGATCGGGTAGAGCTACTACGAGCTGATCTTCCTCGTACGCCTCGATCACGCCCTGCTTCATGGGTCTGGCCTCTCGTCGTAGCGGTGATAATGCCCGCTTAACATGCCGGAGGCAGTGGCGCGAGCGGCTGATACACCCGGCGCCGATTTCCGGGCCTATTGCCCTCGACAACCCGCCACGGGTGTGGGTTACTCGCCTTATACATGACCACCACCCTGGCCGACAAGGCACGCGAGGCGCTCCGGCTGGCCGAGGCAGACCCAGGCCAGTCGGCAGCGCTCGCTGCCGTGGTGGCCGCGCAGGCGAATGCCGCTCGCGATATCGCCGCGGCCGCCGTCGCTGAACGGGCTCTCGGGCTCGCCGCCCTGCACATCGACGACGCCACCACCGCGATGCGGCACCTGCGCACGGCGATCACGCTAGGCCGCCGTGCTGGGTCGCCCAGCCTGGCGGCCGAAGCACGGATGACGCTGGCTTACGTGCTGAACGGGCGAGGGCAGTCACGGCAGGCGCTCCGTGAAATCAACGCCGCCGTGCTGGACCTCGACGGCGTCGAGCGCGCCCGCGCCGAGGCGCAGCGCGGCACAATCCTGGCCTTCCACGGCCGGGCCGAGGAGGCAGTGGCCAGTTTCCGCCGGGCGCTGCCGGCGCTTCGCCGGGCAGACGATCATGTATGGGTCCAGCGGGTGCTGTCCAACCGGGCCGTCGTCTACGGTTACCGGAACGAACTCAACGCGGCGGTGCGGGACCTGCGAGAGGCTGAAGACCTCTGCGATAAACACGACCTCGGCCTTTCAGCTGGATTCGTACGGCAGAACCTCGGCTGGATAGAAACCCTTCGCGGGGACGTGCCAGCCGCGCTCAGCCATCTCGACATGGCGGAGCAGCGGTTCCGCGTCCTCGGCTCACGGCTGGGATTCATTCTGGCCGACCGCAGCGAACTTCTCTTGTCGGTGCGCCTGCTCTCTGAGGCACGGCAAACCGGTGAGCAAGCCGTCCGGCAGATCGAGCGCGAGGGTCAGCAGATCGCGCTCCCGGAGGCACGGCTGATACTCGCCCGGGCCGCCGCGCTCGACGGCGACAGCGCATATGCGGTGGGCCAAGCGCGGCGCGCGGTCAGTGAGTTTGCCCGCCAGCAGCGACCGCACTGGACCGCGCTGGCCCGGTTCGTGCTGCTGTCATCGCGGCTCAGCGGGGACGGCCCGCCGCAGGTCACCGCGCGCCAGTTCGAGCAGGCCGCGGATGCCCTGATGACCACGGGCTGGGCCGTCGCGGCACTGGAAGCACGGCTGCTGGCAGGCCAGCTTGCCCTCGGCCGCGGCCGGAAGGGCGAGGGCAGCCGGCTCCTGGGGCAGGTCAGCCAGGGCCGCAGGCGGGGGCCAGCCCTGCTGCGCAGCCGCGCATGGTACGCCGAGGCCCTGATGCGGCTGGCGAACGGAAACACCCGCGGTGCCGTCGGCGCGGCCCGCAGCGGGCTGCGTGTCCTGGACGAGTACCGGGCCACCCTCGCCGCGACCGACCTGCGGGCCTACGCAGCAGGACACCGGAGCGAACTGGCCGCCCTGGGCCTGCGTATCGCGATCACCAGCGGGCACGCCGGCCGTGTCCTGATGTGGGCCGAAGAGGGCCGCGCCCGTCATCTGCTGTCACGGCCAGCCCGCCCGCCAGAAGACTCAGAACTCGCGGGGGCACTGGGCCGCCTCCGGGTCACCGTCGCCGAGTTGGAGGAACTGCGGCATGCGGGCCGCCACAGCGCCGACCTGGCCGGCCGCCAGGCCACGCTCGAACGCCAGATCCGCGACCATTACCGCAGGCAGCCTCACAGCGGGATCGCAGACCCTACCCCGGCGGTCTCGGTGGCCGACCTCGCCGCGGCGTTGGGGGAGGCCGCACTCGTGGAGTTCATCCAGCTTGACGGCGAGTTGCATGCCGTGACGGTGGTGGACGGCCGGGCCCGGCTGCAGTACATCGGCGAGCTTGACCCGCTGCGAAACCTTATCGACCACAGTGCGTCGGCCCTGCGCAGGCTGGCCCGCCACCACGTCAGCGAGGCCAGCCGAGCCGCGGCGGTCACCATGCTCCGCTACGCCGGCGGGCAACTGGACACCACCCTGCTCGATCGGCTCGCTGGCCAGATCGGTGACAGGCCGCTGGTGGTGATCCCGACGGGCCCGCTTCAGTCACTGCCATGGTCCCTCCTGCCGTCATGCATGGGCCGCCCCGTCACCGTGGCGCCGTCAGCGGCCTTGTGGTACGCCGCCCACGGCCGGACGTCACCACAGCGACGGCAGGTCACTATCGCAGCCGGCCCGGGCCTGCCTGGCGCCCGCGATGAGGCCGAGGCCGTGGCCGCCATCTACCGCACTACGGCCCTCCAGGGATCCGCCGCGACGGTGCAAGCGGTAACGGCAGCCCTGCACCGGGCCGACCTGGTGCACCTGGCGGCACACGGGCGTGTCCGCGCGGACAATCCCCTGTTCTCTTCCCTGACGCTGGCCGACGGGCCACTCACCGTCTTTGACCTGGAAAGGCTGGACCGAGTGGCCCCGATGGTGGTCCTCGCGGCATGCGACACCGGCCGGCCGGTGGTATGCACCGGTGACGAGCTGCTCGGATTCGGCGCCACCTTGCTGTCGCTCGGCGCCCATCAGCTCATCGCGTCCGTGGTGCCCGTTCCTGATGTGGAAACCGCCCCGTTGATGGTCGCTTTTCACCGGCAACTGGCCGCCGGCCACGGGGCTGCCGATGCGTTGAGCCAGGCTCAGCGGCAGCTCGCTGACGGCGAGAGCAGGGCGATGGCCGCGGCCGCGGGTTTCATCTGCATCGGCGACGGAATGAAAGCCGGCACCAGGCCAGCTGACACCTTAGTTGCGGCGGCCTCCCACACGGCCAGCCGAGCAACAGCGAACGACCTGGGATCACGTCGCGCCATGGCCTGATGCCGACGGCTGCTCGCCAAGGCGCCGGTGGTGATCGGCGTATTGGGATATGAGCAGCGCATTATCGGACAGGACCGAGAGCCAGTAGTTCATCCGTTCGGCATTTGTGGGGTCCTGCCAGTGAGAAAAGAGCCATGCGGCATCGGCGAGCGGCAGCCGGCCTTCGACCTGGTGGACCTCGGCCGTGAACGAGACGGCCTGCGGGGGGCATGCGCCGATGGCGGTTGACACGATGGCGGCCAGGCCCTCCGGCCCGTACATCATGCTCAGCGATCGGCGTCCCTGGTAGCTGAAGGGAACAGGCAACCGCGTCAGGAAACTAAAGTGATCCCGCAGACCTGGGACGAGGGGATGCCCGTCGTGCAGGTGAAAGTGCACGTGCTTGCCGATCCGGCCAAGCGAACGCGTGACCTCGAGGACATGCGGCAGGGCGCTTCCCACCGCGTCCTGGATGTCCGATATCAGGTCGGGCAAGCGGTCGTCGGCCGGGCCCAGCTTCTTGAGGTCCAGGCCGGGATGGCGGTCCCCGAACCTGGCGGCCGCTTGTCGGAGGCCGAGGTGGCCGACGTCGATGCAGCAGCTGACTCGCTCGGCGTCTTGGAGCCGCTCGGCCACCTCGACGAACCAGCCGCGGTCCAGCCCGGCGGCGTACTCGAGGAAAACCAGGGGCCCGCCCGGGCGCTCGCGAAGGCGGGCATTCAGTTCGCGCATTCCCGCCAGCAGGCTCTTGGTCTGTGTTCCCATCTCACGTTTGTCGTGGACGACCAGGCCGGCGACCCGGCCTGCGAAGCGGTCAGCGAATTCCCCCACCACGGCGCGGTCTCGCCGGTGCAGCACGTTGAGGCCGCGGCTCAGGTGGACCATGGGCAAGCGTGTATGGGCGGGCACGAACGGCAGCACATAGTCGAGCTGGTCCGGTGTATCGGCGTACACCTCGGCCGCGGCGCCCATCTGGGCGAAGCGCAGCCCGGCGAGTTTGAGCAGCGCGTCGTCCCCATCGACGCGCCGCTGGAACAGGGCGTGAACGGGCCCGGGCGCCTTCTGTCCCGGGGTGATACCCCGGGCGACGGCTTCGCCGAGACCTGGTCCGGCACGATCCATGATCCTCTTTCCGCTGCGGTGCAGCTGATCTCCTCGCCGCTTCCCTGTGCCCTCGGCCCTGGCCGCGCAGGCCCAGGCGGTACTAGGCCGCCTGCGGCCGGCCGGTCCGCCACCCTGAGCAAGCCGTCGGCCGCCCGCGGCGTCGTCCGCCGTGGCCGCTTCAGCTGCGCGCGGGCGCTGTCATGACGCATGCGGACGTAATGGATAATCCCTTCCGTCGTCTTTTTCCCATGTCGCAGTTCGCGCTGACGGCACCCGCTCTGGTAGACCTCATCGTTGCTGTACCGCCGGCCGGTGAACGGCCGCCCGTAAGGCGTATCCGATTCCAGATAGGCGGCCTGCCGGACCCGGTGCCACAAGCCATCCTCAGCGTGTGACCCGATCTGCGCGGCCATTGCCCTCGGATTAAACTCGGTATCCAGCATGTGCTCCATATAGTCCAGGTAGTACTGGCGGTAGTCGTGGTTGCGGAGCACGTTTCGCACGAGTGGAATATTCGGGATGTGACGGTTCGCTTTTCCCGGCCAGTCGAGGATGTCGGCATACTGCCATTGCGTGCCAGAATAATCGATACCCAGGCAGTTGTCGTAGTCCCAGGGTATGAAGTGGAAATAAGGAGATCCGACGAAATCCTCCGCCGCCCCCCGGTGCCCCGAGTTGTAGAGATAATAATTTGACGGGGTCGCATAGTAGTTGTCCCAGCTGCCCAGCAGCATGTTGACGGCCGCCCACCTCAGGAAGGCACTGACGTTCATTATGCCGTCCACCGACTCGCGGAAGGCGTCCGTATCGAACCGCTCCTCGCCGCCCCGCAGCCCGATGCCGTTGATCGTCCTGATGAAACAGGCCAGGTCGTCGTATGTGCTGGCCTCGGGGTTATTCTTGTTGGTCTGGAGGCGGTAGGTGCGTTCTGCAGCTCCCGGGATGAAATACTGGCGGCCCGAGTCATCGCCGTCGGGTCCGGTCCGGTACGCGAGGCTCGCGCACCCGATGTCGCGGCAGCCGGTCTTGTAAAGGTTTCCCCGGTGGTTCTCGCCGAAATGATCTCTCAGGAATTTCTTGTCGACGTGCTCGATGACCGAGAATAGGCCCCGGTAGGTCGCGTCAAAGGCAAGTTTTGCATACGTGTGCCGGGGCGCTGGGATATCGGCCATGCCGAACAGGCGCCAGGCCAGCGCTTCCCGCATCTGGGACGGGTCGTTGTACATCGCCTTGAGATTGATCCGGGTCATCCCGGCCAGCCGGTTACCGGGCCCTGCGGCATCGAGAATTATCCGCCACGACGGCTTCGGCGCGCGCAGCGTGCGGTTCCCGCTGTTTTTCAGCGTGAAATCCTGCGTGCTGAACAAGACACCTCCGCCAGCTGCGGACGGAATGCGCTCGCGGTCGGCCGGATCGGTCTTCCACACGTCGACCCGGGCTCCGCGGGCAGGTCTCACCGGCTCGGTCAGGACACCGCGTCCTGGCCGGAATCCGGTGACCTGAAACATGTACATGTCCGCGCCGAAGAACTCTGGCTTCCCCAACGACGCGCCGATGTAGTCCTGGATCGCGGCCGCGGCGGCCGTGGGGCGCCCGGCCTCATCGAGCAGCCGCAGCTTCCCGGCCGGGGCCGGCCGGACCTGGGCCAGCAGCAGGCCGTAAAGCGCCTTGTACTCGGCCTTCGTGCGCAGCGACGCCCCGTCACGGCCTGCCATTTCGTTGGCCGCAGCCGCCAGGGTCCTGCTATGTCCGGCGGGCAGCTCCGATACCACCACGGCCCGCCCCTTGAACATCTCCCAGAACCGGTCCCTGCCGACAGCCGTTTCCATGTTTCCCCCGATGCCGGTACCTTCCCCGCCCGCGTCCGGCCGTGCCCAGCAGGCGGCGTTCCCTGTCTCGCCTATACCTCACGGAGCAGGCCGCCAGACCATTGATACGCAGGCGGGTTATATCCCCAGGATGTTCAGGAGGTCGCGCAGATCGGTGATGGTGTAGTCCGGCACGCAGTCCTGGTAGGCCTTCTTGCCCTGATCGGAATTGAACATCACGGTCTTCAGGCCGGCTTCCCGCGCTCCGAAGATGTCACGGTGCATGTCGTTGCCGACGTAGAGCGCGTTCTCGGCCGCCACCGCCATCCCGTCGAGCGCGAACTGAAACAGCCGCCGGTCAGGCTTGCGGTATCCGTGGTCGCCGGATACGACGATCGGGTCGAAGTAGCCGAGCAAGCCGACCCGATGCAGTTCCCCGCGGGCGTACGTGCTCTGCGCATCAGTGACGAGCGCGAGCGGATAGCGCCTGCGCAGGGCGTCGAGCACCTCGCGGACATGCGGGTACAGGCCGAGCCGGTGGCGCGAGATGCCGCGGCACATCTCGGCCAGGAACAACGGCATCTGCTGCAGCTTCCCAGGGGGCAAGGTGCGGGTGAAAGCCGTCTGGTGCGCGTCGATGAGGCTGCGCCAGATGCCCTCGGCGTCGAATTCGGGATGTTCCTCGGGGCTCGCGTGCTGCTGCTCGGCCATGATCTGGAAATAGAGGTCCCTGACCTGCTGTCGGCACAGATCTATGCCCTGGTAGGTGAGGAAGTGCGCTGCGGCGCGGAAGATCTCTTCCGCGCCGTCCTCGGTCTGGATCCTGACCAGGGTGCCGTTCACGTCGAACGCGACCGCTCGGATGTCCATGCTTGCATCTTGCCCGAGCGGCCCAGGGCCGGCCCTGGGCCGGGCACTCAGGCGGCCTGAAGGAGCCGCTTTGCCTGCCGGACGAGCCTTCCGCCGTAGTCCTGGTCGATGTAGTCATTCCGGGCGATCCGCAGCAGGTTCAGCGCCATGTAGTACGGCAGGCGGGCCGAAATCGACTCGAAGGCGCTCCGGCGGTCGGGAAAATGGCTGCTGTATTCCCAGAGGAAATGCCCGATGAACGGTTCCGCGCGGCGCCTGTCGCCCGCATCGCGCATGAATGCGTGCTGGAGCTCGCCCGCAACCCGCCCGACGTCGAACATCCGGTCCCCGCGCTTCATGCGTTCCAGGTCAATCGCCGCGACGTCCAAGCCGTCGCCGAACAGGAAGTTCGCCGGAGTCGCGTCACCGTGCAGCCAGACCTGCTGGTCTTGCCACATCTGCGGCCGGTCCCGCCAGCCGTTGCGCAAGGAGGAGAGTTCGTCGAGATCGCATGGCCCGATGCGCTGGGTTTTCCTGAGCCGGCCCGTGACCGTGTCGAAGTAACGGCAGTCCGTATCGAAATCGACCAGGGTCCCATTGGCCGTCCGGTTGTGCTGGGTGGCGAGGAAGTAGGCGAGCGCCTTCAACCGCCAGAACAGATGCGCGTCGTCCCGGTGGCAGGTCGCGCGCGCGATCGCGTGACTGAATTCCTCGCCGGGATAATATTCAACGGCCAGCACGCCGTTGATGTCGCGGCTGAAGCCCAGCGGGCGGATCACGTGGTGCGGCGATCCGACCAGGTGATACTGGCGCAGCGTCTCGAGCCCCTCGTACTCCTGGCGCGCCTTCCAGGCTGCCTTGTCCCAGTCCGGCGCAAATCTCGGCCCGTAGAACTTGCAGATGATCTTGACGCGGCTGGACTTCTCTTCGTACGCGTAGACCACGTTGCTGCCCGACAACCGGAAAGCGCGGAACGCCGGCTGCGGCTCGCGCACATCCATGAGATCGCGGATGATCTTGCTGAGGAAGTCGTGCAGTGGATCATGACCCGCAACGTAACCGACATACTTCCCGTTCATCGGAAGGAGTCCTTTCCCCCTGGCGCGGCTCCGGGCAAGCTCCCCGTTGCCTGGTATTCGCCGCGCCTTAACTCATCAGGAGGTGCCCGGCTTGGCCTTGATACAGAGCTGCGGCATAGGTATGGGAAAGATGGTGGCTGGCTGGTGCAGCGCCTGTATTCGATAATTTCCTGGGATGGAGAGCGCGCCGTCACCGAGGACACGTCGAACTGGTCGCCCCGCGGGTCGAGGCGGCGGCCGTCACCGGTCTCGCTCTGATGCCGAGATGGGATGCCGATGGCCCGTCGTCATGATGCTTGGGCCAGGACGAGCGTATGCCCGCTGTTTCCTTCCGGGATGGAGCGGTGCCAGATGGGCGCCAGCCGTGCCGCCTGCAGCCAGCGCACGTAGGTGGCGGTATCGGCGTGGTCCCAGAACATGTCGGCCCCGAGGTATGGCGCGGTGCCGGTCCACTGCCGGGCTCCGACGATGGCCAGGAGATAGCCGCCCGGGCGAAGCCAGTCGCGGATACGCGGGAACAATGCCCGCTGGTCCGCGAGCGGGACATGAATCAGGGAGTAGAAGGCCACCACAGCGTCTGCGCTGGCCGGCCTCAAGTGCAGACCAGCCATATCGGCCTGCACGAAACGGGCTGCGGGGACAAGGCGCCGGGCCCGGTGCAGCTGGACCGCAGAGAAATCAACACCGAGCACCTGCAGCCCCTGGCGGGCCAGCTCACGGGTCGCCGGTATCCCGGCCCCGCAGCCGAGGTCAACCACCCGGGCACCGGGCCGCAGCAGGCCGGCCAGTTCCGTCATCCAGCCGGCGTAGCGGCTGACATTCTCTGCGGAAGAAGCGGCCGCATCGCCGTCGTCACTGCGGTAGGCCAGCGAAATCGCGTCATAGCCGCGGCGGACGAGGGCACGCTGCCGCGCCCGCTCAGCCACATAATCGCAGTCCACTACCGCCATCTTCCCGGCCGCCGCGCCATTATCGCCATAGGCGCTGACCCATTCGTCTGCCGTGTTGCGTGTGCTGCGGCGCCCTGCCGCCGGGAGGCGATACAAGCATCCGCCAGGTGCGGCTGGTGCGCGTAGCATGCACCCGTGAGTGAGTGGCTGAGTTGCCGACCCAATCTGGAGGTGGCCGACCTGGGGCCCGCCTCCGCGTTCCTGCGTGATGTGCTCGGTTTCACCGTCGAGGTGGAAGAGGAGGCCATGGGCCTGGTCCTCCTCAGCCGCGACGCGGTCGGCCTCGCGCTCGTCCGCGCGGCCAGCCCCGGCGTGAACCAGACGACCGCCGCCTACATCGGCGTGACCGGCGTCGATGACCTGTATGGCCACTGCCAGCGCCGCGGCGTCACCGTGGTCACGCCGCTGACCGACCACCCCTGGGGCCTGCGCGACTTCGTCATCGAGATCCCTGGCGGCCACCGCCTCGCCCTCGGCGAGCGCATCGGCGGCTCCTAGCGGCCCGACCGGCCGGCCCTGTACAACAACGCCCTGACCAAGTGCTTCATCACCGAGCTGGCCGACTTCGGCGCGTCCACCATGGGCGGGACGAAGCGCAGGTGGAAGGGGCAACGTCAAGGGGGCGGCGTGCCCATTTCGGCGCTGAAACGGAGCCCTTCCTCCCGGAGCAGCAGGCCGGATGATCACATCGTTTACGCGATGAGTGGTCACCCGGCAAGAGGCTTTACCGGGGATGCTCGGACCATCGGTTGTCGGGCTCGTCCTCGTCTTCGGAGGTAATGGTGATGCCCGCGCCTCCCAGCACACCGGGGACATCGGCTTCCGCCCCGGGCTCTGCTGGCCCCTCGAGCTGGTAGCCCGCCGGCAGGTCCGCCGGACCGAGCATATTGGGGGCCAGTTCCTCCCGGAGAATCTCGCCGCCCTGATCACCGGCCGTGCCGCTCGTCTCAGTGCCCTGCTCATCGCTCATCCCGGTCGTCTCCTCTGGTTTGCTAGCAGGGTGCCGCGCGGGCTTGGCCCTCCCCGCCTCCTGCGCTTACGCAGGCCTCCTGCGGTCACACCTCGCGCTTGCTCCACGAACTGATCACATCATCTACGCCAGCCTGTTCGCCGGCTAGCCCGCAAAACAGCCCGGTCACGAGCGATGAGTTCGGGCTCCTCTCCTGGTCGTATCGGTATGGCGGCAGCAGAACTAGCGAATGTGCAGATGTGGTACGACACGCGCGGCCAGGGTAATCCGCTGGTCGCGCTGCACCCCGGTGGCGCCGGAGTGGATTCCCGCGCGCTGGCCCTCAACGTTGCAGCACTCTCCAAGCACTTCCAGGTCTATGCCCCCGAACAGCGAGGACATGGACACACGCCCGATGTCGAGGGGCCCATCACCTTTGAGCTCATGGCACAGGACACGATCGCCTTCATCGAAACGGTCATCGGCGGGCCGGTCCACTTGCTCGGCTGCAGCGATGGCGCCATCCTCGCGCTGACCGTCGCGCTTCGCCGCCCCGACCTGGTGCGCCGTCTGGTGTTCGCCGCCGGGGTCTTCCACCGTGACGGCTGGGAGGACGGGGTCCTCGACGGCCAGCCACCGGATTTCCTCAGGCAGAGCTACGGCGAGGTCTCACCCGACGGGATCACCCACTACGACGTGATCGTCGCCAAGCTGGACACGATGCACGCTCATGAGCCTTCCCTCACGCACGACGACCTGGGCAAGATCGCGTGCCGCACCCTCGTTATGGTCGCCGATGACGACGAAGTCCGCCTGGAACACGCTGTCGATCTGTACCGAAGCCTGCCCGAAGCCGAACTATCCGTCGTCCCAGGCACCTCGCACGGCTTGCTCGTCGAGAAACCAGAGCTGTGCAACATGGTCATCACCGAGTTCTTCACCAAGGACCCGGTACAGACATTCGCGCCCATCCGCCGCACCGCTTCCCGGTAGCCGGGACACCCTCTCGCCGTGCCAGCCTTAGGAGCCCAAGCGGCTGTTCAGAAGGAGAAGGCGAAGTCGTGCCCTTCCGGCTCCAGCGCGATAAGCAGCGACACCGCCTCGATCAGGGCCAGGTGAGTAAATGCCTGCGGGAAGTTGCCGAGGTGCTGGCCCGTGGCGGTGTCGATCTCTTCGGCAAAAAGCAGCAGCGGCCCGGCGAACGACAGCAGCTTCTGGCACAAGATGTACGCGCGCTTGGTTTCGCCGATCATGGCGAGGGCTGTCACCAGCCAGAAAGAGCAGATGGTGAACGTGCCCTCTTCGCCTTCGAAGCCGGTGTCAGTTCCCTCGACCCGGTAGCGGAGCACCAGGTCGTCCTTGGTCAGCTCGTCGGCGATGGCCAGCACGGTCGCCTTGACCCGGTCATCGTCAGGAGGGAGAAAACCCATAATCGGGATGAGCAGCAGCGACGCGTCGAGTTCGTCGGTCTCGTAGTGCTGCCGGAAGACGCCGCGGCTGGAAACGCCCTTGTCCAGCACCTCGGCCTTGATCTCATCCGCGCCTGCCTGCCACCGCCGGGTCCGTTCCTCATCCCCGCGTTGATGGGCGAGATCCGCCCCCCGGGCCGCCGCCACCCAGCACATCACCTTGGACGCGGTGAAGTGTTTCGGGTCACCGCGTACTTCCCATATCCCCTGGTCAGGGTCACGCCAGCTGTCCAGGGCAGCGTCAACGAACCCGGCCAGGCCCTCCCATACGGGCATCACGATCTGATCAGCCGCGCGGCGGAACTGGTAGTCCAGAGCGTCCAGGATCATGCCCCATACGTCATGCTGGTGCTGATTCCAGGCCCCGTTGCCAACCCGGACCGGCTTCGCTCCCCGGTAGCCGGACAGGTGGTCCAGAGTCCGTTCGGTCAGATCTCGTTCCCCGCCGATGCCGTACATGATCTGGAGCTCAAGCGGCCGGTTGAGGTCACCGCCGCTGATGGCGTCGAGGATGAAGGCGAAATACTCGACTGCTTCCCAGTCGTAGCCAAGGCGGTTCAGCGCGCGGAGCATGAACGCCGAATCCCTGATCCAGGTATACCGGTAATCCCAGTTGCGCGCGCCGCCGGGCGTTTCCGGCAAGGAGGTTGTCGCGGCCGCCATGATGGCACCGGTGGGGGAGTAGCTGAGCCCTTTCAGGGTCAGGGCGCTGCGGTCGAGGTAGATTCTCCAGGGATGGTCAGGGACCTTTGCCGTGCTCAGCCAGGCGCGCCAGAATTCGATGGTCTGGTCCAGCGCGCTGGATGCTTCCGCCACGGTCGCCGGAAGGGTGTTTTCTCCCCAGGAAAGGGCGACGAAGGCCGATTCTCCGGCCGTGATCGTGGTGCGCCCGTAACAGCGGGCGCGCAGCACGCCCAGCGGGATGGTACCGGTAATACTGAGCTCCAGGGTTCCTTTGGGCGCGGCGGCACGCATGGAGTCGTACCCGTCGCCGCTGTAGGTCCACGTGCCGCCCGTGGTGCCGTAATCGAAGAGCGGGGCGCAATTCACGAGCACCTCGACCCGGCCGCTCGTACAGGTCGCCAGCCGGAGCAGAACTCCGGTGGCCCCGGAATCAGTGGGTGCCCGATGGTAATCGGTCCGCCGCTGCTGGCGGGGGGTCGGGCCCATGACCAGGAGGTCGTAAACGGTCAGCCATCCCGTCGGGGTCTGCCACGTCGTCTCCAGCACCATCGTCCCCGGCACGTACCTGCGGTTCTGCGGCACCTGGGCATTGGCCGGGCCGAACCGGAAGGCGCCAGCGGTGCGATCGAGCAGCGCGCCGAAAACACTCGGCGAGTCAGGGCGCGGCAGGCACAGCCACTCGACCGCGCCGTCGGGCGCGACAAGGCAATTCTGCTCGCAGTTGGACAGGAAAGCGTAGTCGCCAATGGGCGGGAACGTGCTCACGGACATGACCCCCATATGCCAGGCGCATTGACCGGCTGATACCCGTCTGCAATGTATCGAAAACACCTCGTCAGCGACGGATACCCGTGCCTCTCGAGGATGGGGAGCCGATTCTCCGGAATCTAAGGGGCTTACGCACCATGACCTTGGTGACGACACGGGTTTTCGGTCCTGGCTGCAGATCATCCTCATGCCCGCGCGTTCGCCAGAGTTCTCGAACCCGCCTGGACGGGTTTCAGAGCTGCCGGGCGGTGTCGCTGATGGCTTGGTCGAGGATGGCTAGGCCAAGCGAAAGCTCGTCCTCGGTGGCGGTCAAGGGCGGGGCGATCCGGAAGACGCCCCCCATGCCGGGCAGTTGCACGATGTTCATGTGCAGGCCCAGTTCGAGGCAGCGTCCGGTGACAAGCGCGCCCAGCTCATCGGAGCTTTGCTTGGTCTGGCGGTCGACGACCAGTTCCAGGCCGGCCAGCAGGCCGCGTCCGCGGATGTCACCGACGATTTCGTGCCGGTGCGCGATCTGCTCGAGGCCTTGCCGCAGAATGCCGCCCAGGTAGCGGGCGCGCTCGTCGAGCCGGTCGCGTTGCAGCACGTCAAGGACCGTGTTACCGACGGCGGCCGGCAGCGGATCGCTGACGTGTGTGGTGAAGAACAGGAATCCGCGGTCGTGCGCCGCCTTTTCGAGTTCGGCACTGGTCAGCACGGCGGCCAGCGGAAGGCCGGCGCCGAGTGTCTTGGACAGGGTGAGGATGTCGGGGACGATGCCGTCCCGCTCGAAGGCGTACCAGGTACCGGTGCGGCACAGCCCGGTCTGGGCCTCGTCCAGGATGAGCAGCATGCCGCGTTCCCGGCACTTGTCCCGCAACGCCGCGAAGTAGCCGGGTGGCGGCTCGATGATGCCGCCGGAGCTGAGGATCGGCTCGACGATGCAGGCGGCCAGGCTGCCGACCGACTGCGCGTCGACCAGGTCGAAACCGAAGTCCAGCTGACGCTGCCAGTCGAGATCGCCGTCGGCGGTGGTGAAGTCAGGGCGGTAGCGGTACGGAGCCGGGATGGCGAAGTTGCCGGGCGCGGCTGGACCGTAGCCTTTCCGGCCGGCGCTGTAGGTGGCAGCCGCGGCGGCATGTGTCATGCCGTGCCAGGAACGCGCGAACGAGACGATCTCGTGTTTACCGGTGACGAGCTTGGCCATCCGGATGGCCGCTTCGTTCGCCTCGGCGCCGGTGGTCAGCAGCAGCGCCTTCTCCAACGGTTCTGGCAGTGTCTCGGCCAGACGGCGCGCGAGCTCGACGACCGGGCGGCTGAGCATGCCGCTGAACAAGTGGTCCAGCCTCGCCGCCTGCCGCGTGACGGTGGCGACGATCTCCGGGTGCGAGTGACCCAGGATCGCACTCATCTGGCCGGAGGTGAAGTCGAGGATCCGGCGGCCGTCCTCGGTGAACAGGAAGCTTCCGGCGGCGTGGTCGATGATCGCGGGGGTGAACGCGCCGGCGCCGGCGTAGCGGATCAGGTGCCGGTCAGCATCGGCCCAGAAAGCGTCGTCGCCCTCAAGCGGCGCGGAGGTCGCAGCGGCCATGGCTTCGACAGTATGTCCATCGGCCACGATCGTCGCGGCTAGGCTCCGTGCGGGCTATGTCCACCGTCGTGCCACGCTACGGACTTTGTTTACCAGCGAGGGGTCACCGGTTCGCACCCAGCCGCGCCCACCAGCACAAACACCTCTCCTGAGGATCTTCGCCAACCCTGTCCGGACAGAACACCTAGGGCGATATGTGCCACGTGGTCCGTCGGCGGCAGCGAACTCTGACAGGAGGCGACAGCTGTGGAACACGGCCAGCCTGCGACCGGCGACAGACGGTCCTTGACGACTCGGGTGTCACCTTCGCGACAGCAGGTCGCGGACAATCAAGGTGGCGGCAGCGGGCGAGCCTTTGACGAAACCGAAGAACGGCCCGAAGTCTTGTGTCGCCGAGAACCCCGTGACGTACAGGCCGTCCAGGCTGGTCTGGAAGGCCTCGTCCAGCACGGGGAAGCCATTGGACACTTTGACATGCTTGAGCACACCCGCGAGGTAGGGGATTTTGGTCACGTCGGCCTGGTAACCCGAACCGAACACCACGCGATCGACAGCAAGCCCAGTGCCGTTGGATAGCAGCACCCGCAACTCATGATCGCTGGCCGGGGCGACCTCGACGACTTCGGTTCCGGGCCACCGGTGTATCCCGTCCCAGGCCAGCCTGGGAGCCAGCCAGTACTCCAGTGTGAGCCTGCCCACCTCCCAGAACCGCCTGGTCACCGCATCCTGCTCGCTTTTGGCGAGGTTGCGCCAGTATCCGCGGACGGCGAGCGTCTGCTCGACGTGGGCGTCGACGAACTTCCAGCTCACCCGCTCGAAACGCGGGATGTCGTGGCGGTGCACGATGTCGATGCGCGCGGCGCCGTGCTCGCGGATCAGCGCGGCCCACTCGTAGGCGCTTTGCCTCCCACCGATGATCAGCACGCGCGCCCCGGCCATGTCGTCAAAGCGCACGAGGTCGCAGGTGTGAGCCGCCAGCCCTGGCGGCAGCGACGGCGCCCAGCCGGGAACGCTGGCGTAATGGCGAATCCCCGGCGAGGCCACCACCGCGTCCGCGCGAACGCGCTCACCGCTTTGCAGCGTTGCCTCAAACCCGCCGTCGGTCTTGGCCAAGGTGTCGACGAACTCCTCGCGGACGTCGATTCCCTTAGCCCGCTTGAACCAGTCGGCGTAGTCCAGGAAGACGCCGATCGGAATGGGATCGGCCTCACCCGGCCGGATACCCTGCTCCTCGAGAAAGGCCTGCAGCGTGTGGACTGTGGCCCCATCGAGGTGCCAGTCCGGCCCCGACCGCAGGAACATGCCCTCGGGCATGTTCTCCCGCCAAAAGCCCATCGGCCGACCCAGCACCACACTGCCGATACCACGCTCACGCGCAAGCGCCGCGATCGACAGCCCGTATGGCCCCGCGCCGATAACGAGCAACTGGACCTGGTTCATCAGCTAACCCACCTCATCCCGGCGGCTGCTATCCCCCCAGCCGCGGCCATGCTCTACGGTTGCACAGCGATCGCGAGCCTGCCAGTGCCCCCGGCTAGGCCAGTACCGGCGAAGGTCGGCAGGACAGCGGTCCATGGTCCTAAAACCCCGAGGGGTTACTGGTTCGAACCCAGTTGCGCCCACCAGCACAAATGCTCTGCATGGACCTCCCGGCCTGGCCGTCTGAGCGACCATGTCAATGACCTTGACCAGTGATGACC
Source organism: uncultured Actinomycetes bacterium (assembly GCA_963818225.1). Lineage (GTDB taxonomy): Bacteria > Actinomycetota > Actinomycetes > Streptosporangiales > Streptosporangiaceae > Palsa-504. Next base: position 780,939 of record CAWFRO010000011.1, read on the forward strand.
CCGGCAGCTTGAGCTTCACGGCTGGTTAGGCAGCGGTGCGGCCATGCTCGAGCCGCTCAGCGATCCAGAGCTTGATGATTGACTGGCGGGTAACGCCTAGTCGGCGAGCTTCGCGGTCAAGCGACTCGATCATCCATGACGGGAAGTCGACGTTGACCCGGCGCTGTTCCAGTACGGGATGGCGGAGCGCAGCCAGGTCCAGATCCGCTGTCATGTCTTCGCCGGCATCAAACTTCTGATCGAACTCTTCAGCCCTCATACAGTGCCACCTCCTCCTCCCGGGACCGGCGAGCGGAGATGATCCTGACCCGTTGCTCGCGGTAAGTCACCACCACCGGCCAGTGCCATAAAATGTCGCTCTACTGCGAGGTGGCCGGATCGTGGCTATGGAGGCAAATCCTGCGAGTGCGTCATCCTTTGTGCGCTCGTGCTGAGTCATGACCCGGTGGCGCGGCGACAGCAATGAGCGGTCCGGGGCTTTGACGCGCCGAGAGCCGGTCGAGGCACAGGCTGCCCCGGATGTCCTGGTGGGCCGCAGCAGTGATTGCCGGGCGCTGGATGAGCTGGTGGAGGCGATCCGCCAGGGCCTGAGCCGGTCGCTGGTGATCCTCGGTGAGCCGGGCATCGGCAAGACCCGTCTGCTGGAGTACGCGGCGCAGGCGGCCGATGGCGTGCGGACGGTCAGGATTGCCGGGCTGGAGTCGGAACTGCCGCTGGGCTTCGCCGCGTTGCACCGGATGCTGGTGCCGTTCCTGGACCGGGTCGGCCTGCTGCCCACCCCGCAGCGGGAGGCGCTGGATTCGGCGTTCGGCCTGGCGGCCGGGCCGCCGGCGAACCGTTTCCTGGTCAGCATGAGCGTGCTGACGCTGCTGGCCGGGATTGCCGCCGAGCAGCCGCTGATCTGGCTGGTCGATGATGCGCACTGGCTGGACCGCGAGTCAGTAGAGGTGCTGGGCTTCGTCGGGCGGCGCCTGCAGGCGGACAGCACGGGCCTGCTCTTCTGCGCGCGCGAGGCCTCGCCCGGGCTGGCCGCGCTCCAGGGACTGCCCACCCGCCATCTCAGTGGCCTGGAGCCTGCGGCGGCCCGGGCCTTGCTCGTGGCGACCGTCTCGGGGCCTCTCAACGCCCGGGTGGCCGCACGCATTATCAGCGAGACCGGCGGTAACCCGCTCGCGTTGCGGGAACTGGCCGCGCACCTCACGCCCGACCAGCTGGCCGGCCGCTCGCCGCTGCCGGAGCGGCTGCCGGTCGGCCGCCGCCTGCAAGGGCACTTCCTGGGCCAGGCGAAGATGCTCCCGGCGGCCACCGGCACCTGGCTGCTGCTCGCCTCAGCAGCGTCGGGCGATGACCCTGCCGTGCTGTGGCGGGCGGCCGCGCTGCTGGGCCTGGAGCCCGACGCCGCCGATCCTGCCGTGGCTCAGGACATCGTGTCGGTGGGCCCGCGGGTGGCGTTCCGGCACCCGCTCATCCGTTCCGCGGTCTACGAGGGGGCACGGACGGGCGACCGGCGCCGAGTGCACGAGGCCCTGGCCAGCATCGCCGGGCAGGACGGCGACCCGGACGAGGCCGCGTGGCACCGCGCCGCGGCCAGCGTGCTGCCCGATGAGGATGTCGCGGCTGACCTGGAGCGCTCGGCCGCGCGCGCAGAACGCCGTGGCGGCTACGCCGCACAAGCCACCTTCCTGGCCCGGGCGGCTGACCTGACCCCGGACCCGCGAAGCCGGGCCGTGCGGCTCCTCGCCGCGGCCCAGGCCTATCTCGTCGCGGGGGACGGTGCCCTCGCCGAGGCCATGCTGGACCTGGCGGCCCCCCGGCTGGCCGAAGCAGGACTGCACGTGGCGGCGCAGCGCCTGCGGGCCTCGATCGCCGTCTTCTTCTCGCGGCACAAGGACGCTCCCGGCCTCCTGCTGGACACCGTCGCCGCCGTTGATCCTCCCGACGCGCCCCTGATCCGCGCCCTGCTCTTCGAGGCCCTGCAGGCGGCACTGGTCGCCCGCCAGTACACCGTCGGCACGACGCCCCTGGAAGTGGCCCGCGCCGTGCTGCGGGCGCCCCGGGATCCGGGCCTGGATCCGACGCCTGCCGACCTGCTGCTAGACGGCTTCGCCACCCGTATCGCCGTCGGATACCCGGAGGCAGTGCCGTTGCTCCGCGCCGCGGTCGAGGCGTTCAGCACCACCGACCAGCCCACGCCCGCCGGGATACCAGGCATCATCCTCGCGCAGTTCGCCGCAGACGACCTATGGGACGACCAGGGACGCCAGGCAATATTCCTGCGTGCTGAGGCCGTCCACCGCCGGCCTGGGGCACTGGGCGCACTGCGCGTCATCCTGGCGGGCCTGTGCACCAGCGAACTGTGGGCGGGGCGGCTGGCCGAGGCCGAAGCGCGGTACTTCGAGGCGGCCGAGATCTCCGCCCTGATCGGCATACCGCCGCCGGCCTCAACCGGAGTGCTGCTGGATCTGCGGGCCTGGCAGGGGCGCGATGCGGAAAGCCGGGCCCTGGCGGCGGCGACGGAGCAATGGGGCGAGGAACGCGGGGCTCCTGTGCTGGGGTTCTTCGCCCTGATCGGGCTGGCCGTACTGGAGCTGAGTCTGGGCCGCTACGCCGAAGCGCTGAGCTGGGGCCTGCGCATCTACGACAGCGACCCGCCGGGATTCGGCAGCCGCATCCTGCCCGAGATCGTCGAAGCGGGCGCGCGCGCCGGCGATCGCCGCGCCGCCCGCGCTGCGCTCGGCCGCCTGGCTGACCGGGCCACGGCCAGCGGCACACCATGGGCGCTGGGCATGCTGGCCCGGTCACGCGCGCTGCTGGCCCCCGACTCCGCGGCCGAGGCGTTCTACGGCGAGGCCATAACGCACCTGGACCGGAGCTCGGTCCGCACCGAACTCGCCCGTGCCCATCTGCTGTACGGCGAGTGGCTGCGGCGCCAGAAGCGCCGCCGCCACGCCAGCGTGCAGCTGGGCACGGCCTACCGCATGTTCGACGCCATGGGGGCCGCGGCGTTTGCGCGCCGCGCCCGGGCGGAGCTGCTGGCCGTGGGCGGCCACCTCCCTGAGCCCGCGGATCTGGCCGGCCCGGACCTGACTCCGCAGGAGACACAGATCGCCCGCCTGGCCGCGGTCGGCGTGACCAACGCGGAGATCGCCACCCGCCTGTTCGTGACGACGTCGACCGTGGAATACCACCTCAGCAAGGTGTTCCGGAAACTCGGCGTCACCTCCCGCCGGCAGCTCGCCGCCGCCCTCAAGCGCTGACCGCGGGTCACCAGCCCGGCGGAGGCGCAATGACTGGGGTCTTTCCCTGATTCAGTGACCGGCCGAGCTGTGATCGTCTGGGTGGGTCAGGCCCCACCACGGAAAGGGCACTCGCATGGCGTTCATCACCGTCGGCCGGGAGAACACCACCGACATCGACCTCTACTACGAGGATCTCGGCAGCGGCCCGGCGGTCGTGCTGCTGAGCGGATGGCCACTGGACAGCCGTTCCTGGGAGCCGCAGGCACACGCACTGCTGACGGCTGGCTACCGGGTCATCAGCTACGACCGCCGCGGCTTCGGGCAGTCCAGCCGGCCCACCACCGGCTACGACTTCGACACCCTCGCCGCCGATCTCAGCAAGCTGCTGACCGAGCTGGACCTCCGGGATGCCACCTTGATCGGTTTCTCGCTCGGCACCGGGGAAGTGGCCCGCTATATCGGGAAATACGGGACCGGCCGCCTGAAGAGCTGTGTCTTCATCGAGAGTCTCGCGCCGTCGTTCGGCAAGTCGCAGGAGAACCCCAACGGCGTCGAGCGGGCGACGATCGACACGATCCGTCAGGCCATCGTCGACGACCGCCCCGCGTGGCTGACCGGGCTGCTCGGGGACTTCCTCAACCTCGACGACTATCTCGGCAAGCGGGTCAGCGAGGAGACCGTGCGCAACAGCTGGAACGCCGGCGCCGGGGCGTCGCCGTGGGCGACGTGGGCCTGCGTGCTCACCTGGCTGGACGACTTCCATGAGGACATCAAGCAGATCGACATCCCGGCGCTGGTCCTGCACGGGACGGCCGACCGGATCCTGTCCCTGGAGGGACAGGGGCGCCGGATGCACGCGGCCCTGCCGGCCGCGCACTACGTCGAGATCGAGGGCGGCCCGCACGTCATGTGTGTCAGCCATGCCAAGGAAGTCAACCGCGAGCTCCTGGCCTTCCTCGGCAGCGTCGCTCCGGCCGGCGCATCGTCCTGATTCATGGCGCCGACACCAACGGACGGGCCGCAGCCGCCGGCCGACGCGCTCACCAGCAGGCTCAAGCGCACCGAACTCCAGCACGAGCCGTCCTCGATACCCGGGCGGGAGATCGTCCAGGTGCTCACCGAGATCCCCTGCGGGGTGGAGTCAGGCTGGCATATTCACCCCGGTGAGGAAGTCGGCTACATCCTGGCCGGGACGGTCCAGATGATGATCCAGGACCAGCCCACCCTCATCCTGCCGGCTGGCCACCCCTTCCTGATACCGCCCCGCATCCCGCACAACGCCCTGGACGTCGGACCGGGAACCGGTCAGATGCTCTCCACCTACATCGTCGAAGTAGGGCGGCCACTGGCGGAGTTCGTCGACGGCCCGGCCGCCCCGTAGCCGTTCCCTGCGACATCCGCTGGCCCAGCGCCAGCCGAAAGGAACTAGGAAATGAGCACGATCATCACCAGCGACGGCACCGAGATCTATTACAAGGACTGGGGCAGCGGGCCGGTCGTGACGTTCTCGCACGGCTGGCCGCTGAGCGCCGACGCGTGGGACGGCCAGATGCACTTCCTCGCCCAGAACGGCTTCCGCGTGGTCGGGCACGACCGGCGCGGTCACGGCCGTTCCAGCCAGACCTCAACCGGAAACGACATGGACGGCTATGCCGATGACCTCGCGGCCGTGATCGAGGCGCTGGACCTGACCGATGCCACACTGGTGGGCCATTCCACCGGTGGCGGGGAGGTCGCCCGCTACATCGGCCGGCACGGGACGAGGCGGGTGGCCAAAGCTGCCCTGGTCTCGGCGGTACCGCCGATCATGCTGAAATCTGCGGCCAACCCCGAAGGGCTGCCCATGGACGTCTTCGATGGCCTGCGCGCAGGCCTGGTCAAGGACCGCTCGCAGTTCTACAAAGACCTGGCCACGCCGTTCTATGGCGCCAACCGGCCGGGCTCGCGGGTCTCGCAGGGAGTGCTGGACCAGTTCTGGCTCTGGAGCATGCAGTCCGGCCTGCGGAACGCCTACGCGAGCATCAAGGCCTTCTCGGAGACGGACTTCACCGAGGACCTGAAGAAGTTCGACGTGCCTACCCTGGTCCTGCACGGCGAGGACGACCAGATCGTCCCGGTCAAGGACGCGGCGGTCAAGTCGGCACAGCTCATCAACGGCGCGCAGGTGATCTACTATCCCGGCGCGCCGCACGGCCTGATGGACACCCACGCGGACAGGTTCAACGCCGACCTGCTGGCGTTCCTGCGAAGCTAGGGAAGAGGGGGAACCGCTCCATCGCGCCGCGGTTTGCTGCTGCCCGGTCGGTGGAGTTCGGTTCCGCAGCTTGACAAGCTGGCGCGCTCATCGATGCTGGAACCACAGGGGCTGCGGACGGTCGGCTCCGCGCCCGAGTCACCCGAAGCCAGTTAAGGCGAGCGAAGGGGAGGCTATGGCTGAGATCGAGCCCGGTGAGTATGTCGATACCTATATCAACCTGCCGAGCAGGCAGCGGCAATCCGAAGACAGCATAGATCCCAACATCCGGCAATGGTTCCTCAAGTCGGCACCCGACCTCCTCGGTGGCGTCACCACCGAGCATTGGGTGAACAAGATGACCGCAGCCGGTATCGAACGAGGTCTGCTGAATTTCTCTCCTCATAGTGGCGGCGCCAGCCAGCCGACGATGCCCACCACCGCGCAAATCACCCTGGACGAATTCCGGGCGAGGTGCGAAGAGGTCGCGACGATCTGCCGGGCCTACCCGGGCCGGATCTTCGGCAGCTGCAACATTGACCCAAACCTCCGCATGGACGCGGTCCGCATGGTCGAGATCGCCGTCAAGGAGTACGACTTCCGCGCGGTCCGGATGATGGGAGCGCTCACCAACCTGCGGCCGAACGATGCACTGTGCTTCCCTATTTACACCAAGTGCATAGAGCTGAACATTCCGGTCGTTATCAATATCGGGTTCCCGGGGCCGCTGCGCTACGCCAAGTTCCAGCGTCCGATCGATCTCGACGACGTCTGCGTGACCTACCCGGAACTGATGGTGGTCGCGACGCACATCGGCCACCCATGGCACCTGGAGACGGTGGCCCTGCTCCAGAAGCACGCCAACTTCCGCCTCATGACGTCCGGGTTCGTGCCGAAGTATGTCCCCGAAGAGATCATCTACACGCTCAACACGCGGGCCCAGCACAAGGTGATGTTCGCTTCGGACTATGCGATTCAAGACTTCCAGCGCTGCGTCGATGAAGCCCTGAAGCTTCCGCTGCGGCCGGGCATCCTACGCCGCTACATGCGCGAGAACGCCCTCGAAACATTCCGCATGGACTAGCCAGGCCGCTGAGGGTCACGGGGCCTGCGGGCCATGCCCGCCTGGCCTGAGGTTAGTAACGGATGCCGGTGGAGACGCGCAGCTTGACCAGCTCACCGCGCTGGTTGCGCCATTCGGTCTCCGAATAGGAGAACAGCGTGAGGCCGTTGCGGCCCTGCCGTTCCTCCCAGTGCGACAGCCGGCTGCGCCTGGTAATGACGTCACCGGGGCGCATCCGGACGCCGAACGTGTCGACCTGGCCGCCGTTCATGACGTTGCCGCCCCGCCGCGCCTGCTGGCCCGGCACCGCCCCGGCGGGCTTGACCTCGCTGTCCCGGATCGGCCAGGCGAAGGGATTGAAGTCTTCCGGCGCGACGATGCCGCCCCATCGCGTGGTCTTCGCGTACTCCGGATCCCAGTACAGGCGGGGCGGCGGCTGCGGCCAGTAGACCGCGATGGCCCATTTCCGGATGTCGGATTCGGACACCGGGTAGGAGACGGTTTCCTCCCCCCAGACGCCTTTCTGCTGCTCCATCTCGGGGGTGACGAGGGTATCGACTTCGGTCATGGTGGTCCTCCCGCAGTCCTCGGCGGCGCCCGGCTAGCTGCTGACCGGACGGAATTCGCGGCAGCGCCGCCCGGCACTGCTTGTCATGGAAACTCTAGTCACAAGGGTCCACCCCATCCCTATCGCGGGCGGGTATGAGAGAGGTGGCGGTGTGCCGCGATGGCGGCCGTGGCTCCGTCACTCGCGGCGTTGACCAGCTGGCGCGGGGAGTCGCGGCGGAGGTCCCCGGCGGCAAACAGCCCGGCGGCGCTCGTCGCCATCCATTGATCAGTGCGGACGTAGCCGGCCGGATCCAGCTCCGCCGTCCCGGACAGGATCTCGGTGTTGGGCTCCAGCCCGACGAACACGAAGACGCCCTCGACCTCTACGGTCAACTGCTCGCCGGTCTGCAGATCCGCCAGCCGTACACCCGAGACGGCCGCCTCACCCAGGATCTCTGTCGGCTCGCTCCGTGGCCGTACCTGGATTCGCGGGTGCCCGCGGAGGCGTTCGACGGTGGCCGCCGCCGCGCTCAGCTCAGCCTCGCGCGTGACGACGATGACCTCGGACGCGTGCTCGGCGACGACGAGCGCCTCGTCGGCGGCCGAGTCCCCGCCGCCGGCGACGAGCACCCGGCGCCCGGCGAACAGCGGCCCGTCGCAGCTGCCGCAGTAGGAGACCCCCGATCCCGCCAAGCGATCCTCGCCCGCCACGCCCAGCCGGCGCAGCCGCGAGCCAGTGGCGATGATCGCGGCCGGCGCGGCGAATGCGCCCTCGCTGCTCTCGACCACGTACCCCCGGCCGCCCGGGCGGATTGACTGGGCCTCGCCGAAGATGAACTCAGCGCCGGCGTCCCGCGCCTGCTCCTCGACATGCGCGGCGAGGTCGCCGCCCGAGATCGGCTCGGGCAGGCCGGGGTAGTTGGTGACGGTCTCGACGTTGAGGATCTGCCCGCCGACGAGGATGTCGCAGACGACCGTCGCAGCCAGCCCGAGCCGCGCCGCGACCGTCGCGGCGGTCAGCGCCGCGACCCCTCCGCCGACGATCAGAACGTCAGGCTCGCCCGGCACCGACTGGCGTCAGCTCGTCGGTCGCGGCCTCGCTGACGCCGAGGATCGCGAGGACCTGCGGCAGCGCTTCTCGCGCGCGTGCGCGGATGGCATCCGCGTCCAGGCTGCTCAGCGGGTGGGTTACCTTAACGAACTGGAAGTCGGGATAACCCTGGCGGGTGGCCATCGCCTTGACCGACTTCTCAAACGGGATCGTGCCGACGACCACCGCAGGCACGCCCAGGCGCTCGAACGCGATGCCGTTGTGGGTGCTGAGCGCACTGCACGAGCTGCAGTCGCCCAGGCCGTGCAGGACGATGTCGCACTTCGCCGCCATGTCGTCGATCTGCTCCTGCGATGCGAGCAGGATGCCCTCCGTCTGGACCGGCCCGACCACCTCGCGGATCCCATAGCCCTCGCAGAGAAGGTCGGCGATCGCGGTGAGCATCTCACGGCTGTTGGGCTTGCAGTTGTACATGATCCCGATCGTGGCACCGTCCAGGCGGCTGGCGCGGTCGGCGGCCACGGTCGTCTCGACCCCGTCGGCTGGATCCGGAACGGGAATCAGGGCGCGGAATGTCATGGTTTATCCTCTTTCCGTCGCGATCGGCGTGATGATGTATTCGCCGAGCGGAGGGGCATAGGCCCAGTTGGTGATCACCGAGCTGACCCCGGCGTTGTAGCCGCCCGCGACCACGAGCAGCACATCCTCTGGCCCGCGGCAGCCCCTGGCGTACCGAACGCCGTCGACGGTGACCGTGTACTCCTCGGGCACTTCGGTCATCCCGACCCTCGCCAGGTCAGCGAGCGAGCGGCGGTTATGCTCGGCCAGGAAGCGCTTGACGTCCTGCTTGGTCCACCCGTGCCCGGCAATCGTGTTGGCATGCTCGGGTCCCATGACGACGACCTTGACCGCCCCCCCGACCGAGTTCACCATCGCGCCGAGCCGCGACATCGTGTCGGCGATGGTGTACAAGATCCCTTCCGCCGTGTTGCTCATGCGGTTCTCGACCGGCTCGGGACTGCGGGCGCTGACCGTCGTGACCGTACTTTCTCCAGGGCCGAATCCGCACTCGACGTGCAGCGGCTCCCACGGGCTGTCTTCCTCGTTCTCCGCGATGCAGAAGCTGTACTTGCCCGGGTGGCCCTGGCTGGCGTTGTCGACCTGACCCGGCACGAAGCCGGCGGCGTTGATCTGGATCAGCCGCATCGCCCGGCCGATCGTCGCGTTGGCGCGCCGCCCCGGGCCGTACACGTTGACACCGCTGTTGATCTCAAGCGCGTCGCGAATCGGGCCGTTGACGATCAGCAGCTGACCGCCGCCACCGGTGCTCGTGTTGGAGGCGTAGAACATCGCCGGGTCACCCGAGCCCCAGCGATCGTCCGCCCAGCCGCGCAGCGCCGCGAGGATCACGGGGAAATAGCCCGGCAGACAGCCGGCCATGACCGCGTTGATCGCGGCCAGGCGGACAGTCACGCGGCGATGCGTCGTCGGGATGTTCAGGACGACCTCATCAGGGTCAAGCCCCGCGACGGCCAGGAATTCGGCAACTGCTGCTTCGGTCGGCGGGATGACCGGCAAGCCGTCGGTCCATCCACGTTCAACGAAGAGCTCGATGGCCTCCAGCGCGTCGGCGGTCTCGACCGACGGATAAGCGCTCATACTTACCCAGGCATATCACGCCGCAAGTCCCCCGCCAAGCGGTGCAGCGGCGGTATCCCCAGGGTCCCCTTCTGCCGAAGCAGGTCGTGGACCCGCCAGCCCACACGGCGGCCGAGTAACCAACTGCGCAACGATAACGGCTGACGCAGCGGAGGTATAGCCACAGGTCGTTAGGTCGGTGAATGGATCTTGACTGATTTCGGCGGAGCGTCGCTTGGAGTTTGTTAGGGGTGTTCTACCGTGCCCGCGACGTGGCTATGTTCGTGGCCGTGGCGGACGATGATCAAGCCGAACCGGTGATCACGGCGCACCCTGACGGGCGCTCCGGTGACCGCACGCAGTTACCAGCGCCGACCGGTCCTGTCGGAGCCGGTACCAGAGCGCGGCCCGGCACAAGCGATCGCTCGCGTCCGCCTGGCTCCTGACAAGCCGCGCCCGGCCTTCGAATGGCAGTTGCAGGCGATTCCGGCTGTGCTGACCGCCGTGCACGTGATCGGCGACGTCGACTACGAGCTGCGGCTCGCCTGCCCCGAGGTGGCCGGCCTGGCCACCGTGCTGAGCAGCCTTCGCGGCTGCGGGGGTGTCGAAGTGGTGTCGGCTGCCCTGGTTCTCGGTGAGGTTCCGGGGCTGGGCCAGCGGCGGCCATCGACGTGTGAGGAGTTATGGTGCACCACACGTACTTCGTCCCGGTTCATGGCACTACGTCTCAGCGCGATGGAACGCTTGCGCTGCGTACCGGGCGGCTGCTGTCAGGCGAGCGCATCGGTCTGGCCTTCACCTGCGAGGCGTCGCTGCTGCTGGCGCTCGGCCCGGGCCAGGAGTGGATCCGGCTTGACGAGGAAGCGCTGTCCGACATGCTCATGCCACTCGGGGTCGAGCACATCAGGGTTGATCCCCGCCCGGCGGCTGAGCTGCAGGTGCCCAGCGCCGGGCGGTCAGGCCGGCCTGGCCCCGAACCGCAGGGCCAGCTCGCTCCGAGGCCGGTTCCTCAGGCGGCGTTCTTAGTGTTCCTCGGCCGGCGGGGCGGGTTGGCGGTGCCGCGCGCGAACCGGTCCTGGCCGTCCGCGGGGCGGCCCGGCCGCCGGGTTCTCCCGGGATGACGGGCCGTGGCCGACCCGCTACCCGAGGCGAGCCCGCCGGAGTGCGCAGCAGGCGGCGCTGGGACGATGGGCGTGCCCGACGCGGCGATCTGCCGGACCACGTGATGCCCGGCCGCCACTTCGTCGCTGGCCGCGGTGACGCCCGCGGCATCGTGCAGCTTCTGAAGTTCACGGACCTGGCCGCGTTCCACCAGCGCGATGACCAGGCCGGTGGCTCCCGCCCGGGCCGTGCGGCCCGAGCGGTGCAGGTAGTCCTTGTGATCGTTCGGCGGGTCGAACTGAACGACCAGGTCGACGTCGTCCACATGAATGCCGCGGGCGGCGACGTCGGTGGCGACCAGGACACGCGGGTGCCCCGCGGCGAACGCGTCCAGGGCCCGTTGCCGCTGGTTCTGGTTGCGGTCGCCGTGGATAGCCGCGGCGGCGACTCCGGCCCTGGACAGCTGCTTGGCGAGCCGGTCCGCGCCGTGCTTGGTGCGGACGAAGAACAGCGTCCGTCCCGGCAGGCTGGCGATCTCCGCCGCGACGGGCACCTTGTCCTGGGCGGCCAGGACCAGCACCCGGTGCTCGGCGGGCCCGGAATCGGTCGAGGAGCTGACCGCGTGCAGCGCGGGATCCTGCATATAGCGCGTGACCAGCTGGCCGACGCCGCGGTCCAGGGTCGCGGAGAAGAACATCCGCTGGCGGGCCGCGGGCGTCTGGTCGAGGATGCGGGTGACCGCGGGCAAGAAGCCCAGGTCGGCCATGTGGTCCGCCTCGTCCAGGACGGTGACCTGGATGTCGGTGAGCGTGCAGGCCCGCCGCTCGAGCAGGTCGATGAGCCGGCCTGGTGTCGCCACCACGACGTCGGCGTCCCGGACCCGGGCGATCTGCGCGCTGATCGACACGCCCCCGTAGACCGTGGTGATGCTGACGCCCACGCTGCGGCCCAGCGGCGCGAGCGCGTCGGCGACCTGCTGGGCGAGCTCGCGGGTCGGGACCAGGACCAGGCCGCGGGGTGCCTTCTCGTGCCGCCGGTCCGTGCTGGCCGCGAGCCGGGTCAGCAGCGGGAGGCCGAAGGCCAGCGTCTTGCCCGAGCCGGTCTGAGCGCGGCCGAGCACATCGCGGCCGGCCAGCGCGTCGGGCAGCGCCCGGGCCTGGATCGCGAACGGCTCGCGGATGTCACCCGCCGCGAGCGCGCGCACCAGCCGGGCGTCCAGGCCGAGCTCGGCGAACGTGGCCGCGGTGGGCTGGGGCGCGGCGGCGGCGGCGTCCAGGGCCAGGTCAAGCTCGGAATACGATTCGGCGCGCCGCAGCCGTGGGGCCTGCGGGTGCTGCTTGGCTGTCGCCGGGCCGCGGCGCCTGGTGGTGCGCTCACCGCCGCGGCCGTAGCCATCCGAAGACGCGCGCGGACGCCTGGAACTATGGGGCATGCAAATGACTCCATCGGTAGTTCGGGGGTCGCATGCTCGACAGACGTAAACGAAAACGGCGAACGGCTGACTTAGCCGGACTGCTCACACGGCGACCAGCGGGCTGCCCGCCCGCGGGATCGGCAGCGAAATCGCCGCCACCGGATGCAAGGCTATCAGCAGCGTGTTGTATTCCCAGCCTGCGGGTTACCCGAGCCCGCCGCGGGCGGCCCGGCCGGCCAGTGGCCGCGCAACCGGCCCAGCTTTGCCGCCACGGGCGGGAATGAACCGGGCGCCGGTGCGGTTGAGCGCGGTGGCCGTAGTTGTTTCGTGTGTCCGTGTCACATGCACGCTCGCGGAGAACGATGTTGCGGGCGCACCGCTTCAAGGAAGCTGGGAAAATCGCGTCGAGAACCGGCCGGGGTACCGTACCGTGCGGACCCATCCAGCCCCTGTAAGGAGCGACATGACTCAAGGAACCGTCAAGTGGTTCAACGCTGAGAAGGGCTACGGCTTCATCTCCTGCACCGACGGACCGGACGTCTTCGTGCACTACTCCGAGATTGACGGCCAGGGCTTCCGCAGCCTCGAGGAGAACCAGCAGGTGGAGTTCGAGGTGACCCAGGGCCCGAAGGGCCCGCAGGCCACTCACGTTCGCGTCGCCTGATCGCTGGGCAGGCCTGGCCTGCCCAGGATGAACAGCCAGACGTGGGCCCGGCGCCGGCAGGTGCCGGGCCCACGTCATGTCCGACGGCCATCGCCGGGCATGCTAATTCGGAGCAGGCGCGTGCTATCCGGGGCGGATACTACTAGGAGGGGCGCATACTAGTAGTGATGAAGACAGCCCGCGCCGCGTCCCGGCGCTACTTGCCCACGAGTCCCTTCGGCCCGCCGGCGGCCGCTCCGCCCGCTGAGCAATACGCCGTGCGGGATCAGGTTACGCATGATGCGTACGGCCTCGGCCGGGTCATCGGCGTCGAGGTTGACACCGCCCTGGTCGTGGATTTCGGTTCGCGCCGCGTGCGGATCGTAACCCCGTGCGCCAAGCTGACCAAACTCTGATTCCGTCAGCCACGCCTGGGCCGGCCGCGCCGCGCCGCCGAGGCACCGTCACCGGGCCGGACTGCACGCCGAGCCCGCTGATCCAGCTGGCCTAGATCCGTGCGCGAGCGAGGGCCCAGCGGCTCAGACCCGGGTCACGCTGACTTGCCGGGTCACACTGACTTGGTTGCGGCGATGAGTGGTTTCACGCTCACCTACGACAGCTTCGATCCAGGCCGGGAGGGGCTCCGGGAGACGCTGACCTCAACCGGCAACGGCTACCTGTGCAGCCGCGGCACCGCGGAGTGGGAAGACGCCGATGGCGTGCACTACCCGGGCACTTACGTGCACGGAGTCTACAATCGCGAGACGACGATCCTCGGCGGGCTGCCGGTATTCAATGAGGATCTGGTCAATCTGCCCAACTGGCTGGTCCTGAAGCTGCGGATCGAGGGCGCCGAAGCGATCCGGCTGGCCGATGTTGAGCTGCTCGAATACCGTCACCAGCTGGACATTGAACGGGCGGTGGTGACTCGCGAGATTCGCTTCCGGGACGCCGCGGGGCGTGAGACGGCGCTGCGCAGCCGGCGGTTCGTGAGCATGGCCGATCCGCACCGGGCCGGTATCGAGTGGACCCTGACGCCGCAGAACTGGTCGGGCCGGGTCGAGGTGATCTCGGCCATCGACGGGCGCGTGACCAACCAGGGCGTCGCCCGCTATCTGGAGCTCGAAGGCCGGCACCTTAATCCCGTCTCGCCGCGGACCTTTGGCGCTGAGGTCATCGCGCTGAAGGTCCAGACACGGCAGTCCAACATCTACGTCAGCCAGGCGGCGCGCACCCGTGTCTTCCAGAGAGGCAAGCTGCTGGCCGTCAAACGCACCCTGCACCAGATGGAGGACTACGTCCAGCAGGTGCTGGCCTTCGACGTCCGGCAGGGCTCGCCGACCAGGGTCGAGAAGATGCTGACGTTCTCGACCTCCCGCGACGCTGCGACCAGCGACACGCTGGCCAAGGCGGGGACCTCGGCGCTCGGGCGGCCCGACTTCGGTGAGGCGCTCAAGCACCATGTCGCGGCCTGGCAGGAGTTGTGGCGCGTCTGCGATGTGCGGGTGCGCGGCGACGAGCGAGTCCAGATGCTGCTGCGGTTTCACGTCTGCCACGTCCTGCAGGTCTGCTCCCGGCACACGGCCGACCTGGACGCCGGGGTGCCCGCGCGGGGTCTCAACGGTGAGGCCTACCGCGGCCACGTTTTCTGGGACGAGCTGTATGTCTTTCCGTTCCTGAGCTTCCGGATCCCCGAGGTCACGCGTGAGCTGCTGATGTACCGTTACCGGCGCCTCGACGAGGCGCGGGCGGCGGCCCGTGAGGCGGGCTTCAGCGGGGCGATGTTCCCGTGGCAGAGCGGCAGTGAGGGCAAGGAGGAGACCCAGCGGGTCCACCTCAACCCGCTGTCCGGGCGGTGGGAGCCGGACCTCAGCCGCAACCAGCGCCACGTGAACGCGGCCATCTTCTACAACATCTGGCACTACTTCCAGGCCACGCGGGACCTGGCTTTCCTGCGGGATTACGGCGCCGAGATGATGGTGGAGATCGCCCGCTTCTGGGCGTCCATCGCCTGGTTCAACCCGGACCGCGAGCGCTATGAGATCCACGGGGTGATGGGCCCGGACGAGTTCCACGAGAAGTACCCGGGCCAGGAGGAGGGCGGCCTGCGCAATAACGCCTACACCAACGTGATGGTGGCGTGGCTGTGCGAGCTCGCGGGCGAGGTGCTGTCGCGGCTGCCGGCGAGCAGGGCCGATGCGCTCCGGGCCCGGCTCGAGATTTCCGAGCAGGAGCTGAAGCGGTGGCAGGACATGAGCCGGCGCATGTTCGTTCCCTTCCACGGCGACGGCATTATCAGCCAGTTCGAGGGCTACGACGCGCTCGAGGAACTCGACTGGGACGGCTACCGCGAGAAGTACGGGAACATCCAGCGGCTCGACCGGATCCTGCGCGCCGAGGGCGACGACCCGAACCGCTACAAGGTCGCCAAGCAGGCCGACACGGTGATGCTGTTCTTCCTGTTTTCCCCGGCCACGCTGCAGCGGCTGTTCGAGCGCCTGGGCTATGAGTACCGGCCGGACACCGCGGCCCGGAACATCGCCTACTACGACCAGCGCACCTCGCACGGCTCCACGCTCAGCCTGATCACGCACGCGGGTGTGCTGGCCGTGCTCGACCCGGACAGTTCCTGGGAGCGCTTCCTGGTCGCGCTGAACAGCGACGTGGAGGACGTCCAGGGCGGGACGACCAGAGAGGGCATTCACATGGGCGTCATGGCCGGGACGCTCGACCTCATGCAGCGCGCTTATCTCGGCATGGAGATCCGCGACGAGGTTCTCGTCTTCAACCCGCGGCTTCCCGGCCCGATCCAGGAGCTGTCGTTCGCGATGCAGTTCCGGCGGACGCCGCTGCTGGTGACGCTCAGCAAGGACTGGCTCACGCTGGTGCTCCACCCGGAGGGCGCGAGCGGGCCGATCATGGTCGGGGCCGGAGGCGAAATCCTTGAGCTGTGCCCTGGCGACCGGCACATGTTCCGGCTGTCCCCGGCTCCGCCGGCCGGCCCGCGCGCGGCCCGTGGCTGAGGGGGAGGACGCGTGACGGCGTTCCGGGGAGCCATTTTCGACGTCGACGGGGTGCTCGTCGACTCCCCGCATGAGAAAGCATGGCGGGAGTCGCTGCGGCAGCTGATGGAGTCGGACTGGCGCGACATCCGCGACCGGACGAGCTGGTCGCCGGAAGCGTTCACGTCCCGCGTCTATGAAGAGCAGATGTCCGGCAAGCCCCGGATGAGCGGTGCGCGCGCGGCCCTGGCGTACTTCCACGTCCCCGACGACGAAGGCAAGCGTCTGGCCGAGTACGCCGACCGGAAGCAGGCGATGGTGACCCGGCTCATCCAAGCCGGCGACTTCACCGCCTACCCCGATGCGCTGCGCTTCATCATCGCCGTCAAGGACGCCGGGATCAAGGTGGCGGCCGCCTCCTCGTCCAAGAACGCCGGGCTGTTCCTGCAGCAGATCAGGCTCGACCGCTTCGCCCGCGAGCACGCGATCGCCTCGGCCTGGCTGCGCCCCGGGCTGACCCTGCTCGAGTGCTTCGACGCTGATGTCTCAGGCCGGGATTTCGCGCACGGAAAGCCGGATCCGGAGATGTTCCTCACCGCTGCGCATGAGCTCGGCGCTGCGCCCGGGGACTCAGTCGTGATGGAAGACGCTGCCGCGGGCATCCAGGCCGCCAAGGCCGGCGGGATGGCGGCGATCGGCATCGCCCGCGCCCACGACGCCGGGCTCCTGGCCGCGGCCCACGCCGATATCGTGGTCCCCACGCTCGATGACGTCGACCTCAGCGCGCTGGCCGACGGCCGCCTGGCCAGCCTTAAGATCTAGCTGGGGTTGGGGTGCATTCTCACCGTTAAATAACGGGATCGCGATTTCTAGAAACGTTTTGCGAGTTTCTGGTCCCGGAGATACGCTGATCGCAGGCGCCGGGACCAGCCCGCCGAGAGCGGTCGGCTACCGCGGCGCCACCGGAGAAGAGGTGCGGGCGATGGTTGCCCTGGTGGTCATCCTGGTGGTACTCGTCGTGGCCGGGCTCATCGCGGTCGGCCGCTCGATCAAGGTCGTGCAGCAGTACGAGCAGGGCATCATATTCAGGTTCGGGCGGGTGCTGCCGGGGACGCGCGGCGCCGGGCTGCATCTGATCCGGCCGGTCGGCGACCGCATGCAGAAGATCAACATGCAGATCGTCGCCGCGACCATCCCGGCTCAGGAAGGCATCACTAAAGACAACGTGACCGTCCGGGTCGATGCCGTGGTCTACTTCCGGGTCGTCGACCCGATCAAGGCGACGATCAACGTGCAGGACTACATGTTCGCCATCTCCCAGCAGGCGCAGACCTCGCTGCGGTCGATCATCGGCCAGTCCGAGATGGACCAGCTGCTCACCGACCGGGCCTCGGTCAACCGCGAGCTGCGCCGGATCCTCGACGAGCCGACCGAGGGACCGTGGGGGGTCAGGGTCGAGCGGGTGGAGCTCAAGGACGTCTCGCTGCCCGATTCCATGAAGCGCTCGATGTCCCGGCAGGCCGAGGCGGAACGGGAACGCCGCGCCAGGATCATCACCGCCGACGGCGAGTACCAGGCCTCCAAGCGCCTTGCCGCGGCCGCCAACGTCATGTCCCGGGACCCCGCCGCGCTGCAGCTGCGGCTGCTGCAGACCGTCGTCGAGGTCGCCGCGGAAAAGAACAGCACGCTGGTCATGCCGGTGCCGGTCGAGCTGCTCCGGTTCTTCGAGCGGATGGCGCCGGCCGCGCCTGGCGCCGACACGAGGACGGCCGAGGAATCGGCGTCACTCGGGGACTTCGGCGAGCTGGATGCGGCCGAGGCCGAGATCACGGGCGCAGCGGCGCTTGAGATCCCCGAGGTCCCGCCGATCCCGCAGCTGCCCGTCCAGGTCGGCAACGGCAAACTGGCCGCCGTGGCCGCGGCGCAGCCGGACGCACTGGCCCGGTCCGACGACGGGGACGCGGATTCGGGCGCCCAGACTCCGCTGGCCTGACTCCGCTGGCCCGCGGGACTCAGCGGCCGGTGAACACCGGGTCGCGCCTCTCCCGGAACGACGCGATGCCTTCTTGCTGATCGGGCGACCCGATCAGCGCCACGTTGAGCAGGTTCTCGTGATCGGTGTACGCGTCGAGCTCCGTCAGCACCGCCCGGTTCACGCTGGCCTTCCAGGCCGCGTAGACCCTGGTCGGGCCGACCGCCAGCTCGTGGACGAAGGCCGCCAGCTCGCGATCCCAGTCCGCGGCCGGCCAGAGGCGCTGGACGATGCCGAACCGCTCCGCCTCGGCCGCCTCGATGACCCGGCCGGTCATCAGGAGGTCCATGGCTCGCGACGCCCCGATGAGATGAGGCAGCATGAGGCCGACGCCCTGGTTGGCGTAGATCGCCTTGCCGGAGCGGATGTCGCCGATCAGCGCGTCGTCGCGCGCCACGCGGAAGTCGCACGCCAGGGCGAGCACCCAGCCGGCCCCGTGGGTGCGCCCGTTGAGCGCGGCGACGATCGGCTTGGGCGCCGACAGCAGCGTCCTGATCATCCGGTAGTGCGGGCCGCGGGTCACGGTACGCGCAATGCGGTCGGCCGGCTCGGCGGAGATCTCGTCGCCCATTCCGCCCACGATGTCGTCGCCGGATGAGAACGCCCGCCCGGCGCCGGTGATGACGATGACCCGCACCGCGGGATCCTCGCCCAGCTCGGTCACCCAGTCGATGATGCCGAAGACCATCGCCCACCGGATCGCGTTGAGCTTCTCCGGCCGGTTCAGCGTGATCGTCGCGACACCGTCGGTCAGATCGAAAGTCAAGCCCGCTACATCCTGCATGCCACAGTGGTACCTCAATACGGCGGGCCGCGGCTAGAGCCCCCCGTCAAGTCAGCAGCCCGCCAAGCCCGGCCCGTCCCGTGTATCTAGACTGATGCGTAGGCTTTTCTCCGGCGAAAGGAGTCCATTGATGCCAGCCTCTCTAGCCTCGGAATTCGGCGTCGGGTATCCGATATTCGCATTCAGCCACTGCCGGGATGTGGTGGCGGAAGTAAGCCGGCGCGGCGGATTCGGCGTGTTCGGCGCGGCGAGCCACACGGTCGAGGAGCTCGACACCGAGCTTGACTGGATCGACGGCCACAGCGGCGGGAACCCGTACGGCGTCGACGTGCTCTTGCCTGCTAGGACCGCCGACACGGGTACCCTGGACCCGCGGCGGCTCCGGGACGAACTGGCCGCTCTGATTCCCGAGGAGCACCGGAAGTTCGTGCGCCAGGTTCTTGAGGAAAACGGAATTCCGACCCGGCCGATCGATGCTCCGTTCAAATACACCGGCAACCTGATCATCACGAACGCGGGCACCTTGCCGATGATCGATATTATCCTCGGGCATCGGTTGTGCCGGTTCTTCGTCAGCGCGCTCGGGACGCCGCGCCCGGACGTGATCAGGCGATTCCACGACGCGGACGTCAAGGTCGGCGCCCTGGCCGGAAACGTGCAGCACGCGGTGCGTCACGTTCAGGGCGGCGTCGACATCGTGGTCGCGCAGGGAACCGAGGCCGGCGGCCACACCGGCGAGATCTCGACCATGGTCCTCACCCCCGACGTCGTGGACGCGGTCGCTCCGGCGCCGGTGCTCGCGGCCGGCGGCATCGGGACCGGCCGGCAGATCGCGGCCTGCCTGGCCCTCGGCGCCCAGGGCGTATGGACGGGCTCGATCTGGCTGACGGTCGTCGAGGCGGCCACGACGGCGGAGGAACGAGCTCAGCTGATCGCGGGGACCGCCTCGGACACGGTCCGCTCGAAATCGATGACCGGCAAGCCGGTCCGTCAGCTGCGCAGCACGTGGACGGACGCCTGGTCGAGGCCCGATGCTCCCGCTGCGCTGGAGATCCCGCTCCAGATGATGCTCGTCGAAGACGCGCTCGCGGATGACGTCGTTGACCGGCGCGCCGCCGCGGGCCTGGCCAAACCCATAGTCGGCCAGATCGTCGGACGCATGAACGCCGTCCGCTCGGTGCGCGAGGTCATGGATGATCTCGTCGCGGAGCTCATCACGACGATCACTGACCTGCCGGAGGTGCTGGACAGCGAGCTTTAGGAGCGGTTGGTACGGTAGCCGTCGTGGGTGACGTCCGGGACACAGCGGTCAGCGAACTGGCCCCGGCTGGCGTGCTGCGCGCCGCGATCAACCTGGGTAACCCGGTCCTGGCGCAAGGCACGGCGGCGGCGCCGGCCGGCGTGACGGTGGACATCGCGGCGGAGCTCGGCCGCCGCCTCGGGGTTGCGGTGGAGCTGGCCTGCGTCAATGCGGCCCGGGAGAGCTTCCAGGCCATGCTGGCGGGCAGCGCGGACATCTGCTTCCTCGCCATCGAGCCGGCCCGGGCGGCCGAGGTCGCCTTCACCGCGCCGTACCTGGTGATCGAGGGGGTCTTCGTCGTCCCCGGGGACTCCCGCATCACCTCGCCGGCCGACCTCGATCGGGCCGGCGTGCGCGTCGGCGTGAACGAGGGGTCGGCGTACGACCTGTTCCTGTCCCGGACCCTGCGCCAGGCCAGCCTGGTGCGAGGTCCGGACGGGCTCGGGCTGCTCCGCGGGCAGGGCCTCGACGCGGGCGCCGGGATCCGCCAGGTGATCAGCGGCTTCGTGGCCAGCAACCCCGGGTTCCGGCTGATCGATGAGGCCTTCATGCAGATCCGGCAGGCCGTGGGGACCCTGCGGACCCGCAGCCCGGACACGGTCAGGTTCCTCGCGGCGGTCATCGAGGACCTGAAGGCCAGCGGCTTCATCGCCGACGCGCTGCGGCGCTCGGGCCAGGACGCCGCCCTCGTCGCCCCGGCCGAGCTGCTCCCCTGATCGCCCCGCCGACCGGGGCGCCGTCACGCAGCGTCGTATCGGCTTGAGCGATGCGTAGCCCGCCTTGGCAACGGATGACGGTTAGGTCCACGATGAGGTGGTCCGAGCAGAGCGCAGCGACACCGCCAAGGAGGCGCCCGTCCATGAGCGCGTACTTCATCGTCAACTACCGGGTCACCAACGACGAGGGCTACCAGAAGTACCTCCAGGCGGCGGGCAGTTCGCTGGCCCAGCACGGTGGCGAGGTGCTGGTCGTAGACCGCGCATCGGAGCCGGTCGAGGGAAGCCCTGCGCCCGTCACGGTCGTCATCCGCTTCGACTCGAAGGACGCGGCGCGGGGCTGGTACGAAAGCCCCGAGTACCAGGCGGCGATCCACCACAGGCTGGACAACAGCGAGGGCCTGGGCGTGTTCTGCGACGGGCTCGTACCTCCGGCCTGACGCGCACCGCCCAGACCGGGATGATCCCGCGGCCGCCGGCGGCCCCGGGGAGCCGGGCCGGCCCCGCGATAGACTCCCGGCGTGGAAAACGCGCCGTCCAAGGTCACGGTGGTGGTGATCGCGCCCGCCCTCGGGGACGACCTGCAGTGGATATCGGATGTTGACCCGAGAATCGACGTCATCAACGGCAACGCCCTGGCGCGCGGGGCCGACGGCGGCGAGCGCCTGCTCCGGGACGCGGACGTCGTCCTGACCGGCTACCCGGTCCCGGACGGAATCGCCGCGCGTGCGCCGCACCTGCGCTGGGCTCAGCAGACCCAGGCGGGCGTGTCGAACCTGCACGGCAAGGATCTGTGGGCGTCCGACGTCGTACTCACCTCGACCCGCGGTTTCGTGTCGGCGACGGGAATCGCCGAATACGTCATCGCCGGCGTCTACTACTTCGCCCGCGGCCTGGAGGAGGCCACGCGGCAGCAGGCGGCGGGCGAGTTCGGCCGTCGCGGGTACGGTCTGCGGGCCGTGACGGGGGCGACCATCGGCGTCGTCGGGCTCGGCGGGATCGGCCGCGAGGTCGCCCGGCTCGCGCGGGCGGCGGGGATGAAGGTCCTGGCCACCCGGCGGTCGGTGACCACGCCGCAGCCCGATACCGGCGACGTGGACCTGCTGCTGCCCGCCGCGGATCTGGTCAAGCTGGCCGAGGCGAGCGATTACGTCGCGGTGTGCGCGCAGCTGACGGCGCAGACCCGGCACATGCTCGACGCCGAGGTGTTCGCCGCGATGAAGCCGGACACCGTGCTGATCAACGTGGCCCGCGGCGAGATCGTCGATGAGGACGCGCTCATCGCCGCACTACGGGAGGGCCGCCTGCGCGGGGCGCTCCTGGATGTCTACGAAGGCGAGCTCGACGGTAAGCCACCGCCTCGCGAGCTGGTCGAGCTGCCGCAGGTCGTCCTCACTCCGCACATCTCGGGCGGCGGCGACCCGCTCGGCCGTGAGCCAGCCAAGCGGCTGTTCGCCGAGAACCTCCGCCGCTATCTCGACGGCCAGCCCCTGCTGAACCAGGTCGACCGGGCCCGAGGGCTGACTCAGCCGGGCGCGACGTCCGACAGCCCGGCGCCCTGGAGCGGGGGCAGGGCCCAGGCGCGCATCCGCCGGAGCAGCCGGGTGCTGACCGGCCGGACCAGCGGGTGGAGCCCGTTGCCGCGCTTCGCCTCGTCCTGCCACCGCGCGCGGCGCGCGGCTGCTGTCGCCGGGTCCTGCAGCTCGGTGCAGTCCAGAGTGTCGGAGTTCACGTCCACCACGATCGTGTCGCCGTCCTCGATCAGGGCGATCGGGCCGCCCAGCGCCGCCTCGGGCGACACGTGGCCGATGACCAGCCCCACCGAACCGCCCGAGAAGCGGGCGTCGGTCATGAGCGCGATGGTGATGCCGCGCAGCCGGCACAGCGCGGTGATCCGCGAGGTGGGGTCGAGCATCTCGGGCATCCCCGGCGCGCCGCGCGGGCCCTCGTAGCGGATCACCACCATGTCGCGGTCAGCGAACCGCTCCGGTGTCGTGGCCAGGGCCTCGATCAGGGCCTGCTCACTGTCGAAGACCCGGGCCCGGCCGATGAACCGGCCGCCGGTCATCCCGCCCTCGACGCCGGCCAGCTTGATCACCGCGCCGCCGCCGGGCGCGAGGTTGCCGCGCAGCAGCCGCAGGCCGCCCGTCGGCTTGAACGGCGCTGAGAGCGGGTGGATGACGTCGCCGTCGGGAGCGGGCGGGTCGATCCTGGCCACCTGCTCGGCCAGCGTCTCACCGGTGCAGGTCAGGCAGCTGCCGTCGAGCAGCCCGGCGGCGAGCAGCTCGGCGCACGATCACCGGCAGGCCGCCCTTGGCGTCGATGTCGACCATCGAATAACGGCCGAACGGCCGGGCGTTCACCAGCACCGGCAACGTGCGTGACACCCGGTTGAACTCCTCCTGTGTGATCACCTCGCGCCAGTAGTCGATGCCCGCGGCGCGGGCCAGCTCCGGCGCGTGCAGCACGACGTTGGTGGAGCCGCCCATGGCGATGGCCACCAGGGTGGCGTTGCGCAGCGCCGCCGCGGTGACGATATCGCGCGGCCGGATGTCGCGCCCGGAGAGCACCTCCAGGGTGTCGAGCAGCTGGGCCGGGAATTCCTCGGTGCGGCGGGGATCTTCCGAGGCCGGGCTGACCATGTGCAGCGGTTCCATGCCGCAGGTCGCGATGAACGACTGCATGGTGTTGTAGGTGAACATGCCGCCGCAGCTGCCGTGGCCCGGCGAGGCCTCCAGCGCCAGCCGCCGCCGTTCCTCCGGCGAATCCGCGGCCGCCTGGAAGCAGGAGATGATGTCGATCGGCTCGCCGGTCAGGGAGTCGATGCCCGGGCGGATCGACCCGTCGGACATGATCACCGCCGGCACGTTGTGCTCCAGCAGCGCGGCCAGCGTCCCCACCGGGGGCTTGTCACAGGCGACCACGGCGATCACGCCGTGCAGGTCGCTGCCCTCCAGGTGCAGGCACACGCCGTCGTTGGTGGTCTCCCGGCCGATCAGCGAGTAACGCATCTGCGGCGTGCCGTTGCGCTGGCCGTCGGAGATCCCGCCTGCGAAGCCGGGCGCGATGACCCGCACCGGGAGGTCGGCGTCGACGACCCGGCGCCGGAGCTCGGCCTGGACCGCGTCGACCTTCGCGGGCACCCCCGCGTAGCAGATGCTGTCGCCGAGATTGCCGATGACTCCCCAGGCGGGGCAGTGGATCTTAGCTGGATCCTGTCCCTCAAGCCGCGCGGTCGCGACCGCCTGCGTGTCTTGACCTGGCTTCCACGCCTCCGTGTCGCTCACCATCATCCATCCTGTCCGCGTGAGATCGCGCCGATGCTATCAGGGGTTTCGCAGGTTCGCCCAGCGCGCGAGTCCGGCCGGTCAGGCTGGCTCGGTCGCCGTGTCCAGCGCGGACGGCTGCTCGGCAGGTTCTTCCTGCCGCCCGGGTGCGGACACGATGAACCACGCAGCCACGAAACCCAGGAATCCGGGAATGGCCGCGACGAGAAATGCGGCGGTGAACCGGCCCGGGCCGCTGCCGGTGGCGACAATGGCCCCGGCCACGGTGATCCCGGCTACCGCGCCCACCTGTCCCATCATCTGCAGGAGCCCGGACGCGGTGGCGTGGCGGTCCGCGCTGACCGCGTTGACGACGGACGTCGTGATCGCGGGCTGAGACATTCCGTTGCCGAACCCGGCCAGCACGTTTCCCGCCACGACGAGGCTGAGCAGCAGCAGGCCTGCGCCCACGGCGAAAACGGGCAGCGCGATCGCCATCAGAGCCGTGCCGCCGATGGCCGCCCGGCGAGGGGTCAGCACGCTGATCCGGGAGGTGACCGGCGCGCCTATGCAGAAGGCGATCGGCCTGGCCAGCAGGAAAAGCGACGCGCGGGATACTGACATGCCGAACTGCGTCTCGAGCAGGAGCGGGGTCAGGATGTAGCCGCCCATGTACGCGAAGGTGGAAAGCGCCTGGGTGATGGTCGGAGCGCGGAAATTCCTGATCCGCAGCATCTCGGGCGGCAGGACGGGGGAGACCGCTCTTTTCTCCACCCTGAAGAAGGCGGTGAACCCGGCGGCGCACACCACGGCGCAGAGGGCGACCCAGGGCCGCGCGTCCCGCTGCGGCAGCAGCTCCAGGGCGATCATGCCCGCGGTGAGTGACACCGCCAGGACCGCGAGCCCCCGGACGTCGATCGGAGCCCGATCGCGGGCGGTGCCGTTCGGGAGCACCAGCCAGGCGTAGCAGATCGCGGGAACGGACAGGAAACCCTGGATGAGGAAGATCGACCGCCAGCCGAACGCCTGGATCAGGGGGCCGCCGGCGACGATGCCCACCACGGGCGATCCCGCTGCCGCCAGGCTCCACAGGCCCATGATCCGGAGCCTGCGATCAGGCGGGTAGACCGCGGCGATCATGGCCAGCGAGGCCGGCGTCGCCGCCGCGCCGGCGACCTGTCCCAGCGTCCGGAAGGCGATCAGCGAGGAAAGCGTGGGGGCCAGGGCACTGAGGAAAGCGAACAGGCCGGCGCCGACGGTGCCCGCCAGGAAGACGCGACGGTGCCCGAACAGGTCGCTGATGCGCCCCAGCGCGGGCAGGGCGATCGCGAACCCCAGCAGCGGTGCGGTGATAACCCAGGTCACCGCGTCCAGGGAAGCTCCGAACTCGTGCTCGAGCTGCGGCAGAGCGAGGCTGAATACGCTGATCGGAAAGGTCGTCACAACCAATCCGCCGAGCGCAGCCGACAGCACGTGCGACGGGCGGGGAGACCGGCGGGAGACCGAGGGGAGAAGACTCAAGGACGGCCGCCTCAACGTGGACAGGTCACATCAGTTTCCCCTATTTCGGTCGTCCTGGCTATCGACGCGAGGCTTGGCAGCAGGTGCGTCGCGATGTTATACAGACCCTGCAACCAATGGCGTGAACGCGCCCAACTGCGGTCTGCAGCGGCCGCCAGTCCGCAACTATGTTCGTCCGCACGTCGGCTGTCCGCCGCGTGATGTGGTGCGCCGGCTGATCCGCATCGCAGCGAAAGGTCGGCGTCATGAGCGGTCCCCTCGAGGGCTGGCAGGTCCTCGATCTGACTCAGGGTATTGCCGGGCCGTACGTGACGAAGCTCTGCTCGGATTACGGCGCGGATGTCATCAAGGTCGAGCGGCCCGGGTCCGGTGACGTGTCCCGGCGGATCGGCCCGTTCCCCGGCGATGACCCGCATGCCGAGAAGAGCGGGATGTTCCTCACGCTCAACACCGGCAAGCGCGGCGTCACGCTGGACCTGTCCACCCGGACCGGCCGGGAGCTGCTGCTGCAGCTGGCCGGGCGGGCTGATCTGATCGTGGAGAGTTACCGGCCCGGGACGCTGGAACGGTTCGGGTTGGGCCCGGAGCGCCTCGCGCAGGCCGGGCCGGCGGCGCTGGTGCGGATCTCCAATTTCGGCCAGACGGGGCCGCGGCGCGACTTCGCGGCCGACGACCTGATCGAGTACGCGGCCGCCGGGATCCTGCAGATCACGGGGGAGCCGGACCGTGAGCCGGTCGCGCTGGGCCTGTTCACGCCGCTGTTCCTGGCCGGGGCGATCTGCGCGCCGCTGGCGCTCGGCGCGATGCGGGCCGCGCACCGGGACCAGCAGCAGGAGGTCGTCGACTTCTCCATCCAGGAGTCGCTGGCCGGCTCGATGGACCGCGGCGGCCCGAACCTGGTCAGCTACCAGTACACGGGCAGCCTGATGTTCGAGCGCCGCGCGCTCAGCCTGGGCAGCGCGTTGCCGAACGGCGTATTCGAGTGTGCCGACGGCTACATCCAGACCTCGACGCAGGTGACCTGGTTCAGGCGGGTGTTCCGGGTCATCGGGAAACCGGAGTGGATCACCGACGAGCGGATCACCAGCAACCTGAATAACCCCGAGGTGATCGGCGGCGAGGTCGAGGCGGCGTTCCTGGCGTGGCTGCGGCCGCTGACCAAGCAGCAGGCGATGGAGCAGGCGCAGGCCCAGGGCTGGCCGCTGTCGGCGCTGAATACCCCGGCCGACGTGCTGCGCGATCCGCACATGCGGGAGCGCGGGTTCTTCGTCACCGTGGATCATCCCGAGGTCGGCTCGCTCGAGCTGCCCGGGCTGGCGCTGCGGTTCTCCGGGACACCGGGTGAGCTGCGCCGCCCGCCGCTGCTGGGGGAGCACAACGTGGAGATCTTCGGCACGCTCGGCTACCCGCCCCCTGAGGTCGCCGCGCTGCGCACCCAGAACGTCATCTAGGCCTCGAAGGAGCAAGCAGGATGAATGACCGCCAACCAGCGCTCGCGGGTATCCGGGTCCTGGCCCAGGGCCTGGTGTGGGCCGGCCCGTTCGCCACGATCATCCTGGCCGATATGGGCGCTGAGGTCATCGAGATCGAATCGATCCAGCACCTCAACCCGACGCGCACCCAGCTGCGGCACCTTCCCGACGCCGTCCTGCAGAGCCCCATGGGCGCCACGTACGTCGACCGCGACGGCTCCGAGGGCTTCTGGGACCGCGTGGTGGCGTTCAACTACGCCAAGCGGGGCTGCCTGTCGGCCACGTTCGACCTGCAGAGCGAGCGGGGTCACGAGCTGTTCCTGGAGCTGGTCAAGCAGGCGGACGTGTTCCTGGAGAACAACGCGGCGAACGTGGTGGACACCCTGGGCATCGGCTGGGACGTGCTGCACGCGGCCAACCCGCGGCTGGTCATGGTCCGTTTCCCCGGCTTCGGCATCACCGGGCCCTACTCGCACTACAAGGGCTACGGCTTGCAGATGGAGGGCGTCGCCGGGCACACGATGGTCCGCGGCTATCCCGACAGCGACCCGTCGACGACGCCGATGTCGCTGCACGGTGACCCGAACGCCGGAACGCACGTAGCGTGGGCGGTGCAGGCCGCGCTGCTGGCCCGGGAGCGGACCGGTCAGGGGCAGCTGATAGAGCTGTCGCAGTCCGAGGCGGTGCTGCACCACATCGCCTACGACGTGCTGGATTACGAGTTCAACGGCCGTGATCGGGGCCGGCGCGGCAACGACCACCCGGCGTTCGCGCCCTACGGCGTGTTCCCGTGCGCGGGGGAGGACCGGTGGATCGCCATCGCCTGCACCTCCGACGCGGCGTTCGCGGCGCTCATGGGCCAGCTGGACGCGGCCCAGTTCGCCGACGATGAGCGCTTCGCCACCACCACCGCCCGGCTGCGGCACCGCGCCGCGGTCAACGACCTGGTCGCCGAGCGCACCCGCCACTACGCCGCGGACGACCTCGCCCGCCTGCTGCAGGCCAGCGGCGTGGCCGCCGCCGCGCTGGCCCACCAGCAGGAAATGCACACCGACGAGCACCTGACCGCGCGCGGGTTTTTCCACTCGATCACGCACCCGGCCGCCGGTACCCACCTGTATCCGGGGCCGCTGGGCCAGCTGCAGCACACCGCGGATGGGCCGCCGTTCCGGCCCGCGCCGACGCTGGGCCAGCACAACGAGTACGTGTACCGGGAGATCATCGGCCTGTCCGGCCAGGAGTACCAGAAGCTGGTCGACGACCAGGTCATCGGCACCGTCTACCTCGAGACCGCCCACGCCTGACCGCCAGCGGCCACGGCACTAGACCATTACTGCAAAGACAGGGAAAGATCCGCCATTTATATCGGCGCCGACCGGAGTCGGTACGCTGAGTTACGCGGCCACTTATAGACCGAATCCCAATGGCCTGCGAATAACTACCCAGCGGATGCGGATAACTGCGTTCTGCAGGTGATGCCGCATAGGTGGCGGAAAACTCTGAATACCTGACTTCAGGTCTTTGCGCCTCGTCCGCACGGGCCCGTCCCCCGCCCGGGGCGGCGCCGCCCCGGCCCGGCCCGGGGCGGCGCAACCGGCTGACCAGGCTCGGTCCGCTTACCTGCCGACTGTGCGCAAGGGTGTGGATGACTTGTGCGCAACTGCCGTGCGCCTGTGCGTCCCCGGTGGAAATGCTGGGGATATTGCTCGTGGCCCGCGCCCGCGATGGCGCCGTTACCTGGGAAAAGCCCTAGCCACACCCTGTGCATATAAAAAAACCGAGATTGTCCACAAGGCGCGCCGTAACGACTCATAAATAAGCCGAACGTTTATCATTCGTTTATCGCGTTGTAATTCGGTCTCGGGATCGTGAAAAAACTGAAAGCCGAGAGACGGTCGGCCTGGGCGCCTTGAGACGGGAGCACGAGCGCGAAGCCAGGCCCCCACCGGGACACACCGGCCGCTCGCTGACAGCAGACCGACGCTTCGGGGCCCCAGTGGCCCGGCCAGCCCATCGCCGGGCGCGCAGGTCCCGCTGGAGCGCGGTCTGCCCTCGACACGCAGCGGCAGCCCGGTCCGTAATCCGCTGCTCGGCCTGCCTCACCGCAGGTCATCCGCACCTATGCAGCGCTTGCTCCTTGCTCGACGGGAGGGCTCGATGAAGATCAAGATCCGCACGGAGAACGCCAGCGCTCACACCGATGAGTGGCCTGGAATGGATGAGTGGCTCGCCGAACTCCGCGAGGACCACGGGGACGAGCCGGGTGACGAGGTCGTCACCGCGGCGGACACCGGCCTGGCCCGCTCAAGCGCCCTCGCCCTGGCCGAAGCCGCCCCCGCCCACGCCGGGGTCCGCGTCCCGGCCGAAGCCTCGGCCCACGCCGGGGTCCGTGCCCTGGCCGAGAGCCGCGCCCTGGTGGAGGGCCGCGTCCTGGCCGAAGTCTCGGCCCACGCCGAAGTCCGTGCCCTCGCGGAGGCCTACGCCCTGGTAGAGGGCCGCGCCTTGGCGGAGGGCCGCGTCGAGCCCCGCGCCGACGCCGGCGCGGGCGGCCGGGCGGTGATCGGAGATGAGCTCCGGATCCCGATCATGTGGTGCGAAATGGGTTCGTGTATCGCCTGGTACACCGATCCTGCCGCGCTGGGCGAGGCCGACACCCGAGCCCGGGCCATCGCCGCCGGCTGGCGCATCGACGCCCTGGGCCGGCTGGCCTGTCCCACCTGCCAGCAGACCGACCCGTGCTTCTGGACGGCCTGCCCGGTCATGCCGTGGGATCGGTACGTGGCCATGGTCCGGGCCGCCCGGACCGTCGGCCTGTCCCAGCGGGGGTGACCGGACGGCGATGGTAGCGCACACGTCGCAGGTTGCCGACGGCCTCGGCCGCCGGTGGCTGATGCTGGCCGCGGAGATGGCCGGCCTGGCGGCCGGCCCCGTGCCGCGGTCGCCGGATCTCGCCACCGCGGGCTGGGCCTGCCTGCCGCGGATCGCGACGTGCACCCCCGGCAGCGGTGCCGCATCGGTCCGCGCGGCGCGGGACTTCGCCGTCGCCACCGTGCGCCGGTGGGGCGCGGCCGAGCGCAGCTACGACATCGCGATCGTGGTCTCCGAGCTGCTGACCAACGCCCTGCGGTACACCCGGCCGGGATCCGGCAGGCCCGGCCCCGGCGGCCGATCCGGCTCGGCTTGCTTCAGCTCAGCCCCGGTCTGCTCTGCGCGGTCGCCGACCCGAGCACGGCCGCTCCGGTGCCGCAGCGCCCGGAGGCGTTCGGCGAGACCGGCCGCGGGCTGCACATCGTCGGCGCGCTCAGCGACCGGTGGGGCTACACCACGAGCGGCACCGGGAAGGTGGTGTGGGCCACCTTCACCACCCCGGTCGCGAAGCCGTCCGCGTCCTGGCCCTAGCGCCGGGAGCGCAAGCCTGATGGGATGCTGAGTGTGGCGGGTGGCGGCTGATCGCCGGCCAGGCCGCAGGACGCGGGCGTGGTGCGCCGAGAGGAGACGCGTGTGGCTGAGGATGTTGTCGCGCAGGCGCCAGCGGGCCGTCTGCGGGGCTATCGGGACGGGCCTGCCCTGCGGTTCCTGGGCATCCCCTACGCGCAGTCGCCCGCGGTCAGCGGGCGGTTCGCCGCGCCGGTGCCGCACCCTGGCTGGGACGGTATCCGGGACGCGCTGTCCTACGGTGCGTCCTCGGCGCAGCCGGAGCGCGGGGTCACCGTCATCCCGGAGCCGCTGATCCCGGGGGACAACGAGCTGAACCTCAACGTCTTCACCCCCGAGCTGGGCGCGGCCGGTCTCCCGGTGCTGGTGTGGATTCACGGCGGCGGCTTCGCCGCCGGGGCTAACTCCTCCCCGTGGTACCGGGGCGGGGCCTTCGCCCGGGACGGGGTGGTGCTGGTCACCATCAACTACCGGCTCGGCGCGCCGGGCTTCCTGGAAATGCCGGACGCCCCGGTCAACCGCGGCGTGCTGGACTGGATCCGCGCCTTGGAGTGGGTGCACGAGAACATCGCCGCGTTCGGCGGTGACCCGGCCAAGGTCACGGTGGCCGGCCAGTCGGCGGGCGGCGGGGCCTGCGCCGCACTGCCCGGCGTGCCGGCGGCGGCCGGGTTGTTCCGCGGGCTCATCTGCATGAGCGGCGGACCCGCCATGCTGCAGACGCCCGAGGGTGTCCGCACGGTCGCGGGGCGGATGCGCGAGTACCTGGGCGTGCCGCTGAGCCGGGCCGCACTGGAGGAGCTGAGCCCCGAGACGATCCTGGCCGCGCAGGCCGCCGTCGCGAGCGGCCCGGCGAACGCGCAGAGCCCGGACTCGGTTGCCCGCGTCCTGGGCGAAGGCATCAAGCTGCAGTGGGCGCCGTGGGTGGACGGCGAGGTGCTCGCGGCCGGCCCGTGGCAGGCGGCGCGGTCCAGCGCGCACAACGACATCCCGCTGCTGACCGGCGGCACCGCGAGCGAGGTCAACCCGTCCTGGATGGCCGAGGACTGGGTCACGCTCGACATGGTCCGGGCCGGCCTGGCCAAGGCGGGCGTGGCCCAGCCCCAGCTGGACCGCTACCTGGATAAGTACTCGGGGCTGCGGCCGGGCGAGATCGTCGGCCAGGCCGTCGGCGACCGGACGTTCCGGGTGGAGGCGCAGGAACTGGCCGCGGTCAAGGCCGCGGCGGGCGGGGCGGCCTACGTCTACGACTTCGCCTGGGGGTCGCGGGCCGAGGCGATCCGCGGCCGGTCCATCCACTCCCTGGAAATCCCGTTCGTCTTTGACACGCTCGGCGAGCCCGGGGTCACGGATGTTACCGGCCAGGCCCCGCCGGAAGGGCTGGCCCGCGACATGCACGGCGCCTGGGTCCGGTTCGTCACCGGCGGCGATCCGGGCTGGAGCCGGTATGCGCCCGGCACCCGGCAGGTCATGGTGTTCGCCGAGGCTTCCGGGGTGCAGGCCGATCCGCTCCGGCTGGAGCGGGAAGCCTGGTCCGACGTGATCACGCCGGGGCAGTAAGCGATGGCGGACGATCCGGGTGCGGTTCGCGGGGCCGGGACCGACGGCCGGCTGTGGGTGGACGGGACGCGCGCCGCGCCGCTGCCGCCCGGCCCGTATGACACGACCGAGCGCGAGGAGCGCATCGAGGTCAGGGACGGCACCGGCCTGGCCGGGGTGATCATCGAGCCCGTGCTGCCGGCCGGATCGCCCCCGCAGCCGTGCGTCGTGGTGACCAACGGGTACAGCGGGCTGGATTACGCGCTCCGGCCGGACCTGCGGCTGCTGGCCGCGTACGGCTATCCGGTGGTGCTGGCCCGGCTGCGCGGCGTCCCGCCGTCAGAGGGGAAGGCCGGCCTGTACGAGCGGTACGGCCAGGACGGTCACGACGTCATCGAGTGGACGGCGCGCCCAGCCGTTCTGCAACGGCCGGGTCGGCATGGTCGGGGCCTCGCTGCTGGGCATCAGCCAGTGGCTGGCCGCCAAGGAACGGCCCCCGCACCTGGTCGTGGTGGTCCCGGACGATTCGCCCAACGACACCTACCGGTACCTGTGGTACCTGGGCGGGATGGAGCCCGGGCCCGGGCGCCGGGCGCGCGCCGAAGTGCCGGGCGTCGAATCGGAGTACGGGATCGCGGTCAGCCACCCGTGGTTCGACGACTTCTGGCGGCAGCGGGCCATGCTGCGCGAGGATCTCGAGGCCCTGGCCCGGGACGGCCTGCCCGCGCTGACCTCCGACCGGCTGGGACAGCTACATGATCGAAGCGGCGTCGCGCGCCTTCACCTGGATGCGCGCGGCGGGCGCCGGGCCGCCGGGCCCGGCTGGTCATCGGGCCGTGGCGGCACGCCGGCATGTTCCACGCCAGCGACAGCGTGACCTACGACGTCGCGCCGGGCAGCATGATCCGCCCGCAGACCGGCTTCGAACTGCAGCTGCGATGGCTGGACCGGTGGCTGCGCGAGGAGGACAACGGCATCGACGCCGAGCCTCCCGTGCTGATCTTCGTCCAGGGCCCGGATCAGTGGCGCTACGAGCACGACTGGCCGCTGCCCGACGAGCGGCGGATCCGCCTCTACCTGTCCGGCGCGCCCAGCTGGACCGTGGCCAGCCGCAACGACGGCACGCTGACCGCCGAGCCGCCGGACGGCCAGGCACGAGGCCAGCTACAGCTTCGACCCGGCCAGCTCGCGCAGCCCGGTCGCGGTCACGATGCCGACGCTCACCATGGTGGCCGACGGGCTGCCCACCATCAAGGAGACCATCCTGCCCGCCGGCGCCCGCCGGGAGCACGGGCGGCTGATCATGGACAAGTCCGGCTACGAGGCTCAGGCCGTGACCTGGACCAGCGCGGTGCTGGCCCAGCCCGACCGAGATCACCGGCTTCCCCCGGCTCGTGCTGTGGGCCTCGGTATCGCGGCCCGACGCTGATTTCATCGCCGAGCTGACCGACGTGGCGCCCCGCGGCGACGGCACCTGGTCGAGCACCCAGATCACCCGCGGCTACCTGCGCGCCAGCGCCCAGTTCTCCCGCACCGGCCCCACCGAGCTGGCGCCCGGCGACGTCTGCCGGTACGAGATCGAGCTGCAGCCCACCTCGTACGTGGTCCCGGCCGGGCACCGGCTGCGGTTCGCCGTCCAGGGCGCGGCCATCGACCCGGCCATCGACGTCTCCTGGCATGGCCCCGGACTCGGCGAGCATCCGTACACCGTGACCATCCGCACCGGGCCTGGATACGCCAGCTACGCCGAGATCCCGGTCATCGGCTCGGCGCCGTCCCTTGCCTGACGACGTCATCGCCGCGCCGCCAGCCGGCCGCCTGCGGGGCGGCCGGGACGGGCCTGCGCTGCGATTCCTGGGCATCCCCTACGCGCAATCGCCCGCGGTGACCGGGCGCTTCGCCGCGCCGCTGCCCCATCCGCGCTGGGACGGCGTCCGGGACGCGTTGTCCTACGGCGCGTCCTCCGCGCAGCCGGACCGCGGGATCACCATCATCCCGGAGCCGATCATCCCGGGGGACAACGAGCTGAACCTCAACGTCTTCACCCCCGAGCTGGGCGCGGCCGGCCTTCCGGTGCTGGTCTGGATTCACGGCGGCGGCTACTTCGGCGGGTGCAACGCCTCCCCGTGGTACCGGGGCGGCGCCTTCGCCCGGGACGGGGTGGTGCTGGTCAGCATCAACTACCGGCTCGGCGCGCCGGGCTTCCTGGAGGTGCCGGACGCCCCGGCCAACCGGGCCGTGCGGGACTGGGTCCGGGCCCTGGAGTGGGTGGCCGAGAACATCGCGGCGTTCGGCGGTGACCCGGCCAAGGTCACCATCGCCGGCCAGTCGGCGGGCGGCGGGGCCTGCGCCGCGCTGACCGGCGCGCCCGGCGCCGCCGGCCTGTTCCGCGGCGTCGTCTGCATGAGCGGCGGGGCCGGGCTGCTGCAGACACCCGATGGCGTCCGCGCGGTCGCCGGGCGGATGCGCGAGCACCTGGGCGTGCCGCTGAGCCGGGCTGGGCTGGAGGAGCTGAGCCCCGAGACGGTCCTGGCCGCGCAGGCGGCCGTCCTGCGCGGTCCCGATGACGCCCCGGGCCCGGAAGCGGTCATCAGCGGCCTCAGCGCGACCCGGGTGCGGTGGGCGCCATGGGTCGACGGCCAGGTGATCACCGCCGACCCGTGGCAGGCGGCCCGGTCCTCGCCGGCCCGCGCCGTGCCCCTGCTCGCCGGGGCCACCGCGCATGAGATGAATACCCGCTGGCTAGGCGAGGACTGGATCACGCTCGACCTGGTCCGCGCCGGGCTGGCCCGGGCGGGCGTGCCCGGCCCGCAGCTGGACTCCTACCTGGCCCAGAACGCCAGCCTGCGGCCCGCCGAGATGGCCGGCCAGGCCCTCACCGACCGGACGTTCCGGGTCCCGGCGCAGGAACTGGCCGCGGCCAAGGCGGCGGCCGGCGGCCCGGCTTACGTCTACGACTTCCGGTGGGCGCCGCCGGCCGGTCAGTTCCGCGGCCAGTCCGTCCACTGCCTCGACGTCCCGTTCGCGTTCGGCACGCTCGGCGAGCCGGGCGTCCGGGAGGTAGCCGGGGCTGCGCCGCCGGAAGCGCTGGCCCGGCAGGTGCACGGAGCCTGGGTCCGGTTCGTCACCGACGGCGATCCGGGCTGGAGCCGCTATGCGGCCGGCCAGCGGCAGGTCATGGTGTTCTCGGACGTCTCCGCCGAACAAGACGACCCGCTCCGGGCGGCCCGGGAAGCCTGGTCAGGCGTCATCACGCCGAGAGCGTGACCGAGGAGTCCGAGCCGTTGCGCTCGCGGCTGGCCGCGCTTCCGCTGGGCTGAGCCGCGCGGTCAGCTCACCGCGTTTTCCCGGTCGCCGGCCAGGTGGACCGGCTCGAAGGACACTCCCGTGGCCGGGTGGAACTCCACCAGCACGGCGCCGGGCAGGCCGCTGTGCGCCATGGTGGTCGCCCCGGAGTACACCACCGGCGGCGACGGCAGGTCCTGGATGATCCGGTGGGTGTGCACGTGGCCGAGCGCGACGTAGTCCCACCCGACCGCCTCGACGTCAGCCGGGAAGATCGGCGATCCCCGGCCGCCGGAGTTCAGGGCGTCGACGATGAGGCCGTGCCCCAGGACCACGCACCACCCGTTGTCCGGCCGGTCCGGGATGCCGAGCAGCGGCCGGTGATCCGGGGTGTGATCTTCCAGCGCCCGGCCCCACAGGGTCAGGCCGGCCTCCGGCAGGTGGATCAGCTCGCCGTCCGGTGCGGTGATGATGGTGATGCCCGGGTGCGCGGCGAGGTGGGTTCCGGCGGCGATGCGCATCAGCACGTCGTAGTCGTGGTTGCCGGGCAGCACGATCACCGGGCAGTCGAGCCTGCTCATCTGCTCGAGCGTCCACGCGATCACGTCGTCGGACACCCGGCCGTGGTCGAACAGGTCCCCGGCCACGACCAGCACGTCAGGACCGATGGCGATGGCCGCCTCGATCAGGGCCGCGAAGGCGTCCCGCTCCTTGTCGCCGTCCAGCATGAAGTTGCCGAGATGGCAATCGGCGGTGTGCAGGAGCCTCACCGGCTGGCCATCCGCCCGGTCGGAAATGTTGATGCCCGGCTCGCAATCCTCGTCCGCTTATCGGCCGCCTACGTCGCCGCGGCCCATGACGTCGCCGAGGACAAGCACACCGTTGTCCCAGTCCTGCTGGCCACTGCAGTATACGGGGGAAACCGAAGGGCGTGAAGACACGAACCTCAGCCTCACCGCGCGCAACACCGGCCGCGGCCCGGGTGAGTTCAGCGGCGGGCTCCGGCCGGTATCGGCCCGGGCGGCAGCCCGGCCGGGCTGCACTCGGGGCTGAACTGGGGGCTGCACTGGCGCGCGATGTCCTCCAGCGACAGGCCGAGGGCGGCGGCCAGCGCGGCCACGGTGAAGAACGCGGGCGTGGCGATCCGCCCGGTCTCGATCTTCCGCAACGTCTCCGCGGGAACGCCGGACGCTGCGGCGATATCGGCCATGCTGCGCGTCCCGCGCGCCTCCCGGAGCAGGGTGCCGAGCCGTTCCCCGCGAGCATGCTCGACACGGGTGAGCGGCGGCCGGACCATGCCGTGATAATAATACCGGTATAGTTATACCGTCCAGGAGGGGGTGGGCCGTGGTCGAGATCAAGACGCCGGGCGAGATCCAGGCCATGCGCGCGTCGGGGCAGGTGGTCGCGCGGATCCTGGCCGCCGTCCGCGAGCAGGCCCAGCCGGGCACCCGGCTGGCTGAGCTGGACGAGGCGGCCCGTTCGGTGCTGGCCGGATCGGGCGCCACCTCCCCGTTCCTGGGCTACCGGCCGGCCTTCGCCCCGGTCCCGTTCCCGGCCGTCATCTGCGCCTCGGTCAACGACGCCGCACTGCACGGCATCCCCGACCGCCACCGGCTGACCGACGGCGACCTGCTCAGCGTGGACTGCGGTGCCGTGCTGGACGGGTGGGCCGCCGACGCCGCGATCTCCTTCACCATCGGGCCGGCGGACCCGGCCGACGCGCGGCTGATCGCGACCACCGAGGCCGCCCTGCGCGCCGGGATCGCCGCGGCGGTCCCCGGCGCCCGGATCGGGGACATCTCGGCCGTGATCGGCGCCGCCGGGCGCGCGGGCGGCTACGGCATCTGCACTGATTTCGGCGGCCACGGCGTCGGCCGGGCCATGCACGAGGACCCGCACATCCCCAACGAGGGGCGAGCCGGCCGGGGCCCCCGTCTCACCCCGGGCCTGGTCATCGCCATCGAGCCCTGGTTCCTGGCCGGCGGCGAGGACAGCTACTACATCGACGAAGACGGGTGGACCATCCGCAGCGGCGACGGCAGCCGCGCGGCCCACGCCGAGCACACCGTCGCCGTCACCGCCGACGGCCCCCAGGTCCTCACCCTTCCCTGACCTCGTCGCGGGACGTAGTGGATCGCTCGCACCAGGCGCATACCATGAGCGGATGCAGCTGAAGACCGCGCCGCAGGCGCCCCCGCGCCCGCCCCAGCCGCGGCTGCTGCTCCCTGGGAGCCTGCGCGCGGCCGGAACGGCCGTGCTGGCCGGCTGTGCGGCGACGGCGGTGCTGGCCGCGTTCCTCACCGGGCACGGCGGGCCGGGCCGGCTCGACTCGGCGGCCGACCCGCGGATCCAGGCGGCGCTGGGCCGGTTTCCGGTCCTGCTGACCTGGCTGCCCAAGTTCGGCACGCCGCTGCCCGCGACGCTGATGACCCTGGCGCTGGCGCTGGCCTTCGTGGCCACCCGCCGATGGTCCGGTGCCATCCTGACCGTCGTCGCCGTGCCCGCGGCCTCCGGCCTCACCGAGTACGTGCTCAAGCCGCGCGTGGGCGGGTTGCTGGGCCACCCGTCCTTCCCCAGCGGGCATGCCACCATCATGTTCGCCCTGGCTGCCATCGTCGCGATCCTGCTGGCCGGCCCGTTCCGTCACCGGGTGCCGGGAGCGCTCCGGCTGCTGCTCGTGCTCATGGCGCTGGTGCTGGCGACGGCCGTCGCCGCCGCGATGGTCGCCATCCAAGCGCATACCCTCACCGACATCGTGGCCGGCGCCGCGGTGGGAACCGGGTTCGTCTTGGCCTGCGCCCTCATCCTGGACCTGGTGGCCAGCCGAGCGCGCCGCGGGCCGGCGGAGCGACCTGAGCCTGCCGCGTGACCGGCGGCGGGCCGCGCGGGGCCGCGAAACCCGACTCCGTCCACCCCGATGACCGGGACGTGGCGTAGGGTCGGCCCAGAAGGGAGCACGAATGTCATCCTCGCCGGAGTCCCAGCACCTCGACAACCGTCACCGCAACACGCTGCGCCAGATCTTCGAGCATCCGACCAGCCACAACATCGAGTGGCACGCGGTGACCTCGCTGCTGGACGCGATCGGCACGGCTGACGTCCACCACGACGGCAAGGTCGAGGTCAGGATCGGATCGCAGCACGTGTTCCTGGAGCCGCCGGCCGGCAAGGACATCGACACGCAGATGGTGCTCGACCTGCGCCGGATGCTGAGCCTGGCCGGCTACGAGCCGTCCGGCCCGGCCTGAGCTTCGATGATCTTCATCACGGCCAAGTTCAAGGTCCGGCCCGAATACGCCTGACCGGTGGCCGCAGATCGCCGCTGAGTTCACGGCGGCGACCAGGAGCGAACCGGGCTGCATGTGGTTCGAGTGGTCCCGCAGCCTGGCCGACCCGGAGGAATATGTCCTGGTCGAAGCGTTTCGCGACGACGCCGCCGGGGCGGCGCACGTCCAGTCCGGTCATTTCAAGAAGGCGCAGCAGACCCTGCCGCCCCATCTTGTCCACACGCCCCGGATCGTCAGCGTCACGGTCCCGCAGGACGACTGGTCCCTGCTCGGCGAGATGGCCGTTCCGGGCTCAGACTGACCGGCCCTCCGCCGCCGCCTGCAGCGCCAGCCAGACCCGCTGCGGGGACGCGGGCATGTCGATGTGCCGGATCCCGAGGTGGGCCAGCGCGTCGACCACCGCGTTCTGCACGGC
Organism: uncultured Actinomycetes bacterium; assembly: GCA_963818225.1. GTDB lineage: Bacteria > Actinomycetota > Actinomycetes > Streptosporangiales > Streptosporangiaceae > Palsa-504. The sequence goes on from CAWFRO010000011.1 coordinate 819,924, forward strand.
CGGGGTCGAGCCGATCGTGCCGGCTTCCCCGAGGCCCTTGGCCCCGAGCGGGTTGTAGCTGGTCGGGGTGGCCATGTCGGCCAGCTCGAAGCTGGGCAGCTCCGTGGCCGTCACGAACGGGTAGTCGGCGAAGGTCGAGGTCAGCGGGTTGCCGTCGGCGTCGTAGACGACCTCCTCCAAGAACGCCTGCGCCGCGCCCTGGGCGATGCCGCCGTGCCGCTGCCCCTCGGCCAGCAGCGGGTTGGCCACGATGCCGGCGTCGTCGACGGTCACCATCCGCCGCAGCACCACCTTGCCGGTCTCGGTGTCCACGTCCACCACGGCCACGTGCGCGCCGAACGGGAAGGTGGGACCGGGGGTCCGGAAGATGGTCCGGACGAACAGCCGTTCCCGCTCGGCCAGCTTGGCCAGCGGGACCGTGGCGTCCGGGTCCCCGGCCACCGCGAACGCGCTGGTGGCCTGGTCGAAGACCAGGTCGGCCGGGTTGGCTTCCAGCTCCTCGGCGGCGCGGTCCCGGGCCACGTCGATGAGCTCGAGGGAGGCCTGCCGGACCGCCGCGCCGCCCTGCTGCAGGCTGCGCGAGCCGCCGGTGCCGCCGCCCTCGGGAATCAGGTCGGTGTCGCCCCACTTCACCGTGATCTTGTCCATCGGGATGCCGAGCTCGTCGCTGGCCAGCATGGCCCACACCGTCTCGTGCCCCTGACCGTGCGGTGACGTGCCGGTCAAGATGGTGGCGCTGCCGTCGGGATGCACCTCGACCGTGGCGTTCTCCCGCGGGCCGCCCTCTTCCGCGCCCGGCCCGGTGATCTCCACGTAGGAGGACAGGCCGATGCCCATCTGGACCACGTCCCCGGCGGCCCGCCGCTTAGCCTGCTCGGCCCGCAGGCTGGCGTAGTCCGCCGCCGCCAGCACCTTGGCCAGCGCGGCCGCGTAGTCGCCGGTGTCGTACGTGGCACCGAACGCGGTGGTGTGCGGCTCGGTGAAGGGCGGCAGCAGGTTCTTGGCGCGCACCTCGGCCGGGTCCGCGCCGATCTCGGCCGCGAACAGGTCCATGGCCCGCTCGATGGCCGCGGTGGCCTCCGGCCGTCCCGCGCCGCGGTAGGCGCCGACCGGCGTGGTGTTGGTCACCACCGAGGTCGCCACCGCCTCCGCGTTCGGGATGTTGTACGGTCCCGGCGCCATGAGGATGGTCAGCGACGGCAGGAACACGCCGAAATGCGTGTAAGCGCCGGAGTCCTGGAGGATCTCCAGCCGGTAAGCCAGGACCGTCCCGTCCCGGCGGCCGCCGATGGTGACCTTCTGGACCTGCGCCCGGCCGTGCGTCATCCCGACCAGGTTCTCGTTCCGGCTCTCGGCCCAGCGCGCGGGCCGGCCGAGCTGCTTGGCCACCCAGCACACCACCGCGTGCTCCGGGTCGGCGCCGAACTTGGCGCCGAACGCGCCGCCCACGTCCGGGGTGATGATGTGCACGTGCTCCTGGTCGATGCCGAGCATGCCCGCCAGCGCCCCGCGGGTGCCCTGCGCGCCCTGGTTCGGGATCCACGCCGTCACCCGGCCGTCCGCGCCCCACACCGCGGCCGCGGCACGCGTCTCCATCGGAGCGGGCGCGACCCGCTGGTTGAGGATCGTCTGGGAGACGACCGCCTCGCAGCCGTCGAACAGGTCGGGCTTCATCGCGGCCGCGTCGCCGAAGGTCATGGCCACGTTGCTGCCCGCCTCGGGGAACAGCAGGGCCGCGTCCGGCTCGGCCGCCTTGGTCATGTCGACCACCACCGGCAGCGGATCGTAGTCGATGTCCACCAGCTCGGCGGCGTCCTCGCCCTGGTAGCGGCCCTCGGTCACCACCGCCGCGACCGGCTCGCCGACGAAGCGGACCACGTCCCGGGCCAGCGCCGGCTGGCCCATCTTCGGGTTGAACGCGGCCATGACCGGCAGGTCGATGTCGGCGCCGGTGAACACGGCGATCACGCCGGGCGCCTCCAGCGCGGCGCTGACGTCCACCGAGAGGATCCGCGCGTGGGCGACCGTGGCCCGGACGAAGTGCACCTGACAGGCGCCGGTCAGCCGCTCGTCGTCGAGGTCGGCGGTGTAGACGCCGCCGGTGGTCAGGAATCGGGGATCTTCGGTCCGCAGGACCCTGGTGCCGAGAATGCTCACGTGCACGATCATGCCCGTCCCCGCCGCTATCGGTCAACGCGGACCCGATCGGCCCCGGGCGGCGGCGAACCTGGGGCGGAAGATCGGGTACCCTTTCTGCGTTAGCGAGGCGGAGTAGCTCAGTCAGGCAGAGCAAGCGGCTCATAATCGCTGTGTCGCCGGTTCAAGTCCGGCCTCCGCTACACTTGACCAATTCCCAGACGAAGTAGGAGAGGCGCTCCACCGTGGCTGCCACCGACGTCCGGCCGAAGATCACGCTGGCTTGCCAGGAGTGCAGGCGCCGGAACTACATCACCCGGAAGAACCGGCGCAATGACCCGGACCGGCTCGAGCTGAAGAAGTACTGCCCTTGGTGCCGCTGCCACCAGCCGCACCGGGAGACCAGGTAAGCAGCCGGGTGGCGATCAATCCCGGCTACGCCGGGCGGACCTTCCAGCCGTCCGGCCCGTATGAGGTGAGCCGGGTCAAGATCGCCGAGTTCGCCGACGCTATCGGCGAGACCAGCCCGCTGTGCCGGGACCGGGCCGCCGCGCAGGCGGCCGGCTACCCGGACGTGATCGCCCCGCCGACGTTCGCCATCGTGATCAGCATGGCCGCCGTCGCGGATCTGGCCCACGAGCCGGATCTCGGCCTGAACTACGCCATGGTCGTCCACGGGCTGCAGAGCTTCACCCACGCCCGCCCGCTGCACGCGGGTGACGTCGTGGTGTCCCAGTCCACGATCGAGTCGGTCAAGCCGCTCGGCCGGATGACCACGATGACCACCGTGACCGAGATCCGCACCGTGGCCGGCGAGCAGGTGTGCACGGCCCGGTCCGCCCTGGTTGAGCGCGGCGCCTAGGCAGCGATGGCCGGCCGCACCGAACGCCGGGCCGAGCCCGGCACTGACCTCCCGCCCCGGCAGTATCAGGTGACCCGGGCCGACCTCGTCCGGTACGCCGGGGCTTCGGGTGATTTCAACGTCATCCACTGGAACGAGCGCGTGGCCAAGTCGGTGGGCCTCCCCGACGTGATCGCGCACGGCATGCTCACCATGGCCCTGGCGGGCCGGTTCCTCACCGAGTGGGCCGGCGATCCGGGCGCCGTCACCGAATTCGCGGTCCGCTTCTCCGCCCCGGTGGTCGTCCCCGACGACGAGCGGGGCGCCACGGTCGAGATGGCCGGCACCGTGACCGAGCGGCTCGACGGCAGCCGGGTCGCGGTCGAGGTCACGGCGAGGTCAGCCGGGGCGAAGGTGCTGACCCGCGCCCGGGCCGTCGTGCGGATGCCATGAGGCTGGCCGATTGCACCACCGTCCGCCTGGGCGGCCCGGCCCGGGCCTTCGTCCGGGCGAACACCGAAGAGGGCCTGATCGAAGCCGTCCGGTCCGCCGACGACGGCCACGAGCCGCTGCTGATCCTGGGCGGGGGCAGCAACCTGGTCGTGGCCGATGAAGGGTTCGGCGGCACCGTCGTGCAGGTGGCGACGAAAGGCATCGGGCGCGGTGATGAGGCCGGTTCGGTGACGGTGGCGGCCGGCGAGGACTGGGACGCCGTCGTGGCCTGGACGATCGCCGAGGGCCTGGCCGGCCTGGAGTGCCTGTCCGGCATCCCGGGGCTGGCCGGCGCCACCCCCATCCAGAACGTGGGCGCCTACGGCCAGGAGGTGGCCCAGGTCATCACGCAGGTGCGGGCCTACGACCGGGTCACCGGCCAGATCTGTATTTTCCCGAACGAACGGTGCGGATTCGGCTACCGGACCAGCGTGTTCAAGCGGGATGACGCCCGGCGGCACGTGGTGCTGAGCGTCACCTTCCGGCTGGCCGTGCCGCCGGCCGGGGCGCCGGTCCGTTACGCCGAGCTGGCCACCGCCCTGGGGGTGGAGCTGGGTGACCAGGTGCCGCCTGGCCGGGCCCGTTCGGCCGTCCTGGCCCTGCGGCGGGGCAAGGGGATGGTGCTCGACGCCGCCGACCCCGATACCCGCAGCGCCGGCTCGTTCTTCGTCAACCCGGTCCTGGACGCCGCCGCGCTGGCCGCGGTCGAGGCCGCGGCGCGGGCCCGGTGCGGGGAGGGCACCCGGGTGCCGCGCTTCGACGCCGGGGACGGGCTGGTCAAGGTGCCTGCCGCCTGGCTGATCGAGCGGGCCGGCTTCGGCAAGGGGTTCAGCCTGGGTGACGGGGCCCGGATCTCCGCCAAGCACACCCTCGCGCTGGTCAACCCCGGGTCGGCCACCACGGCCGGGCTGCATGGCGCTGGCCCGCCGGATCCGGGACGGGGTCCGCGACACCTTCGGCGTGTCGCTCACACCCGAACCGGTCCTGGTGGGTGTCACGCTCTAGCCCCGCCGAACGGGGCCAGAGCGTGACACGTCCTGCTAGTGGTGCAGCAGGTTCAAGGTGTTGGTGGCGTCGTCAACGTAGTAGACCGCGTCCTGGCCGGGTTTGACGGCCAGGCCGAACAGGGCGCCCGCTCCCGGCGGCGATCCGGAGCTGTCTAGCTGCCGGACGGCGATCTGCGCCCCCGACGGCGTGACCTCGACGAGGTTCCCGTCGCCGCTGTTGACGGTCAGGATGTCACCGCCGGGTGCGATGACCAGGCCGAGCTCGCCGTTCAGGTGGTGGCCCCGGGAGACGGTGAAGCCGGTCCCGGCGCTGAAGCCGCGCTGCAGCGCGTTGGGGATGGCGGCGATCCGGTTGTCCAGCGTGTCAGCGACGTACAGCACGCCGCCCTGGCCCAGGCCGGCCCCGGTGGGGCCGATGACGAGCGCGGCCGAATCGGTGCGCTCGGGGAAGCCGGAGCCGATCGTCGTGCCGGACCGGATGGAGGGCAGTCCCGCCGCCGGAATCTTGACGACGAGCCGCACCACCGTGCCCCTGTTGACGGTCCTGCCGTTCGCCGCGACCGTTCCGTTCAGCACGTTGGTCACGAACAGCACGGCCTGGTTGCCCAGGTCCAGGCTGGCCATGTCCCACGGGCCGTTGATCCCTCGGCCGGTGAACGTCTCCCGCACCTGGCCCCACTGGTTGAGCACGATGAGGCAGCCGGAGCCGGAGACGGCGCCGCCCCGGGTGGGCAGCGAGCCGACGATGACCCACCCGCTGCGCAGCACGGTCAGGGCGGTGGTCAGGCCCACTCCGCCGGGGCAGCCGCGCAGGCTGGGACTGATCTGCGCGAACGTCCAGTGACCGCCGGACGGGGTGACCTCGGTGATGGTGGTACCGGTGCCCTGCACGTTGGCCTGGTCGTTGAAGTTGCTGACCAGGACGTTGCCCCGGAACAGATCGCCGGTGGTGCGCGGGACGACGAAGACGCCGTACGGGTTGACGTCACCGTTGCCCGGCACCGTGGACGCGATCACCGAGGTCTTGTGCAGGGGGCCGACGAAGGCCGGGAAGCCGCCCGCGCTGGCGCTCCCGGCCGAGCCGGCCAGCAGGCCGGCCGCGGTGACGGCGATCGCGGCCAACCCGGCCGCGTACCGTCTTGTTGGTTTCATTTCTATGCCGCTCCCTTCCGGCGGAGAATGTCTCCACCCATGGGCACGTGCCCGGGAGCGCAATGGTTCGGGGCAGGCCGGAATCCCGCCAGGACTCGGGACTGACCTGCCGGTTTCTGCCGTTTTCGGCGCGAGCCAGTGCCGCGGCTGCCGGGAAAGGACACGGCTCACCGGACGCGATCGTCAATGGTCATGATCGACCGATCCGGTGATCCTTCGGCGACAGCCGCGGGCACTGGCCGCCACCCTTATCCACGTCCGGCCAACGCGGCCCGCTCAATCTCCCCCAGGCTCGTAATCGGCCGGTAATAACTCTCCCGCGGCGGCCCGCTACCCGATGAGAGTGGCAACGTACCCACTCTTCCGGGTAGGGCGCCACGTTCATTGGTTGACGACCGCGCCCTAGGCAGCGGATGGTGCGGATGGGGAGAGGGATACTGGAGACTGCGGTCCTGCTGCTCCGTGGGATCCGCGGATTGGGGTGCGTGTGCCCCCGGCCCCGCCTATTGGGGCCTGTGGGCCCCAGGCCCCAAATGGCCGCCTGCTCCGGCCTATCACACCGGGACTGTGGCCCCGATCACCAGGCGGCGCCCTGAGCTGGCCTGATGGATGTGGAATTTGTCAAAGGCCCCTCTTGCCGGTACCTAGTCACTCTCATTGGCTGGCCGCGAGGGCCAGCGGCCGATGACCTGCGGCTGGAGTGGGGGCGGACTGCTGGCCGAGGCCGAAGCCCCAGTTGAGCATCCGCTCAGCGTCCTGCACGGCGGCCGCCGGGCCGGTCGGCGGGCTGCCCAGCACGACCCCGAGCAGCGGCCGGCCGTTCCTGACCGCCTCGAAGAGCAGGCAGTGCCCGGCGGCGTCGGTGTACCCGGTCTTGATGCCGGCGGCGCCGGAATAGGAACCGACCAGCTCGTTGGTGTTGTCCCACCAGTACTGGTGATGCCCGGGTCCCTTGGGCAGGTGATAGAAGGACAGGTCGACGATCGACCGGAAGACCGGGTACCGCATCGCGGCCAGGCCGAGCGTGAGCAGGTCGGACGGGGTGGAATAGGTGGACGTCTCGGTGGGGTAGGGCAGCCCGTCCGGTGAGGTGAAGTGGGTGCGGGTCATGCCCATGCTGGCCGCGGCGGCGTTCATCTTGGCCACGAAGGCGTTCAGCCCGGGACCGTAGGCGGTCGCCAGGGTGTACGCCGCGTCCGCGCCCGAGGCCAGGAGCAGCCCCTCCAGCAGCTGCTGGGCGGTCAGCACGTCCCCTGGGTGCAGCGACGCGGTTTCGCCCCCGTACTTCCAGGCGTAGGTTTCGGCCGCCTGCGGCACCCGGATCTGACGGCTCAGGTCGCTGCTTTCCAGCACGAGCAGGGCCGTCATCACCTTGGTGACGCTCGCCATGGGCCGCTGCGTGTCCGGGTCGCGGGCCCACAGCACCTGGCCCGTGCTCGCGTCGGCCAGCACCGCGCCCTTGGCCCGCACCCCGGCGGGCGCGCCCGCCGTCTCGATCACCGGTCCGGCTGGCCGGGACGGGGACGGCCGGGGCCGCGCGCGGCCCCGGGTGGCCATCGCTATGGAGTGCCCGGCCGCGGCCCGCGGGGCCTGGCCCGCAGCCGTCAGCGCCCACGCCCCGGCCCCGCAGGCCAGGACGGCGGCCACGGTCAGCGCGACGACCGGCGCCTTGAGCCGCATCACGCTCGCGGCGACCGGATCATCCGGCCGCCGTCTCCCTGGTGAGGGTGACCCTGACCAGGCCGTCGCCGGCCGGCTGGGGATCGGCGCCGACCTCGGCGGCCGGGCGCACGTCCAGGCTGACGGCGAGAGTCTCCGCCGCCACGAACCCGGCGTGCGCGCGGATCGCGTCGGCCACCGCGCCGTCGGCGCCGACGACCAGGCGGATCCGGTCCGACACCGACAGGCCCGCGTCGCGGCGCGCCTGCTGCACCACCCGGACCACGTCCCGGGCGGTCCCCTCGGCGGCCAGCTCCGGGGTCACCTGGGTGTCCAGCGCCACCAGGCCGGTGTTGCCGGGCAGCGCCGAGGCCGAGCCGGCCTCCGCGGCCATCCGCAGCTCGTACTCGCCGGGTTCGAGCTCGATTCCGGCGGCGGTGACGCGCTCCCCGGATTGCTCCCAGTCGCCCGCCTTGACCGCCCGGATGACCTGCTGGACGCGGGCGCCGAGCCGCGGCCCGAGCAGCCGCGGGTTCACGGCCAGCTCGAATGTGCCCAGGCTGGCCACATCGTCGGACAGCTCGACGGCCTTGACGTTGACCTCGTCGGCGATCAGGTCCGTGAACGGGGCCAGCGACTTGGCTTCGGGGTGGGCGATGACCAGCGAGGCCAGCGGCAGCCGGACCCGCAGCTGGCGTGCCTTGCGGACGCCCAGCGCGGTGCTGCATACCGCCCGGACCAGGTCCATCGCGCTGGTCAGGCCGGCGTCGTCGGGCCACCCGGACACGTCGGGCCACTCGGCCAGGTGCACGCTGTCCTCGCCGGTCAGCCCGCGCCAGATCGCCTCGGCGGTCAGCGGCAGGAGCGGGGCGGCGGCCCGGCAGACCGTCTCAAGCACGGTCCACAGGGTGTCCAGCGCGGCCGGCTCCCCGGCCCAGAACCGGCTGCGCGAACGGCGGATGTACCAGTTGGTCAGTACCTCGAGGTGCTCGCGGAGCAGCTGGCAGCCCGCGGCGACCTGGTAGGTGTCGAGCAGCTGCTCCAGCTCGGTCACCATGGCCCGGGTCTTGGCCAGGATGTAGCGGTCCAGCACGTGCTCGCTGCTGACCGAGGGCCGGGCGGTGTAGGACTCGGCGTTCGCGTACAGCGCGAAGAAGTACCAGCTGTTCCACAGCGGCAGGATGGCCTGCCGGACCGCGTCCCTGATCCCCTGCTCGGTCACGACCAGGTTCCCGCCGCGCAGGATCGGGCTGGCCATCAGGAACCAGCGCATCGCATCCGAGCCGTCGCGGTCGAACACCTCGTTCACGTCCGGGTAGTTGCGCAGGCTCTTGGACATCTTCTGCCCGTCGTTGCCGAGCACGATGCCGTGGCTGACGCAGGTCCGGAAGGCCGGCCGGTCGAACAGCGCGGTGGCCAGCACGTGCAGGGTGTAGAACCAGCCCCGGGTCTGGCCGATGTACTCCACGATGAAGTCGCCCGGGTAGTGGGAGTCGAACCACTCGCGGTTCTCAAACGGGTAGTGCACCTGCGCGAACGGCATCGACCCGGACTCGAACCAGCAGTCGAGTACCTCCGGCACCCGGCGCATCATGGACCGGCCGGTCGGGTCGTCCGGGTTCGGCCGGACCAGCTCGTCGATGGCCGGGCGGTGCAGGTCGGACGGGCGTACGCCGAAGTCCCGCTCCAGCTCGTCCAGCGACCCGTACACGTCGGTCCGCGGGTAGGCCGGGTCGTCGCTCTGCCAGACCGGGATCGGCGAGCCCCAGAACCGGTTCCGGCTGATCGACCAGTCCCGGGCGCCCGCCAGCCACTTGCCGAACTGGCCGTCCTTGACGTGGCCAGGCACCCAGGTGATGTCCTGGTTCAGCTCGACCATCCGGCCGGAGAACCTGGTCACCTCGACGAACCAGCTCGACACCGCCTTGTAGATCAGCGGGTTACGGCAGCGCCAGCAGTGCGGGTAGGAGTGCGTGTAGGTCTGGGCGCGCACCAGGTCGCCCTGTTCTTGCAGCCTGGCGGTGATACCGGGGTTCGCCTCGAAGACGTGCTGGCCCTCGAAGTCGGGCACCACGGCGGTGAACCGGGCCTGCTCATCGACCGTGAGGATGGTCGGGATGCCGGCTTCGTTGCAGGCCAGGGCGTCAGCCTCGCCGTAAGCGGGCGCCATGTGCACGACGCCGGTGCCCTCCTCGGTCGTGACGTCATCGCTCAAGATGACCCGGAACGCATCGCCGGTGCCGAACTTCTCCCGGTCCGCCAGATAGGGCAGCAGCGGCTCGTATCGGCGTCCGGCCAGCTCGGCGCCGGTCAGCGCGCCGACCTCGGCGGCGCCTTCCAGCTCCCGCTCGTAGGCCGCCTGCCGGTCCCGGGCCAGGATGTACCGCTCGCCGTCCTTGGCCAGCACCACGTAACCGATGTCCGCGCCCACCGCGCAGGCCAGGTTGGAAGGCAGCGTCCAGGGCGTGGTGGTCCAGGCCAGCAGCCACTCCCCGGTCTCCAGCTTGAACCGGACCGTGACCGAGGGGTCCTGCCGTTCGGCGTAGGTGTCGTCGTCCATCCGGAGCTCGTGGTTGGACAGCGGGGTCTCGCACCGCCAGCAGTACGGCAGCACCTTGAAGCCCTGGTAGATCAGGCCCTTGTCCCACAGCTGCCGGAACGCCCACATGACGCTCTCCATGTAGGAGAGGTCCAGCGTCTTGTAGTCGTGGTCGAAGTCGACCCAGCGGGCCTGGCGGGTGACGTAGTCCTGCCAGTCGCGGGTGTAGCGCAGCACCGACTCCCGGCAGGCCTGGTTGAACTTCTCGATGCCCATGGCCAGGATGTCGGTCTTGCCGGAGATGCCGAGCAGCCGTTCGGCCTCGACCTCGGCGGGCAGGCCGTGGCAGTCCCAGCCGAATCTGCGCTCGACCCGCCGGCCCTGCATGGTCCGAAAGCGCGGCACCAGGTCCTTGACGTAGCCGGTGAGCAGGTGGCCGTAGTGCGGCAGCCCGTTGGCGAACGGCGGCCCGTCGTAGAACACGAACTCGCGGTCGGCGGGGCGCTGCCGGACCGAGGCGAGGAAGGTGTCGCGTTCCCGCCAGTACTCCAGCACCTCCCGCTCCAGCGCGGGGAAGCTCGGCTGGGCGGGTACGTCGGTACCCCCGGAGCGTGGGTAAACGGCCATCGGTTCGGTCCTCGCGATGTGATACTCGGCAGTGCCCTTCGGCTGGGCCACGAGGACGATGCGCCCGCTCCCGCGCGGGCCCACCGCGGTACCACCTCGCTTGCCGCCCAGGCCGCTGGTTAAAGCAGCGTCCGGAGCGGCCGCTCGTTAGCCGGCTGTGACGGGCCGGACCCGCCCGGTTCTAGTCAGGCCTTCGGCCCTTTCTTCCGGAAGCTCCCCGGTGATAGCCGGATCGTCGCCACGTGCCTACAAGGCTAGCCGCTGCCGCCGCATTCCCGCGACACAGATCCGTTACTGGGCGTGGCGAGCCAGCCGTCGATGTCGGCCAGCGCAGCGGCCCGGAGCGGGTCGGGCGCCGCGGAGGCCAGCACGGACGAGCGGGCCAGGTCGGCCAGCTCCGCATCGCTGAAGCCGTGCACCTCCCGGGCGGTCTCGTACTGGGCGACCAGGCGCGGGCCGAACAGCAGCGGATCATCGGCGCTCAGCGCTACCGGCACGCCCGCCTCGAACAGCGGGCGGAGCGGAACCTGGGACGGCCCGCGCGCGATGCCGAGCGCGACGTTGGAGGAGGGGCACACCTCGCAGGTGACCCGCTCGGCGGCCAGCCGCTTGAGCACGGCCGGGTCCTCCGCGGCCCGGACGCCGTGCCCGATCCGGTCCGCGTGCAGGTCATCCAGGCAGGCCGTGACGCTGGCCGGGCCGCACAGCTCGCCGCCGTGCGGGACGAGCAGCAGCCCGGCCCGCTCGGCGATCCGGAACGCCGGGGCGAAGTCGCGCGGGGGACCGCGCCGTTCGTCGTTGGACAGGCCGAAGCCGGTCACGCCGCGGCCCGCGTACTGGGCCGCCAGCCGGGCCAGGGTCCTGGCCTCCAGCGGGTGCTTGGTCCGGTTGGCCGCGACGATGACGCCGATCCCGACCCCGGTCGCCTGCGACGCGGCCCGGGCCGCGTCGAGCACGAGCTCGAGCATGGCCGTGATCCCGCCGAACCGCGCGGCGTACCCGTCCGGGTCAACCTGGATCTCCAGCCACCGTGAGCCCTCGGCCCGCTCGTCGTGCGCCGTCTCGGCCAGCAGCTGCCGGATGTCGGCGGGCGTGCGCAGCACCGACCGCGCCGTGTCGTACAGCCGCTGGAACCGGAACCAGCCGCGCTCGTCGGTACCGCTGAGCTGCGGCGGCCAGTCCTGGTCCAGCGCGGGCGGCAGCCGGATGCCGTGCCGCCGGGCCAGGCCGACCATCGTGGCGTGCCGCATCGACCCGGTCAGGTGCAGGTGCAGGTGCGCCTTCGGCAGCGCGGAAAGCGACCGTGCCATCCGGGTAGCGTGCCGTTCCTACCTGGCCCCCGCGAACAGCTTCGCCATCCGGGCGACGCCCTCTTCCAGCTCGGCGTCGCCCAGCGCGCAGGAGAGCCGGAAATATCCAGGTGTCCCGAACGCCTCGCCGGGGACCACGGCCACCTCCGCCTCGTCCAGCACGAGGTCGGCCAGCTCCGCCGACGTCTGCGCCCGGCGGCCCGCGATCTCCTTCCCCAGCAGGCCCTTGACGCTGGGGTAGCAGTAGAACGCGCCCTGCGGTTCCGGGCAGATCACGCCGGGGATCTCGTTCAGCATCCGGGTCATCGTCAGCCGACGCCGGTCGAACGCCTCGCGCATGACCGCGACCGCCGACAGGTCGCCCGATACGGCGGCCAGCGCCGCCGCCTGCGCCACGTTGGACACGTTGGAGGTCGCGTGGCTCTGCATGTTCGCCGCGGCGCTGATCACGTCCTTGGGCCCGATCATCCAGCCCACCCGCCAGCCGGTCATCGCGTAGGTCTTGGCCACGCCGTTGAGCACCACGCAGGTGTCGGCGGTCCGCGGGGCCTGGACCGGGATCGAGGAGAACACCGCGTCGCCGTAGACCAGGTGCTCGTAGATCTCGTCGGTGACCACCCACAGGCCATGATCCGCGGCCCATTCGCCGATGGCGGCGACCTGATCCGGCGGGTAGACCGCCCCGGTCGGGTTGGACGGCGACACGAACAGCACGATCTTGCTCCGGTCCGTGCGGGCCGCCTCCAGATCCTCCACCGAGGCCAGGTAGCCGGAGTTTTCGTCGGTCGGGACCGGGCGCATCACGCCGCCGGCCAGCGCGATGGACTCGGGGTAGGTGGTCCAGTAAGGCGCGGGCACGATGACCTCGTCGCCTGGGTCGAGCAGGGTCGCGAACGTCTCGTAGACCGCCTGCTTGCCGCCGTTAGTGACCAGGACCTGGCTGGGTTCCACCTGGTAACCCGAATCCCTGGCGGTCTTGACCGCGATCGCCTCGCGGAGTTCGGGCAGGCCGGCGGCGGGGGTGTACTTGTGGAAACGCGGCACCTCGCAGGCGCGCTGGGCGGCCTCGACGATGTAGCCCGGCGTCGGGAAATCGGGCTCCCCGGCGCCGAAGCCGATGACCGGCCGGCCCGCCGCCTTGAGCGCCTTGGCCTTGGCGTCCACGGCCAGCGTGGCGGATTCGGAGATAGCGGACACGCGAGCGGAGACTCTGGTTGGCATGGCACCCATTGTGCCGCGCCGCCCGGGAGGCCACGAACGATAATGCCGGGATCGCTCCGGACGGTTCGACTCGGGGTGCCGATGGACGTACACTTCTTGGACCGGCAGCTGGGCTGTCGTTGCGGCAGCATGCCCAAGCGGGTGCGGCCAGGCGTGGTGTAGAGCAGTATGTGCTGTAGGGCGGCGTGGCCGGAAGGCGGCACCGCCGGGGCCGTGCGGCAAATCCGATGCGGCCCAACAGCGTTACGGAAACAGTGTTTGCGAAGACAGCGTTATGAAGACAGACAGTGTTATCAAGACAGACAGTGTTGTGAAGACAGGTTGTGAAGGCAGAGGGCAGTAGCTCAATTGGTCAGAGTCCCGGTCTCCAAAACCGGTGGTTGGGGGTTCGAGTCCCTCCTGCCCTGCGAGTGCGGTCTGGCCAAACCGCGTTGTCGGCTATGTATTAGGTGAGGATATGGCGACTCAGACACGCGGCGAGGCCGCGGAGAAACGGAGCGGAGGCGGGCGCTCGGCTAAGCGTGCGAACCGGACCACCCCCGCCCTGTTCTTCCGGCAGATGGTCGGCGAGCTCCGAAAGGTAATCTGGCCGACCCGCAACGTGCTTGTCACCTACACGGTGGTGGTCGTGGTCTTCGTGGTTGTCATGGCCACCATCGTGACGCTGCTCGACCTCGGGTTCACCAAGCTCGTGTTCGAGCTGTACGGCTAGACGGCGCCGGCTCGCCCCGCGGGGGAAGCGGGCCGGGAGCCAGCAGCAGCGCCCGCCGGGCGCGTGCCACGGCTGCGCCAGATGATCATGATTTGCGGAAAGGGAGACCTAACGTGTCCGGGACCCAGTTGGATTCCGCGGCGCCGACGACCAGGACAACCGGACGCGAAAACCGGGGAAGGCGGATGAGGTGAGCGAATACAGCGAAGGAGTCGACGGGATCGACGCCGCTGATCGCCCCGACGACACCGCACCGGCTGACGGCGCGGACGCCCTGGCTGACGGCGTGGCGGCCGGCCCCGCCGACGAGGCGGAAGCCCTCGCCGACGGGCCCGAAGCCCTTGCCGATGAGACCGAAGCCCTTGCCGACGAGGCCCTCGCCGATGAGCCCGAAGCCCTCGCCGATGAGCCCGAAGTCCTCGCGGAGGACGCTGAGGACGCGGCCGACAGCGCGGCGGAAGAGTTCATGCGCGAGCTGCGCATGCTGCCCGGGGACTGGTACGTGGTGCATTCCTACGCCGGCTACGAGAACCGGGTGAAGACCAACCTGGAGAGCCGGATCCAGTCGCTGAACATGGAGGATTACATCTTCCAGATCGAGGTTCCCGTCCACATGGTGACCGAGATCAAGAGCGGCAAGCGGCAGCAGGTCTCGGAGAAGGTCCTGCCCGGCTACATCCTGGTGCGGATGGACCTGACGGACGAATCGTGGGCCGTGGTGCGCAACACGCCGGGCGTGACCGGCTTCGTCGGCCTGTCCAGCCGGCCCTCGCCGCTGATGCTCAGCGAGGTGGCCTCACTGCTGGCGCCCGAGCCCGAGCCCAGCGCGAAGCAGGCCGAGGCGGCTCGCGCCGCCGCCACGCCGGACTTCGAGGTCGGGGAGTCGGTTACCGTGATGGACGGGCCGTTCGCGACCCTGCCCGCCACCGTGAACGAGATCAACCCCGAGTCCCAGAAGCTCAAGGTGCTGGTGTCGATTTTCGGCCGGGAGACGCCCGTCGAGCTGTCGTTCGACCAGGTCACCAAGATCTAAGTGAGGAAATAGTCCCATGCCGCCAAGAAGGAAGAGGCTCGCCGCCGTCGTCAAGGTGCAGCTGCCGGCCGGCCAGGCCACCCCGGCCCCCCCGGTCGGTACCGCGCTGGGCCCGCACGGCGTGAACATCATGGATTTCGTCCGCCAGTACAACGCGGCGACCGAAAGCCAGCGGGGCAACATCATCCCGGTCGAGATCTCCATCTACGAGGACCGGAGCTTCACCTTCATCACCAAGACCCCGCCCGCTCCCGAGCTGATCAAGAAGGCCGCGGGTGTGGACAAGGGCAGCGCCGAGCCGCACAAGACCAAGGTGGGCAGCATCACCCCGGCCCAGGTCCGTGACATCGCGCAGACCAAGATGCCGGACCTGAACGCCACCACGATCGAGGCGGCGGAGAAGATCATCGCCGGTACCGCCCGCTCCATGGGCATCCGGGTCGAGGGCTGAGCGCAGACCACAGCCGGGCGCGGAACAACGCACCGGCGTCAGCAGTTATCAATCAGGACAGATAAGGACCTGTGGCAGGGCCTCGCGCGGCCCGATGACCACAACCTCCGAGAATTGTGGGAGACAAGCATATGAAGCGCAGCAAGGCCTACCGCCAGGCCAGCGAGCAGATCGACCGCGAGCGGCTGTACAGCCCCAGCGAGGCGGTCACGATCGCCAAGACGAACCAGGTCACCAAGTTCGACCCCACCGTGGAAGTGGCACTGCGGCTGGGCGTCGACCCGCGCAAGCAGGACCAGATGGTCCGGGGCACGGTCAACCTGCCGAACGGCACGGGCAAGACGGCCCGCGTACTCGTCTTCGCCACCGGGGACCGGGCCGAGGCGGCCCGCGCGGCCGGAGCGGACCTGGTCGGCTCCGACGACTTGATCGAGCGCGTCCAGGGCGGCTTCCTGGACTTCGACGCGGTGGTGGCCACGCCGGACCTGATGGGCAAGGTCGGCCGGCTCGGCCGGGTCCTCGGCCCGCGCGGCCTGATGCCGAACCCTAAGACCGGCACCGTCACCGCGGACGTGGCCAAGGCCGTCACCGACATCAAGGGCGGCAAGATCGAGTTCCGGGTGGACAAGAACGGGAACCTGCACTTCATCATCGGCAAGGCGTCCTTCGCGCCGAACGCGCTGCTGGAGAACTACGCCGCCGCGCTGGACGAGGTGATCAGGCTCAAGCCCGCCGCGGCCCGCGGCCGCTACCTGAGGAAGATCACCTTCACCACCTCGATGGGCCCCGGCATCCCGGTCGACCCGAACCAGACCCGTAACCTCACCGCCGACCTGGCCGAAGCCTCGGCCTGACCCGGCGGGAAGCGCCCGCGGTTTGGCCGCGGGCGCTTCGCCACGTAAGCTTGATAACGCCGAAGACCGCTGGATGCCGCCGCGCACGCGCGGCGGCCGAAGGCTCCGGGCCCGATCAGCAGATCGCGGCCCGGACATCCCGCGCAGGTGACCTGAGCTGTACCGGCTGGCCCTTCCCCGGGCTGGCCGTTGCCGCCCCGTGCGCCTCGCGCCGGGGCGTTTTCTGTGTCTAAGGCGGTCAGGAAGATCGAGTTAACCCATGTCGAGTTAACACAGATCGAGTTAGCACAGATCGAGTTAGCACAGATCGAGTTAGCAGAGAGGAGGCACATGGCTAACGCCGAGAAGGTTGCCGCGGTCGCCGAGCTCACCGAGCGGTTCAGCGGCTCGACGGGCGCGGTGCTGACCGAGTACCGCGGGCTCACCGTGGCCCAGTTCGCCGAGCTGCGCCGCACGCTCGGGGATAACGCCACGTTCACCGTGGTCAAGAACACGCTGACCAAGCTCGCCGTCACCGACGCCGGGCTGTCTGACCAGCTGTCGTCGCTGCTGGCCGGCCCGTCCGCGGTCGCGTTCGTCGAGGGCGACGTGGTCGAGGCGGCCAAGGGGCTGCGCGACTTTTCGCGGGCGAACCCGCTGCTGGTCATCAAGGGCGGCGTGCTCGACGGCAAGGCGATCACTCCGGCCGAGGTGATCCGGCTGGCTGACGTGGAGCCCCGCGAGGTTCTGCTGGCCAAGCTGGCCGGCGCGCTGAAGGCGACGCAGGCCCGGGCCGCCGGGTCGTTCAATGCCCTGCCGGCCCAGCTGGCGCAGCTCGCCGACGCGCTGCGCGCCAAGCTCGAAGCCGCCGCGGCGCCCGGCCCCGCCGACGCGCCCGCCGCGGCCGACGAAGGCGCATCAGGCACCGTGACAGACGCTGAAAGTACCGAAGGATAAGGAAACCATTATGGCGAAGATGAGCACTGCGGACCTGCTCGAGGCCTTCAAGGAGATGACTCTCCTGGAGCTCTCCGAGTTCGTCAAGGAGTTCGAGGACACGTTCGATGTGAAGGCGGCCGCGCCGGTGGCGGTAGCCGCGCCCGCGGCCGGCGGCGCAGCCGGCGGCGGCGAGGCCGAGCAGGCCGAGGAGCAGGATGAGTTCGACGTCATCCTCGATGGCGCGGGCGACAAGAAGATCCAGGTCATCAAGGAGGTGCGCAGCCTGACCAGCCTGGGCCTCAAGGAGGCCAAGGACCTGGTCGACGGCGCGCCCAAGGTGGTCCTGGAGAAGGTCAACAAGGAGAGCGCGGACAAGGCGAAGGCGGCCCTGGAGGGCGCCGGCGCCGCGGTCACCGTCAAGTAGGCAGCTCGCTGCGAGCGCCTGGGAACCCGGGCTGAAGGCCGCCTCCGGGTGGCCGGAGGCCCGGGTTCTCGCGCGCCGGGCGGATCTGTGCCTTCCGGGCGGACCCGCGCAGCGCGGGCAGGAGCGCAGAAAACTGGCGAAAGCCGACGCCGCGACCGCCCGTGAAATAAAGTGTTACCCGGGGGTGTTATCACCTACACCTACCACCGCATGTGGCGTCCGTCACGCAAGTAATCTGCCCCGAGTGTCCGGTTTGGGACTTGACGTTTGGTCGCGGAAGAGCGATGCTGCGGAGCAACCGTGAACCTCATAGTAGCGTACAGTTGACGAGCAGTGGGCCCTTCGGCTACACTGTTAGTTTGCGCTGCACTCTGACGTCCTCGGTCCTCACCTCGCGCTACGGGGTTTTCGCCGCGGGGCGTTTGGCGTGCGTGCGGTGATATTTCCGCGACAAGTTCGGAAGGACCCCTGTTGGCAGCATCGCGCAGCGCCTCCGCTTCCACTACCTCCGCAGCGAATTCTGGGCCATACCGCGTGTCGTTCGCGCGCATCCAGGAGCCGCTTAAGGTACCAGATCTGCTCGCTCTGCAGACCGAGTCGTTCGACTGGCTGCTGGGCAACGAGAAGTGGCAGGCCCGTATCAGCGAGGCCCGGGCGGACGGGCGCAAGGACGTGCCCGAGCAGTCCGGCCTCGAGGAGATCTTCGAGGAGATCAGCCCGATCGAAGACTTCTCCGGGACCATGTCGCTCTCGTTCCGTGATCACCGGTTCGAGCCGCCAAAGTACTCCGCCGAGGAGTGCAAGGACAAGGACATGACGTTCTCCGCCCCGATGTTCGTCACGGCGGAGTTCATCAACAACACAACCGGCGAGATCAAGAGCCAGACGGTCTTCATGGGCGACTTCCCGCTCATGTCGAACAAGGGCACCTTCATCATCAACGGCACCGAGCGCGTGGTGGTCAGCCAGCTGGTCCGCTCGCCTGGCGTCTACTTCGACCGCCAGGTCGACAAGACGTCCGACAAGGACATCTACAGCTGCAAGGTCATCCCCTCCCGGGGGGCCTGGCTGGAGTTCGAGATCGACAAGCGGGACAGCGTGGGCGTCCGCATCGACCGCAAGCGCAAGCAGAGCGTCACCGTGCTGCTGAAGGCCCTGGGCTGGGACGACGCCAAGATCCTGGACCGGTTCGGCCAGTTCGAGTCGATGCGCGCCACCCTGGAGAAGGACCACACGGCCGGCCAGGACGAGGCGCTGCTTGACATCTACCGCAAGCTGCGCCCGGGTGAGCCGCCGACCCGCGAGTCCGCCCAGGCGCTGCTGGAGAACCTGTACTTCAACCCGAAGCGGTACGACCTGGCCAAGGTGGGCCGCTACAAGGTCAACCGCAAGCTCGGCCTGGACCTGCCGATCCGGCAGGGCACGCTGTCCGAGCAGGACATCGTCGCCACCATCGAGTACCTCGTCCGGCTGCACGCCGGCGAGGATGAGATGACCTCCGGGGAGCAGGTCGTCCTGCCGCTGGAGACCGACGACATCGACCACTTCGGCAACCGGCGGCTGCGCACCGTGGGCGAGCTGATCCAGAACCAGGTCCGGCTCGGCCTGGCCCGCATGGAGCGGGTCGTGCGCGAGCGGATGACGACCCAGGACGTCGAGGCGATCACGCCGCAGACCCTGATCAACATCCGGCCCGTGGTGGCCTCGATCAAGGAGTTCTTCGGCACCAGCCAGCTGTCCCAGTTCATGGACCAGACCAACCCGCTGGCCGGGCTGACCCACAAGCGCCGGCTGAGCGCGCTCGGCCCGGGCGGCCTGAGCCGGGAGCGGGCAGGCTTCGAGGTCCGCGACGTGCACCCCAGCCACTACGGCCGGATGTGCCCGATCGAGACGCCGGAAGGCCCGAACATCGGCCTGATCGGGAGCCTGTCCAGCTACGCCCGGGTGAACGCGTTCGGGTTCGTCGAGACCCCGTACCGCAAGGTCAACGACGGTATCGTGACCGACCAGATTGACTACCTGACCGCCGACGAGGAGGACAGGCACGTCATCGCGCAGGCCAACACGCCGCTGGAGAGCGATGGGACCATCGCCGAGAGCCGCGTGCTGGTCCGCCGCAAGGGCGGCGAGGTGGACTTCATCCCGCCGGACGAGGTCGACTACATCGACGTGTCCGCGCGGCAGATGGTGTCCGTGGCCACCGCCATGATCCCGTTCCTCGAGCACGACGACGCCAACCGCGCGCTGATGGGCTCCAACATGCAGCGGCAGAGCGTGCCGCTGCTGCGCAGCCAGGCGCCGATCGTCGGCACCGGCATGGAGTACCGTGCCGCGACCGACGCGGGCGACGTCATCCTGGCCGAGAAGGCGGGCGTGGTCGAGGAGTCCAGCGCGGACCTCGTCACCGTGATGAACGACGACGGCACCCGCAACACCTACCGGGTGGCCAAGTTCGAGCGGTCCAACCAGGGCACCTGCTTCAACCAGAAGCCGGTCGTCGAGGAAGGCGACCGGGTCGAGCGCGGCCAGGTGCTGGCCGACGGCCCGTGCACCGACCAGGGCGAGATGGCGCTGGGCAAGAACCTGCTCGCGGCGTTCATGTCCTGGGAGGGTCACAACTACGAGGACGCGATCATCCTGTCCCAGCGCCTGGTGCAGGACGACGTGCTGTCCAGCATTCACATCGAGGAGCACGAGGTCGACGCCCGGGACACCAAGCTCGGCCCGGAGGAGATCACCCGGGACATCCCGAACGTCTCCGACGAGGT
Organism: uncultured Actinomycetes bacterium; assembly: GCA_963818225.1. Classification (GTDB taxonomy): domain Bacteria; phylum Actinomycetota; class Actinomycetes; order Streptosporangiales; family Streptosporangiaceae; genus Palsa-504. Next base: position 840,068 of record CAWFRO010000011.1, read on the forward strand.
GCTGGCCGACCTTGACGAGCGCGGCATCATCCGGATCGGCGCCGAGGTCGTCAACGGCGACATCCTGGTCGGCAAGGTCACGCCCAAGGGCGAGACCGAGCTGACCCCGGAGGAGCGGCTGCTGCGCGCGATCTTCGGTGAGAAGGCCCGTGAGGTCCGCGACACCAGCCTGAAGGTCCCGCACGGTGAGGAAGGCAAGGTCATCGGCGTCCGCGTGTTCACCCGCGAGGACGGCGACGAGCTGCCGCCCGGCGTGAACGAGCTGGTCCGGGTGTACGTGGCGCAGAAGCGCAAGATCACCGACGGCGACAAGCTGGCCGGCCTGCACGGGAACAAGGGCGTGATCGCGAAGATCCTCCCGGTGGAGGACATGCCGTTCCTCGAGGACGGCACCCCGGTGGACATCGTGCTCAACCCGCTCGGCGTGCCCAGCCGGATGAACGTCGGCCAGGTCCTGGAGAGTCATCTGGGCTGGGTGGCGAGGACGGGCTGGCAGGTCGACGACGGCGACGATCCCTGGAAGGAACGGCTGCGCGTCGCCGGCATCGACTCGGCTCTGCCCGGCACCAAGGTCGCCACCCCGGTGTTCGACGGGGCCCGGGAAGAGGAGATCACCGGCCTGCTCGACAGCACCCTGCCGAACCGGGACGGCCAGCGGCTGATCGGCGAGAGCGGCAAGGCCCGGCTGTTCGACGGCCGGACCGGCGACCCGTTCAAGGACCCGATCGCGGTCGGCTACGTCTACATCCTGAAGCTGCTGCACCTGGTGGACGACAAGATCCACGCGCGCAGCACCGGCCCGTACTCGATGATCACCCAGCAGCCGCTGGGCGGCAAGGCGCAGTTCGGCGGGCAGCGTTTCGGCGAGATGGAGGTATGGGCTCTGGAGGCCTACGGTGCCGCCTACGCGCTGCAGGAGCTGCTCACCATCAAGTCCGACGACGTACTCGGCCGGGTCAAGGTGTACGAGGCGATCGTCAAGGGAGAGAACGTCCCCGAACCGGGCATTCCGGAGAGTTTCAAGGTGCTGATCAAGGAAATGCAGTCGCTCTGCCTCAACGTCGAGGTGCTGTCCAGCGACGGCGGGGCGATCGAGCTCCGCGACACCGACGAGGATGTCTTCCGCGCGGCCGAGGAACTCGGCATCGACCTGTCCCGGCGCGAGCCGAGCAGCGTCGAAGAGGTCTGATCGAGGAGGAAGGAAAATCACAGTGCTAGACGTCAACTTCTTCGACGACCTGCGCATCGGCCTGGCTACGGCCGAGGACATCAGGCAGTGGTCGCACGGCGAGGTCAAGAAGCCGGAGACCATCAACTACCGCACGCTCAAGCCGGAAAAGGACGGGCTCTTCTGCGAGAAGATCTTCGGCCCGACCCGGGACTGGGAGTGCTACTGCGGCAAGTACAAGCGGGTCAGGTTCAAGGGCATCATCTGCGAGCGCTGCGGCGTGGAAGTCACCCGCGCCAAGGTGCGGCGGGAGCGGATGGGCCACATCGAGCTGGCCGCGCCGGTCACGCACATCTGGTACTTCAAGGGTGTGCCGAGCCGGCTGGGCTACCTGCTCGACCTGGCGCCGAAGGACCTGGAGAAGGTCATCTACTTCGCCGCCTACATGATCACCTTCGTGGACGACGAGGCCCGCAGCCGTGACCTGCCGAGCCTGGAGGCCCGGATCTCGGTCGAGCGGCAGCAGCTTGAGCAGCGCCGCGACGCCGACGTCGAGGCGCGCCAGGCCAAGCTGGAGGCCGACCTGGCCGAGCTCGAGGCGCAGGGCGCCAAGAGCGACGCCAAGCGCAAGCTCCGCGAGTCCTCCGACCGCGAGTGCAAGCAGATCAGGGACCGCGCGGGCAAGGAGATCGACCGCCTCGAGGAGGTCTGGAGCAGGTTCAAGAACCTGAAGGTCCAGGACCTCGAGGGCGACGAGCTGCTGTACCGCGAGATGCGGGACCGGTTCGGCCGGTACTTCCGCGGCGGCATGGGCGCCCAGGCCGTCCAGGACCGGCTGGCCACCTTCGACCTGGACGCCGAGGCGCTGAGCCTGCGTGAGACGATCCGCTCGGGCAAGGGCCAGAAGAAGGCCCGTGCCCTCAAGCGGCTCAAGGTCGTGTCCGCGTTCCTGAACACCCGCAACAGCCCGATGGGCATGGTCCTGGACTGCATCCCGGTGATCCCGCCGGACCTGCGGCCGATGGTCCAGCTGGACGGCGGCCGGTTCGCCACCAGCGACCTCAACGACCTGTACCGCCGGGTCATCAACCGGAACAACCGGCTCAAGAGGCTGCTCGACCTGGGCGCACCCGAGATCATCGTGAACAACGAGAAGCGGATGCTGCAGGAGGCCGTGGACAGCCTGTTCGACAACGGCCGCCGCGGCCGCCCGGTCACCGGGCCGGGCAACCGGCCGCTGAAGTCGCTGTCCGACATGCTGAAGGGCAAGCAGGGCCGGTTCCGCCAGAACCTGCTGGGCAAGCGCGTTGACTACTCCGGCCGTTCGGTCATCGTGGTCGGCCCGCAGCTCAAGCTGCACCAGTGCGGCCTGCCCAAGCAGATGGCCCTGGAGCTGTTCAAGCCGTTCGTGATGAAGCGCCTGGTTGACCTCAACCACGCGCAGAACATCAAGTCGGCCAAGCGGATGGTGGAGCGGGCCCGGCCGGTGGTGTGGGACGTGCTCGAGGAGGTCATCACCGAGCACCCGGTGCTGCTGAACCGGGCGCCGACCCTGCACCGCCTGGGCATCCAGGCCTTCGAGCCGCAGCTGGTCGAGGGCAAGGCCATCCAGATCCACCCGCTGGTCTGCACCGCGTTCAACGCGGACTTCGACGGCGACCAGATGGCGGTGCACCTGCCGCTGTCCGCCGAGGCGCAGGCCGAGGCGCGGATCTTGATGCTGTCCACCAACAACATCCTCAAGCCGGCCGACGGCAAGCCGGTGACCATGCCCACCCAGGACATGATCATCGGGCTGTACGCCCTGACCCGGGAGACCGAGGGCGCGACCGGCGAGGGCCGGGCGTTCGCCACCCTGGCCGAAGCGCTGATGGCCTACGACGCGAACGAGCTGGACCTGCAGGCCCGGATCGAGATCCGGCTGCCGGGCATCGTCCCGCCGGAGGACACCGTGCTGCCCGAGGATGGGGTGCTGGGCAGGCTCAGCACCACGCTGGGCCGGTGCATCTTCAACGAGACGCTGCCGGCCGACTTCCCGTTCGTGAACTACGAAGTCGGCAAGAAGCAGCTGACCGTGATCGTCAACTCGCTGGCGGAGACCTACCCCAAGGTGGAGGTGGCGGCGGCCCTTGACAACCTCAAGGACGCGGGCTTCCACTGGGCCACCCGGGCGGGCGTGACGATCGGCATCGCCGACGTGATCGCGCCGCCGAACAAGGCGGAGATCCTGGAGAAGTACCAGGGCCGTGCGGACAAGGTGCAGCGGGAGTACGACCGCGGCTTGATCACCGACGACGAGCGCCGTCAGGAGCTCATCGAGATCTGGACGCACGCGACGGCCGACGTGGCCGAGGACATGGAGGCGGCCTTCCCCACCACCAACTCGGTGTGGATGATGGTCAACTCCGGCGCCCGCGGCAACATCATGCAGGTCCGGCAGATCGCCGGCATGCGCGGCCTGGTCTCCAACCCGAAGGGTGAGACCATCCCCCGTCCGATCACGTCCAGCTTCCGCGAGGGGCTGTCGGTGCTGGAGTACTTCATCTCCACCCACGGCGCCCGTAAGGGCCTGGCCGACACCGCGCTCCGCACGGCGGACTCCGGGTACCTCACCCGCCGCCTGGTGGACGTGGCGCAGGACGTGATCGTCCGCGAGGAGGACTGCGGCACCGACCGCGGGCTCAGCATGAAGATCGCCGACCGGGACTCCGAAGGCCGGCTGCGCAAGCTGGCCAACCTGGAGAACACCGGCACCGGCCGGACCGTCGCCGAGGACATCGAGGCCGACGGGGTCATCTTGGCCAAGGTCGGGGACGACACCACCGAGACGATGCTCGACCGGCTGATCGAGGCCGGGGTGGAGTCCATCCGGACGTCCAGCGTGCTGGTCTGCGAGGCCAAGATCGGCGTCTGCGCCAAGTGCTACGGGCGCTCGCTGGCCACCGGCAAGCGGGTCGACGTCGGCGAGGCCGTCGGCATCGTCGCCGCCCAGTCGATCGGCGAGCCCGGCACCCAGCTGACCATGCGGACCTTCCACACCGGCGGTGTGGCGGGCTCGGACATCACGCACGGTCTGCCCCGCATCCAGGAGCTCTTCGAGGCCCGTATCCCGAAGGGCATGGCGCCGATCAGCGAGTACTCGGGCCGGGTCAAGATCGAGGAGACCGAGAAGACCCGCAAGATCATCGTCACCCCGGACGACGGCTCGGAAGAGGTCGCCTACCAGGTGCCGATGCGGTCCCGGCTGCTGGTCAGCGACGGCGCCCGCGTGGACGTCGGCGAGCAGCTCATCGCCGGTGCGGTGAACCCGCACGAGGTGCTGCGCATCCTCGGCGGCCGGGCGGTGCAGCTGCACCTCGTGGCCGAGGTGCAGGAGGTGTACCGGTCGCAGGGTGTCTCGATCCACGACAAGCACATCGAGATCATCATCCGCCAGATGCTCAAGCGGGTGAACGTGCTGGAGTCCGGCGACACCGACCTGCTGCCCGGCGAGCTGGTCGAGCGGCCCCGCTTCGAGCTGGTCAACCGCGCGGTGGTGAACGAAGGCGGCACGTCGGCATCCGGCCGGGCCGTGCTGATGGGCATCACCAAGGCGTCGCTGGCCACCGACTCGTGGCTGTCGGCGGCCTCCTTCCAGGAGACCACCCGGGTGCTGACCGACGCGGCCATCAACGCCAAGTCGGACTCGCTGCTCGGCCTGAAGGAGAACGTCATCATCGGCAAGCTCATCCCGGCCGGCACCGGCATGCCGGTGTACCGGAACATCCGGGTCGAGCCCACCGAAGACGCCCGCACGGCGGCGTTCCCGCCCGGCTCCTACGCCGAATCGGAGAACTACGCCTTCGGCCAGGGCTCCGGCGAAGCCGTCCCGCTGGAGGAGTACGACTTCGGCTCTTACAACCGGTAAGAGGGATAAGGCCAGTCACGGGCTGGCGGCCGCTGCCAAGCGCGCCGCCAGCCCGTGCTCTATATATACGGAACGATCCGTGCTCCCGCCCCCCGTCCCCGGCGGTCCCGCCCCCCAGCTGGGGCGTGTGTGCCCCTGGCCCCGTCTTGCGGGGCTAATGTGCCACGTGCCCTATTGGGCCGCCCCTCGCAGCTGGGGTGTGTGTGCCCCTGGCCCCGCCTATCGGGGCTAATGTGCCCCGCGCCCCATTCCCGGGTGCCCTCGGGCCTCGGGCCGCAGTGCTCCCCGGGGGGACTAAACTGGGTGGGTCCGGTGTTTGAATGAGTACGAGCAAACGCTTGACGGGCATCCACGTCCCCGGGGGAAACGGGCGGGGTGGAGGCTCGATTTTGCTTGAGAGTAGTGACATGGTAGGTTTTCCATCCGTGTCCGTGTTCGCATGGGCACATGCGCATGTCAGCTGATGGCCTGCCCAGGGCCTGACGGTCTGCGGACCGGTTCCGGGTGGCCGACCGGCTGGCAGCACGGGTTTTCTCCCTCTCAGTAGTCGGCTCACTGTGAGCCGTCGACGTCCGGTCACGGCGACACGCCCGACCTCGGGGGTCGGCGGAGGACGGGAAATCCCAGGCTAGGCGATCGGGCGGGTCCTGTTCGGGGCCCTTGGCCGGTTAACGACTTCAAGGCTTACTAGCACAGAACGTGACGGGGCCCGCGCGCGACGCGCGGGCCGCAACGACGGAAAGACGGAGACGCGGTTGCCCACGATCCAGCAGCTGGTCCGCAAGGGCCGCCAGGACAAGGTAGCGAAGAACAAGACGGCGGCGCTCAAGGAGAGTCCGCAGCGCCGCGGCGTGTGCACGCGCGTCTACACGACGACGCCGAAGAAGCCGAACTCCGCGCTGCGCAAGGTGGCCCGCGTCCGGCTGACCAGCCAGGTCGAGGTCACCGCGTACATCCCGGGGGTCGGGCACAACCTGCAGGAGCACTCGATCGTCCTGGTGCGGGGCGGCCGGGTGCGCGACCTGCCCGGCGTCCGCTACAAGATCATCCGCGGCTCCCTGGACACCCAGGGCGTCCGCAACCGCAAGCAGGCTCGAAGCCGTTACGGAGCGAAGAAGGAGAAGAGCTGACATGCCTCGCAAGGGTCCCGCGACGAAGCGGCAGCTTGTCACCGATCCGGTCTACAGCTCGCCGCTTGTCACCGCGCTGGCTAACAAGGTACTCAAGGACGGCAAGCGCTCGCTGGCCGAGCACATCGTGTACGGGGCGCTCGAGGGGTGCCGGGACAAGACGGGCAACGACCCGGTGATCACCCTCAAGCGCGCCCTGGACAACGTCAAGCCGACCCTGGAGGTCAAGAGCCGCCGCGTGGGCGGCGCCACCTACCAGGTGCCGGTCGAGGTCCGCGCGTCCCGCAGCACCACGCTGGCGCTGCGCTGGATCGTGGCCTACGCCAGGAGCCGCCGGGAGAAGACGATGACCGAGCGGCTCATGAACGAGCTGCTCGACGCCAGCAACGGGCTCGGCGCCAGCGTGAAGCGCCGTGAGGACACCCACAAGATGGCCGAGTCCAACAAGGCCTTCGCCCACTACCGCTGGTAACCGCAAGACTTTTCAGAACCGACAGATACGAGAACGAGGAATCGTGGCCACCCAGACCGCAGTAGACCTGGCCAAGGTCCGCAACATCGGGATCATGGCGCATATCGACGCGGGCAAAACGACGACAACCGAGCGGATCCTGTTCTACACCGGCATCAACTACAAGATCGGTGAAGTCCATGAGGGCGCAGCCACCATGGACTGGATGGAGCAGGAGCAGGAGCGCGGCATCACGATCACGTCTGCCGCGACCACCACGAACTGGCTCGGCCACACCATCAACATCATCGACACGCCCGGTCACGTCGACTTCACCGTCGAGGTCGAGCGTTCGCTGCGCGTGCTCGACGGCGCGGTCGCGGTCTTCGACGCCGTGGCCGGCGTGGAGCCGCAGTCCGAGACGGTCTGGCGGCAGGCCGACCGGTACGGCGTCCCGCGGATCTGCTTCGTCAACAAGATGGACCGGGTCGGCGCGGAGTTCCACCGCTGCGTGGAAATGATCATCGACCGGCTCGGCGCGACGCCGCTGGTCGTCCAGCTGCCCTGGGGCGTGGAGTCCGACTTCCGCGGCGTCATCGACCTGGTGCGGATGCGCGCGCTGCTCTGGCAGACCGAGGGCAAGGGCGACAAGTACGACGTCGTCGCGATCCCTGACGATCACGCCGAGGCCGCGCGCGAGTACCGCGACCGGCTGCTCGAGACGATCGCCGAGAACGACGACGAGATGATGGAGCTGTACCTGGAGGGCACCGAGCCGTCCGAGGAGCAGCTCGTCGCGGCCATCCGCCGGGCCACGGTCACCGGCGCGATCACCCCCGTGCTGTGCGGCACCGCGTTCAAGAACAAGGGCGTCCAGCCCATGCTCGACGCGATCGTGGACTACCTGCCGAGCCCGCTCGACATCCCGTCGGTCACGGGCCACGCGGTGGGCGACGAGGACACCGCCGTGGAGCGGCAGGCCGACCCGGACGCGCCGTTCGCGGCGCTGGCGTTCAAGATCATGTCCGACCAGCACCTGGGCAAGCTCACCTACATCCGCGTCTACTCCGGCACCGTGGAGTCGGGCAGCTCCGTGCTGAACTCCATCAAGGGCCGCAAGGAGCGGATCGGCAAGATCTACCAGATGCACGCGAACAAGCGCGAGGAGCGCCCGTTCGCGACGGCCGGGCAGATCGTCGCGGTGATGGGGCTGAAGGACACCACCACCGGTGACACGCTGTGCGCGCAGGACAAGCCGGTCATCCTGGAGTCGATGACGTTCCCGGCCCCGGTGATCAACGTGGCCATCGAGCCGAAGACCAAGAGCGACCAGGAGAAGCTGGGCACCGCCATCCAGCGGCTGGCCGAGGAGGACCCGACCTTCCAGGTCAGGACCGACGAGGAAACCGGCCAGACGATCATCTCCGGCATGGGCGAGCTGCACCTCGAGGTGCTGGTCGACCGCATGCGCCGCGAGTTCAAGGTCGAGGCCAACATCGGCCGTCCGCAGGTCGCCTACCGGGAGACCGTCACCCGCAAGGTCGAGAAGGTCGAGTACACGCACAAGAAGCAGACCGGCGGCTCCGGCCAGTACGCTCGCGTGCTCATCAACCTCGAGCCGACCGGCGGCGACGGCGGCGGGTACGAGTTCGAGAACAAGGTGACCGGCGGCCGGATCCCGCGGGAGTACATCCCGTCGGTGGATGCCGGGCTGCCAGGAGGCCGCCGAGTTCGGCGTGCTGGCCGGCTACCCGATGGTGGACGTCAAGGTGACGCTGACCGACGGCGCTTACCACGAGGTCGACTCCTCGGAGCTCGCCTTCAAGATCGCGGGTTCGATGGCGTTCAAGAAGGCGGCCGCGCCAGGCCAACCCCGTGCTGCTCGAGCCGATGATGGCCGTCGAGGTCAGGACTCCGGACGAGTACATGGGCGACGTCATCGGCGACCTGAACAGCCGCCGCGGCCAGATCCGGGAAATGGAAGAACGCTCCGGGGTCAGGGTGGTCAAGGCGATCGTCCCGCTGTCGGAGATGTTCGGCTACGTGGGGGACCTGCGCAGCCGGACGCAGGGCCGGGCGGACTACAGCATGCAGTTCGACTCCTACGCGGAGGTCCCGCCCAGCATCGCCAAGGAGATCATCGCCAAGGCGCGTGGCGAGTAGCCAGCAGTCAGTACGGCCCCAGACCGTGAAGCCCAACCGGGTGGATCGCAACCAACGAGGAGAATTCAGTGGCGAAGGCCAAGTTCCAGCGGACTAAGCCGCACGTCAACATCGGCACCATCGGTCATATCGACCACGGCAAGACCACGCTGACCGCGGCGATCACCAAGGTGCTCCACGACAAGATGCCCGAGGTTAACCCCTTCACCCCCTTCGACCAGATCGACAACGCGAAGGAGGAGAAGGAGCGCGGCATCACCATCTCGATCTCGCACGTCGAGTACCAGACCGAGAAGCGGCACTACGCGCACGTGGACTGCCCGGGTCACGCGGACTACATCAAGAACATGATCACCGGTGCGGCGCAGATGGACGGCGCCATCCTGGTGGTGGCCGCGACCGACGGCCCGATGCCGCAGACCCGCGAGCACGTGCTGCTCGCCCGCCAGGTCGGCGTGCCCTACATCGTGGTGGCGCTGAACAAGGCGGACATGGTGGACGACGAGGAGATCCTCGAGCTCGTCGAGCTCGAGGTCCGCGAGCTGCTCACCGAGTACGAGTTCCCCGGTGACGACGTGCCGGTCGTCCGGGTATCGGCGCTGAAGGCGCTCGAGGGCGACGCCGAGTGGGGCGAGAAGGTCATCGAGCTCATGACCGCGTGCGACGACTCGATCCCCGAGCCGGAGCGCGAGATCGACAAGCCGTTCCTGATGCCGGTCGAGGACGTGTTCTCGATCACCGGCCGCGGCACCGTGGTGACCGGCCGGATCGAGCGTGGCACCATTCACACCGGCGAGACCGTCGACATCGTCGGGATCAAGGAGAAGGCGCAGACCACCACGGTCACCGGGGTGGAGATGTTCCGCAAGATCCTGGACGACGGCCAGGCCGGCGACAACGTGGGCCTGCTGCTGCGCGGCATCAAGCGCGAGGAGGTGGAGCGCGGCCAGGTCGTCATCAAGCCGGGCACCAACACCCCGCACACCGAGTTCGAGGGCCAGGTCTACATCCTGTCCAAGGACGAGGGCGGCCGGCACACGCCGTTCTTCAACAACTACCGTCCGCAGTTCTACTTCCGGACCACCGACGTGACCGGCGTGGTGAACCTCCCCGAGGGCACCGAGATGGTCATGCCGGGCGACCGGACCGACATGCGCGTCGAGCTGATCCAGCCGATCGCCATGGAGGAAGGCCTGCGGTTCGCGATCCGCGAGGGCGGCCGCACCGTGGGCTCCGGGATCGTCACCAAGATCATCAAGTAAGGGTCGTCAGCTGCGGCGGCCGGACCGGCCGGTCCGGCCGCCGCAGCGCGAAGACCTCAGGACGTAGCGGACTGACTAAGCGAAGGACACCGAGGCCAACATGGCGGGACAGAAGATCCGCATCCGGCTCAAGGCATATGACCATGAGGTCATCGACAGCTCGGCGCGGAAGATCGTCGACACCGTGACGCGGACCGGCGCGCGGGTGGCCGGCCCGGTGCCGCTGCCGACCGAGAAGAACGTGTACTGCGTCATCCGCTCTCCGCACAAGTACAAGGACTCGCGCGAGCACTTCGAGATGCGGACGCACAAGCGGCTGATCGACATCCTCGACCCGACGCCCAAGACGGTGGACTCGCTGATGCGCCTCGACCTGCCGGCTGGCGTCGACATCGAGATCAAGCTCTGAGGAACGCACCGACATGAGCAAGCAGATCAAAGGGATCCTGGGCACCAAGCTCGGCATGACCCAGGTCTTCAACGAGGCCGGGCAGATCGTGCCGGTCACGGTCGTGGCGGCCGGGCCGTGCGTGGTGACGGCCGTGCGGACCCCGGACAGCGACGGGTACTCGGCCGTGCAGCTCGGCTTCGGCGAGATCGATCCGCGCAAGGTGACCAAGCCGGTCAGCGGCGTGTTCGCCAAGGCCGGGCTGACTCCGCGCCGCTACCTGGCCGAGCTGCGCACCGACGACGCGTCGGAGTACACGCTCGGGCAGGAGCTCACCGCCGAGGTGTTCGCCAGCGGGCAGCAGGTGGACGTGACCGGCAAGAGCAAGGGCAAGGGCACCGCGGGCGTCATGAAGCGGCACGGCTTCAAGGGGCTCAGCGCCTCGCACGGCACCCAGCGCAAGCACCGCTCGCCCGGGTCCATCGGCGCGTGCGCCACTCCCGGCCGGGTGTTCAAGGGGGTGCGGATGGCGGGCCGGATGGGCGGCGTGCAGCACCACCGCGCAGTCGCTCACCGTGCATGCCGTCGACGCCGAACGCGGGCTGCTCCTGATCAAGGGCGCGGTGCCTGGCCCGAGCGGCCGTGTCGTCCTGGTCCGCAGCGCGGCCAGGGGCCTTCCACAGCCTGGGGGTGAATCCTGATGACCGAGCTCAGCGTCATCGGCGCGCAGGGCAAGACGGTTGAGCTGCCGGAGGAGATCTTCGCCGCCAAGGTGAACGTGCCGCTGATCCACCAGGTCGTGGTGGCCCAGCAGGCGGCCGCCCGGCAGGGCACGCACGCGGTCAAGACCCGCGGCGAGGTCCGCGGCGGCGGCAAGAAGCCGTACCGCCAGAAGGGCACCGGGCGGGCCCGCCAGGGCTCGCTGCGCGCGCCCCAGTACGCCGGCGGCGGCGTCGTCCACGGCCCGGTGCCGCGCTCCTACGCGCAGCGGACGCCGAAGAAGATGAAGGTGGCCGCGCTGCGCGGCGCGCTGTCCGACCGGCTCAGCCACGGCCGGGTCCAGGTCGTCAGCAGCTTCGTCACCGGCGACGTGCCCAGGACCAGGGACGCGCTGGCTGTGCTGGTCAGCTGCGGTCGGCGAGCTGGGCCGCCCGGTCCTCGTGGTCTTGCACCGCGATGACGAGCTGACCTTCAAGTCGCTGCGGAACGTGCCCAGCGTGCACGTGCTCACCGAGGACCAGCTCAACACCTACGACGTGCTGGCCAGCGACCACGTGGTCTTCACCGAGCAGGCCCTGACGGCGTTCGTAAGCCAGGACCGCGAAGGGAGCGGGCCAGTGAGCCGGGACACTAACCCGAGGGACGTCCTGCTGCGGCCGGTTGTCTCGGAGAAGAGCTACGGGCTGCTCGACGAGGGCAAGTACACCTTCGTCGTTGCCCCTGACGCCAACAAGACCCAGATCAGGCAGGCCGTCGAGGCCGTGTTCGGGGTGAAGGTGACCGGGGTCAACACCGTGAACCGGGTGGGCAAGCGCAGGCGTACCCGGTACGGATGGGGCAAGCGGCCGGACGTCAAGCGGGCGATCGTGACCCTCGCCGCAGGGGACCGCATCGATATCTTCGGCGCCTAAGGGAGACGCGACCAGACATGGCTATCCGTAAGTACAAGCCGACCACCCCGGGGCGGCGCGGCGCGAGCGGTTCGGACTTCTCTGAGATCACCAGGGATGAGCCGGAGAAGTCGCTCGTGCGCCCGCTGCACTCGCGCGGCGGCCGGAACGTGCACGGCCGCGTCACCGCCCGGCACCAGGGCGGCGGGCACAAGCGGTCCTACCGGCTGATCGACTTCCGGCGCGCGGATAAGGACGGCGTGCCGGCCAAGGTCGCGCACATCGAGTACGACCCGAACCGCACCGCGCGGATCGCGCTGCTGCACTTCGCCGACGGCGAGAAGCGCTACATCATCTGCCCGCAGGGCCTGTCCGCGGGGGACACCGTGGAGAGCGGCACCGGCGCGGACATCAAGCCGGGCAACTCGCTGCCGCTGCGCAGCATCCCGACCGGCACCGTGGTGCACGCCATCGAGCTGCGGCCCGGCGGCGGCGCGAAGATCGCCCGGTCGGCGGGGGCCGGGGTCCAGCTGCTGGCCAAGGAAGGCGGCTACGCCCAGCTGCGCATGCCGTCCGGTGAGATCCGCCGGGTGGACGCGGCCTGCCGGGCCACGGTCGGCGAGGTGGGCAACGCCGAGCAGGGCAACATCAAGCTCGGCAAGGCCGGCCGCAACCGGTGGAAGGGCGTCCGCCCGTCAGTCCGGGGCGTGGCCATGAACCCGGTCGACCACCCGCTCGGCGGCGGCGAGGGCAAGAGCTCCGGCGGCCGCCACCCGGTCAGCCCGTGGGGCAAGCCGGAGGGCCGGACCCGGCAGGCGCACAAGCCTAGCGACCGGCTGATCAGCCGCCGCCGCGGCAAGAACAAGCGGTAAGGAATAGCGCGCGATGCCTCGTAGTCTTAAGAAGGGCCCGTTCGTGGACGACCACCTGATGAAGAAGGTGGACGTGCAGAACGAGCGGGGAACCAAGACCGTCATCAGGACGTGGTCCAGGCGTTCCATGATCGTGCCGGCCATGCTCGGGCACACGATCGCCGTCCATGACGGCAGGAAGCACATCCCGGTGTTCATCACCGAGTCAATGGTGGGCCACAAGCTGGGCGAGTTCGCGCCCACACGGACCTTCCGCAGTCACGTCAGGGACGACCGGCGCAGTCGCCGATAGGAGAACGAAATGGAAGCGAGGGCCATGGCGCGGTACGTCCGCGTCACGCCGCGGAAGGCCCGCCGGGTGGTGGACCTGATCCGCGGGCTGCCCGCTGACCAGGCGCAGGCCGTGCTGGCCTTCGCGCCGCAGTCGGCCAGCGACCCGGTTGGCAAGGTGCTCGCCAGCGCCATCGCCAATGCGGACACCAGGGGCGGGCGCGGGGATCGCGGCATGCTGTGGGTGCGCCGCGCCTGGGTCGACGAGGGCCCGACGCTCAAGCGCTTCCGGCCGCGCGCCCAGGGCCGCGGCTACCGGGTCCTGAAGCGCACCAGCCACATCACGGTGATTGTCTCCGACGACTCCGAGGGAGGGACCCGCTAGTGGGACAGAAGGTGAACCCGCACGGGTTCCGGCTCGGCATCACCACCGACTTCAAGAGCCGCTGGTATGCCGGCAAGCTGTACAAGGAATACGTGGCCGAGGACGTGGCGATCCGGCGCATGCTGCAGCGCGGCATGGAGCGGGCCGGCATCTCCAAGGTCGAGATCGAGCGGACCAGGGACCGGGTCCGCGTGGACATCCACACCGCCCGGCCCGGCATCGTCATCGGCCGCCGCGGCGCTGAAGCTGACCGCATCCGCGGCGACCTGGAGAAGCTGACCGCCAAGCAGATCCAGCTGAACATCCTCGAGGTGAAGAACCCGGAGATCGACGCCCAGCTCGTCGCCCAGGGCGTCGCCGAGCAGCTGTCCAGCCGGGTCTCCTTCCGGCGGGCCATGCGCAAGGCGATCCAGAGCGCGATGAAGGGCGGCGCCAAGGGGATCCGGGTGCAGTGCTCGGGCCGCCTGGGCGGCGCGGAGATGTCGCGGTCGGAGTTCTACCGCGAGGGCCGGGTGCCGCTGCACACGCTGCGCGCGGACATCGACTACGGGTTCTACGAGGCCCGTACCACCTTCGGCCGGATCGGCGTGAAGGTGTGGATCTACAAGGGCGAGGCGCCGACCAGCCGGGCTGGCCGGGAAGCGCAGGCCGCGGCCCTGCGGGCCGCGGCCCAGCAGCGCCCCCAGCGCCCGTCGCGCGGCGGCGGTGGCGGTGGCGGCGCTGAGCCGCAGCGCCGCCGCCGCCCGGCCCCGGCCGAGGCTCCGGCGCAGCCCGGCTCCGGCTGCAGCCCCGGCTCCGGCCACGAGCGAGGAGGGCTGAGGACATGCTCATTCCACGCAGGGTCAAGCACCGCAAGCAGCACCGTCCGCACCGGACCGGCAATGCGACCGGCGGGACCCACGTGTCGTTCGGCGAGTTCGGGATCCAGGCCCTGGAGCACTCGTACGTGACCAACCGGCAGATCGAGGCCGCCCGTATCGCCATGACCAGGCACATCCGCCGTGGCGGGAAGGTGTGGATCAACATCTACCCGGACCGGCCGCTGACCAAGAAGCCGGCCGAGACGCGGATGGGATCCGGCAAGGGATCGCCGGAATGGTGGATCGCCAACGTCAAGCCGGGCCGGGTCATGTTCGAGCTGTCCGGGGTCGAGGAGCCAGTGGCCAGGGAGGCCCTGCGCCGCGCGATCCACAAGCTCCCGATGAAGTGCAAAGTGGTCAAGCGAGAGCTGAGTGAGGGCTGATGGCTAGTGGCCTGACCGCGCAGCTGCGCGTGTCCACCGAGGAGGAACTGCACGCCAAGCTGGCCGAGGCGAAGGAAGAGCTGTTCAACCTGCGCTTCCAGGGTGCCACCGGGCAGCTGGAGAGCCACGGCAGGCTGCGTGCGGTCCGCAAGGAAATCGCCCGGATCTACACGGTGATGCGAGAGCGCGAGCTCGGGATCATCACCCTGATAGAGGACGGCGACGCCGCCACCGATGACGCAGCCAGGGAGGCGAGCGAGTGAGCGAAGACACCACGCGGGCCACGGCGACGCGCGGCTACCGCAAGAGCCGGGAAGGCCTCGTGGTCAGCGACAAGATGGACAAGACCGTCATTGTCGAGGTCGAAGACCACGTCAAGCACCCGAAGTACGGCAAGGTACTGCGCCGTACCAAGAAGTACAAGGCGCACGATGCCGCCAACGCCTGCGGCGTGGGCGATCGCGTGCGGCTGATGGAGACCCGGCCGATGTCCGCGACCAAGCGCTGGCGGGTTACCGAGATCCTCGAGAAGGCCAAGTAACAGCAGACCGCCTGGCTCCGATGCCCGGCGAAAGATAGCAGGAGTTGACGTGATCCAGCAGGAGTCGCGGCTTAAGGTCGCCGACAACACGGGTGCCAAGGAGATCTTGTGCATCCGGGTGCTCGGCGGCAGCGGCCGGCGATACGCGGGCATCGGTGACGTCATCGTGGCGACCGTGAAGGATGCCCTTCCCGGCGCCGGCGTGAAGAAGGGCGATGTCGTCAAGGCGGTCGTCGTGCGCACCCGCAAGGAGCGCCGCCGCGGCGACGGCTCTTACATCCGGTTCGACGAGAACGCCGCGGTGCTGATCCGGGACGGCGGTGACCCGCGCGGGACCCGCATCTTCGGGCCGGTCGGACGTGAGCTTCGGGAGAAGCGGTTCATGCGGATCATCTCGCTGGCGCCGGAGGTGCTGTGATGAAGGTCAAGAAGGGCGATCACGTGCTGGTCGTGGCCGGCCGTGACCGGGGCCGCTCCGGCCTGGTCATCGCCGCCTACCCGGACCGGGGCAAGGTGCTTGTCCAGGGCGTCAACGTGGTCAAGAAGAACAAGAAGGTCACCTACCAGGGCCAGCGCGGGGCCAAGGAAGGCGGCATCACGCACGAGGAAGCGCCGATCGACGTGAGCAACGTCCAGCTGACCGATCCGGACAGCAAGCGGGCCGTCCGGACCGGCTACCGGTTCGACGAGGAGGGCCGGAAGGTCCGCGTCGCCCGGCCGAGCGGGAAGGACATCTGATGGCGACCGAGGCTCCGCCCGTGCCGCGGCTCAAGGAGCGCTACCGGGACGAGATCGCCCCCGCGCTGAAGGAAGAGTTCAGCTACGGCAACGTGATGCAGATACCCGGGCTGACCAAGATCGTGGTGAACATGGGCGTGGGCGAGGCGGCCCGGGACGCCAAGCTCATCGAGGGAGCGGTCCGGGACCTGTCCACCATCACCGGGCAGAAGCCGGCCGTGGCCCGGGCGAAGAAGTCCGTGGCCCAGTTCAAGCTGCGCGAGGGCATGCCCATCGGCGCGCACGTCACGCTGCGCGGGGACCGCATGTGGGAGTTCCTGGACCGCCTGCTGACCATTGCGCTGCCGCGGATCCGTGACTTCCGCGGCCTGTCCCCCCGGCAGTTCGACGGGCACGGAAACTACACGTTCGGGCTGACCGAGCAGCTCATGTTCCACGAGATTGACCCGGACAGGGTGGACCGGCAGCGCGGCATGGACATCACGGTGGTCACCTCGGCCACCAACGACGCCGAAGGCCGCTCGCTGCTGCGGCAGCTCGGCTTCCCCTTCAGGGAGGGGTGAGATATGGCTAAGAAAGCACTGGTCGTCAAGCAGAAGCGGACGCCGAAGTTCGAGCGTGCGGGCCTATTCGCGGTGCACGCGCTGCGGGCGGCCGCGCGCGGTCTACCGCAGGTTCAGCCTGTGCCGGATTTGTTTCCGGACCATGGCGCACCGCGGCGAACTGCCCGGCATCACCAAGTCCAGCTGGTAAGCACACGCTACGAACACCGCAGGTCCCACGGGAAACCACGGTGAGGAAGGCCAACCGGCCATGACAATGACCGATCCGATCGCGGACATGCTGACCCGTCTGCGGAACGCGAACTCGGCGTACCACGACACCGTGGGCATGCCGTACTCCAAGATCAAGTCCCACATCGCGGAGATCCTCCAGCAGGAGGGGTACATCGCCGCCTGGCGCGTCGAGGACGCCGAGGTCGGCAAGAACCTCGTGGTCACCCTCAAGTTCGGCAACGCGCGCGAGCGCTCCATCGCCGGCATCAAGCGGGTGTCCAAGCCTGGGCTGCGCGTCTACGCGAAGAAGGACAACCTGCCCCGGGTGCTCGGCGGCCTCGGCGTGGCGATCATCTCGACCTCTGGCGGGCTGATGACCGACAAGCAAGCCAAGAAGAGCGGCGTGGGCGGGGAAGTCCTCGCCTACGTCTGGTAAGCGGAGGAGCTGCGATGTCAAGGATCGGGCGGCTCCCGGTGAGCATTCCCGGCGGAGTGCAGGTCACCGTCGACGGGCGCGATGTCACCGTGCAGGGGCCGAAGGGAACACTGAAGCACACCGTCGCCGAGCCCATCGACGTCGTCCGCGAGGACGGGGTCATCAGGGTCACCAGGCCCAGCGACGAGGGTTCGGTACGCGCGCTGCACGGCCTGTCCCGCACGCTGATCGCGAACATGGTCACCGGCGTCACAGACGGCTACAGCAAGACCCTCGAAATCGTGGGTGTCGGCTACCGGGTCCAGGCCAGGGGCCGTGACCTGGAGTTCGCGCTCGGGTTCAGCCACCCGGTGAAGGTCTCGCCGCCGGAGGGCATCACCTTCCGGGTCGAGGCTCCCACCAGGTTCGTGGTGGAGGGCATCGACAAGCAGCAGGTGGGCGAGATATCCGCGCAAATCCGCAAGCTCCGCAAGCCTGACCCGTACAAGGGCAAAGGCGTGCGGTACCAGGGCGAGCAGGTCCGCCGCAAGGTCGGGAAGGCTGGTAAGTAAGTCATGGCTGGTACCAGGACCAGATCGCACGCACGCGCCACCGGGCGGGTGCGGTCTCGCACGCATACGTCCACGGCGAGCCGCGTGCGGCGCCACCTGCGGGTACGTAAGAAGGTCGCCGGCAGCCCGAGCAGGCCGCGGCTGGTCGTCAACCGGTCCGCGCGGCATATGTTCGCGCAGATCGTCGACGACAGCGCGGGCCGTACACTGGCCGCGGCGTCCACTCTCGACCCGTCGATCCGGACGGCTGAGGGCGACAAGACGGCCAAGGCCCGCAAGGTCGGCGAGCTGCTGGCCCAGCGGGCGGCCGAGGCCGGCATCGCGGCCGTGGTGTTCGACCGCGGCGGCTACCGCTACCACGGCCGCGTCGCCGCGCTCGCGGACGGCGTCCGGGAAGGCGGCGTGCAGCTGTGAGCGCTCCGTCGGTATACACAGATGACGTTCGGTTATATAGAGATGAGGAAGTTCTGATGCCAGGAGCTCCGCGGCGCGGCGGCGGCGGTGGCGAGCGGCGCGAGCGCCGTGACGACCGGCGCGGCAACGCGGCCGAAAAGCAGGCTGCCTACCTTGAGCACGTGGTGACGATCAACCGCGTGGCCAAGGTGGTCAAGGGCGGCCGCCGCTTCAGCTTTACCGCGCTGGTCGTGGTGGGCGACGGCAACGGGATGGTCGGCGTCGGGTACGGCAAGGCCAAGGAGGTCCCGGCCGCCATCGCCAAGGGCGTCGAAGAGGCGAAGAAGCACTTCTTCCGGGTGCCGCGTATCGGCGGCACGATCCCGCACACGGTCCAGGGCGAGGAGGCGGCGGGGGTCGTGCTGCTGAAGCCGGCCAGCCCCGGTACCGGCGTCATCGCCGGCGGCCCGGTCCGGGCCGTGCTCGAGTGCGCTGGCATCAGCGACGTGCTGTCGCGCTCGCTGGGCTCGTCTAACCCGATCAACGTCGTGCATGCGACGGTGGCCGCGCTGAAGAGCCTGAACCGGCCCGAGGAGATCGCGGCCAAGCGGGGCCTGCCGATCGAGGACGTGGCGCCGGCGGCCATGCTGCGGGCGCGCGCGGCCGCCGCGGCCGGAGCCTGACGGGAGAACGGACAGATGGCACAGCTGAAGGTGACCCAGGTCAAGTCGAAGATCGGCGGGACCAGCGCGCAGCGCAATTCGCTGCGCTCACTCGGGCTGCGGCGGATCGGCCAGGTCGTGGTCAAGCCCGACCGGCCCGAGTTCCGCGGCATGATCAAGACCGTGCGCCATCTGGTGACGGTGGAGGAAGTGGCCGGAGATGACTAACCCGGAGATTACTGATAGCGGCACGGCGTCCGGGCAGGCGGCGTCCGGGCGCGGGCTCAAGCTGCACCACCTGCGGCCCGCGCCGGGCGCCCACCGGGCCAAGACCAGGGTCGGCCGCGGTGAGGCGTCCAAGGGCAAGACCGCGGGCCGCGGTACCAAGGGCACCAAGGCGCGCAACAAGGTCCGGGTCGGCTTCGAGGGCGGCCAGATGCCGCTGAACCGCCGGGTGCCGAAGCTGAAGGGGTTCTCGAACGCCGGCTTCGGCACCACCTACCAGGTGGTGAACACCGGCCGGCTGGCCGAGCTGTTCGCCGACGGCGGCGACGTCACCCCGGAGAGCCTGGTCGCCAGGGGCGCGGTGCGTCAGGGTGAGCTGATCAAGGTGCTCGGCGCCGGCGACCTCTCGGTCGCCCTCCGGGTCACCGCGCACGCCTTCTCCGCCTCCGCGGCAGCCAAGATCGAAGGCGCAGGCGGCACGGTTACCGAGCTCTCCTAGCCCAGAGCGAGCGAGCCATGCAGGCGCGATGCCTGGACGCAGGAGCGACGAGGGAAGGCGGCGCCCAAAAGGCGCCCCTGAGGCGAGCGATCGGAGAAAAACGATGGCGTGCCGGGTAAGATACGGGAACTGCCCGTTCAACCGAACCGAGGACTGCGCATGCTGACGGCCTTCGTGCGGGCGTTCCAGACGCCGGATCTGCGCAAGAAGATGCTGATCACGCTGGGCCTGATCGCGCTGTTCCGGTTCGGGGCCTCGCTGCCGACGCCCGGCATCGACGAGAAGAACGTCGCCTACTGCTCCAACCTCGCGACGGCTTCCGGTAGCTCGACCGCCGGGGTGCTGGCCATCGTCAACCTGCTCAGCGGCCAGGCGCTGCTGCGCCTGTCGGTGTTCGCGCTCGGCATCATGCCGTACATCACCTCCAGCATCATCCTGCAGCTGCTGACGGTCGTGATCCCGCGGCTGGAGACGCTGAAGCAGGAAGGCCAGGCCGGGCAGGCCAAGATCACCCAGTACACCCGGTACCTGACCGTCGGGCTGGCCGTCCTGCAGTCCACCGGCTACATCGAGCTGGCCAGGTCCGGCACGCTGTTCGGCGGCTGCGGCACGGCCGACAACTTCCCGCTGATCCCCAACGGCTCGGTCTTCAACATCGCCACCATGGTCATCACCATGGTGGCGGGCACCACGGTCATCATGTGGATGGGCGAGCTGATCACCGACCGCGGGGTCGGGAACGGGATGTCGGTACTGATCTTCACCACGGTCATCTCCGTCATCCCGGGCGAGCTGCTGGCCATCTACCGCGACAAGTCGGCCTTCTACGCCGGCGTGGCCGTCGTGGTGATGATCGCCATCGTGGCGTTCATCGTGTTCATGGAACAGGCCCAGCGCCGCATCCCGGTCCAGTACGCCAAGCGCATGGTCGGCCGGCGGATGTACGGCGGCACGTCGACCTACATCCCGATGAAGGTCAACCAGGCCGGCGTGATCCCGGTCATCTTCGCGTCGTCCCTGCTGTACATCCCGACGCTGGCCGCGCAGCTGTTCGGTAATCAGAACAAAGCGCAGGGCTGGGTCCGCTGGGTGGACAGCAACATCGAGCTGAGCAGCTCGAAGTTCTACATGGCCGCGTTCTTCCTGCTGATCATCGGGTTCACCTACTTCTACGTGTCGATCACCTTCAACCCGACCGAGGTGGCCGACAACATGAAGAAGTACGGCGGGTTCATCCCGGGCATCAGACCCGGGCGCCCGACGGCCGAATACCTGAGTTTCGTGCTCAGTAGGCTCACCGCGCCCGGCTCGGTCTACCTGGGGGTGATCGCGCTGTTCCCGCTGGTCGCGCTCGCCTCCATCGGGGTCGCCAACGAGTTCCCGTTCAGCGGGATCAGCCTGCTGATCATGGTCGGCGTCGGCCTCGACACCGTGAAACAGATCGAAAGCCAGTTGCAGCAGCGCAACTATGAGGGTTTCCTGCGGTAGTGCGTATCGTCCTCGTCGGGCCTCCCGGTGCGGGCAAGGGGACACAGGCCCAGTTCATCTCCTCGCATCTGGCGATACCGAGGGTCTCGACAGGTGATATTTTCCGCTACAACGTGACGAGTCATACCGAGCTGGGCCTCCAGGCCCGCGAGTACATGGAACGCGGTGACCTGGTTCCGGACGCCGTGACCTTGGCTATGGTCCGCGACCGGCTGGCGGAGGACGACGCCCGGGAAGGCTTCCTGCTCGACGGGTTCCCGCGGAACGTGCCCCAGGCCGAGACGCTGAAGAAGATGCTGACGGAGTGGGACGCGAGGCTGAGCGTGGTGCTCGAGCTGGTGGTGGACGAGGACGAGGTGGTGCGGCGCCTGTCCGGGCGCCGGACCTGCCGGCGATGCGAGCGGGTCTGGCACGTCCTGTACGATCCTCCGGCGCGCGCTCTCATCTGCGACGACTGCGGCGGCGAGCTGTTCCAGCGGGACGATGACTCCGAGAAGACCATCAGGCACCGGCTCGAGGTCTACGCCGAGCAGACCTCTCCCCTCGTCGCGTTCTACGCCGACGAGAACATCCTGATCGGCATCGACGCGACCGGCCCGGTCGAAGAGATCACCAGCCGGGCGCTGGCCGCGCTCCGCCCGTTCGTCTACTGAGGGGGCTGGGCTGCCGTGTGGCCGCGTCGCGGGCTGGAGATCGAGATCAAGTCGCCCGAGCAGATCGCCATCATGCGCGAGGCCGGGCTGGTCGTGGCGCGTGCGCTCGAGGTGGCCGCCGCGGCGGTCCGGCCCGGCGTCAGCACCGCCGAGCTTGACGCGGTCGCCGAGCGCGAGATCCGCGCGGCGGGCGCCATCCCGTCGTTCACGGGCTACCACGGGTATCCCGCCACGCTGTGCACGTCGGTGAACGACGAGATCGTGCACGGCATCCCGAGGCCGGACCGGCGGCTGGCCGCTGGTGACATCGTCTCCATCGACTGCGGCGCCATCGTCAACGGGTGGCACGGGGATGCGGCCATCACCGTGGGCGTGGGCACGATCACCGCCGAGCATGCCGCGCTGCTGCGCGCGTGCGAGGACGCGCTGTGGCAGGGGATCGCGCAGGCCCGCGGCGGCGGCAGGCTGGGCGACATCGGGCACGCCGTGGAGGCCAGCGTCGCCCGGTCAGGCCGGTACGGCGTGGTCGAGGAGTACACCGGGCACGGCATCGGCACCGCGATGCACATGGATCCGCCGGTGCCGAACTACGGGCGCGCGGGCCGCGGGCCGCGGCTGCAGGCCGGCATGGCGCTGGCCATCGAGCCGATGATCGTGCTCGGCGACCCGGAGACGGTCCTGCTCGGCGACGGCTGGACCGTCATCACCGCGGACGGGAGCTGGGCCGCGCATTTCGAGCACACGGTGGCGATCACTCCCGCCGGGCCGTGGGTGCTGACCGCGAAGGACGGCGGCCAGTCGCGGCTGGGCGATACTAGAGACAAGGACCCCGCGAGGGTTCCGCCGGCCTGAGCCGGGAGGTCGGCCGGGCTGGTTGGTCGGGAAGGACCGGGAGGTCGGCCGGGGTCGGTTGGTCGGGAAAGAAGGTGTGTGCCCGGTGCCTGGTGATCCGCGGATCCGCGCCTCGGACGCGGATCGCGACCGCGTCACGGCGCTGCTGCGCGAGCATCACGCCGCGGGCCGGCTGACCGCCGAGGAGTTCGGCGAGCGCATGGACGCCGCGCTCGACGCCAAGACGCTGGGCGAGCTCGACGAGCTGCTGACGGATCTGCCGGTCATCGACTTGTACCGGCTGCCGGACGAGTCGCTGCGCCGGCCAGCGGGCCTCCCGCACCAGTCGCTGGTGCCGAGGGACCCGGGCAGCCCGCCGGCCTTCTCGCCCGGCACGCTGGCCATGGGGGCGTGGGGCGCGGTAGCAGGCGCGCTCATCGCCGTCTGGGCGGTCGCGGCGGTGGTCGGCGCCGGGACCTGGTTTCCGTGGTGGCTGCTGGTCGTGATCCCGTGGATATGGGTGGCCGTCCGGCGCGCCCGGCGCCGCCGGGAATAGCCACCGGCCGCCCGGTGTCTTACTATCCGGACGGTTCGCGTTGAGGCCGGTGGTCGAGTACACTCATCTCCGGCCCATCCGTTGGGTTCCTCGTGGTTAGCACCCGGGGGCTCGCGTAGGCGAGCGGTACGGACCCGGCGGTACCCTTCCTGGTTTCCTCGTCCTGCTGTTTGGTCAGCACGGGCGTGAGCCAGGCGGGGCCAGGATAGCCGTCCAGCCGGATGGCCTGGCTAGATCCGTACGGCCGGCCAGCCGCGCTCCGGCGCGGATTACCACCCTACAGAGCGAAGCGCGGAGGATATGCCCAAGAAAGACGGCGCCATCGAGATTGAGGGCACGGTTGTCGAATCACTGCCGAATGCCTTCTTCCGGGTGGAGCTGGAGAACGGGCACAAGGTTCTCGCTCACATCAGCGGGAAGATGCGGATGCACTACATCCGCATCCTGCCTGACGACCGGGTCGTCGTAGAGCTAAGCCCCTACGACCTCAGTCGTGGGCGGATCGTGTACCGATACAAGTAACAACACTCAGCAGACTTAGTGGAGACAGCACCGTGAAGGTCAAGCCGAGCGTCAAGAAGATCTGCAGCAAGTGCCGGATCATTCGCCGGCACGGCCGCGTCATGGTCATCTGCACCGACCCGAGGCACAAGCAGCGTCAGGGCTGACGCACCAGACAAACGCGCACCGCAGGCAGCCATACCGGCTGCTCACCCCCGGACGGAGGCCGGGGCCATGTCCGGGCAGGGCATGGGGCGGCGCGTAGGACCTCCGCAAGACGAAGGAGAACTGCCCGCATATGGCCAGGCTTTCCGGCGTTGACCTGCCCCGCGATAAGCGGCTCGAGGTCGCGCTCACCTACATCTACGGCATCGGCCGCACCAGGGCGCTGCAGACGCTGGACGCCACGAGTATCAGCGGCGACACCAGGGTCAGCAGCCTGACCGACGAGGAGCTGCTCAAGCTCCGTGACTGGATCGACGCCAGCTACCAGGTCGAAGGCGACCTGCGCCGCGAGGTCCAGGCCGACATCCGGCGCAAGGTCGAGATCGGCTGCTACCAGGGCATCCGCCACCGCCGCGGGCTGCCCGTGCACGGGCAGCGGACGCAGACCAACGCGCGCACCCGCAAGGGCAAGAAGAAGACGGTAGCCGGTAGGAAGAAGACCGGGAAGAAGTGAGTAGTCCATACGGACCGATGACCTCGAAGGACGCAGATGCCGCCTAGGACCCGCCAGCAGGCCGCCGCTAAGAAGGTGCGCCGCAAGGAGCGGAAGAACGTCGCTCACGGGCACGCCCACATCAGGAGCACGTTCAACAACACGATCATCTCGATCACCGACCCGACGGGCAACGTCATCTCATGGGCGTCCGCGGGTCAGGTGGGGTTCAAGGGATCGCGGAAGTCGACCCCGTACGCGGCCCAGATGGCGGCGGAAGCCGCCGCCCGCCGGGCCATGGAGCATGGCATGCGGAAGGTCGACGTCTTCGTCAAGGGCCCGGGCTCGGGCCGGGAGACCGCCATCCGGTCCCTGCAGGCGACCGGGCTGGAGGTCGGCTCGATCCAGGACATGACCCCCGTACCGCATAATGGCTGCCGGCCGCCCAAGCGGCGCCGGGTCTAGGAGACAGCGAACAATGGCTCGATACACAGGCCCGGACTGCAAGCTCTGCCGCCGGGAGAAGACCAAGCTCTTCCTCAAGGGCGCCAAGTGCGACTCGCCGAAGTGCCCGATCGAGATCCGGCCCTACCCGCCGGGTGAGCACGGCCGCAACCGGCCCAAGGAAGGCGACTACCTGCAGCAGATCCGGGAGAAGCAGAAGGCCCGCCGGATCTACGGCATCCTCGAGCGCCAGTTCCACGGCTATTACGAAGAGGCGGCCCGCAAGCACGGCCGGACCGGCGAGACCATGCTCGAGCTGCTCGAGCGCCGCCTGGACAACGTGGTGTTCCGCGCGGGCTTCGCGAAGAGCCGTGACATGGCCCGCCAGCTGGTGCGGCACGGGCACTTCACCGTGAACGGCAGGAAGGTCGACATCCCGTCCTACCGGGTCAGCGAGAACGACATCGTCGAGGTGACGGCCAAGGCCCGCGAGATGACCCCGTTCATCGTCGCCCAGGCCGAGGTCGGCGAGCGCACGGTGCCAGCCTGGCTCGAGGTGGTCCCCGACCACATGCGGATCCTGGTGCACTCGCTGCCCGTCCGGGCCCAGATCGACACCCAGGTCCAGGAACAGCTCATCGTCGAGTTCTACTCGAAGTAAATCTCTGGGCGGGCCTCGACGGCCCGCCCGGAGATTCCCTCTACCCGGGGCTTGCCCCGGGCAGGGGGTCGTCGGGGGATGGCATCCCCCCGACATGGGGGTTCCGGGGGTATCCCCCGGAAAACAAACACACCGTCATATAGCGGGCGTCGTGGAAAGGAATACCAATGCTCATTGCTCAGCGCCCCTCCCTTTCCGAGGAGCAGGTAGACGAGTTCCGGTCCCGGTTCGTCATCGAGCCGCTCGAGCCGGGCTTCGGCTACACCATCGGCAATTCGCTCCGCCGGACGCTCCTGTCCTCCATCCCCGGTGCGGCCGTGACCAGCATCAGGATCGAGGGCGTCCTGCACGAGTTCTCCACCGTCCCGGGCGTGAAGGAAGATGTCACCGACATCATCCTGAACCTGAAGGAACTGGTGGTGTCCTCCGAGCACGACGAGCCCGTCGTGATGTACCTGCGCAAGCAGGGCCCCGGTGAGGTGACCGCGGCCGACATCGCGCCGCCGGCCGGCGTCGAAGTGCACAACCCCGAGCTGCACGTGGCCACGCTGAACGCCAAGGGCAGGCTCGAGATGGAGCTGACCGTGGAGCGCGGTCGCGGCTATGTCTCGGCGACCCAGAACAAGCAGCCGGGCCAGGAGATCGGCCGGGTGCCGATCGACTCCATCTACTCGCCCGTGCTCCGGGTGACGTACAAGGTGGAAGCCACCCGTGTCGAGCAGCGCACCGACTTCGACCGGCTGATCCTCGACGTGGAGACCAAGCCGTGCATGCGGCCGCGGGACGCGGTGGCGAGTGCGGGCAAGACGCTGGTCGAGCTGTTCGGGCTGGCCCGGGAGCTCAACGTCGACGCCGAGGGCATCGACATCGGCCCGTCCCCGACGGACGCCGCGCTGGCCGCGGACCTGGCCCTGCCGATCGAGGACCTCAACCTGACCGTCCGGTCCTACAACTGCCTCAAGCGCGAGGGCATCCACACGGTCGGCGAACTGGTCGGCCGCAGCGAGCAGGACCTGCTGGACATCCGGAACTTCGGCGCCAAGTCGATCGAGGAAGTCAAGCAGAAGCTGATCGACATGGGCCTGTCGCTCAAGGACTCGCCGCCCGGATTCGACCCGAGCACCGCGGTGGGCGCCTACAGCGACGATGACGAGAGCTACGTGGAGACCGAGCAGTACTGACATGGGGTGGCGTCCGCCACCCCCGCGTTGAAGAGCAAGAGAGGTCCGTATGCCCACGCCCACCAAGGGCCACCGCCTGGGCGGCAGCCCGGCTCACGAGCGGCACATCCTGGCTAACCTGGCCACCGCGCTGTTCCAGCACGGCCGGATCACGACCACCGAGGCCAAGGCCCGTCGGCTCCGTCCGTTCGCCGAACGGCTGATCACCTTCGCCAAGCGCGGTGACCTGCACGCCCGGCGGCACGTGCTGACCGTGGTCACGGACCAGGGCGTGGTGCACCAGCTGTTCACCGAGATCGCCCCGGAGTTCTCCGAGCGCGACGGCGGCTACACCCGGATCACCAAGATCGGCCCCCGCAAGGGGGACAACGCCGCGATGGCGGTCATCGAGCTGGTCCGCGGCGAGCCCGTCGCGGCCAGGCCCCGCCGCCGCGCCCGCCGCGCCGAGGCGAGCGCGACCGCAACCCCGGCCGCCCCGGCGGCCATCGCGGTAGCCGAGCCGGAGACCGAGGCCGGCGCGGGGCCTGAATCGGCCGTGACCGACGAGGCCGCCGACGCCGCCTCGGTCACCGCGGAGAACGACGCCGACGACGCCGAGGTCACCGGCGAAGCTGACGTGGCCGGCACCGGCGACGCTGACACCGGTGCCGCTGAGGCCGCAGGCGACGACGAACGAAGACGAAGACCGGGACGCCTAGCCCCTGACCCGGGGTGAGGTGGGCGTGGCAGACGAACCACAGCCCGTTCGGCTCCGGATTGACCTGGGCTACGACGGGTCAGGGTTTTCCGGGTGGGCGGCCCAGCCCGGCCGGCGCACGGTCGAGGAGGTCCTGGCCGGGGTGCTCGGCCGGGTGCTGCGCCTGCCCGGCCCGCCGTCCCTGACCGTGGCCGGGCGCACCGACGCGGGCGTCCACGCCCGCGGGCAGGTCGTCCACACGGACGTACCCGCTCCGGCCTGGGCGGCGCTCTCAGGCCAGGGCACTGCAGGCCAGGGCACTGCAGGCCAGGGCACCGGGGATCAGGGTGCTGCAGGCCAAAGTACCGTGGGCCAGCCGCCGGCCCGCCGGGATCCGGTGGCCCGGCTGGCCGCGGCGCTCCCCCCCGATATCCGCGTGCACGCCGCGAGCCCGGCGCCGGACGGGTTCGACGCGCGGTTTTCCGCGCTGTGGCGCCGCTATTCCTACCGGGTCTGCGACGACCCGGCCCGGGCTGATCCGCTGCGCAGGCACGAGACGCTCTGGTTCTTCCGGCGGCTGGACCTCGCCGCCATGAACGAGGCGGCGCTGGCCTTCCTGGGCGAGCACGATTTCGCCGCCTTCTGCCGCCGCAGGCCGGGCGCGACCACCACCCGGACGCTGCGCGTCCTGACCTGGCGGCGGGATGGCGACGGCACCGCGGTCGCGACCGTGACCGCCGACGCGTTCTGTCACAACATGGTCCGCGCCCTGGTCGGGGCGCTGCTGGCCGTGGGCGAGGGACGCAGGCCGCCGGGCTGGCCGGCGCAGGTGCTCACGGCTGCCGCGCGCGATCCCTCGGTCCGGGTGGTGGCGCCGCACGGGCTGTGCCTGGAGGAGGTGGGCTACCCGGCGGCCGGCGAGCTGGCCGCGCGGGCCGCGCAGACCCGCCGGCTGCGTGTGCCGCTCGCCCCCGGGCCGCCGTAATGGCGGCCGCGCTATGAACAGGCGGCCGGCGCTATCAAGCGGGCTTGCCGGTGAGCATCCTGGTGCTGAGGTCGATGTTGGCGCTGCCGGTGACCAGGTCCGCCGCGAACTGCTCGAGCTGCTGGCGCTGGGCGGATGTCGACGGTGATTTCAGGCTGGTGAACTCGGCCCACATCAAGATCAGGTAGTGCCCTTTGATCTCGGCCTGCACGACGCCCGTGCCGTTGCCGAGCTTGCTCGTCGGCCCCTTCTGCGCGGCGAGCGGCGCGATGATCTCGTTCGGCCCGGTGACCTGGCCGGCCTTCTGCGCGGCGGACGTGCTGGTCAGGTTGGCCACGCCGACCGTGCCCATCATGGTGCCGTTCCCCGAGATGTAGCTGGCCCGCAGCACCTGGGAGCAGTGCGCGGTCTGCAGCGCCGTCTGCAGGTCCGAGCCGTACACCGCCCGCGTGCAGTCCTTGCTCGTGGCGGCCGCGGTCCTGACGTAGGAGCTGCCGTTCAGCTCGAACTGGGCCGGGTAGAGCTCGGCGAGCGAGAGCGCCTCCGGGTCATCGGCCCGGCTGCTGATGTGCTGCCACTTGCCGAGGGCCGTATCGGAGGCGGGGGAGGCCGGCGGCGGTCGGCAGCCGCAGCGACGCGGGCACCGGGGCATTCACCCGCGGCTCGTACATGAGCCGGTAGCTGGCGTACCCGGCGGCCGCGAGGATCACCGCGGCCCCCGCGGCTATCCACCGCACCCGGCGGGGACGGCGCCCGGGACCACCGGCGCGCCTGGTGCCGTGCCGCCGCCGCGGGCTGGCCGTGTCCGGGGCCGATGGATCCGGGCCCGGGTCTCCCGCTCCGTCACTGGCGGGGGTGTCGTTGCTGGCGGGGGCGTCCTCGGGGACGGGCGGAACCGGGGGGAAGCCGCGCGCGGGGGTACGGGTCGGGTCGAGGGCCCGCAGCGGGCCGCTGCCCGTCCGCCAGGACCTGGTAGCCGCCGCTGCCGTTACCGGGGCCCGGGCCGGGGCCCGGCCCGTATCCGGGATTATCGGGGGCCGTCTGGGACGGCTGGCGCGCGTCAGCGGCGGCCGGGCCCGGCCGGGTGCCCCTCGCACCCTGATAATCCATACGGACGAGGGTAGCGCCCTGGCCAGCGGCTAGGTCGCCGCTTTGGCATCACCGGGTCAACCGCAGTATGCTGCATGGGCGTCATGCGTAACTGGCATGCACGCTGCATGCCGACTGCACGCGCTCAGCGCGGCGCTCCGGCGGAGCACCCCAGACGGCGGCCGGCAGGTGCAGGACGCCACGACCACGATACTTATGCGAAGGCTCAGGACTGTGCGCACTTTCAGCCCGAAGGACAGTGACATCACCCGCCAGTGGCACGTCATCGACGCCTCCGACGTCGTACTCGGCCGGCTGGCCAGCCACGTGGCGGTCCTGCTGCGCGGCAAGCACAAGCCCATCTTCGCGCCGCATGTGGACACGGGCGACTTCGTCATCGTGGTCAACGCGGCGAAGGTCGCGCTGACCGGCAACAAGCTGGAGCAGAAGCACGCCTACCGGCACTCCGGTTACCCGGGTGGCTTGCGCGCCGTGTCGTACGCGAGCCTGATGGAGGCCAGCCCGGAGAAGGCGGTCGAGAAGGCGGTGCGTGGCATGCTGCCGAAGAACTCCCTTGGCCGCAAGACGCTGACCAAGCTCAAGGTGTACGCGGGACCGGACCACCCGCATAAGGCGCAGCAGCCGCAGCCGTATGAGATCACGCAGATCGAGCAGTAGCGATAACAGGAAGCACGAGGAAGACTGTGGCTGAGCCCACTGGCGCAACCGGTACCGACGTCGACGACGCGGAAGTCACCGGCACCCCGGACGACGAGTACGGCGCGGACACGCCGTCGGAGTACACCACAGAAACCGCCCAGGACGGTCCGGCGCGGGCCGCGGCCCGGCGCCCGGTGGTGACCGGCTTCGCGGCCGGCACCGGCCGGCGCAAGGAGGCGATCGCCCGGGTCCGGATCTCACCCGGAACGGGCCAGTGGCAGATCAACGGCCGGTCGCTGGAGACGTACTTCCCGAACAAGGTGCATCAGCAGCTGGTCAACGAGCCGTTCGTGACCCTCGGCGCGGAAGACAAGTTCGACGTGGTGGCCCGGATCTCCGGCGGCGGAGTGACCGGCCAGGCGGGCGCGCTGCGTCTCGGCGTCACCCGCTCGCTGATCCTGGTCGACCCGGAGAACCGCCCGGCGCTGAAGAAGGCCGGGTTCGTGACCCGGGACGCCCGGGTCAAGGAGCGCAAGAAGTACGGCCTGAAGAAGGCCCGCAAGGCGCCCCAGTACTCCAAGCGGTAACGATGGCTGCGGCCGAGATCGCTGCGGCCCGCACCGGGGGATAGGCCGGTATGCGACACGCATACCAGGTCGCCGCCGTGCGGGCCGCCGAGCAGGCGCTCATGGCGGCGCTGCCGGACGGGACGCTGATGCGCCGGGCCGCCGCCGGGCTCGCGGCGGTCTGCGGGTCAATGCTGGCGCGCTACCCGGGGCATGTTTACGGTGCCCGGGTGGCCGTGCTGGCGGGCAGCGGAGACAACGGCGGCGACGCGCTGTACGCGGGCGCCCTGCTGGCCCGCCGCGGCGCCGCGGTGACCGCGATCACCGCCGGGCCGAAGGCCCATCCGGGCGGCCTCGCCGAACTGCGTGCCGCGGGCGGTCGCGTGACCGGCGACCTGGCCGCGGCCGGCCTGGTCATCGCCCGCGCCGAGGTGATCATCGACGGGCTGCTCGGCATCGGCGGACGCGGCGGACTGCGGGCGCCCTTCGACGGCCTGGCCCGTCACGCTCAGCGCGCCACGGACCAGGGGGCCACCGTGGTGGCCGTCGACCTGCCCAGCGGCATCGACGCCGACACCGGCGCCGTCGACGGCCCGGCCGTGCGAGCCGACGTCACGGTGACGTTCGGCGCGATCAAGCCGGGCCTGCTCGTGGACCCCGGTGCCGGGTATGCGGGAACCGTGGAGCTCATCGACATCGGGCTTGGCCCGTACCTGGCCGGCGAACCCGCCGCCGTGGCCCCGCAGCACGAGGACATCGCCCGGCTGCTGCCCCGCCCGGGAGCGGAATCGGACAAGTACCGCCGGGGGGTCATCGGCGTGCTGGCGGGCAGCGACCGGTTCGGCGGGGCGGTCGTGCTGGCCACCGGCGGGGCCGTGCGCGGCGGTGCCGGGATGGTCCGGGTGGTGACCGCGCCGGTTCCGGTCGGGGCGGTCCGCCAGGCCTGGCCCGAGACGGTGCTCACCACCTACCCCGATGACCCCGGCTGGGACCTGATCGGCTCGGTGGGCCGTGTCCAGGCCTGGGTGGCCGGGCCGGGCATGGGCACCGGCCCGGACGCCGTGGCGCGGCTGACCGCGATCCTGCGCACCGATCTGCCCGTCCTGGTCGACGCGGACGGGCTGACCATCGTGAGCCAGCACCCCGGCCTGCTGCCGCGGCAGGCGCCTACGCTGATCACGCCGCACGCCGGGGAACTGGCCCGGCTGCTCGGCACCGAAGCGGCCGCTATCGAGGCCCGGCGGCTGGAGCATGCCCGCCGCGCGGCCGGTCAGCTCGGCGTGACCGTCCTGCTCAAAGGATCGACCACGGTGGTGGCGGACCGGGGCGGCGGCCCGGTGTTCGTGAACCCGACCGGGACCCCGTGGCTGGCCACGGCCGGCACCGGTGACGTGCTGTCCGGGCTGGCCGGTGCGCTGCTCGCGCAGGGCCTCGCGCCCGCGGAGGCGGGCATCACGGCCGCTTACCTGCACGGCCTCGCCGCCCGGCTGGCGGCGGCCGGGCCGGCCTGGCCAGCGGGGGCGGCCGGCGAGGCGGGCGAGGCCCCGATCGGGGCCCACGACGTCATCACGGCGCTGCCGGCCGCCATCCGCGCCGTGGCGGCGGCATGAACGACCCCATGGACCGGCAGGCCATCGTCGACCTGGCCGCGATCCGCGGCAACGTCGCGGCGCTGCGGGAGCGTGTCCGCGGCAGCGAGGTGATGGCCGTGGTGAAGGCGGACGGGTACGGGCACGGCATGGTCCCGGCGGCGCGGGCCGCGCTGGCCGGCGGCGCGAGCTGGCTCGGCACCGCCGACCTGACCGAGGCGCTGGGGCTGCGGGCGGCCGGGATCACCGCCCCGCTGCTGTGCCTGATGGCCGTGGGCGACCCCGCCGAGGCCATCAGCGCGGGCATCGACATCACCGCCGGCTCGGCCGCTTACCTCGGCCGCGTGCGGGACGCGGCGGCCCGCGCCGGGGTCCCGGCCCGCCTGCACCTCAAGGCCGACACCGGGCTGAGCCGCGGCGGAGCCACCCGCGCGGACTGGCCCGGGCTGGTCGACGCCGCCCTGGCCGCCCAGGCCGCCGGGGCGCTGCGCGTGGTCGGCCTGTGGTCTCACTTCGCCTGCGCCGACCTGCCCGGGCACCCGTCCGTCGCGGTCCAGCTCGACGCGTTCGCCGACGCCGCCGCGTACGCCGAGAAGGCAGGCGTCACGCCCGAGGTCAGGCACATCGCCAACACCGCGGCCGCGCTGACCGTGCCGGGATCCCGGCTGGACCTGGTCCGGTTCGGCGGCGGCCTGTACGGCGTGTCCACCCTGCCGGGCGGCGCGCCGGGCTGGCTGCGGCCGGCCATGACGCTGACCGCCCGGCTGGCCCTGGTCAAGCGGGTGCCGCCCGGCTCGGGCGTGTCCTACGGCCACCGGTACGTCACCGATCGCGAGACCACGCTCGGGCTGGTGCCGCTCGGCTACGCGGACGGCGTGCCGCGGGCGGCGGCCGGGCAGCCGCTGGTGGCCGCGCGGGGCCGCCGGTGGCCGATCGCGGGCACGGTGTGCATGGACCAGTTCGTCGTCGACTTCGGCGACGAGCCGGTGACGGCCGGGGAGGAAGTCGTGCTGTTCGGCCCGGGGGACGATGGCGAGCCCACCGCCCAGGAATGGGGCGAGGCCCTCGGCACCATCTCCTACGACATCATCACCGGGATCGGGTCCCGGGTCCCGCGCGCCTACCGGAATGATCAGGAATGACCAGGCCGAACGGGCCGTGGCGCGTGCCCGCGCAACTGCGTGTCGCCACCGCGGAGTCCATGCGGGACCTGGGGCGCGAGCTCGCCACCCGGCTGCGGGCCGGCGACCTGGTCATCTTGACCGGTCCGCTGGGCGCGGGCAAGACCACCCTGGTGCAGGGCATCGGCGCCGGGCTCGGGGTGCGCGGGCCGGTGACCTCCCCGACCTTCGTCATCGCCCGGGTGCATCCGTCGCTGGCCGGCTCCGGGCCGTTGCTGGTGCACGCCGATGCCTACCGGCTGGGCAGTGTCAGCGAGCTGGACGACCTGGACCTCGACGCGGACATGGCCAGCGCCGTCACCGTGGTGGAGTGGGGCGAAGGGCTGGCCGAAGGCCTCGCCGAGGACCGCCTGGAGATCTCGATCGAGCCCGACCCGGGCTCACCGGCGCGGACGGTCCGGCTGAACGGACATGGCGATCGTTGGAATGAGGCGGTCACGACCAGCGCGGATCGTTTATAGTTCCGCTGTACTTCGAACGCTGTACTTCGAACCCGGTCGCCGATCGCGCCGCGACGTACCGTATCCCTTCCGGAGGCGTGCCGTGCCCGAGCAGGAATCCCTGCCGCCGTGGGCCGACCTGCCCACGGTCAGCCCGCCGCCGGGCCCTGACCCCGGCCATGACGACGACGCGCCGGGCGAGCAGCCGCGTGAGGCGAACGAGCCGGGTGAGCGGGGTGAGCCGCGTGAGCCGGGCGAGCCACCGCGTGAGCCGGGCAGCCGGGCCCAGCGGGGAGCCGAGCGAGGCGCGGCGCGGCGACGGCGGCGCTGGCTGATCACGATCACCGCGCTGATCGTCGTGGCCGGCGGGATAACCGCGGCGGTGCTGCTGTCCGGCAGCCCGGCCCCGGCGCCGGTCACCCCGGACGGGCTGATCACCACCTTCCAGCCGGGCGAGCTCCAGACGGTCCCGGGCGCCTGCCCATCGGTCCCCGCCGCCACCGTGCAGCACTACCTGCCGGGCCAGGTCAAGGTGACGTCCCCGCCCCAGGTCGGCGGGACCGCTGAGTCCGCCTGCGACTGGACCATTGACCAGCCGCCCGTCTACCGGCTGCTCCAGCTCAACCTGCTCGCCTACGCGCCGAACGGCCTGGCCAGCGGCGACGGCAGCGCCACTAACGCCGCCATCGACGCCTATACCCAGGCGGAGCAGGCCCTGGCGAATCCGCCCCGGGACTCGGCCAATCCCCGGGCGGCGGTCGCCACGCTGACCGGGCTCGGGAACGAGGCGTTCAGCGCCGCGCAGGTGTTCCAGCGCGGCGGCGCCGTCACCGACGTGGCGACCGTGGTCGTGCGCTACCACAACGTGGTCGTGACCGTGACGCTGAACGGGCTGGATCACTCCAACCGCGGCTCCTACGGGCCCGTCTCCTCCGCGTCCCTGTCCGCTGCCGCCCTGGCTTTCGCCCAGTCGGCCGAGACCGCTTGCACTGAGCCCTTGCACTGAGCCCGTTGCACTGAGCCCGTTGCACTGGACCGGAGCCACTAGGCTGGTCGGCGTGCTGGTGGTGGGTTTCGATACGGCGACGCCCGCGGTGAGCGTGGCCCTGCAGGACGGGGACCGGGTCGTCGCGCAGGCGTTCGCCGTCGACGCACGGCGGCACTCCGAGCTGCTGATGCCGATGATCGCCAAGGTCATGGCCGACGCCGGCGCCTCCCGTGCGGACCTGGGCGCGGTCGCGGTCGGCGTCGGCCCCGGGCCGTATACCGGGCTGCGGGTGGGCGTGGTGACGGCCCGGGTCCTCGGATCCGTCCTGGGCGTGCCGGTGTACGGCCTGTGCTCGCTGGACATCATCGCCGCCTCAGCCGCGGCCGCTCACCCCGGCCGGGAGTTCCTGGTGGCCACCGACGCCCGGCGCAAGGAGGTCTACTGGGCGCGGTACGACCAGGCGGGCCGCCGCGTGACGGGCCCCGGTGTCGGCCCGGCCAGCTCGATCCCCCACGGTGCGGACCTTTCCGTGGCCGGGGGCGGCGGGCTGCTGTACCCGGAGGCGTTCGGCGAGGTGATCGGGCCCGCGTATCCCGACGCGGCTACGCTGTGCCAGCTCGTCGCTGCTTCGCTGGCCATCCCCGGCTCTGCGCTCCGGCTTTTCTGCTCCCGGCTCTGCTGACTCTCCCGGCTCTGCTGGCCCTCCCCGCTCTGTCGCCGCGGCTGACTCCGGGGCCCGGCCGCCGCTGCTCCCGGCCGAGCCGTTGTACCTGCGCCGACCTGACGCCCGGGAGCCGGGACCGCCCAAGCGGGTCACGCCCGTGGGGACGGCGCCCTCCCGAGATCCCCGCACCGGGCCATGACCGCCCCGACCGAGGGCATGCGGCTGCGGGAGATGACCGAGGCTGACATGCCTGCCATCATGGCGCTGGAGCAGGAGCTCTTCCCGGAGGATGCGTGGAGCCCGCAGATGTTCGCGGCGGAGCTCGCGCAGCCGGCCTCGCGCCGCCTCTATCTGGTGGCCGAGGAGGGGGACGCGCTGATCGGGTACTCCGGGATGATATTCACCGGCGGCCCGGAGGCCGACGTGGTGACCATGGCCGTAGCCCCAGCTTGCTGGGGCCGGGGGATCGGCACGGCGCTGTTGACCGCACTCGTCGCGGAGGCGGGCCGGCGAGGATGCGCGGAGGTCCTGCTCGAGGTGCGGGAGGACAACCCGCGGGCGCGCCAGCTGTACCTGCGGCACGGCTTCGCCGAGATCGGGATCCGGCGCGGGTACTACCAGCCGTCCGGAGTCGACGCCGTGGTCATGCGGAAGGTGCTGCCCTGATGACGCATCCTCTGGTACTGGGCATCGAGACGTCCTGCGACGAGACCGGCGTGGGACTGGTACGCGGGCACGAGCTGCTGGCCGACTCGGTGGCCTCCAGCGTGGCGGAGCACGCGCGGTTCGGCGGCGTGGTGCCCGAGGTCGCCAGCCGGGCCCACCTGGAGGCGATGGTCCCGACCTTCGACCGCGCGCTGGCCACCGCCGGGGTCCGGGCGAGCCAGATCGACGCCCTGGCCGTCACGGCCGGACCGGGGCTGGCCGGCGCGCTGATGGTCGGGGTGGCCGCGGCCAAGGCTTACGCCTACGCGCTCGGTAAGCCGCTGTACGGGGTCAACCACCTGGCCGCGCACATCGCCGTTGACCAGGTGGAGCACGGCACGCTGCCGGTCCCGGCGGTGGCCTTGCTGGTCTCCGGGGGTCATTCCTCGCTGCTGCTGGTCCCCGATGTGGCCCGGGAGGTGATCCCGCTCGGCGCCACCATCGATGACGCGGCCGGCGAGGCCTACGACAAGGTGGCGCGGGTGCTGGGCCTGCCGTTCCCCGGCGGCCCGCCGATCGACAAGGCGGCCCGGGACGGCGATGCCGCCGCGATCGCGTTCCCGCGCGGGAAGTCCCGCGACGGCACGCTCGACTTCTCGTTCGCGGGCCTGAAGACCGCCGTGGCCCGCTGGGTGGAGGCGCGCCAGGCCGCCGGCGAACCGGTGCCCGTCACCGACGTCGCGGCCTCCTTCCAGGAGGCGGTCGCCGACGTACTCACCCGCAAGGCCGTGCAAGCCTGCCGTCAGCACGGCGTCCAGGACCTGATCATCGGCGGCGGCGTGGCGGCCAACTCCCGGCTGCGCTCGCTCGCCGCGGAGCGCTGCGAGCAGGCCGGCATCAGGCTGCGGGTGCCCCGGCCCGGACTGTGCACCGACAACGGCGCCATGGTCGCCGCGCTCGGCGCGGAACTGGTCTCCCGGGGCGTCGCGCCGTCCCCGCCCGACCTGCCCGCCGACTCCTCCCTGCCCGTCACCGAAGTCGTCGTCCGCTGACCGGCGGCCCGCGACTATCCCTGAGGCCGTCAGGCCCTCAGGCCCTCAGGCCCCACCCAGACCACCAATGGCGGCCAACCCGCGAATCACCGTGGTAGATCCGGGCTTCGTGGTAGAGCTGGTGGACTACAGTCCTCCCGAATTACCGCGAAGCCTTGATCTACCAAGATCTTTTCCGAGCGAGCGCACGGTAAGCTCCATTAGCCTCACCAGCGATAAGTCCCGCAAGCCCTTCACCAGCGGCCGTAGTGGATGACCTCGGCCGCGGGACGGCGCCGGGCCCGCAGGTCACGCGGCGCCGCCTCCGCGTCGTGGCCGATGGCGATGGCCCCGATCGGCTCGTGGTCCTCCGGTACGCCGAACGCCTCGCGGAACAGCCCCACGGCCTCGGGCACGATGCCGAAATACAGCGCGCCGAGGCCTTCGTCTACCACGGTGAGCAGGATCAGCAGCGCGGCCATGCCGGTGTCGATGTGCCAGAACGGCACCGGCCAGCGCCCCTCGTCCCGGTCGGTCCAGCCCTTGTCCGGCTGCGCGTAGCGGTCCAGGTACACCCGCTTGGCCGACATGGGCACGATGACCAGCGGAGCGGTCGTCACCGTGTCGGCCGCCGCGGCGCCGGCGACGTCCCAGAACCGCTTCAGGTCCTCGCCGGTGAGGACCAGGAAGGCCTGGCCCTGGGAGAACCCCGCCGACGGGCCGCGGACCGCATTGCGCAGGATCCGGTCCAGACTCTCCGCCGGCACGGGCTCGCCGGTGAACCGGCGCACCATGTGCCGACGGCGGACGACCTCCGCGAACTCCACCCCGGGCTAGGCCTCCGTGGTCTTCCGGCCCCGGCGCCGCCAGATGAGCGTGCCGACCACCGCGACACCCGCCGCGGCGATGATCGGGAGGGCGCGCTTGAGGACGGCCGGGCCGACCAGCTTGATCAGGTTGAGCGAGTCCTCCTGCTCGGACTCGGCCGCGGCGGCAGGCACCGCGGTCACGGCCGGCGTGGGGGCGGCGTTCGCGGTGTCCGCGACCGGGGCGGATGTTCCGGCGGCCGGGCTGGCGCCGGCGGCCGGCTCTCCGGCGAGCAGCTTGGCCAGGTTCACGGCGAACTGATCCACCAGCTTGCCGCCGACTTCCACCATCACGCCCCGGCCGAACTGGGCCGGCCGCCCGGTCACGTTCATCGCGGTGTGGATGTTGACCAGGGTCCCGGCCGGGTCCGGGACCAGGGTGGCCATGACGTCGGCCGAGGCGGTGCCGGCGCCGCGGGTTTCCTTGCCGGAGGCCTCCAGCGCCAAGGTGCGGGTCTCCGGGTTACGCTCGGTGAACTTTGCCGTGCCACGGTAGGTCAGCGAAACCGGGCCAACCTTGATCCTCATGCGCCCGTTGACCACGTCACCGTCGACCTCGTCAACGGAGGCGCCGGGCATGCAGGGCGCGATCGTCTGCACATCGAGCAGGACATCCCAGGCCTGCTCGGGCGGTACGGGCACGGTGAAGGAATGGTCGAACTCGATAGCCATAGGTAACGTCACTTCTTTCTCAGTCGGATCACAGAATTATGCCCGGTATCGGCCCTCCCCGGCAAAGTGCTCTGTTGCGTGGCCGGTCTCGGGTCTGACCTGCCCAGGCCGGCTATGCAGCAAACGTGCAGTACAGCGGTCTCGCGGGAGTTCAGCTGACCCCGGCCGCCGCAGCCAGGGCCCGGCCGGTGAGCACCCGGGCCAGGTGGCGGCGGTAGTCGGCGTCCGCGCGGAGGTCGTCCACGGGGGATGATTCCTCGTCCGCGCGCGCCGCGGCGGCGGCCAGTCCCGCCGCCGACGCGGCCGCGCCGGCCGCCGCCGTCTCGGCGGCGCGGGCCCGCACCGGGACCGCGGCCATGTTGGTGAGCCCGACCCTGGCCTCGGCCACGTGGCCGTTCTCCCGCCGGGCCAGGGCGGCTACGCCGACGATGGCCCAGGACTGCGCGGTCAGCTGGAACTTCTCGTAACGGAAACCCCAGCCGGGCCCGAGCTTCCGCACCCGGACGGCGGTCACGACCTCGCCCGGCCGCAGCGCGGTGGTGAGGTAGTCGACGAAGAACTCGGCCGGGGAGATCTCACGCTGCCCCCCGGGACCGGTGACGACCAGCGTGCCGTCCAGCGCGGTGATCACCGCGGGCAGGTCGGCGGCCGGGTCGGCGTGCGCGAGCGAGCCGCCGATCGTCGCCCGGTGCCGGACCGCCGGATCGGCCACGGTCGCGGCCGCCGCGGCGATCAGCCCGCAGTGCTCGCGCACGAGCGGATCCCTGGTCAGCGCGTAGATGGTGGTCAGCGCCCCGATCTCCAGCGTGTCGCCGGCGTCCCGGACGCCGATCAGCTCGTCCAGGCCGCCGATGTCGACCAGCAGGGCGGGGTAGGCCAGCCGCAGCCGCAGCAGCGGCAGCAGGCTCTGCCCGCCCGCGATCACCTTGGCGTCCTCGCCGCCGTCGGCCAGCGCCGCCGTCGCCCCGGCCAGTGACGAGGGCCGTGTGTAGTCGAACTGCGCGGGGATCATCGCGCGCCTCCCCTGGCCTCGTTGATGGCCCGCCAGACCCGCTGCGGCGTGCACGGCATCTCCACGTCCGTGACGCCGAACGGCCGCAGCGCGTCGATGACGGCGTTGACCACGGCGGGCGTCGAGGCGATGGCGCCCGCCTCGCCGACGCCCTTGACCCCGAGCGGGTTGCTCGTGGCCGGGGTCTGCGTCCGGTCGGTCACGAACGTGGGCAGGTCCAGGGCGGACGGCAGCAGGTAGTCAGCCATCGTGGTGGTCAGCAGGTTGCCGTCGGCGTCATAGGCGGCCTCCTCGTACAGCGCCTGCGCGATGCCCTGGGCGATGCCGCCGTGTACCTGGCCTTCGACGATGAGCGGGTTCACCACCACGCCTACGTCGTCCACCGCCACGTAGGAGCGGATCTTCACCTGCCCGGTCTCGGTGTCCGCCTCGACCGCGCACAGGTGCGTGCCGTGCGGGTAGGAGAAGTTGTCCGGGTCGTAGGTGGCCTCGGAGTCCAGCGACGGCTCCACGCCGTCCGGCAGGTTGTGCGCCGCGAACGTGGCCAGCGCGATCTCGGCGATCGTGCGTCCCTGTTCCGGGTCGCCGCGGACCGACCACCGTCCCGGCGTCCACTCCAGGTCATCGGCCGACACCTCGAGCAGCCCGGCCGCGATCACCTTGGCCTTCTCGATCACCTTCCCGCACGCGCCGACCACGGCTATGCCGCCGACCACCAGCGAGCGCGACCCGTAGGTGTCCATGCCCTTCGGCGCCACCCGCGTGTCGCCGTGCAGCACCCGGATGTCTTCGAACGGAACGCCCAGCTGGTCGGCCACGATCTGGCTCCAGGCCGTCTCGTGGCCCTGGCCGTGCGAACTGGTTCCGGTGACCACCTCGACCTTGCCGGTGGGCAGCATCCGGACCGCGGCGTGCTCCCACCCGCCCGCGCCGTAGGCCAGCGCGCCGAGGACCCGGGACGGCGCCAGGCCGCACATCTCGGTGAAGGTCGAGATGCCGATGCCCAGCTGGACGGGATCACCGGAGGCGCGCCGCTCGGCCTGCTCCTTGCGCAGGTCGTCGTAGCCGAACAGCTCGACCGCCTTGGCCGTGGCCGCCTCGTAGTTGCCGCTGTCGTAGGTGAGCCCGGCGATCGTGGTGTAGGGGAATTCCGAATGCGTGATCCAGTTCCGCTTCCGCAGCTCCAGCGGGTCCACGCGGAGCTCGGCGGCCAGGTCGTCCATGGCGTGCTCGATCGCGTAGGTGGCCTCGGGCCGCCCCGCGCCCCGGTAGGCGTCCGTGGGGACCTTGGTGGTGAACACGCCGGTGCACTTGAACGAGTAGGCGTCCATCTTGTAGATGGCGTTGTACATGAACGCGCCGAGCAGGGGGATGCCGGGCGTGAGCAGCATCAGGTAAGCGCCCATGTCGGCCAGCAGGTCGACGGACAGGCCGCGGATCCGGCCGTCAGCATCGGCCGCCACCTTGATCCGCTGCAGCTGGTCGCGGCCGTGGTGCCCGGCCAGGTTTCCCTCGCTGCGCGACTCGCACCACTTCACCGGCCTGCCGACCTTGCGCGCGATCAGCACGGCCAGGAACTCCTCCGCCGTGACCTGCAGCTTTGACCCGAAGCCGCCGCCGACGTCCGGCGCCACCACCCGCAGGTTCTGCTCCGGGATGCCGAGCACGGCGGCCAGCAGGAACCGCAGCACGTGGGGGACCTGCGTAGATGTCCACAAGGTGAATTCATCGCCGACCGGCTCGCAGACCACCGCGCGGGGCTCCATCGGGCTCGGGATCAGCCGCTGCTGCCGGTAGGTCCGCTCCATCACCACCGGCGCGTCGCGGAACGCCGCGTCTAGGTCGCCGTTGGCGAAGACCCACTCGAACGACTTGTTGCCTGCCTCGTGCACCTTCGGCGAGCCCCCGGCGAGGGCCGACTCCATGTCCAGCACCGCCGGCAGTGGCTCGTAGTCGACGTCGATGAGCTGGATCGCGTCCGCCGCCGTGTACCGGTCACGCGCCACCACGCAGGCCACGATCTCGCCCACGTAGCGGACCTCGTCGACGGCCATCGGGGGGTGCGCGGGGATGACGATGTCCGGGGTCACC
This sequence comes from uncultured Actinomycetes bacterium, assembly GCA_963818225.1. Lineage (GTDB taxonomy): Bacteria > Actinomycetota > Actinomycetes > Streptosporangiales > Streptosporangiaceae > Palsa-504. Next base: position 881,866 of record CAWFRO010000011.1, read on the forward strand.
GGCCAGGCGCAGGGCAGGCTGCCCTGTTCGGCGGCGAAGTCGGCGCCGGAGTACGCCGCGATGACACCGGGCGCCTCCCGGGCGGCGCTGAGGTCCACCCGGGTGATCCGGGCGTGCGCCATCGGGCTGCGCACGAACGCGATCTGCATCAGCCCGGGCAGCTGGATGTTGTCGGTCCAGGTGGTCTGCCCGGTCACCAGCCGCGCGTCCTCCTTACGCGCCCGCGCCTTACCGATCTCGGTGGTCATGGTCAAGCTGCTGGTCATGCCGGCACCTCCGACGCCGCGCGCAGGACCGCGTGGACGATGTTCTGGTAACCGGTGCAGCGGCACAAGTTGCCCTCCAGTCCCTCCCGGACCTCCTGCTCCGTGGGGTGCGGGTTCTCGCGCAGCAGGTCGGCGGCGGCCATGATCATCCCGGGCGTGCAGTACCCGCACTGCAGCGCGTGCTCTTCGTGGAACGCCTGCTGCAGCGGATGCCACTGTCCGTTCGCGAGCCCCTGGATCGTGGTGATCTCCCCGCCGTCGGCCTGGACCGCGAGCACCGAGCAGCTCTTCGCCGACCGCCCGTTCAGCAGCACTGTACAAGCGCCGCAGTTGGAGGTGTCGCAGCCGACGGGCGTACCGGTCCGTCCCGCCACTTCGCGCAGATAATGAACGAGCAGCATACGTGGCTCGATGTCATCGTCGTACCGCACGCCGTCAATGGTCATGCTGACCTTTGTCATCCGGCCTCCTTGCCGTTACCTGGGCAGATACGCCTGATGCCAAACCTAGGACCCCAGAGGCGCACAGCACCAGTCCCACCGCGCCCAAGCTGTCCCGCCGCTGCCGGTCCCGTCTCGCCTGGCCGAACGGCCGGTGCCTCGGGCCCGCCGGAACCGCACCCCGCCATCAGTGTTGGAGCAGTGAGACTACACGCTTGCCCGGCCGTCCCTCCTCAGCCCGGGAATCCGCAAATAATCTCCCGCAACCCCCACCCGCAACCCCACCCGCAACCCCCACCCGCGTCGCGCCGCCCGCGCCGGGCCAATGAGAGTGGCGCCGAGCGGCTCTTATGGGAGCAGAGCAGCAACCATTGGCACGCGAGCTGGTCCAGGACGGCGCCGGTCAGCCGGTGTCCAGCACCCGGAACGATTCGGCCAGCCGGCCATCGGGCAGGCCGCCCCGGCGGGCCGCCAGGGCCAGCTGGGCCCGGACCCGGTCCGCCAGGTCGTCGCGGTGCGCGACCTGGCTTTCATGCGCTTGCAGCGCGGCGATCTTCTGCGGGAACGTGGCGGTGACGTCCACGTAGTGATCGGGCTCCGGGCCGCCCGCTATCCAGACCTCGCGGACCGTCCACGGGTCCAGGGCCTCGCGGTCGCGCAGTTCGGGAAACGCAAACGGGTTGCGTGCGTCGGGGTAGACCGCATCCAGGGCCGCGGATCCGACCGCGCGGTGATCAGGGTGGCTGACCCCGGCCCGGGCGTAGTTCCGCTCCGGACTGGGGCACAGGACACGGTCGGGGCGGACCTGCCTGATCACCCGGGCCAGGTCCCGGCGCAGGGCCAGCGTGGCCTCCACTTGCCCGTCCGGATAGCCGAGGAACCTGACGTCATGCACGCCCACGCACTTCGCCGCGGCCAGCTGCTCGGCCTGGCGCAGGGCTGACATTTCCGCGCGGGGGAAGGTCTCGTCGAAGCCGCCGGCGTCACCGCTGGTCACGACGCAATAGGTCACGCCTATCCCGGCGCCTGTCCACTGCGCTACGGTGCCCGCGGCGGCGAAGTCGACGTCATCGGGATGCGCGGTGATGGCCAGGATCCGGGTGATCTCGCCGTCAGCCAGCACGTCCGCTATTCTAGCGGCGACGCGGCTGGTCGCCGTCAGGCATCGGTTCCGGGACCCCGGTGGCGTAGCGAATGGATCAGTCCGATGAGCGGGGAACGGGACAGCCAGGCGGACTTCGCGGTGGTCGGTGCCGGGCTGGCCGGGCTGCGCACCGCGGCCAGCCTCATCGCCTCCGGCGCGACCGTGACCATATTCGAAGCGCGGGAACGCGTGGGCGGGCGAGTACTGTCCGCTCCCGGTGCCGAGGGCGGTGCAGAAGGTGGGGCCGGGCGGCGGCCGCTGGTGCTCGACCTGGGCGCGCAATGGGTCGGGCCTGGGCAGACCGAGATGCTCCGGCACATCAGGGAGCTGGGCCTGCACGTCGTGCCGACCGCCGTGCCGGGCCGCGCGCTCTGGGGCCTCGGCGGCCGCCTGGAGCAGGGTGGTGCGGCGCTTCCTCCGGTTCCGCCCATGGTCCTGGCCGAACTGCTCGCCAGCGGCGCGCTCGTGGCGCTGATGTCCCGGAGCGTCCCCCCCGAAGCCCCGTGGCGGGCCTGGCGGGCCAGGCGGTGGGACCGCCTCACGGCGGAGGACTGGATACGCCGGCACCTGCGCACCGCGGCCGGACGGGACTTCGCGCGGTTGTACATCACGGGGAACGCGGCGATCGAGCCGAGCGAGACGTCCGTGCTCGGCCTGCTCTTCGATCTCCGGACGATCGGGCCGGCCCGCCGCTTGGCCACGGCCGAGGCCTTCCGGCTGCTCGAGGGGACGCACGAGCTGGCCCGGCGCCTCGCGGACCGGATCGGGGACCGGATCCGGCTGGCCGACCCGGTGCGGGCCATCACCCAGGACTCTGGCGGCGTCACGATCGAGTCGGACGGCGGCACGTTGCGCTGCCGCCGGGTGGCGGTGTGCGTGCCGCCGCCGCTGGCCAGCCGGATCGCCGTCACCCCCGCTCTGCCGGACGGGCGGGCCCGGCTGCTGGCCAGCCTCCCGATGGGCGCCTCGGTCAAGTTCCACGCCGTCTACCAGCGCCCGTTCTGGCGAGAGCGCGGGCTGAGCGGCCAGGCCTGGACCGCGACGGGCGCCGTCAGCCTCACCTACGACAACTCCCCGCGCGACGGGACCGGGCGCGGCCTGCTCGTCGGCCTGGTGGTGGCGGACGAGGCCCGCCGCCTGGGCGCGCTGGATCGCGCCGGGCAGGAGCGGGAGATCCTGGCGTCGCTGGAGCGCCTGTTCGGGCCGGACGCCGCCGCGCCCGACGCGCTGGTGGTCCAGGACTGGGGCGCCGAGGAGTGGACCGGAGGCTGCTACGCTGCCCATTTCCCGGCGGGCGTCTGGACCAGGTACGGCCGCGCGTTCCGCGCCCCGTGCGGGCGCATCCACTGGGCGGGCACCGAGACGTCGAGCGAATGGCACGGTTACATGGAGGGGGCGCTGCGCTCGGGTAACCGTGCCGCGGAAGAAATATTGCAGGCTGATTCGCGAAGGGGGGCCGCCAATGATCAGGAGCCAGGGGCCAGCCTCGGCTGACGCAGCAGCACCGGCCGAGATCACGGTGAACAAGCTCGCCGACCTAGTGCGGAACGAGCTGCGGCTGCTGGCGAGGAATCTGGGCGAAGACGTCATCGGCGGGCACCGGCATCCCCGGCCTGGTGATGGGTTCCACCGCGTGATTGATCTGCAAAAAATCGAAACAGATGGTGCTGAACATTTAAGAGCCCGGCTGCGCCACTGGTCTCCGCCACCGGGTCCTGAGCGGGTTCTGCTGCTCGTCTGCCTCTGGTCGGAAGCCTGGCACCTCCTGGACTACTCCCTGGCCTACCGGACCCTCCAGGTCGCCGAAAGGGCTGCGGCAGGCTTCTGCCGTGACGCCGTGGCGCAGCAAACCGACCAGTCGGCACAGGACTGGGAAGTTGCCGCCCTGCAGGCGGTCGGCCGGGCCATGAGCCTGGTCACCTGGGATGCGACCCTGTTCAAGCTGATCAACCTGTCGAGCGCCGAAGGGCTCAAGGGGGTGGCGGAGCAGGGCCTTGCGGCTACCGCCGAGATCGAGTCGGCCCTCGCGGCGCTCGGCCCGTCGCCCTTCCAGGGCGAGGACGCCGATCTGCTGGCTGACAAGCTCGGGGAGATCAAGGCCACGGCGCGCCAGAACACGGTCTTCTACGCGGCCCTGGTCAGTGCCGCCGCCGCCCTGATCGAATTCGAGCGCTGGCTGGAAGGGGCGCCGCGGGTGGCCGTCGGGCGGTCGGCCGCGGCGGCTGACCGCCCGAACTCCGGCACTGGGCAGGCCCTGGCCAGCATCGACGTCGCCATAAACTACGTCCGCGCCGCTGAGGCCGCGATCGACGACTGGCTCATCCTGTCGCGCTACGAGCCATGGGAACGATTGCTCGTCCAGATCCGCGAGGTCGTCGCCCCGAGCGCCCCGAGCGCCGCCAGCCGTGTTTTCGTGCCGAATCGGGCCTCGGTCCGCTACATCTACCCGTTTGCGGTCGAAGCAGGCGAGGATGTGGGGGATCTGCTCAACCCGTTTGCGGTCGAAGCGGGCGAGACGGTCGAAGATCTACTCGAGGAGGGGAATTCCGGCTATTTCGATGAGCTGAAGGCAGACCTCGACCGCCAGTTCAGGGCCATCGGCATCACGGTCGGCGACCTGAGGGCCCTGGAGCCCACCGAGTTCTTTACCCAGGGCAGCGGGCTTTACGGCGGAGTACGGGTGGACCTGCCGGATCTCGAGCTCAGCGAACCGGGCCCCGGTGGCGACAAGCGGCAGCTTCTCACCGCATGGCTCAACCTGAGCGCCTTGGGCAACCACTGCCTGTGCATCGAACCCAAGGAGGGGCTCGTCGAGCCCCTTCCGCACGTGCTGTACCGGACACTGCGCGCTGGCACGCCCTTCGCGGTCGGAGCCACCGTCGCCCTCGCGGGGCCGCCCGCGCCGGCGGTGGCCGCCTGGGACAACCTGCACTTCTACAGCCGGGACATCATCACGGCCGCCGCTCAGGCCGACTTCTGGCACATACCTGCCGATCTCGATGTCACGCAGCGGTTCGTCCGCGGGAACCTGCACGAGATCGTCGTCATCCGTACCGCGGATCCGCTGGGTACGCGCCCGCCGGAGATTGCCCGTGCCCTGGACCGCGCGGTGGGCGGCAGGATCCTGGCCAGATCGATCCAGCGTGCCGCGGCGACGCTCGAGGAATGGGTCCGCTACCCGCCGGTGCCCCGGACCGTGACCGCGGGGCAGGTCGCCACGCCGGCGATTGACGGCATTCCCGAGATGGGCCTGGCGGGTGACTGGTGCACCCATACCGGTGAGACGACCGTCTTCGGTATCGTCTCCGCTCCGTCCTGGCACAGCGATGTGTACGTCGAAGGCGCTCAGTTCGCGAATTCGTGGCCGCCGCGGCTGCAGCTGTGGAGCAGGCGCCTGCGCAGCATCATCCAGTCCCTGGAAGCGGACAGCGATCACCCCGAAGGGCCGGAGCAGCTCCGGCAGGTCGAGCGGCAGGTCCGCCTGCATCTGGCGCAGATCAGCACGGACGAGCTCACCGCCACCCTGGCTCACCGGCGTTTTCTCGATCAGCTGCTGGGGATGGCGGGGCTGAGCGGACTCCAGGCCGACCTCGAGGCCGAGCTCGAAGCGGCCGAGAGGCTGACGGACTGGTTCAACCAGAAGGCGTCCCAGGCGAGTGAGGAGAGGCGCCGTTCGTATGAGGAATCGCGCCGAAGGGACGAGGATAAGCGCCAGCAAGCGGACGCCAGGCGGCAGGTGCTGCTGGGCTGGATCGCCCTGTTCGGCCTGTTCGAGCTCGCGGGGTTCCTGGCGCTGGCCAACTCGACCGGCTTCCGCCTGGGCTTCATCTCCTTCACGCCGCAGCGGGCGTCCTGGGAAGACTGGGTGATCGTGGCCTTGCTGGTGGTCGCCCTGCTGTTCGGCCTCTACTACTACAACAACCGCGTGGAGCGCCTGGTGCGACAGGTCCTCACGCGCAGGGGGAAGGTCATCAATGAGCACCCAGATACGGAACCTGCGGACCGGCCCGGACACGAGCCTCATCGAGGCCGTTTACCGGGACATTCTTGAACCGTCATTCGAGCCGAACGAACTCGACCCGCTGGACGTCGTCCTCGACGGGCTGACCGAGGGCGGCAGCTACGAATGCTGGGGGCTGTGCGCACTGGACGGTGACACGCCGGCCGGCTGCGTCCTGGGCTATCCCTACCCGGAATCCGGTGTCCTCCTGATCGGCTACATCGCGGTCAGGGCCGACGTGCGCAGCCGCGGTGTCGGCGGGATGCTGCTCGAAGCGGCACGCCGGGAGTGGTACGGCCAGGCCGGGCTCACGCTCGTGCTGGCCGAGATCGACGATCCGCGCTACCACCCGGCGTCGGGCGGCATCGACCCGGAGCGGCGCATTACCTTCTACGCGCGGCACCAGACGCAGCTGGTGGTCGGCCCGTACTTCCAGCCGCGGCTCGACGGCGAGGGCAAGCAGCGGGTGTACGACATGTTCCTGGCCGTGCTGAACGGCGACGGCAAGACCTCGCTGCCGGGGCCGGCGATCGCTGCCTTCCTCAGGGAGTACTTCACCGCGTCGGGCGAGGATGGCGCCTGGCCGCTGAGCGACGACTCGGCGGGACAATGGCTCCTGCACTGGTACGACGCGCGCGAGACGGTCGGCCTGCAGCCCATCGGGGACTACCAGAAGGCCGAGATTCCGCGGGTCCCGGGCCGCTGAGGCGCGACGGGAGTCAGATCTCGCCGAGGATGCGGCTGAGCAGTTTGGTGGTGCTGCCTGCCGGATCGGCCTGCAGGCACAGCTGCTCCATGACCTCCAGGTAGCTGTCCACCTCGGACGGCTTGTCCAGGTACAGGGCACTGGTCAGCTGCTCGATGTACACGACGTCGTTCAGGTCCGGCTCGGCGAACCGCAGGATGGTGAACGGCCCGCCCATGGCCGAATGCGGCCCCGCCGTGAACGGGAGGATCTGCAGGGTCACCGAGGGGTGCTCGGCCATCGTGATCAGGTGCTGGAGCTGCCTGCGCGCGACCTCCCGGCTGCCGACCGGGCGGCGCAGCGCGCCCTCGTCGACGACGGCCCACAGCTGCGGCGGGCTCGGGCTGCGCAGGACATCCTGGCGGCTGACCCTCAGCTCGGCCCTGCGGTCCACTTCGTCTTCGCTGACCGCTGAGCCGAGGCGGATCAGCGCGCGCGCATATTCTTCTGTCTGCAGCAGGCCCGGGACGAACTGGACCTCATAGGTACGGATCACCGACGCCGCGGCCTCAAGCCCCACGTAGGGTTCTACCCAGGTGGGCAGGACATCGGAGTAGGCGTGCCACCAGCCCGGCGTGTTGGCTTCCCGGGTCAGGTTGAGCAGCGCTCCGCGCTGCTCTGGGTCGGTCACGCCGTAGAGCGTCAGCAGGTCGCTCACGTCACGCAGCTTGAAGCCGACCCGCCCGTGTTCCATCCGGCTGATCTTGGAGTGGGACCCGCGGATGGCGTCGGCGGCCCGTTCCGCGCTGATCCTGCGCGACTCACGCAGCCGGTGCAGCTGGGCGCCGAGCACCAGGCGCTTGACCGTCGGCCCGCCCGAGCGCGTGCCGAAGACAGTGGGCGGGGTATCCCCGGCCGCGTCTTCGGGAGAGACCATCTGCACTCCTCGGGTCATTTCAGTCATGGCTGGCGGAGTGTGGACCAGTCTCGCATGTGACCTCATGCCTGCGGAAGGGGCTTGTGTGACAATTCGACATAAGCCTGATTTCTCTCCGTGTTCCCGCAGGTCATGAGAGTCGCTTTGGCCAGCGCCTCGCCGACGGACCGCCGCAGGCCCGCCGGCGAGTGTGCTACTGGCGGGTAACCTAGTCGGCTTCGCGCAGGATGTGGTCGAATTCGCCATCCTTGGCGCCGGCCAGGAATGCGGTGATTTCCGCCTGAGTGTAGACCAGGGCGGGACCGGCCGGGAAACGCGAGTTCCGCATGGCGATCTCGCCGCTTGGCAGCGGAGCCAGCTCCACGCAGGCGCCGTTGGGGTTGCTGTGCTGGCTCTTCTGCCAGCGGGCATCCACCAGGTCGCCTGCGGGCATCCCGTTGTAGGTCGTGACCATCTGTATCCCCTTCCGGCAGCGTCAACCGACCGGTACCTCGTCCGACTCACCCGTTGTGATCTACTGTTGGCGAGTGGCGGACGAGTGCCGGAGCGTTTCAGCTGCCTGATGAACCCCGTGTGACTGTTAGGAGACCTATGCACAAAGCAAATGAACGTGCATCTGGCCTTGCATTTGCACAATGTATCAGGCAGCATGTCTTCGAGGCACGCAGTTAACACACGTGATGGGCAAGGCGTTCTGCCCTATGACAAGCAGGAAGCTGTTGCGTTGGCGCATCTCAGTGTCGCGACCGGTAGCGGGGATGACGACGAGGAACTAGGTACCTCGTGGCCCCCGGTATCCGACGGGATGCCGCGGCTGCTGCCGGTCCCGTCCGCCTGGTGGGAGACCCCCGCGGTCACCACCCGGGCTCTCAGCGCCCGGCCGGAGGAGGCCAGGACCGCCCGGCATTTCGTCCGGGAGCTGCTGACCTGCTGGGGCCTGGAGGCGCTGGCCGACGACGCGGAAGTGATCGTCGACGAGCTCGTCGTGAACGCCGTCCTGCACGGGACTCGGGCCGGGCTGGCGTACGGCAACGCAGGCGCCTCGGTGCTGCGGCTGTGCATGCTCAGGCGGGCGGGCGAGGTCATGCTGGCCGTCGTCGATCCCGGGAACGAGACACCGATGCCCCGGCGGCCCGACTGGGGTGGGGAGAGCGGCCGCGGCCTGCAGATCGTCGGCGCGCTCAGTCACGTCTGGGGCTGGAGCCCCATCGCCGGCCACGGCAAAGCGGTCTGGGCCGTGCTACGCGATCCCTGATAGGGGCTCCTCCGACGCGGTCATCAGCACGTGTTCGACGAGCGTGATCAGGACTTCCTTGGCCGACTCCTTGCCGCGCGCGTCGCACTGGATGATCGGCAGGCCAGGCTCCAGGTCCAGCGCCACCCGGACATCCTCCGGGTCGTACACACGGGCACCATCGAAGCAGTTCAGGGCCACGATGAACGGTATCTGCCTGCGCTCGAAGTAGTCGATGGCCGGGAAGCTGTCGGCCAGCCGCCGCGTGTCGGCCAGCACGACGGCGCCGAGCGCGCCGATGGCCAGCTCGTCCCACATGAACCAGAACCGCTGCTGGCCCGGCGTGCCGAACAGGTAGAGCACCAGATCGCTGCGCAGGCTGATCCGGCCGAAGTCCATCGCCACCGTCGTGGTGGTCTTGCCCGCCACGCCGGCCGTGCTGTCCGTGCGGAGGCTGCCCTCGGTCAGCGGCTCCTCGGTCCGCAGCGGCCTGATCTCGCTCACCGCGCCGACGAGCGTGGTCTTGCCCACGCCGAAGCCGCCGGCCAGCAGGATCTTGATCGCGCGGGACGGGCGGCTGCTGCCGGCGGGATCATAGACCCCGGAGTCCATTGAGCACCTCCCTCAGAGTGTGCTTGTCGACCCGCTCCGCCAGCGCCACCGGGGTGCTGATCACGACCAGGCCGAATTCCCGCAGATCGGCCACGATGATCCGGACCACCCCCAGCGGGAGGTCGAGGTCCGAGGCGATGTCCGCCACCGTGGTCGGCATCCGGGCCAGCTGAAGGACGCTCACGTGCTCCGGCGCCAGGACGGCGAGGTCACCGGGGACGTAGCTGGTGGCCATCACAGTGGCGATCAGATCGAACGACTCGCCGGCGTGCCTCGTCCGGCCCTGGGTCAGGGCGTAAGGCCGGACCACCGGCCCGGCCTCGGCGTCCAGCCACACTTCATCGTCGGACGGCATGGCGCCTCTTACGTCAAGCCGGGCAGCGCGGCGGTGCGCGCGTTGACCCGGATGTGCTCGCCGGAGCGTTTGACCAGGAGAGCCATCTCATAGGCGACCAGGCCCAGGTCGACACCCGGCCCGGTGATAACCGCCAGGCACGTTCCGCTCCCGGCCGCGCTGACCAGCAGGAAACCCGATTCCATCTCGATGATGACCTGCCGGGCCGCGCCGCCGCCGAAGCGCCGCCCGGCTCCCCGGGCCAGCGACTGGAACCCGGCGGCCAGCGCGGCCAGGTGCTCCGCATCGTCGCGTTCGAGCGTGTCCGACGCGCCCAGCGTGATCCCGTCCTGCGACAAGATGACGGCCTTGGTCAGGTGCGCGACCCGCCGCACCAGATCATCCAGCAGCCAGTCGAGGTGGCCGGGACCGACCGGCGTGCCGACCTCAGGTTCCATCGGATCCTCCCGGCGGCTCGTGCGCGGCTCGCCCGCGCTCACTAGTGGTGCCCTCCGGCGGCCCCTGACCGGCCGACGGCCCTTGACCGCCCGGCCCGGCCCGCGGGTCATCCGGGGCCGGTGTGCTCATTGGTTGCGCCCGGCCCTCCTGCCAGCCACGCTGAAGCGCCGCCATGGTCTTGCGGAGTTCCTCCGGCGTCGGCCCGCTCGCCTCGACACCGTCCCCGGCCGCCGAGGTGCGGCCCGGCGGGTTGTCGCGCAGCTGGGGAGCCAGGCTGGCCTGCTTGACTCGCCGTGGCAGGCCGTTCGCCTCGTCGTCCGCCCCCGCCGCGGGTGACGCCGGTCCGGTCTGGCCGGGCAGCTCCCAAGGCGGCCCGGCGGCGGGCCCGGTCTGAGGGGAGGCCACCGGCGTCATCGGGGCCGGCGGGCCCCGAAGGACCGGCCGGCGGGGCGCCCCATCCCGGGAACGGCGCCGCCTGATGCGGGTAGGACCCGCTGCCCGCACCCGGATACGGCGGGGAGCTCGGGTAGGTCGGGGCATTGACGTACGACGCGGCCCGCGCCCCCGCCTCCCGCGCCCCCGCCTCCGGCCCCCCTGCCTCCGGCGGGGCCACCGGAGCCCGGGCACCGGGAGCATCCCGCGCCGGCCCGCCGTCCTGCGGAGCCGGCCGGTCCGCGGCCTCCGGTCCCCGCCGCATCGGCGTGAACACGTCGAAGTCCGGCGCGCCGCTGCCGTTCGCAGGCCCGGCGTCGGCCCTACCGGGCCTATCGGACCCGTCGTCTTCCCGGTCCCCTGGCGCCGGCCCGGAGACCGCCGGGACGTCGGCCTCCGCTCGCCGCAGCGCTCCGGAGATTCCGGGAGCCTCCGGGGTCCGCGCCGCGGTCAGTTCCGACAGGCCGCGGATACCGCCGGACCTGGCCGGCCGCGGGCCTGCCTGCCCTGGAACTGCCTGTCCGGGAGCTGCTTGTCCCGGGCCGAGCTGCTCCGGGCCTGCCTGTCCCGGGACCAGGTAATTCCCGTTGGCGGCGGGCCGCGAATCCCGGCCGGTGCCGATGGCGGCGGGCTGCTCGCCCGGCAGCCCGGCCCGGAACGCCTCCTCGGTGACCACCAGGTGAGCCGGGATGAGCACGATGGCGGACGTACCCCCGTACGGCGAGGCCTTCAGCGTGACCTGGATGCCGTGCCGCTTGGCCAGCTGGCTGACCACGAACAGGCCGAGTTGCTCGCTGTCGGACGGGTTGAATTCCGGCGGGCTGGCCAGCCGCTCGTTGAGCTCGGCCAGGCGCTCCGGGCTCATCCCCAGCCCGCGGTCCTCAACCTCGATCGCGAACCCGTTGGCTACCGAGTCCCCGGACACCCGCACCGAGGTGTACGGCGGCGACAAGGTGGTGGCGTTCTCGACGAGCTCGGCCAGCAGGTGGATGACGTCGGCCACGGCCGAGCCGGCCAGCGCGGCCTGGCTCCGGGTCGCGACCGAGACCCGGGCGTAGTCCTCGACCTCGGCGATAGCGCCGCGCATCACGTCCACCAGCCGGACCGGGCTGCTCCAGGCCCGGCTCGGCCCCGCGCCGGCCAGGATGACCAGGCCCTCCGCGTGGCGGCGCATGCGCGTGGTGAGGTGATCAAGGCGGAACAGGTCGTCCAGGGCCTCGGGGTCGCTCGCCCGCCTTTCCATCTGGTCGAGCAGGATCAGCTGGCGGTGCAGCAGCGACTGGCTGCGGCGGGCCAGGCTGCGGAACACGTCGTTGAGGCCCCGCCGCAGCTTGGCCTCGTCCACCGCGGCCCGGATGGCGGTCTGCCGGACCTGGTCGAAGGCCTGGCCGACCCGGCCGATCTCATCCCTGCCAATCAGACCGGAACTGCCCCGACCGGAACCGGCCGGGCCAGGGCCGGCGTGCAGCGGCGGCGCCTCGGCCGCCACGTCCACGTCCTCGCCACGCCGCAGCCGGGCCACGACGTCTGGCAGCTGCTCCTCGGCCAGCGTCCGGGCCGACCGTTCCAGATCACGCAGGCCGCGGATGATGCCCCGCCCGATCAGGGTGCTGACCAGGATGGTGATCAGCAGCCCGAGTGCGACGATGCCGCCGGTCACGGCGACCCTGACCCAGGCCGCGTGGCTGGTCTGCTGATCGGCCACCAAGATGGCGTCCGCGACGGCCACGCCGCCGTTGTACTCATCGTGCAGCAGCGTTCCCGTCAGCTGCTGCCACCCGGCCTGGCTCACCGGCAATCTGGTGGCGGGCGTGCCCGCCGCGACGGCCTGCTCGGTGCTGGTGAGATCTTGCTGCCTGGCCCCGGAGCCGGCCAGCGCGGCGTTGTAGGTGGCCCGGTTCGCCGGGCTGAGGAGGAAGTTCGCGTTGGCCGCGTCGGCCTGCCGGGCCGCGGCTATGTTGGTGAACGCGAGGCGGTCCGCCGCCGCGATCCGCTTGCCGGCCAGCATCCCCGCGAGCAGCGCGTCCTCCTGGGAAAGCTGTTCCCGGGCTTGGATGATGGCGATCAGCCCGGTGGCCTGGCCCAGCTGGCCGCTGTCGGGCTCGCTGTTGGCCTCGACCAGGAACAGGTTCTGCTGATCGGCGATCCCCTGGCTGTAAGCGGCGAGCGCGTCCCGGGCGCTCAGCGCCCGGGCCCGGACCCCGGCGCGCAGCAGCGTGAGTTTGCCCAGGTCGCCGTCGACGGCGCCGATCGCTGTGGCTTCGGCGGGTGTCTCGCTGCTGACGGTGCCGGCGGAGGTCATCGCCGCCTTGAACGCCGGCTCGTGGGCGTCGGTACTGGCCACTGCGGCCTGGTACGCCTGCAGGTTGGCCGCCGTGGGCCGGAACAGGTAGGCCACCGCCGCCGCCCGCTCGGCCTGAACGTAGGTGCCGAACCGGGCGGCCGGGATGCCGGTGGCGTTGATCAGGCTGGGTGCCCGGTCCAGGTTGACGGCGTTGTTAACCAGAGTGCCCGCGATATAGGCGAGCAGCCCGACCAGGGCAAGCAGGGGAACCGCCACGAGAAAATAAATCCGGAGCCGGATGGACCGGCCGCGCGATCCCATGCCAACTCCCTGGTCGCCAGGCGTCGAAGGCGCGGTTCCCCGGTGCGCCCGACTAACGGTCAAGGCGGCCAGAGTAGCCCATAAGGGGCAAGGGCCGGAGCCGAAGAGCAATATCCATTCCGATCGTTCCCGTGCGTGACCAGGCGGTTTCGTGTGGCGGGCCGGACGTCCGGGGCCCGGGACGGCTCCCGGTGCGCGTCCGGGCGGCGCGCGCCGGGCGGCATGGCCGCGGTCCCCGCGCGTGTCAGTGTGACCGCCTACCCTAGGGACGTGGCCGCCCTCGCAATAGACGCCCTCCTCGACGGGCTCAATCCGCAACAGCGCGCTGCCGTGGTGCACGAAGGCGGCCCGCTGCTCATCGTCGCGGGCGCGGGATCGGGCAAGACCCGCGTACTGACCCACCGGATCGCCTACCTGCTCGCCGCGCGGGATGTGGCGCCGCACGAGATCATGGCCATCACCTTCACCAACAAGGCGGCGGGGGAGATGGCGACCCGGGTGGCCGCCCTGGTCGGCCCGCGGGCCCGGTCCATGTGGGTCATGACCTTCCACTCGGCCTGCGTGCGCATCCTGCGCCGGGAAGCGAAGCGGTTCGGTTACCCGTCGTCGTTCTCCATCTACGACCAGGCCGATTCGCAGCGCCTGATGGCTCTGACCTGCCGCGAGCTCGAGCTCGACGCCAAGCAGTTCCCGCCGAAGCAGATGGCCGCCCAGGTGTCGAACCTGAAGAACGAGCTGATCGATCACGAGACGTTCGCCGCCCAGGCGCAGACCGCGCGGGACAAGGCCCTGGCCGAGGCCTACGCCGAGTACCAGCGTCGGCTCTTCGACGCGGGCGCGATGGACTTCGACGACCTGATCATGGTCACGGTCAATCTCTTCCAGGCCATCCCCGAGGTGGCGGCGGAGTACCGCCGCCGGTTCCGTCACGTGCTCGTGGACGAGTACCAGGACACCAATCATGCGCAGTACATCCTGGTCAGGGAACTTGTCTCGGGTGGTGCACCCCTTTTTTCCGGCCGAACGGACTCTGCCGACAGCCCCGCGGACCCCCTCCCGCCCTCTGAACTTTGCGTGGTCGGCGACGCGGACCAGTCCATCTACGCCTTCCGCGGCGCGACCATCCGCAACATCGTGGAGTTCGAGCAGGACTACCCGGACGCCACCGTCATCCTGCTGGAGCAGAACTACCGCTCCACCCAGAACATCCTGACCGCCGCCAACGCGGTGGTCTCGCTGAATACGGGACGCAAGCCCAAGAACCTGTGGTCGGAGGCGGGCGCGGGGCCGCCGATCGTCGGCTACGTGGCCGACAACGAGCACGATGAGGCCGCGTTCGTGGCCGAGGAGGTGGACCGGCTCGCCGACGCGGGCCTGGCCACGCCGGGCCAGGTCGCGGTGTTCTACCGGACGAACGCGCAGTCCCGCGTGTTCGAGGAGGTGTTCATCCGGGTGGGGCTGCCCTACCGGGTGGTCGGCGGGGTCCGGTTCTACGAGCGCCGCGAGGTGCGCGACCTGCTGGCCTACCTGCGGCTGATCGCCAACCCGGCGGACGAGGTGTCGCTGCGGCGGGTCCTGAACACCCCCAAGCGCGGCATCGGCGACCGGGCCGAGGAGTACGTGGCCGCCTACGCCCAGCGGGAGCGCATCACCTTCGCCCAGGCACTGGCCCGCTCGGCTGACGTGCCAGGCCTCGCGGCCCGGTCGGCCGCGGCGATCGCGGGTTTCAACGCGCTGATCGGCGGCTTGCGGGACCTGGCCGAGACCGCTCCCGTCGCTGAAGTCGCCGAGGCCGTGCTCGACCGGACGGGCTACGTCGAGGCCCTGGAGTCCTCCTCAGACCTGCAGGACGCCAGCCGGGTGGAGAACCTGGAGGAGCTGGTGTCGGTCGCCCGCGAGTTCGACGGGTCCCGCGTCGACGGTGCCCTGGCCGACTTCCTCGAGCAGGTGTCCCTGGTCGCCGACGCCGACCAGATTCCGGACGGGGAGGAACACGGCGGCCTGGTCACCATGATGACACTGCACACGGCCAAGGGCCTGGAGTTCCCCGTGGTGTTCCTCACCGGGCTCGAGGAAGAGGTGTTCCCGCACCAGCGGTCGCTGACCAACGCGAAGGAACTGGAGGAGGAACGCAGGCTGGCTTATGTCGGCATCACCCGGGCCATGCAGCGGCTGTACCTGACCCGGGCCGTGGCCAGGAACTGGTGGGGGCGCCCGGCGTTCCACAAGCAGTCCAGGTTCCTCGCCGAGATCCCGGCGGACCTGATCGAATGGCGCCGCGACCAGGCGGCGGCGATGTCGGCGGTCACGCCCGCGCAGGAGCGGATGGCGCGGATGCCGGGGGCCCGGTCCCCGGGCAACCGCCCGGTGCCGGCGCTGTCCCCGGGAGACATGGTTACGCACGACAAGTTCGGGCTCGGCACCGTGGTGTCGACCGACGGCTACGGCGATCAGGCCGAGGCCAAGATCGACTTCGGCGCCGATTACGGGGTCAAGCACCTGGTGCTGCGTTATGCCCCGCTGGAGAAGCTGTAAGACCCTGGGCTGCTGCGGCTAAGACCCAGGGCTGCTGCGGCGAGGTCCGGCCCGGACCCTGCGGCGGCCGCTCCGGCCAGCCGGGGCCGGGACGCTGATCCCGCCCCCAGGTTCCAGCCGGGCCCATTCCCGCCGGTCCAATTCCCGTCGGGCCCATTCCCGCCGGGCCCTGGGGCGGCGGGCCCTGGGGCGGCCGCCCGCCCGGCGATCTGGGCTCGCCCCAGCCGCCGGCCCCGGGTGGCCCGGGCTGCGGCGGGCCCGCGGTCCTGGCCTCGGCCGGCCAGTCCGCCGCGAGCGGGACCCGCCCGGCGCGGCGCCACAGGAACCAGCGCACGGTGGTCAGCGCGATGGCGAGCAGGGTGGCCAGCACCATGACGAAGAACCCGTTGGCGATCCACTGGGCCGCGCCGACCGCGAGCTCGGTGTTGTCCGCGGACCGGTTGTACATGCCCCCGGCCACCAGCGCGGCGACCAGGTAAGAGAGGGCCGGCACCGGGAAGATCAGCCGCCCGGCCCGCGGCTCGACGGTCAGCGCCGCGGTGACGGTGCCGGCCAGCACGAACAGGCCCAGCGCCAGGCCGGGCTGGCTCCGGGTCGCGATGGTGGCCGCGGCGCCGAGCGCCGCGCTGGCGATGATGACGCAGACCCCGAGCCCCCCGCGCAGCGCGCCCTGCCCGATCCGGCTCAGCGGCCCGCGGCGACGTCGCCGCCGGCTCTTCGCGGCCGGCCTCTTACGCGCGGCGTCCGCGCCGGGAAACCGGGGAGCGGGCCCCCGCTGGTCGCCCCCGCCGGTGCCCGGCCCCGCCCCGGCGGGCCCCACCCCGGGGCCTGGCCCCGCCACGGTGCGCCTCGGCCCGGTGGGCCCCGCCCCGGTGCCCGGCCCCGTCCCGTCGCGGGGATCGCGCCGGGGCACACTGGGATCGCCGACCGGCGCCCGCGTGTCGCGGTCGCGCTGCCCGGCTCCGCGATCGCCGCCATATGGCCTGTTCGGGCCGTTATCGCGCCATGGTGGGTAGCTCATAGCTTGCTTTGGATGTTAGCCGTTGCGCGAAGGTAACGGGGCCGTGAGGGTAGGCTTCCTCCGACGGTCGACGATACGCCCTGGACAGCTGAGGCAGAACGCGATGAACAGGACAGGCTCGCCGGCCCCCCTGTGGGGCGCGGCCGGGAAGGCTGGATATGTCCTGTGCTGTGTCGCCGCGTCGCTCGTGCTGGCCATAAGCGGGTTCTCCTACTTCGTGGTCAAGGACGTCAGCGACATCGGCGGGTCGCACGCGATCGTGAGCGGCCCGTCCATCGGCGCGCAGAACATCCTGCTGATGGGCCTGGAGAGCCGCACTGACTGGAACGGCAACATCCTGCCGCCCGCCGTCCTTCAGGCCCTGCACGCCTGCAACGCGCAGGAGGTCGCGGCCGGCTGCGGCGGCAACGACACGAACACGCTGATCCTGATCCATATCCCGGCGGGCGGCGGGAAGGCGGTGGGCTTCTCGATTCCGCGCGACGACTGGGTCACCTTCCCCACCGCCTACGACGGGCAGACCCAGGGCAAGATCGACCAGGCTTACGGCCTGGCCCTGGCGGCCGAGGAAACCCAGCTCCGGCAGCAGGACCCGACCATGAGCCAGAACCAGATCGCCTTCGAGGGCAACGAGGCCGGCCGCACGGCCGCGGTAGACACGGTGGAGCAGGTCACCGGCGTGCACGTCGACCACTTCGCCGAGCTCAACCTCGACGGGTTCTACGAACTGGCCAAGGTCATGGGGGGCATCGAGGTCTGCCTCAACCACCCGGTGCCGTACGACACCAACTCCGGCTTCTCCGCCGCCCGCGCCGGCGACCAGCACCTGAACGCCAAGATGGCGCTGGCCTTCGTCCGCCAGCGCGACGGCCTGCCCAACGGCGACCTGGACCGCACCCACCGGCAGCAGGCGGCCATCGACTCGGTGCTCCAGCAGCTGCGCTCCGACGGCGCGCTCGACGACCTGACCAAGATCCAGGCCCTGCTGTCGGTGGCCCAGCAGTACCTCATCACCGACGCCGGCTGGAACCTGCTCGACTTCGCCGCCCAGATGCGCAGCCTGACCAGCGGCGACCTGACCTTCCGGACGCTGCCGATCGTCGGCTACGAGACGATCGACGGCCAGGACGCCAACGTCATCAACCCCGCCTACATCCAGCAGATCGTGCACCAGACGTTCTATCCCTCGCCGACCGCCCCGGCGTCGCCGAGCGCCTCGGCCACGCCCGCGGCGGCCAACAGCACGGTCACGGCGGACGTCTACAACGGCGGCAACACCCCGGGCCTGGCCGGGCAGGTCTCGGCCGTCCTGGTCAAAGACGGGTATAAGGCCGGGGCAGATCGGCAATACCAGCCCGCTGACCACTACCGAGGTCCTCTACGGGACGGGCGCGTCGGCGGGCGCCGGCAAGATCGCGTCGCTGTTCAACGTGACCGCCGCCGCGAGCTCGACGGTGGCGGCCGGCCACGTCGAGGTCCTGCTCGGCGCGGACGCCACCCTGCCCGCCAGTGCCGCCACGGCGTCGCCGTCGGCGTCGCCGTCGGCCTCCACCTCGGTGACGCCCATCCCGTCCAGCGGCGCTGCAGGGTGGCGTGGTCACCGCCCAGAACGGCATTCCCTGCGTGGACTGAGCGCCAGCATCGCCCCGTTACGCTTGAGGTAT
Source organism: uncultured Actinomycetes bacterium (assembly GCA_963818225.1). GTDB lineage: Bacteria > Actinomycetota > Actinomycetes > Streptosporangiales > Streptosporangiaceae > Palsa-504. The sequence goes on from CAWFRO010000011.1 coordinate 900,234, forward strand.
GGGCAAGATCCGGGTGATCGTCGCGAAGGTCGGGCTCGATGGCCATGACCGCGGGGCCAAGGTCGTGGCCCGCGCGCTGCGCGACGCCGGGGTGGAGGTCATCTACACCGGGCTGCACCAGACGCCGGAGCAGATCGTGTCCGCCGCGATCCAGGAGGACGTGGACGCGGTCGGCCTGTCCATCCTCTCCGGCGCGCACATGACGCTGTTCGGCCGGGTCATCGAGCTGCTGGCCGAGCGGGGAGCCGGGGACATCGTGGTGTTCGGCGGCGGGATCATCCCCGACGACGACATCGGTGAGCTGCGCCGGATGGGCGTGGCCAGGATCTTCACCCCCGGGGCGTCCACCAGTGACATCGTCGCCTGGGTCCGGGCCGAGCTGGGCCACGAAGCCGCGGAAAGCCAGGCCTGAGGGGGGCCCGTACCCGGTCTTCCCGGCCTCGCGGCCGCTGCCCCTTGCAGCCGACGGCAGCACTCAGTACCTTTATTACGGTATCGGATACCAATTGGATGGTTGCGTGGGCGACGCGGCTCGCAGCGAATCGGTCCTGCCTGCGCAGGCGGTCTATGGCATCGCCGCGCGGCACGGCCTGATCCCGCGGCCGCGCCGGGCGGGCGCGGCCGGTTCCCGTTCACTCACGATCGGTACCAGCCGATGCTCCCAGGGCGGCCAGGGCCGATGTGAGGGCGCCGTGACCAGCCAGGCCAGCTATACAAAGCCGTGCGCGGCGCTGGCCGGCCGCACGGCACGCTGGCACCGTTACGTCTACAGAGAGGTTGGCTTCGGTATGAACATCGCGGCCTGCGCCAAGCGGGTGCCGGCGCCGATCGTGGCCTGCGGCGGGCGGAAATGATCGAGCACGAGGTACGCACGTATCCGTCCGCGGCCGGGCTGGCCCGGCCGGATCAGCTGGCCTGGAAACTCGCGGCGGTGGCCACCGACCCGGTGGGCGTCCCCGCCGACGTCACCGAGATGGTGATCAACCGGGTGATCGACGACGCCGCGGTGGCGGCCGCGTCGCTGGCCCGCGAGCCCGTGCGGGCCGCCCGGGAGCAGTCCCTGCGCCATCCGGCCTCTCCCGGGGCCGCCGTGTGGGGCGCCGAGCCGCAGGTGCGGATCTCGCCGGAGTGGGCCGCCTGGGCCAACGGCGTGGCCGTCCGCGAGCTGGACTTCCACGACACGTTCCTGGCCGCCGACTACTCCCACCCCGGGGACAACATCCTGCCGCTGCTGGCGGTGGCCCAGCACACCGGCCGCACCGGCGGTGAGCTGGTGCGCGCCATCGCGACCGGCTACGAGGTGCAGGTCGACCTGGTCAAGGGAATCTGCCTGCACGAGCACCGGATCGACCACATCGCGCACCTCGGCCCGTCGGTCGCGGCTGGCCTCGGCACGCTGCTCGGCCTGGACACCGACGTGGTGTACCAGGCCATCGGGCAGGCGCTGCACTGCACCACCCAGACCCGCCAGTCCCGCAAGGGCGAGATCTCCAGCTGGAAGGCCTACGCCCCGGCGTTCGCCGGCAAGACCGCCATCGAGGCCGTCGACCGGGCCATGCGCGGCCAGGGCTCGCCGAGCCCTATCTACGAGGGCGAGGACGGGGTCATCGCCTGGCTGCTCAGCGGGCCCGAGGCGGTGTACACCGTCCCGCTGCCGGCGCCCGGCGAGCCGAAACGGGCCATCCTGGAGACCTACACCAAGGAGCACTCCGCGGAGTACCAGGCCCAGGCGCTGATCGACCTGGCCCGCCGGCTGCACCCGCGCTACCCGGACACCTCCCGCATCGCCAAGATCGTGATCCACACCAGCCATCACACCCACAACGTGATCGGCTCCGGGTCCGGCGACCCGCAGAAGTACGACCCCGGCGCCAGCCGGGAGACCCTGGATCACTCGCTGCCGTATATCTTCGCGGTCGCCCTGCAGGACGGCAGCTGGCATCACGTCCGCTCCTACGCGCCCGAGCGCGCCAGCAGGCCGGACACGGTCGAGCTGTGGCGCAAGATCAGCACGGCCGAGGACCCCGAGTGGACCCGGCGTTACCACGATCCCGACCCGGCCAAGCGGGCGTTCGGCGGCCGGGTGGAGGTCACCTTGACCGACGGCACCACGAGCACGGATGAGATCGCGGTGGCGGACGCTCATCCCGCGGGCGCGCGCCCATTCGCCCGCGAGCAGTACGTGGCCAAGTTCCGCACCCTGGCCGAGGGCCTGATCGACCCGGCCGCCCAGGACCGGTTCCTCGACCTGGCGTCGCGGCTGCCGGAGCTGGACGCGACCGAGCTGGCCGGCCTGGCCCTGCCCGGCCTCGCCGAGGCCGGCGCAGCAGCCGGCCACCAGGGGGATCTTCTGATGCTGCACGACACCACCCCCGCGGCGGACAAGCGGGCCGCGTTCCGGGCCGGGCTGGCGTCCGGGACGCTGCTGCGGTTCCCCGGAGCGTTCAACCCGCTGTCCGCGATCCTCATCACCCGGCACCACTTCGACGGCGTGTACGTCTCCGGCGCGGTGGTTTCCGCCGAGCTCGGGCTGCCGGACATCGGGCTGACCACCGCGACCGAGGTGGCCGGCCGGGCTCAGCAGATCGCCCGGGTCACGCCCTTGCCCGCGCTGGTCGACGCGGACACCGGGTTCGGCGAGCCGATGAACGCCGCGCGCACCGTGCAGCTGCTCGAAGACGCCGGGGCGGCCGGGCTGCACATCGAGGACCAGGTCAACCCCAAGCGCTGCGGGCACCTGGACGGCAAGGACGTGGTCGACGCGCAGGTCGCCGTCCGGCGGATCAAGGCCGCCGTCGCCGCCCGCCGCGACCCGGGCTTCGTCATCGCCGCCCGCACCGACGCCGCCGCGGTGTACGGGATCGCCGACGCGATCGACCGGGCCAAGGCCTACGCCGACGCCGGCGCCGACCTGATCTTCCCCGAGGCGATGGCCGACGAGGCGGACTTCGAGCGTTTCCGCGCGGCCATCGATGTCCCGATCCTGGCCAACATGACCGAGTTCGGCAAGAGCAAGCTGCTGGACGCCAAGACGCTGGCCAACCTCGGCGTCAACGTCGTCATCTACCCGGTCACCTTGCTGCGGCTGGCCATGCACGCGGCCGACGCGGGCCTGGCCGAGATCGCCGACCGCGGCACGCAGGAAGGCCTGCTGGACCGGATGCAGCACCGGCGGGACCTGTACGACCTGCTCGACTACGAGGCTTACAACGAGTTCGACACATCCGTCTTCAACTTCAACCTCTAAGGGAGGCACCGATGCCCGCCACGGATGCGGAGGTCCACAAGGGCCTGGACGGCGTATACGCCGACACCACGGCCATCTCCATGGTCAACCCCGCGACCAACTCGCTGACTTACCGCGGCTACCCGGTCCAGGAGCTGGCCGCCCGGTGCAGCTTCGAGGAGGTGGCCTACCTGCTGTGGCACGGCGAGCTGCCGACCCCGGACCAGCTGGCCGCCCAGAACCAGGCCGAGCGCGCGCAGCGGGCCCTGGATCCGCAGACCGCCGCCATCCTGGCCGGCCTGCCGACCACCGCCCACCCGATGGACACCCTGCGCACCGCGGCCAGCCTGCTGGGCGCGAACGACCCGGCCGAGAACGACAACTCCCCGGCCTCGCTGCTGGCCAAGTCCCTGCGGCTGTTCGCCACGTTCCCCACGGTGGTCGCCCTGGACCAGCGGCGCCGCCACGGGCTGGGGGCGATACCGCCCCGCGACGACCTGGGGTACGCCGCGAACTTCCTGTACATGACGTTCGGCGAGGTGCCCGAGCCGGAGATCCTGTCCGCCTGGGAGGCGTCACTGATCCTGTACGCCGAGCACAGCTTCAACGCGTCCACCTTCACCGCCCGCGTCGTCGCCTCCACGCTGTCTGACCTCTACAGCGCGGTCACCGCCGCGATCGGCGCGCTCAAGGGGCCGCTGCACGGCGGCGCCAACGAGGCCGTGATGTACGTGATGGAGGAGATCGCCATCCCGGACAACGCCGCGTCGTGGCTGGCCGACGCCCTGGCCCAGAAGCGGACGATCATGGGCTTCGGCCACCGGGTCTACAAGAGCGGTGACTCCCGCGTGCCCACCATGCGCAAGGCGCTGGAGCAGATCGCCGCCGTCCGCGGCGGGCAGAACCTGCTGGATATCTACGAGGTCCTGGCCAAGGGCATGTACGACGCCAAGGGCCTGCACCCGAACCTCGACTACCCGGCTGGCCCGGCCTACCACCTGATCGGGTTCGACACGCCCACCTTCACCCCGATCTTCGCCGCCGCCCGGATCCCGGGCTGGACCGCGCACATCATCGAGCAGCTCGGCGCGAACAGCCTCATCCGGCCGCTGGCCGCCTACACCGGCGTGGACGAGCGCCACCTGCCCTGACGAAACCCCCGAACCACGAAACCCCGAAACCCCGAAATCCCGCCGCAGGTTCAGCCGACCGGTCAGATAGGGGGCCTCAGCCCCCTATCTGACCTTCGATGAGGCCCCGCAGCGCGGGGAGTACCGTCTCGAGATCCTGGCCGGTCCGGAACGCGACGACGGTGGTGCCATAGCCGCCGGGCCCGGCGGCGGGCCCGGCGAAGAGCCCCATCACCTGGTTCAGCGCGTCATCGACCTCGCGGACCGGGTCGGTGGATTCGCCGCGGAGCCAGCGGCGCAGCACATGGTTGTGGGCGGCCACCACGGCGGCGGCCATCAGCTCGGCCCGCAGTGAGGCCTGCTCGCCGGACTCGCTCATCCAGTCGGCGATGAACTCGCGGAACAGGCGCTGGTAGTGGGCGACGCTGGTGATCTCCCGGTCGCGCAGGGCCGGCACGGTGCTGGTCAGCGCGTAACGACGGCGCGCGAGGTCGCCTTCGCCCAGGTAATGCAGCAGCACCAGCCGGATCGCGTCCGAGACCGCCGCCACGGCGGTGCGCTGGCTCGATGAGGCCAGGCGATCCCGCACCTGCCCGAGCATCAGGTCGTGGTCGGGGAAGATGACGTCTTCCTTGGAACGGTAGTGCCGGAAGAACGTGGTGCGCCCCAGGCCGGCCCGTTCGGTGATGTCATCGACGGTGGTCTGCTCGTACCCGCGCTCGTCGAACAGCGTGAACGCGGCTTGCGCGAGCCGTTCTCTCGCCGATGGCTTGGTCATTGACGGCTCACCTAACTTCGCCGATGGACGCCGCGTGCCCTATCGATGGTACTGAGGACATTGATACCGGTACTAGGTTCCGCCGGCCGGGAGACCCTGGTGTGCCCCTGCGCGCGCGGCGAGTAAAGATCCGTCAGCTGACCGATGTCTCCCCGTGCAACTTGCAGAACACTTTCTCATGCAATCGGCAACCAATCCCGTTCCGCCCGGACCTGCGAGGGAAAACGCGATGAATGTGATGCCCCCGGCCAGTCCCGCCGAGCTCCACGCGGATGCGGATATGATGACCCGCCGCGAGGTGGCCAGCCTGTTCCGGGTGACGTCGGCGGCGGTGGCCAGCTGGGCGCGGCGCGGGCGGCTGCCCGAGGTCCGCAACGAGGCCGGGCGGCCCCGGTACCGTCGCGCTGACGTCGAGGAACTGCTGCGGAGCGCGTCCTGGCACGGCGGCGAGCTGACCGGCTACCGCGCGGTATTTCCCGCCGGAACCGGCTGCGTGCGCGGGAGCGAGCCATGATCCCGGCCCCCGGCGCGTACCGGATTCCGCCCCCCGCGCCGCCGCAGGACGGCGGCCAGAGCGCATCGGCGCGGGCTGTCCCGCAGCGAGCGCAGCTGTGCACCCACTGCGGAGCGGTCGGCACGCACTACCTGACCTGCACGAGCCTTCGGCTGCCCGAGGGCTATCGTCTCGGCGAGGAGACCCGGCCCGGCTGCCCGTGCGGCTTGGCCGGCGGCACGTGCCGGATGTGCGCCTGATGGACATCGCCGTCGTCGGGCTGGTCCTGGCTTGCCTCGTCGTGTGGGGTGTGGTGGTCGCGCTGGGCCGGCGCGGGCGAGCCGGGGAGCGCCCGCAGCGCCGTGGCCGGCGATCCGCCGCCGGGGGCCGGCCGCTGATCAGCCCGGTCCCGGGCCACCACGCCGGGGGCCGGCTGACCAGCGGCCCGAGCCACCCGGACTGGCCCCTGCCGCCACGCCGGCCAGGCCCGCGCCCATGAGCTCAGTCGACGTCCTGACGGCGCCGCATCCTCTGCCCGTCTTCCGGGCGGTACCGTCCAGCACGAACGAGAGGATGGCGGCCTTGCCGGGCGCGGTGCCGACCAGGCGCAGGCCCGGGACCGCCTCGGGCGCCTGCGTCACTTAGCCGCACCGTGGCGGCGCTGAAGGCGGCCTTCGACGCTCCCGGCATCACATCCGGGGTCGTGGCCAGGCCCGATCGGCGCGTCCGATGAGATCGCCGCCTAGATAATCCAGCGAGGTCGACGTCTCGCTCTCACCACCGCAGGTGCCATCATGGGCCCGTCCATTGCACTAGCAGCAGCGTGGCGTCATCGCGCAGGCCGCCGGCTTGGTGGTCGAGTACCGCGGCCACTAGTCGCCGCAGCAGTTCTTCAGCTGGCTGACCGCTGGCGGCTTCCCGTTCGAGAAGGTCGGTGAGCCTGTCCAGCCCGAACAGCTGCCCGTCCGCGGTGCGGGCCTCGGTCACACCGTCGGTGTACAACACGACGGCGTCTTCCGGCTCCAGTTCCTGGCGGCCGAGCTGGGGAACCTGGTCGCCGAGCCCGAACGGCAGCACTGAGTTGCAGCTGAGTTCGGCGACCACCTTGCGTCCGCGCAGCAGCAGCGGCGGCGGGTGCCCGGCACAAGACCATTCCATCCGCCCCGAAGCGGTGTCCAGCCGGGCGATGATCCCCGTGGCGAAGGAAAGGTCATCATAGCGGTTGGCCAGCGCCTGATCGATGGCGGTATGAATCCCCGGAACCGATGTCCCCTGCCGGCGTGCGTGCCGGTACGATCCGATGGCCAGGCTGGTCAGCAGCATGGAATCGAGGCCATGACCCATGGCGTCGAAGATCGCAAACTGCAACTCGCCGTCATTGATGGCGTAATCGAATGTGTCGCCGGCGATATCGTAGGCGGGTTCGAGGGCCCCCGCGATCAGGGCCTGTGACGTGCGGGTGCTCAGCGGTGGCAGCAGGTCCCATTGCATGCCCGCCGGCAGCGACATGACCCGGCCGCGCCGCCGCAGGTACGGTATGTCGCTGATCCGGGTGGCCGCGGCGGTGACCAGGCCGGCGAACACGCCGAGCAGGTCAGCCTGGGCCAGTAGGTCCGGACTTGCTTCGGGGACCGTGATGGCCAGCACCCCCGTCCGGGTGGTCTGCTCGACCACGGGTACCCACACGCGGACCGAGCCGTCCCGCTCACTGCTGACCGGCTTGCCGGTGGTAAACGCCCGGCCCGGCATCGTCGTCCCTACCTCTTCCTCGGCGATGCCCTCGGCCAGCGGGACTAGGACCAGGTTGGCGAAGTCGGCCAGGTAGATCACGGGATCCCAGGCTGGTAGCGGCTCACATGCGGCGGCGAGCACGTGCTGAAGGTCACCGCCGGCACCCTGGCGCAGGAGACGAAGCGCCTCGGGGTAGCCGGCCTGACTCATCGCAGCTTCATTTCCCTCACCCTGCATCGCCAGCGCAATCACGCTGCCAGGCCAGCCTAGTTCCTTAGCGGCCGTCAATTAGCCCGCCGCAAGCCTGCCGCGGACGCTGGTCCGGCCCTGTCGCAGTTACGCGCCGGAACCGGTTTGCTGGGACGTGCTGCAGGTAGAGAGCAGGTAGAGGGCTGCGTCGATAGCGCGGCCTGAGGCAGCTGGATTACGGAGCCGAATGCGGTGCGGCACACGTAACCGGTCTGACCGAACTGGAACCGGTGGGGAGGCGACCGCATGGCCGATGACCACCCGGCAGGCGAACCAGGCGTCCCGGTCCTGGACCTGGCGTTCGATCCCGGTACGCTCGACGCACTGCGAGCAGGAGTAAAGGCTCAAGCCTGTGCGGCAGGCCTGCCCGAGGCCCGAGCCCAGGACGTCGTCCTGGCTGTTCACGAGCTGGCCGCGAACGCGGTTAGTCATGGCGCGGGCGCAGGACGGCTGCGTATATGGAAGCTCGCCGGGGCACTGCACTGCCAGGTTGAGGATGGCGAACCGCTGGCGTCCGTGCATCCGCCTGACCTGCCAGATCACGTGAGCAGCAGCGAGGCTGGCGATGCCGCGGATGCCTCCGGCCAGACCTCAGAGCAGCGGTTGCCTAGCAGGGCCGGCCACGGCCTGTGGCTCGTTCGGCGGGTGGCCGACCGGATGCGGATTCTGTCTGGCGCTCGCGGTACCCGCGCCACGGTCGCGTTCGACCTGCCCGCCCGCAGCAGAGGTCAGGGCCTGCCTGGAGGTCAAAGCGAATACAACTGGCCAGGTTGGTACCTGCTTATTTTTCTGATCGGCTCATCGGCCCGCTGCAGGGATTTCTCGATGACTGCGCGATGAGACCTTTGGCCGGGTCGCGGCGCCGCACACAGCCATACTGGTCTTCGCCCGGTCTCGGAGGTCTTCCCTAGCTTGGACTTGGCCATCGCGCATGCGCAGCTGCCGGTCCACCAGTGGTGGGGGCCTCCGGTCGGCGGGTGTGCTAGATGAGGTCGAGCTGGATGGGGAGGGCGGGATTGCTGAGGGCCTGCCTGGCGTGGGCGAGGGCTTCGGTTTCGATGCGGCGGTGCAGTGCGTGCAGGTCGGCGGACGGGGCGGTGATAACGGTAAGCACGATCTGCGGGTCGCGGCCGTCTCCGATGACCCGGCCGCGGGCGGTCTCGACGCCGTGGTAGGTGCCGATTTCCCTGCACAGGGCGCCGGTTAGGGCTGCGGGCTGCAAGGTGGTGGTGCCATGGTCCGCGGGGCCGGGGACGGTGAGGTCGCGGGCCCGGTCGGTGGAGACCAGCAGGGCCAGGAGCCAGCGCAGGCAGGCCAGGGCGAGCAGCAGGCAGGCTGCTGCGACGGCGGGCCATAGCCAGCCCCCGTGGTGGCCGATGTAGGTGCTGGCGGGGTTGGCGAACAGGATGCGCCGGGAGAAGGCCGCGCCGTCCACGCCGGCCGAGGCGGTGATGCCTGCCGCTCCCGCGATGAGGAGGAGCAGGCCGAGCAGGGCCAGGGCGATGCGGTTGGTGCGGTCGGCGTGCATCAGCGGCTCCTGGTGACGACGTGCACGGTCAGGCGCGGCGGGTGACGGAGGTTCAGGCTGTCCAGGCAGGTGTCAAGCGCCTGGGTAACGGGTTCGGTCAGTGTGGTGGCGGCGTCCCGGCTGTGGGCGGCCGATGCCGCTGTGATGCGGGCCCGGCGGCGGCGGACCGTGACGGTGGCGCTGGAGATCCCGTCGACTGATATGGCGGCCGCTCGCAGCATTCTGCTCAGGCCGTGGCGGGTCACCGCTGGGTCGGTGGCCTCATGGTCGGCGTGCAGTGGCAGCCGGGCGGTGCGGGGGGGTTTGAGCTCGAAAACCAGGATCACGGCGCCGATGACGATCAAGATGGCCGACCAGATCCGGACCACGAGGGCGTCCCACCGAGTTGTCCGGGCCCAGTCCTCCCACGTGGTCCAGTGCACCAAGAGCGGGCTGTGGTGTACGGCCGAGCCGATGACCTCGGCGATGACCACGACGCAGCCGGCGAGCAGCGCGGCGGCGAGGATGAAGCCCAGCGGCCGGTTCAGCACGCGCATGTGGTTCCTCCCTTACCGGACACGAGGCGGCAGGGTGATGTCGGTGGCCAGGTCGGCCACGATGATGTGCACTTCATCGACCTGCAGCCCAGCCAGGTCCCGGACCCGGTCCCGGACCCGGCGGCGGACCTGCTCGGTGACCTGGGCCACCGATGCGGGCCAGCGGACGGCGATCTCCAACGTCACGAACGCCTTGGAGCCGTCGACCTCGACGGAGGTCTTGGGCAGCGCGTCAAGGTTCGTGTCACGTATGCCGAGGCGGCCCGCACCGGGCACGGCGCGGCCTAGCATCCGCACGACTGCCGCTCCCGCGTCGGGGCTCTCGGCCGCGGCCTGGGCGGCGATCTTGGTGACTACGCCGTCGGCGACGCTGATCCGGCCAAGCTCGGAGCGGCCCGCCAGTGGCGCCGCTTCGGCCTGGGTGATGGCGCTCATCTGTCCCGGCGGGCGCGGGATAGCCATCCCTGCGCGTCAAGGTCACCGGCGACGACCTTGGCGGCGCCGTAGCCGATCGCGCCGAACAGGGCCACGATCAGCATGTCGCCGAAATTGCCGAACACCAGCGCCAGGCCCAGGATCAGGCCGGTGATGGTGGCAAGTGCGGTACGGTTCATCGCTCACATCCAGATAGGGCAGCAGACGGGAGGCCCGGTATTCAGGCCGGCGGCAGGTCCGGGACCGGACCGGGCGGCCCAGCCCCGGCCGGCCGCCGGAGTGCAGGCGCGGCCGGAGGGTCATCGACGTCGGCGATCACCACATCGACCGGCCGGGGCCCGGTCACCGACGCCACCACCGTGGTGATCAGGGCAGCCAGGTCAGGCGCCGGGACCCCCCACCGGGACCGGACCTGAACCGTGATCCGGCCGTCGCTAACCACCACGCCGGGGATCTTCCGGCCGGGCAGGTAGGTGGTGACCTCGCCGAACTGGCCGCCGTCCAGCGCGGCGACGCCTGCGCAGCGCTGGACCGCCGCCGCGACAGCGTCGACGTCGATGCCGTCGATCACCGCAGAGGCGGCCGCCGGGCCGGTCAGCGGCACGGTCATGCCACGCGGGATTGGCTGTCGTCCTGGTCGCCGTCGACCGGGAGGTAGACGTCGTCGACAACGATGTTGACCTCGACCACGCGCAGGCCGGTCATCCGCTCCACGCTCTGCTTGACGTTGCGCTGGATGCTGCGGCCCAGCTCGGCGATGGACACGCCGTACTCGACCACGATGTCCAGGTCGATCGCGGCTTCTTTCTCGCCAACCTCAACCCCGACACCCTGGGCGACGTTCGGGCCGGTACTGCCGGGGATGCGCTCGCGGATCGAGCCGAACGCGCGGGCCCCGCTGGCGCCCATCGCATGCACCCCGGCGATTTCCCGGCAGGCCTTACCGGCGATCTTCTGCACCACGCTCTCGGCGACGGTGATCTGCCCTTCCTCGGTGACCAGCCGGTCCCGGGTCGCCGGGCTGGAGGTCGTGGCCGCGGTCAGAGTGTCCGGGGCCTCTCTGGTATCAGGGGTGGCGGGCTGGCTCATCAGGCATGCTCCTCGGGTGATCGGTTGGCAAAGCTGCGGACCGGCACGTCTTCCCGCCCGTAACTGGTTAGACACCGTCCCGCGGGAATCCTCGCAGCAATTTTCCGCATTCCACCCGGTTTCTCCCGGCCGGCATGCCTCAACACTGCCGGGGTACACGAGGGCGGGCCGTGGCATCCGGCCACGGGCAAGGGGGTGACGAATTGGCGGCAGCGGCGCGGGTGGCCGAGCCCGCAGTGGCAGACGCCTACCTCGTCGCCCGCGCGCAGGAAGGCTACGTCGACGCCTACGAGCTCCTGGTCGAGCGGCACTCCCCGATGGCCTACCGGGTGGCCCTGCGGCTCGTCGGCAATCACCACGACGCCCAAGACGTAGCCCAGGACGCCCTGATAGCAGCGTGGGAGAACCTGGCCAGGTTCCGGGCCGGGTCGTCGTTTTCCACCTGGCTGTACCAGATCGTGACCCGCCGGGCACTGAACAAACTCAGCCGAGGCCGGGCCGCCAGCTCACTGGATCTCCTCCGCGACATCACCGACCCGGCCGAAGAGACCGCCATGCAAGCCGAGCGGAACCTCGCCGTCGATGCGGTCACCGACGCGCTGGCCGCGCTGCCCTTTGCCCAGCGGGTCGTGATTGTCCTTCACCATTTCGAGGGACTGTCCTACGCTGAAGTAGCGTCGGTGACCGACAGCACCGAACCGGCAGTCCGCAGCCATCTGTTCCGCGCGCGGCGCGCTCTGGGGATAACTCTGCAGGAATGGAGGTGACAGGCCCGGTGAACGACCCGCGCCCAGACCGCCAGGGTGCTAAGCAGCTGCTAAGCCAGGCTGTGCTGGCGTGCGGCGCCGACGTCGACCTGCTGCTGGAGCAGGTCGCAGACGGCCGAGCCGCCGATCGGGACGCTCACCAGCTGGAATGCGTGCACTGCCAGGCCGCGATCGGCGAGCTCACCTTTTTGTGGGGCCCGGTCACCGAACTCGCCGGCCGCCCGGTTCCTGCCCCGCCTGGCCTGGCCGCCGCGGTCATGCGCCAGATCCGCACCCTGGTCCGTGACATCTGGTACACGCTGGAGATCACCGAGATCGGCGCCATCCGGATCGCGGCGCGCATCGTGGCGGCCATAGCCCGGGACAGCGCCCGGCTCGTCCCCGGCGTCCGCGTCGCGCTGGGCCGCAGCACCCAGGGCAAGGTCGCCGCGCTCGCCGAGAAAGCCTCCCTCGGGCACCGTCATCCGCACGCCGCCGCGGGCGTGCTCGGCCGCACCGCAGTCGTGGACCTCGCCGTTGCCGTGACCTACGGGAACCCGGTACACGAGGTAGCCCGCGACATCCAGCGGCAAGTCACTGCCACCCTGCGCGACCAGGTAGGCCTGCGCAGCGTCGCAGTTAACGTCACCATCGACGACATCCTCGGCTACGACGAGCAGTAGCTGCCCCGCCGACACGTGCCCGGCAAAGCGTTCAGCGCACCCGCGGAGATTCGGAGCCACGGCGCAGCCGCTGCCCCGCCGTCATCACCATCCGGGTCAGCCACGCCCGGCGCCTGACAATGACCACCGTAGGCAACGGCCCGCAGTCCGGCCCACGTTCAGGGAAGGCGCACAGACCTGCGATGAACACCTCCGGGTCCCCGCCCCGATCCGGATGATTCGTCCGGATGAACTCTCTGCGGCGGCGCCGGGATTCGTGAATCTGCGTATCATCCATCTGCCGAACGGTCCAGCCTTCGTGTACCTGCCATAGATCGGGAGCAACTGCCGGTACGTTCAGGCTAGGCGTCCTGGCCACGATCAGGAAACCGCAGCGGTGGCCGAGCGGACGGCATCCTGCGCTCGATGGCAGTACCGGACCCGCGCTCGGCCAAGCCCGCCGACACCGTGCGCCGCGCCCCGCTTGGCCGACTGGCTCAGCGCTTGTCGACCAGGAGCGTTAGGCTGGCCCGGATGACCCCTGATCCCTGGAGCAGGTTCTTGCCGTGCTGGACGCAGCCAAGGGAGAGCGTCTGTGGCCATACCTCGCGGTGAGCATGCTCGGCGGCATCGGCCCCGACAAAGCCCGCGGCCCGCGCCGGCCCGAAGTGGCCCCCAAGCCGGCGCCGCCAACGGAGGCTGGGGCTGAGCATTAGGCTCCCAGTTAAGCTACCGAAATCGTGACCGATTGGACGGCAAAGCTCATGAACAGCGGAAATAGTGGAGAGTAAGCGTGGACCTGTTTGAGTATCAGGCGAAGGAACTGTTCGCCGCGTACGGCGTCCCCGTGCAGCCCGGCCGGGTCGCCGGCACGGCCGAGGAGGCGCGTGCGATAGCGGCGGAGTTCGCCGCTCAAGGCCATCCGCTGGTCGTGGTGAAGGCGCAGGTGAAGACCGGCGGGCGCGGGAAGGCGGGCGGCGTGAAGCTGGCCAACGGCCCCGATGAGGCGTACGCCACGGCTGACCGGATCCTGGGCATGGACATTAACGGCCACACCGTTCACCGGGTGCTCGTCGCCCAGGCGGTCGACATCGCCGCGGAGTACTACCTGTCCTTCCTGCTGGACCGGGCCAACCGCACCTTCCTGGCCATCTGCTCGGTCCAGGGCGGCATGGAGATCGAGGAGGTCGCGCACAGTGCCCCGGAGTCCGTGGCCAGGATCCCGGTCTCACCGCTGACGGGGGTGGATCACGGCAAGGCGGCGGAGATCATCGCCGCGGGCCGCATCCCGGCCGAGGCGGCTGAGGGTGCCGCGCTGCTGGCCGAGCGGCTGTGGGCCATGTTCACCGACGAAGACGCCACGCTGGTGGAGGTCAACCCCCTGGCCCTCACCGATGACGGGCTCGTCCTGGCGGTCGACGGCAAGGTCACGCTGGACGACAACGCCGACTTCCGCCAGGAGCACGCGCGGTTCGAGGACATCAGTGCCGCCGACCCGATCGAGGCCCGGGCCCAGGCCAAGCACCTCAACTACGTCAAGCTCGACGGCGAGGTCGGCATCATCGGCAACGGTGCCGGCCTGGTGATGTCCACCCTCGACGTGGTGGCCTACGCGGGAGCGGAGTTCGGCGGGATACGGCCCGCGAACTTCCTCGACATCGGCGGCGGGGCCTCGGCCGAGGTGATGACGAACGGCCTGGAGATCGTGCTGTCCGACCCGAGCGTGCGCTCCGTCCTGGTCAACGTGTTCGGCGGGATCACGGCCTGCGACGCGGTGGCCAACGGGATCGTGTCGGCGATCGGCATGCTGGAATCCGGCGGGGAGCGCGTGGACCGCCCGATCGTGGTGCGGCTGGACGGGAACAAGGCCCCCGAAGGCCGGCGTATCCTGTCCGAGGCCGGCATACCGGTGGTCGAGCAGGTGGCGACCATGGATGACGCGGCCCGGCGGGCCGCGGAACTGGCCAGCACCGGCCTGGCCGCGAAGGGAGCATGAGGTGGCTATCTTCCTGACCGCCCAGAACCGGATCCTGATCCAGGGCATCACCGGCTCGGAGGGCAGCAGGCACGGCGCGCGCATGGTGGCCGCGGGCACCACGGTCGTCGGCGGCACCAATCCCCGCAAGGCCGGCCAGACCATCGAGCTGAACGGCACCGACGTGCCGGTCTTCGGCACCGTCGCCGACACCATGGCGGCCACCGGGGCCGATGTCTCCGTGGTGTTCGTGCCGGCCGCCGGGACCAAGGCCGCGGTCATCGAGGCGATCGATGCCCGCATCCCGCTGTGCATCGTGATCACCGAGGGCGTCCCCGTCCATGACAGCGCGGAGTTCTGGGCCTACGCGAACGCCGCCGGGAATCACACCCGGATCATCGGGCCGAACTGCCCAGGCGTGGCGTCGCCCGGGAAGTCCAACGCGGGCATCATCCCGGCCGACATCACCACCGAGGGCCGGATCGGCCTGGTCTCCAAGTCGGGCACGCTGACCTACCAGATGATGTACGAGCTGCGCGACATCGGCATCTCCACCGCGGTCGGGATCGGCGGCGACCCGATCATCGGGACCACGCACATCGACTGCCTGCAGGCCTTCCAGGAAGACCCGGAAACCGAGGCCATCGTGATGATCGGCGAGATCGGCGGCGACGCCGAGGAGCGGGCCGGGGCCTACATCGAGCAGCACGTGACCAAGCCCGTCGTGGGTTACGTGGCCGGCTTCACCGCGCCGGAGGGCCGGACGATGGGCCACGCCGGCGCGATCATCTCCGGCTCGTCCGGCACCGCCCAGGCCAAGAAGGAAGCGCTGGAGAAGGCCGGCGTCCACGTGGGCAAGACCCCCAGCGAGACCGCCGCCCTGATGCGCGACATCATGCGGCGGAGCTAGCGCCGAAGGCGCCGTCCCCGTCGCTACGGCGTCCCGCCGGTCACGGCCCGGCCCGGCGGCCGGGCCGTGACCGGCGTTTTACCTGTCAGCGGGCGGCGCGCCTGCTTGGGGCGGGCACGGATGGTTGCGAGTATCGGGTTTGTGAGTGTTTCCGCCGAAGCACCGCCGGCCCGCGAGCCCGATGACCCGCAGTCCCCGGCCGCGCCGCAGCATGCCGGCTCCGGCTCCGGCACTGGCTCCGGGTCAGGTTCCGGGCGCGGGGCCCGGCCCGCCCGGCCGCTGGTCGTCACGGGCGGCATCGCCGCCTGCGCGGCGGCGGCCAGCGGCCTGGCCGTGCTGACCACCATCACCGCGATCGGCTGGATCACCGCCCCGCACGTGGGCATCGGTACCGGCCTGGCCGGGGTGTTGCGCACCACCGCCGTGTTGTGGCTGGTCGCGCACCATGTCGGCTTCACGGTCCGTGGCGCCGGGCGGATCGGCATGCTCCCGCTCGGGCTGGTCCTGCTGCCCGGTGCGCTGCTCGCCACGGCCGGACGGTGGGTGGTGCGCGCCGGAGGGGTGACCCGGCTCCGGCATGCCGGCTACGCCGCCATCGCCCTGGCCCTGCCGTACACCCTGCTCGCCGGAGCCCTGGCCGTGGCGTGCCGGACGGCGCAGGCGGCGCCGTCGCTCTGGCAGGCGGTCGTCGCGTCGTTCCTGCTCGCCGTCGTGGCGGGCGGTCTCGGCGCGCTGCGCGGGCTGGCCCCGTGGCCACGGCTGGCCAGCCTGCTGGCCCCCCGGCCGCGATCGATCGTGCTGGGCGTGCTGGGGTGCGTGGCCCTGCTGGCCGCGGCCGGCGCGGCGCTCACCGGCGGATCCCTCGCCGTGCACCTGACGCAGGTCAAGGCGGCGACCGGCGCGCTGGGGCCCGGTCCCGCCGGAGCGGCGCTGCTGCTGCTCGCGCAGGTGGCGTACGCCCCGAACGCGATCATCTGGGCGGTCGCCTACCTGCTCGGTCCCGGCTTCGCGGTCGGCGCCGGCACCGTCGTGGCCCCCACCGGGTCGGTGCTCGGCGCGGTCCCGGCGTTCCCGATGCTGGCCGCGCTGCCGTCGGGCACCCGGTCCGCGGGGTCGGTCCTGATCCTGGTCATGGCCGTCCCCTACCTGGCCGGGGTCTTCACCGGCATCGTGACCGTCCGGGTCGTGCCCACGCCTGCAACCGAGGCGGCTGCGTTGTGGGGCTTCGTGGCGGGCGCCGCGGCGGGCGCCCTGGTCGGCCTGGCGGCGGCCTTCTCCGGCGGCCCGCTCGGTGACGGCCGCCTGGCCGCGGTAGGCCCCTCCGGGTGGCAGGTCGCCCTGGTGGCCATGCTGGAGATCGGCGTGACCGCCGCGCTGACCGCCGCGGCCGCGAACTGGCTGATCCTGCGCCGGATCGTCAGGCGCAGCGCCGTCCGGACCGGCCCGGCCGAAGACGAGCAGGCGCCCGAAGAAGATCCGCCGCCCGCGCCCGGCGAGCAGGCGGCCGCCGAACCCGGCATCCTGGTCGGCGTGGTGGACGAGAGGGAAGACGTGAGCGGCCACCGGATCTTCCTGAATCCCTGGGCTGAACCGGACGAACCGGACGAACCGGAAGAGGCGTACGAGGCGGACGACCCGCATGCGCCGGACGAGCTGGTCGAGCCGGACGAGGACTTACTGGCCGTTCAGCACGCTGATCTCGCCGCCGACCGAATTGTTCAGCTGAACGTGGCAGGCCTGCTGAGCGGCTATTGTGTTCGCGCCGCTCATGCAGTTGTAGTACGAGCTCAGCTGCGGCCAGAACACGGCCAGGATCAGCAGCCACAACGCGCTGAAGGCGAGGCCGAACCCGCCGAGCACGATCCCGCTGATCGCCCCCCGCGGCCGCCCCGTGCCGCCGCGCCGGGCCCGGCGCCTCGCCCCGGCCCCGAGCCAGATCGCCGCCGCGGCGAAGACCAGGGTCACGACGGCCACCAAGATGCCGCGGCGCAGGTTGCCGAGCCCCAGGGCCAGCCCGATCAGGCTGAGCAGGCCCAGCGTGAGCGCCACCAGGGCACGCTGCCGCAGCGCCGGATCGGGTGGTGGCAGCTGCTGGGCCGGCCGCATCCCTCGCGACTGGGTACCGCGCCTGCCCGGCGGCTGATATCTGGCCATCGGGATCTATTCTGCCTTGCCGGGTGCGCGTGCGTACCGGTGCCTTAAGGTGAGGCATGACCGCGCGGCTGGTGGTGCTCGTCTCCGGCGAGGGAACCAACCTGCAGGCCTTGATCGACGCATGCCGGGACGATGACTACGGGGCCCAGGTGGTGGCGGTCGGCGCGGACCGAGGCGCGATCAAGGCGCTGAGCAGGGCCGACCGGGCCGGTATCCCCACGTTCACCGTCCGCCTGTCCGACTTCGCCGCCCGCGAGGAATGGGATGCGGCACTGACCCGCGCCTGCGCAGCGTACGAGCCCGACCTGATCGTCCTGGCCGGGTTCATGAAGCTGGTCGGCCAGCCGTTCCTGGGCTCCTTCGGCGGCCGCTGCGTGAACACCCATCCCGCGCTGCTACCGTCGTTTCCCGGGGCCTACGCCGTCCGCGAGGCGCTGGCCCGCGGAGTGAAGATCACCGGCTGCACCGTCTTCGTCGTCGATGAGGGAGTGGACTCCGGGCCGATCCTCGCCCAGGCACCGGTCCCGGTCGCGGACGACGACGACGAGGCGGCGTTGCACGAGCGGATCAAGGTGACCGAGCGAGCGCTGCTCGTCAGCACGGTCGGCCGGATGGTCCGCGAGGGCTGGTCCGTCCACGGCAGGAAGGTGAGGATCGGCGGGTGACCAGGATACCGATCAGCCGGGCGCTGATCAGCGTGTACGACAAGGCCGGCCTTGAAGAGCTGGCGTCCGGACTGTCTGCGGCGGGCGCCGAGATCGTCTCCACCGGCAGCACGGCGGCCAGGATCGCCGCCGCCGGGGTGCCGGTCACGCCCGTCGAGCAGCTCACCGGCTTCCCCGAGTGCCTGGACGGCCGGGTCAAGACCCTGCACCCCCGGGTGCACGCCGGCCTGCTCGCGGACACCGCGGAGCCCAGGCACGCGGCGGAGCTGGCCGGGCTGGGCATTGAGCCGTTCCAGCTCCTCGTGTCCAACCTGTACCCATTCGAGGCCACGGTCGCGTCCGGTGCCTCGCCCGAGCAATGCGTCGAGCAGATCGACATCGGCGGCCCGGCCATGATCCGCGCGGCGGCGAAGAACCACGGCTCGGTGGCCGTCATCACCGATCCGTCCCGGTACGCCGACGTGCTCGCCGCGCTGGGCGAGGGCGGGTTCACCCTGGATCAGCGCCGCGCCCTGGCGGCCGAGGCGTTCGCGCGTACGGCCGCGTACGACATCGCCGTGGCGTCCTGGTTCGCCGCGGCGTACGCGCCCGACGAGCTGGCCCGCGACACCGGCTGGCCCGCTGTCACCGGCGCCTTGTGGCGGCGGGCCGATGTGCTGCGCTACGGGGAGAACCCGCACCAGCGCGCGGCCCTGTACGTCGGGACCGGGACCGGGGACGGCATCGCCGCCGCTGAGCTCCTGCACGGCAAGGCCATGTCCTACAACAACTACGTGGACGCGGACGCGGCCCGCCGCGCCGCGTACGATTTCACCGAGCCCTGCGTGGCCATCATCAAGCATTCCAACCCGTGCGGCATCGCCATCGGCGCCGACCTGGCCGACGCCCACGCCAAGGCACACGCCTGCGACCCGGTCTCGGCGTTCGGCGGCGTGATCGCGGCCAACGGGCCGGTGACCGCGGAGCTGGCCCGGCAGATCGCCGAGGTGTTCACCGAGGTGGTCATCGCGCCCGGCTTCGACGACGACGCGCTGGGCATCCTGTCCGCGAGCAAGAACGTCCGCCTGCTGCGGTGCGCGCCCCCGGCCGCCACCGCCGCCACCGAGCTGCGGCCGGTGACCGGGGGGATGCTCCTGCAGTCCGCGGACCGGGTCGCCGAGCCGGGGGACGATCCGGCGAACTGGCAGCTGACGGCCGGGGCGCCGGCCGATCCGGCGCGGCTGGCCGATCTGGCCTTCGCGTGGAAGGCGTGCCGTTCGGTCAAGTCGAACGCCATCTTGCTCGCTTCCGGCGGCGCCTCGGTCGGCATCGGCATGGGCCAGGTCAACCGGGTGGACTCCGCCCGCCTGGCCGTGCTGCGGGCCGGGGACCGGGCGGCGGGCTCGGTGGCCGCCAGCGACGCGTACTTCCCGTTCCCGGACGGCTTCGAGATCCTGGCCGAGGCCGGGGTGCGCGCCGTGGCCGAGCCGGGCGGCTCGATCCGCGATCACCTGACCGTCACCGCGGCCGAGGCCGCGGGCGTCACCCTCTACTTCACCGGTGTCCGGCACTTCTATCACTGACGCTGTCCCGGGGACACCCGCGGTAAGCCGGAGATCTCCCCGAGCAGCCGGAGCACCAGGGCCAGCGGCGGCCAGGCGGAGCGGCCCCGCCGGGTCACGGCGAAGGGCCGCTGGGTCACGTCCGGCTGGTCGAGCCTGCGCAGCACCACGCCGCGGCGGACCGGGCGCCATGCGGGCAGCAGCCCGACGCCCAGACCGGCCAGTATCATGTCCTGCACCAGTTCGAGGCTGTCCACGCGGTGCATGATCCGCGGCTGGAAGCCGGCCAGCGAGGCCACCGTGCGGATGACCTCCTCATCGCCGCTATTGCGTGAATTGACGATCCAGTCATGATCGGCGAACCGGCCGAAGACCTCGAGCGCAGTCCCCGCCACGCCGCCCCTGGCGGCCGGCGTGCCCAGGCCCCACTGCCGCAGGCCCAGCGGCCGGGTGACCAGGCTGCGGTCGAACCGGGCCGGGGCGAGGTTGTAGTCGTAGGTCAGGGCCAGGTCGACTGCGTCGTCAGCCAGCAGGCCGAGCGCCTCATCTGGTTCGTGCTCACGGACGCCAAGCAGCACGGCGGGATGCCGTTCGGCCAGGAGCCGGACGACGGGCAGCACGGACTCGCGCACGGCCGTGGCGAACGCCGCCACCCGTACGATCCCGGCCGGCGCCGCCGCCGGGTCAAGGTCCAGCCGGGCGGCCTCGATGGCGGCCAGGATCGTGACCGCGTGCCCCGCCAGCCGCTGCCCGGCCGGGGTCAGCCGCACCCGCCGTCCGTGCCGCTCGGTCAGGGGGGTGCCCGCCTCCTGGGCCAGGACCGCGATCTGCTGCGAAACAGTGGAGGTGGTGACGTGCATGCTCTCGCTGACCTCTCGCATGGAACCGAGGCGGGATAGCTCAAGCAGCAGTTCGAGGCGACGCGGGTCCATGCGCAGATCATTCATGATTGATGAATGATGTGTCCATCAAACTCACGTGGACACGGACGATCCCGGTGACGTGTACTGGCGGTCATGGTCAGCATCACGGCGGCCCCCCGCACCTCAGCCCGTTCCGGCACCGTGCTGGCGCTGGGCTCGATGAGCTGCGTCCAGCTCGGCTTGGCGCTGTCCGTCCACCTCTTCGGTGCAGTCGGCCCGCTCGGCGCCGCCTGGCTCCGGCTGGCTTGGGCGGCGGTGATCCTGCTGGCCGCCGTCCGGCCCCGGCCCTGGCGCTTCCGCCGATCGGTTCTGCTGGCCACGGTCTGCCTCGGCCTGGCGACCGCCGGGATGACCATGCTGTTCATGGTGGCCGTGGCCCGCCTGCCCCTCGGCACGGCCAGCGCCCTTGAGTTTCTCGGCCCACTCGGCGTGGCCGTCGCCCGCGCCCGCGGCCGCCGCGCGCTGCTGTGGCCAGGCCTCGCTGCAGCCGGCGTGCTGCTGCTGACCCACCCGTGGCAGGGCAGTCTCAATCTGGTGGGCATCGCCGCCGCGCTGGGCGCGGCGATCTGCTGGGCCGCCTACATCATGCTCACCCAGGCGGTCGGGGACGAGGTGGCGGGCCTGCAGGGCCTGGCCGTGTCCATCCCGGTGGCGGCACTGGCGACGACGTTGGTGTCCGGGCCGGCCGTCATCGTCGACCTGACGCCGCATCTGCTCCTGGCGGGCTTCGGGCTGGCCTTGCTGCTGCCGGTCATCCCGTTCAGCCTCGAAATGTACGCCCTGCGCCGGCTGACGACCTCGGCCTTTGGCACCTTGATGTGCCTGGAGCCGGCCATTGCCCTAGTCGCCGGGCTGGCCCTGCTCGGCCAGGTGCCCCGGGCCTGGTCGCTGGCCGGTGTCGCCTTCGTCATCGCCGCCGGCCTCGGCGCCGAGCGGTCCGGCGCGCGCCCCGCGCCCAGGGCCGCCGCCGCAGTTCCCGCTGGTCCAGCCGGGCCGGACGGCGGTGAGATCCAGCCCGGGCCGGCCGCACTCCGCCCGGCCACTAGCGGCCAGGCCGGTTAGGCTCCCTGGCCGGGACGGCCCAGGACGTGGACCGACCAGCCGGCCGCGCGCCACAGGTCGGCGTCCAGGCCGCACCGGGCGTCGATGATCACCCGGCGGGCCACCGCGCGGGCGAGCGCCGCGGGGTCGATGGCCTGGTAGTCAGACCACTCGGTGAGATGCAGCACCAGGTCGGCGCCCTCGGCCGCCTCGAAGACCGATGGCGCGTACACCAGGTCGGGCTGACGTTTCGCGGCGCTGGGCATCGCCACCGGATCGTGCACGGACACGATCGCCCCCTCGGCCGTCAGGCGGCCGCACACGGCCAGGCTGGGGGAATCACGGACGTCGTCGCTGTTGGGCTTGAACGCCACGCCCAGCACGGCGACCCGCTTGCCGGCCAGGATGCCGCCGACGGCCTGCCGGGCCAGCGCGACCACCCGGTCCCGCCGCCCGGTGTTGATGGCGTCCACCGTGCTGAGCAGGCTGACGACCGAGCCGACCCCGAGGGCGGAGGCGGTGGCGCGGAACGCGCGGACGTCCTTGGGCAGGCAGCCGCCGCCGAAGCCCAGGCCGGGCGACAGGAACCGCCGGCCGATCCGCGTGTCATATCCGAGCGCCTCGGCCAGCGGGATCACGTCGGCGCCTGCCTCCTCGCAGACCTCGGCCATGGCGTTGATGAAGGAGATCTTGGTCGCGAGGAACGCGTTCGCCGCCACTTTGACCAGTTCGGCCGTCTCCAGGTCCATCACCAGCAGCGGGACGCCCGCCGCCAGCGGCACGGCGTAGACCTCGCGGAGCAGCGCTTCGGCCCGGCCGGACGTGACGCCCGCCACGATGCGGTCCGGGACGAGGCTGTCCTGGACCGCGAAGCCCTCCCGCAGGAACTCCGGGTTCCAGGCCAGGTCGACCCGCTCCCCGGCCGGGGCGGTCGCCCGGATCCGGCTCATCAGCTGCCGGGCGGTGCCGACCGGGACGGTCGACTTGCCTGCGATCAGGCACTCCGCGGCCAGGTGCGGGGCCAGCGCGTCAGCCGCCGCATGGACGTAGCTCAGGTCCGCCTGGCCTGCCTCGCCCTCGGGTGTCCCCACGCACAGGAAGTGGATCTCGCCGAACGCTCCGATCTCCGCGAACGATGTGGTGAAGCGGAGCCGGCCGGCATCGAGGTTCTTGCGCAGCAGGGGTTCCAGCCCGGGTTCGAAGAACGGGGCTTCGCCGCTCGCGGCCCGCGCGAGCTTCTCCTCGTCGACGTCGATGGCCAGCACGTCATGCCCAAGATCGGCCAGGCAAACGGCGTGCGTGAGCCCTAGGTACCCGGTCCCGATGATGGTGACGCGAGGCAACTGACCACTCCTCCCGACGTGCGTTCATCCACGATACTGATCCGGGCGTCTGCAGGCGCGGACCTCCGGGTTGCGGCCTGCTTGCCGTTGGGCGAACAACCGCTGGCCGCCACCGGGTAGCGTTGAGGTCGTTTACCCATGCCGAGCCACCTTCGCCCGTTACATCTGTATCCGCACCCCCGCTAGGCTGTACGCCGTTATGAGTTCGCAGACCATCCGATCCACCTACCTGGATCACGCCGCGACGACACCCATGCGGCCCGAGGCGATCGCCGCGATGACCGAGGAGCTCGCCCGGCTCGGCAACCCCTCGTCGCTGCACGCCGCGGGCAGGCGTGCCCGCCGGGTGGTGGAGGAGTCCAGGGAGCAGCTCGCCGAGGTGTTCGGCGCCCGGCCGAGCGAAGTGGTCTTCACCAGCGGCGGGACCGAGGCGGACAACCTCGCCGTCAAGGGCCTGTACTGGGCCCGCCAGGATGGCTCCCGGCGGCAGGTGCTGACCACCTCGGTGGAACACCACGCGGTCCTCGACTCGGTCCGCTGGCTGGAGGACACGCAGGGCGCCGAGCCGGTCTGGCTCGGCGTCGACATCGAGGGCGCGGTGGGCCCGGACGCGCTCCGCGCCGCCGTCTCCCGCGCCGCCGGCCAGGTGGCCGTGGTGAGCGTGATGTGGGCGAACAACGAAGTTGGCACGGTGCAGCCGGTCGCCGAGCTCGCGGCGGTGGCGCACGAGTACGGCATCCCGTTCCACACCGACGCCGTCCAGGCCGCCGCGCAGCTGCCGGTCGATTTCGCGGCCAGCGGCGCGGACGCGCTTTCCGTGTCCGCGCACAAGCTGGGCGGCCCGGTCGGGGTCGGGGCGCTGATCCTGGCCCGCGGCATCGAGCCCGTGCCCGTGCTGCACGGCGGCGGGCAGGAACGCGACATCCGCTCCGGCACGCTGGATACGCCCGCGATCAGGGCGTTCGCGGTCGCCGCCGCGGCCTGCGCCCGCGGTCGGGCCGAGGAGGCCGCGCGGCTGGCCGCGCTGCGCGACGACCTGGTGCGCCAGGTTCTGGCCGCCGTCCCGGACGCGGTGCTCAACGGCCCTGCCCCGGGCCCGGGCCGGCTGCCCGGCAACGCGCACTTCTCGTTCCCCGGCTGCGAAGGTGACGCCCTGCTCATGCTGCTGGACGCCAACGGGATCGCCTGCTCGACCGGCTCGGCGTGCACCGCCGGCGTGGCCGAGCCCAGCCACGTCCTGCTGGCCATGGGCGCCGACGACTCCCGGGCCCGCGGCTCGCTGCGCTTCTCCCTTGGCCACACCTCCAGCCAGCGGGACGTCGACGCCCTGGCCGCCGTCATCGGCGAGGTCACCGACCGCGCCCGCCGCGCCGGGGCCCGCTAGCCCGCTACTACGGGCCCAGGAGCATCCGGGAGAGCTCGGCCTGCCGGACGATCCCGGGACATAAGTTCTTGCGGGAAAGCCGACCCCAGTAGACGATCGGAGCTGGGAGGTCGGATGGCGATGACAGGCAACACAGGCACGGCCGCCGGCGGCGCGGCGACATTGGACGGACTCAGGGTGCTCGACGTCGGCGACCGCCCATCGACGGCCTGGTGCGGCCGGCTGCTGGCCGATCTCGGCGCGGATGTGATCGGCGCCGAGCCGGCCGAAGGTCACCCGGTGCGGTGCGACCCGCCCGCCGCGGCCTACTTCCTGGCCAACCGCCGCCGGACCGACCTGCCCTCGGCGCTGCGCCTGGCCGCCGCGGCCGAGGTGATCCTGACCAGCGAGTCCTCACCGCAGACCGGCGTGGCCGCGCTGCGCGAGCTCTCGGGCACCGCGCTGATCGCGTGTATCACCGCGTACGGGCGTGGCAGCACGCTGGCCGGCCGTCCCGGCAACGACCTGACCGCCTACGCGACGAGCGGGTGGGCCAGCGTGAACGGGCTGGCCTCCCGCGCACCGCTGAAGGGCCCCGGGTACAACGCGTCGTTCCAGGCCGGCACGTTCGCCTGGGCGGCCGTCATCGCGGCCCTGCTCGGCGAGCCGGCCGGCGAAGTGCTCGACATCGCCGAGCGGGACGTGCTCTGCTCCACCCTGTCCCCGGCGTTCCTGCGCCAGCAGTACACGGGCGCGCCGGAGCGCCGCCGGGAGCTCGCCGATATCACCGCCGGGCCGGTTCCAGTGGCCGACGGGTACTTCGCGCTGACCCTGAGCCGCCCGCACTTCTGGCAAAGCGCCATGCGCATCCTCGGGCTCGACGATCTCGCTGAGGTGCCCGAGCTGCAGAGCGCGGCCTCCCGCGCGGAGCGGAAGGAACAGTGGGCGCAGCGGGTGCAGCAGGCGATGCTCGGGTGGAAGCGGAAGGACCTTTTCGATGCCCTGGCGGCGCGACGGGTCATCGCCGGGCCCGTGCTGGACATGGCGGACCTCGAGCAGAACCCGCAGCTCGTGGCGCGAGAATTCTTCCGCGCACCGGACGAGGCCGCCGACCGCCCCCGCCAGCCGGGGCCGCCCGTACGCTACGGCCGCACCCGCTGGCGCCTGGCCCGTCCGGCGCCGGCCGCTGACCGCGCCGAGGCCGCCCGCGGGTTCACCGGCGCCGGGCTCGGGCTCCGCCGGCCTGCTCCGGCGGCGCAACCTTCCCCCGCGGCGCCGGCCGCCGGGCCGCTGTCCGGCTACCGCGGTCTGGTGCTGACTCAGGCGTGGGCCGGCACCTACGCCACCGAGCTGCTCGCCCTGCTCGGCGCGGAGATCGTCCAGGTGGAAGCGCGCGGCCGGCTCGACAGCTGGCGCGGCTCCGGCACCAGCCAGGTTCCCGCGGTGCTCGCCCAGCGCGGCACACCAGGCGGTCCATGGGACCTGAACCCGCTGTTCAACTCCGTCAACATGAGCAAGCGATCGATCACCCTCGACCTCGCCGCGCCAGAGGGAGCCGACTTGTTCCGCCGGCTGGTGCCGCGCTTCGACTTCGTCGCCGAGAACTTCTCCCCCCGGGTGCTGGGGAACCTCGGCATCGCCTACCCCGACCTGCGCCAGCTGCGCGAGGACATCGTGCTGGTGAGCATGTCGGCGTACGGTGCTACCGGCCCGTGGTCCCCGGTGCCCGGCATCGGCGGGACGATCGAGCCGTCGTCGGGCATGTCGGCGGTACTGGGCTACGTCGACGGCCCTCCGCTCAATTCGGGCCACATGTATCCCGATCCCGTGGCCGGGCTGTACGGACTCGGGGCCGTGGTCACCGCCCTGGCCCACCGCCGCCGTACCGGCGAGGGACAGTACGTGGACCTGTCGATGCAGGAAGCCTGCGCGACGTTCATCGGCGACGAGTGGATGCGCTACGCCGGCACCGGCATCCCGCCGTCCCGCCGGGGTAACCGGCATCCCGCGTACGCGCCGCACGGCGTCTTCCGCTGCGCAAGGCGAGGACCAGTGGGTGGCCCTGGCCGCGCCGGATGATGCCGCCTGGGCCGCCGCCGCCCGGGTGCTGGGCGGCAGCGAGCTGGCCGAGGAGCGGTTCGCCGCGGCGGCGGGCCGGCTGGCCCGCGAGAGCGACCTCGAGACGGCGATCGGCCGGCGTACGGCCGGGCGTGACAAGCGCGAGCTGGCCGAGGCCCTGGTCGCAGCGGGCGTCATCGCGGCCCCGGTGCTGGACGTCGGCGAGGTGATGGCCGATTCCGGCCTGGCCGCCCGGGGCGTGCTGCGCACCGTCACGCATTCCCTCGCCGGGGCGGCCCTCCAGGCGGGACTGCCGCTGCGGATGGCGAACACGCCGCTGCCACCGTGGGGACCAGCGCCGCTGCACGGTGAGCACTCACTGGAGGTGCTGCAGGCCGAACTCGGGCTCGACGAGCAGACGTACGCGGCCCTCGCCGCGGCCGGCATCACCGGCTGCGGCCCGGTGAAGGGAAACTGATGGACTACCAGGACATCCGCACCGAGGACGACGGTCACGTCCGGCGCATCATCACGAGCCGGCCTGAGTACCGGAACGCCCAGAGCCGGCGGCTGCTGGAGGAGCTTGACCACGCCTTCGCCGCCGCCGCCGACGACACCGACGTGCGAGTCGTCGTGCTGCTCGGGGACGGCGACCACTTCTCCGGCGGGCACGACCTCGGCACGCCGGAGGAGAAGGCCGACCGCGAGCTGCGGCCCCGGCAGGAGGGTGTGCGCGGCAGGTTCCACCATTCGCGCGAGAGCTTCGTCAACAAGACGCTGCGCTGGCGCGACCTGCCCAAGCCGACCATGGCCGGGGTCCAGGGCTACTGCATATTCGGCGGCTGGATGGTGGCGTCCGCGATGGACATCATCTACGCCGCGGACGACGCGATGTTCCTCGGCGCGAACTTCCAGTACTTCTCCATTCCCTGGGACATGCCGCCGCGGCTGGCGAAGGAACTGCTGTACGAGAGCCGGTTCATCGACGCGGTCGAGGCCGAGAAGCTCGGCCTGGTGAACCGGGTGGTGCCGCGGGCTCGGCTGGATGACGCGGTGATGACCTACGCCCGCCGCATCGCCGAGAATGACCCGTTCCAGCTCCGGATGACCAAGCTAGCCGTCAACCAGATGCAGGACGCCCAGGGCTTCCAGGCCCACATCACCGCTGCGCACCTGATGCACCTGATGTCCTCCGCGGGCGAGGCCGACCCGGACTACGCGTTGCGGGTCCCCGACGGCCAGCGCCGGCCCATGGTCCAGAAGGCCTTCGAGCACTACGAGACGCGCAAGGCCGAGCAGGACGGCCAGGCCTGACCGGGTGCCCGGCCTGACCTCACGGTTTGCCCGCCACCGCCCCGGCCTGACCGCCGCCGCGCCCACGCCGCTTGCCCTGCGGCGGGTATGGTGGCGCGCGGCGCGTAGCCTGGAGGGCGATGAGCGGACTGAAGGTGCTCGCGGCGATGTCGGGCGGAGTGGACTCCGCGACGGCCGCGGCTCGTGCGGTGGACGCGGGTCATGACGTGACCGGCGTCCATCTGGCGCTGTCCGCCAACCCGAAGTCCTACCGGACCGGCGCCCGCGGCTGCTGCACGCTGGAGGACGCGCGAGACGCGCGGCGAGCCGCCGACGTGATCGGCATACCGTTCTACGTCTGGGATATGGCCGAACGGTTCCACCGTGACGTGGTCGAGGATTTCGTCGGGGAATACGCCGCGGGCCGCACCCCGAACCCGTGCTTGCGCTGCAACGAGAAGATCAAGTTCGCCGCGGTGCTCGACCGGGCGCTGGCCCTCGGCTTCGACGCCGTGTGCACCGGCCATTACGCCCGGATCGTCGATGGCGTCCTGCACCGGGCCGCGGACCCCGGCAAGGACCAGTCCTACGTGCTGGCCGTGCTGACCTCCGGGCAGCTCAGCAACGCCATGTTCCCGCTCGGCGACACGCCCAAGGCGCAGGTCCGGACCGAGGCGGCTCGCCGTGGGCTGGCGGTGGCCGACAAGCCGGACAGCCACGACGTGTGCTTCATCGCCGACGGCGACACCAAGGGTTTCCTGGCCCGGCACCTCGGCCAGGCCCCCGGCCAGATCATTGACCAGTCCGGCGCCGTCCTCGGCGAGCACGACGGCGCCTACGCCTTCACCGTCGGCCAGCGCCGCGGCCTGCGCATCGGCCGCCCGGCCGACGACGGGCAGCCCCGCTACGTGCTGGACATCGAGCCAGTGACCAGGACGGTGACCGTCGGCCCCGCTGAAAGCCTGGACGTCACCGAGATCACCGCCATCCGGCCGGTCTGGACCGGCTGTGCCCCGCTGACCGAGCCGCGGGACGGCCTGGTCCAGCTCCGCGCCCACGGCGAGATACACGCCTGCACGGCCTGGCTGGAGGACGACGCGCTGCGCATCCGCCTGCATCACCCCGCGCGCGGCGTGGCCAAGGGCCAGGCCGCCGTCCTCTACGAGGCAGACGCCGTACTCGGCAGCGCCACGATCAGCGGCACATCCGCCTTGCCTGGTCGGCTTCTCGCCCACGGCCCTGCATCCCTGACTGCTGAGGTGCGCCCCCGGCCGAACGCAGCTTAAGGTAATCAGCTGCCGCCAAAGAGATGACGGTTCAGCTCCGGCGGCCGGGTCGATTCCGGGCACGAATCGGTGTAGAAGTTCATGACCGCGACGATCCGCACATCATGCTGGGACCGCGGATGCGTGCGTAGTGGGGATGGGTCTTGCCGTCGAAGAAGATCAGCTGCCCAGCCTGCGGCCGGATGGCTGAGCCGTTCTTCTCCAGGGCCTCGATGCCAATCGCATCCGGATCGTGCCCGAACACGAGCTCGCCGCCGCCTTCCGGGTGATCAGTGAAGAAGAGCAGGCCGGTGAGCGGGATTTGAGTCGACGTGACATTCGAAGCGCATCGTGCGGCCCTGCTGCACATTCAGGACAACGCCGTATCGATCGTCAGCGGCCGCCCGGACGGGTTCCGCCCAGGCCTGGGCGGCTAGCTCGAGGAAGTCTCCGCGATAGAGCTGGTACAGCCAGGGCAGGCTGCCGGACCTTATCGGCGTGCAACCCGGCCACGCGCCACGTGATTCACATCCTCGCCTCGCGAGACAGGACGGGCGTGCGCGGGAAATCCCGGAAGTCGGCCGTCGCCGCCACCCGGCTCACGTCCTGCCGCCAGGTCGCCGGCAGGTGGTCCGACACGTCGTATGTCGTCCAGTGAAAGCCGGGCATCATGATGGTGGGTAGGATCCAGATTCTCGTTTAGGAAGCCGCAACGGGCCGGGTTGCGCTTACCCGGCCCGCCACGAGCTGCAGCCGATCTAGCCGTGCATGTCCCCTCGTTTCCCGGCTCCGTTGCGAGGCACCAGAGGGACACCTAGGGCCTAGACGAGCCCCCCGCAGCAGCGGGGGTCGTAGTGCTCATATCGATACTGGTTTGACGGCCTCGCGTGCAGTTTGGCCATAAGCCTGGTCCCTCCTAGCTGTCCTGACGGCAGTCGGGATGGCGCCTCCCGCCAAGATGTGATCCGTCGGCGGCGCCTGGGTTCCCAGTTGATTATCACCTGTCGAGATGATCATGGGCCTTTGTACTTTTTGTTAATCTTTGTATATCGCTGCCCCGATCAGCGCGTTCATGCGGTGATAGCGGCCCTGATCAGGGCCGAAAGGGTGCGTGCTAGTTGCGCCGGGGAAACACTAACGTGACCTGATCGTTATAAAACACCGTCAGGTGCCGTCGTCGCGGATGGTGGTACGGGCTCAGACCCGGGGCACTGCATCGGCGCCTCCGCAGATCAGCTGGCTGGCGTGAAGCTTGCGTTGCGGACGAGTCGCCTGCCCAGAGACGGCCGGAGGACCACGACGGCTACCGGCACGAGGGCGGGCACCGCGAGCATGAATCCGGTGAGCCGGAAGCCGCATATGCCCGCCAGTGTCCCGTCGGCAAGGGACGCGATCGGCTTGCTCCCGGCCCAGGCCACCGCCCAGGCCGCCATGACCGCCATCTGCTGCGCGGAGCTGCCCGCGTGCTGCACGAGGAGCGTGCGCAATGTCGTCCCAGCCAGTAGGCACGCCAGCCCCGCCGTGGCGGCACCGAGCACGCTGAGCCAGAGCCAGGGGGCCAGGATGAAGGTCATCATGGCGATCGACAGCAACCCGAGCGCTGCCGCCCCCCGGCGGACCGACGCCTCACGTCTGCTGGGCCGTAGGGATCCCAGTACATGGCCGGTTCCCAGCGCGGCGATGAACACGTCGGACCAGTCCGCCGAGCCACCTTGGGTGTGAGCCACCGCCGGCCCGAGAACCGTTATCGGGTCCGAGGCCACCGTGACGGCCGCCACCATGAGCAACAAGACCAGGATTCTCCGATCCTGCCAGGCCATGCGGAAGCCGTTGGCGGCCGTCGAATGGGCGACTTCGGCATCGGCCCCGCGCCGGCGGAGCCAGAGCAGCACCGCGGTGAAGAAACCGAACGAAACCGCGTTCAGCGCGAAGATCCAGCCAAAACCGACCGTCAGGAAGAGGGCGACGCTGAACACCGGAGCCAGCGCCCGGCCGAGGTTGTAGGACACTCCATCCAAGGCCTGTGCGCGCTTGGTGTCGGTCGGCGGGACCAGGGAAGAGATCGTCACCGCTTGGGCCGGGAGGGCGAAGGTGAACGAGAATCCCATCGCCAGCGCGCCGATAGCCAGCCCGCGGACGCTCAGGGCGTGCCCGAACTGCAGGGCCGCCAGTGCGGCCGAGATCCCCATTGACAGTCCCTGCGAGATGATCAGGGTCCGCCAGTTGCCCAGCCGCTGGATAATTCCGCCTGCCCACGGGCCGAGGACCAGCGGGAAGAGAAACTGGGCTCCCGTGACGAGACCGACCCACAGGACGGAATGGGTGAGCTGGAAGGCCAGGACGACCTGGGCTCCATTCTGCAGCCAGGTGCCGAAGTTTGAGGTAACGCTAGCCGCGAAATACAGCCGGAACCTCGGCTGCGCGACGAGCTTCCAGACCGAGCCTTTCGGCGAGCCCCCCTCGATGATGTCCAGTTGTCGCCTGACCCCTTGGGCCAGCGTTCTCCCGGCCTCGTGCATCTCGAGGAACACGGAGGTAAGAAACGGGGTCCCGCAGGTCGTGCCGTCAGCGGCGCGGTCGGTGTCTTCTGCGCGGCGCTTATCTGCGGGCGGGGCCAGGACCGAGGTTCCTGGCGCACCCGGCTTGATCGGTCTCACATGGTCCTCGGGATGTCCAGCGTCGTCGCGGCCACTGGCGGAAGCCAGGGCCTGAATGAGCGATAGAGATGTGTGTGCGCTGGATCACGGCAGCGAGCAAATGACGCTAGAGGGCGGCTCAGCCTCAGCGGGTCTCGCCAACGTTTTCCGGCCCGGGGGATGGCTGCACTGTCTCAGGCACCTCGCCGACATTAACCACGAACTGGTTCCGGTCGGCGGGAAGATGGTGACGGTAAGCCGCATGGGGTGGCGGTTGCCGTCGAAGGCCGTCCTGAAGATCTCGTACACCGGGACGCGCCCGTCCGGAGGCAGCTTGAAGAACTCCGCCTCCGTGGAGTTCGGTGCCCGCACCGTGATCCAGTCGCGGTAACCCTGCTGGTGCAGGTGAAGGACCTCGGCCAGGTACTGTACGGTGCCTTCATCTATGTTGCGGGCGCTCCTGAGCCGTTCTGCTCCGCGCTCCGCGAACTCGTATGGGTAATACGACGTCCTCAGCGACCACGGGATGCCGTCGATGAAGCAGCGCTCGTGTCGGCTGATGACCTCAGCACCGATATCTATCTGCAGAGACATAGCGACATCATCAGAGGCTTCCTGGATCTCTACCTGAATCGGGCTGATGGAAGCCTTCCTGTCCCGCTGCACGTCCGACAGGTAGCGGGTGTTCTCAGTGACGCCCGCGCGGGAGGGATCGCCGGTCAGCTTCGTGACAAACGGGTCGATCTTCTGTACGACGAAGGTGCCCTGGCCCGGTTTGGTCTCGACCAGGCCGAGGTTGGTGAGCCACTTGATCGCGTCGCGGACGGTGTTCCGCGAGGCATCGTAGTGTTCCCGGAGCTCCAGCTCGGTTTTCAGCTGCTGGCCGGGCTGCAGGTGGCCAGACTCGATCTGTACGCGCAGGTCTTCGGCGATCTGCCGGTACATAGGGTTTGCCATCGAGCCTCGTCCCTGACCTTCCGGGGTGCGATCAGGCTGATCCTACTTGTCCGGACCGCCTGGACCATCTGCCTGAGCGGAATATTTAGTCTCAGAGGGTTTATACCCAACTGTCGTGTGGTAACACCATATCAAACGTTCCAGAGGTTGGGATGGCCTGGATGGCAGGAAGCATGCGTGCAATCCTAGCAGTCCTACTGCTTGGATGCAGCAGAACCTGCTGGATGATTCGAGCGAGTCTTACGGCTGGGCCAAACCAGGCTAACTGGACAGTACGTGACATCGTGGCCAACGGGGACGCCGTGACCCACGAGCATCGGGCCGACGAGAACGTCGCCAGGCCGCGATCGCAGCAGACGGGACCTCGCGGCCGAGCTCCGCGGGCGGAATGCGGGAGGCCATCATGGCCGGAGCGGTAGTGGCAGTTGCCGTTTTCCTGGGCGGGGTGGTGCTGGGGGTCATTGCGGTTGTCGCAGTATCCGTGCGCCGCGAAGACCGGCGCTACACCCTGGCAGGCGCGGCGCCCGACCGGCTGTCGCGCAATACTCGCAGGTTGACTGGCCTCGCCCGGCGCGACTTGGACGCGGACTTTCTGCGGCCCAGCAAGGAACTGGTCCGCTAGCGGCGAAGCGGCGGATTCCGGATCCCTGGGCTCATCGGGGCGGCCAGGGCTCCGGCCGTTGGCGTGATCGGTCCTCCCGACGCTGATTTCTCGTCAGCGGAGCGGGCTGATCGCGATGAGGTATGAACAGGCGCGGGCCCAGCTGCTGGCGGCCGTCGCCGGCCTCGCGGCGCCACTGGACTTAGCCGTAGACACGTCGCTTTCCAACGCCACTCATACCAACCGCTGGGCTGGCCTGGTCTAGTGGAATCATCCCCGCTGTCAGAATAAATGCTCAGTTGACCGTTTAGGATTGCCCGCCAAGGGTAACTATCAGATAGGTACTGTTGGGATGGCTGGAACGGTAGGTCCGATTCTAGTCATTCAGCTGCTTGGTCACAGAAGAACATGTCAGACCAGTCCGACCGGACCAATGGTCAGCCTCAGTCCGGCAGCCGGGATGATATGACCAGCTAGAGGTCCAATGGCGCACCTGCTAGCGAGGCCCGGGGAGCTTCTCCGGGTTAGAGACAGCAGGGACCCGGCGGCGCCCGGCGCCGTCGGCAGAGGTGCGGAGGCCGCTATGGACCGCATCATGGTAGCAGCGGCAATCGGAATGGCTCTGGTGTTCTTCGCCGGAGTCGTGATCGGAGTCATCGCGATGGTCTCGATGGCATCCCGCCGAGAGGACAGGCTGGGCACGCTTGACCCGGCAACCTCCGGATGTGCTGGCCCGCGGGGCCCGGCGGCTGAACGGCGTGGGCCTACGCGACATAGCCCGCCGGGACGCCGAGGACTGCGGCGATGAGCGCCGCCGACGTGGTGGTCATCGTCATCGCCGTCTTCTTCCTGGTCGGCGTGATGGTCGGAATCGTCGTCGTGTACGCCTTGTCCGCCCGTAGGGCGCATGAGGCGGCACCGATTCAGCGCCACCGCCTGCGACGGTCAACCGCGGGAAGGCCGCGGCTGGCCCACCTAGGCAACAGTGCGCCGTCGGCGACGAAGCCATCGGCCGCACGACGGGCTTGGAGCTTGAGCCCGCCACCTGCGAATGCAAGCTCGCTGGTCGGCCCACAAGGCCGGAGAGGACAGAGCAATGACCACATCCCTTGGCCCGGAGCCCTCGTACTGCAAGCTGCACGTGGGCGCGCCGCTGAGCCCTTCCCAGTGGACGACCTGCTTGAAGTACGGCTGGACGAGCCGACCAACCTGACGGCCCGCATCGGTCACGACTTCGGGCACGACGTGCTCCCGGTGCTGATCATCCTCGCGGTCATCGCCTTCGTCATCGTGCGGACCATGATCAGGACCTGACGCGGGCCCACGGGCGCTGCGCTCTGGCCGCGTCGGCCGCCCTGCTGCCGGGCAAGCACCTAAGCTCGGCAGCGTGGATAACCAGCCTTTTCCGTGGTCGCCGGGCAGCGCTACCGGGATCGGGTCGATGCCGGGGACCGATCCGGCCGAGGCGATGCGGGTCATCGCCGGCGAGCTGGCCGGCTTCCCGCATCTGGCTGAGCTGCCGGACCGCGGGCCGGGCGCGGACCTGACCGGCCGCACGGCCGCCCTGCTGGTCGACATGCCGGCCGAGGTGACGACGCGCGGCTGGCGGCTGGCCGAGCGCCCGGGCCGTGACCTGGCCCGGGCCAGGTCCATGCTCTCCTCCGACCTGGACGTGCTCGAGGAGGCGCTGCAGGGCTTCACCGGGCCGGTCAAGATCCAGCTCTGCGGGCCCTGGACGCTGGCCGCCACGCTGGAACTGTCCCGCACGATGAACGTGGCGCTGGCCGACCCCGGCGCGGTGGCGGACCTGACCGCCTCGCTGGCCGAAGGCGCCGCCGCCCTCGCGGCCGATGTGGCCAGGCGGGTGCCCGGCGCCCGGCTGGTGGTCCAGCTCGACGAGCCCGCGCCTGCCGTCGGTGCTCGCGGGCCATGGTGCCGACCCAGAGCGGGCTGTCGCGGCTGGCCGCGGTGGAGGACGACACCGCGGCGGACCGGCTGAGCCAGGTGCTGGCGGCCGTTCCCGCGTACACGGTGGTCCATTGCTGTGCCACCACGGTCCCGTTCGGCATAATCCAGAAGGCCGGAGCGGACGGGGTATCCTTCGACCTCAGCCAGCTCCGGCGAGGGGAAGAGGATGCGGTCGCCGAGGCCGCGGAGGCCGGGGACTGGGGCTGCTGACGGGGGCGGTCCCGGCCGTAACTGATGAACCCGGCGGGCCGCGCGAGACGGCCGAGCGGGTCATCCGGATGTGGCGGCGGCTGGGCCTGCCGCTGGAGACGCGCGGCGCAGCAGGCGGTCATCACCCCGGCCTGCGGCCTGGCCGGGGCGTCCCCGGCCCAGGCCCGGGCGGCGCTGGCCCGGTGCCGGGAGGCGGCGGCCATCCTGCCGGAGCTGATCGAGGAGACAGGGGGCGAACCCAGGTGAACGACAGCAGCGCGGGCGCGGACGCGGCGCCCGCCGAGGCCCGCAGGCGGCACGCCGACCTCAGCCTGGAGATCACCGAGGCTGATCACCGGTACTACGTCCTGGACGCGCCGACCATCTCCGACATCGAGTACGACACCAAGATGCGCGAGCTGCGCGCGCTGGAGGACCAGTACCCGGACCTGCGCACCCCGGATTCGCCGACCCAGACCGTGCACGGGACGGTATCCACGCTGTTCACCCCCGTGGAGCACCTGGAACGGCTGCTCAGCCTGGATAACGTCTTCACCGACGAGGACCTGGGCGGCTGGGCGGACCGGGCCGATGCGGCTGGGCGGCGCGGGCCCGTACCTGTGCGAGCTGAAGATCGACGGGCTCGCCATCGACCTGGTCTACCGGGACGGCGCGCTGGCCGGGGCGGCCACCCGGGGCGACGGCCGCACCGGCGAGGACGTCACGCCCAACATCCGGACCATCGCCGCCATCCCGGCCCGGCTGAACGGCTCGGGCCATCCCGCCGTGCTCGAGGTCCGCGGGGAGGTGTTCATGCCCGTCGAGGCGTTCGGGAAGCTGAACGAGTCGCTGCTGGACGCGGGCAAGGCCGCCTTCGCCAACCCGCGCAACTCCGCGGCCGGCTCGCTGCGGCAGAAGGACCCCCGGGTCACCGCGTCCCGCGCGCTGAGCGCGATCGTGCACGGCATCGGCCGGGTCGAGGGCGGGAGCCGAGGGCGGCGGAGAAGACACCGGCATCAGCGGTGCGGCGGCGGGACCGGGGGAGGGGGGGCACCTCGACGGCGCGCCCGACACCCAGTCCGGCTGGTACGAGCGGCTGCGCGAGTGGGGGCTGCCGGTCAGCGACCTGGTCAAGGTCGTGCCGGACATGGCCGGGGTGCGGGAGTACATCGCCTATTACGCCGAGCACCGGCACGATCCGCCGTACGAGATCGACGGCGTGGTGGTGAAGATCGACCAGATCGCGCTGCAGCGCCAGCTCGGCTCGACCAGCCGGGCGCCGCGCTGGGCCATCGCCTTCAAGTACCCGCCGGAGGAGGTCACCACCCGGCTGATCGATATCAGGGTGAACGTCGGGCGCACCGGCCGGGTCACCCCGTTCGCGGTGATGGAACCGGTCAAGGTCAGCGGCTCGACGGTGGAGCAGGCCACCTTGCACAACGCCGACGAGGTCAAGCGCAAGGGCGTCCTGATCGGCGACATGGTCATCCTGCGCAAGGCGGGCGACGTGATCCCCGAGGTCCTCGGGCCGGTCGCCGACCTGCGCACCGGCGACGAGCGCGAGTTCGAGTTCCCGACTGCGTGCCCGGCCTGCGGCACCCCGCTGGCCCGGGAGGAGGGCGAGGTCGACTGGCGCTGCCCGAACGCGCGGTCCTGCCCGGCTCAGCTCCGCGAGCGGCTGTTCCACGTGGCCGGGCGCGGCGCCTTCGACATCGAGGTGCTCGGCTACGAGGCGGTGAGCGCGCTGCTGGACTGCGGCCTGGTCGCCGACGAGGGCGACCTGTTCACCCTCACCGAGGAGCAGCTGGCGACCTGCCCGTTCTTCGTCGTCAAGCAGGGCACGCTGAGCGCCAACGCCACCCGGCTGCTGGCCAACCTGGAGCAGGCCCGGACGCGGCCGCTGTGGCGGATCCTGGTCGCGCTGTCCATCCGGCACGTCGGGCCGACCGCGGCGCGGGCGCTGGCCGCGGAGTTCGGCTCGCTGGCCGCGATCGAGGCGGGCAGCACCGACGCACTGGCCGCGGTGGAGGGCGTCGGGCCCACCATCGCCGCGTCGCTGCGCGACTGGTTCGCGGTCGACTGGCACCAGGCCATCGTGACCAAGTGGCGTGCAGGCCGGAGTGCGGCTCGAGGACCCGGATTTCGACCCGAACCGGGCCGCGGCCCGGCTGCTGGCCGGGGTGTCCGTGGTGATCACCGGCACGCTGGAGGGATTCAGCCGGGAGGAGGCGGGCGAGGCCGTCCGCGCCGCGGGCGGCAAGGTGACCTCCTCGGTGTCCAAGAAGACCAGCTTCGTGGTGGCCGGCGAGAACGCGGGCACCAAGCACGACAAGGCGGTCGAGCTCGGCGTCCCGATCCTGGACGAGGCCGCGTTCCGGGTCCTCCTCGGCCAGGGCCCGGACGCGGTCAGCCAGTAAAGGCGGTAGCCGGGTCACTGCCGCGGCCGGCCCCGGGCACCGCCGCGGGCGCCGGCCTCATGCCTCCGCGTCGGCGGCCAAGCCGAGGACGGGCGGCGTCACCGTCGCCGCGCGCGGCTCATCGTGCGCCGCGACGGTCCGGTCCAGGTCGGCCTCGATGTCGCCGAGGAGGCCACGCTGGCGGCGGCTCAAGATGAATAGCCACCCGGCACCGATCGCCATGTACGCCGCGGAAGATGTACGGGAAGATGTTGACCGGGAACGGCGGGACCGGGTAAAAGCTGCCGACCGTCGGCACCAGCAGGCACAGGCAGGCCAGCACGGTGATGACCACGTTGCGCGGCCGCAGCACGGCCCGCCCGGCCCGGCGTCTCCTTGGCCAGGTACACCGGCGCCGCTATGGAGATCAGGAAATAGGCGCAGCAGGAAGCCGAACGCGGCCAGGGTGCCCGCATCGTCGAATGTCGTCAGCGGGTCGGTGAAGATATGCAGGATGGTCGGGATCGCGAACATGATGACTATGTAGACGCTGATCGCGACGTACGGCGTCCCGTTCTTCGCGTGCGCCTTGCCGAGGTGGCGCGGGAATATCAGGTGCTGGCCCATCGGGTAGATAATCCGCGCGCGGCATTGAGGCAGGAAAGTGTCAGCGAGAAGAAGCTGACCATGGCGCATAGCGAGATCGGTGCTTGAAGACGGGCACGTTGTAAATGTCCGCCAGGGTGTTGAGCGGCGCCGACAGAGCGCTGAGCGGCGTCCCGTAGTGCCGGGTGCCGAAGACCTCGACATATCCCATGACCACCATGAACAGGCCGGTCAGGACGATGCGCTTACCGAAGTTGATTTGGTTGTCGGCGTGTGCTGCGGTGTTGTGGCTGGCGGCCAGCATGATCGCGGCTTATGACGCAGAATGCTGGGGTGGCTGCAGAGGTCCGCTGGACGGACAGATCTCGCTGGGGGTGCTGGCCTCTCGGTGCCGCGAGATGTCATTGATGAGTGGTCTCGGCGGCGGGGCGGCAGGAGAGGCGGTCTGACGGGAAGTTGCCGCCGCATGTCATGGTGTATTTCGATATGGCGATGGCGTTGTTCGCAGATGGTGACTATGAGGAGGTCGCGGCGAGGCTGGCGGGAGGGCTGGGATAGTGGGGGTGCTGGGATGAGAGGTGGGGCGCGCAGACTCGGGCGGGATCACGAGGGCGCGGGAACGGCTGGGTTTAGAGAGCTGCGGGACATCTACTGAGGTGGTGGTGCGGGTAGCTGACGAGCTGACGAGGGGCGAGTTCCTGGGGGCTGGCGGCTGATGGCATCGACGGCTAGATGGGATGCCACGGACACGGCGGGCAACGCGGCGGCGTTCGGTTATCGCGGAGGTGGCAGGACAGGGCGGCGTTCGAGAAGGTGAGGGTTGTGACGGTCAGAGAGAGCGACTCGCAAGCGTGGTGGATGCGGAGATAGGCGGCATCGCGGGCAAGGGCAGTGGGGAGCAGTCGCTGGGCCGCCGGCTGTACAGGCGGCTGGAGGAGGACTGGCTGCTGATCGCTGACGCAACTTCTATAACTGGGAGGACTGGAAGGCGCCGCGTCATAGGGGGCGGCGCTGCTGTGGCGGGTCAGGTCAGATCTGGTGCTGCGTGCTGGAGATACTGGCGGACGGGTCTTACGGTCGGTACTGGTCAATCCGCGGATCGCAGGCAAGGCACGGCAAGAGCTCACGGACGCTGCGCGTGCGGTGAAGACCTCGATGAAGGCCAGGTGGCAGCAGTGCGCGTGGTAGAGTACGAGGTGCCGGACGCGGGGGTGACGGCAAGGGCGAGCTGATAGCGCTGATCACAAGATCACGGAGATGACAGCGCGGCGCGCTGCGCGCAGGCTATCAAGAGAGGTGGGAGCATGAGACGGTAATGACCAGCAAGACGCACTGCGCGGCCGGGCCGGATACTGCGGTACAAGAGCGCGGACATGGTCGCCAGGAGATCTACGGTTACCTGCTGGCCATCACGCGATCAGCGCGCTGATCTGCGGGCCGCCACGGAAGCGGACATCGACGCGGACCGGGTCAAATTCACCGCACCGTACGTATAGTCCGCCGGGCCATCGGCCCGGCGGCCTTCCCCCTGGCAGCGCGAATAAGTCCTCGCGGCGGTCAGGGCCGACATCACGCGCAAGCAGAACCTCAACGCGCAACGCCGCCACCGGACCTACGCGCGGGTCATCAAACGGGCCCGCCACAACTCCTACCGCGCAAAGGACTGGCGACCAGGGCATCCGCCACAGCCAGCCGCCGAAGATAAAGCTCGCCAACCTCAGCCGCTGAGCATGATTAATTTACGGTAAGTGGCATTGGGTCAGGACGAGGCTGGCCAGGACGGCCGCGGTACGTTGCGCAGCGGGTTGCGAGGCCTCACCGCCGAGCGCGGTGGCACTCTCGAAGCCGACCAGGCTGAAGATGCAGGCCACGATGGCCAGGCTCATGCCGTGAATACCGACGCCCTTGAGCGAAGAGCTGCGCGGTATCCACGGTGAAACCGTGCGAGAACAGCACGATCGCGGCCAGGCTCGAGGATGCACGCGACCGACAGGCCCTCGAGAACCAGGGTGATGACCGAAGACAGCCGGATGTCCTTGTAGGCGACGTACCAGCAGATCACAGCGCTGATCGCGAAGAACAGGATGGGGTGATGCTGCCGGTGTAGCCGAGCGCGGACAGGAACTGGCCGAAGAAGATGGAGAAGCCGGTCGAGCCCGGCGATCCGCGATGAACAGGTAGGACCAGATGAGCGTCCAGCCCGAGAACACCCCGGCCGTGGGCCCGAGCCCGCGAGCGGTGTAGGTGTACATGGTCCGGGCGCGGCCGACCGCCGGGCGAACTGGTTGAGGCAGAACACCACGAACAGCAGCATCACGTGCCGAACGCGTAGGCCAGCCAGGTGCCCTGACCCGCGTTCGAGAAGACAGCGGGATAATGAGGACGGCGGTCATCGTCGGCGATATGGCTGCGATGCCCTGCGCGAGCAGCGGATAAAATCCGAGCGTGGATGTACGCAGGCCGGTTCTCCCGGGCGCGTCAGTTTTATCAGCCGTGACGGCCATGCACGCCATTCCCTTCTCGCCGTGATATCGGATAGAAGGAGGCGTCGTCGCTTCCCGTAAATCGATTGTCAGCAAACAGCCGGCGAGCGGGCAAGGTGCGCTGCGTAAATTATCGGGCGCCTTATGTTACAGGCCGGTCAATCGCCTTCGAGGATTTCGACCACGTCGCCGACCCGGATCACGCCGCCTTGGGCCGGGAGCCGGTCGGGGATCAGGTTCTGGCCGAAGACCAGCTGCTGCCCGAACCGGCGGCGGCGGCCGAGCATCTTGAGCGGCTGCGAGCCGCGCTCGCCGGTGACCTGGTCGGTGGTGGTGACCACGCATCGCCCGCAGGGCTTGGCCACGCGGAAACAGACGGCGCCGATCCGGATGCGGCGCCAGCGGTCCTCGGCCCAGGGCAGCGCCCCCGTGACCACCACGTTGGGCCGGAATCTGGTCATCGGGACGGGCTGCTCGCCGTCGTCGGCCAGCCAGCGGCCGAGCTCTTCGAGCGAGCCGGTACTGGTGAGCAGCAGCGGGTAGCCGTCGGCGAAGCTCACCACGTCCCCGTCCTGCCCGAATTCGGGGTCCACCGCACGCCGGGTCGGGTCGTCCAGGTACACCAGGCGCACCGGACGGCCGAGATAGCCCGAGAACCACGCGTCCGCCGCCGGGCCCGCGGCCGCGGCCAGGAAGACGGAGCGCCAGACGGTCACCTTCAGCAGTTCCGCGTCGGCCGCGGGCACGGGCACCTGGCCGCCGGGCCGCCCGGGCGCCGACACGCTGATCGCCCCGGCGGCCGGCCCGTAGGTGACCGTGACCCGGGCCAGCGAGGGTTCCTCACGCTGACTCACGAACCGGGCGTCCTCGTCGACCAGCAGCCACCGGCGATCGCCCGCCAGGCCCCAGGGCTCGACCAGGCTGTCGGTGAGGTCCACGGCCCGCGTCGCCTTCATCGGGTAGACGTGGATCGAAGCGAGCCGGACCGCGCGGCCCGAGTCCTGTACGCCTGCTCCGGTACGGCTCACACCTGGCTCCTCATCCGCTCGCGGCGATACTGCGGACGACGGTGCCACGACGGATGATCCGATCCTAACGCTGACGGGCCTTATTGGTTACGGGCCGCCTGCGCT
Source organism: uncultured Actinomycetes bacterium (assembly GCA_963818225.1). Taxonomy (GTDB): domain Bacteria; phylum Actinomycetota; class Actinomycetes; order Streptosporangiales; family Streptosporangiaceae; genus Palsa-504. The sequence continues at coordinate 942,337 of CAWFRO010000011.1, forward strand.
GCGCCCCTAGTATGGCGTGCATGCCCATCACCCGTGACGAGGTCGCGTACCTGGCCCGGCTGGCCAGGATCGCGCTGCCCGACGCCGAGCTCGACCATCTGGCGCCGCAGCTGGACCAGATCATCACGGCGGTCGCGCAGGTCCAGGAGGTCGCCGCCGAGGGCATCCCGCCGACCTCGCACGCGACCGGCCTGACCAATGTGTTCCGCGACGACGTGCCGGTCGGATGCCTCACGCCCGCCGAAGCGCTCGCCGCGGCACCCGCCGTCGAGCAGCAGCGGTTCAAGGTGCCGCGGATCCTGGGGGAGGACTGATGGACCTGATCCGCATGAGCGCGGCGGAGCTGTCGGCGGCGCTGGCCGCGCGGGACGTCTCCGCGGCCGAGGTGACCCAGGCGCACCTGGACCGGATCGCCGCCGTCGACGAACGCGTGCACGCCTTCCTGCACGTCGCGGCCGACCGTGCGCTGGCCCAGGCCGCCGAGATCGACGAACGGCGCCGCCGCGGCGAGCCGCTCGGCCCGCTGGCCGGCGTCCCGGTCGCGGTCAAGGACCTCTTCACCACCGTCGGCATGCCGACCACCTGCGGTTCGCGCATCCTGGCGGGCTGGCACCCGCCGTACGAGTCGACCGTGACCAGGCGGCTGCGGCAGGCCGGCGCGATCATCATGGGCAAGACCAACATGGACGAGTTCGCCATGGGCTCCTCCACCGAGAACTCGGCCTTCGGGCCCAGCCGCAACCCATGGGACCTGACCCGGATCCCGGGTGGCTCGTCGGGCGGCTCGGCGGCCGCGGTGGCCGCGTACGAGGCGCCGCTGGCCATCGGCACCGACACCGGCGGCTCGATCCGCCAGCCCGCGGCGGTCTGCGGGATCGTCGGCACCAAGCCCACCTACGGCGGCTCATCCCGGTACGGGGTGGTGGCCTTTGCGTCGAGCCTGGACACGCCGGGACCGTTCGGCCGTACCGTGCTCGACACCGCGCTGCTGCACGAGGCGATGTCCGGGCATGACCCGTGCGACTCCACCTCGGTCGACGCGCCGGTGCCGCCGGTCGTCGCCGCGGCGCGCGAGGCCGACGTGGGCGGCCTGCGGATCGGAGTGGTCTCCGAGCTGGGCGGGGACGGCTACCAGCCGGGCGTCCTGGCCCGGTTCGCCGAGGCGGTCGAGCTGCTCGAATCCCTCGGCGCCAAGGTCACCGAGGTGTCCTGCCCGCACTTCAGGTACGCCCTGCCCGCGTACTACCTGATCGCGCCCAGCGAAGCCTCTTCCAACCTGGCCCGCTTCGACGCGATGCGGTACGGGCTGCGGGTCGGCGACGACGGGACCAGGGACGCGGAGGAGGTGATGGCGCTGACCCGTGAGGCGGGTTTCGGCGCCGAGGTGAAGCGGCGCATCATCCTCGGCACGTACGCGCTGTCCAGCGGCTACTACGACGCCTACTACGGCAAGGCCCAGCAGGTCCGCACCCTGATCATCAGGGACTTCGACGCGGCCTTCGAGCAGGTCGACGTGCTGGTCTCCCCGGCCACGCCGACCACCGCCTTCCCCATCGGGGAGCGGGCCGACGACCCGATGGCGATGTACCTGGCCGACCTGTGCACGATCCCGTCGGACCTGGCGGGCAACGCGGCGATCTCCATCCCGTGCGGGCTGGCCGCCGAGGACGGGCTCCCGGTCGGCCTGCAGGTGATGGCGCCCGCGCTGGCCGACGACCGGCTATACCGGGTCGCCGCGGCTGCGGAAGCGGCCTTTACCGGCCGCTGGGGCGGACCGCTGCTGGCCGAGGCGAAGGGACTGTGACCAACATGACGATGCAGGCCCTCGTGCCGTTTGCCGCGGCGGTGGAGCGCTACGAGCCGGTGATCGGCCTGGAGACCCACGTCGAGCTGGGCACCAGGACCAAGATGTTCTGCGGCTGCCCGACCACGTTCGGCGCCGAGCCGAACAGCCAGGTGTGCCCGGTGTGCCTGGGCCTGCCCGGGTCGCTGCCGGTGACGAACCGGACGGCGATCGAGTACGCGATCCGCATCGGCCTGGCCCTGAACTGCACCATCGCCACCTGGTGCCGGTTCGCGCGGAAGAACTACTTCTACCCGGACATGCCGAAGGACTTCCAGATCTCCCAGTACGACGAGCCGCTGTGCACGGACGGCTGGCTGGACGTGGCCGTCGGCGACACCACCGTCCGGGTCGGCATCGAGCGGGTGCACCTGGAGGAGGACACCGGCAAGTCACTGCACGTCGGCGGCGCCACCGGGCGGATCCACGGCGCGGAGTACTCGCTGGTCGACTACAACCGGGCGGGCATCCCGCTGGTGGAGATCGTGACCAAGCCGGTCACGGGGACCGGCGCGGCGGCCCCTGAGGTCGCCCGCGCCTACGTCACCGAGCTGCGTGACCTGGTCCGGGGGCTGGGCGTCTCCGACGTGCGGATGGAGGAGGGCTCGCTGCGCTGCGACGTGAACACCTCGCTGTCGCCGCGCGGCTCGGGCCGATGGGGGACCAGGACCGAGACCAAGAACGTCAACTCGCTGCGCTCGGTCGAGCGCGCCGTCCGGTTCGAGATCGAGCGCCAGGCCGCCGTGCTTGATGCCGGCGGCCGGGTCATCCAGGAGACCAGGCACTTCCAGGAGGACTCCGGCTCCACCACGTCCGGCCGGTCCAAAGAAGAGGCTCAGGACTACCGGTACTTCCCCGAGCCCGACCTGGTGCCGCTGGCCCCGCCCGCCGAATGGGTGGCGCAGATCCGGGCCGCGCTGCCCGAGGCGCCCTCGGCCCGGCGAGCCCGGCTGCAGGCCGAATGGGACCTGTCCGAGACGGAGCTGACCGCGCTGTCCAACGCGGGCGCGCTGGACCTCGTGGCCGAGACGGTCGCGGCCGGCGCGTCGCCGTCGGACGCGCGCAAGTGGTGGCTGGGCGAGCTCGCCCGCCGGGCCAACGACGCGGGCGTCGAGCTGCCCGGCCTGGACATCACCCCGGCCCAGGTCGCCCGGGTCGCGGGCCTGGTCTCGGCGGGCACCCTCAACGACCGGCTGGCCCGCGACGTGATCGACGCGGTGCTGGCCGGGGAGGGTGATCCCGATCAGGTGGTCGCCGCCCGGGGCCTAGCCGTGGTCAGTGACGAGGGCGCGCTCACCGCCGCCGTCGACGCGGCGATCGCGGCCAACCCGGGCGTCGCCGCCAAGGTCCGTGACGGCAAGGTCGCCGCGGCCGGCCCGCTGGTCGGCGCGGTCATGAAGGCCACCGGCGGCCAGGCCGACGCCGCCCGCGTCCGCCAGCTGATCCTGGACCGCCTCAGCTAGCCATCACCCCAACGAGCCATCACCTTAACTAGCCATCTCCTCAGCTAGCCGTCACCTCAGCCCAGATGCTCGTCACGTCTATTGCCGGCTCGATGGACCGTTCGAGCCGGCTATAGCCGGTCCGCTGGTCCATCGAGCCGCCCGGAATGCCCGCCCGGAATGCCCGCCCGGAATGCCCGCCCGGAATGCCCGCCCGGAACGCCCGTAAGAAGCGCCAGCATCGGATGAAAGGCGCGCCGCACAAAGCCAAGCCGGGCCCGCTAGGGCTAGCATCGGTGACGGCCGCTGCCACCACGCCCGTTAAGTCAAAAAGGGCTAGCCGCGCGATTTCCCGGTGGAGATGCCGAACTCCCGGTGGACCCGCTCCCAGAACGCGTCCCGCAGCCACTCGCGGGCCTCCTGGTAGGAACGCAGCGACAGGCCGAGCTCCTTCTCCGCGTCGACCAGGAGCTCCTTGTCGATGACGGGCGGCAGGATCGGCCCGGGCAGCAGGTCGCGGATGTTGTCCCGGCCGCGGGTCAGGATCCACTTCTGCGCGACGTGCTCGCCCGCCTCCTCGACCCGGTTCCGGTCCGGCCCGAGCCGGGGCATCGGGCCGGTGCCGGTCGGTGACCACCCGCCCGGGGCCATCGCGGCGTGCGCGCCGGTCCGGGACATCGGCTGGGCCATGGGCAGCCGGCCGTGCCGTTCACCGAACAGCTGGGCCGGCGAGGGCACCGACGGCGGCGAGCCGACGGGCCCGAAGGCGCCCGGGTCGGGACGGCCCTGGTCGACCGAGGCCAGGTTCTTGGTGAAGTAGGGCCGCAGGAACGAGGCGTCCAGCACGTCGACCGTATCGGACTCCCACACCAGCCGCTCGGCCTGGTTGGTGCCGTAGGGCGGCTCGATGCCCCACAGGTGCACGCGCACCCCGTACGCCTGGGCCGCCTCGACCGCCGGCACCATGTCCTCGTCGCCCGCGATGAGCACCGCGTCGGTGATGGCGCGGTGCCGGGCCAGCGCCTCCATGTCCGCCCGGATCTGCGCGTCCACGCCTTTTTGCTGGCCGCGGGCGTTCAGGTTCCCCAGCCGCAGTTTGACCCAGGGCATCTGGGCGATGACCCGCTGGTCGATCGTCGGCACCCGGTCCCGTGCCGCGTCGTACCAGTAGACCCGCAGCAGCTCGCCCCGGATGATCTCGTCGGCGTGCTTGGTGACCACCTGGATCAGCGGGGGCGCGTCCACCCGGAAGTCCCGGCGCGAGCTCGACGCGAAGAGCAGCTCGCCGGCCGCGGCATAGATGTAGCCGACATCCACCATGACCGCATAGCGGGCCAGGCTGGGAAGAGGGGCGGCGAATTCGGTCATCACCTTCGACTGTAGGCCAGCCGGGGCCATGCGCGTGCCACATGCGACACATTCATTGACGGGGAGGATCTGGCCGAATACATAAAGTAACCTCCTAGCGGGATATGGCCGCAATGACCAAGCGGCTGAGTCGGCCGCCGGGCGCGGGACGCTCGCTGCCCGGCGCGGGACGCGGCCCGCGCGGGATGCTCGCTGCGCGGCTCGGCGGGGTTCGTCATGGCACCAGGTTAACTGGCCCGTTATATCGGGGGATTACGCTCACTGCGTGACGGTCATGGAGAACGAAGGCAACGTGAGCGGCGACCGGGACCGGGACCGGGCCGGGCTGCCCGAGCAGATGCGACGCGACGTCCGGCTGCTCGGCGACATCCTCGGTGAGGTCATCCGCGATTCGGTCGGCCCGGACCTGCTGGCCGATGTGGAGCGGCTGCGGCACGCGGTGATCGAGGCCCGCCGGGACGCCCGCGCCGAGGCGGCCGATCCGGCCGGGGACGCGATCGCCGCGCTGGTCGCCTCGTGGGACCTGGACCGGGCCGAGCAGGTGGCCCGCGCCTTCACCGTCTACTTCCACCTGGCCAACCTGGCCGAGGAACATCAGCGCATCCGCCAGCTGCGCGAACGTGACACCGGGGATGAGCCGGTGCGGGAGTCGCTGGCGGCCGCGGTGGCCGAGCTGGACCGCGACGCGGGGCATGACCACGTCCGCGAGCTGCTGGAATCGCTGCGCGTGCACCTGGTGCTGACCGCGCATCCCACCGAGGCCCGGCGCCGCGCCGTGGTCGAGGGCCTGCGCCGGATCAGCGATCTGCTGCGCCTGGTCGATGACCAGCGGGCCGGCGCCGCGGAGCACGCCGAGGCCCGGCGCGGGCTGCGGGAGAACATCGACCTGCTGTGGCGGACCTCCCAGCTGAGGGTGAAGGCCATGGACCCGATCGACGAGGTCCGCACGGTCATGGCCGCGTTCGACGAGACCCTGTTCCTGGTCGTGCCCGTGGTGTACCGCGAGCTGGACCGGGCGCTGGCCGCCAGCGAAGACCACGCCGAGCAGGCGCCCGCGTTCCTGCGCTACGGCAGCTGGGTCGGCGCCGACCGGGACGGCAACCCGTTCGTCACCGCCCAGGTCACCCGGGAGACGGCGACGATCCAGGCCGACCACGTGCTGCGCGCGCTGGAGAACGCCACGACCAGGATCGGCCGGTCGCTGACCATGCACGAGGCGACCACCCCGCCGTCGGCTGAGCTGCGACGCGCGCTGGCCCATGCCGCGGCCTCCTACCCGGAGCTGCTGGCCGGGCTCACCGCCCGCTCCCCGCAGGAGCCGTACCGGACCTACCTGCTGTACGCCGCGGCCCGGATCAGGGCCACCCGGCTGCGCGACGCCGACCTGGCCTACCACGGCCCGGCCGAGTTCCTCGCCGACCTGCGCGTCGCCCAGCGGTCGCTGGCTGACGCCGGCGCGGCCCAGCAGGCCTACGGCGAGGTGCAGAACCTGATCTGGCAGGCCGAGACGTTCGGCTTCCACCTCGCCGACCTGGAGGTCAGGCAGCACAGCCAGGTGCACGCCCGGGCGCTGCGTGAGCTGCGGGCCGCCGGGCCGCCGGGCCTGGAGGCCGCCGGGGACTGGTCCGCGGAAACCCAGGAGGTGCTGGCCACCTTCCGGGCCATCAGCTGGATCCAGGACCGCTTCGGCGTCGACGCGTGCCGGCGCTATGTGGTCAGCTTCACCCGCTCGGCCGACGACATGGCCACGGTCTACGAGCTGGCCCGGTACGCCGCCGGCGACGGGCGGGTGCCGGTGCTGGACGTGGTGCCGCTGTTCGAGAGCGCGGTGGACCTGGCCAACGCGCCCGCCGTGCTCACCGGCATGCTCGAGTTCCCGGAGGTCGCCGAGCGGCTGGCCGCCACCGGCCGCCGCCTCGAGGCGATGCTGGGCTACTCCGACTCGGCCAAGGAACTCGGGCCGGCCAGCGCCACCCTGCGGCTGTACGAGACCCAGGCCCAGCTGGCCGAATGGGCCGCGGCGCACGGCGTGCGGCTGACCTTGTTCCACGGCCGGGGCGGCGCGCTGGGCCGGGGCGGCGGGCCGGCCGGCCAGGCGGTGCTGGCCCAGGCGCCCGGCTCGGTCAGCGGCTCGTTCAAGGTCACCGAGCAGGGCGAGGTCATCTTCGCCCGGTACGGTCAGCAGGCCATCGCCAAGCGGCACCTGGAGCAGGTCAGCTACGCGGTGCTGCTCGCCTCGTCCGCGGGCCGGGGCGACCGGATCACCGCCGCGGCGGCCAGCTACCGTACCGTCGCCGACCGGATCGACCAGGCGGCCTGCGCCGCGTTCCGCGGGCTGGTCGAATCCGCCGGGTTCGCCGACTGGTTCGCCTGGATCAGCCCGCTGGGCGAGATCGGCGGCCTGCGGATCGGCTCCCGGCCGGCCAAGCGGGGCCTGGGCGGCGGGCCGCCGGTCGCCATGGACCTGGATGACCTGCGGGCCATCCCGTGGGTGTTCGCCTGGTCGCAGACCCGGATGAACCTGCCCGGGTGGTTCGGCCTCGGCAGCGGGCTGGCCGCCGTCGCCGCCGATCCGGACGGCCTGGACGTGCTGCGGCGCGCGTACCGCGAGTGGCCGCTGTTCGGCTCGATGCTGGACAACGCCGAGATGAGCCTGGCCAAGACCGACCGGCCGATCGCGGTCCGCTATCTGGCCCTCGGCGGCCGCGACGACCTGACCGCCCTGGTCCTGGCCGAGTACGACCTGACCAGGCGGCTGGTCCTGGCCGTCACCGGCCACGACCGGCTGCTGGCCGACCGCCAGGTGCTGTCCCGGGCCGTGGCGCTGCGCGATCCGTACGTGGACGCGCTGTCCTACCTGCAGCTGCGGGCCCTCGCCGCGCTCCGCTCCGACGCAGCCGACGCTGATCGCGAGCGGCTGGAGCGCCTGCTGCTGCTGACCGTCAACGGGGTCGCGGCCGGCCTGCAGAACACCGGCTAGGGTTCCTCTATGGGTGGCACAGCATGAGCGAGACGCAGTGGCGCACGCACCGGCTCGAGCTGGACGATCAGACGCTGCGCGAATGGGACGCCGCGGTGCTCGCGGCCGACGCCGAGGGCATCGTCCTGGACCGGTCGGCGTTCTACCCGGGCGGCGGCGGCCAGCCGCCGGATCACGGCGTGCTGCTGTGGGGCGGCGTGCAGACCCGGATCACCGGCGCGCGCAAGGGTGATGATCTGTACCTGATCCCGGCCGAAGGCGATCCGCTGCCGCCAGCCGGCACCGCGGTCCGCGGTGCGGTGCAGGACGAGCGCCGGACCGCGCTGATGCGCACGCACTCCGGCCTGCACGTGCTGTGCGGCGTGGTGTTCCGTGACTTCGGGGCGCTGGTCACCGGCGGCAACATGGAGCCGCTGACCGCCCGGATGGACTTCAACCTCCCGGACGTGCCGGACGGGTTCCGCGACGCGGTCGAGGCGGCGTGCAACGCGGAGATCCGCGCGGACCGGCGCATCGATGTGCGCGTGCTGCCCCGGGACGAGGCGTTCGCGCTGCCCGACATCATCCGCACCGCGACCAACCTGGTCCCGCCGGAGGTCACGGAGGTCAGGATCGTCGACATCACCGGCCTGGACCAGCAGGCCGACGGCGGCACCCACGTCGCCTCGACCAGCCAGGTGGGCCGGATCGAGGTGGCCAAGATCGAGAGCAAGGGCAAGGGCTTCCGCCGCCTGCGCATCAGGATCGGCGAGTGAGCCGGGAGCCCCTGGACGCGGTGGCGCTGGCCGCCGCCGCGGTCACGCCCGGCGGCTTGTGGCGGGCCGTCGAGGTGACCGAACGCACCGGCTCGACCAACTCCGACCTGCTGGCCCGCGCGGCCGCCGGGGAGCCGGAGGGCCTGGTGCTCGCCGCCGAGGAACAGGTCGCGGGCCGTGGCCGGCTGGGCCGCACCTGGGTGTCCCCGCCGCGCTCCGCCCTGACCTTCTCCGTGCTGCTGCGCCCGGCGGCGGTGCCGCGGGCCCGGCTGGGCTGGCTCCCGCTGCTGGCCGGGGTGGCCGTGGCCGCCGCCGTGCGCACCGCGGCCGGCGTGGACGCCCAGCTGAAATGGCCGAACGACGTGCTGGCCCCCGGCCCCGGCCACGGCCCCAGCCACGTGCAGGGCAAGCTCGGCGGGATCCTGGCCGAGGCCGCCGGCGACGCTGTGGTGGTCGGCATCGGCGTCAACGTGTCCACCGAGGCCGCCGAGCTGCCGCCGCCCGGCCCCGGCGCGCTGCCCGCGACCTCGCTGCGCCTCGCCCAGGCCGCGGTCCTGGACCGGGGCGTACTGCTCGCCGCGATCCTGGCCGGCCTGGAACGCGGTTACCGGTCCTGGACCCAGGCCTGCGGAGATACCGAACGGTCCGGCCTGCGTGCCTCCTACACCGCCTTGTGCGCCACCCTGGGCCGCCGCGTCCGCGTCGAACTGCCCGGCGGCCGGGTGCTCGACGGGCAGGCCGGCGGAGTCGATGCGGATGGCAGACTGCTGGTCACCGTGGCGCCGGGCGCCGAGGTGCCGGTGGCGGCGGGCGACATCGTGCACCTGCGCTGAGCGGCCGGCCCGATAGGGCACTATGTGCGTTATGGCGCGTGAGGATTCGCTGACCGGCGACGAGGAACCGGTGCTGCTGCTGCACCCGCACTGGAAGACGCTGATCGGCCCGGTCCTGATCGCGGTGATCGTGCTGGCCGTCGCCCTGCTCATCGAGGCGGTGATCCCGTCCGGCCGGGACGCGGCGGCCGGCCGGCTGGCGGTGGCCGTAATCGCGCTCCTGGCCCTGATGCTGTGGCTGATCGCGCCGGTACTGCGCTGGCGGACCACCACCTACGAGCTGACCACCCGGCGGCTGCGGACCCGGTTCGGCCTCCTGACCAGGCGCGGCCGTGACATCCCGCTGGCCAGGATCAACGACGTGTCGTTCGAGAAGGGCATCCTCGACCGGCTGCTCGGCGCCGGGCGGCTGGTGGTGGAGTCGGCGGGCGAGCACGGCCAGATCGTGTTGCGGGACATCCCGAACGTGGAGCAGGTGCAGGCCACGCTGTACCAGCTGGTCGAGGCGGAGCAGGGACGGCTGGACGGGGACCAGCGGAACCAGCCGTGATCCGCGCGTCACTTTTACCTCTCCTTTACTATTAGCTATGACCCGCGTGCTGCTAGCCGAGGATGACGCGTCGATCTCCGAGCCCCTGTCCCGCGCCCTGCGCCGGGAGGGATACGAGGTGGACATCACCGCGGACGGGCCGACGACGCTGGACCGGGCCCTCGGTGAGGGCGTCGACCTGATCCTGCTCGACATCGGCCTGCCGGAACTCGACGGGCTCGAGGTATGCCGGCGGGTCCGCGCCGACGGGTACGCGGTGCCGGTGCTGATCCTCACCGCCCGCGCGGACGAGGTGGATACGGTGGTGGGCCTGGACGCGGGGGCCGACGACTACGTCACCAAGCCGTTCCGGCTCGCCGAGCTGCTCGCCCGGGTCCGTGCCCTGCTGCGCCGGGGGACGGCCGAAGGCTCGGCCGTGCTCGACGTGCGGATCGATCCGGACGCCCGCCGCGCCTGGCACGGCGATGCCGAGATGGACCTGACCACCAAGGAGTTCGACCTGCTGTGGATCTTGCTGCGGGACGCGGGCAAGGTGGTCACCCGTGAGCAGATCATGCGCGAGGTGTGGGACGCCAAATGGTGGACCTCCACCAAGACCCTGGACATGCACATTTCCTGGCTGCGCCGCAAGCTCGGCGACGACGCGCACAGCCCGAGGTACATCACCACGGTCCGCGGCGTCGGGTTCCGCTTTGAACGCGGCGACTGACCCTTCGACGCGAGCACGGCAGCAGCAGCTCGCCGCGGTCGCCGTGGTCGCCGCGGGCTGAGCGATGCGCCGGAGGCTGTGGTTCTCGGTCTTCGCCGCCGCCGCGGCCGCGGCGGCGGTGGTCGGGGTGCCCGCGCTGGTGATCGCCGCCCGCCGCGACGCGGCCGCGGTGGCCGTGGTCGCCGGGCTGATGGCCGGGACCGTGGCCCTGGCCGCGTGGCTGGCGGCGGTACTCGCGCGCCGGATGGCGCGGCCGGTCGAGGAACTCGCCGAAGCCGCCGGGCGGCTCGGCACCGGGGACCCGCGCCCGCTCGGCCGCCGGTACGGCGTGGCCGATCTGGATCAGCTGGCCGACGGGCTGGACAGCTTCGCCCGGCGGCTGTCCAGCCTGCTCGCGGCGGACCGCGAGCTCGCCGTGGATGCCTCGCACCAGCTGCGCACCCCGCTGACCGCGCTGTCCATGCGGCTGGAGGAGATGATCGCCGCCGCGGACGAACCCGACGTGGTCCGGGAGGAGGGCAGCGCGGCCCTGGCCCAGGCCGAACGCCTCGCGGACGTGGTGAGCCAGCTGCTGAGCCCGGCCCGCCGGGCCACCACCGCCGAGCTGACCGGCATCGACGAGATCGTGCAGCAGCAGGTCAGCGAGTGGGACCCCGCCTTCCGCCGGGCCCGGCGCAAGCTGGAGGTCATCGGCGTGCGCGGCCTGCAGGCGCACGTGACGCCCGGCGGCCTGGCCCAGGTGCTGGCCACGCTGGTGGACAATGCGCTCATGCATGGCGGTGGGACGGTGACGATCCAGACCTGGCAGAGCGCGCGGTCGGTGGTGATCGAGGTCCGGGACGAGGGCAAGGGCGTCGCGCCCGATCTGGTGTCGCGCATCTTCGAGCGGAGCGTCAGCGGCCGCCCCGAGGGCACCGGGCTGGGGCTGGCGCTGGCCCGGACCATGGCGGCCGCCGACGGCGGCCGCGTCGTCCTGGTCAAGCCGAAGCCGGCCACGTTCGCGGTGTTCCTGCCGCGTCACCCACTGCGGCCAGGCACCCAGCCCGTCCGCGGCCCTGCCTAGCGGCCCTGCCTAGCGGCCCTGCCTAGCGGCCCCGCCTGACGTCTTCCCGGCAAGCTGCCGCCCGACGCCCCGCCAGCTCAATCCAAGCAGCGCCGAGCAGCCCGGCCTGATGCCCTCCGAGCTCAGGCCGCCAGCCGCAATAAGCCGCGCTGCGCGTCCGGCTCGGCCGGGTCCAGGTGCTCCCAGGCCGGCCCGTAGAAGCGCCGGTCGGCGAGATCCGCGGGGTGTTCGAGCTCCTCCCACGGCGGCCCGTCGCCCGCGGCCGGGGCGGCCAGCGCCGGCTCGACGACTCCGGTCACCGCGGCCTCCCCGGCGGCGACCACGGTGCCGGGCGCGTCAGCCAGGAAGACCCACCTCTTGTAGGCGAAGTACCGGAAGATCGTCCCCAGCCCGGTCCCGACCACGCTGGCCGCGTTGTAGGCCAACTCGGACTTCATATCCAGCCCGTAGGTCGTGATCGCGATGACCGCCTCGGCCATGGCCAGGCCGATGAGGTTCAGCACCACGAACAGGATGCCCTCGCGCATCAGCGGCTGGTTGACCCGGTGCCGGAAGGTCCAGAACCTGCTGCCCAGGTACGTGACAATGGTCGCGGCGGTGATGGACAGCCCCTTGGCCGCCAGGGGGCCGATGCCGAGGTGGACGTGCAGGTAATCCGCGCCACCCAGGTCGATGATCGCCCCGGTCATCCCGACCACGCCGAACTTGGCCAGCTCCGGGATCAGGTCGGCGAAGCGCTTGCGGTAGCTCGCCAGCAACGGCATACGCGGCAAGTCCTTCCGGACGGACGGGTTCAGGTTTTGGCCTGCGACGACCCCCGGCAGGCGCTGCCATGCTACCGGCCCCGCCTGGGTGCCGACTTATTCTTTCCTGAGACCGCCCTCTCAAACCGGCCCGGCGGCACGCCAGACGGGTCAGTGGGCCGGGGTCGTCTCCCGCCCGGTCCTGGCGATGGCGTGCCAGGCCAGGTAGACCACGGCGGTGATGACGAAGCCCACCTCGAAGGTCAGGTCGCCGACCGACGGGACGTGGCTGGGCACCACCCCGATGTACTCGGTCTGGTTGGAGAACAGCCAGATGGACAGGCCCATCCCGGTCAGCATCGCGACCGGCCCGGCCCAGTTCGTGCGCCGGGTGTCGAACAGCTGCGCCTCGTGTGGATCGCGTCGCAGCAGCTGGTCGCAGAAGTAGACGGCCAGCCACGGGGCGATCCAGTACGCGATGATGAGCAGGAAGTTCTCGTATTTGCTGGCTGCGTTGTGCAGTCCGCTCCAGGCCAGGAAGAACCCGATCACGCCGAACCCCAGCGCCACGATGGCCCGGCGCAGCGACAGCGGCAGCTTGATGCCGATCGCGGTGAATGACAGCGCGCCGGAGTAGATGTTGAGCACGTTGGCCGCAATGGCGCCGATCGCGATGGCCAGCAAGGTCAGATCGGCCAGCGGCGTAGCCATCAGCCCGGTCATGCCGCCGGGGCCGGCCAGTGCGCTGTCCGCGCTGACCGCGGTGCCGACAGCCGCGCCGACGATCTCGAGCAGGGCGCAGGACAAGAACAGCCCGGTCCCGGCCCACCACGCGATGGCGGTCTTGTTCGCGTCCGGCTTGAAGTACCGCGTGTAGTCCGCCGCGTACGGGTTCCAGCCCACCGCGTAGCCGAACGAGGCGCCGAACGTCAGCAGGAACGCGCCGGGAATCGTGTGGTGGGAGGCACCGGGATGGGTCTTGCTCAGGATGACCCCGGCCGCGATCAGGAAGATCACGGTCAGCACCGGGAACGCGTACCGCTCGAAGAGGTGCACCAGGTTGTAGCCGAAGAACGCCACCACCACCTGCACCACCACGATGATGAGCAGGCACAGCACCTGCGGCATGTGGGTCAGCACGTTCAGCGCCAGCGCGCCGCTGACGCTGTTGACCGCGAACCAGCCGATGCCGGCCGTCACCGAGTTCAGCCCGGCGGGCAGCGCGTTGCCCCAGTAGCCGAAGCCCAGCCGGCTCAGCACCATCTGCGGCACACCGTACCGCGGCCCGCGCATGGACAAGATTCCCTGGGTCACGCCGCCGATCGCGCTGCCCAGGGCGAGGGCCAGCACCGCCTCCCAGAACCCCAGCCCGAACCCGGCCACCGCGAGCACGCCCACGAATATCGTGGCGAACTCCATGTTCGGTGACGTCCAGGTCCAGAACAGCTGCACCGGCCGCCCGTGCCGCTCGTTCAGCGGGATGAACTCCGCGCCGCCCGGTTCGACCGCGATGACCTGCGTGCCGTAGCTGCCTTCGCGGACGGCTACGCCAGGTTCCGCGCCCGTTTCCACCTCGCGTGTCGCCATCGGCGTCCTCCCGGTGCCGGTCTGCCATTTTGCCGCGATCTTAAGTCCATTTGTGCGAGTCTGGTGTATCCCGGACGTTAACTCTCGCGTCCGCCGCCGGAAAGATACAAGATCTTGATCCCGAACGATCCGTGGTCCGTGCGCCGGTCACCCGCTCGTGCACCGGTCACGTAAGGTACGGTGCGTGAGCGGTTCCGCCGACCGGCCAGCCCAGCCGGATCCTGCCGGGCGTCCCCCCGCGGTGGGCCCCGTGGCCGCCCCTGTGGTGGGTATGGTGGGCGCTGGCCAGCTGGCCCGGATGACCGCCCAGGCCGCCATCGCCCTCGGGGTCGGCTTCCGCGTCCTGGCCGAGGCGGCCGACGACAGCGCCGCCCAGGTCACCGCGGGGGCACAGGTCGGGGACTACCGCTCGCTCGATGACCTGCTCGCCTTCGCGGCCGGCTGCGACGTGCTCACCTTCGACCATGAGCACGTGCCCGGCGGTCATCTCGCCGCGCTCGCCGACGCCGGCGTGGCCGTCCGGCCGGGCGCCGCCGCGCTGGCGCTGACCCAGGACAAGCTGCTGATGCGGGACCGGCTGACCGGGCTCGGCGTGCCGTGCCCGCGCTACGCGCCCGTCGCGGACCTCGCCGACGTGGACGCGTTCGCCCAGGGCCGCTGGCCGGTGGTGCTCAAGGCGGTCAGCGGCGGCTACGACGGCCGGGGCGTGTGGGTCTGCGAGTCCCCGGCGCAGGCCGCGGCGGTGCTGGGCCACGGCGGCCCGGGCCACGGCGCCCGGGACCACGGCCGCCCCGGCCTGGCCTTCCTGGCCGAGGAGTACGTCGAGTTCGACCGCGAGCTGGCCGTGCTGGCGGCGCGCTCACCGCACCGGCAGGGCGCCGTCTACCCGGTCGTCGAGACCGTCCAGCGGGACGGGATCTGCCGCGAGGTGATCGCTCCCGCGCCAGGCCTGGCGCCCGGGCGGGTGGCCGAGGCGCAAGAGCTCGCGCTGCGCCTGGCCGCCGAGCTCGGCGTGACCGGGCTGCTGGCCGTCGAGCTGTTCGAGACGCCGGGCGGCCTGCTGGTCAACGAGCTGGCTATGCGGCCGCACAACACCGGGCACTGGACGATCGAGGGCGCGCGGACCTCGCAGTTCGAGCAGCACCTGCGGGCCGTCCTGGACCTGCCGCTCGGTTCCCCGTCGCTGGCCGCGCCGGTCACGGCGATGGCCAACGTGCTCGGCGGCGACGACGGGGACATCTACGACCGGTACATCCATGTGATGGCGGGCGACCCGGGCGTAAAGGTGCACATGTACGGCAAGCCGGTGCGTCCGGGCCGCAAGATCGGCCACGTCACCGTGCCCGGCTACGGCTCCCGCCCCGACCCGGCCGAGCTGGCCGACCGCGCCCGCCGGGCCGCCAGTTTCCTGCGCTGGGGCAAGGAGGACGGCGAGTGACTACCCCGCCTTCCCCGCCTTCCCCCGCCTTCCCCGACTACCGCGCCTTCCGCGGCTACCCCGCCTCCGGTGACTACCCCCCCTCCCGCGGTCGTGGGCATCGTCATGGGCAGCGATTCGGACTGGCCGGTCATGCGCGCCGCAGCCGGGGCGCTGGCGGAGTTCGCCGTCCCGTACGAGGCCGACGTGGTGTCCGCCCACCGGATGCCCCGGGACATGATCGAGTACGGTTCGTCCGCGGAGAGCCGGGGACTGCGCGTGATCATCGCCGGGGCCGGTGGCGCCGCGCACCTGCCGGGCATGCTCGCCTCGGTCACCCCGCTGCCGGTCATCGGCGTCCCCGTCCCGCTGGCTCACCTGGATGGCCTGGACTCCCTGCTGTCCATCGTCCAGATGCCGGCCGGCATCCCGGTGGCGACCGTCGCGGTCGGCGGGGCCCGCAACGCCGGCCTGCTCGCCGTCCGCATCCTGGCCGCGGGCGAGGGCCCGGCCGCCGCGGCGCTGCGCGCCAGGCTCACCTCGTTCGCCGCGCAGCTCGCCGACCAGGCCCGGGCCAAGGGCGCGGCCCTGCGCGAGCACCGCCTCCCGGACTCAGCCGCTTAACCGCCCGCTGGGCTTAGCCGCCCGCCGCAGCGGGCATGGTTCCACGCAGGCGTCCGGCTAGTGATGCCTGCGAGCAGGGAGGCGGGAGTGAGCATCGGCGCCACGCTGGCCGCCGCCCGTGCCCGGGCTGGGCTCACCGTCGGCGAGGTCAGCCAGCGCGCCGGCGTCAGGGAGAACATCGTCCAGGGCATCGAGCGCGACGACTACGCGGCCTCCGGCGGCGGCTTCTACGCGCGCGGCCACATCCGCGCTATCGCCGACGCGGTCGGTGCCGATCCCGCGCCGCTGATCGAGGAGTTCGACAAGACGTGGGGGGCGGCGCCGGAGATCATCGCGGCCGAGGCGCTCCAGCCCGCCATGCCGCTGCGGACCCGCGAGCGGCGCCGGGTGCGGTGGACCGCGGCCCTGGCCGTGCTGGTCCTGGCCGTGCTCGGCTTCGCGGTCTATAAGGCGGTCTCCCGCGCCGTTCCCGCGCCCCGGCCGGCCGCCGCCGCTAGCCAGCATCCGGCCCCGGGCGGCCAGCCGTCCTCGGCACCGGCCGGTACGGCCGGCGTCCAGGGCAGCACGCCGCCCGTCAGCCCGACCGCGGCCGCATCGGCTGCTCCCTCGGTTGCCTCCTCGGCGAGCGCTTCGCCCAGCCCGGTCGCCACCCGCGCCCTCAGCGTGGCCAGCGTGGCCGCCTTCGGCCCGGGCGGCGGCGACGACGCCGAGAACGCGGCGCTGGCCGTCAGCGGCGACCCGGCCACCCCGTGGCGCACCGACTGGTACGCCACGCCGGACTTCGGGATGCTGTACTCCGGCACCGGCCTGCTGCTCGACATGGGCCGGACGGTCACGGTCACCTCGGTGCGGGTGTCCCTCGGCACTCCCGGCGCCAGCCTCGAGCTGCGCGCCGGGGACCTGCCAGTGGCCGGCCTGCGTACGGTGGCGACGTCCGCTGGCGCGGGGACAACCGCAGACCTGACCCTGACCGCGCCGGCCCGCGCCCGCTACCTGCTGATCTGGTTCACCAGCCTCCCACCCGACGGCGCGGGCACCTACCAGGCCAGCGTCTATCAGATCGCGGTCCGCGGGCGGCGCTGACCCGGCTTACGATCGTGCCATGAGCACTGATTTCCCTGCGTTCGCGTTGTCGCCGGAGCATCAGGCCTTGCGCGAGTCGGTGCGGGCCCTGGCCGACGACAAGATCGCGCCGCACGCCGCCGAGGTCGACCGGACCAGCGAGTTCCCCCAGGATGCCTATGAGGCCCTGGTCAAGGCCGACCTGCAGGCGGTGCACATCCCCGCCCAGTACGGCGGCGCGGGGGCCGATGCGATCGCCACGGCCATCGTCATCGAGGAGGTGGCCCGGGCCTGCGCGTCGTCCTCGCTCATCCCGGCGGTGAACAAGCTGGGCACCTTCCCGCTGCTGCTCGCCGCGTCCGAGGAGGTCAAGGTGGCCTACCTGCCGCCGGTCGCGCGCGGGGAGGCGATGTTCTCCTACGCGCTGTCCGAGCCCGAGGCGGGCTCGGACGCCGCGGCGATGAAGACCCGGGCGGTCCGCTCGGCGGACGGCTACGTGCTGAACGGCGTCAAGCGGTGGATCACCAATGCCGGGGTGTCGAAGTACTACACGGTGATGGCGGTTACCGACCCCTCGGCCGGCCCGAACGGCATCTCGGCGTTCGTGCTGGAGGACACCGATCCCGGGTTCTCGTTCGGGGCGCCGGAGCGCAAGCTCGGCATCAAGGGCTCCCCGACCCGGGAGCTGTACTTCGAGGACTGCGTGATCCCGGCCGGCCGCCTCGTCGGCGATGAAGGCCAGGGGTTCAAGATCGCGCTGCGCACCCTGGACCACACGCGCATCACGATCGCCGCGCAGGCCCTCGGTATCGCCCAGGGCGCGCTGGACTACGCCCTCGGCTACGTCAGGGAACGCAGGCAATTCGGCCGGCCGGTCGCCGAGTTCCAGGGCCTGCAGTTCATGATCGCCGACATGGCGATGAAGCTCGAGGCGGCCCGCCAGCTCACCTACGCCGCCGCGGCCAGGTCGGACCGGGCCATGGCCGGCGAGCGGGTGGATGACCTGACGTTCTTCTCTTCGGCGTGCAAGTGCCTGGCCTCCGACGTCGCCATGGCCGTCACCACCGACGCGGTGCAACTGCTCGGCGGCTACGGCTACGTCAACGACTTCCCAGTCGAGCGCATGATGCGCGACGCGAAGATCACCCAGATCTACGAGGGCACCAACCAGATCCAGCGCATGGTGATGGCCCGGCAGCTCCTGAAGTGACCTCCGTCAGAGGCCTACTCCGTCGCTGCTCCGTGAGAAACGGCCCGCGGCCGGAACATCCTCGCGTCGATCACCCGCCGGGCCCGCTCGTGGGAACTGGGCAGCAAGTGCGTGTAAAATGCGCAGCGTGAAAGCCGCGTTGTGGTGCCCGAGGAACTCAGCTAGCTCCTTGACAGACACGCCGTCGGCAAGCATGACCGAGGCGTAGTAGTGGCGGAGCTGATGCGGTCCTTCTTTGCGCGTCGTGACGTACCGCTTCCGCCCCCGCTTGTCCGTGCCTGATCCCGGGAATGATCCCGGCCTGGGCAACCGCAGGCTTCCATGCCCGACGTCCGGTGCCGTGATGTGCTCGCTGTCGTCTGATAGCGCGGCCAGCTCCTCCTGCACCTGAACCCACAACGGCAGCAGGCTCTCATCGAGCCCCCTCAGCGCGATGAGCACGGTGAGCGGATTCCGAGTATCCGGGCCTGCCGCCTTACCACTTCCCGGGCGCACCCGTAAGTGCCTTTCCGCCAATCCGCTTCGGCGAACCGCCTGGCCCGCTGTTCGTGGCTACCGTCGGCTTAGGGCGTGTCCGTGGATCAGGGACGGGATCGCGTAGCCAGATGCTGATCGAGGCGACGTCTATGGTGCCCTGGTAGATCCGCTCGCACAGTCATACCGGGTGGCCACGGCGCGGAACTGCTTGAGCTTGGCAAAGCAGTGTTCCACGGTGTGGCGCTTGGTGTACCACGAGGCGTCGGAGGCGGGCGGGCGGGCGCCGGCCTGGCCGCGGTCGCGGCGGTGTTTCTTCTGGTCTTCCTTGACCGGGATCACCGCTTGGGTGCCGTGACGCCGCCGCCAGGACCGGTTCGCGGGAGGAGTACGCCTTATCCGCCATCGCCCGGCCGGCCGCTGCCGTGGCCTGCCCAGGCCGCGGCGGGGGATGCGGATCGCGTCCATCAGCGGGATGAACCGCGGAGAGCCGCCGTGCTGGCCGCAGCTGGTCAGCCGCGCGATGGGGCGGCAGCGCAGATCAGCGGCCAGGTGAATCTTGGTGGTCAGCCCGCCGAGCAACCGGCCGATCGCCTCCCAGCCCGATGTCGTGTCATTCGCTAAAGCCCCCGCGGGGTCATCAGACAGCCCGGACCTGGCGGGCCCCGGCCGCGTGCTGATGGGCCCGGGCCACGGCGGAGTCCGCGCTGCCGTGTCCAGTCCCTGCCCCGACCTCATCGCAGCCAGCCAGCAGCCCGCCCAGGATCTACTCCCCAAGTCCCGTCCAGCGACCAGCGGCGACGCCGGTTAGAAACGGTCTTCCAGTTCGTCGAGCTCGTCGGCAGGTCCCGCCACGGGCACCCGCCCGGCCCCGGAAGAAGATCCCGTTGATTACCATCCGGTGATCAGCCCACCGGCCACCCCGCCGCCGCGGACCCGACGGCAGGAACACCCGAAGACGCTCCCACTCCTCATCGGACAGACGAAGACCCACGGGACACGCCCTAGTGCCCTAATCAGCACAAGAGAGCACGAAGCCCCGGCCGTGATGGCCGGGGCTTCCGCGCTTACCGGGCTCCTGCAGGCGACGATGTCACTGAATAGCTGGTCACCCGGAAGACCTCCGGCACCCCGGCGGTGGAGCAGATCTCCCCACCGAAATTGGTCTGCCAGAGCTTGTCTGTCCCGGTCAGGTCGCCGCGGATCCAGATCCTTCAGACCGGCGAGCAGATCGACGGTGCCGGACGAGGCGTTGCCCTCACGGACGAACGCCCAGTACCCGCTGCCGTTCGCCCACAGATTCCAGGTCGCACCGCCGAACGAGTAGGTGCCGACGACGTTTCCGGCGGGAGTCTGGCCGTGGTTGTCGACCCAGAACATGACCTCCTTGTCCAGACCGTTGAGCCAGAGATCATACATGGCCTCGGCGTCCGTCCCTGCTGTGGCGTTCATGGTCTCGGCATACGTGCTGGACAAGCTGGTAAAGCTGCTCAGCGGATCCCCGGTGGTGCCGTTGTAAGTCTGTTGTACGCTCGGGGCGGTCAGCACCGCGGTGTTCCCGGCGGCCTGGGTGGACGTTGCCTGCCAATCGGACTCGGAGTTCCCGCAAATGGTCTGCGGCCCGGGGTTGCCGCTGGTGTTCCACTCGTTGTTGTAAAGATCGAACAGACCATCCGGCGTGGTCCACGTGCCGAACGGATCGGATGAACGCCAGGCCCACGATGCCGGGCTCGTGTTGGTCTGTCGTCGGCGACGAGCTGGTCGTCGTCCGCACCGGGTTCGGCGACGTCGTCGCCGAGCCCGAGTTCGGGCCGGTCGTGCCGGAGCTGGGTGACAGGCTGGAGGATGCGCTGGGCACCGCGCTCGGCAATGAACCCAGCGACGGGCTGGATGACGAAGACGCGGAAGGCAGCGGGCTTGGCGATGATGCCGGGCCGGGGTGCGCAGCCCAGTGGAACGGGGCCGACTTAGCCGGGCACTTCGCGGCGGCGGCCACCGAGACGCGGCTGAGCTTCCCCGACGCCAGGCAGGCAGTAACGGTTACCTGCTGGCCAGACGTGCCCGACGGGCCGCGCTGCGCAGCCCAGTGGAACGGGGCCGACTTCGCCGGGCACTTCGCGGCGGCGGCCACCCCGACGCGGCTGAGCTTCCCCGACGCCAGGCAGGCAGTAACGGTTACCTGCTGGCCGGACGCGCCCGACGGGCCGCGCTGCGCAGCCCAGTGGAACGGGGCCAACTTAGCCGGGCACTTCGCCGCGGCGGCCACCCAGACGCGGCTGAGCTTCCCCGACGCCAGGCAGGCAGTAACGGTTACCTGCTGGCCGGACGCGCCCGACGTGCTCGCCAAGTTCACTGTCTCCGGGGCGCGGCTACCTACCAGCGCATACCCGCCGACTGCCGCAGCCATCAGCACGGACAGCACAGCAGCAAGGGAAACGAGCTTCCTGGGTTTCTTGTGAGCAGCCATCTATCCCTCCTAACCGCTCCCGTGTCCTGCTTCCGGCGACTCACAGTACGCGCGCGGCGCACCATCAGGAGATCAAATCGTTATTTGCTGTCGAACTGGCCGCCGAGGCTGGCGCAGCGGAACCCTCCGCGTCCCTAGGCACTCCGCTGCCCATGGCGTCAGCATGCCGGTGATTTCAGGGCCGTATGACGCGCCCTGTGTGCTCGTCGATCTCGCCCGCGGCGGCGGCAGACGATCCCGTCACGGCTCCTCAGTGCTTCCGTCGAACACGGCCGGACTGCGCTGCCTGCACGAAAGAGTGCACTGCGATTGGGTATTGCTCCCAAGTCCCGTCCAGCGACCAGCGGCGACGCCGGTTACAGACGGTCTTCCAGTTCGCCGAGCTCGCCGGCAGGTCCCGCCACGGGCACCTCGCCCGGGCCCGTCCACGAGCCTGGGCTTGCTGCTGGTGATCACCGGAAGCCTGAACTAGTGAACTGCTGACCGTTCCGGCCCGGGCGGTGACGGCCCCGCAACCGTCACCACCCGAACCGCCCTTCCGCGGCACGGGCCTGCCGATCAACAAGCTGCAGTAGCCTGCGCTGCCCCCAACCGCCCGAGCCATCGCAGTCAGAAGTCACAGATGCTCGGTGGAGGTCTTGTCGGCGAGGGCCTTGTTCATGGCCTGCACCTCGGCCAGCATCCAGGACTGATAGTCATAGCCAGGAGTCGGCATCGTCTCGTACACCCCGACCACCGGGATGCCGTTCGCGTGCGCCAGGCTGATGTAGGACTCCGTCAGCGTGTCGGTGACCTGCTGGTTGTAGAGGAAGACCTTGACCTTGTGGTCAGTAAACAGGGACTTCTCCAGGGCCACATTCTGCGCCGAGGGGTCGGTGCCGTTCATAATGTCGGCCTGGAACGCACAGGGAGTCATGTTGTCCGTTCCCGCGGCCTGGAGCATGTAGTCGGCGACCGGCTCGGTCGTCGCTACCGGGGCATGGGGGTAGGCGGCCTTGAACTGGGCGAGGGCCTGGTCCCACGGAGCCAGGCTGGCGGTGAACGTGGCCGCGTTCGCCTTGAAGTAGGCCGCGTGCGCAGGCTCGATCGCAGCCAGGTCGCTGGCGATCGCGGTGGCCACGGCAGGCATGGTCGTCGGGCTGTACCACAGGTGGGGGTTGGGTGTGCTGACCGGCAGGCCGAGCAGCTGCTGCACGTTGATGACCTTGCGGCTGGGGTCCGGGGCTGCGTTCTCGATCGTGGTGGCCCAGTCGTCGTAGCCGACGCCGTTTTGCACGATGAGCTTGGCCTGGCTTATTTCCTGCGCGACCGACGCGCTGGCCTCAAACGTGTGCGGGTCGGTGTTCGGGTTGCTCATGATCGCCTCGGCATGAACGTAGCTGCCGCCGACCTGCTGGATGACGTTGGCGTATTCGTTCTCCGCGCCGATCGCGGTAATGGTGGCGCCGCCACCCGAGCTGGCGGTTCCGGACGCGGAGGAAGAGGACGAGCATCCGCTCGCGAGCAGGACCCCTGCCAGCAGGACAGCGCAGAGAGCACCGGCACGAAATCGCATCACCTGGGGCTCCCAATCTAGGCGAACGCGCCGGACCTGCGACGCGAGGAATGAGTGAGTACGATTACGATAATCATTCCCATTATGGCGCGCAAGGCGGCTGCCACCCGAGCCTGGCCTAGGCCGCGGATGAGCCCGGAAGCCACCGTCACCTCGCGGCCACGCCTGATCAGCGAGAACCTCGACGACGCAGGCCGCGGTGGCTCAACCCGGGTCACCGGCAGGCTGTACGTCACGCGGCTAAGGGGTGATTCGCAGGCTTACGGCAGGTGGCCGGTGCCCTGGGCGGCGGCGCGCCGCCTTCAGGGATCAGCAAGGACCATGCTTGCATGCTCCGAAATTAGAATGATAATCATTATTATTGGGGTCATCTGCTGGGAGGCAACGATGGGTACCACGACAGCCAGCGCCCCGCCCGATGGCGACCTGCACGCAAGGGCCGCTATGCTGCTCGCCGCCCACGGGCAGAAGTACACGACTGCGCGGCGAGCCATGGTCGCTGTGCTGGCTGCCATGAGGCATCCGGCGACGATCGCCGAAGTGCTGATCGCCTCGCCAGACCTGGCCGCGTCCACGACGTACCGGAACGTCACCGTTCTCCGCGAAGCCGGCATTGTCACCCGGGTCAGCGGCGCCGATGAATTCGGCCGTTTCGAGCTGGCCGAAGAACTCGCAGGGTCCCATCACCACCACGTCACCTGCACCAATTGCGGCCTCGTCCTGGACGCCCAGTCCTCGGCCAGCCTGGAAGCCGCGCTGAACGACTCAATCCGTGACCTGATGAAGGCAGGCGGCTACCAGATCACGGGCCATCGCCTTGAACTGGTCGGCCGGTGCGCCAGCTGCCGGTGACGCTGCAACAGATCGGCACCCCGTTGCCCGACGCGAGCGGACACGTTAGCCGCGGTCGACTGAGTGGGCCTCATATCCGATCTCGGGGAGTGCGACCGAGCTGCAGGCTGAGTCCCGGCACGATCGGATGTAGCGACGGCAGCCCCAGACCGGCGGAGGACTCCGGGCTGCACTAGCGGATCCAGATGAAAATGATTATCATTTTTGTAGAATCGCGTTTCCGAGGATCAACAGGTGAACGACCAGGCTTCCACTGCCGTTAACTACCAGTCGACCCGCGCAGGCCGGGCGGCGTCCTCTGCTGCGCGGGCTCAGGGCAGCGCGGGGCGCAGCAGTACGGCGCTGATCAGCACGAGCTCGTCAGGCAGTCTGCCGTCCTTGGACCCGCTCATCAATCACCCGCGATGAAAGGACTGGAGATGCCGAAGCAGTCGCCGATCCCTGACGACCTGGACAGGCCGTTCTACGAGGCAGCCAACCAGGACAAACTGGTCCTGCAGTACTGCCCAGACCACGACTACTGGATCTACCCGCCGGAGCCCACCGGCCCCGACGGGGAAATCCCGAGTGGCGGGAGGTGCCAGACGGCACCGGGACGATCTACAGCTACGCAGTGGTCTACGACACGCCGATCGCGTCCCTTCAAGCGGATCAGCCGTTTAACTGCGCCGTCATCACGCTGGACAGCTGCCCCGGTATCAACTTCCTGTCGCACCTGCCTGGCACTCCCCCAGGCGAGGTGGAAATCGGAGCCAAGGTCGAGCTGATCTTCGAAGCCACCCCGGCCACCGGCCAGAAGGTCCCTGAGTGGCGGGTCATCAAGTAGCGATCAGCCTCGACAAGCTTTCCCTGTTCCGTGATCATGAACCCGCCTGATTGGCTGACGCTGGCCACCAGACCCAGCGGGCGGGCGTCAACAAGCGCGCACGCCGTTCCTCCGTCGACCCCATCGAAGTCGATGAGCGCGATAGGTCTGGGAGGAACGGCGTACGTCTTCGAGGTCCGGGCTGGCTCAAATTGGTTCCGTCAGCCGATTCACCTGGCGAGTTTGATCTCCTCGACGGTGCTGGTGGCGCCGCCGCCGGCCACCAGGTCAGAGCTCTGGTAGGCGACCCCTCGCCGGGGATGAACCTGATGCCGCCGTAGGTCACCGGGACGGTGATCGTGCCGACGACCTTGGCGGTCTTCTCGCTTACGACATACACCTGGGTGCCGCCGTAGTTGTCGACGTAGACCATCCCGTTGGCCGGGTCGACCGGCAGAGGATCGGCTCGAGGTTGGTGCCGAGGGTGATCTCGGCGGTCACCTTGTCGGTGCGCGTGTTGATGACCGTGAGGGGACCGTCATAGATGTTCGGTATGAAGAGCTTCCCGCTTAGCGGGTCGATGGCTATCGACTCGGGGTAGCCGCTCGGCTCAGTGATCGTATCGATGACGTGGTTGGTCCGTTCGCTGATGACCAGCACACTGGAGCCCTCGTCGAAGGTGGCCCCGGGGTTGGAGTTTGTCACGTACACGAGGTGGGTGAGCGGATTGATGGCCGGCGCGTCGGATTCGTTGGGATCAGCGATCTCTTTGAGTATCTTGCCGGTCCGCTCGCTCAGTACGGTGATGAGAGAGCTGGGAAAGCCCGGAGTGCTCACGGTCTCCAGCGAGTTGAGCGTCACATAGATCAGGCCGTTGGCCGGGTCAACCGCGACGCCTCGGGCGAAGTCGATCGTGCTGGTGCCTATTCCGGTCGTGTCGCTGATCTTGCCGGTCCCCGGATGGAGGATCGACAAAGTGCCGTCAGTGCTGGCCAGAAGCACGTTGCAGGTCGCGGGTCGACTGTCATCGCGTCCGGGTAGTGGGTGAGGGCGATCGTGCGTATCACCGTGTTGGTGTGCTCGCTGATCTCGTAGGCGTTGTACGGGTTCGCGGTCCAGACGACGCCCCGGACGGGATCGACGACGGTGAACTCCGGCTCCGCGCTGTCCGGGAGCGGGATCGTGGCGATCACGGTGTTCACCGTGCTGGCCTTGGCGGATGCTGCGGCTGGTCCGGCGAGGGCGAACGCTCCTAGCGTCAGTGCCATCGCCGCGCCCGCCGCCCAGCTGGCTCGGTAAGTGATCATGCTTCTTGGGCTCAAGTCTTGGCTTGAATGGATCGGCAAGGTGAACTCCTGCTGTTGTTGACCCTGGATATGGAACCGGCGACGGATTCCCGTGGTCGATCCTCGTCTCCATAGGTGATGCCGTTGACTGGGTCGCACTCGCGGTATCCGCCCGACGGGGCCGTGTGACCGCGATCGGCTAGCGAGTGAATCCCGGGTCCGGACTGATGGCGCCCCCCTGGGCGGTGGCGTTCTGCACGTCCGCCCCGTGCGGCAAGTCCGATGGTCGCCTTCCCTTCACGGCCGCCTGCGTAGCAGCGAATCACGCGTGTTTGCGTTGCTGTATGGGCGAGCGTCATGGGTTCTGTGTCCATCGGCGGGGCAAAACGTAACATTCTGCCAACTCAGTAGTCAAGGTGTGTAACTGGTCCACCGCTGATCGAACTG
Source organism: uncultured Actinomycetes bacterium (assembly GCA_963818225.1). Taxonomy (GTDB): domain Bacteria; phylum Actinomycetota; class Actinomycetes; order Streptosporangiales; family Streptosporangiaceae; genus Palsa-504. The sequence goes on from CAWFRO010000011.1 coordinate 968,409, forward strand.
GACGGGCTGTGCCGCCAGCAAATTGCGGTGTCCTGGCCCACGGAGCCGAGCGAGCCCCGTCGTGAAGTCCCTGACAGTGGGCAGAGCAGGCTCGCGGGCGGAGCTTCGTCACCCTTGGTGTGCGCCCAGATTCTCATGCGCCACCGCCACCCTGGTCGGGTCAGCCGGGGGGCCCCGCCAGCACGTCCACCCGTCACGGCTTCATCGCCTGTCCCGCTTCCTCCGCCGGTGATCTCCCGGCGCCGCGAGCGCCGAATAATCTTGCTTGACCGTTTTTCCATAAATTGTATTAGTTTCGCCTCCGAAAATATTTCCATATTTGCTTGCGTGTGCTAAATCGCGCATACTGCTTAAGCCTGGAAATCTTCGAGCCAAAAATGACGGAAATGGGACTAATGATATTTAGTCGCGCCGTAAAGTTTTCCATCATCTGCGGATTATCCGGGCCGGGCGTTTCGTACCACGAATCGCAGGTGCCTCTTGCCTGGTCACGGGGGTTTCTGCCGCGGTTGTATTCCCAGCCGGGTCTGCCGTGACCCAGGCTTCCGCCGCCTATAACTTGGCGTATTCGCAGAGATCGTCGTCACCAGCCTGAGCGACACCAGGCGGGTTCCCTCCGTGCCGCTATCAACTCCGCTAAGGCCGCTCCGGCGGGAAATTCAACCCTGATCAGCTTCGGGATAAACGCGACCATCGCCCTGGCCCGCCCGCTGCCCGCGATCGGCAGGAAAGTGACAATTGATGGGACATCGGAACCACCGGCCACCACAACACGATCCGGGGTAACCGGTTCCGCCCCATCCGGCACTGAGGCGGCGCTGGGCGCGATGGGGCACACAAGAAGCGAAGAGGCGATGATGACTGAGATACCTACCTATGTCTACGGGGTTGCCGCGGCCGGAGTCCTTCGCGCCCCGGTTCGCGCGCAGGGAATGCCGGACGGGCAGTCTCCGGTTACGGCGATCGCCGTCGGCGGCGCGTCGGCCATAGTCGGCTGTTACCCGGCCCCTCGATGTACGGCCTGCCGCGGCCGGAACTGCGGCGCAGCCTGGCCATCCACCAGCGGGTGATCGAGGACGCACTAGGACGGGGTGACGTCCTCCTTGCGCAGTTCGGCACGGTCCTGGCCTCCGAAGACGAAGTCCGTATGCTCTTGACCGGCTGGCGGGCTGATACGGGCTTCGCTGACACGTTTTTCCGGCCTAGTCGAGGTGGAGGTAGCGGCGACCTGGGATCTCGAACGAGTCATCGGCGAAGTCGCCTGCGATCCGGAGGTCATGGCGGCCAAGTCGGCCGCAGTGCAGGCCCCACCAGAAGAACGTCACGCTCAGCAGGTCAGCGTGGGAAGGTCGTCAAGGAGCCCTTGGCCGGCGTCGCGTGCGCTGTCAGCAGATGCTCATGGAGGCCGCCGGGCCGCTGGCGAGATCCAGTCAACCGAACGTTCTGATCTCGGATGAGCTGGTCTTCAATGTCGCGTTCCTCGTGCCGCGGCGGGCGGTGGCGGAGTTCGAAGCCGCCATCGATCGACTGGATGCGGAACTCGCCGGGTCATGCCTGCTTCGTGTCATCGGGCCCCTCCCGCCTTATACCTTCGGCACGGTCAGCGTCACCCGATTCGACGCCGAACGACTCGCGGCAGGCCGTGCCCTCCTCGGACTGGCGGGCGAGATCTCCGAGCAGGCGGTGCTGTCGAGCTACCGGCGGCTCGCCAGGCAGTCCCACCCCGGAGGCCTGCGAGGCGGCACCGACGCCGCTCAGCGGCTCACCGCACAGATCCTCAATGCCGCGCGCACTGACCTGCTGGCTTATACCCGCAGCCGCGCCCGGGTAGAGGCGGCCGACGGCCCGGCGCTGATGGTGACGATCGGGCCGAGCGAACAGGACGGCGCCGCGCCGGACGCCCAGCGAATGGGCCCGCCCGGCGACGCCAGGCTGACAACGGCTACCTGACCCAGCGCGGGCTGCCCGGCGGGCAGCGCGGGCGTGCCCGGAGCTGTTTGGTCCCCGCGTTCCCGGGCACGGGCCCTGTGCAGACCGGATCAGACCTGGAACGAGGAGGGGAGTCATGGCCAGTCCCGACGAGTCTCATCGCGTAGAAATCAAGGACGGAGACCAGACGGTCGCCGCCGCCGAAGTGACGGAAGGTCGAGCATGCTGAGGGGACCATCCGGACCTCGCTGCTCCCGCCGTCCGGGTCTACGCCCCCGGGCAGCCGGGCCAGCCTGGTCGATGCGGTCATGGAACTGCCCGAGGTGCAGGCCAGTTCCCGGCTGGAGGCGACCGTCCCGCTTGGCGACGCCGAATCGCTGGAGCGGCTGCGGGAGCGGGCCGAGGACAGCGTCACCCGCCCGGCCGGGTCGACCGCCCTGGTGGATGCGGACTGCCGCCCGCCAGCCCCGGGGAGAGCAGCCAGCAGCCCGGTGACGAGACACCGGCGTCGTGACACCGGACCGTCCGGGCGAGGCTCCCGCGGTCTGGATCGGTACGTCCGGGTGGAGTTATGACCACTGGCACCCCGAGCTGTACCCGCCGGGGCTGCCGCGCGGTGACCGGCTCGCCTGCTACGCGGCCACCTTCGCCACCGCGGAGCTCAACAGCAGCTTTTACCGCTGGCCCGGCCCCGCCGCGTTCCGCGGCTGGCATGACCGGCTGCCGGCTGGTTTCCGGCTGTCGGTCAAGGCGCCTCGCGGGCTGACCCACGCCCGCAAGCTGTACGGGCCGGAGGGGTGGCTGGAGCGCATCGCGTCGGGCTGGCACGAGCTGGGCGATAGGCGGGCCGTGCTGCTGGTGCAGCTTCCGCCCACCCTGCCGCGCGATGACGCCCGGCTGGTTCATTTCCTCCGGCTCGTCCCGCCCTGGCTCCGGGTGGCGGTGGAATTCCGCCATCCCAGCTGGCATGACCAGGAGATCTTCGCGCTGCTGGCCGAGCACCGGGCCGCGTACTGCGTGCTGAGCGGGGCGAACCTGCCGTGCGTGCTGCGCGCCACCACAGATTTTGTCTACCTGCGGCTGCACGGCCCGGACCATCATCAGCTGTACGCGGGTTCCTACTCCGACGCCGACCTGAGCTGGTGGGCCGACCGGATCCGGGAGTGGACCGCGGCCGGCCACGACGTATTCGCCTACTTCAACAACGATGGCCACGCCCACGCGGTACGGAACGCCCGGACCCTCCGCGGGCTGCTCGGGCCCGGCGGCACCCGCACGCCGGCCGCGTACGCGGCCGGCGTGAGCTGGCCCTGATCTGGCCGCCCGTCCCGATCCAGCCGGCTACGAGTGGCTCCTGCGGGCCCGCGCGGAGGCCCCGGGCAGGCTGCTCTGCCCGTCCTGTTCGCGGCTGAGGCCGGCCGGGTCCGGGACCGGGCGCAGCGCGGCGTCGAGCATCCGCTCGCGCGTGTCGATCTCGTCGCTCATCCGCAGGACCAATGACGCGAGCTCGGCGGTAGTGCCCGGCCTGATCCGGGCGCGGTAGGCGGCCAGCCGGTAGCGCAGCGCGCGGAGCCTGCTCATCGGTGCGCGCGTGGACACCTGCGGGATGCCCAGGCACCGCAGCGCGAGAAGGCGCGCCTCCGGGCGAGGGGGCCCGGCGTAATAACCTGTCTCGTTCACGAGGCGTAGGACGCGCCGCGCGGACGCATGGTTGACAGCCGCTAGCCGACGGTGATCGCGTCCAGGAGCTTGTTCAGGAATTGCGCCGACACGACGGGCGCGTAGTCGCCCCGCTTCCCGATCGGCGGCCGCAGCGACTCGATCACAGCGTCGTGGTCGGCCTCGTAGAAATAGACCAGCGAGACGAGGTCCTCGTCCGGCGCCTCGGCCTGCGGCGGCAGACCCAGTGCCGGTTGGATTTCCACCGTGCGCCGCTCCAGCGGGCGAGCAGGTCGCCGGCGTTGATCGTGAATGTCCCCGGGGACGTAGGGCGCGTCCTCCCAGCCGGCTTCCTCGGTCCAGACCTGCAGGCCGCCGCGGCCCGGCTCCCGGTCCAGGACGGTCACCGTGCCGAAGTCGTTGTGCGGCCCGATCCGGAACTGCCCGGCTTCCGGCCGCCCGGCCACGCTCATCGGCGGGTACCGGTTGATGTTCATCGTGTGGGTGGCGTGCCCCGTATGCCGGGTGAAGAAGTCGCGGTCCAGGCCCAGCGCGGCCGCGCATATCGCCAGCAGCTCGTCCGCGAGCGCGCGCATGCGGGCCAGGTAGGCGACGACCGCGGGCTCGAGTCCCGGCGCCTCGTCCGGGTAGACGTTACGCTGGAACCAGTACGCCGTCGACCTCGGGATCACCGGTCGGCTGATCGGCGCCGACCGCGTAGGACTCCTTCATGTCGGGCGGCGTCTGCGTGCCCTCGGCGTAACCGATCGCCTCCCGCCGGGCGGCAGCCACCGCGGCCGCCGACGGTCACGGCATAGCGCTGCTTGGTCTCGCGCGGCAGCGCGAAGAACGTTCTGGCCGCGGCCCGGACTCGTGTCCGCAGCTCGTCCGGCACGCCATGACCGCTGATCAGGAAGAAGCCCATGCTCTGCCGCGCGGAATCGACCTCGGCCGCCACGGCGCCCCGGGCTCTCGCGTCCCCGGCGTACCAGGGGGCCAGGTCGATGACGGGGACTGACGATGCCATGATCTGCCCTCCGCGGGCCGGGAGATTGCACAGGTGTCCAGCTTCTACCGGAAAGCCCCTTTCCGGTAAGGATAGGGCGCCGGACACGGCTGCGTGTTACTCGTGAGCGCCGGGCCGCTACCCTGTGACCATCACTCATGGGGAAGGATTACTGTGGCCGACTCTCAGCCATTGCGGGAGCGCACGCTGGTCGTGCTGAAGCCCGATGCCGTCGCCCGCGGCCTGGCCGGACGTATCATCCAGCGGTTCGAAGACGCGTCGCTGAAGATCATCGGCATGAAGATGCGGGAGCTCGACGCCGACTTCGCCCGCAAGCACTACTTCGACCTGGAAGAGCGGCTGGGGTCGACCATCTACAACGCCACCGCGGCGTTCATGCAGCGCGGGCCGGTCATCGCGTTCGTCATCGAGGGCGAGGAGGCGGTGGCCACGGTCCGCAAGATCGTCGGGTCCACCTATCCGAACGAGGCCCCGCCAGGTTCGATCCGGGGCGACTTCGCCCACCAGTCCAGGGCGGTCGCCATCGCGACCGGCCGGGTGGTGGCGAACCTGGTGCACGCCTCGGGCAACCGGGAAGAAGCGGTGTACGAGGTCGGCCTGTGGTTCGACAAGACCGAGCTGTTCGACTACCGCACCACGGCCGAGGCCTCTGACTTCTAGCCCCGGCCCCTGGTAAGCGCGCTCCTGGCCTACTGCCGGGACAGGTTGGGCGCGCCGCTCCGCAGGACGAACTTCTGGATCTTGCCGGTCGCGGTCTTCGGCAGCTCGGCGACGAAGGTGACGCCGCTCGGGGCCTTGAAATGGGCCAGGTGCTCCCGCGCGAACGCGATGATCTCGGCCTCGACTGGCGCTGGCGCCGTCCTGGAGCACCACGAAGGCGTGCGGCGTCTCGCCCCACCTCTCGTCGGGCAGGCCGACGATCGCGGCTTCCTGCACGGCCGGATGGCGCAGCAGCACCCCCTCCACCTCGAGCGAGGAGATGTTCTCCCCGCCGCTGATGATGACGTCCTTGAGCCGGTCGCGGATCTCCACGTAGCCGTCGGGGTGTACCACGGCGGCGTCCCCGGTATGGAACCAGCCGTCGCCCATGGCCCGCTGCGTCGCCTCCGGGTCGTGGTAGTAGCCCGCCATGACGACGTTGCCGCGGACGACGATCTCGCCCACCGTCTGCGCGTCGGCGGGCACCTCACGGCCGTCGGGGTCCACGACCCGCAGCTCGCCGGAGGTCAGCAGCTCCACCCCCGTCCTGGCCTTGATGACCGCGCGGTCCGCCAGCGGCAGGCCCTCATGCTCGGGCAGCGGAGCGCAGACCGTGATGAACGGCGCCGTCTCGGTCAGGCCGTAGACCTGGGTGACGTCCCAGCCGAATTCTCCTTCCAGCCGCTCGATGGTGGCCGCGGCCGGCGCTGCGCCGGCCGTCACGACATGGACCCCGGCCGGCACCTCGCCGCGGACCGATGCGGGCGCGCTGGCCAACGAAATCAGCACCGTCGGTGCGGCGCTCAGCCAGCTCACCTTCTCGTCCCGGATCAGCGCGAAGATGGTGGCCGGGTCGACCTTTCGCAGGCAGATGTGGGTGGCGGCGGCCGCCGTCACCGTCCAGGTATAGGTCCAGCCGTTGGCGTGGAACATCGGCAGCGTCCACAGGTACCGCTCGCCCACTCCCATCGGCAGGTGCAGCAGGGTGCCGATCGTGTTGAACGCGGCGTTCCGGTGCGTGATCATGACGCCCTTGGGGCGCGCCGTGGTACCGCTCGTGTAGTTGATCGAGAGCAGGTCCCGCTCGCCGATTTCGGGCCGCTCGAAGCTGGGCTCGGCGGCCGCGATCGCCGCCTCGTAATCGAGCCAGCCGCCCGCCCCGCCCTCGGACTGCACCCCCCTCGAAGGCGACGAAGTGCCGCACGCCCGGCATCTGGTCGCGGACGCTGTCGATCGCCTTGAGGTAGTCGCTGTGCGCGCAGACCACCGAGGCTCCGGAGTGGTTGACGATGTAGACGAAGTCCTCCGCGGTCAGCCGGTAGTTGATCGGCACCAGCACGGCCCCGATCTGCGGCACCGCGTAGAAGGACTCCAGTTGCGCGTGCGTGTTCGGCGCGATCGTGGCCACCCGGTCCGACTGGGTCACGCCCAGCGCCTGCAGCGCCGCGGACCAGCGGTCGCAGCGGTCGAAGAATTGCCGGTAGGTCAGGCGGAGCTCGCCGTCGACCACGGCCTCGCGGTCGGGGTGCAGCCGCCGCGTCCGGCGGGCGAAATCAAGGGGAGACAACGGTGTTTCCATGCTCAGATTGTGACAGGCCAGCCAGCCATGTTGTAGACCCTGATTCCGGCCTGGGCGCCACCGGGCCGTGATGACTGCCTGATCCGTGTTGGTCACAAACAGTGTTATTGTCTCGTGATTGCGCCTGTCGCCGCTTCGGGAAAACAGCTGCCTGCTTCTGTCCGAAATACTGCGCATTCGGGCGGGCTTTCTGGCATTGTGGTGCGCCAGCGGTACTTGTGGGCGGCGGGCCGGGCGGCGTACCAGGTCAGGTGCGGCGGGCAGGCCGTGCGGCGGCAGTACCGTGCGGGCTCGTGCCGGAATGCAGGTACTGCAGACCCGGCAACTGCTTGTCAGGCGGGGCATGGCCGGAGAAAGGATAGCCTTGTCGCGACATCGGACGGGGACTCGCACCAATAGGCGCAAGCGGGGCCTGATCCGGCGCGTCGGCATAGTCTTTCCCGTGGCCGTTTTCGCTGCCGTGGCCGTCATCGGCGTCGCGGTGGGGGCGGCGCTATTCAGCCCGGGCTCGGGTGCCTTCAACGTGGCCCAGGCCGTGGAGGCGGTGCCGGGCAGCCACACCATGGTCCTGCTCGAAGCCGAGCGCGCGCAGGTCATCGCCATGACCGATGCGGCACGCACGATTACCGTGGCGAGCGCACCGAAGCTGACCTCACCTGCCCAGGTAGCGGCGGCCAACCCCGTCGGCACCCCCGGCGCGACCGCGGGCGCGGGCGACGGAACGGGTGGCGGCGGCGTTGTCTACGTGACCTCCAAGCCGCCCGATCCGAACACCGCGCAGTCCATCGCCTACAACATGCTGTCCAGCTTCGGCTTCACCCCGTCCACCTACTTCGGCTGCCTGGTGGACTTGTGGAACCGGGAAAGCGGCTGGTCGTATGACGCGGAGAACCCCGCGAGCGGTGCGTACGGCATCCCGCAGGCCCTGCCCGGGAGCAAGATGGCCAGCGCCGGGGCTGACTGGCAGACCAACCCGGCGACCCAGATCCGGTGGGGCCTGGGTTACATCAAGCAGATCTACGGGAATCCATGCGGCGCGTGGGCCTTCGAGGAAGCCAACGGCTACTACTGATCACCGTCAGCCGCCCGATCCAAGGTGCCCGTTATCGCCCCCGGCGGGATGTTTACGAGGGACCACGGGATTTCGTCATAGTGGGCGGCTCTGACAGAGAAATGCATAAGTAACGGAGCAATTTCTGGTCATTAGGGCTCGTTTCCCGCTAGACGGTGATCTACATCACATTGGTTTTTGTTGCCGCCTCTATTGTTGTCAGGCATGGTAGATAACTGACAGCATCCCCCCCCCAAGCTTCCTTTGTCACGGCACCGGACCATTCACTGCAGCCGATCCACCCCCCCCCCTCCCCCCCCGGATGAGCAGTGCCGGGCCGGATTGGCAGGCCAACACGCAGGCTCAGGTCAGCGGGGCGAAGGTCTCGGCCATTTCGTCGAACATCGGCCGCATCTGCGTCCACATGCTGGCTGGCGCGGTCATGTACAGCGCGTATGACTGCGCTCCCGCCGGAGTCTGCAGGACGAACAGCAGGTCGATGGCTTCCTGCTCGACCCCGTTGTCCATCCAGGTGAACTTCCAGTACGACCCGGACGTGCCGTGGATCGTCGTCGTGGCCAGCCCGAGTTGGCTGTAGCCGGGGAACCGGTTGCGGGCCAGCGACTGCTCCTTGATGTACTGCGCTTCCCTCAGCATGTCGCCCGGGTACGCGTGCGGCGTGAGGTCCAGGAGGATGTTCGCGTTCGCGGACGGGTCCCTCAGGTAGGTCTGGTAGCCGGTGGTGGATGACGTCCATGTGGTGGGCTTGGCGACGGTGAAGCCAGCGGTCTCGCCGCTGGCGGCCTGGTGCGTGACGGTGGCCCACCCGGCCGGGAGCGATCCCGGGTGGCGGTTGATCGCGTCGACGATCTGCACCGAGGAGGCCGGGAGCGACCCCGGCGAGCTGCCCCCCGTGCCGGTGCTGCTCTGCCCAGACGGCGTGCCGGTGCCGGCCTGCCCGGACGGCGTGCCGGTGTTGTGCCCGACCAGCATGACCGTCGCGGCGCCCCCGGCCGCCCCCAGCAGGGCGAGCAGCACCAAGGCGATCCACAGGCCTCTGCGGCGCCTGCGCCGCGGCGCGCGGCCCGGGCCCGAGCGCAGGCCGGTAGTCCGGCCGGGCACCGGGCTGGGGCGTCGCTCCCGACCGGGGCGAAGGGTCGTACCACGAGGAAAAGTCCGGCGGCGCGGGCGAAGGCGCTGACCCTGACGCGGCCGCCCCCGGGCCCCACCGCCCCTGCGGGTCGTATGCGGTCGGCGGGTGATCATCGCCGCCCCGCGGGCGGTACTCGGTCGGCCGCTGGTAGGCCGCCTGGTCGTAGCGGGCCGCGTCGCCGAGCGCGGGTTGGGGGGTCGTCGCCGCCGTTCCCGCCGGTGACGGCTCGCCGCCGTGGGTGTCGGCGGCCGCTATCGAGCCGAACGGATCCAGGTTGGCCGCCTGGGCCGGGCCTGACCCGCGGCCTCGTCCTGGCCAGGCCACCAGGGCTCAGGCGAGGCCGGCCCGGACCGCACGGACAGCGCGGTGGGCTCGTAGCCGCGCGGCTCGAGCCCCGCCAGCGCCGGCAGCTGGGGCAGCACGTCGGCGATCATCCGGGTCGCCGCGGCGGCGTCCGGCCGGTCGGCGGGTTCACGGCGCAGCAGGGCGGCGATCACCGGGGCGAGCGGGCCGGCCGTCGGGGCCGCGGGCGCGTCCTCGTTGATGATGGCCGACATGGCGGTGATCGCGCTGCCCCGGTTCTCGAACGGGCCGTGCCCTTCGACCGCGGCGAACAAGGTGGCACCGAGCGACCACAGGTCAGAGGCGGGCGAGGCGTCCTCGCCGCGGATGCGCTCCGGCGCGGTGAAGCCCGGCGAGCCCATCACCATGCCGGTCTGGGTGAGCCGGGGATCATCCTGGAAGGTGGCGATGCCGAAGTCGGTCAGCACGGCCCGGTCGTCCCGGGTGAGCAGCACGTTGCTCGGCTTGACGTCCCGGTGCATCACCCCGGCGGCGTGCGCCACGGTCAGCGCGGACAGCAGCTGGCGGCCCATGTCCGCGGCCCGGCGCGGCGACAGCGGGCCCGAGGTCGCGAGCACCTGGTCCAGCGACTGGGCGTGGACCAGCTGCATGACGATCCACGGCCGGCCCTCGTCCTCGGCGACGTCGTAGACGGTCACCACACCCGGGTGGTTGAGCCGGGCCGCGGTCTTGGCCTCGCGCAGCGTCCGCTGGTAGGCGTTGGCCCGCTCCACGTCGGTGAGCGTCTCCGCGATCTGGACCTCCTTGACCGCGACGTCACGGTCAAGCAGCTGATCGCGGGCACGCCAGACCACCCCCATGGCACCGCGACCGATGGGGGCCTCCAGCCGGTAGCGTCCGGCGATCAGCCGCCCGGCGTCCGCCCAAGGGTGCATACGCGGACCATACACGGTGTTCGCTGAAAGGTCTCTGGGTCACGGCTAAGCATTGATTAAGGCGAGGCCACTATTTCCCCGCTCGCTCGCCTCCGGGCGCTCTTGACCCGCTGCCTTCCCTCGTCGCTCCTTCGTCGCTCCTCGGTCCAGGCAGCGGCGCGCCCGTTGGCTCGCGAGCTTTAAGGGTGCGCGCCGATGCTGAGCACGGGTCCCGAGGGATCAGCGAAGAAGTCATTGCCCTTGTCGTCGACCACGACGAACGCCGGGAAGTCCCGTACCTCGATCCGCCACACGGCCTCCATGCCGAGCTCGGGGTACTCGAGCACCTCGACCCGGGTGATGCAGTCCTGGGCCAGCCGGGCCGCCGCGCCGCCGATCGAGCCGAGGTAGAACCCGCCGTACTTCTTGCACGCTTCGGTCACGCCCGCTGACCGGTTGCCCTTGGCCAGCATGACCAGCGAGCCGCCCGCCGCCTGGAACCGGTCGACGTAGGAGTCCATCCGCCCGGCCGTGGTCGGCCCGAAGGAGCCGGACGCGTAGCCCTCCGGCGTCTTGGCCGGGCCCGCGTAGTACACCGGGTGATCACGCAGGTAAGCGGGCATCGGCTCGCCGGCGTCGAGCAGCTCGGCGATCTTGGCGTGCGCGATGTCCCGGGCCACGACCAGCGGCCCGGTCAGCGACACCCGGGTCCGCACCGGGTACTTGGTCAGCTCCGCCCGGATGTCGGCCATCGGCCGGTTCAGGTCGATGGCGACCACCTCGCCCTCGTCCTCCATGCCCGCGGGGTCCGGCAGGTACTGCGCCGGGTCGGTCTCGAGCTGCTCGAGGAACACCCCGTCGGCGGTGATCTTGCCCAGTGCCTGCCGGTCCGCGGAGCACGACACCGCGATGGCCACCGGGCAGGAGGCCCCGTGCCTGGGCAGCCGGATCACCCGCACGTCATGGCAGAAGTACTTGCCGCCGAACTGCGCGCCGATGCCGATCCGCCGGGTGATGTCGAGCACCTCGGCCTCCAGCTCGAGGTCCCGGAACCCGTGCCCGGTCGCCGACCCGGTGACCGGCAGCGCGTCCAGGTACTTGGCCGACGCGTACTTCGCGGTCTTCAGCGCGAACTCCGCCGACGTCCCGCCCACCACGATGGCCAGGTGATACGGCGGGCACGCCGCGGTGCCCAGCGACCGGATCTTCTCCTCCAGGAACCCGAGCATCCGCGCGGGGTTCAGGACCGCTTTCGTCTCCTGGTACAGGAAGGACTTGTTCGCCGAGCCGCCGCCCTTGGCCATGAACAGGAACTTGTACTCATCCCCGCCGGTGGCGTAGATCTCGATCTGCGCCGGCAGGTTGCTTCCGGTGTTCCGTTCCTCCCACATGGTCAGCGGCGCGAGCTGCGAGTACCGCAGGTTCAGCGTGGTGTAAGCGTCGTAGACGCCGCGCGCGATGTGCTCCTCGTCGTGCCCGTCGGTGAGCACGTGCTGGCCGCGCTTGCCCATCACGATGGCGGTGCCGGTGTCCTGGCACATGGGCAGCACCCCGCCCGCCGCGATGCACGCGTTCTTCAGCAGGTCGCGGGCGACGTACCGGTCGTTCGGGCTCGCCTCCGGATCGTCCAGGATGGAGCCAGCTGGCGCAGGTGCGCGGGCCGCAGCAGGTGGGCGATGTCGTGCATGGCCGTGGCCGTCAGCAAGGTGAGCAGCTGCGGCTCGACGTCAAGGAAATTCCGGCCGAACGATCCGTGGTTCCTCACGCCGTCACTGGTCAGCCGCCGGTAGGTGGTACCGTCGGCGCCGGTCGGCAGCAGGTCGGTGTAAGTGAACTCAGGCACGTGTTCTCCCACTCGCCTCCGGGCGCCCGTCGAGGCGCCGCTGTGTCGTCCCGCTCGCCTCCGGGCGCTGCGACGACTTAATCCAGCTTAGGCTTCTGCGACACTCGCCGGTAACGTCCGAATCACCCGGTCTGGCTGCGCTTGGCCCCTGAAGACCCGCCCGTAGCAGGGCGTTTCCTGCATCGATCGTCCCTTGTCGGCCGGAACAGGTGCCGTGTCGTTCTGGTCACGCTTGTACAAGTTTCGACAAGCTTGTATCGTAACGCTGTGCGGCGGCGCCGCGCCGCGCGGTGCCCCCGTCCGCGCGATGTGTGCTAAGCACGCGGTGCCCCCGTCCGCGTCTGGCTTTGCCGCGGCGCCGCCGCCATAGCTTCGCTCATTTTTTCATTGCTCCCGCGTTCCGCTGCTTCCGCGTTCCGCGCCTGGCCGTGCCTCGCGGGGTCCTCACGATTCCTCCTCCATCTGGGCGGCGAAGCGGAGCAGCGCTGGCACGGCGTCCGCGAGGGCCTGCCGGTCGCCGGCGGTCAGCTGGTCCAGGGCCCGGCCCGCCAGGTCGGCCCGCAGGTCACGCCACTCGGCGATGCGCTGTGCCCCGTTGCCGGTGACCGTGAGCCGGACCGAGCGCCCGTCGGACACCGCGCGGGTTCGGGCCAGCAGCCCGGCCGCGGTCAGCCGCCCCACCAGCGTGCTGACCGTGTTGGGGGCCAGCCGCAGCTCGCGCGCCGCGTCGGCCACGCTGATACCGGGCCGGGCCGCCGCCAGCCGGAGCAGCTCGGACTGGGCCGGCGGCAGCGGCTGGGCCTGCCAGGCTGACCGCGCCGCCCGCCGGGCCACCCGGCGCACCGCGCTGATGGCCGCTAGGACCTCGGCCGCCAGGACCTCGGCCGCCAGGACTTCGGCCGCCGGGACTTCGGCCGCCGGGACTTCGGCCGCCGAGACTTCGGCCGCCAGCCGCAGCGCCCCGGATTCCGGAATATCTTTCACAGAGCTAACTATATCGGCGCAGCAGCGGTCCATGATTCGTCCGCTCATGGGTGCACAAACCGCGCCAGCCGCGCGATCATGGCTGTCATGAGTGACTCAGCAACGAATGCCACGGATGCGGTCTCCGACGAGATCACTCTCCTGGTGTCCAGCCTGCTCCGCACCCTCGACACGCTGTCGGCGATCGGCCGCCGCATGCACCCGCCGCGGATCGCCGAGGTGGTCGGGCTGCTCGGCGATCAGGACGCAGCCCTGGATGACGCGGTGCAGCGGTTCCGGGCCGCCTTCTTGCCGTCCCGGCTGAACAGTGTCCGGGACCAGCTGGGCGAATCCGCCGACCTGGCCCTGAGCGCATGCGCCCAGCTGCGTATGGCGGCCAGGTCGCGCGCCGGGGAGGGCGGGGGCTTCCGCGGGCTGGGCTACTACACCCTGGCCGTTGAGGCGCTCTACCCGCTGACCGCCATCCTGCCCGCCGTCAGCCGCTGGTTCGTCAGCCCGGCACAGCAAGATGATGACGAATTGCTGGCCGCGCTCCAGCAGCCGCCGCTGCCGGGCACCGGCGTGCAGCACGTCCGCAACGACCCGGGCACGCGCGGCGGATTCTCGGTGTACGTGCCGGAATACCTGGATCCGTCGACGCCGGTGCCGATCGTGATGGCGATGCACGGCGGCTCGGGCCATGGGCGGACCTTCCTGTGGACGTGGCTCCGGGAAGCCCGTAGCCGCGGCTTCATCGTCGTCGCGCCCACCTCGACGGGCACCACGTGGAATTTCGCCGATCCGGACCGCGACATCAGCCATATCGAGGGGACGCTGGAACTGATCCGGTCCCGGTGGGCCATCGACCCTGCGCGGATGCTGCTCACCGGGATCAGCGACGGCGGCACCTTCACGCTGCTGGCCGGGCTGATCGAGAGCTCGCCGTTCACCCACCTGGCGCCGATCGCGGCCAGCTTCAATCCGGTCCTGCTGGAGATCAGCGACCCGTCGCGCCTGAACGGCCTGCCGATCTACCTGATCCACGGCACCCTGGACTGGATGTTCTCCATCCAGGTGGCGCGGCTGGCCAGGAACGTCCTGGGCTCCGCGGGGGCGAGCGTGACGTTCCGCGAGATCCGCGATCTGTCGCACACCTATCCGACCGAGGAAAACGAGCTGATCATCGACTGGCTGAACGGCCCGGGTACGGGCCCGCGGTGACGTCGCACCCGGGTACCGCGCCCGGGACGCCCGCTCGCGTCATCCACCATCTGGAGGACGTGATGGGCACGAAGGTGATTATCGACGTCTACGCCGCCGCCGGCCACGGTGGTGGCGACGGTGCCGCGGCCCGGCCGGACGGCCCGCTCAGCGGACAGCTCGGCGGCCAGCTCAGCGCAGAGCTCAGCAGGCAGCTGGCCGAAGCGGTGGCCATCTTGCACCGCGCCGATGAGACCTTCAGCACCTGGCGGCCCGACAGCCCGGTCAGCCGGCTGCGCCGGGGGGAGATCACCAGCGCGCAGGCCCCCCCGGAGGTCGCTGAGGTGCTGGCGCGCTGCGCCGTCGCCCGGGACCTGTCCGGCGGCTGGTTCGACCCATGGGCCGTGCCTGGCGGGTTCGACCCGTCCGGATACGTCAAAGGCTGGGCCGCGCAGCACGCCCTGGCCGCGTTCCGCGCCAGCGGCATCTGCGGCGTGCTGGTCAACGCGGCCGGCGATATCGCCACGGCCGGCGGCCCGGGAGACGGCCGGCCCTTCCGGGTCGGCATCACCGACCCTCGTTCGCCGCACCAGCTCGCTGAGATCGTCGAGCTGACCGGGGCGATCGCCACGTCGGGGACCTACGAGCGGGGGGACCACCTCATCGATCCGCATTCGGGGCGGCCGGCCGCACGCGCCGCCTCGGCCAGCGTGACCGGGCCTGACCTCGGCTTGGCCGACGCGCTGGCCACCGCGGCCGCGGTGGCCGGTGAGCCCGGCCTGGCCCTGATCGCCGAGCTCGACGGCTACGAGGCGCTCATCATCAACCCCGACGGCGCCCGGCGATGGACGGAACGGTTTCCGCTCGCCCGTCAGCGCGCCTACCCGGCAATCGGGTCCTTCCCGCCCGCTCCCGAGGCGGCGGGCTCGGCGACGCCGCCCTCGAGCTGAATCCTGGGCACCACTCGCTCCATCCAGCCGGGCAGCCACCAGGCCCGCGCCCCGAGCAGCGTCATAATCGACGGCACCAGGACCATCCGGACCAGCGACGCGTCGATGAGCACCGCGAACGCCATCCCGATGGCGAGCATCTTCACCGTCGGATCGGGGTCAAGCACGAAGCTGGCGAAGACCACGATCATGATGGCGGCCGCGGTGGTAATGACCCGCGCGGTCGCGCCGATCCCGATCGCCACGCTGCGGTGCGCGTCGCCGGTGTCGAGCCAGGCCTCGTGCACCCGGGACAGCAGGAAGACCTCGTAGTCCATGGACAGCCCGAACACGATGCAGAACACCAGCATCGGCACGTAGGCCGGGATGGGCAGCGTCGACTGCAGGCCGATCAGGCTCTTGCCCCAGCCCCATTCGAAGATGGCCACGATGACCCCGTAGGCCGCGCCGATCGACAAGATGTTGAGGATCGCCGCCTTGGTCGCGATCACCACCGACCGGAACGCGATGGTCAGCAACACGAACGAGATCACCACGACGGCGACGATCAGCCACGGCAGCCGGCTGGTGATCTGGTCGGTGAAGTCGACTCCCCCCGCCGTGGTCCCGGTGACGTAGCTGGTCGCGTGCTCCTTGGGCAGCACGTCCTGGCGCAGGGTATCGACCAGGTTCGTGGTGGCCGCGTCCTGCGGCCGGGTCTTCGGGATGACGTTGAACACCGCGGTGTTCCCGGCCGAGTTCACCGAGGCCGGCGTGACCGAGGCGACGTCGGCGGTCTTGGCCACGTCCGACTGCATGGTGGACAGCAGCGAGCTGTTCGCGGAGCTGGACTGGTCCGGCAGCTTGACCACCACGGTCAGCGGCCCGTTCACGCCGACCCCGAAGCCCTGGGAGATCAGGTCGTACGCCCGCCTGCTGGTCTGCGTGGTGGGGTCGGTCCCGTTGTCCGGCTGTCCCAGCATGATGGAGAACAGCGGGATGGCCAGCACGATGAGCACGGCGACGCTCAGCACCGCCCACGGCCAGGGGCGGCCGCTCACCATCCGCCCCCACCGGGCGAACGCGCCGTGCTCGTGCTGCTCCTGGGTCGCGGCGGCGGTCTGCGCCGCCTGCTCCTGCCCGGTCAGGCCGCCCCGCCGGGCGCGAACCCGGGCCGGCAGGGCCCGCACGGTGCCCCGGACCAGCCCCATGAACGCGGGCACCAGGGTCAGCGCCGATATCATCGTGACGATCACGACCACCGCCGCGGCCAGGCCGAGCGACCCGACGAAGCCGACCCCCGAGATGTACAGGCCCAGGACGGAGACGGCGACGGTACTGCCTGCCACCACGATCGCGGCCCCGGAGGTTCCCGCGGCGCGCCGGATGGAGGGCGCCACCGTCATCCCGCTGTCCAGCTGCTCCCGGTGCCTGGCCACCAGGAAGAGCCCGTAATCGACGGCGACGCCGAGCCCGAGCAGGGTGGCGATGGTCGGCGCGGTCGTGGGGAACGTGATCACCCGCGTGAGCAGCGCGAGCAGGGCCAGCCCCGATAGCACGCTGAAGATCGCCGACACCAGGGGGATCGCCGCCGCGATGAGCGAGGCGAACATGATCAGCAGCAGGACCAGCGCGCAGGCCAGGCCGATGACCTCGGACGTCAGGTCCTTGGTCTGGTTCCCGATTTGCCCGGCGCCGGCGCCGTACTCGACCTGCAAGCCCGCCTTGGTGGCCGGTGCCACCGCGTTGTTGAGCTGGTCCAGGTAGCTGGTATCCAGCGAGTCCGGGTTCACGTTCCAGCCGACGTTGGCGTAGGCGATCGTGCCGTCCCCCGAGACGGTCCCGGAATTCGCCGCGGCGAACGGGCTGACCGCCCTGATGACGTGCGGCAGCTTGGACACGTTCGTGACCGACTGGTTGACCGCGGCCTGCTGCGCCGTGACCGTGCCGCTCCTGGCGTGGAACACGATCTGCCCGCCGTACCCGCCTTGCTGCGGGAAGGCCTGGTTCAGCACGTCCAGGCCGGTCGCGGAGTCGCTGCCGGAGATCGTGTAGTTATTGACGTACGTGCCGCCGAACGCATGCTTGGCGCCGAGCAGCCCGCCGAGGATAACCACCCAGACGATGATGAAGAGCCAGTGTCGTCGGGCGGCCAGGCCGGCGAGCCTCTCCAGCAGGACGTTCACGAATCGGTTCCCCCCTACTCACCGACAGCAACGCAGATCCCACCGCGTTGCGCATTTCCAGCGTTCCCGCGATGCCGCCCGGAATAACCGGCCCAGCCGGGCCAGGAGGCGGCAGCGGCGCCCGGCGGGCCGGGCGCGGTGCCGTGGTCGGGGACATGCCTAGCGCCGAGTACGGCGCGCTGGTCCAGCTAGAACGGTCCGCGGTGGTCGCGGCGGTGCAGAAGCTGTCCGGTCGCCAGCGGGAGGCGATTGTGCTGCGGTACTAAGCGGACTTCTCCGAGGCCGAGGTCGCGGCTGTGATGGGCATCAGCTGCGGGGCGGTGAAAAGCCACACCGCGTGGGGCATGGCCGCACTGCGCGCGGAACTGCAGCACCAAGACCCGAACCGGACGGGTTCTTGATGTACCGAGCGGATGAGGACCGGAGCTGGGCCATTCCCCGTATCGAATCTGTGGCCGGCTGGCTCGGCGAGCATGAGCATGCGGGGCTGACGCCGCTTCAGGAGGAGTTCAAGCGGGCTCTTGAGGAGAAGGAGCGCGGTGCCCCGGGGATTGAGTCGGGGCGGTAAGTGAGCGGCGCTCGTAACGGGCCCGCCCTCGAACACGGCAGGAGGAGACTGTGCGCTACGTAGAGTTCGGAAGCTGGCGACTCTCGAAGGTGGGCCTGGGCACCTCCCAGTTCGGCAACCCTGGCTGGGGCTACGGAGCGGACTACCGGCCGCACGACCTGGTGCGGCACGCCCTCGCCCTAGGCATCACCCACTTCGACACATCCAGCTTGTACAGTGCCGGGTACAGCGAACAAGTCCTCGGAGCCGTCCTGCGGGACGTCGAGGGGGTACTGGCTGCGACGAAGGCCTTCAACCTAGCCCCCAGTGCGCGGCTCGTAATGGCACAGGCCCGCGGCAGTGTCGAACGCCTAGGACGCCCGCTGGGCCTGTGCTACCTCGATTGGGCCAACCCCTTCGTCAAGGACCGGTCTGCCATGGCCGGAATGCGCCGGCTGCGAGCGGAAGGGCTGGTCGCTGAGGTCGGGGTAAGCAGCTACGGTCAGGTTCGCTGGCAGGAGGCTGAACGGTATCTGGGTGCCCCGGTGCTGGTCAACCAGGTGCCGTACAACCTTCTTCACCGGGACCCGGAGCAGGCCCTACTGCCGTGGGCCACCGCCATGGGGCGCCTGGTAGTGGCCGCCCAGCCCTTCGCCACCGGCCTTCTCTCGGGCGCCTACCATGGGGGCAAGCGCGTGACGGGAACCTGGCGAATCCCCGATCCCCTTTACTCCTCTGACAACCTGGGGCGGACAGCCTGGCTGGTGGGGACTCTGGGGGAAGTGGCGAGGGCCCATGACGCCACCATGGCCCAGGTGGCTCTGGCCTACGTGCTGCGCCACCCGAACGTGGTCGCGGTTCCTGGTGCCGCTACGGCTGGGCAGCTGGCCGAAAACGCCGAAGCGGCTGACCTTGAGCTGAATGAGGATGAGTGTCAAGGGCTGGCCGAGGCTGCCAGCCATAGCCCGGCATATGAAGCGGGCGTATCCAGGCCGCGGCTCTGGGCCGCTAAGCACTGGGTCAGAGGGGCCAGACTGCAGGTAGCCACGGCGAGGGAGACCCGCACGCTGGAAGCGATCGAACAGTCATGCTCACCACGCGGACCTGATCGCGGCGCGCCGGTCCCGCTGTCCATGCGCACAGTGATAGCCGGGTTTTCTGCCCGGCGAGGCGGCGCTCGAACTCGTGGCCGATGGCGTGCCAGGTTAGGCCTCAGCGCGGGCCCCTATCTGACGTGCGGCCGGGCCGTTTCCCGCTGTTCTCCCGCACGATGTCATCCACGCGGCGACAGTACAGCCGCCCCGCGGACCGGGCACCTGTAGTACAGGACAAGCTGGGCGGGTGCCGCAAGCAAGCGAGGCAGGCTCTACTTCACCCCAGACGCCAGGCCCGTCCACAGCAGCACTGCCCACAGCATGCCGAACGCACCCATCACGAGGCACAGCCAGCTGAGAGCGGCCACGCCGCCGGCGGCCCTCTCCTCCGGCCGATCCCTTCTAAGGGCAATACCGCTGGCGATTGCGCCCAATCCGCCGAAGGCGGCCACCAGCGTGGTGGAGCCAGCTCGAGCACCTGGCCGAGACCGCGACATTGCCCGGTCACGAGCTCGGCATCGTGCCGTTCGTGGTCGCGTCCCTCGTAGCACCAGCATCCGGATTCATGCTGTATGACAACGATCTGGCCGTCGTGGAGTCGCTGGGCGGACGGCTCCAGATCAGCGATCCGGACATGGTTGCCCGGCATGCACGGTGGCTTGACTCCTCGCCAAGCCGCGGTAACCGGGGGTCGAAGCGGCCGAGATATGCCGACGGACCGCAGCCGGGTTGAGAAACTCACGGCGGAGCCGATCGTCGCACGCCTGAACCGGTACACCGCAACCGGGGCGAACGCGTCATTTGTTCATGGGGAACGCAAAGGGTCACGGCAGCCCGAGGACGCCGCCGCCACGTGGGACCAGCGGAAGGCCGAGCAGGCCGCGTGAATAGCAGCGGCCATGGCGGATCCCGTGGAGGGCTTCTACCTTCGGCATGGATACCCGGCCGGCTGGGAGGCGCAGGTGCCGCCTTCATACGCGCCCGCCGACCCAGTAGACGGAGAGCCGGGGCCTTCATGATGACGCTTCTCACCGACCCGGGAGTCACGCCGTGCCGCCGCGCTGATACGACGAGCACTCGATTCTAGGCGTGCGCGCGGCAGAGCCAGGGCACGATGGCGCTCATGCCTGACGTGATCAAGATCCGCACGGGGCCGTCCTGGGCCGTCACGAAATACTCCGGCAGACGACCCGCCTGGCGGGCTGCCCAATCCACGTCGGGCAATCCTGGGGCAATCTCACAGCCGAAATTGGCCAACGGTGACCAACGTTGGCCAACGTTAGCAGCGCAGGTCAGTCAGGGAATGCCAGGCGGAGCCGCAGGTGAGCACTCCGGCGCCTAGATCTTGGTGAAGTGCTGGAAGCACTCGTAGTAGGGGTCGGTGGAGTGCGCGAAGTGACCCGCTTCCGACCGCTTCACGGCCAGGTAAGCCGCGGCGCGCAGCGGGCCGAGGGCGTCCATCAGCAACGTGTCCGCCGCCAGCGCGTCCAGGGCCGCGGCCAGCGACGCGGGCAGCCGGTGGGCGCCGACGGCGGCCCGGTCGCTCTCGGTGAGGATGGCCGGATCGACGTTCATGGCCTCTCCTGGATCGAGCTTGCCGCGGATGCCGTCCAGGCCGGCGTGGATGAACGCGCCGAGCGCGAGGTACGGGTTGGCGCTGGAATCGGACGGCTTGAGCTCCAGGTTGGTCGAGCTTTCCGGGTCCCCGCGCAGCGGGGAGCAGATCCGGATGGCGGCTTCCCGGTTGTCCAGCCCGTAGCAGGAGAACGCGCTGCTCCACGTCTGCGGGGCCAGGCGGCGGTAGCTGTTGACGCTGGCGCAGGTCAGCGCGATCAGGGCAGGCAGGTGGGCCAGGAGGCCGCCGATGAAGTGGTAGCCGAGCTGGGACAGGCCGTTCGGGTCGCCCGGGTCGGCCAGCACGTTCCGCCCGCCTGGCTCGGCGTCCGGCGTCAGCTCGGTGAGCGAGGCGTGCAGGTGGGTGCCGTTACCCGCCTGATCCGGGATCGGCTTGGGGGCCAGGCTGGCCCACAGGCCGTGCCGGAAAGCCACGCCGCGGATGGTCTCCCGGTACAGCACATGGTTGTCGGCGGCGCGCAGCGCCCCGGCGTGCCCGATGGAAATCTCGTGCTGGCCGTGCCCGAGCTCCGGGTAGTAGTGCTGCACGACCAGGCCCTGCGCCTCGAGCGCCTCGACGAGTTCCATGGCGATGTCGTGGGCCAGGTGGAAGCCGGTGGCGGAGTAGCACAGGCTGTCATCCAGCGGGATGAGCCGGTCCGGGATGGAGGGCCCGGCGGGGGAGGACTCGCGGCGGCCGATGGTGAACTCGGGCTCGAATGCGGCTTCCAGTGCGTATCCCTCGCCAGCCAGCTCGGCGATGGCCTGCTTGAGGAATGTCCGCGGGCACGCTTCCCACGCCGACCCGTCCGGCCGGACCAGGTCGGCGAGCATGGCCGCCGCCCCGGGCGCGTAGGGGAGCGGGACGAACGTGTCGGGGTCGGGCACGATCCGGACCTCGCCTACCGGTCCCATCCCGGCCACCGGCTGCAGCTGGTCCAGCATGGACATGGCCATCATCGCGACCGTGTGCCCGATGCCGCTCGTCATGCGCTCCCGAAGCCGCCCGGTGCCTGACGCCTTGCCGCGGATGATCCCGCCGTGATCGGCGTACAGGAAACGGACCAGGCGTATCTGCTCCTGGCTGGTTCGCCCCACCACCGTTTCGATCGCTCCGTCTGTCATGGCACATGGGTAGCACGTTCCGCCGCGCAGCGTACAGTCAGCTCATGAGCCCACGGCAGGCACCGCGTGACTTGCGGGCGTCCGATGCTGACCGGGATCGCGTGCTGACCTTGCTCGCCGAGGCGGCCAGCGACGGCCGTCTGACCATGCCGGAGCATTCCGAGCGGGTCCAGCGGGCCTGCGCCGCGCGGACCCTCGGCGAGCTGGCCGAGGTGACCAGCGATCTGGCGGTGCCGTCCGCGCAGCCGCTACGGCTGGACGGCGGCCGGGTGATCAGCGGGATCTTCGGCCCGGGCCGGCGCGACGGCCGCTGGGTCGTGCCGGAAACGCTCAGCGTGACCGCGGCGTTCGGCGAGGTCGAGGTGGACTTCACCGAGGCGATCCTGCAGGCCCGGCACGTGCAGCTGTATGCGACCGTGATCGGCGGGCGGCTGCGCCTGGTGGTGCCGGACGGGGTCTCGGTGGTCGGGAGCGCGCACGTGATGCTCGGCCGCAGGCGTGGCGCCACGCCGCCGCCGGCCAGCGCCGATACGCCGGTCATCGAGGTGAAGGGCGTGGTCCTGGGCGGGGAGATCATCGTTCGCACGCCCCCGCGGAGCCGGCGCTTCGGTCTGCGGCTGGGCCGCCGGCGCCCGATCAGCCGAAGTTGATCGACGAGTACGCCTGGAGCTTCCATAGCTGGTGCTCGCTTTTGATGCTGCGGATCGTCCCCGAGCGCGAGCGCATGACCAGCGAGTGAGTGGTCGTATGGCCGCGCAGGTACCGCACGCCGTCGACCAGTTCCCCGTCGGTGATCCCGGTCGCCGCGAAGAACACGTCGTCGGAGGTGACCAGGTCGTTGGTGGTGAGCACGCGGTCCAGGTCGTGGCCCGCATCCAGCGCTCGGCGGCGTTCGGCGTCGTCCCGCGGCGCGAGCTTGCCGAGGATGACCCCGCCCAGGCACTTCAGCGCGCACGCGGCGATGATGCCCTCGGGCGTCCCCCCGATGCCCAGCATCAGGTCGATCCCGGTGCCGTCCCGCGCGGCCATGATGGCGCCGGCCACGTCGCCGTCGGTGATCAGATGGATCCGGGCGCCGCTGGCTCGGACCTCGGCGATCAGCTCGGCGTGCCGGGGACGATCCAGGATCACCACGGTGACGTCCTGCGGGGAACAGCCCTTGCCCCTGGCCACGGCCCGGATGTTGGCCGCGGTCGGCGCGTCCAGGTCGACCATGCCGGCCGCCTCGGGCCCGGTGACCAGCTTGGACATGTAGAAGACGGCCGACGGGTCGTACATGGAACCGCGACCCGCCACGGCCAGGACCGAGACCGCGTTCGGCATGCCGTTGGCGCACAGCCGCGTGCCGTCGATCGGGTCGACCGCGACATCACAGGCCGGGCCGGTCCCGTCGCCTACCTCCTCGCCGTTGAACAGCATCGGCGCGTGGTCCTTCTCGCCCTCCCCGATGACCACCACGCCCTGCATCGAGACGGAATTGATCAGCATCCGCATCGCGTTCACGGCCGCGCCGTCGGCCCCGTTCTTATCGCCCCGGCCCACCCACCGGGCCGCGGCCATCGACCCGGCCTCGGTGACCCGGGCGAGCTCGAGCGCCAGGTTCCGGTCCGGGGCCTGGCTGGGTGGCTGGTGCGCGTCCTGCTCTGCGGTCATAACTGGATCCCTTCGGCCCGGCGGTAACCACGATCCTATTCAGGCCTTACTGGATGCCCGGGCACGGGTGAGCGAGCCGGCCGCCTCGCTACGCCCGGTCGCCCCACTACGCGCGGTCGCCCGCTGTGCTCGGATCCGGCTCGTCGTGCGGCTCGGCCACGCTCGGGTGGCCCAGGCGGCGTCACCTCGTCCGGCGTCTGCGGGGTCCCGGCCGGCACGGCCGCGTCGGGCGGGCGGTCATCGAAGGTGACCTCGACGTGCTGCTCTGGGCGCCGCTGGTTCTGCAGGGCCTGCAGCGCCATGCTGGCCCGGTCGGCCTCGGTCAGCGGCGGCTGGACGATGGACCGCGGCCACAGCCGCCGGTTCAGTACCACGTTGATCTCGGCGCAGTACACGGTGATCTCCACGGCCAGGTAGATCCAGGCCAGCAGGCCGAGCACGGTGGCGAATATGCCGTAGACCGAGTTGCTGTGCAGGAAATGATGGACCAGCCAGGCGCCGAGGACCTGCAGCACCGTCCACAGGATCCCGCCGGTGACCGATCCGGGCAGCAGGCTGCGGGTCGGCACGCCCTTCGGGGTCAGCGCCCGGAACGCGCCGATGAACATGCCGGTGCCGAAGGCCGCGGTGACCACGTCGAGGAGGAGCTTGAACAACAATCCCCTGCCCTGCAGGTAGGTGCTGAGCCAGGCCAGCCCCGTGGTGACGATCACGCCGCCGCCGAGCAGGCACAGGAACAGCACCGCCCGCCCAAGCCGCTGAACATATCCGGGCCTGGCCGGCCCGGGCAGGTTCCACACCTGCTCCATCGTGAACAGGCCGGCCTGGGCCAGGCCGGTGACGCCGTAGATCAGTACCAGGAGGCCCACGATCAGCCCGATGGTGCTCGAGCGCTGCAGCGTACTCACGTTGCTGGTCAGCGTCTGGCCGAGCAGCGGGATCTGGTCCGCCACCGCGTTTTTCACGGCACTTTCCCGGAACGACGGGTCGGCCGCGGCGATCAGGCCGAGGACCGTCACCAGGATCAGCAGCAGCGGGAACAGGGAGACGAAGGCGGAATAGGCCATGTTGGAGACCAGCACGCCGCCGTTGTCGTCGCCGTACTTCTTGACCACACCGAAGACGAACGCGGGGGGTGTGAACCGTTGCTGGGTGGCGTCTACTTTCCGCAGCGCCTTCTCGACGGGATTCATCGCGCCGGCCTCCCCGTTTCCTGCTATCCGTTTGCCCAGCGGCAACACCCGCAAACGGAGATCAGAAGGGCGCGTCGTCCTCGGCTGGGCGCCGACCGGAGTCATCCCGCCCAGCATTATCCCGCCGAGCATCATCCCGCTCAGCATCATCACGCCCAGCACCATCGCGCTGGGCCATCGCGGCCGCGAGCCGGGCCCGCGCGCCGTCCAGCCACTCCTCGCACACCGCGGCCAGCCGCTCGCCGCGCTCCCATAGCTCGAGCGACTGCTCCAGCGTCAGGCCGCCGGCCTCGAGCCGCTTGACCACCGCGGCCAGCTTGTCCCTGGCCTGCTCGTACGACAGGGCTTCCTTGGGAGCCGCGTCGGCACCGTCTGTCACGGTATCAACCCTAGCCGTCGGATCAGCCCGGGCCGTCGGATCAGCCCGGGCCGTCGGCGCGGACGGTGAGCTGATCCGCCGCGAACCGGACCGTCAGCGTCTCGCCGGGGTCGACGTCGGCCGCCGACCGGACCACACCGTCGTCAGCGTGCTGCACGATCGCGTAGCCGCGGCGCAGCGTGGACGCGGGCGACAGGGCGACCAGCCGGGCCCGGGTGTGCGCCAGATCGTCGCCGCCGCGGGCCAGGCTCGCCGACAGCGACATCCGGGACCGCTGCCGCAGCGCGTCGACCCGTTCGGCCTGGCGTTCCACCTCCCGCACCGGGTCGGCCAGCGCCGGGCGCGAGCGGACCCCCTGCAGCCAGGCCGTCTCCCGATCCAGCCAGCCGCTTACGCACCGGCGCGCTCGGTCGCGCAGCTGGGTGATGAGCGCGAGCTGCTCGCTGACGTCAGGCACCACCCGTTTGGCCGCGTCGGTTGGCGTCGACGCGCGCAGATCGGCCACATAGTCCAGCAGCGGCGTGTCCTGCTCGTGGCCGATCGCGCTCACCACCGGGGTCCGGCAGGCCGCGACGGCCCGCACCAGCGTCTCGTCGGAGAACGGCAGCAGATCTTCCAGCGAGCCGCCGCCGCGGGCGATCACAATCACGTCCACCTCGGCGTCCGCATCCAGCCGCCGCAGCGCATCGGTCACTTCCTCGGCCGCGAACGGGCCTTGCACTGCGGTCTGCTCGACCCGGAACCTGACCGCCGGCCAGCGCCGGGCCGCGTTGCGGAGCACGTCGCGCTCTGCCGCCGAGTCGCGTCCGCAGATCAGGCCGACGACACCGGGCAGGAAAGGGAGAGCCCGCTTGCGTTCGGCCGAAAAAAGACCTTCCGAGCCAAGCTGGCGGCGCAGCCGGTCAAGCCGCGCCAGCAGCTCGCCGACGCCTACCGCGCGGATCTCCAGCCCGGTCAGGGCGAACGAGCCCCGGTTGGCATTGAAGTCCGGCCGCGCCCAGATCACCACCCTGGCGCCCTCGGCGGGCGGCGGCTGCGCGGCCTCGAACACCTGCCGCGTGCAGATGACCCGCACCGACACGGCGGCGACCGGATCGCGCAGGGTCAGGAACACCGCCCCGCCCCGGACCGCGCACTCCGCGATCTGCCCTTCGACCCAGACCCGGCCGAGCCGGCCGATCCATCCCCCGACCAGCTGCAGTACGGTGCGGACGGGAACGGGCGATTCGGCTGACGTGTCGAGGGCCACTAAGCACCGGCCTCCAGCTTGGCGATCCGGCGCTCGAACATGGCCACGACGTCTCCCCGGGCGGCGTGGGCCTTCTCGTACTCGACCAGCTGCCTGAGCTGCGTAACGTCGAGGACGCGCAGCCGCGCGCGCAGGGACGCGATGGATAGCTCGTCATAGTTCAGCAGCGGGGGGGGCGGGGCGTCCGGGACGGCGGTGCCCGCTTCGCTGGCCGTCGCGGCCGCACCCGTAGCTGGCCCCGGCCCGGCTACTCCGGCTTCTTCGGTGGTCAGCAGCCGTACGTTGCCGGTCTTGTCGAAGTCCCTGGTCTCCGTGACCCGCGCGGCCCGCGAGGGCATATCCGCAGTCGGCTCCGGCTCCGGCTCCGGCTCCGGCGGGGCCGCATACCCGGCGGTAGGAGCGGCGTCTGGGAGCGGCGGAGCGGCGTCCCGGAGCAGCGGCGCGGCGTCCGGAGCGGAGCGGCTCCGGAGGGGCGGCGTCCCGGAGCGGCGGAGCGGCACCCGGGAGCGGGGGAGCGGCATCCGGGAGCGGGGGAGCGGCATCCGGGGCCGTCTCAGACGGCTGCGGGATGCGGGCCCGCGGCACCTGCTGGCTCGCGGGCGTTTTGTTCCTGAGCTTGTCGGTAAATAGGAGAAGCTGGCCGATCCCGGCGAAAACGCCACGTAGCGCCTGGGCCGGGGCCTCCTTTACACGGTCACTGACCTGAGGAAAGCGCATGTCGCACTCCTTCGGGCGCCTGGTTCAGTGCGCCGATGTTCCCGGCGCGTGTCGCAGTTAGTTCGCGGTAGTCCCTGACCGGCAATCTTTACCCTTTGGCCGCCAGGCCGCAACATCCGCGTCCCAGCCGGGGCCCGGTGCGGCGCGCCCGGCGCCCCTTTGACGCAGTACGTACCCTGGAACAGTGACGAGTACAGAGGTGACCGGCTCGCAGCGGGCCGCCCGGCGGGTCCTGCTCGCCAAGCCGCGCGGCTACTGCGCGGGCGTCGACCGGGCCGTGCAGGCGGTCGAGCAGGCGCTGGACAGGTTCGGGCCACCGGTCTACGTGCGCAGGCAGATCGTGCACAACACGCACGTGGTCGCCACGCTGGAAAAGCGCGGCGCGATTTTCGTCACCGAGGTCGACGAGGTGCCGCCTGGCGCGCTCGTGGTCTTCTCCGCGCACGGCATCGCCCCCGAGGTCCGCCTCGACGCCGAACGCCGCGGGCTGCGTGCGATCGACGCCACCTGCCCGCTGGTCACCAAGGTGCACAACGAGGCGCGCCGCTTCGCCGCCAAGGGCTACGACATCCTGCTGGTCGGCCACGCCGGGCATGAGGAGGTAGTGGGCACCTCGGGGGAGGCCCCGGACCGGGTCCGCCTGGTCGACGGCGCGGAGAACGCGGCGAACGTCCAGGTCAATGACCCGTCGCGGGTGGTCTGGCTGTCCCAGACCACGCTTTCTGTGGACGAGACAGCCGAGACGGTCATTGCGCTGCGGGAGCGCTTCCCCGCCCTGCTCGACCCGCCGAGCGACGACATCTGCTACGCGACCCAGAACCGCCAGGCCGCGGTCAAGGTCATCGCGGACCAGGCCGACCTGGTCCTCGTGGTCGGCTCGCCGAACTCCTCGAACTCCGTCCGCCTAGTCGAGGTGGCGGCCGGCTACGGCGCGGCCGCCTACCTGGTCGACGACGCCGCCGAGATCGACGAGCGCTGGCTCGACAGCGTGACGACGGTCGGCGTGACCAGCGGCGCGTCGGTACCGGAGGAGCTCGTGAGCTCAGTGCTCGCCAAGCTGGCCAGCTGCGGGTTCGACACCGTCGAGGAAGTCGAGGCGGTGGCGGAGAACATGACGTTCGCGCTGCCGCGCGAGCTGCGTGCCTCAGCGGTGGCGCAGTCCCCGGGGTCGGCTGGCTGACCGGCGGGGCAGCGTCGGCCGGTAGCCGCGGCCGATGGCCACGACGACGGTCAGTGCGGTCCCGGTGAACAGCCAGGGGGCCGAGGTTCCGAGCGTGACCAGGGTCTGTTCCGCGGCCAGGAAGCTCCCGGGCTCGGTGAGCGTCTCCGCGATGGCGCACCCGGCGAGGAACACCAGCGGCGGGGTCACCACCACCGCGCGCATGCCGCTGGTCCTGGTGTAGTAGGTTACGACGCCGCAGCCGCACACGAACGCCGCGCCGGCCAGCGTGCCCAGGCCGGCCCAGTCCCCCACCAGCTGGGTCAAGAAGCAGAGCGCGAACAGGGCGGCGATCGCGCCGCGCCCGGTGAGCCGCACCGAGGCCCGCGGCTCCAGCCGCGGTGCGGGCCCGGGGCTGTGCCGGCTCCGGGCCGGCGTCCCAGCCTGGGTCTGTGTCATCGAGCCGCGCGGACCAGGCCGACGGGCCGCCCAGCCTCTGCCGGCGGGACCTCCGCCGGCGAGACGTGTGCCGGGGCGATCTCCGCCGGGCCGTCCGCCACCAGCTCGGGCGCTGACAGCGGCCGGGTCGTCTCCGTCACCGCCGTGAGCGGGCCAAGCTCTCCCTCGACCACGCCCAGGTCGTTGAGCCGCCGGGCGGTGACCAGCACCCGGCTCTCCAGCGAGCCGACCGCCTGGTTATAAGCGGACACGGTCTTGGTCAGCGAGCGGCCCATCTGGTCCACGTGCCGCCCGAGGCTGCCGATGCGGTCGTACAGCTCGCGGCCGAGATCGAACACGGTTCGCGCGTTGTCCGCCAGCGCCGCCTGCTGCCACGCGTACTGGGCCGTGCGCAGCATGGTTATCAGCGTGGTGGGCGTGGCGATGTGGACCTTGCGGGCCATCGCGTGCTCCAGCAGGCCGGGGTCGCGTTCCAGCGCCGGGGCCAGGAACGCCTCGCCCGGGATGAACAGGATCACGAACTCCGGCGACGGGCTCAGCGCCGCCCAGTAGGCCTTGGCGGCCAGCTGGTCCACGTGCGCCCGCAGGTGCCGTGCGTGCGCGTCCAGCCGGGCCGAGCGCACGTCCTCGTCGTCGCTCTCCGCGGCCTCCAGGTACGCGGCGAGCGAGACCTTCGAGTCGACGACGATGTTCTTCCCGCCGGCCAGGCGCACGACCATGTCCGGGCGCTGCGTGCCGTCCGCGGAGGTCACCTGCTCGTCGAAGTCGCAGCGGGCGCTCATCCCGGCCAGCTCGACCACGCGGCGCAGCTGCAGCTCGCCCCAGCGACCCCGGGCCTCGGGCCGGCGCAGCGCCGTGACCAGCGCCTGGGTCTGGGTCCGCAGCTGCTCGGAAGTCTGCCGCGCGCCGGCGACCTGCTCGGCGAGCGCGGCGTGCGAGCGCATCCGGGCCGCGTCGGACTCCCGCACGGACTCCTCCACCCGGGCCAGGGTCTCCTTCAGCGGCGTGATGAGGTGCTCCACCGCCGCCCGGCGGGTTTCCAGCTCGCCCGCCGCGGTGGCATTAGCCGCGTGCAGCCTGCCCTCCGCGACTTCCAGGAACCGTGCCGTGCTCGCGTCCAGCGCCTGCGCCGACAGCGCCGCGAACCGCTCGGCGAGCTGGCCGTCGATCAGCGCCGCCCGCTGCTCGGCCGCGCGGGCCCGGCCGCTGGCCTCGGCCAGCCGCCCGCGCGCGTATAGGTACCCGATCGCTGCTCCGATGACGATCCCGAGCAGCAAGCCGACAAGCAGCGAGATCCCACTCATAACGCAGCGATGATCTCACTAAGTGAGCAAATACTCCCGCCGACACGCCCTGCCCGGGCCTTCTTTCAGAATTGGTGGCCGAGTTCCGGCCCGGCCGGCCCGCTGGCCCGCGGCACTACACTCGCGCGGGTGAGCCTGTCTATCGGCATCGTCGGCCTGCCTAACGTCGGCAAGTCCACTCTGTTCAACGCGCTGACCCGGGCGGGCGCGCTGGCCTCCAACTACCCGTTCGCGACCATCGAGCCGAACGTCGGCGTGGTGGGCGTCCCCGATCCCCGCCTGGCCGAGCTGGCCAAGCTGTACGACTCCGCACGGATCGTGCCGGCCACGGTGCGCTTCACCGACATCGCCGGCCTGGTCCGCGGCGCCTCGCAGGGGCAGGGGCTGGGCAACCAGTTCCTGGCCCACATCCGGGAGACCGACGCAATCTGCCAGGTGGTGCGCGTCTTCGCCGACCCGGACGTCACCCACGTGGAAGGCGACGTGTCGCCTGAACGGGACATCGAGACGGTCGTCACCGAGCTCATCCTGGCCGACCTGCAGACCCTGGACAAAGCGCTGCCCCGGCTGGCCAAGGAGGCCAGGTTCGCCAAGGATCCAGCCCGCGCCCAGGCCAATGACGCTGCCGCCAAGGCCCAGCCGCTCCTCGACTCCGGCACCACACTGTGGGCCGGGGCTTCGGCCGCGGGCATCGATCTGGCCGCGCTGCGTGAGCTCCAGCTGCTGACGGCCAAGCCGTTCCTTTACGTGTTCAACATGGACGTAGACGAACTGGACGACGAGGACCTGCGCAAGCGCTTGTCGGCCCTGGTCGCACCCGCGGAAGCCATCTTCCTGGACGCCAAGACCGAGGCCGACCTGGCCGAGCTGCCCGAAGACGAGGCCGCGGAACTGCTCGCCGAGGCCGGGATGGGCGAGCCGGGCCTGGCCCAGCTGGCCCGGGCCGGGTTCCGGGCGCTCGGCCTGCAGACCTTCCTGACCGCGGGCCCGAAGGAGACCCGGGCCTGGGAGATCACGGCCGGCGCGACCGCCCCGGAGGCGGCCGGCGTCATCCACACCGACTTTCAGCGCGGCTTCATCAAGGCCGAGGTGGTCTCCTACGACGACCTGATGGCGGCGGGATCCCTGATCGCCGCCCGTGCCGCAGGCAAGGTCCGCATCGAAGGCAAGGACTACATAATGCGCGACGGTGACGTCGTCGAGTTCCGGTTCAATGTGTAGGCGGTTTGTCGCCGCTAACCAAACTGCCGGGTAGACGAAGTCGGCGGCCGGGCGGCCGAGCCACTGGGTGATCCGCATCGAGAGATCCATCGTGGTCGCGTACTTGGCCGTGCGCAGGCCGGTTAGCTGGCCGGGGCTGCAACCCAGGGCGGCAGCGAGGGCTATCCAGGTCAAGCCTTCCTCACGGCGTTTCTCGTCCAGCGCGACGTACAGCAGCTTCAGCGCCCAGCGCAGCCGGTGATCCTGGCCGGCGGCCGGGAGGTTGAACTGCTCGCCGGCTTCGGCCGCTCCGCGGAGGAAGCTCTCTGGGGCACGGCCGAGCCAGCGCAGCATGAACAACGCGTGCTGGCACGATGTCCGCGGACTGCGGGTCACGTTGGTCAGCGTGGACGGGCTGATCGGGTGATCCGAGCGTCGGCCGTTCAAGGCAGCTGACTGCTCCCACATCTGGTCGGCGACCCGCTGCCAGCTAAGTCCCAGTGCGGTTCGTTTCTCGTCGAGAGCCGCGTAGAGCGCAGCATTATCAAAGGGCCTGATGGCACGGCCTTCTGCGGGAGTCGGCACGTTCATAGTGTGACACCCAGGGAGGCCGTCAGGCAGGAGGCCGAAAACTCACCGAGCACCTTACGCGTGCAGTTATCGATCGCCGAGATGTGATCGGCGTCAAAGGCGTGCCGCAAGCCGAGCGTGTAGGCCAGCACCGCCACCCCGGCCCCAAGCCCCGTGTAATGCAAGGGCGCGACGAACACGAACAAGATGACGGACCCGGCCACGTGCAGGCCCGCGATCACCCCGTACATCGCGATCAGCCTGGCCCGCTCGCGGGCGGTCATCGCCGCGAACGACTGCTGTACCAGCTGCCCGATGCGAGGCGAGCGGGCGGGGTTCGCCGCGGCGCCGCGGGCGGGAATGCTATCCGGGAGGGCTTTCATTTCAGGCGCCGGCCTGTATCAGCGGAGGATGCGCAGCGCGAGCCGCGGCGGGCCGCCCTACGCGCGACTGGTGCACCGGGTCCTGCTTCTCGATTGTCTCGTGGCGGCCAGGCAGCGTTATCTCCATCGTTTCCTCCCGCCGCGATCTGACGGTGGATAATAGACATGGCTAATTCCACGGCCGCGGCGAATCCAGCCTGCTTTTCGTCGAGCAGCCTGCGCACGTATTCCATGTTCTCCATTGCCTGCCTGGCGGTATTCATTGCCGTCGTCCATTTCTAATAATGTGCCTATTGCCGACATGGCCCCGGGCCGGTAATGGCCGGTAGGGCTGGGGTCCTGGCCTCCACCCTCGCGTGCGGCGAGGTCACTCGCACCTGTACGGCCCCTGGCCCGTCCCCTTGGTCTGCGGGCCGACCAGGGTGTACGCGGGTGCCGGTGATCAGTCAGCCGATGCCCATCCGGTGCTCCGGCGGCCGCTCCGCAGCCTAGGGCCGGCGGGTCGTCGCTAACACAAGGAGGGCTCATGCCCACGGCACCGTCGGCCAGGAAAACAGCTCAGACAGGCCAGCGAGAGCTGGCACCTGTCTTCACGGTGCGTGGCGTCTGGTGTGTAGTCTCCTGTCGTGTCTGCCGATGTGCGGCCCGCGCCGGTCTTGCTGGGTAGCTGGCCGACCCCGCTGGAGCCTGCGCCGCGTCTGGCGGCTGCGGTGGGGCTGGCCGCTGATGCCTTGTGGGTGAAGCGTGATGACCTGAGCGGGCTTGGCGGCGGCGGCAACAAGGTCCGGAAGCTTCAGTACACGTGTGCGCAGGCGCTGGCCGCGGGCGCGACGACGGTGATTACCAGCGGCGCGCCGCAGAGTAACCATGCCCGGCTGACCGCCGCTGCTGCCGCGCGTCTGGGCTTGCGGTCGGTGCTGGTCCTGCAGGGAGAAGAGCCGGCCGTCCCCGCGGGCAATGTGGTGCTGGATTTGCTGGCCGGCGCCCGGCTGGTCTGGACGGGTCCGGCCACGGCGGAACAGACGCGCCGCGAGGTCGACCGGCAGGCCGAGAAGGTGCGACAGGACGGCGGGATCCCGCATGTCATCCCGTTCGGTGGCTCTAACTCCTACGCCGCGCAGGCCTACGTGGACTGCAGCGGCGAGTTGCTCGCCCAGCTGCCCGGCCTGGACCACGTCATCGTCGCGTTCGGGTCCGGCGCGACCATGGCCGGACTGGTCGCCGGGCTTGGTGCCGAACGCGTCATCGGCATCGACACGGGTGCCGTGGCCGACCCCCGGGCCAGGCTCAGCGAGCTCCTGGACGGCATGCCAGATGTCCGGGTGCGGCGCCGGGACCTGCAGCTCGACCAGGGCCAGGTCGGCGCCGGCTATGCCGCGGTGACTCCTGCCGCGCGGGAGGCGATGAGGTTGGCCGCCCGCACCGAGGGCATCTTCCTCGACCCCACCTACACGGCACGTGCGCTGGCCGGCCTGATCGCACGCGTCGCCGCCGGAGACATCAAGCGCGACGACCGCACAGTTTTCATGCACACCGGCGGGCTGCCAGGATTGTTCGGTCATCCGGACTTCCGCGCCTGACCGTTCCCCGGCGCCACGCGGCCGGGCCGCACGGCCGATGGTGAACGGGCAGGCTGAGCTGATTGACAGCCTCGAACTGAGACCCCGGCCCTACTTGGCCGAGATCCCGGAGACCCTCCCGTCATGTCTGCTTAGTACGTTCTCGTTTCTGATCTTGATTGCCGAGTTCCGCTGCAACGTTTAAAGCGGCGGAAGGTTACGTGTTATTGCTGCTAACAGCCTTACTTACTGGTTCCGGTCCGCGCAGGGTATGCAGCACGGAGCGTTTCGGCCATGATGGCGGCCGCCGCCTTGCGCGTCCCATCCTCGGCGGGCATGCTCCATGCGGGCATCGTCGCGTTGGCGGGCACGTCAGTACCCGACCTCGGTCTCGCGCACTTGGCCGGCGCGCGCTCGCCAGCCGCAGGCTCGACCACCCGGTGTCGGTGGCCGTCAAGGGCCTTTCCAGCCCGGGAAAGTCCTTCACCACCGCGGTAACGTTCCCGGAACGATCCCGGCGTAGCGTGCTATTCGTGGTGAGGTACAGCCAGCGGGCCAGGGCTGCGGCTTTGGCCGGCGGTATGGAATCCAGATGAGAGCCCGGACGGCCCCGTGGGTAGCCGGGTGCGCCGCGGCGGTATCGGTTGCGCTGCTAGCCGGCGCGATGACGCTGTCATACTTCGACCGGCACCTGGTGCCCGCGAGCGGCTGGGACTTCTCCAATGTCTTCGAGGAGACCACGTTCATGGCCGTCCCGGCGGTGGGCTTCGTCCTGGCCTCCAGACGGCCCGGGAACCGGATCGGCTGGATCTTCCTCGGCGCGGGCCTGGCGCTGGGCCTGAGCTTTTTCTGTCAGCGGTACGGGGAGGGCGGGCTGGCCGCGGCCCCCGGATCGTGGCCGGGGGCCCGGCTGGCCGCCTGGTTCGCGAACTGGGCCTTGACGACGATCCCGGCTGCGGGATTGGCGTTCGTGCTCCTGCTGTTCCCGACCGGGCGGCTATATTCGCGGCGATGGCGCCCGGCCGCGTGGTTCGTGGCCGCGGTGTTCACGCTGGATCTGGCGGCCCAGGCCGCGCGTGCCTGCCGGGTGTGGGCGGATCCGTTCATCGCGCCCGGTGACGGGTGGTATCCAGGGTCGCATAGCGCGGTGCTCATCTTGACGCCCGCCGCCCTGCTGGCAGGCGGCGCCGCGGTGACCGCCCGGTTCGCCCGGTCCTCGGGTGAGGAGCGTCTGCAGCTGAAGTGGTTCGCGATGGCTGCCCTGCTCGTGCTCGCCGCAATCATCCCGCTCGGGCTCAACCCGCAGATCGCGTTGAGCCCGGCCGCCGAAAGCGTGGCGGAGCCCGCGCTGAAGGTGGTGTTCTGTCTGACGCTGGTGTGCCTGTACGCCGCCATCGCGGTCGCGGTCCTGAAGTACCGGCTGTACGACATCGACCGGCTCATCAGCCGCACCCTGGCCTACGCGATGGTGACCGGGCTGCTGGTCGGGGTGTACGCGGTCCTGGTACTGCTCGCCACCGAGGTACTCCGCTTCCACACTCCGGTCGCGGTGGCCGCCGCCACCCTGGCCGCCGCGGCGCTGTTCGCGCCCGTGCGCGGGCGGGTGCAGCGGGCTGTGGACCGTCGGTTCAACCGGGCCAGGTATGACGCCGACCAGACCGTAGCCGCGTTCGCCGCCCGCCTTAAAGACGCCGTTGACCTGGACTCGGTCCGAGATGACCTGGTCGGTATTGTCCACCAGGCCCTTGAACCTGCCCACGTATCGGTGTGGATCAGCCAACGCAGATGAGGCCGGCTCGGTCCCGAGCACGACGTGGACGGTCAGCCGCTCGAGGTACAGGACTCAGTCGCCGTCGCCGACCGGCATAAGTTCCGCTACGAGGCCGAGATGAGGTAGCCGCCATGGCTGGCCATCTGCGCATAGGAGCCTGCCTATCCCTAACGGGCAGGTTCGCACAGTTCGGCCGTCAGGCGGCCCAAGGGCTCGAAGCGTGGCGGGCCCTCGACGGCTCTGCGGAGATCCTCGTCGAGGATGATCGCAGCGACCGGCGGACGCTTGAGGTGGTGCTACCGGACGTCGCCTCGCGCTGTGACATCCTGCTCGGCCCCTACTCCACCCAGTTGATGCGAACAGCAGGGCGCATGGCCGCCGAATCGGGCTGGATCGTGTGGAACCACGGCGGTTCCGGGGATGACGTCGAGGGGGCGCATCCGGGCCACGTCGTATCGGTCCTGACGCCGACCAGCAAGTACGCGGAACCCTTCCTGCTGCGGCTGGCCAGCGAGCCGGGGACGCCGCGGGACCTCTGTATCGTCCACGGGCCAGGCAGCTTTGGTCGCCAGGTAGCTGACGGAGCCGAGAGCATCGCGCGTCGGCTGGGTATCCGCACGATCCGCGTCGCTGCTGACGATCAGATCCCCCCGCTGGGAATCTCCGCCGAATGGGACCTCTTCAGCGCTGGCGTGTTCGAGCAAGACGCCGAACTGGTCAGCAAGGTACTTCGCTCCCCGGGGGCGCCAGACAGAGTATGTGCCATAGCGGCCGGCGTACGTGAATTCGGCCGCATAGTCAACGACCCTGACGGCGTCTTCGGCATCGCCCAGTGGTTCCCTGGCCGCAGGCTGCAAATCGCACTCGGGCCAGCCGAGGGCGAATTCCTGGGCGCCTACGCTAATCGTGCGGGCAGGGTGCCTGACTACCCGGCTGCGCAGGCCGCCGCAGGAGCGGTGATCGCCACTCATTGCGTGATGCTGGCCGGTGGTACGAGTCGCGACGCTCTATGGGCAGCCGCAACTGACTTGGATACATCAACTCTGTTCGGAGGCTTCAGGGTCGACCCGGCAAGCGGCGCCCAGGTGAAGCACCAGACGGCCCTCGTCTGCTGGTCAGCTGGCCAGCCGGAACCTGCACCGTGTTTACCGTCAGTGAGCGCGAAGTATGCGCGGTGTCCCGATGGCGGCTGGGTCCGCAGAGAGCCCGCAGCAAGCCCCGGGCGGGGTGTTGTCTGTGGGACGGCTGAGGTTAGTCAGGCGTCCTGATATTGGCACAGCACTTGATAATTTAGCCCTCATGTTCGATACTCGTTCAATGAAGGCCTTGATTGCCGACCAATTGTGCGAAGGCGCAGTGAAGTCCCGTACCGGCTTGGCGCGGGTGCTGTGATCCAGCGGCCGCGGCGCGAGCTGGATGAGCTGACCGTAGCCCGGCTGGCCGGCGCGGCATGGCGGAACGCATCCGGGCCGGAGCCTAACGCGGCAGAGACCGCCGTCGCGGTACGGGAACTGCGGGAAGTTGCCGCTGGCCGGGGTGACCTGCTGGCCGAGGTCACCGGCCTGCTCATCGGCTACTACCGGCGTACCGCTGAGGAAGCCAGAGCGCGGGGCGCCGCCTACCTCTGCATCGCGGCCGGCGCCAGCCTCGACGTGATCCCGCAGTGGATCGAGGTGGGATGCTCGCGCGCGGCTGCCGCCCGGCTGATTCCGCCTGCCGTACCTGAGACCAGGCAAGTTTACGAGTGGCCCGAGGCGGTCTAGGTCATGCTTTCCGGCAGCTCACCACCATGGCGGGGACAATCCGGGTGCGTCCAGCCGAATACGGTCCGAATACGGTCCGAATCCGATTGAACTCTGTGCGTATCTACTACGTATCAGAGGGTGCTGGTCATTTGTCCTCGCAGCTGTCCGGGTGATCGGCCGTAACCAGCCTCTCGCGAGGAGGTTATGGCCCACAATGGACCCCGGACCGGCGCGAAGGGACGGCCGCCCCTGCGCGTGCAGGGCGCGGAAACGTGCGGAGGTGTGATGTTTCGCGGGCCCGAAACCGGTGACGGAGCGCGGTTTTCTGACTACTCTAAGGTAGTTCCGCTGTTCGGCATGGCCGGACAGGGCCGCGAAATGCCGGGAAAAGACGCTGGCCTGCCGGGAGATGGCCGGCTGGCCGGCCGGCCCTGGAGCGGCGCGGGCGGCCGGTGGTTGCTGTGGCCGCTGCGGGTGGCGTTGTGGGCGACCCTGCTGATCATTGCGTACCGGGGCGTCACAGCCATCTTCTTCGGCCAGCCCAGCGTGCCCCAGGCCGGGGGCCCGGAGCAGGCCGGCGCCGCAGGCGCCCAGTTCCCGGTGGCCCTGGCCGAGGCTTACGCGACCGAGTTCGGCCAGGTCTACCTGAACTTCAGTCCCGCTACCCAGGCCCAGCGCGAGGAGCAGCTCGCGGCCTTCGTACCGCCGAGCGTCGCAGCCGCCAACCCGGACCTCGGCTGGAACGGGGCCGGGCAGCTGAGCCTGCAGTCTGAGCAGGTCGCGGGTATCGCGGTCACCGATCCGCAGCATGCCGTGGTCACCCTGCTCGCCACCCTCAACGGCCAGCTCATGGAACTAGGAGTGCCCGTGATCGCCTCGAGCGGCGGCATCGTGGTGGCCGGCGAGCCCGCCTGGCTGCCTGCCCCGCCGCAGATCTCGCCGCCGGCCACGGCCAGCCAGGGCTCGGACCCCGTCGTGCGAAGCGAACTGATGAATGAGCTCCCGACCTTTTTCCAGGCTTATGCGGCCGGTGATAACACCGCGCTCAGCCGATTCGAACTCCGGGGCGTATCGCTGAGCGGGCTGGGCGGTGCGGTGACGTTCGGCTCGATCTCCAGCCTGCAGGTCCCGCCGGGTGGCGCCACGCGGCAGATAACCGTGACGGTCATATGGCAGGTTCCCGGCCAGGGCGCGGCAGGGATCACAAAACTCGAGATGGCATACCGCATGTCGGTCGTCGACCTGCAAACCGGCAAATGGTATGTAAATGAAATCAGTGCGGCGACCGAGGCGGTGGAAGCCAAATGACCAGGACAGCGGCGGCTGACGCCGTGCTGCCCGCATGCTCTCCTGCCGCTGCCGCTGCCGCTGCCGTGACCGCGTGCCGTCGTGCCGCAGCCGCTTGCCCAGCCGCCGGGACCGCCATCGCCCCGGCCGGATCCGCCGCCCGGCCGGATCGGCCGGGCTGATGTCCATCCGCTGCTCGTGCGCCCTAGCCCCGGGCCGCCGGATCCGCCTGGATCTGAGCATGCGGGCCCGCTGCACCGGCGCCTGCCCGTGGGGAACGCCGTAACGCTCGCTGGATGGCCTGCTGA
Organism: uncultured Actinomycetes bacterium; assembly: GCA_963818225.1. Classification (GTDB taxonomy): domain Bacteria; phylum Actinomycetota; class Actinomycetes; order Streptosporangiales; family Streptosporangiaceae; genus Palsa-504. The sequence goes on from CAWFRO010000011.1 coordinate 1,007,160, forward strand.
TCCCGGAAGGGACGTCTGATGACTACTCACCTCACCGCCGCGGCTCCGCTAGCTCTGAGCACCAATGGCCTGGTCACCTACCTGCAGGGCCTGTTCGGGCCGTTGTTCCTGGGCATCGTCGGGATCGTGGCGATCTTCTTCCTGTTCACCCGCGAGATCACCAGGTTCGTCCAGTTTCTGGTGCTGGCCGTAGCCATCGCGGTCGTGTTCTACACGCCTAGCATCGTCCAGGTGCTGGCCACCGGGATAGCGAACGCACTCGGAGTCCACTGATACCGTCCTGACCGAAGGAGCGAATCCCAGTGGACCTTCCCACTTACACCAATATCTGGCGGATAGAAAAAAAGCTCTACAAGCTTTACGACTTTCGGCTGCCAGCCCCGTTGCCTATCACCTGGATTGCAGTTTTCGCTGGAATTACCGTTCCGTACATATTTTTTCTCGTTATAATTGGCTTGCCCTTTAACCACAATTTGGTTTGGCTGTATGTACTCCCGCCGGGAGTGCTCACCTGGCTGACCACCCGGCCGGTCATCGAGAGCAAGAAGCTGCCGGAGCTGGTCAGCTCGCAACTCCGGTACCTGGCGGAGCCGCAGACCTGGTGCCGGATGGCCCCCCTCGCGGAGAAGGACGACATCTTCCTGACCGTGCGCGTGTGGCACCGGCATCCGCCCAAGGCCCGCCCCGAGAAGGCCAGGAAGGCCGGGAAGGCCGCCGGGCGAGCCCGGTCGGCTGGACGCGCTCTGGGGCTGGCCGACGCCGAAGGCGCGCGCCCCGTACCGTCCGCTGCGCCCTCATCCGCCGTACCGGCCACGCCCGCGTCCCCTGCGGCGCCGGTACTCGCATCCGTACCGCCACCCCCACTGCTGACGTCGGCGCCGGCTACTGACCCGCAGGCCAGCCAGCCCGTGGTCGCCATGCCATCCCAGCCGGCTCCTCAGCCGCCTCCGGCCCGGCCAGCCGCTCCGGCCCGGCCAGCCGCTCCGTCCTGGGCCGCGCCGCTGTCGGTGCCCGTGCGAGCCACGGCCCAGCGTGAGGCGAAGCGAATCAGGGCCGCCCTGAAGCGGCCGCGCAGGCCCGAGGAGGACGAACGTCCTTCGCGCCCCGGCGCCGAGCCGCGGCCCGGCGTGGCCCCGCGACCCGCGTGGGCTGTCCCGCCGTCGGAGCGGAGGCAGGATGCCCGGGCGCTCGAAGTCTCGCACGACCCGGAACCAGACCCCCGCGACCTCGGCGATCCGGGCGCCGTGCCCTTCGCCCCGCCCTCCTGGCCACACGCCGGAGCCGGCTCGTTTCCTCAGGCCGCCCCGTTCCCCGAGGTCGGCGCTTTCCCCGAGGTCGGCGCTTTCCCCGAGGTCGGGGCATTCCCCGAGGCCGGAGCCTTCCCAGAGCCCGACGCCTTCGAGGAACCGGAGCCGGACGCGTCCAAGCAGCCCGACGCGCCCAAGCAGCCCGACGCCTCCGAGCAGCCGGACGCCTCCGAGCAGCCGGACGCCTCCGAGGAGCCCGACGCCTCCGAGGAGCCGGGCGCGTCGGCAGAGCCTGACGCGTTCCCCGAGGCCGGCCCAGCGGCAGACGCTGGTGACGAGCCCGAGCTCGAGCCCCGTCCCGGCCCGGATCCCGTCCCGGCGGCCGCGCGCGGGCTCAGATCCCAGGGCCACCGCGGGCCCGACTCCCAGTCCGAGCTGTCCGGGCCGTCCGGTCGGTCGATGGCGGCCCGGGTGGCGTCCTTGTTCGTCGACCTCGACGCCGACCGGCGGACGCCGTCGGTCGAGCGGGTCCTGAACGGTCCCAGCCGCCCGGACGATCCGAGCTGGCGGCGCCGGGTAAAGGTGGCTACCGGCGGCCAGCGTTCCGGCCAGCGGGACCGCGCCGCGATGGACCGCGACCGGGTCAGGATGCCGCTGCCGGGCCCGCGCCGGATTGCCGTGCTCGGCTGCACCAGCGGCGCGGGCCAGTCCGTGATCGCCGTGATGACCGGCCATACGCTGGCTGCGCTCCGGGATGTCCCGGTCGCCGCGCTCGACCTCAATCCGGGGGACACGTCCCTGGCCGCCCGCATCGAACCGGCCACGTCGGTGACGGCGCTGCTTATGGGGCAGGGACCGGACTCGCAGGGCGCCGGCCCGACCCGGCCCGGCCGTGGCAGCGCGCGCGGGCGGGTCGACGTCATCAGGGCCGCCCGGGACCGGCGGCGCTCGTCCGCTGGGCGCGGGCGACTACGAGCGGCTGGGCCGCCTGCTGGACGAGCGCTATCCGCTGACCATGATCGATCCGGCTCCGGCGGGGCTGACCCGGGTGCTCTCGCTGGCCGACCAGCTGGTGCTGGTCGCCCCGGCCAGCCCGGAGGCGGCCAGCGCGCTGGCCAACACCCAGCAGTGGCTGGGCGCGCACGGGTTCGACGAGCTCGCCGCCCGCGCCGTCACGGTGGTCAACGGGGTCAGCAGCCGAAGCATGGACGATGTGCTCCGGACCGAGTCGGTGGCGCGGGGCCGCTGCCGGGCCATCGTCCGGGTGCCGTGGGACAGCTCGCTGACCGCCGCTCCGGATTTGCCCGCCGGGCTGCACCCGCAGACCAGACTGGCCTGCACCGCCCTGGCCGGCGTGCTCGTCTCGGGCCTGGCCACGAGGGCGCCGGAGCGCGGAAACCCGCCCGCAGCGGTGCCATCACCTACCCACGTTCGCGGGAAGGAGTCCTGGTGACCACCCGGAGCAAGGCGTCCAGGGGATCCAAGACGCGGCTGGGCATCAGGTACTTCGATGACTGCGTCCTGCTCACCGATACCCACGCCTGGGCGTACTACCGGATCCCGTCAGTCTCCTACGAGTTCACCACGGGGGAGGAGCGGGAGGCGCTCGCGACGAACATCACCGTCGCGCTGGCCGCGATCCGGATGCCGGACGCCGAGGTCCATCTGCGGATCGCGCACCGCTCGTTCCCGGCGCAGGCGTGGGCGGCGGGGCTGGATGCGACGTCGGATGACGGCCCGGGCTGGCGGGAGTACCTGGAGCAGTCCTACCAGCACGTCTGGGCCAAGGATTTCTGGACCAAGGAAATCTACCTGGGCGTCCGCCTCGGCCAGCGCAGCGTGCGCGCCCAGCTGTCGGGCGGAATTCTTTCCCAGTTCGCCGCCGCATACGGCCGCGGCGAGCGGGGCCTCGGACTCATTGACGAGGCCGTCAGCGGAGCCGAGATCGCCAGGTGGACCGAGTCGGCCGAACGGCTCGGCCGGGCGCTGAACGCCAGCGCCCTGGCGGCCCGGCACGCGACCTCCGGCGAGATCGCCTGGCTCATCCAGCACACGCTCGTGCAGACGGCGGGCGAGCCGCTGCCGTCCGCAACCAGGCGCAGGCGGTGGGGCTCGGGGGAGATCGACACGCTCTTCGAGGGCCAGATCCACAACGGCCGGACCGTGCTGGGCCTGGAGCACATGAGCGGGACGTCCTACGCCGCGTTCGTCTCCTTCGCCCGATTCCCCGACGTGATGTCCTTTCCCGATGGGGAGCCGTGGCTGCACTTCGCCGATTCGCTGCCGTTTCCGGTCGAGGTCAGCTCGCGGATGAAGCTGATTCCGCCGGCTAAGGCGAGTAAGGACGTGGGGCGCCGTCTGGCGCATGCCCGGGATATGGATGCGCATATCCGGGAGGCTGGGGCGGAGGCGCCGATCGCGCTGGCGGAGCAGATCGCCGCGGCGCGGATGCTGGAGCACGGGATCACCAAGGAACGGCTGCCGTTTGTCTATGGCTGGCACCGGCTGATCGTGACGGCCCCGACCAGGGAGCTGTGTGTGCGCCGGGTGGAGGCGGTGGTGGAGCATTACCGGGATATCGGGATTGATGTGGTCAATTCCACCGGTGATCAGTTCTCGCTGCTGAGTGAGTCGCTGCCCGGGGACCGGATCCGGCTGAATTCGTATGTGCAGCGGCAGCCGCTGTATACGATCGCGGGCGGTATGCCGACGGCGACGGTGGGGCTGGGGGATCGTCCCGATGGGGGGGCGGGGTGGGTCGGCCCGTATATCGGGGAGACGCTGGGCCGGGCCCGGTCGATCGTGCATTTCGATCCGCTGCTGGCTGCGGCCAGGAACCGGCCGACCGCGATCGCGATCACCGGTGAGCCGGGCGGCGGGAAGACCACGCTGGCGCTGCTGCTGATCCATCAGCTGGCGTTGCGCGGTGCGACGGTGGCGGTGATCGACCCGAAGGGTGATGCGGAGTCGCTGGTGGAGTATCTGCGGCGGCAGGGCCGTAAGGCGCGGGTGCTGCCGCTGGGTGCGGCGGCGCCGGGGCTGCTTGACCCGTTCTCGTTCGGTGTGGATCTGGCGGAGAAGCGGACGATGGCGACGGAGACGTTGCGGCTGCTGCTGCCGCGGATGAGTGAGGAACGCGAGAGCGCGATGATCCAGGCGGTCGGCGCGGTGGCCGGGACGGAACGCCCGAGCTTGAGCAAGGTCATCCAGCATCTGGAGGCGGCGGAGGATCCGGCGTGGAAGAACACCGGCGCGGTGATGCGGTCGATTTCGGAGATGCGGCTGGCCCGGCTGTGTTTCGCGCCGTCGGTGGGCCAGCAGATCGACGCGGAGGGCTGGACCACGGTGTTCACCCTGGGCGGGCTGACCCTGCCGGACACCACCACCGACCGGGATGATTATTCCTATGAGCAGCGGCTGTCGGTGGCCCTGCTGTATCTGGTCTCCCAGTTCGCCCGCAAGCTGCTGAACGGCATCGACCGGGCCAAGCCCAAGGCCATCTTCCTGGATGAGGCGTGGGCCATCACCTCCACCCCCGAGGGCGCCAAGCTGGTGCCCGAGGTGTCGCGGATGGGCCGGTCCCGTAACACCGCGCTGATCCTGGTGTCGCAGAACGCCGGTGATCTGCTGGCTGAGCAGGTGACCAACTGCCTGTCCAGCGTGTTCGCGTTCCGGTCCAGTGAGCGGGGTGAGGTGGCGAACGTGATGTCGCTGCTGGGGGTGGCGCCGTCGGATGAGCATAAGGCGGTGCTGCGGGGGCTGGGCAACGGGGAGTGCATTTTCCGTGACCTGGACGGCCGGGCCGGGCGGATCGGGATCGACCTGGTCTCTGAGGAACTGCGGGACTGGATCGACACCAACCCGACCCGGGCCCGGGGCCAGGAACCCGGCCCGGGCACCCCCAGCCTCACCCCCGCCCCCGCCCCCGCCCCGGCCGCTGAGGCGTCGTCGTAACCGCATGAACCAGGAGTTCCCCTCGATGGTTGTCCCGTTCGTCCCGTCCCGCCGCCGCGCGGATGGACCGCGCCGTCTCCCGGCCTGGCGGCCGCCGTGCCGCGGGCTGGGCGGTCGGGGTGCTGCTGATCGCCGGGGCGCTGCTCGCCATCGCAAGCCCGGCGCTGGCCGCCACCCACCCCGCCACCCACCCCCAGACGGCCCAGGCAGCCCAGACAGCCCAGACAGCCAGGCAGCCCAGGCAGCCCAGGCGCAGGGGCGCTGTTGGGGTGGTGCTGGCTTCGGTGCTGGTGCCGTCGGTGCCGGGCGGGGTGTGCCAGGTGCCGGGGATTGGTGATATCGGCGGTCTGGTCGGGTTTGTGCTCGGCGGGTTCGAGCGGGATTGTCGGTGATCTGAATAACATCTGTGAGCCGTCGCTGCCGCAGCCGGAGCAGGCTACGGGGGGGATTGATGCGATGGTGGAGCCGCCGTCGGCGGCGGCGGGCGGGAAGACGCTGTATGACAATTACGGGGTGGCGGGGCAGTTCTGGGCTGCGCATGGGTTGCAGTGCTCGGATATGACGTCGCTGATCGGCAATAACGTGGCCGGGATGGTTTTTGATGCGGCGAAGTCGGTGGACCGGGTGACGATCACCGTGTACCAGTCCGCGGCGGGCAATAACATCCTGAACTGGCTGCAGGACAGTGTGGACCGGCTGATCACGGCGCTGGGCAACGCGATTTATTTCCCGTATCTGGCGCCGGTGGTGATCCTGGGTGCGATGTGGCTGGCGTGGCAGGGCCTGATCCGCAAGCGGGCGACCCGGACGATTGAGGGCACGCTGTGGATGGTGGTGGCCGCGACGGCGGCGATCGCGCTGATCGGCCGGCCGCTGATTTCACCGGCATCGGGACGGCGGTGTCCAACGGCACCACCCAGGTGCTGAATACCGCGTTTTCCAAGCTGCCTGCCCCGGCGGGCAGTAACTGCCTGCCGGTGGCGGCGGGTGACCCGCAGAGCGTGGCGGCCAGTTATGCGTTCACCAGCGGGAACGGGCTGGTCGATGAGAACGCGAATGAGCTGTGGTCGGTGCTGGTGTGCAAGCCGTGGCTGTACGGGGAGCTGGGCTCGACCGCGTACGGGCCGCTGGGCAGCGGCCCGCAGACGGTGGTGGACACCTACGGGCGGCAGTTGCTGTGGTCGCAGGCCATCGCGGCGAATGAGACCCCGACCACGGCGCTGATCCAGGCCAAGCAGGCCACCTACACCGGCATCGCCAACTCCCTGCAGCAGGACGAGCCGGGTATTTACCCGCTGTTTCAGGGGAATCAGTGGACGACGCGGCTGGAGATCGCGTTTGCGGCGATGTTCGCTGCGCTGGTGGCGGGGCTGCTGATTTTGCTGATCGCGCTGACGTTGATCGTGCTGAAGCTGGGTTTTCTGCTGCTGCTGGTGGCCGGGCCGTTTTTCTTGATTATCGGGACGCATCCGGGGTTCGGGCGGATCATCGCGATCCGCTGGTTTGAGATGCTGGCCGGGGTGCTGCTCAAGCAGGTCGCGATCGCGATCGTGCTGTCCGTGCTGCTGTACTGCTATTCCCTGATCATGGGCACGGCGGATGCGGTGCTGCCGTGGGCGCTGAAGATCTTGATGATCGCGCTGGTCACGGTGGCCGTGTTCATCTACCGCAAGCCGTTCACCCACCTGTTCTCCGCCGTCGGCTACGGCACCCTCGGCTCCGCCGAACGGGCCGAATACAGCCTCCGCGAGGCGGGCTCCACCTTCCGCCGCAACACCGTCGACGCCGCCACCGTCGCCGTCCCCGGGGTAGCCGGGGTCCGGGCGGCCCGGTGGGCCCGGCGCAACCCCGGCCAGGCCACCGCCGTCGCCGCCGGCGTCGCCGGCGGCGCGGCCGCGGCCGCCGCGGCCGCCGCCGGGTCGGGCGAAGCCGCCGCCGGAAACGGCACCGGGACCGGGCCGGCCGCGGACGGGCGACGCGTACGCCGCACGGCTGCGGCCCGACCCCCCGCCCGCCGCCGACGGGGACGACGAGGCCAGCCCGGCCGCCAGCCGCGGCGTCGCGGCCGCCGGACTGGCCCGGGCCAAGAACTCCCCCGAGACCGAGACCGGCGCAGGGCGCACCCCGCCGCCACTGGACCTGCCCCCCAGAAACGGCCCGGCCGGCACCGGCACGGCGGCGCGGCAGCGGGCCGGCCAGTGCCGCCGCCAGCTGGTCCCGCGGCGCGGGACGCTCGACGGCGGCGCCCGGGCCCGCGCCCGCACGGTCCCGCGCCACGTCCGGCGGCTCGGGCGGCTCCGCGTCCGCCCGGCCCGCTCCGCCCGCCAACGGGACAGCCCCGACGGGCGCCAGCAACGGGTCGTCCGCACGTCAAGGCGCCCCGGCCTGGCCGTTGTCCAGCTGGTCAGGCGGCAGCACCGCCGCGGGCTCACGGCAGCGGCCAGCAGCTGGGCCCAGGCCGGCCGAGCACAGGCCTGCGGAGCCACCGCGCAGTCCCGCCGCCGGAACCGGCGCCGGAACCGGCGGCACCGAAGAACCTCGGGCCATGCCGTTCTGGCTGCGCCCGATACGGCGCAAGTAACAGGCAGGCACCGTGGAGCTCAGCCCCCGCCAGCGCGGCGTGGCCTTCGCCGCCATCGTCGTCGTGCTCGCCGCGCTCGGCTACTACCTGGTGGTCCCGGCCGTGACCCACTCCGGCGGGCACGCCCAGGCGGCGACCACGCCCTCCGCGGCCGGGCCGCCGACCGTGACCGCTCCGGCCCCGGTGGCTCCGGCCGTCACGACCTCGGCGGCCGCGACGGGCGGCGCGGACATCTACGCCTGGCTGCCCTTTACCCAGCAGGACCTGGCCGCTGCCGCCTCGGTGGCGGTCCGGTTCACCGTCGACTACGACACGTTCACCTACACCGAGAGCGGGGCGGCCTACGTCAACGCCATGGGCGGACTGATCACCGGCCAGCTCGCCGTCACGCTGCAGGCCGCCTACCAGACCCCCGGCGTGGCCAGGCTGCGGACCAGCCAGCACCAGGTCTCCACCGGGACCGCGGTGATCAGCTCGCTGCGCGCGTTCGGCTCCTCCAGCATGACGTTCACCGTCACCGCCGGCCAGCGGCTGGTCACCCGCAACGGCACCAGCAGCGGCAGCACGCAGTACGCCGTCACCGTCACCGGCTCGGGCGCCAGCTGGCAGGTAAGCGACATCGAACTGGCCACCGCGGGTAACACATGACGACCAAGCTCCTGTCCCGGCCCGAGACCCGGCCAACCGCGCTGCCACCGCACCAGCCCAGCCGGTCCCGCATCCTCGTGCCGGTCATCATCGGGATCGCGGCCCTGGGCCTGCTCAGCCTCCTGGCCGTGCCGGCCGTGATCGGGACCAACCTGTTCTTCGCCGCGGGCGCGGGCTGCTCGGGCCAGCAGACCGGGACGACCGGACAGCCGCCCGCGGGCACCAAGGCCAAGGCGATCCCGGCCAATTACCTGTACTGGTACAAGAAGGTCGGGCAGCAGTACGGCGTGCCGTGGACGATCCTGGCCGGGATCGGCACGGTGGAAAGCGACAACGGCCAGACCACCCTGCCGGGCGTGCACAGCGGCTCCAACGGGTTCGGCGCGGCGGGCCCGATGCAGATCGGCATCGGCGGCGCGGCGGGCAATGTCTGGGGCGGAGCGCCGGTCCACCCGGCCAGCGAGGTGGTCAGCGGCGTCGCGACCGACGAGGACGGCGGACCGAACGCCAGCGTCTACGATCCCGCGGACGCGATCGCCGGCGCGGCGAAGTACCTGCTCGGATCCCAGGTCCAGACCAACCCCTCGGCCGCCATCTTCGCCTATAACCACCTGCAGTCCTACGTGCAGAGCGTGCTCTATTACGCCAGCGCCTACGCGGGCGGCAACTTCTCGGTGGTCTCGGCGCAGCTGCCCTCGGGCAGCTCGGCGGCCGGCTGCACCGGCAGCTGCCGGCGGGGTGCCCGCGATCAGCGCGCCGAACCAGATCGTGGCCGCCGCCATCGGCTACGCGGAGCAGCAGCTCGGCAAGCCGTACCTGTGGGGCGGGACCGGACCGGACGCCTTCGACTGCTCCGGCCTGGTGATGATGGCCTACCGGGCCGCCGGGATCGATCTCGCCCGCACGTCCCAGCAGCAGTGGGTCACCGAGATCCGTATCCCGGCGTCCCAGGTACAGCCGGGTGACCTGGTGTTCTTCGCCGGCTCGGACGGCACTCCCACCTCGCCCGGCCATGTCGGCCTGGTCATCGGCGGCGGGAAGATGATCGAGGCCTACGCGACCGGCTTCCCGATCCGGGTCGCCACCTACACCGACCGGGATCCGGTCGGCTTCACCCGCCCCGGGGCCAACCCGAGCGCGAGCCAGCTCGCCGCCGCCTCGGCCACCTCGTTGCCCGCGGCCTGACCGCGAGGCCCGGGCCAGCAGCACCCGGCCCGCGGTGACCGCGGCCGAGAAGCCGGTCAGCGCGAGCGACGCGATCGCCGGCTAGAAGCGCAGCGACGTGACAACGAGCTGTGACCAGTTGCGGTTCATCGTCTAGACGAACGAGTACAGCACGGCGAACGCCGCGAACACGCAGAACGGGGCGGGGATCGCGCCGCTCGCGGCGGGCGCGGCGGGCGCTGGCGGCGCCGAAGCGAGCCAGCGCTGGGGTCAGGGGCAGTAGCAGGCTGACGCCGATCAGCGCGGCCAGCAGGCCGGCGGCGAGCACCGGCAGCGCGATCCAGAACCGCAGGCCGTTGAACGCCGCAACGAACACCGGCGCGAGCGCCGTGCGCAGGCCGAGCAGCGCGTTGAGGACCAGCACGGACCTGTCCACCGCCGCGGGATGCAGCGCCGCGGCCAGGGTGTTGAGCGACGGCACCGACAGCCCGAACCCGGCGCCGAGGCACGCCGTCGCCCCCAGCAGCAGAGCGAAGATGCCCTGGACCAGGCCAGCCGCGTGGACGACGCCGTCCCGTGCCCGAAGGCGCTCGCCGCCTTATCTCACCGACAGGTAGATCGCGCAGCCGAGCCCCGCGACCAGGCAGTAGATGGCGAACGGCGTCAGCGTGCGCTTCGGGTCGCTGAAGTACCGGATCAGGAACCTGAGCGAGATGTAGGCGGCCGACCAAGGACAGCAGCGCTGCCGAACAGCACCGGCCCCTGATCCCGGCCCCGAGCGGGCCCGGTCAGGTCGGGGATCTTCAGCACGCCGGCGGCCAGGATGACCGGGCGCCGACAGCAGGAAGGAGAACCGCGCCGCATCCTGCCGGGACAGCCCGCGGAACATGCCGCAGACCATCACCGTGCCGTCCCGGCTGATGCCGGGCAGCAGGGCCAGGATCTGCGACGCGCCCAGGCCGAACGCGCCCAGCCAGCCCGCGCGGCTGACGATGCGCCGGTCGGATTCCACCGCCAGGCCCGCGTGCTGCTGTTTCAGCGCCCGCTGCCCGGCCGAGTGCCGTCCGCCCGCGCTGCCAGGCGCCGCCCGCCGCGACCGCGGCCTTCTGCCGCTCGCTGACCGCCTGCACGTCGGCGGCGATCTCCTGGGCCTCCATGTCCGCGCTGCGTCGCCGGGCCTGCTCCCCGGCGAGGAGGATGAGCCCGTTCACGAACAGGAAGATCGAGGTGAGGATCGGCCTGCTGAAGTACGATCCGGAACAGGTGCTCCAGCGCCACGCCGGCCAGCCCGACCGGGATCGTGGCCAGGATGATCATCCAGGCCAGCATCTGGTCGGTGTTCTGCGGCTGGAACCGCCTGGTGCCCGGGGCCGGGCGAGATGACGTGCCGCGAGCGAGGCGAAGAAGGCCCTGACGATCCGCACCCAGTCCCGCCAGAAGTAGATGATCATGGCCGCGGCGGTGGCGACGTGCAGCCCGACGATGAAGGCCAGGTACGGCGACTCTGCCTTGGATACGTTCAGGTCCTGTGCCCACGGGCCCCCGACCAGCGCCGGGATGAGCACGGCGTGGCCCAGGCTGGATATCGGGAAAAGCTCGGTGATGCCCTGGAGAAGCCCGATCACGCCGGCCTCTGGGTACGTCAGATGCGACATGCCAGCCCTTCGCTCGCACGGCTAAGTACAACCCTTGATCCGAACGGGCAGTGGTGCGGGCTCCACGAACACGTTCACTCCGGCCAAGGCGGACCAGGGCGGGTCGCCTGCATCCCCCCGACCACCAGTCATCGTAGCCGGGCCTACATCCCGAGCAAGCCCGGTTTCATACTGTCTTCATCCTCCTCCGACGCTCCCGCCCGCCGCTCCGCCCCGCCACCCCGCACCATGACGTCGTTCTCACCACGACCCGCACCTTCCGGGTAAGTTGCCGAACTCGTCAGCGTCCGCCGTGCTCGCGACGCCCATCGCGCCCCGGTCTGGCGGCCAGGGCGTCCAGGTCGCCGGAGGGTCAGGCCGGTCAGCTCGGGCTGGCCAGGGCGGTCGCGACGACGGCCCGGCCGGCGGCGGTCCGGCGGCGGGGCAGGGCGCGGAGTGCCGGCGGGCGCGGACGGGAGGCCGGGCGCAGGGCGTAGTTCCAGTCGCCGTGGAAACGGTGCAGGGTTAACGCGCGGTCTTCCAGGTATGTGCATCTGCTGAGTTGCTGACCTGGACAGCGGTGGGGTAGCGGGCCTCGTCAGGACGGCGGTGACAGCGAGCGCGGCGGCGGGTAGTGACCGCGGCGATGGTGTGGATGATGACGTAGTGGCTGGTCAGCGGGCGGCCGCGCCAGGCCAGGGTGATCTGGGAGAACAGCCGGTGCTCGATCTTGTTCCACTTCGAAGTCCCCGGCGGAAAGTGGCAGACGGTGATCTCCAGCCCGCTGTGCTGCGCGAGCTGCGCCAGAGCGCAGCCTTCCAGGCCCGGTTCCGCCACCCGTTGGACCCGCCGGCGTAGCAGCAGATCAGCAGCCGGGTGGCGAGACGGGTAGGCGTCGTTGCCGATCAGCTGCCACCAGCGGCGGATCGATAGACCGCGAGCGCTGCGGTGTTATCATCGGTGCCCACGTTGACGAACCCGGTGTTCGCGGCCACGTCATAGACCCCGTACGGGATCACGTGCCCGCCCTGCCCGTCATCGACGAAGCTATGGTCGCGGACCCTGCACCGGGTCGCCCTTCGGGCCGCCACTCCAGCCCCGACTGCGCGTACTCCCCGACCTGCACCTTCTACTTGGCGTCCACGCTGATCACCGGCTGCCCAGCCGCCAGGTGCTCCGAAAGCCTGCGCGGCGGTGAACCGGAACTGGGCGTCCCGGTCCGGGTGCCGCCGCCCGTCGGACTGCCTTCGCGTTGGCCTGCGTGGAAAACCCCTGCTCGTGCAGCAGCCGCCACCCCGTCTCAGGGCTGCACCTATGCCCCCGGGCAGACAGCTCATCCGACCAGCTTCTTCGCGCTCTTGGTCGTCCACAAGAGCAGCGACGCCGGATCCCCCCGCGCGGATGCTCCACGAGCGCCAGCAGAGCCGGCACCAGCCCCGGATCGGCCTGGGCCAGCTACTAGCGGCCCGCGCCCAGCCGCCGGATCCGGCCGTCCGGCGCGACCGAGCCCGGACTCCAGCTCCGCCGCGCAGTTCGCAATCGAGATCCGGGCTCCGTGGAACATTCAGGGCATCGGGGTGCACTCGATCTACCACGTAGCCCGGATCCACCACGCAAATGGTGCCGGTGATCCTGGAGTGAGACATGGGACCGTGGCCGAGAGGTTCCGCCACCCCCGGTGCCCCGATCCTCTGACGAGATGGTCGGCACAAAAAACGCGGCTGCCCGAGGCCAGCATCGAAGGGCAGCTCCGACCGGCGAAGGGCAGCTCCGACCGGCGAAGGGCAGCTGCCGGCGCGGCGAGCGGGCAGCCCGACGGGCAGGCGGGCAGCGGGCAGCGTCAGGCTTTGTCGGGGACCTTGGGGGTGTCCTTGTGGGATCGGCGGCCGATCTTGTCGCCCAGCCAGACCAGCGGGTCGTACTTGCGGCCGACCACGCGCTCCTTCAGCGGGATGATCGCGTTGTCGGTGATCTTGATGTTCTCCGGGCACACCTCGGTGCAGCACTTGGTGATGTTGCAGAGCCCGAGGCCGAAGTCATCCTGCGCGATCTCCCGCCGGTCGGCGGTATCGGCCGGGTGCATCTCCAGCTCGGAGATCCGCATCAGGAACCGCGGGCCCGCGAAGGACTTCTCGTTGTCCGCGTGGTCGCGGATCGCGTGGCAGGTGTTCTGGCACAGGAAGCACTCGATGCACTTGCGGAACTCCTGCGGCCGGTTCACGTCCACCTGCTGCATCCGGAATTCGCCCAGCCCCACCGACGGGTCCGGGGTGAACGACGGGATCTCCCGGGCCTTGGCGTAGTTGAACGACACGTCGGTGACCAGGTCCCGGATCACCGGGAAGGTGCGCATCGGGGTGATGGTCAGCGTCTCGGCGGGCTCGAATATCGACATCCGGGTCATGCAGGCCAGCCGGGGCCGGCCGTTGATCTCCATCGAGCAGGACCCGCACTTGCCGGCCTTGCAGTTCCACCGGATGGCCAGGTCGTTGGTCTGGGTGGCCTGCAGCCGGTGCAGGACGTCCAGCACGACCTCGCCGTCGTTGACCTCGACCTGGTAGTCGGTCAGGTCCCCGGCGCCCGCGTCCCCCCGCCAGACCCGCAGCGTAGCCGTGTAGCTCATCAGTGCGCCTCCTTCGCCGCGGCCTGCTCGCCCGGGCCGCCCGCAGCGTCCAGCACGGCCAGTTCCTCATAGGTCATGTACTTTTTCAGCTCATCCACGTCGAACAGCTTGAGCAGGTCCGTCCGCATCGGCTCCAGCGGCTGCCTGCGCAGCGTCACGCGGTCGCCGTCCAGCGAGCAGATCAGGTTGATCTTCCGCCATTCTGGTGACATCTCCGGGTAGTCCTCCCGGGTGTGCCCGCCGCGGCTTTCCTGCCGCTCCAGCGCGGCCTGCGCCACGGAGTCAGCCACCTGCAGCATGTTCCGCAGGTCCAGGGCCAGGTGCCAGCCGGGATTGTAGGCCCGGCCGCCGGGGGCGGACACCTGCGCGGCCCGGGCCCGCAGTTTATCCAGGTCGACCAGCGCGGTCTTCATCTCCGACTCCCGGCGGATGAGCCCGACCAGGTCGTTCATGATCGTCTGCAGCTCACTGTGGATGGCGTAGGGGCTCTCGCCCTCGGCCCGGCCCAGTGGCGCGAGCGCGGTGGCCGCCGCCGCGGCCAGGTCGGCGTCCCGTACCGCGGGACGGGCCGGCAGCGCGGAGACGTACTCGGCCGCGCCCAGTCCCGCCCGCCGGCCGAACACCAGCAGGTCGGACAGGGAGTTGCCGCCGAGCCGGTTGGAGCCGTGCATGCCGCCCGACACCTCGCCGACCGCGAACAGGCCGGGCACCGAGGCGGCCCCGGTGGCGGGGTCCACCTCGACGCCGCCCATCACGTAGTGGCACGTCGGGCCGATTTCCATCGGCTCCTTGGTGATGTCGACGTCGGCTAGCTCCTTGAACTGGTGATACATCGACGGCAGCCGCTGCAGGATGTAGTCAGCCGGCCGCCGGGAGGCGATGTCGAGGAAGATACCGCCGTGCTCAGTGCCGCGTCCCGCCTTGACCTCGGAGTTGATCGAGCGGGCCACCTCATCGCGGGGGAGCAGCTCAGGCGGACGCCGGTTGTGGTCCGGGTCGTCGTACCAGCGGTCGGCCTCCTCCTCGGTCTCCGCGTACTGCGCCCGGAACACGTCCGGCACGTAGTTGAACATGAACCGCTTGCCCTCGGAGTTGCGCAGCACGCCGCCGTCGCCGCGCACCGACTCGGTGACGAGCAGGCCGCGCACCGACGGCGGCCACACCATCCCGGTCGGGTGCAACTGCACGAACTCCATGTTCAGCAGCGTGGCCCCGGCCCGCAGCGCCAGCGCGTGCCCATCGCCGGTGTACTCCCAGGAGTTGGAGGTCACCCGGTATGTCTTGCCGATGCCGCCGGTGGCCAGCACCACCGCGGGCGCCTCGAACAGCACGAACTGGCCGGTGTCCCGGAAGTAGCCGAACGCCCCGGCGATCCGCTCGCCGTCGGTGATGAGATCGGTGATCGTGGTCTCGGCGAAGACCTTGATCATCGCCTCCGGGTCGCCGGATTCCACCGCGTCCGCCTGCTGCAGCGCCACGACCTTCTGCTGCAGGGTCCGGATAATCTCCAGGCCGGTCCGGTCGCCGACGTGGGCCAGCCGCGGGTACTCGTGGCCGCCGAAGTTCCGCTGGCTGATCTTGCCGTCCTTGGTCCGGTCGAAGATCGCGCCCCAGGCCTCGAGCTCCCAGACCCGGTCCGGCGCCTCGTTGGCGTGCAGCTCGGCCATCCGCCAGTTGTTCAGGAACTTGCCGCCGCGCATGGTGTCGCGGAAGTGGACCTGCCAGTTGTCGTTCGGGTTCGCGTTGCCCATGGCGGCCGCGCAGCCGCCCTCGGCCATGACCGTGTGCGCCTTGCCGAACAGGGATTTGGAGATGATCGCGACCTTCTTGCCCTTCAGCCGCGCCTCGATCGCCGCGCGCAGCCCCGAGCCGCCCGCTCCTACGATGACCACGTCGTAGGAGTAGCGCACCGTGTCTTCAGACATCACCGCGTCTTGAGACGACACCGCGTCTTGAGACGACACCTCGTTTTGAGACAACACTGCGTCGCTGCCGTGAACTTCTGCCTCGCTCATTACCATTGCCCGTTCGGTCTAATTGAAGATTCTCGGATCTGAGAAGGCTCCGCTGGCCACCAGCATGATGTACAGGTCGCTCAGCAGCAACGTCCCGAGGGTGATCCAGGCGAACTGCATGTGCCGCGCGTTCAGCCAGGAGACCTTCGTCCAGGCCCAGTACCTGACCGGGTGCTTGGAGAAGTTGTTCAGCCGCCCGGCGGTGATGTGCCGGCACGAGTGGCAGCCCAGCGCGTAGCACCACAGCAGGATCACGTTGGCCAGCAGGATCAGCGAGCCGAGGCCGAACCCGAAGTTCCCGTCCGGGCCGCGGAACGCCTGCGTCACGTCGTAGGTGAGCAGGATCCCGACCAGCACGGCCGCGTAGAAGAAGTAGCGGTGCAGGTTCTGCCCGAGCAGCGGGAACCGCGTCTCGCCGGAGTAGGACGCGTGCGGCTCGCGGACGGCGCACGCGGCGGGGGAGCGCCAGAAGGCCCGGTAGTACGCCTTCCGGTAGTAATAGCAGGTCAGCCGGA
The DNA here is from genome assembly GCA_963818225.1 of uncultured Actinomycetes bacterium. Taxonomy (GTDB): domain Bacteria; phylum Actinomycetota; class Actinomycetes; order Streptosporangiales; family Streptosporangiaceae; genus Palsa-504. The sequence continues at coordinate 1,023,541 of CAWFRO010000011.1, forward strand.
AGCCGAGGACGAACACCAGGGACACGAACGCGTACGGGATGATCGGCGGGACGGCCGGGATCCACTGGCCCAGTGTGCTCGACCCAGGCACGCACTCGCCGCTGACGCACGGCGAGTAGAACGGCGTCAGGTAGTGGTACTGGGGAACGAAGTACCAGTGGCCCATGAACACGCGGACTGTGGCGTAGACGAGCCAGATCGTCAGCCCCGCCGCCCTGGATGGCCGGTGACTTCCACCACTGATCCATGCGGAAGGTACGTGCGGAGATCTGCGCCCTTGTTCTGGCTGGCGCTTCTGGTGCCTGTGTCATTCAGCGTCCTCGCTGCTTCGAGCGTAACTCCGACCCCACCCGGCGCGAAACCGGCCAAGGGTACTGGCGTGTGGACATACGTTGAGAAACTTATTCCCTGCCTAGGCATTGTGCAGTGACCGAGACCTCATCGTTGACTGTGACGCTGGCTACATTTCTGCTCCCGAATGACCGCCCAGGGCGCTGCGGAGGAAGTCGAGCTGCAGCAGCAGCAGGTTTTCCGCGACGGTCTCCTGCGAGGCCATGTGGGTGATCCCGGACAGCGGCAGGACCGCGTGCGGGTATCCGGCGGCCAGCAGCGCGGCCGATAGCTGCAGGGTGTGCGCCACCACCACGTTGTCATCCGCGAGGCCATGGATGAGCAGGAGCGGCCGCGCGCCCGCGCCCGCCGCAGCCCGTTCGGCCGAAGAAATGAGGGAGGACCGGTCGTAGGCGCCGCCGGGCTCGTCCGGCAGGCCCAGGTAGCGCTCGGTGTAATGGGTGTCGTACAGCCGCCAGTCGGTGACCGGCGCGCCCGCGATCGCCGCGTGGAATACGTCCGGGCGGCGCAGCACGGCCAGCGCGGCCAGGTAGCCGCCGAACGACCAGCCCCGGATCGCCACCCGGCCGGTGTCCAGGTCACCGAACCGCTCGGCCGCGGCGTGCAGGGCGTCGACCTGATCCTCCAGGACCGGGCCGGCCAGGTCGCCGGCCACCGCGCGTTCCCAGGCCGGCCCGCGGCCCGGGGTGCCGCGGCCGTCCGCGATCAGCACCGCGAACCCCTGCTCGGCGAACCACTGCGACACCAGGTAGGCCTGCCGGGACCTGACCACCCGCTGCCCGTGCGGCCCGCCGTACGGGTCGAGCAGCACCGGCAGCGAGCCCTGTCCCGGCTCGTGCCCGGACGGGAACAGCACGGCGGTCTGGATCTCGCGCGAGCCCGGCCCGGAACAGGATCGGCCGGGGCGCGGGCAGCGCCGGGAGCTCGGCGAGCGATCCGATGACGGCGGCCGGGCCGCCGCCTCGGCGCACGCGGACGGTCACGCCGTCCTCGTCCAGGGACCGGCGCCAGCTGACCGTGGTGCCGCCGCCGCGGGTGCCGCCTGCCACGCCGCCGCCCGGCCCGGCCTGGCTCAGGCCGCCCGGCCCGTAGCTCCACAGCCCGACCTCGGCCGGCTCCTGCGACGCCTGGAACAGCACCGTGTCGCCGTCTACGTCGAGCACGCTGTGGACCTGCAGGCCCGGCGGGGTGACCGGCACCGGCTCCTGGCCTGGCGCCAGCAGCACCAGGCGGCGGGTGTCCTGCTCATCGCGGGTCCACACGATCCGGCCGTCGGCGGTCCAGGCCGGCACGCCGGGGACGATCTCCAGCCAGTGCGGGTCGGTGTCCTCGTGCCGCACGGTGACCCGGCCGCGGCAGGCGTCCACGCCAAGGATCCGCAACCTGCGCTGGTCCCGGCTCTGCACCACGATCAGCGGGTCGTGCCCGTCCTGCCAGCAGGCGGTCACCAGGTACGGGAAGGCGGACCAGTCCGCCTCGACCGCCACGCTGGGGCCCTCCAGCGGGGCCAGGTGCACGGACACGTCGGCGTTCGGGGTGCCGGCCGCGGGATAGGCCACCACGGCGGGCGGGCGTTCGGGGTGTGCGGGATCGGCGATATGCCACCGGTTCACGGGCGTCTCGTCCACCCGGGCGACCAGCAGGGCCGAGCCGTCCGGGGCCCACCAGTAGCCGCGCTGGCGGCCCATCTCCTCGGCGGCGATGAACTCCGGCAGGCCGAACGTCACGCCGGGCGCTCCCCCCGGGTCCGCGAGGACCCGGTCCCCGCCGCCGTCCAGGTCGGGGCCGCCCAGATCCGCCACCCGTAGCGCGCCGTCGCAGACGTACGCCAGCCGCCGCCCGGCCGGGTCCAGGCGGGGATCCAGGGCCGGTGTGCGCGTGGCCACCTCGCGGGCCTGCGCAGCACTGGCCGGGCCGCCGCCACCCGCCCCGTCACCGGTCAGCGGCACGGTGTACACGCGGCCGGACAGCGCGAAGGCGGCCACAGTGACGTCCCGGTCGGTCGAGTAGGCCACGATGCCGGCGGCCTGCTCCCTGACCCGCTCCCGCCGGGCCCGTTCCTCCGGCGGCAGGTCCTCCTCCCCGGCGCCGCCGCGGTCCGGGCTGAGCGGCCGCGGGTCGGCGGCCAGCCGTTCCTGCCCGGTGGCCACGTCCAGCACCCACAGGCACGTCACCGGATCGGTGCCACTCTTGGTCCGCAGGTAGGCGACCCGGGTGCCGTCGGGAGAGACGCGGAAGGCGCGCGGCACCCCGAGGCTGAACCGCCTGGTTCTGGCCTCCTGCCGGGGAAAGCTCTCGGTCATGATGTGAAATCTAGCCAGTTAGGCTCTCTGGCATGAGCATGCTGGAGCGGCGGCTGCTGCTGGTGCACGCGCACCCCGACGACGAATCGATCTACACCGGGGCCACGATGGCGAAATATGCCGCCGAGGCCGCGCAGGTCACGCTGGTCACCTGCACGCTCGGCGAGCTGGGCGAGATCATCCCGCCGTCGCTGGCGTACCTGGCCGCGGAGAAGGAGGACCGGCTGGGGGAGTACCGCACCGACGAGCTGGCCGCGGCCTGCGCCGCGCTCGGCGTGACCGACCACCGGTTCCTCGGCGGCCCCGGCCGCTGGCGTGACTCGGGCATGATGGGCACCGAGGGCAACGAGGACCCGCGCTGCTTCTGGCGGGCCGACGTGGACACCGCGGCCCGGGCCCTGCTCGACGTCATCGCCGAGGTGCGCCCGCAGGTGCTGGTGACCTACGACGCCGACGGCGCCTACGGGCATCCCGACCACATCCAGGCTCACCGGGTCGCCTGGCGGGCCTGCGAGCTGGCCGGGCCCGACGCGCCGGCCAGGTTCTACGCGACCGCCGCGGCCGGCGGCGCGCAGGTCACCACCGAGATCGACGCGAGCGCCTGGCTCGACCGCAAGGTCGCCGCGATGCGCGCGCACGAGACGCAGATCACCGTGGACCCCCCGTTCTTCGCCTTGTCCGACGGGGTACCCAAGCTACTGAGCGGCATCGAGTGCTTTACCCTGCTGGCTGGCCCGCACGGCGGCGGGCTGTCCGGCCGCACACCCCCGGCCTGGCCGCGCCGCACGGCCGCGGGCTGGCCGGGGCCCCCGGCCGCGCCGAACGGGAGACCGACCTCTTTGACCAGTAACCTGCTGTTTATGAACGCCGCTGCGGGCGAGAAGGAGAGAGGGCGGCTGCTGACCGGCGCCGCGTACGCCGCCCTGTTCCTGCTCGGCGCCGTGGAGGGGCTGATCGGCAGCTTCCAGTACAGCCGCGCGGCGCCGGCCGCCGCGATCGGGTTCGGCGTGCTGCTCCTGGCGACCGGCCTGTTCGGCGGCTGGGCGATGAGGTCGATCAGCGGGGCGCTGGCCCCCGGCGGTCGGCTGGATCCTCGCGTCGTTCGTCCTGTCCATGCCGGTCTCCGGCGGCAGCGTGATCATCGCCAACACGGCCGCCGGGAAGTGGTACCTGTACGGCGGCACGGCCGCCGCGGTGGCCGCGGTGCTCGTATTGTTCGTCGCCTCTGTCCACGGCACCGGGGCACGGCGCCGATGAGCGTCGACGGCGCCTCCTACCGCCGGGCTGCGGGCCAGTTCGCGAGCGGGATCGTCGTGGTCACCACCGGGGTCGGCCACGCCATGACGGTCAGCGCCTTCGTCTCGGTCTCGCTGGACCCGCCGCTGGTGCTGTTCTGCGCGGAGAAGATCGCCCGCTTCCACGACGCGGTCCTGGCCGAAGGTTCCTGGGCGGTGTCGATCCTGGCCGAGGACGACGAGAAGACCGCCCGCTGGCTGGCCACGCGCGGGCGCCCGATGGACGGCCAGCTGGACGGCGTGGCCCATCACCCCGGCCCGGTCACCGGCGCGCCGGTGCTCGACAGCGCGCTGGCCGTGCTGGAATGCCGGACCACCGCGGTGCACGACGCCGGCGACCACAGCATCGTCGTCGGCGAGGTCCTGGCCGTGGCCGGCCCGGCCGACCCGCCCGCCCGCGGCCCCCTGATCCACCACGCCGGCAGCTACCGCCGCCTGCGCAGCCCGTAAGCACAGCGCAGCCCGTAAGCACGCGCAGCCCGTAAGCACAGCGCAGCCCGTAACGACCGGGTCACGACCTCCTCGATCCGGTCCAGGCCCCAGTCCAGGTCGTGCTCGCTGATCACCAGCGGTGGCGCGAGCCTGATCGTGTGGCCGTGCGTCTCCTTGGCCAGGACCCCGCGGGCGGCCAGCCGCTCGCACGCCTCACGGCCCGGCAGCGACGCCAGGTCGACCCCGGCCCACAGCCCGCGGCCGCGGACTTCCCGGACCGCGTCGCCGGGCAGCGCCGCCAGCCGCGCGTGCATGCGCGCGCCGAGCACGGCCGCCCGGGCCTGGTACTCCCCGGTCGCCAGCATGGCCACCACCTCGCGGCCGACCGCGCAGGCCAGCGGGTTCCCGCCGAACGTGGACCCGTGCTGCCCGGGCTGCAGGACGCCCAGCACCGGCCAGCTGGACACCATCGCCGACACCGGCACGATGCCGCCGCCCAGCGCCTTGCCCAGCAGGTACGCGTCGGGTACCACGCCCTCGGCCTCGCACGCGAACGTATAACCGGTGCGGCCCAGCCCGGACTGGATCTCGTCCGCGATCATCAAGATGCCATGCGCGGTACACAGCTCCCGGACCCCGGCCAGGAACCCGGGCGGCGGCACGATCACCCCGGCTTCGCCCTGGATCGGCTCGAACAGCACGGCCACCACCCGCTCGCCCAGATCACCGACCACCGCGGCGAGCGTGTCGAGGTCCCCGTACGGCACGACCCGGAAGCCCGGCGTGTACGGGCCGAAATCGTCCCTCGCGTCGGGATCGGTGGAGAAGCTGATGATCGTGGTGGTGCGGCCGTGGAAGTTCCCGCCGAACGCGATGATCACGGCCTGGCCGGCGGGCACCCCCTTGACCCGGTATCCCCACTTGCGCGCGACCTTGATGGCGGTCTCGACCGCCTCGGCGCCGGTGTTCATCGGCAGCACCACGTCCATGCCGGCCAGCTCGGCCAGCTCGGCGCAGAACAGCCCGAACTGGTCGTGCTCGAACGCCCGGCTCACCAGTGTGAGCCGATCGAGCTGGTTCATCGCGGCCGCGATGAGCCGCGGGTGCCGGTGCCCGAAGTTCAGCGCCGAGTACGCGGCGAGCATGTCCAGGTAGCGCCGTCCGTCGACGTCGCTCACCCAGGCGCCCTCGGCCTCGTCGATGACGATGGGCAGCGGGTGGTAGTTGTGCGCGGCGTGCTCCTCGCTCAGCTCCAGCAGCTCGGCGGCGCGCCCGGTTACGGCCTCGATCATGATGGCTCCCTCAATCCCTCAATCCCGCAGTTCCAGCGTGCAGCACTTGGGTCCGCCGCCGCCCTTGCGCAGCTCGGACACGTTCACCCCGATGGGTTCGAAGCCGAGCTCGCGCAGCTGCGCGGCCAGGTTCGGCGCCTGGGCCGGCAGGACGACGTGCAGGCCGTCGCTGACCGCGTTCAGCCCGAGCACGTCGGCGTCCTCGTCCTTCGCCTCGATCAGCTCGGCGAAGTGCGTCTGGATCGCCGCCTTCGCGGCCTCGTCGAACGCGGCCGGGTAGTACATGGCGGCGTCCGGGCCGAGCACGCACAGCGCGGTGTCCAGGTGGTAGAAGCGAGGGTCGACCAGCCGCAGGCTGACCACCGGCAGCCCGAACACCTCGGCCAGCTCCGCCGCGACGGCCTGGTCGGTCCGGAAGCCGTAGCCGGCCAGCAGCGCGCGCCCGGTAAAGACGATGTCGCCTTCGCCCTCGTTGATGTGCCCGCCGGCCCGGATCCGCGGATAGCCCTGGTCGCGGAACCACCGCAGGTAGGCGCCGGCCTCCCCGGCCCGCTGCGGGTACCGGAACCGCGCGCCGAGCACCGTCCCGCCCACCACCGTCCCGCCGTTGGCCGCGAACACCATGTCCGGCAGTCCTGGCTCCGGCTCGATCGTCCGCACGTCGTGGCCGAGCTCGATGAAGACCTGCCGCAGCCGGGCCCACTGGGCCATGGCGGCGGCCGCGTCGACCGGCACCTCCGGCCGCATCCACGGGTTGATCGCGTACGTGACGGCGAAATGCTCCGGCGGGCACATCAGGTACCGCCGCGCCGTGGCCTTCCTGCCGTGGCTCCCCCCGTCGTCCATGAGCCCAGGGTAGAAGCCGGCGGTTGCGGAATGCATACGCCGATCATGCGTCTCGGTAGAGAATCCTTGCGTAAAACAGCGCCATGACGGCGATTTGTTGCGTAGTTCGCCCGGCGGACGCAGTCCCGCCGAACGGCCTGCACCGCGGGCCTCCCCGCCGTAGCCTCGGCCCGCGAGCCGCCTAACGCAGCTCGCCCAGCCGCCTAACGCAGCTCGCCCAGCCGCTTCGCCGCGGCGGCGACCCGCTCGTCGGTGGCGGTCAGCGCCACCCGGATGTGCCGTGCGCCGGACGGCCCGTACACCGGGCCCGGCGTGACCAGGATCCCGCACTCGCCGGCCAGCAGCTCGGCCGCCGACCAGCCGTCGTGGTCCGGGCGGGTCAGCCACAGGTACAGCCCGGCCTCGGAGTGCTCCACCGACCAGCCGGCCCGGGTGAACGCCTCCCGCAGGACCGAACGCCTCGCCTCGTACCGTCCCCGCTGCACCCGGGCGTGCTCGTCGTCGCCGAGCGCCGCGGTCATCGCGGCCTGGACCGGGGCCGGCACGATCATCCCGGCCTGCTTCCTGATGGCCAGCAGCTCCGCGACCAGCGCCGGGTCGCCGGTCACGAACCCGGCCCGGTACCCGGCCAGGTTCGACCGCTTGGACAGCGAGTGCACCGCCAGCACGCCCTCGTGCGAGCCCTCGCACACCGACGGGTGCAGCACGGAGACCGGCGCGGCCTCCCAGCCGAGGCCGGCGTAACACTCGTCGGAGGCCACCACCGCCCCGCGCTCGCGGGCCCAGGCCAGGACCTTGCGCAGGTGCTCGGCCGGCAGCACCCGCCCGGTCGGGTTCGACGGCGAGTTCAGCCAGACCAGCCGGACCCGCCCGCCCTCCGGCGAATCAGCGCCGAGGGACAGCAGGCTGTCCGAGGCCATCGCCGTCGCCCCGGCCAGCCGCGCCCCGGTGTCGTAGGTGGGGTAGGCCAGCTCCGGGTACACGATCACGTCGCCCGGCCCGAGCCCGAGCATGACCGGCAGCCAGGCGATGAACTCCTTGGTGCCGATGACCGGCAGCACGTCGTCCGGCGAGACCGGCACGCCCAGCGAGCGGGCCAGCCAGTCGGCCGCCGCGCCGCGCAGCCGCGGCGTTCCCCGCGTCAGCGGGTACCCGGGTGAGTCAGACGCCGCGGCCAGCGCGCCGCGGATCACCTCCGGCACCGGATCGACCGGCGTGCCCATGGACAGGTCCACGGCGCCGTCCGGGTGCTGCCCCGCCTTCTCGCCCAGCGGCGCGATCCGGTCCCAGGTGAACTCGGGCAGCCGCCCGGCCAGGGTGGCGGGGGTCATTCCTCCACGGCTTGCGGGGGGAGCGCTGCCACCACCGGGTGGTCCTTGCCGACCTTGCCGGTCTTCGACGCGCCGCCGGGGGAGCCCAGGTCGTCGAAGAAGTCGACGTTGACCTTGTAGTACTCCTTCCACTGGTCGGGCACGTCGTCCTCGTAGTAGATCGCCTCGACCGGGCAGACCGGCTCGCAGGCGCCGCAGTCCACGCACTCGTCGGGGTGGATATAGAGCATGCGATCGCCCTCGTAGATGCAGTCCACAGGGCATTCCTCGATGCATGCTCTGTCAAGCACATCAACGCATGGCTCCGCGATGATGTAGGTCACGGGTGGGCTCCTTCGCGGTTCAGGTTCTGCTGTTAACACAGTATGGCGGCTGCGCGGCTCATGCCGAGTCAGCCCGCGACAATACTCCCGCTGGCGAGCGACTGGGCTGCGGCCCGCTGCCAGCCCGCGCCGTCGTTTGTGGCGTTCCACACATAATCGGCATACCGTACCTGGCTGATGCCGTACTGCTGGGCGTAGGCCACCAGCCAGCTGGCCACCGTCCAGGCCGCGGCCCGCTGCACCCGCACCACCGCGACGCTCTCGTCCTTCTTATTTGCCGAACGGTCCGTGCTCACCGCCACCCGTACCCCGTCCTTGCCCCCTCGGCCGAACGTCGAGGTCAGCTGCGTCAGCGCCCCGGTCAGGTCGGCCTTCCCGCCGGGGGAGTACCAGCACGACACGCCGGCCGCCGAGCTGCCGGTGAAGTAGTTGGCCAGCAGCTGGGCCGTCCCGGCCCACTGCTCGTAGGCGTACCCGTCCGCGCTGTGCTGCACCTCCTGGGCCGCCTGGTTCACCGGCATCGTGGCGTAGCCGCGCACCTTGACCAGCGCGGCGAAGAACTTCGTGGTGGCGTAGACCGGGTCCTCGAGCTCGGCGGTGGTGCCCCAGCCCTGCGAGGGACGCTGCTGGAACACGCCCACGGAATCGAGGTCACCGTAGTCCAGGTTCTGCAGCTTCGATTCCTGCAGGGCCGTCGCGTAGGCGATGGTGACCGCCTGCTTGCCGAGCCCGTGCCGGGCCGCGACGCCCGCGATGGTCGCCGCTATGCCCGCCTGGCTGACCGCGAGCGGGATGGCCGCCGCCCCGGTGCCGGCCTGGCAGCCCGGCGGCGGCGGCGCGGGGGTGGCGTGCCGGCCGCTGAAGGTCAGGTAGCCGGCGAGCGCCAGCACCAGCGCGGAGCAGACCACGGCGACGGCCCGCAGCCGGCGGGTAGGGGACGGCACACCACCAGACCGTACCGCTAAGCTCCCAGTCCATGAGCACTGTGCTGTCCCGGGGGGACGACCTCCCGGAGCCCCCCGGGAGCGTCCCGTCCTCGCCTCTCCCCGCTGTTATCTCGCCTCTGCCCGCCGTCATCGACGAGCTGTGGGAACGGCGCGCCGAGCTGTCCCCGGCCGACGAGCAGGCCCGCGCCGCGGTGGTCGGCGCGGTCGACGCGATCGACGCCGGGCAGGCCCGGGTGGCCTCCGTCGACCCGGCCACCGACCAGGTGGTGGTGGACGAGCGGGCCAAGCGGGCCATCCTGCTCTCCTTCCGCGTGCTGCCGATGGCCCGGTCCCAGGTGGGTGACTTCCGCTACGACGACCGGGTGCCGCTGACCACGCGGCTGGACGGCGTGCGCGCGCTGCCCGGCTCGATCGTGCGCTGGGGCGCCTACGTCGCGCCGGGCGCGGTGCTGATGCCGTCGTTCGTCAACATCGGCGCGTACGTGGATTCCGGCACGATGGTGGACACCTGGGCCACGGTCGGCTCGGGCGCCCAGATCGGCAAGAACGTCCACCTGTCCGGCGGCGTGGGGATCGGCGGCGTGCTCGAGCCGCCGGAGGCGGTGCCGGTGATCGTCGAGGACGAGGCCATGGTCGGGTCGCGCTGCATGGTCGTCGGCGGGGCCCGGGTGCGCCAGGGCGCGACGCTCGGCGCGGGCTCCATTCTCACCCCGACCACCCACGTCATCGACGTGGAGACCGGCGAGGAGCTGCCGCGCGGCGAGGCGCCGCCCTGGTCGGTCTGCGTGGGCGGGACCCGGCCGCGGACGTTCCCCGGCGGTACGTTCGGCATGCCGTGCCTGCTGGTGCTGAAGAGGCTGCCCGAAGGCTCCCGCCTGGACAAGTCGGCCCTGAACCAGATCCTCCGCGACCACGGTGTGGACGCCTGAGCCACCTGCCTGGGGCTACTACTCTTGGTTCACGATGAGCGTGAACTCCGAGCCGCACCGGCGGGTCCGCCGCCAGGGACCTGTGACGTTGCGTGGCAATCAGATACCGGCGACCACCACCGATCAGCGGCTGCTCGACCGGCGCGGCCCGGCCGACTGGGTGCACACCGACCCGTGGCGGGTGCTGCGCATCCAGGCCGAGTTCGTGGAGGGGTTCGGCCTGCTGGCCGAGCTCGGGCCCGCGGTGTCGATCTTCGGCTCGGCCCGGACCCCGCGCGGCACCGAGGCCTACGCGACCGCGTCGAGCATCGCGGCCGGCCTGGTCCGGGCGGGCTACGCGGTGATCACCGGCGGCGGACCGGGAATCATGGAGGCGGCCAACAAGGGAGCGGTCGAGGCGGGCGGCGTCTCGGTCGGCCTGGGCATTGAGCTGCCGCTGGAGATGGGCCTGAACGACTACGTCGAGGTGGGCCTGGAGTTCCGGTACTTCTTCGTCCGCAAGACCTGCTTCATCAAGTACTCGCAGGCCTTCGTGGTGCTGCCCGGCGGCTTCGGCACGATGGACGAGCTGTTCGAGGCGGTCACCCTGGTCGCGACCGGGAAGATCACCAAGTTCCCGATCGTGCTGGTCGGCCGGTCGTACTGGACGGGCCTGCTCGGCTGGCTCCAGGACACCATGCTGGCCGAGGGCAACATCGGGCCCGCGGAGCTCGGGCTGCTCAGCGTCGCCGACGAGCCCGGCGAGGTGGTCGAGATCATCCGCGCCGCGCACGCCGGCTGGGCCGAGACGGGATAATTCCCCAGCGCGGCCCTGCTGCCTGGTCGATGCGACATCGCGCATCAGGCGTGGCACGATTTGTATGTGCCCGTTGTCATGATCCTCGTGGCTGTCGCCATCCTGGTCGGCGTGTACGTCGCCGCCACCGGGCGGGGCGGCGAGCTGGCCTACGAGCAGGCCGACCATGCACCGCTGGACCTCGGTCCGGTGTCCGCTACCGACGTCGCCATGCTGCGCCCGCCCACCGCCTTGTGGGGCTACAACATGCAGGTGACGGACGAGGCGCTCGAGCGCATCGCCGGGGCCCTGCGCGAGCGCGATCTCACCATCGCCTACCTCCAGCACCGGCTCACCGGTCCGGCCCCGGACCCGGTGGCCCCGGACCCGGTGGCCCCGGACCCGATGGCCCCCCACGCGGTGGCCCCGGACCTGGCGCCCGCGGCACCGTCGGCTCGCACAGATCAGCCCGCCGCGGCCGCCACCCCCGCCGGCCTGCCCGAAGAGGCCGCTTCGCAAGAGCCCGGCGAGACCGCCTCCCGAGAGCTGAGTCCGCAAGAGCCGCGAGACCGCCTCCCAAGAGCTGAGTCCGCCAGAGCTGAGTCCCGGGAGCCCAGTCCGCGGGAGCCCAGTCCCCGGGAGTCCTCTGCCCGGGAGCCCAGTCCCCAAGAGCTCGGCCAGTGAGCGACCGGGGTCCCGTCCCCGGCCCGGACGGCGCGCTGCGCTGTCCGTGGGCGCTGAGCGCGCCGGAGTATCTCGCTTACCACGACCAGGAGTGGGGGCGCCCGGTCCGCGGCGACGCGGCGATCTTCGAGCGGCTGTGCCTCGAGGCCTTCCAGTCCGGGCTGTCCTGGCTGACCATCTTGCGCAAGCGGGAGAACTTCCGCGCGGCGTTCGCCGGGTTCGACGCCGTCACCGTCGCCCGCTTCGGCGACGAGGACGTCGCGCGCCTGATGGCCGATGCGGGAATCGTACGCAACCGCGCGAAGATCAACGCGGCGATCACCAACGCGCGGGCCGCGGTCGGCCTGCCCGGCGGCCTGACCGCGCTGGTCTGGAAGTACGCGGGCCAGGCCGCCGCCGCGCCGCGCACGCTGGCCGACGTGCCGCCCGCCACCCCGGCGTCCAAGGCGCTGGCCGCCGAGCTGAAGGGCCACGGCTTCACCTTCACCGGCCCGGTGACCGCCTACGCGACCATGCAGGCCTGTGGCATCGTCAACGATCACCTGGCCGACTGCGTCGCCCGGGATACCTGCGCCGCCGGGACGCCTGACGAGGCCTTATCCTGCACGGCATGAGCCCAGATCCCGATATAGCCGCTCTCTTCGCCCCCGTCGGTCTCGAGGAGACCTTCGCCGGGGTGCTGGCCGAGGCGGCCAGCGTCCTCGGCCAGCTCGCCGACCCGGTGGACGCGGAATTGTGGGGCTCCGATCTGATCGGAGCGCTATCGAGCTCGGCCGCGGGCCCGGCCGAGCTCGACCGCTCGATGACCGGGTCGCTGGTTCCGGCCGCGGAGGCCGCCCGCACCCCGGGATCCCTCGCGCTGCTGCTCGTCCTGGCCGCGGTCGGCTCACCGGTGCTACGCCCCGCCGCCGGGCAGGCGGCGGCGCGGGTACGCGCTAGCGGTGTGGCCGAGCCGCCGTGGGCGGCTGGCCTCGGCTCCCCGCGGGCTGGCGACTGCTGGCACTACGCGGACGTGGGCGGCCGCCAGGAGTCGCTGACCATGACCTTCGCCTACGGTGACCGTCAGCACGCCGTCTGCGTGCTGATCGATCACAGTCGCGGGGGCCGGATCAAGGACGTGTGGGTGACCAGGACGGCCGGCCTGCGCGAGCAGACCGAGCGGGCGGCTCAGGCGGACCCGCTGGTGGTGTTCGAGATGATCGACGCCGCTGACGCCGCCCGCAGGCTCGAGCGCGCCATCAGCGCGGGTGAGTGCGCCGAGCAGCCCGACCAGGTCGACGACGTGGTGGCCCACCGGGCCCTGCTGCGCGCCCGGCTGGAGCTGCTGGCCGGCTAGCCGCCTGCCCGGGATCCGGGCTTAAGATACAAATGCCAATCACCGGCCGTCACGCACAGCTCGTCGCGCTGACCCGCCTCCGCTCGGGCTGGCTGGAGGAGGAGAAGAAGATGACCGTGCCGCTCATCGACGGGATCCGAAGCTTCCAGGCCATGGTCCCGATGCGTGATGGCGTCCGGCTGAACACGTTCGTCTACCTGCCGGAATCCGGCGGTCCGAGCTACCCGGTCATCTTGCAGCGGACGCCCTACGGCATCACGGCCCCGCCCGGCCAGGCCGTCACCGATCCGGCCCGGGGGTGGCTCACCGACCCCGCCAAGCCGATGGCCGGCGCCATCCTGCGCGGGTGGCGTGAGATCGTCCGCCACGGTTACGCGGCTGTCTACCAGGACTGCCGCGGGCGGTACGGCTCGCAGGGGGAGGATCACGCCTACGGCGACGACGCCAGTGACGGCTTCGACACGCTGGAGTGGATCGACGACCAGCCGTGGTCGAACCACCGTGTCGGAGTGTCCGGGTCCTCCGCGGTCGCCACCACGGCGCTGGCCGCCGCATCGCAGGGGCACCCGAGCCTCAAGGCGTTCTTCGCGCAGGTCGGGGGCTCGAGCATCTACGACGACGTGGTCTACGAGGGCCAGTCGATCGAGATGGAGCGACTGTGGCTGTGGATCGCCGGCAACATCCCGGGGCTGTCGGCCTCCCATCGCCAGGCGGTCATGGCGCGCACCGGCCTGAGCGCCGGGGAACTCGACCAGGTGGCCAAGTCGGCGGCCGAACGGAGCGCGGCGCTGGCTGCCGCCCAGGCGGACTGGCCGCCCTACGTGGACTCGCCGGACTGGATGCGCCTGCCGCTGCGCGGATACCCGGACTTCTCGGTGTGGCAGCCGTATCTCGATGAGATCATCGGCCACCCGGTGCCGGACGCCTTCCGGGCCCGCCACAACTTCCGGCGGACCATCGAGATACCGGGCTTCCACGCGACGTCCTGGTTCGACATCTTCCTGACCAGCGTGCTGTCCGCGTTCGCCGAGCTGCAGGCGCGGGTGGGCCACCAGCGGCTGTGGGTGGGACCCAACGCCCACCACTTCGTGTACGAGAGCCAGTTCTGGCCCCGGGACCCCTACTTCGAGTGGTTCGACCACTGGCTGCAGGACGAACCGACGCCCATCATGCGCGAGCCGGCCGTCTTCTACTCGCCGCGCGCGTGGGTCGCCGACCCCGAAGGCTACGTCGCCGACGACTGGCGGCACGCCGATGACTGGCCGCCGCCCGGCACCCGGGAGCGGCGCTGGTACCTGCGCGGCGACGGCACCCTCGGCGACGCTCCGGCCGGCGAGGGCCGGTCCTACGTCTACGACCCCGGGCAGCCGGTGCCCTCCCTCGGCGGCCGGAACATGCTGATCGCCTCCGGCGTGGCCGACCAGCGGCCGCTGCGGTCCTTGACCGGCTATGGGCTGGTCTACGCGAGCGAGCCGCTGCCTGCGGACCTGACCGTGGCCGGCGCGGTGGAGGCCGTCCTGGCCGCGGAGTCCGACTGCCCCGACACCGACTTCGTGGTCAAGCTGATCGACGTCCAGCCCGACGGGTCCGCACTGCTGATGATGGACGGGGTACAGCGCGCGATGTACCGCGACGGGGCGCCTGAGCCCCGGCCGCTCACGCCCGGCTCCCCGGTCGAGATCCGCGTCGGCCTCGGCCAGATCCACCACACGTTCCCGGCCGGCCATCGCATCGGGGTCGACGTCACCTCGAGCAACTTCCCGCGCCGGGCCCGCAACACCAACAGCGGGCACCCGGTCCTGGCCGACGACGGCGTCGACGACATCCGCATCGCGACCAACACCGTGCACCACGCCGACGGCCGCGCGTCCTACCTCGTCCTGCCGGTCCTGGACGGGACGGCTAAGGGGTCAGCGCCAGGCACGCGCCGGCCGGGTCGAGCAGCCGGTGCGGGCCCGGCGCACCGGGCAGCCGGGCCAGGTCGCCGCGGACCCGCGCGACCGGGCCGCCCGGACCGGCCAGGATGCTCCCGTCGGCCCCGGCCGCGACGAGACCGCCGTCATGGCGCAGCAGCACCGGGCCGTCACGCTCGGCCGAGATGGCCACCCGCCCGGCCCGCAGCCCGTCGAGCACAGCACCCGGCTCGCGGCCCGCGCACTCGACCCAGGTGGTCGGGCTGCCGGGCGGGGCGTCGTCGCCGGGCCGGTGCCAGTCGCTGCCGCCGACCGGGATAGCCGTGGCGTCCCAGGCCAGCCACCACGCGAACGGGGTGGTCCAGCGCTTGTCGAGCCAGCTCCAGTGCCAGACCTCGGCCAGCGGCGGGCGGCGCCGCATCGAGTGGGTCCAGCTGACCGGCCCGGCGAACGGGTGGTTGACCGACAGCAGCCCGCCGCGGGCCGCGGTCGCCTCGAGCCAGTCGTCCGGCTCGCGCCGGAAGTCGATCCAGCCGACGTCGCCCAGCGCACCCGCGTGCCCGCCGTCGGTGGTCAGCTCCTGGCCGGGCACCAGCGTGATCCCGTACCGCCGGGCCACGCCGGCCAGCTCGGCGTGGTGGCTGACCGTGTTGTGGTCGGTGACCGCGAGGAAGTCCAGCCCGCGCCCGGCCGCGAGCACGGCCAGTTCGGCGACGGTCAGCGCGCCATCGGAGTGCACCGTGTGCGCGTGCAGGTCACCGGCCAGCCACTGCTGTCCGGGATCGGCCGGCAGGTCCCGCCGCGGTGGCCGCTCCTGCGGCGCGGGCGGCGCCGCGGCGGCGGGCGGCAGCAGCCCTTCGGAGCGGCGCCGCGAGGCCTGCGCCGTCACCCGGTAAGGCACCCCGCCCGGCGGGACGCGGTGCACCCCGATCACCACCTGCCAGACCCCGGCCTCGATCTCGCCCGGCAGGTATCCCGGCGTGGCGGCGTCGCCGGTAATGGCGAACCAGCCGCGGGCGCCACCCGACCAGCCCCGGAAGCCGCCCGGCCCGAGGCAGCCCAGGTCGAGCACCGCGCCGGCCGCGTGGTCGTAGTCCAGCTCCACCCGCAGCCCGGCCGTTCCCGGCCCGACTTCCACCGGCAGGTAATGCCAGGGCGACCTGAACCGGTCCTCCAGCGTCCAGACCCCGGTGTGCACCGTGCGCGAGCCGTCTGCGTTCATCCCGCCTGGCCCGCGGGCTCGGCGGCGGCGGCGCGCAGCGCGTCGGCCAGCAAGGTCACCGCGGGCGGGTCCGGCGGGTCGCCGTACCGCACCGCGAACACGTGCCGGCGCGCGCCCGCCAGCGGCGCCGTCCTCACCCCCGGGTGACGCGCCGCCCGCAGGCACAGCGCGGGCAGGATCGACACGCCCAGATCGGCAGCGACCAGCGCCTGGACCGCGACATAGTCGTCGGTGGTGAACGCGATCTTCGGGCTGAAGCCGGCCTGGGCGCACTGCCGGAGCAGGTTGGCCCGGCAGCGGTCGCAACCCGCGATCCACCGGTGGCGCGCGTACCGGGCCAGCTCAGGCGGACCCTGCTCGGGGTCGTGCGCCGAGGTCACCAGGTGGACCGGCTCGTCCAGGATCAGCTGTTCGCGCACGCCCTCGGTCAGGTCGAAGGCGCCGTCCTCGTCATGGGGAGCCCCGGCGCCGAACGCCGCGCCTGCGCCTCGCCTGCCCGGGCTCCTCCCACGGGCACCGGTTCCGGGCCTCCGGGTCGCGGCGTCCGGGAAGTACCGGAACAACAGCGCGACGTCGACGTAACCGGCCCGGAGCATGCGCAGCGCCTCCGGCGGTTCGGCCTCGGTCAGCCGCAGGTCGATGCTGGATTGGCGGGCGCGCAGCATCGCCGCCGCGGCCGGCACGATGGTGCCGAGCGCGGACGGGAACGCCGCGAGCCGCAGCCGCCCGGCCCGCAGCCCGGTGTAGGCGGCCAGCTCGTTCTCCGCCGCATCCAGCCTGCCGATCACCTCGGCCCCCCGCTCGGCCAGGAGCCGCCCGGCGTCGGTGAGCCGGATCCCCCGCCCGGCGCGCTGGATCAGTTTGATCCCGGTCTCGGCCTCCAGCCGGGCCAGATGATGGCTCACCGACGGCTGGGCGTAGTTCAGGGCCCGGGCCGCGGCCGTGACCGAGCCGTAACGTGCCACCGCCACCAGCACGCGCAGCCTCGTCACGTCCAGCATCCCCCGACTATAGATCGTGCCGATCTGCTCGCCCAGAGTGGTTGCTCCATATCTATTCCGGGCGACTGGGACCTATCCGGCCAGGTCACAGCCGTGGAACTCGGCCGGCCGCCGCTGCGCCGGAGCTGCGCGCCCGGGCGCGCTCCTCGCCAGAACGGCTTGGAACGTTTTCCCAGTCGTGTCAACCGGTACGGCGGCCCTCGCGTCTCAGTTAGTGAGGCTCGGCGAAAGCGGGACGCCGAGCCTCGTTTTATGCCCGGAAACGGATAGGGTTTGCCGCTGTGGCGGCCATCGTGGATGACATCGACGCGCGAATCATCGCCGCGCTGATCGAGGACGCGCGGGCCAGCTACGCCGTGATCGGCCAGCAGGTCGGGTTGTCCGCGCCCGCCGTGAAGCGGCGGGTGGACCGGCTTCGGGCGTCCGGCGCGATCAGGGGCTTCTCGGCCCGGGTGGATCCCGCGGCCATGGGCTGGACCACCGAGGCGTATGTCGAGCTGTTCTGCGGCGGCCGCACCTCGCCCGATGAGATCGCGGCCGCGGTGCGGCGCTATCCCGAGGTGGCCGATGCGTGCACGATCACCGGCGAGGCTGATGCCCTGGTTCACATCAGGGCCGCCGACGTCCGGCATTTCGAGACCGTGATGGAGCGCATCCGGGCCGAGCCGTTCGTGGTCAGGACGCGGAGCGTGATCGTGCTTTCCCGGCTGCTCGACCGGGCCGACGCGCTGGCTCCGCTGCGCTGAGCGCCGGCCCGCTGAGCCGGATCATCGGCCATCTATCCCTCGGGGGCGCCCCTGAGCAGCTACAGTCATCGGCATGTCGGAGTTTGAAGATCCGAGCGCGAATACCGGGCGCTTCCGGGCCTTTGTCGAACGCGGTGATGAGGATGTCAAGCCCGCCCGCCGCGTTCCCGCTCGGCCTGGCGTGCTCATCGCCGCGGGCGTGGTGATCGTCGCGATCATCATCGTCGTCATCCTCGCCGTGGCTTAGGAACCCGGGCTCACGTTACCTGGTGGTGGTCTGGTGCTTCGAGCCGGGCGATCAGGGTCATCGCGGCTGCTGGTCGTCACGGGCTCATGATCATAGATGACGAATCGAGCCAGGACCGCGCTCGGCGGATGGCAAGATGACTGCCATGATCAAGCTCGCGGTAATCGCGGGCGCGGGTGGTTCCCGTGTCCGCTGACCTCCCTGTGGCCGTGGTGACCGGCGGTAACCGCGGCGTCGGCCGCGAGGTATGCCGCCAGCTGGCCCTGCTCGGATTCGCGGTGGTACTCGGCTCCCGCGACCTGCGCAAGGGCGAGCTAGCCGCCAAGGAGCTCGACCCCGAGGGCAGCCGCATCACCGCCTGCCAGCTCGAGGTGGACAACTCCAACAGCGTCACCGCGATGGCCGACTGGGTGAAAGAGCAGTTCGGCCGCACCGATGTGCTGGTCAACAACGCTTCGACCATGTACGACCGGTGGGCGATGGCGAGCAACGTCGACCTGGGCGCGGTCGCGGAGGCGATCGACGTCAACCTGTTCGGCCCCTGGCGGGTGATCCACGCGCTGCTGCCGATGCTGCGCTCCAGCTCCCGCCCGCGCATCGTGAACGTGAGCAGCGAGGGCGGCTCGATCGCCGCCATGACCGGCGGCTCGCCCGCCTACGGCGTGTCAAAGGCCGGCCTCAACGCGCTGACCAGGCTGCTCGCCGGCGAGCTGGCCAGGGACGGCATCCTGGTCAACGCGGTCTGCCCCGGCTGGCCGGCCAGCGAGGACCAGCCCCAGGGCCGGTCCCTGGCCCAGGCCGCGGCCAGTGTCATCTGGGCGGTCACGATTCCGGGCGGCGGTCCCACCGGCACCTTCACCCGCGACGGCCAGCCGTACCCCTGGTAGGCCTTCCGCGGCAGGCCGTTATCAGGGCGCCGCGTCCGGGCTCGGCTGGTAGCGGTACCCCATCCCGGGCTCGGTGATCAGCCAGCGGGGCCGCGCCGGATCAGGTTCGAGCTTGCGGCGCAGCTGCGCCATGTACAGGCGGAGGTTGCCGGTGGCGTCGGCGTACCCGGGGCCCCAGACCTCGGTCAGCAGCTGGTTACGGCTGAGCAGCTTGCCCGGATTGCGGAGCAGCACCTCGAGCAGGTGCCATTCGGTGGGAGTGAGCCTGATGTCATCCGGCGTGGCTCCCCGATCCCCGGCCCCCGCCGAGCCTCCGGCCGCCGCAGAGTCCCCAGCCGCCGCAGAGTCCCCAGCGGCCGCTGAGTCCCCGGCCCCCGCGCGGATCGGGGCCGGCCGGATGACCCGCTTGGCGGCGAGGTCCACGATAAGGTCGCCGAGCTTGATCCGGGGCAGGTCCTCGGCGCCTCCGGTGCGCCTGGCCGCCGCGCGCATCCGGGCGAGCAGCTCCTCCACGCCGAACGGCTTGGTGACATAGTCGTCCGCGCCCGCATCGAGCGCCTCGACCTTGTCCGTGCTGTCGGCCCGGCCGGACAGCACGATGATCGGCGCCTTGGTCCACCCGCGCAGGCCGCCGATCACCTCCACGCCGTCCAGGTCCGGCAGGCCGAGGTCGAGGATCACGAGGTCGGGCGGGTGGCGGGCGGCCATCTCGAGCGCCTCGGCCCCGGTGGCCGCCACGTCCACCTGGTACTCGCGCACCCTCAGGTTGATGCGCAGCGCCCGGAGGATCTGCGGCTCGTCGTCGACGACCAGCACCCTGGTCACCGGGCCTCCCGCTCGCTCGCCGCCGCTCCGCGTTCCCGGCGGCCGGGCTCGTAGGAGTAATCCGGCTGCGCGGCGACCGGCACCGACACGGTCATGGTCAGCCCGCCGCCCGGCGTGTCCTCGGCGGTCAGCGTCCCGCCCATCGCCTCGGTCAGGCCCCGTGACAGCGCGAGGCCGAGCCCCACCCCGGTCGTGTTGTCGGTGTCACCCAGCCGCTGGAACGGCACGAACATCCGGTCCCGCTCCTTCTCCGGGATGCCGGGGCCGCGGTCGACCACGCGCAGCTCGACCCGGTCCCCGAGCGCGCTGGCGGTCAGCAGCGGGGGCCGACCCGGCGGTGAGTAGCGCAGCGCGTTCTCGGTCAGGTTCACGATGACGCGTTCCAGGATGGCCGGGTCGACGTTGATTTCCGGCAGCGACTCCGGTATGTCGACGGTGATGCCGCGCGCGGCCGGGTCCAGGTTGTCCAGCGCCCGGGACACGATCTCGTCCAGTCCGGCCGGCCGCGGGAACAGGGACAGCGCGCCCGCCTGCAGCCTGCTCATATCGAGCAGGTTGTCCACCAGGTGGGTGAGCCGGTCCAGCGACTCGTCCGCCGTGGCCAGCAGCTCGTCGTGGTCTTCCGCCGCCCAGTTCACGTCGGCTGAGCGCAGGCTGGTCACCGCCGCCTTCGCCGACGCGAGCGGCGTGCGCAGGTCGTGGCTCACCGCGGCCAGCAGCGCGGTGCGCATCTTGTCGGCGGCCGCGATGGGTTTGGCCGCCTCGGCCTCCGCGGTCAGCCGCTGCTGGTCGAGGGCCACCGCCGCGTAGGACGCGAACGCGCCGAGCACGCGGCGGTCCGAGGCGGGCAGCGGCCGGCCCTTCAGGGCCAGCGACAGCCGGTCGGTGACCGGTACTTCGACGTCCGCGTCGTCCGGCCGGGTGACGGCGGGCGTGCCCTGGCTGGCCACCACGTGCCAGGCGCCCGGCATGGCGCGGAGCCGCTCCGCGAGGGCGCCCGCGGGCTGGCCGTCCTCGGCGGACGGGCCCTCCAGCAGGGTCACCGAGTCCATCCCGAACGCTTCCCGTATCCGGTCAAGCAGCGCGCTGAGTCCCTGCTGGCCGCGCAGGACGCTCCCGGCGGTGGTGGTGAGCAGCTCCGACTCCGCGTTGGCCCGCGCTGCTTGCTTGGTACGCCGGGCCGCGATGTCGACCACCCAGCTGACCAGGAGCCCGACGATGACGAAGACGGCGAGCGCGAGCGCGTTGTTGGCCTGCGCGATGGTCAGCTGGTGGACCGGCGGGATGAAGTAGTAGTTGAGCAGCAGCGAGCCGATGATCGCGGCCAGCACCGCCGGGACGAACCCTCCGGTCAGCGCGACGACGATGACCGCGACCAGGAACAGCAGCACGTCGCTGGTCAGGTTGAGGCTGCCGCGCAGGCTGGTCAGGACTAGGGTGAGCACCGGCGGAAGCGCCGCGGCCAGCGCGTACCCGGCGATCTGCCGGCGCGGCGTGATGGCGCCGCGGGGCCTCGGCAGGCCGCGCCCCCGGCCCATCTCCGAGTGGGTCACGATGTGCACGTCGATGTCGCCCGAGCCGCGGATGGTCCGGTTGCCGATGCCCGGCCCGGTCAGCATCGTGGTCAGCCAGGACCGGCGGCTCGCGCCGAGCACGAGCTGGGTGGCGTTCTCCGCGCGGGCGAAGGTGAGCAGGGCTTCGGAGATGTCGTCCCCGACCACCTGGTGATAGGTGGCCCCGACGGATTCGGCCAGCCGCCGCTGACTGGCCAGCGCGGCCGGATCCGCGCCGGTCAGGCCGTCGGACTTGGTGACGTGCACGGCCAGCAGGTCGCCGCCCGCCGAGCGGGCCGCGATCCGGGCCGCCCGCCTGATCAGCGTCCTGCCCTCGGGGCCGCCGGTGAGGGCGACCACCACCCGCTCCCTGGCCTCCCACGCGCCCTGGATCTTGTGCTCGGTGCGGTAGCGCTGCAACCCCTCGTCGACCTTGTCCGCCAGCCACAGCAGGGCCAGCTCGCGCAGCGCGGTGAGGTTCCCGGTCCGGAAGTAGTTGGTCAGGGCGGCGTCGATCTTCTCCGGCGGGTAGATGTTCCCGTGCGCCATCCTGCGCCGCAGAGCCTCGGCCGTCATGTCGACCAGCTCGACCTGATCGGCGGCCCGCACGATCGCGTCCGGTACCGTTTCCTGCTGCGGCACGCCCGTGATCTTCTCGACCACGTCGTTGAGCGACTCCAGGTGCTGGATGTTGACCGCGGAGATCACGTCGATGCCGGCGTCGAGGAGCGCCTCCACATCCTGCCAGCGCTTTTCGTTCACCGAACCCGGGACGTTGGTGTGCGCGAACTCGTCGACGAGCGCGATCTCCGGGTGACGGGCCAGCACCGCGTCCAGGTCCATCTCCTCGAAGACGGCCCCGCGGTAGGTAACCGGCTTGCGCGGGATCATCTCCAGGCCGTCGAGCAAGGCGGCAGTCAGCCGGCGCCCGTGCGCCTCGGCGAACGCCACCACGACATCGGCGCCGCGTTCGGCCCGGCGATGCCCCTCGCCGAGCATGGCGTAGGTCTTGCCGACTCCGGCCGCGGATCCGAGGTAGATCCGCAGGTGCCCGCGTCCCGGCTTGTCGCCGGAGCCGCCCGCCCAGTCGGCGCCTACCCGGTTGTCATCCTCAGCCATCTCGGGCATTTCTGATCCGTGTTCCTCCTCGCGCGGCGCGCATGTCCATTGTGTAGCACTGGGGCGAAACAGGGAATTCCGCCGGTCAGGACGGCCGGCCCGCGGCCGCCGCGAAGAATGCACGGGACGGGCGCCGCCACAAGAACACCACCGCGCCGCAGGCGATCAGCCAGCTCAGCAGCGTCGTGATCTTGGCCAGGCCGAGGCCAGGATGCGTGTTGGCCAGGACGCCCAGCAGGCCGATGGTGTGCAGGCCGAACAGGACGGTGCCGGTGATCCGGGCCCCGGTACGGCCGTTCCGGCAGGCTCGCGCGATTCCCAGCCAGGCCGCGACCTCGATCAGGGCCGCCACTACGGCCAGGGCCGCCACGCCGCCCAGGGTGACGTGGCCCGAACCGGTCCGGGCTGCCGTCGCGAGCGGGTGCTTGGCCATGATGGCGCTGGCCACGATCACCACGCCGACCGCGTAGACGAGCGTGTAGCCGGCCCCCGCGTACATTAGCCCGATCGCCTTGCGCATGCTGCCCGGCAGCGGAGCCAGCGCCGGCCCCGCCGTATAGCCCTGCGGCCCGTCCGTATAGCCCTGCGGGCCAGGCGGCCCCGGGAAAGCCTGCGCACCCGGTGATCTGGCGCCCGGCTGGGCCGGCCCCGCCGCCGCGGTCGCCGGATGCGTGGCGCCGGCCGGCGAGAACACCTCCGCGGGCCGCTCCGGTTCCCCGGCTCCCTGCTCCAGCCGGGCCTGATCGGCGCCGAGCACCCCGGCCACCTGCCGCGGCCAGAATGCCACCGCCGACGGCCCAGTCCCCCGGTCCCGCCCGGCGAGCTCGGCGGCCAGCGCCGCGGGCTCCGGCCGGGCGGCCGGGTCCTTGGCCAGGCACCGGGAGACGATCTCCCGCAGCGCGGGCGGCACCCGGTCCAGCGCCGCCTCGCCGTGCACCACGCGGTAGAGCACCGCGGCCGCGGTCCCGGTGCCGAACGGCCCGGCGCCACCGGCCGCGTACGCGATCACGCAGCCCAGGGCGAACATGTCGCTGGCGGGCCCGGCGGCCGGCCCTCGGCCTGCTCAGGCGACATGTAACCGGGCGTGCCGAACACCACTCCGGCTGCGGTCGCCGCTGTCCCATCGGTGGCCCGGGAGATCCCGAAGTCGATCACCCGGGGCCCGTCTGCGGCCAGCAGCACGTTGGCCGGCTTGAGGTCGCGGTGCACCACCCCGCACGCGTGGATGGCCGCCAGCGCCTCGCTCAGCCCGGCCAGCAGCGGCCACACGCCGGCCTCGGGCAGCGGCCCATGCTCGCTGACCGCCTGCTCCAGCGACGGGCCCGGCACGAACGCGGTGGCCAGCCACGGCGGATGCTCGTGCAGCCCGCTGGCCACGACCGGCGCGGTGTAGATGCCGCTGACCGCCCGGGCCGCGGCCACCTCCTGGGCGAACCGGCGCAGGAACTCGGCGTC
This sequence comes from uncultured Actinomycetes bacterium, assembly GCA_963818225.1. Taxonomy (GTDB): domain Bacteria; phylum Actinomycetota; class Actinomycetes; order Streptosporangiales; family Streptosporangiaceae; genus Palsa-504. The sequence goes on from CAWFRO010000011.1 coordinate 1,047,353, forward strand.
CCGGGCCAGGTCAGGGTTCACCACCTTGATGGCGACCGCCCGTCCGGCCGGGGACAGGCCCAGGTAGACCCGGCCCATGCCGCCTGCGCCCAGCCGGGCCCGCAACCGGTACTCGCCGATCACGCGCGGGTCATCCGGGGCTAGTGCCCTCATCTCCGCTCCCCGTGAGCCAGGTCCGCCACACGTCCAGGTCCGCCACAAGTCCTGCGCTACATTTTGCGGCATAAGTCCCGGGCCGCGCACCGCCGACGCGAGTTCAGGGCTGATAGCGGTAACCCATGCCCGGCTCGGTGATCAGCCAGCGCGGGCGCGCCGGATCGGGTTCCAGCTTGCGGCGCAGCCGCGCCATGTGGAAGCGCAGGTAGTTGGTCCGCTGGACGAACCCCGGGCCCCACACCCCGGCCAGGATCTGCGCCGACCCGACGAGCTGGCCCGGGCGCTGCAGCAGGAACTCCAGGATGCGCCACTCGGTGGGCGTGAGGCGCAGCGCGGGCTCCGGCCCGTCCGGGGACTCCTCGCCCGCCACCCGGGTCACCTGATGGCTGGCCAGATCCACCAGCCACCGTCCGATGGTGGCCTGAGCCGGCCGCCCGGCCCCGGCCTCGGCCTCGTCGCGCCGCAGCGCGGCGCGCAGCCGGGCCAGCAGCTCGCCCATGGCGAACGGCTTGGTGACGTAGTCGTCGGCCCCGACGTCCAGTGCGCCGATCTTGTCGCCCGGGCTGGTCCGGCCGGACAGCACGATGATCGGCGCCTTGGACCACCGGCGCAGCTCGACGATCACCTCCGTGCCGTCGATGTCGGGCAGGCCCAGGTCGAGGATGATCGCGTCCGGGGCCCGGTCAGCGGCCACGGCCAGCGCTTCCCGCCCGGTCCGCGCGGTGAGCACCTCGTACTGCCGGGCCAGCAGGTTGATCCGCAGCGCCCGCAGCAGCTCGGGCTGATCCTCCACGAGCAGCACCGCGTGCGGGTGGCTCCGGCCGGAGCCCACGGCGCCGGAACCCGGGGCGCCGACGGTGCCCACGGGTTCCGGCTGGGAGTCCTGCATCGGCTCACTCAGCCTGAGCTGGCCGACAGCTGGTCGAGCTTGATATTCAACGTGAGCACGTTGACCGTCGGCTCGCCCAGGAAGCCGAGCGTCCGGCCCGTAATGTTCTGCGTGACCAGGTTGCGGACCTCGTCGGCCGGCAGGTGCCTCGCCGCCGCCACCCGGTCCACCTGAATGTAGGCGTTCGCGGGCGTGATGTCCGGGTCGAGGCCCGACCCCGATGCGGTCACCGCGTCCGCTGGTATCTGCGAGACCGGCACGTTGTCGAACTCGGAGATCTGCTTCTGCCGCTGCTGGATCAGCATGACCTCAGCCGGGTTGGTCGGTCCGAGGTTGCTCGCGGCGGAACTCAGCGGGTCGCAGCCGTAGTCGGTTTTGTCCGTGCTGACGACCGCGTCCGAGGGCCGTGGCTGGAAGTACTGCGGCAGCGGGTTGCCCTTGGCGTCCACGAACTCCTGGCACAGCAGGCCCGACCCCACCACGTGACCGTTGTAGCTCACCAGCGAGCCGTTGGCCTTGTTGTGGAAGATGACCTGGGAGATGCCCACCATGACGAGGGGGTAGATGAGCCCGCAGAGCACGGTGAACACCAGCAGGAAGCGGAACCCCGCGATGTGCTGCCTGACGAAGATGGGAAGGCGGTTCATGTTGTTCACGCACCGAATCCGGGAATGTGCTGGACGATCAGGTCGATCGCCCAGATGCCGATGAACGGGATGATCAGCCCGCCGATGCCGTAGATGACCAGGTTCCTGCGCAGCATCGACTGCGAGGAGGCCGGCCTGTACCGCACTCCGCGCAGCGCCAGCGGGATCAGCGCGACGATGATCAGCGCGTTGAAGATGATCGCCGAGGTGATCGCCGACTCTGGGGTGGCCAGGTGCAGGATGTTGAGCTTGCCCAGGTCCGGGATCACAGCGGAGAACATGGCCGGGATGATCGCGAAGTACTTGGCCACGTCGTTGGTGATGGAGAAGGTGGTCAGCGCGCCGCGGGTGATGAGCAGCTGCTTTCCGATCTCCACGATCTCGATGAGCTTGGTCGGGTTGGAGTCCAGGTCCACCATGTTCCCGGCCTCCTTGGCGGCCGAGGTCCCGGTGTTCATGGCCACGCCGACGTCGGCCTGGGCCAGCGCCGGGGCGTCGTTGGTGCCGTCCCCGGTCATCGCGACCAGCTTGCCGCCCTCTTGCTCCTTGCGGATCAGCGCCATCTTGTCTTCCGGCGTGGCCTCGGCCAGGAAGTCGTCCACCCCGGACTCGTCCGCGATGGCCTTGGCCGTCAGCGGGTTGTCACCGGTGATCATGACGGTCCTGATGCCCATCTTGCGCATCTCGGCGAACCGCTCGGCGATGCCCTCCTTGACGATGTCCTTGAGCTGGATCACGCCCAGTGCCCTAGCCGGCCCGCTGACCGGCTTCTCGGCTACCACCAGCGGGGTGCCGCCGGCCGCCGCGATGCCGTCCACCAGCGCACCGAGGTCAGGAGGTACCGTTCCGCCGCCGTCCTGGATCCACTGCGCCACCGACGCGGCGGCGCCCTTGCGGACCTGGCGCCCGTCGGCCAGGTTGACGCCGCTCATCCTGGTCTGCGCGCTGAACTCGACGAACTCGGCGCCCTGGAGCTCGCCTTCGGCCCGCTCCCGCAGGCCGTACTCGTTCTTGGCCAGCACCGCGATGGACCGGCCTTCCGGGGTGTAGTCCGCCATCGAGGACAGCTGCGCCGCGTCGGCCAGCTCGGCCGCCGAGGCCCCGCCCACCGGCAGGAACGCGGTCGCCTGCCGGTTGCCGATGGTGATCGTGCCGGTCTTGTCCAGCAGCAGCGTGTTCACGTCGCCGGCCGCCTCCACCGCACGGCCCGACATGGCCAGCACGTTGCGCTGCACCAGCCGGTCCATGCCGGCGATGCCGATTGCGGACAGCAGGGCGCCGATCGTGGTCGGGATCAGCGCCACCAGCAGCGCGACCAGGATGACCAGGGTCTGCGGGGCCTTGGAGTAGAACGCTATCGGCTGCAGCGAGATCACCGCGAGCATGAAGATGATGGTCAGCGCGGCGAGCAGGATGTTCAGCGCGATCTCGTTCGGCGTCTTCTGCCGCTTGGCCCCCTCGACCAGGGCGATCATCCGGTCGATGAACGTCTCGCCCGGCTTGGAGGTGATCCTGACCACGATCCGGTCGGACAGCACGGTGGTGCCGCCGGTGACCGCGGACCGGTCGCCGCCGGACTCGCGGATGACCGGCGCGGACTCGCCGGTGATGGCCGACTCGTCTACCGACGCGACACCCTCGACCACATCTCCGTCACCGGGGATGACCTGTCCGGCCTCGACCACCACGTAGTCGCCGAGGGTCAGGCCCGTGCCGGGCACGGACTCCTCGTGCAGAGCGGAGGGCTCCATCCCGGCCCGCCAGTTGGTCAGCCGGCGCGCTATCGTGTCGCGCTTGGCCCGCCGCAGCGTCTCGGCCTGCGCCTTGCCGCGTCCCTCGGCTACCGCCTCAGCCAGGTTGGCGAACACCACGGTCAGCCATAGCCAGACGATGATCGTCCAGTTGAAGACCGATGGCGAGCGGATACCGGTGTACAGGCACAGCACGGCGCCGACCTCGACCACGAACATGACCGGGTTCTTGAGCTGGACCCGGGGGTCCAGCTTCTTGAACGCGTCCGGGGTCGACCTCCACAGCATCTTCGGGTCGAGCAGGCCACCGCCTACGCGGTGCTCAACCGGGGCCTCCTGCCGGGCCGTATCCGGGCTCTCAGTTGTCACAGACATCAGTGCAGTCCTTCTGCGAACGGGCCCAGCGCGAGCGCGGGGAAGTAGGTCAGGCCGACGAGGATGAGGATCACGCCGACGAGCATGCCGACGAACAGCGGCGTCCTGGTATCCAGCGTCCCGGCGCTGGCCGGCGTGGGCGCCTGTCTGGCCAGCGACCCGGCCAGGCCCAGGGCGAAGATCTCCGGCGCGAACCGGCCGAGCAGCATCGTGATGCCGCCGGTGATCTGGTAGAAGGGGGCCGCCGTGCCCAGGCCGGCGAAGGCCGACCCGTTGTTGTTGGCCATCGACGCGTACGCGTACACGACCTCGGACAGCCCGTGCGGCCCGGGATTGAAGATCGGGGTCTGGCCCCAGCGCGTGCCGATGGCGATCGCCGACATGGTCAGGATGACCACCGGCAGGGTCAGGAAGTACAGCGCCGCGTACTTCATCTCGACGGGCCGGATCTTCTTGCCGATGTACTCCGGCGTCCGGCCGACCATCAGCCCGGCCACGAACACCGTGACCATGGCCAGGACCAGGATGCCGTACATGCCGGCCCCGATCCCGCCGGGCGCGATCTCGCCCAGGGCGATGTCGAACAGCGCGATGCCGCCGCCGAAGGGTGTCAGCGAATCGTGGAAGCAGTTCACCGCGCCGGTGGAGGTCACCGTGGTCGACGACGCGAACAGCGAGCAGCCCGGTGGCCCGAATCTGGTTTCCACGCCCTCATACGCGCCGTGCGCGAGCTGCGGGCCGACTCCCGCGGTGCCCAGATGGGTTTCGAACAGGCTGATCCCGCCGACCGCGAGCGCCCAGATGATCACCATCGCGGCGACCAGCGCGTAGCCCTGCCGGTTGTCGCCGACCATCTTGCCGAACGCCCGCGGCGTACTGAACGGGACCAGCAGCAGCAGGAAGATCTCGAAGATGTTCGTGAACGGGTTGGGGTTCTCGAACGGGTGGGCCGAGTTGACGTTGAACCAGCCGCCGCCGTTGTTGCCCAGGTCCTTGATGACTTCCTGCGACGCCACCGCGCCGCCGGGGATGGTCTGCTGGCCGCCCGCCAGCGTGGTGATCGTGTGGTAGTTGGCTAGGTTCTCGATCGCCCCGCCGGCCACCAGGATGATGGTGCCGATGACCGCGATCGGCAGCAGCAGCCGGATCGTCCCGCGGGTCACGTCCACCCAGAAGTTGCCGAGCCGGTCGGTCCGGGATCGGGTGAACCCGCGGATCATCGCGATCGCGACCGCCAGGCCGACCGCCGCCGACATGAACTGCTGCACCATCAGGCCGGCCGTCTGGGTCAGGTAGCCCATAGTGGACTCCCCGCCGTAGTTCTGCCAGTTGGTGTTGGTGGTGAACGAGACCGCCGTGTTCCACGCCGTGTCCGGCGCGACGTTCGTCATCCCGATCGACCAGAACAGCCAGTGCTGGGTCCGCTCGATCAGGTACACGACCAGCACGGCGACGACCGAGAACGCCAGGATGGAGCGCACGTAGACGGTCCAGCGCATGTCCGCGTCCGGGTCGATCCCGGCCAGCTTGTAGACGCCGCGCTCCACCCGCCAGTGCTTCTGCGCGGTGAAGATGTGCGCGATGTAGTTGCCGAGCGGCACGTAGCAGGCCGCCAGGGCCGCGAACAGCAGCAGAAACTGCAGCCAGCCGGCAGCCGTGGAATTCATCAGAACCTCTCAGGCAGGACGAGGGCCACGAACAGGTAGATCGTCAGCAGGACGCCACCTATCAGGCCGATCCAGTTCTCAGCGCTCAAAGCTCTCGATCCCCTTCAAGATGAGGAGCAGCACGGCGAAGACGACGATCGTCAGGACGACGTAAAACCAGTCCGTCAGGTACCACGGCACAGTGACTCCTAGTGATGAACCGCTGGTCAAGGTGCTCCTGCGGCATACGCAGGCCAACCCACGTCCCTAGTTAACGGTCTGCGGGCGCCCCACTTGAAGCGGCTTTGCGAGACCTATGCGGGCGCAGTCGGGTTCCTAACGGAACCCATGCGGGGCCAGCGGGTCAGACGTCCGGGATGAGCACGCGCCGCCGCAGGTGCCAGGACCGCAGGCCGTGACCGATCTCCTCCATCAGCGCCGACGGCGGGATGGCCAGCACCGGGCACTTCGCGTGGGCCAGGCAGTAGCGGCCCACGGAGCAGTGGAACATCCGCTCGAGGCGGCCCCGGCGGCCGGTCCCGATGACCAGCAGGTCGTCCGGCTGGCTGGCCACGTCGACGAGCACCGGCCCGGTCTGGCCGCGCTCCACGTGCGGCTCGACCCGCAGGCCGGCCGGGATGCCGCCCAGGCCGTTGTCGAACGCGCCACGCAGCCGCTCCCAGGCGGCCTCGCGCCAGATCTGGCGCAGGTAGGGCGAGGAGTGCCGGCGTTCGGCCACGTCCCCGCTGGGCGGGATCCAGGCGATGACCGGCAGCAGCGGTACGTCCCGGTGCCTGGCTTCATCCGCCGCGTAGCGCAGCGCCTGCAGGCTGCCCGGCGATCCGTGCACTCCGACGACGACCCGGCCTACGGTGGCCACCGAAACTCGCCTCCCACAACCCCAAGGCGCGCCCCCGCGCCCCTGATCGCGTACCCCATTAATTTAATGTCACTCCGGTGCGCTGTTACTCCGGATCGCTGTAACTCCGGCGCGCTGTCACTCCGGATCGGGCCGGACGCCGAGTTCGTCGATGCGGGTCAGCATCTCGGCCGGGTCGGCGTAGACCCGGTACGCCCCGGCCCGCTCCAGCTCTTCCCGCCCGTACCCGCCCGACATCAGCCCGACCCCCAGCGCCCCGGCCCGCCGCGCCGCCAGCAGGTCCCAGACGCTGTCACCGACGACCATCGCGTACCGCGGCTCGACCCCGAGCACCGCCGCCGCGGCCAGGAACAGGTCCGGGTCGGGCTTGGCGTGCCGGACCAGGTCGCGGGTCACCATCGGGGTGTCCTCGGCCAGCCCGAGCAGGCCCAGGGCGGGCCGCGCCGTCGCCGCGTACCCGCTGGTCGCGATCGCCCACCGGACGCCCGCCCCGGTCAGGTAGCCGAGCAGTTCCCGCGCGCCCGGCAGCGCGGTGACCCCGGCCATCTGCGCCCGGTACTGCTCCGCGTGCGCCTCCTGCAGCCGGTCGATCTCCGCCTTGGACAGCGACCGCCCGGTCTCCCGCAGCAGCGCGGACACGAACAGCCCGCCGCTCATCCCGATCCGGCGGTGGATCCGCCACACCGACAGGTCGATGCCGATGTCGGCCAGCGCCGCCCGCCAGGCGATGACGTGCTGGTACACGCTGTCGATCAGGGTCCCGTCCAGGTCGAACAGGAACGCGGGAACCGGTGAGGAGACATAGTCCACGTCCATGACCCCAGTCTGCCCCGCCCGCGTCTCACCCGACGATGCGCTCCCCGATCGGGCCTAGCACCTGGAGCGCATCGCCGACGAGGTCGAGCGATGACCCGGGTGCCGGTCCGCGGACGCGTCCCGGATTGGGTGGTGCGCAAGGCGGACCAGATCGAGCTGGTCGACTCCTCGCCCGAGCAGCTGCGCCGCCGCATGCTGCACGGCAACATCTACCCGAAGGAAACGGTCACCCGGGCGCTGTCCAACTTCTTCCGCACCGACAACCTGATCGCCCTGCGCGAGCTGGCCCTGCGCTTCCTGGCCGATGAGACGGACGAGGAACTGCTGGAGCACCTGCGGCGGCACGAGTCGGACGTGGTGTGGGAGACCTGCGAACGGGTCATGGTCGCCGTCAGCGCGGCGCCGGGGACCGACGCCCTGATCCGGCGGGCGGCCCGGATGGCCGCCCGGCTCAAGGGAGAACTCGACGTCCTGCACGTGGCCGCCAGCGACGCCACCCGCCCCGGCGATCGCGGAGCCGTCGAGAAGCTGCGCCAGCTCGCCGCCGACGTCGGCGCCCACTGGTACCAGGTCGAGGGCGACGATCCGACCCGGGCCATCGTCGCCTTCGCGCAACAGCATCAGATCACCCAGATCGTCATCGGCTCCAGCCAGCGCAGCAGGTGGCAGCAGGTCACCGGAGGCGGCTCCCGGGTGACGCGGGTCATCAGGGAGGCGGGAGCGCTCGGTATCGACGTCCACGTCATCGCCCTGCGCAAGCCCGACGCCCCGCCCCCGGCCGAGCGGCCGGCCGTCCCTCGGATTGACCGAGTCGCTGCCTTCCCGGCTGAGAGCAAAGGACTCAATGCCATAGAACGAGGCAAGCCGGAAACATAGCCATAAAGTCATGAATCATGGCCATATTCTCAATTTGCGCCAGCAGGACTTAGGCAAATAGGGCCGTGTCAGGTGCCGGCCGGGTTTGCCGAGGCCGCCCGCCTGGGTTTTTGTGACCTTTGACTCTGGGAGAGGAAAGGAGCGGAAGAATACAATAGCCGGGAGGATGGTGGTTAGCGTCCGGATTCTGGCCCGGTCAGAACATGGCCGCCTCATGCCCGCTGTCCCGGGGGGAGCAGCCTTGAGCTCAGAGATCATCGGTGTTCGCCCAGGTGCTGGCGCTCTCGGTGACTAGCTCCTGGTCCCAGGTCGAGGTGACAGGTGGTGGGTCTGGGACCAAGCAAACGATGGCCGCCGTCGCTGATACCGCAGGCAAAGTTGCTACGCGGCGGGCCCACGTCCGTCATCTGCTTGTGCGCGCATCGGCGGTTCTGGTTCTGATCCTGTTCGTGGCCAGCTCAGCCCTCTCGGTGCGGGCCTTCGCGCTTTATCAGGAGGCTGACTCCACCACCACGGATGTCATCGCGGCGAGCAACAGCTTGCTGATCGAGTTGCTTAACGCCGAGACTGGCCAGCGCGGCTATTTGCTGACCAGAAACCCCGTTTATCTTCAGCCATACGACATGGCGCTCTCGACGATCCCAGCCGACCAGCAGCGTCTCGGCTCGCTGGTCTCAGCGGTCCCCGGCGGCCGGCAATACGTCGCAGAGCTCAATGGTCTCGTCGCGGCGAAGATGGCGGTGATAGCCCAGACCATCAACCTGGCGCGCGCCGGTGATCACGCCGGCGCGCTGCGGATTGTGGATACCAACGAGGGCAAGCAGGTCATGGACGATGCGCGGGGGGTGACCGCAGACCTCCAGCGCGCCGCCACTGCGGCAGGCGCCTCGCGGCGCTCGGCCCTGGGTACCCAGCTGAGCGTCTTCATTGTCCTGGCCGCCATCCTGGCCGTCGCTGGGCTGCTTACCGCTCTCTTCCTCCGCCGCCACCTGCGCCGGGCCACGACGGAGATCATGTCGCTGAACGCGAGCCTGGAACAGCGGGTCCAGCAGCGCACCATTCACCTGGAGCGGGCCAACAAGCACCTGGAGGGCTTCGCCTACTCCGCCGCCCACGACCTGCGGACCCCGCTGCGGGGTATAAGCGGGTTCGCCGAAGCCCTCGCGGAGGATTACGGCGACCGGCTCGACGAAACCGGCCGCGAGTACGCCGCGCGCATCCAGGCCGGCTGCACGCGCATGGCCGCCCTGCTCGATGCCCTGCTGCACCTGTCGCAGGTGACCCGGGCCAAGATGAACCTCCAGGACGTCGACCTCAGCGCCGAGGTCACCGCCATCTGCGACCAGCTCCGCGCCCGTGACCCCGGCCGCCAGGTCCGGGTGACCGTGCAGGACGGAGTCCGGGCCACCGCGGACCGCGCCCTGATCCGGTCCGCGCTGGAGGACCTGCTCGACAACGCCTGGAAGTTCACCGCCCGCCGCCACGGCGCCGCCATCGAGTTCGCGACCGCACCCGCCGGCGACGCTCCCATTTGCTGCTACGTGCGCGATAACGGGGCCGGCTTCGACGCCGCCTACGTCGGCAAGCTGTTCCAGCCGTTCCAGCGGCTCCACACCGCCAGCGAGTTCCCCGGCACCGGCATCGGCCTGGCCGCCGTCCAGCGCATCGTCGAGCGCCACGGCGGCCGGACCTGGGCCGAAGGCACCGTCGGCGGCGGCGCCACCATCTACTTCACCCTCAACACCGAGGGCACCTCATAAATGACAAGCCGATCATGCTGATCGAGGACAACCCGTAACGCAAGGCACTCTGCTACCGGATAGCAACTCTGCGCGAACTATTCCCGATAGCCGTATTAGTGATGCTTAGCCACAGGACCAAACGAACCGGGGGAACGCTGTGGCAAGCAAGGAGCTGATAGTCGCGCCGACGATGAGGCCTCTCGGCAGCACCGCGGGCCTGGCGCCCATCTGGGCCTCCGGCCCGGACCGCTGCTCCCTGGCGGGCCGGGCCGGGGCGGCGGCCAAGCATGCCCCCGAGACGATCCCCGTGCCTGACCCGGCCCCGAAGCGGGAGCAGCCGCGCCGCTACATGGAGGCCGGTGGCACCCTCGCCCCGGTGGACGACGGCCTGGCCGCCTCTGCCTTTGACTACGAGCGGTTCACCAGCCTGTCCGGCCCGCTGACCCGGCCTGCCGCGGACGAGCCCTACCGGGTTCAGTACCGGGGCATCCACCACAGCCGGCGCGAACGGGTGGCGATCAGGCTCATCGCCGTGGCGCTCGCGGCCGTGGACGTCAGGTTCATCTACTGGCTGGTCATCCAGTCTCACCGTCCCCACCTCGGCGTCTGGCTGTGGTCGTGGACCGTGCACGCGGCCGCCACGGACGCCTACATCCTCTTGCTCGTGGGGTTGGCGCTCGGGTCGATCGTGATGCAGCTGTTTCTGCTGATGAACGTGCTCACCGTATCCCGCGCCTGCCTGGCTGCCCGGGACCCTATTCCGGTCGAGCCGGATACGACCCTGCGGGTCGCGTTTCTCACCACGATCGTCCCCGGCAAGGAGCCGATCGAGATGGCGGAACGAACCCTGACGGCGGCCCGGGAAATCGTCTACGACGGAACGTTCGACGTGTGGCTGCTCGACGAGGGCGACTCGGGCGACGTCCAGGCGATGTGCGATCGGCTCGGCGTTCATCACTTCACCCGCAAGGGGCGAGGCTATCTGGAGTTCGACACCGGCATCTTCGCCAGCCAGACCAAGCACGGCAACCACAACCGCTGGCTGTGGGAGCACGGCGGCGAATACGACGTGGTCGTGGTGGCCGACACCGACCATGTGCCGCTGCCGATCATGGCCGAACGGCTGCTCGGCTACTTCCGCGACCCGGACGTGGCGTTCGTGGTCGGCCCGCAGTTCTACGGCAACCAGGGCTACCGGATCACCCGCTGGGCCGAGTCGGCCCAGTACCTGTTCCACAGCGTCATCCAGCGGGCCGGCAATCGCCGGGGCTGCGCCATGCTGGTCGGCACGAACGCGGCCATCAGGACCAGCGCCATCAGGAAAGGGTACGTCGAATCCATCACCGAAGACATGGCCACCAGCCTGCGCATTCACGCCAGCAAGAACGAGGCGACCGGCCGGGCCTGGCGGTCGGTCTATACCCCGGATCTGGTCGCGGTGGGCGAAGGTCCGAGTTCCTGGACCGAGTTCTTCGGGCAGCAGACCCGCTGGTCGGCGGGCACGTTCGATGCCATCATGCGTCAGGTCTGGCGGGTGGGCTTCAAGCTGCGGCCGGGTGCGATGCTGCACTACTTCCTGATGCTGACCTACTATCCGTCGGTCGCCATCGGATGGATTCTGGGCATCGGGATCAGCGCCTGCTACCTCGGCTTCGGCATCACCAGTTTGCGCACTGATGGCGGCTGGTGGCTCACCTACTACGTCGACATCGCGGCCATGCAGTTCCTGCTGTACCGGTTCATGCGGCGGCACAACGTCAGCCCGCACGAACCGGCCGGATCCTCGGGCCTGTCCGGGATGGCCGTGTCGGCGCTCACCGCCCCGATCTACGCCCGCAGCCTGATCAAGGTCCTGCTCCGGCGCAAGATGTCATTCAACGTCACCGCCAAGGGACCCTCGGTGAGCCCCGACCGGCTGTGGAGTTTCCGGTACTCACTGATGTGGGCGGTCGTGCCGAGTGTCCTGATCGCCATGGCGGTGATCCAGGACCGGCCTTATCCCATGATGCTGGCCTGGACCGGCATCATCCTCGGGGTGTGCCTGGCTCCCATCGCGATCTGGCGGTTTGACCGCGCCCGCACCCAAGCCGCACGCCCTAGCTAAGACAGGAAATCGCCGTGCTGAAACGTTCTTCTACCCGGAGCCTTCGGGGCCACCTCAGGATGGCCGGCCGCAAACGGCCGGTGCGCCGCCTCATCGGCATTGGCCTCGCGGTGCTGACGGTAGGCGGCGTGCTGAGCGTCAACGTACCCACGGTCGGGGCCACCGCCGCCGCCTATTATCACCAGTACCAGATCACCCGGCCGGCGTACGAAGCCAAGTACGGGCTCTGGACCAAGCTGAATATCCCGGCCGAGTTCCGTGTCAACGGCATTCATTCGACGCTGCTCAATAACGGCGACGTCCTCATCATGGCCGGGTCAGGGAACAATCAGTCGTATTTCGACGCCGGCACGTTCAAGACGCTGCTGCTCGATCCGGTGACCATGCACGAGCAGCTCATCCCCACCCCCTGGGACCTGTTCTGCGCCGGCCATATCGAGCTGCCGGACGGGAACATCCTGGTGGCCGGGGGGACGGCCCAGTACGAGAACCTCGACCCGACCTATGCGGCCGGCAGCATGACGGTCATGAACAACAACCCCGACCAGGCCTGGACGCTGCCGAAGGGAACCATCTTCACCGCCCCGAGCGGCGTGAAGTTCGCCTCCGCGACCGCGATCTCGATGCCGCGGGCGACCAAGCGGCCCGGCACCGGCGGCGCCCAGCCGACCGTCGTGGCCAGCCAGCAGAACGTCTGGGTCAACGCGGTGGCCAAGGGCAAGGGCTCGCTGATCACCACGGACCAGCAGTACCAGGTGCAAGGCCTGGTCGGACTTCAGGCGGGCCACCTGCTGTACGGCATCGGCACGCCGATGACACTGCAGCAGCAGGACTTCCAGGGCACCAAGGACGCCTACATCTTCGACGTCAAGACCCTGCGGTACGAAAAGGTCAACTCGATGAACTACGCCCGCTGGTACCCGACCATGGCCGAGATGGGCAACGGCATGGACATGGCCATCTCCGGGCTCAACGGCGCGGGCCAGGTCACGATGAACAGCGAGATGTTCGACCCCAGCACCAAGACGTGGGCGCAGGGCCCGGTCCGCGGATTCCCGACCTACCCGGCGACGTTCCTGACCCAGAGCGGGCAGCTGTTCTTCACCGGCTCCAACTCCGGCTACGGCCCGGCCACCGCGGCCTGGCGCACGCCCGGATTCTGGAACACCAAGACCAACGCGTTCACTCCGGTGCCGGGTATACCCGATCCGCAGGATCTGGAGACCAGCGCCTCGGTCCTGCTGCCGCCCGCCCAGAATCAGAAGATCATGGTTCTCGGCGGCGGCGGGGTCGGCCAGTCGGATTCCTCCACCGCCCGGACCGCGCTGATCGACGTGGCCGCCCCAAACCCGACGTGGGTGCGCGGACCGAACCTGGCCGAGCCCACCCGGTACCCCATCACCGTGCTGCTGCCGGACGACAACGTGCTGGTGACCGGCGGGTCACAGTATTACCGCGGCATGCGGGGGAGCGACAACCGCGACACCCGGATCTACGACACGGCCAGCAACTCGTTCTCCTGGGCCGCAGACTCCATCACCGGCCGGGACTACCACTCCGGCGGGCTTCTGCTCCCCAACGGCAGCGTGCTCACGCTCGGCGGCAACCCCCTGTACGGCAACACGCAGGACACCCAGCCGCAGACCTTCAACCAGGAGATCGACGTCTACTACCCGCCCTACATGTTCCAGGGCGCCCGCCCGGCCATCGCCTCCGCGCCCAAGGTCATGCAGCTGTCGCACAGCTACCTGATCAAGGTGTCGCAGGCCGCCAGCATCAAGGAGCTGCGGCTGATGCGGCCGGACAACCCCACCCACGTGACCGACGTCAACGAGCGATCGGTCGCGGTCAGCTTCACCCAGGCCGGCCCCGGCGAGCTCAAGATAACGCTGCCGTCGGACGCCAACCTCCTGCCGCCCAGCTACTACATGCTCTTCGCGGCCAACAGCAAGGGCGTCCCGTCGGCGGGCTACTGGGTGCAGGTCCCGTGAGGTCGGCCCTCAGGCCCCGCCGGGCGACCTGGCGCGGGCTGGCCCTGGCCAGCACGGCCGCGGCGGCACTGGTCACGGCGGTGGCCTGCGGCACGGCGTCAACCGCCACCACCGGGCTCTACGCCTATTCGGCCAACCCGCTCTACGCCCCCGCCGCGGGCCTGGAGTCCGGTGGCGATCACGCGCTGGCCGCGGAGCTGAAGACGATCTCCCAGACGCCTTCGGGTGTCTGGGCCGCGGGGCAGCCCGGTGATATCGCCATGGTCGGGACCGTCACCGCGGCCGCCGGCCAGGCGCACGCCATCCCGGTCATCGTCGCCTATAACCTTCCCGGGCGCGACTCCTGCGGCAAGCTGTCCGCCGTGCCCGGCCTCAGCGCGGCGGGCTACGAGAAGTGGATCGACCAGCTGGCCGGGGCGATCGGCGCCGGCCACGACATCGTCATCGTCGAACCTGACGGGCTGCCGGACATCGTCCGGGGCTGCCTGAGCCCGGCCGTCAGCGCCGAGCGCTACCAGCTGCTGCGGTACGCGATGAAGGAGCTGGGCCGGCTGCCGCACGCCCAGGTCTACCTGGATGCCGGCAACCCCGGCATGTTCGCCGACCCGGCCCAGCTGGCCGGACCCCTGGTGGCGGCCGGCCTGCGCGACGGCCGCGGATTCTCGGCCAACGTATCGAACTTCGGCTGGACCGCGGACGTGGTGGCCTGGAGCCAGCAGCTGGAGCACGCCCTGGGCGGCACGGTCGGGGCGGTCATCGACACCAGCCGCAACGGCCGCGGCCCGTACACCGGTCCGGATACGCCGCAGTGGTGCAATCCTCCGGGCCGCGCGCTCGGGCCGGCCCCCAGGCTCAACCCCGGACCGGCCGGCATCGACGCCTACCTGTGGATCAAGAATCCCGGCGCCAGCGACGGAGCGTGCCGGGGCGGACCTCCGGCGGGCCAGTACTGGCCCGCGTACGCGGCGGCCCTGGCCCAGCCCGCCCAGGCCGGAGAGAACTCATGAGGAACGACAGTCCCCGGGTGACCCGGCGGGGAGTGCAGATCACGCTGGGGCTGCTATGGCTCCTCGACGGCGCCCTGAAATTCCAGCCGGCCTTGCTGACGTCCGCGTTCGCCCGGCAGGTGATCGCGCCCGCCGGGCAGGGTCAGCCGGGGTTCATCTCCTGGCCGGTGCACGAGGCGGCCAGCATCATCGCGCATTCCCCGGCCGCCGCGGACATCGTCTTCGGCCTGATCGAGCTGGCGCTGGGCGCCGCCCTGCTGTACGGGCGGACCGCCCGCTGGGCGCTGGCGGCCTCGGTCGGGTGGGCGCTGTCCGTCTGGTACCTGGGCGAGGGCCTGGGCGGCCTGTTCGGCGGTGGGGCCAGCCTGCTGACCGGGGCACCCGGGTCGGCGCTGATGTACGCGGTGGTGGCCGTGACGGTGTGGCCGCGGCGGGACGGCCGCCCGGCCGGCCAGCGCCCGGCGCGGTGGGCGACCGCGGCCTGGGCTGCCGTCTGGCTCGGCGGGGCCTTGCTTCAGCTGCTTCCGGGAAGTGACACCAATGCGTCCCTCAGCATGGCCCTGAGCATGAACGCCTCAGGGGCACCGGGATGGCTGGCTGGCCTGGACAACCACCTGGCCGCGTGGGCGCCCTGGGAGGGCGTCTCGCTCGTCCTGGACCTGGTGGTCCTGCAGGCCGCCATCGGCCTCGGGGTGCTGGCGGGCCCGCGCATCAGGCGGGCGGCCGTCCTCGGCGGTATCGTCCTGTCGCTCGCCTTCTGGGTGACCGGTCAGGGCCTCGGCGGGCTCTGGTCGGGCCTCAGCACCGATCCGGAGACGGCGCCGCTGCTGATACTGCTGGGCGTGACGGTTCTCGGCGCGGCCCCCTGGCGGTCGGCGGCCGCTCCGGGCCGCCGACCCGGCCCGGAGCCGGCCAGCACCGCCTCCCCGTTGACCGTCACCGTGCCAGCATCCCGCATCGCCGCAGCTCAATAGCGTCCGCCGGTGGCCGGGGGCGGTCGCGGTTGATCTCATCCGCAGCTCTGGTATTCGGGAACGCCCGGAGCGGCGTCGGCGCTGTCGATGAGCCACCGGCCCGAGCCCTGGATCATGGTGTAGTCCAGCGTCCAGTCGTCGCAGGAGTCGCTGTAGTTGGGGGCCTGGCTCGGATCCTGGTGGCTGCGGAAGGTTATCTCGGCGACATAGGTCCCAGGCTGGGAGCCGGCCGCGATGCCGTGCAGGTAGACGTTCTGGATGGTGGTGCTGGATTCCCCGGCGGCGAACTGCGGGAACGGGTTGGCGGCCTGGTTCGCTGCGGAGAGCTCGGACCAGGCCACCTGGTAGTTCCGCGCGTTGATCGCATTGAAGTAGGCCGCCAGGGTCGCCGTTATCCCGCTGGCGGGCTGCGCCGAGTCAGTCCCACCGCCCGGCTGCGAGCTAGCACCGGCCGCGGGCTGCGAGCTAGCGTCGTTCGCCGCCGGCGAGCCAGTCCCGCCTCCTGGCTGCTGCGAGCCGGCCTCGGCCTGGCCTCCGGCCTGCGTGTTCGCCGCACCGGACGGCCCGGCCGCCACCTGGGCGGCCTGGGCCACGCTGAAGATACCCCAGCCGCTGAGCGCGAGCAGTCCGCCGGTGATCAGCGTCGCCACCAGCAGGGCCACCGGGCTCATCCGGCGCCGCGGCGCCCGCTTGTGCGCGGACGCGTTGATCGCCGCGGTCAGCCGGCTCGCCGTGTCCTCGTCGAGCGACGCCCGCCACCGGCCGATCTCTTCCGGGGCGACCCGCGCGAAGAACGCCAGCAGGTTCAGGTAGCGGTTGGTGGCATGCGGCTCGCCCTGGAACAGCTGCGCCAGGCGCGGCAGCCACCGGCGCTTGACGATGGCCGCCTGATCGAGGACACCCTTGACGACCAGTCGCGGGCCGAGTTCCTTGCCGACGAGCAGCCGGTTCATCATCCCGGCGGTCGCCTGGATGTCCCCGCTGCAGGCCGCGGCGATCTGGTCACCGGACTTCGCCGTGGCCCGGTAGTAAGGAGCGAGGAAGAGTTGCAGGAACTTCACCGAGTGGACCACCGAGATGGCGAGCATGATCGGCAGCAGCCGCTGGTGCCTGGCCTTGAGCTGGCCGATATGCCGCCCGATCATGAACCTGAGCTCGGCGCGATGATCGTCGCCGAGCAGGTCGGCCGCCAGCCCGCCCTCGATCCTGATCAGCCTGGTACCCAGGTAGCTGGTCATGCTGGAGCCGCCGTCGACCTTGTCCATGACGTAGACGTCGACCGGCTTGTGGTAGTTCAACCGGGTGCGGACCTCGTCGAGGACCGACTGCAGTTCCGGCAGCGTGGTCTCGGTGACACGTACCGCCCCGCCCAGCAGGCGAGACCGGTAGATCTGCAGGGACACCCAGACCGCGACACCGAAGGCGGCGATATACGCGGCATACTCCACCAGGACCGCCCAGCCCAGGCTCGCGTAGGCCGCCATCGCCGCGAACCCGAACACCACCGCGGACGCCGACAGGGCGAGCAGCAGGCGTGAGTCCTCGGCCGGATGCTGCAGGGCGCGGATGTCCAGCGACCGCATCGGGGCCGCGCTGACCGGCGGCGCGGCCGGGCCAGCGGCCACGTCAGGCGCCACGCGGTAGGGCGGAGCAGCGTCGCCGAAATCGGGGGCCACCGCCGGTCCGCGCCCAACCGCAGCGTACGCCGCGGCCTGAATGCGAACAGGAATGGTCGGAATGGTCGACTCGCCTTTCATGGCCCACCTCCGGGCGGGCGTGCGGCAGGATGCGGGCACGCCACCAGGCCAAACCGTGCCGGGTTCGCCGGCGCAGGGGAATGACTCTCCCCTCCTGCCGTGACGGAGCAGCCCACGCCCGTCCTGATACGGTCCGAAGGCCAGGGACCGCGGCCCGGATGGCATCATAAGCAGGATGACCCAACGCGACCCTGGTGCCCCGATCGGCTCCTTCGTCGCTCTGGGCGACAGCTTCACCGAAGGGCTGAACGACCCTTACCCCAGCGGCGGGTACCGAGGCTGGGCCGACCGCGTGGCCGCAGTCCTGGCCGGGCAGGCCGCCGGTTTCGGGTACGCGAACCTGGCCATCTCAGGCAAGCTGCTCGGTCAGGTCATCGCCGAGCAGGTGCCGCGCGCCGCCGAGATGGCCCCGGACCTCGTGAGCCTGGCCGCAGGCGGCAATGACATCCTGCGCGGGGCCGACGTCGACGCACTCGCTTGCCGGTTCGAGCGTGCCGTGGTCACCTTGCAGGCGGCGGGCTGTCAGGTACTGATCTTCACCGGCTTCGACCCGCGCATGTTCCCGGTGATCCGGCTGCTGCGGGGCCGGATCGCCACTTATGACATGCACCTGCGTGCGATCGCCGACCACCATGGCTGCGATCTGGTGGACCTGTGGTCGATGCGGGCCCTGCAGGACCCTCGAGCCTGGAGCCCGGACCGGCTGCACCTCAGCTCCGAGGGACATCGCCGGGTGGCCCAGCGCACCAGCGAGGTGCTCGGCGTCCTTGTTGCTGTGCCCGGGACGGCCGGGGACGGCCTGGCGTCGCCGCCGGCGTCATCGCGGGGCTATCCGGCGGGCCGCGCCGTCTGGCTGGCCGCGCGCCGCCAGGACGCCCGCTGGGCCAGGCAGTTCGCGATGCCCTGGGTGCGCAGGAGGCTGGCCAGCGCCGAGAGCGACCGCCTGGATCCCAAGCGCCCCGACCTGCTGCCGGTGGACCCGGGCGGCCTCATCCGGTGAGGTCGGCCAGGATCTCCGTGAGCCGGTCCAGGGACGCGGCGATCCAGGGCAGTGCGCACGGGTCGGCCGAGGCCAGCGCGGCCTCGCGCTGCTCGTCGCTTTCGCCGTAGAGCATCCCGGTCGCTACCCGCAGCCGCAGCCGCCAGCTCTCGTCGCCGAACACGCTGCCCGGCAGCACGCCCAGGCCGTACCGCTCCAGCAGCAGCCCGGCCAGGCCTTCGTCGCTGGTCACACCGTGCCGTCGCCGCAGCACGTCCGCCACCGGGGTGAAGTCGGGGTAGACGTAGAACGCGGCCTGGGGCGCCGGTACGAACGCGCCGGCCGCGGCGAATCGCTGCGCGACCGCCCGGGCCACTCGGGCGTGCAGCCGGCCGCTGAGCGCGATCCGCTCCACCAGCGGGGCCGGCTCGCTGAAGGCGAGCGCGGCGGCCTCCTGCACCGGGCCAGCCGGCGCCGACCAGATCTCGCTGCCGATCCCGAGCACCCGGGCCCTGAGCTCACGGCCGAGCCGGCCGTCGGGCAGCCTGGCTACGCCGAGGCGCCATCCGCCGAGGGCGAGATTCTTACTCACGCCGCTGGTTACCACGGTCCGTTCGGCACTATAAGAGGCAGGACTGACGCGGTCGGTCGTCTGGTCGTGGACCAGATCCGAGTAGATCTCATCGGAGATGATGATCAGGTCGTGCCGTTCGGCGACCGCGCACAGCGCGCGGACGGCCGCGCCCGGCGCCAAGGTACCGGTCGGGTTGTCCGGCAGCGTGACGATGACCGAACGGATCGGGCGGCCCGCGGCCCGGGCTACTGCGACGGCCCGGGCCAGCTTGGCCGCGTGGGGTACGCCGCCCGAGCCGGGCACGAAATGCGCGCTGCGGCCGGCCAGGCTGGCCTGCGCGCTGTAGCTGACCCAGCTGGGCCGGGTCACCGCGACGTCGCCGCCGATCGCCGCCATGAGGGCGAACAGCAGCGCCTTGCTGCCCGGCCCGGCGACCACGGCCTCGGGCCCGGTGGGCAGCCCGCGCCGGGTCCAGTATCCCGCCGCGGCCTCCCGGAGGCGGGCGCGGCCCGCTACCGGGCCGTAGGACGCGCAGCCCGCGGCTGCGGCCAGCGCCGCGCGCAGCAGCGGGTGCACGGGGAGCCCCGCCTCGCCGAACGCCATGGGCAGCACGGGCTCGCCGCGACGGCGCCGCGCCTCCATCGTCTCGTTGGCGGCCAGCGTGGCCGAAACAGGCAGGGGATCGGCGAGGGGAGTTTCGGGGTGCGAGGACGGGACGGGACGCAACGGCGTCACGAGGGCCACGGGAGTTCGACTCCTAGCTGCGGTGCTCGGCGGATGGACCGGATATGGACGCAAGAAGGGAACTCTGCGCCGAATCCCGCTTCGTACCTGCTCAAGTCTCGGCGGCCTGCACCATAAGCGCAAGCGCCGATCCTGTCCTGTTACCACCTGAGCCGCGACCAGCCCCCCGGCCGGGTCCCTATGCTGGCCGGGTGGACCTCGATCTCGGCCTGGACGGGGCGGCGCTGACCGCGCGGCTCGTGGATGTTCCCTCGGTCAGCGGCGGGGAGGGACCGCTGGCTGACGCCATCGAGCGCGCGCTGCGGCCGCTCGGGCATCTGGCCGTCAGCCGGGACGGCGACACCATCGTGGCCCGGACCGAGCTCGGGCGGCCCGAACGGGTGATCCTGGCCGGGCATATCGACACGGTGCCGATCGCCGGCAACCTTCCCGCCCGCGCCGAGGGATCCCGGCTGTATGGCTGCGGCACGTCCGACATGAAGTCAGGGGTCGCGGTCCAGCTCCGGCTGGCCGCGCACGTCCCCGCGCCGAGCCGGGACGTCACCTACGTCTTCTACGAGTCCGAGGAGGTCGAGGCCGAGCGCAACGGGCTGCTGCGGCTGAGCCGTACCCGTCCGGACCTGCTGGCCGGCGACTTCGCGGTCCTGATGGAGCCGAGCGAGGGCCAGATCGAGGGCGGGTGCCAGGGCACCCTTCGGGCCGAGGTGACCGCCGCCGGGAGCAGGGCGCACACCGCGCGCGCCTGGATGGGCCGTAACGCGATCCACGAGGCCGTTGACATCCTGGCCGTGCTCCGCGGCTACACGCCGCGAGAGCCCGAGGTCGACGGGCTGCGCTATCACGAGGGCCTGAACGCCGTCGCCATCCGCGGCGGCGTCGCCGGGAACGTCGTCCCCGACGAGTGTGTGGTGACGGTCAACTACCGGTTCGCCCCGGATCGCGACGGGCCGCAGGCGGCGGAGTTCGTCCGGTCGCTGTTCTCAGCCTGGCCGGTCACGATCGTCGATCTCGCCGAGAGCGCACGGCCCGGGCTGGAGCACCCGGCCGCGGCCGCCTTCGTGGCTGTGGCCGGCGCGGGACTGGGGCCCCCGCGCGCCAAGCTCGGCTGGACCGACGTGGCCCGGTTCGCTGCGCTCGGCATCCCGGCGGTCAACTACGGCCCGGGCCTGCCGGAGCTGGCGCACACTGCGGGGGAGTACGTCGAGACCGGAGCGATCGCCGAGTGCGAGGCCCGCCTGCGCTCCTGGCTGGGCGCCTTACCGGGCAGCCGCGGCGCTAACCTCGCCGGCCCGGCCCCGAGCGTGATCGACGTGGTGTGCCGGGAGCCGTTGGTGGCCCGCCAGCCGACCGACACCATGGCACCCGGGTGGTACCTGGCCGTGATGGCGGTCAGCGCGCCGGCCGTGGTGACGGGCTGGCCGTTGACGGACGTGATCACGTCGCCGGGCACCAGGCCCTTTGACTGCGCCGCGCTGCCGCACAAGACGCCCATGATGAGCGCGCCCGTGCCGGCGGGCGCGATCTTGGCCGGCACGCCCGGCTCCTGGCCGGCGACCACGCACGCCGCCCCGGCCTGGCGCACCCTGGGCTGCCGCGAATCCGCGCCCTGCTGCCGCGGGTTCGCGCTGTTGCTCTGCGCCACGTCCACGCCGAGGAAGCCTGGCAGTCCGATGGACACCGCAGAACTGGCCTGCCCGACGGCAATCTGCCGGGCGATGATCAGGGCGGTGTCGATCGGGATGGCGAAGCCCGTCGTGCCGCCCGGCTGCCCGCCGGAGCCAGAGTGCGCGGCGGTGACCATCCCGATCACCTGGCCCGCGCTGTCCGCCAGCGCACCGCCCGAGTCGCCCTGCTGTATCTCGGCGTTGATCTGCAGCATGTGGTTCAGGTCTTCGGTGGTGCCCGCCCCCTCGTCGCTGGCCCGGATGGAGCGGTCCAGCCCGCTGATGTTGCCCGCGGCGGGCGTTATGCCTCCCCGCCCCTGGGCGTCGCCGAGGGCCAGTACCGGTGTGCCGACACTGACCTGCGATGAGTCGCCGAAGCTGACCGTGGCCCAGTTCGGCGCGCCGGTGAGCTGGAGCAGCGCGACATCAGCTTCTCGGTCGTAGCCGAGGACCCGGGCTGGGTAGGTCCGGCCTCCGAAGGCGGCCAAGGACGCCCTCACCTCGGTGGCCCCGTCGATCACGTGATTGTTGGTCAGCACGAGGCCCGAAGCGGACATGAGCATCCCGGTGCCCTTGGCCGTCTCGCGCTGGTACTTGAGCGCGGCGGTGATGTCCACCAGGCCCGGCTCGACCTTCCCCTTGACCGCCGCCTGATCGAGGGGCGAGCCGCCTCCCGCCGAGTCGTGCGGCGACGGGACGTCGCCGGCCGAGATGCCGGCCGACGACCTGGTGCCGTGACCTGTGAAGGCCGCCGTCAGCCCGGCGCCGACACCGGCCGCGAGCACGGCCACGGCCAGGTAGAGGGCGGTGTGCCCGTGGCGCCGGGAACCGCGCGGCCGGGGCCCGCCGCCGTCTCGCGGGTCGAAGTCAGCGTCACGCTGCGGCCACGGGCTACCGCCCTCGCGCGGGTCAATGTGCGGTCGCGGCCATCCGTCACCGCTGTCACCTTCGTTCTCGCGCATCTCCCTCGCCCTCGACCAGACCAGGGTAACGTCGCGGCGGGTTCCGCTGGGCGGCTTGGCGCAAGATGATAATTTCATCCCGATCTGACCGATTCTCCGCGCGGCGCGCGCGGGTCACCGGGAGGTCGTGGTAGCCTGCGGGCAAGACGCGATATGACGTGATTATCGCCCGGGGTGCTCGAGGGGCAGGGATTCGGATGTCCGCACCGACCCACAGTGATCAAGACCTTTCCCGCCGCGAGGAGATGTCGGTCTCCAGCGCGGCCATGTCCGGCGCGCCGTGGGGCGCCGCCGTGGCGACCGGCGGAGTGGTCGCGGCCGGCGACTTCGCGCTGCATGTCATCGGCTCCGGCCTGTCCGGCTTCGGGCTCAGCGGTCTCAGCGGGTCGCTGGCCCTGGGCGCGGTGGCGTTCTTCGTCGTCGCCGCGGCCGGCGCCCTGTGGCGGGCCCGGCCGAGCCGCGCGATCCGCTGGGCGCGGAGCAACCCGTGGCGCTTCGCCGTCATGCCCGCGATCGCGTGCGCCGCCATCGCGCTTGTGCTGTCCGTGGTCACCGGCGGCGGCGTCATAGACGGAGTACTGAGCGGCCTGTGGCACGGGGGCGCGGTCTACGGCCTGACCGGGGTGGCCGGCGTAGCCGCCAGGTCACGGAAGACCGCTTCCTGACCTACCCGGCGGGGGCGTGCGCTCCGGTGGCGAGCGCCATGCCCCGGTTCATCTCGGCCTGCGTTACCGCGCCGAACACGCGGTCCACGATGCGGTGCTGGGCATTGAGGAAAAAGGTCTGCGGCAGCCCGGCGACGCCGTAGGCGGACGCCGCGATGACCTCGGGATCGAACCCCACCGGATAGCCGACGCCCTCGGCGCGGGTGAAGGCCAGGGCGCTGCCCTGCGGGTCGTTCTCGTCCAGCCCCACCAGTGCCACCTTGCCGTGCTCGGCCTGGTAGAACTTGGCCAGCAGCGGGGTCTCCTGCTTGCACGGGGCGCACCAGGACGCGAAGAAGTTCACGATGAGCGGCTGGCCGGCGTAGTCGCTCAGCGCCACGTGCTGCCCGGAATGCCCGAGGGCGGCGACGCTGAAGGCCGGCGCGGGCGGGTCGGCGGCCGCCTTGGCCGGCCCGCCGGCCGCCCCGGCCGATCCCGAACCGGCCCAGGCGAGGGCAATCAGCGATGCCGCGACGCACAGCGCCACCAAGCCGGAGGCGATCTTGTGCCGGGCTGCCGTCCGCCACACCTCGCGGGCCGCGCCCGCCCACGTCTGCTGTCCCATATCAGTCAAGGTCCACGAATCAGTCAAGGCTGCACGAGCCGGTCAGTGATTCCACGAGCCGGTCAATGATTCTACGAGCCGGTCGGTGGTCCGCGAGCTGGCAGCCCTCACCGCGCACCGGAACAGCCCCCCACGTACACTGAGGCCCACGTCGTGCCGCGGTTCCGGGCCTCGCTGAGTGCCTTCTCGATCGTCTGGAGTTACCCGACCCTGATGGCGCTGCTGTTCTGGTCTCTGTTCTACGCTCTGTAGTAGCGTGTTAAGACGGCAGCGTGTTTTCAAGACGGCGGCGGGTTAAACGGCAGCGTGTTAAGACGGCCAGCGTGTTAAGACGGCAAGGCGAAAGGGGACCCGGAGTGCACGGTCTGATCGCTGATTCCGCCGGCGGCACCCCGGCCGCCGGACGCCGGGCAGCCGAACGCCCGACGCGGGATCCCGGGAGGGTCGCGGGGGCCCTCCCCCCGGAGCAGCAGGAGCCTGAGGCCGGCGAGTGACGACATCCACCACGGCGTTTCCCGCAGGCCGGCCGCGCACCCTCGGCCACGGGCCGGGCGGGACCCCTCCACGCCGCCCGGCCGGGACAGTGCTGCGCGGGCTGGTCGCCCTGACCAAGCCGCGCATCATCGAGCTGCTCCTGGTCACCACGGTCCCGGCCATGCTCCTGGCCCGGCACGGCCTGCCCTCGCTGCAGCTGATCCTGGTCACGCTGGTCGGCGGGACGCTCGCCGCGGGCAGCGCCAACACGATCAACTGCTATATCGACCGCGACATCGACGCGGTGATGAAGCGCACCTCGCGCCGTCCTCTGGTCGTCAACGGTCAGGGCACGATCAGGCCCTGGGAGGCGCTGGCCTGGGGGATCGCGCTGGGGGCCGGCGCCACCCTCCTGCTGGGCCTGATGGCCAACTGGCTGGCGGCCTCGCTAGCCGACGCGGCCATCTTGTTCTACGTCTTCGTGTACACGCTGCTGCTCAAGCGCCGCAGTCCGTCGAACATCGTGATCGGCGGCGCGGCGGGCTGCTTCCCGGTCCTGGTCGGCTGGGCCGCGGTCACCGGCACCGTGGCCCTGCCCGCCGTCGTGCTGTTCGCGGTCATCTTCCTGTGGACCCCGCCGCATTTCTGGGCGCTGGCCATGAAGTTCCGCAAGGACTACGCCGCCGCCGGCGTGCCGATGCTGCCGGTGGTGGCCTCGGCTGCCGAGGTCGCGCGCAAGATCCTCTGGTACTCCTACGCGATGGTCGCGGCCACGCTGGCCCTGATCCCCTTCGCCGGCTGGATCTACGGCATTTTCGCTATCACGCTGGGCGCCTGGTTCCTGGCCGAAGCACACGGGCTGGACACCCGGGTCCGGGCCGCCAGCGTCCCCGCAGGCCCCGGTGACGCCGCAGGCCCCGGTGAGGCAGCAGGTCCCGGTGATGCCGCTGGCACTGCCGCCGCCGGAGGTACCCAGGCGGCCGTGGGCTCCCCGGCGGCGCCGATGCGCTTGTTTCACCTCTCCATCGCGTACCTGACCCTGCTGTTCGCCGCGGTGGCCGTTACTGCCCTGCTCCCGTGGGGCCGTTGGTAGGTCGCCGGTCAGGGATCCCGATAAGATTGCACCGATTGCCCCAAGTTTGTCGTGCCCGTAAGCGAAAATCAGTGAGTCTCCTGATGCCAGGGGGGTAGCGCGCTCAGTTCGAGGGGTAGGCCGGGCATTGTAACGATTCCTTCATCTTGAGTCGGTAGACCTTCTGCGAGGAAGACGCAGGCGACGAGGAGGTAGGCGAGTGCTACGACCGGCGTCCCGCCGAGCCCGTCGGCCAAGCGAGCCGTCCACCTCGCCCTACGACCCCGAGACCGCGCAGCTCCCCGACGGGTCAAACCCGTACCAGCAGGGCCAGTACGAGCAGGGCCAGTACGAGCAGGGCGAGCAGGACCCGTACGAGCAGGCACCCGGCGGTCCTGGCCACCGCGGGCCTGGCCGCGGCTGGCGTCGCGGGGCCCGGGGACCCGGTGGCCCCAGGGCCCGCAAGCACCGGGTCCGCAGGCTGCTGCGGCGGCGGTCGGTGCGCGTCATCCTGGTCCTGATCGGGGTGTTCTTCTGCTGGCTCGCGTTCTCCATCGGCCAGGCGCTCGCCGCACCAAACGGCGGGTCGACGTCCTCCAAGCTGGCTGAATGGGCCCGCGACCACGAGCTGGGCCCGGTGGTGACGTTCGGCGAGTGGCTCAGCTACTCCCCGCCCAAGGCGGGCGGCAAGCCGTCCTTCTCGCTCGCGGTCCCGAAGACCAGCCCGGTGAAGTACAAGCACACCAAGGCCTTCAAGCCGATTATCCCCAAGAAGCTGAGCTCGCCGGCCGGGACGCCGCTGCCGGGCGAGGGTCAGTGGCGCGTGCTGGAGACGGTCAAGGGCGAGCCGGCCATCTTCGGCACCTTCCTGCGGCCGTCGTCGGTGTATACCTCATACGTGGCGGGGATCGTCTCGATGGACCAGCGGCTGGTCACCTTCCAGCTGCACCCTGGCGTCCAAGACCCCGGCCCCGGTAACTGGAAATCCCCGGCCTGGATCCCGCCCGGCAGCCGCACCGGCCTGCTGGCCACGTTCAACGGCGGGTTCGAGCTGGACTCCGCGGGCGGCGGCTTCTATCTCAACGGCGTCACCAAGGGCACCCTGACCAACGGAGCCGCGTCGGTCGTCTACTACCGCAACGGCACGATCAAGATCGGCAGCTGGGGCCAGGAGGTGCGGATGACCTCGCAGGTGGCCGGCGTCCGCCAGAATCTCAAGCTGATCGTCGATCACGGCCAGGTGCCCGCCTCCGTCAACCAGGACGTGCTCGGGAGCTGGGGCGCGACCCTCGGCGGCGGTTACTACGTGTGGCGCTCGGGCCTGGGCGTCACCGCCGACGGCCGGGTCATCTTCGTGTACGGGCCGGCGCTCAACGTCCAGGAGCTGGCTAACCTGCTGCAGCGGGCGGGCGCGGTCGAGGCCCTGCAGCTGGACATCAACCCGTACTGGATGTCGTACGAGTACTACCAGGCCGACGGCCACCCGTCGGACCCGAAGCCGGTGAACCTGCTGCCCACCCAGCAGCAGACCGCGTACCGGTACTACTCGGTCTACAGCCGCGACTTCACCTCGGTCTACTCCCGGTGACGGCCGAGGCGAGCGCCACCGAGGACACGGCGCAGCCGGGTGGCGGGAAAGCCGCGCGGCACGCTCGCAAGCCGAGCTGGCTGGTCGCGGTGGTACGCACGGCCCGGCCCCGGCAGTGGCCGAAGAACCTGCTCGTCTTCGCCGCGCCGCTGGCCGGCGCCACCTGGGGTCGGCCGCACGGGGCGTTTTACGCCCTGGTCGCGGCGGGCGCGTTCTGCTTCGCCTCGGTCGGGGTCTACTTCATCAACGACGTCGCCGACGCCGAGCGCGATCGCCGTCATCCGCGCAAGCGGAACCGCCCGGTGGCGGCCGGTGACCTGCCGCCGTCGCACGCGCTGATCATCGGCGTGGCCTGCGCCGCGGTCGGCCTGGCCGCGGGCCTGGCCGTCTCGGTCCCGCTGCTGACCGCGGTGGTCGCCGCCTACCTGGCCTTCTCGTTCCTGTACAGCTACGTGCTCAAGCACATAGCGGTGATCGAAGTCATCTTCGTGGCGTCCGGCTTCGTGCTGCGCGTGCTCGGCGGCGCGGTGGCCACGCACGTGCCCCCGTCGGGCTGGTTCCTGGCCGTGTGCAGCCTGGGGGCGCTGGGCGTGGCCATCGCCAAGCGCTATACCGAGCTGGCCGGCCTCGGCCCGGCGGCGCTCGGCCACCGGCCGGTGCTGCGCTATTACCGGCCGTGGGCGCTGCTGGTCGCTCAGTGGGTCGTCGGCGCGGCCATGATCGGGGCCTACGTGGCGTGGGCCGCCGGGGAGCACACGAACGCGAAACCCTGGCACCTGGTCAGCGCCATCCCACTAGCCGCCGCCCTGGTCCAGTTCGCCATCCTGACCGCCCGTCACACCGCCGCGCCGGTCGAGGACCTGATCACCCGCAACGGCGTGATGCTGGTCTGCGAGCTGAGCTGGCTGGCGCTGTTCGTAACCGGCCTGCAGGCCTGAACGCCCCGGAGATCTCCATGACTTTTTTCCCGAACGATCCCGCCTATCAGCCCCGGGTTCTCCTGCTGGGCGGCACGAGCGAGATCGGCCTGGCCATCGTGGCCGCGCTCCGGCTGCCCGCGGCCGCCGAGGTCATCCTGGCCGGACGCGACGAGCAGCGGCTGGCCGCCGCGGGCAAGGAGCTGCAGGCCACGGAGCTGCGGGCCACGGTGCGGACTGTCCCTTACGACGCCGTGGAAACCGGAAGCCACCAGGCGTTCGTGGATGGCATATTCGACGAGGGCCACGTGGACCTGGTCATCTCGGCGGCGGGGGTGCTGATCCCGCAGGACGACGTCGAGCGTGATGTCCGGCAGGCCGCGGTGATGATCGAGACCGATTTCACCGGGCACGTCAGCACCCTGCTGGCGGTCGCGGGCCGGATGCGCGGCCAGCACCGCGGCACCATCGTCGTGCTGTCGTCGGTCGCGGCCGTCCGGCCGCGCAAGGCCAACCCGGTGTACGGCTCGGCCAAGGCCGGCCTGGATGCCTTCGCCCGCGGCCTCGCCGACCGGCTGCACGGCTCCGGGGTCCGCGTGCTCCTGGTGCGGCCTGGCTTCGTCACCGGCCGGATGACCGAAGGCATGCCGCCCGCCCCGCTGGCCACCACCCCGCAGGCCGTCGGCCGGGCCACCGCCGCGGCCCTCAGCCGCCAGGGCGGCCGGGACGGCACCGCCGTCGTCTGGGTCCCGCGCTCGCTGGCCGGCCTGGCCTTCGCGCTGCGCCTGGTCCCGCGACCGGCATGGCGCCGGATCTCGCGCTGACCGTGACCGGCCCGCGCGCCGCCCGGCGGTAGATTCGACTGCTGTGAGGGTGCTGGTCGCGGAAGATGACGAAGGCCTGGGGCAGGTCCTGGCCCGCGGTCTGCGGGAACAGGGTTACGTGGTGGACCTGGTTCCTGACGGCGAGACCGCGGCGGCCTACCTGCGGTTCTATCAGTATGAGGTCGCCGTGCTGGACTGGCGGATGCCCCGGCTGTCCGGCCTGGACCTGGTGACCCGGCTGCGCCGGGCCGGCACGCCCACGCCGGTGCTGATGCTGACCGCCCGGGACACCCCGGCGGACCGGATCGCTGGCCTGGACGCGGGCGCCGATGACTACCTGGTCAAGCCCTTCGACTTCGGCGAGCTGCTGGCCCGGCTGCGGGCCCTGCAGCGCAGGCCCCCGGTCAGCCACTCGCCGCGGCTGGTGATCGGGGAGGTGGAGCTCGACCCGGCGGCCCGTGCGGTGACGGTGTGCGGGCAGCGCCCGGCTCTCACCGGCATCGAGCTCGGCATCCTGGAGATCCTCATGCGCCGGTCGCCCGGCGTCGCCGACCGCCGCTCGATCGCCCAGCACGTCTGGGACGACGAGGCCGACGCGTTCGGCTCGAACACCATCGACGTACATCTGGCCCGGCTGCGGTCCAAGCTGGCGGGGGCCGGGGTGCGGATCGAGACCGTCCGCGGCGTCGGCTACCGGATCATCCCCTCGTGAAGCGGATCATGAAACTGAGCCCGGCCGCCAAGGTCGCCGCCGGCGCGACGGCCGTCATCGCCGTCGTCTACGTCATCGGCGTGATCGTGCTCAACCTGCTGGTTTCCAGCCACCTGACCGGCCAGAACGATCAGCGCCTGGCCGAGCGCCTGGCGGCGGTCGCGCACGACCCGGCCGAGCTCAGCCAGCCCGCGGACCCGGACGGGTCACGCCCGGTGGCCGCGGGCGACGACGGGGGCGACGCCGCCGCCGACGGGGACGACGACGCGGCGCCGGTCTTCGTGTGGGCCGCCAACACGGCTGGGACGGTCACCGCGCACAGCCTGGGCGCGCCCGCGCTGCCGGCTGGCCTGCTCACCCCGCACCCGCC
This sequence comes from uncultured Actinomycetes bacterium, assembly GCA_963818225.1. GTDB lineage: Bacteria > Actinomycetota > Actinomycetes > Streptosporangiales > Streptosporangiaceae > Palsa-504. Next base: position 1,077,113 of record CAWFRO010000011.1, read on the forward strand.
GCGCGACGGGCTCGCCGTCACCGCCCGCCTGGGCTCGGCGGGCGCGTTCCGGCTGAAGCTGACGCGCCAGGGGAGCAACTGGCTGATCGCAGGCCAGAACCTGTCCGGCGACGCGCACACCGAGCGGCTGCTGCTGTACGCCGAGCTCATCGCCGGGCCGTTCGTCCTGCTCGCGATGTTCTTCGGCTCACTCGTGGTGGGCCTGCGGGCGCTGGCGCCGGTTGAGCAGTCACGCCGCCGCCAGCTGGAGTTCACCGCCGACGCCTCGCACGAGCTGCGCACGCCGCTCAGCGTGATCCGGGCCGAAGCCGATGTGGCCCTGTCCAGCCCGCGGGAGGCGGCCGAGTACCGAGACGCGCTGACCCGTATCCAGGGCGAAAGCCGGCGGCTGCGCCAGCTGGTCGACGACATGCTGTGGCTGGCCAGGTTCGACGCCCGGCCGCCGCCGCCCGGCGATGAGCCGGTCGACCTGGCCACGCTGGCCCAGGCGTGCGCCGACCGGTTCCGCGCGGTCGGCCCCGCGGTCACCGCGGACGTCGGCCCCGCGGTCACCGCAGACGTCGGCACTGCGCCCGCGCTGATCAGCGCGCCGCCGGAGTGGATCGACCGGCTGGCCGGCGTCCTGATGGACAATGCCTGCCGCTACGCGGGCCCCGGCGGGCAGGTCAGGATCGGCGTCCAGGCCCACGGCAGCCGGGTCAGCCTCACCGTGGAGGACAGCGGGCCCGGGATCCCCGCCGAGGAACGGCCGCGGCTGTTCGACCGGTTCCACCGCACCGCTGAGCACGGCCCGGGCACCGGCCTGGGGCTGGCCATCGGCGACTCGATCGTGCGCTCGACCGGCGGGAAGTGGCAGGTCGCGGACTCCCCGCTGGGCGGGGCGCTGATGAGCGTGTCCTGGCGGCACTCTCAGCCGCACCGCCCGCCGGCGCCGCGCTTGTCCGCGAGCGGCGTCGCCGGCCCGCCCGCCTGAGCTGGCCCGCCTGAGCTGGCCCGCCTGAGCTGGCCCGCCTAGGTTGGCCCCGCCGAACGGCCCAGGTGCCGGGTGAAGAAACGCGTCGAGCTGTCCAGCTCGAACACCGGGACGTCGTGGTGCCGGCCGGGGTTGGCGTGCAGGGTCTTCTCGGCCGAGCCGAACGCGCCGAACAGGGCCAGGCCTTCTTCGCGCGGTATCAGCTCATCGTCCCACTGCAGCAGGAACTCGACCGGGATGCGGATCCGCGCCGCCGCCTCAGCCAGGGCATCGCGGTAACCGCGGCCCGCCAGGCCGAACACGGCGGCACGGATCCGCGGCTCGGCCGCGGCCAGCGGCACGCCGACCATGGTGCCCAGCGACACCCCCCAGTACACGACCGGCCCGCCCGCCCCGGCCGCCTCCAGCCCGGCCAGCGCGTCCAGGACGGCCTGCCACTCGGGCACGACCCGGTCCGCCAGCTCGGCGAAGTGGCGGGCGACCTCCGCCGCGACCGGCTCGCCTGCCGCCCGGCGCGCCCTCAGCGTGTCCCAGAACCGCTCTTCATCCTCAGTTCTCGGCCGGTCGCCGGACCCGGGCATGTCGATGGCCGCCGCCGCGAAACCGCAGCTGGTCACGAACTGGTGAGCGCGGGCCACCGTGCCCGGCCCCCGCTTGTGCTGGCCGCCGCCGTGGCCCAGCAGGACCAGCGGGCGGGGCCCGGTCGCCCCGTCTGGCGACCACAGCACGCCGGGAATGTCGTCGAGGATGAAGTCTTGCTCGCAGACCCCGTCTGCGGTCGTCATGGACGTCAAGCGCATGGTTTCGCTGCCTTCCGGGTGGCTGATCCCACCGTATCGAGTCGTGGCAGCCGGACGGTGGCGCGCAGGCCGGGCCCGGCGTCCCCCAGCGTGACCGAGCCGCCGTGCGCCTCGGCGGTGGCCCGCACGATAGCCAGTCCCAGACCGGCCCCATCCAGGCCAGCCCCATCCAGGCCGAGCCCCATCCAGGTCGGCCCCGTCCAGGTCGGCCCCGTCCCCGCCCTCCCGGTTCCGCGCGTCGTCCAGCCGGGAGAACCGGCCGAACGCCCGTTCGCGGTCGGCGGCGGGGATGCCGGGGCCGTCGTCGGCCACCTCCAGCGTGGCCGCGCCGCCGTCCGCCCGCACCGACACGCTGACCTGGGTGGCCGCGTGCCGCACGGCGTTGTCGAGCAGGTTCACCGCCAGCCGGCGCAGCGCGTCCGGATCCCCGCTGACCATGACCGGGGCCGGGGCGTCGGCCGTCACCGGCACCCGGGCCGCGCCGTAGCGGGCCGCCACCGACGTGCCCACCGCGGCCAGGTCGACCGGGCTGCGGCGGATGCGCTGCTCGTCCAGCCGGGCCAGCAGCAGCAGGTCCTCGGCCAGCCGGGCCAGCCGCAGCGTGTCGGCGTGCACGTCGCGTGCCGTCTCGGCCCAGTCCAGGCCGTCCGGGTGGTCGATGGCCACCTCGAGCTGGGCGCGGATACTGGCGATCGGGCTGCGCAGCTCGTGCGCGGTGTCGGAGACCAGGTCGCGCTGGCGCTGCTGCGCCTCGGCCAGCCGGGAGAGCATGTCGTTCAGCGTGACGGCCAGCGACCGCACCTCGTCCCGGGCGGGCGGTACCGGCAGGTCCCGCGGGATCCCGGTCTGCGTCACCTCGGCGGCGCCGCGGCGCAGCTCGGCGATCGGCCGCAGCGTGTACCCGGTGACCAGCCAGGTGACCAGGACCAGCAGGCCGAACAGCAGCGGCATGAAGATCAGCAGCGCCCGGGCCACCGCGGCGATGCTGTCGCCGGCCTGGGCGAAGGAGACCGCGGCCACCACCACCTGGCCGCCGTCCGCGGGGACCGCCACCACCCGCAGCAGCGACGGTATGCCCCGCGGCGGCCCGGCCAGCATGCGGCCCTGGCCGGTCCGCGCCGCCGCCTGGGCCTGCGCCGGCGTGAGCAGCGGCACCAGCCGGTCCGCGCCCGGCGACACGTCGGTGATCCGGCCCTGGGCGTCCAGGACCTGGATGGTGATCGTGCCGGACCCGACGGGCACCGGGTCGGGCAGCCGGTCTTGGTCGATCAGCGCCGCGACCTCCACCGCTCCCTGCCGGGCCGAGTCGTCCAGCCCCCGGATCAGGGACAGCCGCAGCGCATTGACCAGGAGCACCGCGGCGGCGGCCAGGGCCAGGGCCAGCCCGGCCGACGTGATCAGGGTCAGCCGGGCCCGCAGGCTGCGCCGTCTCCACCAGCGCGCCAGCCACCAGCGTGACAGCCACCGCCGGGCCACGGTCAGCCGCCGTCGGCCGCGAGCCGGTAGCCCGCCCCGCGCACGGTCTGCAGGGCCTGACGGCCGAACGGGACGTCGATCTTGCGCCGCACGTACCCCGCGTAGACCTCGACCACGTTGAAGTCGGCGACCGAATCAGCGTCCCAGACGTGCTCGAGCAGCTCAGCCTTCGGCACGGCCTGCCCCGCGCGCCGCATCAGGTATTCCAGCAGGGCGAACTCCTTGGCCGTCAGGTCAATGCCCGTGTCGCCCCGGCGCACAGTGCGGGCGGCCGGATCCAGGCACAGGTCGCCCGCGGTCAGCACCGCGGGCCGCGGCCGGGCGCCCCGGCGCAGCAGCGCGCGCAGCCGGGCCGCCAGCACCACGTAGGAGAACGGCTTGGTCATGTAGTCGTCGGCGCCGAGGTCGAGCCCGTCGGCCTGGTCGTACTCGCCGTCCTTGGCCGACAGGATCAGCACCGGCACCCAGTTGCGCTCGGCGCGCAGCCGCTCGCACACCTTGTAGCCGGACAGCCCGGGCAGCATCAGGTCGAGGACCACCGCGTCGTAGCCGCCCTCCCGGGCCTGGTGCAGGCCGTCCACGCCGTTGTAGGCGACGTCGACGACGAACCCCTCGGCGGTCAGGCCGCGGCGTACGGCTGACGCGAGCCGCCGCTCGTCTTCCACCACGAGCACCCGCATGCTCCCAGTCTGGCCTACCAGCGCGGTCCGCCGCGCGGGCGTCTCAGGGTGCTCACAGCGACCGAGCGGCAGTATCGAGTACACAGCCGCATGGAGTCCATCCGGTACGCTTCGAAAGCGGGTGAGGTGTCATGGTCGCAATACCGAAGCTGTCCAGGCGGGCCAGGTGGGCCGTCCCCGCCGGCGCGCTCATCATCACCGGCGGCGTGCTGGCCGGGTCGCTGATCTCCGTCGCCCAGGCCGCACCCGGGCTGGCGCCGCGCACCCCGGCGCAGCTGCTGGCCCAGGTCGCGGACTCGACCACGCCGCCGCTGACCGGGACCGTGGTGGAGACCACCTCGCTTGGCCTGCCCAGCCTGCCCGGCACCGACAGCCCCACCTCGATCGCGTCCCTGCTCACCGGGTCGCACACGGTCAGCGTGTGGTACGCCGGGCCGCGGCACTTCCGGCTGGCCGTGCCCCAGCAGCTGAGCGAGACCGACGTGATCGCTGACGGCAACACCGCGTGGCTGTGGCAGAGCACGGCGAACACGGTCACGCAGTACGCGCTGCCCGCCCACGGCTCGGTCCCGCCGCCCGCTACCCCCGCCCTGACCCCGCAGCAGGCGGCCCAGCAGGTCCTGGCCGCGGTGGGCCCGACCACCACGGTCAGCGTGGACAGCAACGTCACGGTGGCCGGCCAGGCCGCCTACGAGCTGGTCCTGGCGCCCAAGGACTCCCGGTCGCTGGTCGGCCAGGTGCAGATCGCCGTCGACGGCCGTAACGGCGTGCCGCTGCGGCTGCAGGTCTACGCCCGCGGCGCGAGCACCCCGGCCTTCCAGGTCGGGTACACCGCCATCCAGTTCGTCACGCCGGACCCCGCGGAGCTCACCTTCACCCCGCCGCCGGGCGCGAAGGTCACCAAGGAGTCCCTGGGCCGGCCCGCCGCCCGTCCGCCCCGTCCGGCCCGTTGCCGGACGTGAGCACCATCGGATCGGGCTGGCTGACCGTGCTCGACGCGCCTTCCGCGGGGCTGACCACGCCCGGCGGCGGGCCCGCCTCCGGCAAGATCACCGCCGGGGACAGCGGCGCCGTCCTGAACGCCCTGCTCGGCTCGGCCACCCAGGTCAGCGGCTCCTGGGGGACCGGCCGGTTGCTGCAGACCAGCCTGGTTTCGGTCCTGATCACCGACAGCGGCCGGGTCTTCGTCGGCGCGGTCCAGCCCAGCGTGCTGTACGCCGCGGCCGGAACGGCAGGCTCTTGACCGCGATCGCGTCGGCCGGGCTGACCAAGCGGTTCCGCAGCGGCCAGGTGGCCGTCGACCGCGTGGACCTGGACGTGCCCGCAGGCTCGGTCTACGGCTTCCTCGGCCCGAACGGCTCCGGCAAGACCACCACGATCCGGATGCTGCTCGGCCTGGCCTTCGCCACCAGCGGCCGGGCCGAGCTGCTCGGCGTGCCGATGCCCGACGGCGCGGGCCGGGTCCTGCCCCGGGTCGGCTCGCTGGTGGAAGGGCCGGCCTTCTACCCGTTCCTGTCCGGCCGGGACAACCTGGCCCGGTACGACGCGGCGGACCGCCGCGCTGACCCGCGCACCGCGCCGCACCGGATCGGCGCGGCGCTGGACCGGGTCGGCCTGCGGCCCGCGGCGAAGAAGCGGTACCGCACCTACTCCCTCGGCATGAAGCAGCGGCTGGCCATCGCCGCGAGCCTGCTGCAGCCGCGCGAGCTCATCATCCTCGACGAGCCGACCAACGGCCTGGACCCGCAGGGGACCAGGGAGGTGCGCACGCTGGTCCGGCAGATCGCCGCCGACGGCACCACGGTGTTCGTGTCCTCGCATCTGCTCGCCGAGGTCGAGCAGGTCTGCACCCACGTCGGGGTGATGCGCACCGGCCGGCTGGTCTTCCAGGGCCCGCTGGCCGAGCTGCGCCGGACCGGCGCCGCCCGCGTCATCGTGCGGACCGCCGACCCCGACGGCGCGGCCAAGGTGCTCGCCGACCTCGGCCTGACCGACCCCCAGGCCGGCCCGGACGAAACCTCGGCCGTCCTGGGCGACGCCGAGCCAGAACGGATCTGCGCGGAGCTGGTGCACGCCGGTGTCGGGGTCCGCGGCTTCTCGGTCGCCGCGCCCAGCCTGGAGGACCTCTTCGTCGGGCTCACCGGGGAGGGCTTCGATGTCGCCGGCTGACTCCCTTGCGCTGGCCGGCCCCGGTCCGACCGTCACCGCCCCGCGCAACCCCGCTCGCACCTGGTTCCGGCTTTTCGCCGCCGAGCTCCGGCTGGTCTTCGGCCGCAGGCGGAACCTGCTCCTGCTCGCCGTGACCGTGGTGTTCCCTGTCGTCATCGGGATCGCCTTGCGGGTAGCGGCGCCGCATCCGCAGGGCGGCGGCAATGGTCCCGGCTCGGCGTTCTTCAACCAGCTGGCCGGCAACGGCGTGTTCCTGACCTTCATCGCCCTGTCCACCCTGCTCGTCCTGGTCCTGCCGGTCGTGGTGGCCGTGGTGGCCGGAGACTCAGTGGCTGGGGAGGCCGGCTACGGGACGTTGCGCTACCTGCTCGCGGTGCCGGCCGGGCGGACCCGGCTGCTCGGCGTGAAGTTCGCCGCCATCGCCGTGTTCGGGCTGTGCGCGACGGTTATCGTGTCCGCGACCGCGCTGGTCGTCGGGGCGGTGCTGTTCCCGGTCGGGCCGGTGACCCTGCTGTCGGGCGCCACCGTGTCGCTGGCCTCCGGGCTGCTGCGGGTGCTGTTCGTGACCTTGTACGTCGCCGCGGCCATGGCCGCGCTGGGGGCCATCGGCCTGGCCATCTCGACCCTGACCGAGCACGCGATCGGCGCTATCGCCGCCATCTTGATCCTGGTCGTGACCAGCGAGGTGGCCGACAACGTCCCGCAGCTCGCGGTCATCGGGCCCTACCTGCCCACGCACTGGTGGCTGTCCTTCGACTCGATCCTCCGCGTCCCGGTCGACACGTCCACGCTGCTCAAGGGACTGCTGTCGTTCGGCGTGTACGCGGTCCTGTTCGGCTCCTTCGCCTGGGCCCGCTTCACCTCGGCCGACGTCACCAGCTGAGCTTCCCGCCCGGGGCCTGGTCCCTGACGTGCGCGTCTCATGTGTAATTGCGACCTAGTTGCAATAACTCCTAGACTGGTGCGGCCGAAGATCACCGTCAGGAAAGGGAGCCGATGGCCGACCAGGGCGTCCGCGTGAGGAAGCTCAGCCTGACCAGGATCCGCCAGGGGCTGTCCCCGGCCGAGTGGGCCCGGTTCGGCGCGATGGTGGCGACGGTCGTCGGGCTGAACGTGCTCGGCTGGCTCATGCTGACTGCAGCCCTCGGCGGCCACTACCACATCGGCAAGACGACGGTGTTCGGCGTGGGTACCGGGGCGCTGGCCTACACCCTCGGCATGCGGCATGCGTTCGACGCCGATCACATCGCGGCCATCGACAACACCACCCGGAAGCTGGTCAATGAGGGCAAGCGGCCGCTGTCGGTCGGGTTCTTCTTCTCCCTGGGGCACTCCAGCGTGGTGTTCGTGCTGGCCGTCCTGCTGAACTTCGGCCTCCGCGGCCTGGCCGAGCAGGTCAAGGACGGCAGTTCCCAGCTGCAGTACACCACCAATATCGTCGGCACCTGCGTGTCGGGATTTTTCCTGTTCCTGATCGCCGCGTTGAACATCGTCATCCTGGCCGGGATCCTCAAGGTCTTCCGGGGCATGCGGGGCGGCGCCTACGACGACCAGGAACTCGAGGAGCAGCTGAACAAGCGCGGCCTGATGAACCGGTTCCTGGGCCCGCTGGCCCGCCGGGTCGACACGTCGTGGAAGATGTACCCGATCGGGTTCCTGTTCGGCCTGGGTTTCGACACCGCGACCGAGGTCGCGCTGCTGGTGCTGGCCGGGTCGGCGGTGGCCGGCGGCCTGCCGTTCTACGCGATCTTGTCCCTGCCGATCCTGTTCGCGGCCGGGATGAGCCTGTTCGACACGGCCGACGGCTGCTTCATGAACTTCGCCTACGACTGGGCCTTCGCCAAGCCGGTCCGCAAGGTGTACTACAACCTGACCATCACCGCCCTGTCGGTGTTCGTGGCGGTGTTCATCGGCGCGGTCGAGCTGCTGGGCCTGCTGGCCCACGACGCCAACCTCAGCGGGTCGGCATGGTCCTTCCTTGAGGATTTCAACATCAACACCGCCGGCTTCGTCATCGTCGGGGTGTTCGTGCTGACCTGGATCGTCGCCCTGTGCATCTGGCGCTTCGGCCGTATCGAGCAGAAGTGGGAAGCCGCCCGCCCCCTGGCCCCGGAAACCCCCGAATAGCCTCAGCAGCCCGTCACGCTATCCCGGCTGGCAGCAGGTTTCCATGCCGCGGGGCGTGTCCTGGCCAAAAGGCATGCGCCCACCGTGGCAGCTGCCGCACTACGCGGGAAGGTCACCTGGGAGAATCGCGGCGTGGTGGCGCATACTGAGGCTGCTGGCCCGGGCCGACGGACGGATGGTGATCGGTGAGCGAGCTCAAGGTCGAGGTGAAGGCGGCCGAAGTCGGCCTGGACTCCGAGCGCCTCAAGCGTATCGACGCACACTTCGCCGCCTACGTGGCCGACGGCCGCCTGCCGGGCTGGCTGCTCACCGTGCGCAGGCACGGCCGCCTGGCGCACGTGGCCCGGTGCGGATCGCGTGACCTGGAGGCGGGCCTGCCGGTGACCGACGACACGGTGTGGCGCATCTACTCGATGACCAAGCCGATCACCTCGGTCGCCGCGATGATGCTGTACGAGGAAGGCGCGCTGGCTCTCACCGATCCGGTCAGCGCGTTCATCCCCTCGTTCGGCGATGTCCGCGTCTACACCGGCGGCTCTGACGTGCGGCCGGTGACGGTGCCCGCGACCGAGCCGGTGCGGGTCTGGCACCTGCTCACCCACACGGCCGGGCTCACCTACGGCTTCCACCGGGTGCACCCGGTAGACGCGCTGTACCGCGCGGGGGGCTTCGAGTGGGGCGCGCCGCGCGGCGCGGACCTGGCGCGCGCCTGCGACCTGTGGGCCGGCTTCCCGCTGCTGTTCCAGCCGGGCACCGAGTGGAACTACTCGGTGGCCACAGACGTCCTCGGCCGGGTCGTGGAGGTGGCCTCGGGCCAGCGCCTCGATGAGTTCTTCGCCGACCGGATCTTCCGCCCGCTCGGTATGACCGACACCGCCTTCTGGGCCGACCCGGCGGCCCAGACGCGGCTGGCCGCCCTCTACAGCCCGGGGCCCGACAGCAAGGCGGCCAGGCTTGACGCCCTCGGCGGGGCCGCGCTTAAGCAGCCGCTCATGCTCAGCGGGGGCGGCGGTCTGGTGTCCACCGCGGCCGACTACGACCGGTTCACCCAGATGCTGCTGCACCGGCCCGGCAGCCCGGCGGGCGAACTGGACGGCGTCCGGTTGCTGAGCCCGCGCACAGTCGGCTACATGGCGCGCAACCATCTGCCGGGTGCCGTGGACCTGGAGACCTTCGGCCGGTCGCTGTCCGCCGAGGCCCCCTTCCGCGGGGTCGGCTTCGGCCTGGGCTTTGCCGTCGTTCTCGACCCGGTGCCGGGCAAGGTGATCGGCTCCGCGGGCGAGTTCTCCTGGGGCGGCGCCGCGAGCACCGCCTTCTGGGTCGACCAGGAGGCGGACCTGACCGTCTCGTTCTTCACCCAGCTGCTGCCCTCCAGCACGTACCCGATCCGCCCTCAGCTGCGTCAGCTCGTATACCAGGCCCTGACCGACTGAGCATCAAACCTGTCGGCCGGCCCTACCCGGCGGCGCAGCGGACGCAGGTCAGCGCGGCCGGGCGGGCCGCCAGCCGGTCCTCCCCGATGGGCTGCCCGCACCGGTCGCAGCGGCCGTAGCGGCCTTCGGCGAGCCGGGCCAGCGCCGCGTCGATCGCCGCGACCTGCTCCCGCGCCTGTTCGAGCAGGGCCGCCGTGTGCTGCCGCTCGAAGGCCAGCGTCGCGCCCTCGGGGTCGTGCTCGTCGTCGGTCCCGCCCGCGCTGGCCGCCTCCGCGAGCTGCGCGAACTCCCGCTCCAGCACGGCTACGCGCCGCTCCGCCCGGACCCGCTCCGCCCCCAGCACCTCGCGCGCGCCTGCCACCAGCACCTCCCGCACCTCCACCGCGATGCCCGACCCCACCCACCTTCCAACTATGGAGCACGTGGCACATCAGCCCCGCCACAGGCGAGCCTGCAAAGTCTGGCCGCCCCTGACCATCGAAGCCATGCTAAAGGTGTGATTCCCGTGACTAGCGTTGCGGCAGGTATCAGCCCAGCGGGCCGCGGACTGCGATTCACCAAGGGGACGAGCCCGGTAAGGCAGGATCGTGGATCGTTACTGCCCGCCGGGGCGCGTCCTAATTAAGGTGAGTTTGCGGTGTTGGGGGTTGGTTAGCGTGTAGCTGGTGGATTGTCTGGGATGTGATCCGGCGGTTGCGGCGTGGCGGCGCAGGTCGCTGAGGGTCCGGAGGCGGTGGGGGCCGGGGGTGAGCGGGGTGCGGCGTCGGCGAGCAGGCGGGCGATCTGGCGGGTGGTGATGCTGATGACGGAGGCGTCGATGGTGAGCAGCGCGGCGATGGCGCAGCAGGTCATGCCGAGGCGGTAGCGGCAGACGGCGGCGAGGAGGTAGGCGTCCAGGCTGAGCTTGACGGGGGCGGCGGGGCCGGAGTTCTTGCGGCGGGGGCCGCCGCGGGCCAGGTGGAGCCGCTGCTCGCGGGCGGCTGCCAGGGGATCGTGAGCGCGGCGGTGAGGGCGGCGAGGTCGTCGCGGGAGATGCCGGTGATGGCGGGGTCGGCCAGGGCGTCCAGGTCCGGGCCGGGCGGCGGGGCGGGGACGGGCGGCGGTGCCGGGGCCCGGGGGACGGGGCTGATGGTGTAGTTCCAGGTGCCGTGGAAGCCGTGGCGGGTGATGAACCGCTGTTCGAGGTCCTTGGCCTGCTCGTCCACAGCAGCAGCGACATCGGATCACCGCGCGAGGACTCCTCCAGCAGGCGGGCCATCGCCGCCGTTAACCGCGGGTCGTGATCCTCCAGCCGCTTACGGCCCCCGCCGGGCCGACGGCACCGGCCCGGCGGCGGAACCTCTCCCGACACCAGGTCAGCCGCGCCGTCAGCGACCGTCTGCCAGCCCGCCCCGGTCACGGCAGCAACCGCGGTGACCCCGCCGTCCCCGGCAGCACGCGCCACCGCGCCCAGCACCAGCCGCCGCGACTTCTCATCCAGCAACGGCAGCAGCAACTCAAGCTGCGGCCCCATCCGACCCACAAAATCCGCCTCCGCGCCCATCGGCACATCATCCCACCCGACACGCCGCAAACTCAGACTAAAAAAAGGACGTGCCCCCGCGGGCAGTAACGATCCACGATAACGAGGACCCGTCCGGGGTCCCGGGGCTGCACCCGCAGCCCGGGCACCCTGGTCCCCGGAGGCGGGGCTCCGCGAGCACCTATGTGGCAGGCCCGGACGTTCGGGGGCTGTGGCACAAATGCTCCGCAAGACGGTGCTAAGGGCACACGTACCCCATCCGATGTGGGCCGAGAGTGGGGCGCGGGGCACGTTAGCCCCATCAGGGGACCACGGTCACTGTGCAAATACCCAGCCGGCCCGTCGGCTCACCATCGAAGCGACGATCCAGCTTCGACCCAGGCGAAACGGCAGCACCAATCAACGGCAGCACCAATCCCAGCGGCACTAGCATCGGAATCCGCTGTGCTCCTGAACCGGCGAGAGGCAGACATGATCGAGCTGTATCCCCCGATCGCCCTCCCGGTGGCCGCATCCGTACGACGTCGCCTACTCGCCGGTGAACCGGAATTCTGCCTGCCATGGCCCGTCCACGTGGACAACCTCCCAGTAGCGTTCGGCGATGCGCTCGGGGTCAAAGGAAGTACCTGCAACTATCTGCCCTGCGATCGTCAGTGTGGCCACCCGGATGCCGTCCGCTTCCAGGTCAGCGCCGAGCATTGTCGCGGCCGACCGCAGCGCCGCCTTGCCGAGGGAAACGGTGGCCAGGGCCGGGATCGGGTAGTCGGCGAACCCGCCCCCGGTGACGAGGATGGTCCCGAAGCCGGCGGCCCGCATGGCCGGGGCGGCCACCTGCGCGACGACGATGGCGCTGATGACATCTACTGAATACGCCTCCTGGAGGTGGGCGACACTTGAGCTCAGCAGCTGGTCTGGAGCCCCCATGACGGCGTTGTAGACGATGACGCCCGGTGCGCCACTTCCGAGATAGAGCTCCCTCATCCGGGCGCCCAGGCCATCGGGATCGCTGGCATCGGCCGCGACGGTGTTGATCGTGGCGCCGGTATCGGCCAAGGTGCCCGCGAGGTCGACGAGGCGGTCCGTGCTACGCGCCACCAGGGTTACCCGGTAGCCGCCCACGGCGAAGCGACGTGCCACGGCCATGCCAAGGCCGGGCCCCGCGCCGACCAGCAGAAGGTGGCGGGCATCGACTGAACCGGGACCTGCGCCCTCGGCGAGGTCAGCGATCGTGCTTCCTCGGTGGCCAGGGTCGCCTACTCGCTCGTTAGGCATGGGTGCCGTTCCCTTCGCGTCGACCGCCTCGCAGAGCGGCTCGGGCTGGTGGCTCCGTCGAGCCCCTGACCTCACGGAATCATTCAGCTTGGCAGACAAGGCTGTGACCGGGTCAGCCAAGCCCCGGGACGGCATCTCCTCCGGACACAGCTGTGCGGTGGTCCTCCGCGGAGGCGTCTGATCGAGTCTCACCAGGTCCGCAGCCGACAGGACTGACCGACTTGTGCACAGATGCTACAGCTCCGTCGCGGGCTACTCGTAGTCATCTGCCGGCGGAAAGCCGGCTGCCCCTGTCCCGGTAGCGCTCGCGATCGGCGGCCTGCTATCCTGAGGCCGCCGAACGTTGCAGCGGGTTCGCCAGGCGCTGCTGTCAGAGGCCTGCCGCGCCGAGCTTGCCGGCTCGGACCTTCCGTACGCCGCGAGGCATGCCGAACGGGTCGCGGCCGGGCACGCGGGACAGCAGAGTTAGCCGTGCCGCGGCAGCTGGCCGCGGGCCGCTCGTGCTGGTGTCGATTTCACCGCGGGCCACTCGTGTAGGGGACGACGGGATCGCGCCACAGCGGCCCGGTAACTGAAGGGAGCATTCCATGCGCTCGATCACGGTCACCCTGTGGGTCACCCTGGACGGCGTCGTACAGGGTCTCGGCCGCCCGGACGAGGACACCCGCGGCGGCTTCACCCACGGCGGATGGGGCCGGCGGTACGACGACGAGGTGCTGGCCCGCGAGATGGCCCAGGGCATGTCCAAGCCAGGAGACATGCTGTTCGGGCGGCGCACCTGGCAGGACTTCACCACCGCGTGGAGCCACCAGACCGACGGCAACCCGTTCACCACGCGCATGAACGCGACCACCAAGTACGTCGTCTCGAGGACCCTGACCGACGCCAGCGCCTGGCCGAACTCGATTCTGCTGCCCGGCGATGCGGCCCGCACGGTGGCCGAGCTGAAGGCCCAGCCAGGCCGGGATCTGGGCATCGTCGGCAGCGTGTCGCTGGTGCGCAGCCTGCATGCGGCGGGCCTGATCGACCGATACACGCTGGTGATCTGCCCGCTGACCCTCGGCAGCGGCGCGCGGCTGTTCGAAGGTCCCGCCCCGCTGACCGAGTTCGAGCTCACCAGCAGCGTCCCGACCACCAAGGGCGTGATCATCGCCCAGTACGCGCGCCGGTGAGGGGCCGATGAGGGCGGGACCGTTCCGGCGTCCGCTTGATCTCAGGTGCGGTTGAGGTGGCCAGGTGGCCGGGATGGACGCCGATCAGCTGCGGCCCCGGCCGGACGCACCTGCGGCCCTTGCGCCGCCCGCCGGCCGGGTCGCACGGCTGGCCGGGCGCGCCCGGTCGTCGCTTCTTCGCCGGTGCGGTGATCTGGGGCCCGTGGATGTCGCTGTCCATGGCGGTGCTCCAAAACGCCAGCCCGCGGGCCGCGCTGGCGCAGAGGATCGCGGCCCGCAGCTCGCTGCTTGTGATCGCCGCGCCGCTGGGCACCGCGCTGGGCGGGCCGATCGTGGCCACTCTCGGTGCCCGCGGCACCCTGCTCGCCTCCGCCTGGCCACGGTCGCGCTCGGGGTGGTCACCGCCGGCTTCCTGGCCGCGCGGCGCCGCCAGGCACGCCGGTAACCGGCCCGGGAAACAGGATATCCGGCCGGGAAACACGGATATCCAGGCCGGGAAACGCGGAACCCCCCGGGCCGCCCGCCCGGGGGGTTCCGTAATGGGGTGCCTGTTACTCGGTAATGACCAGGACGTCCAGCGCTTCGATCTGGCTGCCGTTGACCCACAGCGGGTTGACTTCCAGTGCGCCCAGCGAGTCGCCCAGCGATACCGCAACGTCGCCCAGCTTGGTCACGGCCTCGGCCAGCGCGTCGAGGTCGACCGGCAGGCTGCCGCGGGCGCCCTTCAGCAGGGGGGCCGCCTTGAGCTCGTTGAACGCCTTCTTGACCTCTGCGGCGTCGACCGGGAGGACCCGCAGGCTGGTGTCCTGCATGATCTCCACCCAGACGCCGCCCATGCCGACCGCCATGACCGGACCGAAGGTCGGGTCCTTGGTGATGCCGACCAGGAGCTCCAGGCCGCCGGAGCGCATCGGCGCCACGAGCACGCCGTCGATCACCGCGCCCTGTACGGCCTTGCCCGCGGCGTAGACCTTCTCGAAGGCCGTCCGCACGTCGGCTTCGTTGTTCAGCCGCAGCGCGACACCGCCGATGTCGGACTTGTGAGTGATCTGCTCGGACTGGATCTTGAGCACGACCGGGAAGCCGAGCCGCGTCGCGGCCGCGGCTGCCTCGTCCGCCGAATTGACCAGCTCACCCGGCACGATCGGCACGCCCGCCTCTTCCAGCAGCTGCCGCGACCTCATCTCCGACCAGGCACCCTTTTCCGTCACCTGACGGGTGGCGGCCGGCACTTCCGGAGTCAGGTTGAGGCTGCCCCGGGTGTCCAGCCACCGCAGCGCCCTTCCTACCGCCGCCACGCTCCCGTTGAGGCCGGGCGCGACATAGATGCCGTGCTCGAGCAGCTTCTCCATTCCCCACGCGCCCTGGTCGACCGCCATCATGGAGATCGGGACGACCGGGATGCGCGCGGTCTTCATCCGCTCGGCCACCCACGCCAGCCGGGGCTCGAAGCCTGGGCCAGGGGGTTGTCCGGCAGGGGCGCCGTGGGCGGGGCGTTGATGCCGGCGTACAGCACCAGGTCGATGTTGGGGTCCTCGATCACGATGTCGAGCGTCTTGTCCATGGCGTTCAGCGTCTCGCCGCTCCGGCTGGCCATGGCGAAGCCCGTGACGTCCAGCGGGTTGCGCACGTTGGCGAAGTCCGGCAGCAGCGGGATGATCGCGTCGACGGACTTCTGCGTGAACTCGGGGATCTCCAGGCCCTCGGGATCGGCCGAGTCGGAGATGATGTCACAACCGCCGCCCGAGCCGGTCACCACGCCGAGCCGGCGGCCGACCCGGCCCTTCGGGAACGTGTTGTAGGCCAGCACGCCCGCCGTCGCGAACATCTCTTCCATGCCCTTGACCCGGATGATGTTCAGCTGGCGGAACGCCGCGTCCGCCACGGCATCGTTACCGGTCGCCGACCCGGTGTGCGCCATAGCCGCGGCCTGCCCGAGTTCGGTCGCACCCACCTTCAGCGCGACGATCGGCTTGCCTGCCGCGTCGGCCCGCTGGGCGGCCCGCGCGAACGTGGCGCGGTCCGTGACCTCTTCCAGGAACAGGCAGATGACCTTGGTGTTCTCGTCCTCGACCATGTAGTCGATGGCGTCGGTGATGTCGATCATCGGCTCGTTGCCCATGGTGGCGACCAGGCTGAGGCCGACGCCCTGAGACTTGGCAATGGTCTGAGCGATGAGCGCGAGAGCCCCGCTCTGCAACGCGACGCCTACCGGGCCGGGGATGAGCGGCGGCGCGATCGGCACCCCGTACGCCGGCGAGTTGGAGTGCACGTTGAAGAAACCGAGACAGTTCGGGCCCAGCAGCAGGATCCCGTGCGCTGCCGCCTTGGCCACCATGGATTCCTCGGCCGCGCGGCCTGGCGCGCCCATCTCGCGGTACCCGGCGGTGACCACCACGCCGTTGCGGATGCCCGCCGCGGCCATGTCGTCGAGGACGGATTCAACGGCCCCCTGCCCCACCAGGATGAACGTGGTGTCGACCGGCTCGTCCAGGTCCCGCAGGCTGCGGATGACCTTGCGGCCGAAGGCCGTATCGACCCGCGGGTGCACCGGGACGATCCGCCCGGTGAAGCCCATCGTCGCAGCTGCGCCCACCAGCGCCGTGGCCCAACCGGAGTTCTCCGACGCCCCGACCATCGCGATGCTCTGCGGGGTGAAGAACTCACGTAGCCGCTCTAGCGTTACGAGCTCACGTACCGCCTTGTGGTTAGCGGCCGCCAGCTCGGACTGGCCGGAATGGGTCATGTCGGAGTGCTCCTTTTTCTAGCTTCTTGTCGAGGTCGCGCCAACAGCGGTCAGGCCCACGGCCTGACCGCTGCTCTGCCGTATTACGTCACGCATGGCACCCGGTCCGTGCCCAAGCTCCACCGGTCGCAGCACAAACTGGCCGGTCGAGATCATCTGCCTTCGCTCCGCATAGCTCGGTAATTCATTTCCCTCACCGAGTCGCTCTCCCGCGGGACGGGCGGCCCTGAGTAACGGCGGCCCGCCGGCAGCCGGATAGAAAGGAATCTAAGTATGAGGTATCTCGATGTCAAGAGCCTGGCCTCAAATCACTAGCCTTCCGCACGGGTCGCATGCGGCTCTGGCCAGCGGTTCTCTGGCGGGCAGCCGGCGCGCGGTGGTCGCGCTGGCACCCTGCAGCCGGGTCATGGCACGCTCCATCGCCGATGTCAGCCTCGCCCGCTTCCGTCCCGGTTGTCCTAGAGATAGTTCTACAACTTTGCGTAGCCGGGGGCTAGCCTGCGGGTCATGAGCAGTTTTGAGCTGGCCCGCCGCTACGACACGATCAGCCTCTACCGCGGCGGCGCCGCGGCGAAGCTGGAGCTCAACCGGCCGGACCGGCTGAACGCGCTGAACGACGAGCTGGCCAGGCAGCTGCTCGCGCTCCTCCAGGAGGTCGGGGCGGATCCGTCGGTGCGCTCGGTGCTGATCACCGGCGCGGGGCGCGCCTTCAGCAGCGGCAACGACATGCTGCAGCCGGTTCACGGCGATTCCGCGGTGCGGAACCTGCTCAGTGAGGTCTATTACCCGATGCTCCGGACCGTGCGCGGCATGCCCAAGCCGGTCATCAGCGCGGCGAACGGCCCGGTGGCGGGCATCGGCGTGGCCCTGGCGCTGAGCGCTGACCTGGCCATCGCGGCAGAATCGGCATATTTCCTGCTCGCCCACGTCAATATCGGCGTCGCTCCGGACGGGGGCACGTTGCCGCTCGTCGCGTCGCGGGTGGGATTTGCCCGGGCGACCGAGATAGCGATGCTGGGTGAGCGTATCAGCGCGCCCCAGGCTCGTGACTGGGGCCTGATCAACCAGGTCTGGCCGGACACCGAGCTGACCGCGCGCGCCGAGGACCTGGCCCTGCGGCTCGCCAACGGCCCGACCAGATCGTATGCGGGCATAAAACGTGAGCTCAATGCGTGGACATTCGCCTCGATGGACGAGGCGCTGGAACTCGAGACCCAGATCGTGGCCGAGCTCAGGGACACCGCTGACGCCGTCGAGGGACGCACTGCCTTCGCCGGGAAACGGGCTGCTCGCTTTAGCGGACGGTAACGGCCGTGCCCGCCGCGGCCCGTGCCGCCTTAACGAGACCTTCATGCTGCGTGGCTAGCCTCGCCTCTGGGCGCCAGCACCGGGCGCCTGACTCATAGCCAACCGAGAAGTTTCCTGCAGGAGGCTTCGAGTACGCAACCGCAGAATGGGTTTCATGAGCAACGAATACCGAGACCGGATCCGCCGGGCCACGGCCGAGCGGGAACGCGGCCGGGCCAGGGTCCGCTCGGTGACCACGACGGTCACCATGGCCGGCGTGGCCGCGGCGGGCATCGTGGCGCTGACCCTGCCGGGGTCCGCGCACAAGGCCGCTTCCTCATCGACGTCGACCGGCTCTGGCTCATCGTCGAGCTCCGGTTCCACCAGCTCCGGCTCCGCCAACTCGGGCTCTACCAGCTCGGGCTCGTCAAACTCCGGCTCATCCAGCTCCGGCTCGTCAAATTCCGGCTCGTCCAGCTCCGGCTCGTCGAACACTGGCTCGTCCAGCTCGAACTCAAACTCGGGCTTCAGCTCTGGTTCCGCTCCGTCCTCGAGTTCTGGCAGCAGCCAGGCCACCTCCGGCGGCTCATGATGCCACCCGCCCGCCCGGACACGCGCGGCGCGGGCGCCCGGGCCGTGCCGACGCCCGGCTCCCAGGCGCCCGGCTCCCAGGCGCCCGCCGCGGGTACCGAGGATGCCGCCAGCTGGCGCGCGCTCGGCACCCGGGTCCGGCTGGTCGTCACCGACCCGCGATGCCTGGCCGAGGCCCGGGCCGTGCTCGAAGCCGACCTGGCCGCGGTCGACCTGGCCTGCAGCCGGTTCCGCGCCGACGCCGAGATCCGCGGGCTGCGGGGCGGGCGCGGCCAGCAGGTCAGCCCGCTGCTGGCCGAGGCCATCGCGGTGGCGCTGCGGGCGGCCGAGCTGACCGGGGGCGACGTCGATCCTACTGTCGGCGCGGCCATGTCCGAGCTAGGATACGATCGTGATTTCGAACAGATCAGACCTGCCGGACCAGTCAGCCCGGTCACGGTCAGGACCGTGCCGGGCTGGCGCGAGGTCCGGCTGGAAGGCGCCACGCTGACCATGCCCGAAGGCGTCCAGCTCGACCTCGGGGCCACCGCGAAGGCCTGGGCCGCGGACCGCTCCGCCGCCCGGATCGCGGAGCGGGCCGGCTGCGGGGTGCTGGTCAGCCTGGGTGGCGACATCGCGGTGGCCGGCCCGGCGCCGGACGGGGGCTGGCGCATCCGGGTTCAGGACGTGACCGGCGAACCCGGCGATCCGCCGCAGGGCCCGTACGCGCAGGTCGCGATCCGTGACGGTGGCCTGGCCACCTCCAGCACGGCCGCGCGCCGCTGGCGGCGCGGCGGCGACGTGCTGCATCACATCCTTGACCCGCGCACCGCCCGCCCGGCCGAGGCGGTCTGGCGGACCGTGTCCGTGACCGCGGGAACCTGCGCGGACGCCAACGCGGCCAGCACCGCCGCGGTCATCCGCGGCCATGCGGCCCTGGGCTGGCTGGCCAGCCTCAGCCTGCCGGCCCGCCTGGTCGACGCGACCGGAGCGGTGTTCACCGTGGCCGGCTGGCCTCGTGACCCGGGATCATCAGGTCGCTCAGAGCAAGCCCAGAACTAACCTGCAGGATCCGCCGAGCGCGGGCACCGAAGATGGACAGCGTGAACACGGACCAAGCCGGCCGGCCCGACGGGACAGGAACAAGTGAGACAGGACAGGAACACGTGAGATGAGCGGGACCACCGCGTTCTGGTACGCCAGCCGCGCCACCGGCGTCGTTGCGCTGCTGTTGCTCACCGCCGTCCTGGTCCTCGGCATGCTGGTCAACCGCCAGGGCCGCCTGCCCGGTCTGCCCCGCTTCGCCGTCACCAGCCTGCACCGGAACATCTCGCTGCTGGCCGTGGCCTTCATCGCCGTGCACGTGCTGACCGCGGTGGCCGACACCTTCGTCAGCATCCCGCTGCTCTCCAGCGTCATCCCGTTCGCCTCCGGCTACGAGCGGTTCTGGCTCGGCCTCGGTGCGATCTCGTTCGACCTCATGCTCGCGCTGATCATCACCAGCCTGGTCCGCGGCAGGCTCAACCGGATCCTGTGGCGCGCCATTCACCTGCTCGCCTACCTGTGCTGGCCGGTCGCGTTCGCGCACAGCATCGGCTCGAGCACTGACATGCAGCGAGGCTGGCTGCTCGACCTGGCCATCGGCTGTGCCGCGGCCCTGGCGGCCGCGATCATCTGGCGGCTGGCCAGCGCGGCCCGCCAGCTCCCCCGGGCGGCCCGGGTCGCCGCCGTCTTGCGTCAGCACGGCCCCTACGGGTCGGCGGCGACCAAGCCGATGCGGACGACGCGGACGCCTAAGGCCCCGGAGAGGCTCTCACGATGACGATGGCCCGGATGACGATGGCACAGATGAGCGGAACAGTGGAAGAACACGTGAGCGAAGCAGCAGGCGGGTCAGGCCGCCCGGCTCCTTCCGGACTGCCCCGCCTGCTGCCGCTGGTCCCGGGGGTCCCGGACGACCTGCGCGGCCACCTGGCCCGGTACGGCCGGCTGCCCTACCAGGGCGGCCCCGGCATGCTGATCCCCGGCGTCGAGCAGGCGGGCCTGACCGGCCGCGGCGGCGCCGCGTTCCCGGTGGCCCGCAAGCTGGGCATCGTGGCCCGGGCCCGCGGCCGCAAGGTGATCGTGGCCAACGGCGCGGAAAGCGAGCCGGCCAGCTTCAAGGACGCCGTGCTGCTCCGGGCCGCGCCCAACCTGGTCCTGGACGGGCTTCAGCTGGCCGCCGAGGCGATCGGGGCCAGCGAGGCCTACCTGTACGTGCACGCCGGGCTCAGCCCGGAGATCGGCCGGGCCCTGGCCCAGCGGTCCGCCGCGCGCCTGGACCGCCTGCCGGTCACGGTCGCCGAAGCCCCGCCGCGGTTCCTGGCCGGCCAGGAGTCGGCGCTGGTGAACCGGCTCAGCGGCGGTCCGGCCGTGCCCACTGTCGTGCCGCCGCGGGTGTCCGAACGCGGCGTGGGCGGCGCGCCCACGCTCGTGCAGAACGTGGAGACGCTGGCCCACCTGGCCCTCGTCGCCCGGTACGGGCCGCGCTGGTTCCGCGCCATGGGCACCGCCGAGGAGCCGGGCACCATGCTCGCTACCGTGCACACCAGGGACGGCGCCCAGGTCATCGAGGCCGAGCTCGGCGCCCCGCTGCGGACCCTGATCCCCGCCGCGGCGGACGTCCAGGCCGTGCTCATCGGCGGCTTCCACGGCACCTGGCTGCCGGGCGCCCTCCTGGACACCCTCACGCTGGACAACCAGGCGCTCGGGCGGCACGGCGCATCGCTCGGCGCCGGCCTGCTCGCGGCGCTGCCCGTCGGCCGGTGCGGCCTGACCGAGGCGGCCCGGGTGGCCCGCTACCTGGCCACCGAGTCGGCGGGCCAGTGCGGTCCCTGCCTCAACGGGCTGCCCAGGATGGCCGCCGCCCTGGCCGAGCTGGCCGGGGCCGGGCACCGCAGGCAGGCCCTCGCCGACCTGGAGCGCTGGACCGGACCGATGAACCTGGTGGCCGGCCGCGGCGCCTGCCACCACCCGGACGGCACGGTGCGATTCGTCCGCAGCACGCTGACCGTGTTCGCCGCCGAGATCGCCCTGCACGCCAAGGGCCAGTGCTCCGCCGTAACCACGGGGCCGCTAACCACGGGGCCGGTAACCGGGGCCGGTAACCACGGGGCGAGGGACCGCGCGCCGTTCCTGCCGCTGCCCGCCGGCATGCCGACGACCGAAGACGACTGGACCTGAGCAATGACCGGCACGCTGCGGGTGAACCCCATCAACTGCTCCGGGCACGGCGTCTGCGCTGAGCTGCTCCCCGAGCTTGTCACCCTCGACGAGTGGGGCTACCCGATCCTCGACCCGCGCCCGGTGCCGCCCGCCCTGGATCAGGAGGCCCGCCGCGCCGTGGCCGCCTGCCCTGCGCTGGCCCTCAAGCTCACGCGTAACTGACGGGCACGCACCACGGCCCGTTCGGCCTAGATGACGTCGTGGCCCGGGTGCGGCTCTGCCGGCACCGCGGGCACCGACCCCAGCCGCCCGGCCTGGTAGTCCTCGAAGGCCTGGACCAGCTCGGCGCGGGTGTTCATGACGAATGGGCCGTAGGCCGCCACCGGCTCCCGGATCGGCTCGCCGCCGAGCAGCAGGATGTCCAGGTCCCCGGACGGCGCGGCCGTGACGGTCAGCGCGTCACCCGGCCCGAACACCGCCAGCTGCCCCATCCGCACCGGGCGCCCGTCCGGTCCCGCGGATCCCCGGCCGGAAAGAACGTAGCCCAGCGCGTTGAAGTCCGCCCCCCACGGCAGCCGGACCCGGGCGCCGGCCGAGATGGTGGCGTGCACCAGGGAGATCGGGGTGTGCGTGATCCCGGGCCCGGCGTGCCCGCCGAACGTCCCGGCGATCACCCGCAGCAGCGCTCCACCGTCCGCCGAGGACAGCAGCGCCACCTGGCCCGCGCGGATGTCCTGGTAGCGCGGCGGGGTCATCTTCAGCCGGGCCGGCAGGTTGACCCAGAGCTGGACGCCGTGGAACAGGCCGCCGCTGACCACGAGCTCCTCCGGCGGCGCCTCGATGTGCAGGAGGCCGGCGCCCGCGGTCATCCACTGGGTGTCGCCGTTGGTGATCAGCCCGCCCCCGCCGTTGGAGTCCTGATGCCGGAACGTCCCGTCGATGATGTACGTGACGGTCTCGAACCCGCGGTGCGGGTGCCACGGCGTGCCCCGGGGCTCGCCGGGCCCGTAATCGACCTCACCCATCTGGTCCATGTGCACGAACGGGTCCAGCTGCGCCAGGTCCACCCCGGCGAACGCGCGCCGGACCGGGAACCCCTCGCCCTCCAGCCCCGACGGGGCGGTGGTGACCCCGCTGACCTCCCGCTCGGCCGCCGTGACGTCGGGCTCGGGTACCCGGGGCAGGACCAGGATGTTCTCGACGGTGACCGCTGGCATGGCTTCCCCTCTCGCCGGTAAGTGCCAGCATAACTTCGTTTGAAAGTTCAATTATTCCGAACGGTCCGTGGTACCCGCCCGCAGCGCCCGTGTCGTCACGGGTGAGGCCCGATTGTTGCCGTAGGCTGCCATAATGGACAGCGACCAGACGCCGCCTCCCCCCAGTTACGCCGCAGCGGGCGTGGACGAGCTGCGCGAGCAGGACGTGTTTGCCCGGGCCATGCGCCCCTGGCTGGCCCGTACCGCGGCCCGGTCCCCGATGGTGACCAGCATCACCGGCCTGGCCAGCGGCTATTTCGCCACCATCTTGCAGCTGGAGGGCGCCCCGCCGATCGCCATGAGCACCGACGGCGTGGGCACCAAGATCCTGCTGGCCCGCGAGGCCAACCGGTGGGAGCCGATCGGGATCGACTGCGTGGCCAACAACGTCAACGACATCATCTGCGTGGGCGCGGTGCCGCTCGCGCTGCTGGACTACGTGGCCACCGACCGGATCGACGAGGGCGTGCTGGAGGAGATCGCCCGGGGCCTGTACCTGGGCGCCGACCTGGCCGGGATCGCCATCCCGGGCGGCGAGATCGCGCAGATCGGCCCGATGCTGGCCGACGCGTCCGGCGGCCGCCCGATGCTGGACCTGGTCGGCACCGCGATCGGGGCGCTGCCCCCGGGCCGCAATCCGATCGACGGATCAGGCGTCCGGGCCGGTGACGTGATCATCGGCCTGCCCAGTTCCGGCCTGCACAGCAACGGGTACTCGCTGGCCCGGCACGTCCTGTTCGGCGCGGCCGGGATGAAGCTGGGCGACCGGGTGCCGGGTACGGCCCGGCACCTGGACGACGCGCTGCTGCAGCCGACCCGGGTCTACGTGGCCGCGGTGCAGGCCCTGTGGGCGGCGGGCGTGGAACCGCGGGGCCTGGTCAACATTTCCGGCGGCGGCCTGCTCAACCTCGGCCGGCTGGCCGCCGACGTGTCCTACGAGCTCGACGCGCTGCCGCCCCCGCCGCCGGTGTTCGGCTTGATCGCGGACGCGGGGAACGTCCCGGCCGCCACCATGTACGCGACGTTCAACATGGGCACCGGGTTCGCCATCGTGGTCCCCGCGGCCCGGCAGCAAGCCGCGGTGGCCGCGCTGAAGAGCGTGGGGGAGGAGCCCGCCCGGGTGGGCTGGGTCACCGGCCGTCCCGGCCGGGCCGTGTCGATCCCCTCGGCCGGCCTGCGCGGCCGGGGCGACACCTTCCAGGCCATCCCGGTCTGACGCCTCAGTCGCCATCGAGCCCGTCAGTCGGCGTCAAGCCCGTCAGTCGCTATCAAGCCCGTCAGTCGGTCGAGCCCGTCAGTCGGGCGTCGAGCCCGTCAGTCGCCATCAAGGGAGTGCAGCTGCGGGGCGATTCCCGAGAAGCTGGCCGCGGTCAGCGGCGTCGGGTTCAGGTGCAGCGCCCGGATCTCCTTCAGCAGGGCGGTGAGCTGCTGGCCCAGCCCGGGAACCCAGTGCAGGATGACGATCTCGCCCGCGCTCAGCGGCTTGCCGTTCCAGGTCTGGATGCGGTCGCCGGTCATGGTGGCGCTCCAGCCGGCCAGGGCGGTCAGCCCGCCCCGGGCGGCCGCCACCTGCACCGTGTGATCGAAGGCCCCGTACGGCGGGCGGCCGATGGCCGGGGTCTGGCCCAGCCAGCGGCCCAGATCCGTCCGGTCCTGCCCCCACTGGGTGGTGGCCTGGCTGAGCGTGACCTTGGTCAGGTAGGGGTGCGAGACCGTGTGATCCCCGATGATCCCGCCCGCGGCCGCGAATTCTTTCCAGTAGCCGAGGTTCTCCTTGGCCGCATCGGCGATGAGGAACGCCGTGATCGGCAGGTAGTTCTGGTGCATGAGGGTCAGTACCTGCTGGCTGGGCGTCCAGCCGTCGTCGATGGTGATGTAGATGGCGCGCCCGGCCGAGTGCGCGAAGCAGTACAGCTGGGCGGCCGACTTGGCCGGGCTCGGGGCCTGCGCCCGGGCGGGGATGGTGACCGGGACGACCGCCTGCTCGCCGTCCTGTGCGGTCAGCCGCAGGCTGCCCGCGCACGCGGTCGCGCCTTCGGCCACGGCCAGCTGCGAGGAGGCCACCATGGCGACCGTATCGGTGCCGCACAGCACCTGCGCCGGCCCGGCCTGCAACGGGCTGGAGGTGTACCCCAGCCACCGGCCGGCACTGGTGCCGGAGGACAGGATCCGCGGCGCCGGCGGGGCGCTGACCGTGACCGTCCTGGTCAGCTGCTGCGGGCCGGTGAGCTGGACGACCAGGGTGGTCCGGGCGCCCGGGGGCACCGGGACCCGGACCGTGGCGCCGGCCGCGGACCAGTGTCCGGCTGGCCCGTCGCCGTCCTCGGACACCGCCACCCGGCTGCGGGCCAGGACCTGCTTCCCGGCGGTCCCGGCCGGCGACGTCACCTGGATCGTCACGGTATTCGAGGCGGGCGACAGCACCCACCCCAGCCGCAGCGGCACCGGCGCAGGCCCGGACCGGCCCAGGCATCCGGCTACCACCGCGACCAGCGACAGGGCCGCGATGAGGACCATCGCGCGCCGGAACCTGTACCGCCCGGCGGACGGGCGCGCCGGGCCGCCGTAGCCGGGGGCCGGCCCGCGGCGTAGCCCGTTTCCCGTGTATTCACAGGATCATTTTTTCGTTAACTCCGGTTAATTCCGCGGACGCGGGTGCTGCTTTCTCCCGTGTCGGCCGTCCCGGGGCGTAATCGGCGGATAGCCACCCAGTCCTGATCGCCTCGGCCGCGATACCGTCTAGGCATGGATGCCCGCGCCTACGTCGAGTCACACGCCCGCGAGTTCATCGATGACCTGAAGCAGTGGCTGGCCATCCCGTCGATCTCCGCCGACCCGGCCCGGCACGGCGACGTGCGCCGCAGTGCCGGATGGCTGGCCGCGCACCTGAGCCGCACGGGTTTCCCGGTGGCCGAGGTCTGGGACACTTCGCCGGACGGGCTGCCCGCGGTGTTCGCCGAGTGGCCGGCCGCCGATCCGTCGGCGCCGACGGTACTGGTCTACGGCCACCATGACGTCCAGCCGGTCGAGCCGCTGGAGGAATGGGACAGCCCGCCGTTCGAGCCCGCCGAGCACGACGGGCTGCTGCTGGGCCGGGGCGCGTCCGACGACAAGGGCCAGGTGCTGTTTCACTCGCTGGGCCTGCGGGCCTGCCTGGCCGCCAGCGGCGCCGCCGCGCCGCCGGTCACGGTCAAGCTGCTGATCGAGGGCGAGGAGGAGTCCGGTTCGGCGCACTTCGCGGCGCTGCTCCGGCGTAAGCGGGACCGGCTGGCCTGCGACGTGGTCGTGGTCAGCGACACCACGATGTGGGCCGCCGACGTGCCGTCCATGTGCATCGGCATGCGCGGGCTGGCCTCGGCCGAGGTCACGCTGACCGGTCCGGTCCGGGACCTGCACTCCGGGTCGTTCGGCGGCGGGGTGCCGAACCCGCTGCACGCGATGACCGCGCTGCTGGCCGGGCTGCACGATGAGGCGGGCCGGGTGACGCTGCCCCGCTTCTACGACCGGGTGCTGGCCCTGTCCGAGCAGGAGCGCGAGCTGTTCGCCCGGCTGCCCTTCGACGAGAAGCAGTGGCTCGCCGACGCCGGGCACAGCGGCGCCGCGTCCGGCGAGGAGGGCTTCACCACCCTGGAGCGGATCTGGGCCCGGCCCACCGCGGAGATCAACGGGATGTGGGGCGGCCACACCGGCCCGGGCGGAAAGACCATCATCCCGCGGGCCGCGCACGCCAAGGTCTCCTTCCGCCTGGTCGCCGACCAGGATCCGGCCGACGTGCTGGCCGCGTTCGGTGAGTACGTGCGGGCCCGTACCCCGGCCGGGCTGACCGCCGAGGTGACCACGGCGCCCGCGGTCCGCCCCAGCCACTCGCCGATCACCTCGCCGGCCGTGCAGGCCGGCCGCCGGGCCATGCAGCGGGCGTTCGGCCGTGAGGTGCTGTTCACCGGGGAGGGCGGCAGCGGCCCCGAGGCGGACCTGGCCGAGATCCTGGCCGCGCCGCTGGTATTCGTGGCCGTCGGCCTGGACGCGGATCAGATCCACGCCCCGAACGAGGCCATCGACGTAGCAAGGCTGCTGCGGGGCGCCGAGGTGTCGGCGTACCTGTGGGAGGAACTCGCCTCGGCCGGCCAGGAGCTGCGGTGACCTCGCCGGAGCGGTCCGGGCCCGCCGAGCTCGCCCTGTCCCGGGGCACGGTCGATCGGGTCACCCACCGGCGGAACGACGCGGACTGGATCGACCGGGCCTGGAAGGACCCCGGCACCCGCGTCCTGGTCGTCCTCGACGGCCAGGCCATGGTCCGCGACACCGCCGACGGGCCGGAGCTGATCTTCCTCCAGCCGGAGCAGGCGCCGCCGGGGACCCGGTTCCTGCTCGGCCAGGACTCCGCCGGGGTGGTCTACTTCGGCGTGAGCGGGCCGCTGCCGGACTGGCCGGAGGGCGGGCAGGCCCAGTATGACCGGCACGCCGGCCACGGGGTGCATCCCGCCGCGCTGCGCGACGTGGGGGCGATACTGTCCGACCGCGACGCGGGACTGCTCACCCACGCGGTGGCCCTGGCCAACTGGCACGACACGCACACGCACTGCCCGATCTGCGGGTCCGTCACGGTACCCGATCCGGCCGGGCATTCCGCTCGCTGCCCGGTCGACGGCAGCGAGCACTTCCCGCGCACCGACCCAGCGGTGATCATGCTGGTCACCGATCCGCAGGACCGGTGCCTGCTGGCCAGCAACGCCCGCTGGCCGGGCCGCCGCGTCTCGATCCTGGCCGGGTTCGTGGAGCCGGGCGAGTCTGCCGAGCAGGCCGTGATCCGGGAGGTGGCCGAGGAGACCGGGATCGTGGTGACGAACGTCCGGTACGTGGCCAGCCAGCCCTGGCCGATGCCGCGCAGCCTGATGCTGGGCTTCCGGGCCGACGCCCCGGCGGGCCAGGTCATCGCCGTCGACCAGGACGAGGTCACCGAGGCGAACTGGTACAGCCGCGCCGACCTGCTCGCCGCGGTCACCGAGCAGAACCTGGGCCTGCCCGGGCCGGTGTCGATCGCCCGGCACATCATCGAGGCCTGGTACGGCGGCCCCCTCCCCGCGTGACAGCACCGCCGCATAACGGCTGCTGTAACGCACTGCCCGAATGACGGCTGCGCTCGAGAGCCAGCAAGTGCGACGCCTCTGGGCGAATCTCTAGGAAGTTGCTGTAGCTCTCTGAAGGATTGCGTCCGAACGCCGCTTGGCGAGATCCGGTCACGGAACGTAGTCAGAAAAATGCGGTGTCGCTACCGGGAAGACCGGTATGACCTTATGATCGGGCTATGACGGAACCGGCGGGAATCCACGTAGTCAGAGTGAGCAAGACCGGGTACGTGGACAAGCAGGGCCACCGCAAGGACTACTCCTCGGCCTACCTGCGCCGCACCTACCGCGAGGCCGCAAGGTCAGAACGAGACCGTCGCCAACCTCTCCGCGCTGCCGGACCATGTCATCGACTGGATCGACGCCGGCCTGAAGGCCAGCATCTGGTCCCCGCCGCCGGCGCCGTCACCATCACCGGGTCCCTGCCGCACGGCCACGCCGCCGCCGTCCACGCCATGGCCAGGGAACTAGGCCTGCCCGCGCTGCTCGGCCGGCGGCTGGCACCGGGACCTGACCTGGCCCTGATCATCGCCCGGGTCTCGACCCGGCCTCCAAGCTGTCCACCCTGACCTGGTGGGCAGACACCACCCTCGGTGCCGACCTCGGCGTCGCCGGTGCGACCACCGATGACATCTACGCGGCGAGGACTGGCTCGGGCACCGGCAGGACGCGATCGAGGCCGCGCTGGGCCGCCGCCACCTGGCCCCCGAAGCGACCTGGCGCGGATGGCGCTGTTCGACCTGTCCAGCTCGTGGATGGAAGACACGCGGTGACACACTGGCCGCCCCGGCTCCTGCCGGGGCGGCAAGAAGGGCTAGTTTCAGCGTGGCGGCCGCCACCGACGAGGCGGTCGCGGTCCGGGTATCCGGCAGCACCGGTGACCCGGCCGCGTTCACCGCCATCGCGGATGTGGTCCGCACGAAGTTCGGCCTCGAGCAGATGGTCATGGTCGGCGACCGCGGGATGATCACCAGCGCCCGGATCGCCGCGCGACCAGCGGGAGGACGGAACCCCGCAGCCTGACGCCTACGGGTGGATCACCGCCCTCCGCGCTCCCGCCATCCGCAAGCTGATGGCCGACGACGGGCCCCTGCGCTCAGCCTGTTCGACCAGCAGGACCTCGCCGAGATCGCCAGCCCGGACTTCCCCGGCGAGCGGCTGATCGCCTGCCGGAACCCGGCCCTGGCCGCGAGCGGGCCCGTA
Source organism: uncultured Actinomycetes bacterium (assembly GCA_963818225.1). Lineage (GTDB taxonomy): Bacteria > Actinomycetota > Actinomycetes > Streptosporangiales > Streptosporangiaceae > Palsa-504. The sequence goes on from CAWFRO010000011.1 coordinate 1,106,129, forward strand.
AGCGGCAGGACCTCCTCGCCGCCACGGAGAAACTGCTGGCCCTGATCATCGCCCGGGTGCAGCAGCCTGGCCGGCGCCGGGCCGATCGGGTCGAGGTCGGCAAGGTGATCACCACCTATAAGACCGGCAAGCACTTCGCCGTCACCATCACCGATCACAGCCTCACCGTCGCCCGCAAGCAGGACCAGATCGACGCCGAAGCCATGCTCGACGGGTTCTACGTGCTGCGCACCCCGGTCCCCGCCCGCGAGCTCGATGCGGCCGCCGTGGTCACCGCCTACAAGAACCTCAAATACGTCGAACGCGACTTCCGGCACATCAAATCCGACGACCTGGACCTGCGGCCCGTCTTCCACCACCTCGAAGAACGCGTCCGGGCGCAAGTGCGATCTGGATGCTCGCCTGCTACCTGACCTGGCACCTGCGCCGCGCCTGGGCCCCGCTGACCTTCACCGACGAGCAACCGCCCGGGCAGGACAACCCGGTCACCCGGCCGCCGCTCCGCCGCGGCCCAGGCCAAGGCCTCCGGCCAGCACGATGCGGCCGGGCAGCCCTACCGCAGCTTCCGCGGCCTGCTCGAGCACCTCGCTACCCTGACCCGCAACCAGGTCCGCTACACCGGCACCCAGATCACCATCGCAATGCTCCTGACCCGACCCCCGCCCAGCGGCAGGCCTTCGAGCTCATCGGCGCCCCGATCCCGCTGACCTTGAAGTAGCCAGAACGCCACCCGGCCGATCCAGCAAAACACCAGGTCAGACCACGAATAACCTGCCGAATTAGCCGTAACTTCGGTCTAGGGGATGAGGGGAAACGCGAGAACCCCCAGCCCCCCGAGGGGTCACCGACCGGCGCGCAGCAGCGGCCGGCCGGTAGGGTGACCGTCGGGCACCGGGGGAAATGCCGGGCCAGAGCTTCGCGAAGGAGGCTGGACACGCGACCGCGAACGAACTGGGCAGGCAACATCGCCTTCGGGGCCCCGGACTTTCATCGCCCGGTCTCACTGGGCCAGCTCCAGGCCGTGGTCGCGCGGGCGGGCCGGATCCGCGTGCTGGGCACCGGCCATTCGTTCAACGATATGGCCGATTCGCCCGGCGCCCAGGTCACCCTGGCGGGATTGCCGCCGGAGGTCTCCGTCGACTCGGCCGCGTCCCTGGCCCGGGTGGCCGCGGGGCTGAGCTACGCCGAGCTCGCCGGGCGGCTGGACCGGCTGGGCTTCGCGCTGCGTAATCTGGCCTCGCTGCCGCACATCTCGGTGGCCGGCGCCTGCGCGACCGCCACCCACGGGTCGGGCGCCGCGAACCAGAACCTGGCCGCGGCCGTGGCCGGCCTGACCCTGGTCACCGCGGACGGTGACCTGCTCGAGCTGACCCGCCGGGACGAGGCCCTCGGCGGCGCTGCGGTCCATCTCGGCGCCCTCGGCGTGGTGTCCAGCCTGCTGCTGGAGGTCGTGCCGTCCTTCGACGTCGCCCAGCGGGTCTACGAGGACCTGCCGCTGGAGGTCCTCGATGATCACTTCGCCGACCTCATGGCGGCCGGCTACAGCGTGAGCATGTTCACCGACTGGCGCGCCCCCCGCCTCACCCAGATCTGGATCAAGCAGCGCCTCGATGCCCGGCCTGTCCCCGCCCCCCGGTCCCGCCCGCCGGTCCCCGCCTCCCCGGTCACGCACGAGCCATGGTTCACCGCCACGCCGGCCCCGCCCCGCGGCACCCGGTGCCCGGCGTGTCGGCCGACGCGTGCACCGAGCAGCTCGGCCTGCCCGGCCGCTGGTACGAGCGGCTCCCGCATTTCCGGCCCGAGCTGCGGCCCAGCGTAGGCCGGGAGCTCCAGTCGGAGTACCTGCTCCCCGTGGCGCACGCCGTCCCCGCCTTGCATGCGCTCAGCCAGATCCGTGACCGCCTGGCCCCGGTGCTGCGGATCTGCGAGATCCGCGCCGTCGCCGCGGACGAGCTGTGGCTCAGCCCGAGCTACCGTCGCAGCAGCGTGGCGTTCCACTTCACCTGGATCGCCGACACCGCCGCAGTGCTCCCCGTGGTCGCCCTGGCCGAACGGCAGCTGGCCCCGTTCGCGCCGCGGCCGCACTGGGGCAAGATCTTCACCACCGCGCCGGAGGCCCTCCGCGCGAGCTACGAGCGCCTGCCGGGCTTCCTCGCCCTGATGCGCCGCCTCGACCCCTCCGGCAAGTTCCGCAACGCCTACACCACCCGCTACCTAAACCCCTAGCCAGCGACAGCAGCGCCCGCCTCGCTGTGCCGTCCCGGACAGAACAGCCAGTGAGAGTGGCTCTGTAATGGTTCTAGCCGGTACAAAGTCACTCTCATCTGGGTGGCCGCGAGGGCCAGCAGCTGTGCTGTACCGGCACTGCGCGGGGGTTCCTGCGGCCTATGTGCAGCGTGAGCGGGCGGTCGGCGGCACGCCTGTTCGCGGGCCGCCATTAGCTCGCGGGCTAGCTTTGCCTTGATCTGGAAGACGAAGTCTTTTACGGCCTGGAAGGCGAGGTCTGGGCGGTCGCGGAAGATGGTGTGGCGGGCACCGGGAAGACGCACCAGGCGGGTGGTCTCCGCAGGCAGGCAGGCTGGCCAGCTCCTCGACTACGGGCAGCGGGCAGACCGGGTCGTCCTCACCAGCGAGGACCAGCACGGGACACCGGACGGCGCCAGTCACGCTCCAGGGGTCGAAGCCGCTGGCCAGCTGACTGGCGTAGTGCAGGCTGACGTCCATGTTCTTGATCATCCGGGCCAGGAACTGGCGGGATTCCCCGGCCCAGCCGGGCGTGGCGCTGTACAGCGGGTAGCAGACCCGGTTGAACTCAGCCTGGGAATCCGCGGTCTCATCAGCGTAAGTGCGCCGCGCGACGGCGGCTGCCTCGGGGCCGCCGAGGCGGCCGAACGCCTCGATGACGCGCTGCGGATCGCTGCGGCCCCCGGTGGTGTTGGCCAGGATGACGCCGCCGGGATGGTCGGGGAACAGCCCCGCGTAGCTGAGCACGACGTCCCCGCCGAAGCTGCTGCCAAGCACCACCGGCTTGTCTAGCCCGAGCGCGTCGCACAGCCGCCGTAGGTCATCAGCCCAGGTGCGCAAGATTCCAGAACTCGGCGCTGCTGTGATCGCTGCGGCCGTGACCGCGCAGGTCGAAGTACACCACCTGGAAGTCCTCGGCCAGCGGCCCCAGGGCGGACTTCACCGTCATGTGATCCAGCCCAGGGCCGCCGTGGACCGCCACCACGGCCGGGCGCTCTGCGGTCGTGTCTCCCTGCGGGATGACCGACGGCCCGGACACATCGAACCACAAGGACACATCGCCAAGGCTGATACGCATGCGACCTCCATGACATCTGCGGGCCGGGCTCAGAGGTCCACGCTAATCTCAACGGCGAGCTTGCGAGCCGCCGCCAGACGATCCGCACAGCGAAGCCCGGGCCGGGCGCGCCAGGCGGGCGAAGGGTAAGTATATCGGCTGATGAACCTCTAATTACCTGGACCGGCCGTTCCCCGGTGGGTGGCGGGGATCGGCCGTTGTCCTGAGAGCAGGCTCAGAGCCGGATAGTCGCTTCGATGGCCAGGCTTGAGACGTCAGGGCGAGTAGGTGGCCTCGATTACGAGGCGACGCGCTGAGCTGGCCTGACCGATGTGGGATTTATCGAAGATCGCTCTTCCGGGTAGGACGTCACCTTCATTGGTTGGCGACCGCGCCTAGGGCAACGGATGGTGCGGATGGGGGAGAGGGACACTGGAGACTGCGGTCCTGGGGCTCCGTGGGATCCGCGGATTGGGGTGCGTGTGCGCCTGGCCCCGCCTATTGGGGCCTGTGGGCCCCGGGCCCCAAATGGCCGCCTGCTTCGGCGTATCACACCGGGAATTTGGTCTCGATCACCAGGCGGCGCTCTGAGCTGATCTGACCGATGTGGGATTTATCTAAGACCCCTCTACTGGGTACGGAGCCACTCCCATTGGTTAGGGACACCGCGCCGGGACGACCCGTGCGCACCATACGTATCGCTGACACCTCAGCTGCCGTCTCGGAGGTTCTTCGGGGCGCCGGGCTGGAAGGAGATGTGGTCGAAGGTGGCGGTGCAGCCCTGGCCGGTCGGCGACTGAGCCAGGAAGCCGACCCGGACCAGCTCGGCCGGGTCCCCGCCGAGCGCGAAGTACCGCAGCAGCCGCCACGCCGATCCGTCCGCTGAGGCGTGGAAGGCCCAGGCCGCCCCGGACCGGGTGATCCGCAGCCACAGGGTGTCGCCGGTCACCTCGAAGGAATTGCAGTCATCGGAGACGCCCCGCGTCACGACCGTGACCGCGGTCGGCCGCTGCTGCGGCGAGTACTCCAGGCACACCTTGGCCCAGTGCCGTTCGCGGGCGTGCAGCAGCAGCGCGCCCGCGTCGTACATGCTGCCGAACTCCACCTGGACCTGGGCGGCCAGCGTGAAGTCGCCCGCCGGGGGCAGGCCCACGAAGCGGCCCGCGTCCGGGACCTGCCCGGGATCAGCCCCGGCCGGATCGACGAACAGGTCGGTCCCGGCCGCCGCGCTGAGGATCAGCACGCCGCGCCGCACGTGGCAGCCCGGCGGCGGGCTCCCGGCCGGCTCCAGCGGGAACGGCAAACTGGGCAATTTCAGCGCAGCCACCCGGGTAGTGTGCCACGACCCGCGGCCCGGCGCGGACGCGGGATTGCCGCATCCCGTTGCTACGCTCGTCGGCATGCTAGATCACCTGGGCTTGCAGCCTCGCGACGTCGAGGCGTCGCTCGGCTTCTACCTGCGGACCTTTGCCGCGATCGGGATGCGCGAGGTAATGCGCTTCCCGAACGGCGACAGCCTCGTAGTCGGCCTGGCCGGCCCGGACGGCATCCCCACGTTCTGGCTGAGCCCGGCCACCGGGAACGAGACCAGGGAACTGCACATCGCGTTCCGCGCGCCCGACCGGGCCGCGGTCGACGCCGTGCACGAGGCCGCCGTGGCGGCCGGGGCCGAGGTCCTGCACGCCCCCCGCGAATGGCCGGAGTACCACCCCGGCTACTACGCCGTGTTCCTGCGCGATCCCGACGGTCACAACGTCGAGGCCGTCCACCACGGATAATGCCAGTGACCGCGCGGTCAGGCCCTCGGCCTGGCCCGGGACTTGCGCCGGCGGCGCAGCATCCGCGGCGGCCTGCGCGCGGGTCCCGGCGGCGACGGGCGCTTAGGCTCCAGCTCGCCGCGCAGGCGGTCCAGGTGAGCCAGGATCTCCCCGCGCAGCGGCCAGCCGTCCGGACGTTCGGCGGGGTCGGTGGCCAGCAGGTCCGCCAGCCGGTCCTGCCGGCGCTGGGCCTCCTCCAGGTGATCTTCCAGCTGCTCCGCGATCGGGCCGGTCCGCGGCTGCAGGGAGCCGGCGGGCGGGCGGCCGGCCTCGATGAGCTGGCCGTAAGCGCTGACGCCGGCCGCGAGCTCGGCGATGACCGCGGCCAGCCGCGCGCGGGTCTCCGGGTCCTTGACCGGGCTGTCGTCGCTGTCCAGCCGCGCGCTGTCGGCCACCGCGCGGGCTAGCACACGCAGGTCTATGGCGGCCCGCTCCAGCGTGTCGACGCCGTCCCGCAGCCCGGCCGCCGGGTCGGGGTACCGCAGTCGGCGGGGGTTCAGCCGCACGCTCTCCTCGGCCTGGCCCAGCGCCTCGTCCAGCCGGTCGATCTCGCCGCGCAGCGCGCGGGTCTGCTCCAGCCACTCCGCGGCGCGACGCGGATCCGGCACGGTGGCCAGGCCGTCCGCCATCTCGCCGAGCAGCGCGGCCATCTGCCGGGTCAGGTCGCCGATCGCGTCCCTGGCCGGCTGCACCCGCAGCGGCGCGAAGATCAGGCCGGCGGCCAGCCCGGCCGCCGCCCCGACCAGCGTCTCGGTGATACGGCTGGTCGCGGCCGCGTGCGAGTCGACCGAGAAGATCAGCATCGCGCTGATCGGCACCTCCAGGGTCTCCTCGTGCAGGCGGAGCATCAGGCCGAGGGCGAGCGTCCCCGCGATGAGCAGGCCGAGGACCCACCAGCTGAACGGGACGTAGGCGGCCACCGCGACCGCGGCCAGCACGCCCGCGGTGACGCCGATGACCCGCTGGACGGCGCTGCGGATGGTATGGAACAAGGTGGCCTGCACCACCAGGAGCGCGGTCAGCGGGGCGAGCACCGACCGGGTCGACCCGCCCGGCAGCTGCAGCGCGAGCAGGTAGGCGAAGACCCCGGTCAGCGTCATCCGGGTGATGTACACCGCGGCCGGCTGCGCCCGGCGGCGCACCAGGGTGAGCTGCTCGGCCTGGTGCCTGGCGACGGCCATGGCCGCCTCGCCGACGCCTTCGCTGGACCCGGAGCGGATTCGGAAACGGTTCATGAGCTGCATACCGAGGTGGAGTGGGCGGCGGGATACCACAATGCTCTCACCGAGAGCAAAATTTCACTACCAGCCCAACGCGGATGCGGCCCAGCTATTCCCGCGGCCTGGTCAGCCCCGCGGCCCGGAGCCCGCGGCCCGGTCAGCCCCGCGCGCGCCCGGCTCAGCCCTCCGGCCCGGTCAGCCCTCCGGCCCGGTCAGCCCTCCGACCTGGCCAGCACCGCCGATCCAGCCAGGATCGCCACCGGGACGACCGCCAGGGCCGCCAGCGCCCAGGACAGCCCGAGCCCCTCGGCGATCAGCCCCACCGCTAGCGGCCCGAGCCCGCCCGCCAGCCCGGCGGCACTGCTGAGCGTGACCGCGACCGGGCTGCGCCCGGGCAGGCTGCCGTACAGCCGGGCCTGCAGCAGCGGGTACCACGGTGCGGTGGCCGCGCTCAGCACGGCCAGGATGGCCAGCTTGGCCGCCGGTCCTGGCGCGAGCAGGAAGCCCGGATAGGCCAGCGCGGCCGCGGCCGCGCTGGCCCGCAGCACGGTCACGTCCGCCACCCGCTCCAGGACGAACACCAGGGCCGCGTCCCCGGCCAGGGCGGCACCGAGCCGGATCGCGATCGCGAGCGCCGCGATTCCCGGCCTCAGGTGCGCCACGTCGACCAGGTACAGCGCGAGGAACCCGGTGAGCACGTCGACCAGCAGGTCGGCCACCTCCAGCAGCACCAGCCAGCGCACCACCGACCAGTCCCGCAGCGCGGCCAGGACCTCCCGCGCCCGTTCGGTCCACGCCGGGCTGGCCACCGGAACGCCGCTGCCGCGCCCCTGCGGGGCCCCGGCCCGGGTCCCGCAGGCATGTGCCGACCCAGGCCAGGGCGGCCAGCGCAGCCAGCACCAGGTAGGCCGCCCGCCAGCCGCCCCCGGCCGCCAGCACCGCCGCGAGCAGCAGCGGCCCGGCCACCGCGCCGGCCGATCCGGCCAGGTCCCAGCGCGCCATGACCTGGGCCTGCCGGTCCGGGTCGGCCTCCATGAGCTCGGCCTGGGTCAGCGAGACGAACGCGCCCGAGGCCGGGTAGAAGACGGTGAACGCGGCCAGCAGCACGGCGTACGAGCGCGCCCCGGCCACCGCGAGCAGGCTCAGCACGAACACGATGCCGCCGCCGAGGATGAACCGCCGCCGCCGGCCGGCGTCACCAGCCAGGATCCCCAGCGGAAGCTCAAGCGCGCCGCCGACCAGCAGCGGCACCGACGCGAGCAGGCCGACCTGGCCGTAACTCAGCCCGAGGTCATGGCGGATCAGCGGCAGCGCCGCGCCCTTGGCGCCGTCGGCCAGCTCGTCGGCCAGTTCAACCGCGAGGGCCACCGCCAAGGCGGAGAGGGCTGGCTTTCAGCGTCAATAAAAACCCATGCCGCTCATGTTACGTTCTGCGGTTCTCGATCCGCCAGACCAGCCGGAGCCCGGACCAGTCGTCGTCGATCGCGGCCACCTTGACGTCGACCAGCCCGATCGGCAGCGCGTGCTCGCGGATGACGGTATCGGTGATGTCGCTGCGGTGACCGCCGGCCCGGCGCGGCCACGCGGCCCACAAGGCTCCGGCCGGGTAGATGCGTCGCGCTAGGCCGTCGAGCTCGCCGCCGATCTCGCCCGCGGCGGCGAAGAACGCGATGATCACGTCGGCCGGGCCGTCCGGGCCCGCATCGAGCAGGCCCGCCGGCGGGTCGGCCAGGGCCCAGCCCGGCGGGGGATGGTGCAGGTGAGCGTGCTGTCCAGCCCGCAGGCCCAGCTTGGCGGCCTGCGACCGGCCGGAGTAGCCGGCCGGGCCAGCAGGGCCGGAGCGCCCGGCCGGGCCGGCCGGGCCAGCAGGGGGAGGGGTCACGAGCCCGACTTAGTATCACGCCGCTCCGGCCAGCGCAAGGGGGCGGGCCTCCGATTGCGGCGGGGGGTCAGGCGGCTGGGTGAAGACGGGTGCTAACCGGCCTGCCGGGGCCCGTCAGAGGTGGAAGGATACTCAGTATGCTACTCGTTAAGGTCACCCAGTGAGCGTCCGGCATGCCTTGCTCGCGCTGCTCAGCGAGGGCCCCAAGTACGGCCTTCAGCTGCGCGAGGAATTCGAGGACCGGACCGGGGAGGTCTGGCCGCTGAACGTTGGCCAGGTCTACACCACACTGCAGCGGTTGGAGCGGGACGGTCTCGTCGAGTCCGACGACACCGCGCCGGACGGGCCGCAGAAGATCTTCCGGATCACCGCCGACGGAGAGCGGGAACTGGCCGGCTGGCTGCGCACGCCGCCCGACCTGGCTTCCCCGCCGCGCGACGAGCTGGTCATGAAGGTGCTCGTGGCGATGCGCGTCCCGGCCGTCAACGTGCACGACGTGATCCAGGTCCACCGCCGGTACCTGGTCGAGCTGATGCAGCAGTGGACCCGGATCAAGGAGGCCGAGGCCGGGTCGGACATCAGCCTGGCGCTGGTCGTCGACGCGGAGCTGTTCCGGCTGGATGCGGTCGTCCGGTGGCTGGACTCGGCCGACGGCCGCATCCAGCGGTCCGCCGCCGACCGGCTAGGTGAGCCGCCCGCTGCGCCCGCTCCGGCGCCCGCCAGCCCCCTGCCCAGGGCCCGCCGGCGCACCCGGACCGCGAGGTAGGAACCCTCATGCGAATCAGAGAAACGGGGAACGTCATGAAACTGCGAAAGGAAACGGGGGTCTCGCGATGAGCGTCCTCGAACTACGGCACGTGTCACGGACCTACGGCCAGGGCGTCGCCGAGGTGCACGCGCTGGATGACGTGAATCTGACCGTCGAGGCCGGCTCCATGGTGGCGGTGATGGGCCCGAGCGGTTCCGGCAAGTCCACCCTGCTGACCATCGCCGGGAGCCTGGAGGAGCCGTCCAGCGGGGAGGTCTACATCAACGGCGTCTCGCTGGCGTCGATGTCGCGTAACGCCCGGGCTCAGCTGCGCCGCCGCCAGATCGGGTTCGTCTTCCAGGACTTCAACCTGCTGCCCGGGCTCACCGCGGCCGAGAATGTGGCCCTGCCGCTCGAGCTGGACGGCACCTCGGCCCGCAAGGCGCGCATCGCGGGCCTGCAGTCGCTGGCGGAGCTGGGCCTGGATGCCCGGGCCGGGAGTTTCCCCGACCAGCTGTCCGGCGGGGAACGGCAGCGGGTTTCGATCGCCCGGGCCGTGGTCGGCGACCGGCGCCTGCTGCTGGCCGATGAGCCTTCCGGCGCGCTGGATTCGACGAACGGCGAGGCCGTCATGCGCCTTATTCATGCCGCGTGCAAGCGGGGCGTGGCCGCCGTCGTCGTGACCCACGACGCGCAGCTGGCCTCATGGGCCGACCGGGTGGTCTTCCTGCGGGACGGCCGGGTGACGGACCAGACCCTCCCGCCCGCCGGCCCGGAGTCGCTGCTCGCCCCGGAGCAGGTCCAGTGAGCACCGTCATGACCAAGCCGCGGCCGCACGCGGCGGGGACCGCCAACGGGGGCGTTCCCGCCCGGCGCGCCGTGATCCACTGGTCCTGGCGGCTGTTCCGCCGCGAGTGGCGCCAGCAGCTGCTGGTCCTGGCCCTCATCGTGGTGGCGGTCGGCGCCACCGTGGTCGCCGCGGCGGTGGCCGTCAACACCCCGCCCGCGGCCAACGCCGGCTTCGGCACGGCCCACGACCTCGCCACCTTCACCTCACCCGGCCCGAAGCTGGCCGCCGACATCGCCGCCCTCCAGGACAAGTACGGCCCCCTCGACGTGATCGAGAACCAGGCCCTCACCATCCCCGGCTCGATCCAGAGCTACGACCTGCGCGCCCAGAACCCGGACGGCCCGTTCGGCCAGCCGATGCTGTCCCTGCTCAGCGGGCACTACCCGGCCGCGGCGGACCAGGTGGCGCTGACCCCCGGGCTGGCCGCCGACCTGGGCCTCAAGGTCGGGGACATCTACCATCAGGGCGCCCAGGCGCGCACCGTGACCGGCATCGTGCAGAACCCGCAGAGCCTGCTGGATGAGTTCGCCCTCGTCATCCCCGGCCAGGTCACTCAACCCGACCGCGGTCTCGGTCCTGTTCGACGCGCCGCCCGGGGTCAGCTCATCGGCTCTCGGGCCGAACGTCCAGACTCCAGGGTCCCAGACCGCGTCCAACCCGCTGAACCCGACGACGATCGTCCTGGCGCTGGCCACCATCGGCATGCTGCTCATCGCCCTGGTGTCCGTGGGCGGCTTCACAGTGCTGGCCCAGCGCCGGCTGCGCGCGCTCGGGATGCTCGGCGCGCTGGGCGCCACGGACCGGAACGTCCGCCTGGTCGTCCGGGCCAACGGGGTCGTGGTAGGAGTGCTCGGCGCGCTGGTCGGCCTGGTGGTCGGCCTGGCCGCCTGGCTGGCCTACCGGCCGACGGCCGAGCAGAGCGCGCACCACCTGATCGGCGCGTTCGCGCTGCCGTGGGTGGTGATCGGACCGGCGCTGGCGCTGGCCGTACTGGCCACGTTCTTCGCCGCCTCCCGGCCCGCCCGCGCCATCACCAGGATGTCCACCGTGGCCGCCCTGTCCGGCCGGCCCGCGCCGCCCAAGCAGGTCCACCGCTCGGCCCTGCCCGGCGTCGTCTTCGCCATGATCGCGGTCCTCGCGCTGTGGTACACGGGCAAGAGCTCCAATGGCGGCGGCGCGCCCGAGCTCGTCGGCGGCCTGGTCTGCCTGACCGTCGCGGTGATCCTGCTGTCCCCGCTGTTCCTGGCGGCCATGGCCCGGGCAGCCAAGGCCACGCCCATCGCGGCCCGGCTGGCCCTGCGCGACCTGGGCCGCTACCGGGCGCGCTCCGGATCGGCGCTGGCCGCCATCGCCGTCGGGGTGATGATCGCCATGCTGGTCTGCGTCCTGTCCGCGGCCCGGTACGGCAACGTCCTGGACTACGCCGGGCCCAACCTCAGCAGCAGCCAGCTGATCGTCTACACCCCCAACGGCGGCCCAGGCGGCCCCGCCGGCCCCAACAACGGCGGCGGGCCGGCGGCCGGCGGCAGCCCGCAGGCCGCAGGCGGCCACCGCGGCCAGCATCGGCGCCGCGCTCGGCTCGCACGACGTCATCGCGCTGGAATCCACCAGCGCCGGGCTGCAGCACGCCGCGCCCGGCCGCCAGTGGTCCGGGCCGGTGTACGTGGCCACCCCGCAGCTGCTGGCCGCCTTCGGGATCAAGGCCTCCCAGGTCAGCCCGGACGCCGACATCCTGTCCATGCGCCCCGGCCTGTCCGGCCTCTCCCTGATGCAGCTCACCTACGGGAACAACGGGAACAACGGGAACGGCCCGGGAAACGGCCCGAACCAGACCTCCTTCCCGTGCCCGGCCGGCCAGTGCCTGGCCAACCCGGTGATCCAGCAGGAGGGTGCCCTGCCGTCCGGCACGTCGGCCCCCAACACGGTGATCACCGAGCACGCGATCAGCCAGCTCGGCCTGGGCTCGAGCATCAGCACCTCCGGCTGGCTGATCCTGGCCCCGCATCCGCTCACCGCGGCGCAGATCACCAGCGCCAGGCTCACCGCGGCCGGCCAGGGCCTGAGCATCGAGACGAAGTCCAGCGCGCCGTCGTCGGCGGAGATCCTCAACTGGGCCACCCTGTTCGGCTTCGTGCTGGCCTTGGGCATCGTGGCCATGAGCGTCGGGCTCATCCGCAGCGAAACGGCCGGTGACCTGCGTACCCTGACCGCCACCGGGGCGAGCGGCTGGACCCGCCGCACGCTCACCGCGGTCACCGCAGGCGCCCTCGGCCTGGCCGGCGCGGTGCTCGGCACCGCCGCGGCCTACCTCGGCGCGGCCGCCTACTCCTTCGACAACCACCTCGACGGCCTGGGTGAGCTGGGCTCCGTGCCGACCTGGAACCTCCTGGTCATCCTGGTCGGCCTGCCGCTCGTCGCGGCGGCCGCGGGCTGGCTGCTGGCCGGGCGCGAGCCGTCCACCATGGCCAGGCAGCCGCTGGCGTAAGAATCCGGGGAGTTAACTGGCGCGGGCCCGGGCTGGCCGCATGCTTGGCCCGGGGCCCGCGCTCCAGGATCTCCGCCGCGCCGCGCACCACGCAGCGCAGCGGGTCGTCGACCACGACCGTGCCGACACCGGCCACGGTCTCGATCCGGGTGGCCAGGCCGGGCAGGAGCGCACCGCCGCCCGCCAGCCTGATCTTGCCGCGCAGGATATCCTCGGCCAGGCCCGCCGGGATGTCGGACAGCATGTCGGCGACCGTCCCGGCGATGGCCGAGACCACGGGGTCCAGCGCGCTGGACACGATCCACCCGGGCACGTTCTCCGACCTCGGGTTGCGGTGCGCGATATCGAGGCCGACGACCTCCGCCCAGCCTTCGGGGCCGCCGGTCACGCCGAGGGTCATCTTGAGCTGCCGGGCGGCCCGCTGGCTGATGATGAGGCCGAGTTCGGTCCGCGCGGCCTGCACGATCGCCTCGTCCATGGCGTTGCCGGCCTTGCGCAGCGACTGGGCCCGGACCACCCGCCAGCCGGCCACCGCCGCGACCTCCGTGGTCCCGCCGCCGATGTCGACCACGAACCCGCCCGCCCCGCCGGTCAGGTCGAATCCGGCCCCGGCCGCCGCGGCGACCGGCTCGTCGATCAGCCGCACGTTGTACCGGGGACGCCGGACGCTCAGCGCGGCCACGATGGACCGGCGCTCGACCGAGGTCGCGCCGCCGGGCACGCAGACCAGCGCGTTGGGCCGCAGCCCGGCGAACCGGCTGGTCCGCCGCAAGAACGCGTACAGCATGGCCGCGGTCGCGTCCAGGTCGGCGACCACTCCGTCCCGCAGCGGGTGGATCACCTCGATGCCCTGCGGCTCCTTGTCGGCCAGCGCGTCGGCTGCCTCACCGACCGCCGCGACCTTGCCGACGGCAGTGTCGATCGCGATCGCGGTAGGCTCCTCGATCACGATGCCGCGGCCTGCCACCCAGACGAGCGTGTTGACCGTGCCGAGATCAATTGCCACGCTGCTCCGGAAGCGCATGCTGCTCCCTTCTGTCCAAGGTGACGCCCGTCAATCCGCGGAATTGCGACCCAGGACTGCCCCGCCACGTGACGGTGGACTAGCGTACAGCGGGTATGCCTTAGAGGCGAGCAGGCGGTGCCTACCGGCGGATTGTTGTGCTTTCTATCAGATTATGTGGTGTCTTGTCCGCCGCGAGGGCTAACGGGAGCGGCTGGCAGGCGGGCCCGGAGGGGGAGCGGTTCATGCGGGTGGCCAGGCTGGCCGCGGCTGCGGCCGTCGTGTTCGGCCTCGTCGCGGCAGGCGCCGCGTCGACCGCGGCGGCCGCGCCTGCAGGCGCGGCGGCGCCGGCCAGCCCGGGCCCGGCGGCGGCCGCCTCGGCGCTGCCTGCGCCGGCTGCCTCCTCGCCGGCTGCCTCGGCACTGGCTGCCTCGGCGCTGGCCGGGGTGGTGGTCCGGCCCGGGGTGATCCACGCCGGCCAGGCGCACGGGGCTGCGGCCGGCCCGCCCGGCCCGGCCGCCTGCCTGCAGGATTACCGGGTCGCGTGCTACGGCCCCGCCCAGGTCCGGCAGGCCTATGACCTGGGCCCCCTGTACGCCGAGGGGGTGACCGGCAAGGGTGTCACGATCGTCATCGTCGACTCCTACGGCTCCCCGACCATCCGGGGCGACCTGGCTGTCTTCGACCGCGCTTATCACCTGCCCGCCCCGCCCAGCCTGCGGATCATCCAGCCCGCCGGGAAGGTGCCCGGCTACGACCCGGCCAACTCCGACATGGTCGGCTGGGCCGGCGAGACCACGCTGGATGTGGAGTGGGCTCACGCGGTCGCGCCGGGCGCGAACATCCTGCTGGCCGAGACGCCGGTCTCGGAAACCGAGGGCGTGCACGGCTTCCCGCAGATCATCGCGGCCGAGCAGTACGTGCTCAAGCACCATCTCGGCGACGTGATCAGTCAGAGCTTCGGCGCCACCGAGCCGACGTTCCCCGCCGGCCGCGCCGTGCCGTCGCTGCGCGCCGCCTACCAGCTGGCCGACCGGGACCACGTCACCGTGCTCGCCGCCTCGGGCGACTCCGGCGCCGCGGGCCTCGGGCTGGACCAGGCCACCTACTACCTGTTTCCGGTGACCTCGTGGCCGGACAGCGATCCGCTGGTGACCGGGGTCGGCGGGACCCAGCTGCACTTCAGCGCGAAGGGCACCCCCACGGCGCCGACCGTGTGGAACGACACGTACAACCAGGCGGCGAACGAGCTGACCGAGGGCGGCGCGGGCCCGAACCCGCTGGCCAGCGGCGGCGGGTTGTCGATGTTCTTCACCCGGCCCACTTACCAGCAAAGCGTGGCGGACGTGGTCGGCGGCAAGCGCGGCGTCCCCGACGTCTCGATGAGCGCCAGCTGCCGGGCGTCCGTCGCTCACCTACGGGACCTACGGCGGCGCGCCGGCCGGCTGGTCCCCGACCTGCGGCACCAGCGAGGCCACGCCGCTGTTCGCGGGTATCGTCGCCCTGGCCGACCAGGTGGCGGGCCATTCCCTCGGGCTCATCAATCCGGCCCTGTATCAGCTGGCCGCCGAGCACGCCCCGGGGATCGTCGCGGTCAACTCGGGCAACAACACGGTGTCGTTCACCCAAGGCGGCCGCCAGCAGACGGTGACCGGCTTCAACGCCCGCCCGGGCTATGACCTCGCCACCGGCGTCGGGACGATCGACGCGCAGTATTTCGTCCCCGAGCTGGCCCGCCTCGGCCAGCGCTAAATTTTCCGAACGGATCCTGGCGAGTGTTTGACCGACCACTACGGGGTACACTTGTAACACATTGTCACATACCTCTCACTGAACGGCTAAATCCCCAGTCGGGGATTGGCCGTCTGCTTGGCGGGCAGGTGCCAATCGCAGGCGGTCGTCAGGCTGCAGGGAGGGGCTGGAATGTGGGTCGGAATGTCGGGGAGACGCAGGAAACGCGGCGCGCGGCTGCCGAAGCAGCTGGCGCTCGGGCTGCTTGAGGACGCCATGGGCCGGGCTGAGCAGCACGATGGGCCAGCCCAGCAGGAAGAACGGCCAGCGCAGCAGGAAGAACGGCCAGCGCAGCAGGAAGAACGGCCAGCGCAGCAGGAAAAAGAACGCCCGGTGCGCCAGCAAGAGCCAGGGCAGCAGAGGGGGCCAGCGCAGCAGGAGGCAGGCGAGCGCGCGCGGGCCGTGCCCTACCCCGGCGCGGCGGTGCCGTCCCAGGCCGCGCTGCCCGCCCGATCCGGCCTGGAGCCGACTGGTGTCCCGGTTGACACCAGCGCCGGGCCGGCCGCCGATGAGGTCATGTCCTCGGCGCCGCGCCCGCGCGGCGCCGAGCGCACCGGGAAGAGCACGCGCCACGGTTCGTTAGGCTGAGGTTATTCTTCCGCAACCGGGAATCTGCAGCGGGCCTTCAGCTTTTTACCAGGTTCGTGCGGAGACTGGAGCGGAGGACTCCGGGCCCCGAGCAAAGGCGTGATTGCGATGCAGGATTACAGCGGTTACGGCCAGCCGCCGTACGGGCCGACCACGCCGATGCCGCCCATGCCGCCGCGGCCGCCCCGGCGCCGCGCCGGAGCGCTGAGCTACGTGCTGGTGGCGCTGGTGGCCGGCGCCCTGGGCGCGGGCTCGGTGGTGGCGCTTTATCACCCCGCCGCCGCCAGCAACAACTCGGCGTCGGCGCAGCCCTCGGCCAGCGCCCCGACCCCGCCGCCCAGCCTGGCGATCCCCCAGCCGAGCAGCGGCAGCAGCTCCGGCACCAGCGCGAGCGAGCAGGCCATCCTGGCCAAGGTCGAGCCGGGCCTGGTCATCATCAATACCGCGCTGCAGTACAACAGCGAGGCGGCCGCGGCCACCGGCATCGTGATCACCTCTGGCGGCCTGGTGCTGACCAACAATCACGTCATCGAGGACTCCACCTCCATCACCGCGACGACCGCCACCGGCAAGCAGTACAAGGCGAAGGTCGTCGGTTACGACGTGACCGGGGACATCGCCCTGATCCAGCTCCAGGGCGCCTCCGGCCTGCGCACGGCCCCGCTCGGCACCTCATCGACGGTCAAGACCGGAGCCCAGGTCGTCGCCATGGGCAACGCCGAAGGGCAGAACGCCATCGTGCCCGCCGCGGGCCAGGTCACCGGGCTGAACCAGACCATCACCGCCGGCGACGAGGGCGGCTCGGTCACCTCGGAGACCCTGCACGGGATGATCGAGACCAACGCGGACGTCGTGTCCGGTGACTCCGGGGGCCCGCTGGCGGACTCCGCGGGCCAGGTCATCGGCATGGACACCGCAGGCAACAACGGCGGCTTCTCGATCCAGCAGCCGAGCGCGGCCGGCTACGCCATCCCGATTGACACCGCGCTGAGGGTGGCCCGGCAGATGCAGGCGGGCCAGGCGAGCTCGACGGTGAGCATCGGCTACCCGCCGTTCCTGGGCGTCTATATCGGCCAGGGCTCGGACGCCAACCCGCAGGACCAGGCCCAGCAGCAGGGCACCCGCGGGGGGTTCGGCGGCTTCGGCGGCAGCGGTAACCAGGGCTGCTACACCAGCGACCGCAACCTGGCCGCCCCGCAGAACATCGCGAGCGTCTCATCCGGCACGCTTGTCCTCGGGACCATCTGCGGCGGCCCGGCCGCGGCCGCGGGCATGTCCGCCGGTTCGGTCATCACCGCGGTGAACGGCCAGCCGGTCGGCGCCCCGGACAGCCTGACCGGAGTGGTCTCGAAGTACCACCCCGGCCAGGACATCTCGGTCACCTGGGTCAGCCCGTCGGGTCAGCGCGCGACCAGCAGCCTGAAGCTCACCGCCGGCCCGCCGCAGTAGCCGCCGGGGCGGTCCTTCCCATCGCGCGCGACTGAACATTCCGGCCGGATTCCGCGTAGTTCAGCCGTGCTAGGGTGCCTGACAGCACGTAGGTAGCGAAGCCGGTGAAGTTCACGCCCCGCGAGGACCATTCCGGCGCTGTCCCGCAACTGTGACGGCCCGTCCGGGCCCAAGCCAGGTCGCCTCCTGCGCGCTCGACGAAATCGGCCCTCGTGGGAAGGGCGATCCGTCCCGGCGGATACGCTCTGCGGCCGCCGCGGCCTCGCCTTCCTGCCCGCTTATCCGGGAGGAAGCCCCTCATGCACCAGTCGGTACCGACCAGAATCTGGCTCGCGGCGGCGATCGCCGCGGCCACCGCGGCGGCGCTGGCCGGCTGCAGCTCGGCGAGCTCCTCGCCCGCCAGCACCGCCAGCACCGCCGCCAGCACGGCCGCCGGTTCCCCGGCCGCCGCCGCCGCGTCATCGTTCCCGGTCACGCTGAGCACGGCCAACGGCCCGGTGACGATCAAGGCCAAGCCGGCCCGGATCGTCTCGCTGGCGCCGACCGCCACCGAGGACCTGTACGCGGTGGGGGCCGGCCCGCAGGTCGTGGCCGTCGACCAGGACTCTGATTACCCGCCGGGCGTGCCGGTCACCAAGCTGAGCGGGCTGACCCCCAACCTCGAGGCGATCGCCAAGTACAACCCGGCCCTGGTCGTCGCCTCGCAGAACTCCGGCGGCCTGGTCAGCGGCCTGACCAAGCTCGGCATCCCGGTGCTGATCGAGCCGGCCCCGGCCAACCTGGCCGGCGCGTACCAGCAGATCGACCAGATCGGCCAGGCCACCGGTCACCTGGCCCAGGCCGAACAGACCGTGACCTCGATGCAGACGCAGATCGCCGCGACGGTCAAGCAGGCCGGCTCGTCGCACCAGGACCTGACCTACTACTGGGAACTGAGCGCGAACCCCTACTACTCGGCCGCCTCGTCGACCTTCATCGGGCAGGTCGTGGGCCTGTTCGGCCTGAAGAACATCGCCGACGCCGCGGATAAGGCCTCGGACGGCGGCTATCCCGAGCTGTCCGAGGAGTACATCATCAAGGCCCAGCCGAAGATCATCTTCCTGGCCGATAACCAGGCCGCGGACGGCGGGCAGGCCCCGGCCATCGTCTCGGCCCGGCCCGGCTGGTCCGCGATCCCCGCGGTGCAGGATCACGAGGTCGTCGGGCTGAACGACGACATCGCGTCCCGCTGGGGACCGCGGCTGCCGCAGCTGGTCAGCGAGATCGCCCAGGCGGTCGAGCAGGCCTCCAAGTGATCGGCGCGCGTGGCAGGCGGCTGCCCGCCGCGCGCGCCTACGGCGTCGCGGCGGCCTTCCTGGTCGCCGCGACGCTGGTCAGCGCCCTGGTCGGCGCCGCGGATCTCAACCCGGTAGCGACCATTACCGCCCTGCTTGACCGGATCCCGTTCGTTCACCTGCCGTCCAGCCTCAGCCCGCTGGACCGGGCCGTGCTGTTCGACATCCGGCTGCCGCGCATCGTGCTGGGCATCATGGTCGGCGCGCTGCTGTCCGTGGCCGGCGCCGGTTACCAGGGCGTGTTCCGCAATCCCCTGGTCGACTCGGGCCTGCTCGGCGCGTCCTCGGGCGCCGGGCTGGGGGCGACGCTGGCCATCGTCTACCTCGGCGGGGTCGGGCCGTCAGCCGTCCCGGTGGCCGCCTTCGCCGGATCGCTGGCCGGGGTCATGATCGCCTATCTGTCCGGCGCGGTCGGCGGCTCGGGCACCGCCACCCTGCTGCTGGCGGGCGTGGCCGTGGGCCTGTTCCTGACCGCGGTGCAGACCTACATCCTGCAGCGCTCGGCCCAGGACCTGCAGCAGGTCTACTCCTGGCTGCTCGGCTCGCTGTCCGGCGCGACCTGGTCGCAGGTCGCGGAGATCGGCCCCTATGCGCTGGTCAGCGTCACGGTCGTGCTGCTGCACGGCCGGCACCTGGACGTGCTGTCGGTGGGCGACGAGGAGGCCCGCGCGCTCGGCCTGCGCCCGGGCCGCATCCGGCTGGTGGTGGTCGCCGCGTGCGCGCTGGCCGCGGCGAGCGCCGTGGCCGTCAGCGGCCTGATCGGCTTCGTCGGGATCGTGGTCCCGCATGTGGTGCGCCGCCTGGCCGGGCCGAGTTACCGCCTGGTGCTGCCGCTGTCGCTGCTGATCGGCGCGGGCTTCCTGGTCCTGGCCGACACCCTGGCCCGCACCGCGGTGTCCCCGGGCGAGCTGCCCATCGGCGTGGTCACCGCGCTGGTCGGCTCGCCGGTGTTCATCTGGATCCTGCGCTCCACCGCCGCGATCCGCACGTGAGCGGCCTGGGCATTCACGAACTGACCGTGGCGCTGGATCATGTCCCGGTGCTGCACGCGGTGTCCTGCGCCGTACCCGGCGGCGGCTGGCTGGCCCTGATCGGGCCGAACGGGGCGGGCAAGACCACGCTGCTGCGCGCGGTGGCCGGCCTGGTGCCCTACCAGGGCCGGATCGAGGTCGACCAGGCTGATCTCGGCGCGCTGCGCGGCCGCGGCCGCGCCCGCCTCATCGCCTATGTGCCGCAGCTCCCGGTACTGCCACCGGACATGACGGCCGGGGAGTACGTGCTGCTGGGCCGCACTCCGTACATCGGCTACCTCGGCGCCCCCGGCCGCGACGACCGGGCGAAGGCCGCCGCGGCCTCGGACCGCCTGGACGTCGCCCGCTTCGCGGACCGGCGGCTGGGCACCCTGTCGGGCGGTGAGCGCCAGCGGGTGGTGCTGGCCCGCGCCCTGGCGCAGAGCCCCGACGTGCTGCTGCTGGACGAGCCCACGTCGCTGCTGGACATCGGGTATCAGCAGCAGGTCCTCGAGCTGGTCGACGACCTGCGCCGCAGCCGGGGCGTGACCGTGGTCGCCACGCTGCACGACCTGACCCAGGCGGGCCAGTACGCCGGTCACCTGGTGCTGCTCGCCGCGGGGCGGGTGGCGGCGGCCAGCCGCCGGCCGCGGTCCTCACCGAGGAACTGATCGCCCGGGTCTACGCCGCCCAGGTCACCGTGACCGCCGGCCCCGGCGGCCACCCCGTCATCACGCCGGTGCGCCCGCGGCCCGGCGGCCAGGACGTCCGCGACGCGTTCGAGGACTAAGCTCTCCCTTGAACGCCGCCCACGCCGTACACGTCTGGGAAACAAACGGAAACATGGGCGTGATACTCGCAAAACATGCCCAGAATACGGTGCGGTCATGGCGGACATTTTCGACGGCTACCGGCTGGCCGACGCCTGGGACGAGATGTTCTCCGCCCCCGGGAAGCCCCGTCCGCCCTACGCCGGCCTCATCACCGTGCTGCAGCCGATGGATCCCGCCGAGCTGCGGTTCCGCGCCGACCAGCTGGCCCGGGTGTTCACCGACCGCGGGGTCACCTACGATTTCGCGGGCGAGGAACGGCCGTTCCCGCTGGACCTGATCCCCAGGGTCATCGACGCGGTCGAGTGGGATCTGGTGGCCCGCGGTGTGCGGCAGCGGGTCATGGCCCTGGAGGCGTTCCTGGCCGACGTGTACGGGCCGGGCCGCGCCTTCGAGGACGGGGTAGTGCCCTGGGGGCTGGTGTTCACCTCGCCGCGGTTCCGCCGGGAAGTCGCCGACTTCACCCCGCCGAACGGCGTCCGGGTGCACGTAGCCGGCATCGACCTGGTCCGCGACGAGAACGGCAAGTTCCGGGTGCTGGAGGACAACGTCCGGGTGCCGTCCGGCGTGAGCTACGTGATCGAGAACCGGCTGGCCATGACCAGGACGTTCCCGGCCCTGTTCGCCGAGCAGAGCATCCACGAGGTCGAGGCTTACCCGTCGCGGCTGCTGGCCGCGCTGCGGGCCGCCGCCCCGTCGGCCCGCCGGGACGACCCGGTCGTCGTCGTGCTGACCCCCGGCGTCCACAACGCCGCGTACTTCGAGCACACCCTGCTGGCCCGGCTCATGGGCGTGGAGCTGGTCGAGGGCCGGGACCTGTTCTGCTCCCGCAACCGGGTCTACGTGCACACCACCCGGGGCCGGCGCCCCGTCGACGTCATCTACCGCCGGGTGGACGACGACTTCCTCGACCCGCTGCACTTCCGTCCCGACTCGGTGATCGGCTGCCCGGGCCTCATCAACGCCGCGCGGGCCGGCCACGTCACCATCGCCAACGCGGTCGGCAACGGGGTGGCCGATGACAAGCTCATCTACACCTACATTCCCGACCTCATCCGGTACTACCTGGGTGAGGAACCCCTGCTGGACAACGTGGAGTCCTACCGGCTGGACGACCCGGACGTGCTGCACTGGGTGCTGGACTCGCTGGCCGAGCTGGTCGTCAAGCCGGTGGACGGGGCGGGCGGCGTCGGCATCGTGATCGGGCCGCAGGCGTCGGCGGCCGAGCTGACCGTGCTGCGCGAACGGGTGGCCGCGGATCCGCGCGGCTGGATGGCGCAGCGGCCGGTGGCCCTGTCCACCTCGCCGGTGCTCATCGGCGAGGGCCTGGCCCCGCGGCACATCGACCTGCGGCCGTTCGCCGTGAACGACGGCGAGGACGTGTGGCTGCTGCCCGGCGGCCTGACCAGGGTCGCGCTGCCCGAGGGCGAACTGGTGGTCAACTCCAGCCAGGGCGGCGGCTCGAAGGACACCTGGGTGCTGGCCAGCCCGCAGTCCGCCGCGGCCGCCACGCACCCGGCCGCTCTCCCGCTGCTGGCCAGCCCGCAGCTGCGCAAACCGCCGACCCAGCCGGCCCGCGGGGCGGCCAGCCGCCAGAGCGGGCCGGACCAGTGAACGACGAGCTGCTCAGCAGGCTGGCCGAGAACCTGTTCTGGACCGGGCGCTACGTCGAGCGAGCGGATGACACCGCGCGGCTGGTCGATGTCTACGTGCACCGGATGCTCAGCGACCCCGCGGCGCAGGGCAACGGGACCGGCGCGGACAGCGGCCCGCTGTTCAGAATCCTCGGCATCGAGCCCGGCCCGGACGCCTCGCTCGACGTCGGGTCGGCCCTGTTCCGCCTGGCCTATGATCCCCAGAACCCGAGCGCGAGCGCGGGCGCGATCGTGGCCGCGCGGGCCGGCGCGGGCGGCATCCGCGAGGTGATCTCCAGCGAGATGTGGGAGTGCCTCAACGTCACCGCGCACGGCCTGGCCGCCCAGCGCCGGGGCGCCGAACGCCTCGGCCCGCACGTGTTCCTCCGGTTCGTGCGGGAACGTGCGGCGCTGTTCTTCGGCCTGGCCGACTCGACCATGAGCCACGACGACGCCTGGCGGTTCCTGGTCCTGGGCCGGTCCCTGGAACGCGCCGACATGACAGCCCGGCTGCTGCTCGCCCGCGCGCCGGCGCCGGACGACATCGGCTGGCCAATGCTGCTGCACGCCTGCGGCGCGTACGAGTCGTTCATCCGGACCCACGGCTGGGCCGCCGAGCCGGCCCGGGTCGCCGAGTTCCTGCTGCTGGACCGGCTGTTCCCGCGTTCGGTCCTGCATTCCCTGGTGACCGCCGAGGAATGCCTGGAGGCCCTCAACCCCGAGCCGGTGCGGATGGGCATGGACGATCCGGCCCGGCGCCCGGTGGGGCTGCTGCGCACCCGGCTGGAGTACGCCGACCCGGCTCAGCTGCCCGATGAGCTGCCCGAGCTGCTCGGCACCCTGCAGGATGCCTGCGTCGAGGCGTGCGACGCGATCACCAAGCGGTATTTCCAGTACGAGACGCCGGTCGCCTGGGAACGGGACGGCTGAGCATGGGCTGGCGGCTGCGTGTCCTGCATACCACCGAGGTCAGTTACCCCGAGCCGGTCCGGGCCTCGTTCAATGAGGCCCGGATGACCCCGCTCACCCTGCCCGCGCAGACCACCCTGGAGGCCCGGGTCACGGTCGCCGGCGGAGTGCCGGTCTGGACCTACAGCGACTACTGGGGCACGTTCGTGAGCGTGTTCGACATCACCGAGCCGCATCAGGATCTCGTGATCAGAGCCCAGGCCACCGTGGAGACCGGCCAGGCGCTCGGGCTCGCCCGGCCGGGCCCGCTGCCCTGGGCCGACCTGCGCGCGCAGGCCAGCGGCGGCCGCCTGCTGGAGTACCTGCTCACCACCCCGCTGACCACCCTGACCCCGGCCGTCGCGGCCACGGTCATCGACGCCGTCCACGGTGCCGATCCGATCGAGGCGGCGGAGCAGATCGTCTCCCGCGTCCGCTCGCAGGTCAGCTACGTGGCCGGGGCCACCGGGGTGCGCACCAACGCCCAGGAGGCCTGGGCCCAGGGCCAGGGCGTGTGCCAGGACCTGGCGCATGTCACCGTGGCGCTGCTGCGCGCGGCCGGCCTGCCCGCCCGGTACGTGTCGGGTTACCTGCACGCCGACCCGTCGGCCGAGCCGGGGGGCAGCGCGGTCGGCGAGAGCCACGCCTGGGTGGAGTACTGGACCGGCTCCTGGCACGCCGTCGATCCGACCACCAACGCAGCCGTCCAGGAGCGGCACGTGGTGGTCGCCCGCGGCCGCGACTACGCCGACATCCCGCCGCTGAAGGGCATCTACCACGGCGCCTCCGGCGGCACCCTGAAGGTGACCGTCGAAGTGACCCGCCTGGCCTGAGCCGGCCCATCGCGCTGGCTATCGCTCACCTTCAGGCGGAGGTGACCTGTTCGTAGACGGTCACGTCCTCGATGTTCCAGGCCCGGTCGTCGTCGCGCGGATAGCTGCGCGGGCCCCGCGCCGCGGCGCTGGCGGTGGCTTCGGACGCGAAGACGACGACGCCGATGCCCTGGTTGTGCCCGGGGTCCAGCAGCCACTGGCCGCTGACGAAGCCTGGCTGCTGCTTGGCCCAGCTAACGATGTCCTCGCGGAAGTGGCGGGTGACTGCGTCGGCGCGCGACGGGTCGATCGACATCTGTACCACCATCGTGTGCATGATTCCTCCTGATAACACGGTTTCTCCTTGGTCCGTCACGCTAGGCGCACGGGGGTGACTCGGCCTATCCCAGTTATGTGGGATTTTCGGGCTCGGGCTCTCCCGGTGCGCGACCTTCGCGGTTACCCTGCGGTCGTGGCCGCCGCGACGACCTGGACTCAGGCCCGCGAGCAGATCCTGCAGATCTGCCGCAGCCGTGCCGACGCGCGGACGTTGCGGCTGGAGGTGCTGGCCGTCCTCCGGCGGGTGATCGGCTTCGACGCCTACGTCTGGCTGCTCACCGATCCGGAGACGTCGGTGGGCTCCGCGCCGCTGGCGGATGTCCCGTGCCTGCCGGAGCTGCCGCGGCTGATCCGGCTCAAGTACCTCACCACGGTCAACAGGTGGACCGCCATGATCACCCCGGTTGCCTCGCTGCATCAGGCGACCGGCGGTGACCTGGCCCGCAGCTTGCTGTGGCGGGACCTGCTGCGCAGCTACCAGATCGGGGACATCGCCACCTCGGTCCACCGCGACCGGTTCGGCTGCTGGGCGTTTCTCGACCTCTGGCGGGGTTCGGGGGCACCCCCGTTCGCGGCTGCGGAACTGGAGTTCTTGCACGACGTCGCCGCGCCGCTCACCACCGCGCTGCGTCACAGTCAGGCCGCCGCTTTCGCGGCCGAACGGGCTGCTGAGCTCGTCAGCGCGGGCCCGGTGGTGCTGCTGCTGTCACCCGGACTCGACGTGCGGGCCCAGACCCCGCAAACCCAGCGTTACCTGCGGCTGCTCATTCCGCCGGACGCCGGGGGCCAGGCGCCGGTCCCGGCCGGCGCCTACAACGTGGGCGCGCAGCTGCTCGCCAGGGAAGCAGGCGTGGACGGCCACCCGCCGCTCGCCCGCGTCCATCTGGGCAGCGGCCGCTGGCTGACCCTGCGCGCCTCCCGGCTGGACTCGGCCCAGCCGGTGCCCGAGCGCGACATCGCCGTCAGCATTGAGACCACCGCCCCCGACGGCCGCGTCTCGCTGTTCGCGCGGGCCTGCGGGCTGAGTCCCCGCGAGGCGGAGCTGCTGGATCACGTCGTCACCGGCGCGAGCACCCGGGACATCGCCCGGCTGATGTTTCTGTCTGAGCACACGGTCCAGGACCACCTCAAGTCGATCTTCGCCAAGACGGACACCCGCACCCGGCGGACCCTGCTCGCCCGTGTCCTCGGGACCTAGCTGGGGTCCTTCACAGGAGGGCCCGCTTTCATTACGATCGTGGGCGCCGGGTCCGACTGTCCAATGGAGGAAACGAGATGCCGCGCATCGATGTCCAGATCCCGACCAGTGACGGCGTGAGCAACGGATCGCTGCACGTGCCCGAGGGGGAGGGGCCGTGGCCGGGCGTGGTCCTGTTCCCGGACGCGTTCGGGCTGCGGGAGGTCATGCGCGAGATGGGCGACCATCTGGCCGGCTTCGGGTACGTCGTCCTCGTCCCGGACGTCTTCTACCGGGAGGGCGCCTGGGCGCCGTTCGACCCGGCCACCGTGTTCACCGACGAAGCCGAACGTACCCGGCTGTTCGGCCTGGTCGGCAGCCTCAGCAACGAGCGGATCATCTCCGACTCCGACGCCTACGCGGATTTCCTGCTGGCGCGGCCCGAGGTGAGCAGCAAGGCGATCGGCACCACCGGGTACTGCATGGGCGGGCGGATGTCGATGGTGGCGGCCGGCGGCATCGGCGACAAGATCGCCGCGGCCGCCGCGTTCCACGCGGCCGGGATCGCCATCCCCGACGACCCGAACAGCCCGCACCTGGCCGCGGACCAGATCCGCGCCGCGGTCTACGTGGGCGGCTCGATCGAGGACGCCGGGTTCACCGCTGAGCACGCCCAGCTGCTCGACCAGGCGCTGACCTCAGCCGGAGTCGAGCACACCGTGGAGTTCTATCCCGGGCACCACGGCTTCGCCGTGCCGGACAACGCCCCCTACGATCAGGCGCTGGCCGAGCGGCACTGGGAGGCGCTGCGCCAGCTGTACGCCGAGCGCCTGCCCTAAGCGGCTAACGCCCCGTTTCCCGGCATCCCGCCCAGCATCCCGAGGAAGCTCCCGGCCCAGTAAGCCACGTCGTGCTCGCGCACCGGCCTGCGCATCATCCGCATCCGGCGCCTGGCCTCGGCGGGCCGGATCGTCGCCGCGCGCACGATGGCGTCCTTCAAGCCCTCGATGTCGTGCGGGTTGACCAGGAAGGCGCCGGTGAGCTCGTCGGCCGCGCCGGTGAACTCGCTCAGCACCAGCGCGCCGCTCTCGTCGTAGCGGCAGGCGACGTACTCCTTGGCCACCAGGTTCATCCCGTCCCGCAGCGAGGTCACCAGCATGACGTCGGCGGCCAGGTACAGGGCCGCCATTTCCTCCCGCGGATAGGACTGGTGCAGGTAGTGCACGGGAGGGCTGCCGACTTCCGCGTGCTCCCCGTTGATCCGGCTCACGGCCAGCTCGGCGTCGTCCCGCAGGGCGCGGTAGGCCCCGACCCGTTCCCGGCTCGGGCTGGCCACCTGGACGAGCACCGTCCTGGGCCCGAGCCGCCCCTCGCGGAGCAGCTCGCCGTAGGCGCGGAGGCGATGCAGTATGCCCTTGGTGTAGTCGAGCCGGTCGATGCCCAGCAGCACCGTGTCCGGATCGCCCAGGGCCTGCCTGATCTCGTCCGCTCGTTTGCGGACGCCCTCCTGCCGGGCGATCTCCTCCAGGGCCGCCGAGTCGATCGAGATCGGGAAGGCCGCCGCCCGCACCTCACGTGCGTCGTCGGCCCGGACGGTAGACCCCCTGGTCGCCAGGCCGGCCGCGCGGCGGCAGGCCCGCAGGAAGTTGGCCGCATCGCCCCGGCGCTGGAAGCCCAGCAGGTCCGCGCCCATCAGGCCGTTGATTACCTGGCGGCGCCAGGGGAGCTGGGCGAAGATCTCGTAACCGGGGAACGGGATGTGGTTGAAGAAGCCGATCCGGACATCGCCGCGCTGCTCGCGGACCAGCTGCGGGACCAGCTGGAGCTGGTAGTCGTGCACCCAGATCGTCGCGCCGGGGGCCGCCTGCTCCACCGCCGCCTGCGCGAAGGACCGGTTGACGGTCACGTAGGCGTCCCACCACCGGCGATGGAACTCGGGCTGGGCGATGACGTCGTGATACAGCGGCCATAGCGTCGCGTTGCAGAACCCCTCGTAGTAATCCCGTACCTGCTCCGCGGACAAGCCCATGCCCACCAGGGACAAGCCGTTCACCTCGAAGGGCCCGGGCGCCGGCCCAGCGTCACCCGACCAGCCGATCCACACGCCCTTGGCCTTGCGCATGACCGGCTCGAGCGCGCTGACCAGTCCGCCCGGACTGGGCCGCCACTCCGCCTCGCCGTCCGGGCCCTCGGTCCGGTCCACCGGCAGCCGGCTGGCCACCACGACGAAACGATGACGCCCGGTGCCGGATGGTCCGTCATCCGGCGGGCCGGTCACCTCAGCCGTCTTCGGTATCAAAGACATCCCTTTCACCTTAGGACGCTCAGGAGCGCCGCTCACTCAGAGTAGGACTTCCGCGGTCCGGGGAAGATCCAGGACAGCCCGGCCCGCAGCTGGTCGCGCCAGTTCTCCCAGCTGTGCCCGTCGGGCGTCTCGATGTAGCGGACGGACATGCCCGCGGCCTCGAACACTCCGACCATGGACCGGTTCACCGTTATCAGCGGCTCGTACTGGCCGCAGCTGACGAACAGCCGGCCTGCGACCGGCCGCGGGCTGGCCCGGTACCGGTCCATGAACCGCACCACCGGCTCGAACACAGGCCTGCCGTCATCCTCGTTCCCGACGCCGGTGAAGACGAACGATCCAGACTGCAACAGCAGGGATCCGTACACCTCCGGGTGCCGGTACGCGGTGCTCAGCGACGCCACCGCGCCGAAGCTGGCGCCCATCAGGCACCGCCCGGACGGCGCGCCGGCCAGCGGGAGCTCCGTCTCCAGCTGCGGCAGTAGCTCCGCGGTCAGGAACTGGGCGTGCGCGGCGGAGTCGGCGTACTCGGCCAGCCGGTCACCCGGGTACACGAACGCCGCGACGAGCTCGGCCACGTCGAGCCGGTGGATGAGGTTGTCCAGGATCGTTTTGGCCTGCGCGAACTCAAGGTAATCCCCGCCGTCGTGCACGATCAGCAGCGGGTACCGGGCGGACCGGCGGAACCGGCCGGCCGGTAGAGCGTGACCCGGCAGTCCCGGCGCAGCGCGCGGCTGGCCACCACCACCTCCCCGAGCGATCCCGGCCGGGCCTCGGGGTCGGGCCGCGTCCAGTCCGGTATCTCATG
This sequence comes from uncultured Actinomycetes bacterium, assembly GCA_963818225.1. GTDB lineage: Bacteria > Actinomycetota > Actinomycetes > Streptosporangiales > Streptosporangiaceae > Palsa-504. Next base: position 1,134,460 of record CAWFRO010000011.1, read on the forward strand.
TCCGGCCGCGTACAGGACCGACGAACTGCCCAGCGGGCTCCTGGCCAGCCGGGGGTTCAGCGGGTCGTTGACCTGCTCGCGCTGCCCGCCGCGGGCCACCTCCAGCTGGTACTCGACCCGGGATCCCGCGGGCAGCTCCATGATCAGGTACCACAGGTCGGTCCCGGGCAGCCGGCGCAGCGGCAGGTGGTCGGGCCGCCCGAACATCCGGTGGACCAGGGCCACCTCGTCCGCCTCGCCCCGGTACAGGAACGTGCAGCGGGCTCCCTCGACGATCGGCACCTCGTGCCGGGCCAGGAAGCCGTCCACCGTCGCGCTGTCCAGCGGCCTTCGGTCCCGGAGCCGGTCGATGGCCAGCTTGTCCTGCGCGTTCATGCCCGGAATGGTAGCCGCGCGGGCCAAGCCCCGGTTACGCCTGTCAGTCAGCGACTCGCCACGGCGCGTCATTAGTGATTCGATTCGTGGTATGGCCGATCGCGCCCCGTGTCGTGCCCGCCACCGGCGGCCCGCAGTTGGTGCTGGCCTCCTGGCCCTCTTCGTGGCGGCCCTGGCCATCGGCGTCCTCGCCGGCCCCGCCGCCGCCCGCGCCGACACCCTGGCGTCCGGTTCCTCCGCCACCGGCGGAGGCACTGTGGCGTCCGGTTCCTCCGGCGCGACGGGCGTAGCGTTCAGCCCCGACGGCACGCTGCTGGCCGTCGGCTACGGTGACGGCGCGATCCGGCTGTGGAACGTGGCGACCGGGCGCTCGGCCGGCTCCCCGTTGCAGGCGGGCAGTGCCGTGCGCGCGGTGGCGTTCAGCCCGGACGGCACGTTGCTGGCCGGCGGCTACGCCGACGGCGATGTCCGGCTGTGGAACCCGGCGACCGGTCAGCCGGCCGGCTCGCCGCTGCAGGCGGGCAGTGCCGTGAACGGAGTGGCCTTCAGCCCCGGCGACACGTTGCTGGCCAGCGCCGACGCTGGTGGCGACATCCGGCTGTGGAACCCGTTGACCGGTCAGCCGGTCGGCTCGCCGTTGCCGGGCGGCAGTGCCGTGGAGGCGGTGGCGTTCAGCCCGGATGGCACGCTGCTGGCCGGCGGCTACGCTGGCGGCCAGGTCCGGCTGTGGAACCCCTTTACCGGCCAGCCGACCGGCGCCCCGTGGCCAGGCCCCAGTGCCGTGCGCGCGGTGGCGTTCAGCCCCGACGACACGCTGCTGGCGGGCGGCTACGGCGGTGGCGAGGTCCGGCTGTGGAACCCGCTGACCGGCCAGGCCGGCGCCCCGTGGCCGGGCCGCAGTGCCGTGAACGGGGTGGCGTTCAGTCCGGATGGCACGTTGCTGGCCAGCGCCGACGCGGACGGCCAGGTCCGGCTGTGGAGCCCGGCGGCCGGCCGCCCGGCGGGCGCGCCGCTGCAGGCCGGCAGCGCGGTAAATGCGGTGGCGTTCAGCGCGGGCGGCAGGCTGGCCGGTGCCGGGGCCAACGGCGCCGTTCACCTGTGGACCGCGGGCTCCAGCTTGGCCGCGGGCCGGGGTCGCGGTTTCTGGATTATCGTGGCGGCCGCGGCGGCGGCCATCGCTCTTTCGGCATCGGCCGCGCTGGTGACCACGCGCGGGATCTGGTTCGCGCGGCAGCACTAGGAGGAGGCTGATGGAATACGTGCTGATAGCGGCCATAGTCGTGGTCGCTGCCACCGGACTTTACGTGGCCCTCACGTTCAACAAGCGCACCAGGCAGACCACCGCCCCGCTGATCGATGAGGCCGTCACCGCTCTCCGCGAGCAGCTCCGGGTGACCGCGGATGATCTGCGGGGCCAGCTCCGGGCCATCACCGAGGACCTGCACCGCGACCGGGACGAGCAACGGCTGGACGGACGGAAGATCCAGGGGCGGCTCGATCATGCCGACAGCCGGATGGGGAGCATGACCCACCAGTTCCTGGCCGAGCTTGACGCGATCAAGCGCCGCGGCGAGCAGCTCGCCGCGCAGCAGGTCCAGCTGAGCGGCAGCCTGCGGCGGCTGGCCCAGCACGTCGGCGCGGAGCCCGAGCCGCAGGCGGCCGTGCCCGGGCGGCTCTACGTCGCCAGGCTCCAGTTCGCCCTGACCCGCGCCCCGGCGCAGTCCCTTCCCGACCGGGCCCTTCCGCCGACCGGGCCCTTCCCGCCGACCGGGCCCTTCCCGCCGACCATGCCCTTCCCGCCGACCGGGCCCTTCCCGCCGACCGGGCCCTTCCCGCCGACCGGGTCGCTGTGCTGATCGAGCGCCGCGTGGCCGAGCTGCCGCCCGGGCAGCTCGGTGACCTCGGCGACGGGCTCACCGCCATCACCCGCGCCGAAAGCGACCCGGGCATCAGGGATCGGCTGGGTCAAGCCGCCTCGGATTATGCCGCCGCCAGATGGGAAGATCCGGGCTTCGCGGCGATCACCGAACGCTGGATCACCCGCGACACGTTTCCCGAAACCACCGCGGCCGAGATGTGCGACCGCATCGGTAACGGAGTGATCGCGCTCCTGGCCGCGCCGCTTGAGGCCATCGGGGCCGAGATACGGCTCCCACCCCCGGCCGGGACCGATCTCAGCGCTGACCTCATCCTGCAGCCGGTGACCCCGCAGCCGGAGACCCCGCAGCCAGTGACCCCGCAGCCAGTGGCCCTGCAGCTGGTGGCCCTGCAGTCGGTGACCCTGCAGCCGGGGACGGGGCCGGTGGGACAGGAGGTCAGGCTCTGCGAGATGGCCGGCGTCGCCGCCGGGGCGGTGACCGGGCTGCACCCGCTCGCGCTGGCCGCGGCGAAAATGCTCGCCCATGATGAGGCTCACCAGGTGCTTGCGCGACGCATCAGCAAAGCCGCTCGCGCCGCGTTCGCCGGGCCGCGCCGGCCAGCACCGTCAGGTTCGCCAGCACCGCCAGGTTCGCCAGTACCGCCCGGCCAGCTCGAGCCGGCGACCGTGCCGCAACAGCTGCACGGCCGCCCGGATTTGCGCTGATCACTCTGGTGGCCTGAGGTAACGTCCAGACCATGACCGCGCCCGAGCAGCTCAGCGAGGCGGTCCGCCGGGTGCTCCCGTCGGCCCGCGCCGACCTGGAGCACCTGGTCCGGATCCCGTCGGTGTCGGCCGACCCGGGCGCCGCGCCGCACCTGGCCCGCAGCGCCCGCGACGTCGCCTCGCTGCTGGCCTCGGCCGGCCTGGCCGGGGTCGACATCCTCACCGTCCCGGGCGGGCAGCCGGCCGTGCTGGGCCGCCGGGCCGCACCGCCCGGCGCGCCCACTGTCCTGCTGTACGCGCACCACGACGTCCAGCCCCCCGGCGACCCCGCCGCCTGGGACAGCGACCCGTTCCAGCCGACCGAGCGGGACGGCCGCCTGTACGGCCGCGGCGCCGCCGATGACAAGGCAGGCATCGCGGTGCACCTGGCCGCGCTGCGGGCCTTCGGCGATGAGCTGCCGGTCGGGGTCATCGTGCTGGTCGAGGGGGAGGAGGAGATCGGCTCACCCACGCTGGAGGCGTTCCTGGACTCCTACGCCGACCGGCTGGGCGCCGACGTGGTGGTGTTTACGGACGCGGCGAACTGGGCGGCGGACGTGCCGTCGCTGACGACCACGCTGCGCGGCGCGGCTAGCGTCACGGTGGAGCTGCGGACGCTCGACCATGCCGTGCACAGCGGCCTGTATGGCGGGCCGGTCCCTGACGCGCTCACCGCGCTGTGCCGGCTGCTGGCCACGCTGCACGACGAGCGCGGCGACGTGGCCGTGGCCGGCCTGACCCGCGGGACGGCCGATCCGCTCGACCTGACCGAGGCGCAGCTGCGCGCCGACGCCGGCCTGCTCGACGGGGTGCGGCTCACCGGCACCGGCGGCCTCACCGACCGGCTGTGGGCCGCTCCGTCGATCACCGTCATCGGCCTCGACGCGCCCCCGGTGGACCAGGCCTCCAACACCCTGACCCCGGTCGCCCGGGCCCGGGTGAGCCTGCGCGTGGCGCCCGGCGACGACGCGGCCCGGGCCCGCGACGCGCTGGCCGCGCACCTGCACGCGCACGCGCCGTGGGGTGCCCACGTCACGGTCCGGCCCGGGGCCGCGGCCGCGCCCTTCGCCGCCCCGCCCGGCGGCGCTGCCGCGCGGGCCGCGCGCGAGGCCCTGGCGCAGGCCTGGGCCGGCCCGCCGTGGACGTCGGCGCGGGCGGCACCATCCCGTTCATCACGGCCTACGCCGCGCGGCACCCCGGGGCGGAGATCCTGGTCACCGGTGTCGAGGACCCTGACACCCGAGCACACGGCGCCAACGAGAGCCTGCACCTGCCGACGTTCCAGCGCGCCTGCCTAGCCGAGGCCCTGCTGCTGCGCTCCCTCGAACGGCCTGCCCCGAGATGACCCTCCGGGTCCTGCTGGCCGTCGTGGGATCGCTCATCACCCTGGTCGGCGTCGTCTTCGCCCTCCAGGGCGTCGGTGTCATCGGCGGCAGTTTCATGTCCGGCACCACCATCTGGGCCGTGGCCGGCCCGCTCATCGCCCTGGCCGGCCTGGCCCTGCTCGCAGCCGCCCTCCGGCGGCCGCGGCCATAACCGCCCAGCACGATCGCCGCTGGTGCCGCGTCACCCCGTTCGCCCGGGCCGGTCCCGCCCGCCCGCTCACCGCCCACACCTCAGCGCTCTCACCTGTCCCGCACGTGTGCCGTGCGCAATTATCGTGGATCGCTACTGCCCCGCGGCGGGCAGTAGCGATCCACGATAATGATTCCAGGCCCGCTATCCGGGAAGCCGCGTCCGGGCGTCCGTCCCCGGCGCCACCCGGTTATCCCAGGCCCCGATCGCCTCACCACCCAGCAAGCAGCCCCCGCCAGCGGTCCCCGCGAGCGGCCCCAGCAAGCGGCCCCAGCAAGCCGCCCGCGCAAGTGGGCGCAGCAAGCGGCCCCAGCGAGCCGCCCCCACAAGTGGGCGCAGCAAGCGGTCCCAGCAAACGGGCGCGGACCGCGCCGCCTGAAACCTGCGGGCCAACCCCTGCAGCACTAGCCGCAACTTCCGGATCTACGCCTGATCGGCTAGTCTCAATGTGACTACTTGAGAGAGGACCGAGGGATGACCATTGCGAGCCCAGCTGCCGCTTCCCTGCGCCACGCCGACCGTTTCTTCATCGGCGGCCAGTGGGTACAGCCGTCGTCCGACAGCACGATCCAGGTGATCGACTCCACCAATGAGGAGGTCTTCCTGTCGGTGGCGGAGGCTCAGGCCGAGGACGTGTCCCGGGCGGTCGGGGCCGCGCGCGTCGCGTTCGATCAGGGCCCGTGGGCGAGCCTGTCGCACGCCGAGCGGGCCGGCTACCTGCGCGCCATCGCCGCCGGGCTGCGCGAGCGCGCGGCTGACCTGAGCCAGGTCTGGCCCCGCGAGGCCGGTGCGCTGTACTCCGTGGCGACCGGCGCGGCCGAGGGAGCAGCTCATACGTTCGAGTACTACGCCGGGCTGGCGGACACGTTCCCGTTCGAGGAGCTGGCCACGCCGTCGGTCGGCGAGTTCGGCCTGATCGTCCGCGAGCCGGTCGGCGTCGTGGGCGCCATCATCCCGTGGAACGGCCCGCTCGGCCTGATCAGCCACAAGATCGCGCCTGCGCTGCTGGCCGGCTGCACGGTGGTGCTGAAGTCCTCGCCGGAGGCCCCGGCCGAGGGGTACGTGATCTCCGAGATCGCCGAATCGGTCGGCCTGCCGCCCGGCGTGCTGAACGTGCTCACCGCCGACCGTGAGGTCTCCGAGCTGCTGGTGCGGGACCCGAGGGTGGACAAGATCACCTTCACCGGGTCGACCCTGGCGGGCCGGCGGATCGCGTCGATCTGCGGTGAGCGGATCGCCCGGGTCAACCTGGAACTGGGCGGCAAGTCCGCGGCGGTGATCCTGGACGACGTGGACATCGCCACCACCGCGGCCACCCTGGCCGCGGCCGAGTGCCGGCTGTCCGGCCAGGTCTGCTCGTCGCTGACCCGGATCGTGGTCACCCGCAGCCGGCACGACGAGATGCTCGAGGCGCTGGCCGGCGCGTTCTCCGCCAAGCTGGTGGGCGACCCGTTCCAGTCGTCCACCCAGATGGGCCCGCTGGTCGCGGAGCGGCAGGTGGACCGGGTCCTGGGGTACATCGAGAAGGGCAAGGCCGAGGGCGCGACGCTGGCCACCGGCGGCGGCCGTCCCAAGGACCTGGACAAGGGTTACTACGTGGAGCCGACGGTGTTCGGCAACGTGCCGAACTCCGCGACGATCGCACAGGAGGAGATCTTCGGCCCGGTGCTGAGCGTCATCCCGGCGGACAACGAGCAGCAGGCCATCCAGATCGCCAACGACACGATCTACGGGCTGAACGCCTCAGTGTTCACCAACGACGTGGACCGGGCTCGTGACGTCGCCCGCCAGCTGCGGTCCGGCACGGTGGGGCACAACGCCTTCCGGACCGACTTCGGCATCGCCTTCGGCGGGTTCAAGCAGTCGGGCATCGGCCGCGAGGGCGGCACCGAGGGGCTGCTGCCGTTCCTGGAGACCAAGACCGTCATCCTGGAAGGCCCGCCCGCCAGGTACAGCAAGTAGCTGAGCGCGATCCGGGCCCCGGGGGAACCACCCCCGGGGCCCGGATCGTTCCCGGGGACGGTGCACCGGGGTGAGGAACGCCACGGTAGGCCGGGACCGGACCCGGGCTTATGGTTGAAAGAGGGGCGGTAACGACCGCTGCCGTGGAAGGGAGCCACCAATTAGCACGGATACGGTGCCTGTGACGTCACATCAGGATGCGTCGGCCGATGCGGCTGGTACCGGGGCCGCGGCGCGGTTTGTCGGGAAGCGGATGCCGCGTGTGGAAGATCAGCGGATGATCACCGGGCACGGGCAGTACGTCGATGACCTGAACAAGCCGGGCACGGTGCACGTTGCCTTCGTGCGCAGCCAGACCGCCCGGGGCCGGATCACCGGCCTGGACGTGACCGAGGCCCGGCAGGTGCCGGGCGTGATCGCGGTGCTGACCGCGGCCGAGATCAACCCGAGGGCCACGGTGGGCGGCCCGGCCACCGACCAGACTCCCCGGCGGCTGCTGTGCGACGGCGATGTGCGGTACGTCGGCGACCTGATCGCCATGGTGGTGGCCGAGTCGCGGTACCTGGCCGAGGACGCGGCGGAACTGGTCAGCGTGGACATCGAGCCGGACGACCCGGTGGTGGACGCGGTCGCGGCGCTGGCCGAGGGCAGTCCGCGGGTCCATCGCGAGCTGCCCAGCAACCTGTCCTCGATGCTGCCGCCCGGGGAAACGCCCGAGCTGGAGGGGCTGCTGGACAGCGCGGCGCACGTGTTCCACGAGACGTTCACCCAGCACCGGTACGTGTGCGTGCCGATGGAGACCCGCGGCCTGGTCGCCGAGTGGGACGCCGGCGCCAAGCGGCTGGATATCGTCCTGGCCTGCCAGGGCGTGCATGACGCGCGGATGTTCTACTCCCGGATGCTGGGCGTGCCCACCGACGACATCCATATCGTCATGCGCGATGTGGGCGGCTCGTTCGGGCAGAAGGCCTTCCCCACCCGGGAGGAGCAGGCCGTCGTGGTGGCGGCCATGGTCCTGGGTGACGTGCCGGTGAAATGGATCGAGGACCGGGCCGAGAACCTGATCAGCGGCGGGCACGCCCGCCAGGAGTCGCTGGAGATCATCGCCGCGACCGACGAGAACGGCGTGCTGCTGGCGGGCCGGGCGAACCACATCGAGAACGTGGGCGCCTACCCGAGCGGCGGCAACGGCCAGAAGGCGGGGCTGGCCTCCAAGGTGTTCCCCGGGCCGTATCACTGGTCCGGCCCCGGGTCGGTGGCGTACTCCGGGCAGGCGGCCTACACCAACACGTGCGGGCTGTGCGCGTACCGGGGGCCGTGGATGATGGAGACCACCGGCCGGGAGCAGATGGTCGACGTCATCGCGCACAAACTGGGCATCGACCCGCTGGAGTTCCGCCGGCGCAACGTCATCTCCCGCTCTGAGCTGCCCTTCACCAACCCGATGTCGATGGTGTACGAGGGGGTCAGCCCGCAGGAGTGCCTGGAGCAGGCGGCCGAGCTGATCGGCTACGAGCAGTTCCGCAAGGACCAGGAAGCGGCCCGCGCCGAAGGCCGGCTGCTCGGCCTCGGCCTGTCGCTGTACATCGAGCCGCAGCCCGCCGGCGGCACCGGCGGCTCGGCCGGGGCGACGATCCGGATCGAGCCCAGCGGCAAGGTCAGCGTGTACATGGGCACCGGCAGCCACGGCCAGGGCATCGCCACCACCATGATCCAGATCGTGGCCGACGAGATGGGCGTCAAGGTTGAGGACGTGAACTTCGTCCAGGGCGACACGGACTCCACGCCCTACGGCTTCATCACCGGCGGCAGCCTGACCGCCGGGGTGGGCGGCGGGGCCGCGCATGTCGCTGGGGTGGCCATGAAGGAGCGGGTGCTGGCCGTCGCCGGGCAGATGCTGGAAATCGACCCGGGCGACCTGGAGATGACCGACAGCACCGCCCACGTGAAGGGCGACCCCGAGGGCAAGAGCGTGACGCTGGGCGAGATCGCCGCGGCCGCCTACCTGCTCAACCCCACCGCGCTGCCGCAAGGCGCCGAGCTGGGCCTGGAGATCTCCACGCGGTATCACGCGCCGGCCTGGATGTATTCCAACGCCTGCCACGCGGTGACGGTCGAGATCGACCGGGAGACCGGCATGGTGGAGATCCTGCGGTACGTGATCTCCGAGGACTGCGGCGAGATGATCAACCCGAACGTGGTGGAGGGTCAGATCGCCGGCGGTGTGGTGCAGGCCATCGGCGGGGTGCTGTACGAGCACTTCCGCTACGACGACGCGGGTAACCCGACCACGACCACGTTCATGGACTACCTGCTGCCCACCGCGGCCGAGGTCCCGGACCTGGAGTACGGTCACGTGATCACCCCGGCGCTGAGCCCGGGCGGGCACAAGGGCCTGGGCGAGGGCGGCGCCATCGCCGGCCCGGCCGCCGTGCTGAACGCGGTCCGCGATGCGCTGTACCCGCTCGGCGTCACGTTCTACGACCAGCCCATGTCCCCGGACCGGGTCCTGGAGCTCATCGAGCAAGCCGAGCAGCGGCAAGCTGAGTAACGCGGACCGGCCAGGCCCGCGGGCCGACCAGAAGACGGATGACAGCCTTAGGTCATGGACTTTGACGTCTGCATGCACGCCATCGGCGTCGTGCGCACCAGCCGCACCGAGCTCGCGGCGACCCCGATTCAGTCGAGCCTCAACCGCGCCGAGCACGGGACCATCGAGATCGACGGCCGCTACGCCGAAGGCCTGGCCGGGCTGGCCGACTTCGACTACGCCTGGATGCTGACCTGGCTGGACCGGCCCGACGATCCCGGCGCCGATCCGCCCCTGCGGCATGTCCCGTTCCTGCTGCGCCGCGAGCAACGCGAGATGGGCGTGTTCGCCGCCCGCGGGCCACGGCACATCAACCCCATCGGGCTCAGCCTCATCCAGCTGCTGGACGTGACCGGCCCGGCCATCCGGTTCGCCGGCGTTGATGTCCTCGACGGGACACCGGTCATCGATCTCAAGCCCTACGTCGCCCGCTTCGACCGGCCCCCGGGCGAGCCACGGTGCGGCTGGTTCGACCACGTCCCGATCAGCGACGGCCTCACCCCCGCCGACCTGTTACCGTCGCGGCACGCGCCGGGTGAGCCGCCGCAGTTGCGGCAGCCCGGCTGTACTCGCCGGGCCGCCCGCACTACGGTGCCAGTAGCGCATGTCCGGACGAAGGGAAGCGAAGATGCCCTCCACCGCCGAGGATCGGGACGAGATCCTGCAGCTCGCGTATCGGTACAACCTCGCTATCGACCGCGGTGACGCGGCGGGCTGGGCGGACACCTTCACCCCGGACGGCGTGTTCGACGTGGCCGGCCAGCTGAGGTCGGGGCGGGACGAGCTCATCGCGTTCGCCGCCAGCGTGCACGGCTTCCGCCACACCCTGGCCAACCCCGCCATCAACGTGACGGGCGATGCCGCCGCCATGCGCGCGTACTTTGTCGTGTACCAGGGGACAGCCGTGCGAGGCACCGGCACCTACGAGGACCAGCTCGTCCGCACGCCCGGCGGCTGGCGGTTCGCCAAGCGGGTGTCCACCCCCGACACCGCGGGCTGAACGAACCGGCGGTTGAGCTCACCCATCCGGCTGCTCGGCGCTAGCCCAGGCCGGAGCACGAACGGCCGGAGCAGGAACGGCCACAGCAGGCCCGGCGCCGGGTAGCCACACCGAGACGTGGGCGGGCTGGAACGCCGCATCGACCACGCCGACCAGATCGCCCCGTATCGTGTCCAGATCGATGGTCCGTCGCAGCCGCCCGGTGAACGCGGCCACGAGGTCCTCGGCGTCGTAGCGCTCCCGGTTGAACCGGCGGTCGACGGCACGCTGCACCCGCCTGCGCAGCGGGTTGAACAGGGCCGCGATGACCAGCGTGGCCACGGCCACGGCCACCGAGCCCTTGACCGGCAGCACCCGGGTGGCCAGCAGGATCACCCCCGCGAACACGCCGCCGAGCAGGGCCGTGATCAGCGCGTAGGAGACCACCCGGCTGATGACCCGGTTGAGCTCGTACAGCCGGTACTTCAGGACCGCCACCCCCAGGCAGGCGGGCAGAGCCGCCGAGCCGAGAAGCGCCAGCGCGTTGACCACCGACTGGTTACCCGAACCAGGAATTGTCTCCACGGCGAGGGTGACGACGAACACGCCCGCGTACGCGGTCACGAAGATGATCACGCCGCTGTAGAGCCACTTGAGCTGCTGGCGGTGCACGCCGCCGGTATGCCGGTAGGCCGGTATCTGGATGGTCAGCCAGACGACCCACGTGATCAGGGTCCCGACGGTCATCACCGCGCTGAGGACACGGAACGCCACGGGCGACGGGTTGGCCAGGGCGCCGCTGGCCTGGATGCGGACATCGCCTCCGGCCGCGACCAGCACGCCCCGGCTCGCGGTGGCCAGGGCGACCAGGACCCAGCCGACCGCGGCGGCCACCGCGACCCGGTGCCACCGGCCGGACGGCAGCGTGCCGTCCGGGAACAGCCACAGCAGCAGCGTGACAGAAACCAGGAATATCGGCCAGCATTCCTCGAGCACCACGGCCAGCCAGCCCAGGGGCAGCGTCCCGGCATGCATCCGGTAGTCCAGGATGAGGTACTGGCTGGCTGGGCTTTCCTCCACGATGATGATGATCAGCAGCAGCCAGCCGATCGGATTGCGCGGCCGCCGGGCCGCGAGCAACATCCCCACCGCGGTCGCGGGCACCACGCCGGCCGCTGTAATGAACGCGTCGGCGGCCGGCCCGCCCGACCCGGACTGGTGAGTGAGGTGATCCAGCACCACGGAGACCGCGCCGAGCCCGAGCGCGACCACGCCGAGCACCACGGCCGCCACCGCTGCCGTCCGCCCTCGCCACCTCGTGCTCACCTTGATGCCCGGCCTCTCGCCGACTTCGCCGATCGTTCGGAATATGGCCACCTTAAGCTGGCCGCGTCCCGAGATCGTTACGGTCCGTGCCGTGGCGGGCCGACCCGAGCCTGCCTATCTGTGGTGAGGGCCCAGGAGGCCACCGGGGTGGGAATACACGGCCTGATACGCAAACGTCAAATTAGCGTAACGAGTTCTGGCTGGTACCCCGGCTACGGTTCGAGGGTTGGCTGCCTTATTGCGGGGCGGCTAGGGACCGCAGAAGGGGCACCATGACCACCAGCATGACCACGAAGGCCCTCGATACCCAGGGGGCTCCAGACGGTCAGGTAACCGCCTGGCTCGAATCCCCCGAAGGGGAAGCCTGGTCGAAGGCCAGCCACATCGACGCCGCCCGCCACTCTCGCGGAGTGTTCGGGGACGTCAAGGACGACCATCCGGCCTCATGCCCGGGAGACGGCTCGGACATAGAGCGAGCGAACCGCTGGGGCCTGGAGATCGTGACCGAGACCATCTGGTACGGCATGAACGGTCTGCCGGCCCCGAGTTAAGGCCAGGCCATGGCCACCACCGCGGCCGCGGCGCCGCCCCGTGCGGGGTCAGGCCCGCACGCCGCTGGCTGCTCCCACCCCGCTGACTGCTTCAGCGCCGCTGGCTGCTCCGACGGCGCTGAGGGTATGGACGATCTGACGGAATGACTCAACGAAGCTTTCTTCGCTGTAGCCAAGATCAGTCGCTGCGCAGAAGTCCTTGACCAGGCCCTGGACCCGCCGCAGGTTGGGCCGGGGCATCGAGGGAAACAGGTGATGCTCGATCTGGTAGTTCAGGCCGCCGAGCATGAAGTCGGTGAACCGGCCGCCCCTGACATTCCGGGCCGTGACCACCTGCCGGCGGGCGAAGCTGGTCGCAGTCCCGGTCTCGATGATCGGCATCCCCTTGTGGTTGGGGGCGAAGCTGAAGCCCAGGTACACCGAGAAGACCGCCTGCTGTACGACGATGAACGCCAGGGCCTTGAGCGGGGAGAGCACCAACAGCACCACGGTCAGGTACAGCGCGACATGCAGCGCGATGAGAGAGCCTTCTACCGCCGCGGCGCGGTCTCGTTCCCGCAAAAGCCGCTTGACCCCCAGTACGTGCATGCCCCCGCTGCGCAGCAGCATGAGGGGGAAGAACAGCGGCGCCTGCCAGCGCGCCATCCACAACTCGAGCGGACGGCGCCCGTTTCCCTGCGCGTCAAGCGCGGCCAGGGGGACTCCCGCGCCGATATCGGGGTCGCGGCCCACCTCGTTGGGATGCGCATGGTGGGCGTTGTGCTTGTGCACCCACCAGCCGAAGCTCAGCCCGATGAGCACGTTTCCCACCGCGAGGCCGAGCAGGCGGTTGTGCCGGCGTGCGCCGAACACCTGGTTGTGCCCCGCATCATGGCCGAGGAAGCCGAGCTGAGTGAAGGTGAGTCCCGCCAAAACGGCGACGGCGAGGGTCGTCCACGAGTTGCCGACGATAACGAACACGGCCCATGCGGCCAGGAAGGCGAGGATCGTCAGGGCGATCTTCAACCCGTAGTAACCGGGCCTTCGGTCAAGGAGACCCATCGTTCGCACCTGATACGCCAGCGCACGAAAGCCAGCCGCCGAAGGGTCGACTGCCGTCGGCGGCCCGTCTGCGACCGGGGCCCGGCTGGACGGCGGAGCAAGATCGCCGGGTACTGTCATCTTCGTCGCTCCCGTTTCCCGGGCGCGTCTTCCGCGCACCGCTCGGTGGCTTCGCCACCGGGGTCTGGAGCAACGATGTCGCGGTCCGAGCCTAACCGGCACCGACCGCGGCTATTCACTACGACGCTACCACCAGGAGACGGCCCGGTTAAGGCACGCTGATGGCCTGCGTGCTCACCGCCGCCGGCCGGGCGATCGGGACCTGTGCGGCCCGGCCGCGGGGCAGACGGCCTGGATTATGGATGGCCGCCGCCTGCCGGGGCCGACGCGAAGGAGACCGTGCCGTGCCAGCTGACCCAGATACCCAGCACGGACGCCGGCTCCTGAGCAAGGACCGGATGGAAGGATTCAGCGACGGCGTGTTCGGCTTCGCCATCACGCTGCTCGTCCTGGACATCGCGGTTCGCCCGCCGGGCACCCCCCTGCAGCAGCTGCTGCATGCCTGGCCCTCCTACCTGGCCTACGCCATTAGTTTCCTAACGATCGGTGGTGCGTGGCTCGCCCATACCGCCTTGACCGATCGCCTGGCCCGGGTCGATTCGCTCTTCCTGCGCATCAACCTGCTCGTCTTGCTCGTGGTGGTCTTCCTGCCGTTCCCGACCGGGCTCGTCGCCGACGCCCTGCATGACAGCAACGGCGAACGGGTGTATGTCACCGTGTACGGGCTCACGCTGCTGGCCATCCGCGTCCTGGGCTCCGCCCTGGACGCGTACGCGCGGCACCAGCACCTCTACTCGCCGAAAGAAGAGGGCGAGGAGCTGCACAGCACCCAGCGGAAATCTCTGCCCGTCGTCATCGGGTACGTGTTCGCGATCTTCATCGGGCTCGCCTTCCCGGTGCCGGCGGTGGCGCTTTATTTCGGTGTCGCGGTGTACCTGGTGGTGCCGTTCCGGGAAGCCGCTCAGGTGCTGTTCCGGCGTTCGTAGCTCGGTGCTGCCGGCGGCGGTCTAGGTCCTGTCGTGGCCGTCAGGGAGCGTCCCGGCATCGGCGGCCGCGTGTCCGCCGTCGGGGGGGTAGATCTCGAGGTCGGTGGCTTTGACGGTGAGCCATACGTGGCGGCCGGGGTCGAGGGAGAGTTCGGTGACTGCGGTGGGGGTGACGTCGGCGAGGGCGGGGGGGTGGCCGTCGAGGGTGAGCCGGATCCGGTCGGCGAGCATGGTGAGCCCGGTGATGGTGGCGGTCCAGGTGTTGCGGGCGCTGCTGGGCTGGGGCGGCTGGGTGCTGACCAGGATGGCGGAGGGGCGGACGGCGACGAGGACGTCGCCGTGGCGGCCGTGGCCGGTGGTGGTGAGGGTGCCGCCGCCGGTGAGGGCCACGTGGGTGCCGTCGGCCCGGCCGTGGTAGAGGTTGAGGCCGACGAGTTTGGCGACGTAGTCGGTGGTGGGCTGGCGGGCGACCTGGGCGGGGGTGCCGTGCTGGGCGATGCGGCCGCCTTCGATGACGACGAGCTGGTCGGCCAGCACGAGCGCTTCGACGGGGTCGTGGGTGACGAGCAGGCTGGGTCCGGTGAAGCCGGCCAGGTGGGATTTGAGTTCGGCTTCGACGTCGAGGCGGGTGCCGGCGTCCAGCGCGGACAGCGGTTCGTCCAGGAGCAGCAGGGCGGGCTGCCCGGCCAGGGCGCGGGCCAGGGCGACGCGCTGGGCTTGGCCGCCGGACAGCTGGGCGGGTTTGCGGCCGGCCAGGTCGGCCAGCCCGAACCGGGCCAGCCAGGCGGCGGCGGCGGCCCGGGCGGCGGCCCGGCCCTGGCCGCGGACGCGGGGGGAGAAGGCGACGTTCTCGGCCACGGTGAGGTGGGGGAAGAGCCGGTAGTTCTGGAAGACGAACCCGACCGGCCGGCTGGCGGCCTCCACGAACGTCCCGGCGTCGGCGTCGTCCAGCACCTGTCCCGCGAGGGTGATCCGGCCGGCGGAGATGGGGGTCAGGCCGGCGATGGCGCTGAGCAGGGTGGATTTCCCGGCGCCGTTGGGGCCGAGCAGCCCGAGGACCTGCCCGGGCGGCGCGGTCAAGGTGACGGCCAGGGTGAACCCGCCCCGGCGGACCTCCGCAGCCACGACCAGGCCGCCGCCGCCGCCGTCACCGCCGCCGCCGCCGCTGCCGTGTTCGCGGGTCATACGGCGGAGCCGCCGCGCAGCCAGTGATCACGCAGGGAGATCAGGACCACGATGGAGACCGCGAGCAGGACCAGGCTGAGGGCGATGGCGGCGTCGGGGTCGGTTTCCAGCGCGAAGTAGACCGCGATGGGCATCGTCTCGGTCTGGCCGGGGAACGCCCCGGCGAAGGTGATGGTGGCGCCGAACTCGCCCAGGGCCCGGGCCCAGCACAGCACCGCGCCCGCACCCAGCGACGGCGCGATCAGCGGCACCGTGACCCGCCGGAACACCGTCATCCGCGCCGCCCCCAACGTCGCCGCCGCTTCCTCAAAACCCTGATCCGCGGACCGCAGCGCCCCCTCCACGGTGATGATCAGGAACGGCATGGCCACAAACGTCTCCGCCATGACCACGGCAATCGGCGTGAACGGGATGGTCAGCCCGAACCAGGAATCCAGCAGATGGCCGATGAACCCGGTCCGGCCGAACGCCAGGATCAGCGCCACCCCGCCGACGACCGGCGGCAGCACCAGCGGCAGCGTCACCAAGGCCCGCAGCAGCCGCTGCCCCGGGAAACTCGTCCGGGCCAGCACCCACGCCAGCGGCACCCCCACCAGCAGCGAGATCCCCGTCGCCGTCGTCGCCGTCCACACCGACAGCACCAGCGCCTGGGTCGCATCCGACCCGGCCAGCGCCGCCCCCAGATGACCCCACGGCGCCCGGATCACCAGCCCGGCCAGCGGCAGCACCAAAAACGCCACCGCGACCAGCGCCGGCACCAGCAACGGCACCGGCACCGACCGCGGCCCACCACCCCGCGCCGCCCGCCGCGCCCGCTCCCGCGCCGAAAGCCGCGACCCCGCCGCCCGACCCGCCACAGACCTAACCCCAGGTCACAGCGCCCGGAACCCAGGTCACAGCGCCTGAAACCCGGGTCACGGCGCCTGGAACCCGGCCGCGGCGAGCACCTGCTGGCCCGCCGGGGACAGCACGTAGGCGACGAACGCCTGGGCCGTGGCCGCCTCCTTGGTGCTGCTGACCGTCGCGATCGGGTACAGCGTGGAGGCGTTCTGGCTGGCCGGGATCACGACGCCCTTGACCTTGGTCCCGGCGCCCTTCACGTCGGTCACGTACACCATCCCCGCGTCCACGTTGCCGGTCTCGACCTGGGTCAGTGTCGCCGTCACATTCGCCTGCAACGTGACCGGCTTGACCGTGATCCCCACGTTCTTGAACACCTCCGCCGCCAGCACCCCGCACGGCACCTGCGGCTCACACAACGCCACCTTCACCGACGACTTCGCCAGATCCTGCACCGACGTCACCCCCGCCGGATTACCCGGCGGCACCGCGACCTCCGCGGTGTTCTTCGCGAAATCCACCGGGCTGGCCGCATCATCAGCCTTCACCACCGTATCCATATTCGCCGGCGCCGCCGACGCGAACACATCCGCCGGCGCACCACTGGTAATCTCCGTCGCCAGCGTCGAACTCGCCCCGAAACTGAACTTCACCGTCACCCCCGGATGAGCCGCCTCAAACTGCTTGCCGATCTGCGTGAAACTCCCCTGCAACGACGCCGCCGCCAGCACCGTCAACGTCCCCGCCGGCAACGCCGCCGGAGCCGAACTGCTCCCCGCCGCCGCCGGAGCCGACGCCGACGACGAACCACTGCTGCTGCTACTGGAACAACCCGCCACCGCGACAGCCGCCAGCACGGCCCCAGTCACAACGAAACGACGCATACTCACTCCTAGATTGAATCTCGGCTGCTGTAGATCAGCTGGGCCCGGGGATCTCGACTGAGACGTTGGTGGCCTTGACGGTGGCGACGGCGAGCATTCCCGGTGCCAGGCTGAGTTCGTCGACGGCCTCGCGGCTGAGCAGCGAGACGAATTTGTGCGGCCCGGCCTGGATCTCCACCTGAGCCATCACGGTGTCGCGGACGACCCGGGTGACCAGGCCGCTGAACCTGTTCCGCGCCGAATGGCCCACCACCGCCCGGCCTTCCCCCCGATCGGCTGACTCGGCCAGTTCCTGTGCCAACCTGGCCAGCTCCGCTCCGTCCACAGCGAGCCGCCCGGAGGCATCGGTGACCGTCTCGATCCGTCCGCCATCCGCCCAGCGCCGCAGGGTATCGGCGCTGACGCCCAGCAGGGTGGCAGCTTCCTTGATCCGGAAGGTCGGCATCGTGTGACCTTAACGCAGATGCGGCTGTGAACTCCAGTGGCAGCCGTAGCCGCGACAGTTAGGTGTGCTCTTCGGCCGCATCTGTGTCAGTCCCGGATGCGGCCGCCCCGCGCGCAGGCCCGGCACCTCCTGCGACTTTCGCCGTGGCCGCCGGAATCACCAGATCGACGAATAGTCGGGTGACCATTGAGGCCATTGGTTCTTGAGCAGAGAACGATCGCGAGAGGTGATCGTTTCCTGCCGCACTGCGCTGGGCGTGGCCGCTGGATGTTCGTTGCGTGTCAGGCAACGGCCGTCTTGTCGGAGAGTTGATGGTCAAAGCCCTTACGCCTACGTACCGTGTCTCAATAGAAGAGCTTTTGGCGCGGAGTGACGCCGCATTTACCAGACAGACGGGGGAGGAACTGACCCGTTAGTCAAGGAGAAGTAGTGGCCACTGATGCGACTCCGGCCGAGCCGCCCTCCGGGGTGAGCGCCCCTACCGTCGCTGGCGGTATAGCAGCCCGGCTCGACCGGCTTCCCGTGCAGCCCTACCACTGGCCGCACCATGCCTTCAGCTCGCTCGATTATTCCCTGCTGGTCGGCTTCTCCAACGGCCTCGGCCCCCTGAACCACAGGAACCAGGCGATGTGGTTATTGGACGCCGTGACCGCGAAGCAGAAGCGGGCCGTGCTAGAGGTGATATCGAAGTGAACCTGCTTGACCCGTCCCAGCCGGCTATGGCTCACTCGATAAGTGTGGCCGCTGCCCCTGGAGATACGGAGCCAAGATGACAAGCCCAACAGGTCAGCGCGGCGCGCTGGACGGACTGCGCGTCCTCGACGGCACCACCGACATGGCCGGGGCGATCGCCGCGATGCTGCTGGCCGATCTCGGCGCCGAGGTGCTGCGGATCGAGACCGACAGCGGCCGCGGCGAGGCCGGCGACCTGGCCGGCGCGCCCATGTGGCAGCGCAACAAGGTCATCCTCACCGAGGCGCCCGATTCGGCGGCCGTCGCGGCCCTGCTGGACGCCGCCGACGTGGTGATCACCTCGAGCCCCGAACGGGCCGCCGCGCTCGGGCTGCGCCCCTCGCCGGACGGCCTGCCCGGCGGCGCGATGCGGCCCGGCCTGATCCACCTGCACATGCCGCCCTACATCGACGGCGCCGCCGACCCTCTCGAGGCCGACGCGTTGCTGGCTTCGGCGGCCGGCGCGGCGCGGCGGCAGTCCTCGTTCGACGGCGGCCCGGTCGAGTCCGTTTATCCGTTCCTGAGCTACGAGCAGGGCGCGTGGGCTGCGGCTACGGCCATCGCCGCCCTGATCGAGCGCGAGCGATCGGGCGTCGGCCAGGTCGTCGTCGTGGACGGAATGCATGGCGCGCTGGTGGCCACGACGCCGTCGCTCGTCATCGACCCGAGCGCGCCCGCCGCGGCCACGGACGTCGGCCCGGGCGGCGCGAACCCGATGTACTCCACCTATCGCTGCTCCGACGGGCGCTGGCTGTTCCTCGGCGCGCTGACCGTGAAGTTCCAGACCGCAGCACTCCGCACGCTCGGCATCCTCGATCTGCTCGACGACCCGCGCCTCGATCACCAGCCGGCCGGCTCGTTCTGCCGGACAACCGCGGGTGGGTGCGTGCGCGCATCGCGGCTGCGTTCGACCGGCGCCCGCGCGAGGAGTGGCTCGCGCAGTTGTCCGAGGCCGATTGCCCGGCGGGGCCCGTGGACAGCCGGGACAGCTGGCTCGCCCACGAGCAGATCGTCGCGCTGGGCCAGCGCCGCACGGTCGACGACCCGGTCGTCGGCGCGACGGTCATGCCCTGGGTGCCGCTCGAATTGGCCGCCACGCCCGCGCGGGATCCTCAGCCGCGCAAGCTCGCCGCCCCGGCCGCATGGTCGCAGCGCCCCCAGCGCCCGCAGCGCACCGGCGGCGGCAGCGGCACTGGCGGCGGCAGCGCCCTTCCCGACAGCCCCCCTCCCGGCGACACCCTTCCCGGCGGCCCGCTGGCCGGCCTTCGGGTGCTCGACCTCGGCGCAATCCTGGCCGGCCCGTACGCCGGCACCCTGATGGCGAAACTCGGCGCCGACGTGATCAAGGTCGAGCCGCCGGAGGGCGACAGCTTCCGCGTCCCCGGTTTCCACTTCAACCGCGGCCAGCGCAGCCTCGCGATCAACCTGCGCGCCACGGCCGGGCACGACGCTTTCCTGCGCCTCGTGGCCGCCTCGGACGTCGTCATCGACAACTACCGGCCCGGCGTTGTCGAGCACCTAGGGATCGACTACGACTCCCTGGCCGCGGTCAAGCCCGACATCATCACCGTCTCGGTCACCGGATTCGGCGCGGTCGGGCCGCTGGCCGGGCGGCCGGGATTCGACCCGATCCTGCAGGCCATGTCGGGCATGATGGCCGCGCAGGGCAGCGACAGCGACCCGGTCTTCTTCACCATCGCCGTCGACGATGTGACCGCCGCCTGTTTCTCGGTACTCGGTGCGTGCGCCGCGCTCTATCACCGGATGACCGACGGCCGCGGCCAGCGCGTCACCACCTCCCTGGCCGCCGTCGCCGCCTTCATGCAGTGCGGCGAGCTCATCGAGTACGCGGGCCGGCCCGCGGCGCCGGTCGGCGGCCGCGACTACCAGGGCCCGTCACCACTGCGGCGGTATTACCGGACGGCGGACGGCTGGATCAGGCTCTCGCTGACCTCGCCGGAGCAGGCCGAGGCCCTGCTGGATTCGGGCGTGCCGCCCGCAGCGGGCCTGCAGGACGCGATCGCCTCCGCCGTTTCGGGCCTCACTAACGCTGAGGTGCTCAAACGGCTCAGCGGCGGGGTTGCGGTGCCCGCCCGGACCCTTCAGGACCTGGCTGAGGACCCGGCCGTGCTCGCGGCGCGGTACCTCGAGCCTCTCGTCCGACCGGACGGCAAGACCTTCCTCCTCCCCGGCCAGTACGCCTTGTTCAGCCGTTCGCAGGGCACCGGCGGGCTCAAGCCGCCCGGCCTGGGGGAACATTCGCGCGAGGTCCTCTCGGAGATCGGCTGTGATCCCGACGAGCTGGTCAGCGCGGGCGTGGTGGTGGAAGGCGGACCGATGACCGAGTACGGGCCGTGAGCTACCGCTAGCGGACACCGCGCGGACCGACAAAGTGGAGAGAAGACCGTGGCAGTTCTAGACGGGATCAGGGTCGTCGTCACCGGATCAGCAGCCGCTTTGGACATGGCGAGCCTGCTGCTCTCAGACAACGGAGCGGAGGTGATCCGGGTCGAGCCGCCGGGCGGCGATCCCCGCCGCGGCCTGCCCGCCTGGCGGCTGTGGAACCGGGGCACGCGCAGCATCGTGCTCGACGCGACCGCTGCCGCGGACCGCGACGCGGCCAGCGCCCTGGTCGATGCGGCGGACGTGCTGCTCGAGGCGCAGGGCGGGACGGCGGGACTGGGCTGGTCGTTCGGCTACCCGGCTCTCGCCGCGCGCAATCCGGGTCTGGTGCACTGCACCGTGACGGCGTTCGGCCGCTCCGGGGAGCTGTCCTGGCTTCCCCCGTACGACGGCGTGGTCGAAGCGCGCTCCGGCGCGAACGTCGATCTCGGCGTGACCCTCGACGTCCAGACGCCCGCGTACCGCGCCCGCCCGAACCCCAGCTACGGCGCCGCCAACATCGCCGTCCAGTCCATCGCCGCCGCCCTGCTCGTGCGCGAGCGCGACGGCGGCGGCCAGCACATCGACACCAGCTTGTACCAAGGCCTGCTCGCCTACGATTTCTCCAGCGCCCTGCGCCGGCAGAACGATCTCGGCGAGCTCGACCCGCCACTGCCCGCCACAGCGCGCCGGGTCGGACCGTTCCTGCCCTATCTGGCCGTGCGGTGCCAAGACGGCCAGTGGATGCAGATCACCAACAACACCGCCCGGCTGTTCCGGCACTGGATGGAGGTCATCGGCCTCGCCCACATCTGGGACGATCCGCGCTGGAAGGGTGCCCCATCGGACATCCCCGACCTGGAAGCCAAGGTCGAGCTGGCGTACCTCATCCTGGACCGGATGGGCACCCGCACCTTCGATGAGTGGCTGGACATCTTCCTGCGCGAGGGCCTGACCGGAGACCACTTCCTCACCACGCAGCAGGCCCTGGATCACCCGCAGGTCATCCACAACGGCTCGGTGATCGAGCTCGACGACCCCGAAGTCGGACCCACCCTGCAGCTCGGCCCCACGATCAGGTTCGCGGACAGCCCGGCTGTCGTCCCAACCGCCGCGCCGCTGCTCGACGCGGACCGGGCCGGCTTGCTCGGCACGCAACCGCCAGCCCGCAAGCCGCCCACGCCGGCCAACGGACAAGCCGCGGCGGCCGGACCAGGCCCGCTGGCCGGGATGCTCGTCCTCGACTTCGCCACCTGGCTGGCCTGCCCGTTCGGCACCTCGCTGCTGGCCGACATGGGGGCACGGGTCATCAAGGTCGAGTCACCGGCGGGCGACGACGCCCGGCATGGCCTCGGCGGCCGCGCCCGCACCTTCCAGGGCAAGGAAAGCCTGGCCATCGACCTGAAGAGCGAGGAGGGCCTCGCGGCCGTGCGGCGGCTGGTCGCCCAGGCCGACGCGGTGATGCACAACATGCGCGGCGACGCCGCCGCCCGTCTCGGCATCGACTACGAGAGCGCCAGGAAACTGAACCCCGGCCTCGTGTACCTGTACGCCGGCTCCTACGGGTCGACCGGGCCGGGCGCCGGGCGGGCCGCCTTCCACCCGATGATGGGCGCGCTCAGCGGCGGTGCGCTGCGGCAAATAGGTCGCGGCAACGAGCCGCCCGCCGCCGATGTCCCGCTGGATGCAGGACGCCCGTTACGAGTACTCGCTGCGGATGATCCGCTCGAACGAGGCCTCGCCCGACATCACCGGCGCCCTCGGCGTCGCCACCGCGCTGAGCCTCGGCCTGCTGCACCGCCAGCGCACCGGCCGCGGCCAGTACATCGAGACCACCATGCTGGCCAGCAACCTGCTGCTGTGCTCCGAAGACGCCATCCGCTACGCGGGCAAGCCCGCCCTGCCCGAACTCGACGGCGACCTCAGGGGCACCAGCGCGCTCAACCGGCTGTACCGGACGGCCGCGGGATGGCTGTTCGTGTGCACCCCGACCGAACCGGAATGGCGGCAGCTGTGCACGACGGTCGGCCGCGCCGAATGGCTCGACGATGCCCGGTACCGGACGGCCGACTCGCGCCAGCGCTTCAACGACCAGCTCGTGGCGGAACTGGCCACGGCGCTCGAAGCACGGCCGGCCGCCGACATGGGAGCAGGCGTTCGCCCGGGCCGGCGTGGCGGGCGTCCGCGCCGACGCCAGCACCGGGGATGACTTCTTCCTGTCCGACCCGCAAAGCGTTGGCAATGGCTTCGTGGTAACCGACAGTTACCCCGGGGTCAACAGCCATCGCCGCGCCGGAACGGCCAGCGTGTTCTCTCTTACCCCGGGCATGGCCAAGATCGCCCATCTCTTCGGGCAAGATGGGCTCGCCATCCTCGCCGAACTGGGCTTCGACCGCCAGGCGGTCCAAGGCATGATCGACGGCGGTGTCCTGGTGAGCCCGGCGGTGCCGGGACCGCCCCGGTAACCGGGAGCTGCCGTGGGCGGAGTCACCTGGCTGCGCCCAGTCGAACTCGATCTGGAGATGCTCCGGAGTCTCGTCACCGTCTCGGCGGAGGGGAGACTGGCGCGGGCCGCGCCTCCTCGTGCACGCCAGCAAGATCCTCGAGACGTGCGACGAGCTGTTCGCCGCGGCCCGCGAGCTCGCCGCCGACCCGGGCCTGCCCCGGGCACCTCGAACTTCACCTCAGCACGTGGGTCGCATGGGGCCGGAAGACCGCTGCGGACCCCGCCTTGCTGGCGGCTCTCGACCGGCTGCGCGACGAGTACTCCGCCACGGTCACCGCGGACGCCACGTAATCAGCGGCAAGTTTCGTTAGTTCCGCGCCTGTCTAGGTTTTGGGTCAGGCCGGCCTGTCCTGCGGGTCGATGCCGTGCTCACGGAGCAGGGCGCTGAGCCGCTCGATCTCGGCGGCGAGCTGCTGGCATCGCTCGGCCAGAACCGGCAGCGCCGGGTGCGCGGCGGCCCACTGCTCCTGCCGCGCGGCCTTGCTGGCCAGCAATTCATTCTCCCGGTCACGCAGGGACGCCGCCTGCTCATACTTCTGGGCATCGGCGGCGCCATGCCGCTCGAGGCGGACCCTGTCGATCTGGTCGTCCAGGTCACTGGTGTCGGGTCCGGTCCCAACCCGCTGCTCGATGGCTGCCAGCCGCTGCTCGACCTCCTCCAGGCGAACCCGCACGGCCGGCAGGAGCCCGAGCTCCCGTGCGGCAGGTCGGGCCGATACGGGCTCCTTGCCCTGGTGTCCGTGCAGCAGCTGGATGACCTGCTGGCGCACCCGGTTCCGCTCGGCGCCCAGCTTCACCAGCACCTGCGCGGCTACGCCGTCGCCCTCGCGGATCAGGCCGAGCAGGATGTGCTCGGTACCGATGTAGTTGTGGCCGAGTTGCAGCGCCTCGCGCAGTGAAAGCTCGAGTACCTTCTTGGCCCGGGGGGTGAATGGGATGTGGCCTGATGGCGCCTGCTGGCCCTGGCCGATGATCTCCTCGACCTGTTGCCGGACGGCGTCCAGGCTGATGCCCAGCGACTCAAGTGCCTTGGCGGCTACACCTTCGCCCTCATGGATGAGGCCGAGCAGGATGTGCTCGGTACCGATGTAGTTGTGATTGAGCATCCTGGCCTCGTGCTGAGCCAGAACCACAACCCGCCGCGCCCGGTCGGTAAACCTCTCGAACATCGTCCGCCGCCTCGCACCGCTGAGCAGAACCTGGCCGCCCGCCCAGAGCACCAGCCGGACGGCACCTGCCCGGGCAAGCTAGTGATGATCCATCCACAGTATGCGCCCGCTGCCAGAGCCAAACCCAACGGCCAGGCGGCCGTCAGCGCTCAGGCCCCTGGCTGCCGTCGAGGTCGGCTATCGCTACTGGCCGTTCCGTTGTTGCTCGAGCTCCTGTACTCGTCGCGCAGCCGGCCGAGCGCCCTGAGCAGGGCGGCGTCATCCTCGGTTTTCCGGCTCCACGCGACCCAGGTACCGAGGCGCAGCTCGAGGTCGGCCACGGTACGGATGACGGCGTTGTCCCATGAGCTTTCGTCGCTCTCCACGGCGATGCCGAAGCCGGAGCCGCCGGCGATATGCTGCCGCAGCGCGTAGAGGTCGAATGCGCCGACGTCGACGACCCGGTTGATTCCCGCCTCCTCAAAGATCGACCGTAGCTGGGCGTAATAGACCGGCGTGCCGGCGTTGAGCGCCGATGAGGTCACGAACGGCAGGCTGGTGAGGTCGCTGAGCGAGAGCGTTTCCAGGGAGGCCTGGGGCAGGTGCCGGGCCAGGGCCACCCGCGTGCGCTGCGAGCCGAGCTGGAAGCTGCGGACTTCGGGTGAGATCGGCTGCTGGTGCAGGATCGCGAGGTCCAGCTCGCCGACGATCAGCTTCCTGATCAGGTGCATGTTCGCGTCCGGATCGACGGCGACGACGGCATCGGCGTCCGCCTCGGTAATCGCCGCGACGACCCGGTCGCGCGTCGAGCTCGCGACCCCGGGACAGATTCCCAGATGAAGCACCTGTCGCGAGCCCGGGCTGACGGCCACCTCGCGGGCCGTGGCGAACAGCTCGTCGCACGCCTGGAGGATCTTCTTGGCGTGCACGAGGATCTGCTCCCCGGCGGGGGTCAGGATGACCCCGTGCGTGGACCGCTCCAGCAGCTCGACGCCGAGCTGCCGTTCCAGTTCGTGGATGCGGCGCGACAGCCCGGACGTCGAGACGAACAGCAGCGGCGCGGCGCGCGCCAGGCTTCCCGCCGCCGAGACGGTGACGAAACTCCGGAGCGTCTCCAGGTCCAGTTCGACCGGGCCCAGCCAGGTCGCCTCGCCCATCGCGAGTCCTCCGTTACTGCGCCCCGCCGGCCGGGATCGCCGTGCTCACCAGGACGCCGCCGTCGATCATGCCTTGGATCGCCGGCTCGTCGAAGCCGAGCTCGGTGAGGATCCCGGGCCCGTCTTGCCCGAGCAGGTGGGCGACTTTCGCGACGCCGGGGGTGCGGGACAGCACGCTGGCCGTGCCCGCGCGGCGGTAGCGGTTGACCTCGGGGTAGCTGCCGGTGATCACGAAGCCGTTGCCGACGCTTTGCGGGTCGGACAGGAAGAAGTCATCCCCGGTGCTGGCGTCGGCGCGGACGCCCGCCACCCGGCCCGGGCGAACACCTGCTCCCATGCGGCGGCCGATTGTGCGTGCAGGGCGGTGGCCAGCTCGGCCACGAGCTGGTCGTTGAAGCGGCGGCGGGAGCCGGCCGTCCGGTACCGGGGATCCTCGAGCCATTCGGCGCGGCCGACCGCCGTGCACAGCTGCCGCCATTCCGGTTCGGTCGGGGTGCACAGGAACAGCCATCCGTCCGCGGTCTGGTACAGCCGGTTGAGCGCGCCGGTGCCCCGCTGCCCGGAGTCGACTTCGGGCAGGTCGGGCTTGCCCGGGTAGCGGATGGCGTCGTCGGAGCACAGCAGCAGGTTGCTGGCCAGCATGGTGGTCTCGATGTACTGGCCGTGGCCGGTGCGCTGGCGGTGCAGCAGGCCCAGGCTCAGCGCGGTCGCGACGCCGAGGGCGCCGGTGATGTCGGGTGAGGCCTCGTTCGAGCGGAGGATCCGCAGCGAGTACTCGTAACGGGCGTCCGCGTCCAGCGGGACATCGGCGGCGGGCGGCTCGTTGCCGCGGCCTATTTGCCGCAGCGCACCGCCGCTGAGCGCGCCCATCATCGGGTGGAACGCGGCCCGCCCGGCGCCCGGCCCGGTCGACCCGTAGGAGCCGGCGTACAGGTACACGATGGCCGGGTTCAGCTCCCTCGCGCTGTGGTAGTCCACGCCGAGACGGGCCGCGGCGTCACCGCGCATGTTGTGCATCACCGCGTCGGCCCGGGCCACCAGCCGCCGCACAGCCGCCCGGCCCTCCTCGCTTTTCAGGTCGATGGCCAGGCTCTCCTTGCCCTGGAAGGTCCGCACCCGGCCACCGAGGTACTGGCGGGCATCATCCCCGGCCGGCGACTCGATCTTGATGACCCGAGCCCCCATATCGGCCAGCAGCGACGTGCCGAACGGCCCGGCCAGCCACGTCGCGAAGTCCAGCACCAGCATCCCGGCCAGCGGCCCCGACCCCGCCGAACCGGCCGAACCGGCGGCGCGGCCGGCCGGCCGGGCGGCGCAGCCGGATCAGCGCCGGCCTGCCCGTTGCCCGCCGCGGCCGCCGCGCGGGCCGCCCGTTGCCCGCCGAGCAACGCGGCCCGGTCCGCGTCGAGCAGCGGCGCGGCCGCCGGGGTGACGCCCGGGCTGGCGGAGAACCGGATCGTGGGCCCGAGCTGCAAGGTCGCCCCGACCTCCGGGTCATCGACCTCCACCACCGAGCCGTTGTGAATGACCTGCGGGTGATCCAGCGCCTGCTGCGTGGTCAGGAAATGGTCCCCGGTCAGCCCCTCGCGCAGGAAGATGTACAGCCACTCATCGAAGGTCCGGGCGGCCATCGCGTCCAGGATGAGATACGCCAGCTCCACCTTCGCCTCCAGGTCGGGGATGGCCGCCGGGGCACCCTTCCAGCGGGGATCATCCCAGATGTGCCCGAGTCCGATGACCTCCATCCAGTGCCGGAACAGCCGCCCGGTGTTGTTGGTGATCTGCATCCACTGGCCGTCCTTGCACCGGCAGACCAGGTACGGCAGGAACGGCCCCGCCGCACCCGCCATCGCCGGCAGCGGCGGGTCCAGCTCGCCGAGCTCGTCTTGCCGGCGCAGCGCACTGGCGAAATCGTAGGCCAGCAGCCCCTGATACAAGCTGGTGTCGATGTGCTGGCCGCGGCCGTCCCGCTCGCGGACCAGCAGCGCCGCGGCGATCGACTGCACCACAATATTGGCGGTCGCATAGCTGGGATTCGGGCGGGCCCGGTAGGCGGGCGTCTCCCGGCCCAGCATCACGCCCAGATCCACGTTCGCACCCGACCGCGCCTCCACCACCCCGTCATACGGCGGCAGCCACGACAGCTCCCCAGTGCGGCCGAACGCCGTCACCGTACAGTGCACCAGACCAGGATTCCGCCCGGCGAGCCCCTCATAGCCGAACGACCAGCCCAGGCCCGCCGCCCCGCCCTGCGCCTCAACCAGCACGTCCGCCGCATCGACCAGGGCGCCGGCCGCGTCGCGGTCCGCGGCCACGGCCGGGTCGAGCACGATGCTGCGCGCCCCCCGGTTCCACAGCCGCCAGGCCGGCAGACTCCGGCGGGCATCGCCGCCCGGCGGCTCGACCCGGATCACCTCCGCCCCGTTATCCGAGAGCAGCAGGCTCGCCATGTCCAAAGCGGCTGCCGACCCGGTCACGACGACCCTGATCCCATCCAGAACGGCCACGGTTCTTCCCTCCACTCATCTGTCTGCGTCCGGCGACGTGATAGGCCGGGCAGGTTCACCGCGATATCTCCTCGAGTACGGCACGCTTCTGCTTCATCCCAAGGAACAGCAGCAGGAAGGCCGGAACCAGCGAACCGGCGATCGTGAACCACAAGAACCAGCCGATGTGGTTAGCCGTGACTGCGAAAAGGGCACCGGCGATCAGGGGTCCGGCCACTGCGCCCCCGTGTCCGACGCCGTCCGTCCACCCGGTGCCGACGGCCCGGACACGCGTCGGGTAAGCCGAAGCCGTGTAATTATATAGATTCGTGACGAAGACGCCTACCGCTATCGAGCCGATGGCCGTAGCGGTTACCATCCAGGCGAAGGAGTGCGGGAACTTGAAGTAGATAATCGCACTGAAGCACACCAGGACACCGGCCCCGGCGATCCATGTCTTACGCTCGACCCGTTCGCCGATGAAGGCGGTCAGCCCGATGGCGGCCGCGCCGAATATGCCGCCGTAAAGGAACATGAGGAAGAGCTGGTGCGCGCTCCAGCCCGCGTCGATAATGTATACGCCCTGGTATGAATTGAATCCATAGTCGATGCCGGCGTAGAACAGGACCCACACAATGAGCAGCACGACCGTCCGGTAGAGGTACTGTCCCGTAAAGACCTCTCCGACCGGCACCCTTTCCCGCTTGGGCACACTGTACAGGGCAAAGTTGGGCTCGGCGAGGACATGCCCGCGTCTGCGGGCGCTCTCCTCTAGTTTCGTGACATAAGCGTCTGCCTCCCGGACCCGTCCCTTGCCTTCAAGCCAGCGCGGCGACTCCGGCAGCGCGAAGATGATAACCGGAATAAGGATCAGGGCGAATCCCGCAAAGATCAGCACGAACGTCTCAGGATGCGCTGGCAGCAGGTACAGCGCCGGAAGCGAGGCCACGATGGCCACCATGCCCAGGCTCAGAACCTGCCCGCCGAGCATCAGCCGGCTGCGTGCGAGCGGCGGGGATACCTCAGTGCCGTAGACGGGAGCCAGGACCAGCGCGCCGCCGACGCCCAGACCAGCCACGGTAACAATGACCATGAGCAGCGGCCAGTTGGTGGTAAAGCCCACCGGGATAACCACTAGGCCGGCGATCGCGCAGGACGCGATCATTGATTTCTTGCGCCCGAATCGGTCACCGATGAACCCGAACGTGTATTCGCCGATAAGGGGGCCGAGACCGTTGGAGAAACCGACCAGCAGGGAATAATCGGTCGAACTGAAGTTATGGTGCGGCAGCCACACCGCTGGGTATAGCCGCTCTGTGAGGGGGTCGATCATGAGGCAGGCGGCCCAGAAAAGCTGCGCGAGAAACACGAACCGCCAGTGGTAGGGCTGCAGGGGGAGCCGGTCGAGCCGGGCTGCTATGCCGCCGGCGACGCTCGTGGTCGCGGCCAGATTGGCGGGCGGCTCTACCGGAGTGGGATCAGCGGCCACAATTCCTCCTCGATTAAAGGATCAGTTACTACACCTCCCCCCCTCTCTGACACCGGCAGGTCCCACCGGGCCAAAGCAGAGGCATAAAGATCTCTTATGTCGTTTCTCCTTATCGAGTGACGATAGGCTGCCAGGTAAGTCTTGACCATCAACACTCTGACAAGGCTGGCGTTGCGTGGCACGCAACGCCGTGTTGCCGGGATTATTGGGCGCTCCCCGAGCCGGAAAGTGAATTCCTTGCCGCTAGGCAATTGCCTAAAGGCAGCTAAATTTAAGGTGCAGGATGGCCGGAAATTAATCGGAGTTAACCTAGTTGACTATGATTCAGGTGTGATGAGGGCTTCGGTGTTGCCCTTCCCGCCGCGCTCAGGACATCGATTGACCACCTCGTTATTGATACTGGAACTCTCAGTTTGAGAGTGTTAGTCTCACAACTATGGGCACCGATGTAAGGCGCAGCCGCTCGTCCGGCGGCTCGGGCGGCCAGGCACGTACCCGCCTGGCTCGCAGAGCGGTCGTCGAAGCCGCGCGGACCCTTTTCCTCGAATGCGGCTACGCCGCAACCACGATCGAGGCCGTCAGCGACCTGTCGGATGTTCCGAAGGCGACGGTGTACCGCCTGTTCTCCTCCAAGCTCGGGATCCTCAAGGCACTACTTGACGTGTCTATAGCCGGTGATGACGAGGCTGTCCCGCTTCAGAACCGGCCCCCCGTGCGTGCGCTTCTGGACGACCCGGACCCTCGGCGCCAACTGGCCGGGTTTGCCGGCATCACCTCCGGGATCATGTCGAGGACCGAGCCCGTGTACCGGATCCTGGTAAGCGCGGCGGGCTCCGATCCTGACGCCGCCGCGCTGCTCGCCGAGCAGACCAACCACAGGCAGCAGGGCCAGGCGGCGATCGCGCGGTCCCTCGCTCGCGCGGGTGCCCTGCGGCCGACGCTGCGCGAGCGTGACGCCGCAGACATCGTTCACGCACTTATGTCCCCCGAGGTCTACCGGTTGCTCACCGGTGACCGGGGCTGGCCAGCCGCGCGGTACGAACAATGGCTGAAGGACATCCTCATCGACCAGCTGCTTCCTGCAGTGGCCTCCGCAGACCCAGAAGAAAGGACATCGTCATGGACCCTGGGGTCGAACCGCCGGTCACCGCCAGCCGCAACTGGCCTGTGAACTGGCGATCGGTCAGCTACTGGCTGGCCACCGTGGTGGTGGGAGGCGAAATGTTGCTCGGCGGCAGCTGGGACATCGCCCGGCTCCCCTTCGTGGCCAATCTGGTGGCGCACCTCGGCTACCCGTCTTACTTCCTGGTGCTGCTGGGAAGCTGGAAGGTGCTGGGCGCCGTCGCTCTGCTCACCCCAGGTTTCGCGCTGCTCAAGGAATGGGCCTATGCGGGCGCCTTCTTTGTTTATACCGGGGCGATCGTTTCCCATCTGGTCACTGGCTACGACCTGGCCGAGGTCGGACTGCTGGCCGTCTTCACGGCACTGACCGTGCTGTCCTGGGCGCTGCGGCCCCCCAGTCGCCGGACCTCGCGCGCGGCGCCTCACGCCCGTGCGGTCGAAAGCGAGCCTGCACGATCCGTTGTGGGCGCCGGGATGACGGCTGCACCCGCGATGCCGCCGAGTCCGCAGGGGTAAGGCCATGCGCAGGTCAGTGTCCGCAGGCGTGAGCGTTGGGTGGTTCGCGGCCATCGGCGGGGTGTTCGGCTGTCTGCTTCCGTACCTGCTGGATGACTGGCATTTCCACCGGCCGCTGCCTTATTGGGGGATCGCGCGCGCGGTGGGACTGCTGCTTATCTTCGCGGGACTCGTTCCGGTGGTTCAATCGTTCATCGAGTTCGTCAAGGCTGACGGGACCCCGGTGCCGCTGGCGTCGCCGCCGAGTCTGGTGGTTCGCGGGTTCTACCGGTACTTGCGTAATCCTATATACGCCGGCTTCCTTATCACTCTGGCGGGCCAGACGTTGCTGTTCGGCTCGCCGGGCCTGCTGAAGTACACCGTGGCGGCAGGGGTCGTCGGGGCAGCAGCTGCGAGATTCTACGAAGAACCCAAGCTGGCCCGTAAGTTCGGAGCCGAGTACGCAGCTTATCGGCGTGCTGTGCGCGCCTGGATTCCCCGGCTGCATCCATGGACCCCCGATGAGCCCACTGCACAGGAAGCACATCATGAGGCCCGAACCCGCTAATTGACCACCGGCGAAAGGAGAGCCACGTGGCCCGCATCAAAGGAGTCACTTCTGCGCGAGCCGGATTGTTCGTAAAGATTGCCTATTACTTCAGCCGGCGCAGCATCGGCAAGCTGACCGGGCGGCAGACGGACCGGATGATAGAGCCGCTAGAGATATACGCGCATGTTCCCGTGCTTTTCAAGGGCTACGCTAAGCTCGAGCAGGCCACAGCCAAGCTGCATCGTCTGGACAAGAGGCTCCACGCACTCGCCGAGCTGAAGGCGGCCACTCTTACCCACTGTGAATTTTGCATCGATATGGGTTCGGTCATCTCCCGCCGGTGGGGCCTGACCGATGAGGAGCTCTTGGACCTCCCCGGCTATCAGACAAGCCCGCTGTTCTCAGAGCTGGACAAGCTCGTCCTCGACTACGCCGTGGGCATGACCCGAACTCCAGCCGACGTCTCCGACGCGCTGTTCGACAAGCTGCGGCGTCATCTTGATGACGGCCAGATCGTGGAACTGACGCACCACGTCGCTTTGGAGAACATGCGCGGCCGTTTCAACCTGGCCCTCGGCATCGGCCCTGCTGGTTTCAGCGACGGCATGGTGTGCGCCGTCCCGGTTGACCACCCGTGAGTACCGCCCGGATCGTCTTCCCAGGTCAGCGTGGTGGTGTGGAAGGCGCCCCCAGCAGGATTCGAACCTGCGCTCCCGCCTCCGGAGGGCGGTGCTCTATCCCCTGAGCTATGGGGGCCGTGCGACACCAAAGGGTACCAGCCGCAAGCGCCGCGCGGACACGTCGCGCCATGGTGCACCCTAACCGGTCCAAAGACGCTACTCTCACCGACGTGATGCACGGATTGGGACGGGTGCTCGTCGTCGATGACGACGAGGTGATCAGGCGGCTGATCGCGGTCAACCTTCAGCTCGAGGGCTTCGAGGTGGAGACGGCGGTGGACGGGCAGGACTGCCTGGACAAGGTGACGGGCCTCGAGCCCGACGTCATCACGCTGGACGTGATGATGCCGCGGCTGGACGGCTGGGAGACCGCGGTCCAGCTGCGCAGGTCACCGGACACGGCGCACATCAAGGTGGTGCTGATCAGCGCCCGGGCCCAGGAGGCCGACAAGGCCCGAGGTGCCCAGGTCGGCGCCGACGCGTACCTGACCAAGCCCTTCGACCCGAACGAGATGATCCGCGTCGTCCGCGAACTGGTTGGCCGCGACCCGGGGTGATCGCCGCCGAGCTGCGCCGCGCCATTTCGGCCGCGGCTGGCCAGCCGGACCGCGACCCCCTGCTCCGCCCGGGCCCGCAGCCGGGCAGCTACACCTCCAGCCTGCCGCTCCGCCTGGCCCGCGAGGCCGCCGCGGCCCTGCCTGCCCGCCTCGCCCGCGAGCCCTGGATCGCCGCCGCCGACCTCACTAGCCCCGGCTACCTCACCGTCACCGTGACCCACGACGCCCTGGCCGGCCTCGCCGTGCGCATCGCCCGGGCGGGCCCGGCCTGCGCGCAAAGCGACGCATTGGCGGGCCGCACCCGCCCAGGCCCCCCCGAGACGGACCTGACCGCCGCCCCCGACTGGCCGTCGGCCCGGGCCGCCCTCGCCGCGCAGCTGACCGCCCGGCTGGCCGCCGCCGCAGGCGCCACAGTAATTTTTTCTGCCGAACGGCCCGTGGTTAACCCACCCGCTACCCCCTCCCCGATCCCCGCCGCCGTCGCCTACGCGGGCCGTGACGCGGTCCTGTTTGCCCTGGCCCGCACGCCGCCGGGCGGCCCTGTGCCGCAGCCGGCGCTCCTCGCGCGGCACGTGCTCGGCAATCCCGCCTATGCTGTTCGGTACGCGCATGCCGCCGCTGCCGCCGTGCTGCGCTGGGCTGCCTCGCTGGGATCCGCTCCAGACGGCTTCCAGCCGCGCCTGCTCATGGCACCACAGGAGCTGGCGCTGCTCGACACGCTGTCCTGGCTCCCGGAACGGGTGGCCATGGCCGCGCGGCGCGGCCGGCCCGACGAGTTCGCCGGGTACCTGGTGGAGCTGGCAGCGCGGACGATTGACACGATGAGCACTACTGGCTTCACGACGATACCGACCATTAGCACCGAACGACTGTGGCTGGCGGACGCGGCGCGGACCGGGCTGGCCGCCGGGCTCGCCCTGCTCGGCGTCGGCGCGCCGGAAAGGATATAGATGAGCCGCGTCGCGCACCCGGCCGGGCCACGCCACGGTGACGTGCTTCCCGCCGACCATCCGCCCGCCCCGGCGGGCGACCTGAACGCCCTGCACCCCGGCATCTGGCCGCGCGGCGCGCGGCGTTCCGCGGGCGTGCTGACCCTGCGCGGTGCGGACGTGCGGGACCTGGCGACCGAATTCGGCACGCCCCTGTACGTGTGCGACGAGGCCGACGTGCGGTCCCGGTGCCGTGAGTACATCGATGCGTTCGGCCCGGCCGCCCGGGTGTTCTACGCGGCCAAGGCGTTCTGCTCCCGGGCGGTGCTGCGCTGGGTGACCGCCGAAGGCCTCGGCGTTGACGTCTGCACCGGCGGGGAGCTGGCCGTGGCCCTGTCGGCCGGCGTGCCGCCGGAGCAGATCACGATGCACGGCAACAACAAGTCGCTGGACGAGCTGGCCGACGCGATCTCGGCCGGGGTGGGGCACATCGTGGCCGACTCCTTCGAGGAGATCGCCCGGCTGGCCTACCTGACCCGTGCGGGCGATCCGCCCGCCGAATGGCCCGCCGCCCGGCCCAAGGTCCTGGTCCGGGTCACCACCGGGGTGGAAGCCCACACCCACGAGTTCATGGCCACCGCGCACGACGACCAGAAGTTCGGCTTCTCGCTGTCCTCCGGCGCCGCCGACGAGGCGGTGCGGCGGGTCATCGCCTGCCCCGGCCTGGACTTCGCCGGGCTGCATTCGCACATCGGCTCGCAGATCTTCGACGCGGCCGGCTTCGAGGTGGCGGCGCACCGGGTGATCGAGCTGGCCATCCGGATCCGCGACGAGCACGGCATCGAGATCGCCGAGCTCGACCTGGGCGGCGGGTTCGGCATCGCCTACACCGAGGAGGATGACCCGCCGGAAGTGAAGGAGCTGGCCCAGAGCCTGCGGCAGATCGTGGACGGGCAGTGCGAGGCGACCGGCCTGACCCCGCCCCGGCTGACCGTCGAGCCGGGCCGGGCCATCGTCGGGCCGTCCATGGTGACGCTGTACACGGTGGGCACGATCAAGGATGTGGACGGGCTGCGGACCTACGTCAGCGTGGACGGCGGGATGAGCGACAACATCAGGACCGCCCTATACGACGCCTCCTACACCGCCGCGCTGGCCTCCCGCGAGTCCGCGGCCCCGCCGATGCTGACCCGGGTGGTGGGCCGGCACTGCGAGAGCGGCGACATCGTCGTCCGGCACGCCTGGCTGCCGTCCGACCTGGCCACCGGCGACCTGCTGGCCGTGGCCGCTACTGGCGCCTACTGCCGGTCCCTGGCCAGCAACTACAACTACGTCCCGCGTCCGGCCGTGGTGGTGGTCGGCGACGGCGCCGACCCGGCCGTGATCCTCCGCCGCGAGACCATGGACGACCTGCTGCGCCTGGACGTCGGATGAGCGCGGACCGCCGGATAAGCGGCGACCGCCCGCCGCCGCCCGCGCCCGGCCCGTCCGCGTCCGGCCTGTCCGCGTCCGGCCTGTCCGCGTCCGGCCCGCTCGACGCCCTTCCCACGCTGAAGGTGGCCCTGCTCGGCTGCGGGGTGGTCGGGTCCGAGGTGGCCCGGCTGCTCGTCGAGCAGGCCGACGACCTGGCCCTGCGCATCGGCGCCCGGCTGGAGCTGGCTGGCATCGCGGTCCGGCGCGTCGGGCACCCCCGGGCCGCCGGGATCGACCGGGCCCTGCTCACCGCCGACGCGCACGCCCTGGTCACCCGCCCGGACGTGGACATCGTGGTCGAGGTGATCGGCGGCATCGAGCCGGCCAGGTCGCTGCTGCTGGACGCGCTGAAGAGCGGTAAGCCGGTGGTCACCGCGAACAAGGCCCTGCTGGCCGAGAACGGCGCGGAACTGCACGGCGCGGCCCGCGAGTTCGGGGCCGACCTGTATTACGAGGCCTCGGTGGCCGGGGCCATCCCGTTGCTGCGGCCGCTGCGGGAGTCGCTGGTCGGCGACACGGTCCACCGCGTGCTCGGCATCGTCAACGGCACCACCAACTTCATCCTGGACCGGATGGACTCTTCCGGGGCCGGCTTCGCCGAGTCGCTGGAGGAGGCCCAGGCCCTGGGCTACGCCGAGGCTGACCCGACCGCGGACGTCGAGGGGTTCGACGCCGCCGCCAAGGCGGCCATCCTGGCCAGCCTGGCCTTCCACACCCAGGTGGGCGCGGCCGACGTGCACCGTGAGGGCATCACCGAGGTCACGGCCGCCGATATCATCAGCGCCCGGGCGCTGGGCCGGGTGGTCAAGCTGCTGGCCATCTGCGAGCGCTGCGGCGGCGGCATCTCGGTCCGCGTGCACCCGGCGATGATCCCGCGCTCGCACCCGCTGGCCGCCGTGGCCGAGGCGTACAACGCGGTGTTCGTCGAGGCGTCCTCGGCCGGCCAGCTGATGTTCTACGGGGCGGGCGCGGGCGGCACGCCGACCGCGAGCGCCGTGCTCGGCGACATCGTGGCCGTGGCCAGGAACCGGCTGGCGGGCACGCGCGGGCCGGATGCCTCCACGTACGCGGGGCTGCCGGTCATGCCCATGGGGGAGACGCTCACCCGCTACCACGTATCGCTTGACGTGGACGACCGCCCCGGCGTGCTGGCTCCGGTGGCCGAGGCCTTTGCCCGGCACGGCGTGTCCATCGAGGCGGTCCGCCAGGCCAGCCGGGGCCATGAGGCACAGCTGGTGATCGTCACGCACACGGCGCGGGACGCGGCCCTGGCCGCGACGATCCGCGATCTCGAGGCGCTGTCCGTGGTCCGCGCGGTCGCCAGCGTCATGCGCGTGGAGGGGGAAGAGGAGTGACGGTAACCGAGCACGCCGCCCGGCCCTGGCGGGGAGTAATCGCGGAGTACAAGAACCGCCTGCCGGTCACCGACGCCACGCCGGTGATCACCTTGCGTGAAGGCGGTACGCCGCTGCTGCCCGCGCCGGTGCTGTCCGCCCGCACCGGCTGCGAGGTGTACCTCAAGGTGGAAGGCGCCAACCCGACCGGGTCGTTCAAGGACCGGGGCATGACGGTGGCCATCAGCATGGCCGCCGGGGCCGGCGCCGAGGCGGTGATCTGCGCGTCGACCGGTAACACCAGCGCGAGCGCCGCCGCCTACGCGGCCCGGGCCGGGCTCACCTGCGCGGTGCTCGTGCCCCGCGGCAAGATCGCCATCGGCAAGCTGGCCCAGGCCCTGGTGCACGGGGCCAAGCTGCTGCAGGTGGACGGCTCGTTCGACGACTGCCTGGAACTGGCCAGGAAGCTGGCCGCCCAGTATCCGGTGGCCCTGGTCAACTCGGTCAACCCGGACCGGCTGCAGGGCCAGAAGACCGCTGCCTTCGAGATTGTGGACGACCTCGGCGACGCGCCGGACGTGCACTGCCTTCCGGTCGGCAACGCCGGCAACATCACCGCCTACTGGATGGGTTACACCGAGTACCACCGGGCCCGCCTCGCGACCCGCCTGCCCCGGATGTTCGGGTTCCAGGCCAGCGGGGCGGCCCCCATCGTCATCGGCCGCCCCGTGCTGCAGCCGCAGACGATCGCGACCGCCATCCGCATCGGCAACCCGGCCTCCTGGCGGCTCGCCGAGGCCGCCCGCGATGAGTCCGGCGGCCTGATCGACTCGGTCACCGACCGGGAAATCCTGGCCGCCTACCGGCTGCTGGCCACCAAGGAGGCGGTATTCGGCGAGCTCGCCTCGGCCGCCAGCGTGGCCGGACTGCTGAAGTCATGCGCCGCCGGCCGGATTCCGGCTGGCTCCCGCGTCGTCTGCAGCATCACCGGGAACGGCCTGAAGGACCCCGACTGGGCCCTGTCCGGCGCGCCCTCCCCGGCCACCATCGCCGCCGACCCCGGCTCCGCCGCCTCCGCCCTCGGCCTCGCCTAGCCCCCCGCCCACCGGAACCCCCACCCGTCACCCCACGCGTCAACCCGATGGACCATCGGACCGGTGATAACCGGCTCCATGGTCCATCGAGCCGGTTACGGCTATGGCAGCATCCGGGATGCAAGAGGCTCGAGATGCCTGAAGAAGCAATGAGACTTGAGTAAGGAGTCGTATGACTTGGCTGGAGGGTCCGGCCCGGGTGCGGGTGCCTGCGACCAGCGCCAATCTCGGGCCCGGCTTCGACGCGCTCGGGCTGGCGCTGACGCTGCACGACGAGGTGGAGGCGTGGATCCTTCCGGCCGGGGTATCCATCGAGATCACCGGCGAGGGCGCGGACCTGGCTGACGTCGGCGAGGAGCACCTGGTGCTCCGGGCCATGCGGGCCACGTTTGCGGTCACCGGCGGCCAGCCGCCCGGGATCGGGCTGCGCTGCCTGAACCGGATCCCGCACGGCCGCGGCCTCGGCTCCTCGGCGGCGGCGATCGTGGCCGGCATCCTCGCCGCGCGGGCCCTGGCCGGGGAGGCCTCGGGCGCGCTGTCCGGCGCGGCCCTGCTCGGGCTGGCCTGCGAGATCGAGGGGCATCCCGACAACGTGGCGGCGTGCCTGGGCGGCGGCCTGACCATCGCCTGGCTGACGCCGGATGGCCCGCGCATGGTCCGCCTCGAGCCACTGCCGTCCGTCACGCCCGTGGTCTGCGTCGCGCCTGCACCGGTACGCACCGACCTGGCCAGGGGGCTGCTGCCCGAGGTCATCCCGCACCAGGACGCGGCCGTCAACGCCGGGCGCAGCGCGCTGCTGATCGCCGCGCTGACCCAGCCGGGTACCGGGCGTGAGGTCCTGCTCGAGGCGACCCGGGACCGGCTGCACCAGGACTACCGGGCCAGCGCCATGCCGCCGACGCACGCACTGGTGCACAGCCTGCGGGACGCTGGCCTGCCGGCCGTGGTCTCGGGAGCCGGTCCGTCGGTGCTCGCGTTCCTCGGCCCGCGCGGCGGCCCTGAATATCGTCACGACCTGGACAGGTTGGGTTCAATCGTCACAGAAACGGGTATTGCATGGCACATAAGCCCGCTTGACGTCGAGCGGCAGGGTGCGCGTGTTCTGCGACCACAGTCCTCGCCGGGCTGCTGACGCGGGAGAAGGCTGCTAACCCGCCCGACCGGGCGTTTGGCGCCTGCCCCAGGCCACCACCTCATCGCCTGGGACCGTGCATGCCGGAAGCTCAGGGTGCTGGCGGGCCTCATGGGATCGTCGCCTTCTCTTTTCGCGCGACACGGATGGGTGCGAAGGAATGCCTTGAGTCCTCATGGTGTTAGGCTTGGTAGCGCACCGGGTGCCCTGTTCGGGACTGGGTGCTCGTCGGCAAACCGGGCGCTAGCCGGAAAGCTCCAACGGGACGGTATTGTTGCCGTACCCGAGGTCTTTGACGCAGGGCGCCTCGCTCTCTCCCCCCAGGACGAGGGGTGCGGGCAGCCCGGCCGTCCGGGTGCTTTCCGACTCATCTCCCTGGCTTGCGGTACACGGCAAAGCACGGAGGAACGCAAAGCGTTGCGGCAATCGCGAAAATCTCGCTGCACACCAATGCAGCGCGCATCAACGGTGGTTCACGGGACCAACGGTGCCCAAGGGACTGCTGTACAGGGTCGACGGGCCTAGCGGGTTCACCCAGGCGGCCGAGAATCATGGAAGGACCATTAGTGAGCGACACAACCGAAATCCTCAGCGGCGGGCCAACCGCGTCTGAGGATGCCCCCGCGGCCGCAGGAGCGACGGCACCGACGTCCAAGTCGCGCAGCCGCGGTGGTCCCGGCCTTTCCTCGCTGCTCATGCCCGAGCTGCAGCGCATCGCGCAGACCTTGGCCATCCCCGGCGCCGGCCGGATGCGAAAGAGCCAGCTCATCGAGGCGATTGAGGCGCGGCAGGTCGGGGGCGGACGCAAGGAGACCAATGCCTCCCGCCGGGGTTCGGACCAGCGTGCCGCGTCTGCGGGAGCCGACGCGACCCGCCCGCTGAAGCAGGACGCCATGGACGCAGACACATTTACCCGGCCCGGCATCGGAGACGGCGCGCAGGCCGGCCTCGGTGACGCAGCCCGAGGCGGTATCGGCTCGGACGAAGCCGGCCAGCACCAGCTCAGCTTCTACGAGGAGGCCGGAACGGCCGCCCGCCGCGACGCCGCCGCCCACGACAGCGCAGCCCACGACAGCGCAGCCAGCGACAGCGCCACCCAGAATGGCGCAGCCCACGACAGCGCAGTCCACGACAGCGCAGTCCAAAACGGGTCGGCCCAGGACGACGCCCCCCCGGTGGCCGCCGCCGAGAGTGCAGCTCAGACTGACACGCAGCGCGGCGACCGGCGCCGCCGGAACGGCCAGCCGTCCCGGGGCCGGGACCAGACGACCCGTGAGCAGTCCGGCCGCGACAGTGCCGCCCGCGACAGTGCCGGCCGCGACACCCGCGACAGTGCCGGCCGCGACACCCGCGACAGTGCCGGCCGCGACACCCGCGACCAGGGCCGGCCGCGACACCCGCGACCAGGGCGCGCCGCGACACCCGCGACCAAAACGGCCGCGACCAGGCCGCGCGATCAGGGCCGCGACCGGGACCAGGGCCGCGACCGGGACCAGGCTGGTGAGCGCCGCGAGCCGGTCGCCGCGGGCCGCAGCCAGGCGGGCGAGCAGTACCGTGACGACGACGCGGACGGCGGACGGCGGACGCGCAGCCGCGACCGGTTCAGGAACCGGAACCGGCGACGTGACCGCCAGGGCGACCCGGAGCCGGTGCTCGCCGAGGATGACGTGCTCATCCCCATCGCGGGCATCCTGGACGTGCTCGAGTCCCAGGGCTACGCGTTCGTCCGCACCACCGGCTACCTGCCTGGGCCGAACGATGTCTACGTCTCGCTGTCCCAGGTCCGCAAGCACGGCCTGCGCAAGGGCGACGTCATCGAGGGCGCGGTCCGCCAGCCTCGCGACGGCGAGCGCCGGGAGAAGTTCAATGCCCTGGTCCAGCTGGACAAGGTCAACGGCCTTGACCCCGAGCGCTCGGCCTCCAGGCCGGATTTCTCCAAGCTGGTGCCGCTGTACCCGCAGGAAAGGCTCCGCCTGGAGACCGACCCGGGCAACATGATCACCCGGATCATCGACCTGATCTGCCCCATCGGCAAGGGCCAGCGCGGACTGATCGTCTCGCCGCCCAAGGCGGGCAAGACGACCATCCTGCAGTCCATCGCCAACGCGATCACCACGAACAACCCCGAGTGCCACCTCATGGTCGTCCTGGTCGACGAGCGGCCAGAAGAGGTCACCGACATGCAGCGCACGGTGAAGGGCGAGGTTATCCACTCGACCTTCGACCACCCGGCCGACGACCACACCACCGTGGCCGAGCTGGCCATCGAGCGCGCGAAGCGCCTGGTGGAGATGGGCCACGACGTGGTCATCCTGCTCGACAACATCACCCGGCTGGGCCGTGCCTACAACAACTCGGCGCCCGCCAGCGGCCGCATCCTGTCCGGCGGCGTGGACTCCACCGCCCTGTACCCGCCGAAGCGGTTCTTCGGCGCGGCGCGCAACATCGAGAACGGCGGCTCGCTGACCATCCTGGCCGCCGCCCTGATCGAGACCGGCTCCCGGATGGACGAGGTCATCTTCGAGGAGTTCAAGGGCACCGGCAACATGGAGCTGCGGCTGCGCCGGGAGCTGGCCGAGAAGCGGCTCTTCCCGGCGGTCGACGTGGACGCGTCGAGCACCCGTAAGGAAGAGATCCTGCTCGCGCCGGACGAGCTGAAGGTCATCTGGCAGCTGCGGCGCGTGCTGCACGCGCTCGAGCCCCAGCAGGCCCTCGAGCTGCTCATGGAGCAGATGCGCAAGACCAAGAGCAACGCCGAGTTCCTGATGCAGGTGCAGAAGACCACCCTCGGCTCCTAGCGCTCCGAACCCGGGAATGCCAGGTCAGGCAAAGGCGTTCTACGGTCTGGCACACTAGAAAGCCCAAAACATGCGGTACCGGTTCACGCCCGAGGGCGACCCGGCGACCGCGAGGCAGGAGTTGTCCATGAAGACTGAAATTCACCCCGAGTACCACGTCACGACGGTGACCTGTAGCTGCGGGAACACGTTCACCACCCGGAGCACTGCTCCCGGCGGGACGATCCACGCCGACGTCTGCTCGAACTGCCACCCGTTCTACACGGGCAAGCAGAAGATCCTGGACACCGGCGGCCGTGTCGCCAGGTTCGAGAGGCGCTTCGGCAAGGCCGGTGCCGCCAAGAAGTAACCTCCGCCGAGCCGAGGTCCGTACCCCGGGCCTCGGCTCTGCCGCGTCCTGGCGCCGACCGGCGGCCAGCCCGCGCAAAACAAGCCGCGCGCAAGACGCGAGTAACACACATTAGAGAGGCTTCAGGTGTTCGACCGGCTGGCAGACCTGGTCAGCGAGCACGCGGAGCTCGAGCACGCGCTCGCCGACCCTGGCGTGCACTCAGACCAGGACAAGGCGCGCACGCTGGGCCGCCGCTACGCCGAGCTGACCCCGATTGTGCACGCGTACCAGGACTGGCAGCAGACCTCCGCGGATGAGCAGGCCGCGCGTGAGCTGGCCCCGGAGGATTCGTCGTTCGCGGACGAGGCGGTGCAGCTGGCCGCCCGCCGCGAGGAACTCGAGGCCGAGCTGCGCAGGCTGCTCGTGCCGCGCGACCCGAACGACGGGCGCGACATCATCCTGGAGGTCAAGGCGGGCGAGGGTGGCGAGGAGTCAGCCCTGTTCGCCGGCGACCTGCTGCGGATGTACCAGCGTTATGCCGAACGGCGCGGCTGGAAGACCGAGATCCTGGATTCCACCACCACTGGCCTGGGCGGCGTCAAGGACGCCACCGTCGCGGTCAAGGGCAAGGGCGCCGATGGGGCCTGGTCCCGGCTGAAGTACGAGGGCGGCGTGCACCGCGTGCAGCGGGTCCCGGTGACCGAATCCCAGGGCCGCATCCATACCTCCGCCGCCGGCGTCCTGGTCGCACCCGAGGCCGAGCCGGTCGAGGTGCAGATCAACGACAACGACCTCAAGGTCGACGTGTTCCGGTCGTCCGGCCCGGGCGGCCAGAGCGTGAACACCACCGACTCGGCGGTGCGGATCACCCACCTGCCGACCGGCATCGTGGTGTCGTGCCAGAACGAGAAGAGCCAGCTGCAGAACAAGGAGCAGGCCCTGCGCGTCCTGCGGGCCCGGCTGCTGGCGCAGGCCGAGGCCGACGCCGACGCGAAGGCCAGCGCCGAGCGGCGCAGTCAGGTCCGGACCGTGGACCGGTCGGAGCGGGTCCGCACCTACAACTTCCCGGAGAACCGGATCTCCGATCACCGGGTGGGCTTCAAGGCCTACAACCTGGACCAGGTCATCGACGGCGACCTCGACGCGGTGGTCGACGCCCTGGCGGCCGCGGACCTGGCCGCGAAGCTGGATCCGGGGACACCCGGCCATGATGAGCCTGCTGCTTGATGAGGTGGCGCTGGCCGCGGCGCGGCTGGCCGAGGCCGGGGTGGAATCCCCCCGCACCGACGCCGAGCTGATCGCGGCCAGCGTGCACCACGTCCGGCGCGGCGAGCTGCACACGGTGCCCGATTCGGCCTTCGACGCGCGGTTCTGGTCTGACATCGCCCGCCGGGCCGCGCGCGAACCGCTGCAGCACATCACCGGCCAGGCCCACTTCCGCTACCTCGAGCTCGAAGTGGGGCCGGGCGTGTTCGTGCCCCGGCCGGAGACCGAGGTGATGACCGGCTGGGCCATCGACCGGCTCCGCGAGATGGACGTCGCCGAGCCCGTCGTGGCCGACCTGGGCACCGGGTCCGGAGCCATCGCGCTGGCCATCGCCCAGGAAGTGCCGCGGGCCCGGGTGCACGCGGTCGAGGCCGACCCGCTGGCGCGCGCCTGGGCCGAGCGGAACATCACCAGCTACGTGGAGAGCGCCCCGTACACTGCGGGGCGGGTTATGCTGCACGCCGGTGACTTCGGCGACGCGCTCCGCGACCTGGACGGTACGGTTGAGCTCGTGATCAGCAACCCGCCGTACATCCCGGTGGGAGCGTATGTCGAGCCCGAAGTCGGCGAGTACGACCCGCCCGCTGCGCTGTGGAGCGGCGCGGACGGGCTGAGTGCCATCCGCGCCCTGGAACGCACCGCGCAGCGGCTGCTGCGCCCCGGCGGCCTGATCGCCGTGGAGCACGGCGCGCAGCAGGGTGCCGCGGTGTACTGGGTGTTCCCGGAGGAGTCCGGGTGGCGGGACACCCGAAACAACAAGGACCTGGCCGGGCGGGACCGCTTCGTCACAGCGGCCTGGGCCCTGGGTGAAGGAGCGTTATCCACTTATGAGCACACGGTACGACTGCCGGAACCCGGCTGAGCGGGCCGCGGGGATCGACGCCGGCGTCACGGCGGCCCAGGCGGGCGAGCTGATCGTGCTGCCGACCGACACGGTGTACGGCGTCGGTGCCGACGCGTTCACTCCCGCGGCCGTCACCACCATGCTGGCGTCCAAGGGCCGCGGCCGGAACATGCCCTCGCCCGTGCTCGTGGGCACGGCGCGGGCCGCGGCGGCCCTGGCCGACGACCTCGGGCCGTTCGGGCAGGACCTGATCGATGAATTCTGGCCGGGCGCGCTGACCCTGATCTTCC
The DNA here is from genome assembly GCA_963818225.1 of uncultured Actinomycetes bacterium. Lineage (GTDB taxonomy): Bacteria > Actinomycetota > Actinomycetes > Streptosporangiales > Streptosporangiaceae > Palsa-504. Next base: position 1,178,677 of record CAWFRO010000011.1, read on the forward strand.
GCGTCAGCCCGACGCTGCTGTGGGATCTGGGCGAGACCAAAGGCACGGTGGCGCTGCGGATGCCGTTGCATCCGGTCGCGCTCGATCTGCTGAAGCAGACCGGGCCGCTCGCGGTGTCCAGCGCCAACCGCACCGGCCAGGCCCCCGCCACCACGGCGGACGAGGCGCAGCGGCAGCTCGGCGAGGCCGTCTCGGTGTATCTCGACGGCGGGCCGTGCACCGACAGCATCCCCTCAACCATCCTCGACCTGACCGGGGCGGTCCCCACCCTGCTGCGCGCCGGGGCGGTCTCCGTGGACCGGCTGCGCACGGTGGTGTCGGTCCTCGCCGACGACGAGCGGCTCGCCGCGGCGCCTGGCGCCCCCGGGTTCAAGCCCGCGGCGCCGCATCCGATGGCGGGCGGCCCGGGCCCGGGCGACGCGCCGGCCGGCGACCGGCCGCCGGCCGGGTAAACAGTGGCATAAAGTGGCGGTACCGGCGTCCTGCGCGCGTAAGGTGTGGGGATTCCGGCTACTACGCTGATTGGAGCAACGGCTGAGGTGCGCGGTTGACCGCGTTGTGCGCCATAGTGACATCTTCGGAAGGAGGGGGCGGCGTTTCCTCCCCGCCTGCAGGCTGGGTGTCCGCGCTGCGATCCCGATGAAGGCCGACCCGATCCCGTTCCGCTGAGGCGGCATGCGCGAGTACGTGCTCGTCCTGCTCGTCACTGCCGGGGTGACCTACCTGCTCACCCCGCTGGCGCGGCGCGTGGCGATAAAGACCCGGGCCGTCCACGCGCCCCGGGCCCGGGACACTCATACTGAGCCGACGCCGCTGCTCGGCGGCTTGGCCATGTACGGCGGCCTCGTCGCCGGGCTGATCGTAGCCAGCCGCCTGCACTTCCTGCAGGACCCCTTCCAGGCCGCCGGGTCGAAGACCGCCGCCGGGCTGCTGCTGGCCGGCGGGCTCGTGGTGGTGGTCGGGTTCATCGACGACCGGTGGGGCCTGTCCGCGATCAGCAAGCTGGCCGGGCAGGTGGCGGCGGCCGGCATCCTGGTCTGGAGCGGCCAGTCGCTGCCCTGGCTGCCGATGCCGAGCGGCGGCGTGTTCTCCCTCGAGCCGGACCTGAGCCTGACCCTCACCATCTTGCTCGTCGTGGTCACCATCAACGCGATCAACTTCATCGACGGCCTGGACGGCCTGGCCGCGGGGATCACGGCCGTCGCCGCGCTGTCCTACCTGGTGTACTCCTACCGGCTCATCCAGACCATCGGGGACACCTCGCAATCGCTGCCCGCGGTGTCCTCGGCGCTGCTGGCCGGCATGTGCCTGGGGTTCCTGCCGCACAACTTCTACCCGGCCCGGATCTTCATGGGCGACATCGGCGCGATGCTGCTCGGCCTGATGCTGGCCTACGGGCCGATCTCGAGCACCGCGTCGCTCGACCCGGCCCTGCTGACCAATTACGGCCACACCGCCCACACCCCGGACCGGTTCCCGACCTTCCTCCCGCTGCTGGTGCCCGCCGCGATCTTCATCATCCCGTACGCGGACCTGATGTTCGCCGTCATCCGCCGTACCCGGGCGGGCAAGCCGCTGATGGCCGCCGACCGGCAGCACCTGCACCACCGGGTGCTCAATATCGGCCATTCCTACCGGCAGAGCGTGCTGATCATGTACCTGTGGGCGGCGCTGTTCTCGGTCACGGTCGTCTCGCTGTCGGTGGTACGTACCCGCCTGGTCGTGTTCGAAGCCGCGACCCTGGTCGCGGTCCTCGCCCTGCTGCCCGTCACCACGCCGCGGCTGCGTCCCTGGCGGCTGCTGGCCCGGCGCCGTCCCGCCCGGGCCGGCGCTCCCCGGGCGCCCGCATTGGCCGCCGCCCCAGGCACCGCCCTGGCCGCCCCGGTGACCGCAGTACCAGCCGCCGCCCCGGCAGCCGCCCACCCGGCCGCCGCCGCCCCGGCAACTGCCGTCCCGTTGCCCGCGGCCGCCCCGTTCAGCGGCGACCAGCTGCCCCGCGCCGGCCGCCTGCCCGGTGCCGATGCCGTGGATTCCTTCGCGCCGACCGACCCGCGTAGTTCGAGCCGCCCGGCCAACGGCCTCCCGGGCCACGGCCGCCTCCCGCACAGCCCGGACCCGCTCGCCGCGCCCCCGCACCCGGACGTACATCCCAGGTAACGGCGGCATTTCCGGCCGTCACCACCCTCGGTTGCCAAGCCTTTGCCATTCCTTTGCGGAACTCCTGTAACGGCCTCTCGCCCCGGGGCCGCCCGGCCGGCCGCTGCGCAGGCCGGGTGATCGCAGGAGCGGTGAAACCGCCCCGAAAGTTGGTCATAACTTGTGCCCGGTCAGGTAAAGACAGAGTCAAGTACTTTGTGATATCTTTCACGAGCAGCCCCTCTTCGGCAAAGCAGAGGCCCGTGATACGTTTCGTTAACCTGACCGGAATCCCGCGCCGACGACCCTACGGCGCGATGACCGGCTCCTGGGCGGAATGCGGGGTACACCCTCGCGGCCGCACAGCTGCCGACGACCTCTTTGGAGCCATGTAATGCTGGCGAAATACGCCATCATCATCCGGCGCGCCGGAGCGATAACAGCCGCCGCGGCCGCCGTCATGGTGGCGGTGAGCGCCGCGCTGGCCGGCGTCAAGGGGCTGTACGGCGCACTGATCGGGGTCGGGCTCGTCGCCGTGTTCTTCGGCATCAGCGTGCTGGTGGTGGGGCGGGCCGCGCGGGTCAGCCCGCAGGCCATGATGGTGGCCGCGATGGTCACCTACGTGGTCAAGATCGTGGCCCTGGCCGTCGTGGTGTCCATGCTGCACGGGATGACCGCGTTCAGCGATCGGGCCCTCGGCTTCACCGCGATCGGCTGCATCCTGGTCTGGAGCACCGCGCAGGTCATCACCGCGATCAAGATCAAGATGCTCTACGTCGAGCCGGAGTCGCAGCAGCCACGGCAGCCAGCGGCGCGGCGAGGCAGGTGACATGAGCGACTACGGCAGTGAAGCCACCGCCCGGGCGCAGAAGCAGGCCGCGGCGCAGGGCCGGGCCCAGGGCCTGGAAACGGGCTGGACGGTGTTCAGCTACCTGCTCGCCGGCATGGCGGCCTATGGCATCATCGGCTGGCTGCTCGGCCGGGCCGTGCATGCCCCGCTGCTGTTCCCGCTCGGCATGCTTCTCGGCCTGGGCATCTCGATCGGCTACATCATCCACCGCTTCGGCAGGCAGCAGCGGATCACCCAGCCCAGGGTCATGCCGCCCAGGGGTCATGCCGCAGAGGGTCACACCGCCAAGGGTCACGCAGCAGAGGATCACGCCGCCAAGGGTGCAGCGGCCACGGAAGGAGATTACCGGTGACCGGTGACGTCGGGGTCCTGGCCGGCGGAGGGTGCCACATATTCAACGGGTGCGGGTTCCCCGCCCCGGGCCTGCAGGATTTCGAGTGGAAGCCGTTCTTCACCATCGGCTCGTTCGGGTTCACCAAGCCGATGCTGCTCGCGATCATCGCCGCCCTCACCGTGATCGGGTTCTTCTGGGCGGCGTTCTGGAAGCCCAAGATGGTGCCGCGCGGCGTGCAGAACCTGGGCGAGATGGCGATCCTGCTGGTACGGGACCAGATCCTCCGCCCGTCGCTGGGCCGGCGGGGCGATTCCTACCTGCCCTTCCTGGTGTCGCTGTTCTTTTTCATCTACATCATGAACCTGATGGAACTGATCCCCATCTTCCAGTTCCCGGTCACGTCCAGAATCGGCTTCGTGTGGCCGATGGTGTTCATCGTCTACTTCCTCTACCTGTACCTGGGCGTCAAGCACCAGGGGCCCTGGGGTTACCTCAAGAACATGATCCCGCCGGGCGTGCCGTGGCCGATCTACATCATCCTGGTCCCGGTCGAGCTGCTCAGGTTCTTTGTCTTCCAGCCGTTCACTCTCGGGGTACGGCTCTTCGGGAACATGTTCGCCGGCCACCTGCTGCTGACGATCTTCACGATCGCGTCGTGGTACCTGCTGACCCTTTCCGTCGGGCTGCTCTACGCCGTGGGATCGTTTGCGCTGGCCATCTTCGTCTTCCTGCTCGAGACCCTGGTCACGCTGCTGCAGGCGTTTATCTTCACCACCTTGACCGCCACGTATATAGCCAGCTCCGTGGAGCCGGCGCACTAACCCGCACCCGACTTCACCGACCATAAGTTCCTCGTCAAGAAAGCCCAGCAGGGCCGCAACGTAAAGGAATCAAATCAATGTCACTTGCCGCCAACCTCGCCGCCACCGGAACAACGCTGAACATCAACATCGGCGCGGTGGGTTACGGTCTCGCCGCCATCGGCCCGGGCATCGGCATCGGCCTGGTATTCGGCCACGCGATCGAGGCCATGGCCCGGCAGCCCGAGGCCACCGGCCGTATTTCGCTCTATATGTGGATCGGCTTCTCGCTGACCGAGGCGCTCGCGCTGATCGGCCTCGTGGCGCCGTTCATCTTCAAGTACAGCTGACCCCGGCCCAGGAATTGAGCGCACGATGATCCCCCTCGCTGACAGCACAGCGTCGACGAACCCGCTGCTCCCCTCGTGGCCGGAGTTCATCATCGGCACGATCCTCTTCGTCTTGGTGTTCGGCGTCCTGGCCAAGCTGCTCCTGCCCCGGATCCAGCAGACGCTGTCCGAGCGCACCGAGCAGATCGAGGGCGGCCTGGCCCGGTCGGAGGAAGCACAGGCCGAGGCCACGCAGCTGCTCGAGCAGTACCGGGCGCAGCTGGACGAGGCCAGGCACGAATCGGCCCGGCTGCGCGAAGAGGCCAGGGAGCAGGGCGCGCAGATCATCGCCGATATGCGCGAGCAGGCCCAGGCCGAGGCCCGCCGGGTCACCGAGGCCGCCCAGGCCCAGATCCAGGCCGAACGCCAGCAGGCCCTCACCGCGCTTCGCGCCGAGGTCGGCACGCTGGCCACCGAGCTGGCCAGCCGGATCGTCGGCGAGTCGCTGACCGATGAGGCCCGGCAGAGCCGGATGGTGGACCGGTTCCTCGAAGAGCTCGAGGTATCCAGCCAGTGAGGCATCCCGCGGTGCAGGCCGCTGTCACGATGGCTCGTTCGGCAGAAATTTCCGAAGTACGCTCGGAAGGCGATGAGCATGCGCGGCGTAAGTAGGGCGTCCTTCGCCGAGCTGTCCGAGCAGCTGTCGGCGGAGAACATCACCAGTGCCACCGTGGCCACCAGGCTCGCCAACGAGCTGTTCTCGGTCGTCGGGCTGCTCGACGCCGAGCACGCGCTGCGGCGCGCGCTGTCCGACCCGGGCAAGCCCGTGGCGGAGAAGGGGGCGATCGCCGCGTCGCTGCTGCACGGGAAGGTGACCGGGCGCACCGAGGCCCTCACCGTGGCGGCCGCGCAGGCCCACTGGGCCAGTTCCGGTGACCTGCCCGACGCGCTCGAGCAGCTCGCCATCGAGGCCATGGTCATCGCCGCCGATGCGGACGACGCCCTGGACGACCTGGAGGATGGGCTGTTCAGGTTCGGCCGGGTGGTCGCGGGCCATCCGGACCTGCGGTCCACGCTCGCCGATCCGGCGCTGCCCGCCGAGGGCAAGCAGGAGCTGCTGCGCAACCTGCTGAACGGCAAGGTCACGCCGGTGACGCTCAGCCTGATCAGCCAGATGGTGGAGCACCCGCGCGGGCGCCCGCTCTCGGCCGGCCTGGACACGTGCGCCGACATCGCGGCGCAGCACAGGCAGCAGCTGATCGCGGTGGTGCGCTCGGCCGTGGAGTTGTCCGCGAGCCAGCGCAGGCGGCTGGCCGGCGCGCTGACCCAGGCCTACGGGCACAAAATTCACCTGAATGTCGTGATCGATCCCGAGGTCCTGGGTGGAATTTCCGTCCAGATCGGGGATGAGCTTATAGATGGGACCGTGACCAGCCGGCTGGCCATGGTCAGGCGCGAGCTGGCGGGCTGACATGCCGCCACAGGAATCCAAAGAGACAGGCAGGACAATGGCTGAGCTGACTATCCGGCCCGAGGAGATCAGGGACGCGCTAGCGCGTTTCGTCCAGGAGTATGAGCCAGACGGCGCCTCCCGGGAAGAGATAGGCACCGTCATCGAGTGTGGCGACGGCATCGCGCGGGTCGAGGGGCTGCCCTCGGTCATGGCCAGCGAGCTGGTCGAGTTCGAGAACGGCGTCCGGGGCCTGGCCCTCAACCTGGATGCGCGCGAGATCGGCGTCGTCATCCTCGGTGAGTTCAACGAGATCGAGGAAGGCCAGCAGGTCAAGCGGACCGGCGAGATCCTTTCCGTGCCGGTCGGCGACGCCTTCCTCGGCCGCGTGGTCGGCCCGCTCGGCGAGCCGCTGGACGGCAAGGGGCCGGTCGAGACCACTGAGCTGCGCATGCTGGAAACCCAGGCGCCCTCGGTGGTGAACCGCCAGCCGGTGAAAGAGCCGATGCAGACCGGCATCAAGGCCATCGACGCGATGACGGCGATCGGCCGGGGCCAGCGGCAGCTGATCATCGGCGACCGGCAGACCGGGAAGACCGCGATCGGCATCGACGCGATCATCAACCAGCGCGCCAACTGGGAATCGGGCGACCCCGCGCTCCAGGTGCGCTGCATCTACGTCGCGATCGGCCAGAAGGGCTCGACGATCGCCTCGGTGCGCGGCGCGCTGGAAGAAGCGGGCGCCATGGAGTACACCACGATCGTGGCCGCGCCGGCCTCCGACCCCTCCGGCTACAAGTACATCGCGCCGTACACCGGCTCGGCCATCGGCCAGCACTGGATGTACCAGGGCAAGCACGCCCTGATCATCTTCGACGACCTGTCCAAGCAGGCCGATGCCTACCGCGCGATCTCGCTGCTGCTGCGCCGGCCGCCGGGCCGCGAGGCCTACCCCGGTGACGTGTTCTACCTGCATTCCCGCCTGCTCGAGCGGTGCGCCAAGCTGTCCGATGAGCTGGGCGGCGGGTCGATGACCGGGCTGCCGATCGTCGAGACCAAGGCCAACGACATCTCCGCCTTCATCCCGACGAACGTCATCTCGATCACCGACGGGCAGATCTACCTGGAGGCCGACCTGTTCAACGCGGGCGTCCGGCCCGCCATCAACGTCGGCCGGTCGGTGTCGCGAGTCGGCAGCAGTGCGCAGGTCAAGGCGATGAAGAAGGTCGCGGGCACCCTGCGGCTCTCGCTCTCGCAGTTCCGCGACCTCGAGGCGTTCGCCGCCTTCGCCTCCGACCTCGACGCGGCGTCCCGGGCCCAGCTCGACCGGGGTGCCCGGCTGGTCGAACTGCTCAAGCAGGGTCAGTACGCGCCGTTCCCCGTGGAGGACCAGGTCGTCTCGCTCTGGGCGGGCACCGGCGGGTACATGGACGACGTGCCGATCGAGGATGTCCGGCGGTTCGAGGCCGAATTCCTGGACTACCTGAAGCGGACGCACGCCGGCATTCTCACCGGCATCAGGGAGACCCTCGACCTGCCCGAGGAAGCCATCACCGCGCTGAAGGACGCCATCGAGGACTTCCGCAGGGTGTTCGAGACCAGCTCCGGCGGCCTGCTGGTCGGCGACGAGGAGCAAGTCGAGGCGCTCGAGAACGAGGGGCAGGAAACGGTCGCCAGGCGGCGGCCGGAGCCTCCTGCCGCGGAGCAGTAACGCATGGCGGCCCAGCTTCGGGTGGTCAGGGCGCGGATCACCGCGGTCCAGTCCATCGCCAAGATCACCCGTGCCCAGGAGCTCATCGCCTCGTCGCGGATCGTCCGGGCGCAGCAGCGCACTCGCGCCGCCGAGCCGTACTCACGGGAGCTCACCCGCGCGGTCGAGGCGCTGGTCAGCCGGTCGACGTCGGTCGTTCACCCGTTCCTCGCCGAGCCGGAGCATCCCTCCCGCGCCGCGGTGCTGATCCTGACCAGTGATCAGGGCTTCGCCGGCGCTTATAACGCCAACGTGCTCCGCGAGTCGGCCCGGCTGCGGGAGACGCTTCGCGGGCGGGGGATCACGCCGGAGGTGTACGTGGCCGGCCGCAAGGGCATCGGCTGGCACCGGTTCCGCCAGCTCGAGGTGGCACGAGTCCTGGAACGGGTTCTCCGCCGCGCCGAGCTACGCCGACGCGGACGCGATCACCCGGGTCCTGCTCGAGCGGTTCACCGCGGAAAATAACCGGGTGGACGAGATCCACCTGGTGACCACCGACTTCATCTCCATGCTGACCCAGCGGCCCTCGGTGGTCAGGCTGCTGCCGCTGCAGGTCGAGGAGACCGACGAGCCGTCCCCGTCCGGGCCGCTGCCGCAGTACGAGTGGGAGCCGTCGCCCGAGAAGGTGCTCGACGCGCTGCTGCCGCAGTATGTCGCGGCCCGGATCTACTACGCGATGCTCGAGGCGGCCGCGTCCGAGCTGGCCTCGCGCCGCCGGGCCATGAAGGCGGCGACCGACAACGCGAACGACCTGATCGAGACGCTGACCCGTGAGGCGAACAACGCACGGCAGGCCGAGATCACCCAGGAAATCAGCGAGATCGTCGGCGGGGCCAACGCGCTCGCCGGGGCAAGCGCAACGAGTGAGTGAGGAAACATAGATGACCACGACCGCTGAAGACACCGCCCAGAGTGGCGAGGCCGCCGCGGGCACCGGCCGGGTCGCGCGGGTCACCGGGCCCGTCGTGGACGTGGAGTTCCCGGCGGAGGAGATGCCGGAGATCTACTTCGCGCTCAAGGTGGACGTGACCTACGGCGGCGAGACGCGGACGCTGACCCTGGAGGTCGAGCAGCACATCGGCGACGACATCGTGCGGGCCATCGCCATGCAGCCCACCGACGGGCTGGTGCGCGGGGCCGAGGTGATCAACACCGGGGCGCCGATCTCAGTGCCGGTGGGCGACGTGACCAAGGGGCACGTGTTCAACGTCCTCGGCGAGACGCTCGACGTTCCCACCTCGTCGCTGAATATCACCGAACGCTGGTCGATCCACCGTGACCCGCCCGCCCTCGACCAGCTCGAGCCGGAGACGGAGATGTTCACCACCGGCATCAAGGTCATCGACCTGCTCACCCCGTACGTGCTGGGCGGGAAGATCGGGCTGTTCGGCGGGGCCGGCGTGGGCAAGACGGTGCTGATCCAGGAGATGATCCGCCGGGTGGCCAGGAACTTCGGCGGCGTCTCGGTGTTCGCCGGGGTGGGGGAGCGGACCCGCGAGGGCAACGACCTGTTCCTGGAGATGACCGAGTCCGGCGTCATCTCCGACACGGCCCTGGTGTTCGGCCAGATGGACGAGCCGCCCGGCGTCCGGATGCGGGTCGGCCTGTCCGCGCTGACCATGGCCGAGTACTTCCGTGACGTGCAGAACCAGGACGTGCTGCTGTTCATCGACAACATCTTCCGCTTCACCCAGGCCGGGTCCGAGGTCTCCACGCTGCTCGGCCGGATGCCGTCGGCGGTGGGTTACCAGCCGACGCTGGCCGACGAGATGGGCGAGCTGCAGGAACGCATCACCAGCACCCGCGGCCACTCGATCACCTCCATGCAGGCGATCTACGTGCCCGCGGACGACATCACCGACCCGGCGCCGCACACGGTGTTCGCGCACCTGGACGCGACGACCACGCTGTCCCGGGCCATCACCGAGCGGGGCATCTACCCGGCGGTGGACCCGCTCGACTCGACCTCCCGGATCCTGGACGCCAGGTACATCGGGCAGGAGCACTACGACGTGGCCCGCGAGGTGCAGCGGATCCTGCAGCGGTACCGCGAGCTCCAGGACATCATCGCCATCCTCGGCGTCGACGAGCTCGGCGAGGAAGACAAGATCGTCGTGCAGCGGGCCCGGCGCATCGAGCGGTTCCTGTCCCAGCCCATGTTCGTGGCCGAGCAGTTCACCGGGCAGCCGGGCGTCTTCACGCCGCTGGACGAGACGATCTCCTCGTTCAAGGCCGTCACCGAGGGACAGTTCGACAACCTGCCCGAGCAGGCGTTCTACATGGTCGGCGGGATCGAGGACGTGGAGCGCAAGGCCAGGGAGTTGGAGCGGTGACGCTGCAGGTATCGCTGGTCGTGCCGGATCGCGAGCTGTGGTCCGGTACGGCCTCGATCGTGATCGCCAAGACCACCGAGGGTGACATCGGCGTCCTGACCGGGCACTCGCCGGTGTTCGGCGTCCTGGCCGAAGGCAGCCTGGTCGAGATCCGCTCCGGGGACGGCGCCGAGGAGACCACGGTGCGCGCGGCCGTCAGCGGCGGCTTCCTGTCCGTGGCCGACGACCGGGTGGCGATCCTGGCCGCCCAGGCTCAGCTGTCGGCCGAAGTCGACACGGAGGCGGCGCGCCACGAGCTCGACAGCGCGCTCGCCGAGGCAGGCGGGGGCCCGGAGGAACCGGCCGACGCCAAGTACGCCAGGGCACGGCTGCGGGCCGCCGGCCAGGCCTGACGGGCCAGGAGGTTGGCCGAAGCGCTGGCGCTCGACGCGGCCTGGCTCTTCGGCGCCTTCCTGATCCTGCTCGTCCTGATCGCCTCGGGCATCGCCGCCCGCCGCTTCCTGCTCGAGCGCCGTGGCGTGACCGTCGAGTGCGGCCTGCGCCAGCGGGGCCGGTCGTGGCGCCTGGGCCTCGCCTCCTACCAGGGCGATGACTTCTGCTGGTACCGCGTGTTCGGCTTTTCGATGCGTCCGGAGCGTGCCTTCTCCCGCCGTGACCTGGCCGTGGTGGCGCGCCGCCCGGCCACCGCGGCCGAGGTGAGCATCCTCGGGCCGGGCCGGATCGTGGCCGAATGCCAGGTCAGCGGGAGCAGCCCGGTTGACCTGGCCTTGGCCGAGCCGGCCCTCACCGGCCTGCTCTCCTGGCTGGAGGCCGCGCCGCCCGGCTCCCATCTCGACGCCCGCCGGTAAGCCTCGACGCCCGCCGGTAAGCCTCAGCGTCAGCCCGTCAGGCGCGCTCGCCGCCCGGCTTCCACAGCACGTCGCCGTGCCCGGCGTTGGCCACCCGGGCCAGGATGAACAGCAGGTCGGACAGCCGGTTCAGGTACCGGGCCGGCAGCGGGCTGATCGCGTCGCCGTGCTCGCCCGCCGCGGCCCACGCGCTGCGCTCCGCCCGGCGTATGGCCGTCCGCGCCACGTGCAGCAGCGTCGACCCTGGGCTCCCGCCGGGCAGCAGGAAGCTGCGCAGCGTCGGCAGGTCAGCGTTGTAGGAGTCGCACTCGGCCTCCAGCCGGGTGACGTAGGCCTCGTCGATGCGCAGCGGCGGGTACGGGGGCGAGGGGGTCACCGGGGTCGCCAGGTCGGCGCCCACGTCGAACAGCTCGTTCTGCACCCGGGACAGCAGGCTCGTGATGCCGGCCGGGAGATCACCGAAGGTGATCGCCACGCCGATGGCGCAGTTGGCCTCGTCCACATCGGCGTACGCGGCCAGGCGGGAGTCGGTCTTGGCGGCACGGCTGCCGTCGCCGAGCGCGGTGGTGCCGTCGTCACCCGTGCGGGTGTAGATGCGGGACAGCACGACCGGGTTCTCGCTGCGATCACGCGACATCCCCCTACCCTAAGGGACCTCGGCTGCGATTCCGCAATCAAAAAGTGACCGTCCCCTGACGCGGCGGTTCACCACGGTGTGATTTCTTATGACTACGATGAGTGATCGATACGTTGGGTACCAGTGGCCCTCGACAAGCAGAAATGCCCCGCCGCTGTCACCGCCCGTGTCTGATGCCGCCGGCGCGTCCTCGCGCCGGGTGAGCATCGCCGACGTCAGGGTCCGGCGGACTCCGGGGGCCCGCCGGACCCTGACCCCGGCCAGCGCGCCCGCGTCGCGGGAACCTCCCAATGGCCCCATGTCTGGCCACGGCACGTTATTGTTCCCCTTGTCCCCGAGAAAGAGACCGCCGTGTATGACTACATCATCGTCGGCGCCGGGAGCGCGGGCTGCGTCCTGGCGGCGCGCCTGTCCGCCGATTCCAGCGTCAGCGTCCTGCTGCTGGAAGCCGGGCCCGCCGATGACGCGAACGAGATCCAGGCTCCCGCCGCGATCAGCCGCCTGCTGCAGAGCTCGTATGACTGGAACTACACCACCGTCCCGCAGCATCGCGCGGCCGGCCGGTCCATCTACTGGCCGCGCGGCAAGGTCCTGGGCGGATCCAGCAGCATCAACGCGATGATCTACATCCGCGGTAACCGTCACGATTTCCAGACCTGGCAGGACGAGTACGGCTGCACGGGCTGGGCCTACCCGGACCTCATGCCGTATTTCCGGCGGGCTGAGGACAACTCGCGCGGGGCGTCGGCCTACCACGGCGCGGGCGGCCCGCTGGCCGTCGCTGACCCGCGGTACAAGTCGCCGGCCTGCGAGGCCTTCATCGCGGCTGCGCGCGAGCAGGGAGCGGCCGCCAACTCGGACTTCAACGGGCCGCGCCAGGACGGGGTCGGCTGGTACCAGGTCACCCAGCGCAAGGGCCGCCGCTGCTCGGCCGCCACCGCTTACCTGCACCCGGCCATGTCCCGGCCGAACCTCACCGTGCACACCGACGCCCTGGTCACCAGGGTCCTCATCGAGGACGGCCGGGCCACCGGTGTGGCCTACCTGCGGCACGGCCAGGCCGAGACGGCCCGCGCCGCGGGCGAGGTCATTCTGTCCGCGGGCGCGGTCAACAGCCCGCAGCTGCTCATGCTGTCCGGCATCGGACCGGCCGACCACCTGATCGAGACCGGCGTCGAGGTGATCGCCGACAGCCCGGGGGTCGGCGCGAACCTGTCCGACCATCCGATGCTCCCGGTCATCTGGTCCACGCCGCGGCTGCGCGGCCTGTGGGAGAAGAGCGGCAACGCGGGCGCGCTGCGCTGGCGGGTGACTCATCGCGGCCCGGTGGCCAGCAACGTGGCCGAGTCGGGCGGGTTCGCCCATTCCGAGCCGGGCCTGCGCGCCCCGGACCTGCAGCTGCATGTGCTCGCCGCCCCGTACGCCGACCAGGGCCTGGCCGATCCGGTACAGCGCGCGATGAGCGTGCTGGTCGGCCTGATCGACGTGAAGAGCCGGGGCCGGATCAGGCTCCGCAGCGCGGACCCCAGGCACCGGCCGGCCATCGACCCCGGCTACCTGTCTGACGACGGGGACGCCCGGGCGCTGGTGGCCGGGCTGAAGATGGCCCGGGAGTTCGTGACGGCCAAGCCGATGGCGGCGATCTGCCGCAGTGAGATCGTGCCCGGCGCGCACGTCCGCTCCGACGCCGAGCTCCTCGACTTCGTGCGGTCCAGCGTGGTGACCCTCTACCATCCGGTCGGCACCTGCGCGATGGGCAGCGATCACCGGCGGGGCAGTGTGCTCGACCCCGAGCTGCAGGTCCGCGGCGTCACCGGCCTGCGCGTCGTGGACGCGTCGGTGATGCCCTCCGTGCCCCGGGGCAACACCAACGCGCCGGTCATCGCGATGGCCGAGCGCGCCGCCGATCTCATCGCCGGCCGGGCCCCGCTCGCCCCGGCCGACCCCGCCGATGCCGTCGATGCCGCGACCGTCGGCCATGCGGCCTAGCGAGGTGGCCAGGTGACGATCAGCGCGGACACGCAGATCACCGATCTGACCGTGAACGATCACGCGTGCCTGACGTTCGGCGAGCCCGAGGAGCTGCTCGACCTCACCGCCGCGTTCATCAGGGACGGGCTGGCCGGCGGCCTGAAGGTGGTGTGGCTCAGCGAGACCCCGCCGGACCGGGCCGCGGCCGAGCTGGCCCTGCGCGGCATCGCGGTGGAGTCGGCGCTGGCCTCCGGGCAGATGGCCGCGGCGGCCTGCGAGGGCCGGCTGCTGGCCGGGCAGGTGTTCAGCGCCGGCCAGGCGATCAGCTGGCTGACCCAGGAGATGGACAACTGCCGGGAACAGGGCTTCCCGGGCCTGCGGCTGGCGCTGGACATGAGCTGGGCGCTGCGCCCGGTCAGCGGGGTCGAGCAGCTGCCGCAGTTCGAGGAGAAGGTCGCGGGCGCGCTGACCGGCACCGCGGTGTCGGTCCTGTGCCAGTACGACCGGGAGCGGTTCGACCCGGTCACGCTGGCCTCGGTCGGCGCCTTCCACACCCGCTCGGTGGCGGCCGCCACGTACCACGCCAGCGTGATGCTCCGGATCTGCCGCCAGTACGCGCCGGCCGGGATCCGCCTGGCCGGGGAGCTGGACTATCAGGCCGCCGACGCCCTGGCCCTCGCGCTGACCGAGGCGATACGGCTCGACGGCGACGTGACCGTCAACATGGTCCCGCTGGCCTTCATCGACGTCACGTGCAGCCGGATGATCCTGGACGCTGCGCGCGGCCTGCCCGCGCCCCGGCGGATGATCCTGCGGTGCCGTCCCGGCCTCGCCGCCCGGTTCGCCCTGTTGGGCGCGGGCGGCATCCCCGGCGTTAGCCTGGTGACCATCGATGACCGGTGACCCTCCTCCCCGCCCGCCGGCGGGGCCCCGCCCGACGGCGCAGCCCGGACCGCTCAGCGAGTCCGCGCCGCCGGCTGCTACCGACGCCCCGATCCTGGACCAGGTCTTCGACGCCGATTCGCTGTACGCGCTGCGCGCGGCGGTGGCGGCACATGCCGCCGACGCCGGGCTGTCGCCGGGCCGGGCCGATGACCTGGTCATTGCCGTGCACGAACTGGCCGCCAATGCCGTCCGCCACGGCGCCGGGCACGGGCGGCTGCGGGTGTGGCGAGCCGACCATGCCCTGCTGTGCGAGATCAGCGATGACGGCACGCCGCTGGCCGCTGACGCCGACCAGCGGCCGTCCGGCGAATCCGGCGAATCCGGCGAAACGCGCAATCCAGCCGCCCCGTGGCAGACCGAGCCCGGCCACGGCCTGTCACTGGTGCGCCAGGTCGCCGACCAGGCCAGCCTCATCTCGGGTCAGGACGGCACCCTGGCCACCATCAGCTTCGCCCTCGGCCCGGCCGAAGCGCAGTTCCGCCTGGACCACCAGCACCGAGGCGGCTGCGCCGTCGTGGCCGTCACCGGGCCGCTCGACCTCAGCTCGGCCGGTCAGCTCACCGAAACGATCGACGTCCTGCTGGCCGAGACGCCGGATCTGTCGCTGGTCCTCGACCTGGCCGGGCTGGCCGGGTGGGACTCGGTCGGCCTGGCCGCCCTGATCACCGCGCAGCAGCGGATCAGCGCCAGCCCGCCCGCCCGGATGGTCCTGGCCTGCCTGCCGGAGCACCTGAGCCGTCATCTGACCCAGGCCGGCCTGGCCGCCGGGTTCCGCCTGGCCGCCAGCGCCGCCGCCGCGGTCAGCATGCTCACTTAAACCTTGCTCACCTGAGCCCGGGCCCGGCCCTCACCGGCCCCGGGGCTTGTACAGCCGTCCGTGCACCAGCGTGACCAGCGCCAGCAGCCGCCGCATGTCCCGGTCCGTCCGGCCGAACGACAGGACGTTGAACGGCGACCGCATCCGCTGCCGGGTGATGGCTTTGGGCCGGGTGAACTCGCGCAGCCCGTCCGCGCCGTGGATCCGGCCGAACCCCGACTCGCCCACCCCGCCGAACGGCAGGGCCGGCACGGTCGCGAACCCGATCACCGAGTTCACCGACGTCATCCCGGTCCGCAAGGTCCGCGCCGCGGTCATGGCCGCCCGCCGGTCGCGGGCGAACACCGCCGACCCGAGCCCGTACCGTCCGGCGTTGGCGTACGACACCGCCTCGGCCAGGTTGGCCACCGACCGCACCGTCACCGTGGGGCCGAACGTCTCCTCGCTCACCGCCGCGGACGCCTCCGGCACGTCGGTCAGCACCACGGGCCGCACGTACGGCGGGTCGACCGACTCGGGGCCTCCCACCACCGCCCGCCCGCCCCGGGCCACCGCGTCCGCCACATGCTTGCCGACGACCTCGGTCTGCGACGGCAAGGTCATCGGCCCGTACGAAGCCGCCGGGTCGGCGCCGGGCCGCAGCTCCTTCACCCGCTGGGTCAGCCGCTCCAGGAAGCTGTGGTACACCGCGTCGGCCACGTAGACCCGCTCGATGCCCACGCAGGTCTGCCCCGCGTTGGACATCGCGCCCCAGGCGGCGGCGTCGGCCGCCGCGTCCAGGTCGGCGTCCGCACTGACCAGCAGCGCGTCTTTGCCGCCGCATTCGGCCAGCACCGGGGTCAGCGTGTCGGCCGCGGCGGCCATCACCTTCCGCGCCGTGGCCGCCGACCCGGTGAAGGCGATCTTGTCCACCCCGCTGCGGGCCAGCGCCTCGCCGGTCGACCCCGGCCCGGTGACCAGCTGCAGCACCGGCCGCGGCTCGCCGAACACGGCCAGTGACTCGCCGAACGACCTCACCAGCCACGCCCCGGTCGCCGGTGTCAGCTCCGACGGCTTGAACACCACCGCGTTGCCCGCCGCCAGCGCGTACGCGATCGAGCCCATCGGGGTGAACACCGGGTAGTTCCACGGCCCGATCACGCCGATCACGCCGAGCGGCTGGTACTCGACCGTGGCCGCCAGGTGCAGCGCCAGCAGCCCGCTGCGCACCCGGCGCGGGCGCAGCACCCGGCGGGCGTGCCGCGCGGCCCAGTCGACGTGCAGCACGGCCGTGATGATCTCGAGCCGGGCGTCGTCCAGCGGCTTGCCGGTTTCCTCGTGCATCAGCTGGGCGAGCCGCTCCATGTACCTGACCAGGTACGATTTCCAGGCCAGCAGCCGGATGCGGCGCCCGGACCAGCCGAGCCCGGCCCACCAGCTGGCCGCGTCCCGCGCGGCGGCGACGGCTGCGCCGACCTCGCGACGCCCGTCCACCGGGAAGGTGGCCAGGACCTCACCTGTGGCGGGATTGACTGTCTCGAGCATCGTTGCCAGTAAAGCACCGAAGCTACGCTTGCCGTGAGAGGGGGCCCGCTTGCTGCCACGCCCGTACGTCGTCCTCAGCTGCGCCACGTCCGCCGACGGTTACCTGGACGACGCCAGCCCGCGCCGCCTGATCCTGTCCGGCCCGGCCGACCTGGACCGCGTGGATGAGGTCCGGGCCGGCTGCGACGCGATCCTGGTCGGGGCGGGCACGGTCCGCGCCGACGACCCCCGGCTGCTGATCCGCGACCCGCGCCGCCGGGCCCGCCGCGCCGCCCGCGGCCACGGCGAGCACCCCGCCCGGGTCACCCTCACCGCCACCGGCGATCTCGATCCCGGGGCCCGCTTCTTCGCCCCTGGCGCGCCGCGCCTGGTCTACTGCGCCACCCCCGCCGTGCCCCGGGCCCGCGCGCGCCTGGCGGACCGCGCCGTACTCATTGACGCCGGCGACCCGCCCTCTCTCGCCTTCCTGCTGGCCGATCTGGCCGAACGCAACGTGGCTCGTCTCCTGGTCGAAGGCGGCGCGCACCTCCTGGCCGAGTTCCTCGCCGCTGACCTGGCCGACGAACTGGACCTGGCCATCGCCCCGTTCTTCGTCGCCGACCCCGCCGCCCCCCGGTTCAGCCCGCGGGCCCCCAGTTCCCCCTGACCGTGCCCCCATGACCCTGGCCCCCATGACCTGGCCCCCATGACGCTGGCCCCC
The DNA here is from genome assembly GCA_963818225.1 of uncultured Actinomycetes bacterium. Lineage (GTDB taxonomy): Bacteria > Actinomycetota > Actinomycetes > Streptosporangiales > Streptosporangiaceae > Palsa-504. Next base: position 1,196,101 of record CAWFRO010000011.1, read on the forward strand.
ATGACGCTGGCCACCGTGCAGCGGCTGGAGAACGTGGTCGTGCTGCAGTACCTGCTCGGCCCCGGCGGCCCGGATCACCGGTTCCTGCGCTGGGCGGTCGAGCTGTCCCGGCTGTCCCCGCCGTCCGCGTCGGCCTTCTCGGTCGGCGCGGTCGTCGTGGCCGCCGACGGCCAGGTGCTGGCCACCGGCTTCTCCCGCGAGCAGGAGGAATACGATCACGCGGAGGAGGTGGCCCTGCGCAAGCTGGACCCCGATGACCCCCGGCTGCGCCAGGCCACCATCTACAGCTCGCTCGTCCCATGCGGGGCCCGCGCCTCCCGCGCGGTGACCTGCGTCCAGCACATCCTCGCGGCCGGCGTCCCCCGCGTTGTCTTCGCCTGGCGCGAGCCCCCCATCTTCGCCGCGGGCGACGGCGCTGAGCAGCTCCGCGCGGCCGGCGTCACCGTCACTGAGCTCCCCGCCCTAGCCCCCCGCGCCCAGGCCGTCAACGCGCACCTGGTCGCGCGCTAGGCCCCACCAGCCCGAGCGCGGCCGCCGGGCTCAGGGCTTCAGCGGCGGATGCGCCGGGTCGAGGAAGCCCCGCTCCTTCAGCCAGCCGTACAGCGGGGTAGCCGCCGGGTCGTGGCCCCACGCGTGGTCCCCGCCGAGGCCCTCTGCGCCGCCTAGCAGCTGCTGCTGAACGGGGGTCAGCCGGCCGAACCAGTCGCTGGCCCGCATCGGGGCGATGTCATCACGGATGGCGGTCCAGCGGTAGGTGTAGCCGAAGAACACCGCCTTGCGGGTGTGCTCGCGAGTAGTTACGTGACCGGGTGTGCCAGATCCGGCGGTCGAAGAACACCGCGTCACCGGGCTCGGCGGTCACCTCGACGGCGCCTTCGGGATCCGGCCATTCGATGTCGCGCCGCGGCGGGCCGTCGATCCAGTTCACCAGGTGGCTGCCCGGAACGACCTTCAGGTTACCGCGCCCGGGCTCGGAGACATCGGACAGCCAGTACGCCACCTTCACTGATAGCCGCGGCCGCGGGGTCGTCTCGATCTCGCGGTTCTGCCTGCCGCCGTCCTGGTGCCAGTCGAATCGGAACGGCATGCGTACCCGGACCGGGGGGTGGACATCGAGGTGAGAGTGGTAGATGTGAATGTTCCAGCCGAGAGTCGACCATACATAGCCGAACGTGGCCGGGTGGTCGATCAAGCCGACGACCTCCGGGCTGTTCGCGACCGCGCTGAGCAGGTGCATCGAGCCGTCCGGGCCGAGCGAGCCCGCCTTGGCCATGGACGCGTACACGCGGTCGATCGCTTCGCGGGCCGCCGCGGCCTCATCCGGACGCAAGCGCACCCCGGATGATCAGGTAACCGTCACGATCGAAGGCGGACCGCTGCTCAACCGTCATCGGATCGGCGCTGCGGTATTGCGTCGCCGCTGGTATGACTTCTGTGTCATTGATGTCATTGCCCTCGGATCGGGGTTCCGAAGGGGTGATGTGTGCGGCGGGCTGATTGGAAGTGCTGCTGCACGAGAGGGGGGCGCCGTCCTTGATGAGCAACATCCTGGTATGTCCCGGGAAGAGCCCGATGCTCAGCTGCGTCCCGGGCGGGATCGCCTGGCCGTTGATCACCATTGGCGACCCGTCAGCCTGATCTGATGCGTGGACGACCTTGTTGACCCCGGCCGACACGCCAGGCGCGGAACGGCAGAAGGTGCCGACGGTGATTAGGGCGGGTATGCCGCGCCGGGCCAGGGCCTGGCGCAGCGCGCCGGGATCTAGCGGCGGGTTCTGCGGGCCCTTGCTGACAGGATCAGCGTGGTGTTGTCGCCGGGGCCGCTGGTCACCGAGAACGCGGCGAGCTTGACCGTGCCCGGGCTCGGCTGGCGGCGGGCTGCGGAATGGGCCGGCGCGGGCCCGCCGAGGGTCAGCATCAGGGCCGCCGCTGCCCCCACCGTCGCGGCCGCCGCCGCATGTCACCCCGATAGCCGACGGCGCCGGCGGGCGCGGCTCCTGGCGAAGACGTCCTCCACCTGCGTATCCATGCGCAGCCCGGAGAAAGACGCACGTAGCTGGCCTATGACGTCGTCGTTGTCGTTCATCCGGTGACCTCTCTTGCGTTTATGCCCGTGTTGGCAGGCGGAACATCCCGGCGCAGCGCCGCGAGGGCACGGGACAGGTGCACCATCACCGTCCCCGGCGCGATCCCGAGGACCTTCGCGGTGGTCTCGGTGTCCAGATCGAGGAGGATCCGCAGCGCGAGGACCTCACGCTGCCGGGCCGACAGCCGCCGCAGCGCCGCCATCAGCGTGGGGTCCACGCCGCCGCTCGTGTCGGCCGGAGCGGCAGCATCGTAATTGGCCATGGGCACCTCCGGCGCCGCCGCCGCCACCAGGACACCCCGAGCGTTCAGCGCGGTCCGCACCACCCATCCCCGCGGGGCGGCATGCCAGCGCACCTTCCCCCACGACATCCAGGCCCGGGCAAAGGCCTCGGCGACCAGTTCCTCAGCCAGCTGCGCGGTCACCAACGACCGCGGTCACCGCTTTCAGGCAGGAATCCCTGCTGGCCCGGTAAAACTCCGCGAACTCCTCCTGTCATGCCCCATACCCTGCAAACGCGCCAGCCAGCCGATCCATTTACAGGCAAGCGCAACCAGCCCACATCCCCGGCCGGGTCGTGACACGGCTCGGCCCGGCCGTCGCCGTTTCAGTTGGTGGCATGGCCTCTCAAGTTAACGGCTCTGTTACAGAGGAGATTACCGCGCAGGCTGGGCATCCAGTCCTGCGGTTCGATGACCCACTTGAGAGGCCGGACCGGCTCGTGGTCGTCGGCCCGGCCGACCGTGTCTGGCTGGGCCGCCGTGTCTGGCTGGGTGGCCGTGTCTGGCTGGCGGGCGCCGGGGCGCCCGGGCTGGCGGCGTTGCCCTGCTGGCGGCCCTGTTCGGCGGCGTTGGCGGCGTTGGCGAAGCAGATGTAGATGGCGTGGTCGAGGTCGAGCCGTTCGCCGTACCAGGCCGGGATGATCGTCTCCGGGGTTATGTCCGCGTCGTGGCAGTCCTCGATCGTCCCGTCGGCCTGCAGCAGGGGCGGGCAGGCCGACAGGGGGGTACCGCCGGGCTGGTAGAAGGTGAACGTGCCGTCGCGGGCGGTAGCGATCAGGTAGCCGCGGTCGTGGATCACCTGGTGGTGGTAGCGGCACAAGCTGACCAGGTTGTCCAGCGTGGTGCGGCCGCCGTTGGACCAGTACTGGATGTGGTGCAGGTCCACCCGCCGGGACTCACAGCCCGGGAACCGGCACCGGCATTTATCCCGTTCCCGGGCGGCCCGGCGAAGCGCCGTGTTCGGCCGGCGCCGCCGACGGCCCAGGTCCAGCAGTTTCCCTGCGCTGTCGTGCAGCATCCAGCTCCACGTTGCCGCGCAGGCGATCATCTGCGCCGTGCCGGCCGCGATGGCCGGGCCGTCCTCGACGTGGCAGCGTGCCGGATCCGCCGGATCACCCGGCGGGGCTGCGCCGCGGGCACCGGCGGGGGAGGGCACCCGCGGCTCGAGGGGGCTCCCGGCGTTTCCGCGGAAACGCCCCCGGCCCCGGCGGCCGGGTGGTCACCGGGACGGCCGGGGTAATGGTGTCGGTGCCAACGTGCACGATGACCTGGTAGACCTCCGGGTCATCGGCGGCCGCGGCCTTGCCGCCCAGGAACGCCTCCGCGATGACCAGCAGCGCATCGGCCAGGCCGGAGGACGTCGGCGCCAGCGGCCGGCCCGGGCCCGTTTCCGCGGAAACGCCCGGCCCCTCCGGCTGGCCGCCAGCCGGCTGCTCGGACGCGCCCGGCTGGCCGTGCTCCGGGCCGGCGGGGTCGGGGTGGTCGTGATTGGCAGGGTCCGGGTGCTGGCGGGGTGCGGCAGGGTGCGGGTGCTCGCGGGCGGCGGGGTCTGGGGGCTCCAGGTCGGCGGCCGCGGCGCGCAGCGCCTTCAGCAGCACCGCGCCGGCCAGCGGCGGCAGATGGAACGTGCCGGACAGCGACCCGTCGTCCTCGAACCGGAACGCCAGCCGGCGGCGGATCCGGGCGGTCTGGTCATCGACGGAGCTGACCTGCCGATGCGCCCGGGCGAACCGCTCCAGCTGATTAGCGGTCATCGGGGCGGCCAGCTCCGCCAGCCCCGCCTCCGTGTCCGCCGTTGCGATCCGGGTCAGCGCCCGCACCTTGGCATACGACAGGCGGCCCGCTCCGAACTCTCCGCAGATTACCGGCAGGTCACGTAGGGCCCGACGGCCACCCGGACATGGCCGGCATCACCCGCACGAAGCACCTCAACCCCGAGCCCCGGCACCGGACCTACCCGAGGGTCATCAACCGAGCCCGCCACAACTCCTACCGCGTCAAACGGCCCGGCGACCACGGCACCCGCCGCAGCGGCCCGGCCACGATCAAGCTGGTCAACCTGGACCTGCCCGAACCCGCAGCATGATCAGCCTGTGCTGGGCGGCCGTTGTGCCACGAGCTGTTCGATCGCGGGCCGCAGGAAGGTGAGCGTCAGCTCCGCCCGGCGGGCGATCCACCGCTGTGAGGCCGGACCGGGCTCGCCGTACCGGCGCTGCCTGATGTCCTCTACGACCTCTGCGGGGGCACCGAGTTCGGTAAGCACGCACAGAGCCTCGCCCTTGGTGATCAGCCTGCCGTTCCGCACAGTCACCGTTGCCCTGGCCAAGGTGAGCAGCCGAGGTCAACCCAGATGTCACGATCCCACCGCTCGCGGTGGTCCAGGGACGGCAGCCAGAAGCTTTCCAGGTCCTGGACCACGAACTCGGCGAGCTGCTCGCCGGTCACCGGCGGAAGCAGGGCCGCTGGCGCCTCGCCGTACAAGACGAGCCGAAGTCGTGCAGCTCGCGCCTGGTCACCGGGGTGACCCGCCGGCGCATGAACTCCTCGTGCGCCCACGTCAGGTGCAAGCGCGCAGGATCATCCAGCTCCCCTGCCGCGCAATAGCTGCAATGCAGCCCCGACGCGAGCGCGCTGGCACTTCCCACGCTTTCGTGCACCTCCCCGAGCTGTCGTTCCTCCGCTGCCGTGCACGGCCGGCCACGATGGCGATCAGGTCGAGGTCGCTGCGTCCCGGCTGGTAGTCACCTCCGGCCAGTGACCCGTGTGCCCACACCGAGACCAGCGGCAAGACCGGCTGGACGGCATCGACGAAACGGCCGAGGAGCCGGCCGGTGGCCTCATCCGTCATACGGACCAGTCTGCACCACACGACGGGGACGGTCAGCTGCCTGTCAGGTCTGATAACCAAGGCTGGTGAGTGCTGGATCATTCGCTGACCCTCGCACATCAGCACAGGTCAAGACATGATCAACTTAGGCTGAGTGGCATTGAGCTAGGACGGCGCCCGCTGAGCCTCCTCCCACAATGACTACATTGGCGCGACCGTTGCCGATATCGGACATGGATCCCCTCGGGGTTGATTACTCGTAATCGGATCGTGGCCAGCGCGCTCACGCGCCCTTCCCGCGGCCGTTGTACTCCATGAGATGCAGGGTCACCCCGAACGTCGTCTGCGGCGCCGTGAAGATCGAGTGGACCTCGTCGGTCTCGAATTCGCCCTGCAAGACGACCCCTCGGCGTGTCAGTTCGGCTTTGGTGTCTTCGAGGTCGTCGACTTCATATCCGAGATGGCCGACGACCGCGGTCTCGCCATCCTTGAGCTTTGGCATGCCGAAACCGGCAGCGCGGACCTCAATCAGCTCCAAGCGCGTTTCACCGCAGAGCAGAAATTGCAGGTCGACATCGCCGGCGAGAATACGCTCGCCAAGAGCTCTGCCATCAACGGTGTCGCCCGCCCGAGCGATGGTTTCGTTGATATCGCGCACGACGATTCCGATGTGATCCAACCCAAGTAGCTTCATGGACCTCAATCCTTCTTCTCGCTGTTTTCCGTGTTGACGATACGGACGTTGCTCCAGTGGACGTCATCTGTCAACGGTCTGACTTCAGCGTCTCCCCTCCCACTGAGGGAGGGTCAAGAGCGGAGTTGCCGTTTGACTCTCCCATAGGGGGAGAGTCAAATTGCGTTCGTGAACTCGACGCTGCCCATCGGCGACTTCTCCCGGGCCGTACCCGAGCGGAAGATGCTTCGGCACTACCACGAGATCGGCCTGTTGGAGCCGGTCGAGGTGGACGTGGACAGCGGCTACCGGCGCTACGCCGCAGAGCAGATCGTCACGGCGCAGATCATCCGCCGCTTCCGCGACCTGGAGATGCCACTCGAGGACATCCACATGTGCTGCAGGCTCCCGACGTCGAGACCCGCAACGGGTCATCGCCAGCCAGCTGGCCCGGGAGCCCAGCCGGGCCCGGACCCAAGAAGCGGTCGCATCCCTGCGAGGTCTGCTGGATCGCCCCCAGGACAGCAGCGCCCGGTCGATCACCGCCATGTCGCCGCCACGCCCGCCGCTGCCACACGGACATTGTTGACAAGGCCGACGTTGTGGCCTGGTATCGGGGAGCCATGGGCGAAGTGGCCGCCACGCTGTCCGCCCAGGACATCAACCCGGCCGGGCCCCTCGGGGGCATCTTCGACACAGAGCTGTTCACCGAGGACCGGGGACGGGTCACGATCTTCCTTCCGTGCGACCCGCTGCCACAGCCGGTTGGACGCGTCAGCACCACCGTGATCCCGCCGGCAGAGCTGGCAACGATCGTCCACCTCGGTTCCAGCACCGAAGTCGACCGAACTTACGGTGCCCTCGCCGCTTACGTGACCCAGCATGAGCTTGCGGCCGCCGGGCCGATTCGCGAGTATTACCTCGTCGGCCCCTCCGATACTCGAGACGACTCGTTGTGGCGAACCGAAATTGGATGGCCGATCTTCCAAACCCGGCCCAGGGCATAAACAACTCGTCAACTTGGGACGGCATGAATCGGAGCTCCATGACCCCGTCATACGCCAGCAACCCGCCGCCGTCACGACCCGCGCTCTACGAGTTCAACTTGGTTAGCCGACAAAACTCGCTTCATAACCACTACCCAAACTCCGCTGCTGCCCCTGCCGCGCCGGTCAGCTCGCCAAGGCCATCCACGTACTGCAGCTCCGCGAAGCATAGCCAGGATGGAAAAGACTCAAGGTATAGTGTATCGAACATGAATTTGACAATAACACCCGGCTATACATTCAATGTCGCGCCGTAAAGACACCGCGGGAATGCGTCCGGGCGTTTCCGCGGTTGCCTAATCATAGCAGTTATCGCAGGTAGATAGCCTGCGAGGTAAGCTAAGGTCAGGCAAAAGTCACGTCTGATTACCAGCGACGCCTACCCAAATGCCCAGTCATCGCAGATGCAGTCCCGGCGGCCGCAGCGTTCACTCCGGGCGGCGTTCGGCCGCGCCGGCCCAGGGCGGTGCCGCCTCCGCAGCGCCCACGTTGGCGGCTAGGCGGCCGAGCAAAGCGTTGAGCGTCGCCAGGTCGGCCTCGGTGAGGCCCGCTCGCAGCTGGGCGTCGAAGGCGATGGCGGTGTCCCGCAGGCGGACGAACGCCGCTTCGCCCGTTTCGGTCAGCGCGACCACCTGAACTCGCCGGTTGGCGGCATCCCGGGTCCGGGCGATCAGCCCCCGGGCCTCCATGGCGTTCAGGTGGTGCGTCAGCGTGGCCTCGCGCACCCCCACGGCCTCGGCGAGTTCCCGCTGGTTGGCGGGCTTGCGGATCTTCAGGTTGAGCAGGATCAGCCAGGTCGGCAAGGTGCCACCCGCTTCGGCGAGAGCCTCGTCGAACGCGCGCTCCACCACGCGGGACGTCTGGTTCAAGCGGAGCCCGATCGGGAGGGGAAACGGTTCTGGCATGCCAGCCAGCATATCACCAATCTTAGATATCTAAGAATTTGACAGCTAACTCTTAGATCTCTAATCTTTTAGGCATCAGCCGCCCCGCAGGGGCCGCAAACCGAAAGGGAGCAGGCCATGGCCATCGAGCTGAACCACACCATCGTCCCCGCACACGACCCGCAGCTATCGGCGCAGTTCCTGGCCGGCCTACTCGGCCTGCCGGTTGACCCGCCGGTGGCGCACTTCACCCCGGTCACGCTGGCCAACGGAGTGAGCCTGGACTTCGATCACTACGACCACGTCGACGAGCACCACTTCGCATTCCAGCTGGGCGACGAGGAATTCCAGGCCGCCTTCGGCCGAATCAAGGACCGGGGCATCACGTACTACGCCGACCCGCAGTGCCGTCAGCCGGGCCAGGTCTACACCAGCAAGAACGGCCACCGCGGCACCTACTTCCGGGACCCGGACGGCCACCTCATGGAGATCCTCACCGCGGTCAAGGGGGAGCTGGCATGAGCTCGCTCGACGGGCAGATCGCCCTGGTCACCGGCAGCACCGGGGCATCGGGGCAGCCATCGCCGCCGAGTTCGCGCGCCGCGGGGCCGCCGTCGCCGTACACGGGCGCGACCAGGCCGCCGCCGACCGCATGGCGGCCGCGATCATCCGCGACGGCGGCCAAGCCATGGCCGCGACCGGCGACGTCACCGACTACAAACAGGTCGAGTCGGTGCGTGGCCAGATCGAGGAAGCGTGGGGGCCGGTCAGCATCCTGGTCGCCAACGCCGGCGGCAGCCTCACCCCGCCCGTGCCGCTCGAGCAGATCCCCGAAGACGGGTGGCGCGCCACGGTCGACGGCAACCTGCTGGCCACGTTCCTCACCCTGAAGAGCTTCCTGCCCGGAATGAAGGAACGCCGCGGCGGCACGATCATCACTATCGGCTCAGCCGCGGGGCGCCGCGCGGACCCCCGCTCGCCGATGCCGTACGCGGCCGCCAAGGCGGGCGTCGCGCTGCTGACGCAGGCTGCCGCCGCCCAGGCCGGCCCGTTCGGGATCCGCGTCAACTGCATCACCCCGGAGACCATCCTCACCGAGGGCAACCAGAGCCGGATCCCGCCCGAGCTGCAGGCCTCGCTCGCCGACGCGCACCCCCTCAAGCGGCTCGGCACCCCGCAGGACGTCGCCACCGCCGCCGCCTTCCTCGCCTCCGACGAGTCCGCCTGGATCACCGGCACCGTCCTCGACATCGCCGGCGGCGCCGTCCTCATCTAGCCACCCAGCCGATCCACGACGATGCGAGCGCGTGTCAGAACAGCGTGTCCTCCGACAGCACGCCGCGCATCCGCTCGTAGTCGAGCGTCACGCAGCCGGATGCCGCGGTCGACCGCGAGCACGCGAGCCTGCGGCCTGATCTCCTGGGCGGCGAACACGCCCTGGACCGGGGCCAGCAGCGGGTCCCGGTTCAGCAGTTCCAGGTACCTGGTGAGCTGCTCCACCCCGTCGATCTCGCCGCGCCGCTTGATCTCCACGGCCACGCTGAGCCCGGCCTCGTCCCGGCACATCAGGTCCACCGGGCCGATCGGGGTCGGGAACTCGCGGCGCACCAGCCGCCAGCCGTCTCCCAGCAGGTCGAGCTGGACGGCCAGCAGCTCCTGCAGGTGCGCCTCGACGCCGTCCTTGACCAGCCCCGGATCCACCCCGAGATCCACCGAGGTGTCGCTCACCACCTCGGCCATCGTGATCACCAGGGTCTCTCCGGCCTTGTTGCTGACCGACCACCGTCCCGGCTCCTCGGTCAGCCTGCACGGCGGCGACATCCAGTTCAGCGGCTTGTACGAGCCGCCGTCGCTGTGCACCAGGACGGACCCGTCGGCCTTGACGATGAGCAGCCGTAGCGCCGAAGGCGGGTGGGCGGTGAGCCGGCCGACGTAGCCTCGACGCTGCACCGGGCGATGACGAGCCGCACGTCGGTTAACTCTACCGCTCGAATAGGCTGAACCGATGTGAGCCCGCGCAAGATCCGCCGCGAGCGCTCCGGTCCGCCCGACCCGGTGCCCGGGCCTGAGCGCGTCGAGGCGTGGCCCGACGGGGACTGGGTCGTGCGGCAGCAGCCCGGCGCGGGCACGACGAAGGCCTACCGCTGCCCGGGCTGCGACCAGGAGATCACGCCGGGCACGCCGCACGTGGTCGCCTGGCCTGCCGACGGGATCAACACCGGCGTGGATGAGCGCAGGCACTGGCACCGGGGCTGCTGGCAGAACCGGCTGCGCCGCGGCCCGCGCCGCATGAGGAGGACAGGCAGTTGAGCCAGGACATCCAGATCAGGCCCGCTACGGTGCTGCCCGCCAAGCGCACCCCGATCACGTTGCTGACCTCGGACGGGCTGCGGCTGGTGGGCGAGCTGGCCGTGCCGGCCGACGCGGACCCGGTCGGCACGCTGATCTGGCTGCACCCGCTGCCGACCCACGGCGGGATGATGGACAGCCACCTGCTCAAGAAGGCGGCCTTCCGCCTGCCCGCCCTGGCCCAGCTGGCCGTGCTCAGGTTCAACACCCGCGGCACTTCTTCCTGGCAAGGCACGAGCGAGGGTGAGTTCGACGCCGGGGAGGCCGAACGGCACGACGTGTCAGCCGCGGTCACCTGGGCGCTCGACGCGGGCCTGCCCGCCCGGTGGCTGGTCGGCTGGTCATTCGGCACCGAGCTGGCCCTGAAGTGGGGCCTGGACGCCGACGCCAGCGCCCCCGCCGTCAAGACCCCCGACGCCAGTGCCCCCGGCGCCAGTGCCCCCGCGCCGGGTCGCGGCATCGAGGGCGCTATCCTGCTGTCGCCCCCGCTGCGCCGGGCCGGCGACGCCGACCTGGACCGGTGGGCCGCCTCGGGTAAGCCGCTGGTGGCGCTGGTTCCCGAGCTTGACGACTACCTGCGTCCCGACGAGGCCCGGCGGCGGTTCGCCCGTGACCCGGCGGCCGAGGTCATCGCCGTCCCGGGGGCCAAGCACCTGTGGGTCGGCGAGCCGTACGTGCGCATCGCGCTGAGCGAGATTGTGCGCCGCGTCAACCCGGCCGCGCTGGTGCCGCCTACTATGACGCTACCGACACACTGGGAGGTCCCGACCGATGCCTGACGAACGGCGCCATGAGTCCTCTGACCTGGACGACTATGAGGTGCAGGAACCATCAGACTCCCTCAGCCGCAGATCCCGGCTACGATCCGCTGGACCGGGGCGTCGCCCCGCCGGAGCGGTGGTCGGCCGGGATGCGCTACGGCGTCACCGCCGACGAGCAGGCCGACGGCGAAACCCTGGACGAGCTGCTGGCCGAGGAGGAGCCGGACGACACGGCCGACCTCACCGAGGATGCGCTCGCGGACGCCGACGAGGACGACGACCTCGACGACCTCGAGGACGTCGACGAGGACGAGGACGCGGGCGACGAGGACGTGGACGGGCTGCTCCTCGACGACGGCCCCGATCCTCGCGCGGGCCGGCTGGTGGCCGAGGACGAGGGCGCCCATCCCGACGAGGAAGAGGACCTGGTCGCGAACGACGCCGGGTTCGCCGGCGGCGCGGCGAGCGCCGAGGAAGCGGCCGTGCACGTCGTCGAGGAAGACGACTACGACATCCGCTCGGAGTAACGGCCCGCGCCGGACCGCTACTCCGAGGGGCCCGGCGAGGGGCCCGAACCGCTAATCCGAGGGGCCGGACCGCTACTGCAGGGGCCCGGACCGTCAGGACTCAGCCACAGGACGCCCATCGGCGGGACGGTGATCGTGGCCGAGGCCGGCTGGCCGTGCCACGGCTCGGCCACGGCCTCGATGCCGCCCATGTTCCCCGTTCCGGTGCCGCCGTACACGGCCGCGTCGGTGTTGATGACCTCACGCCAGTGGCCCGCCACCGGCAGCCCCACCCGGTAGGACAGGTGCGGGACCGGCGAGAAGTTGGCGATGCACACCAGCGCCCGGGACGATCCCTGGTCCGGGAACCGGATGAACGACAGCACATTCCCCAGGGAATCGTTGGCGTCGATCCAGCTGAACCCGGCCGCCGACGAGTCGAGCTGCCACAGCGCGGGAGTCTGCCGGTAGGCCGCGTTGAGGTCCCGGGACAGCCGCTGCACGCCCTGGTGAACCTCGAAGTCGAGCACCCACCAGTCCAGCCCCTTGTCGGCCGACCACTCGCTGCCCTGGGCGAATTCGCCGCCCATGAACAGCAGCTGCTTGCCCGGGTGGGCCCACATGTAGGCCAGCAGCGAGCGCACCCCGGCGAACCTGCGCCATTCGTCGCCGGGCATCTTGCCCAGCAGCGAGCCCTTCCCGTGCACCATCTCGTCGTGGGACAGCGGCAGGATGAAGTTCTCCGAGTAGGCGTACATCATCGAGAACGTCATCTCGTTGTGGTGATACTGGCGGTAGATCGGGTCCAGGCTCAGGTAGTTGAGCGTGTCGTGCATCCAGCCCATGTTCCACTTGAAGCCGAACCCGAGCCCGCCCAGGTACACCGGCCGGGACACCCCGGGCCACGCGGTCGACTCCTCGGCCACCGTGATCGTGCCGGGCACGCGCTTGTAGCAGGTGGCGTTGGCCTCCTGCAGGAACGAGATGGCCTCCAGGTTCTCCCGGCCGCCGTACTGGTTCGGCTCCCACTCGCCGGCCTTGCGGGAGTAGTCCAGGTAGAGCATGGAGGCGACCGCGTCGACGCGCAGCCCGTCGATGTGGAACTCTTCCAGCCAGTAGACCGCGTTGGCCACCAGGAAGTTGCGCACCTCGGTCCGGCCGAAGTTGAAGATGAGCGTGCCCCAGTCCGGGTGCGAGCCGCGCCGCGGGTCGGGGTGCTCGTACAGCGCGGTGCCGTCGAACTTGGCCAGCGCCCACTCATCGCGCGGGAAGTGCGCGGGCACCCAGTCGACCAGGACGCCGATACCCGCCTGGTGCAGCGCGTCGACCAGGTGGCGGAAGTCGTCCGGATCGCCGAACCGCGACGTGGGCGCGTAGTACGAGGTGACCTGGTAGCCCCATGAGCCGCCGAACGGATGCTCGGCCACGGGCAGGAATTCCACGTGCGTGAAGCCCATGTCGGTGACGTACTCGGTCAGCTGCACGGCCAGCTCTTGGTAGGACAGGCCGGGCCGCCACGAGCCGAGGTGCACCTCGTACACGCTCATCGGCTCGCGTACCGGCTGCCGGCCGGCGCGAGCGGCCGTCCACTCCTGGTCACCCCAGGAGTACTGGGAGGTGAACACCACCGACGCGGTGGCGGGCGGCCGCTCGGCCAGGTTGGCCAGCGGGTCGGCCTTGTCCCGCCACACGCCGTCCTGGCCGTAGACCGAGTACTTGTACCGGGTGCCCTCGGCCACGCTCGGCACGAACAGCTCCCACACGCCCGTTCCGCCCAGCGAGCGCATCGGGAACCCGCGGCCGTCCCAGAAGTTGAAGTCGCCGGTGACGCGCACCCCGCGGGCGTTCGGCGCCCACACCGCGAACGACGTCCCGGTCACCGGGCCGGCCTCGCGGACGTGCGCGCCGAGCACCTTCCACAGCTCCTCGTGCCGGCCTTCCCCGATCAGGTAGAGGTCGAACTCGCCGATCATGGGCAGGAACCGGTACGGGTCGTCGGTCACCTTCTCGTCGCCGCCGTCCGGGTCGTACGAGGTGGCGATCCGGTAGTCCGGCACCTTCTCGTCCGGCAGGGTGACCGCGAACACGCCCTGGGCCAGGTGGGTCATGGGCACCCGGCGGCCGTCGTCGAGCACCAGCGTCACCGACGTGGCCAGCGGCCGCAGGGCCCGGATGACGATGCCGTCCGGGCCGGGATGGGCGCCCAGGATCGAATGCGGATCGTGGTACTCCCCGGCGACCAGCCGTTCGATCTCGGCCAGGCTGACTTGGCTGTCTGTCATGGACCTTCCCGGCTACATTTCGGCGATTGACTCGAGCGGGATGCCGAGCCAGTGCGGACGGTTTCTGGCTTCGTAGATGACCTCGTAGACCGCCTTGTCCAGCAGCAGGGCGCGCAACAGCACGGCGTTGCGCTCCGGGTCGAGGCCGCCGGCTTCGGCGTAGCCCGCGCAGAACGCCTCGGCGTTGCGCCGCACCCAGTCGCCGGCCACCGGGGCCAGGCGGTCCCGCTCCGGATGGCTGACCAGCTGGTGCCGGGCCGCGTAGTCGAACGAACGGATCATGCCGGCCACGTCCCGCAGCGGTGAGGAGCGGGCCCGGCGCTGGGCCAGCGGGCTGGCCGGCTCGCCCTCGAAGTCGAGCACCACCCAGCCGGTCTGGGTTCGCATGGCCTGGCCCAGGTGGTAGTCGCCGTGCACCCGCTGGACGGGGACCGGCTCGGTCAGCTTGGCCGCCCGGGAGTAGGCGTCCCCGACCTTGTCGGCGTAGGCGCCGAGCTCGGGCACGGCCGCGATGGCCATGTCGAGCCGGCGGAACATCTGCTCGGCCAGCTCACGCAGGGCATCGGGCTCGAGCTCCGAGGCGCCGAACGCCTCGGCCAGGTCCGCGTGGACCTGTGCGGTCGCCACGCCGAGCCGTTCGGCCTCGCCCGCGAAGTCGCCGCCGGCCTCGCCCGGCGTGCCGACCGCCAGCGGGCCGGTACCCCCCGGGCCCCCGGCCCGCTGGCCGTCGCCGCGGTGCAGCGCGTACAGGTCGCGGACGCTGGTCGCGGCCAGCGACCAGCCGTCCGAGGCGGCCCGCAGGTAGCGGGACAAGATGGCCAGGATCGTGGTCGCGCCCTCGATGCGGGTCTCGGCCCAGCCGTACGGCTCGGCGATGTGCGTCGAGCCGAGCTCGGCCAGCGCCGCGGCGACCTCCAGGTCCGGGTTCGGGCCCGGCGCGACCCGGCGGAACACCTTGAAGATGGCCGATTCCCCGAACACCAGGCTGGTGTTGCTCTGCTCGCCGGTCAGGACCAGGCTGTCCAGGCCGCCGGGCGCCCCGGTGGCCCTCCGGTGGCCCACGACAGGTCGGCCCCGGGGAGCTGGCCGAAGCGCAGCGCGCCGACGGTCCGGTCGGCCACGATCGCGTCCAGCAGCGTCCGGGTCAGGTCGCTGTCGTGCAGCCCGTCGTAGATCTGCCGCCCGTCCTGCGACCCGATCCGGACGTGCCGGAGCCGGGCGGGCAGCCGGGCGCGCTGGCCGATGAACAGCTGGTAGCAATCGGAGGTCGCGCCGTGCGAGACGGTGACCAGCAGGTGCCGCAGGCCCGGGTCGCCGGGGATGATCTCGGTGTCGGCCACGACCGCGAGGTCGTGGACGGTCCGCCCCTTGCCGGCAAACCACCGCTGCTTGACCAGCCACGCAGCCAGCTCGTCTTCGAACTCCATGAAACTGCCCTACCCCGTCTTCCTCGCGGCATGCGACGCGGCATGCGACCCGGCACGTGACTCAGCATGCGACCATGCGGCACAGCGACCAATGCGGGCATGGCGTCAGCCGTGGTACAGCTGCGGGCCCGCGGACTCCGGCTTCCCGGGCCCCCGTTCCTCGCGGGCCGCGGGCAGCTGGAACCAGTAAAACCCGTGGCCGGGCAGCGTCAGCAGGTAGCTGAGCTCGCCGATCCGCGGGAAGACCACGCCGCCCATGCACTCCACCGGCGTGACGCCCATGAAGCGGCGCAGGTCAAGCTCGACCGGCTGCGGGAAGCGGGACAGGTTGTTGACGCACAGGATCCGGTCCGAGCCGTCGCTGCTGGGATCCTCCGACGACGGCAGCCGGACGAAGGCCAGCACGCTGGGATTGGAGGAGGTCAGTTCCTCGTATTTGCCGCTGCCGAAGACCGGGTGCCGCTTGCGGATCTCGATCATCCGCCTGGTCCATTGCAGGAACGAGGCCGGGTTACGCTGCTGCGCCTCTACGTTGAGGGCCTGGTAGCCGTAGATCGCGTCCATGATCGGCGGCAGGTACAGCCGTTGCGGGTCGGTCTGGGAGAAGCCGCCGTTGCGGTCGGGCGTCCACTGCATCGGGGTCCGCACCCCGTCCCGGTCGCCCAGCCAGATGTTGTCGCCCATGCCGATCTCGTCGCCGTAGTACAGCACCGGCGAGCCGGGCAGCGACAGGAGCAGCGCGGTGAACAGCTCGAGCTGGTTGCGGTCACTCTCCAGCAGCGGGGCCAGCCGCCGCCGGATGCCGATGTTCGCCTTCATCCGCGGATCCTTGGCGTACTCGGCGTACATGTAGTCGCGCTCGTCGTCGGTGACCATTTCCAGCGTCAGCTCGTCGTGGTTGCGCAGGAAGATGCCCCACTGGCAGTGCGCGGGGATGGGCGGGGTCTGGGCCAGGATCTCCGTGATCGGGTAGCGCTGCTCGCGCCGGACGGCCATGAAGATCCGCGGCATGAGGGGGAAGTGGAACGCCATGTGGCATTCGTCCCCGCCGACCTCCGGGTCGCCGAAGTACTCGATGACGTCCGCGGGCCACTGGTTCGCCTCGGCCAGCAGCACCTTGTCCGGGTAGAGCTTGTCGATCTCGGCCCGGATCCGCTTGAGGTACTCGTGGGTTTCCTTCAGGTTCTCCCCGTTGGTGCCCTCCCGCTCGTACAGGTAGGGCACCGCGTCGAGCCGGAAGCCGTCGATGCCGAGGTCCAGCCAGAACCGCAGCACCTCGATCATGGCGTCCTGGACCGCCGGGTTCTCGAAGTTCAGGTCCGGCTGGTGGGAGAAGAAGCGGTGCCAGTAGTACTGGCCGCGGACCGGGTCGAAGGTCCAGTTGGACTGCTCGGTGTCGACGAAGATGACCCGCGCCCCGGAGTACTTGTCGTCGGTGTCGGACCAGACGTAGAAGTCCCGGTACGGCCCGTCCGGGTCGGTGCGGGAGGCCTGGAACCAGGGGTGCTGGTCGCTGGTGTGGTTCATGACCAGGTCGGCGATGACCCGGATGCCGCGCTTGTGCGCCTCGTCGACCAGCGTCACGAAATCGCCGATGTTGCCGTACTCGGGCAGGATCGCCATGTAGTCGGAGATGTCGTAGCCGCCGTCGCGCAGCGGGGACGCGTAGATGGGCAGCAGCCAGATGCAGTCGATGCCCAGCCACTCCAGGTAGTCCAGCCGGGAGATCAGGCCGGTCAGGTCGCCGCTGCCGTCACCGGTGGAATCCTGGAAACCGCGGACGAGCACCTCGTAGAACACCGCGCGCTTATACCACTCCGGGTCGCGCGGCTGCTCGGGCGAGAACGAGTCAGCTATCGCCTCGTGGTGTTCTGTCACGGCCGAATCTCCTGGTCTTTCCGGTCAGGGTGCGTCTTTACCAAGGTCCTACACATCGGGGGTGACGGTAAAGATGTGAGCAGGCCGCGTCGCCGGGTCCAGGCGGACGTAGTTGGCTCCCCCCCACGTGTAGGACTCGCCGGTCAGCTCGTCAGTCACGGTGAACTGGCTGCCCACGCCGAGCTCGGGCAGGTCAAGCCAGACCGTCGCCTCCCTGGTCTGGAACGGGTTGACGTTGACGACGACCAGGATCGTGTCCGCGCCGGGGGCCGCTGGCCCCGGCGAGCCCGTCATGGGGCTTGCCGGGATACTACCCGTCCGTTTGGAGAAACACATCAGTTCCGGCTGGTCAACGTAATGAAAGCGTAGATTACGAAGTCTGTGCAGGGCCGGGTGGGCTCGCCTGATCCGGTTGAGTTGGGTGATGAAGTCCGCGATGCCCAGGTGATCCCGGGCGGCCGCCGCCCAGTCGCGCGGCCGGTACTGGTACTTCTCCGAGTCCAGGTACTCCTCGCTGCCCGGGTGCACCGGGACGTGCTCGCCCAGTTCGAACCCGGAATAGATACCCCACGTCGGGGAGAGCATCGACGCCAGCACGGCCCTGATCTTGAACGCGGGCAGGCCGCCGTACTGCAGATAGTCGTTCAGGATGTCCGGGGTGTTGGTGAACAGGTTGGGCCGCATGTAGGCGGCGGCCGGACCGGACAGCTCGAGCGCGTACTCGATCAGCTCCGGCACGCTGTTGCGCCAGGTGAAGTACGTGTAGGACTGGTCGAAGCCGATCTTGGCCAGGGCGGCCATCATGGCCGGGCGGGTGAACGCCTCAGCCAGGAACAGCACGTCAGGGCGGCTGACCCGGATCTGCGTCAGCAGCCGCTCCCAGAACCGCAGCGGCTTGGTGTGGGGGTTGTCCACCCGGAAGATCGTGACCCCGTGGTCGATCCACAGCCGCACCACCCGCAGCACCTCGGCGTAGATCCCCTCCGGGTCGTTGTCGAAGTTCACCGGGTAGATGTCCTGGTACTTCTTGGGCGGGTTCTCGGCGTAGGCGATGGAGCCGTCGGCCCGGGTGGTGAACCACTCCGGATGCTCCTTCACCCACGGGTGATCGGGCGAGGCCTGCAGAGCCAGGTCGAGCGCGACCTCCATGCCGAGCTCGCGGCTGCGGCCCACGAAGTGGTCGAAGTCCTCGAACGTGCCCAGGTCCGGGTGGATCGCGTCGTGCCCGCCGTCGGCGGACCCGATCGCCCACGGCGAGCCCGGATCGCCGTCCTGAGGGGTCAGTGTGTTGTTCGGGCCCTTACGGAAGGTGACTCCGATCGGGTGCACCGGCGGCAGGTACACCACGTCGAAGCCCATGCCCGCGACCGCGTCCAGCCGCCGGGCCGCGGTGCGCAGCGTGCCCGAGACCGGCGGCGTCTGGCCCGTCGGGTCGACCAGGGCCCCTTCGGACCGCGGGAACAGCTCGTACCACGACCCGTACAGCGCCCGTTCCCGGTCCGCCTGCACCGGCAGCGCCCGGGACCGGGTGACCAGATCACGCAGCGGCCACCGCTCCAGGATCGCCGCGATGGCGGCGGTCTCGGTCTCCGCGAACCGCTCCTCCGGGGGCAGGTCGCGGTCGCGCAGGAGCGCGACCAGCGCCCGCAGCGCGGTCCGGGCCGCGGCCGGGCGGCTGGCCCCGGGCGGCTGCGGGATCCGCCGCGCCGCCCGCCCGAACAGCAGTGCGCCCTCGGTGAGCATCAGCTCCACGTCCTGGCCGGCCGGGATCTTGATGGCCGCATCGTGCTGCCAGCTCGCGATCGGGTCGGCCCACGCCTCCACGTGGTAGCGCCACAGCCCCTCGGCGGTCACGGTCACGTCCGCGCCGTAACGGTCGGTGCCGGGGGCGAGCTCGCGCATCCGCACCAGGGGGCCGCGGTTGCGCTCGGGGTCTCTCAGCACCGCTGCGACCCCGATGAGGCCGTGGCCCTCGCGGAACACGGTGGCGCTGACCGCAAAGGTCTCGCCGGCCACGGCCTTGACCGGGCGGGCGCCGCAGTCCACCGCCGGCTCGAGATCAAGGATCGGGATTCGTCCAATCACGCTGGTTACGCTACCGACCACAGTGCGGTTCATGCCAGCGCGGGGTCACGTATCACCACCACGACGGTGCCGGCCGTCACATTGTTGTCTGCCGGGCCGTAAAACCACTGCTCGTTCGGCCTGATTTGAAGTTATTTTCTATTACCGAACGGTCGCGGGCCGGCCCGATTCCCGCGGCTAGTTCGGCGTGTTGCCTGCTGACCAACTAAGGTCTGCCCGTGAGAGCGATTCGCCGGTTCACCGTCCGCATCAGCCTGCCCGCGCCGCTGGCCCCGCTGCAGGGGTTGATGCTGAACCTCCGCTGGTCCTGGCACGCGCCGACCGCTGACCTGTTTTCCTCGATCGACCCCGCCGCGTGGCAGGCCTGCGGCGGCGACCCGATCGCGATGCTCAGCGCGCTGCCGCCGGACCGGATCTCGGCCCTGGCCGACGATGACGATTTCCTCGGCCGGCTGCACGCGGCCGAGCAGGACCTGCGCGAGTACCTGTCCGGGGCGCAGTGGTACGCCGAGGCCGGGCTGGCCGCCCCCGGGCTGGCCGACACAGGGCTGGCCGACACGGGCTGGCCGACACAGGGCTGGCCGACACGGGGCCGGTGGGCCCGGCGGCCGTGGCGTACTTCTCCCCGGAGTACGGGATCACCGCCGCGCTGCCGCAGTACTCCGGCGGCCTGGGCATCCTGGCCGGGGATCACCTGAAATCGGCCAGTGACCTCGGCGTACCGCTGATCGGCGTCGGGCTGCTGTACCGGCACGGGTACTTCACCCAGTCGCTGTCCGCCGACGGCTGGCAGGCCGAGCGCTACCCCAGCGATGACCCGAACGGCCAGCCGCTCGAGCTGCTGCGCGACGCGGCGGGCGCCCCGGTGCACGTCGCGGTCGCGCTGCCCGAGGACGGTCAGCTGGCCGCCCAGGTCTGGGTGGCGCACGTGGGGCGGATCCCGCTGCTGCTGCTCGACTCCTACGTCGAGGAGAACGAGCCTGACCTGCACGAGGTCACCGACCGGCTGTACGGCGGCGGCAGCGACCACCGGCTGCGGCAGGAGCTGCTGCTCGGCATCGGGGGCATGCGGGCGGTGCGCGCCTTCTGCGCGCTGACCGGCCACCCGTCGCCCGAGGTGTTCCACACCAACGAGGGGCACGCCGGGTTCCTCGGCCTCGAGCGGATCCGCGAGTACGCCGAGCGCGGCCTGAGCTTTGACGAAGCCATCGAGGTCTGCCGGGCAGGCACGGTGTTCACCACGCACACACCGGTCCCGGCTGGCATCGACCGGTTCGACCGCGAGCTGATCCGCGAGCACTTTGACGACGACCCGCTGCTGCCCATCGACCGGGTGCTCGCGCTCGGCGCGGAGACCTACCCGGGCGGCGATCCCGGCGTGTTCAATATGGCCGTCATGGGCATGCGGCTGGCCCAGCGGGTCAACGGCGTCTCGCGGTTGCACGGCGAGGTGAGCCGGGCCATGTTCGCGGGCCTGTGGCCGGGGTTCGACACCAGCGAGGTGCCCATCGGCTCGATCACCAACGGCGTGCACACGCCGACCTGGGTGGCGCGGGAGATCGGGGGGCTGCTGGCGCCCGGGGGGATGCCGTCCCCCCAGGCCGCCCTGGCGGCCGGGGGGGACTGGGACCGGGCCTCGGCTGCTCCGGCCGCGGAGATCTGGGCCGCCCGGCACGTGCTGCGGGCCCGGCTGGTGGCCGAGACCCGGCGCCGGCTGCGTGCCTCCTGGCAGCAGCGGGGCGCGTCGGAGGCGGAGCTGACCTGGACCGACGACCTGCTCGACGAGAACGTGCTCACCATCGGGTTCGCCCGCCGGGTGCCGTCCTACAAGCGCCTCACGCTCATGCTGACCGACCCGGTCCAGCTCGCCCGGCTGCTGAACGACCCCGCGCAGCCCGTGCAGATCATCGTGGCGGGCAAGGCCCATCCCGCCGACGACGGCGGCAAGGCCCTGATCCAGCAGATGGTCCAGTTCACCGACTCCCCGGACGTACGGCGCCGGATCGTGTTCCTGCCCGATTACGACATGGCCATGTCGCACACCCTGGTGCAGGGCTGCGACGTCTGGCTGAACAACCCGCTGCGCCCGCTGGAGGCCTGCGGCACCTCGGGCATGAAGGCCGCAATGAACGGCGGGCTGAACCTGTCGGTCCGGGACGGCTGGTGGGACGAGTGGTACGACGGCGGGAACGGGTGGGAGATCCCTTCCGCGGACGGCGTGGCCGACGTCTCGCGGCGCGACGAGCTCGAGGCGCAGGCACTGTACGAGCTGATCGGCAAGTCGGTGGCGCCGCTGTTCTACGAGCGCGACGCGGACGGGATCCCGCAGGGCTGGGTGGACCGGATCCGGCACGCGATGCGCTCCCTCGGGCCGAAGGTCCAGGCCGAGCGGATGGTCCGGGAGTACGTGACCGAGCTGTACGTGCCGGCCGCGGCCTCCTCCCGGACGCTGGCTGGCGTGGACGGGTTCGGCCCGGCCCGTGAGCTGGCCGCCTGGAAGCAGCGCGTGATCGCGGCCTGGCCGCAGGTGCGGATCGAGCACGTGGAGTCCGAGCCGACCGGGTCCGCCGGCCAGCGCCTCGGCTCGGCGCTGGACGTCCGGGTCTCGGTGGCCCTGGGCGAGCTGACCCGCGACGACGTGACCGTGGAGGTGGTCTACGGGCGGCCCGACGAGAACGACCAGATCGTGCAGCCCGGCTACATCACCCTGACCGCCGACGCCCCCGCCCCGCCCGTGCCCGCGTCCGCCGTGCCCGCGTCCGCCGTGCCCGCGTCCGCCGTGCCCGCGTCCGCCGTGCCCGCATCCATCGGGGCCGCGGCCACGGGATCCGCCGGCACGACCACGGAAGCCGCCGCGGCCGCGACCACGGAAGCCGCCGCGGCCGGGGTCGCGACCGCCGAGGTCTACGCCGTGCCCGCCGACCCTCCCGGCGTGGTCCGGTATTCCGGTGAGGTGCCGCTGGACCGGCCGGGCCCGTTCGGCTACACGGTCCGCGTGCTGCCCAGTCATCCGCTGCTCGACAGCCGCGCCGAGCTCGGGCTGGTCACCTACCCGCAGGCGCCGGCCGGCATGACCAACGGCGACCTGCGCTAGCAGCCCCGCGGCCCCAACAGCCGGCGACCCCAGCCGCTAGCTCACTCGCCTCAGCTGGTCCACACCGAGACGTGGGCGGGCTGCAGTGCCGCATGCACCAGCTGGGCCAGGTCGTCGCGAACGGTGTCCAGGTCGACCGCATCCTTGAGCCGGGCCGCGAACGCGGCCACCGTGGCCTCGGCGTCGTACCTGGCCCGACAGCAGCCATCCGATGGGGTTCGCGGGCCGTTTCCAGGCCAGCAGCGCGCCGACGGTGGCGAAGGCGACGATGAACGCCAGCCCCACCACCATGTCCAGGCCGCTACCGCTCTGGTTGGCCAGCTCGGCGGGCAGCGGGTGAAGGGCGTCGTAGCCGATGGCGGTTCCGGTGATGGCCATGGAGATGGCCCACACCGACCACGCACGCCAGAACCTGTTTCTCATCGCAGAAGGCACATTACGGGCCGAACGTCCCCGTATCGTTACGGCCGCGCGGAAATCCGTCATCCGGACCCTGACCGGCCCAGGCCGACGCAGGCCCACGAGGGATGGCGGTCAGCTGCCCGCGACGAGCTTGCGCAGGGCCTGGGCGGCCTGGGCGTTCTGCTCGGCGAAGGTGACGAGCGCGGCGGCTAGCGCCGCGGCCCACTCGTTGACGGGCACGGTCTGCCGGGACAGGACGACACCGCGCACCGCGCGGCAGATCTCGGCCACCGTTTTCCCGTTTTGCACCGACAGTGTCATCTGCTGGTCGCCGAGCTGCACCGCGATCCGGGAGATCTCGCCCGGGCGGCCGCGCATCCGGTCCGACATCGTCCGGTCCCGGTCCACCGTGACGAACTCGCTGGGCAGCGCCTCGCCCAGCGACTGGGTCAGGACGCGGGCGTAGATGGCCACGTCCGTGCTGTCGGCGCGCAGCGCGGCGGTGACCATGTCCAGCGACGGCGCGTCGTCGTGCTCAGTCATCGCTCAGAGTCTAAGCGGCCCGGGCCGATCGCCCCACTTAGGCTGCTCATGGGGGCTGCGAGACCGGGTTGTGCGGTGGACGCGGGGCGGGCGAGCCCGGGACGTTATCGATAGGCAACGTCTGACGCCCTCCCCAACCGGCCATGTGTTTCGTACTCTGGATTCCGCGATGCCAGCGACCGAACGACTTCCGGGAACTCTCGGCCCGTATCGCCTTCAGGATCGCCTGGGGGAAGGCGGCATGGGGGTGGTTCACCGCGCCCTCGACCCGCAGGGCAGCATGGTGGCGGTCAAGGTGCTGCGTCCCGACACCACCGAGAGCATGAACGCGCGCCTCCGGCTGGCCCGCGAGGTCGAGACGATGCGCCGGGTCCGCAGCCCGTTCGTCGCGGAGGTCCTGGACGCCGACGTGACCGGCGAGTTCCCGTACATCGTGACCAGGTACGTGCCCGGGCCCACGCTGGAGGCGATGGTGCGCAGCCGCGGGCCGCTGTCCGGCTCCGGACTGCGCCTGCTCGCCTACGGCACGGCCGAGGCGCTGACCGCGATCCACGCCGCCGGCGTGGTGCACCGCGACCTGAAGCCGGGCAACGTGATGCTCACCGATGACCGCCCGGTGGTGATCGACTTCGGTATCGCCCAGTCCCCGGACGCCACCCGGCTGACCCAGGACGGGCTGGTCATGGGCACGCCCGGCTACCTGGCCCCGGAGGTCATCGAAGGCCGGCCCAGCAGCCCGGCCTCGGACGTGCACTCCTGGGCCGCGACGCTGGCCTTCGCGGCCACCGGCCGCGCGCCCTTCGGCGGCGGCGGCGACTCCTACCAGACCATCTTCTACCGCATCATCTCCGGGCGCCCCGACCTGTCCGGCGTGCCCGCCCCGCTCGTGCCGCTGCTGTCCGCGGCCCTGGCCAGCGATCCAGCCCGCCGCCCGCCGGCCACCTGGCTGAGCGCCCAGGCCACCGCGCTGGACCTGTCCGCGGCCGGCCCGGCCGCATCGGCCGTGGGCCCGCGGCCGACCGCCGTCCTGACCGGCCCCGCCCAGCAGCCCGCTCCCGCCCCGCCCGCCCCCGCCCCGCCCGGCCCCGTCCCGCCCGGCCGTGCCCAGCCCGGCCCCGCCCAGGGCCGTAAGGCCCGCAAAGCCGCCCAGCGCGCCGCCGCCGCGGCGTACCCCGCGCCCCAGCAGGCCGCCCGGGACGTCGCCGACCTGCTTCCCCCCGCCCAAGGCCCCCAATCAGCTCAGGGGCCTCAGCGTGCTCAAGGACCGTACGCACCCCTGCCAGGTCAGCCACCCCTGGCCGCTCGGCCGCCCCTGGCCGCACCAGCACGGGCCCGGGCCACCATGGCCGGCCCGGCCATCGTCATCGCGGCCGTGGCGCTGACCCTCATCCTCCCCGTGGCCGGCCTGGTCTTGTCGCTGGCCGTGATCACCGTGGCGCGGGCGGCCGACCGGGCCGCGGACGCGCTGGCCTCGCGCCGCTCCGTGCACGGGCCGCGGGCCAGTGACCCGCTGGTGGTTGCGGTCTCCTCGCCGCTGGCCCTGGCCCGGGCCCTGCTCATCGAGGCGCTGATCGCCCCGCTGGCCTTCGCCGCCGCCGCGGCGGTCTACGTGGTGACCCTGGTGCTGAGCGGCACCGCAGCGCTGCCGCAGGCCGGCGCGTACGCGGCCGCGGCCGTCGTGGCCTGCTACGGCTTCGGCCCCGGCTCCGGCAAGCCGCGGCGGCAGCTGAACCGGATGGCCAGCCCGCTGGCGCGCACCTCGCTGGGCGCCGCGCTGACGGCGCTCGCGGTCTGGGCCCTGGCCGCCGGCGCCGTCATCTTCGCCGTCTCGCAGCGGGTTCCGTACTACTGGCCGCTGATGACCCCGCACCTGCCCTCGCTGCACGGCTGGCCGTTCATCGGCTCGTACCTGCGGCTGAACGGAGCGCTGAACGCGGCGCCCCGGATACCGGGCGTGTTCTCATCGGCCGCGAACTGGCTGTTCCGGCAGGCCGGCGGCTGACCTCCGCTCACATCCCGCCCGCTTCGGCCAGCGGCAATGGCCTGATCAGGCCCAGTGCGACGACCTCATTGGCCAGCCGGGTCCGCCGGTTCGGGCCCTCGGGAACCCGGAACTTCTGGTACAGCCGCAGCAGGTGCTGCTTGACCGCCGCCTCGGTCACCACCAGGTCGGCGGCGATCTCGCGGGCGGTGGCGGGCAGGGCGAACGCCTCGTCTGACAGCGCGGGCCGGCACAGCGAGCTCAGCACGTCGAGCTCACGGCGGGTCAGCTCGGGCGCGGCCGCGCGGCCCAGTTCGGTCTCCTCGGCCAGGTCTTCGAACGGGAGGCCGACGATCCGGCACCGGGCCGTGCCGAAGCTCAGCACATCGCCCTCCGCCAGCACCCGCCGGGCCACGGGCCGTCCGTTAACCCTGGTCCCATTACGTGATAAACCCAGGTCGACGACGTAGACGTAGGGTCCGCGGCGGACCAGCTCGGCGTGCAGCCGGGAGACGCTGGGATCATCCAGGCGGATGTCGACGCCCTGGCCGCGGCCGACAGTGGTCACCTCCCCGCGGAGCGAGATCGCCTCGCCGCTGTCCTCGACGCGGAGAAATGGTGTGTCCACGGAGACCTTCCCGTCTATCGGAGCCGATAGGTATATCTCACCATCTGGTCACCCCCCGTGTCACGGTTCTCACCGCGGGATGTCATCTCGATACCGGCCATGTCGCCGGTCCGGGCCCGGCCGGGCCCCGGTAAACTTCCGTGCGGACAAGCGGAAGGCATGTACATGGCGAACAGGCCGGCCGGGCAGGCGCGCACGCGGCAGGTCAGCAACACGCAGTAGGTCAGCAACACGGACCTGACGCAACCGCGGTGCGCGGCGTGGCCTGGCTGCCGTACCTGATCGTGCTCGCGGGCGTGGCCGCCGGGCTGTTCGTGGCCTGGCAGGGATCGCGATACGCGGGCCGGGGCGCGGCGCTGGTGGGTGGCGCGCTGCTCGCCGCCGCGGCGGCCCGGCTGGTGCTGCCGCCGCGGTTCGCCGGGCTGCTGGCGTCGCGGGGCAAGGCCCTGGACGTGGCCGCCTTCGCGGTGCTCGGCACCGCAGTGCTGGCCGTCGCGGCGTGGCTGCCATGAGCGGCCGCCATAAGGGAAAAAGGGAACGAGGCACACAATGGCCAAGATCAAGGTAGCGAACCCCGTCGTCGAACTCGACGGCGACGAGATGACCCGGATTATCTGGCAGTACATCAAGGACCAGCTGATCCTGCCCTACCTGGACATCGAGCTGGAGTATTACGACCTTTCCGTGCAGCACCGCGACGCCACCGGCGACCAGGTCACGATCGACGCCGCGCACGCCATCCAGAAGTACGGCGTGGGTGTGAAATGCGCCACGATCACCCCCGACGAGGCCCGGGTCACCGAGTTCGGCCTCAAGCAGATGTGGAAATCGCCGAACGGCACCATCCGCAACATCCTCGGCGGCGTCATCTTCCGCGAGCCGATCGTCATCTCCAATATCCCGCGGCTGGTCCCGAACTGGACCAAGCCGATCATCATCGGCCGGCACGCGCACGCCGACCAGTACAAGGCCACCGACTTCGTGGTGCCCGGCCCCGGCACGGTGACGATCACCTACGTGCCGCAGGACGAGGGCGAGCCCATCGAGTTCGAGGTGGCCAAGTTCCACGGCGGCGGGGTCGCCATGGCCATGTACAACTTCGACGACTCGATCCGCGACTTCGCCCGCGCCACCATGCGCTATGCGCTGGATCGCCGGTTCCCGCTGTACCTGTCGACCAAGAACACGATCCTGAAGGCCTATGACGGCCGGTTCAAGGATCTTTTCGCGGAGGTTTTCGAGTCCGAGTTCAAGGCAGAGTTCGAGGCGGCCGGGATCACCTACGAGCACCGCCTCATCGACGACATGGTCGCCCAGGTGCTCAAGTGGGACGGCGGCATCGTGTGGGCCTGCAAGAACTACGACGGCGACGTCCAGTCCGACGTGGTGGCCCAGGGCTTCGGCTCGCTGGGGCTGATGACCAGCGTGCTGATGACGCCGGACGGCCGCACGGTCGAGGCCGAGGCCGCGCACGGCACCGTGACCAGGCATTACCGCCAGCACCAGCAGGGCCAGCCCACCTCAACCAACCCGGTCGCGTCCATCTTCGCCTGGACCCGGGGGCTGGAGCACCGCGGCAAGCTCGACGACACTCCGGCCGTTGCCCTGTTCGGCCGCACGCTGGAGGATGTGTGCGTGCACACGATCGAAGAGGGCAAGATGACCAAGGATCTCGCGCTGCTCGTCGGCCGCGACACCCCGTTCCTGAACACCGAGGAGTTCCTCGCCGCCCTGGAGGAAAACCTGCGCAAGGCGATGGGTTAGATTCATTTTCCCGAACGGTCCAGGGTGCGTGCCTCCGGTGAGGCTTGTCCCGCACTGAGGCACAATGACGTGGTTGTCGTGGCGACGCGCACGCAGGCGTGGTTGTCGTGGCGACGCGGTTGGACACCAACGCTAGGAGTTGCGAATGGCACGCAAGGGCAAGGTATCGGTCATCGGAGCGGGCTTTTACGGCTCGACCACCGCGCAGCGGCTGGCCGAGTACGACATCTTCGACGAGGTCGTGCTCACCGACATCGTCGACGGCAAGCCCGAGGGACTGGCGCTCGACCTTAACCAGTCTCGCCCGGTGGAGGGCTTCGAGACCAAGGTGACCGGCCAGACCACGGGCCAGGGCGGCGAGGGTTACGAGGCGATCGGCGGGTCGGGCATCGTGATCGTCACCGCGGGGCTGCCGCGCAAGCCCGGCATGAGCCGGATGGACCTGATCGAGGTCAACGCCAAGATCGTGCGGAACGTGGTGGAGAACGTCGCCAAGTACGCGCCCGACGCGGTGCTGATCGTGGTGTCCAACCCGCTGGATGAGATGACGGCGCTGGCCGCCAAGGTATCCGGCTTCCCGCACCACCGGGTGCTGGGCCAGGCGGGCATGCTCGACACCGCCCGGTTCAGCTACTTCGTGGCCGAGAAGCTGGGCGTCCCGGTCGGCTCGGTGCGCACGCTGACCCTCGGCTCGCACGGCGACACGATGGTCCCGGTGCCCTCGGCCTGCACCGTCGACGGCCGTCCGCTGACCGAGCTGCTGCCCGCGGACGAGGTTGAGCCGCTCGTGGCCCGGACCCGCAACGGCGGCGGCGAGATCGTCGCGCTGCTCAAGACCGGCTCGGCGTACTACGCCCCGTCGGCCGCCGCGGCCCGGATGGCCCGCGCGGTGGCCGAGGACTCCGGCCAGATCATGCCGGTCTGCGCCTGGGTCGACGGCGAGTACGGGATCTCCGGCGTCTACCTGGGCGTCGAGGCCGAGATCGGCGTGACCGGCGTGCGCCGCGTGGTCGAGCGGGACCTGACGGCCGACGAGCTGGCCGCCCTGCGCACCGCCGCCGAAGCCGTCCGCGCCAAGCAGGCCGACGTCGCTTCCCTCTGACCCGTCTGATCGCTGGGCACGTGGACAGTCAGCGGCGGGACGGTAAGCCGTGGCGGGACCGGTGGGATGAACGCTATTCCGCCGCCGAGTTCGATCCGGTCAGGCCGCCGAGCCAGTTCATCGAGGCTGAACTGGGCGGCCTGGCGCCCGGCCGCGCCCTTGATCTGGGCGCGGGCTCGGGCCGGCACACCGTCTGGCTGGCCGAGCGCGGCTGGCGGGTCACCGCGGTCGACTTCTCCCGGGTCGGGCTCGGGCTGGCCCGCCGGCTGAGCGCGGTCCGCGGCGTGGCCGCGCAGGTGGACTGGGTCGTCGCTGACCTGGGTGACTACGAGCCGGAGCGCGGCGCGTACGACCTCGCCCTGATCTCTTATGTCCAGCCCAGCTCGGCGGTACGGGCCGCGATCCTGGCCCGGCTGCCCGCGGCGCTGGCCCCGGGCGGCACGGTGTTCGTGATGGGGTTCGACCTGGCCAACCTCACCGAGGGCACGGGCCGGCCGGTCGACCCGGATGTGCTGTACACGCCCGAGGCCGTCAGCGCCAAGCTGTCCGGCCTGCGCATCCTGCGGGCCGAACGGGTGTACTACACCGTCGACCGCGACGACGGCCCGGCCACCACCGTGGCCACCCTGGTCCGGGCGGTCCGCGAAAGCTGACCGCCCGCGACCCGCCCAGCGGCTAGCCCCGGGCCAGTCGGCGCAGGGCCAGCTCGGCGTACAGGGCGATGCCGTCGGCCAGCGCCGCGTCGTCGAAGATGGCGTGCGCGGAGTGATTGGTCGGCGCGGTCAGCGGGTCGGTCCCGGGCGGGCAGGCGCCCAGGAAGACGAACGCCCCCGGCACCTGCTCCAGGACAAAGGAGAAGTCCTCGGCCCCGGTGATCGGGAACTCGGCCCGCTCGGCGCGCTCCGGCCCGAACGCGTCGGCGATCACCTCCGCCGTGAACTCCGCCTCCGCCGCGTCGTTCATGGTCACCGGGTATTCGGGGGCGTAGATGGCCTCGGCGGTCAGGCCGTGGGCCCGGGCGATGTCCCCGATCAGCTGCGGCACCACCTCGGCCAGGGTGCTGCGGGAGGCCTGGCTGAAGGATCGCGCGGTCGCCAGGAAGGTGGCCTCGTCCGGGATCACGTTGTCGATGGTCCCGGCGTGGAAGCTGCCGACGGTGATCACCACCGGATCGAACACGTCGAACTTCCTGGTGACCAGCGTCTGCAGCGCGGTCACCATCTCGCAGGCGGCCGGGATGGGGTCCGCGGCCCGGTGCGGCGTCGAGGCGTGCCCGCCGCGCCCGTGCACCGTCACGGTGATCTGGTCGGCCGCGGCCAGCATCGCGCCGGGGCGGGTAGAGAACATGCCGCACGGCAGCCGCTGCGCCGAGACGTGCAGGCCGTAGGCGGCGACCGGGCGCTCGCCCGCCGCGTCCAGCACGCCCTCGTTGATCATGTGCCGTGCGCCGGCGTAGCCTTCCTCGCCCGGCTGGAACATGAAGATCACGGTGCCGGGCAGCTCAGCCTGCCGGGCCGACAGCAGCTGCGCGGCGCCGGCCAGCATGGCGGTGTGCAGGTCGTGACCGCAGGCGTGCATCGCGCCGGGGATCTGCGACGCGTACGCCAGGCCGGTCTCCTCGGTGACGGGCAGCGCGTCCATGTCGCCGCGCAGCAGGACGACCGGCCCGCGGCCGCCGGCCGCGCCGCCGCGCAGCACGGCGGTCACCGAGCTCAGCCCCCGGCCGGTCCGCAGCTCCAGCGGCAGCCCGTCCAGCGCGGCGAGCACCTTGCGCTGCGTCTCGGGCAGATCCAGGCCGATCTCAGGTTCGCGGTGGATCGCATGGCGCAGCTCGGCGATGTCGCCCGCGATAGCCGCCGCCTCGTCACGTACCCGCACTTGGACCTCCTCGCGACCAGACCACTGTAATCCAGGCATCGTGCGCATATCCTGGCGCCGCGCGCCCGCTGACGGATCGGCCGCGAGGGATTCACCGGCCGCGGGACCGGGTGAACTCCCAGGTGTCGGCGGCCATGGCCCGCAGGTCCCGCTCCGCCCGCCAGCCGAGCTCGGCGCAGATCCGCTCGGCGGAGGCGACCAGCACGGCCGGGTCCCCGGGCCGGCGTTCGGCCAGGTCGACCGCGATGTCTGTGCCGGTGACCTCGGCGCACACGTCGATCACCTGACGGACCGAGTAACCGGTCCCGTTGCCCAGGTTGTACACCCGGTGCTGGCCCGGCCGGCACGCCTGCAGCGCCCGCAGGTGGGCGTCGGCCAGGTCGGTGACGTGGACGTAGTCGCGGATACAGGTCCCGTCCGCAGTGGGATAGTCGTGGCCGAAGACCCGCACCGGGCGGCCCGCGGCCACGCTGGCCAGCACGTTGGGGATCAGGTGGGTTTCCGGGTTGTGCCGCTCGCCCACCCAGCCGCCCTCGCCCTGGTGCGCGCCGGCCACGTTGAAGTAGCGCAGGCTGGCCGCGCCGAACCCGTAGAGCCGGGCGAACTCGGCCAGCGAGGTGTCGACGGCGAGCTTGGACGCGCCGTAGGGGCTGGTCGGGCGCGTCGGGTCGGTCTCGGCGATGGGCGTGCGCTCCGGCTCGCCGTAGACCGCGGCGGTGGAGGAGAACACGATGGTGCGCACGCCGATCTCGCGCATCGCCTCGAGCAGCGCGATCGTGCTGCCCAGGTTGGCCGACCAGTACTTGGCCGGCTCCGCCACCGACTCGCCGACCAGCGACTTCGCCGCGAAGTGCAGGACCGCATCGATGCCGTCGGCCAGCACCTCGGCGGCCGCCTCACGCACCGTGCCCTTGACGAATGTGGCTCCGGGCGGCACCGCGTCGGCGTAGCCGGTGGACAGGTCGTCGAGCACGGTGACCTCGTGGCCGGCCGCCAGTAGCTGTGCGGCCACGACGCTGCCGATGTACCCGGCGCCGCCGGTAACGAGCACTCTCATAGGGCCTCCCTCGGGCGGGGACGACTCCGCCCGTCCCCGCCATCTGCCGTCCGCCGTCTCCCGCCGTCGGCCCGCTTGCCTGCCACGCTGATCGCGCGCTCACGGGATTCATACGCTATCCGGTCTACACTGGCCCCACACATCTCCTGCCAGGCAGAAAAAATGAGCAGAGTAATCCTCGACATCATCATCGTCCTGGTCATCGTGTGCATCGGGGGATTCTTCTCGGCGTCCGAGATGGCTCTCGTGTCGCTGCGGGAAGGCCAGGTCAGGGCGCTGGCCAGGCGGGGCAAGCGCGGCCAGCGCACCGCGCGGCTGGCGAGCGACCCGAACCGGTTCTTCTCCGCCGTGCAGATCGGCGTGACCTTGGCCACTCTGGTCTCCGGCGCGTTCGGAGCCGAGACCCTGGCCGGCTTCCTCAAGTCGTGGCTGATCAGGCACAACGTGGACTCCGGCTGGGCCGCGACGCTGTCGTTCCTCATCGTGACCGCGTGCATCACCTTCGTCAGCCTGGTGCTCGGCGAGCTTGCCCCCAAGCGGATCGGGCTGCAGCGGGGGCCGCGGCTGGCGCTGCTCGCCGCGCCGCTGCTGGACCGGATCGCGACGCTGGCCCGCCCGGTCGTCTGGCTGCTGACCAGGTCGACCAATCTGGTCGTGGCCATCCTGGGCGGTGATCCGCGCGTCGGCCGCCAGGCCATGACCGAGGAGGAGCTGCGCGACCTGGTCACCGGCGCGCAGGCGCTGGCCCCCGACGAGCGCCGCATCGTGGGTGAGGTGTTCGACGCCGGGAAGCGGCAGATCCGCGAGGTGCTGGTGCCGCGTACCGAGGTCATCTTCCTGGACGCAGAGACTCCGGTGTCCGCCGCCGCCGCGATCGCCGCGGACGTCCCGTACTCGAGGCTGCCGGTGTTCACCGACAGCTACGACAACGTGACCGGTTTCGTGCACGTCAGGGACCTGCTCGGGCCCGGTGTCGCCAACCGCTCGGTGCCGGTCGGCCGGATCGCCCGGCCGGTGAAGCTCCTGCCGATCAGCAAGACCGTGCTGTCCTCCCTGTCCGAGATGCGGCGCGAGCGGGCGCACCTGGCCATCGTGGTCGATGACTACGGCGGCACGGCCGGCATCGTCACCCTGGAGGACCTGGTCGAGGAGCTGATCGGCGACATCAGGGATGAGTACGACACCGAGCAGGGCCAGGCGACCCGGCTGCGCGGCGGCGTGTTCGAGGTGGACGGCCTGCTCAACCTGGACGAGTTCGCGGAGCAGACCGGCCTCAGGCTGCCCGAGGGGCCGTACGAGACGGCCGCGGGCTACGTGCTCGCCGCGCTCGGCGACCTGCCGTCCCCCGGGCAAAGCGTGCAGGTGGGCGGGCATACGATCACCGTGACCGAGCTCGACGGCCGCCGTATCGCCCGGCTGCGCGTCGCGCCCGCCGCCGCCAATGCCGCCGGCGCCGCCGAGGCCGCCGACGCCGCCAACGCTCCGAACGCCGCCAACGCCCCGAACGCCGCCAACGACGCGAATGCTCCAAACGGCGCGAATGCCGCGGTCCCCGCGGCCCCCGCGGCTCGGCTAGACTCCGAGAAGTCCCAGGTGGAAGGCGGTTAGCGTGCCCGGCGGCTTCGATACGGTCCTGGTGGTGGACTTCGGCGCTCAGTACGCCCAGCTCATCGCCCGGCGGGTACGCGAGTGCCACGTCTACTCCGAGATCGTCCCGGCGACGATGCCGGCCGAGGAGATGCTGGCCCGGCAGCCGAAGGCCATCATCTTGTCCGGCGGCCCGGCCTCGGTGTACGCGCCGGGCGCCCCGCCCGCGCCGCCCGGCCTGCTCACCGCCGGGGTCCCGGTGCTCGGTATCTGCTACGGCTTCCAGCTGATGGTGGCCGGGCTGGGCGGCACGGTGGAGCGGACCGGTGCGGCCGAGTACGGCGCCACCGAACTGGAGACCGGGCCGAGCCACCTGCTGGCCGGCTCGCCCCGCAAGCAGCAGGTGTGGATGTCGCACGGTGACACCGCCACGGCGGCCCCGCCGGGCTTCCGGGTGACCGCGCGGACCGCCGCGACGCCGGTGGCGGGGATCGAGAACCCCGAGCGAGGCCTGTTCGGCGTCCAGTTCCATCCCGAGGTGGTGCACACCGAGTACGGCACCCGTGTCCTGGCCCGCTTCCTGGAACTGGCCGGGTGCCGCCCGTCCTGGACCATGCTGAACATCGTCGAGGACCAGGTGGCCGCGATCCGTGAGCAGATCGGCGGCGGGCGGGCCATCTGCGGGCTGTCCGGCGGGGTGGACTCCGCGGTCGCCGCCGCGCTCGTGCAGCGGGCCATCGGTGACCGCCTGACCTGCGTATTCGTTGATCATGGCCTGCTGCGCAAGGGCGAGGCGGAGCAGGTGGAGCAGGACTTCGTGGCCGCCACCGGAGTCCGGCTGCAGGTCGCGACCGAGGCGGCGGCGTTCGTGTCCGCGCTGGCCGGAGTGTCCGACCCGGAGCGCAAGCGGAAGATCATCGGCCGGGAGTTCATCCGCGCGTTCGAGCGCGCGGCGCGCGAGGCCAAGAGCGAGGCCGGCGAGTGCGAGTTCCTGGTCCAGGGCACGCTGTACCCGGACGTGGTCGAATCGGGCGGCGGTACCGGCACGGCGAACATCAAGTCCCACCACAACGTCGGCGGGCTGCCCGACGACCTGAAGTTCCGCCTGGTCGAGCCGCTGCGCTGGCTGTTCAAGGACGAGGTGCGGCGGGTGGGGGAGGAGCTCGGCCTGCCGCAGGCCATCGTCCGCCGCCAGCCGTTCCCCGGCCCCGGGCTGGCCATCAGGATCGTCGGCGAGGTCACCGCCGAGCGCCTGGCCATCCTGCGCGAGGCCGACGCCATCGTGCGCGAGGAGATGTCCGCCGCCGGCCTCGACGCCCTGGTCTGGCAGTGCCCGGTGGTGCTGCTGGCCGACGTGCGCTCGGTGGGGGTGCAAGGCGACGGCCGCAGTTACGGCCATCCGCTGGTGCTGCGCCCGGTGACCAGCGAGGACGCCATGACCGCGGACTGGGCCCGGCTGCCCGCCGACGTGCTGGCCCGGATCTCCACCCGGGTCACCAACGAGGTCCCCGAGATCAACCGGGTGGTTCTCGACGTGACCAGCAAGCCCCCGGCCACCATCGAGTGGGAATAAAGGCCTTTTCTCCCGAACGGACCGTGGTACCCGCCCCGGCCGGTGCCGAATGCAGCATAAATGTTGCATTAGATGGATAAAGAATAAAATTGCGCACGGTCGGCAAAATATTTCCTGTCGGGTATTCTATTTATGTCGGCTGCTTTCCCATAAGACGATTATCGCGAATTCTTCCAGGCCGGGCCGCGGGTTAGGACAGACGAATGCAGGCTCTTGCTAGAGCCGCGACCCGCTCGCTCACAGCACTCTTCATCGTGCTCGTGCTGGTGGTGATCGGGGTGGCCGCCATCGGCATCCTGAGTACCAAAGCGGCCGTGCACCAGGGCGACGCGATCGCGGGCGACGAGCTGACCACCGCGATTGCGACCAACCAGCTGGGCCGGAACATGGACGCCACGTACGCCGCCGGGGAACAGGCCGCCCTGGCCACCCAGCCCGCAACGCGGTCCCGGCTGCTCGGTTCGCTCTACACCAGCCTGCTGCCGGCGGTCGACGGGGGGCTGTCGTCACTGGAACAGCTGCACGTCGGTGATCCGCCGGCCGAGCACGCCGACCTGCAGCTGTTCGTCCGGCAGTGGACCGCCGTCCGTAACCTGCTCAGCCTGGCCGGCCTCACCGCTGCGCCCGCCGGGGCGCTCGCCGCCCAGCTGACCGCCGCCTACCAGCCGGTCAGCGCGCACCTGGACCGGCTGATCCTGAAGGAAATGGACGACGCGAAGACCGACCACGCGCAGGCCTCCGCCAGCTCGGGGCGCGCCATCGGCCTGCTCGTCGGTGTCGGGGTCCTCGGCATCGCGATCGGTGTCGTGTTCCTGTGGTTCGGGATCGGCCGTATCCGCCGGAACCTCGAGCCCAGCCGGGACCAGGCGGAGTTCGAGGAGACTCTGCAGCTCGCCAACGACGAGGACGAGACGTACCGGCTCCTGCAGCGCTACCTCGAGCGCACGCTGCCGGCCACCGCGGCCGCGGTGCTCAACCGGAACAACAGCGCGGACCGGCTGGAGGCGGTCACCTCCCTGCCGCCCGGCTCGCCGCTGGCCGGGACCTTGCGCGGCGCCGAGCCGCGCTCGTGCCTGGCGGTCCGGTCGGGCCGGACGCACCGCGAGGGCGGCGGGCGGCCGGGCCTCCTGTCCTGCGCGCTCTGCGCCGCCCCTCCAGGGGCCTCGTCGTGCGTCCCGCTCACGGTCGGGGGCGAGGTGATCGGCTCGGTCCTGCTCAGCCGCCCAGCTCCCTATTCAGAGCCGGAGGAGCAGCGGATCCGCGAGTCGGTCGGCCAGGCCGCGCCGGTGCTGGCCAACCTGCGCAACCTGGCCGTGGCCGAGATCCGCGCCGCCACCGACGGCCTGACCGGGCTGCCCAACCAGCGCGCGGTCGGCGACGCGCTGAAGCGGACGTTCGCCCAGGCCGCGGCGACCCAGGCGCCGCTCGCGCTGCTCATGATCGACCTCGACCACTTCAAGCAGATCAACGACCAGCACGGGCACCCGGTGGGCGACCAGGTCCTGGCCGGTGTCGGCGCGGCGCTGCGCGCCGTGCTGCGGAACCAGGACTTCGCCGGCCGCAAGGGCGGGGAGGAGTTCGTGATCCTGCTGCCCGACACCGAGGTCGCCGCCGCGCTGGAGATCGCCGAGCGGGTCCGCGCGGCGATCGCGGACATCTCCCTCCCGGGCAGCGACGCGTCGGTCACGGCCTCTTTGGGCGTGGCCGGCTACCCCGGCCACGCAAGCACCCTGGACCGGCTCGAGCGCCTCGCCGACGCGGCTCTGTACGTCGCCAAGCGGCAGGGCCGCAACCGCGTCGAGCTGGCCGAGCCGGGCTCCGCCGACGCCGTCCCCGATCAACCCGCGCCGCCGGCCAACGATTCCGGTCCGGTGCCGGTACCGGTGCCCAGGGACGCCCGCGCGTTACCCGCTGACGAGCTCAGCCCTGGCCGCGGTACCGTTCGGCCGCGATCAGGTCGCGGGCGGCCCGGGCGGCGTCCCACACGTCGGTGAAGCGCGTGGTGAGGGGGGACAGGCCGAGCCGGAACCGGTCCGGGGTGCGGTAGTCGGTGATGACGCCGGCCTCGGCCAGCCGCGCCACGATCCGCTCGGCTTGCGGGTGGCGGAAGGTGACGTGGCCGCCGCGGCGGCTGGGCTCCCGCGGCGTGGCGATCGCGGCGCCCAGCGGGACCAGCCACGCGTCGGCCAGCTCGATGAGGTAGGCGGTCAGCCGCACGCTCTTGGCCCGCATCGGCCCGATGCCCGCCTCCAGCAGCAGCCGGGCGCCCTCCTCCACCGCCGCCGTGCCGGGTATCGAGGGCGTGCCGGTCATGAACTTGGCCATGCCCGGCGCCGGGTCGTACCTGGGGCCCATGGCGAACATGTCACGCTGGGAGAACCAGCCCCAGATCGGCTGCCGCAGCACCTCGCGCAGCCGGGCCGACACGTACGCGAACGCCGGGGCGCCCGGGCCCGCGTTGAGGTACTTGTAGGTGCAGCCGACCGCCAGGTCCACGCCGCAGCCGTCCAGGTCGACCGGCACCGCGCCGACCGAGTGGCACAGGTCCCAGAGCATGAGCGCCCCGGCCT
This sequence comes from uncultured Actinomycetes bacterium, assembly GCA_963818225.1. Classification (GTDB taxonomy): domain Bacteria; phylum Actinomycetota; class Actinomycetes; order Streptosporangiales; family Streptosporangiaceae; genus Palsa-504. The sequence goes on from CAWFRO010000011.1 coordinate 1,233,365, forward strand.
CCTGGGCGATCGTGGTGATGGCCGCCATGTCGGCCAGCGCGCCACTGCGGTAGGCCACGTGGGACAGGCTGATCAGCGCCGTGCCGGAGTCCACCGCGGCCCGGACCAGCTCCGGGCGCACGCCCTCGTCGATGTCGGAGGCCAGCATGCGCAGCTCCGCGCCGCGCTGGGCCGCGACGCCGGCCAGCACGTACCGGTCGCTGGGGAAGTTGTCGTGATCGGTGACGATCACGTGCCGCCCGGGCCGCGCGTCCAGCGCCGCGCTGGCCAGTTTGTACAGGTTCACGGTCGTGTTGTCGGTGACGATCACCTGCCCTGGCGCGGCGCCGACCAGCTCGGCCACCAGGTCCCCGGCCCGCGCGGGCAGTCCGGCCCAGTGCTCCCACGACCGGGCCAGGGCGCCGCCCCATTCCTCCCGCAGCACGTCCTGTATCCGCGCCATGGTGGCCAGCGGCAGCGGGCCGAGTGAGTTGCCGTTCAGGTAGACCAGCGCCGGGTCCGCCAGCAGGAACCGCTCGCGGTAGGAGGCCAGCGGGTCGCGGGCGTCAAGCTGCGCCGCGTACGCCCGGTCCAGCGGCCCCTCGGCCATACCGCACACGATAACGCGCCTCGGCGGGCGCGTTTTACCTAGTTATGTCCGCTTTCGCGCGCGGCGGCCTGGCGTTCGGCGGGGCGCAGCAGCGCCTCGGCCAGGGTCAGGACGGTCTCCTCCAGCGAGCCGAGCCGGGCGGCGACCTGATCCTTCGCGGCGTCGACGACCTGGGACATGGTGTCGTGGATCTCCGCCGATCCCGGCCGTGAGCGTAGCTCGTCCAGCTTCCGGCCGAGCTCGGCGAAGTGGCCGTCCGCCGCCCCGAGCCGGCCCTCGACCGCGCCGAACTTCTCGCCCAGGCCGTCGATCTGCTCGGCCACGCCGTCCATCCGGCCGTCCAGCCCGTCCAGCCGGCCGCCGAGCGCGCCGACCTTGCCGTCCACCGTGCCGAGCCTGCTGTCCACCGCACCCAGCTTGCTGTCGACCGGGCCGAGCTTGCTCTGCAGCGAGCCGAGTTTGCCGTCCACCGAGCCGAGTTCCTTGTCGACGAGGCTGACCCGGTCGTACTGGTCGTCCAGCCGTTCGTCGAGGCGCTCCAGCTTGGTGTCCAGCGCCGCCACCCGCGCGTCGGCCGTCCCCACCTTGGCGTCAGTCGAGGTCAGCTTCGCGTCGAGCGAACCCAGTTTGTCGTCGGTGTCGGCCAGCCGCTCGTCCAGCCGCTCCATGCTTCCGTGTACCGCCTGGACCTGGCTGCCGATCACGTCGACCTGCCCGCCGAGGCCGGTCACGGTCTCGGCCAGACCGCGGGTGACCGCGGCGATCGTCTCCGTGGCGTCGGCGACCTGGGCCGCGGTGGCCTCGGCGCTGTGGTCGAGCTTGGCCGCGAGCGCGCTGAAGCCCACCTCCGCGCGTCCCTTGACCCCCGATATCTCCTTATCCAGCTGCGCCGTGCGCTGGGTCAGCTCGGCGACGGCCTTGTCCAGGCGGTTGAAGCGGCCCGCTGCCGTCTCCATGCTCTGCTGCAGCTTGGTCACGCCCTGCTGCAGCCGGCCCAGCCGCTCGTCCTGCGCCCGCAGGGCCTCCAGGGCCTGGCCGACGCTGTCGCCCACCTGCTGCAGCCGCGGCAGCGCCTGCTCGACGTGCTCGGCGACGGTGCCCATGTCCGCCCACAGCGAGGGCAGCTCGGCCAGCGGCATCACCTGGGTGCGGAGCAGCTCGATGTGCTCGGCCAGCGACTCCGCCCAGCCCGGCGGCTTGGCCGCGGCCGCCTCCAGCTGGCCGGCCAGCTGGTCGAGCCGGGCGCCCAGGCCCGTGATCTCCCGCTCGCGTACCTCCTTGGCCAGCCACTCCAGCCCTTCCAGCCGCTGGCGGATGTCTTCCAGCGCGCCCGCGTTCGAGCGCTGGTCCGCGACGTGGTCCTGGACGGTCCGCGCGAGCAGCTCGCGCATGCGGTCGGCGGCGCCAGTCTGGTTCCCGCGAACCAGGATGTGGTTGCCCGGCTGATCCATGATGCTCCTTTACGAGGGGTCGCCCTGCCTCGATGCCGCCATCGACCGCTGCGGATGGCGCCAGCACCGCACAACTCTAGTAGCTACACGTAATCGATTGTGTGCACAGAGAGAAACTGGCTGCTCGTCGGCTCGATCGTTCGAGTTGACGAGCCTGCTTACTCCCCCTAATGTTCAGGATTAGCACTCGCTGATGTAGAGTGCTAACGCGACGAGGCAGTCTGGCACCGCGACGACAGGCGGCCGCGTCCGCCTCTCTAGCAACTCCACCAACAGCCTTTCCGAAGGGGGAGGTCAGATCGTGACGACCGCCACCACCAAGGTAGTAATCAAGCCGCTCGAAGACCGGATCGTGGTCCGCCCGCTCGAGGCGGAGCAGACCACCGCATCCGGACTGGTGATCCCGGACACCGCCAAGGAGAAGCCCCAGGAGGGCGAGGTCCTGGCGGTTGGTCCCGGTCGCTTCGACGACGCGGGAACCAAGCGCGTGCCGATCGACGTGAAGGTCGGCGACGTAGTGCTGTACAGCAAGTACGGCGGCACTGAGGTGAAGTACTCGGGCGAGGAGTACCTGGTGCTCTCCGCCCGCGACGTGCTCGCCGTCATCGACAAGTAGAGCTCGCGGTCCGGCGGGGCAGGCCACTGGCTCTGCCCCGCCGCCTGCCCATGCACTCGTTCCAACCGTAGGTTGAGGAATTTCAATGCCCAAGATCCTGGAGTTCGACGAGGACGCACGCCGCTCGCTGGAGCGCGGCGTGAACAAGCTCGCCGACACCGTAAAGGTGACGCTGGGCCCGCGTGGCCGCAACGTCGTCATCGATAAGAAATGGGGTGCCCCCACCATCACCAACGACGGCGTAACCGTCGCCAAGGAGGTGGATCTGGAGGACCCGTACGAGAACCTCGGGGCCCAGCTGGCCAAGGAGGTCGCCACCAAGACCAATGACGTCGCCGGGGACGGCACCACGACGGCGACGGTCCTGGCCCAGGCGATGGTGCGGCACGGGCTGCGCTCGGTCGCCGCGGGCGCGAACCCGATGGACCTCAAGCGCGGCATCGACGCGGCCGCGGCCGAGGTCTCCGAGCGGCTGCTCAAGTCCGCGCGCGAGGTTGAGGAGCAGACCGAGATCGCGCACGTCGCGACGATCTCCGCGCAGGACGACAAGATCGGCGAGCTGATCGCCGAGGCGTTCAGCAAGGTCGGCAAGGACGGGGTCATCACCGTCGAGGAGTCGCCGACGATGGGCCTGGAGCTGGAGTTCACCGAAGGTCTCCAGTTCGACAAGGGCTACATCTCGCCCTACTTCATCACCGACCCGGAGCGCCTGGAGGCGGTCCTCGAGGACGCCTACGTCCTGATCCACCAGGCCAAAATCTCCTCCATGCAGGATTTCCTGCCGCTGCTGGAGAAGATCGCCCAGGTGAAGAGGCCGCTGCTGGTCGTGGCCGAGGACGTCGAGGGCGAGGCCCTGGCCACCCTGGTGGTCAACAAGATCCGCGGCCTGCTGAACGTGGTCGCGGTCAAGGCACCTGGCTTCGGTGACCGCCGCAAGGCGATGCTGGAGGACATGGCCACCTTGACCGGCGGCACCGTGGTGACCGAAGAGGTCGGCATCAAGCTGGACTCAGTCGGCCTGGAGAGCCTGGGCCGCGCCCGCCGGATCGTCGTGACCAAGGACGACACCACGGTCGTGGACGGGGCAGGCGAGAAGAACGCGATCGAGGACCGGATCAGGCAGATCCGGACCGAGATCGAGAACACTGATTCGGACTGGGACCGGGAGAAGCTGCAGGAGCGGCTGGCCAAGCTGTCCGGCGGTGTCTGCGTGCTGCGGGCCGGCGCGGCGACCGAGGTGGAGCTCAAGGAGAAGAAGCACCGCCTTGAGGACGCCATCTCCGCCACCCGGGCCGCTATCGAGGAGGGCATCATCGCCGGCGGCGGCAGCGCCCTGGTGCACGTGGCCGCCGAGCTTGGCGACCTGGGCCGCACCGGCGACGAGCGGACCGGCGTGCGCGTCGTCGAGCTCGCGCTGTCCGAGCCGGCCCGCTGGATCGCGCTGAACGCGGGCGCGGAGGGCTCGGTCGTCGTGGCCAAGATCGCGGAAATGCCGCTCGGCCAGGGCTACAACGCGGCCACCGGCGAGTACGGCGACCTGATGGCCCAGGGCATCATCGACCCGGTCAAGGTGACCAGGTCCGCGGTGCAGAACGCCGCCTCGATCGCCGGCATGCTGCTGACGACCGAGACCCTGGTGGTCGAGAAGCCGGAAGAGGACGAGGAAGCCGCGGCCGACGGCCACGGACACACTCACTCGCACTAAGGCCCGGTCTTCCCGGATTGTGGAAACCCGGGTTCCAGCGCCATTAAGCGCGCATGGAACCCGGGTTTCCGGCCTTATCCGGCCTATGTCTCCCTTGTGCCGGATGGTGGATTTCTGCCATATTTGAGCGGTCTTGATCCGCAGCCTGAACCACGGAGCAGGGGGACGCTATGCGCCTGGGACGCAAGGCCGCCATCGCCGTCAGTGCCGGGACGCTGACGGCCGCCCTGGGCGGCCTGGCCGGCCTGAGCGGGCCCGCCGTCGCCGGGGTCAGCGCGAGTACCGCGGCGCCGCTGCCCGCCGTGACCGTGCCAGCCGGCCGTGCTGCACACGCTGCGGTCCTCCACCCAGCCGCCCACCACCGCGGAGTGCGAGGCGGCGTTCCAGGTCGCGTGCTACGAGCCGGGTCAGATCCAGCAGGCCTACAACCTTAATCCGCTCTACGCCCGGGGCGTGACCGGCAAGGGGGCCACGATCGTCATCGTCGACTCCTTCGGCTCCCCGACGATCCGGGCCGACCTGGCCACGTTCGACCAGACGTTCGGGCTGCCCGCGCCGCCGTCATTCAAGGTCATCCAGCCCGCCGGCGCCATCCCGCCCTACGACCCGACCAACAGCGACATGGTCGGCTGGGCCGGCGAGACGACCCTGGACGTGGAGTACGCGCACACCATCGCGCCCGGCGCCAACATCCTCCTGGTCGAGACGCCGGTCTCGGAGACCGAGGGCGTGACCGGGTTCCCGCAGATCGTCAAGGCCGAGGAATACGTGATCAATCACCATCTCGGCGACGTGATCAGCCAGAGCTTCAGCGCGACCGAGCAGACCTTCACCTCCAAGGCCCAGGTCGACGCGCTGCGCGGCGCGTACACCGACGCCTACCGGAACGACGTCACCGTGCTCGCCGCCACGGGCGACTCCGGGGCGGCCAACGTCGGCCTGGACGGCTCGACCTACTACACGTTCCCGACCACGGCCTGGCCGCCGAGCGACCCGCTGGTGACCGGCGTCGGCGGGACCCAGCTGCACCTGGACGCGAACGGCAATCACACCTCGCCGGACACGGTCTGGAATGACACCTACAGCGTCGCGACCAACCAGTTCATCTTCGGCGACAACGGGCCTAACCCGCTGGCGACCGGCGGCGGCAAGTCGGTTCTCTTCGCCCGGCCCTCCTATCAGGCCCTGGTCCGGAATGTGGTCGGCCGCAGCCGGGGCGTGCCCGACATCTCGATGAGCGGGGCCTGCAACGGCGCCGTCGACGTCTACATGAGCTTCCCCGGCATCCCGGCCGGCTGGTACCCGACCTGCGGGACCAGCGAGGCCACCCCGCTGTTCAGCGGCATCGTGGCTCTCGCGGACCAGGTCGCCGGTCACGCGCTCGGGCTGATCAACCCCGCCCTGTACCTGATGTCCGCGGCGCACCTGCCCGGGGTTGTCGACGTCACCAGCGGGAACAACACCGTGACGTTCAGCCAGAACGGCCAGACGTACACGGTCCAGGGCTACAGCGCCCGTCCCGGCTACGACCTGGCTTCGGGGGTCGGCACGGTGAACGGGGCGGCCTTCGTCCCCGAACTCGCCTCCCTCGCGGGCCGGTAACCCGGTCCCGCCTGCCGCGGGCCGTAACCCGGCCCGGCCCCGTACGGGCCTCACTAGGATGGGAGCATCCCCGCTGCCACTCCCGGTGAAGGTGCCATGAGCGATCACGTATTTCCGGACCAGGCGGACAAGTTCGCGCCCGCCGGGCTGACCTTCGACGATGTGCTGCTGCTCCCGGCCCACTCCGAGGTGCTGCCCAGCGAAGCGGACACCGCGACCCGGATCACGCGCCAGCTGCGGCTGCGCATCCCGCTGGTGTCGGCGTCCATGGATACCGTCACCGAGGCCAGGATGGCGGTGGCCATGGCCCGCCAGGGCGGCGTCGGCGTGCTGCACCGCAACCTGTCCGTCGAGGAGCAGGCGCAGCAGGTGGACATGGTCAAGCGCTCCGAGGCGGGCATGATCACCAACCCGGTGACCTGCGGGCCGGACGCCACGATCGCCGACGTGGACCGGCTCTGCAGCCGGTTCCGGATTTCCGGGGTGCCGGTGACCGGCGCCGATGGCGTCCTGCTCGGCATCGTCACCAACCGGGACATCCGCTTCGAGACCGACCATGGCCGCCGGGTGGCCGAAGTCATGACGCCGATGCCCCTGGTCACCGCGCCGGTCGGGGTGCCGTCCGCCGACGCGCTGCGGCTGCTGCGCGTGCACAAGGTGGAGAAGCTGCCGCTGGTCGACGAGGCTGGCCGGCTGCGCGGGCTGATCACGGTGAAGGACTTCACTAAGAGCGAGGAGTTTCCCGCCGCGACCAAGGACGCGGCCGGCCGGCTGGTGGTCGGCGCGGCGATCGGGGTCGGCGAGGACGCCAAGCTCCGCGCCCAGGCGCTGACCGATGCGGGCGCGGACTTCCTCGTCGTGGACACCGCGCACGGCCACGCTCAGGCCGTCCTGGACATGATCGCTCAGATCAAGGCGAACTCCGATGCCGAGGTGATCGGCGGCAACGTGGCCACCCGGGCCGGGGCGCAGGCGCTGGTCGACGCCGGGGCGGACGGCGTCAAGGTCGGCGTCGGGCCGGGGTCGATCTGCACCACCCGGGTGGTGGCCGGCGTGGGCGTGCCGCAGGTGACCGCGATCTACGAGGCCGCGCAGGCGGCGCGCCCGGCCGGGGTGCCGGTGATCGGCGACGGCGGGCTGCAGTATTCCGGTGACATCGCCAAGGCCATCGCCGCCGGGGCCGACTCGGTCATGCTCGGCAGCCTGCTGGCCGGGTGCGAGGAGAGCCCCGGCGAGGTGGTGTTCATCAACGGCAAGCAGTACAAGCTGTACCGGGGGATGGGCTCGCTCGGCGCCATGCGCAACCGGGAGCGCGGCCGCTCGTACTCCAAGGACCGCTATTTCCAGGACGACGTGCTGCGCGAGGACAAGCTGGTCCCCGAGGGGATCGAGGGCCAGGTCCCGTACCGGGGCCCGCTGTCGGCGGTCGCCGGCCAGCTGATCGGCGGGCTGCGCGCGGCCATGGGCTACTGCGGCGCGCGCACCATCGCGGACCTGCAGGAAGCGCGCTTCATCCAGATCACGGCGGCCGGGCTGACCGAGAGCCATCCGCACGACGTGCAGATGACCGTCGAGGCGCCCAACTACTACGGCCGCCCTGGCCGGGACGGAGCGCAGCGCGGGTGACGGACGTGGAGATCGGCCGCGGCAAGTCGGGGCGCCGGGCGTACTCGCTCAGCGAGATCGGGATCGTGCCGGCCCGGCGGACCAGGGACCCCGAGGAGGTGTCGATCGCCTGGCAGATCGACGCGTACCGGTTCGAGCTGCCGCTGATGGCCTCCCCGATGGACAGCGTGGTGTCGCCGGCCACGGCTATCGCCATCGGCCGCCTCGGCGGGCTGGGCGTGCTGGATGTGGAAGGGCTGTGGACCCGGTACGAGGACCCCGAGCCGCTGCTGGCCGAGGTGACCGAGCTTGACGAGCAGGCCGCGACCCGGCGGCTGCAGGCCATGTATGCCGCGCCGATCTCCGAGGAGCTCATCGGGCGCCGGATCGAGGAGATCGCCCGGGCCGGCGTGACCACCGCGGCCAGCCTGTCGCCGCAGCGCACGGCCCGGTACTACAAGGCCGTGGTGGACGCGGGCGTGGATATCTTCGTGATCCGCGGCACCACGGTCTCGGCCGAGCACGTCTCCGGCCGGGCCGAGCCGCTCAATTTGAAGCAGTTCATCTACGAGCTCGATGTCCCGGTGGTGGTCGGCGGCTGCGCCACCTACGCCGCCGCGCTGCACCTGATGCGCACCGGCGCGGCCGGCGTCCTGGTCGGCTTCGGCGGCGGGTCAGGTCACACCACCGTGACGGTGCTCGGCGTGGCCGTGCCGATGGCCACCGCGATCGCCGACGTGGCCGCGGCCCGCCGGGACTACCTGGATGAGTCCGGCGGCCGCTACGTGCACGTGATCGCCGATGGTTCGATGACCAGCAGCGGCGACATCGCCAAGGCGCTGGCCATCGGGGCCGACGCGGTGATGGTGGGCTCGCCGCTGGCCCGGGCCACCGAGGCGCCCGGCCGGGGGTACCACTGGGGGAGCGAGGCCAACCACACCGAGCTGCCCCGGGGGGCCCGGGTCCAGGTCGGCACCATCGGCACGCTGACGCAGATACTGCACGGGCCGTCCACCGTCCCCGACGGCTCGATGAACCTGATGGGCGCGCTGCGCCGCACGATGGCCACGGCCGGCTACTCCGACCTGAAGGAGTTCCAGCGGGTCGAGGTGGTGGTCTCCGATTCCGGGCTGCCGTCCGGCCGCCGCTAGACTCCCTGGCATGTCCCGGCTCCGCGTCCTCTCCGGCATCCAGCCGACCGCTGACTCCTTCCACCTCGGTAACTACCTCGGCGCGCTGCGGCAGTGGGTGGCGCTGCAGGACAGCTACGACGCCTTCTACTGCGTGGTGGACCTGCACGCGATCACGGTGCCGCAAGATCCCGCCCTCCTGACCGGCCGGACCAGGGTCGCCGCCGCCCAGCTGCTCGGCGCCGGGCTGGACCCGGACCGGTGCACGCTGTTCGTGCAGAGCCACGTGCCCGAGCACACCGAGCTGGCCTGGATCCTCGGCTGCATGACCGGGTTCGGCGAAGCCAGCCGGATGACCCAGTTCAAGGACAAGTCCTCGAAGGAAGGCCAGGAGCAGGCCTCGGTCGGCCTGTTCACCTACCCGATCCTGCAGGCCGCGGACATCCTGCTCTACCAGGCCGACCAGGTACCGGTCGGCGAGGACCAGCGGCAGCACCTGGAGCTGAGCCGGACCCTGGCTCAGCGGTTCAACCACCGGTACGGCCAGACCTTCGTGCCGCCGCAGCCCTACATCCTGGCCGAGGTAGCGAAGATCTACGACCTGCAGGACCCGGCGGCCAAGATGAGCAAGTCGTCTTCCTCCGTGCAGGGCATCGTCGACGTGCTGGACGAGCCGGAGGCGATCCGCAGGAAGATCGCCCGCGCGGTCACCGACCCGGGCTCGGAGGTGCGCGCCGACCCGGAGGCCAAGCCGGGCGTGACCAATCTGCTGCGGATCTACTCGGCGCTGTCCGGCGAGCCGGTGGCCACCCTGGAGGCCAAGTACGCTGGCGCCGGCTACGGCGCGTTCAAGAAGGACCTGGCCGAGGTGGTCGTGGGCGCCTTCGCCCCGATCAGGGAGCAGACCCAGCGGATCCTGGCCGACGAGGCCGGGCTGGACCGCGTGCTCGCCCGCGGCGCCGCCCGCGCCCGCGAGGTGGCCGGCCAGACCATGACCACCGTCCGCGATCACCTGGGCCTGCTCCGCCCCGCCCCCTAGCGCCCCGCCGTCACTCGTGGGGGCCGCCCTCCCCCCAGGGAGGGCGGCGCCTTCTCAGCCGCGCGGAGGATCCGGCTCCTGTGGTGGATCCGGGCAACTGGAGCTGCCTGAATACTCCGCAGAAGCCGGATCCACCGCGATAATTCCGGCTCGCCCGTATTCGGGTGCGAAGGCCGGACTGGCGGGGCCGTCACGGCATGCCCGTCAGGACCCGTAGCGGAATCCTGGCCCTCGAAACCCGCACCCTCACCTAACTGACCGACGCGGCCCTGGCCGGGATAACGGCCCAGGATAACGGCTCGAGCTGGCCGAGCGGAGGCGCTGGCGGCGGCTGTAGCCGAAGCCGAAGCCCGCGATCGCCGCGGCCACCGCGACGCCGCTGAACCCGGCTGCGGCCAGGACCGACGGGCCGGCCGCAGCCGGGCGCGGACGGGCGACCGCTTGCTCCCGCGGCCGCGGCCGGGGCGAGGCGGCGGCCGTCGGCGGCGCCGAAGGCGGCTGCCGCGGGCTGACCAGCGTGCCGACCGGGGCGACCTGGCCGCCTGCCGAGAAGCCCCAGTTGAGCAGGGTCTCCGCGGATTTGACCTCGGTCAGCGCGGGGCAGTGCAGGAGGGTGACGATGAGCGTGACGCCGTGCCTGGTGGCCATGCCCACGTAGGTCGCGCCCGCGGCGCTGGTCCAGCCGATCTTCCCCCCGACGGCCCCCGGATAGTTGGTCAGCAGCGAGTTCTGGTTGAACAAGGTGACCGCCTTGTGCCGGGCCACCACGAACCGCGCGCTGATGGTCTGGTCGTACTTCAGGAACGCCGGCTGCGTCAGCGCCTGCCGGGCGACCAGGGCCAGATCGTAGGCGGAAGTGTGCTGATCCGGGGCGTCCAGGCCGTTCGGGTCGACCGCCGCGGTGTCGTCGGCCTGCAGGTGCCGCGCCTCGGCGTTGATCAGCGCCATGCCCTTGCTGAATGACCCGCTCGCCTGGGTCAGGGCGATCGCGGCGTCGTTGGCCGAGATCGTCAGCAGCGCAGTGAACAGGTCGGAGATCTTGTAGGCCCGTCCGGTGACCAGCCCGGCTACGTTCGGCACGGTCGAGGTGGCCTGCTTGCTGGCCACCACCGTGGCATCGGGGTTGAGCAGCGGGATCAGGGTCACCGCGGTGAGCATCTTGAGCGTGCTGGCCGGCCGGTACCAGCCGTGCGGGTCCTTGGCCGCGAGCACCTGGCCGGTGCCCGCGTCGGCGACGACGAACGCCGACGCCTGGATGTCCGGCAGCCGCGGGGCCTGACGCGACGCGTAGTCCACGACCACGCCGCGGGACGCCAGCCGCGGCCCCCCGACCGCCTGCGGGACCGCGCCCCCGGTGGCCGCCGCCGCGCCCGCTGCCGACGCCGTGGCGGCGAGAAGGACGGCGGCGAGGAGAGCGGCGCCGAGGACCATGGGAACCGCGGCACGTGCGGCGGCCTTGATGGGCCGTTCCCGCCGCGGCTTGATCCGGTCCAGCATGAGCCTCCAGCCGGTAGCTACCTGGCCATACCGAAGTAACCTGGTCGTTATGCAGCGAACGCCGGAATCCGGACTTGCCCTCGATCGCGTCGGCGTGGAAGGCAAGCTTACGGATTTCCGGCCCGCAGGGAGGCCCGGCCAGCCGGGAGAGTATCCGTGTCGTGGCGGAAAGTACGTACGGCAGGGCGTCGCCCGCTTGTCGGCGACGCGGCCGCGGGCCGGCTACCCGACCAGGGAGCCTGACCGCCGGCACAACGATCTGGTCGGATCTCACCCGGTCCGCTCTGCGCTGCGGACGGACGCGGGCTCCACCTGGGTCTGCGACGCGCTGTATGCCGTGCGGGACGAGTACTAGCCCGGCGGACGTTGAATCCTGCTGTCATTCCGGGCCTGGAGGTCAGTTCATTGGGTATCGAGTGGAATCCCTCGCGTGGCGCCACGCTCGGCGTCGAGTGGGAGGTGCAGCTCATCGACTCCGAGACCAGGATGCTGCGCCAGGAAGCCGACAAGCTGCTGGACGACCTGCCGGTCATCGGCGAGACCGGAGAGCACCCGCACGTACGCCACGAGCTGATGCAGTCGACGCTCGAGCTGGTCACCGGAATCTGCCACACCGTATCGGAAGCCAAGGAAGACCTGGCCAGGACGATCTCGGATCTCCAGCGCGCGGCGGTCGAGCACGGTATCCTGCTCGCATGCGCCGGGACCCACCCGGTGAGTGACTGGCGAGACGCGACGATGGCGCCTAGCCAGCGCTATGCGGAGCTCGTCGAGCAAATGCAGTGGCTTGCCCGCCGGATTCAGACGTTCGGCGTGCATGTGCACGTGGGCGTCAGTGACGGGAACAAGGCGATTCCGATCGTCAATGCCCTCGCTGCCTACCTGCCGCATTTTCTCGCGATTACCGCATCGAGCCCATTTTGGTGCGGGTATGACACCGGGCTTGCCTCCAGCAGGTCGGTGACATTCGGCGCGCTGCCGACGGCCGGTCCGCCGAGCAGGCTGACGGATTGGAAGCAGTTCGAGGACTACATGGACACGCTGGTACGCGCAGGCACCATCCGGAGCATCAAGGAGGTCTGGTGGGACATCCGGCCGCACCCGGATTTCGGCACGATCGAGATCCGGATGTTCGACGGGCTGCCGACGCTCCGCGAGGTCGGCATGGTGGCCGCGCTCTCGCAGTGCCTGGTCCAGCGGTTCGACCTGCAGCTGGACCGCGGCTACACGCTGCCGTCCCCGTCTGCCTGGGTGGTCAGGGACAACAAGTGGCGGGCCACGAGGTACGGGCTGGACGCGACCGTGATCACTGATGAGGCCGGCGCCACCGCGCCGCTGCGCGATGAGCTCTATGAGCTGCTGCTGGAGCTGGAGCCGGTGGCCTCCAGGCTCGGCTGCCTCGAGGAGCTCTCGGTGGCCTTCGAGGTGCTGGAGCGGGGCGCCTCGTATGAACGGCAGCGGGCCGTCTACGCGCGCACGGGGGACCTGGTCAGCGTCGTGGACGCCTTGATCACGGAGTTCGCCAACGACACGTTTGCCTTGCAAGGGGGTGCCGGCCATAGAAGGCAATGATCTGGGCGCGGACCTGGACGCGTTCGTGCGCAAGCACGAGAGCGAGCTGATCGAGTTCCGCCGCGACCTGCACGCGCACCCCGAGCTGGCGGGCGCCGAGCACCGCACCACCCGCCGGGTCGCGCTGCGCCTGGCCGCCGCCGGCCTGCGGCCGGTGATCCTGCCCCATGGCACCGGCCTGACCGTCGACATCGGCACGCTGGATGAGCAGGACGCGTACACCGACCGGCCCGTGGTCGCCCTCCGGGCGGACATCGACGCGCTGCCCATGGACGACGAGAAGGACGTCCCCTACCGCTCTACGGTGCCCGGCGTCTGCCATGCGTGCGGTCACGACGTGCACACCACCGTCCTGCTGGGCACCGGCCTGTACCTGGCCGCCCAGGCCGCCGCGGGGCTCCTGCCGGGGCGGGTCCGGCTTGTCTTCCAGCCCGCCGAGGAAGCCGCCAGCGGCGCGCTCGACGTGCTGTCGGCCGGCGGCGTCGCCTCGGTCGGCCGGATCTTCGCCCTGCACTGCGATCCGCGGCTGGACGCTGGCCAGCTCGGGGCGCGTTCCGGCCCGATCACGGCGGCCTGCGACCGGGTCGAGGTGCGCGTGTCCGGCCCTGGCGGCCACACCGCCCGCCCGCACCTGACCGCTGACCTGGTGTATGCGCTCGGCAAGATCATCACCGAAGTGCCGGCCGCGCTGTCCCGCCGGGTCGACCCGCGGTCCAGCCTGAGCCTGGTCTGGGGCCGGGTCAGCGCCGGGACGGTGGCCAACGCCATCCCGGACAGCGGGATCGCGGAGGGGACCATCCGCTGCCTGGACGACGAAGCCTGGCACCGCGCGCCCGACCTGCTCAAGGAGCTCATCAGCTCGGTGGCCGCCGCCTACGGGGTCGAGGCTGAGCTCAGCTACCAGCGGTATGTGCCGCCCACGGTCAACGACCAGGCCAGCGCGGCCATGATCGCCGCCGCGGCGCTCGGCGTGCTCGGCGCGGGCTCGGTCGTGCAGACCCCGCAGAGCCTCGGCGGCGAGGATTTCGCCTGGTACCTGGAATCCATCCCCGGCGCGCTGGCCCGGCTGGGCACCCGGGTGCCCGGCTCGACCGCCTCGCTCGACCTTCATCAGCCGAGGTTCGACGTGGACGAGCGGGCCATCGGCATCGGGGTCAAGGTCATGGCGGCCACGGCGATCAACGCGCTGTGGGACGACGGCGCGATCGTGGCCCAGCCCCTCCCCGGCGTCACGGGAGCCTAGCGGCCACGAGGCCGGGCAACCACGAGGCCGGACCGCCACGAGGCCGGGTTAGTCTGGTCCGATGGGAAGGGTGCTGGCCGGGCGGGAGAAGCGCTCCGGCGTTACCAGCGGCCTGCAGACGTTCCGCTCGCCGACCGCGCTGATCATCTGGTGGGTCTGGCTGCTGTTCGCCGCGGCCAACCTGATCGACCTGGCCGTCCAGGGCCGCGACCACGAATCGCTGGTCGCGGCGGCGATCTTGGTCATGGCCACCGGCGTGGCCTACGTCACCGCGCAGCGTCCCCGGATCATCACCGACCAGGCCGGGATCACGGTGGTGAACCCGCTACGTGATCACCACGTCGGCTGGGCCAGCGTGACCGAGGTCGACCTGGCCGACCTGCTCCGCGTGCACTGCCAGCTAGGCCCGGGCCACACCAAGATCATTCACTCCTGGGCGGTGCACTATTCTCGGCGCCGCAAGCTCGCGGCGCAGGTCAAGGCGCGGCGGCAGGCGGCGCGGATGAGTTCCGGCCGTTCGTCGTTCGGCCTCGGCGGCTACGGCGGCGGCCGCATGGCCGGGTACGGCAGCGACACGGCGGCCGAGCCGGGCTCGACCGCCGAGGCCGACGCCGAGCGGATCGTCGCCGTGCTCATGCAGTACGTGACCGCGGCCCGGGCCGAAACGATCTGGGCCGCGGGCACGGCCGAGCCGGCCGAGGCTCCCGCCCCCGTGACCGAGCGCACCGTGACCGAGCGCACTGTGACCGAGCGCACTGTGACCGGGCGCACTGGCGCCGACCGGCAGCGCGCCGGCTGGCTCGAGCCGCTGCGCAGTACCTGGAGCCGCCGGGCCATCCTGGCGCTGGTCATCCCCGCGCTGATCCTGCTGGTCGCCATCCTCGTCTGAAGCCTCACGCCCGCGGCGGCCCGGCCACATAGGGTCCGGCCGCATAAGGCCCGGCCGCAAAGGCCCGCGCTGGCCTCGCCGCGGCGTCTGCTCCGGGTCCAGATTGCTGCCGCAGGCCGCATACAGTGCCACCGGGGCAAGCGTCGCGGTCCGCCGGTGTGCCTGGCCTGCCGGCCGCGTTTCAAAAGGAGCTCGCGTTACGCATGCCACCGGCGGCGCCCGCCGCCCGCAAGGCGCCGGCCAGGCGTGACGCTCACATAGGAGAATGACCAGACGTGACCTTGCCACCGCACTCCATCGCGATCCTGGGCGGCGGGCCAGGCGGTTACGAGGCCGCCCTCGTCGCGGCCCAGCTCGGCGCCGACGTCACCATCGTCGACTCCGACGGGATCGGCGGGGCCTGCGTGCTGACCGACTGCGTCCCGTCCAAGACGCTCATCGAGACGTCCAACGCGATGACCCTGCTCAACCGGTCCGCCCAGCTCGGCATCGCCACCGGCGGCCTGGCCACGGTCAACGCCGCCCGGCTGTACGAGCGGATCACCGACCTGGCCCGCGCCCAGTCCGCCGACATCGCCGCGCGGCTCGCTGCTTCGGGCATCAAGGTGATCAGGGCCCAGGGCCGCCTGGGCGGCCCCGGCGTGGTCGTCGCCGCCGGCACCGAGATCAGGGCGGACGCGATCCTCGTGGCCACCGGTGCCATGCCGCGGGTACTGCCCGGCGCGCGGCCCGACGGCGAGCGCATCTTGACCTGGCGCCAGCTCTACGACCTGACCGAACTTCCGCGTGACCTGATCGTCATCGGCTCGGGCGTCACGGGGGCCGAGTTCGCCAGCGCCTACCAGGCCCTCGGCTCGCGGGTCACCCTGGTCTCGTCGCGGGACCGGGTGCTGCCGCACGAGGACGAGGATGCGGCCAGCCTCATCGAGGACGTCTTCCGCCGCCGCGGCATGACGGTACTGGGCCGCTCGCGCGCACGGTCGGTCGCCCGCGACCACGACCGCGTCACCGTGACCCTGGACGACGGGCGCACCCTGACCGGCAGCCACTGCCTGCTGACCGTCGGCATGACCCCGCGGACCGAAGGCTGCGGAATCGACCAGGCCGGGGTCAGGCGCGACGCGGACGGTTTCATCCAGGTCGACCGCGTGTCCCGCACCTCGGTGCCTGGCGTGTACGCGGCCGGCGACTGCACCGGGGTCCTGATGCTGGCCTCGGTCGCGGCCATGCAGGGCCGGATCGCGATGTGGCACGCGCTCGGCCAGGCCCTCACCCCGCTCCGGCTGGACCAGGTGGCCGCCACGATCTTCACCCAGCCGGAGATCGCCACGGTCGGCGTGTCCCAGCGCGCGGTCACCGCGGGCGAGGTATCCGCCCGGGTGCTGAAGCTGCCGCTGGCCACCAACCCGCGGGCCAAGATGGCCGGGTACGCCGACGGCTTCGTGAAGCTGCTGTCCAGCCCCGGCAGCGGCCGGATCCTCGGCGGCGTGGTGGTCGCCCCGCGCGCCAGCGAGCTGATCCTCGCCGTGTCTACCGCGGTCGAGCAGCGCCTCACGGCCGAGCAGCTGGCGCGCACCTTCGCCGTTTACCCGTCCCTGTCCGGCAGCCTCACCGAGGCGGCCAGGGAGCTGATGGAGGTCACCCCCGGCCCCCGCTAAAACCCATTTTTTCCCGAACGCCCCGTGGTGCCCGCCCCGCCACCGGACTTCCGGCCCCCGGCCCGCAAGGCCGCCGCCCGGCCGCGGCCGGTCGGCTATCGGCCGGCGGACCTAGTGTGACGGCCGGCCTGTGTCCGGATCGTTGGGCGGCTTGAGGCCGTGGCGGCGCAGCCGGGAGACGCGGATGTCGTCGGCGTACATCGCCACGACACCCACGCTGCAGATCAGGAACAGCGCCGGCACCATGATGTGGATGAACAGCGGGCCGGGGAAGGCGGCCAGCACGGCGGCGAACGGCAGCGTCACGAGCACGTGACGCCAGGTCAGCCGGCCCCGCCAGCCCGCATCGGTCAGCTCGTGCCGTACCCATTCCCGGTTCCGGTCCGGCAGCCGGAACCCGATCGCGAACAGCACCTTCCGGCCCGCGCTCGGATCGCCGGGGAGCCTGGTCACGCGCGATCAGTCCCTCAGCCGAGCCACGTCCCGGCGAAGGCCGGCCTGGCGAAGGCCAACCCGGCGAACGCCGACCCGGCCTCACGGCCCGCCCGCACCGCGATCTCGCCGCGATCCGCAATCAGGACCTTGCGCAACTGCGGCCTCCCTGCCTCGGCTGCGAAAGGAGTCTAGCCGCCGCTGGCCGGGAAGGCGCCTGCCAGTCTGGTCGTTTTTTGTGCCCGTCCGAGGTCCGACAGCGCCGACGTCCGCCGGCCACCGGTTCTGCGGGCCCGGTCCTAGCGGCGGCCGGCCCTGCGATCCGCGGCGTGACGGCCTGATCCTCACCCCGACAACGGCCCGTGGCATCGCCGCGAAGGGTCCCCTCGCGGCGCTGCGGGAGCGCGAGCCAACCCGGTGCCTTACCTTCTCCGCCTCTCAACCGAAGTGTGACCTCGGGTACGTAGAGTAAGTACCGCTCTGGCAGCGAGGCCGTCTGGGGCTGGGGATCCCGGTGTGTCGACGCTCCGTGACGCGCGACTCCGGCGACTTTTCGTTACGACGCTGTAACGAAAAGCGTGACGCAGCTATCAGTCTCGCCTGGCGCGCGTTGATGTTGGTAAGGACAGGCGGGGCGGGACCGGAAGGAGCCTGGGTGCCCGTGATCATCTCGGGGTACCGAGCATGAGCGTGCTTGGCATGCTGGCCTGGCTGGCGGCGGCGGTGAGCCTGTGGCTCGGCGCGCGGCGGCATTCCAGCGGCTCCGCCCGCGGCTTCCGGTGGCTGGCCGGCGCGGCCCGCTTGTACTGCGCCGGGCTCATCATCGCGCAGGTGCTCGGCCCGACACTCAGCCCCGACTCGGGGCTGTCGTTCGCCGACCTGCCGTCGCTGCTGGCCGTGGCGGCCGCCGCGGTCGGAATCTGGACGCTGGCCACCGCGGACGACGAGGGCGACCGCCCAGGCACCATTGCCCGGGGCACCGACGCAGCCCGGCGGGCCGACATAGCCCGGGGCACCGACATAGCCCGGGGCACCGACATAGCCCGGGGGACCGGCGCAGCCCGGGGGACCGGCGCAGCCCGGGGGAGCGGCGCAGCCAGCTTGGAGGGCCCGGCCGCGCCGGTACTGCCCGGGCTGATGGACGGCTACGTCATGGCGGTCGCCCTGCTGGTGATCGGCTGGGTCACCTTGTTCAGCACGGAGTTCCACCGGTCCGGCGAGCGCCCGGGCACCTTCCTGCTCGCGCTCATCCACCCGCTGGCCGACCTGGCCGTGCTGGGCGCGCTGCTGCCCATGGCTATCGCGGCCTGGCAGCGGGTGATGCTGCCCTACCTGGCCGTATGCGCCGTCCTGGCCGCCGATGCCCTGGCCGTGGGCCAGCGGGTGCTGGGCGGGGCCCCCGGCGTCGTGGCTCAGCTGCTGGCGCTGGCCGCCGCGGTGCTGCTCGCCGTGGCTCCGTGGCAGGTTCCCAGCCGGACGAAACGGATGAAACGGACGAGCCGGACCGGCCGGACCGACCGGGCGCCGGGCTCGGCGGCCACCACCGTCGTTGCCGCACTGACCGCGGCCGTGGCCACCGTGGTGGTCATCGCCAGCGGCCTGGCCGCGGGCCCCGCATCCGGGGCCGCCGTGCTGGTGGCGGGCGGCGCCGGAGTGCTGGTGCTGGCCGTGCGGGTCGTCATGCTGGCCCGCGAGAACGGCACGATCCTGGGGATCTGGCGCGAATCCAGCCGGAGCCTGCGGGAGCTGGCCAGCCGGACCAGCGACGTGGTGCTGGTCTGCGATCTGGACGGCGTCATCGGCTACGCCAGCCCGGCGGTCGGTGATTACGGTTACGCCCCCGGCGACCTGTCCGGGCGGCGCCTGCTCGACTACGTGCACCCCGAGGACCGGGGTGCCGTGCTCGCCGCGTGCCGGCGCGCCCTCGGCGCGAGCCTGGCCCAGGACCCGGCCCGGCCGGCCAGCCGCGGCCTGGCCAGCCAACACGGCCACGACCACGACCGGGGCCACGGCCACGACCGGGGCAGCGGGCGCGGCCGGGCGGTTCCCGGCCCGGGTGCGCGCCGCTGACGGCACATGGCGGCACGTCGAGTCGACCGTGCTGCGTTACCAGGTACCTGGCCAGCACAACCAGATCCTGGTCACCGCCCGCGACGTCAGCGACCAGATGGCGCTGCGCCAGCAGGTCGCGCACCTGACCTTCCACGACGGGCTCACCGGCCTGCCCAACCGCGCCTACTTCGAGGAGCGGGTCCGGGACCTGCTGCGCGACGGCACGTCCGCGGCCCGGCTCGGCGTCGTCTTCCTCGACCTGGACCGCTTCACCGCCGTCAACGATTCGGTCGGTCACGCCGCCGGCGACCTGGTGCTCGCGCAGGCGGCCCGGCGGCTGCGCGCCGCCGTCCCGTCGCACGACACGGTCGCGCGCTGGGGCAGTGACGAGTTCGCCGTCCTGGTCGAGAACGCCGTCGGCGCGGCGGAGGCCGCCGAGATCGCCGGGCGGCTGGTCGGCGCGATCGCCGCCGAGCCGTTCCGGGTGGCGGGCCAGCAGGTCGCGCTCACCGCGAGCGCGGGCGTGGCCGTGACGGCCTGGGATGCCGAGACGCCGGACCACCCTGATGATCCGGCCGGCCTGGTCCTGCGCAACGCGGACGTGGCCATGTCCCGGGCCAAGCAGGCCGGCGGCAACCGGGCCGAGACGTACGCCGCGCACATGCATGCGGACGTGGTCCGCCGGCTGGAGATCGTGACCGACCTGCAGCAGGCCATCAGCAACGGCGAGCTCACCCTGGCCTACCAGCCGGTCGTGGAGCTGGCCACCTCGCGCGTCACCGGCGCTGAGGCGCTGGTCCGCTGGCGGCGCGCGGGCGAGGTCATCCCGCCGCGTGAGTTCCTCGGCGCCGCCGAAGAATCGGGCCTGATCGTGCCGCTCGGCGACTGGGTGCTCCGCGAAGCATGCGCGCAGGGTGCGGCCTGGCGGGAGGCTTCCTGGGACATCGGGGTCTCGGTCAACCTGTCCGCCCGTCAGATCACGGCGCCCGGCTTCACCGCCCGGGTAGCGGGCATCCTGGCCGAGACCGGACTGCCGCCGGCGGCGCTCACCGTCGAGGTGAACGAGCACGTGCTGGTGGCCGACGCCGGGCCGGTCGTCGGCCGGCGAGCGGAGCTGCACCGGATGGGCGTGCGGATGGCCATCGACGACTTCGGCACCGGGTACGCCTCCCTGGCCCACCTGCTCCACCTGCCGCTGGACGTGATCAAGATCGACCCCTCGTTCGTGGCCGGCCTCGGCCAGGAGGACACGCTCACCCTGCTGACCAGGACCGTGGTGCAGCTGGGCCGTGAGCTCGGCTTGCGGGTCATCGCCGTGGGCATTGAGCAGCCCCGCCAGCTCACCGTGCTGCGCGAGATGGGCTGCGAGTATGGCCAGGGCTTCCTGGTCGCCCGGCCCATGGCCGCGCCTGGGGTCGAGGCGCTGATCAGGACCTCGGGCGACGAAGCAGGCGAGCCGGGCGAGCCAGCTCGTCTCGGAATGTGAGACAACCTGCTCAGCGGTTGACGCATCGTCCGCCTGCCGCAGTAAGGTGATACCTGTGAAACTCACGCAGATCCTCGTACTTGGTCGGCACGCAGCCAGCTGACCAAGCAGCTCACTGCGTGCTCCCCTCGACTGCCGACTGGCACGGGGGGATTTTTTATGCCGCCGCCTTTCCAAGCCAGGGAGATTAACCGATGACCGAGCAGATGACCGGCCGCACGGGCGCCGGCGGTCCGGACGGCCCAGCGGGCAGCCCGGACCAGCCGCCGCCGCCAGCCGCCGCCATGCCCAGCCCGCGGGACCTGGCCGCTCGCTCGCCGCACCGTGACGCCGCGCGTGCCGCCGAACGCTCCCATCCCGAAGCCCCGGAGTCCCCCGGCGGGCCCGACCAGAACGGGACGGCCCAGCACGGGACGGCCCAGACCGGGACAGACCAGCACGAGACCGCCCAGAACGGGACCGCCCAGAACGCGCAGGCCGAGCCGCGGGCGCACGCCGGCGGCAGCCCGGCCCGGGTCCGGGCCACCGGGGCGCAGGCCCTGGTCTACGCGCTCGAGCGGGTCGGCGCGGACGTGGTGTTCGGCATCCCGGGCGGCGCCGTCCTGCCGGCCTATGACCCGCTGCTGGACTCCAAGCTGATCCGGCACATCCTGGTCCGGCACGAGCAGGGCGCCGGCCACGCCGCCACCGGCTACGCGCAGGCCACGGGCCGCGTCGGCGTGTGCATGGCGACCAGCGGGCCAGGTGCCACCAACCTGGTCACGCCGATTGCGGACGCCTACATGGACTCGGTGCCGCTGGTGGCCATCACCGGCCAGGTGGCGACGACCATGATCGGCACCGACGCCTTCCAGGAGGCCGACATCTCCGGGATCACCATCCCGATCACCAAGCACAACTTCCTGGTCACCAAGCCCGAGGACATCGCCCGGACGATCGGCGAGGCGTTCCACGTGGCCTCGACCGGGCGGCCCGGCCCGGTCCTGGTCGACATCGCCAAGGACGCCATGCAGGCCATGACCGATTTCAGCTGGCCGGTGCCCTTCGACCTGCCCGGCTACCACCCGGTGACCAGGCCGCACGCCCGGCAGGTGCGCGAGGCTGCCCGGCTGATCAGCGAGTCCCGGCGCCCGGTGCTGTACGTCGGCGGCGGCGTGATCAGGGCGGGCGCCTCGGCCCAGCTGCGTGAGCTGGCCGACCTGACCGGCATCCCGGTGGTCACCACGCTGATGGCCCGGGGCGCGTTCCCCGACCGGCACCCGCAGCACATGGGCATGCCGGGCATGCACGGCACGGTGGCCGCGGTCGGCGCGCTGCAGAAGGCCGACCTGCTCATCGCGCTCGGCACCCGGTTCGACGACCGGGTCACCGGCAAGCTGGACACCTTCGCGCCCGACGCGCTGATCGTGCACGCCGACATCGACCCGGCCGAGATCTCCAAGAACCGCCGCGCGGACGTGCCGATCGTCGGTGACTGCCGCGAGGTGATCGCCGACCTGACCGCCGCGGTGCGCGCCGAGCACGAGCAGGGCCACCGCCCCGACCTGGACGGCTGGGTGGCGCAGCTGAACTCCCTGCGCAGCACCTACCCGCTGGGCTACGCCGAGCCGGAGGATGGCACGCTGGCCCCGCAGTACGTGATCGGGCGGATCGGGCAGATCGCGGGCCCGGAGGCGCTGTACGTGGCCGGCGTCGGCCAGCACCAGATGTGGGCCGCCCAGTTCATCGACTACGAGCACCCGGGGACCTGGATCAACTCCGGCGGCCTGGGCACGATGGGTTTCGCCGTGCCCGCCGCGATGGGCGCCAAGGTCGGCCGGCCGGACGCCTGCGTGTGGGCCATCGACGGCGACGGGTGCTTCCAGATGACCAACCAGGAGCTGGCCACCTGCGCCATCGAGGGCATCCCGGTCAAGATCGCGATCATCAACAACGGCAGCCTCGGCATGGTCCGCCAGTGGCAGACCCTGTTCTACAACGAGCGCTACTCCAACACCAGCCTGGACCGGACCGCGGAGTCGCGGAAGCCGTCCGGCACCCGGGTCCCGGACTTCGTCAAGCTGGCCGAGGCGTACGGCTGCGAGGGCATCCGCTGCGAGGAGGCCGGCCAGGTGGACAAGGTGATCGAGCAGGCCATGGCCATCGACGACCGGCCGGTCGTGGTGGACTTCGTGGTGCATAAGGACGCCATGGTCTGGCCCATGGTCGCGGCCGGCACCAGCAACAACGACATCAAGTTCGCGCGCGGGATGGCGCCCGACTGGGGCGGCTCGGACGAATGACCGAGCTGGACAACGGAGCGAGAGGCACAGCATGACCATGCACACGCTGTCGGTGCTGGTGGAGAATAAGCCAGGGGTCCTGGTCCGGATCGCCGGGCTGTTCTCGCGGCGCAACTTCAACATCGACTCGCTGGCCGTCGGGCCGACCGAGCACGAGGAGATCTCCCGCATCACCATCGTGGTCAACTGCGAGGAGCACCCGCTCGAGCAGGTGACCAAGCAGCTGAACAAGCTCATCAACGTGCTGAAGATCGTCGAGCTCGAGCCGGGCGCCACGGTGCAGCGCGAGCTGATCCTGATCAAGGTGCGCGCCGACGCCGACAGCCGGTCCAAGGTGCTCGAGACGGTCAACCTGTTCCGGGCCCGGGTGGTGGACGTGGCGCTGGATGTGGTCACCGTCGAGGCCACCGGCAACCGGGAGAAGCTCGACGCGCTGATCAAGGTGCTCGAGCCGTTCGGGATCAAGGAGCTCGTCCAGTCCGGGATGGTGGCCATCGGGCGGGGCGGCCGCTCCATCACCGATCGCGCGCTGCGCCCGGTGGAGCGCAGCGCGTAGATTCGTTCCCGCATCCGGTAAGCACACACGACACAAGAGAGGCCCGTTTCAAGTGGCTGAGATTTTCTACGACGACAGCGCCGACCTGTCCGTCATCCAGCGCCGGCACGTCGCTGTCCTCGGATACGGCAGCCAGGGGCACGCCCACGCGCTCTCGCTCCGCGATTCGGGCGTGGACGTCCGGGTCGGCCTGCCCGAGGGATCCAAGAGCCGGGACAAGGCCGAGGGTGACGGCCTGCGGGTGGTCACGCCCGCCGAGGCCTGCGAGGAAGCCGACCTGATCATGGTCCTGATCCCGGACCACCTGCAGCGCCAGCTTTATGCGGAGGCGATCGCGCCCGCCCTGGTGGAAGGCGATGCGCTGTTCTTCGCCCACGGCCTGAACATCCGCTACAACCTCATCACCCCGCCGGACGGCGTGGACGTGTGCATGGTCGCGCCCAAGGCCCCCGGCCACCTGGTCCGGCGCCAGTTCGTGCAGGGCCGCGGGGTGCCGGTGCTGGTCTGCGTGGAGCGGGACGCCACCGGCCAGGCCTGGCCGCTCACCCTGGCCTACGCCAAGGCCATCGGCGGGACCAAGGCGGGCGCGCTGAAGAGCACGTTCACCGAGGAGACCGAGACCGACCTGTTCGGCGAGCAGACGGTGCTGTGCGGCGGTGTGGCCGAGCTGATCAAGGCCGGCTTCGCCACCTTGGTCGAGGCCGGGTACCAGCCTGAGTCCGCCTACTTCGAGTGCCTGCACGAGATGAAGCTGATCGTCGACCTCATGTACGAGGGCGGCATCTCCAAGATGTACTGGTCGGTGTCTGACACCGCCGAGTACGGCGGCTACACCCGCGGGCCCCGGCTGATCAACGAGCAGACCCGCGAGGAGATGCGCCGCATCCTGGGCGAGATCCAGGACGGGACGTTCACCCGTGAGCTGGTCGAGGAGTTCGACGCGGGCAAGCCCAACTTCCTCAAGCGCCGCGAGGCCGAGCACAACGAGCAGATCGAGCAGGTCGGCGCCCGGCTCCGCCCGCTGATGTCCTGGCTCGAGGCGGATGACTAGGCCTTGTCCGGCTTAAGCACGTTTGGCTGCTCCGGGCGGGGTAGCAGGTCATGATGACCGTGACTACGACGCAGACCCTGACCCGCCCCGCTGTCAACGGGGATGCGGCGTCCCGCCCGGAGCAGCAGACCGTCATCGCGGGTACGCGCCCGCGGCCTTCGTCCTCCGCGGGCGACGTGGTCGTGGCCTACCTGCGCACGCAGCAGCAGGCGCTGGCCGCCCGCGAGGGCACGGTGCGCGCCGACGAGTCCGACGCGGTTCACCAGATGCGGGTGGCCACCCGCAGGCTGCGTGCCGCCCTGCGCTCGTTCGGCCAGGTCATCCCGCGCCGCGACAGCGAGCACCTGGACGCCGAGCTGCAATGGCTCGGCCACGCCCTCGGGCGGGCGCGCGACGACGAGGTGCTCGCCGCGCACCTGCGGGACACCTTGCGGACCGTGCCGGCCGAGCTGCTCATCGGGCCGGTTCAGGCCCGCGTGCAAGGTCACTTCGCGCCCCGGCGCGCCGCGTCGAACGCCGCGGTTCTCGAGGCCTTCGACTCCCCGCGGTACGCCGCGCTGCTGGCCGAGCTGGACCGGCTGACCCACGAGCCGCCGCACGGGCCGCAGGCGCAGGCCCCCGCCCGTGACGTCCTCCCGGCCGCCGTCCGGCGCGCCTACCGGCAGGCTGAGCGGCGGATGCGCCGGGCCCGGCAGACGCCGGCCGGGCCGGCCCGGGACGTCGCGCTGCACCAGGCCCGCAAGTCGGCCCGCCGGGCTCGTTACGCCGCGGAGGCCGTGGCTCCCGCGGCAGGCCAGCCGGCCCGCAAGTTCGCCGGGCAGATGAAGCGGATCCAGTCCGTGATCGGCGACCACCATGACACGGTGGCGGCCCGCCAGGAGGCGCGCGACCTGGGCATCGGCGCGTACCTGGCCGGCGAGAACGCCTTCACCTACGGCCTCCTGCACGAGCGCGAGTTCCGCCGGGCGCAGCAGCTCGAAGCCCGCGCCCGCCGGGACTGGCAGCGGGCCTCCCGCCGCCGGTACCGCCGCTGGATGAAGTAGGACCTCAAAATAGTATCTCGCATCCTGAGACGAGCGTCTTGAGGGCTGTCAGGGCCGAGCGGAGCGCAGGTAGCGTAGCAGGC
Source organism: uncultured Actinomycetes bacterium (assembly GCA_963818225.1). Taxonomy (GTDB): domain Bacteria; phylum Actinomycetota; class Actinomycetes; order Streptosporangiales; family Streptosporangiaceae; genus Palsa-504. The sequence goes on from CAWFRO010000011.1 coordinate 1,258,946, forward strand.
ACTATGCGGTGCCTTGCGTTCGTAGCTGGCCGCAGCGGGAACCTGTAAGAGGCTGACCCGAGGGCAGGCCGGCGGACCCGCTGCGGAGGCTAAGCGCTGGCCGTAAGTCCCGCCTGCCGTCCCGATCAGGAGCTCCGCTCGTGTACGACATGTATCCCTGGGATGAAGGTTCCGCCGCCGACGCCGCCGACGTCGCGGACGCGGTCCAGCCTGAGCCCGCCGTCAGCGCCGTGCAGGTCGCGCTGGACCGCCGCGACAACGGCGGCGACCCGGCCACCGCACCGGGTACGCCCACGGCAAGCCCGGCGCGCCAGTAAGGTTCTGCCATGGCTTCACGAACGATCAGGCTCGCCGTCATCGGCGGAGACGGCATCGGCCCGGAGGTGGTGGCCGAGGCCCTTAAGGTCCTGCGGGCCGCGGCGCCCCAGGTCACCATCGACGAGACCAGCTACGACCTCGGCGCCCGCCGCTGGCACCGCACCGGGGAGACGCTGCCGGACGCGGTGCTCGAGGAGATCAGGGCGCACGACGCGATCCTGCTCGGCGCGGTCGGTGACCCGAGCGTGCCCAGCGGCGTGCTCGAGCGCGGCCTGCTGCTGCGGCTGCGATTCGAGCTTGACCACTACGTCAACCTGCGCCCGGTCCGCCTCTACCCGGGCGTCGCCTCGCCGCTGGTCGGCGCCCGGCCGGAGACGGTCGACATGGTGGTGGTCCGGGAGGGCACCGAGGGCCCGTACACCGGCGCGGGCGGCGTGATGCGCAAGGGCACGCCCGATGAGGTTGCCACCCAGGAGAGCCTGAACACCGCGTTCGGGGTCCAGCGGGTGGCCAGGTATGCGTTCGCCCGGGCGCTGGCCCGGCCGCGCCGCAAGCTGACTCTGGTGCACAAGACGAACGTCCTGACCTACGCCGGCGACCTGTGGCAGCGCACCGTCGACGGCCTGGCCAAGGAGTTCGCCGATGTCGCGGTCGACTACTGCCACGTCGACGCCGCGTCGATGTTCTTCGTCTCCCAGCCCGAGCGCTTCGACGTCATCGTCACCGACAACCTCTTCGGTGACATCCTCACCGACCTCGGCGCCGCCGTGGCCGGTGGCATCGGGCTCGCGGCCAGCGGCAACATCAACCCCGACGGCACCGCGCCCAGCATGTTCGAGCCGGTGCACGGCAGCGCGCCGGACATCGCCGGGCAGCAGAAGGCCGACCCGACCGCGGCCATCTTGTCCGCCGCGATGCTCTGCGAGCACCTGGGGCTGTCTGCCGAGGCGGCCCGGATCGAGCAGGCCGTGGCCGAGGACCTGGTGGAGCGCCAGGGCGCCTGGGCCGCGCGCACCACCGTCGAGGTGGGCGACGACATCGCCGAACGAGTAGCCGGCTGACCCGCGTAATCGCACCGCGGCGCGGGTCAGTCCTCCGGCTAAGGTTGTTACCACGGCGATGAGGAAGTACTGATCATGATTGATTTCGATATCCGCCCCTCGGCGCACCCGGTGCCCGCCGCCGAGCGCGAGGAGATGCTGCGCTCGCCGGCCTTCGGCCAGCTGTTCACCGACCACATGATCACGCTGCGCTGGTCGGCCGAACGCGGCTGGCACGACGGCCGCCTCGAGCCGTACGGGCCGTTCACCCTGGACCCGGCCACCGCGGTGTTCCACTACTCCCAGGAGTTCTTCGAGGGCCTGAAGGCCTACCGCCAGGACAACGGCTCGATCACCATGTTCCGGCCGGAGGCCAACGCGGCCCGGTTCAACCGGTCAGCAGTGCGGATGGCCATGCCGGAGCTGCCGGAGGATGCCTTCGTCCGGGCCTTGGAGCTGCTGGTCGCCCAGGATCGCGACTGGGTGCCCTCGGGCGAGGGGTACAGCCTGTACCTGCGGCCGTTCATGATCGCGACCCAGCGCGGCCTCGGCGTCAACCACCCGTCGAACGAATACCTGTTCTGCGTCATCGCCTCGCCCGCCGCGTCGTATTTCAGCGGCGGGGTCAAGCCGGTCACCGTGTGGCTGTCCGAGGACTACACCCGGGCCGCCCCGGGCGGTACCGGCGCGGTCAAGGCGGGCGGCAACTACGCGGCCGCGTTCGTGGCCCAGCAGCAGGCCGTGGACCAGGGCTGCGACCAGGTGGTCTGGCTCGACGCCGCGGAGCACCGCTGGGTCGAGGAAATGGGCGGCATGAACCTGTTCTTCGTCTTCGGCGCCGCGGGCGGCGAGGGGCCGCAGATCATGACCCCCGCGCTGACCGGGACCCTGCTGCCCGGCATCACCCGCGACTCGCTGCTGCGGCTGGCCCCCGAGCTCGGCATCAAGGCCTCCGAGGACCGGATCTCCGTTGAGGCGTGGCGCGCGCAGTGCGCGTCCGGCGAGCTGACCGAGGTGTTCGCCTGCGGGACCGCCGCCGTGGTGACCCCGGTCGGCCGGGTCAAGGGCGCCTCAGGCGAGTGGCTGGTCGGCGACGGTGCCCCCGGCCTGGTGACCATGCGCCTGCGCGATGAGCTGATCGGCATCCAGAACGGCCGCCTCGCCGACCCCTTCGGCTGGCTGCACAAAGTCTGCTGAACCCGGGCCCGGACCTGACGCCCGGCCGGCCCCGTCGTACCCGCCAGCAATATCACGGTGCCCTGCGGGCACCGTGTCTTCCCGGTTGCGCCGAGGGCCTGACGACCCGGCGCCAACCCCCGGCATCCCGGGGAGCCGGGGCCATGCCCCGCTACCGCCGCGGGCCCGGCGTGAGGACGCCGCCGGCGCCGTCGGCACCCCGCGTCATATACAAACTGTAATTATGCGGTTACCATGAGCAATATAAAGTGGGCCCTGCACGGCCGGGACCGTCTCCGTCGGCTGACCCTCGGTACCACCGCACGGGACGCAGCCAAGGGGGCAGGTCATGCATGCACTACGGGACCAACAGGCCGGCGCAGGGCAGCGCGGCGCGATCCCAGCCCGCTGGCGCGCCGCCGTCGTCGTCACCGGGGCGGCGGTACTGTCACTGGCCGCCGGCACGATGCCCGCCTGGGCCGCAGGCGGCCATACCGTGACCGCCGCCGAGCCCGCCGCCGTCCCCGTCGGCGGCCACCCGTACGCGGTGGCCGTGGACCCCGCGGCCGGGACCGTCTACGTGACCGACGAGGGTAATGACACGGTGTCGGTGATCGACGCGGCGACCGGCACCGTGACCGCCGCCATCCCCGTCGGCACCGCCCCGGACGGGGTGGCGGTGGCTCCTGCCACCGGGAACGTCTACGTGGCCAACTTCGGCGATGGCACGGTGTCGGTGATCGCCCGGGCGAGCCGTAAAGTGACCGCCACCATCCACGTCGGCGAGAGCCCGGCCGCGGTGGCGGTGGATCCTGCCAACGGGGCCGTCTACGTGGCCAACGACGGCGCTAACACGGTCTCGGTGATCGCCGGGGCGACCCGTAAAGTGACCGCCACCATCCACGTCGGCGAGAGCCCGGTCGGGGTGGCGGCGGACCCCGTCGCCGGGACCGTCTACGTGGCCAACTTGAACAGTCAGACGGTGTCGGTGATCAAGGCGGCGACCCATACCGTGACCGCTACGGTCCCGGTCGGCTCCGCCCCGGCCGCGGTGGCGGCGGACCCCTCCGCCGGGACCGTCTACGTGGCCAACGACGGCGACAACACGGTGTCGGTGATCGACGTGGCGACCCGTAAGGTGACCGCCACCATCCCGGTGGGCAACGGCCCGGACGGGGTGGCTGCGGACCCTGGCGCCCGGACCGTCTACGTGGCCAATTCCGGCGATGGCACGGTATCGGTGATCGACGTGGCGACCGGTAAAGTGACCGCCACCATCCCGGTGGGCAGCGAGCCGGTCGGGGTGGCGGCGGACCTGGCTAATCACACCGCCTACGTGGTCAACTACGGGGATGGCACGGTCTCGGTGATCAGCGCGCCGGTCTCGGGTCCGATCGTGTCGGGCTACCGCGCCTCCCTGTGCCTCGCCGACCGCGGTGACTCCGCCGCCAACAAGACCCCCGTCACGGTCGCCACCTGCGACGGCAGCCCCGGCCAGTACTGGACCGTCACCGGCGCAGGCACCCTGCAGATCAACGGCAAATGCCTGGACATCTACCGCGACGAGAAAACCAACAAGGCCCCCGTCGAGCTCTGGACCTGCACCGGCGGCGCCAACCAGCAATGGCAGGCCACCGCCGGGACCCTGGTCAACCCGGTCTCCGGCAAGTGCCTCGAAGACCCCAGCACCACCCCCGGCGCCCAGCTGGAGATCTACACCTGCACCGGCGGCGCCAACCAGCAATGGAACCTCCCCTGACCGCGCTCGCCGCGGCGCCCGGCCCGCAGCCCCCGAACACCCGAGCCCGGCACCCCGGCCCCACTTACAAAGCTGGCGCAAGGCGTCTGTAGCGTCCCAAACTGGCCATCGTCATGGATAACCTCGTCTCGGATGCTGAGACAGGCGCGGCAGCATGCGGACCGGTGTGGCACACTGGGCCCATGACGTCAGGCCGCATCATTATCGGCTGGCGCGTCGGCAGCTAGGGCCCCGGCCCTGGCGCCCGGGCGGTGCAAAGCCCCGGGCACGTCGGCGCGCAGACCTCTCGCGTACTCGCGAGGGGTCTTTTCTTTTGGCCGCACAAGCCGCAAAACTCTGGAGAACCCGAAATGCTCGACGACAGCTTCCACGTCTACGACACCACCCTGCGCGACGGCGCGCAGCAGGAGGGACTCAACCTCACCGTCGCCGACAAGCTGGTCATCGCGCGCCAGATCGACAGCCTGGGCGTCGGGTTCATCGAGGGCGGCTGGCCAGGCGCGATCCCGAAGGACACCGAGTTCTTCCGCCGCGCCGCTACCGAGCTGGACCTCAAGCACGCGCAGCTCGCCGCGTTCGGCGCGACCCGCCGGCCCGGCGCCAAGGCGGCCGATGACCCTCAGGTCGCCGCGCTGCGCGAGTCAGGCGCGCCGGTCGTGACCCTCGTCGCGAAGAGTCACGACCGGCACGTCCTGCTCGCCCTGAAGACCACGCTCGAGGAGAACCTCGAGATGATCGCCGACACCATCACCCACCTGCGCGGCAACGGCCAGCGGGTCTTCCTCGACGCGGAGCACTTCTTCGACGGCTACACGTCCAACCCGGCCTACGCCCTCGAGGTGGTCAGGACCGCCGCGGCGGCCGGCGCCGACGTCATCGCGCTGTGCGACACCAACGGCGGCATGCTCCCCGCCGAGCTGGGCGACGCGGTCAACCAGGTGCGCGAGGCCACCCAGGCCCGCCTGGGCATCCACTGCCACGACGACACCGCCTGCGGCGTGGCCAACACGCTGACCGCGGTGGACGCGGGCGTCACCCACGTGCAGGGCACCGCGAACGGCTACGGGGAACGGGCCGGCAACGCCAACCTGTTCAGCGTGGTGGCCGGCCTGCAGCTGAAGAAGGGCCGCCCGGTCCTGCCCGAAACCGGCTTCCAGGAGATGACCAGGATCGCGCACGCGATCAGCGAGGTCACCAACGTCGCGCCGAACACCCACCAGCCCTACGTCGGGCTCAGCGCCTTCGCCCACAAGGCCGGGCTGCACGCCTCGGCGATCAAGGTCGACCCGATGCTCTACCAGCACATCGACCCCGCGCTGGTCGGCAACGACATGCGGATGCTGGTCTCGGACATGGCCGGCCGCGCCTCGGTCGAGCTGAAGGGCCGCGAGCTCGGCTACGACCTGTCCGGCGACAAGGCGGCGATCGGCCGGGTCACCGAACGGGTCAAGGCGATGGAGGCCCGCGGCTACACCTTCGAGGCGGCCGACGCGAGCTTCGAGCTGCTGCTGCGCGACGAGCTCGGCCAGCGCCGCGAGTACTTCGCCGTCGAGTCCTGGCGGGTCATCGTCGAGCGGCACCCGGATCATCGGATGACCAGCGAGGCCACCGTCCGGCTGGAGGCCAAGGGCGAGCGGCTGGTCGCGGTGGGCGAGGGCAACGGCCCGGTGAACGCGCTGGACAAGGCGCTGCGCGCGGCGCTGGAGCAGATCTACCCCGAGCTCGCCTCGCTCGAGCTCACCGACTACAAGGTCCGCATCCTGGCCGGGACGCACGGCACCGGGGCGGTCACCCGGGTGCTGATCGACTCCGACGACGGCGCCGGCCAGTCCTGGAGCACGGTCGGCGTGGACGAGAACATCATCGCCGCCTCGTGGCACGCCCTGGAGGAGGCCGTCACCTACTGCCTGCTCCGTTCCGGCCGCGTGCCCGGCTGAGCACGCGAACCGCGGGCCGCTGACCCGCTCCGCCGTCGGCGTCGTTACGCCGGAGTTGGAGTAACCGAAACGCGGCGCCTCCACCGGGCCCGTTCGGCATCATAATGAGACCCCAGGCGCCAGCGGGATGGTAAGGGATTTACGGTAGGGGCATGGACGACACGGAGATCCTGGCTCATATCGACGACCTCATCCAGACCGAGCACAAGCTCCGCGGTCAGCTAGCGGCAGGTCAGCTGACCAGCACTCGGGAGCGCGAGGAGCTGCGGGCCGCCGAAGAAGCCCTCGACCAGTGCTGGGACCTGCTGCGGCAGCGGCGGGCCCGCCGCGAGTTCGGGGAGAACCCGAATGAGGCGAACGCCCGGCCTGCCGGCGAGGTCGAAGGGTACATGCAGTAGGCCGGGTCGAGCTGTCCCAGTTGAGTTAAGGAGTGGCGTGCGTATCGCGAGATTCGCCAAGGGCGACGGGGTCGCGTACGGCGTGGTGGAGGGATCCGGGCCGGGGGTGACGATCGCGGAGCTGTACGGGCACCCGTTCGGGGTGGATCCGGGCGGGGTACGGCTGACCGGGAACCGGTACCCGCTGGCCGAGGTGCGGCTGCTCGCCCCGGTGCTGCCGAGCAAGGTGGTGGCCGCCGGGCGGAACTACGCGTCGCACGTGCGGGAGATGAACGGCGAGCCGCTGCCCGAGCCGGTGCTGTTCCTCAAGCCATCCACCTCCGTGACCGGGCCGGGGGACGCGATCAAGTACCCGGTGAAGCTCACCGAACGGGTCGACTTCGAGGGCGAGCTCGCGGTCATCATCGGCCGCCTGTGCCGGGAGGTGCCCCGGGAGCGGGCCGAGGAGGTGATCTTCGGCTACGCCTGCGCCAACGACGTCACCGCCCGTGACCTGCAGGCCAGGGACGGCCAGTGGACCCGGGCCAAGGGCTTCGACACGTTCTGCCCGCTGGGCCCGTGGATGGAGACCGGGACCAACCCGGCCGACCTCGAGCTGGTCACCACCGTGAACGGAGCGGTCCGCCAGCAGGCCCGCACGTCCGAAATGCTGTGGGACGTGCCCACGCTGATCGCGTACGTCAGCCAGGTGATGACGCTGCTGCCGGGGGATGTGCTGCTCACCGGGACACCAGCCGGGGTCGGCCCGCTGACCGACGGGGACGAAGTCTCGGTCACCATCGAGAGCATCGGGACGCTGACCAACCGGGTCATCATCGGCGACTGAGGCGGAGCTCAGGCCAGGAACTCCCGCGCGGGCCTCCGCTTCTCGGCCAGCCTCAGGCGAATATGGCCCTACCATTTTCCTTGTGACGGCGGACCCCGGGGCAGGCGGTGAGCCGCCGCGGCGCGGCGCACGCGGCCGTCGCGCGGCCGCGCTGGCCGCCTTGGCGCTGGGCCTGGCCGGCTTGGCCATCTCCGCCGCCGGGCTGGTCACCCAGGTCCTTCCGCGCGAGTTCACCCGCGGCCAGCAGCAGCAGATCGAGTCCTGGGAGATCGCCAGCCGGTGGCAGGAACTGAGCGCCGGGCAGATTTTCCCGGCCAAGGTCGGCTACCAGCTGTCCGCCACCGTACTTGAGGACACTACGCCGCTGGGCCTGGACGCGATGCGAATCAGCATCGCGCCGCAGTCCGGCTGCGGCGCGGGCGTCACCACCGCGGCCGCCGCCGCGGTGCTGCGCCGCGACGGGTGCGAGGCGGTCCTGCGCGCCACCTACGCGGATTCCACCGGGAGTTACGTCATGACCGTCGGCGTGGCCGTACTGCCCAGCGCCGCGGCGGCGGCCAAGGCCCGGCAGAGCCTGTCCCAGGCCCGGCTGACGTCCGCACCAGACGCCGGGCCGGCCGCGCTGGCGGCCGGCATCCTGATGATCCGGTACCACGGCAACGACGCGGCGAGGTACGACTACAGCCGCCAGCTGTCGGGGAGCATCGCCGACGGCCCGTACCTGGTCATGTACGCGGCCGGGTACGCGGACAGCCGGCCGCGCGTGCCGCTGACGCAGGACCGGTACTCCGACGCGGAGATGACCAGCCTGGCCGAGGGCGTCGCTCAGTCGGTGCTGGACACGCTGGCGGCCGAGCCCGCCAGCCCGCATTGCCCCGGTACACCCGGATGCTGATACCCCGCCGGCCGGGGCGCCGGGGCGGCGCCATCGTGGCCATGCTCGGCTGCGCCGCGGTCCTGGCCCTGGCGCCCGGCACCGCGGCCGCTGCCGACACCATCCGGACCGACCAGCAATGGGTGCTGAACATGATGGACGTGCCCGCCGCCTGGTCGCTGACCCAGGGCGCCGGGGTCACCGTCGCGGTGATCGACAGCGGGGTGTATCCCGACGTCAGCGATCTGGCCGGCTCGGTCACCGGCGGCCCGGACTACACCGGCGTCAGCACCGGGCGGGGCAACCCCGACTGGGGCGTGCACGGCACCTGGATGGCGTCGCTGATCGCCGGCCACGGCCACGGTCCCGGCGACGACAGCGGGGTCATGGGCGTCGCCCCTCAGTCGAGAATCTTGTCCGTCCGGGTCATCCCGGACCGCGCCGACCCGCACTACAGCCGGTACGCCAGCGAGCAGGAACCCGCCATCCAGCGGTCGCTGGCCAGCGGCATCGACTACGCGGTGGGGCACGGGGCCGAGGTGATCAGCATGTCGATCGGCTACAGCGCGCCGAACGGCGCGGTCAGGCAGGCGCTGCAGCAGGCCTACGACCACGGCGTGGTCGTGATCGCCTCGGCCGGGAATTCCGGCGCCCCGGCGGGGACCAGCGACAAGAGCCCTCAGGCGCCGGATTCCTTCCCCGCCGACTATCCCGGCGTGATCAGCGTGGGCGCCGTCGACTCGGCCGGGGCCGTCGCCGGCTTCTCCAGCGACAACCTGTCGGTCCAGGTGGCCGCGCCGGGCGTCTCCGTGCCTGCGCAGGGCCGCGACGGCCAGTACTGGTGGGTCAGCGGCACCAGCCCGGCCTGCGCGCTGGTGGCCGGGGTCGCGGCCCTGATCAAGTCGAGATACCCGGGCCTCGCGCCCGACCTGGTCGCCAGCGCGCTGACCTCGACCACCACGGACCGCCCGGCCGGGGGCTATGACAGCCAGGTGGGGTTCGGCATCGCCGACGCGGCCGCGGCGCTGGCCGAGGCGGGGAAGCTGGCCGGTGACCCGGCCGCCCCGGCCGGCGTCCGGGCCGCCGTCCGGTTCGGCGGCGGAGCGGGCGCCGTCGCGCCGCCGCCGGTGGGCCCGCGCGGAACCGGCCAGCTGGTCCTGTTCATCCTGCTCGCGCTCGCCTCCGTGGTCCTGATCACCGCCGCCGGCACCCGCGTGGCCATCCTGCGCCGCGGCGTCCGGTGACCGTGGATCCCGGCGACCCGCCGCCGCTGGACGACTTCGCCAGCCGTGTGCTTGACGTGGTCGACTCGATCCCGCCCGGGCTGGTCATGTCGTACGGGGATATCGCCGAGTACCTCGCCGCGGGCCGGGGCCCGCGGCAGGTCGGCCGGGTCATGTCGGTCTACGGCGGCGCCGTGCCGTGGTGGCGGGTGATCCACTCCGACGGCACGCCGGCCCCCGGTCACGAAGGCCGGGCCCTGCGGCATTATCTGGCTGAGGGCACGCCGCTGCGCTCGGCCCGGCCGCCCGTCCGGGTCGACATGCGCCGCGCCCGGTGGCCCGGCCGGCCGTAACCAGTGAAATGTCGGTAGCATCTGCTGGAATCGAGGGTGATGGAACAAGCCCACGCGCCCGCGTACCGCCTGATCCGCCGTCCTGCGCCGGCGGCGCCGGCGCCGCGCCTGGATCAGGCGCAGCAGGCTGTGGTGGACCACGCCGGCGGTCCGCTGCTGGTGCTGGCCGGCCCCGGGACCGGCAAGACGACCACGATCGTGGCCGCGGTGGCGGACCGGATCGAGCGTCGCGGCCTGGACCCCGAGCGCGTACTGGTGCTCACCTTCAGCCGCAAGGCCGCGGCCGAGCTCCGCGAGCGCATCACCGCGCGGCTGCGCCGGACCACCCGCGAGCCGCTGGCCATGACCTTCCACAGCTATGCCTACGCGCTGGCCCGCCGGGAGTTCGTCCTCGCCGGGGATGAGCCGCCCAGGCTGCTGTCCGCGCCTGAGCAGCTGCTCGAGGTGCGTCGCATGCTGCGCGGCGAGGCGCAGGACGGCGGGGCCCGCTGGCCTGAGGCGCTGCGGCCGGCGCTGGCCACCCGGGGATACGCCGAGGAGGTCCGGGACCTGCTGCTGCGGGCCGCGGAGCGGGGCCTGGACGGCCGCGGGCTGAGCCAGCTCGGCAAGCTGCGCGGCCGCGAGGACTGGGTGGCGGCCGGAGCGTTCCTGGACCGGTACGCCGCCCGCTTCGACCTCGCGCCGGTCCCGGCCTACGACTACGCGGAGATCGTGCGCATCGCCGCCGCCCTGCTCAGCCGCGAGGAGATCAGGCAGCGGGAGCGCGCGGCGTACGACGTGGTGTTCGTCGATGAGTACCAGGACAGTGACCCGGCGCAGGAGTCGCTGCTGCTCGCGCTGGCCGGCGACGGCCGCGAGCTGATCGCGGTCGGCGACCCCGATCAGTCCATTTACGAGTTCCGCGGCGCCGACGTACGCGCGCTGGCTGAGTTTCCCGAGCGGTTCCGCACCGCGGCCGGCCAGCCCGCGCCGGTCATCCCGCTGGGCACCTGCCGCCGCAGCGGCGCGGTCCTGCTGGCCGCGTCACGCCGGGTGGCCCGGCGGCTGCCCCGCGGCTCGGTCGGCCACCGGGACCTGATCGCCGGGAACCCCGAGCCGGGCGAAGTCCGCATCCTGATCGCGGACAGCTCCACCACCGAAGCGGCCCTGGCCGCCGACACGCTGCGCCGCGCTCATCTGGCCGGCGGAGTGCCCTGGTCCGCCATGGCGGTCCTGGTCCGGTCCGCGGCGCGGCAGGTGCCGCTGCTGCGCCGCGCGCTGACCGCGGCCGGCATCCCGGTCGCGGTGGCCGGTGACGAGCTGCCGCTGGCCGACGAGCCGGGGACCCGGCCGCTGCTCCTGCTGCTGCGCTGCGCCCTGCAGCCCGCCGTGCTCGATGACCAGACCGCGGCCGAGCTGCTGTGCGGCCCGCTCGGCGGCACCGACGCCCTCGGCCTGCGCCGGCTGCGCCGGTCCCTCGGCCTGCTGGCCGAGGCGGCCGGGCGACCCGGGCCGGGGCGGCGACCTGCTGGCCCCGGCCCTGCTCGACCCGCGGGACCTGGCCGCGCTGCCGGACAGCGTGGCGGGCCCCGCCCGGCACGTCGCCCGGCTGCTGGCGGTGGCCAAGACGGCGATCAGGGCCGGCGGCAGCGCCGAGGACGTGCTGTGGGCCATCTGGGACGCCTCCGGGCTCGCGCCGCGCTGGCAGCAGGCCGCGGCGGCCGGGGGCGCGGCCGGCGCGGCCGCGGACCGGGACCTGGACGCCGTGCTCGCCCTGTTCGACCAGGCCGCGCACTTCGCCGATACCATGCCGCCGGGCGCGCCGGCCCTGTTCGCGGACAGCCTGGCCGGGCAGGAGATCGTCGGCGACACGCTGGCCGAGCGGGCCGTCCGCGACGACTGCGTGCGGCTGCTCACCGCGCACCGGTCCAAGGGCCTGGAGTGGGATGTGGTGGTGGTCGCGGGCGTCCAGGAGGAAACCTGGCCCGACCTGCGGCTGCGCGGGTCAGTGCTCGGCGCGGGGGAGGTAGCCGAGGCCCTCTACCGCGCCCGTGCCGGGGCGGGCCTGCCGGGCCGGGCGCCCGGTGGCGACCCGGCCGCTGACGTGGACGCCGCGATGCTGGCCGCCAAGCTGCTGGCCGAGGAGCGCCGGCTGTTCTACGTGGCGGTCACCCGGGCCCGCCGCCTGCTGGTGGTCACCGCGGCGGGCGGGGAGGATACCGGCCTGCGGCCGTCCCGGTTCCTGACCGAGCTGGCCGGCGACGACGTGCCGATCGAGCGGGTCGGCGGCGGCCACGGGGCGCACCGCTGGCTGTCCATGCCCGCGCTGGTCGCCGATCTCCGCCGGGCCGCCGCCGACGTCGGCCACCCGCTGCCGGTCCGGCAGGCCGCCGCGGCCGAGCTGGCCGTTCTGGCCGCGGCCGGAGTCCGCGCCGCCCACCCGCGAGAGTGGTACGCGCTGACCGAGCTGTCTGACGCGAGCGCGATCGTGGCCAGCGGCGAGGCGGTCCGGCTGTCCCCGTCACAGGTGGAGTCGTTCACCCGCTGCGGCCTGCGCTGGCTGCTCGAGGCGGCCGTCGGCGCCGGGCAGTCCGATGTCCTGCGCCACCTGGGCACGGTCATTCACGCCGCGGCCGTGCTGGCCGCCTCCGGCGCGACCGAGCAGGAGGTGGCGGACCGGATCGACGAGATCTGGCACCACCTGGACTTCGGCAGCACCTGGTACAACGCCAAGCAGCGGTCCCTGGCCGAGCGCATGGTCCGCAAGTTCCTCGACTGGCATGCCGCCAACCCGCGTGACCTCGTCGCGGTGGAGCAGGCCCTCAAGGTCCGGATCGGCCAGGTGGAGATCACCGGCCGGGTCGACCGGCTGGAGTCCGACGACCAGGGCCGCGCGGTGGTCGTCGACCTGAAGACCGGGGCCAGCGCGCCCCGCGAGGATGAGCTCGACCGGCATCCGCAGCTGGGCGTGTACCAGCTGGCCGTGCTGATCGGCGCGTTCGAGCAGTTCGGCCTGTCTGAGCCGGGCGGCGCGGAGCTCGTCCAGGTGGGCAAGGCGGCCCTGACCGCCCGGGCCAGGGTGCAGCGGCAGGGCGCGCTGGCCGAGGACCCGGAGCCGGCCTGGGCCAAGGACCTGGTGGAGACCGTCGCGGCGGGCATGGCCGGGCCGGTCTTCCGGGCCCGGGTCAACCCCGGCTGCCGCACCTGCCCGGTCGCCTCCTGCTGCCCGGTCAACCCCGAAGGCGAGCAGGTGACGCCGTGACCGGTCCGGCGTGGCCGGCCGCGGGGCCGCAGGATGGCCCGGGCCGGCGGCCGGTCACGGTTGCGCGAACTCGATGACGACCTTGATGTCCTCCGGCGTGCGGGCCAGCGCGGCGGCGGCGTCATCCGGGCGGAGCCGCCGGGTTACCAGCTGCTCCAGCCAGGCCGGGTCGGCGGCGGCCAGCACCTTCGCGGCCCGGTAGTAGTGCCGCCGGTTGGCGTTCACCGAGCCGAAGGCGGCGATGTTCTTCAGCACGATCTCGGTGGCCAGGGCCGCGGCCGATACTTGGTCCAGCCCGGGCGCCGATACCGCGCCGGGGGCGCCCGGCGAGCTGACGCCGGTCAGGCAGAGGATGCAGCCCGGCGAGGCGATCTGCAGGGCCTGGCGGACCAGCTGGATCACGCCGGTGCACTCCACCACGATGTCGGGACGCAGACCCAGATCGGCCAGGGCGCCGGTGTGATAGCTGGCGCCCAGCTGCCTGACCAGGGCTGGCTTCGGGCCCGAGGTGGCCCGGTCCAGGACATGAGTGTCAGCGCCGTGCTGCACGGCGATCAGGGCCGCCAGCAGCCCGATGGGCCCGGCCCCTATGACCAGGACCGTTTCCGGATCCCAGAACGTCCGCCGGCCGATGGCGGCGATATGCTCCCACGCCTTGGCCACGACGGTCGTCGGCTCGAGCAGTACCCCGAGCGTCCCCAGGTTCTTGTCCACCCGGACCGCGTAGTCGGGCTCGATCCGCCAGCGTTCGGCCATGAAGCCGTCAGCCTGCTTGATCCCGCGCTCGGTGTAACCCCCGTTGGAGCACATGTCCCATTCACCGACCGCGCAGTTCGGGCAGGGCGCCGGATCGGGCCGGCGGACGACGCCCACCACGTGCTCGCCGACCGTGAAGCCGCTCGGGCCCGGGTCGATGACCCGGCCCAGCGATTCGTGCCCCAGGATCAGCCGGTCCCGCCCCGGGGGCGCCCAGCCGTAGCCGCCGCCGGCGATTTCCGCGTCGGTGCCGCAGACCCCGGTGGCCAGCGCCTCGACCAGCACGGAACCCTGGCTGACGTCCGGTTCCGGTACCTCGTCCAGCCGCACCGACCCGGCCGTGCCCGGCACCACTGTCACGGCCTTCATCAGGTCCTCCCGCAGCCTAGGGCGGCCGGTTGCTTTCCCCAGGCCCCACACTGCCCGGCCGTCCCGGCCTCCGGTTCATCCATGGCGGGTGATTTGCCGCCAGCAGCGGCCAAGAGCCGGGCCGCGTCGAAGAGAGCTGGCGGCCCTTCAGCTTCGAGCCACGCGGCTCAGCTGAAGGGCGACACCAGACCCGCTAGCACTGATGAGGGAACCCCGCGGCGCTCAGGCCAGGACCTTGGCCTTCTCGCGCTCGAACTCGTCGGCCGTGATGACCCCGCGATCGCGCAGGTCAGCGAGCTTGGCCAGCTGGTCGGCAGTGTTCCCCGAGCCCGCGGCGTCCTGGACATAGGAGCGGAACGCCTGGTCCTGCTGCTGTGCCTCCTGCTCGGCATGCTGGTGCATCTTGTCGCCGCGGGCGATCAGGTAGACCAGGACCCCGATCAGCGGGATGAACAGCACGAACAAGAACCACAGCGCCTTGGCCACACCCGACAGGTCACGGCTGCGGAAGATATCGATGAAGACATAGATCAGGACCCAGAACCACAGGATCCACAGGAAGATCTCGAAGATCGTCCAGAACGCGCCGAGCAGCGGATACGAGTAAGAAGAAGCGGCGAGGTGCATCTTTTCCCTTATTTCTGACGAGGCTAAGATCTCTACGTCGAGATCGTGATGCATCGGCAGGCTCTCCCGCCTCACCCGGCCAGGGTGATTAGGCCAGCGTGCTATAGGACCTAGGGCTGCGGCCGCGGGACCGGCTGGGATCCCAACTGGCTCCCAAATGTCGGTGGTCTCTGCTGGAATGCTCCTGTGAGCACGCATCGCTACAGCCCGGCGCAGCTGGCTCGGCTGCTGCAGGTGCCTGAGCCGACCCCGGAGCAGGCGGCGGTGATCGCCGCGCCGCTGGGGCCGCTCGCGGTGGTGGCCGGCGCGGGCTCGGGCAAGAGCGAGACGATGGCGGCCCGGCTGGTCTGGCTGGTCGCCAACGGGATGGTCCGCCCGGACCGGGTTCTCGGCCTCACCTTCACCCGCAAGGCGGCGGCCGAGTTCGCCGACCGGGTGCGCTCCCGGCTGGAGCGACTGCGCCGCGCGGGCCTGGGCGACACTGACGCACCCGGCGAGCCCAGGCCGGCCGGCACCGACGCCGAGGACCCGTTCGGCGGCGACCCGGTGATCGGCACCTACCACGCCTACGCCGGGCGGCTGGTCGGCGACAACGCCCTGCGGGAGGGGCTCGAGCCGTCCATGCGGCTGATCACGCCCGCGCTGTCCTGGCAGCTCGCGGCCCGGATCGTGGCGTCCTACGACGGGCCCATGGACGAGATCATCTGGACGCCGCAGACCGTGACCGCGGCCGTGCTCGAGCTGGCCGGCGACCTGTCCGAGCACCTGCGGGAGGCCGCTGACGTCGCCGCCGTCGGCCGCTGGCTCACCGCGGAGCGCGATGCGCTGCCCGGGCGGATACCCGGGACCGTTCGGAAGATAATGGACACCCAGGGTGCCCGCGAGCAGCTGCTCCCGCTCGTCGAGCGGTACGTTGCGGCCAAGGCGGCCCGCGAGGTCCTCGACCACGGCGATCAGGTCGCGCTGGCGGCGCGGATCGCGGCCGCGCACCCAGAGGTCGGTGCGGCCGAGCGGGCCCGCTACCAGGTGGTCCTGCTGGACGAATACCAGGACACCAGCCACGCCCAGCTGGTGCTGCTGCGATCGCTGTTCGGCGGCGGGCACCCGGTCACCGCGGTCGGCGACCCGTGCCAGTCCATCTACGGCTGGCGCGGCGCGAGCGCGGGGAACCTGCGGCGGTTCACCGCCGACTTCCCGGTGGTGGCGCGGATGCGGCCGTTCGGAGCCTCCGCGCCGACCGGCCCGGCGCCGGTGCTGCTGCTGTCGACCAGCTTCCGGAACGCCGGGCGGGTCCTCGACGCCGCCGCGGTCGTCCAGGAGGAACTGCGCTACGAGGCGCCCGACGTGCCCCGGCTGGTGTCCGCGCCGGACCGCGGCGAGCGGGGGGCGGTGGCGTGCGCCTTGCTCGACACGGTCACCGACGAGGCCGGATGGGTGGCCGGGCAGATCGCGGGCCTGCTGGCCCTCGACCCGGGCTGCGCACCAGACGGGCAGCCGTGGCCGGACGGGCGCCAGGCCGGCGTCCGGCCGTCCGACATCGCGGTGCTGTGCCGCAAGCGGTCCCAGTTCGTGCCGCTGCGGCGGGCCATCGAGGACCGCGGCGTCCCGGTGGAAGTGGTCGGGCTGGGCGGCCTGCTCGCGGTGCCCGAGGTGGCGGACGTGGTGGCCACGCTGCGGGTGCTGCACGACGCGGGCGCGTCGGATGCGCTGGCCCGCCTGCTCACCGGCCCGCGCTGGCGGATCGGGCCGCGCGACCTGGTCGCCCTCGGCCGCCGCGCCCGCGCTCTGGCCCGCGGCGAAGGCGACGGCAGGCCGCAGGCCCGGGCCAACCCCGGCGGGCCGGCCCCGCCCCGGGTTCCCGCCATGAGCACGACGAGCACGGCACGCACGACGAGCACGGCGAGCAGGATGAGCACGACGCGCTGGCCGAGGCCGTTACCGACCTGACCGCGGAATCCGGCAGCCTGGTCGAGGCGCTGGATGACCTGGGCGACCCCGGCGCCTACTCGCCGACCGGGTACGCCCGCATGCACGCCCTGGCCAGCGAGCTGCGGCGGCTGCGCGGCCACGTCGGCCGGCCGCTCGCCGACGTGGCCGCCGAGGCCGAGCGCATGCTCGGCCTGGATATCGAGGTCGCCGCGCGGCCCGGCGCCGATCCGGTCGCGGCCCGCGCCGACCTGGACGCCTTCATCGACGTGGCCGACGCGTTCACCGGCGAGGGCGCCGAGCCGACCCTCGGCGCGTTCCTGGCCTACCTGACCGCCGCCCAGCAGGAGGAGTTCGGGCTGGAGACCGGGCGGGTAGGGGAGTCGGACTCGGTCAAGCTGCTCACCGTGCACGCGGCCAAGGGCCTGCAGTGGCCAGCGGTGTTCGTCCCGGGCCTGGCCCTGGGGGAGCGGTCCCAGGTCTTTCCCGCCAAGCCCAGGGTCTCGACCCGGTGGACGGACAACCCGCGCCTGATCCCGTTCGGCCTGCGGGGCGACGCGGGGGACCTGCCCGTGCTGCGCGGGCTGGACGGCGGCTCCCTGGAGGAGTTCACCCAGCAATGCGCGGCGCGGGACCTGGCTGAGGAGCGCCGCCTGATGTATGTCGCGGCCACCCGGGCGGCGTTCTGGCTGGCGTGCTCGGGCTACTGGTGGGGGGAGACCGGGACCTCGCCCCTCGGCCCGTCGCCGTTCCTGGCCGAAGTGCGCTCGTCCGCCGTGGCGCAGGTTCATCACTGGGCCCCCGCGCCGCCCCCGGACGCGGAGAATCCGCTGCTCGCGTCGGTGGACGAGGCCGACTGGCCCGCTACCCCGGCCGGACGCCACTACGAGGCGGTCCGCGAGGCCGCCGCCCTGGTGGAGTCCGCCCTGGAGTCGGCCGCGGCGCCCGTCCCGGAGTTGGCCGCGGCGCCCGCCCTGGATGCCCTGGGGCCCGAGGACCGCGCGCTGGTCGAGGCGTGGCGCCGGGACGCCGGGCTGCTGCTGGCCGAGCGGGCGCAGCGCCGGGCCGACGGCGCTGCCATCCCCGTCCAGCTTCCCGCCCGGCTCTCGGTGTCCGCGCTGGTGGCGCTGGCCCGCGACCCGGCCGAGCTGGCCCGGCAGGTCCGCCGGCCGATGCCCCGGCCGCCGGCCCGGCAGGCCCGTAAGGGCACCGCCTTCCATCAGTGGCTGGAGCAGCGCTACGGCCAGCAGCGGCTCATCGACGACGCCGACCTGTTCGAGCCGGACGCCGACGACCCGGCCCGCGGCGAGGACCTCAGCCAGCTCCGCGCCCGGTTCGAGCACAGCGAGTGGGCCGACCGGTGGCCGCAGGCGGTCGAGGTGCCGTTCGAGACGCTGGTCGGCGACCGGCTGGTCCGCGGCCGCATCGATGCGGTGTTCGCCGACTCGCCCGACGGCGGCTACGACGTGGTCGACTGGAAGACTGGCCGCCCGCCCGCGTCAGCCGCCGAACGGCACGTGGTCTCAGTCCAGCTCGCTGCGTACCGCCTCGCCTGGGCGGCGCTGGCCGAGGTACCCGTGACCAGCGTGCGGGCCGCCTTCCATTACGTGGCGGACGGGGTGACCGTGCGCCCCGCCGACCTGATCGACGAGGCCGGCCTGACCGCGCTCATCGAGCAGGTGCCCACCGACCCCGTTTCATGACGGTACCCGGGATGGGCCCGAGCCGGACATGATGGATGGGCCGATGTACCAGTTAGAACTGGCAGAACGGCCCACCCCCAGGTGACCAGAACCGCATGGGACCGGCCGAAAACTGCCCATGATCATGAACCCGCGGCGGCCAGGGCGGCCGTCAGGTGTGCTCTGAGACCAGCACCGCCAGGGTGCCCGGCTCGAGCGCCTCGAACACGTGCGGGATGTCGCCCGGGTAGCAGATGTAGTCGCCCGGGCCGAGCTGGACCGGCTCGCCGGCCACACCGACCAGTGCCCGGCCCGCGCTGAGCAGCACGTGCTCCAGCACCCCGGGCATGTGCGGGTCGGACGCGCGCGCGGGCCCCGGCTCGGCCGCAATCCGGTACACGTCCCGCCGGGCCCCCGGCGGGCACGCCGCCAGCAGCGTGGCCTGGTAGTCAGCATGCGCTGCGGCCACCGTCGGCCCCTCGTCGGCCCGGATCACCTGGACCTGCGGCCGCGGCGGGTCCAGCAGCCGGGAGAACGGCACGTCCAGCGCGACGCAGATGGCCCACAGCGTCTCCAGGCTCGGGTTGCCTGCGCCCGACTCCAGCTGGGAGAGGGTGGACTTGGCGAGGCCGGCCCGCCGGGCGACCTCGGTCAGCGACAGCCCGGTCCGGCGGCGTTCCCGGCGCAGCGAGGCGGCGATGAGTTCCAGCGGCGCCCCGCCCGGGACCGCGGCGGGCACCGCACCCGGCGCCCCGCCCGGCACCGCGGCGGGCACCGCAGCCAGCGCTCCGCCCGCCGATGGGTTCGGTATATGAGCTGACTGTTCGCTTTGACGAACAGCAGGTTCCCTGTTCATAATAAACTCCATGGGTTCGATATATAGAACTCTAACCGGCGGCCTTCGCCGCGACATCGCCCTCACCTGCCTGGCCGTCTGGTTCATCGGCCTGTCCTACGGCGCCATCGCCGTCGCGTCCGGGCTGCCGCTGTGGGTCCCCGCCCTGCTGAGCGTGCTCGTGCTGGCCGGCGCGTCCGAGATCCTGTTCGTCGGGATCGTCGCGGCGGGCGGCAACCCCATCGCGGCGGCCCTGGCCGGCCTGCTGGTCAACGCCCGCCACGTGCCGTACAGCCTGGCCCTGCCTGATATCACCGGGACGAGCTGGCGGCGGCTGCTCGGCACCCATGTGATGGTCGACGAGAGCGTGGTGTTCGCCCTGGCCCAGGACGACATCACCCGCCAGCGCGCCGCCTACTGGGCGTGCGGCCTCGGCGTCCTGATCGGCTGGCCCAGCGGCGCGGTCCTGGGCGCGCTGGCCGGCAGCTTTGTCCATAACACCAGCGCGTTCGGCCTGGACGCCATGTTCCCGGCCGTCATCCTGGCCCTGATCTTCCCCGCGCTGCGCGACCGGGTGAGCTTGCGGGCCGCGCTGGCGGGCGCCGCCATCGCGCTGGCCGCCGCGCCGTTCCTGCCCGCGGGCCTGCCCGTCCTGCTGGCCCTGGCCGCGGTGACCCTGACGCTCCGCAACCGGGGGACCGATGACGGATAGCACCCTGGTCGTGGCCGGCATCTGCGTGCTGTCGGCCGGCACCTACGCCTGCCGCCTGTCCGGCCGCGTGCTGCGCCAGCGGATCACCTTCCCGCCCCGGGCCGAGCAGCTGCTCGCCGCCGGCGCCGTCGTCATGCTGGCCGCGCTGGTCGCCACGACCGCCCTGACCAAAGGCCACGGCTTCGCCGGCTACGCCCGCCCGGCCGGGGTGCTGGCCGGCGGCGTGCTGGCCTGGCGCAAGGCGCCGTTCCTGGTCATCGTGCTGACCGCCGCGGCCGTCACGGCGGTGCTGCGCCTGCTCGGCGTGCCCTGACCGGCCAGCTGCGTCCCGCCGCCCGCCGCCGCGCGATCACCCCGCCAGGTAGCGCTCCACCGTCTCCACCTTGGCCGTGAGCGCCCCGGTCACGCCCGGCCGCAGGTCGGCCTTGAGCACCAGGCTGACCCGCGGCGCCCGGGCCTGGACCGCCTCGACCGCCCGCCTGACCACGTCCATGGCCTCGTCCCAGTCGCCCTCGATGGTGGTGAACATGGCGTCGGTCCGGTTCGGCAGCCCGCTGTCCCGCACCACCCGGACCGCCTCGGCCACCACTTCGCCGACCCCCTCGCCGACCCCGAGCGGCGTCACAGAAAACGCGACAAGCACAGCTTTCTCCTTTTCTTCCCGCATGAGCGAACAACGATCATTTACCCGAACGGACCGTGGTTCCAGCGCCCTCCCCTCCCGCACGCCGCCCACCCGGACGCCGCGCCGCCCGGCGCCGAGTTGGGTCCTTCGTCCCGTTGCTGCCACAATGAGACCCGTGAAAGTACCCGGTCAGGTCGACGTGGTGGCGCAGCCGTGTGGCCGACCGCGCGACTGAGGCCGCACACTGACCGTATGACCGGCGCCCTGGCCACGGTCCAGGCGGCCCCGCCCGGCCCGGCCCCGCCCGGGCCGGCCGGGTCAGCCTGGCCACCGTCGCTCCGGCCGGCGTCGGCGAGCAGGACGCGCCGCTGCTGACCGTCTCCGGGCTGAGCGTCAGCTACGGCCGGCTGCGGGCCCTGGAGGACGTCGACCTGAGCGTGCGGTCCGGCGAACTCGTGGCGCTGGCCGGCGAGAACGGCGCGGGCAAGACCACCCTGGTCCGCTGCATCGCCGGGGACGTGACGCCGGCCAGCGGCGAGGTCTTCCTCGCGGGCCGGCGCGTGCCAGGCCGACCAGGCGGTGGCGACCAAGTACGGGATCGCGGTGGTCTGGCAGGACCTGGCGTTGTGCGACAACCTGGATGTGGCGGCCAACATCATGCTCGGCCGGGAACGGCCCAGGCTGCTGATGTCGGAAACCCGTTTCCACATGGAGGCCGCATCGCTGCTGGCCTCGCTGCGCATCCCGCTCAGCGACACCACCCGCAACGTCCTCTCGCTGTCCGGCGGGCAGCGCCAGCTGGTGGCGGTTGCCCGGGCCATGGGCCGCAAGCCCCGCCTGCTGGCCCTGGACGAGCCCACCGCCTCGCTCGGCGTGAAGGAAGCGGCCCAGGTCGAAGAGCTGATCATGGGGCTGAAGCGGCAGGGCACCACGATCCTGCTGGCCTGCCACGACATCGACCAGATGTTCCGGCTCGCCGACCGCATCGTGGTGCTCCGGCAGGGCCGGATTGTCGGCGATCTGCGCACGGCCGACGCGCACCCCGACGATGTCGTCGCGCTGATCTCCGGCCAGCAGGTCGACGCCTCCGCCCACCAGCAGCTCACCCGGCTGCACGGGCTCACCGACCGCCTGGTCTCGGCCGACCCGTCGTCGAGCCTTCCGCTGATCTTGTCCGCGCTCGGCTCTGCCCTCGGCAGCGAGCGGCTGTGCATCCACCTGGTCTCCGACAAGACCCTGTACTGCGCCGCGTCGCTCGGCTTCCAGCCCGGGCAGCTCGACCCGTGGGGCAGGCTGCCGTTCGGCCGGCCGGCGGCCCGGTGGGCCAGGCCGCGGCCGACGAGCGCCCGGTCATCGCCGACAATCTGTGGGCCGGCTCGACGCGGGGCAGCTTCCGCGCCCTGGCCAAGACGGCGAACGTGGCCAGCTCGTGGTCGGTCCCGGTACTCGGGCCCAGCGGGCTGTCCGGCGTGATCACGGTGTTCCGCGCGCAGCTCGGCGCGCCGGCCGGTGACGAGCTCGCCCTCGTCAACGTCTACGCGGGGTATGCCGCCAGCGCTATCGAGCGGGACCGGCTGCTGGACCAGGTGACCACGAGGAACCGGGTGCTGGAGACGATCCGGGAGATGCTGGAGACGCTCGCTGGGCCGGTCCCGGTCGACGAGGGGCTCGCCATGGCGGTCCAGTCGCTGCGCCGCGGCCTGCAGGCGCACGAGGTCGCGCTGATTACCCAGCCGGCCCGCCAGCCGCCCCAGTGGCGCGCCTTCGCCGGCCCGCTCAGCACCGACTGGTCGTCGGTCAGCCCGGCCATGCGGGAGATCGCCGAAACCGCGCTGGCCAGCACCCTCCCCGACGGGGTGGCCAGGCAGCTGGAAAGCAGCCGCAGGCACCGCGTGCGGGCCGTGGCCTTCGCGGCGGCCGGCGGCCCCACGGTACTGCTGGCCAGCTGGCGGCGGGTGCCGCCGACCAAGGAGGAGACGGCGCTGCTGGAGGACGCCGCGCATTCGCTCCGGCTGGCGCTCGAGCGTGAGGAGGCCGGTCATGCCCATCAGGAGGCGTCCGCCCTGCGCCGGTCCCGGGAGCTCCAGCGCGGGTTCCTGTCCCGGCTGAGCCACGAGCTGCGCACGCCGCTGACGGCCATCAGGGGCTATGCGTCCAGCCTGATGCAGCCCGACGTGACCTGGGACCGCGATTCCCAGCAGCGTTTCCTGGACCGGATCGCGGCCGAGTCGGCTCGCCTCGGCCGCCTGGTCGATGACCTGCTCGACTTCTCCGCGATCGAATCGGGCATCATGCGCCTGCAGGCGGACTGGTGCGACATCCGGCTGGTCGTCGAGGCCGCGATCGCCTGCCTCCCGCCGGCCAGCGCCGCATCGGTCGAACTGAGCTGTGATCCCAGCCTGCCCGTGGTGTGGGCCGACCACGACCGGATGGAGCAGGTCTTCGTGAACCTGCTGAACAACGCGTTCGGTCACAACCCGCCCGGCACCCGGGTGCGCGTGACCGCCGCCCACCGTGACGCCGAGGTGGTGATCAGCGTGCTGGACGACGGCATCGGCATGCCGCCGGACCTGGCGGCCGCGCCCTTTGAGCCCGCCCGCGGCCTCGGGCCCGGGCCGATCCCGGGTCACGGGAACGGCCACCGCAAGAGCGCGGGCGCGGGCCTCGGCCTGTCCATCGCGAAGGGGATCGTGCAGGCCCACGGCGGCCGTATCGGGCTGGCCCCGAGGCCCGAGGGCACCTGTTTCCGCATCTGCCTGCCCGTCGAGGGCGAGGTCGACGCGAGCCGGCCGGCCGCCAGAGGAAGGGACCGTGACGGTGACGACGACTGAGGATGCGCGCAGGACCTGCGCCCTGGTGGTGGAGGACGATCCCAACATCGTCGACCTGATCCGGTCCAACCTCGCCGTGCGCGGTTTCGACACCGTCGTCTCGGTGGACGGGATGCGCGCCCTGCAGCTGCTCGAAACCGAAAACCCGGACATCGTGCTGCTGGACCTGATGCTGCCCGAGGCGGACGGCTTCGAGCTGTGCCGGCAGATCCGGGAACGCTCGCCGGTCGCCATCATCGTGGTCTCGGCCCGCGGCGGCGAGCGGGACAAGGTGACCGCGCTGCACATGGGCGCGGACGACTACCTGACCAAGCCGTTCAGCATCGAGGAACTGCTGGCCCGGATCGCCGCGACGCTGCGCCGGACCCGCCCGGCCGCGCCCGCCGAGCCGCAGGCGCCGCCGGTCATCGTGGTGGGTGACATCGTCATCGACCTGGCCCTGCAGCAGGTCCGGCGCAACGGGCAGCCGGTGCACCTGACCCCGACCGAATTCGCCTTGCTGCGTGAGCTCGCCGTCAACCGGGGCAAGCTGCTCACGCACGCTCACCTGCTGCGCCGGGTCTGGGGTCACGGCTACGAGACCGAGACCGAGTACCTGCGCGTGTACGTGCGCCGGCTGCGCGCCAAGCTCGAGGCGGAGGAGAGCGCGCCGCTCATCCTCACTCAGCCGCGAGCCGGATACCGGCTGACCGCCGAATAAATTCCTGATTTATAACGCCCGTGTGACGAACGCGAATCAAGATGAGCACGAGATGATCTCTGTTCACAAAATCTTCACGGGGTAGCGGCGATGTTAAGGGTTCGTTAATTCCCGGCGCTCTAGGGTCGTAGTCAAGACCCAAGGCCGCGACGTTCACCAGGCTGGACGGAAGTACCACATGCCTGGATGTGGCCGTTCCTTTATCACGCGAGGTGGTTTAAATGATTCAGCTGGCCAGGAAAGGCGCGGTGGCAGTAGCACTGCCGGTGGCCTTGTGCCTTGCCGCTGCGGCCTGTAGTAGCAGCAGCAGTAGTAGCACTAGCAGCACTACCTCAGCGAGTGCCTCGAGCAGCACGACGTCGGTGACGATTTCCCTTGTCCAGCTGACCCGCGACTTCTCGGCCATGTCGACGCTGAAGCCGCTGGCCGCCGCGGGCAAGGGCAACGTGGCCGTTATCCTCCCGGACACCGTTTCCTCGGCCCGGTACACCGAATTCGACGCGCCGTACCTGACGCAGGCCCTGACCGACGCCGGCCTGTCGTCCTCGCAGTTCACCGTGCAGAACGCCCAGGGCAGTGACGCCACCGAGCTTGTCCGACGCGCAGGCGGCTATCACCAAGGGGGCCAGCATCCTGATCATGGACCCGCTGGACTCCGGCGTCGGCGCGCAGATCGAGACCTATGCGAAGGCCCACGGGGCCCAGGTCATCGACTATGACCGCCTGACCCTGGGCGGCAGCCGAGCCTACTACGTCAGCTTCAACAACGTCCTCGTCGGCACGAAGATCGGCCAGGGCTTCACCGCCTGCGCCGCCGCCTGGGGCGTCACCAAGCCGAACGTGCTGGTCATGAAGGGCGACCCGACCGACAACAACGCCACCCTGTTCGCCCAGGGTTACCTCGCGGTGCTCAACCCCTTCTTCACGAGCGGGAAGTACGTGAACGTCGGCGAGCCCGCCGGGACCTGGACCCCGACGGTCGCGGAGAGCGAATTCCAGCAGGCGTTCACCGCCCACAAGAACATCAACTCCGTTCTCACGCCGAACGATGAGAACGCCGCCCCGATCATCACCTACCTGCAGCGGGTGGGCGTCAAGGCCAAGACCTTCCCGGTCACCGGCCAGGACGCGACCCTGATCGGGCTGCAGAACATCCTGTCCGGCTACCAGTGCGGCACCGTTTACAAGCCGATCTACATCGAGGCCCAGGCGGCCGTCGCGCTGGCCATGTTCATGCGCGCGGGCAAGACCCCGCCGGCCGCCCTGGTGAATGGCTCGGTCACCGACACCAAGACCAACACCCCGGTGCCGTCGGTGCTTGGCACTCCTGAGTGGGTCACCACGACCAACATGAATTCGACCGTCATCGCGGACAACTTCGTCAAGGCCTCGCAGCTGTGCGTCGGCCAGTACGCCGCCGATTGCACGGCCGCCGGAATCTCGTCGTAACGAGCCCCGGCTGATTGAATGTAAGGAGGCGCGCCCGGTGGTGACACCGAGCGTGAAAGCGCCCGGCCCGCAGACGCGGGCCGGGCGTCCTCGCCCGACTTCGACGTGACCCGCCACGGACGTGACAGACACCATGGACAGCCCAGATAACACGCAGGACCCCGCCGGCGGCGGCACGCCCGCTGGTGACCCACGGCCCGCTGGCGAGGCACGTCCCTCGGAGGAGGCCGTCGTCCACGCCGAGGTCGCCGCGGTCCAAGCCGAGGCCGCCGCGGTCCAGGCCGAGGTCACCGCCGAGCGGACCGAATCCGCCTTCGACCAGGCTCCCGGCACCGCGGCCGGCGATGGCGACCAGGTGCTGCTGCGCCTGGTCGATATCGGCAAGAGCTTCGGCCCGGTGCGCGTGCTGACCCATATCACCCTGGACATCCCCACCGCTCAGGTGACGGCCATCGTCGGGGATAACGGGGCGGGCAAGAGCACGCTGATCAAGACCATCTCCGGCATCTACCAGCCGGATGGCGGTCGAGCTCCTCTGGCAGGGCCGCCAGGTCCACCTGCACAGCCCGAAGGACGCCAGCGATCTCGGCATCGCCACCGTCTACCAGGACCTGGCGCTGGCCGACAACCTGGACATCGTGCAGAACATGTTCCTCGGCCGCGAGCCGGTCAAGCACTTTGTGCTGGACGAGATCGGGATGGAGAAAACCGCCAAGCAGACGCTGGCCGACCTGTCGGTGGTCACGGTCCGCTCGGTCCGCCAGCCGGTGGGCTCGCTGTCCGGCGGGCAGCGCCAGGCGGTCGCGGTCGCCCGGGCCGTGATGCGCCAGGCGAAACTCGTGATCCTGGACGAGCCGACCGCGGCCCTGGGCGTGACCCAGACACGCGTCGTGCTCGACCTGATCAAACGGCTGAAAAGCCAGAACATCGCGGTAATCGTCATCTCGCACAACCTGAACGACGTCCAGTCGGTCGCGGACCGGATCGCCGTCTTGCGCCTGGGCCAGCTGGTCGCCGTCGGCTCGGCGTCGCAATTCGACGCCGAGTCAATCGTCGACTTCATGACCACCGGCACCTCCAACCGGTTCGCCGATGTTCCGGCCGAGCAGTCATCAGGGAGCTCCAGTGAGCACTGAGGTCCACGGGCCAGACGAGGCCGCCGAAGCCGACGAGATCACGTCCGGGGCCGCCCTCGCCGCCCCCGAGGTCATCGCGGATTCGCTGGGCGAGTACGTCAAGATCTGGATCGCCCGCGTTCGCAGCGGTGAGAGCGGCGCCCTGCCGGTCATCCTCGGCCTGATCGCCATCGTCGTCTATTTCCAGGTCCGCAATTCCCTGTTCCTGTCCGCCGGCAACCTGGTCAACCTGATCACGCAGGCCGCCTGGATCGTGCTGCTGGGCATGGCCGAGGTCTTCGTCCTGCTGCTCGGTGAGATCGACCTGTCGATCGGCTACACCTCGGCCCTCGGCGCGGTGTTCACGTGCTGGCTGCTGCTGCCGCCCAATCCCGCCCCGTGGCCGCTGGCGGTGCTGGTCGGCCTGGCCGTCCCCGCGCTGTTCAGCGGGCTCGAGGGCGTGATCGTCACCCGGCTCCGGTTGCCGTCCTTCGTGGTCACGCTGGCCGGTCAGCTGCTGGCGCTCGGCTTGCTGCTGGAGGTCATGCAGTCGGCCGCCCCCAACGGCGGCGGGAGCATCCGGCTGTACAACAACGTCCTGTCCGACATCGAGGGCGGCGCCCTCAGCCCGCTGGCCAGCTGGATCGTCACGGCGGTGGCCGTGGTGCTGGCCAGCGTGACCTTCCTCGTGCGCGACAGCCGCAGGCGGGCGAGCAATCTCACCGCGCCGCCGCTGAGCGTCACCCTGCTGAAGATCGCCGCGATGGCGGTCGCGGGCGTGGTGGTGGTGCTCATCGGTAACACCAACCGGGGTGTCGGCGTCACCGTGGTGCGCGGCGTGCCGTGGGTGGTGCTGGTGGTCCTGGTCGTGGTGGTGGCCTGGAGCTTCCTGCTCAGCCGCACCCGGTTCGGCCGGTACATCTACGCCATCGGCGGCAACGCCGAGGCGGCCCGGCGAGCCGGCATCAACCTCACCCGGATCCGGGTCATCGCGTTCACGCTGTGCGGTCTGACCGCGGGCATCATGGGCATCGTCTACACCTCCTACCTCGGCTCGATCTCCACCGGCGTCCCGGGCGGCAACAACGTCCTGTACGCCGTCGCCGCCGCGGTCATCGGCGGCACCAGCCTGTTCGGCGGCCGCGGCAAGATGCTGGGCGCGGTCCTCGGCGGGGTCATCGTCGCCGTGATCTACAACGGCCTGGAGCTGCTCGGCCTGGGCGCCGCCCCGCAGTACATCTGGACCGCGATCGTCCTGCTCGCCGCCGTCACCGTCGACACCCTCGCCCGCCGCAACCAGTCCACCGCCTAACCTCGGATCGGGAACAATCATTCATACCGAACGGTCCGTGGTGCATGATCGGGATTTGTGGGCAGCTACCCGTGGATGAGTACCTTCCTGGCCGAGGCCAGGCAGACGGTCGCGCCGCCCCGGGACGGTAACGACGGCCTCCTGCCGCCGCTGCTGGTCGCGCTGACCGCGGTCACCGGGCTGGTCGATTCCTTCAGCTACCTGCTCCTCGGGCACGTATTCGTGGCTAATATGACCGGAAACGTAGTCTTTTTCGCATTCGCGCTGGCCGGCGTGCACGGGTTCTCCGCGACCGCCTCGGTCGCCGCGGTGGGCTGCTTCGCCCTCGGCGCGCTGGCCACGGGCCGGCTCGGCCGGTCCCTGGCCGGCCGTCGCGAGCTCCTGCTCGGCGTCACGGCGGGGATCGAGGCGGTGATCGTGGCCGAGACGGTGACCATGACGGCGCTGAGCCCCAGCCCGTTGCCGACCGGCCTGCGCTACGCGCTGATCGTGGCGCTCTCGCTCACCATGGGTGCGCAGAACGCGACCGCCCGCAAGCTCGCCGTCCCGGACCTGACCACCACCGTGCTGACCCTCACCATCACCGGCATCGCCGCGGACAGCCCGCTCGCGGGCGCGGCCGGGACCCACGCGGCCCGCCGGCTGATTTCGGTGGCCGCGATGTTCCTCGGCGCGCTGGTCGGCGCCGTGCTCGTCCTGCACGTCCATATCGTCTATCCCCTGGTGATCGCGCTGATCATCCTGGCCGCGGCGGCCGTCACCGCCGTCGCCCAGGCCGGGAACTCCCGAATCCGCCGCTCGCCTGTTGCGTAGGAGAGTCTGATGCGTCTTGCTGCCCTGTCGTCCGAAGAGATGACACCAGAACAAGTGGACCTGTACCGGCAGATCCTCAGCGGCCCCCGCGGCCAGGGGCCGCGCGCGGTCCAGCTCGCCACCGGCGCCGGCGGCCTGGCCGGGCCGTTCAACGCCATGCTGTACGCCCCCGACGTGGGGCACGCGCTGCAGGAGCTCGGCGCGGCCATCAGGTTCCGGACCCAGCTCTCGCCGCGGGTCCGCGAGACGGCCATCCTGGTCGTGGCGCAGGCCTGGGACAGCTCCTACGAGCAGGCCGCGCACGAGCTGATCGGCCACGACGCCGGGCTCACCGGCCCGGAGATCGAAGCGCTGCGCGGCGGCGCCGATCCCGGCTTCGCCGACGAGCAGGAGCGGGTCGCCTACCAGGTCACCCGCGCCCTGACCGGCCCGGGCGACCTGGACGACACGCAGTACGCCGAGGCGGTCGCCGCGCTGGGGGAGCGGGCCCTGGTCGAGCTGTCCGCCCTGGTCGGCTACTACGCGACCCTGGCCCTGCAGCTCCGCATCTTCCGTGTTGTCCCGGACCAGTAGCCCCGTTGGCCCGCCCCATTCGCCCGTCCCGTTGGCCCGTCCCGTCCCGGCTGCGGTCTCCCGGCAGAGGACAGCCCCGGTACCTGGGAGTGGGAGCTAGGTACCGGGGCTGTCAATCCCCCCTCTGGGATTCATGATCACCTTATCAGACCAGATCAGACCAGTCTAGATGTATGTCCTGGTCGATTTAGGTCTGCTAGGTTTGCCTCGTGACCGCACTTGAGGTGGTTCGGCACGATATGCCCGAGCCGGCATACCAGCAGCTAGTGGCGATATTGACCCGCCGGATCGAGGCCGGGCAGTGGCACACGGGCCCAATGCCGTCGGTGAAGGCCCTCCAGGCTGAGTACGGCGTCGGCCGTGACACGGTCCTGCACGCCCTGCAGCTGCTCCGCGACGCCGGCCTCATTTTCACGGTAGCCAAGCGCGGCAGCTACGTCGGCCGCCCGCGCTGACCCCGATCGCTGCCGCCCGCGCTGACCCCGATCTCCGGCCGCCCGGCGCGCGTTCGCGCCCCCGCGCCTCCTGGCCGGCGGCCATGCGGCTAGGATGCCCCGGGTGGTCTCGGTTTTGTTCGCGCTGCTCACGGCGTTGTTCAACGGCCTGGCGTCGGTCTTGCAGCGGCAGGCTGCGGCCACGGCGCCGCCGGAGCGCGCCTTGCACCTGTCCTTGTTCAGCTACCTGATCAGGCGCAAGATATGGCTGGCCGGCATCGGGATGGTCGTCCTCGCCGCGGTCTGCCAGGCCATCGCGCTGGACACCGGCCCGGTGGCGCTGGTCCAGCCCATCTTCATCATCGAGCTGCCCTTCACCCTGCTGGTGGCTAGCTGGGTGAATCACCGGCGGCTGCCCCGGCAGACCTGGTGGGCGGTGGGCCTGGTCACGGTCAGCCTGGGCGCCGGGCTGGCGGCCGCCGCTCCGTCGGGCGGGTCGGACCAGGCCAGCACCAAGGTGTGGGTCACTGCGCTGATCGTCACCGGCGCTTTCGAGGCGGTGGTGATCAGCGTGGGCGTCCGGGCCCGGGGCAACGCGCGCGCCGCGGCGCTCGGCCTCGCGGCGGCCTGCGGCTACGCGCTGACCGCGACGCTGATGAAGAGCGCGGTATCGGCGCTCTCCCAGGGGGCCGCGGCTTTCTTCGGCTCGTGGCAGCTGTACGCGACCGCCGCGGCCGGGGTCGGCGCGCTGTTCCTCCTGCAGAACGGGCTCCAAGCCGGGTCGCTGGTCGCCGTCCAGCCGCCGCTGACCCTGGGTGACGCCCTGATCAGCATCTCCTACGGGGTGACGGTTTTCGGCGAGGTCGTGCGAACCGGCGGCTGGCTCGCCATCCAGATCGTGGCCGTGATCGCGATCGGGGTCGGCTGCGTCGAGCTGTCCCGTTCACTGGCCATCGTGCACGGGCCTGAGCCCGCTCCGGGGGCCTAGGCGGCGGTCAGTGGCTGACGATGACCGGCTCGCCCGGGACCTTCACCAGTGTGTGGAAGAAGGCCGCGATGTCCATCGGGATCCGGACGCAGCCGTGCGAGACCGGCTCGAGCGGCACGTCGGTCTCGCCGTGGATCGCGAACGCGGTGCCGATGAAGAACACCGAGTTGTACATGTACCCGAGCGGCACCGAGAGCCAGCCCGGGTAGAACGACAGGGTGTGGAAGTGGCCGGTCGGCGTGACGGCGTAGCCGCAGCCCCCGCCGGGCGAGCAGAAGTAGTATCCGCCGCCGGACGAGACGTGGCTGATCAGCTGGATCTTATTGTTGCGGTACAGGACGAGCACCTCGGTGTGCAGGTTGACCTCGATCCGGTTCGGCCCGGCGGCGCGGTCGAGCACCCGCGGCGCCCGCGGGTGGGCTAGCGCCCGCTGCATCGCGGCGCTCACGGAGTCCTTGCCCGGCAGCCCCTGCGACTGCTGGAACGCCCACACGGCCTCCAGCGTGTTGGTGCCGAAGTGGCCGTCGATCGCGCCCGGGTAGTACTTCAGCGCGGCCAGCCGCCGCTGCAGCGTCCGGACCGCCGAGTTCCGCATGCCCAGCTGCAGGGTCTGCGGCGCCGCGGCAGGCGCGGCGGCCGCGGCAGGCGCTGTCTGCGCCGCCGGAGCAGCCGGCGCGGCCAGGGCGGCCGGTGCCGACAGGAACATGGCCGGTACCGTCAGCGCCAGCGCCGGGGCCAGCAGAGCGGACATCCACAGGCGTCGCATCGTCAACCTTCGCACCCACTTGTCTTGTTCAGGTGTTCACGCTTAGTCAGATGTTCACAGCCAGGAGGCGGGTGCTGACGCATCGCCAGCCCCTAGATACCCAAAGATTAGACCGGGGTACCACGAACCCCAAGGACCGACATATCTCAATCTGGTCCCGGCCGGGTCTCGTCTCAATGTGGTCCCGGCTGGGTCTCGCGATGGTCAGCCCGGCGCTAGGTCCCCGCCCCGGACGCCTCGGCGGCCGCCAGGTGCGCGAGAGCCTCCGTCACGCCCGGGAAGAGCGAGAGCACGGTGTCCACGCCGGTGATCTGGAAGATGCGCAGCACGGCCGGGCCGGACACGGCCAGCAGCACCCGGCCGCCGTCGCCCTGCGCACGTTTGTGCGCGTCCACCAGCACATGAAGCCCCGCCGAATCGCAGAACCGCGTGCGGCTCATGTCGACCACGAAGGTCCCGTCCCCGCTGGATGCCGCCTGGAGCACAGCCGCTCGCAGCTCGTCGGCATTGGTGATGTCGATCTCCTCGGGCGCCGCCACGATCGGAACGCCGTTGACCATCTCGACGGGGAACCTGGGTTCAGACATCTCCGTCACCTCCCATGGCCACGGGCGCGGACACTAACCGCTGCGTAAACCCGCTGACGGCACCATCAGCATCCGCGCCGAGACACACAGCTGTCAATATCAAGGGCGAAGAAAATTTCACGTCTTTTTTCTAGCGTAAGTGATCTCACGCTTATAAGATCAGGTTGCATGGGTGACCAGGGCGAGCAGCAGCGGGAGCTGGACCCTGCTGACCGGGCACGGGCACGTGCTGGTGGAGATCGCCCGCAACCCCGACGCCCGGATCCGGGACATCAGCGCCGTCGTCGGGCTCACCGACCGCACGGTCCAGGCCATCGTGGCCGACCTCGAGGCCGCCGGTTACCTCACCCGGACCCGGACCGGCAGGCGCACCCGGTACAGCGTGAACCACGACAGCCTGTTCCGGCACTCCGCGCAGGAGGGGCTCCGGGTGGGCCCGTTCCTGGAGCTGCTCGGCGTGACCGGCGACGACTCCAGGGCCGAGCCCGCCCCCGCCGGAGGCCAGGCCGCTGTCCCGCACCCCGGCCCGCAGGCCGGCCAGGACCCCGGCCCCCCGGGGCTGGCAGCGAGCCCGGGGTAACCTCCGCTGGTCAGTGCGTGCCGCGAGCGGCGTCGGTCACGTGGCGGAGCAGCAGCGCCGTGGTCACCGGGCCGACCCCGCCCGGCACCGGGCTGAGCGCGCCCGCGACCTCGGCCACCCCCGGGTCGACGTCGCCGGCCAGGCCGCCGTCCGGTGTGGCGTTGGTGCCGACGTCGATGACCGTGGCGCCCGGGGTCACGTGATCCGGGCCGATCAGCCCGGCCCGCCCCGCGGCGACGACGAGGACGTCGGCCTGCCTGGTGATGGCGGCCAGGTCCCGGGTGCGTGAATGGCAGATGGTAACCGTGGCGTTGCGGTCCAGCAGCAGGTGCGCCACCGGCTTACCGACCACGGCCGAACGGCCGACCACCACCGCGTGCCGGCCGGCCAGGTCGATCTGGTGATGATCGAGCAGCCTGAGCACCGCCTCGGCGGTGGCTGGGGCGAAGGCCGGCAGGCCGGTCATGAGGCGGCCGAGCGACACCGGGTTGGCGCCGTCCACGTCCTTGGCCGGGTCGATCTCGGCCGCCAGCTCGGCCAGCCGCGCGCTGCCCGGCAGCGGGGTGGTCAGGATGATCCCGTGCACGGTCGGGTCCGCCGATAGCGCGGCCAGCTGGGCGCCGAGACTCCCCGGGGTGGCGCCCGGGCCGAGGTCCTCGACCTCGCAGCCGATCCCGGCCTTGCCTGCCGCGGCGGCGATCGACCGGACGTACCAGGCGCTCGCCTCGTCGTCCGTGGCCGTGACCACGGTCAGCCGCGGCGGGCGGTGCGCGGCCGCCAGCTCGGCCGCCGCGGCCGCGGTCCCGGCGCGGATATCCGCCGCGAGCTCCCGTCCGGACAGGACGGTCATCGGCTGATCTCCTCGCGCACGGTGGCGACGACCTGGGCGGCGCGGACGGCCACGTCATCGGTGACCGGGCCCAGGCCCGCCAGCTCGGCCTGGACCGCCGGGTCCTTGATGCCGCGGAGGTTGACCTCGATGTTGACCTGCGCGGTCACCGCGGCGGCGCGCGCGGCTTCGGCGGCTGCGGCTACGTCCGTGATCACGTTGCGGTTTCCGGCCGGCAAGAGCTCTTCGGCCAGGCTGACCAGCAGCAGCGCGAGACGGACCACGTCGGCGGGCGGGCGCGCGGCCCCGGCCAGGGCCTCGGCGATGGCGGCCGAGCGCGCTTCCTGCTGCTCGGGAGTCTGCCTGGCCAGCCCGTAGGCGTCGGCCACCGCCCCGAACGCCGCGGCGTCCGCCTCGGCCAGCGTCAGGGCATCGCTGCGGATCCCCTCGGCTTCGGTGATGACATGGTCCATCAGCGCGGCGTCGTACTTGGCGCCGTTGCTGTACCTGGCCACCATGGCGAGCAGGGCGGCCGACTGGGCGGCGTGCAGGGCGGCGGTCGCGCCGCCGCCCGGGGCCGGGACTCGGGCCGCGAGCTGGTCAAGGAAGGCGGAAATGGTCTCGTCGCGCATACCGTGAGGTTATCGATAAGCATCGCCTAAAGTTGGTTCATGCGCGGGTATACGCAGGACAAGGACGCCTATCTAAAGCGGCTGCGCCGCATCGAGGGCCAGGTGCGCGGGCTCCAGCGGATGGTGGAGTCCGACACCTACTGCATCGACATCCTGACTCAGGTCTCGGCGGTGACCCGTGCGCTGCAGGCCGTCGCCCTCGGCCTGGTCGAAGACCACCTCGGCCACTGCGTGGCCCAGGCCATCGAAGCGGGCGGACCCGAAGCCGACGACAAGGTCAAGGAAGCCTCCGAAGCGATCGCCCGCCTGGTCCGGTCCTAGCGCTTCAGAACACCGATACGGGCAGGCCCGGCACCGGCTCCAGGAAGCTGGCCCGGGACTCCTCCAGCCAGTCCTCGACCGGCTGGGGGTCGGCCCCGGTCAGCTCGCGCACCGTGGTGGTGACCGTGTCCGCGCCGCCCGCCCGGATCCAGTCGAACAGCTCCAGGTTCCCGTCCGCCTGCCACGGGCTCACCCCGCTGGCCAGCATGAGCTCCCGGGCTTTCGCGGCCGGCTGGTCGGCGTAGTCCACCTTCCGCGCGAAGACGGCCGAGATCCGCGTCGCGACGGCGCTGAACGCCAGCGCCTGCCGCCCGGTCAGCTCGTACGTCGCGCCCTCGTGGCCCGGGCTGGTCAGCACCCGGGCCGCAGCCGCGGCCACGTCGGCGGCCGCCACGAACCCGACCCGCCCGTGGCCGGCGGGCACCGCGATGACCGCCTCCCGGCGGATGGTGTCCGCGGCGGTCAGCAGGTCCTCCATGTACAGGGCGGGGGCCAGGTAGGTGACGGGGAGGCCGACGGCGTTCAGGTGCGCGGCGACCTGCCGGTGGCTGAGCATGAACCGCACGTCGCAGCCCGGATCGGCGAAGCCGTCCGCGGCCACCTTGACCACATGCGGGCCGTGGCCCGCGGCCACCAGCGCGTCGATGAACACCGTCTCGAGCTCGGCCTGCTCCTCGATCGCCGGGCTGAGCAGGAAGACCCGGTCGAAGTCCCGCAGCACATCGGCGGGCGGGGGGTCATCGAAGGTGGCCACCACATGCCGCGGCGACCCGGGCAGGTCAGCCGCCTTCGCCTCGACCCGCACCATGGCCGTGACATCGGCGTGCGCGTCGGCCAGCTTCTCCATCAGGCGGTATCCGATCCGCCCGGTCGCTCCGGTCACAAGTATCACGCTGCTGCTCCCTGTTCGCCGGTGCCTACCCTACAGCGGCGCGGAGCGCCGGGCGCGAGGTGTTCAGCCGGCCGCTCGGCAGCCGGGCCGCTATGCCGTCGAGCAGGCAGTCGAGGCCGAACTCGAAGCGCTCGTCCCTGGTCTCCGCCGCGTCCGGATCGACCCCGGCCTTGACCATGCGCTGGATGTTCGGATAGCGGTCCGCGTTTGCGAGCCACTGGTGGAAGCGTTCCCGCTCGGCGTCGATCTGTTCCGTGGTCATGATCGCCTCCCGCTCCGCCCGGATGCGTTCCGAGCGCATCTCCTGGACCTCGCGCAGCACCGCGCCCAGGACGTAGGTGACCACGGTCATCAAGATGTCCACCATCATGCGGGCATCCACGCCGGTCCCGGCGACCATGCCGAGCATGAGATCCAGGTTCCGCGCGTCATTCGGGCCGCTCGGCGGCCGGTTGGCGGCGTACTCCATGACCCACGGGTGCCGCAGCAGGCCCGCGCGGTGGCGGTG
Organism: uncultured Actinomycetes bacterium; assembly: GCA_963818225.1. GTDB lineage: Bacteria > Actinomycetota > Actinomycetes > Streptosporangiales > Streptosporangiaceae > Palsa-504. The sequence continues at coordinate 1,294,953 of CAWFRO010000011.1, forward strand.
GGCCAGCTCCCGGAGATCAGCCTGCCAGTCCCCGGTCGGCTCGGGCACCCCGATCTCGGCTTCGAGTGAGTCGAGCATCAGGTCGATCAGCTCTTCCTTCGACGCGACGTGCCAGTACAGGGACATCGCCCCGGCCCGCAGTTCCCGGGCGATGCGCCGCATGCTGATCGCGTCCGGCCCTTCGGCGTCGGCGACGGCGATCGCGGCCTCGACGATCTCCTCCCGCGACAGGCCGCGGTCCCGGGGACGCGGCTGGGCGCCCCGCGCCCGGTGCCGTTCGATGTGCTCGCTGATGCGCTGCTCGCGCCTGGCCCGGCGGGCCTCCTCCGGGTCCGGCCATGCCCCGGTTATCCCGCGCGCCGGTGGTGGCTGCAACCGCGGCCATGGTTCCTCGTCGTATTCGGCCACGACCGCTCCTCTCCCGGTTGCGTCTGGTACATCGTACTGCTATCGTACAGCGTACTTGATAGTACGCCGTACGAGACACGTACGGCGTATGAGAATAACGCGAACGAGTCACTGGAGGGCACGACGACATGAGCGAGAGCCCCGCCATCAGGGCGGAAGGACTGATCAAGAATTTCGGGAAGACCCAGGCGCTCGCCGGGCTTGACCTGGCCGTCCCGGCGGGCACCGTCTACGGCCTGCTCGGCCCGAACGGAGCGGGGAAAACCACTGCGGTGCGCGTGTTCGCCACGCTGCTGCGCCCGGACGGGGGTCGGGCGCAGGTGCTGGGCGAGGACGTGGCGGCCCGCGCCCCGGCCGTCCGCCGCAGCATCGGGCTGACCGGCCAGTACGCGGCGCTGGACGAGTACCTCACCGGCCGCGCCAACCTCATCATGGTCGGCCAGCTCAGCCGCCTGACCGCGAGCGCGGCGCGGCGGCGCGCCGATGATCTGCTCGAGCGCTTCGACCTCACCGAGGCCGCCACCCGTGCGGTCAAGACCTATTCCGGCGGCATGCGGCGGCGCCTGGACCTGGCCGCCAGCCTGATCGGCCACCCGAGGGTGCTGTTCCTCGACGAGCCGACCACCGGCCTGGACCCGAACGCCCGGGCCATGATGTGGGATATCGTGCGGGGCCTCGCGGCCGACGGCACCACGCTGCTGCTCACCACGCAGTACCTGGAAGAAGCCGACCAGCTGGCCGGCCGCGTCGCCGTCATCGACCACGGCCGGGTCATCGCCGAGGGCACGCCCCGCGAGCTCAAGTCGTCCGTCGGCGGCGAGGAGCTCGAGATCACCCTGGCCGCCGGGGCCGACGTCGAGGCCGCGATCACCGCGGTCAAGCCGTACTCCACCGGCAGCGTCCAGCCGGACGAGGACCAGCGTCGGCTCACCGTTCCGGTCAGCCTGTCCGACGGGCTGACCACCGATGTGGTCCGCTCGCTGGACATCGCCGGCGTCCGGGTGACCGACGTGACGACGCGGCGCGCGTCACTGGATGACGTCTTCTTCACCCTGACCGGCCACGCCGTGGCAGACAGGAGCGCGGCATGAGCGTCATCACCGCGGACCTGGCCTACGACCAGGACTCAACGTACCGGCGCAGCCCGCTGCGGCTGTTCCTCTCCGACGTGCTCGTGCTGACCAAGCGCAGGATCGCGCGGATCAGGAATGAGCCCGAGACGCTCGCCGACGTCACGTTCATGCCGGTGATCTTCATCCTGATGTTCGCGTACGTGTTCGGCGGCGCGATCCGGCTGCCCGGCAGCGGCAGCTATCACGAGTACCTGATCGGCGGAATGCTCGGGATGGGACTGGCGCAGACCGCGCCCGGGGTCGCCGTGGCCCTGGTCACGGACATGTCGACCGGGCTGATGGACCGGTTCCGGTCGCTGCCCATGTCGCGCTGGGCGGTGCTGCTGGCGCAATCGATCGCCGAGCTGCTCACCCAGATGATCAGCGCCGTCATCATCGTCATCGTCGGCCTGGCCATCGGCTGGCGGGTGCACACCGGCCCGGCCGACGTGGCCGCCGCCTTTGCGCTGGCCCTGCTGTTCGGTTACGCCTTCACCTGGGTCGGTGTCTGGCTGGGCATGGTGCTGCGCAGCCCTGAAGCCGCGCAGCAGCTCGGGTTCATCCTCTTCCTGCCGCTGACGTTCATCTCCAGCGCCTTCGTCCCCACGCAGGCCATGCCCGGCTGGCTGCAGCCGATCGCGAACTGGAATCCGATGTCGGCGCTGGCCGCCGCCTGCCGGGAGCTGTTCGGCAACCCCAACCCGGCCGCTGACGTGCCCGCCTGGCCGATGCAGCATCCCGAGCTCGCCGTGATCTTCTGGTCGGTCGGCATGCTCCTGGTGTTCGCGCCGCTGGCCGTGCGGGCCTACCGCCGCAAGGCGGTGTGACCGGAGGATCTCACGGCACCACCGCAACGGCTGACCGGCGCTCCGGTCAGCCGTTGCGCTGCTTGAACCAGGCCAGGACCAGAGCTCCGGCGCTCTGGCCGGGCTGCGGCTCGTCGGACGGCACGCAACTCCAGGTCTTCGGGTTGATCGACGTGGGCTGGTCCAGGTGCTGGTTGGACTTGATCAGCCAGCCCGGCACGAGCTGGTAGGCGCTCATGCCGATGCCGAGCGAGGTCAGGTACTGCAGGTACTGCGGGACCGCCGTGGGGGCGTTGACCCAGCAGTAACCGGGCGTCACGTGGATCTTCGGGTTCGGCGGCGGCTCGTAGTTGGTGAACTCGCCGTTCACCACCGGGGCGATGCCCTCGGTCACCAGGTAGCCGAAGGTCGCCTCCCAGGCCTGCACATCGTGCGCCCCCTGGGCGTGGTGAATGGAGTACACCACCCCGCTCACGTGGATCAGCGCGTGGTAGCGGATCATCCCGGCGAACGAGAGCGAGTACCGCGGGCCCTCGATCCAGAACAGGTTGCGCGCGCCCAGCGTGTCCCGGACGTACGCGGCCAGCCCCGCCATGCCGAACGGGTAGTGCACCCCCTTGAAGGTGCCGCCGTTCAGCCACAGCCGCCAGAGCGTGGCATCCGGCATGTAGGGCACGGACGTCCGCGGCTCATTGAACAGGTCGAAGATCACCTGCGGGTCGTGGCCGTAGACCTTGGTCAGGTCCTTCCAGAAGGTCTCGGTCCCGGGCGTCGGCCCGGCTTGGTAAGTTCGCACCGCTACCGGGGCGAAGTTGGTCTCGTCGTTGAGCACGACGACCAGGTTGTAGCTCTCGGCCAGCGACACCTCGGACTCGATCGCCGCCATGTACTCGGCGTTGAACCCCGTTCCGTTCGGTCCCAGCAGAAGGTCCTGATTGAACTGGAGCCGGACCGTGTTGGTGCACCAGGCCTCGGCCGTCGCCTTGATCCTGGCCAGGTCAAGCGGGATGAGCTGGGTCCAGTTGCCTTCCTGCAGCCCGGACACCGATATCCCGTAGGAGATGAATACCGAGCCGTTCTTGGCCAGCACCTGCGTGCCGTGGACGGTGAACGGCCCGACCGCCTTGCCGCAGGCCGACGGCTGCGCCGCCGCGGACCCGTTGTTGCTCAGCGGCAGGATCGCCGCCACCACCGCCAGCGGGGCCAGCACCAGCGCCGCGCCGCGGACCACGCGCAGCCAGCGGGACCGCCAGCCGGACCTCCAGCCGGGTGGCCTGCCGCTGCGGCCCGCCGTGTCGGGCCCTCTCCATGTGGCCAACGGAAAGCTGCCTCCTGTCCCATGGCCGCCGGGAAGAGAGCTCCAGTGCCGTGCTTAGGCCGATGGAGCCGGTTATGACCTGGTTGCGCCGTGATAATAACGCTTCGGTCGTACGTCGTGCGGCGTCTTGAGATTGTAGCGAGTCAGCCACCTGCGGATCAGCCGTTGCCCGCCCGGCGTCGCCCGGTTCTGTTTCGCTGCCATGATCGCTGCTCCTGTCGGCAGGCGCCCCAGCCGCAGCGGTCTTCCCGGCCGGTGGCCGTCCGCCGGAGCCCGGTCCTGGGAGCTCGCACACCCCGCCCCTGGAAATACCCGCACCGGGTTTATTCAGTACCCCGGCCGGGTTTGTCAAATACCCGATACAGGTTTCCCGGAGTCGATATTAACCATTCGCCTTGTCGCCTGGCGGCCCTTCTTATAGCGTTTTATAAGCTCGTCCGATAGGAGCGGAGGGGGCCGGGGAACCATGAGCGAATCCCTAGCGGTCGCGCGGCCGGCCGATGTTTCTCAGCGCCCGGCCGCTCTCGACCCGCGCCGCAGGCTGCAGCTCGCGCTCGGCGTCATCTGGCTGCTGGACGGCATGCTGCAATTCCAGCCGTTCATGTTCGGTAAGGGTTTCAGCCAGATGCTGGCCGGGACCGCGCCCGGGAATCCCGCCGTAATCGCCCGCCCGGTCCTCTGGTCAGCCGCCATTGTCGGCCACCATCCGTCCCTACTGAACGCCATTTTCGCCGTCCTCCAGATAGTGCTCGGCCTCGGCATCGCCTGGCGTCCCACCGTCAAGCCCGCACTCGCCGCGTCCGTGGCCTGGGCCCTGGCCGTGTGGTGGCTGGGCGAAGGCCTGGGCGGCCTGCTGGCCGGCACCTCCAGCCCCGTCAACGGCGCCCCTGGTGCTGTCCTGCTCTACGCCCTGCTGGCCGTCCTGCTATGGCCCGCCGACCACGACGCCCCCGGCCGTGTCCCCTCCGGCGGTGATACCTCCGGCCGTGTCCCCTCCGGCGGTGATACCTCCGGCCGTGTTCCTTCCGGCCGTGATCCCGCCCCGTTCCCGGCCGCCCGCGCCGTGGGCCGCCGCGCCGCCCTCGCCGCCTGGCTCGTGGTCTGGCTCGGCCTGGCCGCCCTCGCGCTGCTCCCTGCCACCCGCGCGCCGAACGCCATCAGCCGCATGATCGCCAGCATGGCCCCGGGCGAACCCGCCTGGCTGGCCTGGCTGGACACCCATGGCGCCAGCGCCCTGACCCGGCCCGGCCCGGCCGCCTCGGTCCTGCTCGCGGCCGTGCTGGCCGCTATCGCCCTAGCGCCGCTGACCCTCGCCCGCCCGCCTGGTTCCGCGCTGGCCGCCCGCCCGGGCCGCCCGCCGCGCCTGGCTCGCGCGGCCATTCTGCTGGCCCTCGCGGTGGCCGCCGCCCTCTGGCTAGCCCAAGGCCTCGGCGGCATCTTTACCGGCAGCGGCACCGACCCGGGCACCGGACCGCTCCTGGCCCTCCTGGCCCTGGCCTACTGGCCCGCCGCCCAGCCCCCGGCCGTTCGGCCCAGCGCGGCCCAGCCCCCCGCCGTTCGGCCCAGCGCCGCCCAGCCCCCCGCCGTGTCCCCGAGGGGTGCCTGACGTGGCCGACCCCGCCTGGCTCACCGGCATCTTCGCCGCCCTGATGCTCACCGTGGCCGTTTACTGCGTTGGCCGCCTAGCCGCTGCGCGCCGCTGGCATCGCCCGACCGAGGTCGACACCGATGCCGGCCACGTCCTGATGGGCGTGGCCATGGCCGGAATGCTGGTGGCCCGGCTGCGCGTGGTGCCCGCCACCGCCTGGGAAGCCGTCTTCGCCGTCGGCGCCGCCTGGTTCGCCGCGCAGCTGCTGCGGGCCCGCCGCCGGCCCCGGCCAGCAGCTGGCGCTGTCTGCACCCGGCTCCCCACCTGGTTGAGTGCGCCGCGATGCTCTACATGCTCGCAATCCTGCCTGGTTCGCTGGTCGGCGTCGGCGTCGGCGTCGGCGCCGGGAGCGGGGACGGGATGGCCGCGATGAGCGCTTCCGCCCCGGCGTCGCGCTACTCGTTCCTGGCTCTCGTCCTGGCGGTGTTCATGTTCGGCTACGTGGCCCTCGTCACTGACCGTCTGGCCCTGCGCCCCGCCGCCCCGCTCCCAGTGCCCGCCGGCGCTGGCGCCGGCCCGCACCTCGCCAGCGCTGGCGCCGATCTGCGCCCCGCCCGCCGTGGACGGGAAACCGGTTCCCTCGCCCCCCGCTGCGCGGCCCTATGCAAGATCGCCATGGCCCTGACCATGGGCTACATGCTCGTCCTGACGCTCTAGCGGTCTGACGTGTGTCTTTCTTTATGTTTCCGCGGAAACATGCCCGCGGGTCCCGCGGAGGGCGGGGCGGCGGACGAATCAGAGTGGCGCTGTATCCATAAGAATGGGCACAGCGCCACTCTCACTTGCCACTTGGCGGCCGGGGCGTTTCCGCGGAAACGCGCGACACTGGCTTGTGCCGAATCGCGTGCGGGTTCTGAGGGCGCGCCCGTTCACCTGGACCGCCTCGCGCAGGGCGGCACGGCGTGGAGCGGCTGGCCGCTCACCCTCACCGTGCCTGCTGCCACGTCCACGTCAACCCCGCTCACCCTGGGCAGCTTGCCGATCCCGGCCCGAACGGCCGTGGCGCAATGCTCGCGGCTCATCCCGGTCACGATCAGCGAACGCGACCGCAGGGCGTGAGCCTCTCCGCTGTACCGTATCTCCCGTGGCCGTGACCACCTCCCCGTCCGGCGTGACCGAGCTTGAGCTCGTCATCGGCGGGATGACGTGCGCCGCCTGCGCGGCCCGGGTCCAGAAGAAGCTGACCAAGCTCGACGGCGTGGTCGCGGCCGTCAACCTGGCCACCGAGCGGGCGCGTGTCACCGCCCCGCCCGGCGTGCCGGTCCAGGTCCTGATCGGCGCGGTCGAGGCGGCCGGCTATACCGCCGAGCTGGCCCCGCCGCCCGGCGCGCCGGGGGCGGGCGAGGCCGCCGACGAGGCTGCGGTCCGGCGGCTGCGCCGCCGGCTGATCCTGGCCCTGGTGTTCTTCGTCCCGCTGACCGACATGTCCATCATGCTGTCGGTGTTCCCCTGGTCCCGGTTTCCCGGCTGGCAGTGGACCCTGGTGGCGCTGGCCGCCCCGGTCGCCACCTGGGCCGCTTGGCCGTTTCACGCCGCGGCCCTGCGCAACGCCCGGCACCTGTCCTCGTCGATGGACACGCTCGTGTCGATGGGCATCCTGGCCGCCTGCGGCTGGTCCGTCTACGCCATCTTCGTCCTGGACCGCGGCCCGGCCCGGCTGACCGGATTCGGCGAGCTCGCGCACGCCTCCGGCGGCGGCATCTACCTCGAGGTCGCCGCCTCGGTCACCACGTTCCTGCTGGCCGGGCGGCTGTACGAGGCCCGGGCCCGGCGCAGCGCCGGCCAGGCGATGCGCGAGCTGGCCGCCGCCGGGGCCCGGGACGTATGCGTGCTGGCTGACGACGGAACGGAGCGGCGTATCCCCGCCGATCACCTGCGCGAGGGCCAGCGGTTCGTGGTCCGGCCGGGGGAGCGGGTCGCCGCGGACGGCGAGGTGCTGTCCGGCCTGTCAGCCGTCGACCGCAGCATGATGACCGGCGAGTCGGTTCCCGCCGACGCCGGCCCGGGCGACACCGTGACCGGCGGCACGATCGCGCTGACCGGCCGGCTCGTCGTCCGTGCCGACCGGGTCGGGCCGGACACCCAGCTGGCCCGGCTGATCGCCATGGTCGAGCAGGCCCAGGCCGACAAGGCCGGCATCCAGCGGCTCGCGGACCGCGTCTGCGCGGTATTCGTCCCGGCCGTGCTGGCCTGCGCGGCACTCACCCTGGCCGGCTGGCTGCTGGCCGGCGGCCCGGCCGAGCGCGCCTTCAGCGCCGCGCTGGCCGTGCTGATCATCGCCTGCCCCTGCGCCCTCGGCCTGGCCACCCCCGCGGCGCTGGTCGCCGCGTCCGGCCGCGGCGCCCAGCTCGGCATCTTCATCAAGGGCTACCAGGCCCTGGAGTCCTCGCGCAGCATCGACACCGTCGTGCTGGACAAGACCGGCACGGTCACCACCGGCCGTATGACGGTCGCCGCGGTGCGCACCGGCCCCAGCGTCAGCCGCCTTGACCTGCTCCGTTACGCAGGCTCGGTAGAGCAGGCCTCCGAGCACGCCGTGGCCGCCGCCATCACCGCCCTGGCCTGCGCCGAGGGGGTGCCGCTGAGCACCGCCGAGGACTTCGCCGCGCTGGCCGGCCTCGGTGCCCGCGGGACCGTCGGCGGCCACGACGTCATCCTCGGCCGCGAGCTGCTGTTCGCCGATCAGCGCATCGCCGTGCCCGACGACCTGGCTGGCTGGTGCCGGGCCCAGGAGCAGGCCGGCCGCACCACCGTCCTGGCCGCCTGGGACGGCGAGATCCGCGGCGCGCTCGCGGTCGCCGATACCGTCAAGCCCTCGGCCGCCCCGGCCGTCGCCGCCCTGCGCCGCCTGGGCCTGCGCCCGGTCCTGCTGACCGGTGACAACGAAGCCACCGCGCAGGCCGTCGGCGCCGCCGCCGGCATCACCGACGTGGTCAGCGGCGCCTTGCCCGCAGCCAAGGCCGAGGTCGTCACCGCCCTGCAGGCCGACGGCCGCCCCGCCGCGATGGTCGGCGACGGCGTCAACGACGCCCCCGCCCTGGCCGCGGCCCAGCTCGGCCTGGCCCTCGGCTCCGGCACCGACGTGGCCATCTGCGCCGCCGACATGATCCTGCTGCGCGACGACCTGCAGGCTGTCCCCGACGCCATCGCCCTGGCCCGCGCCACCTTCCGGACCATCCGCCGCAACCTGGCCTGGGCCTTCTGCTACAACGTGCTGGCCATCCCGCTGGCCGCGCTCGGCTTCCTCAACCCGCTGGTCGCCGCGGCCACCATGACCCTGTCCTCCGTATTCGTCGTCTGGAACAGCCTGCGCCTGCGCCGCTTCCCGGCCTCCCTCCCCGCGTCCCCGCCTTCCCGCCCTCGCCCGCGCGGCCGCCCCATGGCCCACCCCAGGATCACCGGCACCATGACCGTGGTGGATCCGGGCTACGTGGTAGATCGAGTGCACTCCGATGCCCCGGATATTCCACGGAGCCCGGATCTACCAGGCAAACGGTACAGCTGGGACGGATGAGGCTGGCGCGGGCACGCGGGTACTACCCGCGGACAGGACTGCCACGGCAGGCCCGCGCTTGTTGCTGGCGTGGCGCGAGCAATCTCCGGAGGCTAAGCCCCGGGCCCGAGCCGAGCCCGAGCCCGCGTCCCCGGAAACGACGGGCGTGTCCCACTTCATCGGCCCCTGGGCCAGCTCGGGATGGTCGTACTCGTCGTGCCAGTTCCACCAGTTGTACGGCTCGCTCTGGGGATAGCCCTCGGGGGAGTCCTCCCACGTCTCCTGGCGCCCGAGCGCGCTCATGTCGAGGTAGCTCCAGGTGCTTCCCAGTGCCTCGTCGCCCCGGTTGTTCAGGAAGTAGGTGCGGAACACCCGGTCGCCGTCGCGGAAGAACGCGTTCGTGCCGTGGTATTCGTCCACGCCGAAGTCGACATCCCACGAGCCGGTGAGGGTGTACCAGGGCATCGCCCAGCCCATCCGCGCCTTCAGCCGCGCGATGTCCGGCTGCGGGGCCCGCGAGGCGTAGGCGAACGTGATGTCACGGGCGTTCAGGTGGGCGACGTGGGCCACCTGATCGGCCATCATCGAACAGCCGTGGCAGGCGTGCTCCGGCCAGCCGCTCACGCCCGGCTCGAAGAACGCGCGGTAGATGATCAGCTGACGCCGGCCCGCGAACAGGTCGAGCAGGCTCGCCCTCCCCGAAGGCCCCTCGAACTCGTACTCCTTCTCCACTTCCACCCACGGCATCCGCCGGCGCTCGGCCGCCAGCGCGTCCCGGGCGCGGGTCAGCTCCTTCTCCTTCACCAGCAGCTGCTCGCGCGCCGTCTCCCACTCCTGGGCCGTGACGATCGGGGGTGTCTTCATCGTGTCCTCCGCCTTTCGGTTCATGTGTTCGTGCTGTCCCCGGCTCCCGGCCGGGCTGGCCGGTCAAGCCCTCCAGCCAGGGCGGCTAGTCAAGCCGCCCGGCCGGACCGGCCGGTCAAGCCGACCGGCCGAGGTGGTCCTTGAGCGAGTCGAGCCGGCTGTCCCAGTCGCGCGCCAGCGCGGCCAGGAACTGCTGCGCCACCTGCATGGGAGCCGACCGCAACCGGTAACGCACCCGGCGCCGTTCCCCCCGCTCGGCCGTGACCAGCCCGGCCTCGGCCAGCAGGCCCAGGTGCTTGGCGATCGCCTGCCGCGTGATCGGCAGGACCACGGCCAGGTCCGTCGCGGTGGCCGGGCCGCCCGAGGCCAGCGCGGCCAGGATGGAGCGGCGGGTCGGGTCGGCCAGCGCGGTGAAGACCTGCCCCGCGATCGCCTCGGCGTCAGGCGGCATCCAGGTAGCCCGCCAGTTCGCCCAGTTCACGCGCCCATCCCTCGGTGTGGCCGTCGTACACCTTGTCGTAGTCCTCCGGAGGCAGCTGGGCGAAACCGGTCTCGGCCACCGTCAGCCGCGTGCCCGGCCGGCCGGCTCGAGGGTGAACTCGACATAGGTCCGGCGCGGGTCGTCGGCGGGCAGTTCGTGCAGCTGCCAGGTGAACCCGAACACCCTCGGCTCCTCCACCCGTTCCACCCGCAGCTCGACCGTGGGCCCGTCGGTCCAGCTCAGCCACCCGGCCCCGCCCGGGCGCAGGTCGATCGCCGCCTCGTTGCCGAACCACGCGCCCAGGCCCTCCGCGGTGGTGAGCGCCGCCCACACCGTGGCGGGCGGGTGAGCGAGCTCCACGGTCCGCTCGATCCGGTCAGGAAAACCCACGGCTGCCTCCGGTCATGTAGCAACTAGACAGTTGCTACATTATGGCAACCAATCGGTTGCGTCAAACCCCCCGGGCAACCCGCCCGACCCGGCCGCATGGCCCCGGCCAGGCCGAGCACACCGCGATAAACTCGCGGCGTGCTAGATCTGAGCGCGGACGTCGCGGCTGCCCTGGACGAGCGCCTGCGGGCGGAGGACATCGGCTGGCTCACCACGGTGAGCCGGGACGGCCAGCCGCAGTCTTCCCCGGTCTGGTTCTTGTGGGACGACGGCGAGTTCCTGGTCTACGCCCAGCCGCAGTCGCCGAAGGTACGGAACATCCGCGCCCATCCGCAGGTGTCGCTGCACCTGAACAGCAACGACCGAGGCGGAGCGGTGGTCACCTTCGAGGCCTCGGCGAGCATCGCCGCCGATCAGCCGCCGGTCGACCAGGCCGATGCCTACCTGGCCAAGTACCGCGCCGAGATCGCGTCCATCGGCACCACCCCAGAGCGGATGGCCGCCGACTACTCCACCGCGCTGCGCCTCACCCCGACCCGTGTCCGCGTCTTCTGACCTTCCGCGTTCACCCCTGCTGCCGAACGGCCCGTGGCACCCGCACCCGCACCCCGCCCGAACGCGCCCGGGATGAGCAGGCCGCAGGCGGACAGGAGCAGGACGAGAACGGCGAAGAAAACGTAGGAACTCCCGATGGCCTGCTGCCAGGGCGCCCATCCCAGTCCCGGGCCGGCGAACCTCCCGAGCCACCACTGGGGAGCCGCGGTGAACAGGACAAAGCCGCAGGCCGCGGCCGCCATGGCCAGCCGAAGGTGATAGCGGCGGCCGAGGTAGGCCAGGGTGAGCAGGGCTGGCGCGCACCACACCCAGTGGTGCGACCAGGATATCGGCGAGATGAGCAGGGCGGCGAAGGCGTTGAGCGACAGCGCCCAGCAGTCCTGCGACGCCGCGAACGCCCGCCGCATGCCGCAGCCCGCCACGATCACGACGAGGGCCGATAGCGCCAGCCAGGCGGCGGTGCCGCCCATGGTGTGCGGGTCGAGCCCGGCGCGGGCCAGGACCGCCTGGACGCACTGGTTGGTCGCCGTGGCCGCGCCGCCGATCCGGCCGGTCTGGAAGACGACTGCGGTCCAGTAACGCACCGAGTCGTGCCCGGCCAGCGCGAACCCGGCGGCGGTGGCGATGGTGAAGGACACCCCGGCCACGGCCGCGGCCCGGTAGTCGCGGCGGAGCAGGAAGTACAGCACGAACGCCGCGGGGGTCAGCTTCATGGCGGCGGCCAGGCCGACCAGCGCGCCGCGCGGCCAGCGCGGCTCCTCGGTCAGGCAGTCCAGCGCCACCAGGGCCATCAGCACGATGTTGACCTGACCGTAGGTCAAGGTGGTGCGCACCGGCTCGAGCAGCAGCGCCACCGGCAGCAGCCAGGCCGCCGCCCACAGTGACCCCGCGGCCGGGCCGGCCAGGCGGCGCAGGAACACCCGCAGCACCACCGCGGCCAGCGCGATGCTGGCCATGGTGAGCACCGTGCCGGCCGCGGCCATCGGCAGCAGCGCCAGCGGCGCCAGCACGATCGCCGCGACCGGCGGGTAAGTGAACGGCAGCCGCAGCCCCGGGATGACCAGGACCTGCCGGTACAGATCCCCTCCGTGCAGCCACGTCTGCCCGCCCATGCGGTAGACGCCCAGATCGATCCGGTACGGACCGAAGCCGACCCCGTGCCGCGAGTACGACAGCAGGAAGGCCGTGACCGCGGCCAGGTTCACCGCCACCAGCGCCACCCGGGCCCACCGCGCGGCCGGCCGCCTGAACAGCCACGCGAAACCCGTCGCGGCCGGCCGCGGGAACCGCGCCACGGCGAGATCGCCGGCTGCCGCCCGCGCCGCTCCCTGGCCAGGTGCGAGGGTAGCTCCCGGTGCCGCCCTCAAGATCTTTCACCGAACGATCCGTGGTGCGTGCGGCCCGCTCGCATCCTGCCCCGTGCCCCGTTGCTCACGCGGTCGAACCTAGGCTTTTCCGTTCGGCGCCGACATGGGCTTGGCCCCCCTCTTGACCGTGGGGCCAGCTACACCATTCGTCGTTTTCCCAGGTCATAGCCATCACCGCGGCCGGCCCGGATAGGGTCGGGATTCGTGACCGACGCTGAACCGCGCATCGATCCGCTGACGGGCGCCCAGGTGGTGGTCACCCCCTGGCGGCAGCAGCGTCCCAATCTCCCCGACGGGCCGTGCCCCTTCTGCCCGGGCGGCCTCGAGGCACCCGAGCCCTACGATGTCCGGTACATCAAGAATCGCTGGCCCGCGCTGCCCGACGGGCGGCACGAGGTCGTGCTGCACGCCCCGGAGCACTGTGCTTCGTTCCCCGCGCTGGGCGTGCCGCGGTCAGCACGCGTCGTCGACCTGTGGTCGGCCCGCACGGCCGCGCTCGGGTCACGCCCCGACGTGGCCTACGTGTTCATCTTCGAGAACCGCGGCCGGAAAATCGGCGCCACCATCGAGCATCCGCACAGCCAGGTCATGGCGTTCAGCTCGATCCCGCCCGTCCCGGCCGCCGAGCTCTCGGCCCTGACCTGCCCCCTGTGCCCGGACCCCGCCGGCGACCTGCTCGTCACCCGCCGGGCAGGCTGGCAGGCGGCCGTGCCGCACGCGCCCTCGTGGCCCTACGAGCTGCTGATCTACCCCCGCGAGCACGTCGCCGACCTGCCCGCGGCCGGCCCCGGGCTGCGGGCCGGGCTGGCCGCGATGCTCGTGGACCTCCTGACCCGCCTGGAAAAGCTCCTCGGCCCCGACACCCCGTACATGCTCTGGGCCCACCAGCGGCCGAACGACGCTACCGCCTACCCGGCCGCCCACCTGCACCTGCACCTGGCGCCCGCGCTGCGGGCCCCCGGAGTAACCCGGCACCTGGCCAGCGCGGAACTCGGCGCCGGCGTCTTCTTCGACCCGGTCGACCCCCGCCAAGCCGCCGCTCGCTGGCGTTCCCCGTGACCGCCCACTTGAGTGCCCCGTGACCGAGAGCCGGGCCGCGCCGCACGAGGCCGGAGGCTGGTTCGGGGAGCACCGCTTCCCGGGCCCTGGTTCGCCCGGCAGTACGGCCGCCCGCCGGACGGCATCTGGTTCGCGCCCGGCCGGGTCAACCTGATGGGCGGCCCGGACTACACCGAGACGTTCGTGCTGCCCTTCGCCATCGGCGCCGGGGTCACCGCCGCGGCGGCCCGCCGGCCCGACCGCCGGATCGCGCTGATCTCCCGGCAGGCGGGGGAGGAGAAGGTCGTGGCGGACCTCGACTCGCTCGAGCCCGGATCGGTCACCGGCTGGGCCGCCTACCCGGCCGGGGTGGCCTGGGCGCTTCGCCAGGCGGGCCACCTGTCCGGCGGCGCCGACGTCGCGATCGACGCCGACCTGCCCGCGGGCGCCGGCCTGTCGTCCTCGGCCGCCCTCGAATGCGCCGTCGCGCTGGCGCTCACCGGCCTGTACCAGGTGGCGGTGCCCAGGCCGGAGCTGGCCGCCCTGGCCCGGCGGGCGGAGAACGAGTTCGTCGGCGTGCCCAGCGGCATCATGGACCAGATCGCGGCGCTCCAGTCTCAGGCCGGCCACGCCTTGCTGCTCGATTGCCGCAGCGGCACCGCCGCGGCGGTCCCGCTCGACCCGGCCGCGGCCGGCCTGAGGCTGCTGGTCATCGACACCCGGGCCCGCCACGCGCTGGGCGACGGCCGCTACGCCGAACGCCGCCGCGCCTGCGAGCAGGCCGCGTCCGCGCTGGGCGCGCGATCCCTGCGGGACGTCACCGAGCAGGAGCTGGCCAGGCTGCCCGACCCGGCCCTGCGGCGCCTGGCCGGGCACGTCCTGGCCGAGCGCCACCGCGTCCTGCGCGCCGCCGGCCTGCTCCGCGCCGGGAACCCCGCGGCGATAGGCCGCCTGCTGACCGCCTCGCACGATTCCCTGCGCGACTCGTTCGGGGTCTCCTGGCCCGAGGCCGATGAGGCCGTCGCGGCCGCCATCGACGCCGGCGCCGCCGGCGCCCGCATGACCGGAGGCGGCTTCGGCGGCTGCGTCGTCGCGCTCATCCCCGCCGACCGCGCCGCGCAGGTCCGCGCCACTGTCGCCGGGCGATTCGCCCGCCACCAGTGGCCAGCCCCGCACTACCTCGACGCGGTGCCCTCCGCCGCCGCCCGCCGTTTGACCCGAACACGTCGAGACACTCGTGCGGTCCGTGATGTATGAGTGAACTACTGGGGCATCGAGTCAGGGGCAGAAGTGGGAGGATCCCGGCTCCCGGGGAGTTTTTGGTGCGGAACAGCCGGCTCGATGGACCATCAGGCCGCCTATAGCCGGCTCGATGGACCATCGAGCCGGTGAGCCTGGGACCTATATACGCCCGTAAGCCCGAATGCTCCCGGATATAGAGTGATCACTCGAACTGATGAGCTGGTTGGGTCGGCCGGGACACGGCCCCCGACCGGTTCCAGGCCGTGAGCCGCACCATCTCGGCGACTCGGCGCCGCCCGCCGCATGGCCTGAACCGCGCCGTCGTCGCAAACCCAGCGCGCCCAGCGCCTCCCAGCCCCTCCCCGCCCTGCGGTAAGCACAGACGCCTCTGTGACCGCTTCAGGCCCTTCCCGCCCCATAATTAGCCCCTCGAACAATGTTCGACCGGGGCAAACGCGTCTAGTCAAACGGTGTTCGAGTCTATACAGTGTTAAAAGGATGTTAAAGAAAACACGTGAAGGCGAGGTCATGATGGCGGATAACACCGCAAGGCGCCTTGAGTCTGACATGTCCGGTCCTTCGGGTCGTAGTCACGACATTCCGTCGCCGTCCTGGAGACGCCCGCCCGATCGCGCGGCGCGCTCGTCCCGCAAGCGCGAGCCGATCAGCCACACCACGATCGTCAACGGCGCGATCGAGCTGCTCGACCGCGATGGGCTGGACGCCCTGAGCATGCGCCGGCTCGCCGAGGAACTCGGCATCGGAGCCGCCTCCCTGTACTGGCACGTGGGCAGCAAGGACGGCCTGCTCGACCTGGTCCTGGACCAGGTCACCGGCGAGACGAAGATCCCCGAGCCCGACCCGGACCGCTGGCAGGATCAGCTCAAGGACGTGGCCCGGGCCCAGCGCGCCATCAGCGTGCGGCACCCGTGGGTCGTCCGCGTCTCGGCCGGCCGCATCCCCATGGGCCCCAACTCCCTGCGCCACTCCGAGCACGTCCTGGCCATCCTGCGGGCCGCCGGCTTCCCCTCGCACGTGGCCGTGCAGGGCTACCTGCTGCTGGTATCGGCCGTCAACGGCTTCACCATCGACGAGACCGGCCTCGACGACAGCCCCAACGTCATCGACCTGCCCCGCGACGGTGAGAGCCGCCAGCACGCCGCCGAGATGGCCCGCGACTACTTCGCCGCGCTTCCGCCCAGCCAGTTCCCGTACATGACCGCCCTGGCCGATGAGTTCGCGCTGGCCGACCTCGACGAGCGCTTCGAGCTGCTGATCGACACCTTCGTCGACGGCCTGGCCCGCCACGTGGTCAAATCCTGAGCTGCGTCCTGATCCGAGACCGCCGTGCGCGGCAGCAGCATCGACAGCGCCGCGCACAGCGCGAACGCGCCCATCGCGTACGGCGCGGTGTGCACGATCGCGGCCTCGTAGGAGTGGCTGCTCAGGTAGCCGAAGAACACCGTGCCGAACAGCGCCACGCCCAGCGCGCCGCCGAGCTGCTGCGCCGTGCCGAACAGCCCGGCCGCGCCCCCCGCGACCTCCACCGGCACGGCCGCGAGGACCACGTTGACCAGCGGGATGAGCAGCAGCGCCAGCCCGGCGCCCGCCACCACCAGCCCCGGCACCACCGGCCACGGGCTGCCGTTCACGCCGACGTGCGACGCCGCTAGCGCCACCCCCGCGATGCCGGCCACCATCGCCAGCGCGCCGGCCGCCAGCACCCGCCGCCCGTGCCGCTGCGCCAGCGGCACCGCGGCCGGCGCGCCGATGAAGCTGCCGACGCTGAACGCGACCGCCGTCAGCCCGGCCTTCAGCGGCGAGAAGTGCTCGCCGGCCTGCAGCCACAGCGCGAGCACCAGGAAGAAGCCCTGCGTGCCGGCGGCAAAGGCGAGCTGGATGCCCATCCCGGCCGCGAACGCCGGGATCCGCAGCAGCCCGGCCCGCAGCAGGGGAGCGGGCCCGTCGGGCCGCCGCTTCGCCCGCCTGGCCTCGGCGAGCCCCAGCACTACCAGCCCGGCTATCCCGGCCGCCAGCACCAGCCAGGCCCAGGCCGGCCAGCCCAGCTGCCGCCCCTCCAGCAGCGGGTAGACGATCGCGACCAGCGACCCGGCCAGCAGCACCGCGCCCGGCACGTCCGGCCGCCGCGCGCCCGGGTCCCTGGTCTCCGGGATGAACCGCAGCCCGGCGATCAGCGTGCCGCACGCCACCGGGACGTTCACGAAGAACACCGAGCGCCAGCTCCACCCGAACAGGTTCGCGTCGGTCAGCACCCCGCCGAGCAGCAGCCCGGCCGCCGAGGCGGCGCCCAGCATGGCCCCGTAGATGCTGAACGCCTTGCCCCGTTCGGCCCCGGTGAAGACGGCCCGGAACGTGGCCAGCACCTGCGGGGCCATAGCCGCCGCCGCGGTGCCCTGCACCACCCGGGCGGCGATCAGCTCCGCCCCGGTGCCCGACACGCCCGCGGCCAGGCTGGCCAGCCCGAACACGGCCACCCCGGCCAGGAACACCCGCTTGC
Source organism: uncultured Actinomycetes bacterium (assembly GCA_963818225.1). Classification (GTDB taxonomy): domain Bacteria; phylum Actinomycetota; class Actinomycetes; order Streptosporangiales; family Streptosporangiaceae; genus Palsa-504. The sequence goes on from CAWFRO010000011.1 coordinate 1,312,193, forward strand.
GCCCGATCCGGTCCCCGAGGTTCCCCGCGATGATCAGCGCCGCCGCGAACGCCAGCATGTACGCCGACACCACCCACTCCAGCTGGGTGGCGCTCGCGTGCAGGTCACGCCGGATGGTCGGCAGCGCCACGTTGACGATCGTCACGTCGATCATGTCCATCAGCGCCCCGGTGATCAAGACGATCGCCGCGAGCCAGCGCCGGGGATCCCGCGCCGGCCCGGCCGCCCGGCCGCTGGCCGCAACCTGACTCGTGGTCATGTCCCCGACTCCTCGAACTAGGTTCGTCCATCGATCGTTGTTCTATCACTGGAACAGTGTTTGAGTCAAAGACACTGTTCGACTGATGAGACACTGTTCGAGTGAGGGACACCGTTCGAGCCAAGGGACATCGTTCGAGCAAAAGACGGCGTTCGAGTCCTGGTACGCTGTTCAAAGTTGTGTCTACTGACTGAGCGAGGCGACCATGCCGACCGACGATGACTACAGCATCTTCGGCGACGACTTCCGCCTTCCGCCCTCGCCCTTCCAGCGGTTCCCGGACCGTTCGGTCGCCCGCCGCCGCCGCGAGCCGATCAGCCGCGAGGCGATCGTGACCGCCGCGATCCAGCTGCTCGACGCGCACGGCCTGGCCGCCTTGAGCATGCGCCGCCTGGCCGAGGAGCTCGGCACCGGCGCCGCCTCCCTGTACTGGCACGTCAGCAACAAAGATGGCCTGCTGGACCTGGTCATGGACGAGGTCATCGGCGAGGGCAAGGTCCCCGACCCCGATCCCGAGCACTGGCCGGAGCAGATCAAGCAGATCGCCCGCGACCAGCGCGCCGCCAGCCTCCGCCACCCCTGGCTGGTGCGCGTCTCGATCGGCCGCATCCCGATGGGGCCGAACGCCCTGCGTTATACCGAACGGATCCTGGCTATCCTCCGCGCCGCCGGCCTGCCCGCGCCGCTTGCCGTCCAGGGCTACTTGCTCCTGATCGCCACTGTCAACGGCTTCACCATCGACGAGACCGGCGTCGACGACAGCGCCCACGCGGCCGGCCATCCCGCCCCGCGCGATCCCGACAGCCTGCAGGAGACCGCGGACATGGCCCGCGACTACATCGCCTCGCTGCCCTCGGCGCTGTTTCCCACCATGACCGACCTGGCCGACGAGTTCGCCCTGGCCGACCCCGACGAGCGCTTCGAGCTCCTCATCGACATCTTCGTCGACGGCCTGTCCCGCCACGCCGCCCAGTCCGCCCGGTAACTTTGGCCTGGTGGCCGTCCACCAGCTCTCCCGTACCGTCCACCAGCTCTCGGGCGCCGACGCCCGCCGCATCGCCGTCCGCGCCCAGCTCCTGGACCGGACCCGCCCTGGCGATCTTCTCGATACCGTCCGCCGCCTGACCCTGCTGCAGCTCGACCCGGTCTCCGCCGTCGCCCCGAGCGCCGACCTGGTCGCCTGGAGCCGCCTCGGCTCCGCCTACTCACCCGCCGACCTGGACGCCGCCCTCCAGGCCCGGACCCTGATCGAGCTGCTGGCCCTGATCCGCCCGGCCGAGGACCTCGCGCTCTTCCGCGCCGACATGGCCCGCTGGGACGAGCGCGGCCGCGGCGAGGTGGCCGGCTGGCGGGCCGCCTACCGCGACTGGGTCCGCGCCAACGACGCGTTCCGCCGCGACATCCTGGCCTGCCTGGCCGCGTCCGGCCCCCTGCCGTCCCGCGAGCTCCCGGACACCTGCCAGGTCCCCTGGAAGTCCACCGGCTGGACCCACAACCGCAACGTCACCCGCATGCTGGACTTCATGGTCGCCCGCGGCGAGGTCGCCGTAGCCGGCCGGCGCGGCCGCGACCGCGTGTGGGACCTGGCCGAACGCGTCTACCCCGGCGACCCGGTGATCCCGGCCGAGCAGGCCCGCCGGGTCCGCGACGAGCGCCGCCTGCGCGCCCTCGGCATCGCCCGAGCCGAGGGCCCGGAATACCCGATCGAGCCGGCCACCGTCGGCGACGCCGGCGAGCCCGCCGCCGTCGAGGGCACCAAGGGAATCTGGCGGGTCGACCCGGCCCAGCTCGGCCAGTCCTTTTCCGGGCGCGCGGCCCTGCTGTCCCCGTTCGACCGCCTCATCCACGACCGCAAGCGCACGCAGGACCTGTTCGGCTTCGACTACCAGCTGGAGATGTACAAGCCCGCCGCCGCCCGCCGCTGGGGCTACTACGCCCTCCCGATCCTGTCCGGCGACCGCCTGGTCGGCAAGCTGGACGCCCAGGCCGACCGCAAGGCCGGCGTCCTGCGCGTCAGCGCCATCCACCAGGACGTCCCCTTCACCAAGCCGATGGGCCAGGCCATCAACCGCGAGGTTGAGGACCTGGCCCGCTGGCTTGCCCTGGATCTCAGCTGGCCGGGCTGACCGCCTGCTCCACCTGGGCGGCCGGCGCGGCACTGCCCGCCGGCTCGGCGTTGCGCAGCTCTTCCAGCTTGCGCCGGGACGGCAGCAGCAGGCCCGCCACCAGCGCGCCGATCCCGAACAGCACCGCGGACACCGTGAACGCCGCGCCGTAGCCGTGCACCGCGGCCGCGGCCGCGGCCCCCGGTCCGGCGTGGTGCGCGACCAGATAAGAGGTGGTCGCCGTGAGCGCCACCGTGCTCAGCGCCGCGGTCCCGATCGAGCCCCCGACCTGCTGCATGGTGTTGACCAGGGCCGAGGCGACGCCGGAGTCACGCCGCGCGACTCCGGCCGTGGCGGTGTTGACGGCAGGCGCGAAGATCATGCCGAAGCCCAGGCCCATGGCCACCAGCGCCGGCACGACGCTCGTGGCGTAGCTGGCGGTCACGGTGAGCTGGGTCAGGTAGGCCATCGCGCCGCCGCCGAGCAGCATGCCGGTCACGATCAGGCCCCTCGGCCCGACCCGCGGCAGCAGCACGATGCTGGACAGGTTCGAGGAGAGCAGGATGCAGGCGATCATCGGCAGGAAGGCCAGCCCGCTGGTCACCGGGCTGTAGCCCTTGACCTCCTGCAGGTAGTAGGTAAGGAACAGGAAGACGCCGAAGACCGCGATCCCGGCCAGCCCGACCGAGAGGTAGGAGCCGCCCCTGGCCCGGTCCAGGACCACCCGCAGCGGCAGCAGCGGCTGCTTGACCCGGCTCTCCGCGAACACGAATCCGGCCAGCAGGATCACCCCGGCGACCAGCGAGCCGATGGTCAGCGCGGCCGTCCAGCCCGCCAGCTCGGCATGCGAGAACCCGAAGACGAGCGCGAACAGCCCGGCCGAGGCGAGCACGGCACCGGCCCAGTCCATCCGCGGCCGGACGTCCGGCCGGCTGCTGCGCATGTAAGCCAGGGCGCCGGCCACGGCGATCGTGGCGGGGATCAGGTTGACGTACAGGGTCCAGCGCCAGGAGAAGTACTGGGTGAGGACGCCGCCGAGGATGAGGCCCACGGCGCCGCCGCCGCCCGCGACGGACCCGAACACGCCGAACGCCCGCCCCCGCTCGCGCGGGTCACGGAACGTGGCGACCAGGGTGCCCAGGGCGGCCGGGGCAAGAATAGCGCCGAACGCTCCCTGCAGCGTGCGCGCGGCCACCAGCATGCCGAACGATGTGGCGGCGCCGCCGAGCGCCGAGGAGAGCGCGAACCCGATCAGCCCGGTGATGAACACGCGCTTGCGGCTGAACATGTCGCCCAGCCGGCCGCCGACGAGCAGCAGGCTGCCGAACGCCAGGGCGTACGCGGTCACCACCCACTGCCGGTCGCTGTTCGGGAAGTCCAGGGCGCGCTGGGCTGACGGCAGCGCGATGTTCACGACGGTCGAGTCGAGCACCACCATCAGCTGGGCGATGGCCACGATGACCAGGATCAGCCACCGGTGGTCCTTGCCCCCGAGCCGCTGGCTGTCAGCGATAGGTGTGACGGATGACATAACGAGCTATACCCCCAGAGGAGAATTCTGACTTTCGTCGGTCTTGATCAGTTGCTGGGCCGCCCCGTCCAGCGCGTCGAGCAGGCGGAGAAAGGTCTCCCGGTCCGCTTCGCTCAGCGCCCCGAAAATGTGCTTGAGCAGCCGTTCCCTCGTAGCGTTCGCCACGTCCAGGCTGGCCTCGCCCGCCTCGGTGATGGCGACGAGCTTGGCCCGCCGGTCCGTGGGGTCCGGCCTGCGTTCGGCCAGGCCGAGGCGCTCCAGCGCGTCGACCATGTCGGTGATGGAGTGCGGAGACAGCCCGAACTCGACCGCCAGGACGTTCTGCCTGGTCGGTCCCTGCTCGTGCAGCCGCCACAGCACCTTGGTGCGAGCCAGCGACAGGCCGCAACTGTTCATCTCGTCGTTAACGGCCCGGAACATCCGGTGATGAAAGGCGAGATACCGTTCACCCACCTGCTCAGGCGTAATCATCGCTGGCCCCTCTGACATTCTCTGACGCTGGCTCGTCCACCCTGACGATCCTCACGTTGATACCTCTCATAATGAGGATCCTCACGAATTTATTTCCCCGCCCCCGGGTCAGCGCCCCCGTTGATCAGCCAAACTGGCCAGGCTGGTAGTCCCCGGCAGGCGTCTGGACGATGACGTTCATCCGGTTGTAGGCGTTGATGAGGGCGATGACGCACACCAGCGCCATGAGCTGGTCCTCGTCGTAGTACTTGGCCGCGTTCTGCCAGACCTCGTCGCTGACCCCGCCCGCCGCATCCGCGATGCGGGTGCCCTGCTCGGCGAGCTCCAGCGCGGCCCGTTCGGCCTCGGTAAACACGGTCGCCTCCCGCCACACCGCGACCAGGTTGAGCCGCTGCTGGGTTTCCCCGGCCGCCGCCGCGTCCTTGGTGTGCATGTCGGTGCAGAACGCGCACCCGTTGATCTGGCTGGCCCTAAGCTTCACCAGCTCCTGCGTCGCCACCGGCAGCCCCGACTCGTGCAGCACCCGGTTCGCCGAGTTGATGTACTTCGCGACCTTCATCGTCATCTCGTTGCCGTGGTAGTTGATCCGCGCGTCCATGGCTGGTCTCCTTCTGTTCGTTTACACCGTGGACGCAGCGGCGCCGCGAGACGTGACACTCTCCGCCGCCAGGCCGGCCAAGATTGGTCCGGTGCGTGCAGATTCCCGGCCAGCCCGGAGCGGTGCGTTGCACCGGACGATCCTGAGCATCCTCGCCGCCGCCGGCCTGAGCGTCAGCGCTGCCGCCTGCGGCACCGCAGCCCAGCCGAGCCCGGCCTCCGCCGCCGCCAGCCCGGCACCGGCCGCAGCCAGCCCGGCACCGGCCGCCAGCCCGGTCCGCCTCGACCGCCGCGTCCGTCACCGGCCCCGCGTCGAGCTCCAGCGGTTCCCTGCGCCTGCTGACCGAGCCCGCCGCCGGGATCGCACCCATCTACCAGCTCATCACCGGCGCCCGCTCCTCGGTTGACCTCACCATGTACGAGCTGAACGACCCCACGGCCGAAGCCGACCTGGCCGCCGACGCCGCCCGCGGCGTAAACGTCCGCGTCCTCCTCGACCAGCACCTGGAGAAGTCCAGAAACACGGACGCCTACACCTACCTGGCCGCCCACCGCGTCCACGTCCGATGGGCTCCGTCCGGCACCACCTACCACCAGAAGACCCTCACCGTCGACAACGCCACCTCAGTCATCATGACCCTCAACCTGGTCGCGGAGGACTACCCCGACACCCGCGACTTCGCCGTAATCGACACCAACCACGCCGACGTCGCCGCCATCGCCGCCACCTTCAACGCCGACTTCGCCGGCCAGCCCATCACCCCGCCCGACGGCACCGACCTGGTCTGGTCACCCACGAACGCCCAGGCCTCCATCCTGTCGGTCATCAACGGAGCAACCCACACCCTCGCCGTAGAAGACGAGGAAATGGACGACCCAACGATCACCGCCGCCCTGGCCTCCGCCGCCCACCGCGGCGTAAACGTCACCATCACCATGACCGCCGACTCGGACTGGGACAGCGCGTTCGCCCAGCTAGCCCAGGCCGGCGCGCACATCCGCCTCTACCCCGACGACAGCAGCTCCCTGTACATCCACGCCAAGGCCCTAGTCGCCGACGCCGGCCGCCCCAGCCAGCAGGCCCTGGTCGGATCCCAGAACTTCTCCGTAGCCAGCCTCGACTACAACCGGGAACTAGGCATCCTCACCCGCGCCAAGCCCCTGATAACTTCCGCTCAGCGCCACCCTCGCCAGCGACTACTCCGGCGCCGCGCCCTACGCCCCCGCCGCCACGTCCACGCGGAGCCCGGCCACCGCATCAGGCGCCCGGTGCACCGCCACCGCGACCGTCTACAAGCGCCTCCGACAACGAGAACAACGTCTACGTCCACTCCAACCAGCCCGACCAGGAAGCCACCGCGACCGCCGCCGGCTACTCGCACACCTACCGCACCAACAGCTCCGGCTACGCCCTGATCTACCTCAACGGCCCGCCCCCCGGCGCCCGCATCACCGTGACCGTCGGCGGCGCCACCTGCACCACCAGCGACTGACGCCCTGCTGTCGTACCGCCTGCGCTACCGTCAACCTATGGCTCAGCGGGAGAAGCGTTCAATCTCCCTGCCCCCTGAACTGGCCAGGGCAGTGGATGAGGCCGCTCAGGCCGAGGGCACTACCTTCAGCGCCTGGCTGGCCCAGACCGCCGCGCACCGGCTCAAGCTGGAAGCCGGACGGCAGGCGCTCGCCGAGTGGGAGCAGGAGAATGGCCCGCTGACCGAGGCTGAGCTCGCCGAAGGGCGGGCGCGTGCCCGCGCGTCGCTGGGCCGGACCTCCGCCAATGCGGCTGAGCGTAAGTCGGCATAGCTGAAATGGGCGGAGTCACCTACGACACTGGCGCGCTGGTCGCCGCCGAACGCAACAACCGTCAGATGTGGGCGCTGCACGTCGGCTACCTGGCCGAGGAGGTCATCTCCACCGTTCCTGCCTCGGTTCTGGCTGAGGCCTGGCGAGGAGGTTCCCGGCAGGCTAGCCTGAGCCGCCTGCTCCGCATGTGTAATACGGAGCCAATGACGGAGAATCTGGCCAGAAACGTAGGTGTGCTGGCAGGCTCGTCTGGTCACGACGACATCGTCGATGTATCTGTCGTCGAGGGTGCCGTCCGCCGCGGCGACGCCATCGTGACCTCGAACCTAACCCACGTGCGGATGGTCGCCGGCGCTGTCGGCGCCAGCCCGCGAATTGAATCAATCTAACCAGCCAGCAAGTGGCCTCCTCCCACGACATTGCAGCTGAAAAACGCCAGCAGGACTCGTGTAAAGCCCACCTCAAGACCAGATCTGCTCGCGCAGACACTGACCGAGCAGATCCTCAGTGAGCGAGCCGAGACCAGCCTCAACGGTCGCCGCAGTGAAACCTAAGCGAATTGCGTCTCTGCTTCGAGTTCTTCAGCCTCGTCTTCCGGCGTCGCAGCGTCGGCCTGAATGTCTGCGGCGAAGTCATCGGGCCGGCCTCCTCTGCACCGGTGGCGACCGCGCCGATGCCGCAGGCGCGTCGGATCTCCTGGATCATGGCGGCTTCGCGAGCTCGGAGAAAGCGATCGTAGATCTCCAGCGCCTGTTGGTGGGTCAGCGCCTCAGTCGCAATCCGAACGAGCGAGAGGCTCGCGTCGTCGACGAAGTGCGGCTCCATGAGGCTGAGTTGTGGTCCGGTGGGAAAGATCGCAGGATCGGCGATGTAGGTTGCCGGTGCCTTGTCCTTGATACGCCCGTTCGTCTCATTGGAGATGAGGGTCCGGTTCGCGATGCTGTTCACGTCTACGCGCTTGATGATGTCGTGGCGGCGCAAATACGCTTGCGGGAAGATGTGGTGGTCTTGGAGTTCCTGTAGTCGGATGTCCTCACCGCGCCTCCAGTCGCGGGCATTGTGCAGGGCCAGCAGACAGAACACGCCACTGTAGACCGCGCTCGCATAGCTGGCCGAACTACGGATACGGAAACCCGGAGCTCCGATCCAGTTTTGCGCCTCGCGGAAGATCTCAGGATCTGGGCCCCCCTCCAGCCAGTGGCGTGTCATCTCGAGGTAGTCCTTTCGGGACTTGCTCTCTACCGCGCTTGAATAGCGCTCCATGAATACATTGCACCAGTACCAGCGGCGCAGCTCTTCCCGTTCCGTCTGGCCCAGCTGGTGGTTCTCGATCTCAGCTCGCAGGGCGGCAAGGATTGGAACAAGGCCAAATCCTGGAAGCCACTTCTTGTCGAAGACGCCAAAGCCATCAGGTCCTACATGAGTGATGAGCTCAAGCGCCCTTTCAATGGCTCCTGACGCGCGCCGCCAGTCCTCCGCAAAATTCGACGGTTCGAGATCGATGAGTATGCGTGGCTTCGGATCAAGACCGCGAAGGAGGGCGAGCGTGCGGAGGACAAGCACGCCAAACTTGTGCTCGTCCGCTTTGCCTCTCGACCATCCGCGCAGGCGCGGATGCGCTGCGCATGCTTCTGCCCAGAGGTCGTGGAGGCGGATGCCTGAGCGATACAGGCGGGCGGTGAGCAGGTCATAGACGGAGAGTTCGACACCGGTTGAGTTGAGCTTCTCGAAGATCGCACAGACACGTCCGATGGACTCGCTGTCCGACTCGTCGACGCTTGGCAGCTCAACCAGCGGCGCTTGGAAGGTCTGGAAGGCTGTGACGGCAGCGGTCCAACCGTCGCGCCACTCTGACCGATACTGGGAGAGCCGGTCCGGCGAAGTGCTACGCAGCCAGTCCTCGAAGCCATCTCGCCAAGCGTAGAAGCCCTGCTGCGTAAGAAGGGCGGTACAAGGCAACACGCGTTGCGAGTATTGCATCTCAGGCTCATCGAGCCTGCGAAGTTCGCGCCGGGCTCGGTCGAAGACGATGTCATCGCTGTCTGGTTCGGACAGCATGACATCGAGACTTAGAAAGAACCAGCGCCGCTGGCTTGAGTCTTTAAGGGAGAGGTCCGGGGCCGTAAGCGCGTAAATCAGTGAGGAGAGCCGCTGCTGGCCATCCAGGATCAAGTGCTCGGGACGTGGCTCTTGAAATGATGGTTTGGCGCCGCGGAGGAAAATCGGCGCAAAGGGTGGATTATTCGCATCACATCGCAAAAGGAGCAATGAGCCGATAAAGTAACCGCGAACGATCGACCGGATAAGGTCGGCCACCTCCTCACGTGTCCAGACGAAATCTCGCTGAAAGTTCGGCAGGCAAATCTTGCCATCATGCGCCTGCTCGACGAGCCCAATGACCTTGCGCTTATCGGGAAAGATCTCCATACGGCCACATCCTATCCGCCAGTTCTGTTGCTGGACGACCGGTGGCGCGAGGCGACGGCCGTTTCGCGGGCGGCACCCCCCTACGTCCATACCACCACCGGTCCCGGGCGGTGCAGTGATGGCTGGACTCGGTCTGCCGAGTCTCGGAGAGCGATCGGGCGGAGCGCCACCCCATCCATCGGCGCCGCGGCGAGATCCGCCGGCAAGTCGACCCAGACCACGGGAGAGTCAGCAACCAAGGACCGGAAGCCGGAAGTGACGGCGCAGTGTCAGGGGTAAGCGGGTTCATCTACGCCAGGTTCTTGCGTTATGTGACCTTTCGGCTACTATCTGGTGACATAGTGACGCCGGTTAATAGCAGGGCGGCCATCGCGTGCCGATCATCAGGAGGCTATCGGTGAAACGGGGGTTCAGGATCGGCGCGTGGATCCTGCTTGCGCTGGCCGTGCTGGCTGTAGCGGTCATCGTGCCAGTGGGTGCGCTGCGGGCTCATGGTACGACGGCATTTAACTGGTGGGTTGGTTTGGCCACTGTTGCGGCTGTGCCGCTCGCCGCGGGTGGCCTCGTTCTGATGTTCTGGAACAAGGTCACTGCCAGCGTGACCCGGCTGACGAGAAGTGAGAACGGTGAGGTGCAGGCGAGGCATCCACTTGATCATGGTGAGCGGCAGGCTGATGAGCTGATCCGGATGAGCGCTGAGAGTTCCGATCGGCCGACGGGTTCGGTGACCCTGGGGTTGGTTGCTTCTGTCGCTCACGCCGAGGAGACATCTGGTGCGCTTAAGCCGGACGGTCTCGGTTGGGTTTCCGCTCGTAGACGTGGACACATCGCTTAAAAGGAGGATAGCGATGGCAGAGACACGCAGGAAGTTCGATCAGGCTTTCAAGGAGGGCGCGGTCCGGCTGGTCCGGGAGACCGGCCGCCCGATCGCGCAGGTCGCCAAGGACCTCGGGATCAACGAGGGCACCCTGGGCAACTGGGTGAACGCCGACCGGCGCCGCCGCAGCGACGGTGACGGCGCGCTGAGCGAGGATGAGCGGGCGGAGCTGGCCCGGCTGCGCAAGGAGAACGCTGAGCTGGCGATGGAGCGTGATGTGCTTAAGCGCAGTGTCGCCCTCTGGGTCAAGGACGCGATGGGGCGGTAGCGTTGGCCCCCCCTGATTGCGCCCAGAGGGACCAGCACCAGATCCCGCACGTGGCGACTTGCCGGGCGCTGGGCGTGTCCGGTCTGAAGCCGCAGTTCGTGCGCGCGCCGAGCGTGACCTAGTGGCACTATGACCTACCGGGAACGGCAGCGACTGACCGATATCCAGGCGGCTATCGACGCCATCCGCTGCCACCTGCAGCGGGGTCACCTGTCCGACCTTCTGATATTCGACGCCGTCCGATCCGGCTGCTGGAAATCGGTGAAGCCGTGAAGGCCCTGCCCGCCGAGGTGCATAGCGCTCAGCCGAGCTCAGTAACTGGGGGATAGGCAGTAACCGCTGGTCGACGCCGAGCGTTCAGGCGGGATCGAACCAGACCGGCAGGTTCGGCGGCGAGCGGAACAGCAGCCCGTGGATATGCGTGTCATCGCCGCCCGGATCCAGCCGCAACCCCGGCAGCCGATCGAGCACCGCGTTCAGCAGCACCCGCATCTCCACCCGGGCCAGATGCATCCCCAGGCACTTATGCGCCCCATCGCCGAACGACATGTGCTGCTTGTCCCCCCGGAACACATCGAACGCATCCGGCTCCGGATACCGCCCCGGATCCCGGTTCGCCGCCCCCAGCGACACCGCGACAAAACCGCCCGCAGGAACATGCACCCCGCCCAGCTCCACATCCTCAGTCGCCGTCCGGGCCACAGTCAGCAGCGGCGTCTCCCACCGCAGCGCCTCCTCGATGGCCTGCGGCACAAGCTCCCGGTCAGCGCGTACCGCCTCCAACAGATCCGGATGCGACAGCAGGCCGAACAGCAGGTTGCTCGACGACCGGTACGTCGTCTCCGCCCCCGCGGGCAGGAGCAGCAGCAGGAACGGATAGATCTCCTCGTCGCTGAGCCGCCGCCCGTCGACCTCGGCCTCGATCAGCTGGCTCACCAGGTCCTCGCGGGTGTGCCGCCGCCGGTCGGCGATGATGTCGGCGAAGTAGCCGCGAAGCTCCTGGCTGGCGGCCACGGCCCGGTCCCAGTTCCGCATGACCCCGATCAGCTCGGTCGACAGCCGCAGGAACCGCGGCCAGTCGCTTTCGGGCAGGCCCAGGACCCGGGCGATGACCCGCACCGGGAACGGAAAGGTCAGCTGCGGAATCAGGTCGGCATGCCCGTCGGCGGCGAAGGCGTCGATCAGCTCGCTGATGGTAGGCCCGATGATCGTGTCGCTCCACTGGTCCAGGACGCGGGCCCGGAACGCCTTAGCCACCAGGGCACGGTGGCGCAGATGCTCGGGCCCGTCCATCTGCAGGATGCTCCGCCCTAGGACCTGCCCCATGAAGCTGGCGTAGCCGGCCGAGGAGAACCGCGCGTCGTCGGTGAGCACCTGCTGCGCGAGCTCATGATTCATCACGGTGAACAGCGACGTCATCCGCGGAGCCTTCCGGTCCAGCCGGGTCGTGTCGCCTGACTCCGGGCCGAAGTGGATCTCCATGACCGGGCTGTCCGCCCGGATGCCCGCGAACATCGGATACGGGTCGCGTACGTCCCCGGCGAGTTCGGCGAACTGCCGCATCGGGTCGTAGCCGTCCTCAGCCAGACCCGTCCTGCCCAGGCGTCGTGACCACTCCAGTCTCCTTCCATGTCCAAGATAAAAGGCCCAAGATAAGAAGCGGTGCGCGGTGACGATCCAGGCGCGGGAGTCGAACCACACACCGTCGCCGCTCAAGTGCGCGGCGAGCATCTCGCGCAGCCGCCCGAGCACACGGGCCGCCGCGGTCGGGATCCAGCCGACCGAGCACATCCCGGGTCGACGCAAAGCCGCAGACCCAGTCGAGAGCGGCGGCTACATCCGGGCCGAAGTACATGGGCTCGCGAACGTCAGTGAAGGTGACGCCGACGAACCCCGCAGCCTCCAGGATCCTGCTCACGACCGGCGGATCGGCCAGGGAGAACGGACCCGGTGCCGCGGAAACCACGGCCGGTGCTCCGTCGGGTCCGGCCAGCGATCGGCGGATCGCCACTTCCCACTCGTTGTCATCGTCGGCCTGCCAGACCATCATCACCAGGCGCCCGCCCGGACGCAGCGCCCGTCCGATATTGGCGAACGCACGCCAGGGTCGTCGAAGAACATCGTGCCGAACCTGCTCATGGCCAGGTCGAACCGCTCTAGCGGAAAGGGATGAACCTGAGCATCGGCGCACTCAAAGGTGACGTTGTGTGCCCCCTGCACCCGGGCGAGCTCGCGGGCCCGCTCGATGGCCGGCGCAGAGATGTCGACCCCGAGCGCACTGCCTGCCCGGGCGATTCGCGCGGCTTCACGGGTTGTCCGCCCGCTCCCGCATCCGATGTCCAGCACGTGCTCGCCGGCCTGGACACCCAACGCCCGGCGTAGTACCGCGTGATGCAGCCGCAGTTCGGCGTCGTAATCGATGGGCCTCAGCTTACAAGTGCTCCCGGCAGGCTCCCTGGCCGGAAACGATTACGCCGGCGACCGGAATGAGCCGCGTTCCTCCCAGGCTCGGCACAGGGCGTTCGCCAGGGTCATCTGGTGCGGTGTCTGGCAGGACACCCGGATAAGGTCGGGGCTGGCCACGATGACCGCCATCGCCCTGGCCCGCGAGGTCGCCACGTTCAGCCGGTGCCGATCGTAGAGAAACTCCAGGCCGCGCGGCGCATCGTCGGCTGACGAGGTGGCCATCGAATAGATCACTACCGGGGCCTCGCGGCCCTGGAACTTGTCGACCGTGCCGACCCTGAACCCGGTCAGGCCGCGGACCGCCAGCGCGCCCTGGATGGCCCTGATCTGCGCGTTGTACGGCGTCACGATCAGGATGCCGTCGCAGCCAACCGGCCGGACCGCACCGTCCCGGTCCTGCCACGAGCAGACCGCGAGCGTCTCCGCCAGCCGCGCTACCTCGTCGGCCTCTTCCGGTGACGCGTTCGTGTTGCCCTGGTGGAGAACCTCCACGAAGCGCAAGCCGGAGCGGAGCGCAGCCGGAGCCGGAGAACGGCGGGTCGCCCAGGATCTCTTGCCGGCCGAGGCCTTCGACGCCGTGCAGCTTCCCGTCGTAGAAGACCTCGGAGGTGTACCGGCACAGGTCCGGGTGCATCCGGTAGGTCAGGTCCAGCAGCAGCCCGGCGCCCTCGGGCATCGTCGCGCGCTCGCCCAGGATGTGGCCTAGCGCCGAGGCGCCCGCTCCCGGCGGGTGCGTAGCCTGGCTCGGCTGGGCCAGCTGCTGCGGGTCGCCCAGCAGCACCAGGTTCCGGGCCGCCCCGGCCACCGCCAGGACGTTGGCCAGCGACATCTGCCCCGCCTCGTCCACGAACAGGGTGTCCACGCTGTCCGCCAGGCCTTCGCGCGCCCATAGCCAGACCGTGCCCGCCGCTACGTCGAGCTCGCCGTCCCGTAGCGCCCGCTCCAGCCGCTCGTTCGTCATCTCGGTGGCCGAGTCATGCAGAAACTGGTTGTCCCCATCCGCCCGCTGGCCGATGCGCGGAGCGAGCCCCCACTGGCCGGCGTGCGCGCACACCGTGTCGATCAGATGATGGATCACCGCGTGCGACGGCCCGGTGATGCCGACCGTACGGCCCTGCGCGACCAGCGCGAGGATCTGCTCGGCGGCGGTGTAGGTCTTCCCGGTTCCCGGTGGCCCCTGCAACGGCAGGTACGACCGGCGGAGCGAGGCAGCCAGCCGGACCGCGGCCTCGACGGCCCTCTCGTACTCGCCCCCCACGGGACCTTCGGTCCTCGGGCTTCCTGCCGAAGCAACAGCGCCGTAGCTGCGTCCCCACCCCCGGCACCCTCACGCACCACCCGGTCGCCCAGGTCCCTGAGCCGTTCCCGCAGCTCCCCCGTGCCGATCGGGCCGCCTTCGACCAGGGCCGCGGGCAACGGTCCGTCGTACGCGTTGCCTATCTTCAGGTCGATCGTCCCGGCCCCATCGTCCACCGCCCAGACCGTCCAGCCCCGCCTGGTCTCGGCGTCATACGCCGTCTCCCCGGCTGAGAACCCGTGCTCCTGCGGCGGGAACGAGAAGCGCCGTACCACCGACTTTTTGACCTGGTCCACGATCTCGCCGCCGACGAGCCCGCCGAGCGCGTCCGGCTCACCGATCAGCTCCGCGGGGCTGAGCGTGCGGACGTAGAAGTACCGCCACCAGGCGGGCTTGGCCTCCCGCCGGTGCCAGTCGATCAGGTCGGCCAGCAGCGCCCGCGCCGCCTGCTCCTCCGTGCGCTCGCCGGCCTCTGCCGGGACGCCATCAAGCAGCGCGGACCTGATCCGGGTGACCTCCGGGTCCTCGGGCGCCCGCGCCGCCTCCTGCTCGGTGACAACCGGCCGGGGGAGTTGCACGCCGGTCCGTTCGGCCAAATCAAGGCGACGCGCCTCCAGCCAGTCACGCAGGGCCAGGGTCGCCCGGCAGTCGTCCTCGTTATATCCGGCCACCTGTTGCCGCCCGGCGTCGCCCGCGGCCGTCCCGTCTTCCAGCGCCGCCTCGAACCCGATCAGGCTGGCCGTCGCCTCCCGCAGGTCCACCTGCCGCCGGTACCCGCACAGCGGTTCCAGCCGCTTGATCGAGTAGCTCTCCACCCCGGCCTGCACCCCCTGCCGGACAACCTTGTACAGGTCGACGAACACCCCCAGCCGGAACAGGTCGTCCACCTCGTCCTCGCGGGTGGCGAACCGCCCCATCAGCCTGCCCACCGCCTCCTGCCGGGTGCCGTGCAGCTCGGTCAGATGGTCGACCGACGTCGGCTCGTAGTGGTTGTAGTGGTACACGTGCAACCCGGGGCGGCGGGCGCGCCGCTCGGTGATGAAGTCGACGAGCTCCTCGAACGCCCGTTTCTCGCCCCGCCGGTCGAAGGCCCAGATCGGCGTGTACCGCGGGCGGCCTGCCTCATCCAGGTCGGCCGTGTCCACCACGCCGAACAGGTACTGCAACCCGAACTCCCGGCTGTCCTCCGAGTAGTAGCGGGCCCCCTCGATGTCGAAGAACAGGTCGCCGTCCACCGGTTCGGGCAGCGCGAGCAGCCCGCGGTTCGGGACCAGCGCGCCGCCGGCGTCCCGTTCCGGCTCCAGCAGCCTGAACCGGATGGTCCCCTCGTCCTCGCTGGCCACCTGCAGCCGGGCCTGCGCCCGGGCGCGATCCAGGGAGTCCGGGCTCACCCGGTCCAGGCGGGGGAGCTCGGTCATGGCCGCGAACCCGCGCCGGGTGGCGATCCCGTCCCCCTTCAGCGCTCGCCGCTGCCCCTTCGGCATCCCGGCGATCAGCGACAGGTCGTCGTCGTCCCGCCGCCGTCCGGCGCACAGCTCACTCCACCGGCAGATGGCGCAGTGCTCGACTGGTTCGGGGTACAGCCCCGCCGGCGGCCCCGCTGCGAGCGTCTCGACCAGCCGCCGCCGGGTCTGCCGTTCATATGCGGCGAAGTCCCGCACCTTGAACGGGACGAACTCCCCGTGTCCGAGCGCCAGGTGCATCCAGCGCGGTTCGGTGCCCTGCAGTTCGGCCAGCAGCCGCGAGTAGAACGCGGTCTGCAGGACGGCCCGGGCCTTCGCCGTCCGGGCCAGCTTGGCGTCCACCACCTCGTAGTGCCGCCCGTCCGGCCGCGGCTCCCCGTCCGGAGCCGGCAGCAAGTCCGCTCGCACCAGGAAATCCGGCCGCCCCAGCAGCGCCACTCCGTCCCCGGCGCCCGTCAGCGTCCCCTGGTAAATGACCCCGATCCCGCTCCGGATCGCCGCTGCGGTCATCTCGGCTGCGTCCTCCGCTCCGCCGAGATCCGCGACCTCGTGCCCGTCCGCCCGGAACCGCTCGAGCACCACGCGCTCGTGCTCCTCCCCGCGCCGCACCAGGTCCTCGAACCCGACGTCGACCGCGTGCGGTGGCCGCAGTGCCCCCCGCGCCGCCTGCAAGTCCAGCTGGGTCAGCTGCTGGCAGGCCAGAAAGTTGGCGACATCGCTCGCCGCCACCCGCAGCCGGCCTTCCGTGATCTTCATCGATCCTCCGCGCTCCGCCTGCCCCATAGGACGCGCCGGCCGCCCCGCGCGTGCACACCGCCCGGCGGCGGGGTCCAGCCAGTGGGCGTCCAGGTCGAAGCGTGCCTGCGGAAATCGGATGGGTTGCCGTGGGTGACCCGGTGCGGTAGTTCGCCGCCCACCCCAGCGATCGCGTCGTCGGCGATCGTCCTCGTCCGCCGGATGCCTAAGGCCCGGACGGCAGCAGCTTCATCAGTTCCTGGGCGGTAGTCTCCAGCGGCTCGCTGCTGCGCTCGGCCCGGCACAAGATCAGCGCGCCTTCCATCGCGGCCAAGCTAGTGGTGGCGATCGGCCCGGCCCGGTGCGCGGGCACCCCGGCCGCCTCGAGCTGGCTGGCCAGCAGGGCAGTCCACTGTGCGAAGGCGCCGCGCGCGGCGTCGATCAGGTCGTCCCCAGCGCTGCCGGTGTCGATCGCGATGCCGGCTACCGGGCAGCCGGACGAGCCGCCCGAAGTCTGCACCGACTGGCGCCACAGATCAATGAACCAGGCCAGCACGCCGGAGGGCGTCGTAGCGGGACAGGCCTGAAGATGCGCAAGGATCTGCTCTGAGGTCCACCCGATCGCGTCCTGCGCGAGCTGTTTCTTGCCGCCCGGGAAGTGGTGGTAAATCGAACCGCGGGGAGCGCCGCTATCGGCGAGCACGTCGGAGAACGAGGTCGCGCTCAGCCCGCGGGAGCCGAACAATGCTGCGGCGCTGCGCACCATCCGCGTCCGGCTGTTGCTGTTCATGCCTTCACCTCTTGACTATGACGGCCGACATAGTGCAGGCTTGAGCCGTCAATTATGATCCTCATCATAGAGGCTCGCGGAGGAGACCCCCATGCCCATGATCGACGCCTACGCTGCCGTCGGCACGTTCGCTGACCCGCACAAGCTGGCCGTGGACCTCGCGACCGCCGTCATGACCATCGAGCAGGTTCCCAATATCCCGATGTTCCGCAAGAACACCGCAGCGTTCGTGCACGAGCTCCCGCCGGACAGCCTGTCCAACGTCGACGGCGACAGCAACTACGTCCGCGTGCAGGTGCTGACCAACTCCGGCGCGCTGGACCGGGACAAGCAGCTCGCCGTCGTGCGTCAGCTCACCGACATCGTCGCCGCGGCCGCCGGCGACCCCACCCTCACCGACCGCACCTGGGTGCTGCTCACCGAGGCACCCGAAGGCGGATGGGGGCTAAGCGGCCACGCCAACACCAACGCCGAACTAGTCACCGCCGCCCGTGCCCAGCTCGCCGAGCTGGCGAACAAGGCCCCAGCCACATAGAAAGATCTCGGCGCCAGGCCAGGCTCGCGATCGCTCCGGCAGCTAACAGCGGCCTTAGGCCGAACATTCGCTTTTGCCGCGGCCGGTCGACCCGAGCATGAAAGCGTCGGCGGTCACGGTCCGGGCGTTTCCGCGGAAACGCGTTGTGAAAACGTTCACAAGAAGAGGATCTTGAAGCCTGGCAAGTTGGCGATGCCCCCCTGCCTCGCGCAGATCGACCCTACCCGCACCGGGAACGGAAAGGTCAGCTGCGGGATCAGGTCGGCGTGACCGTCCCGGCCCAGGTGTCGCGACCACTCCAGCCTCCTTCCACGTCCAAGCTAGATGCGGCGAGCGGACCATCCATGCCCGGGAGCCGAACCACACCGTCGCCGCTCACGTGCACAGCTCATCAACGTCAGCCGCTCCCCACACGCTCCCGGCCGGAAACGATGAGCTCCCGCGGCACGGTAACGTCGGCGACGTGACCCATCCGCCCGCCCCAGAAGCCACGCCCGACCTCGAGGGAGTCCGCGCCCTCGTCACCGGCGGTACCAGCGGGCTTGGTTTCGCCATGAGCCAAGCGCTAGCCGAAGCCGGAGCCCACGTCATCCTGACCGGCCGCACCGCGCAGCGCGTCGACGCCGCCGCCGCCAGAATCGCCATCGACACCCACGTAACCGGCCTGGTGATGGATGTCCGCGACGAGCAATCCGTCTCCGCAGGCGTCGACCATGCCCTGATGATCCTCGACGGCATCGACATCCTCGTCAACAACGCCGGTATCGGCATGCGCACCGTCAACCCGGACTTCATGACCGACCCGATGGGCTTCTGGCAGGTCACGCCCCGACGGCTTCCGCGACCTGCTGACCACCAACGTCGTCGGCTACTTCCTGGTCGCCCGGGCCGTCGTGCCGCACATGCTCCAGGCCGGCCACGGCAAGATCGTCAACATCTCCGTCAACGAGACCACCATGCGCCGCCGCGGCTTCACCCCCTACGGCCCATCCCGCGCCGCCACGGACGCGCTGTCCCACATCATGGCCGCCGACCTGGCCGGCACCGGCATCGACGTGAACCTGCTGCTCCCCGGCGGCGCCACCAGGACCGGCATGACCCCAGATTCCGCCCCGGAAGACGTGCAGGCCGGCTGGCTCGACCCCGCGATCATGGGCCCGCCCATCTGCTGGCTCGCCTCCCATGCCTCCGACGGCCTCACCGATCAGCGCATCGTCGCAAAAGACTTCACGGATCGTATTCGTACTGATCCGGATGCGGCATCCTCCTAGCGCCGAGCGCGTAACGGGAGGGCCGGGCCTGCTCAGGTGCGGGCGCTAGTGCGGGCTGCTGCTGGGCGCGGAGCCCGGCCTGGCCGGGCACGCGTGACACGAATGCGAAGGATATGGAAGCCCAGCATTCGCTGGAAATGCCGAATCCCATTTGGTATCGCCAGGCTTCCCGCATCGATGAGATAGCGCACCCCGCGGTCAACCAGGTGTTCTACCAGTACCTCTGTCATCAGGTACCGGGCGTCGCTCTGTTCCTCGCCGAAGCCGATAGTCCGGAAGTGGCCGAGCAGGGCCAATTCGCCGTCGATGGGAGTAACCGATAGCAGGAGCGGATTACCATCAGCCGAGTAGGCCGCTAGCCAGAGCTGGTGGCTGAGCAGCCAGCTGAGGTCAGCTTCTGCGTTTCGGTATGTCTCGTCGGGATGAACCTTCTCATATTCTTCCGATAGCTCGATCAACCTTTGCCGTTCCTGCAGGTCGCTGACCTCAGCCCAGCGGACACCGAGTTTCTGAGCATGTCGCACTTTGCGCCGCAATGTCTGTTTTGATGCGCCGAGGGAGTACTGGCCCTGTTCACGCGGCAGGATCAGTATGGCCGTCGCAAAGCCAGTGATACGCGTCAGGACAAAACGTGGTGAGAGCGACGCCGTGACCTGCGGTGACAAAAAATCGCGGATGGTAGTGGCTTCAATGTCCGCAGCCGAAAGAGTTACCTGGAGGCAGGGCAGACGGAACAGGGCGATGACCACGCTGAGGCTCCTGCGAAGGTGCCTGAGGACGTAGCTGTAGCCCGGCTTGCCGCACTCGACGTAATCGTGGAAGTAGCTCCAGACCTTGGCCTCGTCGTCGCTACCGGTCAACGGCGTTGATCGGTGGGCGGCAAATCTCGACCAGCGGGACGCCGCTAGGTCGAACAGGAGCGTACAAGCCAGTGCGATCACGGTGCCGACCGCTGCGCCCGCCAGGGTGTCGGTAAAGGTGTGCGCGCCGTTGGCGATGACCGAGACGGCGTCTGCTGTCGCCAGCGCCAGCGCCGCGAACGCCAGCAGCAGCCGGAGCCTCTCCGGGAGCCGGTGATGTGGCGGGCTGGCCAGGATCACCACGCAGATCGCTGCGAGCGCGAACATGTTGGCGGCATGCTTACTAGGGAAGTTCTGGCCGAGGGGGGTTCCGACGTATGGCCTGAGCACGTACGACGTGAAGACGCTGGCGGCCGGAACCACGATCGCCGCCAGCACCGCTCCCGACCACCTCCGGGTCACCGCGCACGTCACGACCAAGGCCAAGCTCATTAGTACCGCTGGTCCCAGCGCACCCAGGTCGGACAGCCCATGACGCGACGTGGAATGGCGCCAGTACTTCATGATTGCCGGGTCGATCGCCGAATCTAGGGATCCTGGCTGCCCATGGCCAACGAAATGCAAAACGAGAACTATCGGTATCGTTACGCAGGACACTAGCAGAATAATGACGAGCACGCGGAGCCGTCTCGGTAGCAGCGGCTCCAGCGCCGGAGCGCTCCAAAAAGCGGGACGCAAGGTCGTCGTCTGCACTGCCTCATTATAGAGGCACAAGGCCTTTAGATTGGCACGATTTGATCCACCGGACCAGCTCTGCCGTAGCTGCACTCTGCGCACTGATGCGCCACTCCATGCGTCAAAGTCGCCGCTAGACCGTCATCTTCGAGAACGATGTGCTAACCGAATCCGCTGGTAACCGTTGGTGCCGTGGCCAGGATTCACGCCGCCGGACCTCTGCCCGCCGCGTTCAGCCGGCCGGCCACGGCAAGATCGTCAACATCTCCGTCAACGAGACCACCATGCGTCGCTGCGGCCTCACGCCCAACGGCCCATCCCGCGAAACCGTCATCCTCCAGAACGATGCGCTCGGCGCCCCCGCGAATTACCGTCAGTGCTGTGGCCAGGAATGACACAGCCGCCGCCCCGCCGCCCGCACCTCTGCCCGCCGCGTTCAACCGCCGCCAGTGGCTGGCCGGCGCCATGCTCGCCGTCTGCGCGGCCCTGATCATGCTGGCCCTGACCGCCGGCCCGTACCCGCGTCACCTAGGGCAGCGGCTGGTCCTCGCCGCGGTGGTGCTCGCCCCGGTCCTGCTGCTGCGACGCTGGCCGCTACCCGTGCTCGCGGCCACGACCGCCGCAAACGCGCTCCTGATCACGACCGGCGTGGCCACCCTGCCGTTCGGCATCATGCTCGGCGTCGCGTCCTACTTCGCCGCCGCCCGCCTGCCGAGACGGGTGTCGATCCGGACGGCCATCATCAGCGCCGCGGCCCTCGGCGGCGCGCTCATCTACACGACGCTCACGGTCCCGAACGCCCCCGTCGCCGGCGCGGCCGTGGAAAGCCTCCTGCCGCTGATGGCGGGCTGGTTCACCGGCGACAGCGTGGCCGCCCGCCGCCGCTACCTGGCCGGCCTGGCCGAGCAGGCCCGCAACGAGCAAGCCGCCGAGGCCGAACGCGCCCGCCATCAAGTCCGCGAGGAACGTGTCCGCATCGCCCGCGAGATGCACGACGTCGTGGCCCACACTCTCGCCGTGATCACCGTCCAGGCCGGCGTCGGCCGGCGCCTCATGGCCCGGCAACCCGAGGAAGCCAGCGCCGCCCTGGAATCCATCGAGACCATCGGCCGAACGGCTCAGGAAGAACTGCGGGTCGTCCTCGGCTTGCTCCGCGACCAAGATAACCGAACGGCTGCCCTGGCCCCGGCCCCGAGACTTGTCGACGTCAAGGACCTGGTCGAAACCGTCCGGGCCTCGGGCACCCCGGTTGACTTGCACATGTCCGGTGCCGACCGCCCGCTCTCGCCCGCGCTGGAGCTGACCGTCTACCGCGTCGTCCAGGAGGCGCTCACCAACGTCGTCAAGCACGCGCCGCACGCCCATGCCACGGTCGACCTGGCCGTCTGCGACCACGAGATCCGCCTCGCCGTCACCGACGACGGCCCAGCCGCAGAAACGACACCCGAGCAGCATCAAGGCCTCGGCATCGTCGGAATGCGCGAGCGCATCACCGCTTTCGGCGGCCAGCTCACCGCCGAGCCCCTCACCGACCGGGGCTTCCGCGTGACCGCCCAGGTCCCGACCGAGGGCGCCGTGTGAGCACCACGGTCCTGGTCGTCGATGACCAGGCGCTGCTGCGTACCGCGTTCTCGTCGCTGATCGCCGCCGAGGACGACCTGGACGTCGTCGGCCAGGCGGCCGACGGCCGCCAGGCGGTCGAGCTGGCCCACCGCCTCGCCCCGGACGTCGTCGTCATGGACGTCCGCATGCCCGTGATGGACGGCATCGAGGCCACCCGCCTCATCACCGCCGACCAGAGCTCAACCACCCGCGTCCTCATCCTCACCACCTTCGACCTGGACGAGTACGTCTTCGAGGCGCTGCGCGCCGGCGCGAGCGGCTTCGCGCTCAAGAGCCGCCCGCTGGAGGAGCTGCTGACCGCGATCCGTACCGTCGCCGCCGGCGAGGCGCTCCTGGCCCCGAGCGTGACCCGCCGCCTCATCGCCCACTTCGCCCAGGCCGACCGGGCGCCCAAGAATCCCGTCCGCGGCCTGGACGAGCTCACCGAACGCGAGCGCGAGGTCCTGTCGCTGGTCGCCCGCGGCCTGTCCAACGCCGAGCTCGCCGAGACGCTGCGCGTGAGCCTCCCGACGGCCAAGACCCACGTGAGCCGGATCCTGACCAAGCTCGGCGCCCGCGACCGCACCCAGCTCGTCGTCCTCGCCTACGAATCCGGCCTGGTCACCACCCCCTGAACCCGGCCGTCATCCCAGAGGATGACGCAACATATCGGCCGCGCGCACGATGACAGCGCCCGCCCCGCCCGGCCACGATGAGTCGCGATGAACACCAACGACCTTCTGGCGGCTCCGACCCAAACCCATGGCTTCGGCGGAGTGGGCATCCTGGTCATCCTGGTGGTGCTCGCCCTGGGTTACGGCGCTTTCCGGCTTACCCGCTCAGGCCGTCACAACCGCCCGCCCACTGGCCCCGAGCCGCCCATGCCCACCCAGGCGCCCCCCAGCCAGGCCTCGCCGAGCCCCGGCCCGCCGCCAGCACTCCGCCAGCCGGCCCCAGCCCCCGGCCAGCCGCCGCCAAGCTTCAGCCCGCCGTCGCCAGCACTCGGCCAGCCGCGCCAGTCCCGCCGTCGCCGCCAAGCCCCGAGCCCGCCGCGCCTCCGCGCCGCCGGGTGCCAGTCAGCTCAACCGACGGCTGGGCGGTCGAGACCCACGGCCTGAACAAACGCTTCGGCGCCACCGTCGCGGTCAACGACGTCGAGTTGCTCGTGCCCCGCGGTTCCGCCTTCGGCTACCTCGGCCCGAACGGCGCAGGCAAGACCACCCTGATCCGCACCTTGCTCGGCCTGACGAAAGCCAACGGCGGCACGATGTCGCTCCTCGGCACCCCCGTCCCGGCCGAGCGCAGCAAGGCCCTGGCCCGGATCGGGGCCATCGTCGACGAGCCCCGCTTCCACCCCCACCTGACCGGCCAGGAGAACCTCCGCCTGCTGGCCGCGGCCCGGGGCGGTGACGCGCATCAGCGGATCGCGCCGTCGCTGGCCCGGGTCGGCCTGACCGGCCGCGCGGGCGACAAGGTGGCCTCGTACTCGATGGGCATGCGCCAGCGCCTGGGCGTGGCCGCCTGCCTGCTCAGTGACCCCGAGCTGCTCATCCTCGACGAGCCGATGAACGGCCTCGACCCGGCCGGGATGCACGAGATGCGGGCCATGATCACCAGCCTGGCCGACGAAGGCCGTACCGTCGTCCTGTCTTCGCACTTGCTCGACGAGATCGAGCGCACCTGCGACGCGGTGGCGATCGTCGACCACGGCCGGGTGATCCGCCAGGGTTCCATCGACGAGCTGACCCGCGGCGCGGGCGGCGGCGTCGTCCAGGTCGACTGCTCCGAACCCGCCCGGGCCGCCCAGCTCATCACCGAGGCCGAGATCACCGCGGGCACGTCCCTCACCGAGACCGGGCTGACCGTCACCCTGCCCGCGGGAGCCGGCCGCGAGCTCATCGCCGACCTCAACCGCCGCCTGGTCGAGGCCGGGATCGACGTGTACGGCCTCCGCGAGGTACAGACCTCGCTGGAGGACTGGTTCTTGTCCGTCACGAGCCGACTGGGGGAGCCCACGTGACCGCCACCGAGCCCTCGCTGTCGCAGGCCGCGTCCGCGCCCGGGCACGCCCGGTCAGCAACGCCAAGAACGAGCGCCTGGCTGCCCACCTGGGATCTCATCACCACCAAGAACCTGGAGATCCGCAAGCGCCGCGGCCTGATGATCACCATGGTGGTCCTGATCGTCGTCCCGACGGTCCTCAGCCTCGGCCTGCGCCTGCTATTCCACGCGGTCGCGCCGGCCACCAATGGCCCGGCGGGCGCCCCGAACGTTTTCGCCCAGCTGACCAACCTGACCGCCGAGTTCGGCTTCATTGCCGCCGCCGCCCTCGGCGCGGCCGCCGGGACCACCGACCTGTCCGATGGCGTGTTCCGCCACCTGGTCATCACCGGCCGGTCCCGCCTGGCCCTCTACCTGGCCCGCATCCCGGCCGGCCTGGCCATCCTGATCCCGCTCGTCGCCCTGGCCTTCACGCTGAACTGCCTGGTCACCAGCTACGCAGGCACCCCCAACCCCACCACGGTCGCCGTTTACGGCCTCAACGTCCCAGAACATCTGGACCAGGCCGGGCTGCAAACCTGGCTCCTGCAGCATCCCCAGCAGGACTTCAACGGCCTCCCGGTCGACCCCTCGACCACCCCTGCGCAGGTCGACGGACTGATCGACCACAACATCAGCGCCTACTACGCCGATTACACCGCCGCCGAGATCAGCCAGAACAATCCGCCGATCAACGAGATGGCCAAGATCGGCCTCTGGCTCGAGCTCGAGGCCGGGATCGGTTTCCTGGTCGGCCTCGGCCTCGGCTCGCTCACCGGCCAGCGGACCACTACGGTCATCCTGCTGATCGCGCTGGAGATCATCATCACCCCGATCCTGGCCGCGAACGTGATCCCCTACTTCATCGACGGCCAGCGCCTGATTGTCGGCATCGCGATGGACCAGCTCCGCCCAGCTGGCCTGGCCCCCGCCAACCCCGGGGGCGGCGGGGGCCCCGGCCCAGGCCGGATCCTGTTCGGCGGCCGGGGCGCCCTCGGCATCCCGTTCATGCCGACCTGGGCGATGATCTCGGTGATCGTCGGCTGGATCGTCGGCTTCTCCGGCCTCGGCGCCTGGCGCATGATGACCCGCGACGCCTGCTTACTGCCGCCGCATTATGCCGGATGCCTGGCGTAACGTCGGACGGCCGCCCCAGCCCCGGTGACGGCGTTCGCGGCCCGGCTGAAAGACACCGTGGATCTGGACTCGGTCCAATATGCATGAGCGGATTGCTGGACGGTTCGCGCATGCTGAGCCGGGGCCCGGGTCCCGAAGCATGTGTCGGGAACGGCAAGGACAACGTCAGTACCCAAGGCAAGGAACTTGGGAAAGCGCCCTCTGCTCGGTCTGTTTCCATGTTCATGGCCAGTTTTGGCACGAACTTGGCCCTTCCTGTCCACGATCACGATCGATGCCGGTTATCTCCATGTGAAGTCGAGACATAACGGGACATAATCGGTGTCACCTCAAGCAGCGGCCGGCTTCTACCACGCCCTGACCGCCATCCGCCCTGCCCGCCGGGCGTGACAGTTCTGTATTCAGTCTGTCATCAGGACCCGGACGGCAGCTGATCCGGTCACCCCCGCCGGTGAGGGGGCCTGCACGTGTCGATCACGGTGGTGGCCCAGATCCCCGGCCTCACTGCCGAGGAGGATGCGGCCCTGGTAGGGGCGCTGGATCTGGAGGGTTCGCCGCCTGCCGGGGGAAAGGTCCGCCTGGACGGGCCGGCGGGCGGCGGGCAACGCATCGTGGGTCTTTGGGACCGCGACGCAGCCTACGAGCGTTCCGTGACGACAGGCTCATGCCCGCGCTCAGGGTCCTCGGCCGCGCACTGCAGGTGATCGAGAAGCTGCCCGCCACCGAAACGGTCCGCATTCTCCGCGTGACCTGACTCTCCGGCGCGCCTCACACGAGCCCGCGCTCTGCCCTGACTGTCCTCAAGCCCAAGGACGGTAACGGCGGTCCTGGCTTCGATCCCGCAACCAGGCCAGATCCTGCTGCATGCTGGACCGCGAAGGCGGTAGCCACATCACTGCAGAGCCGCGGCGCGCGGCGGCGGCCCGGGCGGCACGACAGCCGGCAACCGGATTTAGTTTGATATTGTTCCAACTATGGGTCATACCCGAATCGGCATTTTGACTGATACCCATCTGGGTGATCCCAAGCTGCTCTGGGACGAGGTCGGCACCGCCTTTGCCGGCGCCGACCTGATCATGCACTCCGGCGATATCGTCCATCCCGCGATACTCGACCGCTGTGAGGAATGGGCGCCGGTCATCGCCGCGCTCGGCAACAACGACGAGGCCTGCAAAAAGGATCCACGCGTCAAGCCCATGCAGCTCCTCGACATCGAGGGCTTCCGGATCGCGATGGTCCACGATATGTGGCCGGAAGACGATCCGATCGACGTACTCGTGGACCGCTTCCTGCACGGCGAGCGCGCAGATGTATTCATCGCGGGCGACTCCCACTACGAGCGGATGGATTTCCGTGAGGGCGTGCTGCAGGTCAACTCGGGCAGCGCGGTCCTGCCGCACCAGTACTCGCCGCGCCTCGGCACCGTGGCGATATTGGACCTGGAACCCGGCCAGCTGCGGGCTAAGATAATCCGTCTCGGCGAGACCCCCGGCCTGGCCAATCCGGGTGTCGAGTTCGCCTTCGACGGCACGTCGGTACACCGGATCAGCTGAACGGCCCCTAGGCAGGGCGCCGGGTCCGGTGGGGCGGCCCAGAGGGCGTGGGGCACGCCATGAACCGGCCTGACGCCGCCCTCGTTCTAGCAAGCAGCACTCACCACCCGTCGCCCCCGCTCGGCTGCGCCCAACCGCTGTCCCACCCATCGCCATCGCCATGGTTTCCTTCCCAGGTCTCACCCCCCGCCCCTCAGGACGGCCATGAGCTCCGACCACCCCGAGGACGCCGACGGGCCCCCCGATCGCCGCGACGACCACGACGGCGAAGGCGCCCAGGCCGCCCGCCCCGGCGGCACCCCGGCCGAGACCCGCAGCCACCCGGAGTACTACACCGAACTGCGCATAGCCGTCTCCGCCGAGCAAACCACCGTCACCCAGCGAGCCTCCGCAAAGGAGCAGGCTGCCACAGAAAAGTGGCAGGAGAAGTCCGCCGAGTCCCGCTCGATCTGGCAGGAGTACCAGCGCAAATGGCCTCCCGAGCGACCGCTCCCCAGCCAACAGCCCCGGCGATCAGGGCTCCTCGCGCGGCGACCGCGGCCGTATCCCTAGACAACGCCGCCAACGCCCGAGTCGAGTTCGAGTGCGACCGGATCGCCGACCGAGAGCGAGATAAAATCTCGCCAGCCCTTCGCGCCACCGAAAGCCAGGACCCCGACCGCCACCTGGTCGGCTTCGAGCACCGCCTAAAAGGCCGCGACCGCATCAAAGAGAAGGTCGCTGGGACACATCAAAGATCTCGATCGTTCTCCGGAGCAGGCAGTTTCGCTTGTACCTGACACGATCCGATATACCTTTCAGTACCAGCGAAGCTCGATACACCCAAGGCGTCTGGTCGGATATCGGCCGCCTGAAAGAACAAGGCTTCGAGCTGCACAAGCTCAAGAATTCCTGGTCCGGTGACCAGTACAAGGGCCTCAACAGCCAGTGGATCGAGCCGGATACCGGCCAGCGATTCGAAGTGCAGTTCCACACCCGCATCAGCTTCGAGGCCAAGCAGCTGACTCATGACGCCTATGAGCGGCTCCGCAGCCGGACAGGCCGATAAGCTCGAGCAGATGGTGCTGGAAGCATTCCAGCGGAAGGTCACCGCTGACGTACCGGTTCCGCCCGGCGCCGCCGATATTCCCGACTACCCGTAGAGAGGCGCAGATGCCAGATAAGGTCACGTACTACGCCGTCGTGGACGACCTGAGCAGCCGTGAGCGGCCGGCGGGGGTGTTCCGGCGTACCTACACGCGATGATGGCGGCCGGTCGCGATGAGGCGTTCACACGCAATCTCAGCTGGGAATACAGTCACGTCGCTTATTTCCGCCGAGCGTGGCGACCTGCAGAACGAGTTCATCGAGATCACAGAGGACGAGGCGAACCAGATCGTGGAGCGAATTCGGCGCTCAAGGTGACGGGCGCCAGCAGCGACTAAAGCCGCCACGCCCGCCAGCCGCCCCAAGCACACCGCACACGGCCCGATCCCCACATGTCCTCGCCTAATGCAAATTCTTTTCTATTTATGCCCGGCCGCCCCTGAGCTATCGTGGCTGCTGAGAGGTGATCGGCGATGGCTTGGACTCAGGGCCCCGGCCTCCAGGTCGATGTCACGTCAGCGCCAGATGGCCGTACGACGGTCCGGCTAGCCGGTGATTTCGACATGGTGCTGGCTGAGGACGCCCGCACTGTGATCAACCGCCTGGTCTCCTCGGCCCTGGACATCACGGTGGACATGAGCCGGGTCACCTTCCTGGACGCCTCCGGGGCCAGGTTCCTGACCGAGGAGCAGCGGCGCGCCAAGGCCGCGGGCGGCGACCTGGTGGTGACCCACCCCAGCAGGCCGGTCCGCCGGGTGCTGGACCTGCTCAGCAAGCAAGGGCTGACCGTTCCCGTGGCCAGCGGAGATCTTGATTCGCTGGCCGCGCCCGGCCCGGGGGTGGCGTGGGCCTGCGGCCAGGCGGTGGCCGAGCTCGTCGGCGAGGGCCACGCGGACATGGCCACCGTCCAGCTCGCGGACCAGCCGAGCGGGGTATTGCGGATGATCGCCCACGAGGGCTTCAGGCGCCGGTTCCTCGACTTCTTCGAACTCGTCCATGACGAGGAGCCCCCGGGCGGCCTGGCCCTGGCCACCGGCCGCCCGGTACTGGTGCCAGATGTCGCCTGCTCGCCCATTTTCGCCGGGACGCCCGCACGGGACGTCATGCTCAGCGCCGGCTCCCGTTCGGTCGCGTCCGTGCCGGTGCGGGCGGACGACGGTAACCTGATCGTCGTCTCCGCTCACCGCCGCAAGCCGGGCCCGTGGACGAAACCGCAGCGCAGCACCGTCGAAGAGGTAGCCACCGCGACCGCCCAGCTCCTGTCGAGGTAAGGCCAGGGAGTAAAGGCTCAGGACACCCCGGCGACCAGGAGGTCGGCGGCCCGGGCGGCCAGGGCCATGATGGTCAGGGCCGGGTTGGCGCGCCCTGGGTGGGCAGCACGCTGCCGTCGATGATGTAGAGGTTGGGGACAGCGAAGCTCCGGTTGTTCGCGTCGACGACGCCGTGCTGCTCGTCGGCGGCCATCCGGGCGCCGCCGACCAGGTGGGCGTAGCGCTCGATGGTGATGACCTCGTCGGCGCCGGCGGCGTGCAGGAGGTCCTCCATGACCTGCTGCGCGGCGTGCAGTCAGCTGCCTTGTCGTTGTCGCACTGGGTGTAGGAGAAGTTGGCGACCGGCAGGCCGTGGCGGTCCTTCTCATCGGCCAGGGTGACCCGGTTGTCCGGCTGCGGCAGGAACTCGCACAGCGCGCCGAGGGAGGCCCAGTGCACGTAGTCGCGCATGTACTCGCGCAGCGCGCGGCCCCAGTGCCCCTGCGCGGCGACGTGTTCGGCCCAGGTGATCGGCAGCGGCGACACGGTCTGGATGGAGAAGCCGCGCTGGTAGCGGCTTGGTGGGGTCGGTCTCGTAGAACTGCTCGCGTGCTCACCTCCGGCGGCGGCGCCTTGTACATCCGGATCTCGTCGTCGAACCGGCCGGCGGTCTGCGGGGCGCCCTGCACCATCAGGTACCGCCCGACCTGGTCGAGGTCGTTGCCCAGCCCGTCGGGGAACCGCTGGCAGGCCGACAGCAGCAGCAGCCGCGGCGTCTCGATGGAGTACCCGGCGACCGCGACCACCGCGGCCCGCTGGAACCGCTCGCACCCCGTCGCGGACGTAGTGCACGCCGGTGGCCCGGCCGGTGCGCTCGTCGACGCCGATGCGGGTGACCATGGCAGTCGGCGCGGACCTCGGCGCCGTGGGCGAGCGCGTCGGGGATGTGGGTGATCAGCGGGCTGGCCTTGGCGTTGACCTTGCAGCCCTGCAGGCAGAAGCCGCGGTAGATGCAGTGCGGCCGGTTGCCGAAGCGGCCGTTGGGGATCGCCACCGGCCCGACCTTGGCCGTGATGCCCAGCGCGCGCGCGCCGCGCAGGAAGACCTCGCCGTTGCCGCCGACCGGATGCGGCTGATGCGGGTAGCGGTGCGGGTCGCCCCAGGGCCAGTCCTCGCCCGGCCACGGGCAGTTTCGGCCTCGATGTGCGTCGTAGTAGGGCCGCAGGTCGGCGTAGCGATCGGCCAGTCCGCGCCCACGCCGTCCAGGCCGTGGGTCATGAAGTCGCTGGGGTGGAAGCGCGGGGTGTAGCCGGCGTAGTGGACCATGGAGCCGCCGACGCCGCGGCCGGAGTTGTTGGAGCCCATCGGCACCGGGTCGGCGCCGCGCGATCACGCGCGGCTCGGTCCAGTACAGGTGGTGCGAGCCCGCTTCGTCGCTGACCCAGTCGGTGTCGGGGTCCCAGAACGGCCCGGCGTCCAGCGCCGCCGACCCGCCAGCCGCGCCCGGGCCAGCCGCTGGAGCAGCGTCGAGCCGCCGGCGCCGGCGCCGACGATCGACGAGGTCGACCTCGTCGTCGTCGGCGAAGCGGCGCATGTCGGCGCGCAGCTGGTGGTTGGTGCGGGTGCCGTCGTTGGGCAGCAGCCAGGCCGACTCGTTGCGGGCGCGGACGCTGGCCATCAGCCTCCCTTCCGCGACCGGGTCGTCGGCCGGGCCGGGCGTCGCGGCACCTCGAACGGCTCGCGCGCGTCCGACGCCCGGCGTTCATGTAGCCGCGGGGATAGGCCGGGCCGGGGAAGCCGATCTCGTTCCAGGCCCACGGGTGGGAGTAGAACGCGGTGCAGGCGTACCGGGTCCACAGGCTCCAGACGTGCCCGGCGTTCAGCCCGTGCCAGTCGCCGGCTGTCCGGCGTCCTGCACGGCCTGGATCAGCGCGGCCTGCTCGTCCGGCGAGCACTGCGCGAACGCGGTGCCGAACCGCGCGCTGCGCGTCGTCGTCGAGGTAGGCCAGGGTGTCGCGCCAGGCCTGCGCCGTCTTCGGGCATGTCGTCGTACTGCCAGCCGTCGGTCTCGCCGGCGGCCAGCCGGGCGTCGATCAGCGCCAGCGACCGGCACCGCCGGTGCGTCGCCGTCCTGGGCGAGCAGCAGATCGCAGCAGGGCGGCCGCGGCGCGCCTGCTCGGCCGGGGTGAAGAACGCGCAGCTCCGGCGGCGGCCGCGAGCCGGGCCAGCACGACGCCGGCGGTGACCTGGTCCCAGTGCCGAGCCTGGTCGCAGCACGTCGAAGCCGGGAAACCGGCCTGTCCCAGCCGCCGGGACGCGCCCGGCGTGGCCGGCCGCTCGCGTCACTTCTCGCGCCGCAGCACCGCGGCGAGCAGCCCCATGCCGCCGACCAGGGACGCGAGCAGCGGCGCGAACAGCGGCGGCCCGATCTCCAGGTTGTAGCGGGCGTTGGACCAGCCGCCGGGCTTCTGGGCGATGCCCCGCGGGTGCAGGTAGGTGCCCTGCAGCCCGTTGGCGACGATCGCCGCCGAGGCGAGCGGCAGCGCGGTCTTGGCCATCCGGCGGCTGAAGAACCCGGCGATGCCCGCGCCGGCGCCCGATCGGGCCGAGCGCGACCGGCAACCACATCATCTTGTTGCCGAAGCTGGCGCGGTCGTGCTCGAAGAAGATCTCGGCGGCGGTGACCAGCGCGCCGGCCGCGGTCAGCGCCGACAGGCTGCGCTCGAACTGCCCGGTCTCGACGTTGCGCACCATCCGGTCGATCGCGTGCTCAGTGCCGGAGTCGGCCGCGACGGTTCATGTCTGTCCCGCTAGGGGGGAAGGCGGCCAAACCTGGCCAGGATCAGATGCCCGGACCACGGTTCGTTCGGGCCATCACAGCGGCAGAACGGGCGCGGGCATAAGTGCCGTGAACCAGATGTTGCTGCGAGCGGCCGGCCCTTCCACCCCTGGAGTGCAGTGATGTCGAAGCTACTGGTCATCGTCGGAAGCACCCGGCCCGAGCGGGCGGCAGACCTGGTGGTCCCGTGGGTCACCTCGCGGGCCCTCGCGCATCAGGGCTTCGAGACCGAGGTCGCCGACCTGCGGGACTGGGCGCTGCC
Organism: uncultured Actinomycetes bacterium; assembly: GCA_963818225.1. GTDB lineage: Bacteria > Actinomycetota > Actinomycetes > Streptosporangiales > Streptosporangiaceae > Palsa-504. The sequence goes on from CAWFRO010000011.1 coordinate 1,344,392, forward strand.
CATCTTCGCCGAGCACCCGGGGACGATCGGCGACATGAACGACCCGACCTACTCCGATCCGATCGTGCTGGCCTGGAACAAGAAGGTGAAGCAAGCCGACGCGTACATCGTCATCACCCCGGAGTACAACCACAGCGTTCCGCCCGGGCTGAAGAACGCCATCGACACCGTGTGGCTGTCGTACGGGTTCCGCAACAAGCCGGTGGCGGCCGTCGGGTACAGCAGCAGCATCGGGGCCGGGATACGCGCGATCGAGCACCTGGCCCAGGTGTTCATCGAGACCGAAGCCGTCCCGTTGCGCAACGCCGTGGTGATCCCGTTCGTGCGGGACGCGTTCGGCGCCGACGGCCAGCCGGTCAACCCCGAGACGGATATCCGCCTGCAGGTCATGCTCGACGACCTGGCCTGGTGGTCTTCGGCGCTGGAAAAGGCCCGTGCCGACGGTGAGCTGACGCCCGGCGTGCAGCGGGTCCGGGCCGCGCTGGCCGCCGCCCGGGCCTGACGCCTAGGACGTCGGCTGGCCGGCGGACCGGTTACGGACAAGACCACGGAGGTCACATGAGTTTCGACACGGCGGCCGGAACCCGCGGCGCCCGCCAGCCGAACGGGTGGGCGTTCCGGCAAGTGAACAAGCTGATGGCCAGCCGGGTCCGCCGCGGCGGGAAGGTCCGGGGCTTCAACGCCCTGGTCCTGATTACGGTCGGCCGTAAGACCGGAGCCGAGCGCAGGGCTCCGGTCGGCTGGTTTCCCGGCCCGGACGGCAGCTGGCTGATCGTCGCCTCGGCCGCCGGGGCGAAGGGTAATCCGGCCTGGTACTACAACATCGCCGCCCATCCCGACCGGGTGCAGATTGAGATGAACGGCCGGAGGATGAGGGTGGCCGCCGAGCAGCTCCACGGGGCACAGCGCGCCGAAGCCTGGCAGCAGATCATCGCCGCCACGCCCCGTTTCGCCGGGTACCAGGACAAGACCGACCGGGAGCTGCCGGTCATCCGCCTCGTGCCTGAGTTTGGTCAGGCCGCCGGCTAACCGTTGGCCACCACGTGGCGCGGGGTCAGCGTGAGCACCACGCGGTTGTCGACCGGCGCCCCGAACGTCTCCAGCGTCCGGCCGTAGCGCGCCAGCAGCCGTTCCAGGAACGATGTGTCGCCGGCGTCCTCGACCGAGACGTCACCGCGGATCTCCACCGTGTGGTACGGGTCGGTGGGGTCGATCAGGAACAGCGTCGCCTGCGGGTGGCGGAGGGCGTTGCGCAGTTTCTGCCGCGACCGGTGCAGCGACGTGCGCACGACGTCCCCGTCCAGGAGGAACCAGATGGCCGTCGTCTGCGGGTAGCCGTCGGCGCCGACGGTCGTGAACGCGGCGACGCCGGGCTTCTCGAGCAGCGCCCGGTGCCCGGCCGGAATGGGAGCAATGTCGGTCATCGCGCCAGGTTGCCACACTGGCCAAGCCCCCGTCCCGGCGGGTCCGCCCGGCTATGGTCACGACATGCAAGCTGATGAGTCCCCGTCCGGGATAGCGGTAGCCGAGGTTGACCGAAACACCTGGCCCGACCTGGAGCGGCTGTTCCAAGCCCGCGGCGGCCCGAAAGCATGCTGGTGCATGGTGTGGCGCGCCACACCCGAGGAGTCCCGGCACACCGACGGAGCCAGCCGCAAGGCCGCCCTGCAGCGGCGCGTGGATGCGGGCGTCCCGGTCGGGCTGCTGGCCTACCACCAGGGCGAGCCCGTGGGCTGGTGCTCCGTCGCGCCGCGGCCGGCCTACCGCCGGCTCGGCGGCCCCGACGACCCGGCCCTCGACCCGAGCCGCATCTGGTCGATCGTCTGCTTCTTCGTGCCCCGCAGCGCCCGCGGTCACGGGATCATGACCCACCTGCTGGACAGCGCGATCTCCTGCGCCCGGCGGCATGGCGCAGCCGTGGTGGAGGCCTACCCCGTCGATCCCGACTCGCCCAGCTACCGCTTCATGGGTTTCGTCCCCGTCTTCGAAGCGCACGGGTTCACCGAAGTCGGCCGCGCCGGGACAAGGCGGCACGTCATGCGGCTCACGATCGAACCTGATCCGGGTCCCTGACCGCCATCGGCGCCCCGGCGCCCGCCGGCACCTGGCGCTCCAGCGCCCGCCCTGGACCGGGCGGCCCGTCAGCGTGGCCGCGCTCACCGCGCCCGCGGCCGCGAAGAACGCGATGACCAGCACCGTTCCGTGCTGGTACGCCGTGACCGGGTCGACCCGCGACACCCGCGACAAGATGGCCACCAGCCCGGCCACCCCGAGCACCGTGCCGACCTGCCGCGCCATGTTCAGGATGCCGCTGCCGGTGCCGAACCTGGCCGGCGTCAGCGACACGCTGCCCGCGCCCAGCAGCGAGGGGATGGTCAGCCCGACCCCGGCGCCGCCCAGCAGCTGGGCGGGCAGCAGGTGGGTCACGTACGCGGGTGCCGCCTGGATCCGCCACAGCCACACCAGCTGCGCGCCGGCGTTGACCAGGCAGCCGATCACCGCGACCCGCCCGGGCCCGCCGAGCCGGGCCGCCAGGCGCGGCGCGACCAGCCGGGCGAACGGCAGCACCATCAGCGGCCCGGGCGCGATGGCCAGCCCGGCCTCCACCGCGGAGTAGTGCCACACCTCGGTGAGGAACTCCACCGCGCCGAGCACGAACGCGCCGAACCCGGCGTAGTACAAGATCGAGGCCGCGAACGCGCCGCTGAACGTCCGCGAGCGCAGCAGCTCGAGCTCCAGGACCGGCGAATGATGCCGGCGCGAGCGCAGCACCATCGCCGCGCCGCACGCCAGCGCGGCGGCCAGCAAGCCGAGGAAGCCGGCCGAGCCCCAGCCCCAGCTCGGCGCCTCCACCAGCGCGAGCGCCACCAGGCCGACGGCCGCGGCGAGAAAACCGGCCCCGAGCACGTCGGGGCGGCCCGACGCCGAAGGATCCCGGCTCTCCGGCACCACGCGGACGGCCAGCACCACGGCCGCAATCCCGACCGGCACGTTGATCCAGAACACCCAGCGCCAGTTGACCTGGACCAGGCTGCCGCCGATCACCGGGCCGAGGGCGGCGCCCAGCGCGCCCAGCGCCGACCAGGTGCCCAGCGCCTTCGGCCGGGCGGCCGGCGGGACCGCGGCCAGCAGCAGGGACAGCGACGCGGGCACCATCGCCCCGGCCCCGACCGCCTGGATGACCCGCGCCGCGATCAGCGCGGCCACGCCCGGGGCCAGCCCGCACAGCACCGAGCCGGCGCGTGAACCCCGCCAGCCCGGCCACGAACATCCGCCGCCGCCCGATCCGGTCCGCCCACCGCCCGGCGGGCACCAGCACCGCCGCGAACACGATCGTGTACGCGTTGAGCACCCAGGACAGCGAGCTCAGGCTGGTCCCCGGGTACTGCCTGGCGATGTACGGGAAGGCCAGGTTGACGATGAACAGATCCAGGCTCGACATGAACACGGCCAGCGACAGCACGCCGACCACCGCGGTCACCCGGCGGGCGGCCGCTTTGTCCTCTGTCACCGTCACCGGCGAAGGCACGCTCACTGGGTTCTCCTCTGGATAAATCTGAACGCTGGATCAATCTGAACGCTGGCTAAGTCCGAAATCTGGACCCACCATAACCCGTCCCCGTCCAGTTAGTCCAGAAAACCAACTGACGAGGTAACATACGGATCATGAGCAATGCCGAGCCGCGGGTCTGCTCGATCGCCCGCACCCTGGACGTGGTCGGCGAGAAGTGGGCGCTGCTGGCCATCCGCGAGGTCTTCCTCGGTAACCGCCGGTTCGACGAGATGGTGCACCGCACCGGCGCGCCCCGCGACACGCTCACCGCCCGGCTGCGCACCCTGGTCGGCGCCGGCATCCTGGAGCGGCGGCAGTACTCCGAGCACCCGGCCCGCTTCGAATACCACCTGACCGCTGCGGGCCGCGACCTGTATCCCGTCATCGTCACCCTGATGCGCTGGGGCGATCAGTACCTGGCTGACGAGGACGGCCCGCCGCTGGTCCTCGAGCACCACTGCGGGCACCAGCTGACCGCGCAGGTGGTCTGCCAGGCCTGCGGCGAGCCGCTGCGGGCCGGCCACACCAGGCCAGTCACCGGCCTCGCGTCAAAACCCTAGGGAGTATCTCCTGACTCCCAGGGAGGCGAGAACTAGGGAGTTTCTCTAGGGAGTTTGCTCTCGGCCAGAGCGACAGTGGATCCATCAGCACGGATCAACCGGCCGAGACAAGGAGAACCCGAAATGAGCACCCAGCTTTACACCCCAGACGACGAAGCCACCCGCCAGCAGGACCCCCGCCGGCCGGGCCGCGGCCCGTCCCGGTCCCGCGTCTGGATCGCCGCCCTCGGCGCGGCCCTGGCCGGCGCCGTCATCGCGCTGGCCGTGACCCTCTCCGGGTCGCATTCGACCCCGGCCCCGGCCACCGGCAACACGCCGGCCTCGACGTCCTCGACCAGCCCGGCCAACCCCGCCACCCCGGTCAGCCCGGCCCACCCGTCCACTCCGAGCGGCGGCACCACTCCGGTCAAGCCGTCCGCCGCGGTGACAAAGCTGCAGCAGCAGCTGGGCCAGCTGAACTACTACGAGGGCCCGGACGACGGCATCATGGGGCCGCAGACGGTCGCGGCCATCAAGGACCTCCAGCGTGACGCGCACCTGCCGCAGACCGGAGCGATGAACGCCGCCACCCAGGCCGCCCTGGCGAACTTCCTGGCCCACGGCAACAACCAGATGAACGGCTGATCGAGGACGCATGCCCTCAGCCAGCGACCGAAAAGGCCGGGACAGCACCTCCCGGCCTTTTGGCCGTCACGCCCCCGCGCCGCCCCGGCCCAGGGCCCGTTATCGTGGATCACTACTGCCCGCCGGGGGGCAGTAATGATCCACGATGATGCGAGCAGCTCCCCGAAGACGGGTGGCGCCATCCTGAAGAGCTTCCGGCCCGGGACGACGGAACGCCGCGGCGCCACGATCGTCACCATCGGCTCAGCCGCGGGGCGCCGCCGGTCAGGCCGGCACGAACTGCCCCTTGCCGACCACGGTGACGCCGCCGCTGGACACGGCCAGCCCGCGGGCCCGGTCCTGCTCCTTGTCCACCCCGACCGTCGCGCCCTCCGCGACCACGACGTTCTTGTCGAGGATGGCGTTGCGCACGACGGCCCGCCGGCCGACGTGCGCGTCGTGCAGGATGACCGAGCGGCTCACCTGGGACCGGCTGTCGACCAGGGCCCCCGGTGACAGGACCGAGTCGCGCACCAGCCCGCCGGAAACCACGGCGCCGTTGCTGACCAGGCTGTTGAACGCCCGCCCCTCCTGGTCGCCGTCGGGCACGAACTTGGCCGGGGGATACGAGGGCACCTGGGCCAGGATGGGCCACCGGCGGTTATGCAGGTTGAACGCGGGCCGGGTGGCGCACAGCTCCATGTGCGCGTCGAAGTAGGAATCGATGGTGCCCACTTCCCGCCAGTAGCCGAGCTCACCCGGCTCGGCGCCGGGCACATCGTTGCGCAGGAAGTCGTAGACATGCGCGGTCCGCTGCCGCACCAGCATCGGCATGATGCCGTCGCCGATGCTGTGCCGGCTGCCGTCGTCGGCCGCGTCCTTGCGCAGCGCCTCCACCAGCACGTCGGTGTCGAACACGTAATTCCCCATGGATACCAGCGCCTCGTCTGGCCGGCCCGGGCGCCCCGGCGGGTCGGGCGGCTTTTCCAGGAACGCCTCGATCAGGTGGCCGTCCGGCGCGGCCTGCACCACGCCGAAGTCGGCCGCCTCCGGTCTCGCGACGGGGATCGCCGCGACGGTGGCTCCCGCGCCCCAGGCCACGTGCCGCTCGATCATCTGCCTGGGGTCCATCCGGTACACGTGGTCCGCCCCGGCGACCACGACGAGGTCGGGCCGGTCGGAGTAGATCAGGTTCAGTGACTGGTAGATCGCGTCGGCCGAGCCGGCCTGCCAGCGCGGCCCGAGCCGCTGCTGGGCCGGGACCGGCGTGACGTAGTTATCCAGCAGGCTGTTCAGCCGCCAGGTGGTGGTGATGTGCCTGTTCAGGCTGTGACTCTTGTACTGCGTCAGCACGCAGATCCGCTGCAGTCCGCCGTTGACCAGGTTGGACAGCGTGAAATCCACCACCCGGTACAGCCCGCCGAACGGGACGGCGGACTTCGCCCGATCCGCGGTCAGCGGCCCGAGCCGCCTGCCCGCCCCGCCCGCCAGGACGAGGCCCAGCACCCGGTGCCTAGCCATCGCAGCGGCCGCCGAGCAGCACGAACCCCGCCTCGACGAGGTCGTCCATGAAGCGGGCGTGGTCGTCGAAGCCCTCCTGCTCCCGCAGGCCGCGGCCCCAGTCCCACGGTCCGCCCCGCCGTTCCCTGACGGCGTACAGCTCCACGCATCCAGCCTAACCAGCCGCCGGCCGCGCCCCGGCCACGAGGCAAGTTGTTTTTTCCACCCGGGAGCGGCGCGGCGCCGCCCGGTACGGCACATGTATCGTAGGGCCCGGTTCTCAGCTGCCCCTTTATCACGCTGGAGGCTCGCGATGCGGTTCACCAAGCTCGGGCACTCGTGCGTCAGGCTGGAAAAGGACGGCGCCGTCCTGGTCATCGACCCGGGCTTGTGGAGCGACGCGCCCGCGGCCCTGGCCGGCGCGGCCGCCGTCCTGGTCACGCACGAGCACCCGGACCACCTCGACGCCGACGCGATACGCGCCGCGCTGTCCAGCGACCCTGACCTGACGCTGTGGGCCAACCAGTCGATCTGCGCGCAGTTCGGCGAGTTCGGCGACCGGGTGCACGAGGTCGGGCACGGCGACGCGCTGGACGTGGCCGGGGTTTCGGTGCACGTCTACGGCGTGGACCACGCGCTGATCTACCCGGAGATCCCGCTCGTGGTGAACACCGGGTTCCTGGTCGACGGCGAGCTTTTCCACCCCGGCGACTCGTTCACCATCCCCGAAGACCCGGTCAGCACCCTCCTGGTCCCGATCTGCGCCCCGTGGCTCAAGGCCGCGGAGATGATCGAATACTTCCGCGCCGTCGAGCCCGCCCGCGGTTACGCCATCCACGACGCGATCCTGAACGACAATGGCCTGGGCCTGTACGGCCGGATGCTGAACCTCGCCGCCGCCCCGAGCGGCGTGCCGGTGGCCAGGCTCGAGCCCGGGACCAGCCTGGAGCTGTGACCCCGGCCCGCCCGCGCGCCGACCGGGCCCAACGCGCCGCCCAGCGCCCTACGCGCCGCCCAGCGTCCTCAGCTCGCCGCGTTCCACCGCGCCGTCCCGCACCACGACGACCACGAACCCGCTGAACCCCGCCGCCTCCAGCCGGTTCAGCTGCGCCCCGAACTTCCCGCTCCGGCGCACCGTCTCGACCACGCGCCCGGGACCGTACGCGGCCCGCAGCTCCCGGGCGGCGGCCAGCGCGTCGGCCACCGGGACGTCCGCCTCCACCAGCACCGCCACCGCATCCCGGGCCGGGCGCCGGGCCAGCAGGTCCACGATCCGCTCGAATCCGATGGAGAACCCGCAGGCCGGGACGTCGTGCCCCAGCGACCGTCCGATCAGCTTGTCGTAGCGGCCGCCGCCTGCCACCGACCCGCTCATGTCCGGGTGGGTGATCTCGAACACCTGCCCGGTGTAGTACCCCATCCCGCGCACCAGCGTCGGATCGAATTCCCAGCTCAGTTCCCGCGATGCGGCCAGCCGGTCGAGGCTGGCCGCGGTGGCGACCAGGTCCTCGATCACCGGTGCCGCCAGCCCCGGTACCGCTTCGGCCAGCGCCCCGGCCAGCTTGTCGGCGGGCAGGCCCGCCAGCCCGCGGATCTTCTCTTCCACGGCGGCGATCTGGTCCGGGGCGAGCCCCAGCTCGGCGAGCTCGACGCGCACTCCGTCCCAGCCGATCTTGTCCAGCTTGTCCAGCGTGATGAAGAAGGCGGCCTGCTGATCCGCCGGGATTCCGGTATCGGCGGCCAGCGCCAGCCAGAACCGCCGGTCCGACAGCCGGATCGTCGTGCCGGTCAGCCCGATCGCGGCCAGCGCCTCGCTGGTCGCCTCGATCAGCTCCGCCTCGGCCAGCACGGAGGCCTCGCCGATCATGTCGATGTCGCACTGGTAGAACTGCCGGTAGCGGCCCTTCTGCGGCCGCTCCGCCCGCCACACCGGTCCCACCTGGAACGACCGGAACGGCGTCGGCAGCGACGCGTGGTTGTGCCCGTAGAACCTGGTCAGCGGCACCGTGAGGTCATACCGCAGGCCGAGGTCCACCAGCTCGCGCACCGGGGTGCCGGCCTCGACCACGGGCGGCAGGCCGCGCCGCAGCACCTGGTAGACGAGCTTCTCGTTGTCCGCGCCTTCCCCGCTCTGCAGCCGGTCGATATCCTCCAGCGCCGGGGTCTCGATTCGCTGGTACCCGAACCGCCGGTAGACCGCTGCGATCGACTCGAGCACATGGTCACGGACCGCGACGTCAGCGGGCAGCAGGTCCCGCATTCCCCGGGCCGGACTGTTGTCGATCTTCATGGCACCTTCCCGCGATCCGAGCAGCCGAGCAGCACATGCAAATGGTACGGGGCCCCGCCCGCGGCACGCGCCTCGATAAGGCCCGGCGCCAGTGACGCGCCCCCGCTCGCTCGGCGGGCCGGCAGATCACGATACGGTAAAAACCTGAACCGAGTAGGGCAACCGAAGGGGGAAGATCCGATGCCGGACTTCATGGACGAGGCCAAGAACCTCGCCAGCGAGCACTCTGACCTCGTGGACAAAGGCCTGGACCAGGCTGAGCAGGAAGCCGAGAACAAGACGGGCGGACGGTTCAACAGCCAGATCCAGGAGGGGGAGGACAAGGCCGAGGGTTACCTGGGCGTGGACAGCCAGAATGACCAGCAGAGCTAGCTGATCTGCGCTCACGCGCGAAGACCTCGGGGCGCCGCTGACCGCGGCGCCCCGTCACGTATGTCAGTCCCCGGTCTTGTCTTCCACCGCGGCGTCGGTGGCGTTGCGCCGGACCGACTCGATGCCGTGCAGGGCGGATTCCTTGCTCTCGTAGTGCTGGCTGGTCGCGATGACCTGCCCGTTGGCCGCGTGCAAGTTGAAGTGGAACTTACCCGTGCTGCCCTTTTCCAGGACAAACTTCCCCGCCATCGCGCCTCTTCTCCCTCGTGGCCAGGCAGTTGCCGGCGCGATCAACGCTAACCGCGCCTCCTGGCCCAGGCAAGGCCGACCCTTAGCGGCGCGCCCGGTGATAATGGGACCGCACGGCCATGGCGGGAAGGGGCGGCATGCAGGTCATCGAGCTGTCCAACCACCCGGCCGACATGCTCTCCGCCGTGTCGCTGCGCCTGCAGGCTGCGGACCAGCGCGCGCACGACCGGCATGAGGACGCCCTTGTCCGGCACCAGGCCAGCGTCCAGGCCATCAGGGTCAAGCGGGACCGCGCTCGTGCGCGCCGCCGCTGGTGGACCTGGCTGCGGCTGGCCTTCGCCGTCGGGGCCGAGAAACGCCGCGCGCCCCGCCCGCAGCCCCCGGCCCGCCGGTGACAGCGGCGTCGAGGAGAAGATCAAGGCCGGGATCGCGGGGGAGGAACGGGTCGCGGCGGAGCTGAGCCACGCGCTCGGTGCTGACTGGACGCTGCTGCGCGGGTACCGCAACCGGCGCGGCGAGATCGACGACCTGCTGCTGGGCCCGACGGGCCTGTTCGCCATCGAGGTGAAGAACATCAACGCCACCGTGCACGTCGACGGTGACCGCTGGCAGGGCGACAAGTACGACAACTACGGGAATCTGGTCGAACAGCGGCTGATCGCCGACCGCCGGGGCCGCTCGCCCAGCGAACAGCTCAACGAGCCCGCCGACGAGCTGCAGCGGTTCCTGCGCGACCGCGGCCAGCCGGTCACGATCCAGCGCGTGGTGGTCCTCGCTCATCACCGGTCCCGGCTGGCCCCGGGCGGCCGCCGCGCCGTCCACGTCGTGACCTCGACCGCCGGCGTGCTGAGCCTGGCCGGCGGCTCCGCCGACCGGATCGGCCACGACCAGCGAGCCGAGCTGGAACGGCTCATCCGCCGGGACCACGACTTCCACGAGCGCACCCGGCGCCCGGCCCGCCGCCACTGAGCATATTCATCCGTAGCGCAACCCCAACGGCCCGGCGAACCCCGCGCCCGGCTTGCGCGCGTTGTTTATCCTCACTGAGTGGCCACCCGACCCGGCCCTGCGGGCCGCGACTGATTGGAGGCTACCGTGCCAGGCGCAATCGCCTCGCTGGATGACGTGAACCTGTGGGCCCGAAGCTCCCTGCTCGAAATCGTGCTGCTGGTGCTGGGCTCGATACTGCTGACCCGGCTGGCCGAGTGGGTCCGGGACCGGATCGTGGCGCACATCGACGCGCGCGACCGCGATAGTGATGAGCTGGTGCGCTCCGAAGCGGCCAAGCACCGGCACGTCGCCGCGGAGGTCTTCACCTGGGCCTTCCTGGCCGTGGTCTATATTGTCGCCGGCGTCCTGGTCGTGGAGCGCCTCGGCGTGCCGCTGGCCGGGCTGGTCGCGCCTGCCGCCTTGCTCAGCGCGGCGCTGGGCTTTGGCTTGCAGCGGTTCGTCCAGGACATCGGCGCCGGGTTCTTCATCACCGCCGAGCGCCAGTACGGTTTCGGCGACGTGGTGCGAATCTCGGTTACCGGGGTATCCGAGCCAGCCGTCGGCACGGTGGAGGACGTCACCCTGCGGGTGACCCGGATCCGCTCGGTCAGCGGCGAGGTCATCACCACGCCGAACGGCCAGATCATCCAGGTGACCAACTTGTCCCGGGACTGGGCGCGGGCCGTCATCGACGTGCCCGTCCCGGCCGCCATCGAGGTCAGCCGGGTCACCGAGGTCCTCAAACGGGTCGGCGAGGAAGCCTGGCAGGACGACGGGCTGCGCAAGCTGATGCTCGATCCGCCCAGCGTGATGGGCGTGGAACGGATCGAGGTCGACACGTTCTCGGTGCGTATGGTGGCGCGCACGCTGCCCGGGATGCAGTTCGACGTCGGCCGCGAGCTACGCGCCCGGGTCGCGTCGGCCTTCCGCCAGGAGGGCATCAACGTGTCCGCCGACTTTGACACCGCCCGCGCGACCGGGGGCGCCTCATGAGCGATCCGCGCCGCAGACGGCACCGGCCGCGTGACCACAGCCGGCTGCTGGCCTTGCGGCCCCGGACCTCGACCATCGTCCTGACCGTCGCGTTCCTGGCCGTATTCGCGCTGTACATCCTGGTGCGCCCGACACCTGCCGCAGTGGCAGTGCCCCAGCCCACCGTCAGCAGCACGCCAACGCCCGTCCCCGCGCCGTCCACGTCCAGCCCGGCCCCGTCGGCGAGCCCGACCCGCACGCCGGAACCGAGCCACTCGGCCACGCCGCCCCTCTCCGCCACGCCGTCGGGCTCGGATACCTCGGGGCTGGGCGCCACCCCCGGATCATCGCCGTCCCCTGCGTCCGGTTCGCCCGGGCCGACACCCACGGGCGGCCTGCCTTAACCGTCGCAGTCCGACCGGGAGCAGCACGCGGCCAGACATGCCGCTGCCCGGCCCCCGTGGAGAGGGGCCGGGCAGCAGGGGCTGGCCGAGACGTCAGTCGCCTATGGCTGAGGGATCAGTGCTGGATTTCGCTCATCAGGTCGATGATGGGCTGGGTATTGCTGGTCAGCGCCGTGTGCTGATCTGCACCGTTGATGGCGGGAGTCCACCCCATCTCGCTCCCTCCGTAGGTGTTCTGGCTGCCCAAGGTTTCCGCCGAGCCGCGGGATGCGGCCTGCAAAAAGCCGATGAGGTTCTGCACCAGAGTGGTAGACCGGCTTTGTATCTGAGCGGTGCTCAGGCCGGAATTCTGCAGCGCCCTCAGCTTGGCTGCCGTTTCATTGGACGCGTATGTCACCCCCAAGCTTAGCTGTGACGCGTCATCCGTGGCGTAGACGATCTGGAACGCTTCGGCGAGGCTATTACAGGTCCTGCAATCGTCCGTGGTGCCGAGAGCCGCATCAACCGCGGTGAGCCTAGCGAGCGTCTGCTTTGATACCAGTACCACCTGGAAAGCGATCGCGGTAGCACTGCAATGACTGCAGCTGCTTACGCCTGCCTGGGCATAATTGTCGGCGGCGATAATCGGCGCGTTGCTATTCCGCAACTTGTACGTGAATTTGAAGGGGCTGTGCCAGCTCGTGGCGCTGGCCGCGTATACAGAATTGTCATACGTCGAGGTCTGAGCGCCAGCGGGCGGGTTCACCGTCACGTTGACGTACTGTATTGATTCCCCGGTCGCAGTGGGGCCCTGGGCCGCCGATGCGGCGGCGGGTAGGGTAAACGGAACGAGTGCCGTTAGTGCCACGACTCCCCAGCGCAGCCGCCCGATACCCCATTTTTTGGTCAGCATAATAATCTCTCTCCTTCCTGATGCCGGACAACTTATCACAGGCCAAGGGCCTGCAGAAGGGGGCATTGAAGGTCCGCTCCAGGACTAATTCCGGCCACTTATGGACTTACCGTGACGAGCTGGCCGACGCGAATCTGAAGCTCTTGTCTGACCCTCCCAATTTTTCTTACCCTCATTTTTCCAGCCCTATATTTCTGCCTTAGCCAGCACCGATGAAGGAGGCGCCGAAGAGTGATCAGATGGTGAGCTCGCTGATCCCGATGGCTCGGGTGACGGCGACGACGGGCTCGCTGACCCTGATGGTTCCGGTGACGGCGGCGAAGACGGGTTCACTGATCCCGACGCCTGGGGTGATGGCGAAGACGGGCTCGCTGATCCCGACGGCTGGGGTGATGGTGGCGACGGGCTCGCTGACCCTGACGGCTGGGGTGATGGCGAAGACGGGCTCGCTGATCCCGACGGTTGCGGTGATGGCGGCGATGAGTTCGCTGACCCTGATGGCTGGGGTGACGGCGGACGACGCGCTCGCTGATCCGGACGGCTGGGGTGACGGCGACGACGGGCTCGCTGACCCTGATGGCTTAGGTGATCTGGACGACGCGGGTGACTTGAACGACGCAGCCCCCGGCGGGAAGGACACCGTCGGTACCGCCGAACGCCTCGCCTGAGCCTCAGTCTGGCTGATGGCCGATCCGGCTTCGGCTTCGCTTTGAGAGCGGCGCGAGCCGTGGTGGCTGGGGGCCGAAACCCGCGAGCCGGCCGCGGGGGGCTGCCCGGTGGGGCGGTCCAGGGCCTCGGTCGGCCACGATGGCCTGACGCCGCTGGCTGTGGGGATGGCGACCAGAATGGGGGAGGGGGAGACGGAGGGCGAGGGGCGGTCGGTGGCTGCGAGGTGGTCGGCGGGTAGCGGCAGCAATCCCCATGAGGCGGCCAGTCCGGCTCCGGCCGCTATCGCCGCGGCGGCCAGCGGGACCCGTAGGACCGGGTGTTTGCGGGTGGCCGCGGCCGCCGCGCGGAACGACGGCCCGCCCGCTCTGCAGCAGGAGGTAACAGATCCCCGCGGCCGGGATGATCAGCAGCGCCACCGAGATCACGCTGACCAGCCCGGCCGCGACCTCGCCCCGGCCGAACTGGGCTGTCATGGCGCCCGCCTGGGCGGTCATGGACCGCGCGAACGCGGTGGCCAGCCGGGGGATAGCCAGGAGGATCAGCACCAGCTCGCCGCCCAGCAGCGGAACGATCACCGCCACCCACGCGGTGAGGGCGACCCGGGAGGCCCGCCGCAGGACGCCCACCCGGGGATCGGGTCGCTGGCCCGGGACCAGGCTGCGTAGCACCGGCCCGATCTTCCGGAACAGGTCCGGCACCCCGACCAGATCGGTCAGGATGAAGTACCCGTCGAGTCGCAGTGTGGGCAGCAGCTGCTCCGCTATCTCCAGCTGGACCAGCAGCACCGCCGCCGCCAGCGGCAGGTAGCCGGTCCTTTGGTAGGCGCCCGCCAGCACCACCGCGAAGATCGCGTTGAAGTACACCCCGCCCAGGTCGGTCCGGATCCGGCCGGCCCGCCCCAGCCGGTAGGAATCGGTGACGTTGGTGAACAGGGCCGGCCACAGCACATACAGGCCCATGCCGATCCGGCCCGGGCGCGCCCCGCCGTACCGGCACGCCGCGGCGTGCCCGCACTCGTGGAACACCATCGACACGGCGGCCAAGCCCACCAGGACCAGCAGCAGCAGCGGGCGGGCCAGCACATCACCGAACGCGGCCAGCAGTCCTCCGGACCGCACCAGCCACACATCCGCCACGGCCAGCAACCCCAGGACCACCACCACCACCGGCGGCAGGAACAACGGCCCGAACAGCCGCGCCACGACCTGGACCCCGGCCTCCGGGATGAGCGTCCCGCGCAGCCGCAAGGCCAGGATCGCCGCGTCCGGCCCCGCGGTCGCAGGCTGGGCCGCGTCTTCGCCGCCCGCAACCAGCCCGAGCGGGGTCAGCTTGTTTTCCAGCAGGTACTCAACGTTCCCCGCGCTGACCGTCCGGCCGAACTCCGCGCTTACCCGCGCCGCGATCTCCCCGACCGTCCGGCTCCCGTCCACCCCCGACAGCACCAGCCACAGCAACCGCGACAGCTGCACGACCCGGCCCGAGGCGTTCCGCGCCAGGAAGGTCACCTGCGTCAGGCCCGACCCCTGGTACTCCCCGACCAGCTCCACCGCGGGAGCCAGCACCGGCACTACGCCGGCGTCGACGCCGGCGGCCGGGCCTGCGATGACGTCCGCCGAGACCTCGGGACGGCTGCTACCGTCTCGGGCTGTCCCGAGATCATGTTTCCCGGCGTACGGCATGAGCAGCTGTCCCTTGTGATGCGGCCCGGCTCCCCGGAGCGCCGCCTCTGGCCGACCTTAGGAGCACCGCCGGGGACCGCCTGTGCAGAGCGATCCCCGGCAGGTTCTATACGGGAGCACCTCGCGGGCTAAGCGCATCTCAGGTGACAATAGCGACGTTGACCGCGACGGCCAGGTTGTGGTGGCCGAAGGCGGCTATCGCGAGAGCGGTCTGGTGAACGGTCACGTTGTGGTTGTGGCCGCCGATGATGAAGAGCGTCTCCCGCTCGGGCAGCAGTTCGGCGTGCTCGGTCTCCAGCTCCAGGATGCTGAGTTCAGACATAACAGTTCTCCTTCTTCCTTCTTTGGTTTCCCGGTATCGCAGAATTGCATACACCGGAACCTATGGGTAGCTGAGAAATGCTAAGGATGGTCTCGCTGCGGGCGCCGCAGAGCCGATATCTCTGCGACGAATCCATGCCTCCCCGTGTGGTCCGACCAGCAACCATCGTCTAGCGCAGACCGCGCATTAGTCAGCGCTCCAGCAATGCGGCTAACCTATCAAAGGTAGCTATCCCCGTGCAACTCCCCGAATGGTGTCCGCAGTTTTAGAAAATTATCAGGACCCGACACCTCCCGCAACCCTAAATTACAGTAGGACATCTTAAATTATGCATGCATAAAATCGGAAATGCGCATGCCGAGTCAACTGCACAAACCGAGTTCAACTGCACAAATCGAGTTTCATCTGCGGGGGCGGCCCCGCCTGGGCTGGATCTGCCCCTTCGGGCTGCCGAGCAGCTCGACCAGATCGGCGGGGCTGGTCGCGGCCATGAGCCGCTCCATGGCGTGGCGGACCACCGCACTGGCCGTCACATCGAGGCCTCGCGTAATCGCCATGGACCGCGCCTGCCGGAGGAACTCGTCCATCCCCGGTGTCAGGTACACCTGTACCAGGCGAAGCCGTGCAACTACCGCGGAAGCCGCTTTTTCACCCGCTATCTCAGCTGGCCACTGCCCGGCAGGTACGCTGCCCCCGCCCAGCTGTGAGCTGCCGCCCAGCTGTGAACTGCCGCCCAGCTGCGAGCTGCCGTCCGCGGCGCGGTAGGTGTCGTCGCTCAAGTAGTTATCCATCCGCCGCTCCTCCTGTGCGTGCCAGCTCCCTCGGCCTGGCTCTTCCTCGTGCCCGGACCATCGGTCATCAGGGTTCAGCGCAGAGGTAAGGACGTCCGTCGCTATCGTTCATTTTCTGGTGCTGGCCGAGCTGGCGTCGCGCCAGCGTGACCGCTTCCAGCGTGGAGTGCACGCCAAGCTTTTTCCTTATTTTCTGCAGGTGCGTGTTAACGGTCTTCTGCGCCACGTGCAGGTGCTTGGCTACCTCGCGCAGCCCCGTGCCCGCGGTGAAGTGAATCAAGACCTCGCGCTCTCGGGGCGTGAGCCTGGCGAATGGCGATTCGTGACGGTCCGGCTCGGTGGCCTCCGGCGCAATTCTTCTGCTCGCGAGGTTTGCGGCCTCGAGCCGGCTGTGCGCGCCGAGCTTGCCCAGAACATTCTTGACGTAGGTTCGGAGAGTTGCCGGCGTGACCTTCATTTCGCGGACCATCGTCGCGGTATTCTGTCCCGCGGCAATTCGCCGCAAAACCTCCATTTCCCGCGGCGTCAGCGCCGGGAACGGATCCCCGGCGCAGCCAGGGCCCCATCTTTGCGCGGGCACGCTCGCTGAGGAAGCCGCCGGGTCGCCGGCACCGGGCACGACCAGAGCTGCCGTCTCGGGATAATAGGACCGAATTGCCCGCGGCGGCACCGGGTCGCCTTCTCCGCCCGGGCCGCTTTCCGCCGCCGCAGTGCCATCGTCGCGCAGTACACCTCGCATGGTCCGCCCCCCGCGGATTAAAGACGACGCCGCTTCAAGGCCGCGTCGCTCGCCACGAATATGACGCTCACGTGTCCGCACTGGATGACACGGCGAGGCTCATGCCTGCCCGTGCCATTTCGGTTCCCCGGTGCCGTTAGGGATTACCGGGCGGTAAATCAAAACCGACTGCCGCTAGCGATCTTCAGCAGGTTAAGGTTATGAATTCTTCTGACTTATGGCGCGCTGTCCGCGATGCCGCATCGTGGTGAAATATCACGATGCTGACGGCCGGGCTGAGGGCCGCCCTCAGCCGCCGCGAGCAGGGGGATGACCGCAGCCGAGCCGCTCCCCGGCGGCTACGACGTCGATGCATACACGCCTCTGGCTGCCAAGCCCGCGGGCTGGCTGATAGACTTGCCAAACAAGCGGCAGAGTCTCCGTCACCCTCCTTTTCTCTCTTCTTCCTGGGGTGGCGGGCGCTCTGTCGTTTTCCGGGCCTAATGGAATTTCAGCCCCATATCACTTTTGTCACGCTTACTGCCATACGGCCACGGTTTGTGCCCTATTTCCGTCACTAGGACCAAATCGCCGGGAGGATTACCAGCCGTCCGGCCAAGGTCATGTGCATGACGGCGGATCAGCGGTGAACTTCCTTCTTCTTGCGACGAGGACGCCTTACCGGAATGGCTGGTTGCGCCCCGGGCCTACTGGCGCGGCCAGCAGCGCCGGCCCGGCACCAAGCGCGTGCTTGTACGCTGATGCCTGCGAACGACCGTAGAGGAGGCTGGGCCGGTGGCTGCGGCCGAGGACTGGGTGGCGCGCACGGCGGCCCAGGTGCAGGCGGCGGGAGAACGCTGGCATCCCGGCGAGGTCCCGACCTGCGCGTCGGGCATCAGCCCGTCCGGGCCGGTGCATCTGGGGAACCTGCGCGAGCTCATGACCCCGCATCTGGTCGCCGACGAGATCCGCCGCGATGGCGCGCCGTGCCGGCACATCTTGTCCTGGGACGACTACGACCGGCTGCGCCGGGTTCCGGCCGGGTACCCTGACTGGCTCACCGAGCACATCGGCCGCCCGCTGACCGGCGTGCCCGACCCGTGCGGCCAGCATGAGAACTTCGCCGCGCACTTCGAGGCGCCCCTGCGCGACTCGCTGGAGCGTCTGGGGATCCGCGTCACCGAGATCAGCCAGACCGAGATGTATACCTCCGGCGCCTACGCGGCGCAGATCGTGCTGGCCATGCGGCGGCGGGCCGAGATCGGCGCGGTCCTGGCCAGGTACCGGACCAGGCGCGCCGACACCGACGACGAGGGCGAGCGCCAGGGCGGGGTGTACTACCCGTTCCGGCCGTACTGCGCGTCCTGCGGGCGGGACGACACCACCGTGACCGCATTCGACGACCGCACCACCGACATCACCTATACCTGCGCCTGCGGCGCGGTCGTCGGGCCGACGCCGATCGCGGACGTGGCCGGGAAGCTGGCCTGGAAGGTCGACTGGCCGATGCGGTGGGCCTACGAGCACGTGACGTTCGAGCCCGCCGGGGCGGACCACGCCTCGCCCGGGTCCAGCTTCACGGTCGGCGGTGAGCTGGTGACCTCGATCTTCGGCGGTGAAATGCCGCTGCACTTCGGGTACGCCTTCGTCGGCGGCAGCGGGTCATCGAAGATGAGCGGGTCCCGCGGCGGCGCGCCCACCCCGGCCGACGCGCTGGAGATCTTCGAGGCCCCGCTGCTGCGCTGGCTGTACGCGCGGCGACGGCCCGAGCAGGCCATCACCCTGGCCTTCGACGCCGAGGTGGGCCGGGTCTACGACGAGTGGGACGCGCTGACCCGCCGGGTGGCCGAAGGCACCGCCACGCCCGCCGCGCGGGCCGTGTTCGCCCGCGCGGCGGGTACCTCGCAGGGCCCGCTGCCCGCCACGCCGCGCCCGCTGCGGTTCGCCACCCTGGCCTCGGTAGCTGACATCGCGGCCGGCGATCAGGTGCAGATGCTCCGGATCGTGCGCGACATGACCGCGGACGACCCGGTCCGCAGCCTGGACGAGGTCCGGCCCCGCCTGGACTGCGCACAGGCCTGGGTGACCGAATACGTCCGCCCCGAAGAGCGCACCCAGGTCCGTGACGAGCCCGATTACGCCAGGCTCGCGACCCTGACCGAGGAGGAACGCGAAGCCGTCCGGTTGCTGCTCAAGCACATGGCGGACGACTGGTCCGTGGCGGGCCTGACCACCTTGCTCTACGGGATTCCCAAGCTCCAGCGCGGGCTGCCCATCAGCGCTCCGCCGACCCAGGAGCTGAAGGACGCCCAGCGGGCCTGGTTCGCCGTGCTGTACGAGCTGCTCGTCGGCCGGGACGAGGGCCCGCGGATGCCGACCTTGGTGATGGCCCTCGGCCAGGACCGTATCCGTTCGCTGCTCGCGCCCGCCTAGCCGCAAACAGAGAGCCGCCAGCCGAGAGCCGCAGCCGCAGGCCGCCAGCAGAGAGCCTCAAGCCGCAAGCGCGTCTACGCCGCCGGGCGCACCAGCGTCGTGCGGTGCCGCGCGCCGCGGGTCCGCGGGGTCTTCCCGTGCCAGGCGCGCCGCCCGGACCCGGCGTACTGGGCCGAGACCGCCGTGCCGCCCGCGGGATCCACCAGGCGGAACGGCGAATACGAAGGCCGCTGCACCGAATGCAGCGCCATGGCCAGCCCGGCCGGGGTGAGCGTCGGCGCAGCCGCGCCAGGCGGCTGTAGCTGCAGCGCGTAGCACGTGATCGCGTCCAGGACACCGGGCACCCCGGCCCGGACCTGCCGCGGCGTGTACACCCGTCCCTTGTTCCTGGGGGCGGCCGGTATCGCGGTGGTCTCATGTCCCGGCCAGAAGCCGGTGAGCAGGGCGTAGAGCATCCGGCCCAGGGCCATGGTGTCGGCCGCGCCGGCATCCGCACTGGCCGCGGGCTGATCCGCCGCGAACAGGGCCGCCTCGATGCCGAGCCCGGTGATCTTCAGGCCGCTGCGGGTGTCCCAGCGCAGCGAGCGCGGGCCGAGGCGCAGGTGCGGTCGGTCGGCCTTGTGCGCGACGGCCAGCGCGTCGGCGGCGTCGGCGATCATGGCGGCGGCCAGCGCCGGCCTGGGCAGCCCGGACAGCACCAGGTCCTCCAGGTGCGTGCCCGGCGCCCATTCCGACACGATGTACGGGACCTGGGCGGCGAAATCGGTGTCGTAGACCGTGGCCAGGCGCGGATCGTTCACCCGGGCCGCGGCCTGCAGCGCCGTCACCACGTGCCCGGGGACCGGTTCCCCGCCGGGCAGCACGTGGACGGTGACCGGCCGGTGGAGCACCTCGTCGGTCGCCTTCCACAGCGCTATCCCGCCTGCGGCCAGCGACCCGGGGCCGCTCGCCCCGGTCATCCGCTCATCAAGCCGGAAGCGCCCGCCCAGCCGGATGGACGGCCCGGACCGGCCGGACGGCACCCCTGCTCGCCCGGTCGAGCCCGCTTCAACGGTGACGGTCATGACAGCCCCCTGCTCATCACCTGCGAGTTCACATGTGCCCCGGTTTACGCCATCGGAACCAGGTGCCGCATCACCCGGTCGGGATGATTTCGCCGCCGGGGGTCGCGTAGATGCCATCTGAGCTGCGGAAACAACAAATATAAAGAAAGGGTCACAGTTTTGCGAGTCGCCGGTTCCGGCTGGCGCAAGTGTGCTAGCCGGTTCAGGCCTCCCGGCCGGCGGCGGGCAGGCCGAGCAGTGACCCCCGCCGCCCACGCCGTGGCGCCCGCAGGATAACCTCGAGTCGTCGTTCACCGTGAGTTAACGAACCTGTAACCTTTCGCCGGCACGGCACCCCGGACGTGAAAGGGGGGCGGTGCATCCGAGAAAGGCTGGGGCATTGAGCCAGTTCAGCAATCGGGTAGCGCTGATCACCGGCGGTTCGCGCAGCATCGGCGCGGCCACGGTCCGCATGCTGGCCGCGGCCGGCTGGGACATCACGTTCTGCCATGACCGCGACGATCGGGCCGCCGTCGAGGTGGAAAAGGCCGCCTTGGAGCTGGGCGCCCGGGTGCTGGCCGTCCAGGCTGACCTGACCCGGCCCGCCGAGGCCATCGCCTGGGTCCAGCGCGCGGAGGAGGAGCTGGGACCGGTGCAGGCCGCGGTGAGCTGCGCGGGGATCACCATGGACCGGCCACTGGCGCTGCTGGAAGCCGCCGACTGGCGGGCGCTGACCGACACCGGCCTGCTGGGCGTGCTGCACCTGTGCCAGGCCGTCTTGCCCGCCATGATGGCACGCCAGTCAGGGCGGATCGTCGCCGTCTCCTCGGTGTCCGGCGTGTACGGCGATGTCCCCGCGGATAAGGCGATCCCGGCCCGGGCGGGAATCGCCGCGTTCACCGCGGCGCTGGCCAGCCAGACCCGCCGCTACGGCATCCGGGCCAACGCCATCGCGCCCGCCGCCTGCAGCCCCCGCAGCATGGCCGACATGGTCTCGATCTGGCCCCCGAGGCCCGCGGCGGCCGCGCAGCCCGCGAGGCCCGCAGAACCCGGGAGCCCCGCGCAGCCCGCGAGGCCCGCAGAGCCCGGGAGTCCCGGGGAGCCAGCGAGTCCCGCGGGAACCAGGCCCCCGCTGACCGAGGCCATCGCGGTGCGCCGGTTCGCCAGCGCCGCGGCGGTCGCCGAGCGGGTCGCGTTCCTGCTGTCCGAGGCGGCGGCCGGCCTCACCGGCACGCTCCTGGAGGTGCCCGGCGGCATCTGAGCACCGGGACGCCGACGACCACTGGCCCCTGCTGCTCAGCCGCGAGAACCACGGTGCGTTAGGCAAAAATCAAATTCTTATCCCGAACGGACCGTGGTATCACCCCCCTGCACCCGTTTCACCCGGCTCCCCGTGCCCGCGAAGGGCCGGAACGCGCCTGCGCTGAGGGTCTATAGTGCGGGGATGCCGTGGGGTTCCGGAAGGTAAGGCGATGGCTATTCGGTACGGCATCGCCATGACCCGCGCACCCGAGTCCGGCGTCCCGCTGGGCCGAATCGAGACACCCCGGCTGGTGTACGCGGTGATCGGCGTGTGCACGGCCGCCGGCGCGTTCCTGCGCTTCTACCAGCTGGCCCGGCCTGGCTACCTGCTCGGGCTGACCGAGTACGACGACAGCGTGAATTTCGGCAACGCGCTGCGCCTGGTCAGCGGCGTGATCCCGTACCGGGACTTCGTCGCGGTGCAGCCGCCGGGCACCACCGTGCTGATGGCGCCGGTCGCGCTCCTGGCCAAAGGGACCGGCGTCGCGTGGGGCCTGGCCGTCGCGCGGATCCTCACCGCGGCCGCCGACACGGCCTGCGTGGCCCTGCTCGGCCTGCTCGTCCGGCACCGCGGCCCGGTGGCCGCGGGGATCGCCTGCGGGATCTACGCCGTGTACCCGGACGCCCTGATCGCCGCGCACACGTTCATGCTCGAGCCGTGGCTGAACCTGTTCTGCCTGCTCGGCGCCCTGGCGGTGTTCGACGGTGACCGGCTGGCCGACAGTACCCGCCGGCTGGCCTGGGGCGGCGCGGCGTTCGGCTTCGCCGTGGCCGTCAAGCTCTGGGCCGTGGTGCCGCTGGCCGTGGTCGGGCTCCTCCTGCTGCGCCGGCCGCGCCGTCTCGGCCTGCTCGCCGCGGGGGCCGCGGCCGGGCTGGCCGTCCCGGTGCTGCCGTTCCTGGCCGCGGCCCCGACCGGGCTGATCAAGGATGTGGTCGTCACCCAGTACCTCCGGGCCGACGCCCATCACCAGCCATCGCTGCCGCGGCTGACTGACCTGGCCGGCTTGTCGCTGTTCCCGCACCTGTCCAGCCGCGCGACCGCGGTCATCGTGCTGGCCATAGCGGCCCTGGCGGCCGCCGGCTACCTGGCCGCCTGCTGGGCGGGCGCCCGGCGCCCGGCGCCGCTGGACGCCTATGCGCTGATCGGCGTGGTGGCGGTGGTCGCCATGCTGCTGTGGCCGTACGACTACTGGCCGCACTACGGTGCCGTCGCCGGGCCGTTCATCGCGCTGGTGCTGGCCCTCCCGGCCGGGCTGCTGCGCCCGGCCGAGCACCGCCGTCAGCTGGTGCCGCTGCTGGCCGTCAGCGCGGCCGCGGCGCTGCTGATCGCGGCGGTGGGCGAGCGCCAGTTCGCCGCCGAGTCCCAGCTGCAGGCTTCGATCTCGATGACCGTGGCGGCGCGGGCGGACCAGCTGATCCCGCCCGGGTCGTGCGTGGTCACTGACTACTCGTCCCTGACCATCAGCGCCGACCGGTTCTTCCCGGCCGCGGCGGACTGCCCGGTCATGGTGGACTCCTACGGGACCCTGCTGGCCACGACCGGCGGGCGGAAGTCCGGCCAGGACCTGCGCGCGGACACGGCCCTGTGGCGCTCGCAGTTCGCGGTCGCCTCCTACGTCTGGCTCGAATGGGATAACGAGGGCCGCATCGCGTGGACCCCCGCCCTGCACACGTACTTCACCAGCCACTTCCGGCTGCTCGGCCTCGTCAACGGCCCCGGCGCGCGCGACGCACCGGAAGGCGGCCTGTACGTGCGGCGGTAACCGCCGCGGGCCTCCGCCCGGCTCGCCCGCCCGGGGCGCCGGGACCACGTACCGGTACCCGAACCCCCGGACCGCCTCGATGGTCGAGCCGGGGCCGCCGAGCTGACCCAGCTTGCGCCGCAGCCGCATGATGCCGAACTTCACCCGTTCCGGGCCGATCCCGATCGGGTCGTTCCAGGCCAGCTCGAGCAGCTGATCGGGGCTCAGGGTCTGGCCGGGATGCCGGACCAGCGCCGCGAGCAGGCGGAATTCGGTCGGGGTCAGCGCGACGGGCTGCCCGTTCACGGTGACCTCCCGCAGGTCGAGCTTGACCAGCAGGCGGCCGTCGTCGTAGACCTGCTGCTCCGGCAGCGGGCTCCGCGGCCGCCGCAGCAGCGCCTCGACCCGGGCCGCCAGCTCCCGGTTGCTGAACGGCTTGGTGAGATAGTCATCGGCCCCGCCCTGCAGCCCGCGGACCTTGTCCGTCTCAGTTCCGTGCGCAGTCAAGATGAGGACCGGGACGTCGCTCAGGTCGCGGATGCGCTCCAGGACCTGCCATCCGTCCATCGTCGGCAGCCCGATGTCCAGCACCACCAGATCCGGCCGCGCGGCGTGGAACGCCCGCAGGCCGTGCTTCCCGTCGGGCGAGCTGGCGACCTCGAACCCGTTCCTGGTCAGCAGGGTGCGGATGCCCAGCGCGATGTCGCGGTCATCCTCGATCACCAGCACCCGGCCCTTCGCCGGGCCGGCCGGGGTCATTGGGCCGCCGGGAGGAAGACGCTGAACGTGCTGCCCCGCCCCAGGGTGCTGCGCACCTGGACGTTGCCGCCGTGCATCTCGACCAGGATCTTGACGATGTACAGCCCCAGCCCGGATCCGGGCAGTCCGGCCGTCCGCGCGTTGGAGGCCCGGACGAAACGGCTGAACAGCTGGTCAGCCTCTTGGGGAGGGATGCCGATGCCGGCGTCCGCCACGTCGATCCGCCAGGTCTGGCTCCGGCAGGCGGTGCTGATCCGGACCATGCTGTTGCGGTGCGAGAACTTGACCGCGTTGGCGATCAGGTTGTCCAGCACCTGGGTCAGCCGGCGTGAGTCACCCTGCACGGGCGGCCCGGGGTCCGTGTGCACCTCCAGGGTGACGCCCTGCTTGGCGGCGCCCGGCGCGGCGGCCTGGACGGCGTCGGTGACCAGCTCGGCGACCGAGACCGGCGCCAGGTCCAGCGGCAGCGCGCCCGCCTCCACCCGGTTCAGCATGAGCAGGTCGCCGATGAGCTGGTACATCCGGCCGGCGTTCCGCTCGATGATGTCCAGGAAGCTCAGGCCCTCCGGGGTCAGCCCGGCCGCTTCGGCCCTGATCAGCTCGATGAAGGACACGATCGAGGTCAGCGGGGTGCGCAGCTCGTGCGACACGGCGCCCAGGAACTGGTTGCGGACCTCGTCGGTCTTGCGCAGCTCCGCGCTGTACTCGGCCCGCTGGCGGTTCGCCTGCTCGGCCAGGTGGGCCTGGTGCCGGATCTGGGTCGCCACGATGACGGCCACAGCGCGCGCCGAGACCCGGATCTCCTCGTTCCAGGCGGCCGCGTCGCCGATCAGGGCCAGCGCGCACAGGCACCGGCCGCCGGTCGGCGCCGAGTAGGCCACAAGCGCGCTGCCGCCGTCAGGGCCGCCCAGAGCGAGCTGGACGGGCGCGATGGCCTCCGTGCCCCGGTGGGCCACGGACAGCGCGCCGATCCTGGCCATCAGCGCGGGATCGGCAGCGTCGCGGGGATACGCCGACAAGATGGCGGCCGAATGCCCCGCCGACGGCTGGAAGGCCAGCGCGGCCCGCAGGCCGAACCCCGTCACCAGCCGTTCCAGCACGGCGGGCAGCGCGCCTGGCGCGGAGTCGTCCCACAGGATCCGCGCCACGGCGAAGTCGAGGATCGCCGCGGCTGGCTCGCGCGCGCGGCTCGCGGCCAGCGCCTGGTCCGACTTCGATCCCCGGGAAGCGCTCATTTTCCCCCACTGCTCAGCAGTAACCTCAGTCACCCAGTCTATCCACTCACAGTGATAGCCGGAGCGCGCTAGGTAGCCATGAGTCATGTCGACCGTCCCGCGGTCCGCGCTCATATGGTTCGCCGGGAGGGGAGTATCATCGGCACTGGCGGTTCCGGCCGCCGCTCGGTCCGCGGGCAGAGCTGCAAGCTCACCGGTGCACGGCTTCGATCCACGGCGAGTCTTTCCCGCCCGAATCATGCGGACCACGGGCGTGAGGGAAGGACTGCCATGCCCGGTGCGTCGCGATCCCTGCCCGACCGGCCGGACCTCCGCTATCTCAAGCTGGAGGCCAAACGCCGCCTCGCGGCGGGTGAGTTCGCCACGTTGCATGAAACCCAGGCCGCCATCGCCCGCGAGCACGGCCTGGCCAGCTGGGCCGCCCTCAAGCAGCAGGTCACGGCGGGGCCGGACGCTCACGCGCTGGGCCAGCTGCGCTGGGTCGTGTCCCGGTTCGCCGGGGCCGGGGAGCCGGGCTGGACGCCACCCGCCGACGACGAGCTGCGCCAGCACTTCTCCGACCGCTTCCTGAACGTGCTCCCGCCGGCCACCCTGGTCTCGAGGATCAGCCAGCTGGCCGCGGAGCTGCGTGGCGGCGAGTTCGTCGTCCTGCGCCAGACCCCGTTGCAGGCCTACGTCGAGCTGAACGGCGTGCAGTACATCGCGGCCGTCGAAGCCGAGCCGCCGCACCGGCTGGCCGGCCTGCGCGCCATGCCGACCGGCAGCCGGGTCCGCGACCCTAAGATCGCGAACCCCCCGGTCAGCACCGAGGGTGACGTACCGGGCCAGGTTCCGCCGATCGCCGCCGAGGCGCTCGCCGAACTGGGCCTGCCCGCCCTCACCATCGCCGGCGGCGACCGGGACGCGACGCGGCCGTGGGTGCTGGCCACGGGCTGGGCCGACCTGGACCGCGGCGAGGCCCTGGACCCCGGCCACCGGTTCCCCGCCCCTGGCGTCACCATGCTGGTCACCGCCACCGCGGTGCTCCGCCTCGTCGGCGACGGCGCGATCGGCCTGGACCGCCCGGCCAACGACCACCTGCGCTCCGTGCGCCTGGCCGACGACACCATCACCGTCCGGGAACTGCTTAGCCACACCGGCGGGGTCGACAACCCCGGCCCCGGGCAGATGTACGCCGACACCGTCCCGGAGCTGGCCGAGCTCATGGGCCCGGTCATCGGCTGCTCCGGTCCCCGCGGGGTACCGCAGCCCAGCAACGGCGGCTGCGCCGTGCTCGGCCAGCTGGTCGCCGACCGTACCGGGCTGCCCTACTCCGCCGCCGCCACTTCGCTGGTGCTCAACCCGCTGCACCTCACCGACTCGTCGTTTCCCGCCTGCCCGGCCGACATCGGCCCCAGGGCGGTCACCGGCTACAACCTCGCGCTCGACGGCATGTTCCAGCCGGCCCCGGCCCGGATCCCGACTCTCCAGGCGGCCGCCGGGCTGTGGTCGACGGGGGCCGACCTCGCGCGCCTGGGCCTGCGGTGGTCCTCGCTGCTGCCGCAGGCCCTCGCGCACGAGGCGCTCACCGCACAGGTCGGCCCGGGGCCCAACGGCTCCCGGACCGGTCTCGGCTGGATCATCGAGCCCGCCGGCGAGTTCGCCGTGCACGCCGGCGCCGGCCTGGAAGGCATCGCGGCCCTGACCGTCCGACTGAGCGACCAGCTCACCCACGTCGTGCTGACCAGCCGCATGATCCCGGTCGAGGCCCTGATCCGCCGGCTGAACGGAAACCCTTCTTAGCCCACGGAACGGGAATCACCATGAACCACCCCATTGAACCGCTCCCGCAGTACCCGACCGGCGCCCCAGCCCCCCAGCCGCCCGCGGCGCCCATGCCGCCGCAGGTGCGAAACGCCGTCCGGGCCATGTACGCCGGCGCGGCCGCCAGCATCGTCAGCGTCGTCATCGAGATCCTGACCGTCAGCGCCACCAAGACGGCGATCGGGAAGCGGTCCCGCCACCTCACCGCGAGCCAGCTCAACGCCTCCGAGCACGTGCTGGTCATCGCCTACTTCAAGGAGCCCAGGCAGCCGTGATCGAGATCGATCACCTGGTCAAGCGGTTCGGCGCGGTGACCGCGGTGGACGGCCTGACCTTCACCGTGCGCCCCGGCCACGTGACCGGCTTCCTCGGCCCGAACGGCGCAGGCAAGACCACCACCATGCGGGTCATCCTCGGCCTGGACGCCCCGACCAGCGGCCGTGTCACGGTGAACCGGCAAAGCTACGCCGACCTGGTCCGCCCGCTGCATCAGGTCGGCGCGCTGCTGGACGCCGGCGCCCTGCACCCCGGGCGCACCGCCGAGGCGCACCTGACCTCGATCGCCCGCAGCAACGGCATCGGCCGCCGCCGGGTCGCCGAGATGCTGCGGCTCACCGGCCTGGAGCCGGTCGCGGGCCGGCGCCTTAGCGGGTTCTCCCTCGGCATGAAGCAGCGGCTCGGCATCGCCGCCGCCCTGCTCGGCGACCCGCCGGTGCTGATGTTCGACGAGCCGGTCAACGGCCTGGACACCGAGGGCATCGCCTGGATCCGCCACTTCCTGCGGGCGCTGGCCGCCGACGGCCGCACCGTCCTGGTCTCCAGTCACCTGATGAGCGAGATGGCGCAGACCGCCGACCGGCTGATCGTCATCGGCCGGGGCCGGCTGATCGCGGACACCACCACCGCCGAGCTGATCCGCTCCAGCCAGCGCAACGACGTCCTGCTCCGCACCCCGCGTACCGCCGAGCTGGCCGGGCTGCTGACGGCCCACGGCGCGACCGTCCGCCGGGAGGATGACGGTGCCCTGGCCGTGACCGGCCTCGACGCGCCGGCCATCGGCGACCTGGCCGCTTCCCGCGGCATCGCCGTGCACGCCCTGATCCCGCGCAGCGCCTCCCTGGAGGACGCCTACCTGGACCTCACCGGCGAGGCCGCCGGCTTCCGGGCGGCCAGCCCGCCGCGGCCGGAAGGAGCCGCCGTCCGATGAGCGCGACCGGTGTCCACGCTCCCGCCGTATCGCTGGCCGTCCGGGCTCGCGACGCGATCGGCTGCGAGTGGATCAAGTTCCGCTCGGTCCGCTCGACGTTCTGGACCCTGCTGGTCGCGGTGGTCACCCCCGTGGCCATCAGCGTCCTGGTCGCGTTCGCGGTGGCCACTGCGCCGGGCCAGGGCGGCCTGGCCGCCGACCCGCTGCTGCCCGGCCTGCTCAGCCTGGAGTACGCGGTGCTCGCCGTCGGCGTACTGGGCGTGCTGGCCTTCAGCACCGAGTACAGCACCGGCCTGATCCGCACCACCTTCGCCGCCGTGCCCCGCCGCCGTGCCGTGCTCGCGGCCAAGGCGGCCGTCATCGGCGCCGCCACCCTGGTCGCCGGCGAGGTCGTCACCTTCGTCTCCTTCGCCCTGGTCCAGGCGGTGCTGGCGGGCCATCACCGCGGCGTGTCGCTGTCCCGCCCCGGCGTGCCGGGCGCGGTGCTCGCCAACGGCCTGCTGCTGTTCGTGGTGGCCGTGATGGGCGTGGGCCTGGGTGCCATCGTCCGGCACACCGCCGGCGGCATCGCCGCGCTGGTCGGCCTGATCTCCCTGCCCACGGTGGTGAACCTGCTGCCCGCCCCGTGGGGCGGCCGGATCGGCCAGTTCACCCTGCTCGACGCCGCCCGCCAGGTCACCGCGCTGCACCCGGCCGCGAACCTGCTCGCCCCCACCTGGTCCCTGCTCGTCCTGCTGGCCTGGCCCGCCGCCACGCTGCTGGCCGCCGCCGCGGTGATCACCCGCCGCGACGCCTGACCGGCGCCTGCCGGAGCCGGCCAGCGCCACCCCGGCCAGCGCGACCGCGCCGCCGCCCACCTCGACCGGGCCCGGGACCTGCCCGAGCCAGGCCAGCGAGATGAGGATCGCGGCCGCGGGCACCAGGTACAAGCTGGTCGTGGCCCGCCCGACGTCCATCCGCGCCATGGCGTAGGCCCAGGCCACAAAGCCCAGCGCCGACGGTGCCACGCCCAGGAACACCGCCGCGCCGATCGCCCCGCCGCCCGCTCGGGGCAGTGCGGTCACCAGGGCCCCGGTCCAGGGCAGGATGAACACCGTGCCCGCC
Source organism: uncultured Actinomycetes bacterium (assembly GCA_963818225.1). Lineage (GTDB taxonomy): Bacteria > Actinomycetota > Actinomycetes > Streptosporangiales > Streptosporangiaceae > Palsa-504. The sequence goes on from CAWFRO010000011.1 coordinate 1,373,584, forward strand.
CACATGGCGTACGCCGCGACCTCGAACCCGGTGTAGCGCGCCAGCAGGGGCTTCTGCGCGGTGTGGAAGATTCCCTGCAGCACCGCCGCGGCCAGCACGACCAGCGCCGACGCGCCGAAGCCCAGGCCATGCGCCCCGGCGATGACGGCCACCCCGGCCAGCGCCACCGCGCTCCCGGCCCACCACCGCCGCCCTGGCTGCTCGCCCAGGAACATCACCGCGAGCAGGCTGGCGTAGACCGGCGCGGTCGCGACCAGCAGGCTGGCCGTGCCCGCGGGCACCACCCGCTCCCCGGCGTTGAGCAGCAGCTGGTAGCCGGTCATGCCGGCCAGCCCGCACAGCGCGATCAGCGGCAGGTCCCGGGCCCGTGGCCGGCGCACGCCCAGCACCGGCGCCGCCAGGCCCAGCGCTGCGGAGGCCACGGCCAGCCGGGCCACGGCCAGACCAGCCTGCCCGAGCCCTCGTACCGCGACCGAGATGGCCGGGAACGCGCTGGCCCACAGCAGCACCGTCACCGTGGCGGCGAACCTGGCTTTCACACCTCCAGCCTGCCAAATCCGTTGATTAAGGTCCAGTTATTAAATAGCCCGTTAATGATAATCTAAGCTTCATGATTTACCTTCGCGCCGCCGGGCGCGCCGTTCGCGGTCCGGCGCCCGGTGCTTGACGTCCGTCGGCTGCGCGTCCTGCACGCGGTCAGCGCCTACGGCTCGGTGACCGGGGCGGCGGCCGCGCTCGGTTACACCGCCCCCGCCGTCTCCCAGCAGCTGGCGGCGTTGGAGCGGGAGGTGGGCATGCGGCTTACTGAGCGGGCCGGCCGGGGCATCGAGCTCACCCCAGCCGCCGCCATCCTGGTCGCGCACACCGACGCGCTGCTGGCCCGGCTGGACGCCGCCGAGTCCGACCTGGCCGCGCTGCGCGATCAAGTGGCCGGCCGAGTCGCGCTGGCCGCGTTCCCGTCGGCCGGGGCGACCATCGTGGCCACGGCCTGGGCGGCGCTGGCCCGCAGCGTGCCGCTCGTGCAGCTCGAGCTGACCGAGATGGAGCCCGACGAGTCGCTGCCCGCCGTGCTGCGGGGCCAGGCCGACGTGGCCATCGCCCACGAGTACGACCTGCTGCCACGCCCACTCGGCCCACTGTTCGAGCGGCGCGAGCTGGCCCGCGACCCGGTCCTGCTGGCTGTCCCGGCCGGTTCCCCGCTGGCCGCCTCACCCGCTCAGCCGGTCCCGCTGGCCGACCTGGCTGGCCAGCCGTTCCTGGCCCCGCGCGGCAACACCAGCTGCGCGGAGATGATCCAGCGGGCCTGCGCCCAGGCCGGATTCGTGCCCCACGTGGTCGCCCGCGCCACCGACTTCGCGGTCCTGCTCAGCCTGGTCGCGGCGGGAGCCGGCGTGACTCTGGTCCCGCAGCTGGCCACCCGCTGCCTCCCGGACGGGGTCCGGCTGCTAGCCCCGGCCGAACCGGTAACCCGCCAGGTGTTCACCGTGGCCCGTCGTGGCGGCGACCGCAAGCCCGCCGTCCGCGTCGTCCTCGACGCCCTGGCCGAAGCCGCCGCCTCCCGCGCCCCCGCCGCCTAGCCCGCCAGGGTGAAGTCCGCCTAAGCCCGGCAGAGCACCTCGCCGTGCGGGATGGTGAACCAGCCATCCTCGCTGTCCGCCCAGCGCCGCCACGCCTGGGCCAGCCGCTCCAGGTCCTCCCGTGTGGCCCGGCCCTGCTCGACGGCCCGGTCGCCGAACGGCGATTCGGTCAGCCGCTGCGCCCACAGCCCGCCCCACCACGGCCGGTCCACCGGCCCGGCGTAGCACCACGCGCTGGCCGACGCCACGATCTCCCCGAACCCGGCCGAACGAGCCCAGGCCAGCATGTGCCGCCCGGCGTCCGGCTCGCCGCCCAGCGCCCGGGCCACGCTGCGGTACAGGGCCTGCCACTCGGTGAGCCCGGGCTCGGACGGGTACCAGAACATCCCGCCGTAGTCACCGTCGCGCGCCGCGACCAGCCCGCCCGGCCGGCACACCCGGCGCATCTCAGCCAGCGCGGCGACCGGGTCGGACAGGTGCTGCAGCACCTGGTGCGCGTGCACCACGTCGAACGAGCCGTCCGGGTAGCCGAGCTGGTAGACGTTCCCCGGCTCGAACCGGACGTTTTCCTGCCCGCGCCGCTGCGCCTCCTGCCGGGCGGTGTCCAGCACCCCGTCGGCCGCGTCGATCCCGGTGACCTGGCCCTCGGGCACCCGGGCGGCCAGGTCCACGGTGATCGTGCCCGGCCCGCAGCCGACGTCCAGCACCCGCGCATCGGGCGCCAGCCAGTCCAGCAGGTACCCGGCTGAATTCTCCGCGGTCCGCCACTGGTGCGAGCGCAGCACGCTCTCGTGGTGGCCGTGCAGGTAAGTCTCGGATCGCGGCGGCATGGCCGGTGATCTCCTCCTTCTCCTCGCCCCAGGTGGCGGGGATCTCCGCCGAGTCGGTCAGCCGCAGCTTGCGCCGGGCCCGCTGGTAGAACGTGGTGTGGCCGAGCCGGACCACGCGGGCGGCGCCGGGCCGGGGATTCAGCTCGATCTGGTCACCGGGCCCGACCTGAGCGGACGCGATGCCGTCGGCCTCTACGGCCAGCCTGCCGCTGCCGGCCAGGATGTCCAGGCCCAGCTGGTCGTCACTGGAGATGACCAGCCCGCGGTTGTACGCCGAGTGCGGGGCCACCGGCGTGACCACCAGGGCCTCGATCGCCGGGCTGACGATCGGCCCGCCCGCCGAGAAGCTGTAGGCGGTCGAGCCGGTCGGGGTGGCCACCACGATCGCGTCGGCCGCGTAACTGACGAACCGGTGCCCCGCGGCCCGCACCGCCACGGCGGCGATCTTCTGCCCGGGGAACCGGACGAACGCCACGTCGTTGAACGCCGTGATGACCCGTTCCCCGATAATCGCGTCGACGGCCAGCCGGGGTTCGGTGGTGAAGTCATTCGCGTCGATCGCGGTCAGCGCGCCGGCCAGTTCGGGCACATCCACCTCGGCCAGGAACCCCAGCTTGCCCAGGTTCACCCCGAGCACCGGGAACCGCTGCCCGTCGGCCAGCCGCATGGCTCGCAGCATGGTGCCGTCCCCGCCCATGCTGACCAGCAGGTCGGCCCGCTGGCGCAGCTCCGCGGGGGGCACCGGCGTGGCGCTGCAGGCCAGCCGGGACAGCTCGCTGTCGATGCCGAGGACCTCGATCCCGCGCTGATCAGCCCAGTCGAGCACCGAGGCCACCGCCCCGCCGCAGTCCCGTTCCGGATGCAGCAGCAACCCCACGACGTGCATGCCCTCACGTTACAGGGCCCTTCGCCGCGGCCGGATCCGGAGTTACACTGCTCGGGAAACCGGGAGGCAAGGTACATGACGGTCAAGGTCGAACGTCCAGAAGATGGCATCGCGGTGGTCACCTACGACAATCCGCCGGTCAACGCCGTGTCCGCCACGATGATGTCGGAGATGGCCGAGGTCTTCGAGCAGCTGAGTGAGGACCGCAGCGTCCGGGTGGTGATCCTGACCGGCGGCGGCGAACGGGTCTTCATGGCCGGCGCCGACCTGAAGGCCCCGCGGGGCCAGCAGGCCGAGGACGGCTCCGGGCCGCCGGCCAGCAAGGCGACCGACACCGGCCGGTCCGCCCGGAGGGCGTTCTTCGCGGTCTACGACTGCGACGTCCCGGTGATCGCCGCCGTCAACGGGCCCGCGCTCGGGGCCGGCATGGTCTTCGTCTCGGTGTCCGACTTCATCGTGGCCGCCGAGCACGCCCGGTTCGGCATGACGGAGATCAACGTCGGGCTGCTGGGCGGCGGCGCGTTCCTGCAGCGCCTGCTCGGCCCCTACCGGGCGCGCAAGATGTTCATGCTCGGCCGCCAGGCCCCGGCCAAGGAGTTCTACGAGCTGGGCATCGTCGACGCCGTCGTGCCCGTCGGACCAGCTCCTGGACAAGGCGCTGGAACTCGCCCGCGAACTGGCCGCCAAGAGCCCGATCGCGATGCGGCTGGCCAAGGAGTCCCTGAACCGGATCGAGAGCCTGTCCCTCAAGGACGCCTACCGGACCGAGCAGGACTACACCCACCGGCTGCTGGCCTTCGAGGACTCCGCCGAAGCCAGGCGTGCCTTCGTCGAGAAGCGCGCCCCGGAGTGGAACTGGCGCTGACCACGCTCAGTCCGCCTTGGGTGCTGATGGAGCTCAGCGCGTCGTCGAGCATCTCCGGGAACGTGCCCGGATACCGGGCCAGCAGGTAAGTCACCAGACCGACCAGGTTCTGCTCATCCAGCGCCTTGACCCGGGATATGCGCAGTTCCGCCGCTTCCTCATGCGTATCAGCCATGCGTCATGGTAACGCCCGCGCCCGGATGCAGGCGGCCATCCCGGTCCCCGGAAAGCTCCGGCCCGCCCCCCGCTAGCATCGTTATGCCGAACGGTCCGTGGTATCCCCGCCCGCCCCTACCAATCGCCCGGCCCTGAAATCCCGCTCCTCCCGAACATCCCGCCCCTCCCCGGAGAATCACGCATGCGGCTGGACCTGAGCTGGCGGGCCGAAGATGGCCTGGACCTGCCCATGGCTCTGTGGCGCCCGGGGCCCGGCTACCGGATGATCTCCACCGGCGTGCTGGGCGGCGGCCTGGGCCCGCGCGAGTGGGTCCTCAACGCGCAGGTCCCGTCCGCCTACGCCCGCACCGATCCGGTCGCGCACCTGCGGGAGCTGGCCGGCGGCCTGGGCCTGACCGGGCCGGGGGTCGGCCTGCTGACCGCGGCCCGCGTCACCGGCCTGGTCCAGCGCGAAGATGACGGGGTGCACGCCGCCGCCACGGTCGGCCTGCGGGTCCCGACCTGGGCCGCGGCCCCGCCCGGCCACCGCGATCCCGACCTGGCGCCCGTTCCCGGCACCATCAACGTCGTCGTGTGCGTGCCGGTGCCGCTGGCCGACGCGGCGTTCGTCAACGCGGTCCTCACCGCGACCGAGGCCAAGGTCCAGGCCGTGCTCGAGGCCGGATTCCCCGGCACCGGCACGGCCACCGACGCCGTCTGCATAGCCGCCCCGGACGGTGCGCCGGGGGAGGACTTCGCCGGCCCCCGGTCGGCGTGGGGCGCCCGGATCGCCCGCGCCGTGCACGCCGCTGTCCGCGCCGGGGCGGACAGTTACGCCGCCACCATCAACGGGAGGACGCAATGAAATACGGCGTCATGTACAACACCGCCGCCAACGGCACGGACCCGGACGCCCTGCGGGCGTTCGCCCGGCACGCGGAAGACTGCGGCTTCGAGTCCTTCTACACGCCCGAGCACGTCGCCCTGTACCCGGGCGCGAGCGTCGGCCCGGTTTCCTTCCCGCCCGACCTGCCCGTCGCCGACCCGCTGGAGTGCCTGAGCTTCGTGGCCGCGGTGACCGAGCGGATCCTGCTCGGCACCGGCGTGCTGCTGCTGCCCTACCACCAGCCGGTGGTGCTGGCCAAGCGGCTGGCCACCATCGACCTGCTGTCCAAGGGCCGGATGCGGCTGTTCGGCATCGGCGTGGGCGCCCTGCCGGGGGAGGCGGCCGCCGTCGGCGTCGACTACGCCACCCGCGGTCGCCGCGCCGACGAGTCCATCGACGCGCTGCGGCTGCTGTGGGCCGGGGACGAGAACGGGGTCAGCTTCAACGGTGAGTTCGTCCGCTTCACGGACGCCTGCAGCTTCCCCAAGCCCGCCGCGCCCCTGCCGGTTCATATCGGCGGATCCAGCCCTGCGGCGGCCCGCCGGGCCGGCCTGCGCGGCGACGGTTATTTCCCCGGCGGCAGGCTCACCGAGGCCGAACGGGCCAGCCAGCTCGAGCTCATGCGGTCCACCGCCCGGGACGCGGGCCGCGACCCGGACGCGCTGCAGGTCACCGGATGGGGATCGATCGACCTGACCCCCGATGACGTGGCCCGCAGCGCCGCCGCCGGGGTAACCCGCCTGGTGATCGCCCCCTCCTCCGCCGACCCGGCCGAGCAGCGCGACCAGCTCTCCGCCTTCGCCGACCGCCTCGCCCTCCGCTGAGGGGTCTGCGGCCCCGCTGTCGGCGCGAGGGTGCGTTACGGCTGGCGCCCGACCGGGCGGAGCAGCTCCGTCAGGGCCGGTGAGTCCGTGACCCGGGCGGCTGTGTCGGCGCCCAGGGCCCGCATCTCCGCCTCGGCGTGCCGCGAGTGCGCGGCGAAGTACAGCTCGCCCATCGGTGAGCGCATGGTCCGGGCCCAGTACCGGACGGCGACCGCCCTGAGCAGCGGGCTGTGCAGGACGGCGAGATTCCGCGGGAGTCCGGCCGCGCCTTCAGCCCGCAGGCCCGCGAAGGCCCCGGTGATGGCCCGGCACATGAGGGTGAGCGTCGCGCGGTCCGCGGCCAGCCGGCCGGGGTCGGTTCCGCAGCGGTAGAGGGCGGCCGCGACGCACGCGACGAACGCGGCGTGGTAGGCCAGCCACCCGTCCATGTCGGTGACCCGCTGGACCGCGAAGCCGCGGCCGGACAGGGTCGCCTCCAGCGCGGCCAGCCGGGGATCAGCTACCGCCGGCAGCGCCGTGGGCTGCTGCCGGATGCGGGCGTAGTCGGCGATCCCGCCGGCCATGACGCCGCCGGCACCGGGGAACCCGAGGTAGACATCACCCGGCACGTCAGCGGGGATGCCCAGCCGCCCCGCCGGGTTGTTGCCGAAGAAGACCACGGCCGGCTTACCGGCCAGGGCCGCGAGCCCGGCGCAGGCCGAGGTCAGCTGATCACGCCGGACCGCGACGAGGACGACGTCATAGTCCCCGCCTGCGTCCGGCACCACGCCCGCTTCGGCGTCGGTGCGTTCCCCGCCGAGAACATCACGGGCGCACAAGCCTCGCGCGGCCACTTCATCGGTCCGCGGCGGGTGGCTGAGCACCGATACATCGTTCCCCGCGGCGGCGATATGGGCGCCGTACACAGTTCCGATCACGCCCGCGCCCACGATGAGCATTTTCACGACGAGGCCCCTATAACCAGTTACCTTGGCGATTAGTCAATCCCGGGATCCGGCTCGCGTGCGCCCGTTCTGCCGGACGCCGCGCGCGCCCGGAATATCGCGTAAATGGCCTTCTGCTCAGGGATGAAAATCTCATTAGACCAGCTCTGCGTCTAATACGAGGAGGCCAATTTTCAGCGGTTCGACCGCGGATGCTCATCTCCCTGACGATTCCGGCCTGCCGCTGCATGCATCCGCAGATAGCTATTGCGCAGGTGCAGCTGCCGGGGTCCGGGGCAATAATTTTATGGTACCCCTTGGCTTCTCGCGGCTGGCCGGCCGGGTTATCGTGGTAGCGAACACCGCTGGGCTACTGGCGTGATTCACGACGCGGCTCCGGCCCGGCATAGGCCGCTCAGGACCCCGGCGGCACATCGACTAGCCCCAGCCGCGATGTGACTTTCGGGAGTCCTGCCGTGCCATCCTCCCCATCAGAACCGGCCCGGGCCCGCCTTCGCCGGATGTCCCGGCTGGTGCGATGGCTGGCCGGGCGGAACCCGCTCAGGCGGCCGGTGGACAGGATCGAGGGCGCGGTCCTGGTCGCGCTGACCGCCGCCTTCCTCGTGGCCGTGACGGTGGCGTCCGTCGTTGGCGCGCACACGTATCAGTCGCAGCGCGCGGCCTCGGCTGGCCTCCGCCCGGTGGTGGCCGTGCTGAGTCAGACCTCGCCGTTGTCTCATGACAGGCTGGCCCAGCGCGGGCAGGCTGAGGCGCGCTGGCGCGACCCGGGGGGCAGCGAGCGGTCCGGCGTGCTGACCAGCTCGACCGCGCCCGGCATCCTCGATGCGCCGCCCGGCGCCCGGATACCGGTCTGGCTGAATCGCTCGGGTCAGCCGGTCGCGCCTCCCGGCGGCCAGCTCGCCATGATCGTTAACGCGCTGGCCGCGAGCACCGCGGTGCTCGGGGCGGCTGGGCTGACGTTGCTGATCTGCTATGGGCTGTGCCGGCTCGTGCTCGACTGGCGCCGGCTGGCGGCGTGGGAGTCCGCGTGGTCCCGCACCGAGCCCCGGTGGACCGCCCGCCGCTGACCCCGCCCGGCCCCGCTGACCCCCCTGGCCCGCTCACCCCGCCTGGCCCTGTCTGACCCCGCCTGGCCCCGCTAACCCCGCCTGGCCCCGCTGACCCCGCCTGGCCCCGCTGACCCTGCCCGGCCCCGGGTGGACTTGATAGCGTATCGGCGACGTTGTAGGTTTACGTCGTAGGTCTACAATGTAGATCGGCGCGGATGCTGACTGGCCGCCATCCGGGCGGTTGCCTTAGCCGCGCTGCTAAGGGAGATGACCATTTCGTGACTGTGACCCTGGATCGCGACGTCGAGGCCTTTATCGGCTCCCCGCGACAGCTGTTCATCAACGGGCAATGGTGCGACGCGGCGTCGGGCAAGACGTTCGAGACGCCCAACCCCGCGACAGGGGAGACGCTCGCCCGGGTCGCCGAGGGCGACGCCGAGGACATCAACCGAGCGGTGCGGGCCGCGCGCCGCGCGTTCGAAGAGGGCCCGTGGGGCAGGATGACGCCGTCGGAGCGGGGACGGATCATCTGGCGGATCGGCGACCTGATCCTCGAGCACGCCGATGAGCTGGCCCAGCTCGAGTCGCTGGACAACGGAAAGCCGTTCGCCGTGGCCCAGGCGGCTGATGTGCCGCTCGCCGCGGATTTGTTCCACTACATGGCCGGGTGGGCCACCAAGATCGAGGGCAATTCGATCAGCATCTCGGTGCCGTACATGCCGGGCGCGAACTTCCACTCCTACACGCTGCGCGAGCCGCTCGGCGTGGTCGGGCAGATCATCCCGTGGAACTTCCCGCTGCTGATGGCCGCGTGGAAACTTGGCCCGGCCCTCGCGACCGGCAACTGCGTGGTGCTCAAGCCGGCCGAGCAGACCCCGCTGACCGCGCTGCGCCTGGCCGGGCTCATCGCCGAGGCTGGCGTGCCAGACGGGGTGGTGAACGTGGTGCCCGGCTTCGGCGAGACCGCCGGAGCGGCTCTGGCCGCCCACAACGACGTGGATAAGGTCGCGTTCACCGGTTCCACCGAGGTAGGCAAGCTGATTGTCGCGGCCTCGGGGGCCAGCAACCTGAAGAAGCTGACCCTGGAGCTCGGCGGCAAGAGCCCCAACATCGTGTTCGACGATGCCGGGCCCGCCGCCATCGAGGGCGCCGCGAATGCGATTTTCTTCAACCATGGGCAGTGCTGTGTGGCTGGCTCGCGGCTGTACGTCCAGCGCAGCCGGTTCGATGAAGTTGTCGACGGCGTCGCGCAGATCGCCAAGTCGATCAAGATGGGACCTGGGATGGAACCAGGGACGCAGATGGGCCCGCTGGTCTCCGACGAGCAGTTCCGCCGGGTAACCGGCTTCCTGGAGTCCGGCCGGGCCGAAGGTGCCACCACACTGTCTGGCGGCGGGAGGTTCGGTGACCGCGGCTACTTCGTCGAGCCCACGGTGCTGACCAATACTCGCCCGGAGATGCAGGTCGTCCGCGAGGAGATCTTCGGGCCGGTCCTGGTCGCCGCCTCGTTCACCGATCTGGATGAGATTGCCGCGGTCGCGAACGACTCCGAGTACGGGCTGGGGGCGGGCATCTGGACCAAGGACATCTCCAAGGCCCATGCCCTGGCCAAGAAGCTCCGGGCCGGGACCGTGTGGATCAACTGCTACAACGTGTTCGACGCGGCACTGCCGTTCGGCGGGTACAAGCAGTCCGGCTGGGGCCGCGAGATGGGCCACGAGGCGCTCAACGCCTACACCGAGGTCAAGGCCGTCACCACTCAGCTGTAGCAAGTCGGCAGCTGTTGCCCGGGGCGGACCGGCAGGTCCGGTTCCGCCCGGGGCAACCTGCGGTGCCATCGTCCCAGCCTGGACCGCCGAAGGCCAGGAATCACGCAGCTACGCCGCGCCCGGTATCAGCCTGCGGCTGCAGTCCTAGCTGCGCGTTTGTCACGGCTCGCCGTGGTACTCGGCCCACTCCCGGTCGAGGATGGACATCACGGTCGCGTCGATCCACTCGCCGCCGTACCGCAGGGCTTCACGCAGCACGCCCTCGGCGCGGAAACCGGCTTTCTCGTAGACACGGCGGGCGCGCGGGTTGAACGAGTACACCTCCAGGGAGATGCGGTGCATCCCGAGCCGCTCGAAGCCGTAGCCGACGATCAGGCGGGTCGCCTCGGTGCCCAGCCCGCGCCCGCGGCCCGCGGGGCCCAGCGCGATGCGGAAGCTGCAGTTGCGGTTACCCGGGTTCCACTCGTTCAGCACCGCCTCGCCGACGCACCCACCACCGGACCTGTCGATCACCGCCAGGTCGAGCCGGTCTGGCTGGTCGCTGCGGGCCGAGTACCAGTCGCGCCACTTCTTCTCTTCAGCCGGGTTCTGCGGAACCAGCTCGGCGGCCTCGTCGTGGACACTGCCAGTGAGCTTGAGGACCTCCGGGTCGCGCAGCACCTGGAGCATGCCAGGAACATCGCCCGCCGTGAACGGCCGCAGCACCACCGTGTCGCCGGTGAGGGTCGGCTTGACGGAAAAGTCAGGGTCTGGGGTCACCACGGAATTATGCAGCACCTGGTTGCTGCCCTGGCACACGTCCTCGTGCCAGCCGTACCAAACGTGCGCACCCGCAGAACCAGAGGTCTCAGCCTGCGGCTGTAGCACCAGGCGGCCCTGGCCGGCGCCGATCAGGGGCGGCGGAGCAGCACAGATGCGTAACGAGGCCAATCTGTTCCGCTAGGGGTTCCGAATGGGGCCCGTGATCAAGACACCGGAACCAGCCACGGTGCGCCGTCTGCTATCAGGTGCGCTGGTCGGCCTGCTGACCGCCGCCGTGGCGCTCGGCGTGGCCGAGCTCGCGGCCGCGCTGATCAGCGCGAGCAGCGCCCCGGTCATCGCGGTCGGTGAGACCGCGATCAACCTCACGCCGATCCCGGTCAAGGAATTCGCGATCACGCACTTCGGGACGCACGACAAGGAAGCGCTGCTCACCGGCATCGTGGTCTTTCTCGTGGCGTTCGCGGCCCTGATCGGTGTCGCGGCGGTCCGGCGGATCGGATACGGCCTGGCCGGCCTCGCGGTGTTCGCCGGCATCGGCATGGCGGCCGCCGTCCACCTGCCCACGGGCACCGCCGTCGACGTGATCCCCACGCTGGCCGGCGTGGGCGTGGCCGCGGTGACGATGGTCGTCCTCGTGCGGGCGCTGCGGGCCGCATACCCGGCGGCACCGGCGGTCCCGGCGGCCGCGCCGGGGACAGCGTTGGCGGAACCGCCGGACGCTGCGGCGCGCGCGAGCGCAGCCGAGGAGATCCTGGCCGCTGGTCCGTACCTGGCTGACCTGAAGCCGCCGGCCAGCCAGGACTACCAGATAGATTTCCCTGACCCGCGGCCGGCCGCGCCCGGGCCGGATCGCCGTCGCTTCCTGATCGCGGGGGCGGGAGCGGCGGCGCTGGCGGCGGTGGCCGGCGGGGCCGGCGACAAGCTGCTCAGCCGGTTCAGCGTCGCCTCCTCCCGGGCCCAGGTGCGGCTGCCCGCCGCCGCGGTCCGCGCGCCCGCCGTCCCGGCCGGGACCGAACTGCGGATCCCCGGGCTGACCCCGTTCTACACCCCGAACGCCAGCTTCTACCGGGTCGACACCGACTTGGTGCTGCCGCAGGTGCCAGCGGACAACTGGACGCTGCGGATCGACGGCATGGTCGACCACCCGCTCGAGATCAGCTTCGCCGAGCTGCTTAAGATGCCGCTGACCGAGGCCGACATCACGCTGGTGTGCGTCTCGAACCAGGTCGGCGGGACCTACAACGGCAACGCCCGGTGGCTCGGCGCGCCGCTGGCCGGGCTGCTGCGCCGGGCCGGGGTGCAGGCGGGCGCGGACCAGGTGCTGTCCACCTCCACCGACGGGATGACGATCTCCACCCCGGTCGCCACGATCATGGACGGCCGCGAGGCGCTGCTCGCGGTCGGCATGAACGGCCAGCCGCTGCCCATCGCGCACGGCTTCCCGGCCCGGATGATCGTCCCCGGCCTGTACGGCTACGTGTCCGCGACCAAATGGGTCAGCAAACTGACCCTGACCACGTTCGCGAAGCAGAAGGCGTACTGGACCCAGCGCGGCTACTCGGCCCAGGCGCCGATCAAGACCGAGTCGCGCATCGACGTGCCCAAGCCGCTGTCCCAGATCGCGGCGGGCCGCGTCGCGGTGGCGGGCGTGGCCTGGGCGCCGGCCACGGGCATCGCCGGAGTCGAGGTCAGCGTGGACAACGGCCCGTGGCAGCACGCCACGCTGGCCGCCGCCGACGGCATCGACACCTGGCGGCAGTGGATGTGGGCCTGGGAGGCCAAGCCTGGGCTGCACAACCTGCAGGTCCGTGCCACCGATAGCTCGGGCGTGACGCAGACGTCGCAGCGCGCCTACCCAGTTCCCAACGGCGCCAGCGGCTGGGACTCCACCGTGGTGACCGTCACATGAGACGGTCCCGCATCCAGGGGGCGGCACCGAGCCGTACCTCACCAGATAAAGACAGATCTCGCAAGGAGACAGTTGTGAACCGCAGATTTATCGCCGTGTCCGGCCTCGCCCTGACCTGCGCCCTGGGCGCAGCCGCCTGCAGCTCGAGCAGCTCTTCGACCGCGGCTTCGGGCTCGGCCTCGTCCCCGGCCGCCTCTTCCTCGGCCCCGATGGCGTCCTCGCCGGCCTCGGCCGCAGGCTCCGGCGCGATGACCACCGCGGACTTCGGCCCGGGCTGCTCCTCGGTGCCCAAGTCGGGCGCGGGCAGCTTCAGCGGCATGTCCACCGCGCCGGTGGCCACCGCGGCCTCGGCTAACCCGGCCCTGTCCACCCTGGTCGCGGCGGTCAAGGCCGCAGGTCTGGTCGACACGCTCAACTCCGCGTCCAACATCACCGTGTTCGCCCCGGACAACGCCGCGTTCGCCAAGATCCCGTCGGCGACGCTGAAGTCGATCCTGGCCAACAAGGCCGAGCTCACCAAGATCCTCACTTACCACGTGGCGAGCGCCAGTTACACCCCGTCCCAGCTGGCTTCGGGCATGACGATCAAGACGCTGGAAGGCGGCACCGTCACCCCGGCCATGAAGAGCGGCACCTACAGTGTCAACGGCGCCGACGTGGTGTGCGGCAACGTGCAGACCGCCAACGCCACCGTCTACATCATCAACACCGTCCTGACGCCCCCGTCCTCCTGATGACCGTGACCCCGCCCGGCCGCGTTAACGCGGCCGGGCGGGGTCAGTCAGTTCCGGGCCGAGATACCACCGATCTGGTCACCCTCATCGCCGGGCTAGCCGTGACGGGCCAGTTCCAGCAGCTTGCTCAGCGTGTCCCCGGGCAGGCCGACCAGCACGCGCAGCCGCGGCGCGGACGAACCGATGGCACGGGCGGCGCGCCGTGCGGACCGGGCCGCCTCGGCGGTCGCCGTGGACAGCACGACCAGGTCCGCGCCGACCTCCAGGGCCAGGCCGATCACCTCCGCGACGGGCAGGTCCACCGACAGGTGGTGGACCAGCCAGTGGTCCTCGCGCAGGCAGGCCGCGGCCATCAGCGCGGGCAGCCCGTGGCGTTCAGCGGGCGGTGTGGTAATCACCGCGATCCCGCGCGGGCGCCCCGGCGGCTGGTGCGCGCGGGAACCGATCAGCCGCTCGCAGATGGCGCTGGCCCGGTGCTCGGCCGCGATGGTCAGCTCGCCCGCCTCCCATTGCGAGCCGATCCGGCGCAGCGCGGGCGTCATGACCCGCTCGCACACGTCGATCAGCGGCACGCCCGCGAGCCGGTCGAACTCGTGCCGCGCCAGCGTCTCGTCGCCCGACACGATCGCGTCGTGCAGCCGGGCGGCCTGGGCCTCCCAGTCGCGGACCCGTACCTCGGGCGGCGGGGCGGTGCCTGCCGCCCGCCGTTCGCTCAGCGCGAGGACGTCGCGGTCCAGCACCTCGTAGCCGCGGCCGGTCTTCCGGGCCGGGAGCGTGCCCTGCCGCACCCAGGCGTAGGCGGTCTGGTAGTGCACCCCGAGGGCTTCAGCGGCCTCGCGCAGCTGCATCCCGCCTCGCCCTCCCGTTCTGGACACCCCACACCGGGTTTAAGCTCCGATTTTTAGTGTATATTAGTATTGTTTTCATGGCACGCGCACAGCGCCGCGCCGGGGAACGGGGGAAGGAATGGAAACCATGGGACTGACGTACTCGAGCGTGATCGACGCCCCGCTGGGCGAGGTTTTCGCCTGGCACGCCAGGCGCGGGGCCATCGTCCGGCTGATGCCGCCCTGGTCGCCGGTGCGGGTGGAACGCGAGGCGGGATCGGTCCGGGACGGCCAGGCCGTGCTGCGGCTGCCGGGCGGGTTGCGCTGGGTGGCCGCCCACCAGCCCGGCGACTACGATCCGCCGCACGAGTTCACCGACGCGCTGACGTCGCTGCCGCTGGCGGCGGTGCTGCCGTGGCGGCACCATCACCACTTCGCCCCGGCGGGCACGCACGCGACCCGGGTGACCGACGTGGTCGATACGCCGCTGCCGGCCCGGGTGCTGCGGCCGATGTTCACCTACCGGCACCGGCAGCTGGCCGATGACCTGGCCGCCCACGCCCGCTCCCGGGTCGCCTGCCCGGAGCCGCTGACCATCGCGGTCACCGGGTCCAGCGGCCTGGTCGGCACCGCGCTGACCGCGCTGCTGAGCACCGGCGGGCACCGGGTGATCCGGCTGGTGCGCCGGCTGCCGCGGCACTCCGGGGAGCGCTACTGGCGGCCGGAGGATCCCAATGCCGAGCTGCTGAGCGGGGTGGACGCGGTGATCCACCTGGCCGGCGCGTCGATCGCCGGGCGGTTCTCAGCGGACCACAAGCGGGAGATTTCCGACAGCCGGATTGTCCCTACCCGCCGCCTGGCCGAGCTCGCCGCGGCCACCGTCACGGACGGAGCCCCCGGCGTGCGGGCGTTCGTCACCGCGTCGGCGATCGGGATCTACGGTCCGGACCGGGGCGACGAGGTGCTGACCGAGACCAGCGCCCGCGGCGACGGCTTCCTGGCCGGCGTGGTCGCCGACTGGGAGGACGCCACCGGCCCGGCCGCCCGGGCGGGCATCCGGACGGTGCAGGTCCGCACCGGGATCGTCCAGGACCCGCGGGGCGGCGTACTGCACCTGCTGCACCCGCTGTTCGCGGCCGGCCTCGGCGGCCGGCTGGGCGGCGGCCAGCAGTGGCTGGCCTGGATCGGCCTGGACGACCTGCTGGACATCTACCTGCAGGCCGTCACCGACCCGGACCTGTCCGGGCCGGTCAACGCGGTCGCCCCCGCGCCGGTGCGCAACGCCGACTACACCGCCACGCTGGCCCGCGTGCTGCGCCGGCCCGCCGTGCTGCCGGTACCGGCGTTCGGGCCGCGGCTGCTGCTCGGTGCCGAGGGCGCCAGCGAGATCGCCGAGGCCAGCCAGCATGTCCACCCGCAGCGGCTGATCGACGCCGGGCATCATTTCCGCTACCCCGAGCTCGATCCGGCCCTGCGGCATGTGCTCGGCCGGGAGCGAGAGCCGCCTCGGCCATCCAGATGGCCGCCCGCGCCGAATAAGCGACGCCAGGGCCGAAGGACGACAGGGCCGAAGGACGACAGGGCTTGAGGGAGCGATCACGTGACCGGGCGCAGGATCGCTGTCATCGGCGGCGGCATCAGCGGGCTGACCGCCGGCTACGTCCTGTCCCGCACTGACCGCGTGACACTGTTCGAGGCCGACCGAAGGCTCGGCGGTCACGCCGACACCCACCTGGTCGGGCCGGTCCCGGTCGACACCGGCTTCATCGTCTACAACGAGCGCACCTACCCCCTGCTCACCCGGCTGTTCGCCGAGCTGGGCGTGAGCACCCAGGCCAGCGAGATGAGCATGTCGGTCAGCTGCGCCGGCTGCGGCCTGCACTATGCGGGCAAACGGGGCCCGGCCGGCCTGGCCGCGGGCCTGCGCCAGGGCGGCGGCCGGTTCCTGCGGCTGCTGGCCGACGTCCCGCGCTTCCACCGCGCCGGCCGCAGGCTGCTGGCCGGGGACCCGGCCCACGGTCCGGACGACGCCATAGACGCCGGCCCGGGCGCGGACCGGGCCGGCCGCCCGGCTGACGACCTGACCTTCGGCGAGTTCCTCGATCAGGGCGGCTTTTCCGGCTACTTCCAGGCCCACTTCGCGCTGCCGCTGGTCGCGGCGGTCTGGTCCTGCCCGGCCGGGACGGCGCTGCGTTATCCCGCCCGGTACCTGCTCGCCTTCCTGGCCAACCACGGCATGCTGTCGGTGTCCGGGGCGCCGCCCTGGCGTACCGTGACCGGCGGTTCCCGGTGCTACGTCGACCGGGCCGCCGCCGCTCTGGCCTGCGTCCGGCTCGGCGCCCCGGTCCGCGCGGTGCGCCGCTACCCGGACGGCGCCGAGGTACGCGACGCCTCGGGTCAGGCGCACCAGTTCGACGCCGTGGTCATCGCGACCCACCCGGACCAGGCGCTGACCCTGCTCGAGCCGGCCACCCGGGCCGAGCGGGAGGTGCTGGGCGCCTTCCGCTACACCCCGAACCCCGCCCTGCTGCACACCGACACCCGCCTGCTGCCGGACCGCGCCGCGGTCCGGGCGTCCTGGAACTATCAGCTCGGCCACTGCCAGGCAGGACGTACGAAAAGTAACGAATCGGTGCGGATCAGTTACCACCTGAACCGGCTGCAGCACCTCCCCGCCGGGCAGGACTACGTCGTGACGCTGAACGCCCAGGCCGCAGTCGACCCCGACCGCATCATCAGCCGGATGGACTACGCGCATCCGGCCTACACGCCGGCCTCGGTCGCCGCTCAGCGCCGCCTGCCCGAGCTGAACACCCCGGTCACCGCGTTCGCCGGCGCCTATCACGGCTGGGGTTTTCACGAGGACGGCTGCCGGTCCGGCGCCCAGGCGGCCCGCGCTCTCGGGGGAATCTGGTGACCGGCCGCCCGCTGGCCCCCGGCGCCGCGCTGTATGAGTGCCGGATCACGCACACCCGGCTGGCGCCGCTGCGGAACGTGTTCACCTACCGCACGTACCAGTGGCTGGTCGACCTCGATCACCTGCCCCGGCCGGGCCGGTTCCTGCGGCTGCTGGCCGGCTTCGACTCCCGCGACCACCTGGGTGACCCGCGGCGGCCGATCCGGGACAACCTCGACCGCTTCCTGATGGCCCAGGGCATCGACACCGGCGGCGGCCGGGTGGTGATGCTCGCGCACGCCCGCGTGCTCGGGTACGCGTTCAACCCGCTGACCGTCTACTGGTGCCACCGGGCCGACGGCGCCCTGGCCTGCGTGGTGGCCGAAGTGCACAACACCTACCGGCAGCGGCACGCCTACCTGCTGCGCCCGGACGAGCGCGGCCGGGCCGAGGCGGCGAAGGAGTTCTACGTCTCGCCGTTCTACCCGGTCGACGGAGGCTACCGGATGAGCCTGCCCGAGCCGATCCCGCCCGAGCGGGCGCCCGAGCCGGGCCCGCCCGGCGGAGCCAGCTCAGCGCCGGCGGCCCGCACCGCTCGGCGCTGGCGCTGAGCATCACGCTCACCCGCCCGGACGGGAACTCGTTCGTGGCCAGCGTGCACGGCACCGGCCGGCCGCCACCGCGCGGGCGCTGCTCAGCGCGGCCGCGCGGCACCCCTGGTCCACCGCGGCGGTCTCCGCCCGGATCCGGTGGCAGGGCATCCGGCTGTACCTGCGCGGCCTGCCCGTCGTCCCCCGCCCGCCCCACCAACAACAGCGCCAGCCAAACAAAAAGCTCACCAACCCCAGGAGAGCGTTCAGTGAGCATCAGCACGCAGCAAGCTCCGCGAGCCGCCGTCGACGCCGGGCGGTGGCCCGACGTCGCCGTGGCCGAAGGCTCCCCGGTGCGCGCCGCCGTGGCGCGTGCCCTGTTCGCCCAGGCGATGGCCGGCCTGCCGGCCAGAGTGCAGTTTCCGGACGGGCGGCTGCTCGGCGGGGGCCCGCCGTCCGCTCCGGTCATGGTCCTGCGTCGGCCCCGGGAGTTCTTCCGCCGCGTCGGTGCCTCCGGCCTGATCGGGTTCGGCGAGTCGTACATGGCCGGGGACTGGGACTGCGCCGACCTGACCGGCCTGCTCACCGTGCTGGCCGAACACGCCGGCGAGCTCGTCCCGCCCTGGCTGCAGCGGATGCGCGCGCTGGCGGTGCGCCGCCCGCCGTCCGCCGACCGGCAGACCCGCGGCGGCGCCCGCCGGAACATCGGCCGTCACTACGACCTGTCCAACGACCTGTTCGCCCTGTTCCTCGACGAGACCATGACCTACTCCTCGGGCCTGTTCGAGGCGGCGGCCGACGGCACGCTGCTGGCCGGGGAGCACCAGCTGGCCGGCGCCCAGCGGCGCAAGATCGACTCGCTGCTGGACCGGGCCGGCGTCGGCCCGGGCTGCCGGCTGCTCGAGATCGGCACCGGCTGGGGCGAGCTGGCCATCCGCGCGGCGAACCGGGGCGCCAGCGTGGTCACGGTGACGATCTCGGCGCGAGCAGCATGCCCTCGCCGCCCGCCGGGTCGCGGAAGCGGGCCTGGCCGGCCGGGTTCGGGTGGAGCTGCGCGACTACCGGGACGTCGAGGGCACCTTCGACGCGGTCTGCTCCTGCGAGATGATCGAGGCGGTCGGCGAGCGCTACTGGGACGACTACTTCGCCGCGCTCGAGCGGCACCTGGCGCCCGGCGGCCGGATCGGGCTGCAGACGATCACCATGCCGCACGACCGGATGCTGGCCACCCGCCGCACCCACACCTGGATCCAGAAGTACATCTTCCCGGGCGGCCAGATCCCCTCGCTGACCGCGATCACCGGCAGCCTCGAGCGCCGGACCCGGCTGCACATCACCGGCCGCGCCGATTTCGGCCCGCACTACGCCGAGACGCTGCGGATCTGGCGGGACCGGTTCTCCGCCCGTGCCGAGGATGTCGCCCGGCTCGGCTTCGATGACGTGTTCAACCGCATGTGGAGGTTCTACCTGTGCTACTCCGAAGCGGGCTTCCGGTCCGGCTACATCAACGTCAGCCAGCTCACCCTGGCCCGCATCTGACGGCCCCGGACGCGAAGACCAGCGGCGGCGCGGCCGGCGTCATCGCGGACCTGGTCCAGACCCAGGCCGGCCTGGACCTGCCGGTGCGGCTACGGGCCTGGGACGGCAGCGAGGCCGGGCCGGGGGACGCCCCGGTCCTGGTCATCCGGTCCCCGCGCGCGCTGAGCCGGATGCTGTGGCGCCCGGGTGAGCTGGGCCTGGCCCGCGCCTTCGTCAGCGGCGACCTCGACGTGGACGGCGACCTCACCGACGGGCTGCGCCGGTTCCGGGCCGCCTCGGCCCGGGTCGGCCCGGCCCGCTGGGCTCCGGCCGCCCGGGCCGTCGCCGCCGCGGCGGTCAGCCTCAAGATCCCCCTGTGGCCCCCGCCTTCGCCGCCGGACTGCGAGCTGCGGGTCCACGGCCCGCGCCACAGCCGCGGCCGCGATCAGGCCGTGATCGCCGGCCACTACGACGTGCCCGCGTCGTTCTACCAGCTCATCCTGGACCCCAGCATGGCGTACTCGTGCGCGTGGTGGCAGGACGCGGACACGCTGGCCGGCGCGCAGCAAGCCAAGCTGGAGCTGATCTGCCGCAAGCTGGACCTGCAGGCCGGCCACCGGCTGCTGGACATGGGCTGCGGCTGGGGCTCGCTCACGGTCCACGCCGCCCGCGATCACCGCGCCCGGGTGACCGCCGTGACCCTGTCGGCCGGGCAGGGCGGCTACACCCGGCAGCGCGTGCGGGGCCTGGGCCTCGGCGACCGGGCCGAGGTCAGGATCGGTGACTACCGGGACCCGCTGGACGGCCCGTTCGACGCGATCGCGGCGGTGGAGATGGGCGAGCACGTCGGCGCCGCCCACTACCCCGGGTTCTGCGCGGCGCTGCGCCAGTCGCTCAAGCCGGGCGGCCGGCTGCTGATCCAGCAGATGTCCCGCAGCGGCCGCGCGCCGGGCGGCGGCCCGTTCATCGAGTCCTACATCGCACCGGACATGCACATGCGCCCGGTGGGGGAGACGGTGCGGCTGATCGAGCAGGCCGGGTTCGAGGTCATCGGCGTCCAGGCCATGCGCGAGCACTACGCGCGCACCATCCGGGCCTGGCTGGGCAACTTCGAGCAGAACGCCGCCGCCATCACCCAGCTCCTCACCCCGGAGCAGGTCCGCCTGTGGCGCCTGTACCTGGCCGGGGGCGCCCTGGCCTTCGAGGAAGGCCGGATGGGCGTCGACCAGATCCTCGCCGTCAACCCGGACCGCCCGGGCCGGACGGCCCGGTGAGCGGCATCCCGCTCGGCCCGTTCGGCCTCACGCTGCTGGTCACGGCGGCCGCGCTGCTGGTCATGATGGCCGTCACGTTCGCCGTGGCCCTGAAGGTCGGCAGGCATGCCGTGGTGGACACGGCGTGGGGCCTCGGCATCGCGCTGGCCGCGGTGGCCAGCTTGCTCGCCTCGGCCGGGCACGGGCAGCCCGCGCGCCGCTACCTGCTGCTGGCCGTCTCGGTCATCTGGGGCCTGCGGCTGGCCGCGTACGTGACCTGGCGCAACCACGGCAAAGGCGAGGACCCGCGCTACCGCGACCTGCTCGCCGCGGCCAAGGGCAACCGGAACCTGTACGCGCTGCGTTCGGTCTACTTGCTCCAGGCCCTGACCCTGTGGGTGGCCTGCCTGCCCATCCAGGCCGGCATGCTGGAGCGCGCCCCGGCCGGCCCGGTCACCGCCGTCGGCGGCGCGGTGTGGCTGGGCGGCTTCGTCTTCGAGTCCGTCGGCGACTGGCAGCTGGCCCGGTTCAAGGCCGACCGCCGGAACCATGGCCTGATCATGGACCAGGGCCTATGGCGGTACACCCGTCACCCCAACTATTTCGGTGACTTCTGCATGTGGTGGGGCCTGTTCCTGATCAGCCTCGGCTCGGTCGCCGGGCTGCCCACGATCATCGGGCCGCTGCTGATGACCTTCATCCTGACCCGCGGCACCGGCCAGCGCATGACCGACCGGCGGATGGCCGCGGCCGGCCTCAGTACGCCGACTACGCCGCCCGGACCAGCGGCTTCATCCCGCTGCCACCCAGAAGATCAGTTTTACCGAACGCCCCCGCCTTCGTGCCCCCCAGACCGCCAGCGGCCAATACCCCCCCCCGCAGCCGCAGCCGGGCCGGGAACGGTGCCAGGTACGTCTGCTCGGCCAGCCAGGGCAGCTCACCGCCGCGGGCGTAGTGGTCGAGCAGCGCCACCGGCACGCTGAGCGGCACCTCGCCCCGCCGGTAGGCCTCGATCCGGGCCATCAGGTCGTCCCTCCGTACCTGCGGCAGCGTCCGGCCGATCCGGCTGTAGGCGTGCTGCAGCGCATTGGCGTTCCGCCCTGGCGTACTCCGGGACGCCATCGCGGCCAGGAACAGCTCCCGGTACGCCGCGCCCGTCTCCCCGGGCGGGACCGTCCCGGCCCGCGCCACCACCCGTCCTGCCGAACGGTACCGGGCCGGATCGTGCGCGAGCAGCTGCAGCTTGTGCCGGGCGTGGAAGGCCACCAGGCCGGCGGGCGCCAGCGTCGCGATGAGCAAAGAGCGCAGCCGCGCCGCGGCGAACAGCCGCTCGACGAACGCCTCGCGCAGTCCCGGGTCGTTCAGCCGGCCTTCGTCCTCCACGGCCAGCAGCGGGTCCGCCGCCATGACCCGCCCCGCGTACAGGCCGGTCCCGGTCGCGCCGGACGGCTGGCCGTCGGGCCCGTACCGCGCGATGCCCCGCACCCCGCAGCTCGGCGACTTGGCCTTGAACACGTATCCGTCAACAGCAGGAGGCAGCGGCAGGGCCGCCATGGCCCGCGTGTGGTCCGCGGTCCCGCTCCGGTTGACCAGGCGGCCCTCGGTGTCCAGCCGGATCGGCTCCCGCGGGGTGCCGAGCCCGATCTCGACCTCCGGGCAGTACGGCACCCAGTCCACGTAGGCGCCGAGCTCGTCGGTCAGGAAGCGGTACCGCTTGTGGCCGCCGTTGAACCGCACTTCCGCGCCGAGCAGGCAGCTTGACACCCCCACCCGCGGTCGTTCCGTGCCGGTGCCAGCCATAATGAACATTCAACACGCACGTGAGGACACCGATGACGACCCCCAGGCTGCTGGCCCTCAGTGACCTGCACGTGGCGCACCCGCAGAACCGGGAGATCGTCGCCGGGCTCGAGCCGGGCACGGCCGGTGACTGGCTGCTGCTCGCCGGTGACGTGGGCGAGCTGTACCCCGACATCGAGTGGGCGCTGCGCACCCTGAGCAGCAAGTTCGCCCGCCTGGTGTGGACCCCGGGAAACCACGAGCTGTGGACGCGGCCCAAGGACCCGGTCCCGCTGCGCGGCGAGGAACGGTACCTGGCCCTGGTGGAGCTGTGCCGCAGCCTCGGCATCGTCACCCCGGAGGATCCGTACCCGGTGTGGGACGGGCCGGGCGGCCCGGTCACCATCGCGCCGGTGTTCCTGCTGTACGACTACACGTTCCGGCCGGACGGCGCGCTGACCAAGGAGCAGGGCCTGACGCTCGCCTACGACAAGGGCATCATCTGCCGCGACGAGGCGGTGCTCCACCCTGATCCCTACCCCAGCATCGAAGAGTGGTGCTGGGCCCGGATCGAGGTCACGCAGCAACGGCTCGCCGGGCGGGACCCGGCGCTCCCGGTCGTCTTCGTCACGCACTACCCGCTGGTCCGCGAGCCCACCCGGGTACTGCGCTACCCGCTGTTCGCCCAATGGTGCGGCACCACCCGGACCAGCGACTGGCACCTGCGCTTCAACGCCGCCGCGGTCGTCTACGGCCACCTGCATATCCCGCGGGTGACGTGGTACGACGGGGTCCGGTTCGAGGAGGTCTCGCTCGGTTACCCGCGTGAATGGCGGCGCCGCAACGTCACCCCCGGCCTCCCGCGGCAGATTCTCCCGGCCGCGGAGCTGAGCTGACCGTCCGCAGCGCCGGCGTGGTGGTCGACCTCTCGTTGCCGCAGGTCCAGTGGGTGGCGGACCAATCCGATGGCGGCCGGGCCTCGAATAGGGGGCATGAAACGGGCGCGGATACGCCAGCTGACCGCCGATCCCGGGGCCGCCGGCGATCGTGATCACGACCAGGTCCAGGTCCAAGGCCAGGACCAGGTCCGGGACCAGATCCGGGACCAGCAAGCCAGCCGGGACCAGGCTCTGGACCTGGACCTGGCTGGCTTGCTGGCCCTGGTGGCGCGCGGTGATCACCGGGCGTTCGAGCGGGTCTACGGGGAACTGGCCGGACCCGTCTACGGGGTCGCGCGGCACGTGCTGCGAGATCCCGCCCAGTCCGAGGAGGTCGCTCAGGAGGTCCTGCTCGAGGTCTGGCGTACCGCGACCCGGTTCGACCCGGCCCGGGGCAGCGCGGCGGCCTGGGTCATGACCATCGCGCATCGCCGCGCGGTCGACCGGGTCCGCTCGGAGAACGCCGGGTCGCGCCGCGAGCAGAAGGTCGCGCCCGACCTGCTCCCCGCCGGCGACGACCCGGCCGAGGTCGTCGCGGCGACCCTGGACGGCCAGCGGGTGCGCCGCTGTCTGGACGGGCTGACCGCGCTGCAGCGTGAGTCGATCGAGCTCGCCTACTACGGCGGATACACCTATCCGCAGGTCGCGCAGCTGCTCGGGGCCGCCCTAGGCACGGTGAAGACACGGATACGGGACGGCATGATCAGGATGCGCGACTGCCTGGGGGTGCAGTGGTGAAGACCATGCGCGACGACCTGCACCTGCTCTCCGGCAGCTACGCCCTGGATGCCCTCAGCGAGGCTGAGCGGGACGGCTTCGAACGTCACCTTCAGCACTGCGGCCCGTGCGAGGCTGAGGTGCGCGGGTACCGCGAGGCCGCGGCCCGGCTCGGCCTGGCCCGGGCCACCGACCCCCCGTCGGCGATGCGCGAGCAGGTATTGGCCGCGGCCCACCGCACCCGGCAGCTGCCGCCGCTGGCCGGCGGCGGGCTCGACCGCGCCTCGCGCCGCGAGCGGCTGGTGAGCGCCGTGTTCCCAGCCGTCCGCGGGCGGCCGGGGAGCGCCGTGTTCCCAGCCGGCCGGGACGCGGCCCCGGATCGCCGCCGGCCGCGGATGCCGCGCGTGCTGGCCGCAGCCGTCGCCGCCTGCGCGGCCGCCGGCATCGCCCTGGGGGTCGTCAGCCAGGTCACCGCGCCCCCGAAGACTCCCGCCGCGATCGTAGTGTGCTCGGCGCCGGTGACGCCCGCAGCGTGACCATGGCGACCGACGCGGGGGGCACTGTCACCGCGGTGGTCTCCTGGGACAAACGCGAAGCCGTCGTCACCACGGCGGGCCTGGCGTCCCTGCCGTCGCAGAAGGTCTACCAGCTCTGGGTGATGGGCCCGGCCGGGACCACGGGGGCCCGCTCCGCCGGCCTGCTGTCCGGGCCGGCCATGCCGGTCCCGTGCTGGCCGCCGCGCTGCGGCCGGGCGACCGGCTCGGGATCACCGTCGAGCCCGCGGGCGGGACCCCGGCGCCGACCACGCCCCCAGTCGTGGTCATGCCCCTGCCCGCGTAGCCCCCAGCCCGCGTAGCCCTCTGCCCGCGTAGGCCCCGTGTCCTCAGGGCTTTGCTGCTGGTCAGGGTCCTCACGGCAGGCGGGAGCGGCGCCGGGGTAGCGCGGATGGCGGTCGGACGTGGTAAAGCCGCCCGCTACTGGCCCGCTGCCTGAAGTGACGCCAGCTATGTCCCGTTATGCCTCAACTTCACATTCAGGCATAACGGTCTTCGGCCATGATCATGGGTCGTTTCGGTCCGTATTTGGCCGAAACGACCCATGATCATGGAAACAGTCCGAACCGAGGGTGCTTTCTAGAGCCTGCTTGAAAACTGGGGCATAAGCGACTCCCGGCCGCAAGGCGTCACGCCGCCTCGGTTTGGAGCATCTCAGCAACGGGTCGCCGGAGGGCAATCCGTGCCGGAACACTGGTGAGCGCCGCCACAACGAACACGGTTCCGAGCACGGCGGCGACCAGCCAGAGCACTGGCGGCAGGCCATTCAGGTGATGTCCCGCGACCTTGAACAGACCGATGCCGAGTGGGAGGCCGAGGATCGCGCCGGGCACCGCGGGAATGACCTGTGCCATGACCAACCCGGCTCGGATCTGCTGCGGGGTTGCTCCCAGCGCCAGCGTCACCGCGGAGGCGCGTCTCGCGTCGAGGACCGTCGCCCAGGCGGCGAAGATCGCGGTGAGCGCGGCCAGGGTGACCAGCGAGATCGTGATGGCGGTCAGCACCTGCTCCGCTCGGGGGACATCCGGGTTGACCAGCCCGCCCGAACTCCCGAAGTGAGAGAACTTGGCGTCGACGGCGGCGTGGATGGCGAGCGCGGCGACCAGGCCCATGACGGCGACGGCGATGCTCGCCGCGCTGAAGATCGCGCGCCGTGGCCGGCGCGCGACGAGGCGCAGCCCGAACAGCGCCGGCACGGGCAGCTTCCTGGACAGCCGTATCAGCGAATCCCGCCGCCTCGGCAGGCGGGGCGTGTCGGCGAGCGCGCTGACCGTGCTCATCCGCGCCGCGCGGATCGCGGGAACGAGAGTCGATGCGAGCGCCACGACGAGCGCCACGCCGAGGGCGACGATGACCATGACGAGCGTGAGCGGCGGCGCTCCCGGAGTACCGACGAGGTCGGCCTCGGGATTGGAGATCAGCGGGGCCGCACCCCAGCCGGCCAGCAGGCCGACCAAGGCCGCGACGAGCGCCAGGAACAGGTTCTCGGCCAGGAAGGTCGCCGCGACCAGGCCCGGCGTGCCGCCGGTGGCCTTCAGGAGTCCGACCCGCCGGGTGCCTTCCGCCAGGCGGCCACCGACGAGGACGGCCACGCTCGCCAGCGCGAGCACGCCGAGCAGCGTGGCGCCGGTAAAGAGGAAGGCCTGGTCGGTGCGCAGGAAGGCGGCGTCCCCGTAGGCGGTCGCTGTCCATGAGGTGAGAAACGGGGCGGATGCGTTGTTGCTGCTATGAGTGTTTACAAACGCGTTGACCGCGCGTGGCGACGCGTCGGACAGCTTGAGGTTCGAGATGTACGACAGCGGGGCCGCCGTGGTGGCGAGGCTGCGCGCCACCGCTTCGGTGGCCCAGATCAGGCTCATACCCGGGTAGCCGCCGAACGCCGCCGTGACGGCGAAGCCGACCACCCGGAAGGGGTGACCGTTCAGCGTGATCGTCTGGCCGAGACGCAGGTTCGCCACCTCGGCAAAGGACCGCTCGACCACCACGCCCCCAGGCCGGATCCACGTCCCGTCCGTCACCTTGGGCTGGTCGACCGCGGCCACGCCAGGTTCACGCCCTTCGACCTGCACTGAGGTAACGAGGTCCGTGCTGCGCATGACGGGCCCCACCGGGCCGGTGTCGCCCACGATCGGATAGGGGCCGCTGTGGGCCACTACTCCCTGGGCGTGGTTCAGCGCCACGAGCGCGGCGAGGTCCGCCGGCGACGTCACGTTGGTGGCGGGGGGACCGCCACTCTGGGCCACGACGTCGGGCCCGTTCGTTGCCGCCATGGTCTGCTGGTAGGGGTTGCTGTTCACTCCGTCCAGCGCGAAGGCCAAGCTGAGCACGGCCGTGGCCGCGGCGATGGCGACCACCAAGAGCGCTGCCTGGGCGACATGGTGCCGGATGTCTTGCCGCGCGAGACGAAAGAGCAGCAGGGCGCGCCCCCGCACTCGGCCCGCGCGGCGCGCGCGTCGCGGTTGGTTCATGAGGTTTTCCTTCGATCTCACCTGAGGTGCTCCCACTCCGCGAAGGTGCTGAGGTTCCCTCGTGAACCGCCCGTCAGCCGCGTCTCGTCGACAAACGTTCCGTCGCGCATCGAGATCAAGCGGTCCGCGGTCGCGGCGATCCGCTCGTCGTGAGTGACGATCACCAAGGTCAAACCCTGGGCGTGCAAGTCCCGCAGCAGCGACAGCACGTCGAACGCCGAAGCGCTATCCAAGTTGCCGGTCGGCTCGTCCGCCAGGACGATTTCCGGATCGTTCACGAGTGCCCGCGCGATCGCGACGCGTTGACGCTGGCCCCCGGACAGCATCGAGGGAAGGTGCCGGACGCGATCGCCGAGGCCGACCTGTTCCAGGAGTGCCGTGGCGCGCGCCCGGGCCTCGTTCGGTGAATGACCCGCCAGGAGCGCGGGCAGTTCGACGTTCTCCTGCGCGGTGAGCTCGTCCATCAGCTGGAACGACTGGAAGATGAATCCGATCTCTTCGCGGCGCAAGTGCGCGAGGGCGCGTTCGGAGAGCTGGTCGACGCGTTGCCCCGCGACCGACAGCTGTCCGGCGCTCGGGCGATCGAGCCCGCCGATCAGGTGGAGCAGCGTCGATTTCCCGCAGCCACTCGGGCCCATCACCGCCACGGCCTCGCCGCGGTTGACGTCGAGGTCGACCGCGTCGAGCGCGCGCACCAGGCCCTCGCCGCTACCGTAGTCCTTTCGCAAGCCCCTGGCGTGCACGAGCACGGCAGGCAAGTCGTTCATTTGCGGGGTACTCCGTTTCGTCCAGGCGCTCTCGCAGGCGTGCAGCCAGCGCAGGTCGGCTTGCAGGCGAAGCACGATGCCCTCCAGGAGCAGTGCCGCGTCGGAGTCCTTTTCCTCTTCCATTACCGCGCGTCCCACTTCTCCCAGGCGGCGCAGCAGGTCGCGGCGCTGCGCGTCGATGAGGCTGACTGGGTCGGCGAGGCCGCCCTGCGCGGCGGCGATGAGCTTCATGTGGAACTCGGTCAGGTCGGGCCGCGGCCAGCTCACGTCCGACATCCACTCCGTCACCCGCTCCTGGCCGGCCGGAGTGAGGCAGTACACCTTGCGGTCGGACCGCTGGGCCGGCGCGTCAACCCGTGTGACGAAGCCCCCCTTCTCCAGCCGGGTGAGCGTGACGTACACCTGGGCTTCGCTGATCCCCTCGGCCACCGGCCCGAGGGCCCGGGCCAGGCGAACCCGCAGCTCGTACCCGTGGGACGGCTCCTTCGCCAGCATCGCCAGCACGACTTCCTGCTGCACGCTCCAACCTCCCTTAACCGTTAAGCATACTAAACCGTTAAGGGTATTGGGTCAAGGCCGGCGTTAGAGCCTGCTTAAAACTCAGGCGGCATCCGACTGAGCTGGTGCTGAGGTGCCGGCAGCGTTGCGAGCGAGGCGGCGGGTCATGACGATGATCATCGACCAGTAGACGTAGGTCTCGTGGTGGGCGGGCAGGCTCTTACGAGCGCAGGGCGCGGACGTGGAGGAACAGCGGAATCCTGTGCCACTTGTCGGCCGGGTTGGGGTCGCCCACCTCCCGAATCCGCTCGATGAGGAATCCGGCGTCCGCCAGGGCTTCGGTGTAGGCCTGCAGCGGGCGGTGCTGGGAGTGGAACGTCATGGTGTAGCCATCCCGCTCGCAGGTGTCGGCCAGGGCTCGGCGCTCGAACCATGACCCGTCGATGACGAACGGCCGCGCCGCCTCGTCGGGGCCGGGAGCGAACTTCCCGGCCGTGTTGGCCGGGTGGGTGACGGCGATCACCAGCCGGCCGCCGGGCACCAGAACGCGGGCGGCCTCGGCCACTGCTTGTTCCATCTGGTCGACGTCCTGCAGGCTCATGAACGCCACGGCACAGTCCGCGGCGGCGTCGGCCACCGGCAGCGCGGCGGCGTCACCTGCAGCCACCCACCCGGCCGCGCCGGGAACGGAGGCGGCGGCCGCGACCATCGTCGGCGAGGCGTCGATCGCGAGGACTCGGTGACCGAGCCGGGACAGGTCACGCGTGAGCCGGCCTTCCCCGCACCCGATGTCCAGAGTTAGCCGCTCCGGCGGGGGAACCAGCGGCAGGAACGCCTCGCGGTGGAAGCGCCAGTAGCTGTCGTGGCCCGGCGCCCGGGCCCATGAGATCCACTCGTCAGCATGCAGGTCCCAGGCATTCCGCATCATCAGGCCAGTGTCTCAGGCTGCTAACGGCGCCGCGAGGAGCCGATGAGGTGCGCGATGGACGAGAACGCAAACCAGCACTGGCCTCAGCCGGCCTTGTCGGGTGGCTCGGTGCTCTCCTCCGGGACGCCGGGGGCGACGAGTTCGCTGGGCTCGAAGCCGCCTTCCCCGGCCACGGCGGCCAGTTCGTAACCTAGTGGCTCGCGTGCGGCAGGTACCGGCGTGCGCCGGCCCGTCAGCGCTGAGGCGATGGCCGCGATCACGTTGGCCGCGATGGCGAACCCGAAGGCGATGCCGAGACCGCTGTGGAACGGTGCCGTGATCAGGTGCGGGAAAAACTCCCGCCCGACCACGTAGGCCGCGTGCGCGGAGGGCAGTTGGTGCAGCAGCGGGCCGAGCAGTTGCTGCATCGGGTTGTAGCCGAGGAAGGAGGCGAACAGCACGCCGATCGGGGGCAGGTGCGAGATCGGCACCGCCGCGGCGGCCGGGACGCCCTGCGCGGTCAGCCCGCTGGACAGGGCGGCCGGGAGCTTGCTGGACAGGCCGGCCACCATCAGGGTGAAGAAGATGCCGATCGATAGCACGAACGCGGAATTCTGGAAGGTGGCGATCATGCCGCCAGCCGCCCCGCGCCGGTCGGCCGGGACCGAGTTCATCATCTCCGCCCAGTTCGGCGAGAAGAACAGGCCGGAGCCGAAGCCGTTGAGGGCGATGACGCCGGCGAACTCCCAGTAGGCGAAGTCCACCGGGACGAATATCAGCAGTAGGAAGCTCGCTCCCGTCAGCAGCGCGCCGCCCACGGTGAACAGCTTGGGGCCGAACTTGTCGGACAGGATCCCGGACAGCGGCGCGGCCAGCAGAAAGCCGGTCGTCAACGGCACCAGGTAGATGCCGGCCCACAGCGGGGTCTGGCTGTAGCTGTAGCCGTGCAGCGGCAGCCAGATGCCCTGCAGCCAGATGATCAGCATGAACTGCATGCCGCCCCGGCCCATCGCGAGCATCAGGTTCGCGACGTTCCCGGCGACGAACGCCCGGATCCTGAACAGCGAGATGCGGAACAGCGGCTCGGCGACCTTGGTCTCGACGAACACGAAGATGACCAGCAGCGCGAGGCCGCCGAAGAGCGCGGTGAGCACCCACGGGTTGGTCCAGCCCATCGGATGCCCGCCGTAGGGCAGCAGGCCGTAGGTGATGCCGACCAGGATGGCGACCAGCCCGGCGGCGAACAGTAGGTTGCCCCACCAGTCCATCTGCGCGTGCTTGCGCACCCCGATGTCATGCAGCATGAAGTATGCCCACAAGGTGCCGAACACGCCGATCGGTGCCGAGACCAGGAAGATCAGGTGCCAGTTCACCGGGGCCAGGACGCCGCCGAGGATGAGGCCGATGAACGACCCGGCGATGGCCGCGATCGAGTTCACGCTGAGGGCGGTGCCGCGCTGGTTGGCCGGGAACGCGTCGGTGACGATGGCGGCGGCGTTGGCGAACAAGAACGCGCCGCCGATACCCTGCACGACCCGCCAGATAATAAGCCACATCGCCCCGTCCGCGCCGCGCATCCAGGTCACGGTCAGGAAGATCGAGGCCACGCTGAAGATCGCGAAGCCCAGCGTGTACATCCGCACCCGGCCGAACATGTCACCAAGCCGGCCGAACGACACCACGAGAACCGCAGACACCACCAGGAACCCCATGAACATCCACAGCAGGTAGCTGGTATTCCCCGGACTCAGCGGGTCCAGCCCGATGCCGTGGAAGACGTCAGGCAGCGCGATCAGCACGATCGACTGGTTGATCGTCGCCATCAGCATGCCAAGCGTCGTGTTGGACAGCGCGATCCACTTGTAATGCGGTCCGAGCGTATGGCCTGCCTGCACTGGCGCGCCTGCCACGTCAGAATTAACCGTCATGGGCGGACATGCTCCCCACCTGAGACCCGGGTTCTTTGCTAATCATCAACTAACAATGACAGACCAGACCACATCCGCGCCCCTGAGCCCAGGTGAGCCGCTCCCTGACCATCCACACCGGATCCTCCTCACGGAAGGAAACGCCCATGAAAATCGCCATCCTCGGCACCGGGAAGGTCGCGCACGCCCTCGGCGCCGCTGGACGAAGTCCGGCCACGACGTCGTCTTCGGCGCCCGCGACGCCTCCGCCACCGACCCAGACTTCGAGATCACCGGCCTCCAAGACGCCCTGGCCGTCGGCGACGTCATCGTCAATGCCATCACCGGCGCCGTCGCGCTGGAAGACCATCACCGCTCTCGACACCTCGGCGATGGCCGGGAAGACGCTGCTCGACGCCACCAACGCCCGCACCGGGACCGGGGACCTGGTTTACCCGAACTCCAGCCTCGCCGAGCACCTCCAGGCGGCCCTGCCCGCTGTGCACGTAGTGAAGTCCCTGAACACGGCGGCGATCGAGGTGCTGGCCGATCCGTCTTCGGTGGGACCGGCGACGGTGTTCGTCTCCGGCGACGACAGCCGGCCAAGGCCGAGGTTAAGGGGCTGCTCCACGACCTGGGCTGGAAGGACGAGGGGATCATGGATCTCGGCGGTATCCGGACCGCCCGCGGACCGGAGAACTACGCCGTGCTGTTCTTCGAGATCGCCGCCGTTCTGAAGACCCGGTTCTTCAACATCCACGTCACCCGCTGAAACGGCATCGCTGGCAGGTGCCATAAACCTGAGGCCCGGCCGACAGATCGCCTCGCATCTGCTGCCGGTCAGACGGGGACTGCGTGA
>CAWFRO010000012.1:0-88688 GCA_963818225.1 uncultured Actinomycetes bacterium
AACGGCCTGTGGTGCGCGCGGGGTCGCGGGCCAGCCCCCCTTCCCGCTGGGGTTCAGCCCAAACGAGTGGCTGGGTGCTGGGACTGATCGGCTGAGGATTCCACCCATCAGGTCCACTTTCGGGTGACGCTGACCGCGCCGTCTGTTCGTAGATTCCTTCGTGTCCGAATACGCGAGCAGGAGCATCCGAAGGAGCCGCGGAAAAATGCCGATCGGTTACTGGTGGACGGTCGCGGTCGTGTCCTGGGGGGTCGGGTGTGCGCTCACCCGGTGGCACCGGCTCGGCTGGTTCGCCGCCATCCCCGCGCTGCTGGTCAGCGAGCTGCCGTTCATCGTGGGATACCTGCTCATCGGCTCGACCGTGCTCGCGCTCGCCGAGGGTGACCTCGACTCGCCGGGCGGTGCCGCCGGGCCAGCGCCGCCCTGCTCGCGCTGGCCGGCCTGGTGGTCGTGGTGGGCCGCGCGCTGCGCGCGCACGCGGCGCTGGGCAACGCCGGCCGGCCGAGGCGGCCGTGGGGCCGTATCCTGCGCGCCCCGTTCTGGCCGGGCCGGCTCGACGTGGTCCGCGTCCGCAATCTGGCCTACGGCGGCGGGCCGCGGCGCACGCTGGATGTGTACCACCGCCGCGACCGGCCGGCCAGCGCGCCGATCCTGCTGCACATCCACGGCGGCGGCTTCTACTCCGGCAACAAGGCGCGCGAAGCAAGGCCGCTGATCCGGTACCTGACCAGCCGGCGCGGTTTCGTCTGCGTGAGCGCCGGCTACCGGCTGCAGCCGCACGTGACCCTCGCCGACCAGGTCGCCGACGTGCGCAGCGCGATCGCATGGGTACGCGCCCACGCCGCGGAGTATGGCGCCGAACCCGCCCGGCTGTTCGTGACCGGCAGCTCGGCGGGCGCGAACCTGGCCATCCGGGCGGTGTGCGAGGGCGAGACCGGCCTCGCGGGTCTGATCTGCCGCTACGGCTACTACGGCGACCTCGCCCCTGGTGGCGACATGCCACCCATGCTCGTGGTGCACGGCGAGAAGGACATGCAGATACCTCCGTCGGCCGTCCGCGCCTTCGTGGCGCGGGTACGCGCGGTCTCCAGCCACCCGGTCTGCTACGCCGAGCTACCCGGTGCCCACCACGACTTCGATATGTTCGAGTCCATCAGGTCCGCCGCGGTCAGCCAGGCAGTAGCCCAGTTCACCGCGAGGATCAGCGCCGTCCCGAGATCGGGGTCCTGATGCCGAAGCCGGTAGTGCTGCTGGCCGACGGCTCGCGGATGCGCGGCCGCGTCGAGGCCGAGCTGCGTAAGCGGTACGGGGCTGACTACCAGGTCATCGTGGCCGGGTCCACTGAAGAGGCGGTTGATGTCCTTGGCCGGCTCCGCGACGACCGGGGCCAGGTCGCTCTCGTGCTGGCTGACCGGCAGCTGCCGGGAATGACCGGGACGGAGCTGCTGGCGCGGGTGCGGCAGCTGCACCCGGCCGCCCGGCGGGCGCTGCTCATCAGCTGGGGCGATCGCTCCAGCATGGAGGCGGTCGCCGAGGCGACCGTCCTGGGTGACCTTGACGCCTACGCGGTCACGCCCGGGACGCCACCGGATGAACGCTTTCACCAGGTCATCACCGAGCAGCTCGGCGAGTGGGGCCGGTCGAACCTCCCCGGGCTGGAGGTGGTCCGGGTCGTGGGCGAGCCGTGGGCCGCGCGATCGCACGAGCTGCGGGAGCTGCTGGGCCGCAACGGCGTCCCGTTCGGCTTCTACCCGGCCGGCGGCCCGGAGGCTCAGCGCCTGCTCGAGGAGGCCGGGGCAGCCGGGACGGCGCTGCCCGCGGTGGTGATGTTTGATGGCCGGGTCCTGGCAATCCCGCCAATGCCGAGGTCGCCGAGGCACTTGGCGTGTCGACCAGGCCGGGCGGCAGCCGCTACGACGTGACGGTGATCGGGGCCGGGCCCGCCGGCCTGGCGGCGGCGGTCTACGGCGCGTCGGAGGGCCTGTCCACGGTGGTGCTGGAGCCAGAGGCCATCGGCGGCCAGGCCGGGACCAGCTCGCTGATCCGCAACTATCTCGGGTTCCCGTCCGGGGTGAGCGGCGGAGACCTGGCCGTGCGCGCCTACACCCAGGCCCTGAGCTTCGGCGCGGAATACGTCTACGGGAACCCGGCCAGCGCGCTGCGGCCCGACGGCCCGGAGCTGGTGGTCACGCTGGCTGACGGGAGCGAAATCCGCAGCCGGGCGGTGATCGTCGCCACCGGCGTGGCCTACCGGCGCCTCGGCATCCCGGCCCTCGACGCGCTGACCGGCGCCGGGGTGTTCTACGGCGCGGCCTCCTCGGAGGCCAAGGCCATGAAGGACCGCGAGGTCTTCGTGGCCGGGGGCGCCAACTCCGCCGGGCAGGCCGCGGTTCACCTGGCCAGGTACGCCGCGCAGGTGACCGTGCTGGTCCGGGGCCACTCCCTGGCCGACAGCATGTCCGAGTACCTGATCCGGGAGATCGAATCGGCCCCTAACATCGCCGTCCGCACCAGGGTCGCGGTGACCGGCGGCGCCGGGCCGGGCCGGCTGGAGCGCCTGACCCTCACCGACCTGGAGTCCGGCGCGGCCGAAACCGTGCCCGCCGCGGCCCTGTTCGTGCTGATCGGCGCCGAGCCGCGAACCCAGTGGCTGCCCGACGCCGTGCGGCGCGACCAGTCGGGGTTCGTGCTGACGGGGTCTGACCTTCTCCAAGACGGGAAGGGCCGGATGAGCAGTGGCCGCTGCGGCGCCCGCCCATGCTGCTGGAATCCAGCCTGCCCGGGCTCTTCGCGGCCGGCGATGTCCGGCACGGGTCGGTGAAACGCGTCGCCTCGGCCGTCGGCGAGGGCTCCATCGCCATCCGCCTGGTCCACGACCACCTGAGCGGGCAGGACCGGGCCTGGGCTGGGAGCCGGTCTGGGGGCCTGGTCTTGGGCCCTGATCCGGACGGCACCATCGTGCCGCCGCGGTCGCGGGAAGATTCCACCCGCATGGGCCACCTTCGGGTGACGCCGATTCCGTCCCGCGTCCGTAGCGTGCAGATCCACGGACCTCAACCGAAGGACGGTACATGGACTTGAACTCGCGCTACGAGATCCGGGTCAAGGGCATCCTGGACCGGCAGTGGGCCGCCTGGTTCGAAGACCTCCAGGTCACCAGCGACGGGGAGGAAACCGTCATCTCTGGGCCGGTCGCCGATCAGGCCGCCCTGCACGGGCTGCTGACCAAGGTGCGCGACCTCGGGCTGTTCCTGGTCTCGGTGCGTTACCTCGGTCCAGATTGACCATCGCGCCGCCGCCGGCCGTGCGCCTGTCCGCCGTCCGGCCCGGGAACACCAGGAGGAGACTATGCATCCGGTCATCATCGGGCAGCTCGCCGCCGACCACATCAGGGAGATGCACGTGAGGGCAGAGGACGAACGCCGGGCCCGCCGGGCGCACCGGGCCCGGCGTCGCGCGGAGAGGGCCAGGTGATGGACGCCGACGTGATCATCGTGGGCGCGGGCCCGGCCGGCCTGATGCTGGCCGGTGAACTGTGCCTGGCGGGAGTGCGGCCGCTGGTACTGGAGCGGCAGCCGCGGCTGCGGGAGACCCCGAAGGCCAACGGTTTCAACGGGCAGATCGTGGAACTGCTGCGCTACCGGGGCCTGCTGGCCCGGGTCGAAGCGGCCAGTGGCCGCCCCGTCGGCCCGGCTCCGGGGGCTCCGTTCGGCGGCATGCAGCTGGACTTCTCAGCCCTGGCGGATCCCCCGATGCGGGCGGTGCATCTCCCGCAGCCGCGCCTGGAGCGGCTGCTCGCTGAACGCGCCCGCGAACTCGGCGCCGGCCTCCGGCGCGGGCACGAGGTGGCCGGGGTCAGCCAGGACGACGCGGCGGTGACCGCGGACGTGCGCGGCCCGGACGGGCCGTACCAGGTGACCGCCCGGTACCTGGCGGGCTGCGACGGTGCGCACAGCCGGGTCCGTGAGGTGGCCGGTATCCCGTTCCCCGGCACCACATATCCGGAGGTCAACCGGCTGGCCCAGGTCACCGTGCCCGATTCGGTGACCCGGCTGGGCCACGGCGACCTCGACGTCCCGGGGCTGGGCCGGATCCGGCCGGGTTTCACCCGCACCGACCGCGGCGTGTTCGGGTTCGGGCCGCTCACCCAGGGGGATCTGCTCATCCAGACGACCGAGGACGAGGCCGGCGGAGTCGACGACGACGCGCCGATGACCCTGACCGAGTTCCGGGACAGCATCCGGCGCGTGCTCGGCGTGGATCTGCCGCTGGGAGAAGTGACCCGGCTCTCACGCTACGGGTTCCAGGCCCGGCAGGCCGAACGGTACCGCGACGGGCGGATCCTGCTGGCCGGCGACGCGGCTCACCAGTTTCCCGCCACGGGCATCGGCATCAACGTCGGCATGTCCGACGCGGTCAACCTGGCCTGGAAGCTGGCCGCCGTCATCGGCGGCTGGGCGCCGGCCGGCCTGCTGGACACCTATCACGACGAGCGCCACTTCGCCGGCGCGCGGGCCCTGCTACAGACCCAGGCCCAGGTGGCCCTGCGGCGTGGGCAGGACCCGGCCGCCGAAGCGCTCCGGGAACTGTTCGGTGAACTGCTCGCCGACGAGCAGCCGTTGCGCCGGATGGCAGCGCTCATCGCCGGCACCGACCTCCGCTACCCGCCGGCCGACCCCAGCCAGCACCCCTTGACCGGCACCTTCGCACCCGATCTGACCCTGCACACCGGCCAAGGCACGACCAGCGTCGCGGAAGTCATGCACCCGGCACGGCCCGTGCTCCTCGATCTCGGCGGCCGCGCGGACCTCCGCGAGAGCGCCCGGGACTGGCAGCACCGCGTCGACATCCGGATCGCGCAGACCGATCACCGGCCCGCCGACGCCCTGCTGATCCGCCCGGACGCCTACATCGCCTGGGCCGCAGCGACCGGCGAACCCGCCGCCACCGCGTCGCCCGCGCTGCGCAAAGCGCTCTCCGGCTGGTTCGGCACCCCGCTGGCTGGTCAGGGCTGACCGGCCAGCGGGGCCATCGGCTCGGGTCGTTACCGGCAGCCGCTCATCAGCCCCGCAGCACCGCCTCGGTCTGGGCGGTGTCCTCGGTTCGTGCCCTCAGTACTCATCCGCCGAGGAGATGGCCTCGGCGACCGTGATCTCCGGCTCCCCGGTGGCGCCGGCCATCCCGATGAGCGCCTGCAGGTCGGGGTTTGCGAAGAAGCTCTGGAAGTGCGCGGCGCTCTGCCACTCGTCCACGACGAGGACGAAACCGTCGCCGACCGCGAAGCGGTGGTGGATGCCGCCGCCTGACGCCTGGGCGTCTTGGGCCATCTTCGCGAACTGATCGCCGTGCTCAGTCAGAGCCTGGCGGAATTTGGCCACGTCACCTGGGAACTTTGCGGTGATGACGACGCTCATGATGTGGGCCCTCCCTTGAGTCGCATTCCGCGCGGCGCGCGGCTGACGGCAGAGGTACGTCGCCGCCACGAGCAACGGATCAACGGCGGGGTCCCGGGTTGGCGGGGGCCGCTAGTCGAGCGCGAGCGTGCTGGCCGCGGCCAGCACCGCGGCGACGTGGCCGGTATCCCCGGTGACGTACAGATCCAGGTCGGCCGGGGTGATCCGGTTGGCGACCAGGCGGCAGAACCCGGCCGCGTCGGTGACGATCAAGACGGCGGCCGGGGTGCGCGCCGGCGCCGTGGCGCCCCCGCGCACCGGCAGGTCCCAGGTCCCGCCCCCGGGCCCGGTCAGGACGAGGCGAACGTCGACCGGCTCGGCCAGGCCGGCCCGGGCGGCGGCGTCGGGCAGCAGCCGGGCGGCGAGTTCGGTCATCAGCCGCAAGGTGGGTGCGTCGGGGACGGATGCGGCCCAGCCAGCCGCCCGGCGGATGTCGTTCTCGTGAGTCCACAGCTCGAAAGCCCGCACGACCAGCAGCGCGCCCAGCGACAGCCGCATGCCGTGGATGGCCACCTCGGTCCCGGAATCCGCCGGCCGCACCAGGTCGAGGGTACGGTCAGCCGCCCGGCGCCAGTCGTCGCGGGTGCGGGCGGCCGGGCGGCCGCCCTGGGCGGCGGCCGCCGCCTGGGTGGACTCGACGTGGCTCGCGCCGGCCACCTCCGGGTCGCCGGCCAGGCCGCGCTGGACATCGTCCTCGACGCCGATCAGGTGCCCGACCAGGCCCTGGATGTCCAGGTCACGCAGGGCCGGCGTGCGCCAGTCATCGTCGCTGAGGCGGCCCAGCACCGCGTAGAAGGT
Source organism: uncultured Actinomycetes bacterium (assembly GCA_963818225.1). GTDB lineage: Bacteria > Actinomycetota > Actinomycetes > Streptosporangiales > Streptosporangiaceae > Palsa-504. The sequence goes on from CAWFRO010000012.1 coordinate 6,252, forward strand.
GCTGGCCGCCCGGCGGTAGGCCTCGGCCGCCGTTATCTCGGGAGCGTCGGGGACCGGTCGGCCAGCCGCCCGCGCCCGCAGCGACGCCGTCAGGACACGCTGGCGCAGCGCGCCCGGCAGCGCGGGCAGGTCACGGTCGGCGGCGGTCATGATGATTCCAGCAACTGGCGGTCCAGCATTTCTTCCAGCTTGGCCAGCGCCAGCCGCAGCCGCGATTTGGCGGTGCCTTCCGGGATGCCGACGGCGCGCGCGACCTCCCGGTAGGTCAGCCCCTCGAAGTAGGCCTTCTCGACGACCTGGCGCTGGCTGGCGGGCAATCGCTGGACCGCGGCCCGGACCAGGCTGACGGTCTCAGCCGCCATCAGCTCATCGTCTACCCCGGCGGCTGGCGTAGCGGGCCTCAGCCGGTGGGCGCGTTCCTGGCGCGCCGCCCGGCGGAGTTCACTGCGAACCAGGTCCACCGCGCGGTGCCGGGCCAGCACGATGACATAGGTGCGCAGCGTCCCGGCCGCGGGATCATATCGGTCGGGACGAGCCCACAGCTCGATGAACACATCCTGGACAACGTCCTGTGCGGCGCTCTTGTCCCCCAGGACGCCCAGCGCGCTGGCGTACACACTGCGGGCCAGCGCATCGAAGGCTTCCGCCAGCGCGTAATCGTCGCCGGCCACGAGGCGCGCGGCCAGGACAGCGTCACTACCCCCCACGCCCTGGACGTTAACGCGACGGGGAGTGGCCGGGCAATACCCAGGTATCGCCGCCCGGGCCGCGGGCCGTTCGGCTAGGTATAGCCGTGACGGCACGGCGATCGCCGTACCTTCCGTGGACGGGGACGCCTCCTGCATCTCCAGGCTCATCGCGGCGAGATGCGCCTGCGCCAGCCCAGTACACCCAAGGCCACCAGCGCGGCCCCCAGGACGGCCCACCGCGCGATCCTGGCCCGCCCATGCTGCGGTGACGGCGCGTCCGGCCCGGTCAGGTCCGCGCCAAGCCGACGGGCCAGGCTCTGGCCCCCGGCCCGCATCAGTTCGTCGTGGTTCCAGCGGAACACGGGCCGGGCGACCGGCGCCAGCAGGTTCATCCACCGCCTGGTGGTGCGGATGTCCCAGTTGTAGCGGACCAGGGTGCCGCCCGCTACCGGGGTGAGTGTCCAGCGGCCGGTGCCCGCCAGTTCCCCGGTGGCCTCGGCCTCCAGTTCCGACGGCGGCTGCACGCGGGTCACGCACACGTCGAAGCCGAGCGTGTAGGGCAGCCGGGTCCGGAACAGCAGGCGCATGCGCTTGCCGGTCCCGTCGGCGGCGCCCGGCTCCAGCTCCTCCACGCCGGCCACGTACTTCCACCAGCTCGGCCACCGCTCGGCGTGGTGAATCTCCTCCCACACCCGCTCGATGGGCGCGTTGATCGGCCAGATGCTGACAAAGTGATACTCGGCCACGTATCCTCCCGCGTTCCTTAGCGTCCGGGTGCCCGCCGAGCGCGCTGGTGACCTGGCCCACCGGACGCTAGCCAGAATGAATACGTCGCCGTCGCGGCCACCGGATCACGACCACGGGATATGCATCTGGCGGAGCGGATTCCTGGGTGATTTGATGGGTTTAGTGGACTATGGATGACCGCGGGAGCGTGGTCACGGTCCGCGCCGGAATCGACGGAAGCGCGGGAGACGATGACAACCCAGACCGATCACCACACAGGCGTCGAAGTGGACCCTAGCTCGCCGAGTGCTCGCGTCGCGGCACTGCGGGAGGGCGGTCCGGAGGCGATCGTCGAGGCCGCACGCGTCGTCGCGCGGCAGCTTGCCGCGCGTGCCGAGGAGAACGACCGGCTGGCGCGCTATCCCGCCGAGAGCATCGAGGAACTCTGGTCGACGGGCCTGTGGGCGCTGCCGATCCCGGCCGATCGCGGCGGGATCGGCGCCGGCCTGACGACCGCGGCTCAGGTCGCCCGCATTCTCGGCGGCGCGGACGCGTCAGTCGCGCTCATCTACTTGTGGCACATCTCCCAGCTCCGCAGCGCGAATGCCTACTGGCCGGAGCGCTGGTGGCGCCAGCTCAACGAGGCGGCCGCGATCGGGCCGGCGTGCAATGCGCTCCGGGTCGAACCCGAGCTCGGCACCCCGGTGCGCGGCGGCGTGCCGGCGACCAAGGCGGTGCGCACGACGGCCCCCGACGGCAGCCCGGCGTGGCGGATCAACGGGACGAAGATCTTCTCGACCGCGAGCACCGGCCTGCGCTGGATGGGCGTGTGGGCCGCGACGCCTGAAGACGACGAGGGCGGGCTCCAGGTCGGCATGGTGCTCGTCCCGCACGGCGCACCCGGGGTCGAGATCATCGAGGGGAGCTGGAATCACCTCGGGATGCGGGCGTCCGCGAGCAACGACGTGGTCTTTCACGACGTGCTCGTGCCGATCGACAACGCTGTCGGCCTCACCCCCTTTACCGGCGTCGACCCCGCGGCGACCCGTGAGGACCCGAAGGGCGCAGGGAGCTGGGTGGGCGTGATCGAGACGAGCTTGTACCTCGGCGTGCTCGAGGCGGGCCGGGACTTCTTCGTGAAGTTCCTCAATGAACGGGTGCCGGCCAACCTCGGTGCCCCGCTCGCCTCGCTTGACCGCTTTCAGCAAGCGGTCGGTGAGATCGAGCTGGCCATTTACGAGAACGACACGCTGATCTCGAACCTCGCGCGACGTATCGAGGCCCTGGAGAACGATCAGAGCTCGCCGCTCGTCCCCCGTTCCGAACTCGGCCTGACGAAGGTCGCCACCTCGCGGAACGTCGTGCGTGCCCTCGAGCTCGCGATCTCGATGATCGGCAACCCCGGCCTGTCCGCGAACAACCCGCTGCAGCGGTACTACCGCGACGCGCTGTGCAGCCGGGCGCACGCCCCCCAAGCCGACATCGTCCTGGGCGGCGCCGGGCGCGGCGCGCTGAGCCGCGCCGCATCCTAGGACGCCCGGGGAAAGGGGAGGCTGGCCGCCATGAACGACGAGGATCTCAGTGCGGCGCTCGCGCGGCACGCGGCGCAGTACCCATCCGATGCGCTCGATGACGCGACAATCTCCCACCTGCAGGCGAATCTGCTCGACGTCATCGGGGTGACGCTCGGTGGGGTGAACGCCGCGGGCCTGCCCGAGCTGCGCGAGTTTCTCCGGCAGACATCCTCGCGCGGGCGCTGCGTCCTGCTCGGCACGGCGGATCGGCTGAGCGCCCCGGCCGCGGCGTTCGCGAATGCCGCCGCCGCCCACGCGCTGGAGTTCGACGACGCCTTCGATGCCGGCGGCGGTATGCACGCGGGTCCGGTCGTGCACTCGGTCGCGCTGGCGGTGGCCGACGAGCTCGGCGGAGTCTCGGGAACCGACTACCTCGGTGCCGTCGCCGTGGGCCTGGACGTCGCGGTCCGCGTCGCCGCAGCTCCCACCGTCGATTTCGGCTGGCACCGTGCCTCCGTCTTTTCGATCTTCGGGGCGACGGTCGCCGCGGGACGGCTCATCGGACTCGACGCGCCGGCCATGCGCCACGCGCTCGGCCTGGCGCTGAGCCAGGCGAGCGGCAGCCGCCAGTCGATCCGGGACGGCTCGCTGAGCACCCGGCTGCACACGGGATTCGCGGCGCGAAACGCCATCACCGCCGCGTTCCTGGCTCGGTCGGGCTTCACCGGCGCAGCGCAGATCTTCGACGGTCCCGATGGCTTCATCGCGCTGTTCCAGCGAGGTGAGTACCGCCGAGAGCTCGTGCTCGACGGGCTCGGCGAGCACCTGCAGTCGAGCCGCATCTCCACGAAGCCCTTTCCCGGTGGCCGGCCGACCCACGCGCTGCTCGAGGCGGCGCTCGAACTCCGGAAAGAGCTCGGCGACGAGGAGATCGAGGAGGTCGTGGTGCACGCGCCTGCGGCGCTCGCCGGCCAGGCCGGCGCGGCGTTCCCGACCACCTTCGCGGCGACCTACAGCCTGCCGTACTCCATCGCGCTCGCGCTCGCGACCGGCAGCGCGCCGATCGCCGCGTTCGTCGAGCCGCTCGAGGCGCCGGAGCCGGTTCGAGCGATGTACGCGAGGATCCGCGTCGTCGAGGACGGAAGCGGCAGCACGCACGGCGTGATCGAGGTCCGCGACCGTCGCGGCCGGACGCTTCGGCGGGTGGCTAGCGAGGCATCGGGAGGGCCGTCCAACCCGCTTTCGGAGCGCGCGCGGCTGGCCAAGCTCTGGTCGCTGTATGAGTACTCGGGCCAGCCGTTCGGCACCGGCGCGCTGCATGCGGCGATTTCGCTGGTGGAGCGGCTGACCGAGCTCTCCTCGACGAGCAGGCTCACCGAGCTCCTCGCGGCCGAGTCGTCGGGCTGACCCTGACCCGAGCCGTCGATCGCGCCGCGGCACCGCTGCGCCGCCGTGCCATCGCGCCGCTGTGCCGTCCGTGGGTGCCGTCGCGCCGGCGGGGCCACGGGATCGCCTAGTCCTGGGCTGGCGCCGGTCCGGCCCCAGCCCGGAATTCCTGCGGCAGGCCGAACAACCCGAACAACCTTGTGTCCTGGAAGGCGATGATCCGCACGATCCCGGTCGGGGTGAGGGTGGGCATCAGCGTGGCGTGCGCGTGAAATCCCCGGCCCGGGTCGCGCTGATAGACCGCGAACGCCCGCTCGCCGTTCGCCATGACCGGAACCAGCCGGAGCCCTCCGGGCTCGGTGAGGAAGTGCGCCGCAATAAAGCCCGCCACGGCCGGGCGGCCGGCGAACCAGGTCAGCAGCGGGGGCATCTCCAGCGCCACATCCTCCCGCAGCAGCTCGGCCAGCGCGCTGCCATCGGCGTCCTGGATAGCCGCGGCAAACCGGTCCAGCGCCGCCCGCCGGTCCGGCTCGGCGGGCTCGGCCAGCTCGTCTTCGGCGGGCAGCGCCGCCGCCAGCTGGGCCCGGGCCCGGCGCAGGCCGCTGTTCACCGCGGTGGTCGTGGTGCCCAGCAGCTCGGCCACCTGCGCGGCCGGCCACTCCAGCACGTCCCGCAAGATCAGCATCGCGCGCTGCCGGGCCGACAGGTACTGCAGCGCCGCGACGAAGGCCAGCCGGATACCCGCCCGCGACACCGCCGCCGCCGCCGGATCCTCGCCGTCGGCGGCCAGCAGCGGGCCGGGAAACGGCTGCAGCCACGGCACGTCCGTCCCCGCCACCACCGGTGCCCCGATGTCCTGCGCCGGGCCGCCCAGCCCGGACGGCAGCGGCCGCCGGCCCCGCCGCTCGATCGCGGTCAGGCACACATTGGTCGCGATCCGGTACAGCCAGGTCCGCACCGACGAACGGCCCTCGAACCCGTCGTAGGACCGCCAGGCCCGCAGGTACGTCTCCTGCACCAGGTCCTCGGCCTCCTCCGCCGAGCCCAGCATCCGGTAGCAGTGCGCCAGCAACTCACCCCGGAACCGGCCAGTCAGACCGGTGAAATCCTCGCTGACCGTCATCGGCTACCCCGTTTCCTGCACGCCAACGCCAGCCACGGGCTGACTCTATATACAGACCCAGCGCCCGGCGCGGAATCGCCGCCCATCCGCCCGCCAATTCATGGCGGCCGAGGCCGCCGCGATCGAGCTGATCGCGGCGCGGCTGCGCCTCCTGCCATCGCCGCTGACGCCGCGTCCGTGGTATATCCGGTCTGGGCTGATCTGAGGAGGACAGGCTGTGTCCGGGACATCTTTCACGGTTGAGGAAGCGACCATCGACGGCATCCATGCGGCGATGCTGGCCGGCGAGCTCCGGTGCTCGGCGTTGGTCGAGGCCTATCTTCAGCGCATTGATGCCTTCGACCGGGCTGGGCCGAAGCTGAACACGATCGTGAGCCTGTCCGATCAGGCGCAGCGCCGGGCGGCCGAACTCGATGCGGAGCTGGCCGCGACCGGGCGATTGTCCGGCCCGCTGCACGGCATTCCGGTGCTGGTCAAGGACTGTATAGAGACCGCTGATACGCCGACCACGTTCGGCTCGATCGCGACCCCCCGCTATCTGGCGCGCGGCGACGCCGAAGTGGTCCGGCGGCTGCGTGCGGCGGGAGCCGTGGTGCTGGGGAAGACGACGCTGTGTGATTTCGCCGCGGGATGGTTCTCGTACTCCTCGCTCACCGGTGACACGAAGAACCCCTACGAACCCGGGCGCGATTCGGGCGGGTCGAGCGCCGGATCGGCCGCGGCGGTCGCGGCGAATCTCGCCACCATCGCGCTGGGCACCGACTGCGGCGGCTCGGTGCGGGTGCCGGCCTCGTTCTGCAATGTCGTCGGGATCCGGACCACGCCCGAGGTGATCTCGCATGAGGGAACGCTGGTGCTGGTCGCGCGGCAGGACACGATCGGCCCGCTGGCGCGGTCGGTCGCGGATGCGGCCGCACTGCTGTCGGTGATGGCGGACCCGGGCACCAGCGCACATGCCGCGGCCGCGCAGTTCTCCGCCGACGGGGCGGCGGGCCCGCAGGTCATAGCGCAGGCGCGTATCGGCGTGCTCCGCGACGCCTTCGGCGACGGCCATCCGGAGATGGCGGCCGTCAACGAGGTGGTCAACCGGGCGCTTGAGACGGCGGCCGCGGCCGGCGCGACGCTGGTCGACGTCGCGATCCCCGACCTGCGGGCCGATCTGGAGGACACGTCGATGTACCTGCTGCGCTCGCGGCACGACGTCGACACATGGCTCGCGGGCCGTCCCGGGCTGTCCGTCCGCACCGTGCGCGAGATACATGCCGAACGGCTGTACGACCCCCGCCTCGACCTCATCGACGCGATCGCGGCGAGTCCCGACTTTTCGGCCGCGAACCCGGAAATCCTCCGCCGCCAGGCCGCGCGGGAGGCGTTCACCGCGAAGCTGGAGGGCGCGATGGACGCCGACCAGCTGGATCTGCTGGCCTATCCCACCGTCCAGGTGTTCTCACCGCTCCGCGCGGGGCCAGCCAAGTGGACGACGCTGACCTTCCCGACGAACACGGTAATCGCCTCGCAGGCGTGGATGCCGGCGATGTCGCTGCCGGCCGGCCTGAGCCGCCGGGGGCCCGGTCGGCCTCGAACTGCTGGCCCGCCAGCACGACGAGGCACGGCTGCTCCGGCTGGGCGCGGCGCTCGAGCGGGTGACGCGCGAGCGGCGGCCGCCGGCCAGCGCGCCGGCCGGGCCGTAGCGCCTGCGGAACCTGGCGCGGGCGGAACCTGGCGCGGGCGCTGGGGTCAGGTGGGCCCGAACCGGGCGGCGTGCTGCTGTCTCTCGAACCCTTCGCGCACGACCCGCTCGGTCTCGGTGAAGTGGTCCGCCAGCACGGTGACGATCTGTTCGGGGTCCGCGATCTCGTAGGCATCCAGCAGCATGCGGTGCAGGTGCAGGGTCCACCCGGGGGTCGAGTACTGGGATACGAACAGCCGCACGTACCGCTCGGCTCCGGTCCCGAGCGGGTCGAGGACCCGGCGTGTCCAGGCGTTGCAGCCCGGCTCGACCAGCGACTGGTGGAACGCGATGTGGCGCTGGGAGAACTCGGCCGTATGCGGGTCCAGCGCCACGGCCTCGAACGCGGCGAACGCCTCCTCCACCGCCCGGACGTCGGCGTCGGTCGCACGTTCCCGCGCGCGGCGGACGGTAGGCAGCTCGATCAGGTGGCGCAGCTCGTAGATGGCCGCCAGGTCATCAAGGTCCACGCCGGCCACGACCGGCGTCCGCCGGGGCGACGTGATGATCAGTCCCTCCGCCTCCAGCTGACGGATCGCCTCACGGATCGGGATGTGGCTGACTCCCATCCGGTCTTGCAGCTCACGCACCCGCACGGGCTGACCGGGCTGCAGCTCACCGCCGAGGATCGCGTTTCGCAGCTGCGTGGCCGCGGCGTCGGTTAGGCTTGCGCCCTGGATCGTTTCCACTGCCTGGTCCTCCTCTCACGGGGTATGCTCTCACGGGTATGGCTCGCGGGTATTAGCATGCCCTTCGCCGGGTCGGGTGGCTTCCGTATCCATCTAGGATATCAAATATAATCTAGCGCGTCGGTAGAGCGACGCCTAGCATCCTCGCCGACGCGGCCGCGTTTGACGTCCGCGGGCCCCGCTTCTCCCTCAGGCCGGAGGCAACCGCAGGACGCGGTTCTCGTCCAGGCCGGGGCATCGCAGGACCTGGTTCTCGTCCAGGCCGGGGCCACTTGTCTCGTGATGCCGATGCGCCGCACCCTAGCTATCAGGCCCGTTTCCGTCCGCGCGATCTGCTGCCGCGGCTCCGGGGCACTGACGAGGGAGCCGCGATTCGTTCTGAAATATAAGATATATTCTAGACGGAGTGAAGCTATAGGATATATCGTGTGACCAAGATCGCATGTTCCGGCGGTCAGCCGGAAGGAGTGAGTAGGCATATGGACGCTCCACATCACGCCACCGCGCACCTGCCCGGAGGTCAGCTGCGGCCCACCGGCCCGAGGGCTGGCGCCCGCCCGATTCCGGCTACGGCCGGCCCGTCGTCGCCAGCGACCGGCGTGGTGCCAGGGCGCCGCCTGCATGGCCGGCGCCGCGAGTGCGAGGCACTGGACCGGCTGGTCGCGGACGTGCGGGCGGGCCAGAGCCGGGTGCTGGTGCTGTGCGGCGAGGCCGGAGCCGGCAAGACGGCGCTGCTGGAGTACCTGGTGCAGGGCGCGGCCGGCTGCCGCGTCGTACGCGCGGCGGGTGCTGAGCCAGAAAGGGAGATGGCGTACGCCGGGCTGCACCAGCTGTGCGCGCCGTTCCTGGACCGGCTCGGGCACCTGCCCGGCCCGCAGCGCGACGCGCTGGGCACCGCGTTCCACCTCAGGGACGGCACCCCGCCGGACCGGTTCGCGGCAGGCCTGGCCGCCTTGACCCTGCTGTCAGACGCCGCTGCGGACGGCCCCCTGCTCGGCCTGGTCGATGACGCACAGTGGCTGGATTCGGACTCGGTGCAAGCCCTGGCGTTCGTGGCCCGCCACCTGACGGCCGCGCCGGCCGCCGTGGTCCTGGCGTTCCGCCAGCCCGGCGGTGAGCACGAGCTGGCCGGACTGCCGGAACTGCCGGTCGCCGGGCTCGCCGACGGGGACGCCCGGGAGCTACTGGCCTCGGTCCTCACCGGCCCGATCGACGAGCGGGTACGCAACCGGATGGCAGCCGACGCCCATGGCAACCCCGCAGCACTGCTGGAGCTGCCGCGCCTGCTGACACCCGGAGAGCTGGCGGGCGGCTTCGCGCTGCCCACCGCGGCCTCGCTGCCCCGCCGGACCGGGGAAGACTACCGGCGGCGGCTGGCCTCGCTGCCGCCTGCCACGCGGCGGCTGCTGCTCATTGCCGCAGCCGAGCTGACCGCCGACCCGGTCCTGGTGTGGCGGGCGGCCGGCCGGCTCGGCATCGAGGCGGGGGCGGCGGCACCCGCCGTCGCGGCCGGGCTCATCGAGTTCGGCGGGCAGGTGCGGTTCTGCCATCCGCTGGCCCGGGCCGCGATCTACCAGGCCGCGGCGCCACCGGAGCGCGAGGGCGTCCACCACGCCCTCGCGGATGTCACCGACCCCAGCTCCAGTCCTGAGCTACGCGCATGGCATGGGGCGCACACCACGGCTGGCCTTGATGAAGATATCGCCGCCGGCCTGGAGCACTACTCCGGCCGGGCGCAGCGCCTGGGCGGCCTCGCGGCGGCGGCCGCGTTCGGTGAACGCGCCGCGGAACTGACGCCAGAACCAGGCCGCCGGGCGCGCCGCGCGCTGACCGCGGCCCGGGCCGAGCATCAAGCTGGCGCGCCGGACGCGGCGCTACGGCTGCTGGCCGTGGCGCAGGCCGGGCCGCTGGATGATCTCCGGGACGCGCAGGCGGAACTGCTGCGGGCTCAGGTGGCGGCCGGCCCCGGCCGTGATCGCGACGCACGGCAGTTGCTGCTGCAGGCGGCCAAGCGCCTCGAACCACTCGACGCCGGGCTGGCCCGTGAGGCCTTTCGCGACGCATTCACCACGGCCCTGGCGGCCGGGCGCCTCGGACCCCCCGGCGGGCTCCGGCAGGTCGCCGACGCCGCGCTCGCCGCACCGCCGGCGGGCAGGCCGCTGCCGGCCACCGATCTGCTCCTGGATGGCCTGGCCTTGGCCATCGCCGAGGGACCGGCCGCGGGCGCGCCGCTGGTGAGGCGGGCGATAAGCGCGTTCTGCCAGCAGGAGGGCCCGGCGCCGAAGGCACAGCCATGGCTGCCTTTGGCGTGCAGCATGGCCCGTTCGGCCTGGGATGACCAGAGCTGGGACGTGCTGTCGGCCCGGCTGATCGAGCTGGCCCGCGAAGCGGGGGTGCTGATGGCGCTGCCGGCGGCGCTGCTGGAGGGGGCGGCGGTCCGGCTGGCGGCCGGCGAGCCGGCGATGGCCGCCGCCATGGTCCGCGAGGCCGAGGACGCGGCGCGGGCGACGGGTAACCCGGTGGGGCCGTACGGCGCCGTGATGCTCGCCGCGTGGGGGGGCCGGGAAGCCGAAGCCACCGAGCTGATCAGGGCTGTCACCCCGGAGATGACGGCGCGGGGTGAAGGACAGTGGCTGACCGCCGCCGCCTGGGCGACCGCGGTTCTCCACAACGGCCTGGGCCACTACGAGCAGGCGCTGGCCGCAGCCGAGCAGGCCAGTGAATACCCCGCCGAGCTGGGTCTGGCCACCTGGTCGCTGGCCGAGCTCATCGAAGCGGCGGCCCGGACCGGGACGCCGGAGCGCGCGGCCGGAGCCCTGCAGCGACTCTGCGAGGCCACCAGCGCCGCCGCCACGGACTGGGCGCTTGGCCTGCAGGCCCGCTCGAGGGCACTGCTGGCTGACGACGAAACCGCTGAGCGGCTGTACCTCGAGGCGATCGAGCGGCTGGGCCGTACCCGGCTGCGGGCGGAGCTGAGCCGCGCCCAGCTGCTGTACGGCGAATGGCTGCGCCGCCAGAACCGGCGCGTGGACGCGCGCGAGCGGCTGCGGATCGCCTACCAGATGCTCACCGCGATGGGCGCCGAGGGCTTCGCCGAGCGTGCCCGCCACGAGCTGGAAGCCACCGGCGAGAACGTACGCAAGCGCACGATCGAGAAGGCCGACGGGCTCACCGCGCAAGAGACGCAGATCGCCGCGCTCGCAGGGCACGGGCATACGAACCCCGAGATCAGCACCCAGCTGTTCATCAGCCCGCGAACGGTCGAATGGCACCTGCGCAAGGTGTTCACCAAGCTCGGCATCAGCTCCCGCAAAGAGCTCCGCGTGGCCCTGTCCGACCTGGAACGGGTGCCGCTGCCGACGTAGCCATACCCCCTGACCGGCCGCGCCGGTGGAACTGGCCGCGGCGTCGAGCGCGGTGACGACTTCGCCCAGGTGGCGGGCGGTGCGGCGCTGGGCCGGTGCCTGGACGCGGTCTTTGCGCGGGAGTCAGAGGTAGTTGCTGACCTCGATCAGGTTCTGATCCGGATCGCGGAAGTAGACGCTGAGGATGGTGCCGGTGGCGCCGGCGCGTTCGACCGGGCCCTGCTCGATCGGGATTTCGTGCGCGGCGAGTTCCTCGATCACCTGGGCCAGCGGGTCGTCGGCGATCAGGCACAGGTCGGCGCTGCCGGGCGTCGCGCGGTACGCCTTCGGCTCGAACTCGTGACCAGCCCGGTGCAGATTGATCTTGCTGTGGCCGAAGGTAAGAGCGGTGCGTCCCGGGCCGAACGTCACTGCCTGCATACCCAGTACGCGGGTGTAGAAGTCCACGGTGGCGTCAATGTCGGCGACGGTCAGCACCAGGTGGTCGAGGCGATTGATGTGCACGGGGCTCATCGTAGGCGGGCGGCGCGCTCGTGCGGCGAGGGCGGCTCCCCTACGCGGCCCGACTGTCTTCCGAACGGTCGGCTGGGTGTCGGGCCGGCCGCTCCCCTACATCCGAGGCCGGCGGGGTCATCAGCCGGGATTCGTGGGCGGTCCCGCCTGTGCCGTTAGCGGGCTCACCTCAGCGCTCTGCGCTGTCTCGGACGTGTGCCGTGCGCAGGATCGTGGATCGTTACTGTCCGCGGGCGGGCAGTAACGATCCACGATGATGATTCCAGGCCCCGGCGGCGGCGGTTGGGCGATCCCGGCGATCAGCCGGACCGGGCCGCGTAGGGCAGGACGAGGGCGGCGGCGGCGATCAGCGCGGCCGCCGCGACGAGGCGCAGGAGGGCCGAGCCCGCGCCCGGGGCCGCCGCGGGGAGCATGCCGGCGCCCGCGCCGAGGGCGAGCAGGACCGCGCCGACGGCTAGCACCCGCAGCTGCGGCCGGAGTTTCCCGGCGGAGGCGCCCGACTCGGCCAGGTGCGTCACGAGCAGGTAGGCGACGAGCGCGGCGCCGAGGAACGCCGTGTGCCACGGCCTGGAGGCGTGCAGCACCTCCAGCCACAGCACGGCGATCAGCGCGCCCTCCTCCCAGGGCACCTGGCGGAGCGTCTCGGCGAACCAGAGCCAGGCGCGCTGCGGCGCGGGCAGCAGGTAGGTCTCCTCGGGCACCGGGATCCCGGCCAGGGCCAGCCGCAACGCGCCCGCGGCCACCCCGCAGATGGCCAGGAACAGCGCGACGCCGGCCAGGCCCCGGTGCACGGGCGGCGCAGCGGCCCACGCGACGCAGCCCGCGCCGAGCAGGGCCGCGGCGGCGCGGATGGCAACCGGGCCCGCGGCGGCGCGCGCGGCGGCTATCAGGCCCGGCGAGCGGGTCACCGGCGGGCCGTCGAGACCGGGCGGGCGGGCCGGCGGCGGGCCACCAGGCCCGGGCGGGCGGGTCATCGGCGGGCTACCAGGGGACGGCGGCTGTAGGCGGCCAGGGGCAGGTCCAGGGACTCCGCCCCGTCCCAGGACACGACCCGGACACCGAGTTCGCGCAGCGAGAACCTGATGGCCTCCTGTTCCATCCGCCAGATCCGCCCGGCCAGCCGCTCCGCGCGGCCTGGCCGGGCGGGCGGACGGGCGTTGAGCACATCCACGACCAGCATCGTGAAGCCGCGCTCCCGCATGTCCCGGAGTGTCTCGACGAACCGCTGGTCAAGCAGTGGGCTGAACACCACGACCAGCGCGCCGGGCGGCAGCGCGGCCCGCGGCAGCCGGCGCAGGCTCGCGCGGCCGGCCCAGTCCCCGTGGCTGGCCAGCATCGAGTCGAGGATGCGGTATTCCTGCCGCCGGCCGAGCCCCGGCGCCCGCCAGCTGACCTCGCCGCCCTGATAGGTGATCACCCCCACCCGGTCCCTGGCCTCCAGATAAGCGTGCGCCGCGGCCGCCGCGCCGCGCAGCGCGAGGTCGACGGCGGATGACCCGGGCTCGCCGACGTCCGTCGTGGCGTCGGCGATGAGCACCACATCCTGTGAGCGCTCGGCGGCGAACGTGTTGACCTGCAGTCGGCCACGCCGGGTGCTGGCCGGCCAGTTGATACTGCGCTGCCGGTCGCCTGGCACGTATCCGCGCACGCCGGCGAACTCGATGCCCTCCCCATACGTCCTGGCCGGATGCTCCCCGAGCCGGTTCGGGAGCCGGCTGAGCACCACCCGGGTCCGCTGCTGCGCCGGGGCCGGGAAGCAGTCAATCGCGGGCAGGACCACAGTCAGATGCCCCTCGGCCAGCCGCCAGCGGTCGCGCAGCACCACGTCGACGCGGCCGGGCTGCCGCCGCCCCCAGCGCCGCGGGGTAAAGGTGAAGCGCGCTTGCGGCCCCTCGGCGGTCGTCGCGCCGGCCGGCTCGATCTCCGGCCCGGGATGCAGCGTCCACGTCACGTCGCACTCCCCGTACCCCCCGGCGGCCACGTCGAGGGCGATCAGCTCACCCTCGATGGCCCGCCGGGCGCCCGGCCTGACCCGGAGGCTGATCCGGGGCGGCCGCCACTGGCCCCGGCCCGCGGCGAGCAGCAGCAGCGCGGGCGCGGCCAGGCCCGCAAACTCCGGCCGCCGGGCGATCGTCGCGATGAACATCCCGGCCAGGCCCAGCGTGAGCAGCCTGCGGGCATGCCGGGACAACCGCCACCGCGGGCTCAGCTCGGGGCCGGCCGCGCCCGGCCGCGGATCGTTCGGGATAAGCGGATCGTTCGCGATGAGCCGGGGATCGTTCGGGATAAGCGGCCGATCGTTCGGGATTTCGGGACGCGACATCAGCTGGCGGCCGCGGGGGCTTGGTCGCGGCCGCTGGCCGGGGCGGTCCGGGGGGTGGGGTCGGTCTTCGGCGTAGGCACGGCGGCCAGCATCCGGGCCACGACCTCATCGGCCGAGACCTGGTGGACCCACAGCTCGGGCCGCAGTGTGACCCGGTGCGCCAGCGCGGGCACCGCCACCTGCTTGATGTCATCGGGGATGACGTAGTCGCGCTGGTTCAGCACGGCCTGGCCGCGGGCCAGCTGGACCAGGGCCAGGCCGCCGCGCGGGCTCGCGCCCACCTGCACCTGCGCGTCGTTCCTGGTCGCCCTCACGATGGCCACGATGTAATCGAGCAGGTCCGGGCTGATCTCCACCTGCTCGAGCGAGTCCCGCATGGCCAGCACGCCGTCCGCGCCGGTCACCGGGTGCAGCTCAACCTGCTCGCTGGTGCGGGCCACCCGCCTGCGGAGCATGTCCGTCTCGTCGCCGCTGCTCAGGTAGCCGAGCCGCAGCCGCATGAGGAACCGGTCGAGCTGGGCCTCGGGCAGCTCGTAGGTGCCCTCGTATTCGATCGGGTTGTCCGTAGCTAGGACGATGAACGGCTGCGGCAGCAAGCGGGTCTGCCCGTCCACGCTCACCTGGCCCTCACCCATGGCCTCGAGCAGCGCCGCCTGGGTCTTCGGCGGGGTCCGGTTGATCTCGTCGGCCAGCAGCAGCTGGGTGAACACCGGCCCCGGCCGGAACACCATGTCGGCCGACCGCTGGTCGTACAGCGGCGCGCCGACCACGTCGGAGGGCAGCAGGTCCGGGGTGAACTGGATGCGGGCGAAATCCAGGCCGAGCACCCGGGCGAAGGACCGGGCGATCAGGGTCTTGCCCAGCCCGGGCAGGTCCTCGAGCAGGACATGGCCGCCCGCCAGGATGCCGATCAGCACCAGCTCGAGGGTCCGGCGGCGGCCGACGACCGCGCGCTCGAGCTCGTCCAGCACGGCCGAGCAGGTCGCGGCGGCCTCTTCGGGAGCCATCACAGCTTCTCCAATCGGTCAACCAGACGCGCCAGGGTGCGCCGCGGGATGCCGCGCCGCCGCGGCCCGGCCGCCCGCGGCGAGGTATCCGGCCGGGTCGCCGGGTCGATCCACGGCCACAGCCCGGCGTCGCGGGGATCGCGGCACAGCACGCGGCGCGCCGCGTCCGGATCCTGGTAGAGGTGAACGCCGTGGCGTTCGGCCAGCCGGGCCGCCAGGAGATGCTCGAGCACCGGCCGTAGCTCGAGATCGTAGTCGTCCTGGCTGTTCATCGCGTTGCGCACGATGAACCTGCGGTGCGAGTAGCCGGTCAGCATGCGGGCCCGCGGCTTCTCCGGGGCCTTCTTGGCCTCCTCCGGCGTGAGCTGCGGCAGCAGGGCGCGCACCAAGACGAGCGCGCCCGCCGCGGTCGCGACGGCCACCACGGCCAGGCCCGCCCAGCCGGCCACGGCGTAGCCGGCCAGCGCGGCCGCCGTGACGGCCACGGCGGCGATGAGCAGTTCCGGCGCGGTCCCGCGCCACGGGCTCACCATGCCGCTCTCGTCCCGGCCGCTCTCGTCCCGGCCGTCTCGTCCCGGCCGCTCTCGTCCCGGCCGGTCACGGGGCGGCGGGTCACGGGGCGGCCCTCGCTGCGCTGGGTGCGGCCAGGGCCGCGGCGAGCTCGTCGAGGGCCCGCTCGGCGGCGTCGCGCTGCCCGCCGTCCAGCGGGTGGCTGGAGAACCTGGCCTCGTAGAACAGCGCGGTCAGTCGCCCGGCGGCCGGGCCGCGGACGATGCCGCTGCTGGTCGCCCGGGCCAGCAGCTCGTCGGGCGTGTCGGCGACGGCCCGGGCCGCGCCGCGCTCGGCCAGGCTGCGCTCCATGGCCACGTAACACGCGATGATGGCGGCCCGTGGCTCATCCACGGTGCGCAGCGCCGACCGGCCCGATTCCACCGCAGCCCGCAGATCCTCGGGATCCTCGGCCATGAAGCCGTCCCCGGCGCCGGGCGACGGCCGGAACCCGCCGGACCGCCGGGCCCACCAGATGCTGAGCAGCACCGCGGCCACCAGCGCCACGATGAGCAAGCCGTACAGGACCGCGGTCAGCGGGAAGTGGACGCTGGCCCCGGGCGGCGGCCCGGCCGCCGGCTTGGCCGTGTGCGTGACCAGGGGTGAACCGGGACGGGACACCTGCGGCACGCGCACGCGCAGGTGCAGGCTCGCGACAATCGCCACCGCCACGGCGACCATGCCCGCCCCGAGCACGAAGATCAGCACCGCGCGCAGCTTGACCGCCACCAAGTTCTGCGGTCCGGCCTGGCCCGCCGCCGCGCGGCGGGCGGGCCAGGCCGCGGCCCGGCGCCGCACCGTGATCACCAGCAGGATGCCCAGGATGACCTCGAGCGCGACGCCGATGGCCGTGCGGTCCCGCCACAACGGCCCGTTCCAGTGCGGCCCGGTCACCGCGCCGCGCAACCCGGCCAGCCCGAGGATGATCAGCAGCGCGAGCGTCAGCACCGGCGGCCAGTACGGCCGTTCCCGACCTCGACCGGGTTTCTCGGGCGCGTTAGGCGGGGACGGGGTCACTCGACCTCGAGTTCTCGCAGGTTGGTCTTGGTGAGCTCGACGAGCTCCTCCCCGCCGCCGGACAGGACGGTCCTGGTCGCGTACAGAGTGAAGCCCTTGATCTGGCCGTAGGTGAGCTTGGGCGGCAGGGACAGCTCGTGCCGGGCGGTGGCCACCTCGACCAGCGCGGGGCCGTCGTGGGCGAACGCCGCGGTCAGCGCGTCTTCCAGCTCGCCGGCCTTCTCGACCCGGGCACCGTACAGCCCGGCGGCCCGCGCCATCGCGGCGAAGTCGGGGTTGTCCAGGTCGGTGCCGTAGGTGACGATGCCGGCCGCCTTCATCTCCAGTTCCACGAACGACAGCGCGCCGTTGTTGAACACCACGATCTTGACCGGCAGGTGCTGCTGGCGCAAGGTGATGAGCTCGCCGAGCAGCATGGCGATCCCGCCGTCCCCCGACAAGGCGATGACCGGCCGGCCCGGGTGGCTGGCCTGGGCGCCGATGGCGTGCGGCAGGGCGTTGGCCATGGAGCCGTGGTTGAACGAGCCGATCATGCGGCGGGTGCCGTTCATGTGCAGGTAGCGGGCGGCCCAGATGACCGGCGTGCCCACATCCGCGGTGAAGATCGCGTCCGCCGGCGCCAGCCGCTCGATGGTGGCCGCGACGTACTGCGGGTGCAGCGGGGAGTCGTTGCGCCGGTCCCGGGCCAGCTTGTCCAGCCGGGCGCGGGCCCGGCGGTAGTGCGCGGTCATCCGGTTCAGGTGCGTGGAATCGGTCTTGGCCGTGAGCATCGGCAGCAGCGCGTCGGCGGTGTCCTTGACGGTGCCGACCAGCGGGACCTGCACCGGGACCCGGCGGCCGATCCGCTCGCCCCGCACGTCGACCTGGACCACCGGGACGCCCTCGGGGAAGAACGGCCGGTACGGGAAGTCGGTGCCGAGCATGAGCAGCGCGTCGCAGTGCTCCATGGCCCGGTACCCCGACGTGAACCCGATCAGCCCCGTCATCCCCACGTCATACGGGTTGTCGTACTCGACCCACTCCTTGCCGCGGAACGCGTGCACCACCGGGGCCTGCAGCGCCCCGGCCAGCGCGATGAGCTGCTCGTGCGCTCCGGCGCAGCCCGCCCCGGCCAGGATGGTGACCCGGCCGGCGGCGTTCAGCACGTCCGCCGCGGCGGCCAGCGATTCGGTGTCTGGGCGGATCACCGACGTCACCGGCCGGATCGGCACCGGGGCACCCGCGTGGGGGGCCTCGGCCAGGAAGATCTCGCCGGGCACCACGACCACCGCCACCCCACCCCGGGCCAGCGCTGAGCGCATCGCGATTTGCAAGATCCGCGGCAGCTGCTCCGCAGTGCTGACCAGCTCGCAGTACACACTGCACTCCCGGAACAGCTCCTGGGGATGAGTCTCCTGGAAATACTCCCCGCCGATCTCCACCGCCGGGATCTGCGCGGCGATGGCCAGCACCGGGACCCCGCTGCGGTTCGCGTCGAACAAGCCGTTGATCAGGTGCAGGTTGCCCGGCCCGCAGCTGGCCGCGCACACGGCCAGCTCCCCGGTCAGCCCCGCCTCGGCGGCCGCCGCGAAACCCGCGGCCTCCTCATGCCGGACATGCTCCCAGGCGATCGTGCCGTCCCGGCGCAGGGCGTCGGTGAACCCGTTGAGGGAGTCCCCCGGGATCCCGTACACCCGCCGCACGCCGGACGCTCTCAACGTCGCCACCATCACCTCAGCCACCGTGGTCGCCATTTCCTTCTCCTTTTCGCCGGTGGGGTGTACGTCTGGTCGGGTTGGGCCTGACTAGCACCATTCTCGCGCCCCGGCCCGCCCGTCGTACCCGCGCAGGACCCTGGCCGGCACCCTGGTCTGCCGCCGCGGCCCCAAACCGGGGACACAGACCGCGGCCCCAAACCGGGGACACAGACCGCGGACACAGGCCGCGGACACAGGCCGGGACCCAGACCAGGGACCCGACCAGGGTCTCGCCCTGGTGTGCCGACGGCCGGCGCACGCGATGGTGGAGAAACAGGACTTAACCGGGCGGCCCGACCCCGACGGCCGGCCCCAGAAGAAGGAGCAGGAGTGATGGAGTACAGACTCGAGGTTGTGGTGCTGCCAGTCTCCGACGTGGACAAGGCCAAGGACTTCTACCAGGGGCTGGGCTGGCGGCTGGACGCCGACTTCGACCGCGTCCCCGGCTACCGGGTGGTCCAGCTGACCCCGCCGGGCTCAGCCTGCTCGGTCATCTTCGGCACCGGGGTCTGCTCGGCCACGCCGGGCTCGGCTCACGGCCTGCACCTGGTCACCGCCGACATCGACGCGGCCCGGGCCGACCTGGCCGACCGCGGCGCCGAGGTCAGCGACGTCTTCCACGACACCACCGGCGTGTTCCACCACGCCGGAACCCAGGACCGGGTCGCCGGACCGGCTGCGGAGCACGCGAGCTACGGCTCGTTCGTCTCATTCGACGACCCCGACGGCAACGGCTGGCTGGTCCAGGAGATCACCACCCGCCTGCCGGGCCGGTGATCGACGCCCAGAGAGGAGCAGGATCATGAGCAACAGCACACTTACCTACCAGCACATGGGGACGACGGCCCGCAGCCAGACCCACGCCCTGTTCGCGCAGACGATGGGGTATGTGGCGGGGACGGCGGCGTTGTTCGCCCTCGGCGCCTGGCTGGGCCGCAATCTGACCGGCGGCGTGGGCATCGTGGTGTTCATCGCCGCGTTCGCCTGCCTGATCGGCATGCGGTTCGCCGCCCGCCGCTCGGCTCCGCTGACCATCGGCCTGCTGGGCGCGTTCGGCCTGCTGGTCGGCGTGGCGGTGGCGCCGATCATCGCCTACTACGGCAGCATGGACCCGCGGGCCCTGTGGGAAGCGGGCGGAGCCACCGCGCTGTTCATCGCCGGGTTCGGCGCGGCGGGCTACGCCACCCGGCGGGACCTGACCGCGATCGCCCGGGTGTGCTTCTGGGCGCTGCTGGCCCTGATCGTGGCCGGGATCGTGCTGATCTTCGTGCACATCCCGGGCGGCGACCTGGTCTACTCGATCCTCGGCCTGGTCATCTTCGCCGGGTTCACCATGTTCGACTTCCAGCGGCTGCGCACCAATAGTGACGTCACCGCCGCGCCGTTCCTGGCCGCGTCGATCTTCCTCGACGTGCTGAACGTGTTCCTGTTCTTCCTAGAGATCTTCTCCGGAGGGGAGCGGTAATGGCCGCCATCGACGACATCCTGGCCGGCTACGAAGCGCTGCGGCCCGCCCAGGAGGCCTTCTACCAGGACCTGCATCGCCACCCCGAGCTCTCCCACCAAGAACACCGCACCGCCCAGCGCGTGGCCGAGCGGCTGACCGGGGACGGGTTCGCGGTCACCAGCGGCATCGGCGGCACCGGGGTGGTGGGCGTCCTGGCCAACGGCAGCGGGCCCACCGTCCTGCTCCGCTGCGAGCTGGACGCCCTGCCGGTGCGGGAGGAGACCGGCGCGCCGTACGCGAGCACCGTCACCGTCACCGACGCCGGCGGTCACGAGGTGCCGGTCGATCACGCCTGCGGCCACGACATGCACATGGCCGCCATGATCGCGATGGCCAAGCTCATGGCCGACCATCGTGACCGGTGGCACGGGACCCTGATCCCGCTGTTCCAGCCCGCTGAGGAAACCGGCGAAGGCGCCCAGGACATGGTCAACGACGGGCTGTTCAAGCGCATCCCCGTGCCGGACGTCGCGCTGGCCCAGCACCTGCTGCCCGGCATCGCGGGCACCGTGCGCACCCGCTCCGGGCCGTTCATGTCGGCCGCGGACAGCCTCAAGGTCACCGTGTACGGGCGGGGCGGCCACGGCTCCACCCCGCAGAACACCGTCGACCCGGTCGTGCTCGCGGCCATGATCGTCGTCCGGCTGCAGACCGTCGTGTCCCGAGAGGTCGCGCCGGGCGACATCGCGGTGGTCACCGTGGGCAGCGTGAACGCCGGCACCAGGAGCAACATCATCCCCGACTTCGCTGTCCTGGAACTCAACGTGCGCAGCTACTCCGCCGTGACCCGCCAGCGCATGCTGGACGCCATCCAGCGGATCATCCGCGCCGAGTGCCAGGCCAGCGGCTCACCCAAGGAACCCGAGTTCGAGACCACGCTGCAGTTCCCGATCACCGACAACGACCCCGCCGTGACCGAACGGGTGGCCAAGGCCTTCGCCGCGCACTTCGGCGACAAGGCGGACGAAATCCCCAAGCAGACGGTCAGCGAGGACTTCAGCAAGATCCCCGATGCCGCCGGCGTGCCGTACACCTACTGGGGCCTGGGGTATACCGACCAGAAGACCTACCTGGCCGCGGAGAAGGACGGGCACCTGGACGACCTGACCACCAACCACTCGCCGAAGTTCCTGCCCCCGATGCAGCCCACCCTGCGGACCGGCACCGAGGCCCTGATCGCGGCCGCCCTGGCCTGGCTCGCACCCTGACCCGCGTACAACGATTGGAACCCGCCATGCGCACCCGAACGCATCCGCTGACCCCGCTCGCGGCCGTCGCCGGAGGCATCCTGGCCGGAGCCGTGGGCACCGTCTGCCTGGATGCCGTCAACTACCTCAAGTACCGCCGCGCGGGCGGCACTTCAGGCCCGCTGGCCTGGGAATTTGCGCCGATCCAGACCTGGGAGACGGCCCCTGACCCGGGGCAGGTGGCCAAGCGCGTGATCGAGGGCTTCACCCAGCGCAAGCTGCCGGACCGCTGGGCGTGGCTCATCAGCACCGCCGCGCACTGGACCTACGGATCCTCGGCCGGAGCGGCCTACGGCATCGTGGCCGGCTCACTGCGCAGCCCGAACGCCCTGTACGGCCTGCCCTTCGGCGCCGCGGTCTTCGCCAACGATTACATCGCCCTGCCGGCCGCCGGGCTGTACAAGCAGATCTGGGAGTACGACGCCAAGACCCTGGCCATCGATCTGAGCGCGCACCTCGCGTACGGAGCGGGCACCGCGACCACGTTCTGGATCCTGGCCAAGGTCATTTGACCGAACGGGCCACCGTGCGTGCCCCTTAGATTACCGAAGGAGGCGGGGAGATGATCATGACCGGCAGAGCGGGCCGGGCACCGGGCCCGGTGCCCCGCCTCGCGCGGCTGTTCCTGGGCAGGAACGAACTACGGCGGCCGTGCGACCGCGTGGAAGGGGCGATCCTGGTCGCGCTGTCAGCGGCCTTCCTCACGGTCATCGTGCTGGCCGGGGTGCTGGCCGGGCATCTTTACCAGTCCGAGCGCGCGGCTGCGGCCGGGTTGCGGCCGGCGCTGGCCGTGCTGTCCGCGCCCGGCCCGGTGGTGGCCGGCTTGGCTGCGCCGTCGGGCCAGGTGCAGGCGCAGGCGGTGTGGCGGCTGGCGGGCGGAGCCGAACGCTCCGGTGTGCTCACCGCCGGGACCGCTCCCGCCATCGACGATGCGGGGGCCGGGGCCACCGTGACCATCTGGCTGAACCGAGCGGGCGTCCCGCAGCCGCCGCCGCCCAGCCAGGACGTCATGGTGGCCAACGCGCTGGGCGCCGGCGCCCTCCTCGCCGCGGGGGCCGGGGCGCTGCTCGCGGCCTGCTACCGGCTGTGCCGCCGGGCCCTGGACCGGCGCCGCCTGGCCCGGTGGGGACAGGCGTGGGCCGCCACCGGCCCGCGCTGGACGAGCTACCACTGACATATCGAACGCGGGCCGCACTGGGAAGGAGACGAGCATGACGACCGAACTGGTCCTGCTGGGCACGGCGGGCGCACCCCTTCCGGTGGCCGGAAGAGCGGGGATATGTTCGGCCCTGGTCGTCGACGGACGGGTCTTCATCATCGACTGCGGCCGCGGCGCGCCGTCCGGCTTCGCCGAGGCGGGACTGGACTTCTCCCGCCTGGAGGCGGTGTTCCTGACCCACCTGCACGCCGACCACGTGGGTGACCTGCCCGGCATGCTGCTGTACGGGTGGGGGGTCCGGATGCGCGAGGGCGGCCCGCTGGCGCCGATCCGCGTCTACGGGCCGTCACGGCCCGAGACGCTGCCGGAGGGCGATGCCATCTTCCACCGCCAGACCACGATCGACCCGCAGCGGCCGGCCCCGGGCACGGCGGACCTGATCGAGCACATCCTGGCCGGCTACGCCTACCACCTGAACGTCATGCCGCTGGACGCCCGGATGCCGGACGCGGGCGCGCTCGTCCGGGCCACCGACATCGCCGTCCCCGCGCCGGCCTCCGGCATCGGCCACGTCCCGGTCGTGGTCTTCGACGACGGGATCCTCCGGGTCACCGCGGTGGCCGTGACGCACGGCCGGGCCGTTCCGGCGCTGGCCTACCGGTTCGACACACCGGACGGCTCGGTCACGTTCTCCGGCGACACCACGGTGAACGAGGACCTCATCGCCCTGGCCCGGGGGGCCGACATCCTCGTCCACCAGGTCGCCGACCTGGACTACCTCAAGGGGCACGGCACCGACGAGGCCGAGCTGGCCCGGATGGCCGCACTGCACACCGACGTCAGCCAGGTCGGCGGCGTCGCCGAACGCGCCCGGGTCGGCGAGCTCATCCTCAGCCACTACCTGCCCGCGGACCCGGCCGCCATCTCCGCCGGGGAATGGGCGCAGCGCGCTGGGCGCGGCTTCAGCGGCACCACCACCGCAGGGCGCGACGGCCTGCGCAGGACGCTTCCGGCACCGGCCGCCCGCCAGGTCACTGGCTGAGCCGGGCCGCCGTCCCGGCGGCCGGGGCGGCGGCCAGGCGCGGGAGCCGTCCCGGAGGCCGGCGCGGGCAGCGCGGCGTCGAGCAGGGCGGCGTCGAGCAGGGTGGCGGCGGCGGCACGGGCGGCGGCGGCCGCGGCGTGGTCGTGGTCCATCCGCGCGGCCTGGCCGCTGCCGTCGTAGAGCAGGTGCAGCTGGCGGGCCAGGACGTCGGGCTCGGGCGCGCCGGCGCGGGCGGCCAGCTCGGTCAGCAGCGCGCGCACCCAGCGACGGTAGGCCTCGGCGGCCTGCTCGACCAGGTCGCCGGGATGGGATTCCGCGCTGGCCCGGGCGAACGCGCAGCCGCGGTAGTCCGGCTGGGCGAACAGCTCCCCCTGCCCTTCGAACACGGCCAGCAGCCGCTCGCGCGGGGTGTCGTAACGGTCCACGGCCCGGGTGATGCGCTCGGCGACGCTGGCGTGGCGGGTCTCCAGGTAGGCCCGGACCAGCTCGTCCTTGCTGCCGAAGGTGTTGTACAGCGAGGCTTTGGCCACGCCGGCCTGCTCGATGATGCGGTCGATGCCGACCGTGTGCACGCCCTCGTTGTAGAACAGCTCGTTGGCCGCGGCCAGCAGCCGCTCGCGCGCCGACGGCCGGGCCGTGCTCGCTTCCTTGACAGCCATGGTGACGGCCACCTTCCTAGACAGCCCTGTCTATCGTATGCCCCGGCGCGGCAGGTTCCGCGGCGCGGCCGGGCCGGGTCTTGACCAGGCCGAGCAGGGCCGCCGCGGCCAGGGCGATGACCGCGGCGCCGTAGTAGCGGGCCGTGTCGAGGAGCCCGCCGCCGTGCACCACGCCGAACCCGGCCAGCACGGCGGGCACGCCCAGCCCGAGGTAGGACACCACGTAGAGCAGCGAGACCAGGCCGGCCCGCTCGTGCGGCGCGGCCAGCGGCACCACCAGGCGGATGCCGCCCTGGAAGCCGCTGCCGAACCCGGCGCCGGCGATCGCGGAGCCCGCGAAGAAGACCGCCACCGAGCCCACGCTCACGGCCGTGACGGTGACGGCCACCCCGGTGATCAGGGCCAGGATGCCGAACAGCATCACCGTCCGGGCGGCCGCCCGGCGCAGCGCGACGGTCGCGACGACGGCCGAGGCGGCCAGCACGAACAGGCTCATGGCGCCCAGCACCACCTCGCTCGAGCCGGTCAGGGCGTGCACCAGCGCCGGGCCGAGCGCGCCGTACAGCCCGGCCAGCGCCCAGACCGCGAACAGCACGGGCACGGCGGTCAGCACCGGGGCCCGCAGCGCCCGCGGCAGGGTGATCTCCGGCCGCAGGCTGGCCAGCGCGCCCGGGGCCCGGGTGACGGTCTCGCGCATCGCGGCGATGGCGCCCGCCTGCAGGGCGAGCACGCCGATCAGGGCCAGATAGATGAGGTGGGCCGGGTCGGGCAGGAAGCGGACCGCCAGCGCGGAGGCGATCGCGCCGCTCGCGCTGCCCATGCCCGGCGCCACCGCGTTGGCGAACGTGCCGAGCTCGCGGTCCATGTCCAGCATGGCCGCGCCGATCGCGCCCAGGGCCGCACCGGTGGACAGGCCCTGGACCACCCGGGCGGACAGCAGCGCGGGCACCCCGGTGGCGGTGGCGAAGATGACCAGCGAGCCCGCGTGCACGGCGATCGCGGTGAGCAGCACCGGGCGGCGTCCGACGTGGTCCGACAGCTTGCCGAAGGTCAGCAGGGCGACCAGCACCGCCACGGCGTACACCCCGAACACCACCGTGGTGGTGATCGGGGTGAAGTGCCATCGGGCCTGGTAGCTCGCGTACAGCGGGGTCGGGGCGGCGGAGGAGGCCAAGAGCGCCACGATCAGCGAGGCCAGCACGAACACGGCCGGCCGGCCGCTCAGCCGGTAGCTCGCCCCCCGGTGTAGTCCAGGGCGGCGCCGGGGGCGGCGCGCGAACGGGTCGGCCGGAAGCGGGCCCCGCACGACCTGCGCGACGCCCTCTCCCTGTCCGGCCTGCGCGACGCCCGCTCCCGGCCCGGCACCGTGTTGCATCGTCATGTCTGGTCATCCACCTAATTGAGTAGACAGGTCTGTATAGAAAGCAAGACTAGACAGACAGGTCTAATCAGTCAAGGGCGCGGGGCGAGGCCGGGCCGGAAAATCTGGCGTGGGCCCGTCGGAGGGGCGGGCCGCCGGACGACGATGAGGGTGTGACGCACCCGCAGGTGCAGCCCGACCCGGCGCTCGGGCTGCTGAGGCTGTACGACGAGGCGCTGCCGCACGTCTACGGCTACCTGCTGGCCCGCTGCGGCGACAGGGGCCTGGCCGAGGACCTCACGGCCGAGTCGTTCCTGGCCGCGGTGCACGCGGTGCGCAAGCCGGGCGCGGCCGATCCGTCGATCCCGTGGCTGATCGGGGTGGCCCGGCACAAGCTCGCCGACCACTGGCGGCGCGCTGAGCGGGAGCAGCACGGGCTGCGCCTGCTGGACAGCGAGCTGGCGCGCGTCGATGACCCGTGGGAGGCGGCCGTCGACCGGATCCGGGCCCGCGACGTGCTCGGCCGGCTCGGGCCGCACCACCGGGCCGCGCTCACGCTGCGCTACCTCGACGGGCTGCCGGTGCCTGAGGTGGCCCGGCACCTGGACCGCACCGTGCACGCCACCGAGGCGCTGCTGGTCCGGGCCCGCGCCGCGTTCCGCCGGATGTACGAGGGAGAGGAGGGCTCGCGATGACCGATCCGTCCGAGGCGGCTGCGTTCGAGGCGGCTGTGTTCGAGGCCCTGCGCGAGCCCGTCACGCCCGTCGATCCCGACCCCGACTTCGCCGGGCGGCTGCGGCTGCGGCTGACCCGGGAGGTCTTCGCCCCCCCAGGAGGAACCATGTCCCAGCAGACCACCGCGACCCGGGTCGAGCGCGAGCCCGCCGGGCCGCCGACGCTGACCCCTTACCTCGTCGTCGCCGACGCCCGGCGCGCTATGGACTGGTACGTCGAGGTGTTCGGCGCGCAGCCCCGCGGCGAGCTGTACGTCAACGCGGACGGCACCATCGGCCACGCCGAGGTCAGCATCGGGAACGCCGTGCTGATGTTCTCCGAAGCCTCTGACCTGTGGCCTGACGTACCAGTGCGCGCGCCCGAATCGCCGGAGACGTTCAGTCATACCCTCCATTTGGAGGTCGATGACGTCGACGGGAGCACCGAGCGGGCCCGGCGGGCCGGCGCCTCGGTGGAGCGGGAGCCGACCGACCAGCCTTACGGCCGCGGCGCGGTGATCGTCGACCCGTTCGGGCACCGCTGGATCCTGCTGCGGCCGCCGGCGCGGGGCAGCCGGCTGCGCCAAGGCGACGTCGCGAACGTGACGATGACGGCCCGGGACGCGCAGCGGGCCAAGGAGTTCTACGAGACCGTGCTGCAGATTCAGTTCGCCGCCGGCCACCCCGGCACGTGGCGGGCCGCGGACACCACGCCGCCGCTGGGCATCGGGCCGTCGCAAGGCGCGGAGCCCGAGGTCCAGCTGTCCTTCCGCGTCGACGACATCGCCGCCGCGGTCGAGCGGGTCCGGGCGGCCGGCGGGCGGGCGGACGAGCCAGTGCGCAGGCCGTACGGGCGGCACGCCGAGTGCGTGGACGACCAGGGCGTGACGTTCCGCCTGTGGCAGCCGGGCGACTGACCGGGGCGTCGCTGGACGGGCCGGCTAGCCCGGATGCTGGTACTCCTGGATGGCCCAGGTGTTGCCGTCGGGGTCGTCGAAGAAGCAGAACCGCGAGCCGGGCGTGCCTTCGGGCCCCAGCTGCTGCACCTCGCTGATGCCCACGCCCCGGCCGGCCAGCTCGCCGCGGATCGCGTCGAGGTCCTCGACGACGAGCTGCACGCCCTTGACCGAGCCTGGCTCGCCGAGCGGCAGGCCCACGCCGATCACCACCGAGCAGGCCGAGCCGGGCGGGGTCATCTGCACTACTCGCATGGTCCCGCCCGGCTGCACGTCATGGTCGAGCCGGAAGCCGACCTGCCTGGTGTAAAAATCCTTGGCGGCGTCGACATCGCGCACCGGGATGGGCACCACTTCGAGCTTCATTTCCAGCTGCCGTTCCATGTGCCGTCAGGCCTCCCGCTCGCGCATGGCAGTGTCCAGAGATGTCTCAACGTAGCGGAGCGCGTCGGCCGCCGCGGGGTCTTGCGCCGCTAGCCTTCGTCTTCCGGCCACAGCCGGATGCTGCGCCGGGCCGCGTCGAGGACGAGCTGCGCATCGAGGCCGGCCCGGGATTCGGCGATGCCGAACGCAGGCCATTCGAAGACGAACTCCAGCGGCCCGGCGGGCGGCAGCGGCCACGCCCACCACCGGGAGACGAACGAGTGCGGGCCGCCGCCGCCGGCGAACGGATACAGGACCGGCCCGGCTGGCTCGGAATCCTGGTCCGGCCGGCGGCCGCCAGGGCTCCCGGCGGCCTTGCCGCCGTCGGCGAACTGCAGGCCCAGGCGGAAGGAGCGCCGGGACGCGGCCAGGTCACGTGGCCCGCCGGGCAGGTGTTCCTCGGCGTGGCCAGCGCCGGACCGGATCCGCGCGGTCAGGAAGATCTCGATCCCGGCGGAGAAGACGGACAGCCCGGTGACGGCCACGGCCACGTCGTCGGTCCGGCCGAGCAGCAGGCTGTCGACCGGGACAATGCCGGGAAATTCCGCCTCGGGCGGTTCCCATGGATGATGCCGCCGCGGCGGCGCCGGCTGGCGGCCGGCAGGTTCTCAAAGAATGGCATGGCCCCAGCCTTGACCGGCCGACGCGACGCCGCAAACGAATTACCAGCCATGCGCATTGGGCCGCGCGCACCCCGTGGCTGCTGGTGGAACCCGGCCCGGCCTGGCCCTGCCGCTCACTCGGCTGGGTAGCGGACCCCGATGAGCCCGCGGATCCGGTCCAGGGTCTTCATCACGGAAATCGTCTCCTCAGCCGGCAGCACCTCGCTGGACAGCTGGCCGCGGCGCACCAGTTCTTCCATCTCGCGGGCCTGGAACTGCATGCCGCGGCCCTTGATCTGCGGCCGTCCGTGGCTCTCCACCAGGTCGTTGGCGCTGTCGTAGACGCGGAAGCTGGCCGGGCTGTACCAGACCGCGTCGATCTCGATCCGGCCCCGCAACCCGGTCACCGTGGCCGTGGTGGGCCCGCGCATGGTGCTCGCGCACTGGAAGGTGGCGATGGCCCCGCCCGGGTAGGCCAGTATCGCCGCCACGTGCCCGTCGACGCCGGTCGGGGTGAGCGTCGCCGCGGCCTGCACCGACTGCGGCGGGCCGAACAGGTCAGAGGCGAATGAGACGGGATAGACGCCGAGATCCAGCAGGGCACCCCCGCCGAGCTCGGGCGCGTTGAGGCGGTGAGCCGGGTCGGCGGGCAGCAGCTGGCTGTGGTCGGCGTGCATCGAGCGCACCGGCCCGAGGACGCCGTCGGCGATGATCTCCCGGATCCGCACCATGTGCGGCAGCCAGCGTGTCCACATGGCCTCGAGGACCACCAGCGAATTCGCCCGGGCCAGCTCGATCAGGTCCACGGCCTGCGCCGCGTTGATGGTGAAGGGCTTTTCCACCAGCACGTGCTTGCCGGACCGCAGCGCTAGGGCCGCGTTGGCGTGATGCATGGTGTGCGGCGTGGCCACGTAGACGATGTCCACGCTGGCGTCCTCGGCCAGCGCCTCGTAACTCGGGTGCGCGGTCGGCAGCCCGAACTCGCGGGCGAAGGCGTCCGCCGTGCCCTGAGCGCGCGAACCGACCGCCGTCAGCGCGTGCCCGTCCAGCAGCAGGTCCCGCGCGAAGGCGCGCGCGATGCCGCCGGTGCCGACTATTCCCCACCGAGGTTTATCGTTCATGGGCTCCTCGGTAGGTTACTCGCGGGACTGCTCGGCGAGCGCCTGCCGCACCGCGAGCTCGACATCCTCCTCGAGCAGGAAACGCGCCCCGGCCAGCTGCCGGGCCGCCGCACGCAGCTCCCGCTCGCCGGGGGCGGCCGGTGCGGCCGGTGCGGCCGGTGCGGAGCGCGCGGGCAGGCGGCTGCCGACCATGTCGTAGAGCACGTCGGGCAGGCCGTCGACGTGGCGGCGCGGGTTCCAGCCGGTGTAGGCCGCGACCCCGGCCTGCACCGCGGGCAGGCGGACGCCCGCGACCTCGTTGCCGCTGGCGTCCACCGCGGACACCAGTGCGATGCGCGGCTGGCCCAGCTCGAGCGGCCACTGCACGCGATCCGGGTCGATGTCGGGCGTGTACGGCAGGTCTTCGACGTCGGGCCGCGCGGCGTCGGGAAACGCCTCGAGCACCGACGCGCGGCTCACGGCGGTCCCGTCGGCCTGCCGCGGCACGGCGCTCGGCGCGGGCTCGACCCCGTCGACGACCCACCGCTCGAGCTGCACGAACAGGGCTCGCACGACCAGGGACGGGTCGAGGTTGTGCGGCGGGTTGCCGACCGGGAACATCCGCTTCGCCTCGCCCGCCGGCCCGATGTGATCGGTGCCGCTGATCAGGTAGCTGCGCGCGTCGGGATCCTCGGGCAGGTCGGCTCCGGTGACCGGATCTTGGTGCACGAGCGCGCCATCGCCGCGCCAGTACTCCCACGAGCTGTTGGTCAGGACGATCTTCGGCACCCCGCCGAGCTCGCGCTGCCGCGCGAGCAGGGAAGCCGTGTCCCAGGGAGGCCCGTACTCGGGCATCAGGGGGTGGAGCAGGCCAGGCTGGGCGTAGCGGCGGTTGAATTCGCCGCGGCGGGCACTGGCGATCTCGGGCAGCACCCCGTCGAAGACCTGGTTGCCCTGCTCGTCGACGTTGAGTCCCTCGAAGAGGAATTCGCGGAGTATCCGGCCCGTCTGCGACACTCCGCTGGCGAAGACGAAGTCGTGGTCGCGGCGCAGGTGCGAGCCGAAGTCGCGCAGCGCGAGCAGGCCCGCCCCCGCGACCGGCGCGAACGAGGAACGGTAGATCAGCTCGTACCAGTGAAACGGCTGGAAGCCGCCGTCGAGCGCGATCGAGGTGGCCGAGGTGAACCGCCACTGCGACCGCGGGATCAGCCGGGACGGGCCCATATGCGCCGACCGCACCCGCAGCGCCGCCTCGGGGTCGTCCAGCCTGCTCGCCGGGTAGGAGGTGAACGCAAAGGCCGGCGCGCCGCCCAGCGACGGCATCATGTCGCCGATCGGCCGTTCCTGCGACGGGGCGTCGACGCGGAAGTCGCTGCGCAGCCAGCCGGGCCCGACATCGGCGACGGGCGCGTCGAGTCCGGCGAAGCCTGTGTCGCGGGGCACATCCCACTGCCAGCCGGGCAGCGCAATGGTCCACCCTCGGTCGAGCAGGAAGCCATCTCCGGGCGACGGCGCGGTTCGCACGCCGGTCGGCCCGATCCCCGAGCCGCTGTAGGGAAGGCGGACCATCCCGCGATTCGGCACGGACAAGATCGCCCGGCCGTTCGTGCCGTCGGCTGGGCGGAGCAGGACGACATCGCCGCTGAAGCGCACCTTGCCGTCGTGATCGCGCGGCGCCAGGCCGAGATCCGCGATGCGCGCGTTGGCGGGCGCATCCGGGTCGACCGCGTAGTGGGCTACCGCGGAGATCCACTCATACTTGTAGTTCTCGATCGGCTCGGTGATGCGGATCTCCAGTGATTCGAGCATCGTGTTCTCCCGCTCCCAGCGCCATATTGCGCTGCTCTCATGCTCGGCTCGCGGGGGGCTTTCGGCAAGTGATCGTGTGGCCGGTACGTCCGGTTTTTTGCCGCGGCGGCCGTGTCGTCCTAGAGGCTTCGACGGCGCCTCGCTGGGTGCTGAATCTATCAAAAATAAGTTCGTAAATATAGCTATTTACTGGAGGTTAATGATAGAATTATGCCGACGGGGTGATTTCGGCTCTTTCCTTCCGAATGGAGCGTGGCCCATGCTCCCGGACCCATCCACCAGCCCAGCCGGCGACAGCGGCGACCCTGGCGATAGCCAGGAACCTGACGACTACCCGCCGCCGGAGTGGCCGGAGCCTGACCTTCCTGGTATCGGCCAGCCCGGCGCTGTGTACCCGGACGCCGGGACGCAGGGCCTGTTCTTGTCCGTGCCCGCCGGGTCGTTTGACGCGGACCGGTTCGCGCAGTCCGGGCCGGCCGGCGGAGATGCCGCCGGATCCGCTGCTGGCCACCATCATCGACGCGGTCACCGGCCCGGCCGGGCCGGGCATGGCCACGCTGACCGATGACCAGCTGGTCGGGGTCATCGCGGCGGTCCGGCGGCTGGAATCCCGGGTCGCGTGGTACGCGCTGACCGCGGTCGCGGAGTTCGCGGCCCGGTGGGGCGGTGAGGTCGCCGGGGCCGAGTTCGCCGCCGACCAGCTGGCCTGCGAGCTGCACCTGACGTCCCGGTCCGCCGCGGTGCAGCTGGACTACGCCACGGCCGTGACCGGGCGGCTGCCGCGGTGCCTGGCCGCGCTGTTCGCCGGCCTGCTGCATCCGGTGCATCTGCGGATCATCGAAGAGGAAACCCAGATCCTGTCCGCCGGAGGACGCCGCCGCCGCGGATGCGGTGCTGGCGGAGACGGCGGGGGCGCTGACGTTCGGGAAGCTCCGCTCAGTCGCGCACCGGATGGTCCTGGAGCTGGATCCGGAGGCGGCGGCCCGGCGGAAGGAGGCCGGGCGGCGTGATGCGCATGTGCGGACGTTCCGGGAGCCGTCCGGGAACGCCGGGATGATCGCCCAGGAACTGCCGTCGGCTGAGGTGCTCGCGTCCTGGCAGCATGTGGAGCAGCGGGCGCTGGACCTGCGCGCCGCCGGGATCCCCGGCACCCTGGAGGAACTCCGCGTCCGCGCCTACCTGGATTTGCTGCAAGAACGCCGCACCTGCCTCCCCGTGCCTGGCCCCGGCCCGGCTGGGACGCCGGCCACGGCCGGCCCCGATGACACCGGCCCGGACGGAAACAACGACGGCGGCCCGGGTGGCAACGGCCCTGGCCGTGGTCCCGGTGGACGCGGTCCCGCAGGCGGCCCGGGCGGCAACGGCTCAGGCGGCCAGCCCGGCGCGGATACCGGGCCCAGCCTGGCCGCGCTGGTCACCATCACCGTGGCGTCGTCCACGCTGACCGGCCAGTCCGCCACCCCAGCCGAGGTCGGCGGGTACGGCACCGTCGACGCCGCCGACGCCCGGGACCTGGCCGCCGCGGCCGCCCGGGACCCGCGCACCCGGTGGTGTGTCACCGCGCTGCACCCCGACGGCACCGCCGCCGCCCACGGCTGCGCACCCGGCCGCCACCCGCCGACCGGCACCAGCACCAGCACCCCCACCGCACCCGACGGCCCCGCCCCCGGACCTGGCGCCGGACCCGGCCCGGGCCCGGACCCGCCGCCCGGCACCTGGCCGCGAGACTGGATCAGCGGGCTGCGGATCACGATGACTCCGATCACCCGTGGCAGCTGCGACCACCACCACGCCGAGGCTGGGTACCGGCCCAGCCGCAAACTCCGGCACATGGTCCGCGCCCGCAACGCCCGGTGCACCGCACCCGGCTGCGGCCGGCCCGCCGCCCGGTGCGACGTGGACCACACCATCGCCTGGGAACACGGCGGACTGACCTGCGAATGCGACCTCGCCCCGCTATGCCGGCACCATCATCGGTGTAAGCAGGCCGAAGGATGGCAGCTGGAGCAGCCCGAACCAGGCGTCCTGATCTGGCGCACCCCAGCCGGCCGCGTCTACACCACCAGGCCCACCCAGTACCTGGCCTAGCTTCGCGCCCGAGGCACCCTGTGGGGTTACGCGCCGATCTTCAGGACGCGGCGCGCGTTCTGGGACAGGAACTTCGGCCACACCTCGTCCTTGAACGGCACGTGCGGCATGTCCGAGAAAATGCGCTCCAGGGTCAGGCCGAAGGGGAAATAGCCGGCGTAGATAATCTTGTCCGCACCCCGCGTGTTGGCGTATTTGATGATTTCCTGCGGGTAGTGCTTGGGCGCGAACGCGGAGGTCGAGTAGTACAGGTTCGGCCATTTGAGCATGAGCTTCATGGCGAGCTCTTCCCACGGCTCGCAGCCGTGCCGGGTGACGAACACCAGCTCGGGAAAGTCGTACATGACGACGTCGATCCGGGCGACCTCCTGCGGCGCGAACTTCAGCCTCGGCCCGGGCACCCCGGCACAGCAGAAGATCGGGATATCCAGGTCCACGCAGGTCTGGTAGACCGGGTACATCTTCGGATCGTCGATCGCCACTTGCGGGAACGTCCCGGCCGGGAAGGCACCGACCGCCTTGATGCCGAATTCCTCGTACTCCCGCCGCAGCTGGCGCACCGTGCCGGTGACGTCGTTCGGGTCATCGATGCTGCCCGAGGGCACGAACCGGTCGGGGTGCCGCTTGAGCGCCTCCCGGGATATCTCGTCGCCGACCCCGATCATGCCGATCTCGATGCCGAAGCGGTCCATCTCATGCAGCGTGACCGAGACCGGGTCGGCGGTGGGCAGGTCCTTGGGGGCCTCCTTGAACATGTACTCGACGGGAAATTCCATCTCCTGAGAGGAGCGGTCTTTGGTCTGCTGGCGGATGAAGTCGTATTGCCCGAACCCCTCATGCGGGAACCCGATCAGCGTGTCAACAATCGGTATTCCGGACGGCATGCCCATGGCTACCCCTCGCCTCATCGCTGGCTACGGTGACACTATGGAACCAGGCTCGAATCTCGTCAAGAGGCGGCCTGGATCGTCCGGCTAATCCCGCAGCGAGTGGCCATTCGCGCAGTGGGTGGCCACGCCGCGGTGTCACTGCCCGCTTACGGCGGAAGCCTGCTCCCGCTCCAGCTCCTGCCGGGCCGTCTGCCGCCGGGCTGAGCCGGCCAGCAGGAACCGGCTGGCGACGGCGGCGGCCGACAGGACGAGGATCAGCGTGACCATCGGCGTCGCGTCGTGCGTGCCGCCGAGACCGGCCAGCGGCGCGATGAGCGCGGCCATACCGAACTGGAAGGCACCGAGGACGGCGGCGGCCGAGCCGGCGGCATGCGGGTAGCGCTGCATGGCCAGGGCGGCGGCGTTCGGGCCGACGAACCCGAACCCGAACATGACGATCCACAGCGACGGTATGACCCCGTCCAGGCCCACGGCGCGGGTCTGGACCACGAAGAACAGGAGGGCGCCGCCCACGACCATGGTGGTGAGGCCCGCCGTCAGCAGGCGAGAGGCGCCGAAGCGCCCGGCCAGCTTGCCGCTCACCTGCGCGCCGATGATCAGGCCACAGGCGTTCACGGCGAAGACCAGCCCGTAGTCCAGCGGGGACAGGCCGTAGACGTTCTGCAGCACGAACGACGACCCGGCGATATAGGCGAACGTAGCGCCCATGCCGAGGCCGCAGGCCAGCACATAGCCGAGGAACACGCGGTCGCGGGTCACGCCGACCATCGTCCCGAGCGTGGACAAGATACTGCCGGTCAGCCGCTTGTCCTGCGGCAGCGTCTCAGGCACCCGCCACCAGGCCGACACGAGCAGCAGCAAGCCGAACACCGCGAGGACGACGAACACGCCGCGCCAGTCGGTAAAGGCCAGGATCCAGCTGCCGATCTGCGGCGCGAACACCGGACCGACGCCGGTGGCCAGCATGAGGGTGGCGAAGAACCGGGCCAGGGCCACCCCGGAGTGCAGGTCCCGGACGATGGACCGCGAGATCACGATGCCCGCGGCCCCGCCCATGCCCTGGATCAGGCGGAAGATGATCAGGGCGTAAATGTTCGGGGCAACCGCGCAGGCCAGGGACGCGAAGACGAAAGAGGCCAGCCCGATCAGCAGCGGCAGGCGCCGGCCCAGCCGGTCGCTGACCGGGCCGATCAGGAGCTGGCCGAGGGCGATGCCGATCAGGCACGCGGTGAGGGTGAGCTGCACCGCCGACGCGCTGGCGTGCAGATCGCGGTTGATCTGCGGCAGGGCCGGGAGGTACATGTCGATGCACAGCGGGCCGAAGATCGACATGGTGCCGATGAGGACCACCTGGCGCCAGCCAGTGGGCATCTTCCGGGTGCTGCCCCGGCCACGCGCCCGACCCGGGTTGAGCTCCTCAGCCGTGACGCCCGGGCCGCCGGTGACAAAGCCGGCGAGGGGCTCCGCCACGCCTCCGGTGGCCGCGGTCAGCGTCTGGGTGTCGACCGCGTCGTCCTCGAGCGCGCTCAACGGCGGACCCCCGGGCAGCCGGCGACGGCCGGCCGAGCGGACTGATTCCGAACGGACCGTGGTATCACTGTGCGCTCACGGCGGCGGCCTCGTCCTCGGCCGCTTGCGCCGCCCGCGCCGCCGTCTGCCGCCGGGCCGGGCCGGCCAGCAGCATCCGGCTGACGACGGCGGCGATGGGCATGGCCAGGATCAGCGTGATCATCGGCGTCGCGTCGTGTGTGCCGCCCAGGCCGGCCAGCGGCGCGATGAGCGCGGCCATGCCGAACTGGAATGAGCCGAGCACGGCAGCGGCCGAGCCGGCCGCGTGCGGGTAGCGCTGCATGCCCAAGGCCGCGGCGTTGGGACCGACGAACCCGAAGCCGAACATGAACACCCACAGCGAAGGGATGACCCCGGCGATGCCCACCATGCGGCTCGAGACCACGACGAACAGCAGGGCGCCGCCGGCGATCATCGTGACGAGCCCGATCGTCAGCAGGCGGGACGCGCCGAAGCGCCCGACCAGCCGGCCGCTCACCTGCGCGCCGATGATGAGGCCGCAGGCGTTGATGGCGAAGACCAGCCCGTAGGTGGTCGCGGACAGCCCGTAGATGTTCTGCAGCACGAACGACGACCCCGCGATGTAGGCGAACGTGCCGCCCGCGGCGAGGCCGCAGGCCAGCACGTAGCCGAGGAACACCCGGTCGCGGGTCACCATGACCATCGTCCCGAGCGTGGACCCGACGCTGCCGGTCAGCCGCTTGTCCGGCGCCAGGGTCTCAGGCACCCGCCACCACGCCGAGAGCACCAGGAGCACGCCGAATACCGCGAGCAGGACGAACACGCCGCGCCAGATCGTGAAGGCCAGGACCCAGCTGCCGATCTGCGGCGCCAGGATCGGTCCGACGCCGACGGCCAGCATGAGCGTGGCGAAGAACCGGGCCATGGCCGCCCCGGAGTGCAGGTCGCGGACGATGGACCGCGCGATCACGATGCCCGCCGCCCCGCCCAGGCCCTGAATCAGGCGGAAGCCGATCAGGAAGTAGATGTTGGGGGCGACCGCGCAGGCCAGCGACGCGATGGTGAAGGCCGCCAACCCGGCCAGCAGCGGCGGGCGGCGCCCCAGCCGGTCGCTGACCGGGCCGAACAGGAGCTGGCCGGTCGCGATGCCGATCAGGCACGCGGTGAGGCTGAGCTGCACCGCCGACGCGCTGGCGTGCAGATCACGGTTGATCTCCGGCAGCGCCGGCAGGTACATGTCGATGCACAGCGGGCCGACGATCGTGATGGAACCGATCAGGGCCACCTGGCGCCAGCCGGTGGGCATGCCCCGGGCACTGCCCCGGCCACGCGCCCGACCCGGCTCGAGCTCCTCAGCCGTGACGCCCGGCCCGCCGGCGACAAAGCCGGCGAGGGGCTCCGCCATGCCTCCCGTGGTCGCGGCCCAGCGCCTGGGCGTCGACCGCGTCGTCCTCGAGCGCGCTCAACGAGCGGAATCCGGGGCGGGCGGCGACCGCCAGCCGGCCGGACTCCGTCAGGGAACGTCTCGGAAGCTGGGCAGGCAGAATCATGGAGGGTCTGTCGTTCACTTACAGCACAACACTCCGAGAACGCACGCATTCCCGCAGCCCACCCCCGGAACGGCCAGACGGCCTCACTCGAGTGACGGAAGTGAATGCAGAGCCTCGATCAGGCGCGCACCGGGCGGGCTGGATAACGGATTTTCTGCCTGTTCGGGCTGATCGGGAGGTGGAAGTGGGGCGCCGTTCGTGACTAAAGTTACTTTCATGACACCGGCGCCGCGGCGGCGCAGCCCGCGCTTCCGCCCGGTCAGCAGCTAGCCGGCAGTCGCCGAGGACTGCAGGAGAGGACCACCGTGACCGAAGTCGATACCCTCGTCACTCCCGAGATGGAGCAGCAGAAAGGCGTCTGGGGGGAGGAAACCGTCTCCTATCCGGTGTCCGAATCCGACATCCGGAAGTGGGCCATCGCGGTCTACTGGCCGCAGCCGCCGCCCCGCCTGTACTGGGATCCGGAGTACGCGAAGACCACGCGATGGGGCGGCATCGTGGCCCCGGAGGACTTCAATCCCTTCGCCTGGCCGATCCGGGACAGCGAGCCCAAGCCGGCCGGGGCGCTGCCGGGCCAGCAGGTCCAGCGGGGCGGCAACATCCTGAACGGCGGCCAGGTCGACACGTTCGGCGTCCGGATGCGTCCTGGTGACGTCATCACCACCCGCAGCCGGCTGTCGCACTGGGACGAACGGCAGGGCCGCAACGGCCTCACGCTGTTCGCCTTCCAGGAGACCGAATGGCGCAACCAGCGCGGTGAGCTGGTCAAGACGCGCGTCTCCACGATGATCCGTTACTAGCCGCATCTTTTCTAAGTATCTATTTTCTAAGTCTCTGCTTTCTAAAGTCTCTGCGAGGCGGGCATGACCAACAACGTGTATTTCGAAGACGTCCAGATCGGCCAGGAGATCCCGGCGTTCGAGCGCGAAACCGACTTCATGAGCTGGAACCGGTACGCCGCGGTCAACGACGAGTTCGTGTACATCCACATGGATGACGAGGCCGGCGCGGCGGCGGGCCAGGGCGCGGCGTTCGGCATGGGCAACCTGCGCTGGGCCTACGTGCTCAACGCGCTGCGCAACTGGGCGGGCGACGAGGCGGAGATCCGGGAGCTGGGCCTGCAGTTCCGCGCCATCAACCGCAAGCACGACGTGCTGCGGACGACGGGCGTGGTGACGGACAAGAAGCAGGAGAACGGCGAGAACCTCGTGATGCTGGACATCAACGTCCTGAACCAGAAGGACGAGAAGACGGCTCCGGGCCATGCGGTGGTGGTGCTTCCGTCTCGCGGGTGACGGCGGCACCCTCCGTTAGCGACCGCGGCTCTCGGTAGCCCGGCCAGGCCCGGCCGGGGAGGGTTCTGTGGGGCAGCAGGAGCTCTTCACGCTGGTGGTGGCGATCGCCGCGGTGATGATCGTCGGGCGGGCGGTGGCCAACTGGCTGGAGATACCCGACGCGATCGTGCTGGTCGTGCTCGGCGTGCTGGCTGGGCTGATCCCGCAGGTGCCGAACATCGACCTGCCGCCGGACCTCGTGCTGGTCTTGTTCCTCCCGCCGCTGGTCTACAACGCCGCGTTCCTGTCCGCCCCCCGGGAGAGCCGGGAAAACGCGGTCCCGATCACCGGGCTGGCCTTCGGCGCGACCGCGGCCACCATCGCGGCCGTCGGCTGGGTGACCCGGCTGGTGCTGCCCGGCATCGGGTGGGCACCCGCGCTGGCCTTCGCCGCCGCCGTGGCCCCCACCGACGCCGTGGCCGCCACCTCGGTGCTGACCAGGCTGGGCGCGCCGCAGCGGGTGCTCACCATCCTGGAGGGCGAGAGCCTGATCAACGACGCGGTCGCGCTCACCGTGTTCGGCCTGGCCGTGGAGGCGATGGCCAAGCCGTTCACGTTCGGCCACGGCGTGACGCGGCTGGCCGAGGTCGTCCTGGGCGGGATCGCCTACGGGCTGGTCGTCGCGGTGGTCATCGAGCGGGTCCGCAAGCGCGTCAAGGACCCGGCCAGCCAGATCCTGATCTCGCTGATCACCCCGTTCGTCGCCTATATCCCGGCCGACGAGCTGAACGTGTCCGGCGTACTGGCCACCGTGGTGACCGGGGTGTACCTGGGCAACCGGGCCGAGGGGCTGATCCAGCCCGCCTCGCGGGTGGCCGGCACGATGTTCTGGCGGACGCTGATCTTCCTGCTGGAGTCGGCGCTGTTCGTGCTGCTCGGGATGGAGCTGCGGTCGCTGGCCACCCACCTGCCCGGCCCGCACCTGGCGTCCACGCTGACCGGTGCGGCCGCCGCCCTGGTCGGGGTGGTGATCGCGGTCCGGCTGGGCTGGGAGCTGCTGGTGTCCCCGCTGGCCCGGTTCCTGCCCGGCCCGCATCCCGCGTTCGTCCGCAACCCGTGGCGGCAGCGGCTGGTCATCGGCTGGGGCGGCATGCGCGGGGCCATCTCGCTGGCCATCGTGCTCAGCATGCCGACCCTGCTGAACGGGATGCCGTTCACCGAACGGCCCACACTGGTCTTCCTGGCCGCGGTCGTGGTGGTGGCCACGCTGATCGGCCAGGGCCTCACGCTCGCGCCGCTGCTGCGCGTCCTGGGCCTGGCCCAAGGCGAGCGGCGCCACCGGGCCGAGGCCCGGGCCCGGGCCAAGGTCACCGAGGCCGGCCTGGCCCGCCTCGATCAGCTGGCCGAGACGGGCGGGGTGGACGAGGACACGGCCAGCGTGTACCGCCAGCTGTTCGAGATGCGGCTGGACCGGGTCCGCGTGACGCTGGGCGACGCGAGCGAGGACGACGTGGCCGACACCGCCGGCCTGAGCCAGGAACTCGTCCGCGCGCAACGGGACAGGCTCGACGAGCTGTACCGCGACGGCGAAATCGGCGACGAGACCCGGCGCGCAATCTCCCGCACGCTGGACCTGCAGGAACCACGGTCGTTCGGCTGATCGGGCCCGCGCCATGGACCTGCTGGCGGGGTGCGGGTCAGGATACGGAGTGGGTGATGGTGGCGGTGTAGGCCCCGCCGATGGCGGCGCCGGGGATTTTTATGGTGATGGTGGGGTTCCAGGTGACGGTGGTGTTCCCGTTCGACGTTGGTGGCGGTGACGACGGTTTTCGGGGTGGCGCTGAGGCGGGTCGAGGGCACCGGGGTGAAGGTGGCTGAGCCGGTGGCCGTGGCCAGCGCGGCGATGAGGTAGCGGGCGGCGGCGGCGGGGATGGTCTCGGCGGGGGTGCCGGTGCCGGTGGCGAAGCCGGAGGCGGAGACGGTGGCGGTCCAGCCGGCCCCGAAGCCGCGGTCATCGGTGACCTGGACGGTGCCCAGGCTGGCGCTGAGGGTGCCGCCGGGAGCGGCGGAGCCCAGGCTGGCCGTGGCCGGGACGGTGATGGACAGCGGGCCGGCCACCACGGCGACCGTCACGCTGCAGCCCGGGCTGCTGGATCCGGCCGGGCAGGTGCTGCCCGTCGCGGTCGAGGCGACGGTGTTGGACAGGGCTCCGTTGCCGGTGTCGGGGTTGTTCACGGTGACGGTGTAGGTGATGGTGGCGGTGGTGCCAGGGGTGAGGTCGCCGGTCCAGGTCAGGGCGGGGCTGGCGTAGCTGACGGTGCCGGTGGTGGCGGCGGCGTTGTGGTTGTAGGCGGCGTCGTCCAGGACGCCGGTGAGGTCGTCGGTGACGGCGGCGGCGGTGTAGGGGGTCTGGCCGGTGTCGGCCACGGTGATGGTGTAGCCGACGGTGGAGCCGGGTGTGGTGGCGGCGGTACGTGGCGGTCTTGGTGATGGTCAGGGCCGGGATGAGGTCGGTGACGGTGACGGTGCAGGCCGGGGCAGGGCTGGCCGGGGGGCAGGTGCTGCCGGGGTCGGTGGAGGTGACGGTGTTGGTCAGTTGCTTGTCGCCGGTGTCGGGGTTGTTCACGGTGACGG
The DNA here is from genome assembly GCA_963818225.1 of uncultured Actinomycetes bacterium. Lineage (GTDB taxonomy): Bacteria > Actinomycetota > Actinomycetes > Streptosporangiales > Streptosporangiaceae > Palsa-504. The sequence goes on from CAWFRO010000012.1 coordinate 47,161, forward strand.
TATAGGTGATGGTGGCGGCCTGGCCGGGGGTCAGGTCACCGGTCCAGGTCAGGTCCGGGCTGGCGTAGGAGACGGTGCCGGTGGTGGCGGCGGCATTGTTGTTATAGGTGGCGTCTAGCAGGACCCCGTCGAGGGCGTCGGTGACGGTGGCGGCGGTGTAGGGGGTCTGGCCGGTGTCGGTGACGGTGATCGGTGTAGCCGACGGTGGCGCCGGGGGTGGTGGTGGTCGTGGTGGCGGTCTTGGTGATGGTCAGGGCCGGGATCAGCACGGTGACGGTGGAGGTGCAGGCGGGGGCGGGGCCAGCGGGGGGGCAGGTGCTGCCGGGGTCGGTGGAGCTGAGGGTGCTGGTGATGATCTTGTCGCCGGTGTCGGGGTTGGTGACGGTGACGGTGAAGGTGATGGTGGCCGACTGGCCGGGAGCCAGATCACCGGTCCAGGTCAGGTCCGGGCTGATATAGGCCACCGAGCCGGTGGTGGTGGCCGCGTCGTTGCCGTAGGCGGCGTCGTCCAGGACGCCGGACAGCGGGTCGGTGACCGTGGCGCCGTTGTAGCTGGTCTGCCCGGTGTTGGTGATGGTGATGGTGATGGCGATCGTGGATCCGGGGGTGGTGGTGGACACGTTCGCGGTGTTGACGATGGTCAGCACGGCCACGTCGACGGTGGCGGCGCAGCGGGGGTCGGTGGACCCGGAGCGGCAGTTGTTGCCGGAGGCGGCCGAGGTGACGGTGTTGGTGAGGATCTTGTCGCCGCTGTCGGGGTTGTTCACGGTGACCGAATAGGTGATGGTCGCGGCCTGGCCGGGGGTCAGGTTCCCGGTCCAGGTCAGGACCGGGCTGGCGTAGCTCACGGCGCCGGCGGTGGCGGTGGCGTCGGTGTCGTAGGCCGCATCGTCAAGCAACCCGGTCAGGGTGTCGGTCACGACAGCACCGGTGTAGGAGGTCTGGCCGGTGTTAGTGACCGTGATCGTATAGGTCACCTTCTGCCCGGGTACGGCGCTGGCCGCCGAAGCGGTCTTGACGATGGTCAGCGCCGGGGTGAGCACCGGGATGGCCAGAGAGCAGCCTGGGCTGGTCGTGCCGGACGGGCAGGTGCTGCCGGTCGTGGTGGAGGTGACGGTGTTGATCATCAGCTTGCCGCCCCTATCGGGATTGTGCACCGTCACCGAGTAGGTGATCGTCACGGTTCCGCCGACCGTCAGGTTCCCGGTCCACGTCAGGACGGGGCTGGCGTAGCTGAGGGTGCCGCCGGTGGCGGCGGCGTCGTTGTCGTAGGCGGCGTCACCCAGGACCCCGGTCAGGTCATCGGTAACGATGGCGCCGGTGTAGGGGGTCTGGCCGGTGTCGGCGACGGTGATCGTGTAGCTGACGGTGGCGCCGGGGACCGCAGCGGTGGTGTTCGCGGTCTTGGTGATGGTCAGCGCGGGGGTCAGGACCGTGACCGTGGTGCTGCAGGGGGGAGCAGTACTGCCGGTGGGGCAGTTGCTGCCTGGGGCGTCGGAGGTGTTGATCTCGGTCATGATGTGGTCGCCGGTGTCGGGGTTGTTCACGGTGACCGAGCCGGCGAGGGTGACGGTGCCGCCGACGGGGATGTCGCCGGTCCAGACCGCCCCGGTGGTGCCGAGGGAGATGGTGCCCGAGGTGGCGGTCTGGTCCCCGTTGCCGACCGCGTCGTCGGCCAGGCCGGCGCCGTCGATGGCCATGGTGATGCCGTAGTAGGGGGTCTTCCCAGTGTTGGTCAGCGTGGTGGTGTAGTGCACCACGCCGCCGGGAGTGGTGGTGGTGACATCCGCGGTGGAGTTGATGATCAGCTGCGAGACCGTCACCGTGCTGGCGCAGCGGGGATCAGTCCCCCCGGCGGGGCAGTTGCTGCCGGGGGCGGCCGAGGTGACGGTGTTGGTGAGGAGCTTGTCGCCGGTATCGGGGTTGTTCACGGTGACCGAATAGGTGATGGTGGCGGCCTGGCCGGGGTTCAGGTTCCCGGTCCAGGTCAGGACCGGGCTGGCGTAGCCGACCGTGCCGGTGCCAGTGGTAGCGGCGTCATTGCCGTAGGCCGCGTCGTCGAGCACCCCGGTCAGGGTGTCGGTCACGACAGCGCCGGCGTAGGGGGTCTGGCCAGTGTCGGTGACCGTGATCGTGTAGGTCACCTTCTGCCCGGGTACGGCGCTGGCCGCCGAAGCGGTCTTGACGATGGTCAGGGCCGGGGTGAGCACCGGGACGGTGAGGGTACAGCCCGCGTTAGTCGTGCCGGGCGGGCAGGTGCTGCCGGTCGTGGTGGAGGTGACGGTGTTGACCATCAGCTTGCCGCCGGTATCGGGATTGCGCACCGTCACCGAGTAGGTGATCGTCACGGTTCCGCCGACCGTCAGGTTCCCGGTCCACGTCAGGACGGGGCTGGCGTAACTGACGGCGCCGGCGCTGGCGGCGGCGTCGTTGCCGTAGGCGGCGTCACCCAGGACCCCGGCCAGCGAGTCGGTGACGGTGGCGCCGGTATAAGGGGTGTCGCCGGTGTCGGCGACGGTGATCGTATAGGTGACGCTGGCGCCGGGAACCGCGGCGGTGGTGTTCGCGGTCTTGGTGATGGTCAGGGCGGGGACCAGGACACTGACGGCGGCGGTGCAGGCGGGGTCGGTGCCCCCGACGGGACAGTTGTTTCCGAGAGCGGCGGAGTCGACGGTCAGGGTGAGAGTTTTGCCGTTGTGGGTGGCATCAGACGGGATGACGGTGACCGAATAGGTGATGGTGACGGTGGCGCCGGGGGCGAGGTCACCTGTCCAGGTCGCGGTCGCGGTGGCGCTGTCTACGGTGATGGTGCCCGAGGTGGCGGCCAGGTCGCCGTTGTAAGTGGCGTCCTCCGAAGTGCTGGCGTAGTGAAGGGTGATGCTGGTGCCCGAGTAGAAGGCCTGACCGGTGTTGACGGCGGTGACCGTGTAGTGCACGTCGGAGCCGGGGCTGACGGTGGACACGTCGGCGGTGGCGGTGATGCTCAGCGCGGCTACGGGCACCGTGGCGGTGCAGCGGGGGTCGGCGGAGCCGGTGCCGCAGTTGCTGCCGACCGAGTTGGAGGTGACGATGCTGGTCAGGATGTGGTTCCCGGTGTCGGGGCTGTTCACGGTGACCGAATAGGTGATGGTCACGGTCCCGCTGGCGGGCACGTTCCCGGTCCAGGTCAGGGTGGGGCTGGTGAACGTGGCGGTGCCGGCCGTGGCCGCGGCGTCGTTGTTGTACCTGGCGTCGTCAAGCACCCCGCCCAGACCGGCGGTGAACGTGGCCCCGTTATACGCGGTCAGCCCGGAGTTGGCCGCCGTGATCGTGTAGTGCACCACGCCGCCGGCGGCCGCCGCAGCCGTGTCCGCCGTCGCAGTGAACGTCAGTGTGCTCGCGTTGACCACAGCGACCGTGACGGTACAAGCCGGGTCGGTGCCGCCGCTGACCGGGCAGTTGTTCCCCGCGGTGGCGGAGGTGACCGTGCTGTCCAGGCTGCCGTTGCCCGCGTCGGGATTGTTCACCGTCACCGAGAACGTGATCGTCGCCACCGCGCCGACGGCCAGGGTCCCGGTCCAGGTCAGGTTCGGGCTGGCGAAGCTGACGCTGCCCGCGGTCGCGGCTGCGTCGCCGTCGTAGGCGGCGTCATCCAGCACCCCGGCCAGCGGGTCGGTGAAACCGGCCCCGGTATAGGCGGTCTGCCCGGTGTTGGTCACCGTGATGGTGTAGTGCACGACGGCCCCGGGTGTCGCCGTCGCACGGTCCGCGCCCGTGACGATATCCAGGCCCGGCACCAGGTCATGCACCGTCACCGTGCACCGCGGATCCGTGCCCCCGACCGGGCAGTTATTGCCTGGAGTGGCCGACACGATCCTGTTAGTCAGGATCAGGTCCCCGGTGTCCGGTTTATTGACCGTGACCGAGTAGGTGACCGTCGCGCTGGCTCCGGCCGCCAGGTCCCCGGTCCAGGTCATGTTGGGGCTGGCGAACGAGACACTGCCGACGGTGGCGGCGGCGTCCCCGTTGTAGGTGGCGTCACCAAGCACCCCATCCATCTGGTCGGTGTAGGTCGCCCCGGTATACGGCGTCTGCCCGGAGTTGGTCACCGTCACCGTGTAGTGCACCACCCCGCCCGGCGACGTGGTCGACACATCCGCCGTCTTCACGATGGTCAGCGCCGGGGTCAGCACGGTGACGGTGACCGAGCAGCGCGGGTCGGTGCTTCCGGATGGGCAGTTGCTGCCCGCCGCCGCCGTGGAGAAGTCGTTGACCAGCACCTTGTTCCCGGTGTCGGGATTGTTCACCGTCACCGTGCCGGTGATCGTGACGGTGCCGCCGACCGGGATGCTCCCGGTCCAGGAGATCCCGGTCGCGGTCAGCGTTATCGTCCCCGAGCTCGCGGTCTGGTCCCCGTTCGGGGTGGCGTCATCCCGCACGTCGGTGATATTGGAGCCGATCGTGATCCCGGTATAGGCAACCTGGCCGGAGTTGACGAAGACCGTGGTGAACCGCACCACCCCGCCGGGCGTGGTGGTGGACACGTTCGCACTGGTGGTGATCGTCAGCACCGCCACCGGCACCGTCGCGGTACAGGACGGGTCGCTGCTGCCGGCGGCGCAGTTGCTGCCGGGCGTCGCCGAGGTGATCGTGCTGGCCAGGATCTTGTTCCCGGTATCAGGGTTGCTCACCGTGACCGAGAACGTGATCGTCGCGGCCGCCCCGACGGCGAGGTTCCCGGTCCAGGTCAGGTTCGGGCTGGTGAAGCTGACCTGGCCCGCGGTCGCGGCGGCGTCGTTGTTGTAGGCGGCGTCATCAAGCACCCCGGACAGCGGGTCGGTGAACGTCGCCCCGGTATACGGCGTCTGGCCGGAGTTGGTCACCGTCACCGTGTAATGCACCACCGACCCCGGCGTGGTCGTGGCGCTGCCCGCCGACACCGCGATCGCCAGGCCCGGGGTGAGCACGGCCACGGTGACGCGGCAGGGGGCGGCGGTGGCGCCTGGCGGGCAGGTGGAGCCGGTGGAGGTGGAGGTGGAGGTGTTGATGATCACCTTGTCGCCGGTGTCGGGGTTATTGACCGTCATCGTGTAGGTGATGACGGCGCTGGCGCCGGCGGCGAGGTTCCCGGTCCAGGTCAGGACCGGGGCGGCGTAGCTCACCGATCCGGTGGTGGCGGCGGCGTCGGCGTTGTAGGCGGCGTCGTCCAGGGCGCCGGCCAGGGAGTCGGTCACCACCGCACCCGAATAGGGTGTCTGGCCGGTGTCGGTCACGGTGACGGTGAAGGTCACCTGCTGGCCGGGCGCGGCCGCGGGCGCGTTGGCCGTCGTGACGATGCTCAGCGCCGGGATCAGCACGGTCACGCTGGCCGAGCAGCGCGGGTCGGTGCCGCCGGACGGGCAGTTGCTGCCCGCCGCCGCCGTGGAGAACTTGTTGACCAGCACCTTGTTCCCGGTGTCGGGATTGTTCACCGTCACCGTGCCGGTGATCGTGACGGTGCCGCCGACCGGGATGCTCCCGGTCCAGGAGATCCCGGTCGCGGTCAGCGTCACGCGTCCCGGAGGTGGCGGTCTGGTCCCCGTTCGGGGTGGCGTCATCCCGCACGTCGGTGATATTGGAGGCGATCGTGATCCCGGTATAGGCGACCTGGCCGGAGTTGACGAAGACCGTGGTGAACCGCACCACCCCGCCGGGCGTGGTGGTGGACACGTTCGCACTCGCGGTGATGGTCAGGACCGCCACCGGCACGGTGGCGGTGCAGGACGGGTCGCTGCTGCCGGCGGCGCAGTTGCTGCCGGGCGTCGCCGAGGTGATCGTGCTGGCCAGGATCTTGTTCCCGGTATCAGGGTTGCTCACCGTGACCGAGAACGTGATCGTCGCGGCCGCCCCGACGGCGCAGGTTCCCGGTCCAGGCCAGGTTCGGGCTGGTGAACGACACGCTGCCCGCGGTCGCGGCGGCGTCGTTGTTGTAGGCGGCGTCATCAAGCACCCCGGACAGCGGATCAGTGAACGCCGCCCCGGTATACGGCGTCTGCCCGGAGTTGGTCACCGTCACCGTGTAATGCACCACCGACCCCGGCGTGGTCGTGGCGCTGCCCGCCGACACCGCGATCGCCAGGCCCGGCACCAGCACCGTGACCGTGGAGGTGCACTGGGCATCGGTACTCCCGGCCGGGCAGTTACTGCCCGCCGTCGCCGACGTCACCGTATTGACGAGGACCTTGTCGCCGGTGTCGGGGTTCAGGACGGTGACCGAGAACGTGACGGTCGCGGACGCACCGACGGCCAGGTTCCCCGTCCAGGTCAGGTTCGGGCTGGCGTAGCTCACCGAGCCGGCCGTGGCCGCCGCGTCGCTGTCATAGGTAGCGTCATCAAGCACCCCGGACAGCGGGTCGGTGAAACTCGCCCCGGTGTAGGGGGTCTGGCCGGAGTTGGTCACCGTCACCGTGTAGTGCACCACCGACCCGGGCGTAGCTGTACCGCTGCCGGCCGACACCACCATCGTCAGGCCCGGCACCAGCACCGTCACGCTGGTGGCGCACTGGGTATCGGTACTGCCGCTCGCGCAGTTGCTGCCCGCCGTGGCCGAGGTGATCGTGCTGGCCAGGACCTTGTTTCCGGTATCGGGGTTATTGACCGTCACCGAGAACGTGATCGTCGCCGCCGCCCCCGCCGCCAGGTTCCCGGTCCAGGTCAGGTTCGGGCTGGCGAACGTCACTGAGCCCGCGGTCGCGGTGGCGTCGCCGTTATAAGTGGCGTCATCCAGCACTCCGGACAGCGAATCGGTCAGCGCGGCCCCGGTATAGGCGACGGTGCCGGAGTTGGTGACGGCGATGGTGTAGCTGACCACCGAGCCGGGCGTCGTGCTGCCGGTGCTCGCGGTCATCGCGATGGTCAGGGTAGAGACACCGACGGTGCTGGAGCAGCGCGCGTCGGTGCTGCCGCTCGCGCAGTTGCTGCTCGACGTGGCCGAGGTCACCTTGCTGGCCAGGGTCTTGTTCCCGGTGTCGGGATTGTTCACCGTCACCGAGAACGTGATGGTGGCGGCCGCGCCGACGGCCAGGGTCCCGGTCCAGGTCAGGTTCGGGCTGGCGAACGACACGCTGCCCGCCGTCGCGGCGGCGTCGCCGTTGTAGCTGGCGTCATCCAGCACATCAGACAGCGCGTCGGTGAACGTCGCCCCGGTCAGCGGGGTCTGGCCCGAGTTCGTCGCGGTGATCGTGTAGCTCACCGTGCCGCCCGGCGCCGCGGTCGCCGTGCTTGAAGTCAGCGCGATGGTCAGCACGCTGGACAAGATGGTGATCGAGGTGGCGAAGGTGGCGGTCGCGCTCTTGGCGTCGGTCACCTTGACCGTGAAGCTGGAGGTCCCGGCCGTGGTGGGGGTCCCGGACACCACCCCGGTGGACGCGTTCAGCGTAAGGCCGGCCGGTAGCGTCCCCGCGCTGACCGAGAACGTGTAAGGCGTGGTGCCGCCCGCGGCGGTGAGCGTATCGGTGTAGGCCGTGCCGATCGTCCCGGACGGCGGGGCCGGGAACGTCAGGGTCAGCGCGGCGGTGACCACCAGCGTGATCGACGCGGTCGCGATGCCCTTGTTCGCGTCGATCACGTTGACCGTGAACGGGTAGCTGCCGGTGACCGTGGGGGTGCCCGACAGGACACCCGCGGCGGACAAGGTGATGCCAGCCGGCAAGGTTCCGGCGTTCACCGACCAGGTGTACGGGGTGGTGCCGCCGGTGGCGGTGAGGGTGTCGCTGTAGGCCGAGTTGACGGCCGCCGCCGGCGGCGGCCGCGAACGTCGTCGACACCCCGGCGGAGATGCTGATGCTGGTGGCCTGGGTGGCGCTCTGGCCGTTGGCGTCGGTCACCTTGACCGTGAAGCTGGAGGTGCCGGTGGCCGTCGGGGTGCCGCTCAGGTTCCCGCTGGGGCTGAGGCTGATGCCCGCGGGCAGGCTGCCGCTGCTCACCGACCAGGTGAACGGGCTGGTCCCGCCGGACTCGGTCAGCGTGTAGCCGTAGACGGTGTTGGTCCAGCCCCCCGGCGGGGCGGCGAAGGTCATCGACGGTCCCGGGATGATCGTCACGGTCACCGGTTCCGTACTGCTCAGCCCGCTGCTGTCGGTGACCTTCACGGTGAAGGCATAGGTGCCCGCGGTAGCGGGGGTGCCGGCCAGCAGCCCGGTCGACGCGCCGAGGGTGACCCCGGGCGGCAGGCTGCCGCTGCTCACCGACCAGGTGAACGGGCTGGTCCCGCCGGTGACGGTCAGCTGGTCGCTGTAGGTCACGCCGACCTCACCACCCGGCGGGGCGGGGAACAGCAGGGCAGGACCCGCATTGTAGGTGTAGGTGGTGCCGGCGGAGGTCCCCAGGGTGACGACCTTGACCGTCACCGCCGCCGCAGTGTGCGCGGGCATGGCCGAGATGTCCAGGCTGGTGCTGCTGACGACGGTGAAGCAGCCCGGCCCCGAGGCCGTGCACAGGTTCAGCGTGGCCGGCGTGCCCGCCGTGAACTCGGCCGCCGTGCCGATCTCGATGGCCGTTGCCGCGCCGAGGCCGGTGCCGGTGATCTTGACGTCGTTGGCGCCGCCGGCGGCGCCGTTGGTCGGGCTGATGGCGGTGATGGTCGGCGCCGCGGGCACGGTACCAGCCGGAGCACTCGAGGACGTGGCCGGGGCGGCGTCGGCCGAGGACGCCACCGCGCTGGTAGCGGACTGAACCAGGGCCTGGGTCACGCTGCTGGAGGTGACGACCCCGTTCACGGTGATCGTGCCGCTGGTGAACGGGCTGGTGCTGTTGGTACACGATATCTGCTGCCCGCTCGGTGCGCCGCAGACCCAGCCCGGACCCGAGGCGCCGACCGGCAGCACCCCGGCCGGCAGGGTCTCGGTCACCGTCACCGGCTGGTTCTCCGCCGCGCCTGAGGAGCTGGCCGCGACCGTATAGGTGACCGGGCTGCCCGGCGACAGGGTCGACGCCGCGTAGCTCGTCTGCGAGACGGCCAGCTGCGGGACCGGGTTGATGCTGGTCACGACCACATTGTTGATCTCGTGGTAGTCGGTGATCGAGCCGGTGGACGCGACCCAGCCGAACACCAGCTGCTTCGGTATCCCGCTGGAGCTGACCCAGCTCGCGGGGTAAAGCCCGGACGGGACCACCGGCAGGGCGCCGGCCAGGCTCCTGGCCGTGCCGCCCACCGGGGTGAACGTGACGTCGTAGTCACCGGCCGGTACCGCCAGCCCGGAGGCCGTCGTCACCGGCGAGGAGGTCGGGTTGAAGACCACTTCGACCGGTACCAGGGATGCGGCGCGGGTCGAGGCCCGCAGGGTCAGGGCCGGCGAGGTCGCCGTCGCCGCGGTGCTCTGCAGGGCGCAGTAGCCGGCCGTGAGGTTACCCGGGCCGCGCACGACGACCTGGCCGGGCATTCGCTGCGCGATGTTGGCCGGGTCGGTGCAGCCGGTTCCCTCGTACTTGGCGCTGAAGTTGCCGTAGGCGTCAAAGCCGACGCCCAGGTAGCCGTAGCTCAGGCCGTTGTTGTTGGAGCTCTGCGCGGAATAGCCGAGGGCGCCGCCGGACTGCCCCATGACCGAGGGGATGACCGGGTTGGCTGGGTTGACGGCGGCCAGCACGAACGCCAAGCCGTCCGCCCCGGTGCCCCCGTACTGGTAGGAATTGAAGGTCACGTCCAGGCCCTGGGAGGTAGGGACGCTGGTGCTGGCGAACACGCCGCCCTCTTCACCGGTCACCGCCTGGGTGAAGCGGAGCGTGCCCGAGCCCTGCGTATCGGTCGGGGCGGCGCAGCTGGCGAGCGGGTTCTTGGTCGCGTTACCCACGGCGGTCAGGCACGCAAAGTTACTGCCGCCGGCCCCCGGCGCCGGAAGAGACACCGATCCCACCGGGCCGTCCACGGTGTTGTCGTGGAAGGGCTGGTTGAACAAGACGGTCCCCGCCGCGGACGCGCTCGGCGCGGGCGCGACTATCCCGACGGTGACCATGCTGATCACCAGGAGCACGGCCGCGGCCGGTGACACTATCCGCCGGGCTAGCCGGGAGAAGACCATTCCTCGCCTCTTGTTCAGGGTTGCCAGCTCAGCGCTCCAGGGCGGAACGGCCTTGCGCCGACGCGAGCGCCGACACCGTCCGTGAGCATGAAAACCGGCTTAGGCACCGTTCCCCCCTCACCAGGCAGGTCATCCCACTCAGAGCAGGCACCATACTGGCGTAACAATAGGTAACTATGAATCACGTTCTGCAATCATGGTGGGAGCCGCGCCGGTGACCGGAGTCGGCCCATGTCGCCTGCCCGCTAAAGGTCGTATTTTCCGGTCAGCCTTTTCTTCCCAGGTCAGGCGGCTGCGAGGGTGTGAAAATTTGGTTCGGTGCGGGTTCAGCGTGGCTGGGTTCGCTGCCGCGCTGTGGCCCTGGAAGCGATCGCGGTGACCGGAAGGGGCGGAGGGCGGGATGCTTGGGGGCGGGCTGCCCGTCCACCGAAGCCGGGGCTTTCCTGGCACTTGATGCCGTCATCTAGCCTGGCGCCGGGGCCTCGACCCTGACTGGTCGCGAATTGTCGCCACGAGCACACCGGTCAGTTTCTCGCTTCCGACCGGGCCCCGCGGGCAGCCCGCCCTTTCCTGCAGGCACGAGGCATACCGGAGGCGAGCTGCATGGGAGCAGCCGCAAGAGATCCAAGACGAGGACTACAAGCGGACCTGGGGCCGGGTCGACGTGGCCGAGGCGACCGGGGTGGTGTGCACCCGGGTCCAGGACGACGACCGGCCCAGGATCCTGCGGTGGATGACCGTTCCGTTCGGCAGGTAGTCGACGATGTAGTGCAGGGCGCGCGGATCGTTCGCCTCCGAGAGGGGTACATCGACGAGCCGGACGCCGAACCCCTGCGGCTGCGGCGCGGCCGGAAGCTGGGTCGAGGCCATGGCGCTGGCCGCCGGGCTCAAGATCCCGCCAGCCAGCGTGAGCATGATGACGTTGATCGAGCGGCGCACGTTCCCCCCGGTTACTGGTGTGAATTGTGCCCGTGCCACCGCGGGGGGCACGGGCCGGGCCGGCCGGGATGCTGCGACTGCGGGGCTAGGACACGGACTGGGTGAGCGTCGCGGAGTAGGCGCCGCCGACCGCGGCCGCGGGAACCGCCACCTCGATGTCCGGGTTCCACGTGGCGGTGTTGTTGCCGACCCCGGCGGTTCCGGCCACGACGGGCTGCGCCGTACCGGACAGCCGAATGGTGTGCAGGGTCACGGTGATGGTCCCTGTGTGGCTGACGTCGCCGGGGTCATAAGTGACATCGCCGGCCGGGATGGTCTCAGCCGCCGAGCCGCCGCCGCCGGTGAGGGCCCAGTTGGTCGAGGAGGCGGTCGCGGTCCAGGGGCGGCAAGGCTGGCCGTGGCGTCGGTCACGACGACGTCTCCCAGGGCCGCGGAGATGGTGGTGCCCGGGTTTCCGGTGCCCAGGTTCACGGTGCCGGGAGCGGTCATTGTCCGGGCGCCCACGGTCACCGAGAAAGTCACGGTCGTATCCGGGTCAGTTTCGGACGGAGTTTGCGAGACCGCGAGTGCGCCGGGCGTGAGCGGTGCCGGCGATCCCACTCTGGCCTTCCAACGATAGGTAATCAGAATGCTTCCCTATGTAATCACGGTTGAATAGGGGCAGGTTTGGGCCGGGAACGCGGGCAGGTTCGTGGCTCCACCGGGCGCCGGGTGCTGGTGCCTGCCTGCCTGCCTGCCTGCCTGCATGCGCTGGGCGGTGCGGCGGCGGCCGGGCGCCCGGCGGGCAGGAGGCGTCGAACGACGCTCGCCGCCCGGTCGCAGCGCCAGGAGCCGGAAGATGGTGGCCGCATGGTGACCGGTCAGCCCGCGCGGCGAGCAAGGGAAAACTGCGCTTTGCCCTGCTGCTCGATGGGGCCGACTTACCAGGGTGGGGAAGCGTGCGCGCTGGTGCCCGTTATCTGCGTTCCGGGTTGCCGGGAAGGTAGCGGTCGATTATGGCCATGAACTGGTGAATATCGAACGGTTTCGCGACAGATTCAGCGGCTCCGTTGGCGAGCAGCTCATCGATGATCTCGTCGGAGTCGCCGCTGAGGACGACCACGGGGGTCCCCGCCGTGGCCGCCGTGGAGGCGAGCTCTCGCAGGATTTCGCCGCCGGTCGCGTCGGGGAGGCGGTTGTCCAGCAGGATGAGGCCCGGCCGTTTGTCGATGGCGGCCTGGACGCCGTCACGGCCGTTCATGGCCAGATGCAGCTCAATGTGAGGGCGGCGCCTGAGCAGAGCTTCAACCAAGGCGATGTTTTCCTCGTTGTCCTCGATGTACAGTACGGCGTGGTTCCCTGGGCCTCTGTCCGCAGGCTCCTGGACAAGGCCCTTGGCAGAGAGCTCGACGCCTGGGCCGCTCATGCTGGCAGGATCCGGACGGTCGTCAGCGCTGCCGGTCATGAGCTTTTGGCGGCGGCGAAGGTGTCGAGCAGTTCGCCGAGTTCGGCGAGCTCGATGGGCTTGGTGAGGTAGGCGAGCGCGCCGCCGGCGAGCAGGCGGCGGATGACGCCGGGGGAGGCGTCGGCGGAAAGGACCACCACGGGGATGGCGGCGGTGGCCGGTTCGGCCTTGAGGGCGCTGAGTACCTGGTCTCCGTGCAGGTCAGGCAGGTGCAGGTCGAGCAGGATGAGGTCGGGCAGGTCCTGGACGGCGTATTCGATGCCGGCCCGGCCAGATGCCTCGGACCTTAGCCTGGTATTCGGCCTGCCCCTCAGGAACCGGGATACCACCTCAACGTTCGCCGGGTTGTCCTCGATGTGGAGAATGCTGATGCCGGCTCCGGTGTGGGCGTGCGGCCTGGCCGGCCGTGCGGCTGGCTCGAGGGCGGGGGCCGGGACGTGGACCAGGTCCGGGGCGCGGGGGAGGCTGACGGTGAACGCCGCGCCCTGGCCGAGGACGCTCGATGCGGTCAGCTGGCCGCCCATGGCGGCGGTGAGGGCTCTGGCCAGGGGTAGCCCGATCCCGGTGCCCTCGACCGTGGTCTGTTCGGCGCCGAGGCGCTCGAAGGGGATGAAAATGCGCTCGATGTTCTCTGGCGAGATGCCCGGTCCGGTGTCGGCGACCACGATGCCGGCCTGCCCGGGGTCCTCTTCCTGGCTGGAGATCGTAATGGTGCCGTCCCGGTGGTTGTACTTGACGGCATTGGAGATCAGATTGACCAAGACCTGGGAGAGCCGCTGCCGGTCGGCCCGGACCGCCAGGGCCGGGCGGGCGCCGTGCTGGATGATCCGGATTGAGCGTTCGGCGGCGATCGGGGCCATCAGCTGGCTGATCTCCTCGATGACCGCATGGACCAGGACCGGCTCCAGGGAAAGGCTCAGGTCGCCCGATTCGATCCGGGCGATGTCGATGAGCTCGTTGATGAGCGCGAGCAGATGGTGCCCGGCCAGGAGTATTCGTTCGACGCCGTCACTGTCTTCGCCGCTGAGACCGGACATCTGGAGGAGCTGCGCGAAGCCGAGGATGGAGTTCAGCGGGGTTCGCAGCTCGTGGCTCGTACTCGACAGGAACGTGTTCTTCGCCTGGGTGGCCTTCACGGCCACATCCCTGGCCGCCGTCAGCTCCACAGCCCGGCTGGCCAGCAGCTCCTCGGCCCGGAAGAGCGACTCGCCCAGCTGGCCGATTTCGTCACCCGCATGGGCGGTTGGCTCGAGCGGCTGTCCTTCGCCCAGCCGTCGCGCGTTCGCCGCCTTTACCGCGACCCGGCGGGCGATGCCGGAGGTAAACAGCGCGACGCCGGCCAGCCCGGCCAGCAGCCCCAGCGCGAGACCGGCGATGTCGAGCAGTTCAATCCTCGTCTGCAGCGCGGTGAGCTTACTGTGCTGGACGGCAACCACGGCGGTGGGACCGGCGGCGAGATCGGCGACCTGACGGCGCAGCAGGTCCATGGTCATCTTGTCGTTCTCCAGCGCCAGACGGAGGTTCCCGGCTGAGATGCCGCGGCCGATAGCCGAGCGTAGCTGCGCTAGCTCGAGCAGCACCTTGCCCGTGGTAGCGTCCACCGCCTGCTGCTGGCGGCCGGCACCTTCTACGACACCCGCTTCCCGCAACGACGTGCGCTCCGCGCTGATCCGCGTCAGCGTCAGGTTGTAAGGGGCCAGGAAGAGCGGGTCAAGGGTCGTGGCGTAGCCGCGGATACCCGTTTCCGCGTTCACCGAGTCGGCGAGAACCTGGCTGGCCGCGCTGGCCAGGGTACGGGCGGCTGTGCTGACGTTGCGTTCATTGCTCTCACTCTGCTGGAGCAGCAGATTCGCCAAGGTCGTGCCCAACAGGGCGATCAGCGGCACCGCAATCACGATCCAGCCCTTCGCCCGCAAGGACCGGTCGAGCCACCACCGCCGGAACCCGCGCGGCTGGTCCGCCCCGGGCGGCGCTGAATGCGCTTGACGTGATCTCATCCGGTACCCCCCGGCCATGACCAAAAGTAGTCCACTGCTCACTATACGTTACATCCGTCCGGTGTGCCCCTTGTTGTCGGGGCTCCCGGCCACAGCTGTCCCCGCTCCCGATCGCTGCCATCTCCTCGGCCGGGCAGGTTCAGTTAAGGCCGTCTTCGCGTATACGCCCACCAGGCAGCTCGACAGGTGCGGTTGTCCTGCGGCCACAGACGGACTTGAGGGGTGCTGCCCGGCCCTGGACAATCTCGCAGCGGGGCCAGGGACGCCCACCTGTAAAGATGAGCTTGCTGTATGTCACAGGACCCAGGGTTTTACGCATTTCGCGCCAGCCGACCGGCGCTGGGGCCGCCGTAGCGGGAGCGCCAGCCGGAGCGAAGGCGAGCGCGCCGTGTCGGCGGCGGGAGCAATGCCGTGTCGTTAAGACGTGGGCCTGATGTCGACGAGATCGACGGGCTTGCCTTGCTTGACATAAATTTGCCGCGGTAATTCCCTCGTACTTACCTAAAGTAATCGAATGATCACTTTATGATACAGTCGTGGTACGGGATTGTGGACGCGGCCCCTGCACGGCGCCCCCGGGCGCCACGGCCGGAGCCGAGGGAACATGCCATCGCACCCGCGAGGTCCTCATCTGCACAGGATGGTGGAAGTCGTTGACCAGGCTGGCAAGGCTCCACGGGGTCCGGTGACCGGACATGTCCGAGACCGGGATCATGATCACCGGGGGGAGCGGGTACCCGGTTGACATCGCCCTGATCTCTGACGTGCCCGGGCTCTCGGTGGTCCTTGTCGATGAGAACCAGAAGATCATGTCCTGGAACGGCGCGGCTGCCGATCTGTTCGGCGTGCCCGCTACACAGGCGCTGGGGCAGTCGGTCACCGACGTCGCAGGCCAGCCGCACACCGTGACCGGCCTGGCCCGGGAAAGCCTGGCCCCGGTCATCGCCGCGATCACCGCGGCGGGCAAGTGGTCCGGCTCGCTGCTCTACCAGCGGCAGGATGGTTCGGAGTTCCTGATCCAGGCGACCGGACTGCGAGTGCCGCTAGAGCACGGTACCGGAACCTTGTGGCTATCGCGCCTGCCCGGCCACGGCACCGATCAGCAGGCACTGGGCGAGGCGCTGGCGCTGGCCGCCGCTGAGCGCCGGCGGCTCACGATGATCGCCGAGGCCGGCAAGGTATTCGGCTCGAGCCTGGACCTGGACGTAGTCCTCGACCAGGTGGCCACCAAGACCGCGCAGGCCCTGGGGGACTGCTGTCAGATACGCCTGCTCGATGAGTCGGGCGAGTTCCTGCTGCCCACCGCGACGCACCACAACGATGCCCTCCGTGCGCAGGCGTTCAAAGATTCCGTGCACGGGCGGCCGGCGTCCGTATCCGGGTCGTTCTCCGGGAGAGCGCTGGGAACCGGTGAGGCGATCTTGATGGCACGGTTCGATTTCGCCGACTCCGGGCTAACGGACGACCGGGGCTATATAGCTGCCCGCGCTGAACTAAGCAGTTTGATCATTGCGCCGCTGATCGCCGCGGGCACGGCACTCGGCGTGCTCGTTGTCTTCCGTGATGTGACTGAGGAACCGTACGGCGAAACCGACCTTCGGCTCTGCGCCGACCTGGCTGAGCGGGGCGCCCAGGCCATCTATAACGCCCGGCTGATGGGCGACGTGGTGCGCGCTGATGCGGAGCGGGCCGCAGCGCAGGACCGGCTGCGGCACGCCGAGCGGATGGAGAGCCTGGGTCAGCTGGTCGGCGGGATCGCGCATGACTTCAATAACCTGCTGAACGTGATCGGCGGGTTTTCCGATATGGTCGCCGAGGAGGTCGCCGGCCTCGCAGCCCAGGACGCGCGGCTGGAAAGCGTGCTCGGCGACGTCGAGCAGGTCCGCGGCGCGGCGCAGCGGGCGATACGGCTCACCCGCCAGCTGCTGATCTTCGCCCGCAGCGACGTCGTGCACCGCGAAGCGCTCAGCCTCAACGAGATCATCGCCGGCCTGGAGCAGCTGCTGCGCCGCACCCTCGGCGAGCACATTACCCTGAATACCGCAGCCGCCGACGGCCTGTGGCCGGTCAAGGCGGACTCCGGCCAGCTCGAGCAGGTCTTGGTCAACCTTGCGGTCAACGCCCGCGACGCGATGCCCGGCGGCGGCACTCTGACCATCGACACCGCGAACATCACCGTGGACGAGGTCTACGCCGAGGGCCGGCCCGGCCTGCAGCCAGGCCGTTACGCCCGGCTGCGGGTCTCAGACACCGGCGCCGGCATGCCCCCCGAGGTACTCGCCCGCGTGTTCGAGCCGTTCTTCACCACCAAGGCCAAGGGCAAGGGCACCGGGCTCGGCCTCGCCACGTTCTACGGCATCATCACCGGAGCCGGCGGCTACGCCCAGATCTACTCCGAGCCCGGTCTGGGCACCACCGTCACCGGCCTGCTCCCCGCCACCAGCAAGGAACCGGCCAGACCCCAGGCGCGGTCCGGCGCGGCCCCCCGCGGCCGCGGCGAAACCATCCTGCTCGTCGAAGACGAAACCAGCCTGCAAGAACTGGCCAGCCGCATCCTGACCCGCAACGGCTACCAGGTCCGCGCCGCCCGCACAGCCGCAGACGCACCCGCCATCGCCAGTGACACCAGCCAGCCCATCGATCTGCTGCTCACCGACGTAGTCATGCCCGAGATGCTCGGCACCGACGTGGCCAGCCAGGTACACCCCATCCGACCAGCCCTCCCCGTCCTGTACATGTCCGGATACGCCCAGCCGATCCTGGACACCCACGGCGCCTTCGCCAACCAGATCGACCTCCTGGAAAAACCATTCACCGAGGCCACCCTGCTCACCCGCGTCCGCCGCGCCATCGACAACGGCAGCCATCCCGCCACCCCCACTGGCAAGACGTAAATTTTCACCGCGTCTCCCTATAGCCGCACCGCGGGCGGGACGCAACGTCTATCTGCCGTCCTCGAATCTTGAAAGGAGCGCATAGCCTCTTCCTCGCCCAGCAACGGCGCTGACCGGCATACTTCGACCTCGCCCCCGGGCGCAAGCATGATCCGCCGATCCCGCCTGGGCCGACGGCCCGGAGTCGGGCGACCTGGACGGTCCCGGGCACCTTGGCCGACGCGGACGCCTGGTATTTCATCCTCGAAGGCATCAGCGAGCCTCGGCCGCCAAGGCCCAGACCATGGCCGTGATTGAGCTGGCCGCCCACGCTGCCGCCAACCCCTATGGCAAGCCGCGGGCGATGCTGCTCGCGGCCGGTGACTACTCCGCGGTCTCCTGGCCACCGGCGTCCGTTCCACCGCCGTAGCCGTGCTCGCCGTTGCGGTCATCGCGGCGTATGTCTCCTACCGGCACGCCTACGCTGTCGTCCGGGCACACGGCGAAACCGGGATCACCGCCCGGCTAGAGCCCACCACAATCGACGGCCTCGTCTACGCCAGCTCGATGGTGGTGCTGTACGCGGCACGGCTCCGCGTGCCGGTACCCTCCCTGGCTCGCTGGCTGCTCAGGCTGGGGATCGCGGCTACCCTGACGGCGAACATGGCCCAGGGTTGGTCCCACGGTCCCGTCGGAGCGGTGGTCGCTGCCTAAGTCGTGGCCGTGTAGCTCGTCTGCGAGATTGTCCACGGTGGCCAGCTCGGTGTTCCAGGGGCGGCGGAGCAGCCTTCAGCCGCCGCGGGCGCCGCGGTCAGGGCACGGCGTGGCCGATCGTGCCGGAAGGCAAGGCCGGCAGCGAGGCATCCACACCCCGATCACCAGGCCGGTCATCCCTTGGAGCAGGCATTACTAACATGACAATTAGTTACTGTTCTTTACGTTACGTAGTCTAAGGGCGGCGTGTCGCGCCAGCCTCGGGCCTGAGGGGTGGCCGGTCATCGTCGGCTGGCGTGATCTCGCTACAGGTCGACCTGGCCTGACACGCAGGTGACGGTGCCGCCGGCGACCCAGATCGTGCCGTCGTCGTCGCGGGAGATGCCGACCCGGCCGGCCCGGCCCAGCGCCGTGCCCTGGCTGGCCACGTACGGCGCGGCGGCCCGGCCGGTGCGCAGCAGCCACGCCGCCAGCGA
Organism: uncultured Actinomycetes bacterium; assembly: GCA_963818225.1. GTDB lineage: Bacteria > Actinomycetota > Actinomycetes > Streptosporangiales > Streptosporangiaceae > Palsa-504. The sequence continues at coordinate 65,638 of CAWFRO010000012.1, forward strand.
GGCGTTGAAGCTCCCGGTGACCGGATCCTCGGCGATGCCCCCGTCCTTGGTGAAGAACGCCCGGACTTCGAACGCGGCCGGCGACCCGGCCGGGTAGGGCCCGGCCAGGCCCAGGTTGAGGTCGGTGTCACCGGGCTTGACGGCCAGGACCGCCTCGGCGCTGTCCAGCAGCACCGCGATCCAGCCCGGGCCGTTGTCCGCCCAGGACGCGTCCACGATGGCGGACCGGTCGATCCGCAGCGCCGACGCCACCTGCGCCAGCAGGTCCGCCGCGAGCGGGCCGTCCCGCAGCACCGGCGGCGCCGCGAAGGCCAGCCCGTCCGCGCTGCGCCGCACCCGCACCAGGCCCGCCTGGCATTCCTGCACGATCACGCCGCCCGCTCGGGGCGTGCCGCCCGCGCCCAGCCACGCGTGGCAGGTGCCCAGGGTCGGATGCCCGGCGAAGGGCAGCTCGGTAGCCGGGGTGAAGATCCGCACCCGGTAATCCGCGCCGGGGTCCGCGGGCGGCAGCACGAACGTGGTCTCCGACAGGTTCATCCAGTTCGCGAACCGCTGCATCTGCGCGGCCGTCAGGCCCGCCCCGTCGAGGACCACGGCCACCGGGTTGCCCCGGTACGGGGTGGTGGTGAACACATCGACCTGCGTGAACGGTCGCGTCACGGGTCAGTCCCCGGCGGGCCCGACCGCCTGGCGGGCGGCCGCGGCGATCTGGCCGGCCGAGATCCCGGCCGCGGTCATCAGCTCGTCGGGGGTCCCGGAGCCGGGCAGGTCACGGACGGCCAGGTGGACGATGCGGGCCGGGTGGCCCGCCTCGCTGAGCGCGTCCAGGACGGCGCTGCCGAGGCCGCCGGCCGGGTAGTGGTCCTCGGCCACGACCAGCCGGTCCCCGGTCGCGGCCGCGGCGTCCAGCAGGGCCTGGGTGTCGATCGGCTTGACCGAGTACAGATCCAGGACGCGGGCGTGGATGCCGTCCGCGGCGAGCTCGTCGGCGGCGGCCAGGCAGTTGTGCAGGGTCACGCCGGCGCCGATCAGCGTCACCTGGTCCTCCCCGCTGGAGCGCACGACCTTCGAGCCGCCGACCGGGAACCTCTCATCCGGCCCGTACAGCACGGGATACGCCCCGCGGGTGGTGCGCATGTAGACGATGCCGGGCCGTTCGGCCATCTCGTTGGTCAGGTACGCCGCGGCGGTCGCGTCGCTGGGATACAGCACCGTGGAGCCGTGCACGGCCCGCATCATGGCCAGGTCTTCCAGGGCCATCTGGGACGGGCCGTCCGCGCCGATCTCGACGCCCGCGTGCGAGCCGCACAGCCGGATGTCGGCCTGGGAGATGGCCGACATCCGGATGAAGTCGTAGGCCCGGGTGAAGAACGCGGCGAACGTCGCGGCGAACGGGATGTACCCGCGGACGGACAGGCCGACCGCGGTGGCGACGAGCTGCTGCTCGGCGATGAAGATCTCGAAGTAGCGCTCGGGATAAGCCTTGGAAAATTCCTCCAGGTGGGTGGAGTTGCCCACCTCGCCGTCCAGGGCCACCACGGTGCCCCGGGCGCCGACCGCGGCCAGGGCCTGGCCGAAGGCCAGCCGGGTGGCGACCTTGTCGCCGAGCTCGTAGCGGGGCAGGCTCACCTCGCCGTCGGGCCAGGCGCGGGGCGATCCGGACTCGGGTAGCAGCCCGGTGACGGTGAGGTGACGCTCGCCGCCCAGCTCGACGATGGCCCGCTGCGCCATCGGCTCGGGCAGCGCCCGGCCGTGCCAGCCTTCGCGGTCCTCTATCTCATCGAAGCCGCGGCCCTTGCGGGTGCGGGCCACGATCACCGTGGGCTGGTCCGCCTCGGCCGCCCGGGTGAACGCGCGGTCGATCTCGGCCAGGTCGTGCCCGTCGATGGCCAGGGCGTGGCAGCCGAACGCTTCGGCCCGCTTGACGTACGCGTCGGTGTCCCAGCCCAGTTCGGTCGGGCCGCGCTGGCCGAGGCGGTTCACGTCGATGATCGCGGTCAGGTTCCGCAGCCCGTAGTAGGAGGCCTTGTCCAGCGCCTCCCAGATCGAGCCTTCGGCGGTTTCGCTGTCCCCGCACAGCACCCACACGCGGTACGGGAGCTCATCGAGGTACCGGCCGGCCAGCGCGACGCCGACCCCGTCCGGCAGCCCCTGGCCGAGCGAGCCGGTGGCCACGTCGACCCACGGCAGCACCGGCGTGGGGTGGCCTTCCAGCCGGGAGCCGAACCGGCGGTACCCGGTCATCAGCTCTTCGTCGGAGACCACCCCGGCCGCCTTGAACATCGAGTACAGCAGCGGGGACGCGTGCCCCTTGGAAAAGATCAGGTGGTCGTTGGCCGGGTCGTCCGGGCGCTGCCAGTCGTACCGGAGGTGGCGGGCCATCAGCACCGCCATCAGGTCGGCGGCCGACATGCTCGAGGTCGGGTGGCCGGACCCGGCCGAGGTGCTGCTCCGGATCGAATCGACCCGTAGCTGCGCGGCGAGTTCGCGGACTTCGTCCAGAGTCTGCACGGTCATGACGGTCTCCTCCTGCTGCCGGTGTCCGGTAGGCCTGCTTGCGTGCCCCGGCCCGCCGGCCGAAACCTGTGGTCGGCGCAATGCCTGGCTAAGCCGATCGTGTCACGAGGGTGTGTCGCGCCCGGCGGGCGGGAGCCGGTCATCGCGTCACCGGCCCACCCGGCGGCCGAACACGAACTTCTCGGTGGGCTTGGTCGGCAGCGTGGTGGTGCCGTCGTGCGCGGAGCCCGCCTCGTTGGTCACCGCTGGGATCGCGAAGTACTGAAAGGTGATCGTAGTCTCCCCCGGACGTCGGCCGGGGTCGACGTCGAAGATCGAGTAGCCGTAGGCGTCGGTTGGATTGATGGCCGCGGACCAGGGCGCGTCCTCGACCGAGTCGGCTCCGTTCTTGGAGAATCCGGTCGCCGCCGAGCCGACGACGGCGTTCCGGGTGGTGATGACCTTGGCCTGGGGCTTGTCGTCCGCGGTGTCGGTGCCGTATTTGTTGGTCGGCCCGTTGGTGCCGCCGCCGCCCAGGACCAGGTAGACCGTCCCCTCGGAGGTGTTCCACGCCGGGGTGCCCTGGTACTCGACGGGCTCGGTGGTCACGACCGACGGGCGCCGGGTGTTGACGGCCTGGCCCGCGGTCTGGCCCGGGTTGGGGGCGACCACGGTGCCCAGCTCGCCGTCGTCGTAGCCGCGGACCGGATAGGTGCGCTCGTAGTCGTGCTCGTGGCCCGACAGCACCAGGTCGACCTCGTATTTGTCGAACAGCGGCAGCCAGGCCTGGCGGATGCCGAGGTCGGAGCCGTTGCCCGGGACCGAGGTGGACATCGCGCACTGGTGCATGAAGACCACGATCATGTCGACGGAAGGGTCGCGGCGCGCCCGCGCGAGAGTCGCCTGGAGCCACAGGGTCTGCAGGTTGGGGGTGCGTCCGCCGAGGTCGGGCACCAGCGAGTCGTTCCCCGGGTCCGCCGTGAGGCCCCCGGTGTAGAAGCGGGTGTAGGTGGTGGTGCCGTTCGGTATCTCGGCGCCGGTGGTGGTGGTCTCCGGTGCGGTGTTCGCCGTGTCTATCACGTAGTTGGCGGCACCGTCCTGGTAGATGACGTCGTCGGCGTCGAGCGAGACGAACTTCACGGTGCCGACCTGGAAGGCGTAGAAGTTTCCGCGCAGCCGGTTGCCGTCCCAGTTGGTCACGCCGTTGTCCGGCAGCAGGAACCGGCTCAGGTAGTGCCCGAAGCCGTACGGGCCGTTCCAGTAGTTCCCCGCCGCGCCCTGCGCCGCGATCCCGCCGGGCGCGGCACCGGGGTGGCCGGATCTCGTGTCGACGCCGAACTCGCACTCGTGGTTGCCCAGGGCCGGCATCCACGGCCGGTGGGCCGCGGACCGGCCGATGTTGTTGCCGAAGTCCCGCCAGACGCCCGGCGCATTGTCGACGTCCAGGTTGGCGTAGCACAGGTCGCCGTTGAGCAGGTGGAACAGCGGGGCGCCCGCGCCGTCGCCCGGGTCCTCGATCGCGGTCACCGCGTACCAGGAGTTGTCGCAGGACTCGTGCCAGATGTTTCCCGACGTGTTCAGGTCCCAGGAGGGAGTGGCCAGGTCGCCGAAGCTGGAGAACCGGAACTTCGCGCGGCCCCACGGCGCGGTCAGGAACGAGGCGCCCGCGGTGGACGGCGTGGCCGCCCCGTCGCTGACCTGGTAGTAATACCGCGTCCCGGGCTCGAGGTTGGTGAGCTGGACGTGGTAGAAGTACGTGGTCTGGCCGTTCAGCCCGTCGGTGAAGCTGACCGAAGCGGCTTCCTGGTACCGGCGCGTCACGTCGAGCGGCATCGGGTCGGGCAGCTTGATCAGGCGGCCGGGGTGGCCGGCCGTGATCGGCTGGGCCGACACGGCCAGGGTCGGCGCGGGCTGCGGCACCGTGCCGGGGGCGCTCCAGGACACCGTGACTTCCCGGGCCGGGTCGCTGCCCCAGGTCAGCAGCAGCTGTTCCGGTTCGGTGGTGGTGGGCAGCGGCAGCGTGGTGGTCGGCGGCCCGCTGGGTGGGCTGCTGGCCACCGCCCGCGGCGCGCGGACGACCGTCCCGCCCAGGGCCGCCGCGGCGCTCACCCCGACGGTCCCGATGATGAACCTGCGCCGGGTAAATCCGGCTTTGCCGTCTGACCCGCCTGGGCCCGATTCGCTCATGGCGCGAAGGTAGAGAAGTCGGGTGAACGGGACGTGGACGCCAGGGACAGGCCCAGCTACCAGCGCGTCAAATTCGGGGAACCGCCCGGTCACGGTGTGGTTTCGAGGCTCGGATCCGCCCGGTCACGGCGTGGTGTAGATGGCGGCCAGGTCGTCATCGGCGTGGCCGCCGGCGGCGGCGCGGCGCCAGCGGGGCAGCAGCGCGGTGGTGAGGGTGAGCTCGGCGCCGCTGTCCCGCGCGGCCTGCGCGGCGAGATCGGCGTCCTTGAGCGCGTGCTTGAGCGCGAAGGCCGGGGTGAAGTCGCCGCCGAGCATGGCGCGGGCCTTCTGCACCGCGTACGGCGAGCCGAGCGGCGTCGAGTCCAGGAGGTCGACGATCTCGCCGGGATCCAGGCCGAGCCGGCCGGCGAAGGCAAGAGTTTCCGCGGTGGTCTCGGTGAGGTCGGCGAGCCAGTTGTTGAGGACCAGCTTGGCCCGGGTGCCCTGGCCGGCCGGGCCCAGCCAGGCGGTGGCCCGGCCGAGCGCGGCGAACACCGGGGCGACGGTTTCGGCCATCCACGGCGGCCCGCTGGCCAGGATGGTCAGCTGGCCGGCCTGAGCCGGTCCCTGACTGCCGGAGACCGGGGCGTCGAAGAAGTGCACCCCGTACCGGGCCGCGGTGTTGGCCAGCCGCTCCGTCCAGTCGATCCCGACGGTGGCCATCTGGATCCAGATCAGGCCGGGGCCCGCGGCCGCCAGCCCGTCCGGTCCGTCCCAGGCCTGCTCGGTGGCGGGCCCGTCGGCCAGCATGGTGATGAGCAGGCCAGCGCCCCGGACGGCTTCGGCCGGGCTGGCCGCCACGGTCACGCCCTGGTCCGTCAGGGCCGCGGCGTGGCTGGCGGTGCGGTCCCAGGCCCGGACGGCGAAGCCGGCCCGGGCCAGGTTGGCGGCCATCGGGGCGCCCATGCGCCCGGTGCCGAGGAACGCGATCTGCTGCGTTTCGTGCTGAGTGGTCATGGTCCCCAGGTTCGCCCCCGGCCGGGTGAGCGGGCGTCACACGGCCGGGTGATTCGCGCCGCTCACCCGCTGGGGGCGAGCAGGCCGAGGACGCGAGCCCGCTCCACGGCCTCGTGGCGCCGGTGCACGCCGAGCTTGTCGTACAGGTGGCGCATGTGGGTCTTGACGGTGTTGACCGACAGGTAGAGCTGGTCGGCGATCTCCGGCACGGACAGCTTGGTCGGCAGGTAGCGCAGCACGCGGGTCTCCGCGTGGCTGAGCGGTTCGCGCAGCCGCGGCGGTTCACCCGGCGGTTCGCCGCGTGGTTCACCGGGCGATGCGGGTTCCTGGCCGGCCAGGACAGTCTGGATCTCGCCGATCAGGGTGGCGTGCGCCGTGCCCAGCCGACGGTGGCGCTCGAGCAGGCCCGGGGCGGGGTCGAGCAGGAACGGGAAGAGCAGGCCTTGGGGCTGGGCGAGATCGAGGGCACGCTCCAGGGCGCGCCGGGCGGCGCCCGCGGCGCCGAGCGCGTCGCGGGCGATCGCCTCGAGCAGGAACGCCTGAACGTCCCAGAGATGGGCGTTGGGCAGGGGCACAGAGCCGTCAACGACCGGGGCGAGCTCGGCCGCCGCGGCGGCCGGATCGCCCTGGGCGAGCCGGAGGACCGCCGCCGCATTGCGCATCTGCCCGCTGTCGCGCTCTGGTCCGCCCAGCTCGGCGAGGGCCTGTTCGACGCGCTGCGTGTCGCCCAGCCGCGCGAGCGTCTGCAGCAGGTGCGATCGCAGCCGGATGGCCAGGGTGTGCTCGGTGACGAGCAGCCCGGCCAGCCGCTCGGCCGCGCGGAACGCGGTCAGCGCCGCCTCCGGGCGGCCGGTGATCAGCTCCAGCAGCCCGCGAGCGTAGCGGAGCCGCATCCCGGCGGCCGGCTCGGCCTCGGCCCGCAGCGTGCGCTCGGCCTGCTCGAGCGACCGATCCCCCTCCTCGAGCCGGCCCTGCGTGACCAGCGTCATGCCGAGGGCCAGGTAGGCGATCCCGGCGACCGGCTCATCGGTCCAGCCGTGCCGGCCGGCCAGCTCGATGGCCTGCGTGGCGCGCTGCGCCCCGAGCGGGAAGGACCGCCAGCTGGCCAGCTGCGCCCAGTGCGCCAGGCCGGTGACCTCCAGGAACGGCCGCCCGATCCGGCGCGCCAGGCTGACGCCCTGGTCGAGATGCCGCTCCGCCTCGTCGAACCGGGCCGTCCAGGCCTCGGCGATACCCAGGTCGATCAGCGCCGCCGCGCGCAGATCCTCACCGGGTCCCAGCTCCGCCGGGTCGGCGGCCTCGGCGGCTTCGGCGGCGGCGATGGCTTCGGCGGCCTCGGCGGGGGCTTCGGCGGGGGTCAGCAGCCGCTGGGCGTGCTCGGCCACGGCCGGGAGGTCGCCGCGCTGGCGGGCGAACCGCATGCGCATGACGGTGACGACCAGCTGCGCGCGGGCGCGCCGGCCGGGGGGCACCGAGTCCAGGGCCCGGGCGGCGAGAGCCAGGAACCGTTCGGCCGCCGCCAGCGATCCGCGGGCCATTTCGTCGCCGGCCATCCGCGCGGCCAGTTCCGGATCCCGCGCGATCACGCCGGCCGGGAACGCGGCCAGGAGTTCGTGCGCGGTGGCGCCCAGCCCCTTGAGCCCGAGGCCGAGCCAGTCGTCCGAGAGCAGGCGGCCGGCCAGGTCCCAGTTCTGCGCGGCAATCGCGTGCCGGACCCCCTCCAGCGCGAAGCCGTGCGCCGCGTACCAGCCGGCCGCGGCGGCGTGCAGCGCGGGCAGTTCGGACGGCGCGCTGCCCCGCAGCTCCAGCTGCAGGAGCTCGGCGAACAGCTGGTGATAGCGGAACCAGGACCGCCGCGCATCCAGCGCGACGACGAACGCGTTGGCCTGCTCGAGCTCCTGCAAGACCCGCTCCCCGCCCGAACCTCCGGTCAGCAGGTCGGCCAGTTCGCCGTTCACCCGGTCCAGCACCGAGGTCCGCAACAGCAGCCGCCGGGCCGGCTCGGGCTGCCGCTCCAGCACCTCGGCCATCAGGTACTCCGCGACCGTGCGCTCACTGCCGGAGAACTCGGCCGCGAAGCGATCCGGCTCGGGATGCCCGGCCAGGGACAGCGCGGCCAGCCGCAGGCCCGCCGCCCAGCCTTCGGTCCGGTCATGCAGCCGGGCCAGCGCTTGCGGCGACAGCGGTATCCCGGCCGCCTCGAACAGGGCCCGCGCGTCAGCCTCGGTGAAGCGCAGGCCGTCCGCGCGGATCTCGGTGAGCTCCCCGGCCAGCCGCAGCCGGTGCAGGCCCAGCCGGAGATCGTGCCGGGTGGAAAGCACGAACCGCAGCTCCGCGGGCGCGCGCATGAGCAGCAGCTCCAGCTGGCGCAGCGCCTCGGCCGAGCGCAGCTCGTGCGCGTCGTCGATCACCAGCCAGACCCGGTCCGCCAGGCCGCCCAGATCGGTGAGCAGCCGCTCGACGACCGCCCAGCCGTCCAGATCGGGAGCCGCCGTCAGCGGCCGCACCAGCTTCGACCCGGCGGCGGTGTCCCGCAGCGCGCCGAGCACCGACAGCCAGAACCGCTGCGGGTCGCGCTCCTCACCCTGCACCGGCACCCACGCGGTACGCTCCGCCAGGCCGCTCTGGCCGATCCAGGAGCGCAGCAGGAGCGTCTTGCCGCTGCCGGCCGGTGCCGATATCTCGGTCACCCGCCCTGCTCCGTCGAGGAGCTCGAACAGCCCGGGCCGGGCGACGACACCGTCGCGGGCGGCGGGACCGGACGGACCGCCGTCGGTCCCGGTCCAGCTCGCAGGCCTCACGGCGCCCTCCTTGACCGGCCCGCCCCTTACCTTACGTCGTTCCGTTTCCGGCCTCCAGGAATAATCACCCGGCCGTGTGACGCCCGCTCACCCCGCCGGGCGTGAGGCTGGCCAGAGCTGATACAGACCCAGTGCCGATACAGACCCAGTGCCGATACAGGCGAAGCGAAACCGGAGCCCGACATGAATCCCGTCATTACCCATCAGCGGCCCGGGCCATCGACGACCGCGGCCCGGTACGACCGGCCCGCCGGCGCGCCAGCCGAGGTGCCAGCCGAGGCGCCAGCCGCCGGGCCGAAGCCGCGCGCCGTCCGGCGCCGGGCCGCGTTCTGGCTGCTGGCCTTCGTGCTGGCCGCCACCATGCTCGGCACCACCTTGCCGACCCCGCTGTATGACATCTACCAGGCCCAGTGGCATTTCTCCGCGGCCATGGTGACGGTGATCTTCGCCGTCTACGCCGCCGGCGTGCTGGCCGCCCTGCTGCTGGCGGGCCGGTCATCCGATCAGGCCGGGCGCAAGCCGGTGCTGGCCGTGGCGCTCGGCGCCAGCGCGCTGAGCACAGTGGTGTTCATCCTGGCCCCCGACGTGGCCGCGCTGCTGGCCGCCCGGGTCGTATCCGGGCTGTCCGCGGGCCTGATGACCGGGACGGCGACCGCCGCGCTGGCCGAGCTGATCCCGGCCGCGGCCGGGCGCCGGGCCTCGCTGGTGGCCACGGCCGCGAATATGGGCGGCCTGGGCCTCGGGCCGCTGGTCGCCGGGCTGTTCGCGCAGTACCTGCCGCACCCCACCACCTTGGTGTTCGAGGCCTACCTCGGGGTGCTGGCCGCGGCCGGGCTGTGCTTGCTGGCCATCCCCGAGACGGTGAGCCCGCGGCATCGCCCGGCCCTCCGCTTCGCCGGCCTGGGCATCCCGGAGCGGGGCCGGGGTGAGTTCGTCGCCGCCATGGCGGCCGGTTTTGCCGCCTTTTCCCTGCTCGGGCTGTTCTCGGCGCTGGCGCCCGCGTTCCTCGGGAGCGTCATGCACGAGCAGAGCCACGCCGTGGCGGGCGCCGTCGTGTTCCTGATCTTCGCGGTGGGGACCCTCACCCAGCTCCCCGCGTCCCGGTTCGATAACCGCCGGGTCGTGCTGGCGGGCCTGGGCCTGTTCCTGGCCGCGCTCGCGCTGATCCTGACCGGCCTGGCCCAGGCCGGGATGGCCCTGTTCCTGGCCGGGACGGTGGTGGCCGGGGTCGCCGTCGGCGCCATCTTCGCGGGCAGCCTGGCCACGGCCAGCCGTCTGGCCCCGGCGGAGCGGCGCGGCCACGCCATCTCCGCGTACTTCGTGGCGCTGTACTGCGGCCTGGCCATCCCGGTGGTCGGGGTCGGCGTGGTAACGCAGTTCGCCAGCATTTTCACGGCCGTGCTCGCTCTGTCGATCCTGCTGGCCGCCGTGTCCGTGTTCGCCATGGCCGGCATCGCCAGCGGCCCGGCGTCCGGGCGGGCGGTGAACCAGTGACCGGCGAACGGCGCGGCCGGCTACCGGCGGCAGCGGGCTACGAGATCCGCGTCCGCGGTCACCTGGGCGATCGGATGCGCCGCGCGTTTCCCGCCCTGCGCGCCGAGATACAAGGCCGGGACACGCTCCTGCGCGGCGCCGTCGCGGACCAGGCCGCGCTGCACGGCGTGCTGGCCCAGATCGAGGCCCTCGGCCTTGAACTACTCGAGGTCCGCCGGCTGCCCGGCGAACCGCAGATGTGAAGTGAGGTCCTGATGAACCACCACGCAGAGGGCCAGGCCACGCTGACACCCCTGGCGCAGGCCGGGCCCGCAGCGGATGCCGACGGCACCGCCCAGCCCCGCCATCGCGAACAGCACCGCCAGGTCAACTGGCTGCGAGACGTGATCCTGGGGGGCCAGGACGGCCTGGTCAACATCCTGGGCATCGTCCTCGGCGTCATCGCCGGCGGAGGATCGCAGGCGGTCCTGCTGGCGGCCGGATTCGCGGCCGCCATCACCGAATCGATCTCGATGGGCGCGGTCGGGTACACCTCCTCGGTGTCCGAACGCGACTACTACCAGGCCGAGCGAACCCGGGAGGCCGCCGAGATCGAGGCCACCCCGGAAGCCGAGCGGCAGGAGATCCGTGACATCTACGCCGCCAAGGGCTTCGCCGGGGAGCTGCTGGACCGCGTGGTCGACACCATCACCGCCGACCGGGAGAGCTGGCTGGCCACGATGATGGACGAGGAGCTGCACCTCCAGCCGGTGCAGACCCCCGACATCCTCCGCAGCGCGGTCGTGATCACCATCGCCACCCTCATCGGCCACCTGATCCCGCTGCTGCCGTTCGTATGGCTCCCCCGGGGCACGGCGCTGATCACGGCCATCGTGCTCAGCGCCGGCGTGCTGTTCGGGGTCGGCGTCTACTCCTCGGTGACCCTGGTCGGAGACTGGCGGAAGAACGGGCTGAAGATGGTCGCGATCGGGCTCGGCGCCGCGGCGGCCGGCTTCCTGATCGGGCGCCTGTTCCACACCGCTTGAGCATGACCCGCGGAGCTGGGGCGGCGTCGCTCGCATGGCCGAGCCGGCCTGGCCATGCGAGCGGGTCGGTCCGGCTTGAAGTTCGTATCCGGCCGCCCAGGCGCCGAGGCCGACAGAAGCTATCATCCAGACCCAGATGACGTTGCTCGCGCCTGCCGCGGCGAAGATTGTCGTGAATGTGGGGCCACGCGGCGATGAAGACTGCGGGGCTGGTTTCCGCGCCTGGGCCACGGCTGGGGTCGATGTGGGGGACGAGGAACTGGAGCTGACATGAACGACGCCGGTGCGGACGCCCGCGGTCAGCGGTTGGCGGCCACGCCCCCGGCCGCCGAGCCCGGACGGCGGACCGCCCACCGCCGGGTCGCGTTCTGGCTGATGGCGTTCGTGTTCGGCGCCACCATGCTCGGCACCACGCTGCCCACCCCGCTGTACGTCATCTACCAGGATCACTGGCATTTCTCCTCCGCCATCGTGACGGTGATCTACGCGGTGTACGCGGCCGGCGTCCTGACCGCCCTGCTGCTGGCGGGCCGGGCCTCGGATCAAGCCGGGCGCAAGCCAGTGCTGGCCGTGGCGCTCGGCGCCAGTGCGCTGAGCACGGTCGTGTTCATCCTGGCCCCCGACGTGGGGGTGCTCGCGGTGGGCCGAGTCCTGTCCGGGCTGTCCGCTGGCCTGGTGACCGGGACAGCGACCGCCGCGCTTACCGAGCTGAGGCCGGGCGATCGCCGGGCGTCGCTGGCGGCCACGGCCGCGAACATGGGCGGCCTCGGCCTCGGCCCGCTCGTCGCCGGGCTGTTCGCCCAGTACGCGCCGCACGCCACGACCTTGGTCTTCGTGGTGTACCTGGGGGTGCTGGCGGCGGCGGCCGTGGGCTTGTCCCTCATCCCCGAGACGGTGAGCCCGCGCCGGCGGCCCGCGCTGCGCCTGGCCGGGCTCGGCCTGCCGGAGGAGGGCCGCCGGGAATTCCTCGCCGCCATGGCGGCCGGGTTCTCCGCGTTCAGCTTGCTCGGGCTGTTCAGCGCGCTGGCGCCGACCTTCCTCGGGAGCATCATGCACGAGCACAGCCACGCCGTGGCAGGCGCGGTCGTGTTCGTCTTGTTCGCGGCGGGGACCGCCACCCAGCTCGTGACCTACCGGCTCCCCAGCCGCAACGTCGTGCTGGCTGGCCTGGGCTTGTTCATGGCGGGGCTGGCCCTGATCGTCGCCGCGCTGTCCGCGGCGGAAGTCGCCTTGTTCCTGACCGGGACGGTGGTCGCGGGCGTGGCCGCGGGCGCGGTCTTCCAGGGCAGCCTGGCCACAGCTAACCAGCTCGCCCCAGCCGGGCGGCGCGGCCAGGCCATCTCGGCCTACTTCGTGGCCTCCTACTGCGGCCTGATCATCCCGGTGATCGGCGTGGGGGTGACGGCACAGTTCACCGGGGACTTCACCGCGGTGCTGGCCCTGTCCATCCTGCTCGCCGTCCTGTGTGTCTTCGCGCTGGCCAGCATCGCCCGGACCCGGGTACGGACCGCCTAGCCGGGAACGCCGTCGTCGGCGTGCGCTTCGGCGTACTGCTTGACCGCGGCCATGGTCCGCAGGTTCTCCTGGTCGAACCGGGCGGTGATCAGCGGCCGGAGGGGGCGGAACACGATTGGCATGCTGAAGTCGAGGATCAGCCACCGGGTCACCAGCGTGCCCTGGCCTTCTTTCTCGAACGAGTAGTGGATGTGCACGTCCACGGTGGTCCGCAGCGGGCGGACACCGATGGTGTGCCGGAAGTCGATCGACCCCGGGGGCTGGAAGCCGGTGACCGCACCCCACCAGTCCTGGCCCGGAACGCCCGGCTTGCCGTCGTGATAGCGGCTGCCGAGCCGGACGGGGTAGGGCTCGACATCGGTCGTGCCGGAGAACTGCCCCGACGGGGGCAGCCAGCGGCCGTAGTTCGGCAGGTCCGACAGGAGGCTGAACAGCAGCTCAGGCCGGGCCGCGATCGTCGAGGCATAGAACCGGTGCCATTGCGAACCCGACATGAGCACCAGGATGCCCGACGACGGCGAGGATCCCAAGGCTCCGGCACAGGGCGTTTCCGCGGAAACGTCTTGTGAAACCATGCACAAGCTGTCCGTGCGGCTCCGCGCTGGGTGGGGAAATGCCGCAGGTCCTGGTCGTGACGACGGCGTGAGCCACGGGTCCGTTCGTCCGCTGCCGTGTCATGATCACGTAATGAGGTACGAGACGGTTGCCGAGGCCTACCGCGACCTCGAGCACGTGAGCGGGCGGCTGGCGCTGATCGAGCGGCTGGCGGCGCTGCTGGCGCAGACCCCGGAGCGGTTGCTGCCGGTGGTCTGCTATCTGTGCCAGGGGCTGATCGCGCCGGAGTTCGCCGGGGTTGACCTGGGCCTGGCCGAGAAAATGGCCGTCCGCACGGTCGCGACCGTGACCGGCGTTGATCAGGCCGAGGTCGTGTCCCTGGTCCGGGAGGTCGGCGACCTGGGCCAGGCCGCCGAGGAGCTACTCGGCGCGACGGCGGGCGGCCGGCCGGCCGAGCTGAGCGTCGTCACGGTGGTGAACACGCTGCGCGAGATCGCCAACGCGGAAGGGCCTGGCTCGCAGGGCCGCAAGCTGGAGCTGCTGGGCGGGCTGCTGGCCCGGGCCACCCCGCTGGAGGCCCGCTACCTGCTCCGCCTGGTCACCGGGAACCTGCGGCTGGGTATCGGCACGCCCACCATCCTGGACGCGCTGGCCCAGGTGCACGCCGGGGGGCGGGCCGACCGGAAGATCCTGGAACGCGCCTACAACATCTGCTGCGACCTGGGGCAGGTCGCCGCCGTCCTGGCCGAGGGCGGGCTGGCCGCGGTGGAGCAGATCCGGGTGCGGCCGGGCAACCCGGTGCGGGCCATGCTGGCCCAGCGGCTGTCGGACGCGGCGGAGATCCTGGCCAAGCTGGGCGGGCAGTGCTCGGCCGAGTACAAGTACGACGGGGTCCGGGTCCAGGCGCACCGCACCGCGGACGGGGAGATCGAGCTGTACACCCGGCGGCTGGAACGGATCAGCGCCCAGTTCCCCGACGTCGTGGAGCTGCTGGCGGCCGGGCTGGGGCCCGCCGAGGCGATCGTCGAGGGCGAGGTCGTCGCGTACGACGCCGACGCCGGGGAGCTGCGCCCGTTCGGCGAGGTCATGCTGCGACGGCGCAAGTACGGCATCGACCAGGCCGTGCGCGACGTGCCGGTGGGCCTGTTCTGCTTCGAGCTGCTGTACGCCGACGGCCAGGACCTGACCCAGCTGCCCTACCCGCAGCGGCGGGCCGCGCTGGCCGCCGCGATCACGCCCTCGGCCCGGCTGCGGCTGACCACGGCGAGCTCAGTGGCCGATCCGGCCGCGCTGGATGCGGCGTTCGAGCAGGCCATCACCGACGGCTGCGAGGGGCTGGTCTGCAAGTCGGTCAGCCCGGCGGCGGTCTACCAGGCCGGCAGCCGAGGCTGGCAGTGGATCAAGCTCAAGCGGGACTACCGCACCGAGCTGTCGGACACCGCGGACCTGGCCGTGGTCGGCGCGTACGCCGGACGCGGCCGCCGGGCCGGCGGTTACGGCGCGGTGCTGCTGGCCGCCTACGACGCGGACGCCGACGTGTTCCGCACGGTGTCCAAGTGCGGCGCCGGGTTCTCCGACGCCGACCTGGCCGCGCTGCCCGAGCGGCTGGCGCCGCTGATTTCTGCTGAACGGCCCGCCCGGGTGGACGCGCGCCAGCAGCCGGACGTGTGGTTCGAGCCCGGGCTGGTGCTGGAGATCCTCAGCGCCGAGCTCACCTTGTCGCCGAACTACACCGCCGGCTGGGGCCGGATCAAGGAGGACGCCGGGCTGGCCATGCGGTTCCCCCGGTTCACCGGGCGCTGGCGCGACGACAAGGCGGCCGAGGACGCCACCACCACCCGCGAGCTGACCGAGCTGTTCCTGACCGCCCGGCGGACGCCCGCACCGGGGGACGTCTCTTAGGCTGCGGGCATGGGATCCATCTTGGTCGGCACAGCGGGTTGGACGGACAGGACGCTGATCGCCTCCGGGTGGTACCCGCCCGAGGCGGACACGCCGGAGAAACGGCTGCGGTACTACGCACGGCAGTTCCCGCTGGTCGAGGTGGACGCCACTTACTACGCGCTGCCCGCCGAGCAGACCGCCGTGTCCTGGGCGGAGCGGACCCCGGCCGGGTTCACCTTCAACGTCAAGGCGTTCAGCCTGTTCACCCAGCACCCGACGCCGGTCAAGTCGCTGCCCGTCGACCTGCGCGAGGCCGCGGGCCAGGCCGGCAAGGACCGGGTGTACCTCAAGGACGTCGACCCGGCGCTGGCCGACCAGGCCTGGGACCGGTTCCTGGCCGCCCTGGAGCCGCTGCGGCGGGCGGGCAAGCTCGGCGCCATCTTGCTGCAGTTCCCGCCCTGGTTCCCCATTTCCCGGGCCCGGAAGGAGTACATCGTGGCCTGCGCGGAGCGGGTCGCGCCGCGCCGGGTGTGCGTGGAGTTCCGGAACCGCACCTGGATGAGCCCGGAGAACCAGGAAGAGACCCTGGCGTTCCTGGCCGATCATCAGCTGCCGTACGTGTGCGTCGACGAGCCGCAGGGCTACCCGAGCTCGATTCCCCCGGTGCTGGCCGCCACCAGCGACCTGGCCGTGATCCGCATGCACGGTCACTCGGACAAGTGGGACAGCAAGTCCATCCAGGAGAAGTTCGGCTACCGCTACAGCGACGGCGAACTCGACGAATGGGCCACTAAGATCCGTGATCTCGCCGGGGACGCTGAGGTCACCCACGTCGTGTTCAACAACTGCTACCGCAACTACGCGCAGGTCAACGGCCAGCATCTCGCGGAGCAGCTCGGCGGCTGAGCTCGCCGCCGCCGCCACCTGACCAGCGGCAGGGCAGCCGGGCGGGCCGCGCAGGCCAGCCGTTGGCACTGGCCGGGCCGGGGGTTCAGTCCCCCGGCGGTGAACCGGGATGCGAGCGTGAGCGTTCCCTTGGGCAAGACAATCGCCCGGGCGCCGGAACCTTCGCGCGACCAGAAGGAGACCCAGGCGTGAGGCGGCTACTGCGCATACTGCGGACCGGGCCAGCAAGGCGGACCGGGCCAGCGAGGCGGATCGGGCGGCGACCGGGAAGATGGCTCGCGGCCGCGCTCGTCACCGGAGCGGCACTGCTGCTGGCACCGGGCGTGAGCTACGCCACGGCGAGCCAGTCCACTCCGGCGGTGGCTGGCTGCCGGGGAGTCACCCCGGCCACCATCCCGGCAGTCGGCTTTATCACCAACCCCAGCCGCGCCCAGGGCGGCCACCTGTGGTGGCGCCCGGATGATGCCGGCGTGTGCGTCGGGAGCGTGGTGGAGTGGGTGCAGTACAACACCACGGCGACCAAGACCTGGCGGGTGATCGCCTACTCCGCGCAGCATCCGAGCGGCCAGATCGTCGCCCAGCGGACGTTCACGCTGGGCCGCGGCTGGTACTGGTGGAGCTTCGGCGTGCACCGCGTCTTCGCGGGCCTGTCCGCGGTGTGCGTCACCGCGGATGACTCGTTCGGGGTGGCGTGCCTGAACTTCGGCCCGTCCGCAGGCTGACGCTAGGGACGCCGGCGATCCACCGCGCTGGCCACGTTCGCGATGATCACGGCGAACGGCGGGATCACCAGCGCTACGGCGGACACGACAATGGCCGCGGTGCTCGAGAACCGGTCCAGGACGGCCCAGGACAGCACGAACATGCTGATGCAAAGGGTCATGAGGGCGAGATAGAACCGCTTGTCCCGCCGGGACGGCTGGGGCCCCGCCGGTTCATCCTGGCCCTGTCCGTTGACCGCCACCAGCGCCTGATCCTTCCGAAAAGCATCCTCGCGGATGGCGATGCCCCAGGCCCGGGCAGGCAAACGCCGAGGGGCGGCCCGCTCTTCCTGGTCGATGGCGCATCGACCAGGAAAGAGCAAGGCCGGCGGCCCATCGATCGAGTGAGCGGGTGGCTCTAGGCCTGATTGGCTGCGTCTTCCCAGCCGGCGGGCGGCCCGACGGTAGCGGCGTCGGGCCCGAGACTGGACACGTAGCGCCCGTGCACCTGACGCCAGGTCTGGCCCCAGGGCGGGGGCGGCGTGCCGTCCAGATGGCTGGCCAGCCGGTCGAGGCACTCGTGCCAGCCGGCGGCGTCCCGGGCCGCCTTGCCCAGGTCATCAAAGGTGTCGGTCAGGGTGAGCAGGGTTTCCGTGCCGTCGGCTTCCAGCTCGATGCGCAGCAGGTCCGCGCCCCAGGTGAACTCCAGGACCGATGGCGGGTCGAAGACCAGCATCCGGCCGTCGAAGCCGTCGCCCGCGGCGCTCACGAACCGCAGCGACGCGCCGGCCCTTCGCTCGCCGACGATCTGCTGGGGATACCAGACGGCCAGATGCTCCGGCTCGGTGACGGCCCGCCATACTTTGTCGCGCGGGTGGGCCAGCCTGCGGGTGAACCGGAGAGTCCAGCGGTCACCCTGGCGGGACAGCAGGCCAAGACCGGCGTCGTCCATGTACAAGCCTCCTCACTCCTGCATGTCCTCAAGGTGAGCTTCCAGGGCGTCAAGCCGATTGCTCCAGGAAGCCCGGTACGGTGCCAGCCACTCATCGATTTCCCTGAGCGGCTCGGTGCGGAGCCGATACAGGCGCCGCTGGCCGTCGGCGCGGACTTTGACCAGGCCCGCCTCGCGCAGGATCCGCAGGTGCTTGGACACGCCCGGCTGGCTCATGCCGAGCTCCGACACCAGGTCGCCGACCGTCTGCTCACCCCCGCGGAGCAGATCGAGGATGCGCCGCCGGCGAGGCTCGACGAGAACCTCGAACATGCAGGAACTATATCTGTATGGAAATATAACCGTCAAGAAATTCAAGACCTCGGCCGCCACGTCCTCCGATCGCGCCCAGCTTGACGGGTTTGGCTTAATATCACACATTGTGTTGCTTAAGATGCTCACAGTATTGAGCAGATCCGGGAGCACATGGCATTGGACAGGCCGTTTGACGACGCGGCCGACGATGCTCCGGCTGAGCCGCATCCGCAGCGGCGCGGACCGGGCGCGGATGCCACCGCGGCACGGGGCGGCCGCGCGGAGGTTCGGACGCGAGCGGAGTATTACGAGGTGCTCCGGGCGGCCGACGGCGGCTCCGGCCAGCCAGGCGGGGACCATGATCGGCGGCCAGCGGATGGCGGGGCAGATCGTGGCCCCGGTGCTGAAGCGGAACGCTCGGGGTGGGACGCCGTGGACGCCGGGGACCGTCCGCCGCCCGACCGGATCCGGGTCAGCCCGGAACGCGCCGCCCACATTCTCGACGGTGACCCGACCGGCAACGGGGGCGGGCACAGGCACGGGACGGGCAGACCCGGCAAGACCGAGTTTCCGGCCAGCTGGGATGACCAGAAGGTCCTCGATGCCGTGCTGGACGTGGCGCGCCGCCCCGACCGGCCGCCGGTGCGTCAGGAGTCGGAACAGCCGGTGGCTTGCGCGGGAATACGCGAGGACGTGGAGATCGCGGTGGTATCGTCCTGCCTGACGGCGAATGTGGACGGCCTGGCCGCAGAGGGCGGCCCGGGCGTGGTAAGAATCCAGAAGGGGAGATCATGACCGAAGACGAGATCATCGTGAAGGCCGAGGCCTGCCCAGATCGGTTCGCCGGCCGGCTGACCGAGAGCGCGCTATGGAGCTGTCGAGCGATGCGCGGCGGCGGCGAGTATGGCGAGCTGACCATCGAGCTGGCGGCATCGCTGGCTGCGCACCAGGCACCGGTCACCGCAGCCGAACGGGACGAGCTGCGCGAGCTGCTTGAGGCCATGGGCATGCCCACCGACCCGATCGGCGCGCTCAACGTACGAGACTGAGAGGATGACGGGACGAGCGTGACGAGGGAGGAACGGTGGACATCACCCAGCTGATCCTCGATGACCATCACGAGCAACGGCGGCTGTTCGCGATGATCGAGCAGGTCGGCCGCGCAGACATCGATGTGCTGTCGGCTCTGTGGGACCGGCTGGCCGTATTCCTCGACCTGCATGCGGCAGCCGAGGAGGAGGTCTTCTACCCGGAGCTGCTGCGGGTGGGCCTGGCCGCGCGCCGGGCCACCGGGGTGGAGGACGAGACCCTGGACGCCATCCACGATCACAACGAGATCAGGGATTCGGTCGCCGAGGTGGCCCGGCATCTGGTCGGCAGTGACGGCTGGTTCGCCGCGGTGGCCGCGGCGAACCTGGCCAACAGCGACCACATGGCCGAGGAGGAACGCGAGGGCCTGACCGACTTCCGGCGGCTGGCCAGCCTGCAGCGGCGCCATGACCTGGCCGTGGCCTTTGCCGCGTTCGAGGCGCGCAACTTCGCCGGCGTGCCGGCCGTGGACAAGGACCCGGCCGAGTACGTGCACGAGGTCGAGGAAGGCGGGTCGGGGCACGGCGTCGGGTCGCTCGGCATCGGCAGCCTCAAGAAAGCATGATCAGGGCCACGGTCGTGGGCGCCTGACCGGGGGCCGCTGGACTGCGGAGGCTGCTGGCCGCGGGGGCGCTGGCCTGCCGGCCATAGTTCTTTGCCCCTGCAACCGTTCTGCACCTGACCCGGAACCTTGGCCGCTACCGCGACAGGAGACCGTAACGGTAGATGACGATCAGGCACGAAACCGGGTGGCCTGCCCGCCCCGTGAGCCGCTCAGCAAGCCGGCCTCGGTGAACAGGAGCCGGTGACACGAACAGGGAGTGGCAGCCAAATGGACAACAGCATCGCCGAGATCTCAGCCGAGCTGATATTGAGGCTGATCGGGCCCCAGGACACGATCGTGCCGCTGATGGCCGGCCTGTATTACACCAGCCAAGACCCGTACGCAATCCAGATGGCGTTTCACGTCGGGACTGACGAACCAGTGGAGTGGACCGTCGCCCGCGACCTGCTCGCGGCCGCCCTGCACGCTCGCGAGGGTATCGGTGACGTACAGGCGTGGCCGTCAGCAGCGCTGGGAGCGGACCAGGGGAGCCCGGCCGGACTCAGCATCTTGAACATCGTGATGACCTCGCCGTTCGGGCGCGCGCAGTTTGAAGCGCCCGCCGAGGCCGTGGCCAGCTTCCTGCACCGCACCTACGGGATCGTCCCGATCGGGGACGAAAGCCTGTTCATGGACTTTGACGCCGAGCTCACCGAGCTGCTCAGCCAGGCCTGACCTGGCTGGCGGCCATCATGGCCGGCGCGAACAGGCCTACCGCCGGGCGCGTCGGGCTGGAGAAGCTGTTCCTGTTGCTGGGCTGACGCACCACGATTCGTTCGGAATAATCCTGGCCGCCTCGGGAAGCGTTGGGTGGGCGGCGAGGAATTTTCTCCCGCCGGCCAGTGTCGATACCCCTACTGGCATCCGAGACATGGAGGCGGACGATGGCGACGGTCGAGCTTACGGCCGAAAATTTCAACTCGACGGTGAGCGGCGACGGCCTGGTTCTCGTCGACTTCTGGGCGGCCTGGTGCGGGCCGTGCCGGATGTTCGGGCCGATCTACGAGGAGGCGTCCGAGCGGTATCCGGACGCGGTGTTCGGCAAGGTGGACACCGAGGCGCAGCCCGAGGTGGCGGCTGCGTTCAACATCTCCTCCATCCCGACGCTGATGATCGTCCGCGACGGCATTGTGCTGTACGCGGAGCCCGGCGCCCTGCCGGAGGCCGCCCTCGAGCAGCTCATCACCAAGGCTGGCGATCTCGACATGGACGAGGTCCGGGCCAAGATCGAGGCATCCCCCCAGGCCTGACCGGGCGCGGCGGGGCCGGGAGAAACCAGTTGGGCATCCGGCGCCTGGCCCGCCATGATGGCGGGCATGCCCATCGACATGTTCATCGAGCCGGACCAAGACCCGCGGGCTGAGCCGCCGACCACGGGCTCGGAGCTGGCCACGCTGACCGGGTTCCTGGGCTGGCACCGGGCCACGCTCGAACTGAAGTGCTCGGGGCTGGACGCCGAGGCCATGGCCCGCCGGTCCGTCGAGCCGTCGAGCCTGTCGCTGCTCGGGCTGGTGCGGCACCTGGCCGACGTGGAGCGCAGCTGGTTCCGCCGGCTGCTGGCCGGGCAGGCCGCGCCGCCGCTGTTCTACTCCCCCGAGGACCCCGACGGGGACTTCGACGGCGCCCGGCCCGATCCGGCCCTGGTCGCCGAGGCCTGGCAGGCGTGGCGGGAGGAGGTCACCTTCGCCGAGCATTTCGTCGCCGCGGCCCCGAGCCTGGACATGGTCGGGGCGCGGGAGGACAAGTCGCACGGGCCGATCTCGCTGCGCTGGGTGCTGACCCACATGATTGAGGAGTACTGCCGGCATAACGGGCACGCTGACCTGCTGCGCGAGCGGATCGACGGCGCGGTCGGCGAGTAGTGGTCAGGAGAGCACCCGGCGGCGGAAGTTGTGCAGGCCGATGGCCAGGAACACGGCGGCGAACCCGGCCACGACCGGGTAGACGACGTACAAGTGCATGTGCGGCACGGCGGTGAAGGCGGCGCGCATGCCCTCGTTCACGTAGATCAGCGGGTTGATCAGCACGAGCGTCTGCAGCCAGGGCCAGCCGCCCACGGTGACCGGAGCGAGCTTGGTCCAGGAGTAGTAAGTGCCGCCCAGGAACGTGATCGGCAGGATGATGAAGCCGAACATCAGGCCGATGTTCCTGGGCTCGAAGCTGGTGCCGAGCACCAGTCCGAGGCCGGCCATTGCGACGCAGGCCAGCGGCACGAAGGTCACGATCAGCCACCAGTGCAGGGTCAGGTGCGCCTGTACCCCCGGCGCGTGCACAACCGAGGCCATGGGCAGCACGATGATGGCCGACAGCACGCCCTGTGCCGCGCCGGAGAGCACCTTCGCCATCGCCACCAGCCAGATCGGGCAGGGCGCCTGCACCCGGTCCTCGATCTCGCGGGTGAAGCCGAACTCCTGGGCCATGGCCAGCGCGATGGACTGCACGCCCTGGAACATGACCGAGATGCCGACCACGCCCGGGACCAGGATGGTCGCGAACGCCGACTGCTCCGCCGCACCGTGCCCGCCGATGCCCTGCCCGATCTTCGGGAAGACGTAGAGGAACACGAAGCACAGCAGGAACGGCTGGATGAGCGTGCGCAGCACGAACTCCCAGATGTGCTTGCGCAGCACCACCAGGTCGCGCAGCAGCAGCGCGCCCAGCGCGGTCCAGCTGGCCGCGGCCACCGACCGGGTGGGGCCGCCGCCGATCCGCCGGGCGGGGGCCTGGGCGGCTACTGGGGTCGCGGTCATTCTTCCCTCAGCTCCCTTCCGGTCAGGTTGATGAACACTGTTTCCAGGCTGGGCTCGGCGATGGAGACGTCGATGAGCTCGAAGCCGGCGCGTTCGGCCGACAGAACGATGCGCGGCACCAGCCGGTCGCCGGCCTGCATGTGCAGCTCGACCTTGTCGTCCGTCACCCGGGTCCGCCGCACGCCGTCGACGTCTTCGGCCAGCAGCTCGGCCAGGCGGGCCGGATCACCGGTGGTCCGGACCGTGACGATGGTGTCGGCGCCGGTGCTCTGCTTGAGCGCGGTGGGGGTGTCGAGCGCGAGGATCCGGCCGTGGTCCATGATCGCCACCCGCTGGCAGAGCCGGTCGGCCTCCTCCATGTAGTGCGTGGTGAGCAGGATGGTCTGGCCCTCGCCGTGCAGCTCGCCGAGCAGGTCCCACAGGGCGAGCCTGCTCTGCGGGTCCAGCCCGGCGGTGGGCTCGTCGAGGAACAGCACCGACGGGCGGTGGAAGATGGCCCGGGCCACCATCAGCCGCTGGGCCATGCCGCCGGACAGGGCGTAGACCGACGCCTTGGCCCAGCGGGAGAGCTGGAACTGCTCGAGCAGGTCAGTGGCGGTCTGGCGGGAGGCCTTGGCGCCCATGCCGAACAGCCGGCCGTGGAAGTACAGGTTCTCCCAGACAGTGAGCTGGCGGTCCAGCGTGTTCTGCTGGGAGACGATGCCGCTCAGCTGCTTGGCCAGCGCCGGATGCGCCGCGACGTCGACCCCGGCGATGAAGGCGCGGCCGGAACTCGGCACCACGCGGGTGGTGAGCATGCCGG
>CAWFRO010000013.1:0-404739 GCA_963818225.1 uncultured Actinomycetes bacterium
CCATAGAGAAAAGCGGAGAGCCCGCGCCTGCTGGCACCTGGCCTATCCCGATGCGCGCGGCTGGGCCGCCGGCCAATGCTCTTCGGGAACGTCACTGTGCGCCTCGCTGACGCACCGGTGAGCCCACCGATTGCGGGCAGCTGCCGTCCGTGTGCGGCGACGGACCCGGCTACCAGGCCGTCCGACCTTCACCACCCAAGATCGCGTAAGTCCGGTCTAAGCGCTCCACCGGGATGCTCCTCAGCGCCGCGTCCCGGCCTACTGACAACTCATGCACGTGCCCGAAACTGCACAAGGTCGAGGATGTCGTCACCGCCACCCGGGCTCATCGGCGGCCACCGAGGCTGACCGCACGGCGCGGTTACTCGTTGGAGACGGTCTGCTCCTTGTCGGTGATGAACTCCAGCAGGGCGGGCTGGCCCTGCTCGGTGGCGGCGATGCCGCGCTTGAGCGCCGCGACGATGTCGCCGGGGTCGGTGATCCGCTCGCCGTAGCCACCGAAGGCGCGGGCCATGTCGGCGTAATTCCCGGAGATGTCCGTCGACCCGTACTTCGCCTGCGAGACCGGCATGACCGGTATCTCGATGGCCATGGAGAAGTTGTTGAACAGGATCGGGATCCGGATGCTCTTGCCCGCGTCATCGCGGCGCTTGGATATTGTCGCGGCATTGTCCCGAATGCCGGAAACCGGCTGGGGCCAGCGGCTACATTGACAGGCGTGCCAGCCCGGCCGGACCTGCGTACGCCCTGATCAACACGGGCCGGGGCGCCGATGTCAGCTGGGGGCGGCGTGACGGAACAGCCACCGGGACGTCCCGGCGACCAGCCATCACTGCCGGAGCTGGAGTTCGTCCGCCGCTGGCGCTCGATGATCGACCGGGTCGGCGGCGATGGCGGCCAGTCCCGCGCGGCCAAGCGCCTGAACTGGACCACGTCCACGGTGTCCCGCGACTACAAGGGCGACACCTTGCCTACCGACGAACGCCTGTTCCAGCTGGGCAACGCCCTCCAGCTCCCGCACCGGGAGATGCTCGAGCTGGCGTCACTCCTCCGAAGGGCCCGCGCCGGCCGCCGCGACCGCCTCCGCACCTCCCGCACCAACCGCCCCGGCCCGCCTGCTGCGATCGAGCCCGCCATGACAAGCGTCTGGCCCCCGTCCGGCCAGCCTGCGCCAGGTCCGCTCGCGCCAGCCGAACCGCCCTCCTCCTTCGGCCCGGTCGCATCCTCTGGCCCAGCCAATCTGATCGATCCGGCCGCCTCCGAGCCGTCTTATGTCCTGGCCCAGTCGCCCGGTACTCCCGGCGCGTACCACGCTGCAGAGTCCCCTGGCTCGTTTCATTCCGCCGAGCCGCCCGGCCTGCACGCCCGTCCCCGGGCCTGGTTCCGCGGACGCCGTGGCCTGGCCGCCGTGCTGTCGGTGGCAGCGGTCGCCGCCGTGGTCGCGGTGGTCCTCGTGCTGGCGCTGCCCGGCTCGCCGACGCCCGCCAAGCCCGCCGCCCACGACCAGACCCCGTTCGGCGTGTTGGGCTCGTTCCCGGGCATGATCATGGAGTCGGTGCGGATCCCGGTGCGGTCGCTGACCCCGGCGCTGGCCGCCCAGTTCCGCCAGGGCCGTACCGCGCACGCCACTACGGTCACCGGCTTCGTGTTCCGCAACCACGAGACGACCGGCCTGTGCCTGACCGCGCCGGACACCGGGGCCGAGGCCGGGCAGAACCGAGACCCGATCGTGGTCAGCACCTGCCGCGGCGCGCCGAACCAGGTCTGGATCCCCCTGCAGTGGGAGGTCAAGGGCTTCCGCTTCACTCACCTGGTCAGTGACCGGTACCAGTCCATGTGCCTGAACGCGAACAACCTGGGCGGCCTGAGCAACGGCCACATCGTCCAGCTGTGGGACTGCTACCCGGCCGGCAACGAGGCCTGGGACTTCGGTGACTGGCACGCCGCGGTCAGCGCCGGCACCCGGTCCTACCCACTGTTCGCAAGGAACGGCCGCCTGTGCCTGGACGCGGACAAGTGGGACCTGCGCGACGGCACCTCGGTCCGGATCTGGACCCAGTACCCGGCGGCCAACCAGTTCTGGTCCTGATTCCGTCCCATCCGATCCCGCCGGTGTCCCAGCCGGGTTGACGTCTGCCCAGCTCACGGCGCTGGTATTCAGTGGGATCGCAGATTACGTCGCGGCCCGCCTGCTTGCCCTGGCAATGTACCGGCTTGTCCATCCAGCGACTTTCCAGCAGGGGGAAAGCATGGTGCGTTCATCCGGCAGGCGGGCTGCGCCGCCTCCGCTCACCCGCCCGGCCCGATCGCGCGGGCGTGTGCTCCTCGTCGCGGTCCTGGCCCTGCTGGCCACCGCGGGCCTGCTCGCCACGAGCGCCCCGCGCGCGCTGGGCCAACCCGTTCAGGCAGCTCAGCCAGCCCGTCCGGCTGCCCCGGTCACCATCCCGGTCGGCGTTCAGGACGGCTGGATCAACAGCTGCGACTCCGGCTCGGCACCGGACTACACGCCGAAGAACTCGGTGCCGGCCGTGGACAGCCCGTACTGGGCCGCGCTCGGCATGAACACGGTCCGGTTCAGCCCGCCCTGGGACATCGCCTCCTACAACCCGGCCACAGCGGACGGCAAGGCGCTCGCGGTCGAGCAGGCATGCTTCAACTACTGGCTCAAGGCCCTCGGCGCCAAGGGCGTCACGCCGGAGATCGCGTTCAAGCCGGACTACAACTACACCTCCGGCAACCGGATCATGATCCCGGACCTGAACACCTACGCGGTCGCAATCCAGGCCTTCGTCTCGACCTACAGCTGCCCGACCGCTCCGGCCGGCGTGCTGTGCCCGGACGGTCTGGCCCGGGTCAGCATCATCGCGCCGTGGGGCGAGCCGGAGTTCCAAGGCTCGGGCAGGGTCGGGACGGCCAAGCTCCCACAGTACTTCTACATGCAGGACGGCCGCCGGTTCGACGCCACCGACTGCCCGGCCCACGCCAGCGACGTCAGCTGCGGCCCGGCGCTGGCCGCGCAGATGTGGGTCGTGGTCCATCACCGCTGCCCGTCCTGCACCGACGTCGCCGGGGACTTCGGCAGCAACCGGGCCAAGGACTTCGCTTACCTGGCCGTCTACCACAAGTACCTGCGCGACTTGCACGGCGGCAAGGCTGTCTATCGTCCGAGCGTGTGGGCCATCCACCCGTACACCGACGTGATCGCGTTCGAGCGGCATCAGAACGTGCCGCTGCAGCAGACCCTGGTCGGCCGGTACGCCCGGGAGCTGCGGCGCATCGGCTTCGGGTCGAAGACCCAGATCTGGCTAGACGAGGTCAGCTCGTTCACCGTCGACTTCAGCAAGCGCCACTACTCCCGGCAGACCCAGGCCATGGGCGCGTACATGCTGCTCCACACCCTGCCCGGGGCGGGCGGGGCCAGCGTGCCGGGTGAGCCGGTCGTTACCAGGATCTACTACATGCGCTTCGCCGACGCGCCGCACGACGCGCTCATCGTCGGGGGCCAGCGCGAGCCGATCTACTTCACCCTCGCCAACCGGGACAAGTGAGGAAGGGAAATCTCATGCACGGACAACCAGCCCGCATCGCCGGACGGATCCTGGCCGCTGTCATCGTCGGCGGTACGGCCGTGGTGGCGGCCGCGTCGCCGGGGCACGCAGCCACCATCACGGCAGCCCAGGCGGCCGCGGTTAAGGCGAAGTACATCGAGGCGTCCGGTTACACCGGCAAGGAGGTGCACGCCACCTGGGCCGGCCCCGGTGTCGGGGCCATCGCCTGGACCGTCGGCTCGGATTTCGTAGCCACCAAGACCAACGCCTACCGGTCCTGCCGCACCAACTGGACCGGGGTGGACGTCGACGTCTCCTGGAACTCCGAGTCGCTCCACAACGGGGCCAAGCTGGCCATCCTGGTGTCGGTGAAGCTGTCCAACGGCAAATCCCACGGCATCGTCGCCCTGGTCGTGTCCAAGGCCACCAACTGGCCCGGCCACCCGGCCTTCGGCGGGGAGTACCGCGCCCAGGTCTACACGCCGGGCAACGTGCACGTGGTCCAGGGCCACATCGAGAGCTGGATCAGCAACGGTGGTGTCCCGTACACCGACCCCTCCGGCTCCGGCGACACGATCACCCTCAAGCAATTCCGCCGCTGCTGACCTGCGCGGGACGGCAAACTTCTGTGGAATTGCGGCCGCACAGGCACGCACTATCCTGGTCACCGGGCTCCAGCTCGCCGCAGTCCTTGCCGGGGAATCGCTAGTCAGCCCGAACCCAGCGGAATTCCGCTGGACAGAGACCGCGACCGCGCGTGGACGCTGCTCTACATAATCGCCAGCCTCGTTCAGGGATCCAGGACAAAATCGACACCGCCCGGAGCCTGGCCGGCGTTCTGCGATATTCCCGGCAACTTGCAGGCCCCGCTGCCCTGGTAGCGAAGGCCGGGGATGGCTGCTGTTCCGGGCGCAGCGGTGGCTCCGGCGGCGATGAGCACCGCGACGGCGGCCCGGCGCCGGGCTGGCTCGTGGCTCCCGGGTGGTGTGCTGGTCATATAGGTGTTCGTCCTGTTTGCGGGTCGGCGATGGCCGTGCCCTTGGATCGTGCTGCAGCGCTGGTGGCAGGCATGGTCCAAGGCGCCCCCGCTGCCGCTGCAAGCCCTGATCAACTCGGTCGCGGCAGGCTACGGCCTGTACCTCTATATCCGTAACTAACAAACTACCGCTAGTTAGCTGCCTCACGACCAGGACCACGACGGCTCGCGCTTCTCCAGGAAGGCGGCCATGGCCTCACCGGAGTCCTTGTAGGAGGACAAGCGCTGGGTGTAGTCCTGCTCGGTGCGGTACGCGTCTTCGACGGGCATCCCCTCGATCCGCAGGATGGACTCCTTGGCCAGCCGCAGCGCGATCGGGCTCTTCTTGGCCAGCTTGCGTGCGAACGCCATCGCCCGGCCCACCACCGGCTCGTCCTCGACGATCTCCTCGATGGCGCCGAGCCGGTAGAACTCGGACGCCGGGATGAGGTCACCGGTGAAGAACATGGTGCGGGCCTTGTAGGGGCCGACCATTCGCAGTGCCTTACTGGAGCCGCCGAGCAGGCCGACGTTAATCTCGGTTAGCCCGAACGTGGCGCGCGGGGACGCAAAGATGATGTCGCAGGAGCCGACCAGCCCGAAGCCGGCGCCGATCGCCGGGCCGTCCACAGCGACGATCACCGGAACGGTGCAGTGCCTGATCGCGTGCTGGGCGTCCCGCCATTCCTTGCCTGAGTCGAGGATGTTCTGTACGGTGCTGGCCGGGTTTGGGCCCGTAGCCTCCCTCTGCGCCCGGCGCTCGTTCAGGTCGGCGCCCGCGCAGAACGCCTTCTCGCCCTCGGCCGACAGTACGACGGCGCCTATGGTCCGGTCCTCGCTCAGCTCGTCAAACGTGGAGCGCAGCTCGGCAATCATCTTCCGGTTGACGGCGTTGACTGGCGGGTGGTCCAGCCGGACGTGCGCGACGCCGTCCTCCCTGCTTAGCTTCAGTGCCTCCATGTCGCCTCTCCTCAGATCGGGGGTTGGAAGAAGTCGTCGAGATTCGGTGGCCAGACGCCCAGCTGCCGCTTGATGACCGAGACGCACGCCAGCCGGGCCAGGCCGATGGCGATGAGCGGGGCGCTCCGTTGAAAAGGTATAGGACATCGGCCCCGAATTAATCTATCGCCTGGCCTCGCGGCGGTCGGCATGACTTGCAGTCGGTAAATGTATTGTCGCTCGTTTAATCGGTCGACGGCGCTCTCGCGCAGTTGCCGATTATGAGTGAAGTACCGGCCTGCCAGGCGTCCCAGGCCCGCTCCAGTTACAGGGTCGAGGAAGCGGGCAGCCGCCGTCGCGTGCAGAAGGCCAGGAACTCCAGGTCCGGCTCGGCCAGCCGCCGGCGGCGTTCGGCCCGGGGTCAGGGAGCACCGCAGCGGTGTCCAGGTCCTGGACCCGCCGGGCCCGGGCGAGTTCGTCCACGTCAGCGGCGATTCAGTCGATGACCGCCGCCAGAGGGGATCTCGATCCGCACCCTGGCCGCGACGGCGTCAGGACCCGCCGCTCCCGCCGGGCCGCTTCGATCCGCTCGCTGATCGTCACCCGCCCATCGTGATAGCCGCGTTCAGGAAACTGGACGCTCTAGCGGTGCTGACGGGTCCATTGTTACCGGCACCCCAGGTAGTGGGTGGTGAGCAGGACCGTGGTTCTGGCCACCAGCAGCTCGCGGATCAGCTGCCACGTGCGGTGGCGGCATGATCCCATCAGGCGCCGGACCAGGGCCCGCTCCCGGTAAGGGTCACAGCCCAACACGCGGACAGCGCCCTGGGCAGCGGGTGCCAGTCCCTCCAGCAGCTCCATCGTCGAGGTCTTCCCGGCCCCGTTAGTGCCCAGCAACGCGAAGAGCTCCCCGCGGCGCACCGAGAAGGTCACCCCCGGACCGCCTCAAAGCCCCGGCCGCCCATGCCGCCGTAGCGCCGCCGCAGGTCCCTGACCGTGATAGCGCCGTTGCCGTCCGTGCCAGCCAGCATCCCGCCGGGCCAGCGCGCCCGCCGGTGCCCGCCATCACCAGTCCCGGCGACATCCGCCCAAGTCGCCCATGACAAACCTCACCGTCCGCCCGGGCGCCGGGCCAAGCCGCTGTTCACAGCCGGCCCCGCATCACGACCGCGAAAACGCCGGCGCTGCCGGCCGCGGCCAGCAGCGTAAGCACCCGCAGCTCCCGAAACGCCGCGAATAGCGGGTACGGACGGGCAGGCGGAACCATCGCCGGACGCAGCGACCGCGACCACCGCGACCACCGCGATCGCGAGGGCTCGCCGCGGCCAGGCCGGCCGCAGCGATCCCGTCAACGGGATCGTGACATCCAAGACCGCCGCCTCCCGGAGGCCACTGCGCCGACGACGGCGATGCTCACCAGCACCGGGGTCCACGTGGCATTCTGGCTGGCGGACGCGAACCACCCGTCCCACACCAGCGCCCCGGCCAGGACAAGAACGAACGCCACCAGCAACAGGCGCACGCTGAGCTTCTCGGTCCGCCAGCGGCGCATCCGGGCAGTACCGGCACGATCATCCTGAGATCCAGCGCGTTGCGAGTTCTTCATAACAGACTCCTTTCAGTCACGTCCCCGGGATGAACCCGGGCTCATAGGAAGCCTGCGCTGGGGGCCTGAGGTGAGGCTGATGTGGCGCTGAGGTGGCCGGCCTGGCGGCATGGCGCCATAGCAGTGCGGCGGCGCGGCCGGCGTCGGCTGAAGGACGTACGGTTGGGCTTATGGAGGTGCGGTTGTTCGGCGAGCTCGAGGCGCTGCAAGCGGGCGTTTCGGTGCCGGTGCGCGGGGCCAAACAGCGGGCCCTGCTGGCCCTGCTGGCCCTCCAGCGCGGGAAGCCGATCAGTTCCGACCGCCTGATCGACCACCTGTGGGGCGACGGGGAAGCGGCGAAGCCGGCGAACGCATTGCAGGCTCAGATCGCCCAGCTGCGCCGCAGCCTGGGATCGGCGGCGATCGTCACCTCAGAAGGCGGCTACGCCCTTGGTATCGGTCCCGACGATGTGGATGTCGTTCGCTTTGAGCAGCTCGTCGCGACCGGACGGCGGCTCGTGGAGGAGGGCGAGGTGGCGTTGGCGTCAACCGCGTTGGGTGAGGCGCTGGCGCTGCGGCGGGGGGAGCCGCTGGCCGAGTTCGCCTATGCCGGCTTCGCGGATGCCGAACGGGCGCATCTGGACGAGCTAACCCTGGTGGCGATCGAGGCTCGCGCCGGCGCGGATCTGGTGTTGGGGCTCCATGGAGAGCTCATCGGGGAGCTAGAAGCCTTGTGCCGCGAACATCCGTTGCGCGAGCGGCTGTGGGAGCTGCTGATCCTCGCTCTGTACCGGGCCGGGCGCCAAGCCGAGGCCCTGCGCGCTTACACCGAAGCTCGCGAGCGGTCAGTCGACGAGCTGGGGATCGAACCCGGTCGCGCCTTGCGGGAACTGCAGGCCCGAGTCCTGGCCCAGGACCCCGCGCTCACCCTGCCCGATCCGGCAGAACCGCCCACGCTGCGGGCGGCGACCGGGCCGAGGGCAACCGGCAACCTGCGAGCGCAGCTGAGCAGGCTCATCGGGCGCGAAGCCGAGCTGGAACAGCTGCTCGAGGCGGTCCACGCTCACCGACTCGTGACGCTGGTCGGCCCTGGCGGCGCGGGCAAGACCCGCTTGGCGATGGAGGCGGCCGCCGTGCTACGCGAAGAGCACCGAGACGGCTCCTGGCTGGTCGAGCTGGCCGGCGTCGCCGAACCCGGGGGGGTGGCGCCGGCCGTGGCCGTCGCGCTCGGAGCGAGCGCGTCGGCGGTTCCCGGCCGTCAGCCCGCGGGGTCGACCGTCGAGCTCATCGTGCGCCACCTGGCCGGACGGTCATTGGTCGTCGTGATCGACAACTGCGAACACGTCATCGGTCAGGCGGCCGCCCTGGCCGACATCCTGGTCGGATCGCTGCCCACGCTTCGATTGATCACCACCAGCCGCGAGCCGCTTGGCGTTCCCGGTGAAGTTCTGGTGGCGGTGGGCGGTCTGGCCCCGCCGGCCGCCGTCGAGCTGTTCGTCGATCGCGCCCGAGCGGTACGACCCGGATTCACCGGAGACGAACGCAGCCGCCAGGTCATCGAGGACATCTGTCGCCGACTGGATGGCCTGCCTCTGGCTCTCGAGCTTGCGGCCGCCCGACTGCGGGCATTGACATTGGCCATGGTGGCGGAACGCCTCGACGACCGCTTCCGGCTGCTCACCGGGGGGGCCCGGACCGCCCTGCCCCGCCAGCAATCCCTACGGGCGGTGGTGGACTGGAGCTACGATCTGCTCTTCGACGACGAACGCCGCCTATTCAACCGGCTGGCGGTATTTGCCGGCGGCTGTGAGCTGACAGCCGCCGAGGCGGTCTGCGCCGACGACCACGTCCCGGTCGGCGACATCCTGGACGTGGTGAGCCGACTCGTCGACAAATCCCTCGTCACCGCCTCCGACGCCGCTGGCGAAACCCGATTCACCCAGCCCCAGACGCTGTGGCAATACGGCCGGGAACGCCTCGACGAATCCGGCGAAGTCAACGCCATGCGCGTCCACCACGCGGAGTATTACCGGCAGATGGCAAAGGAGGCCCACGAGGGCCTGCGAGGCGCCACCGCGCCGATGTGGCGGGACCGTCTCACCCCGGAGGTGGGCAACTTGCGGGCCGCGCTCGACTGGTTCATCGCCATCGGCGATGCCGACGCTGCGCTGGCGCTCGCGTCGGGGATGGCCTGGCTGTGGTGGATCAACACCGACTTCGCGGAAGGAGCGCGCTGGCTCGCTGATGCCCTCGGCACGGAGGGACCCCGTCGCGGCGAGCTCGCCGCGACCGCACACAGCTGGCACGGCTATTGCGTGGGGATGTCGTCCAGCCCAGCGGCGGGTGCGATTGAATGCGAGCAGGCCGTCGCTGACTTGAGGGCCAGCGACGACCCGGGTGGCCTGGCGAACGGGCTGGTGCTTTGTGCCGCGGTGCTGGTGCGGGCGCGCGAGTTCGAACGATCACTCGAGCTGTTGGCCGAGGCCCACGATCTGCTGCAAGCGGCCGGCCACGGCTGGCTCCTCGCCGCGCACGACCTGATCCTGGCCTGGAACCTGGCGGCACTGGGACGACTGGAGGACGCGGAGTCAGCCGCCCGCTCCAGCGTCAAACGCTGCGATGCCGAGGGAGAGGTCCTGTTGGTCGTCTCTCCGTTGAACTCCCTCGCGGGCATCGCCGCGGCCCGGGGCGACCTCGGCGCGGCCTCGGCGGCCTACGAAGCGCTCCTGGAGCGATGCCGCGCTACCGGGCAGCACCTCTACGTCCCGTTCACCCTTCTCGCTCTCGCCAGGCTGCGGGCCAGGCAAGGCGACGACACCCTCGCCGACCGCCTGTACGACGAGGCGATCGCATGCGGCTTCAACCCGTGGCTGTCCGCCGACGCGATGGTCGGTCAGGCAGCGGTCGCCCGTCGCCTCGGTGACCTGACGCGGGCGCGGGCGCTGCTCGACAGGGCAGAGGATCAGTACCGAGCGGCGGATCTTCCCGTCGGCCAGCCCCTGGTGCTCGCCGGCCTGGCATGGTGGGCGCTCGCCGCCGGCTGCCCAGCCGACGCCACCGTCTTCGCCGCCCAAGCCGCCTCCCCTAGCGGGGACCCGGCGACTCAACTGCTCGCCAATACCGCCGTGGCTGCAGTCAAGGCGATCACCGATCCCACCCCTCCCAACATCAACGCGTTCCTCGCCCTCGCCCAGCAGCGCGCGTCCGGTCCGGCCTACCCAATCCTCACCGACGAGCCAGATGTCGCCGCGCTCGCGGCCCGCCTCGCGCGGCCGCCCTGCCACAGGCCAAGGCCGAGTCGTACGCCCCCTACTGGTCAACCGGGTCCCGGCAGTTCGTCAGCGCCAGCGGCTACCAGACCTACGCAGTCATCAAGTTGACCGGCGCGACCGACACGGCCCGGCAGGCCAGCTATGACGCGATCAAGACCGGCCTGAGCGCGCCGGGCCTGCGCACTCAGGTGGGCGGGGTGGTCCCGACCACTGAGACGATCGACCAGCAGGTCACCGCCAGCATCAGCCGGGCGGAGGGCCTGTCCTTCCCCATCCTGCTCATCCTGCTGCTGGTGATCTTCGGGAGCCTGACCGCGGCCTGCCTGCCGCGGCTGGGTAACACCACGCGACGGTGTGATCGGCGAAGTTGGATATGGGATCGGTTGGGACGCCGGCCGGAGCCTGCCATCGGGGAGGGCTGGCGGGTACCTTCGGTGCCATGGAGCACGCAGTTGCACTGGTCACGGGTGCCAACACGGGAATCGGTAAGGAGATCGCGCGCCAGCTCGCCGCCGCAGGCCTTGCCGTCTGGGTCGGCTCCCGCGACGCCGCGCGCGGAGAACGCGTCGTCAAGGAGATCGGTGGCGACGCCCGCCTGCTGGTCCTGGACGTCACCGACGCCGCGAGCATCACTGACGCCGCGCGCCAAGCCGACACGCTGGACATCCTGGTCAACAATGCAGGCATCTCCGGCGACGGCCAGACAGCAGACCAAGACGATGTTGGCAGCTTCCGCCGAATTTATGAGACGAACGTCTTCGGCGTCGTCGAGGTGACCAATGCCTTCCTGCCGGCGCTGCGGCGGTCCGCGCATCCACGGATCGTGAACATCTCCAGCGGCACCGGATCGCTGGCCTGGGCCACCGGGCCGCAGTTCCCGCACCGGGGCACCTACGCCGCCTACCGGTCGTCCAAGGCAGCGCTGAACGCCCTGACCATCTTTTATGCCCACGCTCTGGCCGATGACGGCATTAAAGTCAACGCACTCGCACCTGGGCTGCGCCGCACTGGCCTCAACGCCGCCGCCGCCGCCAGCGATGGTGACCCGGCCGAGGCCGCGGCGGGCGCAGTCAATCTCGCGCTGCTGCCAGACGACGGGCCGTCCGGGGAGTTCTTCTCCTGGGACGGGACGCCCGTCCCCTGGTAAGGGACGGCACCTAACGATCTTTCGGGCGCGCCATCCCATGCGGCCGCCAACGTGTTCAGACATACCTATCGGCGGTTCGCGCTCGGCGCTTGGTTGCTACCTGTTACCGCTGCTGGCGCTGGGGGGCTTTGCGGCTGTCCGCCTGACGGTGCCGGCCGCCAGGCGGAACTGCTGCCCGCTGGCGGAGGCTATCGGGCGGCGCCTGCGACGTAGGCGGCGACAATATAGGTCGCGTGCCGGTCCAGGCTGCCGCGCGCCCGGTCATATCGCATCGTGGTCCTCGGGTCCGCATGGGAGGCGGCTTCCTGCACGTCACGCAATGGGACCCCGGTATCCAGCGCGGCAGTGATGAGCGCGTGCCGCAGCGTATGGGGACCGACGTTCTTGGTTATCCCGGCGCGGCGGGCGACCCGGCGGACGATCCGTCCGGCGCCGTGCCGGTCCAGCCGCCGGCCGTCCCTGGCCAGGAACACGGGACCGTCGGTGCGCTCGCCGATGGCCAGGTCGATCGCCCGGGCGGTGCGCGGTGCCAGCGGGATGGTGACGACCTTGCCGCCCTTGCGGGTGATGGTCAGCGTCCGGTGGCCGCGCTCCAGGCCCAGGTGCTCGATGTCCGCTCCGGTCGCCTCTGACACGCGGAGGCCGTTCAGGGCAAGCAGCGAGATCAGCGCATGCTCACCCGGCGGGCCGAGCCCGGCAGCGACCAGCAGGCCGCCGAGCTCGTTACGATCCAGGGCGGTGGCATGGGATTCATAGTCCAGCCGCGGACGGCGGACATAGGCGCCGGGGAGTGATCCAGCAGCTCTTCTTCGACGGCGTACTTGCAGAACCCGGCGATGGTGGACAGCCGGCGGGTCACGGTGGCGCGGGCGCGTCCTCTGGCTTCCAGTTCGCGGGCGAACCCTTCGATGTCGGCGCGGCGGGCGGCGAACAGGGGAAGGGAGCGGGTGCGGCACCAGCTGGCGAACTGGCGCAGGTCCAGGGCGTAGGCCTCGCGGTCAGGCCGCGGTACCCGGCCAGGGCAAGCCGTTCGGAGTCGGTGAAGGCTGGCTGGATAGGGACGAGGGCGGCAGTGATCATCGGAGCACCTCCCGGACGGGCTGAGACCCGGGCGGCTGGGCCAGCGGCGGGTCCCAGCGATTGAGCGGAAACCCAACGTAAGCTTTTCCAGCCGATCACTACATGTCACAGACCGCCGGAACCTGGAGCGAGGTCAACCTCCAGGCGAGCGCTCCAGACCGCCGATTACGAGCAGTTTGTGATCATCACGCAGGTGGCGCTCGGGACGCGCAGATGACTCGATTCTGGACGTGGACGGAACCGCCATGTCCTTGCCGCCGGGCGCGGCTGACCGGGTAACACAGGGCGGCCGCCCAGGGACTGCAGGAGCGACCAGCGTTCCGGACCGCGGCTCGCCCAGCCAGGCGACGCGGGCGGCGAAACCCCGACGGACGCGGAGGCCGGGACGGGCGTCCACGGGCCCGGCAGATCGGCGATCAGTGCGGACAGTTCGCAGATGGCGCGGGCGGAAAGCGCGGGCCGCCACGCGCTGGTCCAGCTCGGTCAGGGTGAGCCGCCCCTCGGCGAGGGCCGCGTACAGGACGTCCAGGCGGTGTCCCGGTCGGCGTCCGAGGCCCGGTGCTGCGGCTGGACCAGCGGGTCAGGGAGGATGAAGGCGAGCGGCACCACGGGGATCAACGGCCGGGGGTCTCTCACACCGTGACGCGGCGGATCGTGGCGTGGCCGCCGGCCAGGATCACCACCGTCAGGGCGGCGATGACGCCGGTCAGGTCGACGGCGGTCAGGCTGGGGTGGGGCCCGCCGACGCCGGACCAGGTGCGCGCGAACGCGACGGCGATCCCGGCCGGTACCTGGACGGCGACGAACGCGAGCAGGCCCAGCATGCCCCACCGGCGATTCACGATCCCGTACCACATGCCGTACACGAACAGCGCCGACAGTCCCACGAACGAGGTCAGCCAGGTGGCGTACCAGGGCCCGTTCAGGAGATACGGCACCCGGAAGAAGGTGATGGACAGTCCCCAGCCGCCGGTCGCCCGCTCGATGGCCTGCAGCCCGGCTATCACCAGGCCGTAGACGAAAGACATCGACACCCCGAGCAGCGCGGTACCAGCGTAGAAGGAGCGGCGGGTCGCGCCGAGCGCGAGACCGAACGGCAGCCACCGGCCGCCGACACGCTGCACGCCCATGATGAAGAAGTAGAGGAACATGACGGCCAGTCCGTCGCGCCAGGTGTCGCCTCCCCGTACCGCGTTCACGGCAAAGAGAAACGCCAGCATCGCCAACGGGAGCGTAACGAATAGCAGCGGCTGCACCAGGTGGTAGCGGGTCACGTTGATCATGGCGTTCACGCCCGGGTCCTTTCGGTCAGGGAATCGGCGCCGGCTGACTGGCCCGACGCGCGGACCACCAGCTGCTGCAGGGACAGCGGGCTCAGGTCCAGGCCCAGCGACCGGGCCCGCTCGCGGTCTTCACCAGACACCTGCCCCACCATGACGACCGACGCCTGGGAACCGAGTCCGCGCCGTTCCCAGACCGAACGCCCCGCGGTGAAAGAGTCCACCGCGAGGACCGGGCCGCTCACCGTAGTGGCCATGCCCCGCAGCGCGTCGGCCGCCGCGTCCAGCGCGACCCGGCCACGGTCGATCACGACCACGTTCTCGAACAGGGCGGCAGCCTCGTCGATCAGGTGAGTGGACAGCACCACCGTGCGGGGGAACGCGGCGAAATCCGCCAGCAGCCGGTCATAGAACACCTGCCGCGCCACCGCGTCCAGACCCGCGTACGGCTCGTCGAACAGCGTCACCTCGGCGCGGGCGGCGAGCCCGATCGTGATCCCGAGGGCCGACCGCTGCCCGCGCGACAGTCCCTTGATCGCCTTGCCCGCCCGCACCCCGTAGTCCTTCAGCAGCGAGGACGCCAGGCCCGCGTCCCAGTTCGGATAGCAGAAGGACGCGGCACGAAGCGCGTGGCACACCTTGAAGTCCGGGTACACCTGGTCCTCGCGGACAAGCACCAGGCGGCGCAGCACGTCCTCGTTCTCGGCCGGCGCCGCACCGAAGACCCGCACCGAACCAGATGACGGAAACTCCTGGCCCGCCAGGATGCGCAGCAGGGTCGTCTTGCCGGCGCCGTTGCGGCCGAGCAGCCCGGTGATAGTCCCGGCGCCGACCGTCAGGCTCACATCCTCGAGCGCGACCTCGTCGTAGTACCTCCGCGTCAGCCCGGTGACCGAGATCGCCGGTGTCATACCGCGACACCTCCCCATTCACTACTGGACTCCCTGATCAGCGCGATCAGCTCGTCGGGGTCGATGCCGAGCCGGGTCGCCTCGGTAAGCAGCGGCTGCACATACCGCTCGGTGAACTCGGCGCGCCTGCGGGCCAGCAGCGTCGCGCGCGCCCCGGACGCGACGAACATCCCGATCCCGCGGCGCTTCTCCAGCAGTCCCTCGTCAGCGAGGACGTTGATTCCCTTCGCCGCGGTCGCCGGGTTGATGCGGTAGAAGGCGGCCAGCTCGTTGGTAGACGGCACCCGCTCGCCCTCGGCTAGGCCGCCAACCGCGATCTCCCCCGCTAGTCTCTCGGCGACCTGCGCGAACAGCGGGCCGCCCTCGTCCAGACCAGCCATCTCTGGCACAGCTACGAACCTCCCTGCATCATCACTTCAGTCGTTCATTACCTAAGTAATGTACCACTCAACCAGAAACCCGTGAATCGCTGAGATCCGCCCGTGCGCCGATGCAGTACCGCCGCACGGGAACCAACACTGGCGCTACGGCGAGCAGGCAACGGGCGGGCCGTCCCGCGCGACGGGGCGCGCACACGCCTGGTCGGCAATAATCCCGCAGGGAAGAAAATTTCGTCGCGATGTAGAGGCATGGTGGTCCGCTCCGACCCAGGGCTGAGCCAGGCGCGCGAGGCGCCCCACCGGAAGGAACTGGAAATGGCCAAGGTAGTCCTGGGCATGTCGATGTCACTAGACGGCATAGCAGGTCCCGAGTCCGCCGACACAGACGGCATAGCGATATTTACCGCCGTCCTGGGCTGGCAGTTCCCGCTGCGGAGCTGGCGCGAACAGCAGGGCCAGCCCGGTGGGGAGGACTCCGTGGACTCCCAGGTGTGGGCCAGCAACTTCGCCCGGTTCGGTCCGCAGATCGTCGGCCGCACGATGTTCGACTACGGTTACCAAAACTGGGGTGAGAATCCCCCGTTCCACGCGCCCGTTTTTGTCTTGACCCATCGCGGCCAGGAGCGGATCGACAAGAGCGGCGGCACCAGCTACACGTTCGTGACCGACGGCATCCAGGCCGCCGTCGAACAGGCCCGCGCGGTTGCCGACGGCAAAGACGCCCTGCTAGCCGGCGGGGTCAGCATCGCCCAGCAAGCGCTAGCTGCCGGGCTGGTCGATGAGGTCGTGCTGCACGTCACGCCGGTCCTGCTCGGCCGCGGCGTGCGCCTGTTCGGCGCCGCCCAGGTGGATCTGCGGTGTATCGAGGTAATCCATGGCGAGGGCACAGTTCATCTGCGCTACCAGGTGCAGTGACCGCCACAGGCCGCCCGGCGCCGGGGCGGCTTGCCGCCAGGAGACCGCCGCACTCCCGTCAAGGGTGGTGCCGAACGAGATGGGATGAGTCAAGGAATAAGCCTCAGCCCGCCGCCTGTGCTGCCATGGGCGGCGGACTGAGCGTGTTACCGGGTACTCAACTCGAGACGACGTCATGGACGCCGTCTTGGTTCTCCGCTGGGTCATACGTCACGCCTGCGGGCCCCTGGCAACCCCAGGGAGCGCCTGCCACGCCCGTTTCCGGCCCCGGAATCCACACCGCCCATGCGCCGGGATACTGCTGGTTGCACATGGCGTTCCAGTCGATGGCGAAGCTTTCGGCGACGGGCGGAAGGGTGAAGTCCTCCTCATCACCGTCTTCTCCCAGCCAGGTAGGTACGGCCATCGAGACCCAGTATTCGCACCGCCAGTTGTTGGTATAAGAATCGCCGAGCAGCTGATCGTACTGCACCTGCCAGCCATTGATAGCCGTTTGCCATGCATAGGGCAGGTTCGTCTCGCAGTAGGCAACCGGATCCGGAAGAAGTCCCGTGTCTGCCCGAGCGGCGCCCGCCGAAATAACGCTGACACCGAGGACGATGGTGGATGCTGCGGCGGCGACAGCGAACGTGCGCTTGGTGATTTGTGACGGTATGCGGAAGATGAGGGACATCAGAACCACTCCTTCTGACCGGCCGATCTGCACCTCGCAGATCAGCCGACTCGGCTAGTTGGCGACGGCAGCCAACCTGCATCGAGGGTGCGTCGGCCTGCGAGTAACCTCCAGCAGCAAGAGCCAAAATCGGCTTACTGCGGCCTAATGCGGCTTACCGAGACTGCCTGGCGACCTCCTTGGAGGCGGACAGTGACGCACGAC
This sequence comes from uncultured Actinomycetes bacterium, assembly GCA_963818225.1. Classification (GTDB taxonomy): domain Bacteria; phylum Actinomycetota; class Actinomycetes; order Streptosporangiales; family Streptosporangiaceae; genus Palsa-504. The sequence continues at coordinate 16,950 of CAWFRO010000013.1, forward strand.
AGTGGCACTAGCCAAGGCGAACCCGGCCCTGATCGGTTCGTCAGCTTGCTGGAGTGGCTGATCAGCCTCGACGGCGCCCGCATCGAAATCACCAAAGTGATCAGCACGGACACTCTGCACCGGTGGCGTGAGGGCAAGTATCCGAAACACCGGTCACCACCCTCGATCGCAGCGGTCGATCAATGGGCACGAAAAACCTACCCAGACGTCTATCCGCCGGCCTGGGCCCCTGGAGGATTGGCTTCCCTCGCTGGCCCCAGACGGACAAGCGCGGAGCCAGGCTCAACCACCTCGGCGACCGGCGACGCTCCGACTACGGTGAAGCCGCCGCCGACAGGAGGAGAGCGGCCGTTCAGGCTGGCGAGGCTGACAGCGATTCCTGTCTTCGTCGCGCTGATCGCGATCGCCTTGTTCGTGCTGTCCAGACAGAATGCAGGATCAAGCACGCTGTACGCACGCGGTGGCGGATCAGTTGCTATCCGCAGTTGCCCTGATCTCAGCTGTGCTGCGTTTAGTCTCCCGACCGGAACCAAAGTAACGATGATCTGCTATAGGGATGCGCAGTCCATCGACCTTAATTACCGCTCATCCCGGTGGTTCGACGTGCGCAACCCCAGCGGCGCGGTTGGCTGGGTGCATTCAAGCGAGGTCGCAAACCAGACCCGCGTCGGACTGTGTTAAGACCTGCCGCACAACATCATTAGTTGCTGCGGGCTCACTCCCTTTCACGCGTCGTGGCAGTCAGGTCCGTGCGGGTAGGGCGGGAGTGTCAGACTGGCCGCGTGACCCAGACGGTGTTTGGCGACGGGACTGGCCATCAGCTTGAGGCCATGTACCGCATCGGCGATGTGGTTCGGCGCCGCGGCCTTGTTCGCTCCTCCCTGGCCGCTGCGCCAGGCGAGCGGATCCTGGACGTAGGGTGCGGCCCGGGCTTCTTGTCTGCGGAACTCCACGAGGAGGTCGGCCCGGCAGGCTCGGTCGTCGGCATCGATTCCAGTCCGGCCATGCTCGCCCTCGCGGCGCAGCGGTGTGACCGCCTCGGGAATGTCACGCTCCACCCGGGGGACGCAATCTCGCTGCCGGTGCCGGACGCCAGCTTCGACGGCGCAGTGTGCGTCCAGGTGCTCGAGTACGTGGCCGACACCCTGGCTGCCCTTCGCGAGCTATACCGGGCGCTGCGACCGGGAGGCCGCGTAGTGGTCTGGGATGTCGACTGGGCTACGGTTTCGTGGCAGTCCAACGACCCGGCCCGCATGGCGCGGGTGCTCGGAGCCTGGGATGAGCACTTGACCCATCCATCACTGCCGCGGGTCCTCGCCCCGGCCATGCGGTCGGTCGGCTTCCAGGACGTCATGATGACAGCCCACCCGTTTGCGGCCGCTCACTTTGATCCCGGTAGCTATGGCGTGGCTATCATCCCGCTGATTACCAATTTCGTACCCGGCCGCCGGGGCGTGACCGGGGACGACGTCACGGCATGGGCGTCGGAGCTGGCCGAGCTGGGCGAACGCGACGAATTTTACTTCGCCAGCCTCCAGTTCGGCTTCCTCGGCACACGTCCCTCGTGACGGCGTGGGCAGACTACGCGTGGCGAACCCCGTGCTCGGGGCTGCACGGCGCGCGACCGCGACCCTCCGGCGCGCGACCATCGCCACGACAGCGATATTGATCAGCAGCAGCGCGCAGCTCGTCCTCTACGGCGCCGTATCAGTGCGACCAGCCAGGTCCGAGGCAGGGGTGCATATCGGCGGTTCACGTGCGTCAAGCCTGATGGGCGTCTCTCACAGAATGTGATGGGTCGAAGGTGTACCTGGCCGGCGCCGGAGGCCTGTTTGGCGTCCTGGATCGCGATCGCTCAGTGCACCGGCGTATCGCCGCCGGCTCGTGCGCGTCAGGCACAGCACCGGCTGGCATGCACCCCGGTCAGCGGGCAGCGCGAGTGCCGGACGATGCTGGTACTGGACCGCGCGAGCTCGGAGCTGCGTAAACGCGGACAGTGTGGGCGGGGGCGATGCGCTCTGGCCGCCGGGAAGCGGGAGGGATAGCCATGGCAGGCAGCGCCGGGCCGGGCGGGCTGTACGGCGAGGTATCCGCGGGCTGGACGCCGGACGCGCCGGTGGCGCTGGTCTTGTTTCACGGCTACGGCGCGGACGAGCAGGACCTCGCCCCGCTCGGGCCGATGCTCGCACCGGCCCTGCCCTGGGCAGCGCTGCGCGCCCCGCTCGGGGTAGCTCCCGGCGGCTATGCGTGGTTCGGGCCCATCGCGCCCGGCGACCGGGACCCGGCCCGCGCCACCGCCGCCGCCTGGCAGTGGATCGACGCTCACCTGGCCCCGGACGCGACGGTCGCCGCCGTCGGATTCTCCCAGGGCGGCCTCATGGCGACCCAGCTGCTGCGGACCCGGCCCGGACGGGTCGCGGCCACGGTCGTGCTCTCCGGCTCCGTCCACGCTGCGCCGCAGCCGGCCGACGAGCAGCTCGCCGCCCGGCGCCCGGCCGTGTTCTGGGGACGCGGAGCCAGCGACCCCATCATCCCCGCCGACGCCATCGAACGGACACGTCAGTGGCTGACCGCCCACTGCACCCTCACCGAACGCGTCTACCCCGGCCTCGCGCACGGCATCGGCACCCAGGAAATCGCCGACGTCCGCGCCTTCCTCAGCGACCGGACCGCAGCGGCCTAACCCGCTGACAGCCCGGGCGCGGCCGCTCGTGCGGACGGCCAGAGGATCACATGCTCCGGCCGCAGCACGGCCCGCTGATCGTCAACCACTCATATAACGATGATTATTTACCATTGCGATACCCGGTAAATTTTCTGATCGTGGCGCACACAGATCCCACTGATCTGGGCGTAGCTCGGTCAGCCCGGCTCTAGTCCAGATGGTTATCAGTCGTGTCCGGCTCGTGGGTTTGCCAGGTCAGGAACTCCGCCGCAAGATGCCATCGCCTGCGCCTCCAGCACCTGAACTTCCTTCTGGGCGATCTGCCATACGACAGCCCGTCAACGCTGAAGTACTTGCGCCAATGAGCATCGGGGCCCTTTACGTGAGTTCTCCCGGCGTGTGCGCTATTCGTGCCCTATTCCGGTAGCGCCCTCTCATGAGGGGTTATTTCCTGGGCTGCCCCGAATCGGCGTCCGGGTCGTGGGCGTTCGGGGCGATGGGGCCGAGATCAGCGGCGCCCAGGTCATCGATGCCCCCGATCAGCTCGGACTCATCCGCGTCCGGCTCATCTGGACTCACGTCGCCATCGCCGGCCGGCTGAGCGGCGGGCAGGCGTAGCTGCACGACCTGCTTGTATTCTGCCTGGCGGGCCCGGGGCTCGGTGACGTCTGCATCTTCGGGCTTCGCATGCGGGTCGCGCCTTGCCGTGTTCTGGCTCATTATTTCCTCCGCGGCCGGCTGTCTGCGAACCGGCGTTGATTACCTGCCCGGTCCTACGGCACCTTAACGGGAGGATCTTCGGGTAAGCGGCGAGGAGCCGGAGCCGGTGAAGGATCTGGTCCGGTATCCGCACGGTGATGCCGTGGCTGCCCCGCGGCTGGCCACCAGCAATGCCTAGCTGCCGGACGCGGCACTGACAGCCGATGTCCGGACGCTGCCGCCTGGGCCAGGATGACGGTAACGGCATCTTGCGAGCAGCTAACTCGGGGTCGCGGTAACCGGGATCACGCAGCGATTCAGCCCGGCGCCCTTCCTGGACCGGCCAGACCGAAGGCGAGCGATTCCCTAATCAAAGGGCGCGCAGAACGCCCAGATCGGCGCCATCTCGACCTTGATCGACGTCGAGCATGTCCGGAAGCAGATCAGCGGTTCCCGATTGCGGGACCGTAGACCGGGTGACGTCAGCCTGACCAGGCCGCAGCCGACCTGACCGGGATTGGACGTCGATAATGCTTACATGCGGATCGCTATCCGGGTGAGGCCCGGCTCGGCGCGTCCCGGTGTCGGCGGCGAGCACGACGGCGCCCTGATCGTCCGGGTAAGCGCGCAGGCTGTAGACGGCAAGGCGACCAAGGCAGCGCTGGACGCGGTGGCCGATTCGTTCAGTGTCCGCCGGGGCGCCGTCCGCCTGGTTTCCGGAGGCTCGAGCCGCACCAAGATCATCGACATCGACACCGGCGACCCGCGCCTCCTCGCTGCCCTGCTCGCTGTGCCAAGTCACTGACGGCGGTGACATGATGGCGCAGTGGCACGGCCATCGGACATTACCGATCTCCGAACCATGGCGGGGCTTCGTGTGTCTGCGCAGCTGCCGACCACGGATGGCGTGCTCCATACCGCCGAATCGGCGCGCGAGGTGAACAGTTATTCGCGGTAGTACGTAGGAGTCCAGATTGTCTAGCTCGGTGTATCTACTGTCGATCCGGTGGCAGCGCTGGATGTTCTATACGGTCTGGGGTTCGTGAGGACGTGGGCAGGCGCGGGCGTTTCCCGGTGAGCCCGATAGCGTGTCTGCGGCGGTCTGCGCCGCTGCCGGTGCCGGCGATGAGGGTGCGCGTGGTCCGGGTTAACGTCGTCGCCCCTTAGCGGGCCGCAGCACCTGGCGGCAGCGGGATGAACCGCGTGACCTTCCCGGTCCTGGAATCGCGGGGGATGGCATCGGCGAGGGTGAGGGTCACCTGCGGGCCGGCGAGCCCGGCCTGACACAGGGCATCCCGGAGCCGGGCGGCGAGCGCTTGGCCGTCTAGCTGGCTGCCGGTGACGCAGGTAACGTCGATACCGGCGCGGGTCTGCCGGACCTGATATTCGCGGACCGCGCCCTCGCAGGACAGAGTGCTGCGGATGATATGCGGGTGGATGCTCCTGCTGGCGTAATGGAATATTTCGTCGGCCCGTCCCTCGACGCTGGCGCGCAGCCAGCCGGCTGACGGTGTGCCTGCGGCCCGGGTGAACCGGTCGGTGAGCTCGTAGCGGATCAGCGGCTGGGTGAGGTTGTGCAGGTTGGTCACCAGCACCTTAGCCGAGGTCACCCCGGCCGGGACCGGGTTGTTGTCTTCGTCCACCAGCTCGGCCAGGCACAGGTCGCTGGCGAAGCTCAGCACCGATCCGCCGGGATCGCTGTGCCCGGCCAGCCCCTCGGTGGACACGAACGAGTTGATCACCGGCACCCCGAAGCCCTGCTCGATGACGGCGCGGTCGGCCGGGGTGAGCAGCTCAGAGATCGATGTCACCGACCGCGGCGCGATGGTCAGGCGCCCGGCCCGTTTCTCGTGGGCCAGCTCCGCCAGCTTGGACGGATACCCGAGCAGCGCGGGCGGGGCGGCGGCATTGAGCCGGGCGACCATCTCGGCCAGCGGCAGCGTCGCCGGGGCCGGGTCGAGCCGGACCGGCGGCCCGGTGGCCACGGCCGCGCCGAAGCCGCTGGAGTGCACCGGCGACGCGGCGGCCACGATGCCGATCGCCAGGCCCCCCGGCGGCGGGCCGCCGGCCGCCAGCGCCCGGGCGTACGCAGGGCGGATCAGCGAGGCCACGAAATCGGCATACTCGCCCAGCGTCTGCACGAAGACGCCGCGCAGGCCCGAGCTGCCCCCCGAGACCAGGCATACGTACTCATCCAGCAGCAGGCCAGCCCGGTACGCCGACCCGGCCAGATACTGCTCGGCCAGGCGCCTGCTGAGCTGGCGGTCAGTGACAACGTCGTCGAACCCGGCCATCATCTGGGCCTTGGTCATCACCGGCAGCCGGGCCAGGTCGCCCACCTCGAACCGGCTCACCTCCAGCCCGCGCAGCCGGCGGGTGTGGAACGGTGAATGTTCGGCCGCGTGCGCCAGCAGCACACGCAGCCGCTCCCGCTGCCAGGCCGCCAGCTCACGGGCGTCCCAGCTCAGCCGCGGCGTGTACCGGGCCAGGCGCCCGGTCAGCTCGGCGGACATCCTGGCTGGCAGGCAAGCGTGCCGCGCAGGCACGGCCGATGCGGTAATGACGTGTCCGATCCCGCTGCCTGAGCTGCCGGCCAGGCCGTGGATTCCAGCATCTGCGCCAATTGCTCGGCCACCCGCAGGCCGCCGAACGCGTCCGGGGTGGCGGCCCACTCCAACGTGGTACCCGTGCTGAGGGCCATCGCCAGCTCGGCCAGCCGGCGCGCCGGGACCGCCGGCTCTTCGCCGCCGTGTCCGGTCACCATGGCCAGCGCCTGGGCTACCCCCTCCACCGTGCGGGCGTGGATCGCCGCGTACCGGCGGCTGAGCACCGGATCCCGCGCCGCATGCACCCGGAACTCGATCACCAGCAGCAGCCAGCCGGCCGGGGCCTGGTCGCCCCGGATCAGGTGTTCCAGCAGGACCTGCAAGCCGCCGCCGGCCAGCGACCGGGCCACCGTGAGGTTCTCGGCCGCCCGTTCCTCGACCCTAGCCTCCAGCAGGGCCAGGAACAGGTCAGCCTTGCTCTCGAACTGGGAGTACACCACGCCTTTGGAAAAGCCCGCCTCCTCGGCGATCTGCTCAAGGGTCGCGCCGTGATAGCCGCGGGCCAGGAAGACCCGACGGGCAGCAGCCAGTACCAGCGCGCGGTTAGCCGCAGCCCGGTCTATCCTGCCCATACGCTTCATAACGTCGGTAGCATAATACCCATGGTATTTCAATGTCAACGGTATCCGGGCCGCGCGCCGCGATGACGTGATCCGGCCAGCCGGAGGGCCCCGCGGTGACCCACTGGATGCCGTATCGAAACGATGGAAGCGGCGGCCACCCGGTTCGCACACGACCGCAGCGCAGTAGCCGACTACTCATCACGCCGACTCGGGTGACCTCGTCCGTTACAACCAGGTCGAATACGGCAAGGCGAATACCGAGCGGCCGTCCGGGCCTCGAGCCCTCCGCCCCGGTGGCCTCGATCTACCGGCATCAGAGTAAGCAGTCGCGCATCGTTTTCCGGCACGCCGAACCAACGTAGGCGGAGCCGACGGTTTTACAGCCCGCTCGTTCCGTCCGAGTTACCCGCCGCTGACCAGCGCGTACGCGGTCCGAGACGCGATTCCGGGCTGCCGCAGTCTGCTATGCGTCCATGAGCGCCGGATTTCGGGACCGCGCGGGCCACGGACGGGTGGGAAAAGGCCACGGACGGACCCGGGCGGAGCGGTTACGCCGACCGTCCGCCCAGCTTTGTGCCTCCGGCCTGGCATTTCAGGATGCCTGCGTGCTGTCGTCATCTCCCTCGTCACCAGGGTCGGACGCAGGCTGGGTGTCCTTAGCATCGAGGGCGGCGGTGATCCATCGATCCCGTCACTGGCCTTGCTGACCTCCAGGTGCAGGCGACTCCTCTGCTGAGAACTCAACAGCGGCCTTGTTATCGACTTACGGCCCTTACGCCCGGTGCCCACCGCCGGCTGGCCGAGCCTCATGAACCCTCCGGGACGAGCGCTGAGCTGCGGGGCGGCTGGGAGCCGCCCCGCAGCCCGACTAGATGGAGCGGTTAATCGCTGTTGCCGAGGCCGGGCAGTACTTTCGTGCCCTCTTGTTGGACGGCCTGAAGCGAGCTCGGACGCAGGCCTAGCAGCGTCAAGATCGTCGGTGCGACCTGGGTCGTTTCCACCGGGTGGGTTGACTGGCCAAGCTGGACGGTGCCCGGCGCGTAGACGACGAGCGGAACGTCTCGGTCGCCCGGGTTGTCGCCGCCGTGCTCGGCGATCTTGCTGCCGGTCGTGTAGATCGTGCCGACCTGCGAGATGCCAAACACGTCCGGGTGGTGCGGGTCGGAGTTCGGTACGCCGAAGAAGTGCGCGGACTGGTTGCCCGCGAAGATCTCCTTCAGGCCGGAGTGCTGGACGGTGATCGTCTGGCCGGCGTAGTTGACTGCTGAGGCGGTGTGCGCCCACAGGTAGTTCTTGACGAAGTCGGTGGCCGGCTGCGAGCGGTCTGACAGCCACCACAGCAGACCGTCGTCATCGGCCTCCTGGACAACCAGCGTTTTGCTGCCCGGGTGCTTCGCGGCCCAGGCGGCGTTGACGCCCGCGATGATCGGGCCGTCATCGATCCGCTGCAGCTGGTTCTTGTTCAGCGGCGACTGGCCGTGCTTGGCCGTCAGGATGATCGCCGTCGAGCCGGCCTCGCCGTCGGCCTGGATCGTTTCGGCCATCCGCTGCATGGCGTCGTTAACGTAGTCGAGGGCGCTTTGCAGCAGCGGGCCAGGCACCTGCTTGGCGTCCACGGTCACGTACCCGCCGGGCAGCGACGGCCCCTCGGTGTACTTGCCCTGAGCGTTCGGGCCGATCAGCACGGCCGGGGAGCTCTTCAGCTTCTCGGCGGTCGAGACCACCTGGAAGTTCATCCCGTAGATCGCCGGCGTGCCGAGCTTTGGCCCGGTGCCGGAGTGGCCGTAGCCGTTGATCCAGTTGACGACGGCCTGGACCTTGTACGAGTCGTACTGCTTGGTCGCGGCGTTGTCGTCCGTCCACGCGCCGTCGACCGGGTAGGGCACGCCGTTCGGCTCGACCGCCTGCGAGTCGATCTCCGGCCCGAAGAAGTCGTCGATGCTCATGCCGTTCGAGCCCGGGCCGTTGAACGACGTGTAGATCGCGTGCTTGTCAGACCAGGCCGTTCGCAGGCCAGCCTGGTGGATCACCTGGAAGATCGTGTTGACCCCCAGGTAGTCCCAGGGCTGGATCGGCTGGCAGGTCTTCGGGTTGACCGGGTACGTCGCCGGGTTCAGGCCCGACTGCGGGTGCGGGCTGAGGTTCATGATCAGACCCGGGTTGGTGTCAATGCCGCCCGGGTAGATCGAGCCGCCCTCATCGAGCGAAGGGAAGGTGTTGCCGCTCCCGTTGTGCAGCAGATCCGGCACGGCCGCGAGCTTGTCGTCCGGCGAGTCGTAGATCACGTCGCCGCCCGGGACCGGCCCGGAGCAGTTCGTCGTCCCCGCCGGGAAGACGCCGTGGCTGTACTCGTCGTCGTAGTAGATGCCGGTGACCTTCGGGTCGCCGCCCGTCATCAGCCCCGTGCCGGCCGGATCGGAGTCCGAGGGGTCGGGGGTCTGCGCGTGAGTGTATTCAGCGCCGCCGGCGGCCAGCCGCGCGAGCTCCGAATGGGGATGCTGGGCGACGTACCAGTCCAGATCGGACTGGTGCATGCCGTCGACCGATATCAGCAGCACATGCTGAATGCTGCTGCTTTGGCCCGAGCCGGGCTGGCTCGGCCGGGCGGTCGCCGCGGACGACGCGAGCGCCGTGCTGCCGAGCACTGCCGCGGCACCCGCCACGACAGCCCCGGCTCGCCAGAATGGTTTCCTGCGCATGGTTATCACTCCCTGTCAGGCGCGGTCTCACGCCGACGCCCCCGCCACCATCTCCGCCGAAGGTCACCTTTGGTTGGCCGGGAGCTGAACAGAAAATGACGCCTTTCAGCAAATTCTCGGCCAGTGTTCGGAAAGACTGCAGCTGTCTTTCGGCTACCTCCTGAGGGATGAAATTTCTTCGTTCACCTTCAGCCTCAAGTTGGATGCGGACAAAGTTAGGTATAACGCTGGCGGTCGCCATCCCCGGCTGATCCGGATCCACTTGGACCACAGCACGTTCCCGGACCTGTCGGTCACCGCGGTCGAAGACGAGTCGAAGCCGCAATGGACGCCATTCCCGACGCTAGGGAATCAGCGCCGACGGTGTCCTGGCCGCGATCCCGGCCCGGACGCCGCCGCCATGGCCGCCGCGGACCGGCTCGTCGAGATCCCCGGCGTCAGCCACAAGCTCGCCATGGCCGTCATCGCCGAGACCGGCCTGGACGTGACCCGGCTCCCGACCGCGGACCACCTGGTCTCCTGGGCCCGCGTCGCCCTCGGCACCCAGATTCGTATGGCAGCCGCCGACGGCAGCCAGCGGTGGGGGAATAACACACCGTGCTTGAGTCGGACCCGCCGCGCGGACTTGTGCGCACCCGGCACAGCCGCCGCCCGGCCACCCCCTACACCACTACCGCCCTGCTTGCCGTCGCCAGCGCCAGGCTTCCCCGCGCCCGCGTGGACGCAGGCGGCGCTCGGGTCGCTTGACTCCGGGCCGCTGGCCGCGCCGTTCTTCAGCTTGCTGCTCTCCGACGCCATGCAGGTGGCCAGTGGCAGGCTTGGGTGGAGTATCCGAGCCAACTGGGCCGATTCTGCAGTCGCACGGTGGCTGCGGGTCAACGCACTCGCAGCTCTTCCGGTGGTGGGCCTGGCCGTTGCCGCCCAGGACCGTCCGGCACCTGGAAGCCACCGACCAGTGTGAGCCCGTGCCTCGTTGCGGCGATCCGCAGGTGGCTGCTGGCTGCTCATGGTTCCCTCCGGTTCCTCGGCCTCAGACTGTTGGACTCCACCCTGGCCGGTCGACTCATCGCCGCCAAAGGCCTGAGAAGCAAGGCCCTGGGTTCGGGCCGGTTTCGGGTAACTTTGCACGGACCAGGCAGAGGCAGGAGGCAAGCTTCCAGTCGTGACTTCGGCCGTCAGGAACGCCGGGCTCATAGTGGCTGCTGTGCTCGTTGTGCTCGCTGTGGCGGCAGGGTGTGCGGGCCAGCCTGAGCAGGCCGCCACGCCATCCAGGTCCGCCGCCTCGACCGCACCTGTGCCACACCCATCCCCCTCGGCGCCAGCCACGGCTGTCGCCGGCCGCAGCGGAACCTACCGGACCGGTGAGCGGCAGGTGAGCTTTACCGAGCCGGCCCACGCAGGCTCGGCAGGCCAGTACCTCGGCCAGCGCACACTGGTGACTCAAGTCTGGTATCCCCAGGCTCACGGGGGCGCCGGGCTGCTCCCGCTGCTGCTGTTCGCCCCGGGATACCTGCAGTGCCCCGACGCGTACTCACAGCTGCTGCAGGCCTGGGCCAGTGCTGGTTACGTGGTGGCCGCCGTGAACTTCCCGCGGTCTAACTGCCACCTCGGTGGCGAAGCGGACGAGGCGGATCTGGTGAACCAGCCGCAGGACATTTCGTACGTCCTGACCAGGCTGCTTGCCCTGAGTTCAGGGTACGGTGACCCATTCTCGGGCCTGCTGGATCCACACCGGGTCGGCGCGGCCGGCCAGTCCGACGGCGGTGATACGGTGGCCGCGCTGGCCGCTAACACCTGCTGCACCGATCACCGGCTCAAGGCCGTGGCCGTGCTGTCCGGGGCGGAGTGGCCGCCGATGCCCGGGCGGTATTTCCCCGGTGCGGCGCCGCCCATGCTGTTCACGCAGGGCAGTGCCGATACCGTCAACCCGCCGTGGCTGAGCCTGCAGCTCTACCGGGCCGACAGTGCCAAAGCCAGGTACTACCTGGACCTGTCTGGCGCAAGCCACCTGATCCCGTACGAGGGAACGAATCCGGCGGAGCGTCTCACGGCCCGCGTTACGCTGGCCTTCTTCGACCGGTATGTGCTGGGTCAGCCGCAGGCGCTGCAGACCATGACCCGCGACGGCAACGTCACCGGCGCCGCCACGCTGGTCGGCGGCGGGCAGCCCCCGCCGTGACATAGCTCGGGCGGCCCCGCAGCCGGCGCGGCCACTGGTCATACGCGGTAAAGCCGATAACCCCGATAACCCCGGGGGTGGCTCCAACCTCCCGTCTGCCCGTCACCGGACGCCCTTCTGCTGCCGGGCCGCATGATCTCCTGAGTCGCCGGGCGCTGCGGATCGATTAGCCCGCAGGTAGCGCCAGGCGGCGATGACCAGGAGTATGAGCACGATGGCCGCGATGATGTAGGTCGGGCCCTTGAACCCGTCCACGATCGAGTGCCAGTTGGCGCCGACGGCGTAGCCGGCGTAGGCCAGGGCCGCTGTCCAGGGGATGCAGCCGAGCGTGGTGTAGAGGCCGAACCGGGCCGGGTCCATGCCGGCGATGCCCGCGGGCAGTGAGATGAAGGTCCGGACGACCGGCAGGAGACGGCCGATCAGCACGGCCCGCGGCCCGTAACGGTCGAACCACACGGTGGCCCGGTCAAGGTCGTGCTCACGGATCCGCAGGCGGCGGCCCCACCGCCGCAGTGCGGCCTGGCCACCGTAACGGCCGACGGCCCAGGCGACGTAGCTGCCGGCGACGTTACCGGCGACCCCGGCGATGATCACGCCGGCCAGGTTGAGCTTCGTTCCCGGGACGGCACCGGCAGCCAGCGCCCCGCCAAATGTCATGATCAGCTCGGAGGGGACCGGGATACATGCTGACTCCAGCAGCATGAGCAGGAAGATGGCGACGTATCCCCAGGTGGCGATGAAGTGCTGCATCACTGCACCACACCCAGGTACGCGACGCTGCCCAGGCCGGCGATCAGGCAGTAGATCCCGAACGGGATGAGGGTGCGGGTCCTCAGGTAGCGGAGCAGGAACCGGACCGACAGGTACGCGCCGAGCCCGGACAGCACACTGCCGAGGAGGATCTGGCCCCGGATCCCGCTGCCCAGCGGGCCGACCAGGTCAGGGATCTTCAGCGCGCCGGCGGCCAGGATGACCGGGGTGGCCAGAAGGAAGGCAAACCGGGCGGCGTCCTCGCGGGAAAGGCCGCGGGCCATGCCGGCGACTATCGTGACCCCGTCCCGGCTGATGCCGGCGAGCAGGGCCAGCACCTGAGCGGCCCCTACCGTGACCGCCCGCAGGTAGCCCATTCCGCCCAGTCGGCGGTCGGCTTGGATGGCCTCGGCTTGCTCCTGCTCGCGCAGCGTATGGCTCTCAGACCGGGCGTGGACCCGGGCCGGGACCCGGCCCGCCGCCACCAGCTCGGGCTCGGCGGCCGGGACTGGCTCTGGATCGCGCTGTGCGGCGATTGCATCGTCGGCGGCGAGCGACGCCCGGCTCCGGAAGGCTTCCCCGGCCAGGAGGATGAGGCCGTTCGTCGCGAGGAAGACGCCCGCGATGATCGGCTTGCCGAAGATCACCCGGAATGCGTGCTCGAACAGCAGGCCGGCGATCCCGACCGGGATCGTGGCCAGGATGATCATCCAGGCGAGCTTCTGGTCCCCGGTGCGTACCTGCCGGTCCCGGATCGAGGTGAGGAAGCCGCCGATGATCCGTATCCAGTCCCGCCAGAAGTAGATCACCAGCGCGATCGCGGTGGCCACGTGCAGCCCGACGACGAAGGCCAGATAGGGGGACTCAGCGGCGGAGACGTTCAGGTCACGGGCCCAAGATCCGCCGATGATGGCCGGGATCAGCACGCTGTGGCCCAGGCTGGAGACCGGGAACATCTCCGAGACGCCCTGGATGAGGCCGACCACCGCCGCTTCCAGGTAGGTAAGTTGTGTCATGCCAGGCCCTTTGCTGGAGGTCGATGAGGTGCCCCACGCCGCCTACGCCGACGGGGTTCTCTCGGATCGCCGGGAGGGAGGCATGGGTGGCATACTGAAAGACGTTGGTTCTACATCAACTGTAGATTATCTACAGAAGTTGTAGATGACAATTTGGCTTGAGAGGTGCCCCAAGTGGGTGGTGAAGATCCCAGTCAGACCGAGGGCCGCCCAGCGAGCGTGGAGCGGCGGGCGGCAGGAGCACTGGAGGCTGAGATCCGCGCGATCCTGCACGAGGCAGATCGCCCGCTTACCCCCGGCGAGGTCCGCGAGCGGCTCACGCAGCGTCACCCGGGCGGCCCGCCGTCTTCCGGCGAAGCACCAGCCGACGGGCCGCGCGGGGAACTGTCGTACAGCACGGTGGTGACCATCGTGTCGCGTTTGCACGCCAAGGGCCTGCTGGCCCGGCAGCGGGCTGGGCGCGGCTTCACGTACACACCGGTCGATGACGCCAGCCTGGCCGCCAGCCGCATGAGCCAGGCACTCGGGAGCGAACGCGACCACGACGCCGTGCTGAGCCGGTTCGTATCGGGCCTGTCCAGCCGGGACGCCCGGCTGCTCCGCGAACTGCTGGCCGGCGACACCGACCCGGCCGGCGACGGCCCGGGCCCGGCCGGGGAACTGGGCTGACGGCAATGTGGCCGCTGTACCTGCCCCTGGTGATCCCGGCACTGGCCGGGATAGCCGCCCGGCCGCTGGCGGCACGGCTCGAGCCACGTCACGCCAGCTGGCTGCTCACCATCGCCGCCGTGGCCCTGGCCGCGTGCAGCATGGCCGCGCTGGCCCTGCTCGCCGCCTACGCCGCCGCCCAGGCGCCGTTCCTGGCCTCGGCTGGGGGCTATTCGGCGCAGGTCATCCGGCACGGTGACCCGATTCCAGTGGCCGTCGGAGCGGCGGCCGCGCTGGCCCTCACCGGGGGCGCCGTGGCGGTCGCGGTCATGTTCCGCAACCGGGCCCGGGCCCTGGCTGAGTCCTACCGCCGGGCGGCCGGGCTGCGCCCCGAGGACGGCATCGTCGTGGTGCCCGGCCCCGGCATCGAGGCCTATGCGCTGCCCGGCATGCCAGGCCGTATCGTGGTCTCTGGCCGCCTGCTGGACTGCCTGGATGACCGCCGCCGTGCCGCGCTGATCGCCCATGAGCAAGCGCACCTGGCCAGCCGGCATCACCTGTTCGCCGCGGCGACCCGGCTGGCCGCCGCGGCCAACCCGCTGCTGATTCCGGTGCTCCGTGCGGTCGATTACACCCTGGAGCGCTGGGCTGACGAGCACGCTGCCGCCGTGACCAGCGACCGCAAGCTGGTGGCCCGTACCATCGGGCAGGTTGCCCTGCTGGCCGGGACGGCCCGCCAGCGGCCGGCCGGGCTTGCCCTGGGCATCGTCAGGCCAGGTACCTCCCGGGTCTCGCTCGCCTGGGCCGGCCCGGTGCCCCGCCGGGTCGCGGCTCTGCTGACCGCGCCGCCGCGGCGCCAGCTGCTCCTGCTTACCGTGTGCGCCCTGATCGTCTTGAGCGCCGGCGTCGCCGCCCTGCTCGCAGCCGGGGACCTGCACGCACTAATTGAGCTGGCCCAAGGAGCGCACTAGAAGGCTGGGTCTAAGGGATCAGTACTACGCGGTCAGTGAGCGCATGATGGGCTGCCGTATGGCCGACGTCAGCCGGCCTGTCGGTAGCGGTCGCGGATCTCGGCGCCCAAACGCGGTGCCGAGGCGCCTATGACCGACAAGATGCGGTGCGGCACGCCGTCATCCATGGTCAGGAGTGCGAGGGCGATGTGCTCTGCACCGAGATGGCTGCTGGAGTGCGCATGCGCCTCGCGGAGCGAACTCTCAAGGCATTTCTTCGCGCGGCGGGTGAGCGGGAGGTGTCCGGCAACGCGACCGGGCCCCTGGCCGGGGCGCGATCGTCGCCATCGGCGTGGCGCCGGAGCGTCCGGGGCGAGGGCAGCCGGCCCGAATGCCGCCTCGATCCGCTCCCGCACCGTGTCGAGGTCGATCCCGATCGTGGTCAACGCGTCGCGATCGAGGGTGCCGAACAGACTGCCGCTGGCTGTGTTCGCCGAGCCGATCAGGCGGACGAACTCCGCCTCGACGCGCTCGGGCGTGACGCCCCGCTCGCGCAGCACCGCACCGACCTCGCCGCCGGCGGAGGCAAGGCCGTACAACAGGTGTTCACCGCCGATGAAGCCGTGCCCGAGGCGGCGCGCCTGCTCGGACGCGCAAGCAACAACCTGCCGGGCGTCGCCGGTGACCCGTTCGGGCATTATCGCCTCCCTGTCCGGTGGCCGTGCTTGCGGTGCACAGTCTGCTGGGTGACGCCGAGCCGGGTGGCGATGTCCTGCCACGACCATCCCCGTTTCCGCGCGTTGTCGACCTGGAGGATCTCCAGCCGCTCCCTAAGTGCCCACGGGGCGGCTACCGCCCGCAACCCGATGTCCGGGTCGTTGTTGGCCGCACCCTCGGCGGCTTCGACTGTGCTCTGCATGTTCGTCAGCATATGCTGACATCCCACTTGCGTCAACATATGCTGACGCGGGAAAAGCATGCAGATCGATGCTCGATCGTGGGACCGGTCCAGTGAAGCGCTCACTGGCCAGCTGAAGTGCTCAGCCGGATCATGCGAGCAGCCGACCCCTTGGACTCAGTCATTTAACTACCTGGTCCGCAGACGGGCTGTTCATCCCGTCACCGCCTACGGTGACCCGCTGCGCGGCAAGGCGATGCGGCGCGGGAACCCGTTTCCAGCTCACCATCATCAGTGCCCCACCGAGCGGGGAGTCACCGATATGCCAGCGGCCGCCGGTGGAGCGGACAATGGAGTCGCCGATAGCCAGGCCGAGGCCGGCGCCCGAGCCCTGCTCGGTCGCGCGGTGGAACCGGTCAAACAACTGTGGCCGCTCGGCCCGGGCGATGCCGGGGCCGCTGTCTTCGACGATGAGGCTGACATGGCTGCCGTGAGCCCGGACACTGATCCGGACCTCGCGGCCCGGGCCGGCATACCGGCAGGCGTTGTCCATCAGCAGCGCGGCCAGCTGGTCGATCCATTCTGGCGGCGCGCTGATCATTGCGGGCCGGCCGGCGGCCTCTGTGGTGACCGCCGGCCCAACCGCGCGGAACCGGTCCGCACAGACTCCCACCAGCGCCGCCAGGTCGACGGGCTCGTTACGAGGCGGCGGCGGCCGGGAGTCGAACCTGGCCAGCCGCAGCATGTTGTCCACCAGATGCTGCAGCCGCACGCTCTCCGCCTGGACGCGGACCAGGGCGTCCCGGTATCCGGCCACGTCTCGCGGGCTGCTCAGCGCTACGTCGGCCTCGGCCCGGATCACGCTCAGCGGAGTGCGCAGCTCGTGGGAGGCGTCGGCGGTGAACTCGAGCTGGCGGCGCCGTGAGGCCTCCACAGGCGTCAGCGCACGCTCGCCCACCACCAGGCAGCCGAAAAACATGGCCAGCAGCAGAAACGGTCCCGCCAGCACCTCGGCGTACAGCAGCAGGCGTTTGGTGTGCGCGACTCCGGCCAGGCTCTGGCCCGCGACCAGCCAGCCGGCGCCGTCCCGGGTTATCTTCAGCTGGAAGGGGCTGGCCCGGCCCACATTGACCACGGCCGCGAGGCCGTCGCGCGGCGGCTGGCCGCCGAGCGGGCGCGACGGCAGCACTGGGGCGCCCAGGCTGCGGGCGGTAACTGCCTCCCGCGCGTCGAGCCGCCAGAAGAAGACGGGCGCCGATCCAGCGTCGCTGTCACCGGCGCCGGGAAGGGTGCGCGGCGCACGCTGGCTGAACACATCCGAATCGTGGCTAGCGGTGGCCAGCCGGTCGGCAAGCCGCTGGTCGTTCTGCTGGGTCAGCCGGGCCGAGAGAACCAGGCTGAGTACGACGATGCCGAGGACGTAGACGACGGCGATGATCCCTGTCGCGGCGGCGGCGACCCGGGCCGCGGGGCCGAGCCTCACGACGGGACGATGCGGTAGCCCACGCCGCGCACGGTCTCGATCCGCACCCCTGCCTCGGCGAGCTTGGACCGCAGCCGGGCCAGGTGCACGTCGATAGTGTTTGAGCCGAACGCGTCGGCCTCGTTGTCCCAGACATGCTGGGCGATCGAGCGCCGGTCCGCCACACCGGGAGAACGCCGCATCAGGATTTCCAGGATGCCGAGCTCGATCGCGGTGAGAGAGGATCCGTGACCGGAGACCAGGACCTCTCGCGCCGCGGGGTCGAACTCGAGCCTCCCGATCACGATCCGGGGCGTCTGGCCGGCCAGCGGCCTGCGCTGCAGCGCACGCAGCCGGGCCAGCAGCTCCCCGAAGTCGAACGGCTTGACCAGGTAGTCGTCTGCACCTGCGTCCAGCCCGGTGATCCGGTCGGCGGGGGCGTCCCGCGCGGTCAGCAAGAGCACGGGCGTGGCCTTGCCACCGCGGCGCATCCTGCGCACCAGATCCAGGCCCGACAGCCGGGGCATGCGCCAGTCCAGGACCGCGACCTCGTATGAATAGATCTGCATGTACACGGCTGCGGTCTCGCCATCGAGCACCGCGTCCACCACGTAGCCTTGCTCCCGGAGCCCGCGGGCCAGCACCTCACGCAGGCCCTCGTCATCCTCCGCGACCAGGACTCTCACAGCTCCTGGGCCTCCCCGCGGGCCACCGGGGACGCTCCCCCAGCGTGCTGGCTCATGACCGGGTGTCCCGCAAGGCGTACATGCGAACCAAGGATGCAGGCCAATCGTGACAGCATCATGAAGTCAGTCACGGGAACGCTCCAGCTCCCCTCCCCGTCGCCTGACCACACCGGCGCCGAGGCGGATTCGCGGGTCAGCTGGGAGCCAGAACGGTGATGAAGTCGCGGGTCCAGCTAGTGAGGTACTGGGTCGGCGAGCGGACCTGGCCTGGGATGGGAGCAGTCAGCGGACCGCCTGGGCTGGCGGCCACGGCGAGCTGAACCCATTCGGGGTGGATGTCGAGCTCCATGCCTACTCGCGCGCCGCTGCGGGCCAGCGCGAGGGCGAGATCCTGCGGCACCGTGGACATGCTCGCGGCATATATGAGGTCACCGGAAGCGTCCTGGCTCAGTGCGCTGCGAGCCACGTACTCGGCGTGCAAAAAGGTCCCGCCCCACCGCCACCACCGGCGCCTCTGCGGTCGGCTGGCCGTTATTCAGCAGCAGCCACAGGTTCTGCCGGACACTGTAGACCGCCTCACCGGGCGCGAGCACGTTCACACCCCACACGCCGATCCGGGCGTGACCCGAAGGGTCGATGACCCGGCTGGCCAGGCCGGAGCGCAGAGGCGAGAAGACGTCACCCTCTTGCTCGTACCCGCCCGCGCGGGACTTCATGAGGAAACCCCATTGAAGGCGGCCACCAGGCGGCGGCGCTCGGCGCCAGTGACGGCCGGGCCGGCCCGGACCAGCGCCGCATACGCAGGCCCGGGGTCCGTGCTGCCCTTGTGCAGCACGTACTGGGCGGCACCGGGAAAGACGGCCACGGTAACAGCCGAACCGTCCGCGGTGCGGATCCAGGACACGGCGACGTGCGGAAGAGCCGCCGGGGCGGCGCTGGCCGTGGCCACTGCGGTCTGGCCGGGCCGGGCCGCTGAGGAAGCTGACCTGGTGGACTGGCGCTGGCAGGCCACGCGGCGAGTCCAGCGGTGACAGGCCCTCAGCCTCCGGGGTTCGTGCGGGCGACGACGGCGAGAGCTGTGACTAGCGCTCACCTGCTTGATGCTGCCGAATTACCGTCACGGAGGCATGAAGCACCCGGTCCTCCGGTCCTTCGTCAGACCGATGCCTCACGGGTCCCCGGACACGCGCCGACTGGCCATCGGGCCATGCCGGAATGCGGTCAGTACAAAATCTAATATTGCCGACCCGACGGTTTGGCATCGGATGATCCTTGACACGCCCTAGATGTTTCACCGTCCCTGTCTGCGGGATCTGGCTCCTGAGCGGTTCCCCTGCTGACGCCCTTCGATGCCGGTGCTCGGCGAGGGCAACGTGCAGCTCCTGCAACGCGCCAGCACAGTCGTCCCGCTTGGCCCGCGGTGACGCGGCCCGGGCGCTACGGGGCAGGGACGCGATTTCTCAGAACTGGGCCTTCAATTCGTCGATTTTGCCGATGTGCTCGCGGAGCTGGGCGTAGGCGGGGCGTTCGCGGATGCGTTCCAGCGCCCATCGGACACCATCGGCGCGGTTGGAGACGATGCCAGCGGTGATCAGCGAGTCGAGTGTCTCCACGTCCTTCGGGGCGAGCCGCGCCATCACCGGGGTGAGGCTGCGGCCCACGGCCGCGCGATCCGGCGGCCCGATGGGCATCGTGATGGCCACGTGACTGTGCTCCTCCGACTCCGAGGCGACGGTGAATTGCACGTGCCCGATGAAGGGCATCTTCCTGGCGACCTTCGCGCGCAGTTCCTTGATTGCCTCGTCGTGCGCCTCCGTGAACGAGTGAAGCGTCTTCTTCGGATGCTCGTCCGTCGGGTTGAGGACAACCCGGACCATCACCTGACCAGGTTCGATCACGGGCTCGTCACCGTACTGCAGCACCTCGACCCTCTGCACAACCCCCGCCCCGAACTGGCTGTTCAGCTCTTCTTCGGCCGCGCGCTCAAGCTGCTCCTTGTCTTCCCGGTTCATGGTCAGCTCCCTTGATTGCTGGAGTAATCAGTGTAACTCCCGCAATTTCTTCAGCATGCTGTCCTTTGGGGTAAGCCAGGGTCGGGCGCTTGCCGACCGGTCACCGGGCGGGCATAGGCAGGCCAGAGTCCGCAGCA
This sequence comes from uncultured Actinomycetes bacterium, assembly GCA_963818225.1. Classification (GTDB taxonomy): domain Bacteria; phylum Actinomycetota; class Actinomycetes; order Streptosporangiales; family Streptosporangiaceae; genus Palsa-504. The sequence continues at coordinate 36,920 of CAWFRO010000013.1, forward strand.
GCGTTCCAGCGTGGTCCAGGACGGCCATCTGGGTGCCGTCCATCCGCAGGGTGATTGCTGCCCGGCGAGCTGGTAGCCGACGTTAGACTCGCGGTCCGCCAGGCCGCGGCCCCGGGGTCCCGGCTCGATCAGGCCGTTGCGGACCAGTACCCGGTAGACCGTCGAGCGGGTCACGCTGCCCAGCCCGCGGCGGTCCATCTCGAACCATCAGCCGCTTCGGTCCCCAAACTGGAATGTGACCAGCGCAGCTCACACCGCCGCCTCGATCTCTGTACCGGTTTGCCACGGAGGAGCACGGACCTGGTGAGAACGATCAGCCAGGCCTCGATTTCAGCACATCCCGGCATCTCGGCGCGACCACGCTCAGCTCCCAGAGCATGAGCGGGAGTGTCAAGCAAGCGAAGCACATGTGTAAAGCATCAAGCGGCCAGCACAGGCGCAACGCCGATGCGAGCTTCATATTTTCTTCACAAAACAGCACTTCATGTCGGCTTCATGAACACAACGTAGGATTCTTCGGAAGGGTCAATATTGATTTATGGAAGACGACGGGCCAGGAGCCAATTATGACAGCAGGCCAGATTTGGGATAAGCGTGTCAGGCAATGGCATAGTCACGTGACTTCGTCGGAGGCATTCGCAGATGTGCTCAGCCGAATTCTTCTCGTGGCACAGCCGCAGGCGTCTGATGTATGCGTCGATCTCGGGGCCGGCACAGGATTCGTAACGATAGCCTTGGCCCCGCTGGTGTCCTCGGTTCATGCCGTCGACATCTCGCCCGCGATGACCGAAGCCCTTGCCGACCGGGCGGCCGATACCGGGCTGACGAGCGTATCGACCGAGGCCACCGACCTCAGATTCTTCCGGCTTCCTCCGTCCTACGCCGACCTCATCGTCAGCAGCTATGCGCTGCACCACCTGACACACGCCGACAAGCGGGCGCTGACCGTGCGGATGGCCCAAGGCCTGCGTCCCGGCGGCCGCCTGGTCATCGCGGATATGATGTTCGGCCGCGGCCGGAGCCGAAGGGACCGTACCATCCTGCGCCAGAAGATAGCCGCGCTCGCGGCTAAGGGAATCGGCGGGTGGTGGCGCATCGTCAAGAACCTGACCCGCTACGGCCTGTGCGTCGGGACGGAGCGCCCGGCGACGCCGGAGTTCTGGGAGCAGGCCCTGTGTGATGCGGGACTGGCTGAAGTTAGCTTCCAGCCGGTCACCGCCGAAGCCGGCATCGTCTGCGGCGTCCGGCCGTCATCTAGGTCCGGTAACCCGGCGTTGGATGTCCCAGATCGCGGCCGCAAATATGAGAGCGGACAGCGCGAGCAGCCATCCGCTTTCGATGAGCAGCAGCCGTCAGAAGTCGCGGCCGGGTCCGCATGACCCCCGTTTCTGGCCGCTCGGCTTCCCGCAAGCCACGGGAGCAGTTATGGCCTCACCAGGAGGAACACGGTCAGCCCCTCGACATGCCGGGTGAGCGCTGGCTCCGGTCCGGAACGCTGGCGCAGGACCGCTGCCTGATCCTGCGGGAGAACGCCGTAGGGAGCATTCTCATCACCGCTGACAACGACCCAGACCCGGGAATCGCTGCCCAGGCAGGAAGCCGGCTTGGCGCAGCCGGCCAGGTCGACCTGGCTCGACGGCGGGGCGGTCTGGGCGGCCAGTAGCTCGCGCGGCACCGGCGCGCCGGCCCGCAAGTCCTGGCCGAGGTAGTACTCCAGGCCAGGGGGATCATCAGCCAGGCGGCGGCGCCCCCCTGATACACGATGCCGTCGCCGGCCCGCGCATGGCGGGCGATGATGGCGGCGGCGCCGCGTAATCAAGGTAGTAGAACGCGCCCTGGCCAACTGGATAGCTTGCCCAGTTGTGCGCCCCGCGTGCCCGGATCACCTGCTGGTCACCCGCGGCGAGGATCGCTACGGTCAACACGCTGGCCGCCGCGAGCCGCAGGCCGAACCGGCTGAGACCGATCCCGGCCAGCAGCGCCCAGGCCGCAATGGTCGGCAACAGGTACCGGGCGATGAAAAAGGAATGCGGCCCCTGCGAGAGCAGCCACACGGCGGCCACCGGCAGGATGGCCAAGGCGAAGGCAAACGCCGCGGCCTGCCGGTTCACCGCCCAGGCCAGGACGGCCAGGAGAATCAGCGCGGCGGCAACCGACGTTGAATAGAAAAGGTTGCGGTCGAAGGAGGCAGAGAACACTGACAGCAGGCGCATCGAGTCGGCCGAAGCACCGAACGCCACTATCCAGTAATGGAGTAGCAGGTCGTAACCAAGCTGGGCGGAATTGGACTTGCTCGCGCTGCTGATCAGTTCCGGTACCGGATCGGAGGCAAACGACTAGCTCCACAGCTCATCGCGCCACAACTCCGGGCGGCCGAGCTGGTACAGGCCAAGGAGCAGCGTCAGCAGCGTCGGCCACAGCCACGGCACGCGCATGGCCCGGCGGCCACGTCACTGAGAACCGTCCTCCCGCCCAGGGAATCATCGACGCCTGCGTCCTGCCGCGCTGCGCTGGCCTGGTCGATCTGGTCGCCGGCAATAGTCATCGGGTATCCCCAGTAGGTCGGCCGGGCCGGTCTGCGGCACCAGCGTCGAGGCCTGCACCGCTGCCCCGGTCCGGGCTGGACATCTCCTCGAGGGCGTCCAGCAGCTCTCGCAGTTGGTACCGAGTGATGAGAGTTCCGCCGTTGCTCACCGGAACCCAGGCCTGCCAGAAGCCGAAGGTGGTATCCCGACTGACTATCGCGCCGGGATTCTGCGCGCGGAACCGCCTCAGCCGCCACAGCTGTGCCGGGTGCTCCGGGCCGGTCACGGCATGCTGCCCGGGTTCGAGCCCGCCATCCGGGCGCGGGAAATCACCACCGGGCCGATCGCCGTCCCGCCCGGGAGGTGGCGCCACAGCCGGCGGGAGCACGACGGGAGATGGTCGCGCGGCGCCGGCTGAGCCAGGTCCGGCACCTGGGGCGGGATGTTGGGCGAATCGGCCCGGTGGCAGCTCGGTCGGGGCACCGTTGACCTCCTCGGCTGGGCTACTGGTTCCCCTGAGCAGTTCTATCGGGCCAACATGAAGGGATCATGACGGGAATGCTTGCCGGATATTGGTCTCGCCAGAAATAGCTATCTGCGGATGGGGGCCATCTAACTACGAAAGCCTGTCTAATCGTTGCCAGGATCGGGCGTCATCGGCCAAATGGATGGCATCGCTGGCGGCTCGGTGCGACTTAAGGATGAAATTGCTGCGCCTCGAGGGTGATATCGGGGGTGACGGACACGGTACGGCGCCCTGCGTTTATAGGGTTCCGGCATGGCTATGGGGCAGGCGATGGACCAGGCGGCCGAGCGACCGGCCCGCACGCTGGCTGTGTCGACGGCTGGGCTGACTAAACGCTTCGGTGACCGCACTGTGGTGGACGATGTCGCGCTGGCCATCCCGTCGGGGTCGGTCTGCGGTTTTGTGGGCCCGAATGGAGCGGGCAAAACGACGACGATCCGGATGCTGCTGGGGCTCGTTCGCCCGACTTCGGGAAGCGGAACGATCCTGGGCGGGAGCCTGGCGGAGCCCGCGACGTACCTGCCGAAAGTCGGTGCGCTCATCGAGTCGCCCGCGTTCTACCCGCAGCTGAGCGGCCGCGAGAACCTGACGGTGCTCGCCCGTCTGGGCAGGCTTCCGCGGACCGCCGTCGATCCCGCCCTGGAACGCTCCGGCCTCCTGGCCCGAGCCGGTGACCGGTACGGCTCGTACTCGCTGGGCATGAAACAGCGGCTCGGTATCGCAGCGGCCATGCTGGCCGGGCCTGAGCTGCTGATTCTCGACGAGCCCACGAACGGTCTCGACCCAGCAGGCATCGTGGAAATGCGCGGCCTCATCAGGTCGCTGGCCGGCGATGGGATCACCGTGCTGGTCTCGAGCCACCTGATCTCGGAGATCGAGCAGATCTGCGACTACGTGGTGATGATCAGGGCGCCGGCTGGTCCACCAGGGAGAAGTGGACGTGCTGCGAGCCACGGAGCAGGCAGAGTTCGTGATCGCGCCGGAACACGACGCGGACCGCGACCAGCTGGCCGCCCTGCTGACACAGGCCGGCTGTGCGGTGACGCCAGCTGACGCCGCGGGCGCACTGGTGGTAGCGGAATCCGGGCTGGGCGCGGCGGACATTAACCGGCTCGCGGTGCAGAACGGAATCATCCTGCGTCAGCTCGCCGAGCACACCCGCAGCCTGGAGCGGGCGTTCTTCGCGCTGACTGGCTCACAATCGGCTGATGTGCCGAACGGCCAGGAAATGGGGGCAATCCGATGACGTGGGCAGCCTTTACCAGTGAGTGGACCAAGCTGCGGCGGCCCACGCTGTTCTGGTCGACCTTCATCGGGCTGGCCGTAGCGGCCTCCCTGTTCGTGGTCCTGGTGTTCTCGCAGGCATCAGCACACGGCGGGATCGTGACACTGCATCAGCTTGCCCAGCCGAACGGCCTGGTCATCGGCGTCGCCCGGGCCGCGATGCTGCTCGGCGTCGTGGCGTTCGGCATAGCGGCCTCGCAGATCGCCAGCGAGTACAGCCTCGGCACGCTCCGGCAGCTGCTCGTGCGCCAGCCGCGCCGTGCCGTGCTGCTCACCGGGAAGATCCTCGGCGTGATCACCTTCCTGCTGCTCGCGCTCTGCTTCGCGGCGGTCATCGCCCTGATCGCGGCCGTGGTCGCCGCACACAGCCGTGGTGTTTCGACGAGCGCATGGTTCACCGGAACCGGCCTGGGTGACCTGTTCCGTGAGCTTGGCGACCTCGCGCTCGCCGTCATCGGCTACAGCGTGCTCGGGATGGCGCTCGGCCAGTTCGTCCGGTCAGCGGTATTCGCGGTCATCATCGGCTTCGCCTGGCTTCTCGCCATCGAGAACATCGTCACCCGCATCGTGCCCAGCATCCAGGAATGGCTGCCGGGCCAGTCGGTCCTGGCCGTGGCCTCCGGCGGCGCCGAGGGCGTGAGCTACGGGCACGGCCTGATTCTCGGCGCGGTCTACCTCGTTCTCGCGATTTCGGCAGCGACGCTGATGTTTGTCCGCAGCGACGTGACGGCCTAGCACCCGGGCGGCTCATCGGCCTGCCGCCCGCGGGTCAGAGGGGCGACGGGTATTTGCGGTCGAGGTGACTGGCGGCCGCCACGGCGTCGATGACGGCGGAAACGGGCACCAGACAGCTCGGCCAGGGTGTCAGCCGCAGGCAGCGGCGCGGGCCAGCAGGTGGGCGCGCTCGCTTGTGTTGGCGGTCATCGCCGCCGCGGCCTGGAATTCGGCGCGGGCCTCATCACGCCTGCCGAGCCGCTCGAGCAGATCCCCGCGCACGCTCGCCAGCAGGTGATAGCCGCGCAACGCGGGTTCGCCGGCCAGCGTGTCCACGATCGCCAGCCCGGCGGCTGGCCCGTCGGCCATCGACACCGCGACGGCGCGGTTGAGCTCGATCACCGGCGACGGCGCGAGCGACGCCAGGACGCGGTAGAGGGCAGCGATGCGAATCCAGTCGGTGTCCGCGGCCACGAGCGCCCGTGCGTGGCACGCGGCCAGCGCCGCCTGGATGACATACGGCCCGCTGAACTCGCTGCCACTGAGGGACCCCGCCGTGGCCAGCGCCGCGAGGCCGTGCGTGATGAGCAACCGGTCCCAGCGGCTGCGATCCTGCTCCAGGAGCGTGATCACCTCGCCGTCACGGCCGGCCCTGGCCGGGATCCGCGACGCCTGGATCTCCATCAGCGCGACCAGCCCGTGCACTTCGGGCTCGTGCGGCGCGAGCGCGGCGAGCATGCGGCCGAGGCGCATCGCCTCCTCGCACAGCTCCGCCCGCATCCAGGAATCGCCCGAACTCGCCGCATAGCCTTCATTGAAGATCAGGTACACGACCTCCAGAACCGACGCGAGCCGCACCGCGAGTTCCATACCGACCGGCACCTCAAACGGCACCTTGGCGTCTGCCAGGGCCTTCTTCGCCCGGGTGATACGCGCGGCCATCGTCGGTGTCGAGACGAGAAACGCGCGCGCGATCTGCTCGGTCGACAGACCGCCGACCAGCTTCAGCGTGAGAGCCACGCGCGCGTCACGTGACAACGACGGATGGCAGGCGGTCGCACAGCGGCTCATCAAGCAGGGCATACGTCCGGCCATCCAGGACGCGGTCGCGGAGCTGCTCTGCGGGCCGGCTCTCCGCCTTCAATCCAGCCGATGGCAGTCCGTTGCCCGACCTTGATTGCGTTCTCGTGATTGCCCGGAAGCCGGATTCAGATGTCGGAGCGCCGCTGTAGCCTCATGGCATGATTTCCCCGATCCGGGGAGATTTCACCGGTTTCCGTGTTCAAGTCCCCCCTCGGACACATACAACTCTCTGACCTGCGGCTATCTGCTTGCCGGCATGAGGCAGGCGAGCAATGCCGCAGGTCACAGCCATGGGGGTTCAAGTCCCTCTCGGATACACGCTTACGTACATGCTTACATCTATGCACATGGTCGAACCTGCCCGGTGCTCCTGTGACCGGTCGTCGGCATGACTCCAAGGCACTCCATGTTGTGACGACCTCGATGAGGCGGGCGGCAGCCCGGCCGGGTCGGCGACGCGGGCCAGGGCAGCACTGGCGCGGGTGTCCGGGCCCTCAGCGGCCCTGTGACCCGGCCGGAGCCCGGACAGCGCCGGGCTCCGGCATCTCCGGCGACCACACATACAGCGACCGGCCTGGCCGGGCCAGGGGCAAGTCCTGGCTGGGCTGCTGGCCGGTTACCTGGTGACCAGTTCGGCGAGGTGGGCCAGCGAGTTGTTCAGATGATCCGGGGCGAACGGGGGGAACGGGAACGGGAGTTGCTGGCGGAGGGAGTCCGGGACCGCCGACCAGTCATAGGCCAGGGTGACCTCGGTCCCGGATGGCCCGGCCGGGGCGAGGTCGTAACGCCAGATGTGGCCGACGATCTGCGGGTCGCCACCACCGGTCTCCATGCCTGGCTCCCAGGAGATGGCGCGTGGCGGGTCGAATACCTGCACCCGGTTGGCCATCTGGTAGTGCCCGCCCGGGACGCTGTCGTTGTACATGGCTACCCGGAACACCTGACCCGCCTCGGTCAGGTGCTGGCTGTCGACGGGCTCGCGGACCCACCCGGTGCCGTCGATCGCTGCGTGCTGGGCCGGGTCGGCGAGGACGGCGAAGATCGCCTCGGCGGGGGCGTTAATGGTCGTGGCGGCGCTGATGGTTTCGTCGGTCATGTGCTTCTCCTTATCCTGGGCGATCCGGAAGATCGGGGACCGCTTACAGGGAAAGGACGAACGGCGACGCGGGCGGAGGACATATCCGGGGGTCGAAAGCCGGAAACTTCAGGAAGGCGAGTAAACCATAATGCGGTCAGCCGAGCTCGGACCGCACCTGGCGCAGACGGTCCTGCAGGAGGCGCTGTTCGACGTCGCTGGGCGCCAGGGTCACCGCGGCGTGAAGTTCTCCGGCCGCGTCGCTCATGCGGCCGAGCCGGCCCAGGTTGTCGGCCAGGGCGGCGTGCCAGAGATGGGAGTACTCCAGGCCGGTGATGGCCTTCAGGGCGGCCAGCCCCGCCTCGGGGCCGTCGCGTTCGGTAACCGCGACCGCCCGGTTGAGCGCCACCACCGGGCTGACCGTGATCGACCCGAGCAAGTCGTAGAGGCCGACGATCCGGTCCCAGTCGGTCTCCGGCCAGCTGGCCGCCCTCGAGTGGGCCGCGGCCAGGTGAGCCTGGATCTGGTAAGGCCCGGCCACCCCGCCGGACCGGGTCACCGCCTCGGACAGCCACCCGGAACCCTCGGCGATCGCGGCCCGGTTCCAGCGAGCGCGGTCCTGGCCGGCCAGGGTCACCGGGTTGCCGTCGGCGTCGGTGCGGGCGGAGGTGCGGGCCGAGGTCAGCAGCAGCAAGACCAGCAGGGACAGCACCTCGGGCTCGTCGGGCATCAGGCCGGCCAGCAAGCGAGCCAGCCGGATCGCCTCGGCCTCGAGATCAACCCGGGCCACCACGTCCCCGCCGGTCGGGGCGTGGGCCTCGGTGGCGATCAGGTACACCGCGGCCAGCCGGCCGGGAAGCTCCGCATCGGAGGGAATCGCGTAGGGATGCGGGCCGCGGCGATCTTGGCGCGGGCCCGCACCAGGCGCTCGGCCATGGTGGCCTCAGGTACCAGGAAGGCGCGGGCGATGGCCGGCACCTCAAGCCGGGCCAGCGTGCGCAGCGACAGGGCCACCTGGGCCTCATGGCCAAGCGGCGCGTGACAGCAGGTGAAGATCAGGCGCAGCATGTCGTCGCGCAGAGACGTCTCTGGCTCCATCGCCTAGATCGCCTCCTCGATCTGGTCCGGCGCGGCCCCGGTTCCCCACCGGAACGCGGCGGCCTCCTTGGCCGCCCGGGCTGAGTCGCGCCGCAGCAGGTCAAGCGCCTTGCGGCGGGCGACCACGGCCAGCCAGGCCCGCGGATCATCAGGGATCCCCGTCGGGGGCCAGGCCTCCAGGGCGGTGACCGTGGCCTCGGACAGCGCGTCCTCGGCGACGGCCAGATCCCGATGGTCCGGGCCAGCGTGGCCAGCACCCTGGGACCTTCGCCCTTCAGCACCTCGGCCAGAGCGTCGGCAGCGTCCATACCAGGCTGCCTAGGCGTGCGCTGGCGCCACCGGGCGGAGCTCGACCTTCCCCCGCCAGGCCGCCGGGATCTGCGCCGCCCACGCGATGGCCCCGTCGAGGTCGGCCACCTCCAGCAGGAAGTACCCGGCCAGGACCTCCTTCGCCTCGGCGTAAGGGCCGTCGGTCACCAGGACGTCGCCGCCCTGGCCGCCCGAGACGGTGATGGTCGTCGACATGGTCACCGGGTACAGAGCCTCGCCGCCGCGCATGACCCCGGCCTCGGTAGCCTGCCGGGCGAACTCCGTGTACTCGGGGGTGAACTCCACATCCGGCACCGAGTCCCACTGGAGGTCCCGGTCGTAGTAGCACAAGGCCACATACAGCGCCATCGTCACGGCTCCTTCCATTCCGCCACCATGACCGTTTCTACCTGGGCGGCCACGACTACGACAACGCTACGGCCGCGGAACCCGTTTGGAAGACGGCGCCTCAGCTGGCGGGGCTGTTGTGGCAGGAAGCGATGCGCCAGCCGCCGCCGTCTCGGACCAGCACTCAGGTCGCGCGGACCAGGCGCTCGCTCGCGACGGCGTCCTGGCCGGGGAAGATGATCCCGTCCCCGCTGACCACGATGGCCAGACATCAGCCGGGACCGGCCCGCCAACGTCGCAGCTGTTCGCCGAGTCCGGTGGGCCGCCGGATGTGCGATTGGGGTTCCTTCAGCGGACACGGCGGGGCGTTAGCTCAGGAAGTTCCGCAAACGCTCGGCGACGAGAGCTGGCGCCTTCTGGTCCGGCGCGAAGTGGTCGAGGCCGTCCAGTATTTCCACTGTTGCATCGGGGACCATCTGCTGGAGGGCGGAAAATAGCTGTGCTGCCAAGAAGGCCGGGCTCTTGCTGCCACCGAGGAGCAGCACGCGAGCCTGGATCGAGTGGTAGCGCTTGGCGGTGCCATCGTCTAGCCGTGCCTCCTGCTCATGCTCGGCCGCGCTGGCCTCGAGAAGAGGTTCCATGCGCCGCCACTGCTCGCCGCGCAGCATCAAATGCAGCATCGCACGCAGTTGCCAGAGCGGCAGCCTGGTGACCGGCCCGGGTGCTGTACCGCTGCCACGGACGAAGACGGCGAAGGCTCCTCGCGTGTCCCCGGCAGCCAGCAGTTGCCGATAGCGGGGTACCCAGGCCACGGGGATAGAACCCGCGATGGACACTCCGGGTTCGTACACCGCGACGTGCGAGAACACATTCAGTCTCCGAGCCGCCTCCAGCGCGACGAAACCGCCGTAGCTGTGCCCGAACACGGCCGTCGCTCCGGTAGCCGCCTGGACAGCGGCCAGGTCCTCACACTCCTGCCCGATGCTGTAGTCCAGGCCCTGGGGACCGCTGGCTCCTCTGCCGCGCCGGTCCATGACGTGAACGGCGAAGGTCCCGGCTAGCTCCTGGGCAAGGGGAAGATAGTCCCCGCCGGTTCGAAGGGCGCCACCGACAACGATCAGCCCTCTTCCCCCACCGACGGTCTGATAGGCGATGCTGGTGCCATCGGCCGAGGTGACAGCGGACGTGGCGATCTTGTTGGTCATCGGTCTCCTCGTTTCTCTCCGCGGGGTGGCGAGTGCCACCCCGGGGAAAGGACGCACGGGGCCGCCCAGAGAGGACACCCGCAGCGCGAAGCCGGGAAAATCTGAACTACTACTTCCCGCGCCGAAGCTTGATCAGACTCAAGCCGGGCACGCCCGCCAATATGGCCCGGTCTCCGCCGCTCACTGCGCCACTGGCAGTGAGTGAAAAGCCCGTGGTCAGGGCGATGTCGATCATGTACCTAAGGTGCGTGTCGCCCTCGGACACACAGACCGGGGAGATTTCCCCTAAACCGCACATCGCTCGAACACGCGGCCCGGCTGCTGGCAGGCTGCCGGACCGCCCGGCTCCTTCCCGCGGGGAGGCGGCCATGACCGCCCCGCTCATCGCTCCCCTCATTCCCCCGCGGGCCCGGCCAGGCGGCTGGGAGCACGGCAGGCCGGCCACGGCCCTGCCTGCCCGTGGCCGTCGTGCCTGAAGTCCCGGCGGTCCCGGATGACGTGCTGTACGGGTTCGGCCGGATGGACTCCTCGGGCCGGGCCCGAGCACTACCAGGAAGCCGCGAGGATTCTCGCCCAGATCGAAGCGACTCCTGCCCTGTCGAACGAGACGGAGACACCCCTCGCGCTCCGCGCCGGAGCGCATGCCTCCCCGTCGCCCCCGCCCCCGGCGGGGTGGCGGTGGACCCCGCCGCCGGGACCGTCTACGTGACCAACAACGACGATGGCACTGGCATGGCGAGCTGGGTGTCGGTGATCAACGCGGCGACTAACGCCGTGATCGCCACCATCCCCGTCGGCGCCGACCCGAACGGGGTGGCGGTGGACCCCGTCGCCGGGACCGTCTACGTGAACAACGCCCAGTGGAACACGGTGTCGGTGATCAACGCGGCGACCCGCACCGTGACCGCCATCATCCCCGTCGGCACCGACCGGTCGGGGTGGCAGTGAACCGCGCCACTGACACCGCCTGCGTGACCAACATCGGCGATGGCACGGTGTCGGTGATCAGCGCGGCCCGGCCGGTCTCGGGGCCGATCGTGTCGGGATACCGCGCGGGCAAGTGCGTGGCGGACACCGGCGATTCCGCCGTCAACGACACCCCCATCACGGTCGCCACCTGCGACGGCAGCCCCAGCCAGAACTGGACCGTCACCAGCTCAGGCAACCCTGCAGGTCAACGGCAAATGCCTGGACATCTACCGCGACCAGAAAACCAACAAGGCCCCCGTCGAACTGTGGACCTGCACCGGCGGCGCCAACCAGCAATGGCGGCCCACCAACGGGGCACTGGTCAACCCGCTCTCCGGCAAATGCCTCGACGACCCCAGGTTCAGCACCACTCCCGGCACCCGGCTCGAGCTCTACACCTGCAACGGCGGCGCCAACCAGCAATGGAAACTCCCCTGACGATGCCCGCCGCAGCACCCAGCCCGCAGTGGGCTCCCCCTCGTAACGTGGACACATCGCCTTTTTAGAGGAGGACGGCGATGGCAGAAACACGCAGGTACTGAGGGTGAGCCAGACCGAACTAGCCGGAAGCTATGAAGCCCTTTACTCCCGCCTGAATCCTCGGGCGGCGGCAGCAGCACGCCGGGCTAAGGTCAGCCGGCTTACGGAACCTCGGTGAACATCTGAACGTCTCCGGTCGACGCGGCCCAGCACGGCATCCTCACGGAGGTGCACGTTAGGGGGATGCTGTAAGTCGTCGGCGAGTGCGTACTCGGCCGGGAACCGGCGGCGGTAGTACGAAGCGCCGTTGACCCAGCGGCTTTTGTATCCGCCGCTCACACCGCCCGCAGATCACCAGGCGAAGCGCTTAGGGGTGTTGCCTGCGGTGCGGCTTGTGCTGGGGATGTTTGGTGGCGCGGCCGTGCACCAGTGCTTGCACCCGGTCGAAGATCTCGCAGCCGATGAGCGGCGGATGCACGACCCCTTAGCTGTCTCGGCCAAGTGAACCGCGAGGCCCCGGCACCGGTCCTGCGCCAGCTCGTCGAGGGTGCCATCACCCAGCACATCGGCCTGCACGCGGTCCGCCTGACCACGGCCCGCGAGCAGCCTGAGCGGGACTTGCTCACTCGGATGAGGCAGATGACCGAAGGTGCCGCATGACCGTGTCGGCGATGACCTGCCGCGCCTACAGGGGACGGCCGATTTCACTCAGCCGCTGATGTAGCAGGGACCGGCGGTCTGCACAGGGGAATGCCTGCAACGCAGCCTGACCGGCTACCGCACAGCAGTACGCTTCCGGCCATGTCAGCGGACCTGTCGGGCGAGATCACGGCCATTGCCACCGCGGCGCTCGCCGCTTTCGCGGTTATCACGGCCGCCTTCGCGTTTCTCGCCTACCGCAAGCAGTCCCAGGAAGTCGCCGTCCTCCTGATACAAAGCGAACGCGACGCAGGCGACCGCCGTAAGGCCCAGGCTGCACAGATCTTCATCGCGGCGCCCGCCGATCCGGAGCGGCCAGCTATCCCGTACGCCCACAACGCCAGCAACCTCCCTATCTACGAGGCCAAGTTCTGGTATCGCGGTCAATACACCCTCTCGGGTTACGAAAACCCGACTCGGCAGCCAGCGACCTCGGCACGATCAAGCCCGGCGAGGCAAAAGGTCCCAACCTCAGGTATGCCGACGAATGGGCGCTTGCCAACACCATCCTCACGTTCCGCGACGCGGCGGGCGTCCACTAGATCCGGATGCCCGATGGCACCCTCAAAGAGGACCGCGGCACGTCACGCGACACTCTTAGTGAGGTTTACCGCGGCTGATCACGCGACACCGCAGCCGGCGAACCGCCCGCCGAGCCCAGCCGCGCAGCCATGCGCCGCCAGCGGAAAGGACGCAGGAGATGAATGAGCCAAAGCAGATCGAAGACGCCGCGCCCGAAGTGCACGCGCCCTCGCCCGTGAGGCCACAGACCACGCCAGTCTCTGCAACTACCGCCGCGCCTACGCCGATGCCGAGCAAGCCCAAGGTGCAGCCAGGGCGCCCGGGCTGCGGTCTCCGGAACGCCCGACAGGCGATCAGGAGGAGTGCAGGATCGGCGGATCTAGCATCACCGTCATCGGGCGGCTCGCGCAGCGAATCGAGAGTGCGGCCTGGAAGCCTATGAGTGGTGCAGCCGCCGCCGATTGACGGTATCGGCCGCTGAAGCCGTCCGGTACCGTTATCTACCTCATCCCATGACTGCGGAGATGAAGTCGCCCACTAGGGCCTCAGCTGTTCCGCAATTATTTATCCAAGACACCGTTGTGCGACCAAGCAGCTGCCTGTAGTGCCGTTCCTCGCGCAATTTATCGTCTTCCGTCGTGAGGATCAGCGATCCATTAAAGAACGCCTCATGGTGGTGAATCAGACCCGCCTCATCCTCGCCCTCGAGCGCTGTTATCGCCTCGCCGTCCCGGCCGGGCGGCACCCAGTCCGGGGGCTCCCGCACCACCACGACCACATGCTCCACCAGCATCGCCGCGGTGCTCCATGCCGTCCCGTACACGCTTTCCGGTGACACCAGCATCCGGGCCGTCCGATCCTGCTCGGACAGATCGCGCGAATACGAGCCCGCCGGCGCGCTGGCGAAGAAGCCTGGGCACAGGGCCAGCACGCTGGCGGTCTTCATGTGCAGCATCCGTTCTCCCGTGCTGACCGAATCCCCGCGACTCACAGAGATGGCACCCCAGTCGTCGTTCAGCACGGCTGCTGAATACTCCGGGTGCCGCAGCAGCCCCGCCACGAGCGTGGTCTTCCCCGCCCCGGAACTCCCCGTGATAACCACGCCCCGCCGATCAGGTCCCGCACCGGCCGACAATGCACATCCGTGCAAGAAGAATGCGTCGTCGCCGCTCACGGCCGAGCAAATGCCCCGGACGCACACCTTGACCAGCCGGTAGGAGCCGACTCCGAAGGCCACCATCATCTTGTGATCCCGCGACCACCATCGCGCCCTGTCCCACTCCTCACCAAGCCCGCAAGCGCAGGCCGGCCGGGCCAGCGCATACAGCGTGGCGTCCGGTTCGGCATCCATCCCCGCCTGAGCCCAGTTGGCCGCGAACATGCCACTGAGCCGGGCACTATCAGAGACGAAGGCGACAACGATCCGGCCCGCAGGCACCCCGATCGACGCGAGCACCCGGTAGGGAAGCCCGATACCGGCCACCACGCCGCGCAGGCCGGCCCCGGCCTCACGTACCGGCAACAGCGCGTCGTAGTAGCTGATACTCATCGCTCACACCCCTCACCTCCAGCATCAGGGACGGGGCCGCGGCCCGGCAGCAGCGTCAGGCTGCCAAACTCCAGGCTCTCGGTCCTCCCGGCAAGAGCTTAAGGACCCTCCCAGGCCTCCCGAGCCGCCCTGGCACTCGATGGCAATGCAACAACGGCGCTGAAGAAGCGCCGGTCCGCCGCAACCGCCCGGTCAGCGGCATTATGCCGGATGTTCAACTCCAAGAGTGGCGACACAGAGGGCAGGAGCGCGCTTCCCCTTTGCTGCCGCTCTTGACGCTGGTAAGAAGCAGTGCGCAGGCCCCAAAACTCATCGCGACTCCCATATGCTCTAAACCGTGAGCGAACCGAACCGTATCACGGGCCATATCTTCATCGTGTTTGGAAACTGTTCTTCCTCCGCGAGCCAGCTGACGAACCGCTGGAGGCGCTATGGCTCCCACTCTTCGCACCATCTGCGCAGGTGAGCGGCTGATCGAGCCGCTTAAGGTTGGCGGCAAGGCCACCCGCCATAGCACACAATGATCTGGCACGGCATGACAGCACCGGCAAGGCACTGCGGGTCCGTCGTCCTCGCTCCCGATTGTCCAGCTCGCGGCCACCACGTCTAGGCAGCCTGCGGGTGTCGCTGCGCGATGGCTGCGCCAGCCTAGACCCGGCGACCACTCACTAGGATTTCTGCACCTGCGAGGAAGATCGGCGAGGCGGAGTTGTCGTGGGTCAGCCCGGATTAAGTCGTCCGTCATCAGGCGCGGCCGCTGCTTCTCCCGGCGATGACGCCTGCCCTTGCTCTCTCCCTGCCCTCGGCCGCGGGGCGTTATCGTGGCTGCGATGAAGCTGGAGATGATGACGAGGGAAGATGTCGAACTCCGGGTGCGGCAGCAGACTGATCCTCAGATGATGGCAGAGCTGGGTGGTCCCCGGCCGAGGGAGGACATTGAGCGGGCGCATGCAAAGTCGCTGGCTTTGGCCGCCGCAGGAAGGTGCTGGCCGCTGAAGATCGTCCCGGACGGTGCCACCTCCCCCGCTGGCGTGGTCGACGTTTTCGAGTCGTCTCATGGGGATGAGACGTTCTATGAGATTGGGTGGATGATCCTCCCCGAGTTCCAGGGCCGGGGGATTGCCAGCCAAGCAGTGCGGGAAGTCTTGGAGAAGGCGCGGACGGAACGGAAGTTCGGGCAGATCCATGCCTTTCCCGCAGTCACTAACGGTCCTTCCAACAAGCTCTGCGAGAAGAACAGCTTCACGAACTTGGGAGAGCGCGCGTTCGAATTCGCTGGGCGGACACTTCGCTGCAACCACTGGCGGATCGACTTGTTCTGAACCTGGTGCCCTGTGCAAAGATCGTGGGCACATGCCCGCTGCGTGCCGTGAGTATCCAAGCGTTCTGCTTAATAGACGCCAGCGGTACATCCAGCGGGGAGGAGGCCGGGCGGGAATGGTCAGTTTGACAGGCGGGCGAGCATATTGATGATTGGTGCCGCCCCGTCCTCGCCGGCCAGTCGGCTGGCCATCGCCTGCGCTTGAACGCGGTAGGACGGACGGGTGATCGCGGCCCGGATCGCTGCCGCGAGAGCCTGGGCGGAGAGCCGCTTGTAGGGGATGGGCCGTGGCCCCGTGCCGAGGGCGGCGAGCCGCGCGGCCCAGAACGGCTGGTCGCTGATCATCGGCACACTCACGGCCGGGACTCCGGCGCGCAGCCCGGCCGCCGCCGTGCCCGCCCCCGCATGATGGATCACCGCCGCCATCCTGGGGAAAAGCCAGTCATGTGGCACGTCGCCGATGACGATCGCCTCGCCAGGCGGCTGGCCGGACCGGTCCAGGCCCGCCTGGCCCCTCTGGATTACCATCCTTACCCCGGCCTGCCGTCCGGCCGTGGCGGTCAGGTCGCTGAGATGATCGGAGTGGGCCGGAGTCATGCTGCCGAAGCCGATGAATACCGGCGGCGGCCCGGCGTTCAGGAAGTTCTCCAGTTCCGCAGGCGGGCGCCAGCCCGCCGGGCGGGCAGGCCACCAGTAGCCGGTGACCTCCAGGCCCTCACGCCAGTCCGCTGGGCGCGGGACAACAGCCGGGCTGATACCGCAGAAGCCCGGCCAGCGCTCGGCGTGCTGCCGCCCGAATATCGTCTCTCGCGTCCCCAGCCGTGGTAGCCCCAGCTCGGCCCGGAGTTCCTTCACTGGCCCGGCCAGGGCAGGAGCGCCCATGATCACGAGGGCTTGGCCTGCGGTCCGGTTGCCCCACCGGCCAAGGGAACGTGCGGTGACGATGGAGGGAGGGAAGTCGCGGGTCGGATAGACCGGTTGCAAGGCCAGTCCCATGCTGGGCAGGCCCAGGGCCTCGGCGATGTGGTAGCCGCCGATGGCGCTTACCCCCTCCAGCAGCAGAACATCGGCGCCCTCCCGCGCCGCCGCGAGGATTCCGGTGTGAAGTTCCCGCAGGTGATCGGCGATCAGCCGGACGAGCCTGACGGCTCCTAGTGGCCCGGCGCCCCCGCGCTGCCACCTCGCGGCCTCCAGCAGGCTCGGATCACCAGGAAGCGCCCGGAACTCCAGCCCGCAGCCCGTGACCAGGCCCGCGAACATCTCATAACCGGCGATCACCACGCTGTGCCCCGCAGCGCACAACGCTGTGCCGAGGCCGGTGAAGGGCGCCACATCGCCGCGCGAACCAACGGTCACGATCAAAACTCTCATCCCGCGGCCTCCGCTCCCGGAACTGGGGAGAACCAGTGCGCCAAGGTTCTCACTGACCCAGCTCATCGACGCTTTAAGGCTGCCCAGCCTTCGGGCCCTGCGGCGGAGCCGATAGATTCCTGCGCGCCGGTCCTACCCGGAACGTGCCCGATTGGACGGTGATCAGCGGTGAAACACGGTCACTCGCACGCACACCACACCCGTGCCGGGCCAGGTCTGGTTAGGACGGTTTCCTTTGGCCCCGCTGTGACGGCTTGAAGTGGCACCGGCTGGCTCTGATTCGGGGCCGGAGTGTCGGCTTGACGTGGCCCCGGTTTCCGGCTGGGTGTCTGGTCTCCGCTAGGTCGGCCCTGTCTCAGTGATGCGGGCCCATTATGGCTCGGCACTCACTCTTGCCGGCCCGGGTGGTGAGTTGACTGCGGACCTGCAGCGCTGACCCGTCCGGGGCCACCACAGACAGGTGGGCCCCCTCGCGCACCAAGCGGGCGCGAGGGGCCGGCGCCTGTCAGTCGCGCCCGGTCGCCGAGGTGACGTCGACCTCGTTGCCCTCCGCGTCGGCGAGCGTCCACCACGTGGGCGACGCGTCGCGGACCATCCGCCCGCCGGCCGCGAGGGCCGCGGCGACGCGCGCCCCGGCCAGTTCGGGCGGCACCCAGACGTCGATGTGGAAGCGGTTGCGCTGCGGGCGGGGCGCGTCCATGTCCTGGAACCAGATCGACGGGCCGCGCCAGCGTGGGTCGACAAGGTCCTCGTCCGGGCTGTCGGCGCGCCGCTCGTACCCGAGCACGGCCGCCCAGAACGGCATCACGTCCGCGCTGACCAGCGCGTCGATGGTTACCTGGACGGTCTGGATCAGCGTCGGGTCGGCGGCGAGGCCCTGCTCGCGGGCCAGCTCTGAGATCCGCACCGCCAGTTCGACGTCGCCGGAGGTCATGCCCATGCGGTCGGGCGTAGCGGTGAGCAGCCGGACGGTGACGGTGTCGTGCTGCAGGTCGACGTCCGGATGGTGCGGCCCGGCGTCGCCGGCGGCCGCGGCGATCGTCTGGACGAGCCGGGCGCCGGCGGCGAACGAGCCGGTGCGGAAGACCGCGGTGGCGCCGTCGCCGACGACCCGCCAGTCGCGGGTGCGGTCGTCGGCGTGGAAGGCGCGCATGGTGAGGGGTCCGGTCATGATCACTCCCTGGGTGCTGCCGCCGGCGGATTCGGGGATGAGGCCGACGCGGACATTGTGCCGCGAGTACTCCTCGGTCATGTGGTCAGCGCGGGAGCCTGGCCTGTTGTGCCGACGCAGATGAGGAACTGGAACGCCCCGTCGCCGCCGATGCTCATGGGCAGCCCCCTCAGGCGGCTGGCTTGGCGGTGCCGGCCTTGGCGCGGGCGAGGCGGCAGGACTCGGTGCCGGTCTCGATGACGGTGGCGTTGAAGGTGAGGCGGCCGGCGATCGCGGCGCAGAGGCGGGGGCCGGTAAAGGTCTTAGTCCAGCCGCTGAACGACTCGTTGGAGGCGATGGCGACGCTGGCTGTCTCTTCTCGCTCGGTCAGGACCTGGAATAGCAGCTCGGCGCCGCGGCGGTCGAGTTCCATATAGCCGAGCTCGCCGATGCAGAGCAGGTCGGCGCGGCCGCAGCGGGCGATCGTCTTGGTGAGAGCTGCCTGTCGTCGGCGGCCTCCGCGAGCTCGTTGGCGAATGGGGAACCGCGATGAGCGACCGGGACCCCATGGATGCAGGGACGGGCGCCGTCAGCGCTTATGACCAGCTGCTCACGCGGCCCCGCACCGTCATCTGATGGCGGACCAGCCGGCCCCTGGCGGATAAGGTCGAGCCAACCCGTCGTGGACGCTAATAGCCAGCTTTCTGAAATCAACGTGCCGTACGTTTTACCTGTAGGTAATACTCCGGTGGTGTTGAGTCTGAATCGCGCCATCTCTACGCTTACCGCATTAATCTCCGCTACCTGAAGCGGTGTTAGCCCTTGCCTCGCAGACCTTAGGAGGAGAGGGCGCGGAAGCAACAAGCAGCCCGCAAGCCAGTTAGCTTCTTCTTCCTGCTCGGGATTACAGTCGAGCCATACTTCCACGCTGGCCGCTTTTTGACCGCACAAGGACGCTCAATGCTGCCGCCTACTGCGAACCAGTAAATACCGTTTGGGCAGATCAGAAGCAGGATGCGCTGGTAGCGGCGCGCGTTTAGATCACTACGGATCAGATGCTCTTGAATGTCGCCGAATCTGGCCATAGCTGCTCAAGGCGGCGCCGCTGGCGCGCTCCGTCGCCGGGCTCTGCGCTGGGGGCGCCCGCCCGGCACGGGCGCGCCGCGCTGGTGAGCTGCCGCAGGTCACTCGGGCTCATTCACACGGGCCGCAGCTGGACAGCCCATCTTCCTCGGCGTTCATTGTCCAGCTCGCAGGCATCGCGTCTGGGCCGTCCTCCCGGCGTCGCTTCACGATGGCTTCGCCAGCCTAGATCCGGCACCCACTCGCAGGGATTTCGGCGTCTGCGAGGAAGATGGGGGCGAGCAGGCGATGGCGTAGGCCTGCGCTCGCTGGTCGTGGCAATCGGCCCATGCGACACCGTCGCGATTGCCTGGGGGCGTGGTTTTCGGTTACTCAAGGCCGCGAAGATGGGAAGCAAGGGCCTGCGGTCCTTGGTCATACAGCTCGAAGATTGGTCCCGGGAGCGGATTGCCAGCCAAGCCAAGCTTCAGCCCGCCGTTAAGGAGATCGGCAAGCTCTCGTGGCAGCGCAGTGAGCTGGTTGCCGTCGAGCGCCACTCCCCGGAGGTTGGTGAGCTGGCCGATCTCCGGCGGCAGCGCGGTGAGCTGGTTGCCGTCGAGCCCCAGTCCCCGGAGGTTGGTGAGCTGGCCGATCTCCGGCGGCAGCGCGATGAGCCGGTTGCCGCCGAGCCTCAGTCTCCGGAGGTTGGTGAGCTGGCCGATCTCCGGCGGCAGCGCGGTGAGCCGGTTGTGCCGGAGAAACAGGTCCAGGAGGCTGGTGAGCTGGCCGATCTCCGGGGGCAGCGCGGTGAGCCGGTTGCCGTCCAGCCACAGGTCCCGGAGGCTGGGGAGCTGGATGACCTCCGGCGGCAACGCGGTGAGCTGATTGCCGCCGAGCCCCAGTCTCTGGAGCTTGGTGAGCTGGCCGATCTGCGGCGGCAGCGCGGTGAGCCGGTTGCCATCCAGCATCAGGCCCTGCAGGTTGGGGAGCTGGCCGATCTCCGGGGCCAGCACGGTGAGCTGATTGCCGCCGAGCCCCAGTCTCCGCAGGCTGGGAAGCTGGGCGATCTCCGGCGGCAGCGCGGTGAGCCGATTACCGCCGAGCTGCAGCACATCGAGGTTGGTCAGCTGGCCGATCTCCGGCGGCAGCGCGGTGAGCCGGTTGCCATCCAGCATCAGGCCCTGCAGGCAGGTGAGCTGGCCGATCTCCGGGGCCAGCGCGGTGAGCCGGTTGCCGCCGAGCTGCAGCACATCGAGGTTGCTGAGCTGGCCGATCTGCGGCGGCAACGCGGTGAGCCGGTTGCCGTCCAGCCACAGGCCCTGGAGGTTGGTGAGCTGGCCGATCTCCGGCGGCAACGCGGTGAGCCGGTTGCCATCCAGCCACAGGCCCTGGAGGTTGGTGAGCTGGCCGATCTCCGGCGGCAACGCGGTGAGCCGGTTGCCATCCAGCCACAGGTCCCGGAGGTTGGTGAGCTGGCCGATCTCCGGCGGCAGCGCGGTGAGCCGGTTGCCGCTGAGCCCCAGTCTCCGGAGGCTGGTGAGGTAGCCGATCTGCGGCGGCAGCGCGGTGAGCCGGTTGCCCCCGAGCCACAGGCCCTCGAGGTTGGTGAGCTGGCCGATCTCCGGCGGCAGCGCGGTGAGCCGGTTGCCCTCAAGTCTCAGTTCCCAGAGGTTGGTGAGCTGCGCGATCTCCGGGGGCAGCGCGGTGAGGTCCCGGTTGGACAGATCACAACGGCCGGTCCGCCGGGATTCGATGAACTCGAACTTCGAGAGATGTCCGGCTGCGGCGGCCTCGACCTTCCGGCGGGCGACATTGAACGGTTCGCCCGCAGACGCCATACGGCCCCGGATGCTGTCCTTCTTATCGCGGTTAGTCACGGCTGACTGCTTCCTGACGGCACCGCCCGCGTCTGGCCGCCCAGGAGTGGACCGCTGACTAATCGAAATGGCGCGTCGCCCCTGGGAGCGCTTGACCTCAATGCCACCTGCGGCGCGGGCCGGACGATGGCTCAGTGCGGGCGGGCGCAGCCGCCACCTCGAAACTAGCACCGGGCCGGTTGCACGGCGAATCATTTCCCGGCCCGCGCTCTCACCACGGTACGCCTGACAGCAACAGCGGGCTTTGAACCCGCAAGCAATACACGGGAACACCCTCGTAATGCGTAGGTCGTCTGATGCCGACGAGCACCAGGGGCCAGCAATACTGCATGACCCAATCCGCCGTGAACGGCGTAACGTTCGGAACATGGAAGGACTTGCGGCCTCGGTCCTGCTAGTTGCGATCTTGATCGGCGTCCTGCTCATCGTTGGGGGCCTCGTTTACCTGCTCGCGCAACGCCTGCCGAAGCGCGCGCAGAAGCCGCCCAGGAAGCCAGTGAATCGGTGGATTGGGATCGTCCTGGTCCTGCTCATCATCGGCCTATGGGCGGGGATCAGGTCAGCCTCAAGCCCCCAGCCGCAGCCCGCGGGACCACCGCCGCCGCCCTGCCCGACCGGGCCCATATTCGCACCCCTCCAGCCGTTGTGCCCGCCATGATGAGGTGGCCAGGCCCTAGGAGCGGTTACGGCCAGTCTCCCCAAGAAGGGAGATGCGGGATATACACGGGATGGTCTTGCCTGGCGGGTCATTCCCGGCGCCACAGCGCAGGCAGCAGCCGAGGTGACTTGTGAACCACGCATGATCTTGAAAGCCATTAGGGCAGCCGCGCCGCGACTGCTGCCAAACCTGCTGCCAAGACGGCGGACAACTTCTGTTACGCATGGACACGTGTGGAATATCAGCCCAGCACACGGACCGCGATGTACGGTGCTGGAGAATGTGCCCACTCCTACGGATCAGATGTTCGGAACCTGCTCAGTACGATGGCAGAGTCAAGATCGGCCGAGTAACCAACTGAGTAAGGATCGTCGCTAACAGAGGCAGACGCCAGTGGACACCTGCGGCCCACTCATAGCATGTCACTTCCGAGGTATGAAATCATGAGCTCATGACGCGCTCCCCTGACACGGAAGCGATCCATAAGGCCGCTAGCATTGCGGAATCCGCCCTAAGGTTCTATCTAGGCTACCTCCAGGCGTCGCTTCGCGATGGCTTCGCCAGCCTAGACCCGGCACCCACTCGCGAGGATTCGGCGCCAGCGAGGAAGACAGGAGGAGAGCAGTCAGGCTGGGTCAGCCACTCGCGTTGGCTGCAGAGTTCAAGAAATCCTTCACAACATTCCACAGCCTCTCGCCTGAGCGGAGCATGTCGTTATGGCCTACGCCAGGAAGGCTGACCAGCCGGGCATGGCCCCCCATGGCCTTGGTCAGCTCGTTTGCCATCCAAGGCCGTGTGAGTGCATCTTCTGACCCGCTTATTATAAGAGTCGGGCAGTCGACGCTCCTGGCCCTGGACAGAGCGTCAAATGGGCCGATGGCGAATGAGGTCTTGCCGATGCGTGCCAGATCTATCGCGCTGGCGACCAAGCTGGTCATTGGGCTTAGCAGTACTTGCGCTCTTACGTCGCGGCGACGGGCAAGATCGATTGCGACTGCGCTGCCGAGGGACCAGCCGATAAGCGTAACCTGGTCAAGAGCTATCGATGCCTGCCGTTGCAGGTATGTAATAGCCGCATCCGCTGAGCGGTAGCAACCGTATTCTGAAGGCGACCCGGAACTGACGCCGAACCCCGCGTACTCGACACAGACGACGCCGTATCCGGCATTGCCAAGCCACCGTCGAACAGGCCAGGTCCCAGCGACGGTCATGCCGATTCCATAAAAGAATACGATCCATCGCTGGTTGTCGGCCGGTGGACGGATGATCAACCCGATGCGTTCGCCGCGGGTGGTCTCCTGCCACACAAGTTCTTCTCCGGGTTGCAGGGTTCGCTCGACTTGCCCGACGTCGTCGCCCACGGACCCGCCACGCGTCCCCCGCAAGGGCCGCAAGGTCTGAAAGGCGCCAATAGTGAGCCGGGAGACTAGGTAGCCACGGGCTCGCCGCGGGGTGGCGGCGTCCGCGGTGGCAGCATCGGCCGGACCACGGTCGAGGGGGAGGTGCGGGTTAGGCGACAGCCGCCGCTTAGATTCCCGTCCCATGGAGACACATGGTAGGCGCCAATCCTCTGCTCTGATCCCTTGCGCCGACCTTACGCGAGACGGCGGCGCTGCTGCGCTACCCTTTCTGTAGATCGTGCTCCTGGAGAGGCGCCGAGATGGTCGAGCCCGAAGACGAGATTTCAGGCGGGGGAGGCCACCGCCGCCTGATCGCGTCGCGGGCCGACCGCGAGCAAGTACTCGACGCGCTCAAGACCGCGTTCGTGCACGGACGGCTAACCAAGGACGAGTTTGACCATCGGGTAGGCCAGGCACTCGCCACCTATGCGGAGCTGGACGCCCTCACCGCCGACATCCCGGCCAGGTGGATAGAAACCCAGCCTCCGAAGCCTGCTCGGGAATCACACAATAGGAAAGTGATTCAGCGCGGCACCGCCGCGGGCGCAGGCGCGAGCATGGTGTTTACCGCCGCGTTGGGGGTGGTCGGGGGAAGCCCTGTCGTCGGGCTGGTCGCCGCGCCCTTGGTCGGCTCCTTCGTGGCCGTGTTGCTCGCTGGGCTTCTGACGCTCCTTTCATGGGTCCTTGAGAAGGGTTCCAGCAGGCAGCCTTCACCGGGGGCGCCCCTTGGCCCGGCCAGAAAGGCATCGCAGCGCCCGGCATCAGCCGACCCCGGCGGACAACTCCCGCCGACCGATCACGGTCATCAGCACAGTGCGGAAGCTGTACCAGGCCGACTACCCCGGCCGCGATGGCCCGGTCCGCGCCGATGGCGCCCCCGCAGATTGCTGGCCGAGGGACGGACCATCTACGTGCAATTAGCCCAGGTGTCTAGCGGTCAATCACGGACACTCACGGTAACCCGAGTCGCTGGTTAGCCGCATCAACGGCCGCGATCTGTCCAATTCCCAAGCTGATTGTGTGCGGATTCAGGGAACGGCCGCCGCGAGCGTGTCAGCGACGGCGCCGGCGTTGGCGCTGAGCCATTGGACCTGGGCCAGCATGGCGGTGTCGTTCCGGCCCGTCCGGACTCGCTTGGCGATCATCTGGAGCCCCCGGCCCCGCAGGTAGACGGGAATGGCGCTGGCCTGGTCGGGCGAGAGCGGGACGATGCTGGCATAGCCGTGCAGAAATCGGCGGGCTCGGGAGAAGTCCAGGTTATCGGCCCGCTCGCGAGGGCGGCCGCTGCGCCACAGGCCGTATCCCACGTCGGCGAGCGGTGTCTCGACGTGGGCATTGGCGAAGTCGATGACTCCAGCCACGCGCGGCGGTGTGCCGTCGGCGATCACGTTGTCGTTGGTGAAGTCGCCGTGGATGACGACGCGCTCACGGCGCAGGTGACCAGCGGCATCCAGATCAACGGCCAGTTGCGCGGCGAGCTGGCGGATGACGGCCCGCTCTTCCAGGGGAACCACTTCGAGCTTGCGCGACAGCAAGACCGCGGGCACGTCGGCCAGCGGGAGCGCAGCAGGCCGCTGGCCGGTCAAGCCGACCTGGTTGACGGTCGCGTGGTAGCGAGCCAGCAGCGCGCCGACCTCCTCCATCCGCGGAACGGCCGACCAGCCGATCGTGTGACCAGGCAGGAAGGAGACGATCTCCCATAGCAGGCCGTCGGCCATAGTCCATGACTTCCCCTCAAAGCAGAGAAGCGGCCGGGGCGAGGGAAAGCCAAGCTCAGCGAGCCGGGTCAAGAAGCCATGCAACCAGGCCACGTCCTGGGTCAGAACGGTGCCCGAGACGACGGGCACGGGCAGCTGGCGCAGCACGCCACGCGTTCCTTGCCAGCCGACCAGCCACGCGCGGCCTTCCCGCGGCCGGACCTCCCCAGGAAGAAGCTCCAGACCGGCGTCACTCAGAATCCGGGCAAGCACCCGGTCATCGCCCACATCAGGATCGTTTCACGAGCGCGTACCGGGCGCGGCTGACAGCAACAGTGACAGCAACAGCAGCGACCAACGACAACCAGCAGCGACCAACGACAGAGCGGCCGAACGCGCCGCCGGGCTGCGCAACCCTGGCGGCCCCATCGCCGGACCCGACTTCGGCTCAGCGCTCATCGCCGTCGGGGTCTGGCAGGCGGTGTTCTTCATCGCCCTGCGCGGCTGGCCCGTCAACACGATCAACCGGCGCCCGCATCGCCTGCTCGCGGGCAACGCGCTCGTCGTCGGCCTGGGCGCACTGACCTACCTGATCCTCTGCAACCTGGCGCACTGGCCGCCAGACGCCATCAGCGCCGCGTG
This sequence comes from uncultured Actinomycetes bacterium, assembly GCA_963818225.1. Lineage (GTDB taxonomy): Bacteria > Actinomycetota > Actinomycetes > Streptosporangiales > Streptosporangiaceae > Palsa-504. Next base: position 62,484 of record CAWFRO010000013.1, read on the forward strand.
CGGGTGCATCATCAGCGCCACGCTCATCGCGGCCATGCTCTTCGACGGCTGGCCCGCAGCGCGGCTCCCGCCCGCACCGGGTCGCGTCCTCACCCTCGCCCTCACCGCCCTGGTCGCGCTCGCGCTCGATCGCGCGCTGGCCGCTTACGCCGGCAGCGTCCGCTGGACACGGGCGACCCCGAACGAGTGGCTCACCACCGCCGCTCTCAGCTTCATCGGAGCCGGCGTCATCCTCCACGTTGGCATCGGGCTCCGCTGGCCATTCGCCCACAAGACCACGCAGGAGCACCCATGACTTCCCCGGAACCCTCCAACCCCGTCGCGCCCAGGTTTGTGCCCGCGATCAACGACGGCGACCGGGACGCGTTCCTCGCCACGCTCACACCGGACGCCAACATTGACCGACGACCCCCCGCGGTCACTCCATGACTGGATCGACCGCGAGATCTTCTCCGCACTGGGTCGAATGAACGTCGAGCGTGAAGAAGACGATGGGCTCTATCTCCTCGCCCGATACCGCAACGACACCTGGGGAGAGATGTTCACCCTTCTGGCGCTTCCAGATGAGCGGGGACAAGATCAGCCGCATCGACACCGGCCAGCCCTGAGCCTGCATCTCCCAGCTCGTCACGGAAGGTAGCCGGGCTTACCCGCGCAGCCGAGCTACCGAATACCCCATGGCGCTGTAGTCAGCGGTGCGCGAGCAAATGTCCCCGCATTTGTCGCTCAGCCACGTACAGGCCAGGTGGCAGACCAGATAGCGGACACGCCGCAGAATACCCGCGTGTGTCCGCCTTGCCCCTGTTACCGTTATTGCATGATTTCCCCGATCCAGGGAAATTTCACCGGTTTCGTGTTCAAGTCCCCCTTCGGACACACACCACATGTCTCTGACCTGCGGTTCCCTGCCCCGCACACGGAGTCCGATTAGTAACGCTGCAGGTCACAGGTATGGGAGTTCAGCTCCCTCTCGGACACCAACCCTTCGCGCATACGACGATGGCGACGCAATAGCCAACGACGGGTCAGCTCAGTCCTCCGTCTACCGGGAACTAGGGGCGGTCCCAACCGTTGAGAGCGCTGCGGGACATGTTGGCTCCACCGCCTACCCCGGGCTGGTGTATGGCGTTGTCACAGGCCGCACTCCTGTCTCGGTCGCCGGCGCCGCGCCCGCCACGCGGGCTTGGCCGATTCATCCGGCGGCGGACGCCCGGGGCCAGCTGGATGACGGGGACAGCAGAACGAGGTCGAGGTCAGCGGAGCTCGGATCGCACAACGTGCAGCCGGTCCTGCAGGAGGCGCTGTTCTGCTTTGCTGGGCGCCAGGGTCACTGCGGTGTGAAGTTCGCCAGCAGCCTCGCTCGGTCGGCCAAGCCGACGCAGGTTGTTCGCCAGGGCGGCGTGCCACAGATGTGAGTATTCCAGGCCGACGATGGTCTTCAGGGCAGCCAGTCCGGCCTCGGGGCCGTCGCGTTCAGTAACCGCAATCGCCCGATTGAGCGCCACCACCGGGTTGGCCGTGATCGACCCGAGCAAGTCGTAGAGGCCGACGATCCGGTCCCAGTCCGTCTCCTGCCAGCTGAGAGCGGTCGAGTGGGCCGCGGCGAGGTGAGCCTGGATCTGATAGGGCCCGGCGACCCCGCCGGACCGGACCACCGCCGCGGACAGCCACGCCGAACCCTCGGCGATCGCGGCTCGGTTCCAGCGGGCGCGGTCCTGGCCGGCCAGGGTCACCGGGTTGCCGTCGGCGTCGGTCCGGGCGGAGGTGCGGGCCGAGGTCAGCAGCAGCAAGGCCAGCAGCGAGAGTGTCTCGGGCTCGTCGGGCATCAGGCCGGCCAGCAAGCGAGCCAGCCGGATCGCCTCGGCCTCGAGGTCGACCCGGGCCACCGCGTCCCCGCCGGTCGGGGCGTGGGCCTCGGTGGCGATCAGGTACACCACGGCCAGCACTGCGGCCAGCCGGCCGGGAAGCTCGGCGTCGGCGGGGATCGCGTAGGGGATGCGGGCCGCGGCGATCTTGGCGCGGGCCCGCACCAGGCGCTTGGCCATGGTGGCCTCAGGGACCAGGAAGGCGCGGGCGATGGCCGGCACCTCAAGCCGGGCCAGCGTGCGCAGCGACAGGGCCACCTGAGCCTCCCGGCTGAGAGCCGGGTGGCAGCAGGTGAAGATCAGGCGCAGCATGTCGTCGCGCAGCGACGTCTCTGGCTCCATCGCCTCGATCGCTTCCTCGATCTGGTCCGGCGCGGCCCCGGTTCCCCACCGGAACGCGGCGGCCTCCTTGGCCGCCCGGGCTGACTCGCGCCGCAGCAGGTCAAGCGCCTTGTGCCGGGCGACCACGGCCAGCCACGCACGCGGATCATCAGGGATCCCCGTTTTGGGCCACCTGTCCAGGGCGGTGATCGTGGCCTCGGAGAGTGCGTCCTCGGCGACAGCCAGGTCGCCGACGGTCCTGGCCAGCGTGGCCAATACCCTGAGACCTTCGCTCCGCAGCACCTCGACCAGGGTGTCGGTGGCGTCCATACCCGGGTGCTCCTAGGCGTGCACCGGGGCGACCGGGCGAAGCTCGATCTTCCCTCGCCAGGCGCCCGGGTTCTGCGCCGCCCAGGCGATGGCCTGGTCGAGGTCGGCCACCTCCAGCAGGAAGTACCCGCCCAAGACCTCCTTCGCCTCAGCGTAAGGGCCGTCGACGAGCAGGACGTCGCCGCCCTTGCCGCCCGACACGGTGATGGTGGTCGACATAGTCACCGGGTGCAGAGCTTCGCCGCCGCGCATGACCCCGGACTCGGTGGCCCGCCGCGCGAACTCCGTGTACTCGGGGGCGAATTCCGTCTCCGGCGGTGAGTCCCAGTACTGGTTCCGGTCGTAGTAAAGCAAGGCCACGTACTGCGTCATCGTCAAGGTTCCTTCCGTTCGGCGGACCAGGTCTACACCGTTTTACTTTGGCGATCACGTCTGTGCCAACGCTGTTGTGGACCCGGAACTGTTCGGATCCAGGTGCGGGGGCGGCTCCCCGGAAGGGAGCGCCCGCACCTGGAAGACGACACCCTAGCTGGCGGGGCTGTTGTGGTAGCTGGCGATGCGCCAGCCGCCGTCGCGCCTGACCAGCGCCCAGGTCGCGCGTACCAGCCCCTCGCTCGCGACAGCGTCCTGTCCAGGGAAGATGATCCCGCCCTCGCTGATCACTATGGCCGTGTCGTCGGTGAGAAAACGGATGGCTGACGGGTGGTCGGTCGCCCGCGACCCGCTGAGCGGGCCCGCGAACGCCGCGGCCATGGTGGTGCGGATCTCCTCGCGGTCCTTCTTGTAGACGCCGGGCTGGACCACAGTGGCGTCGTCGGTGTAGTCGGCCACGAACGCGTCGGCGTCGCCGGCTTCCCACGCCTTGTACAAGCTCGCGAGCACGTCGCGAATGGCCTGCCGGTCGGTGTCGGACCCTGCTGTGGTGGTCTTGCTAGTCATCGGTCTCCTCGTTTCTCTCCGCGTGGTGGCGAGCGCCACCCGTGAGAAGGACGGACGAGCCCGTCCGGAGAGGACACCCGTGCGGCGTAAATTTGGAAAATCGACCATCGCCACGCACAGGCTTGATCAGCCACCAGGCCGTGCCCTAGACCATGAGCGACGTTCGCCGCGATGCCCAGGGCGAACAGCCACCGCGCGAGTGCGGGAACTGGCGTCTTGCGACGCCCTGAGTCGAGCCTCACCATCGAACCCGCGTAGATCAGCCGTCCACCGTGTGCGGCACCAGGCGGGGCAGTCCAGCCAGCTTCATCATGCGCCCGCACGAGAGCATAGGCATGCTTGTAGGACGCGGCCGCCGCGACGCCGAGCACCGCGCCCGCAGTAGTCCACCCGATGACCCGGTCGGCCCTCGTCATCGGGCACCGCCGAGCGCAAACGCCTTGGTCAGGGCGATATCGCTAACATGTGCAATTGGTAGGCTCCGGTCCTCGGGCACACATGACAATTCTCTGACCTGCGGATATTTTCTCTTTGCTTCTGGACATGGAGGCATAAGCACAGGTCATGACCATGGGGGTTCAAGTCGGGTTCAGGTCGCGGAACGGTAACGAATCCGCATAACGACCTGAACCGGACTAGGCACAGCTCGGTGGACAACACGCTGACCCACCCGTTTAGCGCTCCTTGTGTGTGCCGAGTCCGTCGAGGATCAGTCCGAGCATAGGCTGCGACCGGTCTTCCTCCCCTGATGCTGCACGCCAGAGGGCACCGGTGAGCTGGAGGAAGTCACCGGGGTCGGCGTCCGCGCGGATAGTTCCGTCGCGCTTTCCCGCGTCGAGCAGCTGGGTGATGGCGGCGATGACCGGGCCGTAGGTGTGCTCGGTTATCGACCGGTGTGCGCCCGGGCTGAGGGCGTCACCGAGACCGTGTTTCCTCCGCATGGCGCCGACTAGGTCGGTGGTCCAGCGCCGCAGTGCCTCCAGCGGCGGCAGCGTGGCCAGCAGGGCCTGCACCGAGGCGGCGAGCCGGTCGATCTCGAGCTGATAGACGGCCAGGACGAGCGCCTCGCGGGTCGGGAAGTTCCGGTACAAGGTGCCGGGCCCGACCGCGGCCCGCTGCGCGATCTGGTTCATCGAGGTGCCGCCGTCCTCCGCCAGGGCTTGCCGGGCGGCTTCCAGGATGCGGGCCCGGTTCTCGCGGGCGTCTGCGCGGACCATTCCACCCTTCTTGCTATCTGGAGAGGTCTCCACTACCGTAAACGGAGAGTTCTCCACAACGATAGAGGGGCATCGTGCGCTACATCAAGCTCGGCACCACCGGTCTCGACGTGTCGCCCATCGCCATCGGCGCGATGACCTACGGCGAGCCCGGCCGCGGCCACCCGGTGTGGTCGCTGGACGAGGAAACCAGCCGCCCGCTCATCAAGCACGCCCTCGAGGCCGGCATCAACTTCTTCGACACCGCCAACCTGTACTCCTACGGCTCCAGCGAGGAGATCCTCGGCCGCGCGCTCAGCGACTTCGCGAACCGGGACGACGTGGTGATCGCCACCAAGCTGCGCCACCCAATGCGGCCGGGGCCGAACGGGCGAGGGCTGTCCCGCAAGGCGATCATGGCCGAAGCCGACCACAGCCTGCGGCGGCTCGGCGCTGATTACATCGACCTCTACCAGATTCACCGCAACGACCACGCCACACCGCTCGAGGAGACCCTTGAGGCCCTGCACGACCTGGTCAAGGCGGGCAAAGTCCGCTATCTCGGCGCCTCCTCGATGCGCGCCTGGGAGTTCGCCAAGGCCCTGCACCTGCAGCGCCAGCACGGCTGGGCACGGTTCGTATCCATGCAGGACCACTACAACCTGCTCGCCCGTGAGGAGGAACGCGAGATGATCCCGCTGTGCCTCGACGAGGGCGTCGGCGCGATCATCTGGAGCCCGCTGGCCCGTGGCCGGCTGGCCCGCTCCTGGGGGGCCGCGAAGTCGACGGCACGGGCCGAAACAGACGGGGATTACGCGGACCTGCTTTACCCCGCGCTGACCGCCGACAGCGACCAGGCGATCATCGACGCCGTCGGCGCCATCGCCGCCGCGCGCGGCGTCACCCGGGCCCAGGTCGCGCTGGCCTGGCTGCACAGCAAGCCCGTCGTCACCGCGCCGCTCGTCGGCGCCAACACCACCGCTCAGATCGACGACGCGGTCGCCTCGCTCGAGATCGGACTCACCACTGGGGAACTCGCGGCCCTGGAGGGGCCGTACACACCCCGCCACGACTTCCAGGGCATCTCCGACGAGGCCGAGATGCAGAAGATCAGAGACCGGATACCGGGCTACGCCAACGCCTAGAACTGTCTTTCAGGTCGGTAAGCCCATACGGGGCGGGCTCGCTTGACGTCCCGCGCCGCTCGCGAGGGCATGACCGCTACGGCGCTGCTGGATCAGCTCATTATTGAGGGAACCGATAAGGTGACTACCCCGGAATCATCTTCCGGGGACCGGCTCATGACCGCCGCGCCGGCCTGGCCGCAGGCCCGGATGTGTGGGAGGTCATCGCGCGGCTGCAGGAGCTGGAGGGCAGCGAGGAGCACCGGATCAGCCTGCTGTCCGCCTAATCAGATCTGCATCCCCCGCTCATCCGCATGGCCCTGGATTATGCGGCGGAACGCGTAAATGAGGTGCGGGAACTCATCGACCGCAACCCGGGCCATGGCCGAACGCAGCCGTGCCACGGCCCGGCAGCGCGAATCGCTTCTGGCGTGGTCGTTCCTCCTTCGTGGTGGTGGACCAGGCGCTGGGGGCGCACGTCCGGGTCCCCGGTGCGCGGAGGCGGGCATGACCGCCGCCAGCTCGGGCTCCTCCCAGCAGGCGGTGGTGGAGGCGGCGCTGGTGCTGCTGGAGCGGATGGGCCTGTCCCCGGCGGACCTGGCCGCCGTCCCGCAGTCCCGCAAACCGGTGCCGACCTTCGCTGAGGACGTCCCGGTGGTGTCGGCGGTCATCACCATCATGGCCTGGAGCTGCGAGCCCCGGCCGGCGCGACGTGATCGGCGCTTGCGCAGCGGCTCCCGGCGCTGCTCGCCTATGCACACAGCTTCACGGCGAGCCTTGGTGTCGTGCGCGTGATGTGATCTCGGACGAGGCGTGGGCGGTGATCGTGCCGCTGTTCCCGCACGCCGAAAGGGACGGGCCCGTCCTCCGGTGGACCGGCGCCAGGTGGTGTCGGTAGCGGGCACGCGGCCGCGAAGGCGTGTCTCAGGCGACGGAGCGCTCGCTGAGCGGGCGACGGCGCAGTTCCGTCTTCTGGATCGCGGGCGGCACGTATGCCTGGTCGAGGGTGCCGACATCGGTTCCGGGCGGGACGATCTCGTCGATCCGGTCGAGGACATCGTCGGAAAGGACGACGTCCACGCCCGCGAGAAGGTCGTCGAGTTGCTCCATGGTGCGGGCACCGAGCAGCGCGCTCGTGACACCCGGGTGCGAGATCGCGAACGCCATCGCGAGGTGCGGCATCGACAGTCCCGCTTCTTCGGCGAGCGGGATCAATCGCTCCACCGCGTCCAGGCGCCGCTCATCACTGAACACCGTGAAGAATTTGGCGCGAGTGACGTCGTTGTCCTGCCCGCGACGGACCCGGCCGGTGAGCATGCCCTGGCCGAGTGGTCCCCAGGCAAGAATGCCCATGCCGTACCGCTGCGCGACCGGCAGGACCTCACGCTCGATGCTGCGGTTCAGGATCGAGTACGGCGGCTGCTCGGTACGGAACCGCTCCAGGCCGCGCCGTTCCGCCACCCAGTGCGCCTCCACGAGGTTCGAGGCCGGCATCGTCGAGGTTCCGAACGCGCGGATCTTGCCGCTGCGGACGAGATCTGTCAGCGCGGAAAGTGTTTCCTCGATATCCGTGTCGGGATCGGGGCGCTGGATCTGATAGACGTCGATGTGGTCGGTCTGGAGGCGGCGCAGCGAGTTCTCAACTGCCGTGATGATCCACCGCCGGGAGGCACCCTGCTGGTTCGGGTCGGTACCCATGGGGCGGCTGACCTTCGTCGTGAGGACCACGTTGTCACGGCGGCCCTTCAGTGCCCGGCCGACAATCTCCTCCGAGTCTCCGTACGTGTCAGCGGTGTCGACGAGGTTAATGCCTGCGTCGAGCGCCTTGCGGATGATCCGGATCGAGTCCCCGGGGTCGGGGTTGCCGACCTGAGTGGCGAACATGAGCGCGCCGAGTGCGTAAGGGCTGACCTTGATGCCTGTTCGGCTAAGGTTTCGGTATTGCATGGGGGTTCTCCAGATGTGAGCGTGACGTGTGTAGAGCCTCCGTCGACGTACGGATCGAGCTTGAGCCGGCACAGCGGCAAATCAGCGCAAGTGACGCCGGGCCTGGCAGTTGCTGACAACGTCGTACCCTGCGTTGGCGGTGGCCTCACCGCCTTGCCGCCGGGATGATCAGGGCGAGCCCGTGCTCCATGGCGTCCTCCCGGCTGAAGCAGCCGTTCTGCCGCCCGGTTCCAGGCCGGGACTCTCGCACTGACGTCCCGGGTCTCGATCGCATCGCCTGCGGCCGCTGGTTCAGGTGCCGCGTTGAGCCTTCGCGACGTTGGCCTGAAGCTCGGCCAGGTTCTGCCGGGTGACGAAGGCGGGCTGGCCGGCGTCGACCCGCCAGCTCTCGTCGAGGCCGCCAAGGTCTAGCGAGTCAAACCCGAACTCGTCGTACAGCCCGGCGACCAGCTGCTTGGCCGCCGGGTCGTCCCCGGCCAATGCGAGGGCCCGGCGCTTCGGGTCGCCCCTGGGGTGGCCGTCGCCTGACATGTCTGCGGCGTCCAGCATGCTGAAGGCCCGCACGACCTTGCTGGCGGGCAGGTGCGCCTGGAGGATCCCCGGCGCCGTGGTCGTCCTGTTGTCGATCGCGGCGATGTGGCCATTGCGCTGGGGGAAGTAGTTGATCGTGGCGATGACGACCTTCCCGGCCAGCGGTTCGACGGGAACCTGGCCGACGGTGGTGATGGGGATCGCGACGATCGCGAAGTCGGCCGCGGCGGCCGCCTCCTCGGGCGTCGCCGCTCTGGCCTTGGGCCCGAGTTCGGCGACTAGGCCGGCCAGCGAGTCCGGGCTGCGGGAGTTGCTGAGCACCGCGTCATAGCCATGGGCGATAGCGGCCTTGGCCAGGCTGCTGCCGACGTGCCCGCTGCCGATGATGCCGATGGTCGTCATGTGCTCTCACTCCTTGCCGAGGATGCCCGGAGGGTCAGCGTCGCGCCGTGGCGACACCGAAGCTAGCATATAACATTCCATGGAATCCACATCTAGGGAAGTAAAATCCCGGGTATCTACTAACGAACTCGCGGCAGGCTAGGCGCTGTCTTCCATCTCGATGCGGTCGCTGGCCCCCCGAAGGCGGGTGAGCGTGGCCGCGAACTGGCGCAGGGTCCGTTCTGGCACCGCGGATCCGAGCAGCCGTCGCAGCTCGTCATCAAAGGCAACGTCTGCCTCGTCAAGCACGCGTCGGCCCTCGGGCGTCAGCTCCAGCAGCGAGGATCGGCGGTCGGCGGGGTTGGGCAGCCTTCGGCAATAGCCATTAGCCTCGATCCGGTCGACCAGCTTGCTGGTGCCTCCCGCGGTGATGCCGAGTTCGGCCGCGATGTCGTACACCCGGCAGCCAGGGAGCCGGCCGATCACGGACATGGGCTCATAGTGGGTCAGAAGCAGGCCGAACTCGCTCTTCAGCCGGGCGTCGACCGCGTTCCAGACTTCGATCTCCAAGCGGACGAGGTCGTTGAATAGTTGCCTGAGGTCTGACACGGCCGGGCTCACCTCCTGAGCGGGGCACCAGCCTACCGTCTGGGTAAGCATCTTCCAGATAGGCCGGTTCCCCGGAATCTAGGATGCGGCGTCCGCCCACTGCGCCGAGATGATGCCCGGTCGCCGGAGCCGCCTCGCACCCCTGGCACGCGCCTCCCAGAACGGGCCCGGCTCCGGTTCCGGCGGTTCGCTCCCCGTCGAAGCCGGCCCCGGAGCCGGGCCCCGGCCCGAACGGGCGGCTTCCAGGGCGCCGACTCGAGCGCTAGCTCAAGGTCAGCAAGGGATTCGCCGGAACCAGATTCCATGGAAGGCATTCGGTGTAATGTGTGGGTACATGCCTCCACAGAATCTAGTTCCACAGAACTAAATATCCATGGTCGCGCGCCGTGGACATACCGGGGCCGCCGCACCGGCGCCGCGACGAGCTCGCCCGTCACGGAAGGAGATATCCATGAAGATCGCCATCCTCGGCACCGGGAAGGTCGCGCACACCCTCGGCGCCGCCTGGAAGAAGTCCGGCCACGACGTCATCTTCGGCGCCCGCGACGCCTCCGCCACCGACCCGGACTTCGAGATCACCGGCATGCACGACGCCCTCGCTGCCGGCGACGTCATCGTCAACGCCCTCACCGGCGCTAGCGCGCTGCAGGCTATCACCGCGCTGGACGTCGCGCCGATGGCCGGGAAGACACTCCTCGACGTCACTAACGCCGTCACAGACACCGGGGACCTTCTCTACCCGAACTCAAGCCTCGCGGAGCACCTTCAGGCGGCCCTGCCCGCCGTGCACGTGGTGAAGTCGCTGAACACGGCGGCGATCGAGGTGCAGGCCGATCCCTCCCTGGTGGGACCGGCGACGGTGTTCGTCTCAGGCGACGACGAAGCGGCCAAGACAGAGGTCAAGGGACTGCTCCACGACCTGGGCTGGAAGGACGAGGCGATCATCGACCTCGGCGGTGTCCAGACCGCCCGCGGCCCGGAGCACTACATCGTGCTGTTCTTCGAGACCATCGGCGTGCTGAAGAGCCCGTTCTTCAACATTCACATCGCCCGCTAAACGGCCCGGTGGTGAACTGAGCTAAAGGCAGGCCGTCAGGTGCCGCCTAACCTGGCCGCCGCAGCTGCCCTCCGCCTGCCATTTATCCGCCCAGTAGTACGCCGTTCAGGCCGGCGGGAAATCGGCTGGCAGCGCCCGCCGCACCGGCCCGTTATGGGTGAGATAACGGCTCGCATCGACGACATCGCGCAGGCAGCATCTGGCGGGGCGGCCCGCTGGGCTGGCTGACCAGTCCCGCGAGAAACAAGTGCCACGGTCCGTTCTGAAAAAGCTCTCATTTCCGAACGGACGGTGGTTTCCGCGCCGCTTCCTCAGCTTGCGATCTGGACCTGGGCGGGCCCGTGCACTTACCTGACTTGACGATGTGCGGTGCGGATCGCGCGGCAACACTGGGCTCGAGCGCGATCAGCGGGCCGATGAGCGGCCGTAGGGAGGACTCATGACTCCGGGCGATGACGCGGGAGGCCGCACACGGACTGCTCTGGTGACCGGAGGGACGGGAGGCATGGGGCGGGTTATCGCCGCCAGGCTGGCCGCCGACGGGTTCGACGTCGCCGTGGCCTACGCCGGCCACGTTGACCTGGCCGACGCGACAGTCAGCGAGATCAAGGAGCAGGGCCGGCACGGCGCGGCATTCGCAGCCGACATTGCCGATGATGAGGCAGTGTCGGCTGTGTTCGACGCGGTCGAGGATCACTTCGGGCACCTCGACGTGGTCGTGCATACGGCCGGGATCAATCACCCCGTCGCCCTGACGGACCTTGACCTGGCTGACTTCGACGCGATTTACCGGGTCAACGTCCGGGGCACGTTCGTGGTCAACCAGCAGGCCGCGCGGCGGCTGCGCGACGGCGGCGCGATCGTCAACCTGTCGTCGAGCATGGTCCGATTCGCGCCGCCAGCTCTGGGCGCGTATGCGGCGTCCAAGGCCGCCGTCGACGCGCTCACCCGCATCCTGGCGAAGGAGCTGCGCGGTCGCGACCTCACGGTCAACGCGGTGGCACCGGGCCCCACCGCCACCGAGGCGTTCCTCAACAGCACGCCGGCCCAAGAGCAAGAACAGCTGGCCGCTTTGCCGCCGCTCGGCCGTCTGGGCCGTCCCGACGACATCGCCAGCGTCGTGTCGTTCCTGGTCGGGCCGGCCGGGCGATGGGTCAACGGTCAGGTGGTCTACGCCAACGGCGGATTCGTCTGACCATGGGCAATGACCACTACGACGTCCTCGTCGTCGGCAGCGGACCGGGGGGCGCGACGGCCGCGGCGCGCGTGGCCGAAACCGGCAAGCGCGTGCTGCTGCTCGAACGCGGTGACTTCCTCCCGCGAGAGCGGGACAACTGGAACTCCCGTGCCGTCTTCGGCGAGGCCAAGTACACCGCCGACGAGACCTTCTACGACCTCCACGACCTGCCCTTCCGGCCGGAACTGCACTACTACGTCGGCGGCAACTCGAAGGTGTACGGCGCGGCGCTGTTCCGGCTGTTCCCGAGTGACTTCGGCGAGGTCCAGCATCCAAATGGAGTCGCGCCTGGCCTGGCCGCTGAGCTACGACGACATGGAGCCGTATTACGTCCGCGCCGAGCACATGTTCTGGGTGCACGGCAAGCACGGCGAGGACCCGTTCGCCGGCGTCTCGAGCCAGGACTATAAATACCCGCCCGTGCAGCACGAGCCGCGTATTCAGCGGCTGTCAGATGGCCTGGAGAAGCTCGGCCTGCACCCCTTTCACCTGCCGCTGGGTGTACATCTCACCCAGGACGCGGACGGCCGCGCCACCACGGACTCACGATGCATACGGTGCGACCGTGTGGACGGATTCCCGTGCCTGATCGGCGCGAAGGCCGACGCCGAATGGGCCGTGATCCGCCCGGCCCTGGCCGCACATCCCAATCTGGCCTTGATGACGAGGACGACAGTCGACCGCCTGCTTACGGACGCTGACGGCCGCTCCGTCAGTGGCGTGGCGGTCACGCTCCCCGACGGCTCCCCGCACGTATTCACCGCCGACATAGTCGTGCTGTCCGCAGGCGCCATTCTTTCGGCTGCCCTGCTGCTGAAATCAGCAACCGGTAAGCACCCGCGAGGCCTGGCGAATTCGTCCGATATGGTCGGCCGGAACTATATGCGACACAACAATCTTGCCCTCATCGCGTTCTCCCGCGAACTCAACCCGACGATTTTCGCCAAGACGCTGGCCCTCAACGACTTCTATGGTCCCGGCAAGCACTGGCAGTACCCGATGGGCAACATCCAGATGCTCGGCAAGTCCGACGACTGGCAGATCAAGGGGGCGGCACCACGCGGGCTCGGCTGGGCTCCGCCGGCGCCGTACGGCGACGTCGCCAGGCACTCGATCGACTTCTGGCTGTCCAGCGAGGACATCCCCCGGCCCGACAGCAGGGTCACGCTCCGGGCTGACGGCGCGATCAGGCTGGCGCTACAGCCCGGCAACAACACCGAGGGCCTCACCCGGCTCCGCCGGACCTTCCAGGGCATGTTGGCCAAGCTCGGCATGGCGGACATGACGTTTGTCCGCAGTCTCTACCTGCACAAGGCGTTCGACGCCGCCGCCACCGCGCATCAGGCAGGCACCGCGCGCTTCGGTACCGACCCGTCCGCCTCGGTCCTCGACGTGCACTGCAAGGCTCACGACCTGGACAACCTCTACGTCGTGGACGCCAGCTTCATGCCATCGGTCGGTGCGGTGAACCCCACTTTGACGATCGTCGCGAACGCACTGCGCGTGGGCGACCACATCGCCGAGCGCATCGGAACCACTTCTCCGCCCACCCGATGAGAGATCCCGCGATGCCGAAAATTGAAGACTATGCCTTGGTGGGCGACCTGCACACGGCCGCTCTCGTGAGCACCGCGGGGTCGATCGACTGGCTGTGCCTGCCCCGCTTCGACTCGCCCGCCGCGTTTGCCGCGCTCCTGCACAACCAGGAGGCGGGACACTGGGCGCTGGCTCCCGCGGCGGCCGGCACGTGCACAAACCGCCGGTACGCGGCCAACACCCTGGTGCTCGAGACGGACTGGGAGACCGCGGACGGCGCCATGCGGGTCATCGACTTCATGCCACCCCGAGCGCGCACCCCGCACCTGATCCGTATCGCAGTGGGCCTGAGCGGCGAAGTGACGATGCGAATGATGCTGCGCCTGCGGTTCGACTACGGCCGCGTCCGCCCGTGGCTCCGCCAGGATGGCCCCCAAGTCCATGCGATCGCCGGGCCTGACCTCGTCCGCCTGGTGTCGGCTGTCCCCGTGTCCTGCCATGACTGGGACACCTTCGCGGACTTCACCGTGCGTCGAGGCGATCGGGTTCCGTTCGTCATGTCGTGGGCACCCGGCCACGACCCGCAGATGGAGGACACAGATCCGGAGCAGGCTCTTTCCGCGACGAAGGACTTCTGGACCGACTGGATTGATCACGCCTCCTACCAGCCCGGGCCGTACCGCGACGCCGTCGACCGGTCGCTGATCACCTTGAAGGCCATGACCTACGAGCCGACCGGCGGGATCGTCGCGGCCGCGACCACCTCGCTGCCGGAGGAGATCGGCGGGGTCCGCAACTGGGACTACCGGTACTGCTGGCTGCGCGACGCCACTTACACGCTGCAGGCCCTGCTCGCGGCCGGGTTCAGGCGCGAGGCCGGAGCGTGGCGAGAGTGGCTGCTGCGCGCTATCGCGGGCCAGCCCGATACGCTGCAGATCCTGTACAGCCTGGACGGGGCACGACGGCTTCCCGAGGCCGAGCTGCCCTGGCTGTCCGGCTACGAGGGCAGCGGACCGGTCCGCACCGGCAACGCCGCGTCCGGGCAGCTCCAGCTCGACGTCTGGGGCGAGACGCTGGACGCCCTGTTCCTCGCCCGGCAGGCGGGCCTTCCCGCCGACCGCGACGCATGGGCGCTGCAGGTGGCCCTGATGAACTACCTCGAATCAGCCTGGCGCGAACCGGACAACGGATTGTGGGAGGTGCGCGGCGACCGGCAGCACTTCACCCACTCCAAGGTCATGGCATGGGCTGCCGCCGACCGGATGGCACGATCGGTCCGCACCCACGGCCTGCCCGGCCCCGCGCCGCGGTGGGAAGCGCTCCGCGATCGGATCCACCACGACGTCATCACCCGGGGGTTCGACGCCGGACGCAACACCTTCACCCAGGCCTACGGGTCTGCCGCGCTGGACGCCAGCCTGCTGCTGATCCCGCGCGTCGGTTTCCTCCCGGCCACGGACCCGCGGGTCCTGGGCACGATCGCCGCGGTCCGCCGCGAACTGAGCGAAGGCGGCCTGGTCAGGCGCTACTCGACCGCCGAGACCGACGACGGCGTCAAGGGCGGCGAAGGCCTGTTCATCGCCTGCTCGTTCTGGCTAGTGGATGCGCTGCACGCGTCCGGGCAGCAGCGGGACGCTATCGACCTGTTCGAGCGGCTGCTCCTGCTGCGCAACGACGTCGGGCTGCTGAGTGAGGAATGGGATCCGGGCGCACAGCGGCAGCTGGGCAACACGCCCCAGGCGTTCAGCCATTTCGCCTTGGTGGTCAGCGCCCTCCAGCTGCACATCGGGGGCGCGGTCCGCAGCGACAACCCGATGCCGATATGACGACCCGGCCAGCAGCGGTGATCGACCGGATCACCCTGATCGTGTCCGACCTTGACCGGGCAGAAGATGACTACGTCAGGACCTTCGGGTGCAGCGTGGAACACCGTGCTGGCATCGATCCTGCCCTGATCGGCGTGCTATGCATCCGGCAGGCGCGCGGACGGCGCTCCTTGCTGCGGCTGGGCTGCGAGCGGATCGAGCTACTGGAGTTCACCGACTCGGCGGGACGCCCGTATCCACCCGGTAGCACGAGCACCGACCTCTGGTTCCAGCACATGGCGATCGTCGTGAACGACATGAGGCACGCGTACCAGCTGGTCATGGCGAACCGGCGTTTCCGGCCCATCAGCCGCGACGGCCCCGTGCGGCTGCCCGATAACTCCGGGGGCGTGACGGCGTTCAAGTTCCGTGATCACGACGGCCATCCCCTGGAACTGCTCGCATTCCGGGAGGGACATGTCCCGGGGCAATGGCGCGCCATCAACGGCACCGGCCCCTTCCTCGGCATCGACCACACTGCCATAGCGATCAGCGACTCGGCCCGCAGTGCGAGATTCTTCGGGTCCGTATTCGGGTTCAGCACCGGAACTCGCACCGAGAACCGCGGGCCCGAACAAGCCGATCTCGACGACGTCGACGGCGTCCACGTCAGCGTCACCCGGCTCGCGCCGGACCTGCCCGCGCCACGACTGGAACTGCTGCATTACCACGTAGGCACCCGACGGCCGATCCCGTACGGGACCGCCAGCAACGACATCGTGGCGACACACTCTGCGGTACGTGTGGCCTCGCTTGACGCCACCGCCGCGGCGCTCGCCCGCCGCGGCACGCCCCTGGCCGACGATGACCTGATGATCCTTCAGGGGGGCATCCGCGCCGCCCTGGTATCGGGACCTGACGGGCACCGCTTCCTGGCCGAGGAGCGGGCAGCGGCTGCAGTCACGCGGTTACGGCAGCCGGGGCGGTTCAGTTGCGTCCGGCCATGACGCCGCCGTCGACGTCCCAGATCGCGCCGGTGACCCAGCTGGTGGCCGGGGAGAGCAGGAAGGTGATGGTGTTGGCCAGGTCGCGGGTGGTGCCGGTCCGGCCCAGCGGGTGGAAGCCGTCGAAGCTGTGCAGCGTCGCCTCGAGCTGGTCCCTGGGGACGAACCGCTCGTAGATCGGGGTAGCCACGACAGCCGGGGCGACCGTGTTGACCCGGATCTGGTGGGGAGCCAGCTCCAGGGCCAGGTTACGGGTCAGTGCGTGCAGCCCGCCCTTGGCCAGCGAGTACGCCGACGACGGGGTCGCCCCGATGGCCTGGTTGGCCCACATGCTGCCGATGTTCACGATGGACCCGCCGCGGCCCGCGGCGACCATGCCCCGGACCACGGTCTGCGTAAGGAAGAAGATGGCCCGGTTCAGCTCGGCGTAGGAGTCGTAGTCGGCGCCGTCGTGGTCCAGGAACGGCTTGGGCACGAACAGCCCGGCCGCGTTGACCAGCAGGGTGGCGTCGGCGTGCTCGTCGGCCAGCTGCTGGCCGACCCGCTCCGCCTGCATCCGGTCGGTCAGGTCGGCGGTGATGCCGTAGGCTGCGCCGTCCTTGGCCAGGGTCTGGACCGTGTCTTCGACTCGGCCTGGTTCCTGGCCGATGATGACGGCGCTGCCGCCGGCGGCCACGACGTCCTCGGCGGTCTGGCGCCCCATCCCGCTGCTGCCACCGACGACTACCAGTTTCTGCCCCGCGAAGACGGGCATGGCCATCGGCCGGCCTGATCCGCTCAGCTGCGTTGGCTGGTCGGACCCGTCCATCTGGGGGTGCATGCCCTCGAGCCAGTTCATGCTCATTGGATCTTCCTTTCGGCTGGGTGCGCGGGCAGACCCGCTGCTTGCTCATGGACTAGGCTGGCCGCTCTAAACGCGCCGCACATCGTCAGATCAGCTATCCGCGACGAGCCCGTGAGCTGCGTGCGGCAGGACATGCTGACCGCCGGGCAGCCGGGTATGCGGGCTGCTGGCCGGCGGAGACAGAAAATCGCCGATTACCGGATGGCACCAGCCCGAGCTTCAGGTAAACCGTTGGTATGGCCAGTGCTGATGGCCGCGCAGGAGTGGTTTTGCGTCCCGGGCTGTTCGAGCGGTTGGAGAAGGCGGCACGGGTGACACTGGTGTCGGCGCCACCCGGGAGCGGCAAGACGGTCCTGCTGCGGTCCTGGGTCAGCGAGGCGGGCCTGGCTCAGCGCGCCGCGTGGGTTCCGGTCAGCCGCGACGAGCGCGATCCGCAGCGGTGGTGGCTGGCGGTGCTGGGTGCGCTGCGTCACACGATCCCAGGGTCGGCGCTGGTGCGCGCGTTGACGGCGGCGCCGGACCTGGACGGCTGGGCCATCACCGAGCGGCTGCTGACCGACCTGGCCCCACTGGCAGAACCACTGTGGCTGGTCATCGATGACCTGCACGAGCTGGGCGCGGAGGAGGCGCGGCGGCAGCTGGAGCTGCTGCTGATGCGGGGCCCGTCGCAGCTGCGGTTCGTGCTGGCTACCCGGCATGATGTGCGGCTGGGGCTGCACCGGCTGCGGCTGGAGGGGGAGCTGACCGAGATTCGCGAGGCCGATCTGCAGTTCACCATCGCTGAGGCGCGGGAGATGTTCGCTGCCGCCGGAGTGACGCTGCCCGATTCGGCGGTGATGGTGCTGCACGAACGGACTGAGGGGTGGGCGGCGGGGCTGCGGATGGCGGCGTTGTCGCTGGCCGGGCATCCGGATCCGGAGCGGTTCGCGGCGGAGTTCTCCGGGACCGAACGGACCGTGGCGGAATACCTGCTGGCCGAGGTGCTGGAGCGGCAGCCCGTGGAGGTACGGCGGTTGCTGTTGCGCACAAGCGGGCTGGATCGTGTCAACGGTGAGCTGGCCGATCTGCTCACCGGGGCCAGCGGTGGAGAACGGGTGCTGCAGGACCTGGAGGAGGCCAACGCGTTCGTGGTCTCGCTGGATACGGGGCGGTCCTGGTTCCGCTACCATCACCTGTTCGCCGAACTGCTGCAGCTGGAACTGCGGCGCACTCTGCCAGCGGAGGTGGCCGCGCTGCACAAGCTGGCGGCACCGTGGCTGGCGGACCACGGCTACCCGGTAGAGGCGGTCCGGCACGCCCAGGCGGCGCAGGATTGGGATATGGCCACCCGGCTGCTGGCCGACCATTGGGCGGCCCTGAAGCTGGGCGGTCGCACGGCCACCGTGCACGCGCTGCTGGCCGGGTTCCCGGCCGGAGCTTCCTCGGCAGATCCCGAGCTGGCCGCCGTGGCCGCGGCCGACGAGCTGGCCCTGGGGTCGCTGAAGGCGGCGGAACGGTACCTGGACATCGCGGCGCGCGAGGTGGCGTTGGTGCCGGCCAGCCGCCGTGGGCAGGCGCAGGTCCTGCTCGGGGTGGTCCGGTTGCTCTCGTACGGCCGCAGCGGTGACCAGCGGACGCGGGCCGAGCAGGCGCTTCGGCTGCTAGCGCCGGGCGAGGCCCCGGAAACGGCACAGCTGATGGAGGCGGTAAGCGGCCAGGGAACGGGGAGGTGGGGGTGGGGTGAGGAAGAGCTGCGTGCGCTGGCGCTCCTCGAGATCGGCAATGCCGAGACCTGGATCGGCCACTTCGAGGCGGCCGAGGACCACCTGGATCAGGCGGTCGCGTTGGCGCGCCGGATCCGATTGCCGTATCTGGAATTCATGGGCCTGGTGTACCAGGCGCAGATGGAACTCAGCCTGAGGTTGCCGCGGGCCGTTGAGCTCAGCAGGCATGCGATCGGCCTGGCCGAGCAGCACGGTTGGACCGCCGATCTGTTCGCCGGTTTCGCCGCCTGCACGCTTGGCTGCGCGCTCACCTGGCAGGGGCAGCTGGACGAGGCGGACATCTGGTTGCTGCGCGCGGAGCGCACCTTCGTAGCGGAAGCGGACCCGGCGTCGGCGTTGGGGGTTCACTACGGTCGCGGTCAGCTCGAGCTGGGGCGTGGCCGGGCCGCCGACGCGCTGGCCGCGTTCCGGGCCGCCGAGAACCTAGCCGGACCAAACCCGCTCGGCACGCCCCTGCGAGCGTGGCTTTTGCTCGCCCTGGTAGGCATCGGCGACACCGAGCGTGCCGAGCAGGCCCTCGCCGATCTCAATGAACGCGACCGCGGCCGCCGGGAGATGCGTATCGCCGCGGCGGCGCTGCGGCTCGCCCAACACGACCCGGGGGCGACGACCACCGTCCTCGCGCCCGTCCTGGACGGCTCCATCCTGGGCGGCTGGAGGTCCTGGCTGGCCGAGGCTTTCCTGTTGGAGGCGATCGCCCGGGATGCGCTCGGCGAGCCTGCCGCCGCCGAGCAGGCCCTCGAGCACGCGCTCGATCGGGCCGAACCCGACGGGGCGCTGTTGTGGTTCCTGCTGCATCCCGCGCCCGGCCTGCTCGAGCGCCACGCCCGGCAGCGCACCGCGCACGCCGCGCTGATCGCGCAGATCATCGACCTGCTGGGCGGGAACAGGCCCGCGGCGCCCGCCGGGCGGCGGGCGCCGGTTGAGCCGCTCACCAGAAGTGAAATCCGCGTGCTGCGCTACCTGCCGACCCACCTGACGGCGCCGGAGGTCGCCCGCGAACTGTCTGTCTCGACGACCACCGTCAAGACCCACCTGCGTAACGTTTACGCCAAACTCGGCGCGCACAGCCGGGCTGAAGCGGTCGAATCCGCCCGTGCTCTGGGCCTTCTCGCACCGCCCCCACACCAGCTCTGATTCAGCGCCCTTCCGGGTCGGGGGACGAGGCCTCGGAAATCATCCGGATCGTACGTTGGCCGTTCGTCCTGCCTGCAGCCAGGCTCGGTCCCGTGACTAGTGACGGCGCGACCGGCGCACGCAGCGTGCGGCAACCACGGCGCTACGAATTCTGGGTGCGTGGCCACTTGGGCGAGACGATGCGCTCGGCGTTCCCCGCGCTGCAGGCACAGCTACGGGGAGAGGACACCGTCCTGACGGGAACGATGTCGGATCAGGCCGAGCTGTATGGAGTTCTCGCCGAGATCGAGGCCCTCGGGCTCGAGCTGCTCGAAGTCCGCCGCGTGCCGCCGCGATGACCCCGATCGGGTCTGACGCTCGGGCAAGATCCTACGGATCGTACGAGGCGGGCTCATCCGGCCGAGTACGAGACTTGCGCAAGGGACGAAGACGAACCGGGCGAGGGCCGCGGTACCAGAGACAGGATGGCCGAAGTGTTTTCTATGCGGGCGCTGGAGTGCCTGGTCGCCATCGTGGAGCAGGGCTCGCTGACCCGGGCGGCGGCGGTGCTGCACATGTCGCAGCCGGCGTTGTCGCATCAGATCGCGGCCGTCGAGCGGGAATTGGGCACTGCGGTCATCGAGCGCCTGCCGCGGGGTATCAGGCCGACCGCGGCTGGGCTGGCCGCCGTCGCGGAGGCCCGGCTCGCCCTGGCCGCGGCCGAGCGGGCGGTGATTGCGGGCCGGCGGGTGGCGGCCGGGGCGGGCGGCCGCATCCGCATCGCCTGCGCGGAGACGATGACGGTGCGGGTTCTGGTCCCGGTGCTGCGGGCCTGGCGGCGCCGGTGCCCCGATGTGGAGCTGGACCTGAAGGAGTACACCAGCGCGGACCGGATGCTGGACGTGCTGCTGGCCGGCGGGGCGGACCTCACCATCGGGCCGCGGCCGACGCGGACCGACGAGCATGTCGAGGTGCTCGGCCGCGAGGAGATCGTGGTGGTCGCCGCGGCGGAGCACCGGTTCGCGGGCCTGGCGGCGGTGCCGCTGGCCGAGCTGGCCGCCGAGCCGCTGGTGCACTACAACCCGGGCAACGGGTTCGCCGTGTGGATCGACCAGTTCGCGGCGGCCCGCGGTGTCGTGCTGCCGGAGCCGGCGTTGCGTACCGGCTTCCCGCGCACCGCCGCGCAGCTGGCCGCGGCCGGCATGGGAGTGACGATCGTGCCCTTCTCGGCTCTCAGCCTGCTGCCCGGCGCGACGATCAGGTCCCTGGACCCGCCCGAGCTGCGCGACGTGGTCGTCATCGTGGCCGCGCCGCACGATGACCTCCTGCGGCGCTTCGTCGCCGACCTGAAGCGGCGCGGTCTCCCCGACTCGCGCATGCCGGACCTCGGCCCGCCCGGAGCTCCTTCAGACCCCGCCTGCGCGACGGTGATGCCGGGCGACGCGTACTCGGTTGCCGCAAACGCCGGGTACGCACCATGACCGCCGGGGATTGACCGCTATGAAGATCATCGAACAGGCCGGGTTCGCGCATCGGCGCAGCCAGGCGTACCTGCGACGGATCGGACAGGAACGCTGCGGCCTGGGTGGCGATGAACGCCAGCCGCGGATTCCCGCCGAGCTCCCGGTGCCAGTGCGTCTCCGCGCATAGCCCCGCCGCGGTCAGCGACAATCGCGTGCTGGCCGGCGCCGACTGCATGAAGAAGTTGAGTTCGGACACCGACGCCTTCAGGACTGGGCGGTCGTCGACCAGCGACCCGATCATGTCCCGCAAGGCCGAGCGCAGCCGGCGCAAGGCCCGGGTCTCGGGCAGGTCCCCGGGCGGCACGTGCGCTCTTTCGATCCGCCACCAGGCCTCCGCGCCGCGATCGGTGGACAGGAGGTCGTCCCCCGCCGGCGATCCGGGCGCTGCGGCGGTATTGATGAGATCCACGGCGACAATGGGCTCGCCAATCACAGCGAAGCGGCCGCGGCCAGGACTAACCGCGGTACCGGAATTATAGACATTAGGGATTTCGATGAGCGCCATGAATTCTTCGAACCTTCGACCCCTTGCCACGAGAATAAGTAATGTGCCAGGCTCGTTCTGTCCATTAGAAATAATGGCTGTTCAGCTGTCATTTCGCGCGGCGCCAGCTGTGCGGCCTCAATCTCGATGAGCTTAACAGCCGTCACGACCACCGTACAGCGCGAAATAGAAATGCGCCATTCGGGGACGCCTAACAGGAAACTCGAGAAACGCCGCATAGAACGCCGCGATGACCTGACGAGGCTCAATCTGCGCCGCCAGAGGAGAGTAAGCAGATGCCTTCTCTGAAAGACAAGACCGTACTGATCATAGGTCGGGGTAGCGGGATCGCCCGGGCTATCGCCCTGGCCGTCGGCGAAGACGGAGGCCGGGTCATCGCCGCCGGGCGTCACCCGGACGACCTTGCCATCGCCCCCGGAACCATCGACACCGGCGCGTACGACGCCCTCGGCGACGAGCGGAAGGCCGCGCTGTTTCAGGCCCGGTCGGCGGCCAATCCCGCCCGGCGCATCGGCACGGCCGACGACATCGCAGCCGTGGCGCCAGCGGCCCTGACCAGCGGGTTCCTGACCGGGGTCTCCATCCCGGCCGACAGCGGCGAGCACCTCGATTAGGCGGAAAGGGGCGAGACATGTATGCCATCCACTCCCGGTACGCCATGTACGTCCACCGGCGTCTCGCTCTGCGAGTTGGGCCATGACATGACCGCGATGATCAGTGGCTCCTCCTCGGGAGCGAGCGGGGGGCTGACGCCCCAAGAGCGGCCGGCCGGCCGGGAGGTCCTGCACGGGCGTGCGGCCGAACAGAAGATCATCCGCGACCTCCTCCGGCGTGCTCAGCGGGGGGCGGGCGGCGTGGTGCTGGTGGAGGGGGAGCCGGGCATCGGCAAGTCCCTGCTGCTCCACGACGCCGTCGGCGAGGCAGCGGAACTGGGCTTTTCTCTGGCCACGGGGACAGCGGATCAGCTGGGCCAGGCGATCCCGTTCTTCACGCTGCGCGCGGTCCTGCGCGAGCCGTCCGACGGGCTCCCCGCCCACGACCTCGGCCGCGATCTGCCGGGTGCGGCTGAGTGGTGGATGACCCGGATAGGCGCGCACCTCGAACAGCGAGCGGCGGTCGCTCCGGTCCTGGTCTGCCTGGATGACCTTCAGTGGGCCGGCGCGGCCACGCTGGCCGCGCTGCGGGCGTTGCCACCAGACCTGAAACGGCACCCGGTCGCGTGGCTTCTGGCTCGGTCAACCACACCGAAGCGCGGCGCGGATCATATGTTCGACCTGCTGGAGCGGGACGGTGCCGTACGGGTCACGCTGGCCCCGCTGGACCACGATCGGGTGGCGGCCATGCTCACCGGCGCGTTCGGCGCGCCGCCTGGGGAGACCCTGGCCGACCTGGCCCGCAGTGCCGCCGGCAACCCCTCGCTCGTGGCCGAGCTGATCAGTGGCCTGCGCGATGATCACGCCGTGCGCATCACCGGCGGACGCGCCGTGCTGACGTCGGCCCGGCTGCCGGAGCGGATTCACCACCTCGCGCAGAGGCGGCTCGACGGCGTCAGCAAGCGGGCCCGGCACCTGCTGGTGACTGCGGCGGTGCTGGGCCCGGCCTTCCGGCTAGAAGACGCGGCCGAGATGCTCGGTGAGACCCCGGCCATGCTGCTGCCGGTGATCGAGGAGGCGATGGATGCCGCGATCATGACCGCCGCAGAACACGCGTTCGCGTTCCGCCACCAGCTGCTGCGCCGCGCGGTCGGCGAGACGATCCCGCGGCCGGCCCGCGAGGCGCTGCACCGCCAGTATGGCGAGATCCTGCTCGCTCGTGGCGAATCGGCGTCCCGGGCCGCCGGCCACCTGCTCCAGGCCGCTCATCCAGGGGATCCCGCGTCGCTGGCCGGGCTGGACCAGGCGGCAGTGCAGACGCTGCGCTCAGCGCCGCAGACCGCGGCCGACCTGGCGCTGCGCGCGCTGGAGCTGACCCCTCCGGCCGATCCGGACGCGCTGTCCCGCGCGGTGGCCGCCGCCGAGGCTCTGGCTGCGGCCGGCCGGTTTGACCAGGCCGGCCGGATCACCCGTGAACTGCTGGCCAAACCGCTGCCGTCGGCGGCCGAGGACCGGCTGCGGTGCGCCCTGTCCTCGGTCCTGTGCGCCCGCGGCCAGGCCCGGGACGCCGAGGTGCAGGCCCAGCTGGTCCTGGCCCGGCCGCAGCTGCCCGGCGGCCTGCAGGACCAGGCGCTGACCGCGCACCTGCTGGCCCTGGCCGGGATTCGCGACGAACGGGCCGGACCGGTCGCCGACATTGTCCTGGCCGCTCCGGGCCAGCACGACAGCCAGGCCAATGCGGCGGCCCTGCTCGCCCGCGCGGTCATCAGCTGGGACGGCGGCCAGATCAGCGACGGGCTCGAGCTTTTGCGTGAGGCGGCGCGCCACGGTACCGGGATCTGCCCGGATGCCCGTCAGGTCCAGCCGCTGCTCGCGCTCGCCGCCGCCCTGGTCGACCTGCGTCAGCTCGACGCGGCCGAGGATATCCTCCGCGCCGCGGACCATCCGGCGTTGCAGAACATCCCGGCCGAGGCGGCGCTAGCCCTGCTGCGCGGTCGCATCCACCTGGCCGCGGGCCGGCTGGCCGACGCCGACGCCGACGGCCGGGTGGCCCTGGACCTGGCCCGGGCCTTCGGCGCGCACGGGTACGCTGCGGCCGCGCACAGCGTGCTGAGCGTGATCGCGCTGCGCCGCGGCGACATCGCGGCCGCGGCCCGGCACCTCGCCTCCCGTCCCGCCGCCAGCCCTCAGTTCGCTGACCTCTACGCGCGCCCCGAAACCACCGCGGCCGAGGCGCAGATCACCGAAGCGCGCGACGGCCCAGCTGCCGCCCTTGGTCTCCTCGGCCAGATCCGCGCCGATCTGGAGGCCCGGCCCGGGCGCCTGCTCGGCGACCCCACTCTGGCCGCCTGGCTGGCTCGAACCGCCCTGGCCGCGGACGACCGGGAGCTGGCCGCCCGCGCCGCCCGCGCCGCCGAGGCCCTGGCAGACGCTCACCCGGGTTTCCCGGCCCTGGCCGCGGGGGCGGCCCACAGCCTGGGCCTGGCCCGTCCCGATCCGACCCGCCTGGCCGAGGCCGTCGCGCAGCACCCCGATCCGTGGGCCAGGGCCTCCGCCGCGGAAGACCTCGGCGTCCTGCACAGCAGGGAAGGCGACCGCGATCAGGCCATCCGCCGCCTGAAGGACGCACTCGGCGGATACCGTCAGGTCGGCGCCGACCGCGACCAGGCCCGCATCCGCCGGCGGCTGCGCCAGTTCGGCATCCGCCGCCGCCACTGGAGCACGGCCCCGGCCCGGCCCGTCACCGGGTGGGATAGCCTGACCGGCACCGAGCAAGCCGTCGCCAGCCTGGTCGCCGAGGGACTGAACAACAACCAGGTCGCCACCCGCATGTACATCAGCACCCACACCGTTGCGCATCATCTCCGCCAGGCCTTCCGCAAGCTCAGCATCGCGTCCCGCGTCGAGCTCACCCGCGTCGTCATCGAGCAGGCGGCGGACGGCTCATGAGTTCTCCGAGGCACTCACGCTCGCCGAGGTCTACGTCCCGTTAACCGACATCGGCGGCGGGGTCGGGGTGGAGATGGCCAGCGCTCGGCAGGGCTTGGGCTCCGCGGTCACCCTGCTGGCCCAGGCTGATGGCCTGCTGCCCCGGATGGAGCCGTTCGTCGGGGAATTCGCCGGCCGGGCGGCACCGGGCCGGTCACCCTGACCCTGGAAGACGGCGGCGAGGTCGAGGCCGACGAGGCGCTGTTCACCACCGGCCGTCGGCCGCTCACCGACGACATAAGCCAGGAGTCCGTGGGCCTGCTCCCCGGGTCGTGGCTGGAGGTCGACGCCGCCTGTATGGTTTCGCGCCCTGGAGGAAGGCTGGCGGTACGCACTGGGCAACGTCAACCACCACGCCCTGCTCACCCATCAGGGCAAGTACGAGGCCCGCATCGCCGGCGAAATCTGGCTCTGCCTGCTTGAGGCCTACCGCAACTGAGCCAGGTGTGCACACGACTTAGCCGGCCTGACGATGTGAACGCCCCAGAGAGCGGCGAACCTGCTGGTTACGGGTTTGAGCGACTAGCAGCCAAACATCTGAGGAGACAATGTTGAGTGACGCGGCAGTAAACAGACGCAAGGCGCTGGCACGTGCGGCGGCGGCAGGAGCCATCGGGCTCGCCGCAGTCGGCACGCTGGCGGCCTTCGCCGGCCCGGCCCAGGCGGCCGGCTGGCCCGGCGCCGCGGGTGCGGTGTACACCATGACCAACTCCCCGGGCGGCAACGCGATCGAGGCGTACGCCCGGGCCGGCGATGGGGCGCTGACCCCGGCCGGCACCTATCCGACCGGCGGTGACGGCGGGACTTTGGACTCCGGGCATTCGATCGCCGTCTCGGGCGACGGCCGCGTGGTGGTGAACGTCAACGCCGGCAGCAATTCGATCTCGGCGTTCACCGCGACCCCGCGGGGCCTGCGCCTGATCGGCACGGCCGGCTCGGGCGGCACCGACCCGGACAGCGTCACCATCGCTGGAGACAATCTGGTGTACGTGCTTAACGCCGGCTCGAAGACGATCGCCGGCTTCTGGCTCGGTGACCGCGGGCTGCGCCCGATCCCGGGCTCCGTCCAGCCGCTCGGCAGCGGCACGCTGGTGCCGAAGCAGATCCAGTTCAGCAACGACGCTCGGGTGCTGGTCGTCGACGAAGCAGGCTCGAACACCATCGACACCTTCGTGGTCGGCCGGGACGGCAGGCCAGGCCAGGCGGTCACCACGCCGTCGGTGGGCGGCGGCCCGTTCGGATTCGACTTCGACCGCGCCGGTTACCTGCTGGTCTCCGATGCCGCGTTGACCACTGGCCAGAGCGGCGCCACCTCCTACGACGTCGGGCGTGACGGCACGGTGACCGCGAACGGCCCGGCGGTTCCCATCGACCAGGCCGCGGCCTGCTGGCTGGCCGCGGCGGGCCGCTTTGCCTTCACCGCGAACGCGGGCAGCGGCTCGATCGGCCGCTACGCCGTCGGGTCCGCGGGCACCCTCACTGCTCTTGGCGCCACGCTGGTCGGGAACGACTCGGCCGCCAAGCCGCTCGACGAGGGCGTCAGCGCGGACCAGAACTACCTGTACGTCCTGGCGGCCGGCCTGAACCAGATCGTCGGCTACCGGGTCGGCGCGGCCGGGTCACTCACCCAGGTGACCACCGTCCCGGCCGACACCGGCTCCGCCGGTGTCGGTGCCAGCTGAGACCATCGGCATCGTCACGGATAGCTGATCCGACGATGCCGGGCCTGGGTGCGTACGGGCACTTGCCCGTACGCACCCAGCCGAAAGGAACGTCTGAATGAGCCCGAACTGGGACTCCGTGACCCGTACCGAGGTGTTGCGCGCGGGCGCCGCCGCGGCCGGCTTCGGTGGCTCGCGCCAATGTGCTGCGCCCCGGAGGCTGCAGAGGGGTCGGCCGACCGTGTGACCGGAGCCGCGGCGGGACCTGACCGCGGCTCCGGTCCGTCTGGTAAGAGTTAGCCGACGACGATGCCCGCGGGCGTGGCGCCGGCGGGCAGCGCGAACGGGGAGGTGCCCAGTTCGGTCAGGTTGCCGCCGTTGACGGCGAACGCGCCGACCTTGCCGATCCTGCTCTCATCGACGTACAGGAAGCGGCCGTCGGGGCTGAGCCGGGCGTCGACGGCGCCGACGCCGCCGGTGGCGGCGACCGGGGTGCTGCCGAGCAGGGTCAGCGTGCCGTCGGGGGTGATCTGGTAGCGGGAGATATCGCCGGATCCGGTGTTCACGGTGAACAGGAACTGGCCGTCATGGGTGATCTCCACCCAGCACGGGGCAGTCTGCTGGTCGGCGAACGGGGAGGCCCCGACCGGGGTCAGCGTCCCGTTGAAGGAGTCCGTGTAGGCGGAGATGGTTCCGGTGCCGGCGCCGACGTTGTGCGCGTTGGACACGAACAGCTGGGTCGGGTTGGTCGGCCGGAACTCGCTGCCGAACGGGCCCAGTCCCTGGGCCGGGAAGGGCGATCCGGGGGCGGCGGTCAGCCGCCCGTTGAAGCCGACGGTGAAGCTGTCGATCACCGAGGTGCCCACCTCGGTGCCGACCAGCTTGGTTCCGGTGCCGTTGAACAGCACATCAGCGGGCGCGGCGTTGGCGGCCAGCGGGACGGTCGACCTGGGGATCGGGAACAGGCGGCCGTTGAAGCCGAGCAGGAAGCCGGTGTAGTTGGCGTCGCCGGCACCGGAGTTGGCCACGTACACCAGGTGGCCGTGCACGGCGACGCTGTCGGGCAGGGTGCCGCCGGAGCCGGTGACGCTGACCAGGCTGAGCGAGCCGTCGAAGTGGATCCGCAGCACGGAGATCTGGTTGCTGCCCGCGTCGACGGCGATCAGGAACCCTCCGTCCGGCGTGATCTGGATCGCGCCCTGCGAGGACAGCCCGGCGCCGGTCCCGGCCCCGCCGGCCGCGAACGCAGACCCGGCCACAGGGGTCAGCGAGCCGTCGGCGTGCCGGTCAAACGCCCCGATCGTATTGGTTCCCTTCGTGTTGTCGTTGACATAGACGTGCCCGACCACGGGGGAGGCGCCGGTTGAGGCTGAGGCGGACGCGGGCACGGCTATGGCCGCGGCCGCCGCCAGGCCGAGGATCAGCGCCCCGGCCCTGCCCCGTCGCAGGACCTGCCGTGCTTGTCGTTTGGCATCCCGGGCGCGGGCGGCCGTCCGGCCTCTCTGATGTGACGCGAACTTCATCTGCTGCTCTTTCCTCCGGCCAAGCCGGGTCCGGTCGGCGGCGGCGACGCCGCCGTTTGTTGCGCTCACCATTGGTTGGCGTTCGAGGGCAGCCAGGTCTTACGTCGTGCAGGCGAAATAACCGCGGTCACGCGCCGCGGGCGCTGAAGCGCAGGGGGTTCCGGTCAGTCCGGCGCGTCGCGAGCCGCTGCCAGCGGCGTTTCGAAGTCCTCACCGTACGGGCCGCGCGCGCAGGTTCGCGGCGATGTCCGGATACCGATCTCCACCCCCGGCGTCGCGGACCGGGAAACGGCCGCCTGTAGGTAAGACCGCCACAGCCATCCGCGCTAACCGGGCATGACTGACAAGACACTGCTGCACCCCCACGATCCGTTCCCTGCGCTCACCGTCAGGCCTCCTGGCGGCCGTGCGCTCCGTCTGCCTGATGACCTGGCCGGACACTTCGGCGTCGTCCTGTTCTACCGAGGGTCCTGGTGTCCGTACTGCAACGCCCAGCTCAGCGCGTTCCAGCGGGCGCTGGACGGCCTCGCCGAGATGGACGTCACGGTCGTGGCGCTGTCGGTGGACGACGAGGCCAGCACGCAGGAGCTGATCGCCGGGTCGTGATCAGCGTGTACTCCAGCGGCGCTATCGGGCGCATGGTCCCCCAGGACGTCATCGGCCTCATCCGCTACCTGCGTGAACAGCGCTTAGCCAGCCGGGAACATCCGCCTGGACGCGGCTGCCGCCCTGACCCCATCACCGCAGCAACTCCAAGAGCCACGGCCTGCCCGGCCTGCGGATCGGTCAGTCGCGCGTCCGCCCGTTAGCCCGCGTCGTCGCGCACTGCGGCCAGCAGCGCCTCGAAGTCCTCACCGCACGGGCCGCACGCGCGCAGGTGCGCCGCGATACCCGGGTACCGCTGCTCCGCCGGTTCGCTGGCGGCGACCAGGTCGACGTAGACATGCAGCATCTCCATCGCCTCGGCGCAGCCGACATCGCGCGGATCGGTCCGCAGGAAGCGGTCCAGCGCCGACCAGCCGTTCATGAGCGCCCCGAATCGTCATCGTCCAGATACCCGTTAGCGGCAAGAGCGGCCCGCAGCTTACGCCGGGCGTCGAACATCATCTTGTAGACCGCGTTGCGGTTGGAGCCGAGCCTGACGGCCAGCGCGTCCAGCGGAACATCGTTCACCACGAGCGCGACGAACACCTCGCGCTGCCGCGCAGTCAGCTCGGTGTCCACGGCACGGCGCAGCGCGGCCAGCAGGTCCCGCCACTCAGATTCTCTCGCGGGCTCGAAACCGAACCGGCCCGGCAGCCGGTCCCAATCCTCCGCCGCCAGCTGCACGTCCGGGCGACGCCAGAAGTGCCGCCCGAGCTTAGCCGACACCTCGAGGATGACGAACCTGTAGGCCCAGGTCGTGAAGCGGCTCTCCCCGCGGAACTGGCTGAGCTTAGCGGTGATAGCCATCAGCGCGTCGGCCGCCGCCTGGTAGGCCAGGTCCTCCAGCTCAGGGCCGGTGATCAGCATCCGCGGACCGCGCCGCCGGGTCTCCCGCTGCGCGATGCGCAGCAGCATCTCGTGCAGCCGGGCCAGCGCCGTCTCCTGCTGCGGGCCGGTGACGGCGAGCACCCGCAGCCACTCGGCTGACTCCGGGTCGAGCCGGGCGGGGATCTCATCAACGACGCGATTCACTGGAATCATGGTGTTAAGCGCGGCGTCCTGTGTCTGCGGGCCGGGCGCTCAGGTGCTGAGCGGACCGGTCCGGGCATCGGCACTTACCTGACATTTCAGGGATTATTCGGAGCGACGCCGACCCCGGATTGGCCCGGTCGCGCATTGGTAAATGCGCGAGGCCGCCAAACCCGGGGTCGGCGGCCCGCCTCCCGCGACGTTCCGATCCCGGGAGGCCGATCAGGCCGCGACAGTAAGACAGGCACCTGCCCGGGCGCTGACGGGCTATCCCCAGAAGATCGTGGTCGGGTCGCGGGTCGATCTCGCGGGGCAGGTCGCCGATGTCGGGTGCCCGCTCCAGCTTGGCCGTTGCTCTTGCCCCACCCCGTCGTGTAGGACGAGGCCATGGCAAGACAGGTAGGCGTCGTGCTGTACGTGCTCGCGCTGATAGCCGTCGTGGTCAGCGTGGACATCCTGTTCTTCAGGCACCACTTCACGGAGCGGCTGATAGCCAACGTCGGGATCGTTCTGGTGTTCGCGGCGTTCGGTTTCCTGATCTTCCGAGGACTCGGGCGCAGGCAGGAATGACCCCTGCCGACTGCACCATCACATAGCTGACGTGCAACCGGGCCGCTCCTCATGCATGAGCGGAAAGTACCTGCACGTCACGCGCCAGGGCAACCAGCTCTGCATCCGGCTGCCTGCCCGCACCGGAAGATGTGCCCTGCAGACTGGCCTCTTGCGCAGACGCCCCAAGCTCAAGCCGGACGGTAGCCGGCCTGCCCGCGTAGCCCAGCTGCGGAGTGGCCGAGGGCGCTGCCGCCAGCGGCGCAGGGGCAGATGACCGATCCTGCAGCACAGTCATGTATAGGTCCCTTCCCGGCGTGGCCAGGCCCTCCGTCCATGCTGCCAGCGCATCCCCGTCCGTCCGCTGATCACCGGCGGCCGTCATCCCCACCAGCGCTGGCGGGCCGCTCACCGGTCGTCACAGCGCGAGCTGAACAGGCACTCCAGGCCATAACACTCTGCGCGGCAGAAGAGTGCGACAGGCGTCGCTCGGCACAAGCGGGCACCACGCTGCGGGCCGCTGGGGCTGCGCTACTGCTGGGCGAGTGAGCTGGACCTGATGGTCCGGCTGGCCGGCCTGCGGCTGCTGGAGCGCTACCAGGACTGGGACCGGGGCCCGTTCACCGGGGAGAGCCAGGACCACAGCTCGGTCTACGAGGTCACCTCAGCGCTTGCCGGATGAACGTGGCCACGGCGACCGGCTTCGCGATGAACGCAGTGTGCGAGCCGTCAATGGTGCCGGTCGTGGCGCCCATCCGCTGCGCCATGAACCGCTCCGCGTCCGGCGAGATCGCGTTGTCGTGCTCGGAGACCAGGAACCAGGACGGCTTGCTCTTCCAGCCCGCCGCGCTGGCGTTCTCGTTGAGCGCCGCGGCCGCGAGCGGGCGCTGGGTCGCGAACATGACATCGGCCATGTCCACTGGCACGTCCGCGCAGAACGTCTCACGGAACTGCTCCTTCTGGACGTACAGGTCGGGACCGCCCGCGGCCCCGGGCGCGTCGTAGGGGGTCGGGGCGGCCGTCTTGGCGAGCAGGGGCGGCCGGAACGGCTGCTGCACGCTCGCGCAGCTCTCGCCCACCTCCAGCCCGAACGCCGCGAGAAAGACCAGGCCGGTCACGTTCTCCAGGCCGGCCGACGCCTGGCCGATCACGGCGCCGCCGTAAGAATGCCCGACCAGCACGACCGGGCCGTCGATGGCCTTGACCACGTCGCCGACGACGCTGGCGTCGAAGGCGACCCCTCGCAACGGGTTCGGCGGGGCGAGCACCGTGTGGCCGGCGCTCTCGAGCTCGCGGATCACTCCCGCGAACCCGGACGCGTCGGCGAAGGCGCCGTGGACGAGGACGACGGTGGCAGCAGGCACGGGTTCTCCTCAAGGCTGGAGAGGTGACCCCAACGACGTTACGTCACCGGACCCGAGCGAGCCGGCCCAGGGGTGCGCCGCCCGGCATGCGACCACCACCTGCAATCGGTACCGAGCCGGCTAGGAGGCCGCCTCAGGATTGGGTCAAGCGCTTGGCCCGCCACCTCCGGAGACTGCCGATAGCGAAGGTGCATGCTGATCGGCGCATAAGCATGTGCAAGAGCAACGTCCTCTATTCGGAAGCCTGCTGCTGGGGCTCGTTCGCCCGACCTCGGGAAGCGGAACGATCCTGGGCGGGAGCCTGGCGGAGCCCGCGACGTTCCTGCCGAAAGTCGGTGCGCTCATCGAGTCGCCTGCGTTCTACCCGCAGCTGAGCACACGGCGCGCGGACCATAGTGGTGTCCGCCTCGTGTCAGCCGCAGGCAGCGGCGCGGGCCAGCAGGTGGGCGCGCTCGCTTGTGTTGGCGGTCATCGCCGCCGCGGCCTGGAATTCGGCGCGGGCCTCATCACGCCTGCCGAGCCGCTCGAGCAGATCCCCGCGCACGCTCGCCAGCAGGTGATAGCCGCGCAACGCGGGTTCGCCGGCCAGCGTGTCCACGATCGCCAGCCCGGCGGCGGGCCCGTCGGCCATCGACACCGCGACGGCGCGGTTGAGCTCGATCACCGGCGACGGCGCGAGCGACGCCAGGACGCGGTAGAGGGCAGCGATGCGAATCCAGTCGGTGTCCGCGGCCACGAGCGCCCGTGCGTGGCACGCGGCCAGCGCCGCCTGGATGACATACGGCCCGCTGAACTCGCTGCCACTGAGGGACCCCGCCGTGGCCAGCGCCGCGAGGCCGTGCGTGATGAGCAACCGGTCCCAGCGGCTGCGATCCTGCTCCAGGAGCGTGATCACCTCGCCGTCACGGCCGGCCCTGGCCGGGATCCGCGACGCCTGGATCTCCATCAGCGCGACCAGCCCGTGCACTTCGGGCTCGTGCGGCGCGAGCGCGGCGAGCATGCGGCCGAGGCGCATCGCCTCCTCGCACAGCTCCGCCCGCATCCAGGAATCGCCCGAACTCGCCGCATAGCCTTCATTGAAGATCAGGTACACGACCTCCAGAACCGACGCGAGCCGCACCGCGAGTTCCATACCGACCGGCACCTCAAACGGCACCTTGGCGTCTGCCAGGGCCTTCTTCGCCCGGGTGATACGCGCGGCCATCGTCGGTGTCGAGACGAGAAACGCGCGCGCGATCTGCTCGGTCGACAGACCGCCGACCAGCTTCAGCGTGAGAGCCACGCGCGCGTCACGTGACAACGACGGATGGCAGGCAGTGAAGATCAGCCGCAGCACGTCGTCCTCGACGTGGTCGTCGAACTCGATTTCGTCCATAGGGTTTTCCGCTTCGGCGAGTTCCCGGCTGATCTCAGCGA
Source organism: uncultured Actinomycetes bacterium (assembly GCA_963818225.1). Lineage (GTDB taxonomy): Bacteria > Actinomycetota > Actinomycetes > Streptosporangiales > Streptosporangiaceae > Palsa-504. Next base: position 95,885 of record CAWFRO010000013.1, read on the forward strand.
CCTTGCGCTCGAAGCTGGCCTGCCGCCGCACGCCGTCGATGTAGCGACGGCGCGCGACGGCGGTCAGCCAGGCACCCGGATTGTCGGGCACCCCCGTCGACGGCCACTGCACCAGCGCGGCGACAAGGGCGTCTTGCGCGAGGTCCTCGGCCAGGCCGACGTCGCGGACCGTGCGGGCGAGCCCAGCGATGAGCCGTGCCGACTCGATCCGCCAGACCGCCTCGATGGTCCGCTGCGCCGCCTGGCTTCCCAACGACGCCTACTCGGTCCGCTGCTGTGCGGACTGCTCGCGCAGCCGGCTCTCCGCGTCGATGATCTCTTGCGGTATTTGCCCCTCGAAGTCGGCCGCCTCCTGGATGCGCCGCAGCTCCACGGTCGTGCCCTTGAACGGCGCGCGCTTCAGCCACTCGACGGCCTCATCCATTGACGAGACCTGCCAGATCCAGAAGCCGCCGACGAGTTCCTTCGTCTCCGCGAACGGCCCGTCGATGACCCGGCTGCCGCCGTCATCGCCGAACTCCAGGCGCCTGCCCTGCGACGACGGCGTAAGGCCCTCACCGGCCAGCATGATCCCGGCCTTGAGCAGTTCCTCGTTGTACCTGCCCATCGCCGCGAACTCTTCCTCGTGCCCGGCGTACTCGCCCTTCTCGCTGTCTTCGGTGGCCTTGACCAGCACCATTACACGCATCTGGGTCTCCCTTGTTCCCCGGCCGGACGTTCCGGCTCACCAGTGCGTCGAGCGGCACGGACCAGATTCGACATGGGTTCTGGAGTTCTTTCTACCGCATGACGCCTTGCCACAACGCGGCGCTCATGTGCCCGGCCACGACCAAGGCGATGTCGACACGCATGCTTCGGCGTTCGGCGCGGCGCCAGCGCGAAGCGGCGGCTGGATCCTGGAAGGTGGGCAATCGTCGCGCCCGGCCGGTGCCGGCAGCACCTGCGAGGTGGTGCTGAAGACTGGTGACCACTGGCCCTGGTGAGCGCCGACGACAGTCCTCCAGCGCCCCTCTCACCGGCGGCGCACCCGGTGCACAGACCTCCTGGCGCCCGCCCGCATGCGCAGAAGGACGGCCCGTGGCAGCCGGTACGGCTGAATGGTCTTCCGCATCGCTGCGTAACGACGCTCTTCGGAGCCCAATCTGATCTTGTAGGTGGCAATACCGTCGCTGGGCGCGCCGACGAGATCGAGTTCGCTGGCGCCGGCATCGCGTGCCCGCAAAGCGGTGTGCCACATCAGGGTCGTCTGCGGAGAAGGAGCCCTGAAGGACCCGTCTATCCCGGCTTGCCAAGCGTAGACGCGGCCGGAACTGGCCAGGTTCATCTGCACACCCACGGTCCGGCCGTCCACCCGAGCGGAATAGAAGGCTGTACCCGGCGTGCCGCTGAGTTCTTTAAAAACGCGTTCATATGAGCCGGGCGGGTACCCCGGAGGAAGGCCCTGAGCTGCATAGAGCTGCCGGTTCCAGATGTCCATCAGCTCGAAGTCCTCCACGCTGGCCTCGTCAACGCGCAAGCCGAGGCGCTCGGCACGGCGTACCTCTTTCCGGCGAGTGGAATCCATGGCCTTCATCAGGTCTGCGTCGGAACGATCCCGCAGCGGAATGATGAAGGTGCGCTCCAGCCGCATGCGGAAGCCAGCTGCCGCGGGCGGGGCGCTGGAGGGCGAGAAGGACTGATAGTGATCAAGCGCACGGCGCCGCCTCGCATGGGCTGACAGGGCAGCCAAGGTCGCAGCGACCAGCGGCGTCTGCACCAAAGGCCCGAGATACGGAAATGGGACATGGTTGACGACGCAGAATGGTCCGTACTGGCGAACCAACAGTGGGGCGACGCCGACCTTCTGATTCCCGTAATAAATGATCAGCGGCTCAAATCTGCAATGCAGGCATGGAGCTATCGCGCGCAGAAAATCGTAACGGTGAAAGGCTGTCGCCTCGGGAAATCCGGCAGATGCCTCTTCCCACTCGGATCGTGATCCGGCAAGCTTCAAACGGACCTTGCCGGACTGGCTTTCCTGCATTTAAAGGCTCCTCAACAGGACGGCGAAGCTCATGTCAACCTACGCCCGGCCTGACCAGGTGCGTAACCGGATTGGCACCACCGGGCGCCGTGACACGACAGACCGCCTGACGATGGGCGCCAGGCCAGGGGATGGGCCGCACGGCAGCGCCAGCTCAGCCGCTGGAGCGGCGGCCCGACCAGGCCGAGTTAGCCGCTGGCGGTGGCCTTTGCCGCGCGTGACCCGTGCCACTCCGGCCCGCCACCCGGCGGCCGCTGATCCGGACGGCAGCGGTGCGTTCTCCAGCCGGGGACCCTGGTCACGCGAGAAGGGCCGGCCAGCGTAGGCCGGATCAGACGGCGGTGGCGGACCGGCGCGGCCACCGAGACGACGAGGTAGATCGCGGACAGGATGTACCGCGCGGTCTGCCCGGGCAGCCTTCCTGGCGGCGCTGAAGGGCGGTACGCCGCATGACCGGGCGCTGCCGTGGTCGGCTCAGGCTGGATTGGGCGCCTCAACGGTTACGGGATTTTCGGTGGAGGGTGCCTGGGGTGGTTCCGCCTGGAGGTGGGGCAGCCAGTCCAGCCAGCGGGGCAGGTACCAGCTGCGCTGGCCGAGCAGGCTCAGGGTGCTCGGGAGGATGACCAGCCGGATCAGGGTGGCATCCAGGATCAGGGCTGCCGCGACGCCGAAGCCCATCTCCTGGAACTGCAGGAGCTGCCCGCGGGCGAAACCGGCGAACACCGCTACGATGATCAGCGCCGCGCCGGTGATGATCCTGGCCGTGGATGCGACACCACCGGCCACCGCCTCCCGGGTGGAGCCGTACCGGTCGTAGCGCTCCTTGATCCTGCTCATCAGGAAGACCTGATAGTCCATGGAGAGGGCAAATAGAACTGAGAACATGAACAGCGGGACCCACGCGTCGATGACGGGGACCTGCTGGAACCCGAAGATGCCCGCGCCGGCCCCGTGAATGAACACGAGTGTGAGCAGGCCGCAGGCGGCCCCGGCCGACAGCAGGTTGAGCAGGATCGAGACGGCCGCGATCGTCAGTGACCGGAAGGCCAGCAGCAGCAGCAGGAAGCTGAGTCCCAGCACGAAGGCCAGCACGTACGGAGTCGGGCTGGTCACGGCGTGGAAGTAGTCGGCCTCATCAGCGGTCTGCCCGCCGGCGTAGACGTGTGCGCCGGAACCGGCGAACGCCGGCGGGATCAGTCGCTGGCGCAAACTCAGCACAGCCGCCACGTCCTGGCTGGAGACGGCGTCACCGCGGATGGGAACGGTCAGTGTGAGGATCTTGCTGTCAGGGGAGGCCTGAACGACGCCGGGCCCGAAGGGCGGGTCGCCAGCGAGCACGGCGTCGAGCTTCGCGAGGTCTGCCCGGGCACTGCCGTTCCCGCCCACCGAGACGATCTCGACCGGGTCCTGGCTCTGGCCTGGGAAGTAATGCTGGACGGCCAGGTAGCCCTGTTTGGATGGCAGGTTGGCCGGGAGCGTGGATAACAGCTATCGCCAGCCAGGCCGGCCGCGGCTGGATGCTACTTTCCCGGGTGTCGCACATGCCGCGCACCGGCCGACTTCGGCCACCCCGTTGACACTGCAAACCCGTCACCGTAGTGAGCACAGACGTGTCGGCTTCCCGCGAAGGCGCACAGATCGCCGAATCGGCGCGCTGGGCGGGCGTGGGGGGAGCGAGTATGCGCGCAAATCATCCGCTTCGCCGGCCGCCTGCGGTACACCGCCCGCATTGGGTGCCCTTGTGCCGGCTTCCTAAGCTTTGCCGTTGTGACGGACAGCTTTGATCCCGTGGCGTACAACCGTGCCGCCTGGGACCGCGAGGTGGAGAACAGTAACGAATGGACCCAACCGGTCGGGCCGGAGGTCATTGCCCGGGCACGGGCCGGCGATTGGTCCGTCGTCCTGATCGGCTACCAGCCAGTGCCACGCGGCTGGTTTCCAGCTGAACTGGCCGGCACCGAGGTGCCGTGCCTGGCATCCGGCGGAGGGCAGCAGGGGCCGGTGCTCTCGGCAGCGGGCGCGGCCGTGACGGTACTGGACAACTCGCCGCGGCAACTGGACCGCGACCGGGAAGTCGCCAACCGCGAGGGACTGGCCGTCCGTACCGTGCTCGGCGACATGCGCGACTTGAGCGTGTTCCCCGATGCCAGCTTCGATGTCGTCTTCAACCCGGTGTCCAACGTGTTCTGCCCCGACCTTGCACCGGTCTGGCGGGAGTCATTCCGCGTGGTGCGCCCGGGGGGAATCCTGATGGCCGGGTTCCTGAACCCTGACATCTTCATTTTCGACATCTCGGCGCTGGACGAGCGGGGCGAGCTCATAGTGCGCCACCAGCTCCCGTTCAGCACCCTTGATCTCCCAGACGCCGAGCGGCAGCGCCCATACGGGGCCGGGCCGATCGAATACAGCCACTCACTCACCGGGCAGATCGGCGGCCAGCTCGCGGCAGGCTTCACCCTGACCCACTTGGACGAAGCCCCGCACCACGCGGATGCCACCGCCCGGTACATGCCTGGTTACTTCGCCACCCGGGCCATCAAGCCGTAAGAGCTGCGCGATGGGAGAACGCGCAAGCCCGCGGACCTTCCGGATGCCTTTGCGGCGGTGCTCCTGGTTTTGAGCGTGCGATTTCAGGGCTGTTGTGCTGGGATGCCGGGCGGTCCCAGGATCTCGATGCCGTATCCGGCGGCCAGGGCGGCGAGCTGCGCGGGGTCGGGAGGGCTGGCCGGTGGCGGCGGCAGGTTCAGGGATCGGGCAGGCTCGGCGCAGCTCCGCATGAAGGCCTCGAACCCGCCCGGCTCGGTGACCAGCAAGAAGCTAGCGCCCCCCGCTGAGCTGACGGTGAAGGTATGCGGCGTGCCCTGGGGTCCGAACACGAAGGATCCCGCGGGTGCGCGGATCACCTGGCCACCGACCCAGATGGTCAGCTCGCCGTCCAGGACGTAGAACCATTCGTCCTCGCGGTGGTGGACATGAAGCGGTGATCCGGCGTCTTGGGGGCCGAGGTGATGGATGACCGCGACGCGACCGGCTGTTTCTTCGCCGGTGGCCTTGATGGTGGCCAGGAAGCCCATGAACCACAGCGCCTCCCCGTCTCCGGACTGCAGCGCGATCGTTTTCTGCGCGGGGACGTGGACGTTACTCATCGGGCGCTCTGCTTTTCTGGCGACCCGGGGCGGCGGCCCGTACGGCCGGTGTCGGCGGCTGCGGCGCCCTCGGCAGTACCAGGCTGGTCCGGCACCCAGACCGGCGTTTCGGCGGCGCCCTGGAGCCGCCTGAGCGTGTGCCTCATGGCCTCCCGCAGCTCGCGGTGCCGGTTGGTCGGGACGTCGATGATCCGGGCCCAGGTCGGGATCCAGCGGACCTGGTAGGACTCGGTGACCCGGGTGCCGCCCGCCACGGGCTCGAAGCGGTAGCCCCAGACGGTGGACTCGCGGCCGCCTTCCTCGGTCACAAAAGCGAACTCCCGGCCCCGAGCGGCTGCTAGCACGCGGCCGCGCCTGGACCAGCGCATGAGGCGGAACGGACCACCTCGATTGTGGCCGATGAACCTGGCCCCCACCGCAGCGGTAGTGCTGCCGCCTGTCCACTCGACCTGTTCGCATTCCGGGCTCCACTCGCCCATGCGGGGCAGGTCGGAAATGAGGTCGTAGATCCGTTCCGGGTCAGCGTTGATCACGATCTGCTGGCTGTCGCAGGTCAGCCACCATCTTCCCTTACTAGCTGGCATAGCTCGCTCCTCTCGTATCGCCTGCACAGCTAAAGCTATGGGCATTAACTAATGATGTCAATAGTTGCATGAGGTACGATGGCAAGCATGAGCATGGAAAGGGCGGCCCTGCCCGCAGCCGCCGCGGACGCCCCCAGGCGGCCGGACCGGCGGGCCCGGCACCGCCAGCAGACCATCGAGGAGATCCTCGCCATCGCCACCGACATCATGACCGAGGAAGGAGTCAATGGGCTGAGCCTGGCCGGTATCGCCCGCCGCCTCGGCGTCCAGCCCCCCTCGCTGTACAAATACTTCCCCTCGCTGACAGCGGTCTACGACGAGCTGTTCCGCCGGGGCCAGGGCGAGCACCTCGCCGTCATGCGTGAAGCCATGGCCGGCGCCGAGCCCGGCCTGGCCGCCCTTACCGCCGGGCTGGAGGCCAGCGGACGCTGGGCGCTGGCCAACCGGGCGCTCGCCCAGCTGATGTTCTGGCGCCCCGTCCCCAGCTTTCGGCCTTCCCCAGAAGCCTTCGCGCCCAGCGCCGAGATGGTCGCCCTGCAGCGCGGCGCCCTCGCCGACTCTGTCACCGCCGGGCAGCTCGGCCCGGGCGCCGACTCCGACGAGGCCGTCTACCTCGCGTCCACCATCATCACCGGAGTGCTGAGCCAGGCCCTCGCCAACGAGCCCGACCTTCCCTGGGGCCAGGGCCGTTTCACCCCTCTGTTCCCGAAACTGATGAACCTGCTGCCGGCGGCCTACCCGGCAACGCCAGCACGATGACCGCCGCCGCGCGCTGATCGCGCCCAGGCTGCCGTTTCGCATAAGCGCCCGCCGACATCAGCGTGCCCCGCACCGGCAGCCTCGCCGTCAACGCGCGCTCATCATGCAGATTCGGACGTCGGACAGCCAGGCCGACTATGCGCTGGCCGCGTTCAGATCACCCGGCTATGCGCGGCCATAGCCAACCGGGCGCCGTCTCGCCGAGGCGTGCCGATCGGCGGTTCGCGTGCACGTTGAGGTCGCGGTTAGTGACCGCCTCGCGGTCACCTTCATCGGATGGCTGCGGGCCTCTGCCCGCCCCTGTGTACTGCAGCCCGGCGTCGCCGAACTCGCTCAAGAGCCGCCGGACGATTCCCAGACTTCGCGGGCTCCGGCCTGGAAGGACGGCCAGTACGGGTCTCCGGGCTTCACCGGGACAACTTCAGGAGAGATCTCCGCAGTGGCACCCCCTAGCGGCTCGTCGCTCACAGCCACTTGGCGTGCGAAGTCAATCAGGGTCGCCGGCGTCCGGAACTCGCCCGGATCGCCGTCGTAGGTCGCCAGGTACTCAAGTTCATCCGCGCTGGCGTCCTGCCGGGCCCAGTCAGCGCCCTGGCGCAACACGTTCAGGTGGGTCGCGTCCTCGGGGTCATGGTTGACCATGTGAAGCCTTTCAGTTAGAGGTACTCAGCGCAGTATCGCCAACGTAGTGAGATAAACGGTGCGCGGGATCGTGCGGAGGTTCGTAGCACAGCGTCTCGCGGCCTTCCTGATAGCAGGCGCCGCACCAGATTCATAGATGACCCATCCCGAGTCCGTTGCCCGTAGCCTCCAGGGCCGCAGCGCACCCGCACACGTATGGCATCCAGGCGTAATTTACCCGGCAGCGCAGCCACCGCCGCACCTTCGGACACACATCCAAGTCTTTGACCTGCGATTATTCTTCTCGCGAAGCTGCCGGATGACCGAAGTCGCTGGTCACTATTATGGGGGGTTTAAATCCCTCCCCGGACACTCGCGTATCTACGTGCGCTCACATGCGCTCGGACCCTGTCCGCCTGATCGCGATCTCGCCCAGCTCAGGGCTCTTACTGCCGCTGGCTTGACGCCCTTACCCAGCGGCCCGGCATCCAGGGGCCAGGTGACCCTCGCCGGGGCGGGCAGGCGGGGTCAATGAGTTCGAGATGCTTGGCGCGGCGGCAGGGCGCTGAATCGCAGCGGGTCCTGCATCGCTTTGGGTGGCGAAGTTCACCGGATCCTGCAGCCACAGGACCCGCTGGGCGTGTCTTTTAGTCTTCCCGTCAGGTGTTCGTCCACAGGTTCATCTGCTGGACAGAAATCCTGTCTCCATCGAAATCAGATCGCAGAACGCCCGGCCGCTTCGCGCCGCCGGAGCGCGGGGTTCAGGATGGCCGGCGGGTTGTAGGCCATATCGAGCCGGCCGACATCCGTTCCCGGGGGCACGATCGCGTCGAGTTGCCCGAGCACATCGTCGGAGAGCACGACGTCCGCGCCCGCCAGCAGGTCATCGAGGTGTTCCATGGTGCGCGGCCCGATGATGGCCGAGGTCACCCCGGGGTGGCTGATCGCGAACGCGACGGCCATGTGGGTCAGCTTGAGACCGGCCTGCTCCGCCACCGGGATGATCTGCTCGACGGCGTCCAGGCGGCGCTCGTCGCGCATGTGCTGGAACATCCGGGTGCGACGCAGGTCGGTCTCCTGCCCCTTGCGGACGCGGCCGGTGAGCAGTCCTTGGGCGAGCGGGCTCCAGACGAGAACGCCCATGCCGTAGCGCTCGGCGACCGGCAGGATCTCCCGCTCGATGCCGCGATCGAGGATCGAGTACGGGGGCTGCTCGGAGCGCAGCGGCTCGAGTCCGCGGCGGTCGGCGATCCACTGCGCCTCGACGATGCCGGACGCTGGCAGCCTGGAGTCCCCGAAGGCGCGGATCCTGCCGGCACGGACCAGATCCGTGAGCGCCGAGATCGTCTCCTCGAGATCCGTGCTCGGATCCAGAACGTGCATCTGGTACAGGTCAATGTAGTCGGTGCCGAGTCGCCGGAGCGAGTCTTCGACGGCCCGCATGATCCAGCGGCGGGATGCGCCCCGCTGGTTCGGGTCGTCAGGGTCCATCGGAAGGCCGAACTTGGTGGCGAGCACCACGCTGTCCCGCCGACCGCTGATCGCCTTGCCGACGATCTCCTCAGACTCGCCGCGCGAGTAGGCGTCGGCGGTGTCGATGAAGTTGATCCCGGCCTCGAGCGCCTTGTGGATGATCCGGACCGAATCCTCATGATCCGGGTTGCCTACGGCGCCGAACATCATCGCGCCGAGCGCATAGGGGCTGACCTTGATGCCGGTCTTGCCAAAGGTGCGATATTGCATGGTGCCTCCTGGCCGACATCGCTTCGGACGCCGTAGACTGAGATAAACGGAACAGTGTCCCACTACCGGAAAACTATATGGGACAATGTTCCACTTAGCAAGGAGACGAGCGATGCCCCGGGCCGACGCACAGCGCAACGTCGATGCACTCCTGGCCGCCGCCAAGGAGGAGTTCGTCACCAGCGGCGTCGACGTTGGTGTGCGCGCCATCGCCGCACGTGCCGGCGTCGGGACCGCCACGCTGTATCGTCACTTCCCCACCCGCGCCGACCTCATCTCGGCGGTCTTCCACCGCGAGATCGACGACCTCCTCGCAACCGCCACGTCCCTGTCCGAGGCCTACGAGCCTGGCGAGGCGTTGGATCGCTGGGTGAATCGCTACATCGACTTCGTCGCAACGAAGCACGGACTGGCAGCTGCGCTCCACTCCGGGGATCCCGCCTTCAGTGGGCTGCGCGAGTATTTCGAGGAACACGTCGGGCCAGCGCTTCAGACCCTCCTTGATCGTGCTGAACTCGCAGGATTGATCGGTGCTGGGACGAATGCGCTGGATCTGCTCGGCGCGGTCGCGAACCTCTGCATTCCACCGCCCGGAAGCAACGACACCTCGCGCGCCCATCGAATGGTCGCACTGCTGCTTAGTGGGCTGCGGTACAACGCGGTGACGTCGGCGGCAGCGACGGACTGACGTCGGCGAAGTGAGCTTGCCCCCTGTTTCGGCCGTGCGGCTCGAAACGGGCAGACGTCGCCAGCTGGAGCCCTATCTGAAGTGCAGTAAGGGTGCGGATACCGCCCCACCGGGCTGGAAGGCATAGTCGAATCTGCTCGGCCATCTCGAAACCCGCGACGCGGACGGCGCGGGTCCGGAGATGGAAGACCACCTGACGCGGCCGTGCCAGGCGGTCGGCCAGCCCGGCGGGTGCGGCCTTGCTCCGCAAGATGGCCATCAGATTACGGCGACGAAGGGATCCCTGAGGTGAATGCCCGACCGAATATCGTTCTCATCCATGGCGCGTGGGCCGAAGGCTCTTGCTGGAGCGGCGTCATCGAGCGCCTGCAGGCCGGCGGCTATCACGTCACCGCACCGCAGTTCCCGCTGACCGCGCTGGCTGATGACCTCGCCCGGCTGCGCCAGGTGCTGGCGCGCCAGGACGGCCCCGCCATCGTCGCCGGGCACTCCTACGGCGGCCAGGTCATGACCGCCCTGGGCGCGGACACCCGGAACGTCGCCGGGCTGGTCTACATCGCCGCGTTCGGCCTGGACCACGGCGAATCCCTCGGCGGGCTGCTGGGGCAAGGACCGGTGACCCCGGCGCTGGCCCACCTGGTCACCGACACCCACGGCTTCGGCTGGCTGCCCGAGGACGACTTCGTCCATCACTTCGCCGCGGACCTCGACCCGGTCCAGGCCACGGTGATGCACGCCGTGCAGCAGCCGCTGGCCATGTCCGCCTTCACCGACACGATGGGCGTCCCGGCCTGGAAAACACTGCCGTCCTGGTACCTCGTCGCCACCGACGACCAGGCCCTCCCACCCGACGCCGAACGGCAGTTCGCCGCCCGCATGGGCGCCACCACCCTCGAGATCCCCTCCAGCCACCTCGCGATGGTCTCCCACCCCGCCGAGGTCGCACAGCTCATCCAAACCGCAGCCCAAGCCACGCCGGCCACGAGCTAGACCGGCTCACCCGTCACGGCATGACAAGTGCGCCGATCTGGAGAGGCAAGCGGCGGGCGGACGTCTAAGTAGCCAGCGGAAAGGAGCACATAGTGCAAGGAGCACATAATGACAAGTGAGTCGACGCTGACCTATCAGGTCTACGTGGCGCCGATCATCGCGATGGCGGGCAAGGACATCCCGCCTGGCCAGAGCCGCTCAACCTGGAGCCCGATATCGGCCACCCTCATTTCCGGCCGGCAGGACGCCGTCTTGGTCGACCCCCTGATGACGGTCGAGCAGGGCATGGCTGTGGCCGACTGGGTCTCGACCACGGGAAAGAACCTCACCGCGGTGTACGTCACCCACGGGCACGGTGACCACTGGTTCGGGCTCGGCGCAATCCGCGAGCGCTTCCCCGGCGTCCGGGCCGTCGCCACGCCAGCAGTCATCGAGGGGATGCGCAAGTGGTCCGCGCCCGAGGTACTCAAGACATTCTGGCAACCCAGGTTCCCGGGCCAGATCCCTGATGACAACCCCGTCGCCGGTCCGCTGGACGGGTCATCCTTCGAGCTAGAAGGCCATCAGCTGGTCGCCGTCGACACCGGGCACACCGACACCGACGACACCACGGTCCTGCACGTACCCGACATAGGGCTGGTCGTGGCCGGCGACGCGGCGTACAACGACGTGCACCAGTACCTGGCCGAATCAGACTCTCAAGGCCGCCGGAACTGGCTCGCGGCCCTGGACATCATCGAGGCGCTCGATCCGCGTGCCGTCGTAGCCGGCCACAAACGCTACGGCAAGGACGACAACCCGCGCGTCATCGACGAAACCCGCCAGTACATCAGCGACTTCGACCGGCTCGATCAGGAAACCACCACGGCCGAGGAACTCTACTGGCAGATGCTGGCGATTCACCCGCACCGAGTCAACCCCGGCGCACTATGGCTCTCGGCCCAGTCGGCAAAGGCCTGAACGGGCCAAAGATAAGGGGCTGAACATGTCCGGTCCGGCAGTATCCACCCGCCCGGCCCGCAGCTACAAGGCGGCCGCTGACATCCTGTCCGAGCGCGATCCGGTCTTGCTTCGGCTCGTCACCCAGGCCGGTCCTGTCCGGGTGAGCCCGCCGACCGAGACGCACTTCGCGGCTCTGGTCCGCGCGATCTCGTACAAGCAGCTGGCCGGCGCGGGGACACGCGCTATCCACGGGCGCCTGATCGCCGCGCTCGGCGGTGAGATCTCCTAGACAACTCGAGGCGCTCGGTGACCCGTATCGTCCCTGTCGTTCGGTCGTGGCGTGGCACTGCTGGCGCGCCGCCGAGCACCATGGCGGTGCCGCGGAAAGCGCGCTCACCGCGGAGAGCAGGGCCACCGACTGCGCCTCCCGGCGGCGGTCCACGAAGGCGAGGGCTGGCACCGAGGCGGGATCGAGCCCCTGCCCGTCATCCAGAGGGAGATCACCGGCCGGGGTTCGACCTCTCCAGAAAGGAAGTACTGTGACTGGACCAATTTCCCGCAATCGCCTGCTCGGATCGCTGAAGGAGGCGGCCAGCTGGCCGGGAGCAGACCGGAACACGGTAATGACCCTGGCCACCGCGCTGGTAGCGGCACGCGCCGACGCGGAGGGGAGCCGCTACTTCCAGGACCTGTCCGAGCGAAACCCCGCCGATGCCACGGCGCGCGCTCTGGCCGGCTTCTTCCAGGTCCGCGCAGGCCACGACGTAGCCGCGGCGATAGCCAAGCTGGACAAGGCCGCGGCCATGGACCTCGGCCTGCCACAGTACTTCCGCGGCCTGGCGCTGGCGGACCTGCTGCCCGGCGGAGACCCGTCCGAGGCGGGCCGTGCTGCCGCGGATACCGGGCGGGCCGGACCAGGTGATCGCCGACCTGGAGTTCGTGCTCGCGGCGCGTGACCAGTTCCCGGTCTTGCTGCTCCGCGCCGCGTACCAGGGCCTGGCCCGTGCCTACCTGGTGCTCGGGCGGCAGCAGCAGGCGGCCGAGGCGCTGCGACGGTCCGGCCTCGGCCCGGCCGCGGCGGACCAGCCGCCGATGTTCACGAGTTTCTCGGTGACTGCGCAGGACGGGATGCGGTTGTCCGCGCCGGGCACGCTCAATCCTGCGCCGGACGTGCACGTCGCCCAGTCCTATGACTTCGGCGACTTCGCGTTCATCCAGACCAGCGCGGGAGTCGTCGCCATCGACGCGGGGACCAGCCCGGACCGCGTGCGGGCCGCGATGGCCGATCTTGGCCTGACGGACCATGCGCCGGTCAGTCACCTCATCCTCACCCACGCTCACTTCGACCACATCGGCGGGACCGACGCCGTGCGCGGCCCGGGCACCCAGGTCATCGCCTCCGCAGGATTCCCTGCCGAAGCGGAGCGGCAGCGCCACTGGAGCATCCCGTTCCGCTACCTGATCGGAACCGGCGCCAGCCCGGCCTCCGACGTGAAGCCGGACCGGCTGATCAGCGAGCGGACGTCTGTTGTCGTCGGCGACACCGAGTTCGTGCTGATTCCGGTCCGGGGCGGCGAGACGCCAGGCGCGCTGATGGTGTACCTGCCCGCCAGCGGGCTGCTGTTCACCGGGGACGTGCTGATGCCCTACCTCGGCGTCCCGTTCACGCCGAGGGTTCGCCGGAGGGACTGCTGGACACCATGCGGTACATCCGCGAGCTGGCACCCCGGCAGCTCATCGAGGGTCACACGACACTGACCGAGAACTTCACCATCGAGACCCTGACGGGCCTGGAGCCGGCTCTCACCGAGCTGCACGAGTTCGCGCTGGCCAGGATCGGCGAGAACATGCCGCTACCGCACATCCTGGACCTTGGTTATCTGCCAGCCTTGCTGCGGGATCACCCCGACCGCGGTCGTGCCGTACCTGGTCGGCCGTGATGACTTCATCGCCCGGCTCTACCACCAGCGCACCGGATACTGGCAGCCAGACGGACAGGGACTCGACCCGCGGAGCCCGGAAGAAAAAGCGGCGGCTCTGGACCTGCTCGCCGGGGAAAAGGCGGACGCATTCGTCACCGCCGCTGCCACCCTTGCCGACCAGGGCGACCTGACCCTCGCGCTGGAAATCCTCGCGCCGGGCCTGCTCCGGCATCCCGACAGCCGCGAGCTAGCTGAGCTCCGGCAAGCGGTTGTGGTCCGGCTGATGGAGCAGCGCCAGTCTGTGGGATCCGTTCGGCTTCCTGGTTTACGCGCGAACTGGCGGCGCTGAGCTTTCCCCGGTCCGATAGCAGTGCTCTAGACACGCGACCGGGCGGCTCAACCAGAGGGGCTGAAGAGGCACAACCTAGTGTCCGCACAGGCGCTGGGCGCACCACGCATTAGGAGACGTCAGTGCCGTCAGAAGGACCCGAGGCCTATTACCTGCCTCGTGGGAACGGACGATACGAGCCGACCCGGGCTACTGAGAGCCCATGGGACCGCAAGGCTCAACACGGTGGACCACCGGCCGCCCTTCTTGCCCATGTGATCAACCAGACGGTCGAGGGGCCACTTCGGATCGGTCGCATCTCGGTCGACATTCTCGGATCCATCCCGCTCCGCGAGGCCGTTGTCGAGGTCTCCCTGATCAAGCCCGGCCGACGGGTACACCTGACCGAGGCCCGCATGATTGTTGACGGGCAGGTTGCTGTCACGGCGAGGGCGTGGCACATCGCTACCGGCGACCGCCCCCCGTCAACAGGCGAGGAGCAGACCGCGCCGCCACCGGTACCGCCGAGGCCGACACCTCAGCATTTTTATCCGGGCCTGGACGACTGGGGTTACGGACGTTCGATCGAGTGGCGGTTCACTCGCGGAAGCTTCGACAGCTTGGGTGCGGCGGATGTGTGGGCCCGGGTCCGCCTGCCGTTGGTTGAAGGCGTGGCACTGACCGGCCAGGATCGGGTGCTGATCGCAGCCGACTCCGCGAATGGCCTGTCCTTGTCATTGCCGCTGAAGCAATGGTTCTCGATTCCGCCCACCATGACCGTGACCCTGCTGCGCCCGCCGACCGGGGCATGGGTGCACCTGGCATGCCGCACCTACCTAACTGGCGACGGCGTCGGACTCGCCCGCGCCGACCTGTCCGACCCGGATGGGTTCATCGGTGAGGTCGCCCAGCCGCTGCTCGTGCAGAAGCGCAAGCCAGACAGCGGTGTCTCCTGACAGAGTGAACACACCGGTCTACGTTGGCTCGGTCACTCCGGCGGGCAGCCGGGAATCCCCGGTTCGAGCAGCGCGCGGCATACGTCGGTGATGTCGACGATTCCGACCAGGCCAGCGTCGCCGACGACCGGGAGGTGCCGGAAATGGCCGCTCGTCATGACCTTCGCCGCGTCGCAGATGCTCGTCGTTGTTTTAATGACGGTGGGGCGAGTGGTCATTAGTTCATAGATCCGGGCGCTGTTCGCGTCCTTTCCGTCGGCGACCGCGCGGGCAATGTCCGTCTCCGTGATGATGCCTACCGGCAGATCGGTCCAGGCATCGAGGACCATCAGGGCAGTCGCGCCTGCGTGTTTCATCAGGTAGGCGGCCGCAGCCACGTGACCTTCCCGTTCTACCGTCGTGAGGGGTGGCCGCATTATGTCTGCGGCGGTGGCCGAGGCGGCAATGCTGGTCTGCTCGGGCATCTGTTCTACCTATGCCTTTCGCATGAGGAGAATCCGTCACGGGTATGCCGGCAGATCCGACTATTCCTTCCAGCCAGGTCGAGTGGTATCCGCATCTTGACTGCACTTCAAAACTTCTCTCGCCGATCGATGGCCGTGAGCCAGGCGACGTGCCCATCGAGCAAACTCGTGCCGCGCGTCCTTGCACAGAGGTGCAGTCACGGTTCGGATACCCGATGCCAGCTTTCGGCCGTACCGTCGGAACAGGAATTTCCGTTAACGCCCATTCGGCCGGATCGAAAATTTTTGGGTCGATCGACCGAATCTGCCGGGATCTTCCCACCGCTGGCAAAGGAGTCGTTTCATGCCTCGCCCATCACCCGTCCGTAAGGGGCAAGCCACGTTGGCGGTCCGCGGCGCCGACACCGGTCGTGGGCGTGCGGGAACTGCCGGGGAACAAGACCGCCGGCCGGTCATCGGGGCTGCCCGGCGGCCGGCGCTGCCGCGGGCAGCCGGGTTCTGGCTGGTGGCCGGCGTTTTGTTCCTGCTGCTCTTCGTGTCGGGGGCCGCGTCGCCGCTGTATGACGTCTACCAGGCTCAGTGGCGGTTCTCGGCGACGACGCTGACCGCCGTCTTCGGCGTCTACGTCCTCGCCTTTCTGGCCACCTTGCTGGTGTTCGGGTCGGTGTCGGACTACCTGGGCCGCCGCGGTGTCATCGAGGTGGCCCTGGTGGCCGGCGCGGGCGCGTGCGGGCTGTTCCTGGCGGCGCACGGCGCCGGGCTGCTGTTCGCCGCCCGGGCCCTGTCGGGCGTCTCCGCCGGCGCCGCGACCAGCGCAGGCGGCGCGGCGCTGGTCGACCTGCAGCCCGAAGGCAGCGGCCGCGCGCCGGTGGTCACCAGCGCGGCCATCCTCCTGGGCCTGGGAGTCGGCGGGCTGGCCACCAGCGCGCTGGTCCAGTACGCCCCGGCGCCCACCCACCTGATCTGGTGGCTGCTCCTCGGCACCTGCGCCGCCGCCGCCGTGGCCGTGCCGGCCATTCCGGAGACAAGACCCAGGCGGCCTGGCGTCCTGGCCTCGCTGCGGCCGCGGGTGGCTGTGCCGCGGCAGGCACGCAGGGTGTTCGCCATGGCCCTGCCGGGCATGATCGCGGCGCCTGCGCTCAACGGCTTTTACCTGTCCCTGGGCCCATCGCTGGCCGCGGAGGTACTTGGCTCGCCTGACCTGCTGTGGGGCGGCCTGGTGATCTTCCTGGTCACCGGGACGGGTGCCGCGGCCACGGTCGGGTTGCGCCGCGGCCTTGACGGCCCCGCCGCCATGCTGGCCGGCTGCCTGACCCTGGTCGCCGGTGCCGCGATGACCCTCGCCGCGATCGAAACGGCATCGGCGGCCGCCTTCCTCGCCGGCACCGCGGTGGCCGGCACGGGCTCCGGCACGGCCTTCTTCCTGGGCGCTTACCGCGTCCTGACCCCGCTAGCCAGCCCCGGTCAGCGCGCCAGCCTGATCTCCGCCAGCTGGATCGTCTTCTACCTGGCGTTCAGCGTCCCTGTGCTGATCGCCGGGGTGGCAGTCACGCACTTCGGCCTGCACCGGACCGCCGTGGTCTACTCTGCCGCTCTCGCCGTGCTGGCCGCGGCGGCCGCGGGCAGCTTCCTGGCTCGCAGGCACTCCCCGCCGTCACGACCGGCCCAGCCGGCAGCGCAGGCCAGCCCGCCAGCACAAGGCAGTGAAACCTGTATCTGGTGAGCGAGAAGGACCAGGTCACAACGGTGGCTGCAGGCGGCCTGGGGCGGTATCGGCCGAGTGACTGCACTTTTGGGCTGCGGGCATGCCCGGGCTGCGGTCGCTGTTGGCCTTGGGGACGGCGTTGACGAAACGCACTGGCCGAGAGGACAGGCCATGCCAGGTCCCGGTGAACCCGCCGCGCAGCAGCGCGGGCTGATTATCGGCCGGGACGCGGCGCTGGCCCGGCTGCGCGGGCTGGTGGATCCGGTCCCGCCCTCAGGCCAGGTCCTGCTGGTCACCGGCGATGCGGGGATGGGCAAGACGGTGCTGCTGGCCGAGGCCGCCGGGCAGGCCCAGCGGGCGGGTATGCGGGTGCTGTCGGTCACCGGCCGGGAATCGGAGTCCAGGCTCGCGTTCGCCGGGCTGCATCAGCTGCTGCGCCCGGTGCTGTCCAGCGCCGCCGGGCTCCCCGGCCGGCAGGCCCGGGCCCTGCTGGGGGCCCTCGGCCTTGCTGCGGACCCCGGCGCTGCGGACCTGCTGCTGACCGGGGCGGCCGTCTTGACCCTGCTGTCAGATCTTGCCGAACGGTCCCCGGTCCTGGTGGTCGCCGATGACGCCCACTGGCTGGACCGCAGCTCGCTGGACGCCCTGGCCTTCGCGGCCAGCCGCCTGGACGCCGAGCGGGTCGTGCTGCTGGTCGGCGCCCGGGGCCACGCCCCGCCCCCCGGCTTTGACCGCGGCTTCCCCGAGCTGCATCTGCCGCCGCTGCCCGCCGATGACGCCGGCCGCCTGCTGGACGCCCAGCCGCACCCGCCCCGCGGCCGGGCCCGGGCCCAGGTCCTCGCCCAGGCCGCCGGGAACCCGATGGCGCTGATCGAGCTCGCCGAGGTGATCGCCGAGGATCCCGCGGCCAGCCGCCGCTGGGCCGCCGAGCCGCTGCCGCCCAGCGACCGGCTGACCGCCGTGCTCACCGCCCGGTTCGCCGCGCTGCCCGAACCAGCACAAGCCGCGCTGCTGCTCGCCGCAGTTGCCGACGGCCCGGACCTGACCGCCGCCGCGGCTGCCTCCGGGCCGGGCGCGCAGACCCTCGCCCCGGCCGAGCAAGCCGGCCTGATCAAAATCGACCGGACCGGGCTGCGGTTCTCCCACCCCCTGGTCCGCTCCGCCATCTACCACACCGCCCCCTTCGCCCGCCGCGCCGCTGCGCACCGCGAGCTCGCCCGCGCCCTGCACAACGAGCCCGACCGGCAAGCCTGGCACCTGGCCGCCGCCGCCCTGCACCCCGACGAACACGTCGCCGCCCTGCTCGAAGCCACCGCCACCCAGGCACGCCGCCGCGGCGGCGCCGCCGCCGCCGCGCTCGCCCTGGAACGCGCCGCCGAACTCAGCCCCCACCGCGACGACCAAGCACGCCGACTCGTCGCCGCCGCATCAGCCGCCGTCCCCACCGGCCAAGGCGACTGGGTCCAGGACCTCACCACCCGCGCCCTCGCCGTCACCGCCGACCCGGAACTACGGCTGACCGCCCGCCACGACGCCGGATGGGCGCTGGCGTATTCAGGCAGGCGCTCCACCGCGCTCCCGGAACTCATCTCGGTCGCCGAAGAGGCATCGCTCGACCAGCCGGACCTCGCCTGGGACGCGCTCGCGGATGCGGCCAAGGTCGTCTACCATTCAGGCGCGCCCGCCAGCTGCCGGGCCGTAAGCCGCGTTCTCGGGCTTCTGGAAAATCAGGGGTCACGATCCGCCGGCCATGGCCCGCGGGCCGATGTCGGCCCGCACCGGCTGTGGATAAAGGCTTGCATCGACCCGTTCGGCAGCAGAAGCCAGCTCATCCGGTACCTGCGCCAGATCAGCGGCTCTGCTCTTGACGAGGCCGCTTTGTGGCGGCTCGGTTCCGCCGCATGGCTCCTGGACGAATCCGACCTGGGAATTACCTTGCTGCAGGATGCCATGCAGCGGATCCAGGCTCCCGGCACGCAGGGCGCCAGCGGTCCAGGCCTGACCGCGCTCGGCTGGCTGTTCGTCGATACCGGACGCTGGGATGAGGCCCTGGAAGCTGCCGCCGAAGCCGCCGGCCTGGCCGAGGCCAACCAGATGGAGCTCATCGCCGCCGCCGCCGACTTGATCGCGGCCACGGTCCTGGCCATGCGCGCCGACTCCGGCGCGGCCCGCAGGCATGCCGACCGGGCGCTCGCCCGCCCCGACCTGGCAGAAAGCGGATTCGTAGCGGCCCGGGCCCGGCGGGCCATCGGAATCGCCGCCCTGGCCGACGGCAGCCACCTCCTGGCCTTCACCCAACTGCGCCAGCTGTTCAGCGAAGAAGGGGTGCCTGTTCACAACATCTTCTCTTACCTGGGCATCGCCGATATGGCGGCTGCCGCGATCCGCGCCGATAGGCGGATAGAAGGACAAGACGTCGTTGAGCGGGCGCTCAGCCATCTAGGCGGAACGGTTTCTCCCCGGCTCGAGCAGCTCATCGCCCGCGCGCGCGGCATCCTCGCCAGCCCCAACGAGGCCGAAGCCCATTTCGCAACGGCGCTCGCCGACCAGGCCGGGGATCAATGGCCATTCGAGCGGGCCCAGCTTCGCCTCGACTACGGGGAATGGCTGCGCCGCCGCCGCCGGATCAACGACGCCAAACCCGTCCTGACCGAAGCCCTGGGCACCTTCCGGCGACTGCGGGCCCGGTCATGGGCGCAGCGGGCAGAGGCAGAGCTTAGAGCGTGCGGGGTGGCCGTCACCAGTGCGCCCGGCGAACCCGATGCCCTCTGGGAGCTAACCCCCCAGCAGCGCCAGATCGTCCGCCTGGCCAGCGACGGCCTGACCAACCGGCAGATCGGCGACCGGCTGTTCCTCTCACCTCGCACGGTCAGCTCGCACCTGTACCGGTCCTATCCCAAACTCGGGGTCGCCGGCCGCAACCAGCTACGCGACGTGATCACCCGCGCCAGCACGGCGACACCGGCAGACAACGGCGCCGGAAGTAAGACTTCGTTAGCGGCAACTGTCAGCCCGGACCGTCGCGCCAGGTAGCGCCGACCTGGGAGTGACCCGGCCGCCCGTCGGCAGCCACAAAGGTGCAGTCAGCATTCGGATACCCCCGGCCAGCTTCCGCAGCACACCCTGAAGACGTGCGTTCGGTTCGCGACCGGAGCCTGCGAGACGGCCAGCACGAGCAAGCCCCACCCCGCACCGGTGGAATCAGGCCGATGGAATCCCGCACTGATAACCAACCTCACACGGAGAACCCTCGCCACACCAAACATCATGGAGGCACATCATGCGCTCAGACATCGTCCCCGGCGGATTGTTTCCCGATTACGAGCTGCGCGACCACA
Source organism: uncultured Actinomycetes bacterium (assembly GCA_963818225.1). Lineage (GTDB taxonomy): Bacteria > Actinomycetota > Actinomycetes > Streptosporangiales > Streptosporangiaceae > Palsa-504. Next base: position 116,094 of record CAWFRO010000013.1, read on the forward strand.
GCGGAACCAAACGCAAGCTTGCCGCGCTGCAAGGCGCCGATCCGATGGTCCTGGTCCTGTCGCGCGGCGCGTTCTGCCCGAAGGACCGCGAGCAGCACCGGCTACTCGTTCAGATGGAGCCCGAACTGAAGGTCGCCTACACCAAGATCGTGACCATCTCCACCGACGCCATGATGGAGGCCAACGAGATGCGCGACGGCCTCGGCGCGCACTGGCCTTTCCTTATCGATCCCGAACGGACCGTTCAGCGCGACCTCGACATCGTCGAGTACACCGATCCCCACCACAATCCGATGATTCCGTACACCCTCGTGCTGGAGCCCGGCCTCCTTATCTACTCGGTCTATAACGGCTACTGGTACTGGGGCCGGCCGTCACCCGCCCAGCTCCGCGCGGACCTGCGTGCTGTCACCGAGAAGGTCCGCCCAGACTGGGACATCACCGCTGCTGGTCAGCGGGATGCGTGGGAACGGGGCGACAAGAGCGCGTTCTGGCCCTACGGCTCGTCGCTGCGAGAGGTCTTCGCGGCAGACCCGTCCGAGGGCTAACTGATGGCCGAGAGCCCGGCGCAGCGCGGTTTCCTCGTTCGCCATGAGCAGGGCCGCGCGGCTTTCGGCAGCGCTGGCCGCCGCCTGCACCATGTCACACCCCAGCCCACCGCACCAAGCAGCTGACTGCCACGGCGTTGACGTGGCCCAGCTCATCGAACCGGCGAGCCGAAGCCGCGCCGGCCAAGAGCTAGACCGAGTTGCTCACTCACGGCATGACAAGCCCGTCGATCTGAAGGATGAGAGATGAACGACCAGCGAGACCTTGAGGGCATCAGTGCCCTGGTTACCGGGGCCACCTCGGGCATCGGTAAGGCGGCCGCCGAAGAGCTCGGCCGGCATGGGGCCGAGATCATCGTGCACGGGCGCGACGTCGATCGCGGCTCCGCGGTGGTCGACACGATCACCGCGGAGGGCGGCAAGGCCCGCTTCGTGGCGGCCGACCTCACCGACCCGGCCCAGGTGGGCCACCTCGTCGAGCAGGCTGGGCCAGTCGACGTGCTGGTCAACAACGCCGGCTTCTCCTGGTTCGGGCCGACCGCGGAACTGGACGTGGTGACCTTCGACCGGCTCTTCGCGGCCAATGTCCGGGCGGCGTACTTCTTGGTCGCCGCCCTGGCTCCGAAGATGGCCGCCCGGGGAAGCGGCGGCATCATCAGCATCGGGAGCATGGCCGGCCGGATCGGCCTGGCTGGCGGGGCTGCTTACAGCGCGACCAAGGCGACCCTGGCGGCGATGACCCGATCCTGGGCCGCCGAGTTCAGTCCCTCCGGCGTCCGGGTCAATGCCATCGCGGCCGGGCCGGTCCTGACCAGCGGGGCTGCCCGTGACCGCATCGAGGCCCTCGGCGCCACAACCTTGCTAGCCCGGCCCGCGCAGCCCGGCGAGATCGCCGGGCTCATCGCCTTCCTCGCGTCGCCGAAAGCCAGCTACATCACCGGCGCGGTCATCGCCGCCGACGGCGGCCGGACCGCCATCTGACCCAGCGCCGGCCGTCGTCGGCTCGCCGGTGCTGCGGCAGCGTTGGTGGATTCTGCCGTCTGCGCTCCTCCTGCCGCAGCTCGCTGTCCTCAGCCACGATCTGGTGTGCTGGTTCCCGCGGATCCGTTAGGGTGGCCGGCCGGGTGGCGTGTGGCTGGAGGTCGCGCCGGGCCGGGATGGGTCAGGTCCGGGCTTGGGGCTGGGTGGGTGCTGGGCGCGCGGTGGCGCAGATGCGCGCCAGGGCCGCCGGCCAGTCGTGCTGGGGGTCGGTCACCATGATCTTCGGGAACGGGTACGCGCGGTACAGCTGGGTCACGACCGGCTCCCAGGCCTGGTACAGCTTGACCACCGCGTCCTGGCCACGAAGACCGCGGCGGCGCGCCCAGGGGCTGTTCTCCACGAACGCCACGTTCCGCGACGACCACGGCTCCCCCCGGCTGCGATGGACCCGGCCGACCGCCGCGGCGATGCCGGCCGGCCGCAGGTAGACCAGGAGCGGGCGGGCGGGTGCGGCCTGCCCCACGATCTGGGTGAAGATCTCCTCGACCGTGCGGACCGGCGCGCCGTCGATGAAGGCCGGCATGACGCAGTTCTGCAGGAAGCTGCCTTCTATGATGATCGTCTGCCCGCCGCGCACGCACCGCCCGGCCAGCCGCCGCCATTGAGCGGCCGGGTACCCCCCAGGGCGGCCCGCATCCCCGGCCTCGCCCGTACCCCCCGGCCCAGGCCCCGGCAGGCCGGCCGCCGCCCGCAACCGGTCCTCAGCTCCGGTGCGGATGGGGTGACCGGCAGCACCTTCGCAGAACACCCGCACGCATTCCCCCCGGCCCGCCAGCCAGTCCCCCACTCGCGTCGCCGTCATCGTCTTACCGGAACCGATCATGCCCTCGATCACGATCAGCCGCACCCCGCCCACCAGCCAACACTACGACACCGCATCCCGCTCACACCGCGCCCGGGGCCAGACGCCACCCGGCCCAGCACCACGCCAGCAGGTGGTGGCTAAAGGGTGAGCGACCTTATCGCCGACTCGGCGTGGCCGACTCATGCGCTGGCCGCCATGGCTCGCGAGCGGCGTGTCTAGGAGTTGGTCCCCGGTTCATCGAGGACGGCGGGGAGGTCAAAGCCGCGGAAGGCGTCTGGGGTGACGAAGGCGGTGATCTCCTGGATCTGCGCGCCGTGCAGGGTAAGCACGTCGATGGCGCGCGACATGAAGGTCTGCGTCTTGTCGTTCCAGGCGTAGCGGCCGAAGGCGAGCTGCCCGTTCGCGCGAGCGGGGATGAGGCGCCAGTATCTCGTCCCGGCAAGTGGCCCGCCGCGGAGGTAGAAGGCGACCTGTTCGCGGCCGCGGTACCAGGTGGGTACGGGCGGCATCGTCAGCTTCGCGTCTTCGGCGAGCATGGCAACAACCGCATCGACGTCGTTGCGCTCCCAGGCGGTGACGTAGCGCTGGGCGACGAGTCTCAGCGCGCCGTCGTTCAGTGAGCGCAGCGTCGCCTGCTGGCTTCGCTCTGGCAGTCGTGTGTCTACTGTCTTGTGGGCGCGCTGCAGGGCGCTGTCGACCGAGATTGGTGTGGTTTCGAGCGCAGTGGCGGTTTCGCGGGCTGAGAACCCGAGTACGTCGCGGAGTATCAGCACGGCGCGCTGTCGCGCGGGCAGGTGCTGGAGAGCCGCGATGAAGGCCAGCTCGACGCCCTCGCGCTGCTCATAACGGGCCTCCGGGCTGGCCAGGCCGCTGCCGGGCCCGAGCCGCTCATCCGGGTAGGGTTCGAGCCATACCGCATCGGCCACTGGCTCGGCGGGGTTGTCGTGGGGGTCGGCGGCGGGCGCGTAGTCAACCGGAAGCACTCGCCTGGGCCGCCGCTCGATCGCCCGGAGGCATGCGTTCGTCGCGATCTTATAGAGCCAGGAACGGACGGAGCTCCGGCCCTCGAACTGCGGCAGGGCGCGCCAGGCGCGCAGCAGCGTCTCCTGCAGGGCATCTTCTGCGTCCGCGGCCGAGCCGAGCATCCGGTAGCAGTGGGCGTGCAGCTCGCCGCGGTACGGTCCGGCGAGCCGGCCGAAGGCGTCGTTGTCGCTCCGCCGGGCGGCCTGGAGCAGCTCTCGCTCCTCACTCGCGGTCAGCGCCATACGAGCGGCTTTCGTCGCGTGTCCAGGCTCGGTCGTCATGGTTTTGGCGGCCAGATAACGAGCTCGCCGCACTGCGGCGCCGAAATGACCCTGCGCCATCCGGTCGGCCCCTCGCGCGGCGCCGGCAGCACCGAGGCGCCGAGCTGGCGGGCGCGTTCGGTGGACTCTTCGATCTGGTCGGCCTGGACGTAGGGCACCCATAGCGGGCGCACGGTGCCGCATTCGACGATGCCGCCGCCGGAACCGTCTCCCCGGCCCGGGGCGAGGTAGGACCCGGACCCGGCCTCGATCAGCTCCTGGCGCCAGCACAGGAGTTTCGCGTAGAACGCGCTCGCCCGTGCGTGATCACCGGTGTGGAGCTCCAGGTGAACGGCGGGCCTGGGACTGGACATATTCATAGTCACCTTATTTGTGATCCGCGCTCTGGCCGGAATCCATCGCCGCCACAGCAGAATCGGTGAGCGAGATCCCGGCCGCGAGGGTGGGCCCAGACCGTCCGGACCAGCTGCCCATTGTCCGTCACGGACCGCCGCCCCAGCCGCCATCCAAGCCCGGGCAGCGTGGCGCCTGCGCCAAGCCCAGCTTTCGTGGCGAGCGATGGATTGCGGCCTTTCACCGGATCACCACCTCCAGGAGCGGGGACAGGGCCCGCCGGGCGCGTCCGCGGTTCGCGGGCGGCCGGTATCTATTAGGAGGATCTCGCCAGCATGGCACGCAAGCGCAATGGATTCACAGCTTCGTCACCGACGACAAGATCTACTGTCTGTTCCTCTCGCCGACAACGCCGAAACCATCCGCGAGCACGCCCGCCGCGGCGGATTTCCCCCTAGGCAACCGCCAGCACTTCGACCCGTCGGCCACGATGCGGGCTGTGCATCATCAATTCTTCCCAGCACCACCATCCACACACGACAAAGAGACCGCCATGCACCCCACCATCAGCTACTACCTGGCCACGGCCCGGGCCGCCGAGCTGCGCAATCAGGCCCAGCGAGACGCACTGGCCCGCGCCGCCCGCCACGCGCGAACGCACAAGCTCGAGCATGCCGCGCCTAGGCTCGCGGCCGCAGGGCGCCGCCTGCTCACCTCCCTGCGCCCCGCGGCACCTGCCCAGCCTCCCGCTTCGCCGCCTCGCCACCTCGCCAACCCCCTACAACGGTCCCAGTGCCACCTGCTACGAGCCCGGAGGGTCGAACTGAGGTTTCATCGCTGCAGCAGTCCCAGCTCGTCGTACAGGCGCAGCGGAACGTAACGGAGGCAGCTAGATGTCAGTAGCGGTCACTACGCTCCGGCTATGGCCAATTTCGCAGTGAGGCTCGTTCACGGCGCGGGTTGGGACCCCTTGCGTCAGATCCGGGACCAAGACGGCTGGGATGATCATGCAGCATTCATGGACGGCCTGGTCGATGATGGCTTCGTCATCCTCGGCGGCCCGGTCGGCGACGGCGAACAGACCCTGCATGTGATCCAGGCGGCCGACGAGAACGAAATCAAGGCACGCCTCGCCGGAGATCCCTGGGCTTCAGCTGGACTGCTCCGAATCGGCACGATAGAGCGCTGGGCGCTCTGGCTCGACAGCCGCCCTGGTAATCCGGCGCACTGATGAACAGGCGCCCAGATCCATGCCTCAGCCGGCGACGTACCCACAATGCGGGAGATGCGCGCCTTTTCGCGGGCTTGCCAGCCGGGCAGGCACCGGATCATGATCCCTGGCAGTGTGCGCGACCGCGCAAGCGGCCGCGCCGACTACGACCTCGCCCCTGGGAGATGGTGCATGCCTGCTTCTCGCTACCCCAACGGTTCGCCAGCTAGATTGCTTCGAGACGCCCTGGAGCCAGTCGCCGCCCACGCGTTCTGGAGCATCGCAACACGCCAGGCGATGGCTCAGCTGGGGCTGAGTGGGACCTCCGCCTACGTCCGCGGGCGGGCCGCAGCATTGGGCGCCGCCACCGCGCCGGTTGTGATCTCGGCGTTCGCCTGGTTCGAGCCTGGGTTGATCGAGTCGGCCTACCAGGCAGGCCCCGCAGAACTCACTCCAGCAGACATCAGCCGAACGCGTTCAACCGCGACAGGTGCCGGCCTGCGTGCCGTCCGCCCCGACGCCGACGTCAGCTGGCTGGCCGATAAGCTCACCGCCGCGACCGCTGCAGGCGCGTCGCCTGGCCGTTGCCTGTTCAGTGCGCGACGCGCGCAAATACCGCCGCCCGACCCGTTCGAAAGACTCTGGTGGGCCAGCGAGACACTCCGAGACCACCGCGGCGACTCCCACATCGCGGCAGCCACCGTCGCCGGCGTTGGAGCGGTAGAGATGAACATTCTCACCGAGCTCGCCCTCGGCGGACAGTTGGGCAGCTACACCGCTACCCGAGGCTGGAGCCCGGCGGCGATCGAAGAAGCCGCCCACGGCCTGCGCGGACGCGGCTGGCTTTCCGGCAGCAATCTGACCACCGCGGGCCAGGACGCTCGGACGTCCATCGAAGACGACACCGACCACCTAGACGCACCGGTAATCGCTGCCATCGGCGACGACCTCCCCCGAGTGCTCGCCGAGCTCGAAACCTGGGGTCGCGCATGCATCGACGCCAACACCTTCCCGCGCGACCAATTCAAACGGGCGGCCGGATAGCGAAAAGGCTTGCAGAAATTCAGTGGAACCACCGAGAATCGAAAATTCGCTGGCCAGGAGCGGTAGAGCGGATGGGCATTTTGGTGGGGGTGTCCTTTCTCTTGACCCCCCGGCCGAATCGGATTCGTGCGCTCTCAGCTAGTGCTGTCGCCCGATGAACGAGGCGGTGTCACGGGCAGCGTCCGGGTCGCCGCCCGGGCCCCAGCACGCAGCTGCCGCAGCTTATCGGCGAACCCAACCGGGTCAGATGGCCTTCAGTGCCTCCGATCTGGTCACGACTCGGCCCAGGGCGCCGAATTCGTGCAGGTCGCCGAGCATCTCGATGCGGATGGACTGGTCCAGGCCGCCCACTCGGACCGGTTCGAAGCCGGCGGCCCGGATCAAGTCCGCGATCAGGTCGCCGGCCGCGTCGTCATCGGCGGCATAGAACAGCACGGCACGCTCGGGTTCTTGCCGGGCGGCCGCGGACAGCGACGGGGCCGAGAGCGTGCCGAACGCCTTGACCAGCCGGGCCCCGGCCGGCAGCAGCCCGGCCAGAATCTGGCCCGAGGACTCCTGCTCGCCGATGACCTTGCGGTACCCGCCCTTGCCGTCCGGCCCGACCGGGTTCGACGGGTCGACGATCACCTTGCCGGCCAGCTGCTGCCCGTACTGGGCGATGAACTGCTTGAAGTCGTCGAGCCAGACGGCGACCACGAGCACGCCCGCCCGTTCGACTGCCTCGTCGACGCTCACCACTTCGGCGTGGCTGTCCAGGTCGGACGCGATCTTCCGGGCGGCTTCGGCGTCCCGGCCGGCCAGGAGGAAGTCCTGACCGCCGGCCGCGAAATCCGCTGCGAGCCTGCTGCCGATGTTGCCGACGCCGATAATGGCAACCGTGCTATCCGAGATGGTCATCTAGGTTCACCTTTCTCCTTACCTGTGCGATCGGACGGATCCAGGCTTGCCGCCAGGCCTGTGATTGGTCATCACCGGAAACCGGTGATTTACCGGACCGGACAGCCCAGGACGGGCTCGATCGCGCCCTCCTCGGCCGTGCGCTGCTCGGCGTGCTAGCGGAGATCGAGGCGCTCGGCCGGGAGCTGCTCGAGGTCCGCCAGCTCACGCCGGGCCGCAAATCACCGGAATCGGATGACAGCCGGTCACCGTCATGGCCGCTAACTTCGGTCGCACCAGTCCCTGCTCCCAGAAGGTGCCGCTCCAATGACCAGTGCCCCGGTGCGCGACCCCCTCGCCGACCATCTCCTCACTCCCCAGAACGCGGCGCTCCTGCTCATCGACTACCAGCCCTCGCAGCTGGCCGGGGTCCGCTCGATGGAGCGTGACCTCCTGGTCAAGAACGCCGTCTCGACGGTCAGGACCATCAAGACCTTCGAGGTCCCAGTCGTGCACTCGACCATCAACGTCGCCTCCGGCCGGGGACAGCCCACGCTGCCCGAACTTGCCGCGCTGCTGACCGACGACAAGCCGCTCGACCGGACCACGACCAACTCCTGGGAGGACATCGAATTCGTCCAGGCCGTCCGCGCGACCGGGCGCCGTAAGCTCATCCTCTGTGCCCTGTGGACCGAAATCTGCATGGCCTTCACCGCCCTCGACGCGCTGCGCGAAGGGTATGAGGTCTACCCCGTCGTGGACGCGATCGGCGGCACCTCACCCGAGGCCCACCGCGCCGGCCTTGACCGCGTGATCCAAGCCGGAGGCCAGCCGATCAGCTGGGTCTCCCTCGCAGTCGAACTGCAACGCGACTGGGCCCGCCAGGACACCGTCCAGGCCATCATCGAGATCGTGCTCACCGACCGCCTGCTGAAGGAGCAGTAGCGCCCCGGCACCGTCATTGGGCGGGCAGCAGCAGTCGGCCAGCACATTCGGCACCGAGGTCGGCAGCTGGCCCACGCACGGGACACAGTAACAAGAGAAAGAAGTAGTGAGTCTCATGTCCGATGCCACCACCGTGAGCAGCGGCCTGGGCCGACGGCGATGGCTGATCTTGGGCGTGATCGGCATCGCGCAGCTGATGGTCGTCCTGGACCTCACGGTAATGAACATCGCGCTGCCATCGGCCCAGCGGGCACTGCACTTTACCGCGGTGGACCGGCAGTGGGTGGTCACCGCGTACACCCTGGCCTTCGGCAGCCTGCTGCTGCTCGGCGGCCGGCTGGCCGACCTGCTCGGCCGGAAGGTCACGTTCCTAACCGGGCTGGTCGGCTTCGCGGGTGTCTCGGCCATCGGCGGCGCCTCGGTCAACTTCGCCATGCTGGTGACCGCCCGGGCCTGCCAGGGCGCGTTCGCCGCGCTGCTGGTGCCCTCGGCCCTGTCGCTGCTGACGACCACGTTCACCGAGCAGAAGGAGCGCGGCAAGGCGTTCGGCGTCTTCGGCGCGATCGCCGTGGCGGGCGGCGCGGTGGGGCTGCTACTGGGCGGCGTGCTGACGGAGTACCTGTCCTGGCGGTGGACGCTGTACGTAAACCTGATCTTCGCCGGGGTGGCGTTCACCGGCGGGGCGGTACTGCTGGCCCGGCAGCCGTCCCAGATCAAGCCCAAGCTGGACATCCCGGGCGCGCTGCTGGTCTCCGGCGCCGTGTTCTGCCTGGTCTACGGGTTCTCTAATGCGGCCACGCACAGTTGGCAGACAGCCTCCACCTACGGGTTCATTGCCGCGGGCGTGGCGCTGCTGGCGGCCTTCGCGGCCTGGCAGGGCCGGGCGGCCCACCCGCTGCTGCCGCCACGCGTGGTGCTGGATCGCAACCGCGGCGGCGCCTATCTGTCGATGCTCATCGTCGGAGCCGGGCTGTTCGGCACCTTCCTGTTCTTGACCTACTACCTGCAGCAGACGCTCGGGTACTCCCCGCTGGTCACCGGCATCGCGTTCCTGCCATTCAGCGCCGGCTCCGCGGTCGCCTCGAACCTGGCCACCATCGTGCTGATGCCCAGGGTCGGACCCAAGCCGCTGGTCACGTCCGGGATGGTGACCGCGGCGGGCGGGATGGCCTGGCTGGCCCAGCTGGGGCCGCACACCGGCTATACCACGGGCGTGCTCGGCCCGCTCATCTTGGCCGCCCTCGGCATGGGCCTGGTGATCGCCCCATCCATCAACACCGGCACCTTCGGCGTGGCCCCGCAGGACACCGGCGTCGCCGCCGCGACCGTCACCGTCGGCCAGCAGCTCGGCGCCTCGATCGGCACCTCGCTGCTGAACACCATCTTCGCCGGCGCCGTCGCCTCCTACCTCACCGTGCACCTCGCCTCGGCCCGGCTGATCGGCCGTCAGGCCCTGGCCGGGCTCGCGCTGGCACGCGGCTACGACACCGCGTTCTGGTGGACAGCCGGCATCTTCGCCGCTGGGGCGGTCATCGCCGGCGCCCTGTTCCGCCGCGGGCCGCTAGTCCCGACGGGCACGCCGTCCCAGGCACGTGACAGGGTGACAACGGCACAAGCCGAGACGGGCCCCGTTCATCCGGCGTGATCCGGCAGTTCCTGAGGAGCGCTAGTGTCTGCGGCCGGCTGACAGGAGCCGCAGTTCGCGGGCGCGGTGGACTGCGGCGGAGCGGTCGTCGGCACCGAGCTTGGCGTAGATCCTGCGCAGATGCGTGGCAACTGTGTTCACCGAGATGGACAGTTCGCCTGCGATCTGCGGCCTGGACAGGTTCGTCGGGAGATATCGCAGCACCCTGAGCTCGCCCGGGCTGAGTTCCTGGGCCAGCGCCACGCGGTGCTCTTGGGGGTCCACGGAGGAGCCGCGCATGATGTCGAGGATGTCGGCGAGCAGTGCGGCGTGCGCGGTCTCATGCCCGGGCAATGCCTCGAGCAGCGGCTGTGAGCCTGTCATCGCGAACGGCAGGATGAGCCGGTCCGGCTCGGCGAGGGCGAGGGCGCGCTCGGCGGCGTGGTTCGCCGCGCGCTGGTCACCGACCTTGCGGTGGGCGAGCCCGGCGATCAGCTGAGCCTCGACGACCGTGACGTACCCGATGACCGGTACCGCGCCGTCCAGGACCGCTTGCACCGCACGGAGGGCCGCGGCCGGGTCGCCTTCAGCGAGGCAGATTACCGCGCGGGCGTTACGGATCTCGCCTGAGCTGGCTTGGTCGCCGTCGAGCGCCGCGAGCGCGGCGCGGGCCTCGCCCGGGCCGCCGAGGCGGGCCTGCGTGGCCAGCATCCAGCCGGTTACCTGGCTCGCCAGCGCGGGTGAGCCCGCCATCTGCGATTGCAGGTGTTCGGCCGTGCTGAACTCCTGCAGCGCCTGCTGGTGGCGGCCGCGGCCGGCCTGCAGCATGCCGCTCACGATGTGCGCGAGCAGCCTGATGTCGGGCCCGGTGTCTGTCTGCAGCGCAGCTGCGGTGCGCTGCAGCCATCGCTCGCCCTCGTCGAACTCACCCGTCCACACCATCGTGCCGGCCAGCGTTACCAGCGCGGGCGCGACGATCGGCTCCGCGCCCCAGCCGTACCGTTCGGCGAGCGCGATCGCCTCCCGGCAGCGCCGCTGGGTCGTGGCGAACGAGTGGATCTTCGACGCGAAACCGAGCTGCGCCAGGCACCAGACCTCAAGATAAGGCCGGCCGATCTCCCGGGCCAGGACGGCGCCTTCCCGGAGATGGCGTTCACCGTCGTGAGACCCGTCGGACCACGCCTCGGCGGTCCCGAGGTTCAGCAGCGCGACGGCGCGCAGGTCGCTGCCGAGCGCGATATCGTCGCCGTACTGCCCGGTGGGCGGGGCGGCCAGGAGTTTTGCCTGTTCGATGACGTCCGCCAGGTGACCTCGCTGCCTGGCCAGCGACAGCTTCAGTGACGCGATCGCCACCCCGAGTCGGCGACGGCGATCCGGCGGCGCCGTTTCCACGTGGGTCTCGGCGACCGCCAGCTGGGCGGCTGCCTCGGCCAGGCGTCCGTGCCGGAGGTCAACTGTTGCGCGCACCGAGGCCAGCTCGGGGTGAACGTCGCACGTTCCCGGCGGGAAGGCCCGCAACAGCGCCTGGATGGTCTGTGCCTGGCCGTCGAGCGTGAGGCTGAACGAATGGTCGGCGAGCAGCCGGGCCGCGTCAGGCCAGTCGCCCGCCTTCTGGGTATGCCAGATGGCGTCGGCCACCTGGCCATGCCAGGTGAACCATCCCCCGGCTCGCCGGTGAAGCGCCGGCACGTCTTCGGGCCGGGTGCGGCGCAGCTCCAGCCCCAGGAAATCCGCTAGCAGGTGGTGGTAGCGGAACCAGGTGCGTTCTGAGTTCAGGGATACCACGAACGCGTTCGCGTCTTCGAGGTCCAGCAGGATCCGTTCCGATCCAGGGCGGCCGGTCAGCAGGTCGGCCAGTTCACCGTTGACACGATCGAGCAGGGAGGTTCGCAGCAGCAGATGCTGGACCTCCTCCGGCTGGCGATCCAGCATCTCGGCGAGCAGGTACTCGGCAACCGTGCGGTCGCTCCCGGAGAACTCCGCGACGAATCGCTCCGGGTCAGGATGACCAGGCAGCGAGAGCGCCGCTAGGCGCAGGCCCGCGGCCCACCCCTCGGTCCGCTGGTGCAGCCGCGCTGCGCCGGCCTCGGACAGCGCGATACCCGAGGCATCGAGAAGCTCGCGCGTCTCGCGCTCGGAAAAACACAGGTCGGCCGCGCGAATCTCAGCTAGCTCGCCCGCCAGGCGCAGCTGATGCAGCCGCAGATCGCGACGCGTGGCCAGGATCGCGTGCGCGTTCGGGGGAAGGTTGGTCAGCAGGTGGCTGAGCTGGGAGAGGGCCTCCGGGGAGGTCAGCTTGTGCAAATCGTCGATGACCAAGATGACGCGGCCACTCACGTCGGCGAGCTCTGCGAGCAGTCTGTCGACCAACATCCGGACATTGAAGTCCGGTGCCGCAGTCCGCGGTTCTGTCTCGCTGGTGGTGCCGGAGGCGTCACGAACGGCTTCGAACACGGCCAGCCAGAAAAGGCGGACGTCTTCCAGGCCGCGTCGCACCCGCACGAAGACGATGCGATGCGCCTGATCCGGGCGATCTGCCCACACACGCAGCAGTGACGACTTTCCGCTGCCGGCCGGAGCCGAGATGATCGTCACCTTGCCCGCCACCGCGCGATCCAGGGTGGCGAGAAGATGGCCACGAGCGATTAGACGGGCGGCATCCATACCGCCGTCACCCGCCGGTGACTCCGGCCACCGAATCGAGCCCACAATGTCGGGCGCTAGCGCTGGCGCCGATGACCGTTGAGCGGTCACCTGACTTGTCCTGCCATGGTCCGGGCGCCGCCGAGGCCAGAGATCGGACCCGCTGGCCCGGCCCTGATGTACGCCTTCTCCGGCCAGCGGCGGCCGGTCAGCCAGGCGAAGGTGGTAATGCCGGGCGGATACCACGGGGTCACGGTCGCCCGACGGCGAGGTCTCTTCCAAACCCATCACGGTTCCTTCTGGTCATACGTGGCCACACCGCCATCGTCCTGCTCGGCGGCCCGGGCCGAATCTGCTAACCGGCTAGCATTGGTGCTAGCGGCAGCTCCGCCGGAGGGCGGGCCGGAACGCGGGGTCTCAGCGGCCGGACAGGGAGCGGCTGAGCTGCATGCGCGAGGTGATGTCCAGCTTGGTGAAGACCTTGCCCAGGTGGTACTGGACTGTGCGCGGGGACAGGAACAGCCGGGTGGCGATCTCCGAGTTCGACAGCCCGTCGGCGGCCAGCCGGGCGATCTGCGCCTCCTGAGCGGTCAGCTCCACCCTGGCGCTGACGGTGCGCCTGCGGGCGGTACCCCCGGCGGCCATCAGCTCTCGCCGGGCCCGCTCGGCGAATGCCTCCATGCCGATCGCGTCGAGCATCTGGCAGGCGGCGCGCAGCTGCTCGCGCGCGTCGGCGCGGCGCCGCTCGCGACGCAGCCACTCGCCGTACAGGAGGTGGGCACGGGCCAGGTCCGGGCGCATGCCGCTGCGGCCGAGGCGGTCGAGTGCCTCCCGGTACAGGCGGTCGGCGGCGTCGCCGTCGCTCAGCAGCGCCCGGGACCGCGCCTCGATCCCCCGTCCCCAGTCGGTGCCGCCAGCTCGGGTCCATTCAGACAACTGGTCGACGGCGTCGCCGGCCAGCCCGGTGTTCCCGGTACGGGCTGCTGCCTCGACCAGCTCGGGCAGCGCCCACATCGAAATATGTACCAGCCGGTGCCCGGCGGCTTGCCGGGCCGCGGCCAGGGCCTCCTGGTAGCGGCCCAGGCCGTTATGCAGAATGGCGGCGACCCAGTGCGCCCAGGTCACCGCCGCTCCCTGCCCCGCGGCCGCGGCCTGCTCGAGGGTGGCCTCGATCAACGGGACGGCCTCAGCCTGGCTGCCCCGGAACGCAGCCAGCACCATGGCGGCGTAGGCAGCCAGGCGCGCCCCGGTGGCCTCGCGGGCGGCGTCGGCTTCGGCGATCAGCGAGGCGGCGGCCGCAAGGTCACCCCTCGATACGGCGGCTCCGGCCAGCACGCTCAGCAGGATCGGGAGCTGGTCGAGCGCGCCGACGTCGCGAGCGAGTTGGAGCGGTGGCACGATCAGGCGCCAGCCTTCGACGTCCCACAGCGGGAGGCTCGCCACGGAGGCCATCCAGCTCCACCGGAGACGTTCTGCTACCGGGACGTCCGGCCCGGCAAAGGCGCTGAGGGCCTGGCGCAGCACCGGGGCGGCGGCGGCCGGACTGTCGGTGACCAGCAGCGCAAGACCGTCCAGCAGCAGGCCGGCCACCCGCGGCGCGCCTTCCGGCGAGGGGAGTGTCCGGGCGGCGCGGGAAACCTCCTCCAGGTCGCCGGCGCCGGCCAGATGCCCGGCGAACAGCGCCGCCTGCCAAGCGTCCAGGTAGGTCTCGCGGGCCAGGTTGGGGTCGAGCGGCTCCAGCCGCCTAGCCGCCTTCAGCAGCAGCGGGGGAGCCTCGCTGCCCGGGCCGGAGGCGAACGCGACCTGGCCGTGCAGCCAGTCCGCGCGGGCGCCCTGCACCTCATCCAGCGGCCCGGCCTCCGCCGTGGCCAGCAGCTCCAGCGCCTTGCCGAACGCGCCCGCCCGCAGATCAGCTTGCGCCGCGGCCAGCGTGCGACCGGCGCGGCGGGCCGGGTCGGGCGTGAGCAGCGCCGCGCGTTCCAGGAAGGCCGCCGCCGCGGCCAGCCCGCCGCGCGCCTGCGCCCGCCCGGCCGAGTCCTCCAGCTCGGCGGCCACCTCCTCATCCGGCCCGGCCGCGGCCTGCGCCCGGTGCCAGGCCCGGCGATCCGGGTCAGCCTGCGGATCAGTGGCGTCGGCTAGGGCCTGGTGCACCTCCCGCCGGTCCCAGGCCGGCGCCGACTGGTACACGGCCGAGCGCACCAGCGGATGCCGGAAGCGCACCCGCGCACCGAACTCGGCCAGCCCCGCCTCCGCCGCCGGTCCCGCGGCCCCGGTACTGACCCCGAGCCGCCCTGCGGCCCGCCACATCAGCGCCGGGTCGCCGGTCGGGTCGGACGCCGCCACCAGCAGCAGCCGCCGCGCCTGCGCTGGCAGGGCATCGACACGCCGGCGGAAGCCGTCCTCGATCCGTCCCGCCAGCGGCACCGCGCCGGGCAGCCCGAACCCGCCCGCCAGGTGCGTCAGTGTCGCCGCGCGCGGCAGCTCCAGCAACGCCAGCGGATTACCCCGCGTTTCGGCGACGATCTGCTCGCGCACCCGCGCATCGACCGGCCCGGTCAGCACCGCATCCAGCAGCGCCCGCGCATCACGCTCCGGCAGACCCTTGACCTCGAGCTCCGGCAGGCTACCCAGCTCACCGTCCGCAATCCGGGCCGAAAACATCAGGCCTACTGACTCGGCCCCAAGCCTGCGAGCGACGAACGCCAGCACCTGCGCCGACGCGCGGTCAAGCCACTGCGCGTCATCGACTAGGCACACCACCGGCCGCTCCACCGCCGCCTCGGCCAGCAGGCCGAGGACGGCCAGCCCGACCAGGAACCGGTCGGGCGCCGGGCCCGCGCTCATGCCGAACGCGGTCCGCAGCGCCTCCCGCTGCGGACCCGGCAGGACCCCGAGGCGGTCCAGCATCGGCGCGCACAGCTGATGCAGCCCGGCGAAGGCCAGCTCCATCTCCGACTGCACACCCACCGCCCGCAGCACCCGGCACCCGGCCGCCCGTGCGGCCAGGTAGTCCAGCAGCGCCGTCTTGCCCACCCCCGGCTCACCGTGCACCACCAGCACCCGGCTCTCACCGGCACGCACCGCTTCGACTAGCCCGTCCAGCACGCCCCGCTCAGCACGCCGGTCCGTCAGCCCGCGCACACGGCCTCCCAGCCCGAAGACAGCACCGTACCCTCTCGGCAGCCTAACCTCAGGGCGATGAACCTGCTGGCGGCGGCAGCTGGTGACCGTGTTCCTGACCAACGCCGTGCGCACCTCGGCCGGGTGTTCACAGCCGTCTGCGACTGCGTTAAGGCGTTCTCCGTGACCGGCGTGCCGCGGTTGCGGTGACCGGTGTGCCGGTTGCGTGGCGCAGGAGGCTGAGGACTTCGGTGTCCAGCCGCTCGGCGACCTGGGAGGCCGCGGCGTCACCGTAGGGCGCGATCGCGCTGGCGACGGTGTCGTATGCCACCTGGGTTCCGCCGCCCGGCAGCTCCTGGATGAGGATGGTGACCGGCGCGTAGGAGCCGGCCGCGGGCAGGTGGCGGGTCATCTGCCCCATGGTGACCGGGTTGCCGGCGATCAGCCGGACCAGGCGGCGCCCCGCCTGGTGGGCCCGCGGGTCGAGGGCCAGCACGGTGTCAAGGTCGAGGTGCAGGAACCGCATCAGGCCAGCGCTGCCCTGCGCCTGGCGGACCAGCGCACTGAACTCCTCATAGGAGGCACTAGCCGCCAGCTTGGCGAACAACGCCCCGATGTCTGGCTGGCTGATGCCGCCGAAGATGCCATCCAGGATGACCTGAAAAGGCCGTTCGCTAGTGAGCAAATGGCGACGGACGGGTATGTCGAGCACTTGCTCGGATGCCACCGGCTTCTCCTTTGTGAGCTTGGTCTTTCCGAGCCCGCTCCCCGCGATCGAGGAGCAGGGCTCAGAAAGCCGCACGGGTTCAGAGGCCTGCTGCGGCGGTGCGGATGACGTCGAGGACGTAGTCGGGGTGCGACAGCATGGGGACGTGGCTGCTGTCGATGTCGTAGGTGGTGGCACCCATCCGCTTGGCCGAGGCCCGCTCCAGATCCGGGTGGACGGTCTGGTCGTTGTTGCCGACGATGCACCAGCTCGGCTTGCTCCGCCACGCGACGCCAGGGACGTTGTGCAGGAACAGGTCGGCGGCCGGGGCAAAGTGGGTCGCGTAGACCAGCTGCTGCTCTTCTTCGGGCAGGTCGCCGCAGAAGCACCCGATGCCCGACGGCTTCAGCCACACCCGGCCGTCGGCGACGTCGATCTGGGAGAAGACCGGCGTCTTGGGGTACTTGTCCTGCTGGCCCTGGGAGGTCTCGGTCTCATCAGGACCCAGGGCGCAGATATAGACCAGCCCGGCGACCCGGTCATCGGTGCCCGCGGCGGTGATGACGGAGCCGCCATAGGAGTGGCCGACCAGGATGGCCGGGCTGTGGACCCTGTTCAGGGTGCGTATGGTCGCGGCTACGTCTGCCACGTTCGAATCCAGCCCGTACTGCACGGCCATCACCTCATACCCCTCCGCCTGCAGCGGCGGGATCACCTTGCTGAAACACGAGCCATCGGCCCAGATCCCGTGACAGAACACGATGCTCGGCTTGACTGCCATGTCTGCTCCCTGAGCCTAGATGGAGGTGGCGGCGGTACGGATGACGTCGAGGACGTAGTCGGGGTGGGACAGCATGGGGACGTGGCTGCTGTCGATGTCATAGGTGGCGGCGCCCATCCGCTTGGCCGCGGCCCGCTCGAGTTCCGGGTGGACGGACTGGTCGTTGTTGGCCACGATGTACCAGGACGGCTTGGTTCGCCAGGCCACGCCCGGGGCGTTGTGGGCGAACAAGGTCGCGGCCGGGGGGTTGGCCGTCGCCCAGACGATTTTCTGCTCTTCCTCTGGCAGGTCGCCGCAGAAGCACCCGATAGCCGACGGCTTCATCCACACGCGCCCGTCCGCGACCACGGCTTGGGTGAAGGCCGGGGTGACCGGGAACTTGTCCTGCTCGCCCTGTGAGGTCTCGGTCTCATCTGGCCCCAGTGCCGCGATGTAGACCAGCCCGGCGACACGGTCATCGGTGCCCGCGGCGGTGATGACCGTGCCGCCGTAGGAGTGGCCGACCAGGAGGATCGGGTTACTGACTTGCCCGAAGTAGCGTACCGCCGCGGCCACGTCTTCGACGTTGGAGTTGAGGCCGTACTGGGCGGAGATCACCTCGTAACCCTCGGCCTGAAGCGGCGCCATCAGCTTGCTGAAACATGAGCCATCGGCCCAGATCCCGTGGCAGAACACGATGCTCGGCTTGGTTGGCGTGGACATAGTCCCTCCTTATGAAGTCCGATAACGGAAACCGTTCGTGCTCCGAGCCAAACATCGTGACCGGGCCATGAACATGAAGTCCCGCTCGCAGAATTGAAAGCGCGGGAACTGTGAGCGGCGTGCGCGGAGATAGCGGCTGACTGCGCGGCCTTGAGTCCAGTCTGGCGTGCCAAGCTGCGCGGGGGGCGACCTAACCTTGCGTCCGGCTGGTGCTGGCTGCAGCGGCCCCAGACGGCCACGTATTGTTTGCGTGGAGTGCGCCGTTGGGGCAAGGGGAGAGGTTGTGGCTGAACCGCCGGCTGGGTTCGCCGGCGTGCTGCGGCGGCTGCGTGCGGTAGCCGGGCTGACGCAGGAGGAACTGGCCGAGGCGGCGGGGGTGAGCCCGCGGGCGGTCAGTGACCTGGAACGTGGTGTGGTCGCCACTCCGCGCCAGGACACGGTGCGGCTGCTCGCCGACGCGCTCCAGCTGAGCAGCCAGGAGCGGATCGAGTTCGAGGCTGCCGCGCGGGGCCATACGGCCACAGGCCGGGCGGGCGCCAGGGGGGTGGCGGCGGCGACCCGGACGCTGCCCCGCGACATCGCCTCGTTCACCGGGCGGCGGCGCGAGCTGGCCGAGCTGGCGGACGCGGCAGCGGGCGCGGGCGGGGTGGTGAGCATCCACGCGATCGGCGGGATGGCCGGCATCGGCAAGACCGCATTCGCCGTCCACGCCGCGCACCGGCTGGCCGGCCGGTTCCCGGGCGGGCAGATCTTCGTGCCCTTGCACGGGCATACCCCCGGGCAGCAGCCGGTGGACCCGGCCGATGCGCTGGCCAGCCTGCTGCTGACCATCGGGATCCCGGCCGGGCAGATCCCGGCCGACCTGGAGGCACGGATCGGGCTATGGCGGGACCGGCTGGCCGGACGGCAGCTGCTGCTGGTGCTGGACGACGCGGCCAGCAGCGAGCAGATCCGCCCGCTGCTGCCCGGCGGCGGCGGCAGCCTGGTCCTGATCACCAGCCGGCGGCGGCTGACCGCACTGGAAGACACCCAGACGATCAGCCTGGACGCCCTCCCGCCCGGCGAGGCAGCCGGGCTGCTGGTCCGGCTGGCGGTCCGGCCCGGGCTCAGCTCAGCCGACCCGGCCGTCCGGGAGATCACCCGGCTGTGCGGCTGCCTGCCCTTGGCGATCGGGATGCTTTCCCGGCAGCTGTACCACCATCCAGCCTGGACCGTAGCCGGGCGCGGCGCCGACCTGGCCGCCGCCGTGGACCGGCTGGAGCTGCTGGCCGCTGAGAACCTGTCGGTCGCCGCCGCGTTCGACCTGTCGTATGACGACCTCACACCCCAGCAGCAACGGCTGTTCCGCAGGCTCGCGCTGCACCCCGGTACCGACATCGACCGGTACGCGGCCGCCGCTCTCGACGGCACCGACCTGGCCGGCGCCCGCCGCGGCCTGGAGGCGCTGTATGAGCATTACCTGATCACCGAGCCAGCCCCGGGCCGGTACCGGCTGCACGACCTGATCCGCGAGCACGCCCGGACACTTACCAGCCGCCTGGACCCAGACGATGACCGGGAGCGGGCCACCGGACGGCTGCTGGATTATTACCAGCACGCCGCCGCCCGCGCCGAAGCCCTGCTAGCCCCCCAGGCCCGCACCGACCCCGCGCCGCCGGCCGCAGACGCGCCTGCGGTCCCGGTCCTGGCCAGCCGGGAGCGAGCGCTGGCGTGGGCGCGGGCCGAGCGGACCAGCCTGCTGGCCTGCCTGGACCAGGCCACCGCGGCCGGCCAGCACGCCCGCGTGGTCGCCCTGACCGCGGGCCTGGCGGGCCTGCTGCGCTACGACGGGCCGTGGGACGAGGCCATCACCCGCCACACCGCCGCGGTGCAGGCCGCCCGGCAGCTCCGCGACCGGCCTGGCCAGGCCCGCGCCCTCACCGAACTGGGGGACGTGCGGCGGCTGACCGGAGACTACCCGGGCGCGGCCCGGGACCTGCAGGAGGCGCTGGGCATCTACCGGGACCTCGGCCACCAGCCTGGCCAGGCCGACGCCCTCACCATCCTGGGGGCCGTGCGGTGGCTGACCGGGGACTACCCGGGCGCGGTCCGGGACCTGCAGGAGGCGCTGGGCATCTGCCGGGACCTCGGCCACCGGCCAGGCCAGGCCGACGCCCTCACCGATCTGGGGGCCGTGTGGCGGCTGACCGGGGACTACCCGGGCGCGGTCCGGGACCTGCAGGAGGCGGTGAGCCATCTACCGGGACCTCGGCCACCGGCTCGGGCAGGCCAACGCCCTCACCTTCCTGGGCGGCGTACGGCGGCTGACCGGGGACCATCCCGGTGCGGCCCGGGACCTGCAGGAGGCGCTGGGCATTTACCGGGACCTCGGCCACCGGCTCGGGCAGGCCAACGCCCTCGCCTTCTTGGGCGGCGTGTGGCGGCAGACGGGGGACTACCCGGGCGCGGCCCGGGACCTGCAGGAGGCGGTGGGCATCTGCCGGGACCTGGGCGACCGGCGCGGGCAGGGCAACGCCCTCTTCCTCCTCGGCGGCGTACGGCGGCTGACCGGGGACTACCCGGGCGCGGCCCGGGACCTGCAAGAGGCGCTGAGCATCTATCAGGATCTGGGAAACCGGAATGGGCAGGCCAACGCCCTCACCGACCTGGGGGCCGTGCGGCGGCTGACCGGGAACTACCCGGGCGCGGCCCGGGACCTGCAAGAGGCGCTGAGCATCTACCGGGACATCGGAAACCGGGACGCTGAAGTCACGGCCCTCAACGAAGCCGGGACGCTGAGCAGGACGCGCGGTGACCTCGGCCGGGCCTGGTCATACCATCAGCAGGCCCTGGACCTGGCCCGCGAGATCGGCAGCCCGCTGGACGAGGCGCACGCGCTGGCCAGTCTGAGCCGTTGCGCCCAGGCCGCCGGGCGCATCGCCGAGGCCGAAGACGGGCTGCGCCACGCGCTGGCGATCTTCCAGCGGATCGGCGCGGCCGAAGCCGAAGGCGTGGCCGCCGAGCTGGATGCGCTGCCCGGTGCGCCGGATCCGGGCCGCAACCTCCCCTGATACAGGGTCGCCTGGCGCAGGCAGTGACGGCTGAAGGGGAATTCTCGCCCTGTTTGGAGGAACGCCACTGTTCGGTTAAGACGAGCCCGTAATCACGGGGAGGTTAAGGCAGGATCCGGCGCTGCGGCCAGAGCATCCAGCTCGGCGGACACGCCGATGGCTTCGGCCGCGCCGATCCGCTGGAAGATCGCCAGTGCCTTCCGCAGCCCGTCTTCGGCGTCGGCGGTGCGGCCGGCGGCCTGGGCGCACCGGCCCAGGCCCGCCAGAGCGTGCGCCTCCTGCGGGGCGCTGCCGATCTGACGAGCCAGATCCAGAGCCTGCTGGTGGCAGGTGCAGGCCTGGCCGAGGTCATCGCGGGTCCTGCTCAGCGTCCCGGACTCGTTGAGGGCCGTGAGTTCGGCGTCCCGGTTGCCGATCCCGCGGGAGATGCCCAGCGCCTCCTGCAGGTCCCGGGCCGCGCCTGGGTAGTCTCCGGCGAGCCGCCGCATGCCCCCCAGATACGTGAGGGCTTCGGCCTGCCAGAGCCGGGCTGCCGATCTCGCGGGAGATGCCCAGCGCCTCCTGCAGGTCCCGGACCGCTCTCGGGGTCTCACCGGCGAGGCGCCTCACGTCCCCCAGGTATACGAGGGTGCCGGCCTGCCCGAGCCGGTCGCCGACCTTGCGGGAGATGCCCAGCGCCTCCTGCAGGTCCCGGGCTGCCCCTTGGTAGTCGCCGGTCAGCCGCCGTACGGCCCCCAGGTAGGCGAGGGCGGCGACCTGGCCGGGCGAGTCGCCGATCTTGCGGGAGATGCCTAGCGCCTCCTGCAGGTCCCGGACCGCGGCCGGGTAGTCCCCGGTCAGCCGCCAGGTGTGCCCCAGAAAGGCGAGGGCGCGGGCCTGCCCGCGCAGGTCGCCGAGATCTCGGGAAATGCCCACCGCCTCCTGCAGGTCCCGGACCGAGCCCGGGTAGTCCCCGGTCAGCCGCCGCACGGCCCCCAGGGTGGTGAGCGCGTTGGCCTGCACGAGCCGATCGCCCAAGTCGCGGGAGATGTCCAGCGCCTCCTGCAGGTCCCGGGCCGCGCCTGCCTGATTCCCGATCAGCCACTCCCCGTCCCCGAGGAGGCTCAGGGCGCGGGCCTGGCCTGGCCGGTCGCCGAGGTCCCGGCAGATGCCCAGCGCCTCCTGCAAGTCCCGGGCCGCGCCCGGGTAGTCCCCGGTCCACAACCCCGCGTCCCCCAGGATGTAGAGAGCGTAGGCCTGGCCTGGCCGGTCGCCGAGGTCCCGGCAGATGCCCAGCGCCTCCTGCAAGTCCCGGGCCGCGCCGGGGCAGTCGCCGGTCCGCCGCCGCGTCTCCCCCAGGAAGGCGAGGGCGTTGGCCTGCCCGCGCCGGTCGCCGAGGTCCCGGCAGATGCTCAGCGCCTCCTGCAGGTCCCGGGCCGCGCCCGGGTAGTCCCCGGTCGCCTCCCGCACGTCGCCCAGGTCGGTCAGGGCGCCGGCCTGCCCGGGCGGGTCGCCGAGCTGCCGGGCGGCCTGCACCGCGGTGACATGGCGGGTGATGGCCTCGTCCCACGGGCCGTCGTGTCGCAGCAGGCCCTCCAGGGCCGCGGTCAGCGCGATGACCCGGGCGTACTGGCCGGCCGCGGTGGCCTGGTCCAGGCAGGCCAGCAGGCCGGTCCGCTCGGCCCGGGCCCACGCAAGCGCCTGTTCCTGGCCGGCCAGGACCGGCACCTCGGCTGGCACGGCGCCGACCGCCTGGGCGGGGATGCCGCGGGTCTGGCGGGCCAGCAGAGCCTGAGCGCGGGCGGCGGCGTGCTGGTAGTAATCCAGCAGCCGCCCGCTGGCCCGCTCCCGGTCATCGCCGAGGTCCAGGCGGCTGGCGAGGGCGCGGGCGTGCTCGCGGATCAGGTCGTGCATCCGGTACCGGCCCGGGGCCGGCTCGGTGAGGAGGTACTGCTCGTACAGCGCCTCCAGGCTGCGGCGGGCGGCGCCCAGGCCGGTGCCGTCCAGGGCTGCGGCGGCGTATCGGTCGATGTCAGCGCCGGGGTGCAGCGCGAGGCGGCGGAACAGCCGCTGCTGATCCGGGGCCAGGTCGTCATAGGAGAGGTCGAACGCGGCGGCGACCGACAGGTTCTCGGTGGCCAGCAGCTCCAGCCGGCCTGTGGCGGCGGCCAGCCCGGCGGCCAGCCCGGCCAGGGTCCAGGACGGATGGTGGTACAGCTGGCGGGCCGCCATCCCGATCGCGAGCGGCAGGCACCCGCACAGCCGGGTGATCTCCCCGACCCCGGGGTCGGCCGAGCTGAGGCCCGGCCGGACGGCCAGCCGGACCAGCAGCCCGGCTGCCTCGCCGGGCGGCAAGGCGTCCAGGCTGATCGTCTGGCCATCTTCCAGCGCGGTCAGCCGCCGCCGGCTGGTAACCAGGACCAGGCTGCCACCGGTGCCGGGCAGCAGCGGGCGGATCTGCTCGCTGCTGGCCGCGTCGTCCAGCACCAGCAGCAGCTGCCGTCCGGCCAGCCGGTCCCGCCACAGCCCGGTCCGTGCCTCCAGGTCGGCCGGGATCTGCCCCGCCGGGACGCCGATGGTCAGCAGGAGGCTGGCGAGTGCATCGGCCGGGTCCACCGGCTGGTGGCCCAGGGTGTGCGCGTGCAGCGGCAAGAAGATCTGCCCGCCCGGGAACCGGCCGGCCAGCCGGTGCGCGGCGTGGACGGCGAATGCGGTCTTGCCGATGCCGGCCATCCCGCCGATCGCGTGGATGCTCACTACCCCGCCCGCGCCCGCCGCCGCCTCGGCCAGCTCGGCCAGCTCGTGCTGGCGTCCGGTGAACGAGGCGATGTCACGGGGCAGCGTCCGGGTCGCCGCCGCGGGCCCCCCGCCGCGGGCCCGGCCAGGGGCAACACGGCCCCTCGCGGCAGCCTCGAACTCTACGCGCGTCCAGCCGCCCAGCCGCAGCGCGTCGGCGAGTAGCCTTACCGTGTCCTTGCGCGGGGTAGTGGCCAGACCCCGCTCCAGGTCGCTAACCGTCCGCGGGTTCAGCCCCGCCGCCTCGGCCAGCTCCTCCTGGGTCAGCGCGGCCCCAGTACGCAGCTGCCGCAGCATACCGGCGAACCCAACCGGCGGCTCAGCCACAGCCTCTCCTCATGCCCCGGGACGCGCAATCCACGGCCAGCATAAGCGGCCGGCCCCGGGCCGTCTGCGGGCAGCACCAGCGCAGCCGCGAGTTTGGCGGGCAGCCCCGGCACGCCGGGCCGGGCCTGAGGCCGTGCAGTCAGCAGCTCCCCGCCGCGCACGCCGCTGAGCGCTGCCGAGCTCGCGGCTTCCGGCGCCCTCGCCGACGGCGTGGTCGGTGCGCGCTGCTGAGCCCGGCCCTGCTCCCTCATTTAAGGGCTCATCGGCGGCCACCGAGGCTGACCGCCCGGCGCGGTTACTCGTTGGAGACGGTCTGCTCCTTGTCGGTGATGAACTCCAGCAGGGCGGGCTGGCCCTGCTCGGTGGCGGCGATGCCGCGCTTGAGCGCCGCGACGATGTCGCCGGGGTCGGTGATCCGCTCGCTGTAGCAGCCGAAGGCGCGGGCCATGTCGGCGTAGTTCCCGGAGATGTCCGTCGACCCGTACTTCGCCTGCGAGACCGGCATGACCGGTATCTCGATGGCCATGGAGAAGTTGTTGAACAGGATCGACAGGATCGGGATCCGCTCGCGCGCGGCGGTCTCCAGGTCCATCCCGGTGAAGCCGATGGCCGCGTCGCCCCAGACGTTGATGCACAGGTGGCCGGGCCGGGCGAGCTTGGCCCCCATGGCGAAGCCCAGGCCGGAGCCGAGCTGGGTGGTCTTGCCCCAGCCGATGTAGGTGAGCGGCGCGGTCGATTCCCAGAAGGGCGTCAGCTGGTCGCGCGGGCTGCCGGCGTCGTGCGTGATGGTGGTGTTCGCCTTGTCCACCAGGCGGTTGAGCTCGGCAATAACCCGGTAGGGGTTGATCGGCGTGGCGTCGTTCTCCAGTTTGGGCGCCCATTCGGACAGCCAGGCCCGGCGCAGCCGGGCGATCTCGAACGGGACGTCCTGGCGGGCTGCCGCGGTGGACTTATCGAGGCCGTCCATCGCCTGGCTCAGCGCGGTCAGGGTGAGCCGGGCGTCGCCGATCAGGGCGTACTGCGCCGCCACGTCCTTGTTCAGGTCCATCGGGTCGAGGGTGGCGTGGATGATCGTCTTGCCCGGTGGCATGCCGACCCCAAAGCCGGTCAGCGCGAAGCTGCAGCCGACGCCCAGGATGACGTCGGCGTTGGCCAGGAAGCTCTTGACCGCCCGGGGGTTCGCCCGCCCGCCGCTGCCGAGCGACAGCGGGTGATCCTCGGGGAAGGCACTCTTGCCCTCGATGGAGGTGGTGACAGGAATGTTCCAGGCCTCGGCCAGGGCCTTCAGCTCGGCCCAGGCCCGCGCATAGTGCACGCCCTGGCCCGCGTAGATGACCGGGCGCCGCGCCGCCGCCAGCACCCCGGCCGCCTGCGCCAGGTCAGCCGGGTCGGGCGCGCTGCGGGCGGTGTAGCTCGGCACGTGGACCCAGCCGTCGGGCACCTCCTCGTTCCACAGGTCGGCCGGCACCTCGAGCAGCACCGGGCCGGGCCGGCCATTGCGGAGTTGGAAGAAGGCGCGGCGCAGCAAGTCGGGGACGGCGCGGCCGGAGGTGACCGGCTCGGCCCACTTCGTGATGTGCTGCATGTTCAGGGTCGAGTTGAAGTTGGGGTAGTAGTGGGCCAGGTGACGGGGGTAGCCGCCGGGGATCACGAGAACGGGCGACGACTCGGAGTACGCCTGGGCCACTCCCCCGAAGGCGTTCTCCGCGCCGGGGCCGTGCTGCATGCAGAAGACCCCGAACTTCTCGCCCGAGCTCATCCGCGAGTACGCGTCGGCCATGTGCAGGCCGATGCGCTCCTGGCGGACGATGACCGTGCGGATGTTCTCCTCGGCGGCCGCCTCGATCAGCGGGTTGACCGGGTAGGCGAAGAGGATCTCGACGCCCTCGGCCTTCATCGCCTTGGCGATGGCGGTGACGACTTTCATCGGTTGGGTCCCCTGTTCATCGGGTAGGGCTGCCACCGCTCGAGCACCGCGCGCGGCAAGACAGTCGGGTTGACGCAGCTCATCGGCCACCGGCCGCGCAAGACCATGGCCACCTCGCGGCCGACGCGGCGGCGTGCTTCTGGTCGCATCCGAGTGCTGGCCGACGCGATGTGCGGTGTCACGATCACGTTGTCCATGGTCAGCAGCGGGTTGTCGGTCGACGCGGGCTCGGTCTCGATCACGTCCAGGCCGGCCCCGGCGATCACGCCGTCACGCAGCGCCTCGATCAGGGCCGCTTCGTCCACGATCGGCCCGCGGGCGGTGTTGATCAGACCGGCCGTCGGCTTCATCCGGCGCAGGGCGGCGGCGTTAATGGAGTGCTCGGTCTCGGTGTTGTGCGGGGCGTGGACCGACAGGTAGTCGCTGCGCTCAAGCAGTTCGCCAAAGCTGACCGGCTCGACCCCGGCGTCGATGATCTCCAGCTCGCTGACGTAGGGGTCGTAGGCGATGACGCGCAGGCCGAAGGCCATGGCCCGGCGGGCGGTAGCCCGCGCGACGTTGCCAAATGAGTAGAGGCCGAGCGTCGAGCCGAGCAGGCGGTCACGGCGGCTGAGGATCGGCCGGGCCTCGTACCACTGACCCTCGCGGGCCATCTTGGCCATCAGCGGCGTCATCCGGGCGACGTTAAGCAACAGCATCATCGCGTGGTCGGCGACCTCCTCGATGAACACGTCGGGGACGTTGGTGACGACGATCCCGGCCACGGTCGCGGCCTCGACATCGACCATGTCCACCCCGACACCGCCGACGCCGATGACCACGCAGCGTTTCAGCGCCCCGATGATCTCCTGGTCGATGCGGATGCCCCAGGAGGTGATGATGGCGTCCAGGTCACCGGCGGCGGCGGCGAACTCGGCCGGGGTATCGGCGTGGATCTCGATGATGTCAGCGATCGGAGCCAGCGCCTCCAGCTCATGGGCCCAGCGCTGCTCAGCACTCTGGGGGGTCACGTGCCGCGGGAGCCGGATGCCGACTCTCTTCCTCGCCGGTTCGCCCGCCATCCGCCGCACCGACCTTCCGTGGAGTCCGGAGCCCAGCCGACCCTTCCGCTCCGTCGACTATCCAGTTATAACTCCGCCGGACGAATCGGGCTACCGCGCCACCCTTGGCGCCGGCCGGGCAAGGGATGTTTCCGACTGGACAATGGCTCTCGTGCATGATGCCAGCAACCCTATTCATCAAAATTCTCCGCGCACTCGGAAGGCATGCATAAAGCAAAAGCCACACGCCGCCGGAATCCGGGACCGCTGGCCGATCGTCCACGTGGGCCATGACACGAGCCGGCGTGGCTACAAACCTGTAGGGGAATCCCTAGAACTAGGCGCCGGAGGGCGAAGCACCGCTGCTGTCAGTGACAGCTCTCGACAAGGGCCAGCTGCAGAACCCCCTCATGACGTCTCGTGCGTCAAACCTGCCTGATGTGCCTGTTCCTCCAGCTCACGGAGAAGCTTGCGATGCGCCTCGTACAGACCGCGGTACCCGAGCACACCCCACGGCTGAGCAACCAGCTGATCTTCCCCAGCCTGGTGCTGCAGACGCCGCGAAAACGCCTCAAGATTCCTCGTCGCATCATCAAGCGCAGCCGCATAGGCACGCCAATCCTCGCTATTCATGATCATCCGCCTTCCGCTTGAGCCCGGCACAAATGTGACACAAGTCCCTGACCGCGGGAAGCCCACAAAGCGAGGGGCTGCAATCGTGCCTGAGCAAAGCAGAAGGCCCGGAGGCATTTGCTGCTCATCCGTACTCGGCCTAGCGGGCACGGACCAGCGAGCCGGGGCGAGCGGCCTCTCCCCTGCCGCTGACCGGCTCGCCTGGCGGTCCTCTGGTCCCGGCGCCGACGGCGGCCGGCGCCAGACACCCTGGCGGAGGACCGTCGCCGTGGGCCCGCGTTTGCTGTTAGCAGGCGGCAGCAGCGGCGCGGAGAAACTCCAGCAGCAGCGCGGCAACCTGCTCCGGCTGCTCCTGCTGCACCCAGTGGCCCGCCCCGTCGATCAGGTAGACGCCGGCCATCTTGGTGCACGCCCGGGTGCGCATCGCCTCCAGGGCACCGGGCGTCTGGTAGTTGCCCCAGTCCTGCCGGCCCGAGATGAACGCGGACGGGACGTCGATGGTGCAGCCGGCCCAGATCTGCATCTCGGCGTTGAACGCCCCGGAGGACCCGACGCGGTAACTCTGCAGGCCGCCCTGGAATCCGGTGCGGCCGTACTCGGCTGCGTACTGCGCGAGTTCCGAGTCCGGGAGCCAGGGATTGGCCGCGATGGCCGCTGGGGACGGCATGTGCACGGCGACCGTCTGGGCCATGGTCTGGTCGAGGTCCATCACGTAGTACTCGGGCATCTGGGCGATGTCCGCGGCCGTCCAGCCGGCCAACTCGAACGGCTGGTTCTCCGGCGCGTCCGCGCTCTTGAAGTGGTAGTAGCCGCGCATAAAGTCGTGCAGCCCCTGCGGGGCGAACTGCATGTCGGCGTTCGCCTCGCGGGTGGAGTAGTAGAGCCGGTAGTGCTTGCGGGGGCGCGGCAGGTTCGCCAGCTCCTGGTGGATCGGGTCGGCGGCCCAGGGGCGCTGCGGGCCGGGCTGTGGCCCGAGCGGCAGCGGGGCGACGCCGGCGAAGGGAGCGCTCATCATCACGACCGCGCGGAAGATGTCGGGCCGGATCAGCGCGCTCCAGGCGGCCACCGCGGAGCCGAAGTCATGCCCGATCACCGTCTCGACCGAGCTGTACCCGAGCGCCGCGACCAGCCCGATCATGTCGCGCACCTCGTTCATCATCCGGAACGGGCTGAGGTCACCGTCGTAGTCGGCCTGCCATCCCGTCGTTCGCCCGTAGCCGCGCAGGTCGGGTGCGACGACATGGTACCCGGCGCTGGCCAGAGCAGGCATGACACGCCGCCAGCAGTACGCCAGGTCAGGGAACCCGTGCAGCAGCAGCAGGCACGGCCTGCCCGCGGTCTCGAAGCCCGCCTCGAGGAAGTGCATCCGCAGGCCATTGACCTGGTCGGCGTAACGCGAGCGGATTCCGTCGGGCAGTGCGAGCTCAGAGAGCTGCCCGGTAGGGGTCATGCCAACCACGTTACCGGCCGGGACGCCGGCTGCCCAGCGGCCACCGGGGTGCCGAATGGCGCCGACCGGTTGTAGGTAAGTGCGACTCGGCCACGTCGACCGGCTTGCGGCAAACCGCACAATTCGGAATTCGGAATTCAAAGGTGGGATGTAACCCATGATGCGACCGGTCCGGGCCGCACGGGCGAAACACCCGACGTGCCGCACCACACCTGAGCCATGATCAACTCTGGTTAACCGGCATTGGCTCCTGGCCATCCTGCACCAAATTAGTTGCCTGAGAGCAATTGCCTATAAGCAATTGCCTATGAGCAATTGTCGGGGAAATTGTTCGTGAGCAATTGCCAGGCAAAGGATTGACTTTTCGGCTGACGCGTCCAACAATCCGATTAACACAGCTGTAACTCTGTGAGAGTGGCCTCTACCAGGAGCCGCGAAGCAGGGATTTCGTGACAGCTATGTCGTCACCGCCGTGGCAAGGGCAACGACGCCGGCGCCGCCCCTATGCCCTGGCCTGCCCGTACCCGGCGAAGGCCCCGCTTGATAGCCAGCATGGCCGGCTGCGATCCCGGCACGCTCGACGTCAGCGGCCAATTCCAGGTTTTCGTCACGACATCGGCCAAGGTGGCCGCGTTTCCCGTTTAACCTCACCATCCCCTGAGACCGGATGGCAGCAAGGAGAGCAGTAATGACACAAGACGCTTCGGGAGCAGGGACCGCCGCAGTCGGCGCCACCCTGGTCATTCCCGGCGAGATGGCAGCCCGGGTTGACCGCCTGCCCAGGAGCTGGATGGCCTGGGAGATATGCCTGATCGTGCAGGTGGGGTGGGCCATCGCGGCCTCGACCGACGGGATCGCCGCCCGGCTGTACCCGTACGTCTGGCTGCCGGCCAAGACCGTCACGCACTCCCAGTACGACGTCCTGTACGCCTTCCAGGCCGGGATCAGCATCGTGATCGGCGGCTACGCCA
Source organism: uncultured Actinomycetes bacterium (assembly GCA_963818225.1). Lineage (GTDB taxonomy): Bacteria > Actinomycetota > Actinomycetes > Streptosporangiales > Streptosporangiaceae > Palsa-504. The sequence continues at coordinate 145,949 of CAWFRO010000013.1, forward strand.
TCGGCTGGCTCGCGGACAAGATCGGCCGGCGCAAGGCATTGATCATCTCCGCGGCGCTGGCCGGGGTGTTCATCTGGCCGTTCGCGTACGTGACGAGCTACCCGGCGCTGATCGTCTTGTCGATCGCCGACACGCTCGGGTTCGCCGGGTTCCTGGCCATCAACGTCGTGTACATGAGCGAGATCATGGGCCCGACGGTCCGGCCCCGGATCATGATGGTCTCCCAGGTCGCCGCCATCTTCGTGCTCGGGGCCATCCTGACCGGCATCATCCCGCACTACTGGTTCCCCGCGCAGTACCGGCAATACCTGTGGCTGCTCGCCGGGCTGAACATCGCGATCGCGGTGCTGCTGTTCTTCCGGATGCCCGAATCGCCCCGCTGGCTGGAGGCCCGGGAACACCGTGACCAGGCCCGGCGGGTCGTGGAGCGGATGGAGGCACGGGTCATGAAGAAGCACCCCGTGCTGCCCGAACCCGACCTGGCGCCGTACCAGGTGGTAGCCGAGGAGAAGACCAGCTGGCTAGCGCCGTTCGGCAAGCAGTACGCGGCCATCACCGTCTTGCTGCTGGTGGTCATGGCACTCGGCTACGCCGGCATCGTGTACGGCGGCGCGAGCCAGGCCTTCTTGTTCCTGTCCCTCACCCGCGGCTACAGCGCCGGCTTCGTCTTCGCCCTCACGGCCTGGAGTTCGGTGGTCTCCTCCATCGTCTACCTGCTCAACGCGTTCGTCGGCGACCGGTTTGAGCGCAGATGGGTTCAGCTGGCCGGCGCCATCTTGTTCGCCGGCGGCTGGTGGGGCGTCTACGAGATACACAACACCGCGGGCATGGTCACCATGTACCTCGTGGTGGGCGCCGGCACCATCTTGTGGCTGTGGAGTATGTACGTATACATCCCCGCCAACTTCCCGACCCGGATGCGCTCGCTGGGCACCGGCTGGACCGACGGTATCGCCCACCTGGGCGCCTGGGGTGGTGTCCTGATCGCCGGGCAGCTGTTCGTCGTGCTCGCGCCGAAGAACTTCATCCTGTTCATCACGATCCCGTGCGCGCTCGTCCCCGGCGTCCTGCTCGCGATCTTCGGCAAGAACCAGCGCCGCCGCGCACTCGAAGAGATGGCCCGATAGCCGCTGGGCCGCCGGCTGGGTAAGGCCGCCGGCCTTTTCCCGAGGTGTCTCCGGCGGCCTCAGGTGTCACCGGTGGCCCAGCCCCCACCAGAGCCGGCGTCCCGCCATGATCCTCATGGCGGGACGCCGGCTCTCGTGGGCAACGCTGCCCGGCGGCTTCGGGAAAAGGAAGACACCGAGCAGACCACGACCCAGGCAAGAAGGAGGGCCGATGAGTGACAGCCAGACCGTCACCATCCCGGCCGCAGAACACCCAGCACGAGCAGGCCGCCCGATGTGGGGGTCACTCTGCTGCGGGCACCGACGCCCCGCCGACCGAGGACGTGTCGCGGCCGGGCAGCGCGCGGACGCTGGGCCAGCTGATCCGGGGAAGGCCCCAGAACCAACGGCGACTGCCTGCCTGCCAATCGCCGCGGAGGCAGGCGTTATTGACCGGCCAGACCTCAGGTGAGGTGGTAGCTGATCTGGCCAATCGCGAGGTCGAGTGCCGCTTCGAGGGGACCGGCATCGCGTTTGGCCTGGGTGAGCAGCAAGCCACCCTGCAGGGCGGCGAGGGTTCCCAGCGCGAGCCGGTCGACATCGGTGTCGTCATCCAGCTCGCCCCTGTCTCGCATGCGCCGGAGCCCGTTGCGGATCGGGGCTTCCCAGCGGTCGAAACTGGCGGCGAGCGCGGTCCGGGCGGGTTCGTCGGTCTCGGCAAGCTCGCTGGACAGTGACCCGAGCGGGCAGCCGCCCTCGCAGCGCCGTTGTCTTTGCAGGTCGACAAGCATGTCGCGCCACTGCTGGAACGCGGCGACAGAGTCCAGCTGGTCGAGGAGCGGCCGCTGGCCGTCGATGATCTCGTCGGCTTGATGCTCGATCACGGCGTGCACTAGCGCGTTCTTGTCGGGAAAGTAGTGGTAGAGCTGCGAATTGCTGACCCGCGCGGCCGCGAGGACGTCTTCGTTGCTGGTGCCGGCTACGCCGTGGCGGAACATCAGTTCCGCGGCGGCGGCCACGATCCGCGCTCGCGTCGCGAGCCCCTTGCGGGTCAGCCGCCCCGCGGATGCGTTTGCTGTGGCCATGACCTCACCTTACCGATTTTGGCCTTGACAAGCCAGAAAAAGTGTGAGCAAGATTGGCCTGCTCAAGCCAAAAATATAGGAAGCGGTTCGCATGACTTCTCCCACCTCAAGTCCGTCAACCGCACTGGTCACCGGGGCGACCAGCGGCATCGGCTGGGCGACCGCGATCGCTCTGGCCGCGGCCGGGATTCACGTAGCGGTATCGGGACGCGACAAAGTCCGCGGTGATCTAACCGTGGCGGCGATCCGGGCAGCCAACGGCCGAGCCGACTTCGTCCCGGCCCACCTGCACGACGCCGCATCGGCGACTCAACTGGCTGCCGCGGCCGAGGCGGTCCTCGGCCACGTGGACATCCTGGTCAACAACGCCGGGTCCGGTGCCTTTGGCCCCACTGCCGATACCACCGAAGCCGCATTCGACGAACTGTTCGCGCTCAACGTCAAGGTGCCATACTTCCTCACCGCCGCCCTGGCCCCGGGTATGGCCGAGCGCGGCACCGGAGTCATCGTCAACGTCTCGACGATGGTCGCCGAGTTCGGCCTGGACGGCATGGCGCTCTACGGCTCGACCAAGGCCGCGCTGGAACTGCTCACGAAGGCATGGTCGGCGGAGTTCGGACCCAAGGGCGTCCGCGTCAACGCCGTCGCCCCAGGGCCGATCAGCACCGAGGGCACCGAGGGCATGCGCGAAGCACAGGGATACCTGGCCTCGCTCGCACCGGCCAGGCGACTGGGCACCGCGCAGGAGATCGCCGCAGCCATCGTGTACCTGGCCTCGCCGCAGGCGGCATTCACTCACGGTGTCGTGCTCCCGGTCGACGGCGGCCGGGTCGCCGTCTGAGACAGGTTCCATCGTCAAGACGGGCACGCTCGCGTGCGCCTGCACGAGAGCGTAGGCGTCGGCCAAGTCCAGCGTCGTCTTGACGACGACGGCCGTCACCCTGACGGCCTAAGGGCGCGATCGGATGCGCTCGGGTGCAGACACCAGACCAGCTCGCTGGCGCCTAGCCAGTTGAATACGCGGCTACTCCCCAAGCACCACAGCGAAGTATGCCGGAACTCGCTGTTGCCCGAGCACGTCGCTGATCATTACATACCCGGCCCTCGCTCCATCAAGGAGGCGATCGCGGGCAACGGTCATGCGCTCCACACCGTGAGCGCCGGGCGGCGGGCAAAGCCGAAGCACCCGCACGCCGCGCAACTGAACGTCGACACGATTGGCCAGCCGCGCCTTGTCGACGGCCCACGGTCCCCGGCCGGCGAGGTAAGCGTCGCCGAGCCCGGGACGCCAGTGGTTCAGGACACGACGGAGAATCCTGGCCGTAAGCAAGGACGTATTGTTCCTGGTGCCTTCCGGAGCCGTATTGAGCATCAGCACGTGCGTGCACTCCTCCGCCAGCGCCGCGTAGAGGGGGTCTGGCCAAAGAAGGCCACCGTCGAGGTACGGACGGCCGTCGAGCATAAATGGAGGCCCGGCAAGGATAGGGAGCCATGCTCCCGCTTTCAGGTAATCGGTTAGGCGCCCCGCCATCGACCGGAGAGGTACGACCACGGGTTCGGCATGCTCAACGTCGGACAGCACGATCCGGATGTCGTACGGGGCTGCGGCGACCTTTTGGATATCGAGAGGAACCCGTTTCCCCATCACCTCGTCGAAGGCAAAATCCATGTCCATTCGCGGCTGATGGGGCAGACGCCATGGGCGCAGGAACCCAGACACCAGGTGGTCATAGTAGATGGACAAGGCGTCCCAACCGCCTCCGCCCGCAAAATAGGCGAGGTTCATGGAACCTGATGACGTCCCGTAAAACCTGTCAAATAGGTGCGCGAGGCCCAAGTCGCGCAGCGCGATGAGCATAGCGCCGGAAACCACGCCGCGCATCCCGCCACCTTCGACCGTCAGCGCGAGCGTGTAGTCGTCACTGTGACCGGCGGCACGACTCCGGATCAACTCGAGAACCGACGGAACGTCTCCCGAAGGGTGCCTGATGTCAACCACTCCAATGCTCCCTGCTGTCAGCTCCAGAAGGCGGTCGTCCCCTCACGGTACGGGGACGGCCGCAGACATACGGGTTCTTTCCGAGCGTGGTCGCCGGGCGTCTCGAGCCACCGCGGCTAGACGACACTTACCTGAACTACCGGAAGGTCGCCGCCCGCGCTAGTCATGGTTGGCACGATCGGCGGCGGCTACGGCCACGGCGCTCATGTCGATCCTCCCCGCGCCGCCACGTTAAGTCGTCGTCGGATTACAACGGCAGACCTAGCCTGGAGTGCAATTGGAGGCGGCCATGACGACCCCGCCCATCGCTTCCCTCATTCCCGGCCAATCCTCACCAGGAGGCGCAGGCAATGGGATCGGCTCTGCACACGGCTGCGAGGCAAGGCCTACTTTCCCCGGACCAAGGCACGACCGATAAAGAACACCACCAGCAGGCCGAAGGCCACCAAGCCCCCCCAGGCCGCGCCCTGGAGCATGACCTGGGCGGAGACGGCCCATTCGGGCGTCGATATCTCTGTGGCAGTGGCAGTGGCAGTGGCAGTGGCAGTGCAGTGGCAGTGGCAGTGAGATGGTGCAGCGGGAAATGCTCCGCCGTGCAAACCCAAATAAAGTACATGTCAGAGTTGATCTTCACCGTGCAGCTCGGCCAGGCCAGCAACGCACCGATCACCGCGCCTGCCGCCACCGGCCACCCGCCGGCCGAGATGAGAGTCCATGCATTGGACGTGAGGATCAGGAGTGCCAGCAGGAGGACTACTAGGACGACGGCCAACACGGACATGACGGCATTCCCCCCACCTTGGACATGGCCTGCAAGCTAACTGCCTATAGCCAGATCGTCACATAGCGCCACGGTCGGCGCACCATAAAGTCCTCGAAAGAGATCCGCGGGCGGTGTCGGATCGGGGCAGAGGTGTTCGTAGCCGGGGTAAGAGGCTGCCCACGAGGGACGCCCCCAAGGAGGATGGAACGGCGATCATGAAACTGACGACCATGACGCAAGTCACCGTCGATGGAGTAGTGCAAGGAAACGGCGGCGCATCGGATGAGGACCGCAGGAACGGATTCGAGCGCGGCGGATGGGCCCTGGGGGCGGGCGACGACCAGACCAGGACGTTGATCACCCAGACCTACCAGCGCGCCGACGCGTTCCTGTTCGGCCGGCGGACCTACGAGCTCTTTGCCGGCTCCTGGGGAGCAATCGAAGCGATGCGCGCCCACCCGGTCGGCGTGGCGTTGAATGAGACACCCAAGTACGTCGCATCGACCACGCTCACCGAGCCGCGCTGGGCGGACACGACCGTCCTGCCCGGTGACCTCGCGGCGGCCATCGGCGAGCTGAAGGCCAAGCCGGGAGGTGAGCTGCAGGTGCACGGCAGCGGCACGCTGATCCGCTGGCTGCTCGAGAACCACCTCATCGACCAGATCACCCTGCTCATCGTCCCCGTGGTCCTCGGCCAGGGCACGCGGCTGTTCCCGGCCACCGGCCCGGACATAGCGCTTGACCTGGCCGAATCGCGAGCCGACTCGAAGGGCGTAACGATCCAGGTCTACCGGCCGGCCGGGCGCCCGCGGTATGCAACCGGCTGACCCGGGCGGGCATACGGCTCATGGACCTGGGGCCGGGCCTGGTGCGGTCAGAAGCCAGCCATGACGAGGTAGTAACTGTCATCGACGTCGTAGCCGACTCGCTCGTCCACCCCGACTACGCCTTCGACCGCCAGTGCGGCTGTGATCAGGCGTGCTACCGCAGAACTGCATTTGACCTGGCCTGAGAGCGACACCACACCGTCGTGCACCGACACCGCCAGCCGCCGCGGGTCCGCGCCTGGCACCCGTGGCAGCACTTCGGCCAGGATCTCGGCGCGGATCTCCTCGCCGGGGCGCCGGTAGATGCGCAGCAGGTCGGAACGACTCACGATGCCGGTCAACTGGCCGGTGACCACGACCGGCAGCCGTCCGACCCGGTGGCGGCGCATGAGGCGCGCCGCCTGCTCGATGGTGGCCTCCGGGCGGATGGTGACGGCGGGCGTGGTCATCAGCTCACTAGCGGTGCGCGCCAGGGACCGGCGGTCCCGGCGGCACAATCGGTGCTCCGGCCGCGGTCCCGCGATAACGGGCGGGTCAGCTGCCTTTGCGATCAGGTCGCCGTTCGACACCACGCCCAGCACCTGGCCGGCCAGCGTGACCACAGGGACCGCGCCGATGTCTCTGGCGTACAGCAGCGCTACCAAGTCCCGGAACGGCAGCGCCTCGGTGGCCGTGACCACCGGTGTGGTCATGACCTCTTCCACCAGTGTCTTCTTCACGGACAGTGCCTCCTTCCCGGCCGGGGCGGCTTCCTGCGGCAAGGTCCGGGGGCCACCGACAGCAGCACCTGCAGGCCCTCCCCCGCTGATCTGCCCTTGCCGCGGCGGGTGACGGCCAGGCTGTAACGAAATTCCGGGCGCATGGCCCCTGGTAACGGCCAGATTCACCGAGTTGAGCCCTGTTAATGGATCGCTGGATGCTCCGGGTCGAATGTCAACGCTTCATAAGGGTATTCTTCGAGCCTCGCTCCCGCAAAAGCAGTTGCTCCTGGGCAATTGCCTCAGAGCAGTTGCTCCTGGGCAATTAATTTCCAGTTCAGGATAGCCGGGAGCCAATCCCGGTTACCCGTAGCCGCGGGTCTGCGGGAATGCGGTGTGTAGCGCGGGGCGGTGAACTGGCTTCTACGGTCCCGCTTCTCTCCATATAAAAGCGCAGTGCGTGGAACTGTTCGTTTAGCCCAGCGCACGGTCGAGGTTAAAGGCGGCGCTGATCAGCGCCAGGTGGGTAAGGGCCTGCGGGAAGTTGCCTTGTTGCTCGCCGGTGAGGCCGATCTCCTCCGCGTACAGGCCCAGGTGGTTGGCGTAGGTGAGCATCTTCTCGAACGCCAGTTGTGCCTCCTCCAAGCGGCCTGCGCGGGTAAGCGCTTCGACGTACCAGAACGAGCATGCCGAGAAGGTGCCCTCCGCGCCGCGCAGGCCGTCCGGGCTGGCCTGCGGGTCGTAGCGGTAGACCAGCGAGTCCGAGACCAGGCTGGCGGTCAGCGCGTCGAGGGTCGACAGCCACTTAGGGTCGGTCGGCGAGATGAACTTGACCAGTGGCATCAGCAAAACGGCGGCGTCCAGGACGTCTGCGCCTTCGTATTGGGCGAATGCGTTCAGCTTCGGCGACCAGCCGTGGTCCATGATCTGCCGGTAGATCGCATCGCGAGCGTGACGCCAGCGCTCCAGGTCGGCGGGCAGGCCCCTGCGGTTGGCCATCCGGATCGCCCGTTCCATCGCCACCCAGCACATGAGCTGGGAGTACAGGAATTTTTTGGGGCCGCCGCGAGTCTCCCAGATGCCCTCGTCCGGCTGGTCCCAGTGATCGCAGAGCCAGTCGGCCCGGGTCGTGATCGCGTCCCACTGGGCACTGGAGATGGGCTGGTACCAGTCGTCATAGAGATAGACGGAGTCCATGAGCTCGCCGTAGATGTCGAGCTGAAGCTGGTTGGCCGCGGCGTTGCCGACCCGCACTGGCTGTGAGCCCCGGTAGCCGGCGAGGTGGGGCAGTTCCCGCTCGGGCAGGTCGGTGCGCCCGTCAATGCTGTACATCACCCGCAGCGGGCCAGCGACGCCAGCTTCACGCGCGGTGGCGTGCTTGAGAATGAAGTGCATGAAAGCATCGGCCTCGCTGGCGAAGCCCAGCCGAAGCAGCGCGTAGACGCAGAAGGCCGCGTCCCGGACCCACACATACCGGTAGTCCCAGTTGCGCTCCCCGCCGATCTGCTCGGGCAGGCTGGTCGTCGGGGCGGCCACGATGGCGCCGGTCGGAGCATAGGTCAGCAGCTTCAGCGTCAACGCTGAGCGGTGCACTACCTCCCGCCACCGGCCCCGGTACCGGGACGCCGAGAGCCAGTTCCGCCAGAAAGCGATCGTGGCCTCGCCCAACTCCTTCGCTTCCTCGGGTGAACATCCGCGCGGCACGGCGCCGCCGCTCACCTCGTCCAGCGCGAAGACCGCCGACTCGCCCTCGGCCAGCGTGAATTCGGCGGTCACATCACGGCCGTCGTGCTCGACCGGCACCGTCGCGCTGAGACCCACAGTCAGGCTGTCTGAGGTGAAAACTACGCCAGTTTCCGCTTCGGTGAGGGTATGCGGGTCCGTCCCGTAGCCAAACCGGGGCGCGATCCGTGCCCGGAACGGCATAACCCCCCGCACGCACACCACTCGCCGGATCAGCCGGTGCCGCCCCGTCTCGGCCGCGCCGGCGACCGGCATAAAGTCCTGGATCTCGCCGACTCCGCTCTCCGCAAAGAAACGGGTGATCAGCACGTTGGTGTCAGGGAGATAGAACTGCCGGGTCTTTGCCGGCAACGCGGCGGCCAGCTCAAAACACCCACCGCCGTCCGCGTCCAGAATCGATCCGAAAAGGCTCGGGGCGTCGAAAGACGGGCTGCAATGCCAGTCGATGGTCCCGTTGGTTCCCACCAGCGCCACGGTGTGCAGATCACCAATCAGCCCATGCTCAGACACCGGCAGGTAGCCGGAAGGACGAGGCATACCCGAGCCGGGCTGCGGCGGCCCGCCGGAGTCGGCCATATCCGGCGCCGGCGACCCTTCTGGAACCACCTGACTTGTCCTTCCGTGAGCGGACCGCGGCTTGGGCCCGAGGTTACAGCTGACCATACCCAGTTCGCTGTAACCTCCGGCCAGCACGGGCCGGTCAGCCTCCATTCATGCCGTAGCTCCGCGGCGGAACTCGCCGGAAGGCGGCGGCAGGAATTCTGTGCCTGCCCAGAACCAGTTGCGCCCGCGTCGCTCCGCTTTCGATCAGGCCCGGGCGGATTGAGTTGACACGGATGCCATGCGTGCTCCCCTCCATGGCCAACTGGCGTGTCATGCCGAGGATTGCCGCCTTGTTCGTGAGGCCCCAGCGAGCACGATGGCCCGTTATGGCTTAAGGACGCGAGCTGACGTCCACAGTGCGCCGCGGTTGAGGCGGCCGGGATGGAGTTTGAGGACTTGGTTGTAGAGGTCGCGTGCCGTGGTCGTCGTTTCGACGATCCGGTTGAAGTCACGGATGTACTGGCGGGTTTCCCCGATGATCCGCGGATCGTCGTCGCGGGTGGCGCGCTTGTGGCCCGCCACGACGGCCTGCGGGTGCAGGGACTCGATGATGCGGAGGGCCGCGAGCCAGTCGAGCCGGCCCTTGTGATCGGACTCAGACAGGTGGAGGTGAACGTCGTTGTAGACGGCGTCGCCGGCGACGACGAGGCCGATCTCCGGAACATGCAAGCAGCTTGTCGTGTCCGTGTCCGTATGCCCGAGTTCCACCGCGACTAGCTGGTGACCTTCGAGCTCGATGACGTGACCGGGAAGCGGGTCGGCCAGGACGATGCGGTCGGCGATCTTGCCTGGCAGCCGGGGGTTCCAGACGGCCGCGAGATACTCCGGGGTTGACGAGCGGCGCATCTTCTCGACGACGCCGGGAACGGCGAACGCCCGGGACCCGGGGAAGCGATCGAGGATCACGCTCAGGCCGAACCAGTGGTCGCCGTGACCATGCGTGACGAAGACAGCCGTCAGGTTCTTCCCGCTGGCGGCGATCCAGTCGCCGAGGCCGCGCGCCTGGGCGGCGGTCATCAGCGGGTCGACCAGGACTGCGTCTCGCCCGGCCGAGATGAGCGTCGCGGATATCGGCGGCCAGCGCCGCTCGGTGGCGCCGGGGGGAAGATCGTCAGTGACGATTGGCTCTTCCGCCGTCACGAAGACATCCCATGTGAGCTGGGAGAGCACTTCTGTCATCGGGACTCCTTGCCTTGTGGATTCGAAAGCCCGGCCGCCGCCGCCTCTATGTGCTGCTCGTGCTGGACCAGTGCCCTGGAGTCCTTGAGCGCCGCGATCTCGGCGGGGGTGAGCCCGAGCTCGGCGAGAACACGGGCGTTGTGCTCACCCTGCCGGGCAGCTGGCACCCGTCGGTCACAACCTGGTCCCCGAAGTGCCATGGCCGGCCTGGGATCTTAATCTCGCCTCCCGACCTGTCGGGCACCGTGCGCACCGCCTTCCACTCGCGGGCTCAATCACAGCGTGCCAGTAGCAATAGATCACAAATACAGTCTTTCTTCAAGACTGAATCTAGAAATGAGAGTTCTTGGCCTGCGGAGGCCCCTCACAGCTATGGAGGCCGCCAGGTCAAGGCCGGCGATGCCACCGTGCCCGGGCGTCCGTAGATGGGGCCGGGGACACACGCGTCCCAAATAGTGGGTGCCGGGCATCGCGTTTAGTAAATGATGGTGCCTATGAGATTAATGAGGCGATATCGCGCCAGGTCGTTCAGCCGGCGCGCCTGCCTGGCTTGGCGGGCCGTGCGCGGCCGGCGGCCGCCTCTTCGCCCTGGGCCGCAGCCGGAGTCAGCTCGAGCCGGCTCCGCATATCCAGCTCCGGACGGACATCGTCCGGATATCCCGGGCCCACGCAGAACCGGATGTCCTCATGCCCAACCGGATCCCCGCACTGCTCGCAGATCACCCGGCTGACGACGGCATGACCATCCCCGTGATGACACAACGTGACCGGCGCACCGGCCCCGCCGTCCAGCCATTTATCCCCCCAGGACAGCATCGCCGCCAGGACCGGGAAGAAGTCCCGGCCCATCTCGGTCAGCAAGTACTCATAGCGCGGCGGATTGTCCTGGTAGAACCGTTTGGTCATGATCCCCGCGTCCACCAGCTTGCCCAGCCGGTCCGACAGCGTGTTCCGGGCGATACGCAACGAGCGCTGGAACTGGTCATAGCGCGTCAGCCCGTACATCGCGTCACGCAGGATCAGCAGCGTCCACGAATCACCGAACACCCCCGCCGAACGCGCCACCGAACACGGCCAGTCCGCGAATTCGTGCTTCATCGGTACAGTTTAGCAACTGAGTCGTGTTACGCCATCGACGATCTGGACCAAGCCCGCCGCGTTCCCCGGAGTTGCCTGCGAGACGCGCGCAATGCGCCTGATGCGCATCTTCGGCATCCCGGGCGCGCTGGGGAATCCGTTAGGGACGGACGGCGGCGGCGTCCGCGGATGTGAGCACGTTTCACCCCGCTCACGAACCCCTGACGCGAGCATGAATCTTTTGCTATCGAGTCTTGAATCAAGACTCGATCTGTGATCTATTGATGGCACGCCACCGCGGTGGTCCGGATCACGCAATAGCCCGGCTAAGCCGTGTACGTCATGACGTGCAAGCAAGTGCCGCGGCGCGGCGCACGCTACCGCCAGCACGGCGTCCGGCGCGCTCGTGCCTCAAGGAGGTCACCAGCTCAATCGGGTCAATACGGACAGAATGGGATGCAGAAATGCCGGTCCGGAAGGTCGGCCACCCCGGGCGGCGCCTGCAAGGCCGAAGCGAAGAAGGAGTGCGCCGCCGTTCTGGAGACCTTGTAGCCATTCTGGGAGGCGCCTCCAAACGACCATATTATCGTCGTGCCTACCAATACGTATGGCAGAAGGGAAATGGATGACCATGGTCACACGTCAGCACGTCGCCGAGTGGCTCGACGAGCTAAAGGTCGCATGGGAAGGAAAGGATCCCGACCGTGTTCTCCAGCTGTTCAAAGACACGAAGCGATACTACGAGCGTCCTTTCCATCCAGGAACATCCCAGGAGGAGTATCGAACGTACTGGGAAAGAATCGTAAGCCTCTACGACGTAAGGTTCGAGTACGATATCATAGCGATAGAGGGCGAGATAGCATGCACACACTGGCAGAACTGGTATCGCGAGTCGCCTGACGGAAAGCTAGATCACGTTGACGGCGTGTTTGTAATCATTTTTAACGCGGCAGGCTCGTGTGAGCAGTTCAGCCAGTGGTGGTTCATGGAGAAGTAGTGGACTTCTTTCAGGAACCAGCGGGTCTTGGCAGACACGTCGCTCCTACCGGGCTCCGCTCTTTTGCTGTCCGGGGATCTAACCGATCACCCGCTACCTCTTGCGTCGAGGGACACGCCTTCACTACACGGCCTTGGGCTAACGCCCGAGGCTGAGCCTGGGGTGTCCGGAGGCGCGGCCCCGGCCCCGGGCTAAAATGCGGCGGTGACCGTGACGCAGTGGGCGACGGTCGCGTCGCTAGCGACCGCCGTGGGCACCCTGGTGCTCGCGATAGCGACCTTTGCGTCCGTCCGCTCGGCGAACTACTCGGCACGCGCGGCGGACCGAGCTGCTCGTGTCGCCGAACAGTCCTCCCGCATCGCCGAGCGTGCACTGATGGCGGCAGAGCGTCCGCTGCTGATGAGCTCGCGGTCGCAGGACCCGGAGCAGAAGATCCAGTTCCTGGAAGGCAGGTTTTTGACAGTCGCCGGCGGCGCCGCGACTCTGGAGGTCGCCGACGGCGTGGTGTATTTGGTGATCTCGGTCCGGAACGTCGGCACGGGGCTTGCCGTCATGCACGGCTGGCACGTCGAGGTGACCGGACAGCCACGGCAGAACCCTCCGCCACTCGAGGATTTCACCACCCAGACCCGCGACCTTTACGTGGCGTCCGGCGACATCGGATTCTGGCAGGGAGCGTTGCGCGATCCGGCCACAGCCCAGTTTAAGGCCGTCGCCGCCGCAGTCGAGGCTGGTGACCCGATGATGCTCAGCATTCTTTACGGCGACTGGGAAGGCGGCCAGCGAGTGATCAGCCTGTTCACGCTGCGGCACGCGAACGACAGGTGGCTGACGTCAACGGGCAGGCACTTCAACGTCGACCGCCCGGACCCACGCTAGCGAGCCGTCGTCAGGCGACGTGATCATCACTGATCTGGGGAAGGTCAATTCAGCCGTGTTCCTGTGTCCTGGTGTAGCTCTTTACTGTTGATAGGAGTTAGTCTACTATCAATCTAGTTAGTATCACTTGAAACAGCTTGGCGGGACCGCGGCGGCGATGCACGTCCTCCGTCAAGCGCAGTTCCGCGTTCGGACGGGGTGGTTGCGATGCGACTCACCAGGCAGCATGTGGTTGACGTACTGCGTACGGCAAGGTTGCCGGAAATGGCCGAGGAGGCCCTGCGTGACCTGCCCGACCCGGTTGACAGCGAACAGGTGGCGGTGTGGGCTGTAGCGCACGGTACCAACATGGGTGATCTGGCCGGCCGGGTCGGCGGCAGCCCATGATCTGGTGCGCGACCTCGCCCTCCCCGTCCCGGGGAATCAGCCCTCCCCGCCTCCGCAGGGAGCGGCAGGGCCTACGGCTTGGGGCGTGCTGGCGCGAGCAGCGCTTCGACGCCTCGCTGCGCCAGCCATTGCTCGGCATCGTCCCAGCTCCAGCCGAGGTCGGCGACGAGGGTCCGCCAGGAGGTCCAGCCGAACAGGTACCAGAAGACATCGGCGGCCCGGTTCAGGTCAGGCGGCTGGACCGCGCCTAGGTCTTCCAGCCGCCGGGCAACGGTGGCGAGGGTATCGCGGTAATAACGCACGGCGACCCGGAGCATCTCGGCCGCGGCGGAATCGGCCTGGGCGCTGTCGAGCAGGACCGCGACGGCCTTGGCGCGCCTTTCGTTGACCCGGCGGGTTCCGGCGGCGGTCAGCCGGATGACCTCAGCCGGATCGGTGGCGTGGCCGACGGCGGTCAGCGTTTCTGCGACGCCGGGGTCGCCGGTGCCGCCTTCGGTGATTGCCGCCAGGAGCTGGGGCTTGCCGCCGACGCTGGTGTAGACGGTGTTCGCCGCGACCCGTGCCGCCTCGGCGATCTGGGCCACCGTCGTGCGCGCGTAGCCCTGGCAGGCGAACAACTCCTGCGCCGCTTCGACGATCGCCTCCCGGGTGGCCGCAGCGGCCTGCTGCCGCCGGGGCGAGTTATAGCTCGCTCGGTTCACGCAATCATCCTACCGCTTGCACATTTATAGTAGAAAGTCTTCTGTAAATGTTGTACGCATAATCCAAATGATGGCGGGCCCACCCGCCGGATGCCACGCCGCATGGGCCAGATGCCAGGCCCGGCGGTCGGGGTCGACGTCTCACCAGATCCCGGCGATTAGATACACGCGGCAGGCAGGTGCAGGCCGCATGGCGTAGCTATCGCTTCTGCCTGCTGTTCTAGCTAAGTTGGTTTGGATGTGGCGCTGCGGTTTCCGTTCGGGCGGTGATGGGCATGCAGGCGCGATTCAAGCCGACGCCGACGCTGCTGGGACGCCAGCGGGAGCGTGAGGCGCTCGACCGCCTGGTCGAGGATCTGAGATCCGGACACGGGTGGGCGCTGGTGATGCACGGTGAGGCGGGGGTGGGCAAGTCGGCGCTGCTGGGGTACGCGGTTGAGATAGCGCCGGATATGCAGGTGATCCGGGCCGTCGGAGTGGAATCAGAGATGGAGCTGGCCTTCGCTGGCCTTCACCAGCTGTGCGCGCCACTGCTCGATCGCCTTGAGTGGCTTGCGGCTCCGCAGCGCGACGCGCTCGGGATCGCGTTCGGGTTGCGCGGCGGGGGTACGCCCGATCGGTTCTTGGTCGGTTTGGCGGCGCTGACCCTGCTCTCGGAAGCAGCGGAGAAACGGCCGCTTCTGGGTGTGGTCGATGACGCGCAGTGGCTGGATCAGGCGTCCGCGCAGGCGCTGGCGTTCGTGGCGCGGCGGCTTCTGGCCGAGCGCGTTGGGCTGATATTCGCCGCACGGGAGCCAGGTGAGCACCTTCGGGGGCTTCCAGAGCTCGAGGTCCAGGGTTTGCAGAACGAGCACGCACGCGCGCTGTTGCGCTCGGTCGTTCGGGTTGGGCTGGATAAGCGGGTGCAAGATCGCGTCCTGGCCGAGACCAAGGGCAATCCGCTGGCGCTGCTCGAGCTGCCGCGCGGGCTGAGCCCTACCCAGTTGGCGGGCGGATTCGGACTGGTAGGGGCGCGGGCAGTGCCAGCGTGGATCGAAGTGCCAGCACGGATCGAAGTGCCCGCGCGGATCGAGGAGAGCTATCGGCGCGAGCTCGAGGCGCTCCCCGCCGACACGCGCTTGCTGCTGCTGGTCGCCGCAGCCGAACCGGTCGGCGACCCCGTACTGGTCTGGCACGCCGCCGAGCGGCTCGGGATTGCGACCTCGGCCGCGGCTGCCGCCGAAGCGGACGGGTTGCTGGAGATCGGAACGCAGGTGCGGTTCGGCCATCCCCTGGTGCGTTCGGCTGTGTACCGGTCGGCCACGCTGGCCGAGCGCCGGGCGGCACACCTGGCGCTGGCCGAGGTGACTGATCGCGAACTCGACCCTGACCGGCGGGCATGGCACCTGGCGGCAGCGGCGCCGGGACCCGATGAGGAGGTCGCCTCGGAGCTCGAGCGGTCGGCCGGCCGGGCACAGGCCCGGGGCGGCGTGGCCGCGGCGGCGGCGTTTTTGCAGCGCGCGGTCGCGCTGACGCGCGATCCGGCACGACGGGCCGAACGCGCGCTTGCGGCCGCGCGAGCGAATCTGCAGGTTGGCGCGTTCGATGTGGCTCTGGAGCTGCTCGCCACGGCGGAGGTTGGAGGGTCCGGGCCGCTGGACGAGCTGAGGCGTGCACAGGTCGACCTGTTGCGTGGGCAGATCGCCTTCGCCTCGAGCGGGGGCGGCGGAGCCCCGACGCTTCTTCTGAGGGCGGCAAGGCAGCTCGAGCCGCTGGATGTCGCGCTTGCGCGCCACACCTATCTGGACGCGTGGTCCGCCGCACTGTTCGCGGGCGAGTTCGCGCGCGCAGGTGATCTGCACGAAGTGTCACGGGCCGCCAGGTCAGCCCGCCCGCCCACAGGCGCAGCGCGTCCGTCTGATCTGCTGCTGGACGGCTTTGCCGTCCTGGTCACCGAAGGACGCGGCGCGGCGGCGCCCATGTTGCGGCGGGTAGCGCAAGTCTTTGCCGAGGAAGAGATCGCCTTCGAGGAAGGACTGCGATGGGGCTGGCAGGCAACCATTCCTCCCATCATGACGTGGGACGAGGAGTACTGGTATACGCCGCTGGTCCGGCAACTCCAGTCCGTCCGCGACGCGGGCTTGCTCGTCCAGCTCCCGATCTATCTGAACTCGCTGGGTATTCTTGCGGCCTTGCGCGGCGACGTCGCGACGGCTGCCTCGCTGATCGCAGAGGCTGATGCGATCGCGGAGGCGACCGGGACCAGCATCGCCCCGTATGCAGCCGTATTGCTCGCCGGTCTCCGGGGGGCAGAAGCCGAGGCCGTCCAGCTTATCGAGGCGGTGAGGAAGGACGCGCGAGTTGCCGGGCAGGGCGCGGGGATCCAGTGGTGCCAACTGGTATCGGGAATCCTCTACAACGGTCTGGGCCGCTACGAGAAGGCCCTGGCCGAGGCCCAGCAGGCCAGCGAGCAGGCGCCTGAGCTGTGGGTGTCCATGTGGGCGCTCCCTGAGCTGATCGAGGCGGCCAGCAGGACGGGGCAGACTCAGCTGGCCGCGGACGGGCTCGAGCAGCTGGCCGAGGCGACGAGCATCGGCCAGACCGACTGGGGGCTGGGAATATACGCGCGCTGCCGGGCGCTGCTCAGCGACCGCGAGGACGCGGAGGACTCCTATCGCGAGGCGATCGACCGGTTGAACCGCACACGCTTTCGTCCCGAACTCGCTCGCGCGCACCTGCTGTACGGGGAGTGGCTGCGCCGCGAGCGCCGCCGGGCCGACGCGCGTGCGCAGCTCCGCACCGCCCACGACATGTTCACTGGATCCGGCATGGAGGCGTTCGCCGAGCGTGCCCGCCGCGAGCTGGCGGCCACGGGTGAGACAGCCCGCACGCGCACCGTCGAAGCGCGCGACACGCTCACCCCCCAAGAGGCCCAGATCGCCGGCCTGGCCCGCGGCGGCCTCTCCAACCCCGAGATCGCCGCCCAGCTGTTCCTCAGCCCCGCCACCATCGCCTACCACCTGCGGAAGGTCTTCGCCAAGCTCGGCATCAGCTCTCGCAACCAGCTCGCTCCCGCGCTTCCCGCACAACCAGGCCAGCACCCCTAGTCGCGTCGCAGGGTGATTCCTGGGCAGACCCGCGCACCGCGGCGGCAGTCCCGGCGTGGCCGACTATCAAGACGCTATCCACCACCAGTATTACGGCGGCCACGCCCCGGGGCATAGCGTTTCAGGGTGAGCGACTGGAGGTCTTCCCGGGCGAACCGCTCGTCGGCGAGCGGCGAACCATGTCGTCAAGAGGGGCAGCCAGATGGTCGACCTAACCGCCCCGACGAGCACATCGCTGAGCCATTCGAACTCGTCCCCCGGAACACAACGCCGGACACGATCGCGGGGTGGAAGGCCGTGGCCGACGGTTTCCTGAGCGACCCGTGCTGCGCATTCCACCGCAACGTGGAGATCTCGTCACGCTATGCCTGGATGTACAAGCGCCAGCCCGTTTGCTTCAAGTGGGCCGCGATGGCCGCCATCGCGTCGCACCACGTCCGGCTCGCCCTCTTCCCGCTCCGCCTGGACACCGATCGCACTGGCTACGTCGACATTCCGCACAGCCTGCGTCGTCCGAAACTGCTGCTGACGGAGGATGTGAACACTATCCGGGCGACGAACAACGCCATCTTCAACGACCTTTTCTGGGTTCACCTCGCGTACGTCAGCGCCGAAGACGGGATCGAACGTCTACGCGCTCTCCTGCAAGCGGAGCGCCACTATGCACCTGTCCTCGCCGGCTTCGAGGCGATCGACCAAGGACGCCGGGTCTTGGAGGACGGGATGGCGTCCGTCGGAGGCTCGACAGAGGGCCGATGACCTCATTTGGGAGGGCACCGTTGAGCTCCTCGAGCACGAGCAGCGCGCCTTGGTGCAACCCAACTTCGATCGTCTCTCGTGTTCGTCCGCGTGGCTCGTCGCGATCGGCTCGGCCACGAGCTTCGAGGTGCGTGGAGTGCGGCAGGAGATCGCCGACTTCACCTCGTTCTACCTCTACTCGTTCACACGAGGAATCCCGTACGCTCTGCGTGCACGGAAGTGGCCGAGGATCACCCGCTTCGACGACCGCTGGCGGTGGCTCGCAACAAGCGTCGTTCCACGCTTCCGAAGGTTCGACGCCGACACGCACTTGGTCGACGCCAGCCTGCGACACATCTTCGACGAAGCGCGCGACTTCGCGTCGAGCCCCTGCGTCCTACCGCGTTCACGCGCAGACGGGCCACGGCGAGTTGCGCAATCGAGGCTATGGCGCCGGCCACGGTCCAAAAGGATGAACAGGTGGCAGAGAGACCCGCTGTTACCCTGGCCCGACCTAGGCCTCGTCCTGCAGGCGGGCCAGAACGTGCGCTGGGCTCCGGCCTCGTCGCAGCCCACGGGCGGGCGGCGTCGGCTATCACGACGACTATCAGGTCGCTGGCGACGACTATCCGCGTATGCGGATGCAACCCGACGACCGCATACGTAACGTGATCATCATCTTCGAGATGAAGCCGATGAGCTTCGCCTTAGGGCGCTAGCCCCCGGGTCCAGGCGTATTCGGAGCTAATTCACCGGACTCGAATGCAGCTATGCTCCCGTGCGCACCCGAGCGAAAGCGGCCTAATCAAACGCACCGCGGAGGTGGTGAATGTCCAACCCCATTCGCCCTTCAGACCGTCCCTCGGTCCTGGGTGTGCATGCTCATTTCCACGTCTCCCACTGTTCCCTGCTCGACAACGAAACGAAGGAGGGCGAGCGCGCAGGCCCAACCACGGTCCGCGAGCAGGCGGCTGAGGACACGGCGCAGCAGACCGCGGACCGGCAAGTCGTGCTAGCCGCGCTACGAACGCTGTCGACCGAGCACCGTCAGGTGCTGCTCGAGTGTTACTTCCGCGGCGCATCGGCCGCCGAGGCCGCCGAAACCCTCGGCGTGCCACTGGGTACCGTCAAGTCCCGCATTTACTACGCGCTCCACGCGCTGCGGCAGGAAATCGACATGAAGTACCACGATCCAGCCGGCCGGTGAGGGTGGATCACCTAGTGCGGAGGACGGAGTCGCCGCAGGTGGCGGAGGGGAGCGGCTGGCGCGGGCCCGTAGAAGAGGCAGCAGCTTGACCGGCGGAACGCGGGATCAGGTGGATACCGTTCCCAGCGCAACCGCGGACTGCAGAGCGGTGGGTTGCGACGGATCCGGGTACCAGCCGGGCCTAGCGGTCAGCCCGGGATGGGCAGGCCGAGGTGCTCGCGCAGGGTGCTGCCGATGTAGTCGCGGCGGAACAGGCCGCGGTCCTGTAGGCGCGGGACGACGTGCTCGATGAATCCGTGGACACCCGCGGCGCCGTTGTTGAAGCTCAGCACGAGCCCGTCCGCGCCGTCCGCATCGAACCAGAGCTGGAGTTCATCGGCGACTGCTCGAAGCTGCCGGTGAAGCGGTAGTGGGCAAGACCCTGCAGGTGCTCGACGATCAGCTGCGTAGCGTAAGTCCCTTGCGCGCCAGCCCACGGTACAGCTCGGTGCGACTGCGCCGCCGCCCCTGGACGATGTCGACGGCCTTCATCGGTGACCGGGCCAGATCGAGGCATCGCTGGTGCCTGCCGTCCCGGAGAGCTGTGGTGAAGGTCTGGGTCGTCGTCTGCGAGAAGCTCTGTGTTTCCGATATTTCAGATCGTTAGCATGACAAAGGTGGCCCATCTGCCGGGATGGGCGGTTGATGGAAGGTAGGGACAGGATGACGGCGCTGGACGGGAAGGTAGCCATCGTCACTGGGGCGAGCCGGGGCATCGGAGAGTACATCGCGCGGGCCCTCGCGGGCGCCGGGGCCGCCGTAGCGGTAGCGGCCCGCACAACTGAGGTGACCGACCCGCGGCTGCCCGGCACCATCCACACTGTGGCGGACCACATCCGTGAGCGGGGCGGCCGGGCGCTGCCAGTACGGCTCGACATCCGGGATCCGGAGAGCATCGCAAGCTGCGTCCAGCAGACCGTGGCCGAATACGGGCGAGTCGACATCGTGGTCAACAACGCCGCGATCATGGTGCCCGGCTCCATCGAGACGATCCAGCCGCGGCACCTGGACCTCATCTGGCAGATCGACCTCCGCGGGCCGCTGCTGCTCATCCGGGAGGCACTGCCGCACCTGCGGGCGGCCGGCGCCGGCCACATCATCAATATCTCTTCCCGCGTGACGGCCTTCCCCGGCCCCGGCCCCTACCAGCAGACCGCCACGGGCTCGTTGTCGTTCTACGGCATGGTGAAGACCGGGCTGGACCGATACTCACAGAGCCTGGCCATGGAGCTGCAGGACGCGAACATCGCGGTAAACGTACTGTCCCCGAACGCAGGCCTCCGGACGCCGGGCTTTATCTTTGCGGAGAACGACCCCCAGAACCCGGACCTGGACTTCCAGCCAGGCTACATGGGCGCCGCAGCCGCGTGGATCTGCGAGCAGCCTCCCAGCAAGTACACCGGGAACATCGTGTTTGACGAAGAACTCTGTGCCGAAATGGGGATCGAGCCACGCACCGACTAGCCACCGCCGGCGTCTCACCCTGGTTATCAGCAGGCGGTCCTACCCGCCCGGACGGCCAGCTATCGTGGTCTGCGGCGGAGCACTGCAGCCATCAGCAACGCGCGCCAGGCCGGCCGCTGCTCCGTCAATCGCGAACTGTTCGGCCAGGACGTCCGCTTGTAAGTCGCAATCACTGGGGGCTCAGGGTGTCGGACACCACCTGTCACATGTCGATCTCTCTGGACGGCTTCGTCGCCGGGCCGGACCAGAGCCGAGAGAACCCCCTGGGGAGGCGGGGGCGGGAGCTGCACGGCTGGCACATCGGCGACCCGAGGGCCAACGACGCTGACAAGATCGCGAACGAGTGGCTCATGCGCCCCAGGGGCGCGTACGTGATGGGACGGAATATGTTCGGCCCGATCCGCGGGGACTGGGACGAAGACTGGTCGGGCTGGTGGGGCCCCGAACCGCCGTATCACGCGCCGGTTTTTGTGCTGACCCATCACCGCCGTCCTTCGGTCCAGATGGACGGGGGGACGACGTTCCACTTCGTCACCGAGGGCTTCGAGGCGGCCTACTCCGCAGCTTGTGAGGCCGCCGGGGGTAACGGGGTGGACATCGCCGGCGGGGCCTCGACCGTCCGGCAGGCGCTGGCCGCCGGCGTGATCGACGAGCTCACCCTCGACATCGCGCCCGTCCTGCTCGGTTCGGGCGAGCGCATCTTCGACGGGGTTGAGTCCTTCGGCTTCGAGCCCGCCGAGGTGCTTCACTCACCGCTGACCACCCACATCCGCTACCGCCGCGTCAGCTGACCCGGCGGCCCGCTGCGGCGCTGCTGCGGGTTCAGAGCCGCCAGAGGTTCAGCAGGGGCCGCGGGTCGGAGAGATCCGGCAGGACGATGTCTGCACCCAGGCCGCTCAGCTCCTCGAGGGTGTTCCGCCCGGTGGCCACGAGCGCGCAGTGCACGCCCACCGCGCGGGCGCAGGCGAGGTCGCGTGGCGTATCTCCGACGATCCACACTTCGTCAAGGCCCGGATGCCACCCGGCCGCGGCCAGGCGGTCGATGGCCACCCGGGCGACGGCGGTGCGATCCAGGGCGCTGTCTCCGTATCCGCCGAAGTCAGGCGCAATCGGAGGGATCAGGCTCCCGGCCTCAAGCTTGTGCCGGGCGATCGCCGCAATGTTGCCGGTTACCACTGTCTGCCTGACACCTGCCTCCGCCAGCCTGGCCAGCAGAGCATCGACTCCGGGGTAGGTGCTGGTCTGCGCCCGCAGTTCGTCGAGGCGCTCGGCGACCAGCCGCTGGAGCACTTCCAGGACGTCGCCGACACGGGCCGTCTTCGAACCCACGGCCGCAAGCAGCATGTCCGCGATTTCCGGGTCGAGCCGGCCCCCGTAGTCACGCCTCTCGGCCGTCGGCCGGACGCCTGTCACCTCGGCCACCGCATCGAGGAAGGCCCGCGCTGCCACTCCACCCGAACGGACCAGCGTGCCGTCGATGTCCCACAGCACCGTAGTTGCGCGCCTGGCCGACGTCCCAACGTCACTCGCCATGCCAGTCACTCGCTTGCGGACCTACACGGTTCGTTCCGGCTATCGCCACGTCCGGCCGCAGGCAGGTCACGCACACTTGAGTTCCATGATCGGGAGGCGGCCTCCGGTCACCCGGATTTCCTCAACCGTCGCGTCATAGCTATCGATGTCAGGCACCGCCCTGCTCGTCACTCCGCCGTGATTGCCGGTATAAAGGCCGACGGCACGGTGAAGGAAACCTTCAGGGGTTCTGCGCTGTTCCTCCCGGGCCGACGGGGTGAGGATGCCCAGTCACGGGCGCACCGCGACCAGGGCCGCGAACAGCCGGGACAGCTCGGCCTCCGGGTCGGTGGTCAGTCCGCTGTGCACGGGGCCAGGCTGGACGATCGTCGACCGGGGCGCGGTCAGCCAGCGGAACCGCTCACCGAGCGGGCGCTCGGCCAGCGGGCCCTCGGTGCAGGCCTTCGCGATGGCCGACAGGGCCGCCCGGACCGCGTCCAGGTCTACCTCCGGGTCGACCGCGAGCAGCCGGGACTCCTCAAGCTGGATCCGGGCGCACAGGTACAGGTAGGCCTGGGAGTAGACGATCACCCCGGCGTTGATGGCCTCGCCCCGCTCGATCCGGGGTACCACGCGGATCAGTGCGTACTCGAAGATCTCGGTCATAGCCGGATCACCTCCGGCACGATCGGGGCACGCTGGGCCAGGTGCTCGGCGTAGGCGTCCGCGCCGCGCTCACCGAACCACTCCGGCGGGACCAGGGCGGTCACCTCACGCAGCAGGCCCGCGGTAATCTGCGGGGCCAGGGCGGCGTGTACCTCGGCCAGGCGCGTGGCGCGGTCCCGCAGCACGTGGTCGCTGGCGTCGAAGGGGCGCTTGGGGTCGGCCGTGGGCCAGTTGTGATGAAAGTACAGTGCGGCGCCGTGGTCGATGAGCCAGATGTTCCGGTGCCAGACCAGCAGGTTCGGGTTGCGCCAGGTGCGGTCCACGTTCTGCACCAGCGCGTCGAACCACAGCACCTGGCTGGCGAAATCGCGGTCCGCGGTCCAGCCCAGCGGGTCGAACCCGGCCGATCCGGGCAGGAAATCGACCCCGAGGTTCAGCCCCTCGCTGGCCCGCAGCAGATCCTGGATCTCCGGATCGGGCTCGCTGCCGGGTATCCGCGGATCGAGCTCGGCCAGCACGAGCTCGGGGGTGCGCAGGCCGAGGCGGCGGGCCAGCTCGCCGGCGATGATCTCGGCGACGAGCGCGAGCGGGCCCTGCCCGGCGCCGCGGAACTTCATCACGTAGGTGCCGAGGTTGTCCGCCTCGACGACGGCGGGCAGCGACCCGCCCTCGCGCAGCGGGGTCACGTACCGGGTCACCGTGACATATTCGAGCACGCGGGTCAGATTATCGCCCCTTCGCCCCGCGGCGGGCGATCCGGATCTCCTCACTCGCGGCAGGTCTGATCGCGGCTGGGTCAGTGCGGGCTGGTGCTGCCAGTCAGGGCTTTGCGCCAGGCGGCGGCGCGGAGCAGCCGCAGGCCGTTGAGGCCGACGACGACGGTGGATCCCTCGTGGCCAAGCACGCCGAACGGCAGCGGCAGGTGCCCGGCCAGGTCCCAGGTCACCAGGGCGGTGATGATGACGGCGGCGATGACCAGGTTCGCGGTGATCACGCGGCGGGCGCGGCGGGACAAAGTGATGATGGCGGGGACCGTGGCCAGGTCGTCGCGCATGATGACGGCGTCGGCGGTGTCGAGGGCGAGGTCGGATCCGGCGCGGCCCATCGCCACTCCTGTGTGTGCGGCGGCGAGCGCGGGGGCGTCGTTGATGCCGTCGCCGACCAGCAGGACCCGGGCTCCCCGGGCCTGGAGGCCGCCGATGGCAGCGACCTTGTCCTGCGGTAGCAGGCCCGCGCGGGCGTCGGCGATGCCGACCTGGCTGGCCAGGCGCGTCGCGGCCCGCTGGTTATCCCCGGTCAGCAGGATCGGGGCGACGCCGGTTACCTCGGTGATCCGGGCGACGGCCGGCCCGGCGGCCGGTCGGGTGCGGTCCTCGAGGGCCAGCAGCGCGGCCACAGTCCCGTCCACGCGCATCACGGCGGCGGTCTGCCCGCCGTTTTCCAGTTGTGTGACGTGGGCGATAGCCTCGGCGTCCGGCTGGTCGCCGAGCAGGTGGACTGGGCTCCCGATCTCGACGCGATGGCCGGAGATCACGGCGCTGACGCCGCGGCCCGGAGCAGAGGTGAACAGGTCCGCGGGGGCGATGGCCAGCCCGGCGTCGTGTGCGGCGGCGACTACGGCGCGGCCAAGCGGGTGCTGGGAGGGGTTCTCGGCGGCCGCGGCCAGCGCGAGGATATCCCGTTCGCCCAGGCCGGCGCCGGGAAGGGTGGTGATCCCGGTCAGCCGCGGGGTACCCTCCGTCAGGGTGCCGGTCTTGTCGAACGCGACCCGGGTCGTGGCACCGAGCTGCTCCATTACGACCGCGGACTTGACCAGGACGCCGTGCCGGCCCGCGTTGGCCATCGTGGCCAGCAGCGGGGGCATTGTGGCGAGTACGACCGCGCAGGGCGAGGCGACGATCATGAATGTCATCGCGCGCAGCAGGGTGGGCTGGAACGCGGCGCCGGCGGTCAGCGGAATCATGAACAGCAGCAGCGTCGCGGTGACCATGGCGAGCGAGTACCGCTGCTCGACCTTCTCGATGAACAGCTGCGTCGTGGCCTTGGTCGCCGATGCCTGCTCGACCATGGCGACGATCCGGGCGACCACGGTGTCGGAGGCGGACCGGCCCACCTGTACCCGCAGCGCGCCGGTGCCGTTAACGGTGCCGGCGAACACCTCGTCGCCGGGGTTCTTGGTGACCGGTAGCGGCTCGCCGGTGATGGTGGCCTGATCCACGTCGCTCGAGCCGGACAGCACCTGCCCGTCCGCGCCGATGCGCTCGCCCGGCCGTACGAGGATCACGTCGCCGATCTGCAGGCTCGCCGCGTTCACCAGCTGCTCGCCGCCTGT
Organism: uncultured Actinomycetes bacterium; assembly: GCA_963818225.1. GTDB lineage: Bacteria > Actinomycetota > Actinomycetes > Streptosporangiales > Streptosporangiaceae > Palsa-504. The sequence goes on from CAWFRO010000013.1 coordinate 171,037, forward strand.
GCCGTCGAGCCGGGTGGCCCGCTCGGGGGCGAGGTCCAGGAGGCCGCGCACGGCCTGGGCGGTGCGGTGAGTGGCCACCGCCTCCAGGGCGCCGGAGGTGGCGAAGATGACGATCAGCAGGCCGCCGTCCAGGACCTGCCCGACCGCTGCCGCGCCGATCGCTGCGAGGACCATCAGCAGGTCCACGTCCAGGGTCTTCGCGCGCAGCGCCCGCAGGCCTGCCAGGCCGGGCTCCCACCCGCCGGCCGCGTAGCAGGCCAGGAAGAACACCCATGCCACAGCACCCGGGGCATGCGCGAGGCGGGCGGCCAGCCCGGCCGCGAACAGTGCGGTGGCCAGCGCCGCCCACCGCACTTCGGGCAGCGACCGCAGCCCGATCCGCCGGGAGGCGGGCACGGGCACCGCGGCCGCAGCGGGTACGGTGGCGGCGGTTTCCAGCAGGCTCGCAGGCACCGCGGTCTCCTCCAGGCGGGACGGCATTCCCCGCCCACAATACCGGATAACTTGAAGACCTGTTCATGTGTTCCTTCGTGCTAACCTGCGTCCATGGGCCACAAAACCACCGGAGAAGAACAGCTCGCGCCCGCCGCGCGCCTGGACGCCGCGTCGGCCGCGAAGATCGCCACCACCCTCCAGGCCCTGGCCACCCCCAGCAGGCTGATGATCCTCACCCGGCTGCGGGAGGCCCCCTGCACGGTCACCGACCTGGCCGAGTCCGCCGGGATGGAGCTGTCCGCCGTCTCCCACCAGCTCCGCCTGCTGCGCAACCTGGGCCTGGTCACCGGCAGCCGCGCAGGCAAGAACATCGTCTACGCCCTCTATGACAATCACGTCGCGGCGCTGCTGGATCAGGCCGTCTACCACATCGAGCACCTGCGCCTGGGCATCACAGACACCCCGGCGCAGGCAGCCCTCGCGACCACACCCGGCTGACAGGCGCGGAGCAAGCCGGGCAGGTCCGTCATCGCCGCGGGGATGCCAGCCGAGGGGTGCCGGGCTGACCCGGCCATCCCCAGCCGGTTACATGTTGCCGTGGCGAACCGGACCGGCTGGTTCGTAGGTGCCGATGACGATGCCGAGATCGGTCACGGTGAGGCCGACAGGGCGCATCGTCGCCGGGAGGATGCCGTCGTTGAACAAGCGGCGACCGGAGCCGAGCACCAGCGGAAAGGTCATCAGGCGGAAGCGGTCGACGAGCTGGTGCGGCAACAGCGTCTGGAGCAGGTTGCCGCTTCCCCAGACCTGCAGCTCGTCGCCGGGTTCGTCCTTCAGCGCCTGCACCGCCGCGACGACGTCGCCGGTCACGAGGCGAGCGGTGTCAGGGTGCTCGCCGCGCCACATGGCATCGGCCTCGCTCAGCGAGTTGGACACCACGTACTTGGGCAGCGAGTTGATCGCCGTGGCAATGGGGTTGGCGGGGTCAGTCTGATCAGGCCAGTAGCCGCGGAAGATGTCGAAGGTTCTGCGACCGAACAGGAACGCGCTGGCGTGGCCGTTGAGCTCGGTGACGAACTCGCCGACGGCCGGGTCGGGGAACGGGGCCTGCCAGCCGCCGTGCGTGAAGGCGTCGCTGGGATCTTCCTCGGGTCCCCCGGGGGCCTGCATCACGCCGTCGAGGGTCAGGAACGTCTGAACGGTGAGCTTCATGTCAATGCAGACGCACCAGCGCACTGATTCTCAGCGCGTCTCACGCCAAGTCGCAAGCTGAGAATGCGGCTTCCGTGCGGCTGGAAACCAGTCGCGAATCGCTTCGGCTACCGCCTCGGCCGCGGCCAGCAGCATGCCGTCAGTCACCTTCGAGCCGCCGTTGATGATCTCTGGCTCTGGGAGGCATGGAGCCGTAGAGTCGGATTCTGGAATCTCCGTTGAGTTAGCCGGTCGACCATCACCAAGCGAGGGGCTACGTCCGAGAGCGTCAGCGAAGGATCGTCACGGGGCGCCGACGGGTTCGCGGCCGGGATCCTCGACGGCATCTTCCAGCCGGTCTGGGTGGTTGACCAGGCCGGGCTGATCCGGTTCGCGAACCCCTCCGCGCTAGCCGCGTTCGGCTATGACGGCGTCTCGGACCTGCTGGGCAAACCTAGCCACCAGACGATTCACTACAAGCGCCCGGATGGCACCGCCTTCCCGGCTGAAGAGTGCGCTATGTTGCTGCCGCGCACGACGGGGCAGACGGTCCACGCCGAGGACTGTCTCGTGCGGCGAGACGGGTCGTTGTTTCCGGTCGAATACTGGTCGGCTCCGATCGATATGCCCGGCGGCCGCGGCGCCGTCGTTACGTTCACCGACGTCAGCGGACGGCGGCGGACGGAGCATCTGCTTCGTGAACGGGACGCGATCTTGTCGGCCTTGGGCCAGCCGGTCTGGGTGCTCACGCCCGAGGGAATGATCAGCTACCTAAACACGGCGGCCGTCAAAGCCCTCGGCTTCAGCGACGCGTCCGAGCTCATCGGCCAGAGCGGGCACTGGCTAGTGCACTACAAACGCCCTGACGGGTCACGTTTCCCGATCGAGGACTGTCCGCTGGCCCGGGTCCGCGCTACGGGGGAGCCGCTCTACCTGGCGGAGGACTGGTGGGTTCGCAAGGACGGTTCGATGATTCCGGTGGCCTGCACAGCGGTGCCGATCCAGACGCCAGAAGGGTACGGGACCGCCGTCGCGTTCACGGACATGACCACACGCCTGGCCACCGAGCAGGCGGCTCGGGAGCACGACGTCGCCGAGGCCCGCGCCGCGGAACTGACCGCCGGCGAGACCCGCCAGCGCACGATTCTCGATGCGGCGCTCGATGGCGTCATCAGTATCGACGCCGAAGCCCGCATCACGTACATCAACACCGCGGCCGAACGCATCTTCGGGCACCGAGCTGACGAGATGATCGGCCAGGAACTGGCGGAAGCGATCGTGCCGCCGTCGCTGCGCGAGGCCCACCGGCGCGGTTTCGCCCGGTACCTGGCCACCGGGGAAGCGCACGTCCTAGGCCAGCGGCTTGAGATAACCGCGATGCGCGCCGATGGGAGCGAGTTCCCGGTCGAGCTGACCATCACCCGTACCGACCTATCCGGATCGCTCGCGTTCACCGGCCATATCCGCGACATTACCGATCGCCAGCGCGCGGCGGAGGAGCTGATGGCGTCGCGTGCGCGTTTGGTCACCGCGTCCGACGCCGAGCGCCGGCGGGTCACCCGAGACCTGCACGACGGTGCTCAGCAGCGGTTCGTCAGCACCATCATCGGCCTCCAGCTCGCTCGGCACAAATGGGAATCCGAACCGCGGCGCGCCCGAGAACTGCTTGACCTCGCGCTAGACGACGCCCAGCAGGGGCTCAATGAGCTGCGCGAGATCGCGGCGGGAATTCACCCCGCGATCTTGACCCAGCGTGGCCTGGCGGCTGCCCTCACCGCCCTGACCGGCAGGCTCCCCGTGCCAGTCCAGCTCCACCTGCCCGGCCACGGACTTCCAGGGCCGATTGAGGCAAGTGTCTATTTCTTCTGCTCCGAGGCGCTCACCAACGTGATCAAGCACGCCCGCGCTAGCTGCGCCTGGGTAGGAGTAGCAGCAGACGACGACCAGTGCACAGTCGAAGTCCGTGATGACGGGATCGGCGGCACCCAGGCTCGGTCGGACAGCAGCGGCCTGACCGGCCTGCGCGACCGCATCGGCGCGCTTAACGGAACCATGGATATCATCAGTCCGGCCGATGGCGGGACAGTGCTGCGAGCACGGATCCCGCTGCCGCGCGCCTCGGCGGGCAAGGCTAATTTGGTGCCGTGAGTGCGCCACGGCAGATTCGTGTCATAGTCGGCGAGGACCAGCCATTCGTCCGGGAAGGGATTGTGCGCGTCCTTCAAGACGGCGGATTCGACGTGGTCGGCACCGCAGCAGACGCACGTGACCTAGTCCGGATGGCCAGCGCATACGGCCCGGACGTCGTCGTGGCCGACATCCAGATGCCTCCCGACCATGCTGATGACGGGCTGCGGGCGGCCCTTGAGATACGTGCGGCCCGGCCGGGGGTGGGCGTGCTGGTCCTGTCACAGTTCCTTGAGGACAGCTACGTTTTCGATCTGGTCGTTGACGGCGCTCAGGGCATTGGTTACATGCTGAAGGAAAAAGTAGGCGATCTGGCCGTATTCACCGATGCCGTGCGACGCGTCGCCGACGGCGGATCGGCGCTCGATCCTGATGTGGTCACCCGCCTGGTGGGCCGCAAGCGGATAGCAAGCCCGGTCGACGGCCTGACGCCGCGCGAGCGGGAGGTCCTAGCGCTGATCGCCGAGGGCCGCTCGAACGCCAGCATTGCGCACGAATTGGTGGTCACCGTGGCCGCCGTCGAGCGGCACGTGACAAGCATCTTTGAGAAGTTCGGCCTGCACCAATCACCGGACCAGCATCGCCGGGTTCTCGCCGTGCTCAAATATCTGCAGGCTTAGGCGGCGAAGAGCGCCTGAAGATCGGTTACGGCCAGCTGCTGCTTGGATACGAACGCCACAGCAGGGCAGGTCTTCAGGATCTCGGCCGGAATAGAGCGGAAATCGGCAGAGGCCAGCACGATCCTGGTCTGCGGGCAGACCGCGGCCAGCAACGCCGCTATCTCAAACCCGTTTAGTCCCGGCAGGTTGATGTCCAGCAGTACGCCGCCCGGGCACTCGACGGCCACAGCGGCCAGCGCCTGCTCCCCGCCCGCAACCTCTTCAACTAGCTCGAAGCCGCGCGCGGCAAGCAATTCAGCCGCCAGGGCGCGGAAGCGAGGGTTGTCGTCGACGATCAGGATCCGGCTGTCCATGTAGTGAATCATGGCGGGCGACAAACTCGCCGGCAATCGGGTTAACCCCACAATCGAGGGCGGCTACCGGGACCTCCTGTGCGGGATAAGCCGCGGCCGGATGCGGGAGATCCTGAGCCCTGAGATTGAAGGCCACTCTATTTGCCTGCCAGCAAGCATCAGGCAGGCTCGGGATTGGAAGAGACCGGCGTCACATGCCGGCCAAGGAGCCGGACGGCAGAAAGAGCGGCATGTCATGAATGAGTCACCTAGCTACCAGGTAGCCGGGGGGCAGGCCCCGACCGGACCCCGGTACTGCTCGCCGCAAGGACACCCGAGCGCAGTATTCGTGGCCGGCGAAGTGAGTGCGAGGCACTGGATCGGCTGGTGGCGAACGTGCGAGCGGGTCATGGCCAGGCGCTGGTCTTGCGCGGCGAGGCAGGGACCGGCAAGACCGCGTTGCTGGGATACCTGCTGGAACGCGCGCGTGGTCATCACATCGCGCGGGCGGCGGGCGCGCAGACGGAGACAGAGCTCTCGTTCGCCGGGCTGCATCAGCTCTGCGCGCCGTTCCTTGATCGGCTCGAACGCCTTCCCAGTCCGCAGCGCGACGCGATGAGCACGGCGTTCAGCCTGCAGGGCGGGGACACGCCAGATCGCTTCGCCGTCGCCCTGGCCGTCATGAGCTTGCTGTCCGGCGTGGCCGAGGAGCGGCCGCTGGTCTGCGTCGTAGACGATGCACAGTGGCTCGACCCCGCCTCGACGCAGGCCCTCGCGTTTGTGGCGCGCCGTCTGGTCACCGAGCCAATCGCGATTGTCTTCGCAGTGCGCCAGCCCGGCAACAAGGAGAACCTGACGGGACTGGCGGAACTCGCGATCCGCGGGCTGGCTGATGGCGATGCACAGGCTCTATTGGACTCGGTCGTCGCAGGTCCGCTCGATGCGCGGGTGCGCGACCGGATCGTGGCCGAGACGCGGGGCAACCCGCGGGCGTTGCTGGAGCTGGCGCGCGGACTGACGCCCGAGGAGCTGGCGGGCGGGTTCGGGTTGCCCGGCCCTGCGGCCATGCCGGTCCAGATCGAGGAAGGCTGCCGCCGACGGCTGGCACCGTTGCCGTCGGCGACGCGGCTGCTGCTACTGGTCGCCGCGGCCGAGCCGATCGCCGACCCGGTTCTGGTGTGGCGTGCCGCTGGTCAACTCGGCGTAGAGACCGCAGCCGCGGCACCCGCGGCCGCGGCCGGGCTGATCGAGGCCGACGGGCTGGTGCGGTTCCGTCATCCGCTCACCCGCGCTGCGGTTTACCGGGCGGCCTCGCCGGAGGAGCGACAGCGCGTCCACCGCGCCCTGGCGGAGGTCATCGACCCCGACGTTGATCCCGATCGCCGCGCCTGGCACCTTGGGCACGCGACGCCCGGGCTCGACGAGAGCGTAGCCGCCGAGCTCGAGCGCTCGGCCGACCGGGCGCGGGCCCACGGCGGCCTGGCCACCGCCGCCACCTTTCTCGACCGGGCCGCAGAACTGACGCCCGCCCCGGACCGCCGGGCCCAGCGTGCGCTGGTCGCGGCGCAGAGCAAGCACCAGGCCGGCGCGCCGACCGCGGCGCGGCGGTTGCTGGCCATGGCGCAGGCCGGACCACTAGACGAGGTGGGCCGCGCGCGTGCGGAGCTGCTGCGTGCCCAGATAGTGGCGGACCCCGGCCGTGGCCGCGACGCTCCGCTGCTGTTGCTCAAGGCGGCCAGGCGGCTCGAACCGCGCCACCCTGGGCTGGCGCGCGAGACGTACGGCCACGTGTTCGCCGCGGCCCGGACCGCCGGCCGCATGGCCCCGCGCGGCCGAATGCTGGAGGTGGCCGAGGCCGCACGTGCGGCGCGGGCGGAATCGCAGCCGCCGCGTGCTTGTGATCTGCTGCTGGACGGACTGGCCGCAGTGACCAGCGAGGGATATGCCGCGGGCGCCCCGATCCTCATGAAGGCGCTGAGCGCATTCCGCGCCGAGGAGGTCTCCAGCGAGGAGGGACTACGGTGGATGCCGCTCGCGTGCCAGATGGCCAATGATGTCTGGGACGACGACAGCTGGCACGCGCTCTCGACCCGGCTGACCGAGCTCGCTCGCGAAGCCGGTGCGCTGGCCGTGCTCCCGGTCGCCCTGCTCCTAGGCATGACGATTCAGCTACTGGCCGGCGAGTTCGCGATGGCCGACTCGATGGCCCTAGAGGCCGAGGCCGTCGCTCGGGCGACGAGCAACCCAGTAGGGCCTTACGGCCCCTTGCTGCTCGCGGCCTGGCGTGGCCGGGAAACCGAAGCCCGCCAGCTGATCGCGGCCACCACCGCAGAGATGGTGGCACGCGGAGAGGGACAGTGGCTGACCGCCGCCTACTGGGCGACGGCGATGCTCAACAACGGCTTGGGCCGTTATGACGAGGCGCTGACCGCGGCCGAAAAGGGCAGCGAATACCCAGGCGAGCTGGGGTTGGCCAGCTGGTCGATGGCCGAGCTGATCGAGGCAGCCGCCCGGACCGGGCAGCCTGAGCGGGGCGCCAGTGCCCTGCGGCTCTTGTCGAAGAGAACCAATGCCGCTGGCACCGACTGGGCGCTAGGGATCCAGGCGCGCTCACGGGCGCTCCTGAGCGAGGGCGAGTCCGCCGAGCGGCTATACCGCGAGGCCATCGAGCGGCTCGCCCGAACCCGTGTACGCGCGGAGTTGGCCCGCGCGCATCTGCTCTACGGCGAGTGGCTTCGGCGCGAGAACCGTCGCATGGACGCACGCGAGGAGCTCCGGGACGCCTACGAAATGCTGATCGCGATGGGTATCGAGGGCTTTGCCGAGCGCGCCAGGCGGGAGTTGCTGGCCACCGGGGAGACCATGCGCAAGCGCACCAACGGGACAGCCGTTGAACTCACGCCTCAGGAGGCGGAGATCGCCAGGCTCGCTGGTAATGGGCGTACGAACCCCGAGATCAGCACCCAGCTGTTCATCAGCCCGCGCACCGTCGAGTGGCACCTGCACAAGGTGTTCGCCAAGCTCGACATCAGCTCCCGCAAAGAACTTCGCAGGGTCCTCTCCGACCCCGGCCGGGTGGCCCTGTCAGCCTAGACCGACCGGACGCGACTGTCGGTGTCCGTAGACACAGATCGGCCGCGGGACCCGGCAGCGAGGAATGCGGTTCCGAAGAACAACTCGGTCCAGGAGAGATCGGCCAGTTCTTCCTGCATGGCTGCGCGAATCGCCTCCCACGGACGGCGCATGGTCCACTCATCTATGGAGGCGAAAGGCCGCACGATTGCGGTTCCGAGCTGCGCTATCCACCCAGGCGTGTTGCCGGGAACCTTGAGATCCAGCACGAGCCCAGCGCCCGCCTCCGGAGAGGGCCGCGGCGCCGTGGGCGATGACCTCTGCGCACTCGGGCACCTGCGACAGGGCGTACGTGGACAGGATCGCGTCGACCTCGGCTGGGAAGTCGAAGTCGGCCGCGTCGGCCTGCACGAGGCTGATATTGCTCCAGCCGTTCGTCTCTATCCGGTCCTGGGCGCGGGCGAGCATCGCGTCGGTCAGATCGACGCCGACGATCCGGCCGTCAGGACCGACCACCCTCTCAAGCAGCGGGAAGTTCAGACCTGTGCCGCATGCCATGTCGATCACGGTGTCACCCGCGCGAAGGCCGAGCGCTCGCACGGCCCGGAGGCGTTGTGTCCGCTGGGGGTAGCCGGGCGCGGGGTAGAGCCGGGAGGTGACGTCGTAGTGCTTTGCCTTCTTGCGGTATGTCTCGATCAGGTGCTCTCGAGTACGGTCGATCTGGGTCACGGTGTGCTCCTCGATCTCAGTTGCGTCGCGCTAGAACCGCACCACCCCACCTAGGACTCTGCGCCCTGCCCGCGTATCGGACTCGACAGCAGCCTTGATCGCCACCATCTCAATATCGCTTACGCGCTGAATTCTGCCTTGGAGCATGCGGCCGGGGACCGCGCGCATGATGCCCGCGAGGTCGACCTCAATCCACATCATGGCGTCGGTCTGCTTGTCGTCCACCGGCTCGAGTTCCATTCCCCAGCGCGCCGCGGAAGTACCCATTGGCCCGGCGAACGCCACGGAGCGGGGCGCCTCGACAACGGTCACCTCCTGGCTCCGGCCGCGACTCAGCCCGAGCATCAGCTTCGCCCGCTGCTCCACCCGCGAGCCGGGCTGAAGCGGACCTCCTCCGCGGACCCGGCCTTCGAGAACCGTCGGCGCCCACTCCGGCCAGCGTCCGACGTCACAGACATACGCCCACACCTCACGGACGCTGCTGGCGATGGTGATGCGGCTCTCGGTTCTGAATGTCATCGGGCGGACTTCTCCTTCATCCTGATCGCTGGCACCGGAAGGGCTCACCCGAGGGCCTGCTCGGCGCGGGTGGTTCAAGCCCGACCGCTGGTCTCTCCAGGGTGGTTGTTCACTACGGGCGGCACAGGCTTACTGCGCCCGTAGGCGGTCAGTGCGTTAGCTATCTCCTGCGTGGTCTGTTCCCAGCCGCGCAGGGTCGACCGCCGCTGTCGTGCGGCGGCCCGTAGCCGGTGTCGGTGGCGCTCGTCGCCCAGCCAGTCGGCGAGCGCGGCGGCGAGGGCAGCCGGATCGCCGGGAGGGATCAGTTGGCCGGGGCGGGTGCCATCGGCGGTGGAGCCGAGCGCTTCGGGCAGCCCGCCGACGGCGGCAGCTATGACGGGCAGGCCGTGGGCGAGCGCTTCGGTGACGGTCATGCCGTAGGTCTCCGAGCGGGACGGCGCGACGAGCAGGTCGGCGGTGGTATACGCGTGGCTGAGCGCCGCGCCGGTCAGGACGCCGCTGAGCCGGACGCGGTGGCCATAGCCGAGGCGCGTGATACGGGTCTGCAATTGTTCGACGAAGTCCGGGTCGCGGTCGAGCGATCCGGCCAGCACGCAGTGCCAGTCCCGGTCAGCGAGGTCGGCGAGTGCCTCGACGAGGAGGTCCTGCCCCTTGTGGCGGCCGAGGACTCCGACGCAGATCAGGTGGCCGCGGACGGGCCGGGCCGGGGCAGCGACCCGATCGACGCCCGGCCGGGCGACGTGCACCCGGCAGGCCGGGATCGCGTATCGGGTCAGGACCTGCCGGCGGGTCCATTCGCTGGTAACGACCACGCCTGCGGCCGCGCGGAGCACGGCCCGTTCGGAGCGCTCCGCGCTGGCATCATGGTGTGTGTCGACGGCGGTGGCCAGTGGCATGTGCAGCAGCACTGTCATTCGTATCCGCCCGGTGTGTGGCAGCAGCTGCGCGGCGGTCGGCGAGGCGATGAGCCCGTCGATCAGGACGGTCTCACCGTCGGGGATGGCGGAAACGATGCGGGCCAGGTCGGCGCGGGCGCCCGAACCGGGTACCGGCCACGCCCCGGCGACGGTCGCGACCAGCACCTCCCAGCCGGCCTCGGCCAGTCCGGCGCAGACCCGCCGGTCATAGATGTTGCCGCCGGTAGGCTGGCCGGGATTGTCGAACCCCTCGGGGACTACTACGTGGACCCGCACGATGTTCCGGCCCTCCAGAGCGCCTGCCGCACCGAGCCAGCCTCCCCTTGCGGCCGAGCTGAACCACACCCGCCGCCGATCCGTCATACCTGACACAAGGTAATACGTGGAAGCGGCGGACGCGGTTCGACCCGAGACGACCGGCGTCCGCTCGACACGGGCGCGGCGCGGCACGGCAGGTAGCTCTGCCGGGCCGGGTGGCACCCGCCGTTCCGGACACCGCACGGGATCTGACGTGAGACAGGATCAACGAGCACCATTCTTGACGGCGCTAGAGCGGGCCCGGGCGACCGCCTACCCCGCGGGCGAGTACGTAGGCCAGGAGAGCTTCATGCGGGCGGCCGAGGTCCGGAGGCTGGCTCACCAGGCCCGGGTCGGCCCCGGCGTCTCGGTGCTCGACCTGTGCTGCGGGGTGGCCGGCCCCGGCCGGATGATCACGGCGGAGTCGGGATGCCACTACCTGGGTGTCGATCACTCCGCCAGCGCACTGGCCACCGCCCAGCAGCTGGCCGGGAATCTTCCCTGCCGCTTCGAGCAAGCTCACCTCCCGCCTCTGCCCGAGGGCCGCTTCGAGGTGGTATTCCTGCTGGAGACGATGCTGGCCTTCCCCGACAAGGATGCCTTGGTGGGTGAGGTGGCGCGCGTGCTGGAGCCGGGCGGGCGTTTCGCTTTCACGGTCGAGGAAGGCCGGCCGCTCACCCAGCAGGAGCGGGCGCGGATGCCCGGCGCCGATACGGTCTGGCCCATCGAGTTGGCGGAATTGACGGGCGTGCTGCGCAACGCGGGGTTGGCCGTGACCTGGCGGCAGGAGCACAGCTCCTCCCATCACGCGATAGCGACGGCGCTGCTTCGCTGTTACCGAGCTGATTCACCTCAGATCGCCGGCCAGATCGGGAAGCAGGCCACCGCCGAGCTGATCACGGCCCATCAGCTGTGGAGTGACTGGCTCGGCAGCGGGCGGGTGCGCAAGTTCGCGATGGTAGCCGAGAAGCAATGACTTGCTCCGATGAAGCGTCGATGACCTCCGGCTATGCCCGCTACCTGGCCGCGAAGACGACCGTGGATGACCGGGCGCTTAACCGGCATGTGCTGGCCGAGTTGCGCCGCCTCATGCCCGCGGGTGCGCCGCAGGTGCTGGAGGTCGGCGCCGGCCTGGGGACGATGGTGGCCCGTCTGATGGACTGGGGCGTGGTCGGCACCGGCGAGTACATCCTGCTGGATGCGGATCGGCAGCTGCTGGATGATTCTCGCCGGTGGCTGCGCGATTGGGCGGCCGCGCGGGGCCTGCGCAGCGACCTGCTGCCGGATGGGCTGCAGGTGGGTGATCTGCGGGTGCGCCTGGTGCACGCCGAGCTCGGCAGGTACCTGGAGGCCGCTCACGGGGCGCTGGCCGATGTGCTGATCGCCAACGCCGTGCTGGACCTGGTGGACGTGCCGGCCGTCCTGCCCGGATTGTTGCGGTTGCTGGTCCCCGGCGGCGTCTACTGGTTCACGATCAATTACGACGGCGAGAGCATCTTCGCGCCCGGCCACCCCCACGACGACCAGGTCATGCAGGCCTACCACCGCGACATGGATGAGCGCGTTCGCTACGGCCGACCGGCCGGGGATAGCCGAACGGGCCGCCGCCTGTTCCACTATCTGCGGGCTGCGGGGGCGCCCGCGCTGGCGGCGGGGTCGTCGGACTGGGTCGTAAGCGCCGGCCCGGATGGGAACTACCCGGGCGATGAGGCTTACTTCCTGCGCAGCATCCTTAACACGATCCAGAACGCGTTGCGGAGTCGCCAGGATCGGGTGGAACCGGCGGACCTGGCCGACTGGCTGGCCGTGCGCGGCCGGCAACTGGCTGCGGGTGAGCTGGTCTACATCGCCCACCAGCTTGATTTCGTGGGCCGCTCGCCCGGCTAGCGCCCGCCGTCGGCGCGTCGGCGAGCGCCGCGCGCCGAGGCCGGTCGACCGGGTAACGGCCGGTAAGCCACGAACGGCCTCCCTCGTCCGCGGCGCCGGATCAGGTCCTCTCGACTCGCCCGAGTGTCCCCGGCCGCGACGGCGGCGAACGGCGTCCCCCAGCAGCAGGCCCGCGCCCGGGGCAACCGCGGCCAGCATGAGCACCGCATAGAGGGTGGCGACCGTGACCCCGTTAGCCGCGCCGAGCCCGGCTGCGGCGAAGGCCCAGGCGGCAGCACCCTCCCGTGGCCCCCACCCGCCGACACTCAAGGGGATCCCTGCTGCAATCTGGACGACCATCAGCAGCGCGATCAGTTCGCCCAGGGGTGCGGTGCAGCCGGCGACCCGGGCCGCGATGACGAACGTGGCCGTGTGCCCGGCGACGACCAGCAGCGAGGCCAGCGTGAGCTGCGGCCACACGCCCGGGACCAGCAGGCCGCGACGCAGGTCAGCGGCAACGGCCCGGGCGGCGCGGGCCGGCCGCGACCGGCCGCGGCGAGCGGCGACACCCACGACCAGCGCAGCACACCCGGCTACGCCCGCGATGCCCGCCAGAACGTAGGGCAGCGCGGGCCGAACCGGCGAGGGCAGGGTCAGCAGCACGACGGCGGTCACCACGGCCTGGATGACCTGACCGCACAGCCGTTCCCACGCCACCGCGCGCACCCCCCGCGCGACGTCTCCAGCGCGCCGGCCGTGCGTGACCGCCCGGTGCACGTCGCCGAGAATCCCGCCGGGGAGCACGGAGTTGAGGAACAGGGAACGGTAGTAGGCACCGGTCGCGCCGGGCAGGCCGATGTCGGCGCCGAGTGCCCGGGCGACGACCCGCCACCGCCAGGCCGAACACACCGTGGTCAGGGCAGTGAGCGTGACGGCGGCCACGACCGCCTGCCAGGTGACCGCGCGCAGCCCGTCCTCGAACGGCGCCGCGCCCACCTGCCGCACGAGAAACCACAGCACGGTGACGCCGGCGGCCAGACGCAGCAACGACGGGCCGAAGCGACGGACGGCCGGACCGATCCCGGCCGGAACTGAGTGCAGGAACGCCACACCGGTTACACGGGCCGGCTGGACAAATAGTTCAACCGTCCGGCTGCGGCAGCATAGCGGGCCCGCGGCCGGTCGCGGTGAACCAGCGTGACCGCGGACCCGTTGTCCCTATAAGGGATGACGGCAGATGGCTACGGAGACGGAGGCGCGGTGCGTACCATTCAGCCTGCGGACGAAGGCGCGCCGCTTACGATCCGGCTCGCGGGCAAAGGCGCGCTGCCTGACGATCCGGCTCGCGACGATCCTGGGGATGCTCGCCACAGCCGCCCTGCTCGGCGTCGTGTCCGCCACGGCTGGTCTCGGCGTCGCCGGCTGGATCGCCGGGCTGGCCACCGGTTCGGCGGCGACCGCGCTGCTGGTCACCGCCCGCATGCGCAGCGACCAGCCGGCGATACTACCCGGCGGACTGGGTCACCCTGACCCGGGCGCTGCTGATCGCCGGGGTCGCGGGCCTGGTTGCCGACTCGTTCAGCCGGCCGCTGGCGGTCACCGCGCTGGTCACCCTGTCCAGCATCGCGCTGGCCCTCGACGCGGTGGACGGGCAGGTGGCGCGCCGGACCGGCACCGCCACCCCGCTGGGCGCCCGCATCGACGGCGAGGTCGACGCCTTCCTCATCCTGCTGCTCAGCATCGCCGTGTCCCGGGACTACGGCAGCTGGGTGCTGGTCATCGGCGCCGCCCGCTACGCGCTGCTGCTAGCGGGCTGGCTGATGCCGTGGCTGGCCGCGCCGTTGCCGCCCCGGTACTGGGGCAAGGTCGTGGCCGCGGTCCAGGGCATCGTGCTCACCGTCGCCGCATCCGGAGTGGTCGACCGCCGCACCGGAATGATCGCGGTCGCCGCCGCATTGCTGCTGCTGGCCGAGTCGTTCGGCCGCAACGTGATCTGGCTGTACCGCACCGGCGCCGGCCCGCGCACCCGCCGGGCCGTGCGGATCGCCGTCACCGGGCTTGCGCTCGTGATCGTGTGGTTCGACCTCTTGGCGCCCGACCGTACCTGGCAGTTCGGCCTCGTCGCTTTTGTCCGCATCCCAGTGGAAGTGCTGGTCTTGGTTGCTGTCGCGCTGGTGCTGCCGCCCTGGCCACGGCGGATCGTGGCCACTATCGCCGGAATCCTCTTCAGCCTGCTCACGTTCGACAAGATCCTCAACATGGTGATGTATGGAACGGTCGATCGGGCGTTCAACCCGGAGAGCGACTGGAGCAGCGTCAGGCCTGCCGTGGGCGTGGTACGCGACGCTATCGGCACCACGTTCACAAACGTCGTGCTCGTCGCCATCTGGATCGGTATCGCCCTGCTCGTCGTCGTAATCACCGCGGCAACGATTCACCTCACCGCTGTGGCCGCCCGTCACCGCCGCGGCACCGTTCGCGGCCTTGCTGCTCTCACCGCCCTCTGGGGGCTGTCCGCGGGCCTGTCACTGCAGTTCAGCCCGGGGTTTCCGGTCGCCTCGACCAGCGCGACCGCACTGGCCGTCTCGCAGGTGCAGGCCTACCAGGCCGGGCTCAGCGACCCGCGTGTTTTCACGGCGGCCACCCGCAGCGCCGACCCCGAGGCCAGCATCCCCGCTTCGGACCTGCTGACCGGATTGCGCGGCAAGGACGTCCTCATCGTCTTCGTCGAAAGCTACGGGCAGGTCGCCGTCCAGGGTTCGAGCTTCTCGCCGGGCATCGACGCCGTCCTGCGCCAGCAAAACGGCATGCTGACCCAGCGCCGGCTGGTCCACGCAGAGCGCCTGGCTCACCTCCCCGACCTACGGCGGCATCAGCTGGCTCGCCCACTCCACCCTGCAGTCGGGGCTGTGGGTCGACAGCCAGCAGCGGTATAACGAGCTCATCGCCAGCCAGCGGTTCACCCTCAGCGACGCTTTCGACAAGGCCGGGTGGCACACGGTCGCCGACGACCCGACTGACGGCCCGAACTGGAATCCCGGCACGGCCTTTTACCACTACGACCAGCTCTACAACCGGTCCAACGTCGGCTACCGCGGCCCAAGCTTCAGCTACTCCGAAATGCCCGACCAGTACACCTTGGCCGCGTTCCAGCGGAACGAACTCACACCTGGCCACAAGCCCGTGATGGCCGAGATCGACACGACCTCCTCGCACATTCCCTGGGCCCCGCTGCCGACCATGGTGCCCTGGAACAAGGTCGGCAACGGCTCGGTATTCGACCCGCAGCCCGCGCAGAGCGAATCCGCGGCCACGGTCTGGCGCAACGGAAACACCGTGAAACAGTTCTACGGGCAGTCGATCCAATACTCGCTGAAGGCCCTCACTTCATGGGTCACCGAGCTGAACGACCCGAACCTCGTGCTCATCTTTATGGGCGACCACCAGCCCCACACCGCCGTCTCCGGCCCCGGGGCCACTCACGAGGTGCCGGTCTCGATCGTCACCCGCGCCCCTTCGGTGCTCAAGCAGATGTCCTCCTGGCACTGGCAGAACGGGCTGCTGCCTGATCCCGGCGCTCCGCTCGAGCCCATGGACGCCTTCCGCAATCAGTTCCTCAACACCTTCAGCACGGCCCCGGCCCAGACGGCATCGGCCCGGACCGCAGGTCGCTAGCCAGGCCAGCGAGCCGCAGCCCGGCCCGCAGGTCGCGGACCGGCGCTCGCGACGGGACAAGACGGGCCCGGTGAGTCACGGAAGGTGGCTGGTGTCATTGACGCGATGGACGGCGGCAAATCCATGGCCGTGCCACTGGATCTCGTTGATGCAGGCGGAACCGAGATACAGCCGGTAGAGGGTGCTGAGCGGGACGCCGAGAGCCCGGCACAGCATGATCTTTATCGGGGTAACGTGACTGACCACCAGGACGGTCTGGCCGCCGTGATCCCGCAGCAGCCGGTCACAGGCCCGGTTTACCCGGCGTGAGGTGTCGGCGAAGCTCTCCCCGCCCGGCGGTGCCTGTTCGGGGTCGCGCCGCCAGGCGGCCGCGGCAGCGGGCCACCGCTGCTGGATTTCTTCCAGGGTGAAGCCATCCCAGTCACCGAAGTCGGTTTCACGGAGATCATCATCGATGGCCGCGGTCAAGCCCAGTTCGCCGGCCGCGATCGCGGCGGTGGCGACAGCGCGCTGCAACGGCGAGCTGACCACGGCGTCGATCGGGGCGCCGCTGGCGAGGCGGCCGGCGGCCGCCTTGGCCTGCCGGGTGCCGTCGGCGCTCAGCGGGAGGTCGCGCAGCCCGCTGAAGCGGTGTTCAGGTGATAGCCGGGTATCGCCGTGCCGGAGCAGGACAGTGGTGGTGGGATCTGCGGTGGGGTTATCCCAGCCCAGAGTCATACAGCTGCCCCCGCGAGGGTGACGAAGTGGTGGTCCTATGACAGGACACGAAGATGCCAGCAGAACGGTTCAGCCGCTCGCCCTTAGCCTCGTCAAGCCGTGTGGCCGCCGATGAGGTACCCGACACTGAAGGTCACCGCGACAGCCAGGCCGCCCAGCATGAGCTGGCGCAGACCCGACTGCAGGACCGGTCGGCCGGTGATCTTGCCGACGACCATGCCGCCGGTGATCAGGGTCACGGCCGTGATGATGAGGGTGGCGGCCAGCTGGGAAAGGCCGAGGAGGTAGGGCAGCAGCGGGATGAGCGCGCCGAGGGAGAAGGCGAGCAGGGACGCGACGCCCGCCAGGATGGGGGAGGGCAGTTCGTCGGGGTCGATGCCCAGTTCCTCGCGGGTGTGGATCCGCAGGGCAGTGCCGGGGTCAGTGGACACTGCGGCGGCCATCCGGGTCGCCGTGTCGGCATCAGCACCGTACTGGCGGAAATAGCCGGCCAGCTCGTCGCGTTCAGCGGCCGGGAACCGGGCGAGCATCTGGCGCTCCAGGGCGACCTCGGAGTGCACCAGCTCGTTCTGGTTGGTCACCGAGATGTACTCTCCGGTCCCCATCGAGAACGCCCCCGCGACCAGCGCCGCCACGCCGGTCAGCACGACGGTGTGCGCGGCCGCGCCGCCGCCGCCGAGCCCGGAAATCAGCGATGCGTTGGTGACCAGGCCGTCTACCGCACCGAACACGGTAGGCCGGAGCCAGCCGCCGGATACGTCACGGTGCCTATGTGACCAGCCCGCCACTTCCGCCGCGCTGCCGGTCGCGTACGACGGCTGGCGCGTTTCCTCCTCAGTCACCCGCCCGATCCTTCCACAATCAAGCAGCGGCAGGACCGCCGCCGGCGCCGGATGCCACCGCCTGGAGTGGCCGAAATTCGCCGTGCCGAGGCTACCCGGCCAAGCCGGCGGCATGCACAAACCGCGGGCGTGCGTGACCGATCCGCGCCGCTGCCGTCCTTTAGCTGCGGAACAGTTCCAGCGCGTTGGTCCCGTCGTTCACCGCGACGATGCCGTCCGGCGTGGTGATGATGCCGAACAGGTCACCCGCGCCGTTCTTGACCAGTGTTCTGGTGGTGAGCTGGTGTCCGGCCGGGGTGATCTCGACGGCGTTGCCGTTGTTCCCGTTCACCACGATCAGGTTCCCGTTGGGTGCCAGGGTCATGCCCAGCGGAGCATCCAGGGCTCCGCCGGCGGACAGCAGCCCGGCCGTGGCCGCCTGGGCGGTGGTCCGGGTGGTCGCCTGCGGGATGGCCGAGATCGTGTTGGTCTGCGTGTCGGCCACGTACAGCGTCCCGTTGTGCCCCAGCGTCAGGCCGGTAGGCGCGAGGACGACCGCGGCCTTGTTGGCCTGCCACGGGTAGCCGCTGCCGACGACCGTTGTGCCGGTGAGCATCGGCGGTGCGGCGGAGCTGAGGTCGAAGTCGAGGCGCACCACCGTACAGTTACCGGTCACCGGGGTCCGGTTGCTGGTGCTGGTGTTGCCGCCCAGGGCGTTGGACACGAACACCTGCGCTGACGTCGCGGTCGACGTCACGGCCAGGTCCCAGGGGCCGACGATGTTCTGGCCCGTGATGGTCTGGACCGGGGTGCCCTGGTCGTTCAGCACGATCAGGCACCCGGCCGGGTCCAGGCCGGGCAGCGCGCCGCTCGTGGTGGGCAGGCTCCCGACGATCACCCAGCCGCCGGGCAGGATGCCAAGCGCCGTGGTCAGGCCGATGCCGCCCGGGCAGGCCATTCCGGTCGGCAGCTTGGCCACGTCGGCGAACAGGGTCGTCCGCCCGGCCGGGGACACCTGGACGATGGTGGTGCCTGTGCCCTGCACGTTGGCCTTGTCGTTGTAGTTGCTCACCAGGATGTTGCCCGCCGTCAGCTGGCCGGCCGAGGCCGGCACGGCGGCGACCCCGTACGGGTTCACGTCGCCATTAGCCGGAACCGTCGAGGCGATCTGCGACCCGGCGCGGAGCTGGCCGAGGAAGGACACGGCCGCCGCTGCGGACGGCCGCGCGCTTGAGGCCGGTGCGGTGCTTGGAGCCGAAGTCGCTGAGCTGGATGTGCTGCTGCACGCCGTAGTCACCAGACCCAGGCCCAGCATGCTGGTCAGAATTGCAGCAAAGTACCGAGGCACTGTGCTCCCCTCCCCCGAAGTGATGAGGGGGCAGCCAGCGTCCGCGCCTAGGCAACGCGCCAAGGCAAGCGGCGATCCCCCCACGGTCTCACCCTGATACACGTGCCGGGGCCGTCCCCGGTTCGGGCTGCCAGTAGTCCCAACTATCATTAGGACCCAACGGATAGGGGTCTGACCTGCAGCTAGACCAAAAATGCCACCGCTAGCGGATCACTTCGCTGAGTTCTGGCATCCTTTCCTCCCCGGCTACCTGACCCGCAGCTGCGAGCCTGACGCACATCATCGCGGCAGGCACTCGCCGGCGCTGACCGGAACGCTGATGGTGTTCCCGGGCGGGGCCAGCGGGCACTGCCAGGCGTCGCTGTACCGGCACGACGGGTGGTAGAGGAAGTTCAGGTCGATGACCAGGTGCCCAGCCCCGCCGCCGAGGTCGGCGCCCTTGGCAGTATCCAGCGCGTACCGCCCGCCGCCGTAACTCGACCGGCCTGCGGTGCCGTCGCGCAGCGGCACGAACAGGCCGCCCGCGTACTCCCGCAGCCACCACACGTCGATGACCGCATCCAGCGGCGACGGCAGGTGTACGCGGCCCACGCGGCGCATCGGGATCGCGCCCTCGGTGGCCGGAATGGACAGCGACAGCTCTTCTCCAGCGGCCAGCAAGGGCAGCTCAAAGCGGAGTCCAGGATCATATGGCCAGTACGGCAGGCCCGTCCCGCGCAGCGGGTCACCTTGCGGCAGCGGGCTCTGCGGATGGAACCGGAACAGCTCATCCCGGCCGCGGCGCCACAGCGCGTGCGCCCGCTGCGGGTCCTCCTCGGCCCGCACCGCCGCGTACAGCTCGCTGGTCATCCGCCGCCAGCCGGCTAGCTCGAGCTCGGTACTCATCGTCCCCCTGTCGCATCGTGCCCGCGCCGGCACGCACCTGCGCGTCACTTCATCCCGGGTCAGCACACAGTGAACGGCGGAGCCGCGCGCTGCGTGATGAAAGGGTAGGTGGTTTTGTCCTGCCGCGATGAAGGAGACGCTCTGATGCGTGGTCTACGGAACCGCCCGCGGCGCGGGCGGCGGCGGTGAACCAGGTCGAGTACCAGGCGTCGTTCTGGTTCCCGGTCACCCCGCCTCAGCTGTGGGCGATCATCGAGCGGTTCGACCTGTTCGAGTCGTGGTGGGTCTGGCTCGCCAGCTTTACTGCCGATGATGACGGGCTGGTGGACGGCAACGTCTTGCACGGCACGGTCGTCCCGCCGGTGCCCTACCGGCTGCGGCTCGCCGTCCAGCTGCAGCGGTGCGACCGGCCTCGGCTGGTCGAGGCTGCGATCGGCGGGGACCTCCGCGGGCAGGCGTCGTTGCAGCTGGCGGCGGCGGCCGGCGGTACGCGCGCCGATGTGGCCTGGTCGCTGCGGATGCACAGCGCGCCGCTGCGGGCGGCGGCACATGTCGCCTACCCGCTGATGCGCTGGGGTCACGACCGCATCGTTGACATGGCGGTCGCCGGATTCCGCGAGCGAGCACTTCCGGCCATGGTCGCGGGAACACCGGCCTCGCGCCCAGCTTGCCATTTAACCTGCTCGTTCTCGCATGGTGTTGAAGCTCCCCTTTCGTCATCCCATCCAGCCGGTGAACCACAGCCGTCCCGGCTCCGTTTTAGCTGATAGGGATTAGGTCTAGCTGGCCTACGGGCGCTCTCACCGCAGCATGCCAGTCCTATTTCGCGTGCAGTCCCGTCAGGGCTGACCGGAGGAGGATCACGGTGAGACGGATAACGATAGCGGCGCTCACACTCGCTGCCACAATGACCATGGCGGCGGCTTTGGCGGGGGTGGCCGCTGGCCCGGCGTTGGCGAAGCCTTATCCGCCGCCGAGCATTCACCTGCTGTGCTCGGCAGCGCCCACTGATGGCACGGTGGAAGGCGCGGTCTGCGTGCTGCCCTCCGGGCAGACCACTGCGCCGAACGCCTACTCCGCGGCCATCGCGGTGAGCAAGGCGGGCGCCGCTGGTGCCACAGTCACCTTCGCGCTGACCGCGGGCAGCCTCCCGCCCGGGCTGAGCATGTCCGCCCCGTCCGGGTCCGGCACCGTCATCAGCGGGAGCCCCACCAAGGCCGGAACGTTCAACTTCACCATCAAGGCGACCGACGGGGGCCTGACCTCCACGCTGGCTTACCAGATCACCGTCACCGTGCAGGGCCCGCCGGATCGGCTGCTGTGCGACTCCGCCGATAACGGCGGCTTCCTGATCAGCGGAGTCTGCGTGCTGCCCGACGCCGTCGTCGGCCAGCCTTACCAAGGGCACCTGGTCACCAGTCACAAGGCCGGCGGCGCGCTCAGCGTCGTCGTCGGGTCCCTGCCGCCGGGTCTGTCCCTGTCCGCCACCTTCGGGCCGTCGGGCGCGATGGTCGGCGGTACCCCTACCCAGCAGGTCGCGGTCGACTTCACCGTGCAAGGCACCGGTGACCAGGGCCAGCCCCTGTATCAGGCCTACTCAATCGCGGTAGACCAGAACGTGCCGCTGGCCATCAACGCGAGCGGCGGAACAGACCTCGGTGGAACCGTCGGCCAGGCATTCGCGCAGGACTTCTTCCTCAGCGGCGGAGCCGGTCCCTACACCTGGTCCGTTGCCGCCGGTCAGCTCCCGCCCGGCCTGACCCTGCAGACCTCGGCAGGGCCGCGCGACGCCAACAATGAGCTCGCCGGAACACCGACCACGGCTGGCACCTTCACCTTCACCATGCGGCTCAGCGACTACCACGGTCAGCAGGCAACCCAGCAATTCAGCCTCATGGTCGATCCGCGGCTGCAGATCAGCACCGCCCCGCTTCCGGCGGGAACCGTTGGTAAGCCATACAGCCAGGACCTCCCCGCCCAAGGCGGCTCACCTCCGTACTCCTGGTCCGTCGTCACCAACATCAATGAGCTCCCGCCCGGCCTGACCCTCGGTGCGACGCCTCCGGACTTCAACAACGTCCTCACCGGAACACCGACCCAGGCTGGCACCTTCGCCTTCCCCATGCAGGTGCAGGACTCACAGGGCAACATGGTGACCGGGACGGTGACGATCACCATCAATCCCTAGGCCGAGCGACGGCCGCGTCGGGGAGCCGCGTAAATGAGCGGGGCTTCAGCCCGCCGGGCCGTGATGGGTGATCGCTGGCCAGGACCGGCCCCAGAATGCCGTTCGGTGCGCGCCCCCACGGCCGGTGAGCTGACCGGCATCGCCGTACAGATCCGATACCTTGCGCACATGCGGCGTCCTGTTCGTTACGGAGGGCCAGCTGGAGCCGGCTGTCCGACGCCGCTGGCGGCCTAACCGTTTCACCTCTATCAATGAAGGCCCGGTAGTCACACCTTGACTACTAAGGTCCTTAATGTTACGTTTTGGCGCGCCGCCGATGACACCGAACCGATGACGGTGGCCCATGTTGCAACTCAAACGCACATGATTCGCGGCTACACGGCAACCGTAGGGGGAAGGCGGCTATCGGATTTGCCGCACGGGGCTGGGTGCAAGATTCCACCGCCCAGCCGGATCCATCAGTCTGGACCCGGAATTCGCTCACTGGCCGATCGCGGCCGCGCGGGACGCTGCCCTCTGAAAGGACACCCACGAATGCGATACCCACGAATCCATATAAGGAGCCGGCTCGTGGCCGCCGGCGCGTGCGCGGCGGCGCTGCTGACCTTGACCACGACGGGTGTGGCCATGGCCGCGCCCTCGGCGCCAGTCGCGGCGCCACAGAACCACGCCCCGACGATCACGGAGTATCCCGCCCAGGACCAGCAGGGAGTTTTCTATCCGGCCTTGGGCCCCGACAAAAACATCTGGGATGTCTCTGGCGGGTCGATCTTCCGGATCCTCACGCACGCCCCCTACACCGTGACCGAGTTCGACGTTCCCGGTGGTTACTACCTCAGGGACATCATCGCAGGGGCGGACGGCAACCTGTGGTTCACCGATGCGCGAGGGTCCTACGACGGAAAGCAGGAACCGGGGAAGATCGGGCGGATCACCCCGGCCGGGAAGATCACCGAGTTCAGCCTGTCCAACCCGCAGAGCACCCCGACTCCCATCATGATCACCGCTGGACCGGGGGGGAATCTGTACTTCACCGAGGATTGCGCTTCAGCGTGTTACCCGGGCGGAGGCAACGTGGGCGTGGGACGGATTACGCCGTTCGGCTCCGATGCCCGGGTCCAGGCCAGCGTCACCCAGGTGGTGCCCAAGACCTCGACGCCCTGTGCTAACCAGGCCTGCGACACCTTGTACTGGGCGATCACCGTCGGGCCGGATGGCAGCCTATGGATCGGCGCGGGTGCCAGCGTCGACCGGCTGAGCCTGCTGCCCGGGAACAAGCTGACCCGGTACCCGGTACCGGGCGCCGCGAAATATGCAGCATTGGACATCACGACCGGCATCGACGGAAAAGTGTGGTTCACCGGGGCAACAGCAACCGAACCACTCGGCCGTATCACGCCAAACGGCACCATCACCCTCTATCCGCTGCCGTCGCCAGGGAACTCAACTATCGGAATCAGGACCGGCCCGGACGGCAATCTGTGGTTTGCCGCGGGAGGCGACTCCCCGAACGGTCTGATCGGCACTTTCTCCCCGTTCAGCCCCGGTCATGTCACCTATTACCCGGTCCCGAACGGCGCGGTCCCCTACGGCTTCGCCAACGGCAACTGCGACAACACAATCTGGTTCACTGACACATCGGCTACCCCCAGCTTCATCGGGCGCATTCAACTGCACACACCGGCGGGCGTGCTGGGCTGCGTGTATTCCAAATTCGGGAACGCGCAAGGCCAGTAGCCACGCGGCGGCTAGCCACCCCGCGTGCCGGGGGCAGCTCCCGGCACCCATCAGGAGCTGGGGCGCCACCCTGAGTCAGCGCGGCACCTCCTGGGCGCCTGAGTTGCGTTCGGGAGGTGCCGCGCCGGGCGCTCGATGAAGAACGCCCGGCCACGCGGCCGCCGGGGACAACCATGCCTCAGCTCCCTACCCCAGCGCGTGTACATCCGCTGGGCAGCTTCACGGATCCGGTTGCCCCACGGCCACAGACGGCGTGGACGGGTTGCCCGGCTCCGGGCAGTCCCGAGGCCCGGAAGCGAGTCCCCGTCCGGGGCGCCGATCGGCGGAACAGTGCGCCTGCACACCGGCCCGCCGGAGAGTCCGTAGGAGAATAAGCGATGCACCATAAACCGGTGGGTCGCATTTTAGGGTTGAACTGGCCGAGTAGGGATGGCGTAGAAGGAGCCCGGTTTTTCAGCCGGTCTGGACGCCGATGACGGGGTGCGGCTGATAGTCCTTCTCCAACGTGTCGATCTCCGACTGGTCGAGGCGCAGGTCGACCGCGGCCACCGCATCGCTGAGGTGGTGAGCCTTGGTCGCCCCGATGATCGGGCTGTCGACCTCCGGCCTGGACAGGACCCAGGCCAGGGCGACCTGGGCGGGGGTGACACCACGCCCGGCGGCGATGCCGGCGACGGCCTCGACGATGGGCCGGTCGGCGTCGGTGTAGGCGGTGCGGCCGAACCGGTCCTGCTGTGACCGGTTCGTCTCCTCAGCCCACGGGCGGGTCAGCCGGCCCCGCGCCAGCGGGCTCCACGGGATCGACCCGATCCCCTGGTCCGCGCACAGCGGCAGCATCTCCCGTTCCTCTTCCCGGTAGAGCAGGTTGTAGTAGTTCTGCATGCTCACGAACCGGGTCCAGCCGTGGATATCCGCGGTGTACAGCGCCTTGGCGAACTGCCACGCGTACATCGATGACGCCCCGATATAGCGGGCCTTGCCCGCCTTGACCACATCGTGGAGAGCCTCGATGGTCTCCTCAATAGGGGTGCCGTAGTCCCACCGGTGGATCTGGTACAGGTCAACGTAATCGGTGCCGAGCCGGGTCAAGCTGTGGTCGATCTCACTCAAGATGGCCTTACGCGACAGGCCCCGGCCGTTGGGCCCAGGGCGCATCACGCCCCAGACCTTAGTCGCGATGACCACCTCATCACGCGACGTCATCGAGAGCAGAGTCTGGCCAGTGATCTCCTCACTGGTGCCCGCCGAGTAGCTATTGGAGGTGTCGAAGAAGTTGATGCCGGCGTCCAGGGCCTGCCGGAAGAACGGCTGGGCCGCTTCCTTATCCAGCGCCCACGGGTGCATCCCCCGCTCGTGCTGCCCATAGCTCATACAGCCCAGGCAGATCCGCGACACCTGCAGGCCGGTCGAACCCAAAGAGACATATTCCATATTCAAACCCTATAGTGCGCGGCAGTAAACTGCATTTCAGCAGGCCATTACCAGAACGAGCAGCAGCCGGCACGGCTGCGGATCCCTGCGGATCAGCTTCAGGCTGTCGGTGAATTGCCGCCATGCTCACGCGGTGAAGATCACGCTGGTGGCGTCCGGCGCCTTACCGTCGCGGACGGCTACGTACATCCGCCTGCCTTACGGACGCGACTTCGACACAGTTGGCCTGCCCATTGCTGTAGCTGCTTTTCCGCCACAGCAACATGGAGGTGCAGGGGGTCAGGTGGCTCAGTTCTGGCGGGAGAAGGTGAGGGTGATCACCACGCTGTTCCCGTCGTCGAGATGCTCGGTCATCGTGTCTGCCTGGACTGTCTCGGTGAGGCTGCTGGTGTCCCTCCGCATGCCGTTCCAGTTGGGGAAGGAGGACCGCAGGACCTGCTCGTCCTTGAACGCGCCGGCGTCGTCGACGGTGTAGGTGCCGAACACCACGAGAGTGTCTTGCACGGTATGCGCGTTCTCTTCGTCGGTGCTTGTGAGCCGGTCGCCGGAGGCGAAGGCGGGCAGGTCGGGGCGGTGCAGCACGTCGGTGAAGTACCCGCTGTCGGTGAAGATCAGGTAGCCGCTGGGTGCGGGTCCGAAGGGCTGCACGGTTCCGTCGGGAGTGTCGGCGCGGGCTGAGGTGAGCCGCCAGGCCGCGGCGACCTGGTTGCCGTTCGCCTGTGTGCCAGCGGTACCGGCGTATTCCCAGGTGAGTTCGGCGATGTCATCGCTGCTGAGGCGGAGGGTTTGCTGGAGACGGTCATCGCGCACGGTGACGTGGACGTCGCCGCGGTTGGTGTTGCTCCAGCCCGGGAAGGTCGAGCCCAGGAGCTGCTGGCTGGCCAGGCTTCCGTCGTCGCTGGTCGCGTACGTCCCGTAGGAACCCAGGGTGCCCTGTGCGAGCGCGCGGTTCTCCTCCGGCGTGGTGGACAGCCGGTCGCCCGAGGCGGCCAGCGGGAGGTCGGTCCGTGTGATGGCTTCGGTGAAGTGCAGGTCGTCGGTGAAGATCAGCAATCCGTCCGGGTGCGCGCCGAACCAGTCCGACGTGTTCCCGTGTACGGTGCGCTCGGCACTGCGCAGGCGCCACACGCCCGCGACTTGGCTGGTCATGATTGGTTCTCCTGTCCTGTTGCTGGAGCCGCTGGCCGAGGTTGGGCTGTTCGCCAGCAGCTGGCGCCGGCCGCGCTCTGCTCCTGTGTCAACTCCCGGCAGCCACCGGAAAATCCATGTGCGAAATGAGATCATCGCATCGGTGCCATGCAAAATGAGCATGGCTAGACTCGTGGGATGAGCGAGCTGACCGTGTCTGGCCTGCGGGTAGTCCGCGAGATAGCGCTGTCCGGGTCGTTCACTGCCGCGGCTCGGCTGCTCGGCTATTCCCAGTCGGCCATCTCGCGGCAGGTCGGGGCCATCGAGGCGGCAGCCGGGCAGCCGCTGTTCATCCGTGAGGCGCGCGGCGTGCGCGTGACCGCGGCGGGCGCCATCGTGGTGGAACATGCGGGGCGGATACTGGCCAGTGTCGATGCCCTGGGGCAGGACCTGGCCGCCCTCGGCGACCGGCTAGCCGGACGAGTCAAACTGGGCGCGTTCCCGGCTGCGATGGCGGTGCTGGCGCCCCGGGCGGTGGCCCTGCTGAGCAGCGAGCATCCCGGGCTTGAGGTGAGCCTGAGCGAGGCGGCGACGCCGAGCCTGCTCCGGCAGCTGAGGGCCTGGCTGAGCGTCGCCGTCGTCGGCGTGGGCGCTGGCCTGCCCGATTACGACCTCACCGGACTCGAGCACGAGATCGTGCTCGCCGGAGGCCTCCGCGTCGCGGTCCCGCACGGCCACCGGCTGGCCCAGGCGGGCCTCGTGGCGGCAGCCGAACTGGCCGGTGAGCCGTGGATCGTCGGTGACGACTCCGGTGGCGACCCCCAGTTCCGGGCCTGGCCCACCCTTGCCGATCCGATCATCAGATACACCGTCCGCGGATGGCCGGCGCGATTTGGGCTGGTCGCGGCGGGGCTGGGCCTATGCCTGGTGCCCGAGATCGCCGCACTATCGGTACCGGCCGGCGTCACCACGATCGGCGTCGAGGATCCAGGATGGCTAGGACGGATGACAGTGGCGGTAACCCCGCATGAGCACGCTGCGGAGGCCGAGGCCATCGTGGACGCGCTGCGCAGAGCCGGCGATGACATCCACAACGACATCGAACTGCGACGAGCCGACGTCCTGGCGCACGCGACTGGCGACCATTGACCGGCCGCCACGTGCTGACGGCGCTCTGGCTCTCCGGGGGATCGGCCAGCGGTAGCGCCCGACGCGGGTAGAGCAGGGCCGTGACACTGCACCGGCCACGAACAGGACGATCAGGAAGGCGAACGCAGTTACGTCGCCGTGTACCGTGGCGGCCTGCGGGCTGACCCGCGACGTGCGGGGCCAGGTAGTCCGCGGCGGTTGTCGCGGCGACGTGTTGAGCAGGGCGGCGCCACCCGGGTAGCGGTCACCGATACTGCCCATTGCCGAGCACGAAAATCACGCACTGCTCGAACACTCACGCCGGGCGGCCGGTCATCACGGCCGCCCGGTGCAGCTAGATCCGCCGGCGGCGCCCCGGGGTGACGGCCGCGGCCACGACTGCGGTCTTCGCTATGGGCGCCGGGCCCGGGGTGACGGCTTTGGCCACGACCGCAGTCTTCGCTACGGGCGCGCGGATGACACCGACCCTTCCTACGCGTGCTGGTCTGAGGGGCATGGTCAGTTTCCTTCCGTCACTGCTTCATCAGCCTCGATCGAGGCGATGATCGCCTGGATCGGAATCCGCCCGTTGGCGATCAGCTGGCCGCCTGAGCGCCGCGCCGCGGCCGCGAATCCCGCTGCCCACAGGTTCTCCCAGATCAGCACGCCGGCGGTGCTTCCCGGCTCCATCGCGGCGGCAAGGTGCTCGACGTCTTCCTCGGCCAGCAGCTCCGCGAGCTGGGCCTCAAGCGCCTGCAGCTCGCCGAGCTCACCGACGTCGGACAGCTCGGTCGCCTCGACGGCGCCATCGGCGTCCTTGGTGAGAATCAGGATGTCGATCACGCGGATCGTGCCGGCGTTGACCAGTGCGAGCAGCTCTTTCACCATCTCGCCGGTGAAGTTGCTAGCGCCCGCCGGGAACTCTACGACGACGTAATCGACGGGGCCGAGTTCATCTAGGGACGTGTCTGTCATCGATTCTTGCCTTTTCCGTTGGCCTGCTGACTGATGTTACTTCGGAGTCGGTGCCGATCCCGGGTCGTCGTCGCGCCCTCCGGGGCACCGCGATGTAGGTTCCGGCCAGCCATACAGGCTGATACCCGCGAAGTCAGCTGCCGTCGGCAAGCTCGGAGGCTAGTTCCTTCTCGTCCTCCTCCGACAGCGAGGTCTTGAGAACCTGCCCGCCGAACGGCCCCATCGCGTCGGCAAACTTGTCCTCGGTGATCTTGTCAGCCATGATCACCACGGCGGCGGCACCCGGCTTGAGCATGTCCTGCACCTGTGACCTGAACTGGTCGTTGACCCCGGTCTTACCCAGCTTGCCGAACAGGGCGCCCATCGCGCCTCCCAGGAGCAGCCCCACACCCGGGATGAAGAACAGCAAGCCGATCAGCATCCCCCACAGCGCACCCGATGCCGCCGACACCCCGACGATCTTCTGCGGAGTTTCGACATGGCTCTTGCCCTCCGCATCGACGGTGACGATAGCCAGGCCGGTGAGCTTGACGATGAAGTCCTTGTTGAGCGCCAGCACCTGGTTGTAAGCCTGGGTGGCACTGGCCTGGTCGTCGTAGCCGATCACAATCAGTTCAGACATAGTTCTCCCTCGTCAGCGGGCGCCTGCGGCTGGCGCAGATCTTCCCCCGAACGTTAACGCGGGATCAGCTGTCCTCGGCGGCGAAATGAGTTATTGGGCTAGCCCCTGATGCCGCTGCGCGCGGCACCGGCCAGGTCATCGTGGACCGCGTCGAGGGCGATGGCGACGGCCACCGGGACCAGTGCAGCGGGCCCGGTGGCCATCGCGTTCGGCGGCATAGGCCCTCCGGTAACGGAGCCGCACCAGTCGGAATAACCCGCTATGGACGGATACCGGCGTACCCTGCAAGCGCGTTTGATCTGCCGAGACCAGGGACGGGATCATGGCCGAGTCGAGCACCGAAAGGACCAGGCGACACGCGTTTAAGAAAGTCCGCGGCCGTACCCGGGTCATCCGCAGCTGGGCTGAGCAGACGCTGCTGTGGAAGGTATGGGATCGGATGCTCGAAACGGAGTTCATCGACCGCAGCATCGCCCTGGCGGGCAAGGCGTTCATCTCGTTCTTTCCGCTCATTATCGTCGTCGCCGCCTTCCTGCCCTCGCACCTGCGCATGTCCATCCTGACTACGGTGACTCATCGCCTCGGCATCACGGGCGCTTCGCTAGGCACGGTCAAGCAGGCGTTCGCCTCGGCACAGGACATCCGACGGGCCACCGGCCTGCTCGGCCTGGTCCTGGCGATCTTCTACGCCAGCTCGTTCACGACTGCGCTCCGGCGCGCCTACCTCCGCGCCTGGCGCCGGCCCCCGGCGAAGGCGGTCGGCAACTACGTCCGGGGGATCGCCTGGGTGGCGGCATTCCTCGTCTACATGGCGCTGCTGGGCGGCGCGCGCAACGTCCTGGGGAGCGGGGTGGGGATAGCCGCATTCGTCGTAGTGGCGCTGGCCCTGTCTACTGCCATCTGGTGGTTCACCGCCTGGCTGATGCTCAAGGGGCAGGTGCGGCTCAGGGTTCTGCTGCCCAGCGGCCTGATCACCGGGATTGCCCTGTCTGCCTATGCGCTGTCGGCGACGCTGTGGATGCCGAACAATGTGACGAGCAACAATCGCCAATACGGCATCTTCGGGGTGGCCCTCGCCCTGGTCGCCTGGTTTTCCGGCGCCGCCATCTGCATCATCGTCGGCGCCTGCGCGGGACCGGTGCTGGCCGAGGATCCGGGGCCGATCGGGCGCCTGGTCCGCGGCGGTGCGGCATCTCCCCTCGTCGAGGGCGCGTTGCCCCCGTTGCCTGCACCGGTGCGATCGCTGCGTCTTGCCGATGCGTTCGCCCCCATCGATGACGACATCCCTCAAGAGCCCGAACGACCCGCTAAGCCGTCCCCGGTAGAGCCGAACACCGACGAGTGACTCCGTGGTTCTTGCCGCTGGGCGAAGCCGTAGAGAAGGGCGTCGAGACCGAACAGGAATCGGCTTTCGTCATCGGCGTCTTGGGTGAGGCGCGCCGCTTCGATGACGAGCGGCAGGTCGCTGACGTCGAGCTGCGCCAAGGCGGCTGCCGATCCGGGACCGCCTCGTTGGCTGAGCTCGGCGGTGCCGGCCTCGGCCATGGCGTGGCCGACCACGAAAATGCTGAGGATGTTGATCATGTCGAGTGCCTTCGGGAGCGCGAAGCCCGCTTCGGTGAGCACATGAAGGCCGTTTTCGACCGCCTTGAGCGTCTGCGGGGTCACCGCCGGGCGGGTGAACAGCAGGGGCAGGACCCCGGGATGGCCCAGCAGGGTCGTGCGCAGCGTCTCCGCGTAGCGGCGCAGGAGCCGGTCCCAGGACAGCCCGTCGACGGGGGCCGAGGCGGTGGCGCTGTGCTGCAGGACCCACTCTACCAGCCCGTCTAGCAGGGCCGCCTTGTTCGGCACGTAGTGGTAAAGGGTCATTGCCTCCACCCCGAGGGCCGCGCCGAGCTTGCGCATGGTCAGCCCGTCCAAACCGTCGCTGTCCACCAGGGCAACGGCAGCATCCAGGATCAGTCCGCGGCTGAGCCCGGCACGTTCGCCTTGACCGCGGCTGGCCACTCAAATCTCCTCCGCTTGACGCATCTTACGACGTAAGTATATCGTCTTACATCGTAAGAATGACGGAGGAGGAGAATGATCGTGACCACTACCGAGGCAAACAAGCAGGCCATCCGCGGCCTGCTCCAGGCCATGAACGAGCACCGGGTCGCCGACCTGCCCGATTACATCGCTGCGGACGTAACCGACCACAACAAGATCATCCATGGCGAGGCCGACGAACCAGGCGCAGCCTTCGACGGCTTCGCCCAGCAGCTCGCCGCGTTCCGGGACATTACGATGGCCCCCCAGGAACTGATCGCCGAGGGCGATCAGGTGGTCGTTCGGTTCCTGGCCAGTGGGACGCACACCGGGCTGCATCCCCGAATGCCTCAGCCGACCGGCCGACGCTTCGAAGTCGAGCAGATCTGGATCTTCACCCTCGACCGCGGCAAGGTCACCGAGATCCGCGCGGTCAGCGACCGGCTGGGCCTGTTCGCCCAGCTGGGCTGGGACTGGCCGTCATAAAAGTCCTTACTTCTTGAGCATCGTTAAGGGGACAGCCGTTCAGTCGTCCAGCCATCATCTGCCCGCCGGTAGCGGATCCGGTCGTGCAGGCCGTCCGGGGACTCCTGCCAGAATTCGACGCGGTCGGGCAGGACCCGGAAGCCGCCCCAGCGCGGGGGACGTGGAATGTCAGCGCCACCGGAGTAATTGAGCTGCAGGTCCTGAACCCGCGCCCTCAGGGCGGCCTGGTCGGCGATGACGCTGCTTTGGTGAGAGGCGGCGGCGTTGCGGCGGCCTTCCGGGGGGCGGGTCAGCCAGTACTCACGGGTTTCCTCCACTCCGGCCGGCTCGACGGGTCCCGCGACCCGCACTTGCCGGTGGGCCGGGCGAAGCCAGTGCAGCACGGCCGCCGCCCGCGGATTGGCGGCCAGCTCGGCACCCTTGTCGCTGGTGACATCGGTGAAGAAGAGCAGCCCCGGTGAGATCCCGCGGAGTATCACCATTCGCGCCGAGGGCATGCCGTCAGCGGTCGCGGTCGCGATGGTCATGGCCTCAGGCATCGGCTCGCCCGCGCGGCGAGCATCTTCCAGCCAGGCAGCCAGTTGCCGCAGCGGATCGGCAGCCAGGTCACTGATGTCCACCTGGCCAGTATCACCCTGTCCACAGATCAGCAGATCTTTTGCCGCCGCACACGGCCGCTGGGCCGGTCGGCGCGGCGGTACCGTTGTCCGCTACGGTCTGCGGATGACCCGGCCTAAGACTGCGAGGAGCCTCGGTGCCCGTACCGCTACCAGACGAGCTACTTGACCTGCTCGGCCGCCCGAGCCTGTGCTTCATCGCGACGATCATGCCCGACGGCTCGCCTCAGCTCACCCAGACCTGGGTAAGTACCGACGGCGTGCATATCCTGATCAACACCCCGGACCACTCGCAGAAGGCGCGGAACGTCGCCCGCGAGCCGCACGTGGCGGTCAACGTCGTTGATCCCGACAACACCAGGCGCTACTTCGCTGTGCGCGGCCGCGTTATCGCGACCACGACCGAGGGCGGCGCAGAGAACATCAACGAGATCTCCGGGAAGTACCTCGGCCGGCCGTATCCGAACTTCAGCGGACGTCCTGAGACAAGGATGATCATGACGATCGAGGCCGACTCCGTCCGCGGCATGGGCGCACGCTAGTCGCCCTGACTCAAGAGGGTTTCGTCGAGCCAGTCGGTTGGCCTGCAGGTCTCGGCGGGCGCGCTTGTCCCACTGAAGTCACACCCCGGCCCTGCCACCAGGGTGCCGCCCCAGGAAAGTCATCCACCAGCCAACACCTCCGGCCAGCACATCAGCGACGCGAAAGAGCGAGGCTAACAAAGGACTGGAGATAGACCCGCATTCGCCGGGTGCGAGGCCGAGGTCGCGGGCTCCACCGAGAACCCAGCTTGTCCTGCTCACTACTCGCTTGTACTGTATTACAAAGATCATGACTAAATCCTGGCTGTTGCAAAGGAGGAACAGAGCAATGCCCGACGCGTTGTTCCTAGTGTTCACGCAGCCTAATACGGACCAGGAAGAGGCCGAGTACAACAGCTGGTACGACGAGACTCACATTCCCGAGCTGCTTGAGCAAGTCGAGGGCTTCCGCTCGGCCCGCCGGTACCGCCTCGCGCCTCATCCGTCCAGCACCTCATGGCCGTGGCCGCCTTACCTCGCTGTCTACGAGATCGCAGGAAAAACACCGGAGCAAGTCGCCGAGGTACTCGAAAATCTCCGTATCGCCCGTGACAGCACGCTCACGATGAGTCCTTCCCTGGGCCAAGGCGATCGTGCCCCCGTGCGGGTCGTATACGTACCGCTGGACGGCCAGGAACAAGACAAACCGTGACAGCCGGGCGGCAAACCCGGACCCGAACCGGAGCTGGCGTCGCTTCGGATGGCCAAAGCGCTGGCCGGCGACGCTGATGCGCGACCAAGACGGAGGCCGGCAGCCTTGACTGAGGATCTGTCCTTCCTGGGGATCACCGGCCACATCGCGATCGTTACCGGCGGCGCACGCGGGATTGGCGCTGCTATCTGCGACGGACTGCTCGCCCAAGGCGCAGTCGTGGCCTGCATGGACTCAGACCCGAGCGCCCTTCAGGACTACCACGCTCAGGTGCCCGTGGCGGCGCGAGAACGGCTATTCACCTATCTAGTCGATGTGACGGATAGCGCGCTGGTCATGCGCATCGTCGGCGAGCTCGCCGCACAGCTCGGCCGAATCGACATCCTGATAAATAATGCCGGCATAGCCCAGGAATCGTCCTTGCTCTGGAATATCCCGGATGACCAATGGGACGCGATCTTCACTGTTAACCTCAAGGGCCAGCTAAATCTGCTGAGGGCTGTCGTTCCGCGCATGACAGATCAGGGCTACGGGCGGATCGTCAATATGTCGAGCATGGCAGGAAAAGAAGGGAATGCCGGTAGCGGCGCTTATTCGGCGGCGAAGGCCGGTATCATAGGAATGACAAAATCAGCCGGAAAGGAACTGGCGACGTCAGGCGTCCTCGTTAATGTGGTGACGCCCGCCGTGATCGAAACTCCGCTTACCGCGAAATTCGATAAACAGCGGCGCGACTCCCTGGTGGCGCGTATCCCTATGGGGCGGCTCGGCCAGCCGTCCGAGGTTGCCAACCTGGTCTTGTTCTTGTCTTCGCCGCGACTGAGCTTTTCGACCGGCGCCGTCTATGACATCAGCGGCGGACGCGCCACTTACTAAGTGACCTCTCATTCTCTGCGGCTACGCGGAAGGAGCGACCCAATGACCGTGGGCGCAGCAACCCCGGCCGGCGACAGTGCAGCCGCACTCCCCGTCCTCGAACGCTGGGTTGAGGACTTCAACCGGGCGCTTGAGTCCCGGAGCGAGGCGGCGCTGGCGGGGCTGTTCCTCGACGACAGCTACTGGCGTGACTTCGCTGCCTGTACGTGGGACGTCCGGACTGTTCATGGAGCCAGCGATATCGCCGCAGCATTGCTCGCCGTGGCGGAGCCGGAGAAGGTGCACGAGTTCTGCCTCGAGCACGGCAAGACGGTTCGGGTCGTAGAACGACCGCAGCCGTGGCAGCGTTCGCTTGAGGCCCTGGTCACCTTCGACACCGCCTCGATCCTGGGTCGCGGCTACGTGAAGCTCGTGGCCGGGCCGAGCGGGGAGTGGCTGGCGTGGA
Source organism: uncultured Actinomycetes bacterium (assembly GCA_963818225.1). GTDB lineage: Bacteria > Actinomycetota > Actinomycetes > Streptosporangiales > Streptosporangiaceae > Palsa-504. Next base: position 205,542 of record CAWFRO010000013.1, read on the forward strand.
CGCTGCTCACCGACCCCCGACGAGCTCAAGGGGCATCCCGAGCTCACCGGAGGTAACAGGCCGGTCGGCGAACTTCACCGGCCAGCACTCAACTGGAGCGACCGGCGCGCTATCGAAGTCGAGTTCCGGGATCGCGACCCGGAGGTCCTCGTTCTCGGCGCGGGTCACTCGGGTCTTTCAGCCGCGGCCCGGCTCAAGGCGCTTGGCCTCGACACCCTGGTCGTGGAGAAAAACCCTCGCGTCGGTGACAACTGGCGCACGCGGTACAGGTCGCTCAATCTGCACAATGAAGTGTGGGCCAACCAGATGCCCTATCTGCTGTTCCCGCCGACGTGGCCCGCTTACTGCTCGAAAGACAAAATCGCGGACTGGTTCGAGTCATACGCCTCGATCTTGGATCTGAACGTCTGGACGGGGACATCTCTGGAACGTGCTTTCTATTCAGAAGGTGCGCGGCGGTGGACGATAGAGTTGCGCCGTCCTGACGGTGAGGTGCGCACGTTGCACCCCCGGCACCTCGTCCTCGCGATAGGCGTGTTCGGCGCGGCGCGGCGCATCACACTGCCAGGAGCCGACCACTTCCAGGGCGAAATCATTACGTCCCAGGAGTACCGATCCGATCGGGACGCGGCTGGCCGGCGGGTGGTGGTGGTGGGCACCGGGAGCAGCGGTCACGATATCGCGCAGGACTATGTCGTCCACGGTGCCGACGTGACGATGGTGCAGCGATCATCGACATGCGTCATGAACGTGGAGACGACCAATTCGCTCGCGTACGCGCTCTACACCGAGGATGGCCCGCCCCTGGATGACGCTGATGTCATGGCCGCTTCGACGCCGATCCTGCTGAGCGGTGAGCTGCACCGGCACATGAGCAGGCGGATGGCCGAGCTGGACGCTGACTTGCTGTCCGGGCTCCATGCGGCCGGATTCAAGACGGACTACGGAAGCGACGGTACGGGCTTCCTGATGAAGTACTACCGGCAGGGCGGCGGCTACTACATCAACATCGGCGCGTCAGACCTGATCGCGGCAGGCAAGATCAAGATCAAGAACGGCGTCGAGATCGCCGATCTGCGCGAGCGGACCGTGGTCTTTACCGATGGCTCCGCGTTGCACGATGTGGACACAATCGTGCTGGCGCTGGGATTCCGCAATATGCAGGATACGGTGCGGAATCTGCTGGGCGATGGTGTCGCAGATGCGGTCGGTCCGATCTGGGGCCTGCGCGACGACGGTGAGGTCCGGGGACTCTACTGTCCGCTCGGTCAGCCTGGCCTGTGGATCATGGGCGGGAGTTTCGTCCAGTGCCGCCTGATGTCAAAGGTCCTCGCCATCCAGATCAAGGCGCGAGAGGTTGGCATTATCGACGATGCTGCTCGGGTCAAGGCGCAGGCGTGAACGCCGTCCCTGGCTGGGTTCAGCGGCTCGCCGACCAGCACCTGGCTGAGGTGAAGCACGATGAGGCCTGTGCCGGAACGCTGCGCTATATAACGCCACAGGCGCGGCTGCGCGGCATTTCTGCGGTGCGCCGGGGGGAGTGCCTCTCGTTGTCCCGGCCGCTGCAAGCGGGCGCTTCCGTCCGCGCTGATGAGGCGCGGCCGAGCTTCATGATGGAAACGTTCGCGCAGTCTGCGGTCGCTGGCCATACGACGGGCTCGGACCGTGTCGAGATCGACTGCCACGGCTTGGCTAACACGCATCTCGATGGCCTGACACACGTCGGATTGGACGGACGCTGGCACAGCGGGCAGCCGAGCGCCGCGCCAAGTCCCGATGGCTCGGGGGACCTGCTCATCGGAGCGGCTACCGGCATATCGACCCGTGGCATTTGCCTAGATATCACCGCGCTGCGGGGGAGCGCCTGGGTGGACTCTCCGGTCGAAGCCGATGAACTCGATGCCGCCGTGGCGGCCGCCGACATCGACCTGCAGCCGGGGGATGCCGTGCTGATCTATATGGGCCGTGATGCCTTTGAAGCCAGCGGCCGCACCTATGGTCCTATCGGCGATCATCCTGACGGCCGGCCCGGGCTCGGCCACTCCGGTGCACGGTGGCTCGCGGAGCACAAGATCAGCGTCCTGTGCTGGGACTTCCTAGACGCACACGTACCTGGCCGCTCCTCCTTGCCAGCCCACACCGTGGCGTGGGCGACCGGACTTGTGCTCATCGACAACTGCCACCTTGGTCCGGCCGTGCGCGCACTAGCCGCAGCAGGCAGTCACGCGGGCCTGGTGACAATCGGGCCGCTCTCGATTTATGGTGCAACGGGGTCGGCGGTAAATCCTGTATTGCTGTACTGACAGCGGGCTTTCGCGCTGAACGCATACGCCATCACCTTCGGTGTCTGGCGTACTTCGGCGGCGCCACCGAGATTCGGAAAGAAATCATCGCCCGCGGCCTCGGCCGGTAGGGAGGTTACATCAGATGCGACGGACCGGCGGCCAGCTGATTGTCCGGGCGCTGGAGGATGCCGGGGTCCGGCACTGCTTCGGGGTGCCCGGTGAGAGCTTCCTGGGTGTCCTGGATGCCCTGTACGATTCCCCGATCACAATGGTGTCCACCAGGCACGAGGGCGGCGGCTCGTTCGCGGCCACTGGCTACGCCCGGACGAGCGGGGAGATCGGCGTCTGCTTCGGAACCCGGGCCGTTGGCACCGCGAACATGGCGATCGGCATCCACAACGCCAGGCAGGATTCGCTACCCATGATCGCCTTGGCCGGCGAGGTAAACCGCTCCTTCGCGGGACGCGAGGCGTTCCAGGAGATCGACCTGGTCGCCGCGATGACACCGCTGGCCAAATGGGCGGTCCGGATCCCCGCGGCTGATCAGGTCCCGGAGATCATGGCGAAAGCCATCTCCAGGGCCACGTCCGGCCGGCCGGGGCCTGTCTTTGTGTCGGTCCCGCAGGATGTCTGTAACGAGCGATCAGACGCCAGCCCGCGGGCCGCGACGCCGATTACGGCCGCATACCCCGACCCCGGTGCCCTGCCCGTGCTCCTGGACGCTCTGCTGACGGCGCGCCGACCGCTCATCTTCGCTGGAGGCGGCCTCTACCGCTCGCGGCAGGCGCTCGAATTGCTGGTGCGGTTCGCCGAACGCACGCAGATCCCGGTGGTCACGAGCTGGCGTCACCACGACGAGTTTCCCAATGACCACCCATTGTTTCTCGGCTGCACCAGCCTCGGCGCTCCGTCCACGGTGTGGGAACGCCTCGCCGATACCGACGTAATGCTGGTTATCGGGAACCGGATGCAAGAGAACAGCACGAACGGCTACGCCTACCCACTGACGACCACCAGGCTGCTCCAGGTGGACGTCGATCCGGCGGCGTTCATCAACCACCGGTCCCCGGAGCTCGCTGTCCTCGCCGACGCGGGCGCCGCACTGTCGGGGCTGATCGAGCAGCTACCCGACTCAGTGCCATCCCTGCATGAGCGCCATGACCATAACAAGGCTGACCGGCAGCGGTTCGAGGACGCCACTGTCATTCCCGAGGCGCCGGCCACGGGCGCCGGCGTTCCGTATGCGCACGTCATGCGGGTCCTCTCCGATACGCTCACCCCGGAAACCATCATCGCGTCGGACGCGGGCAACTTCTATGGGTGGCTGGCTCGCTATTACCGGTTCCGCCAGGTACGTACCTATCTGGGACCCGCGTCGGGTGCCATGGGATTCGGGCTGCCGAGCGCTATTGGCGCAAAGATGGCCCGGCCCGGTACCCCGGTCGTTTCCCTGTCGGGCGACGGAGGCTTCGCCATGACCATGTCCGAATTGGAGACGGCGGTGCGTTACGGTGCCGACGTGGTCGCCATCGTGCTCGACAACGCACGGCAAGGCACCATCCGCATGCATCAGGAGGCCCAGTTTCCTGGCCGGGTCATCGCCACTGAGCTTGGGACCACGGATCTCGCCTCGGTTGCCCGGGGGCTCGGGCTCGGCGGTTACCTCGTGCAGGATCGCAGTGACTTCGAACCGGCGCTTCGGTCGGCGCTGAGCTCTGGCCGGCCGTCAGTGATTCAGGTCCGAATGGACCGAGATCAGCTCTCGGTGACCAAGCGTCTGACATCTGCCTAGGTTGAATCCGTGGGCTCCTTAGGGGCGGCCTGGCTCGGGTGGCCGATGAAGTCGAGCAGTGCCTGGTTGACCTGGTCGGCGTGGGTCCAGATGATCGCATGCGGGCCGCCCGCGATGACGGTGGAACGGGCGTTCTCCAGCAACGCGGGAAGCCTCTGGCTAGTCGCCTCGTAGGGCAGGACGCGATCCTGGTCGCCGTGGATGACCAGGACGGGGATGCTGATCTTGGCCAGATCACCCCGGAAGTCTTCCAGGCAGGCGGTGACGCAGCGGACGGCGGCGTGAGCCGACGCGGAGATAGCGACGTAGAAGCTGTTCTGCCATGCCTGGTCGCTGACCCGGCTGCCGCCCAGGAGATCGACGTTATAAGAACGGTCCATGAAGTCCTTCATCGCCGCAGGCCGGTCCGCGACGATACGCGCCGCGACGCCATCGAAAACGCTCCGGTCAACGCCTTCAGGACTGCCGTCCGTCTTGAGCAGGAACGGCAGCAGCGGCGCCACCAACGCTGCCGCCTTGACCCGCCCTGGACCATGAACGGCCAGGTAGCGGGTGACCTCACCGGTTCCCATGGCGAACCCGGCCAGCACCACCCCGCGCAGGTCGAGTCGGCTGAGCAGGACATGAAGATCGGCAGCCAGCGTGTCGAAGTCATATCCGATGCTGGGCCGGCTCGAGGCGCCGAAGCCCCGCCGGTCGTAGGTGATCACCCGGTGCCCGGCGGCCAGCAGGGCTGCCTCCTGTTTTTCCCACGAGTGCCCGTTCAGCGCGTAACCATGGACCAGCACGACGGGAGAACCGGACCCGTGGTCCTCGTAGTAGATCCGGATAGCGGCAGAATTCTCCCGCCCGACAGTGAAAAAAGGCATACGATCCTCATCGTTCCGAGCTCGCGGCGGTAACCCTGGCCCATTCATCACTGTGGTTCCAGACAGGCATGAACGGTATCCGTGGTGTGACTGCACTTTTGCGGGCATGCCCGGGCTGCGGTTGCTGTTAAGCGTGGGGACGGCATTGATGTAGCACTGGCCGAGAGGACAGGCAACATGCCACGTCCCGGTGAACTCCTCGCACAGCAGCCCGCACTCATCGTCGGCCGGGACGCCGGCCTGGTCCGGCTGCGCGGACTGGTGGATCCGGTCCCGCAGTCAAGCCAGGTCCTGCTGGTCACCGGCGAAGCGGGGATGGGCAAGACCGTGCTCCTGGCCGACGCCGCCGGGCAGGCCCGGCTGGCCGGCCTGCGGGTGCTGTCCGTCACCGGCCGGGAATCGGAGTCCAGGCTCGCGTTCGCCGGGCTGCATCAGCTGCTGCGCCCGGTGCTGTCCAGCGCCGCCGGGCTCCCCGGCCGGCAAGCTCGGGCCCTGCTGGGGGCGCTCGGTCTTGCTGCCGACCCTGGCGCTCCCGACCTGCTGCTGACCGGGGCGGCCGTCTTGACCTTGCTGTCGGATCTGTCCGAACGCTCCCCAATCCTGGTGGTCGCCGATGACGCCCACTGGCTGGACCGCAGTTCGCTGGACGCCCTGGCCTTCGTCGGGAGCCGCCTGGATGCCGAGCGGGTCGTGCTGCTGGTGGGCGCCCGGGGGCAGGCCCCGCCCCCCGGCTTTGACCGCGGTTTTCCCGAGCTGCATCTCGAGCCGCTGTCCGCGGCAGACGCCGACAGCCTGCTGGACGGCCAGCCGCGCCCGCCCCGCGGCCGGGCGCGAGCGCAGGTGCTCGCTCAGGCGGCGGGGAATCCCATGGCGCTGATCGAGCTGGCCAAGGTGATCGCCGAGGATCCCGCGGCCAGCCGCCGCTGGGCCGCCGAGCCGCTGCCGCCCAGCGACCGGCTGACCGCCGTGCTCACCGCCCGGTTCGCCGGCCTGCCCGAACCAGCACAGGCCGCGCTGCTGCTCGCCGCGGTGGCCGACGGCCCGGACCTGAGCGCCGCAGCCGCGGCTGTGTCCGGGCCAGGCGCGCAGACCCTCGCCCCGGCCGAGCAACTCGGCCTGATCAAGATAGACCGGACCGGGCTGCGTTTCTCCCATCCCCTGGTCCGCTCCGCCATCTACCACACCGCGCCCTTTGCCCGGCGCGCCGCTGCGCACCGCGAGCTCGCGAGCGCCCTGCACGACCAGCCCGACCGGCGAGCCTGGCACCTGGCCGCCGCCGCCTTGCATCCCGACGAATACGTCGCTGCGCTGCTCGAGGCCACCGCGACCCAGGCGCAGCGCCGCGGCGGTGCGGCGGCTGCCGCACTGGCTCTGGAACGCGCCGCCGAACTCAGCCCCGGCCCCGAAGACCAGGCACGCAGGCTGGTCGCCGCCGCGTCGGCCGCCGTTCCCACCGGCCAGGGGGACTGGGTGCAGGACCTCGCCGCCCGCGCCCTCGCTGTCACGGCGGACCCGGAACTGCGGCTGACCGCCCGCCACGACGCCGGGTGGGCGCTGACCTGGTCCGGTCGGCGCACCGCCGCGCTGTCAGCGCTCATCTCCGTCGCCGAAGAGGCATCGCGTGACCAGCCGGCCCTCGCCTGGGACGCCCTGGGCAGTGCAGCCACTGTCGCCTACCAATCCGGGCTGCCCGCCAGTCACCAGGCCGTCAGCCGGGCCCTCGGCCTGCTGGAACGCCAAGGCCCACCGCCCCCGGGCATTGATGTCAACGTGCTGAGACTCTGGATACGCGTCAGCGCCGACCCGATCAGCAGCAGGAACCAGCTCCTCCGCGACCTGCGCAAGATCGTCAGCTCGCCCATTGAAGAGCCCGCTTTGTGGCGAATAGCTTCTATCGCATGGATGCTGGACGAATCCGACCTGGCGGTCCGCTTGCTGCACGACGCTATGCAGCGGATCCGGGCTCCCGGCGTTGGGGGCACCAGCGGCGGAAGCCTGACCGTGCTCGGGTGGGCGTACATCGACACCGGGCGCTGGGACCAGGCGCTGGACGTAGCCGCCGAGGCCGCCGGCCTGGCCGAGGCGAACCAGATGGAGATGATTGCCGCGTCTGCTGACGTGATCACCGCCACCGTCCTGGCCCTGCGCGCCGACTCTGGCCCGGCCCGCAGGCATGCCGGCCGGGCACTTGCCACCGTCGATCCGGCCGAATGCGGGCTGGTGGCCGCCCGGGCCCGGCGGGCCCTCGGCGTCGCGGCTCTCGCCGACGGCAGCTACCTCCAAGCGTTCACCCAGCTCCGCGGGCTGTTCAGCGAGGATGGCACGCCCCTGCACAACTACGCCTCCTACCTAGGGGTGGCAGATCTCGCCGCCGCCGCGGTCCGCGCCGACCGGCGGATGGAAGGACGCGATGTCATCGAGCACGCGCTCGGCCCCCTCGACGGAAGGGCCTCGGCCCGGCTCGAGCAGCTCATCGCCCGCGCGCGCGGCATCCTCGCTGACCCGTCCAGCTCAGAAGCCTATTTCGCCAAGGCGCTGGCTGACCCCGCGGGGGACCAGTGGCCATTCGAGCGGGCCCAGCTTCGGCTCGACTACGCCGAATGGCTGCGTCGGCGCCGCCGGATCAATGACGCCAAGCCCGTACTGACAGAGGCCCTGGGCACCTTCCGGCAACTGGGTGCCCGGTCATGGGCGCAGCGGGCGCAGGCAGAGTTGAGAGCGTGCGGGGTGGCGGTCACCGGCGTGCCCGGCGAACCCGATGCCCTGGCGGAGCTGACCCCCCAGCAGCGCCAGATCGTCCGCCTGGCCAGCGACGGTCTGACCGACCGCGAGATCGGTGACCGGCTGTTCCTCTCGCCGCGCACGGTCAGCTCGCACCTGTACCGGTCTTATCCCAAGCTGGGGGTAGCCAGCCGCCACCAGCTACGCGACGTGATCGCCCGCGCCAGCACGCCAGCCCCCGCACACGATGGCACCGGAAGCGAGACCGTTCGGTAAGTCTTCTATTCGTTTCCCTCGACCTAACCGCGCGCAGCGTCCGCGTGGCCGACAGTGCAGTAGTGCTGCGGATACCCGGCTGCGGCCGTTCTCCGCAGAATGGCCGTTAGATACGGCCACGAAGGGATCCCTGAGGTGAATGCCCGACCGAATATCGTTCTCATCCACGGCGCGTGGGCCGAAGGCTCTTGCTGGAGCGGCGTCATCGAGCGCCTGCAGGCCGGCGGCTATCACGTCACCGCACCGCAGTTCCCGCTGACCGCGCTGGCTGATGACCTCGCCCGGCTGCGCCAGGTGCTGGCGCGCCAGGACGGCCCCGCCATCGTCGCCGGGCACTCCTACGGCGGCCAGGTCATGACCGCCCAAGCCAGGCCGGCCACGAGCTAGACCGGCCGCTCTTAATAGGACGGGCCCGCACGGATACCGCAGGAATGCGTGCGGTAGCACGAACGGCAGGCGCTGGTGACCGCCTTGCCGCCGCACAACCTAGCGTCCGTTCGGGTGCTGGGCACATCAGGATGAGGAGACCTCCGTGAACATCACCCGAATCGCGCAGCCAAGCAGGCTGCGGCTCATTATCGCGGCTGTCATCGTGGCCATGGCCAGCTTGGTTATCCCGCTCAGCCAGATCGCGTCGGCCAGTACAGCTACGGCGGCCGCCGCGGGTGACGGCCTTAAGCCCACCATCGTGCTGGTGCACGGGGCGTGGGCCGACACCAGCAGCTGGGACGGTGTCATCCAGCGCCTGCAGGCTGACGGCTACACCGTGTACGCGCCACCGAACCCGCTCCAAGGCCTCGCCTACGACCCGGCCTACCTGGCCGACTTCCTGCACAGCATCTCCGGTCCCATCGTGCTAGTGGGGCACTCCTATGGCGGGGCCGTCATCACCAACGCCGCCACCGGTGACCCGCAGGTCAAAGCCCTCGTCTACGTAGACGCCTTCGCGCCCGCGCAGGGCCAGACCCTCGCGCAGCTGCTCGCCGCCTATCCCGGATCGTGCGCCGTGCCCGCGAACCTGAACGTGGTCCCGTTCCCTGGCGCCCCCAGTGGGGTGGGTGACGCCTACATCAAGCAGAGCGTGTTCCCCGGCTGCATGGCCAACGGCCTGCCCGCCGCGCAAGCACATGTGCTCGCCGTCACCCAGCTGCCGCTGTCAACGATCGCGCTAACCCAGCAGACCGGTGTCCCGGCGTGGAAGACGATCCCGTCATGGGCCGTAGTGGGCACCGCCGACCACGCCATCCCGCTGGCCTTGCAGCTCGCCATGGCCAACACGGCGCACGCCCACATCACCGAGGTCGACGCGCCGCACCTCTCCATGATCTCCAATCCCGGCACCGTGACGAACGTGATCCTGCAAGCCGTCCGGGCGACCTCCTAGCGCAGCCGGCCCGCGTCACTGGGACAGGGCGCGGAGGTAGCCGTCCACCAGCCGGTCGGTGAAGGGCCGGCCGACGGGCTCGCCGGTGACCAGGACGCGGTAGTAGACCGGCCCGACCAGCTGGTCCACGTCGGCGGGCACGTCGGTGCCGGACGGGAGCTGGCCACGGGCGATCGCGCGGTCCAGCGGCAGGCGGTCGCGGTCGCGCTGCGCGCGCAGGAAGCGCGAGCGGAAGACCTCGGCGAACGCGCGATCGTGCTGGGCCTGCCCGATCAGGGCGCGGCAGACGGCACCGGGGTCCGAGCGGGTGAGAAAGTCGGCCAGACGGCCGAGGTAATCGCGCAGGTCATCGCCCAGGTCCCCGCAGTCGGCCGGGGTCAGGTGCTCGGCGTCCGCGAGCAGGGCGTCCAGGAGGATGTCGGTCTTGGAGTCCCACCAGCGGTAAATCGTCTGCTTGGCGACCCCGGCGGCCGTGGCGATGCCCTCGATGGTCACGCCCGCGAAACCCCGCTCGGCGAGCAGGTCGTCCACGGCCTCCAGCACCGCGCGGCGGGCCTGCTCGCTGCGTCCCCAGCGATTCCCGTGGTGAGGTGGCGCTGTCTCCGTCATGCTGACCTCCCGCCCCCAGCCTAAGGCATCCTAGACAAGACGCAACGTTCCGTCTATTCTATCGCCATGACCAATACCCTGCATGACCCACGCGTCGCGGCCGCGCTCGATCGCATGTTCGCCGGCGCCGTCCGGGACGAGGCGGCCAGCCGGCGCCTCGGCCCGGCAGCGGACTTCGCCGCGATGACCGCGCAGGACAGGGCCGACGCCGCCGCCGAGATCTACATGCCGGTCTCTGCAGCCGGAGGACGGCTGCTGTACGCCCTGATCCGCGCCGCGAAACCGGCCGCCGTGGTGGAGTTCGGCACCTCGTTCGGGATCTCCACCCTGCACCTGGCCGCCGCTGTCCGCGACAACGGCACAGGCCGGGTGATCACCACCGAACTCAGCGCGGCCAAGGCGCGGGCGGCCCGGGAGACCTTCGCCCGCACCGGCCTGGGCGATGTGATCACCCTGCTCGAGGGCGACGCCCGGGAAACCCTGGCCGACCTCGGCGTGTCACCTGGCCTGGTCCTGCTCGACGGCTGGAAGGACCTGTGCCTAGCGGTCCTGCACCTGCTCGAACCTCGCCTGGCGCCCGGCACCCTGGTGGTCGCCGACGACACCAGCCTGGACTCCATGCAGCCCTACCTGAGATACGTCCGCGCCCCCGGCAGCGGCTATGAGAACGTAACGTTCCCGGTCGAGGACGGCATGGAGATCAGTTGCCGCACCTGACCAGCTACGGCTCCGGGTGCGGGAGACTGGCACGATGACCATCACGCTGATCACCGGGGCCAACAAGGGTCTGGGCTACGAGACAGCGAGGCGGCTCATCGATCTGGGTCACACCGTGCTGGCCGGCGCCCGCGATCCGCAGCGTGGCACCGAAGCGGCGCGCGAGCTCGGTGCGACATTCATCGACATCGATCCGACCGATGACGACAGCGTCGAGGCGGCGGCCGCCCGCGTACGCAACGAATACGGGTACCTGGACGTCCTGATCAACAACGCGGGCACTGCGGCGCCACGGCTGGATGCTGAGGAGCTGACCGCGGCCGCAGCGATGGAGGGATTCGCGATCAACGTCTTCGGCCCCATCAGGGTGACGCACGCGTTCTTGCCCCTGCTGCGCGCAGCCGAACATCCGCGTATCGTCAACGTGTCCAGCGGGGCCGGGTCATTTGGGCGCATCCTCGAACCCGGCACGGTGGAGAACGCGGTGATGTTGCCGGTCTACCCGGCCACCAAGGCGGCGCTGACCATGCTGACGGTGCAGTACGCGCGAGCCCTGGACGGCATCCTGGTGAACGCGGCCGACCCCGGCTTCACGGGCACCGACTTCAACAACCACCGCGGCACGCAGACCGTCACCGAAGGCACCGACGCGATCGTCCGCCTGGCCACCCTGCCACCGGACGGGCCAACCGGCACCTTCCAGGACCGGTATGGCACCGTTCCCTGGTAGATCAGAGCCGGCACGGCCTCAGTGCAGCAGGGTCGCCACCACGTTGATAATGAGGCCCAGCAGGACCGCGCCGAACAAGTAGGAAAGCAAGGCGTGATGGAGGGTCGTCCGCCTGATCGCCTTCGAGGTGATGTTGGTGTCCGCCACCTGGAACGTCATCCCGACGGTAAAGGAGAAGTAGGCGAAGTCGATGTAGTTCGGCGGTTCCTCCTCGTTGAACTCGATGCCGCCGACCGGCTCGGAGTAATAGGCGCGGGCATAGCGCAGCGCGAACACGGTATGCACGACCGTCCAGGACAGCGTGACGCTCAGCAGGCCCAGCGTGACCAGGTACGCCTTCATGCCGCCCGTGGCCTGACCCGCCTTGACCAGCGCGAAACCCACCGCGCCCAGCATGGCCGTGCCCGCGCCTACGACCACGAACTCGGCCACGGCGGTACTGGGATCTTCCCGTTTCGCCCGCTGAGCGGTGACGCCGGGAGCCAGCCGCCACACCGCGCCCCAGGTCCAGACCAGGTAGATCACAACGGCGACGTCCCAGCCGAGCAGGACCGACGCCGAGGGCACCGTGAACAGCGTGGTGACCGCCCCGGCGGCGGCACCGCCGAGCATGGCGTACGTCACCCGCGACCCGGCGGACGACGCTCGCATGCGCCTGCTGAAACCCCTGCCGTTAAGGAACATCACACCGCCAAGACTGACAAGCCGCCGGTCAGGTTACACCTCCCAGCACATATCCACGGGACCGGCGTCAAAGACGTCCCGGCACTAGGCCCATAGCGACAGACCAGGGCAGGGCGGCGCGAGGCGCGCTCGCCGGGTATAGCGCCGGGCAATGCCGCGAGAGCCAGCATTGCCTTCCCAACCAGAGGGAGCGTGGGATGGACTCGGCACGGTGAGCGTTCGCTGACCGGGCCAGCCGCGCGATTCGCGGTCGACTGGACGATAGGCGGAGTGTTGAGATGTCACAAGACAGCGGATACGGGCCGTACTTCACGCGCCGGGGGCGCGGGAACGTGCTGACGCACTTCCTCATGCTGGTGGTGGGAGCGGGGCTCGCGGCAGTACTGCTCTTGGCGTTCGGCGCGGGATCCAGCTCGGGCATTTCCATGCCGGGCGGCGACGCCGTACCTTCCCCGGGTGGCTCCGCCGCCCCCCTGACCGGCAGTGAGCAGGCCATCGTCACCAGGGTGAAGCCCGGTGTCGTGATCATCAATACGACGCTGCAGTACAACAGCGAGGTGGCGGCAGGAACCGGGATGGTGATCAACTCCGGAGGGCTGGTGCTGACCAATAACCACGTCATCGAGGACTCCACCGCGATCAGAGTGACGGTGCCCGCGACGGGCCGGACCTACCAGGCACGGGTCATCGGCTACGACCAGACCGGCGACATCGCCCTGATCCAGCTGCAGAACGCGTCCGGGCTGACCACGGTGCCGATCGGCGACTCCTCATCGGTCAAGGCCGGGGAGACGGTCGTGGCCTTGGGCAACGCCGAGGGCCAGAACACCATCAAGACGGCTGCCGGGCACGTGACCGGACTGAACGAGACCATTACCGCGAGCGACGAGGCCGGCTCGACCACCTCCGAAATGCTGCACGGAATGATCCAGGTCAACGCTGACATCGTGCCGGGCGACTCCGGCGGCCCGCTGTCGGGCTCCGGCGGTGTCATCGGCATGGACACCGCCGGCGACAACGGCGGCTACCAGGAACAGGCCGTCGGGTTCGCCATCCCGATCAGCACGGCGCTGTCGGTCGCCCGGCAGATCGCTGCGGGCCAGGCCAGCTCCGCCATCACGATCGGCTACCCGCCCTTCCTGGGCATCTTCATCGGCTCCGGATCGGAGAGCAACCCGCAGGCGCAGGCACAGCAGGAACAGCAGCAGAACGGCTTCTCCGGGAGCCCGGCATGCTACGCCAGCAACGCCAACCTGACCGTCCCGCCGACCATCGCGCCGGTCAACTCCGGGACCCTGATCGAAGGGACGATCTGCGGCAGCCCCGCAGCCCAGGCAGGCATGACGGGCGGGGCGGTCATCACGGCGGTCAACGGGCAGGCCGTCGGCTCACCCGATGACCTGAGCCAGGTCCTGGCGAGGTTCCACCCAGGCGACACGATCTCCGTCACCTGGGTGAGCCCGTCCGGCCAGCGCACGACCAGCGGCCTACGCCTCACCGCCGGCCCGCCGCAGTGACATCCGGCCCGCACCGGAACGCCTGACGGCCTGCCGCAGGTTAGCCGCCCAGGATTTCGGCCAGGTAGGCCGGGTCGCCGGGCGGCGGCGGGGCGCAAGGCCCGGAGTCCAGGGCGGTTCCGCGCTGGGTGGCCAAGGCGGCATGGCAGGCGTCGCCAGCGGCCTCCCAATCACGCCGGCAGTGCTCCCAGGCCGCGGCGGCCAGGGCGGCCCAGTCCTTTGATGTGGAGTGCGGCGCCAGTCCAGCCGGCGCCCGTCCGGCCCGAAGGGCGGTATCGGCCCAGCGCAGGGCGCGCCGGATACGGTAGCCCGTGGCGCTGCGCACGGGCCAGTGCTGGTCCGCGACCACCTCGATCCAGCCGTCCTGAACTTCGTCCAGCGGGAAGGGGAGCTCGAGTCCGGCGGTGACCCGGGACGGCTCACCGCAGTCCTCCGCTTTGGTCATCGCCGCCTGGGCCAGGACGCGCCGGACGGCCGGGTCAACCAGCCGGGCCAGGCAGCGGTTCACCGCGCCGCACGCCGCTCCCGGGGTCAGCAGCGCATCGATGATCAGCCGGCCGTTCGCGCTGTCATGCCGCACCGAGAGGTCCGAGTGGGGCGACAACCCGGGCTGGAAGAGCCCTTCGGGCGCGAGGCCGGGGTCGAGCATCCAGTGCAGGCCATCCAGGCGCGCGCGGTCCTTTTCCAGCCGCTCGACCTCGGCCGCCACGTCGAACCCGGCGCCCGGCGCCGAGCTGTCCGGGGTGCGCCCGGTCAGCTTCTTCAGGGCCCCGCGCAGCCGGGCGGCCGCTTGCGGGTCGGTGACGGCGTGGATGCGGGCGGCCGCGACCGCGGTGCGGACCGCTTCGACGGGGAGCGTCTTGAGGCTGTCCAGCTGACCGAGCAGCTTGCTCACCGCTTGCTGGGCCTCGGCGCGGGCCCGCGCGCGCAGGCCGCCCCGTTCGGCTAGTTCGGCGGCCTCGGCGGCCCACCACGGCGAGTCCGGCGGTACGGGGCTGGTAGCCCGGGCCGCGTCGAGGCGGGCCAGGCTGGACAACGTGGTGGTCAGCCCGGGTTCGCAGGAGAGGACCCGGGTGGGCGGCCCTTCTCGTGGTCCGGGGCCGGGCACCAGGCCGGGCGCCTCCGGACCGAACAGCCGGATAAGCATGGCTGCGGCCTGCTCGCCGACGGCGAGGGATCCGTCTTCCGCGGCGGCCTCCACTACCGCTCGGCACAGCCACCCATCGGCACGGTCGAAGGCCAGCTCCAGACCGTGCACCGGGATCAAGGGCGCCTCTCCGGCCACTCCGGCGGGTGGACCCTCGAGGATCAGCTGGCCGGTCTCGCGCTCAAAAACCGGCGTGAGGTCATTCATGACCACAACTCCACACCGTAATCGTCGCTTTGACCAGTATGACCATCACAATCGTGGCCGTGTCCTGGGCGGCCGGCGGCACGTTGAAGCTGACCTGCGGCCCGAGGGTCGAGGTGGGCAGCGAGCGGCCGTCTATCGTCGGCCACCGCGGGTCACGTCAACGAGAAGAGAACGCGGATGGCCTGCTCGAGGGCGGCGGCCCATTTGACGTGGCCGGCCCCCTCGGGAGCGGCGTCGCGCAGCGCCTCGGGAAGGATCATCTGGTGCAGCGTGCTAATGTGCCGCTCCAGCTTGTCGACGGCCTCGGCGTGTGCGCTCCGGGCGTCCTCGGCGGCCCGGGCGGCGCGCCGGGCGGCAGTGCGGGCCCGGGAGTGCAGCACCGAGCGGGTCCGGGTCAGCACCGCCGAACCGCACAGGACCAGTCCGGCCGAGATGGCGGTCAGCAGCGTGGCCTGGAACGCGGCGACCAGGAACGAGTCACCGGCCACGATGGTGAGGTACTCGGTACGCAGGCCGAGCAGGGCCAGGAAACCGGCGGTGACGACCGCGATCAGGACGCCGCGGCGCCGGGGGTGGCCGCGGGTGAGCTCGAAGCCCAGCATCGCGCCGACGGAGGCGATCAGCAAGATCACGGTGACCACCCAGGTGGCATCGGAGTCGAGGCCGAAGGCCTGGGCGGCCCAGTTCAGCGGGAAGGCGTCCAGGATGAGCAGGGCGACGACGATGGCGGCACCCAGCGCGAAGGGCAGCGGCCGGCGCTCGCCGGGATCGAGCTTGACGGCCAGGTTGGACTCACGCCGCTCGGCGTCCGCCGCCTTCGCTTCGGCGGCATCGGCGCGCCGGTCCAGCTCCTGCACGTAGACACGGGTGCGCAGGGTGGCCTTGATCTCCCTGGCCATGGCCGGCTGCTCATGCACGACGCGCGTGATCGTGTCGGCCGCGTGGGCGTCCAGCGCGGCGCCGGCGGGCGGTTCGGGGGCGGCTTGCGCCTCCTGGGCCGCGTCGGCCGGGGTCCGCGGGGCCGGGTCGGCGCGTTTGGGGTCCGGCTCGCCATGCTCGGTGATGGTCTCGATGGTCATCTCGGCCTCCTCAGGTTGGGCTGATACAGAGGAGTCACCAGAGCGACGGACCTGACACACGCGGAGGCGGACCGGGCTAGAAAAGTTCCCCGGGCTCATGTGGTCATTGGACACGATAGGTCTTCGCTATTCGGGAATTCGGTATTTAGCATTTCGTATTTAAGGCGTTGCGTCATTATGCGGCCGGGTCCGGGCTATACCGGCAATAATCCGGCACCTCCGTCACACCTGAGCCGTGATCCACTCCGATCAACGCGCCTTGGCCCGAGGTCATTCGTCCAGGTCAATAAGGTGCCGAGCAGCAATTGCCCAGGCGCACTTGCCCAAGAGCATTGACCCAAGAGCACAGGCTTGACATTCCACCTGAAGCATCCAACAATTGCGTTAAATCAGCTGTAACCCCGGTGAATCTGGCCTCGACCAGGAGCCATGTTCCGGGAATCTGGTGACAGCGACGCTGTCACCAGCCGCGGCAACGACACCGATGCCGCCTCTTTTGGCCTGCCTCTTCCGAACGCGGCGCAGCCCCACTTACTACCAGCATCGGCGATCGCGCCTGCGGCGTTGTCGACATCGGCGGCATAGTCCAGATTGCCGTCCCGGGCATCAGCCGAAGCGCCCCCGTTTCTCTTGGCGGGAGGCCGGCGCACCGGGCCAGCGCCGCCCGGCGGCGTCGCCCCTCAGCGTCGGAAAATCAAAGGAAAGCCGATGAGTGACAGCCAGACGGTCACCATCCCTGCCGGAGGCCACGCGGCAACAGCAGAAACCCGGCCCGCGCGGCTCCTCAGAGAACTGGCCCAGAACCCGGAACCACTCTCAGCCCTCGCCCTGGCCAGCCTCCTAGCCGAACCAGGCCGACGCCGCAGACTCCTCGCCTCTTACGACCGGGCTCTGCACCGGCACGAGCAAGCCGGCCGCGTCGAACGAACCGGCCACGCGACCAAAGGACGCGGCCGGCCCGCCATCATCTGGCGCATCACCCCCGCAGGCCACGACTGGCTCAACGAACACGACCAAGCACCAGCCCTCGCCGCAGCCGCCGCCGCACAAGCACAATGCAAGACCGAACAGGCCCAACGCGCGGTCACCGAACGTGACCGTGCGCTAGACCAAGCTCGCGCCTCCTTCAACCGCCAGACCCCGCGGATCAGCCGCAAACGCGCCGCCCACCAGCTCCGAGAACTCGGCTGCACCCTCGACCAGATCGGCGCCATCTTCCACGTCAGCAGAGAAAGAATCCGCCAGGACCTCCTGTGGGACCCCGGCGGCGCGGCCGGTGGTACGCACCACCCCGAGGACGCCGAAGCCGCGCGAATCCCGCACCGCTGAAGGACACGAGATCGCCAGCGAGCTCGGCCAGCACGCTTAAGCGATAGGGGGCCGGCCAGGGCCGGTCACTGGACCGTCAGGTCCGCTCCGAAGTGGGGGTTCAGGGCGTGGTAGTCCGCAAGGAGGCTCGCGTCGATCACTGGCCGCTCGCCCGCTGGGCGCCGGCTGGCGGGGTCGCGCAGCCAGTTCCATACCAACCGGCTGTCCAGCGGGCCGTTGGTCGCCGACCGGCCGTGCTGGTTCCGGTAGTAGTTGCTGGCCCGCGGGTCCATGTAGACCATCAATTCTTGTGCGCGGTCGAGGTGCTCGTTGTACCGCCAGTAGGCGTCCTCGGTAGCCTCGACCGACCGCTTGCCGGTCTCGATCAGGGCGCCGATGTTCTCCAGGGCGAAGCGGGTCGTGATCTCTTCCATGGTGATGATCTGCATGCCCTGGTACTGGTTGGTGTTGGGGCCGTAGATCATGAAGAAGTTGGGGAAACCGGGCAGCATCGCGCCCAGGTAGGCCCGCGCGCCGTCCCTGGCCCACAGTTCCTCGATGCCCTGGCCACCGCGGCCGCGCACCTCCATCGGCCACAGGAAGTCGTTGGCGCGGAAGCCGGTGGCCAGCACGATGATGTCGACCTCGCACCGAGTGCCGTCGTTCAGCTCGATGGAGTTCTCGGTGACCCGCTTGATGCCTTCGCTGACCAGGGTCACATCGTCGCGCAGCAGCACGTCGATGACGCTGTAGTCGGAGTCGATCAGGATCGGCCGGGCCGACATCGGCGGCGACTTGGGGATCATCTTTTCCAGCAGGTCCGGGCGGTGCCCGAGCTTCCGGGTCAGGAACGCGATCCGGTCCTCGCGGAGCAGCTTGTTGACCGGGCTGACGGCGTGCTCGTCGACAAAGTCCGGGTCCATCCGCACGCCCCGCAGGGCGACCTGCGAGCGGCCCAGGAACGCGTTGCGCAGCCGGATGAAGTTCGACAGGTAGGGGAAGTTCTCGTCCAGCCAGACGACCTGCTCGGGGTAGGGGGCGAGGTAACCGGGGACGTTGTAGACCCAGTTCGGCGTGCGCTGGAAGATGAAGAGGTGCCCGGTCTCCTTAACGATTTCCGGGATCAGCTGATATCCGGTGCAGCCGGTGCCGATGACGGCCACCCGCTTGCCCGCCAGGTCGACCCCGTTCGGCCAGCGGGCCGTGTGGAACCACTGGCCGCGGAAATTCTCGATGCCCTCGAGGTGGGGAATGCTCGGCCGGGACAGGAACCCAACCGAGCTGATCACGGCGTTCGCCCGCCAGATGCGGGGACCGTCGGGCTGCTCGGTGGTGACCACCCACTCCGCGGCGTCCTCGTCCCAGACGATCGACTTGACCTCGGTGTCGAACTGGATGTCGGCGCGCACGCCGAACGTGTCGGCCACCCAGTTCAGGTACTTCTCGTTTTCCGGTTGCGGACAGTACGGGTAGGGCTTGGCGAAGCCAACGCCGTAGAGATGGGAGTAGGTCCGGCTCGGCGTGTCCACCCGGCAGCCCGGGTAGCGGTTCTCCCACCAGGTGCCGCCGACGGTGGAGTTCTTCTCCAGCAGCGTGAACGGGATGCCGGCGTGCTTCAGCTGCACAGCGGCGTTCAGCCCGCCCATTCCGGCGCCGATGACTAGCACCGAGAACCCGGCCTGCGCCGCCTGGCGGCCCTGCTCCGGGCTGGACCACTCGAGCGCGCGGGCCCACGGGTTGATGGCCAGTTCCTCCAGCCACAGGTCAAGTTCCTCGGCCGGGATCTCGGTACCGACGGCCAGGCCGATGCTGTCCCGCAGCCGCTCCGGGGGGCCGATCGGGAGCTCGCCGGCGCCGGAGTCCCGGTAGGACTTGAGGAACGCCGCCGCCTTGGCCCGGAGCAGGGCGATATCGTCCTTGCTCGCGATGTGCCATAGTTCCCGGTACACGCCGACGACCTGCATTTTTACCTGGACCGCACGCACTTCCTCGTCGCCGGTCAGCTGGTAGAGCAGGCCCCGCAGGGCCATCGGATCCGCGTACTGCACCGCAGCGTCGATTTCCGCGTCGCTCGCCCCGAGGACTTCTGCACCGTGTTGCGTCATCGCTGCACCTCCGTGCCATCTCCGGAGCTGCTTTCCGTATTCACAGTCAAGTCCGGTCAGCTCAATGACTTCACGGAGCTCGGGAGACCTCTATCCCGGAGCCTATAGCGACTGATCTGGTTGTAAATAACGAACTGGTAACGATGATCAGCCGTGCCCGGCATTGTCCCTGCCCTTGATTATGGGCGCGGGTCGGCGGGGAGCTGCTCGGCGTTGTCGCGGACCAGGGCGGCGAACCGGAACACGGCGTGCACGAACTTGCTGTAGGGGGCGGAGGCGAAGGACAGGATCACCGCGGCCAGGTGGATCAGCAAGATGATGCCAAAGGCGGCGGTGTCCCTGGTCAGCAGCACCGCCAGTCCGGACAGGGCCAGGAAGGTCAGGGCGGTGAGCAGCCCGTAGTCCTTCACCGTCATCTGGGCGATGCTGGTGACCTGAGAGGAACGAGCCTTGAGCAGCAGCAGGCCGACGCAGCCGGCCAGCAGGCCGATGCCGCCGATGGTGCCGGAGATGACCGGGGCGGACAGCCAGGCGTAGGGGGGCTGCTCGCCGAGGATGTCCTGCAGGACGGCGGCGGCGGCGGTGGAGGCGACGCACAGGCCGAAGCCGGCCACGGTGAGCAGGTGCAGGTAGCGGCGGGCCGGCGAGGGCTGGTTGTCGTCCGGGTAGTAGCAGTCGACACCGCCCCCGCGCAGATAGCGCAGGGTGAGGGCGTACCAGGTGGCCCGCAGCACGTCGGCCGGGCGCACCGGGACGTTGCGGCTGCCCGTGGCGGCCCAGTAGCTCCGGGCGGCCAGGGCGCCGATGAGCAGAGAGTAGGCGATAGCGGCCAGCATCAGGCCGACCAGCACGCCGTCGGGGATCAGCCGGTACGGGGAGGCGGCGCCGTCGTGGGCGGCGACGATGGCGGGCCAGCCCGCGTGGGCCGCCGCGATGCCGACGAACAGGGCGGCCGAGGCCACGGCGCCGGCGAACAGGCCGGCCCAGCCGCGCAGCAGGCCGGGCACCCGGCCGGCCACACGTACCGCTGGTAGTCCGCCAGCTGGACCTCGGTCAGCACGGCGGGGACGTTGAGGTCGAACTCGTGCGGCGCGGTGTACATGCAGGCGTCGTAGCAGGCCCGGCAGTCGTGGCAAAGGTTGGCCAGCTGGCTGACGTCGCCTGCGGTCAGCACGGCGCGCCGGGACAGGGCGGGGAACACGGCGCACAGGCCCTCGCAGTAACGGCAGGCGTTGCAGATGTCCAGCTGCCTGGTGGCCTCGTCCACCAGCAGCGACAAGCGGGTCCTGCCCTCCGGCGAGGGCGTGGTGGACGGGCTAGTGGCTGACATGCTCGGCCGCCTTCTGCCCCGCGCGGCGTCCCCAGACGGCGCCGATGGTCATGCCGAACCCGGCCAGGTAGCCGGAACTCAGGATGTTGCCCGACATGATCTCCCCGGCCGCGAAGACGTTCTCGAACGCCGAGCCGTCCGTCCGCTTCACCCGGGCATCGAGGTTCACCGCCGTGCCCATGTAGGTGAAGGTGATGCCGGGGCGCATGGCAATGCCGTAATAGGGCGGCCGGTCGAGCCGCTGCGCCCAGTGCGACTTGGGCACAGTCAATCCGTCGGTGTGGCAGTCGTCCAGCACGGACGGTTCGAAGGTGCCGCCGGGGGCCACGGCCGCGTTGTACTCGGCCACGGTCCTGGTGACCGCGTCCCGGTCAAGGCCGAGCTCGGCCGCCAGATCGCCGATGTCGTTCGCGGTGGTCACCCCGTACATGGGCGGCAGGAACAGCCCATTCACCTTGGCGTCCCAGAGCGAGAAGATGAGCTGGCCGGGCTGGCCGGCGATGTTGCGGCCCCAGATGGCGTACCGCTTGGGCCAGATGTCCTCGCCCTCATCGTAGAAGCGCTGGCCCAGCTTGTTGACCGCGATGCCGAACGGGATGGTATCCAGCCGGGTGGCGATGCCGCCGTCGAACTTGGGCGCCCGGGCGTCGAGCGCGATGGCGTGAAAGCCTTTCTCTTCGCCCGCGCTGGCCGCTCCCGCGTCGTAGAGCTGGGCCAGCACGTGCCCGTCGTTGTAGGGAGTGCCGCGAATGATGTAGTTGTCGACCGCGTCGGACCAGTAGCGGCGCAGCCAGTCGAGGTTGGCCTCGAAGCCGCCGCTGGCGCACACCACCGACCGGGCCGCGACCCGGGCCCGGCGGCCGTCGGCAAGCACCACGACCAGGGCGTCGCAGCGCGGACCGTTGAACTCGAACTCCTCGGCCTTGGCGTCATAGGCGACGGTGACGTTCGGCCGGGTGGCGAAATGGCGGTAATAGGAGTTGAGCAGGGCCTTGCCGCCGCCAAGGAAGAATCGGTTGGTCCGGCCGAGCTGCAGGGTGCCGGAAAGCGGCCGCTGCCAGCGCGCGCCGTGCGCGGCCATCCAGGCCGGGATGGTCTCGGAGTCGCTGACCGTGAAGTGAGCAAGCTCCTCGTCGCTGGGGCCGGTGCCCACATGGCACAGGTCGGTCCACAGCTCGTCGAAGCAGTAGTCACCCGAGTTGAACTCGTCCTGCCGGTGCACGCAGCGGATGTTGCGGGTGTGCCGGGTGTTCCCACCCCGCATGTGCACCGGTGCCCGCTCGATGATCAGCACGCTGGCCCCGCGGTCGTCGGCGGCCATCGCGGCGCTGACCGCGGCGTTGCCACCGCCCACCACGACCAGATCCCAGGTCGCCGCGGCCCAGGCGGGCAGCGGCGAGAGCGGCGCGGCGGACGTGGAGACTTTTCTGAACACGTAAAGAAAATACGTCCCACACGGTGACGCGTACTAGCGACGGGCAGGTACGGCACAGACAAGCCTGGCTAGGCCCAGATGCTCAGCAATCCCTCCCACGCGCAGGCAACTATCGACCTGGCCGGCACCCAGGCTCCAGCGGGACTTACTGCGCACCCAGACGCTTGATGAGGCTGTCCTCCCAGCTGAAGTCGAAGTGCAGCGATTCATCGAGCTTCTCTCGCCGGAACCAGTCGTAGGTTTGCTCCACCGCGGCCGCGAAGGTGTACGCGGGCCAGAACCCGACGTCCTCCCGCAGCCGCTCGATCGAGAAGAAGGTGCTGTCGTTCCAGTGGTGAATGTTCGGCGCGAGCCGCTGGATGAGCCCGCGGACGTCCACCGCCCGCGGGTCACGGGCGGTGATCGTGGCCGCCGCTGAGTCGCCGGACTGGCTCATCCGCGGCAAGCCCTGGCGAGTCGCGCCCTGCTCTGCCTGGCCCGCGTAGATCTCGTCCATGACCTGGGCCGGGACGAACACCTTGTGCGGGGTGACGCCGACAATTTCCCCGCAGGTGTCGACGTACGCCTCGTCGCTCCAGTAGTCGCGGCCGGTGAGGTTGTAGCGCTTGCCGAAGGTCTGCGGCTGCATCATCAGCATGCGCATGGCGACCGCGGCGTCGTCGACGTGCCCGATCTGGCTCAGCGTGGTGCCGTCGCCGGGGATGAGCACCGGGCGGCCGAGCAGCAGCCGCTGGAACATGCGCTGCTCGCGGTCGGCGATGATGTTGTTCGGGCCGAACACCATCGAGAACGGCACCACGGTGGCGGGGAAGCCGTTCGTGCGGTACTGCTCGAACAGATACGCTTCGACCTTGAGCTTCTGGGTCCCGTACTCGGTCTGCCTCTCCGAGCGGTCGACCGGATCGGACTCACGGATCGGCAGCACCTTGGCCCGGGCGTAGATGACGGTCGAACTGGCGAACACGTAGTGACCGATTCGCCCCCGGAGGATCTCGACCAGCGGCTGCACGTCGGCGAGCGCGTAGCCCGACGTGTCCTGGACGACGTCGAACTCCTCGGAGGAGAGCACCTCACGCAGCTGACCGTGATCCGTCCGATCGGCGTAGAGCCGGCGTACCGAACGCGGCAGCCGCGCGTTGCTCTGGCCCCGGTTGAGCACCGTGACCTCGTGGCCCCACTTGGCCAGCTCCTGCACGAGTGCGAGCCCGTTGAACCGAGTACCGCCCATCACCAGCACCTTCACCACTGCACCTCCGTTGCGGTTGACGCCGTCGTCTGTCGCGGGCGTGATGTGATGAACACCGGTCGACGCGACCTATTGGATATATTTATGCACTGATAAAACAGTTAAACGATAGTTCCCACGCAAGAGCAAGTCCGGCGCTCAGGCATCCCACCCACCGACCCGGCGACGACTTCGCCGCGACCGGCATCCCGGTACTCAGCCCCCCACCCGACAGCATGCCAGCCGAGAAATGATGGCAGGTGCCGCAGCAGCGAAGAATGAGGAAATGAAAGGTGCCATGGCAGGGCTCAGCCCTGAGAGACGGCCTGCATCCGGCGCAGCGGCACGGCGTCCCTGCCCCCCTCATTCACCACACACCGCTACTGACCGGCGAGAACTCGGCTATGAGAAGGCCTGGGCGGTTGGGTGAAGACGTCCCGGCCAGGTGCCTAGAGCGCGTCCTCAGGCGGCTTGACCCGGGCCTGATAAGACACCGGCGTGAAGATCGAGGATCTCAGCCATGCTTCCGGTTAGTTTGTGAAACCTTGGGCTGGGGCCCCAGATCGAATACGCGGTAGATCGAGTATGCCCTGGGGCGTTTCGAACGCATAGCGCTGCTCACTCAGCGCGAGGAGGGTCCGCATTTGACCTTCCGGATGGCGTTGCCGCCGCCGGTAACCCGGCAGGGGTTGAGGGTTCCCGGGAAGTCATGGGTTCTCCTGCGTGGCCTTGTGGGCGAATGGCCAGCGGAACCCGATGCCGACGTGGGGGATGATGCCGGCTCCGATGAAGCTCAGAGCGGCGGTGGTGAGCCCCTTGTTGCCAGCCCCCCGACAGCCAGCTCCGGCTGACCGCAGATGGGGCGCTGGTCCGGTCCCGGCGCGGCGGCGGCAGCGGTACCGGGACGTCATCGGCTAGCCGACGGTCGTCAGGTCGCGGGCCACGACTATCAGGTCGCGGGCCAGGACTACAAGCTTCTGCGGATTCGGGCGAAGGCTTGGCGATCTTAGCGTGATCGCAAGGAATCCGGATGACAGGAGGCCCCAACGATGGAACCGGCACCGGCAAGACCACGCCATGAGGCGGTCGATCACGACGGCCTGCTCGTGCGTGAATGGCGGGTGACACAGCTCACCCGGCTGGGGATCCCGTGGCCGCTGGCCCAGGCCGCCGCCGACCACGTCGACTGGCACCAGGTCGCCAAGCTGGTGCGCCGCGGCTGCCCGCCACGGCTCGCGCTCCAGATCGTCCGCTGAGGCAGTCCCGATGGCCAGCAGCCTTGCCACCGACGATGCCTTGTGGGCCCGGGTCGCCAGGCAGGCCCGGTGCGCGGACAGCGGCCTTGACCCCGACCAGTGGTACCCGGTCAGTATCGAGCCAGCCCGGGCCCGCCGCGAGGCAGCGGCCGCGATCGCCGTCTGCACCAGTTGCCCCGCACGGGCCCAGTGCCTGGAGCTGTCGCTGCGGCACTGGGACATCGGCCAGCACGGTGTCTGGGGCGGCCTGGTCGCCACCGACCGCGCACACTTGCGCCGCCGGTGGCCCGCCGGCCACCGCGGACGCCGCCGGACTGCCGTGTCCGGCATGATCGTGCGGCCGCCATTCCCTCCGGTGCCGTCGGGCCTGGTGCAGGGCGGGGACGCACAGTGAGGGCTGAGGCCAGGCCCCGGGGACCGGCGTCCCGCGGGCGGCTGCGGATCTACCTGGGCTACGCACCCGGTGCCGGCATCACCTGCGCGCTGCTTAGCGAGGGCCGCCGGCGCGCGGAGCACGGCACCGACGTGGTGGTGGCGAGCGCGGACACGCACGGCCGGCCGGACACCGAGGATCTCCTGGCGGGTCTTGAGGTCATTCCCTCCGCCAAAGTCCTATACCGGGGCGCGCTGGCCGAGGAAATGGACCTCGGCGCGGTGCTGGCTCGCGGCCCCGCGGTTGCGCTGGTAGACGATTTCGCGCACCGCAACGCCCCCGGCCAGCGCCATCGCGCACGATGGCAGGACGTCGAGGACCTGCTTGCGGCGGGAATCGACGTGATCTCCACCGTCCGTGTCGGGCACCTGGATTCCCTCGCCGACGTGGTGGCGAAGATCACCGGCGCTGTGCCCTGGCAGACTGTGCCCGATTGGGTCGTCCGCGCCGCGGGCGAGGTCGAGCTGGTGGACGTGGCGCCGGAGGCCTTGCGGGACCGGCTGGCCCGCGGCCACATCTACCCGGCAGACCAGGTGGAGGCGGCGCTGGGCGGCTGGTTCCAGACGGGAAACCTGTCGGCGCTGCGCGAGCTTGCCCTGCTGTGGCTAGCCGCCGCGCTGGCCGGCCGCCCGCGGCGGCACCTTCCCGGTGGCGGCGATCCCGGCAGCGGTCAGGCCGGGGAGCGGGTGGTGGTCGCGCTCAGCGGTGGCCCGGAGGGCGAGACTCTGATCCGCCGGGCGGCCCGGATCGCGGCCCGGTCCGGCGGGGACCTGCTGGCGGTGCACGCCGTCCGGTCTGGCCGCCCGGCCGGCTCCGGCCGGGCCGTGCTCGCGGCCCAGCGCCAGCTGGCCGAGTCGGCCGGCGGCACCTACCACCAGCTCGCCGACGAGGACATCCCGGCGGCGCTGCTGGCCTTCGCCCACGCGCACAACGCCACCCAGCTGGTGCTTGGTGCCACTCCCCGCACCTGGCTGACCGCGCTGCGGCCCGCAGCCAGCATCAGATCGCGGGTAATCCGCCGCGGCGGCGGACTAGACGTGCACATCGTCACCAGCACACCCACCGCCAGCCGTGCCCGGCCACGGCGTGTGAACCCCGGCAGAAAAGAGAACAGTGATGACACAGCGGAACTTAGGAGAGAGCCATGAGCATTGTCGACGACGACCTGATCGAGCGCTCGGTCAACATTCACTGGCCGGACGGCTACGACCCCGGCCACGCCGACCTGTTCGCGCACAACACCATCATCATCGACGCGCCCACCGCGACCATCTGGGCCAAGCTCGCCGCCGCCGCGGCCTGGCCCACCTGGTACTCCAACGCCAGCGACGTTGTCGTCAACGACCCAGCCGGAACACTCAGCGAGGGTGTCACCTTCAACTGGACCACGTTCGGCCTCAAGATCGCCAGCACGGTCGCCGAGTACGTCCCGCACACCCGTATCGGCTGGTATGGCACCGGCGATCAGCTACGCGCCTATCACACCTGGCTGCTCATCCCCCGCCACGGCAAGAGCACCTACGTCGTCATGGAAGAAACTGGAATCGGCCCCGCCGCACGACACCTCGCCCAGACCAATCCCGGTCACATGCACCGCGGTCACGACCTGTGGAACATCAGCCTCAAGTTTGCCTGCGAGAGCTGACCGCCCGCAGCCCGAGTCGCTGGGCGCCGGCCTCAGCCAGGCCTGACGCCTGCCGGGCAGGCTAACGCCGCCCGTCTGGACGCCGCGGCCCTGCGAGCCTGGTTAGGCCTGGCTGGCTCAAGGTCGCGATAGAGTTCCCCCCGCGGCCGGAGGGACGACGGAAGATCATCCCGGACGGTGGTGCGGCCGGAGCCGGCTGGCTGGCCGGCCCGTGTGGACCAGCGGATCCTTCGGCCGGATCGCCCGCGGGTGGCGGCGGCGGTTGCTGGCGCCGCGCGCGGGCGGCCTGTAGCGTGAACCTGGCGGGTGGCGTTATCCGCGGTGGCGGTTCCACGTGAGGCCTGTGATGCTGCTCGATCGGCTCCCGGAACGCGCGGCGCTCAGCGAGCTGCTCGACGCGGCGCGGGCGGGGCGCAGCGGTGTGCTCGTAATGCGCGGGGAGCCGGGGGTCGGCAAGACCGCGCTGCTGGAGTATGCGATCGAGTCAGCGGCTGGCCTGCGGGTCGTGCGGGTGGCCGGGGTCGAGTCGGAGATGGAGCTGGCGTTCGCGGCCCTGCAGCAGTTGTGCGCGCCGATGCTGGACAAGCTAACGGGGCTGCCGGATCCGCAGCGTGCCGCGCTGGGCGTCGCGTTCGGCCTGACTGCGGGGGCGGCGCCGGACCGGTTTCTGGTGGGGCTGGCCGTGCTCAGCCTGCTGTCGGAGGTGGCTGAGCAGCAGCCCCTGTTGTGCGTGATCGATGATGCGCAGTGGCTGGACCGGGCCTCGGCGCTGGTGCTGGCGTTCGTGGCGCGCCGGCTGCTGGCCGAGCCGGTCGCGCTGGTGTTTGCCACACGTGAGCCCGGCGAGGAGTTCCGGGGCCTGCCGGAGCTGCCGGTCACCGGTCTGCGGGAGGGCGATGCGCGGGAGCTGCTCAGCTCGGTGATCAGGGGGCCGTTGGATGAGCGGGTGCGGGACCGCATCGTGGCGGAGACGCGAGGCAATCCGCTGGCGTTGCTCGAGCTGCCGCGAGGCGTAACGCCGGCGGAACTGGCCGGCGGGTTCGGCTTGCCGAGTGTGCTGGGTCTGCCCGGGGTGCCGGGGTCGGCGGGGCGGATTGAGGAGAGTTTCCGGCGGCGGGTAGAGGTGCTGCCGGCCGCCACGCAGCTGCTGATGCTGGTGGCCGCGGCGGAGCCGGCCGGCGATCCGGCGCTGGTGTGGGGGGCGGCGGAGCGGCTCGGGATCGGGATCTGGGCGGTCGCGCCCGCGGCGGACGCCGGGTTGCTGACCATCGGCGAGCGGGTGATGTTCCGGCATCCGCTGGTGCGGTCCGCGGTGTACCGGGCCGCGTCGCCGCCCGAACGGCAGGCCGCGCACCAGGCGCTGGCCGGTGCGACGGATCCGCGGGCCGACCCCGATCGCCGGGCCTGGCACCGCGCCCAGGCGACGCCGGGGCCTAATGAAGAGGTCGCTGCCGAGCTGGAGCGCTCGGCGAGCCGGGCCGAGGCGCGGGGCGGACTGGCCGCGGCGGCCGCCTTCCTGGAACGGGCGGCCGCACTGACCCTCGACCCGGCGCGCCGGGCGGGGCGGGCGCTGGCCGCGGCGCAGGCCATGTACCAGGCCGGCGCGTTCGATGCGACCCTGGGACTGCTGGCCACCGCGGAGGCCGGTCCGGCGGATCAGCTCCGGCGGGCCCGGGCGGACCTGCTGCGCGGCCAGATCGCGTTCGCGTCCAGCCGCGGCAGTGACGCACCCCCGCTGCTGCTGAAGGCGGCCCGGCAATTCGAGCCGCTCGACCCGCAGCTGGCCCGCGAGACCTACCTGGACGCGCTGGCCGCCGCGACATTCGCCGGGCGGCTCGCTCTGGGCGGCGGGATGCGCGAGGTCGCCGAGGCGGCACGGATGGCGCCGCCGCCGCCGGGGCCCGCGCGCCCGCCCGACCTGCTGCTGGATGGTATCTCCCTGGTGATCTGCGAGGGCTACCCGGCGGGGGCGCCGGTACTCCGCCGGGCGGTGAGCGCCTTCCGCGGCACGGATGTCTCCAGGGAAGAGGGGCTGCGCTGGCTCTGGCTGGCCTGCCGCGCCGCGCTGATCGTGTGGGACGACGACAGCTTTGACGTGCTGTCCGACCGCCAGGTCGCGCTCGCCCGCGACGCTGGTGCACTTATCATGCTCCCCATCGCTTTTAACATGCGCTCGACAGCGCACCTGTACGCAGGGGAGTTCACCCCGGCCGCCGCGATGGTGGCGCAGGCCGAGTCGGTAACCGAGGCGACCGGGAGCAGCATCGCGCCGTACGGCGCCGTCGCCCTTGCTGCCTTCCGCGGCCAGGAAGCGCAAGCCGCTCACCTGATCCGGACCGCCACCGACGATGCGGAGCGCCGGGGTGAGGGCCGAGCGCTCAGCTTCATTGGGTGGGCGGCCGCGGTGCTGTACAACAGCCTGGGCCGTTATGAGGAGGCGCTGGCCGCGGCGCAGCAGGCGAGAGAGGACTCCCCCGCGGTGCAGTTCGCCGAGTGGGCGCTCGTCGAGCTGGTGGAGGCGGCGGTGCGCAGCGCGGTACCCGAGCGCGCGGCCGGCGCCGTCCAGCGGCTGTCCGGCATCGCCCGCGCCTGCCGGACCGACTGGGTACTTGGTGCCGAGGCCCGCTCGCGGGCGCTGGTCAGCGACGGCGCGGCCGCCGAGAACCTCTACCGCGAGGCGATCGACCACTTCGGCCGGACCCGCCTGCGGGTGGACCTGGCCCGCGCCCACCTGGTCTACGGCGAGTGGCTGCGCCGCGAGCGGCGCAGGCGTGACGCCCGCGATCAGCTCGGCAGCGCGTACGAGATCTTCGACTCCATCGGCGCCGCGGCGTTCGCCGAACGGGCCCGCATCGAGCTGCGGGCGACCGGCGGGCACGCCCGGCAGCAGGCTACCGAGACGCCAGATACCCTCACCGCGCAAGAAGCGCTGATCGCCCGCCTGGCCGGCGACGGCGCCTCCAACCCGGAGATCGCCGCGCAGCTGTTCATCAGCCCCGCCACGGTCGCCTACCACCTGCGGAAGATCTTCACCAAGCTCGGCGTCAGCTCGCGCAATCAGCTTGCTCCCGCACTTCCCGCCCGGCCAGGCTCAGCACCGCCGGTCGCGCCGCAGGGCTGATTCCGGGCAGATCCGCGCACCGCGGCGGCCGTCCCGGCGTGGCCGGCTATCAAGACGCTATCCACCGTCGGGTCACGACTATCGACACTTGCGGATGCGCACCGGCACGCAGCGAACATAGCGTGGATGTCATATATCAATCAACCATTGGCGGCCGCGCCAGCTAGGGCATTTGACGACGATAATCCGCAGCCGTATTCCTGGGCATCAGCGAGGCTTGCGCGTTTGTCTCCGGTGCTAATTACCCGGGAGAAACGAAAAGAGAGGAACAAATACGTATGTCAATTTCCAGGCGGAAAGCGTCGCACTGTCGACGGATGCTGCTGGCGTTGCTGGCCGTCGCCGCAGGCGTGGCGGTCTTGGCGGCGTGCAGTTCGTCCGGCACATCCTCCACAAGCAGCGCCAACACCCCCGCCAGCACCAGCAGTCCGGCCGCGGCGACCGCGGGCAGCCTGAAGACCGCCACCATCGGCGGCGCCACGGTGCTGACCAACGCCAACGGGTTCACGCTGTACTCGTTCGCGCCCGATACGCCCACCAAGTCCAACTGCGACGGGACGTGCGCGCAGAGCTGGCCGCCGTTGACGGGACCGGCCACCGCAGCCGGGGTCACGGGCACCTTTGGCACCATCACGCGATCCGACGGGTCGGTCCAGGCCACCTTCGACGGGCACCCGCTGTACACCTTCGTCGGCGACACCGCCCCCGGGCAGGCCAAGGGCAACGGCCTGAACGCGGCCGGCGGCCTATGGCACGAAGTCACCACCTCCGGCTAGCGCCCCCGCCGGCAGCTCCTCACCGAGCTCCGGCAGCGGAGGCTACTGACCGGACCGCATCCGACCCACGCGGAGGACCGACAGATGACACAGCGGCATAGCACGACCAGACGCGGAACGGTAGGGGGCGCGGAGCGGGCCGGGCAGGAGCACGCCGAACGGCCAGCGCCGCGGTGGGCCGCAGTCCTCCTGCGCGTGGCAGGTTCGGGTCTGCTGATCGCCACCGCAGCGATCCACCTGGACCTGTACGTGACCGGGTACCGGACGATCCCGACGATCGGGTGGCTGTTCCTGCTGCAGGTGATCGCGGCCTTCGGCCTCGGGCTGGCCGTGCTGGTCATCCCCAGCCGGCTCGTCGCCGCGAGCCGGCTGGCGGCCGCGGCGGGAGCCGGCTTCGCCCTCGCTACCCTCGGCGGCTACCTCCTGTCGGTCTGGACCGGGCTGTTCGGGTTCAAGGAGGTCCGCACGGAGCCGGCATCGCCGCCGGGCTGGTCGAGGTGGCCGCCTTCGTAGTCCTGGCCGCGCTCGCGCTTGCTCCCGCCCCGGCGGGCGGCGCGGCCGCGGCCCCGGCCCGATTCCCCACCCGGATCCCCCCGGCGGCCGCCAGGGTGGCCGGAGTGACCGCAGCGGGCCTGGCGGTTGCCGCGCTGGTGCTGTTCGGGCTGGTGGTCGCCGGGGCCAGCTCTCCGCCACCCGCAGCCGCGGGCACGAGCCTGAAGACCACGACGATCGGCGGGACCACGGTGCTGACCAATGCCAACGGCTTCACCCTCTACTCGTTCGCCCCCGACACCCCGGCCAGCTCGAAATGCTATGGCAGCTGCGCGGTGTACTGGCCCCCGGTGACCGGCACCACCGCAGCCGGGCCGGGCCTGCCAGGCAAAGTCACCACAATCACCCGTACCGACGGCTCACACCAGCTCACCTACAACGGGCACCCGCTGTACACCTACATCGGCGACACCGCTCCCGGCCAGGCGCGGGGCAACAACCTCAACCTCAACGGCGGCCTCTGGCACGAAGTGCCTGCCTAGCTGTCCCGCGGGGTGAGCTGAGCCGCCCGGCGGTACGGCGGGCCGAGCTCATGACAATCAAGGAGTATCGCTGTGGAAGGTCCCGTTTTCTCTTCCCGGGTGGCCATCGGCTTGCGGGTCAACGGCACTGGGCATGCCCTCCACTTTGACGCACGGACGAGCCTGCTCGACCTGCTGCGCGAACATCTTGGGCTCACGGGCACAAAGAAGGGCTGCAACCGGGGCGAGTGCGGTGCATGCACGGTCCTGCTGGACGGCGCACGTGTGAACGCCTGCATGGTGCTGGCCGCGAGCGCTGACGGGCGGGAGGTCACCACCGTGGAAGGGCTGGCCGTCGGCGGCCGGCTTCATCCGGTCCAGCAGGCCTTCATCGATCAGGACGCCTTCCAGTGCGGCTTCTGCACCGCCGGCCAGATCATGTCCGCCGTGGGCTGCGTCCGTGAGGGCCATGCGACGTCCAGCGAGGAGATCAGGGAGTGGATGAGCGGCAACATCTGCCGCTGCTCGGCCTATCCGCAGATCGCTGCAGCGGTGGCGGCGGCCGCAGCGCTAGGGGAGATCTGAGATGCGCGGCTTTTCCTACGCCCGGGCCCGTTCGGTCGACGACGTGGTGGCGGGCGCCCGGGACGGCGACATGGCGCTCATAGCCGGCGGCACTGAACTGCTGAACTGGGCCCGCATCGGCATTGAGCGTCCCCGGCGGGTGCTGGACATCAGCGGTGTCCCGGGACTCGGCGGTATCGAGCCGCTGGGGGATGGGGGGCTGCGCATCGGAGCGCTGGCGAAGCTGAACCAGGTCGCGCTGGATACCAGGGTCCGGTCCCGCTACCCGGTTCTCTCCCAGGCCATCCTGGCGTCTGCGTCGGCTCAGCTGCGCAACCTGGCCACCATCGGGGGAAACCCGGTACAGCGCACCCGCTGTGCCTACTTCCGGTCCGAAGACCCCGCCACGCCGTGCAACAAGCGCCAGGCCGGGTCTGGCTGCGCTGCACGGCACGGGCTCAACGAGCGTCATGCCATCTTCGGCTGGACCGAGGACTGCGTGGCCACCAACCCATCCGATCCCGCCGTCGCGCTCGCGTGCCTGGACGCCATCATCGTCACCGAGCATGCCAGCGGGGGGCGCCGGCTGCCGGTACGGACGTTCCACACCCTGCCGGGCGATGATCCCGCCGCCCACACGGTGCTGCGGCCTGGGGAGCTGATCACGGCGATCGAGGTCGGGCCGCCCGCCCCCGCTTCGGCGTATCTAAAGGTGCGGGAGCGCGAGAGCTATGAGTTCGCGCTCGTCTCGGCCGCAGCGGCCGTGGAGCTGGTCGGCGACCGGATCGCCCGAGCGCGCATCGCGCTCGGCGGGGTGGCGATGCGACCCTGGCGGCTGGATCAGGCCGAACATGACCTGATCGGGCTCCGCGCCGGGTCGCCGGAGGCGGCCGAAGCCGTCACCGCGGCGTTCGGTGCGGCGCGGCCGCTGGCATTGAACGCGTACAAGGTCCCGCTCGCACGCAACACCGCGATACGCGCCCTGGAACTGGCGGCGAGGACATCATGAGCATCGGCGAGCCAGTGGCCCGGCTGGACGGCCCCGCCAAGGTGACGGGCGCCGCCCGGTACGCCGCGGACCAGTACGCCGACGGCCAGCTGTACGCCGTCTTGGTCGGTGCGAGGATCCCGGCGGGCACCGTCGAGCGGGTCGACTCTGGCCAGGCCGCCCGCGAGCCCGGTGTCGTCCACGTGCTGGCCGCCACCGACATGCCCGCCGTTCATCCCGGCTTCGCCGGTGTGAGCAGCCCGCCGCTGGCCACGCGCTTCCTGCCCATGCAGGGCGAGGAGATCCGCTACGCGGGGCAGCCGGTGGCGCTGGTCCTGGCCGATTCGCTGGAGGCGGCCAAGGCCGGCGCCGAACTTGTCGAGGTGACCTACTGTCCGGCACCCTTCGTGGTCCCCGACACGGCTCCGGCGGCGCCGCCGTCTCCGGACAGCGGCTACGCCGGCATGGGCGAGGTGACGTTCCGCAAGGGCGATGCAGAGGCCGAGCTCGCCCGGTGCCTATTCCGGGCCGGCGGTGAGTACGTCCAGCCTTCCCGCCACAACAATCCGATGGAGCCCTCCGCGATCCTGGCGCTGTGGCAGGACGGCCGCCTGACGGTGTATGACTCCGTACAGCACGTCTACGCGGTGCAGTCGATCCTGGCCGCCGCCTTCGGCATCGAGGCCGCGGACGTACGCGTCATCGCCCCGTACACCGGCGGCGGCTTCGGCGCCAAGGCGTACGTCTGGCCGCACGAGATCCTCGCGGCAATGGCGGCCAAGGTGGCCGGCCGCCCGGTCAAACTGGTGCTGACCCGGGCCGACATGTATGCCGTCGTCGGCTACCAGCCGCGCATGGTGCAGGACGTCCGGCTCGGCGCGGACGCGGACGGCCGGCTGACCGCCATCGTCCACGAGGCTGACAACATCACCGCGGTGACCGACGACTACGTGGAGTTTGGCAGCTCTCCGGCCAAGTCGCTGTATGCCGCCCCGGCCATCAGCCTCGGCCAGCGTGTCCGCCGCGGTCACGTCAACTTGCCTACCTTCATGCGCTCGCCGATCGACGGCCCCGGCACCTGGGCGCTGGGCTCGGCCATGGACGAACTCGCACATGTACTCGGAGTTGACCCGCTCGACCTGCGCCTGGCCAACTACGCCGACGTTGATCCGGCCGACGGCCGGCCGTGGTCCTCGAAGAAGCTCAGGGAAGCCTACGAGGAGGGCGCACGGCGGTTCGGGTGGCGGGAACGCCCGCAGGGCGGCCGCCGGGACGGGTACTGGCTGACCGGCTTCGGCATGGCGGACTGTACCCAGGGCCAGTTCCGGTTCCCGGCCCAGGCCCGGGTGCGGCTGCGCCCGGATGCCACCGCCTTGGTCGAGGCTGGTTACGTCGACATCGGCGCGGGCTCCTCGACGATCTTTCCGCAGATCGCCGCGAGCATTCTCGGACTGGAGGCGACGGACGTAACCGGCGTGTCCGGAGACAGCAACCTGCCGTTCGCCGGCCCGACCTACGGATCCGGGACCACGATCGGCATGGGCGCTGCCGTCCAGGACGCCGCCCGGAAGGTCGTGGCGCGACTGGCCGCGCTGGCGGGCTGGCCAGCCCAAGACACCTACGCCGAGAAAAGCCAGCTGCACCACGGCGGCCAGTCCCGGCCCATCGGCGACCTCATGCGAGAGGCCGGAGTGCCGGAACTGGCCTGCGACGGGGCATTCGCCCTGCCGGGGAACGCCCCGGCCGACGCCGGCGACGCGGCGACCTCGACCCGGACCTTCGGTGTCATGTTCGTAGAGGTGGGCGTGGACCCGCAGCTCGGGTTGCTGCGGCTGCGCCGGGCCACTGGGGTATACAGCGTTGGGAAGATCATCAACCCGCGCACCGCCCGCTCGCAGATGATCGGCGGCGTGGTCTGGGGCTGGGGGATGGCCACGATGGAGGCCAGCCGCTACGAGCCTCATCTCGGCCGGTGGCTCTCCCCGGACCTGGCCGGCGTTATGCTGCCCGTCAACGCGGACATCCCGGCAACCATCGACGTCGCCTTCGTTGACGAGTTCGACGCCTACGCCGGCCCGCTGGGCGCCAAGGGAATCGGAGAGCTGTCAGCCACCGGAGTCGCCGCAGCCGTCGCCAACGCCGTATTCGACGCCACCGGCAAGCGCATCCGCGAGCTCCCCATCACCCCCGGCAAGCTACTGGACACCGCACTGTGACGGCGCATCCGAGCAGCCGACGCGGATCTTGGCTAGCTAAGCGGGCTCGGCGCGCCGTACCCAATCCTCACCACGGCTTGGCCAGTAGGCAGGGCGATCTGTTTCCCGGATGCGGGGAGGTACTGGGCCCGGTTCGCCGCAATGAGCGACTGGATCCAGTCCAGGTATGCGGCGCGGGTCAGGTGCGCCGTGCTGACCACAGTGGCCAAGTCCACTGACCGCAGCAGGCTGGCGGGCCCGCCACCAGGGGACTGGTCGACGAAGTCCACGATGCTCACCGGGTAGCGTTCGGCCATGATGGCAAGGAGTTGCGGCAGCCGCGGATCAACATCGCCGCGGAGAAGCTGGGCCCGGGCGGAGGCCGAGGCCGCGATCTGGCTGTTCGCCAGCAGCTGGGCGCCGGCTTCCTCCCTGACGCTCAACGCCGTCTTTTCATCGGCGCTGTACTGGGCGGCACCGCCGGAATAGACCAGCCGGATATCGATGCGAGCGTTGTTCGACCCAAAGCTCGCGATGACAGCCGGAGCGTAGACGGTGGCCAGCCGGATGCCGAACTCGGCCCGGACAGCGGCAGTGGCGACGACCAGAGCAGAGCCGAGTGGAACATTCGACGTGGGGCCGAGCGTCAGCAGCTTCGCGGACGGGAAGCCGCCGCTGACCAGATCCGCGCATATCTGCGGATCGCATGACACGACTGTGGCCCGGCTGACCTGCTGCAGGACCCAGGTGATGGCCTCCGCCTGAGCGGTGAGTCCCTGGGCATTGCGGCCCGCTGGCTGCTCGGACCCGGGGCCGCGCCAGGGAAGATTGAAGGCGAGTGCGCCGATTCCGGCCACCAGCACAATCACGGCCAGAATCACATAGGCCGGTCGGCGCGACCAGATGCGGCGACTCCCGTGCCGCGCTGACCCGGGCCCGGACGCCCCCCGCGAGCTGATCAGATCATCGCCGTTGCTCTCCGGTGAACCGGACGGTGCCCGCGGTGAGCCGGATGTTGTCTCCTGATCTGCAGCCAGGGCGGAGACCTTCGGCGGCTCATCTGCAGCCGGGGCCGAGACCCTCGCCGGCTCATCTGCAGGCGGGGCCGAGACCTTCGGCGGCATTGGTCCCGAGAGCTGCGCACCGGAGGCCACCAGCTCACCGAGCACATCGCGGGCCGATGGCCAGGCTGGGTCCTTGTTGAGGCAGCGGCGGACCAGCGAGCCCAGTGGCTCGGGAAGCCGGCCCACACTCGGCTCGGAATGAAGAATGGCATACGCCATGGCGGTCAGCGACTCGCCCTTGAAGGGCAGCTCACCGGTACCCGCGAACACCATCGCCACAGCCCACGACCACATGTCGGCCGCGGCCGTCACCCGGCTGCCAGCCAGCTGCTCAGGAGGCATGAACGCCGGAGTTCCCACGGTGACCTCGCCAGAAAGAACCGTGGTCATTCCGGGAACGGCCGCCAGCCCGAAGTCGATCACCACCGGCCCGTCGGGGCCGAGCAGGACATTGGCAGGCTTGAAGTCGCGATGCACCATCCCGGCGGCGTGCACCGCGCCCAGCGCGGTCAGCGTGGCCACGGCGATGCGCTCGAGGGCGGCGCCGCCGCGCGGCCCGAGCTGCTCGACGATCTCGACCAGGGATGGCCCGCTGACGTATTCACTGACAATGAACGGCCGCCGTTCGAAGATCCCCGCGTCCAGGACCTGCGCGGTACAGAACCGGGCGACCCGCTGCGCGGCGGCGACCTCCTTCAGGAAACGGCTCCGGACCTGTGGGTCCGTGGTCGGCGGCAGAAGCTTGAGGGCCGCTGAGCTGCCGGTCGGGCCCTCAGCCAGGAACACCACACCTTGGCCGCCTTCGCCGAGGCGGCCCAGCAGCCGGTAGGCACCCACCTCGCGCGGATCCGTCTCGCGCAGGGCGAGCATCTCGGGCATGGTGGGCCAAGCAGATGTCACCCAGCTATTTTGGCCCCTGCGAGCTCAGCGCACGCCACTATTCCGTTTTGCCAGCCACCTGGAGCAGCCGTTGCGGGACCACCGACGCAACATCATGCTCTCGGCCGAGAAACCTAGAAAAATCTCCCTTGAGGAACGCACTGTGGGCTCACCCACGACCACGGCGTCAAACTCGCGGTGGGCAACCGGATCAGGTCACCTTAAGGCGCTCGACGCACACCTGTCGGCTGCCGTCCGGGGCCAGCCGCAGGGTTGTGAGGGCGCAGGTCCCGACGCGGCTCGGCGAGCCCGAGTAGGCGGCGGCGACGGACCCGGAGCTGGCGTCGAACGGCATGTCCCAGTGGCCGAGCGCCACGTAGTCGCGGCCGCTCCCGGCGATCTCCGCAGGCGAGATCGGGTAAGCGTGCCGAAGGTCAGCGGGCCCGCGGGTCAGGTGGCCGTGCGCCATGGCGACCTGCCAGGTGGCCCGGCCGCGGGGCGGGACGTCCTGCATGGGCCGGAAGTCCTCGTAGCCGCAATGCGGCCGGCCCCAGATGTCCAGGTCGAGCTCGGCCAGATGCCAGGTCTCGCCGCCGGGTGTGCTGAGCACGTGCACGTTCGCGCCGAGGTCGGCCCGGGTGTAGGCCGACCCCGGCATGAACGGGTCATGATTGCCGGGCAGTATCACCACTGGGGCGCGCACCTGGCCCAGCGCGACCCCGATGGCCGCTAGCGTCGCGTCGCTGACGCGCCCGTGGTCGAAGAAGTCGCCGGCGATGAGCAGCGCCCCGGCCGCCCGGCTGGTGGCCAGGTCGGCCAGGACGCTGACGTGGTAAGCGTCGTCCGGCTCTTCCAGGTGCAGGTCGGAGACATGCAGGAGACGCAGCGCCGGGCCTGCGGCCGCCCCCGGCGGGGGCAGGACCGGGTCGGTCACGACGACCGGTTGGCCGCGTCATGCTCCGCCGCTGGGCCGGTGGCATAAGGTGCGTCCCGCCAGGTCAGCGCGGACCGCAGGCCTTCCTCGCGGGATCGGCGCCCGAACTCGTAGGCAGCCGGGCTGAGGTGGGCGATGGCATCGAAATCCCCGCTCTCGTAGGCGGCGGTCCGCACGCCCTGCAGCTCCATCCAGCGGTTGGTCGCGTGCTTGTGGACGGTCAGGCCGTCGAGCGGCTGCATGGCGATGCGCTGGCATAGCGCCATGACCCGCTCGTCGAGCTCGGCGGCGGGCACGACGTGCTGGATGATCCCGAGCTCCTTCGCCGTCTGCGCGTCGACCAGGTCACCGGTGAAGAGCAGCTCCTTAGTCGCGGCGGCGCCGATCTTCATCGGCAGCATGCCCATGATGGGCGGAATGCCCATCCCGCGGCCCGCCGGGTGGCCGAACCGGGTTCCCTCAGCCGCGAAGACGATGTCGCAGGTGCCGATGAGGTCCAGGCCACCGGAGAGGCAGTAGTTATGCGTCTGCGCGATGATCGGCTTGCGGTAGTTCCAGATCCACATCCAGCTGTCCACCATCTCCCGCATCCGCTCGCGATCCACGGAGATGGAGGACTCGCCGTAGTCGGCCAGGGCGTCGCCGTGGGTGGCCCCGTTCCCGGCGTCGGCCGCGGCGTAGTCATGGCCCGGGCTTGGCCGGCTGGGGGTGAGGTCATAGCCGGGGCAGAAGGCCCGGCCGGCTCCTTGAGCCGGATGACCCGGACCTGGTCACCGGGGTTCAGCGCGACCAGCGCGTCGTGCAGGTCGGCCCGCAGGCCCTCCGACAGCGCGTTCAGCTTCTCCGGGCGGTTCAGGGTGATCGTGGCCACCGGCCCGTCGGTGTCTACGAGAATGTTCTCGAATTCCATGGCGCGCTCCTTTGCTCGCTGGGGGCATTACACGGCACGCGGCGGCGGCCGTCGCTCACGGCCGCCGGCCCGGCGGGGAGCGCCGCGACCTCGACCGTCTCGTAGCCGGACTCGGTCAGCTGGCATATCGACACCCGGGCGGCCGAACCGTCCAGGTCGAGGAAGCCGATGGTGCCGAGCTGTGTCTCGAGGTTGTGCGGATAGGTGGGCGATCCGGGATTGACGCACAGGGTCGGGCCGATCACGTCGATGCGCTGGACGTGCGTGTCGCCGTAGACGACCACGTCGAGGGCCTCCGGCGTGCCCGGTTCGGCGCCGAACCGCCGCCGGCTGACGTTGTCGACGGTCAGGTGGGGCGGCACCTCGGGGATGGTCAGGTCGTGGATGATCCCGACCCGCAGGTCCGGCAGGGCCGCAGCCGGGGAGCCCGCCCCGTGCAGCTGCACGATCCAGGTGTCGTGCACGCGTGCGTCGGCCCGGGCGCGCGGCCGGCCGCCGAAGCCCTCGTCGCCGTTGCCGCGCGCGGCGAACACGGGCGCTACCTGCTCCAGCTGGTCCAGCAGCCAGAGCTCGTGGATGTCGCCGGCGTGCAGGATCGCGTCACAGCCCGCGAACGCGTCGAACACCTGAGGCCATAGCCGGACCCGGGCCTCCGGGATGTGCGTGTCAGCGACCAGGCCCAGCCGCACACGGGCGGACGCAGTCACCGCGACGGTCGCATACCCGACATCCCGCGGAATCGACGGACTGGCCACTACCCATCCATACACGATCACGGCCGCCGGCGGTAGGCGTCAGTGGGCGCGCGTCAGGCCTCGGCCTGCGGCCGGTATCACCGCTCCCACGCCGAAGCCGCTTCAAGGGATGGGCGGCAACCACAGGTCACAGGCATTAAGTGCCGGCGAGGAGCCGGTCCAACTTCTTGGCCGCTTTCCGAAAGGTGGCGCGGGCGGCAGCCCCGACGATCACACCAGACGCCCTCATCGAGGCATCAAGGGCCATCGTCCACGTCAGCGAGCTGCCGCCGCCCGCCTCGCCTGCGATGCTGTAGTTCTCGGCCAGGGCACTGATCCCTGGCATGGTCGCCTCCTCGATCGCGAACGCCCACCGTGACGGTTCATCCCAAGCGAGGATCGTCTCGATCGTCGGGCGACCGAGGACGATCATTTCGCGGCGCGAGCCGACGCCGTACGGCGCAGGCGTCAGGTAGTGACTCTTGGTCGAGAAGCCGGGAAACCACCGCCCCCAACCGGGCGCATCAGCGAGAGCAGCAAATACAGCCGCCGGCGAATGACCCAAGTGCACTCGCACGACAGTGCGCTTCGGAGCGGAGTCGATGAAGTCCAGCCCGACGGTTCTGAAGGTCTTGGCCATAGCCAACCCTATTGGGCGCGGCGCCGCACTTGCTGAAAGGCGGCCTAGCTCAGCAGCGGCGGGCCTTGCCGGATCCTGGCCATCGCACCGGCCGGATCACAGCGCCACCAGCCCAGCGCTTCCACCCACCAGGTGAGACCGGCTTCGCGGTAGGCGCCTACGTGCCGCCCGCCGCGGTCAGCCGCCGCGCCGTCGGTGCGGCCTTCCAGCGCAACAGCCAGCGGCGGGACCCCCTCTTCCCGGTGCTCGCGGAGGTAACGCACGATGGCGGCCAGTTCGGCCGGCGGCATGGTCTCCCCCAGGCCGTAGCCGACGTGAGTGGGCATCACCCCGTCCCAGCGGGAAGCTCGCCGGAACGGCGCCTTGCTCGGCCACCGGCCACCACACCAGATGGGAATGCGCGGCTGCTGGAGCGGCGGGGGAAGCATGGTCACCCCGGTGACGGTGATGTGCTCACCATGGAACGTGACCGGCTTGCCGCGCCACAGTTCCGTCAGCACCTCCAGCGACTCATCCAGCCGGGCGGCGCGTTCACGCAGATCACCCGGTTCCCCGAACGCGGTGAACTCCTCGGGCACTGAACCGAGCCCGGCGCCGAGGATCAGCCGGCCACCGGACAACCGGTCCAAAGTGACCGATTCCCGCGCCACCTTGGCTATCCGCCGGCGGGCCAGCTGGTTCATCAGGACACCGAACCGGACCCGGCTGGTGCGGGCCGCCACCGCCGCGATGACCACCGTCGGGTCGGCGACCGGCCAGCGCTGGTCCCGATACAGCAGGTGATCCCAGATGAAAAAGGCATCCCAGCCGCTGTCCTCGGCCGCGACCGCCAGGTCCGTCAGCAGCAGCGGATCGCCGAACGGGCCCACATTGGGAACCCCGGCCGCGAACCGCACCTCAGCCCCGGCCACGTGTCGCCTCCCGGCCATGGCGCCGGCCACGCGCCGCGTCCTGGCCGGTGTGCCGGGGCGGTCCAGAGACGGATGGCATGCGTCCCAGACTGGCAGATCCCCGGACGGTCGCACGTGCCGGATCTGAGCGTGTCCTATTCGCGTGCCTCCTAAATGGACCTTAGGCCTGCTTGATCTGGTCAGCGGATTTTGGTAGCAATGGCGACGATAGGGACACGAAGTTCGTCATCTTCGATGAGAGGCTGCCAGTCCGGCGGCGGCCGCTTCTGCTCGAAGGGAATTGCTCATGTCACGGGTGCTCATCACCGGGTCCACCGAGGGCCTGGGACTGATGGCGGCCAGGCTGCTGGCCGGCGACGGACACTCGGTCACGCTGCATGCCCGCAGTGCAGCCAGGGCCGAGGACGCCCGTGCGGCCCTGACCGCGGCCAAGGCCGTCGTCGTCGGCGACCTCTCCAGCATCGCGGGCATGCGGGAGGTCGCCGAGCAGGCTAACGCGGGCGGCCCTTACGACGCGGTCATTCACAATGCCGGGATCGGTTACCGGGAGCCGCGGCGCATCCCCACCGCTGACGGCCTGGAACACATCTTCGCGATCAACGTGCTCGCCCCGTACCTGCTGACTGGCCTGATCGAACGGCCTGGCCGGCTGGTCTACCTCAGCTCGGGCATGCATCGCGGCGGGGATCCCGGCCTGACCGATCCGCAGTGGGAACACCGTCCCTGGAACGGCTCGCAGGCATACTCCGACAGCAAGCTGTTCGACGTCGTTCTCGCCTTCGCCGTCGCGCGGCTGTGGACCGGGGTCCTGTCGAACGCGCTTGAGCCTGGCTGGGTACCGACCAAAATGGGCGGCCCCGGCGCACCCGACGACATGTCACTCGCCCCGGTGACCCAAGCATGGCTGGCCGTCAGCCCGGATCCGGAGGCCAGGGTGACCGGCGGCTATTTCTATCACCAGAAGGCCCGCACGGCACACCCCGCCGCCCGCGACCTCAAGACCCAGGACCAACTGCTCAGATATTGCGCCGAGCTGACCGGCATGACCCTGTAACCCGGCTGAGCCAGTCGGCCGGGGCAGAGGTGATCGCGGCGACGACGTTGTCGCCGGTCCGTAATGGACCTTGCCGGAGGTGTGCCGTTGATGGCACGATATGCCCTGATGGCGCTTGGTGTCATGTCACTGAGTCACGCTTATGCGCCGTGCGGCAGCCGGACGGAAGGCAGCCATGATCGAGGAAACGCCAGCGGCAACTCCCGGTAGGGACCTCCGGGCAGGACCACCTGCTGAGGCGGATGCGGGTGGCTGGCTGCCCAGCCAGGTCGCCGCCCTGGCGGTGGTCGCGGTGGCCGGCTTGATGGTATCGCTCACCATGTCGGTCCTCATCCCAGTATTGCCGCAGGTCGCCGATGACCTACATAGCTCGACGACTAGCACCGAGTGGCTGCTGACCTCGACGTTGCTGGCTGCGGCCGTGGCCGTGCCGATCGCCGGGCGGCTGGGTGACCTGTATGGCAAACGGCTGATGCTCATGGTGTGCGCCGGCTTCCTCACGGTCGGCTCGCTGATCTGCGCCCTGAGCCACAGCCTGGTCCCGCTGGTCATCGGGCGCGCCGTGACGGGGCTATCGTTGGCCACCGTTTCGCTCGGCATCAGCCTCATCAACGTGACGCTGCCCGCGCGCCGCGCGTCATCCGGTGTTGCGCTGGTTAGCGCGATGCTCGGCGTCGGCGGGGCGCTCGGCGTACCGCTGGCGGGATTTGTCGGCGAGCACGCCGATTACCACTTGCTGTTCTGGATCTGCGTGGCCGGCGGCCTCGTGTCGCTGCTCGGCAGCTGGCTGTTCCTCACCGAGCCGCCTCAGCGCGCAGCGGGCCGGTTCGATTTCCCCGGCGCGATCCTGCTCGCGGCGGCCCTGATCTGCTTGCTGCTGCCGCTTAGCGAGGCCGCTGTGTGGGGGTGGGGAGCGCCCCGGACGATCGGGCTGCTGGCCGTCGCGGCCGTCCTGCTCGCCGTGTTCATGCTGATCGAGCGCAGGGTCGCCTCGCCGCTCGTCGACCTGGCGGCCAACGCCAAGCCCGCGTTGCTGCTGACCAATGCCGCCTCGACCTGCATCGGGTTCGCCCTGTTCGCCAGCTTCATCGGCACGGCTGCCTATGTGGAAACCGCGGTCGGCTCCGGTTACGGCTTCGGCGCATCCATCGTGGTCGGTGGCCTGTGCCTGCTGCCCAGCGGGCTCGGCATGCTGGCCCTGTCGCCGGTCTCGGCGAAGATGACCCGCCGGTTCGGCCCCAAGATCACCCTGT
This sequence comes from uncultured Actinomycetes bacterium, assembly GCA_963818225.1. Taxonomy (GTDB): domain Bacteria; phylum Actinomycetota; class Actinomycetes; order Streptosporangiales; family Streptosporangiaceae; genus Palsa-504. The sequence continues at coordinate 249,332 of CAWFRO010000013.1, forward strand.
GCACCGGATCGCTCGTCGTCACGGCCGGCTTCGTGATCCGAATCGTGCTGACTGGCCACCTGTGGGAGATCGTCCTTGGCACGACGGTGGCCGGCGCGGGTACCGGCATCGCCTACGCGGCCATGCCGGCCCTCATCGCGCTGGGCTCACCGCACTCTGAGCTCGCCGCCGCCAACGGGCTGAACTCGCTGTCCCGCCTGGTCGGCAGCTCGATCGCCAGCGCGATCGGGGGAACCATCCTGGCCTCCTCGGTCGTCGTGGTGGGCGGCGTGGTCCTGCCGTCGCTGACGGCCTACCGGATGCTGTTCGGCATCTGCGCCGTCGCCGCCGTGGCCGGCGCGGCCATTGCGCTGCTTGTGCCCTACCCGCCCGGTTACTCCCCACTCGATGCCCGCCCTAACGGCGATGTCACGATGGTGCGGCAGCCAGCTGCGGGTGAACGGGCACCACGGCGCCCCGGTCAGTCCTTCTGACGCCGCCCGGTTCCTGCAGGTCGTGATCGGGTGACGGTGATTTCGGCGTTCACTCGGACTCCCCAGCGGGCATACTCGACGGCCAGTGAGCGGGCGACCAGTCACCCTCTGGGTCCGTGGTTTGCCCCACTTCGATCAGATGACCATCGGGATCGCGGATGTAGCAGCGCTTCTCGAACTGGTGCTGTTTCGGCGGCGTCAGGAATTCAGCACCGCGGGCGCTCCATTCGGCGTACACGGCCTCGATGTCTTTTACCCGGATATTGAGGAAGCTGCTGACCCGGTCGGGATCACGCGGCGTCTCCAGGATGACCGTAGGCTTGTCGTCGGTCGGTCCGCCGCCGCCATTGATGACGATCCAGCTGTTGGCGAGTGCAACATTGACTGGATCTCCGGGGAAGGCCACCCTGCCGCCGAGTACTTCGGTGTAGAAGCGCCGAGAGCGCTCGACATCGTCCGAGACGATGAAGTGGGTCAGCACAATTCCCTCTGGGGGCGATGGGAGCTCGGCCATCCGGGCACCTCCGCTGGCTAGGTCTCATACCCCGCTTGGCCACGGGGCCCGCAGCCGACGTTACTACGAGTTAGACGTCCGGCGGTCAAGTGCGCCGCTGGGCCTGCTCGTCCGTGCCGTCGTCGGCTTGCCGCCAGTTCCGGGCGAGGGCGACGAGGCCCCGAACGACCTCGGGAGGCAGCCCCGGAGTGCTCGCGATGTGCCCCAGCGTCGGGTCTTCATACTCGCCAGGCCCGAGGTCCGGCGACCCCACCTTAGGTTCCCCGCCTGCCAGTATCCGTCGGCACGAACCCGGGGCCCAGCCGAGCCGGTTCTCGACCATACCGAGAGTGCTGGGGGAAACGTGCTGGCCGTTCTCGAGCTTTCCCAGCGTCCGCTCGGTCACCCCGGTCGCCTCGGCAAAAGCCCGCCTGTCCCGCATGCCGAGCTCGACCCGGCGTGCGACGACGTAATCGGCGAGCCGCTGCCAGTCCTCACCGGCCATATGCACGTCCTTCCCGCGAGCCGCGGCTAGTCCCGCCCACGGCCACGTGACCATCCCTCTCTGAAGAGGATAGAAGATTCTAGCTCTCCTGTGGGCAGCCAACCGCACGGGCCTGCGCTCCTCTTCTTGGCTGATCTCGTGTATGCTCTTTACTTCCTACCTATGCTGATCTATCGTTCCTAAGACATTAGATAGTTTCTTGTTTCTTCCTAGACGTACCAGGATCGTACCTTCTGGGATCCAGTGGAGTCAGGACGGTGACCCAGGCCGTCACGCTGCGGGCCGGTGGCGTCCTTGCGCAGGCAAGGAGGGGAGCGCAAGGGCGCTCCGGCCACGCAGCGCGACGTTCGGTCTGTCGCTGGGACCGACCCGTATCTCGGCTAGCTAAGCGGGCTCGGCGCGCCGAACCCGGTCCTCAGCACGGCCTGGCCAGTACTCAGCGTGACCGTTTGCACCGACGCGGGGAGATATTGGGCTCGCTGCGCGGCCAGGAACGCTGTCATCCAGCCGAGGTATGCGGCACCAGTCAGGTGCGCCGCGCTGTCCACCGTGGCCAAGTCCACTGACCGCAGCAGGCTGGCGGGTCCGCCACCAGGGGACTGGTCGACGAAGTCCACGATGCTCACCGGGTGGCGTTCGGCCATGATGGCAAGGAGTTGCGGCAGCCGCGGATCAACATCGCCGCGGAGAAGCTGGGCCCGGGCGGAGGCCGAGGCCGCGATCTGGCTGTTCGCCAGCAGCTGGGCGCCGGCTTCCTCCCTGACGCTCAGCGCCGTCTTTTCATCGGCGCTGTACTGGGCGGCACCGCCGGAATAGACCAGCCGGATATCGATCCTGGCGTTCTGGGACCCGAAGCTCGCGATGACGGCCGGCGCGTAGACGGAGGCCAGCCGAACGCCGAACTGGGCTCGGATAGCGGCAGTGGCGACGACCAGAGCAGAGCCGAGCGGATCATTCGACCCAGGCCCGAGCGTCAGCAGGTTCGCGGACGGGAAGCCCCCGCTGGCCAGATCCGCACATACCAGTTGATCGCATGACACGATTGCGGCCCGGCTGACCTGCCGCAGGATCCAGCTGATGGCTGCCGATCTAGCCGCAGCCTCACCGGCGAGGGCCTGGCCGGTCGGAGCATCGCTACCCGCTAGCCGCTCAGACGCTGCGCCGTGCCGGGGAAGATTGAGTGCGAGCGCACCAGCGCCGAGAACCAGCAGAATCGCGGCCAGGAGCACCGCCGCCTGCCGGCGCCGCCGGGTACGGCCGCTCCTGCGCCGCGCCGACCGGGGCCCGGACGCCGACCGGGCGCCGAGCAGGCCATCACCGCTGCCGTGCCGCGGCTTCGGCAGTGCGGCAGACGCACGCTGCGAGCTGGCTGCCTCCTCATCCACGGCCAGAGCGGGGGCCATGGGTGGCATTGGTCCCACGAGCCGCGCTCCGGCGGCCACCAGCTCGCCAAGCACGCCACGGGCCGATGGCCGGCCGGCTGGGTCCTTGTTGAGGCAGCGGCGGATCAGCGAGCCCAGCGGTTCGGGAAGCCGGCCCACACTTGGCTCGGAATGAAGAATGGCGAACGCCGTGGCGGTCAGCGAGTCGCCCTTGAAGGGCAGCTCACCGGTACCCGCGAACACCATCGTCACAGCCCACGACCACATGTCGGCCGCGGCCGTCACCCGGCTGCCAGCCAGCTGCTCAGGGGCCATGAACGCCGGAGTGCCGACGGTGACCTCGCCAGAAAGGTCCGTGGTCATCCCGGGAACGGCCGCCAGCCCGAAGTCGATCACCACCGGCCCGTCGGGGCCGAGCAGGACATTGGCAGGCTTGAAGTCGCGATGCACCATCCCGGCGGCATGCACCGCGCCCAGCGCGGTCAGCGTGGCCACGGCGATGCGCTCGAGGGCGGCGCCGCCGCGCGGCCCGAGCTGCTCGACGACCTCGATCAGCGACGGCCCGCTGACGTATTCACTGACAATGAACGGCCGCCGCTCAAAGATCCCGGCGTCCAGGACCTGCGCGGTACAGAACCGGGCGACCCGCTGCGCTGCGGCGACCTCCTTCAGGAAGCGGCTCCGGACCTGCGGGTCCGTGGTGGGCGACAGAAGCTTGACCGCCGCCCAGCTGCCGGTCGGACCCTCAGCCAGGAACACCACGCCCTGGCCGCCTTCGCCGAGGCGGCCCAGCAGCCGGTAGGCACCCACCTCGCGCGGGTCCGACTCGCGCAGGGCAAGCATCTCGGGCACTGTGGACCAAGCGGATGTCACCCGGCCATTTTGCCCCGGCGAGCTCGGCGCACGCCACCATTCCATTTCGCCAGTCGCCTGGAGCAGCTTTTTCCTGCCGCCGCCGACGCGTTCGGGGGGCTGCTGTCTCGCGGCCACGTCGGCCAGGAGCCGCGCCTGACCTGTCCGTCGGGGTTGGCTGACGTCCTGGTAACAGGCCAGAACATCGAGAACATAGGAAGTTTCGCTTTGAAACACGCTTCGACCCGGGCATGCTGTTGGACAAGCCCGGCCATAAGGTGCCCCCAGGGGCGGCCAGCGAGCCGGGTCAGGGGCGGGGCCCCGGCAGCACCGTCACCCCCCCACGGTGCCCCGGGGCTCCGCTCCGCCTCAGGCACCGGCTCCACCTCAGGCACAGGTCCACCTCAGGCACGCACCGGGTCCACCTCAGGCACCGGTCCACCTGCACGGCATCGCGGTCCACCTCAGGCACGGGCCGCGGCCCGGCTCCTCCCCGCGGAGGCGGCCATGACGACCCGCTCATCGCTCCCCGATTCCCCGTGTGAGTCACCGGCGCCGGGGGGATTCACCGGGTATGAGCACCGTGACCGCGCGATTTCCGGCCACGCCCGCGCCATGGCGGCGGGTCGGCGAGTCCTCCCGATGACGCTGCCGGAGGGTCTGATCTACCGGCCCGGCTTCCTCACCGAGGCCGAGGAACGCGATGTCCTGGGGTTGCTGGCGACGTTCGAGCTGCAGCCGTACGTGCTGCACGACACGCCATCGCGGCGGCTGGTGCGAAGCTTCGGCCTCGCCCTGGTCACCGGCGCACACGACGCCGGCCCGGCGGCGCCCATCCCCGCCGGGCTGGGCTGGCTGCGGGAGCGCTGCGCCGCGCTGATGGGACGCGAACCCGGGGAGCTGGCGGACCTGCTCGTGACGCGCTACCCGCCCGGCGCGGGGATCGGCTGGCACCGCGATGCGCCGCAGTTCGGCGACGTCGGCGGCATCTCGCTGCAGGCCGCGTGCCGGATGCGGTTCCGCCACGGCCGGCCCCGCGCCTGGCAGAGCGCCGAGCTCACCCTCGAGCCCCGCTCCGCCTACGTCCTGTCCGGTCCGGCGCGGACCCAATGGCAGCACCACATCCCCCCGGTCACGCAGGAGCGGTGGTCGATGACGTTCCGCACGCTGCGGCACGCGCCGCCGGCTTGATCAACGGGTACCGGAGAGCGGGCTGACGAGCACGGCAAATACCGGCTCAGCGCCATTGCGGGAGTTCTGGCACGGTACAGGTACTCAGGTATGGAGAGGCCGCATTAATCCCGGCCTGGATAGAAGGCACCCTCAGGATTGGCTGACGCCAGTTCCTGAGGGTGCCCGCAGTGCGTCTCCAGGCTTGCTAGAAAGCAACCACTGGAGGCGTCTGACGATAAGCGAACATCGCGAGCACCTCCTTCCTGATGCTGAGGACATATCTCGCCGCGCGGCGCGCCCATCGTAGGACTGCAGCCGGCCTGCGACAACGCATTTACCAGCGGCCAAGATCGTCGCGCCCTCGCCGGTCACGCTCGGGCCCGGTCGCGGGCAGCCAACTGTAGGGGTTTGGACCGCGGGCGGGTGCGCTGGCCAGGGGCGCCGGGCAGGTCTTCGCGGGCTCCACCGGTTCACTAGCACGCCGCCGACAGGGTCCGCGTTATGCTCCAAGCGAATGAGGAGGCCGGCCATGGCAGAAACACCATTCACGATCGGGGCCGACGTCAGGGGTACCGATCAGGTCTGCGGCAAGGTAATTCGCGTCGTCGTTGACCCGGTCGCGCGGGCGCTCACCCATCTGGTGGTCCAACCGAGGCACTGGCCCGGCCTGGGTCGGCTTGTGCCGCTCGATCTCGTCGATGCCGCGACACCGAAGGAGGTCCGGCTGCGCTGCAATCGGGCCGAGTTCGACGAGCTCCGCTTTGTCGAGGACACGGATTTCGCGCCGAGAGCCAACCTGGACCAGTACTCCGGTTTCAGTACCGAACAGATGCTCATGCTGCCCTACTACGGCCGGATCGCAGGCGAGGACACGCCCCTGGCCCGGGAAGATGAGCCGACAGGCGCCCACGGCTCATTGCCCCTGGGCGAGGTCGCCGTGCGCCGCGATAAGCCCGTCTACGCCACCGACGGCGAGATCGGCCGAGTCGAGGGGCTTGTCATCGACCCTGGCAACCATCACGTGAGCCACGTGCTGCTGCAACAGGGGCATTTGTTTGGCCGCAGGCAAGTGGCCATCCCGATCAGCGCCGTTACCGGGGTCGTGGACAGCGTCCAGCTCAACATGACCAAGCAGCAGGTGGAGAACCTGCCGCCCGTGAACACCGATCACCCCGGCGGATAGAGCCACCAGGATCCCCTTGTGGTCAGCCCGCTAAAACCCGATGGCTTCGCGAAGCAGCAGGACGGTGCCGCGCCCGGGGTGCGGTTCCGCGTTGAGGATGAGCACGCGGTTGATGGCACTGGGCCGCCCGTAGGCCTTCATGGCGCGTTCGCTTTCCAGCGGGAGGCAGTGGTCTTCGATACGGCGCAACGCGGTGCTGAGGTCGGGCACCACCTTCTGCGCCCCCACGACCCAGATCGCCTGGGCGGAGCCGCCGGCGTAGCCGGTGAGCTGGCTTCCGCTGGCCGAGGCGACCACCAGGGAGCCGGTTTCGGCGACGGCGCCGACGCTGCCCACGATGACGTCGGGGCTGGCGAGTATCCTGCGGATCTCGTCCATCTGAGTGGCCCGGTCCATGGCCGTGCCGCGCGTCCTGATGGCGTCGTACCGCCCGCTGTCGTTGATGTCCTCCTCGATGCCGGACAGGCGGAGGGTCTCGCTGGCCCCCGTGAACACGCTGGCGCCCGCGGGAATCAGCTCCTTGACGCGGGCACGCGCGGCGGCGGCGTCATCGAGGATCTCTACGGCGAAATTTTTCGCCGCCAGCGCGGCGGCCGCCCGCTCCAGGCGCTCGGCGGGCGCCGGGGCCGTGAACGGTGCGGCCGGAACCGATGTAGTCATGGTGTCTCCTGGGCTTCCTGCTCGCTGGATGATGTGCTCGTCTCAGCAGTACGACAACCCAGTGCCCCGGAATGTGAGGCGACGAGCCAGCCTCACATCTTGGTGCGCTGTCCTGTCGGACTGGTGAGGGCAGACGCGAGCCAAGGGAGCCACCGGTGCCATGACCACCCGATCCGAGCCAGACGCTGCTGATTCAGGCCGGGGCGGGCCCGATCCGGGCCTGGACGTGATCATGAGCGAGCGGCGCCAGCTGATCAATCTCACCTACCGGCTCCTCGGCTCCCTGGCCGAGGCCGAGGACGCCGTCCAGGAGACCTACGCCCGCTGGTATGCCCTGTCCCGGCCGCAGCAAGACGCCATCGCATCCCCCGGCGCCTGGCTGACCACGGTCGCCAGCCGCATCTGCCTCAACCTGCTCAGCTCCGCCCGCGCCCGGCGAGAGACCTACGTGGGCGAATGGATCCCCGAGCCGCTGCCCGAACCTGCGGAGTGGATCACCGGGCGGCCGGGCGCGGCCACCACCGACCCAGCCGACCGGGTCACCCTGGATGAGTCGGTGAGCATGGCCTTCCTCGTGGTGCTCGAATCGATGACCCCGGCCGAGCGCGTCGCGCTCATCCTGCACGATGTCTTCCGCTACCCCTTCGCCGAAGTGGCCGAGATCACCGGCCGGACGCCGGCGGCGTGCCGCCAGCTGGCCTCCTCGGGCCGCCGCCGTATCCGGGCCTGCCGGGCTCCCGCCACCCCGGCAGCCCGGCAGGCTGGCATCATCAGGGCCTTCAAGCAGGCATGGGAAGCCAAGGACATCGACGCCCTGATCGGCCTGCTCGACCCCGACGCCACGGCGATCGCCGACGGCGGCGGCCTCGCCACTACCTTCCTGCGCCCCATCGAAGGCAGCGAGCAGATCGCGCGCGCCTGGGTCGAAATCGCCAACCGGGCCCCCGCCAGCATGAGGTTCCTGGAACGTACGGTCAACGGCCAGCCCGGCCTGGTGGCCCAGCAAGACGGCGTCACCGTGACCGTGTTCGCCTTCGACGTCGCGGGTGGCCGGATCAAGCACATCTGGGTCGTGCGCAACCCGGAGAAACTCCGGCCCTGGACGACGGGCTGACGTGCGCCCAGAGCACACGTAAAGGCTGGCGTCCGGTATTTGACATTCTGGTATCCGGTATTTTGCATTTTGCATTTTATAGGGGGCGTCATGACGCGACCGGGCGCGGGCTGCACCGCCACACACCAGGCACTCTGCACACACCTGAGTCATGATCCACTCTGGTCACCTGGCATTCGTGTCCCGGCCACCCTCGTGTCCAATTAGTTGCTCAGAAGCAATTGCCCAGAAGCAATTGCCGAGGAGCAATTATCCAGGCACAATTGCCCGGGAGCAAAGGGTTGACATTCCACCCGCAGCATCCAACAATGCCGTTAACACAGCTCTAACCCCTGTGAATCTGGCCTCTACCCAGGAGCCATGTGCCGGGATTCCGGTGACAGTCAAACTGTCACCAGCCGCGGCAACGGCAACGAAGCCGATACCGCCCGTCATGCTCGCCGCTGCCGAACGCGTCGCAGGTCCCCCGCCTAATTACCAGCATCGCCGATAGCGCCCAGCGCTCTGACATCAGCGGCAAAGTCCACGCCGATAACGGGCGAAGCGAAGCCCTTTCCCGCTTTACCCGCCACCTCCGGACACCGGATGGAGAACTGTAATGGCACAAGATACTTCGGGAGCCGGGGCCGCGGGCGGCACTCTGGTCATCCCCGGCGAGATGGCGGCCCGGGTCGACCGCCTGCCCATGAGCTTCATGGCCTGGGAGATATGCCTGATCGTGCAGGTGGGCTGGGCGATGTCGGCCTCCACCGACGGGATCGCCGCCCGGCTGTACCCGTTCGTCTGGCTGCCGGCCAAGACCGTCACGCACTCCCAGTACGACGTCCTGTACGCCTTCCAGGCCGGCATCAGCATCGTGATCGGCGGCTACGCCCTGGGCTGGCTGGCCGACAAGATCGGCCGGCGCAAGGCGCTGATCCTGTCCTCGGTGCTGGCCGGGGTGTTCATCTGGCCGTTCGGGTACGTCACGAACTACCCGGCGCTGATCGTCCTGTCGATCGCCGACACGCTCGGGTTCGCCGGGTACCTGGCCATCAACGTGGTGTACATGAGCGAGATCATGGGGCCGACGTGGCGGCGCAGGGTGATGCTGCCGTGCCAGACCGTCTGCATCTTCCTCCTCTTTGTCGTCGTGGGCGGCATCCTCCCGCACTACTGGTTCCCGGTTCACTACCGGTGGTTCCTGTGGTTCCTGGCCATCGTGAACCTCCTGATCGCGGTGGTGCTGTTCTTCCGGATGCCGGAGTCGCCGCGCTGGCTGGAGGCCCGGGAACGCCGCGACCAGGCGCGCCAGGCGGTGGCGCGGATGGAAGCACGGGTCATGAAGCGCCACCCCGTGCTGCCCGAGCCGGACCTGCAGCCCTACCAGGTGGTGGCGGAGGAGAAGACCAGCTGGCTGGCGCCGTTCGGCAAGCGGTTCGTGGTCGTCACCGTATTCCTGCTCTTTGTCATGGTGCTCGGCTACGCCGGCATTGTGTACGGCGGCGCCAGCCAGATTGTCTTGTTCCTCATCGGCAAGGGCGGCTACAGCGCCGGCTTCATCTTCGCCATGACGGCGTGGGCCGGCGTGGTCGCCACCGGCATCTACGTCCTCAACGCATTCATCGGCGACCGGCTCGAGCGCAGATGGACGCAGCTCATCGGCGCTATCTGTTTTGCCGGCGGCTACTTCCTCATGTGGAAGGACGTGCACAGCAGCGTGGCCGTGTACGTCGGCTACACACTCGGGAATATCGGTGTCGTGCTGTGGCTGTGGAGCATGTACGTGTACATCCCCCAGAACTACCCGACCCGGATGCGCGCGCTGGGCACCGGCTGGACCGACGGTATCGGCCACCTCGGCGCCTGGGGCGGCGTCCTGATCGCCGGAGCGCTCTTCAGCCTGCTCGCGCCCAATGGCTTCTTCTTGTTCGTCACGATCCCGTGCGCGCTGCTGCCCGGCGTCCTGATCGCGATCTTCGGGAAGAACCAGCGCAACCGCACGCTCGAGGAACTGTCCCAGTAGCCGCTGGGCCGCCGGCCGGGTAGGGCCGCCGGCTCTTTCCCGAGGTGTCTCCGGCGGCACGACGGTGTCACCGGCGGTCCAGCCTCACCGTAAGCCGGCCTCCCGCCAAGGGAACCATGACGGGAGGCCGGCTCGGTACGCAATCGGGCCGGGTCGCGGAGCGGGCCAGGATCCGCCCACGGTCTCGGGCCAGTCAACGGCAGACGCCCCTCCCGCACGACCCAGGCAGGAAGGAAAGCCGATGGGTGACAGCCAGGCCGTCACCATCCCTGCCCCAGCAACAGCAGAAACGCGGTCCGCGCGGCTCCTCAGGGCACTGGCGCAGGACCCGGAACCGCTGTCGACCCCCGCCCTGGCCAGCCTCCTGGCCGAACCAGGCCAGCGCCGCAGACTCCTAGCCTCCTACGACCGCACACTGCGGCGGCACGAGCAAGCCGGCCATGTGGAACAGGCCGGCCACGCGACCAATGGACCCGGCCGGCCCGCCATCATCTGGCGCATCACCAGCGCAGGTCGCCGCTGGCTCGACGAACACGACAGAGCACCAAACCTCGCCGCGGCCGCCGCCACCGAAGCACGACGCAAAACCGAACAGGCACAGCGCACGGCTACCGAACGGAACCAGGCACTGGACGAAGCCCGCGCCACCTTCACTCTCCAAACTCCGCGGACCAGCCGCAAACGCGTCGCTCACCAGCTGAGAGATCTCGGCTGCACCCTCGACCAGATCGGCGCGGTGTTCCACGTCAGCAGAGAGAGGATCCGCCAGGACCTCCTCTGGGACCCTGCGGCACGGCCGGCCGCCCAACCCCCGATTAAGCCCAAGCCGCGCAAGCGCGCCTGACGCGGATCAGCGTCCACCTGCAGCCCGCCGTCCGTAGCGGCACCCGCTGGACGCGAGATAGGACAGGCTGCCAGGGTACTTCTTGGGCGATCCGGGACGGCTGGGCGCTTAGCGGAGGAGTGCATCTCGATGCGAATCGTTGTCGACAAGAACCTGATGGTGCCGATGCGCGACGGCGTATCCCTGGCGGCCGACGTGTACCGGCCGGACGGGCCCGGTCCGTTCCCGACGCTCGTCCAGCGGACGCCGTACAACAAGGAGTTCGGGCTCGCCGGCTTCAGCTTCGACATCATGCGGGGCGTCCAGGCCGGGTACGCGGTGGTCGTCCAGGACACCCGCGGGCGGTGGGCGTCAGGCGGCGAGTTCAATCCGTTCTTCGACGAGGCCCGCGATGGCGCTGACACCATCGCCTGGGCGGCCGCCCAGCCCTGGTCCACCGGCGCGGTGGGCATGATCGGCGGGTCCTACTTCGGCGCCACGCAGTGGACGGCGGCGACCCAGACCCCCGAGGCGCTGCGGGCCATCGCTCCCTTCGTCACCACCGACCAGTACTACGACGGCTGGGCCTACCAGGGCGGCGCGTTCCAGCTCGGGTTCAACTTGCACTGGACGCTGTCGTCGCTGGCGTTGGGCGAGGTGGTGCGGCGCATGGGGACGGGCGCGGCCACGGCCCAGGACTTCGCTGCGCTGGTGGCGGCGGTGGACGGCAACGACGCCGGTTACGGCCGCCTGCCCCTGCTGGGGCTGCCGGAGGTCAAGGGGCTCGCCCCGTACTACGACGACTGGCTCAGCCACCCTTCCTACGACGAGTTCTGGCGGGCTACGGCGCCGCGAGAGTCCTACGGCCAGATCACCGTCCCGGCGCTGAACATGGGCGGCTGGCACGACCTGTTCCTCAAGGGCACCCTGGCCAACTACACGGGGATGAAGGCCCAGGGCGGCAGCGACGCCTCCCGCCAGTACCAGCGGCTGGTCATCGGCCCATGGGCGCACGGGCCGACGGCCGGGTGGTTCCCCGAGCGGTCCTACGGACTGCTGGCCGGCACCGCGACCGCCGACATCACCGGGCTTCAGCTGCGCTGGTTCGACTGGCTGCTCAAGGGCGAGGACACCGGCCTGGCCGCCGAGAAGCCAGTCCGGCTGTTCGTCATGGGAGCAAACGAGTGGCGCGACGAGGACGACTGGCCGCTGCCCGGCACCGAATACGCCGACTACTTCCTGCACAGCAGCGGCCGGGCCAACACGGCCGCGGGTGATGGGGGGCTCTCGACCGACGCGCCCGGGGACGAGCCGGAGGACGTGTACCTCTACGACCCGCGGAACCCCGTGCCGACGACAGGGGGCGGGACGTTCCTGCCCGGGCTGTCGATCGGGGCCAACGCCGGGCCGCGTGACCAGCGCGCCGTCGAGGGCCGCCACGACGTGCTGTGCTACACGACCGAGCCGCTCGCCGCACCGCTTGAGGTGATCGGCCCGGTGCGGGCGGTGCTGCACGTGTCCTCCTCCGCCACCGACACCGACTTCACGGCCAAGCTGGTCGACGTGGCCCCCGACGGGCGGGCGGAGAACCTGGCCGACGGGATCCTGCGCGCCCGGTACCGCGAGTCGCTGTCGGAGCCGTCGCCGCTCGAGCCGGAGCGGGTGTACGAGGTGACCGTCGACCTGGTGGCCACGGCCGCCGTGATCTCGGCGGGGCACCGTATCCGGCTGGAGGTGTCCAGCAGCAACTTCCCCCGGTTCGACCGGAACACCAATACCGGCGGCGTGATCGCCACCGAGGGGGAGGCGGACCTCCGCCCGGCGGTCAACCGCGTGCACCACACCCGGGTCCGGCCATCCCGGCTCGTGCTACCAGTCATCCGCCGCTGACACCGGAAGTGAACGCCCGGTACGGAGCAGAAAGCCCGGGCCGGGCGTTGGCTTTTACCGGGCCTGTCCCGGGCCGGCCGCCCCTGCTCCCGGTGTCTCAGATATTCGAGCCTCGCGCGAGGCGTGCCTTCGTCATCATCTCGGCGTTGACCGCCATGACAGCCTCGGACAGTGCGGCCAGCAGCGTGCCGAGCTCTACGAGGTCGTCCAGGTCAGGGGTGGGATTCCCGTCTTCAAGGTGATGCCGAGCCTCCCTCGCTGAGTTGAGTGCTTCGTGCAGAGCGCGGTGTACGCCGATCGTCGCCGTGTCGGTGCTGCTCATTTCGCTCCTGGGGTAGGTCTGCGGCTCATGTCCGCCGGGTGCGTCCTCGCGATCATTGACGGCCAGGATACGCAGAAATGTAGCTGACGGACGCGACCAACCGCCGAAGCATCCGGGCTGGGCAGGCCGCGGGCTGACATGCTGTTCTCATGAGCGAGAGACGCCACCAGGTGGTCGTCGTTGGTGGCGGGTTCGGCGGGGTCAGGGTGACGCGTGCCCTGGCCCGCGCCGATGTTGACATCACGATCGTGGACCGGACCAATCACCACTTGTTCCAGCCGCTGCTGTATCAGGTCGCTACCGGGATTCTGCCCGCTGGCCTCATCGCGCCGGCGCTGCGCGGCGTCATGAGGAAACAGGCCAATGCGCGCGTCGTGCTGGCCGGGGTGGAACACCTGGATCTGGGCGGACGGGTCGTGCACGCACTGGCCCCCGACGGCCAGCAACTGACGCTGGCGTACGACAGTCTCGTGGTCGCGGCCGGAGGCGCGGATGCCTATTTCGGGCATGAGGACTGGGCTCCGTTCGCGCCTGGCCTGAAGACCCTGGAAGATGCCAACCGCCTGCGCAGCCATATCCTCGGCGCCTTCGAGATGGCAGAGCTGATCACCGATCCGGCCGAGCGGGCGGCGTACCTGACCTTCGCGGTCATAGGAGCCGGACCTACCGGAGTTGAAATGGCCGGCCAGGTCGCCGAGCTCGCGCACGAAGCACTCCCGCGGGAGTACCGATCGGTGGCCACGGCGGAAGCGAAGATCCTGCTGATCGAGGCGGGCCCGGAGGTGCTGGCCGCGTTCGCCCCCAAGCTGCAGCGCTACTCGCGCCGGCGGCTGCAGCGGATGGGCGTGGACATCTTGCTGAACACCGCGGCGCGCGCCATGGACCAGTCCAGCGTCACCGTCAAAGGTCCCGACGGCGACCGGCGTATCGCGGCCCGCACGAAGATCTGGGCGGCCGGGGTGCAGGCCTCGCCGCTGGCGATGATGCTAGCCGAGGCGACCGGCGCCGATACCGACCGGGCGGGCCGGGTGGCGGTGGGGCCGGACTGCAGCCTGCCCGGTCACCCAGAGGTCTTCGCCATCGGGGACATGGTCCGGCTGAACGACCTGCCCGGGGTGGCGCAGCCCGCGATCCAGGAAGGCACCTACGTCGGCAAGCTGATCAGCGCCCGGCTGGCAGGCAAGACCGGCATGAAACCCTTCGCGTATCGCGACAAGGGCAGCATGGCCACCATCGGCCACCTGTCGGCCGTCACGGACTCCTACGGGTTGAAGTTCACCGGCGTGGCCGGCTACACGATGTGGGGCTTCGTGCACGTGCTCTACCTGATCGGCTGGGGTAACCGGCTAGCCGCCATGTTCAACTGGGCGCGGGCCCTGACCTTCACCAAGAACCGGCCGTTCCGGGCCATCACCGTCGAGCATGCGCGGCACGAGCTCACTCATGACCCCGGCGCTAGCGCGTAGTGGGCATCCGGCAGAACTCGAGCAGTTGCTGCTCGGTGCCGTAGTACCGGTCGCCGTCGACGGGCTCGTCGGTGTACTGCCAGAACGTCCACTGCTGCCACGGCGTCGGCACGGTCGGCTGACTGACGCCGTAGTGGGCGATCCACAGGAACCACGAGCTCATGCCCGCCGAGCCGCCCGCCTCGGCCCACGCCGGGTTCATGTACGGCAGCACCCGGTGGTTCGGGGCCAGGGAGTTGATGTGGTGCAGGCATTCCACCGCCCGCGGCGCGCACTGCGCGGGTGTCAGCCCGTCGTTCAGCTGCTCGTCCGGGCTTGTGGACTCCAGGTCCAGGACGAAATGGTCGCCGGGGAGCAGCCCGTGGGCCTTCACGGTGGCGACCAGGTGGGCGGCCTGGACGACCGGGTCCTGCCCGGCGCGGAAGAACAGGTAGGCGAACCGGGGGAACGTGTGGGTGGCGTTCATCGACCACATGGAGTTCCAGTTGTGCCCGAAGTAAGCGTCGGTCATCGAGCTGCCCTCGGCGGCTTTGGCCAGCCCGAACCCGATTTTGCCGGTCCAGCCGGTCCAGTTGAAAGCGCCTTGCCAGTTCGAGACGTCGATGCCCGGCACGGTCATGTGCTTTCCCTTCTCGCGCACACCTGCTCGAGCTGGACGCCCTGAACGGCCATCCGGCGAGGGCCTGTGCCGCCCAGTCTCGACGGTTTGACCCGTTACGTCTACCATGCGGGCGTTCATGTCCTTAGCATCACACTGAGGCACCGTGCCGCAGCCAGCCGGAAGGCCGCCATGATCGAGGAACCGCCAGCGCCCGCGGAGGACGTCCGGACGAGTCGGCCGGCCGAGGCGGACGCGGACCGCTGGCTGCCCAGCCAGATCGCCGCGCTGGCGGTGGTTGCTACGGCGGGCTTGATGGTATCTCTCACCGGGTCGCTGCTGATTCCGGTGCTGCCCCAGATAGCGCAGAGCCTCGGCAGCTCGACGACCAGCACTGAGTGGCTGCTGACCTCGACGTTGCTGGTCGCGGCCGTGGCCGTCCCGATCGCCGGGCGGCTCGGCGACATGTACGGCAAGCGGCTGATGCTCATGGTGTGCGCCGGCTTCCTCACCGTCGGCTCGCTCATCTGCGTGCTCAGCCACAGCTTGATCCCGCTGATCATCGGACGCAGCGTGACCGGGCTGTCGGTGGCCGCTGTGCCCCTGGGCATCAGCCTGATCACCGTGACCCTGCCCCCGCGCCGCGCGTTGTCCGGCGTGGCACTGATCAGCGCGATGCTCGGCGCCGGCAATGCACTGGGCCTGCCGCTGGCCGGACTGGTCGCCGAGCACGGCGATTACCACCTGCTGTTCTGGATCTTGATGGCCGGCGGTGTCGTGTCGCTGCTGGGCAGCTGGCTGTTCCTGGCCGAACCGGCCCAGCGCGCGGCGGGCCGGTTCGACCTCCCCGGCGCGATCCTGCTCGCGGTGGCCTTGTTCTGCCTGCTGCTGCCGCTGAGCGAGGCGGCCGTGTGGGGCTGGGGCGCGCCGCGGACCATCGGGCTGCTGGCCATCGCGGCCGTTCTGCTGGTCTCCTTCGTCTTGATCGAGCGGCGGGTCGGCTCGCCGCTGGTGGACATCGTGGCCAACGCCAAGCCAGCCCTGCTGCGGACCAATGCCGCCTCGCTGTGCGTCGGGTTCGCCCTGTTCGCCAGCTTCATCGGCACCGCCGCCTACGTGCAGGCCCCGGTGGCCTCCGGGTACGGCTTCGGCGCGTCCATCGTGGTCGGCGGCCTGTGCCTGCTGCCCAGCGGGCTGGCCATGCTGGCCCTGTCACCGGTCTCGGCGCTGATATCGCGCCGGCTCGGCCCCAAGATCACGCTGTGCACGGGATCGCTCGTGGTGGCCGCTGGGTTCGTGATCCGCATAGTGCTGACCGCTCACCTGTGGGAGATCGTCGTCGGCACCACGATCGCCGGCGCGGGCATCGGCATCGCCTTCGCCGCCATGCCGGCCCTCATCTCGCTGGGCGCGCCGCACTCTGAGCTCGCCGCCGCCAACGGCCTGAACACGTTGTGCCGGGCCTCCGGCGCCTCGCTGGCCAGTGCCGTCGGGGGGACCATCCTGGCCTCCTCGGTCGTCGTGCTGGGCGGCGTGGCCCTGCCGTCGCTCACGGCCTACCGGCTGCTCTTCGCCATCTGCACCGGCGCGGCCATCGCCGGCGCGGCCATCGCGCTGCTCGTGCCTTACCCGCCCGGCTACGCCCCCGTTGACGGCCGCGCCGGCGGCGGGAGGCCAGGGAAAATTCCCGCCCGGGGGTGAAACTATTCCGGCCCGGGGAGGCGACAGTCAGGGTATGGACAGCCGCCCGGGCGATGAGGCGCTGCTTGCCGCGGTCGCTGAACGTGACGTGGGTGCTTTCCGCGCGCTGTATGAACGCCACGCCGGGTGGCTGGCGATCCGGCTTGCCCGGCGGTGCAATGACCGGGACCTGGTGGCGGACGCGATCCAGGACACGTTCGTCGTCGTCTGGCAGAAACCGCGGGGCTTCCGCGGCGATGGTGACGTGGCGGCGTGGCTGTGGGGGATCGCGATCCGGCGGCTGGTGAGCCGGCTGCGGGCCGGCAGCAGCGGCGCCGCCGTGTTCGAGAAGGCCGGAGCCGCGCCGGCCGCGGAGGACCAGGTGCTGCTGTCGGTGGAGTACGGCGACCTCGGCCAGGCGCTGGCCCGGCTGTCGCCGGAGATGCGCGCCGTCATCCAGGCCGTGGTGCTGGACGGCCTGTCCGCCAAGGAGGCGGCGCAGCTGCTGCGCGTGCCGGTGAGCAGCGTGAAGACCAGGCTCTACCGGGCCAAGGCGCACCTGCGAGCCGCCCTGGCGGAGGGATCATCATGACCGGCTGGCACCTCGATGACGAGGCCCTGCGGCGCTACGTCGGACGGGCCGATTCGCTGGCCGAAGGGACCTCGGCCGAGCAGCACGTGCTGTCGTGTGAGCCGTGCCGGGCGCGGGTCAACGCCGCGGCCAGCGGGACCGGACTCGAGGTGATCGACTTCGCCGCGGTGTGGGACCGCACCCGGGACGCGGTGGAGGTGCCGCGGCCGTCGGTGTTCGAGCGGCTGCTGCGCGCCGCCGGGCTCCCGGCCCACGACGCGCGGCTGGTCGCGGCGGCCAGCGCCTTCCGCGGCGTGTGGCTGGCCGGCGTGGCCGCGGTCCTGGCGTTCGCCGCGCTCGCGGCGGCGATCGGGCACGCCCGCGGGATGTGGCTGTTCCTGGCCGTGGCGCCGATCGTGCCCGCCCTGGCCGTCGCGGCCAGCTACGACCCGAAGCTGGACCCGGCGCTGGCACCGGAACTCATCACGCCCTACCCGGCGGTGCGGCTGATCCTGCTGCGCACGATCGCGGTGCTCGCTCTCGCATTGCCGGCGGTGCTGCTCCTCGGGCTGGTCATACCCGGGCAGGCGCCGTTCGCCTGGCTGCTGCCCGCGGCCGGGTTCGTCGCGGTGGTCCTGGCCGCGTCGACCTGGGTCAGCCCGCTGCGCTCAGCCGTCGCGGTCAGCTTCGGCTGGCTTGCCGTGCTCTGGCTGCTGGCGGCCCGGTCCGGTGCGCCGGACGCGGTGCTCCAGACCCGGGCCCAGGCGGGCTTCCTGGCGGTGGCGGCGGCGTCATTGGTGATCTTCGGGGTGCGCCGGCGCCGGCTGCGCCAGCTCCGGCCGTGGAGGCAGCGATGGTGACCGTTTCGATCAGCCTGCGTGAGGTCGGGCGCACCTTCGGTGCCACCCGGGCGCTGGGCGGCGTCGACCTGGACCTGGAACCCGGCGTGATCGGGCTGCTCGGCCCCAACGGCGCCGGCAAGACCACGCTGCTGCGGCTGCTGGCCACCGCGCTGCCGCCCACCCATGGACGGGTGAGCGTGCTGGGCCTGGACCCCGACGTGCCGGCCGAACGCACCAGTATCCGCCGTCAGCTCGGCTACCTGCCGCAGGAGACCGGCTTCCCGCGCGGCTTCACCGCCTTCGCGTTCGTGGACTACATCGCGCTGCTCAAGGAGTGGACCGAGCCGGCCGCGCGGCACACCGAAGTGCGCCGCGTGCTCGCCCTGGTGGGGCTGTCCGACCTCGGCCCGAAGCGGATCCGGGCCATGTCCGGCGGCCAGCGCCGGCGGGTCGCGCTGGCCCAGGCGCTGCTCGGCTCGCCCGCGGTGCTGATCCTGGACGAGCCGACCAGCGGCGTCGACCCGGAGCAGCGGGTGACGCTGCGGACCGTGCTGGCGGAGATCGCGCGGACCTCGATCGTGGTGCTGTCCACCCACCAGACCGAGGACGTCGCGGCCCTGTGCGAGCGCGTGATCGTGCTGGACCGCGGCCGGATCCGCTACGACGGCCCGGTCACCGAGTTGACCGGCCAGGCCACCGGGCGGGTCTGGCTGGCCGACGAGCCGGATCCGGCGGCGAGCGTGTCCTGGCGGACCGGCACCGGCCGGTACCGCAACGTCGGCGCCCGGGTGCGGGACGGCGTCGAGCACGTCGAGCCGTCCCTCGAAGACGCGTACCTTCTGCTGCGCGGCGGGTCAGCGGACCACGAGGCCGCCGACGAGGTGGCGTCATGACCGCGACACTCGCGTTCGGCCGACCCGGGGCCGTCGCCGGCCGGGCCGCACTTGTCCCGCTCGCCGCGCGGGAGGCGCGCCGGTTCGTGCTCAACCCGGTCTTCCTGTTCGCCGTAGTGATGACCGCGTGGACGACGTGGGCCGGCGGGGGCGGCACGACCACCGAGATCGACACCGTGAACGGGTACCCGGCGGTCTTCCTCGGCGGGTTTGGCATGATGGCCGCCTACTGGCTGACCCGGTCGATGCGCGCCAGCGAACCGGTCGCCGGCGTCACCCCGGTCACTCAGCCGACCCGCACCGCCGCCCTCTGCTGGGTCGCGATCGTGCCGTTCTGCTGCGGTGTCCTGACCCTGTTCGGGTTCCTGCACCCCCACCCTGTCAGCGACGCGGTGTATGGGCCGTTCAGCCCGTCAGCGCGGATCGCCGTCCTGGTCGGGCAGATAGTCATCCCGTCCCTCGGCGGCCCGCTGCTCGGGGTCGCGCTGGGCCGCTGGGTGCGGTTCCCGGGCGCCGCGTTCGTGCTGTTCCTGGTCATCTTCGGCTGGGTGGAGCTCGTGACGATCCTGTCCATGTCGCACCCCAACTCAACCCTCGTGGCGGGGCTGCGACTGTTCGCGCCGTTCGCCTTCTTCACGGTCCAGGCGGACGCCGGCGGCGTCACGGCCTGGCGCGGGTCGCCGTGGTTCTTCATCGGCTGGCAGCTCGCCCTGTGCGCGATCGCGGTCCTGGTAGCGCTCCTGCGCGGGACCGAGGGGCGGCTGCGCTCGCGGATCATCCGTGCCCTCGGCGTCGCGGGAGTGGCGGCCGTGATCCTGCTCGTGCTGGCCAGCCTCGGCGGGTTCACCCACACGGTCACGGTGTGATGGTCATGCCGGTGCTGCGGGCCGGGGCGTGGCCGGCGGTCGCGGGCGTCAGCGGCGCGGCGGTGGTCGTGGGTGGCTGCGGGGCCGCGTTCCCGGCGGCCGCCACCATGCTGCTCCCGATCTGCTTCGTGCTGCTCGCCGCGGCCGCGGCGTTCACCCTCGACGAGCCGGCCAGCCTGGTCGTCGACGTGACGCCGACCGGGCCGGTCCGGCGCACCCAGCTCCGCGCGGTGACGTTGCTGGCGCCGCTCGCCGCCGGCGCGCTGGTGATGCTGGCGGCGGCCCTCCGCGGGCTGGCGCTGCCCTGGGCGGCGACCGGTCTCGCGCTGGCCGGCAACGTGCTGCTCGGGTTCGCCGCGGCTTGCGTGATCCGGACGCGGACTGGCGAACCGGGCGCGGCCGCCGGCACCGCGGTCGTGCTGGTGCTGGTGGCGCCCAGCCTCGTGCCGCAGGTCGCGCGCTGGGTCCGCACCTTCCCGGCGCCCGATGCCAGCGGGCCTTCCTCGGACCCCGTGTGGTGGGTCGTCCTCGCGGTGTGCGTCGTGGCCATCGCCACCTCGGTCGATGGCCGGCGCCTGCCCCGACGCCTCCAATCGTGATGCGTGGTAAGCCCGGTGGCGGCTCCAGCGGGACGCAGGGCGTGGTCTGGGCGAGCCGCCCGGCCAGGAAGCGCTGTTCCGGCTCGGTCTGCGCGAGGTCGAGCGCCCGACGGTAGGCGTGGTGGGCCTCGCCGTCGCGGCCGGCGCGACGCAGCAGCTCGGCGCGGGTGGAGTGGAAGTAGCGGTAGTGGTCCAGGTCGAGGCGGTCGAGGATGGCCAGGCCGGCCTCGGGCCCGTCGATCTCGGCCACGGCGATGGCCCGGTTCAGCTCGACGATCGGGGAGCCGGTCTGCCGGACGAGCGCCTGGTACAGCGCGGCGATCTGCCGCCAGTCGCGGGGCTCCCGCAGGTGCAGATCGGCGATGGCCGCCTGGAGCAGGTAGGGCCCGGTGCGCAGTCGGGTCATGGCCCGCTGCAGCAGCGCTCGGCCCTCGCCGATCTGCCGCGTGTCCCACAAGGTACGGTCCTGGTCGTCGAGGGGGACGATCTGCCCGTCGCGCAGGCGGGCCGCTTTGCGCGCGTCGTGCAGCAGCATCAGCGCCAGCAGCGCGAGTACTTCAGGCTCGTCCGGCATCAGGCCGGCCAGGGCCCGGCCGAGGTGGATCGCTTCCGCGGCGAGGTCGACGCGGCCGCCGCCCCAGCCCTGGTTGAAGATCAGGTAGACCACGGTGAGGACGGCCGCCAGCCGGTCGGGCAGCTGGTGATCGGGCGGCACGGCGAACGGGATGCCCGCGTCGCGGATCTTGTGCTTGGCCCTGGTCAGTCGCTTGCTCATGGTCTCCGGCGGGACGAGGAAGGCCAGCGCGATCTCGTCGGTGGACAGGCCGCCCAGGGTGCGCAGGGTAAGCGCCACCTGCGCCTCGAGGGCGAGGGCCGGATGACAGCAGGTGAAGATCAGCTCCAGCCGTTCGTCCGGGATGGTGGCGGCGTCGTGCATGAGGGCCTCCGCTGGCTGTGGCCCGGTCTCGAGGTCGCGGGCCAGCAGCGTCGTCTTGCCCGCCAGGACCTGCTGGCGGCGCAGCTGGTCGATGGCGCGGTGGCGCGCGGTCGTGACCAGCCAGCCGATGGGGTTGGCCGGTTCCCCGTCGCGTGGCCACCGTTCGGCGGCGATGGCGAACGCGTCGGCGGCCGCGTCTTCGGCGAGGTCGATGTCGCCGAGGATCCCGACCAGAGTGGCCAGCACGCGGCCCCACTGGTCGCGGAAGACAGCGTCAAGCGCCACCGAAGCGTCCCTCGAGAATGGGCCGGACCTCGATCGCGCTGCCGGGTCTGGTCTGGCCAAGCAGTTCCCCGGCGACGGCCAGGGCCCCGTCGAGGTCGCCGGCCTCGATCAGGATCAGGCCGGCCAGGTATTCCTTGCTGTCGATGAACGGTCCGTCGGTCAGCAGCATCGGTCCCTGGTCGTTGCGCAGCGTCGTCGCCGACTCCTCAGCGTGCAAGCGTACCCAGCCGGTGACGTCCGGCCGGTCGAGCCGGGCGGCCAGGGTACCCGGCATCGGGCGCGTGCCCCGGTCGGTGTCCTCCGCCGGGGCGTAGATCAGCAACGCGTATTGCATGAGAGTCCTCCAGTCACGGGCCGGCGCCCGCTTCGAGTATCAGACGAACAGCGCCGCCGTGGACGGACAGCGACCGCCGACTGATTTTTCCAGTGTGGTGTCCGTCCGGCGCCCGGCCGTTCGTCACTGCTGCAGATCCGCCCGACCGGGGCGGCCGGGCGCTGGAGGAGCCGATGACGAACACCCGATCCCCGTCCACCGTGACCGGGGTCCGGCCGCGCTGGGTGCTGGGCCTGACCTCGATCGCGTACTTCATGGTGGTGCTCGACTCGCTGGTCGTGGTCACCGCCCTGCCCCGGATGCAGCAGGACCTGCACGCCGATCTCGCGGCCCTGCAGTGGACCGTCAACGCCTACGGCATCGCCTTCGCGGCCGGCATCATCACGGCCGCGGCGCTCGGTGACCGCTTCGGGCGACGGCGGGTGTTCATCCTCGGCCTGGCGCTGTTCACGCTGTCCTCGGCCGCGTGCGCGCTGGCCCCGGATGCGGCCGCGCTGATCGTGGCGCGCACGGTTCAGGGACTCGGCGCGGCCGTCATCCTGCCGCTGAGCCTGACCATCCTGACCGCCGCGTTCCCCCCGCAGCGGCGCGGGCTGATCGTCGGCATCTACGGCGGCCTGGCCGGGCTGGCCGTCGCGGCCGGCCCGCTCGTCGGCGGCGCCGTCACGCAGAGCCTGGGCTGGCACTGGATCTTCTGGCTCAACGTGCCGATCGGGGTGCTCGCCGCGACGCTCGGCATGCGGCTGCTGCCGGAAAGCCACGGCGCGGCGCAACGGCTTGACCTGCCCGGGGTCGCCCTGGTCACCAGCGGGGTCGTCGCCCTGGTCTGGGCCTTGGTGCGGGTCAGCGAGGCGGGCTGGTCCAGCCCGCAGACCGTCGGCACGCTGCTGGCCGGCGGCGTGCTGCTGGTGGCGTTCGTCTGGTGGCAGCGGCGAGCCGACGCACCGCTGGTGCCGATGGGGCTGTTCCGCAGCCGGGCGTTCGCCGCGGGGACCGTGACCGCGTTCCTCATGTCCGGCGCCACGTTCGCCGCGGCGTTCCTGATCACCCAGGAATTCCAGTTCGCCCGCGGCTACTCGCCGGTCTCGGCCGGGCTGCGGCTGCTGCCGTTCTTCGCCACGCCGATGATCATCTCGCCCTGGGCCGGCGCGATCTCCGACCGGATCGGCCGCAGGCCGATCATGGTCACCGGCCTGGTCCTGCAGGCCCTCGGTTTCGCGTGGGTGGCCGCCCGCGGCTCACTGCGCACCAGCTGGGTGGAGCTGGCCGTCGCGCTGCTGGTGGCCGGCGTCGGTATCTCGATGGCGCTGCCCACCGTGCCCACGGCCGTGCTGAACGCGGTCCCCGCGACGCGACTGGGCACGGCATCAGGGATCAACTACATGGCCCAGCGCTTCGGCGCCGTCTTCGCCATCGCGATCGGCAGCGCCGTGTTCTCCGCCCACGGCCACCTCGGCAGCCCCGCCGCCGTCACCGCCGGATTCCGCCCGGCCCTGTGGTCCATCGTCGTGTTCGCCGCGGCGGCCGCGGTGGCCGCGCTGGCCATCCCCGCACCGCCGCGCCGGGCCAGCGCGCCCCCGGCCACCGCCGACACCGACCCGGCCGACGTCTCCGTCGCCGCCTAACCGAAGGGAACCGCATCGATGACCACCCAACCCACGCCCAGCCCAGAGGCCGCGCGGCTCGAGCGCACGTACGACGCTCCGGCCGAACTCATCTGGGAGCTGCTGACCACCGCCGCCGGCCTGGCGGAGTGGTGGGCCCCAGGCGGCTTCGAAACCCGGGTGAGCGAACTCGAGCTCAGGCCCGGCGGCCAGCTGCGGTACACCATGACCGCGACCGCGCCGGAGCAGGTCGCGTTCATGCGGGAGACCGGCAATCCGCTCTCGGCCCGGTTGGCTAAGACGTTCACCGAGGTCATAGCGCCGACGCGCCTCGCCTACGTGTCGTTGATCGACTTCGTGCCCGACTACGAGCCGTACGAGCACCTGACGACCTTCGACATCGGGCCCGCCGGTGACCGCACAAAGGTCGTCATGACGGTCGATCCCCTCCACGACGAAACCTGGACGCAGCAGCACCGCGCCCATCGCGGCGAGGAACTCGACAACCTCGGGGCGGCGATCAGGCGGCGGACAAGGTGATCGCGCCGGCCCGGGCGCGCGCAGGATCCCGCCGCGCCTCAGGCCGGCTCCGGCGGCATCCGCAGCAGCAGGCCGCCCGGCTGGGCCACGACCGTGAGCTGGCGGGTTGAGCCCATAACGTCGCCGTCCAGCTCCCACAGTTGATCCCGGTCCAGCGTCACCTGCAGCCTGGTGAACTGACTGCGGTAGATCCGGCCGTGATCCGGGCGCCGCAGCAGGATGGCAGCCGTCACCGCGAGCCATCCGGTCAGGCCGCCGGCGGTCAGCACGACGGCATCCAGCACGCCGTCGTCAGGCCGCGCATCCGGCAGCAGCGGGAGGCCGCCGCGGAGCCGGCCCACGTTGCCGACGATCAGCGCTTTGACCCGCATCCGGCGGCGCCGGCCGCCATCGGCACTGACGGTCACCCGCATCGGCCGGTCACCCAGGTGACGAACGGCCGAGATCACGTAGGCGAACCAGCCGAGCCGCTTCTTGAGCGGCTCGCTGGTGCCGCTCAGCATCTGTGCATCCAGGCCCAGGCCCGCCATCACGACGAACAGCGTCCCGTTCACCCGGCCGACGTCAATCGGCCGTTGCGTGCCGCCGAGCGCGACCGCGAGCGCCTCGTCCGGGTCGACGGGCAGGCCGATATTGCGGGCGAGCAGGTTACCGGTTCCCAGCGGGATGATCGCCAGCGGTACCCGCGTGCCGGTGATGCCTTCCGCGCATGCGGTGACCGTGCCGTCACCGCCGCAGGCGAGCACCAGGTCGGCCCCGGCGGACACCGCCAGCTGGGCCTGGCCCCGGCCGGGATCCTCCGGCGTCGTCTCCAGCCAGAGCGGCTCGTCCCAGCCGTGTTCGTCCATGATCCGGTGGACAGACTTGCGGAACGCCTCGTCCTCAGCCAGCTTGGCCGGGTTCACTACGACCGCGGCCCGGCTCATCGGCGGGGCCGGAGATGGCGCAGCTGCCGCTCCCGCAGGCGCAGTTTCCGGCGTTCGATCCGCTCCCAGGTGCTCGCGCTGGTCATGTCAGCCGTCCTCCGCTGCTCGCGCCCGGTGCGCAGCTACCCCCCGACTCCCCCGCTAAACGGCAGTGCCCACGGGTGATACCAGGGGGTTCAGTCGGCCTCGAACCCGATGAGCCAGTGGAGACCGTAACGGTCGATGACTTGGCCATCGGATGCGCCCCAGGGCCGCGTCTGCAGGTCGTCCACGACCCGGCCGCCGTCGCGCAGACGGGAGAACCAGTTGCGCAGAGTCGAGGGAGCGGCGGTACCAAGCAGGGCCAGCATGATGCCTTCGGACCGGAAGGGCGGCTCGTCGCCGGAGACGTCGGCGCCAAACAGCGCGACGGGCCCCCCGGTCAGGTAGCCATGGGCAATGGCGTCGGCCGGTCCGTCAGCCCGGTTGAACTCCGCAAAGGTGTGCAGCTGAACGGCACAGCCAAAGACCTCACCGTAGAACGTCAAGGCCGCACGAGCGGTGCCGGGGAAGTGGAGGTAAGGCGCCGGGCCGGGCATGGGTCACATGTTATCCATCGTCCGAGCTGACCCCAGAAGAACGGACCGTGGTGTCGTCGGGCTCGTTCGCCAGCAGCGGGCCGGAGCGCCATTCCGGCACCGCGGCCATGTCGGTCCTGGACGGGGAGTAACCGGGCGGATAGGGCACGACCAGCGCGATGCACGCGCCGAGGATCGCGGCGACGGCGCAGAGGATGAACAGCAGCCGGTAGGCCGTCAGTGACGGCAGGGCCACGCCGCCGACCACGACGACCGAGGAGGCCAGGATGGTCCCTCCGACCGCGCTGGCCAGCGAGCCGCCGGAGGCCCGGCACAACGAGTTCAGGCCGTTGGCGGCGGCGAGCTCGGAGTGCGGAGCAGCCAGCCCGATGAGGGCCGGCATGGCCGCGTAGGCGATGCCGGTACCCGCGCCGGCCACGGTCGTGCCGAGGACGATCTCCCACAGATGGCCGGTCGCCACGATGCGCATCGTGAACCCGGCCGCGACGACGAGCGATCCCGTGCACAGTGTGATCTTGGGGCCGAACCGGCGCGATATCAGCGCCGAGACCGGCGACAGGGCCAGCTGGGCCAGCCCGCTCGGCAGCAGGCACAGGCCGCCGACCACGATGGACGCGCCGAAGCCGTACCCGGAGGCGACCGGGGCCTGCACGTAGGCGGCGGTGCCGATGAAGCTGGCGAACAAGGCGAACCCGACGCACAGCGAGGCGATGTTGGTCCGCAGCAGGGCCGGCTTGGCGTTGGCCGCGATGTCCACCAGCGGCGAGGCCACTCTGCGCTCAATCAGCACGAACACGACCAGCAGAACGGCCGCCACGATCAGCAGCCCGATGGTCCGCGGCGCGCCCCAGCCCCACACGGCCGCCTCGCTCAGCGGCAGCAGCAGGCAGAACAAGGCCACGGCGAGCAGGATCGCGCCAGGGAGGTCGAACCGGCCGACCCGGCGCTGGGCCGGCTCGGTGAGGAACAGCCAGCTGCCCAGCAGCGACACGACGCCGCCGGCCATCAAGATCCAGAACAGCAGGTGGTAGTTCGCGTGCTCGCCGATCAGTCCCGCCAGCGGCAGGCCGAGCGCACTTCCGGCGCCGAGCATCGCGCTGACCAGGGCCACGCCGAACAGCGCACGGCGCAGCGGCAGTATCACGGTGATCAGGCTGATGCCGAGCGGAATGGCGGCCACCGACAATCCCGTCACGCTGCGCCCGATGACCAGCGGGATCAGGCTGTGGCTCAGGGCGCAGATGAGCGAGCCGGCGGTGAGGAAGCCGGCGCAGGCGATCAGCATCAGCCGCTTGCCGTACAGGTCGCCGAGCCGCCCCATGATGGGGACGGCCACGGCCGCGGCCAGCAACGTCGAGGTCAGCAGCCACTCGGTGCTGGTCGTCGAGCTACCGATGTCCTTGGCCACCAGCGGCAGTACCGGGATCAGCACCGAGAAGGTGAGAGACACCATCAGGCCGCTGGTCGCGACGACCGCCAGCGCGATGACCTGACTGGGCAGCCAGCGATCCGGATCCGCCCGCTCGGGCGGCCCGGCCCCGGCGTCGTGACCGGGCGATCCCGCTGACGGTTCCTCGGTCATGGCTGCCTTTCGGCCGGCGGTGGCACGGCACGTAACACGAGCACGACGCGGCGACATGACATGACGCGCCATCATGGCATATCGTGCCATCAGCGGCGCGTCCCCGGCAAGCCGGTCCCGGGGCTGCGCGGCGGTCAGGACCAGCATCACCCCACGTCAGTGTCGCGGAGGTGTGGCGTCGCGGACCTGCGAGAACGCAATCGCGCCGGGAACCGGGCAGCGGCCGCCGACGCGGCTTTCGCGTTGTTCGCCGACCGCGGGTACGGCCACGTGACGGTGGCGGACATCTGCGACGCGGCCGGGATCGGCCGCCGGACCTTCTTCCGGTACTTCGCCACCAAGGACGACGTGCTGACCGAGCCCGCCCGCGAGCTGGCCGCCCTGGTCGCGGCCGCGATCACCGCCGCCCCGGCCGGCCTGCCCGAGGCCCAGGTCCTGCGCCAGGCGCTGACCGACATCGCCGCCTACGCCCTCAGCCACCGCGCCCGGCTGCACCAGCTCGCCGAGGTCCGAAAGACCTCCGCCGGCCTGCACTGGTCACCCCTGACCCGCCTGTCAGAACAGGAACACGCCCTCGCCGGGCAGCTCGCCGCCCGCCACGGCACCGGCACCGCCCCCGGCTGGCCCACCCGCCTGCTCGTCGCCCGCGCCCTCGCGGGCCTGCGCATCTGGCTCGACGACATCACCGGCACCGACTGCCCCGACCCCTGGCAGCACCTCCAGCAGATCTTCGACACCGAACCACTCCTCACCTCCGCCATTCCCCCGCACACACCAAACCAGGCACAAACACCCCGATCCGTTCGGTAAAGGGAGATACCTTCATAAATCACCCGGGCCGCAGCCTTCCGCCGCGCCCGGAGCGATACTGACGGTGCTGAATAAAACGCCTTGGGATCGGGTCCGGCCGAGCGCGGTAATCCCGGCTCGAAGGGTGGGCGGAAAAGCCGCGCCCGGCCACGTGCGGAACAGGCCGGAAAACAGGGCTCGCAGGGGCGCGGAACCGGTCGGCGGCCATGGTGCCTCCCGCCGGGCGGCGGCACCCATGCTTGCGCACGGTCGCGGCCTCGCGCGACCGGCCGGGGTATCCAGCCTGGCTTTCTGATGACCGGTAGTTGTCTCGGTTATCACTAAAAGTCAGTAGATGCTGGGTAGTATCACAACTTGGTCACAAACGCGTCACTCTGATACCTTCGCCATCACTAGACACTCCGGCGTAAACCGCCCGGACGCGTCGTGCGTCTTGGGGGTGCCAGCAGGGCTGAGCGCCGCACCGTCGCCGAGGACCGAGGCGGGTGGCGTGGGCCCCGGTCCCACCGCTAATGGCGGGACCTGAGCTTTGCTATCCACAGGTCTTTGGTCACGCCAAAGACCGTTTAACGATGCCGATTCACCCATTTGAATCAGGCTTTACGGGCATAGTTCGCGCAAAATCAGACCTTTTGCGTTTACGCCATGTTTGAGTATGATTCAGCCCCGTAAGGTGGTGCGGTCCTGGTGGCGAACCGGGCCGGGCGAATGGGGAAGCTCCGATGTCTGGTTCAAGCTGTCCGTCTACGTCGAATCACGCTCATAGCAGGCGCGGGCTTTCCGTTATCACGGAGGGAGATGATCTGCTCCACGCTCCGGCCAAGCTTCTCCGCGATGACTGAGAGCGCGTACGCCATCGACACGAACACGCCGGCGGTGGTCCTCAAGTTCGACCCGAACGTCCTGCACCACGGCGGGCTCGGCGTGATCCGCAGCCTGGGCCGGATCGGCGTGCCGGTCTACGGGGTGCATGAGGGGTTGTGGGCTCCGGCGGCCAGTTCCCGGTACCTGGCCGGCCGCTTCTTCTGGCAGCCCAGCCCCGAGGACACGGACCGTGTGCTGGCCGGCCTGCGGCGCCTGGCCGAGCACATCGGGCAGCCCAGCGTCCTGCTCACGACCGACGACGCAGGCGCCATCTTCCTCGCCGAGCACGGCCGTGACCTGCGGGACCGGTTCCTGTTCCCGGATCCGCCTGAGGATCTGCCGCGGCGGCTGGCAGGCAAGTACTCGCTGCACGAACTCTGCCGCGAACTCGGCGTGCCCAGCCCGCGTACCATGATGCCGGCCTCGCTGGCGGCGGCGCGGGAGTTCGCCTCGGCCGCCGGGTACCCGCTGATGGCCAAGCTCGCCACGCCGTGGGCGGAGGGCAGCGCGCTGCGCAGCACCTCGGTGCTGGCCAGCCGGGAGGACCTGGACCGCGCCTACCACACCTGCGCACGCTCCGGCGCCGGGCTGATGCTGCAGCAGTTCATCCCGGGCGGCCCGGGCCACGACTGGTTCTGCCACGGGTACTGCGACGCCACATCGACCTGCCGGCCCGCCTTCACCGGCGTCAAGGAACGGTCTTATCCGGCCGCGGCCGGGCTGACCAGCCTGGGACGTTCCGCGCCGAACGAAGAATTGCGCGAACAGGTCATCACCCTGGCGGCCAAACTGGCCTACCGGGGAATCTTCGACCTCGATATCCGCCTGGACGAGCGCACCGGCGAGTACCACCTGCTCGATTTCAACCCCCGGCTCGGGGCGCAGTTCCGGCTCTTCCGCGACACCGCGGGCACCGACGTCGCCCTGGCCGCCTACCTCGACCTGACCGGTCAGCCGATACCGCCGGGCGAGCAGGTGAACGGGCGCGCCTTCCTGGTCGAGAACTACGACCCGATCAGCGCGCTGTCCCACCTGCGCCACCGCGACCTGACCCCGCGGGCCTGGCTGGCCTCGCTGCGCACGGTCGACGAGACCGCGTGGTTCGCGCGAGATGACCTGAGGCCGTTCGGCCTCATGTGCCTGCGGATGGGCTGGCGCCTGGCCAGCCGCCCATTTGGGGCCAGCGGGGGACACACCGCCCCGTTCCGCATCCGCTACCGGGCGGGCCGGTCGGCCGCGCCCAGGAAACGCGGCCCAGGAAACGCGGGGCCAGGAAACGCCGATTCCACAGAAGGAGGAAATGCCGCTATGAGCGACGTCGATGTGGCCATCATCGGAGCTGGCCCGTACGGGCTCTCGCTGGCCGCGCACCTGAGTGCGCGCGGCGTGAGTTACCGCCACTTCGGCGCGCCTATGCGGCTGTGGCGCAGCGCCATGCCGAAGGGCATGTTCCTCAAGTCCCAGGGCTTCGCCTCCAACCTGTCCGACCCGGCGGGCACGCACACGCTGGAGGCCTTCTGCCGGGCCACCGGCCGCCCGTATCGGAGCTACGGGCTCCCGGTCTCGCTGGACACCTTCACCAGCTACGGGCACTGGTTCCAGCACGAACTCGGCCTGAAGGTCGAGGAGGCCCTCGTCACCGGCCTGGCTCAGCGGCCCGGCGGATTCGGGCTCACCCTGGCCGACGGCGAGCAGCTCACCGCGCGCCGGGTAGTCGTGGCCATCGGCGTGGAGCATTTCGCCTACGTGCCCCCGCCGCTGTCGGGCCTGCCCGCCTCGGCGTGCACGCACAGCTCGGCGCACGCCGACCTGGCGGCGTTCGGCGGCCAGGACGTCGTGGTCGTGGGCGCCGGCCAGTCGGCCCTGGAGTCGGCGGCGCTGCTGCACGAGAACGGCGCGGCCGTCCAGGTCCTGGCCAGAGAGCCGGCTGTGGCCTGGAACGGGCTGCCGCTGGACCCGGACCGGCCGCTGCGCCAGCGGCTGAGGGAACCCGAGTCCGGGCTCGGCTCGGGCTGGGCCACCTGGTTCTACTCCAACCACCCGGAGCTGTTCCGGCGCCTGCCGCAGCGCACCAGGGTGTCCCGGGCCCGCACCGCGCTGGGGCCGGCCGGGGCCAGCTGGCTGCGCGAGCGCGTCGAAGGCCAGTTCCCGGTCCGCACCGGCCAGAGGTTGGCCGCGGCCAGGCAGCAGGACGGGAAGGTGCTGCTGAGCGTCGCCGACGGTGAACTGGCCGCCGATCACGTCATCGCCGCCACCGGCTATCGCATCGACCTGGCGCGCGTGGGCTTCCTGCCGGACACCATGCGGTCCTCGCTGCGGACCGTGGGCGGCAGCGCCGCGGTCGGGCCGGGCTATCAGTCCTCCGTTCCCGGGCTCTACTTCATCGGGCCGTCGGTGGCCCCGACCATGGGACCGGTCATGCGGTTCGTCTTCGGAGCCAGGCACGCCGCGACCACGGTCGGGCGCCAGCTGGGCGCCGACTCGGGCCACAGATTCTCGCCCGCCATGGCCGCCCGCCCGTTATGCTCAGCCACTCCGAGCGCAACCTGGCCAAGCTGGGCACCGGCGGCCCGCGGGCCAGCCGGCGGACCAGACGGACCATGGCGATCCGGTCGCTGGCGCTGCCGGCCGCCGACGCGGCCGCGCTGGTGGCCGCGACGGCGGTCAGCGGGGTCAGCCGCGGCCGGGCGGGGAGCCTGCTCGGGGCGCTCTACATCGCGGGGGTCCTCGCCCTCCTCGCGGCGGGCCGGCTGCACCGGCTGCGGATCTGCCTGCGCGTGTCCGACCAGGCCGGCCGCATCCTGGTCGCGACCACCGGTCCGGCGCTGGTCCTGCTCGCCTGGCGCCCCGCGCCCGTGGTGCTCGGGCTGGTGGCGTGGTCGGGCGGGCTGGTCATCGCCTGCCGCGGCCTGCTGCACGCGGCGTTGCGCGCCGCCCACCGCCGCGGCCGGCTCGACCGAGCCGGCCGTCATCATCGGGACCGGCACGTTCGGTGCCTACCTCGCCGAGCTGATGCAGCAGCATCCCGAGCTCGGCCTGCGGCCGGCGGGGCTGCTCGACGACGGCCCGCCCCGGCTGGACCTGTCGGTACCGTCGCTGGGCCGCCCGGCCGACCTCGCCGAGGTGGTGCGCGGGCTGGGCATCCGCCGGGTCATCGTGTGCTTCTCCTCGGCCATCCGCGACGAGGACGTGGTCACGCTGATCCGCGCCACCCGCCCGCTCCCGGCCGACGTCTGCGTGGTACCCCGGCTGTACGAGCTGGGCATGGCGGTGCCGCGCGGCAGCCTGGACGAGATCTGGGGTATCCCGCTCATCCCGCTGCGGCGCGCCGGAGGGGCACGTCCCGCGCTCGCGCTGAAACGGGTCCTGGACGGGGTCATCTCGGCCGTGCTGCTCATCGTGGCGGCGCCGCTGCTCCTCGCCCTGATGGCCGCGGTCCGGCTGCGCACCGGGCAGCCGGCCCTGTTCCGGCAGGCCAGGGTGACCGGGCCGGGACAGGTCGCGCCGATCGTGAAGGTGCGCACGCTGGCCGCCCACGACGACCATGACACCCGCTGGGCCGTGACCGAGCCGGCCAGCCCGCTCGGCCGATGGCTGCGCGTCACCCACCTGGACGAGCTGCCCCAGCTGACCAACGTGCTGCGGGGCCAGATGTCGCTGGTGGGCCCGCGGCCGGAGCGGCCCTACTTCGCCGACCGGTTCAGCCGGGAGATCCCCCGGTACGCGGACCGGAGCCGGATGCCCGCGGGCCTGACCGGATGGGCGCAGGTCAACGGGCTCCACGGGGACACGTCGATCTTCGAGCGGGCGCGGTTCGACAACTATTACGTGGAGTACTGGTCCGTCTGGCTCGACCTGGTCATCCTGGCCCGGACGCTCGCCGCGGTGATCCGCGGCGGCCTGCGCACGGGAGGCACGCCATGACCGCTCCCGGCCGCACCCGGCGGGCCGCCGCCCAGAGCACGCCCGCGGACCGGCTCGCTCTGGGCCGTGTGCCGATGATCCTGATGTACCACGCGGTGGCGGACATCCCCTGGGACCCGAACCAGCTGGCCGTGACGCCGGCCCGCTTCGCCCAGCAGATGGACACGCTGCACCGGCTCGGGCTGCGTGGCGTCGGGATCGGGACGCTGGTCGACGCGATGCGGGCGGGCCGCCAGCGCGGCCTGGTCGGCATCACGTTCGACGACGGGTACGTCAGCGTGCTCGAGGCGGCCGTCCCCGAACTGCTGCGTCACGGTTTCACCGGCACC
Source organism: uncultured Actinomycetes bacterium (assembly GCA_963818225.1). Taxonomy (GTDB): domain Bacteria; phylum Actinomycetota; class Actinomycetes; order Streptosporangiales; family Streptosporangiaceae; genus Palsa-504. The sequence goes on from CAWFRO010000013.1 coordinate 282,435, forward strand.
TTCTTCGTCATCTCCGGGCGGCTCGGCGGGACCAACGACTGGGACGAGGGCACCCCGTGGCCGCTGGTCTCGCCCAGCCAGGTGCGCGAGCTCGCGTCCGCCGGGATGGAGATCGGCGCGCACGGCGCCACGCACATCCGGCTGGCCGGCCTGGAGGGCGGCCAGCTGCACGCGGAGATCGGCGGGAGCCGGGCCCGCCTGGGCGAGCTCACCGGCGCGCCGGTCCGCGGCTTCGCCTACCCGTACGGCGCGATGGACGCCGCCGCCCGGCGCGCGGTGCGCCAGGCGGGCTACGACTACGCGTGCGCCGTGGCCAGCCCGCTGGCCGGGCTCGGGCCCATGGCGCTGCCCAGGATCTACGCCGGCCAGCGCGACGGGCCGGCCCGGCTGGCGGCCAAGCGGCTCGCGTACCGTGCGTACATCGCAGCCAAGGGGAGGCACGCGTGAAGGTCCTGCACGTCATCACCGGCCTGGACGTCGGGGGCGCCGAGATCCAGCTGGCGCTGATCCTGAAGTACACCAGGCACGACAGCGATGTGGTGACGCTGTACAACCCCGGGCCGGTGGCGGACCGGATCCGCGCCGCGGGGACCAGCGTGCGCGACCTCGGGATGCGGCGCAACACCCAGCTCAGCGCGCTGCTGAGGCTGCGCTCGATCATCACCGAGGGCCGCTACGACGTGGTCCACACGCACCTGTACCGCAGCCAGATCTACGCCCGCCCGGCGGCCCGGCTGGCCGGCACCCCGGTCGTGCTGACCACCGAGCACTCGATCGGCGAGACGCACATCGAGCGGCGCAAGATGACCGCCGGGGTGCGCGGGCTGTACCTGGCCTCGGAGCTGTTCTCCGACGCCACCATCGCCGTCTCCGGCATCGTCCGGGAACGGCTCATCCGCTGGGGCGTGCCCGCGCGGAAGATCACCGTCATCCCCAACGGGCTGGACACCGCGGAGCTGGCCTTCGACCCGGTGGCCCGCCAGCGGGTCCGCGAGCAGTTCGGCATCACGCCGGACACCTATGTGATCGGATCGCTCGGGCGGCTGGACCCCAACAAGCGCATCGACCTGCTCGTCGAGGCGGCCCGGCCGATGCTCGGCGAGCGGGGCAAGATCCTGGTCATCGGCCGCGGCGAGGACCAGGCCCGGGTGGCGGCCGCGGTGGCCCGGCTCGGGGCGGCCGACCACGTGATCTTCGGCGGTTTCCAGTCGGACACGGCCGCCATGATGTCCGCCTTCGACCTCTACGTGGCCGCGTCGGCCCAGGAGACCTTCGGCCTGTCGGTCCTCGAGGCGATGGCCAGCGGCCTGCCCGTGCTGTACACGGCCTGCCCGGCCCTGGACGGGATCGAGACCGGCCAGGCCCGCCAGGTCGCCGGGACGGTCGAGGCCCTGGACGCGGAGATCCGCAAGGCGGTCGAGGCCGGCCCGCAAGACCGCCAGCCCGACCACGCGGTCTTCGAACGGTACGGCATGGAAGCGGTCGTCGGGCGGATTGACGACCTCTATGAGCAGCTCAGGGCGAACCGGGGCCGGAGGCGGCCCGGCGACACATGAGAGTGGCACTGGCAGCAGAGGGTACCTACCCGCACCAGTTCGGCGGCGTCAGCGTCTGGTGCGACCAGCTGATCCGAGGGCTGCCGCAGCATGAGTTCATCGTGATCCCGCTGGTCGCCTCCGGGAACGAGGCCATCCGCTGGCCGCTCCCGGCCAACGTGACGGCCATGGCGACGATCCCGCTGTGGGGCCGGGCGCCCTCGATCCCGCTGCGCGCCCGGCTGTCCCGGGGCCGGGACGACTCGCCGCTGGCCGAGCTGATCGACGTGCTGCTCAGCCCCGTCGACCAGGCCCAGGACCGGTTCACCGACGTGATGTACAAGATGTTCGACTACGCGCAGACCCGGAACCTGCGGGCCGCCCTGTCCGGGGAGCCCGCGGTGCGCCTGCTCGCCGAGGAATGGCGGCAGCGCTGGCCGGAAATCCTGCCCAAGGCCACCACCGCCCCCTCGAACTGGCCCGGCGCCCAGGGTGAGCCGGGCTACGAGCGGATCGTGCCCACCCTCGGCGACACGGTCGTCGCGCTGCAGCTGCTCGAGCATGCGCTGCGCCCGTTCTCGCATCCGCCGGTGCGGGCGGACGTGATGCACGCGGTGACCAACGGGCTCGGCGCCCTGCCCGCGGTGGCGGCCAAGTGGCGGTACGGGCTGCCGGTGATCGTCACCGAGCACGGCGTGTACATGCGCGAGCATTACCTGCACCTGCGCCACCCGCAGTTCGGCTGGCCGGTGAAGGACCTGTACCTGCGCTTCCTGCGCCGCCTGTGCACACTCGGCTACCAGGAGGCCGACGTCATCACCCCCGGCAACGTCTACAACAAGCGCTGGGAAACCGAACTCGGCGCGGACGCCGGCCGCATCCGCACCATCTACAACGGGGTGGACCCGGCCACCTTCCCGGTGCTGACCGAGGAGCCGGCGGTCCCGACCATCACCTGGGTGGGCCGGATTGACCCGATCAAGGACCTCATCACGCTGCTGCGGGCCTTCTTTCTCGTGGTCAAGGAGATGCCGGGCGCCCGGCTGCGCATATTCGGCGCCCCGCCCGAGGGCGGGCAGGCCTACCTGGAGCGCTGCCAGGCCGAGGCCGCGGACCTGGGCCTGACCGGGCAGGCCACCTTCGAGGGCCGGGTGTCGGCCATCACGGACGCGTACGCGGCCGGCCACCTGTTCGTCCTGTCCAGCATCAGCGAGGGCTTCCCCTACACGCTCATCGAGGCGATGGCCTGCGGGCGGGCCAGCGTGGCCACCGACGTCGGCGGGGTCAGCGAGGCGGTCGGGGACGTGGCCGGGCTGGTCGTGCCGCCCCGCAACCCGGCGGCCCTGGCCGAGGCCTGCCTGCGGCTGCTGCGGGACGACACCCTGCGGCAGACGATGGGCGCCGCGGCCCGGGCCCGGGCCATGGAACAGTTCACCGTGGACCGCGCGATCGGCGCGTTCGATGAGATGTACACGGCGCTGGGCTCCGGCCGCGGCCTCGGCTCGCCCGACGTGGTGGTCACCGAGCCCGACGAGCAGACCGCGACCTTGGACGCGGTCATCGCTGAGCCCGACGAGCAGACCGTGATCATGCCCGTGGTGACCGCCGAGGCCGCCGAGGCCGCCGAGCCCTCCGAGGTGATGCGGTGAGCAGCGGCCGCGGGACGCCGCCGGTCAACGGCAAGACCCCGCGGTGGCTCCGGGAACCCGGCGGGAACGCCGCGGCCACCGTCGCGGCCCTGTGCGAGGAATTCAGCGAGGTCTGCGAGTCGGCCGTGGATCCGCTGGAGGTCGCGAGCGCGCTGGAGTTCGACGGATTCAGCGACCGCTCGGTCCGCGGCCAGTACGGCGTCGACGACGTCTTCGCGCTGGCCCGCACGATGTACCTGCGCGTACCGCGGCGCCCGGCCTACCCGGCGGCGGGGCCGGAGCCCTGGCCGGCGGGCCGGCTGCGGCCGCTGCTGCACGGCCTGATCTACGCGCTGCCGGCCGCGTGCTTCCCGGCGGCGGCCGGGCTGCTGCACGGCCCGGGCGTGGTGCCGGCCCTGGTGCTGGCCCTGCTCGTGGCGTGGGGGCTGAGCCAGGGGCTGGCCTGCGTCGGGTACCTGCGCCGGGCCGGATCGGCGGACGAGGACCAGGTCAAGCGGGTGCTCCGGGCCGGGCTGGCCGCAGGCCTGGTCCTGGTCGCCCTGGCCATGGCCGGGGCCGGGCTCGTCCTGCACTCGCACGGGCCGGTGCTGGTGTTCGGTGCGGGCGAAGGCGCCTTCATGCTCGGCGCGTGCGTGCTCATGGTGACGGGCACGGAGATATGGCTGCTGGCCGCGCTGGCCCCCGCCGTGACCGGCAGCGTCGTGTTCCTGGCGGCCGGCCGCCCGCACTCGCTCCAGCCGCTGGCCTGGGCCGCCCTGGCCGCCACGCCGCTGGCCGCGGGCCTGATCGCGGTGGCCTGTACCCGCCCCGGCGGCCCCCGCACCGGCCCCCTGCTGATCGCCGCCGAACTGCGGGCCGCCGGGCCGGCCATCGCCTTCGGCGCGGTCGCGGCCGGGTTGCTGATCTTTCCCATCGCGGCCGGCCCGCGAAGGACACGGCGGCCCGAACACCGGCGCGCTGCTGGCCGCGGTGCCGGTCTCGCTGAGCATGGGCGGGGCCGAGTGGATCCTGCTGTGGTACCGGCGGCGGACCCGGCTGCTGCTCGGCTCCCGCCGGGACCTGACCGGATTCCGGCGGCGCGCGCGCCTGCTACTGGCCGCCGCGCTGGCGCAGTACGTGTGCGGCACCGCCGCGCTCATCGCGGTCGCCGCCGCCGTGGCGGCCGCGACCGGCCTGGCCCGGCCGGGCCGGGGCGACGTGCCGGAGCTGACGGCGTACCTGATGCTGGGGGCGGCCATGTTCCTGGCCCTGCTGCTGCAGACGATGCGGCTGCGCGCGATCCCGCTGCTGGCCTGCGCGGCGGCCCTGGCCGCCGAGATCGCCCTCCGCGGTCAGGGCATGATCGTGCAGGTCGTGACCCCCGCGGTCCTGCTCGTGGTGCTGGCCTGCTTCGCCGTGGCGGCCCTCGGGTCGGCGGCACGGCACGGATACTGAGGAGGAAGCGAATGACGGATGTGGTCGCGGTCACCGGCGCCGAGGGATTCATCGGATCCCACCTGGTCGAGGCGCTGGTGCGACGCGGGTACCGGGTCAAGGCCATGGTCCTGTACAACATGTGGAACTCCTGCGCGTGGCTGGACACCCTCGGCCGGGACATCATGGACCAGGTCGAGGTGGTGTTCGGCGACGTGCGCGACCCCGCCTCGGCCCGGGACCTGGTAGAGGGCGCGCAGACGGTGTACCACCTGGCCGCCATCGGCTCGGTCCCGTACTCCTACCGGGCGCCGAGGTCCTTCGTGGACAACAACTCGATCGGCACCCTGCACGTCCTGGAGGCGGCGCGGGCCTGCCGCACGCCGCGGCTGGTGCACACGTCGACCAGCGAGACCTACGGCACCGCGCGGACCGTGCCGATCGCCGAATCGCATCCGCTCCAGGCCCAGTCGCCGTACGCGGCCTCCAAGATCGCCGCCGACAAGCTGGTCGAGTCGTACCACCTGAGCTTCGGGGTGCCGGCGGTGACCCTGCGGCCGTTCAACACCTTCGGCCCCCGGCAGTCCACCCGTGCGGTCATCCCGCAGATCATCACGCAGCTCGCCACCGGAGCCCGCCTGCTCAAGCTCGGCGCGCTGGACCCGACCCGGGACTTCAGCTACGTCACCGACACCGTCGGCGCGTTCATCGACCTGGGCGAGGCCCCGGCCTCGGCGGTGCTGGGCGAGGTGTTCAACTGCGGCCCGGGCGACGACATCGCGATCGGCCAGCTGGCCGAGGACATCGCGGCGCTGATGAACGTGGACGCCGACATCGTCGAGGACGCCCAGCGGCTCCGCCCCAAGGAATCCGAGGTGATGCGGCTGGTCTGCGACGCGACCAAGCTCCGCGAGCGGACCGGCTGGCGGCCCCGGCTGACCAGGAACGAGGGCCTGCGGCAGACCATCGACTGGTTCCGTGAACCCGCGAACCTGGCCCTGTTCAAGACCAACGAGTACCACCAATAAGACTGCTACCATGCGCATCTTGATTACCGGTGCTAGCAGCTTCCTCGGCGGTCACGTCCGGCGCGAGGCGGCCGCCGCCGGCCACCAGGTCGTCACGGCGGGCCGGTCCCCGGTGCCGGCGTCGGCGTCGCACCACCGGCTCGACCTGGCCGCCGACGGCCCGGCCCGGATCGCCGCCCTGCTCGCCCGCGTCGCGCCCGACGCGGTGGTCAACTGCGCCGGCGCGACCGCCGGCGCACCGGATGTGCTGGCCGCGGCCAACGTCACCGCCGTCCACGCGCTGCTCACGGCGATGCTCGAGACCCGCGGCAGGGCCCGTTTGGTCCATATCGGGTCGGCCGCGGAGTACGGGCCGGCCACCGAGGGCACGCCGGTCACCGAGCTGGACCCGCCCCGGCCCGCCAGCGCCTACGGCGCCACCAAGCTGGCCGGCACCGCGTTGACCGAACTGGCCAGGACGGCCGGGCTGGACGCCGTGACGCTGCGCGTGTTCAACGTGGTCGGCGCGGGAGCACCGCAGGACGGCCTGCCCGGCCGCGCCGCCGCGCTGCTGCGCCAGGCCATCGCCCGCGGCACGAGCCTGCGGCTCGGCCCGCTGGACGCGGTGCGGGACTTCGTCGACGCGCGGGACGCCGCCGGAGCCGTGCTCGCCGCGGCGGCCGCGCCGGCGCTGCCGCATCCGGTCATCAACGTCGGCAGCGGCCGCGGCGTCACCTGCCGCGCCCTGGTCGGCGAGCTGCTCGCGGCCAGCGGGCGCGACGTCGCCGTGCAGGAGGACGCACCCGGCTCGCCGCGGACCGGCGCCCTGCCGTGGATGCAGGCCGACATCACCCGGGCCGGCCAGGACCTGGCCTGGCGACCGTCCCGGGACCTGACGGCGTCCGTCGGCGAACTGTGGGAGGCCAGCGATGACGCGCTCCGGTGAGGGCCGCCCGCGGCTCGTCGTGCCCGCCTACTTCCATCCCGCCGTCCACCCCGGCCAGTGGGACTGGCTGGCCGGGCACGCCCCGCGGGTCCGGCTGGTCATCCTGAATATCCAGAACGGGCCGGGTGATACGCCCCAGGCCCCGTTCACCGAGGCCCGGGCCCGCCTTCGCGAGGCCGCGGTGCCGGTCATCGGCTACGTGGACACCGACTACGGCCGGCGGCCCGCCCCGCCGGTCCTGGCCGAACTCGGCCGCTACCTGGACTGGTACGGCGTGGACGGGGTCTGCCTGGACCGGGTCGCGACCGGCGCCGCCGCCCTGGCCCACTACGGGGCGCTGTCCGCCCGGCTCCGCCAGCTCGGCGCCGGCGTGGTCCTGTTCAACCACGGCGCACACCCGGACCAGGGCTACGCCGTGCACGCGGACGTGCTGGGCACGTTCGAGGGCCCGTGGGCCGCCTACCGTCAGCTCAGCGTGCCACGGTGGACCGCCGCGTGGCCGGCCGAGAAGTTCCACCATGTCGTCTACTCGGTGCCGCCCGAGCGGTTCGCGGACGCGGCCCGGCTGGCCAGCAGCCGTCACGCGGCGGCCGTCTACATCACCGAACGCGGTGGGTCCAATCCGTATGACCTGCTGCCCGCCGATTGCCAGTCCTGACTATGGCGCGGTCATCCGGAACCACCCGCGGCCCGGCCCAATGGCGACCGGCCCAATGGCGACCGGCCCGGTGGCGGCCAGCACGGTGGCGGCCAGCACGGTGGCGGCCAGCACGGCTGGCGCTGGCCGCGGCCGCGCTGGCGGCGGTGGCGGGAGTGGCGGCGTGCGGGTCGGGCGGCTCGTCGGCCGCGAGCCCCACGGTGAGCCCGTCGACGGCCAGCCCGTCGGCGACCAGCACCGGATCGCTCTGCCAGCAGCTGGTCATCCCGGCGTTCTTCTACTCCGCGTCCGTGTGGGCGCAGGCCGCCGACAGCCAGCCGCCCCCCAGTAACGTCATCCTCGACATTTCCGGATCCGGCGCGGGCAGCCAGCCGGATCCGCATTTCGAGGCGCTGGTCCGAGCGGTCAAAGCCAAGGGCATCACCCTGCTGGGCTACATCTCCACCGAGGACGGCCAGCGGCCGGCGGCACAGGTCCAGACGGAGGTCCGCAACTATAAGGCCTGGTACGGCGTCACCGACATCTTCCTCGACCGGGTGTCAGGGACAACCTCCGACGCCGCGTACTACCGCCAGCTGGCCACCTTCATCCACACCTACAACGCGGGATCGTCGGTTTGGCTCAACCCGGGCCAGTACCCGGACCAGAGCTACATGTCCATCGGCGACGTGGTGATGGTCTTCGAGGGCACGTACGCCCAGTACCTGGGCCTCCAGGTGCCCGGCTGGGCGGGCAGCTACCCCGCGTCGAAGTTCGCCCACACGGTCTACGCCACGCCGGCCTCCGGCCTGTCCCGGGTGCTCGAGCTGGCCGCCAGCCGCCGCGCCGGGCACGTCTACGTGACCAGCGGGACCGGGAGCAACCCCTACGACGGCCTGCCGAGCTACTTCTCGGACGAGATCTCCATCGCGTCGGGAGGCTGCCCGAGCCGATGAATCCCCGGCCGTTGCGAGTGGCGACCCTCATCACCCGGCTGGAGGGCGGGGCGGGCGTGCTCGCGCTGCGCGGCGCGACGGCGCTCGACCCCGGCCGGTTCCGGGTCACGATCGTCACCGGGAGCGGGAATCACCTGCTGGACCAGGCGGCCGCGGCCGGCCTGGAGGTGATCACCGAGCCGGCCCTGCGCATGCCCATCGATCCCCGCAGCGACCTGCGCGCGCTGCGGGCGCTGACCGGCCTGCTGCGCCGGGGAGGGTTCGACGTGGCGCACACCCACACGGCCAAGGCCGGGACGCTGGGCCGCCTGGCCGCCCGGCACGCCGGAGTGCCGCGGATCGTGCACACCTACCATGGCTTCCCGTTCCACGAGTTCCAGTCCCGCGGCCGACGCGGGACCTACGTTGCGATCGAACGCCGGCTGGGCCGCATCACCGACGTCGCGCTGTGCGTGGGGACCGGTGTGTCCGTCGAGGCCATCCGCCGCGGCCTGATCGCGCCGGACCGGGTCCGGACCATCGGGGTGGCCGTGGAGGCCATGGTGCCGTCCGCCGGCACGCCGGGGGCCCGGGACCGGGCCCGGCGCGCGCTCGGCCTGCCGACCGACGCCACGGTGGTGGGCGCGGTCGGCCGGCTTACCTACCAGAAGGCGCCCGAGGACTTCCTGGCCGCGCTGCGCCAGCTGGGCCGGCCGGGGGTGATCGGCGTGTGGGTCGGCGGCGGCGAACTCGCCGATCACGTCGGCCGCCTGGTCAGCAGGCAGCCGGGCCCCCGTGTCGTGCTGGCCGGCGAGCGGACGGACGTGCCGGAGATCCTGCCGGCGTTCGACGTATTCGCGCTGCCCAGCCGCTACGAGGGACTGCCGACCGCGATCGTGGAGGCGATGGCGTGCGGCGTCCCGGTCGTGGCCACCGCCGTGAACGCGGTGTCCGACGTCGTGGTGCCCGGCGAGACCGGGCTGCTGGTACCGCCGCAGCGTCCGGACCTCCTGGCCGGCGCGGTGGCCTACCTGCTGGACCGGCCCGAGGTCGCCGCGCGCCTGGCCGGCACGGCCCGGGCGCGGCTCGGCGACCGGTTCGGCGCGCCGGCCCTGCGCGACGCGCTGACCGCGGCCTACGCGGAAAAGCCCGGGGTTACCCCCCGAACGGCGCCGAGCCGAGGGTGAGCGTGAGCGGACGCGAGCCGAGCGTCGTGTAGCCGGACAGCTCGCCGGCGTACGGGCGGGCGAAGGCCGGCCCGCTCCCGCCGTCGTCCGGGCCGGGACCGTGACCGGCACCGTGGTGCCCGGCGGGCCGGAGATCGTCACCGTGTTGCCCTCGACCCACGCGGTGACCAGGTGCTCGCGCAGGGCCGTGGCCCACAGCTGCTGGTCGTGCAGGGCCACGCCGTCGCCCGACATGGGGAGGTTGAGGATCGGGGCGCTCGCCCGGTAGACGGCCCGGTAGGCGGACAGGACGGCGTCCATCACGTCGTAGGCCAGCCGGTCGCCGGCCAGGTTGGACTGGTGCATGAAGAACGGCCGCGGGTCATTGGCCAGCACCGCGTTGAGCACGATCCGGGCCTGGCCGGGCAGGATGTACGAGGTCCATCCGGTGGCCCCCTCCAGCGGCGTGATGCAGGCCGTGACCTTGCTGCCCTGGCAGAGCCCGCTGCCGCCGTCGGCCTTGGACGTGTTGTACCAGTTGAACTCGCTGACCTCCGCGGGCACCGTGTCGACGTCGTACCCGACCTCGATCGGGTGCCGGGGGACGCCGAGCGCGGCGCCGACGCTACGCATGTTCGGCTCGCGTGAGGCGTCCATGGCCACCCACTTGATGCCGTCGGGGCCCATCGCCGCGTCCAGGTAGGGATTGTCCACCGGCTGCTGGGGCAGCAGCAGCAGCCCCGAGTACTCGCCGGTGGCCACCGTGGCGGGCTCGGCGGGGATCCCGTTCTTCGCGGCCCAGGTGAAGTTGCCCTCGATCTCGCTGTTGATCAGGCTCGGGCCCGCCGCCCAGACGAGCTGGCCGCCTGAGGTCACGCACTTCCACGGCACCACCTTGAAGTCCTGCTTGCAGCCCAGGTAGGCGTGGCTGTAGGTGTGGTTGACCCAGTAGAAATCCTTGGCCAGCGGCTTGGTCGCCTGCAGCAGCGGGTCTACCCCGTTGACCTCGGCGTCGACCGAGCCGTCGCCGTTGTACAGGAACTCGATGGTGAAATCGTGCTGCTGTTCCCACTGGGCGGCGTACCTGATGTCGGCCGGCGTCATGCTGATCGACGGCGTCATCGGCGTGCCCTTCGGGCAGGCGGTCTCGCCGGGCGTGCAGTGGCCGGTCATGCTCCACTGCGAGTCGCCCAGGAACATGTCGTCGTAGGCGACGTCGAGATAGTTGCGCCAGTCACCGAGGTTCACGCCGCGGGTCACCCAGGTCACGATGCCGTGCGCCAGGTAGTGGAACTGCGTGGTGTACGAGGCGTACCCGAAGCCGATCCCGAGCTGCTGGCGGCCGCCGGTGTCGTCCTGCCACACCAGCGCGCCGCGGCCCGCCGAACCCGGGATGGCCGCGTCGAGCAGCGGCGTGGCGCCGCCGCCCGGCACAGGATCGGACAGGTAGGTGTAGGTGGCTGGGCCGGCCAGCCCGCCGCTGAACGGGAACGACCCGTTGAGGTAGCCGAACCCGGCGCTCGCGCCCGCCGACGTCACCCGCACCGTCCCGCTGAGCGGCCCGCTGTAGGCCGGCGGGTTCATCCCGAGGTCCGGCTCGGGCACGGTGTACGCATCCACCTGGCGCACCTTAAACGTGCGTTCGTACCAGGCCAGCGCGTCGTCCTCGGCCGCGGACAGGCCCGCGGGGGACGCGCTGGGCAGCACGATCCCCTCGAAGTTGCCGCCCTGGCCGCCGCCGGGCAGGCTGCGGGCCAGATACGCGCGGGTGATGGCCGGGCGGGACGAGCCGTGCAGGTTGATGACCGTGGTGGGCACGCCCTCAGCGGTCAGCTGCGCCCCGAGGGCCTGGACCGGCGGCGTGCCGTCGGTGACCACCAGCACGTCGAGGTTCACTCCGCCGTGCGGGGCGACCGGCGGCGGCGTCGGCACCGGCGTGATCGACGGCGTCATGTACGGCGTGCCCGGCTTGGCCGGCCCGCCCGCGCCGCACGCGGCCAGCACGGTCACTGCGGCCACGGCCACGGCGGCCATGACCGCACTGGATCGCTGGCGTGCCCGCTTTCCCATGAGCGTTCATGGTATTTGCTGATTCTGGGTGTTGTGCGGCATGTCCCGCATCCGGGCCCAGGCTCCTCCGTCAACCTGGTTCGAGGTCGTCACGGGATCCCGCCGGCGTGATGGCGGAACAGGTCCTGCAGCTGCGGCGTCTGGGGGTGCGGCGGCCCGGCCGGCACGACGCGCGTGGCGAGCAGGCCGGCCAGCGCGAAGCCAGCGGCGACGAACATCGCGACCCCGGTGCGGTGACTGATCCCGCCGTGGACGGCGACCAGCGTCGCGGACAAGATCGCGACGCCGAGCGCGGAACCGCACTGCCGGGTGGCGGTCAGCAGGGCGCTGGCGGTGCCCTCGGACCGGGCGGCGACCGGCCCCTGGGTGCCGGCCAGGGTGGATGAGACCTGGCTGAGGCGATTGGCGACCCCGAGCACGAACGAGCCGGCCAGCAGGGCAGGCAGCGACCCGGCCAGCACCGCGACGGCGTTCCCGGCCAGGGCCAGCAGCGCCAGGGACAGGCCGACGGCCAGGGCACGCCGCGGCCCGAGCGCGGGGACGAGCCGGCCAGCCGGCCCGGCCAGCGCGAACGCCCCAGCCGCCTGCGGGACGAAGCACAGGCCGGTCAGCAGCGGGCTGAGCCCTCGCCCCTCCTGCAGGTAGAGGGTCATCAGCAGCACCTGCCCGGCGCTGAAGGCGCCGACCGCGATCAGGGTCAGGTTGGCTCCCGCGATGCCGCGGTCCTTGAGGAGGGCCAGGTCGAGGATCGGGGCCCGCGCCCTCTTCTCCCGGGCGACGAACGCGCCCAGCAGCACGACCGCGGCCCCGAAGAGCAGAGCCGGCTGAGTCACCGTCAGCGTGTCGCCCGCCCGGGCGACCGCGAACACCAGCAGGGCTACCCCCGCCGTCACCAAGATAGCGCCGGGAACGTCCAGCTGCCCCCTGCGGCTGGGCGGATCCGGTGGCAGCAGCCGGAACGAGGCGATCAGCAGCGCCACCCCGACCGGAGCGTTGACGAAGAAGACCAGACGCCACGTGACCTCGACCAGCAGGCCGCCGGCCACCGCGCCCGCGGCAAATCCCGTCGAGACGATCGCGCCGTAGACACCCAGGGCGTGGCTGCGTTCCTGCTGGCCGGGATAGCTGGTGACCAGAAGGGCCAGGCCCGCGGGAGCGAGCATGGCCCCCCCGATGCCCTGCACCACCCGGGATGCGATCAGCAGGCCGGGCTCGACGGCCAGACCCCCGGCGATGCTCGCCACCACGAACACGACCAAGCCGATCCGGTACAGCCTGGCCCGGCCGTACACGTCGGCCAGCCGGCCGCCCAGCAGCAAGAACCCGCCAAAGGTGATCGCATAGCCGCTGATCAGCCACTGCAGCGTGCTCGTGGCCACGTGCAAGCCCTGCTGGATCGAGGGCAGGGCGACGTTGACGATCGTGAAGTCCAGCACGACCATGAACTGCGCCATCGAGAGGGTCAGCAGCAACGCGAACCCCGCGGGGGGTGCGCCCGCCGGCGCTTGGCCCGGCTGGTCACCTGGCGGGCTGCCGTGGCCACGGGCCGTCCTGGCCTCTCCGGGACCGGGCGATGGCGTGGCTGGGACTTGATCACCTGGCCGTGAGGGGGACATAACCTGGCGCTCCCATCACTATGGGGCCATTATCGAATCGCCGGTCAACCTCCGCTGGCCAGAGCATCGCCTGTGCTCGGCAAGCTACCTGTCCACCCAGCTGATCCCGGTCAGATCACCCGACGTGACCGGTTAGCGGTCAGGAGCCGCCGCGGACATCCTGCGCGCTCTCCTGACGCCAGTGCTGGCTGAATTCGCCATCATGAAGCCTGCGCAGCAGGTGCGCGTGGTGATCCAGCCGGTCGGCGGCACGGAGCATCTCGTGAAAATCTTGGCCGTGGTCGCGTGCCGCCGTCTTCTCCTGCGCCCGCTTGCGGACGATGCGCAGCTCTTCCTGGCCTAGCTCGACGACCTTGGCCAGCGTCTCTTCCAGATCCATCGCTTTCCTTCCTTCGCCCGGGCCTGCCTGGCATGCTTGTAGTCAAGCAGACGACAGGTATGAGGCGTTGCGGGACGTCCCAGTCACCAGCTGCCGCACGGCCGCATCCGGTCTGCTTCATACTGCGCAGGTTCCTGTGAACGCCCACCTCGTCCACGGCCCAGCTCCGGGCCGGCCGTGCTGAAATGCGGACCCAGCGGTCCGCGAACCCGTTTCCCATTTCTTCCTTGAGAGTGGTACGTTCGGTGAATGAGTGGGACGTATCAAGTCGTTATGGGAGACCGCGGGCGCCTGGTCATCCCCGCCGATCTTAGGGAGCGGGCAGGACTTGCGGAGGGCACCGCGCTCATCCTGCTCGAGACTCCAGCAGGGCTTGTCCTCTTGACCCGGCCGCAGCTCCGGGAACGGGTCCGCGCGGATCTCGCGGCCTGGACCTGGTGGGCGAACTCCTGGCCGAGCGCCGCGCGGAAGCCGCGGCTGACGATGCGGCGTGAACGTCTTCGATGCGTCTGCGCTGCTCACGTTCCTGCAGGGCGAGCCGGGCGCGGATCAAGTCGAAGAGGCGCTCCGGGCGGGGGTGCCTGCGGCGCTGCTAACTGGTCGGAGGTGGCGCAGAATATCCGCGCGCATGGCCGCAACTGGGACTTGTCCCGATCGCTGCTCGTCAGCTACGGGATCCAGGTCGAGGCGGTGACGGCCACCGATGCTGAGTGGGCGGCCGGGAGGTGGGCAGTTGGGGAAGGACTGTCTCTCGCCGATCGGCTCTGCATGGCACTCGGCGACCGGCTGGATGCCGACCTCTGGACCGCCGATCAGGCCTGGGGAACCAGCGGGCGGATACGACAGGTCCGCTGATCCGAGCGGCCGGAGCACCTGAGCGGGCCCAGGCAGCGGGCAACACCATGCACGCCAGGCCGTGGGAGATAATCATCTGATGCGGGAGATCCGTTCGTCGGCGGTGCGCAAGCATCGTACCGGCCCACCAGGTCATGGCCATCACGATCCCGGCCGAGACGACCAGCCCCCGCGGAAGCCCTGGCCTGGCGGTCAGGAAATGGGACCGCGAGTTAGACGTGATCACCGTGGACATCAGAGCCGGGCGGGAAACGTTCCTGGCCGTGATAGAGGTCAGGCCAGCCAGCCTGCGGAAGTGGGGTGATCCGGGTGTCTGAGAATCCGCAGCCAAGTGCTGCCCCTGATACGCCAGACGGGCCAGGACGTGAGCCTGGCCGAGGGAACTCGGCTCAGCGGCATAGTCGTCGGCCACCTCACTGACCAGGCGCGCCGCACGGCCAAGGCCGCGAGAGCCGGGCGGGTAACGAACGCCGGCGGCGAGCCGGGAGTACTGGACCTGACGCCGTTGCGTGAGCTGCTCCCCGAGCTGGCGGAGGAGCTGCGGAAGGTCCGGCCGCGGGAGCGGATCGCCCGCGCGCTGCGGCAGGCGGCCGACATCATCGACCCGCCGACGCCGGTCCGCTGAAGTTAGCTGGAGGGAGGGAGGGGGGGGGTGGGCGAGGTTGCCGGGCGTCGTGTCCGGTGGGGAGCCACTGGTCGCTGGTGGTGTCCGGCCGCCCGACGTTCACGACCTGGACGGGCAGGTCGCCCGCCACACGCAGGACCTGGTCTGCCACGGTGGTCCCGGTCAGCAGACGCGACCAGCGCGAGCGGCGGCGCGACCCGATCAGCAGCTGGCAGGCGCCGGCCTGGCGTGCGGCCCGGACCAGTCCCGAAGCGGTATCGCCCGCCTTGACCTCGGCCAAATTCCCGCCCAGCTCGCCGAGCAGCTGACGGTCCTGCTCCAGCCGCGCTCCCGCTGACCGGCCGAGGTTGTCGATGTCCCGGACGTGCACCCCCTGTAGCCTGGCGTCGGACAGTCCGGCCAGACGGGCGGCGTACCGGATGAGCCATTCGTCGGCGGGCGACCCGGCCAGGCCGACCACGATGACCGAAGCCCGCACAGGCTCGCTGACACCGCGCGCGGCCAGGAACGCCGTGACCGGATCGGCGGCACTGTCATCCAGCCACAGCCGCGCGAGCTCCCGCAGGGCAGCAAGATTCGCGAAGCGGAAATAGCTCGACAACGCCGCGTCCACCCGGTCCTCGGGGACCACCAGGCCCTGGGTCAGCCGGCGCCGAAGCGCCGCGGGCGCCAGATCGACGAGCTTGATCTCGCCCGCCCGCACGAACGCGTCCGGCACCGGTTCGGCCGGGTGCACGCCGGTGATCCGGGAGACCAGCGCGCCGAGCGATTCGATGTTGGCGACGTTGAGGGTGGTATAGACGTCGATGCCGTTGGCGAGCAGCTCGCCGACGTCGTGCCAGCGTTTGGCGCGCGGCTCACCGGGGAGGTTCGCGTGGGCGAGTTCGTCCACCAGGACCAGCTCCGGGCGGCGGTCCAGGACTGCGGCGACGTCCAGCTCGGCAAAGCTGGCGCCCCGGTAGGCGACCGTGCGGGTAGGGAGTACTTCCAGATCGGCGAGCTGGGCAGCGGTCGCCGCCCGCCCGTGCCCCTCCCGGTACGCCACCACCGCGTCGACGCCCGAACGCCATCGGGCGCGTCCGTCCCGCAGCATCGCGTAGGTCTTCCCGACCCCAGGGGCAATCCCCAGGTAGGTCCGCAGCCTGCCCCGGCCGGCCAGCACCTCCTTGTCCGCTGCAGCAGCCTGAGCGATCAGATCAGGCCGGTCCGCCAGGCCGGGCCTCGCGCCGCTGGTCATGGCGGGGTCCATTCGGACATGCGTGCACGTTGTCACAGCGCGGCCGGCGCGTCCAGCGGTCAGGACTGAGGCGGTTCACTGACCAGGTGCAGGCCAGGACGGATAGCCGCGACGGGATCGTGCTTGGCCTGCACGGACGCACCGCAGGCCGGGCATCGCGCCGTGACTTCGACCGGGCTCGCGAGCAGGCCGAGCGCGGTCGCGATCACCAGCGGATCGGCGGCGAGCACAGTTTCCAGTGCTCCTACGGAGTGACCATGCTCGAACGCGGCGATCAGCCGGAGCGCAGCGGCGGCCACATCGTTCATATCCGGGGTATCGGTCATGGTGGTGATCCTGCCACGCGGCAGCTCCCCGGCGCCGGGAACGGCGGACAGTTGGCCCTGTAATGCGGCACCGCCTCGCTCACGATGTTGTGCCAGCGTAGTAGTGCGAGCCTCGGCGGGTCCAGACGATTACTTCTGTGATAGAACAATAAATAGTTCTTTTACAGAAGTGAAGGGCCATGGGGTTGAGTTGGGAATCCGGGCCAGCGGCGGCGCGGGGCGGGGGCGGGCGGCGATGCTGCTGCGCGCGGCCCGGCAGGCGGTGATGCGCGAGCATCCGATGGCGCCGTGGCTGGCGGTGGCCACGGTGTGCTTCGGGGCGTTCATGGGGCAGCTGGATGCCAGCGTGGTGACGTTGGCGTTCCCCGCGTTGCAGCGCCAGTACGGCGTGGCCCTGGCCGGGGTGCAGTGGGTGTCGCTGGCCTACCTGCTGACGCTGGTCGCGCTGCTGGTGCCGGTGGGCCGCTGGTCGGACCGGTATGGCCGCAAGCTGGTGTACTGTACGGGTTCGTGCTGTTCACCACGGCGTCGGCGGGGTGCGCGCTGGCACCCACGCTGGGCGTGCTGATCGCGGTCCGGGTGGTACAGGCGGCCGGAGCGGCGATGCTGCAGGCCAACAGCGTGGCGCTGGTGGCCATAAGCGCCCCGGCCGGGCGGCGGCGGGCGGCACTGGGGATACAGGCTGGCGGCTCAGGCGCGTGGGCCTGGCGCTGGGCCCGGTGGCGGGCGGGCTGCTGGTCGCCTCGGCAGGCTGGCGGTCGATCTTCTTCATCGATGTCCCGGTCGGGGTGGTGGCGGTGGCGGCGGCCTGGTTCTTGCTGCCGCGCACCCGCCAACGGGCTGCGCCAGGGCACTGACCCGCTGGGGCTGATCCTGCTGGCCGTGGCCGCTACCGGGACGCTGGTCACCGTGTCAGCGGTATCCGGGCTCGGCCTGCCGCGGCCCGGGCTGGCCGGGTGCGCGGCCGTGGCGCTGCTGGCCGGGGCGGGCCTGGTGTGGTGGGAGCGGCGCGCGGCCGCGCCGCTCGTTGATCTGAAGATGCTGGCCGCGAACGGCACATGGCCGCTGCTGGCCGGGGCACTGTGCGCCTACCTGGTGCTGTTCGGGCCGCTGATGCTCATCCCGCAGGTCCTGACCGCCCACGGCGGCAGCGTGGTGCACGCAGGGCTGCTGCTGGCCGCGCTGCCGCCGGGTTCGGGCTGGCCGCCGTGGCCGGCGAGAAGATCCTGCCCGCCCGCTGGCCGGACCGGCGCCGCTGCCTGGCGGCGGGCTGCTGGCCAGCGGCTGCGCCGCCGCGCTGGCGATCCCCGCCCCGGATATCGTGATAGCGACCTGGCTGGGCCTGCTCGGCATCGGCCTGGGCACCTACATACCGGCCAACAACACGGCGATCATGACGGCGATCCCGCCCGGGCAGGCCGCCGCCGCCGGCGGGATGGTGAACATGGCCCGCGGACTGGGTACCGCCCTGGGGGTTGCGGTAGTGGCCCTGGCGCTGCACACTGCCGCGCGGCTGGGTCATCCTTCCGCTGGGCCGGCGGCGGCCATGGCGGCGCTGGCCGTGTGCGCCCTGGCGTCAGCGTCGGCCGGGCGCCGCGTCGGCCCGGGCGATCGGGGCCGTGCCGTCGGTGCTGCCGCGCCGGTGTCCCAGCGCGGCGGCTCTTAAGGCGCCCAGCAGCCCCCCGTAGCGGCCCCGCGGCAAGTACGCCGGATGGCGCGTGCTGACCGGGCGGCGCGGCGCTCGCGTGCCTGGCATGCCCGGTTACCACAGGCCGAGCAGGGAGCCGAGGGTACGGGCGGCGGGGCCGCCCTCGTCCTCGGCGATCCGCAGCGCGGCCGGCACATCAAGATCACGGGCGAGCGCGGCCCTTACGGCAGCCACCGCAGCGTCCGCGCGTCCGGCGACGCTGCGGCCTGGCCGGCCCGCGGCGGCGGCGAGGCGTTCCAGCCGTGCCGCGGCCGCCTCCAGCCCGGCGTGATCGTAATCCCAGTCCTGCGCCCATCGCCGGTCCAGGATCAGCAGCCGGATGACCCCGGCGGGATACTGCGCGAGCAGTTCGCTGACCAGCACCAGGTTGCCCGTGGACTTGGCCATCTTCGCCCCGGACACGTGGACGACGCCGGCGTTCAGCTGGGCCCGGGCGAACGGCGTAACTCCGGTGAACGCCTCGGCCATGGCCGTTTGGTAGGCATGGTGCGGAAACCGCAGGTCACCGCCGCCGGCCTGGATGTCGACCGCCGGGCCGAACGCGTGCAGGGCCATCGCCGCGCACTCGGCGTGCCAGCCGGGCCGACCGGGGCCCCACGGGCTCTCCCAGGCCGGTTTCCGGTCGCGGGCCGCCTGCCACACAACGACGTCGAACGGGTCCTCCTTGCGCGGGTCGTCGGGGTGATCCCCGTACTCGGCGGCCAGGCCACGCGCGGCCGCCGGGTCGGCGACCGCCCGGCGAGCGACCTCGGCCCCGCGGAAGTACACCTGCCCGTCCCGCTGGTAGGCCGCGCCCCGTTCCAGCAATCCCGCGGTCAGCGAGATGACCTGCCCGATGTAGGCGTGTGCCCGCGGCTCCAGGGCCGGTCGCGCCACGCCGAGTGCGGCCATGTCCCGCTCGAAATAAAACTGCTCGATGGCGGCGAACTCGTCGTAAGGAGAGCCCGCGCGGGTGGCGGCGGCCAGCAGGACGTCATCCACGTCGGTGACGTTGCGGCACACGATGACCTCGGTGCCGCCCGCGTGCAGTACCCGGCACAGGGCGTCGGCCCAGACGAACGCCGCCGCGTGGCCCAGATGCGTCACGTCATAGGGCGTGATGCCGCACACATACACCCTGGCCCGGCCGACCAGCGGGAGCATGGTCCCGCCGAGCGTCAGCACCGGCCACCGCCCGGTGGCCTGCATCTGTTCGGCCAGCAAATCACTCATCGGCAAGCTCCCTGCGCAGATGTTTCCTCGGCGGCACTGCCCACCTCCAAGTGAGGCTACGCCGGGCGCGTCCGTGATGCCCCGGCCGATCGTCGGCCGCACCTTATTCTGAATACGCAGAGAAATCATATGGTGACTTAGCGGCACATGTTATGTCACACTGAGCGTATGAACGATAACATAGCGCTAACCGGCTGGCGGAAGTCCTCGCTGAGCTTCAGCAACCAGAACTGCGTGGAGGTGGGTTCCCGTCCTGGCGTGATCGGGGTACGGGACACCAAGGACAAGAACGGCCCCGTCCTCACCTTCCCGGCCGCGGCGTGGCGTGACTTCGGCACGAGGATCAAAGCCGCGACCCAAGCTCCGTGATCATCCCGGACGGGCGGCGACCAAGCCACGGTGGCGGGCGCCCGGGCCAGGACCGGCTCGCCCGGCATTGAAGGCGCGGACTCGCCACGTCCCCGAGGGTTCGATCGCCCGGATCACGAATGCGTTTCCGCGGAAACGCGCCGCGCAATTGCGTCGAGCGTTTCCGCGGAAACGCTCTCATCCCGCGATGACCGGGACAGCTGGGTGATGATCCGCTGCGCCTTGTCCGGCCCGTCAACCTCCCAGCGGGTGCGCCACTGGTCTGGTCCGGCGATGGTGATCAGGCCGCGATAAGAATCCTCACGGCACGGGTGGTGCACCCATCGGCCGGGAATCCAGGGATGAAACGGCCGGCCGTCGGCGAAATACAGCCACCACCCCTCCCCGGCGCGCAGCAGGCGGTAGGACCGGGATACGGGCAGGCGGGATCCGTTCCACAGCAGGGTGCCCTGCTCGACCCACGCGATCTGACCGCGCTCGCTGCGCAGCGTGAGCTGGCCGTACACCGTCCCGGACCGTCCGGTGCGCCGGTCGGCTAGCCTTCGCGTCAGCCGCCAGTCCCCGAGCAGGGCCGTCGGGTCGATCGCCGCGTCGTTACCGGGCATCGGAGGATGATCGCGACCTGCGCGGGCCGGGTTACGCGGGGACGGCCTGCATGGCTTCGGCCAGAAGCGTGACCGACCGCAGCCGGTTCTCGATGGCCGGCGCTTGGTGGGCGACGATCACCTCGTCGGCCTCGGTATGCCGGATGAAGCCATCGAGATAGTCGCTCACCTGGGCCGGAGTGCCGACCGCGGTGTACGTGAGCATCTGATCCACGTGGGCGCCGACGCCAGCAGCCAGCAGCTGGTCGGCCTGCTCGTCGGTCAGGTGCTCCGTGTCCTGGCCCGGGCGCCCGCGCCGGTACAGGCTGATAGCCCGCGATCGCCGGATGCCCTGGAGCTGCTCCTGGGCGTCGCTGCCGGAGTCGGCGGCGATCACGTTGACGCCCGCGATCGCGTACGGCCGTTCCAGCTGCCCGGACGGCCGGAACTCACGCCGGTAGAGGGCCAGGGCCTCTTCGAGCGCAGCCGGCGCGAAGTGCGAGGCGAACGCATAGGGCAGGCCGAGCGCGGCGGCCAGGCTCGCCCCGAACAACGACGAACCGAGGATGTACAGCGGAACGTGCGAGCCCTTGCCGGGGATGGCGTTCACCTCCGGCACCAGGGTGTTGCCGGTGAGATAGCCCTGCAGCTCCACGACGTCCTGCGGGAAGGTGTCGGCCGAGTTCGGGTCGCGGCGCAGCGCGTACATCGTGTTCTGATCCGAGCCTGGTGCCCGGCCCAGGCCGAGGTCGATCCGTCCCGGGTACAGAGCGGCCAGGGTGCCGAACTGCTCCGCGATCAGCAGTGGCGCGTGGTTGGGCAGCATCACCCCGCCCGCGCCGAGCCGGATCGACCGGGTGTGCGCGCCGATGTGCGCGATCAGCACGCTGGTGGCAGAAGAGGCGATCCTGGGCATGTTGTGGTGCTCGGCGTACCAGACCCGCAGGTAGCCCAGCTCCTCGGCCCGCTGGGCCAGCGCCACACTGTTCGCGAAACTGTCCGTAGCACTCTGACCCCGCGAGATCGGCGCCAGGTCGAGAATCGACAACGGGATACGCATCACTAACTCCTCGGTGTCCTAATAGTCCTGCCGCGGAACCTGCTTACCGTCCGCGGCGGTCCCCGCGAAGTCCTGCGCCGTGGCCATGACTGCTCCTCATCGTCGGGACAATGGGCTCAGTTGCACCCGCACCCTCACCCGGCCAGAACACCCAGCCCCGGTCGATCGATTCCGCGGAAACGGGCGGCGGCAAGGTTCCCGCGGGGAGATCCGGCCCATGAGGTGACCGGGTGCGAGGTCCCGGCAGAACAACCCGGCACCCGGTAGACCTGCGCCGCCGGCCCTTTCCCGAGGTGTCTCCGGCGGCTCAGCCATCATAACCGCCACCACCCCTGGCCTGGCCCTGGGCCATGAGGGATTTATCTCTACCGAACGGGCGGGGGTGTTTGTGCCTGGTTTGGTGTGGGCGGGGTGTGGCGGGGTGAGGAGTGGTTCGGTGTCGAAGATCTGCTGGAGGTGCTGCCAGGGTGGGCAGTGGTGTGGTGATGTGTGGCCAGAGCGCAGGAGCGAGGCGCGGGCGAGAGCAGGCGGGTGGGCCAGCGGGCTGGTGCGCGCGGTGGGCGGCGAGCTGGGCGAGGGCCTGTTCTGTTGGACAGGGGGTCAGCGGTGACCAGCGGATGTAGGAGGAGGTCTTGCGGACTGGCGAGCTGGTGCAGCCGGGCGCGGTGGCTGAGGGCGTAGGCGGCGATCTCGGTAGCGCCTGGCGCAGGACCTGGGGCTCGGGCAGGCGGCCGGGGCGGAGGTGATCGCGGCCGCGACCCGGGCGGCCATCTCGCGGGCGGGCTCGGTCAGCACGTGGTCATTGGTGGAGAAGTACCGGAAGAAGGTCCGGCGGCCGATCCCGGCCGCGTCGCGATATCGGCGACCGTCACGTGGCAGTACCCGCGGTCGGCGAACAACGCGAAAGCCGCGTCGACGGTCGCCGCGCGGTTGTCGACGCGATTGCGTTCTCGCAGGTCCGCGGTGATGCACCGCCGCGACACTGACGTGGGCTGATGCTGGCTGGCGGCGGCGCGGAGCCCCGGGACCGGCTTGCCGGGGACGCGCCGCTGATGGCACGATATGCCATGATGGCGCGTCATGTCATATCCATGCGTCGTCACACGTTAGGCAGCGTGCTGCAGCCGGCCGAAAGGGAGCGATGATCGACGAACCGCCTGCCAGGGCGCCCGGTGAAAACGTCTGGGCGGGCCGGCCTGCCGAGCCGGACGCGGACCACTGGCGGCCCAGCGAGGTCGCCGCGCTGGCGGCTGTCGCTACCGGCGGCTTGATGGTATCCATCACCCTGTCGATGCTGGTCCCCGTGCTACCGCTGATAGCGCGGGACATCGGCAGCTCGACGACCAGCACCGAGTGGCTGCTGACCTCGGCGTTGCTGGCCGCGGCCGTGGCCGTCCCGATCATGGGGCGGCTCGGCGACCTGTACGGCAAGCGGCTGATGCTGATGGTGTGCGCCGGTTTCCTCATCGCCGGCTCGCTCATCTGCGCCCTGAGCCACAGCCTGATCCCGCTGGTCATCGGGCGCAGCGTGATGGGGCTCTCGGTGGCCGCCGTTCCCCTGGGCATCAGCCTGATCACCGTGACCCTGCCCCCGCGCCGCGCGCTGTTCGGCGTGGCGCTGATCAGCGCGATGCTCGGCGTCGGCGGGGCGCTCGCCCTGCCGCTGGCCGGACTGGTCGGCGAGCACGCCAACTACCACCTGCTGTTCTGGATCTGCCTGGTCGGCGGCATCGTGTCGCTGCTGGGCAGCTGGCTGTTCCTCACCGAGCCGGCCCAGCGCGCAGCGGGCCGGTTCGATGTCCCCGGCGCGATCCTGCTCGCCCTGGGCTTGTTCTGCCTGCTGCTGCCGCTGAGCGAGGCGGCCGTGTGGGGCTGGGGCGCGCCGCGGACCATCGGGCTGCTGGCCGTGGCGGCCGTTCTGCTGGTCTCTTTCGTGCTGATCGAGCGCCGGAGAGCCTCGCCGCTGGTGGACATCGCGGCCAACGCCAAGCCGGCCTGCTGCGGACCAACATCGCCTCGCTGTGCGTCGGGTTCGCCCTGTTCGCCAGCTTCATCGGCACCGCCGCCTACGTGCAGGCCCCGGTCGCCTCCGGGTACGGCTTCGGCGCGTCCATCGTGGTCGGCGGCCTGTGCCTGCTGCCCAGCGGGCTCGGCATGCTGGCCCTGTCACCGGTCTCGGCGCAGATGACCCGGCGGTTCGGCCCCAAGATCACGCTGTGCACCGGTTCCCTGGTGGTGGCGGCCGGCTTCGTGATCCGCATCGTGCTGACTGGCCACCTGTGGGAGATCGTCCTCGGCACGACGGTGGCCGGCGCGGGCACCGGCATCGCCTATGCGGCCATGCCGGCCCTCATCGCGCTGGGCGCACCGCACTCCGAGCTCGCCGCCGCCAACGGCCTGAATACCCTGTCCCGTGCCTCCGGCAGCTCGCTGGCCAGCGCGGTCGGAGGGACCATCCTGGCCTCCTCGGTCGTCGTGGTCGGCGGCGTGGCCCTGCCGTCACTGACGGCCTACAGGCTGCTGTTCACCCTCTGCACGGTGGCCGCGGTCCTCGGCGCGTGCATCGCCCTGGTCGTGCCCTACCCGTCCGGTTACTCCCCGTTGGGGAGCGAACCGGACGCAGCGCCGGAATGGCGCGCCAGCCAGCTCCGGGGAAACCCCGGCATGAATCAGCACTAATCCTCGTCTTCGATGAGCTGGGACACCGCTTCGATCAGGGCGAGATGAGTGAACGCCTGGGGGAAGTTCCCGAGATGCTCACCGGTGGTGGTGTCGATTTCTTCGGCGTACAGGTTGAGCGGGCCGGCGTAGGACAGGAGCTTCTTGCACAGGGCACGGGCCCGGTCGGTTTCACCGATCATGGCCAGGGCGCTGACCAGCCACCACGAGCAGATCGTGAAGGTTCCCTCCTTGCCGGCGAATCCGGTGTCGGTGCTGTCCACCTTGTAGCGCAGGACGAGGCCGTCCTCGGTCAGCTCGTCGGCGATGGCCAGCACGGTGGCCCTGATGCGGTCGTCGTCGGGCGGCAGGAACCCCATGATGGGCAGCAGCAGCAGCGAGGCGTCGAGCTCGTCGTTTTCGTAGGCCTGGCGGAACCGGCCGCGTTCGTCAACGCCCTTGTCGAGGATTTCGGCCTTGATCTCGTCGGCGGCTTTCTGCCACCGGGTGGCGCGCCCGGAGTCGCCGCGTTCGTCGGGCCAGGTCGGCGCCGCGGTCGGCGGCCAGCCAGCACATCACCGCCGATTCCGTGAAATGCTGCGGCTCGCCCCGGATTTCCCAGATGCCCTGGTCGACGTCACCGGCGTGCTTGATGGCGTCGTCGACGAAACCGGCCAGGCCTTCCCAGACCGGCGTAATGATCTGCTCGGCGCCCCGGTGCAGGTGAGAGTCCACGGCGTCGACCAGCATGCCCCACACGTCGTTCTGGTGCTGGTTCCACGCGCCGTTGCCGATCCGGACCGGCTTGGAGTCGCGCCAGCCCGACAGGTGGTCGATCGTTTTCTCGGTGAGGTCGCGCTCACCGCCGATCCCGTACATGATCTGGAGCTCGGCGAAGGGCTTCTTGATGTCCTTGCCCCGGACGGCGTCCAGGATGAAGGCGAAGTACTCCAGCGCCTCCCAGTCGTACCGAGCCGGTACAGGGCGCGCAGGGTGAACCCGGTGTCCCTGATCCAGGTGTAGCGGTAGTCCCAGTTGCGGGCCCCACCCGGGGTTTCGGGCAAGCCGGTCGTCGACGCGGCCATGATCGCCCCGGTCGGCGCGTAACTCAGCCCCTTGAGGGTCAGCGCGCTGCGCTCCAGGTACGGGCGCCACGGGTGGTCCGGGAACGTCCCGGTGCTGAGCCAGTCCCGCCAGAAGCTGACCGTGGACGCCAGGTCCGCGTCCGCCTCCTGCTGGCAAGTCGGCGCCGGCCCCGCCCAGGTGAGGGAGATGAAGCCCGACTCACCCTCATGGAGGACGGACCGGACGTAGGCGCGGGCCGCGATCTCGCCGAGCTGGAAGCTGGAGTGCAGTCTGAGGGATACGTCCCCGTCGGGCTGGCGCACCACCATCGAGTGATAGCTGTCGGTGTCATAGCTCCAGGAGCTTGGCGCGGACCCGTAGTCGAACATCGGCAGGCAATCGCCGCGACGTCGACCTTCCCCGAGATGCAGGTGGCCGTCCGAAGGATCGTGCCGACCCCGGCGCCGACCCTGGGGACTCGCTGGTAGCCAGCTCGCCGCCCCTCGTCGCTGACCGGCCGGACGACGAACATGTCGTTGACCACCAGCCACCCCGTCGGGGTATGCCAGGTCGTCTCCAGCACCATCGTCCCCGGCACGTACCGGCGGTGGTCGGGCACGAGGGCGTTGGCCGGGCCGAACCGGAAGGTCCCGGCGTTGCGGTCCAGCAGCGCGCCGAACACGCTCGGCGAGTCCGGCCGGGGCAGGCTAAGCCACTCGATAGAACCGTCCGGAGCCACCAGGCAGTTGTTCTCGCAATCCGACAAGAATGCGTAGTCTGCGATCGGCGGAAAGGTGCTCATAGCGCATGCTCCATCCATCTGAGGAGTCCGGGCGATGAGAGAACCGCAGGATCTCCGGGAGCCGGCGCGTGTACGGCCCCGCCAACTCCGCATAATCACAGGTAAGCCTCGAAACAGGTGAGCTGTCATCACCCCATTCGGGTGAAGACCGAGGCCACCCCGGGCCCGGGCGCCATAGGCCCTCGGGACGGCCCGGATCGGCTGACCGCTTACCGGTGAGGATTTGCTCGCGGCCGGCCGGATAGTCATCACGCCGAAGGCGTTTCCGCCGTAACTATTTGTCGCCGGGTTTTCGTTTTGGCAGCTTTTCGGGCCCTGGCCACTGCGTATTATTGGGATTAGCGTCGTTCTTCCCCGCGTGCATTTATTTATACACAGGTCGCGTGCCGGGGAGCCCGGCTGCGCGCGGCCAGCCGTCCCGGCCCAACCCGCCGGCCAGCCACTGATGTGGTCGACCTCGCCGGTGATTGCGCCGTGGCCCTGCCTAACGGGCGGCGGGCGTCGCCTCCCGGCTGTCGTCAGGGGCCTTGCGGCGGGGCAGGCCCAGGGGCCGGCGGCCGGCGCGGTCAAGCCCGTCCCTGGCCGGCTTGATGAGCAGCGTGGTGGCGGTCAGCCAGAGCGCGGCGAAGAGCAGGCTGCCGAGGATGTCGGTGGGGTGATGCTCGCCCCGGTACATGCGGGCCACGGCGATCATGACCGGCATGACGATCGCGGGGATCAGGAACAGGTAACGCCACCAGCCGCGAGCGTGGCCGATGACCAGGATGGCGATCCCGACATACAGGCACGTGGTGGCGGCCATGTGCCCGGACGGGAACGCCGAGGTGGGCAGCTTGGAGTCGAGCTGGGGGACGTCCGGCCGCGGGCGCTTCACCACCGCCGCGACCGTCAGGAAGGCGGCCAGCTCGCCGAACATGACCACGGCCACGAAGATCACCGGCCGCCAGCGGCGGGTGACGGCGAGGAACACGACGCAGGTCGCGCCGCTCACGATGAGAATGTCCTGGGTGGCCCCGAGATTGCTGGCGATCAGGCTCCAGTGATTCAGCGCCGGTGAGCGGTGCGCGGCGAACCAGTGCGGGATCGCCCGGTCGCCAAGCAGGTTGCCGTTCCCGTTGCGGGTGAGCATGATCAGCTTGCCGATGCCGGTGAGGGTGCCGACGATCAGCACCCAGATCACCGCCACACCGGCGGCGATACGGCCGTATTCGCGAGCGCGGTCATGGGGCATGGTCATCTCCTGTTCGGCCGGCCGCAGGTCGGTGCGGGCCTCGGGCTCAAGCCCATCGGTCACCGGATCGGTCACCGGTGCCCCCGCCGCCTGGCGGGAGAGTTCGAAGGCGACGGCGGTGATGCCCAGCCAGGTGATGCCGAGCGCCCAGCCGCCCAGCACGTCGGAGACGTAATGCACGCCGAGCAGGAGCCGGCTGATGCCGATGGCGGCGATGAGCACGAGGATCACGGCGGTGAACACGCGGCGCCACGTGCCGCGGGCGGCGGGCAGGAAGACCAGGAACAAAGCGCCGTAGCAGACGATCGAGCCGAGAGCATGCCCGCTGGGAAAACTGTCGCCGTTCCCGTAGGCGACCGGATGGGCGACTACCGGACGCAGCCTGCCGACCAGCGCCTTGAGGACCGGGTCGAGCGTCAGCACCCCGGCGCCGGTGACCAGCAGGTAGATCGCCAGGCGCCACCGGCGCCGGATGGCCAGCACCACGGCGGCCGCGCCGATCAGCGTCCACAGCACGCCGCTGCTGCCCAGCCAGGTGACCGTCTTGACGATGCGGACCACCGCGGGGTGGCCGGCAATGAGGCTGTTCAGCCCGGCGGCCGCGCGGTGATCGGCGGACTCGAGCGGCGCCCACTGCAGCCGTACGAGCAGGAGCAGGAGCGCGAAGAGGAGCGCCGCCGCGGTGACGATGGCTAGCGGTGCGAGAGTGCGCCCGGCCAGCGGTGCGAGAGTGCGCCGGACCGTGGCTCTCGCTGACATGGCCCCCGACTGCCCATGATGAGCAGTTTCACACCGCGAGGCCGCGATTCCTCGACGTTTGCCTGCCTGCGGCCGAGGTAGTGACGGGTATGCACTCTGTATCGGCGCCGGGCGTCAGGCGCACGGCGCGGCGGGCTTCCGACAGCCCGGGCGTGCACGTCCTGGCCCGCGCGGGCCTGATCGCGCGCGGTGTCATCTACATCCTGGTCGGCTGGGTCGCGCTGCTGGTCGCGCTGGGCCAGAGCTCTCGCGAGGCGGACCAGCAGGGCGCCCTGCAGCTGCTCGCGGGCAAATCCTACGGGCTGGTCTCGCTCTGGCTGCTCGGCATCGGCTTCGCGGCCTATGCGCTGTGGCGGCTGAGCGAGGCCGCGTTCGGCGTCACCGGCGAGCCGCCCGGGGCCGGCCCCAGGCTCAAGTCGCTGGCCCGGGCGGTCATCTACACGGGCCTGGCCTACCTGACGTTCACGGTGATAGCCGGCACGGCCCGCAGCCAGTCCGGCCGGCAGCAGGACATGACGGCCACGGCCATGCAGCATACGGCCGGCCGGGTGCTGGTCGGCATCGCCGGGCTGGTCGTCGTCGCCTGCGGCACCGTCCTGGTCATCGAGGGCGCCCGCAAGAAGTTCATGAAGTACCTGCGGACGGCCGAGCTGAGCGCCCGGATGCGCCGCGTCGTCGAGCTGTCCGGCATGACCGGAACCATCGCCCGGGGGCTGGTGTTCGCCCTGGCCGGCGTGCTGGTCATCGACGCGGCCGTGACCCAGAAGGCGGCCGAGTCCGGCGGCATCGACAAGGCCCTGCTGACGCTGCGCGATCAGCCGCTCGGCGAGTTCCTGATGATGCTGGCCGCCCTCGGCCTCGTGGTCTTCGGCGTCTACGGGATATTCGAGGCCCGCTGGCGGAAGGTCTGACGAAGTCGAAGGGTGGTCACTGGCCTAGGAGCCACTGCCCGGGTGCGATGAGCTCGCGGGCTTGCGCCGGCCCCCATGAGCCGGGCGCGTACCCGTGGACCGGGGGCGGGCTGGTCAGCAGCGGCTCGGCCACCTGCCACGCCG
Source organism: uncultured Actinomycetes bacterium (assembly GCA_963818225.1). Lineage (GTDB taxonomy): Bacteria > Actinomycetota > Actinomycetes > Streptosporangiales > Streptosporangiaceae > Palsa-504. The sequence goes on from CAWFRO010000013.1 coordinate 311,334, forward strand.
CGGCCAGCCCGTCCGGCCGGGTGAACAGCGAGCGGTCGCCGAGCAGGACGTCATGGATCAGCCGCACGTACGGCGGCAGCGGGTCCGCGCCGTGCAGGCTGGCCAGCGGGATCGCCGCGCGGGCGACATCGAGGTCCAGGGCGGGCCCGGGCTTCTTGGTCACTAGGAACAGGTCGATCTCCCCGTCGCCGGCCAGCGAGAAGGACAGTACGTTCCGGTGGCGGGGCAGCCGGCCGGCCAGCGGCCCAGGCGGCTCGCGCAGGATGAGGGCGACCCGCTGCTTCGACGCGGCCAGCCGCTTCCCGGTGCGCAAGTAGAACGGCACGTCCCGCCAACGGGGGTTGTCGATCCACAGCCGGGCGGCCACGAACGTGTCCCGGTCCGAGTGCGGATCGACGCCCGGCACCTCCCGGTAGCCGTCGAACTGCCCCAGTACGACCTCCCGGGGGTCCAGCGGCCGGAAGCAGCTGATGGTCTTCTCCCGTGCGGCCTGCAGGTCCAGCGCGTCCAGGCTGGCCGGGGGTTCCATGGCGACCTCGGCGGCCACCTGGAACAGGTGGGTGACGAGCATATCCAGGACCGCGCCGGTGGCGTCGTAGAACTGGGCCCGGTCGCTGATGCCGAGCGTCTCGGGCACGTCGATCTGTACCGACTCGACGTGCTCGCGGTTCCAGAACGCGGCAGACGATGTGTTGGCGAAGCGGAGCACGTGCAGATCCTGGGTCGCTTCCTTGCCCAGGAAGTGGTCGATCCGGTACACCTGCTGCTCATCCAGGACTGAATGGACGACCTGGTCGAGTTCGCGGAAGTTGCCGGGCGAGGTGCCGAATGGCTTCTCGTAGACGACCCGGGCCCCGCGGGCCAGCCCGTACTGCCCCAGCGCCTGGGTCAGCTCGCCGAAGGCGACAGGCGGGACGGCCAGGTAATGGACCAGCTGCGCACCATCGCCGAGAGAGGTGCTGGCCTGGCCGAGCACCTCCGGCAGGCGGCCGGGGCGGCCGGGGCCGAACCCGCCGCCGGCGAAGAAAACGCGCGGCGCGAAGGCGTCCCAGTCCTTGCCCTCAGGCGGGGGGCCGAACTCGGTGAGCGCATCATGGACATGGGCGCGGAAATCTTCGTGCGTGATGTCGCCGCGACCGTTACCCACCAGCAGCCACCGCGGGGGCAGGAGCCCCCCGGACGCCAGCCGGTAGAAAGCCGGCAGCACCATGCGCTTGGCCAGGTCACCGGTCGCCCCGAAGAGAACGAAAATCGCCGGCCGTGCCCCTTGATCCGGCTGCTGCGTCATGGCCTTCACGCTACCTTCCCGCCCTGGGCGGGCCAGCGACCGGTTCCGGCCGGGCGGCCGGGCCCGCCGCGGTCCAGCACAATGGGCTGGTGATCGAGGTCGAACCCGGCCGTTTCGAGGACATGGTCGTGACGGCGCTGGACGGGCTGCCCGAGGAGCTCGGCCAGGTCATGAGCAATGTGGCGGTGACCGTCGAGCACGGCGCAGGCCCGCCCGGCCTGCTCGGGCTATACCAGGGCCTCCCCCTCACCAGCCGCACGTCGCAGTACGCCGCGATCCTGCCCGACCGCATCACCATCTACCGCCAGGCGATCTGCGCGATCTGCCGCACCGAGTCCGAGGTCGCCGATCAGGTCCGCCGCACCGTCATCCACGAGATCGCCCACCATTTCGGCATCGACGACCGCCGGCTCCGCGAACTGGGCTGGTAAGGGCTCAGCGAGCCGCCGTGACGGCGGGCGGCCGTTAAGCCGCCTGCTTCGGCGGCAGCTTGACGCCTGCGGCGGCCAGACTGCGGACGACCTCGTGGTGCAGGGCGTCACGTGGCACAAGCACACCGTGTTCCCTCGCGATCTGGCGCAGCTCGGACATGGAATAGCCGAAGGAAGCCATCTGCTCCTCGCTGAGGCGGCGGATCTCGGTCACGGGGACTCCGCCTGCCGGCGCGCCGCTGAGGTCATCTACCCATCATCACACGCGGTGCCGCGCCCATGCCGGAGGCCGGCTTTACGGGCCAGCCCGAGGCTCTGGCGGGTACGGAAAGCTCGGCACATCCTCCTCTGCGGGCAGCTGCGGTCAGCTGGCGCCGGAGAGCGGGAGGCGCTTCTTGGCCTGCTCGTAGAGGTCGGCCGGGAGCGGCCCCCGCGCCGCGACGGCCATGTTGCCGGCCAGGTGAACGGGGTTCGACGTGCCGACGATGGTGGTCGACAGGCCGGGGTGGCTGAGCGTGAAGCGCAGGACGAACTCCATGTTGCTCATGCCCGCCTCGTCCAGCAGCTCGGCGAGGCCGGCCGTCTCCCAGTTCCGCCGACCGACACCGGAGCCCTGGCTCAGCGGCCTGATCTGCCAGTTCTTGTCTTCCGACGGGGCGCCCCGCGCCGCGCCGCCCCGGATGAAGGTACCCGCGCCCGCATCGGCGGCCGCGGTGATGAGTTCCTCGTGATCGCGCTGGACCGCCGAGTACGGGATCTGGAAGACGTCGAAGACGCCCATCGCGAGATGATCGGGCAGATTCGGCAGGATGCCCGACATGCCGACGAAACGGACCTTGCCCTCAGCCTGGAGGTCCTTGAGCGTCTCGACGGTGTGGTTCTCCTCGAGCGTCGCCCTGCTCGGTGACACGTGCACCTGAACCAGGTCGAGATGGTCGGTGCGCAGCCGCCGCAGTGACTGCTCGACGTCGGCGCGGACATTCCCCGGGCTGTAGTCGTGCGGGTAAGGCGGCGGCGTGTCGGCCGGGGGCACGACCGGGCACCCGCACTTGGAGGCGAGGAAGAACTCATCCCGGCGGTGGCCGATATAGGCGCCGATCAGCTCCTCGCTGCGGCCGTAGTCGGGCGAGGTGTCGATCAGGTTGATGCCGCCGTCCAGGACCGCGTTCAGCAGGCGGCCCGCGTCCTCGTCGGCAATCTCGGGACCGCGCGGCTGGCCTCGCAGCTCCATAGCGCCGTAGCCGAGAATGGTCACGTCCGCGCCGGTACGGCCGAGGGTTCGTGTGGTGATCGCCATGCCTGCCACGCTATCGCGCCGGCCAAGGCCGGGTGCGTGCAACCACGGTCCGTTCGGTATCGCAGAACGTGCCGCCGGGCGGCCCGGCCGCCGGCTGGGCTTAGTAGTGGATGACGCCGGGCGTGCCGCCGCCGCAGGCGATCGACTCGCCGTTGACCGAGGCCGACAGGGGCGAGGCCAGGAAGGCGATCACGGCCGCGACCTGGCTGGCGTCGATGAGCGTGCGGGTGAGGTTGCGGCCGGCCAACCGCCGCTCGATCTCGGCGGGCTCGACGCCGGCCGCCGCGGCTTGGGCCGCGATGACGCCCGGCGTTGCCTCGGTCCGGGTCAGCCCGGGGTGGACGGCAGTCACGTTGACGCCGGACGGGCCCAGTTCGTCGGCCAGGTTCTTGGTCATCGCCGAGACCGCCACGTTGCGGATGGACCCGATGACCGACCCGGTGCTGAGGGCGGCCAGGCCGCTGACGCTGATGATCCGGCCCCAGCCGGCCGCGACCATGCCCGGCGCGACCGCCTGGGCGCACCGCAGGTAACCCAGCACCTTGACGTTCACGTCCGACCAGAACGCATCGCTGGTGATCTCGGGCAGAGACAGCGGCGGGGCCTGCCCGGCCGGGCGAGCAGCGCAGTTGATCAGGATGTCGACGCCGCCGAGCCGGTCCTGCGCGGCGGCGACCAGCTGCCGCACGGAGGCGTCGTCGCCGGTATCGGCCTGGAAGGCCGATACCGCCCGGCCGGCGGCGGCACCCAGGTCGGCGGCCGCCTCGCCCAGCCGGCGCAGGTCACGCGCCGCGATCGCCACCTCGGCGCCCTCGGCCAGCAGCGCGGCCGCGGCAGCCTTGCCGATGCCGCGGCTGCCGCCGGTCACCAGGGCGCGCCGCCCAGCCAGCTGCAGATCCACCTGTCACCACCTGCTCTCGGGCCGATGGCACAGTCTGGCAGACATTAGCCACGACGCGTGGCCCGGGCCCGCAGATCAGCCGGGCGGCAGGCGGCCCGGCCGCGGCGCAGGCCCGGCCGCGGCGGCAGGATTGAGCACCTGGTCGAGCCAGTTAAAGGCGCGCTGGTGAAAGACCGTACGGGCGCCGCCCTCGCAGTGCTGCCCGGCGCCTTCCGCGGACCTGAACCGCACGTACTGCTTGGGGCAGGTCAGCGCGTCGTAGAGCTTCTTGGCGTCGGCGCTGAGGTCGTCACCCTCGGCTGAGCAGACGAACGTCGGGCAGCCGATCTGATGCTCGATACCCTTCAGCGAGTACCGCGGGGCGATCCGGAAGTACTCAAGCGGGTCACTCAGGCCGTGGACCATGAGATTGCGCCGCATCGCCCACCCTGCGGTCGGCTTGTTCATCACCGCGCGCACCAGGCGGTCGAGCAGCCGCAGCAGGGCCGGGCTGCCGTCCGGCAGCTGCCTGCCCAGGAAACCGGGCAGGCGCCGCGCGGTGACGTCGAAGAGGTCGTAGGGACCGCAGTCGGAAATGCACGCGGCCAGGCGATGCTCGGCCGTGGCGGCGCGCGGCGCGAGATAGCCACCGAAGCTGAGCCCGATCAACGCGATCCGTTCGGCGTCGGTATCGGGTCGGGCCCGCAGGAAGTCGACCACCGGAGTGATGACGTTCTCCCAGTCGGGGCGGAACGGAACCCCATGATCGATGATCATGGTTCCCTGGCCGGGCCCGTCGAAGGCCAGCACGTTGTAGCCGCGTTCGAGGGCCGCGGCCCCGTTGGTGAAGTACAGCTCTTCCGCCGTGCCGTCGTACCCGTTGGTCAAGATCACCGTCGCGCGCGCGGCCTGGTCAGCGGCGGCGCGGAAATAGTAGGCGGGCAGGAAGGAGTCCTCGTACGGGATCTGCACGATCTCCGGCGGCACCGCCAGCAGCGCCGCGCCGCGGCGGAAGTTCTCCACTTCCTGCTGGTGGGCCTCGGTAAGCCGGGGGTCGAGCGGGGCGCCCATCGCGAACAGTCCCGCGGTGCGGAAATAGTTGGCGGCGCGGAAGAACCCGTTCCGGGCGCTCACGGCGTCACCGGCGGCGGCGCTGGCCGCGGCCTGGCCGGACAGGCGCGCAGCCGTGGCCGTCCAGACGGCATGCCAGGAATCCAGGTCGCGCCCGGAGATCTGCCCGGCCGCAGCCAGGCATTCGCCGATGTCGGCGCCGCGGTAGGGCGCGTAGCCGAGCGCGCGCACGAGCTGCGCCTCGAACAGCTCATCCGTCATCAGTTTGGCGGGCACAGGCTGCCTCCCGGATTGAATTATCTGCGTTCAGGGAGCGCCCAGGGCGCGGAGTTGACGGGCCCGCTCATCGCGGCGCTCGGACGCTCGCCCGCGCGGCCGGCGCCGCGCTCGGCAGCTTAGCGGTCCGGGCGGCCAGGGCGGCCGTCCGGACCAGCACCATCGTGACGGCCATGAGGATCAGGCCGTCGGTGAGGGCCGCGCCGGTGACCTGGTGGGCCACGCTCCAGTGCGCGAGCTGCGCCGGGAACCAGTGGACGGCGCCGACGGAGAACGCCGCGCGGGCCCCCACGATGAGGATCCACGCGAGCGCGTACGGCAGGCCGGCCGCGCTGACTGGCCTGCCGGTCCGCAGGCTCCGGTAGACCCGCATCAGCGTGCTGACGAACAGGCCGCACACCAGGCCGGCCGCGAGCCCGGCCAGCTCGACCAGCAGGCCGTTCCCGCGGGTCACCGGCCGCGCCAGGAACAGCGGGATAACCGCGGCGATCACCAGCGGGGCCCGCAGCAGCCGGAACGGGCCGATCTTGCGGTGCGGGCCGAGATCGGCCTCCAGGGTGGCGAAGAGCACGGCGCCGTTGATGATCATTGCTTCGGTGAGGGGAGACATGGGGTGCGCTCCGGTTTGGTGTCGATGCCGTTGTCTGACATCACCCACCCTGGCCGGGATGCCCGGCCTACGCGTCGGAGCCTGGGCTGGTCCGGAGGACCAGGTCAGGCCGCCGGATGGTCAACCCGGAACTGGTACCGCGGGCTGACGCAGTAGTACCGCCCCAATCCGTAGCGTCGGGATCGTTCGCTGATCGGACGTGAAGGAGCGTGCGCTGTGTCCTGGCTGGAAATCGTCGCCGTCATCGGGATCATCGGTTACGTCATTTACCAGCAGCTGGCCGGCCAGCTGCTGCAGGGCAGGCGCGTGGTCGTGCTGCCCGTCGTCGTCACCGTCGTCGGATTCGTGAACCTGCGGGGCCACCACCTGGGACCGGCCGACATCGCCTGGCTGAGCGCCGGCGCCGCCGGGTCGCTGCTGATCGGGCTGGCCTTCGGCCTGATCATGCGGCTGGAGTCCCGCGACGGCGTGGCGTGGGGGCAGCTGCCGCTGCGCGGCCTGTGGCTGTGGGTCGCACTGGCCGCCTGGCGGGTCCTGATCATGGTGCTCGCCGCCCGGACGGGCGCGCACGTGGCCGCGTCCACCACCCCGCTGCTGTTCACCCTGGGCCTGAACCGGCTGGGCCAGGGCGTCGTCATCATGCTCCGGGCCGTGCGGGCCGGCCTGGCGTTCGCGCCGGAGAAGGACGGCAGCACGTTCGGAGCCGGCGCGTTCGGCGGGCATGACCGTGACGCATCACGGCGATACTGATCCCATGATGACCAGGGTCTACTGGCTGCTCCGCGTCAGCGGGTTCGCGGTAATCGGCATCCTGGCCCTGATCAGCCCGCCGCACTCGGCCGTGCAGCAGGTGACGCAGATCGCCTGCTTCTCGACCGTCGGCCTGGCCCTGCTGGCGTGGATCGCGGCCGACATATGGCCCCGGTACCGGTCCTGGGCCCTGCCCGTGGCGCTCGGCGTAATGGCCGTCGCGGGCGGTGTGGCCGCGGTGACCTCCGGCAGCGGTCAGACCCTGGTCGCCTTCGCCTGCGTCGCGGCCTTCTGGACGGGCAGCGAAGCCGGCCTGCGGCCCGGCTTCGCGGTCGCCGCGGCCGGCATCGTCTCGATCTGGATCGCCGGGGCGATCGCCGGGAGCACGTTCGGCACCATGGCCGGAGATCCGCTGCTGATCGCGGTGTGCACGATGTTCGGCCTGCAACGGCGGGCCTACCGGGTGCAGGCCGAGCAGTCCGCAGCCCTGCTGGCGCAGCACGAGCGGCTGCGGGCCGAGCAGCGCCGCGCCGATGTGCTGGATGAGCGGACCCGCATCGCGCGCGAGATCCACGACGTGCTGGCGCACTCCCTCGGCGCGCTGGGCATCCAGATCCAGGCGGCCAAGGCGATGCTGACCGACCGCGGGGATATCGACCGGGCGGTCGACGCGCTGGCCACTGCGCAGCGGATGGCCGCGGACGGCCTGACCGAGACCCGCCGGGCCGTGCACGCGCTGCGGGTGGACACGCTGCCGCTCGGCGAGGAACTGGCCGCGCTGGCGGACACCCACCGGCAGCGCTATCACGTCCCGGTCACCCTCAAGACGTCCGGCGAGGCCAGGGCGCTGCCGCCGGACGCCGCGCTCGCTCTGCTGCGTACCGCGCAGGAGGCGATGACCAACGCGGCCAAGCACGCGCCGGGGCAGCGGGTCGCGATCCGCCTCGACTACGGCGACAACGAGGTGCGGCTAAGCGTCGTCAACGGCCTCGACGCGACCCGTGCCCCGGTCCGGGGCGAAGCCGGCCGGTCCGGCCGGGGACCGGGCAGCACCGGCGGCTACGGGCTGACCGGCATGCGCGAGCGGCTCCGGCTGCTGAACGGCACGCTGCTGGCCGGCCCGGTGCTGGCCGACCCACTCCTGGCGCCCCCAGGTGAGAATGAGTGGACGGTGACCGCCGATCTCCCGCTCTCCGACACCGCGGACGGGCTGGCGGCCGCGCAGGATGGGATCGCCCGATGACCACTGACCGGCCGTTGCGGGTCGTCATCGCCGACGATCAGGCCAGCGTCCGGGAGGGCCTGGTTCTGCTGCTCGACGGCCTGCCCGGCATCGACGTGGTCGGCGCCGCCGCCGACGGCGAGCAGGCGCTGGAACTAGTGGCCGAGCACCAGCCCGACGCCATCCTGCTCGACTTGCACATGCCGGTGCTTGATGGCATCGGCGCCACCCGCCGGCTCGGCGCTGAGCACCCCGGCGTCGCGATCGTCGTGCTCACCACCTACGTGGACGATACGTCCGTCCTCGAGGCGCTCCGCGCCGGCGCGCGCAGCTACCTCACCAAGGACGCCGACCGCACCGACATCGCGCGGGCGCTGCAGGCCGCGGCCGGCGGGCTGACCGTGTTCGATCCGCGCGTGCACGCCACCTTGCTCGCCGCCGCCGCCGCCCCGGCCGCTGCTTCGCCCGGCGCCCCGGACGCCGCTGCTTCGCCCGGCGGCACGTCGGCCGCTCCCGGGCCGGGGCCGGCCGCGCGGGCGGCCGACCCGCCGGACGGCTTGACCCAGCGCGAGGCGGAGATCCTCAGCCTGATCGCCGAGGGCCTGACCAACGGCGAGATCGCTGAGCGGCTGTTCCTCAGCAACCATACGATCAAGACCCACATCAACCGGATCTTCGCCAAGACCGGCTCGCGCGACCGGGTGGCCGCCATCGGGTACGCCCGGCGGCACCACATCGGCTAGGCACGGCGCCGCGTTCGCGTCCCGGACGTCAGGCGTGGGCGGTCTCGAGGTAGACGGTGCCGATGGCCTGGTCGTCGACCAGCTTCTGGTACTCCTCGCCGGACAGGCCGATGATCTCCCGGTACACGTACTCGTTGTGCTGGCCCAGCGTCGGCGCGGGCCGGAACGGCGGCCCATCCGCGGTGTGCTGCAGCTTGCCCAGCGGCCCCGGGTACAGGTGGGTACCGGCCGCCGGGTGGGTGATCGGGCTGAAAAAGTTCCGCGCGGTCAGGTGCTCGTCGGTATGCATTTCCTGCTGATGGGCCAGCGCGGCGGCGGCCACGCCGCTGGCCTGCAGCTGCCGGGCCAGTTCCGCGGCGGGGTAGTGGCGGGTGCGGTCGGCGACCAGGTCGTTGACCGCGGCGCGGTGCCGAAGCCGGGCGGTGGTGGTGGCGAACCGCTCATCGTCGGCGAACTGGGCCGCGTCCAGCTGGCCCATGAGCGCCGCGAACGCCGCGTCGGAGGTGCAGGCGATGGCGATCCACCGGTCCTCCCCCGCGGACGGGAACACGCCGTAGGGCGCGAAGGCTGGGTGGTCGTTGCCGCGCTGGCCCCGCTCACGGCCGTTGAACTCGTAGTCCAGCACGTCGAACGTGATGTGGTGCAGCACCGCCTCGGCCTGCGACAGCTCCACCAGCTGCCCCTGACCGGAGCGCTCCCGGGCCAGCAGCGCCGCCTGCACGGCCCAGGCCGCGTGCGTGCCCGCGTTCGGGTCGCTGTGCAGTGAGTTGGGGGTGGTGGACGGGTCGTCGCCGGCGTAGCCGCGGACCATCGTGTGCCCGGCGACCGCCTCCATGTTGGTGCCGATGCCCTTGTGGTGGGCGTAGGGCCCGGTGATGCCGAAGCCGGGGAAACGGACCATGATCAGCCGCGGGTTGGCCGCGTGCAGCACGTCCCAGCCGATGCCCAGGGTGTCCACCACCGTGGCCGCGTTGTTCTCCAGGAACACGTCGGACTGCTTGACCAGCTCGAGGAACAGCTCGTGACCCCGCTCGCTCTGCAGGTCGAACGTGGCCGACAGGCAGCCCCGCTTCCCGTAGTTGAACCACACCTGGCGGTCCCAGAAGCCTTCCGAGCCATCGTGGTTGGCGTACGCATTCCCGCTGGGCCCCTGCATCACGGCGTCGGGGATGTGCCGTAGCCGGGTACGCGTCAGGTTGAGGTGCTGGATCGACTCGATCTCGATGACCTCAGCGCCCAGATCGGCCAGGATCGCCGTGGTGGTCGGGCCTGCCCACGCCAGGCCCTGGGCCAGCACCCGGACACCCTCCAGAGGTGGTCGGCGGTTGCTCATCGCGCCTGCCCTTCGATGCCTAGATGACGTTCTGGGTGCGCAGCGCGGCGACCTCAGGGGGCGTGTAGCCGAGCTTGCCGAAGATCTCGAGGTTGTGCTCCCCCAGCAGCGGCGGGCGGCGCAGCTCCCCGGGCGTGCTGGTAAATCGCAGCGCCAGCCCGGGCAGCTCGAGCGAGCCCGCCTCGGGATGATCCACGGTGACGAAGAACCCGCGCTCGCGCATGTGCGGATCCCGCATCACGTCGGCCGGGGTGTTCAGCGCGGACAGCGGCCAGCCCTGCGCCTGGGCCTCCTCCATCGCCCGCTGCTTGGTCAGCGGCCGCAGCCACGCCAGGAACGCCGCCTCCACCTCAGGGCCGACCACCTCGGTGTCATTCAGGTTGCTGATGATCCGCTCATCGGTGATCCACTCCGGCCGCCCGATGACCCGGAACACCCGGCTGTACCAGGTCACCAGCGTCGAGACCTGGATATAGCCGTCCGCGCACCGGTAGACGCCGCTGGGCAAGGCGTTCCGCAGGCTGACGGCCCGGCGCTCGTGCGACAGGTGGCCGGTGTACTGGAAGGCCATCAGGTTCGGGCCGCCGCGGTCCATCGAGCCGGCCAGCGCCTCCTGGATCGAGAAGTCCAGCACTTCCTGCTGCTGGTCCCGGTGCGCGGCCCGCATCGCGCCCAGCGCCAGCGGCGCGCAGATCGCCCCGGCCAGGAACAACGACGCGTACAGGCCCAGCGCCACCGGCTCGCGATCGGGCAGGCCCGTGACCTGGAACACGCCCGAGGCCGCGTACTCGATCAGGTCGTCGGCCGCGAAGTCGCGCCGCGGCCCGGTCTGGCCGAAATTGGAAATCCGCACCAGCGCCGCCGCCGGGTTAGCCGCCGCGAACCGCTCGGGCGTCAGGCCGAACCGCTCCAGCGTGCCGGGCCGGTAACTCTCAACGATCAGATCGGACTGGCCCGCGAGCTGCAGCAGCAGCTCCCGGCCGGTCCGGGTGGTCAGGTCCAGCGTGACGCCGCGCTTGCCGGTGTTGAGCGTGAGGAACATCCCGCTCTTCTCGGCATGCGGGTCATCACCCGGAAACGGGCCGATCCGCCGGGACACATCGCCGATGCCGGGCCGCTCGACCTTGATGACATCCGCGCCGTAATCCGAGCACAGCTTCGTCACATACGGCCCGGTAACGCCCTGACTGAGATCCAGAACCTGCCAGCCCTCGAGGGGACCGCCCATGACGCCCACCATTCGCTGCGATGCGAATCACCTAGGCGCTGTATAACACCGTGCGCGAGCTCTGCCAACCCCCGGGCGCGGGCGCCCAGCGGTCAGGCCAGCTGCTCATCAGGGACCTCGATGGCTCCGGTCTGCCGAAGGTACTGGTCAAACTCCCTGTCCTCGCGGCCGGCCAGCTCCTGCAGCAGGCGCGCCAGGGCCACCTCGCTCGCCCGCACTCTGGATCCGACCACAAAGTGACCTTCCGGCGGGCGCCCGTCCGCGGCGACCGCCGGCCGCGGGTAAGGCAGGTAACAGCGCCCTTCGTCGACTTCCAGCACCGGCCACCGGGTGACGAATGCGCCCCGCCAGAACCCGTCTACCAGCTGCCGTTCTATCGACCGGTGGGGGAAGTCCCAGCCCTCGAACGTCAGGCCGGTGGCTTCCGTCATCCCCCACGCGAGCCGCAAATCGATATCGGCCCGGTAGATGGCCAGATAAATATGGCTCTCGGCTTTCAGCAAGGGCCGGCCGCCGGACGTCACCCCTTCGAACCGGTCAAGGTAAACATTGCCCTCGACCTCGATAACTTCCCAGTCTTCCGGCGAGCTGCCCGTGATCAGCTTCCTGACTTCTTCATAGCGCATCCCGCAACGCTACTAGAGGGCCTGGCCAGTGTCACCGGCAACCGGCCTGCGCTCTGATCAGCACCTCCGGCCATATCCCGGCGGCCCGGCGGCCGCGAGATAATGGGCTATGCGACCCGATCCCGACGACAGGGAAGTGCTGCCGGAGCGCAGCGACGAGGAATCCGGTCTCGGCTGGGGTGAAGCTCCCGAGCCGGACGATGACGAGCGGCTGCGCCAGGAACGGCCGCCACACTGGGACCAGTGAGTCCCGCGGCCAGCCGGACCGCGGCCGGGAAAGGTGCGGCCACAGGCGGCCGGCCCCGGACCGGCGGCAGGTCACCGAAAGCTCCGGAACTATTGCTGAGCTGCTGAAATAGCGGTAGCCGTCGCGGGGTTACATAGATGTGCACGATACGCCCGCATCCAGCGGGCGGCACTCCGCGAAGGATCTTACGTGTCAGACAACTACCGCAAGGACCCCGAGGCCATCTCCCGGCTGACGCCGGAGCAGTACCAGGTCACCCAGGAAAAGGGCACTGAGCCCCCGTTCCGCAACGAGTACTGGGACAACAAGGAGCCGGGTATCTACGTCGACGTGGTGTCCGGTGAGCCGCTGTTCGCGTCGGTCAGCAAGTACGACAGCCAGTCCGGCTGGCCGAGCTTCACCGAGCCGATCGAGCCGGGCAACGTGCTCGAGCGACGGGACCGGAGCCACTGGATGATCAGGACCGAGGTCCGCTCGGCCCACGGCGACAGCCACCTGGGCCACGTCTTCAACGACGGGCCCGCCGACGCCGGAGGCCTGCGCTACTGCATCAACTCCGCCGCCCTGCGCTTCATCCCGCTCGATGACCTCGAGCGCGAAGGCTACGGCGACTACCGCAAGCTGTTCGAGCCCGCTCACGACACCAGGAGCGCATCATGACGACCGAGAAGGCCATCCTCGCCGGCGGCTGTTTCTGGGGCGTGCAGGACCTCATCCGCAAGCTCCCCGGCGTGCTCACCACCCGGGTCGGCTACACCGGCGGCGACGTCCCGAACGCGACCTACCGGAACCACCGCGGCCACGCCGAGGCGATCGAGATCACCTTCGACCCGGACAAGATCTCCTACCGGGACCTGCTGGAGTTCTTCTTCCAGATCCACGACCCGACCACGTTGAACCGGCAGGGCAACGACATCGGGACCAGCTACCGGTCGGCCATCTTCTACCTCAGCGACGCGCAGAAGCAGACCGCCGAGGACACCATCGCCGACGTCGAGGCCTCCGGCCTGTGGCCAGGCAAGGTCGTGACCGAGGTCACGGCGGCCGGGCCGTTCTGGGAGGCCGAGCCCGAGCACCAGGACTACCTGGAGCGTTACCCCGACGGGTACACGTGCCACTTCCCGCGGCCCGGCTGGAAGCTGCCGCACCGCGCGGACCAGGTCACGTCCTGACGTCCCGCCCGTAGCCTGATCGGCGCCCGCCGGGTCCGGCCCGGCGGGCATCAGGCGGTCAGGCCCACGTGGTGGCGCCGGGTGGACCCTCCGGCATGATTCATCAGCCCAGGGCCGTGGCTACGGCGTGCAGGGCCAGCCCCACCCCGGCCCCGACCACAGTGCCGTTGATGCGGATGAACTGCAGGTCGCGCCCGAGAAGGAGCTCCAGCTGGCTGGAGGTCTCGGTGGCGTCCCACCGCTCGATGGTCCCGGTGACCAGGCCAGCCAGCTCGTCGTGGAACTGATCGGCCAGGGCCCTGGCCCCGGACTCCACCATGTGTTCCAGGCCGTCGGCCAGGCGGCGGTCTGACCCGAGGCGCCGGCCGGCCGCCACCAGCAGGCCGGTCAGCTGCCGGCGCAGCTCAGAGGACGGGTCGGCCGCCTGGCCCCGCAGGGTCTCCTTGAACTTCTGCCACAGCGATGAGGACAAGTCCCGCAACCCGGGGCTGCCCAGCAGGTCACGCTTGAGGCGTTCACCGCGCTCGCGCAGCTCCGGGTCGGTCTCCAGGCGGCCGGGGAGCCCCGCGATCCACGTCTCGAACTGCTGCCGGGCCTCGTCCTGGGGGTCGGCGGCCATGCCCGCCAGCCGCTCGCGCAGGCGGGCGTACATCCGCTCGAAGACACGCCGGTAGACGGCGTCGGGGATCCAGCTGGGGGCCTCGGTCTCGAACCGCTCGCGGAGCTCGTCGTGATGGTCGGCGAGATACCGGTCGGCCGCGGACACGGCGACGTCGAACAGCTCGGCGTGGTGGCCACCGGCGATGATGACCCGCAGGGCCCGTCCGGCCAGCGGGGCCACCTCGACGGAGTCGATGGCCCGGGTCAGCTCGTTGGTGAGCACGCGCTGGACATCCTCGTCGCGCAGCGCCTCGGCCACCGTGACGACCAGATCCGCGGCGTGGCCAGCGAAACGGGCTGCGTTGGCCGGCTCGGCCAGCCAGCCGCCCAGGCGCGGAACGAGGCCAGCCGAGCGGATCCGCTCGGCCAGGACCTCGGCGTTGAGGAAGTTCTCCTGAACGAACTGGCCCAGGGTGGCGGCGAACTGGTCCTTGCGCTCGACCAGCAGGGCGGTATGCGGGATCGGCAGCCCCAGCGGGCGGCGGAACAGCGCCGTCACCGCGAACCAGTCGGCCACCCCGCCCACCATGGACGCCTCGGCCCCGGCCTGCACGTAGCCGAGCAGAATCCCGTGGGCGCCGGCTACGGTCACGGCCACGAACAGCACCGTCACCCCGAGAAGAAGGCCAGTGGCGCGCCGTCGCGCGGCCGCCAGGCGTTGTGCCCGGAGCGCGGCCGACTCGCGCTGGAGCGTAGGTACCGGTGAAGCCGGCATCGTCGCGGCAGGTTCCATCTGGCCGTCCCCGGTTGGTCAGCGGGGCCGGAAGGATCGTCCGGGACCGCGTTGGTCAAGTCGTTCGGTCTGCTTAGTCAGCTCCAGTCTCGCAGGACCACTCGCAGCCCGGCCGTTACGGCCCGGGCGTCAGAGGCTACCGTCTGGCCGCGATGAGCGGCCCGCGGCGGTGATTACGGGCGGGGGCCTGCGGGCGGGGTCTCGGCGGCGGGCGGGTCGCCGCACTCCAGCCGCAGGACCGGGTTGGCCAGCACGCCGATGCCCTCGATGGTGATGCGCACCAGGTCGCCCTCGGCCAGGGTGAACCCGGCGGGCGGGATGAGGGGGGTGCCGGTGAGCAGGACCGCCCCGGCCGGGAAGGTGAGGGCGCGGCCGAGCCAGTCCGCCAGCTCCTCGAAGGTCCGCAGCAGCCACGACGCCGGGGCCGTGCCGAGGAAGGCCACCGCACCGCCACGCTCGATGACCAGCTGAATCTGCATGTCACGGCGGGCCGGGACGGGGACCAGGCAGGGGCCCAGCGCGCAGGAGCCGTCGTAGATCTTGGCCTGCGGCAGGTACAGCGGGTTGGCGCCCTCGATGCTGCGGGAGGACATGTCGTTGCCGATGGTGAGGGCCGCTACCTCGCAGGCCGAGGTCAGCAGCAGCGCGATCTCCGGCTCTGGTACGTCCCACGTCGAATCCGAGCGGATGGTCACCGGCTCGCCGGGACCGCGGACCCGGGACCCGCTCGACTTGTAGAACAGCTCCGGCCGGGCGGCCTGGTAGACGGCCTGGTAGATGGCGGCGTGCGCCGATTCGGCCTGGCGCGCGTCGCGGGACGGCGCGTAGGTCACCCCGGCGGCCCACACGTCCTGGGATTCGACCGGCGCCACCACCCGCGCCGACCCGGGCAGGCCGCGCCGGGGCGCCGCCGTCAGCCGCGGCCAGAACTCCGCGGCCGGGCCGGCCAGCAGGTCATCCAGGCTCAGGCCTTCGACCAGCGCGGCCGGACCGCTGCCCGGCGGGCCGATGGCCAGGTGACGGGCGCCGTCGGGCAGCGCCACTCGGTAGGCCGCCTCGGTCATCCCTGCCTCCTGTCCCGCTCGGTAAGTTCGCGTGACAGTATCTTCCCGGAGCCGTTCGGCTTCAGTCTGGTCATCAGGTCGTCACCCGTACCTCATACCATCGCCCGCCGTTGAGGTCGAGGTCGTTGCCCTGCGCCTGACCTGGGCGGCTGTCGCCGATATAGGTGTACAGCGGGTGGCCGTCGTAGGTCGCCTGCAGGCCGCCGCCGGGCCGGGCGATGGTGGCGAGTTGGCCCGTGGCGCCGGGCCCCGCTGCGGGACGGCCGGCCACCGGCGGCCAGTAGACGGCACACGAGCCGGTACACCTCGAGGTCGTCGGGGTGTCCGGGGCGAACCAGTACAGCGTGCGGCCGCCGGCGTCGGTGAGCACGGTAACGCCGCCGATCGTCGTGGTCTTCAAGGTGACCGAGGCGCCGGGCGCGGACGCGGACGTTACCCCCGCATTGGCCACCGCGACGCCGAGCAGGGCCAACGCGGCCACCGAGACGGCACCAACCGCGGTGATCACCAGCGACATCGCGGCCTCAGCCCGGTCCAGCAGCCAGCTGCCGGGCCTGGCCCGCCGGCCGGACTGCCGCGCGGCAGGCGCGATGAGCGCGGCCAGACCCAGCATCGCGAACGCGGCCACCTCGATCAGCCCGGCCGCGATGCCCGCCCTCGTGCGGACCTCCTTGAACCCGAACAGCCCGATCCGGATGGCCAGCAGGTACGCGCTGAGCGTGGACAGCGCGAACACCGCGCTCGCCGCGGCGACCAGCCGGCTGCGCGTCACCAGCGCCGTGGCCGCCAGGACGAAGGCCGCGATGAACTGCACCAGGAACAGCCAGCCGATCGTGGGGATCGACCGGTACCCGGTCAGGTACAGGTCCAGGTGGATGCCGGCGGACGCGGCCAGCAGCGCCGCTCCCGCCACCGGGAGCCAGAGCTGCGCCCAGCCGCCGATCCCATCCTGCCGATGCCTGCCCACCACCCGCACGTCCTCTCCGCGCTCGGCCGCATCCGGCTGCTGTCACCCACTACGCGCCGCGGCCTGCTCCGGTTCAGCAGCCAGCCTGCCAGGTCGGGTGGCGCCGGGTGGCAAGGTCCGCCAACTGGCGCGGCTGACGGCGGGGCGTGACAGTATCGGACCGACATGTTCCACGCCGACCTGCATATCCACTCGAAGTTCTCGCGCGCGTGCAGCAAGGACTGCGACATCGAGCATCTGTCCTGGTGGGCGCTGCGCAAGGGCCTGCGCGTGCTCGGCACGGGCGACTTCACCCATCCCGCGTGGGCCGCGGAGCTCAAAGACACCCTGGTCCCGGCCGAGCCCGGCTTGTTCCGCATCCGCCCGGACCTCGAGCGGCGGCTGGTGCGCGATTCGCCGGCCACCTGCGCCGGCTCGGTCCGTTTCCTCCTCTCGGTCGAGATCTCGACCATCTACCGCCGCGAGGAGCGGACCAGGAAGGTTCACCACCTCCTGTACGCGCCGAGCTTCGAAGCCGCCGACCGCATCACGCAGGCGCTGGCCAAGGTCGGCAACCTGGCCTCCGACGGGCGGCCCATCCTCGGGCTCGATTCGCGGGACCTGCTGGAGATCACCCTGTCGGCCGGGCCCGGCTGCTTCCTGGTCCCCGCGCACGTCTGGACGCCATGGTTCGCCGTGCTCGGCTCCAAGTCCGGCTTCGACGCGATCCGGGACTGCTACGCCGACCTGGCCGATCACATCTTCGCGGTGGAAACCGGCCTGTCGTCGGATCCGGCGATGAACTGGACCTGCTCGTCGCTGGATCCCTACCGGCTGGTCAGCAACTCCGACGCGCACTCGCCGCCGATGCTGGGCCGTGAGGCCACCGTGTTCGGCACGGAGCTGGACTTCTTCGCGATGGCCGACGCGCTGCGGACCGGGCAGGGCCTGGACGGCACGATCGAGTTCTTTCCCGAAGAAGGCAAGTACCACCTGGACGGGCACCGCAAGTGCGGGATCCGGATCAGCCCCGAGCAGACCCGTGCGCTGGCCGCCAGGTGCCCGGAGTGCGGCAAGCCGCTGACGGTCGGGGTCCTGCACCGCGTCGCGGAGCTGGCCGACCGCCCGGCCGGCTTCCGGCCCGCCGGGGCGGCGGGCTTCACCAGCCTGGTCCAGCTGCCCGAGATCATCGGCGAGCTCCTCGCCACCGGGCCCAAGAGCAAGAAGGTGGCCCGCGAAGTGAGCAGGCTGGTCGCCGCGCTCGGGCCGGAACTGAGTATCTTGCGCGAGGTCCCGCTCGATGACCTGGCCCGGGCCGGCGGCTCGCGGCTCGGCGAAGGCATCGCCCGGCTGCGCCGGGGCGAGGTGATCGCGGACGCGGGCTACGACGGCGAGTACGGCACCATCCGGCTGTTCCAGCCGGGCGAACTGGACGGCGCGGCGCTGTTCGCCGTGCCCGCCCAGCCACCCTCGGCCCGGGAAAACCACGATCCTGCCGAACGGACCGGGGTGTCTGCGGCCGCGGACCGGCCGGCCGCGCGCCGGGGTGCCGCCGCGGCTGCGGCCACCGCAGCGGGGCCTCCGCGGACGCGGCCTCCGCAGACGGGACCTCCGCAGACGGGGCGGCGACCGGGACCGGATCAGTGCTCGACGGGCTTGATCGCCAGCAGCGGGCCGCGGCGACGGCCGCCGGGCCGCTGCTGATCATCGCCGGGCCGGGCACCGGCAAGACCCGGACGCTGACCCGCCGCCTCGCCCACCAGATCCTCGAGCGCGGGCGGCAGGCGCGGCAGTTCCTGGCCATCACGTTCACCCGGCGGGCGGCCCAGGAAATGCAGGACCGCCTGGCCGGGCTGGGCGCGAGCCGGGCTGGCGAGCTCACCGTGACCACGTTCCACGGCCTGGGCCTGCGGATCCTGCGCGAGTACCACGCCGAGGCCGGGCTGCCCGAGCGGTTCGAAGTCGCGGACGAGGCCGCCCGGCTGCGGGTCGCGGCCGGGCTGACCGGATCGGAGCGTGACGGCCGGCGGCTTGCCGGTGACCCGGAGGGCAGGCTGGCCCTCCGGCAGGAGCTG
This sequence comes from uncultured Actinomycetes bacterium, assembly GCA_963818225.1. Taxonomy (GTDB): domain Bacteria; phylum Actinomycetota; class Actinomycetes; order Streptosporangiales; family Streptosporangiaceae; genus Palsa-504. Next base: position 329,986 of record CAWFRO010000013.1, read on the forward strand.
GCCCGCCTGGGCCTGGTCGACTTCGACGGCCTCACCGAGATGTCCGCGGCGCTGCTGGCCGGGACGCCAGCCATCGCGGCCAGGCTGCGGGCCCGGTGGCCCTACATCAGCGTCGATGAGTACCAGGACATCGACGCCACGCAGTACGACCTGCTCCGCGCGATCAGCGGCGACGGCGCCGGGCTGACCGCGATCGGCGACCCGGACCAGGCGATCTACGGCTTCCGCGGCGCAGACGTCGGCATCTTCGGCCGGTTCACCGCGGACTTCCCGGGGGCCACCACGGTGGAGCTGACCACGAACTACCGCTCCAGCCCGCCCATCGTGACCGCCGCGATGCAGGCCATATCGCCGGCGACACTGGTCCCGAGCCGGGCGGCCGGAGCTTCGGGGCGAGCCGCCCGGAACGATCCCGAGGCCGGCGGGGTCATCCTTCACGAGGCGGCGGACGAGGCCGCCGAGGCCGCCTGGATCGCCGCGGCGGTCGACCAGCTGCTCGGCGGAGCCTCCTTCCACAGCCTGGACAGCGGCCGGGCCGACGGGCACGGCCACGGCAAGATCGGGCTGTCGGACATCGCCGTCCTGTACCGCACCGACGCCCAGGCCGTCGCGCTCGGCCAGGCGCTGACCCGGGCCGGGCTGCCGTATCAGAAGCGCTCCCACGACCTGCTCGCCCGCCGGCCCGGGGTGAGCGACATCGTGCGCGAGATGGGCCACGCCGAGGGCCCCGCGGATGTCGCCGGGCGGCTGGCGGCGGCCGTGCGCGCGCTGGCCGCCTCGCGCGGCGAGCGCGACGCCACGGTGCTCGACATCCGGGCCGCGGGCGAGGTGCTGGCGCCGCTCGCGCGCCAGTGCGGGACCGACCATGAGCGCTTCCGCGCCGAGCTCTCGATCGGCGCGGAAGCCGACGCGCTGGATCCGCGGGCCGAGGCCATCACGCTGCTGACCTTGCACGGGGCGAAGGGGCTGGAGTTCGACGTGGTGTTCCTGGCCGGCTGTGAACGCGGCCTGCTGCCGCTGCGGCTCCCCGGCTCCGGGCCGCTCACCCCGGCCGAGGCGGCGGAAGAGCGGCGGCTGCTGTTCGTCGGGATGACCCGGGCCCGCGGCATGCTCACGCTGACCTGCGCGGCACGCCGGACCCGGCACGGCTCGGCGCAGCCCGCCGGCCGGTCACCGTTCTTGGCCGCCATCGATCCGGCGCTGCTCGGCCCGGCCGCGCCGGCCCGGGCCCGCCGGGCTCAGGACCGCCAGCTGCGGCTACTGTGAGCTCGCGCGTACCCTCCCGTTCCTGCGCCCCGGTCAGCGCGGCGGCGGCGCGCTCCACTATCTCGGCCAGGACCGGCTGCGGGGTGGCGAAGTTGAACCGGAACGCACCGGGGCCCCCCTCGCCGAACGCGGGCCCGTCGACCACCGTGATCTGCGCGTGTTCGGTGATCAAGGCGCCGGGCGAGCCGGGCAGGTCCATGGCCGTGCAATCCAGCCAGGCCAGGTACGTGCCGTCGGGTGGCCGGTAGCTTACCTGCGGCAGATGGCGGCGCAGCAGGTCGGCCAGCAGGCGGCGGTTGTCGTCCAGGTAGGCCAGGACCTCGTCCAGCCACGCCTCGCCGTACCGGTACGCGGCGGTGTTGGCCACCACGCCCGGGCTGCTCGCGCCGCGCCAGGCCAGGTGCCCGAGTTGCGCCCAGCGCTCCTCGTCGGCTGCGCTGGACAAGATCACCTGGGCGCACTTGAGGCCAGGCAGGTTCCAGCCCTTCGAGGCGGACGTGCCGGTCAGCGTGTGCGCCGCGGCGGTGTCCGACGTGGCGGCGTAGGGGATGTGCCGTCCGCCCGGATACACCAGCGGGGCGTGGATCTCGTCGGCGAAGACCCGGCCGCCGTGCCGGTCGACCACGGCGGTCAGCTGGCTCATCTCCTCCCGGGTGTAGACGCGGCCGAGCGGGTTGCAGGGATTGCAGAAGATGAGCAGGTGCCCCCCGGCGCGGAAGGCGTCCTCGATGGCGTCCAGGTCCAGGGTGAAGAAGCCCGGTTTCTCCTCGCGCATCCGGACCTGGATGATCTCGCGGCCGAGCTGGGGCGGCACGGACAGGAACGGCATGTAGGCGGGGGTGGGCAAGATGACCGGCGAACCGGGCCGGGAGTAGTACGTGATGGCGATCTCCAGCGCCTTGATCACGTCCGGGATCAGGTGGATCCGCGCCGGGTCCACGGTCCAGCCGTACCTGCGCTGCTGGAACTCCGCGCAGGCCGCGACCAGCTCGCCGGTCAGGACCTGGGACGTGTAGCCGAAATTCGCGTTGGCCGACAACGCGGCCAGCGCGTCCACGATGGCCGGCGCGGCGCCGAAATCCATCTCGGCGACCGCCGCGCCGAACCCGTCCGGGCCCGGAGAGGTCCATTTGGCGCTGCCGCGCGCGCGGAGCATCGCTGCCGTGGTGCTGTCGATCGTCTGTCTCAGGGTTTCTGCCACAGAAGTAATCCTGCCACTGGTGAGCCCGGGCCAGGTGGGGCAAGCTGGGTCCATGGCGGATGAAATACTCATCGCTCCCAGGGTGATGACCGGCGAGCAGACCGTCACCGACGGCGCGGTCGTCGTCGGCCAGCGCGTCGTGGAGTGGGTCGGGCCGGAGGCGGCGTTGCCGGCCCAGTACGCGGCGCGGCCGCGGACGGATTACCCGGGCGCGACGATCCTGCCCGGGCTGATCGACAGCCATGTTCATCTCGGCTTCGACGGCGGCCCCGATCCGGTCGGGCGGATGCGCGCCGAGACCGACGCGCAGCAGCTGGTGCTGATGCTGCGCAGTGCCCGGGAGCTGCTCGGCGTGGGCGTTACCACCGCCCGCGACCTGGGCGCGCGAGCCTACCTGGACGTCGTCGTCCGTGACGCCATCGCCGAAGGCCTGGCCCCCGGGCCGCGGATGATGGTGGCCAACCGCCCGGTCACCGTGACCGGCGGGCACTGCTGGTTCATGGGCGGCGAGGCCGACAGCGAGGACGACCTGCGCCGCATCGTGCGCACTCACCACAAGCACGGTGCCGACCTGATCAAGGTCATGGCCACCGGCGGGTTCATGACCGGCGGCTCGGCGCCCTGGTACGCGCAGTTCAGCGCGGAGCAGCTGGCCATCGTCGTGGCCGAGGCGAGACGGCTCGACAAGCCGGTCGCCGCGCACGCGCACGGCGTGGAGGGCATCCGGCGGGCGGTCGAGGCCGGCGTGACCACCATCGAGCACTGCTCCTTCGTAACGGAAACCAACGAGCGGCACTTCGACGAGCGCCTGGCCGCCCAGATCGCGGAGCGCGGTATCTTCGTCTGCCCGACCGTCAACGTGAACGCGCCCTACGTCGCCGAGCTGACCGGCCGGGCGGTGGGCGAGAACGTCATGAAGATGCGCGACGCCGGCGTGCGGATCATCGCGGGTACCGACGCGGGCATCAACAACAACCCGCATCACCAGTACGCCGGCGGACTGCAGGCGCTGGTGTCATTGCTGGGCTTCAAGCCCGCCGAGGTGATCGCGATGGCCACCACCGAGGCCGCGGCCGCGCTCGGCCTGGGCGCGGTCACCGGCCGCCTGGCGCCGGGCTACGACGCGGACCTCATCGTGGTGGACGGCGACCCGGTGGCCGACATCGCGGCCCTCGCCCGGCTGCGCCGGGTCATCGCCCGCGGTCGCGAGTATGTGCCGGACAGCGGCCGGTTCGACGTCAGCGCGCCCGGCACCCCGTACGCCGACCCGGACGCCCGGGTTAATCTGCGCCGGCTCGCCGATGCGGCCCGGCAACGCCGCGGCTAGCTGCGGCGTGTCAGGATGGCGGCATGGCCGATCCGCGTGCCGGGCAGCCCGCTGCCCCGCGAGACCTCGTCGACGTGGCCAAGCTGGTCACCGCGTACTACGCCCTGCATCCCGATCCCGGTGAGCCGGCGCAGCGGGTGTCGTTCGGCACGTCCGGGCACCGCGGGTCGGCGCTGACCGCCACGTTCAACGAGGACCACATCCTGGCCACCACTCAGGCCATCTGCGAGTACCGGGCCGGGCACGGGATCGGCGGGCCGCTGTACCTGGGCGCGGATACGCATGCGCTTTCCGAGCCCGCGCAGGTCAGCGCGCTGGAGGTGCTCGCGGCCAACGGCGTCCCGGTGCTGACCGACGCCCGCGGCGGGTACACCCCGACGCCGGCGGTCTCCCGGGCGATCCTGGCCCACAACGCGCGGGAGTCCGGGCCGCGGGCGGACGGGATCGTGGTCACGCCGTCGCACAACCCGCCGCCCGACGGCGGCTTCAAGTACAACCCGCCGGACGGCGGGCCGGCCGGCACCGACATCACCCGGGAGATCCAGGACCGGGCGAACGACCTGCTGGCCGACGGGCTGACGGGCGTCCGCCGGATACCGTACGCCCGGGCGGCCGCGGCCGCCACGACCGGGAAATTCGACTTCCTCGACGGTTACGTGTCCGCGCTGGGCCAGGTGGTCGATCTGCCCGCCATCCGGGCCGCCGGGATACACATCGGCGCCGACCCGCTCGGCGGGGCGAGCGTCGCCTACTGGGGCGAGATCGGCGAGCGTTACGGCCTGGACCTGACCGTGGTCAACCCCGAGGTGGACGAGACGTTCCGGTTCATGACCCTGGACTGGGACGGCAAGATCCGGATGGACTGCTCGTCGCCGTTCGCCATGGCCAGCCTGATCGGCCGGCAGCACGAGTTCACGGTGGCGACCGGCAACGACACCGACGCGGACCGGCACGGCATCGTCACCCCCGACGGCGGGCTGCTCAACCCGAACCATTACCTCGCCGTCGCCATCGACTACCTCTACCGGCACCGGGGCGGCTGGCCCGCCGCGGCCGCGGTGGGCAAGACGCTAGTCAGCTCGTCGATGATCGACCTGGTGACCGAGGGGCTGGACCGGGAGCTGCTCGAGGTCCCGGTCGGGTTCAAGTGGTTCGTGCCCGGGCTGCTGGACGGCTCAGTGGCGTTCGGCGGTGAGGAGAGCGCAGGCGCGTCCTTCCTGCAACGCGACGGCTCGGTGTGGACCACGGACAAGGACGGGATCATCCTGGCCCTGCTGGCCTCGGAGATCACGGCCGTGACCGGGCAGTCGCCGTCCGCGCTGTATCGCGGCCTGACCGCGCGCTACGGGGACCCGGTGTACGCCCGGATCGACACCGCGGCCACCCGGGAGCAGAAGGCGGCCCTGGCCCGGCTGGCCCCGGACCAGATCACGGCCAGCGAACTGGCCGGCGAGAAGATCACCGCGGCGCTGACCGCCGCGCCCGGCAACGGCGCGCCGATCGGCGGCATCAAGGTGGTGGCCGCTTCCGGCTGGTTCGCCGCGCGCCCGTCGGGCACCGAGGACGTGTACAAGCTGTACGCGGAGTCCTTCCGCGGCCCCGAGCACCTGGCCGCCATCCAGGACCAGGCCCGGGAGATCATCGCGGCGGCCATCGGCTGACGGGCGGCGCCTGGCCGGTGGACCCGGCGGCCCGGTCAGCGGACGCGGCGCCAGATGACGGACTCCCAGGGCCGCAGCCGCAGGCCGGGCGGCGGCGCGAGCGGCGCCTGGCCGGTCAGGCTGCTCAGCACGACGGCCGCGTCCGCCCAGCCGCCGTCCAGCGGCAAGGCTGCGCTGACCACTTCGGCGGAGAAGTTCGCCGCTACCAGCAGCTCGGCGCCGGGACCGCGCCGCAAGAACGCCCAGATCGCCGGGTGGTCGGGCAACAGCAGCTCGAAGGCGCCGTCGGTGACCACCGGATCGGTGTGGCGCAGCTCGATGAGCTGGCGGTAGTGCTCGAACACCGAGCCGGGCCGGCCGACCTGCGCGGCCGCGTTGACCTCGGCATGGTCAGGGTTGATCCCGATCCAGGGCGTTCCGGTGGTGAAGCCGGCTCCGGGTGAGCCGTCCCACTGAACCGGGGTCCGGCCCTGGTCACGGCTTCGCTCGGCCAGGACCGGCAGGAGCGCGGGCAGGTCGGCGTCGCCGCGGGCCGCGGCCTCGGCGTAGTAGCTGAGCGTCTGGATGTCCCTCAGGTCGCTGACCCGCGTGAACGGCGCGTTGGCCATGCCCAGCTCGTCGCCCTGGTACACGTACGGGGTGCCCTGGTGCAGGTGCAGCACGGTGGCCAGCGTCTTGGCCGAGGCCACCCGGTGCTCGCCGTCATCGCCGAACCGGGACAGCGAACGGGGCTGATCGTGGTTACCCCAGTACAGCGAGTTCCAGCCGCGTCCGGCCAGCCCGGCCTGCCAGGCGGCCAGCGACGCCTTCAGCTCGGCCAGCCGCAGCGGGCGCGGGTCGTAGCGGTTCGCGCCGTGATCCAGCTCGACGTGCTCGAACTGGAATACCATGTCGAGCTCGCGCCGCGCGGGTTCGGTGAACAGCACGGCCTCGGCGATGGTGACGCCCGGCATCTCGCCGACGGTGAGCACGTGGGCGTCGCGGCCCGCGAAGACTTCGGCGTACATCTCCTGGAGGAACTCGTGGTTACGCGGACCGCAGATGAAGTACCGGCCGCCGTAGCCGTACGGCGACCCCGGCCGGGGCTGGGTGTCGGGCAGGGACGTGTCCTTGCTGATCATGTCGATCACGTCCATCCGGAACCCGTCCACGCCCCGGTCCAGCCACCATCGCATCATGGCGTAGACCGCCTGGCGCACCTCGGGATTCTCCCAGTTCAGGTCGGGCTGCTTGGGGGAGAACAGGTGCAGGTAGTACTGGCCGGTGGCCTGATCCCACTGCCAGCACGGGCCGGAGAAGAACGACTCCCAGTTGGTCGGCTCGGCCCCCGGCGTCCCCGGCGCGGCACCGGGGCGGGCGTCGCGCCACCAGTACCAGTCCCGTTTGGGGTTGTCCCGGCTCGAGCGGGCCTGCATGAACCACGGATGCTCGTCCGAGGTGTGGTTGACCACCAGGTCCATGACCAGCCGCATGCCGCGGGCATGCAGCGCGCCGATCAGCTCGTCCAGGTCGGCGAGCGTGCCGAACAAGGGGTCGACGTCGGTGTAATCGCTGATGTCATAGCCGTTGTCGTCCATCGGCGACCGGTAGACCGGCGACAGCCAGACCACGTCCACGCCGAGGCGCTGCAGGTGGTCCAGGCGCGACAGCACGCCCCGCAGGTCGCCGACGCCGTCCCCGTCAGAGTCGGCGAAGCTCCTCGGGTACACCTGGTAGACAACCCAGCGCCGCCACGGTTCATCGGGCACGGCGGCCTACAACCCCATGTCGCCGAGTTCCTTGTGCAGGTCGGCCCTCGGATGGCCCGGGCCGACCGGCAGCACCTGGGTTCCGGTCGATCCCGGACCGGAACTGGCGGGCGGCTTGGCCCGGCCGCGCCCTGGCTCCTTGCGCCTGGTGCGGAAGATCCAGCCCGAGGCGATCCCGCCGATGAGGCCGCCGAGGTGGCCGATCCAGCTCACGCCGGGAGCACCGGGTACCGCGACGGTCAGGATGTAGGCGTAGGACAGTCCGATGACGACCGCGGCGAGCGCGTCGATCAGGTTCCTCTCGACGATCCCGCGGGTCAGGACGTAGCCGAAGTAGCCGAAGATCAGGCCGCTGGCCCCCACGGTGAGCTCGTTGTTGCTCTGGAACAGCCACACCGCCAGGCCGCTGGTGATCGCGACGATCACCGTGACGCCGAGGAATTTCACCACGCCGCGATAGGCGGCGAGCAGGCCGAATACGAACAGCGGCCCGGAGTTTCCCTCGATGTGATCCCAGGAGAAATGCAGGAAGGGCGCGGTGAAGATGTCCCCCAGGTGCCCGAGGCTGCGCGGCAGGATCCCGTAACTGGCGTCGAGGTGGTAGTGGTCCGCCCAGTTCGCCACCTGGAGCACCCAGATCAGCGCGATGAACCCGACCATGAGGAAGAACGCCTTCCTGGCCTCGTCCAGGTCGATCTCGGCCGCACGGCGGCGCGGCACGCCGCTGGCGCCCTGCGGAGCCGTTCCGGAACTGGGACTCGTCATGCTCCCATTGTCCACGAGCTTTCCTGTGGCGGGGCTGGTCCGCACGTCTCAGTTAGCTGCGTGCTGGCCTGGCGCGTGCCGGGCGCGGGGCCAACAGAGCAGAGCAACCAATGAGAGTGGCGCCGTACCCACAAGAATGGATACGACGCCACTCTCACTGGCGCGGGCCGCGGCTTGCGGGCCGCGGCTTTGGGCCCCGGGCCCCGGGAGCGCGCGGGGGGGCGGCTTGCGGGCCGGGGTGGTGGCTCGCGGGGGTTAGTGCTCGAGGGCGGCGTCTAGGGTGATGTCGACGCCGGTGAGGGCCTTACTGACCGGGCAGCCGGCCTTGGCGTCCGCGGCCAGCTTGGCGAACTGGGCGTCGTCCAGGCCCTCGACCTCGCCCCGGACGGTGAGCTTGATGCCGGTCAGGCGGAAGCCGCCGGCCGGGTCAGGCCCGAGCGTCACGTCGGCCTGTACGTCGAGCGCCTGCGGCGTGCCGCCCGCCCGGCCGATCGCCCCGGCCAGGGCCATCGAGTAGCACGCCGAGTGCGCCGCCGCGATGAGCTCTTCGGGGCTGGTGTATCCGCCGGCCTCCTCGGCCGCGCGCCTGGGGAATGACACCTCGTAGGTGCCGAGCTTGGAACTCGTCAGCTCGACCAGGCCCTTGCCTTCCTGCACGGTCCCGGTCCAGGCGGTACGTGCGGTTCGGGTTGGCATCGGCTCTCCTTCATCCGGTCTGGCTCATCCGGTCTGGATCACGCGTCACTGCGTCGTCGTCCACCCTAGTACGCCCGCTGCGGCCGGGCGGTACTACGCCTCCGGGATGGCCCACTCGGCCACGGCCCGGCGGGCCGAGGCGATCCGCTCGGCGTCCCACTTGATCTCCGGGTCGGGCTCGAGGCACGCCAGCGCCAGGCCGGCCAGGCCGAGCGCGGGCAGGCACCACTCGGCCGTCTCGGCCGCGCCGAACGGGCTGGCCTCCACCCGGACCTCGGCGACGTCCGGGGCGGACAAGGTCATGAGGACCGTGCCGCGCATGGTCGCGGTAAGCAGCGTGGCCAGGACCTCGAAGGTGATCCCCGATCCGGGCCGGAGCCGGTAGCCGAGCAGCGCCGTTAGCTGGCGCCAGGCCTGCGCGAGCCGCCCGTTACGGGCCAGCTCGCAGGCCGACAGTGCGGCCCGCACCTGATCGCGCAGCGTCCCGTCGGCCAGGCTCAGGAATGTAGCGTGCAAGGCGATATAAGTCCGCCAGCCAGGCGAGTCGGATATGGCCTGGTAATTCAGCAGGGATAGCTGGCGGAAAATCTCCGGGAGCAGGCGGCGGCGGAGCTCAGGCGTCTCCAGCCAGTCCGTGCGGGCGGCCGCGATCTGCTTCATCAGCTGCAGCTCGTCCGCCACGACGCCGGGCGCGGCGTCCAGGGCCAGCTGCTTGACCAGGTCGCTGAAGAACAGGTCCTTGTACGGCCAGCGGCGGTAGACCGCGCTGCGCGACACGTCCGCATCGCGGATGATGTCCTCGAAGCTGAGATGGTCCAGGCTCACCGTCAGGCCAGTACGGCTTACCACGGCCAGGGCGGCGCCCAGCATGCGCCGCTCCGTCTCCTGATCAGATAGCCGGCGCTCCCGGCGGGCCAGACCGGTCGGGGGCAGGGTGCCGGTCGCCATCGGGGCATCACCTCCAGGCGCCTTCCAGGCTCAGGGCTTGGCGGGCCTTAAAACTTAGGACTCCACGTCCCGAGTTCATATTTTGAATTATCTCACACCATAGGGCCCGCCCCCGGAATAAGAAAGGCCCATTTACATGATCACTTCACACCGCCGAAACAGCGCTGTCATATGGTGCGGAGATGCGTTTGACCGAACGCGAGCAGGAACGCCTGCTCATCACGCTGGCCGCGGACGTAGCCGAACGCCGCCGGGGCCGCGGCCTGAAACTCAATCATCCCGAGGCCGTCGCCATCCTCACCTCGTTCGTGCTGGAGGGCGCCCGCGACGGGCGCGCGGTGGCCGAGCTGATGTCGGCGGGCCGCGAGGTCCTGCGCCGCGACGACGTCCTGCCCGGCATCCCCGAGATGATTGACTCGGTCCAGGTCGAGGCGACCTTCCCGGACGGCACCAAGCTGGTCACCCTGCACAGTCCCATCCGATGACAGGCCCAGCCAATGACAGGGCCCAGCCAATGAGAAGGACCGCCTGATTGAGACAGGCCGATCCGGTGAAGGGAGCGAGCGGAACGTGATCCCCGGCGAGATCCGCACCCCCGAAGGGGCGATCGAGCTCAGCCCGGGCCGGGACCGGATCCAGCTGGCCGTGGAGAACGCCGGTGACCGGCCCGTCCAGGTCGGCTCGCACTACCATTTCGCCGCGGCCAACCCGGCGCTGTCCTTCGACCGCGCCGCGGCCCGCGGCTACCGGCTGGACATCCCGGCCGGGACGTCGGTGCGGTTCGAGCCGGGCGTGTCCCGGCAGGTCACCCTCGTCGCCCTGGCCGGGGCGCGGGTGGTCCCCGGGCTGCGGCCCGAATCCGCGGGGGCGCTGGATGGCTGAGATATCGCGGGCCCGGTACGCGGCCCTGTACGGGCCGACGGCCGGGGACCGGATCCGGCTGGCCGACACCGACCTGCTGATCGAGGTCACCGAGGACCGCTGCGGCGGTCCCGGCCCGCTGGCCGGCGACGAGGCGATCTTCGGCGGCGGCAAGGTCATCCGCGAGTCGATGGGCCAGTCGGTGGCCACCCGGGCCGAGGGCAGCCCCGACCTGGTCATCACGGGGGCGGTGGTGCTCGACCACTGGGGCGTGATCAAGGCCGACGTGGGCGTGCGCGACGGCCGGATCGTGGCCCTGGGCAAGGCCGGCAACCCCGACATCATGGACGGCGTCACGCCCGGCCTGGTCATCGGCCCGGCCACGGAGATCCTGGCGGGCAACGGCCTGATCCTCACCGCGGGCGGCATCGACAGCCACGTGCACCTCATCGCCCCGCAGCAGATCCCGGTCGCGCTGGCGGCCGGGATGACCACGCTCATCGGCGGCGGCACCGGCCCGGCCGAGGGGACCAAGGCCACCACGGTCACGCCGGGCGCCTTCTGGCTGGAGGTGATGCTGGCCGCGACGGCGCACTGGCCGGTCAACATCGCGCTGCTCGGCAAGGGCAACACGGTCAGCACCGAAGCCCTGTGGGAACAGCTGCGGGCCGGCGCGTCCGGCTTCAAGCTGCACGAGGACTGGGGCTCGACACCCGCGGCCATCGACGCCTGCCTCACCGTGGCCCAGGCGGCGGGCGTCCAGGTGGCGATCCACACCGACACCCTCAACGAGGCCGGCTACCTGGAGTCCACCCTGGACGCCATCGGCGGCCGGCCGATCCACACCTACCACACCGAAGGCGCAGGCGGCGGCCACGCGCCGGACATCATCAAGGTCGCCTCGCACCCGAACGTGCTGCCCTCCTCCACCAACCCGACCCGGCCCTACACGCGCAACACGCTGGACGAGCACCTCGACATGCTCATGGTCTGCCACCACCTGAATTCCTCGATCCCCGAGGATCTGGCCTTCGCCGAGTCGCGGATCCGGCCCTCCACCATGGCCGCCGAGGACGTCCTGCACGACCTGGGCGCGATCTCGATGATCGGCTCGGACTCCCAGGCCATGGGCCGGATCGGCGAGACGATCATCCGGACCTGGCAGACCGCGCACGTCATGAAGCAGCGCCGCGGCGCGCTGCCCGGCGACGGCGGCGCCGACAACGGGGCCGACAACCTGCGCGCCCGCCGGTACGTGGCCAAGTACACCATCGGCCCGGCGGTGACCCACGGCCTGGATGAGCACATCGGCTCGGTGGAGCCGGGCAAGCTGGCCGACCTGGTGCTGTGGGAGCCGGCCTTCTTCGCCGTCCGGCCGCACGCGGTGCTCAAGGCCGGCGTGATCGCCTGGGCCGCCATGGGCGACGCGAACGCCTCGATCCCCACCCCGCAGCCGCGGCTGCCGCGGCCGATGTTCGGCGCCTTCGGCGCGTTGCCCGCCCGCCTCGGCCTGCACTTCGTCTCACCCGCCGCATTGCAGGCCGGCCTGGCCCAGCGCTGGACCAGCGAGCGGCCCCTGGTCCCGGTCCGGGACGTCTCGGATCTGTCCAAAGCCAGCCTGCCCGAGAACGACGCCCTGCCCGCCATCGACGTCGACCCCGAGACGTTCGCCGTCCGCGTCGACGGCGAGCTCATCGAGCCGGCCCCGGCCGCCGAACTGCCCATGACCCAGCGCTACTTCCTGTTCTGACGCCGATGAACACGCTGCTGCTGCTCCTGCTCGACTCGCGGGCCCCGGCCGGTGCGCACCACCACTCCGGCGGGATGGAGGCGGCGATCGGAACCGGCCTGGTCACCGGGCTGGCCGGCCTGGAGGACTTCTGCCAGGCCAAGCTCCGTACGTCGGCCCGGGTCACGGCCGCGTTCGCCGCCGCCGCCTGCCGGCTTCAGTCGCAGTGCGCCGAACGAGCCGTGGCGTCCGCGCCGGATCAATGGCGGGTGTGCCCCGAACGAGCCGTGGCCTCGGCCGCAGATCAATGGCGGCTGCTGGACGCCGAGTTCGAGGCGCGCACGCCGTCCGAGGCGATGCGCACCGCGTCCCGTCAGGTGGGCCGGGCGCTGGTACGCCTGCTCCGTTCGGTACTTCCTGAGGCAGATCCGGTGACGCCGTGGACCCTGGGCGCGGGATCGGCGCCGCATCACCCGCTCGTGCTGGGGGCCGGCGTGGCCCTGGCGGGCGGGACACCCGACCTGGCCGCCCGGGCCGCGGCGCTGGCCGCGTGCGCCGGGCCGGCCAGCGCGGCGGTGCGGCTGCTGGGCCTGGACCCATTCGCCGTGCAGGCCATGCTGGCCCGGCTGGCGCCGGGCGTCGATGAGTGCGCGGCCGACGCCGCGGCGGCCGCGGCGGGGCCGGCGTCCTTGCTGCCCGCCGACGCGGCGCCGGCCCTAGACCTGCTGGCCGACTACCATCTCACCGCGGAGGTGCGTCTGTTTGCATCCTGACCACCAACACCAGCACGCCGACGAGGCGCCCGGTGGGCCCGCCGGCGCGCGGGTACCGAGGATCGGCATCGGCGGACCGGTCGGCAGCGGCAAGACCGCGCTGGTCGCGGCGCTATGCCGAGCCCTGGCCGGCGAGCTGGCCATCGGCGTCGTCACCAACGACATCTACACCACCGAGGACGCCGACTTCCTGCGGCGGGCCGGGGTGCTGCCCGACGCCCGCATCCGCGCCGTGCAGACCGGCGCCTGCCCGCACACCGCCATCCGGGACGACATCAGCGCCAACCTGGACGCCGTCGAGCAGCTCGAGGCTGATTTTCCCGGCCTCGAGCTGATCCTGGTCGAGAGCGGCGGCGACAACCTGACCGCGACCTTCTCCTACGGGCTGGTACACCGCCAGATCTTCGTGATCGACGTGGCCGCCGGGGATAAGGTCCCGCGCAAGGGCGGTCCCGGCATCACCCGCTCCGACCTGCTGGTGATCAACAAGACCGACCTGGCCCCGCTGGTCGGCGCGGACCTGGCCGTCATGGCGCGCGACGCCGCGGCGGCGCGCGGCGACCGGCTCACGCTGTTCACGTCGCTGGCGGCCGACCCGGCGGCCGCGGACGTCGCCGCCTGGGTGCGCTCGGTGCGTTCCGCCGTCGCGGGTTCGTGATCGCCCGCACGACGGCGGTCGTCGAGCCGGATGGCGTGCTCGGCACGCTGTCCTGCGAGCCGCCGCTGACGCTGCGGCAGGTGCACGGCGAGGCCCGCGGCCGGTGTGAGCTGCGCCTGATCGGGACCGCGGCGGGCCCGCTGGCGGGCGATGACCTGTCGCTCACGCTGCGGCTGCGGCCCGGTGCCCGGGCCGCGCTGCGCGCCACCGGGGCCAGCCTGGCCCAGGGCCGGGGCGGCCGCGGGGCGGCGAGGCTGTCGATCCGGGCCGAGCTGGGCGCCCGCGCCTCGCTCGTGGCCGACCCGGGCGCGCTGGTCGTCTGCGCCGGCAGCCGGGTGGACGTGCGGCTCGAGCTGGCCCTGGACGCCGGGGCAGCGGTGCAGTGGCGGGAGCTGGTCGTGCTGGGCCGCACCGGGGAACCGCCCGGGCGGGCCACGCTGCGCTGGGACGTGACCCGGCTCGGCCGGCCGGTGCTGCGCCAGCTCACCGACCTGTCCCAGGCGGCGGCCCCGCTCACCGGGGGCCGGCGGGTGCTGGCCTGCGCGCTGATTTCCGATCCGGGTGTGGCGGCCCGCACCCTGGTCGCCTCCCCGGTCGCGGTCGCGCAGCGGGTCGACGAGCACACGCTGCTGGCCACCGTGCTGGATGACGATGCGGCCCGCGCGGCCCGCCAGCTCGACGCGCTGTGCGCCCGGGCCGTGGGCGGCCCGCCGCGTCCTTAAATGGTTCGCTTGGGGAGCCGGGGCTGGCCTAGCGTGGTGGGCGTGCTGGACCGGGGGCAGCTGGCGGAGTTCGCGCAGCAGGGGTTTCTGCTGCTGCGCGAGGTCGTCCCGCCGGAGGCGGTCGCCGCGGCGACGCGGGCTATCGACGGGCTGATCTCGCGCGAGCCGCCTGGATCTGAGGTGCGGGGGCCGTACAACTACTTCCCCGAGGCGGCGGCGGCGCCGGAGTTGGCCGCGCTGCTGGCGGGCAGCCCGGCGTTCGGCCTGGCCGAGTCGCTGACCGGACCCGGGACGCTGGACGTGCCCGGGCAGATCCAGGTGGCGCTGAACATCCCGCCGTTTCCGCACCGGCCCGGCCTGCCCCACATCGACGGCTTCCCGCCCGAGCCGGACGGGCGTCCGGGGACGTTCACCCTGCTGGCCGGGGTGCTGATGTCCGGCCAGCAGGACCGGGACGCCGGGAACCTGTGGGTGTGGCCCGGCACCCACCTGGCCCACGCCGCCTACTTCCGCGCCCGCGGGCCGGACGCGTTCTTCGCCGCGGGCGGCTACCCGCCCATCCGGCTGCCCGAGCCGGAGCAGGTCACCGGCGGGCCAGGTGACCTGCTGCTCGCCCACTACCTGCTGGGCCACAACATCGGCGGCAACACCTCACCTGCGGTGCGGCGCGCCGCCTACTTCCGGGTCAAGCGGGCCGGGCACGACCAGCGGTGGCGCGAGTTCCTCACCGACCCGTGGCTGGAGTACCGGCCGGTCCGGGACGCGGCGGGCTGACCGGGCGGTTCGCCTGGCGCTCCGGGGGAATATCTTGCTCAGCCGGTTAATTGTTTGCTATAAAGCAACTAATTTGCATAAGCGAGACCGGAGTCAGCCGCGGAGCCGTGCCGCACCGGGCTTCTCGCCGGGAGGGAACGTGGTGACCGCTTCACCTCAGTCGCACGTCGGGCCGCACTACAAGTGGATCGCCCTGTCCAACACGACGCTGGGCGTGCTGATGGCCACCATCAACTCGTCCATCCTGCTGATCGCCCTGCCCGACATCTTCCGCGGCATCGGGGTCAACCCGCTGCAGCCGGGGAACACCACCCTGCTGCTGTGGCTGATCATGGGCTACCTGGTGGTCACCGCGGTGCTGGTGGTCAGCTTCGGCCGGCTGGGCGACATGTTCGGCCGGGTCCGGATGTTCAACCTCGGGTTCGCGATCTTCGCCTTGTTCTCCGTGGCGCTGTCGGTTACCTGGCTGCAGGGCACGCCCGCGGCCTGGTGGCTGATCGGGATGCGGATCCTGCAGGGCATCGGCGGGGCGATGATCCTGGCCAACTCCAGCGCGATCCTCACCGACGCGTTCCCGTCCAACGAGCGCGGGCTGGCGCTCGGGCTGAACCAGGTGGCCGGCATCGCCGGCTCGTTCATCGGGCTGGTGCTCGGCGGCCTGCTCGCCCCGATCAGCTGGCGCCTGGTCTTCCTGGTCTCGGTGCCGTTCGGCGTCATGGGCACGATCTGGTCCTACCTCAAGCTGAAGGAGCTTGGCGTCCGCAAGCCGGCCAAACTCGACTGGTGGGGCAACGTGACCTTCGCCGTAGGCCTGATCGCGGTCCTGGTCGGCATCACCTACGGCATCCAGCCCTACGGCGGGCACGTGATGGGCTGGACCAGCCCGGTGGTGCTCACGCTGATCTTCGGCGGCCTGGCCGTCCTGGCCCTGTTCTGCGTGATCGAGACCCGGGTGGCCGAGCCGATGTTCCAGCTCTCGCTGTTCAAGATCCGCCCGTTCACCGCCGGGAACGTGGCCAGCCTGCTGTCCGGCCTGGGCCGGGGCGGCCTGATGTTCATCCTGATCATCTGGCTGCAGGGCATCTACCTGCCGATCCACGGCTACAGCTTTGAGCGGACCCCGCTGTGGGCCGGCATCGCCATGCTCCCGCTCACCGTCGGCTTCCTGATCGCGGGGCCGACCTCCGGCTGGCTGTCCGACCGGTTCGGCGCCCGGCCGTTCGCCACCGGCGGCATGGTTGTGGCCGCGCTCTCGTTCCTGCTGCTCGAGCTGCTGCCGGTGAACTTCCAGTACTGGCAGTTCGCCGTCATCCTGGCGCTGAACGGGATCGGCATGGGCTTGTTCGCCTCGCCCAACCGGGCCGGGATCATGAACAGCCTGCCACCGGAGCGCCGCGGCGTCGGCGCGGGCATGAGCTCGACGTTCCAGAACTCGGCCATGGTGCTGTCCATCGGCATCTTCTTCACGCTGATCATCCTCGGCCTGGCCTCGACGCTGCCCGCCGCCCTCAGCCACGGCCTGGTCGCGCAGGGCGTGTCGTCGGCCGACGCGGCCCGGCTGGCCGCGCTGCCGCCGGTGTCGATCATGTTCGCCTCGCTGCTCGGCTACAACCCGATCCAGATGCTGCTCGGGTCCGCCCTGGCCAAGCTGCCGCCCAGCCACGCCGCCTACCTCACCGGGCACACGTTCTTCCCGTCGCTCATCTCGGCGTCGTTCCAGCACGGCCTGGACATCGCGTTCGACTTCGCCATCGCGTGCTGCCTGGTCGCGGCGCTGGCCTCGCTGCTGCGGGGCGGCCGGTACGTGTACGACGAGCACGGCGCCGTCGTCCGGCAGGACTCCCCGGAGCAAGACACCCCGGAGCACGAGGAACTGGTCAGGCCGTAACCACCCGGGGGTCGCGGTCATCAGGCGCGCCGCGGGCTGAAGAAGATCACCGCGACGCCGACCGCGACCACCGCGGCGCCCAGCCAGTCGAACCTGTCCGGGCGGCGGCCGTCGAACCCCCAGCCCCACAGCAGGCTCATGATCACGAAAACGCCGCCGTAGGCGGCGTACACCCGGCCGAAGTCGGCGGTGGGCTGCAGGGTCGGGATGACCCCGTACCCGACCAGGATGATCGCGCCCGCCAGGCCGGCCGGCCAGGACGCGCCCTCACGCAGCCACCGCCAGATCAGGTAGCCGCCGCCGATCTCAGCCAGGCCTGCGGCGACGAACAAGCCGATGCTGCGGATGACATTCATGGCCCGACCCTAACGTCCGGCCGGGTGCCGGGCACCGCGGCCGGTTTGCCCCGCGGGCCCGCAGGGCACTGAACTTCATACCCGCAACCGGCCTGGTCTCGGCCGACCGCACCGTGCTCGAGGCCTGTACCATTGCGGATGAAGACGCCCTAATCGGCAGCATGTAGTCCCTGCGTGGAGGTCGCACCTCTTGGCGAGCATGGCCCACCGCGTGGTAACGGGCCTCGTTGGGGGATGCGCGATCCTGCTCGGGGTCACCCTGTCCGGATGCGCGGCGCCGCAGTACACGTACGTGGCGAATTCCAGTGAGAGCACCTACTTCAAGGTCCCGGAAAACTGGCACCAGATCGGGGCATCGGCGCTTAACCACGCGATGCAGGAAGATCTCGGCGGCTCAGCCGGATGGTCGGTCGCGTACGAGGCCGGCGGCGACCCCACGGCCAACGATTTCCTGTCTTTCGGCGACGCTCACCCGTTCGTGTTCGCCGAGATCGGCACGCTCAGCTCGACTGCCAGCCAGGCGCTGTCCTACGACAGCCTGCGGGATTTTCTCCTGCCCGTCACGTCGACCGCCAGGCAGAACGTCCCGCAGGGTTACCCGCTGACCAATTTCACGCAGAGCCGGGACCAGGTGCTCACGCTCGGCCAGGGCGTACACGGGGTGCGCGAGACCTTCAGCTACACCCTTTCCGGCTCGACTGACACCTTTGATCAGGTCGCGCTCACGAACGCCGACCAGACCACCGTCTATTTCCTCCTGCTGCACTGCACCACCAGCTGTTACAACAGCGACCAGACCGAGATCAACCAAGTGATGTCGTCGTTCACCGTCAGGAGCTCGTCATGATTGAGGCTCGCACCGCCACCGGAATGCCGCCTGGCGGGCGGCCGCGGGACGAGGACCGGCAGACCCGCAAACGGCTGCCCTTGTGGGACCGGATCAAGTTCCTGATCCTGCTGGTGGCGATCTGGTTCATCCTGGTCTGGTCGGTGATGGCCGACAATCCCCTGGTGGGGTTCTCGGACGCGGTGAAGATCGAGCTCCACACGGGCTGGTGGGTGTTCGTCCTGTTCGGCCTGGAGGTGATCCGTCAGCTCCACTTCCTGATCAGCGAGCACTCGGCGGCCTACCACCGGTTCTGGACCGTGGCGGTCTTCGGCGGCTTCGACCGGGCCACTCACCGCCGGATGTCGGACTGGACGAGGTTCCGCATCTCGCGGATCCTGGCCTGGGTGTTCTGGATCGCCGTGCTGGCCGTGGTGGTCGGCAAGGTCATCCACACCACCCCCGTCGTGGCCCTGTTGCGCCTGCCGCAGATCATCTGGCACGTCCTGCCGTTCGCGCTCCAGGTCGCGCTGACGCTGCTGTTCGTGGTCCTGCAGTTCGTCGCGCTCTTCTACTTCCTGTCCCGGGGCGGGGTGGACGTGTACTTCCCCGACGACATCAAGACCAGGTTCTCCGACGTCTGGGGCCAGGACCACGTGCTCGAACGGGTCAAGGAAAACATCATCTTCCTGGAGAACCCCGAGCTGGTCGAGGAGAAGGGCGGCTACGTCCCCGGGGGCCTGCTGCTATGGGGACCGCCGGGGACGGGCAAGACGCTGATGGCCGAGGCCGTCGCGGGCGAGACCGGGAAGCCCTACGTGTTCGTCGACCCCGGGGCGTTCATCAACATGTTCATGGGCGTCGGCATCCTCAAGGTGAAATCTCTGTTCCGTAAGCTGCGGCGGCTCGCGCTGCGGTACGGCGGGGTGATCGTCTTCTTCGACGAGGCCGACTCGCTGGGCAACCGCGGCCAGCTGACCACCGGCGGGCCCGGCGGCGGCCCGGGGACGGCCTCCCCGGCGCCGTTCGCGTCCGCAGGCTGCCACGGATTCTCCTACCTGTCCACCGACACCCAGTGGCGGGTGCTCCAGCAGGCCATGGCCTCCGACCTGGTGGATGAGCCGGATACGCGGCGCAGCAAGCAGATGGTCGGCGGCATGATGAACGGCGGCGGCGGCGGCATGGGCACGCTGCAGGCGCTGCTCACCGAGCTGTCGGGGCTGAAGAAGCCGCGCGGCCTGGTCAACCGGTACGTGCGGCGGATCTTCGGGATGCGGCCCAAGCCGCCGCCCAAGTACCGGATCCTGGTCATGATGGCCACCAACATGCCGTCGGCGCTGGACGAGGCGCTGCTGCGCCCGGGCCGGATCGACCGCATCTACAAGGTCGGCTACCCCTCCAAGGAGGGCCGCATCCGCACCTACGAGGGGTACTTCGCCAAGGTCAAGCACGAGCTCACCGCCGAGCAGATGGACAAGCTGGCCACGATCACCCCGTACGCGACCGGCGCCACCATCAAGGACCTGGTCAACGAGTCGCTGATCACCGCGATCAGGAACGGCCACGACGTCATCACCTGGCCCGACGTGATCAGGGCCAAGCAGCTCAAGGAGCTCGGGCCGCCCGAGGACGTGGAGTACATCGAGCGCGAGCGGCACGCGGTCGCGGTCCATGAGGCCTGCCACGCACTGGTCGCCTACCGCACCCGGCAGCACATGGAAATCGACCTGGCCACGATCGAGAAGGGCGGCGACTACCTCGGCATGGTGGCCAGCATCCCGCCCGAGGACCAGTTCACCAGGTGGCGCAGCGAGTACGAGACCGACATCCTGGTGTCGCTGGCCTCGCTGGCCGGCGAGCGGATGTTCTTCGAGGAGGACAGCTCCTCCGGCGTCTCGGGTGACCTGGAGTCCGCGACCACGGTCGCGTCGTTCATGGAGGGCTTCTGGGGCATGGGCACCACGGTGTCCTCGTACTCGACCGCCAAGCGGCTCGAGGTCGGCTCGCCCGGCGGCGGGCGCGGCGGCACCCTGAAGAAAGGCCAGGACCCCGAAGCCCAGGTCCGGAACGCGCTCGCGGACCGGATCGAGGACACGCTGGCCGCGCTGCTCCGCCAGGTCGAGGAGATCCTCAGGGAGAACCGCAAGCAGGTGCTGGCCCTCGCGCACGCGCTGGAGAAGTACAAGACGCTCAGCGGCGAGGATGTCCTCGCCGTGCTGGAGCACACGCGCGGCCCGCTGGTAGACGGCACGCCCTATGCGGATGAGTCGTTCATGACTGAGCTGGCCGACTACCACACGGCCGCGGCCCGCGCGCACCGCGAGCACAGCCAGGAGCAGCTCCACCTGCCGGTGGCGGCCAACGCGCAGCCCTGGTCGATGCCGGCGGCCATGGCCGAGCCGGACGGCCCGGGACTGAACGGGCACACCCCTGAGTCCTGACCCGGCACGGGCCGGCCGCGCGGCGACGCGTCCCCGGCGGCGGATCCGGCAGGTGGTCAACCTGGTCAACGGCTCGACCCTGACCGGGCTCGGCGTCGCCGCCCTCGGCCGCGCCAAGGTCGCCCGCAGCGCGGACGGCCTGTTCACCGGTACCGGGTACCGGCTACCCGTGCCGCCCGCGCCCGCGTTCTGCCTGGGCAACGTGATCGTCACCCGCGGGGAGGCCATCAACCCGGGCTCGGGGCTGTTCCGGCACGAGGCGCGGCACGCCACCCAGTTCGCCTGGTGCGGCGGGGTGGCGATGATCCCGCTGTACCTCGCGGCGGCGGGCGTGTCCTGGGCCCTGACCGGCGACTTCGGCGCCCGCAACGTGTTCGAGCGGCTGGCGGGCCTAGCTGACGGCGGTTACCTGGACAAGCCGCTGCGGCCCGTCCTCCGGCGAGGCCCCGTCCTCCGGCGAGGGCCGGGGATCACCGTGGTCGGCAGCAAGGTCAGCAGGGGGCTGGCGAAGGCCAGGGGTTAACGGGCTGCCGGGGGTGCCTCGCTCGACGTCGCGTCATCGTAGCTCAGGAACCCGCCTCCCCGCCTGCCCCAGGTTCCTCTTCCGTCCCGGGTCACTTACCAATGGTTGCTGCTCTGTACGCACTCTTCTGGGTACGGAGCCACTCTCATTGGCTCGCGGCCCCGGGGCCGGGCCGCGCGGGGGACAAGGGATGGTGCGGGTGGGGCAGTGGTGAGGGTTGGGTTGGGCTGGTTGGTGGTTGGGCTGGTTGGTGGTTGGGCGGGGTAGCGGGGTCAGGGTGGTGGGTCCGGGCTAGCGGCTCAGGCCGGAGAGGATGCGGTCGAGGGCGGCTTTCTCCCGGGTCGGCTTCAGCCGGACGTGGCGGATGGACCGCCAGCCTTTGCCGGTGAGCAGGAACTCTCGTGAGGCGGTGAGGGCGGCGATGCCATTCATGATGGCCTGCGGGTCGGCCAGGTGCCGTTCCCAGGCCGGGCGGGCGTTGACGATATCGGTGACCTCCCCGGTGTCCGGGTCGATCCCGGCCAGGTAGTACGTGCCTGCCACGTTGGCCCAGATCGTGCCCGCCGACCAGGCCAGATCGTTCAGGCCCGGCACGCGGGCGCCCGGCGCAGCGGACGTAGATGACCGCTTGCGGCCGCAGGTCCAGCGGGTCGCGGCGGACCAGCTCGCTGCTCCCGTCGCTGGTCATCAGGTAACCATCGGCGGCGCACAGGCCCCAGCCTTCCCGGTTGTAGGGCACCCGCTCGATCAGCTCCAAGCTGGCGGGATCCCATTTCAGCGCGACCCGTTCCTGCCAGGTGAGCTGCCAGATGACCTCGCCCGCCCGGCAGATGCCCTCGGCGAAGAACTCCGCCGGCACCTCGGCGCGCTGCTCGGCCTGGCCCGCGCCCAGCTGGTACCGGCATAGTGCCGAGCCGCCGTACCGGCCGGTGGATTCCCATACCCGCTCGCCGTCCGCGATCAGGCCCTGGGTAAACCCGCGCCCGGGGTGCGCCACGCGCCGGATGACCTCAGCCTGCCAGGTTCTCACCTGCCACCGCCTCTTCCGGTCCGCTGTTCCCGCATTGCGCCGACCCAGCTTGCCCGGTCTGCTTTTCGCGGGTCAAAGCCCCTGCTGTCGGCCGTGCTTCGGTCCACGATAATTGTGGGGCCTGCGGATGGCGTCCATCAGCAGGTCGAGCATGCGCTCCAGGTGTCTGCGCGCAGGCGCCGGGGACGATCGCGGGACGGCATTATGCGGAGGATCCTCCGGTTCTTGGTACGCTGGCACTACCGGAGGTTCCTCCGGTTTCATGGCCCACTATGCCACGGACGGAGAACCACCGATGACGGCCACCGGACAGACCACGAGCACCCCCGCGCCTGGGCCAGGCGGCCCCGCGCTTAGGCCAGGCGGCCCCGCGCTTAGGCCAGGTGGCACTGCGGAGCTGGCCGGCCGCACCGTCGCCCGGATCGGGTTCGGGGCAATGCAGCTGGAGCGACGAGCCGAGGGGCCGGACGCGGCGCTGGCCGTCTTGCGGCAGGCAGCCGCGGCAGGAGTCAATCACATCGACACCGCCCACTTCTACGGCTCGGTCAACGCGGTGATTCGCGATGCGCTGGCGCCCTACCCGGAGGAGCTGGTCCTGGTCAGCAAGGTTGGCGCGGTCAGGACCGCGGACGGCGGGCTCGTCCCAGCGCAGCGACCGGAACAGCTGCGCGAGCAGGTCGAGGTCAACCTGGCCACGCTCGGCGTGGAGCAGGTGAGTGTGGTCAACCTGCGGCGTCTTGATGCCCGGCCCGGGCTGGTCGCCGAGGGCGACCAGCAGGTCAGCCTCGACGATCAGCTCGCCGAGCTGTCCGCGCTGCGAGAGGCGGGAAAGATCGGCGCCATCGGCTTGTCGAGCGTCTCGGCCAGCCAGGTCCGGCAGGCGCGGCCGGCCGGCATCGCGTGCGTGCAGAACTCCTACAGCGTCCTTGACCGCTTGGCGGAGCCCGTACTTGCACTGTGCCGCGAGCACGACATCGCCTGGGTTCCGTTCTTCCCGCTCGGCTCCGCGTTCCCGGGCCGGCCGAAGGTGACCGGCAACCCGGTCATCGCCGCCATCGCAGCAGACTCGGACGCTACCCCGGCGCAGGTAGCGCTGGCGTGGCTGCTCGGGCACCACCCCCATACGCTGCTGATCCCCGGTACCTCCGACCCCGGCCATCTGGCCGAGAACATCGCTGGCCGGCCTCTGCTCGCGGCGGCTCCGGCGCTGGATGAGCTGGCCGCCTCGGGTCAGGCTGAGCGCTGGATCTGGGCGAGGAACTCGGCGTTGGTGGCGGTCTGGTGGGTCTTGGCCAGCAGCAGCTCGAGAGCCTGCTGGGAGTCGAGGGCACCGAGCGCGCGGCGCAGCTGGCCCGCGGCCCGGTATTCATCGGCGGGCATCAGCAGCTCGTCGCGGCGGGTGCCGGACGGCATCGGGTCGATGGCCGGGAAGATCCGCTTCTCGGCGAGCTCGCGGCGCAGCCGCAGCTCCATGTTGCCGGTGCCCTTGAACTCCTCGAACAGCACGTCGTCCAGGCGCGAGCCGGTGTCGACCAGGGCGGTGGACACGATGGTGAGCGATCCGCCGCCCTCGATGTTCCGGGCGGCGCCGAGGAACTGGCGGGGCGGCAGGAGCGCCGAGGCGGCGACCCCGCCCGCCAGGGTCCGGCTGCTGGCCGGGGCAGCCAGGTTGTAGGCGCGGCCGAGCCGGGTGATGGAATCGAGCAGCACGACCACGTCGCGGCCCATCTCGACCAGCCGCTTGGCGCGTTCGATGGCCAGCTCGGCGACCCTGATGTGGTCTTCGGGGGACTGGTCGAAGGTGGAGAAGATGACCTCGCCGCGGACCGAGCGGCGCAGGTCGGTGACCTCTTCGGGCCGCTCGCCGACCAGCACCATCATCAGCTCCACCTCGGGCTGGCTGTTCGCGATCGAGGCGGCGATGGCCTGCAGGATCATGGTCTTGCCGGCCTTCGGCGCGGATACGATGAGGCCGCGCTGGCCCTTGCCGATCGGGGCGATCAGGTCGATGATCCGCGCCGTGTCGGACGGATCGCCGTCTTCCAGCCGGAGGCGCTGGTCGGGATACAGCGGGGTCAGGTCGTCAAAGTGCGGGCGGGACCGGGCGAGCTCGGGCGGCATCCCGTTCACCGTGTCCACGCCGGCCAGGGGACGGTACTTGGCCCGGCCGCCGGCCGAGGCCCGGGCCGTTCCTTCGATGTGGTCGCCCTTACGGAGCCCGTATTGGCGGATCTGGCCGGCCGACACGTAGACGTCGGCCGGGCTGGCCCGGTAGCCGGAAGTGCGCACCAGGGCGTGCCCGTCGCCGAGGTCGATGATGCCGGTGACCGGGACGGTCTGCGGCGGCTGGCTGGCGCGCGACGGCGCCGCGGATTCCTGGATTGTTGCTGTCATAAAGTGGATTTCCTTTCGGGGAAACGAGCGCTGCGCGCGCTGAATTAGCGCATGCGGAAAACGATCAATGGCGCAGTGGGCGCCAGATCATGGATGCGGTGCCAGGCCTAGTTGGATAGGCCGATGCCGTGTGCGCTACCTGGGCAGATGAGTCCTTCGGAAATAGCGGGCGACCCGCCGGGAGACTCTCGTTAATTGCTCAACGTCAGCTGACGGAGCGGAGAAACATCACCTGGAAGCGACTATATCCGGCAACACCGGCAGGCGCCAGTTCATTCCCCGCCGCGACGGCGGCGTTGCGGGACGATGGTGTACTTGGGATCCCGGGCCGACGCCCGGCCCGCCTGGAAGATCCCGAACCGGGTCAGGGCCGAGGCGGCGACCAGCGATGCGCCCGACAGTGCGAAGACCGCCCGGCTCTTCCCGCCGAGCACCGCGCTGGCCAGCGCGCCCGCGGTCAGGAACTCGGCCACCCGGAGGACCGCGCCCGTGGTCCCGGCCTCGTACGGTCCGGCCAGATCGCCGAGGCGGCCCACGGCTGCCGTTTGGCGATCAGCTCCACCGCGGTACCGAGGACGGAGCCCGGCCCGGCGGCCAGGTCCCGGCGACCGGCCCGCTGGCCGCGAGGGCACCGCGCCGTGCACCCGGCGGTACCCGCCGGACTGGCCAGCCGTGAACGGCCGAGCCGGATGAGCTGGGTGACAGCGACAGCGCAGCCGGCGTGCTGCCGTTGAAGAAGCGGATATAGACGAACGGCCCCGCCGCGGCGAGGACGACGACGACGCCGGCGGCCAGCAGGAGCCATCTCACCCAGTGGCGGGGTCTCGTGACAGGCATGGCGAGAGTATCCACCCGGTACTCTCAGCGAGCATCAAGCCGCCCCGAGGTCGGCTGCGACGCCGCGAGTAGACTCACCAGCGAGATGATCCTGATCGTGGCCGGTGTGTCGGGCAGCGGCAAGACGACGGTGGGCGCGCTGGTCGCCGGGCGCCTGCACTGGCGGTTTGCCGACGCGGACACGTTCCACCCGGCCTCGAACGTGGCCAAGATGCGGGCCGGCATCCCGCTGACCGACGCGGACCGCTGGCCGTGGCTGCAGGCCATCGGGGCCTGGATGGACGAGCGCATCGCGCGGCGCGAGCCGGCCGTGATGACCTGCTCCGCGCTCAAGCGCTCCTACCGCGACATGCTGCTCGACGGGAGACCCGAGGCGCGGATGATCTTCCTGAGCGCAGATCCCGACGAGATCGCCAGGCGGCTGGCCGTCCGCCACGATCATTTCTTCCCCAGCCAGCTGGCCGGCAGCCAATTCGACATCCTCGAACCACCCCAGCCCGACGAGCGGGCCGTTACCGTGATGCCTGCCGGCGACCTCGAAGACACGGTCACGGCCATCCTCGCCATGGTCCCAGCCGACGCGATGAGCGGTGATCATGAAGCTAAAGCTTGACCTGCACGACATCTACAACCGCGGGCAGGACATCGACCGCGCGCTGCAGGCCATCATCGACGAGGCGGTGGCGAAGAAGGCGCCGCTGGTCGAGATCATCCCGGGCAAGGGCTCGGGACAGCTCAAGAAGCACGTACTGCGGTTTCTCGAGCGGAAAGACATCAAGGCCCAGTACCACCGGCTGGAGAAGGACTCGAAGAACTTCGGCCGCCTCTTCGTGCACTTCCGCTGGTAACCGGGCCTTAGCCGGCGCGGCGGGAGCTGGCGCGGCCGGGCGCCCGGCTACCCTGACGCATGCGTCGGGCACCCGCGGGTCGATAGCGGCCGCTAAGCAGGCATTCAGGGCAGACTCTCAGTCAGCACGCAGACTTCGACCCGCGCCTCTGGCCGCCCTCAGTACTACATCCGACCGAGATAAGGACGCGCAATGCGATACCCACTCGTGGCTCGCCGGATCATCCTGGCTCCGGCGCTGGCCCTGGTCCTCGCGGTAACGGTTGCCGCCTGCAGTTCCAGCTCGTCGTCAGGCTCGTCAGCTCCTTCCTCCGCCGCGGCCTCGCCTACCGTGTCCGCCGCGGCCTCGCCCACCGTGTCCGCCGCGGCGCAGATCACCGCGAACTGGGAGAAGTTCTTCGACGCCAGCACTCCGACCGCGCAGCGAGTGGCCCTGCTGCAGAACGGGACCGTCTTCGCCCCGGCCATCACCGCGTTCAGCAAGCTGCCCCTGGCCAACGGGATCGGGGCCAAGGTCACGGCCGTGACGGTGACGTCCGCCACCGGCGCGACCGTGACCTACAACATCGTGTCCGGCAACACCGCCTTGCTGAGCGGGCAGAAGGGCACCTCGGTGTACCAGGACGGGACCTGGAAGGTCGGCGACGCCAGCCTGTGCGGCCTGTTCAAGCTGATACCCGGCGGCTCGGTGCCCGCCGCGTGCAGCTCGGCCGGCTGAGGCAGGGCCGCTCGGTTGGCCCGCCAGGCCGGGGCCGTATCCGGCGATCGGGGGACGGTGGCCCGCGGCGGCCAGTGGATGGCGCTCGCGACACTGTGCACGCTGCTGTTCCTGACCTTCCTGGACAACACCGTGGTCAGCGTGGCGCTCGGCGACATCCAGACGAGCCTGCAGGCGGGCATCGCGGACCTGCAATGGGTGGTGGGCGCGTACGCCCTCACCTTCGCCAGCATCATGCTGGCCTGCGGGATGATCGGGGACGAGCTCGGCCGCAAGAAGGTCATGCTGACCGGCACGGGCGTGTTCTGCGCCGGCTCGGTCCTGTCCGCGCTGGCCCCGAACGTCCAGGTCCTGATCGCCGGCCGGGCGGTGATGGGCCTGGGCGCGGCGGCCAGCGAGCCGGGCACCTTGTCGATGCTCCGCCACCTGTATCCGGACGCCAGGGCCCGGAGCCGGGCGATCGGCGTGTGGGCCGGCACCTCAGGCTTCGCGCTGGCCATGGGGCCGGTTATCGGCGGCGTGCTGACCGGGCTGTGGAGCTGGCGGGCCATCTTCTGGTTCAACCTGGTGCTCGGCCTGGCCGTCCTGGCCGTCGCGGCGGTCATCCTGCCCGAGAGCTCCGACCCGACCGCGGCGCGGGTGGACACGGCCGGCACCCTGCTGGGGGCGGGGGCCCTGGCCGCATTCGTCTACGCGATCATCGACTCGGAGTCGGCCGGGTTCGGCTCCCCGATCGTCATCGCCCTGCTGTGCGTCAGCGCGGTGCTGGCCGCGGGCTTCGTCCTGCAGGAGCGCCGCGCCCCGCACCCGCTGCTCGACCTGCGCTTCCTGCGCGTGCCGCAGTTCACGACGGCTAACATCGCCGCGTTCTGCACCTATTTCGCGACCTTCGCCATCTTCTTCTTCACGGCGCTGTACCTGGTCGAGGTGGTGGCGCTCTCCGGCTACAAGCTGGCCCTGGTGTTCCTGCCGATGACGGTGCTGATGATCATCTCGTCGCTGCTGGCCGGCCGCTGGACGGCCGTGGTCGGGCCGCGCTGGTCGATCACGATCGGCTGCCTGCTGCTGGCCGCCGGGCTGCTATTGGCCGGGGGCTTCCTCAAGCCCGCCCCGTCCTACGGGCCGCTGATCATCGCGCTCGCGCTGGCTGGCATCGGCATCGGCACGACCCTCGTCCCCGTCACCTCGTCCGTACTGAACGCCGTGCCGGCCGAGCGGTCCGGCATGGCCGCGTCGTCGACCAACACCAGCCGGGAGATCGGCGCGGTCACCGGGGTGGCGATCCTGGGCTCGCTCGTGTACTCGCAGCTGCACGCCAGCCTGGTCACGCAGATGAACCATCTCGGCGTCCCGGCCAGCTTCCAGGGCCTGGTCATCAACGCCATCGAGACGGGCGCGATCCCGAAGAACACCGCTGGCTATGCGGGCTTCGGCCAACTCGTCAACGAGGTCATCGGGGCCGCCTACGCGGCGTTCCACGACGGGCTGCAGGCCGCGCTCTACCTGTCGGCGGCGCTGGCGCTGGCCGCCGGGCTGCTCGCCTTGATCACGCTGCGCGCACGTCCGGCTGACGCAGGGTCTTGACTTTTCGCGTTCGCTGAGGGATCCAGGAACTATACGGCAATGGCGCACGGCCCAACCTCGGCGGCACGAAAAGAGGCTGAACGATGGTCTGCTACGCCCGGCCTGCGATCAGGATGGCGGCCATCGTCCTGGTTGTGCTGGTGATACTCGGCCGGGCGGGCGCTCATCTCTTCCCCGGCCACTTCTTCGGCACGGCCGCCCTGATCATCGCGGTCACCGCGGCCGCGGGAGGCGCGGCGGTAGCCGCAGCGCTCGCATTCGCGGCGGTCGGCTCGATCCGCCGCAGACGAGCGGTGGCCGGCGGCTGCGTGCACTGCCAGTTCCGCTGCCAGCACGCCATGACCGAGCAGCCACGGCGGCGGCCGGTCGCTCGCGCCGGGCAGGCCGAGGCGGCCACACCCCGGTGGCCGGACCGCCCGGCCCGCCGAGCCGGGGCGGCCGCCCGGCCGGCCGGCCACGCCGAGCGCGAGGAGCGCGCAGGCTCGCCGGTCTAACGGATCACCCTGGCGCCCGCGTGCGGTCTGCCCGTGCCGCCGTTCGCGGTTGACCCGCCGCCAGTAATCCGCGACGGGTGATGACGGCCCGGGGCACCTTGGGCCATCCTGGTGTACGGGCCCACCGAGCTGATCCAGTGGACCGGGATGAGGGAAACGAGATGACAACATCAAGGCAGGGTCCGCGCCGACCGCCACAAGCCCTGGACCCGGCGGCCAGCGGTGGATCCGCACCGCGGGGACCGAAGCCGGACGGCGATCATCAGATGGCCGTCCGCGTGCTCGGCCTGGGTTTGCTCTATCACATGATGCGGAGCCGCCGCTTCTACGAGCGGGCGGCCTTCGTCGTCGTGGTGCTGGCGGCGCTGACAGGACTGGCGGGGCTGGATAAAGAGAGCCGGGCCAAGGCTTTCGCACGCGTGGCGGCGTGGCTTAAAGAGCAAGACGACACAGTCAAGAAGGCGCTGAGCTGAATCCAGCTTGCGGCGGCCCCAGGTCGTACGCATCAGCGGCCGCCCGGCGGGCGCGGCGACGCGGCCCGGGGTCGTGATCCGTGACGCTCAGATCGAGCGGATGGCGCCGCCGTCCACGGGGATCATCGAACCCGTGACGAAGGACGCCGCCGGAGAAAGCAGGAACGCGGCCACTCGCCCGAACTCCTCGGGCTCCCCGTACCTGCGCAGCGGGATCTGCTGAGATATCCGGGCCCGTACTTCGTCGGGATCGCCGCGGAGCGCGTCAAGCTGGCGGACCCGGTCGGTGGCCACCCTGACGGGCAGCAGCCCGTTCAGCCGGACGCCGGATGGGCCGAACTCGTCGGCAAGCGTCTTGACCACACCAGCCAGACCAGGGAAAAGCCCGTTGGAGATGGCAAGCTCCGCGAGCGGCACGCGCACCGAGGAGGCCAGCACGAAGGCGATCGAGCCGCCGGTTCCGGTCACCGCCCCCGGGCCGCCGCGGTCGCGGTCCTGGCCGTCCAGGTCAGCCGCCAGGACCCGGGCCAGCCGGACGGCACCGAGAAAGACGCTCTCGAACGCGACCCGCCACGCCTCGTCGGTGGTCGCCGCTACCGTCCCCGCAGGCGTTCCGCCCACGCTGATCAGCGCGCCATCCAGGCGGCCGAAGCGGTCCCGGGCGGCCGCGATCAGGCGGCCGGGAGCGTCCGGGTCGGCATTATCCACGACCGCCCACGTAACGTCATCAGCCGCGGCGGCATCCTGCGCCAGCCGCGCAGCGGCCGCCGTCGCCGTCGCCTCGTGAGGCGCGGCGACCACCACCCGAGCGCCGTCAGCCACCAGGGCCCGGGCCGCGGCGAACCCGAGGCCCCGGCTGCCGCCGGTCACGAAGTACACCCGGCCGCGCAACCCGATATCCATGCGGTCATTCTGCCGGATCGGGCCATCCCCGCTGGCCCGATCCCGCCATTGCGCGGCGGTGATGACGCTGGCTGCGTTCCTGGGCCGCGGCGCCGGCCTCAGTAGGCGCGGGCGAAGATGACCCGCTTGCCGTAGGCGGACGGCTTGCCGCAGCGGACGCAGGGGCCCTGCTCGGGCTCGCCGGCCAGCGGGATGCAGCGGGGAGTGGCCGTGGTCTCGGCCTTGATCTCCTCGTCACAAGCCTGCCCGCCGCAGTGCAGGGCCAGCGCCCAGCCGACCGCCACGGCGGCGGTGAACTCGGGCCAGGAATTGACGACGGCGGTGTGCTCGTCGCGGAAGTCGGCGGCCCGCCGGACGAGCATGGCCTGGAAGGCGGCAAGCTCGGCAGTCAGCAGGTCCGGCGCTGTATCGAGCGGGATCGCTTCCTTGGCCGCGTCCGGTTGCCGGTAATTCAGGCGGCGGGACATCAACGCGGTTCCGCCGGCCAGGTCCCGCGGGCCGAGCTCGAGCCGGATCGGCACGCCGCGCATCTCCCAGTCGTTGAACTTGAAACCAGGCGAGACCTGCGGCCGGTCATCCACATGCGTCCGGATACCCGCGCGCTGCAGGGCAGCGGCCAACTCGGTAGCCGCCGACGACGTTACCCGGGCCTGCTCCCCGCGTCCGATCGGGACGATCACCACCTGGTAGGGCGCCAAGGCCGGCGGCAGCACCAGGCCCTTGTCGTCACCGTGGGTCATGACCAGGCCGCCGATCATCCTGGTGCTCATTCCCCAGGAAGTGGTATGGCACAGCTCGGCCGTGCCGCTCTCGCCGGTATAGCTGATCCCGAAGGCCGCCGCGAAGTTGGTCCCCATGAAGTGCGAGGTGCCCGCCTGCAAGGCGCGTCCGTCTCGCATCATGGCCTCGATCGTGAAGGTGCGCTCGGCCCCGGCGAACCGCTCGTCTGGCGTCTTCTCGCCCGGCACGGTGGCCAGCGCCGCGGGGCCCACGGCCAGGTCCTGGTAGAAGCCCAGCGCCAGCATCGTCTCGGCGATCGCGTCGGCCGCGGTGGCGTGCGCGGTGTGGCCTTCCTGCCAGAGGAACTCGCTGGTGCGCAGGAACATCCGGGGCCGCAGCTCCCACCGGAGCACGTTGGCCCACTGATTCAGCAGCAGCGGCAGGTCCCGGTGCGAGCTAATCCACTTGGCCATCATCTCGCCGATGATCGTTTCCGACGTCGGCCGGATGACCAGTGGCTCCTCCAGTTCCTTGCCCCCGGCGTGGGTGACCGTGAAGAGCTCCGGCGCGAACCCCTCGACATGCTCGGCCTCGCGCTGCATGTAGCTCTGCGGGATGAGCAGCGGGAAATAAGCGTTCTGGTGCCCGGTGGCCTTGATCCGCCCGTCCAGGTCCGCCTGCAGCAACTCCCAGATCCGGTACCCGTACGGCCTGATCACCATGCTGCCGCGGACCGGTCCCCGGTCCACCAGCTCGGCGCGGAAGACCACGTCGTTGTACCAGGCTGAGAAGTCCTCGCTCTGCGGGGTCACGCTGCGCTCGTCACGTGCCATGACCTCCAGGTTACCGAGCCGGCGGTCCGTCTCTGATCGCGTGGCGGGCGTGAGGCGTGTTCGGGTCAGTGACGGCAGGCCAGGCTCCCCTTCGGGTCAGGAGAG
Organism: uncultured Actinomycetes bacterium; assembly: GCA_963818225.1. Taxonomy (GTDB): domain Bacteria; phylum Actinomycetota; class Actinomycetes; order Streptosporangiales; family Streptosporangiaceae; genus Palsa-504. The sequence goes on from CAWFRO010000013.1 coordinate 362,087, forward strand.
AGAGCCTGGCCTGCCGCCGGGAGGCGATGGCCGCTACAGCTTGAGCACCGCGCTCAGCAGGAAGGTGGCCACGGCGCCCTTCGCCCGTTCTGGCGCGTTGGGGCTGGTGTTGCACTGGCCCTTCTTCGGGCCCGACTTATACCTCGGCCCGTACCCGGCAAAGTAGACCTGCACGGCGCCCGGACCCGAAGTCCGAGCGAACCTGCCGGTGCTCCTGCTGCCCACCACGGAGAAAACGAGATTGGTCGAGAAGGAGAAGTGGCAGGCCTTCAGGTTGATGTACTGGCTGCTGATCGGCGCGGCGGTGACCCTTACCGTCAGCTTTCCGGCCCGCGTCTTAAACGTGAACCGCTGGCCCTTCTTCGGCGCGGGACCGTTAGGCGAGAAAACGCCGCGAGTGTTCACCAGCCCCCGCCAGGACAAGGGGATGACGGGATTGTTCGCCGTCGCAGGTTTACCGTAAATGGCGCCGTAGGCGATCTCCGGGCCGGTGATCGCCTTGCTGGTGCTCGCCATTGCCGGGACGCCTCCCAGCACGAGCACGCCGGTGCCGGCCGCCATGGCCAGAGCCGCGAGCCTGAATTTGAGATTCATTGCCCCCCACTAACGATGATGTTGATTCTTGCTCTGCCATGGGAGGCTACTCCGAGCGGACCGGAAGCGGAAGATGCCTGATGTTGTTGGCAAATCCGCCCGCCCGTTTAGCAACCTTTGCATCAGGCGCCCGGAACTCATATCCCCGACACCTTGATGATCAACCCCTTACTAATCCGACAAAGGGTATCCTTTACACTATGACCGCTTCCTCATCACCCACTCCCCTGCTGCATCTAGTAGTCGGATATGACGGTTCGCCACCCGCCAGCCGGGCGCTCGACGCCGCAGCCTTGCTGCTGCAGGGCCGGACCGGCCGGGTCGCCGTCGTGTACGTAGCTCACCTGAGCGGCATCGTCATTGAGGCACCGGTCGCGGCGGCCGAAACGGAACCCGGCTTCGACCAGATCGAGCAAGAGCTTCGCGCTCAGGCCGCCGACCAGCTGCGCGACCGCGGGGTGCCCTGGGATTTCGAGCGGCGCCACGGCAACATCGGCGAGGAGCTGGGCACGGTAGCCGCGGATATCGGCAAGGCCAACCCCGGTGAATTTGTCATGATCGTCGTCGGGAGCTCATCCTCGCCGATCCACCGCGTGGCCGGTTCCGTCGCGGTCGGCTTGGGCCGCCACCCCCCGGTACCCATCCTGATCGTGCCTTAGGCCAGCCCAGGAAGGCATGATGGCCACGCAATGGAAAGCCGCCCGGAGCACTTTCGCCGTTACCGTGCGGCGGACGGTTTCCCAGCCGCCTAGACCTGCCACCCGGGAGAACACCGCCAGCGAGATAGATTCCGCCGCGCGAGATCCACTTTCCGGGAGTCACTCAGCACAGAAGTTCGCGGGCCATTCGAACAATGGCCGGGACTGCCGCTGGAGCTGACCAGCCGCTACCGGCGGACCGGATCCTTCAGCTCACCGCGCACTTCATCGGCGAGATCGTGAATCCGCTGCTCAGTCTGCTCCAGCCTGGCCTCCGCCTGCGCGGTGCGCTCAGCGGCCCGCCGTTCCGCCTGGGTTGGCTTCCGTCCGGCGCGTGCGTGCCGCGGCGTGCTGCGGAAAAGCCCCATGGTCTGTCCTTTCAAGCTGCCATCCGGTGACGATCGAGGGCTTGCTACCCGGATCCCGCCCTTCCATTCCCCCAGCGATACGCGTGTGCCCGGCGGCGGCCCGGCGGCCCCAAGTGGCGTTCATCCGGAGGGGATGATGCTGTCTGTGCCCGGATGCCGGACAGTTGGGTCACCGGGCAATATCCGCTACCCGACCGAGGAGATGCCATGGCTGAGAAGCGACAGCTGATCGTCTACGCCGCAGCGTACGAGACTGTCGAACGCGCACTAGCGGACCTGGACGCCATCGAGCGGCTGCACAAGACGGGAATGATCGGCCAGTTCGACGCGGCCGTGATCGACAAGGAGGACGGCCGGCCACACGTCCTCGAGCGGATGGACAGCCCGCACCTCCGCGTCATCCCCGAGTGGTTCGGCGGCGGGACGCTGCCCCGCAGGGAACTCCACGAGGCGGCTGAGCACCTTAAAGCTAACCATGCCGGGCTCATTGCGGTTGGCGAGCCCACCATCGAAGCAGGAGTAGACCAAGCGCTCACCCTGGCCGCTAAAGTCGTGAAGCACTCGGTAGAGGCCACGACCGACGAACTCACCAGCGAGCTGCAGGAAGCACTCAAGAGCTGACCGTGCCGCCCTCAGGGCCTTCAGCTCCGTAGCTCAACCGCGGCTCCGCTCCCGCGTCCGAGCTGACCTGGTCCTGGCCAGTTTCGGGTGTCACCAGCGGCTGGCCGTAAGCGAATCGGCGCTGTCTTGGTAACCGGCTGGCCGTCCGCGCGGCGGGACGGGCTTCTGCCGATCGATTTCACGAAGAATGGGCGCGAAGATGGCCTCGTGGGCGGTGGCGCCGTACTTCTGCCTGATGGCGCGGAGGACACCCTTGCCGCTGGCCTCTCCCACCAGCTCGTCCAGGACGCGGTAGTCAACTTCCTGGCCGCTGACCAGCTGGTCGCAGGCGGCCTGGGCGATCCTCGCCACGCTGGGATAAGCAGCAGACTCAATCAGGATCATGAGCGTTGCGTCCTTCAGATCCATGCCCGGGAGTTTATGACTGTCCCTGGACCGGGCCGCGACCAGGTGTACCTCACTCACGGCCAGGTCCTCGCGCTGACCGCCGAAGCCGGGCGCGGCCGACTGCTGATCCTGCGACACAGGGGCTAGCCTTTATCACTATGACCACTGCCCCGCCGCCCACGGCGTTTCTGCACCTGGTGGTCGGGTATGACGGTTCGCCACCTGCCACCCGGGCGCTCGACGCCGCGATCTTGCTGCTGAACGGCCGGAGTGGCCACATTGACGTGCTGTACGTGACTCACACGGCGGTCATCGCGGAGGACCCCATCGCTCCGGCCGACATAGAACCCGGCCAGGTCACGCGGGATCTCCGCGCTATGGCCGCCGAGCAACTGCGCGACCGGGGAGCATCCTGGGGGTTCGAACATCGCCAGGGCGTCCCCGCTCCGGAGCTGAGCGCGGTGGCCGCAGACGTCCGTGACGCCAACCCCGGTAGGTTCGTGATGATCGTCGTCGGCAGCTCATCCTCGGCGATTCACCGCGTGGCCGGTTCAGTCGCTGTCGGCCTGGGCCGCCACCCGCCGGTACCGCTCCTGATCGTGCCGTAGCCGCGCCGCGGGCGTAGCGTGAGTGCGGGCGGATCCGTTCGGAAGCGAGAGGCAGGATGTCCCGGATCGGGCGTCGCGTACGCGCAGGAGTCAATCCGGTCTCGACTGCGGCGACCGGGTGGTGGTGCCATTCGGCCCTGCGTCACATGCTGACCGGGTACGGGGCGACGGCCGGGCAGCGGCGGTTCATCGGTCGTGGGACGATCCAGGGCACCGGCCGGTCGCCGTCCGCCGAGCAGATGAAGGCGCGTGCCGCGGCCATCGACCAGCTACTTGACCAAGACGACCACGAAATGTGAGAGACACAGCAGTACCAACGATCTGGCCACCTATCCCGCGGCTAGGCTGGCGGCGCGGTGGAGAAGGTCAGGATGGCTCGTCTGGCCACAAGATCACCGCGCGCTCGGCGGCCTCGTGGATTACTGAGCTGTCCAGTTCTGCCCGCATCTCGGCGACGTCATACAGCAGCCAGGACGCGAGGAAGGTAACCGGGCCGTCGGGTGGCAGCGGGTGAACCCAGAAGCGACCGTCCCATTGGCGGTCGGTCCCGCCGGTGCCGACCTCCCGCAGGAGCAGGTCCCCGCCGTCAGCTTCATCGACAGGTACCGGGCGGTGGCTGCTGGTCCTGGCCCCGCGGCCATCGGCGTACAGGACGCCCAGCCGGAGGGCCAGTGCGGGTTCCTGCCCTGTGCGTGGGTCGGCGAGCGGGTGAAGCGGGCTCTTGCCCCAGACGAATTGCTCGTGACGCAGCCGTGCATTGACGGTGAACTCGAAGCCGTTCGGGTAGCCAAGCACATTGCCCACGGCCAGGGCGACCTCATCGGTGCGGGCCAGGAGCAGGCCGACCGGGGCAAGACCGGGCATCACACCGTTTGGCCGCCGCCAGGACGGATGGCCGGGCTGTTCGGACCGGGGAGGCAGCCGCTCCGGGGTGTCGTCGAAGAAGTTCACGCCATCAGGCTATTCCGGCGGTCTGCCGCATGAAACACACTGGCTTCAGGTTCACAGGTTGCTGCTGATGGCGGCCGTTCGGGATCTTGCCGGAGAGGTGCGCCGGCGGCTGGGCTCCACCCGGACCGCCATGGGTTTCATACCGGACGCGCATCAGGAGGCGGGGAATGTCCGGAAATATGCCGCTGCCCCCGTCCCGCGATGAGCGGAAGGCGCATACTGCGATCAGCACCTGGCCTATCAGGCCTGTGCATTTGCGGCTGATGATCAGCCGGGCAAAGGGGAGGAACAGGATTACGATGAGCACCTTCGTCATTGCTCGATTTAAGGTTTCTGATCTGGGCAAGGCTCTCGAGTGAGGCAAGGCTAATGGAGATATAGCCGAGGAGATCACGGCGCACGGCAAGAGTCTCGGTCAGATAGGGCACAGGATGCTCACCGACGGCAAGGACATGGTCGTGATTGACGAGTGGCCGGACGCCGATACGTTCAATAAGTTCTTCGCAGGTGCCGCGAGGATGGGAGAGTTCCTCAGCGGAGCAGGCATTGTCGGAGAGCCAGAGCTGACGATGCTCGACGCTGTGGATATAGCAGGCCAGTTCTAATCGCACCGGCCGGAAGGACCTTGCGCTTGGTGTTGCGGATCAGGTGGTCTGCTGCGCGTGCGGGCCCGGCCTGCGCCCGGGCGAGGCATCCCGAAAGCCACCGAGCGGTAACGTTACCGGAACGATCCGGGCGTAACGTTACGTTCTGTGGCGAATACGCAGGCAACAGGCGCGAGGGTGCCGGCGAGGACCGATGTCACAGGTCGCCGCGTCCGGCTGGCGTCACCGGTGACCGCGCTTATCGTCGGCGCCCTCGTGCTGGTATTGGCTATCCTGAACGTGCCGTTGGCCCGCTTCGCGCATCAGAGCCTGAACTCCAGCGGCGGCTCATCGCCATTCTGGTTCTCGGTTGCCCTCGGGGCGGTGGGCTTCGTGGTGGCCTCGCGCAGGCCGCGCAATCCACTGGGCTGGATCATGCTGGGCTCGGCGACCTTCAATGTGCTTAGCCAGGACGCCAGCTTCTACATGGTGGCCGACTACCGGCTCCGGCACGGCGGGCTGCCGCTGGGCTGGGTTGCGGTCCTCGCACAGCCTGGCTGGGCCGTCTCGATCGTGATGGGCGGGCTGGTCGTGCTGCTGTTTCCAGACGGCCGGCCGCCGTCACCACGCTGGCGGTGGGTGCTGTGGCTTTACCTGGCGGCGGCCTCGCTGTACCTAGTCGGCGTGCTGATCCTGTCGGTCGGGGCCATCGCCGGTCATGACATCCGGGTGGACGCCAGCGGGAACCTGATGGTCCTTAGCCACCCCACGGGTGCTTCGGCGTGGTGGGGTGTGGTCGAAGCGGTATTCCTCGCGGTGCTGGCCGTGTGCTGGGCGGGATCGGTCGCGGGCCAGGCGGCCAGCTACCGGCGTTCGTCCGGGGAACGGCGGCAGCAGCTGAAGTGGCTGCTGGCCGGGTCGGCTATCGCCGGAGTCGGCATCCCGCTGGCCGTTTGGCTGTCAGGCATGCACGGGATCGTGGCCGGGCTGGCGGCTGGCATCGCGGGTGGCTGCGGGCAGCTCGGGATTCCGGTCTGCATGGGCGTGGCCATCTTGCGGTACCGTCTGTTCGACATCGACCGGCTCGTTTCCCGGACGCTCGGCTACGCGATTGTCACCGGCCTGCTGGTGGGGGTGTACGCGGGGATCGTGCTGCTCGCCACCCGGGTGGTGTCGATCAACGAGCCGGTGGCGGTGGCCGGGTCGACCTTGGCCGTGGCGGCGCTGTTCAATCCGGTGCGGCGGCGGGTGCAGCGGGCCGTGGACCGGCGGTTCAACCGGGCCCGGTATGACGCAGACCGCATCGTGGCCGCCTTCGCCGCCAGGCTGAAGGACGCCGTCGACCAGGGTTCGGTCCGGAATGACCTGGCCAGCGTGGTACAGGATGCCTTGGAGCCCGCCCATGTCTCGGTGTGGATGAATGAACGCGGCTAAGGCCGGGGCAGGTCGTCCGGTCATCGTCGTCTTATCGGGAACGGAAGGCCTGCAGTGCGGCCAGGTTGGCCGGACTGCCCGTCAGCCGGGCCAGGGCCTCGGTTTCGCGTGCGCGGGTCTGGGTGACTACGTCTCGGTAGGCATCGAGCATGAGCCCCTTGGTCGCCATCAGGGACTCCAGCGGCCCGGTGGCCAGCTGGGCAGCGAACGCGACTGCGGTCTCCAGGACCGCATTGTCAGCGCACACTTTGAGGGCCAAGCCGGAATCGACAACGCGCTGGGCATCGAACCACTCCCCGGCCAACAGTGCGCAGGCCGCGTTCTGCCACCCCATCCGCAACGGGAAAAGGAAACTGCTCGACGCCTCGGGGGAGAGCCCGAGCTGGGTGAACGGGGCCCGCAGCCGGGCGGACTGAGCTATGAAGGCGAAATCGCAGTAGCCGAGGATCGTGAACCCCAATCCCACGCCCACGCCGTTCACCGCCGCCACAAGCGGCTTGGGGAAGCTTTCGGCTGTCTGCTGCAGGCGACCGGCCGGGTCAGGGGCGGGGCCGCTGCCCTGCTCCGTCCTGGCACGGCCCATATCGGTGAGGTCGGCTCCGGCGGTGAACGCGCGCCCGGCACCAGTCAGCACGACGACCCGGACTTCATCGTCGGCTGCGGCGGCCTCCAGCGCGTCAGCCAGCCCGGCGAACAACGCACTGTTGAAGGCATTTAGCTTGTCCGGACGGTTCATGGTCAGCACTCGCACGTGGTCGGCGTCCAGGGCCAGCACGACGGGCTCGCCGCCCGGGTCCCGGGCTTCGTTCTCAGCCACCGGTGACCTGCCCAGCTACCGTGGCCAGCACATGTGCGCCGATGCCGTCGGTCTCAGTCATCTCCGGACTCACCAAGTTCCCTCCACCGCCGACACCTTCCTTCGCAGGGTGAGCTTAACGCCTGGGTAGCTACGTTTTGATCGAGGCGGGACGCCGAGCCGTTCGGCAAGTCCGCGCAGTTCGGGACTTGGCTGTGCTCCTGAAAGCCGGGCGCGGTCTTCCCTCGTGGCCCAGCGCTGGCGGTCCATGATGTCCTTCTCGGCCGCGTCGAGGGCCCGTGAGCAGTTCCGGCCGGCGGCGACGATGACGCGCAGCGAGTGCGAGCGTGCTCTCGTCTTGCGCCCGAGAGGAGATACCTGACAGGGTGAACCGATGCTGAATCAGGTGGCCGACGGCGTCTGGGTCCGGCAGAGCGCGTGGGTCTTGAGCAATGCCATCGCGGTGCGCGGGGAGAGTGGATTGATCCTGGTCGATCCAGGCATCGATGGTTCCGATCTGAACCAGCTCGCCGATGACCTGGACCGGCTCGGCATTCCGGTGGTCGCCGGGTTCTCCACGCATCCCCACTGGGACCACCTGCTCTGGCATCCCCGGTTCGGCGACGTGCCGCGCTACGCCACCGCCGCCGCCGCCCGCGCTGCGGGTGAAGCCCGAGAGCGGGGGCAAAGGATGGCGGCGGAGAGCGCGTCGGGCATCCCTCTCGAGCTGATCGGGCTCGTCGCCCCGCTGCCCGCGGACGGCGGAGCCGTGCCGGGTCAGATCGTCGAGCATCAGGCGCACGCCATCGGCCACGCCGCGGTCCTCCTCGCGGACCGTGGCGTCCTGCTCGCCGGTGACATGCTCTCCGACGTCCTGATCCCGCTCCTCGACGCTCGCCGCCCCGATCAGGTGGGCGCCTACGAGACGGCACTCGACCGGCTGGGTGAGGCCGCCAGGCACGTCGATGTCCTGGTGCCCGGCCACGGCGCCGTCGCCGAGGGTCCCGAGGTGGCGGCCCGGCTCGCCGCAGATCATGCCTACATCGACGCGCTGCGGCGAGGAGAGGACCCGGTCGACGCGCGTCTGGGGCCGGATACGACCTACGGTCGACACTGGCTCCCCATCCACCAGTCGAACCTGGAGCAGGCCCGCGGGCGGTAGGGTCTTCTAAAATCTTCTAATCCGTGGCTACCGGCGCGGACCTGCTTGCAGCAGAAGGGCCAGGCTGACATGGGTGTGGTCGGCTGGCCAGGATGGCCATAGCGTGTGCGGGTTGCTGTACCCCACTGCCGTACTCGCCCGGTTGTCCGGTGTTCTGTTGTCGCGGTGGCCGCTGCGGGGCCTGTTACCGGAGGGGTTCAGCCGCTGCTGCCCGCAGCCGGGCTACCGATCCGGCTGCGACCAGGGCCCACCCGACGGCGATCCTCGGCCTGCGCCGCTGCACGGCCCGGGCCACCCAGGGGACATGGATCACGGCGTTCGGGGCTTCGACGGCGATCGTGAGCACCGTCAGCCGCCGCGGCCAGCGCAGGCCCCACCACACGCCGATGAACATTCCCACGACAGTGGAAGCAAACCTGAACAGGGGGGTGTCCATGGCCCTGAAAAAGGGGACGGACCGCGATAGGTAGCGCTCCAGGCGGCGGGCCGCGGGCGTCGGCGTCCTGGCGGCAGCCGGGGCCTCGGTGCCAGGCTTGGGCAACACCCCCTCCCGTTGCAGCCGCTGGATGTTCTGTTGCATGTTCTCTCGCACCTCGGCCGGGGTCGGCGCTTCCGTGCCCAGGCCCCACGCCAACAGCCCGTAGCCAGCAGCGCTCGTCCAAGCGGCCAGGGCCCGCCGCCGGCGCCCGGCAGCCCAGTGCCCGGCCCCGACAGCGACCTGGGTAACCACGGGGGCGAGGGGGCGCACCCATCCGAGCATCCCCGCGGGCCTGGTCTCGTCCAGAATGGGCGGCAAAGCCATCCGCAGCACCTGGGCCCAGCTGTCATCACGAGCCATCCCGGCATTGTCGCCCAGGCGGCGCGTACGTGCCAAGCTCCCGCCGCCACCCCGGCGTTGCCGCCCGGCGGAGGGAGGGCGGCGCCCATGCTCAGGTCCGGCCGCATCCGCGCTAGCACCCCGGCGCTCATCTGCTCAACCGGGATCTCCTGGCCGGGCTGCGGAGCCTGTGTCACCTCCCGCCCCCGTGCGGAAGTACCCCGCACGGGGACTCAAGCTCGAACCCCCACGGCGATCAGCAGACACTCCGATGTCATCCTGCTGGGGTGAGCCGGGTTTGCTGCCACCGAGAGAGTATCGCTACGTGCTCACTGGGCTGGGATAACTGTCGGAGATGGAGTCGATGTGGTGATGGAAAACCCCGCCCGGTCGGGTCTGACGGCGGAGCAGATGCGGGAGGTGATCGCGGAGCTGGCCTCGCCGGATGTGGTGGATTCCCCGTTCGGCCAGCTGGATTTCTTCGATGGCGTGCCGACGCCGGGCACGGTCTCCACGATCTATGATGCGCTGGACCTGATGCGCGGGATTGACGTGTTCTTGAACTGCGTGCCGGGGGCGTCGCTGGTGGCGCTCCGGAACGGCTTCCGCTCGGTCGGCCTGACCTCCCCGCACGTCATCGGCTATACCAACCCGCGGGCCAACTCGCGGTCGTTCCTGCTGACTGCGAATACCGAGACCACCTACGGCACGACGTTCCTGGACCTCAAGGCGTGGGGCCCGACGGTGGTGGAGGCGCCCCCGGCCTCGCTGTGCGTGGTGGATGATTTCTGGTTCCGCTATGTCGCCGACATGGGCATCGCGGGCCCGGACAAGGGCCAGGGCGGCAAGTACCTGTTCCTGCCCCCCGGCTACGACGGGGAGGTGCCCGAGGGGTATTTCACCTACCGGTCCCCGACCTTCACCAACTGGGTGGTGCTGCGCGCGCTCGGCGGCGTGCCCGCCATGAAGCAGACCAGGATCTACCCGCTGGCCGAGGCCAACCTCCCGCGAGAGAACGAGTGGATCGACTTCACCGTGATGTCCTTCAACACCGTCCATTCCAACGATTTCTCCTTCTACGAGGAGGTCAACGAGCTGGTCCAGGAGGAGCCAGCCGACGCGCTGGACGCCGAGCGGGCGGGCCAGCTCGCGGCGATCGGAATCTTCAAGGGCCAGCCGTTCGCGCCCGATGACCGGATGCGTGCCATCTTGGACAAGGCGGCCCGGATCGGCGCCGGGATCTCCCGCGCCCTGGTCTTCGCCCCCCGCGACCCTGCCGCTGCGCTGTATGGCTCGTGGAAGAACCTGTTCGTCGGCGGCAGTCACGAGTTCCTGCGCGGCGGCGCCCGGCTGCTCGATGCCCGGACCCAGTTCCACTACGTGGCGACGGTCATCACCCCGGCCATGGCGCACGCCCAGCCCGGCGCCGGGTCAGCCTACGCCGGGACCGTGCATGATGCCCGCGGCGAGGTGTTCGAGGGCGGCAAGACCTACCGGCTGCACGTCGACCCGGACGTCCCGGCCAAGAACTTCTGGGCCGTTGACGTGTATGACACTCAGACCCGCTCGTTGATCCAGGTGCCGTCCACGATCTACCCCGCCGTGGCCAGCAACAGCGGCGAGCTGCAAGCCAACCCCGACGGATCCTACGACCTGTACTTCGGCCCCACGGCCCCTGAGGGCAAGGAGTCGAACTGGGTCGAGACGATCCCCGGCAAATCCTGGTTTCCGTTCTTCCGCCTCTACGGCCCGCTCCAGCCATGGTTCGACCAGACCTGGAAACTCAACGAATTTGAGCCCCTCGACTGACCAATTTCCCTGGCCGCTGCCATACAGGCCTGTCGAGGTTCGCCGCGCGCCTCCGGGACCTGGCCTCTGGCTATCCCCCAAGATGCTCCAGGAGATCATGGGGCATGCCAGCATCACCACGACTCTTGACCTGTACGGGCACCTATATCCCGGCGAGATAGACCGCTACGCCGACCGCCTCGGCAGTGCGGCCGGGGACCCTGGTAAGGGCAAATAAGGCCAGATGACGGCAACGACGATCAGGATGGGAAGTGATCAGCACAGTTACCTGCGAAGACGGTGGCGCGCTCGGAGGGACTCGAACCCCCAACCTTCTGATCCGTAGACTGTGTCACGCACACCTGCGACCTGCCTACTTCCCTTGCTGACCTGCCGAGATGCTACTCACTGGTGCGCAGTAGGCGGCAGCGGTAAGCGTCGTTTGGCGGCCAAAAAGCGGCCAGCGCCGCCTGGCCACCTCGATGCGAACTACCGGCGCGCACGACGTCTCGCCGACCTCGGCATCTAACCAACGGTGTCTGTGGTTGTGCGTGCGAGCGGTTGTACATCCCCGTTGCTGTACTTTCTGCTGTACAGAGCGGACTGCCGTTCAATCGGGTCGGTGGCTGGACCAGCGATCGGCGATCCGGGGTGCGACGGCAAGCAGCAGCCAGCAATATTTGGCGGCGCTGGTGTTCACCCAGGAAATGCCGATCGACAAGACGATGACGAAGACGCTGGCCGTCGCCCGCAATTGTGCGGCCTGCGTTTGCCCTGGGGATTCGGCGGTCAGTAGATTCTTGCGGCGGCCGTAGGTAAGCGTCAGGTGGGTCGCCAGCATGGCCGCCAGCAGGTTAACCGCGAAGATGTCGACGGCCAGCGGATTGGCGGAGAACTTGCCCAGAAGGTCGCTGGTGAAAGGCATGATGGTGATGGTGAACAGGAACGCGAAGTTCCACCAGGCTAGGCCCTCTTGCTGCCCGGTGATCCGGCGGAAGACCTGGTGGTGGACGAGCCAGAACTGGGCGATGACGTAGAAGGAGATCACGTAGCTGATGAGCTGGTCAGCGCCCTTGCCAAGCTGGGCGGCGAGCTCGGAGGCCGAATCCGGGTGGAGAAGCGTGGCCGTGGGCGGCACGTTGAGTTGCAGGACGAGCAGCGTGATAGCGATGGCCACCACGGCATCGGTCAAGGCGAGTAGGCGCTCCACGCCAGGCAGGTCATCGCGGGGATTCGTGGGGCTTGGATCAGCGGACATAGGCACCTAGCCTCCCAACTCAACGGCAGCCGATCAATGACCCCTGCCAAGACCGGCCGTGTCACATGTTGACGACCTGCCCTGCGGCCAGCGATGTCTGCGATTGTCCGTCCCGGTCGGACTACCTTCGCAAGGGCGCGGTACGGACTAGGAGCTTGGCTCCGGAGGCCGTAGGTTGGCAGTGTGCTCAGCTGTGAAGATCAGGAGCGGCCTGACGCTCGGTCCGCGCCTGGTGCGCAGACCACTGACGCTCTCCATGCAAATCAGCCTGATGGAAGTCGCTGAGGCTCGTTTAGGCAGGTCAGAGCCATAGAACAGATCGGCCAGGGTCAGGCGCAGGTCAGGCTGGTTGCTGCCCTGTGGTGCTGCACTGCCTCCGCCGATTCGAACTGGCGGTCCCTTCGGTTGCGAGGTACAGCCGGTTCGCATTGTACCGCTGAGCTGGGGAGACCTTCAGGTTGCGCCCGACACGAGCATTGAGGGCCAATCAGCAGGCATAGCGAGTTCATCCTCTGGTCAGCAGCGGCGTGGCCAGCGCGCCGCATATGACCGAGGGCCGGATACCCCGCGTTGTCAGCCCTGCCAGCAAATTGAGCGGTGGCCGTGGGACGATAGGAGAATGGGCGCTGCACCAGACTTGGGTGATCACGGTTTCTCGTCCACGCGCATGTGCTCAGATGGGTATCGAGCGCTTCTTGCGATCGTGCCTTCTTTGTCGATACCTGCTGTTGCCGGGATCGTTATCTCGTTCGTGCGGCAGTCAAGTAACCAGGTGATATTGGCTGTCATCCTCTCGCTCGTCGGCTGGAATGTGTTCGTGGTGGCGTATGTGGTGCTTAGCGCCCGAACATTTTCTGGGGCGGACTCAGTGCAGTTCAGAACGCTAATGGCCACTCGTTCCGCGGTCCGCTCTGCAGGCTGGCGGTGGCTGAACCAGCGAGAGGGCGGGCCGACATATGCAATAGAGGCCACGGTTATCGCCTTTGTGGTTGTGTTGCTCCTACCCCACCTGCACTGGATCAGCATCAACGACTGGGTGCTCATTCCACTGAGCCTGAGTATATTGCTCAGCTGCTGGGCTCTGTCGGTCGTAAGCTACGCGCTGTATTACGCCCAAAGGGACCTGGCTACCCCCAGCCTGGAATTCCCTGGAAGCCGGACCGGGGCATATGCCGACTACGTGTACTTCTCCATCGCCGTCTCCACCACCTTCGGGGCAACGGACGTCAGCATCACGACACCAGCGATGCGGCGTGTGGTCAACTTCCACACAATCCTGACCTTTATCTACAACTCGGTCATCGTTGCCCTGCTTGCCTCGCTGCTGATCCGCTGATCGTCCGGGTGTCAGAGAGGCCGTCACGACAGAATAAGAATTGCGCGGAGATGTCCGGACAAATCAGGCCAGGCGCGTCGAACGACCATGCGGGCCGCATCCGTTGAGGTGAGCGGCATCTCAAGTGGCTGTTCTGGGCGTGCTGGCGGATTGGCTCCCTGGGTCGTGTACCTCTATCTGGCTCATTGCACAGTTTATTTGCCCAAGCAACTTGGGCAAAAGTTCTGCGCACTCTCCTGGGATGGTCCGCTCAGACGCAGAGGTTTGCCGCGCGCCGCTTGGGCCTGGCCTCTGGCCTGGCCCTCGCCGTCAGGCCCGCTGGGGCGGCAGAGGTCTCCAGGGTCAAGGGCACGCCGAGGCGTGTCCGCGCGGAGCGCGGATGCGAAGCACCGTTGAGGCTGGAGGGGCCGACCCGGACAATGCGCGGCGTTCCGACCCGGTGCCTGCGACCTTCTCCGGCGATCGGCGCATCTGGCTCGAGGCTGACGGCCTGGCCCTCGCGTCGCGGGCGCGGCACGGGGTGATACGGCGGGGACCGCAGCGGCCGGTCACCGGGGCCGCCGGGCGCGGCAGCTCGGCGCGCCGTAGGGCTTCCGCCCGAAGGGCGCGGCGAAAGCTGCCGCACCGCCAACGGCGAGCCCCCGGATCTGACCTCGGCCGCCTACGGCGGGCCACCCTGGCCGCTCATCTCCCGCTCGATTGCCCGCGCCCGCTCCTCGCGGTTCACGGTCCAGGCCGTCAGGCCTGGCGCGCCGAAGGTGCGCCCTTGAAGCTGTAGAGAAAGTTGTAACAGCTCGAAGATGGGCTATTCGATCATGAATTCGTGCTGCTGCAGGCTGCTACTCTGGCGCGGTCTCCTGCGCGATCCAGGCCAGGTAGTCCGGGTTGCCGTCGGTGATGGTCCGGGTCGAGATGCCGGGCACTTCGTAGGGGTGTTCCTGCTTGGCTAGCGCGACGATCTCTGCCACTCGGTCGCGCCGGGTGTGCAGGGACACCCGGCCCTCGGTGCGCTCGTAGATCTCGCCGCGCCATCGGTAGATCGACTGGACGGGCGCGAAGTTGTGCGCGCTGGCGCACAGCCGCTGCTCGACCAGCTTGCGGCTGAAGTCCTTCAGCCAGCCGGGGTCGGGGGCCGTGATGACGACTTCGCACAGCTCAGTCATTGGACGTAGGCAACCCCTTCGCTGCTGATCAGGCTGGCCATGGTCTTCTCGGATTCCTCGTGGGTCTGGCCCATGGAGGCCCAGCCGGTCATGATCCGCCCGTCGAAGCCGAGGCCGACCCAGCGGCCGGACATGTTCAGCCCGTGCGGGTGCAGCACGAAGTACATCGTGCCCTTGGACCGGATCGACCCGTCGTTGGCGGCGTACCAGCCCATCAGGACCTCGTTGTCCCACAGCCGCAGCTCGCCGCTCCAGTGGTAGCCGCCTTCGTCTTCGCTCAGGCCGCGGGTGATGGTGGCGACCTGGAGCAGGTCGCCTTCCTGCTTGATCTCGACCTGCTGGGAGGCGATCTTCTCCTCGCCGCTGCGGAGGTCTGCCAGGACGCCCACCACACGCCGCCCAGCTTGATCCGGTGTGACGGCTTGCCCGCCAGCTCGGCGACGGAGATGCCGAGCGCGTCGGCGATGGCGACGGCGACGGACAGGAGCGGTTGCTGCTCGCCTGCTTCGTAGCGGCGGATCTGGCGGACATCGACGCCCGCTGCTGCTGCCAGGTCCTTCTGGGACATGCCGCGTTCGGTGCGGTGCTGGCGGATGACCTCGGACATTTCCACAGGTCAATCATACGGACTAGTTCGTCCTTGACAAAGGACTCTTGAGTCCGCATTATGAGGACGTACAGGTCCTCTCAAGAGGACGAAATAGTCGTAGCAGAGTCAACTCGCTACGCACGGCACACAAGAAGGGCACCATCATGCGACTTCGGATCGAGACGGACGGGTACCGGCTCCGGGCGGGCGGCCCGGCCAGGCCCAAGCAGGACTACCAGGACAAGGACAAGCAGGCCACGACGCCGGACGGGCGGCCGATCTGGGTCGTGCGGCTGACGCGTTCGACACGGACACCGAGCACGGATCAAGCGAGTCCATCTGGGTCGAGGTGGCTGGAGACAAGCCCGAGCTGACCGCAGATGAACTCGTGCAGATCGACGGCCTGGTGTTCGCGCCGTGGATCAGCGGCCCGCAGCGCAGGGACCACAAGATCGTGCGCAACTTCCGCGCGGACGCCATCACGCTGGCCGCGGCCAGCGCCAAGCCCTCCATCCATGCGGCCTGAGCCGGTCCCGGCCAGGCCAGAACCATCCCCTACCTCGCGATCACGACCAAGGAGAACCCCATGACCAGCATCCACACCTACGACCCCAGCACCGCAGGCCCGGCGCTGCCCGAGCTGCCGCCGCTGCCGCTCGGCGCGCTGGCGGTCGGCCTCGCCAACCTGCTCCAGGACGCGGCCCAGCTGCCGCAGCCCCGGTACATCGCCCTGTTCGATCCCGAGCAGATCAGCATGCAGTTCGCCCCGGTCCAGCCCAGCACGCGGGCCATCACCCGCTGGGCCCGGCGGTTCGGCGGCGTCGTCATCACCGAAACCCGCCAGGGCCCAGACGGACCCGAGACGTGGTGCACCGCGAAGTTCAGCTACTACGGCGTCACCGTCAAGGCGTACGCCCGCATCCCCGCCGACCCGGCCAGCAACTAGCAGACCAGGAGAACCCTGATGTATGACCGTGAAGCCTTCGACGTCGTCGCGACCGACATCGCCCAGTGGCAAAGCGACGCGCTGCACCCTGCCGCTGCCCGAACTATCAGCCATGACGGCCATCTGGCAGAACAGCCTGATCGAGAGCCTGAACGACTTCAACGCCAGCTACGCCTGCCACCACGACGGCGACGACCCGTCCGATGAGTTCAGGTACGCCATCGGCGAGGTCGCCCGGCGGGCCACCGCCATGGCGATCTTCGCCCTGGCCGCCGCTCAGCGCCTGCACATGGCGGCGCATCAGAACTGACACACAGTGCCGGGCCTGGGGGACGGCCATCCCCCGGCCCGGCCAGCCAGAACCATCCCCTACCTCGCGAAAAGCAAAGGAGCTTCGGCATGCCCAACGCTACCAGCGCCATGCCCGACGGCGTAGTCCTGGACTGGCGGCACGGCAGCATCGGCCCGCTCGCACCCTGCGTGCTGTGCGGCGCCCGGACGGTGTGCCGGTCCCCGGTCAAGGACGTGCCCTGCCACAAGGCCTGCGCCGAGACCTGGATCACCGGCCACGCCCGCGACGCATCTGACCGCGCCCGGCTGATCCGCGCCTACACCCCCGGCCGGGGTGAGCCGCGGTGACCGACTTCCGGGTCCTGTACCACGCCCACTCTGCCCCGACTGCGGGTCCGTCGACATCACCGAATCCGAGGTCGAGACCGGCGACGGCATCACCGAGATCGCCCTGACCTGCCAGCGTGCGGCACCGCCTGGCCGGTGGCCTGCGTCGTGGACTGGAGCACCAGGTCATGACCGGGCAGCCCGGCGTCATCTACATGCTGCATTTCCACCAGCCCTACAAGCACGCCCGCCACTACGTCGGCTGGACCGACGATCTCCTCGACCGGCTCGACCGGCACGCCAGCGGCCACGGCGCCCGCCTGGTCGCGGTCATCACCCAAGCCGGGATCGGCTTCACCCTGGTCCGCATCTGCGAGGGCACCCGCCGCACCGAGCGCGCCATCAAGAACGCCGGCGGCGCACCCCGGTACTGCCCGGCCTGCACCTCCCGGCCCTGGAACGGCCACTGGCAGGCCATGCCCGCCGACTTCATCCCCCGCACCTACCGCAATCTCGCCCAAAGGCGGTAACCCCTCATGTCCAAGACCGCTAGCGCTGGCCGCGGCCAGCGGAACAACCCCTACCAGCTCGAGGAGCTGTTCGTCCAGCTTCCACCGCACCCCGGCAGGCATCGCCTGGCGGTGGCGCACCGAACTGGCCATCCTGGCCATCCTGACCGCCGTCCTGTGGCGGCTGGCCATCCTCATCACGATCACCTGGGCGGCCATCGTCCTGGCCGCGCTCGCTGGCGTGGTCCTGGGCGTGCCGCACTCCCGCCGGTTCATCACCCGGCGGTTCTGGTGCGTCCTGGCCCGGCACCGCCTCCAGCGGCTGTGCTACGAGGCCCGGCTGCACACCCGCGCCGGGCGGCTCCCGCTCATCTTGTGGACCCGGCCCACCCAGGTCGGCGAACGCACCTGGGTGCTGTGCCGCGCGGGCATCAGCGCCGAGGACTTCGAAGCCCACATCGGCGAGCTGCGCCGCCGCCTGCTACGCCCGCGACGCGCGGGTCACCCGCAACCGCCGCTGGTCCCACCTGGTGACCATCGACATCATCCGCCGCGACACCCTCGCGGCCGCCAACACCATCACCTCCCCGCTGGCGCGGCTGACCGCGCACTACCAGCACCACCCCGCCCTGGCCCTCGTCGCCGATCTCCCCGGAGACGAGCACGACCCGGCCGCATAACCCCGACGCGGCGGTCCCCCGGGCACAGCCCGGGGGACCACCGCCCACCCCCGAGACCGCCTCGGAAGGAGGCACCCGCCATGACCACTACTGACACCCGGCCGCTGGCCACCGGTGCCGACGTTCCCGTTCTCCATGTTCGACCCGGTGCACCTGGGCCAGGACGAGTACGGCGAGCACGTCTACGTCAACCTGGCCGAACGCAACATGCTGCTCGGCGGCGAGCCCGGCGCGGGCAAGTCCTCCGGGCTGAACCTGATCACCGCGCACGGCGCGCTGTCGCATGACTGCAAGCTCATCCTGGTTGACGGCAAGCAGGTCGAGCTCGGCCCGTGGCGGGCCTGCGCCGACATGTTCATCGGCCCGTCCATCAAAGACGCCATCGACGCGTTCGAGGCCTTCCAGGCCATCATGAACACCCGCTACGACGACCTGCTGGCCGCCGGGCGGCGGAAGATCACCCGCGAGTCCGGCGAGCCGGTCTACCTGATCGTCATCGACGAGTACGCCTACTTCTCCGCCACCGTCGGCATCAAGAAGGACCGGGAGGACTTCGCCGCGCTCACCCGCGACCTGGTAGCCCGGGGCCGGGCGGCCGGGGTGATCATCATCCTGGCCACCCAGCGGCCCTCCCATCAGGTCATCGACCCGTCGATGCGGGACCTGTTCGGCTACCGGTGGGCGTTCCGCTGCACCACCGACAGCTCCTCAGACACCGTGCTCGGCCAGGGCTGGGCCTCCGAGGGCTACACCGCCGCCGACATCGACCCGCTGGCCCGGGGCGTCGGCTGGCTGCTGTCCGAGACCGGCATCCCGCGCCGGATCAAGGCCGCCTACCTCACCGACGACGACATCAAGTACCTGGCCGCCTACGCGGCCCGGCTGCGCGGCCAGGACGCCGCATGAACCGCCCTGCACGCCCTGAACGGGCCACACGACACATCACCAGCGGCCAGCCCGGCTGGCCAGAACACCGTCAAGAATCCGTTGACACCAAACCGCGCGCGGCGGCTGGTCGAGAACGACGAGTACGCCGCGTTCGCCCGCCGCGTCCTGCGGGCCTACGCCCGCCGCGTCGCCGCCGGCGACATCGAAGCCCTCACCCTCATGGTCGGCCTCGTCCGCCGAGATCGACGACCGCCATCGGCCAGGCCGTCACCGGCCTGCGCAGTCGGCTACTCCTGGGCCGAGATCGGCTCCCGGCTCGGCATCACCCGCCAGGCCGCCCAGCAACGCTGGGGCCAGGCATCATGACCGCCGCGACAGCCGCTCTCGATCCCGAACCCCTCATCCCGGCTCGGGATCGGGGGCGACCGCCGACGACACCACCGCACCACAGGCGCGGACTTCGGCCGCTGGGAACGCGAGTTCGCCGCCGACAGCGGCTGCTCGCACCCGATCCAGCTCCACAGCCGCACCGACATGATCGACCTGGCCACCGGCGAGCTGGCCCCCCTCTACGGCGCGGCGTCCACCGCCTGCGGCAACCGCCGCGAAGCCGTCTGCCCGTCCTGCTCGGCGGTGTACAAGCGGGACGCCCGCCAGCTCGTCCGCGCGGGCCTGGCCGGAGGCAAGGGCATCCCCGAGACGATCACCGCGCACCCGTGCGTGTTCGCCACCCTCACCGCCCCCTCCTTCGGCCCGGTCCACGCCCGCCGCCTGCGCGGCAAGACCGTGCTGCCGTGCCGCCCCCGCCGCGACGCCAACGCCCGGCGCTGCCCGCACGGCCGCGACATCTCCTGCCCGACCCGGCACGTCGAGGGCGACCCCCGGCTCGGCCAGCCGATGTGCCCGGACTGCTACGACTACCAATCGGCCGTGCTGTTCAACGCCTACGCGGCGGACCTGTGGCGCCGGTTCGTCACCTACCTGCCCCGGCACCTGGCCCGGCTGGCCGGGGTCACCCAGAAGACCCTGCGGGCTCAGCTCCGCATCCGGTTCGTCAAGGTCGCCGAATACCAGGCACGCGGCGTGGTCCACTTCCACGCCGTGATCCGCCTGGACGCCCCCGCCGAGGACTACCAGCCCCCCGCCGCCCCGTACACCGCTGACCTGCTGTGCGACGCCATCGACCAGGCCGCCGCCGCCGTCCGCCTCGTCATCGACCACGACGGCCAGGCCGTGCGCGCTCGGCTTCGGCCCGCAGACCGACACGCGGATCATCCGGCACGGCGCTGAGCTGCCCGGCACCGGCCAGGCGCTCAACGGGCAGGCGGTCGCCAACTACATCGCCAAGTACGCCACCAAGACCATCAGCGCCCCCGGCCTGCCCAGCCTGCGCATCCGCCGCGAGGCCGACATCGACCAGCTGCGCTGCTCGGCCCACTACCGGCGGATGATCACCGCCGCCTGGCAGCTCGGCAGCACCCGCACGCGGCCCGGTTCCGGGCCTGGGCGCACATGCTCGGCTACGGCGGGCACTTCCTGACCAAATCCCGCCGCTACTCCGTCACCTTCGGCCAGCTCCGCACCGCCCGCGCCGACCACCGCCGCGCCACCCGGCCCCCCGAACCCGGCCGCGACGCCTGGGGCCGGTCGCTCGATGAGACCGTCGTCCTGGTCCTCGGCACCACCTGGAGCTACGCCGGGGTCGGCCACGCCACGCCCGCCGCTGAGCTGGCCGCAGCATCCGCCGCCCGCGCCCGCGAGCATCCCAGGCCAGCCCACCATGCCATCTGATCGACCAGCCGACCAGAAGGAGCAACCATTGACGGTCAGTCCTATCGCTGATGACCGCTTGTGGACGGTCGAGGACCTGTCTGCCTTCCTCGGCATCCCGGTGACCACGCTTTACCGGTGGCGTCGATACCGTTGCGGACCGCCCTGTCACAGGGTCGGCCGCCACTTGCGGTACCTGCGCGAGGAAGTCATTGCCTGGCTCAAGGACCAGTCATGATCGGACGGCGCGGCAGCTCCTGGCGTGCTCGCTACCGTGGACCGGACGGCCGCGAGCGGAGCAAGAGCTTTGCGCGCAAGAGCGACGCTGAACGGTGGCTTACGCAGCAGCGCTCGCTGATGGCCCAGGGCGGCTGGACCGACCCGGCACTGGGCCGCATCACCTTTGGTGAGTACGCCGAAGCGTGGCTCGAATCCCGGGCCGACCTTAAGCCCAAGACACGGCATCAGTACCAGTGGCTGATGCGTCAGCACGTAATGCCGACCTGGCGCACCGTGCCGATCGCTAAGGTCACCTTCGAGGATCTGACCCGATGGGTTTCCCGGCTATCGTCTCGACGGCCTGGGACCGTCTGCTATCCGGCAGTCTGTTTTTGTCATATCCGCCGCACTTGATCACGCGGTGCGAAGCGGGCGCATCCGCTCCAACCCGGCTCGGGGCCTGGGCCTGCCCCGGCCCACACGCCGCGACTACGTGTACCTCACTCACGGCCAGGTCCTCGCGCTCGCCGCCGAGGCCGGGCGCGGCCGACTGCTAATCCTGCTGCTCGCGTACACCGGCTTGCGCTGGGGCGAGGCTACCGCCCTGCGCGTTTGCGACATCGACCTCGACCGCCGCCGCATCGACGTCAGTCGCGCGTTCTCCGACGTGGGCGGCCGTGTCGTCCTTGGCACTCCGAAGTCTCATCTATCCCGGACGGTCCCGATCCCGCGGTTCCTGGCCGCCGAGCTCGCGACGGCCGCCGACGGCAAGCGCCCCGACGAGCTCGTGTTCACCATGCCCGGCGGCAGTGTGATGCGGCTGTCCAACTGGCGGCTCGGCGTCTTCGCGCCCGCTCGCAGCCGTGCCGGTCTCAGCGACCGGTTCCGGATTCACGACCTGCGGCACACGGCCGCGTCGCTGATGATCCAGGCGGGCTATCCGCCCAAGATGCTCCAGGAGATCATGGGCCATGCCAGCATCACCACGACCCTCGACCTGTACGGGCATCTATATCCCGGGCGAGATGGACCGCTACGCCGACCGCCTCGATGCAGGCGGCCGACGGGACCGCTGATGCGGCCAAAATGAGGCCAGATGACGGGAAGAAGAGTGCAGGATGCGAAGTGACCAGAGCATCTACCTGGGAAGACGGTGGCGCGCTCGGAGGGACTCGAACCCCCAACCTTCTGATCCGTAGTCAGATGCTCTATCCGTTGAGCTACGAGCGCTGGTGCCTCGCTAGTTTACGACACTCTGAGCGCGCCTTGCGTCAACGAGCCAGAGCTCCTCATCGGTCCTCGAACAGGGCCCGGCCGTACACTCTGACTAGCCGGCGCGGATCAGGTCCGCGTTGCGGGGCCTGACTCGGCCCGCGCCGGTAAGGGTGAGCCGAACCTGATGGGCTGGCTCGGCGTCCTCGGGAACGCGTGGGGGGATGTCCGGCCTGGCCTAGTCGCGGCAGCCCGTGACGGCCGGGCCGTGCTCCGCCAGCTCTTGCCCCGGTCTCGGGTAACGATGTGCAGCCACAACTCGGCCTGGTCCGCCGCATCCTCAGCGCACCGGAGGTCACTGTGGCGCCGCGGTATCAACGCCTCCAGCTCTGCGCAGTTAGCGGATTGTCGCTCTCCGTAACGGAGAATGGTTTCGCAAGCACGCAAATGACGCACAGGCTTCGGCTGGTTGTGCTATGCATTCATTACCAATAGGCGTTTTAGGTTGATCTTGACAGGCTGGTGTGCTCTGCTGTGGCAGGTGAGTCGCTGATACGTGCGGCGGAGGGTGGCGACTGAGGATGAGGACAACGGTCTGGCGCCGCTCGGAAGCATGCTCGTGAAGGTCGGCACGCTAGACGGGGCAGGAGAGCCGACGAGCGACACCGGGAAACCAGTGCCGTACTCCGCCAGGCCAGCGGCGGCCGCGCCATCGTGGGGCCGGGTCCTGGCCACGACTATCAAGCTGTGGGTGCGCAGGCGCTGGCGGGTGCTCGCCGCAGTCGTCGTCGCGGCGGCCGTTGCGGTGACCGTACTCGCGTTCAGCGGTGCCTTCACCGCCACCGCCGTACCGGCCGCGGCGGCGCATCCGGCCGGAAAGGGCGGCTCCCAGGACGCATCCTCCCCGGTCGCCACGGCGCCCACAACGGAGGCCGCGGCGTGGGTCGCCAGCCAGGTGAGCGGCGACACGATCATCGCGTGCGATGCCGCCGTCTGCACTGCGCTGCAGGCGCGGGGCGTCAGCGCGGGCCGGCTCATGCCGCTGAAGCCTGGATCTCCTGACCCGCACGGCGCCGCCGTGGTGGTGACCTCTTCCTCAGCCTCAGCCGTAAGCCAGTACGCGCCAGCCATGATGGCAAGTTTCGGCTCAGGCGACGCCCAGATCAATGTCCGGGCCGCCGAACCTGATGGCGCGGGAGCTTACCAATCAGCCTTGCGTTCTGATCTGG
This sequence comes from uncultured Actinomycetes bacterium, assembly GCA_963818225.1. Taxonomy (GTDB): domain Bacteria; phylum Actinomycetota; class Actinomycetes; order Streptosporangiales; family Streptosporangiaceae; genus Palsa-504. The sequence goes on from CAWFRO010000013.1 coordinate 385,312, forward strand.
CCGCACGGGTGAGCGCGGGCTCGCAGCTGCTCGGAAACAACCGGATCAAGTTCACCGCACAGGACGCCGCGCAGCTCCGGGCGGGTGAGGTGGATGCGCGCACGCTGGCGACGCTGGCGGCGCTGTCGTCCCAGCACTCCTTCAGCGTCATCGCGTTCGGCGATGCGGCACCAGGCACCGCGACCTTGTACCGGGAAGTGACCATCACCAGCACTGCCGCCACGAACGCCGCAGCTGACCTGGCGGCCGACCTGGCGCTGGTGAACGCGCAGGTCCAGCCGTACTTGCCGGCGTACGCCGCAATCGTGCGCATGCCCGCGGGCCAAGCCGCGCTGAGGGTCGAATTCGCCGAGCCGAGCCCGCTGGGATTGCTGACCGCGGTCCTGGACGAGGCCCGGATCGCGAGCTGACCCGCGCAGCAGACCTGGATCCCTGCGGGCCAGGGAGGAGCCCCGGCGGCAGTCATTCAGATGCTGTGATCGTCCTGGCTCATGCGGCGCGACCGGGGCCTATCCTGGCGGCCCGGAAACGCCTCACGTCGTTACGCGGCGTTTCTCCTGGCTAGAGCCGTATCGGATCGTTAGCATGACTGCCGGTAAGGGCCTGATCGACAAACTATCCGGCGGGACGAGATACGACCCCGAATACGCCCAGACGCGCGCCCGGCCTAGATGGAGTCCGGGCGCTGGCTGTGCTGGCTGTCATCGGCTTCCACGAGGGCGCGTCAGAACTGTCGGGCGGTTTCCTCGGTGTCGACGTGTTCTTCGTCCTCAGCGGGTTTCTGATCACGGACCTGCTGGCCACCAGGTACGACGTGGTGGGCCGGGTGGACCTGAAGACCTTCTGGACCAAACGAGCCAGGCGGCTGCTGCCGGCACTGGCCATCATGCTGATCGTCGTCACCGCGGCGGCGACCGTGATCGAGCCGGATCAGGGCGGTTCGTTGCGGCTGGCCCTGCTCGGCGCGGTCACTTACACCAGCAACTGGTATCAGATCCTGCACCACGTGTCGTACTTCGCTTCACTCGGACTGTACAAGGCGCCACCGCCGCTGGATCATCTGTGGTCACTGGCCATCGAGGAACAGTTCTACCTCATCTGGCCCCTGATCCTATGGCTGCTCCTGTTCAGGCTGAACGGACGGCGTGCTCGCGTCACGGCCACGCTGATCCTGGCCGCTGTGTCGGCGCTGGCCATGGCCCTGCAGTACTCGCCCAGTAACCCGTCCCTGGTCTACTACGGCACCGATACCCACGCCTCCGCACTGCTGATCGGCGCCGCGCTCGCCCTGGCCTTCCCGCTCGCTTCCCTGGCGTCGATCCCGGCCGCGCAGGTCAGGCGCCTGGACGCCGCAGGCGTGGTCGGACTCGTCGTGCTGGCCTGGGCCGCCGGCCACTTCTCCGGCAACGACCGGGCGGTCTACCCGGCCGGCCTCCTCCTCGCCGCGGCGGGCGCCGCCGGCCTGGTCGCCGCCGCCGCGGGTACCGGCGTCATCGCCGCGATGACCAGCCTGGCGCCCCTGCGCTGGATCGGGATCCGCTCCTACGGGATTTACCTGTGGCACTGGCCGGTGATCGCGCTGGCCGACGCGATCACCGGTCCCGGACCCACCTCGCCCTGGCTGTGGCTCATCGAAGTCGCGGTGACAATCTCGCTGGCCTCGGCGTCGTGGCGTTTCGTCGAGACGCCGATTCTCCGGGACGGGTTCTGGGCCACGTGCAACCGGTGGCGGTCGCACCTCGAGGAGGGTCTGCGGCCGGTGGGCTGGCGGCGGCCAGTCGCGCCGCTGATACTGGCCGTGGGGACGCTGACCGCCGCGGCGGTGGCGGGCTACGGGATCGCCCGCCCGGCCTCGGCCGCCCCGGCCGGGCTGATGCAGCAGGTCGCCGAGGGCCAGCGGATCAGTGCCGAGTCTCAGGCCACCGCGTCTGGCCACGCCACCGCGTCTGCCCACGCGACCGCGCCGACCGACGTTACCGCGCCGACCGCGGCGCCTTCCGGGTCGCGCGCACCAGTGCTGGGCTGCTCGGCCGACACGCCGCCGCCGAAGGTGTCCGGCCGGCAGGTCACGGCCGTGGGCGACTCGGTCATGGTCGCCTCAGCGAGCGCTCTGGATGCAGCCATGCCCGGCATCTATATCAACGCGGAGGTCGGCCGCGCCATGATCAACGGGCTGGCGGTGATTCAGGAACTAGCCGCCAGCGGCGAGCTCCGCCACTACGTCGTGGTCGGGCTGGGCACCAACGGCCCGGTCAGCGCCGCTCAGATTCGGCAGTTGCGCCGCCTGATCGGATCGGGCCGGGATCTCGTCCTCGTCAACACCTTCGGGCCGATGTCGTGGGAATCCTCGGTCAACAAGGTCCTGGATACGGCCGGACGGCACACGGCCCACGTAAGCCTGGCCGACTGGCACGGGGCGATCGCCGACCACACCGGCCTGCTCTGGCCGGATGGCATCCATCCGCAGCCTTCTGGCGCCAAGGTCTACGCACGGGTGGTCCTCGCCGCCATCCAGGCTCAGCTGCCGCACGCGTCGCCGTCAGCGTGCAACCACCGGGTCACCGCATCCCCGTAACGCCTGGCCGTGGTACGGGCACCGTGGATCGTTGACCCGCACCGGCACCGGCGGTAAGCATCATGGTCATGGACTCGTTCACGGGGAAGCTGGCCGTGGTGACCGGCGGCGGCTCAGGCATAGGCCGGGAGCTTACCCGCCAGCTGGCCAGCCAGGGCTGCTCGGTCGCGGCCTGCGATTTGCATCCTGAGACCGTGGCCGAGACCGCGGCCCTGGCACGAGCCGAGGCTCCGCCTGGCGTCTATGTCACCGGCCATACGTGCGATGTCGCCGAAGAAGCACAGGTATTGCGGTTCCGCGACGAGCTGCTGGCCGAACACGGCACCGGTCACGTCGACCTGGTGTTCAGCAACGCCGGGGCCGGCGGCGGGGAAAGCTTCGTGAACAGCCGGCGAGAGGTGTGGGAACGCATCTTCGCCATCGACTGGTGGGGCGTCTACTACTGCGCTCGCGTGTTCCTGCCCCTGCTGATCGCCAGCGGTGACGGCATCCTGGTCAATACCAGCAGCGTGAACGGCTTCTGGGCGTCGCTGGGTCCAGGCGTGCCGCAGAGTGCGTACAGCGCGGCCAAGTTCGCCGTGCGGGGGTTCACCGAGGCGCTGATCGAGGACCTGCGGACGAACGCGCCGGGAGTCCGGGCCGTCCTGGTGCTGCCGGGTCATGTGGGAACCAACATCATCACGAACAGCCTCCGCGCGCGGGGCCTGCCCGAGCCAGCGCAGCTGAGTGACGCCCAAGCCGAGGAGCTGATCCCGCCGGGGGCGCGGGACGCCCTGATCAAGGCGGGCGCGCTGCCCGAAGGGGCGGCCGCCGAAGACCTGCGCCAGCTCCTGGTGCGGGCCAACGCCGACTTCCGGGACAAGGCTCCGGTCAGCGCGGCCCGGGCCGCGACCATCATCCTGAATGGCGTCCGGGCCGGGACCTGGCGGATCCTGATCGGCGAGGACGCCAAGATGATCGACGCGGCGGTGCGGGCCAAGCCCGAGGCCACCTACGACTACGCCGAGCTATTCGCCGGGCTGACCGGACGCGGGGAGCCGACCAGCTGAGCGGCGCAGGCGGAGCACGGCCAGATCGCTGTGCGGGCCAGATCGCTGTGCGGGCCAGATCGCTGTGCGGGCCAGATCGCTGTGCGGGCCAGATCGCTGTGCGGGCCAGGTCACGGCGCGGGCCAGCAGGAGTCGGACGGCTCTATTGGGGGCTTACGAAGGAGCCATGTCTACGAAGCGGCTGTAATGGCCCTGGAACGCCACGGTCACGGTCGCGGTCGGGCCGTTCCGGTGCTTGGCCACGATCAGGTCCGCCTCGCCTGCCCGCGGCGATTCCGCCTCGTAGTGGTCCTCGCGGTGCAGGAGGATGACGACGTCCGAGTCCTGCTCGATGCTGCCCGACTCGCGGAGGTCGGACAACAGGGGTTTCTTGTCCGTACGCTGCTCGGGTCCGCGGTTGAGCTGGGACAGAGCGACGACGGGAACCTGGAGTTCCTTGGCCAGCAGCTTGAGCGAACGAGAGAGCTCGGAGACCTCCTGCTGGCGGTTCTCGACGCGCCGTGGGGAGGACATCAGCTGGAGATAGTCGACGATCACGAACTTCAGGTCATGCCGCTGCTTCAGCCGGCGGCACTTGGCCCGGATCTCCATCATCGACATGTTCGGCGAGTCATCGATGAACAGCGGCGCGTCGGCTACCTCGCTCATCCGCCGGGCCAGCCGGGCCCAGTCGTCGTCATTCATCTGGCCGGTGCGCATCGTCTGCAGGGACACCCGCGACTCGGCCGACAGCAGCCGCATGGTGATCTCGTTGCGCCCCATCTCCAGGCTGAACAGCACCGTGGTCATGCCGTTCCTGATCGCGGCGGCCCGGGCGAAATCAAGCGCCAGGGTGGACTTACCCATGGCGGGACGAGCGGCGATGACGATCATCTGGCTTGGGTGCAGGCCGTTGGTGAGAGCGTCCAGGTCGGAAAAGCCGGTCGGGACGCCGGTCAGCATCCCGCTGCGGCTGCCGATCGCCTCGATCTCGTCCAGCGCGCCGGGCATGATCTCCGACAGCGATGCGTAGTCCTCACTCGTCCGGCGCTCGGTAACCGCGTAAACCTCGGCCTGGGCCCGGTCCACGAGGTCGTCGGCGTCGGCGTCCCCGGCGTAGCCGAACTGCACGATCCTGGTACCGGCCTCGACTAGGCGGCGCAGGACCGCCCGCTCGCGGACGATGCGCGCGTAGTAGCCGGCGTTGGCCGCCGTCGGCACCGAGGCGATGAGCGTGTGCAGGTACGGGCCGCCGCCGATCCGGGCGATCTCACCGCGGCGGGTGAGCTCGTTGGAGACGGTGATGGCGTCGGCTGGCTCACCCCGGCCGTACAGGTCGAGGATCGCTTCGTGGATCAGCTGATGGGCCGGACGGTAGTGGTCGGCCGGGTGGATCACCTCGATCACGTCGGAGATGGCATCCTTCGACAGCAGCATCCCGCCCAGGACGCACTGTTCCGCCGCTACGTCGTGCGGCGGGGTGCGCTCGAAGTCGTCATTCCTCGGAGCGATCTCGGCAACACTCACCTAGCCTCCTCCCCCGCATGGGTAAACGCGCGGCGAACGCACTGCTGCTTTCGCCCGAGTCCGTTGTAACCGATGGCTCTGACATTTTCCCGAGCAGCGGGGCCGAACACCAGCCGCCCGGTGGACGACAGTGTGGACAAGGTGTGCAGACACGCCGGTCACGTTGTGCGCAGGCTGGGGAAATAGTTGTGGAGACGGCGGAAGGAAAGGCCGACCCGCGTCTGCCACCTGCATGAATGCGGTCCACTGGGTGTGCGGAAGAAAAACTCTGCTGGCAATTTCCGGCGCGGCGATCCACAGCTGCTATCCACAGCCGTGCTGTCGCGGACTGTGGAGGCCAGCTTCACGGAAGCGTCCGCGCGGAGGCCGGCGGGCTGCTAACCTTCGATTGTGTGTTCGATTGACGAGGCGGCCTTCAGGCGCGTGGCAGCGGCCATCGACCAGCTGGAAGCCGATCGCGCCCACGTGGCGACGGCCGACCTGGAGGCACGCGTGGCCGCCGTGTGGTCGATGGTAAGCGAGATCCACCCGGAACTCGCCCGGCTGGCGTCCGGCTACGACCAGCCCGGCTGACTAGCCGGGCTACGACAGGCCCGGCTGATCAGCCGGCGACGATTTCGATGGCGACGGGCGCGCTGACCTCAGGGTGCAGCCGGACCCGGACCTGGTGTTCGCCGACGGTCTTGATCGGGTCGCGGACCTCGATCCGGCGCCGGTCGAGCTCGGGGCCGCCGGCCTCGCGCACGGCCGCGGCGATGTCGGCGGGCCCGACCGAGCCGAACAGCCTGCCGCTGCCGCCTGCCCGCCGCCGCATCTGCACGCGCAGTCCCTCGAGCTGGCTGGCGACGGCCTTCGCGTCTTCCACGCCACGGATCTCCCTGGCCGACCGGGCTCGCTTGATCAGCTCGATCTGCTTCTCCGCGCCGCGGGTCCAGTGCATCGCGAAGCCGCGGGGGATCAGGTAGTTGCGCCCGTAGCCGCCGGCCACGTCCACCACGTCACCGGGCGTGCCGAGGCCGCTCACCTCCTGGGTGAGAATGAGCTTCATAGGTGTACGACTCATCTGCCTGACCTCTCTCAGCGCGCCGTGCTGGTGTACGGCAGAAGGGCCATCTCACGGGCGTTCTTGATCGCGGTCGCGACGTCCCGCTGATGGCGCGTGCAGTTCCCCGTCACCCGCCGGGCGCGGATCTTCCCGCGGTCCGAGATGTACTTGCGAAGCAGGCCGGTGTCCTTGTAGTCGACGTACACGAGCCGCTCCTGGCAGAACGTGCAGACCTTCTTCTTGGGCTTGCGCAGTGGTGGCTTGGCCATCATGGTGCTCCTTTGCAGAGCCCCGCCGCCGGCGGGGATGGTGTGGTTCTTGATAAGGGACGGCGAACGGCGCCGTCCTAGAAGGGCGGCTCGTCGGAATAGCCGGCGGCGGCTCCGTCGCTCGCCCACGGGTCGGCTTCCGCGCCGCCGTAGCCGCCCTGGCCGCCGCCTGAGCGGCCGCCGCCCTGGCCGCCCTGGCCGCCGGCTGACCGGCCGCCGCCCTGGCCGCCGCTGTAGCCGCCGTCCCCGCCGGAGCGGGCCACCCGGTTGACCTTGGCCGAGGCGTTCCGCAGCGAGGGGCCGACGTCATCGACCTCGACCTCGTACACGGTCCGCTTCTCGCCTTCCTTGGTCTCATACGACCGCTGCCGCAGCCGCCCTGAGACGATCACCCGCATTCCCCGGGTCAGCGACTCGGCCACGTTCTCCGCGGCCTGCCGCCATACGTTGCAGGTCAGGAACAAGCTGTCCCCGTCCTTCCAGTCGCCGGTGGCGTTGTCCCGGAACCGCGGCGTGGAGGCCACCCGGAACCGCGCGACCGGCTGCCCGGACGGGGTGAACCGGAGTTCCGGGTCTTCCACGAGGTTCCCCGCGATCGTGATCTGGGTGTCGCCTGCTGCCATGGGGGTACTCCGGATCTGACGAATTGCCTGCTATGGGAACGGGTGAGGGAGCGCCGCGATCAGTGGTGGTGCTCGGGCCGCATGACCTTGGTCCGCAGCACGGCCTCGTTCAGGTTGAGCTGGCGGTCGAGCTCGGTCACGGTGGCGGGCTCGGCGGTCAGGTCCACGACCGCGTAGATGCCCTCTGACTTCTTCTCGATCTGGTAGGCCAGGCGGCGCTTCCCCCAGATGTCGACCTTGTCCACGTTGCCGCCGCCGCCGGTGACGACCGTGAGGAACTGGTCGAGTGACGGCTGGACGGTCCGCTCCTCGAGACTGGAATCGAGGATGATCATTATCTCGTAGTGGCGCATAAGCGTCGCACCCTCCTCTGGACTGATGCGGCCACGGTCTTTCCGTGGCAGGAGGTGTCGCGGGTCGCAGCCGACGGTGGCGTCGGCCGGGTCGCCCGCAGCGGCGTCAGTCTACCAATACCGGCCGGCCTGAGGTGACCAGACGGACAGCCACCCGCCAGCCGACGGCATCATGTTGGCTACAGCCCTGGATTCCAGGCCCGTAACCCGGGGAAGATGTCACATAGCGCATGCTGCCAAAGTGACAGCGATAGCCAGGAGGTGGTCATCGTGGCCGGCACGGTCCAGAACGGCCCGCGTCAGAACATCCTGAACTCAGACGGGCGGCCGCACCCGATCGAGAACATCCTGACCGTTTTCACGCTGCTGACCGGCCTGGTGTCCTTCGTGCTCGGCATGATCATACGGAACGTATCGGGAACCGGGTCCGCGGTGATCATCATCGCGACCGCCACCGGGCTGGCCTCGGTGCTGGTGGGACTGTACGTGCAGATGGTCTCGGCCACCCGCGAGCAGCGCATCCTCATCGTGACCGGAATGATCGCGGGCTTCGTTGGGCTGGCGCTCGGCCTGTCCAAGGGTGGCTTCCTCGCGTAGGGCGGGGCAGGCCGCCGGGGGACGGCCCCCTGGCCCCCCCGATAGGCTCGGTGCATGCCGCGCATCGGAGCCCACTTCCACGTCGATAACCCGCTAGCTGAGGCGACCGCCCTCGGGGCGGACGCGGCCCAGTTCTTCCTCGGTGACCCGCAGGGCTGGAAAGGGCCGGTGATACCCGGCGGGGACGCCGATGCCGTCAAGTCCGCCTACGCCGCCGCCGGGGTGGACATCTATATCCACGCGCCGTACGTCATCAACGTGGCCACGAGCAACAACCGGATCCGGATCCCGAGCCGCAAGCTGCTCGGCCAGCAGCTCGGCGCGGCCGCGTCGATCGGGGCCAAGGGGCTGATCGTGCACGGCGGCCACGTCACGGCGGGCACCGATTTCGCGGACGGCCTGGAGAACTGGCGCAAGGCGGTGGAGCGCATCGAGCGGCCGCTGCCGATGCTGATCGAGAACACCGCGGGCGGCGAGGGGGCCATGGCCCGGTCCCTGGACGCGATCGGCAGGCTGTGGGACGCCGTGACCGGGGCCGCCGGGGACGCCGGCGGCGACATCGGGTTCTGCCTGGACACCTGCCACGCCAACTCGGCCGGCATCGAGCTCGGCGAGGCGGTCGACCGGATCAAGGCGATCACCGGCCGGATCGACCTGGTGCACTGCAACAACTCACGCGATGAGTTCGGCTCGGGCCGGGACCGGCACGCCAACATCGCCGCGGGGACGATCGACCCGGCGCTGCTGCTCGGCGTGGTCCGCGCGGCCGGCGCGACCGCCATCTGCGAGACGCCTGCCGAGGACGGCGGGCTGGCCGCCGACGTCAGCTGGCTGCAGGAGCACCTGCGCGCCGCAACGCAGCACCGAGCCGGAGCCTGAGGCGGTCCGGGGCCTGGTCCAGGACCCCCCCGGCCGGGTCATCGAGGCCGCGGGCACGCACCACATCCCGTTCGGGAAAAAGGATGTCCCGCACCACATAGGCGGCGAGCAGGCCTACGGTGAGGAGCCTGGCCAGCAGCGCGGCGAAATACCAGCCCGCGCTGATGCCCTGGTAGCCGGATACGGGATGGCCCGGGCCGACGGAGACGACGATGAGGTAGCCCCAGATGCCGAAGAAGTACCAGACCTCGGCGAGCTGCCATAGGACATACGGCCACCAGCGCGGCCGGGCCAGCACCGCCAGCGGCACCAGCCAGATGACGTACTGCGGTGACCAGACCTTGTTCGTGATCAGGAACGCGGCCAGCAGCAGGAAGCACAGCTGGGGCAGCCGGGGCCGGCGCGGCGCGGCCAGGGCGAGCAGCGCGATCGCGGCGACGGCGACGATCAGGGCCACGGCGGACATCTTGTTGAGCGTGCTGAGCTGGTAATTCCCGAGCTTGGGCACGCCGTAGTACTCGAACAGGTACCAGATCGAGCCCCAGTCGGCGCCCCGGTGCTCGCTGAACACGTAGAAGGTGGCCCACCCGGACGGGGCCGTGATCATGACCGGCAGGTCGACCGCCAGCCAGGCCAGCGCGGCGGCGGCAACGGTCTTCGCGAAGTCCTTCAGGCGGCCGCCCCGCAGGCACAGCAGGAAGAGCGCGCCGAGGACCACCAGCGGATAGAACTTGGTCGCGATGCCGAGGCCCAGAAAAACGCCCGCCCACACGCCGCGCCGCGCCGCCCAGGCCGCCATGCCCAGCGCGGTCAGCGCGAACGCGATCAGGTCCCAGTTGACGAACGCGGACAGGATCAGCGCCGGGGACAGGGCGACCATCAGCCCCTGCCAGCGGCCGTCCGGGCCGGCCGCGCGGGCCGTCGCGATCACCCCCGCCACCGCGCACACCGCGAGCAGGGCCGCGGTGACGTCGAAGAACTCCCGGCCCCTGATCAGCGAGTCGACGCCGCGGACGAGCCAGGCTGCGGCCTGCATCGCGCCGCCGATCAGGACCGGGTACTCCACCGGGTGCCCGGTGTAGGGGACCTTCCCGGCCGACAGGCCTTCGCTGTAGTACAGCGGGTATATGTCGGTGTAGCAGGCGTCCTGGTACTGCTGGATGCCGTTGTTCCAGGCTCCTGAGCGGCACGGCACCTTCTCGGCGAAGGCCAGCACCATGGCCAGGACGGAGGCGGCGAGCAGCACGCCGGTGCCGCCGAGGATCACCCCGAGCGCCGGGCGCTCCCGCGACGCCCAGTTCACCTCGTGGTGATCACCGGGCGGGGCCGTGCCCTGTCGGGCGTCTTCCACTGTCCTATCTAACCGCGCTGAGCGACCGGGTGTTACCCGCCGGTGGCGGGGGCGTTCGGGTCGCAGGTCACCACCGACGGGTCGCAGCTGTAGGTCGGGTAGGGGTTCGGGTTCCCGCCCCCGCCGCCGGGGTTGGGGTTCTGGCCGCCAGCGGGATTCTGGGGCTGGGTGGCCTTCTTCTTCGCGGGCGGCTTGGCCACGACGCGCAGGCTGGGCGGAACCTGGTTCCACGTCTGCCCGGTGAACACCACGGGCTGGAAGCTCTGGACTCCCAGCGGGACGAACATGTTCTCCGCGTAGGTGTGCCAGATCGTGGCCGGCCAGGTACCGCCATAGCCGCCCTGGTCCATGCCGCCGAGGTTGTTCAGGCTCTGGCAGTTCTGCGTGACCTGCGCGTTGCAGTCGTTCTGCTGGCTGGTAAAGAGCGCAACGGTCAGGGCCTGGCTGGGGATGGCGCCGACGAAGAACGCCGACTGGGCGTATTCCGTGGTGCCGGTCTTGGCGATGATCTCCTGGCCGTTGCTCATGCCCGCCGTCGGCGCGGTGCCGTAGGACGCGGTGTCCTCCGACATCGCGTACTGGACCTGCGAGTCCATCTCCGCGTTCTGCGCCGGGTTGTCGCTGAATACCAGGTAACTGGTGATCTTGATCGGAGTCTGGACGCTGTTCTGCGAGATCGACGTGATCAGGTGCGGGTCGTGGTAGACGCCGTTGTCGTCGATGGTGGCCAGCATCGAGCCCTGCTCGATGACGGTCAGCGACGCCACGCCGAGCGCGACGCCGTACTGGTCCTGGAAGTCGTCCGGGCCGGTGATGCCGGCCGCGTCCGTGTCCACGCCGAACAGCTGCGCCATCTCGCCGACGTTGTTGATCTTGGTGTCGGTGCCCTGGCCGGCCACCTTATGCCAGAGATCGGCGTAGGCGGTGTTGATCGACGCGGCCATGGCCACCTGCGGTGTGTAGGGGCCGTTCTCACCCGGGTCGTCGTTGCTGACGGCATGCGACTGGGCGACCTGAGCGCCGGTGGAGTAGGCGTCCGGCGTGGTGTCCGGCGGGATGTAGAGGTTGTTGTAGCCGTCCAGCGTGCTGGTCTTGACGTTCATCCCCTCCTTGACCGCGGCGGCCAGGATGTAGGGCTTGAACGAGGAGCCGACCTGCTCCCGGTTCTGGTAGGCCATGTTCCACTGGCACCTGATCGCGCGGCACTCCTTGGCCGTGATGACCGGGCCGGTCCCGTTGTACTTCGCGCCGACCTGACCCGGCCCGGGGTACAGCGCGTCGATCTCGCCGTTGGCCGGGTTCTCCAGCACCGCCCCGACGTGCATGTAGGACTCAAACGGGACGGAGCTCGCGTTGATCTGCGCCTCGTTCTGGCTGACCGCCTGGTACAGCGCAGCCATCTTGGTGTCGTCCAGGCTGGTCCTGATCACGTAACCGCCGTCGTAGACCTGCTGCTGGCTGAGGTGGTAGACCTGCTCCAGCTCCTGCTCGATCATGTACATGACGTACGGGTCCCAGACGTCGCGGCCGAAGCTCTGCGGGACGTAATCCCCGATGGGCGGGAACTTCGCGGTCGCGGCGTCCTGAGCCGAGAGGGTGCCCATCGCCGCCATGCCGCTGAGCACGTAGTGCCAGCGCGCCGTGAGCTGGGCCCGGTACTGCGGCAGCGGGTAGGTGCTCGGCTGCTGGATCATGGCGGCGATTACCGCGTCCTGCTCGACGCTGAGCTGCCCCACCGGCTTGCCGAAGTACGTCTGGGCCGCGGCCTGGACACCGTAGGCGCCGTTCCCCAGGTAGATGGTGTTGAGATAATTCTGCAGAATCCACTGCTTGGACTTCTCCTTGGCGACTTTCATCGCCACGAAGATCTCCTTGATCTTGCGGCTGGCCGTCTGCTGAGTGCCGATCCCGACGTAGTAGTTCCGGACGAACTGCTGAGTGATGGTCGAGCCGCCCTGCAGTGAGCCATCGCTGCCGCTGACGTCCGCGTAGGCGGCGCGGACGATGCCGGTCGGCGAGATGCCGCCCTCGGTCCAGAAGCCGCGGTCCTCGGCGGCGACCACCGCGTTGATGAGCGGCTGCGGGATCTGGTTGTACGGCAGCTCCTGGCGGTCGGTGGTGCCGAACCGCCCGATGAGGGTGCCGCTGCTGGAGTAGACCACGGACTGCGCGTAGCCGGTGGCGGCCATGGCCTCGGTCGGGACCGGAGTCTGCTCATAGGCCACGACCAGCGCGATGGCGCCCAGCACGATGAACGCGCCGATGGTGCCGAGCACCAGGCCGAGAGCTTTCCGCCAGGTCCAGTGCCGCCACCAGCTGCCCTTGACCTTGACCGGCCCGGTCCCGCGCGGGGGGCCGCCGGAACCTCCCCGGCCGCGCCGGGGAGGCGGCGGGCCCGGGACCAGCCGGTCCGGGACCGGCTCGCCAGGGCGCCAGTCTTCAGCGCGCCCGGGCGCTTCCGGTGCCCAGCTCAGCGTTTCGACGGGCGATACGCTGGCCGTCTGCACGTGGCTGCCGCCACGGTCGTCTCCGTGCGGGGGCGTCGGGCCGACGTGAGCGGTGTCGCGGCTGTCCAGATAGCTGGCCGCGGGGCTGCGGAAGCCCTGCGTGTCCCAGCCGTTCGCGTCGTAGCCCAGGTCGTAGTCGACCGTTCCGCCGACAACGCCGTTATCGCCGCCGCCGGAGTTCCAGTCGCCCCCGACGGCTCCGCTTCCCCCGACGGCGCCGTCCCGCTGGTCGCGGTACCGGACGTCAAAGTCATCAGCTCTGCTGCTCACGCGTCCTCGCTGGTGGCTCGGAGGCCGCAGCTTCGGGGGTTAAGCGGCCTCTACGTATGGCGGTCCCGGCCTGCCGGGAACCCGCCGGACTCACACGTTACCTGCTGGACCCGGAGTTCACTGGCTAGTCCGCGCACGTCGCCGCCGGCGTACCGCAGGCTCGCCCGTGCCCAGAACATAGGAGGAAGCGAGGTGGTTCCACCCGCAGCTCTGGCAGACCTCGACCACGTAGACGCGGAATTCGCCGTACTCGGCCGCCATCTCCTCGAGTTCTCGGGTCTTCTTGACCCGTCCCTCGTACTGGCCGAGCTCGTCGCCGTAGACGTAGGTGACATGGGTCAACCTGGCCTTCCGGCAGATCGGGCAGCGCTCCTCGGTGGGCTCGCCGTGGAACTTCGCCGCCCGCAGCAGGTACGGGTGAGCGTCGCAGACGTCGGTGACGGTCGTGTGCCCGGAATACACGGACGCGAGCGTCGCCCGGCGGGCGAGGCCGTAGTCCACGACGGAACGCCTTGACGTCATTTCGCCAGAGTACGTCGGAACCGGGCCCTGAGCCGAGCCCGGATCTGATTTGTCCCGGCCCACTTCGGCACACGTCCCAGTTCGCGGGCCGGTTTGCGGCCGAGGATTGCGGTGCTGCCGGGCGCGGCATATGATTGCTATATATCGGCCCGATACATCGCAGCGATCTAGCGGACAGAAGTATCGCTCTGACGCATCGGGCGGATGCAGCGGGACACCCGGAACATACTCCGGACAGAGGACCGAGCGGGCTGGAGGGCAGCATGGGACGCAACCGGTCCGCGGTGCTCGAGCTGGCCGTGCTCGGGCTGCTGCGCAATACGCCGATGCATGGCTATGAGCTGCGCAAGCAGATCACCAGCGTCCTCGGCTTGTTCCGCGCGCTGTCCTATGGCTCGCTGTACCCGTGCCTGCACGAGCTGCTCGCCGCGGGCCTGATCGCCGAAGACCATGACGAGACCGCCCCCGCCGACGCCCGGCCGAACGGCCCGGCCAAGCCGCGGGGCGGGCGCCGGTCGCTGAAGGTGTACCGGCTGACCGCCGACGGCAAGGAACGGCTGGCCGAGCTGCTCGGCGAAGGCGGGCCCGCGGCCTGGGAGGACGACGGGTTCGGGGTTCACTTCGCGTTCTTCGGCCAGACGAGAGCCGACGTGCGGCTACGCATCCTCGAGGGCCGCCGCAGCCGGCTCGAGGAGCGGATGGAGGGCATCGGGGCGGCGCTCACGCGGACCAGGGAACGCGTGGACAGCTACACCCTGGAGCTACACCGGCATGGCCTGGAGTCAGTGGAACGGGAAGTCCGGTGGCTAAACGAGCTGATCGCATCCGAGCGGCAGTCCGGCGGACAAGGAAACACTTCCGAGAAGGAGTCATCCTGATGGGCAAGGTGCGCATCGCCATCGTGGGGGTGGGCAACTGTGCCAGCTCCCTGGTGCAGGGGCTGGAGTATTACAAGGACGCCGCCGACGGCGGCCGGGTCCCCGGCCTGATGCATGTACGGTTCGGGCCCTACCACATCAGTGATGTGGAGGTCGTGGCCGCCTTCGACGTGGACGCCAAGAAGGTCGGCTGCGACGTCGCCGACGCCATCAGCGCGAGCGAGAACAACACCATCAAGTTCGCCGAGGTGCCGCCGACCGGGGTGACCGTCCAGCGCGGTCCGACCTTCGACGGCCTGGGTGAGTACTACCGGGAGATCATCACCGAATCGGACGAGCCGGCCGTGGACGTGGTCCAGGCGCTGCGCGCCAGTGGGGCCGACGTCCTTATCTCGTACCTTCCGGTCGGCTCGGAGCAGGCCGACCGCTACTACGCCCAGTGCGCGATCGACGCGCATGTCGCGTTCGTCAACGCGCTGCCCGTGTTCATCGCCTCTGACCCGCAGTGGGCGGCGAAGTTCACCGAAGCGGGCGTGCCGATCATCGGCGACGACATCAAGTCCCAGGTCGGCGCCACGATCACCCACCGCGTCCTGGCCAAGCTATTCGAGGACCGCGGGGTCGAGCTGCTGCGCACGTACCAGCTCAACTTCGGCGGCAACATGGACTTCATGAACATGCTGGAGCGCAGCAGGCTTCAGTCCAAGAAGATCTCCAAGACCCAGGCCGTCACCTCACAGATACCGCACGAGATGGAGCGCGCCGCGGTGCACATCGGCCCGTCGGACCACGTGCCCTGGCTCGACGACCGCAAGATGGCCTACGTCCGGCTCGAAGGCCGGGCGTTCGGCGACGTGCCGCTCAGCCTGGAGTACAAGCTCGAAGTCTGGGACTCGCCCAACTCGGCCGGGGTGATCATCGACGCGGTCCGCGCGGCCAAGATCGCACTGGACCGGGGCATCGGCGGCCCGGTGACGTCGGCGAGCTCGTACTTCATGAAGTCGCCGCCAGAGCAATACGGCGACGACGTGTGCCGCGACCTGGTCGAAAAGTTCATCCGCGGTGAGGTCGCCCGCTGAGGAGGGCGACCTTAAGCTGAATCGCGTGGGCCAGCGCAGATCGACGTTTTTCGGTGACCTGCGGACCGTGCTGGCCGGGCGGGACTTCCGGCGGCTGTTCGCCGTCCGGCTGGTGTCCCAGACCGGGGACGGCATCATCACCGCCGGGGTCGGCACGTACGTGTTCTTCAACGCGTCGACGTTCCCGGACCCGGCGGCAGGCGCGGCCGCGTTCGCGGCCCTTTACGTGCCGTACTCGCTGATCGGGCCGTTCGCCGGGGTGTTCATCGACCGCTGGTCCAGGCGCCAGATCCTGGTCTGGTCGGCCCTGCTCCGCAGCACCTTCGTGGTGGCGACCGCGGCGCTGATGGGGGCGGGCAGCCACGGGCCCCCGCTGTACATCGCCGTCCTGCTCATCCTCGGCGTGAACCGGTTCTTCCTGTCGTCGCTGTCGGCGGCGCTGCCACACGTGGTCGCCGGGGACGAGCTGGTGATGGCGAACTCGGTGTCGCCGACCGTCGGCGGCGTCATGGCGACCATCGGCGGCCTGGTCGCCCTGGGCCTGAACGTAGGCACCGGCAACACCGAGCGCGGCGCCGCGCTCACCTTGCTGGCCGGGGGCGCCTGTTACGTGGCGGCCAGCCTGGTCGCGGCCACCATGCGGCGCGACCTGCTCGGGCCGGTGCGTGAGCCCGGCCAGCCGCCGCCGGGACGGCTGGCCGGCGAGCTGGCTACCGTCGCGGCCGGGCTGGCCGCGGGCGCGCGGTATGTCATCAGGCGGCGCGGGCCGGCCGCGGCCCTCGCCGTGACCGGCGGCTACAGCTTCCTGTTCGGGCCGTTGTTCCTGATGGTGATCCTGCTGTACCGGGACTACTTCTACACCTCGAGCGCCGGCACGGCCGAAGGGCACCTGGGCAGCATGGTGGTGGCGTCGGGGATCGGCTACTTCTGCGCCGCGCTGGTGACCCCGCAGGCGACCAGGCGGCTGTCCAAGCCGGCCTGGATCACGCTGCTGGTGGCGGCGAGCGCAGTGCTGACCGCGGCGCTCGGCGAGACGTTCATCGAGATCGCCTACCTGGCCCTCGGGTTCTGCCTGTACCTGGCCAGGCAGGGTGTGGCGATCTGCGCGACCACGATCCTGCAGGGAGAAGCCGACGACGCGTACCGGGGTCGGATCTTCGCCTTCTACGACATGATGTTCAACGTCACGTACGCGGCCAGCGCCGGCCTCAGCGCCGTCTTCATGCCGGACAATGGCCACTCCCCGGCCATCGTTGCACTGGTGGCAGTGGGATTCGCCATCCTCGCCGCGGCGTACTGGCTCTTCCAGCGCATGGGTCAGGCTCCCTCGTCCGACCCCGGGTCCGGGTCGGCCGGCGGCGGAGTAATGCCCTCGGCCGCCGCCCAGCGAAGCAGCTCCTGAGTGGCCTGTTCCCGGCCGATCGGGCCACGGGCCATCCGCAGTTCCAGCAGGAAGTTGTAGGCCCGCCCGACCAGCGGGCCGGGGGCCAGGCCGAGGATCG
This sequence comes from uncultured Actinomycetes bacterium, assembly GCA_963818225.1. Lineage (GTDB taxonomy): Bacteria > Actinomycetota > Actinomycetes > Streptosporangiales > Streptosporangiaceae > Palsa-504. The sequence goes on from CAWFRO010000013.1 coordinate 402,317, forward strand.
CCATGATGTCGTTGCCGTCCAGCTCCGGCCGGATACTGGCCAGTTCCTCCTGCGCGCTGAGCTCGGCAATGCGCTGCTCGAGGCCGTCGTACGCGCGGGCCAGCCGCACGGCCCTGGCCCGGTTCCGTGTCGTGCAGTCGGCCCTGGTCAGCACGTGCAGCCGGGTGAGCAGCGGCCCGGCGTCCCGGACGTAACGGCGCACGGCCGAATCCGTCCACTCGCCCTCACCGTAACCGTGGAACCGCAAGTGCAGCTCGACCAGCTGGGAAACGTTGTTCACCACTTCGTTCGGGAAGCGCAGCGAGGTCAGCCTGCGCCGGGCCAGCTTCGCGCCGACCACCTCGTGCAGGTGGAACTCCACCCGCCCGTCGGGCAGCAGCGACCGGGTCTTCGGCTTGCCGATGTCGTGCAGCAGCGCGGCCAGCCGCACGGTCAGGTCGCCGTCCAGCGCGTAGCGCGGCTCCAGCTCGATGGCCTGCGCGAGCACGGTGAGGCTGTGCTCGTAGACGTCCTTGTGGCGGTGATGCTCGTCGGCCTCCATTCGCAGCCTGGACACCTCTGGCAGTACCTCGTCGGCCGCGCCGGTCTGAACCAGGAGGTCGATGCCCCGCGCGGGATCCGGGGCGAGCATGAGCTTGGTCAGCTCGCCGGCGACGCGTTCCGGGGAGACGATCCGCAGCCGCGCCGCCTGCTCGGTCATGGCCGCACGCACCTCGGGCGCGACGGTGAACCCCAGCTTGGCTACGAACCGGGCCGCGCGCATGATCCGCAGCGGATCGTCGCTGAAGGAGTCCTCGGGCCGTCCCGGGGTGCGCAGCACCCGCTCTCTCAGCGCGTCGAGGCCGCCGAACGGGTCGACCAGCTCGTAGCCGGGCAGCCGGGCCGCCATCGCGTTGATGGTGAAGTCCCGGCGGCTCAGGTCCTCTTCGAGCGACCGGCCGTACCGCACCTCGGGCTTGCGGGAGGAGGCCTGGTACTGCTCGCTGCGGTAGGTGGTGATCTCGAACACCGAGCTGCCCTTGCGCAGGCCCACGGTGCCGAAAGCGATCCCCACCGTCCAGATGGAGTCGGCCCACCGCTCGACCACGGCCAGGATCTGCTCCGGGGTGGCGTCCGTGGTCAGGTCGAAATCGGCGGGCCGCTCGCCTCGGAACACGTCCCGGACCGGGCCGCCGACCAAGGCCAGCTCGTGGCCGTGCCGCGCAAACAGGCGGCCGATGCCGACGACCTCGGGGACGCGCTCTTTCAGCAGCGCGGCGGCCGCGTTCCGCTGTTCGTTGGTCATGGGCACGGGCATTGAGGGTATCGGCAAAGCACAGGTCCGGTTTCAATCGGCAATAACATTCCAAGTGTGCACGGCTTGCTCACGGCAGACTTCTCGAGGCGGGTCCTGGCCTTGGCCGCCGCCGTCGTCATGCCGGCCGCGGTCACCGCCGTGCTGGCGCTGGCCGCCCCGGCGCAGGCCAGCCCGGTGCAGGCGGTCAGCGCACAGGCAGCCACGGTGCAGGCCGGTCCGGCACAGCCGGGCCGGGTGTCGATCGTCATCGACTCGATGAGCCCGCAGACGGCCCAGCCCGGTGCCACGGTCACCGTGACGGGAACGGTCAGCAACGAGACCGGCCAGGCCGCGGCGGGCCTCGATGTCGAGCTGCTGACTTCCGCGGCGCGCTTCCAGACCCGGGACGAGATGGACCAGTACGCCAGCCGGGGCACCGGCGCGAGCCTCCAGCAGGTCGGCGGCCCGGTCGCCATCGCGGCCAGCCTGAAGCCCGGCGCTAGCGCCAAGTGGCGGGCTTCGTTCGGTGTCAACGTGGCCGGCATCACCGAGTTCGGGGTCTATCCGGTGACCGCCCAGCTGGTCGACATGGCCGGGGACGTGCTGGCCTCGGACCCGACGCTGCTGCCGTTCTGGCCGGGCCAGCAGGCGGCCGGGCTGCTTCGCCCGCTGGACATCGGGTGGACCTGGCCGCTCATCGACCAGCCGCATCACCAGGTGTGCTCCGCGCTGACGAACAGCGACCTGACCGGCAGCCTGGGCACAGGGGGCCGGCTCTCGGATCTGCTGGCCGCCGGGCAGGCCCATCCTGGCGCGGATCTGACCTGGGTGATCGACCCCGCGCTGCTGAGCGACGCGGACACCATGACGAGGGCTTACCAGGTCGATTCGGGCTCCGGCTGCAGTGCGGCGGTTACCGAGCCGGCCAGCCAGGCGGCGCGGACGTGGCTGTCCGGGCTCCAGGCGATCACGTCGGACCAGCCGACCGTGCTCACGCCGTACGCCAACGTCGATATCTCCGCGCTCGTGCACAGCGGGCTGACCGGGGACATCACCACCGCCTACAGCACGGGCGCGACGGTGGCAGACACCGTCCTGCACGGGTCGTTCGGATCGCCGGTGGCGCTCCCCGCGGGCGGGACCGCCG
>CAWFRO010000014.1:0-1069072 GCA_963818225.1 uncultured Actinomycetes bacterium
TGGCGCCGGGCCGGGCTCAGACCAGGGCCTCGTTGATGAAGGCGAGGGTGAGCTCGCCGAGGTGATGCCGCGCGGCATCCGGGACGTCACGCAGCGGCCCTTGGCCGGTGAGCACGGCCAGCCCGTGCACCGCGGACCAGATGGGGTACTCGATGCCCTCGCGGCGCCGCGGGTCCAGCACGCCGGCGTCGACCAGCTCGTCGAGCCTGGTGCGGAGCTGATTCAGGGGCGAGCGGTCGGGCTCGGTCCGGCCGTCCGGGACGCCGTAGGGGTGCTGCTGCGGCAGCGCGAACGCGGTGGCGAACAGGCCCGGTTCGTCGCGCGCGAACTCCAGGTACGCGGTGCCGATCGCGCCCAGCCGGCCGCGGGCCGCGGTGGCGTCGCCGTGCGGGCCGCGCACGCGGGCAACGCCGGCGGCCATGCGGTCGGCGAGCTCGCCCATGGCCGCGACGGCGACCGCGGCGAGAAGCTCGTCACGGTCGGCGAAGTGCCGGTAGGCGGCGTTGGGCACGACGCCGACCATCCGGGTCGCTTCCCGGAGTACGACGGCGTCCGGGCCGCCGGCTCGGGCCAGCTCGAGCCCGGCGGCGACCAGTCCGTCGCGGACGGCGCCTCGCGGACGGCGGTGCCGCTGCGCCGGGTGTATCTCTCCTGCGGCCCGGCTGGACTTCATCGGGACAGAATAACAAAGTGGACGCCGTCCACAAGTTGGGTTAATGTGGACGGCGTCCACTAAGTGCCATGGAGGCTCACGATGAACGGGAACAAGACAGCAAGGGCCCAGAGGCAGGAGCACGCGCGCGAACGGGATGCTCCGGAGGGGCGGGACCGGGCGCCGGGCGCTCCGGAGAGGCGGGGCGGGGCGCCGGGCGCTCCGCAGGGGCAAGACCAGGCGCGTGTGACGGCGGCGGAATGGTTCGCTGGGGGGCGGCGGATCCCGTACGACCCGCAATCCGGGCGGGTACTCACTGAGCACGAGGCCGACGCGGCCCCGGACGCGCTTCGCGTGTTCGAGCGCACGGCCGCGGCGGCGCGGGACGCGGACCGGGACGCGGACCGGGTATGGCTCACATTGCTGCCCGGATTCCCGGACGGCTCCTACGGCTGGGCCCAGGTGGACCGGCTGCTCGGTGACCTCGGCCCGAGGCTGTACGTGGAGCCGGTGGGCCAGGGTGACTCGGACAAGCCGCGGGATTACCCCTATTCCACCGTCGAACGCGCGGACCTGGTCGAGGCGCTGTGGCGGTACCACGGGGTGCGCCGCAGCGTCGTCGTCACCTTCGACTACACGTCGCTGGCCCTGCTCGAGCTGCTGCGCCGCCAGCTGGAGCGGGCCGCCTCCGGTGCGGGCGCGAGGCCGGAGATTACGGCCGCGTTCATGGTAAACGGCGGCCTGTTCGCCGACGCGCATACGCACCCATGGTCAGGCACGCCGCTGTTGCGCACCCCGCTGGGTGCCCTGGGGATGCGGCGGGCGCAGCGCTCGCCGCGTGTGTTCGACGCATCGATGCGTCAGGCACGGCTGTACTCCCAGAACTTCCGTCCCGCTCCGGAAGAATTCGCCGAGATGCGGTCGGCGATCACCCGCCGCGACGGAGCGGCGTTCCTCCATAACGCCGCGGGCTTCGTCGGCGAGCACCGCCGCCACGCGCGGCGCTGGGATCTCGCCGCGATCGCCCGCGAGCTTGACGGTGCGGTCCCGCTTTACGTCGGCGGCAGCGAGGAGGACCCCTACGAACACCGCCAGATTCCGGCGGCCCGCGAGCGGGTGCCAGACGCGGATGTCCTCACCTTCCCCGGCGGCCACCTGACCACCAGCGAGCACCCGGACCTGCTCGCCGCCGCGATCCGCGACATCGCGGGCCGCCACGGCGTCGGCGCCGTGGCCGTGGCCATGCCCACGGCCATGCCAGCCGATGACCTGACCGCACCGGACGAAACGGAAGGAACCCAGCATGACCAAGATGGCTCCGCTGCTCGAGCGTAACGAGCAGTTCGCCCGTGGCTACCAGGCCATCGCGCTCGCCCCGCCCGCGGCACAGGTGCTGATCCTCACCTGCCTGGACCACCGGGTCGACCCCGCGATCACCCTCGGGCTGCGGCTCGCCGAGGCTCCCGTCATCCGCAACGCGGGCGGGCGGGTCACCCCGGCCGTCATCGACGACATCGCCTACCTGGCGTTCCTCGCCGGTGAACTGTTCGGCGGCCAGGGCGCCAGGGACACGCTCTTTGAGGTCGCGATTGTCCACCACACGCAGTGCGGCACCGGCTTGCTCGCCGACGCCGGCTTCCGGCGGCAGGCCGCCGAGGCGACCGGCCTCGCCGAGGCGGAGCTGGAAGCCGCCGCGGTCGCCGACCCGCACGCCACCGTGACGGCCGATGTCGAGCGCCTGCTCACCTCACCCTTGCGCTCGCCGAAGGTCAGCGTGTCGGGCCACGTGTACGACGTCGCGACCGGACGCGTCGCCACGGTGATCGACGCTCGGTACCGTTAGCGGCGCCTCGATGCGATGGCCGGGCCCCGGGCGGGCGGGGATGCTCGCCCGGGGCCCGGTCCGGGGTCGGTGCACCAGCGGGGGCTGGAGACGATGACCGTCGAGCAGCTGGGCCGCGATGGCGAGGGAATCGAGCCCGCGCACCTCATCGCGGCCAGCGCCGGCTACCCGGCCACGGAGATCGTGACGAAGACCACTGTCATGCGAGTTGACGATGGGTTTGACGTACTAGCAGGTCGTCATGGCACCATGATTGAGATGGGTATTATCGATCCGCTTCGCGTGGACCCCTCCGCGCGGCAGAACGGCGCGTCGGCGGCGGGCCTGCTGCTCACCGCCAATACGCTGGTGGCCGAGGAGCAGACGCCGTGGGGCGGCAGCCCGGCGCTGATGACCGAGTTCGGCTCGCTGGACGAGGGCCTGCGCCAGCCGTCTCCGGACTCCAGCACACCGCAAGCGCTGGGACTCGGTCCCTCTATTGGCTGACACGGTCCCGCTCGTCCGCCAGGTGGTAACCGACGAGGACGCCCTTCCGGGCGAAGTTCGCCTCCTCGAGGCGGCTGAACGGGTCCTGTCAGGTGAGCGTCGCGGAATCCGGGCGGTACTGCCCTTTCTGGGCCCCGCGTTCATCGCTGCGGTGGCCTACATCGACCCGGGCAACTTCGCGACCAACATGGCGGGCGGCTCGCTGTTCGGGTACACGCTGCTGTGGGTGGTGCTGGCCGCCAACCTGATGGCCATGCTGGTCCAGTCGATGAGCGCCAAGCTGGGCATCGCCACCGGCCGCAGCCTGCCCGAGGTCTGCCGCGACCGGTTCAGCGTCCGGGTCGTGGTGGCACTGTGGCTGCAGGCCGAGGCCGTGGCGATGGCCACCGACCTGGCCGAGTTCGTCGGCGCGGCGCTGGGCCTGCACCTCGTGTTCGGCCTGGCCATGTGGCCGTCGGCGGCGCTGACCGGGCTGGCGGCCTTCATCATCCTGGGCATGCAGGTGGGAGGGTTCCGCCGGCTCGAGGCGACGCTGACCGGGCTGGTGGCGGTGGTGGTCCTGGCCTTCGGGCTCGAGGTGCTGCGCAGCAAGCCGCCGGTCGCCGCGGTCACCCACGGCCTGTTCGTCCCGCAGCTGGCCGGCAGCGGCTCGGCCCTGCTCGCGGTGAGCATCATCGGCGCCACGGTCATGCCGCACGTGATCTACCTGCACTCCTCCCTCACTCAGAACCGGATCGTGGGCGCCAACCCCGATGCGCGCCGCAAGATCTTCCGGTACGAGATGGTGGATATCAGCGTCGCCATGGGCATCGCCGGCCTGATCAACATGGCCATGCTGGCCATGGCCGCCGCGGTCTTCCACGACCGCGGGCTGCTGCACGCGGGCAACGACCTGGGCCAGGTCTACACCGGCCTGAACCAGTTCCTGGGCGCGCACAGCGGGGTGGTGTTCGGCGTGGCCCTGCTGGCCTCCGGGATCGCCTCCTCCTGCGTCGGCACGATGTCCGGCCAGGTGGTCATGCAGGGCTTCATCCACAAGAAGATCCCGATCTTCGCGCGCCGCGCCATCACCATGATCCCGGCCCTGATCCTGATCGGGGTGGGGTTCAGCCCGACCCGCGCGCTGGTGCTCAGCCAGGTCTTCCTGTCGTTCGGCATTCCCTTCGCGCTGATCCCGCTGGTCGTGTTCACCAGCAACCGCTCGCTGATGGGGCCGCTGGCCAACCGGCGGCTCACGATCGCGGCGGCGACCGTAGTCACAGTGGTAATAGTAGGCCTCAATATCTACCTGCTAGCCACGGCGTAACCTGCCAGGTATGAGCCCGATCTCGCGCGGCTTCCACCGCCGCCGCCAGGAGGCGGAGCCCGCGGGCCGGGTCCCGCCCGGCCAGTACCTGACCCCCGATTTCCCGGTGCTGTCGGCCGGGCCCACCCCGCGCACGCGGCTGGCCGACTGGACGTTCTCCATCGAGGGCGCCCGGTCCCCCGCCCGGTGGACCTGGGCCGAATTCCAGGCGCTGCCGTCCGAGACCATCACGGTCGACATCCACTGCGTGACCCGGTGGTCCAAGCTCGACACGGCCTGGACCGGCGTGTCGCTGGACGTGCTGCTCGGCGCGGTGGAGTACGACGCCCCCTACATACTGGCCTTCTGCGACGGCGGCTACACCACGAACCTGCCGGTAGCCGCCCTGACCGGCGGGAAGGCCTGGGTGGCCTACTCCTACGGCGGCAGCCCGCTGGCGCCCGAGCACGGCGGGCCGGCCCGGCTGCTCGTCCCGCACCTGTACTTCTGGAAAAGCGCCAAATGGGTACGCGGGCTGCGGCTGCGGCAGGACGACGCGCCGGGCTTCTGGGAAATGTACGGCTACCACAACTACGGAGACCCATGGCGGGAACAGCGGTACGCGGGCGACTGAATGACCAGGGGGCCCGATCCCCCCAGCCGCCCCGGCTGGGCTGGCAGACCGCGACGGTCGATTCGGTCGCCGACGAGACGGACCACGCGCGGACCATCTCGCTGGCCGTGCCCGACTGGGCCGGGCACCGGGCCGGGCAGCACCTGGACGTCCGGCTCACCGCCGAGGACGGCTACGAGGCCGAGCGCTCCTACTCGATCGCCTCCGCGCCGGGCGAGCCGGTGGCGATCACGGTCGAGCGGCTGGACGACGGTGAGGTCTCCCCCTACCTGACCGAGGAGCTGCGGGCCGGCGACGAGATCGAGCTGCGCGGCCCGATCGGCGGCTACTTCGTCTGGGAGCCGGCCGGCCCGGACGCCGCGGCGCCGCTGCTGCTGCTGGCCGGAGGATCGGGGATCGTGCCGCTGCGGGCCATCCTGCGGCACCGGTCCCGGACGGGGAGCTCGGTCCCGGTGCGGCTGCTGTACTCCGTGCGGAGCTTGGCCGAGGTCATCTACCGGGCCGAGCTGAGCGAGCCGGCGCCCGGCGTGACGGTGAGCTACACCCTGACCAGGCAGCAGCCGCCGGGCTGGACCGGGTACGCGCGGCGGGCGGATCAGGCGATGATCGCCGAGGTCGCGTGGCCGGCGGCGCAGGCGCCGCTGGCCTACGTGTGCGGGCCGACGAGCTTCGTGGAGGCCGTGGCCACCGCGCTGGTCGCGATCGGCTACCCGGCGCAGCGGGTCAAGACCGAGCGGTTCGGCGCGACGGGCAGTTAGGGAGGCCGGGATGAGACCGCTGGAAGACGGCGTGCTGGACGGCAACGCGATCGGCGGCCTGCTGATCGAGGTGTTCGGGACCGAGATGACCACGGCGGTGGGCACCTGCGGCTCGTGCGGGAGGTCGAGCCAGGTGGCGGAGCTGGCGGTGTACCTGGCGGAGCTGGGCACCGTGGTCCGCTGCCGGGTGTGCGACGGCGTGCTCATGGTGTTCGTGCAGGCTCGCGGCGTCTACTGCGTCGATTTGCTGGGGCTGGCCAGCCTGAGCTAGGACGGCTATCCCCCTGCGGGAGTACGCCGGAATCATCACCGGGGGTGACGCGCGCGCGGGCCCGGAGGGCCAGAATTGGGGTATGTCACGAGGGAGAGGACCACTCAATGATTGAGGTTCAGGGCCTCACGAAACGGTACGGGGAGAAAACCGCGGTCGACGGGCTGACGTTCGGCATCGAGCCGGGCAAGGTCACCGGCTTCCTGGGCCCGAACGGGGCGGGCAAGACCACCACGATGCGGTGCATCCTGGGGCTTGACTACCCGGACGCGGGCACCGTCACGGTGGGCGGCCGCGACTACCGCGACCTGGCCTATCCGATGCGCGAGGTCGGCGCGCTGCTCGACGCGAAGGCGGTGCACGGCGGCCGGTCGGCCTACAACCACCTGCTCTGCCTGGCGCAGACCAATAACCTGCCCAAGAGCCGCGTCGATGAGGTCATCGAGCTGGTCGGCCTGGCCGAGGTGGCCAAGAAGCGGTCCAAGGGGTTCTCGCTCGGCATGAGCCAGCGCCTGGGGATCGCCGGGACCATGCTCGGTGATCCCAAGGTGCTCATGTTCGACGAGCCGGTCAACGGGCTCGACCCCGAGGGCATCTTGTGGATCAGGAACCTGATGAAGGCCCTGGCCGCCGAGGGGCGCACGGTCTTCGTCTCCAGCCACCTGATGTCGGAGATGGAGTCGACCGCCGACCACCTGATCGTGATCGGCCGGGGCAAGCTGATCGCCGACTGCTCGATGGCGGAGTTCATCGCGCGTTCCTCCGGCGCGGCGGTGCGGGTGCGCACTCCGATGGCGGACGAGCTGATCAAGGCGGTGACCGCCGCAGGCGCGACCACGGCCGCCGCCGACGACGGCGCCCTCGAGGTCCGCGGGATGACCGCGGAGGCGGTGGGCGACATCGCGTTCGAGCAGGGCATCAGGCTGCACGAGCTGGCCCTGGTCCACGCCTCGCTCGAGGAGGCGTTCATGGAACTGACCGCGAGCAGCGTGGAGTACCACGCCGGGGTGCCCGAGGCGGCCGAGGCGGCCGCAACGGCCGGAAGCGGAGCCTGAGCGATGGCCACCACGACAACGCTGAACACGCGGCTGTCCCCGCTCCCGGCCGCCACCGGGCGGGCCGGGCTGCGCGGCGCGATCGCCTCGGAGTTCACCAAGATCCGCTCGGTCCGGTCCACCTACTGGACGCTGGCCGCGCTGCTGGTCGTCTCCATCGGCATCGGCGCGGCGATCACCGGCGGCACCGACGCCAGCTTCAGCCACAACCCGGGCAACAAGGCCGGATTCGACGCCACCCAGATCTCGCTGATCGCGTTCTTCGAGATCGGCCAGCTCATCATCGCGGTGATCGCCGCGCTGGCCATCACCTCGGAGTACTCCACCGGGATGATCCGCACCTCGCTGACCGCCCAGCCCCGCCGCGGCACGGTCTACGCCGCCAAAGCGATCGTGCTCACGACGGGCACGCTCATCGTCTCGCTCATCACCTCGTTCATCGCGTTCTTCGTCGGCCAGGCGCTGCTGTCGGGCAGCGGGGTCAGCGCCTCGCTGTTCCACACCGTCACCATCCCGCAGAACGCCAACGTGAACTGCCCGCCGGGCCAGGGCGGTCCCGGCGGGCCGGGACCCAATTGCACGGTGCAGTTCTCCGGCACCGACGTGATCCACCCGTCTACCGTGCTGTTCGCGATCATCGGCTGCGCGCTGTTCGTCACGCTGGTCGCCATCCTCGCGTTCGGCATCGGCGCGCTGGTGCGGCACACGGCCGGCGCGATCGCGATCGCGATCGCCCTGCTGTTCATCATCCCGGTCCTGGAGCAGGCGCTGCCGAACCAGTGGCGCTGGGACATCATGCGGTTCCTGCCGGACGCCGCGAACCAGGTGGTCTCGGTCACCATCCCGGGCGGCGGCAACCAGCACCTGTGGTCGGCCTGGCCGCAGCTCGGCGTGACCGCGCTGTGGGCCGTGGTCCTGCTCGGCGCGGGCGCCTACCTGTTCCGCAAGCGCGACGCATAAGGGCCGGCAACGACGGAGCCCGGCGCCTGCTCCGCGGCGCCGGGCTCTGGCCGTCGGGCTTAGGCCTTGGCCTGCATGCCCGAGCGGGCCGGGTTGGCCTGCTCGGCCGCCTTGGGATCCTTCTCGCCCTGCTTGGCGCGGACGCCGGCCTCGACCTGGTCGCCGAGGTCCTTGTCCACGTTGCGCCAGTAGCCGAAGGCGCGCAGCAGGACCGGCTCGGTCACACCATTGAGCAGGTGGCCGACGATGTTGGCGACCAGGCGCTCGCGGGCCGCGTCGTCGAGGACCTCGCGGACCATGGTGCCGGCCTGGCCCCAGTCGTCGTCCTGCGCGTGCAGCGCGTAGGCCGAGCGCACCAGGTCCCCGTCGGCGTACCAGTAATCCGGCCGGTAGCGCTCGGTATCGGCCTTCGGGCCGCCCTTGGAGTTGGGCGCGTACACCGGGTCGGACACGTTGACGACCCGCATGGCGCCGTCCTTGCTGTAGCTGTGCACCGGCACGTGCGGTGAGTTGACCGGGATCTGCTTGTAGTTCACGCCGAGGCGGGCGCGGTGCGCGTCGGAGTAGGAGAACCCGCGGGCCAGCAGCATCTTGTCCGGGGACAGCGCGATCCCGGGCACCAGGTTGTTCGGCTCGAACGCGGCCTGTTCCATCTCGGTGTGGTAGTCGGTCAGGTTCCGGTCCAGGGTGAGCCGGCCGACCTCGATCAGCGGGTAGTCGCCGTGCGGCCACACCTTGGTCAGGTCGAACGGGTTGAACCGGTAGTCCTTGGCCGCGGCGAACGGCATGATCTGCATCTTCAGCGTCCAGCTGGGGAACTCACCGCGACCGATCGCCTCGTACAGGTCGCGCTGGTGGTAGTCGGTGTCGGCGGCGGCCATCTGGTCGCCCTCGTCCTGGGTGAAGAACTCGATGCCCTGGTCGGTCTTGAAGTGGTACTTGACCCAGAACTTCTCGCCCGCGGCGTTCAGCCACAGGTACGTGTGGGAGCTGTACCCGTTCATGTGCCGCCAGGAGCGCGGGATGCCGCGGTCGCCCATCAGCCAGGTCACCTGGTGCGCCGATTCCGGGGACAGGGTCCAGAAGTCCCACTGCATGTCGTGGTCGCGCAGGTTGTTGTCGGCGCGCCGCTTCTGGGAGCGGATGAAGTGCTGGAACTTCATCGGGTCGCGCACGAAGAAGACCGGGGTGTTGTTCCCGACCATGTCGTAGTTGCCCTCGGCGGTGTAGAACTTCAGCGCGAAGCCGCGCGGGTCGCGCCAGGTGTCGGGGCTGCCGCGCTCGCCGGCCACGGTAGAGAACCGGATCAGGGTGTCCGTGCGGGTACCGGGCTGGAACACCGCGGCCCTGGTGTAGGCGCTGACGTCGTTGGTCACCTGGAAGAAGCCGAAGGCGCCGCCGCCCTTGGCGTGCGGCTGGCGCTCGGGAATGCGTTCCCGGTTGAAGTTCGCCATCTGCTCGATCAGATAGTGATCCTGGAGCAGGACCGGGCCGTCGGCGCCGACGGTCAGCGAATGCTCGTCGCTTTCGACCGGGGCGCCCGCGTCGGTGGTCGTCGGGTTGACGTGCGGGTCTGTCACTGCTTTCCTCCTCATCGCCAGCAAGGAGCCTTCCTACCCTGCCGGACCGGCCCAAACGACCCTAGGATCGGTTCAGTTCCGGACTCAGGGAGGGCAACGATGCCAGTGGTCGCGGCGAACGGGATCGACATCAACTACGAGGTGCAGGGCACGGGCGAGCCGATCGTGCTGATCCCGTACCTGGCGGCCGACCAGGCGTGCTACGCGTTCCAGGTGGCCGACTACGCCAAGCACTTCACCTGCTACAGCGTAGACCTGCGCGGCGCAGGGCTGTCAAGCAAGCCGGACGGCGAGTACACCACGGAACTGCTGGCCGACGACGTGGCGGCGTTCATGCAGGCCGCCGGCGTCGGCCCGGCGCACGTCTTCGGGGTGTCGCTGGGAGCGGCGGTCGGCACCTGGCTGGCGGCCAAGCACCCGGAACAGGTGAAGTCGCTCTCGCTGCACAGCGCCTGGGACAAGACCGACCCGTTCCTGCGCGTCATCGTCGAGGGCTGGCGGATCACGGCCGAGGCCCTGGACAGCGTCACCGAGATGGTCATCCAGGCCATCTTCCCGTTCTGCCTGACCCCGGAACTGTACGCGGCCCGCCCCGAGTACGTCGATTCGCTGGCCGAGTTCGTCCGCAGCCGCCCGATGCCGCCGGTGGACGCGCTCATCCGGCAGTCCGCAGCCGTACTGTCGCACGACGCGACGGGCATCCTCGGCTCGGTCTACGCCCCGACACTGATCACCTACGGGCGGCACGACATTGTGACCTCGACCCGCTTCGCCGCGCCGCTGACCGAGGCGATCGCGGACACCGAGCTCTTCGTGTTCGAGGATTGCGCGCACGCCGCGATCTACGAGAACCCCGAGGGGTTCAACCGGCAGACGCTGGGCTTCCTGCAGCGGCACAGCGGCTGACGCATCGCGGGCGGGCCTGACTCGGCCACGGCCGATGTCTCCCAACTGGAATCTCTTGTTCACTCGCTAGGCGCCTTCGGGACCGGTCCCGACGCTTAGATGTCGGGGTGATGTCCGGACGTGGGTCATGATGTCCGGACCATGGCCTGAAGGAGCGAAGTGAACAATCGAGCACGGGCGGGAATCGCCGCATTGGCGACAGCGTTGTGCGCCGCTGCCGGGGTCGCCGCGGCCAGCGCGCCAGCCCACGCGAGCGCGGCTACGGCGGGATCCGGGCGGCTCGCCCCCGGAAACCTGCTGGTCAGCGAGAGCGTCTACACCAAGGCCCCGAACATCGTGGCCGGCCAGACCCAGCTGCCGCCCGGATGCACCGGCAGCAACTGCGTCACCGCGGTCGCGAACGGCACCTACCCGCAGGTCTTCAACAATGCGCTGGTCGACGGCAGCTTCGGGGTCACCTCCCGGATCTTCCTGGACGAGATGACGCCGTCCGGAGTTCCGCTCGGCACCATCACGGTGCCGCCCGGCCGGCTCGTCACCAGCTTCTCCTCCAAGTCCGAGCTGGCCCTCAACCTCTCCCCCGACGGCCGCACCCTGTCGTTCATGGGGTACGTGGCCAAGCCGGGCGACGTGGACGTGTCGAACTCCAACACGCCGGGCGTGATCGACCCGACCAACCCGGTGCCCGGCGCCTACTACCGGGCGGTGGCTCAGATGTCCGCCAACGGGCCGCTGAGCATCACCGAGACCAACGCGTACAGCGGCAACAACGGGCGCGCGGCGATCACGGCCAAGGTCGGCGGCAAGCAGCTCATCTACACGGCAGGCAACGCCGGGAACGGCAGCAACCCGCAGCCGAACGGAGTGATCCTCGGCGCCGGCGCGCAGCTGATCACGCCGGGCGCGGCAGCGGGCACGCCGACGCCGGTCGGCAGCTTCAACGTCACCCAGCTCGGCGATAAGCCGGACAAGATCGGCAAGGACGACAACTTCCGCGGCCTGACGATCTACAACAACGTGCTGTACTACACCAAGGGCAGCGGCGGCAACGGCGTCAACACGGTGTACTTCGTGGACACCACGGGCAAGGCCTGCCCCAATGGAGTCGGGCTGCCGGCCGCGGGCGCGCAGCTGCCCACCACGGGGCTCAGCTATGACCTCGCCACCTTGCAGACCAACGGGCTGCCCAGCAACATGTGCATCCTGAAGGGCTTCAACACCGTGCTGGCCAAGACGTCGACCAACTCGTTCCCGTTCGGGCTGTACTTCGCGAACCCGGACACGCTGTACGTGGCCGACGAGGGCAACGGCACCAACACCTACGCCAACGGCGCGTACACCGCCGCCGCGGCGCAGACCACCGCGGGTCTGCAGAAGTGGGTGTTCGACGGGACGCGAATGGAAACTGGCCTACACGCTGGCCAGCGGGCCTGAACCTCGGCCAGCCCTACACCGTGCGCGGGTACCCGACCGGGACTCAACGCCGCGACCGGGCTGCCGTGGGCGCCGGCCACCGACGGGCTGCGCAACATCACCGGCCGGGTCAACCCGAACGGCACGGTGAGCATCTGGGCCATCACCTCCACCGTCAGCGGCGGCGGTGACCAGGGCGCCGACCCGAACAAGCTGGTGGAGATCACCGACCCGGTGAGCGCCACCTCCCCCGCGGCCGGCGAGACGTTCCAGACGCTCCGCACGGCCGGCTACGCCCAGGTACTGCGCGGAGTCTCTTTCACCCCGGGCACGCGGTGACCGCCGGGGGCGGCGCACGCTGAGCAGGTGATGCTGGCACGATGGGTGGCATGGATCAACCGAGCCATGCCACCCACGCCAGGCTGAGCCGATCTCGAGGCCTCGGAGGCCGTCACCCACATCGGCTGGCGCCTCATCTTGGGTGAGTTCCGGACGCAGGTACTGACCGGATCGCTCCCGCTGGCCGCCGATATCGCCGGCACGGGCGGCGGCCGTGCCCGGCGCCGAGGGGCACCTGCGGATGGACGTGCGCGCCGACCGGGTGATCCTGTCGCTGCAGACCGCCGCGATCGGCTGGGTGACGGAGCACGACGTAGAGCTTGCCCGGAATCTTTCGACAGTGGTCGACCAGTCAGGTCTGACGACGGTGAGCGGGGTCGATGGTGCCGACGGCGGGGTGACGCGGGGCGGGCGGTCCTTGCAGGTGCTCGAGATCGCGATCGACGCGCTGGACGCCGCGGCCATCCGGCCGTTCTGGCAGGCGGTGCTCGGCTACGTGGACGAGCCGGGACGGCCGGGGCCGTGGGAAGGGCTGGTCGACCCGCTGGGCCAGGGCCCGGCGGTCTGGTTCCAGCGGATGGACGCGCCGCGCCCGCAGCGCAACCGCATCCACCTCGACGTGTCGGTGCCGCACGACGAGGCGGAATCCCGGATCAGCGCCGCGCTGGCGGCGGGCGGGCGGCTGACCTACGACGCGGAGGCCCCGGCGTTCTGGGTGCTGGCCGACGCCGAGGGCAACGAGGCCTGCGTCACGACCTGGCAGGGCCGGGACTGACGACGGCCGGCCGGGCTAGGCGACCTCGGCCCACAGGTCGCGGAAGGCGCGGGCGGCCTGGCTGCGGGGAGCGAACACGGTGACCGGGGCGCGCTCGGTGGACATGCGCTCGATGAGGGAGAGGGCAGGGATCGGGGTGGCTGCCACCCCGGATCGTTCGGCCAGAATCTTGGCCGTGACGTCCTGGTGCAGCCGCTTGCGGCGGTCAACCATCGAGAAGAAGGCGCGGACCTCGGGGCGGCGGCCGTTGAAGCCGGCCACGAAGTCGGCGAGCTGGTCCAGGGTGCGCACGGACAGCACGGTCGGGATCAGCGGGACGAGCAGCACGTCGGCGGCGTGCATGACGTTCTCGGAGACCAGCGAGATGCTGGGCGGGCAGTCCAGGAACACGTTGTCGTACTCGGCGGCGAGCGGCTTGAGCAGCCCGGCGATCGTGCTGGTCGCCTTGGCCCCCGCGAGCAGCAGATCCATGTTGCGGTAGGTGAAATCGGCCGGCAGCAGGTCCAGGTGCTCGAAGTCGGTGCCCTTGATGGCACCCTCCAGGGTCCTGGTGCCGCGGATGAGCGCTTTCCCGCCGCCTTTCACGCGAGGCTTGATCCGGAACAGGAAGCTGGCCGCACCCTGCGGGTCCAGATCCCACAGCAGGGTGCGGTGCCCCTCGGCGGCGGACAGGTAGGCGAGGTTGACCGCGGCGGTCGTCTTGCCGACGCCGCCCTTGATGTTGTAAGTGGCGTAGATCTTCATGGACCGGGGCGCTCCAGCAGGGCGCTGAGCCGCTGCTGGCCCTCGGGGCCGGCGAATCCGGCGAACCGCTCGGCGAAGACCGCGCGGGCCTGGGCCTGGCCGATGGCGAGGTTGGCGGCGATCTCACCCATGGCCAGCAGCGTAGCGGCGGGGGCGGCGCGCTCGGCCAGCATCGCGTCGGCCAGCGCGTGGATTTCCTCACGCTGCACGTGGTCGTCCTGGAACTCCCCCAGGCAGTCCTGCAGCTGCTTGAGGTCGCCGACGACCTTGCGGTAGATGGCCGGATCGTGCAGCGGCGCGAAGAACTCCAGCACGTAGCGCAGTTCCTTGGCGCGCTTGCGCAGGTCGTGCAGGGCTTCCGGCGGCGAGTCAGCGGTGATCGCGGCGCCGTGCGCGGTGAGCTTGCGGAAGGCGCGGCCGGTCCGGTCCACGGCCAGGTCGTCGGCGGTCAGGCCGCGGCGCTTGGCGCGGCCCTCCTGGGCGTCGGCCAGCGCCCGGCGCCAGTCCTCGGTCAGGGCCGCGAAGCGGGCCGAGCGCAGCCCGGCGGCCAGCCGGCGGAACTCCCGGGCGCGGCGGCGGACCAGGAAGGCGCGGAACGGCTCCAGGTCGGCGGGTGACGCGGCCACCAGCTGCCCGGTCATCGAGTCGAAGCCGAGCAGGTGGACATCCAGGTCGCGGACCGGCGTGGTCAGGTCGCCGAGCCACTTGAACTCGGCCGCGTACCGGCCGCCCAGGCCGTCCGGGAGCACGTCGCCGAGCAGCTTGATCGCCGAGCGCGTGCGGCGGGCGGCGACCCGCAGGTCGTGCAGGAACTCGGTGTCGATGTCACGCAGCACGCCATCGACGTTGCGCTCCATGGTGTCGAGCAGCCCGAGCAGCAGGGTCGAGACCGCGACCGAGGCAGGCTGCTGCGCGGTGATCTGCGCGGTGATGCCGTTGCTGTAGTCCGCCGGGTGCCGGCCGAGGGCGTGCAGGGCGTCGAGGAACGCGCTGCGCCGGGCCGGGGTCACCCCGGGAGCGTCGGCCACGAGCTGCGCGGCCCGGTGGGCCGGGCCGGGATAGCCGCGGACTTCGGCGATGGCCAGCCGCGCGGGCAGCACGACGGTCTGGCCGGCCCGGGTGACGGTCGCGCAGTCCACGATCAGCCGGGCGACGGTCTTGCCGTCGGCATTGAGCAGCCGGGTGACACTGACGGTGCTGGACGCGGTGGCCACCGGCAGCAGGGCTCGCGGGCTGGCCAGCTTGGCGATCCGGTCCCGCACCGGCCCGGCGGGCAGGTCGGCGGCCAGCCGGGGCCGGCTGGCGCGCAGGCCGTCGGCGGGCTGCTCGGCCTGGGGCACGTCGTCCTTGCTGAGCAGCAGGCGGCCGCCGCGGCTCTTGCGCTCGTAGTCCAGGACCAGGCCGGCCCGGTTCAGCCGCCAGTCGAAGGTGTCCAGCCAGGTGTGCTGGCTGGCACCGCGGCCCGGCGCGGCGCGGTCGGCGGCGACCCCGAAAGCCTGACCGAGCACGTCGAGGACGGCGGCTACCCCGGTGGCCTGGCCGCTGCCCCCGATCTCTCCGTCGAGCTCGAATCCCCGCAGGTCAGACGTCATAAGATCAGGTTCTCCTTCCGGAGAAGGCTACCCTAGCGATCCGTATGCCCCGGCTGGGCGACGGGCCAGGTCAAACCGGTGACGGCCAGGATGTCCGGGGGGCGGGGCATGGCGGCCTGGGCCCCGTGGCGGGTGACGGCCGCGGCGCCCGCGGCGGCGGCCGCCCTGATGGCTTCCGCGGCGGGGACGCCGGCCGCCAGGGCGACGGCGAGCGCCCCGACGAACGTGTCGCCCGCGCCCACCGCGTCGACCGGCTCGACCCGGAACCCCGTGCTCGCGGCGGGACCGTCCGGGCCGGCCAGGGCCGCGCCGTGCGCACCGGCGGTGACCACCGCGTGGCGGGGCCCGCTGGCGGCCAGGTCAGTGCCGCCCAGGTCAGTGCCGCCAGGCGTGCCAGGTCGGTGGCGGCGCGCTGCGCGGCGGCCAGCCCGTCGACGTCGCGGCCGAGGACGGCCGCCGCCTCCGACTCGTTCACCACCAGGTAGTCCAGGTGATCGGCGACGCCGGCGACCAGGGCCCTCGCGTTCTCGGGGACCGGGGCCAGGTTCAGGACGGACGTGACCCCCGATGCCCCAGCGAGGGCCTGGGCGATCGCTTCGACCGGGATCTCGGCGCTGATGACCAGGATGTCGGCCTGGCCCGCCGTGGCCGCGGCGACCTCGGGCGGCCCGACCTCGCGATTGGCGCCAGGCGCGACGGTGATGAGGTTCTCGCCGCTGCGGTCCACCGTGATCAGGGCCACTCCGGTCGGCGCGCCCGGGACGGTTCGCACCGCGTCGGCGTTGATCCCTTCCGCCTGCAGGTTCGCGAGCAGCTGGCGGCCGAAGTCGTCATCGCCGACGCAGCCGACCATGCGCACGTCAGCGCCGAGCCGGGCCGCGGCGACGGCCTGGTTGGCGCCCTTCCCGCCCGGCGTGAACCGGGCCGGCGAGCCGAGCACGGTCGCGCCCGGGCCGGGCAGCCGGGGTACCGTCACGGAGATGTCCATGTTCAGGCTGCCGAGCACGGTGACCCGCGGTCGTTGCGTCATCCCCGCACCGTAGCGCGGCGTGGTATCGTGCCGCACCGGCTGAGGGCCGCCCACCGGCCGGGGTGGGATTCGGCGGCGAGGCCGAGGGCGAGGGTCAGGGTGAGGGCCGGCACCAGGTAGACCGGGATGACGATGGCGCCCATGAATACCAGCCCCATGGCCGCAACCGAGGTGGCCAGCCGGGCCGACCTGGCCGGGCCGGTCATCGTGCCGGACGGCAGGACGGCACTGGCCAGAAGGCACACGCTGACTCCGCCGTACAGAGCGGCGCGCGGCCCGGCGCCGATGGCGGCAGCCCCGTCGGCGGCCAGGATGGCGATGTGCAGGCCCGCGCTGGCGGCGGCGATGCCCGCCACTATCGGCAGGTTCGCTGCGGCGAACCACGCTATCGCCCGCGAGCTGTCCAGTGCTCGATGGTCGGCGGACCTGATCCAGGCCCACCACAGCGTGGCCAGCGTCACCACCGCCGCGGTCAGCACCACGGCGAGCGGGACGCTCCACGGCCGCAGGGTGGCCGCGCTGATCAGGCGGACCACCGACTCGCCCAGAACGATGAGGACGAAGAGCTGGAAGCGCTCGGCCAGGTGCGAGCCGTTGAGCGGGAGCTGCCACCTGCGCACCACCATCCCGAGGGCGCCGACGGCGTCTACGGCCAGGGCGGCCGTCCAGACGGCGTATCGCGGCGGCCCGCCGACGGCGAGCGACGACAGCCATAGTGCCCCGCCGGTGCCGAAGCAGATCAGGTAACGGCCGTACAGCCCCCGCGTGGCGGGCAGGTACTTGCGGGCGCGGGCGTACATCAGCAGCAGCACCGCGCGCATGGCGGCGAAGGCGATCACGAAGCCGGCCGGATCGCCCGATACCGCGCGTGATGAGCTGGCCGCGAGGCCGGCGCACAGGACGATGACGACGAGGAACATGGAGCGGTGCGCGATGTCGTCGGACTCGTGCCGGTCGGCGTAGAAGGAGAACTGCACCCACAGCCACCAGACCGGGACGAAGAAGAAGGCGAAGCGCGCGAGCGTGCCCAGGTCCGGATGGTCCTGGAGCGTGCCGGCGAGCTGGTTGACCCCACCGGCGAACACCAGGTCGAAGAAGAGCTCGACCCAGCTGGCGTGGCGCCGCTCGATGCCGTGCCCGTCCACCGTCCGGAGAGTCGGCGGGCTGATCCGGATCGGGCGCAGCGGTAGGTGCGCCAGGTGTGCTGCGGTAGCGGGCTGGCGCGGCACGGCGGTGGTGCCGGGCCGGTGCGCCACGGCGGTGGTGGCAGGCATGCGAGTTCTCCTCCTAGTGCTGCAGTGCGTACCGGACGGTGCCGGAAACGGTGAGGGAACGGCCGTGCGCCCAGGCTTGCTGGAAGGCCGCGTCGGCGGTGCGGTCACGTAGCGCGGCCAGAGCGCCTGGGCCGTGCCGGGCGCGCGGCACGTAGGCGTGCAGCCAGCCGCTGCCGTTAGCCTCCAGCAGCGCGCCGGCCGCGGCGAGCAGGCCGACGGCGCGCTCCGGGCCGTCCTGCCGGGCGGCCGCGTCAGCCAGCGCCTCGAGGTAGTAGGCCAGGCTCGGATGGTCTCCCGCCTCGGCCGCGAGTGACAGACCCTGCCGCAGCAGGTCCGCGGCGTCGTCCAGCTCGCCGTCGGCCTGGTGGCTCAGCGCCAGGTCGTAGAGCGAGATCAGGATGGTGAACCGGTCGGCCGCGCTGTGGGCCGCGCTCAGGCCGTCGGTGAACAGGTCCGCGGCGCGGTGATGATTTCCCCGTCCGAGCTCGATCTGGCCGAGGAAGTTGGACGCTAGGGCGGCATCCAACAGGTAGTGGAGCCGCTCGGGCTCAGTCAGCCGCTCACCAGCCATCGCCCGCAGTTGGGCGAGAGTCTGCTCCAGCAGATCGCCGGCATACGCGGACCCGCGCTGAGATGACGTCAGCAGGTGTCCGAGGGCCGCGGCGGTCAGGCCCATGCCGAGCCGGTCCCCGCTCTGGCGGTACAGTGGCAGGCTCCGCTTGAGCAGCCGCAGGGCCTGGCCCTGGTCTCCGCCGACGAAGCGAACGAAACCGGCTCCGCTCAGGGCCAGGGCGCGCTGGTGGGGTGGCATGCTGTCGCTGTCCGCCAGGATCTGGTCCACGTGGCGGGCCAGCTCCCCGGCGTGGCCGTGCAGCCACCAGAACCTCCAGGTCGCCCAGACCAGGTCCAGCGCCATCCCCGGCTGATCCCGCGCGACCAGCCAGGACAGCGCGGCGCTGAGGTTGCCGCGCCGCATCTCCAGCCGGTTGAGCCAGGCCAGTTGCCCGGCGCCGTGCAACTCGGTTTCAGCCGGCTTGGCCAGGGCCAGGAAGTAGGCGGCGTGCCGGTCCTGCACGTCCCGCCAGTCAGCGCTGTCTCGCAGGTGCTCCAGGGCATACTCCCTGATGGTCTCGAGCAGGCTGAACCGGGGCTCCTCCTCACTGGGTTCGACCCTGACCAGGCTGCTGTCCACCAGCGAGCTGAGCGTGTCCATCACCGACCCCCGGACCGCGTCACCGCAGATGGCCGTGATGGCAGGCAGGCCGAAGCTCCCGGCGAATACCGCGAGCCGGGTGAACAGCGCCTGTTCATCGGCGGAAAGCAGGCCGAAGCTCCAGTCCAGCGTGTTCCGCAGCGTCCGCTGCCGCTCGGGCAGGTCACGCGGCCCGGCGGTCAGCAAGCTCATCCGGTCATCGAGCCGCGCGAGCAGCGCCGACGGCGGCAGCAGTCTGACCCGGGCGGCAGCCAGCTCGATGGCCAGCGGCAGACCGTCCAGCCGACGGCAGATCTCGGCCACGACCTGGGCATTGCGCCTGGTCAGCTCGAAGCCCGGCGCCTCGGCGCGGGCGCGGTCCGCGAACAGGCGGACCGCGGGGTAGTCGGCAGGCTCGCCGGAGCCGGGTGGCGGAACCGGAAGCGGAGGCACCGCGAGTTCGTTTTCGCCGCTGAGCCGTAGCACGGTCCGGCTGGCGACCAGGATCACCAGGCCGGGAGCGGCGGCCAGCAACTCGGCGACGACCGGAGCGCCGTCGATGACTTGCTCGAAGTTATCCAGGACCAGTAGGAGCCGCCGGGCCCGCAGATATGACAGCATGTCGCTGACCAGCCGGTCGCCCGAGGTGTTCAGCCCGAGTCCGCCGGCGATCGCGGTCGGCACCAGGTCGGCGGCCCGTACCGAGGCAAGGTCGACGAACCGCACCCCGCCAGGGAAGGCGGGGGCGAGCCTACTTGCGGCCTCCACCGCGAGGCGGGTTTTCCCGACCCCGCCGGGGCCGGTGAGGGTGATCAGGCGTACTCCCTGGCGGAGCACGAGGTCTTGCACCGCGGCGGCTTCGGAATCGCGGTCGATGAGCGGCGTGGCCGGGACCGGAAGGGCTCCGGCCAGCACCGCGCCCGGTTCGGGCCGTGCCGTCTCGAAGTGCTCGCTCAGCAACACCGCCAGGTCGTTCTCGACTAGGCGCTGCAACTCGGCCGGGTCGGAAAAACGCTGGTAAGAAACGCTGTCGTCGTTCTTGATCCGGGCCATCAGATCGGTCAGCCGCCTCTCCCGGTCGGGCGCGGGCGACTTGACGTAGATGAGCCTGGGCATCCCGGCGGAGAGCTGGTATTCATCCTCGAGCCCGGATGTCTCCTCCCCCGGCGCGACCCAGCCGTAGCTCTGCCAGTAGATACCGACGAAAATCTGGCTCTGCGCCAGGTAGGAGCGGTAGACCTGGCGCGGTGGGTGCGGCCGCGCGCCAAGCTCGAACATCACCGGGACCAGCCGGAGCGCTTTCACGCCATCCCGGGCCGCCCCGCGCTCCTCGGAAAGCTCCTGCAGCGTCGAGCTGATGAAGACCCGGACCCGTTGGTCGGGCGTGCGGATGGCTGGATTCACGGCCGGGCTGACGGCGGCGGGCATGTTCTCTCCTTGCGGCGTGGTGATCAGCGGCGCGGGGATCAACAGGGCGCGGGTGTTCATCATGAGGTCACTCCGGCGCGATGGGATGGTTGGAGCGGATCAGGTCATCGGGGTCGACCGCCGCCTTGATACGGCGGAGGCGGTCGTAGGCCTGCGGGGTCCAGAAGGCGGCCGGGTCGCGGCGAGTTTCCGCGAGGTTCAGATACATCTGCCGGGCCGCCCAGGACCGCATGGCGGTCTGGACGGCGGCGACGCTCCGGGCCACCGCCTCGGCTACCTGCGGGCAGGGCGCCATACCCACCGCGAACAGGGCATAGTCGGCATCGACCGCGGCCAGGGCGCCGTTGGCCGGCCGGGCGCGCTTCATCTCACCGCCGATGTGTGCGCAGCTCGACGGCGGCCAGCCGTGGTCCGGTGGTCGCGACGCGGACGAGGGTCTCGATCGCCTCAGCGGACAGGCTGGCCAGCATGAGCCCGTCGCCTACGCCCGCACTGGGCTGCTCGGGGTCCATGTGCAGGTGGCTGAGCGCCCGGGCGGGGATCATCCCAATCGTGTCGGTGACCGGCTTCAGGGCCCGCAGCGGCGCCAGCAGCGCGTCCGCCTCGGCTGGCGTGCCCAGGTGGATGACGTCGATGACGACGAACGACTTGCCGCGAAGGGCAGGGGGCATCTCGGGAACCGGGGGGACGTTGATCAGCCGGGCGGACGTGGTGAACTCTTCCGGCGGGTCACACTGGGTCAGCCGGCGCCAGGCCTGCAGGACCTCGGCGGCCGCCTCGGCGGGCCACCACAGCAGCCCGGCGTAGACCTCGGTGATCGGGAACAGCCGCAGCTCGATCGCGGTTACGACGCCGAAGCTGCCCCCGCCGCCGCGCAGGGCCCAGAACAGGTCGGTCTCGGTGCAGGCGTCGGCACGCACGAGCCGGCCGTCGGCGGTGACGACCTCGATCGCCTCGACGTTGCTGGCCGACAACCCGTAGGCGCGGCCCAGCCAGCTCATCCCGCCGCCGATCGTGTAACCGACCACGCCGACGTCGGGCGAGGAACCCGCCAGCGCGGCCAGGCCGTGCTCGGCCGCCGCCTGGGCGACCTCGAGCCAGACGGCGCCGGCCTCGGCCCGGGCGATCCGGGCCGCCGGGTCGATGGTCACCCGGCGCATGCGCTCGGTCTTGATCAGAATGGTGTCGGCCAGTGAGCCGAGCGGCGCGGCGTTGTGTCCGGTGCCCTGGGCGGCGACCCGCAGGCGGTACTCGCCGGCGAAGCGGATGACGTCGGCGACGTCCTGCGCCGAGGCGGGCACCGCCACCGCCGCGGGGTGCTGGTCCACGGCCAGGTTCCAGGCCCGGCGGGCCTCGTCCCAGCCGGGATCACCGGGCATGATGAGAGTAGGTGGGGCTAGGACGGCAGGCATAGCAGAGCTCCTCGCGGGTGATATCGGATTCCGGCAGGTGCGGCGTCTGGGGCGCGTTCTTCCTGCCAACCTCGACGCTACGGATGCGGGGCCGGGAGCGAATCGGCCACGCGTACGGATATCGGCCGCGTCCCACCGGGCGGGACGGTCGCGGTATCCGTAGGACTACTGAGCCGCCATGCGGCGGGCCAGCTCGGCGCGGGTGCGCACGCCCAGCTTGCGGTAGATAGAGGCGACGTGCGTCTCGATGGTCCGCACGCTCACGAACAGCGCCGCGGCCGCATCCCGATTGGTCGCGCCGCCTGCGATCAGATCCGCCACCCGCCGCTCGGTGACCGTCAGCTCGTGGCCGGCCCGTTCGGGGGCCGCCCGTGGCGACTCCCGCTCGATCTCGGCCAGCAGCGGCCGGTGTCCCATCTCGCCGGCCAGCTCGCGGGCGCGGGCCAGCGTGTTGCGGGACCGCCGTCTGGCCTTGCGCCGCCGCTCGATCCGGCCCAGCACCAGCAGGCTGCGGGCCAGTTCGGGACGGAGCGGGGACGACTCGTGCGCGGCGACCGCGGCCCGCGCCGCGTCTGCGGCGGCGTCCAGGTCGCCGGCCTCGGCGCAGATCAGGGCATCGATCCGGTGCGCATCGCCGGTCAGGGTAAGGCGATCCAGGCGCTCGCCCAGCTCGCGCAGCCAGGCCGAGATCCGCCGCGCGTCGTCGGTCCGGCCGACCGCGGCATACGCCTCGGCCAGGTAAATATCCAGCCGGTTCCGCACCCCGGGGTCGGCCCACTCGAGCTGGTCCGCGCACCTGGCGGCGCTTTCTAGATGCTGGATCGCGGTGGCATGGTCGCCACGCCAGAAACTTACCTTGCCCCTGATGCAGGCGCCCATGAACCGCACGATGACCGTCGTGGTCGCCTCGTCCGGGAGGCGGGCGGCAGCGAGGTCTCACCGCGCGGTCCAGGTCGCCGGCCGCGATGAGCAGCTCGCAGTGCGGCTCGACAAACCACGGAGACGGCGGCCAGTCATGCCAGGCCGCTGCCGCATCCGCGGCGGTCACGGCGCCCGACGCAGCCGAGTAGTTGCCGGCCAGCACTTCGGTCATCGCGAGGTAGGTCAGGAAGATCGACGTCGCGAAGTCGTCACCGGTTTGCCTGGCCTGGGACACGGACCGCTGCAGAGCGGCGCGGGCGGTGGCCAGGTCCTCGACGTAGCGGGCCCACCCGCGGTGAAGGTCGGCGCTGTCGTGCAGTCGGCTCGCCGGGCAAGGTGGCCTCGAGGCTGGCGGCGCGGTCCAGCAGGCCGGTGTCAAGTCCCTCTGCCGCTATCGCCTTGGTCATGAACAGGTTGAGGAGCGCGCGATGCAGCGCCGGGATGGCCGGCGGGTCGGCGGCCTCGGCGCAGGCGATCGCTTCGAGAGCAGCGGCCTGCCTGCGGCCGCGGATGCCGTAGATCACGTCGGAGGCTAGCGCCAGGACCAGCGCTCGCTGACGAGGATCATTGCCCACGGCGGCCGACGCCGCGGCTGACGATCTCGGTGGCCGCGGCGGGGCCGCGGACCAGATCGGTCATGTCGAGCAGCAGCGGGAGCGCTCGCTCCAGGTCCGCGGTCATCAGCCCATCCGGGTCGAGCACCTCGAGATGCTCGAGGTGCTCGAGGGCGAGCCTGACGTCGCCGGCCAGGAAAAGCAGCTCGCCTGCGCGGATCCGGCGACGTACCGTGGCGGCTTCGTCCGATTCCGGCGGTGAACACCACCGCCTGCGCGGCGAACTGGGCGGCGGCCGCGTTGGCGGCCCGGGCATGCGCGGCGGCCGCGGCCGCGTCCAGCGCTTCGGCGACCGCGCGGTCCGGCCCGGGTCCCGCGGCCAGAGCCGCGAAGTGCGCACGCCGCTCGGGATTGGCCGAGACGTCGGCCAGCCGCCGGTGGAGCTGCGCGCGGCGCCCCGGCGGCAGCGACTCAACCGCCGCCGCGCCGATCAGCGGATGCGCGGCGGACAGCCGGTCCCCGGCCTCGACGACCACGCCGGCCAGAACCGCCGCGTCGAGGGCGGCGGCGGCATCGGTGAGCTGATCAAGCACCGCCAAAGCCTCGGGGACGCCGATCCGGCCCGCGGCCGCGACGACGGCCAGCGCGGTCGCGGCGTCGGCGCTCAGCGAGCGGGACAGACGATCGGTCAGCGTGCGCGCCAGCGCCGGCACCTGGCTCCCGGCCGAGCCCAGGCTGGCCAGGATCTCCTTGGCCCAGAACGGGTTGCCGCGGGATTGCCTGGCCACCAGCCGGGCCTGCGCGGCGGTGACCGTCCTGGGCAGGAGGTTCTGAACTTGCCACAGGTCCAGCGGCGGGAGGTCGATTATCTCCGACGCGGGCAGCGCGGCCAGGAGCTCGTACCAGCCGCGCGGCGGCGGCGGGGCGCCGGCCGTGAGCGGATCCGCGGCGGCCTCGGTGCGGGCGGCGACCAGCAGGGACAGCGGCTGGCTGGGGATCCGCCGCAGCGCGAAGGCCAGAGCGTCCCGGCTGGCCTCGTCAAGCCACTGGACGTCATCGATCGCCACCAGCACCGGGCCCTCGGACAGGCAGCCGCGCAGCGCGGCCAGCACCGCCAGACCGACCGCGTGCGCCGTCGGCGGCTCGTCGCCCGCGGCCCGCAGCAGCAGCGCGATTTCGAGTGCCTCTCGCTGCGGACCCGGGATCTGCGCGACCACGAGCGGCAGGACGTCGGCCAGCAGGTCCGACAGTCCGGCGAACGGCAGGTCGGTCTCGCTGGCCGAGGGCTCGCTGCGCAGCACGCGATAACCGGCGGCCGCAGCCTCCTCGATTCCGGCCTGCCACAACGTGGACTTACCCGCGCCGGCCTCGCCCCGCACGGCCAGCGCGGCAGACGAAGCCCGGATACCCCTGGCGAACCTGCGAACCTGCCGCCACTCGGCAAAGCGGACAAGATCACCGCTAACCGCGGCCACACCCACATCCCACCACAGACGCCGTGGAGCCGCTGACGCGGATGGCCGTCACCTGGTTTCCGCGCGAAGGCGCTCGGCGAGGCTCGACATCACTTGCAGCGAGAACATCGGTGCCTGCTGGACCAGGAAGAGAAACGTGTCCCGATCGATCACCGCCAGCTTGGTGTCGGTCACGGCGACAACCGTCCCGCCCCGAGGGGAGGAGTCGATGATGGCCATCTCACCGAACGTGTCGTCGGGGCCGAGCCTGCGAACCGCGCCGTTGGACCGTCGAAGCTCCACCTCCCCGGCCACGATGCCGAACATCTCCGTCCCGGTGGTTCCCTCCTCGAAGATCACCGTGCCGGCCGGCACGTCCCTGAAGGTCTTGGCGTTGTAGAACAGACCCGGAACCGTCATCAGGAATCACTCCGTCGCGTGCTGCGTCCACCTGGTCCAGGGAGCTCACGGCACGGGCCTCTCGGACCCGCTAGGGGTATTGTGACGCGGGCCGTCGGGCAGGTCGAGGGGGCCGCGGCCAGCGGAGTAGCCTGCCTGTGGGGGCCAGTCGCAACTCAGGATGAAAGCCTCAGGCCGTTGGCCACGCAGACGCTCACCTTTCTCTTCACTGACATCGAGGGTTCGACGGCGATGCTCAGGCGGCTGGGGGAAACGTACACAGAGGTCCTCACCGCCCACCATGAGCTGATCCGTACCTGCCTGGCCAGGCACGACGGCATGGAGATCGCCACCCAAGGGGACGGCTTCTTCGCCGCATTCTCCTCGCCGCGGGCCTGCGTGGCCGCGGTAATCGAGATGCAGCGGGTGTTCATTTCGTACCCATGGCCCGCCGGCGAGGAGGTCCGCGTCCGGATGGGCGTCCACTCCGGCGAGGCCGTCGCAGACGACGGCCGGCCTGGTCGGTCTGGACATTAACCGCGCCGCCCGGATCGCGGCCGCCGCCCACGGGGGTCAGGTCGTGCTATCGGCCGCGACGGCCGCGCTGCTCCGGGACTCGCTGCCGGCGGGCGCCTCGCTCAAGGACCTGGGCCTGCACCGGCTCAAGGACCTCGGCCGGCCCGAGCAGATTTTCCAGCTCAAGGCCGACGGCCTTCCAGCGGCTTTCCCGCCGCTTGCGCTCGCTCGACAACCCGAAGCTGCTGAACAACCTCCCGGCGCAGGTGTCGAGCTTCATCGGCCGCGACGCTGAGCTGTCCGAGGTACGCCGCCTGGTCACCGGCTCACGTCTGGTCACGCTCACCGGCTCGGGCGGCGCGGGCAAGACCCGCCTCGGGCTCCAGGTCGCCGCCGGGCTGCTGGATGGCTCGGGTGACGGGGTGTGGTTCGCCGATCTCGCCCCGCTGCAAGACCCGGATCTGGTCGCGGCCACCGTGGCTCACCTGCTGGGCATCCGGGCGGACCCGGGCCGCTCCATGATCGACACGGTCGTCGAGGCAGTCGGCCAGCGGAGCCTGCTGCTGCTGCTGGACAACTGCGAGCACGTCATCGACGCCTGCGCCAAGCTCGCGCGATGCGCTGCTGCGGAATTGCCCCCGTATCGCGCTGCTCGCGACGAGCCGGGAGCCGCTGGGCATCGACGGCGAGTGCATCCACCGGGTGCCGTCCATGGACACGCCAGCCGACGGCGATGACATGGACGTGATCGCCGGCACCGAGGCGGTCCGGCTCTTCACCGACCGCGCCGCCCAGCACGGGGATGCCGCTCGCCTGGGACGAGCGGACCGCCGAGGTCGTCGGCCGTATCTGCCGGCGGCTCGACGGCATTCCCCTGGCCATCGAGCTGGGCGCGGCCCGGCTGCGGGTCATGTCGGTGACCGAGCTGGATGCCCGGCTGGATGAACGATTTGTCCATCCTGACCGGCGGCTCGCGCGCGGCGCTGCCGCGGCAGCGGACGCTGCGCGCCGTGGTCGACTGGTCCTGGGAGCTGCTGAACGCCGCCGAGCGTCAGGTGCTGGCCCGGCTGTCGGTGTTCGCCGGGGGGTTCGACCTGACCGCCGCCGAGGCGGTCACCGCGGGCCGGGACGTGCCCTCCGGCGAGGTCATCGGGCACCTAGGCGCGCTGGTGGACAAGAGCCTGGTGCAGTTCGACGGCACCGGCCGCCGGGCCGCGCCCGCGTACCGGCTGCTGGAAACCGTCCGGCAGTACGCGGCCCGCCAACTCGCAAGCACAGGGCCCGGCGGCGGCCAGCGCCGCCCGGACCGCCCACCGCGACCACTACCTGGCCCTGGCCGAAACGGCCGCCCCGCACCTGGTGGCGCGCGATCAGGCCCAGTGGCTCGAGCGCCTGGATATGGAGCTCGGACAATCTCCGCGCCGCGATCGCCTTCAGCCTGACCCAGGCCGACCCGGCACCAGGCCTGCGGCTGGCCACCTCTTTGCAGGTGTTCTGGAAGGTACGCGGGCACGCCGCCGAAGGAGCCGATGCGCTGCGGGCGCTCCTCGACGCGCCGGCTACCCAGGGGACGACCCTGCTGCGCGCCAAGGCCCTGGCCGCGGCGGCCCACCTCCTCCAGCAGACCGGCGGCTACGCGGCCGTCGGGGAATACTGCGAGGAAGCGCTGGCCATTGCCCGCGCCGCGGGGGACGACTACCTGGTAGCTGACCTCTTGGACGCGCATGCTTCTGTCCTGCTGCGACAGGGGCAGCAGGACGCCGCGCTGCCGCTCATCGAGCTAGGCCTGGACCTGGCCCGCCGGATCGAGGAACCCCATCTCACCGGCCGCCTGCTTTCCGTCCGGTCGCACGCCCGGTACGTCGAAGGCGACCGTGCGGTGGCGGCCCGCGATGCCGCCGAGGCGCTGCGGTTCTTCCGCCAGGCCGGTGACCGGCTGCAGGTGGGGGGGATGGTCGGCAATCTCGGCTACGTCGAGCTGTCGATGGGCGACCTGGATTCCGCCCGCCGCCACCTGGCCGAGTCGCTGGACATCTTCCGCGAGCTGAACGACCACTATGGCATCGTCAACATGACGCACAACCTCGGCCTGGCCGAGTACCTCAGCGGCTCGCCGGGCACCGCCGAAGGCCTGTTCGCGGAATCGTTCGACCTGGCCCGGCGCGCCCGGATGAGATCGAGCACCGCCTACGCGCTGATCGGCCTGGCTATGGTCGGGGGCGAGGCCGACATGGGCCGGTCCGCCCGGCTGCACGGCGCGGCCGCCCAGGCCCTGATGGTCCTGGGCGAGACCATCGAGCCCACGGAGGGCCGGCTGCGCGATCTAGACTGCCAGCGCCTGCGCGCAGCTATGGGCGCGGAGGCTTTCGAGGCCGAATACGAGGCAGGGCGCGCCCTGACCGCCGATCAGGTCGCCCGGCTAACGCTCGCCGGACGGTCCTGAGACCCGCGCAGCGCGCGGGCCGACGTCCCGGGCTCAAGCAGCATGGCGGGCGAGGAGGCGGAGGCTGGCTCCCGCCTGCAGGGAGCAGTGACGCCGGGGCGGCCGGGAGCGCGCGTGACGCGGAGGTCCGGCGGCCCGGCGTACAAGCTCTTATGAGTACAACGGTTCATCGACCATGCTCATGGGCTAATAGGGTGAGTGGGTGAGAGCGTTCCTGCTGTTGTCCATCCGCGCCGACGACGCCGCGGCGGATAACGAGTACGAGGCCTTCGGGGCCCTGGCCGAGCTGGCCGAAGGCGAGCTGCGGCGGGTCCGGCTGGAGCAGCGCGCGCTGGGGGATGTCGACCTGCGGGACTGGTCGGGGATCTTCCTCGGCGGCGGGCCGTTCAACATCACCGACCCGCAGGAGGTGAAGTCGCCCGTACAGCGCCGGGTCGAGGAGGATCTGAGCCGCCTGCTGGACGGCGTGGTCGCGGCCGATTTCCCGTTCCTGGGCGCCTGCTACGGCATCGGGGCGCTCGGCCGCCACGAGGGGGCGGTCGTCGACCGGCGCTACGCCGAGCCGGTCGGGACCGGTCCGGGTCACGGTGACCGCGCCGGGCGGCCAGGATCCGCTGCTGGCCGGCCTGCCCGCCGAGTTCGACGCGTTCACCGGGCACAAGGAGGCAATCAGCGAGCTGCCCGGGCATGCGGTCCTGCTGGCCACCTCGGCCGGCTGCCCGGTGCAGGCGTTCCGGGTGGGCGCCAACGTCTACGCCACCCAGTTCCATCCCGAGCTGGACGCGGTCGGGGTGAGCACCCGGGTCGAGGTGTACAAGCACGCCGGCTACTTCCACCCCAGTGAGGCCGACGAGATCAAGGCGCTGGCTTCGCGCACCGAGATCAGCCACCCGCCGTCGATCTTGCGCAACTTCGCCGCCCGCTACGGGGCGGGGGCCAGGGGCAGCCGGGACGGCGGCTTGACCTCGGCCAGCCGCAGGTAGGTCACCAGCCGCTGCCCGCCGCGGGTGGCCAGGCTGGCCAGCACCTGCTGCAGCTCGGCGACGTCGCGGGCGACCACGGTGAGCAGGTAATCGGTCTCCCCCGCCACGTTGTCCGCGGCGATGACCTGCGGCAGCGCCAGGATCTGGTCTTCGAACACGCGGCTGGAGCGCGGATCGTGCCGGGCCAGCGTGGCCGTCACGTACACCTGCAGCGGGAAGCCGCACGCGGCCGGGTCGAGCTGGGCGCTGATGATGCGGATGACGCCGGAGGCCTTGAGCCGGCGGACCCGGTGCAAGGTGGCCGCGGGAGACAAGCCGACCAGGCGGGCCAGCTCGACGTTGGTCCGGTCCGCGTCGGCCTGCAGCGCGGTGAGCAGCTGGATGTCAACATCATCAAGAGAAACGGCCATATCGCGAAATTTTATCTCGCGTAAGGGCCTGACTGGCCAATTCCGTGTCGCGATTGACGAGCATGGGCGTCATGGACACCAGCCGTCGTCACGCCGTCGCAGCCCTGGTCGCGGCCGGGCTGCTGTGGGGCTCCACCGTGCCGCTGTCCAAGCTGGCCTTGGCGTGGCTGGCTCCGGGGTGGCTGACCGCCGCGCGGTTCGGCCTGGCCGCGGCGGTGCTGCTGCCGGTCGCGCGGCGCCGGGGCCTGCGGGTGCCGGAGGTCAGGGTGCTGGCGTCCGGGGCGGCCGGGTACGGGGGCACGATCATCGTCCAGAACGCCGGGATCATGCGGACCAGCGTCATTCACGCGGCGCTGCTGATCGGGGCGGTGCCGGTGCTGGTCGCGGTCATCGCCGCGGTGTGGCACGGGGCCGTGGCCCGGCCGCTGGCCTGGCTGGGCTTCGCCGTCTCGCTGGGCGGCGTCGGCCTGGTCACGGCGGGCGGGCGGCGGCGGCGCGAGCGTGCGCGGCGACGGCCTGGTGCTGGTCTCGCTGGTGCTGTCGGCCGCGTTCACGGTGGTGCAGGGGCGGCTGCTGCCGGGCCGGGACCCGGTCGCGGTCACCGCGGTGCAGTTCCTCGGCGCGGCGCTGGGCGCGCTGCCCGTCGCGGTGCTGTCGGAGGGCGCGCCCGCCGGGCCGGGCCGGGCCGGTCCCGTGCTGGCCGTGGCCGCGCTGGCGGTGGCCGGCACGCTGGTGCCGTTCACGCTGTTCGCCTACGGGCAGAGCCGGGTGCCGGCCCAGGTGGCCGGGGCGTTCCTCAACCTCGAGCCGCTGGTCGGCGCGATGGCGGGCATCATGTTCTTCGGCGACCCGGCGGGCCCGAAGCAGCTGGCTGGCGGCCTGGCCGTCGTCGCGGGGATCGGGCTGAGCGCTGTTCCGGGCGGCTCAGCCGAGGTCCGGGCCGAGCCGGGTCAGGCCGGCGGTCACAACCGGCCAGGCTGGGCAGGCAGGCTGACCGTGGGTGGGACCACCACACTGAGCAGGCAGGCGGACAGTGGGGTGGAACCACGGCCGTTCGGCAGGAAAGTCGCCGATCTCAGCTGGCGGTACGGAGACGAGCAGGCGCGAGGTGGGCGGCGTGCCAGGCGACGGCGGTGGCGGCCAGCGCGGCCAGGCCGGCGGTGAGCATGGCGACGCGATCGCCGGACACGCCGGCGGGACCGCCGCTGACGGCTTCGGCCACGGCGGGCAGCAGGGCGGCGCCGACCGCGGCGCCGATCTGGCGGCTGGTGTTGACCACGCCGCCGACCAGGCCCTGGTCAGCGTCGGCCATGCCGCGGCTGGCCAGCACCACCGACCCGAACGCGGTCCCCGCGGTCCCGAAGCCGATCAGCATCACCACCAGCAGGAGCGGGCTGTAGCCGCCGGCCGGCAGGCGGGTCAGCACGGCGAAGCCGGTCGCGGTCGCGGCGCCGGTCAGGACCAGCAGCCGGCTGATGCCCATGCGGCGGGCCAGGCGCGGCCCGAGCAGGCCCATGGTGAACCCGATCACGCCCTGCGGGGCGATGGCCAGGCCGGTGAACAGCGGGGATTCGTGCAGCACCTGCTGCAGGTACAGGGACATGACGAGCATCTCGCCGCCGTTCCACAGGCCCAGCAGGAACGAGAGCGTGCTGCCGTTGCGCAGTCCGGGGCGGCGCAGGAGCGACAGGCGGATCAGCGGCTCGGGATGGCTCGCCTCCGCCTTGACGAACCCCGCGGCCGTGGCGGCGGCGGTGACGACGGCGGCGATGACCAGCGGGGATGTCCAGCCCAGGACAACACCCTGGGACACGGCGAACACGATCGCCGTGACGGCACAGGTGATCAGCAGGGCGCCGCGGACATCCAGGCGGTGCGCGGTGCGCGTCGTGGCTTTGGCCTGCCCGAGGATGACGGGGGCCAGGGCGGCGGCGGCCAGGCCGACCGGGACGTTGACCAGGAACACCGCGCGCCAGCTGGTGAACTGGACCAGCACGCCGCCGAGGACCTGGCCGGACACGAAGCCCACCGAGGCGATCGCGCCGTACAGGCCGATGGCACGCGTGCGCTGCGGCCCTTCGGGAAAACTGGTGGTGATGAGCGACAGCGCGGCGGGAGCGACGATGGCGGCGCCCGCGCCCTGGAGGACCCGGGCGGCGAGCAGCAGCGCGGGGTCCCTGGCCAGTCCGCCAGCCAGGCTGGCCAGCGCGAACGCAACGAGGCCGATGATGAACATGCGCCGCCTGCCGAACAGGTCAGCGGCCCGGCCGCCGAGGATGAGCAGGCCGCCGAACGAGATTGCGTACCCGGTGACGATCCACTGCACCGCGTCGGGGGCCATGTGCAGCTCGCGCTCGATCGAGGGCAGCGCGACGTTCACGATGCTGAAGTCCAGGACGACCATGAACGCGGCGACGAGAATGAGAGCCAGCTTGACGGCGCTGTTCGGCGGGGCTTTGGGGGTCGGGGCTTCTTGGGGCGGGGCATTTTGGGGCGGGGCTTCTTGGGGCGGGGCTGGCCGGGGCTCGGGGGTGGCCGGGGGCGCGGGAGTGGCGGTGGTCGGGAGCAGGGCTTCGGAGGGCGCGGTGCCGGACATGATTCCAATCAGATACGTTACGGATCGTTTCGTATTCCAAGACGGAAGAACAGGGTGATGAGCGGGGATATTCCGGCCGGCGATCTCGGGCCCGACGCCGTGCTCACGGGCGGCCAGCGGGGGCGGCCGCGGTCCCAGGAAGCGGACCGTGCGATCCTGGCCGCCACGCTGGACCTGCTGGCCGAGCGAGGGCTGGACGCGATGTCGATCGAGGAGGTCGCGGCCCGGGCCGGGGTGGGCAAGGCGACAATCTACCGGCGATGGTCATCCAAGGGGCTGCTCGCGCTCGACGCGTTCGTGAGGTCGTTCCGCGAGCAGCAGCCGCTGCCGGACACCGGGACGCTGCGCGGTGACCTGACCGCCGCGCTGACCGCATGGATCCGGGCCGTCACCGAGACGCCGATGGGGCCGATGCTGACCGGGCTGATCGCCGAGGCCCAGCACGACCAGGAGTTGCGCGCGGCGTGGGGGGACCGGATGATCGAGCCGCTGCGCGTCCAGCACCGGATCATGCTGGACCGGGCCATCGCCCGCGGCGAGATCCCGGCCAGCACCGACCAGGAGGTGGTCCTGGACCTGTTCTTCGGAACGGCCCAGCACCGGCTGCTGCTCGGCCACCTGCCGCTGACCGATGAGTTCATCCGCGAGGTGGTCGACGTGATCCTGGACGGGATCCGGCCGCGCTGAGCCGGGCCGGTCTGGGTCTGGCGGCTGGGCTGGCCGGTCTGGGCCTGGCGCGCGCTGGGTCTGGCGCGGACTGGTCTACGGATCCGGCAGGAGGGCCTCGGCTTCGATCTCGACGAGCCAGGCGGGGTCGAGCAGCCCGGACACGACCACCGCGGTCGAGGCGGGGCGGATGTCCGCGAACGTCTCGCCGTGCGCGCGGGCGACCTCACTCCAGTGGCCGGCGTCGGTCAGGTAGATCCGGGTCCTGACGACGTGCTCGAGGCCGGCGCCCGCATGGGCCAGGGCCTCGCCGATCAGGTCCAGGCACAGCCTGGCCTGGGGGTAGGCCCCATCGGGCGGCGGCCCGCCGCCCGGCGGAATCGGCGCGGTCCCGGCGACCAGGACCCGGCCGCCCGCGACAACCGCGCGGGAGAACCCGATGACCGCCTCGTAGGGCGAGTGCCCGCTGATGCGCTGACGCTGCACGCCAGGCATTGTGTCATCTCCGGCGACTTACGGCGGACTGGGGTTGGCCTAGGCCGCGATCGCGTTATATCTTGAATGTGGCACTAACACTGACTGGCATAGCTACGGACGCGGACAGCTTGAAGCGCCCGCGCGAAGGAGAGTCGGCGATGACCGATCTTGAGCAGCAAGTACGGACCTGGTGGGAGAAGCTGACCGCGTGGCTGCGCGGCGCGCCGGACTCCGCAGGAGCGCACAAGGCCAAGGCGACCCTGCAGGACTTCCGGGAGAGCGAGACCGGCCGGAAGGCCGAGGCGGCGCTGCACGATCTGCGGCATGGCGAGGCCGGGCGCAAGGCCGAGGCGGCGCTGCATGACCTGCGCGATGGCGAGGCGGGACGCAAGGCCCGGGAGGCGCTGCGCGACCTGCGGGACAGCGACGCCGGGCGGAAGGCGCGCGAGGCGCTGCGCGACCTGCGGAACGGCACGACGACGCACGAGAAGTCCTGACGGCAGCGTCCGGCAGGCGTCCTGGCCGGGAGCGCCTGGGCCGGCGTCCCGGCTGGGAGTCCCGCGCCGGCGGTCCGGCTCCGGGGCCGGCTTCCGTGGTGGATCCGGCTCCTGTGGTGGATCCGGGCTGCTGGAGTTGCCTGAATACTCCGCAGAAGCCGGATCCACCACGATAATTACGGCTCGCCCCTGTCTAGGTGCGAAGGCGGATCCGGTGTGGCCGTCACAGCACGCTCGTCAGGATCTGTAGCACGTTCCTGGCCCACGAATCCCGCACCGTCACATTAATAAACCGAAGCGGCCCAGAAGACGGTGCGACCCATGATGATGACCCTGGACGGCGGGGCAGCGGCGGTGCTTCGATCCCCTGCCCCATGGAAGCCCGGCGCCGGGCGAGCCTGAGAACTTCTCCCCGGCTCACCCGGCGTGGCATGTCATGTCCGCGACGTGCGGCCGGTGGCGATGGCGTCCCCCGAGCACGCTGTCGAGGCGCTGGCTGCATCGAGTGCTCCACGTCCCGCTAACGCCTGCGGCGCAGCTTGACCAGCCAGCCGTCCCGGCAACTCCTCGTGTGGTGCAGTAGACACGAGCGATGCGGCTTGCGGGGGGAATGTGGCCCATGATGCGACGGATGCTGCACGGGCAAAACATCCGGCATTCCATGCCACACCTGATTCATTATTAACTCAGGTTAACTGGCATTTGCTACTGCCCACCCTGCACCTCAAATTAATTGCCTGGCTGACAATTGCCTAGAGAAAATTGCTTAGTGGCAAAGGGTTGACTTTCGGTCCGGTGCAGCCAACAATCCCATTAACACAGCCGTAACACTGTGCACCGTGCACCTGGCTCTACCAGGAGTCATGTGCCTGGGATTTCGTGACGGTTTCGCCGTCACCCGCCGCGGCAAGGGCAACGACGCCGGCGCCGCCCCTACGCTTGGCCCTGCGCCTGACCCCGCGCAGGGCCCCGGCGCAGGGCCCCGCTCGATAACCAGCACCGCCGATCGCGTCCCCGTCCTCTCGACATCAGCCGCAAGTCCAGGTTGTCGTCCACGACACCGGCCAAGGCGCCGCCCTTCCCTGCTTTCCTCCCGCCACTCCCCTGACCCGGATGGCAGCAAGGAGAACTGCAATGGCACAAGACAGCCCAGCAGCCGCCTCCCGGCGGCGGCACTCTAGTAATTCCCGGCGAGATGGCGGCCCGGGTTGACCGCCTGCCCATGAGCTTCATGGCCTGGGAGATATGCCTGATCATCCAGGTGGGCTGGGCGATGTCGGCCTCGACCGACGGGATCGCCCTGCGGCTGTACCCGTTCGTCTGGCTGCCGGCCAAGGTCATCACGCACAGCCAGTACGACGTCCTGTACGCCTTGCAGGTCGGGATCAGCATCCTGCTCGGCGGCTACGCCATCGGCTGGCTGGCCGACAAGATCGGCCGGCGCAAGGCCCTGATCCTGTCCTCGGTGCTGGCCGCGCTGTTCATCTGGCCGTTCGGGTACGTGACGAACTACCCGGCGCTGTTTGTCCTGTCGATCTTCGACACGCTCGGGTTCGCCGGGTACCTGGCCATGAACGTCGTGTACATGAGCGAGATCATGGGGCCGACGTGGCGGCGCAGGGTGATGCTGCCCTGCCAGGCCGTGTGCATTTTCCTGCTCTATGTCGTCGTGGGCGGCATCATCCCGCACTACTGGTTCCCGGTCCACTACCGGTGGTTTCTGTGGTTCCTGACCGCTGTGAACATCGTGGTGGCGGATTTACCTGTTCTTCCGGATGCCGGAGTCGCCGCGCTGGCTGGAGGCCAGGGAACGCCGCGACCAGGCGCGCAGGGTCGTGGAGCGGATGGAGGCGCGGGTCAAGCAAGGGCGGCCGCATCGCCCTGCCCGAGCCCGACCTGTCGCCGTACGAGGTGGTGGCCGAGGAGAAGACCAGCCTGGCTGGGCGCCGTTCGGCAGGAAGTACGTGGTCGTCACCGTGTTCCTGCTGGTGGTCATGTGCTCGGCTACGGCGGCATCGTGTACGGCGGCGCGAGCCAGATCATCATTGTTCCTGACCATCAACCGCGGCTACAGCGCCGGGTGGATCTTCGCCATGACGGCGTGGGCCGGCGTGGTCGGCACCGCCATCTACCTGCTCAACGCATGGGTCGGCGACCGGCTGGAGCGCCGGTGGACGCAGCTGATCGGCGCCATCTTGTATGCCGGCGCGTACTTCGGCATGTACAAAGAAGTGCACAACGGCGCGGCCATCTACGTCTTCTACTCTCTTTCGCGAGTCGGCGTGACGCTGTGGCTGTGGAGTATGTACGTGTACATCCCGCAGAACTACCCGACCCGGATGCGCTCGCTGGGCACCGGCTGGACCGACGGCGTGGGCCACCTGGGCGCCTGGGGCGGCGTCCTGATCGCCGGAGCGCTCTTCACCGTGACCGCGCCGCGGCGGCTTCTTCTTGTTCGTCACGATCCCGTGCGCGCTGCTGCCCGGCGTCCTGATCGCGATCTTCGGGAAGAACCAGCGCGCCAGCGCGCTTGAGGAGCTGTCCCAGTAGACCCGGGCCGATAGACGCTGGGCCGCTGGCAGGGTAAGGCCGCCGGCTCTTTCCCGAGGTGTCTCCGGCGGCCCCCGGGTGTCACCGGCGACCCAGCCCCATCGCAGCCGGCCTCCCGTCAAAGAGGACTACGACGGGAGGCCGGCTGGTGAACGGGCGGCGAGCGTCATCTTCCCGCCCCCGTTAGCCGTGGTGCCGGGCTACGCGAGCCGGGGCGCCGGCGGGATGAAAGTACCCGCGGATGATGTCCGCGGAGCGTGCGGAGCCGAAAATCTGGTTGCGGGCGGCCGGGAGCATGTGACAGCCTGCAGCAGTCCGGGCCAGCAGTGGCTGGCGAGAAGCAGTCCGGGCCAGCAGTGGCTGGCTGAGCGAAGGGAGGCAGCAGATGTATATGCCCGTCGCGGGCGCATTGCCGCCTGCCCTGTCCGACGCTCAGCTGAGGAGCACGACCCGTGCCCGAATATCCTTCCGCGTTCGACGACGAGTTCAACACCCGCCGCGGTAAGCGGCAGTTCGACGGCGAGCCGGCCGGCGCCAAGCGCGCTCGGCGCCGGAGGATGCCCCCGATCGAGGCCTTCGACGCCACCGACCACCTGCCGCAGGGGGATCGCTGGTCCACCTGGGACCAGTCGACACCGACCGAGCGCGGGCCGGAACCGTACCCGGGCTGGCTGGTCACCGAGCTCGCCGCAGTCGACACCGAGCTCGGCATGCTGAAGACCGGCAAGGAAGCCGACGTCTTCCTGCTCCGCCGCGAAGTCCCTGGCACCGACCGGTCCTGCCTGCTCGCGGCCAAGCGGTACCGGTCCGCCGACCACCGGATGTTCCACCGGGACACCGGCTACCTGGAAGGCCGCCGGACCCGGGAGTCCCGGGTCAACCGGGCCGTGGCGAGCCGGAGCGCGTTCGGCCGCGAGGCCATCGCGGGCCAGTGGGCCGGCGCGGAGTTTGCCGCCCTGGCCCGGCTGTACGCGGCCGGGGCCCCGGTGCCGTATCCGGCGCAGATCGTCGGCACCGAACTGCTGCTGGAATTCATCGGTTCGGCTGACGGGACGGCCGCGCCCCGGCTGGCCGAAACCAGGCCCGCCCCGGCCGAGCTGGCCGGGCTGTGGGACCAGCTGGTGCTGGCGCTGGTGAGCATGGCCCGGGACGGCCTGGCGCACGGCGACCTGTCGGCGTATAACCTGCTGGTCAGCGACGGGCGGCTGGTCATGATCGACCTGCCGCAGGTGGTCGACGTGATCGCGAACCCGCGGGGAGCCTGGTTCCTGACCCGCGATGCGGAGAATATCGGCCGCTGGTTCGCTCACCAGGGCCTGGCCGGGGTGAGCCCGGAGCCCGCCGATCTCGCCGCCCTGCTGCGCAGCGAGGCGCTCCTGGGCCCTTAGCCCGGGCCGGCCCGCGCCGTCGCCCGGGTGCCGCCACCGCGCAGGCGGGTGGCGGCAGGCCCGGCCCGCGCGCGTGCGGGCACGGCGGGACGGGCCAGCCGCGGTGAGCGGATCAGCGAGATCCGCTGGCTAATCGAAGGTGACGGTGTCCGCGGGCTGCGACCCGGAGTCATCCAGGTCCTCGAACTGGTCGTCTTCCACGTCCTCGAGGTGGCCGTCCTCGAAGTCCTCGAGCTGGCCGTCCTGGAGATCGGCGGGCTCGAGATCGGCGCGGCCGGCGGCCCGCGGCGCGCCGACCGGGGCGTCGGGAGGCACCAGGCCGGGAGCGGAGCCGGGAGCGGCCTGCGCGGCGGTCGCCGCGGAGCGGCCCGGGGTGGCCTGGGCGGCGCGGCCGGGGCGGGGCGCCCTGAAGGTCAGGCGGCCGTTCTTCATCACGCCGATCCGCTGGGCGCGGCGGGCGACGCTGGTGTCGTGGGTGACGAGCACCATGGTCAGCCCGCGCTCGCGCCACATGGTCTCGAGCAGGGCGATGATGTCGTCCCGGGTGTCCTCGTCCAGGTTGCCGGTCGGCTCGTCGCCGAGCAGCACCTTGGGCTCCTTGACCAGCGCCCGGGCGACGGCGACCCGCTGCTGCTGGCCGCCGGAAAGCTCGCCGGGCATGTGCCGCAGCCGGTCGCCGAGGCCGACCGCCTCCAGCGCCATGGTGGCGCGCTGCCGCCGCGCGGCCGCGCTGACGTGGAGCGGGACGAGCGCGGCTTCCACGTTCTCCAGGGCGTTAAGCACCGGCACCAGGTTGAAGGTCTGGAAGACAAAGCCGATGGACTGGGCGCGCACCTTGGTCATCTCAGCCTCGCGCAGCTGTGCGAGGTCGCGCCCGTCGAGTTCGACGATGCCGGACGTCGGCCGGTCCAGGCCGCCGAGCATGTTCAGCAGCGTGGACTTGCCTTGCCCGGTGGGTCCCTGGATGGCCAGCCATTCGCCGTCCTCGACGACCAGGTCCACGCCGCGCAGGGCGGCGACGTTCCCGCGACTCATCTGGTAGTTCTTGGTAACTCCGGAGAGCTTGTACATCTGGATTACTCCCGTTGACGTGAACTTCGGGCTACCGTCATCCGACCTTGGACAGCGCGGCCGCCGGGCGCAGCCGGGCCGCCCGCCATCCGCCGAACATCCCGGCGATGATGCCGCCCGCCACGGCGAGCACCACCGCGAGCACGATGATTTCCCCGGTGACCGACGCGAGGAGGTGGACGGTCACGGTGTGGTTGGCCGCGTTGGTGGCAGCGCGCGACGCGGCGAAGCTGCCGCCGCCACCACTGCCACCGCCACCGCCGAGCCGCCACCGCCACCGCCGCCCGCGCCGCCGAAGCCGAACTGCCTGGCGCCTCCTGGCGTGGCCGAGCCGGTGGTCTGCCCCGGCGTGGCCGTCAGCGGCTTCGACAGCTTCGTCACCAGCTCCGCCCCGGCAAAGCCGAGCCCGACGCCGATCACGCCGCCAATGAGGCCCAGCGTGACCGACTCGCCCATGACCTGGCCGACGATCCGGCGGCTGCGCCAGCCGATCGCCTTCAGCGTGCCGAACTCACGGACGCGGCGGGAGACGGCCGACAGGGTCAGCAGGCTGGCCAGCAGGAACGCCGCGATCAGGACCGCGATCGCGAGCCACTTGCCGAGGTTGTTGGCCAGGCTGGAGGCGCTGGACAGCGAGCCGGTAACGTCGTTGGCCAGGTCGGCGGAGGTGGTCACGGTGTAGGAGGGCAGGGCCTTCTGGATCTCGCTCTGCACCGCGGGGATGTTCGAGGAGCTGCTGGCCGCGACGTAGATGGTGTTTACGTCGTTCTTCATGTTGGCCAGATTCTGCGCGACGGCGAGCGGGATGTAGACGTCCGACGGGTTGTCGCCGGCCGCCTCGCCGACGATGCCGACGACCTTGAAGTTGGTCGCGGTGCCGCTGCTGTTGCCGATGGCGATGGTCGAACCGACCGTGAGCTTGTTCTGTGCCGCGTAGTTGGAATCGACCAGTGCGACGTCGGATGAGGCATCCGCGGCGGTGAAGGTGCGGCCGGAGGTCAGCTTGCCCGAGCTGAGCGGGCCGAGCTCGCCTGCGCTGAGGTCGACCCCTTCGACGCCGAAGCTATTGGTATTGAAGCTGGCCCGGAAGCTCTGCCCGGTGCTGCTGCCTCCGCCGCCGCCGCCGAAGCCTCCGCCTCCGCCTCCGCCGCTGGTGTTGATGGCCGGCACGGTGCCGGTGATCGTCCGGTTATTCAGAGTCAGCCCGCCCGCCGCTGCCGCCACGCCGTTCAGGCCGGCCACGGTGGTCACCGACGATGCAGGCACTGAGGCCAGCGTGGCGGTGCCGGTGAGGGTACTGGTGTCAATCTTGGTGCCGGCCGCAGGCCGCTGGCGGTGCCGGTCCGGAACCCGAACCCGAACGAGCCGGGCGTGAACGACCCAGCGGCCGGCGTCTTGGTCACGGTGGCGTCGGTGCCGACGCCGTACAGCGACTTCAGCACCGTGCCCTGGGCGTTCTTGACGCCGGTCGCGGCCGCCGTCACGGTGATCACCAGGCCGATGCCCAGGGCCAGGCCGAGCG
The DNA here is from genome assembly GCA_963818225.1 of uncultured Actinomycetes bacterium. Lineage (GTDB taxonomy): Bacteria > Actinomycetota > Actinomycetes > Streptosporangiales > Streptosporangiaceae > Palsa-504. The sequence goes on from CAWFRO010000014.1 coordinate 40,077, forward strand.
CGATGAACACGGCCTGGCGCATGCGCCCCCGCAGTTCGCGCTGCAAGTAAGTGAAAAACATCTGGCACTCCTGCTCGGCGGCGCACGCTGGCGCGCCCGTTCGTCCAATAGCGCTCGATGGCCAAACTCGGCATAGATGGTGGCGCGGCCGCCTTGGGGGCGATCGCCGCGCCACCTCAGAGCATGGTCGCGTTTTCTGAACGAGCGCTGAGCAGAAGCTGCGGGATTACCTCAACCTGAGGATGGGCCTTTCAGCCGCGGACGGCCCGGATCGACTCGCGCAGGGAGCCCATTGTGGCCAGCACGGCCGAGGGCTCGTAGCCGCAGTGCGCCATGCAGTTGGCGCACCGGGGATCCTTGCCCCGCCCGTAGGAATCCCAGTCCGTGGTCTCGATCAGTTCCTTGTACGTCTTCACGTACCCGTCCGACATCAGGTAGCAGGGCTTCTGCCAGCCGAGGAGCGAGTAGGACGGGATGCCCCAGGCGGTGCAGCCGAAGTCCGTCTTGCCCTCGAGGAAGTCCAGGAACAGCGGCGTGTGGTTCAGCCGCCACTTCTTCCTGCGCCCGTCCGCGAAGGCCTTGCGGAACAGCTCGCGCGTTTCCTCCACGCCGAGGAAGTGCTCCTGGTCCGGCGCCTTCTCATACGCGTAGGCGGGCGAGATCTGCATCTCGTCGATGCCGAGGTCGTCGTTCAGGTAGGTCAGCACGTCGATGATCGTCTGCGGGGTGTCGGTGTTGAAGAACGTGGTGTTCGTGTTCACCTTGAACCCGCGCGACTTGGCCAGCTTGATCGCGGCGACCGCGTCGTCGAACACGCCTTCCTTGCAGACCGACTCATCGTGCCGCTCGCGCAGCCCGTCGATGTGCACCACCCAGGAGAAGTAGGGCGACGGCTTGAACTTGTCCAGCTTCTTGGGCATGAGCAGCGCGTTGGTGCACAGGAAGACGAACTTCTTGCGCTTGATCAGCTCGGCGACGATCACGTCGATCTGCGGGTGCATCAGCGGCTCGCCGCCCGCGATGGACACCATCGGGGCGCCGCATTCCTCGACCGCGGCGATGGCCTGCTCGACCGGCATCCGCTGCTTGAGGATGGTGTGCGGCTGCTGGATCTTCCCGCAGCCCGCGCACTTCAGGTTGCAGGCGAACAGCGGCTCGAGCTCGACAAGGAGCGGGAACTTCTTGTTGCCGGACAGCTTCTGGCGCATCAGGTAGGACCCGACGCGCAGGGACTGACGTAGTGGCATGGGCATTATTGCCGAACCTCCTTGGGCAGACCGAACCGGATTGATTCCGTGGTCGTCACTCGTTCGGAAACGGATACGGGGCCGAGGCCGGACAGCGCCGAGATGATCTCCGCCACCACGGCGGGCGGCGCGGAGGCTCCGGCGGTCAGGCCGATGGTGGACGCCCCGGCCAGCCAGCCGAGCTGGATATCCTCGGCGCCGTCGATCAGGTAGGCCGGCGTGCCGGCCCGTTCGCAGGTCTCCACCAGCCGGACGGAGTTGGAGGAGTTCGCCGAGCCTGCCACGAGCACCAGGTCGGATTCGGCGGCGACCGCCCGCACGGCGGCCTGCCGGTTGGTGGTCGCGTAGCAGATGTCGTCGCTGCCCGGCGCGCGGACCGACGGGAAGCGCTCCCGCAGCGCGCCGGACACCTCGGCCGCCTCGTCGACCGACAGCGTCGTCTGCATCAGGTAGGCGACCCGCTCGCCGTCGCGCGGCCGCAGCGCGGCGACGTCCCCGGCCGTCTGGACCAGCATGGTGGCACCGGGCGCCTCGCCCAGCGTGCCCTCGACCTCCTCATGGCCGGCGTGGCCGATCAGCGCCACCGTATAGCCGTCGGCGGCGAACCGCCGGGCCTCGGCGTGCACCTTGGACACCAGCGGGCAGGTCGCGTCGATCACGGCCAGCCCCCGGCGGCCCGCCTCCGCGCGGACCGCAGGCGACACGCCGTGCGCGGAGAACACCACGGTCGCGCCGTCGGGCACCTGGTCCAGCTCGTCGACGAACACCGCGCCGCGGCTTTCCAGGTCGCCGACCACGCGGGTGTTGTGCACGATCTGCTTGCGCACGTAGATGGGCGCCCCCTGCAGCTCCAGGGCGCGCTCGACGATCTCGATGGCCCGATCCACGCCCGCGCAGAACGACCGGGGCCCGGCCAGCAGCACCTGGCGCGTGCCGCACGCCGCCGCCCACCGCTGCGCCACCGGCGCGGCGGCCCGCAGCGACCGCAGCGCGGCCAGGCCGCCGGAGACGAGGCCGGCCAGCGGCCGGTGCGGGGTGTCGGACACGGCCCGGATCACCGCCACCGGGTGACCGGCCGCCGCGGCGGCCAGCGGCCCGGACTCCATGTCAGCCAGCACAGCGCCCTCGGCGGCGAGCTTGGCCCGTTCCGAGCGCCGCACCAGGTGGTCGACGGTGGTGATCCGGCCGGTGCGCACGGGCAGTCCCGCGCGGCGCAGCTCGCCGGCCAGGATCGGCGCGGACGGGCAGGCCACGGGGCCTGCTTCGGTGCCGACGACCAGGTCGCCGGGGCTCAGGTCGGTGCTCAGGCCGCCGCCGACGCCCATGATCATCATGGGGCCGAACGATCCGTGGCTCAGCTGCTCAGCCTGGCGCGCCGCGCGCGCGGCGCCGTAGCCGCTGCGCAGGACGGTGGCCGGGTGAGTGCCGTCCAGGCCGCGGCGGACGGCCCGGGCCTCGATGCGCAACGGCGCGCAGACGAGCAGCGGATCCGCCTCGGTCGCGTCCTGCGGGCCGGCCTCGCGGTCGCGCGGCCTGGGGATGGTCTCCGTCATGCGCTGCCTCCGGAAGTGTGGGCCGTCACGTACCGGCCGAGTGCGCTCAGGGGGAAGGCCAGGCGGTACAGGTGATAGTTGATGTAGAAGTCGCCGGGGAAGCCGGTGCCGGTGTACTGCGGCTCATCCCAGCTCCCGTCGGCCTGCTGGGTCGCCCGCCAGCCAGCGGATGCCCCGTTCGGCGGCCGGGCGGCCGTGCTCCCCCGCCGCGATCAGGGCCAGGAGCGCCCAGGCGGTCTGCGAGGCGGTGGACGCACCCCGGCCCGCCAGCGACGGATCGTCGTAGGAGCGCAGGTCCTCGCCCCAGCCGCCGTCCGGGTTCTGGTGCTCCTCCAGCCAGGCCACCGCGCGGCGGATGGTGGGCTTGGACCGCCGCACGCCCGCGGCGATCAGCGCGGGCACCGCCGCGCCGGTGCCGTAGATGTAGTTGGCGCCCCAGCGGCCGAACCAGGACCCGTCCGGCTCCTGGGCCCGCAGCAGCCAGATGACGCCCCGGATCACGGCCGGGTGGCGCGCCATTCCCTCGGCGGCGAGCGCCTCGACGATGTGGGCGGTCACGTCCGCCGAGGGCGGGTCGATGACCGCGCCGAAGTCGCAGAACGGCAGCTTGTTGACCAGCCTGCGGGTGTTGTCCGCGTCGAACGCGCCCCAGCCGCCGTCCCTGGACTGCATGCCGACCAGCCAGTCCAGCCCCCGCTCGATGGCCGGCTTCGCGTCGTTGCCCGGGAGGGCCACGCGGCGCAGGGCGAGCACGACCTCGGCCGTGTCGTCGGTGTCGGGGTAGTTGTCGTTGTCGAACTCGAACGCCCAGCCGCCGGGAGCCACGGCGGGCCTGCGGACCTGCCAGTCGCCCGGGCCGCGGATCTCCTCGCCGAGCACCCAGCGCGCGGCGCGGGTCAGGGCAGGCTCATCAGTGGCCAGTCCCGCGTCGGCCAGGCCGATCATGGTCAGCACGGTGTCCCAGACCGGCGACTGGCACGCCTCCAGGCGGCGCACCGGGCCGCTGGGGCCGTCTTCGGTGATGGTGAACCGGTCGAGCCCGGCCAGCCCACGCGCCATGACCGGATGGTCCAGCTCGTAGCCGAGCAGGTTGAGCGCCATCAGCGAGTACACCCAGGGCGGCTGGATACCGCCCCAGCAGCCGTCCCGCTCCTGGCGGGCGATCATCCACTCCGCGCACCGCCGCAGCGCGGCCCGCCGTACGGACTGGATGGGGCGGTAGGAGTGCAGGGCCTTGTCCAGGGCGGAGAAGGCGAGGGCCCAGGGGTCAGCGGAGGCGCGCGGGCCGAGGAGGGGACGCGCGTCGAAGGAACGGCGCGGGCCGGGGGCACGGCCGTGGGCACCGCCGGTCTTCAGCTCGTCGATGGAGATGCCGATGGGCCGCGACGGGCGGAAGGACTGGACCACGGCCAGGGCCACGATCGTCTGCCGGGCCCAGCAGCCCCAGTCGTAGATGTTGAGCGGGACCCAGGACGGCAGGTAGATCAGCTCGGGCGGGATGACCGGCAGATCATCCCAGGACCACAGGCCGGACAGGGCCAGCCAGATCCGGGTGAACACCCGGGTCGCCTCGACGCCGCCCTCGGCCCGGATCCAGTCGCGGGCCCGCTTCATGTGCTCGGCGTCCGGCTGGTCGCCGGCCAGCCGCAGCGCCAGGTAAGCCTCGACCGTGGTGGACAGGTCGGCGGGGCCGCCGTAGAAATTGGCCCAGGTGCCATCGTCGCGCTGCTGAGACCGGATCCAGCGTGCCGCCGCCGCGATCGTCTCGTCGTCATGCAGGCCGAGGAACTCGCGCAGCAGCAGGTCCTCGGCATCCATGGTCACGTTGGTCTCGAGCTCGCCCTGCCACCATCCCCCGGCGTGCTGCCGCCCGAGCACGTGATCACGAGCCCGGTCCAGGGTGGCTCGGGCCAGGCCGAGATGCCCGGGATCGGCTACCACTGGCGAGCCGTGATGAACTCGGCGATGGCGGTCAGCTCGGCGCGGACGTCGGCGGGCAGATCGATGTCCGTCAGGTTCGCGTTGGCCGCGGCCAGCTGCGCGTCGGCCTCGGCCTCGGCCCACTGCCTGCCGCCCGCCGCGGTGACCAGGTCGGCCGCGCGGACCAGGTCGGCCTCGCTCAAGGGCTGCGGATCGCTGAGCAGGGCGCGCAGCTGCGCGGCCTCGGGCGTGTCGCTGGTCAGCGCGGCCACGACCGGCAGCGACTTCTTGCGGGCCCGCAGGTCCGCGCGCACCGGCTTGCCGGTGACCTCGGGCGCGCCCCAGATGCCGAGCAGGTCGTCGGTGAGCTGGAAGGCCAGCCCGACGTGCGCGCCGAACCCGGCCAGGGCCATGGCCAGCGTGGGGGGCGCGCCGAGGTGCACCGCGCCGATACTGCAGGCGCAGGCCATGAGCGCGGCGGTCTTGTCGCCCGCCATCTCCAGGCACTCGGCCAGCGCGACGTCGTCGCGCTTCTCGAAGGCCAGGTCCGAGCCCTGGCCGCCGATCAGGCGCTGCACCGCGGCGGACAGGCACCGGGCCGCCCAGGCGCCCTGCGGGGTCCCGTCCTCCAGCAGCAGGTCCTGAGCGAGGGCGAGCAGCGCATCTCCGGCCAGGATGGCCGCGCCCACGCCGAACACGGTCCAGGCGGTCGGGCGGTGACGGCGTTCGGTGTCGTTGTCCATGATGTCGTCGTGCAGCAGCGAGAAGTTGTGGACCAGCTCGACCGCGACCGCGGAGGTCACGCCGCGCTCGGGCGGCGCACCGGCGGCGCGAGCAGACAGCAGGGCCAGCGCGGGCCGCAGCGCCTTGCCGCTGCCGCCCCGCGTCGGGTGGCCTTCGGCGTCGGCGAAGCCGAGGTGATACGCCGCGACCACGCGGACGTCCGGCGTCAGCCGGCCGATGGCCGACTCCATGGCCGGCCCCACTAGATCCCGCGCCAGGGCTACACCCTCAGGCATCACAGCAGTCACTGACGTACCCCCATCGTTGAGGTGGAAGCGTTCACTTCGGAACCGGAAAGTACGGGATCGGGAGATCCGCTACGGGAGACTCCGGCGCGGGAAAGCCCTGTGCGGGAAAGCCCTGTGCGGGAAAGCCCTGTGCGGGAAAACCTGGTGCGCGGAAACCTGGTGCGGGAAGACCCTGAACGGGAAAGTCCTGGGACGGAGAGTACTGTACGGCGGAGCTCGATCGCGGCGGCCAGGCCGCTGCGCACGGCGCTCTCCATGGTGTCCGGCCACCCGGTGTCGGTCCACGCCCCCGCCAGGACCAGCCCGGGAAGCTGGGTGCCGGCCCGCGGCCGCAGCTTGCCGGTCCCGGGCACCTGGCGGAAGGTCGCCCGCCGCTCACGGGTGACGAAGAACTCGGCGACCCGCGCCTCGCGGGCGGCCGGGAACAGCTCGGCCAGCGCGGGCAGGAACCGCTCCCGCAGCGTCGCCGCGGGCACGTCCACGTACTCGTCGGCCGCTGACAGCGAGATGGCCAGGTACTGCGGCCGGCTCGTGCCGTCGGCGCCGGGGCTGGCGGGGGCCGCGAGGCGATCGAGGCCGGAGATGCCGGTGCGGTCGAAGACCCACTGGACCGGGGAGTCGACGGCGGCGGCGAAGGGCACGTCCATGACCGGGCGGTCGTAGATCACGTGCACGTTGACGATGGGCGAGGCGCTCAGGCCCGCCCAGGCCGCCACGGTCGAGTCCGGCAGCGCGCCGGGCGGGATCAGGCGGGCCGCGGCCTCGTGCGGCACGGCCAGCACGACCGCGTCTACGAGGAGCTCGGTCGCGCCGGAGAGCTCGCTCGCGGAATCCGCGGGATCCGCGGGATCCGCGGTGCCGAGGGGACCGGTGGGGTCGAGGGGGCGGGCGAGGCGGACGCGGTAAGCGGACGCGGACGAGGCGGCGAGGCCGGAGGAGGCGGGGACGGACGAGGGCGGCGGGCTCGATGGCGGCGACCTTGGCGCCGAGGAGGACCTGGGCGCCGAGCTTGGCCAGGAGGGCGGCGGCCGCGTCGCCGTGCAGCTCGCCCAGGGGACGCGCGGGGACGCCGATGTCGGCGGCGTTGCTGCGGCCGAGCAAGCCGGTCTGCACCACGGTGGCGGCCAGCGACAGGGAAGCGTCGTCGCCGGCCACGTTCAGGGCGGAGACGGTGAACAGGTCCCACAGGGCCCGGCGGGCGCGGTCGCTCTGGCCATGGGTGACGCAGAAAGTCACCGAACCGCTGCTCGTCGGTCGCGGGATCGGCCGGGTCGACGCCGCGCAGGGCGAGGGCGGGCCGTGAAACCACGGCCCGTTCGGCCAAGGAAAGAAAGGGGTACCGGGCCAGGGCCGGCAGCATATGCAGGGGGCCCGGCAGTGCGGCGCGGCGGAGCTGCCCGCGCTTGGGCCCGGGGGCGAGCACGGTGACGTCGAACCGGTCCTGGACCGGGGCGTGGGCGGTCATGCCGAGCTGGCCGAGCAGGCCGCGGTAGGCCGTACAGCAGCCGAGGAAGACGTGCTGGCCGGTGTCGACGACCAGGCCGTCGCGGGTGAAGGAGGAGGTCGCCCCGCCCAGCCGGGGGCGGGCCTCGAGCAGGGTGACGGCCGCGCCGGCCTCGGCCAGGGCGATCGCGGCGGTGATCCCGGCCAGTCCGCCGCCGATCACCGCCACCCGGGGCGCGGCGGGGCTCATCCGTGCCTCCCGGCCAGGGCCTTGACCGCGACCACGGCCTTCTCGCGGCCGGACAGGGAGACCCGGCCGCGCAGGACGGCGGCCGGGTCGGCGGTGATGCGGTCCAGCAGGTGGCGGTAGATCCCCGCCATCGCGCCGGTGCAGGCGGCGCTGCGGCGGTCGAGCAGGCCCAGCAGCTGCCAGCCGGTGGCGTACCAGTCCCGGGCCCGTTCGGCCTCGAACTCGACCAGGCGGGTGAAGCCGGGGGGCGGCGCGGGCTGACCCAAGGCGGCCGGGTCACAGTCGAACTTGGCCAGGTCTTCGGCGGGCAGGTAGACGCGGCCGTTGCCGTAATCTTCGCGGATGTCGCGCAGGATGTTCGTCAGCTGGAGGGCGATGCCGAGCGAGTCGGCCAGCCGGGCGGCCTGGCCCGGGTCGTGCGTGCCCCGGGCCGAAGATCCCGAGCGAGAGGCGGCCGATCGAGCCTGCCACGCACCGGCAGTACCACAGCAGGTCATCGATGGTCTGGTAGGTGTTGCCCCGCACGTCGGCCACGCAGCCGTCGATGAGCTCGCCGAACGCCGGCATGGGCACGGGGAAGTTCCGCTGCACGTCGGCCAGGGCGAGCAGCACCGGATCATCTGCGGGCGGCGCGGTGAGGTCAAGGACCTGGCCCCGGGCCGCCTCCAGGGCGGTGAGCTTCTGCTCGGCCGGCATGGTGCCGTCGCCGATGTCGTCGATCCGGCGGGCAAACGCGTAGATGACGGCCAGGCCGCGCCGCTTGGGCGGCGGCAGCAGCCTGATCCCGTAAGCGAAGTTCCTGGCCTGTGACCAGGTAATCCGCTCGCACTCGCGATAGGCCTCAGTCAGTTCCACGGCGGGCCGCTCACTTTCCCCTCGTGTAGGCCTTGGCCAGCTCGACCGCCATCTTCGGCTTGCGCGGCCGGGCGGTCGCGCTCAGCACGTCATACCGCTGCGCCCTGATGGCGGCCAGCGCGGCCCGGCCGCCCGCCAGGTAGCCGGCCACCGCCAGCCGGGCGGCGCCGCGCAGCGTGCCGACCAGCGGCGCGCCCTGGTCCAGCAGTCCGGCCGCGCGGTCGGTCTCGAAGCGCATCAGGTCCCTGACGGCCATGCCCGCGGCCGGCCGGGCCAGGTCGGCCTCGGTGCAGCCGAACCGCGCCAGGTCCTCAGCGGGCAGGTAGACCCGTCCGTTGGCCAGGTCCTCGGCGACATCCTGCCAGTGCTCAGCCAGCTGCAGGGCCGTGCAGATGCGATCGGACAGCCTCATCCGCTCCGGGGTGGCGGCGCCGAAGATGTACAGCACGATCCGGCCCACGGGGTTAGCGGACAGCTCGCAGTACCGGCACAGCTCGGCGAAGGTCTGGTAGCGCGTGACCTGCTGGTCCTGCCGGTTGGCCTGGATCAGGTCATGCAGCGGCGCAGCCGGGATCTGGCACTGCGCGACGGTCCGGGCCATGTCCTGCATGACCGGCGAGCGCGGCGTGGCCCCTTGGTAGATCCGGTCCACGTCGGCGGCCAGCTCGTCCAGCAGGCGCAGCCGGTAGCCGGCGTCGGCCGGGCCGAGCCCGGTCACCTCACGGGCCTCGTCACCCAGGTCGTCGGTCAGCCGGGCGAAGCAGTACAGCGCGGTCAGGTGGCGCCGGTAGCGCTCCGGCAGCACCTTCAGGGCGACCGGGAAGTTCTCCCCCGAGGCGTTCGCCGCCACCTCTTCGGCACGGGTAATCTCCGGGCGGACGTGCTCCCGCACTCTCGCCCGGTCGGTTTCGGTACTGCCCCCGGCCACCTCGTCATTTTCCAGGTAATGCGCAATTAATTGCAAACAATGACGCGTGCGTCACCTGACAGGGCTGTCGGCTAGCGAGGTGGCGGGCCTGCGTGACGAGGAGTTCACTACTGTTCGCGCAGGTTACGCTGCGGAAAACTAATTTGCATAGCCCGACATCTCTATGTTACGTAATGCACCTGACATTAGCGTCAGTTTTCGGCGACGGCATTGATTTAAGCGGCCCGGGCCGGGGCGGGCCGCGCGGGCGGCTGCCGCTGCTGCCACCGCAGGTTACGGTGCCGCTGCAGGTTACGGTGCCGCTGCAGGTTACGGTGCCGCCGGCGCGTCGCGCCGGATGCGGAATTCGTCCGACTTATCATCATGTTCGCCTGGCTTGTCCCTCGGCCAGCGCTTTAGCTCTCCTTTCGCACCCGTACTCAATGCTCAACGCTGGTCGCCCAGGCCGCTTCGCCGCGCCCGGGGCCCACGATGCTGGTGGAGGTCATCGCCATGGGCGACACGAGACTGACTCACGGGATGGCCGGCCGGGCCCGCCGGGGGATCCCGGTGTCCGGCCAGGCCAGGCGGCCGACGGCCAGGCCGCTCACGTCGCTCAGGCCGCTCGCCCTCGCCGTCGGCGGCGCCGTGGTGCTCGGCCTGCTGGCGGTACCCGCCGCGTCCGCGGCGCCGACGCCGACGGCGGCACCGACCCCCGCTCCCGGTGCCGCGTCGTGCGCGCTGGGGGCCAGCGGATCGGCGATCAAGCACGTCATCTACCTCCAGTTCGACAACGTGCACTACACCCGGGACCAGCCGAATGTGCCCAGCGACCTGCAGCAGATGCCGAACCTGCTCAATTTCATCACCGGCAACGGGACGCTCGTCTCCGATGAGCACACGCCGCTGATCGCGCACACCGCCGATGACATCGTGACCTCCGAGACCGGCCTTTACGGCAGCGACCAGGGCATACCGATCGCGAACGAGTACAACTACTACACGCCGAGCGGCGCCACCGACACGGCCGGGTCGTTCGCCTACTGGACCGATCCGATCGTGGACTACAACACCGCGACCAGCGCCCCGGCCGGCGACAGCAACTACACGCTGATCACCGCGCAGGGCAAGAACACGCCGGCGCCATGGGTGCCCTACAGCCGGGCGGGCTGCGACTTCGGCTCGGTCGCCGCGGCCGACACCGAACTGGAGAACACGCTGCCGGACGTGCCGCTGGTGTACGGGGCCAGCTCCGCCGAGGCCAAGGAGGCGGAGAACCCCAAGCTGGCCAATAAGGCCGAGGCCGACTTCATGGGCCTGTCCGTGCACTGCGCGCAGGGCTCGCCGGTCTGCGACAGCGCGCACGGCGGGGTGGCCGACCGGCTGCCGGACGAGCCGGGCGGGTACAGCGGGTACCAGGCGCTGTTCGGCAGCAAGTTCATCCAGCCGGTGATCAGCCCATCCGGACCGGTGCGCGACCTGAACGGGAACGTGATCAAGGATTCCTCGGGCGACATCGGCTTTCCCGGGTACGACGGGCTGATCGGCCCGGTCGGGCTGGCCTACACCCTGGACATGCAGACGCACGGCATCCCGGTCACGTTCACCTACCTCAGCGACGTGCACGACAACTGGGTGACCGGGGCCGGCCTGGGCTCGGGCACCGCCACCTACGAGAGCCAGCTGCGGCAGGAGAACGCCGCGTTCGGGACGTTCTTCTCGCGCCTGGCCGCGGCCGGGATCACCAAGGCCAACACGCTGTTCGTGTTCACCGCCGACGAAGGCGACCACTTCGTCGGCTCCTCCCCCACGCCCGCCAACTGCAACGGGGTGAGCATCACCTGCTCCTACGGCAAGGTCGGCGAGGTCGACGGCAACCTGACCGGGATGCTGGCCGCCAAGGGCGTCACCACCCCGTTCGACGTCGAGGCGGACTCTGCGCCGATCATCTACGTGCATGGGCAGCCGGCCCGCACCGCGGCGCCGGTCCGCACCATGGAGCAGGCGGCCGCGGGCCTGACCGCGGATGACCTGGCCGCCGGCCGGACGGTCAAGCTGACCAACTACCTGGCCGATCCGGTGGAGATGAAGCTGCTGCATATGGTCACCGGCGACCCGAAGCGGACCGGCACGTTCGCGCTGTTCGCCAACCCGGACTTCTGGCTGAGCAGCGGGTCGTCGAGCTGCGGCAGCTCGTGCGTCAGCGAACCGAGCGGGCAGGATGCGTGGAACCACGGCGACGTCGCGCCGCAGATCAACACGACCTGGCTGGGCCTGGCCGGACCCGGCGTGGTCCACGCCGGGGTGGACAAGACCACCTGGTCCGACCACACCGACATCCAGCCCACCATGATGGCCCTGCTCGGGCTCAAGGACGACTACACGCCAGACGGCGTGGTGCTCGGTGACGTCATCAAGCCGACGGCGCAGCCGCCCGCCATGGCGTCCAGCGACCCGGCGCTGCGCCCGCTCGCCCAGGTGTACACGCAGCTCGATGCGGCTGTCGGGCCGTTCGGCCTGGCCACGCTGACCGCCTCCACCCGGGCGCTGGCCAGCCGCTCCCCCGGTGATGCCACCTACACGAGCATCGAGAACCAGCTCTCCTCGCTCGGCACGGCCCGCAACGCCCTCGCCGCGCAGATGCAAGCCCTGCTGATGGGCGCGGAGTTCGGCGGCAAGCCGGTCAGCGCCAGCGCCGCCGCGACACTCATCTCCCAGGGCCACCGGCTGCTAACGCAAGCCCGCACGCTGGCCGCCGGGTCCGCCGGGTCCGCCGGGTAGCGGCGGCACGCGCGGACCTCAGGTGCGCCAGATGAGGACCAGTGCGCAGTCATCGGAGCCGCTGCCGGCGCCCTGCAGGTTGCCCACCATGCGGCCCGGGCCGCCGCCGCCGAAGCCGGCGGACAGCGTGCGCTCGGCCTCGCCGAGCAGCCGGTCGGTGCCCGCGTCGATGTCGCGGCCGGGCGCCTCCACCAGGCCGTCGGTGTAAAGCATGAGCGCGTCGCCGCGCTGCAGCACGCCGCGTTCGGTCTCGGACGCGACGCCGCGCAGGTCGGGGACCACGCCGAGCACGATGCCGCGGGCACCGGTCAGGCGCCAGCGGCCCGCGGCGGCGTCGTAGTGCACGGCCGGGGGGTGCCCGGCCGAGGCGATCACGTACTCGCCTGAGGCCAGGTCGAGCGAGAGGTGAACGGCGGTGACGAAGCCTTCCGTGGCCGCGCCGCGGCGCATGTAGGCGTTGCAGGCGGGCAGGAATTCTTCTCGCGGCACCGAACCGAGCAGGCCGCCGAAGGCGCCGGACAGCAGCAGCGCCCTGGTCCCGGCGTCGATGCCCTTGCCGGACACGTCGACCAGCGCGACCTCGAGCGTCTTGCCGTCGAAGGATGACACCACGAAATCGCCGCCGAACGAGGCACCGCCGGCGGGCCTGAGCACTACCGAGGAGCCCCACCCCTCGCCGAGCCGGGGCAGCTTGCCCTGGGCCTGGATGCGATCCCGCAGCTCGAGCAGCATCCGGTCGCCGCGCAGGCCCTGGACGCCGAGCTTCTTGCGGGTCCGGGACAGGACGTCGGCGAAGACCGCGGTCAGCACGATGGTCGCCACGATGCCCGGGCCGGCCTTGCCCTTCACCAGGTCGTAGATCACGCCGACCGCGACGAAGACGAAGAAGACATGCAGCGCCCGGGGCCACATCAGCAGCCCGCCGGCCAGGATCGGCAAGATCATCACGCCGGGCGAGAACCACCACACCGAGACGTGCACGGCGGCTACCGCGATGGCGATCACCGCAGCCGATGCGATGAACGCCATCCGCCGGTTCCCGGTGGTGAACTGCCGGGTCAGCTGGACCCGCGCGGCCGCCACCGCCTTAACCATCCGCCCCGCGCGGCGGCGGCCCTGGCTTAGTGGCGGGCTAACCATGATGCCGCGAACTGTAGCCGATGAGCGCTCCGGCAGCCTAAACCATTCGCGCCGGGCCGGGACGCAAGGTACGAAGGCAGGTATGACGACAGATGATGGCCCGTTTCCGATCAGGCCGGTCAGCCCAGAGGAGTTCGACGGCTTCCACGCCGTGTTCATGCACGCCTTCAACGGCTCCCCGCCGACGGCCGAACAGCGTCGGCGGATCCTGTCGTACCTGGAGTTGGACCGCAGCCTGGCGGCCTTCGACGGCGCCACGGCGGTCGGCACCGCGGGCGCCTACACCTTCCAGCTCATGGTGCCCGGGCTGCGCGCGCTGCCCGCGGCCGGGGTGACGTGGGTGTCCGTGCTTCCGTCGCACCGGCGGCGCGGGGTGCTGAGCAGCCTGATGCGCCGGCAGCTGGCCGACGTCCGCGACCGCCGCGAGCCGCTGGCCGTGCTGTGGGCGTCCGAGTCGGTGATCTACCCCAGGTTCGGCTACGGCCGTGCGATGTGGCATGCCGACTTCACGCTGTATCGCGGCGAGGGCGCGCTGGCCAAGACCGCCCCAGCCGACCCCGGCCTGCGGCTGCGGCTCGCGGAGCCCGCGGCGGCGCTGCCCGAGCTGGCCAAGGTCTACGACGCGGTCCTGCCGACACGGCCCGGCTTCATCGCGCGGGACGAGGCGTGGTGGCGGCGCGAGGTGTACGACCCGCCCGAGTGGCGGCAGGGCGCCAGCCCGCTGCGCTGCGTGGTGGCCGAGGACGACAGCGGCCCGCGCGGCTACGCGCTCTACTCGGCCGTGCACCGCTGGGACCCCGTTACGTCCCTGCCCAACGACTCGCTGACCGTGCGCGAGATGGTCTGTGCCGACGCCGCGGCCGGCACCGCCCTGGCGGCCGACCTGCTCAGCCGCGACCTGACCGCCGAGTTCCACTTCCGCGATCGTCCCGTCGATGACCCGCTGCTGAGCCAGCTGGCCGACCCCAGGCGGGCCCGCCCGCGGCTGAAGGACGCCTTGTGGTTGCGGATCATCGACGTTCCCGCCGCGCTGGCCGGGCGACGGTATTCCGGCCCGGTGGACGCCGTCCTCGAGGTGCGCGACCGGCTGCTGCCCGCCAACGCGGGGCGGTGGCGGCTGGCCACCACGGGACAGGCCGGGGACCCCGGCGGCCTGGCGGCCTCGTGCGTGGCCGCGGAGCCGGGCGCGGCGGCGGACGTCACGCTGGACGTGACCGAGCTCGGGGCCGCCTACCTGGGCGGCACCAGGCTCGCCGAGCTGGCCGGCGCCGGGCTGGTGGCCGAGGGGCGTCCCGGCGCGGTCCGGCAGCTGTCCGCCGCCCTAGCCTGGGACCCCGCTCCCTGGTGCCCGGTCAACTTCTAGGCCGGGTTGATCTTCCAGGCCGCGCATCCGCCGCAGCGGGGAGAGGAACACCCACCAGCCTGCCGCCCAGCTGCCCGCGAACGCGATCCACAGCGTGGCGCGCACGCCCAGCCAGGCGCCGAACGCGCCGCCCAGCACGGCACCGAGCGGCAGCGTGCCCCAGACGACCCACCGGACCGCCGCGTTCATCCGGCCGAGCAGCCGCGGCGGGCAGATCGCCTGCCGGAAACTAACCTGCGCCACGTTGTAGACCACGGCGCTGAACGAGAACGCGGCGTACCCGACCGGGAACAGCGCGACCCGCCAGCCCGGCTCGGCGAGCGGGACGAGCAGCTGCGGAAGGCCGAGGACCAGCAACGAGAACCAGATGATGCGGGCCGAGCCGATGAGCCTGCCGAGGGTCCCCGACAGGATCCCGCCGGCCACGCCGCCCAGGCTGGCCGCGGCGATCAGCAGGCCGGTGTCGGCGGGGCGGACGTGCAGCAGCCGGACCAGGAAGATGATCTCTATGGCGGCGGCCATGCCGCCGAACAGGTTCGCGGTTCCGGTGCAGGCCACGATCTTGCGCAGGATCGGGTGCCGGAGCACGAACGACAGGCCTTCGGCGATCTCGGCTCGCAGCCTGCGGGGGCGGCCCGGCTGGGGAGGTTCTTCCGGGACCCGGATGGCCAGCAGGGACAGGACCGAGACGGCGTAGGAGATCGAGTCCACGGCCATGGCGCGGGCGGCGCCGACCAGTCCGACTAGGGCGGCCCCCAGGCCCGGTCCTGTCACCTGGGCGAACGACTGGGTTGCGCCCAGTTTGCCGTTACCGTCGACCAGATCCTCCTTCGCGACCAGGACCGGCAGGTAGCTCTGGTAGGACACGTCGAAGAAGACGGTGCACACTCCGCTGGTGACCGCCACCGCGTACAGCTGGCCCAGGGTGAGCACGCCGAGCGCGGCGGCCACCGGCACCGAACCGATGATCAGAGTGCGGGCCGCGTCGCACCAGATCATCAGCGGCCGCTTGGCGCGCCGGTCCACGATCGCGCCGGCGGGCAGGGCGATGAGCGCGAACGCGAGCGTGGCGGCCGCGGCGAGCAACCCGACCTGGAAGGTAGTGGCCTGAAGGACGACGACCGCGGTCAGCGGCAGCGCGAGCTGGGTGACGGCCGAACCCATCTCGCTGACCGTCTGCCCGCTCCACAGCAGCAGGAAGTCGCGATGCCGCCAGAGCGAGCGGCTCTGCTCGTACCCCGGCACCGCTTCACTCTGCCCGGGCGGTCGGCGGGTTGTCCAACCCCGGCGGGAGGGCGGGGCTGTGCGAAAATGGACTCCAGGCGACGCGGGAGGCTGAGCCGGTGGCGGCGATGAAGGTGACGATCAGCGCGGCGATGCGGGCCAGGGACGTGTCCCGGCCGCACGCCGAGCACGTGGCCGACGCCGAAGCGGCGGAGGCGACGGCAGGCCGGACCGCAGGCCCGGCCGGGCCGGCGGACGCGGTTCCCCGACGGGCGGTGCCCGGCCGAGTGGTGCCCGGACCGGTGGTGCCTGGCCCGGTGGTGCCCAGCCGGGTAGGGCCTGGCCCGGCGGTTCGGGGCCCGGGGGCGCCGGGGCCGGTGGTGCCGGCGGACGTGGCCGGGGCGGGTGACGGGCTCAGGTCGTCCGCGGACGGCGACCAGCGCGAGGGGCCGGAACGGACCGGCGCGGGGCGCGAGGGCGAGCGAGCGGACGGCGAGCGGGAAGAGCCGGGCAGTGCGCGGAGGCGAACGCGGTCGCGGGGAGGCCGCGGAGGACGCGGCCGGGGGGCAGGCGGCGGCCGAGGCCGCGCTTCGCGCTAAGGCCGGCGGCAGGTCGAGCGGACGCGCGGATCCGGGGGCGCATGAGGCGGGCTCGCGGGCGGGGCATCGCGGACCGTCTGCGGGGAGCTGGCTATAACGGAGGGCTTCGGGCCATCGGATGACATATGCCCGTTTTGCGGGATTCGTGCGGCGGGCGGAGTGCTTCGGCTACCTGGTCGACGGCGCAGCGTACCTGCTTCTACTGGTACAGCGGCACATCGACCAGGATTGAGCGGCGCCTCAGGAGGAAGGCAGGGGCGGGAGCTCGCCGGTCTTCTCGTAGTCGGCGATCTCCGCCAGGCGGCGGGCGTGGCGGGGCTCGGTGGAGAACGGGGTGGAGACGAAGATCCGGACGAAGCCGATCGCCGCCTCGTCGGAGTACATGCGCGCGCCGAGGCTGAGCACGTTGGCGTCGTTGTGCTGGCGGGCCAGCTGGGCGGTCTCGTCGGTCCAGGCCACCGCGGCGCGGATGCCGGGGATCTTGTTCGCGGCGATCTGCTCGCCGTTGCCGGAGCCGCCGATCACGATGCCGAGGCTGCCCGGGTCGTCGATGACGCTGCGGGCAGCGTGCATCACGTACGGCGGGTAGTCATCGTCGGGCACATAGGACTTCGGCCCGCAGTCCACCGGCTCGTGCCCGGCTCCGGACAGCCACTCGATGAGGCGGGCCTTCAGCTCGTAGCCCGCGTGGTCCGATCCCAGGTAAACGCGCACGAGGGCCAGTCTGCCAGATCCGGGCCGTGAGACGAGCGGGGCCTACGGCAGATAGGGTCGGATAACACGCCGTCCCAGGCAGGCTCCCGCCCGGCCGCGCGCTGCGATGACATCACTGAGACCTGGCCGCGAACCGCGGGCCGAGGAAGGGATGAGCCGGTGACATCGAACCTGACCCGCGACGAGGCGGCGGCCCGCTCGGCGCTCATCACCGTTGCCTCTTACCAGGTGGACCTCGACCTGACCGCCGGCGAGGAGGTCTTCAGGTCGGTGAGCGTGGTCAGCTTCGACTGCTCGGCGCCCGGCTCGGCCAGCTTCATCAACCTGACCGCGCCCGCGGTGCGAGAGATCACCCTGAACGAGGAGCCGGTCGGGCTGGATGCCTTCGACGGCGACCGGATCGCGCTGCCCGCGCTGGCGGCCAGCAACGTGCTGCGGGTGGTGGCCGACTGCGCCTACTCGCGCAGCGGGGAAGGGCTGCACCGGTTCACCGACCCGGCCGACGGGCGGGTGTACCTGTACTCGGACCTGGAGACGTTCGACGCCCACCGGGTGTACGCGTGCTTTGACCAGCCGGACATGAAAGCCGCCTATGAGCTCGCGGTGACCGCCCCGGCGGACTGGATCGTGGTGTCGAACATGGCGCCGGAGTCCGACGCCGAGGACGGCGACGCGCGCCGCTGGCAGTTCCCGGCCACCCCGCCCATACCGACCTACATCACGGCCGTCGCGGCGGGGCCGTACCACGTGGTCCGCGACGAGCACGACGGCATCCCGCTGGGCGTGTTCTGCCGCCAGTCGCTGGCCTCTTTCCTCGACCCGGGCGAGATTCTCGAGGTCACACGCCAGGGCTTCGACTTTTACCACGGATCGTTCGGCATAAAATATCCGTTCGGGAAATACGATCAGCTGTTCGTGCCTGAGTTCAAAGAAGGCGCGATGGAAAACGCGGGCTGCGTCACTTTCCTGGAGTCATATATTTTCCGGTCCCGGGTCACCGATTTCGCCCGGGAAGCTCGCGGCGAGACCATCCTGCACGAGATGGCGCACATGTGGTTCGGCGACCTGGTGACGATGCGCTGGTGGGACGACCTGTGGCTGAACGAGTCGTTCGCCACCTGGGCGGGCACGCTCGCGCAGTCCGAGGCGACGCGCTGGACGTCCGCCTGGACCACGTTCGCGCAGCTGTACAAGTCCTGGGCCTACCGCCAGGACCAGCTGCCGTCCACCCATCCGATCGCGGCCGACATCCCGGACATCGAGGCCGTGGAGGTCAATTTCGACGGGATCACCTACGCCAAGGGCGCGTCCGTGCTCAAGCAGCTGGTGGCGTACGTCGGGCGGGAGAACTTCCTGGACGGCGTGCGGAAGTACTTCGGCGCGCACGCGTGGGGCAACGCGACGCTGGCCGACCTGCTGGCCGCGCTGGAGCAGACCTCGGGCCGGGACCTGGCCTCGTGGTCGCAGGACTGGCTGCAGACGGCCGGGGTGAACACGCTGCGGCCGTCCTACTCGGTGGACGCCGACGGCCGGTTCACCGAGTTCGCGGTGGAGCAGGAGGCCGCGCCCAGCCATCCGCTGCTGCGCTCGCACCGGATCGCCATCGGCCTGTACGACCGGACCGCCGACGGGCTGTCGCGCCGGCTGCGGATCGAGACCGACGTGGCCGGGCCGCGCACGGTGATCGCCGAGCTGGCCGGGCAGCCGCGCCCCGACCTGGTGCTGGTCAACGACGACGACCTCAGCTACGCCAAGATCCGGCTGGATGAGCATTCGCTGCGCACGCTGGTGGACTCGATCGGCTCGTTCACCGACTCGCTGCCCGCGGCGCTGTGCTGGGCGGCGGCCTGGGACATGTGCCGCGACGGGGAGATGGCGGCGCGCGACTACGTGCGGCTGGTGCTGGCGGGTGTCGCCTCGGTGGGCGACATCAGCGTCGTGCAGACGCTGCTGCGTCAGGCGGGCACGGCGGCGCGCAGGTTCGCCGACCCGCGCTGGCGGGAGACGGGGCTGGCGCTGACGGCGAGCGCGCTGCGCGACCTGCTCTTCGCGGCGGAACCCGGCTCGGATGCCCAGCTGTCCTACCTCCGGGCGTTCGCGGGCGTCGCCGCGTCCGGCGAGGACCTGGCGCTGCTGGCCGGGCTGCTGGACGGTTCGGTGCGGCTCGACGGGCTCAGCGTCGACACCGACCTGCGGTGGGCGCTGCTGGGCGCGGCTGGTCAGCCGGGCCGCACCGCGCACGGGCGGCGACGGCACCTTCGGGCCGGCCGAGATCGACGCGGAGCTGGCGCGGGACGTGACCGACGCGGGCCAGCGGCACGCCGCGACCTGCCGGGCCGCGATCCCCACCCGCGAGGCCAAACGGGAGGCGTGGCGGGTGCTCACCAGCGGCGAGCAGACCATCGCCATGTTCCGGGCCTCGCTGGCCGGCTTCGTCGACCTGGATCATCCGGAGCTCATCGAGCCGTACCGCGAGGACTACTTCACCGTCGTGGGCGGGGTCTGGCGGGACTGGTCGTCGGCGATGGCGCAGGACTTCGTGGCCGGCGCCTACATGGTGTGCGCGCAGTCGCAGGAGACCGTGCAGGCCACCGACGACTACTTCGCCCGCGCGGACCCGCCCGCCGCGCTGCGCCGGCTGCTCGTCGAGGGCCGGGACGACGTGCTCCGCGCGCTGCGCTGCCAGGACCGCGACCGGCAGGCCGAGTAGCCGCAGCCCGTACGCCGCACCGTTCGGCGGCGCTCGGCTTCTTCAGCGTTCGGCGGCGCTCGGCTTCTTCAGCATTCGGCCGCGATCGGCTTCTTCAGCGTTCGGCGGCGAGCGACTTGGCGATGTCCTCGCGGACGTGCTGGGCCAGATCGGCCAGCGGGACGTGGACGGTCGAGCCGTTGGCTCGGTCGGTGATCTCGGCGGTGCCGGCGGCCAGGCCGCGCTTGCCGATCGTGACCCGGAACGGGATGCCGACCAGCTCGGCGTCGCTGAACTTGACGCCCGCCCGGACGGGCCGGTCATCGACGATGACGTCGACGCCGGCGTCGAGCAGCGCCTGGTAGACCTCCATGCCCGCCTCGGTCACCGCGAGGTCATCCTGCTGCGCGATCACCACCACGGCCTCGAACGGGGCGATCGTGACCGGCCAGATGATGCCCTTGTCGTCATAATGAACCTCGACGACGGTGGCCATGGCCCGCTCGACGCCGATGCCGTAGCAGCCCATGGTCGGCTTGACCGGCTTGCCGTCCGGGCCGGACACGCGGATCTGCATGGCGTCGGTGTACTTGTAGCCGAGCTTGAAGATGTGGCCGACCTCGATGCCGCGCTGCACCTCCAGGCCGTGCCCGCAGTTGACGCACGGCTGGCCCGCCGCGGCCTCGCGCAGGTCGGCCCACCGGCTCACCCGGATGTCGCGTTCGACGTCCACGCCGCGCAGGTGGGTGTCATCGACGTTGGCGCCGGTGTACATGCCCCGCCGCCCGCGGAGGGCCTCGTCCGCGATGACCGGGTGATTGCCCACGCCGACCGCGCCCAGGCTGCCCGGCAGCGCGCCGAGGGCGTCGCGGATCTCCTCGGGCTGGGCCGGGCGGATGGCGGTCGCCCCGGTGGCGTCGACGAGCTTCTGCTCGTTCAGCGCGTGGTCGCCGCGCAGCAGGACCAGGGTGAGCACGTCGTCGAGGAAGTAGACCAGGGTCTTGATCTGGCGGTCGGCCGGGGCCTGGTACCCGGTGGCGAGGTCCTCGATGGTGCGCACGCCCGGCGTGGCGAAGGGCTCGGGGTTCGGGAGAGCCGCGGTCGGTTCGGCCGAATCATCGACGGCGGCCAGCCCGGACGTGGCCTTCTCGATGTTCGCCGCGTAACCGCACTCCGGGCACAGCACGATGAGGTCCTCGCCGCTGGGCGACGGGCAGACGAACTCGGTGGAGTCCGAGCCGCCCATCGCGCCGCTGGAGGCCTCGACCGGGATGGCGGGGATGGACAGCCGCTCGAAGATCCGGGTGTACGCGTCGCGGTGCAGCCGGAAGGAGACGTCGAGCCCGTCGGCGTCCAGGTCGAAGCTGTAGGAGTCCTTCATGGTGAACTCGCGGGTGCGCATCAGGCCGGCCTTCGGCCGCGGCTCGTCGCGCAGCTTGGTCTGGATCTGGTACCACATCTGCGGCAGCTCGCGGTAGGACTCGAGCTCGGCGGACAGGGAGGTGACGATCTCCTCGTGCGTCATGCCGAGGGCCAGGTCGGCGCCGCGCCGGTCCTTGAGCCGGAACATCTCGTCGCCCATCAGCTGCCAGCGGCCGCTGAGCTGCCAGAGCTCGGCCGGGTGCATGACCGGCATCAAGATCTCCTGGGCCCCGATCCGGTCCATCTCGTCGCGGATGATGGCGATGACCTTGAGCCGGACCCGCTGGCCGAGCGGCAGCAGCGAGTAGTGGCCGGCCATCAGGGGGCGCATGTAGCCGGCCCGAAGCAGCAGGCGGTGGCTGGGCGCGCCGGCGTCAGCCGGGTCGTCGCGCAGCGTGGGGATGTGCATCGTGGACCAGCGCATGGTGGGCAGACTCTCGCTTTCACGCCGTGATCGGGCAGGCCCGTAGTCTATCGCCGGCCAGCCGGTGAGCGCCGGTCCTGATGACAGCGCGGCAGGTGCGGGGTTCAGGCGAACCGGTCGATGTTGTCGGCCAGCTCGGCCAGGGTGCGGACGTGCGGGTGGCCGTCCGGGGCGGGGCAGAGTCCGTGCGGGTCCATGTGAACGGGCTGCAGTCCGGCGGCCCGGGCGCCGGCCACGTCATACCGGAGGCTGTCGCCGACGTGCAGGACGGTCCCGCTGGCGGGCACGCCGAGGGCCTCCAGCGCGAGGCCGAAGATGGCCGGGTCCGGCTTGGCCACGCCGACCACCGCGGAGTCGACCACCACGCCGACCGGGACCGCGGGCGGCGGCGCAGCGGGCCCGCCGGGGGCGTAGCACACGCCGAGGCGGTGCAGTTCGGCCTGGACGCTGCCGTCGGAGTTGGAGACGATGCCCATGGGCAGGCCGAGCGCGGCCAGGGCCTGCAGCCCGGCGGTGACCCCGTCACCGACATGGGTCCAGGCCGAGCCCGCGGTGGCCTCGGCGACCTCGGCGGCCAGGTCGCGGCACCGGTCTTCGGCCACGCCGCAGGCGGCCAGATAGCCGACCAGGTACTCGTGCCACCAGGTGCCCGCCGCAGGCGGCGTGCCCGCCAGGTCCTGGATCACCATGGCCTGGTAGTGGGCCCGCACGAACGCGGCGGTGTCCGGGGTGACGCCGGCCGCCTGCAGGGGCGGGCGAATGAGGTCGGGCTGCGGGAAAATGAGCACCCCGCCCGCGTCGAGCAAGATCGCGCTGACCGCCGAGCTCACACCGGCCACTATACGGGGCGCATGGGCCGGGCGCCGGATCCGGCGACGGCCCGGGCCAGCTCGCCGAGGGAGCGGGCGTGCCCGTGTCCGTCCGGTGCCGGGCAGCACCCGTAGGGGTCGAAGTGAACCGGCTGCAGGCCAGCGGCCAGGGCACCGTCCACGTCGGACCGGAGGCTGTCGCCGACGTGCAGGACAGTGCCGCTGGCGGGCACGCCGAGGGACTCCAGCGCCAGGCGGAAGATGGCCGGATCGGGCTTGGCCACGCCGGCCGTGGTGGAGTCGGCCACCACGCCGACCGGGACGCCGGCCTCCTCGGGGTCCGCTGCGGCCGCCTGGCCCGGCTGCCGGTGGGGCGGCTGGCCCGGTTGCCGGGCCAGCTGGCCCGGTTTCCGCTGCGGGTTCCGGGCCGCCGGGCACGTAACACAGGCCGAGGCGGGCCAGTTCGGCCTGCAACCGGCCGTCGGCGTTGGAGACCACGCCCATCGGCAGGCCGAGCGCGGCCAGGGAGCGCAGGCCTTCCTTGGTCCCGGGGCGGACGTAGGTCCAGACTCCGCGCGTGGTCGCCGCGGCGGCCTGTTCGGCGAGGGCGGGAAGTCCGGCTTCGGGCACGCCGCAGGCGGCGAAGTAGGCCTCCAGGTACCCGGGCCACCAGCCGCCCGTGCGGGAGGCCCGGCCGGCCATGTCCTGGACGGCCATGGCCCGGAAGTGGGCCTGGTCGAGCACGGCGGGATCCGGGGACAGCCCGGCCGTCTGCAGCTGCGCCAGCATGAAGCCGGGCTGCGGGAAGATCATCACTCCGGCGGCGTCAAGCAGGATCGCGCTGACCGCCGGGCTCACATCCGGCACTATACGCCGCGGGTGCCGGGGGTGACCAGGCCGGTCTCGTAGGCCATGACGACCACCTGTGCGCGGTCCCGCGCGCCCAGCTTGGTCATGATCCGGCTCACGTGGGTCTTGGCGGTGAGCGGGCTGAGGAACAGCCGGGCGGCGATCTCGTCGTTGGACAGGCCCTCGGCGACCAGCGTCATCACTTCGCGCTCCCGGTCCGTCAGGCTGGCCAGGATCTTCCCGGTGGCCGCCGGGCGCTCGGGGCGGCTGGCGATGTCGCTGATCAGCCGCCGGGTCACGCTGGGCGACAGCAGCGCGTCGCCGCGGGCCACCACCCGGACCGCCTGGAGCAGGTCGGCCGGCTCGGTGTCCTTGACCAGGAAGCCGCTGGCCCCGGCGCGCAGCGCCTGGTAGACGTACTCGTCGGACTCGAACGTGGTCAAGATGATGACCTTGACCCCGGCCAGGTCCTCGTCGGCCGAGATGCGGCGGGTGGCCTCGAGGCCGTCCACCCCGGGCATCCGGATGTCCATCAGCACGACGTCGGCGCGCTCGCGGCGGGCCAGGTCGACCGCCTGGCGGCCATCGGCGGCCTCGCCGACCACCTGCAGGTCGTCGGCGGCGTCGACGAGGACATGGAACCCGGCGCGGATCAGCGCCTGGTCGTCGGCGAGCAGGACCCGGATCACGGGCGGGCGCCTTCCCGGGTGCTGCCCTGGGCGGGCTCGGGCTCGGGGGCTCGGCGGACGGTGCGGCGCTGGCCGGCTGGCGAGGACCGGCGCCGGCTGGGCCGGAACCGGCTGGGCGGGGACCGGAAGCGGCTGGGCGGGGACGGGCAGGCGGGCGGTGACCCGGAAGCCGTCGCGCTGGCCGGGGGCGGCTTCGACGGTCCCGCCGACGGCGGCGGCCCGCTCGCGCATGCCGGCCAGGCCGTGGCCCGCGCCCGGGACGGCGGGGGCGGCCTGCGGGCCGCGGCCGGTGTCGGTCACCTCGACCAGCAGCTCCGCGTCGCGGTAGGTGAGGGACACGGCGGCGGTCGCCGGGCCGGCGTGCCGGATGGTGTTGGTCAGCGATTCCTGCACGATGCGGTAGGCGGCCAGGTCGACGGCGGCGGGCAGCGGGACCGGCGTGCCGGTCACGGTGAACGTCGTGTCCAGGCCGGCCTGGCGGGCGCCGGCGACGAGCGTGCCGAGCTGCGCGGTGCCCGGGGCGGGCTGGGTCGGGTCGGCGTCATCGGCCTGGCGGAGCACGTTGAGGATGGCGCGCAGCTCCTGGAGCCCTTCCTTGCTGGCCGTCCTGATCGCCGCCACCGCCTCGGCGGCCGCCTCCGGCCGGGCGGGCAGCACGTGGGCGGCCACCGCGGCCTGCACGTTGATGGTGGCCATGGTGTGCGAGACGACGTCGTGCAGTTCCCGGGCGATGCGCAGCCGCTCTTCGTCGATCCGCCGCTGCGCGTCCTGCTCGGCCCGGGCGCGGATGGAGGCCACGTACGCCCGCCGGTTGGCCAGCGCGATCCCGCCGAACACCACGGCTGCACCCATCCCGGGGATGAGGTAGAAACCGCCGCCAGTGATCTGCCCGAACGGGTTACCCACGGCGGTGGCGGCCATCAGCAATCCGACCGTGACCAGGCCCACCGGTATGGACCAGCGTGCGCTGCGCTGGGTGGCGACCGCGTACAGGGCGATGATGGGCGCCAGGATGGCAGCGCCGTTGACGTAGCCGAGCAGGGAATAGGCGGTCACCGCGGCGGCAGCGACGGCCAGCACGGCGACCGGGTAGCGGCGCCGCCAGGCCAGGACCAGGCAGGCCACCGCGACCAGGACCAGCGCCGCGGTCGGATGCGGCGCCGGATGGCCGTGGAACAGGATGACGTCGGAGGTCTGCTGCGGGTTCCCCTCGCCGTAGCTGCCCCAGGTCAGGATCACGGCCGCCGTGACGGCCAGGATCACGTCCGTGGCCGGCCAGCGCGCCCATCGGCGCCACGCCGCCACGACACCGTCCATGCGGCAAGAGTAAGCGCCCCGCCCGGTGACGTCAGCCTCCCGGGGTTGACCGCCCGGCTACTCCGCTGGGAGTAGGCCGGGGCCAGTTAATCCGCCGGTGGTATCCCGGATGGCCCACTGCGGCCGGACGACGGGCGGCGGTCACGGCGAGAGGCTGGCCAGTGCTGGCGGAACGGCCGCCGGCACTGGATTGAGAGGTCGCGATGACCGCGCTCACCCGCTTCGTGCTCCGCCATAAGGCGCTGGTGGCCCTGTTCTGGGTCGCCGTGGCCGCCGCCGGCGTGCTCACGATCGGCGGCACTGTCCACCGGATGACCAACAGCTTCGCCATGCCCGGGCAGGCCTACCAGGTCGATAACCAGATCGCCCGGCAGTACGGCAACGGCGGCGACCAGACCCCGTACGTGCCGGTGATCACCGCTCCGGCCGGGGAGCGCATCACCGACCCGGCCGTGGCCGCAGCCACCGGGCGGGCGTTCGGCATGCTGGGCCGAACAATCCCGGACGTGCGGATCGCGGACTACGCCACCACGCATAATCCGGCGTTCGTGACCCGGGACGGCCGGTCCACCTTCGCGCTGGTCTACACGGCGCCGGTCAACGGCTTCGGCGGCGCCGACCTGAGCCCCGGCGATGGATCGCACGCTGACCGCGGCCCTGCCGGCGGGATGGCACGTCGGGGTCACCGGGATGCAGCCGCTGCAAAGCGGCCAGCCTTCCTCGGCCAAGGGAACCGGGATCATGACCGAGGCGATGATCGGATCGGTCGGCTCGCTGGTCATCCTGCTTCTGGTGTTCGCCAGCTTCCTGGCGCTGCTGCCGCTGGTCATCGGCGGTATCTCGGTCCTGACCACGTTCCTGCTGGTCGGCGGGCTCACCGAGGTCACCGGGATCAGCCAGATCGTCGAGTTCCTGATCGCGCTGATCGGGCTGGGCGTGGCCATCGACTACTCGCTGCTGGTGGTCAGCCGGTGGCGCGAAGAACGCGCCGCGGGCCGGGACAACACCGACGCCGTCGCTGAGGCGATGGCCCACGCGGGGCGGGCCGTGCTGTTCTCCGGGCTCACCGTGGCCATCGGGCTGCTGTCGATGATCGTGCTGCCGGTGCCCATGCTGCGCAGCGTGGGCTACGGCGGCGTACTCGTGCCGCTGGTCTCGGTGGCCGTGGCGGTCACCTTGCTGCCGGTGATCCTGGCCACCATCGGCCCGCGCCTGGACTGGCCGCGGCTGCGGACCGAGCGGCGCGCCAGCCGGGTGTTCTCGGCCTGGGCCCGCGGCGTGTACCGGCACCGGTGGCTGGCCGCGGTGGCCGGGCTGGGCATCTTGACCGTGCTGATGCTGCCCGCGCTGTCCCTGCACCTCGGCGAGCCGGGCAGCTCGGCCCAGGCCACCAGCGGGCCCGCGCACGACGCGCTGGTCACGCTGACCGACGGTGGCGTCCCGGCCGGGGTCATCACCCCGGCTGAGGTGCTGGTCTCCGCCGCCCCCGGCGCTCCGGCCGCGGTCGCGGCGCAGGCGGCGCGGCTACCCGGCGTGTACGCCGCGGTGGCGCCGGCCACGCCGGACTACCAGCGGGCCGGGACGGCCATCGTGACCGTGCTGCCGGCGGCCGACAGCGGCGTCCCGGCCGGCCAGGCGACCGTAGCCGCGCTGGAGCACGCGCTGGACGGCCAGCCGCACGTGATCGGGGTGGGCGGTGACGGCGCGGCGCTGATCGACTTCGACCACGCGGTCTACGGCGACTTCCCGCTCATGCTGGCCGTCATCGGGGTGGCCACGTTCCTGCTGCTGGCCCGGGCGTTCCGGTCGGTGCTGCTGGCGGCCAAGGCCGTGGTGTTCAACCTGATCTCGCTGGCCGCCGCGTACGGGGTGCTGACCTGGGTGTGGCAGGACGGCCACGGCTCGAACGCGCTGTGGGGCATCCCGGCCACCGGTGCGATCACCATGTGGGTGCCGCTGATGGTGTTCGCGTTCCTGTTCGGCCTGTCCATGGACTACGAGGTGTTCATCCTGAGCCGCATCCGGGAGGCCTACGACGCCAGCGGGGACGCCCGCCATGCGGTCACCGAGGGGCTGGGCCGCACCGGGCGGCTGGTCACCAGCGCCGCGGCGATCCTCATGCTCGGCTTCCTGTCCATGTCCACCGGGCCGCAGACGGACCTGAAGGTGCTGGCCACCGGGCTCGGCGCCGGCATCCTGATCGACGCGGTGATCATCCGCTGCCTGCTGGTCCCCGCGCTGGTCGCGCTGTTCGGCCGGGCGAACTGGTGGCTGCCGGCGCCGCTGGCCCGGCTGCTGCGGGTGCCGGCTTCCGCGGCGGCCCGGCCCGCTCCGGCGCCGGCCGCCCCGGGTGAGCTCGCGGCGACCGGGACCAGGTAACCGGGGGACGGATGGGCCGGGCGGAGCTATCGGGGGCCCGCCCGGCCCATCGCCGCCATGAGCGCCCCCGTCACCTGCCCGCTGATTCCGCGGAGGGCGGGGCGGCGGACCAATCGCGGACCAATCAGAGTGGCGCTGTATCCATAAGAATGGGCACAGCGCCACTCTCACTTGGTGGCCGGGGCGTCTCCGCGGAAACGCGGCGGGGCGGTGAGCGGGGTGCGGGGTGAGCGGGGATGGGGGCGGGCGGTAAGGAGCGAGCGGATGGGCGCGATGTTCGAGCGGGTGGTGCGGGTCAGATGGAGTGACAGCGACGCGCTGGGCCACGTCAACCACGCCGTCTTCCTGACCTACCTCGAGGAGGGCAGGGACGCGTTTTACCTGCAGGTCCTGGGTGATCCGAACTACGTGGTGGTCCGGATCGAGATGGACCTGCGCGCGGAGGTCCGGCACGGGGACCAGCAGGTGAGCGTGCGGATACAGGCCGAACGGCTGGGCCGCACCAGCCTGACCACCCGCGAGCTGATCCTGACCGCGGCGGGCGAGGTGGCGGCCGAGGCGCGGGTGGTCACGGTGCGCTGGGATCCGGCGCAGCGCCAGCCGGTCCCGTTCAGCGAGGCCGAGCGCGGGCGACTGGAGTCAGCCCTGGCCGGCTGACGGCGGCGCGGCGGGCGGTAGCGTGCTGCCATGGAGCACGCCAGACTCGGCCGGACCGGCCTGCAGGTCTCCAGGCTCTGCCTGGGGACGATGACGTTCGGATTGCAAACTGACGAGAGCACCGCGGTCGCGATTCTCGACCGCGCCGCCGAAGGGGGAATCGACTTTCTCGACACGTCCGACGCGTACCCGCTGGGCGGGGACCTGAGCACCCGGGGAATCACCGAGGAGATCCTGGGCCGCTGGCTGCGGGGCAAGCGGGACCGCTTCATCGTGGCCACCAAGTGCTTCGCCCGGACCGGGCCGGCGCCGTTTGACGGCGGCAATTCCCGCAAGCACATCATGGCCGCGGTGGATGCCTCGCTGCGGCGGCTGCAGACCGACTACATCGACCTGTACCAGCTGCACAACTATGACACGGAGACGCCGATCGACGAGACCCTCGGCGCGCTGGACGACCTGGTCCGCGCCGGGAAGGTCCGGTACACGGGCTGCTCGAACTTTCTCACCTACCGCCTGGTGCGGGCGGTCGGCCGCAGCGAGACGCTCGGGCTGGCCCGGCTGGACTCCGTCCAGCCCCGGTACAACCTGCTCTTCCGCCAGATCGAGCGGGAGATGCTCCCGTTCTGCCGGGAGGAAGGCGTCGGTGTCATCCCCTACAACCCGATCGCCGGCGGCCTGCTGACCGGCAAGCACTCGCGGACCGCGCCGCCCGCCGAGGGCACCCGGTTCACCCTCGGCACGGCCGCCGCGAACTATCAGAACCGGTACTGGCACGAACGCGAGTTCGACACCGTCGACGACCTGCTCCAGCTGGCCGAGAAGGCCGGGACCAGCCTGGTCACCCTGTCGGTGGCCTGGGTGCTGGCCAACCCGGCCGTCACGGCGCCGATCATCGGCGCCAGCCGGCCCGACCAGCTGGACGCCAGCCTGGCCGCGGTGGACTACGAGCTCAGCGAGGACCTCAAGCAGCAGCTCGACGAGCGCACCCAGCAGTACCGCATGGGAGACGATCCCCGGTAGGCCACCGGTAGCCTCGGCCCGTGAGCGACGACACTGTGAGCGACGACAAGGGACGCGTCCGGTGGACGGTGCACGCCGATCGCGTAGTCGGCGAGAACCCGCATGCGCGGCTGAGCATCGCGTCCCTTGAGCAGCCGGACGGGTTCAGGTTCGAGCAGTACGTCCTGCGGATGCCGCGGGGCGCGATGACGGTGGTGCTGGATGAGCACCGGGGAGCGGGTGCTGCTGATCTGGCGGCACCGGTTCATCATGGACCGCTGGGTATGGGAACTGCCCGGCGGCCATGTCGAGGAGGGCGAGGACGGCGCGGCCGCGGCCGCCCGTGAGGTGCTGGAGGAAACCGGGTACCAGCCGCGCAGCATCGAGCACGTCCTGACGTTCCAGCCGATGCCCGGGACCGCGGACAGCCCGTATGAGATTTACCTGGCGCGGGGAGCGGATCCGGCCGGCGTGCCGGACGCGAACGAGACCGACGCGGTCCGCTGGGTGCCGCTGGCCGAGATCCCCGGCCTGATCGCCAGCGGGGACATCAGCGGGGCGGCCACGATCATCGGCATCCAGCACGTCCTGCTCGCCCGCTGACCGGACCGGGCCGTGAGAGCGGGGCGGGGGGCACGAAGGCGGATCCGTTAGGTCAAATATCACCACAGCGGCGGGTGCCGGTCCTGCCAGGGACGGGCCGCCTCCAGCTGCGCGGACAGGGAGATCAGAGTGCCCTCCTCGCCGGTGCGGCCGGCCAGCATCACGCCGATCGGCAGGCCTTCGGCGCTCCAGTGCAGCGGGAGGCTGACGGCGGGCTGGCCGGTTACGTTGTAGACCGCGGTGAACGGGGTGAACCGCTTCTGCCGCTCGAAGTTCCCGGCCGGGCTCACCTCGTCGAAGTAGCCGACGGGCACCGGGGGCTGGGCCAGGGTCGGGGTGAGGACGGCGTCGTAGGCGCTCAGCGCGGCGGCCGCCCGTCCGCGTGACGAACTGCAGGTAGCCCTGGGCGAAGAAGAGCTCCGGGGCCTTGATCACCTCACCGCGGGCGCGCAGGTAGCGGGTCAGCGGCAGCAGCATCTCCTCCTGGCCGGATGCCAGCGGGGCCAGCGTGGCGTGGGCATACCAGAGGGTTTCGAAGAACGGGACCACATCGGGGCCCACGGGCATGGCGATGTCCTCGACCTCATGGCCCAGGCTGGCCAGCAGGTCGCTGGCTTCCTCGTAGGCCGCCGCGCAGTCCGGGTGCACCTCGGCGCCTTCGATCGGGTTCTGCAGGGTCCGGGCGATCCTCAGCCGGCCCGGCGGGCGGCCGGCGTAGCCGAGGAAGGACTCGCCGGGCGGCAGCGGAGGCTGGGTGTACATGTCACCGGGGAAATTGCCCGACATCACGTCGAGCAGCAGCGCGGCATCGGCCACGGTCCGGGCGATCGGGCCGTTGCTGGCCAGGCCGGTCAGGTCGGGCGCGAGCGGCCCCTCGGACACCCGGCCGCGCGAGGGCTTGACCCCGACCAGGCCGCACACGCTGGACGGGATGCGGATGGACCCGCCCCCGTCGCTGCCCTGGGCCGCGGGGGCCAGGCCCGCCGCCACCGCGGCGGCCGCGCCGCCGCTGGACCCGCCCGCGGACCGGGACAGGTCCCACGGGGTCCTGGCGGGCGGCCCGATCCTGGTTTCGGTGTAGCACGGCAGCCCGAACTCGGGGGTGGCCGTCTTGCCGGTGATGACCGCCCCGGCGTCCTTGAGCCTGGTCACGACGTAGTCGTCGGCGTCGGGCACGTTGCTCGCGTAGGCCACCGAGCCCATCGTCTGCCGGACGCCCGCGACCATGTTCAGGTCCTTGACCGGGATGGGCACGCCGGTCAGCGGCGGCAGGCAGGCCGGATCGGCCGCCTGGGCGACGGCCTTCTCCGCCGCCATCGCCTGCTCGGTGGCCAGTTCTGCGCTGACCGTGTAGAACGCGCCGACCAGGTCGTTAAGCTCAGCTGTGCGGCGCAGATAATGATCAGTGACGGCGACCGGCGACAGCTCCCCGGCGCGGATCGCGGCGGCGAGTTCGACCACGGTGAGCTCGTGGATCTGGGTCATGGTGGAGATGCTAGGGCACGAGTCAGGCGGGGCGTTCGGCCGCGGGAGGCGCGCGAATCACCTGCTTCAAACAGAACGGAGCGGGCACAATCGTGGTAGCACGGTGCTGTGCGCAGAGTCTTAAGCTAGTTACGCACAGGTGGTAGGTGAGAACCGATGGCGCGGCTTAAGCTGAGAAACCACAGGTCACAGGCTCCACTGACGAAGGATGGGGCCGCACCGGACGGGACCAGCCCGCAGGCCGCGAGCGCTGGGGGGCGCTGGCCCGGGGCCGAGCCCGCCGCCGCGGGTACCCAGCCGGTGCCCGCCTCGGGCCAGCCGGCGGACCCCTCGAGCCAGTCGGCGGGCTCCTTGGGCCAGTCTGCGGGCCCCTCGGTCCGGCCGGAGGCCGCCTCGGCGGAGCCGGTGGCCGGTGCGGGCCAGCCTGCGGTCGTGGCGGACGCCGATTCTGCGGACGCGCCGTTCTGGGAGCGCTGGGTCCGGGTGGCCGAACCGTCCGGCCTGGACGATCATGGCGACGGGATGCCGGACGACGGGCCCGCGGACGACGCCGTGACGGACGTCGATCCCCGGCCCGCACCTTCGCGGCAGCCCGTGATCACCCCGGTCGGTGACGCGCGCGGCCAGCCATCGGCCAACGGCACGGGAGCCGGGGGCGCGCGGACCGAGGGCATCGGCGAGCATCTGGGCAACCTGGCGCACCTGTCGCACAACCCGCGGATGCGGACCTGGCAGCGGCGCGCGATCATCGCGGTCATCGTCGGGCTGATCGCCGGGATCCTGCTGCACAACTGGCGGTGGGGGCTGACGCTGGCCGTACTCGCCGCTATCGCCGACACCATCTACCGGTCCCGGACCTCGTTCACCGGCCCGGCGGGAGTCCGGCTGACCAAGGCCCAGAAGCGCACGGCGCGGCAGCTCTCCAGCCTGGAACGCAGGGGCTACCGGGCCATGCACTGCCTGCCCATCCCAGACAGCAACGAGCAGATCGACCACCTGGTGATCGGCCCCGCGGGCGTGTTCGCCATCGACTCCGAGGACTGGGACCGGCGGCTGCCGGTGCGGACGAGCAGCCACCGCCAGCTGTGGCACGGTCCGCACGACATGCGGGACCGGCTCGCGCACGCGCAGTGGGAGGCTGACCAGGCGGCCGGGCTGCTGTCCAACGAGGTGGGCAGCGGCATCGCGGTCCGGCCGGCGATGGCCGTGTACGGGCCGAAGATCGCCTGGGACGTGGCCACCATCAGGGACGTCGACGTGTTCAGCGGCCCGCGGCTGCGCAAATACCTGCACCGCCGGGTCCGGCGCCGTGACCTGCGGCTCAGCACCGCCGAGATCGAGCGCATCGAGAAGGCCGCACACGTGGCGTTCCCGGCGAGCCGGCCAGGCGCTCCCCCGGTAAGCTGACGGTCTCATCTAGCTCGCGCGCTGAGGAGGCCGACACGTGAACCCGGCCTCGCCGCCGTCGCCTGGTGCCGGAGGGTTCGTCCGCCCGGCCCGCGCCGGCGATGCCGATGCCCTGACGCGCGTCCAGGTCGCGTCGTGGGGATGCCGCCTGGCCGCGGTCGTGCCGGCGGAGCTGCTGGCCGAGCTCACCGGCGAGGAAGCTTCGGCCATCTGGCGCGACCGCTGGCGAGAGGCGATCTCCAACCCGCCGACCAGCCGGCACCGGGTACTGGTCGCGGTATCGGATGCCGCGGCTCCTCCTCCCGCGGCTCCTCCTCCCGCGGCTCCTCCTCCCGCGGCCCGCTCGGCGGCCCGTGAGGTGGTCGGGCTGGTGTCGGCCGGGCCGGCCACCGACGCCGACCGCTGGCCGGGGACCGATGCGGAGATCTACGAATTCCGGGTGCAGCCGGACCTGACCGGGCAGGGGCACGGCAGCAGGCTGCTGCAGGCGGCCGCGGACACGCTGGTATCTGATGGCTTCCGTACGGCCTCCACGTGGGTACTCCAGGCGGACCTGGATGTGCGCCGCTTCCTGGAGTCCGCTGGGTGGGCCGCCGACGGTGCCCGCGGTGAGCTCGAAGTGGGCGTCAGCGTCCCGGTGGTGCGCCTGCACACCAGGCTGAGCGAATAGACCGTTAGGATCTGCTCGTGGCTGATGCTCGGGAATGGCTGGCAGGGACGCGCCCCAGGACGCTGCCGGCGGCGGTAGTGCCCGTGCTGATCGGCTCGGGCGTGGCGGCCGGCTACGACCGGTTTTCCTGGTGGCGCGCGCTGCTCGCGCTGGCGGTGGCGCTCGCGCTGCAGGTCGGGGTCAACTTCGCCAACGATTACAGCGACGGCGTGCGCGGCTCAGACGCCGAGCGGGTCGGACCGGTCCGGCTGGTCGCCGCCGGGCTCGCCCCGCCCCGGCAGGTGCTGTCCGCGGCCTTCGCCTGCTTCTTCGTGGCGGGCGCGGCGGGGCTGGCGCTGGCCGCGGTGACGTCCTGGTGGCTGGTGGCGGTGGGCGCCGCGTGCATCGGCGCCGCCTGGTTCTACACCGGCGGCCCGCGGCCCTACGGATACCACGGCCTGGGCGAGGTGTTCGTGTTCACCTTCTTCGGCGTCGTGGCGGTGGCGGGCACGGCCTATGTGCAGATGTTGCGGTTCAGCTGGCTGGGGCTGGCCGCGTCGGTCCCGGCCGGGCTGCTGGCCTGCGCCCTGCTGATCGTCAACAACCTGCGCGACATCCGGACCGACACGCAGGCGGGCAAGAAGACGCTGGCCGTCCGGCTCGGTGACGCGCGCACCCGGATCGCCTACACGGCGACGCTGCTGCTGCCGTTCTGCTGCGCCGCGGCGATCGCCTTCTGGCGGCCGTTCGTGCTGATCACGGCGATCACCCTGCCACTGGCGCGGATCCCCATCCGGTCGGTGCGAGCGGGCGCGTCCGGCCCGGCGCTGGTCCGCGCACTGGGGCAGACAGGGCGGTTGCAGCTGGCGTTCGGCATCGCGTTCGCGATCGGGCTGGCCGTACGGCTGTGATCCAGGGGCTCACGGAGGTTGCTCAGCTATGACCGGGTCCGGCGAGGAAGCCCCGGAGGTCCTGGATCTGCCGGTCGGGCTGCCGGCGGCCGGGACCCGGCGTGAGTACGACAGCCTGGGCGAGGTGGACGTGCCCGCAGACCGGTACTGGGGCGCGCAGACGCAGCGCAGCCTGCAGCACTTCACCATCGGCGAGGACCGGATGCCGGTGGAGGTCTGCCACGCCTACGGCTATGTGAAGAAGGCCGCCGCGATCGTGAACGCCCGGGCGGGGCTGCTCCCGGCCTGGAAGGGGCGGCTGATCCAGCGGGTATGCGATGAGGTGATCAGCGGGGAGCTGGACAGCGAGTTCCCGTTGTACGTGTTCCAGACCGGGTCCGGCACCCAGTCGAACATGAACGTCAACGAGGTGATCTCCAACCGGTGCATCCAGCTGGTGGGCGGCACGCTGGGGTCACAGCAGCCGGTGCACCCCAACGATGACGTGAACATGAGCCAGTCCTCCAACGACACCTTCCCCACCGCGATGCATATCGCCGCCTACCAGATGGCCACCGACCGGACTATCCCGGCGCTGCGGCGGCTCCGCGACGCCGCGGACCGGCACGCCCGGGAGTGGGCGGAGGTGGTGAAGATCGGGCGGACGCACCTGCAGGACGCGGTGCCGCTGACCGTCGGCCAGGAGTGGTCCGGGTACGCAGGTGCGCTGGAGGACGCGATCGGCGAGGTCGTACGGGTGACGGATGGACTGCTCGCGCTGGCCATGGGCGGGACCGCGGTCGGCACCGGCCTGAACGCACCGGCCGGGTTCGCCGAGCAGGCAGCCGCCGAGATCGCATCGATGACCGGCGCGCCGTACAAGACGGCGGAGAACAAGTTCACCGCGCAGGCCACGCTCGATGCGATGGTCCGCGCGCACGGCGGGCTCAAGGCCGCGGCGGTCTCGTTGTTCAAGATGGCCAACGACCTGCGCTGGCTGGGGTCCGGGCCGCGGACCGGGCTGGGCGAGCTGCTGTTCCCGGAAAACGAGCCCGGGTCCTCGATCATGCCGGGAAAGGTCAACCCGACCCAGGCCGAGGCCATGCTGATGGTCGCCATCACCGTGATCGCGGCCGACGTGGCGGTCAGCATGGCCGGGGCGGAGGGGAACTTCGAGCTCAACGCGTTCCGTCCCATCGTGATCGCCAACTACCTGCACTCGGCCCGGATCCTGGCCGACATGTGCGACCAGTTCCGCGAGTTCATGGTCGAGGGAACCAGGCTGAACCAGGCCAAGCTGACGGACAATATCGAGCGTTCGGTCATGATGGTCACCGCGCTGTCGCCGGTGATCGGCTACGAGAAGGCCGCCGAGATCGCCCACTACGCCATCGAGGGCGACCTGACCTTGAAAGCAGCGGCGCTGGCCAAGGGGGTGCCCGAGGACCTGTACGACCGGGTCGTCGACCCGCTCGCGCTGACCGGCGGCGTCTCGCCCGGCCAGTCCCCTGGTGAGCGGAAATCCTGAGCTGAGCACCTGGCCAGGCGTGCTGGCGCCGGCCAGGCGCTGCGCAGATGCCGCGCACGGGGCCAAGATCAGTGATTCGGGGCGTGGAGCGGGGCCCCAGGAGAGACAATTAAGCCGGGATGCGTGGTACCAGCGACATGGCCACGGCTGGCGTTGTACCCTGCCCCGTAATCTCAGCTGGCGGAGCGCGGTCGCGGGATGGCACCTGATCGCGTGTATGTCCCGAACGGGAAGGGTGCCCAGTTGCAAGCGCAAGGAATATGGTCGGCCGGCGAGGGCGACGATCAGGAACGATTCCTTGCCGATCTGCGCGCCCTGCGCGACGCGGCCGCACTGGGGTATGACGAGCTCGCGGCCCGGACGCACTACCCGGACGACGTCCTGAAGGACGCGGAGAGCGGGCCCTCCCTGCCCGGCCTGCCGATCCTGGCCGCTTATGTCCGAGCATGCAGCGGCGACGTGCCCGAATGGGAGGAGCGGTGGCGGCGCCTGGGATTCGATTCCCGCGCCGACCCCGGCCTGCCGGTCAGGCCCGCCGGGGCCAGCCCGGCGGCGGCGGCCGGGGCGCGCGTGAGCGTCGACGTGGCTCCGCCGGACGTCTACGACCCGGAGCGGATCAGGGCGGTGCTCAGAGGCATCCACCATTCAGACCGGCGCACCCGGGGTGCCGTGAGCCGGGGAAGCGCGGCGGTACCCGGGCGGATCGATGCCGGGACGCCAGGTCCGGCCACGGTACCGCCGAGGACGCAGGAATTCCAGCCGGGCTGGGACGCCGGAACAAGCCAGGACGTCGGCTGGGGCGAGACAACTGGCCCGGGCCTGCCCGACATCGGCGACGGCACCTCGCGCCCGCAGCCGAGCTGGGAGACCGGTTTCCCGCCGGACGAGCGTTCGCCCTTCTCCGGCGACGTCGCCGACCCGAGCGGCGCGCCCGCCAACGGGAATCATCACCGTAGCGAGCCGTCCGGCGCCTCGGGCCCGGGAACCCCAGGATGAGGCCCGGGCCGATGCCATCCGGCGCGATCCGTTCTCCGCCGACTGGCTACAGGACAGCGATCCGGCCGCGCGGGATGTCACCGAGTCCGGGTGGCAAGATCACCCCGATACCGGGCCGTCCCCAGCCGCCGCGGACTCCTGGTTCACGCCCCCCGAGCGGGCCGACACGGGGCTAGCGCCCCAGTTCACGCCCCTCGAGCAGGGGGATACGGAGCTGGCGGCGTCACCGCCGGCCGGGCGCCACGCGCCGCGGCCGGAGGCCGGCGAGATGCCTGCGGCGGGGGCGACGGGATTCCGGCCGTCGGCCGAGGAAACACGCCGTCCCCGGGACGTCCTGGCCAGCGCCGGGCGAATACACGGCGGCCGAGGCCCGGGCGACCGAGGCCCCGGCGACCGAAACCGGGGCGGCCGACACTCCCGCGACCGACACCCCGGCGACCGACACTCCGGAGACCGAGACCCGGGCGACCGACACCGCGGGCGACCGATACCCGGGCGACCGATACCCGGGCGACCGACACCTGGGGCACGGCCGACCGGACGGCACCGGTACCCGTGGCGGACGTGTCTGTCGCGCCCGCGCGCACGGCCGTCGGCTCCGCTGTCCCCGCCGGGCCGGCCAAGCCGACGCGCGAGTGGCACTCGGACCGGCTCTTCCTGGTCCGGCTGCTGGTGATCATCGTCGTGGCCGCGCTCATCGGCAGCGTTCTGGTGCTGCTGCTCAGGTAAGACGGCTGCAGGGCATCATGTCGCCTGCGCCCGCATTTTCGCGGAGCGGGAAGTCCGCTCGCATGGGCGGCTTCAAGAAGCCATCGGCTAGCGCGTTGCCCGTCGTTCAGGAGTTAGGCCGCAGATTCGCTGCCATTGTGTGACGCGACGTCGCGGTCCGGCATGGCTGCAGAGACTTCGGGCGGGCCGGGGATGCCAGGGGTGGGCGGGCCGACGGAACCGAGCGGGTCGGCGAAGGTCACCTCGGGCATGGCACTGGCGAGCATGGCCGACATCGCTTCGGCCGCAGCAGCGGCGGCGGCCGGTGCGGGCGCGGCTTCGGCCGGCGGCGCGCCGTTGGCGGACGGCTCGGCGGCCTCCAGTTCCGGGGCCGGGTCGGCGGTCGAGGCGGCAGCGATCGCAGGCGGCCCTTCGGCGGATCCCGCCGGCAGCTTGCGCTGGGCCTGATCGTTGGCCTGCCGACCGGCCTGCGGTCCGGCCGCGGACGCCTCGCCTGCGAAGGCGCTGGCCACCGACCTGAGCGCGGTCGTAACCTCGCTCGGGATGACCCAGAACGTGTTGCCCGGCCCCTGCGCGAGCTGCGGCAGCGTCTGCAGGTACTGGTAGGCCAGCAGCTTGGGATCGGGATCGTTGTCGTGGACGGCCTGGAAGACGGTCGCGATGGCCTGCGCCTGGCCCTCGGCGCGCAGGATGGCGCTCTGCCTGGCCCCTTCGGCGCTCAGGATGGCGCTCTGCTTCTCACCCTCGGCGGTGAGGATCTTGGCCTGCCGGAGGCCCTCAGCGGCCAGGATCGACGCGCGCTTCTCCCGCTCGGCGCGCAGCTGCTTCTCCATCGCATCCTTGACCGACTTCGGCGGTTCGATGGCCTTGATTTCCACCCGGCTGACGCGGATGCCCCACTTACCGGACGCCTCGTCCAGCACGCCGCGCAGGGCATTGTTGATCTTGTCGCGCGACGTCAGCGTCTGCTCCAGGTCCATCGATCCGATCACGCTGCGCAGCATCGTCGCAGTCAGCTGCTCAATGGCCTGGATGTAGTTGACGATCTCGTAATCGGCGGCCCGCGGGTCGGTCACCTGGAAGAACAGCACCGTGTCGATGAGCACGCCGACATTGTCCTCGGTGATCACCGGCGCTCCGGCGAACGCGACCACCTGCTCGCGCAGGTCGATCAGCGGCTTGACGCGGTCGATGAACGGGATGATGAAGTTCATCCCGGGATCCAGCGTCTTGCGGTAGCGGCCAAATCGCTCCACGTTGCGGGCGCGGGCCTGCGGCACGATCCGCACCGACCGCACCACCGCGATGACGACGAAGATCGCGATGATGGCGGCGATGATGATTTCAGCCTGGATCATGGCTACTCCCGTGGATAGACAAGGGCGGTAGCACCCTTGATCTGCATGACGTCGACCCTGGCGCCGATGGGGATCACGAGCGTCTCGTCCAGGTACGGACGCGAGGTCCATTCCTCGCCGTCGATGCGGACCCGTCCGCTGTGCTCGTTTACCTCTTGCAGCACGATCGCGGAACGGCCGACCAGGGCGGCGGCTCCGGTGCGCAGCTCCGGCGGCTGCTTG
Source organism: uncultured Actinomycetes bacterium (assembly GCA_963818225.1). Taxonomy (GTDB): domain Bacteria; phylum Actinomycetota; class Actinomycetes; order Streptosporangiales; family Streptosporangiaceae; genus Palsa-504. Next base: position 79,208 of record CAWFRO010000014.1, read on the forward strand.
AGGTGACGGATGGCGACGGGGCGGATGAAGACGAGCCCGGCCCCGGCAGCGGCGACGAAGGCAGCGAGCTGGACCCCCAGGTCCAAGTGGAATGCTCCGACCACGGCGGCGACGACGGCCGCGATCGCGATGAGGCCGAAGGCGAACGTCATGGTCACCAGTTCGGCGACACCGAGCACGGCTGCCACGATGAGCCAGATGATCCAGGACACGATGGCCGCTCCGCTGAATGCTTCTGTTTCGAGAGTATCCCCTGCCAGCTAGATCCGTAGTACGACCTGCGCGGCCCGCCTACCCGGCGTTATCAGCTTAATACCCTCTGATTAGGGACAATTGTTGACAATTAGTCGTCTGGGTCCTACGGGGGATTTCTCCCGACCTACACTCGTGAGATAAGGGCATGTCCTGCAGCGTGCCTGGACAATAGGGGTCCAGGAGGTACCTGGTGGAACGTGGCGACACCGGCCTGGGCCGCGATGGGTTCGGCATGCCGAGAAAACGACGCCCCGGTAACCACCGCGCCCACCGGCACGAGGACGGCATCGGCCCGGACGGGCCAGACAGGCCCGAGGACGCTGCGGACGACGACTATGGCCACCTGCTGAGGCCTCCGGGGGATCCGCCGCCCGGGCCGCGGTTCGGTGAGCCTGGCTACTCCCGCGGGCACCAGCCGGGACGATTCCCGCCGCCGGGAACCCCGGCCGGGGGCTACCCCCAGAACGGCGCGCCAGTCAGCGGCGGCCCCGTGAACGGCGGTCCGGCCAGTTCGGGCCTGCTCAACGGCGGCCCGGCTGGGAACGGCGGCCCGGTCGGGAACGGCGGCCCAGTCGGGTAACGGAGGCCCAGTTAACGGCGGCCCGGTCAGCGGAGGCCCGGTCAACGGAGGCCCGGCTGGGAACGGAGGGCCGGCGCCCGGCGGGCAGTATCGGCTACCAAACGGGCGACGGGTTCCGCCGCGCGCGGACCCCATGTACCGGCCGCAGGCGTCTGGCCCGATCGGCGGAACGCGAGGTCAGGCAGGCCCGGGGCAGGGACCTGGCCAGGACCCGCTCGGCGGTAGTTGGAGCCGGCCGCCTCGGCCGCGGGCACCTGCCGGGCCTCCTCCGGTCGCCGACCGGGGTCCGCAGGCGTTCGGAGGAATTCCTGGTGCTTCCGGTTCCGCTGGGGCTTCTGAGTTCATGGGGGCTGGCGGGGCCGGCGGGGCGACTGGGGCTATGGGAGCTGGCGGTGCTGCGGGAGGCGCTGGACTGGGGGGAAGCCCGGCGGGGCCGCGCGCCGATGCGCGGGGAGGCTGGGGACGCCTGGGTTCTCAAGCGCCAGCTGGGGGCCGCGACGGATCCGGTTCGCCCGCGACGGGCGGGCCCGCGGGACCGGTCATCCGGCAGCGCGAGAACGCCGTCCCGCAGGAGCGGCAGGCGGCCGAGGAGCAGCCGGCGGTCAGCATCGCCCCGGACGGGCTCGAATCCTTCGCGCGGGACCTGCGTGCGCTACGCGCCACGGCCGATCTCGACTACCCAGAGATGGCCGAGGTCTCGCACTACACGATGAAGACGCTCGCATCGGCGGCGGGCGGACTGCGACTGCCGACGCTTCCGGTCGCCGTGGCATACGTGCGCGCCTGCGGCGGGAATCTCGTCGAATGGGAGGATCGCTGGCAGAAGCTGGCCGCGAAAGTCACCGCGGAGGCGGCGAAGAAGCGCCGGGCCGACGGCGACGACCCGCAGGGCCTGCCGGAGCCTGCCGACCCGCCCGCCCTCGCGGAACCGCCGGCGCCGCCCTCGCCGCAGGATGCCGCCGAGCCCGGCGAGGTCTACGTCATCACCTCGGCCAAGCCTGCGAGGGAGGCCTGGGGAGACGGGTTCGTACCGCGGGGAGGCTGGGGGGATGGGTCCCCTTAGTCTTTGACCGCGTTTCGCTCGCACCATGAACTCGGGAGATCCTGAATGCCGCTCAGCGCGGTTGGAGTGCTTTCGTTACGGATCATCCCCCGGCCAGATAACGTTCAGACACTCTTGCTAGCCTGGAAAAATGTCCCTGACCAGCGAAGACTTTCGTCTCCCCATGGATAACCACGTGCATACGCAATGGTCGTGGGACGCGCCGCCCGAGGCCTCGATGGCGCGCAGCTGCGAGCAGGCACTGGCGGCCGGGGTGCCCGCGGTGGCGTTTACCGATCACCTTGACTTCACCGTCGCGGCGGAGGGAGACCGGATCGCCGCGGAGCACATCAGCCCGCGGCCGTACCGCCGGATGCGGCTGCTCGACGTACCCGGGTACCTCGCGGCCGTGCAGGACTGCCGGGAGCGCTACCCGGAGCTGCGCATCCTCAGCGGCGCCGAGATCGGCGAGGCGCACCTGTGGGAGGCCAGCGCGCGGGCCGTGGCGCAGCGGGCCGGGTTCGACCGGATCCTCGGCTCGCTGCACGCCATCCCGTTCGACGGGCGGCTGACGGCCGCCGACGAGCTGTTCCGGCGGATGCCCGCCGACGAGGTGATGCGGCGGTACCTCGCTGAGCTGCTGCGGCTGATCGAGGGCAGCGACCTGTTCCAGGTGCTGGCGCACATGGATTTCCCGCGGCGGGCCTGGCCGCGGACGGCGCCGCCTTACGACGTGCGGGCCTTCGAGCCGGAGATCCGGGCCGTGATGCGGGCGCTGGCCGCCAGCGGGCGAGTCCTCGAGGTGAACACGAAGAGCCGGTTGTGGCCGCCCGAGCTGCTGATGTGGTGGCGCGATTCGGGGGGGACTGCGGTGTCGTTCGGGAGCGACGCGCATCAGTACTGGCGGGTCGGCGACCGGTTCAAGGCGGCGGTCGACATGGCCGAAGCGGCCGGCTTCCGGGCTGGGCGCGACCGGTTCGACTTCTGGCGGGTTTAGGCCGGCGGCGGCGCTGGTTTAGGCCGACGGCGGCGCGGACACCCGAGCGCCGGAAGGAGGGTCCGCGCCGCCGCCGGCGGCTCTCAGGTCCAGGTGTCGCCGAAGCGGGAGGTCATGTCGTCCCAGCTTTCATCGTCGGGGCGGCGCTCATGTGTGTCCGTATCCTGATCGTCCAGGGCGGCCCGGGGGGCAGGGATGGACCGGCTTTGGCCGTGGACGGCGAATCGTAGCTCTACGTAGTAGGTCTCGCGGTCGCGGACTTCGGCGCGTGCCTCGATGGGGCGCTCCGGGGGGGCGCCAGCCTTCCGGAAAGGAAGCTGAGCCGGGGAGTCGGCGGCCTCGTCCGGTGACGGGCCTTCGCCCTCGTACTTGCTGGTCACGCCCACACCTCTATGCTGATACAGTCTCGTAAAACACGGAGCGGAACAAGTTCGCTACCATTTGTAGTGTAACTGTATGTACTGTATCAAATGCAACGGGTAATCAGGTAATAGTTATGTATCTCCCTGGTTATGCTCGACGCAGAGTTGCGAGCGAGACCCGGGGATGGGCTGCGCGGCGGCACGCAATGGTGTGAACACCAAGCCAGGGCCGCGGGCCGAACCGGCATGACGCAGCACTGGGCCGGGCGGTGGCCACGGACCGTTCCGTAAAAAAGGACGGGTCTGGCTACTTTCCGCGCAGGATGTCGCCGAAGATGCCGCCGACGGCCCCGGCCTGGGCGGCCTGCGTGTCAACCTGGCGGGCCAGGTAGGGGTCGAGCGCGTGGGCGAGCAGAGGCAGCGGCATCGACTGCAGCCAGATCTGGCCGGGGCCGGTCAGCGCGACCAGGTGGTAGCCGTCGCCGCCGAAGGCCACGTTCGTGATGCCCGGCACGCGGGTGATGGCGAACTGGACGCTGCCCTCGAACATGCCCACGTGCCCCGGGTGCACCATCAGCGTCTGGCCGGGGGCCAGGGTGTAATGCACGAGTTCGCCGGACAACTCGATCCAGGCACGGCCCTGGCCGTCGAGCTTCTGCAGGATGAACCCGTCGCCGCCCCACAGGCCGCCGCGGAAGGTCTGCTGCAGGCCGATGCTGGCGGTCAGGCCCGGCGTCCCGCACAGCCAGCCGTGGTGGTGCACGTAGAACGCCTGGTCGGGCGCGATGTCGACCGGGACGATGTGGCCGGGCAGCTTGGCCGCGAACGTGATCATGCCCGCGCCGGAAACCGCTTCGTAATGGGTCAGGAACAGTCCCCCGCCGCCCATGACACGCTTGATGCCCTGCATGAGGCCGCCGCGGCCCGAGCCGGTGCTCATGTGCTGGGAGAGCTGGATGTTCGGGGTCATCCAGGACAGCTCGCCGCGGGTGGAGACCACCTGCTCGCCTTGCTGCAAGGTGACCTCGAGGACCGGCATCGTGGTGCCCTTGATTTCAGCGTCCATGCCGAGGAGCCTACCCGCGGGGGTGCCGTCCGATTTCCGCTAGTGACGGCCCGCGCAGGCTGGCATTGTGGAAGGCGTGGATGACGAGCAGCGGTACCAGGCGGCGGTCAGCAAGGACGCCCGCTTCGACGGGGTGTTCTTCATCGCCGTGACCTCCACGGGCATTTACTGCCGTCCCTCGTGCCCGGCGATCACGCCCAAACGCGAGCACATGCGGTACTACCGCAGCGCCGCCGCGGCGCAGGAGGCCGGATTCCGCGCGTGCAAGCGGTGCCGTCCGGATGCCTCCCCGGGCTCCCCCGAATGGAACATCCGGGCCGACATGGTGGGACGGGCGATGCGGCTGATCGCCGACGGCGTGGTCGACCGTGACGGCGTGGAAGGGCTGGCGGCCCGGCTCGGCTACGAGCAACGCCAGGTACGCCGGCTGGTCACCGCCGAGCTGGGCGCGGGACCGCTGGCCATCGCGCGGGCGCAGCGCGCCCAGACGGCCCGGGTCCTCACCGAGACGACCACGCTGCCGCTGTCGGAGATCGCGTTCGCGGCCGGCTTCGCCAGCATCAGGCAGTTCAACTCCACCATCCGCGAGGTGTTCGCGGTGACGCCGACGGAGCTGCGCGAGCGCGCGGCCCGCCGCGGGTCGAGGGCGGGCTCAAAGGCCCGGCCCCGGCCCCGCCTCCGGCGGGCGGTCGGGCTGGCCGGGCCGGCGTCGGACCCGGCCGCGCCGGGCCTGATCAGGCTGCGGCTGCCGTACCGGGCGCCAATCGACACCGGGCGGCTGCTCAGCTTCCTGGCCGCGCGGGCTATCCCCGGCGTGGAAGCGGCCGACAGTGGCTGCTACCGGCGGACGCTGCTGCTGCCGAACGGCACGGGAATCTTGTCGGTCAGCCTGCCAGCGGACGACGGCGGGGCCGGGTACCTGGACTGCGAGCTGCAGCTGGAGGACCTGCGCGACCTGACCGCGGCGGTGCAGCGCTGCCGCCGCCTGCTCGACCTGGACGCCGACCCGCAGGCCGTCACCGCCTTCCTGGCCGCGTCAGGCCCGGTGCTGGGGCCGCTGGCGCGGGCCCACCCCGGGCGGCGGGTGCCCGGCCATGTGGACGGGAACGAGCTGGCCTTGCGAGCCGTGCTCGGCCAGCAGGTGTCCGTGGCCGCGGCCCGGCGCCTCGGGGCACGGCTGGTGGCCGCCTACGGCAAGCCGCTCGAGCGGCCGGACGGCCCGCTGACGCATTGCTTCCCGACCGCGGAGACGTTGGCCGGGGCCGACCCGGCCACGCTGCCGATGCCGCGGACCCGCGCCGCCGCGCTGACCGGGCTGGCCGCCGCGCTCGCGGCGGGCGGCTTGTCGCTGGATCCCGGCGCCGACCGGGACCGCGCCGAGGCACAGCTGCTGGCCCTGCCCGGCATCGGGCCGTGGACGGCGGGCTACATCCGGATGCGCGCACTGTCCGATCCCGACGCGTTCCTGCCCGCGGACGCCGGCGTGCTCCGGGCGCTCGCCCGGCTGGGCGCCGTCGGCCCGCCAGGCACCGGCGGCCCGCGGCCGGGGCCGGACCGGGCGGCCCGGCAGGCCGCGGAGATGGCCGAACGCTGGCACCCATGGCGTTCCTATGCGGTACAACACCTATGGGCCTACCTGGAAGAGAGTGAGTCATGACCAGCCCTTTCGTGACACCGGACCGGGATGCTCCGCGCCTGGCGCACACCGTCAGCTCCCCCATCGGCCGGCTGCTGCTGATCGGCGACGGGCACGCCCTGACCGGGCTGTGGATGCTGGACGCGGGCCGGGGCTCGGCGCTGGAGGCCGGCCTGACGCCCAGCCCGGCGGCGTTCGGCGAGGTCGCGGCGCAGCTCGAGGAGTACTTTGACGGCCAGCGCAAGGAGTTCACCGTGCCGCTGGCGCCGAGCGGGACCCCGTTCCAGCTCGCGGTGTGGGAGGAGCTGGCCAAGATCCCGTACGGCAGCACGGTCAGCTACGGCGACATCGCCCGTGCGCTGGGCAAGCGGCTGGTCGCATCCCGGGCGGTCGGCCTGGCCAACGGGGCCAACCCGATCTCCATCATCGTGCCGTGCCACCGGGTGATCGGCAGTGACGGCAGCCTGACCGGCTACGGTGGCGGCCTGGAGCGCAAGGAACTTCTGCTCCGGCTGGAAGGGGCGACCGCGGCCGCGCTGTGGTGACGGGCGCATGGAACGGATGGGGCGCCGGATGCGTCAAAGCCGCATGACCGATCAACGTCCGCTGCGCGATGGACACGGGATCCCGGGGCTCCTCGGGGCCGCGGTGCTGGTCGCCGCGCTGGCCGGGTGTGCTTCGGCGACGTCGGCCCCAGGGTCGTCGCCGGCGGCCACCGCAGCGGCCCCCGCTACCTCGGCCGCGGCTGCCTCCGCCGCGGCGGCTGGCGCCGGGGCGGCCGCGGCGGAGGCCGGCTGCGCCGGCGTGACCCAGGCGACAGCGGTCACTATCCGCCAGACGACACAGATCACGAAGCCGGTCATATCCCGCCCGGTGGGGACCACTTACCGCCAGCCGGGCCGGGTGCAGGCCCTGTTCGGCCAGCTGTGCGCCGCGGTGACCCATCCCGTGGCGACGACGCTGATGCACTGCCCGGCCGACATCGGGACCAGCTACCTCGGGACGTTCTACGGCGGCTCGCGGACGCTGGGCACGTTCACCTACGCCGTGACGGGCTGCCAGCGGGTGAGCCTCACCGCAGCGGGCACCACCTTGTCCACGATGGTGTACGGCCGGGCAGCGGCCGCCGCACCGCACCTGTCGGCCGACCTGGCCGCGCTGGTGGGAACGCCGGAACCGGGTGTGACACAGTCGCAGGGAGGCGTCAACCCGGGCGGGCCTGATGACTCGGCGCAGCCCTAACGGGCCCAGTCTCAGGGGCCCGGTCGCGGCGTCAGGGCAGGTTGCCTGACTCATCGAGGTCGAACTCGCCGTCCTTGACCCCGAGGACGAACGCTTCCCATTCCGCCTCGGTGAAGTAGAGCCGGTCGCCATCGGGGTTCGACGCGTCGTACATCACGTACAGCTTGGTCTCGCCGGTCTTGTGCGGTGCGGCCGACGTGTCGGTGGTGACGTACACCTCTACGCGGCTGTCCGGCGCATCAGGCGCTGGCCCAGCGTCACCCGGTGTGTGCATGGGCTCAGGTTACTACCGCGGGGCATCCCGGGCGGCCCGCGCGTATAGGGTCGGGTTTGTGCCCGATGCAGCCCGCAGCACCCCGGAAGATGACCAGGCCGCGGCCGGCGAGCAGTTTCCGGCCAGCTCGCAGTCCGCATGGTTCGCCCAGCTGCCCACCATGTTCGGCACCGCGGCGGCACTCTTCACTAACCCGGCCGGCCAGGTCCTGCTGGTCAAGCCGAACTACCGGAATCACTGGCTGCTGCCCGGCGGGATCCTCGAGGACGGCGAGGCGCCGCACGCCGGCTGCCGCCGTGAGGTGTCGGAGGAACTCGGCCTCGACATCGAGCCCGGACCGCTGCTGGCCCTCGGGTGGGCGGCGCCCGAGGGCGCGCGGCCCAAGCCGATCCTGGTCTTCATCTTCGACGGGGGCGTGCTGGCCGATGATGTCCCGATCCGCCTGCAGGAATCCGAGCTGGACGAATACCGGTTCGTCGCGGCCGGCGAGCTGGACCGCTACCTCCCGCAGGTGATGAGCGCCCGGGTGTCGGCGGCGCTGCGCAACCGCGGCAGCGGGGCGACGGCGTACCTGCCGTCCTAGAATGCGCGGCCGGGGCTGATCCGCACGCCGAGCGGCATGAGCGAGATCGGGATGATCTTGAAGTTGGCCAGGCCGAGCGGGATGCCGATGATCGTCAGGCACAGCGCTATGCCGCTGGCCAGGTGGCCCAGCGCCAGCCACCAGCCGACGAGCACGATCCACAGGACGTCGCCGATCGCCGAGCCGATCCCCGCACCCGGCCGTCGCTCGATCTGCCGCCCGAACGGCCACAGCACGTACCCGCCGATCCGGAACGCTGCGATCCCGAACGGGATGGTGATGATCAGCACGAAGCAGATCAGGCCGGCGATCGCGTAGGCGATGGCCATCCACCAGCCGCACAGGACGAGCCAGATCACGTTGAGGATCAGTCTCATGCGCTACCGTCCCGGCGCGGAGCGGACTTCCAGGTGGTCCAGCAGGTCCGCGGTGGCGGCCGCGACCGCGTCCACGGCGCGGCCGAACGCCTCGGCGTTGTGGCCGGCCGGCGCGCGGAAGCCGCTGATCTTCCGGACGTACTGCAAGGCGGCGGCGTGGATGTCGTCGTCAGTGACCTGCTCGGCGTAGGGCGGGCGGAGGGTCTTGATGCTGCGGCACATGTATCGACGGTACCGCCTAGTTCAGGCCCAGCAGGCCCTCCAGGCCCACGGTGAGGCCGTGGGGCAGCGAGCCGATGCCGCGGACGGCCAGCAGGACACCCGGCATGAACGAGACCCGGTCCAGGGAGTCATGCCTGATCGTGAGCGTCTCCCCCGGGCCGCCGAACAGCACCTCCTGGTGCGCCATCAGCCCCGCGGCACGAACCGAGTGCACGTGGATCTCGTCCACGGTGGCGCCCCGCGCCCCGGGCAGCGCGGAAGAGGTGGCGTCCGGCGGCGGGCCCAGGCCGGCCTCGGCCCGGGCCGCGCCGATCATCGACGCGGTGCGCAGCGCCGTTCCCGACGGGGCGTCGGCCTTGGCGGCGTGATGCAACTCGATCACCTCAGCCGAGGGGAAAAAGCGCGCGGCCTGCTCGGCGAAGCGCATCATCAAGATGGCGCCGATGGAGAAATTCGGCACGACCAGGACCCGCGCCGCCGGGTGGTCCGCCAGCCAGCCAGCCACCTCGTCGAGCCGGTCCTCGCCGAACCCGGACGTGCCGACCACGACGTCCAGGCCGTGCTCAATGCACCAGCGCAGGTTGCTCATGACCGCGCCGGGCTGGGTGAAGTCGACCACCACGTCGCAGTCTTCGAGCGCGTCGAGCTTGTCGTCGCGGTCGACTTCGGCCGCGACGACCAGGTCCGGGGCCTCAGTGACCGTCCGGACCACCTCTTGCCCCATCCGCCCCCGCGCTCCCAGCACCCCGACCTTGCTCATGCCCGTCCTCCTCGGCGCTGACATTTATCGTGGATCGCTACTGCCCCCTGGGGGGAGGTAATGATCCACGCTATTTGGCCTGGACCCGCGGGGGTCAGATCTGGAAGGTTGAGGGGTCGTCGAAGGGGCCGACGACGGCCAGGGCCTTCGGGCGGGTGAGGATCTCGGCGGCCACCGCGCGCACGTCGTCGTGAGTGACCGCGTCGATCGAGGCGAGCACCTCATCGACCGGCTCGAGCCGCGGGTACACCAGCTCCGACTTGCCCAGGCGGCTCATCCGGGAGGACGGGTCCTCCAGGCCGAGCACGATCGAGCCGCGCACCTGGCCCTTGCCCCGGGCCAGCTCGGCGTCGGTCAGGCCGCCGTCGACAACCTTGCCGATCTCCTCGGCGCAGATGGCCAGGACCTCATCGGCCTTGGCCGGCAGGCAGCCGACGTAGATGCCCCACATGCCGGTGTCGGCGTGCTGGGAGGAGAAGCTGTACACCGAGTAGGCCAGGCCGCGGTTCTCCCTGACCTCCTGGAACAGCCGGGAGGACATGCCCCCGCCGAACGCCGCGTTCAGCACGCCGAGCGCGAACCGACGGTCATCGGTCCTGGCCATCCCCTCGCACCCGAGCACCAGGTTGGCCTGCTCGATACCGCGGGAGACCAGCGCGGTGCCCGCGCCGGCCTCGGTGCCGGAGCCCGAGCGGCGGCCGTTCAGCCGGGGCGGGGCAGGCTCGGCCGCCCCGTCCAGGACCGGGCCGAACGCCTCGGCCACGAGCCGCACCACCGTGTCGTGGTCCAGGTTGCCCGCCGCCGCCACCACCACCTGCTCGGGGACGTAGCGGGCCTGGTAGTGCTCGAAGATCTGCTCCCTGGTGATCGCGTTGATCGTGTCCGTGGTGCCGAGGATCGGCCGGCCGAGCGGGGTGTCGCCGAACAGCTTCGCGGTGAACGCCTCGTGGACGGTGTCCGTGGGATCGTCATCGTTCATCGCGATCTCTTCGAGCACTACGTTCCGCTCGGCATCCACGTCCTTCGGGGTGATCAGCGAGCTGGTCACCATGTCGGACAGGACGTCCACGGCCAGCGGCAGGTCGGCGTCAAGCACCCGGGCGTAATAGCACGTGTACTCCTTCGCGGTGAACGCGTTCATCTCACCGCCGACCGCGTCCATCTCCGCGGAGAGCTCCAGCGCGCTGCGCCGCCTGGTGCCCTTGAACAGCAGGTGCTCCAGGTAGTGGGTCGCACCGGCGTGCGTCTGGTCCTCGTCCCGGGAACCGACCCCGACCCAGATGCCCAGCGCCACCGAGCGCACGGCGGGCAGGGCCTCGGTAACGACCCTGAGCCCGCCGTGCAGAACGGTGCGGCTGACACGAGTTAGCTCGGTAGCCATCTACTCGTGTGGCCCGCGAGTACGGTGCCGCGTCCGGCGATGAGCGTCCTGCCCGTCCGGGCTGGCGCTCCGGTCGCCGTTACCGCGATCCCGGTCGGCCCGCTCGCGGTCACCGCCGCGCGGGCGGTCGCCGCGGGCGGGCTCGCCGCCGGACAGGTCCTCACCGGCCGCCTCACGCTCGACCACCTCGACGGGCACCAGCGAGAGCTTGCCGCGGTCGTCGATCTCCCTGATCTCGACCTGGATCTTGTCACCGATGTGCACCACATCGTCGATGTTCTCGATCCGCCTGCCGCCGTGCAGCTTGCGGATCTGGGTGATGTGCAGCAGGCCGTCCTTGCCCGGCAGCAGCGAGATGAACGCGCCGAACGTGGTGGTCTTCACCACGGTGCCGAGGAACCGCTCCCCGACCTCGGGCATGTGCGGGTTGGCGATCGCGTTGATCGCGGCCCGGGCCGCCTCGGCCGAGGTGCCGTCGGTGGCCCCGACGTAGATGGTGCCGTCGTCCTCGATGGTGATCTCGGCGCCCGTGTCGTCCTGGATCGAGTTGATCATCTTGCCCTTCGGCCCGATGACCTCGCCGATCTTGTCCACCGGCACCTTGATCGTGATGATCCGCGGCGCGTACGGCGACATCTCGCCGGGCTGGGTGATCGCGTCGCGCATGACCTCAAGGATGGTCAGCCGGGCGCCGCGGGCCTGCTTCAGCGCCGCGGCCAGAACCGAGGCGGGGATGCCGTCCAGCTTGGTGTCCAGCTGCAGTGCGGTGATCACCTGCTCGGTGCCCGCCACCTTGAAGTCCATGTCGCCGAACGCGTCCTCGGCGCCCAGGATGTCGGTCAGCGTCACGAACTCGCCGCCCTCGCTGATCAGGCCCATCGCGATGCCGGACACCATGGCCTTCAGCGGCACGCCCGCGTCCAGCAGCGCCATGGTCGAGGCGCAGACCGAGCCCATGGAGGTGGAGCCGTTCGAGCCGATCGCCTCGGAAACCTGCCGGATGGCGTAGGGGAACTCCTCCCGCGTGGGCAGCACCGGGAGCAGGGCCCGCTCGGCCAGCGCGCCGTGGCCGATCTCGCGGCGCCTGGGTGAGCCCACCCGGCCGGTCTCTCCGGTCGAGTACGGCGGGAAGTTGTAGTTGTGCATGTAGCGCTTGGTGCGGTCGGGGTTGAGCGTGTCGATCATCTGCTCCATCCGGAGCATGTTCAGCGTGGTCACGCCCAGGATCTGGGTCTCGCCCCGCTCGAACAGCGCCGAACCGTGCACCCGGGGCAGCACGTGGACCTCGGCGGACAGCGGCCGGATGTCGGTCAGGCCGCGGCCGTCGATGCGCACCCCGTCCCGGATGACCCGCTCCCGGACCAGCTTCTTGGTCAGCGACCGGAACGCGGGGCTGATCTCCTTCTCCCGGCCCTCGAACTGCCCGGCCAGCTTCTCGACGGCCAGCGCCTTGACCCGGTCGGTCTCGGCCTCGCGCTCGTGCTTACCCGCGATCGTCAGGGCCTGGGCCAGCTGGTCGGAGACCTCGCGGGCCACGGCCTCGTAGACGTCCTCGGAATAGTCCACGAACACCGGGTACTCGCCGGAGGGGCCGCTGCCCGCCTCGTCGGCCAGCCGCTGCTGGGCCTCGCAGAGGATCTTGATGAACGGCTTGGCCGCCTCCAGGCCCTCGGCCACGGTGTCCTCGGTGGGCGCCACCGCGCCGCTGGCCTCGTCGGCCAGGAGCTTGAGCGTCTCGGGGGTGGACTCGGCCTCGACCATCATGATGGCCACGTCGCCGTCCGCGAGCACCCGGCCCGCGACGACCATGTCGAACGTGGCGTGCGCGAGCTGCTCGTGGGCGGGGAACGCCACCCACTGGCCGCTGATCAGGGCCACCCGCACACCGCCGATGGGCCCGGAGAACGGCAGGCCCGCCAGCTGGGTGGACATGGATGCGGCGTTGATCGCCACCACGTCGTAGAGGTGCTGCGGATCGAGCGCGAGTACCGTCGCGACGATCTGGATCTCGTTGCGCAGGCCCTTGACGAAGGAGGGGCGCAGCGGCCGGTCGATGAGCCGGCAGGTGAGGATCGCGTCCTCGGACGGACGGCCCTCACGGCGGAAGAACGAGCCGGGGATCCGGCCCACCGCGTACATCCGCTCTTCGACGTCGACCGTGAGCGGGAAAAAGTCCAGGTTATCCTTCGGCTGCTTGGACGCCGTGGTCGCGGACAGGACCACGGTCTCGCCGTCGAGAGTCACCAGGGCCGAGCCGGCCGCCTGGCGGGCCAGCCGGCCCGTCTCGAACCTGATTGTATGGACGCCAAACTCGCCGTTATCTATGACGGCTTCGGCACTTAGGGCACCCTTCACGGGTGAGACCTCCTTGCGGTAGATCCCGCACCCACCCGCCGCCGCGCCGCATGTGGCCTGGCTCGCCGGTTAGGGCGGCCGGCCGGTCTTCGATCGAAGCCCTCGGGTTTGATGCTGACCCGGGGACCACTACCGAGGACCGGCCCTGACGCTCGGGGGCCGGGGGCTACGGGATGCCAGTTTTCTGTTATTCAGTTGGGCTTGAAGGGCACGGCTCCGCGGTTAGCGGCGGATGCCGAGACGCTGCAGGATCTCGCGGTAGCGGCTGATGTCCTTCTTGGCCAGGTACTTCAGCAGCCTGCGGCGGCGGCCGACCAACAGCAGCAGCCCGCGGCGGCTGTGGTGGTCATGCTTGTGCACCTTCAGGTGCTCGGTCAGGTGATTGATCCGCCTGGTCAGCAGCGCGATCTGGACCTCCGGCGAACCGGTGTCACCCTCACTGGTCGCGTACTCCGTCAGGATCTCTTTCTTGACGGCGGTGTCGAGCGGCACGTGGCTCCTTAGAATTTACGCTGATCTGTAGATGCACTGGAAAGGGTCAAAAGGGCTGATCCCCGAGACGGCCGCATGAGGGTGCAGCACGCCTCTCACTGCCGCGGCTAGCCGCCTAGCAGCGTTTCACAATATCACGTGTGGCTAACCGGCTGCGCCGCGTCCGCGTCGCGGGGCGCTCGCCGCTCAGGACGCCCCGTCACCGGAATCCTCGGTGATCTCGGCCGCGGCGCCGGGCACGGGCGCCGGCTCGGCCGCGGCACCGGGCACAGGCGCCGGCTCGGCCGCCACGGGCACGTCGCCGTCGATCATGTGCTCGCCGATCTCCCGGCCGCGGCCCGCGGCGAAGAACACGATGACCCCGATGATGGCGATGGCCGCCATCACCACCAAGGTGATCCAGTCCTGGTTGAAATAGGCCCGCGCGCTGTTCAGTCCGGTCGGCGCGACCAGGTCGGCCAGTATCAGGCCCAGGAAGGCGACGGCCACCACGGACACCGGCCAGGCCCACCGGCCCAACCGGAACCGGCCGGCCGGGACCCAGCCACGAGCCCGGGCGATCATCGAGCCGATGACCGTGAGCAGCAACGACAGGTAGATCCCCGTGACCGCGAAGGTCGCCAGCGACACCAGCACGTTGGTGTCGGCCGGGTAGGTGAACCACAAGATCTTGACGTCGTGAGTCGGCGAGGCGAACGCGAGCCCCACGAACAGCACGGTGATCAGCGCACCGCCGAACAGGGCGTTGGCCGGGGTCTTGAACCGCTCGCTGACCGCGGCCATCGACTTCGCGCCGGGCAGTGCGCCGTCCCTGGCGTAGGAGAAGACCAGCCTGCTGCCCGCGGCCTGCACCGCGGTGCCGCAGGCGAGGAACGCGACGACGATCAGGCCGAGCATCGTCTCCTGCAGGCCGCTGGGCAGCGGGGCGAGGATGTAGGGGATGCCGCCGCCCTGCACGGTCGTGACCACCGTGCCGGTTCCGGCCGGCATGGCCAGCAGCAGCGCGGCGGTCAGCACGAACGCGGCGATGCCGCCCCAGATCAGGGCGAGCCGCATGGCCCGCGGGACCTGCCGGCCGGGGTTGCGTGTCTCCTCCGCGAGGTCACCGGGCGACTCGAAGCCGCGGAAGATGTAGACCGGCGCGATCACCGCGACCAGAGCGCCGACGATCCAGCTCCCGCCGAAGTCCACGCCGAGCGGGTTGTTCTTGACGTGCTGGACGTCCTGCGTCGTGGTCAGGAAGCCGAGCCCATGGTGGAAGCCGTGGATGGCCAGCACGATCGCGATGCCGAACGTGCCGAGGATGCCCACCAGGACGCCGAGCTGCGCGACCAGGCCCATGACCTTGGCGCCGATGGTGTTCAGCGCGGTCTGGATGACCAGCAGGCCCAGCGCGACGACCAGGATCGTCCCGTGAGCGGTGGGCACGAAGGTCCAGCCGAACACGTCATGGGCGAACACGGCGGCGTAGGTAACCGCGCCGACGTCCACCGCGGCCACGGTAACCAGCAGGGCGACCCCGTAGAACCAGCCGACGAACCAGCCGAACCTCCGGCCGACGGTGTACTTGGCGTACTGGTAGAGCGCGCCGGCCGCCGGGTAGTGGCTGGCCAGCTCGCCGAGGACCAGGGCGACGAGGAGCATCCCGGCGAGCGGGATGAGGGTAAGCCACAGGTAGGCGGGACCTCCGGTGCTCAGGCCGAGCGTGAACATCGTGAAGACGCCGATCACCGGCGCCATGAACGTGAACGCGACCGAGAAGTCCGCGAACAGCCCGAGCACGCGGCCCAGCTGGGGGCGGTACCCGAGGCTGCGCAGCCGGGCATCATCGTCCAGCGCGGCCGGCGGCTGCGGCAGTGTCTCCTGCATGAACCCTCCTCCTGCGTGTCCTGCTGCGTGCGCCCGGGCTGGCCCGGCCCGGCCCGGCGAAGTCAGCCAATGTAGCGCATGGAGCGTGCGGGAAACCTGAATCCCGGCCAACGCCGGCCCGTCGCGTCCTTCTTAGACTGGATTGGTGCCTGATCTGAGCGTGAGCCGCCGCCTGCCGCCGGCCGCATCCCGGTCTTCCTCGCCGCAGGCCGACCGGCCAGCCGGCCCGACCGGAGCCCGGCCGTCGTGGTGGCCGTCCTGGTCGGTGCCCGCCGCCATGAGGGCCGTGCGCGCGGTGCTGGTGATCCCCTCGGTGTTCGCGCTGACCTATGTGGGCCTCGGCAACCTCCAGATGGCCCTGTTCGCCGCGTTCGGGGGGTTTGCGAACCTGGTCGTCGCCTCATTCGGCGGCAGCAGGCGGGACAAGGCCATCGCGCACCTCGGGCTGGCGCTGACCGGGAGCGTCGGGCTGATCATCGGCACCGCGGTCAACGAGATCGACTGGCTGGCCGTGCTGGTGACGATCCCGGTGACGTTCGGCATATTCTTCGCGGGCGTGGCGGGGCCCAACGCGGCGTCCGGGGTCATTGCCGCGCTGTTCCCCTTTGTCCTGTCCGTGGTCACGCCCGGCACGGTGAGCATGCTGCCGGACCGGCTGGCGGGCTGGTGGCTGGCCTCGGCCGTGGCGACCGTGGCCGTGCTGGTGCTCTCGCCGCCGTCGCCGGGCGACCGGCTGCGGGCCGCGGCGGCCAGCTCGGCGCGGGCGCTGGCCACCGCGCTGGAGGCGATCGCCGAGGGCACGGCCACCCACGGCGACCTCGAGGCCTGCCAGGCCACCAAGCAGGAACTGATCGCCGCGTTCGACAGCACGCCGTACCGGCCGACCGGGCTGGCCACCGCCGACCAGGCCATGGCCAGCGTGGTGCAGTATCTCGAATGGTGCTCGGCCCTCGTTGCCGACGTTACCGACGGGCACCAGGACCTGACCCGGGCGGCGCAGCCCGACCGTGACCTGGTGGCCGAGACGGCTGTGGTGCTCAGGCAGGTCGGCGGCCTCCTGGCCGACCCCGATGGCGCCGCGGCCCTGCCTGACGTGAACGAGTTGGAGCGGCGGCGCGAGGCCAGCGCCGCCTACGACCGGTCGGCGGCGGCCGCCGCCCCGGTGGCGATTACGACTCGGCGGCGGCCGCGGCCCGGTATTCCTTCCACGCCCAGACGATCTCGCTGGCCGTGCGCGGCCTGGACGCGGACACCCTGATCGCCACCCGGCGCGCCGACCCCGAGACGGTCGCGGCCCGGCGCCGTGGCTGGTACGGCGCGCAGCCGGAGGGGAGCCATGCCGAACGGCGGGCGGCGGCGCTGTCCGGCGCGGTCGGCGTCCTGACCCGGCACGCCAGCATCCGCTCGGTCTGGTTCCTGAACAGCCTGCGCGGGTCGCTGGCGCTGGCCGCCGCGGTGCTGGTGGCTGACGTGTCCGGGGTCCAGCACGGGTTCTGGGTGGTGCTCGGGACGTTGTCGGTGCTGCGCACCAACGCGGCATCCACCGAATCCACCGCGCTGCGCGCGCTGGGCGGCACGGTGATCGGCTTCGTGGTCGGCGCGCTGCTGATACTGGGCATCGGCACCAGCACGCCCGCGCTGTGGGCGGCGCTGCCGATCGCCATCGCGGTGGCCGCGTACGCGCCGGGAACGCTCCCGTTCACCGTGGGACAGGCAGCGTTCACCGTGGTCATCGTGGTCCTGTTCAACCTGCTCGCCCCGGCGGGCTGGAGGGTGGGCCTGCTGCGCGTCCAGGACGTGGCCATCGGCTGCCTGGTGAGCCTGGTGGTCGGCGTGCTCTTCTGGCCGCGCGGCGCCGCGTCGGTGGTCGGCGACGATCTGGCCGACGCGTTCCGGGCCGGGGCGGTCTACCTGCGCCAGTCGGTGGACTGGGCCCTGGGTACCCGCGCCCTGGCGCCGGACGCGGGCCCGACGGCGGTTACCGCCGCGATCCGCCTGGACGAGGCGCTGCGCGGTTTCCTCGCCGAGCAGGGTGCCAAGCACCTGTCCAAGCCGGACCTGTGGATGCTGGTCACGGCCACCATGCGGCTGCGGCTGACCGCGTACTCGCTGGCCGGGCTGCAGGCTCCCGGGCACGCCCGGCCGCACCGCCACCGTGACATGACCGACGTGCGCCGGCTGCTTTCCGAGGCCGCCGCCGAGCTCGCGGCTTTTTACGAGCGGGTCGCGGTGCTGGTGGGACGGCCCGCGGCTCGTGACGTGCTGCTGCCGGTTTCCGTGCCGACGTTCACCGGCCTGAGAGGGACGATCGCTTCGGCACAGGCGAGCCCCGAGGGGGTTACGGTCATCGCGGAGGTCGGTGCTGCCCTCGGGGCCGCAGCGCCCGGCGACGGCCCGACGGGTCAGGCGCGGCCGACGGGGATGACGGCGTTGACGGGACGGAGCTGGTCCGGATCCTCACGGCCCGGCATCACCCCGACCTGCTGTGGGTTGACGAGCACCTGCAGCATCTGAGCGCGCACGCTCGGGCCATCACCGGACCGGCCTCGCACGTGGCCGAGCAGCGCCGTCAGCCCTGGTGGCGGTAGGGGCGCGCGATGCGATCAGCAGGCCTGGGCGGACGCTAGGGGGTGCGGAAGCGGTAACCCTCGGCGAGCAGGCGGGGCAGGACGATGCTCAGGGCGGCGACGGTCTCGGACCTGTTCCCGCCGCCGTCGTGCTCGAGGATGATGGACCCGGTCCGGGTGTTTTCCATAATGTTGTCGACGATGGCGCTGACCCCGGGCAGTGACCAGTCCCTCGGGTCGACCGACCAGTCCAGCGGGGTCAGGTGCAGCTCTTCGCACAGTTCCAGCACGGTCGGCGACCATGCTCCGTACGGCGCGCGGAACATACGCGGAACCTTGCCGGTGGCCCGGTGGATCGCGTCGGTGGCGCGGATCATCTCCTCCCGGACCTCGGCGCGTGACAGGTAGACCAGGTCCGGATGCGTCGACGTGTGGTTCACGATCATGTGGCCGGCGTGCGCCACCTCGCGGGCCACGTGCGGATAGGTGCTGACATTGACGCCGATCATGGAGAACGACGCGGTGATCCGGTACTTGTGCAGCAGGCGCAGGATCTGCGGGGTGTAGATCGGGCTGGGGCCGTCGTCGATGGTCAGTGCGACCCGTTTCCGCCCGTCGTGGATGTAGTACATCGGCGGTTCGATCCGCTCGGCGGCCAGAGCCCGCACGGCGGGGGCGGCGACCCCGAAGCCGGTCAGTATGACCAGCCCGCCCGCCCTCAGCAGGACCCGGCGGGACGGGACAGCGCCGGGCGGCCCGGGCTCCTCCGGCGCGGCGTGGCCAGGGCGGCTCATGATCCTCCCCCAACGTGACCTCTGACGGGGTCCGTGTACTACGAGTGTCACCTGTAGCCGCATTGGTGTCGATAGTTGCCATAGCCCCTGCGGCAACTATTTTGGTGACGCAACGGTGAATGGTGAATATTGTGCCCGCGGCGCCGATGCCGGCCGGGTCAATGCCACCATGGCCGGTGGCGCAGCGCGGACAGCTCCAGCGCCGGCCCGATCACGTCGGCCAGGTGATGGCGCAGGCCGCACAGGTGCTCGCCGAGCCAAATCGCCCTGGCCGGGATCGCGGCGCCGGCCGGGTCAGACAGGCCGGGTACGGAGGGCAGTGCCGATTCGAGGGTGCGGCGATCGGCGGCCGCTGCCCCGGCCAGGCTGAGCGCCAGCGTGTCATACCAGGCCACGAGGCCGGCGGTCCACCTCACCAGGGCGTCATCGGCAGCCTGGAACCCGGCCGGGACAGGTGGGGTGCGGGCCAGCGCGTGAGCGGTGAGCCTCAGCCGCATGGCCGCGCCGACCAGCCGCCACAGATGCTCCTGCGGGATCTGCTTCGTGCCCTGCTCGGCCAGCAGGGCACGAAGGGCACCGTCGAGGCGGAGGCTGGCGGACTCGGTCTGCAGGCCGCTGGCCGGGCGCACCGCTGAGCGGCCCAGGGTCCAGTTCATCGACTCGGACAGGTAGGAGCCGCCCTGGCGGAACGCGTCGGCCAGGTCGTCCGCGACCACCCCGACGACGCCACGGGGCCACAGCAGGGCGCCGATGACCACGCTGACCAGGCAGCCCAGCGCCACGTCCTCGACCCTGACCACCCCGACCCGCCAGCCCACCAGGACGAGGAGGTTGAACAGCACCGCGACCAGAACGGTGAACGCCGCCTGCCCGGTCTCGAACCAGCCCCGGCCGGAGCAGTAGGCGGCCGCGCAGACCGACACGGGAAGCATCGCCCACAGCAGCGCGGTGTCGGATCCGATCGCGAGCACCAGGACCGAGCCGATCACGAACCCGGCCGCCGTCCCGGCCAGGGCCCGCAGCGCCGTCGCGCCGGTGGACGTTGCGGTGGTGCGCAGTACGGACAGTGTCCCCAGCGCCACCCAGAATCCGTGCTGCACGCCGGTGAGATCGGCGGTGGCCACCGCGGCGGCCAGGGCCAGCGCTCCCCGCAGGCTGTTGACCACCCACACCGACCGCAGGCTGGCGTGGCGCACGGCCACCGCGCCCATGCGGCGCAGGCGCGCCGCGGGCCCGGCTTCCACGGCGGTGCCGACCGAGCGGTACCACCTGAGCCGGTCGTGCGCGATGACCTCGGCGTCCACTGTCCGGCTCGCGACGAGCGCGTCGGTGGCGGCCGACTGGGTGACCACGGCCAACTGGCGCGCGTGGAAGGTCAGCAGCGCGACCGCGGCCTGGTCCTGGCTGGTGATCACCTGGTTCCAGGCCCGCTCCCGGGCTGCTGCGACCAGTTGCTTGACGTACTCGATATCCGGTGCGGCCCCGCGCCCGGACAGCAGCGCCGCCACGGCGCGCAGCAGCCCGCTCGACTCCTGGACCAGGAGCCGGACCTCGTCCGGTCCGCTGGCTATCCCGGGTACGACGCTCAGCAGGTCGTCGACCAGGCTGCTGCACCATTCGAGCGACTCGGCCAGATTGGCGAACGCCTGATCGGCAGCGGCCAGCCCAGCCGGGCGGAAAGGAGCCTGGGCGAACGCCTCCCGGAGCTCGGAATTACGGGCCCGGGATGCGTCGCGAAGGCGGCGGTCCGGGACGCCGCCGAGAGCCGATTCCAGCTCGTCGGCCAGGCTGCTGGCCAGCGCGACACCGGCCGGGCGGAGCCGGCCTGAAGCCGGGCGGGGGACAGCAGCAGGACGGCCGCCGTGCCGGCGACCGAGGCCAGCCACCAGCCGGCCAGCCTGGCCGGGATCGTCGAGGCCGTCCCGGCGGACACGGCCGGCAGCACGAAGGCGAGCAGGCTGCCCATCGCGCCCGACGCCCAGTTCGGCCCGATCGCCCCGGCGAACAGGACACCGAACGCGACGGGCAGCGTCACGAGCGTGGCGAGAAGGGCGGAGGACGAGACCAGGGTGCCGATCACCACCAGGGCCGTCCCGGCGAGCGCCAGGCCCAGATGGGCCACCGCCTTGTCCCGCCGCGTGCCGCCGAAGCTGGTCATAACCAAGGTGGCGAACCCGCCGAAAGCGGCGAAGGTGGCCATCTGGCGGCTGCCGACGACCTGATCGGTGAGAGCAAACAGGGCCGGGACGACCAGGGTCGCTCGCACCGCCCGCAGCCCGGCATCCGTCGACCAGGCCCAGGACCAGGCTCGACGGGCCCGGGACCGGAGCGAACCGGGACGTGGCCGGCGGCGAAGGCGGCCAGAACCCCGGCGCCGGGCCCGGGACGGCCCCGGCGCCTGCTCGCTGCGCGGTCCGGTCCGCGTGCTCATGGTGGTGGATGTCGCCATCTGGACCGTCGCTTTCTGCGTCCGCCCGAACGTCCTGGCCGCCGGGCGTGACACCCAACTCAGTGGGTTCCTTTCCTGGCTCAGTTGCCCTGCGGTTATGGATCCATCCTCGGCCAGATGGGGGCGGCGGTCCCTAGGAGAACTCCCTAGTTCGCATCCCTTAGGCCCGGCTCAGGGCCGTGTTGCGGAGCCGAGGGAGGGCGAGAGCGGCCAGGGCCCCGGCCGCGGCGAGCGACCCGAGCACGGCGCCCGCCAGGTGCAGGGCGGCGACCGGCCCCTGCACGCGGGCCTGGGTGGCGTACAGGGCGGCGAGCAGGCCGATGCCGAACGAGCCGGCGATCCGCTGCCAGGCGCTGAACAAGGTGTTCGCGTCGCCCAGCTGCTCGGGCCGCAGCGGCTGGGTCAGGGCTTGCAGCAGCGGGTTGATGACCAGCCCGATGGAGACCGAGCGGCAGGCCAGGATCGTCGCGATCAGCCACAGCGATGTGGCGGCGCCCACGAGCAGCAGGCCGAGGCTGGCCACGGCCAGGGTCAGGAACCCGGCCAGCACGGTGACCCGCACGGTCAGCCCGGTCAGCAGCCGGGGGGCGAGCGCGGTGGACAGCCCGGTGATCAGCCCCTGGGGCAGCAGGGCCAGGCCCACCGCCAGCGCACTGCGGCCCTGCACCGACTGGGCGAAAACCGGCAGCAGGAACACGGCGGCCCAGGTCACCACCGAGGCCAGCGCGCACAGCGCCATGGCCAGGGCGGGCAGCTTCTGCCGGGCCAGCGACAGGTCGAGCGCGGGCTGATCGCGGCGGGCCGCCCAGCCGGCGTATCCGGCCAGCAGGGCCGCGCCCGCGGTCAGCGGGATCAGCGTGGCCAGCGAGGCCCAGCCGGAGGCGGGACCCTCGGTGGCGCCGAGCAGCAGCCCGGTCAGGCCCGCGGCGAGCAGGACCAGGCCGGGCAGGTCGAACCGGGTCCCCGGCGTGCGGCCCGGCGCCAGCGCGGGCGGGACAGACCGGACCGCGAAGGCGGCCAGCACGCCAAACGGCACGTTGATCACAAAGATGGCCCGCCAGCCGCCCGCCCCGATCAGCACCCCGCCGACGGTCGGGCCCAGCGCCGGGCCCAGGAACAGCATGATGCCGGCCAGCGGGGAGATCGACCGGGCGTTACCGCTGCCGCCCAGCAGCATGCTCATGGCCAGCGGGACCAGGGGCGCCGCGACCAGCCCCTGCGCCACTCGCGCGGCGACCAGCACGCCGGCGCCGGGGGCCAGCGCGCACAGCGCGGAGGCGGCCGTGAACGCGACGACGCTGGCCCGGTACACCGGCAGCGTGCCGAACCGGCGGGCCAGGTACGCCGTGGCGGCCAGCCCGGCGCCGAGGGCGAGCAGGTAGCCGCTCACCGTCCACTGCACCGTGGTCAAGCTGGCGTGCAGCTGGCGGGCGATCGGCTCGACCGCGACGTTCACTACGCTGGAGTCGAGCATCGACAGCAGGGGCCCGGCCAGCAGCGCGTACTGCACCAGGGGTCCCAGCCGGGGCGGCGCGGAGCCGACGCCGGCGGTCACGGGCCGGAGTCGTCGCGGGCGGCGAGCTCGCCGAGGTCGGCCAGCCAGGCCAGCTCGCGCTCGTGCCTGCGGATCAGCTCGCCGGTGACCAGGGCTCCCCAGTGTTCGCCGTGGCCGGCGGCCAGGTCCGCCATGGTCTGGAAGTGCGCTAGCTGCTCGCGCACGGCACGGGTACGGGCGGCAAGCACCACGGCTCGTTCGGCGGGAGAGAGAAGAGAGAACTGGCCGAGGCGGGCCAGGAACTCCTCCTGGTCAGCGGCCTGCTCGGGCGGGAGGTCGGCGAGCATGTCGTGCAGCAGCTCGTGGCCCACCTCGGTGAGCGCGTACACCAGCCGGGGCGGGCGGCCGTCGGCCTGCTCGGCGGTCTTGGTCACCGCGCCGGCCTCCTCGAACCGCCGCAGCGCCGGGTACAGCGAGTTGTTGTGCAGCACGACACCGGTGGTCTGCTCGACGCGCTTGCGCAGCTCATACCCGTGGGCGGGACCGCCGCGGAGGCGCCGCAGGATCAGGATCTCGATGTAGGACACATAGTCCAGTATGACCTAGGTAATACTGGACGATGGGGTCGGCCCTCCGCATCGAGAGGCGGGAGGGAGGCGAGAGGGTGCGCGGCGGCCGGCGCTAGGGTTCCGGGTCCGCTGGGATCGCGGCCGGGGTCACCTCCTGGGCGGAGCCGGCGTGGCCGGGGATCCGGGCGAGCTCATCGGCGGTCATCACCGGGGGCGCCCAGATCGACAGCATGACGACACCCGCCCCGAGCACGGCGAGCGACAGGACGGCACCGAGGACGTACCCGGGGCCGGTGCGCAGCTGCTCGCCGAAGAGCTCGATGCCCAGGGCGATGCTCATGAGGGGATCCACGATGAGCATGGTCGCCTGCGACGGGGCCAGCGGCCCGACCGCGTACGCGCCCTGCAGCAGGACCGTGCCCAGCACTCCGGTCGCGATCATGGCGTAGAGCGGCCAGTGGATGAGCAGCCCGAGCACGCCGCTGCGGGCCAGCACGTCCACCGTCTGCTTGACGAACGCGGCGTCCACCGACCACACGACGGCCGTGGCCGCGCCGAAGATGGCGGCGCGGCGGGCCGGCGAGCCGCGCCGGCTGAGCAGGAGCAGCACCGCCACGATCAGGGCGCGGGAGCCGACGGCCACGATCCACTGCCCGGCGTCCGGGACATGGGTGCCCTCGGTGGGGGACGCGGCCACGAGGAAGGCGGCCAGCCCCACGCAGATCATGAGGGCGGCGGACCAGGTCCGCGCGGCGATGTCGTCGTGCAGCAGGAAAGCCCGGAAGCCCAGCGTGAAGATCAGCTCAAGCACCAGGACCGGCTGAACGACCGCGAGCGGGCCGAAGTACAGCGCGAGGGCCTGGAACCCGAACGTGCCCACCAGGAACAGCCCGCCGAGCAGCCACATCGGCTGGCGCACCAGGTCGATCGCGGTCCGCCAGGCCGACTTCTTCTCGGCCACGCGGCCGCTGACGGCGAGCCGCTGCAGTACCGCGCTGCACGCGTTGCACAGCGCGGATAGGACAGCGAAGAGGATGGCCGCGGTCATCGCGGGCCCGCTAGCTCTTCCCGGATGTGCACTGGGCAGGAACGGACTGGGGCTGCGGCGTGAGCTTCAGCTTCCAGGACAGCCAGGGCAGCGAATCGGAGTAGGCCTGCTGCCAGAAGGAGAAGTCGTGGCCGCCGGGCGGCGTGGCGATGCAGGTGTTGATCCCGGCGCTGGCGGCCAGCGGCTGCAGCTGGTGGGCGGCCTGCAGCGCCGGGGCGTCCTGGGCTCCGGCCTCGAACCAGCCGGACAGGCCCGGGTAGCGCTGGCCGGTCAGCAGGGACGGCGGGTTGTGCGCGTCGTAATCGGCCTTCGAGCCGCCGAACAGGGTCTGGATGGTCTGCTGCTCGTTGTCGTACTGGTAGGTGGGCGACGCGTCGCCGGAGTAGTTGCCGAAGGCCACGTACTCCTTGGAGTTGTTCAGGGCCAGGGTGGTCGCGCACAGGCCGCCCTCGGACAGCCCGGCGATGGCGATCGACCCGGTCGCGGTGGCGGCGTTGAAGCTCTTCTGCATGTACTGCGGCACGGTCTTGGTCAGGTACGTCTCGACATCGCCGAACATCGCGCTGTTGACGCACTCGGAGTCCGCGCCGAACGACCCGTTGACATCCGGCATGACCAGGATGGGCGCCACCCCGTGGTGCTGCTCGGCGAAGGCCAGCGACGTCGCGTCGGCGAAGCTCGACTGGGTCCAGTTAGACGGGGCACCGGGCGTGCCGTGCAGCAGCTCGATGACCGGCAGCTTGGGCTGATCGCGCCCGAACCACGCGGGCGGCACCCACACATACGCCTGGCGCGGGGCGAACTTCAGGCCCGTCCCGGGGATGGTCACGGCGAGCGTCGCGCCGTGGTCGGGCAGCTGGCCGGTCCTGGCCGCCTCCTGCCGCATGGCGGTGAGCTGCTGATCGTTGAGGAAGTGGTTGGCGCTCTTGCCCGTCAGGCGGTCGAAGGTGGGGTAGTAGTCGAACGTCTGGTTGACCGCGCTGCCCGCGGACACCACGGCGAGGATGATGGCGGCCAGGCCAGAGATGCGGCGGGGCCAGTGGGCCCGCCGCCACCCGGCGATCACCAGGCCCGCCATCAGGCACGCCACGCCCAGCCACACGTACAGGGACCTGGGGGCCCCGGTCGGGACGGCCTGCGTGATGGCCAGCCCGCCGAACAGCACGACGGCGAAACCGATGCCGATCGGGATACCGATGAGGAATTCGTGCAGCACGTCCCGGCGGAGCACGACCGCAATAACGCAGACCGCGACCGTGAGCCAGAACAACGCCACCGGGAACCAGCCGTCGATGATCGAGATGCTGCCGACATTCACCGTTTCGGCCACGATCACGGCGACCACGGCCACCACGGCCACCGCGCACGCGGCCAGGACCCATCCCCGGCGCCGGAACGGCTGAGCGGTCCGCGGGCTCGTGGTATCGGTCTCGGTGCTCATGGCGGGAGCTCCCCTTCTTACTGCGCGGCACGGCGTGGATAGATCCACTGTCGGCCGTCCTGGGCCCGTAGTCCCTAGGCAAACTCCCTAGTTCGCCTCCCCAGGACGGATTCTTAGCCCGTATCGGCAGCACCCGGCCCTGACGGGGAGCGCAGCTCGGCCAGGGCGTGGGCGATGGTGGCCGCCACCGGCTGATGCCGTCCCTGGCTCAGCGCTTCCTGCCGTTGCCCGGCCGAGAGCGCGGCTACGGCAGGCGCGAGAATCCGGTCGAGAATGGCCTGCTCCACGGGTGGCAGCGGGCCGCCGGTCTGCTCCCGGAGCACCTGGGCCGCGCCGAGATACACCAGGGCCTGCTGCCCGGCGTGCTCCTGGGCCGCAGCGGCGGCAAACCCCTCGAGCTCGTAGGCCATGTGGCGTTTGTTCCCGAAGGCGGCATGGCGGGCCAACGCCGCGCCGAACAGCCGCCGGGCCTGGCGGGGGCGGCCGGCGTCCCGCGCGACCTCACCGAGGCTGCTCAGGATGACGCCGACGCCGTCGGGTTCGTCGGACGCGTGGAATAGCTTCAGGGCTTTCCAGAGCAGTGAGCTGGCCCGCGTGTACTCGCCTTGGAGCCGGGCGTTCTGGCCGAGCATGTTATAGGCGTGAGCTTGCCAGGCGAGGTCGCCGACCTGCGCGGCTTCGGCCAGTTCGCGCTCGAAATGAGGCTCGGCCGCGGCGTAGTCGCCCGCGCCGAGCGCCACCTCGCCCAGGAAGCGGTGCGCCCGGGCCAGGCCCTGATGGTCCCCCAGCGGCTGGCACAGCTCGAGGGCCCGCCGGGCCAGCCGCACCGTCCGGGCGTAATCGCCCTGGAAGCAGGCCAGCGTGCAGGCCTCCACCACGGCGGCGGCCAGGATCGCGGCGGGGCCCGGGCACTGCTGCGCGTCGTGCGCGGCCAGCAGCCGGTCGAGCTGCAGCACGCCCTCGGCGAGCGGCCCGCGCCGCTGCCAGAGCAGGCTGAGCGCGGCGGCCAGGCTCAGCCCCTCGCCCAGGCAGGCGCGGTCCTGGCCGGCCTGGTGCCAGGCGAACTCCAGCGCGGCCCGCATGTTCGGGTAGGCCACCTCCAGCCGGTCCAGGAACTCGGCCTGCCTGGGCCCGTCCAGCTCGGGCCGGGCGGCGCGCGCCACGGTCAGGTAGTGCGCCAGGTGCCGGCGCCCGGCCCCGGCTTGACCCCCCGTCTCGGCCAGCCGGGCCAGGGCGTACTCCCGGACGGTCTGGAGCATGCGGAACCCCGGCGGTTGGCCTGCCGTCACCTCCAGCAGGCTCTGGTCGGCCAGGTCGGCCAGATGCTCGAGGGTCAGGGCCGGATCGGGTTCCGCGCTGACCGCAGCCGCGGCCGCAGCGTCGAACGGCCCGGCGAATACGCCGAGGCAGGCGAACAGGCTCCGCGTCCGGGGAGGCAGCAGCGCGTGGCTCCAGTCGAGCGCGGCCCGCAGCGTCTGCTGCCGGCGCGGCAGGTCGCGCGGGCCGCCGGTGAGCAAGGCCAGGCGCGATTGCAGCAGCGGCAGCAGCGCTCGCGGCGGATACAGCCGGATCCTGGCCGCCGCCAGCTCGATGGCCAGCGGCAGGCCGTCCAGCTCGGCGCAGATCTCGCCGATGGCGGCCAGCTCATCCGCGTCCGGGGCAAAGTCCGGGCGCACGGCCCGGGCCCGCGCGATGAACAGCTGGACCGCCTCGCTGTCGGTCCCGGTCTCCCCCGGCCCGGGCAGGTGAAGGGGAGGCACCCGGATGGTCTGCTCGCCGTACAGCCGCAGCGGGATCCGGGTCGTGGCCAGCAGCCGGAGCCCGGGGGCGACGGACAGCATCCGGGCCAGCAGCGGTGTCTCGTCGAGCAGGTGCTCGAGGTTGTCCACCACGAGCAGCAGCTCTCGGTCGTGCAGTGCCTCGGCCAGGTAGGCCTCGGCGGCCTGCGCCGAAGCCGGGGTCAGGCCCAGGGCCCGGGCCACCACCGTAGCCAGCAGCGCCGGGTCATCGACGGGGCTCAAGTCGACGAAGGCCACGCCGTCGGCGAAATCACCGGCCAGGTCGCTGGCCGCCTGCAGCGCCAGCCTGGTCTTCCCGGTTCCCCCGACACCGGTGAGCGTGACGAGCCGGGCGGCGGCCACCGCCGCCGCCACTTCGGCGCGCTCTCGCTCCCGGCCGATCAGCGGGGTCGCCGGGGCGGGAAGCGGCGCAGCCGCCAGCCGGGGCCGCACCGGGGGGTCCTCCAGGAGCGCGGGCCGCACCTTCCCGGCGGGCTCATCCGGGACGGGCTCATGGGGGGTGGGGACGGTCCGCGCGCGCGGCCCCGGCGCCCCGCGGCCCAGACCGGCGTCAGCCCGCGGCCAGGCCGGCGTCAGGCCGGCGGGCAGGCCGGCGGGCGGGCCGACGTCAGGGCCGGCGGGCAGGCCGGCCAGCGGTGGCGCGGACCAGGAAGCGGCCGGGACGGCGTGCCGCGGCACCGCCATCAAGTCGAGCAGCTCGTACACGTCCGCCCGGCTAAGCAGCGCCCCCCAGCCGGCCAGCGTGACGGCGATGCCGATGACCTCCGGCGTGGTCAGCACCGCGTGGTCGCGGCCGTTGAGCTTGTGGCTGAGCACGTCGGGGTGCAGCCCGATGGACCTGGCGAGCTGCTGCTGAGTGCGCCCGACGGCCCGGCGGCGCTCCCGTACCTTCTCCCTGAACTCGCGCAGATTCGCCACCCGCGTATCCAGCCCCGCCTGGTGCCACGGCCGTAATCGCGCTGATCGCATTACCGCCGCACCAATGCCGCAACATCGACGCAGCATTGCCGCACCAGGGCCGCAATAAGAGCCTGGCCCCCTCCCTTTACGCCAGTTTAAATGGCATTGCCCCGGCGGGAAAGGCCCGCCGGACGAACCGGGAAGCAGCCAGATGGATCTTTACGCCACGGTCCCCAGTCCGGTCGAGGCCGTTTTCGGCCACCTCGCCGACCCCTCGCGCCTGGGCGACTGGCTGCCCGATGTCTCGGCCGCCGACCCAGAACTGTCCGGTGGCATCGGAGCCGACTTCCCGCTCACCGTTCGCGTCGACGGGACCGAGGTCGCGGCCAGCGGCGAGGAAACCGCCTTCGAGCCGCCCTGGCTGGTCGGCTACCGGCTGTTCATCGGATCACGGGTGCACGGGATACGCGTCACCTGCACCGCAGACGCCCGCGGGACGCGGATCCACATCCACCAGCCCGATGACGGCGCCGCGCTCCTGGTCGACCTGGCCCGGCTCACCCGCGCTCTTCGCGCGGCCGCCGGATAGCCGGCCAGCGACCAGACCAGCGACCAGCAGACAAGGAAGACCATGGTTACCCGAGCGGCACGAAACCACCGGCCCCGCCGCTGCCGGCGGGCCGACCCGGCCGTCGGCACGCTGGTCCCGGCCGAAGCCCCGGCCGAGGCCGGGCGGCCCAGGTCGCTGGGCGCGGCCGTCGGTGATCACGTCCGGGCGCTGCCGGCCGAGACCCGGGTCATCCTGGAGATGCTCGCGGTGCTGAACCTGCGCATGCCGCTGGCGCAGCTGGGCCAGGCCGCGGCGCTGACCTCGCCCAGCACGGCGATCGAGCCGGCCGTGGCGGCCGGCCTGGTCGACTTGTGGCCCGCCGAACCAAGCTGCCCGGTGGCGATCCGTCACCCGCTGGTCCGGGACGCGATCTACGCCGGCATCCCGGTCAGCAGACGCCGCCTGCTGCACGCCCGCGCCGCCGACCTGGTCAGCGAGGCCGTGTCCTGGGAACACCGCGTGGCCGCCCTGGACCAGCCCGACGAAAACCTGGCCGCCGAGCTGGAAGCGCTGGCCGCCACCGAAGCAGCCCGCGGCCGCCTCGCCCTGGCCGCCACCCACCTGCAATGGGCCTCAGACATCTCCCCGGACCGGGCCGACCGGGAACGGCGGCTGCTCACCGCCGCACTGCACCTGACCCTGGCCGTGGAATCCCGCGGCCTGGCCCTGCGCGAGGCCGTCGAAGCGACCGCCTCCTCCCCGCTGCGCAGCTGCGTGCTGGGCACCATGGCGTTCTCCTGCGGCCAGCTCGCCGAGGCCGAACAACGGTTCAGCCAGGCCCTGGCGCAAGCCCGGCAAGACCCGGACAGCCAGCCACTGGCCGCGGAGATCGCCAGCCGCCTGGCGGACACGGCCAGACGGCTGGGAGACGGGCAGCGGGCCCAGGCCTACGGACGCCAGGCGCTGAGCACCGGCGGCCTGGACCCGGCGGCCGCCAGCCGCACGCGCACCCTGATCGCCATCGGCACCGCCCAGCTGGCCGGCCCGCGCACCGCCCTGGCCGAGCTACGGCACCTGGATGCCGATCCGGCCCGGGTCTCCCCCGTCGACGTCGACGGCCTGACCTTCCGCGGGGTGTTCCGGCTGCTGGCCGGGGACCTGGAGCAGGCCGTCAGCGATCTGGCCGCCAGCCTCAGGCTGGCCCGGCGGGACGCCACGGCCACCCTGGGCCCGCCCGCCCACGGCTTTCTGGCGCTGGCCCAGTACCTGGCCGGGGCGTGGGACGACGCGGCGCACACCGCCGAGCAGGGGTTCTCGGCGGCCACGGCGCAGGGCCGCCGCGACGAGCTGCCGCTGCTGCACCTGGCCCACGGGTGCGTGCTAGCCGGGCGCGGCCGGGCCGGGGAGGCCGAACGGCACGCACGCCAGGC
The DNA here is from genome assembly GCA_963818225.1 of uncultured Actinomycetes bacterium. GTDB lineage: Bacteria > Actinomycetota > Actinomycetes > Streptosporangiales > Streptosporangiaceae > Palsa-504. Next base: position 109,743 of record CAWFRO010000014.1, read on the forward strand.
GGAGCAGGCGGCGGCCAGCCTGGACTACGGCCAGGAACGGCTGTACGCGGCGATGGCCCGGGCCCTGGCCTGCCAGGCGTCGGAAGACTACCTGGGCATGGCCGACGCGCTCGGTCCCTGGCAGAACGAGGCGGCGCTGGACGGCCACAGCCGGCTCGCCGCGGTGCTGTGGCGCCCGCTGCTGGCTGAGGGCCTGATCGGGTCGGGCCAGTTGACGCGGGCGGCCGGCGTGATGGCCCGGCTGCGGGCGGAAAACGGCCAGGTGGCCTACCTGCAGCCCGCTGCGGCCTGGCTGGTCGGGTGGCTGGCCGAGCGGCGCGGCGCCCCGGAGGAAGCCCTGGAGATCTACGCCCGCGCCGAGCAGGGCGCCAGCACCCAGAGCCCGGTGTACACCGCCCGGCTCCTGCTGGCCCACGGACAGCTGCTGCGCCGCACCGGGAACCGGAAGGACGCGGTCGACCGCCTGCGGCAAGCGCTCGAGCTGTATCAGGAGCTGGCGGCCGCGCCGTTCGCCGCCCGGGCCGAGGAGGAGCTGGCGGCCTGCCGCCTGCCCGGCACCCCGGGCGGCGGACAGGCGGCGCTGGCGCTGACCAGCCGGGAGACAGAAGTGACCCTCCTGGTCGGGAGGGGCCTGTCCAATCCGGAGATCGCCGCCGAGCTGTTCATCAGCCGCAAGGCCGTCGAATACCACCTGGGTAACATCTATGCCAAATGCGGCTTGCACGGACGCCAGGAACTGCGGCGCTTCGTCGAGCAATCGCGGCTGCCGGAAGCGGCCTGATGAGGGCCGGAAAACACGAGGGGAACCGTTCCTGGGGAGACGAACTAGGGAGTTTGCCTAGGGACTTCGGTCAGCGCGAAGCCGACAGTTGAGCTATCTAACCGGAGCAATTGAGCCGAGGAAGCGGACACCATCATGAGCACCCCAGTCCTCCACCACGAATCAGCCCCGCAAGAGCCACGACCTGGGCAGGGAGCGGGTGCCGGAACGGATCAGCGGCCGGGGCCCGACGGCCAGGGCGCCGGGACGTCCGCCTCGGGGCTGGCCGCGCAGTCCGCCGAGCGCCGGGCCAAGCGCGATGAGCTGCGAAACCTGGGCGTCAATCCCTATCCCACCCGCTTCGACCGCACCGCCACGCTGGCGGAATTGCATGCGGCGCACGCCGAGCTGGAGCCGGACACCAGGACGGGCGAGGTGGCGGCCGTGGCGGGGCGGGTGGCCTCGATGCGAGGCCACGGCAAGCTCCGGTTCATCACGATCGAAGACGCCAGCGGAGCCGTTCAGCTGATGTTTCAGGCCAATCACCTTCCGGAGGACGCGGCCGCGGTCGAGGCGCTGGTCGACCTGGGCGACTGGGTGGGGGCCACCGGCGAAGTGATCACCAGCCGCCGGGGGGAGCTGTCCATCGACGTCACGGGGCTGGAGATCCTGTCCAAGGCGCTGCGGCCGCTGCCGGACAAGTGGCACGGCCTGAACGAGGCGGAGACCAGGTACCGCCAGCGCGAGGTGGACCTGCTGGCCAACAAGGAGAGCCGGCGGGTCTTCGACATCCGCTTCAAGACCCTGTCCGTCCTGCGGAACCGGCTCGAGGCCCAGCATTTCGTGGAGGTCGAGACCCCCATTCTGCAGCCGCAGGCCGGCGGGGCCATCGCCCGCCCGTTCTTCACTCACGCCAACGCGCTGGACGCCGAGTTCAGCCTGCGCATCGCGCCGGAGCTGTACCTCAAGCGGCTGATCGTCGGAGGTTACGAGCGGGTGTTCGAGATCGCCCGTAACTTCCGCAACGAGGGGATCGACACCCGGCACAGCCCGGAGTTCACCTCGCTCGAGGCCTACCGGGCCCTGGGCGACTTCCACGACGGAATGGACCTCACCGAGCACCTGATCACCGAGGCCGCCCGGGAAGCGGCCGGCGGCTCGAGTTCGACTTCGCGGGCCAGCGCGTCGACCTGACGCCGCCGTGGCCGCGCCGCGACCTCCTCGACCTGCTCGCCGACCGGCTCGGCCAGCGGGTGCACCCGTCCATGCCGGTCGAGGACGTGCGTCAGATCTGCGTGGCCAACGACGTGCCGTACCTGCCGTCGTGGGGCTCGGGAAAGCTGATCTTCGAGCTGTACGACAGGATCCTGATGCCCGAGACCGTGGGCCCGGTATTCATCTACCACTACCCCACGGAGGTCTCCCCGCTCGCCCGCCAGTCCCTCGACGACCCGACGGTCACCGACCGGTTCGAGCTGGTGATCACCGGGCGGGAGCTCGCCAACGGATACAGCGAGCTCAACGACCCGGACGAGCAGGCCGAGCGGTTCAAGGCCGAGGCGGCGATGGCCGCCGGAGGCGACGCCGAGGCCCCTCCGGCCGATCTCGCCTTCGTCCGGGCGCTGGAGTACGGGCTGCCGCCCACCTCGGGCATCGGCATCGGCATCGACCGGGTGGTCATGCTGTTCGCCGAGGTGCCCGCGATCCGTGACGTCATCCTCTTCCCGATCATGCGCCCGGAGGCGTGACATGACTGCGGTGCCGGAAAGCCAGGAGCGCAGCGGGGCGCTGCGCACCGCGGAGAACCGGGAAGGCGCGGCCGACCGCGGCCCGGCCCCGGCCGGGTTCTTCGTCCCCGATCTGATCCGGCTCGAGGTGGGGCGGGGCAGCCGGGTGGTCGTGGTGAGCGACCTGCACTTCGCGCCCACGGCCACGGAGGTATCCACGCTGGCCGCCGACCAGCTGGCCCAGGTGCTGAACAGCTTCCAGCTGCCCGGGATGCTGGTGATCGCGGGCGACGGGTTCGAGATGCTCGCCGCGGCGCCGGACGTGGCCGGGATCCTGGATGCCCACCCCCAGTTCACCGACGCGGTCAAGCATTTCGCCGCGGACAAGAATCATCGCGTGGTGCTGACCCCCGGCAACCACGACGGCCAGCTCGGCTGGGACGAGAAGTCGGTCACCCTGCTGCGCGAGCGTCTCGGCGTGACCGACGTGGCGCTGGCCTGCGATCTGGCCATCGAGACCGGCAACGGCACCCAGCTGGTCCGGGTCATGCACGGCCATCAGTTCGATCAGTACAACGCGTTCGACGATCCCCGGTCCCCGGTCGACACCCCGCTGGGCCACCACGTCGTCCGGCAGGTGCTGCCCAAGCTGGCGTCCCGCGACCAGCCCGGCTCGCTGCTGGAGGGGGTCCGGTGGACCAACGGTGATCCGTCCTCCTTCCTGGGGTCGCGCCTGCTGTACCGGATGGTGGCGGGCTGGCTGTGGTGGCTGGCGGTGCCGTTCGCGGCCGCGCTGCTGCTGCGCCTGCTGTCCTTCGCCCCGGGCGTCAAGCCGCTGCTGAGCCATCACGCCGAGCGGTGGCTGATCGTGTTCGGCATCCTGGTCGTGGGCATCGCGGTCATCGCCGCGGCGACCGCCATCGCCACCATGCTCCGGGTCAACCGCGCCCTGGCCGACGCCTCGATCGGCGAGCGGGGCGAGGCGGCGGCCCACAACGCCACCGTCCGGGCCGAGGCCGCCCGGCTGATCTCTGAGGGATACGCCGGCCTGGTCACCGGGCACACCCACGAACCGGAGATCTCCCAGGTCGGCGACGGGTTCTACGCCAACACCGGATGCAACACCGAAGTGGTGCGGGCGCGCAAGGCCCGGTTCGGGCTGCCGACCCCGTTCCTGGCCGTTCGGCGGCTGTCGATGGTCGAGCTGACCGGCGGGCCCGTGCTGTCCGTCTCGCTGTCGCTGGCCGAGCAGCCCATCGGGCAGCCCGCGGCGCTGGAGCGGCTGGTGCTCGCACCCGAGCCGAACCGCCCGAGCAAGCTCGAGGTCGTCGGCCACCTTCCCGACGGAGCCACCTGGCCGATCAGCGAGCGGGCGCTGCTGCCGTGGGTGCGGCGCCGCAGGATCCGCCGGGTAGCCGCGTTCGGGCTGCTCGTCGCGGGGGTCCTGAACGTGGTGCTCGCACTGCTGTGGTCGGTCCGCTGGGTCCACCCGATCGGCTACTGGCTGCCGTTTGGCATCCATCCGGCCAGCGGCGTCACCGCCGTCATCGGCGGCCTGGCGCTGGCCGGGGTGGCCCGGGGCGTCCGGCTGGGGTACCGCCGGTCCTGGGTGGCGGCGCTGGTGCTGCTGCTGGTGAGCACCGTCTACCGCCTGCTGCACGACGTGGGCCTGGAAGGGTCGACCATCGCCTGCCTGTTCGGCGTGTGGCTGCTGCTCGAGCACCGTAACTTCCGGGTCAGCCCGGCCGGCCTGCGCCGCTTCGTCGGCCTGGCCATCATGACCAGCTTCGTGGTGGTGGGCCTGGCCGCCGGCCTGGACGTCGCCTTCGTGCAAGCCCGCGAGACCCGCGACGTGGTCGTGCTCGTCATCGTGGGCCTGCTGGTCCTGGTGCTGGCCACGGCGCTGCCCGGCCGCGAGCACCGGCGGACCGGAGAGGAGCGGGCCAAAGCGTTCGCCCGGGCCCGGCAGATCTTCGACCGGTACGGCGGCGACACACTGGACTACTTCGCCCTGCGCGACGACAAGACCTGGCTGTTCTCCGGGAACACCCTGGTCGCCTACTCGGTCATCAACCGCGTCATGCTCGTGTCGCCTGACCCGATCGGGCCGGTCGACGAGCGCCTCGACGCGTGGACCGACGCGATGGACCTGGCCGACACCAACGGGTGGTACATCTGCGTGCTCGGCGCCTCCGCGCCGTGGCTGCCGATCTACCAGGCGGCCGGGCTGACCGGGGTCTACATGGGTGACGAGGCGATCGTCGACTGCCAGGTCTTCTCGCTCAAGGGCAAGTCGATGAAATCGCTGCGGGGCGCCTACAACCGGGTCTCCAAGGCCGGCTATCGCGTGGCGGTCATGCAGGCCCTCGAGGCCAGCGCCGAGCTGCGCAGGCAGCTGGAGGATCTCTCCACCGAGACGCGCCAGGGCGAGGCCGAGCGCGGCTTCTCCATGACCCTCAGCCGGATGTTCGACGAGCGCGACACCGGCCTGCTGCTGGCCGTCTGCCTGGACCCGGAGGGAAAGCCGGTGGCGTTCAACCAGTACGTCCCGGCCAGCCACGTCAACGGGTACTCCCTGGACCTCATGCGGCGGACCAACGACCCGGACGCGCCGAACGGCCTGACCGACTTCGTGATCATCGAGACGATCAACTGGATGGCCGAACGAGGCCTGAACGGCCTGGGCCTGAACTTCGCGGTGATGCGCGCCGTGGTCGCCGGGGAGACCGGCGACGGGCCGTGGCAGTCGGCGGAGAAGGCCGTGTTCCACCGGTTCAGCGACAGCATGCAGATCGAGTCCCTGTGGAATTTCAACAAGAAGTACGACCCGGAATGGCGCCCGCGCTACTCGGTCGCTGACGACCGCTCGCACCTGCCACGGGCCAGCCTGGCCATCGCCCGGGCCGAGTCGGTGACGGAGCTGCCGCTGGTCGGCAGGTTCATGAAGCCGAAGGCCCCGGTCCTCGACTCCCGGCCGAAGGAGCCGGTGTCATGACGATCCGGCAGTGGCATCTGACGCGTGGGGGTCATGTGGATGGGGGGGCTGGGCTGCTGGTGGCGGACCGGCCTGCGGGCGGGGCGGGGGGTGCCCTGGTGGGTGAGGTGCCGGCGGGGCGGGTGGCGCGGCGGCTGGGGGTGGTGGGGCTGGCGCTGGTGCTGATCTCGGCGATGGACAGTATCCGGAATCTGCCCACGACGGCGACGTTCGGCTGGTCGGCGATTTTCTTTTACGGCATCGCGGTGCTGACGTACCTGGTGCCGGTGGCGTTGTGCTCGGCGGAGCTGGCCACCACGGTGGGCGGCGGGATGTACCGGTGGGTCCGGGAGGCGTTCGGGTCGCGGTGGGGGTTCCTGGCCGTGTGGTGTGACTGGTCGGAGAACATCGTGTGGTTCCCGACCGTGCTGGTGTTCCTGGCCACCACGGCCGCGTACGTGATCAACCCCAACCTGTCCCAGAACAAGGCGTTCCTGGTCCCGGTCATGCTGGTCATCTTCTGGGCGGTGACGCTGTCCTCGCTGTTCGGGTCGCTGAAATCGGCCCGGTGGACCGGGGTGGGCGTGATCATCGGCACCGCCATCCCGACCGCGGCGATCATCGTCCTGGGCCTGTGGTGGACCGCCAGCGGCAACCACTCCGAGATCCCCTTCCACGCCACCGCGATCATCCCGGCCTGGAACGGCCTGGCCAGCCTGGTCTACGCGGCCGGCATCGTGGTCGCGTTCGCCGGCATGGAGATCGGCGGTTTCTACTCCCACGTGACCCGCAACGTCAAGCGGACCTACCCCGGCGCGGTCCTGATCGCCGCCGTCACCGTGGCGACCCTGTCGATCCTGGGCAGCGTGGCCATCGCCATGGTCGTGCCCGGCAAGCAGATCGAGCTGGCCGGCGGGATCATGCAGGCCGTGTCGATCTTCTTCGCCAAGCTCGGCATCTCCTCCCTCATCAAGCCGTTCGGCGTGCTGGTCATCATCGGCGTGCTGTGCGGCCTGGCGTCCTGGAGCATGGGCCCGGCCGAGGGCATGCGCCGGGTCGCCGCCGACGGCCACCTCAGCCCCTGGTGGGGCCGGACCAACCGGCGCGGCGCCCCGACCATGGTCCTGCTCCTGCAGGCCACCCTCGGCTCGGTGCTGTCCCTGGCCCTGATCTTCGTCAACAACATCAACACCTACTACTGGATGCTCACCGCGCTGGTCGCCCAGACCTTCCTCATCATGTACTTCCTGATGTACATCGCGGTCATCCGGCTGCGCATCACCCAGCCCGAGGCCCCCCGCCCGTTCAAGATCCCCGGCGGCAAAATAGGGCTCGCCCTCATCGTCGGCGCCGGGATCATCGGCGCCGCCTTCACCTTCTTCCTCGGCTTCATCCCCGCCACCCACCTATCCACCCAGGGCACCATCGCCTACATCACCGTCATGGCCATCGGCATGATCACCATCATCGGCACCCCCTTCCTCCTGCACCGCGGCCCATCCACCAAAACCGACACCCAGACCGACCCCGGCCTCGGCACCCCCGACACCCCACCAGGACCCTGACATGCACCCGGGCTTCCTTATCCTTACTTCCTGATAGCGGCGATGCTGACGTCCGGCCAGCCCGTCGGTTCAGCATCGAGGCGACGGGCTGGGGCAGTCTTCATGATCATGGCCAGGAATGGCCGTCTGCAGTCCAAAACTGGCCACGATCATGGTCGGCGCCCCGAAAATTAGGACCGGCCAGGCGGCGGTCACCGGCGCGGGGCCAGCCACCGGGCGCCGATCCGGCCGTGTTTCATCCGGCCTACCAGGTGGACGCGCAGCGTCTCGGGGCGTGTTGCCGTCCGTGTCCCTGCTGATCGCCTAGAGCGTGGTCACCGCGGCCGGGCTGACCATTGCAGAACATTCAGCAGCATGGGGCCCGGCGCGAGGACCAGCTCCACGTTGCCGCCGCGTACCCGCAGCTCGATGATCAGCTCGGGTCCACTGCGCACGGCGCTGGTCAGGTCCAGCATCACGTCGCACCACGCGGTGCGCAGCACCAGCCGGTGCGGCAGCGTCCACCGGCCGTCGCGGCGCACCGAGCCGTGCCGCTCGCGGATGGTGAGCAGTGCGGCGGCCGGCTGGGCCGACGTCCCAGCGTGCGGCAGCGCGAGCGAGCCGTCGCGGCCTGGCGCGGCGATCAGATCGGCGGTGAGCAGGGCCAGCGCCTCGATGGTGCGGGCGGCCAGCGCCGCGTCCAGCCGCTGGTCGAACTCGGCCGGGTCGAGCCGGCCATCGGCGACAGCGGCGCGCAGCAGTTCGATGACCCGGTCGCGGTCCGCGTCGGACGCGCGCAGCGCGGGTGAGCTGGACGGATCTGCCGACATCGGGCCTCCTCGGCGGCGACGTGGCGGCGCCGCGCCACCGGCTTTCCACGGTATAGCGCAAGTCGGCGGCCAGCAACGAGGGGTACGCCAACGCGGCGCGACATGTGTGGAGTGAGTGCGGGGCCGTGAGGAAGCGCTGTTGTGGCTGATACACCTCCCTCGCCGTGGCAGAGCCCGGCATCGCCGCCCGGATCCGCATTGACTACGGCGTCGCCGAGCAGCTTCCCGGCCCAGACGCCAGCGCCGACCTGATCTGGTGCCGCGACGTGCTCGAGCACGTCCAGGACCTAGAAGCCGCGTTCAGTGAATTCCGCCGGGTCCTGCGGCCCGGCGCTCACGCGGTCATCTAGCAGATGACCGCCACCGAATGGCTCACCCCGGCCGAAGCCGCCCGGCTCTGGCCGCCGGGCGGCATCTACGCCTCCAGCGTCGACTCAGATTTTGAGGGCGCGGTCACCGCGGCCGGGCTGACCATCTGCCAGAACATTCAGCTGCATGGGGAATGGCGCGAGTACCTGGAGGAAAACGGCACCGGCCTCCGCTCCCGGCAACTGCTCCGGGTCTCCCGGTTGCTGCGCAACCGGCCGGCCTACGAGGAACGATTCGGCACCGATGCCTACGAGGCCATGCTGACCGGCAGCCTGTGGGGCGTGTACCAGATGATCGGCAAGCTCAACCCGCGCCTGTACGTCCTTACCGCTAGAACTGGCCGAACGCGGCGTCGTCCCATGTTTCCGCGGAAACATGAAGACACACACGCGTCAGGGCACTAGCTCAGTGCGCCCCGGGGGGACTTGAACCGCCCAACCTCCAGATTAAGAGTCTGGTGCTCTACCGTTGAGCTAGGGGCGCGAGGAATCTCACGATATCAATAGTTACCTGCGGCATCAACAGTTACTTGCGGCCGGAGTCCGGCGGCGCGGACGGCATCAGCACGGCGCTGGCTGCGGGTCCGGGACCACGTCCGGCTGCTGTCCGGCCGCGGCTCGCTGGTACACCGCCATCGTGTCGGCGTTGAAACTCGAGCTGTAGGAGACCCAGTTCACGCAGCCGCCCTGATGCCGGCCTCCGGTTACGCCGTAAAGCTCACCGTGCCCGGTCTGGGCGTCATAGTCGGCCAGCCAGGGCCCGCCGCTGGTCCCGCCGACGAAGCCGCCGCAGCGGAACGCCGGGTAACCGGCCCGGACGGAGGCCTGGTTGAGGCAGATGACGGGCTGGCCGCCGCTGCCCGCGGGGTACCCGACCACGACGGTCTGCCGCGGAAGCTGCTGGTCAATGACCAGCTGGTTGCCGCCCACGACGCTCTGGACCGTGCGCGTCTTCCCGCCGGCGTGCTGCGGGCTGAGGGTCAGGAAAGCGAAGTCGGCCTGGGGATCCTGGTGCTGCATCCAGCGCTGGCTGACGTAGGCGCCGGTCACGTCCCAGGCTCCGTACGGAGCCTGGCCGTCGTGGTACATCGGGACGAACTCCAGGTCTTGGCCATTCCCGGACAGGCAGTGGGCCGCCGTGGCGATCACGTCGCCCGAGGGGCTGTCCACCACGCTGGCGCTGCAGAAGTGCGGGTTGCTCTGCCATGCACCCTGAAACAGGGCACCCACCTGGGAGATGCCCGTAAAGGAGGCAGCATCAGGGGAAACGCTGCCTCCTCGCGGGAGCAGGATCGCACCGAGCGCGACGACGACGGCCACACCCGCCACGACCCAGGCCGTCACCCGGCTCGACAGCCTCCGCCACACCGCGCCGGCCCACCCGCGATGGATGTCCTTCGGCGGGTGGTCTGGCGACAGCGTGCTTGGGTGCATGTCAGGGTCCTGGTGGGGTGTCGGGGGTGCCGAGGCCGGGGTCGGTCTGGGTGTCGGTTTTGGTGGATGGGCCGCGGTGCAGGAGGAAGGGGGTGCCGATGATGGTGATCATGCCGATGGCCATGACGGTGATGTAGGCGATGGTGCCCTGGGTGGATAGGTGGGTGGCGGGGATGAAGCCGAGGAAGAAGGTGAAGGCGGCGCCGATGATCCCGGCGCCGACGATGAGGGCGAGCCCTATTTTGCCGCCGGGGATCTTGAACGGGCGGGGGGCATCGGGCTGGGTGATGCGCAGCCGGATGACCGCGATGTACATCAGGAAGTACATGATGAGGAAGGTCTGGGCGACCAGCGCGGTGAGCATCCAGTAGTAGGTGTTGATGTTGTTGACGAAGATCAGGGCCAGGGACAGCACCGAGCCGAGGGTGGCCTGCAGGAGCAGGACCATGGTCGGGGCGCCGCGCCGGTTGGTCCGGCCCCACCAGGGGCTGAGGTGGCCGTCGGCGGCGACCCGGCGCATGCCCTCGGCCGGGCCCATGCTCCAGGACGCCAGGCCGCACAGCACGCCGATGATGACCAGCACGCCGAACGGCTTGATGAGGGAGGAGATGCCGAGCTTGGCGAAGAAGATCGACACGGCCTGCATGATCCCGCCGGCCAGCTCGATCTGCTTGCCGGGCACGACCATGGCGATGGCCACGCTGCCCAGGATCGACAGGGTCGCCACGGTGACGGCGGCGATCAGGACCGCGCCGGGGTAGGTCCGCTTGACGTTGCGGGTCACGTGGGAGTAGAAACCGCCGATCTCCATGCCGGCGAACGCGACTACGATGCCGGCCGCGTAGACCAGGCTGGCCAGGCCGTTCCAGGCCGGGATGATCGCGGTGGCGTGGAAGGGGATCTCGGAGTGGTTGCCGCTGGCGGTCCACCACAGGCCCAGGACGATGATCGCCGCGGTCGGGATGGCGGTGCCGATGATCACGCCCACCCCGGTCCACCGGGCCGATTTCAGCGACCCGAACAGCGAGGACAGCGTCACCGCCCAGAAGATGACCAGCATGACCGGGACCAGGAACGCCTTGTTCTGGGACAGGTTGGGGTTGATCACGTACGCGGCCGTGGTGGCCAGGAACACCAGCACGGTCGGGAACCACACGATGTTCTCCGACCAGTCACACCACACGGCCAGGAACCCCCACCGCGACCCGAACGCCTCCCGGACCCACCGGTACATCCCGCCGCCCACCGTGGTGGCCAGCTCCGCCGAGCACAACGCCACCGGCACCAGGTACGTCAGCACCGCGATGCCGTAAAAGAAAATCGCCGACCAGCCGAACGTCGCCGTCGTGGGCAGATTCCGGATACTGTCCATCGCCGAGATCAGCACCAGCGCCAGCCCCACCACCCCCAGCCGCCGCGCCACCCGCCCCGCCGGCACCTCACCCACCAGGGCACCCCCCGCCCCGCCCGCCCCGGCCGGTCCGCCACCAGCAGCCCAGCCCCCCCATCCACATGACCCCCACGCGTCAGATGCCACTGCCGGATCGTCATGACACCGGCTCCTTCGGCAGGACTGGGACACTCATGGCAACGCCTTTCCTTGCTCGGCCAGTTGGATTGCGGCCTGATTTCTGTGCGGATGGATCCACTGTCCGCCGGGCGGCGACCGCAGTCCCTAGAGAAACTCCCTAATTCGCCTCCCCAGGGACTCGCCGCCCGGTTGCGCGAAATTCGCCCGGGTGGCCGACACCGGGAAGGAAGCGCAGCAGGGCAGCCATGCCGTGGCGGTACGGCTGCCTGCCGTACGCCGGCAGGCCATGGCGCCCGCCGCCGGAACCCGGCTGGGGGACTGAATTCCGGCCAGGAGCCAGCTGGGAGCTGATCTTCCGACTGGTCGGAAGATCAGACAGGAGAGAGGGTCATGAGCAATTACCGGGCTGAATTCTGGCCGGGAGCCCGGCTGGGGAGCTGGATTAGGGAGTCTCCCTAGGGACTTCGCCCGCGGCGCGGCCGAAGCTGAATTTGTGCGCAGAAGCTAGTGAGGAAGGGAAACAGAACTATGAATACCTACAGCCCAGATGAGCACGCCAGCAGCCGGGCCGACGGTGACCGGACCGCCGACCTGCGCCCCGTGGCCAGCTCAGTGAGGCCACGAAGCTCCGGCAGGCGCGTCGGCGTCGGCGTCGATGCGCGCAAGCTGTGGGCGGGCGGGGCCGCCAGCGCGGTGGTAGCCGGCTTGGTGGCCCTGGTTGGCGTGCTGGTCAGCCGGTGGCTGTTCAAGGTGGCATTGCTGGCACCGAGCCAGGACGGCGCCTTTGGCAACGTGCACACGGCCGACTTGGTCCTGGTCGCGGTCGCGGGCGCGCTGGTGGCCACCGGGCTGGTGCAGCTGCTGATGCTGGGTACCTTGCGGCCGCTGCTGTTCTTCGGCTGGATCGTGGCCCTGGTGACCGCGATCATGGTGGCCTTCCCGTTCAGCACCACCGCCGCGCTTGACGCCAAGATCGCCACCGCGGTGGTCAACCTGGCCATCGGCGTCACGATCGGCACGCTCGTCGGCGGGGTCGCCGCGCGGTCCGTACCGCGACGGCGGCTCACGTCCGGCTATCCCCTGTCCTCCCCCTATGATCAGGGCAGGTAAGAGCGATATCTCGCCCTATGACCAGGGCAAGTAAGAACGGCATGAGGCAGGCCGGGCGGGCCTGCCTCATGCGCTTGGGACCGGCTGGCCGACCATTGCTCGCCGAAGCGCCGCAGCTGCTGGCGTCCGCGCAGGCCGCACTTGGCGTAGATGTGGCCCAGGTGGTACTCGACGGCCTCGCGGCTGATGACCAGCTCGGCCGCGATCTCCGGATCGGACAGGCCTCGGCCGACCAGGTGGGCCGCCTCGGTTCCCGGCCGGGGCGGTCAAGCTGCTGGCCGCGGTCAGTCCTCGGGCTGAGCGGGGCCGGGCGCGGAGCGCTCGGGACGCGGCACCGGGCGGCTGGCGGCGCCGCGCAGCAGCCGCAGGGCAGCCGGCGGAAAAATGACCACCGACAGCAGGCCCGCCACCACCAGGGCGGTGGCGGTGGACGGCCGCTGGTGACCGGTCTGCACCCCGATGATGGTCGCCACCACGATGAACGTCAGGGACGTGGCTTGCATGAAACCAGCGGCCCAGGCGCGAGTGCGCCCGATCGTCCGGACGTACAGCACGGCCGGCACGCCGCGCACCACCAGCAGCGCGACCAGGAACACCGGCACGAGAATGATCGCCCTGGCGCTGGCGAACAAGGAGGACACGTCCAGGGCGGCCCCGGTGCTCACGAAGAACACCGGGATCAGGAACCCGAAGCCGATCGCCTCGAGCTTGGCCTGGAACTCGTGCTGCTCGGCAGGCGACTCATCGGCACGGCGGACGATGACGCCGGCCAGGAACGCCCCCAAGATGGTGGCCAGCCCGAAGCGCTCGGCGACCACCCCGAAGGCCAGGGCGAACGTGATGGCGATCCGGGTACGCAGCTGAGAGCTGGTCCGCTCCAGCCGATACACCACCTCCCGCAGCCGGCCCACGGACCTGACCCGCTGGGTCACCACCACGACGGCCGCGGTGAACGCGATGAACCCGGCGAGCAGGCCCAGGTCCACGGCCCGGTCGGCGGACGACGCCGAGAAGAATACCGACACCAGGACGAGCGGGAGGAGCTCGGCCAGCGATCCGGCGGCCATGATCAGATGACCGAAATCCGTCTCGCTCTGGCCCGCGTCCTTGATGATGGGCACCAGGATCCCCAGTGACGTCGCCATCAAGATGATCGCGACCAGCAGGCCGTCCTGTATCTGGCCGCCGAGCTGGAGCCCGTACGCCATGAGCAGAGCCAGGGCCGCGGACGCGACGAACGCCCGGGCGGCCAGGGAAAGGAGCCGGCGGTCGAATTGCCGCAGGTCGATCTCGTAGCCGGCCATGAACAGCAGGAAGCCCAGGCCCAGGTCCGATGTCACCCGCACGGCCACATCGAGGTGCACCCAGCCCAGCACCTCCGGCCCGACCAGGATCCCGCCCACGATCTCCAGCACCACCGGGTGGACCTTGACCGCCGGGAGCAAGCCGAGGAGCAGCGGCACCACGACGGCCACCACGCCGACGATCAGCAGGCTGTTAAACGAGATCACGGTAGATCAAGCCGGTCATCGGCGCCTCCCGTGCGGCGGACTCGGAGCGAGATCGGGGCGGTGGACCGGGAGCGAGCCTGAACGGCACGCGGCCGGCGTCCACCTCCTAGCCTGTCAGTTCGCGAAGCCGAACGATATGACCCGGGGGCGGCATGGCGCCGATGTGCGGGTCGCTGAGAGAATCGCCATGACGCCTCTGGGGACGATTCCCGGCTGGCGGCACAGTCGGGAGCGAGGTAGGCGCGTGCAGGACCGGCAGACACCGTTTGATCCTTTCGTCGGCCGGACGGCGGAACTCGCGCGTCTCGCGGAGGTCATCACCCGGGTCAAGGAAGGTCAGCCGTGGCTGGTGGCCATCGAGGGGGATCCCGGGATCGGGAAGACGGCCCTGGCGCGCCGGGGCCTGGCCGGCGCGGCCGACCTCAAGGTGCTGTCGGCCCGGGCCGATCAGGCCGAGGCGGATCTGGACTTCGGTATCGTCGACCAGCTGCTGCGAGCGGCCGGAGGCTCGGCGCCGGCGGCCGCGCTGACAGGCGCTTCCTCATCGTTTTCCGTGGGCGCCCGGCTGCTGAAGGTGGTGGGAGAACAGCAGGCTGCCGCACTGGCCATCGTGATCGATGACCTGCAGTGGGCCGACCGGAAGTCGGTCGAGGCGCTGATGTTCATGCTGCGGCGGCTGTCGGTGGACCCGGTCATCACCGTGGTGACCTACCGCGGACCTAGCAACCGCCTGGACGAGGCCGCCCAGCGGCTGCTGCTGAGCGTGGAGAACCGGCTATTCCTCCCGCTGGGCGGGCTGGACCCGGCGGAGGTCGCGTCGCTGGCCGGCGCGCTGCGGGCCGAAGCGCTGGACGAGGAGGCGGCCGGATGGCTGTACCGCCAGACCGGCGGGCACCCGCTCTACCTGCGAACGCTGCTCAGCGAGGGCTCCGGCTTCGATCCGGACGCACCCGGACGGCTCGCGGTGCCCCGGTCGCTGGCCGCCGTCGTCGGCGATCACCTCCGGGTGCTGCCGACCGAGACCCGGGTCATCCTGGAGATGCTGGCGGTGCTGAACCTGCGCATGCCGCTGGCTCAGCTGGGCCAGGCCGCGGAGATCAGCTCGCCCACCGCGGCGATCGAGCCGGCCGTGGCGGCCGGCCTGGTGGAGTGGTGGCCGGAAGAACCCACCTGCCCGGTGGCGATCCGCCACCTGCTGGTCCGGGACGCGATCTACGCCGGCATCCCGGTCAGCAGGCGCCGCCTGCTGCACGCCCGCGCCGCCGACCTGGTCAGCGAGGCCGTGTCCTGGGAACACCGCGTGGCCGCCCTGGACCAGCCCGACGAAAACCTGGCCGCCGAGCTGGAAGCGCTGGCCGCCACCGAAGCAGCCCGCGGCCGCCTCGCACTGGCCGCCACCCACCTGCAATGGGCCTCGGACATCTCCCCGGACCGGGCCGACCGCGAACGGCGGCTGCTGACCGCCGCACTGCACTTGACGCTGGCGGTGGAGTCCAGGGGCATGGCCCTGCGCGAGGCGGTCGAAGCGACCGCCTCCTCCCCGCTGCGCAGCTGCGTGCTGGGCACCATGGCGTTCTCCTCCGGCCAGCTCGCCGAGGCCGAACAACGGTTCAGCCAGGCGCTGGCGCAAGCCCGGCAAGACCCGGGCAGCCAGCCGCTGGCCGCCCTGATCGCCAACCGGCTGGCCGGCACCTACACGGTGCTGGGCGAGGGGGCGAAGGTGATGGCGTTCGGGCGGCAGGCGCTGGAGGGCGGGCTGCTGGATACGGCGGCGGCCAGCCAGACGCGCGCCCTGATCGCCATCGGCGCCTCCCAGGTGTCCGGCGCGCGCGCCGGCCTGGCCGAGCTGGCCCACCTCGAGCCCGACCCGGCCCGGGTCGGCCCGGTGGATATCGATGCGCTGTCGTTCCGCGGGGTGTTCCACCTGCTGGACGGGGACCCAGGGCAGGCGGTCAGCGACCTGAGCGCCAGCCTCACGCTGGTGCGGCGGGGCGCGACGCTCACCTTGGGGCTGCGGGCCTACTCCTACCTGGCGCTGGCCCAGTACCTGGCCGGCGAGTGGGACGACGTGCTGCTCACCGCCGAGCAGGCGTTCTCCGCCGCGGCGATTAACTCCCGCCGGATCGAGCTGCCGCTGCTGCACCTGGCCGCGGGCTGCGTGCCGGCCAGCCGCGGCGCGGTCGAGGAAGCCGAACGGCACGCCCGGCTGGCCGAGGAGGCCGCGGCCAGCATGGACTACGGACAGGAACGGGTGTACGCGGGAATGGCCCGGGCGCTGGTGTGCCAGGCGGCCGGGGACTACCTGGGCATGGCCGACGCGCTGGGGGCCTGGCAGGACGACGCGGCCCTGGACGGCCGCAGCCGGGTCTACGCCGTCCTGTGGCGGCCGCTGCTGGTGGAGGGCCTGGTCGGTTCGGGTCAGCTGGAGCCGGCCGCCGCCGTGCTGGGCCAGCTGCGGGCGGACAGCACCCAGGTGAGCTACCTGCGGCCGGCCGTGGCCTGGCTGGAAGGATGGCTGGCTGAGCAGCGCGGGGCGGCGGCCGACGCGCTGGAGATCTACGCCCGCGGTGAGCAGAGCCCGGGCCTGCGCAGCCCGGTGCACGACGGCCGGCTGCTGCTGGCCCACGGGCGGCTGCTGCGGCGCACCGGCCAGCGGCGGCTGGCCATCGAGCGGCTGCGGCAGGCCAGCGCCCTGTACCACGCGCTGCGGGCCGAGCCGTTCATCGCCCGGGCCGAGGAGGAGCTGGCCGCCTGCCACCTGCCCGGCAGCCCGGCCAAGAAGCAGTCGGTCCTGACCTTGACCAGCCGGGAAACCGAGGTGGCCCACCTGGTCGGCCGGGGCCTGTCCAATCCCGAGATCGCGGCCGAGCTGTTCATCAGCCGCAAGGCCGTCGAGTACCACCTGGGCAACATCTACGCCAAATGCGGCCTGCACGGACGCCAGCAGCTGCGGCGCTTCGTCGAGCAATGGGGCCAGCCGGCCGCCGTCTAACGGACCAGGCAGCTGGGCTGTGGCCCGGCTTGGGCCCCGCCGCCGTGGGCCGGGAAGGCTCGGGCCAGCGCCTGGGCGATGAGGCGGGCGCGGGCCGCGTAGCCAGCCGAGGTGTAGTGGATACCGTCGGAGATGAACCAGCTGTCCTTGGCCGCCGCGGCCCAGTCGTAGACGCGCATGTCCGGGTAGCTGGCGCAGGCCTGGATCAGCGCATGATCCCACGCCAGCATGTTGCTCTCCGCGTACGGCCCGGTGTCGAGCAGCGACTTCACGTTCACCCACATGACCGGCTGGTCGCCGATCAGCGACATCATCTCCTTGATCCGGGTGGCCAGGCTGACCGGCGAGCCCACGTACACGTCAGCGGCGTCGTTGGTGCCCAGGGCCAGCACCCAGCATCCCCGGTACCCCTGCTGCACCTGCTGCTGGGCGACCGTGTAGGCGTTCGGCTCGCCCTCGTACGTCTCGACGATCGACCGGGCACCCGAGATCTCCGAAATGAAGGTCGTCACGCCGACCCGCGCATACTGGGCGGCGATGCGCTGCCGCGGGTCCGGCAGGTAGTCAGGCGAGATGAGACCGTCAGAGGTGGAGTCGCCGATGTGCACGACGGCCTGGCAGCTGGTGCCGGCCGGGACGCGCGGCGACCCCGCGGACTTGCTGGCCGAGACCCGCTCCGGGCGCGGGACGGCGGCGGAGCTGTGCGCCGCCGCGGGCTGGACGGCCGCGACCGGGCTGGCCGAGCCGGACGGCACGACACCGGCCATGCCGCAGCTGGCCAGCACGAGCACCGGGACCGATGCCGCTACCGCGATGCGGGCCTGGCGTCCTGGCGTCCCGATGCGCCAGCTGCGCTCTCGTATCTGGGCCCAGGACCGGCTCAGCGCACCGCGGCGGATCGGCTCCTCGATGTAGCGCCACGACAGCGCCGCGCAGGCGATGATCGCGGCCACTTGGAGGGCGGCGCGGGCCGGGGTGTCCCCGCCCCCGGGCGGGGCGGTCAGCACGATGATGGGAAAGTGCCACAGGTAGATGCCGTAGGAGCGGACGCCCAGCCAGCGCAGCGGCCGCCAGCCGAGGACCTGGCCGAACCTGGTGGCCGGCGAGGCGGCGGCCGCCACCATCAGCGCCGCCGCGAGCGAGAGCAGGACCATCCCGCCGCGGTAGATAAACGCCGAGTACTCGCTGGTGCGCCAGACCAGCACGGCGAAGACCGCCAGCCCCGCGGCGCCCGCGCCGTCGAGCATCCACCGGGCCTGGCCGGTGACGTCTTCGCGCAGGTGCCTGCTCGGCCAGACGAAGGCGAGCGCCGCGCCGATCAGCAAGGCGGAGGCCCGGGTGTCGGTGCCGTCGTATATCCGGGTCGGATCGTATCCGGGCTGGTAGAGCAGTCCCATCGCGACGGCGGAGGCGGCGGCCAGCAGTAGCGCCGCGCCGGCCAGCCTGGTGTCGATGACCACCCGGCGCCGCCGCCAGCGCAGCCCGATCCACAGCAGCCCGGGCCAGATCAGGTAGAACTGCTCCTCTACGGCCAGGGACCACAGGTGACCCAGCGGCGACGGCGGCCCGAACTGAGCGAAGTACGAACTGTGCTGCGCGATCAGCCACCAGTTGGTCACATAGAGCGCCGAGGCGACGACCGTCCCGCGGACGGCCGGGAGCAGGGACCGGTCCAGCAGCGTGACCCAGGCGACGACCACGGCCAGCATGACGAGCAACGCCGGCAGCAGCCGCCGGGCCCGGCGCAGCCAGAAGTCGCCCAGCTGCAGCCGGCCGGTGCTGGCCTGGTGGCTGAGCAGAAGATCAGTGATCAGATAGCCGCTCAGGGTGAAGAAGACCCCCACCCCGAGCATCCCGCCCTGGGCCCATCCCAGGTCCACGTGGTAGGCGACGACAGCCGCGACGGCAAGAGCGCGCAGCCCGTCCAGCCCGGGCATATAGCGCTGATCATTGCGAGTCGGCGCAGGCATACTCCCCCGTCACCACTGGCCTGAGTTCAGCCGACCAGCCAGCTATTTCCCGTGTCAGGCTAATTCCCGAACGGCCCTGATACACGAGGACACGCGGGCAGGCCGCGGCGGGGAATCCGACGCTCAGTACCGACTGCCGATGGCCGGGAACCGGCCGTCACGGGCGGCCAGGCGCTGGCGGGCCAGGATGTCGCGTAGCTCGCCCGTGACGTCGTCCGGGTACCGGTCGAGGACCGCCTCGAGGTCGCGGAGATGGGCCGGGTTCGAGTAGAGGGCCAGCTCACGTTCCAGCTCCAGCCGCCAGGTGCGCTCGGCCGGGGCGCGGGCCGGGACCAGCGGGGCGGCGAAGAGAAGGACGAGCCCGGGGAGGAGAACGATGCTGGCCAGGCTGTCGCGCAGGATCAGCCCGGCCACCGTCAGCACCGTCCCGGGCAGCAAGATCCGCCAGCGGCCCAGTACGGCCCTGGCCACCGGGGTCAGGCGCAGGACGGTCAGCAGCGCGCCGGTACGCAGGAACCGGCGGACCCGCCTGACCCGGGTGAGCCGCGGCCGCGCGTCGCGGCCGGGCAGGCCGGACTGGCTCCACACCACCAAGGCCCGCCGGCCAGATCGCATCATGGCAGCCTCCCGCATCACGGGCTCCGTCTGCGTGTCCTTAATGCTACGCTCCGGCCGCCTGAGCGGAAGGGGCCGGACGCCGGGGGACCCTCACCGGCCGCGGCGCCGGCGCCGAGGTGCTGATCCGCCGTTACCGCGCCGGCGAGGCGAACCAGGGGCCGTCCGGACCGAGCAGGTAACGGTCGGCCAGGTGGTTGAGGACGCGCCGGGCCTGGCGGAAGCGTCCCGCCACGTCACCTACCACGGCCAGCCTCGCGGTCCGCACGGGGGCGGCGGCCAGCGCGGCGCGGTACCACCGGGCACCCAGGTACTCCAGCAGATCGAGGGCCGGGGCCGCGGCCAGGCCGTCCCGGTCCCCCGCGGGGACCCGGGCCGCGCGCAGCAGCCGGGAGGCGTCTATCGGGCCGATGGCGTTAGCCGCCGCGTAGTCGGGAAACACGCCGGCCAGGAACAAGGACACGTCGCCGAGCCTGCGGTAGATGCCGGGCCGGGTTTCCTCCGGGGCCTCCTCGAGCATGCCCGCGAGCCGGACCGGGTCGAGCTCGCTGAACCGGCGCGTCCGCGACCGGCCGCCGGACCGGACCCGGTACCGTCCGCTGGCCACTCGGGTGAAGGACGCGAGCAGTTCGGTCAGGAACAGCCGGCGATCCGCGGAACCGAGGAAGTCGCGAAGCTCCGGCGTGTCGAACACCGGCAGCCGCTGGCGCAGCCCCGACCGCTCCGGCAGGTAGTCCAGGGCCGACAGGTCGGCCACCGCGCGGTGCACGGCCACCCCGAAGGCCAGGAACGGAGACACCAGGACAGCCTGGCCCGCCGCCACCGCGGCCGACCCGTACACGGCCTCGAACACCCGGGGATCGGCGAGCAGCCCCTCGATGGCCGCGGGATCGCGGGCCAGCCAGGCCGCCGCGCCACCGGGAACCGGCGCAACCTCGGAAAGCAGCCGCACGTCCGCCTCGGTGAGGTGGTCGGCGTAATCGGAAAGGCTCGCGTCCATGACCCGTTAATACCCAGCTTCGGCAGGTTCCCGTCGGCCAAAACGACACTAATGTTCCGCCGGTGGGCCGGTGCGGTCCGGTGGGCCGGTGGGCCGTTCGTCGGCGGGCGGCGGGCCGGGAGGACGGGTTTCAGCTGTGGGCGGCCTGCCGGGCAGCACGTTCCACCCGGTCGTAGTGGGCCGGCCAGCTGGCCTGGTCACCGGTCGGCACGTTGAGGCGCGCCGGGATGAGGCCGACCGCGCCGTCGATGAGCTCGCGGACGATGTCGGCGTGGCCGGCGTGACGGCTGGTCTCGCTGATCACGTGGACCAGGACACGGTGCAGCGTCACCTCGTTCCGGCTGGCCGGCCACCAGGGGACGTGACCGGTGGCGTCCAGCGGCAGGGTCTCGATGGTGGCATCAGCGTGCGCCCAGGCCTGCCGGTACCGGCCGGTGAGGAGCTCGCGTGACTCACCGGGGGCGGCGAACATGTCCGCGAAGGGGTCGGATTCGTCCTCGAGCGGCGGGCCGCCCCAGGGACGGCCGAACGTGTCGCCAAAGTACCCCAGCTCGATCCCGGTCAGGTGCTTGACCAGGCCGAGCAGGTTGGTGCCGGTCGGCACCAGGGGACGGCGGACGTCGTACTCGCTCGCGCCCTCCAGCTTCCACAGCATCGCGTCCCGGCCCTCTTGCAGGTAGTGACGCAGGTCGGACTTGAAGTCGGATTCGGTCATGCCGACATCCTGCCCCCTGCGCCCTGTCCCCTTGCGCTGGGGATCAACAGGTTCGGGCGCCACGGCCAGATCAAAAGCAATTTTGCGGAACGGATCGTGGTGCGCGCGGGTAAGACTGAGGCGTGCGCAGGTGGGTGCTGCATGTAGACCTCGACCAGTTCATCGCGGCGGTCGAGGTGCTGAGGCACCCCGAGCTGCGGGGCCGGCCGGTGGTGGTGGGCGGAGACGGCGACCCGACCAAGCGGGGCGTGGTGAGCACGGCGTCGTATGAGGCCCGCGAGCACGGCGTGCATTCGGGGCTGCCGCTGCGCACCGCCGCGCGGCGGCTGCCCGACGCGGTGTTCCTGCCGGTGGACCGGGAGGCCTACGAGGAGGTCTCCGCCGTGGTGATGGACGTGCTGCGGTCCTCCGGCGCGGTGGTGGAGGTGCTCGGCTGGGACGAGGCGTTCCTGGGCGTGGAGTGCGACGACCCGGAGGCGTTCGCGGTGTCGCTGGCCCGCCGGGTCCGGGAGGCGACGCAGCTCGACTGCACCGTGGGGATCGGGGAGAACAAGCTGCAGGCCAAGATGGCCACCGGCTTCGGCAAGCCGGCCGGGGTGTTCCGGCTGACGTCGGCCAACTGGTTCGAGGTGCTCGGCGCCCGGCCGACCGAAGCGCTGTGGGGCATCGGCGCCAAGACGGCCAAGAAGCTGGCCGGGCTCGGCATCGGCACGGTCAGCGACCTGGCCTCAGCCGATCCGGACGCGCTGGCCGCGGTGTTCGGCCCGATGACCGGACCGTGGCTGGTGATCCTGGGCCGCGGCATCGGCGACGCCGAGGTGGACGATTCGCCGTACGTGGCCCGCGGACACGGCAAGGAGGAGACGTTCCAGCACAACATCGCCGACTGGGCGCAGGTCCAGGCCGAGGTGCGGCGGATCGCCGGGCTGCTCGCCGCGGACCTGGCCGGGGAACCCCGGCCCGCGGTGCGGGTCGTGGTGAAGGTGCGGTACGCGCCGTTCGTCACCGAGACGCACGGGGTGACGCTGGGCTCGCCCAGCTCGGACGCCGCGGTGATCGAGGAGGGGGCACGCTCAGCGCTGGAGCGGTTCACCAGCCGGCGGCCGGTGCGGCTGCTCGGGGTCAGGGCGGAGTTCGGCTGAGCTCGCCGCGAGCGGGCGGGCCATGGCCACCTCGCTGAGGGCGGGGTCGGAGGGCAGCGGCTGGCGCTCGCCGGTCAGCGCGAAGCCGCAGCGCTGGTACAGCGCGCGGGCGGGGGCGTTCGTCTCGGTCACCCACAGGTGCACCGAAGTGGCCCCGCGGGCGGCGGCCCAGCCGATTACGGCGGCCACGAGCGCCTCGCCCACGCCGCGGCCGCGGCCCCGCGGTCGGACGTACATGGAAACCAGCTCCACGGTGACGGGATCGGCCTGGTAGCCGCCGGCCAGCCCGGCCGGCTCCTGGCCTGGATGACACTGGCCTGGATGGCACTGGCCTGGCTGGCACTGGCCTGGCTGGCCTCGGGGAGGTAGGCGAGGAACATACCGCCGCCGGAACTGCGGCCGCGCCAGTGCTCCTCGCCGCGGGCGGCCTCGCACGCGTAGCTGGACGCGAAGGCGGACGGGGCATCCCGCAGCGCCTCCAGCCGGATGTCGCGCAGGGCCTGCCAGTCGCCGGGGACCGTCTCACGGACACCGACCATGACTCATGGTCGGCCGAGATCACCGGCCGGGACAAGCGGTTTTCAGGGCCAGGCCGGCGGTCAGCGGGGGCCGGCGACTCAGTCGAAGCGCCGGGGGCCCGGGTAGATCTGGGCGCCGTCCACCACGACGTTCGCGCCGGTCACCCACGAGGCCCGCGGGGACAGCAGGAAGGCGACCACGTCGGCCACCTC
Organism: uncultured Actinomycetes bacterium; assembly: GCA_963818225.1. Taxonomy (GTDB): domain Bacteria; phylum Actinomycetota; class Actinomycetes; order Streptosporangiales; family Streptosporangiaceae; genus Palsa-504. The sequence continues at coordinate 132,697 of CAWFRO010000014.1, forward strand.
CTCCGGGCGGCCGAGGCGGCCGGACGGGAACTGGCTGGCCACGAACGCGGCGTAATCGTCGGGGCTGCGCTGGCGGAAGGTGTCCCAGCCGCCGCCGGGAAAGATGATCGAGCCGGGGCTGACCGCGTTGACCCGGATGGCGGAGGAGGCCAGTTCCTGCGCGGCGGCCGCCGCGAGCTGGTTCTCCGCGGCCTTGGCGGCCGCGTACGCGGTACGCGGCGCCGGGCGCAGGCCGGTGATCGAGGAGATGATCACCACCGCTCCCCCGCCGGCGGCGCGCAGGTGGGGCAGGCCGGCCCGGATGAGCTCCGCGGCATGGCCGGCGTTGAGGGCCAGGGTGGCCGTGAACTCACCGTCGCCGGAGTTGGTCAGGTTGCCGCCGCCGGCCACCCCGCCCGCGTTGGCCACCAGGTGATCCAGGCCGCCGAGCGCGGCCGCGATCTCGTCCACGGCGCGGTGCAGCGCGGGCGTGTCGGTGACGTCGGCCGCCGCGGTGGCCACCGTCGTGCCGTGGGCGGCCAGGGTCCGGGCCGCATCGGCCAGGCCCGCCGGGTCACGGGCGATCAGCCCGACCGCCGCCCCCTCCGCGGCCAGCGCGCTGGCCACCGCGAAGCCTATGCCGCGGCTGCCTCCGGTGATGAGCGCGCGGCTGCCATTCAGGCTAAGGTCCATGACCCGATTATCCCGCGCGTAGGCGTCAGCCGGGAGCGGGGAGCTCGCCACGCTCGGCGGCGCGGGCCAGGAGCTGGGCTTCCTTGAGGCTGACGCCGCGGGCCTGCGGCGGCAGGCGGTAGATCGACGCGCCGCCCATCAGGTTGTACGTCCGGATCCGGATGAGCGGCGCGCCCGGCCGCGGCGGGCGCTCGCTGCCGACCTCCTCGTGGCCGCCCATCAGCGAGAAGCCGCCGACGTCGAGCTCGACCGAGTCGGGGACGTAGATCTCCGTGCCGCCCATGACCGCGACCAGGTTGACGGTGAGCTCGCCGCCCTCGATCTCCGCTTCGCGCAGGTCGATCTCGTTGCCGCCCATGACCGCGACGGCGTTGATCTGGCCCACGGCGCGGAACCGGCCGCGGCGGCGCGAGCCGCTCAGGATGGCCACCACCCAGCGCACCGGCTTGCGGCGGGAGGGGGCCGGAACCCGCGTGCTCGCGGCCTCGGCGTCGGCCGGCAGGTCGCTGGTCAGCGTGGCCAGTTCGCCGCGCGTCTTGGCGGCCAGCGCGCGGCTGGACCGGTCCTCGAGCTCGTCCAGGGTCAGCCGGCCGACGGCGGCGTGATCGCCGAGCGTGTGCAGCACAGCGTCGCGCTCGGCGTCGGATACCCGGAGGGAATCGTCAGGTTCGCTCACGGCAGGGCCCCTTGCGGTGTTGGCGTACCAGCCAGACAGCGTACGCCCGCCCCGGGCCGGCCGGCGCAGCCGGGGAGTGTGTTCCGCTCGCGGTCCGGGCGGCGCCATCACCAGTCGACGTGAGTGGTGAGCCAGGAGCAAAGAGGCAGGGTCGTTCGGAGGAAAGAAATGACGCGGTCCTTGGCGGCCGGTGTTTCCAGCCAGGGTTCCACCGGCCATTGCTGCCAGGCGGTCAGGCCCTTGTACCGCAGCAGGGTGATGCGGGGGTGGTCCGCCGGGTAGCCGCGGGGCGCCGACTTGAGCACGCCGTGGCCGTGCACGGTGACGCCGGCCTGCTCGGTCCGGGCGATGACCCGCTCGAGTTCGGCGCCGGGCCCGTCGCTGGCGACCGCCTCGCGGTAGCGGGCCAGGCGGTCCGGGCCCAGCTGCCACAGGCCCGCGCCGGCGGCCAGGCCCGCGGCGGACAGCTGGATGTACCCGGTGCCGCCGAGCACCGCGCCGATGTGGGTCTTGTACGGGGACTTGTCGCGGCTGAACCTGATGTCCCGGTACGGCCGGAAGAGCTTCGGCTCACCGAACTCCCCGGCCAGTTCCTCGGTCAGCTCGGTCATCGGGTGCAGGATCTTTTCCTCGTAGAGGGCCTTGTGCTCGGTCCAGTAGGACTTGGAGTTGTCGGCCTCGAGCCCGTCGTAGAAATCGAGCGCCTCCTCGGGCCAGCCGCTGAACGCCATGGTCCGGTCCCCTCCCGGTATCGCCGCGTGGGTATCACCGTACCTTGGCGTTTCCCGGCGGGACCGCGATCATAGGAGCCATGACCACGCCGGAACGGGCCGGGGTCGCGCTGACCCACCTGGACGAGCCGCTGTTCGACGGGGCGGACGCGACCAAGCGCGACCTGATCGACTATCTGGACGCGGTGGCCGGGCTCATCCTGCCCGAGCTGCGCGGCCGGCCGCTGTCGGTGATCAGGGTCCGGGCCGGGCAGCGGCCGTTCATGCAGAAGAACGTGCCCGGCTACGCGCCGCCGTGGGTGCGGACCGTGACGCTGTGGGCCGAGTCGTCCAAGCGGGAGGTCCGGTACGCACTGTGCGATGACCGGCGCACGCTGCTGTGGCTGGCCAACCAGCGCGCGGTGGAGTATCACCCGACCCTGTTCCTGGCCGACGCGCATGGACCGGCCCACCTACCTGGTGCTGGACATCGACCCGCCGTCCGGCGGGGAGTTCGGGCACGCGGTGGCGGCCGCGCAGCTGGTCCGCCAGGCGCTGGCCGGGGCCGGCCTGGCGGGCGCGGTCAAGACCAGCGGGGCCAAGGGGGTGCACGTGTACGTGCCGGTCGACGCGAGCGGCGACGACGCGGCCGCGGCCACCCGGGCCATCGCCGTGCGCGCCGAACGCCTCGACCCGGGCCTGGCCACGACGGCGTTCATCAAGTCCGACCGGGAAGGCAAGGTCTTCCTCGACTCGACGCGGGCGCACGGCGCCACCGTGGCCGCCGCCTACAGCCCGCGGGCCAGGCCAGGGGTACCGGTCTCGTTCCCGGTGCCGTGGGAGGACCTGGACGCCGTCAGGCCGGGCGACTTCACCGTGCGCACCGTGGTGGCCCAGGCGGCCGGGCTGCAGCGGTGGGCGGGCCAGCTGCCCGAACCGCAGCAGCTGAGCCCGGATCTGGTGGCCGAGGGCCACCAGATCCCGATCGCGCGCGTGCAGGCGATGCACGAGGGCAAACGGCGGGCGCGGGCCCGGCGCCCGGACTCAGCGTGACGCTGATCAGGCCGCCAGCACCCAGTCGTCCTGCCGGAGGTACCAGCGTGGCCCGGATACGGCGGATGGCGAGGGCACTCTCTCACCGGGACACCGCATGTAGATTTCGAACCCGTCCGTGGGGGATGACTCCAAGAGCTTGAGCGTGTGGTGGGCCCACCGGGAGAGTCGTGCCCGAAGGGAATGACTGGCGTGCTCGCCCGTCCTGGCGAGGTTCTGGTCATTGACATTCACGTAAAACAAGGCTAAGACACGATCCGCGCAACCACGTGACGATCCTGTGACCATTTTGTTACGCAGCGCTGAAGGCCAGCTACCTTTCCTAATCGAAACATAGATTCGATTTATGGTCTGATGCGGGACTCGTTGCGGACTTCATAGGCGAGTGACGCGTCGGTCTGTCGCGGCTTTCCATGGTGGCTGCGTGTGACTATAGACACGCGCCGCTGACCTGACCCCGGTCAGGTGCGCGACCGGAGTCAGGTCAGCAGGGGCGTCCCCGGGTCCAGGCCTTATCGGCCCGGGCCTACCGGGACAGCTCTTCGACCGTGCGGCGACGTTGGCGTATGCCGAAGAACCCGACCAGGACACCCGGCACGAGCGCGCCCGGGATCGTGATCAGCAGGATCCAGTTCAGCGGAGCACCCGCCGTGAAGACGTGCCCGCAGAGCAGGACGCCGCCCCAGGCGCCCAGGTGGCCCATGCCGTCGGTCCACCCGGTGCCCAGGCCGCGCATCCGGGTGGGGAAGTTGAGCGGCACGTAGGCGTACATGTTCCACAGGAAGATGACGACGCCGGTCAGCTGGGCGAAGTACAGGATGACGACGGCCGGGGTGTTGTGCACGAGGTACACGCCGTACCAGCCGCCGGCCATGATGATCGCGCCGACCAGGACCATAATCCGGCGCTCGATCCGGTCGCCGAAGTACGCGTTGAGCGCGTAGAAGCCGGCCGCGATCAAGCCGCCCCAGGCCGTCAGGGAAAAGACGAAGCTGGCACTGTAGCCGCGGCTCTCGGAGAGGAACACGTACGCGTAGGACGAGTTGCCGTACACGATGCCGCCGTACAGGAGCACGAAGACCACCAGCATGAACACGGTGCGGAACCAGTATTCCTTGCTGAACACGGCGAACATGTTGGTCTTCTCTTCGGCCACCACCTCGTGCTGGCTCAGGTCGGGCTCGGGCAGCACGGGATACTTCTTCATGACCCGCGCTTCCATCCGCTCCATGACCTTGCGGGCCTGGTCGAATTTCTCCCGGGACTCCAGCCAGCGCGGCGATTCGTACATCCGCCAGGCCAGCAGGGGAAGCACGATCAGGAGATTGATGCCGGTCAGCAGCCACTGGAAGGCCTTGTAGTGGTCTGGGATCATGTAAGTGAGGAATCCAGCCGATCAGCACGGTCTCGAGCATGATGATGGCGAGGACCTGCGCACCCATGGTGACCCGGCCCCGGACCGCCGGGCCGGTCATCTCGGAGATGTACACGACGTTGATGGCCAGCGCCCCGCCGCAGCCCAGGCCGGTGAAGATCGACAGCACCACCAGCGCCGGATAGTTCGTCACGTAGGCGAACGGCCAGGAGAACGCGGCGGCCAGCACCGCGGAGATCATCAGGGCCTTGCGTCGGCCGATCTTGTCGGCCAGCCCAGCCCATCGTGTAGCCGCCGATCAAGATGCCGATCCCGACCTCGAAGGCGTAGATGACCGAGTACTCCGATGAGGTGATCAGGTGGGCCGGCTCCCAGATGAACGGGTACAGCCGCAGGGCGGGCCCGTCGGTCGCCAGCATGGCCGCCCAGGCGAACTGGACGACCAGAGCTATTTCCCACTGCATCCAGGTGAGCGGCAGCCGGTCGACCCGGGCCGCCATCTCGCCCCGGACCACTACCGCGGTTGTGCCGCCGGCGGCGGCTCCTGAGGTGTCTTGTGCCATTACAGCTCTTCTCTCCTTGCTGCCGCCCGGTGTCAGAGGGTGGCGGGATAAAGCGGGAACCCTGGCCCGTTGGCCAACGTCGCCGAGGGGAATGCTGGGCTTGGCCCGTTGATGTCGAGGGCCGGCTCACGGCCGGCGAAGCTGGTCATCATGGCGTCGGGCCTCGCCGGGTTCGACGCAGGCCAGCACGCGGAGAGCGGCGCCGGCGTCGTTGCCCTTGCCGTAGCGGGGTGACGGCGAAGCTGTAACGAAATTCCAGCTATGACTTCTGGTAGAGGCCACATCTACCGGGTTACAGCTGTGTTAATGGGATTGTTGGCTGGTTCGGGTGGATTGTCAACCCTTCGCGTGCAGGTAATTGCGGCCAAGAAACTCGGGTAGGGAAGTTGCCTGATGATGGAGGACGGCCGGGACGCGATGCCGGTTATCCCGAGTGAGCTTTGGTTCTGATGTGATGCGAGATGCAGGGTTTCGTTCATGTGGCCCGTGGGCCGTCCGCCGGTGAGGTCATCACCCTGGCCCCGTCACGGTCACAACCGTTCGCCCAGCCGGCCTCCGCCAGGGACTATGACGGGAGGCTGGGCGAGGGCTGGGCCGCCGGTGACACCTCCTGGGCTCCGCCGGAGACACCTCGGGAAAGAGCCGGCCCTGGACCCTAGCCGGCGGCCCAGCGTCTATTGGGACAGTTCCTCGAGCGCGCGGCGGTGCTGGCGCTTCCCGAAGGCCCCGACCAGGCTGGCGGGGACCAGGGCGCCCGGAATCGTGATCAGCAAGATCCAGCCCAGCGGCGAGGCCGCGGTGAAGACCACACCGCACAGCAGGACGCCGCCCCAGGCGCCCAGGTGGCCCACGCCGTCGGTCCAGCCGGTACCCAGGCCGCGCAGCCGGGTCGCGAAGTTGGCCGGGATGTACACGTACATGCTCCACAGCCACAAGATGACGCCGATGTTCATGATGAGGTACAAGACGACCAGGGCCGGGGTGTTGTGCACGACGTACACGCCGTACCAGCCGCCGGCGAACAAGATGGCGCCGACGAGCTGCGTCCATTTGCGCTCGAACCGGTCGCCGAACACCGCGTTGAGCAGATAGGCGATGGTGCCGATCACGCCGGCCCAGGCGGTCAGGGCGAAGACGAAGCCGGGGCTGTAGCCGCGGCTTTCGGCCAGGAACAGGTAACCGTAGCCGCCGTTGCCGTACACGATGCCGCCGTAGCCGAGCACCATGACGACCAGCAGGAGGATGGTCGTCCACAGGTACCGCTTGCTGAACACGGCGAACATGCTGGTCTTTTCCTCGGACACCACCTGCTGGTACGGCGCCAGGTCGGGCTCGGGCAGCACCGGGTGCCGCTTCATGACCCGTGCCTCCATCCGCTCCATGACCTTGCGCGCCTGGTCGTGGCGTCCCCTGACCTCCAGCCAGCGCGGTGACTCGGGCAGCCGCCAGGCGAAGATCAGGGCCATGAGGATGTTCAGCCCGGCCAGCAGCCACAGGTAATCCCGGTACTGGCCGGGGATCCAGTAGTGCGGGATCAGGCCGACCAGGAAGACCTCGAACGTGAAGATGCAGACCGCCTGGGCGACCATGATCACCCGGCCCCGGGCTATCGGCCCGCCCATCTCACTGAGGTACACGATGTTGACGGCCAGGAACCCGGCGAACCCGAGAGTGTCGCCGATCGACAGGAAAAACAGGCCCCAGAAGTTCGTCACGTACCCGAACGTCCAGATGAACACCCCGGCCAGCGTCGCGGACATGATCAGGGCGTTGCGCCGGCCGATCTTGTCGGCCAGCCAGCCGATGAGGTAGGCGCCGATCAGGATGCTGATCCCGGTCTGCATGGCGTACAGGACCGAGTACTCGAATGACGTGATGTCCTTGTGCGGCAGCCATATGAACGGGTACAGCGTCCGGGCGATCCCGTCGGTCGAGGCCGCGATGCCCCAGGCCAGCTGCACGAGCAGGGCTATCTCCCAGAGCATGAAGCTCCTGGGCAGGCGGTCGATCCGGGCGGCCATCTCGCCTGGGACGACCAGGGTGGCGCCGCCGCCAGCGGCTCCCGAGATGTCTTGTGCCATTACGTTCTGTTCTCCTTGCTGCCATCCGGTTTCAGGGGACGACGCGCCGAAAGCGGGGAAGGGCGGGTGTCGACTGGGGCTTTACCGCTGCTGTCGAGGGCTGCCGGGACCGCGGTTAGCGAGGCCGGTCATCATGCCGGGTCCTGCGCCAGGGTCGGGCGCAGGCCAAGACGAAGGGCGACGCCGGCGTCGTTGCCGTTGCCGATGCGGGTGACGGCGAGGCCGTCACGGATTACCAGGTACATGAGTCCTGGTAGAGGCCAGGTTTACGGCGTTACAGCTGTGTTAATGGGATTGTTGGATGGACCGGGCGAAATGTCAACCCTTTGCCCTTAGGCAATTGCTCCAGAACAATTGCTCCCCGGCAATTGCTGCTAGGCAATTGCTTCTAGGCAACTTATTTGAGGTAAAAGACAGACAGGATTTAATGCCAGTTGGCGAGTAGTTTCTCATGGCTCAGATGTTGCTGTATATGCCAGTGTTGCTACGCATGCCAGTGTTGCTATGCATACCAGTGTTGCTATACAGGTCAGGCGGTCTGCCAGTACACCGTGTAGTACTCGTGGGCGGCGCGGCTCACCGGGATCAGCGTCACCGGCTGGCCGTTGGCGACGGCCGCGAAGGTCATCGGCTGGGCGGCGGTCTGCTGCACCGAGCCGGGCTCGAGGGCCGGGGTCCCGGTGCCGGGATCGGCCGGGTAGACGCCGCTCAGCACGACCGGCCCGTACGTCACGGCCTGCACACTGGGATGGTCGGGCGTGGGCTCGAAGGCCAGCCGCATGGGCAGCACGACCTCCAGCACGTCCCCGGCCTGCCACCGCCGGCGGATCGCGATCCAGCCGCCCGCCGCCCGGGCCGAGACCAGCTCGCCGTTGAGCACCACCACCGGCGGCCCGTCGGTCCAGGCCGGCACGCGGACCCGTAGCGTCATGGTGGCCGCGCCGGAGATCACGGACAGGGCGATCAGCGAGTCGTCGGGGAAGCCGGTGGCCTGCTCCAGCACAAGCCCGGCGAGCCGGACCCGCGACGGGATGAACAGGTTGACGTACAGGCCGTCCGGGTCGCGGGTGTAGATGGTGTCGGCGAACTTGGCCTGCGTTTCCAGCCCGGTGGCGGTGTCGCAGGTGAACGTGTCGTAGTCGGTGGCGTAGATCCCGGGGTTGCCGCCGGCGAAATAGTTCAGCGGCTGGCGCTTGAACGCGCCCGCCGACAAGCCGGTGTAGTAGCAGTTGAAGCCGTGCGGCGAGGCGGGGTCCTGCTCCCCCAGCATCTGATTGAACAGCGTCCGCTCGTAGTAATCGATCAGGTCGGTCCGGGTCAGCTGATGGAAATGCAGCAGCCTGGTCAGCTTGAGCAGGTTGTAGCCGACGCAGTTCTCGCAGGTGAAGTTCGAGAGCTGGCCGGCCACCACGTCGGGCTCCTGGAAGTGCTCGTAGTTGCCGGCGCCGCCGATGACGTACACATGGTGGCCGGTCACGATGTCCCAGAAGTTCTGCGCGATATCGCGGTACTTGCCGCTGCCCGTCTCCTCCCACATCCGGACACAGGCGATGATCTTCGGCGTGGTCACGTTGGCCTGCAGCCCGGCCAGCTGGTCAACCCCGTCCGCCAGCGGGTCGAGTACCTGCGCGTGATAGAACCGCTGCGCGGCGGCCAGGTACCGCTCCCGGCCGGTGATCGTGTACAGGTTGGCCAGGGCCTCCGGCAGGCCGCCGAACTCGTTCTGCAGCACCATCTGCATCTGCGCGTACGGCAGCCTGGCCGTGCGCCAGTCGACCCAGTCGCCGAGCCTGGCCGCGACGTCGAGGGCCAGCGGATCGCCGGCCAGCTGGTACTGGTCGATGAGCCCGGCCAGGTACTTGTGGATCATGTAATACGGCGACCAGACGGGCCGGCCCGCCTCCAGCCAGTCGAAGAAGACCTCGGGGAACGCCGACAGGTAACCGGGATGAAAGCCGGCCTGGCGGGCGCGGGCCTGCATGGCGGCAAGCTCGCCGACCAGGTAGCGCCCGCGGGCCAGCGCGTCGGCGCTACCCGTGTTCGCATACGTCAGCGCGAGCGCGGACATCAGGTGCCCGGTGGTGTGCCCGCGTATTTCGGACGCGGGGTGCTCCCAGCCGCCGCAGGGCTGCGCCGACGACGGCAGGCCGTAGTTCAGCCGGAACGGGCGGAGCATGCGGTCCAGATCCAGGAACGTGAGGTACGCGGTGTTCCGGGCCTGGTTATCCCGGAAGGGGCTGGCGAGCAGTTCCACGTCGCGCAGCGGCAGCGCGGCGGCCCGGCCCGCCGTGCCGTCCGGCGCGTAGCCGCCCGGGGCCGGGGTCGCGCTGGCGAGCTCCGGCCCAGCGGGAGCCGTGGTGCCGCCCGCCGTGGGGACGTTGATCAGGGCCTGCTCGGCAGCCAGAGCGCCGGCCCCGAGCAGGATCAGTGCCTCCCGCCGGCTCAATCCTCTTATCGGCCCTCTTATCCCCCCTCTTATCGGCCTCGGGCTGCCTGGGTCGCCTGGGCTCGCCTGCCTTCGCCACGTCTGAGATCCTTTGCCCGGCCACCGCCCCGCTTACGATCCTATCGTCGTATGTCGGGGACCCGAAGGGTGAGCGAGGGCCGCGCGAGCAGTTCTTACCTAATGCTCGGAGCTTAAGAAAAGCACCCTCCGCTCCGCTCGGGCCTGTTTCCATGATCATGGGCCGAAACGGCCAAATACAGCCCGAAACGGCCCATGATCATGGTCAACGACCCTTATGCCTCAATGTGAAGTTCAGGCATAACGGGATATAACCGGCGCACCTATCAATCGGTGGGCAGCGGCGGGGGCTATACGACGCCGGCCACCATCGGCGCCGCCCGCCGGCGCGGCTTCCGCCTGCGCCGCTCCGGCCTGCCGTGAGGACCCTGACCAGCAGCAAGCCCGGAAAGCTGATTTGCGGCTCCTTAAGTCCTGGCGTTGAGTTCTTACCGGACCATTACGGGCGCGGCGATGGGTGAGCCGGAACCGGGGGCGGGCCGTAGACCTAAGTGATGGCCAGTGCTTGCGGCGCCGGTGATCATGAGCCTTCAACTGAACGCTCCCTAGGCTCAATGGTCCTCGTCTCCTCCTATCCGTGTCGGCGCCGCAGGCACTGGCCAGCGGCCATCCCGGCAGGAGTTATCCGTGCAGGAGCAAGGCGGTCAGCGCGGCCAGGGCGATCGTGATGGCGGCCGCGCTGCCGTGCAGCGCGACGAAGCGGGGGGCGAAGGACGGCGCTGATCCGGCTGATGCGGGCCGCCGGGCGGCGCGGGTGTTGGCCGCGAACCAGGCCAGGCCCAGGCAGGCCGTGGCCGCGGCCAGCCCGAACCCGATCCAGCCCAGGACCCGGGCGTGGACCAGCGTGAAACCCAGCCAGAAGCCGAGCCCGACGATGCCGGTGGCCGGGTGGGCGAATTCCCCCAGCGCCCGGGCGCCGGGCACGAGCGGCGCCTGCCTGGCGGCGACCAGCGAATTCGGAGCCCACGGATCACGGGCATCCCGCCGCGAGGGGGCGGTCCGGGAGGCTCCCGTCGCGGGGCCCGCCTGGGGATGCGGCGGAGGCGGAGGCGGGCACGCGCTCGGCGAGCACGGGCTGGGCGAGCACGGGCTCGGCGGGGGCGGCCTCGGCGGGTATGGGCTCGGCGGAGGCAGGGGCAGGCTCGGCGGAGGCGGAGGCGGAGGCGGAGGCGAGGCGGAGGCCGAAGCCGGGGCGGAAGCCGAAGCGGAGGGTGCTGGCCGGGCGACGCGGCCGGGGCTGCCGGGGCTGCCGGGTGCTGGCCGACCGGGGCTGCTGGTCACCAGCAGGTAGAACCCGGCCCCAGCGGTGAACGCCCATAGCAACAGCACGACGATCGTCATGTCACTCCTCTCCGGCGTCGGGGGGCGTTTGGCACCGAACGTACCCGGTCCGGGGCGCCCGGTGGTGCTCGGTGTCTGCGCGGGGCCCGCTCGGCGGCGCTCCTCATCGGGGGGCGGCGGCCGGCGCGGCGGCCCCGTCATGCTCTGGCGCGACGTCGGTGGCGACCAGGGTCCGGGTGATCCGCCCGAGCAGTTCGCGCAGCTCCGGAACCTGGTCCGGCTCCCACTCCGTGGCCAGGCGGTCGATTCCCGTTTCCCGGGCGGCGTCCAGCCGGGCGGCGGCCTGCTGGCCGGCCGCGGTGAGCGCGAGGCCGGATCCCGCCCGGGTGCCGTCCCCGTCGGCGGGGCTGGTCCCGGCCGGGCTGGTCACCGGCCGGACTGGCCCCTGCCGGACTGGTCCCGGCCGCGGACTGGCGCCGGTGCCGGCTGGTCCGGCCGGGCGGTGCCGGCCGCGGTGCCGGCGGCGGTGCTGAGGGTGACGTAGCCGGCGGCTAGCAGCTCGGTCATGCGCTGATCCAGGTCGGCGACGGCGATGCCCAGCTGGGCGGCCAGCGCCTGCGCGGGGATCGGGGCGTTGTCCGCGACGCGGTACATCAGCCAGGTGCCGCGCGGGCTCAGCGGCACGCCGGCCGCCTCCGCGAGGCGGCGGTAGGTCACCGCGCGGCGCTCCCGGCCGAACAGCGTCATCAGGGCGCGCTCCATCTCCTGCGCCGAGTCGCGGGCGGCGGGAATGGCCGTGGGGGCGGTGCTCTGGGCCCGGTCCACGGCCCGCACCGTGTCCCGCAGCGGGACCTCCTTCAGGAACAGGCTGAGCACGAAACCCAGCGCGGCCAGGGGCGTCGCGAACAGGAACACCGTGTGCAGGGCCTGCGCGTACCCGGCGATGTAGCCGTCCCTGATGACGGCGGGCAGGTGCTCGAGCACGGCGGGGCTGGCTCCCGCGGACGGGCTGAGCCCGCTGGGCAGCGGGACGCCGTGCAGCGCGGCGGCGATGTCACCGGCCAGCACACCGGAGAAGATCGCGCCGAAGACCGAGGTGCCGAACGACCCGCCGATGGAGCGGAAGAACGTGACGCCGGACGTGGCGGCGCCGAGGTCGGTGTAGTCGACCGCGTTCTGCACCGCGATGATCAGCACCTGCAGCGACGCCCCGATGCCCACGCCGAGAATGAACAGGTACAGCGACACGAGCCAGAAGCTCGTGTCGACGCCCAGCCGCGACAGCAGGTACAGGCCGAGGGTCATCAGCGCCGTGCCGAGCACCGGGAAGATCTTGTACCGGCCCCACCTGCTGACCAGGAAGCCGGTGCCGGTCGAGGTGACCAGCAGCCCGACCAGCAGGGGCAGCAGCCGCAGCCCGGACAGGGTCGGCGAGATCCCCCGCACGACCTGCATGTACTGCGGCAGGTAGGCGAGCGCGCCGAACATGGCGAAGCCGACCGCGAAGCCCACCACGCTGGCCGAGGAGAACACCCCGTTCGCGAACAGCCGCGGCGGTATGACCGGCTCGGCCGCGTGCCGCTCGACCACGACGAAACCAGCCGTGCAGGCCACGGCCAGCACGCCGAGCAGGTAGATCGGGAACGAGTTCCAGCCGAACGTGTTGCCGCCCAGCGAGGTGAGCAGGACCAGGCAGACCGCGGCCGCGCCGATCAGCGCGGTGCCCGCGTAGTCGATCACGTGGCGGGTCTTGCTCAGCCGGCCGGGCAGCACCGCCGAGGTGACCACCAGGGCCACGATGCCGATCGGGAGGTTGATGTAGAACACCCACCGCCAGGACAGGTTGTCCACGAAGAAGCCGCCGATCAGCGGCCCGAGCCACGCTGGCGACCCCGAACGTGGCGCCGAAGATCCCCTGGTAACGGCCGCGCTGGCGGGGCGGGACGACATCCCCGACGATGGTCTGCGCGCCTACGATCAGGCCGCCGCCGCCGAGCCCCTGGACGGCGCGGAACGCGATCAGCTCGACAATCGAGTCCGACAGGCCGGACAGCGCGGAGCCGATCAGGAAGATCACGATCGAGGCCTGGAAGAACATCTTCCGGCCGTACATGTCGCCGAGCTTGCCCCACAGCGGTGTCGACACCGTGGAGGCCAGCAGGTACGCGGTGACCACCCAGGACAGGTGCGACAGCCCGTGCAGGTCACCCGCGATGGTCGGCAGCGCGGTCGCGACGATCGTCTGGTCGAGGGCGGCCAGCAGCATGCCGAGCAGCAGCGCGCCGATTATCACCAGCACGCGCCGCTGGGGCATGGCCGCCGGCTGCGGGCCAGTGGCCGCGGCGGCCTCGGTCCTGCTCGTCATAGCGCGCTCACCCTTCCTGAAAATCCCATCGTGGCACGGCCGGGGTACGCCCGATCGCCCGGGACGCGGCCATCGCGGCCGTCGCTTTCCAATCGCCGGCATCGGCCGGAAGATGGCGAAAAGGCCGCCCATTCCGGCCGATGCGGCGGGCGCCATCGTGGCCGGTACGAGGCTGGGCCGACGCCCAACGACCACGGGTGACGAACTTCACGGTTTGTTCGCGGGGCGAGCGCCGGGCGCTATACAATGAATTAGTCCGCTAAGGACAGGACGCGACTTGAAATAGGTTTCTGGAACGGGGAGTTAGACACTACTAACCTGACTCCGGTACTCGTCGCCCATCGCCACGTCACCAGCGGGGCCGTGCACACGGATGGTGGCGTCGAACCACGGATCGTTCGGCGTAAAAAGGCTTTTTGGGCAGCGGCGGAGGATCAGCTCCAAGGGGAATCATGACGCCGGTCATTGGTATTACCTCATACGACGATACGGCTGTGTGGCGTGACTGGAACACCCGGGCCGCGCTGCTCCCGTACGCGTACGTGGACGCGGTGCGCCGCAGCGGCGGCCGGCCGGTCCTGCTGCCGCCGGGCGGGGACGCCGACGAGGCGAACGCGACGGTCGCGCAGCTGGACGGCCTGGTCGTCTCGGGCGGCCCGGACATCGACCCGGCCCGGTACGACCAGCCGTGCCACCCGCAGACCGAGCCGTCCACGCCGCCCCGCGACACCTGGGACCTGGCCGTCACCAGCGCGGCGGTGGCCCAGGGCGTGCCGCTGCTGGCCATCTGCCGCGGCATGCAGGTGCTGAACGTGTGCCGGGGCGGCACCCTGCACCAGCACGTGCCGGACCTGATCGGCCATGAGCGGCATGGCGGCGGGCCGGGCTGGTTCGGGCGGCACCACGTCAAGATCAGCCCCGACAGCATGCTGGCCGGCATCTTGCCCGAGCCCGGGTTCTTCGAGGTACCCACCCATCACCACCAGGCCGTCGACCTGCTCGGCGACGGGCTGCGGGCGGTCGCGTGGGAGGAAGACGGACTGATCGAGGCGGTCGAGGCCGGACCCTCCGAGCTGGGCGGCCTGCCCGGCTTCGTGCTCGGCGTCCAGTGGCACCCGGAACAGCACGAGGATGCGCGGCTGTTCGGCGCGCTGGTCGGCGCGGCGGCCGAGCGGGCCGCGGTACGGGCCCCGGCCCTGACGCCTATGATCTAGTCTCAGCTGATCCAGTCTCAGCGTCAGTACGGCCAGCGCCAGTACGACCAGCGTCAGTACGGCCAGCATCGGTGATCAGGAGCAACACGTGCCGGGAGGCTCGCCCGCCATCGTCGCCGCGGTGTTCCGTGCGGTGCGGACCGGCAACGCCTTCGAGGAGACCGTCGAGCGGCTGCTCGAGGGGGTCAAGCTCGGCGTCTATGCGCCCGGCGACAGGCTGCCGCCGGAGCGGGAACTGACCCGCAGGCTCGGGGTCAGCCGGATCACGCTGCGCGAGGCGCTGCGCGAGCTGGCCGCGGCCGGTTACGTGGAGACCAAGCGCGGGCGGTTCGGCGGCACGTTCGTCATCCGCCAGCCCGAGCCGCTGGTCCCGGACGAGCTCAGCCGCACCGCACGGGACATGGGCCACGACCTCGACGACGCGCTGACCTTCCGGCGGGTGGTGGAGACCGGCGCGGCCGAGATGGCGGCGCGGGCCAGCTTGACCAGGCAGCACCGGGAGAACCTGGCCGAGTGCCTGGCCGCCATGCAGGACGCCGGGTCGTTCGGCTACCGCCCGGCGGACACCCGCCTGCATCTGGCCATCGCGGACGCGGCGGACTCGCCGCTGCTGACGGCCAGCGTGGTCGAGGCCCGCGTCCGGCTGGTCGACCTGCTCAACGCCATCCCCATGCTGGAACGCAATCTCGAGCACGCAAACGTGCAGCACACGGCCATCGTGCGGGCCATCCTGGCCGGTGACCCCGAGCGGGCCCGTGCCGCGATGGAAGAGCACGTGGCCGGGACCGCGGCCCTGGTGCGGGGCTTCCTCGGCGAGGTCCTGAACTCCTCCCTGGCGGGCCGCGCAGCCGGGTCCTAGGGCCGGGCGTCAGGGGGAGCGCAGGGTGCGCAGGCGGATGGTGACGGGCATGGCCTGCAGCTCGTCCAGGACGCCTTTGCTGTACTCCGAGCCGATGTCGGTCAGCACGTAGCCGAGTTCATCCCTGGTGCGCAGCAGCTGGCCCTCCACGTTGACCCCGTGCTGGGCGAGCACGCCGTTGATCGCGGCCAGCACGCCGGGCACGTTCTGGTGCAGGTGCACCAGCCGGTGCGCGCCGCTGGTCCCGCCCAGCGCGATCTCCGGCAGGTTGACGCTGAGCGAGGTGGCGCCGGAGGACATGTAGTCGGCCAGCTTCCCCGCGACGAACTCCCCGATGTCCTGCTGGGCCTCCAGGGTCGAGCCGCCGACGTGCGGGGTCAGGATGACGTTGGGCAGCCCGCGCAGCTCGGAGACGAACTCCTCGCCGCGGCTCTTCGGCTCCTCGGGGTACACGTCGATGGCCGCCCCGGCCAGGTGACCGGACTCGATGTTGCGCCGCAGCGCCCCGTGGTCGACCACGAAGCCGCGGGACAGGTTGAGGAACAGCGACCGCGGCCGCATCGCGGCGAACTCGGCCTCGCCGAAGAAGCCGTGGTTGCCGGGGCGCCCGTCTACGTGCAAGGTGACGGTCTCCACCGACTCCAGCAGCTCGGTCAGGGTCGAGCAGCGCCGCGCGTTGCCGAGGGCCAGCTTGTCGGCGACGTCGTAAAAGTACACCGACATGCCCAGGTTCTCGGCCAGCACCGACAGCTGGGTGCCGATGTTGCCGTAGCCGACGATGCCGAGCCGCCGGCCGCGGACCTCGTGGGCACCGGCCGCCGACTTGTCCCACAGCCCGGCGTGCATCTGGGCGTTCTTCTCCGGCAGCCGGCGGGCCATGGCGATGATCTCGGCCAGCGCGAGCTCGACCACGCTGCGGGTGTTGGAGAACGGCGCGTTGAACACCGCGATCCCGCGCCTGCTCGCCGCGGCCAGGTCGATCTGGTTGACCCCGATGCAGAACGCGCCGATCGCGATGAGGTCGGTGGCCGCGTCCAGGACGCGCGCGGTAACTTCGGTGCCGGATCTGATGCCGAGCAGGCTCACCCCGTCCAGCGCGTCGATGAGCTCGTCCTCGCCGAGCGCGCGGGGCAGCGTGGCAACCTCGTAGCCTTCCTTGGCCAGCCGCGCCGACGCGTCGGGATGGATATTCTCGACCAGCAGTGCCTTCAAGCGCGTACACACCCTTGGGTCCCGTAGGTGGGCAGGGGATCGGCCCTAGCCCCTTTCCTCTCTAACCTAACGCTCTGTGGTGGCTGCTGCGGGCAGCGGGCCAGGGTCCAGGTCGCGGAGCCTGGCGTGGAGTCACGGATAGCGGGTGCGGCACGGCGTCGAGGACCGCGGCGGCCCGCAGGTAACGGGACCGGGCCGCTCGCAGGTCGCCCATCGCGGCCATGACGTCGCCCAGCCCGGCCAGCGAGCTGCCCTCGCCGAACGACCCGCCGATCTCGTGGAAGGCGTCGATGGCCTGCTCGTAGTAGGCCGGGCCCGGGCCAGATCGCCCAGGTGCAGGTAGGCGAAACCGAGGCTGTCCAGGGTGTCGGCCGCGCCGCCGCGGTTGCCGGACTCCCGGTGCAGGGTCAGCGCCTGCTGGCAGTGCTCCAGCGCCTGGTCGTACTGGCCCAGGTGGGCGTACAGCCAGCCGACGCCGTTCTCCAGGTTGGCCTGCGTCCACCAGTGCCCGGCGGCCTTGAGCATCCGCAGCGCGTCCAGCGCCACGACCAGCGCGTCGGTGTAGCGCCCCTGGGTCTCCAGCATGCTGGCCAGGCCGTTCAGCACCATTCCTTCGTTGGCCCGGTCGCCCAGGTCCCGGAATAGGTCCAGCGCATACCGCATGTTCTGGCCGGCGGCCTGGTACTCCTCCAGATGCCCCTGCGCGTTGCCGAGCAGGTAGTACGCGTGGGCGAGCGCGGCGGCGTCCCCCAGCCGCCGCGCGGCCGCCAGCGCGGGCTGCTGGCAGGCCGCGGAGGTCCGCCACTGCCCGCGCAGGTTGAAGAACGGGCCGAGGGCCCAGGGCAGCTGCCAGGCGTGGGCGTCGAAGCCGTTGGCCGAGGCGTAGTCGATCAGCGCCAGCAGCACCGGGGCCTCGGCGTCGAACCAGGCCACCGCCTGCTCCTTGGCCGGGAACCCGGCCGGCACCACGCCCGGCTGCGGGCCATCCAGCCGCAGCGGCGGCCGGTGCGGGCTGAACCGGTCGTGGCCGTCATCGCCGTGTGCAGGTAGTGGTCGAGGACGCGGTGCGCGGCCGCCCGCCGGTGAGGCTCGGTGTCGGTTCGCTCGGCGGCTTCGGCGGCGTAGGCGCGCAGCAGGCCATGGAAGGCGAACCGGCCGGGCAGGTGCTCGGCGGCCATGTTCGTCCGGGTCAGCTCGCGCAGCGCGGCGCCCGCCTCGGCCCGGCCGATCCCGGCCAGGCTGGCCGCCGCGGACAGGGAGATGTCCGGGCCCGGGTGCAGGCCGAGCAGGCGGAACATCCGGGCGGCGGCCGGGCTGAGCTGGTCATAGGACCAGGACAGGACGGCCCGTACGTCGGCGGCCGCGTCGTCCGCCTCCAGGGCATCCAGCCGGCCGCGGACATCGGCCAGCTCGGCGGCCAGCTCGGCCAGCGGGCGCTTCGGGTGGCCGGAGGCCCGGCCGGCCGAGATGGACAGGGCCAGCGGGAGGCCCGCGCAGGCCGCCACGATCTCGTCCGCCGCGCTCCGGCTCGGCGGCGACCCGGTCGCGGCCGAGCCTGCGGGCCAGCATGTCGCGGGATTCGGCGTCGCTGAGTACGTCCAGGGGGAGCAGCGCGGCTCCTTCCGCCGCCACCAGGCCGCCGAGCTGGTTGCGGCTCGTCACCACGACCAGGCAGCCCGGCGAGCCGGGCAGCAGCGGCCGCACCTGGGCGGCGCTGGTCGCGTTGTCGAGCACGATCAGGACCCGTTTGCCGTCCAGCAGGCTGCGGAACAGGGCCGCGCGTTCCTCGACGGGCGCCGCGATCCGGTGCGGCGGGACGCCGAAGGCGCCGAGAAAGAACCGCAGCACCTCGCCCGGTTCCATGGGCGGCACGCCCGGATTCACGCCGCGCAGGCTGACGTACAGCTGGCCGTCGGGGAAGTGCCTGGCCACCTGGTGCCCGAAGCGGACGGCCAGCGCGGTCTTGCCCACTCCCGGCGTACCCGAGATGACCACCACCGGCACCGCCTCGTCCCGGTCGGCGGGCCGGGCCTGCGGCAGCAGCGCATGCAGCTCGCGCAGCTCGCGGCGGCGACCGGAGAAGCCCTGGGCGTCCAGCGGGAGCTGCGCCGGGACCGGGACGCCGGGGTCGCGACGCCCATGACGGTCCTGCCCGGTGCGGCGCACCCGGCCAGGCCGCCCGCGGTCGGCCACTCCGGCCACTCCGGCCGCAGGTTCAGCGCTGGGTCGCGGGTCAGGACCTGCTGGTAAATGCGGGACAGCTCGCTGCCGGGATCAATGCCGAGTTCCTCGGCCAGCACGCGCCGCCCGTCCTGGAAGAGCCGCAGCGCCTCGGCGTGCCGCCCGCTGCGGTACAGCGCGATCATCAGCAGCCCGCGCATGCGCTCGCGCAGCGGATGGTTCGCGACCAGGGCGGTCAGGTCCGGCAGGACTTCCTCGTGGCGGCCCAGCTCGAGCAGGACTTCGGCTCGTTCCTCGGCGGCGCCCGAGCGCAGCTCGGCCAGCCGGGCCCGCTCGGTTTCCGCGAACGGGCCGGGGACCCCGGCGAAGGCCACACCGCGCCACAGCCCGAGCGCGGTCTCCAGCGCGCCGGCCGCGCCCGCCGCGTCACCGGCGCGGCGCAGCTTCCTGGCCTCGCGCCGATCCGGGGCCCATCCTTTCGATCATCAAGTAAGGTTTGCCTAAGCTAACTCGGGAAAGACAAGCAAAACACCTACGGTCGGAGGTTTCCGCATGCCCGCTACGCCCGTCACGACGCGCGACGAGCTCGCCTCATGATCCGCCGGGGAGCCGCCGCGACGTGCGCCACGCTGGCCGTATGCGCCATGCTCGCGGGCTGCGGATCGTCCGCGGCGTCCAGCTCGGCCGGGGCGAGTGACCCAGCCGGGCAGTCAATCACGCTGTACAGCGGGCAGCACGAGCAGACGGTCAACGGGCTGGTGAACGCGTTCGAGAAGCAGACCGGCATCACCGTCAACGTCCGTAACGACGACGAGGACACGCTCGCTAACCTGATAGCCGTGCAGGGAGCGCATTCGCCAGCGGACGTCTTCTACACCGAGAACTCCCCGGCGCTGGAGTTCCTGCAGGACAAGGGGCTGCTGTCGCCGGTCGACGCGAGCACGCTGGCGGCCGTGCCGGCCCAGTACAGCTCGCCGCAGGGTGGCTGGGTGGGCGTCTCCGCGCGGGTCAGCGTGCTGATCTACAACCCGTCGCTGATCTCCGCCAGCCTGCTGCCGACCTCGGTCCTGCAGCTCGCGGACCCCAAGTACCAGGGCAAGTTCGCCTTCGCGGCCGGGGAGACCGACTTCCAGCCGATCGTCACCTCGGTGCTCAAGACCTACGGCCAGGCGGCCACGCTGCACTGGCTGCAGGGCATCAAGGCCAATGCCGCCAGCCACCTCGTCCCGGACAACGAGACGATCGCCAACGAAGTGAACCGCGGCCAGGTCCCCTTCGGCGTCATCAACCAGTACTACTGGTACCGGCTGCAGGCCGAGATCGGCGCGTCGGCGATGCACTCGCGGCTCGCCTACTTCGCCCCGCATGACCCGGGGTACGTGATCGACGTGTCCGGCGCGGCGGTGCTGAAGTCGAGCAAGCACCAGGCGGCGGCGCAGAAGTTCCTGGCCTTCCTGGTCAGCAAGCAGGGGCAGGAGATCATCGCGCGGGCGGCGGGCGACGAGCAGAGCTACGAGTACCCGCTCGCGGCCGGCGTGACGACCTCGGCCCCGGAGACGCCGTTCAGCCAGCTGGCGCCGAACCCGATCACTATCGCCGAGCTCGGCGACGGGGCCACGGCCATCGCCCTGCTCCGCCAGGCGGGCCTGCTGTGAGCAGCCCTGCCGTGAGCAGCACTGCGGTGAGCGGCCCAGCCGTGAGCAGCCCTGCGGTGAGCCTGCCGGAACCCAGCCGCTGATGGCCACTCGAACCCTGACCGAGCGTCCGCCCGCGATCGTCAGTCCCACCCGGCGGCGGACCCAGCGTCCGGTGGCGCTGCTCACGCTCAGCTGGCTGGTGGCGGCGGTGCTGGCGCTGCCGCTGGCCTTCCTGCTGATCGAGGCGCGCGGCGCCGGGGCCGCCGAGGTGGCGCACCTCATCTTCCGGCCGCTGACCGCCTCGCTGCTGTGGAACACCGTCCGGCTCACGGTGGTGGTCACGCTGGCGTGCGCGGTGATCGGGACGGCCGCCGCGTGGTGCGTCGAGCGGACCAACCTGCCGGGCCGCCGGGTGTGGGCCGTGCTGGTGGTGGTGCCGCTGGCCATCCCCGACTTCGTGGTGAGCTTCGGCTGGAGCTCCCTGTGGACCTGGGCGCACGGTTTCCTCGGCGCGGTGATCGTGATGACCCTGGCCGTGTACCCGCTGGTGTACCTGCCGGTGACGGCCAGCTTGCGCAGCGCGGATCCCGGCCAGGAGGAGGTCGCCCGGAGCCTGGGGGCAGGCCAGGTCCGGACCTTCGCCCGGATCACGCTCGGTCAGGCCAAGGCCGCCATCGGCGGCGGGTGCCTGCTGGTCGCGCTGGTCATACTGGCCGAGTACGGGGCATTCGAGATCGTCGGCTACCAGACGTTCACCACCGAGATCTTCACCGAGTTCAACGGGTACAGCCTCGCCGCCTCATGCGCGCTGTCCCTGGTGCTCGTCCTGCTCAGCATGCTGGTGCTGGCCGGGGAAGGCGCGGTCCGCGGCCGGGGCCGGGTGAGCAGGGCGGGGCCGATGGCCCCGCGGATGATCCCGCCCCAGCGGCTGGGCTGGGCGCGCTGGCCGACGGCAGGCCTGTTCGCCGTGCTCGTGCTGCTCGCCCTGGGCGTCCCGGTCGCGGCCGCCCTGTACTGGATGGCCGACGGCCTGCCCCCGGCGCTGTCGGGCGGAGCCAACGTCTCCCTGCTCGACGCCGCCGGGCACACGGCGGCGTACGGTGGCACAGCCGCCGCCCTGGCCACGGTCATGGCCATCCCGGTGGCCATGCTGGCCGTCCGGCACAGCGGGCGGATGCGGCATTTCCTCGAGCGCAGCACCTACCTGGTGCTGGGCATGCCCGGCGTGGTCATCGCGTTCGCCTTGTCTTACTTCACCGAGCGCTACGCGGCCGGGTTCGGCTACGGGTCGTCCATGCTGCTCATCGCGTGTTACGCGATCATGTTCTTCCCGCTGGCGCTGGTCGGGGTCAAGGCGTCGCTGGCCAGGGCGCCGGCCAGCCTCGACGAGATAGCCAGGTCGCTGGGCCGGCCCAGGCTGCAGGTGCTGGCCCGGGTCACGCTGCGGCTGGCCGGCCCGGGCCTGGTCGCCGCGTTCTGCCTGGTCTTCCTGTCCGCGGTCACCGAGCTCACGGCCACCTTGCTGCTGATCCCGACCGGGACGCAGACGCTGGCCACGCAGTTCTGGGCGTATGAGTCAAACCTGTCCTACAGCCAGGCCGCGCCGTTCGCGCTGGTGATGATCATCGTCGCCGCCGTACCGAGCTATGTCCTGGGCCGGTTTTTCACTCACCGGGGGCAGGCGCAAGGATGACGGCATGCGGCACGTGACGGTCTCCGGCCTGGACAAGGCCTTCGGCTCGCATCAGGTCCTGACGGGCGTGGACCTCGAGGTGCCGGCCGGATCGCTGACGGCGATCCTCGGCCCGTCCGGCAGCGGGAAGACCACCCTGCTGCGGGTGCTGGCCGGCTTCGAGCGAGCGGACGCCGGCCTGGTCAGGATCGGCGAACGGCTGGTCGACGGCCCGGGCGTCTACGTCGCGCCGGAACGGCGCCGTATCGGGTACGTCCCCCAGGAAGGCAGCCTGTTCCCGCATCTGACGGTGGCGGCCAACGTCGGTTTCGGGCTGCCCGCCCGGGAGCGGCGGGGCGGCAAGGTGGCGAGCATGCTGGAGGCGGTGGGCCTCGGCGGGCTCGGCCAGCGGTATCCGCATCAGCTGTCCGGCGGCCAGCAGCAGCGGGTGGCGCTGGCCCGAGCGCTGGCCATCGAGCCGACGGTGGTGCTGCTCGACGAACCGTTCGCCTCGCTGGACGCGCACCTGCGGGCCAGCGTCCGCGCCGATGTACAGGAGATCTTCCGCCGGGCCGGCACCACGGCGGTGCTGGTGACGCACGACCAGGACGAGGCGCTGTCGGTGGCCGACCGGGTCGCGGCGCTGCGCGGCGGGAGGATCGCGCAGTACGCGACGCCCGAAGAGCTGTACGCCCGGCCGGCCGACGCCGAGCTGGCCAGCTTCATCGGAGAGGCGAACCTCCTCGATGGCGTGCTGGCCGGGGGGGTCGTTGACACCTCGCTGGGCGCCCTGCGGGTCGATCCAGCCGCGGCCGTGGCGGTGGCCGACGGCAAGGTCACCGTCCTGATCCGGCCAGAGCAGATTGACATTGGGCAGATTGACGTCGGGCCGATCGACGTCGGGCCGATCGACGTGGGGCCGGACGAGGGCGGCGTCACGGCCCGGGTGATCTCGCAGGACTACCACGGCCACGATGTCGTGGTGCACCTGCGGCCCGAGCACGACGCCGACAGCACGCCCGTCATCGCGCGGCTGGCGGGCGGCCATCCCGTGCCGGTCGGTTCCCGGGTGACGGTTGCGTACCCGGGGCCCGGTGTTCGCGTGGCCCAAGGACTAGCCTGCCCGGGCGGCTGGCTGAAGGCTCGCTGACGGTTTGCTGTCAGTCGCATCACTGGGACGCGAAAGCGCGCCTGACCGCCTACGATGGAGCGCGGCACCCGCTGAGCGGGGTGCTCCTGCGCTGACGCAGGCACGGGACCGGCGGGCGCGGGCCAGGCGCCGCTGGCTGACGTAGGGGTTGGACGAACCGAGCATGGGCAAGGCAAGCAGGACGAAGGTCGAGTCAAGCCGGCGGGAGAAGCTCGCCGCGCAGCGCGAGGCGGCACGGCGGTCCGAGCAGCGCAGGCGGATCCTGATCGCGGGGGGCTCCGTGGTCGTGGTGCTGGCGGTCGTGCTGGCCCTCATCGTCGTCAAGCTGAACAACAAGCCGACGGTCGCGGCGGCCTCGACCTCGGCGAACGGCCCCACCGGCAGCGCCCTGACCTCGCTGGTGAACACCACCACCTCGGTGCCCGCGAGCACGCTGAACGCGGTCGGGGCGGGCACGTTCAACGGGAAGGTCCAGAGCATCACCGGGAACCCCGCGCCGCTGACCTCGGGCGGCAAGCCCGAGCTGCTGTACATCGGCGCCGAGTACTGCCCGTACTGCGCGGCCAACCGCTGGGCCATGATCGTGGCGCTGAGCCGGTTCGGCACGTTCTCCGGCCTGGCCACCGTGCACTCGGGCATCACGAACGGGGCCGGCACACAGGAGCCCTTCCCGAACACGCCCACCTTCACGTTCGCCAACGCCAAGTACACCAGCCCGTACCTGAACTTCACTTCCGTCGAGCTCCAGACCAACATCCCGGACACCTCCACCGGCACCTACACCAACCTGCAGAGCCCCACCGCGGCCCAGCAGGCACTGATCACCAAGTACGACGCCCCGCCCTACATCGACTCGTCGGAGGCCGGGGCGATACCGTTCCTCGACTTCGGCAACAAGTACGTGAGCATCGGGGTGAGCTACTCCAACAGCGCGCTGTCCGGGCTCACCTGGAGCACGATCGCCACCGCCCTGCACAACCCGAACAGCACCGCGGGCAAGGCCATCGACGGGACCGCCAACTACTTCACCGCGGCGATCTGCAAGATGACGGGCAACCAGCCGGCCAGCGCGTGCACCCCGGCCGTTCAGTCACTCGAGAGCCAGCTCTAAGGTCCGCTCAGCGCTGAGGTTCTAGCGTAACGAGCGCGATACAATCTGCCAGCAGCCCCTGACAGGCCGGAGGCGAAGCCCGGATGACAGCGTCGAAGTCGAGCCGCGCACGGAACGCGCGAACGCAGCGAAACCCCGGCGCCCAGGCCGGCGGACGGAACGGCACGGCGGTGGCGGCGCGGGGCGGCGCGACGGCGGTCAAGCCGACCGGCCGGCCGCAGGCCGCAGCGGATCGGCGCGGGCCGCGCGGGACGGCGGTCGAGGCTGAGGCGGCGCTCGGGGCACCGGCCAGCGGCACGGTCCCGCTGTGGCTGCAGATCGTCACCTTCGCCGTGGCGCTGGCCGGGCTGGGCGTCTCGATCTACCTGACGATCGCGCACTTCACCGAGTCGGCGCTGATCGGGTGCTCGGAAAGCGGGCTGGTGAACTGCACCAAGGTCACGACCAGCCCGCAGTCGTACGCGTTCGGGATCCCGGTGGCCGTGCTCGGGCTGGCCTTCTACGTGTTCGCGGTGGCAATGATGAGCCCGTGGGCCTGGCAGTGGCAGTGGCGCCGGCGCGAGGTCGCCCTGATCCGGCTGGCGTCGGTGGTGGTCGGCATCGGCTTCGTGATCTACCTGCTGTACGCCGAGCTGTTCCTCATCGGCAGCATCTGCCTGTACTGCACCAGCGTGCACGTGCTCACGTTCGTGCTGTTCGGGCTGACCTTCTTCGCCGTGGCGGCCTGGGGACTGCCCGAGCGCCAGCGCAGCTGAGTTCGCGCGCACTACGCTGAAGGCACTCTGGGCCTGGCCGATGACGAGAGGAACGGGTATCCGTGCCCGGCATGAACTCAGGCCTGAGCCCGGCTGACCCCACGCTGGTCGCCGCGTTCAGGTCCGCGCTGCTGCACCAAGGCTTGATCGCGCTGCTCATCATCACGTTCCTCGGCCTGCTGTGGGCCACGGTGCGGGTGTGGCGGCCCGCTACGGCGGGGACGCTGCGCCCCGGCGAGCCCGGTGAGCCCGGCGAGCCCCGTGAGCCCCGTGAGGCCCGGGGGCGGATGGTACTGCGGGTCGGGTTCGGCCTGATCTGGATCCTGGACGGGATCTTGCAGGCGCAGCCCAAGATGGCGGCCGGACTGGCCTCGCAGGTCATCGAGCCGGCCGCGTCGGCCTCGCCGTCCTGGGTCCAGCACCTGGTCAACTGGGGCGGGACCATCTGGTCCTACCATCCCATCACGGCCGGTGCGGCCTCGGTGTGGATCCAGGTCGGCATCGGCATCTGGCTGCTGGTCGCGGCGCACGGCACGTGGTCCAGGCTCGCGGGGCTGGCCGCCGTGGCCTGGGGGCTCGTCGTGTGGGTGTTCGGGGAGTCGTTTGGCGGGATCTTCGCGCCGGGCCTGAGCTGGCTGACCGGGGCGCCCGGGGCCGTGGCCATCTACGTGGTCGCCGGAGGGCTCGTGGCGCTGCCCGAGGACGCCTGGCGCGGCCCGCGGCTGGGGCGGCTGCTGCTGGCCGGGATGGGCGTGTTCTTCCTGGGCATGGCGGTGCTGCAGGCCTGGCCGGGCCGTGGCTTCTGGTCGGGCCCCGGCCATGGCCAGCCCGGCACGCTGGCCGGCATGGTCCAGCAGATGGCCGGCACCTCGCAGCCGCACTTCCTGTCCGCCCTGGTGGCCGGCTTCGGCTCGTTCGCCGCGAGCAACGGCTTCGCGGTCAACCTGGTGGTGGTGATCGCGCTCGCGGCGATGGGCGCGATCTTCCTGACCGGCAGGCCCCGGCTGGTCCGCTACGCCGTGTGGTTCGGCCTGGCGTTCTGCCTCGCGGACTGGCTGCTGGTGCAGGACCTG
The DNA here is from genome assembly GCA_963818225.1 of uncultured Actinomycetes bacterium. Taxonomy (GTDB): domain Bacteria; phylum Actinomycetota; class Actinomycetes; order Streptosporangiales; family Streptosporangiaceae; genus Palsa-504. Next base: position 158,861 of record CAWFRO010000014.1, read on the forward strand.
GGCTTCCTCGGCGGGCTCGGCACCGACCCGAACAGCATGATCCCCTGGATCTTGCTGATGTTCGCGGGCTACCTGGCCCTGACACCGGCCCCGGCGCCGGCCCAGGCCCCGGCCCGGCCCCAGAGACAACGGCGACCGAGCCGGCGGCCGGAACCCTGGGGGCGCCGGGCCGTGGGTGGCGTGAGCGGCTGCGGCCGCTGGCGCCGAGAACAGCGGGGACGGCGATCAGGTCGGCCAGCGCCAGGTCGGCGGCGGCGGTCGCGGCGCTGGCCGTCATCGGTATCGGGGCGGTTCCGATGGCCGCGGCAGCGGCGAACCGGACCGCGGACCCGATCCTGGCCGAGGCCATCGGGGGCGACACCGCCCCGATGGACGTCCCGGCGCCCGGCTTCTCGCTCACCGACCAGAACGGCCAGCCGGTCTCGCTGGCCGGCCTGCGCGGCAAGGTCGTGCTGCTGACGTTCCTCGACCCGGTGTGCACCACCGACTGCCCGATCATCGGAGCCGAGATGAAGGAGGCCGGGGTGCTGCTCGGGACCACGGACAAGGACGTCGAGCTGGTCGCCGTGGTGGCCAACCCGACCTACCGGTCCACCACGTTCACCCAGGCCTTCGACCGCGAGGAAGGACTGAACACCGTCCCCAACTGGCTGTACCTGACCGGATCGCTCAGCCAGCTCAGCCACGTGTGGGAGCAGTACGGGATCACCGTGGAGAATTTGCCCGCGGGCGCGATGTCGGCGCACAACGACCTGGCCGTGGTCATCGACCGGACCGGGCAGATCCGCCACGAGGTGGACGCCGACCCCGGGCCGGGCACAGCCAGCACCCAGTCCTCGTTCTCCGTGCTGCTCAGCCAGTACGCGCACCAGGCATGGGCCAGCTCGTGACCGGCCAGCTCATGACGAGCAGCACATGAAGGCCCGCTCATGAGGCGCAGCGCCGTGAGCTGGCGGGGCGCGGCCGTGGCCGTGGCGGGCGCGGGCCTGATCGCGCTGGCCGCGGGCTGCGGCACCCAGACCGCCCCGCAGCGGGCGCCTGCCCTCCAGGTCGAGACCGCGCCGCTGGCCACCTCGCTGGTCACCGCGCAGGGCACCTGGGCGGTCGCGGTCATGGGCGGGTCGGCCGCGTCGCAGAACAACTTCTGGCAGCTGTTCATCCGGCCCGCGGGCGCCAGCCGCTGGTCCCTGGCCACCCCGGAAGGCGTGGCCGACAACGGCGGCCTGGTCGCCGCGGGCGACGCGGACGGCACCTCGCTGGTGGTCGGCTTCCGGCCCAGCCAGGCGCTGGCCTTCTCGCCGCTCGCCACCAGCAGCAACGCGGGCCAGACCTGGACGCCGGGCCTGCTCGACGCGGCCCTGGCCGACGTCCCTGACGCGCTGGCCGTCGCGCCGTCAGGGCAGCGGATGGCCCTGCTGAGCGACGGCGGCATCTCCTCGGCCCCGACCGCCGGGGCGGCGGCCGCCGGGCACTGGTCGCGGCTGAGCACGCTGTCCGCACTGGCCGCGACGACGCCGGGACGCGGGTGCGGGCTAGTGGCGGTGAACGCGGTGTCGTTCGGCCCAGATAGTGTCCCGATGGCGGCGGGAAGCTGCGTGCGGCGGGGTGTGGCCGGGATCTTCGCTGAGGCCGGCGGCAGCTGGCGGGCGGCGGGGCCGGCGCTGCCCGCCGGGTTCGGCGGGGATCAGGTGCAGGTGCTGGGGCTGGCCGCCGTGCCGGGCGGCAATGCGGCGCTGCTGGCGGCCGGGACCGACCTGCTGGCGGCCTGGTCGCACGGGGGGCGCTGGACGGTGTCCGCGCCGGTCGGAGTGGGCGGGGTGACGGCGTCGGGGTTCGGGCCGTCCGGGAGCCTCTGGGTGCTGGCGGGCGGGAGCCGCGCCGAGACCATCGCCGGGCCGGGCCAGGCGTGGCGGGCGCTGCCCGCCGTCCCGCCGGGCACCGCGACGCTGGCGCCGGGGCCCGGATCGGGGTACGACGCGCTGGCCGTGTCGGGGTCGGACCTCACCGTCTGGCGCCTGGGCGCGGGCGCGTGGGGGAAGGCGCAGGTCATCAACGTGCCGATCACCTACGGCTCTTCCAGCTAGAGCGGCCAGGGGCTATCTGACCGGGCTCAGCGGCCGTCACCGGACGGGGAATCGTGAAGGCGCTGCCGGTGCGCGTGGCGGAAGAACCGCCGGGCCACGGGGCCGTCGCGCAGCACGCCGTCGGCCGGGACGGCGGAGAACGCTCCGGCGGGCGGGCGCTCCGCGGACTTGCGGCGCGGCACCCGGCCGTTGGGCGAACCCGGGGGGTCCTGAACGTCCGGCACGGGCGCGTCGTTGGCGGCCACGGCATCCGGCTTGATCACGTCGGTGATCTTGCGCAGTCCGCTGAAGGCCGTCGAGCGCGCGACCGCGATCACCCCGACGACCAGCAGGGCGATCCCGCTCGCCTCGATGGCGAGCAGGCCGGGCGTGATCTCAACCCGGTCGCCGAACACGACGATCCCCAGCGCGATCCCGGCCAGCGGCTCGCCGGCCGCGATGGCGGGCAGCGAGGCGTGCAGCGGCGCCGCGCTGAACGCGTTCTGCATCAGCCAGATGCCGACGATGCCCGCGCCGACCAGGGCGTAGGCCGACCAGGTGGTGAACAGCACGGTCCAGGAGGTGCCCTGCAGGCTTTCCAGTGTCTGCCTGGTCAGCGCGTCCTGGATACCGAACACCAGGCCGGCCCCGAGACCGGTGAGGGTGGCCCGCACCTGCCCCGACCGGCGATGTCCGATCACCACGGCGACGAACGCGACGCCCGCGATGATCGCCGCCGCGTACCAGTGCGAGAACGACCCGAAGTCCAGGCCGATGGGCGTGATGGACCGGGACGCGGACACCAGGGCGACACCGGCGATCAAGATCAGGGCGCCGACCACCTCGGTGACCTTGACCTTCTGCCGGGACAGCGGCACGGCCAGCACCAGGGCCCAGACCAGGTACGTGGTCAGCAGCGGCTCGACCAGGGTCAGCTCGAGGTGGTCGATCGACCAGGCGGCGACCAGGTAGCCCGCGATCATGCAGCCGATGCCGAGCACCCACCGGGGCTTGCGCAGCAGGTCGGTCAGGATGCGGAACCGGAGGAAACGTGACTCGGGCTCCTGCTCGGCGGAGTACTGCTGGAGGACGAACCCGACACCCAGCAGCAGCGCAGCCACAAGGGTAGTCGCGTAATTTACATCCAGGTCCACAGTGCTCTGTCTTCACTAGGGTGCCGGTATCAAACCAACGTGTACTGCTGCCAGCTAGTTTCGACGCAACCGAGACCATGGATGACGACGACGCTTTTGATAGTACGTCAGCGTGCTTGTCGATCCGGCCGCCACGCCGACAGGCTGGGGGCCCGCCGCAGCTCAGGGGCTCAGGAGCCGCAGTTCGGAGCGGTACCTGCGGGCGGATTCCAGGTAGGTCTGCACGGCGCTGGCGGCGATCTCGCCGGACACGCCGGTCCGCTTGATGGTGGCCGGAACGCCGGCGGCCAAGGCGCCCGGCGGGACCTCGAAGCCCTCCGGGATCAGGGCGGACGCAGCCACGATCGCGCCGGCCTGGACCAGGGCCCGGTTCAGGACGACCGACCCGGAGCCGATGAGGCACCTGTCCTGGACCACGCAGCCTTCCAGGTGGGCGTTGTGGCCGACCACGCATTCACGGCCGATGAACGTCGGCCACTCGCGGGTGCAGTGGATCACGGTCCCGTCCTGGATCGAGGTCCGCGCCCCGATCTCCATCCAGCCGTGGTCGCCCCGCAGCACCGCGCACGGCCACACCGACGCCTCCGGGCCGATACGCACCCGGCCGATGACGACGGCGTCGGGATGGACGAAGGCGGCCTCGTCGATGTCCGGCTCGGCCTCGCCCAGGGCGTAGATCGGCACCAGCAAACCCTACCGCGCGGCGGGTACAGTCGGCCGCATGGCCGGACGCATCGGATTCGAGGGGGATCTCGAGCCGGACGAGGACTACGAGGGCCTGCGTTTCGCCGAGGCCGCGTTCGATGCGGCCGCCGCGGGCGGGTGCCACTTTCTGGACTGCGAGTTCACCGGCGTGTCGTTCGGCGGCGGCCGGCTGCGTAAAAGCAGGTTTACCGATGTCACCCTGTCCCAGGTCCGGTTCGTGGCCACCGACCTGGCCGAAACCGGCTGGCAAGACGCGGTCCTGACCGACTGCGTACTGGCCGGGGTGCAGGCCTTCGCCAGTGCCGCGCGCCGGGTGAGGGTCCGCGACGCCAAGCTCGACTCGGTGAACTTCCGCAGCGCCGTGCTCACCGACGTGGCCTTCGAGGACTGCGTGCTGCGCGATGTCGATTTCGGCGGCGCCACGCTGCTGCGGGTCAGCTTCGCCGGCTGCACCCTGGCCGACGTGGACTTCACGAAGGTGACATGCACGGAGGTAGACCTGCGCGGCGCTTCGCTGGGCATCGCGGCCGGCTACGAGTCGCTGCGCGGCGCCCGGATCGACAGCGTTCAGCTCGTCGCCCTCGCCCCGTTCCTCGCCCGCCATCTCGGCTTGGTGGTGACCGACTGACCATGGAGTATTACCAGCACGATCTCGCCCTGGTGCACGCCCTCGGCTACAGCCAGCACGGGGATAACTGCGCGCCCGGCATCCTGGAGTTGCTGGCCCCGGTACGTGGCGGGCTGGTGCTCGAGCTCGGCTGCGGGGCCGGCGCGCTGACCCGGCACCTGCTGGCCGCCGGCCACCAGGTCATGGCCACCGACGCGTCGGCGGCGATGCTCTCGCAGGCCCGCAGCGAGCTCGGCGCGGACGCGGACCTGCGGCAGCTCGTGCTGCCCGATGATCCGCTGCCGGCCGCGGACGCGATCGTCTCGGTCGGGCACGTGATCAGCTACCTGCCGGACGCCGCAGCCATCGACCGCGCCCTGGTCCGCATGGCCGGGGCGCTGCGGCCGGGCGGGGTGCTGGCCATCGACGTCTGCGACCTGGAGTGGGGCCGGATCCGCGCGGGCGCGGAGAACTTCGGGCGGGTCGGCCCGGACTGGGCCGTCATCACCGAGTTCTCGACCCCGGCGCCAGATTTGTTCGTCCGGGACATCACCACGTTCGTCTCCGACGGCCCCGGCGGCGCCGGCGCGTGGCGGCGCGGCCACGAGCGTCATCGCAATGTGCTCGTCGATACGTCCGCGATCCCGGCTTTGCTCGCGGCGCACGGAGTGACGGCGACCGTGGGGTCCTCGTTCGGCGCCGAGGAGCTGCCGGCGGGGCTGCGGGCCGTGACCGGCGTGCGGGCCGTGACCCCCTGACGGTCCGTGACCGATGTGCTTGGTCCGTGTGGTCCGTGATTGCGGTGACCGGGGTGGGTGGCCGCGGGTTAGGACAGCGCGCGCACGGCCCGGGCGAAGGCCTCGCTTCGGTCGCGGTAGTCGCGGTACTGGCCGAAGCTCGGCGCGGCCGGGGACAGCAGCACCACCCCGTCCGGCCGGGCCCACCGGAAACCCGCCTCGACCGCAACGTCCAGGCCCGGGCAGTCCGTCACGGCGGCTCCCGGGGCCGCGCGCTCGACCTCGGCGTGGATGCGGGGTCCGCTGTCCGGGAGGGTGAGCACCAGGGTCGGCTCGGCCCGCGCCGCCAGGCCCGCGGCCAGCGGCGCGTAGTCGATGCCGCGGTCGTGGCCGCCCACGATGAGCGCGATCCGGCGGCCGGTGAACGCCTCCAGCGCGGCCAGGGTGGGCAGCACGTTGGTGGACAGGCCGTCGTCGACGAAGGTGACCCCGTCGATGGTCCCGATCGACGCCAGCCGGCTGGGCAGGTGCTGGTAGCCCTGGGCGGCGGCGGTAAGTTTCCGGTCGTCGCCGGCGCCGGGCACGCCGAGGGCGGCCAGGCACCGGCGGGCGATCAGCGCGTTGCGCCGGTTGTGCCGGCCGAGCAGCCCGAGGGGCTCCATCCAGCCCGCGGCGGGCTCGTCGTCTTGCGACACCCACTGCACCCGCGGGCCGAGCAGTTTCTCGTGCTGTCTGAGCAGTTCGCTGTCGCCGTTGGCCACGGTCAGGTCGGCGCCCGGCTGAGAGCACATCGACAGCTTGTCCCGGTAGTACCGCTCCACTCCCCCGTGCCAGTCGAGGTGGTCGGGGTGCAGTGAGGTCACGGCCGTCACCGGTGGCGTGCACGGCAGGTCGGTGGCCTGGTAGCTGGACACCTCGATGACCCAGTAGTCGAAGTCCCGTTCCTCGGCTGGGTCGTAGGGCACCACGCCGATGTTGCCTGCGACCAGGCACTTGTAACCCAGCCCGGTCAGCAGATGCCCGGTGACGGACGCGGTCGTGCTCTTGCCCTTGGTGCCGGTCACGCACAAGACCTTTCGCGGGTCCTGTTCGGCGAGCCACAGGCCGAGGCCGCCCACCACCGGGATGCCCAGCCCGGACAGGCGGGCGGCCTCGGGCCGGTAGCGGCTCAGGCCAGGCGTCTTGACCACCACGTCGCAGTGCTCGAGGGCGACCAGCCCGCCGTCGCTGGTGGCAAGCACGCCGGCACTGGCCGGGCGGTCGTCGACCAGAACGGGCTCAACCCCGAGGGACTGCAGCTTGCGCACGTTGGCGTGGCCCTCGCGGCCCAGGCCCCAGACCCCGACCCGGGCGCCGGGCAGGTCGGACCAGGAGAGTTTCGGCCGGGGACCGGTCATCGGTATCTGGCCGGGACGAAGTTCTCGCCGACGGGATGCAGCATGGCGGCGGCGTCCGCGTCCGACGGCGCGTCGGGCCAGCTGGCCACCTCGGCGGCCAGGTCCTGCAGCAGCCGGTCGCCGGCCCGGTCCTCCCGCCGCGCGGCGAGCAGGACCGCGGCCCGGCACTCATTGACCTCGCCGACGCACTCGAACGGCTTGGCGCCCGCGCCGAGCAGGGCCCGGAACTTCCCGGCCAGCTCCGGATCCGCCAGCGGCTCGGCGGTCTGGGTGAAGATCCTCTTTAGTGCTTCGGCGGGCAGGAACGGCGCGAGGATCAGGTCGATGAAGCAGCATTTGTCGCACTGCCCGCACCAGTGGTCCAGGCGGCGGGCCGGGTCGGCGTAGAACGCCTTGTTGCAGCTCCGGAACGACGCGTGGTACCGCTCGAGGGCGGCGAACTCCCGGCCGACCCACAGCTCGGTCCGGTCCCTCAGCCAGGAGAAGTACTCCGGCATCGAGGTCCCGGCTGTGCGGTCTCGGCGCCGGCGTCGGCCAGGACCTGACGGAAGGCCGCCTCGAAGCCGGCGCTCTTGGAGTACTGGTGGTTCACCGGGCGGCCCTGGTACTGCAGAGTGGGGATGGATGCCGACCACTCGTTCGACATCACCACCGCGTCCCGGCTGGTGAGCACGGCAGCCAGCACCGCGATCGCGGACAGGATCCCGGTCACCGGCACGTGGCCGTTGAGGAAGCCGAGCTCGGCCGAGCGGAGCAGCTGCGGATCGATCTCCCGCTCGGCTCGCACCACGGGCAGCCCGGTGACCGCGGCCGGCTCCTCGATGGCCGCGAACCGATCGGCGGGCCTGCTCATGATAAACAGCGCGGCGTCGCTGATCCGGCGCACGTGCTCCGTCACCACGATCGAGTCGATCCCGCCGCCGAACGGCACCAGCGGGCGGCCGCCGGCCGCGGGCTGTGCTGGCTTTTCTTGCCCGGTGGCTCGTGGATCGGCACGGTCGGCCTCGATGCGCAGGGACGTGAGGTCCAGGGTGTTGCGGTAGGCGAACTCGCCCAGGCCCTGAAGGTAGAACTCGCGGAGGAGGGTCAGCTCAGCGTCGGTCAGCGCGGTCTGGCCCAGGTCAATGACCGGCGGTGCCGCGGTCTTGTAGTAGGACACACCCGCCAGCAGGAACACCAGGCGCGCGGCGGCCCGGGCGGCGCCGGTTCGCCACCGCGGCCCGGGCGGCAGGGTGACCCGTTCCGTGAATTCCCGGCCGTCCAGCGAATAACGACAGGTCAGCGTCCCGGTCTCCGCGTCGGCCGCCCAGGACTCGTAGCGGAATACCCGCCCGCGTTGCGGCAGCCCGCCGGGAAGCGCCATCTCGGATAAATCCCCCAACCATCCGGCCAGTCCAGCATGTCGGCTCACGATCGAGGCCACGGTCACGATTGACACGTAGCCACGAGCATACGGAACGGGCCCTGATGCTAGGACCTTCCTCGTGCGAAATATGGTCGCCTTGCCGCGGGAGCGATACGGCTGCCGGAAGCGGCGGTGATCCCGGTGGCGGAAGCGCGCGTACCGGTCCGGCGTTCTCCTCTCACCGGGGAGGAAATATATCAAAAATATGTTCGTAAATATGTCTCTCTACAGCATGAACATGGTAAACTGACAGTGACGGGGTGATTCCAGCTCTTTCCTTCCGAACGGAGCGTGGCCCATGCTCCCGGACCCATCCACTAACCCAGCCGACGACAGCGGCGACCCTGGCGACGGCCAGGAACCCGACGACTACCCGCCGCCCGAGTGGCCGGAACCCGACCTTCCCGGTATCGGCCAGCCCGGCGCCGTCTACCCGGACGCCGGGACGCAGGGCCTGTTCTTGTCCGTGCCCGCCGGGTCGTTTGACGCGGACCGGTTCGCGCAGTCCGGGCCGGCCGGCGGAGATGCCGCCGGATCCGCTGCTGGCCACCATCATCGACGCGGTCACCGGCCCGGACGGGCCGGGGGTGGGCACGCTGTCCGATGACCAGCTGATCGGGGTCATCGCCGCGGTCCGGCGGCTGGAATCCCGGGTCGCGTGGTACGCGCTGACCGCGGTCGCGGAGTTCGCGGCCCGGTGGGGCGGTGAGGTCGCCGGGGCCGAGTTCGCCGCCGATCAGCTGGCCTGCGAGCTGCACCTGACGTCCCGGTCCGCGGCGGTGCAGCTGGACTACGCCACGGCCGTGACCGGGCGGCTGCCGCGGTGCCTGGCCGCGCTGTTCGCCGGCCTGCTGCATCCGGTGCAGCTGCGGATCATCGAAGAGGAAACCCAGATCCTGTCCGCCGAGGACGCCGCCGCCGCGGATGCGGTGCTGGCGGAGACGGCGGGGGCGCTGACGTTCGGGAAGCTCCGCTCAGTCGCGCACCGGATGGTCCTGGAGCTGGATCCGGAGGCGGCGGCGCGGCGGAAGGAGGCCGGGCGGCGTGATGCGCATGTGCGGACGTTCCGGGAGCCGTCCGGGAACGCCGGGATGATCGCCCGGGAACTGCCGTCGGCTGAGGTGCTCGCGTCGTGGCAGCATGTGGAGCAGCGGGCGCTGGACCTGCGCGCCGCCGGGATCCCCGGCACCCTGGAGGAACTCCGCGTCCGCGCCTACCTCGATTTGCTGCAAGAGCGGCACACCCGTCTCGCCGCGGCCGCCCCCGAGGCGGCAGGGACGCCGGCCGGGCCGGCCCCGATGACACCGGCCCGGGCGGAAACGGTGACGGCCCGGGTGGCGGCGGTCCTGCGGGCGGCCCCGGCGGGAGCGGTCCAGGCCGCGGTCCTGCGGGCGGCCCGGGCGGGAGCGGCCCAGGCGGCCGGCCCGGCGCGGATGCCGGGCCGAGCCTGGCCGCGCTGGTCACCATCACCGTGGCGTGGTCCACGCTGACCGGCCAGTCCGCCACCCCGGCCGAGGTCGGCGGGTACGGCACCGTCGACGCGGCCGACGCCCGGGACCTGGCCGCCGCGGCCGCCCGGGACCCGCGCACCCGGTGGTGCGTCACCGCGCTGCACCCCGACGGCACCGCCGCCGCCCACGGCTGCGCACCCGGAAGGCACCCCCCGCCCCCCGGCCCCGGCGCTGCCCCCGGCCCCGGCCCGGGCGGCACTCCCGGACCTGGCCCGGGGCCCGACCCGCCGCCACCCGGAACCCGGCCGCAGGACTGGATCAGCGGGCTGCGCATCACGATGACCCCGATCACCCGCGGCCGCTGCGACCACCGCCAGGCCGAGGCTGGCGTACCGGCCCAGCCGCAAACTCCGGCACCTGGTCCGCGCCCGCAACGCCCGGTGCACCGCACCCGGCTGCGGGCGGCCCGCCGCCCGGTGCGACGTGGACCACACCATCGCCTGGGACCACGGCGGACTGACCTGCGAATGCGACCTCGCCCCGCTATGCCGGCACCATCATCGGTGTAAGCAGGCCGAAGGATGGCAGCTGGAACAACCCGAACCAGGCGTCCTGATCTGGCACACCCCCGCTGGGCGCACCTACATCACCACACCCACGCAGTACGCAATCTAAGAGCTATGACAGCTCACGGCAGCGGCGGCGTGGGTGGGCCGGAAATCCTGCGCAGGGCACGGTGACCGGCGCCGGCGATACCATCCGGGCATGGCCCCGCCCAGCCCTGTTCCGCCGCTTGCGCCTGATGAGCTGGTAAGCACCAGCGGGGAACGACAGGTGCTGGAGGCATTCCTTGATCTGTACCGGGACATACTGAAGCGCAAGCTGAACGGTCTTTCTGATCAGCAGCTTCGGCAGCGGCATGTTCCGTCTCAGACCACGCTCGGTGGCCTGGTGAAGCACCTGGCCGGGGTCGAGCGGGAATGGTTTCAGGTGGTGCTGGCCGGGCGCTGCGAGGATGATCCGGACGAACCGCCGCAAGATGACAGCTGGACACTGAGCAGCGACGACACGGCCGAGAGCCTGCTCGCCGGGTACGAGCGAGCATGTGCGGCCTCGCGCGAGGCCGCGTCGGGCTTCTCGCTCGACGATTGCGTTCCGCACTCGCGGATGGGGCAGGTCTCGCTGCGGTGGATCTACGTGCACATGATCGAAGAATCAGCCCGGCACGTCGGCCACGCCGACATCCTCCGCGAGCAGACAGACGGCGCTACTGGCTTCGACGGCTGACTGCGGACCGCCGACCGCCACTGCGGTCGGCGGTCAGCGACCGCCACTGCGCTTGAGCGTCTGTCGCTACCGGGTTTGTCGCTACCGGGTTGTGAACTGGCCCCGGCCAGCCTGGGCCATCCGGGGCGCTCGGTTACTTGGGGCCTGGTGGTCTGAGGCTCGCGACCAGGGCCAGGCGGCCGCACGGGCGGGCCATGCGGTCACTGAAGAAGTAGCCGGGGTCGCCAGTGCCGGTCGGGCCGGTGGGGACGTCGGTGCCGTGGATCTGCGAGCCGGGGAGGCCTGCCTCCCGGAGCGCGTGACGGTTGGCGGCCCACAGGTCAAGCAGCCAGCGGCCGGGGGCCTGGGGGTCCGGGCGGATGAAGCCGCCCGCGGCGGGACCGAAGGCCTGGGTAACCGCGTCATGGACGTCCGCGCCGACCTGGTAGCGGGCGGGCGCGACGGCCGGGCCGAGGCCAGCGATCATGTCCGAGGGGCGGGAGCCGAGAGAGGCCATCACGGCCACGGCCGCGGCGCACACCCGGGCCACGGTGCCGCGCCAGCCTGCGTGCACGCAGGCCAGCACGCCGGCCACTGGGTCGTGCAGCACGATCGGCACACAGTCGGCGGTCAAGATGGCCAGGACCACCCCGGGGGTCGCGGTGACCAGCGCGTCCGTGTCCGCGATCGCGTCGTCCATCCCGAACGCGCCGCTCCCCCGGTCCGCTGCGCGGACGACTCGGACTCCGGCGCCATGCACCTGGCGGGCGAAGACGAAGTCGCCGAGGGTCAGTGCCGAGGGCAGCCGCGAGCCGCCGCCGGTTCTCCAGGACCCGGGCGGGATCGTCACCGACGCTCAGGCTCAGGTTCAGCGTCGCGTACGGCCCGGATGAGACTCCGCCCTCCCGGGCCGTGACGGCCGCGACCGCCCCGGACGCGTCCAGCGCGGGCCAGGTCAGCAGGGTCAGCGGGCCAGCCGCGCGGAGCCTGGCGGGGCCGATGGAGGCGGTGCTCGCCGCGAGTTGCTGAGGGTTGGCGGTCATCGGCTCGGATCATAGCAAGGTCCGGTGACATCAGCGCGGCGGCTGTCTTTTCACGGTAATAGGCAGTTTCCGGCTCGTTCAACGCGCCGGGACGGGTCCAGACGTCAGCCCGGGGACCGGGCTAGGCGTCAGCCCGCAGACTGGGCCGGTGGCCGGCGCGGCTCACGTGACACCCACCGGCAGCGGAGTCAGCAATGCCACCGAAGTGGGATCCGGGCCGCCGCAGCCCAGCACCTGACCGTCATCACCTGGCGGCGGCCGACTCGGCGGCGCGCAGGACGCGCAGGAGGTTGCCGCCGGCCAGGGCGGCGCAGTCAGCCTCGGTCCAGCTGCGGGTCAGCAGCTCGGCGAACAGGGCGGGGTAGGTGGACACGTCTTCCAGGCCGAGGGTGACGTCGGGCGTTCCGTCGAAATCGCCGCCAAGGCCGACGTGCCCGACGCCGGCCACCTGGCGGACGTGGTCGATGTGGTCCGCGACCTGGGCCAGGGTGGCGCGCGGCGGCGGATGGGCGGCCTCCCAGTCAGGCTTGACGCGATACATCTGCCCGAAGTCCTTCGGGTCCAGGCCGCGGCGGGCCACCTCGGCCCGCAGGCCGGCCAGCCAGTCCGAGCATTCCTGCGACACGAAGCCCGGCACGAACGTCACCATGCACACGCCGCCGTTGCCAGGCAGCCGGGCCAGCACCTCGTCGGGCACGTTGCGCGGGTTGTCGCAGACCGCTCGGGCCGAGGAGTGCGAGAAGATCACCGGGGCCGCGGCGACGTCCAGCGCGTCATGCATGGTGTCCGGGGAGACGTGGGACAGGTCGACCAGCATGCCCAGCCGCTGCATCTCGCGCACCACGTCCCGGCCGAAGCCGGTCAGGCCGCCCGCCGCCTTCTGGTCGGTGGCCGAGTCGGCCCAGCCGACGTTGGCGTTGTGGGTCAGGGTCATGTACCGCACGCCGAGCGCGTACAGCATGCGCAGCACGCCGAGGGAACCGGCGATCGCGTGGCCGCCTTCGGCGCCGAGCAGCGAGGCGATCCGGCCGGCGGCGAAGATCCGCTCGACGTCGTCGGCGGTCAGCGCGAGCTCCAGGGCCTGGGGGTAGGCCGCGATCATCCGGCGGGCCAGGTCGATCTGCTCGAGCACCGCGGCGACGGCTCGGTCACCGGCCAGTGAGGCCGGAACCTACACCGACCAGAACTGGGCGCCGACGCCGCCAGCCGCCAGCCGCGGCAGGTCGGTGTGGGTGCCGGTGACCGGCTCGGCCAGGTTGACCTGGCCGCGTTCGCGCAGCTCCCACGGCAGGTCGTTGTGCCCGTCGATCAGCGGGAACCGCCGCAGCAGGTCGCGCGCCCGAAGCGCTGAGGAGTCCACCCGGCCGGTGCCGTCAGCCGCGGCGGCGGCGAGGGCCGAGCCGGCGCAGGCGGAACCAGGCGAGCAGGGCGAAGATGACCGCCAGCCCGGCCTGGGCGCCCATGTCGCGCAGCCAGGTCCCGGCGGTGTGAGCCCACATCGGGTCGGTGAAGTTGCCGCCCGCGGTAGGCGAGATCACGTTGAGGTTCGCGGTCGAGGCGACCGCGCCGAACCCCCAGCGGGACGGGGAGATCCAGGACAGCTGGTTCAGCCCGGCCTTGCCGGCCAGCGCGACCACGCCGCCGGACAGGATGACCTGGATCATGGTCAGCAGCACCAGGAACGGCATCGCCTTCTCCGACGTGCTGACCAGGGCGGATACCAGCAGGCCGAGGCACATCGAGGCCAGGGCGAGCACGGCGATGCCGAGCAGGATCTCCAGCAGCGGGAAGCTCTTGAGGAACGACCCCTGCGGCGGCATCGGCCGGCCGGCCAGTCCGAGCAGGACCAGGACGACCGACTGCACGACCGCGATGACGCCGAGGACCAGCAGCTTGGACGCGAGATACGCGCCGGAGGACAGACCGGCCGCGCGTTCCCTGATGTAGATGCTCCGTTCCTTGACCAGCTCACGGACCGAGCTCGCGGTGCCGTCCAGGCAGGCGCAGACGACCAGCAGGAGCAGGGTCTCGCTGGCGTTCTGGTTGGTGCCGGGCGGGCCCGCCAGGCCCTGACTGGAGCCGACCAGGCGGATCAGCACGCCGAGGATGATGGGCAGCAGGCCCATGAACAGCAGGTAGCCGCGGTCGGCGGCGATTACCCGGACGTACCGGCGGGTCAGCGTGCCCATCTGCCGGAGCGCGCCGCGCGGCTGCGGCACCGCGTCGGGCACCTCGCCGGCGTCCGGGGCCTTGGGGGCCGACTTGGGGCGCTGGCCCAGGACGTACTGGGCGTGCGCCGGCGACCCGATGTACTCGGCGGCCCAGTCCCGGTCCGGGTAGCGCTCGAAGGCCTGGAACACCTCGGCCCAGCCGGTCAGGCCGAAGTATTGGAGCCCTTCGTCGGGCGGCCCGTAGTAGGCGATGTTCCCGCCGGGGACCAAGACGAGCAGCCGGTCGCAGGTGTCCAGGTTGGCGACGCTGTGCGTGACGACGATGACCGTTCGGCCATCGTGAGCCAGGTCGCGCATCTGCTCCATGACGGACTTGTCCAGGCCGGGGTCCAGGCCCGAGGTCGGCTCGTCGAGGAACAGCAGGGACGGCTTGGTCAGCAGTTCCTGCGCCACGTTGACCCGCTTGAGCTGGCCGCCGGACAGCCGGTCCGCGCGCGTGTTGGCGTGCTTGGTCAGGCCGAGCTCGGACATCACCTCATCGACCCGGGCGTCCCGCTCGTTCGCCCCGGTATCGGCCGGGAAGCGCAGCTCCGCCGAATACTGCAGCGCGCGGCGGGCGGTCAGCTGGGTGTGCAGCACGCTTTCCTGCGGGACCAGGCCGATGCGGTGCCGTAGCTCGGCGTAGTTGCGGTACAGGTCGCGGTTGTCGTACAGCACGGTGCCGGTGTCGGCGGGCCGCATCCCGGTCAGCGCGCCGAGCAAGGTCGACTTGCCCGCGCCGCTCGGGCCGATGACGCCGACCAGGCTCTTCTCCGGGATCGGGAACGTGACGTTGTTCAGCAGCACCTTGCCGCCGCCGACCTTCACGACCAGATCCTGGGCGCTGAAGGTGACCTCGCCGTCATCGACGAACAGCCGCAGCTCGCCGTCCGCCAGCCGGAGGGTGGACCGCCCGATGCTGACGATGTCCGACTCGCTGAGCACCGCGGAGGACACCTGCCGGCCATTGACGAACGTGCCGTTGTGACTGCCGAGATCGACGATCTCGTAGGTCCCGGCGGGCGACCTGCGCAGTTCGGCGTGGTGCCGCGACACGTCCAGGTCGGGCAGGACCAGGTCGTTGTCCGTGACACGGCCGATGCGCAGGGCCTTGACCGGCAGCGGCATCCGGGACGTCGGGCGGCGGTCGACGCTGGGCAGCAGATCAGCGGGGATGGCCGGGCTTCCGGCGGCCGCGGCCCACGGCTCGGGAGGCAACTGGGCTGCGGGGGGCTCGGGCTGACGGAGCGCTCGGGCTGGCGGGGGGCGGGTGGCGGGGCGCGGGCTGACGGGCGCTGGCGGAGCGGGGCGGCGGGGCGCGGGCGCGACCGGGGCGGGCTGGGGCATGCAGCGCAGCACCGGGCCGTCGTCGGGATTGCCCAGGTGCACGACGCAGTCCACGGCGACCGCGAACCGGTCGATGCGCTGCGGTCCGACGAAGGTCCCGTTGGTGCTGCCGGCGTCCTCGAGAACCCACGTGGTGCCGTCGAGCCGCAGCACGCCGTGCTGCCACGAGACACGCGAATCTTCCACCACGATGTCGGCCTTGGGATCGCGCCCGATGCGGTAGATGGTGCCGCCGCGCAGGGTGTGCTCCGAGGTCCGGGTCCGCACGACCAGGGCCGGCGTGCCGGGGGCGCTCGCCGCGGCGGCGGCCGGCGGCGCCTCGGCCAGCCCGGCCTGCGCGGACCCAAGGGGCGGCTGCTGGCCTGGCCAGTCGGGATGCTCGGGGCGCATGCCTTCAGAGTGTAGAGGGACTGGCCCTAAACGGGAATCGGCTGAACAATGCTGAGCCGACAGCCCGTTTTGGCCCATCGGGTCGCCGACACGCTTGATACTGGAGCGTCCGGAACTCCGTCGCTGCGGGGGTTAGGAAGATGATCGGTGTGAATGCGCATCGAGAGAACGTGGCTACCGTGGTGACGACGCCGGCAGGCCTGCCGTGAGCGCCGATCCCACCCGGCCGCTGCCCGAGTGGCGGCAGTGGTCCGGGCCCGCCGAGCCGCAGACCGTAGCGCGGCCCCGCCGGCGGCGGCGCAGGCGGGGGCCGACCGTCCTGCTGATCACGCTGCTCGTGATCGTCGTGCTGCTCGTGGTCAGCGACCGGGTGGCCAACGCGTACGCCGAGAACAAGATGGCCAGCCAGGTCCAGTCGTCGCTGGCCCTGTCGGGCAAGCCGGACGTGACCATCCACGGCTTCCCGTTCTGGACGCAGCTGATCGCCAAGGACTTCAACACCGTGACGGTCACGGCCAGCAACGAGACCATCAACCTGGCCAGCGCGGGGAGCGGGGCGCTGGAGATCGCCAGCCTCAACGCCACGCTGCACGGAATGCACTTCAACGGGAGCGGCAGCGCGACGGTCGACCAGTTCAACGCCACCGCGCTGGTCAGCTTCACGGCGCTGGGGAACGTCGGCGGCATCCCGCAGGGCATCACGCTGACCCCCGATGGGGGGAATCAGGTGAAGGCGACCATCAGCCTCGGCCCGTTCAGCGACTCGGCCGTGGCCCAGATCACCCAGTCCGGCGGGAACCAGATCAACGTCAAGATCATTGACGCCGGCGGGATACCGACCTCCGCCCTGGGGCACCTGGCGAACTTCACCATCACGATCCCGAAGCTCCCGGCGGGAGTGACGATCCAGAGCGTCAGCGTCACCCAGCAGGGCGTCCAGATCGCCCTCGCCGGTCACGACACGGTGCTCAGCGAGAACTCCTGAGCCCGCGCCTGATGCCAGCGACGTGCGCATTCTGCGCCATCATCCGGGGCGAGGAGAAGGCGGCGATCATCCTCGAGACGGACCGGCTGATCGCCTTCCTCGATCACCGTCCGTTGTTCCTCGGCCATACCCTGCTCGTGCCGAAGCAGCATGTCGTCCTGCTCAGCGACCTGCCCGCCGACCAGGTGCCGGAATTCTTCCGCACGGCCCAGCGCCTGGAGCGCGCGGTCGAGGACGGCCTCGGGGCCGACGGCTCGATGATCCTGGTCAACAACGTGATCAGCCAGTCGGTGCCGCACCTGCACCTGCACGTCATCCCCAGGAACCGCAAAGACGGCCTGCGCTTCTGGCTCGGCCCGCGCAAGAAGTACGATCCGGCGGCCGACGCCGAGGCGTACGCGGAGCGGATCCGGGGTGCCCTTCCAGCGGATTAGCGCCCGGCCCACGCCTGCCCGCCTGTCCCGCGCGTGCGGCGGCGTACCGCGGGGTACTCAGGCAGTGTTCCCTTTTCTGCCGATCCTTCCCCTGCCGAGGACTTCATGCCCGCCGACTACTCGGGTCCCAACCGTTTCGCGCGCGACCTGTTCGATCTGCTGCCCGCCCGGTACGACCGCCTGGCCGAGATTCTCTCGTTCGGGCAGAACGGACGGTGGCGTTCGGCCATGGTCGAGAAGATCTTGGCACGGGAGGGTAGAGGGCCCTCGGACGCGGACGGCGGAGGGCCCTCGGACCCAGACGGACGCGCGGCGGACGCGCTGATCCTCGACGTCGCGTCGGGGACCGCGGGGGTCGCGCTCCAGCTCGAGAAGCGCGCCGGGCTGAGGGTGGTCGGCGTGGACCTGACCGAGGAGATGCTGCGGGAAGGGCACCGGCGGGTGGCGTCGGCGGGGCTGGAGCACCGGATCGGGCTGATCGCCGGGCGGGCGGAGCAGCTGCCCTTTCCCGACGGCCACTTCGACGCGCTGACCTTCACCTACCTGCTCAGGTACGTCCAGGATCCGCAGGCGACGCTGGCCGAGCTCGGCCGGGTCCTGCGGCCCGGCGGCACCATGGCCAGCCTGGAGTTCTGCGACCCGGCCGGGACGGTGTGGTGGCCGGCCTGGTGGGCGTACACGAGGCTGGTGCTGCAGGCCGGCGGCCTGGCGCTGGGCGGCCCGGAGTGGTACCGGGTCGGGCGCTTCCTCGGGCCGAACATCTCGGCCCACTACCGCCGGTACCCGGTCTCGTGGACGGTGCGGGCCTGGGAGAAGGCGGGGTTCACCGACGTGGGCGCCCGGACCATGAGCCTGGGCGGCGGCCTGGTCATGTGGGGCCAGCGTGCCGACGCCTGACGGGCCGGAGACGCGCTCCCCCGCGTACTACGCCGCCCGGCCGGGCGGATGGCGGGACTGGTGGACGCTGCTGCACCCGCCGTACACCGCCTGGCACCTGTCCTACGTGGTCATCGGCGCCGCGCTCGCGCCGCACGTGCAGGCCAGCCGGCTGATCGCGACCGTGCTGGCGTTCTTCCTCGCCGTGGGGCTGGCCGCGCATGCGCTCGACGAGCTCAGCGGCCGGCCGCTGCGGACCCGGATACCGTCGCCGGTCCTGGTCGCAGTGGTCGTCGCGGGCCTGGCCGGGGCGCTGGCCCTGGGGGTGTTCGGG
Organism: uncultured Actinomycetes bacterium; assembly: GCA_963818225.1. Lineage (GTDB taxonomy): Bacteria > Actinomycetota > Actinomycetes > Streptosporangiales > Streptosporangiaceae > Palsa-504. Next base: position 177,265 of record CAWFRO010000014.1, read on the forward strand.
GTGGCCCGGGTCGGCTGGGCGCTGATCCCGTTCATGGTGGCCGGCCCGGTCCTGGTCATCGCGTACAACGCCGAGCTGTTCGGCGGCGTGATGCATACCGATGCCGGCTTCGCCGCCGCCTGGGGAGCGTTCCCCGTGCTGACCGGCTACGTGGCCCAGACCGGCACGCTGGCCGTGGCCCCGGTGCTGGCCGCCGCCGGGGCGTTCTTCCTGTCCCTGGCCCAGCGGCGGCTGAGTACCGCGGCCCGGGACATCCGGCGCCGGGCGGTGCGGGTGGACGGCAGCATCACGTTCGCCGACGGCCGCATCGTGCCGGTCACGGCCGATGGGCTGCTCTCGCCCCTGGAACAGGCCCTGCGGAGCTCGTCATGGGCCATCGTCCTGCTCGCCGCCGCCCTGGCCGTGGCCCGGCTGAGCTGACCGCCAGCCGGATGCCGACGCGCTGCGAGGCGCGGATGAACGCCACCCGGCGTATTGTGGCCCGGGGATACCGCCGCGGGTGGCCGGCCGTACGGCGCGCCGAAATCAGGCCCTAGGCCTCGGGCCGACGTCAACCTTACTTGAGGTGCCAGAGTAGCAACGAGACTTTCCGTCGAATACCCTCAATCGGGCATAAACCACGTTATTCAGGATTAAGGTGAGTCATCGGAACTCCTGTCTTAACGTGACGTCCGTAGCTCATAATTGACAAGAGCGCAGCCAGTGATGCCATCAGGAGACAGCACATGACATCGGGCATGTCGGCGAAGGGCAGCGCTCTCGGGGCAAGCGGCTCCGGGAGCGGTGCTCCTGCTAAGCGTGCCCCGGCCCCGCGGCCCCCGGAAGACCGAGGTCGCAGAGTCAGCCGTGGCCGCGAAAGCGGCAACGGCACCAGCCCCGCGGATCGGGCCGCGCCCGCCGGTCCCGTGGACACCGACCCCCAGGAGGCCGGCATAGGCGGTACCGAGGGGACGTTCCCTGACAGCATCGGCGCCGAGAGCGTGCCGAACGCGCTCGCCTCGTCGGTGCGCACCCTCATTCTCGGCATCGATTACGACGGGCGGATCGTCCAGCACGACCGCACCGCGCCGCGCATCCTCGCACGCGAGCCCGACGAGCTGCTCGGCGCCCAGCTCAGCGACCTGACGGCCCGGCCGCCGGACGGCGCCGCCGCGATCGCCGGCCTGCTGGAGGCGATCCGGGCCGACCGCGAGGGCACCGCGATGCTGACCGTGCAGCACCCGCGACGGGCGTTCGGCCGAGGCGGTGGTGACGGTGCACCCGATGCGCGCGGGCGGCGCCAGCCTGGCCGCGCTGGCCCTGCTCCGCATTCCCGTGCCGCAGGCCGAGCGGTTCGTCGACCCCGCGGTCATGCGCAAGCAGATGCTCGACGACACCTTCACCAGGATCAGTGACACGCTCGACATCGAGCAGGTGGCCAGCGAGCTGCTCGGTGCGCTGGTGCCGCACTTCTGCAACGCCGCTGACCTGCTGCTGCTGGAGAGCCTGGCCGGCGACGACGAGCTGCCCGCCGACGGGCCCGAGGGATCGGTGCCGCTGCGCCGGATCGCGCTGCGGCACGAGCGGCAGGACCCCGCCTGGGAGGCCGCCTTCCCGACCGGGGAGATCCTGCGCTACCCGGCGAATACGCCGTACTACAACTGCATGGACACGGCCAAGCCCGTCCTCGAGAGCACCGTCAGCAAGAGCCAGGCGGGCGAGATCGCCCGGGCGTGGCAGCGCAAGCCGGTGGCCAAGCTACTGTCCGGCGCCTCCATGCTGATGCTCCCGCTGGTGGCCCGGGGCACCATACTGGGCTTCTTCGCCTGCACCAGGCAGGCCGGGTTCCGCCGATTCGACGCCTACGACACCGAGATCGGGATGGACTTCGCGTCCCGGGCCGCCATGTTCATCGATAACGCCCGCCGCTACAGCCGGGAGCACGCGACCGCGCTGACCCTGCAGCGCAGCATGCTCCCGACCGGGCTGTCCTCGCCGTCCTCGGTCGAGGTCCGGCACCGCTACCTGCCCGGCAGCAAGCTCATCGAGGTGGGCGGCGACTGGTATGAGTCCATCGCGCTGCCCGGGGGACGCGTCGCCCTGGTGGTCGGGGACGTGGCCGGGCACGGCGTGCGCGCCGCCGTCACCATGGGCCGGCTGCGGACGGCCATTCACACCCTGGCCATGCTCGAGCTGCCGCCGGCTGAATCACTGCAGCAGCTCGACGAGCTCATGCATACCCTCGGCGAGCGCGAGCCGCACTTCGCGACGTGCGCGTACGCCGTCTACGACGCGGTCAGCGGCGACTGCGAGGTGGCGGTGGCCGGCCACCTGCCGCCCCTGCTGGTGCACCCGGACGGTAGCAACGAGCTGCTGGACGTCCCGCCCGCGCCGCCGCTGGGCATCGGTGACGGCGAGGTGGAGAGCCGGCAGTTCAAGATCGAAGACGGCAGCCTGTTCGTCCTGTACACCGACGGCCTGGTGGAGAACAAGGGCCAGGACATCAGCGACGGGCTGGCCCGGCTGCAAGGCATCTTCGGCCCCGGGTCACCGACCCGCCCGCTGGAGGCGCTGTGCAAGGCCGCCCTGGACGGGGTGTACTCCGATCACCAGCGCGACGACATCGCGCTGCTGATCGCGCGGCTGCGGCGGCTGCCCGCGGACCACCACGCGTCGTGGACGTTCGAGCCCAAGCTGACCGCGGTGCGGGAGGCGCGCGCGGTGCTCGCCGAGCCGATGAAGCGCTGGGACCTGGAAGACATGCTCCCGACCACCGAGCTGCTCGTCTCCGAGCTGGTGACCAACGCGGTCAGGTACTCCCACGGCGACGTGACGCTGCGGCTGGTCAACGAGAAGGCGCTGGTCTGCGAGGTGCTGGACAACTCCGCAGCGCTGCCCAGGCTCCGCCAGGCCAACAGCGAGGACGAGAATGGCCGGGGCCTGCAGGTCGTCCGCCAGCTCTCCAAGCGCTGGGGCGCGCGCCGCACCCCGGCCGGCAAGGTCGTCTGGTGCGAGCAGCCGCTGCCGGGCGTCCCCGGCCCGATGGAGGACTGGCAGCCCCTGCACTAGGGGGCACTGCACTAGGGAGCACTGCACTAGGGGCACTGCCGGTGCTATAGGGCCTCCGCGTTCGCGGTGATCATGTGGGTCTTGTTGCGGCCGGTTTCCTTGGCGTAGTACAGGGCGGCGTCGGCGGCGGCGAGCATGTCGGTCAGCTCGCGGCTCTCGCCGTTCAGCGAGGCGACGCCGACCGAGATGGTGACCTGGACGGCCGGGCCGGAGGCCGGATCGTCGCCGACCGGGACGGACAGCCCGGCGATGTGCGCGCGCAGGCGCTCGGCGACGCTGAGCGCGTCGGCCTCGCGGGCGTGCGGCAGCAAGATGGCGAACTCCTCGCCGCCGAACCGCCCGGCCAGGTCGTAGGACCGCAGCTGACTGCGCAGCCCATCGGTGACGGCCCGCAGCGTCTTGTCCCCGACCAGGTGGCCGTGGGTGTCGTTGACCGCCTTGAAGTGGTCGATGTCGACCAGGGCGAGGGCCAGCGGGGTGCCGGTGCGGACCGCGCGGGCGATCTCGGCCTCCGCCTCCTGCTCCCAGGTCGAGGAGTTGAGCAACCCCGTCTTGGTATCGATCCGGGACTTGGCGAGCAGCTGCCCGTGCATCATGAAGCGCCGGACCAGCAGCACGGTGGGCACGGCGAAGATCGACAGCAGCGGGCTGACCGCGACCACGATGGTGATCAGCACGCCGAGGTCGAACTCGGCGAAGTCGGCCACCAGCGCCTCGCGGTTGAACTCCAGGTCGGCGAACCGGACCGTGGGATCGGTCAGCTTGATCCCGCCCACGATCAGCAACTGGTGCCCCCGGCGGCCGACCTGCTCGGCCACGGCGACCGCCACCGCCCAGGTCAGCGCGTGTACGCCGGTACCGATCGCGCCGCCGGCGAACGAGGAGGGGAACGCGCGGAACAGCACCGACGCCGCGCCGTAGGACAGGGCGATCGCGCTCACGGTGAATACCCGGCGGTAGACGATCCCGCGGAACACCCAGAACTGCGTGAGCACGTACAGCGGGATAGGCGTCACCATGGCGTAGAAGGGCGGCAGCAAGATCGCGATCGGCAGCACCCATACCGTGATGAAGTCCCTGGTGATCCCGCCCTGCCGGTACACGACCCGCGGCGTCGCCGCGACCGAGATCAGGCCGCAGCCCAGCAGCAGCGCGAACTTCCACGCATCCGCGGCGTACCAGGTCATCTCGCCGGCCGCGATGGCGGCCAGCACCGTCGCGGCCAGCACCACGGCGCCGACGTAGCACCGCAGCACCCACGGAAGCTTCCACCAGGCCCAGTCCCGGACATCGGCGCACGCCAGCAGGCGCCGGGTGAGGGACGAGGCTTCCATACTCCACCGTTCCAGATGGGACGCGACAGGCTCCTGTCTAGGCGGCAGCTCACCGTAAAGGACTAGCTCCGTATAGCTACCATAACCCATCTGTGGTCCTCTTGGGCACTATTAGCGCCGATTCTCCGACATCGCACGAAAAAGAGGAGCTAAATGGTGATTGAACAGCCCCGATTACCCCGCGTGCCGACGGCTTGGGGCTTTCGGGGTGCGCCTCACCGGTGCCGGAGGGAGGGCCAAGGCATGCGCATGGCGTGGACCTGAGCACCAGCACACGACCGGAAAAACCCGAGCGGAAGGAAATGCGAAATGCGTGACACGTGGACTTGATGGTGACCCGCAGCCGCCGCTACCGCGATTCGCGGAGCGGCACCGACCCAGAGGCCTCGGCGTGCCCGGGACGCCGGCTGGCCGCATGACGCCCCCCAGGTGGTGACACGTGACGCCACCGGATCGTCAAGACGAACGCAGCAACCGCACCCAGACCACCCGCAACCGCGATGACCGTCGCAGGAGCAACCACCTCCGCGACGGCGCCCGCCGCCACGTAAGCGGCCCCCTGGCCCACGACCACCCCCATGTTGGCGATGCCGAAGGCCTGAGCCCGCCGCTGCGCGGGCACCCGCACCACGAACGCGGTATTGGCCGCCACCTGGTACACACCGAACGCGGCCGAGACCACGAAGATCACCAGCGAGACGGCCAGACCCGGCCGCAAGCCGGTCAGGATGAGCGTGCCGCAGGTCAAGACGGCGAGCGGCCCCATCACGTTGACCCGCTGCCGCGGCCGGACGAACCTGGTGAACGGCGGCAGGGCGAGCATCGTGCCGAGCGCCGTGGACGCGATGACCGCTCCGGTAGCGATCGGCCCGCCGCCGATCCTGGCCACGTACGGGGCGGCGATTCCCGCGGGAACCGTGTAGAACACGATGAGCCAGCCGAACAGCAACAGTGTGCTGAGCGCCTGGTCACCGAAGACGAGCCGGAATCCGTCCCGCATCCTGGCCACCGGCGACGGGCGGGCGGATTCCGGCCGCGCGGCGGGCGGCCTGGCCCGCAGGCCCAGGCGCACGAGCAGGCCGGATAGGACAAACGTGGCGGAGTCGATGGCCAGCGACCGGGGCACGCCGATGAACGCCACCGCCACTCCCCCGCCGACCGCGCCAAGCACCTCGCCGGTCAGCAAGGTGGTCTGCAGCACCGCGGTCCCCAGCACGTAGCGCTCGCCGTGCAGGATGTCAGGAGTGATGGACGCCTTGGCCGAGTCGAACGGCGGCGCGAACATGGTCGCCGCGAACAGCAGCGCCACCAGGGCACCGAGCGGCACGTGCGGCACCACCATGACGGCGACCAGGACGGCGCGGGACGCATCGCAGACGACCATCACCGACCGGCGCGGGTACCGGTCGGCCAGCTCGGCCAGGAACAAGCCGCCGATCACCCAGGGCACGTAGCCGACGGCGTAGACCGCCGCCGTGAGCAGCGGCGAGTGCGTGCGGTCGAAGACGAGCAGGGTGAGGGCGACCAGGGCCAGCCGGTCACCGGCGGTGGACAGGATGACCGAGGACCACAGGATCCTGAACTCGCGCACCGCGAATACCTCGCGGTACGTCGCCCGCCGCGGCACTGCGCTGTTCAGTGTGACCCTTCCGTTCAGGCCCGGTCCGCGTCCCCCGCCCTCGTCACCTCGCCTCATCATCACCTAGCCATGGGCGATATAGCAACAAGTAGCACTAAAACGGTCACTGACCGTACCCGGCGCGGGATCAAGCCCGCGATCCCGCGGGCCGACCGGCCCACGTCCTCCGGGGCGCCCGGGACTTTTGGGGATTTGTCCATTTTCTGCGGAATTCCGCAAAGGGCCGTGTCGGGTTGTATGAGAAGGCTGTCATCACGGTCCGTTAGGTCAGAAAGCAATTTCTTTTCCGAACGGGCCGTGGCTCATCGCCTGTCGAAGGAAGAATTCAGCCGGGGGAGCCGATCGGCCCTGCCCTGATAACTGTCTGAGCGGAGGCTGGTAATGCCGGATGAATCTGGGTCTTTGGTGCAGCTGGCCGGCAGCGAGCGAGCGCCGCTGCCGGACGCCACGGACGCGGGGCCGCTGGACGCCTCGCAGCGCGCCGAGGTCACCGTGGTGCTGCGGCGGCGCGCCGAGCTGCCGGAAGAGATCGTCGTGGGGCCGACGGTGCTGAGTGGCGACGAGCTGGCCGGGCGGTACGGCGCGGATCCGGCCGACGTCGACCTGGTCCGGCGGGAGCTGAGCAGCCGCGGCCTGCAGATCACGGCCGTCCACCCGGTCACCCGGCGGGTCAAGGTGGCGGGCACCCTGGGCGACCTGTCCAGCGCGTTCGGCACGACGCTGCGCCAGGTCACCAGCCCGGATCCGGCGGGCCGGGGGCAGGTGACCCACCGTTACCGCGAGGGGGCGCTCTACGTGCCCGCCGCGCTGGGCGGCGTGGTCACCGCGGTGCTGGGCCTGGACACCCGGCCGCAGGCCAGGCCGCACTTCCGGACGGCGGCCGCGTCCGCCGCGGGTACCTCGTACACGCCGACCCAGGTGGCGGACATCTACAGCTTCCCGGCCGGCACCACCGGCGCCGGGCAGACGGTCGCGGTCATCGAGCTGGGCGGCGGGTTCACCACCAGCGATCTGGACGCGTACTTCGCCAGCCTGGGCATCGCGGTGCCGTCGATCACCGCGGCCAGCGTGGACGGGGCGACGAACAACCCCGGCGACACCAGCGGGGCCGACGTGGAGGTCAGCCTGGACATCGACGTCATCGGCGCCGCCGCGCCCGGCGCGGCGCAGGTGGTGTACTTCGCCCCGAACAACGGCGACCAGGGCTTCGTCGACGCGATCTCCGACGCGGCGCAGGCCAGCCCGGCGCCCATCGCCATCTCGATCAGCTGGGGGCAATCCGAGGACTCGTGGACCGCGCAGGGGCTGTCGGCGATGAACGCCGCCATGTCGGATGCGGCCGCGCTCGGCATCACCGTGTGCGTGGCCGCGGGCGACAACGGCAGCGCCGACGGGGTCAGCGACGGCCAGCCGCACGTCGACTTCCCCGCCTCCAGCCCGTACGCGCTGGGCTGCGGCGGGACCAAGCTGCTGGCCGACCCGGCCACCGGCACGGTGACCTCGGAGGTGGTGTGGAACGAGCTTTCCGCGAACGAGGGCGCGGGCGGCGGCGGGGTCAGCGACCAGTTCGCGCTGCCGTCCTGGCAGGCGGATGCCGGGGTCCCGGCCCGGGCGGGCGGCACGCCGGCGGCCGGGACGGGCGGGCGCGGCGTGCCGGACGTGGCGGGCAACGCCGACCCGACGACCGGGTACCAGATCTACTCCGGCGGCCAGGCTCAGGTGGTCGGCGGGACGAGCGCGGTCGCACCGCTGTGGTCGGCGCTGGTGGCCCGGCTCGCGCAAGCCACCGGCACCCGGTTCGGCCTGCTTGCGCCGCTCGTGTACGCGGGCGTGTCGCCCGGCGTTGACGTGGCCGGCTTCCGCGACATCACCAGCGGGAACAACGGCGCCTACTCGGCCGGCCCGGGGTGGGACGCCTGCTCCGGCCTCGGCGTCCCGGACGGGACGGCGCTGCTGAGCCGGCTGCAAGCCTGAGCGCGCCCAGCTCGCCCAGCTCGCCGCTCCTGCGCGGGGGTCCAGGGAGTCCTGGACCCCCGCGTCATTTAGTGGTTGACACCACCAGATGGAAGCTGCACACTTTTGATAGTGACTTTCATTTAGGTGCTACCACCGAATGGATGTGGGTGTCATGGCAGACAGCTCGGCTCGCAAGTGGTGGGCGCTGATCGCGATCGCGGCGAGCGTGCTCGTGGTGGGACTGGACCTGACCATCCTCAACCTGGCCTTGCCGACCATCGCCACTGACCTGCACGCCTCGACCGGCGACCTGCAGTGGATCGCGGACGCCTACAGCCTGGTGCTGGCGGCCGCGATGCTGCCCGCGGGCCTGCTCGGCGACCGGCTCGGGCGCAAGAAGGTCATGCTGGCCGCGCTCGTCTTGTTCGGCGCCAGCTCCGCGGCGTGCGCCTACGCGAGCGGCGTGGGCGAGCTGATCGCGGCCCGGGCGGTGCTCGGCCTCGGCGCAGCGGCCATCTTCCCGCTGTCCCTGGCGGTGATCCCGGTGCTGTTCGCCCCCGAGGAGCGGCAGAAGGCGATCGCGCTGATGGCGTCGGCGACCTTCATCAGCTTCCCGATCGGCCCGATCGTGGGCGGCTACCTGCTCGATCACTTCTGGTGGGGCTCGGTGTTCCTGATCAACGTGCCCGTGGTGGCGGTGGCGCTGGTCGCGGTCGCGGTCCTGCTGCCGGAATCGCGCAGCGAGCAGCGGCCGGGCGTGGACGTCGTGGGCGTCGTGGCGTCGAGCGCGGGGCTGGCCGGGCTGACCTACGGGTTGATCCGGGCCAATCAGGACGGCTGGACGGACAGCGGGGCGCTGGCCGCCATCGGCGCCGGGCTGGCGGTCCTCGGCGTGTTCGTGGCCTGGGAGCGCTGGCTGACCGGCCGCGCCGGGGGCGTCCGTCCGCTGATCGAGCTCGGGCTGTTCCGGTCGGCCGGGTTCACCTGGGGCACGGTGCTGGCCACGCTGGTCTCGTTCGCGATGTTCGGCATCTTCTTCGCCATGCCGCAGTACTTCCAGGAAGTGCAGGGCGCCAACGCCCTGGGCAGCGGGCTGCGGCTGCTGCCGATGATCGGCGGGCTGGTCGTCGGCATGATCGCCAGCACGGGGCTGGCGTCGCCGCGGCAGGCCGGCGGCCGGCCGCGGGCCAACGCGAAGGTCCTGGTCACGACCGGGGTTCACGATCATGGCGATCGCGCTCGCGGCCGGGGCCACGACCACGGTCTCCAGCGGCACCGGGTTCACGGCGGCGTGGCTGGCGGCGTTCGGACTGGGACTGGGACTGGCCATGCCGCAGACGATGAACGCGGCCCTGTCCGCGCTGTCGCCCGAGCGCAGCGGCTCGGGCTCGGCGCTGATCTCCGCGATGCGCCAGGTCGGGGCCACCATCGGGGTGGCCGTGCTGGGCACCGTGCTCGGCACGGTGTACCGCACCCACCTGAACGCGACCGGCCTGCCCGCGGCCGCCGCGGCCGCGGCCAAGAGCGGCGTGGTCGCCGGGGTTCAGGCCGCGCGCGAGGTGGGCTCGGCCGCGCTGCTCGGCTCGGCGCGCAGCGCGTTCGTGGCCGGCGTGGACACCATGCTGTGGGTGTGCGGCGGCATCGCGCTGGCCAGCGCCATCCTGGCGCTGGCGTTCCTGCCGCGCCGGCCCGACGGGACGACGGGGGCCCCGCCGGACGGCGCGGCTTCGCCCGCGGCCGGTGAAAGCGGCCCGGAGCGGGCACAATTGGACGGTGTGACGGACATGCTCGATGCGGGCCGGGTGAGCTTGCGCGAGCGGAAGAAGGCCCGGACGCGTGCGGCCCTGCGGGAGCACGCGCTCCGGCTGTTCCGCGAGCAGGGCTACCAGGCCACCACGGTGGAACAGATCGCCGCGGCGGCCGAGGTGTCGCCGAGCACGTTCTTCCGGTACTTCCCGACCAAGGAAGACGTCGTCCTGCAGGACGATATGGACACCCGGATGATCGCCGCGCTCGAGCAGCAGCCCGCCGGACTCGGGCCGGTCGCCGCTATCCGCGCCGCCGTCCGGCAGGTGTCCTCGTCCTACACCGCGGCCGACCTGGACGTGCTGCGGGAGACCACCGCGCTGACCATGACCGTGCCGGAGATCCGGGCGCGGGCGCTGGACGAATTCGCCCGGGCCATCGGCGGGATCGCCGAGGCGGTGGCCAAGCGCGCCGGCCGCGGTGCGGACGACCTGGCCGTCCGCACCGCGGCCGGCGCCGATCATCGGGGTGGTCATGTCGGTCACCATGCCGTGGGAGGGCTGGTCGCAGGCGCCCAACTTCGAGGACATGTTCGTCCGCATCGACGAGGCGCTCGCCCTGCTGGAAGCGGGCCTGCCGCTGTGAGGCGGCCGGGCTGCCGTCAGGCGGCGGCTGCCGCTGTGAGGCGGCGGCTGGGCTGGGTGACCGAGCGGCCTTTAGGGTTAGCGGCGGAGCCGCCGGTGGCCAGGCGCATGAGGTCGGTGTCCATGTCGATGGACTGCTCGGCGCCGCCCGCGCTGCCGTACTCGTGCTGGTAGCTCGACCAGGATTCCGCCTTGATGGCCCGGGCGAACCCGCTTTCCATCAGCAGCACGAGCTCGAACGCGGCCCGGTCGATGCGCTGGGCCAGGGCCGGGTCGCTCCAGTCTTCCGGCGCGGCGAACAGGGAGGTCGGCGCCGTCATGGTCCGCAAGTACGCGAACATCGGCCGCATCGCCTCGTCCGCGACCAGGGCGTGCCGCGCGGTCCCGGCGGTGGCCGCGAGCACCACGGGCTTGGCGATCAGCAGGTCGTTGTCCAGCGCCTGGAAGAAGGACGTGAACAGGCCGCTGGGGCCGGCCTTGTAGACCGGGGCGGCGGCGATGATGCCGTCGGCTTCGCGCAGGACCGTGACCGCCTGCTGGAGCTTGGGCGTGATCAGCTGGGAGACCAGCGCGGTGGAGATGTCCGTGGCGAGCTCGCGCAGTTCGACCACGCTGACCGTCACGGCGTGCCCGCGCCGCGGCGGCCAGCGCCGTGGCGCGTTCGGCGGTGCGGTCGGCCAGCAGCCGGGTCGCCGACGGATCGCCGGTGCCGGCGCTGACCACCGCGAGGGAGAATGCTCCGGAGCTCACGGCTCGGTGTCCCCTTTCTCGTCTTTCTCGTCTTTCTCGCTTTTGCTGCCGGCGGCGGCGAGCTTGAGGCACATCGTCTCCAGCTGCGCCAGCTCGCCGGGACTCAGCCCGGCGGTCATGGCCTGGGCCACGCCGCGGGCGTGGCGGCGCCCGATCCGGCGCTGCACGGCGCGGCCTTCGCCGGTGAGCGCGAGCAGGACGCTGCGCCCGTCCGCGGGGTCCGGCTGGCGTTCGACCAGGCCCCGGCCAGCCAGCCGGTCCACCAGCCGGGACAAGGCCGGCTGGCTGAGCAGGACATGACGGTTCAGCTCGCCGATGCGGATGGGCTCGGCGCATTTGGACAGCGCGTACAGCACGTCGTACTCCCGCATGGACGCCTCGGCCCAGATATCCGCGGCGGCGAACTGCCTCATCGCCGTCGCGTGGGCGGACAGCAGCGCCTCCCACGCGTCGTTGGCGAGATGCCTCTGGCCGGCCATCACAGGTCCGGGTACTCCGCGGCGAGGTCCGGGTCCGTGTCCCGGTAGGGGGACGCGCCGGTGACGTTGTCGCCGCGGTTGGCGTTCGGGCGCGGCTGGCGCGCGGGCCCATCGCCGTACTTGGCCCGGACCAGGCTGGCGTGGGTGGGCGCCTCGGGGGTCTGCGGGTCCTGGCGGGCGGCGATCTCCTTGCGCAACACCGGGATAACCTCCTCGCCCAGCAGGTCGAGCTGGTCGAGGACCGCCTTCAGCGGCAGGCCGGCGTGGTCGACCAGGAACAGCTGGCGCTGGTAGTCGCCGAAGTGCTCGCGGAAGGTCAGGGTCTTGTCGATGACCTCGGCCGGGCTGCCCACGGACAGCGGGGTCAGCTCCGAGAACTCCTCCAGGCTCGGCCCGTGCCCGTAGACCGGGGCCTCGTTGAAGTACGGCCGGAACTCCCGCCTGGCGTCCTGGGAGTTCCTGGCCAGGTAGGCCTGGCCGCCGAGGCCGATGATGGCCTGCTTCTCGCTGCCGTGGCCGTAGTGGGCGTAGCGCTGCCGGTAGAACTCGATGAGCCGCATGTAGTGCTCTTTGGGCCAGAAGATGTTGTTGGCGAAGTAGCCGTCACCGTAGTAGGCGGCCTGCTCGGCGATCTCCGGAGTGCGGATCGAGCCGTGCCAGACGAACGGCGGCACGTCATCCAGGGGACGCGGGATGGAGGTGAAGCCCTGCAGCGGGGTGCGGAACTTCCCCTGCCAGTCCACCACGTCCTCGCGCCACAGCCGGTGCAGCAGGTTGTAGTTCTCCAGGGCCAGCGGCAGGCCCTGGCGGATGTCCTGGCCGAACCACGGGAAGACGGGGGCGGTATTGCCGCGGCCGAGCATCAGGTCCATCCGGCCCTTGCTCAGGTGCTGCAGCATCGCGTACTCCTCGGCGATGCGCACCGGGTCGTTCGTCGTGATCAGCGTGGTGCTGGTGGTGAGGATCAGGCGCTTGGTGGTGGCCGCGATGTAGGCCAGCAGGGTGGTCGGCGAGGAGGAGAAGAACGGCGGGTTGTGGTGCTCGCCGATCGCGAACACGTCGAGCCCGACCTCCTCGGCCTTCTGCGCGATGGCCACGACGGCGTCGATCCGCTCCGCCTCGCTCGGCGTCTCGCCCGAGACGGGGTCCCTGGTGATGTCGCTGACCGAGAAGATTCCGAACTGCATGGCACGCCTCTCGCGTTGCTCAGGTATATGCGTTTGCATGTATCCGAGCAACGCGAGGCGGCGGGTTATTCCCCGGGCTGCGGCCGCCGGGCTCGCCGGGGCGGCCAGTCCTGGGCGGTCAGTCCTGGGCGGTCAGTCCTCGGCTTGCACGGCGGGATCGAGCTTGATGTCGACGAGCATCGGCACGGTGCGGTGCTCGACCGCGGCCAGCGCCGTCTCGAGGTCGGCAAGAGTGCGGACGGTGAAGCCCTGGCCGCCGAGGGCGGTCGCGACCGGCCCGAGGTCGGGCCAGTTGAACGTCGAGATCGCCGGGTCCATGTTCTTGTTGCGGAACTGGATGTACTCGGCGCCGTAGGCCCCGTCGTTCATGACGAACACCACTACGTCCACCCCGTGGCGCACGGCGGTGCTGAACTCGGCCAGGCCGCCGAGCATGAACCCGCCGTCACCGGCGACCATCACGACGGGCCGCCCGGGCGCCCCGAAAGACGCGCCGACCGCATTGGCCATGCCCAGGCCGATGGCGCCGAAGTTGAGGGTGTGGACGAAGGCGGACGGCTCGGGAACGCGCAGCGCGGTGAAGGTGTGCCGGATGAAGCGGCCGCCATCAAGCACCACGGTCCGGTCGGCCGGGAAGGCCTGGTCGATCATCCGCAGCGCCGTGCGGATGTCGATGGTCTGGCCCGTGCTCCGGTCGGTGTAGGTGTCCTCGGGGCTGGCCGCCAGGCGTTCGGCCAGTTCGTCTGAGGCGAATCCGGTCGGCTTGGCATCGGCTTCGTCGAGCCAGGTCACGATCGTGTCGGCGGTGACGGCGGCGTCGCCGATCACCGCGGCGTCGGTGACGGAGTACCGGTTGATGCTGTCACGGTCGACGTCGATCTGGACGACCTGCTTCTTGGCCAGGAGCGATCCCTCAGCCGTGGTCCACCGGTTCAGGCTCGCGCCGAAGGCGATCAGGCAGTCGCTGGCGTTGAACACCTCCAGCGCGACGGAGTGCGAGAGGGTGCCGTGGATGCCGAGGTTGAACCGCTCGCCGCGGAACAGGTCCTTGCCCCGCAGGGTGGTGGCCACGGGCGCACCGAGCCGGTCGGCCAGCCGCAGGAGCGCGGCCCGCGCCTGCGGCGTGCTGGCCCCCCGGCCGGCCACGATGACGGGACGCCGGGCCGAGGCGATGATCCCGACCGCGGCATCGAGGGCGGCGGGGTCGGGACGGACCGCCTGCGCATCGATCAGCCGGGGCGGGGCCGGCTGGTACTCGATCTCCTCCCACTGGAAATCGACCGGCACGTTGAGCACCACGGGCCGGGACTCGGCATGCGCACGGAAGATGGCGGTGGCGAGGTCCTCGGCGACCGTCTGCGGCGTGCGCACCTGCTCGAAGCCGGCCCCGCTGGCCAGCACGACCTCGCGCTGAGGGATGTTCTGCAGGTTTGTCTTATCGGCGACGGGCGTGTCGCCGGCCAGCAGGAGGATCGGGGTGCGATCCCGGACGCCTTCGGCCAGGGCGGTGACCGTGTTGGTCAGGGCCGGCCCGTGGGTCACCGTCGCGACGCCCAGCTGGCCGCTGGTGCGGGCGTAGCCGTTCGCGGCCAGCACGGCGCCGTTCTCGTTGCACGCCGAGTAGTAGTGGCCGCCAGAGCGCCGCTGGAAGCTGTCCATCATGTACAGGTTCGCGTCGCCGAGCACGCCGAAAACGGTGGTCACGCCTTGATCGGCGAGGGCCCGGGCTATCGCTTCGTGAAAGAGCATCGGTACTCCGTTTTAGCCGGAAGCTGCGTTGTAGCCGGAATCTGCGACGACACTCACTCAGCCGCGAGGTGATGGCCTGCCAGGTAGCCGGAAAGTCGCGGCCGGGCCGATCGTTATTTGATTATAGAAATGACAGATCGGCATCAGTCAATTGATTGATGCCCTATTTTGCCGCTATTTTGCCCGCGGCGGCGGCTCGGCGGGCGCACCGGCGCGGGCCTCACGTGCGGCTCACGGCGAGCACACGGCATAATAGGCGGCGAGGACATGGGGTGAGCCGGGAAGTCTGGTCGGCCTAGGATCACGCTCGGGAGCCGGCCATGAACCGCAGCCTTTTCTCATCCGCACTGGCGTCGCACTGGCGCCGTGAGGTGCTGCGCACCAGCTTGTGGTTCATGCCCTCGCTCGAGGTCGTGGCCGCGGTCGGGCTGTTCATCGGCACGCTGGCCGCTGACCGGGCCGCATACCGTGGCGACTTCGGCCTGCCGGGCTGGGTGATCAGCGGCAGCGCGGACGCGGCTCGGCAGATCCTGACCGCGATCGCCGCGGCCATCATCACCGTGGTCGGGGTGGTGTTCTCCATCATCCTGGTCACCCTGACCCTGGCCTCGACCCAGTTCGGGCCGCGGATGCTGCGGAACTTCATCCGCGATCGCGGCACGCAGGTGACGCTGGGCACGTTCGTGGCGACGTTCGTCTACTCGGTGCTGGTACTGGGCTCGGTCGGGACCGGGTCGCACGGCGACTTCGTACCGCACATCAGCGTGACCACCACAATCGGCCTGATGGTCATCGACATGGCCGTGCTGATCTACTTCATCCACCACACGGCCATCTCCATCCAGCTGCCGCAGGTGATCGCGAGCATCGCCGCCGACCTGGCCGAGGCGATCAAGGAGCAGGGCAGCGGGCCGGTCCGGACGGGACCGGAGGCCGGCCCGGCCGCGGTAGAGCTGCTGAGCCGGACCGAGAAGGGCGGGGCCGTACTGTTCGCCCCGGTCAGCGGGTACGTGCAGTTCATCAGGCACCAGAACCTGGTCCGGCTGGCGGCCCGGGCCGACGCCGTGATCAGCCTGGAGCACCGGCCCGGCCACTTCATCGTGCGCGGGCACCGGTTCGCCACCGTCTGGCCCCCGGAGGCGGCGCCGCTGGTGCGGCAGGCCATGAGCCGGGCGCATATCATCGGCCCGCACCGGACGCTGACCCAGGACGTGTCGTTCGGCATCGACCAGCTGGTCGAGATCGCGCTGCGCGCCCTGTCCGCCGCGGTCAACGATCACCTTCACGGCGATGACCTGCATCGACTGGCTGGGCGAGAACCTGTGCAAGATCGTGTCCGGCTGGCATCCGGTCCGGGTGCACCGGGATGCCGAGGGCTACATCCGGGTCATCACGGCCGACCCGGCCTACGACCGGCTGGTGCAGCGGGCGTTCGAGAAGATCAGGGAGTCCAGCATGGGCATGCCCGCGGTCATGATCCGCGAGCTGGAAGCGCTGGCGCGCATCATGACCGAGACGACCTCCGACGGCCAGCGCCGGGTGCTGCTCGATCAGGCGGCGATGATCGACCGGGCCAGCGAGCGGTCGGTGCCCGAGGCCGCCGACCGGGCCGACATCCGGCGGCGCTACGAGGCCATCTTGACCATGGAGTCGGGGCTGGCCGCGCGAGAGGAGAGCAGCACGTAGCAAAACGGCGCGCCGCCCGTGTCGGAAACGGGGCCGGCCCGTTCGTGGAACTGGTACGGGATGCCATCGCGGCATCTTCCTTGGGAGAGATTTCCTTCGGAGACGATGGAGGCACACGTGAAGTACGTCATCTTGCTGCTGGACACCGAGGCAGCCCGGAACATGTCCGAAGCCGAAGGCCAGGCGTGGTACGCCGAGATCGGCGCGTGGTATGAGAAGGGCGGCGGCGGGTCCGGCAAGCTGATCGACGCCGGGAGCCAGCTGGCGCCGCCGGCCACGGCCAAGACGGTCCGCGCCGGCGGTGTCACCGACGGGCCGTTCATGGAGACCAAGGAGGCGCTCGGCGGCTACTCGGTGCTCGAGACCGACACCATCGAGGAGGCCGTGGATATCGCCAAGACCTGGCCCGGGGTGGACCGCGGCTGGATGACGGTCGAGGTCCGGCCGCTCCTGGAGATGTGAGGGCCAACGGCGGGTAAGAACGACAGGCGGCGGGCGATCAGCTCGCGCTCGGCCGGGTTGCCGGCCAGCGCGAGCGCCCGTTCGCTGGCCGCGCGGGCCTCGTCATCCCGCCCGAGCCCGCTCAGCAGGCCGGCCCGAAGCGC
This sequence comes from uncultured Actinomycetes bacterium, assembly GCA_963818225.1. Lineage (GTDB taxonomy): Bacteria > Actinomycetota > Actinomycetes > Streptosporangiales > Streptosporangiaceae > Palsa-504. The sequence goes on from CAWFRO010000014.1 coordinate 194,088, forward strand.
GTGGAACAGCCGGTATCCGTCCAGCTCCGGGGCCAGGGGCTCGATCTCGGCCAGCGCCGCTTGCGGTCCGCGGACGTAGCGGGTGGCCACCGCCCGGTTGAGCAGCACCACCGGCGAAGGGGTCAGTTCCTGCAGCCGGTCATACAGCAGGCGGATCTGGCGCCAGTCGGTCTGCTCGTAGTCCGGCGCCTGCGCGTGCAGCGCGGCGATGGCCGCCTGGACCTGATAGGGACCGGACGCGCGCAGCGCGATGGCCTGGTCGAGCAGCCGGGTGGCCTCGGCGATCAGCGGCCGGTCCCACCGGGCGCGGTCCTGGTCGGCCAGCCGGACCAGCCGTCCCCACCCGTCGAACCGGGTCGCGGCCCGGGACTCGTGCAGCAGCATCAGGGCCAGCAGGCCAAGGACTTCCGGCTCGCGCGGCATCAGCTGGTGCAACAGCCGGGCCAGCGTCACGGCCTGGACGGCCAGGTCCCGCCGGGCGGGCTGGCGGCCCGCGCTGGCCAGGTAACCCTCGTTGAAGACCAGGTAGACGACGGCCAGTACCTCGGCGAGCCGCCCGGCCAGCTGATCGGGATCGGGCACCCGCATGTCGGCCCGTTTCCCGTCCCGGCCCACCGCTTGCAGGGTCTTGCGCGCGCGCAGCAGGCGCTGGGTCATGGCGGGCTCGGCGACCAGGAAGGCGGCGGCGATCTGCGCGGTGCTCAGCCCGCAGACGGCGCGCAGGGTGAGCGCGATCTGTGACTCGCGGGGCAGCGCCGGGTGACAGCAGGCGAAGACCATGCCGAGCAGCTCGTCGTCGGCGCCTTCGGCGCCTTGGGTGCCATCGGTGTCCGCGGTCGCGGCGAGCAGCGCGAGCTTGTCCTGGCCGGCGCGGGCGCGGCGCAGCCGGTCGATGGCCTTGCGGCGGGCGGTAGTGGCCAGCCAGCCGCCCGGATTCGGCGGGACCTGGCCGTCCCCCCAGTGCTCGAGGGCCTCGACGAAGGCATCCTGGACGGCGTCGGCGGCGAGGCCGACGTCACCGATCCGGGCGGCCAGCGCGGCGGTAATCCGGGCTGCTTCGGTCCGGTAGAGCTGGTCCAGGCGTGCCGCGTCCAGGGCCGGTCCGCCTGGTTCAGCGAGCCTGGTTGAGCGGGTCCTCGGTCACGCCGGCCATGCTAACAGCGGCCGCCGTCATTTACTGCAGCCGCAGGTCACCGACCGTGACGTCGCCCTTGCCGCGATCGATGGTGACGGGCTCGATAAAGCCCGGCTGGGCGGTGACCGTGGCGGGCAGCTCGTCGTGCACCCGCTCCTTCAGCAACTCGGTCGATACGTCGGCGAACATCTTGCGCAGCCCGGCACCGCCGAAGTTGACCCACAGCTCGTCGTGGTGCGACGGGATGAGGATCTTCGGCTGGTACAGCTCGACTAGGGGCAGGAAGACGTCCTCGAGCTGCTGGGCGACATGCGGCAGGCCGTTGATGGACAAGATGGCCACGTCCACCCCGCCGTGCCGGGCGACGAAGGCCCGTTCCTCGTCGCCGATCGGCCCGCCGCTGTCGCGGTAGGCGATGGTGAAGCCGCCGATGTCGATGATGTAGGTGAGGGTGGCCTCGGTGATGACCTCCGGGGTGTGCACGCCGCGTTCGGCGATGGCCGCGGCCAGGCGGTCCTCCTCCGGGGTGGGGGCGCCGAAGAAGTCGGCCTCGAAGTCGGCCCGGGCCTGCAGGAGCGTCTGCCACTTGGCCGCCCGCTCGGGCGGCAGGTCGATGTCGAGGTGAAAGCCGTGCAGCGCCCGCACGGTGAAGTCGCCGTAGTCGAGGACCTCGCCCTCGCCCCGGCCGGTGACCCGGTGGATCTGGGCCGCGGGCAGGCCCTGGGCGAGCAGGTAGTCGGCGCCGATCTCGGCGATGGCCGCCTTGGCCCCGGTCTGCTGCGATACCCGCGCGGTGTCGGCGACGTGGTCGTGGTGCGGGTGGCCGACGAGCAGCAGGTCGGCCCGGGTCACGTCGGTCACGTCGAAGCCCAGGGGCCGGTTGCGCGGCGGGCGCTCGTAGAAGTTGTCCAGCAGCACGACCCGGTCGCCGAAGGCCAGCTCGAAGCTGGCCGTGCCGAACCAGCGCAGGGTCAGCGCGCCGGGGTCGGGATGCGCGGCGCCGCCGAGAGATACCGGCAGCGAGTAGTTACGGATTGTCCTGGCGGTCATCTCAGCTGTCTCCTCAAGGGGCTGGCCGGCTGCGCACCTGATCATGGCGGTGACCAGCAATCCGTTATTTCTATCAACTTAATAGGATTGGGCGCAGTGTGCTAGTGCCGGGTCAAGCTCCGTCGTCCCGCCGCGGGCCCGCGGTCAGGCGCCGCTGAACCGGGGCGGGCGCTTGGCCAGGAACCCCTCGAGGCCCTCGGCGAAGTCGCCGGAGGCGGCCAGCTCACGCTGGATCCCGGCCTCGAACTCCAGCTGGGCGTCCATCTGCGCGTACAGCCACCGGTTCAGCTCGCGCTTGGTCCCGGCGTAGGACCGGGTGGCGCCGGAGGCGAGCCGGTCCAGCAGGGCGTCAGCCTGGCCGGCGAACTCCGCGTCCGGCCAGACCCGGTTGATCAGGCCCCAGTCCAGCGCGGACCTGGCGTCGAGCCGCTCCCCCAGCATGGCCAGCTCCGCGGCGCGGGTGAACCCGACCCGGGCCGGCACGAACAGCGAGGAGCCCCCGTCGGGGACCAGGCCGATATTGACGAAGGCCAGCTGGAAGAATGCTGACTCGGCGGCGACCACCAGGTCGCAGGCCAGCGCCAGGGACAGCCCGATCCCGGCCGCGGCGCCGTTGACGGCGGCGACCACCGGCTTGGGCATCAGCCGGAGGCCGGTGATCAGCGGGTGGTATCTCTCAGTGAGCAGCCGGTACACGTCGATCGGGCCGCCGTCGGCCTGTTCGGCGGCCTCCTTGAGGTCGAAGCCGCTGGAGAAGGCCCGGCCGGCCCCGGTGACGGCCACGGCCCGGATATCCGGGTTGTCCGTGACCTCCCGGATCGCGGCCGTGCAGGTCGGTGGCGAACTGATCGCTCCACGCATTCATCCGCTCGGGGCGGTTCAGCTCGACTTTCGCCCCCGCTCCGCGCCGGTACAGGTTGACCGTCTCATACTGGCGGTAAAGCTCATCGTCGCCCACGCCGGTCATGCTATCGCGCGGGCTCCGGGGCGATTAAGGCCGACCGAGGGAGAAAACCGGCGATGGCGGCAAAAAAGCACGCGGGGCAGCCCGACGGGACGAGCCGGCTGCCGCGGAAGCTGTATGAGACCGAGCTGTACCGCCTGCAGGGCGAGCTGGTGAAGATGCAGGAATGGGTGCGCACGGAGGGCGCCAGGATCGTGGTCATCTTCGAGGGCCGCGACGCGGCCGGCAAGGGCAGCACGATCAAGCGGGTCACCGAGTACCTCAACCCCCGGCTGGCGCGGATCGCGGCGCTGCCCGCGCCGACCGAACGTGAGCGCAGCCAGTGGTACTTCCAGCGTTACGTCGACCAGCTGCCCGCCGCGGGCGAGCTGGTCCTGTTCGACCGCAGCTGGTACAACCGGGCCGGGGTGGAGCACGTCATGGGATTCTGCACCAAGGAGGAGTACAGCCGGTTCCTGCACCAGTGCCCCATCTTCGAGCGGCTGCTGGTCGAGGACGGGCTCCTGCTGCGCAAGTACTGGTTCTCGGTCAGCGACGAGGAGCAGGAGCGCCGGTTCCGGTCCAGGCTGAAAGACCCCATGCGGCGCTGGAAGCTCTCGCCCATGGACCTGGAGTCCGTCACCAGGTGGGAGGACTACTCCCGGGCCAAGGACGAGATGTTCATTCACACCGACATTCCCGAGGCGCCCTGGCACGTGGTCGAGAGCGAGGACAAGCGGCGGGCCCGGATCAACATGATCGCCCACCTGCTCAGCTCGATCCCCTACCACGACGTGCAGCCGCCCAAGCTCAAGCTGCCGTCCCGGCCGCCCGCCCAGGGATACGTCCGGGTGCCCAGAGACATGCAGGCCTACGTCCCCGACCACGCCGACGAGCTGGGTACGGGGGACCGGGAAAGGTTCCGGGACCGGGACTAGGTTCCGGGGACCGGGACTAGCTGCTGGCGGCGGTTTCCCCGGCGGCGGTCACGGCGCGGACGAACCGGCCGATGTCGTCGATGGCGTGCCTGGCCTCGGGCAGGAAGCTCCAGAAGATGTGGAAGTCGTGCGTCGGCACCGGATAGACCTTGATGCTGGCCTGCACGCCGCACCGGGTCGCGTGCTGGGTCAGCAGCTGGGCCTCCTGCAGGACGGAATCGCCGGAAGCGGCGTGGATGAGCAGCGGCGGGAGGCCGGCCAGGGCCGTGCGCAGCGGGCTGAGCAGCGGATCGTCGGCAGGCTGGCCGGCCAGGTAGGCCTGGGCGAGGCGGTGGGCCACATCGGGCGAGAAGACCAGCGGGGAGTCCTGCGGCGGCCGTTGCGTCCGTCCGGTCAGGTCGAGCCACGGGCACATCAGCACGGCGCCGGCGGGCATGGGGAGGCCTCGCTCGGCCAGGGCCAGCAGCAGGGACATGACCAGGCCGCCGGCTGAGGAGTCCCCGGCGACGACGATCTGGCCCTGGTCCCCGGCTGTGTCGCGCAGCCACAGGTAGGCATTGACCGCATCCTGCACGGCGGCGGGATAGGGGTGCTCGGGGGCGAGCCGGTAGTCGATGACCAGCGCGGGGGCCTGCGCCGCGGTGGCGATGGCGCCGGCCAGGTGACGGTAGCCGAACGCGGACCCGGCCACGTACCCGCCGCCGTGCAGGTACAGCACGGCGGACCCGGACGCCGCCGCCGGGACGATCCGCAGCGCGGGCACCCCGCCCGCGATGACCGGGGCGATAGCCACGTCCGGCGGCGGGGTGAACTTGCCGTGCAGTTCCTCCAGGGCGGCCCGGATGCCGTCGAGATCGGCCACATCGGCCGACGCGCGCGCCCACGGCTCCCACAGCACGGCCATCCGGCCGGCCAGCTCGCCGCCGACCGAACGGGTCACCGAGATCGCGTCGTCCAGGTCGGCGAGCAGCACCCGGGCCCGCGCCAGCAGGGCCTCACCGGCCAGCGTCAGCTCGACACGCTGGGTGGACCGGCGGAACAGGTCGCACCCGACCAGACGTTCCAGGCCGCGTATCTGGCGGCTGAGCGCGGGCTGCGTGATGAACAGCCGCTGGGCCGCCCGGCTGAAGCTGAGCTCCTCGGCGACCGCGACGAACGCGCGCAGATGGCGCAGTTCGATCGCGTCCGGCGTCTGCGGCAGCGCCAGCACGTTCTGCGGGCCGTCCATGTCCCCAGTCTGGCCCATAACCGGCCGGCCGGGTGATGCCGGTTCGGCATGAACGCCATGCCCAGCCGGCATTTCCGTTCGGGCCCCGGGGTGGCGAGGCTGGCTAGGCAGGCCGAGACGAGAACGGAGGCAGCCATGACCGGACCCCGGCACGACCGCACCGTAACCGGGCACCTCCCGCTGTCCCTGGACGGCCGGGTGACCGGCCCGGGCGGGGAGCACGACATGGGCTGGACCGCCCGGCACGCCGCGTGCGGCGAGGCCCGCGCGCAGCTGCTGACGGTCACCGCCGCGGCCACCACCGCGCTGCTGGGCCGCCGGGCCTATCAGGGCTTGGGCGGCTTCTGCCCCGCCGTAGCGGGCGACGAGAGCGCCGACCCGCGGGACCGCGCGTTCGCCCGGTGGCTCGACGAGGTGGAAAAGGTCGTCGTATCCCGCTCGCTCACCGAGGCCAGATGGCGCAATTCCCGGGTGGTCGCCGGCGATCCCGCCGAGACCGTTCGGCAGCTTCGGCAGGATCCAGGCGGAGACATCGTCGTCCTGGCCAGCGACGGCGTCATCCGCCGCCTGCTGGAGGCCGGCGAGCTAGACCGGCTGAGCATCACCTTGTGCCCGGAGCTGGTCGGCGCGGGGGCCCGGTTGTTCGGCGAGGGCCCGGCGGGCTCGTCCTGGTCGCTGGCCGAGGCCGCGCCCACCAGCAGCGGAGCGCTGTGCCTGCGCTACGACCTGATCCGGCCCGCGGCCGGCCGGTGAGTTCCGCCCCGGGCCGACGTCCACACCATGAACGCACGTGATGAGGGGAAGGCCGATGAACGACCGTAATCGCTGGGTCGCCCTGGTGGTGCTGTGCACCGGGATGCTGATGATCGTGCTGGACATGACGATCGTGAACGTGGCGCTGCCGTCGATCCAGGCGGATCTGGGCTTTTCCCAGGCCGGCCTGGCCTGGGTGGTCAACGCCTACCTGATCGCGTTCGCCGGGCTGCTGCTGCTGGCCGGGCGGCTCGGGGACCTGGCCGGGCGGCGGGACGTGTTCCTGGCCGGGCTGGCGGTGTTCACGGCGGCCTCGTTTGCGTGCGGGCTGGCGGCCAGCCAGGGGATGCTCATCGCGGCCCGGTTCGCGCAGGGCGTCGGCGGCGCGATGACCTCGGCGGTGATCCTGGGCATGATCGTCACCATGTTCCCCGGGCCGCGGGAGCAGGCCCGGGCGATCGGCGTGTTCGCCTTCGTCGCCTCCGCGGGCGCGGCGGTCGGGCTGCTGGCCGGCGGGATCCTCACCCAGGTGCTGAACTGGCACTGGATCTTCTTCGTCAACCTGCCCGTCGGCGCGATCACCGCCGTCTGCGCGGTGCGGGTCATCGGCCGGGATGCAGGTGCGGGCCTGCGGGCGGGCATGGACGTGCCCGGCGCTGCGCTGATCACCACCGCGATGATGCTGGCCGTGTTCACCATCGTGGACCCGGCCGCGCAGCGGGGCTGGCTGGCCCCGCAGACGCTCGGCCTGGCCGCCGCCTCGCTGGTCCTGCTCGGCGCGTTCATCGCCCGGCAGCGCACTGCGCGCCACCCGCTGATGCCGCTGCGGGTCTTCGCCTCCCGCAACGTGACCGGCGCGAACCTGGTCCAGGTGCTGGCCACGGCGGGGATGTTCGGGATGTTCTTCCTCGGCTCGCTGTACCTGCGGCAGATCCAGGGCTACGGCCCGCTGCAGATCGGGCTGGCGTTCCTGCCCGTCGCCGTGGTCATGGGCACGCTGTCGGTCCGGTACACCGACCGGCTGGTCATGCGGTTCGGGGCCCGCGCGCTCATGTTCCCCGGCCTCGGGCTGATCGCCGCCGGGCTGGCCCTGTTCGCCCTGGCCCCCGCGCACGGCGGCGGGTACCTGGCCAATGTATTCCCGGTCATGGTGCTGATCGGCGCGGGCGCCGGGCTGTGCTTCCCCGCGCTGATGACGCTGGCCATGTCCAGTGCCACCGCGCAGGACGCCGGGCTGGCCTCCGGCCTGGTCAACACCACCGCCCAGATCGGCGGCGCGCTGGGCCTGGCCGTGCTGGCCACCGTGTCGGCCGGCCGGACCAACGCGCTGATCGCGCAGCACCGGCCGACCGCGGTCGCCCTGACCGAGGGCTACCACCTGGCCTTCTGGATCGCGTTCGGCCTGGTCGTCGCCGCCATCGCGACCGCCGCCGCGCTGCTGCGCCCGCAGCGCGCCGCCGCGGCCGAGCCGCAGCGGGCCCCGGAGCCCGTCCCGGCCAGCCGGGCCGCTTGACCGCTTGACCCGCTTGACCCGCTTGACCCGCTTGACCCGCTTGACCCGCTTGACGAGCGTCGCAGGGGCACGCTCGGCGCCGCGGGAACCACGGTCCGTTCGGTAGGAAATTCCGGCCGAACGGACCGTGGTGGCACATTCCGCGGATCGTGCTCGGCGGGCCGCGTGGTGTTCAGACAGTGTTACCGGCGGGCCGGAGGCGGATCGGCGGTGGGGCATGAAACTATGCCCGTGGGGACAGGCAAGAGCGAGGAGGCAGCGCAATGGCGGCTTCGGGGCTGACACCTCTGCCGGAGCGGAAGGCGTGGCAGGCGCTCACCCGGCACCACGCCGAGATCGCGGGCCAGCATCTGCGGGAGCTGTTCGCCGCCGATCCCGGGCGCGGCGAGCGGATGGTCGCGGAGGCGGCCGGGCTGTACCTGGACTACTCCAAGAACCGGGTCACCGGCGAGACGATGCGGCTGCTGGTCGAGCTGGCCGTCGAGTCGGGGCTGCCGGAACGGCGGGACGCCATGTTCCGCGGCGAGCACATCAACGTGTCCGAAGACCGCGCCGTGCTGCACGTCGCGCTGCGGATGCCGCGGACGCAGACGCTCGTCGTGGACGGCACCGACGTGGTGCGGGAGGTCCACGAGGTGCTGGACCGGATGGCCGGCTTCGCCAACCGGATCAGGTCCGGGGAGTGGACGGGCCAGACCGGCCAGGCGATCAGGAACGTGGTGAACATCGGGATCGGCGGTTCCGACCTCGGCCCGGTGATGGCGTACGAGGCCTTGCGGGACTACGCGACGCGGGACATCGCGTTCCGGTTCGTGTCCAACGTGGACTCCACCGACTTCGTCGAGGCCACCCGGGACCTGAACCCGGCCGAAACGCTGTTCATCATCTCCTCCAAGACGTTCGGCACGCTGGAGACGCTCACCAACGCCACGTCGGCGCGGGACTGGATCACCGCCTCGCTGGGCGAGGACGCGGTGGCCAAGCACTTCGTCGCGGTGTCGACCAACGCCGAGCGGGTCGCGAAGTTCGGCATCGATACGGCGAACATGTTCGGGTTCTGGGACTGGGTGGGCGGCCGGTACTCGATGGACTCGGCCATCGGGCTGTCCACCATGGTGGCGATCGGGCCGGAGCGGTTCGGCGAGATGCTGGCCGGGTTCCACGCGATGGACGAGCACTTCCGCACCGCGCCGCTGGAGCGGAACCTGCCGGTGCTGATGGGCCTGCTCGCGGTGTGGTACCGGGACTTCTTCGGCCTGCAGAGCTACGGCGTGATGCCGTACGAGCAGTACCTCAAGCGGTTCCCCGCCTACCTGCAGCAGCTCACCATGGAGTCCAACGGCAAGCACGTGACGCTGGCCGGCGAGCGGGTCAGCTACGACACCGGGGCGGTCTTCTGGGGCGAGCCGGGCACCAACGGCCAGCACAGCTTCTACCAGCTCATCCACCAGGGCACCACGATCATCCCGGTCGACCTGATCGGCTTCGGCAAGACGCTGAACCCGCTGCGCGACCACCACGACATCCTGTCCTCTAACGTGTTCGCGCAGGCCGCGGCCCTGGCGTTCGGCAAGACCGCGGACGAGGTGCGGGCCGAGGGCACCGCGGCCAGCGTGGTGCCGCACCGGGTGATGGAAGGCAACCGGCCCTCCAACGTGCTGCTGGCCGAGATCCTCACCCCGCGGATCCTGGGCACGCTGGTGGCGCTGTACGAGCACAGCGTGTTCACCCAGGGGACCATCTGGGACATCGATTCGTTCGACCAATGGGGCGTAGAGCTCGGCAAGGTGCTCGCGGCGGCGATCATCCCCGAGCTGACCAGCCCGGCCGAGCCCGCACCCGACCACGATTCGTCGACTAACGCGCTCATCCGCAAGTACCGCGAGCTTAAGGCCCGCTGATGCTGTGAAGGGATCCAACGATGCCAACTGACACGCCGATGCAGCTCGGGATGATCGGGCTCGGCCGGATGGGCGCCAACCTGGTCCGCCGGCTCATGCGTGACGGCCACCGCTGCGTGGCCTACGACCGGAACCCCGACGTGGTCAAGGGCCTGGCCGCGGAGGGCGCGACCGGGGCGGACAGCCTGGCCGACTTCGTGGCCAAGCTGGAGGCGCCGCGCAACATCTGGATCATGGTGCCGGCCGGTGTCGTGCAGCCCACCCTCGAGCAGCTGCGCCCGCTGCTGGCGGCCGACGACATCGTGATCGACGGCGGGAACTCCTACTACCGGGACGACATCCCCCGGGCCGCGGACCTGAAGCGGTTCGGCATCCACTACATCGACTGCGGCACCAGCGGCGGGGTGTGGGGCCTGGACCGGGGCTACTGCCTGATGATCGGCGGCGAGGACGAGCCGGTCCGGCGCCTGGACCCGATCTTCATGACCATCGCGCCGGGATCGGGCACCGCGGAGCCCACCCCCGGCCGGACCCGCACCGGGACGGCCGAGCACGGATACCTGCACTGCGGGCCGTCCGGGGCGGGCCACTTCGTCAAGATGGTGCACAACGGCATCGAGTACGGCATGATGGCCGCGATCGCCGAGGGCCTGTCGATCATCAAGCACGCCGACGCGGGCCTGCACCAGCAGGAGGTCGACGCGGAGACCGCGCCGCTGCGTGACCCCTGGGCGTATGAGTACGAGATCGATGCGGGCGAGGTCGCCGAGGTGTGGCGGCGCGGCTCGGTGGTCAGCTCCTGGCTGATCGACCTGACCGCCGCCGCGTTCGCCAAGTCGCCGGACCTGGCTGACTTCAGCGGCCGGGTGTCCGATTCCGGCGAGGGCCGGTGGACGGTGCTGGCCGCGGTGGACGAGGGGGTGCCGGCCTCGGTGATCGCCGCCTCGCTGTACGAGCGGTTCGAGTCCCGCGACGCCGGGGAGTTCACCGGGAAGATCCTGTCCGCCATGCGCTCGGAGTTCGGCGGCCACGCGGAGAAGACGGCCTGATCCGCGATGAGCGCCCCCGAATACAAGCGGCCGGAAAACCACATCGTCGTGCTGTTCGGCGCCACCGGCGACCTGGCCAAGCGCAAGCTGCTGCCCGGATGGTTCCACCTGTACACGGCGGGCCTGCTGCCGAGGGAGTTCCGCCTGATCGGGTCGGCGCCGCCGGGCTCGGCCATGACCGACGAGCAGTTCCGCGCGCACGCCCGGCAGTCGTGCACCGATTTCTGCATCACCAAGCCCGAGGGCGGGGACTGGGCGGGATTCGAGAAGAACCTGTCGTTCGCGGCCGCCGAGCCGGGAAACACCGCCGACCTCGAAGCGGCCGTCAGCCGGGCCGAGAAGGAGATCGGCCGCCACCCGGGGCGGCTGTACCACCTGGCCATACCGCCGGTCGCGTTCACCTCGGTGGTGGGCATGATCGGCGCGGCCGGCCTGGCCCCCGGGGCGAAGATCATCATCGAGAAGCCGTTCGGCACCGACCTGGACTCGGCGCGCAAGCTGAACCAGGCGGTGCACGAGTTCTTCGACGAGTCGCAGATCTTCCGCATCGACCACTTCCTGGGCAAGGAATCGGTCGACAACATCCTGGCCTTCCGGTTCGCCAACGGGCTGTTCGAACCCGTCTGGAACCGCTCGCACATCCAGTACGTGCAGATCGACGTGCCGGAGACGCTGACGATCGAGGGACGGGCCGCGTTCTACGACGCCACCGGCGCCTACCGGGACATGGTGGTGACCCACCTGTTCCAGGTGCTCGCGTTCGTGGCCATGGAACCGCCGGTGTCGCTGAGCGCCGGGCCGCTGCGGGATGAGAAGTTCAAGGTGTACCAGTCGCTGCGGCCGATCGACGTGCGGCACGTCGTGCGCGGGCAGTACGAGGGGTACCGCTCCGAGCCAGGGGTCGCGGCCGACTCGCAGACCGAGACGATGGTCGCGGTGCGGGCCGAGCTGGACAACTGGCGCTGGCAGGGAGTGCCGTTCTTCCTGCGGTCGGGAAAGGCCATGGCCGCGGGCCGGCAGGTTATTACGCTCGGCTTCGACGAGCCGCCGACCCGGATGTTCCACGTGCACCGCCGGGATATCCCCACCGGCCGGATGAACGAGATCGTCATCGACTTCGCCGACCCAGGCTCGATCACCACCGAGTTCATGGCCAAGGTCCCCGGCCCGGAGCTGAGCCTGGGTCACGCCTCCATGACGTTCAAGTACCAAGACTCGTTCGTCCAGGCGAATGCGCTCGAGGGCTACGAGCACCTGATCCTGCAGGCCATGGTCGGCGACCAGACGCTGTTCACCTCGTCGGACTCGATCGAGCGGCTGTGGGAGATCTCCGAGCCGCTACTGGAGAAGCCGCCGCCGGTCGAGCCGTACGCGGTCGGGTCGTGGGGCCCGGATTCGGTCAACCGGCTGGTCGAGCCCAGCCACTGGCACCTGTCGAGCCACTAGCGGGCGGGCTGGGCGGTCGGCGGGCGGCGGGCGGCTCTCTCGGCGGGCGGCACGGTCGGCGGGCGGCGGCTACGGTGCCCTGTCCGGGTCTGCCGCGGCGGTCCTGCCCGCGGGTGATGCCTGTGTGCCCGCGCAGCCTCATCCGTCCCCGCTGCACCATTTGCGTGGTGGATCCGAGCTAAGTGGTAGCCCGAGTGCATCCGGGTGCACCTGATCCTCCACGGAGCCCGGATCCTCCCCATAAATGGTGCCAGTGATCCTGGGGTGAGACATGGGGGCGGTGGCCTGGAGGTTCTGCCGCGCCCGGGCCCGCCGCCCGGTCTCGCTGGACGGCCCCGCCGCCAAGCCGGGGACAGCCACGGCGGCCCCGACACGCAGCGGCCCCTGCAGCCTCATCCTCCCCGCCCCTGCGGGTACCTCGATTATGGAACGGCCGCGGGACGATCCCGGCGGCACCGCCCGCGAGGGATTATCGCGAGCACGCCGCCTCGATCCTCCGTCGCCCACTATTCCGCGCACAATGAACCATGCCGTCGGTGGCGTTCGTGATCAACCGGACCCGGCTCCGCGACCCGGGCTGGTTCCTGCGGCGCTGCCGGGCCGCGGCGCGGGCCGCGGGCTGGGAGCCGCTGTTCGCCGAGACCAGCGCGGCCGACGGCGGCTTCGGGCCAGCCTGCTCGGCGCTCGCCGCCGGGGTGTCCCTGGTCTTCGCAGCGGGCGGTGACGGCACCGTCCGGGCTTGCGCGCAGGCTCTGGCCGGTACCGGGATCCCGCTGGCCATCATCCCGCTCGGCACCGCGAACCTGACCGCGCGAGCGCTCGGCATCCCCGCGCAGGTCAGCCGGGCGCTCGACGCGGGCTTCCGCGGCCGGGATCGGGAGATTGACGTCGCGTTCGCGGGCGTGGGCGATTCGGATCCAGGCAGCGCGTGCCTGGGGGGCGCTGGGCTCGGGCGCGCTGGGCTGGGGGGCGCTGGGCTGGGGGGGCCGGGCGGAATCGGCTTTATCGCCATGGCCGGCATCGGGCTGGACGCGGCCGTGGTGGGGGCGGCCCGTGAGCCGCACAAGCGCAGGCTCGGCTGGGTGGCCTACGCCGTGTCCGGCCTCAGCCGCCTGTCCGTGCCGCCGGGCGACTTCACCATCCGGCTGGATGGCGGTGAGCCGCTGCGGCGGCGGGCGCGGTGCGTCGTCGTCGGGAACGCGGGCCTGCTGCCGGGCGGGTTCGTGCTGCTGCCCGGGGCCCGGCTGGACGACGGGCGGCTGGACGTGGGCATCCTCGCGCCCTCGGGCCTGCTCGGCTGGCCGCGCGCGGCGGCCCATGTGCTCACCCGCAGCCAGCGTCAGGACCGGACGCTGGAGCGGTTCCAGGCTCGGCGGGTGGAGATCAGCGCCGCGGCCTGCCTGCCGCGGCAGATCGACGGGGAGGTCATCGCGCCGGGCCGGACGCTGACCGTCGCGGTATGCCCGGGCGCGCTGACCGTCCGGCAGCCGAGGTGACCGGCGGGCTGGGCACGCGGCACGGCCGCTGCTGCGGCGGCTGTGCGTGGACCGGGAAGGCTGGCTCGACGCCGCCGAATTCGAGGACGCGATCGCGCCTGCAACCTGCTGCCCGGCTGGGGTCGTCAGCCTGATGCGCCGCGGTGGAAGAGCCGGCGGATTGGGGCCGAGAGACGAGCGACGATCCGGAGCGCGGGCAGGGAGAGTGCCCCGTAGCGGTCGTAGATGGCCGCGTTCAGCTCCATGGACAAGATGACGGCCCGGCCGAGGATGAAGAACCAGCCGAGCGTCACGACCGTCGTGCCGAAGGCCCCGTAGAGCTGGCTGGCGCGATCCAGGCGATCAGGCAGGTAGAACTCGCTGACGGCGTGCATCACGGTGATGGTCAGCGCGACGAGCAAGGAGCCCGGCAGCAGCGCGCCGGGATCCCTGGTGGACCGGGGCAGGAACATCGAGACACCCAGCCAGGCGACGGCGTAGATGACCAGGGCCGGGACGAACGAGGCGGTCGCCGGACCCAGGCCCGCGGCCTCCCGGACCCGGTTGACGAGGATCGCGATCACGCCGATGGTGGCGACCAGGCCGGCCACCGCGCCCACCGCGCGCAGCGGGGCGCGGCGCCCGACGGGCAACCCCCATGCCGTCGCGCTGGCCGCGTACAGCACTCTGCTCAGCGACCGCCCGGCGACCAGGACGCCGAACACGCCGAGCAGCACCGCAAACCACCGGGTGAGCCCGGGCTGGTGAAAGGCCGCGGTGACCTCCTTGGCCAGACCGCCCGAGATCCCGGCCGCCCGGTTGGCCGAACGCGCATCAACCACCTCGGAGGCAAAGCCGGCCACGCCGATGGTGACGAGCAGCAGGGGGAGGAAGAACAGGAAAAGCCGGAAGGCCAGGGCACTGCTCAGCACCCAGCCCGCCCCCTGCCGGTCCTTCCTGAGGGTCCCGAGGACGACGTCGACGACGGGCAGGCCCCGGTACCTGGCCAGCCACCGCTGAACCGGAGTCAGGCGCTCCCGGGTAGCGGCCGCGAACCTCGCGAGCGCCGTTGAGTCATCCTGGGCCTCCCCGGCTGCGTCATCGTCGCTGTCGCTTGGAATCGCGTCGCGATCATGGTGACCCGGGCTTCGACGACGCATCGTCATGGACCCACCAGAGCACCCTAACGTCGTCGGAGCTTCGCCTGCTGCCTCAACATACCGTGCCGGACGCCCGCTGGTTCTGGCGCGTCCGGCCGCCGGAACGTGCTTGGTCAGGCGCCCTCGATGCCGATGGCCCGCAGGCGGGCGGAGTTTTTCTCGTCCAGGGCGGAGTAGGCCTGGATCTCCTCCGGGTAGGGCTCGCGGCCCGGGCCCGGCCGGGCCGCAGCCAGGGCGGACGGGTCGACGTCGGCGCGGTAGAGGAAGGTGGCGTTGCCCTCCAGGACGGGGAACCACTGGCCGTCGCGAACCCGCAGGGACGCAGCGGCCACGCCGCCGGCGTTGCGGATCAAGACCTCGCGCTCGGGGTCAGCGCGGCCGATGCGGGAGTAGACGGCCCGGGCGGCGGCCATCCCGGAGCCGCAGGAGGCGGTCAGCCCGGCGCCGCGCTCGAAGGTGCGGACAAAGATCTCGTCGGGAACCACTGGGAGCAGCACCGACAGGTTGGCCCCGGCCGGGAACGTCTCATGCCGGGCGGCCACCTGCTCCCCCATCGCGACCAGGTCGGATTCGACGTACTTGTCGACCACCGCGACCAGGTGGGGGTTCGGGATGGTCACGGCGGTGAAGGTCAGGGCGGGGTCGAGCTCGGGCAGGGGGGCCTGCACCGCCGGGCTGCGCCCGGCCACCACGGGCGTCTCGGGGTCGAAGCTGACCGCCGGGTGCTCCAGCCTGATCTGGCGCACGCCCTCGGGTGTGGTCGAGCCGCGGTGCACCGTGTACGCACGCGCGCCGCTGCGTATCTCGGCGGTCCCGGTCCCGCGCCGGTCGAGGATGACCCGGCCCAGGCAGCGCATGCCGTTGCCGCAGAACTCCGCGGCGGAGCCGTCCGGGTTGAAGAACCAGGCTTCCGGCACCGGCGGGGCGGCATCGTAGAAATAGACGCCATCGCCGCCGAACGGGCCGGTGCGGTCGCACAGGTTCCGGACGAACGCGCGCAGGTCCGCCTCGGACGCGAAGTCACCGGGCCGCAGGGCGATCACGAAGATGTCGTTCTGCGAACCGTGCGCGCTGAGGATCTCTGCCATCGCCGGCCAGCTTATCCGAGTGCCCCGGTCGGCCTACCTCGCTAAGGTAGCCCGGGCGTGCTGTCCCGGGCTGGCGTGGCCGGAGTGGCGGCGAGCGTGCCGGCCGACGGGCCGGCGGCCGGGGGCAGCCAGATCCCCGGCGGGTGCAGGCAGCCCGGGGGCAGCCAGATCCCCGGCGGGTTCAGGCAACCGGGGAGCAGCCAGATCGCCGGCGGGCGGCCACGGGGCAGCCAGGTCCGCGGCGGGCGAAGGCGGTCCGGGAGCCGCCGGCTCGTCAGCCCAGGAGGCCGGCGCCGTGGACTTGCTTCCGTCGTGCTCCGCGGCCGGCCCGCGGTGCGAACCCCTCAGCCCCAGAAACCCCATTAGCCTCATGTGACTCACCAGCCTTATATTGCTCATGGCCGTCGTCGGACTCATAAGCTTCGGAGTAGTCGTTTACCTGATAAAGCCCCTCAGCCCCGCTGATATTCGCCGGGCCGAACGCCGGATAGGTGGAAAAGTGCATCCCGTCGGCGTGGTTCCGGAGCGCTACCCGGACCCGGTCGAGCATGTTCGTGGGCAGGTCCCCGACCGGGAACCAGCGGGCGTCCGGGGACGTGGGCTCGCCAGCCCAGCCGGATACCGACAGGTAGAACCCGATGCGCCCGGTGCCGGAGACGTCGTGCATGACGTGGGCGAACGATACGTTCTCGGCGCTGATCACGATCCCGGCCTTCCGGGCCACCCTGATCGCTGTCTCCACGATCGTCTCCCGGCCGGCGAGCTCGCCCGACGGCGGCTCGTACGCCCCATCGCCGTAGCCGGTGTTGGCCCGCTCCCGCAGCAGGATGCGCCCGTTCCTCATGAGCAGGAGGATGACGTCCACCACCACCCTGCGACGTGGCAAGGAGTCCGCAGCGATCGACGTACCGCCCGCTCTGCTCATCAAGATCGCCTCGCGCTGCCCCAACGCCAGACCTGGGCCCCTGCCCGGCGCATACAGGTTCATACGCACTACCCAGGAAAGAGCACGCTACCGCCCGGGGCTTGTGGATCGCCATGTGCACAAGGTCGGTGAACCTGTGGACGAAGGCGGCCATCTCGCCGGAGAGGCTGTGGACGATGGTGCGCGCAGGCCTTGCCAGCGCTGAATCCGCGCTGTGGAGAACCGTCTTGGCTCCTGTGGACAGCCCACATGGAGAAAGTTCGGAAAGAGCATGGAGAAAGTTCGGAAAGTGCTAAGCGGCGGCACGGGCGCGCAGCCTTGGACTCGGTGCAGCACGGCCTGGTCGCCGTGGCGCAGCAGGCGCTGGAGCCCGCGCACGTCTCGGTGTAGGTGGGCCAGCGCGGACCGCGCTGAGGCACGCCGTTCTAGGCTAGGTGGAATGACGGAGGTGGACTGGAACTTCCAGCTGGCCGAGCAGCTGGACTGGCACTGGCGCGAGCAGCTGCGGCCGCGGCTGGACGGGATGACCGACACTGAGTACCGCTGGGAGCCGGTGCCCGGGGCGTGGAACGTGCGGCCGCGCGGGACGGGCTCGGCCCCGCTCCAGGTCGGCACGGGCGAGTTCACCATCGATTTCGCCATCCCGGCCCCGGTCCCGGCGCCGGTGACCACCATCGCCTGGCGGCTCGGGCACATCATCGTCGGGGTGCTCGGCATACGGGTGGCCACCCACTTCGGCGGCCCGCCGTTCGATTACGGCTCACACCGCTATCCCGGTGACGCCGCGACGGCGCTGGCCCAGCTCGATGACGTGTACGCCGGCTGGATAGCCGGTGTACGCGGGCTGGGCCCCCGCGGCCTGGCCCGGCCGTGCGGTCCGGCGGAAGGCCCCTGGGCGGAGGCGTCCATGGCGGAGCTGGTCCTGCACATCAACCGGGAGATGCTGCACCATGGGGCGGAGATCGCCCTGCTGCGTGACCTTTACCTGTGGCACTTCGCGTCTGGAGCGTGAGCATGTACACCAAGATCCAGGTGGTCTTCGACGCGGCCGAGCCGGAGAAGCTGGCCGAGTTCTGGGGGCTGGCGCTCGGCTACGTGACCGAGCCGCCGCCGGAAGGCTTCGAGAGCTGGGAAGACTTCGCCGGGTCGGCCGGGATACCCGAAGCGGAGCGGGGCGACGTCGCGTCCCGGATCGACCCGGCGGGCGAGGGGCCGCGGCTGTATTTCCAGAAGGTCCCGGAAGGCAAGACAGCCAAGAACCGCGTCCACCTCGACGTCCGGGTGGCCGGGCGGCAGGTACGCGGCGAGGAGCGCAAGCAGCTGGTCAGCGAGCACGTGGAGCGGCTGGTCCAGGCGGGCGCCTCACTGGCCTGGCGGACCGACGATGTGCGGGGCAGCTCGGTCACGCTGTATGACCCGGAAGGCAACGAGTTCTGCGTGACCTGACCGGGGCTAGCGGGGGGCCGCCTGGCGGACGTAGGCGTCGAGGTCGGCCACGTAACCGGCCCGCTCGGCCGGGCTGATCCAGGCGATCTCGAAGGAGTTGCGGGCCAGCCGGGCCAGCTCGGCCTCGGTCAGGTCGGCGGCCTGCGCCACCGCGGCCAGGTTCTCGTTGACGTAGGCGGCGAAGTAAGCGGGGTCATCGGAGTTGACCGTGGCCCGCAGCGACCGGTCCAGCATGGTCTTGAGCTCGGCGTCCTTCAGCCCGTCGGTCACGAACCGGTTGGAAACCGGGCAGACGGTCAGCCCGATGCCGTCCCGGGCCAGCCGCGCCACCAGCGCGTCATCCTCCAGGCAGTTGACGCCGTGGTCGATCCGCTCGACCCCGATGTCGTCCAGGGCCTGCCAGATGTGGCCGACCGCATCGGCCTGGTCGACGTCGCAGTGCATGGTGAGGCGGTAGCCCTCGGCGCGGGCACGCTCGAAGACCTGGGCGAACTTCACCGGGGGGTTGTCCCGCTCGTCGGAGTCCAGGCCCACCCCGACAATCTTGTCCCGATGCGGCAGCGACTGCTCGAGCGTTTCCAGCGCGGAGTCCGCGGACATGTCCCGCAGGAAACACATGATGAGCTGGGCGCGCAGGCCGAGCTGGGCCGTGGGCGTCCAGGGTGGCCCGGTGCAGGCCGCCGATGACCGTCTCGAAGCTGACCCCGCGGCTGGTGTGCGCCTGGGGATCGAAGAACACCTCGGCGTAGACGACGTGCTGGGCGCTGGCGGTGCGGAAATAGGCCATGGCCAGGTCGTAGAAGTCCTGCTCCACGCGCAGCACCGACATGCTCTCGTAGTAGCCGACCAGGAACGAGGTCAGGTCGTGGAAGGAGTACGCGGCGCGCGCCTGCGCGGCCGAGGAATAGGGCAGGCTGATGCCGTTGCGGGTGGCGATCTCGAGCTTCAGCTCGGGCTCGAAGGTGCCCTCAATGTGCAGGTGAAGTTCCGCCTTGGGCAGGCCGCCGATGAACGACGTGCGATCGCTGCCAGCCATCGGCGATCAGGCTCCCGTGACCTGGGCCGCCGACTCCCGCCGGACGCCGCGCCCGGCGAGCGCCCAGTAGAGCAGCGACGAGACCGCAATGCCGAGCGCCCAGCTGAAGTCACCGCCGGCCAAGCCGGGGAAGTGGTTGGAGAGCGGGCCGACATAGGACGGCACGGCGAAATCCGCGTTGATCCACATCAGCGCGGCGACCATGCCGACGATCTGGGCGATGATGGCCGGCCAGTGGATTCCGCCGTTGCGCCAGTACAGCCCTTCGCGGGCGGAGCGCAGCGACAGCGAGTCGTACCGGCGGCCGCGCAGCAGCCAGTCGGTGATCAAGATGCCGAACCACGGCGCCAGCCACACCACGATGTACAGCAGGAACCCGGCGAAGTCCTTATAGAAGTTGCCCCGGAACAGGATGATGCCGGTGACCACGGCGCACACCACGGTGTCGACGATGACCGCGCCCCACCGCGGGATCGGCAGGCCCAGCGCCTGCAGCGTGACGCCGGAGGAGTACATGTCGATGGTGTTGATCGCGAGCAGCTGGAAGATGGCGAAGATCAGGAACGGCGTGACGAACCAGGACGGGAACGACTGCGGCACCCCGAGCTGTGTGATTCCCACCAGCTTGGTGGTGATCGTGAAGGCGAACACGCCCAGCAGTTCCAGGGCGATCGACGGGATGGCGGCGCCGAGGACCGCGGCCCAGAAGGTCCGCGACATCCGGGTGTCACGCGGCAGGTAACGCGAGTAGTCGTTGCCGTTCCCGGTCCAGCCCAGGCCGCCGAGGGAGATGACCAGCACCAGCGCGGTCGTCCACACCGCGAAGGAGACCGGCTTGGCGTGGAAGGTGGACAAGTGCAGCCGGTTGAAGGTGAACCCGGCCAGCACGGCGAAGAACACGATGAACACGTAGCCGAGGTAGCGCAGGACCTTGGTGATGGTCGCGTGGCCGAGCAGCGGCAAAATCATCTGCAGCAGCGCGGCCAGGATGATCACCACGATCTTGGCTGGGCCGTCCAAGTTCGTCCCGTGCAGGGAGAACAGCAAGATGACGGTGGCGACGACGAAGTAGATGCCCTCGATCTCGAAGCCGACCTGGGTCACCCAGTTGAACAGCGCGACCATCCGGTTCCCGTTCTGGCCGAACGGCGCCCGGCTGATCATGAACGTGGTCGTGCCGGTCTGCGGCCCCTGCAGGCTGGCCACCCCCAGCATGCAGTAGAACAGGTTACCGATCAGGATGACGGCCACGGCCTGCCACACCGACAGGCCGAAAAACATGACCAGCGTCCCGTAGTAGAAGTACTCCACGTTGAACACCGCGCCGGACCAGAGCCAGAACAGCCCGACCGGCCTCATCTTGCGCTCGCCGTCAGGGATCAGGTCGATGCCGCGTTGCTCGATCTTGAACGCGGCATACTCCTGCGGAATCTCCTCCAAGGGCTGCCGCGGCCGCCCGTGCCTGCCTGCGGCGAGGTCGCCACTCATCGTTCACTCCAGGTGGTGTGAGTTCTGGGGGATGATGTCTCGGCCATGATCTTGCACGTTCTCCGTAAACATACGGTTTCAATCGCGTAATGAACAGATACGCCCAGATGCTATCTGCCCGCTCCGTTTTGCCATAAATCCCTACCAGGTGCCACTGTAGCCGAGGCAAAACAGCACGTCAGGGGTAAGGAAGGACTGGATCGCAGGGGCCGGCGAATCGCGGAGCCAAGGGTAACGCGGAGTATGACTACGTTAGGCAATCGTGTCGTTACTCGTCATCCGTTTTACCAGGCAGTAAGTATTTCATGACCTTTACGGAGCCATTCCCTCGGCGGCCGACGGCGGCCCGGCGTTACGCCCGGTCACCCCGGCCCACCAGGCACCGCGCTGAGGCCATCTCGGGTCCGCGCGGGGCCGGCGGCGGGGCGACGCCCGGCTGGCCGCCGCCGCGCCAATGGCGCCTCGCCGGTGCCAGGGGACCTCAGCCGACCAGCGGTAACTTAGCGGAAGCGCGGCAGCCATCAGGCGGGGTAGGGCGGCGGCCAGGAGCAGTCCGGGCAGGCCGCAGCTTTGGCGCGTTTTGCGAAGCCGGGCGGAAACCGATTGCTATAGGCTATTTTGTATCCTATTCGCGGCTTTATCCGGAACTTTTCGCGAAACATGGCCAAACACGGCAGCGGCCACTAGCATGCGCCTTGGGACGTGATTTCTCTGCGCGTGCGGTATGGCGGCCCGCAGCGACTTGGCCCGCAAAACGAGGGCCCAGGTCGTACCGGGTCGTCTGGCCAGACCTGACCGGCCGGCTGCTAGCGCTTGGAGGACTTGGCCGCGGCCGAGCCAGGGTTCGCCTGTCGGCCGCCGGGTACGGCAGGAGTGGGTGTCAGCGTGGTCGCGCAGCGTGCGGAGACGCCGCCGCCCCCCGGGACGCTGGTGTCCGGGATCATCCCGCAGCTCGCCGATCCTTATTTCCAGCGGCCTGAGACCAGCGCCGGCTTGGCGTCAGGCCTGTTCCCAGGCCAGGCCGTGGTGCTGACCCCCGGCGCGGAGACCGAGGTGGCCCCGGCCGCCCAGGGCGGCACCGGCAAGACGCAGCTGGCGGCGGAGTTCGCCCGGGCCCTGTGGAGCGCCCGGGCCGTCGATTTCCTGGTCTGGGTCACCGCGAGCACCAGGGAGGCGGTCATCGCCGGCTACGCGCAGGCGGCTGGCGCGGTTGGCGCGAGCGACCCGGACGCGGACGCGGACGCTGCCGCAGGCCGTTTGGTGGCCTGGCTGGCGCGCACCGAGCGCCGATGGGCATTGGTCCTCGACGACCTGGCCGACCCGGCCGACCTGGAGGGGCTGTGGCCGTCCGGGCGGGGCGGCCGGGTGGTCATCACGACCCGGTTGCCCGGCGCAGCCTTCGGCGGCGCAGCCCCCAGCGGTGCGGCCCCCAACGGCGCGGCCCCTGGCAGCAGGGCCGCCAGCGGCGCCACCCCCGGCAGCGCCACCCCCGGCAGCGCGGCCCCCGGCAGCGCGGCCCCCGGCGGCGGGACGCTCGGCGGCGGGGCCGTCAGCAGCGGGGCGCATGCCGCGGCCGGCGGCCTGCGGATCGTGCCGGTCGGCGGGTTCAGCCGCCGGGAAGCGCTGTCCTACCTCAGCGCGGGGCTCGCGGACTATACCGACCAGCGGATCGAGGCGCTAGACCTGGGCAAGGACCTCGACGGCCTGCCCATTGCCTTGGCCCAGGCGGCGGCGGTGATCAACGCGAACCGGCTGAGCTGCCAGGAATACCGCGCGCGGCTCAACGAGCGGCGCGAACACATGTCCGGCCGGCCAGTCGACGGGGTATCCCCGGCGGTCCTGGCCACCTGGTCGCTGGCGGCCGAGTGCGCGGACCAGATCGCGCCCGCGGGCCTGGCCTGGCCGGCCCTGGCCCTGGCCGCCGTGCTCGATCCGGACGGCATCCCCGGGGCCGTGCTGACCAGCCCGGCCGCGTGCGGCTTCATCGTCGGCCGGCCGAGCGGCGCCACAGGCGCGGACCAGACCACGGCCCGGGCCGCCATCACCAACCTGGCCCGGGCCGGCTTGGTCAGCATCGACGCGGCAAACCCCGTCCGTACCGTGCGGATCCACAGCAGCGTCCAGACCGCGGTGCGCGCCTACCTGCCACCGGCTGATACCGATCAGGTGGTCGTCGCCGCCGCGGACGCCCTGGTCCAGGTCTGGCCGGAACCAGGAAGCGGCCGCAGCGGCGGGCCGGACCTCGAGCAGGCCCTGCGCGACAGCGCGCTACGGCTGTGCCTGCCGCACGGGCTCCGCGCGGCGACGGGCGGCGGCCGCCCGGCGGCCGGCGACACCCTCCCGGGCGCCCCGCCGGGCCTGGAGGCCGGGCCCGACGCACTGTGGCAGCCCGAGGCCCATCCGCTGCTGTTCCGGCTGGGCCGGAGCCTGGAGGACAGCAGGCTCAGCGACGCCGCCATGGCCTACTGGCAGGCCATGGTGAGCGCCGCTACCCGGCGGCTGGGACCTCTGCACGCCGACTCACTGGCGGCCAAGGACCGGCTAGCCGTCGCCTACGAGTCGGCGGGCCGCGCCGGGGACGCCATCGCGATATTCGCCAGTGCCCTGGGCGACCGGGAGCGCAGCCAGGGTCCCGACCACCCGGACACCATCGCGGCCCGCGGCCGGCTCGCGCACGCGTACGCCAGCGCCGGCCTGCCGGCCGAGGCGGTCGCGTTGTACGAGCGCATGGCGGCCGACGCCGGCCGACAGCTCGGCCTCGGGCATCCGGTCGCCCTGGCCGCCCGGGCGGGCCTGGCCGACGCTTATTCCGCAGCCGGGCGGGACGGCCAGGCGCTCGCCGCCTACCGGGTGGTCAGCACGGACTCCGAGCGGCTGCTCGGACCGCGGCACCCGAACACGCTGGCCGCGCGCGACAACCTGGCCGCGGCGTTCCTGGCCAACGGCCAGGCCACGGAGGCCATCGACCGCTACAAGGGCCTGCTGGCCGACTACGAGACAATGAGCGGGCCGGATCATCCCGACACGATCACGGTCCGGGCCAACCTGGCCTCGGCATACCGCCGGGGCGAGCGGCACAAGGACGCGATCGCGCAGTACCGGCGGGTCCTGGAGGACCGTGAACGGATCGCCGGAGCCGACCACCCGGACGCGATAGCGGCCCGGGCCAACCTGGCCTTCGCCTACCGCAGCGCGGGGCAGCAACGAGAAGCGATCCGCGAGTACGAGCGCACGCTCGCCGACCGGGATCGGCTGGCCGGACCCGACCACGCGGACACCCGCATCGCGCGCCGCAATCTGGCCGCCGCCTACCAGCAGGCCGACCGGCTCGCCGAGGCCGTGGCGCAGTACGAGCACGCACTGGCCGACAGCGAGCGCATGCTCGGCCCAGGCGACCTGGAGACGCTGACCACCCGCGCCAGCCTGGCCGCGGCCCTGTACGCTGGCGGCCGCCTGATGGAGGTCATCGCCGTTCTGCAGCGGGCCCTGGCCGACAGCGAGCGTCACCTCGGCCCCGATCACCCGATGACCAGGACCGTCCGCGACAACCTGGAAACCGCGACCCAGACCTGAGGGGCCCGACGCGAGCGGCTTGTGCTACGACTCGGGCGCCCCTCGGGAGCCCAGCCCGGCGGCAGCGCCCGAACTCGGGCGGCGGCTTACCTGGCATGATCGTGGTGTGCAGCGGGCAGTAATCCTGCCTGGGCGGTTGTCACAGTGGAGAAACGGGGCGATGGACCTTCCTGTCAACCCGCCGGTGGCGCCGATGCTGGCCAAGCCGGTGGAGGCGATCCCGGACGGGGACTACGTATTCGAGCCGAAGTGGGACGGCTTCCGGTCGATCGTGTTCCGGGACGGCGACGAGGTGGAGATCGGCAGCCGTAACGAGCGGCCGATGACCCGCTACTTCCCCGAGGTCGTCGCCGGGATCCTGGCCGAGTTGCCGGAACGCTGCGTGATCGACGGGGAGATCGTGGTCCCCGACGCCTCCGGCCAGCGGCTGGACTTCGAGGCGCTGCAGCTGCGCATTCACCCGGCGGCCAGCCGGGTCGGGCTGCTGGCCGAGCAGACGCCGGCCCACTTCATCGCGTTCGACCTGCTCGCGCTCGGCTCCGAGGACTACATGGAGCGGCCGTTCGCCGAGCGCCGGGCGGCGCTGGCCAACGCGCTGGCCGGGGCGGGCTCGCGCGTCCACCTCACGCTGGCCACCACGGACCGTTCGGTGGCGGCGGGCTGGTTCCGCCAGTTCGAGGGGGCCGGGCTGGACGGGCTGATCGCCAAGCCTTCGGCTGGCCTGTACGAGCCGGACAAGCGGGTGATGAAGAAGATCAAGCACGAGCGCACCGCGGACTGCGTGGTGGCGGGCTACCGGGTGCACAAGAGCGGCCCGGACCGCATCGGCTCGCTGCTGCTCGGGTTGTATGCCGACGACGGCCGCCTGGCCAGCGTGGGCGTGGTCGGCGCGCTGCCGATGGCGCAGCGCATCTCGCTGTTCGCGGAGCTTCAGCCGCTGGTGACGGGTTTCGCGGGGCATCCGTGGGACTGGGGAGCGCATGCCGCCGGGCAGCGGACGCCGCGGGCGGCCATGGCCAGCCGGTGGAACGCGGACAAGGACCTGTCGTTCGTCCCGCTGCGCCCGGAGCGCGTGCTCGAGGTCCGCTACGACCACATGGAAGGCCCGCGGTTCCGGCACACGGCCCAGTTCGTCCGGTGGCGCCCGGACCGCGAGCCGCGCTCATGTACCTACGCCCAGCTGGAGGAGCCGGTCGGCTTCGACCTGGCCGAGATCCTGCGGGGCCGGTCCGCGGGCGGCTCTTCCGGGGCTTCGGAAGCTTCAGGGGCTTCAGGGGCTTCGGAAGCTTCAGGGGCTTCAGGGGCTTCAGGAGGGCGGCATGGCTGAGCCGAAGAAGGTGCTGGAGCTGGCCGGACACGAGGTCGCGATCAGCAACCCGAGCAAGGTGTTCTTCCCGCGGGCTGGGGTCACCAAGCTGGACATGGTGCGCTACTACCTTTCGGTGGCGGGCGGGGCCCTCGGCGGGGCGGGCGGGCGGCCGATGGCGCTGAAGCGGTTCGTGAACGGGGCGGAGGGCGAGGCGTTCTTCCAGAAGCGGGCTCCGGAGAAGCGGCCGGACTTTATCGGCACCGTGGAGCTGCGCTTCCCCTCCGGCCGCACCGCGGACGAAGTGGTGATCACCGACGAGGCCGGGCTGGCCTGGGTGATCAACCTCGGCTGCATCGACCTGAACCCGCACCCGGTGCGCGCCGCGGACCTGGATCACCCGGACGAGCTGCGGGTCGACCTGGACCCGGTGCCCGGCGTGGAATGGCCGCAGATCAGGGACGTGGCCATGGTCGCGGCCGACGTGCTGGCCGACTTCGGGCTGACCGGCTGGCCGAAGACTTCAGGCTCGCGCGGCATGCACATCTACGCGCGGATCGAGCCGCGCTGGCCGTTCTCCGAGGTGCGGCGCGCGGCGGTGGCGGTGGCCCGGGAGATCGAGCGGCGGGCGCCGGACCTGGCGACCTCCAAGTGGTGGAAGGAGGAACGCCACGGCGTGTTCGTCGACTACAACCAGAACGCCAAGGACCGCACGATCGCCTCCGCGTACTCCATCCGCCCGGTCCCGGACGCCCGGGTCTCGGCGCCGCTGACCTGGGACGAGGTGCCCACGTGTGATCCGGCCTCGTACACCATTTTCACCATGGGGGACCGGTTCGCGGCCATCGGCGATCCGTGGGCCGGCATGGACGAGGCGGCCGGGTCGCTGGAGACGCTGATCGAGCAGGCGGACCGGGACGAGGCGGCGGGGCTGCCGGATGCGCCGTGGCCGCCGCACTACGAGAAGCAGTCCGGCGAGGCGCCCCGGGTCCAGCCGTCCAAGCGCCGTTCGGCCGCTGCGGGCGGTGCTTCTGCTGCGGGCAGTGCTTCTGCTGCGGGCGGTGCTTCTGCTGCGGGCGGGACCGGAGCTGTGCGGGGTGCCGCCGCTCCCCCGGCACCGGGGAAGCCCGCCGGGCCCACGGGCCGGCGGCGCAGCACCATGCCGCTGATCGAGATCGCCCGGGCGGAAACCGAAGACGAGGCCATGGCCGGGCTGGAGCGATGGAAGGAACGCCACGCCCGCGTGTGGCCGCTGCTGGAGCCGCGCGACGTGCTGGTCGACAAGATGCGCGGGCGCAGCTCGGTCTGGTACCGGATCCGGCTCAATCTCCAGCACGTGCCCGAGGACCAGCGCCCGCCGCAAGAACCGCTGGAAGTGGACTACGACCCCTGGGCGGGCTTCCGGACCTAGCCCCGGACCGTGGCCGGGGTGCCCAGGCCGGCGAGGTAGGTGGCGAGCAGCCGGCGGCACGTCGCATCCCAGCCCGGGTCGGGTCCTCGCGGCTGGGCGAGCATCGAACCGAAGACAATGACGTCTCGCGGGGTCACATCGCGCTTGATGGTGCCGTCCGCACGGCCGCGGTCGATGATCTGCAGCACAAGCCGGTGGACCTGCTCGCGGACGGCCCGGGTCTGCGGCGAGTTCAGCGGCGGGCCGCCGTGCAGGGGCAGCACCAGCTCGTTGCGCTGGCTGATCGCCGCCTCGATGAATCGGCGCAGCGCTTCGGCTGCCGTCGTGGCGCCGCGCTCGGCGTCCTGGGCGTTGGCCAGCACCCGCTCGAACGAGGTGTGGGTGAGGTAGTCGAGCAGGTCTTCCCGGCTGGGGAAGTGCCGGTAGAGAGTTCCGATGCCAACTCCGGCGTCGGCCGCGATCGTGGCCATGGGCACCCGGGGGCCCTCCCGGTGCACGGCCCCGGTTGCGGCCCGGACGAGCGCCTCGTGATTGCGGGCCGCGTCGCTGCGCGGTTCGCGTGAGCTACGCACGGCGGCCATGTGTTTATTGAACCTCTCGCTCCCGCCGCCGGTACGCGCGTTAGACTCAAACGGACGAAATCCTCCGGATTTTGTCGGCATCGCTACTGAGCTCATCCGCCGCCGGCACCGAAGCCGTCACCGCCACCGTCACCGCCACCGTCACTGAAGTCGCCATCGAAGCCGCAAGGAGGGCAGCATGCCGTCTCAGCCTGCTCCGATCCCGCCCGACGACCCGTCGCGCGGGCTCACCGTCGCACGGCCGGACGAAGATCAGGGCCTGACGCACATCGGGCTCGTCGGAGACACCTACACCATCCTCGTCACCGGCCAGGACACGGCCGGCCGGTACACCCTCATCGACATGCACGTCCCGCCGGGTGGAGGGCCGCCGCCGCACCGGCACGACTTCGAGGAGATGTTCACCGTCCTGGACGGGGAGGTCCGGGTGACGTTCCGCGGCCAGACCATCGTCGCCCGGGCCGGCCAGACCATCAACGTGCCAGCCAACGCGCCGCATGCCTTCACCAACGCCGGAGCGGCACCCGTACGGCTGCTGTGCCTGTGCGCGCCAGCCGGGCAGGAGGAGTTCTTCACCCTGGTCGGCCAGCCGGTGGCCACCCGGACCACGCCGCCGCCGCCGCTGGACGCCGAGGCGCAGGCCGCCTTCATCGCGAAGTCCACGACGCTCGCCCCGCAGTACAAGACGGAGCTGCTGCCACCGCCCAGCGACGGCTAGCGGGATCGTGATGGCCCGCGGGCCAGTTCACGATGGGCAGGGTCCCCGGAGGAACCCGATCCGCGGCCCGGTCGGCAATACCGCCCGAGGCTAACGGGTGAAGAACAAGTGGGTGGCGCCGCTGGGGACGGTGACCGTTTCGATGGAGTACCGCTCGTGCAGCCGGTCCAGGCCGCCCCAGAGCCGGACACCGCGGCCGAGCACGATCGGCACCTGCACGACGTGCAGGTAGTCCACCAGGTCGGCGGCCAGGAACTCGTTGATGGTGGTGGGGCCGCCGCCGAGCCGTACATCCAGATCGCCGGCCGCCTTCTGGGCCAGCCCGAGCACCTCGGCCGGGGTGCCGCTGACGAAGTGGAAGGTGGTGTCGCCGACCGTGAGCGGTTCCCGCTCGTAGTGCGTCATCACGAAACAGGGCGTGTGGAACGGCGGGTCCTCGCCCCACCAGCCGCGCCAGCCATCCTCGGGCCAGGGGCCGGTGGTAGGCCGGAACTTGTTCCGCCCCATGATCTCGGTCCCGATCGCCGTCCCCCACGCGGAAGCGATCGCCTCATCCACCCCGAGATTGCCGTCGGGGAGGAGGCCCCGCCATATCCGGAGCTTCCCGAACCACTCCATGAACTCCTGCTGCGCATGCCCGAAGGCGGCGTCAAGCGACTGACCCTCGCCACTGGCGTACCCGTCAAGCGAGACGACAAGGTTGTGCACCCGCAGATTAGGCATACTGAACCTCCGCTGGATTAGATCGCAGACCCCGGCAAAGAATCCGGGGCCGCCACGAAAACGAGAAGCGACGATTGAGACGACGGCACGTCCGCCAACTAATCGGTCCGCGAACCGGCCCGGCGTGCCACGCGGAGTCGGAAGCGGCCAGGTGATGAGACCGCTGGTGCCTGCAACGCGTTTCCCGGGCATGCCCGCGGCCGATTCGCAGGCCAGGCCGGGACCCAGGGGCCCAGACCACCGCAAAACCACGGAAGTAGGGCCGGAGGTACTAAACCCATCCTCCCGGCCAGCTCTGGCCGCCGCCTGACCATCGAAGCCACGCTGAACGTGTGATTCCCGTGACGAGCGTTGCTGCCGCTACCAGCGCAGCGGCCCGCGGACTGCGACACCAAGGGGACGAGCCCGGTAAGGCAGGATCGTGGATCGTTACTGCCCGCGGGCGGGCAGTAACGATCCACGATAACGAGGACCGTCCGGGATCCGGGGCGGACGGCCTATTGATCTTGAGTTTGGTCGATGTCCACCCAGTCCAGGGTGCGCTGGACGGCCTTGCGCCAGCCGGCGTACCCGGCCGCGCGGCGGTCCTCGGTCCAGGTGGGCTCCCACCGCCGGGACTCGTGCCAGTTGGCGCGCAGCTCGCCGGTGTCCCGCCAGAATCCGGCGGCCAGGCCTGCCGCGTAGGCGGCGCCGAGCGCGGTGGTCTCGGCCACCACCGGACGGCTAACCGGCACGCCGAGGATGTCCGCCTGCAGCTGCATGGCCAGGTCGTTGGCGGTCACTCCGCCGTCCACCTTGAGCACGTCGAGGCGGACGCCCGAATCGACGGCCATCGCGTCGGCCACGTCCCTGGTCTGGTAGGCGATCGACTCGAGCGTCGCCCGGGCCAGGTGCGCGCTGGTGTGAAAGCGGGACAGGCCGACGATCGCGCCGCGCGCGTCGGCTCGCCAGTACGGCGCGAAAAGGCCGGAGAAGGCCGGCACGAAATAGACGCCCTCGGTGCTGGTGACCTGGGCGGCGAGCGTCTCGCTCTGGGCCGCGGCGCTGATGATGCCGAGCTGGTCGCGCAGCCACTGCACGGCGGCGCCCGTCACCGCGATCGACCCTTCGAGCGCGAAGGTCGCGGGCTCGGCGCCGAACTTGAAGCACACGGTGGTCAGCAAGCCACTCGCGGACCGGACGATGTCGGAACCGGTGTTCAGCAGCAGGAAGTTGCCGGTGCCGTACGTGTTCTTGGCCTCGCCAGGCGCGAAGCACACCTGCCCGGCCATGGCCGCCTGCTGGTCGCCCAGCATGCCGGTGATCGGCAGCACACCGCCGAACGGGCCTTCAGCGGTGGTCAGCCCGTAGGGCTCGGGCGTGGCTGACGGGGCGATCCGGGGCAGCATCGGCCGGGGCACGGTGAACAGCTCCAGCAGCTCGTCGTCCCAGTCCAGTGTGGTCAGGTCCATCAGCATGGTGCGGCTGGCGTTGGTGACGTCGGTGACATGCACGCCGCCGCGGATCCCGCCGGTCAGGTTCCACAGCAGCCAGGTGTCCACGGTGCCGAACACCGCCTCGCCCCGCTCAGCGTCAGCGCGCAGGCCGTCGATACGCTCCAGCATCCAGCGCAGCTTGCCGCCGGAGAAGTAAGTGGCCGGAGGCAGGCCCGACTTGCGCCTGATCAAGTCACCGCTCCCGTTGCGTTCCAGGGCGGCGGCGATGGTGTCGGTCCGGGTGTCCTGCCACACGATGGCGTTGCCGTACGGCCGTCCGGTGCGCCGGTTCCACACCACCGTGGTCTCCCGCTGGTTGGCGACGCCGAGCGCGGCCAGGTCGGCGACGGTCAGGTCCAGGGTGTTCAGCACGGTCTGGATGACCGCACTGGTCCGCTCCCAGATCTCCGCCGGGTTGTGCTCCACCCAGCCGGGACGTGGCAGCACCTGGGTGTGCTCGAGCTGATGCCGGGCCACCTCGGTGCCGGAGTGATCGAAGACCATGAACCGGGTGCTCGTGGTGCCCTGATCCACCGCGCCGACGAAATCAGCCACGCCATCCCTCCCTGGTCGACCGTTTCTCCGTGTACCCGACATGCCGGGGTAAACGGCTGTTCACCAGCGCGTACCGGACTGCGGGTAGATTGACGATGTACATACCCTAAAGCTATGGGGGAACGGGTGATGGCGAGTAACAACGGTGTCCTCGACGCCCGGGAGCGCGGCACGGCGCTCGGCCGGCTGGCGGCCGAGCGGTTCGACGTGCTGGTCATCGGGGGTGGCATCACCGGCGCCGGAGCCGCCCTGGACGCCGCGTCCCGCGGCCTGCGGGTAGCGCTGGTCGAGGCGCGTGACCTGGCATCGGGCACCTCGAGCCGGTCGAGCAAGCTCATCCACGGCGGGCTGCGGTATCTGGAGCAGTTCGACTTCAAGCTGGTCTACGAGGCGCTGCGGGAACGCGACCTGCTGGTGTCCAAGCTCGCCCCGCATCTGGTCAAGCCCATCCCGTTTCTGTTCCCGCTGTACAAGAAGGTGGTCGAGCGGCCCTATGTCGGCGCGGGGCTGGTCCTCTACGACGCGATGGAGGGAACACGCAGACCCGTTCCGCATCACCGGCACCTGAGCGCCCGCGGAGCGCTGAAGCTGGCCCCCGCGCTGTCGGCGGACCGGCTGGCGGGCGGGATGCTCTACTACGACGCGCAGGTCGACGACGCGCGCTACACGCTTACCGTGGCGCGCACGGCGGCGGCGCACGGCGCGGTGATCGCCACCCGGGTCAGCGCCGTCGAGCTGATGCGGGGAACGGGCGGGACCCGGGTGACCGGCGCGCGGGTGCGTGACGAGGAGACCGGGCACGACCTTACGGTCACCGCGGACACGGTGGTGATCTGCGCCGGGGTGTGGACCGACCTGGTGCACGAACTGGCCGGGATTCAGGCCGGCTACCAGGTCCGGATGTCCAAGGGCGTGCACATCGTGGTGCCGCGGGAGTCGGTGCAGGCCGACAGCGGGATGATCGTGCGCACCGACAAGAGCGTGCTGTTCTTCATCCCGTGGGGACAGCGCTGGATCGTCGGCACGACCGATACCGACTTCTCCGGCGACCGGGCGGAGCCTGCCGTCACCGAGGAGGACGTGGAGTACATCCTGGCGCAGGCGAACCGGGTGCTTGAGCGGCCGCTGGCCCGCGCCGACGTCATCGCCGCCTACGCGGGCCTGCGGCCGCTGGTGGCGGCCCAGGCGAGTAACGGGTCCAGAGCGGCCAAGCCCACCACGAAGCTGTCCCGGGAGCACGTAGTCGACGTCCCGGTGCCGGGCCTGGCCAGCGTCGCGGGAGGCAAGTTCACCACCTACCGGCTGATGGCCCGGGACGTGGTGGACGCCGCGGCGGCCGGCCTGGGCCGGGAGGTGCCGGCCTCAGTCACCGACCAGGTGCCGCTGCTCGGCGCGGACGGCCTGGCCGCGGTTCGGGCCGGCGCGGGGCGACTGGCCGAGGACTACAACGTGTCCCGGGCGGCGGTCGAGCACCTGCTGGAGCGGTACGGGACGCTCGCGGCCGGGGTCCTCGACCTGATCCGGGCCGACCCGGGACTGGCCCGGCCGCTGGCCGATGATCACCCCTACCTGCGGGCCGAGGTCGCCTACGCGGTCCTGCACGAGGACGCGCTGCACGTCGAAGACGTGCTGGTGCGGCGGATACGCCTGTTCATCGAGTCGGCCGACTCGGGCACCGGGGTGGCCGCCGAGGTGAGCTCGATCATGGGCCGACTGCTGGGCTGGAGCCGACGTAAGCGCGCCGCCGAGACACGGCGCTACCTGGAGCTGGTCGCGGCCGAGCAGACTCAGCCGGCCACCCCCGCGCTGGCCGACCCGGAGCTGGCCGACCCGGAGCTGACCGGCCCGGTGCTGGCCGGCAATGCAGCAGGATGAGCATGGATGGCCGCGAAAAGCCTGCTGCTGACGTTCCGGCTTGACCGGGAGCAGCGACAGCGACTGAAGACCCGCCTGGCCGGCGAGGGGCGCACCATGTCCGAGGTGGTGACCCACGGCCTTCGCCAGTACGTGCAGGGGGCGCTGGCCCGGGGGGAGTCCTCCCCCGCCGCTTCGGCGCCGCCCCGCCTGCCAGACCGCGTCGCCGCCCGGCTGCGCGAGCTGCGCTCGTCGGGGCACAGCGAGCTGCTGTCGGCCACGCTGGCCGCGCTCCGCGAGGCGGGTTGGCCGCTCCGCTCGCTGGCCGAAGCCCTGGGCGTCAGCAAGCAGGCCGTCCAGCGGCGCATCCACCGGCGCGTCCCGGGCGAGATAGGCGGCCGGGTCAGCGGCTACGAGCCGCCGCCGCCGTTCCCGCACCGCCGCGCGGCCAGCGCGAACGGACTCCGGCCGCACCTGACGATCAAGATCGACCACGCGCTGCGGTCGGCTGCGCATGAGGCCGCCGCGCGCGAGGGCAGCTCGCTGAGCCAGGTAGTGGAAACGATCCTGGACCGTTACCTGCATCATGGCATGGCCGACGGGGGTCAGCCGGTGGTCCGGCCGCGCGCGGCGAGCCGCTCCCGGTAAGCCGGCGGGCGGCGCTCAGGCCGGGCCGGACGCGGTAAGCGGGCAGCGCTCAGGCCGGGCCGGACGCGGTAAGCGGGCCGGGCGGTGCTCAGGCCGGGCCTTACCCGGATAGGGCGTCCTCTCGGCGCAGGATCAGGATCATCCGCCAGGCGTCCGTCGCCTCGACCGGGGTGTCGGCGCCGAAGTCCCCGTAGGTCGCCACGACGGCGAACCCGCCGGCCAAGCGGATCACCGCGGTCAGCTCGGTGGCGGTCCAGAAACGGTTGGGTACCACGTCGGTGACGGTGCGCACCGAACCGTCTCGCGGGCGGTAAGTGACGCTGACGTGCTCCCTGGTGATCTGGGTGATCGGGTCGATCTCGTCCGTCCCCCCGCCCCAGCGGACGCGGACCGTCCCGCCGCCCACCTCGCTGCTCCAATCGGTGCTGGTCCTGCGCTCGACGGCGAAGAAGTCCGCCGGGTGGGCCAGCTCGATGATGTACAAGCTGCCCGGGGCGAGGTGGCGTGCCACCGTCGCCAGGTGCTGGAGCAGGTCATCGAGGGTCAGCAGGTGGCACAGGGAGTTGAGCATGGTGATGGCGAGATCGAACTGGCGGCCGAGCCGGAACTCCCGCATGTCGGCCTGCACGACAGTCAGGCGGGTGGCATCCGCCGCCGCCAGATCACGGGCCCGCGCGCACATCGCCGCGCTGAGGTCCACGGTGGTGGCGTCCAGGCCGCGGCGGGCCAGCGCGCGAGCGTGCTCGGCCGGCCCGGCGGCCATCTCCAGGACCGAGCGCAGCGGGGCCGCAGCCGGATCGCGGTATCTGCCGGACCACCGGAGCAGCGCGTCCACTTCGACCGGGACGTCGCGGTAGGAGCACGCGGCCTCGTAGAGCTCAGGTTCGTCATAGATTCCAGGCACGCGACCATGATGCCCGACGCGGACCCGCGCCCGCCGACGGTGCCGGCCAGCACGAGAAAACGAGCACTAGCCGCGCGCGGCGGGGCTAGTGCAGACTGTCCGTCATGATGACTGAGAGCCAGGCGCTGGAGGCCCTGACGCGCCAGGATCCTGAGGCAGCCGGTGACGCGAAGGCAGCCCTGGCCTGGCTGACCGGTGACGAGGGCCTGGAGGTCATCTCGCTCCTGCGGCTGCAGGAATTCCTCTGGTACGCGCTCCCGGTTAAGTGGCCAATGTCCACGCCGGGCCGGGTCGGGGTGGCCAAGGCGCTCGGCCGCCTGTTCATGCTGGCGGGCCTGGACCGGTACGCCGGGGTCTGCTCGGCGGCGGGGACCGAGCGGATAATCACGGCCTACGCGGCCGGGCACGAGGAGGGAATCACCGCCTACACCGAGGCCATCGAGGCGTCGAACGCGGCGCCGCCGGATACTGACCTGCTGGCCTGGGGCTCGGTGATGGGACCGCAGGAGCGCGCGGCCTACGACGCCTGCGCGGCCGCGCTCGAGCTGGCCTTTGCCTCCGGCGAGCTGTGTGTCGGGGCCCGCGGCTGGCGGACCAGCCGCGTGGAACTGGTCAACCGCTGGCTGACCGGCCGCAGCGATGCGTCGCTGCGGCCGGCTCCGACCGGCGAGGGCATGGAGCTGGCGCTCGACAGCGTGCCGGGCACTGACACCTGGCTCGGCCGGATCAGCGCCGAGCGCATCGACGCGTGGGCGCACGGCCGTCCGGGCGAGCGGTCCCGGCTGGCCCGCGCGCTGATTCCCCGCCTGCTCGAACCGCCTGCGCTCCCGGACGACCCGCTGCCCACACTGCGCTGGCTGCTCGGCCACGCGGACGAGGGACTCCGGCTCACCGCCCGGTACTACATCTCCCCCGCGCTGGTCACCGAGGCGGTCGACACGTTCGGCTGGCGTGACCAGCTCGTCGGCACCCTGCGTCAGGAACTGGACGTGTTCCCGCTGCACACCCTGCGCGGCATGGCGCAGACCGAGATGGGCGCCATCCGCCGCAGCCGCACCAGCCTGGTGCTGACCAAGACGGGCAAGCTGATGGCCACGGACCCCGCAGCCAGGTGGCACATCGGCACGGCCGCCCTGATCGGGCCGGACGACGGGCCGCAGCCTGATTTTTCCGTCGCGGTCCGGGAAGCCGCGCTGCTCGTCATCCTCACCAGCGGGCCGACCGAATACGAGGAGCTGACCAGGCTGCTGACCGATATCCACGGCGTGGAGGGCTGGGCCGCGGGCACCAGCACCGGTCTGGCCAGCGCGGTGCGAAGCGAGCTGTACACCCTCCGGCACCGGCTTTGGGCGCTGCACCTGTTGGGCGGCGAGCGCAGCTTCACCGCGCCGCTGTCTCTCACCCAGACCGGAGTCGCCGCCGCCCTGTCAGCCCTGCTGGCCCGGGCCCTGCGCCCCCGCCATCATCTGGGCGTCGGCTGATCGCGTAGTAGGAGAGGCCGTGCGCGGCACGTTTTCGCCTTTATTACGTCCCGCGGCGGCCCGGCTCGTCCCGGCGTACCGTCAGGACGCGGTTCTTCGTGCCCTCGGCGGGTACCTCGGATTCTTGTGCACTGGCGGGTGCCACCGGCGCCTGCGCAGCGGCAGGTACCTGCGGCGCTTGTGCTGCGGCGAGCTCCGGCGGGACACGGCCGCCGCGCAGCAGGGACGCGAACGCTGACACGACCGACAGGGCGGCGGCGGCAACGAACACCACGACCAGGCCCTGGTGGAACGGCCCCGAGATGAGCGAGGGGAAGAACTCCCGCCCGGTGAGCACCTGCTGGCTCGCGGCCGGGAGGGAGGTTAGCGCGTTGGCCTGCGTCAGCAGGTGCTGCACCGGATTGACCCCCAGCACGGTGGCGAACAGCGACGATACCGGGGGCAGGGAGCCGATCTGGTGGGCCACGGCGGGCGAGACGCCGTACTTCTCCAGGCCGCTGGTCATCGTCTTGGGCAAGCTCGCGGCCAGCCCGGCGATCATCAGCGAGAAGAAAATGCCGATCGACAGGGCGGTGCCGGAGTTCTGGAAGGTGGAGCGCATGCCCGAGGCCGCGCCGCGGTAGCGGGCCGGGACGCTGCCCATGATCGAGGAGGAGTTGGGCGCGCCGAACATGCCGTTGCCGATCCCGTTGATGGCGATGATCGCGGCGAAGGCCCAGTACGAAAAGCTGACCGGCAGCACGATCAGGCCGATGAAGCTGGCCGCGGACACCAGCGCCCCGGCGGTGGCGATGCCCCGGGAGCCGAACCGGTCGGACATTATCCCGGCGATCGGGCCTGACACGATGAACCCCGCGGTCAGCGGGAGCAGGAAGATGCCCGCCCACAGTGGGGTCTGGCTGAAGTCATAGCCGTGCAACGGCAGCCAGATCCCTTGCAGCCAGATGATCAGCACGAACTGCTGGCCACCCCGGGCGATGGCCATGAGCAGGCCGGCGATGCTGCCGGCCGTGAACGCCCTGATCCGGAACAAGCTGAGCTGGAACATCGGCTCGGCGATGCTGCGCTCGATGACACAGAACACGGCGAGCAGCAGCAGGCCCCCGCCCAGCAGGGCGATCACCTCCGGGCTGGTCCAGCCCATGGCCTGGCCGTGATAGGGCTGGATGCCCACCGTGACACCGACCAGGACCGCGCCCAGGCCCAGGGCGAAGGTGAGGTTGCCCCACCAGTCCATGCGGGCGCGGTGCCGCTCCCCCAGCTCCTTGAGCCGCAGGTAGGCCCACAGCGTGCCGAAGATGCCGACGGGCACGTTGATCCAGAACACCAGGCGCCAGTCGATGGCAGCCAGCAGGCCCCCGGCCACCAGGCCGACGAACTGGCCGGAGAGGCCGGCGATCTGGTTGGTGCCCAGCGCGAAACCGCGCCGCTCGGCCGGCCACGCGTCGGTCAGGATCGCGGTCGAGTTCGCCATCAGCATGGACCCCCCGATGGCCTGGGGAAACCGCCAGCCGATCAGCCACATCGCCCCGCCAGCGGCGCGGAACGGGTCGAAGGAGAGCAGGATCGACGCAATCGTGAAGACGACGAAGCCCGCGTTGTAGATCTTGACCCGGCCGTACATGTCGCCGAGCCGGCCGAAGCCGACCACGGCCACGGCCTGGACGAGCCGGTAGCCCATGATCATCCACAGCAGGTAGAAAATGCTGCCCGGGGCCAGCGGATCCAGCCCGATCCCGCGGAAGATGGCCGGCAGAGCGATGATGACGATCGAGCCGTCCAGCGTCGCCATGAACATGGAGGCGGTGGTATTCGTCAGCGCCACCCATCGGTAGCGATCGCTCACTGGGGCCGGCTCGTTCGCCATTCACTCTCCCTTGTATCGCGCCCCGCGGGCGTCGCTCAGACCTCAGATGCTCTCGGCTAGGCGTTCGATCAGCGGCGCGGCCGCCATCAGCTGGCCCATTTCCTCGGGGGTGAAACCGGCCGCGAGCGCCTGCGTCAGCTGCGCGATCCGCGCGTTGCGCTTGTCGCTGAGCGCGGACAGGCCCGATTCGGTGACGGACATGACCGCGCGCCGGCCGTCGGCCGGATCGGACTGGCGCTTGACCATGCCGCGGGCTTCCAGCGTGCCCAGCGTCGCGCCCATCGACTGCGCGCTGATCTGCTCCGCCTTGGCCAGCGCGGTCACGGTGGCCGGCCCGCCTCGCTCCAGTTTCCGGAGCGCCGCGGACTCAGGCAGCGACAGCTCGCCCGGCGCCGACAGCTGCCGGAGGCGCCGTTTGAACAGGCCCACGCTCAGGTACAGGGCCGCAGCAACCTCCTCGACTTCCTGATCCGTGAGCATTTACCAAGGTTAACCTTGCAAGCCCAATATTGCAAGGCTAGGCTTCCTAATTTACTCCGGGACGCCACTGGCGCCGGGACACGGGTCCTAGCCCCGGCGGGCGGCACAGGCCCCCGCGGCGGGCGGCGCCTTGACCGGACCGCCCTGCCGACGGCTCGCCGGCGGTACCGTTCATCCTGTTCGCTGGCGGTCTTCACGATAAGGTCCGGAATACTCTCGAGTAATTCATAAAGAATGGAACGTACGGGCAATAAAATCTGACGACCTGAGCCGGCAGAGTCCTGGACCGTTATTGTCACGGAACCATCACCGTAAGTGCTCGGTCGGGCATAACCTTGGGCCTCGTGAATCTCACCGACCTGAAACCGGCCGGGAAGGGCGAGCGCACCCGCCGAACCCTCCGGGCCTGCCGTTCCTGGTGGTCCCGTCTTTGGCTCAAGCTCCTTGAGGCCGCGGACGGATACGAGTGCTACCCGCGATGGCCCGGCGAGAGGATGCCGCCGCCGGGCCCGCAGCCCGGTCCACGCTGGGATGTCCAGAGCGACGACTGGGAGCTGGCGGCTTGAGGCCAGTCCGCCTGTCGTGGCCGCCTGGCTTACGGAAGCACGGTCCAGGCGCCACGGCGACCTGGTCGTGGTCGCCCATGTCCGCACAGCTGGCCCCCGCCAAAGAGGACGATGGCGGGAGGCCAGCTATCGTGAGAGCTGGGCCGCCGGAGACACCTCGGGAAAGAGCCGGCGACCCAGCGGCGAGGGCGCGCTGAAGACCACTGCGCACAGCAGGACGCCGCCCCAGGCGCCCAGGTGGCCCACGCCGTCGGTCCAGCCGGTACCCAGGCGCGTTCGGCATCATCGGCGGCTGCACCTGAGCATCAGGGCTGGAAACGGCCCGCCGCACCGAGCGGGCCTCAGGCGGCCGGGCCTGCGTATCGTGGTGGCTGGGTGGTTGACGCCCGGAGAGGAAACGTGATGACGCAGCCTTCAGACGACGGTGAGCGCCGGATTGTGGTGGGCGTGGACGGATCGGCTCCTTCGCAGGCTGCGCTGGCTTGGGCGGTCAAGCAGGCCGCGCTCACCGGCGCGGTGGTGGACGCCGTGATCGCCTGGGAAGTCCCGGCAAACTACAGCTTCCTCGTGCAGGTACCCGTCGATATCAATTACGCGGACATCGCCGCGCAGGTGGTCACCGACGCCATCGCCGAAGTCTCCGGGCCTGGCGAGCAGGTCAAGATCAGGTCCACGCCGACGGAGGGCAGCCCGGCTCGGGTGCTGCTGGATGCGTCGAAGGGAGCTGAGCTGCTGGTGGTCGGCTTCCGCGGGCATGGCGGATTCACCGAAGCCCTGCTCGGCTCGGTCAGCCAGCATTGCGTGCACCACGCCACGTGTCCCGTCGTGGTGATCCGCCACCCAGCTACCGGACCCTGAGCCCCGGCCTGCCCGGGGAGCCTTAGCCGCCATCCGGCAGGCCGCCTAGCCAGACGCTCGATGGCCGTCGGCCAGTTCCGGGACGGCGGCGACCTTGAGGCACCGGAAAGCTGGCCAGGGCGTGGCGTGTGCTGAACCTGATGGGTCTCGACGACGAACTGCAGGCATCAATTGCCGCCGCGATGATCTCCAGCCATCTGACCGGAATCGGACGTTAACTCGATAAAAATCATTTAGCTCTACATTCTCCTCGACGCAACAAGCCGGTCACAGGGCCGTAACCGTAACTGCACGATCGGGTCATAGCCTCGCGTCAGTGAATTCCAGCAACGTCATGAGATTGGCCAGGAAGAGCAAGCGCGCCCGCCGTTCCATCTGGGAGGCGTGCGCCCGGTGGGGCCGGCGCTGGTTTGAGTACCTGCCGTCAGTTCCGTTGGACGGGTACGAGATCTACATGCGGTGGCCCGGTGAAAGGGTGCCGCCGCCGCCCTCCTCCGGGCCGCACGGGCGGGGCGACCAGAGCGGCTGGGAGCTAGCGGCCTGACGGACGTGACGACCTCGTCGTGGTCCGCGCCCGGTCCGGTAAGCACGTGCGAGCGGTGCCGGAAAGGCCTGGTCGAAACGGCCCCGCGGCGAGGCGCGCGGGCCTCACCAGCGGAGCGGGAAGTAGCCGGTGTAGTTCTCGGCCAGGGCGGTGGCGGCGGCGCGGGAGGAGATGACGTAGCGCAGCTGAGCGAGCTGCAGCTGCGCGCCGAACGGGTCGGGGTCCGGGTCCACGTGCAGCATCGACGTCATCCACCAGGAGAAATGCGTGGCGCGCCAGACCCGGTCCAAGCTGGCCGCCGAGTAGGCGTCGGCCGGGCCGGAGTCCCCGTCACGCAGCAGGCAGGTCAGGGCTTCGGCCAGGACGGTCACGTCGCCGATGGCCAGGTTGAGGCCCTTGGCCCCGGTGGGAGGCACGATGTGCGCCGCGTCCCCGGCCAGGAACAGCCGCTGGTACCGCATGGGCGAGGCGACGAAGCTGCGCATCGGCAAGATGGCCTTCTCGGTGATCGGGCCGTCCTTCAGCTCCCACCCCGGGATGTCCAGGCGGCGGCGCAGCTCGGCCCAGATCCGTTCGTCCGCCCAGCGCTCGATGTCGTCGTCCGCGGGTACCTGCAGGTACAGCCGGCTGACCTGCGGCGTGCGCATGGTGTGCAGCGCGAACCCGTCCTCGTGACGGGAGTAGATGAGCTCGTCGGTGGAGGGGGAGACCGTAGCCAGGATGCCGAGCCAGGCATACGGGCAGTCCCGCCCGGTCACGCGGATCAGGCCGGGCGGGATGGAATCGCGGCAGATGCCGTGGAATCCGTCACAGCCGGCGATCGCGTCGCAGCGGACCTCGTGCCGGCTTCCCGCGGCATCGGTGTAGCGCAGCACGGGCCGGCCGGTGTCGAGGTCGGCGACCTCGGTGCCAGAGACCCCGAACTCGAGCTGGGCTCCGGCGGCCAGCCGCGAGCGGATCAGGTCCTTGACGATCTCGGTCTGGGCGTAGATCGTCACCCAACGGCCGCCGGTCAGGTCGCGGAAGTCGAGGTGGTGCCGCTGGCCGGCGAACTGCAGGTATATCCCGCCATGCTCGAGGCCCTCGGCGTCCATCCGCTGGCCCAGGCCGACGGCGCGGAGCAGTTCGACCGTGCCGGCTTCCAGCAGCCCGGCACGCTGCCGGGCCTCGCAGTAGGCCCGGCTGCGGCTCTCCACCACGACCG
The DNA here is from genome assembly GCA_963818225.1 of uncultured Actinomycetes bacterium. Classification (GTDB taxonomy): domain Bacteria; phylum Actinomycetota; class Actinomycetes; order Streptosporangiales; family Streptosporangiaceae; genus Palsa-504. Next base: position 235,410 of record CAWFRO010000014.1, read on the forward strand.
AGTCGATGCCGCGCAGGGCCAGCAGATGAGACAGCAGCAGGCCGGCCCGGCCCCGACGATGCCGACCTGGGTGCGGGCGGTCACCATGGCCGCCAGGCTAGAACGGGTACGGGGCGACGTCGCCGCGGATGGTGACCCAGCGGGTATCGGTGAACGCGTCCAGGTTGGCCGTGCCGCCGAACCGGGCGCCGGTGCCGGAGGCGCCGAGGCCGCCGAACGGGATGTTCGGCTCGTCGTCGACCGTCTGGTCGTTGATGTGCACGATCCCGGTCGGGATCTGCCGGGCCAGGTCCAGGCCGCGCATGACGTCGCGGGTCAAGATGCCCAGCGACAGCCCGTACTCGCTGTCGGCGGCGAGCTTGGCCGCGTCGTCGGCGGTCGCGAAGCGGATCACCGGGGCGACCGGGCCGAATACCTCCCTGGCGTAGGCCGGCATCTGGGCGGACACGTCGGCCAGCACGGTGGGGCGGTAGAACAGCCCGTCGTAGCGGCCCCCCGCGGCCAGCCGGGCCCCGGCGGCGACGCTGTCGCTGACCAGGCCGTGGACCTTGTCGCGCTGCCGTTCGTCGATGATCGGGCCGAGCGCCACCTGCTCGGTAGCCGGGTTCCCGACCGGGAGGTGGCTGGCCTTGTCGGCCAGCGCAGCCACGTAGTCGTCGTAGATGGCCTCGTGGACCAGGTGCCGGCCGGCCGTCATGCAGATCTGGCCCTGGTGCAGGAACGAGCCCCAGGCGCCCGCCGAGACCGCGCGGTCCAGGTCCACGTCGTCGAAGACGATGAGGGCGGAGTTGCCGCCGAGTTCGAGGTGCACGCGCTTGAGGTGGCGCGCGGCCAGCTCGCCGACCCGGCGGCCCGCGGCGGTGGACCCGGTGAAGGAGACCAGCCGCACGAGCGGCTCGGTGACCAGGGCCTCACCGGTCTGCGCTCCGCCCGGCAGCACGTGCAGCAGGCCGTCAGGCAGCCCGGCCTCGGCGAAGACCCGGGCCAGCGCGACGCCGCCGCACACCGCGGTGCGCGGATCGGGCTTGAGCACCACGGCGTTGCCTAGGGCGAGCGCGGGCGCGACCGAGCGGATGGCCAGGATCTGGGGGAAGTTGAACGGCGCGATCACGCCGACCACGCCGACGGGAACGCGCTCGGCGAAGCTCAGCCTGGGCTGCTCGCTGGGCAGCAGCTCGCCGTAGGCCCGCGAGGGCAGCGTGGCGGCCTGGTAGATCTCGGTGGTCGCCACGTGGGTCTCGAATTCCATGGCCGGCGGGATCTTGCCGCTCTCCCTGATCCCCCACCACTCGATCTCGGCCGCGTGGGCCAGCCACAGATCGGCCGCACGGCGCAGGACGGCGGACCGTTCGGTATGCGGCGTCGCCGCCCAGGCCGGCTGCGCGGCGGCCGCGAGCCGGGCGGCGGAGGCCACGTCGGCGGGGCTCGCGATCCCGGTCCGGCCGAGCTCGGCGCCGGTCGCGGGCTCGATCACCGCGGCGTCTCCGCCCGAGCCGTCGACCCAGCCGCCGGAGTAGATCTTGCCGTGCCAGACCGCCTTGTCCATGAGGGCCATGACCACTCCTTGCGTTCAATCGTGTGTAATACGTAACAAGTACGATAGTTCACCCAAAGCGCCCGTGCGATGGCTCGCGCCCCTTGATGTCTTCGGCCGAGTTGTCTTCGGCCGAGTTGTCTTCGGCGGGCCGACGCGCCGCGCCGTTAATCGGGGGCGCATTGGTGGCCGCGGGGCGTAAGGCCGGCCACACTAGCTTGCTATGCGCACGCTCGTCGTCGATCATCCCCTGGTCACCCACAAGCTCACCGCGCTGCGCGACGTCGCCAGCGACACCGCGACGTTCCGCAGCCTGACCGACGAGCTGGTGACACTGCTGGCCTACGAGGCCACCCGCGAGATGCGGGTGCAGCCGGTGTCCGTCACCACGCCGGTCGGGGTGGCCCGCGGCGTCAAGCTGGCCCGGCCGGTCCCGCTCATCGTGCCGGTGCTGCGGGCCGGCATCGGCATGCTGGACGGCATGACCCGGCTGCTGCCCATGGCCGACGTCGGCTTCGTCGGGTTGCGCCGGGACGAGGAGTCGCTCGTCGCCTCCACCTACGCGGACCGCCTGCCCGCCGACCTCGCCGGCCGGGACACCTTCGTGCTCGATCCGATGCTGGCCACCGGCGGGACCCTGGCCACCGTCATCAGCATGCTGGCCGGCCGCGGCGCCGCGTCGGTGACCGCGATCTGCCTGCTCGCGGCGCCCGAGGGCCTGCGCCACCTGGAGAAGGTCTTCGCCGGAGACGAGCCGTGGGTGCGGGTGGTGACGGCGGCGGTCGACGAGCGGCTGAACGAGCGCGGGTACATCGTGCCGGGGCTCGGCGACGCGGGCGACCGCCTGTTCGGCCTGATCTAGCCGTCCCGGGCGGTGGTCCTGTCGGGCTCGGGTCGTGTCGGGCTCGGTTGTTTCGGGCTCGGGTCGTTCGGACTCGGGTTGTTTCGGACAGGGCGCCGGGCCTGCCGCGGGATAGGCCACGGCGCCGGCCGGTACGCGGGCTTAGGCCCCCCCAATACTCGCGGGCGGCTGGCGCCCCCACGAGCAGAGCCCGGCACCCTGCCACTGAGTAGCCAAGCAGAACGATCCGCGTACCGGTATCCCCGGATTCGGGGACCGGTAGGGTGAGCCCATGGCGGTGAGCGCCCGAGTGAGCACCGAATCCGGCCAGGAGATGCGGATCGCCGAGGGGACCCGGCTGGTCTTCGGCCGGGGACCTGGGGTGGACCTGGCCGTGGCGGCCGGGCGCGGGCTGTCCCGGCGGGCCGGCATCGTGACCGCGATGGCGGCCGGGGCGTGGATCACCAACATCAGCCGCACGCACGCGCTGTACGTGGAGGGCGAGGACTACCGGATCAGGCTGCCGCGGCTGGAGGACAGCGGGGAGCCGGCCGGCGGCTGGCTGCTGCACACGGGCACCGCGCGGGTCGGCTCGCGAGCCATGCTAGACGAGGGGCTGCCGCTCGAGGTGACGGTGACCGGACCGCCAGCCGACGGGACCCCGGGCGAGAGCCAGCCGGACGGCGAGGGCACGATCCTGCCCGCTCTACCTCGACCCGATGACCAAGGGATTCCTGGTCGCGCTGATCTGGTGCCGGCCGTGGCTGATCGACCCGAGCGCCACCACGGCGCTGCCGCGGACGCCGGAAATCGCCCGGGCCGCGCTCGAGGTGACCGGCGCCTACCACGAGCTCGAGCGGTTCGAGACCGACGCCGAGTTCCGTGACCTGCTGTCGGCGCGGGTCGCCGAGCACATCAAGGTGCTGCGGCGCAAGATCCTCGATCGCGGGCTGGCCGGCCCGGACGTGCGGCTCTCGGACGAGGTGGCGGTCCGGATCTTGATCGAGCACGGCATCATCACCTCCGCCGACCTGGGCCTGCTGGCCGACCCGGCGTGGCGGTCCCGCCAGGAAGACCTGTGGTGGACCGAGGGCTGAGGAAGGACCGGTTCAGCCGCCAGCCGGCGCTTGGCCGGGCGGCGACCCGGACGGGAGCACGATGAAGTTCGTCCTGGCCGTGCCGCCACCCGATGCGGAGGCATTGACCGTGACCTCGCCCAGCTTGAACGACTGCGGATAAAGCTCGCTGACCGGGATCGTGAAGGTCCCGTCCGGGCCTACCGTCGCGTGATACGACGAGGTCACCTCGAGCAGGTCCGGCTGTGCTGGCGGCGGGCCGACCTCGCTGAGGGAGAACGTCACCGAGGCCCCGGGCGCGAAGCGGTTCCCCTGGACCACGAACGCGGTGCTCGAGGTCGCCCTCGCTCAGCTTCACCATGCACAGGCCCGGCCCGGCGCCGGGATGGACGGTGCCGCACACCGTGTCCGGCGGGTCCGGGGGTGGCGGCAGGCCGCCCGAGGGCGACGGGGTGCTGGAACTGCTGAGCGACGCGCCGAGGATGACGCCGGTCACGACCAGCGCCGCGCCGACCGAGACCCAGCCGACCCAGGCCAGGTGGGTGCGCAGCCAGTGCCGCCAGCCGGCCGCTGGCCGGGACGGCGCGGGCCCGGTCCGGTGCCGGGCTCCGCCTCCGGCCAGCCCGGGCCGGGGCTGGCCGGAGGCGGGCAGCTCGGTGTACGAGGGCGCGGTGGCGTACGCGCTGTCCTCGTTGTCGGCGGTGTCCGCGGGATCCGCGGGATCCGCCGCGCCCGCGGGTCCCGCCGCGAGCAGCGGATTGCGCTGGTACTGCGCGACCAGGGCCATGGCGGGCCCGGGCAGGTAGGAGTGCTCCCCGGCCGGGTCCGGGCGGGTCTCGGCGAACTGGCCGAGCTGCGCGAGCAGCGCGGCCGACGTCAGGCGCTGCGCCGGCACCCGCCGCATGCAGGCGGCGACGAGCGGGGCGAGCTCGGCGGGCAGGGCGGACAGGTCAGGCTCCTCGGTGGCCAGCCGGGCCAGCACGTCCATGATCGTGTCCCCGCGATAGGGAGGGTGCCCGGTCGCCGCGAAGGCCAGCGTGGCGCCCAGCGAGTACACGTCGCTGGCCGCCGAGGCCCGGGCGCCCTCATGGGCCTGCTCCGGGGCCATGTACGCGGGCGTGCCGACGGTGCCGTGCGAGGTGGAAATGCCCATGCGTTCGGCCGCCCGGGCCACGCCGAAGTCGATCACCCGCGGCCCGTCCGGCGCGACCAGCACGTTGGACGGCTTCAGGTCACGGTGCACCAGGCCGACGCGGTGGATCGAGTCCAGCGCCTCCGCGCACCCGGCGGCGAGCCACCGGACCGCCGCCACCGGCAGCGGGCCGCAGGCCCGGACCAGCCGGCTCAGCGACGGCGCCGCCACATACGCGGTGGCCAGCCAGGGCAGGTCGGCGTCGGGATCGGCCTCGACGACGGCGGCGGTGAAGAACCCGCTCACCCGGCGCGCGGCCGCTACCTCCTGCGCGAACCGGGTGCGGAATCCCGCCTCCTCGGCCAGGTCAACCCTGATCGTCTTCACCGCGACCAGCCGCCCGGCCGCGGAACGGCCCAGGAAGACCTGCCCCATCGACCCGGCCCCCAGGCGGCCGAGGATCACGTACGGCCCGATCCGCTCCGGGTCCCAGCGGCGCAGCCGCGCTCCACCTCCGGTTCCGGTTCCGTCATTGGTTCCCTCCCGGCCTCTATCATGCCGAATCACAGCCCGTTTGTGCGGCGTGTCCGCTGCGGAGCGTTATAGGTGATCCACGGGGAGAACGCTGGTTCGTTAGGTATGAAAGAAACTAGCCGGGTTGATGGGAGCCCAGCATACTGACGGGAACCACGGCGTCACTGCGGGCGCGGGCGGTGGCGAAGCCCGGCTTGATGACGGTGTTGATCAGCCGCAGCCGTTCGTCGAAGCTGGCGAACGCGCTCTTCATCGCGTTGATGGTCAGCCATTCGACATCAGACCAGCTGTAACCGAACTCCTCGGCCAGCCGGTGGAACTCCGAGCTCAGCGTCACCTGGCTCATCAGCCGGTTGTCGGTGTTGACCGTGACCCGGAACTGCAGCTGGCGCAGCAGCCGGAGCGGGTGCGTGGCGATCGAGGCGGCGGCCCCGGTCTGCACGTTCGAGGTCGGGCACATCTCCAGCGGGATCCGGCGGTCCCTGATGTAGGCGGCCAGCCGGCCGAGCCGGACGTTGCCCTGCGGGCTGATCTCGATGTCATCGGTGATGCGGACGCCGTGGCCGAGCCGTTCGGTTCCGCACCACTGCACCGCCTCCCAGATCGACGGCAGCCCGAACCCCTCGCCGGCGTGGATGGTGATGTGGAAGTCCTCGCGCTTGAGGTACTGGAAGGCGTCCAGGTGCCGGCTCGGCGGCCAGCCCGCCTCGGCGCCCGCGATGTCGAAGCCGACCACGCCCTCGTCCCGGTGACGCACGGCCAGCTCGGCGATCTCCAGCGACCTGGCCGCCGTGCGCATGGCGGTGAGCAGGGCGTACACCGTGATCGGGCGCCCTTTACTGCCGTCGCGGAAGCCGTCGAGCACCGCCTCGACCACCTCATCCAGGCTCAGCCCGCGCTCGGTGTGCAGTTCCGGCGCGAACCTGACCTCGGCGTAGACCACTCCGTCGTCGGCCAGGTCCGCCGCGCACTCGGCCGCGACCCGGCGCAGCGCGTCCGGGGTCTGCATCACCGCCACCGTATGCCGGAACGCATCCAGGTAGATCTCGAGGTGACCGCGGTGCGCGCCCTCGGTCAGCCGTTTGGTCAGGTCCTCGACGTTATCGCCGGGCAGGTCCGCATAGCCCGTCTCGCGGGCCAGGTCGAGCACGGTCTGCGGGCGCAGGCCGCCGTCCAGGTGGTCGTGCAGCAGGACCTTCGGGACGGCGCGGATCTCGGCGAGGGTCAGCATCTCCCCATTGCTGCTACGGGCCGACCACCTCGATGACCAGGGGCGGGATCGGCGGCGGAGGCTGGGCGGCGAACGTCGCCGCGCCATCCAGGGCAGCCAGAGCCGGGGCGAAGCGCTCCTGCGCGTCGGCACGCAACTCGAGCACCGGCTGGCCCTTGCGCACCGGGTCGCCCGGCTTGGCCAGGCAGATGACGCCCGCGGCCGCGCTCACCGGGTCTTCCTTGCGGGCCCGGCCCGCGCCGAGCCGCCAGGCGGCGGTGCCCACCTGCAGGGCGTCCAGGCCGGCCAGCCAGCCGTCGGCGGGCGCCGGCAGAGCCGTCGTGACGTGCGCGGCCTGCGGCAGCGGGGCGTCCGGATCGCCGTCCTGGGCGCGGACCATGGCCCGGAACGTCTCGTACGCCCGCCCGTCGGCGATCGCGGCGGCCGGGTCGGCGTCGACGCGGGCCAGCGCGAGCATCTCGGCGGCCAGGGCGAGCGTGACCTCCATCAGGTCGGCCGGCCCGTCACCCTGCAGCGCCCGGATGCACTCCTGGACCTCGACCGCGTTGCCGACGGCGCGGCCGAGCGGGGTGTCCATCCGGGTGAGCAGGGCCCGGGTGGTCACGCCATGCTCCTCGCCCAGGGCGACCATGGTCTGGGCCAGCTCGCGCGCCCGCTGCCGGTCCTTCATGAACGCGCCGGTGCCGACCTTGACGTCCAGGACCAGCGCGCTGGTCCCCTCGGCGATCTTCTTCGACATGATCGAGCTGGCGATGAGCGGGATGGACTCGACCGTCCCGGTCACGTCCCGCAGCGCGTACAGCCGGCGGTCGGCCGGGGCCAGGCCGGCGCCCGCGGCGCAGATGACGCAGCCCAGTTTTCGCCAGGACCTCGAGCGTCGGCCGCCGGGCTGAGCGCGGTGCGGAAACCGGGGATCGACTCGAGCTTGTCCAGCGTGCCGCCGGTGTGCCCGAGACCGCGGCCGGACAGCTGCGGGACGGCGGCGCCGCAGGCCGCGACCAGCGGCGCGAGGATCAAGCTGACCTTGTCCCCCACCCCGCCGGTCGAGTGCTTGTCGACGGTCGGCCTGGTGATCGGGGACAGGTCGAGGCGGTCGCCCGAGGCGATCATCGCCGCCGTCCACGTCCGCAGCTCGTCGGCGTCCAGGCCCTGGAAATAGATCGCCATCAGCAGCGCGGACATCTGCTCATCGGCGACGTCGCCACGGGCGTAGGCCTCGAACAGCCAGCGGATATCGTCGCCGGGCAGCCGTCGCCCGTCGCGTTTGGCCGTGATCAGGCTGACCGCGTCGGTCATCCGGGCTCCTTAGGCTGGTCCCTGCGCTGGTCCCTGCGCTGGGCCAGGTCGGTGCCGCTGAACGCGGCGGGAAGCAGGACCCTCAGCTCCACCGGGCCGGTCGCGGTGTCGACCAGGAGGTCCTCGCCGCCGGCCTCGAGCAGGAGCTGGCGGCAGCGGCCGCACGGCAGCAGCGGCTCCCCGTCGCCCGCGACGACGCAGACGGCGGCCAGGCGGGGCGGCGGCGTGCCCTCCCCGGCGCTGCCTCCGGCCCGGTCGTCGGCCCCTGCCCCTGCCCCGGCCGCGTGTAGCGCGCTGACCAGGCCGCACTCCGCGCACAGGGTCAGGCCGTAGGACGCGTTCTCCACGTTGCAGCCGATGACGATACGCCCGTCGGCGGTCTGGCCGGCCGCGCCGACGCGCAGTCCGGAATAAGGAGCGTAGGCCTGGGCCGCGGCCGTGATGGCGGCCGCGCGCAAGGCCGGCCAGTCGGGGCTCAGGGCCGGCCAGTCAGTGCTCACGAAAGGAGTCTGCTCACGAAGGAGTCTACGAATCGCTAAGATCGGGCGACAGGTTCCCCGGGATGCCGGGTTCGTGTGGATGAGGCTGCAGGGGTGCCTCATCCACACGAACCCTCCCATGACATCCGCGCGGCAGCGGCAGGGTGGCTGTCCGCGCTAGAGCAAGGAACTCTGCTAGTAATAATGCCCAACGACTTCCTAGGACCCACCCTGGAAGAAGTTCAGGTTTGGTTAAGATCTTCGCCCGATTGGGCACCTGCCGGTTTCGTGCTTAGCGTGGAGGCCGTGAACGCTCGCCTGGGCCGGGTCCTCGTGGTTGAAGACGACCCCGGCATCGCCACTCAGCTGGTCCGCGGACTGACCCGGGCCGGCGACGAAACTGGCAGTGTCACCACCGGGCAGGCGGCGCTGGACTGGCCGGTGCCCGACGTGGTGCTGCTCGACCTCGGGCTGCCGGACATCGACGGGATCGAGGTCTGCCGCCGGCTCCGCCAGTCGGGCGACGCGGCGATCATCGTGGTCACCGCGCGCGGCGAGGAAACCGACCGGGTGCTGGCCCTCGACGAGGGCGCCGATGACTACCTGATCAAGCCGTTCGGGCTGGCCGAGCTGCTGGCCAGGATCCGGGCCGTGCTGCGCCGCAGCAGGCAGCCCGCCGGCCACCCGCAGGTGCTGCAGCACGGCGCGCTCACGGTGGACCTGCGCACGCACAAGGTCACCGTCAGCGGGCAGCAGATCGCGGTGACGCCGAAGGAGTTCGCCATCCTGGAGTGCCTGGCCAGCGACCCGGGACGGGTCGTGAGCCGCCAGGAGATGCTCGAGCGGGCCTGGGATGAGCACTGGTACGGCCCCACCAAGGTGCTCGACGTGCACATGGCGGCGCTGCGGCGCAAGCTGGGTGACCCGGGCATCATCGAGACCGTCTACGGTCACGGCTTCCGGCTCGCCGACTCCGGCAGCTCGCCGTGACCAGGCGCATCCTGGTCATGCTGCTGGCCTTCACCGCCCTGGTGCTGGTCGGCGCGGTGGTGCCGCTCACCCTCAACGCGACCTCGCACGACCGCAGCTCCTTCATCCAGGCGGCGGCGGGCACGGCCCGCACCGACGCCGTGGTCGCCCAGGCCCGGCTCGACCTGCTGTCGGGGTCGTCCGGCAAGAACTCGGCTCTCGCGACCGCGCAGGCTGGTTTCGGCGTGCTCCAGATGACCAAGGAGGCCCGCCAGGCCGGTGACGGCCTGCTCGTCCTGACGAACGCAGGGCCAGCGGGTGGCCGGGTCGGGACATGCCGGCCGGGAACTGGGACGAGTTCGCCATGCAAGCCAACGATGAGGCTCAGCTCCCGCTCGGGACCGGCCAGCCGGTCCAGCCGATCACCGAGGTGATCGGCTCGGAGGTCATCGCGGCCATGCCGATCTACAGCCAGGCCAAGACGAAGGGACCGTGGATCGGCACGGTCCTGCTGGCCCGCTCCACTAAGCCGCTGGAGCACGAGATCCTCGAGCTGTGGGTCATCCTCGGCTCGATTGCCGTCGCGGCGATGATCGCCGCCGCGGTGCTGGGCTTCGCGGCTGGCGCGCTGGGTGAGCAGGCCGCTCAAGGCGCTGGATACCGCGGCCCGCAAGCTGGCCGACGGGGACCTCGCGATCCGGGCCAAGGTCGGCGTCGGGCCCGCCGGAACTGCGCCGCCTGGGCACCACGTTCAACACGATGGCCGGACGGCTTGAGGCGCTGGTGCACGGGAGCCGGGCGATGATCGCCGACGTGTCGCACCAGCTGCGCACCCCGCTGGCCGCGCTGCGGCTGCGGCTGGACCTGCTGGCCGCCGACACCGACCCGGAAACCGGGCATGAGCTGGCCGGCGCGCTGGACGAGCTGGCCAGGCTGTCCCGGCTGGTCGACGGCCTGCTGACCGTGGCCCGCGCGGAGGGCGTGGTGCCGGTGCCGACCGCGGTGGACGTGTCCGAGGTGGCCCGGGAGCGGGTGGTGGCCTGGCATCCGGTCGCTGACGACCGCGGCATCATCTTGACCGCGGCCCAGGCCTCCGGCGGTTTCGGCGGGCGCGGGTCGGCCCGGGCCCCGGGCGCGCCGGTGCTGGCCTGGATCGGCGAGGGGCACCTGGAGCAGGTCCTGGACAACCTGATCGCCAACGCCCTGGACGCGCTGAGCCCGGGCCACGTGGTGCGGCTCACCACGGAGGCCACGGCGACCGGGGCGCGGATCACCGTCCGCGACAACGGCCCGGGCATGAGTGCCGAGGACCGCGAGCGGGCCTTCCTGCGCTTCACCACCTCGAGCCCGAACGGCACCGGGCTGGGCCTGGCCATCGTGCACCGGCTGGCCGTCTCCAACGGCGGCACCGCCCGCCTGCACGAAACGCCCGGCGGCGGCCTGACCGTCACGCTCGACTTCCCCGGCGTCCCGAAGGCCGTCGGCAACGGCAGTGCTGGTCCCGGTGCCGGTGCCACGACCGCGACCGCGGCGACCGCAGCGAGTATGTAGGAAAGCACCAACGCGCCGGGCCGGAGCGGGGAGCAGCTGTCCGGCGGGCCAGGAACCTCATCGTGATCGGATTCCGATTCGGCAACGAGCAGGCCCGATCCGCGCATGTCCCCTTCACACGCAGGTCAGCCAGGCATAACCTGCGGGTCAACCCAGGACGAAGGCGAGGCCAGGCGCTAATAGCGCCTGGCCCAGTGGAGGTAAGCGTGAAACACAGCGCATGGGCCACGGCGGCGCTGGCCGTCTCGGCGACGCTGGCCGTCGCCGCGTGCGGCAGCAGCAGCAGCTCGGCCTCGTCGAGCAGCACCAGCCAGCGCATCCAGCTCGTCGACCAGCTCGGCGGCGGCAACGGGCAAGCTCCTCGGCTGCATGGTCACCGACACCGGCGGTATCGACGACAGGTCGTTCAACGCCTCGTCGTGGGCGGGTATGCAGGCGGCGGCGACCGCTGACAGCAACATCACCGTCAAGTACCTGCAGTCGACGACGCCGAGCGACTACACGCCGAACATCAACGCGTTCCTCAGCCAGCACTGCGGCATCATCGTCACCGTCGGCTTCCTGATGGCGGCCGCGACGGAAACCGCGGCCAAGGCCAACCCGACCCAGAAGTTCGCGATCGTGGACTGCTCGTACGCGTCGCAATGCCTGACCGGCCCGGTCGAGAAGAACATCGACCAGCTGACGTTCAACACCGTGCAGGACGGCTTCCTCGGCGGGTACCTGGCCGCGGGCATGACCAAGACCGGCAAGGTCGCGACGTTCGGCGGTGAGGACTTCGGGACCGTCACGATCTACATGGACGGTTTCTGGGACGGCGTGCAGTACTACAACTCCAAGCACGGCACGAAGGTGCAGGTCCTCGGCTGGGACGAGACGACCCAGAAGGGCTCGTTCACCGGTGACTTCACCAACCAGACCAAGGGCCAGACACTGACCCAGACGTTCATCAGCGAGGGTGCCGACATCATCTTCCCGGTGGCGGGCAACGTCGGCCTCGGCGCCGCGAAGGCGGTCCAGGACGCCGACAGCACGGCCGGCAGCCAGAAGGTGAACATGTTCTGGGTGGACACCGACGGCTGCACCAGCGCGGCGCAGTACTGCAAGTACTTCATCACCAGCGTGACCAAGGGCATCGTGCCCGCGGTGAGCACCTCGGTGCTGAGCGCCGCGAAGGGCACGTTCACCGGCGGCACGTACGTCGGCACGCTGGCCAACGGCGGGGCGGTGCTCGCCCCGTACCACGACTTCGCCAGCCAGGTCCCGGCGTCCCTGCAGAACGAGCTGAAGCAGATCCAGACCGGCATCGAGAACGGGTCCATCGCGACCCCGACGAAGAGCCCGGTCTAGTTAGCCCGCGGTCTGGGAGCCCGGCAGCACCCAGCGACGGATGTGGCGGCGGTGCGGAGCAACTGCGCACCGCCGCCACGTCGGCGCTCCAGGCCTGACGCATTCCACCCGCGCGCAGCGCCACGTGAGAATGGGCCGCGTGAGAATGGGCGGCACGGGCATGACGGAGCCGGCGCGGGACTGAAGGGCAGACGTGGAACTCGAGCTGAGAGGCATCACCAAGCGGTTCGGTTCGCTGGTGGCCAACGACCACATCAACCTGTCCGTGGCCCCCGGCCAGGTGCACGCCCTGCTCGGCGAGAACGGCGCGGGCAAGACGACCCTGATGAACGTGCTCTACGGCCTGCTGCAGCCCGACGAGGGCGAGATCCTGGTCGACGGGACCGCCCGCCGGCTGCGATCCCCGAAGGACGCGATCGCCGTCGGCATCGGCATGGTGCACCAGCACTTCATGCTCGTGCCGGTGTTCACCGTCGCGGAGAACGTGACCCTCGGCATCGAGGAAACCCGGCGCCTCGGCCTGCTCGACCGGCGCAAGACCCGCAACGACGTCCGCGAGCTCTCCCGCAGCTACGGCCTGCAGGTCGACCCGGACGCCCTGGTGGAGAACCTGCCGGTCGGCCTCCAGCAGCGGGTCGAGATCATCAAGGCGCTCGTCCGGGAAGCCACCGTGCTGATCCTCGACGAGCCGACCGCCGTGCTCACCCCGGCCGAGACCGAGGACCTGTTCCGGATCATCCGGCAGCTGCGCGACGGCGGCAGGTCCATCGTCTTCATCTCGCACAAGCTCAGGGAAGTCCAGGCCATCGCGGACACGATCACCGTGCTGCGCAGGGGGGCGGTCGTCGGGGAACGGCCTCCGTCGGCCAGCGAGGATGAGCTCGCCTCGCTCATGGTCGGCCGGAACGTGCAGCTGCGGGTGAGCAAGGAGGCCGCCAGGCCGGGTGAGGTGATACTGGACGTGGCCGGCCTGACCGTCGCCGACGAGACCGGGCGGGTCTGGGTGAACGGGGTGTCATTCCAGGTCCGGGCGGGCGAGATCCTCGGCGTGGCGGGCGTGCAGGGCAACGGGCAGACCGAGCTGTGCGAGGCCCTGATGGGGCTGCGGCCCGCGGCGGCGGGACAGGTGCGGCTGAACGGCGTCGATCTCACCCGCACCACACCCGCCCAGCGGCTACGCGCCGGCGTCGCCTACGTCCCGGAGGATCGTCAGGAAGACGGGCTGATCGGTGACTTCTCGGTGGCCGACAACATGGTGCTCGACCAGTACAACAGGCCGCCGTTCGCCTCCGGCATCAACCTCAACCTCCGCGCGATCGCCGCCAACGCGGCCGAGCGCGTGGCCGAATTCGACGTCCGCACCGCCTCGACGCAGGTGCCGGTGTCCACGCTGTCGGGCGGCAACCAGCAGAAAGTCATCCTGGCCCGGGAACTGGGGCATGAGCACAAAGTGCTCGTCGCCAGCCAGCCCACCCGCGGGCTCGACGTGGGCTCGATCGAGTTCGTGCACCGCCGCATCGTGGAACAGCGCGACAAGGGCGTCGCCGTGCTGATCGTCTCCGCCGAACTCGACGAGATCTACGCCCTGGCGGACCGGATCGCGGTCATGTACGAGGGCAAGATCACCGGTTTCCGGCCGCCAACCGTGCCCGCTGAGGAGCTCGGCCGGCTGATGGCCGGAGGAAGCGACGACGCGCCGGGCCCGGAACCGACCACTGGCGACCCGACGGCCACACCGGGAGCAGGACAATGACCGATCCGGCTGATTCCCCCCGCCCGGCCACCCCAGCCACGGAGTACCAGGACCCCGGGCAGGGCCGCCTCGGCCTCGGTCTCGGCCGGGCGCTGCGGGACACGATCCTGGAAGGCCGCACAGCCACCATCACCGTCCTGGCCTTCATCACCGCCATCGTGATCGGCGGCCTGCTGAACGCGTTCACGAACACGACCGTGCTGCATGCCTGGGGCCACTTCTTCTCCGCTCCCGGGCACGCGATCGCGGCGGCCTGGGATACGGCGGCGGGCGCCTACGTGGAGATGTTCGAGGGATCGATCATCAACCCGCACACGGTCGCGGCGCTGTTCGGCCAGGCCTCGATCGGCACGGCGATCCACGACGGCTACCTGGCCGCCGTGTTCAACCCGCTGTCCGAAACGTGCGTCCAGGCCACGCCGCTGATCCTGGCCGGGCTGGCCGTCGCGCTGCCCTACCAGGCAGGCCTGTTCAACATCGGCGCGCAGAGCCAGTTCATCGGCGGCATCATCGTCGCCGCCTACCTCGGCTACGGGGTCAGCCTGCCGTTGTTCGTACACGTCGTGGTCTGCGTGATCGGCGGTTTCGTCGGCGGCGCGGCGCTCGGCTGGCTGGTCGGCGAGCTCAAGGCCAGGACGGGCGCGCACGAGGTGATCACCACGATCATGCTCAACTTCATCATGGCCTACTTCCTGGCCTACCTGCTCTCTTTCCCGTACCTGATGCAGGCCCCCCACACCAGCAACGAGATCACCGCGGCCATCGCCGGCAGCGCGCACCTGCCCCACCTTTTCGGTCCCTCCCTGCGCATCAACGCGGGTTTCCTGCTCGCGCTGGCCTGCGCGGCAGGCATCTGGTGGCTGCTGACCCGGACCACGACGGGTTTCGAGTTCCGCAGCCTCGGCCGGAACCCCAGCGCCGCGCGCGTGGCGGGCATCAACGTGGAACGGAACTGGGTGCTGGTCATGCTGATCGCTGGCGGGCTGGCCGGGCTGAGCGGCGCGGCGGTGGTCCAGGGCACCGACTTCACCCTGAACTTCCAGAGCTACGGGACCTACGGCATCGACGCCATCACGGTCGCCCTGCTCGGGTTCGGCCGGCCGCTCGGAGTGGTGCTCGCGGGGCTGCTGTTCGGCGCGCTGCACGCCGGGGCGCCGCTCATGCAGGCCGTCACCGGCACTCCGGTGGACATGGTGCAGGTGCTGGAGGCGGTCATCGTCTTGTTCGTCGCGGCACCGCTGCTGATCAGGGCGATCTACCGGCTGCGAGAGGCCAGAGCCCGCGGCGTCGGCGGGGTCATGTCCAGGGGGTGGAACGCGTGACGCTCGCCGATGACGTACCGCCGGTCGACCTGGACCTGGCGGCCCAACCGCCGAGCAGCGCCTTCCGGCGGTGGCTCGCGCCGGTCGCGTTCGCGGTGTTCGGGCTGGTGGACATCCTGGTCCTCGGGCTCAACTCACACCAGGGGGACGCCACCTTCGCGTTCTCGCAGCCGTTCGCCAAGGTGACCGTGCCGAACCTGTCGCTGCCGGCCGCGATCACCTGTTACGTCTGCGGCGGCATCACCCTGGCCATAGCCGTGGCGCGGGCGGTCGTGCCGTTCGGCACATGGCTGCGGCGGGTATCCATCACAGTGGTCGTCTTCCTGTTCGTCCTCGCGCTGCTGTGCTGGGCCGACGCCGGGCAGACCACGGCGTTCAACGTGGTGAACCTGCTGCAGGGCACCCTGGCCGGGTCGATCCCGATCATGCTCGGGGCGCTGACCGGCGTCATCTGCTCCCGTTCCGGGGTGATCAACGTCGGCATCGAGGGCCAGCTGCTGCTCGGCGCGTTCACCGCGGCCATGGTGGCCAGCGGCACCGGTTCGCTGTGGCTGGGGCTGGTGAGCGGAGCGCTGGCCGGTTCCCTGGTCGGGGTGCTGCTCGCGGTCTTCGCCATCGGCTACCGGGTGGACCAGGTCATCCTCGGCGTGGTGCTCAACACGCTGATCCTCGGCCTCACCGGGTACCTCTACGACGACCTCATGGTGCCCTACGCCAACACGCTGAACTCGCCGGCCACATTCTCGGCGATCAAGATCCCGCTGCTGGGGGACATCCCGATCGTCGGCCCGGTGTTCTTCGACTCCACCGTCTTCCTGTACCTGACCTACATCGCGCTGGCGAGCGTCCAGGTAGGCCTGTTCTCGACCCGGTGGGGGCTGCGCACCCGGGCCATCGGCGAGCACCCCGTCGCGGCCGACACCGTGGGCATCAACGTGATCGCGATGAGGTACCGCAACGTCATCGCGGCCGGCCTGATCGCCGGCATCGGCGGAGCCTACTTCACGATCGGCTCGGTCGGCTCGTTCGGCAAGGACATGACTTCCGGCGAGGGCTACATCGCGCTCGCGGCCATGATCTTCGGGCGCTACACGCCGTTCGGCGCGATATCGGCGGCCCTGCTGTTCGGTTTCGCGACGCAGCTGCAGTCGATCATGTCCACCCTGAACATCCCGATCCAGTCGAACCTGCTGCTCATGACCCCGTATATCGTCACCATCATCGTGCTCGCCGGGCTGGTGGGCAAGGTCCGCGGTCCCAGGGCCGAGGGCATTCCATACGTCAAGGCGTGATGCCCGGGTGGCCCGTGCCCTGTGCGCCCCGGTGGGCGGTGCCTGCCCCGGTGGGCCGGGTTACGTGGTAGATCCGGGCTACGTGGTAGATCGAGTGCATCCGGGTGCACCAGATCTACCACGTAGCCCGGATTCACCCCAATGCTGGGGCGTGGGTTGCTGGTGAGGGAGGGATGGGTAAGTGGCGAGTGGGGATGAGCTCAGGGCGGCGGTCGTGGCCTGGATCGAGGACGACCCCGACGCGAGGGACCGGGCCGAGTTGCGGGCGCTTGCCGGCCGCGCGTATCCGGCCGCCGGAGCGGGCGCAGGCGAGGCGGATGACGAGGCGCTTGCGGAGCTGCGGGACCGGTTCGCCGGGCGGCTGGAGTTCGGGACGGCGGGGCTGCGCGGGGTCATCGCGGCGGGCCCGAACCGGATGAACCGCGCCGTGGTCAGGGCGGCGACGGCGGCGGTGGCGGGCTGGCTGCTGGACGCGGCGGGCGCCGGGGAGGTGGCCAGCGGCGGGACGGGGGCAGCCGCGGGACGGGAGCCAGCGCGGGCCGCGGTCAGCGTCGCGGTCGGGTGCGACGCGCGGCACCGGTCGGCGGAGTTCGCCGAGGAGGCGGCGCGGGTGCTGGCCGGGGCGGGCGTGGCGGTGCACATGCTCCCGCAGCCCGGTCCCACTCCCCTGCTCGCCTTCGCGGTCCGGCACCTGGGCGCCTCGGCCGGGGTGATGATCACCGCGAGCCACAACCCGGCCGCGGACAACGGGTACAAGCTGTACCTCAGCGACGGCGCTCAGGTCATCCCGCCCGTCGACGCCGAGATCGAGGCGCGGATGGCCGGTCTCGGGCCGCTGTCGCAGGTTCCGGTCGCGGACCCGGGCAGCCCCCTCATCACCCGCCACGGCGATGAGATCGCCCGGGCCTACCTGGATGCGGTGGTGGGCGCCGCAGCCGGGTCTGCGGCGGGCGGCGCAGCCGGGTCCCAGGCCAGCCGGGCGGGGCTCACCGTGGTCTACACCCCGATGCACGGGGTGGCCGGCGACCTGATGCTGCGAGCCATGAGGCAGGCGGGCTTCGCGGCGCCGCACGTGGTGGCGGCGCAGTCCCGGCCCGATCCGGACTTCCCGACGGTCGCCTATCCCAACCCGGAGGAGCCCGGGGCGCTGGACCTGGCCCTGGCCGACGCGCGTCGGCTCGGCGCCGACCTCGTGGTGGCCAGCGACCCCGACGGGGACCGGCTGGCCGTGGCCGCCCGCCGTGGCGGGGACCGCCTGGCCGTGGGGCCCGCCGTGACGGGGACGAGGCGGACGGCTGGGTGGTGCTGACCGGGGACCAGGCCGGCTCCCTGCTCGGCGCCAGCACGCTGGACCGGACAGCGGGCGGCGCCGAGGCCGCCGGCCGGCTGGTCGCGACCACGATCGTTTCCTCGACCCTGCTGTCCAAGGTCGCCGCCGCGGCCGGGGCGCACTACGCCGAGACGCTCACCGGCTTCAAGTGGATCGCCCGGGCCGCCGACGGCGTGCCGGGCGCGCGGTTCGTGTTCGGCTACGAGGAAGCGCTCGGCTACGCGGTCGGCGACGTGGTGCGCGACAAGGACGGCATCGGCGCCGCGCTGGCCATGCTCGCGGTGGCCGCTGAGGCTAAGGCCACGGGGCGTTCGGTACTGGACCGCTACGACGAACTGGAGCGGGCGCACGGCGTGCACCTGACGTCCCAGGTGACGCTGCGCACCGCCGACCAGGCCCGGGTCATGCGCCGGCTCCGGGCCGATCCCCCGGCCGAGCTCGGCGGCCAGCCGGTGACCGCCCGGGTGGACCTGGCCGGCGGAGGCGCCCAGCGCGCTGCCGAGGGCGGACGTGCTGATCTTCCGGCTGACCGGCGCCCGGGTGGTGCTCCGCCCGAGCGGCACCGAGCCGAAAATCAAGTGCTACATCGAGGTGGTGGAGCCGCTGGCCGGGCGGTCGCTGCCGGCCGCCCGGCAGTCGGCGGCCGGGCGGCTCGTTCCGCTGCGGCACGCCCTGGAGCTCATGCTGGCCGGGGCGTGACGGGTACGGCGGGTCAGCCGGCGGTCAGGGTGCGCGCCCGGCTGACGTCCTCGCGCATCTGGGTGACCAGGGCCTCGACCGAATCGAACCTCTCGTTGTCGCGGAGCCTGGCGGTGAATTCGATGGCGGCGTGCGTGCCGTACAGGTCCAGGTCGTCGCGGTCCAGCGCGTAAGCCTCGACGGTGCGGTCGGTGCCGGCGAAGGTGGGATTGGCGCCGACCGAGATCGCGGCCGGCCAGCGGGTGGTCTCGGTCCCGTCCGGGCCCAGGCTGATCAGGGCGCCGGCGTACACCCCGTCGGCGGGGATCGCGGTGTGCGGCGGGGTCTCGAGGTTCGCGGTCGGGAAACCCAGCGCCCGGCCGCGCTGGTGACCGCGGACCACCACGCCTTCCACCCGGTGCGGGCGGCCGAGGGCAGTGTCCGCACCGGCCACGTCCCCGGCGGCCAGCCGCTCCCTGATCTGAGTCGAGGACATCCGCACGCCGTCCGCGTCGAGCAGCGGCACGCCCTCGGCGGTGTAGTCGTACTTCTCGCCGAGCTGGCCGAGCAGCGGCACGTCGCCCGCGGCCCGGTGGCCGAACCGGAAGTCGTCCCCCACCACCACGGCGGCCGCGTGCAGGCGCTCGACCAGCACGGCCCGGACGAACTCATCCGGGCTCAGCCGGGAGAACTCCACGTTGAACGGGAGCACGAACACCGCGTCGGCGCCCAGGCCGCCCAGCAGCTCGGCCTGCCGCCGGGGGGTGGTGAGGAACGGTGGGTGCGAGCCCGGCCTGATGACCTCGTCCGGGTGCGGATCGAAGGTGATCACCACCAGCGGCAGGTTCTTGGCGCGCGCGACCTGACCGGCTCGCGTCGACGACCCGCTGATGCCCCCGGTGCACGCCGTCGAACACCCCGATGGTGGCGACGCAGCCGGCCCAGTCGGCCGGCACGTCGTCCAAGCCGTACCAGCGGTACACGATCCCGTGCCTCCTTCGTCCTCCGGCGTCCATTTCCGGCGGTGAGCACCAGCCTAGCGTCAGGCGAAGACCACCAGCGGGCGCGCCTGGCCGTCCTGCTCGGTGAGCAGCGCGACGAGCGAGCCGTCCGGCGCGTAGGCGGCGGCCGGAGCGCTGCGGGCCGGGGCGTCGCTGGCGGCCGGGGCGTTGCTGGCCGGGGCGTTGCTGGCCGGGGCGTTGCTGGCCGGGGTGGCCGCGGGGAGGCGGGCGCCGTGGGCCAGGCGGCGGGCCTCGTCGGCGGACAGGTCGCGGCGAGGGAATCCGGCCGCGGCGGCCTCGGCCAGCGGGATGATCTCGAACCTCCCGGCCAGCTGCTCCAGGGTTCTCGCGACCTCAAGGCCGTATCCGCCGACCCGGGTCCGGCGCAGGCGGGTGAGGTGGCCGCCGGTGCCGAGCGCGGCACCGAGGTCGCGGGCCAGGGCGCGGATGTAGGTGCCGCTCGAGCAGCGCACGGTCACGTCGACGTCGAGCTGGTCGCCGGCCGGGCGGGTGGCCGTCACGGTGAACTCGTGGACGGTGACCGGCCGGGGTGACAGCTCCGGCGCGGCGCCCGCCCGGGTCAGCCGGTAGGCGCGCTGGCCGCCGACCTTGATCGCGCTGACCGAGGGCGGCACCTGGACGATGTCCCCGGTCAGGGCCCTTACCGCCGCGGCCAGGGCCTGCGCGGAGACGCCGGCCGCCGACGCGGTCGCGGTGACCTCGCCCTCGGCATCGTCGGTGCTGGTGGACTGGCCGAGCCGGATCGTGCCGTCGTACCGCTTCTCGGTCACGGTGAGGTAGCCGAGCAGCCGGGTGGCCTTCTCCACCCCGACGACCAGGACGCCGGTGGCCATCGGGTCCAGGGTCCCGGCGTGCCCCACCCGCCGGGTGCCGGCCAGCCGCCTGATCCGCGCCACCACGTCATGCGAGGTCATGCCGCCGGGCTTGTCCACGATGACCAGGCCGCCGGGCTGCGGTCCGGTCATTCGTCCTCGTCGCCCTCGTCGTCTTCGTCGTCCCATTCGGCCTCGGCGGGCTTGCGGTAAGGGTCAGCGTCGCCGGCCGGGAGCGCGCCCTCGCGGACCCGGGCCAGCTCGGCGTCGGCGTCGCGGGCCTGGATGACCAGCTCGTCGATACGGTGAGCGTTTTCGGGCAGCGCGTCGGCGACGAAGGCCAGCGACGGGGTGTGCCGCAGGCCAAGCTGCCGTCCCACCTCGGACCGGATGATGCCCGTCGCGCTGGCCAGCGCCATCGCCGTGTCGGCCCGCTCCTGGTCAGATCCGTACACGGTGTAGAACACGGTGGCCTCGCGCAGGTCGTTGGTCAGCCGTGCCTCGGTGACGGTCACGAAACCGAGCCTGGGGTCCTTGATCCGCCGCTCCAGCATCTCCGCGACGATCTGGCTGATCCGGTCGGCGAGCTTGCGTGCCCGGGGGGCATCCATGCTCCGTCACTCCTCCTCGTTGAACAACCGCTGCCGGGCCGACAGCAGCTCGATCTCAGGGTGCCCGGCCACCAGGCGCTCGCACTCATCCAGCACGCTCATCGCGTTGGCGGCCGTCGCGGACACCACGGCCACGCCGATCTCGGCCCGCCGGTGCAGATCCAGGTGACCGGTCTCGGCCACCGCGACGCCCGGGTAGCAACGGCGCAGCTCGGCGACGAGCGGCCGGACGACGGCACGTTTCGCCTTCAGCGAGTGCACGTCGCCCAGCAGCACGTCCAGCGTCAGCGCCGCAACATACACGGTGCTCTGCCCTCCGGCCTTCTGCCGTTCGGCCGTTCTGGCCTGGGCCCGCCAGGTGGCTAGGCCCTCGGCTTCTCCCTCATCTCGAAGGTCTCGATCGTGTCCTCGACCCTGACATCGTTGTAGCCGATGCCGATACCGCACTCGTAGCCCTCGCGGACTTCGGTCGCGTCGTCCTTGAACCGGCGCAGCGAGTCGACGGTGAGGTTGTCGGAGATCACCACGCCGTCCCGGATCAGCCGCGCCTTGCTGCCGCGGTGGATCGAGCCGGTCCGCACGATGCTCCCGGCGACGTTGCCGACCCGCGGCACCCGGAAGACCTCCCTGATCTCCGCGGTGCCGAGCTGGACCTCCTCGAACTCGGGCTTCAGCATGCCCTTGAGCGCGGCCTCGACCTCCTCGATCGCCTGGTAGATGATCGAGTAGTAGCGGATGTCCACGCCCTCGCGCTGGGCCAGCTCGCCCGCCCGGCCGGCCGGCCGGACGTTGAAGCCGATGATCACCGCGTCCGAGGCGATGGCCAGGTTCACGTCGTCCTGGGTGATCGCGCCGACACCGCGGCCGATCACGCGCAGGGCGACCTCCTCGCCGACGTCCAGCTTGAGCAGCGCGTCCTCCAGGGCCTCCACCGAGCCGGACACGTCGCCCTTGATGATGAGCAGCAGTTCCTCGCGCTCGCCGGCCTTGAACGCCGACTCCAGACCTTCGAGCGTGACCCGCCGCGGCGAGGCGAACGAGGCATTGCGCTCGCGAGCCTCCCGGCGTTCGGCGATCTGCCGCGCGATCCGGTCGTCGGAGACAACCAGGAAGTTGTCGCCCGCGTCGGGCACGGCGGTCAGGCCGAGCACCATGACCGGCCTGGACGGCAGCGCCTCGTTGATCGGCGTCGCCGTTCTCGTCCAGCATGGCGCGCACCCGGCCGAACGCCTCACCGCACACGATCGAGTCACCGATGTGCAGCGTGCCGCGCTGGACCAGCACGGTGCCGACCGGGCCGCGGCCCTTGTCCAGGTGCGCCTCGATGGCCACGCCCTCGCCGTCCTGGTCCGGGTTGGCCCGCAGGTCGAGCTCGGCGTCGGCGGTCAGGATGACCGCCTCGAGCAGCTCGGCGATGCCGGTCCGCTGGGTGGCGGACACGTCGACGAACTGGGTGTCGCCGCCGAACTCCTCCGCGACCAGGCCGTACTCGGTCAGCTGCGCGCGCACCCGCTGCGGGTCGGCGCCCTCCTTGTCGACCTTGTTGACCGCCACCACGATCGGCACGCCGGCCGCCTGCGCATGGTTCAGCGCCTCGGTGGTCTGCGGCTTCACGCCGTCGTCCGCCGCCACCACGAGCACCACCAGGTCCGTGGTCTGGGCGCCGCGGGCTCGCATGGCGGTGAACGCCTCGTGACCCGGGGTGTCGATGAAGGTGATCTTCCGCTCGTCGCCGTCGACCTCGGTGGTCACCTGGTAGGCGCCGATGTGCTGGGTGATGCCGCCCGCCTCGCGGGCCACCACGTTGGTGTGCCTGATCGCGTCGAGCAGCTTGGTCTTGCCGTGGTCGACATGACCCATCACGGTGACCACCGGCGGGCGGGCGACCAGGTCGGTATCTTCGCCCTCGTCCTCGCCGAACTCGATGTCGAACGACTCGAGCAGCTCGCGGTCCTCTTCCTCCGGCGAGACGACCTGGACGTTGTAGTTCAGCTCGGCACCGAGCAGCTGCAGCGTCTCGTCGTTGACCGACTGGGTGGCGGTCACCATCTCGCCGAGGTGCAGCATGACCTGCACCAGGGAGGCCGGGTTGGCACCGATCTTGTCGGCGAAGTCGGCCAGGCTGGCGCCCCGGGACAGCCGGACCACCTGCCCGTTGCCGCGCGGGACCTGGACGCCGCCGATAGTCGGCGCCTGCATGTTGTCGAACTCCTGGCGCCGCTGCTTCTTCGACTTCCTGGCGCCGCGCGACGGGCGGCCGCCGGGCCGCCCGAAGGCGCCCTGGGTGCCGCTGCGCCCGCGGCCGCCGCCGCCCGGGCGTGCCGGGCCGCCACCGCCGCCGCCGGCGCCCGGCCGGGCGCCGGGTCCGCCGCCGGCGCCTGGGGCGCCGCCGCCACTACGTGGTCCTGTGCCGACACCGCGGCCACCACCGCCACCGCCGCCGCCGGGCCGGGTACCAGCACCGCCGGGGCCGCCGGGACCGCCGCGGCCACCCGGGCCGCCGGGACCGCCACGGCCCGCGCCGGACGGGGCCGGCCGGGACGGCATGTTCATCGGGCTGGGCCGGGGGCCGCCGGGACGCGGGCCAGGCCCGCCGGGACGCGGGCCGCCGTCCGAGCCAGCGGGCCGACCGGGACCACCGGGGCCGCCGGGACCGCGGCCTGCGGGACGGGGACCGCCGGTCGCGGCCGGGCCTGCGGCTCCGCTGGCCGGCTGGCCGGGAACGGGACCCTGGGTCCGGGCCGGAGGCGCCGAGCCCATGCCGGTCGCGGTTGAGCTGAACGGGTTGTTACCCGGCCTCGGGCCGGGCCGCGGGGCACCGGGGCGGGGCGCGCCGGGCCGCGGGGCACCGGGGCGCGGGGCACCGGGTCCGGACGTACGCGGCGCGGACGGCCGCGTTCCCTGGCTGCCTTGGCCGCCCTGGCCCTGGCTGACCTGGCTGCCTGGCCTGGCTGACCTGGCTGCCTTGGCCCTGGCTGACCTGACCACCTGGGCTGACCGGGCCGCGCTGGCCGCCTGAGCTAACCGGGCCGCTGGGAGCGGCCGGGGCGCCGGGAGCGGCCGGGGCGCCGGGCCGTGGGGCCTGGGGCCGGGCCTGGCCTGTCCCACTCCCGCGGAAGTCCGCGGGCGTGGCCGGGGTCCGCGGTGTCCCCGGGACCCGGGGAGCGCTCGGTTCGCCCGGCCCGGGACGGGACGCAGGCGACGTGGGAACCGGCCCCAGCCGGCGCGAGGTGCCGTCGGCAGGGGCGGCCGTGCCATTAGTCTCGGCCGGAGTCCTGATGCTGGTCCCGTCGGGCGCGCCCGCCTGCTCCGTGGCGCGGCCTTCCGCGCGCGGAGCGCCGTCCGGCGCGACCCTGGGCGCCGGAGCGGTGCCGGGCACCGCTGCGCCGGGCACGCCGTCATCGCGGGAGGTCAAGGCGCCGTCTCGCTGGGCGGTGCCGACCGCCGGGCGGCCGCCGACCGCCGCGGCCGCGCCGTCGCGTCCGACCGGCTTGGCTCGCGGCGCCTGAGCATCCTGCGCTGCTGCCCTCGGGTGATCCTGCGCTGCCTTCTGGTCGTGCGCCGCCGGTGCGGCAAACGCTTCCTTGAGCCGCCGTACCACAGGCGCCTCTATCGTCGAGGATGCCGACCGTACGAACTCGCCCATTTCCTTGAGCTGGTCCATGACGGCCTTGCTCTCGACACCGAACTCCTTCGCGAGTTCGTAAACCCGGACCTTCGCCACTACGCTCCTTCTCGGCCCAGCTTTGGGCCCTCTACCGGACCTCGGCCCGGGCAGAGCGTGCTCCGGGTGGGCCTCAGCCTATGGTGATCATCGCCGCGTGCTCATCGAGCGCTCATCAGCTTCTCGACCTGCTTTCCGACAGGAAATCCTTCTCGCTTATTACAGCGTGCTGCCCAGCCAGGTTGTTCCGCCGCGAGCAATGCTATGCCGGGGATTCCGCGCCGCAAAGATACTCAGCCAGATCAGTAGTGCTGAGCGATCCCGCAGTGCGCAGAGCCCTGGGGAACGACCCGGCGCCGGCGCGCAAGTTCCAGGCACGCCAGGCTGGGGTGCAGGTACGCACCCCGGCCGGGGAGCCGGGCTTGCGGGTCGGGCTGGAGAACGTCCCCAACCGCCACGAGGCGAAGCAGGCTGGACTTGTCCGTACGCTCCTTGCAGCCCACACAGGTACGCATAACGGGCGTACCTGACGTGCGCCGCTCGGTTAGCACGGCCACTCCGCTGACAAGTCTACCGTGTCCGCACGTCTCCGGCAGCAGGCGAGACCTGCGCTTGTGGTGCCTTTAGCACCGGGGCGGCGTCTTCCGGGCCGGTGTCCGGTGCGGCGGCTCCGGTCCGGTGTCCTCCGGTCGGCGGCGGCTTCCGGGGCGTCCGGGGCTGCGGCGTCCGGGCCGCAGTGTCCGGGGCTGCGGCGTCCGGTGCCGCGGTGTCCGCGGCTGTCCGGGGCGGCGGCGTCCGACCGGATGTCGATCCGCCATCCGGTGAGGCGGGCGGCCAGCCTGGCGTTCTGCCCCTCCTTGCCGATGGCCAGGGACAGCTGGTAATCGGGCACGATCACCTGGGCCTCCCGGGCCGCCGCGTCCACCACCAGGACGCGGCTGACCCGCGCCGGGGACAGGGCGTTGGCCACGAACCCGGCCGGGTCGTCGGAGAAGTCGACGATGTCGATCTTCTCGCCGTGCAGCTCGTTCATCACGTTCCGGACCCTGCTGCCCATCGGGCCGATGCAGGCACCCTTGGCGTTGACGCCCGGCTGGTGAGACCGCACCGCGACCTTGGTCCGGTGGCCCGCCTCGCGGGCGATCGCGACGATCTCCACCGCGCCCTCGGCGATCTCGGGCACCTCCAGGGCGAACAGCTTCTTCACCAGGCCGGGATGGGTACGGGACAAAGTGACCGAAGGCCCGCGGTGCCCCTTGTGCACACGCAGCACGTAACACCGGATCCGCTCGCCGTGGATGTACCGCTCGCCGGGCACCTGCTCGGCGGGGGGCAGTACCGCTTCCAGCTTGCCCAGGTCGACCAGCACCGTCCGCGGATCCTTGCCCTGCTGGATCACCCCGGCGACGATGTCGCCTTCGCGGCCCGCGTACTCGCCGAAGGTCAGCTCGTCCTCGACGTCGCGCAGGCGCTGCAAGATGACCTGCCGGGCGGTGGTGGCCGCGATCCGGCCGAACCCGGCGGGCGTGTCGTCGTACTCCCGGGTCTCCGCGTCGTCCGCGCCGGTCTGACTGGCCCAGACGGTGACATGGCCGCTCTTGCGGTCGATCTCGACCCGCGCGGCCGTCGATGCGCCATCGGTCTTGTGGTAGGCGACGAGCAGCGCGTCCTCAATGGCCTTGATCGCCAGGTCCAACGAGATGTCTTTCTCGCTTTCCAGGCTGCGCAGCACGCTCAGGTCAATGTCCATCGCCGGTCGCTCCTAGCTCGCTGGGCGGATGCCCGAACTCCACCTGGATGGCCCCCGGTCCCAGGACGGCGTAGGCGAAGTGACGGCGGGCGCCGTCGACGTCCATGGTCACCTCGTCGGCGTCGGCACCGTAGATCCTGCCGGTTACGGGCTGGGAACTGCCCGAATCGGTGACCGTGACCGTGACCAGGCGGCCCACCGCGCGCCGCCAGTGCCTGCGGTCGGTCAGCGGCCGGTCCACCCCGGGCGAGGAAACCTCAAGCGTATAAGGGAAATCACCCATCACGGCCACGCTGTCGAGCGCGGCGGACAGGTCGCGACTGACCACCGCGGCGTCATCCAGGCTCACGCCGCCGTCGCTGTCAACTACCACGCGCAGCAGCCTGCGGCGGCCTGCGGCGGTCACCCGCACCGCCTCAAGGTCCATTCCGGCCGCGGCGACGACGGGCCGGATGACGTCGGCGATCCTGTCCTCATCGACCGATCCGACCGCTGCCTGCCCTCGCGGCTTCGGCGCGTGACGCGAGCCACCCGGCATCACGACCTCCTCGTCCGACCTGCGGGATTAGGCATAGCCTATCCGCAGCCGGGCCATCACGCGGATAGGACGGGGACAGGGGGTTATCCGGATGCGGTAGCTTGCCGGTGTGCCAGACATCCTGCCCAGGCGCCGCGTGCTGGCCGCCTCGGCGGCCGCGCTGCCGGTGCTGCTGGCCACCGCCGCGTGCCAGTCCTCGGAGGTGTTCGCCGGACCGGATCCGCTGGCTGGCCGGCCGAGCCTGTCACCCGACGTAATCACGCTGCAGGCGGTCATCACGGCGGAGCAGGCCATGATTCAGCTGTACCAGGCCGCCGTCGGGGCCGGGCTGCGCGGGGCGGATCAGGCGTCCGGGCCGGGAGGGCTGCTCGGAGGGCTGCTCGCCCAGCACCGGCAGCATCTCGGACAGCTCCAGGCCAGGCTGGTGATCCCGTCGGGGCAGGCCACGCCGAGTTCGTCGCCCGCGGCCGTCGCTGGCCGCGTGACCATCGCGCGGCTGCGGGCCGCCGAGCAGGCCTCGGCCGCGGACCTGGTGCGGCGGCTGGCTACCGTCGAGCCCGCCCTGGCGCAGCTGCTCGCGAGCATCGCCGCCTCCGACGCCACCCACCCGGCGGCGCTGGGCGGATGACGCGGCTGACGCAAGGGCCGGTGTCGGCCGCGGCGGCCTTGCAGGCCGCGCTCGCGGCCGAGGATGCGGCCATTTTCGGCTACGGGGTCGCGGGCGCCCACCTGTCGGGGAGCGCCAAGTCGGCCGCCGAGCAGTACTGGACCGGGCACCAGGAGACCCACGACACCCTGTCCTCGATGATCTCCGCGCTCGGCGCGACGCCGGTCGCCGCGCAGGCCTTCTACCAGCTGCCGTTTGCGGTGCAT
Source organism: uncultured Actinomycetes bacterium (assembly GCA_963818225.1). Classification (GTDB taxonomy): domain Bacteria; phylum Actinomycetota; class Actinomycetes; order Streptosporangiales; family Streptosporangiaceae; genus Palsa-504. Next base: position 263,048 of record CAWFRO010000014.1, read on the forward strand.
GACGCGGCCACCGCGACGGCGCTTGCGGCCTACCTGGAAGACGGGGTGACCGAGGCATACCTCGGTCTCGTGGCGGTCGGCCAGGCGCGCCTGCGGACGTTCGGCGCGCTGGCCATGCAGAACTCCGCCGAGCGTGCCGCCTTCTGGCGCGGCACCACCGAGGCGTTCCCGGGCCTGGCGGCCCGTTAGCCCCGGCCCGGCCAGGGCCCCGCCCTGGCCGGGCGCCGCATTCGCCAGCGTCCGCCATGGCCACGACGGGCATATGCCCGGTCTGCCGCGGCAGGCCCTGGCACGCCTCTCGCCCCGTCCGGGGTCTGCCGCGGCTGTCCTGTCCGCGGGTGCTGGCTGCGCGCCGGCGGGTGATGCACCAGCGTACCCGCATCGCCTCACCCGCCCCTACTGCACCATTTACGTGGTATATCCGGGCTCCGTGGAAAATCTGGGGCACCCGGATGCACACGATCTACCACGTAGCCCGGATCCACCCAGATAATGGTGCCGGTGATCCTGGATTGAGCTGTGGGGCGGATGCCGGGAGGGTTCCGCCGCGCGCGGCCCTTGTCCCATCCCGGATAGCGGTTCTGGCGGTGCGGAACGGGCGGGTGTTACCTGTGCGGCGGGGCGGGAGCGGCAAAGCCGGGCAGGGACATGATCGCAGCGGCTATTTCCAGGAGGCGGCGGTCGCCACCGTAGCGGCCGACCAGCTGGAGGCCGACCGGCAGGCCGGGAGCCGGCCGGCAACCGTCAGGCCGGGAGCCAGGGGGCCGGGAGCGGGCAGGCCGGGAGCTGGGGGCTGGGAGGGGTCAGGCCGGCCGGGAGGGAAACGGCGGGGTGGGCGGTGACCGTGATGCGGGAGCAGGACCGTAGCCAGTCGATGTAGGTGGCCATCGGCTCACCGTTGATCTCGCGCACCCATTCGGTCTGCACGTCGAACGGGAGCACCTGCACGGTGGGCAGGGCGAGGACCTCGTAGCGGCCGTCGTGCAGGAACGAGGAGAACCGCTCGAATATCGCGGCCTGCCCGAGCCGCGCGGCGGCGATCTGCTCGCCGGACAGCGCGATGCCCTTGGCGATATTCCAGGCCACGGTGGGCTTGATCTGGTCTCGGTGGTCGCGCAGCAGCGGCGCCATTCCCGCCATCCGGGCGGCCCGCAGTACACCGAAGACCTCGTCGGCGTCGGACAGGTCCGGTGCCGCATCGTGCACCAGGCACCCGGCGGCCTCCAGCCGCGCCCGCGCCGCGCTGAGCACCGCCCGTACCTCGGGCTGCACCGGCAGGTCGCCCAGGTCGCAGGTCCACGCGATCCGCAGCCCGGCCAAGGAGGCGGGACGCAGACCGAGGAAGTCGCCGGGCTGGTCGGGGCGGGCCAGCGGCCGCCCGGGATCGCGCCCGCACATCCCGGCCAGCAGCAGGGCAGCGTCTTCGGCGGTGCGCGCGATCGGCGCCGACGACCTCCAGCGGATCGAAGAGCGCGCTGGGCAGCCGAGGATAGAGGCGAGCGCCGGGGACCAGCCCGGGCGTGGTCCGCAGCCCGACCAGGCCGCAGAAGGCCGCCGGGTTCCTGACGCTGGCCGCGACGTCGGATCCGTCCGCGAACGGGATCATCCTGGCGGCGACGGCCGCCGCCGCTCCGCCGCTGCTGCCGCCCGGGGTCAGCCGGGTGTCGTACGGGTTGCGGGTCGGCCCGAACACCGGGTTGAACGTCTGCGACCCGGCGCCGAACTCCGGCGTGTTGGTCTTGCCGATCACCACCGCTCCGGCCTGCTTGAGCAGCGCCACGTGCGGCGCGTCGAAGTCCGGCACGTGGGAGGAGTAGACCGGCGAGCCGAAGGTGGTCCTGATCCCGGCCGTCTCCGCCAGGTCCTTGATCGCGATGGGCAGCCCGTGCAGCGGGCCGGCGAACTCGCCGCGGGCGGCCCGCGCGTCCAGGTCCGCCGCGGTGGCCCGGGCCTGCTCGGCGGCGAGGGTGACGATCGCGTTGACCGCGGGATTGACCGCCTCGATCCGGGCCAGCGTGGCCTCGAGCAGCTCGGCGGCGGACAGCTCGCGGGACCGGATCATCCGGGCCAGGTCGACCGCCGCCATCGCGCACAGGTCCGCCCGGGGACCTGCCCGGTCGCTCAGTCGCCGCGGCGCAGCGAGGCGAGCACGCGCACGATCGTGCCGGCCGCCAGGTCAAGGTCGTCGGCGACGGCGATCCGCTCCGCCCACGACCACCAGAACCACCAGATGCCGTCCTTGCCGCAGCCTGCGTAGACGTTCTCCTCCAGCGCCCGCGCGGCCGGGTTCACCACGTACAAGCTGGGTACCCGCCCCGGCGGGGCCATCAGCCAGGCCTCCAGCCCCCGGTGAGAGAGCTCGTCGGCGAGCTTCTCGAGATAAACGACCTGCATCCGTTCGCTATCGCGGTTCCCCTGAGTTTCCACCGTAATCACCATCATCGCCACACATAGGAGTCAACTGAAAACTTAATGTCGCCGCCTGTCCAGGATGACGCCGCGCTGGCACCCGCGCAACGCACATCGGGAAATTCGCAGCTCGGGAGATCCGCGGGCACGACCGCATTTTCCCCTATCCATGCTGACGCGCCGGCGACGGGATCGGTTCACAAACGGACCATTTAAGCCGCGTCCGGCAGCGGGGCGGGCAGCGGCTCGGCGTGCAGGATGGTCAGCCGCGACACGGCCCGGGTGAGCGCCACGTACAGCCGGTGCAGGCCCCTGGCCTCGGCCTGGGCGATCAGGGCGGGCTCGACCACGATGACGTGATCGAACTCCAGGCCCTTGGCCAAGGTGACCGGCACCAGCGTCAGCCGGGAGTCCGAGCCGGGGGTGCCATGCTCCACCCCGGCGGCGTCCAGCGCGCCGGCCAGGCTGCGCACCTGCGGGTCGGCGGCAATGACGGCGACCGACCCGGGCCGGATGGCGGCCTGCGCGCACGCCGCCACCAGCTCGCGGGCCAGGGCGGCCGGCGGCACCCGGACGATATCCAGCGCGCCGGGGTCGGCCCGCAGCGAGGTGGCCGGCCGCAGCTCGGGGGCGATGACGGCCAGCAGCGACGAAGCGTAGTCCAGGATCTGCCGCGGCACGCGGTACCCCACCGACAGCTCCCGGACGCCGGTATCCGCCTTGCCCAGGTGGGACAGCAGCGAGTCCCAGGACGGCGCGGCCCAGGGCGTGGTGCCCTGGGCGAGGTCGCCGAGCACCGTGGCCGCGCCGGTGGAGCACCGCCGGCCCAGGGCGCGGCATTCCATCGGCGACAGGTCCTGCGCCTCGTCGATCACCACATGGGCCAGGCTGGGAGTCCGCGTGATCAGGTCGCGCGCCTCGTCGATGAGCACCACGTCGGCCGGCGACCAGCGGGCCGACCCGGGCCCGCGCGGTGGCGGCGACCACACGATCGCGGCCTGCTCGTCCGGGGTGAGCAGGCCGTCGGCCGCCTCGGCCAGGGCGCCGGCCGAGGACAGCAGCCCGAATACCAGCCGGACGGGATCCACCTTGGGCCAGATCGCCTCGACCGCCGAACGAACCGGGCGGGAGCGCCGGACCGCCTCGTGCGTTCGGTCGTCACAGGCTTCCCCGGCCGCCTCCATCTGGGTCAAGATCACGTGCGCGATCCGGTGCTCGAGCAGCTCGCGCGCCGCGCCGTAACGCACGCCCCGGTGCCGCAGCTCGTGGACCAGCTCCTCCAGCTCCCAGGCGGCCACCCGCCAGCGCCGGGCGCCGCGCGGCAGGACCACGGCCTCGGCCGGCCGCCGCACCGAGGACCACACGGCCCGCCGCAGCACCTCGGCCATCCGCGCGTCGCCCTTGACGATCGCGGCCGCCTCGGGGTCCGATCCGCGGACGGGGGGCGACCCCGACGATCTGACCAGCTCAGTGACGGTCGTCTGGGTGACGTCCACCTCGCCGAGAGCAGGCAGCACGTTGCGGATGTAGGACAGGAAGGCCTGGTTCGGCCCGACGATGACCACTCCGCGCCGGCGGACCTGCTCCCGGTGCGCGTAGAGCAGGTAGGCCACCCGGTGCAGGCCGACGGCCGTCTTCCCGGTGCCCGGTGCGCCCTGCACGCAGACGGTCTGCGCGGCGTCGGCCCGGACGATGTCGTCCTGGTCCGGCTGGATGGTGGCCACGATGTCGCGCATGGGCCCGGACCGCGGCCGCTCGATCTCGTCGATGAGGATCCGGCTCGGCCCTGTTTGCGTCTTTTGGGCCGAACGGTCGGTGGTGAACAGCTCGTCCTCATACGCGGTCAGCTCGCCGCCGGAAAAGCCGAAGCGGCGGCGCAGCTCCAGGCCCATCGGGTCCGCGCTGCTGGCCCGGTAAAACGGCCGGGACACCGGGGCCCGCCAGTCGATCACCGCGGGCGTGCCGTCGGGATCGTGCACATGCCTGCGGCCGATGTGGAAGCTGTGCCCGGCCACCCCGTCATCGGATGTTCCGGCGGGGATATCCCGGTGGGGGTATCCCGGGTGTGGATATCCCGGCTGTGGATATACCGGTTTCGGATATTCCGGGTGCGGGTCCGGGGCCGGCACCGTAGTCGAGCCGGCCGAAGAACAGCGGGGTGTCCGGGATGTCCTTGAGGGCTTCGGCCCGGTGGTACAGGTCGGCCTTGAGGTACTCCAGCGAGACCCGGTCGCCGGCCATCGGCGTGAGCGACAGCACGTGCTCGCGCATCAGCTCGAGATAATCCCGCGAGCGCCGCAGCTGCTCGCGTTCGGCGGTAAGGACGGGATCAGCCACGAGGACGGGAACCTATCACCGCGTGGTCGGGAAGTCACGCGGTTTTCTGCTCGGCGGCGGGCCAGGCGGACAGCCCGCGCGGGGTGAGGAAGGCGTCGAAGACCAGCTCGGACGCACCGGTAAGCACGCCCAGGTCGCCCAGGTTGGACGGCAGCAGGGCGGGCGGATCGCCGCGGCGGAATCGCATCAGGGTGGACTGGTAGCCGGCCTGCACCGCGGCCGGGTCGGCCAGCAACAGCGAGGCGGCGAGGCCGGACAGGCTGACGGCCGCCGGGTCATGCGCATTCACCAGGGCGCCGATGCCGCGGCCGAGCGCCCTGGCCGCCAGGGCCAGGGCGCGGCGGCTGGCCGGGTCGGTGCCCGCCGTCGCGATGACCTGATCGGCCTGGCGCATCCGGTCGCCGCCCTCAGGTGCCCCGGCCGCCCGGAGCAGGCCGCGGGCCCCGGCGTCGAGTTCCCAGCAGCCGACCGACCCGCACCGGCATGGCTCGTCGCTCCCAGTGAGCGGCATGTGGCCGAACTCCCCGGCCGATCCGTACGCGCCGGACACGGGCAGGCCGCCGGACAGCAGCACCCCGCCGATGCCGGTCGCGACGTGCAGGTGCAGGGCGACCGGCACGTCGCGCAGCACGCCCCGGCGCGCCTCCGCCAGCCCGGCCAAGGTCGCATCGTTGCCGGCCAGGACCGGGCCCGCGGCCACCACGGCCCCCAGCGCGGCGGTCACGTCGACGCCCTGCCATTCGGTCAGGGTCGGCTGGACCATCGTGCCGCCGCGGACGGGCGACGGGACCGCGACGCCCACGCCGATGACGCGCTCACCGAACTGCCGGCCGCGGATCGCCAGTCGGTCCGCGGCATCGTGCAGCATTCCCGTGCCCGAACTGGCCCCCCGCTCCTGGCGGTCCAGTACCGTGCCGCGGCCGGTCAGCTCGAACGCGGCCACGGTAAAGGAGTCATCCCGCAGGTCGACCGCGAGCGCGACCGGGCCCTGGGCGTGCGCCGACGGCACGCCGGTAGGGCGCCCGCGGGCACGCTGCGCCGCCACGTCGACCGGGCTGGCCAGCTCCTCGATCAGCCGCCGTCCGGCCAGGTCGCGGACGAGCACGGTGGCCGTGCCCCGGGCCAGGCTGAGCTGCCTGGTGAGCTCGGCCCGGGTGAGCCGGCCGCCGCCGTCGTGGACGGCGCGCAACAGCCGCACGAGATTATGCGCGCGCAATTCGGCACTGGTGGTCGCGGCACCCTCGTCCCTACGCACACCTACGATCGTGCCATCCCCGTCTCGCGGGGCGGCTACCAGTCCCAGTGGAAGCCGACTGCGGTCTGCTCGGCCAGGCGCAGGTAGCGGTGCACCGCGAACTGGCTGTCCAGGGCCACGGGCTCACGCTCGACGATCGGCCCGTCCAGCCCGTCCCAGACCGCCCACACGACGTTTCCCGGCAGCCGGTCCGGGTGAAACTGGACGCGAACATCGAGATTCTCGACGAAGGCCTGCACCACCCGCCGGAACTCCGGCGGCGGCGGCGCCGCGTAGTGGAAGCTCGCCGAATACTCCAGGGTGGCCGTTTCCCCCGCCATCAGCGGCTTGGCCAGCAGCATATCGACCACGTACAGGCCCGCAACCGGCTGGTATACCGGGCCGGCCAGGCCGCTGAATCCCTGCCCGGCCTCAATGGTCAGCGCATTCGTATCGGCCCGGTAAGGAATCCGGTCTACGCCGTCGGCAATCGCCTCGATCACGTGGATAACGCGGTGCCTGGCCGGCCATCCGTCTGGGCCCAGGTAATGGTGGTCGTGCAGGGAGAGCGTCTTGACCCGCCGGCTCCCGAGCCTGCTCGCCTTATCTTCACGGATGGCCCGCGGCCCGGAGAGCACGCGGACGTGCGCGGATCCCTCCCACAGCTTGAGCAGCTGCGCCCGCTCCGGCGGGCCGAGCGCGAATGCGTCCATGAAAAGGAAGAGGGTGGCCTTGCTGAGCAGCTTGCCCGAAAGAGCGCGGGCCGCGGTGTCTTTGAGCTGGCGCGGCAGCAGGTCAACATCGCCTTCTGCCCTCGGATGCTCCCACAGGTAATGGGCGAGTACCTCGGCCACCGCGAGCTGGTTGACCTGCCCGGCCCGGCTGCGTTCCGCATACTGCTCCCATTTCCGCCGGTAACGGCCCGGGCGCAGCAGCAACTCGCGAAGGTATGCCCCGGCCGCCTGTACGCCGGTGGGCAGCGCGGAACCTCCCGGCATCACCTCGGGCGCAGTCTCCCTTAATCCGTGCGGGCGAATCGCTCCATTCGTCAGCTATGGTACGGCTGATTCGCATGTAGCACACGGCGGCGGGAGATAAAGACATGGAGTCGGGCCGCCGGCGGCCGCGGCGGTCGCCGGCGGCCCGAGGCCTACTGGGACAGCTCCTCCAGCACGCGCCGCCGCTGGCGCGGCCCGAAGATCCCGATCATGAGGCCCGGGATGAGCGCGCCGGGAATCGTGATCAGGATGATCCAGTTCAGCGGCGCGCCCGGAGCGAACACCCATCCGCAGATGATGACGCCGCCCCAGGCGCCGGACGTGCGCCGTGCGCCGCTACCTGTTTCGCGGCGGCGTCGGTTAGTTATGTGATGATCCGGGATTTAAGGGCTAGGAACGTGCTGCGGATCCTGACGAGCGTGCTGTGACGGCCACACCGGATCCGACTTCGCACCCAGACAGGGGCGAGCCGTAATTACCGCGGTGGATCCGGGTTCTGCGGAGTATTCAGGCAACTCCAGTTGCCCGGATCCACCACAAGAGCCGGATCCACCACGGAAGCCGGACCCACTGCGCTGCTGACGAGGCGCGGCATCACCATCAGCCACGCCACCACCTTGACGCCTCACCTGCGGCCAGCACCGCCATCCCCGCCGCCCGCAACCGACGCGGCCCAGAAGACGGTGACGGCACACGATGATGATTCCGGGGCCTGCGAGCCGGCATGCCACGTCCGGGCGCCGGTCCGGGCGCCGCACGGCTATCCTGCGGCCATCGCCTTGGGCCTGCCGGACCAGCTCTTGGCGCGCGCGGCCGCGCTGGCGTGGTCCGGAGCACCTGCCGCCAGGCGCGTTGCGATCCGGCAGGCGCGCGGTGCCAGCTGGCCTCCGCCGTTCGGATGCTGCCACCCGGGGTCAGGGGGTGGCAGGTAAAACGGGGAAAGGACGGCGAAATATTCGCCGGAATACCTGATCGGGGAGCCACGACGAGACGAGCTCCTCGGCAAATAACTCCTGGTAGTAGCGTTATGGCTGCGTTAATCGGATTGTTGGATGCTTTGGGCGGGATGTCAACCCTTCTTAGCGACGTTTTCTTCCTTTCACCGGCAAAATTAATTGCTTATGGTCAAGCAATTGTTCGGGCGAAGACGGCCCGAGGCAGGGCTGGCCAGCGGCCAGGCAGGGCTGATGATGGTCCCGGGTGGCGGGGTCAGTGTTCGCGTATGGCGGTGTTCTGGGCAGGTCGGCGGCGCCGGAGGTGGGGTGCCAGAGGCGAGGCGCTGGAGGTGGGAAGCGGCACGCCGGAGGTGGGGACGCGGGACGGCTGGCGTGGTGGCGGGGCCGGGGGGCCGCGCAGTGCCGCCGGGTAGAAGGTAAATTCAGGTTATGTCCGGGACTGACGGACAGCCGCTCTGGCTGACCGACGAGGAGCAGCAGGCGTGGCGGGCTACTGTCCACCTGAGCTTGCTGCTCATGCGCCAGCTCGACCACGATCTGGCCGAGCACGGCCTGACCGGGCGCGATTACGAGATCCTGGTCGAGCTGTCCGAAGCGCCGGAACACCGCCTGCGGATGACCGACCTGGCCGACGCGACCAGCCAGTCACGGAGCCGGCTGTCGCACCAGATCTCACGCATGGAAAAGCGCGGCCTGGTCCAGCGCGACAACTGCGAGGGCGACAAGCGCGGCACGTTCGCCGTGCTGACCCAGGCCGGATTCGACGCCATCGAGCGCGTGGCGCCCTACCACGTGGAGCACGTCCGCCGTCACTTCGTCGACCGGCTGACGCCGCACCAGCTGGCTGAGATCACGTCCGCCTTCCAGCCGGTGGTGGACCACCTGCACAAGATCCGCGGCCGCGACTAGGCTCGAGCTTTCCGGTGGCACAGCAGCGGCACCGGCCTCAGAACAGCACCGACATGAACTGGCCGGTGTCGGTGAAGCCGGTCCGCCGGTACGCCGCCCGGGCGGGCGTGTTGAAGTCGTTCACGTAGAGGGAGACCACCGGAGCGATCGACCGCGCCGACTCGACCACGACCGCGGCCATGCCGGGCGCGGCCAGGCCCTGACCGCGGTACTCCGGCCGGACCCAGACGCCCTGCACCTGGCACGCCTGCGGGGTCGCCGCGCCGATCTCGGCCTTGAAGATCACTTTTCCGTCCTCGATCCGGGCGAACGCCCGGCCGCTGCGGATCAGCTGCACGAGGCGGGCCCGGTAGGAGGCGCCGCCGTCCCCGATGGTGGGCGAGATGCCTACCTCTTCGGTGAACATCGCGACGCAGGCCGGCCACAGGATGTCGAGCTCATCCAGCTGTACCCGCCGGACCAGCGGATCGGGCGGCACCAGCGGCGGCCCGTTGATGACCATGACCGGCTGCACCGCGCGGACCTCCCTGGCCGGCCCCCACCGCGGCCGCAGCACGGCCCACAGGGCCTGGACCTCGTCGGCCGGCCCGACGACGGACGAGCACCGCCGTCCCTGCCGCAGCGCCAGGTCCGCGAAGGCCGCGACCGCATCGGGCGTGGCCGCGACGGGAACCAGATTGGCGCCGGAATAGCACAGCGACTCCAGCCGGCCGCCCCGCCCGTGCCCCCACATCTGCGCGCCGAGCCTGCTGGGTTCCAGGCCGAGTGCGCGCACACGGGAACTGACGAATACGTGCATCACCGGATCGCGGTCGCAGATGGCGAGAACCGCATCGCGGTCCCGATCATCGAGCAACCGTACCGCGGACGACGCCTTTGCCCGCAACATGAGGCCAGCCTACACGCGGACAATAGCGCGGGAAGTTCTCATCCGGGACTGGGCTTTGGCGTCAGCTCCCCGGTCCCGGATCCGGTACCGCCGGGCAGGTGGCATTGACCAGCCCGGCGCCCTGCGGGAGGGCACCGGTGGCGAGATAGGCGTTCAGATAGCCCTGCACGCAGGCGTCCGAGGGCTGGGAGAACGACTGCCCGTGGTTGCCGCTTCCGGTCACGACCACCATCCGGGCCGAGGGCAGCAGCTTGTGCGCGTCCTGCGCTCCGGCGTAGGGGGTGGCCGGATCGAGCGTGCCCTGCAGCATCAAGATGCCGGGCAGCCCGGTGCCCTTGATCTGCAGCGGGTCGGCCGGGCCGTGCACCGGCCAGAACGCGCAGGCCGCGTTGTACCACGCGTTCCCCCAGGCGTAGAACGGCGCGGTCTTGTAGACCATCTCGGTGTCGGAGGTCCAGTAGGCGAAGCTGCGCGGCCAGCTGACGTCCGCGCACTCCACCGCGCTGTAGACGGCGAACTCATTCTCGTTCTGGACGCCGTAGGACTGGTACTGGCCGATCAGGGACGTGGCGTCCGCTGAGTTCAGGTACGCCGACAGCGCATGGGCCAGGCCTGGCCACAGGTCGTCGTCGTAGCCGCCGAGCAGGTAGGTGTCATCGAACTCGTCGGCCCCGATCACGCCGTTGGCCGGGTGGGCCGCCAGCTGGCTGCGGGCCCGGTAATAGGAGGCCTGCACCTGCGCGGGCGTGCTGCCGAGATCAAAGCTGCTGTTGTACTGCGCGACCCAGGAAAAGAACGCGTCAATACGGCTCTGGAAGGCGTAATCCTGGCCGATATTGTCGCTGTACCAGACGCCGGTCGGATCGACGGTGCTATCCAGGACCATGCGGCGGACGCGGGCGGGAAACAGCGTGGCGTATACCTGGCCGATATACGTGCCGTAGGAGAACGCGAAATAATTGATTTTCGCTACGCCGAACGCCGCGCGGATGGAGTCCAGGTCGCGGGCCACGTTCTGGGTGGTCATGTACGGAAGCAGCCAGCTGAAGGCCCGCTCGCAGTCAGCGGCGTACGTTCGGGCCCGGCTGACGAGCACCTGCTCGGCGGCGGCACTGGCCGGGATGTAGTCCGGGCGTGGGCCGGAGAAGAAGCCGGGCTCGCAGCTGAGCTGGGGTACCGACGACCCGACGCCGCGCGGGTCGAAGCCCACGATGTCGTAGTCCCGCGCCACCGCCGGGCTGAGCCCGCCCGCCACCTCGGCGGCCAGGGACAGGCCGCTGGCCCCGGGACCGCCCGGGTTGACGAGCATGATCCCCTGCTGCTGGGCGGCCGGGGCGCTCGCGGGGATCATGTCGAGCGCGAGGCTGATGTGCCTGCCGCCGGGATCGGCGTAGTTCAGCGGCACGCTCAGCGTGGTGCAGTCGGGAATGCCCAGCTGGCCGGTCGTCCCGGTGCAGGCGTGCCAGTGCAGCGTGCTGCGGGTCGGGACGATCGGCCCGGCGTCCGCCGCAGCGCCCGCGGCCGCAGGCGTGCTGGCGGCCGGCGTGCTGGCGGCCGGGCTCGGCGACGTGGCCGAGGCCGGGCCGCCCGCGGTGCAGGCCGTGACCGCGAGCAGCGCGGCCGCGCCGAAGGCGAGCGCCGCCGTGACGCGGCGCGCCACGCGCCCGGCCCGGGGATGCCGCCCGGCCCAGGGATGCCGCCCGGCCCGGCGAGGTCCGCCGTCCCGGCGAGGTCCGCCAGCCGGGGATGTCCGCCGTCCGGGCGAGGTCGGCCGTCCGGGCGAGGCATCGACATGCCCCCATCATGCCGTAGGGCCGGGACCAGCGCGGGGCGCCGCAGGAAGCGCCCGCGAGCCGAGCGGGACAAACAGCGACATCCGTCCCCGGAACCCAACACGCGTGGGAAACGTCTGAATTGATACGGATGGCGCTACCGAGGACCACCGCACGGGTCCGGGCGCCACCCCCCGCTGCGAGGAGGGGAAGATGGAGGAGGGGGAAGGATGCTAGCCAGACACCGCCAGTCGCTCATATTGCAGGTCGTCCGGAGCGACGGGAGCGCACGGGTCAGTGACCTGACTGCGCGGCTCGGCGTCTCTGATATGACGATCCGCCGGGATCTCGAGGTGCTCGCCCGCGACGGGCTCGTGGAGAAGGTGCACGGCGGCGCGGTGCTGCCGGGCACGCCCGCGAGTCATGAGCCGGGATTCGAGGCGAAGTTCGTGCTGGAACGGCCGGAGAAGAACGCGATCGCGCGGACGGCCGCGAGCATGGTCACACCCGGCATGGCGATCGCCCTGGCCGCCGGGACCACCACGTTCGCGCTGGCGCAGTGCCTGCTCGACGTGCCCGGGCTCACCATCGTGACCAACTCACTGCGGGTGACCAACCTGTTCAGCGGGGCGCGAGGAGGCCTGGACGGCACGGCCGACTCGGTGGTGCTGACCGGGGGGGTCCGCACCCCGTCGGACGCGCTGGTCGGCCCCATCGCCGACCTGACCATCCGCTCGCTGCACGTCGACCTGCTCTTCCTCGGCTGTCACGGCTTCGACGCCGCAGCCGGCCTCACCACGCCCAACCTGGCTGAGGCCGAGACGAACCGGTCTTTCATCCGGGTCGCGCGGCAGGTCGTGCTGCTGGCCGACCACACCAAGTGGGGGCTGGTCAGCCTGAGCTCGTTCGCGCGGCTGAGCGAGGTCGACGTGCTCATCACCGACGACATGCTGCCCGCCGACGCGCGTGCCGCAGCCGCAGAACAGGTCGGCGAGATGGTCTACGCGGAGAGCATGGCACCCAGCCACGCGCACCGCCAGGCGGGCTAGCAGGAACGGGAACGGGGACGGGGATCAGTATGCGGCGGGGTGTCAGCAGGCGGCCGGGTGTCAGTGGGCGGCGGGGTCAGTAGGCGGCGGCGTCAGTAGGCGGTGACGATGGGCTTGCCCGCCGCGGGCTCGGCACCGTCTTCGGGCCCATTACCGTCGGCTCCGTCACCGCCTTCGCCGGAACGCTGCTCGGCGAGGCGCATGGCCTCCTCGATCAGGGTCTCCACGATGGCGGACTCGGGGACGGTCGCGATGACCTCGCCGCGGACGAAGATCTGGCCCTTGCCGTTGCCGGACGCGACGCCGAGGTCCGCCTCGCGGGCCTCGCCGGGGCCGTTGACCACACAGCCCATGACCGCGACCCGCAGCGGGACCTCCAGGCCGTCCAGCCCGGCGGTCACCTCCTCGGCCAGCTTGTACACGTCAACCTGGGCCCGGCCGCACGACGGGCAGGACACGATCTCCAGGCGCCGCTGCCGCATGCCAAGCGACTCCAGGATCGAGATGCCGACCTTGACCTCCTCCACGGGAGGCGCGGACAGGGAGACCCGGATGGTGTCGCCGACGCCTTCGGCCAGCAGGGCGCCGAAGGCCACCGCGGACTTGATCGTCCCCTGGAACGTCGGGCCGGCCTCGGTCACGCCGAGATGCAGCGGGTAGTCACACTTGCGGGCGAGCAGCCGGTAGGCGTTGATCATCACCACCGGGTCGTGGTGCTTGACCGAGATCTTGATGTCGCGGAACCCGTGCTCCTCGAACAGCGAGCACTCCCACAGCGCCGATTCGACCAGCGCCTCCGGGGTGGCCTTGCCGTACTTGGCCAGCAGCCGCTTGTCCAGCGAGCCGGCGTTGACGCCGATCCTGATCGGGATCCCGGCGGCGGACGCGGCCCGGGCGATCTCGGCCACCTTGTCGTCGAACTGCTTGATGTTGCCGGGGTTGACCCGGACCGCGGCGCAGCCGGCGTCGATCGCGGCGAACACGTACTTGGGCTGGAAGTGAATGTCGGCGATGACCGGGATCTGGGACTTGCGCGCGATGGCGGGCAGCGCGTCGGCGTCGTCCTGGGACGGGACGGCGACCCGGACGATCTGGCACCCGGCGGCGGTCAGCTCGGCGATCTGCTGCAAGGTGGCGTTCACGTCGGCGGTCAGCGTGGTGGTCATCGACTGCACAGTCACCGGCGCTCCCCCGCCCACCGGGACCGCGCCCACCATGACCTGGCGGGACGTGCGGCGCTCAGCCAGCGGCTCGGGCGGCGTCTGCGGCATACCGAGGTCAATACTCATGAACCCCATCCGTTCGTTTGGCACATTCCCGAATCCCTCGACCCGCCCCATTGAACCATCACCTGGTGAACAGAAGGTGACCGACGCTGACGGGAACGTCGGATAACCAGGCCGGGCCGGCGAAGGCGGCGGCCCGGGAAGTCAGCCGTTGATGAAGTTCACCGGGTTGACGATGTCGGCCAGGATCACCGCGACGCTGAGGAACACCACCACCATGAACAGGCTGAAGCTGACCGGCAGCAGCTTGGACATGTCGACCAGGCCCGGGTCGGGGCGACCGCGGACCCGGGCGAACCAGGCCCGGACCCGCTCATAGATGATCGCGGCGACGTGGCCGCCGTCCATCGGCAGCAGCGGGAGCAGGTTGAAGGCGCCGATGAAAATGTTCAGCGAGGCGATGAGCAGCAGCACGAAGCTGACCTTGTACTGCCAGCCCCAGTCGGCGGCCACCGCGGCCCCGGTCGCCTCGGCCGCGCCGACCACGCCGACGACCTGACCGGCCGCGCTGCTCGACCGGTCACTGCTGAACAGCTTGGGCAGCGCTGAGGGCAGGGCCGCGACGGCGTGCGCCGAGCCGGCCAGGGTCTGGCCGAAGGTCGTGCCCGCGTACTTGATCGCGCCCAGCGGGCTGGCCACCTGGAACACCACGGCCGGCGCGATCCCCAGGTAGGCGCCGCTGCGGCCGCGGACGCTGGCCAGCGTCGTGTGCAGCGTCACCAGCTGGCCGTCGCGCTTGACGGTGATGGTGACAGGCTCGCCGGGCCGGGTGGCGCGGATCGCGTTGTCGAGCTGGGTCCAGGTGCTCACCTGGTGGCCGTTGAAGGCCGTCACCACGTCGCCGACCTGCAGTCCGGCCTGCTTGGCCGGGGACGCCGCGTCGGCCGCGGCACAGGTGCTGTTGTCGTAGGCGGTGAGGTTCGCGGGCACGCAGGTGCTGACCGTGCCGAGCTGGGTGACGTTGTCGTTCGCGATGCCGACACCGAGGGCCAGCCCGCCGATGAGCAGGAAGGCCAGCAGGAAGTGCATGGCCGAGCCGGCGCACAGCACCGCGATCCGCTGCCAGGCCGGCTTGCTGCGGAACGACCGGGCCTCGTCGTCGGGGTCCTCGGGATCGTCCAGCGAGTGCATGCCGACGATCTTGACGAAGCCGCCCAGGGGCAGCGCCTTGATCCCGTATTCGGTCTCACCGCGCCAGGTGGACCAGATCGTCGGCCCGAAGCCGACGAAGTAGCGGGTGACCTTCATGCCGAATCTCTTGGCCAGCACGAAGTGACCGGTCTCGTGCAGCATGACGGAGACGAGAAGGGCGACGATGAAGATGACCCAGCCGATCAGGTCCATCCGGTCGTCCCCCTCTCTCGTATAGTTCAGTACGCGCAGGTCAGCATGCGTTTATCTCGGCCGCGCGCCGCCGGGCCCAGTCGTCGACGGCGAGCACCTCCGCCACGGTGGTGACGGCCGCGCGCGCGACGTCATGCTCTGAGAGTATCCGGGCCACGGTATCGACAATCCGGGTAAAGGCGATCCGGCCGGTCAGGAACTGCTCGACGCAGGCCTCGTTGGCGGCGTTGTAGACGGCCGGCGCGGTGCCTCCGGCCGCGGCCGCCTCCCGGGCCAGCGCGACCGCGGGGAACGCCCTGGTGTCCAGCGGCTCGAAGGTCCAGGCCGCGGCGGCGGACCAGTCCAGCCCGGGCGCGGCCTCGGGGACCCGGTCGGGCCAGGCCAGGGCGAGCGAGATCGGCAGCCGCATGTCGGGCGGGGAAGCCATGATGACGGTGGCGCCGTCGGTGAACTCCACCATCGAGTGCACGATCGACTGCGGGTGCACGACCACGTCGATCCGGTCCAGCCCGAGGCCGAACAGCAGATGCGCCTCGATCACCTCCAGACCCTTGTTGACCAGCGTCGCGGAGTTGACCGTGACCAGCGGCCCCATCTTCCAGGTGGGGTGGGCGAGCGCCTGCTCCGGGGTGACGTCGGCCAGGTCGTCCCGGCGCCAGCCACGGAACGGCCCGCCGCTCGCGGTCAGCACCAGCCGCCGCACCTCAGACGGCGCGCCGGCCCGCAGGCACTGGGCGATGGTGGAGTGCTCGGAGTCCACGGGCACGATCTGCCCGGGCTTGGCCCGGCTGGTCACCAGCGAGCCGCCGATGATCAGCGACTCCTTGTTGGCCAGGGCCAGCACCCGCCCGGCGTCCAGCGCGGCCAGCGTGGCCTGCAGCCCGGCCGCGCCGGTCACCCCGTTGAGCACCACGTCGGCTGGCCACCCGGCCACCTCGCAGACCGCCTCCGGACCAGCGAGAACCTGGGGCAGGGGGCTCGCGGCACGGCCCGTTAGGCCAGGAAGGCAGTCGCGGAGTGCGGCCTGCACGCCGGCCGCGGCGCCCGGCGTGGCCACGGCGACGGCGCCCACCCTGAACTCGGCGGCCTGCCGGGCCAGGACCTCTGGGTGGCCGCCGCCCGCGGCCAGCGCCGTGACGCGGAAGCGGCCGGGATTGCGCCTGATGATGTCGAGGGCCTGGGTGCCGATGGAGCCGGTCGACCCCAGGATCACCACGTCGCGCGGCGGTCCGGAGAAGGTCACCGCCCAATTGTGCCACGCCCGCGCCGGGGGCAGACATGACTGCGGGCCGCCACCGAGGGGTGGCGGCCCGCAGCGGTGATCAGGCGTTATGCGCCAGCAGGGCGGCCCCGGCGATGACCGCCTGGCAGGCGACCGTCTGCGCGCCGGCCGCGAAGATCGGCTTGTTGCCGAACGCGGCCGCTTCGAGCTCGCCCTTTATCCGCAGGGCAAGTGCGTCGCGGACCTTGTCCAGCCCGGTCAGCGCCTTGTCGGTGGAGATGTAGCGGGCGTCCCCAGCCGAGCTGCTCTCGATCGCCTTGGTGTCGGCCTGAAGGGTGTAGGCCCCGAACTGGCCGACGCTGGAGTTGAGCTGCTTGTAGCAGGCCCCCAGGGCGGCCACGCCGGACCCGCTGAGCGCGTGATTCGGGTCGGCCACGATCTGGGTGATGACCCGGCCGTCGTGCTCGTAGTCGTCCTTCAGGCCGGCCAGGTAGATCAGCGTGGGCCGGATGTCGGTCTCATCCGCCCAGGTGCCGGTCGTGCCGCTGTTGATCACCTCGATCTGGCCGCTGTTGGGGCCCGCGGAGTTCGGGCCCGCGTTCGCGGCCGTGCCGTCCAGGCCGAGCTTTTTGACCCCGGGCCCGGCGAAGGCGGCGTAGTTCGTGTCGATCTCGGCGGCGTAGTCACCGTGGTCGTAGGCGAAGCCGGCATTCTGGGTGACGCACGGGCTGCACGTCGCGCTGCCTGGGGACAGGAAGTAGTCCGGCTTGGCGAACATGGCGAACGTCGGCGTCCGGGCCGGGTCGGCGTTGACCATGTGCAGGATCGCCTCCTCGGCCGGGTCGGCCAGGTAGTTCGTGATCGGCTGGGTGCCGCCCGCGTACGGGTTGTCCGCGGTCAGCCCGGCCACGTCGCGCTCCAGGGTGCGGACCGCGGGGGCGTTCGGGCCGGGATCACCGGTCACGTAGAACTCCGGTGCGGTGTCGGCTTCCAGGCTGAACGGCGTGGTGTTGCTCTTCTGGGTGGCCAGCAGGCCGGTCACGTTGCCGGCCAGCTCGCCGAAGGACCCGGCCGGGTAGGTGCACGGCACGTCGGGGGTGACGGTGTTGCCGGAGACGGTCGCGCCGTCGCAGCTGGCCGGGGTGGGCTGGATGGACCGCCCGACGTTGGCGCCGGCCTCATGGTCGCCCTCGTCGGAGCTCAGCACGAACTCCGTGTTCGACGGGGTGATGCCGTCCTTGGCCAGCCGCTGGAAGAAGGAGCCGAAGGCCTGGTTGTAGTACTGCGCCTGGGCGACGTAGCAGGCGCTGCCGCTGCCGAGCGCGGCCGGGGCGCCGTTGCAGGCGGCCACCCCGGGGATGTTCTCGTTGCCGTGGATGTCGGAGATGTAGCCGTTCACCACCGGCACGCCCGACTCGAGCATGTCGGCCATGTAGGCCAGCGACTGCGAGGCGTTGATGGTGCTAAACCCGGGGAAGCCGGGGTGGTTGGTGAGGAACGCGCCGTTGATCTGGTTGCCGTTCTCGTCGACCAGGTTCCCGGCCGAGTTGGTGACCTGGTACCCGTTGCCGTTCGTCTTGTTCGGCGTGCCCGCACCGAGCTGCGGCGCGATGTACCGGTGGCCGAACAGCGCCTGGAAGCCGCTGTACCCGCCCGGCTCGTTCGGCAGCACGTCGGCCGCGGCGGTCGCCGACGGGGTGGTCTGGTTGCCCCGGTCCCCCCGGGCGGTGGCGCAGAACGCGTTGCCCAGGGCACAGTGCACGGCGACGCCGACGTAGTCCGCGGTCTCGGCGTCCTTGAACGAGTCGGGGTCCGCGGCGAGCTGCTGGACCTCGGGCGAGTCGGCGCCGAACACCTTGGGGAAGTCGACGCGAGTATTCTCCAGCTCCTGGTTCGCCGTGGACACGTCGCCCACGTCGCAGCCGGCCCGGGTGAACGGAACCCACGGCGCCGGGGTGATGGTGTCCGGCGTCACGGGCTGCGCGGCGGTGGCGGGCGGCACCGGCGCGTAGACCATGTTCGGGTTGGTGTCGTGGGCCGGGCTCGGGGTCTTGGCGGTGTCGAAGACCGGGTCGGTCCAGTAGGCGAACGAGCTGGCCGGGTCGGTGGTGTTGAAGCTGCCGTTCGGGCCGTCGGTGTTGTAGGCCTGGTAGCTGTTGGATACCGGCATGCCCTGCCGGTCGCCGTACAGGCCGGTGTTGGTGGTCAGGATGTCATCGGCGGTGTGCGCGATCAGCGGGGTGTGGCTGTTCGACAGGAACGTGCCGTTGCTTTCGAAGAAGTTCAGCAGGTAGGGCATCATTTCCAGATCTGACGGGACGTTGGGGTTGTCCCGGAAGAAGTGCACATTGTCGAACGTGAGCTGCACGATGTGCTGCACGCCGTTGCCGAGGTGACAGCTCGAGGAGCTGTCGTCGGCGAGCGAGGTGGCCTTGGCCGGGGCAGCGGCGCTGGCCGCACTGCCCGTGGCGGCGAACGACGTCCCTGCCAGGCCCAGCAGGCCGAGCAGGGCTGCCGAGCTGGCCGCGGCGGTGACGCGGAACCACGTCGCGCGGCTCCTGGCCAGGCCGGCATCCCGACGTCTGTCCATGAAATCTTCCTCTCAACCGTGAAGCGCGGGCCGCCCAGTAGGCACCGCGGGTGCCCACGATGCCACGCTTCGGCGCACCGGTTAAGAGGCTTATTGGTGTCAATTTGCGCAAATCTGGGGAAATATTGGACCCGTCCTGGCTTCGGGCGCGGAAACAGGCGGGCAGGCCAGCGCGCAAGCGCTGCTCCGGCCCGGCCCGATGGCGGCGGCCCCTTACTCCAGGAGCAAGATCCGGCGGGCCAGGGCGAAATCATCGGCGGTCAGCCCGCCCGCGGAATGCGTGCTGAGCGTCAGCGTCACCTTGTTCCACGAAATCGCGATGTTGGGATGGTGGTTGGCCTTCTCGGCTAGGTAGGCGACGGCGCCGACGAAAAAGATCGCGTCGCGGAAGTCGGCGCGCTCGATGACCGTGGTGAGCGAGCCGCCGTCGCGCGTCCAGGACGGGACGGTCTTCAGCTCGATCTCGATGAGCTCCTCGGGGAGAGTTTCCATGGGTACGGCATACCATTGCGCAGGTGACGTCATCAAGCCGCACCCCGCTGCTGGAGGTGCACGCCCGGCTCGGGGCGGTCATGACCTCGTTCGCCGGCTGGCAGATGCCGTTGCGCTACGGGAGCGAGACGGCCGAGCATCAGGCGGTGCGGCACGCGGCCGGGCTGTTCGACCTGTCCCACATGGGGGAGATCACGGTGACCGGGCCGGGGCCGGCCAGGCCCTGGATTACGCGCTGACCGGGTCCTTGTCGGTGCTCGGGCTCGGGCGGGCCAGGTACACGATGATCTGCGCGGCCGACGGCGGCGTGCTCGATGATCTGGTCGTGTACCGGCAGGGTGAGCAGGAGTTCCTGGTCGTGGCGAACGCCTCGAACACGGCCACCGTCTACGCCGAGCTGCGCTCCCGGGCCGCCGGTTACGATACGGTCGTCGCGGACGCCACCGACGAGACCGCGCTGATCGCCATCCAGGGACCGGCCGCGGCCGGGATCCTCGGACCGCTGACCGGGCTGGACGTGGCCGCGATGAGGTATTACGCAGGAGCGTTCGGCGACGTGGCGGGCTTCCCGGCCTGGGTGGCCCGGACCGGGTACACGGGGGAGGACGGCTTCGAGGTGTTCGGCCGGCCAGGTGACGCCCCCGCTGTCTGGGCGGCGCTGGCGTCGGCGGGCGCCCCGGCCGGCCTGGTCCCGGCCGGGCTGGCGGCCCGCGATACGCTCCGGCTCAAGGCCGGCATGCCGCTGTACGGCAACGAGCTCGGCCCGGACATGACACCCTTCGAAGCGGGCTTGGGACGGGTGGTGAAGTTCGATAAGCCAGGTGATTTCGTCGGGCGTTCGGCGCTGGCTGAGCGGGCGTCCTCGGGACCCCGCCTGCAGCTGGTCGGGCTCACGATGCAATCCCGCCGGATCGCCAGGCACGGCTACCCGGTGTTCGCGGATGGCCAGGAGGCCGGGACCGTCACGAGCGGCGCTCCGTCTCCCACCCTCGGCCGGCCGATCGCCATGGCCTACCTGACCGCTGAGGTTGACGTGCGCGATGCTGTACTTTCTGTCGGCATCCGGGGCGAAGCCGTCCCGGCTGAGCTGACCGATCTGCCGTTTTACTCCAGGAGTCGATAACGATGAGCATCCCAGCCGAACTGCGCTACACGGCCGAGCACGAGTGGGTCTCCGTCGAGGGCACCCTGGCGTCGGTCGGGATCACCGAGTACGCGACGCAGCAGCTCGGTGACGTGGTCTACGTGTCCCTGCCGTCGGTCGGCGCTTCGGTCACGGCCGGCGAGCCATGCGGTGAGGTCGAGTCGGTCAAGTCCGTCAGCGACCTGTACTCGCCGGTGGACGGCGAGGTCACCGAGGTCAACGCCGAGCTGGAAGACGATCCCTCGCTGGTCAACGCCGAGCCGTATACGGCCGGGTGGATGTTCCGGGTGCAAGTGCCCCAGGACAGCTCCGGCGACGCCGCCCTGCCGACCGACCTGCTGTCGGCGGCCGAGTACGAGGACCTGACCAAGAGCGCCGACTAGCGCTTGGTGGCGGCCTGGTGGGCTGGTGCTGCGGTGGCGCAGCAGGAGCAGGATGGTCACGCTCACCACGATCGCGGCCGTGGCGGCGCCCGCCATGAGCGGGTCGATCTGGCCGGCCCGCTCGCGGAGCTCGGAGCCTGGCCCGCTCGACGTTCTTCTTCGGGCTCACCCGGTCGGAGATGGCGTCGATGGTGCGCGCCAGCTCAGCGCGGGTGCGGTCGATGTCCGCCACCAGCGTCTCCTGATTGACGGACTTCGATTCGGTATCCGCGTCAGCCATTGCGTGCTCCGTTCCCGGCTCCGTTCCGGCCAGGCTTGCCCCTGGTCAGGCAGGTTCTGGTCAGCGCGCCTATTTTGGCATACCTGCGGGGCCATGACGCCGCCTGGTGCCCGCGTGGCGCGAGTCATGGCCATGGTGCCCGCCGTGGGCCGGGTCATACTTCGGTGAGACGCTGGGCGAGGAACCGGCGCTCGGCAGCGGTGCGGGCCAGGTCCAGCGCCCGCTGGTACGCGGCCCGCGCCTCGTCCCGGCGGCCGAGCCGCCGCAGCAGCTCGGCCCGGGTCGAGTGCCAGTACTGGTAGCCCGGCAGGTCCAGTTCCTCCACGAGGGCCAGCGCCGCGGCCGGGCCGTCGGCTTCGGCCACCGCAACCGCGCGGTTCAGCCGGACCACCGGGGATCCGGTCCGCTCGGCGAGCGCGCCGTAGAGCACCGCGATCTGCGGCCAGTCGAGCTGATCTTCGGCCTGGAGCGAGGCAATCGCCGCCTGGATCACGTACGGCCCGCTGGCGGCCGTCGCCTGGCCGAGGGCCCGGCCGGGCGGTGTCCGGTCGAGCATTGTCTGGTCGGGCAGGTCTGTGAGGAGGGCCCGGTCGAGCAGGGCCCGGCCCTCGGCGAGCTGCCGCCAATCCCACCGGGACCGGTCCTGATCGGGCAGCAGGACCAGGTCCTGACCGTCGAACCTCGCGTCGCGGCGCGAGTCGTGCAGCAGCATCAGCGCCAGCAGGCCGAGCACCTCGGGCTGGCCGGGCAGCAGGGCCGCCAGCACGCGGCCGAGCCGGATCGCCTCGGCCGCCAGGCTCGGCCGGGAAGGATCCCCGTAACCTTCGTTGAAGATGAGGTAGACCACGGCCAGGACCGCGCCGAGACGCCCGGGCAGCTGGGGGCCGGAAGGCACGCTGAACGGGATGCCAGCCACCTTGATCTTGGACTTGGCCCGGGTCAGCCGCCGTTTCATCGTCTCGGGCGGGACGAGGAAAGCCCGCGCGATCTCCTCGGTGGCCAGGCCGCCGACGGCGCGCAGCGTCAGTGCGACCTGAGCCTCGGTGGCCAGGGCCGGATGGCAGCACATGAAGATGAGCTCGAGCCGCTCGTCAGGGATCACCGTGGCCTCCGCGGCGTCTGGGGCATCGAGGTCCGCCGCCAGCAGCCGGAGCTTGGCGGCCAGGACGCGGTCCCGGCGCAGCCGGTCGATAGCGCGGTGGCGGGCCGTGGTAACCAGCCAGGCGGCGGGGTTGGCGGGCACCCCGTCCGACGGCCAGCGGCGCGCCGCGATCGCGAACGCCTCCGCGGCGGCGTCCTCGGCGAGGTCGAAATCGCCGAGGTAGCCGATCAGCGAGGCCAGCAGCCGGCCCCACTCGTCGCGGAAGACCTGTTCGATCAGGGGTGCTTCCCCCGCCTGGTTCAAGACGGGCCGGTCACGACCGGCCGGATCTCCACCGAGCCGCCGAGGCGGACCGCGGGAATCCGGGCCGCGATCTCGGTGGCCCGGTCGAGGTCATCGGCCTCCAGCAGGTAGAAGCCGCCGAAGACCTCCTTGGTGTCGGCGAACGGGCCATCGGTAATGAGCAGCTGGTCGCCGGCGGCCCGGACGGTGGTCGCGGTCTCCACCGGGTGCAGCGCGGCGCCGCCGACGATGCCGGGGACGTCCCTGAGCGCCATGTACTCGCGGTGCACGGCTTCCTGCTCCTGCGCGCCGAGCGCCTCCTGCGCTCCGGGCTTGGTGTAGATCAGCAAGGCGTACTGCATCACCGGCTCCTTCCCTGGTTCCCCGATGCGGGTCCTCTCGCGGGGTCTCTCGCGGGATGACGAACGAGGTCCGCCCGGGGGGACAGCGGAGCCGCGCGCGATAGATCAGGCTCGGACCGGACGATAGGCGGAGACGAGCGGCATGAAGAGGTCATCGACGATCGTCTCGAGCCGTTCGGGGGGCACCGGCTTGAGCGTCATGAGCAGGTCATGGCGCATGAGGTCGAACGGCAGGGCCAGCACGGCGGCGGGAACGCGGTCCAGGTCGATCTCGCCGCGCTCGTGAGCACGCTGGTAGAGCAGGCCTACTCCCGGCTGGGCGCTCAGGATCCCCTCCCGCACCTCCGCCGGGGTGCCTACGAGCGGGTACCCGGGGCGCCGGATCAGGATCCGGTCTCGTACGTCCGCCGGGGTGAGCCCGCTGCTGGCGAGCAGGCCGGCGAAGGCGGCGGTGATGGCGACGGTGAACGATTGCCGCGTGTCGTTGACGTCGCGGAGCAAGGTGAGTATGTCGCCGCGCAGGCTGCCGGTATCCGGCAGCTCGACCGGGTGCATGTTGCCGTAATGGGCGATGGCGGCGAGAGCGAGGTCGTCCTTGCCGGTCCACCGCCGGTACAGCACGGCGACGCCGGTCTTGGCCCGGGCGGCGACGGACTCCATGGTCAGTTTCGCGAACCCGACCTCGACCAGCTCATCCCACGCGGCGTTGAGCAGTGCGGCCTCGAGCTCCTCACCACGGCGCCGCTGCCGGTGCAGCTGACTGGTCACATCCATCAGGATAACTCTTCCACATCCTGATAAGAGAAGCTTGCGTTTCTTATTGCCGTGAGCCTACGCTCGCCAATAAGAGGTGAATCCATCTCTTATATGGAAGGGGCGCCATGGCGGCCGGCACGACCTCAGACCCGGGCCCGGACAGGATCGACCCGAAGGTGCTCAAGCGCGCGTTGATCCTCGTCGTTGGCTTCCTGGGCGTCATCTTCGACACCACGATCGTCAGCGTCGCGCTGCGCACCCTCGCCGCGCAGCTGCACACGTCGGTGTCGGCGATCCAGTGGGTGACGACTGGTTACCTGCTGGCGCTCGGCATCGCGGTGCCGCTGTCCGTCTGGGGACTGCAGCGCTTCGGCGGCAAGCGGCTGTGGATGTTCGGGCTCACGGTCTTCCTGGTTGGCTCGATCGGCTCCAGCCTGGCCTGGAACGTCGGCTCGCTGATCGCCTGGCGCGTCGTGCAGGGCGCCGGCGGCGGCATCCTGTTTCCGCTGCTGACCACGCTGATCATGCAGGCCGCAGGGGGCAAGGCGCTCGGCCGGACCGTCACCATCATCGCGCTGCCCGCCCTGCTCGGCCCGATCCTCGGCCCGCTCGTCGGCGGCGCGATCCTCACCCACTTCAGCTGGCGGTTCATGTTCTGGGTCAACGTGCCGTTCTGCGCCGTCGGCCTGTTCCTCGCCGCGCGGCACATTCCGGCCGACACCCCGGACCCGGCCAAGCCCAGACCGCACCTGGACCTGCTGGGCCTGGCCATGCTCGCCCCCGGCATCGCCGCGGTCATCCTCGGGCTGAGCAACGCCGGCGTGGCGGCCGGCTTCGCCCACCCCGATGTCATGGTCCCGCTGGCCATCGGCGTCGTGCTCCTCGCCGCGTTCACCTGCTACGCCCTGCGGCGCACCGCTCCGCTCATGGACGTGCGCCTGCTCGCCCGCCGCCCGGTCGCCTCGGCCTCGGCGGTGCTGTTCTTCTCCGGCTTCGCCCTCTACGGCGCCATGCTGCTGCTGCCGCTGTACTACCAGGAGGTACGCGGCTTCTCCCCCCTGACCGCCGGCATCATGCTGGCCCCGCAGGGGGTCGGCGCGCTGCTCTCCCGCAATCTGGCCGGACGGCTGACCGACAAGATCGGGGGCCGCCCGATCGCCGTGGCCGGCTTCGTCATCGTCGCCGCCTCGACTATTCCCTTCGCCTTCGCCGGGACGAGCACCAACTCATGGCTGCTCGCGTTCTGGCTGGTCGTCCGCGGCTTCGGGCTCGGCGCGGTCACGATCCCCGTGATGGCGGTCGCCTTCCTGGGCCTGGATAAGCAGGAGATCGCCCAGTCCAGCGTGCTGACCCGGACGGCTCAGCAGATCGGCGGGTCGTTCGGCACCGCGGTGCTGGCGGTCATTCTGTCCAGCGCCATCGCCGCCCACCGTGGGAACCTCGCCACCGGGTTCGACATCGCGTTCTGGTGGGCAACCGGGTTCTCCGCGCTCGCGGTGCTGCTCTCGCTGTGGCTCCCCGGCTCCCCGCGTTCCCGCCCGCACGCCCCGGCCGACACGCCACCGCCCGCCCGGGTCACCAGTGGCCAGTCCGCATCCTGACCCCTGGGACCCGGGAGTGGCGGGAGTGTCATCGGAGCTTGGTTGGAAACTTAATTTAAGCGTCGGCTACGTACTGACAGTCAGGACGACGTTCCCGGTCTTCTGCTTCGTCTCGACGTACCTCGTCGCGTCGATCACGTCCTCCAGCGGGTAGCGGCGGTCGATGACTGCGTGGTATTTCCCCTCCTCGATGAGCTGCCTGAGGAACAGGACGTCCTGCTTCGTGTACCGGGGAGGGATCGGGAACACCACCCGTTTGTCCCCGAACCGCGAGGTCCACAGGGCCAGCGGCACGTTGTGCAGATGGTCGGTCGCCAGGTACGCGCCGCCCGGCTTGAGCGAACCTTTGCAGCGCCCGAACGACTGCATGCCGACCGCGTCGAAGATGACGTCGTAGGTCTCGCCGTTTCTGGTGAAGTCCTCCCGCATGTAGTCGATGACCTGGTCGGCTCCGAGCGACCTGACGACCTCGGCGTTCTTCGTGCTGCATACCGCGGTGACGTCGGCCTCGAAGTACCTGGCGAGCTGAACGGCCGCGGTCCCGATCGAGCCGGACGCGCCGTAGATGACGACGCTCCGGCCCTTCCGGACGCCCGCCGGCCGCAGGCAGCCGAGGGCCAGGATCGCCCCGTCACACACCGCCGCGGCCTCCTCGAAGCTCACGCCGATCGGCTTGCGCGCCAGCGGCCCGCGCTCGCGCATGCACACGAACTCCGCGTGCGCGCCGAAGCGCCACGCGTTGACGCCGAAGACCTCGTCGCCGACGGTGAACTGGGTGACAGCCGCACCGGTCGCCTCGACCGTGCCCGCCAGCTCGGTCCCCAGGATCCTCCACTTCGGCCGCCGGAGACCACTGACCAGGCGGCTTATGAACGGCTCTCCCGCGCGGATTCCGCAGTCCGTCCGGTTGACGGTCGTGGCGTGGACCCTGACCAGGACCTCGTCCGGCTTGGGTACCGGCTTGGCGACTTCTTCCAGCCGCAGGACGTCGGGCGGTCCGTACCTGTCGCAGACGACTGCTCTCATCAGCGTTTCGCCACCTGACAATCCCTGCAGTTCCTCGGTCCCGCAGTTGCTGAGGAGAACAGGCTACGGCCTATTCAGGGAGCAACGTCAGGGACTATCGGCCCTATTGAGGTGATGAAGGCTGGGGTGCTTGCCGCGGCCGGGCGAGGCGGCGACTCATGCTGATGATCATGGCCCCGTGGACGACGGTGCCGCTTGCGGCCGTCGATCTTCTTCCCAGCGTCGTACCGCCTTGTGTCTTCAAGTTCTGTGAGAGGAACCCGAAGATCATCACGCCGTGGCCGTACCATGTCAAAACTCAGGCAGCACGGGTTAAACGGCAAGCTTAGGCCGGGTATTCGGAAGGGGTGGTGGTATAGGTGCGCCCGGCCGGCGTATGCCAGACCAGGACGCCTGGTTCGGGCTGCTCTAGCCGCCACCCTTCGGACTGCTTACACCTATGGTGATGACGGCATAGCGGGGCGAGGTCGCATTCGCAGGTCAGTCCGCCGTGGTCCCAGGCGATGGTGTGGTCCACGTCGCACTTGGCCGCGGGCCGGCCGCAGCCGGGTGCGGTGCACCGGGCGTTGCGGGCTCGGACCAGGTGCCGGAGTTTGCGGCTGGGCCGGTAGCCTGCCTCGGCCTGGTGATGGTCGCAGCGGCCGCGGGTGATCGGGGTCATCCGGATGCGCAGCCCGCTGATCCAGTCCTGCGGCCGGGTTCCGGGCGGCGGCGGGTCGGGTCCGGGGTTGGGGTTGGGGTGTGGCGGTGAGGTCTACGGTGCCGGGCGGGGGGTGCCTTCCGGGTGCGCAGCCGTGGGCGGCGGCGGTGCCGTCGGGGTGCAGCGCGGTGACGCACCACCGCGTGCGGGGGTCGCGGGCGGCCGCGGCGGCCAGGTCCCGGGCGTCGGCGGCGTCGATGGTGCCGTACCCGCCGACCTCGGCTGGGGTGGCGGACTGGCCGGTCAGCGTGGACCACTGCACGGTGATGTTGACCAGCGCGGCCAGGCTGGGCCCGGTATCCGCGCCGGGCTGGCCGCCGGAGCCGCTGCCGCCCGGGCCATTCGCCGGGCCGCCGGGGCCGGGACCGCCGTCGTTTCCTTCTGGGTCGGTGTGCTGCGGGCCGGCCGTGGCCGGCGTCCCAGCCGGGCCGGGGCCAGGCACGGGGAGGCTGGTGCGGCGTTCTTGCAGCAAATCGAGGTAGGCGCGGACGCGGAGTTCTTCCAGGGTGCCGGGGATCCCGGCGGCGCGCAGGTCCAGCGCCCGCTGCTCCACATGCTGCCAGGACGCGAGCACCTCATCGGACGGCAGTTCCCGGGCGATCATCCCGGCGTTCCCCGACGGCTCCCGGAACGGCTGCACGTGGGCGTTGCGCCGCCCGGCCTCCTTCCGCCGGGCCGCCGCCTCGGGGTCCAGCTCCAGGACCATCCGGTGCGCAGCCGAGCGCAGCTTCCCGAACGTCAGCGACCCCGCCACCCCCGCTAGTGCCGCATCCACCCTGGCAACGTCCTCCGCGGACAGGATCTGGGTTTCCTCCTCGATGATCCGCAAGTGCACCGGATGCAGCAGGCCCGCGCCCAGCGCGGCCAGGCACCGCGGCAACCGCGCCGCCACGGCCGTGGCGTAGTCCAGCAGCACTGCCGCGGACCGGGACGTCAGGTGCAGCTCACACGCCAGCTGATCAGCGGCGAATTCCGCCCCGGCGACCTCACGGCCGTACCGGGCGGCGAACTCCGCGACCGCGGTCAGCGTGTACCACGCGGCCCGGGATTCCAGCCGGCGGACCGCGGCGATGACCCCGACCAGCTGGTCATCGGACAGCGTGCCCACCCCGGCCCCGTCCGGGCCGGTGACCGCGTCGATGATGGTGGCCAGCAGCGGGTCCGGCGGCATGTCCGCGGCCGGCCCGGACTGCGCGAACCGGTCCGCATCAAACGACCCGGCCGGCACGGACAAGAACAGGCCCTGCCGCCCGGGGCCGTCGCCCTGGTCGATGCCGGGTAGGTCAGGGTCGGGCCACTCCGGCGGCGGGTAGTCGTCGGGTTCCTGGCCGTCGCCAGGAACCCCGTTGTCGTCGCCTGGGTTGGTGGATGGGTCCGGGAGCATGGGCCACGCTCCGTTCGGAAGGAAAGAGCTGGAATCACCCCGTCACTGTCAGTTTACCATGTTCATGCTGTAGAGAGACATATTTACGAACTTATTTTTGATACTTATTAACCTGGCGCCGAGAGCACGGGGTGGTGCGCAGACAATCAGCTCCGGTAAGAGCTCCGCGACGCGCTACGCGCCAAGGCACGGCGACCCGGCCGGAACGTCATCGTGGCTCGCGGACTCCGATGGCTTCACTCAGGGTCGGCCAGGTGGCCTGCAGGCCGGGGTGGAGGTCGCCGTGATCGCCAACCTCATCGGCCGGGCACCCAGCGCACATCCTCGGTCTCCCACGCGGCCGCGGCAGCGATGCTGACGCCCGGAAGGGCGCCTTCGGCGGACTCGACGCGGACCACGAACGTCCGGTATGACCAGCCGCACCCATGCGGGCACGGCGCCTCCAGCTCGGCCGTCACCGTGCCGCCGGCCACGTCGATCCCGCAGGTTTCCTCGCCGGTCTCGCGTACCGCGGCCTGCCAGGGCGTCTCGCCGACGTCGATCGCGCCGCCGAACGTCGACCAGGTGCCGCCCGCCGCCACTCTTGCCGAACGGTGGCTCAGCAGCACCCAGGCACGTCCGTCGGGGGTCACCGACCACGGCAGGACGCCGGCCGCGCCGCGCGGACCCCAGTGGCGGCCAATCCGGCAGTAACGGAAGCGCTCGTCCGTCATGCCGTGCTCACACATGGCCGCCCGCCTTTCCCAGCTCGCTCCCACCACGTGAACTGAGCCCACGACGTGGGGAAACAGTACGGATAGGGGGATTTGAACTCCTGTCCACCCGGATACCGGACAACACCGGCACGCATAGAGACCTTCCCTCAGCAGGCGTTCTGCTGTCGCGGAGGCCCGCTTCCGTTAATCCGAATACATTCCGGTTCAACCCGCGCCAGTGTCACGGCACCCTTCGCCATACCCTTACACGCGGTCCGGCCGCGGCGTTCGCGTACCCGGGCTTCTGATGCGTGTCCATGCGCTTAGCGTCACCGACTCTTCACCACATGTGATCGTGGGTATATGACGCCAGGGGCGCGCAAGCCGGATACATCCCGGTGACCGAGATCCGGCGGCCTCACCAGGGAGGGCCTGCGATATGAAGCGTCTTTGCCGCCTCGCCGCCGCGGCGGCGATGACCGGCCTGCTCACGGCCGGCGCGATCGCCGCGAGCACCGTTGCAGCCAGCGCTAGCACCACATTCGCCTCGTGTAGTGCCCAGGGTGACTACGCGGTCTGCGACGCCAGCGGCACCGCCACGAGCCCCATCGCCATCACCGTGAGCGTTACCTCCAGCCCGGACCAGGATGTGTACGTGACCTGGGATGCCGTGTGCTCGCAGGGAACGGGCGCGGGGAGCTCATCGGGAAGCTTTACCGCCGAGACCCCGGTCAGCCGGACCATCTCGCACCCTTACTACCAGCCGGACTCATGCACCGTGGCCGCAGGAGCACAGCTCCAGGCTGGGGGGAACAGCGTCCACGTGTCGCTGTCGTACTCGCGGACCGCCCCGGCCCCAGCGCCCGCCGTGCATCAGATCAAGGGATACGCGGGCATGTGCGCGGATGACTCAGGCAACAGATCGGCCCTCCGGACCAAGATCCTGGTCTGGAAGTGCAACAGCAGCGACCGAGCCCAGTCGTGGTCGTTCAGCGGCGGAGAGCTCAAGCACGGCAGCATGTGCATGAACGACAAAGCAAGCGGCGGCAGCGGCAGCGCCGTCATCCTGTATTCGTGCAACGGCGCAGCGAACGAGGTATGGGCCCACAACTCGAAGGGCGAATACGTCCTGCGGGCCCACGGCAGCACGCTGTGCCTGGATGACCCGGCCTACTCCACCAAGAACGGGACGCAGCTCATCGTGTACACGTGCAAGAACAGCGCCAACCAGCACTGGAGCCGCCCGTAGCGCGGCTCGGTCAAGGCATTTTCCCGTCCGTGCCGCAGGCGCCTGTGAACTGGGGTTTGCTGTGCGGGCGGGGGGATTTGAACCCCCATGGTGTCGCCACCAACAGGACCTAAACCTGCCGCGTCTGCCATTCCGCCACGCCCGCCTGCCGCTATCCCGCCTGCCGCTATCCCCTGCTCCCGGCCGCTGTTAACCGCTATCCCGTATCCCGGCCTAAATAACGGTACCGCCCGGCTAGGCCCCGATCTCGGCCAGCAGGCGGGCGACGTGACCGGTGGCCCTGACCCCGTACAGGGCCTTCTCGATCACGCCGTCGGCGTCGATCACGAACGTGGACCTGATCACGCCGACGGTCGTCTTGCCGTACAGCTTCTTCTCCCCGTAGGCGCCGTAGGCGGCCGCGACGGCGTGATCGGGGTCGGACAGCAGCGGGAAGGTCAGGGCATCCCGGTCGCGGAACCTGGCCAGCTTGGCGGGCGGGTCGGGAGAGATCCCGAGCACCTGGGCGTCGAGGGAGTCGAGGTTGTCGCGGAAGTCGCAGGCTTCCTTGGTGCAGCCCGGCGTCATCGCGGCCGGGTAGAAGTACACGATCACCCGCGTACCGCGCAGCGAGGACAGCGAGATCAGGTTGCCGTCCGCGTCGGGCAGGGTGAAGCCGGGGGCAGGATCACCCGGGGCGAGCCGCTGGTCAGTCATGGAGCTCTCCGGTGATAATCGGGACGAGGGCCCGGAAGGCGCGGCCGCGATGGCTGATCGCGTCCTTGTCCGCCGGGCTCATCTCGGCCGTGGTCTGGCCGAATCCATCGGGAAGGAAGATCGGGTCGTAGCCGAACCCGCCGCTGCCGCGGGGCACGCGGATGAGCCGGCCCTCCACCTGGCCGGTCACCACCCACTCGCGGGCCTGCCGTGGCGCGGGGACGACCAGCGCGGCGGCGCAGACGAAGCGCGCGGCGAGGCGCTCGTCCGGCACGTCGGCGACCTGGGCCAGCACGAGGTCGAGGTTGGCCTGGTCGTCGCCGTGCCGGCCCGCCCAGCGGGCCGACAGCACGCCGGGCATGCCGTTCAGCGCGTCCACGCACAGGCCGGAATCGTCGGCCACGGCGGGCAGGCGGGTAAAGGCGGCGATGGCCCGGGCCTTCAGCAGCGCGTTCTCCTCGAACGTGGCCCCGGTCTCGGGCACGTCGGGGGCGCCGGGAAACTCCTCGAGCCCGGTCAAGTTGATGGTGGTACCGAGGATCCGGGACAGCTCGCGCAGCTTGGCCTCGTTCCTGGTGGCCAGGACGACGGCGTCAGCCGGCATGGCCGTCCAGGGCGGCGCGCTGCAGGCTGGTCAGCTCGCCGCAGCCGGCCACGGCGAGGTCGAGGAGCTGGCCGAGCACGTCGCGGCTGAACGGCTCGCGCTCCGCGGTGCCCTGGATCTCCACGAAGGCGCCGCCGGCGGTGCAGACCACGTTCATGTCGGTGTCGGCCACCACGTCCTCGTCGTAACACAGGTCGAGGCGGGGCTCGCCGTCGATGACGCCGACGCTGACCGCGGCCACCGAGGTGAGCAGCGGCTCGCCCTTGGTCCTCTTCCGGCCGTGCAGCCAGGCCACGGCGTCGGCCAGCGCGACATAACCGCCGGTCACCGCCGCGGTGCGGGTCCCGCCGTCGGCCTGCAGCACGTCACAGTCGATGGTGATGGTGTTCTCGCCGAGCGCCTTGTAGTCCACGCAGGCCCGCAGCGAGCGGCCGACGAGCCGGGATATCTCCTGGGTCCGCCCGCCCAGGCGGCCCCGGACCGATTCGCGGTCATTGCGCGTGTGAGTCGCGCGCGGCAGCATGGCGTACTCGGCGGTCACCCAGCCCAGGCCGCTGCCGCGGCGCCAGCGCGGTACCTCCTCGGCCACGCTCGCGGCGCACAACACCCGGGTCCGGCCGAATTCCACCAGCACCGAGCCCTCGGCGTGGTCGAGCCAGTTCCGAGTTATCGTCACCGGCCGCAGTTCGGTCACGGATCGCCCGTCAGGTCGAGACATGACGTTCAGCCTATCCGGCCGCCCCGGGCCCGAGGACCAGTCCGGAGAAGGCCGCCGACAGCGGCCCGCGGTAGCTGGCGGCCGCCTCCGCCAGTGACCCCTCCCGGTCGGACCCCGGCACCAGGTGCGTGAGCACCAGCTGCCCGGCCCCGGCCCGGGCCGCGTGCTCCGCGGCCTGCCGCGCGGTCAGGTGCAGGTTCCGCGGATTGTCCGGGCCGCTGCGGAACGACGCCTCACACAGCAGCACGTCCGCGTCCTCGGCCAGCCGCACCAGCGCGTCGCTCTCACCCGTATCCCCCGAGTAGGCCAGCCGCCAGCCCGCCTGCTCCACCCGGAACCCGAACGTCTCCACCGAGTGGTTCATGTGCTCGGCGGTCATCCGGAACGGCCCGATCTCCAGCGTCCCGGGCGCGAGGTCATGGACGGTGAAGCGTTCCCGGACCGCCTCGACCCCGCGGTGGCCGGACCCCAGCACCTCCGCCACGCGCTCGGCCGTCCCGGCCGGCCCGTACACCGGGATCGGCGGCCGCGGCCCGCCCGGCGCCCACAGCCGCGCGACCGAGTACGAAGCCACGTCCACGCAGTGGTCCGCGTGCAAGTGGGACAGGCAGATCGCGTCCACCTCGAACAGCCCCGCGTACCGCTGCAGCGCCCCGAGCGCCCCGTTCCCCATGTCCACCACCAGCCGGAATCCCTCCGCCTCCAGCAGGTAGCACGACGCAGGACTATCCGGACCAGGAAAACTCCCCGAGCACCCCACCACGGTCAGCCGCATGACTCCCATTATCTCGTGAGGACGAAGGGGTGAATGGGGCGAAGATCAGGCCCAGAGCTGGCCTTCGAGGCGGGACTCGGCTTCTTCCAGGGTGCCGTCGTAGGCGCCGGTGGACAGGTACTTCCAGCCGCCGTCGGCGATCAGCACCACGATGTCGGCGCGCTCGCCCTCGGCGACGGCCTTGGCCGCCATGGCCAGGCCGGCGTGCAGCGCGGCGCCGGAGGAGATGCCGGCGAAGATGCCCTCGGCGGTGATCAGCTCCCTGGTGCGGCGCAGCGCGTCGGCGGAGGACACCGAGAACCTGGTGGTCAGGACGCTGGCGTCGTACAGCTCGGGGACGAAGCCCTCGTCGACGTTGCGCAGCCCGTAGACCAGCTCGCCGTAGCGCGGCTCGGCGGCCACGATCTTGACGCCCGGCCGGTGCTCGCGCAGGTAGCGGCCCACGCCCATGAGCGTGCCGGTGGTGCCCAGGCCCGCCACGAAGTGGGTGATCTCCGGCAGGTCGGCGAGTATCTCCGGCCCGGTCCCCTCGTAGTGCGCCCGGGCGTTGGCCTCGTTGCCGTACTGGTAGAGCATGACCCAGTCGGGATGTTCGGCCGCGATCCGCTTGGCCACCCGGACCGCCTCGTTGGAGCCGCCCGCGGCCGGGGAGCCGATGATCTCGGCGCCGTACATCCGCAGCAGCTGCCGGCGCTCCTGGCTGGTGTTCTCGGGCATGACCACGATCAGCCGGTAGCCGCGCAGCGTGGCCACCATGGCCAGGGAGATGCCGGTGTTGCCGCTGGTCGGCTCGATGATCGTGGCCCCGGGCGAGAGCAGCCCGTCCTTCTCGGCCTGCGCCACCATGAAAAACGCGGCGCGGTCCTTCACCGAACCGGTCGGGTTCCGGTCCTCGAGCTTGGCCCACAGCCGCACGTCGGCCGTCGGTGACAGCCGGGGCAGGCCGACCAGGGGCGTATGGCCGAGGGAGTCGAGCAGGTTCTCGTAGCGCATGAGCCCGATCCGTTCGGAAAATTAACTGGCGCCGCCGGCCACCGCAGGCAGGACGGTCACCGTGTCCCCGTCCTTGACCGGGGTTTCCAGGCCGGCCAGGAACCGGACGTCTTCGTCGTTCAGGTACACGTTGACGAAACGCCGCAGGCCGCCGCCGTCGACCAGGCGCTCGCGCAGGCCGCCGTGCTGGCGGTCCAGATCAGCCAGCAGCTCGTCGAGCGTGGCTCCGTTTCCCTGGACCTGCTTGGCGCCGTCAGTGTAGGTGCGCAAGATCGTCGGGATGCGAACCTCGATGGCCATGGACAACGCTCCTTGAATTCCCTGTGTTGTGCCTTGGGTGGCAACCCGGGCCGGGCCGGGATCATTCCACCACGGTAACCGGCTCCTCGGCGACCTGGCCGCCGGAGATGCGGAACGAGCGGAACTCCAGCTGCCCGGGATCGCGCGTGGAGACCAGCACGTAGTGGGCGCCGGGCTCATTGGCGTAGCTGATGTCGGTGCGCGACGGGTAGGCCTCGGTGGCGGTGTGCGAGTGGTAGATGACGACCGGTTCCTCGTCCCGTTCGTCCATCTCGGTCCAGACGCGGAACTGCTCGGTGGAGTCGAACTCGTAGAACGTCGGGGAGCGCGCGGCGTTGGTCATCGCGATGAAGCGCTCGGGGCGGTCGCTCCCGGCCGGGCCGGCCAGCACGCCGCACGCCTCGTCGGGATGGTCGGCGCGGGCGTGGGCCGCGATCTGGTCATAAAGGCCGCGGGCGATGGTGAGCACGCGCCTTAGGCTAGCGCCTGCACGAGCGATTCCTGGACGGCGCCCAGCCAGGCGTAGACCTCGTACGCCGCCCACTGCGGGTCCTGCGGGCCCAGCCGGCTCCACTGGTCCTCGAACTCCTCGGTGACGTTCAGCCGGACGCCGAGCGCGAGGCGGACGTCGTTGAGGGCCTTGAGCCAGGCGGTGGCCTGGTCGCGGCTGAGCCGGATCTTGCCGCCGTCGCCCGGCAGCGTGTCCAGCATTTCCTGCGCGGCCTGCTGCTTGGCGCTGCGCAGCCCGGACTCGGTGTACTTGCGGAACTCCTCCGCGGCCTGCGGGTCGTCGCGGTACCCGTCGGGCAGCAGCCGGGCCAGCACGGGATCGTCGGCGGCCTGGGTCTGGCCGGCCGGATCGGTCTGGCCGGCCAGCTCGGCCTCCCACTCGGCCAGCGGGCCGTCCGAGGCCTGGGGCGCGGGCGGGCCGTCCGGGGCGATCAGCGAGATGACCTGGCCGACCAGGCTACGCAGCAGGGACGCCTCGGCGGGGGCGAGCGAGGCACGCGCGCCGCCACCTCGGGTCGGCCGGAAGGGTTCCATGGTGACCGCTGCCTGGCCGCGGGGCCGCTAGCTGTCGTGCTGCACGGTGGCCCACAGGCCGTACCCGTGCAGCACTTCCGCGTTGTGCTCCATGGCCTCCCTGGCCCCGGCGGCGACCACCGCCTTGCCCTTGTGGTGCACGTCGAGCATCAGCTTGTGGGCCTTCTTCTTGGGAAAGCCGAAGACCTGCTGGAACACGTACGTCACATACGTCATCAAATTGACCGGGTCGTTCCACACGATGGTGACCCAGGGCTTGTCGGTTACCGGATGGTCAGCGGACCGCGGAAGATCCACCTCAGCGGGCGCCACGCTCACGACTAGCCACCTCCTAGTACGTAGTCTTCCACCTGTGACGAATTCGGTGAACCACCAGCCCCCGGACCAGCCTGGGACCGCCCAGCTTGGCACAGCACTGCTGACCGACCAGTACGAGCTCACCATGGTGCAGGCCTCGATACGCAGCGGCGCCGCTGGCCGACGGGCCGTCTTCGAGGTCTTCGCCCGGCATCTGCCCCAGGGCCGCCGCTACGGCATGGTGGCCGGCACCGGACGGCTGCTGGAGGCCATCGAGCGGTTCCGGTTCAGCCCGGCCGAGCTGGACTTCCTGGCCGACGCGGGCATCGTGGACTCCGACACGCTGGCGTTCTGTGCATCGTACCGGTTCAGCGGCAACGTGTGGGGCTACGCCGAGGGCGACTGTTTCTTCCCCGGCTCGCCGATCCTGGTGGTGGAGAGCACGTTCGCCGAGGCAGTGGTGCTGGAAACCGTCGCGTTGTCCATCCTCAACCACGACTGCGCGATGGCGTCCGCCGCGTCCCGGATGGTGACCGCGGCCGGCGACCGCCCGCTGATCGAGATGGGCTCGCGGCGGACCCACGAGCAGGCCGCGGTGGCCAGCGCGCGGGCGGCGTATCTCGCGGGCTTCGCGTCCACCTCCAACCTGCGGGCGCGGCAGGAGTACGGCGTGCCGAGCGCCGGGACCAGCGCGCACGCGTTCACGCTGGTCCACGACAACGAACGGCAGGCGTTCGCGGCCCAGGTCGACTCACTCGGCAAGGCCACGACACTGCTGGTGGACACCTACGAGGACGTGCCCGGGGCGGTGCGGACCGCGATCGAGGTGGCGGGCCACGACCTGGGCGCGGTGCGGATCGACAGCGGCGATCTGCCCGTGCTGGCCCGGCAGGTACGCGCCGAGCTGGACTCGCTGGGCGCGACCCAGACCCGGATCGTGCTGACCGGCGACCTGGACGAGTACTCGATCGCGGCGCTCGGCGCGGTGCCGGTGGACGGCTACGGGGTCGGCACGTCGCTGGTCACCGGGTCCGGCGCGCCGACGGCGGCCCTGGTGTACAAGCTGGTGGCCCGCGCGCTTGACGCCGGCCAGGACAGCGAGCTGGCGCCGGTGGCCAAACGGTCGGTGGGCAAGCCAGGCCGGGGCGGGCGCAAGTGGGCGGTCCGGCACCTT
Source organism: uncultured Actinomycetes bacterium (assembly GCA_963818225.1). Classification (GTDB taxonomy): domain Bacteria; phylum Actinomycetota; class Actinomycetes; order Streptosporangiales; family Streptosporangiaceae; genus Palsa-504. Next base: position 300,100 of record CAWFRO010000014.1, read on the forward strand.
GACGCCGACGGCACCGCGGTGAGCGAGCGGATCAGCCTGACCCCGCCCGAGCCCGGGCCGCGGGACCGGGAACTGCTGGTGCCGCTGGTGGTCGCGGGCGAGATCGTGGGCCGCGAGGCGCTCAGCGCGGCGCGTGAGCGGCACCGCGCGGCGCTGGCCGAGCTGCCGGCGCACGCGCTGCAGCTGTCCCGCGGCTACCCGGCCATCCCCACGGTGTTCGAGCCGGACGGCACCGACCCGGACGGCACTGAGGGGTAGGCGTTGTGGAGTAGGCGCTGAGGAGTAGGGGCCCCGGGCCCGGAGCCGCGCCCGCGCGGGGGCAAATCCGTTCGCCGCACGGCGCCGGCCCGGCTAGCCTGCCTGGCATGCCAGTTGACTTCGCGTCGTTTGCGGCCGTGCTGCGGGAGCTGGGCGTGGCGGGCGCGGTGCGGGAACTGCCCGAGCCCGCGCCGACGGCCGCGGCCGCGGCGGCCCAGCTCGGCTGCGAGGTGGGCGCGATCGCGAACAGCCTGATCTTCAGCGCCGACGGGGCGCCGCTGCTGGTCATGACCAGCGGTGCCCACCGGGTGCAGGAGGCGCGGGTGGCGGCGCTGCTCGCAGTGGCGACGGTGCAGCGAGCCGACGCCCGTTCGGTCCGGGCGTGGACCGGCCAGGCCATCGGCGGCGTCGCCCCGGTCGGCCATCCGGCGCCGATCCGCACCCTGGTCGACACGTGGCTCGAGCCCTACGACGTGGTGTGGGCGGCGGCCGGGCACCCGCACACCGTGTTCCCGACCTCGTTCGCCGAGCTCGTCCGGATGACGTCCGGCACGCCCGCCGAAGTGGGGCCGTGACCGGGGATACGGTTGAGCCTATGCGTGCGCTGATCATCGCCGACGTGCAGAACGACTTCTGCGAGGGCGGCTCGCTGGCCGTGGCCGGCGGGACCGCGGTGGCCCGGGCCATCAGCAGGTATCTCGCGGACGGCCCCGGCTACGCGCACGTCGTGGCGACCAAGGACTTCCACGTCGATCCGGGCAGCCATTTCTCCGGCCACCCGGATTACGTGGCGTCGTGGCCGCCGCACTGCGTGGCGGGCACGACGGGCGCGGACTTCCATCCTGACCTGGACACCTCGGGGGTCGAGGCGGTGTTCCGCAAGGGACAGCACGCCGCGGCCTACAGCGGGTTCGAGGGCGCCGACGACGACGGAACGCCGCTGGGCGACTGGCTGCGCGGGCACGGGATCGACGAGGTCGACGTGGCCGGCATCGCCACTGACTACTGCGTGCGCGCGACCGCCGCTGACGCGGCCCGGGCCGGATTGGCGACGCGGGTCCTGCTCGACCTGACCGCCGCCATCGCTCCGGCGTCGACGGCGAAGGCCATCGCGGACCTGCGCGGCTACGGGGTGGAACTCACCGGCACGCCGGCCGGCGGCTCCTAACGGCCGGCGGCTCCTGAACGGCCCGCCGGTCCTCGTGGCCGGCGACGGCTAGGAGCCGGGGAAGACGTCGGCGAGCACCTGGCCGATGGCCGGGATCCGGCCCGGGTCCTCCGGGCCGATGACGATCATCCCTTCGGCGCCCGCGGCCGCCAGGGCGCGGGCCGCGGCGGCGAAATCAGCCAGGTCATCGGGGGGCGGCGCGAAGACCGTCTTGGTGATCTCCGCCGGGTCCCGCCCGGCCCGCTCGCAGTGCTGCTCGAGGACGTCGAACTTGTGCCGCGCGGTGGCCGGGTCACCGAAGACGTTGCAGGCGTCCGCGTACCGCGCGGCCAGGTCGAGCGTGCGGCGCTCCCCGCCCCCGCCCACCAGGACGGGAATCGTCCCCACCGGCCGGGGCGAGTTCGGTGCGTCGTGGACCGAGTAGTACGTGCCGGCGACGCTCGCCCGCTGGCCGGCGAACATCGCGCGGCAGACCGCGAGCGCCTCGCCCAGGCGGTCCATCCGCTCGCCGGTGCCGGGAAAGGCGAGCCCGTAGGCCTCGTGCTCGGCCACGTCCCACCCGGCGCCCACGCCGAGCACGGCCCGCCCCCTGGACAGCACGTCCAGGGTCGTCACGCACTTGGCCAGCAGCGCCGGGTTGCGCAGCGTCACCGGGCTGACCAGGGCGAGCAGCCGGGCCGAGGACGTCCGCATGGCCAGGGCGCCCAGCAGCGTGTAGGCCTCGAACATCGGCGAGTCCGGGCCGCCGCCCACCCGGTTCTGCTGCAGGTGATCCGGCACCGACAGCGCGTCGAAGCCGGCCTCCTCCGCGATCTCGACCGCCGCCCGCAGCCGGTCGAACACGCCCGGGCCGTCATCGAGACTGCCGTAGGACCCGAAGTGCATGCCCCGCCTGAAGATGGCCATCGGCTTCTCCTTCACCTTCGTGGCCAGCGCTACCGCAGCGTGAAACCGAGGTAAGCGGCCGCCTCCTGCGCCGGGCGCCCGGCCCACAGGCGAGCGTAGTTATCGTTGGTGGACAGCGACCTGGTCTCGACCCGGTCCAGGTACAGGCGGCCGCCGAGGTGGTCGATCTCGTGCTGGGCGATACGGGCCGGCCAGCCCGAGAACACCCGGTCCACGGGCAGGCCGTGCTCGTCGAGCGCTTCGACCCGGACGGCCCGGTGGCGCGCCACCGCCCCGGTGAGCCCGGGGACGCTCAGGCACCCTTCGTAGAAGCTGACCTGCTCGCCGCCGGGGGCCGGGTGCAGCACGGGATTGACCAGGACGGTGAAGGGCAGCTCGTCCCGTTCCCTGGCCGTCCGCTCCTCGGGCGTCAGCTGCCCCCAGCGCTCCGGGCCGTCGTGCAGCACCGCGAGCTGGATCGGCACGCCGACCTGGGGCGCGGCCAGCCCGACCCCGGGCGCGGCCGCCATGGTGGCCCGCATCTGGGTGATGAGCAGCTGGAGCTCGCTGCTGCGCAGGTCGGACGCGTCAACCAGGTCAGCCGGGCGGCGCAGGATGGGATCGCCGCATTGCACGATGGGCAGTACGCGCGGGCTGCTCACGGCCGCTAGCCGTCCGCGTCCTGGCGGATCCCGGTGTCCGACGCGCGCTGGATCTGCGCCAGCAGCTGGTGGTACCGGACGGCGGTGGTGAAGTCGGGCGCGGCCGGCTGGCCCTCGTTGATGGCCCGGGCGAACTCGCGGTACAGCACCGCGATGTTCCTCGGCGGCCCGGCCGGCACCGCGTCGGGTATCGGGCGCAGCCGCCCGGGCACCGGCAGGTCGGCGGTCGAGCCGTCCGGCCGGGCCAGCGTGATGGCCCAGTCGGTGATGTGGATGCCGCCCGGAGTGGCCGGGCGGACGACCAAGGTGGCCTCGGTGCCCACGATGCGCAGTTCGAAGCTCGGGCTGACCGGCGCCGAGCCGCCCTGTACCGCCACGGACGCCACCGCTCCGCTTTCGAGCGGCCCGGCCACGATGACCTGGTCCGGGGCGGTGACCGGCACGGTCTGCCCGGTCTCGATGACCGTGGTCTCCTGGTTGACCAGGGCCACGACGGCGGAGAGCTGACGGAACTCGCCGACCGCCCGGGCCAGCGTGGCCAGGATGTGGCCGGTCGAGATGGTGAGCACGGTGGCCCCGGCCGCCTTATCGGTGGCGTAGAGGTTGGCCTGCGGGATCTGGCGTCCCGCCGGGCCCCCGGTGGCCATCATGGCGACCGTCAGCGGCTGCCCGATATCGCCGTTTTCGATCAGCTCCCGGACGAACAGCGCGCCGGGCGCCTGGTAGCCCTGCAGCCCGACGATGTGACGCACGCCGCGGGCCTCGGCCAGATCGGCCAGGGCGGCGGCCTGGGCGAGATCGACCCCGAGCGGCCACTCCGAGAACACGTGCTTGCCGGCCGCCAGCGCGGCGCGGATCAGCTGGTCATGCTCGGGAACCTTGACCGTGACCGCGACGGCGTCCACCTCCGGGCAGGACACCAGCTCGGCGTCGTCAGCGAAGGCCAGGGGTATCCCGAAGGCCTGCGCGGTCTGCGAGGCGGTGCTCAGCCGGGTGGTCGCCACGGCGGTGACCTGGAACTCCTCCAGCGCGGCCAGCGCGGGGAGATGGGCCGCGGTGCCCCAGCCCCGGCCGGGGGTGGCGCCGATGACGCCGACCCGGATCGGCGGACTGCTCTGCGGTTCGATCATGCTCACAGCCTTATCCTGCCTTTCCGCTGGCCCGTCCGGCCTGCTCTCCGCAGGAAAATGCTAGCGGCAGGCGGCCTGCACCTCACCGCCCGCTGGTGGGATACTCAGTTCGGGGCGAGCCCGGGCAAAAAGGAGCGCAGGCCATGGCCGACCGAGTTGAGTACGACGAGTTCGGGCTGTTCGGCGAGAACGCCGAGGAGTACGGCCTGCCCTTTGACCGCCCGCCGACCGTGCGGCGGGCCTTCACCGAGGTGGCCGGCGGCCGGCGGCTGAGCTCGCTGGTGTGGCAGGAGCGGGACCCGGAACTGGTGCTGCTGCACGGCGGATCCCAGAACGCCCATACCTGGGACACGGTGGCGATGGCCCTGGACCGTCCCCTGGTGGCCATCGACCTCCCCGGGCACGGCCACTCAGACGGCCCCGCGGCCCCCCGGGAGGGCCAGCTCGACATCCAGGCCAATGCGGCCGACGTCGCGACCGTCATCCGCCAGCTCGCCCCGGCCGCCCAGGCGGTGGTCGGCATGTCGTTCGGCGGGCTCACCACCATCGCGCTGGCCGCCGAGGCGCCGGAACTGGTCAGGAAGATCGTCCTGGTCGACGTGCTGCCCGGGGTCAAGCCGGAGCGGGCGGCGCACATCACCGACTTTGTCGGCGGCCCGACGAGCTTCGCCAGCCTGGACGAGCTGCTCGATCGGACGGCTCAGTTCAACCCGACCCGGTCCCGGTCGTCCCTGCGCCGGGGCATCTTGCACAACGCCGAACAGCAGCCCGACGGCACCTGGGTGTGGCGGTGGGCCCGGCACCGCCGCCCGGCGCAGGCCGACGCCGCCGCCGAGATCCGCTACGAGCAGCTGTGGCAGGCGCTGTCGTCGGTCACCGTGCCGGTGCTGCTGGCCCGGGGCATGCGGCCAGACTCGGTGCTGGACGACGACAACGAGCGGGAACTGCTGCGCCGCCTGCCTTCGGCCCAGGTCGTTCACGTCGAGGGAGCCGGCCACAGCCTGCAGGGCGACACGCCCCTGGAGCTGACCGGGATCATCGAGCGGTTCGTCTTCGGCTCCTGACGGTCGGGCCGCCGGGGAGGCGGGGGGTCAGCGGGCCGACAGGGCCCAGGCCCGGATCCTGGCGATGCGGGCCTGGATCTGGTCGGCGCTGGCCTGGGGCAGCGGGGGGCCGCCGCAGGTCTGGCGCAGCTCGGCGTGGATGACCCCGTGGGGCTGGCCGGTGCGGTGGCTCCAGGCGCCGACCAGGCCGTTGAGTTCCTTGCGGAGGGCCGCGAGGAATTCGCGGGTCACCGGCGCCGCGGGCTCGGGCTGAGCCGGGCCGGGCCCGGCGGGGGCGGGCCCGGCGGGGGCGGGCCCGGCGAGGGCAGGCCCCCGGGCCCCTGGGGAGCGGGCGGCGAGCTGGCCTTGCTGGCGCTTGCTGAGCAGGGTGCGGACCTGGTCGGGCTCGAGCAGGCCGGGCAGGCCGAGGAAATCTTCCTCTTCCGCGGAGCCCGCGGCCGCCGCGGTGCCGAACTCGCCGCCGTCGTACAGGACCCGGTCGAAGTGAGCCGAGGCGCCCAGGGCCTGGAAGGCCGGCTCGTCCAGCCCGGCGTCCGGCGTGTCGCGCTGGCGCTGCGCCTCGGCCAGCTCGGCCTCATCGGGCTCCTGGCCAGTGCCGGCCCGGAGCACATGGTCCCGTTCGGCCTCAAGTTCGGCGGCGAAAGAGAGCAGGACCGGCACCGAGGGCAGGAACACCGACGCCGTCTCGCCCCGCCGGCGAGCCCGGACGAACCGGCCGACGGCCTGCGCGAAGTACAGCGCGGTGGACACGCTGGTGGCGTACACGCCGACGGCGAGCCGCGGGAGGTCCACGCCCTCGGAGACCATCCGCACGGCGACCATCCAGCGCTCGTCCGAGGCGGCGAACGCGGAGATCTTCTGGCTGGCGGTCTTGTCGTCGGACAGCACCACCACCGGACGCTTACCCGTCAGCCCGCGCAACAGGGCCGCGTAGGCCCGGGCGTCCTCGTGGTCGCCCGCGATGACCAGGCCGGCCGCGTCGGGCATCCCGCGGCGTACCTCGGTCAGCCGCTTGTCGGCGGCGGCCAGCACCCGGCTGACCCACTCCCCCGCCGGGTCCAGTGCGGTCCGCCAGGCCTGGGCGATCTGGTCCTTGGTCATCGGCGTGCCGAGCGTGGCGGTGATCTCGTCCCCGGCCCGGGTGCGCCAGCGCATCTCGCCGGAGTAGGCCAGGAAGATGACCGGGCGCACCACGCCGTCGGCCAGCGCCGGCCCGTAGCCGTACACGTAATCCGAGGCACTGCGCTTGACGCCGCCCGGTTCGTCGACATAGCTGACGAACGGGATGGGGCTGGCGTCGCTGCGGAACGGCGTGCCCGTCAGCGCGAGCCGGCGCCGGGCCGGGTCGAACGCCTCCTTGACCGCATCACCCCAGGTCAGCGCGTCGCCCGCGTGGTGGATCTCGTCGAAGACGACCAGCGTGCGGCGGCCGGCGGTGCGCTGGCGGTGCAGCGCCGGATGCGCCGCGACCTGGGCGTAGGTGACGGCCACGCCGGCGAAGTCGGCGCCCGCCCGGCCCTGTGCGTTGCTGTAACTGGGGTCGATGGCGATGCCGAACCGGCGCGCGGCCTGGGCCCACTGGTGCTTGAGGTGCTCGGTGGGCGTGACCACGGTCAGCGCGGCGACCTCGCGCCGGGCGAGCAGCTCGGCCGCGACGGTGAGCGCGTACGCCGTCTTCCCCGCCCCGGGCGTGGCGACCAGCAGGAAGTCACGTCTGGGGACCTTGAAGTACTCGCGGTACGCGTCCTGCTGCCACCCTCTGAGGCGATCCAGGGGATCAGTCCGGACGGGGCCGTGGTGCGTGCTCACGAGGCCGAAATGCTACCGGCTTCGCGGCGCCGGCCGGAGGAACACGGGCTCAGTCGTTGCCGCCGTTGTCGCCCGGGGGCAGGTGCTCGTAGATTTCCTTGCAGGTGGGGCACACCGGATAGCGCTTGGGGTCACGGCTGGGCACCCAGACCTTGCCGCAGAGCGCGGTAACCGGCGTGCCGGTCACCATGCTGTCGACGATCTTGCTCTTGTCGACGTAGTGCGCGAACCGCTCGTGATCGCCGTCGCCGTGCGACGTGTCAGGCCGCACATCCTCCTGGATGCGGGTCTGCTGGTCAGGAAGAACCTCAGTCTCGCTCACCTTGGCGAGTCTATTTCAAGCTGGGCCTAGTTCAAGCTGGGATCGTCGGGATACGTCGCCACGTAGGCGAGCTCGCCGCCCTGGCGGCGCAGCACAGCGGGCCACAGGCGGGCAGGCTCGGCGCTGAAGGCGTCGGCTGGCTCGGCCGGGACGACGTACCAGGCCCCCTCCTCGATCTCCGCGTTGAGCTGTCCCGCGCTCCAGCCGGCGTAGCCCGCGTACACCCGCAGCGAGGTGATCGCCGGGGCGAGCAGGCCGGGCGGGGCGTCGAGGTCGACCAGGCCGAGCCTGGTCATGGCCGGGGCTCCGCCATCCAGCGGGTGCCAGCCGACCGGCTCGTCGGTACCCGGCACCAGGGCGAGGGCGAGCGCGCTGTTCGGCGAGACGGGGCCGCCGGTGAACACCACCGGGGGGTCGGTGGCCAGGTCGGTCCACGGCTCGAGCACCTGCCCGACCGGGACCTGCGTCGGGCGGTTCAGCACCACGCCGAGGGTGCCCTGCTCGGGCTCGTGCTCGACGACCAGGACGATGGTGCGGTGGAAGTTCGGGTCTTCTAGCAGCGGGGTGGCGACGAGCAGGCGGCCCGTCAGTGCGTCCGATGCCATGTCGTCCATGCATCTATCATCGGTCACGATCGGCGGTGGCGGTGTCTGGACACCCGGTGTCAGGATCATGCCGGGACGGCCGTCGCGCCGGGAAACCCGGGTACCGCGCGCGCGGCGTTAGGCTGGATAGGTGAGCACGGAACCGGTAGCCTCCGGGCTGGCGTTGGCTTCCGACGCCCAGGCCCCGGGCAACGCCGAAATCGACGTGACCCGGCTGCGCGTCGCCCTGGCCCGGCTGTCCCGCTGGCTGCGCCGCCACGAGCTGGCGGGCCTGACGCCGACCCAGCTCGCCGCGCTGGCCACGATCGGGAAGACCGGGCCGATGCGGCTCGGCGATCTGGCGGCGGCCGAGGGCATCGCCCCGTCGACGCTCACCCGGCTGGTGACCGCGCTGGAAGACAGCGGCTACGTGCGCCGGCTCACCGACCCCAGCGACGCCCGGGCCAGCACCTTGAGCATCACCCCGCACGGGCAGGACGCGCTGCAGCGCATCCGGGCGGAAACCACCTTGATGCTGACCGCGAGCCTGGATCTGCTCACGCCGGATCAGCGGTCCGCACTGGCGGCGGCCCTGCCGGTCCTGGAACGGCTCGCCGAGGCGCAGCCGACCGCCGGGGACGGGAACTCGTTACCTGTTTTCTGCTTGCTGGCGATCTGCTTGCTGGCGCTCTGTTTGCTGGTGCTGGGCCAGGCGGCGGGCGAGTTCATCGCGTTCCCGAGTAACCTCGGCGAGCCGCTGTTCGAGCTCGATGATGCGGCGGATAGCTTGCAGGGTGATGCCCTCTCCGGTCATGCTGACGACCTGCTGGATGACCCGGATCTCGTGCCGCGTATAGCGGCGCTGGCGGCCGGCCGACCGCTGCGGCGAGACGACCTGCAGCTCGTCCACGCGGCGCAGGAACGCCTGCTTGACCGCGAGCATCTCCGCGACCTGGCCGACCGTGAAGAGCGGCGCGTGCTCGTCTTCCAGCGGTGATGGTGCCATGGCGTTCCCTCCTCCTGGCCAGATGGTAAGCGGCCGGCGGGGCGCTCATGCGCCCGCCGGCCGCTCGTTATGGTTACCGTGCTCCTGCTGACCTGGGTCAGGCAGCCAGCTTCGGCTGCTCGTCGCCCTGGCGGACTTCCACCTTGCGCGGCTTGGCCTGCTCCAGAACGGGAATCCGGACCTCGAGCACGCCATTGTTGTAGGCGGCCTCGACGGCGTCGGCGTTCAGGTTCTTGGACAGGGTCAGGCGGCGCGTGAACGTGCCCATCGTGCGCTCCCGCACGACGAACTTGTCGGTCTCGGCGCGCTCCTCCTGCCGCTTGACGCTCACCGACAGGACACCACGGTCCACGGTGACATCCAGCGACTCAGGGTCGATGCCGGGGACGTCGAACCGCAGCAGTACGTCGCCATCGCGGCGGACGGCATCCAGCGGCATAACGCCAGTCTGCCCGAACGAGCGTCGGGCCTGGTCGAGAGTAGTCAGGTACATCCTTGCCTCACCTCCGAAGGGTTATTTGGAGGACTCGGCCGGACGTCCGGATTTCATCCTCCACAGGCAAGGAACTTGCAACTTCGCTTGTATATTCCTTGATGCTAGAAAAGCAGGGAAGCGAGGGTGGAGCGGGTTTTGGCCACCCGCGGATCGCGGGGCGGGAGGATATCGAACAGGCTGACCAGGTGCGCGCGGGCCTGGTCGCGGTCCTTGCCCGTGGTGCGCCGGACGACGCCGAGCAGCCGGTCGAAGGCCTCCTCGACCCGGCCCGTGGCCAGGTCGATGTCGGCCACGGCGATCTGGGCGGCCACGTCGCCGGGTTTCTCGGCCGCGTCCCGGCGCTCGCGCGCCTGGTCATACGAGCTGACCCGGCGGATCAGGTTGACCTGAGCCAGGCCGGCCTTGGCGGTCGGTTCGCCCGGGTCGGCGGCCAGCGCCTGCTCGAAGGCCCGGGCCGCGCCGTCCAGGTCGCCGCGCTCCATGGCCGCGCGGGCCTCGGCGAAACCGGGCGGCAGCTGGTCCTCGTCACCGTCCGGGCCCCCAGCGGCCTGACCCGCCTCGCCGCTGTCGCCGGGCCCCGCCTGCCGGGGGGAGGCCCATCTTGTCCGCGGCGGCCAGGACCTGGCTGAGCCACTGGCTGACCTGGGCCTCGGGCATCGCGCCGAGGAATCCGTCCACCAGCTGGCCGCCGATGACGGCCACCACCATGGGGATGCTCTGCACCTGCAGCGCCGCTGCGAGCTGCGGGTTGGCGTCGACATCCACCTTGGCCAGGATCCACTGGCCGTCCGCCTCGGCGGCGAGCTTCTCCAGCACCGGGCTCAGCTGCTTGCACGGCTGGCACCACTCGGCCCACAGATCGATGATCACCGGCGTGGTCCGGGACCGCTCGACCACGTCGGTGTTAAAGGTCTGCTCGGTGACCTCGAGGACGGCCCCGGCGCCCGGCGCGTCGGGGTCGGCTGACTGTGCCTGTTGCCTGCGCTGCGCGGCCGTCTGCCGCGCACCCAGATCGACGGCGCCATAGAGCGAAAAATCCCGCGGCTGCATTACTCCATCCTGCCGTATTAACCCGGTTGCTTTGATCCGGGCCCCGGCGGTGGCCGAGCGCGCCGCGGGCGGATCAGCCGCGCGCCGGATCGGCGTAGCCGTGGGTGTAGGCGTAGCGGATCGCCTGCGTGCGGTCCCGCGAGCCGGTCTTGGCGAAGATCCGGTTGACGTGCGTCTTGACCGTCGCCTCGCTGACGAACAGCGCGCGGGCGATCTCCCGGTTCGACTTGCCCGCGGCGATGAGGCGCAGCACGTCGGCTTCACGCGGAGTCAGGTCGTCGTCGTCGTGGTCCGGCTGCGCCGCGGGCGCGCGGGCGGCCGCCGACGCCAGCCGCTGCTGCACGGCGGGATCCAGCACGGCCTGGCCGGCCGCGGCGGCCAGCACCGCCCGGCCGATCTCGGCCCGGGTGGCGTCCTTGGTCAGGTAGCCGAGGGCGCCGGCCTGCAGCGCGCCGATGATGGATTCGTCGTCGGCGTAGGTGGTCAGCACCACGACCTGGGTCCCGGGATAATCGGCCCGGATGCGGCGGGTGGCCGCCACCCCGTCGCAGCGCGGCATGTTCAGGTCCATCAGCACGACCTGGGGCCGGGCGGCCGCGACCGCCTCGACCGCGGCCACGCCGTCCTCGGCCTGGCCGGCCACGACGATCCCGGGCAGCGTGCCGAGCAGCAGGACCAGCCCCTCACGGACGGCGGCCTGATCATCGGCGACGACCACGCTCACCGGTTCGGGGTGCTCCGTCAGTTCGGGGTGCTCCGTCAGTTCGGGGTGCTCCGTCGGGCCGGTCAGGCCGGTCATGCCGGGATCCTCAAGGTGACCTGCCACTTGCCCGCATCCGGCCCGGCGTGGAACGTGCCGCCCGCCAGCGCGGCCCGTTCGGCCAGACCGACCAGGCCGAAACCGGCCCCCGTGTCGGCCAGCGGTCCCCGGCCCGCCCCGGGCGGCAGCGGGTTGACGACGCTGAGGGTGAGGCCGGCCGGCTCGTAGCCGAGGCGGAGGGTGACGGGCTGGCCGGGCGCGTGCTTACGGGCGTTGGTCAGCGCCTCCTGCGCCGTCCGGTACGCGGTCAGGCCCGCTTCGGCCGGGATCGGCCGGGCCTCGCCGCTGACCTCGAAGGTCACCGCCGGGTCCCCGGCCGCGGCGTACTGGCCGGCCAGGGCGGCCAGCTGATCGGGCAGCGGCGCCGTGTCATCGCGCAGGGCCAGCACCGCGCGCTTGGCCGCGGCCAGGCCGTCCCGGGTCGCCGTCCCGGCCCGGTCGAGGCACTCGATCGCCTTGGCCAGCTCCGGGTTGTCCGCGGGCAGCGTGCCCGACGTCAGCAGGCCCTCGGCGGCCTGCAGGTTCACCGACACCGCGGCGAGCGAGTGGGCCAGCACGTCGTGCAGGTCGCGGGCGATCCTGGCCCGCTCGCCGAGCGCGGCCGCCTGGGTCTCGGCCGCCATGGCGCGCCGGGTCTCGGCCAGCGTGTCCTCGGCTTGGACGGCCCGGCCCACGAACTCATTGCGGGTCAGGGCCACGGTCCACACGCCGATGTAGGCCCAGGCGTAGCCCAGCAGCTGCGCGGTCGGGACCCCGGTGGCCAGGCCGGTGGCCAGGAACGCGGCCACGGTCCCGGCCGTGATGCCCAGCGACACCGGCAGGCGCAGCCACGCGCCCGCGCTGAAGGCCGCGACGCAGCCCACCGCGATGGCGGGGCTGTTCGGCGACAGGCCGGCCAGCACGCCGCCCCCGACCCCCATGACGATCAGGCTCGCCACCATCGGCCCGTCCCGGCGCCCGGCCAGGATCCAGGTGATCCAGGCCACGGCGCAGACGGCCAGCATGACCGCGATCCCCGTTTCGCGGGCGCTGCCGAAGCCCGGCGCCGGGCGGGCCACCGACACGGTGACGATCACGACGATCAGGCCCACCACTCGCACCGTCTGGATCACCCGGGCCACCCCCGGCGAGCGGGCGCCGGGCGGCGGGGACATCCGGGTGGCGAGGGAAGGCACCGGGACTCACTCCTGACTGACCGAGCTGTGACCGGCAGACGGGCCGGTCAGGCCCCCGGCGGCTCGATGCCAAAGGGACCGATATCAACGTAACTCGCGGCCGGCCAACGCGGGCTGGCGCCCGGGTGGAGCACGGGTTGATCCCGGGTGGAGGCAACGGCCGCCGGATGCCTCCACCCGGGGTTCACCCAGGGTCAAGCCGTCGGCCGACGCGCCTGCCACCAGCCCGTTCCTAGCGTGGGGCAGGTCAGCACGACTTACCGATTTGGGAGTTCACAGTGGACGCCAGCGTCTGGATCATCAACCTCGTCATCCTGGCCGTGGTACTGGTCAGCGACCTCGGCCTGCGCAAGGTCGGGACGCTGCGGCTGGTGCGGCCATTCATCGCCGCGGCGGTCGTCATCCCGTTCTTCATCAAGGGCGCCGCCACCTCGGGTAACGGGCTGGCCCTGGAGGCCGCCGCAGCGGCGGCGGGCCTGGCCCTCGGGGTGGGCGCCGCGGCGCTGATGCGGGTCGGCTACGACGCCGAGGCCGGCCCGTCTCCCGCGCGGGCCTGGGGTACGCCCTGGTCTGGATCCTCGTGGTGGGCGCCCGGCTGTTCTTCGCCTACGGGGCCACCCACATCTTCAGCGCGCCGCTCGGGCACTGGATGGTCAGCTCCGGGATCACCGTGGCGGCCCTGACCGACAGCCTGATCTTCCTGGCCGTGGCGATGCTGCTGGCCCGGACCGGGATCCTCGCGGTCAAGGCGCGCGGCGCCGTGACCCGGGCCCGGCAGGCGCCGCGGGTTACCGTGAGCGCATGAGATTCGGCCTGGCCGGCACCGGCTACTGGGCGCGCACCGCGCACGCGCCCGCGCTGGCGGCCACGAAGGACGTGGAGTTCACCGCGGTCTGGGGCCGCGACCCCCAGGCCGCGGCCGGCCTCGCGGCCGGATACGGCGCCACCGGGTCCGGCGACTTCGCCGGGTTCCTGGCCGCGGTGGACGCCGTCTCGTTCGCGGTCCCGCCGGACGTGCAGGCCACCCTGGCTCTCCAGGCGGCCCGGGCGGGCAAGCACCTCCTGCTGGAGAAGCCGGTCGCGCTCAGCGACGAGGCGGCGGACGCGCTGGTCGACGCCGTCGAGCAGGCCGGGGTGGCGTCGGTGGTGTTCTTCACCCACAGGTTCCAGCCGGACGTCCGGGCCTGGCTGGCCGGGCTGGAGGCCCGGGGCGGGTGGGCCGGCGGCGTTTCGGCCTGGCTGGGATCGGCGTTGCGGGAGGCCGACCCGTTCAACACGCCCTGGCGGCAGGCCCAGGGCGGCCTGTGGGATATCGGCCCGCACATGGTCTCACTGCTGTGGGCCAGCCTCGGCCCGGTGACGTCGGTGACCGCCGACGCCGGCCGGGGGGACATCACCTATCTGGTCCTGCATCACCGGGGCGGCGCGACCAGCACGACGACCGTCACGCTGAGCGCGGCGGAGGAGGCCGCGGGCTTCGAGGCGTACGTATGGGGCGAGCACGGCCGGTCGGCCGCGCCCGCCGGGAGCGCCGACCAGGTCACGGCGCTGCGCACCGCGCTGGCCGAGCTCATCGACGGGGCGCGGTCAGGGGCGCGTCATCCCTGCGACGTGCGGTTCGGCCGGGATGTGGGCCGCGTTCTGGCCGAGGCGCAGCGCCAGATCGACGCGCGGCGAGCGAGTCAGCCCGGGTAGCATCTGCCGTGCTACGGTGGCCCGATGAGTGACACTTCGGATCCCGCGGCGGAGAGCGACGCCGCGGCCGCCGACGTGGAACCACGGCCCGGCGGTCCGGCCCCGCGGCCCCGGGAGCCCGGTCGTCCGGCCGCGCGGGCGGAGGCGGCCGCGCGGACGCCCGCCCAGACGCGCATCGGGATCAGGGAGCTGCGCCAGCACGCCAGCGTCTACGTCGACCTCGCGGAGAAGGGCTACACCGTCGACATCACCAACCGCGGGCGCCTGGTGGCCCAGCTCGTGCCGGCCGGTGATCCGGGCAGCCCGCTGGAGCGGCTGATCGCGGCGGGGGTCCTCGAGCCGGCCGAGGAGGGCGGCGGCCTGGCGGACGTCGACCCGTACCCGGCACCGGCGGGGCCGCGGCCGGGGCGGCGCCCGGCCAGCCGACCGCGAGCGAGGTGCTCGCCCGGCAGCGACGGGCGGCCGACCAGTGATCTACCTCGACTCCTCGGCCCTGGTCAAGCTGGCCGTGACCGAACCCGAGTCGGCCGCGCTGGCCGCCTGGCTGGCCGAGCGGGCCGGCCAGCCGCTGGTCTCCAGCGTGCTGCACCGGGCCGAGGTGCCGCGGGCCGTCTGGCGGGCCGAGCCCGGCGCGCTGCCCCGCAGCTACCGCCTGATCAGGCGGATCGCGCGGGTCGCGCTGACCTCCGACATACTCGATAACTCAGCCACCCTGCCGCCGCAGGCCCTGAGCCCGGCGCACGCCATCCACCTGGCCTCCGCGCTGGCGGTCCGGGGCGAGCTGACCGCGTTCGTGGCCTACGACCAGGCGCTGCTCGCCGCGGCCGCCGACGCGGGCCTGCCGGTGGCCAGCCCCAGCTAACCCCTGAGTTCCCTGTGGCCCAAGCAGCCCGCATAGGCCCAGGACCAGCATCTTCTCGGCGACGGCCTCCGACATGGGACTGTCCGGGGTGGTAAACACGACCCGGGACGTGCATCATCTCGCCGACCGTAACGGCCCGGCGGCCGTGCTCAGCCGCTTTCGCCGATCTCGAACAGCTCGGAGTCGTGCGGGGAGGACGGCCCGGCGAGCTCCTCGGACAGCAGCCGCCACAGCGACTCGGTCCAGCTTGACAGCTGCGGCCACCGCATCCAGAACAGCTCGAGCGTCACATTGTCGAACTCCGAGTGCGCCTGGTCAGGGCTGATCGAGCGGGTGAAGTCTTCGAGCTGGTTGATCAGGTCGAGAAACCGGTCGGCGTTAGTATCCATCTGCATCACCTCCGAAGGGAGAGTGCGGCGTCGGCCGCGGAAGCTGGGGCAGGCAGGCCAACTGACGCCAAGTGGGGTGATCCATACCCCGAAAGCACGGCACGCAAGAGGGTCACGGCCGCATATTTCCCGGCCGCCCCGGCGAGGGCCGGGCCGCGCCGCCCGGGCCGGCCCGGGCGGCGCGGTGAACACATCCCCTAGCTGTGACTTGGTCCAGCTTCCGGCTCTGACCGGCCACGCCACGCCGTCAGCGGCAAGCTACCTGTCAGTCACCGGCAAAATTGACGCCTATCCGCGTCGAGCGCGGCGCGGAGCCTGGGCGGGGTCGGTAGTTGTATCCGGGTCGCCTTGCTCGGCTAGGCCCCCCGGTTAGACCTTCGGGATGGTGAGGGGCTACCTATGTTTCCGTCGCGGCGAGGCGCGAGACCAGCAGTTCCTTGCCCATCCGGGCGCCCTTGCGGCTATCGGCCTGTGCCTTGCGGAAGAGCTCGGCGAGCTCGGGGTCATGGGCCCGGTCGGCGTCCTGGATAAAGTCCTCCAGCCGCAGGGCATTATCTAGGCAGGCCTCTACGAACCAGATGAGATCGTGGTCCTTGTCCTTGCCCTTATTGCCGTTCATCTTCTCTCCTCCGATTGGCTGATACTGCCGTGATGATCCAGACCCGGCCAGCAAAATCGGTGTAGTCGCCTGATCCCTTGCCGTCGATGAAGACGAACCGGGCCGGGGGCGGAGCGAGCTGGCGGGCGGCAGCGGCGGCGGCCGGGATGACACGATCGACGAACGGGAGCTGCCGCCGCCCGGCCAGGGCCCGGCCCACCGTGCCGCCGTGCGCACCATAGGACGCCGGCAGCGTCACCGCCCCTTGCATAAGCCCATTTCAGCACATGAGCAGAGGGACCGGCGATGGAAAGTCCCGCTGCCCGCCCGGATGCTCCGCGGGTGGCCGGCCGCCACGACAGCCCGGAGCAGCGCCGGCCGACCGCGCCGCCGCGATATCGATCAAATCCGCGTGCTTGTTCTTCCGGGTCGCCGCTTCCCGGATCGCCTGCGTGGCGGCCTTGTGCGCCGTCGCCGGATCCCGGGCCACCTGACACGCACCGCCATCCGCTCAGAGCCGCTACGATCCAGCCATCAGGTCATCGTGTTGAAACGATGCCTCGAATCCCGCCTCGTCCCAGTGGGACAGATGAAACCGTCCTAACCAGCCGGTAGTAGCGTTGCGGGATGCGTTACGACGAAGTCAGGAAGCTGATTACGGGCAGCTCCCCGGATGACTGGAATGTGATCGAGGTCGAGGGCAACGTTTACCTTGACCGGTTCGAAGGGGTGAGTTCCGGCGCCCGGCGCTGGCTGGAAGCCGAGAGCCAGGTCTCTCTCGCCCTTTACAAGGCCGATATCGGCCTGCGGCTCGCGTGGGGCATGACGCATACAACCGGGCTGGCGTTCGAGGGCTGGAACTTCCCGGACCGGTCGATCGACAGGCTCCTGGTGGACGGGTTCTGGCGCGATTCATTTGTCACCCGGTGGCCGGTGCTGTCCGTCGACGGGGACCGCTGCTACCTGCCCTACCCGCTGCCGGCTGTGGCCGCAGGCGAGGCAGCAGCCGGGCATCATTTCGTCGTCGGATCGAGGGTGAAAGCGAGCGAAGTCGCGCTGGCTCGCCTGCTGCAGCAGCTTGCCGGCCGCGAGGACAGGGAGTTCGATACCTACCTGCGGCAGACCGGAGCCGTCATCGTCCCCGATCGGGATCCCGGCTGACAGCCGGGCTTCGGTCAGGCGGCGCCGCGGGTCTTGCCGGTGCCGGTGCCCACGCGTGCCAGCCTGTCTGGGCAGGCGGGCTGGTTGATCTCATCGCCGGTGAAGTGCCGCAGCGCATCCTCGCCCTGACCGTCACGATCTGGCCCAACCATCACACCGGCCAGCCGCATGCGCGCACTGGTGACCAGCGATCACTAACCCCTTGGCGTAGGTCGTCTAGGGTGCGGCAGCACCGAAGCGGTCCTGGGCCGCCCGGACGATAATGTCGGTGCAGGCTTCCGCGGACAGGACGGTGCTGTCGAGAACCAGGTGATACAGCCGGGGGTCGCCCTGGCGGGCGTTGAAAAACACCCGGGCGTAGGCCTCCCGGGCGCTGTCCACGTCCCGCTGCCCCTGCCGGGCGCTCGCCTCGTCGACGCCTTGCGCCACCACCTGGGCGATCCGTGCCTCCACCGGGCCGTCCAGGCGCACGCACAGCACGCCGGGCCGGCCGCCGAGCACCACCATTCCCGCCCGCCCCAGAACCACGGCTCCGGTGGTATCGGCCACGTGCCGCAGCTCGGCTTCACTCGCGGACCGGAATTCCTCGGGCGTGAGCGTGCGGGTACATCCGCGGCCAGCACGTCAGGCCCAGCTGGCGCCGCAACGTTGACGAACCGTGTCGCGATCCGCTCCCAGCGGCTGGGAATGTGCTCGTCGAGGCTCTCGGCCACGTCTTCGGGCAGGCCGAGCTGGCGGGCGGCAGCGGCGGTAGGGATGGCACGATCGACGAACGGAAGCTGCAGCCGCCCGGCCAGCGCGCGGCCCACCTTGTCGCCGCGCGCACCATAGGACGCCGACAGCGTCACAATCCCTCGCATAAGCCCATTTCAGCACACGAGGAGAGCATCGGCGATGCAGAGTCCGGCTGCCCGCCCGGATGCTCCGTGGCGGCAGGCCGCCACGACAGCCCGGAGCAGTGCGCCGAACCGTGCTCACGGAGCGCTGCTGTATCACCAAGTAACGAATCGCCAACAACGGTGGACGACGCGTAACACAAGTATCAAGTCACGTGACGCTCAGGATTCTGTACCGATCCGTCGTCACGGGCCGGATCGTTTCCCCATTTTTGGCTTCATATGCTGGCTATTCCGCGGTTCGGCGCGGGTTTGGCAGGCTGGTTTGGCAGACTGGTTTAGTAGAGTACCCACCGGTTACCGGCTGTGACTGCCAGGCAGGTTTACCGGCCGCGCGTAAGCTCAGCGGGACACGCGAAACGGCCCCGGCCCGGCGTCAAGGGAACGCCGGGGGGCCCGGGGCCTGGACCGCACTTCGACAGGAATGCGATCATGACTGATCATGCCAGGATCAGCGAGCTAGCCGCACAGCTCGCCGCCCACCTCGCCGCCTGGCACGCCCACCAGCCCGGCCCCGACGCGCTCGACCGCTCAGCCGCCAATGAGGCGATCGGCGACATCGACGCGATGCTGCGCGCCTTGCACGTCATCCGCGCCCGCCTGACCGGCGAGATCCGATACTCCGACGACACGACCGACGCCCGGGTCGACGCGATGCTCGCCGCCGCCCGGCCCCTCGCTGCCGTCACGGCGGATGCGCGCGCCGCTGATGATCCGGCCATCGGTGAGCCGGGGGATGATCCGGTCATCCGCCGCCGCGCCTATGAAGCGCAGCACCCGGACACGATCATTGATCCGCCGGGGCCGGGGCAGGCGCTCTGGACCGCCAGCCGCAACGGCGCGGTAATCGCGAGCAAGTATTGGCTAGGTGACCTCTTGGACACGCTCGACCACCAGCCCGCGACTTAGGCGACCGGACCTCCTCAGGGAAATCCCGGAAACCCTGGCGGGGCTGCGCTGGAGGGGCGGGAATCGCCACCCGGCTCCTGGCCCGGACTCCCGGGCGGCTGTCCGGCCCGGCCTTCCAGTCCCGGCCAGACGACCTGACCACACGCGAACGCGAGGTCCTTGACCTGCTGGCCGAGGGTGCCAGCAACCAGCAGATCGCCCGCTCCCTCGGCATCTCCCTGAAGACCGTGCAAAACCACGTCTCCCGAATCCTCGACAAGCTCCAGGCCGCCGACCGGACCCCAGGCCGCCCTCCGCGCCTGAGGCATCCCACCGCAACTACGGCGCTGAGCACCAGGCGGACGTTTCCGCAGCTCCCGGCGGCGCCAGGCGGATGACGGCGGCCTAGGTGGCAGGCAGAACGCAGTTGCCCTGCCCGAAGCCGATGACCGATGCAGACGGGACTAGGACACCCCGAATAGGGCAATCTGCGCGCCGTGCACCCGTGGACCTTGCGCACCCGTCCGGGCAAATATTCGGCAGGGGCAGCATGGCTGTGGACCCCGCCCGGAGGGCTCGGTTCCAGGTTCAGTGGGACGTGCGACGTGCCGAATAATCGCTTCATCCGGCACAGGCCAGCTCTTAGGCCGACGTCTCCGGGCTTCTCCAGGTACAGCGGGGCCGGGGAGCAGGCAGGTTAGAAGGAGGGGACCTCGGTGTAGGAGCCCCACTCGGCGCGCAGGGCGTCGCAGATCTCGCCCAGGGTGGCCTCGGCGCGGGCCGCGTCCAGCATCGGCGGCACCAGGTTTTCGTCGGTGCGGGCCGCCGCGACCAGCGCCGACAGGGCAGCGTCGACGGCGCGGCTGGTCGCGCTGCGCGCGGCGGCGGGCCAGCGTGGCCACCTGCTCCCGTTCCACCTCGGGGCTGATCCGCAGGATCTCCAGCGGCTCGGCGACGGTGTCCGTCTGGACGTTCACGCCGACGATCTTCTTCTCGCCCTTCTCGAGCTGCTGCTGGTAGGCAAACGAAGCCTCGGCGATCTCGCCGGTGAACCAGCCGTTCTCGATGCCCTGCAGGATCCCGCCGGTCATCGACCCGTCGGGGCTCATCCCCTGGATCTTGGCGAAGATCTCCTCCGCTTCGGTCTCCATCCGGTCGGTGAGCGCCTCCACGTACCACGAGCCGCCGAGCGGGTCGGCCACGTTGAGGGCGCCGGTCTCTTCCATGATGACCTGCTGGGTGCGCAGCGCGGTCTCCGCGGCCGCCTCGCCCGGCAGCGCGAGCACCTCGTCCAGGGCGTTGGTGTGCAGCGAGCTGGTCCCGCCGAGCACGGCGGCCATGGCCTCGATGGCGGTGCGGACGACGTTGTTGGTCGGCTGCTGGGCGGTCAGCGAGACGCCGGCCGTCTGGGTGTGGAAGCGCAGCCACTGGGCCCGCTCGGTCTTAGCGCCGTAGACGTCGCGGAGCCAGCGGGCCCAGATCCGCCGGGCGGCGCGGAACTTCGCGATCTCCTCGAAGAAGTCGATGTGCGCGTCGAAGAAGAACGACAGGCCCGGCGCGAACTGGTCCACGTCCAGGCCGCGGGAGAGGCCGAGCTCCACGTACCCGAACCCGTCGGCCAGGGTGAAGGCCAGCTCCTGCGCGGCCGTCGAGCCCGCTTCCCTGATGTGATAGCCGGACACCGACAGCGGCTTGTACCGGGGGATATGCGCGCCGCAGTACTGCATCAGGTCACCGATCAGCCGCAGGTGCGGCTGCGGCGGGAACAGCCACTCCTTCTGCGCGATGTACTCCTTGAAGATGTCGGTCTGCAGCGTCCCGTCCAGCTCGGACAGCTTGGCGCCCTGGCGCTCGGCGGCGACCAGGTACATGCAGAAGACGGGGACGGCCGGCCCGCTGATCGTCATCGAGGTGGTGGTGCCGGCCAGCGGGATGCCCTCGAACAGCGCGTCCAGGTCCGCCGCCGAGTCGATGGCCACCCCGCAGTGCCCCACCTCGCCCAGCGAGCGCGGGTCGTCGGAATCGCGGCCCATCAGCGTCGGCATGTCGAAGGCCACCGACAGCCCCGCTCCCCCGGCCCGCAGCAGCATCTTGTACCGCTGGTTGGTCTGCCGGGCGTTGCCGAAACCGGAGAACTGCCGGATCGTCCACGGCTTGCCCCGGTAGCCGCTGGCGTACAGACCGCGGGTGAACGGGAACTCCCCCGGCCAGCCGATCCGGTCCATGCCCGGCACGACGGCGCCGGGCGGCGGCCCGTAGACCGGGTCGACCTCCAGCCCGGACAGCGTGGTGAAGTCCGCCTCCCGCTTGGCCGCCTGGTCATACCGCTCCTGCCAGCGGCTGCGGCCCGCATCCGAATCGTCCATCGATCCTCGCTCGGCGTGATTAGTAGGACGTCCTACTAATTTCAGTGTAACCGCCTGCACGCGATAGGACGCCGTTCGGAAAAAGAGAAGGTTTCCGCGCAACCGGGCGGGCTCGTGCGTCGTCTCTATAGAGCGCAGGAGCGGGACAGCCTGTGCGTGCAGCGGGGCCCGGACGCACGGGGGCGCGCCGGGCCGGAACTGGAACTCCGGGAAATGTGGTAGACGTTGCCGTATCACACAGGCGTTATGGACAGCGCCCCGACCGGCCCCGACATGATCCTGCTGCCGGGCGGCGGGCGCGCCGGGCGCCGCACCGAGGGAGATCCGGTGGCCACGGCTTCCGATGTCGACACCGACGCCGCCGAGGAGCTGTTCAGGACGGCCTACCCCAAGCTGGCCGGGTGGGTGCGGCGCCTGGTCGATGACGACGACACCGCGCACGAGATCGCGGCCGAGGCGTTCGTCCGGCTACTGGCCCGGTGGACGAAGGTCGACAGCCCGCAGAGCTACCTGTACATGATCGCCACCAACCTGATACGCGACCACTGGCGCCGGGCCGAGCGGGAACGCCGGGCCATGCGCAGCGTCACGGCGGGCGCGGACCGGGACGCCGTGGCCAACCCGGTTCAGGACGCGGACGTGCGGGACCTGATCCAGTCCCTGCCGGCCCGGCTGCGCGACCCCTTCCTGCTGCACTACTACGCCGGTTTCCCGCTGCGGGAGGTCGCGGCGCTGCTGCACCGGCCCGAGGGCACGATCAAGGCCGACCTGTTCGCGGCGCGCGCCAGGCTGCGCAGCGTGCTGGGTGACCGCGATGGCTGACCGGCGCGACGACCTGGATTCCTGGCTGGACGGGCGGATCGAGCCGCTGCCCCCGCCGCCGGGAACGTTCGGTCTGATCAAGCGGCGGGCGCGGCGGCGCAAGTACCGCCGGCTGGCCATCACCGCGGGCGCCGCGGCGGTGATCGTGGCCGCCGCGGTCACCGTCCCGCAGGTGGTCAACCTGCCGGTGCTCAACCCGGCGACCGCGACCGGCGCGGCGAACGGGCACTCGTCCCCGGCCGCCTCGGCCATCTCGGCCGGCACCTCGTCGTCCTTGCCGTCGGCGGCCGCCTCGCCCGGCCCCGGCGCCGGTGCCCGCCCACTTCGAGCCCGCGTCGGCCACCTTCATCGGCACGGACACGGGCTGGGTGATCGGCCAGGCCGGGACGCCCGGCCAGTGCGCCACCGCGTACTGCACCTCGGTCGCGCGCACCGGCGACGCCGGGAAGACCTGGAGCGGCGTGCCCGCGCCGCTGGCCGGACCGGCCGACGGGGCCGCCGGGGTGAGCCAGATCAGGTTCCTGAACGGGGCGGACGGATGGGCGTTCGGGCCCGAGCTGTTCGCCACTCACGACGGCGGCCACACCTGGGCCCGGCTGGGAACCACCGGGCTGCGGGTGACCGACGTGGAGACGGTGGGAGACCGGGCGTTCGGGCTGTTCGCGTCCTGCACCGGGAGCGGGGCGGCGTTCGCCGCCCAGTGCACGAGCTACACGCTGTACTCCAGCCCGGCCGCGGCCGACGACTGGACGCCGGTGGGCGCCTCGACGTCCGGGCTGAAGGCTGGTACCGCGGGGGCGGCCTCGCTGGTGCTCACCGGCACCCGCGGCTACCTGCTGGCGCCGGACGGGATGCTGTACGCCGGGCCGGTGGACGGCAGCGCGCCGTGGCAGCGGGTCACACAGATCCCGTGCCCGGTCGGGACGCCGCTGGCCGGCGGCCAGCCGGCCGGTGCGCTGCTCGCCGCGCAGAACGCGGCGAACCTGGTGCTGGCCTGCGCGTCGTCAAGCGCCCCGGGGGCCGGCCAGGCCAAGAGCATCTTCACCTCGGCCGACGGCGGGATCAGCTGGCAGAACGCCGGCGCCGGGCCGGCCCCGGGCCGGGCTACCTCGGTGGCGGCCAGCCCGGATGGCGCCTATGTCCTGGCCACCGGTCAGGGCCTGGACGTGCGGCCGGCGGGGAGCGCGACCTGGCAGCCAGCGGCGCTGGACGGTCTGGAGCCCAAGGGCGGGTTCGGCTACGTGGGCATGACGACCGATGCGCAGGGCATCGCGCTGCCCGCGAACCCCGCGGCCGGCACGATCTGGTTCACCTACGACGGCGGGCTGAGCTGGCGTCCGTTCACGGTGAGCGGACCCTAGGGCGGCTGGGGCCCAGGGGATCTAGAGCGCCTCGGGGGCTTCGGGGATGAAGTCGCCGTTGGCCAGGCGCAGGCCACGGAGCAGGTCGAAGATCTCCTTCAGCTCGCCTGGCTCGTACCCGCCGAGCATGAACTCGGCGGCCATCAGATCCTGGGTGGCCAGCTTCACCACCGCGCGGCCCGCCGGGGTGATCTCGGCCAGGCGGCCACGGCCGTCGGCCGGGTTGGGCAGGCGGACCACCAGGTGCTGGCGTTCCAGGCGGCTGATGATGTTCGTGACGCTGGTGGGGTGCACCATGAGCCGCTCGCCGATCACCCCGAGCGGCAGGGCGCCGCGGCGGCTGAAGGTGAGCAGGACCAGCGCCTCGTAGCGCGCGAACGTCAGCTCATGCGGCCGCAGCAGCGCATCGAGCTGGCCCAGGAGGATCTGCTGGGCACGCATGATCGAGGTGACGGCGGCCATCGACGAGGACGGGCCGAACCTGGCCTCCCAGATCCTGGCCGCCCGGTCGATGGGGTCGAACGGCAGCTCAAGCGGCTTACCCACGGGTATACCGTAAGTCCTCCCGCGCTAATGTCCGCTGCCGGGCCAGAATGTCGTCGGCCGCGGTGAACGGGTCCAGGGTCCCGTCCGCCACCCGGGCCGCCAGCTCATCGACCCCGCTGGCGGTCAGCGCGTCCCGCAGCGCGGCGAAGGCCAGCGCGGTGATCTCCTCGCGCGCCCGGGCGCGGCGGCGCCCCCGCAGCTCACCGGTGGACGGCCAGCCAGTCCCAGTGCGCGTCCAGGCGGGTGACCAGCTCGGCGACGCCCTCGTCCCGCGGGCCGTTGGTGGCCGTGGCGGCGATGATCGGCGGCTTCCAGGAGCCCGGGGCCCGGTCCCCGAGCGCGATCATGTTGCGCAGGTCCCGCACCACCTGCTGGGTGTCCGGCTTGTCGGCCTTGTTGACGACGAACAGATCGGCGACCTCGAGGATGCCGGCCTTGGCCGCCTGCACGGCGTCGCCCATGCCCGGGGCGAGCAGCACCACGACGCTGTCCGCGAGCGAGGCCACCGCGACCTCGGCCTGCCCGACGCCGACCGTCTCGACGATGATCAGGTCGAAGCCGGCCGCGTCGAGGACCCGGATGGCCTGCGGCGTCGCGGCGGACAGGCCGCCGAGGTGGCCGCGGCTGGCCATCGACCTGATGAACACCTGATCGTCGGTGGCGTGCTCCTGCATCCGGATCCGGTCGCCGAGCAGGGCGCCGCCGGTGAACGGCGAGGTGGGGTCCACCGCGAGCACCGCGACGCGCCGGCCCGCGGCACGGAACGCGCCGACCAGCGCGCCGGTCATGGTGGACTTCCCCACGCCCGGCGCGCCGGTCAGCCCGATGATCCGGGCCTGGCCCGCCAGCGGCAGGAGATCCTTGATAACCGAACGGATCCGGGGCGAGTCATCCTCGGCCAGCGAGAGCAGCCGCCCCAGGGCGCGGGCATCGCCTGCCCGGGCCCGGTCGAGCTCGCTTGCCGCTGCCGTGGGCTCAGCCACGGACCCGCAGCAGCAGCGCCTCGCCCTGGCCGCCGCCGCCGCACAGCGCGGCGGCCCCGAGGCCGCCGCCGCGGCGGCTCAGTTCGGTGCACAGGTGCAAGGCGATCCGGGCGCCCGAAGCCCCGATCGGGTGCCCGATCGCGATCGCGCCCCCGTTGACGTTCACGATGTCGTGGCTCACGCCGAGCTCGCGCATGGACTGGACCGCGACCGCCGCGAACGCCTCGTTGATCTCGATCAGGTCGAGGTCCTCGACGGCGAGCCCGGCCTTGGCCAGGGCCTGCCTGATGGCGTTGGAGGGCTGGGAGGGCAGCGAGTTGTCCGGGCCGGCCACGTTGCCGTGCGCGCCGATCTCGGCCAGCACGCGGCCGCCGAGGCGGGCCGCCGCCTCGGCCGAGGCCACCACCACGGCGGCGGCGCCGTCCGAGATCTGCGACGCGGTGGCGGCCGTGATCGTGCCGTCGGCGGTGAAGGCGGGCCTCAGCTTGGCCAGCGCCTCGGCCGTGGTGCCGGGACGGATGCCCTCGTCCTCGGTCACGGACAGCTCGCCCCCCTTGCTGGCCACGGGCACCGGGACGATCTCGTCGGCGAACAGGCCGTTCTTGGCCGCGGCCGCCGCGCGCTGGTGGGAGGCGGCGGCGAACTCGTCCTGCTCCTCGCGGCTCAGGCCGAGCCTGCGCGCGGCGTGGTCGGTGGACTCGCCCATGGACAGGTGGTCGAACGCGTCGGTCAGGCCGTCGAGGGCCATCGAGTCCTCAAGCTGGGCCGGGCCGTACTTGTAGCCGGAGCGCGACCCGAGCAGCAGGTGCGGGGCCTGCGTCATGGACTCCATGCCGCCCGCCACGATGACGTCGTATTCACCCAGAGTGATCAGCTGCGCAGCGAGCGCGATAGCGTCCAGGCCGGACAGGCAGACCTTGTTGACGGTCAGCGCCGGGACATCCATGCCGATGCCGGCCGCGACGGCGGCCTGCCGGGCGGTGATCTGCCCGGCTCCGGCCTGCAGCACATGGCCCATGATCACGTACTGGACCTGCTCCGGGCCGATCCCGGCCCGGTTCAGGGCCCCCGCGATGGCGGTGCCGCCCAGCTCGCTGGCAGACTTGCTGGCGAGGGAGCCCAGCAGGCGGCCCACCGGCGTCCGCGCGCCGCCGAGGATGACCGGCTGGCGTGGTTCGCTCATGTCAGCAACGATACCCGCCGGCCATGGCCGGCGAGGCCGACCGAAACGCCCGATTTGGTACTTCTGGGTCTAACGGGAAGCTTAGAGTTGAGAACTCCGAAGGACGCGCCAACCTACCTAAGTGAGAGTAGTCTGCCTGTCACCGGCCGAGAGTCGTACCCGCGTGCTGACACCCGCCGTTGATAATCTCCCCATGTCGCCATCACGTCTAGCAGGATTAGGCCATATGCAATCGGACATTGACGCCCAGCTCACCAACTTCTTCGAAGAGGCCCCACCGCGTGAGTTCGCGACTGTGATGCGGGGCTACGACCGTCACCAGGTCGATGAGCACATCCGGCAGATAGAAACCGAAGTCCGCACGCACCGCGAGCAGACCACGAGCCTGAAACGGGAGCTGTCCGAAGCCCACCGCCAGATCCAGGAGCAGGAACGCCCGACCTATTCTGGGCTGGGCGCGCGCATCGAGCAGCTGCTCCGGCTCGCTGAGGAGCAGGCCACCGAGCTGGTCCAGGCGGCGAGATCCGAGGCGAACGAGATAAAGGCCGCGGCCAAGGTCGACGCGGCCGAGCTGCGCGCCGCCGCCGAGAACGAGGGCGCCGAGCTGCGCGCGAACGCCAAGCGCGAGACCGACGACCTGCGCGGCGCGGCCGAGCGCGAGGCCGACTCGATCAGGACCACCGCCCGGCGCGAGGCCGACGAGCTGACCAACACCACCGAGCGCGAGGCGGCCAAGCACCGCGCCACCGCCGACCACGAGGTGGCGGAGAAGCGCGCGGCGGCCGAGCGTGACATCGCCAAGCTGCGCACCAGCACCGAGCGCGAGGTGGCCCAGCTCAAGGCCACGGCCAAGCGCGAGCGGGATGAGATCCTCACCACCTCCAAGCGGCAGGCCGACGAGATGCGCAGCCAGGCGCAGCGGATCCTGGAGGAGAGCGAGGCCCAGCGGGCCCAGGCCGAGGCCGAGTTCGAGATCCAGCTCGCGGCGCGCCGCGAGGAAGCCGAACGGCAGGAGGCCGAGCGGCTCGCCGCGGCGCAGTCCGCCACGCAGAAGCTGGTCTCGGAGGCCGAGCAGCGCGCCTCGACGGCCGAGCAGCGGGCGACGAAGGCATCGGCGCAGGCGGACCAGACCCGCCGCGACGCCGACCAGCACGCCCGCCAGCTGGTCACCAACGCCAAGAAGAACGCCGACCAGCTCGTCAGCCAGGCCAAGGCCCAGGCCGATCAGCTGCTGGCCGAGGTCAAGTCCGATGCCGAACGCCGCCGGGCCGCGGCACAGCGCGAGGTCGACGACCTCACCCGGCAGAAGGACAGCATCGCGAGCCACCTGGCCCAGGTGCGCCAGCTGCTGGGCGGCCAGGTGCCGGGCATGGACGCGGCCGCGGCCGCAGTCGCGGCCAAGCCGGCGATCGCCGCCGAGCCGGCCCCCGCAGGACCCCGCAACGGGTCCGCCGCCCCGGCCCAGCAGGTGCCCGCGGTGGCTGCGGTCCCCACCCAGGCGCAGGCCCAGCGGCCCGCGCCCGCCACCAACGGTGCCCCCGCCCAGGCCAACGGCAAGCAGGGGTCCAACGGCAAGCAGGACGAAGAGGACTGGTGGACCGAGTAGCGGTCGCCTAGCGGTGCGTTCCGGGCGCCGGCCAGCTTCGCGCTGGCCGGCGCCCTGTTTGTTGGCCTGGCGCCCGGTTCCTGACGTGCCCCCGTACGGGGCCGTTCGGCTAGGTCACGGGCACGATGATGGCCTCGGCCAGCATCCCGGACTCGATCCGCAGCAGGCCGAGCGTGCCGTGCGGCTGGCGTCGGCGGTCGGTCGGCGAACCCGGATTGAAGATCCGCAGGCCGCAGGTCGACTCGTCGAGCGGGATGTGCGAGTGCCCGAACACCACGAGGTCCGCGCGGGGGAACGCGCGGCGCATCCGCGACAGCCGCCCGGGGGCCGGGCCGCTGTCGTGCAGCATGGCCACGCGCAGCCCGTCCAGGTCGAGCTCGGCGGTCGGCGCGGCGCCCCAGTCGGCTACGTCCGGGCCGTCGTTGTTCCCGAGCACGGCCGTCACCGGCGCGTACTGCGCCAGTTCGGCCAGCACCCCGGCCGTGCACACGTCGCCGGCGTGCAGGATGAGGTCGGCGCCGCGCAGCTCCGCGGCCACCCGCGGCGGGCAGGCCCGCCAGCGGCGAGGGGCGTGCGTGTCGGACAGCACGACGACCTTCACGGTGTCTCAGTCACGGGGGCTCAGTCCACGTGGCGCGGCTCGTGCTCGTGGATGGTGGGCATGAGGGAAGTGAGCGCCCCGCTGGCCTCGGCCGCTGATCTGCGCCGCGTGTGCTCGACATCGGCCGCGGCCGTCGCGGCGGACAGCCGCCGGCGTGCCTCGCGCCGCCGGCCAGCCCGCTTGGCCGCCTTGATCGCGCCGTCAGCGACGAGCAGCAGGCCGACGAACAGGATAATCGCGACAACGAGCAGCACAGCCACGGGCATCTTCCCTCTCGTAGTCAGCGGATGAGCGCAGGCCCCCAGTAAAGCCTCTTCTCCCAGGATTTTCCAAACTGTCGGTATCCAGGTAAGTCGGGAAAAATGGGGCTACTGCCTGCTACGATGCTCGCTCCGGGGCCTCAGTGCGCCGGGAGCGAGAGGGAGAGTGGGGCCGCCCGGTTGAACGGGCCGGGCGGCCCAATCACCTGGCCGGCAGCTGGCTGAGAAGCCAGCCCGGGCCCTGGGCCGAAGCGCCCGCGGCCGCGCTGCGCCGCCGCAGCTCGCGATCGGCGGTCACCACCACGCGCCGGCCGGACAGCTCACGCAGCAGCGCCACGATCGCGTCGTCGCCCGAGCCGTCCGCCACCACCACGCGGACCCGTTCGGCCGGCTCGATCCGTCCCGCCGCGGCCCGGGCGGCACCCTCCAGCACCATGACAAATTCCGGCGGGGCCGAGTCTGGGTTCGGGGCCGAGGGCGTCCGGGTGCGGGGCCGAGTCCGGGTCCGGGGGCAGGACGGGCTGGCCGCTGGCGGCCAGCTGGGCGAGGTCCGCGTGCAGGCGGACCGCCGCCCCGGCCCGGTCCCGCCACCAGCCGTCCGGGCGAGACCCCATCACATTGGCCACGTCCACGACGATGGTGGCCGGCGGCTCGCCGTCCCCGTGTCCGCTGGCACCGTAAGCTGACCGCATGGCAGACGCTAAACTCCCCTGGCCCGTCGCCGATACCCCGAAGCTCGGCTTCTCCAAGCTCCGCATCTCCAGGCTAGGCCAGCACCAGACGGCGCCGCTGATCCTCGAGCTCGATCTCACCGACGGCGTCCCCGAGGGGCCGGCCACCGACCCGCTGGCCGCGGTGATGTCCCTGCGCAAGCTCAGGCTGCCCGACATCATCGACGGCCTGCGCCGCGCCGGCCGCGACGACCGGGTCCATGCGCTGGTGGCCAAGGTCGGCGGCCAGATCGGCCTGGCCCGGATACAGGAGATACGGGAGGCGGTGGAAGGGTTCCGCGAGTCGGGCAAGCTCACCGTGGCCTGGGCCGAGACGTTCGGCGAGTTCACGCAGGGGAATCTGCCCTACTACCTGGCCACCGCGTTCGACCGGATCTACCTGCAGCCCTCGGGCAGCGTGGGCCTGACCGGCGTGGCGGTCGAGCAGCTGTTCCTGCACGACGCGCTGGCCAAGGTCGGCATCGGCTTCCAGAGCGCGAAGCGGCAGGAGTACAAGACAGCCGCCGATCCGCTGACCGAACGCGGCTTCACCGGGCCGGCCCGCGAGGCCGCCGAACGCCTGGCGGTCTCCGTGGTCGAGCAGATCAGCGCGGCCATCGCCGAGCGCCGCGGCAAGACCCCGGCGCAGGCCCGCGCGCTGCTCGACCAGGGGCCGTTCCTGGCCACCGACGCGCTGGCCGAGGGCCTGGTCGACGCGCTGGGCTACCGGGATGAGGTCTACGCGGCCGTCCGGAAGGAGGTCAGGCCAGGGCGCGGTCCTGCAGTACGTGGCCCGGTACGCCAAGTCGCGCGCGATCGCGCAGCGCGCCCGCCACCTGCCGAACCCGCGCGAGCGCTTCGTCGCGCTGATCCACGCGTCCGGCCCGATCAGGCAGGGGCGCAGCAGCCGGGGCCCGGTCGGCGGCGCCATGGGCTCGGACACGGTGGCGGCGGCGCTGCGTTCGGCCAGGTCCGACGAGCGCGTCCGGGCCGTGCTGCTGCGGGTCAACAGCCCCGGCGGCTCGGCCGTCGCATCCGACACGATCTGGCGCGAGGTGGTCAGGCTCCGCGCGGCCGGCAAGCCGGTGGTGGTGTCGATGAGCGACGTGGCCGCCTCCGGCGGGTTCTACATCTCGATGGCGGCCGACGTCATCGTGGCCCAGCCCGGCACGCTCACCGGGTCGATCGGCGTGATCATCGGCAAGCCGGTGTTCGAGGAAGCGCTGGGCCGGGCCGGCATCACCACCGATTCGGTGGCCGAGGGCGCCCGGGCCCGCATGTTCGCGCCCATCCATCCGTTCACCGAGGACGAGTGGGACCGGATCAATGCGTGGCTGGACGCGGTCTACACCGAGTTCGTGGCCAAGGCGGCCGAAGGCCGCCGGATGCCGGTCCAGCGGATGGCCGAACTGGCCCGGGGCCGGGTCTGGACCGGCGCCGACGCCGCGGCGAACGGCCTGGTCGACGAGCTCGGCGGGCTGGCGGACGCGGCCGAGATCGCCCGCCGGCGGGCGGGCCTGCCCGCCGACGCGCCGCTGCGCGGCTGGCCCCGGCTGACCCCGCTCGATCAGCTGCGGGCGCCCGAGTCCAGCGAGTCCCGTCCCGCCGCCGCGGCCGGGCTGGATTTCGGCCTGTCCGGCGGGTATTCGGGCTGGGGCCCGGCCTGGCGGCTGGCGGCCCGCGCCGGCCTCCCGCCGTACGGACCGCTGATGCTCCCGGGCACCTGGGTCATCAGTTGACCGAACGGCCCGCGGCCCGGGCGCCTCGTCCGGCGGCCGCAGGCGCGCTGGAGGAGTGGGCGGCCGGGGTCACGCTGGTAACGGTGGCGGACGGCCGGGATGACGTCGGCGCCACGGTCAGCGCGTTCTGCCCGGTGTCCGACGACCCGCCGCTGGTGGCGGTGTCGCTGATGGCCGGGTCGTATCCGGCGGAACTGTTCGGCCGGGCCGAGGAGCCCGTCACCCGGTTCGCGGTGGTCCTGCTCGGAGCCGCTCAGCGGGTGCTGGCCGGCCGGTTCGCGGCCGCGGGACGCCCCGCGGCCCGGCTGATGCTCGGCGACGTGCCGCACCGGCGCGGCCCGGCGTCGGGGGCCCTGATCGCCGACGGCGGGCTCGCGGCGGTGGAGTGCTCGGCCGAGCAGGTCTGCCCGGCCGGGGACCACCTGCTGGTCATCGCCCGGGTCACGAACGTCCCGTACGTCACTGACCTGGGTGAGCCGCTGATCCGTTTCCGCCGCCGCTACCTAGGCCCTAGGCTGACAAGCGATGCCTGACTTCGACACCCGGGTCCCGCACATCGCGCGGGTCTACGACTACTGGCTGGGCGGCAAGGACAACTTCGCCGCGGACCGCGAGCTCGGCGAGCGGACCCTGCAGGCCTACCCCAACCTGGTGTTCTCGGTCCGGGCCAACCGCGCGTTCCTGGCCCGGGCGGTGCGGTTCCTGGCCGGCGAGATGGGCATCAGGCAGTTCCTCGACATCGGGACCGGGATCCCGACCGCCGACAACACCCATGAGGTCGCCCAGCGGGTCGCGCCGGACAGCCGGATCGTTTACGTCGACAACGACCCCATCGTGCTATCGCACGCCAAGGCGCTGCTCAAGAGCGCCCCGCAGGGCGCGTGCGCGTACCTCGACGCCGACCTGCGCCAGCCCGGGGAGATCCTGGCCGCGGCGGCGGACACCCTGGACTTCAGCCAGCCGGTGGCCGTCATGCTCCTCACCGTGCTGCAGTTCACCGGCGGCGAGGCCGGCGCCATCGTCAAGACGCTGATGGCCGCGTGCGCGCCCGGCAGCTTCATCGCGATCTCGCACCCGGCCAGCGACATCGACGCCGGGCCGCACGCCGAGATGGTGCGGCGCATGAACGAGTCCATGCCGCAGCAGGTGACCCTGCGGGACCGGGCGGCGGTGGCGGCGCTGTTCGACGGGCTCGAGCTGGCCGCACCCGGCGTGGTCCGGGTCCCGCAATGGCGGCCGGACAACGAGATCGAGGCGGCCAGCCCCGCGGTCCTGTGGGCCGGCGTGGCCCGCAAGCCCTGATTTTCCCCTGGTGGGTGGGCCGTTCTACCAGTTCTTACCTGTACAACGGCCCATCCACCATGTCCGGCAGGCCGCCCCTCTAGGGGACCGTTCCGGCGGCCAGGCGGCCCGCCTGCCAGACGGCCGCGACCATGGGGACGCCGGGGCGGTAGGCCAGGTAGGCGTGCGACGGGGCGTCCAGCAGGATCAGGTCGGCTCTCGCGCCCACGCCGAGGTGGCCCACGTCGGCCCGGCGCAGCGCCCTGGCCCCGCCCGCGGTGGCGGCCCAGATCGCCTCCTGGGTCGTCATCCGCATCTCGCGGACGGCCAGCGCGATGCAGAACGCCATGCTGGACGTGTACGACGAGCCCGGGTTGCAGTCGGTGGCCAGCGCCACGACCGCGCCCGCGTCCAGCAGCCGCCGGGCGTCCGGGTACGGGTGCCGGGTGGCGAATTCGGCCCCGGGCAGCAGCGTCGCGACCAGCGGGGCGGACACGATCGCCGCCACGTCGGCCTCGGTCAGGTAGGTGCAGTGGTCCGCCGACGCCGCGCCGGCCTCGGCGGCCACCCGGACGCCGGGTCCCGGGCCCAGCTGGTTGGCGTGGACGCGGGCGCCGAGCCCGCGGGCCCGGCCGGCGGCGAGCACGGCGGCGGCCTGGTCCGCGCCGAACGCGCCCTGCTCGCAGAACACGTCAATCCACCGGGCGTGCGGGGCGCACGCCTCGAGCATCGGGCCGCAGACCAGGTCCACGTAGCCGGCCGCGTCGCCGGCGAACTCCGGCGGCACCACGTGCGCGCCCAGGTAGGTGACCTCGGGGGTGATCTCCGCGGCCAGCGCGAGCCCCCGTGCCTCGTCGCCGACGGTGAGCCCGTAGCCGGACTTGCACTCGAACGTGGTGGTGCCCTGCCGGAGCATCTCGGCCGCCAGCCGCCGCAGGTTGGCGCGCAGCACGGCATCCGGCGCCGCCCGCGTCGCCGCCACCGTGGTGAGGATGCCGCCCGCGGCGTACGGGCGGCCCGCCATCCTGGCCGCGAACTCGGCGCTGCGCTCCCCCGCGAAAACCAGGTGCGCGTGCGAGTCGACGAACCCGGGCAGCACGGCCCGGCCGGCGGCGTCCACGACCGAATCCGCGGCGGGCGCCCGGGCGGCCGGCCCGGTCCAGGCCACGGCGCCGCCGGTGACGACCAGGGCGGCGTCGGGGATCGCGGCGAAGGCGCCGGAGTCCGGGTCGTTGGTGACCAGCTCGCCGATGTTCGTGATCAGCGTGCTGTTTTTCGTGGTCAGCGTGCTGTTGTCCGTGATCAGCGTGGGCGAAGGCGTCACAGGGACAAGCTTGCCCCAGGCGGGAGGCGGAGCGGGGTGCGGGTGAGGTCTTCGTAGAGTTTCATGGGCAGCATCTCGCCGCCGAGGTCGCCGTACTGCGCACGGGCGCGGCGGTAGATCTGCTCGACCAGCGCGCTCAGCTCGGCCGGCACGCCGACGTGGCCGGCCAGGTCGACGGCCAGGCCGAGGTCCTTGCAGGCCAGGGCCAGCGCGAAGGACTCGTCGTAGTCGCCGTCGCGCAGCACGGACAGGACGTCGCGTTCGAGGAAATTGCTGGCGGCCGGGCTGGCCAGCAGGCAGCGGCGCAGGGTGGCCAGGTCCACCCCGGCCCGGGTGCCGATGGTGAGCACCTCGGCCGTGGCGACCAGGTGCGCGAACCACAGCAGGTTGAGCATGAGCTTGACCGTGTAACCGGAGCCGTGCCCGCCGACGTACAGGATGCGCTCGGGATCACCCATGGCCTCCAGCAGCGGGCGGACACGGTGATAGGTGGCCTCCTCGCCGCCCACGAAGATCTGCAGCGTGCCGGCCTTGGCCCCGGCCGCCATGCCGCTGACCGGGGCGTCCAGGATCTGGACCGGCCCGGCGGCGTTTTTCTCGCCACGGCGTTTTTCTCAGCCACGGTGTTTTTCTCAGCCACGGAGCGCACCCGGTCGGCGACGGCCGGGACGGACGTGGACATGTCGATCCAGACCGAGCCGGGGGCCAGCCCGGACAGCAGCCCGTCCGCGCCGAGCAGCACCTGTTCCACGCTGGCCACCGTGGGCAGCATGGTGATCACCACCTCGCGGCCCGCGCCGGCCTCGCGCGGCGAGGCCGCCCACGCCGCGCCGGCCGCCTCCAGCTCGGCGCCCGCCTCCCGCCGGATGTCGTGGACGAGCAGGTCGTGACCGGCCGCGAGCACGTGGCGGCTCATGGGGGCGCCCATGTGGCCGAGCCCGATAAAACCGACGTTCATGATGCGCTCCTCAGTGCGGGCAGGTCGGGAACCGTTCGGTAAATTCTGACTTTTGGCGCGATCCAGGCGGATGGGGCATATTACCCGTCGGCGCTGCTCAGGTCGCCGCGCGTGATGAGTTCGACCACGGGCTCCAGGTCGGCGGGCACGGTGCCGTCGGACTGAGTGAACGGGACCAGCTCCCGGGTCAGCCGGTAGGCGCGGCCGGTGCCCTGTCCGAGTTGGCCCTGTCCGAGCTGGCTGGGCCCATCGGGCCGGCGAGGGCGCGCAGATCGATGGCCTGGGCCGCGACGATCAGCTCGATGGCGGCGACCCGGGCGCAGAGCTGGGTCATGTCGGCCAGGCGGCGCGCGGACAGCGGCGCCATCGTGGCCCGGTCCTCGATGCCCTCGCCCTTGACCGAGCTGGCCAGCTCGTAGGAGACCGGGTGAGCCAGGGTCCGGGCCTCGACGGTGATGGCCTGGCCGGAGGTGGCCAGCTCGGACAGCGCGTCGTCGGGCGTGGCGGCGACGGCGGCCAGGCCCGTGGCCAGCCCGGAGAACGGTGCCTGCAGCAGCTTGACCGCGCGTTCGTTCGCGCTGGTCACCACCGGGGCCAGGGCAATCCTGGCGAAGTCGAGCGCGGCGGCCAGCGGGCCCATGTCGAAGTTCCCGACCGAGACGATCCGCCGCTCGGCCGTGACGACGACCGGGTTGGACTGCGAGGAGTTGAGCTCGAGGGTCAAGATCGTCCGCGCGTAGCCCAGCGCGTCGCGGGCCGCGCCGTGGATCTGCGGGAGGCAGCGGAAGGTCAGCGGGTCCTGCAGGAACCTGGCCGCGCCCGGCCGCCACAGGTAGCTGCCCGCCAGCAGGTCGCGTAGCCGTCCCAGGGTGGCGGCCAGGCCGGGGAACGGCCGGGTCTGCTCGATGATCGGGTGCAGGCAGGTCAGGTTGGCCCCGAACGCCTCCAGGTCAAGGGCCCCCGCCACGTCGAAGGCGTCGACCAGGACGCGGGCGTCATCGATGGCCATGCAGGCCCAGGCGGTGGTGAAGGCGTTGCTGCTGACCAGGGCGAGCCCCTCGTTCTCGGCCACCTCGAAGCCGCTGCGGGTGATGAGCCCGTGCGCGAGGTCGGCCATCGGGCCCAGGTCACCCTCGCCGATCGAGCCGAGCCTGCGCACCGGCGGCGCGAAGCCCTCGTTCAGTGCCGTCACGATCATCTCGGCCAGCTCGGGACGGACGCCGGTGACGCCCTTGGCGTAGCTGTTGGCCAGGCAGACCATGGCGCCGCGGACCACGTCGGCCGGGGCCGCGTCGCCCTGGGCGATGCGGTGGTTGAGGACCAGGCGGCGGTTAAAGCTGCGTTGCTGGGCCGGATCGAGCAGGAACGACTTGCGCTCGGCGACGCCGGTGGTGAGGCCGTAGACCGGCTCCCGGGCCTGCAGGACCTCCTGGACGACCGCACGGGCCTGCCGCATGGCCCGCGTGGCCCCGGGCGCCAGCGCGACGGCCTCGCCGTGCCGGGCCACCGCCACCACTTGCGTAACAGTCAGGTCACTTCCGCTGAGCATGATCGTCATTGATTGCTCACCTATCTCTGACTGAGCTAGGCTCAGCTGCTCTGGAACGTTCCGCGAGCGGAACGGCAACGAGGAGGCCAGCGATGGCAGCGTTCCTGCTGAGGCGCCTAGGCCTGATGATCCTCACGCTGTTCCTGCTCAGCCTGATCGTATTCTTCGCCGGCCAGATCCTCCCCGGTGATCCCGGCCGGGCGACCCTCGGCCCGCTGGCGGCCCAGAGCGCCGTGCAGGCGCTGGACCACCAGCTCGGGGTCGACCGGCCGCTGCTCACCCGATACCTGAGCTGGCTCGGCGGGCTGCTGCACGGGAATTTCGGCACCTCGTACGCCTACCAGACGGCGGTCGAGCCGTTCATCAGGGCCGCGCTGATCAATTCGGTCAAACTGGCCGTGCTCGCCTTCGTGGTCGTGGTGCCGCTCGGCATCTTCGGCGGGGTGATCGCCGCGCTGTACGTCGGGCCGCGGCATAGACCGGACCATCTCGGTGACCGGGCTTTCCCTGTCCAGCGTGCCCGAGTTCGTGTCCGGCATCGTGCTGATCGTGGTGTTCGGCGTGACGCTGAAGTGGCTGCCGGTCACCGCCTCGGCCGGGGCGGGCGCCTCCCCCCTGAACCAGCTCAAGCACCTTATTTTGCCGGCTATACCGCTCGTTTTCGTCTTGTTCGGTTACATTTCCCGTATGGCCAGGGCGGGGACCATCGAGGCACTGAACTCCGACTACACGCGGACCGCGGTGCTGAAGGGATTGCCGCGATCCACCGTGATCCGCCGGCACGTGCTCCGGAACTCGCTGCTGCCGACCATCACCGTGATCGCGACCCAGACCGGGTACCTGATCGGCGGGCTGGTGGTGGTGGAGACGCTGTTCAACTACCAGGGCCTGGGCAACCTGATCTACAAGGCCGCGATGGCCCATGACTTCCCGATGCTGGAAGCCGGGGTCCTGGTCATCGGCGTGGTCTACGTGGTGGCCACGCTCATCGCGGACTTGCTGCTGACGTTCCTCAACCCGCGGCTGCGGATCGGGGGAACGGAATGAGCGCCTCCGTCCCGCAGCCGGCCGAGCCCGGCCGATCCGGTAGCTTCCCTGGACCGGACCGGTGGGTATCTCGGGCCGACCGGAGCGGCCGCGGTGGCGGTCGCGGGCCGGGCCACGCCGGCCCGGTGGCGGCTGCTGGTGCGCCGCACGACGTTCTGGGTCGGCGCGGGCATCTTGCTGTTCTGGGTGGTCTGCGCCATCTTCGGCTATCTGTTCGCGCCGTATAGCCCGCTCGCGCAGCAACTGCTCAGCGCCAACGCGGCGCCGTCCTCGGCGCACTGGTTCGGCACCGACCCGCTGGGCCGCGACGTGCTGTCCCGGGTCATCACCGGGGCCAGGGACATCTTGATCATCACCCCGCTGGCCACCATCATCGGCACCATCCTCGGCACCGCCCTCGGCCTGGCCATGGGCTACCTGGGCGGCAAATTCGACCTGGTGGTCGGGCGGCTCGTGGAGGCTTTCCTGGCGCTGCCGTTCGTGATCATCGCGTTCCTGTTCGTCGTCGCGATCGGCCATTCCGTCGTGGGGATCACCATTATCATCGGGCTGGTTTTCACGCCGCTGATCGCACGGACGGTCCGAGCGGCGGTGCTGGTCGAGCGGAGCATGGACTACGTGCCTGCCGCCCGGCTGCTCGGGGAGAACGCGGGCCGGGTGATGTTCGGCGAGATCCTGCCCAACGTCATGCCGGCCGTCGTGGTCGAATTCACCGTCCGGCTCAGCTACGCGGTCTTCGCGGTGGCCACGCTGTCCTTCCTCGGCTTCGGCATCGCGCCGCCCACCCCCGACTGGGGCGCGGACATCGCGGCCAACTACGTCAACCTGGTGTCCGGCTACTGGTGGCAGACGCTGTTCCCGGCGCTGGCCATCGCCTCGCTGGTGGTCGCGGTGATCCTGATCGCGGACGCGATAGAGCAGGTACTGGCCTCATGACCCCCGACCCGGCGCCCGATCCGGCCGTGGCGGTCCCGGCCGCGGCGCCCCCGCCCGACCTGGGTGCGGCGTTGTCCGTATCCCACCTGGACGTCACCTACCAGGTGCGCGGGGAGGACCGCCTCGCCCTGCGGGACGTGTCGTTCCAGATCGGCCGCGGCGAATCCTACGGGCTGGTGGGCGAGTCCGGGTCCGGCAAGTCCACGGTCGCGCTCGCGCTGGTGCGTTACCTGCCCAGCAACGGCCGGGTGAGCGCCGGGACGGTCAGCATCAACGGGCTGGACCCGCTGTCGATGAACGCCTCGGCGCTGCGCGACCTGCGGGCCCGCACGGTGTCGATGGTCTACCAGGAACCGGGGCGGGCGCTCAACCCGTCGCTGCGGGCGGGCAGGCAGATCGCCGAGGTGTTCCGGATCGCCGGGCAGTCTTCGGACGAGGCGACGGCATCGGCCGAGGAGATGCTGCGCAAGGTGCAGATCGCCGACCCGGGCCTGGTCATGCGGCGCTACCCGTACGAGCTGTCCGGCGGGATGGCGCAGCGGGTAGTCATCGCGATGGCGCTGGCCGTCTCGCCGTCACTGCTGATCCTGGACGAGCCGACCACCGCGCTGGACGCGACCGTCGAGGCCGAGGTGCTCGACCTGGTCGCGGCGCTGCGCCAGGAGTTCGATACGTCGGTGCTGTTCATCAGCCACAACCTGGCGGTGATCGCCCGGATGTGCGACCGGGTCGGCGTGCTGTACGCGGGCGAGCTGGTCGAGGAAGGGCCCGCGCGCCGGGTATTCGAGGAACCCCGGCACCCGTACACCGTCGGGCTGCTGCGATGCCTGCCGCGGCTGGGGCAGCGCAAGGACACCGACCGGCTGGACACCATCCCCGGATTCTTGCCGACGCCCGGTCACACCATGACCGGCTGCATCTTCGCGCCGCGGTGCGCGCTGGCCGCCGATCGCTGCCGCGAGTCGGAGCCGCCGCTCTTCAGCGTCGACGAGGTGCGCACGTCACGCTGCTTCTTCCACGAGCAGGCGCCGGACCTGCCGCGGGCCACGCCGGCTTCGGTCGGCGTGCTGGACGGCAACGGGACCGGCGATC
Source organism: uncultured Actinomycetes bacterium (assembly GCA_963818225.1). GTDB lineage: Bacteria > Actinomycetota > Actinomycetes > Streptosporangiales > Streptosporangiaceae > Palsa-504. Next base: position 339,382 of record CAWFRO010000014.1, read on the forward strand.
CGCTGGTGGTCATCGAGGGGCTGTCCAAGACCTTCGCGGGCGGGGTCCGGGCCCTGGCCGGGGTGGACCTGTCGATCCGTACGGGCGAGACGCTCGGGCTGGTGGGCGAGTCGGGCAGCGGGAAGACCACGCTGGCCCGCGTCCTGCTCGGGCTCACGGCGCCGGACCAGGGCTCGGTCGTCACCCTGCACGGCAAGCCGCTCAGCCCGGACGCACGGCGGCGGCCGCGGGAGACCCTGCGGGCGCTGCAGATCGTGTTCCAGAACCCGGACTCGGCCCTCAACCGGCGGCATACGGTCCGGGCCCTGATCAGCCGCCCGCTAGCCCGGCTGGCCGGGCTCTCCGGGCGCGCGGCTGCGCGAACGGCTGTCCGACCTGATCTCCTCGGTACGGCTGGAGGACCGGCACCTGGCGCTGCGCCCGAGCCAGCTGTCCGGCGGGCTCAAGCAGCGCGTCGCGATCGCGCGCGCGTTCGGCAGCGGCCCGGAGATCGTGGTCTGCGACGAGCCGACGTCGGCGCTCGACGTCTCGGTCCAGGCGGCCATCCTCAACCTGCTGGCCGACCTGCAGAAAGCGGAGCGGGTCACCTACCTGTTCATCTCGCACGACCTGGGCCTGGTCCGGTACCTGTCGGACCGGATCGTGGTGCTCTACCTCGGCCGGGTGATGGAAGTGGGGCCGTCCGAGACGGTCTTCGCCGGACCGCATCACCCGTACACCGAGGCGTTGTTCTCGGCCGTGCCCTCGCTCGACGGCCGGCGTCCCGCGCGGATCCGGCTGACGGGCGAGATACCGTCCGCGGCCGACCCGCCGACCGGCTGCGTGTTCCACACCAGGTGCCCGCGGCGGCTGACCACGGGCATCTGCGAATCCACCGAGCCCCCGCTGCTCGAGGAAGAACCGGGTCACCAGATCCGCTGCCACATCCCGCTCGCTGAACTGCGGGAACTCCAGCGAACTGAATCCACCCCTTCCCACCAGGAAGGTGCGTCAGGAAGCGGCTAGCGAGCAGCCGCTGCAGCTGTACACCGGGCGATAACCAACACCGGGCCGGGGATGGCCCGGACTCATAAAGGAAGCAGGGAGGCTCCTGTGACACGGAGTATCGACCACCGTCGGCTCGCGCGCCTGCGCGAGGGCCAGGGTGATATCGCTAACCACGTCATCGACGAGTTCGCCGCGGGACGGCTGTCCCGCCGCGACTTCGTCCGCCGCGGCACGGTCCTCGGCATCTCGGTGCCGCTGCTCGGGTCGATCATCGCGGCCTGCAGCAGCAGCTCGTCGTCGTCGACCTCGTCCACGAGCAGCTCGACCGCCACGGCCACCGGTGCGGCCGGCGCGGTGATCAGGGCCGGCATCACCGTGCCGACCGCGGCGATCAACCCGGTGACCGTGGCCGACCAGGGCGGCCTGGACATGCTCGCGCAGACCGGCGAGTACCTGTGCCTGTCCGGGCAGACGCTGAATCTGACCCCCGTGCTCGCCACCAGCTGGTCGGCGAACTCCGCCGCGACCGTCTGGACGTTCAAGATCCGCCAGGGGGTCAAGTTCCACAACGGCAGCCCGCTGACCGCGGCCGACGTGGTCTACACCTACAAGCTGCAGACCAACCCGACCGGCTCGTCAAACGCGCTGTCCGCGTTCGCCGGGGTCCTCACGCCGTCGGGGGTGCAGCAGGTCGACGACTACACGGTGGCCTTCCACCTGGAGGCACCCAACGGGAACTTCCCGTACCTGACCTCCTCCGACAACTACAACATGATCATCATCCCGAACAACTACAACCCGGCTAACTGGCAGAGCACGTTCGTCGGCACCGGGCCGTTCGTGCTCGGCTCCTACACGCCGAAGGTGGGCGCGACCTTCACCCGCAACGAGTCCTACTGGGGCACCAAGGCGCTGCCGTCGCAGACCCAGTTCACGTTCTACGACACCGCGTCCGCATCGGTCCTCGCGCTGACCGGCGGGAGCATCGACGTCCTCGGGCAGTTCGCCGTGTCCGGCGGGGAGGCCCTGCTCAGCGGCGGTTACAACGTCATCAAGCTGAAGTCCAGCGCGCACCGCGAGCTGTCGATGCGCAACGACCAGGCCCCGTTCACCGACCCGCGGGTACGCCAGGCGATCGCGCTGACCCTCAACCGGCCGCAGATCGTCACCGCGCTGTTCAAGGGCTTTGCCGACCTCGGCAACGACAGCCCGTTCGCGCCCGTGTTCCCGTCTACCAACACCAGCGTGCCGCAGCGCGTGCAGAACCTCAGCCAGGCCAAGTCGCTGCTGTCCGCGGCGGGCCACCCGTCCGGGTTCTCCACTCAGCTCATCACCGAGGATCTGCTTGAGATCCCCGACTACGCCCAGATCGTGGTGCAGTCCGCGGCGCAGATCGGCGTGAAGATCAACCTGAAGGTCGAGAGCTCGTCGGCCTACTACGGGAAGGCCACGTTCGGGAACTCCGACTGGCTCGACGCCACGATGAGCCTGGTCGACTACGGGCATCGCAGCGTGCCGAACGTGTTCCTGACCGCCCCGCTGGTGACAACCAACGCGACGAGCGGCACCGGCCCGTGGAACGCGGCGCACTTCAACAACTCCCAGTACAACAGCCTGGTCGCGAAGTACATCGCGGCCATCGACCTGTCCACGCAGCGCAGCCTGGCCGGGCAGATCGAGAGCCTGCTGCTCACCCAGACACCGATCATCTTCGGGTACTTCTACAATTACCTGACGGCGACCGCGCAGGGCGTCACGGGTGTGTACCCGACCGCGATCGGGCACCTGTTCCTGTACAACGCGGCCAAGAGCTGATCTCGGGCGCGCCGTGCCTGATCACGGGCACGGCGCGCGCCGATCACGGGCACGGCGCGGCGCGCAGACGGGGAAAGGCAGTACAGATGGCGGCCGACCAGCCAGCGCTGGCCAATGTCCACCACGAGGACGGTCACCATCACCGGGACGTGTCGGGCGGGTGGCTGCGCCCGGCTGTGTTCGGGGCCATGGACGGGCTGGTGACCAACGTATCGCTGATCTCCGGGGTCGGCGGCGGCGGCGGGAAGGCGCACACCATCGTGCTGACCGGCCTGGCCGGCCTGGCCGCGGGCGCCTGCTCGATGGCGGCCGGGGAGTACGTGTCCGTCTCCTCGCAGAACGAGCTCATCCACGCCGAGGTCGACAAGGAACGGCTCGAGCTCGAGCACAACGCCGACGCGGAGGAGGCCGAGCTGGCCGCCATGCTCCGGGACCGCGGCGTCAGCGCCGCCACCGCGCGGCAGGCGGCCGCGGAGATCTCGGCGCGACCGGAGAAGGCGCTGGCCGTGCACGTGCTGGAGGAACTCGGCATCGACCCCAGCGAGCTGCCGTCGCCCCTGGTGGCGGCGGGCGCGTCGATGGCCTCGTTCGCGGTCGGGGCGCTGATCCCGCTGCTCGGATACCTGGTCGGCGTGGACGTACTCGGTGTCGCGCTCGGGCTGGCCGCCGTCGCCGCGGTGGTAGGCGGCGGCATGGTGGCCCGGCTGACCGGCCGGCCGTTCTGGCGCGGCGCGCTGCGGCAGCTGGCCCTGGGCGGCTGCGCCGCCGGCATCACCTACCTGATCGGCATCCTGGTCAGTCACGTCATCGGGTAGGCCTGTGGTTTTCGCGGCCTGGTTTTCGCTGGCCTGGGTTTTCGCTGGCCTGTGGTTTCCGCCGGCCGGGGCGTTGTGACGAACGCCTTACGGCTGGTGGCCCTGCCTCGGTACATGGCGCAGGCGGTTCGGAATGCTGCCTATCTTTAATGGCGGGCAGACATCAGGGGAAAGCGCGAGGGCCGCATCGTGAGCGACTGGCCGGACGGCTGGTACCGGAATACGCCCCGGCAGCAGGGGTCATTTCAAGCCGACGGCGGCCCCGGCGAGGCGCCGGCTACGGTGCCGAGCGCCAGCCGGTCCGGGTGGCCGACGCAGCCGCCGCCGCTTTCGCAGCCGCGTCGCGCGGAGCCGGGCCCCTACCGGAGCGGGCGCCGGTGGCGGTTCTGGGGCCAGCCGGGCCGCCGCGGGCGCCGGATCGCGCTGATCGTCGGCCTTGTCGTCGTCGTCCTGCTGGCCGCGGTGGTCGGGTCGTACTTCTGGCTGGACTCCAAGCTGAACCGGTCGGTCGTGCTGCCTGCCTCCGCCGTAACGTCGGCCGGCCAGAACTGGCTGATCGTCGGCTCGGACACCCGCCAGGGCCTCACCAGGACGGAGATCGACCAGCTGCACGTCGGATTCGACTACGGCACGACCAACTCCGACTCGCTGATGCTGCTGCACATGGGCACCGGCAAGGCGGTGCTGGTCAGCATCCCGCGCGACTCCTACGTGCCGATCCCGGGACACGGCTACAACAAGATCAACGCGGCGCTCGGCTTCGGCGGGCCGGCGCTGCTGATCCAGACCATCGAGAGCGTCACCGGGCTGCGCATCAACCACTACATGGGGATCGGGTTCGGCGGGCTGGTCACCGTGGTGAACAACGTCGGCGGCGTGAACATCTGCCTGCCGTCCGCCCTGAAGGACACGGACTCCGGGGTCAACCTCAAGGCCGGCTGCCAGACGCTGAACGGAGATCAGGCGCTGGCCTTCGTCCGGGACCGGCATTCGTTCGCCGAGGAGGACCTGCAGCGGATGCAGGACCAGCGGGCGTTCCTCAAGGCGCTGCTGAACAAGGCCACCAGCCCCGGGGTCTACCTCAACCCATTCACCGCGCTGCCGTTCGGCTCATCGGCCGCGGACTCGATCTCCGTCGACCAGGGCACGCACCTGTACGACCTGATGCAGGCGGCGCTGGCCCTGCGTGATCCGGTGACCGGCACGGTCCCGATCGCCGACGCCAACTACGCGACGGCCAACGCGGGCGATGCGGTGCTGTGGAACCACACCGAGGCCCTCCAGCTGTTCAACGACCTGAAGAACGGGAAGACCGTGCCGTCCGGGCTGCTGAACGGGACCAAGGTCGGCTGACCCGGCGGCGCGGCGCGGGCGAGCCGCCTGTGCTGTGGTGCTGGGCTACTACCGGCTGGTCAGCCGGGGTCTAGCCGCCGGGCGGAGCGCGGCTGCGGATGGTCTTGCCGACCGGGCTGGTGACCTGGCTAGTGCCGTCGGGGTGGGCGGTCAGGGTCCAACCGAGCTGGTGCAGCATGACGTGGTGGTGCCGCCAGCAGTAGTCCTTGAGGTCGGTCAGGCTGGTCGGGCCACCGTCCTGGCGGTGGATCACGTGGTGTGCCTCGCAGCCGGAGGCCGGCTGGTCGCAGCCGCCCCCGCCATGGCCCGTGAACTGGTGCCTATCAGCGAAGTACCGCTGGCAGGCTCGGCAGCGGGCTCTACGCCACCCGCATCACCCCCGGACACCGAAAACGCGGCCACATTCGCCGACTCGGAGCCCTCGGCTACAAGGTCACCTCGAACCAGTCACCCTCGAACCGGCCGCCTGCGCCCCGCACCGGCCCCGCTGACACTCCGCCGGGCGCTCCTGACCCGCCCGGACATCTAGTCGTCGCGGCGGCCCTCTCCCGGTACGGGCGGGCCGTACAATCCGGAATTCGGAATTCGAGGGGGACTGTTGCACACCTATGATTCGGCCGGAGCGCACTATGCGCAGGCAAAACACCCGGCATCCTGCACCACATCTGAGCCATGATCAACTTTGGTTAAGCGGAATCGGCTGCTGGCCATTCTCCGCCCGGACTAGTTGTCCGGGGGCATTTGCCTGGGCGCAATTGCCTAGAATCAATTGCCTAGGCGCATTTGCCGGGAAGCAATTGCCTAGAGGTAATCCTTTCGGAGAAATTTCCCCTAGGGAAAGTATTGACATTCTGGCTGGAGAATCCAAAAATCCGATTAACACAGTTGAAGCCCAGCGAACCTGGCCGCTACCAGGGGTCATGTGTCTGGGATTTCATACAGCTTTGCCGTCACCCGCCACGGCAACGGCATCGGCGCCATCCCTATGTTTTCGCCTGCGCCAAAACCGGCGACCGCCACCGCTTGATGACCAGCATCGCCAGTTGCGACCCGGGCACCCTCGACATCAGCAGCACAGACGCCGTAATTCCCCGTTTTACCCCGCCATCCCCCGAAACTAGATGGCAGCAAGGAGAACCGCAATGGCACAAGATACTTCGGGAGCCGCCGGCGGCGGCACTCTGGTCATTCCCGGCGAGATGGCGGCCCGGGTTGACCGGCTGCCCATGAGCGCCATGGCCTGGGAGATCTGCCTGATCATCCAGGTCGGCTGGGCGTGCGCGGCAGCGACCGACGGGATCGCCGCCAGGCTGTACCCGTACGTCTGGCTGCCGGCCAAGGTCATCAACCACTCCCAGTACGACGTCCTGTACGCCCTGCAGGCCGGGATCAGCATCCTGATCGGCGGCTACTTCCTCGGCTGGCTCGCCGACAAGATCGGCCGGCGCCTGACCCTGATCCTGTCCGCGACCCTGGCCGGGCTATTCATCTGGCCGTTCGCGTACGTGACCAGCTACCCGGCGCTGTTCGTCCTGTCCATCGCGGACACCCTCGGGTTCGCCGGGTTCCTGGCCATCAACGTGGTGTACATGAGCGAGATCATGGGCCCGAACATCCGGCCCAAGATCATGATGCCCTGCCAGGCCCTCTGCATCTTCCTGCTCCTGGTCGTGCTGTCCGGCATCATCCCGCACTACTGGTTCCCCCTTCAGTACCGGCAATACCTGTGGCTACTGGCCGGGCTGAACATCGTGATCGCAGTGCTGCTGTACTTCCGGATGCCAGAGTCGCCGCGCTGGCTGGAGGCCCGCGAACGCCGGGACCAGGCCCGCAAGGTGGTGGAGCGGATGGAGACCCGGGCCAGCCGGGGCGGCCGCATCGCCCTGGCCGATCCGGACCTGGCGCCGCACCAGGTGGTGGCCGAGGAGAAGACCAGCTGGCTGGCCGTGTTCGGCAAGAACTACCTGTTCGCCACCATCTTGCTGCTGGTGGTCATGGTGCTCGGCTACGGCGGCATTGTCTACGGCGCCGCGAGCCAGTCGTTCTTGTTCCTGTCCTTCAGCCGCCACTACAGCGCCGGCTTCGTGTTCGCCCTGACGGCCTGGTCCGGGGTGGTCTCCACCGCCGTGTACCTGATCAACGCGCTCTTCGGGGAGCGGTTCGAGCGCCGGTGGGTTCAGCTGTTCGGCGCCATCTTGTTCGCCGGCGGCTGGTGGGGCGCCTACGAGGTGCACAACACCACGGCCCTGGTCACCTTTTTCCTGATCGCTGGCGCCGGCGGCATCTTGTGGCTGTGGAGCATGTACGTCTACATCCCCAACAACTACCCGACCCGGATGCGCTCGCTGGGCACCGGCTGGACCGACGGTGTCGGCCACCTCGGCGCCTGGGGCGGCGTCCTGATCGCCGGGCAGCTGTTCGTCATCCTCGACCCGCGGAACTGGGTCCTCTTCGTCACGATCCCGTGCGCGCTCGTCCCCGGCGTCCTGCTCGCGGTCTTCGGGAAGAGCCAGAGCCGCCGCGCGCTCGAAGAGATGACCCGATAGACGCTGGGCCGCCGGCCGGGCTGTCAGCCGCCGGCTCTTTCCCGAGGTGTCTCCGGCGGCACAAGCAGGGTGTCACCGGCGGCCCAGCCCCCACCGAGCCGGCCTCCCGCCCATGCGGAACGTGACGGGAGGCCGGCGCACCGGGCCAGCGTTTCGGGGCGGCTCCGGCAGAAGCAACCGGGGCGCGTCTCCCGCCATCAGCCATCACCATCACGCCAACCCGGCAGCCGGGCAGGAAGGAGAACCGATGAGTGACAGCCAGACCGTCACCATCCCGGCCGCACACCACGCGGCAACAGCAGAAACCCGGCCTGCGCGGCTCCTGCGAGCACTGGCGCAGAATCCGGAACCACTGTCAGCCCCCGCCCTGGCCAGCCTGCTGGCCGAGCCAGGCCGGCGCCGCAGACTACTGTCCGCCTACGACCGGGCTCTGCGCCGGCACGAGCAAGCCGGGCATGTAGAACGAGTGGGCCGCGAGCGTAAAGGACGCGGCCGGCCCGCCATCGTCTGGCGCATCACCAGCGCCGGCCGCGGCTGGCTCGATGACCACGACAACGCACCAGACCGCGCCGCGGCCGCCGCCGCACAAGCGCGGCGCGCGGCCGCCGAACGAGACCAGGCACTGGACGAAGCCCGCGCGGCTTTCGACCTTCAGACGCCGCGGATCAGCCGCAAACGCGCCGCTCACCAGCTCAGAGAACTCGGCTGCACCCTCGACCAGATCGGCGCGGTCTTCCACGTCAGCAAAGAGAGAATCCGCCAGGACCTCCTCTGGGACCCAGCGGCAGGCAGACCCCCGAGAAAACCCAAGCCGCGCGCACCTCACCTCAGCCAAACGCAACTTCTCCTGGGCCTGCCGTTCTTCACGGTGACGCGCAGTTCAAGGTCGATGTCGGCGGACCCGGCCTGCTCGGGGTGCGGGACCAGGTCACGCTCGTAGAAATCAAGCCCGGGATTGACGCCGCCCGCCGGGCCTGAGCACGCGGTAGAACGCCTGCAGCGCTTCGGATCTTGCGCGCATGCCCCGCGAGCCGCCGGCCGATCGACGGGTGTAAGTTCCCGGCGCCTCTCCCTGACGGTCCGTCCCGCCTCTCGCCGTCAACGGATGTCGTAACGACCTGGTAGCAATGAAGGCGTGGCCGACACAGACCGACCGGTACCTGAGCAGGACGACCAGGGCCTGCGCGAGGAGGCTGAACGGCACTTGCGTGCGCTGGCCGGCGAGAGCGCAAGGCTGCGCGAGGACCAGTGGACGGCGATCAGCGCCCTGGTCGCCGACCGCCGTCGGGCGCTGGTGGTGCAGCGTACCGGGTGGGGGAAGTCGGCGGTGTACTTCGTCGCGACCGCGCTGCTGCGGGCGCGCGGTGCCGGGCCGACGGTGATCGTGTCACCGCTTCTCGCGCTGATGCGCAACCAGGTCGAGGCGGCGGGCCGGGCCGGGATCCACGCGCGGACGATCAACTCCGCCAACACCGAGGAGTGGGAGCACGTCTACGCGGAGGTCGCGGACGGCCAGGCGGATGTGCTGCTGGTCAGCCCCGAACGCCTGAACAGTCCTGGCTTCCGCGACCAGGTGCTGGCGAAGCTCACCGCCGCGGCGGGCCTGATCGTGATCGACGAGGCACACTGCATCTCCGACTGGGGCCACGACTTCCGCCCCGACTACCGGCGGATCCGCACGCTGCTGCAGGGTCTTCCGCCGGGGATCCCGGTGCTGGCGACCACCGCGACCGCGAACGCCCGGGTCACCCGCGACGTCGCCGAGCAACTCGGCGCGGGCCAAGACACAGACGACGTCCTCGTGCTGCGCGGCCCGCTGGACCGGGAGTCGCTGCACCTCGCGGTGGTGAGCCTCCCGACCGCCCACCAGCGGCTCGCCTGGCTGGCGACCCGGCTGGCCGACGGCGGCTGGCCGGGATCCGGGATCATCTACACGCTGACGGTCGCCGCGGCCTACGAGACGGCGGCGTTCCTGCGCGACCAGGGAATCGACGTCGCCGCGTACAGCGGCCGCGACGAGGCGGCGCAGCGGCTGCAGGCCGAGGACGACCTGCTGGCCAACCGGGTCAAGGCGCTGGTGGCGACCAGCGCGCTTGGGATGGGTTTCGACAAGCCCGACCTGGGGTTCGTGGTGCACCTCGGTGCCCCGCAGTCCCCGGTCGCTTACTACCAGCAGATCGGACGGGCGGGCCGGGCCGTAGCCAAAGCGGAGGTGATCATGCTGCCCGGCCGCGAGGACCGGGACATCTGGGCGTACTTCGCCTCGCTCGCGTTCCCGCCCGAGCATCAGGTCCGGGCCGCGCTCGCCGCGCTCGCCGAAGCGGGCCGGCCGCTGTCCACCGCCGCGCTTGAGACCCGCGTCGACCTGTCCCGGGGCCGGCTGGAATCCATGCTCAAGGTGCTCGATGTCGACGGCGCGGTGCGCCGCACCGGCGGCGGCTGGGAGGCCACCGGCCTGCCGTGGACCTACGACCAAGAGCGGTACCAGCGAGTTGCTCAGGAGCGGATGCGCGAACAGCAGTCCATGCTGGCCTACCAGGCCACCGATGCCTGCCGGCTGGAGTACCTGCGCCGCGAGCTCGACGACCCGGAGGCGGCTCGCTGCGGCCGCTGCGACAACTGCACCGGCCGGGAGCCGGACCTTCAAGTCCCGCAGGCCGGCGCGGACGCAGCCCGGCAGCGGCTGCTCCGCCCCGGCGTCGGGGTCGAGCCGCGGCGGATGTGGCCGCCGGGGATGAAGGACCTGGGGATCTCCGGTGCCTCGGGCAAGATCCCCGCAGACCGTACGGCCGAGCCGGGCCGCGCGCTCGGCCGTCTCACCGACGTCGGCTGGGGAACCACGCTGCGGGCGCTGCTCGCCGACGAGGCTCCCGACGGGGCGGTCACGGACCAGCTCACCGACGCCGTGATCAAAGTCCTGGCCGCCTGGGACTGGAGCCAGCGCCCGGCCGGCGTCGTCACCGTGCCGTCGCGCACCAGGCCCGTCCTGATTACGAGCCTCGGCCAGCGGATCGCACAGGTCGGCAGGCTGCCCTACCTCGGCCCGCTCGGCTACGCCGGCCCCGACGGCCCCGGCCCGCGCCGCCACAACAGCGCCCAGCGGCTGCGCTCGCTGTGGCACGCGCTCACCGTCCCGGACGACCTTCGCGAGGCACTCAGCCAGCTCACCGGTCCGCTCCTGCTCATCGACGACCGCATCGAGACCGGCTGGACCATGACCGTCGCGGCCAAGCAGCTCCGGGAGGCCGGCGCCCCCGCCGTCCTCCCGCTGGCCCTGGCCGTCACCACCGGCTGAGACCACACTTCGCTTCCGGGTCAGTATTTCTGCGTCCCTCGTAATTTCTTTGGCCCGAACGGGCCGTGGCTCCCCACCCCGGCCAGGTGAGTCCCGGCCGCGGCGGACGCGTCACAGGCCCTCCAGGGCCCGGGCCGGATCGGCCTCAGCGGGGCCGCTCGGCTCCCAGTCGTCATCGGATCGCGCATACGGATACCAGCGCAGGTCGCGGCCGAGCCGCAACTGCATGCGGTCCGCGGTAACCCGGTTGCCCTCGACAATGGGCTGCGCCGCATTGGTCTTGGCGCACAGGGCGGCCCCCGCCGCGGTCAGCAGCCGCGCGGCGTCCGGGTCGTCCGCGGCCGGATCCCACCCGGCGCCCAGTGACTCCAGCCCGGCTGGGCCACCCTGCCGCCAGGCCAGGGCCTGGCGGGCGAGATCCCGTTCGCCCAGCCCGGTGCGCGCCGCGAGCGCGGCGAACGCGGGTGTGCCCAGCGCACTGGCCGCTCGCCGAGCCAGGTCGATGTCCGGGTCGAGGCTCAGCCCGGCGTCGCAGGACAGGCCCACCGCCATCTCCCAGGCCCGGCTGGCCGCGTCCGCGGCCAGTTCCACGAGGTCCTCGCGCAGGCCGGATCGCCAAGGCGGCGGATCGACAGGAAGCGGGGCGGGTGCCCCGGGTCGGCCGGGCGGCAGTGGTATGGCAGGGATCGGCGCTGGGGACTCCGGTGCGCCGAACGCCGTCCTGGCGTCCACGCCCTCATCGGCCACCCGCGTCCGGGCTACCGACGGTGTCCCGGCACCGTCGTGCGCGGCCGCCTGACCGGGTGCGACGCCCCGGCGGCGGGCCCGGATCCCGGCCAACACCTGATCCCGGGTCCGGCCGCGCAGCAGGAACAGGGCGAAGGGATCAGCGTCCAGCACATCGCTGATCAGGTAGCAGGCCGCCGCCGAGTGCTTGCACGGGTCGGCGTCGTCCGGACAGCTACAGCGGGGCCCGAGCTCGCCGCCGCCGGGAAGTAGGTCGAGCCCGGCGGCGGCCGCGTCCTCGGCGACCTCCGCCGGCAGCTCGCCGTCCAGCAGGGCGGCCGCATGACCGAGCCGGGCAGAGATGGCGGCCAGCACCCGCTCCCATTCGTCGTCGGTGAACCGCCGAACCCTGATCCTGACCTCGTACGGCTCGGTCTTCCGGCCCTGAACCTGCGCGCGCGCCTCGCCCGGCGCCAGGGTCAGCTCGCCGACGACGCCTGATCGGGCGTAGTCGCGACCCCGCGGCAGCCGGTCGGGATCCAGCCGCGCACGCTGCTCCAGCGCCTCCAGCCAGGCTTGGCCCCACCAGGTCCGGCCGAACTCCGACCCGCCCATGCCGCCGCGCCCGTCGCTCATGGCGCGGCTCGCAGGCTGACCAGCTCCGCGAGCTCAGCGTCGGATAGCTCGGCGATCCAGCCCTCGCCCGAACCGATCACGGCGTCGGCAAGCTCGCGTTTCTTCTCCAGCAAGGCCGCGATCCGGTCCTCGAGCGTCCCCTCGGCGATGAGCCGGTGGACCTGGACGGGGCGGTCCTGGCCGATCCGGTACGCCCGGTCGGTCGCCTGATCCTCCACCGCCGGGTTCCACCACCGGTCGTAGTGCAGGACGTGGGTCGCGCGGGTCAGGTTCAGGCCGGTGCCGCCAGCTTTGAGGGACAGCAGGAACACCGGCACGTCACCGGCCTGGAACCGGTCCACCATCTCCTCCCGGCGCGGCACCGGAACCCCGCCGTGCAGGAACAGCGAGCCGATCCCGCGAGCATCAAGATGCTGCTGCAGCAGCGTGGCCATCTGCGTGTACTGGGTGAAGACGAGCATCGACTCACCGCTGGCCAGGATCAGGTCGGTCAGTTCGTCGAACGCGGCCAGCTTCCCGGACCGGCCGTCCAGCGCCCCCGGCTGCTTCAGGTACTGGGCCGGATGGTTGCAGATCTGCTTCAGCGCGGTCAGCAGCTTGAACACCAGGCCGGCCCGCTCGATACCCTCGGACTTCTCGATCGCTTCCATCGTCTCGCGGACCATCGCCTCGTACAGCGTGACCTGCTCGGCGGTCAGCGGCACGAACAGGTCCGTCTCGGTCTTGCGCGGAAGTTCCGGCGCGATACCGGGATCCGTCTTCCGCCGCCGCAGCAGGAAGGGCCGGATGAGGGCGGCGAACCGGGCTGTCGCATCCGCGTCCCGGTACCGTTCGACCGGGACCGCGACCCGGCGGGTGAAGGCTTCCAGGTGGCCGAGCAGGCCGGGCGTGGTCCAATCCAGGATCGCCCACAGCTCGGCCAGCCGGTTCTCTACCGGCGTCCCGGTCAGTGCGATCCTGGCGGGCGCCGGCACCGCCCGCAGCTCGCGTGCCGTCCGCGAGAGCGGGTTTTTCGCGTGCTGTGCCTCGTCAGCCACCACCAGTCCCCAGCCCACCTCCGCGAGCCGGGCCGAGTCCCGGCGCACCACGCCGTAGGTGACCAGGACCATCTCGTCGGCGGCCAGGTCCTCCAGGTGCCGGCCGCCGCCGTGGTAGCGGCGAACCGGGACGTCGGCGGCGAACCGGCGCACCTCACGCTCCCAGGTGCCGAGCAGCGACGCCGGGCAGACCACCAGCGTGGGTCCTGCCTTGGCCTCCCGCCTGTGCAGGTGCAGCGCGATGACCTGGATCGTCTTGCCCAGTCCCATGTCGTCGGCGAGGCAGCCGCCGAGCCCGGCCTCACACATCCCGGCCATCCAGGCCAGGCCGCGCCGCTGGTAGGGCCGGAGCGTGGCAGCCAGCCCCGGCGGGGACCCGACCTGCACCGGGGAAGACGCGATGCCCGCGACCCTAGCGGCCAGGTCGGCAAGCGGGCCTTCCGCAACCACCGTCACCGTCTCGCCGTCGATCTCAGCCGAACCGGCGAACACGGCGCCGAGCGCCTCGGACACGCGCATCCGGGTCCGCGGCGGGCGGCGCAGCCGTTCGAGCAGCGCCGGGTCGAGCATCACCCAGCGGCCCCGCAGCCTGATCAGCGGCCGCTTCGCCTCGGCCAGCGCGGCGATCTCGTCGGCGTCGAGCAGCGCCCCGTCGAGCGTGAGCTGCCAGCGGAAGTCCAGCAGTGCCTCGAGCCCGAAGCCGGCCTCCGTCACCTTCCCCGGTGGCGGGATAGTGACGGCTCTGAGTTTGAGGCCCCCATCCAGCAGGCTGGACGGCCACAGCACCTCGATGCCGGCGCCGGCCAGCTCCTCGGCCGCCGGACCGAGCAGGCTGGCCAGCGCGTCGTCGTCCAAGTCGATCACCGAGGGGCTCGCTTGCTCCAACGCCCCGGCCAGTGGCGGCCAGATCGCTGCGCCGCGGCGCAGCGCCAGCAGCAGGTCCGTCTCCGCCTGCGGGCCGAACCGGGACAGCACTGTCTCGGGCTGGCTCCACAGCGCGGCGGCATCGACGATCAGGCTCGGATCGGCATTGCTCCGCAGCTGCAGGACCAGCTGGAACGCCGGTCCGGCCGCGTCAGCCTGGCCTGTTCCGTCCTCCCCGTCGGCCTGTCGTGCCCCATGCGCCTCGATCGCACCGGAGTGATCCTCTAGGCCGGCGAAAAAGGCCTCGTCGTTGACCGCGTCGTCGTCATCTCCGGGCGCCGGCGCCTCGGGGACGGTCTCGATCCGAAGACCGAGGCGGGCGCCGGCCGCGAGGCCGTCAGTGGTGTCGGCGAGCCAGTCAGCCAGATCACCGACCCGGGTCGGCTCGGCCGCGGCAAACGCGGTCGAAGCGGTGGTCCGCGGCGCGGCGGGCGAGCGCGCGATCAGGTCCGCGATCGCGTCCCACAGGTCACGGATCAGCGCTTCGGGGGAACGGAGCCGCATCGGGCGCGACCCCGGGATGGCCAGGGGATGCGCCGTGGGCGGGAACACCGCGGCCAGCTCGCGCAGCCAGCTGAGATCGGACGGATCGAGCGGCCCCGCGCGCCAGACGTCGGTGTCGTCGGCGCCGACGGTCGGCAGCAGCCTGCCGCGCGCCACCAGGCCCACGCCCGCCGCCGCGGCCGCCGCCCAGACCCGGACACTGGGCCGCATCGCCCGCCCCGGTTGCTCACCGGGGTCGGCGGCGAGCAGCGCTGGCAGAGCCTCGGCGAGCGGAATGAGATCGGCCGACACCAGGCGTTTGCGTATGCCGTACCTGCCGCCCGGGAAGACCAGCTCCAGCTTGGCCGATCCCGAGCCTCTGCCCCAGAGCGCGAACACTCCCCGCCGAGGGATCCCGGCCGGTACGAAGACCAGCTCGCCGTCCAGCACGGAACCGTACGATACCGGTCTTCCTGCCGTTGAGGCCCGAACTTTGCCGGCCTGACGCTGATCCTGGCCGGTTCTGCTTCTGGTGGCTGCGGCGGCGTTTCGCCTGAGGCGTCTGTTCCGGGGGTCGTTATCCGGGGCGGGGTGGTGCGGTGTGGCTGCGGATGATCTTGCCGGCTGGGCTGGTGACCTGGCTGGTGCCGTCGGGGTGGGCGGTCAGGGTCCAGCCGAGCTGGTGGAGCAGGACGTGGTGGTGCCACCAGCAGTAGTCCTTGAGGTTGGTCAGGCTGGTGCTGCCGCCGTCGGCGCGGTGGACCACGTGGTGTGCCTCGCAGCCGGAGGCGGGCTGGTCGCAGCCGCCGGGGTGCTGGCAGGTCTGGTCCCGCAGGGCGACCAGGCGGCGCAGGTGCACGGGAATGTCGTCGGTCTGGCCGACGTCCAGCGGCAGCGACGGGCCGTTCAGGCCCTTGCCGAGCAGCTGGCGGCGCAGGAAAGACGCGACCCCGCCCGGGCCGGAGACGACCTGCAGGACCTTGCCCAGGATCTGGTGTTCCATCTCCGCCAGCGCGGCGGTGACCAGCGCGGCCTGCTCCGCCTGGGCCGCGGCACTCCCGATCAGCCCGGCCGGGACGGCAGCGCTGCCGTCGCTGCCAGGGCTGCCATCGCGGCTGGCGCTGCCGGGGCGGCCGGGGCGACTGGGGCTGTCGGGGGCCGGGCCGGGGGCGGTGCGCAGGCGGTGGTAGCGGACGCATAGGGCGATCAGCTCCTCCACCGCCCCGGCGTCGATGTCGCCGGTGACCACGGGGATGATCATCGCGTCGCAGGCGACGGCCCGGGCCTGGTCTCCCTCCAGCCACGCGCCGCCGTCACCGGTGGCCACCGACGCGGCGGCCCGGCGGGCGGCCCACCGGGCCCGGTACGCCCCGATCCAGGCGTCCTGCAGCGCCGAGTCCGTGTCCAGCTTGCACAAGTCCGCGAAGGAGATATGCACCAGCGCTTTGACCGGCTGCCCGGCTCGCCGGGGCAGCAGATCCGAGGCCAGCAGCCGGCGCATCGCCTCAGCCAGCGCGTCATGGTAACGCTGCGGCCGGGTCCGCAGATCCCCGCCACCCGACGGCGCCGACAGCGCATCCAGCACCGCCTGCACCATCGCCGCGCACTGCGGGGTCAGATCACCGCGCAGGACCCCGGCCCCGTCGAACGTGGTCTCGAACGACACGCCCCGGTCCAGGTCCTTGTCCTTCTCATCGTCTGGGTCCGGCGGCGCGGTGCGGTACAGGATCTCCGCGCAGATCGCGGCCAAGGCCTGCTCATCCGCCCCGGCCCGGGCCGCCGCCACCACGATCTCCTCGGCCTGGGCACGGAACTCCGCCGGGATCCGGCGGGTCCACCTGGCCACCCGCAACGCCACCGACTTGGTCAGCACGTGCCCCTCGGCCAGCGCGGCCAGCAGCAGCGGATGCCGGCGAGCCAGAGCCTGCACCGCCTTATGCTCCGCCGCCTGCCCCTTAGTCACCCGGGTGGAATGCACCAGCCACGTCCGCGCGGTCCGCTGTCCATCAGCGACGTGCCCGTCGCGGGCGTCGAAGGCCTCCAGATACCGGCCCCGCAGCGCAGCCCCGACCGCGTCGACCCGCTCCAGCGCCCGCAGGCCCTCAGCGAGCACCTCATCGGGCAGCTCGGCCGCGTCCTGGCCGGCCAGGACGCCCAGCAGGGTTTGCAGCATCTCCAGCGCCTCGCTGGCGCTGGGCGGAACGGCTGCGGTGCACATGACGCTGGTCACCTCCCGGGCTGCGTGAGCATGGGTGGTTACTTAATCCGAGACTAACGAGCACCACTGACATTTCGGGCTGATCTAGAGGTATATTCGATATTTTTTATGGATGAATTTCAGCCGGTACACGCCTAGCCGGTACGGGCCGCGGATACGGGGACTCCGGCCGTGAGCGCGCCAGCTCGGCCGGGGTCCGCGCGGCGCCGCCGGGTTCGGGGTGTCGCATGCGGGCAGATCAGGGCGCGCGCCCGTATGCTTTCACGGTGTTCGACGCCAGCATCGGGACCAGGCCGTCCCGGGACATCAGCCCGTGGTAGCGGCGGACGGCCCGCTCCGGATCGCGCTGCTCTCCTATCGCAGCAAGCCCCACTCCGGCGGACAGGGCGTCTACGTCCGCCACCTGAGCCGGGAGCTGGACGCGCTCGGGCACCACGTGGAGGTGTTCTCCGGCCAGCCCTATCCCGAGCTGGACCCCGGCCCGGCGCTGACCCGGATCCCCAGCCTGGACCTGTACCGGGACGGCGACCCATTCCGGACGCCGCGCTGGCACGAGTACCGGGACTGGGCCGACGTGCTCGAGACGACCATGATGTGGGGCGGCGCGTTCCCCGAGCCGCTGACGTTCAGCCTCAGAGTGGTGCGGGCGCTGGCCGCGCGGGCCGCGGACTTCGACGTGGTACACGACAACCAGAGCCTCGGCTACGGGCTGCTCGGCCTCCGGCGGCTCGGGCTGCCGCTGGTGGCCAGCATCCACCACCCGATCAGCGTGGACAAGCGCATCGACCTGGCCGACCTCGGGCCGCTGAGCCGGCTGTCCCGGCGCCGCTGGTACGGGTTCGTCCGGATGCAGGCCAGGGTCGCGCGGCAGATCGCCCGGGCCGGGCCGCTGATCACCGTGTCGGGCTCCTCCCGGCGGGACATCTGCCGCGACTTCAAGATCCCGGCGGATCGGGTGCGCGTCATCCCGCTGGGCGTCGACACCCGGGTGTTCCGGCCCCGGCAGGCCCCGCGGGTCCGCGGCCGGATCATCGCCGTGGCCAGCGCTGACGTGGCGATCAAGGGGGTGGCCACGCTGCTGCACGCGGTGGCCAAGCTGATCACCGACCGGGATGTGCACCTGATCATCGTCGGCCAGCCGGCCCCCGCCACCGAGCGGCTGGCCGCCCAGCTATCCCTGGCCGACCGGGTCACGTTCACCCACGGGCTGGAGGAACAGGCGTTCTCCGCCCTGCTGGCCAGCGCGGAGGTGGCGGTCGTGCCCTCCCTGTACGAAGGGTTCTCGCTGCCCGCGGTCGAGCACATGGCCTCGGGCACCCCGCTGGTGGCCAGCCGGGCGGGGGCACTGCCCGAGGTGACCGGGGACGCCGCGGCCTTGGTTACGCCGGCCGACAGCGAAGAACTGGCCGGGGTGCTGAGGAGACTGCACGACTCCCCGGCCGAGCGGGCCGCGCTGGCGGACCGGGCCCTGCGCCGGGTCGGCGAGCGGTTCGCGTGGCCGGCCGTGGCCCGTGCGACCGCGGCGCAGTATCGCGAGACGCTGGGGAAGTATCGCCAGACGCGGGGACAGGCCGGCGGCGGGATACCCGAGTCGGCCGGCCGCACCGGGACGACAGCGTGCTGACCGTCGATTTCCGCCGGTTCCCGGTCCGTCCCGGCCAGCGCGTGCTCGACGTGGGCTGCGGCGGCGGGCGGCACTCGTTCGAGGTGTACCGGCGCGGCGGGAACGTGGTCGCGTTCGACCTGGACCCCGGGGAGCTGGGACCGGTCAACGGCATGCTGGCCGCGATGCGGGAAGCGGGCGAGGCCGGCCCGCAGGCCGGCGCGACGGCCATTTCGGGGGACGCCACCGTCATGCCGTTCGGCGACGAGGTGTTCGACCGGGTGATCGCGGCTGAGGTCCTCGAGCACGTCCTGGACGACCAGCGGGCGATGAACGAGCTCGCGCGCGTGCTGCGGCCGGGCGGGCTGGCGGCGGTCACCGTGCCGAGCTGGCTGCCCGAACGGGTGTGCTGGGCGCTATCCGGCGAGTATCACGAGGTCCCGGGGGGGCACGTGCGTATTTACACTCGGGTCGAGCTGGAAGCCAAGCTGGCCCGGGCCGGGCTGCGCGTCGGGTGGCATCACTACGCGCACGGCCTGCACTCGCCGTACTGGTGGCTGAAGTGCGCGGTCGGCGTGCACGACGACAAGCACCCGCTGGTCAGCGCCTATCACCGGATGCTGGTCTGGGACATCATGAGCAAGCCGGCCGTCACCCGGCTGGCCGAGCAAGCGCTGAACCCCCTGGTCGGCAAGAGCCTGGTCGTGTACGCGGTCAAGCCGGAGCGCCGGTGACAGACGACACGCCGGTGACGGACACCACGGTGAGCGGTGAGGGGGCCGGGGCGCAGCGGGCGACGCTGACCGAAGCCGAGGTGCGCGCGACGGGCGAGTCGATCGCGCGAGCCCAGGAGCCTTCCGGGGCGCTCGCCTGGCCGGACGGGCACGTCGACGCCTGGGACCACGTCGAGTGCGCGATGGCGCTGAGCGCCTGCGGGCTGCGCGAGCCGGCCCGGCGAGCCTACGCCTGGCTGCGGGCCACGCAGCGGGCCGACGGGTCGTGGCCGCGGGCCAGCGTCGGCGGCGTGGTGACCGATCAGGCCGCGGAGAGCCATCACGCCGCGTACGTCGCCGTCGGCGCCTGGCATGAGTACCTGGTGACCGGGGACGAGAGCCACGCGCTGGCCATGTGGCCGACGGTGCGCCGGGCGGTCGAGTGGGCGCTTGCGCTGCGCGGGCCGCAGGGGACGATCGCCTGGGAACGCACCGCGGCGGGGACGCCCGGCACGTACGCGCTGCTGTCCGGCTGCGCCAGCATCCACCAGGGCCTGCGCTGCGCCGTGGCGCTGGCCAAGCTGGCCGACGACCCGCAGCCGGACTGGGAGCTCGCGGCGGACCGGCTGGCGCAGCTGGTGGCGGCTCAGCCCGGGGTATTCGCGGACAAGAGCCGGTTCTCCATGGACTGGTACTACCCGGTGCTGGGCGGCGCGCTGCGCGGGCCGGCCGCGGCCGCGCGGCTGGCCGCGGGCTGGGACACCTTCGTGGTGCCCGGCCTGGGCGTGCGGTGCGTCAGCGACCAGCCGTGGGTGACGGGCGCGGAGACCTGCGAGCTCGTGCTGGCCCTGGCGGCGTGCGGCATGCACGCGCAGGCCGCCGCGGTGTTCGCCACCGCCCAGCATCTGCGCCATCCGGACGGTTCCTACTGGACCGGCTGGCAGTACGCCAACCGGGCGCATTTCCCGGCCGAACGGTCGAGCTGGACCGCAGCCGCGGTCGTCCTGGCCGCCGACGCCCTGATGGGCCTATCCGGCGGCGCGGAAATCTTCCGGGACCTCGGGGGGCCGGGGCCGGGCAGGTAGGGCGGCAGGGCGGAGGGGGCAGGGCGGGCGTGAGCTAGATGCCCGGGCCGGTGCGTTCCAGGAGGCGGAGGGAGCCTTCGGCGCGGACTTCGTCGAAGGCGCCTGAGGTCAGCGCCCGCCGGTAGATCAGGTACGGCGCCTGGCCGCCGTCGGCGGGGTCGGGGAACACGTCGTGGATAGCCAACGCGCCGCCGGGGGCGACCCAGGGGGCCCAGCCCTCGTAGTCGGTGAGCGCGGCCTGCTCGGTGTGGCCGCCGTCGATGAAGACCAGCCCGAGCGGGGCGCCCCACAGCCGGGCCACGGCCGCGGACCGGCCCACCACCACGATCACGTGCTCCTCCAGCCCGGCGGCGGCCAGGGTGGCCCGCAGGCTCGGCAGCGTGTCCAGGCGGCCGGTCCCCGGGTCCACCAGGCCCGGGTCGTGGTACTCCCAGCCCGGCTGGTGCTCCTCCGAGCCGCGGTGGTGGTCGACGGTGACGACCAGCTGGCCGGCGGCGCGGGCCCCGGCCGCGAGGTAGATCGTCGACTTGCCGCAGTAGCTGCCGATCTCCAGCACCGGCCCGTGGTCGCCGTAGACGGCGGCCGCGTCGAACAGGGCCAGGCCTTCGGCGGGCGGCATGAACCCGGGGGCTGCTGCCGCGGCCTGGAGCAAGGTGTCATCCATGAGGTGTTCAGTCATTCGGGTCATGATTCCAGGTAGGCCAGCACGGCGAGCACGCGGCGGTTGTCGTCGTCGGAGGGCGCCAGGTCCAGCTTGGCGAAGATGCCCGCGGCGTGCTTGCTCACCGCTTTGTCGGTGATGAACAGGCGCTGGCCGATCGCGGCGTTGGACCGGCCCTCGGCCATCAGGGCGAGCACCTCGCGCTCCCGGGCGGTCAGCCGGCCCAGCGGCTCGGCGCGGGATGGCCGGCCGAGCAGCTTGCGCACCACCTCGGGGTCCAGGACCGTGCCCCCGGCGGCGACGGCGCGGATCGCGCCGGTGAACGACTCGTCGTTGAACACCCGGTCTTTGAGCAGGTAGCCGACGCCGCCGGCCTGATCGGCGAGCAGCTCACGGGCGTACAGCTGCTCCACGTACTGGGACAGCACGAGCACCGGCAGGCCGGGCACCTTTTCCCGTGCGGCCA
The DNA here is from genome assembly GCA_963818225.1 of uncultured Actinomycetes bacterium. GTDB lineage: Bacteria > Actinomycetota > Actinomycetes > Streptosporangiales > Streptosporangiaceae > Palsa-504. Next base: position 360,745 of record CAWFRO010000014.1, read on the forward strand.
GGGCGGCGCGGAGGCCGTCGTCGGTATGCGTCGGCGGCAGCCGCACGTCGATGATGCCGACGTCCGGACGTTCGGTGACCAGGGCGGCCAGCAGCTCCGGGGCGCTGCCTACCGCGGCGGCGATCTCGAAGCCGTACGCGGACAGCAGCCGGACCAGGCCCTCCCTCAGAAGATAGAGGTCTTCGCCGATGACAACGCGCACGGTACCTCGATGACGACGATGGTCGGCCCGCCCGGCGGGCTGCTCACGGCCAGGATGCCATCAAAGGTCGCGAGCCTGCGCTCCACTCCGGCCAGCCCGGTTCCCGCCGCGGCATCCGCACCGCCCGCGCCGTCGTCGGTGACCTCGGCCCGCAGCATGCCGCGGGAGTGGGTGAGCTGGATCCGGACGGTGCCGGCGCCGGAGTGGCGGACCGCGTTGGCCAGCGCCTCGGCAATGGCGAAGTAGACGGCGGCGCCGACCGGCGTGTCGACCTCGCCGGGCAGGGCGATGTCGAGTTCGGTGCGCAGCGGCGTGTCCAGGGCCAGGGCGCGGACCGCGTCGGCCAGCCCGCGGTCGGCGAGCACCGGCGGGTAGATGCCGCGGACCAGGTCCCGCAGGTCGGCCAGCGCCCGGGAGGAGGCTTCCTTGGCCTCGGTGACCAGGGCCAGCGCCGCCTCGGGGTTGCTGGCGAACAGCCGCTCGGCGGCCTGCAGGGACATGCCCAGGGCGACCATGCGGGCTTGCGCCCCGTCGTGCAGGTCGCGCTCGATCCGGCGCAGCTCGGCGGCCGCGGCGTCGACCGCGATGGTGCGGGTCCGGGTCAGCGTCTGCACCCGCTGGGTGAGCTGCCGGGCCCGGTCCGCGAGCTCGAGGTCGGCCGGGCCGGCCAGCTGATGGCGCATCACCCGCGGCGCCAGCCACAGGCCCAGACCCAGCAGAACGGATCCCTGCAGGGCGACCGACCAGAGCGGGGACGGCACCGGGCTGTTGCGCAGGTCGGAGACGCCGTACGCGAAGCCGGGCACCGCGGGCCAGCACACCGCGATCAGCCAGCCGTAGGCGCCGAGGACCAGCAGGCCCGCCGCGGCCACCGTCGTGGCCCAGGCCCGCGACCGGAAGATCAGCACCAGCGCGGCGGTGGCCGCGGTCAGGTCGATGAGGGCCGCGTCGAGCCCGTCGACGGCCGGGATGCCGAACCAGTTGCCGGGCCCGAGCAGCTGCATGGCCAGCCCGACGACCGGGATCAGGAGCAGCCCGTGGGCGGCGGAGATCCCGCCGCGACGGCGGTCACGCCACCAGGCGGCCAGCGCCCTGGCCAGCCCCGCGCCCGGCGCGCCCGGCCGCAGCAGCAGCCACAGGCCGGCCACGAACAATACCCCGGCCTCGGCCAGCACCGGCCAGTAGCCCCAGGCTCCGGGACCCGCGTGGACGAACAGGTACTGGACCTGGCTGGTGTTCCCGTCGTGGTACGTCCTGGCCAGCATGAGCCCGAAGACGGCCAGCCCGAGCACGCCGATGGGCACCAGCTTGACGGCCAGCTTCGGGGCCAAGACGATGGCCAGGACCGCGAGGCCGAGCTCGGCCGGGATAAGGCCGTGAGCCCCGCCGGCCATCACGGCGGCCGCCATCGCGACGGGCAGCAGCAGCAGACCCGAGCCGCGGGCCCTGATGCGCCCCCGCAGGCCATCAGGCCGCGGGCCCGGCGGCCCCGGCCGCGCCAGGACGAACGCGATGCACCCGATCGTCAGCAGCAGCACCAGCGCGAACAGCATGACCACCGCCTCCCTTCCGTTCCCGTGCGGCTGGCTCCATCCTGGCCTTCGCGACGGGCGGCGGCCATGGGCCTGCGACCCCGAACCGGGGTAGTGCTAGGCCCACCATGGCGCGAGAACGGGGCGGAGGTGCTCGAAGGAGGGACCGTTCAGCCTCGGGAGATCTGGGGGCGGCCCGCCCGGCGCCGGTTGATGCCGCGCTGGTTAGGCTGCTATATATGCGAGTCGCGTTGTGCCAGATACCGGTCAGCTCGAAGCCCGCGGTGAACGCCGAACGGGTCCGGGTGGCCCTGGCCTCGGCCGCGGACCAGGGCGCCGACCTGGCCGTGTTCCCCGAGGCGACCCAGATCAGGTTCGGCTCGGACCTGCGCGCGGCGGCCGAGCCGCTGGACGGGCCGTTCGGCGCCGGGCTGGCCGCGGCGGCCAAGGACACCGGGGTCGCGCTGGTGGCCGGGGTATTCGAACCGGCCCCGGACGGCCGGGTGTACAACACCGCGGTGGCCTACGACGCGGCCGGGGAGCTGATCGCGTCCTACCGGAAGCTGCACTTGTTCGACGCGTTCGGGTCCCGGGAGTCCCAGCAGGTCGCGCCGGGGTCCGACGCGGTGGTGTGCACGCTCGCGGGGGTGCCGGCCGGGCTGGAGATCTGCTACGACGTGCGGTTCGCCGAGCTGTCCCGGGCGCTGGCGGCGGCCGGGGCGCAGCTGATCGTGCTGCCCGCGGCGTGGGCCGCGGGGCTGTTCAAAGAGGACCACTGGGTCACCCTGGTCCGGGCCCGGGCCATCGAGAACACCGTGTGGGTGGCGGCGGCCGGGCAGGTGCCCGACCCCGACGAGCCGCCGACCCGGGCCGCGACCGGGGTCGGGCGCAGCCTGCTGGTCGACCCGCTCGGCGTGGTCCGGCTCGATCTCGGGCCGGCGCCCGGGGTGACGGTGGCCGAGGTCGACCCGGGCCTGGTCGAGACCGTGCGGGCGAGCGTGCCGAGCCTGGCCAACCACCGGGATGACGTGTTCGGTCCGCCCGCCGCGGTCCGCGGGCCGCTGCGCTAGCCGGCCGTTTCAGCTAGCGGACCGGTGACTGCCAGAAGACGGGCTGCTCGCCGCCCGGGGTGGCGGTGAAGCCGACGCCGGTGAGCGTGCGCCCGGACGCGGTGAGGGTGGTGATGGCCTGGATGCCCGGGCCGGCCAGGCCCTGCCCGGCCGGCGTGACCGCGGTCCAGGCCGACCCGCTTGGTGAGCTCCATACCACCACGTCCTGGTGGCCGGGCGTGGTGCCGAACGTCCCGGTGGCCCAGAACCCGCCGCCGGCCGCGGTCAGCGCGGTGACAGACGCCCGGCCTTCGGGCACCGGCAGCGCGGCCTCGGTCCAGGTGGCGCCGCCGTCGGACGAGCTGGCTGCGAACGGAAGTTGCCGGCCGTCGGTGGTGAGCGCGGAGCCGACCGCGACCACGGCCGCGCCGTTGCTCGCGACCTGGGTGAGCGCGGCCCGGGCCGCGCCGACGGGCAGCGGGACGTTCTGCTGCGTCCAGGTGCGGCCGCCGTCCGCGGAGGCCCAGGCGGCCGGCGCGTCGCCGTCGGCGCCGACCGCGATGAACCCGTGGCCGGCCGCGGTCGACCGCCCGCATCTGCCGGCTGGCGCCCGGCCCGTCCAGGGCGCCGGATGGCCCGGTGGCCGAGACCGCGTCGCCCGCGCGGTGCCAGCCGGTCAGCCCGGTGGACCACCAGGCCGCCGCGACGGTGCGGCCGGCGACGACCTGGTAGCCGACGATGACATAGCTCGCGGCGGATCCGGCGGCGGCTTGCTCGGTGACCAGGCCGGGCGGGCTGAAGGCCGCCTCGCCGTCGGCGGCGGTCCAGATGCTGCCGTTGCCTGAGGCCAGGACCACCGGGTGCGCCGAGGCGGCGACGGAGGCTGAGGCTGAGGCTGAGGCTGAGGCGCCGCCCACGGCCAGCCAGCCGTCGGCGCCGTAGGTCACGCCGGTCAGCTGCTGGATGCCCGGGCGGTCCAGCACCGCCGGGGTCTGGCCGCTCGCCCGGGTCCAGGTACTGCCGCCGTCCGCCGAGACCCAGGCGGCGGGATAGCCGTTGGCGCTGCCCACCGCGACCAGCAGGCCCTGCTCGCCGTTCCCCACCGCGACGTCGTTGACCGCCCGCTGCGGATCGTCGGCGCCGGGGATCGCCGCGATGTTCACCTGGCCGGCGGCCGCGGCCGGAGCGGCCAGCAGCACGGTGAGCATCGGCTGGCGGCCGGCCGGGGCAGTGCTGGCCGGGACAGTGCTAGCCGGGACGGTGCTGGCCGTACCGGCGGCGACGACGGCGCCGCCCTGGGCCACGGCCACGCCGGAGAGCTGCTGCGCCGCGGCCGCGCCGAGCGGCGGCGTCTGCCGCCAGGAGGCACCGTCCGCGGACGTGAACGCGACCAGCGCCTGACCGGCCTGCCCGCTGACCACGGCGCCGTCCGGCCCGCCACTGACCATGCCGGCGCTGGCTGGGTCGGCGGCGAGGCCGGCCGGGGTGGTCAGGGCGGCGGTGAACGTCCACTGGGTGCCGTCGGCTGAGCGGTAGACGTCCACGGTGGGCTTGCGGGCGGCGGTGGCCGGCCGGGCCAGGACGAATCCGGACGCGGTGGCGGCCACGCCGCTGATCTGGTCCTGGGCGCCGGGCCCGGCCGGGGCCGCGCCGGGCGGGACGGCCAGCGTCCAGGTGGTGCCGCCGTCCCGGCTCAGCCAGGCGGCGCTGGTGACCTGCGCCCGCGCCGTCCCGGCGCGCGGCGGGACGGCCACGTCGCCCGCGATCAGGATCTGGTTCTGGTAGGCCGCGGCGTACCGGATGTTCAGCACGCGGCCGAGGCGGGCGGCGCCTTGGCCCAGACCGAGCGGCTCGGCGCCGAGGCGCCGCCAGCTGAGCCCGTCGGCGGACAGGAAGATCACCGGCGTGGCTTCGGCCTGGTGGCCGCCGGGCACGTTGGATCCGACGGCGATGAAGCCAGCCGCCGTTCGCTGCAGCACGCTGATCTGGTCGCCGGGCCGCAGCGGCAGCCCGGCGGTGGAGGCCAGCGTCCAGGTCCGGCCGTCAGGGCTGGTCCAGATCGATTTGGGGCCGATGGCGAGCCAGCCGCCGGGCCCGGCGGCCACGAACCGGGCCGCGGACCCGGGCGGCGGCGGTCCGCCGCCGGGCGCGCGGACCGCTCCCATGGCCCACGACCGCCCGTCGTCGGTGGACACGAAGAACTGAGCGCGCGCGATGCGGGCACCCTGCTGCGACCCCACGGCCACGATCTCGGCGCCGTCGCTGGCCACCCCGCTGAGCACCTGGGTGATGCCACGGCCGTTACCGGCCGCGGCGGTGAAGTCGCCGCCCGCCAGGGTGGCGGGCGGGAACCCGAGCGCCGTCGCCGGCGGCGCCTGCCCCTGGTGGCTGTTGTTCGCGCCCACGATGACCGCCACGACCACCCCGACCACGACCATGGTCAGGATCGGGACGACGACCCTCAGCCCCGCCCCCCGGAACCGGAGCGCGGCGCGGAACTCGGCGAGCCGGCTGCGCCTGGCCGGTGCGGGCCGCAACGAGCGGATCAGGCCGCTCCATTCAGCGTGCGCCTCCCCGTGTGGCACCCGGCTGCTCGCACCGAAGTCGTCCGCACCGAAGTCATCTCGCCGAAGTCATCCGGACCGAACAGGCCCGGGCTGAACGGGTCCCGGCCGCCGGTGGGGGGCCGGGCGTCGAACTCGAAGCCCGGCTCACCTTCCCAGACCGGGGAGGCACCCCGCGGACCGGTCAGCCCGGTGGTCCAGCCCGCCTCAGCCGGTTCGGCCCGGCCCGGTGGAGCCTGGCCCGGTGGAGCCTGGCCCGCGGCACGCGGGCGCCTGCGTGCGGCGGGCCCGTCAGGACCCCACGCGCTGCCGCCGCCCCCAGGATTGCCCGTCGTGTCCCTCGTCACCCTGCCCTGCGTCTGAAGCGTGCTGCCCGGCGTCCGGGCGTGCCGTTCCCGCCGATCGTACCGGCCGGGCTGGCGGCCTGACCGGGACTTGCGCGGGCCGGGCCGCTTCCCGGGGCCGTGCGCCGCGGGAAGCGCGGGGGGCTTCCTGGCCCGGACCTGACGACGCGCGGGTAGCCTGGTACGGGAACATCAACTAACCGGTTTACTTCTGCGGAAGAGGGTCTTGGGGGACAATGTCCGCCGTGTCTTCTGAATCAACACACGTCAATGGTGCAGTCCAGTCGGATGAGGCCGGACCGGATCAGGTCGCGAGCCAGGCCGACTTCGGGGCCAACGAATGGCTGGTCGAAGAGCTCTATCAGCGTTACCTGGCCGACCCCAGCTCGGTAGACCGGGCCTGGTGGAGTTTCTTCGCCGACTACACCCCGTCACTCACCAACGGAACCGGACCGCAGCCGGTCATCTCGGCGTCCCGCCCGGCACCCGCCGCGCCCGCGCAGGCCAACGGGTCCGCCCGGCCCGCGGCCGCGGCCGCGCCGCCGCGCGTATCTCAGGCACCACCGGCCGCCGCCGCCCCGCCGGCGCAGGCCGCGCCGCCCGCGGCCCAGGCCGCTCCCCCGGCGCAGGCTCCGCCCCCGCCCGGGCCCGGAGCGGAGGTCAGCAGGCTGCGCGGCGCCGCCGCGCGCACCGTCGCCAACATGACGGCCAGCCTGGCCGTGCCCACCGCCACCAGCGTCCGCTCGGTGCCGGCCAAGCTCCTGGTCGACAACCGGATCGTGATCAACAACCACCTCAAGCGCGGCCGCGGCGGCAAGGTCTCGTTCACGCACCTGATCGGGTACGCCGTGGTCCAGGCGCTGAAGGCGATGCCCGAGATGAACGACGCCTACACCGAGGAAGGCGGCAAGCCGGCCGTCGCCCGGCCCGAGCACGTCAACCTGGGCCTGGCCATCGACCTGCAGGCCGCCGACGGCTCCCGGCAGCTCGTGGTACCGAACATCAAGGCCGCGGAGGAGATGGACTTCCGCCTGTTCTGGACGACGTATGAGGACCTCGTGCGCCGCGCCCGGGCGGGCAAGCTCACGGTCGAGGACTTCCAGGGCACCACCGCGAGCATCACCAACCCGGGCACCATCGGCACCGTGCACTCGGTGCCGAGGCTGATGGCAGGCCAGGGCTGCATCGTCGGCGTGGGCGCGATGGAGTACCCGGCCGAGTACGCCGGAGCCTCCGAGGAGACACTGGCCCGGCTGGCCATCAGCAAGGCGGTCACGCTCACCTCGACCTACGACCACCGGATCATCCAGGGCGCGCAGTCCGGGGAGTTCCTGAAGACGATCCACGAGCTGCTGCTCGGCCAGGACGGCTTCTACGACGAGGTCTTCGCCGCGCTGCGCATCCCGTACGAGCCGGTCCGCTGGGTCCGGGACTTCGCCTACGGCCACGAGGGCGACATCGACCGGTCCGCCCGGGTCACGGAGCTGATCCACGCCTACCGGGTGCGCGGGCACCTGATGGCCGACACCAACCCGCTCGAGGTGACCCAGCGCAAGCACCCCGACCTGGACATCAACCAGCACGGGCTGACCCTGTGGGACCTGGAGCGCGAGTTCCCCACCGGCGGCTTCGGCGGCAAGCGGCAGATGAAGCTGCGGGACATCCTGGGCGTGCTGCGCGACTCGTACTGCCGCACCGTCGGCTCGGAGTACATGCACATCCAGGACCCGGAGGAACGCCGCTGGCTGCAGGCCCGCATCGAGGTCCCGCACCCGCGGGCCGGCCATGACGAGCAGATGCACATCCTGGGCCGGCTGAACGTGGCCGAGGCGTTCGAGATGTTCCTGCAGACCAAGTACGTCGGCCAGCGCCGGTTCTCCCTCGAGGGCGCCGAGTCCCTGATCCCGCTGGTCGACGCGGTGCTCGCCGAGGCCGCCGACGCCAAACTCGACGAGGCCGTCATCGGCATGGCGCACCGTGGCCGGCTGAACGTCCTGGCCAACATCGTCGGCAAGTCCTACGGGCAGATCTTCAAGGAGTTCGAGGGCAACCTGGATCCGGGCAGCGTGCAAGGGTCCGGCGACGTCAAGTACCACCTCGGCGCGGAGGGGGTCTTCCACGCCCCCGACGGGCGGGCGATCAAGACCTCGCTGGTGGCCAACCCGAGCCACCTGGAGGCGGGCGACCCGGTGACGGAGGGCGTGGTCCGGGCCAAGCAGGACGTGATCGACAAGGGCGAGCCCGGCTTCACCGTGCTGCCGGTGCTCATTCACGGCGACGGCGCGTTCGCCGGCCAGGGCGTGGTCGCCGAGACGCTCAACCTGTCGCTGCTGCGCGGGTACCGGACCGGCGGCACCGTGCACATCATCGTGAACAACCAGGTCGGCTTCACCACGGCCCCGCAGAACGCCCGGTCCAGCGTGTACGCCACCGACGTGGCCCGGATGATCCAGGCGCCGATCTTCCACGTCAACGGGGACGACCCCGAGGCCGTGGTCTGGGTCGCGCGGCTGGCCTTCGATTACCGGCAGACGTTCAAGAAGGACGTCGTCATCGACATGATGTGCTACCGCAAGCGGGGGCACAACGAGACCGACAACCCGTCCTTCACCCAGCCGCTGATGTACGACCTGGTCGAGGCCAAGCGCTCCACCCGGAAGGTGTACACCGAGTCACTGATCGCCCGGGGCGACATCACCATGGAGGAGGCCGAGGGGGCGCTGCGCGACTTCCAGCAGCAGCTCGAGCGGGCCTTCACCGAGACCAGGGACGCCGCGAACCGGCCGCCCGAACCCGGCACCGTGAGCCGGCCCGAGCCGGAGGACCGCCCGGTCAACCATCAGCAGGTGGCCACCGCGGTGCCCGCCGAGGTGGTCAAGCGGATCATCGACACCCAGGTCAACCTGCCCGCCGACTTCACCGTCCACCCGCGGCTGAAGCCGCTGCTGGACCGGCGCGCCGCCATGGTCGCCGAGGACGCGATCGACTGGGCCACCGGCGAGCTGCTGGCCATGGGCTCGCTGGTCATCGACGGTCACCCGGTGCGGCTGGTCGGCCAGGACACCCGGCGCGGGACGTTCGGCCAGCGGCACGCGGTGCTGGTCGACCGGCAGACCGGCTGGGAGTACACGCCGCTGAAGCAGCTCGACTCCGGCCCGGCCAAGTTCTTCGTGCACGACTCGCTGCTGTCGGAGTTCGCGGCGATGGGCTTCGAGTACGGCTACTCGGTCGCCCGGCCGGAAGCGCTGGTCTGCTGGGAAGCCCAGTTCGGCGACTTCGCCGGCGGCGCGCAGACCATCATTGATGAGTTCATCAGCTCGGGCGAGCAGAAGTGGGGCCAGCGCTCCGGCGTCGTGCTGCTGCTGCCGCACGGCTACGACGGCCAGGGCCCGGACCACTCCTCCGCGCGGGTGGAGCGGTTCCTGTCCCTGTGCGCGCAGGACAACATGACGGTGGCGATGCCGACCACCCCGGGCAACTACTTCCACCTGCTGCGCTGGCAGGGGCTGTCCGGCCGGCAGAAGCCGCTCATCGTGTTCACGCCCAAGTCCATGCTCCGGCTCAAGGCGGCCACGTCGGCGGCCAGCGAGTTCACCGCCGGGTCGTTCCGGCCGCTGATCGGTGACGCGGACGCTGACCCGGCGGGCGTTCGGCGCATCCTGCTGTGCTCCGGCAAGGTGTACTACGACCTGGTGGCGCGGCGGCAGCAGGTGGGCGCGACCGACGTCGCGATCGCGCGGGTGGAGCGGCTCTACCCGCTGCCCATCTCCGAGCTGCGCACCGAGCTGGCCCGCTACCCCGCGGTGGAGTCGGTCACCTGGGTGCAGGAGGAGCCGGCCAACCAGGGCGCCTGGCCGACCATGGCGCTGAAGCTCCCCCGGGTGCTGAAGCGCGAGATCGGCGTGGTGTCGCTGCCGGCGAGTTCCGCGCCCGCGACCGGCTCGGCCGCCCATCACGCGGCCACCCACGCCGAGCTCGTCCAGGCCGCGGTCGGCTAAGGCAGCGACCGGGATAAGGCAGGGCGCGTGTACGACACCGACCGCGGCATCGAGGAGCTGGCGGACCGGCGGGGCGAGGAGCAGCTGGCCGTCGCCTGGCTGGCCGAGCGACTGCGCGATTTCGTCGATCTCAACCCCGGCTTCGAGACCGCGATAGACCGCCTGGCCAGCTGGCTCGCCCGCCTGGACGACGAGGACGACCGCTAGGGGCCTTTTCCCGAACGAGCGTGGGTGCGAGCGCCGGTGGACTGGTGCGTGCGGTCCGGCCAGCGACGTCGTGGTGGCCACCATGCCGTCGGGGCGCGTGGCTGGGCCAGCCATGCCGTTGGGGGTGCGTCGTTGTGGCCACCATGCCGCAAGGCTCGTGGCCAGTTCGCGATATGTCTTGACTTCCGGGAGATGAGATATATCGTTTAAGGTGTAACAGCCGGGCCCACGGGAAGGACGGACGCATGGCGCACTGGACGGTTGAGGCTCCGACCAGCCTGGACTTCGATGCCGTAACGGCGCTGCGGGTCAGGCTCGTCGCCGGTTCGGTGGCCGTGCTCGCCACCGACGCGAAGCCGTCGCTGGCGGTGGCCAACGTCAGCGGGGACCCGCTGGATGTGACGTGCGAGGACGGGGTGCTGACCATCACCCACGAGAACCTGACCTGGGAGGGCCTGCTGAAATGGCTGCGGCCGCAGCGGCCCTCGGCCACGGTGACGCTAACCGTCCCCCGCACCTGCCCGGTGCAGGTCGGCGTGGTCAGCGCGACCGCGGTGCTGAGCGGGATGGAGGGCAGGGCGTCGGTCAAGGGCGTGTCCGGCGAGATCACGCTGGACGGCGTGACCGGCGAGGTGGACGCGCACACGGTGTCCGGGGTGCTGGAGGCCCAGGGGATCAACGGCAAGCTCAACTTCAGCACGGTGGCCGGTGACCTGGCGCTGGCCGATGGCTGGCTGGAGCGGCTGGACGTGAACTCCGTGAGCGGTGACGTGACCGCGGACCTCGACCTGGACCCGCTCGGCGGCCTGCACATCAACACGGTGTCCGGCGAGGTGACGCTGAGGCTGCCGGCCGCCTCCGACGCGCAGGTCCACCTGCAGTCGGTGTCCGGCGGCGTCCGCACCGAGTTCACCGAGCTGATGCCGATCTCGGCGCCGGCCGTCCCATGCCGTAAGCGGTAGCCTGGGCGCCGGTTCAGCCCACATCTCGGTCACCACCATGTCCGGGCGGGTGACGCTGCTGCGGCGCGCCGAACGGCGGGCGGCGGCGCAGGGGGCCCATACCGGTCCGGCGCAGCCTGATAATGAGAATGAGATAGAAGGCGAGGCCAGTTGAGTCCGGTATTCCGCCACGGCAGCCTCCGGCTGTACCTGCTGCGGCTCCTCGATGAGGAGCCCAGGCACGGCTATGAGGTCATACGGCTGTTGCGCGACCGGTTCATGGGTGTGTACTCGCCCTCGCCGGGGACGATCTACCCCCGGCTGGCCCGGCTCGAAGAAGAGGGCCTGGTCACGCACGACGAGGTCGACGGGCGCAAGGTCTACCGGATCACCGAGGCCGGCCGTGAGGAGCTGCGCAGCCGCAGCGACGAGCTCGACGAGCTCGAGGAGGAGCTGTCCGCGTCGGTCAGCGACATCGTCCGCGAGGTCAGGGAAGACGTCAGGCAGACCGTGCGCAGCCTGCGCGAGGAGCTGACCTGGGCGGCCCGTGAGTCTCGCCGGACCGCCCGGGACATGAGCGCGGAGGCCCGCGAGCAGGCCAAGGGGACCCGGGACGAGGCCAAGGAGGAAGCCAGGCAGGCGCGTAAGCAGGCCCGGCAGACTCACCGGGAAGCGGAGGAGCAGGCCGGGGCCGGGCAGGCGCGCGAGGATCCCTGGATGGCGGCCACCGACGAGCCCGGAGCGGACCAGCCGGGGGCGGCAGCGACGTCGGGTGCGGCGGAAACTTCGGGTGCTGCGGGGACTTCGGGTGCTGCGGGGGCTTCAGGGGCTGCGGGGGCTTTGGGGGCCGGCGAGGCGCCTGGGCAGGACGCGGCGCGGCGGGTGCGCGAGCATGCGCGCTGGCTGCGGGAGGAAGCGCAGCGGGTCCGTGAGGAATCGGCGGGGACGGCCGGGACCGGCGGATTCCGGGACCGGATCGGCGAGGAGGCGGGCGCGCGGTTCACCGGCGCCGAGCAGAACTGGGAAGGCTGGGACAGCCAGGGCTGGACCGGACGCCCCAGCTGGACGGACTGGCCCGGGCGGCGCGGGCGGCGCGGCTGGACCGGCGCGCTGGACTTCGGGACCCTGAAGGACCTGGAGCGGGTGGCCGTCCAGTTCACTGCCGACCTGCGGAAGCTGGCCATGCAGTCGAGCGCCGCCGGCGAGAACGTCATCACCGATCTGCGCACGATCCTGGAAGAGGCGCTCGAGCGAGTCAAGACCGAGATCTTCGGCTCCGGGCCGGAAGCGGGCGGCGACTCGGCCAGTGCCCAGCATGATGACGCCCAGCATGGTGGCGCCGAGCCTGAAGCGCCGACCGCGCCGGGAGCCGACACCAAGGACTCCCCGGCCTGAGCCGGGAACGGGGGGCCCGCTCCCGGGCGGTCAGGGCTGGAAGACGACCTTGCCGAACAGGTCGCCCGCGATCATGGCCGCGAAGCCGTCGGCGGCCTGCCAGAGGGGCAGTACCCGGTCGATGACGGGGCGGACGCCGGTCTGCTCGCAGAACCGGGCCAGGCGGCCCAGCTGGCCGACGGTGCCCATGGTGGTACCGGCTCACCGACAGCTGGGTGAAGAAGATCCTGGTCAGCTCCGCAGGCGGCGCATCTCCGCTGGTCGCGCCGCAGATCACGATCCGGCCGCCGGGCTTGAGGGAGCGGACCGAGTGCGCCCAGGTGGCCTGGCCCACGCTTTCCATGACCACATCGACCCGGTCGGGCAGCCGGGCGCCAGCCTCGAAGGCCTGGTCGGCGCCGAGCTTGACCGCGCGCTCGCGCTTGGCCTCGCTGCGGCTGGCCGCCCAGATCCGGTAGCCCGCGGCGCGGCCGAGCAGGATCAGCGCGGTGGCCACCCCGCCGCCCGCGCCCTGCACCAGCACGGTCGCGCCAGGCTGCACCCCGGCCTTCTCGAACAGCATCCGGTAGGCGGTCAGGTAGGCCGTCGGCAGGCAGGCCGCCTCCTCGAAGGACAGCGCGGCGGGCTTGGCGACCAGATTGCGCCGCGGGACCGCCACCAGCCCGGCGAAGGTGCCGTCGTATCGCTCGGACAGCAGCGACCGGCGCGGATCGAGCGTCTCATCTCCGCCGCCCGCGTCCGGATCGCCGAGCACCGCGTGCACGATGACCTCGTTCCCGTCCGGGTCCACCCCGGCCGCGTCACAGCCAAGCACAATCGGCAGGCGGTCCGCGGAGATGCCCACCCCGCGCAGCGTCCACACGTCATGGTGGTTGAGCGCCGCCGCCTTGACCCGCACCGGCACCCATCCGTCCGGGGCCGCCGGGTCGGGCCGCTCGCCCAGCTCCAGGCCGGACAGCGGATTATCAGCGCTGATACGCGCAGCAGTTGCAGCGAACACGCTCACTACCCTACCGAGGACGGTCCGCGCGCGGCAGCCCCCCGGGGGGCCAACAGTGTGTAATACTCAGTATCGGCACCAGGCCATTACACACCGACTTTTTCCTCAGCCAGGGGACCCGTCCGTGGATCTCAACTCTTACGCCGAACTCGCGGTACGGCTCGTCAACACGAGTGGCGGGGGCGAGGACGGCGACCGGCTGGCCAACCTGGACGGGTTGCGCGCCCTGCTCGCCGACCGGGAGCACCTCAGCGCCGGAATGACCCGCAACGACCTCGAAGCGCTGCGTGACCTGCGGGGCGAGTTCCGGGCCTTCTTCGCGGCGTGCGCGGCCGGCGACGGCGGGGACGCCGCAGCGCGGCTGAACGCGCTGCTCATCCAGCACCCGGTTCACCCGCAGCTGTCCGGGCACGACGGCCAGCCCTGGCACGTGCACTACACCGAGAGCGGGTCGGTCGCGGACAAGTACGCGGCCGGGGCGGCCATGGGGCTGGCGGTCCGGCTGACCGACCTGGGCATCGAGCGATTCGGCATCTGCCAGGCGGCCGGCTGCCGGGGCGTGTTCATCGACGGCAGCACGAGCAACACCCGCCGGTACTGCTCAGATCGCTGCATGAACCGGGCCAACGTGTCCGCGTTCCGGGCCCGTAAACGGGGCGAGGACGAACCGGACGCGCCGACGGCCCAGATCACAGCCACGGAGATCACGGTTACGGAGATAACGGCCACGGAGGCCACCGCTCCGGAGGCCACGGCGTAGAGCTTGTTATCAGCCAAGCCTAAGAATCCGCCGCGGCATCACCTATTCCATATTGTGGGCCGGCGCAGCATATCGTGATGGGCTTCACAAGCCGACACTGAATTGTACCGGGTTATTTCCAGGACATGTCGGGGCGATGACGGCATGGGGTCCGATCCGCTCTTTAGGCCCGGAAACAGAGCCTTGACCTGCGTTATCAAAACGAATCCGGATGAACACTTCTCAGCTATCACGATGATCTCTACGATGATCTCACTCGACGCATACGGGATACTCACCTGACCCACGCGGGTATCTCCATACAGCTAGCCCTACGGCACGATCGGGAAAGAGATCGATCATGGCATCTGAGACGGTGGGCGAGACCAGGCCGACTGATGTGGGCCTGCGACGGGAAATCGGGCTGATCGGTGCCACCTGGGCATCGGAGACCTCGATTATCGGCTCCGGATGGCTGCTTACCGCGATGGGCGCCGTGGTCCTGGCCGGGCCGGCGGTCATCTACGGCTGGCTCATCGGCGGTGCGTGCGTCATCATCCTGGCGCTGCTGCACGCCGAGCTCGGCGCGATGTACCCGATCGCGGGCGGGACGGCCCGGTTCCCGCACCTGGCGTACGGCTCCGTGGCGGGTGCCTCGTTCGGCTTCTTCTCCTGGCTGCAGGCGGTCACGGTCGCGCCGATCGAGTGTTTCGCGGTGATGCAGTACGCCTCGTACTACTGGCATGGGCTGTACAACGCGGATAAGGGCGTATCCACGACCAGCGGCTTCCTGTGGACGATCGTCCTGATGGCCGTCTTCACCGCGGTCAACTTCCTCGCGGTCCGGACGTTTGCGCGGGTCAACAGCACCATCACGTGGTGGAAGGTCGCGATCCCGGTCCTGACCATCATCCTGCTGTTCACCAAGTTCCACGCGGGCAACTTCAACCCCGGCGGCGGCGGGTTCAACCCGTTCGGCTGGAAGTCCATCTTCGCCGCCATCCCCACCGCCGGCATCGTGTTCTCCTACCTCGGCTTCGAGCAGGCCGACCAGCTCGCGGGCGAGATCAAGAACCCGGGCAAGAACCTGCCGCGCGCGATCATCATCGCGGTCCTGCTCGGCACGATCATCTACTGCCTGCTGCAGGTCGTCATCATCGGCGCCACGCCGTCCAGCCTGCTGACCCACGGCTTCCAGGGCATCCCGTCGACCAACCCGGTGCTCATCTACCCGTTCGCCGCCGTGGCCGGCCTGGCCGGGCTCGGCTTCTGGGCGACGATCCTGCACATCGACGCGTTCGTCTCCCCGTTCGGCACCGGCCTGATCTACCAGACCTCCACCTCGCGGGTCGGCTACGGCCTGGCCAGGAACAGGTACTACCCGCAGCCCTTCGCGTGGGTCGACCGGAACGGCGTGCCCTGGTTCAGCCTGATCATGGCGTTCGTCTTCGGCCTGTTCTTCCTGCTGCCGTTCCCGAGCTGGAAGACGCTGGTCGGCCTCGTCACCGGGGCGAGCGTGCTCATGTACGCGGGCGCGCCGCTGTCCCTGGGTGACTTCCGCAGGAAGCTGCCTGACGTGCCCAGGCCCTACCGGATGCCCTGGGCCAGCGTCGTTTCGCCGCTCGCCTTCATCATCGCCAACATGCTCATCTACTGGTCGGGCTTCGTCGTGGTGTGGAAGCTCGGCGCCTGCATCGTGGTCGGCTACATCCTGATCGGCATCTCCATGGCGTTCGACCGCCAGCGGCCGCCGCTGGACTGGAAGTCCGCGACGTGGCTGCCGTTTTACCTGATCGGCTTCGGCATCATCTCCTGGATGGGCCAGTACCCGCTCAAGGGCACCGGCGGCGCGCCGCCGATCAACACCTTCCGGATCCCGTTCTGGTGGGACTTCCTGGTGGTGGCGGGCTTCAGCCTGGTCATCTACTACTGGGCGCTGTTCACCGCCCTGCCGCGTGAGGAGACGCTGGCCCTGGTGGCCGCGCAGAGCGGGCAGGACGAGCTGCCGGACACCGGGCTGCACCACTGAGCCCAGTACCCCGCCAGCCGGAAGGATACGGACCCTCAGCCGGGGCGACGGCGCCAGTAACGCATCAGGACCCGGCCCTGGATGAGCGCGCCGGGCACGGGCCCGAAGCGGCGGCTGTCCACGGCGCCCGCGTCCGGGTTATCCGATTCCAGCCACCAGCCGCCGCCGACCCGGCGCCCGGCCCGCTTGACGATGAGCATGTCCGGGCGGCCGGGGTGGCGGGCCAGCACGATCTGGCCGGCGCGGATCCGGCGGGTGCGCCGGACCAGGAGCCAGTCACCGGGACGAAGAGCGGGCTCCATGGAGCGTTCGGCGACCGCGACGCGCATAACGGGCCAGTGCACGCATCCCTCCGGGTGTCAAGACCAGGCGCAGGGGTAGTGTCGGACCTGCAAGGTACCAGCCGGAGAAAGGGAATCGATGAGGCTGCTCACCCGCCTGCTCGAGCCGAAGGCCACCGCGTACGCCCACTGCGACCTGCCGTGCGGGATCTATGACCCGGCGCAGGCCAGGATCGAGGCGGAATCGGTCAAGGCCATCGAGGAGAAATACCAGCAGAACACGGACCCCGAGTTCCGGGCCCGCTGCCTGATCATCAAGGAACAGCGTTCCGAGCTGGTCAAGCATCACCTCTGGGTGCTGTGGACCGACTACTTCAAGCCGCCGCACTTCGAGAAGTACCCGCAGCTGCACACGCTGTTCAACGAGGCCACCAAGCTGGCCGGCGCGGCCGGCACCAAGGGCAGCTCGAACCCCTCGACCGGGGACGAGCTGCTGGGCAAGATCGAGGAGATCAGCAAGATCTTCTGGGAGACCAAGCAGGCCTGACCGGCGTGCTGCGCCATACCGCGTGATGAGACCCGGGGCCGTGCCCCGGGTTTCATTGCGTCCGGGGCCCGGGGGGCGGCGGAGCTAGGTCACGCAGGGTGATATCGGGACGGCGCGGCGATTTTCCCGGTACGCGCCGGGCGCGGTAAGTTCAATTCAGATGGGTGGCTTGCCGATGACCTCCCGGAGGAGAGACGTGACCGAAGATACCGCCGCGGCGACGCAGTACGGACCTGTGCCGGGTCAGCGCGAGCGGGGCCCGGCGCGGGCTGAACGCGAGATCAGAGATCACGTGCGCGTCTGCCTGCCCGCCGAGGGCGCCTACCTCTCCGTGCTCCGGACGGCCACCGCGGGCCTGGCGGCGAGGCTTGACTTCACGTTGGACGAGATCGAGGACCTGCGCATCGCGGTGGACGAGGCGTGCGCGATGCTGCTGTCCCAGGCGATTCCCGGGACCGACCTGATATGCGCCTTCGACCTGGGTGCCGAGGAGATGACCATCACCGTATCCGTGACCGCCGCCGAGCCCGTCAGGCCGGCCAGGGACACCTTCTCCTGGACCGTGCTGTCCGCCCTGGCCGGGACCGTCGACTCCCGCCTGGGACCGGGCGGGACGGTGGCCATCGTGCTGCGCAAGCGCCGGGAAACCCTGAGGTCCGGGTGAGCAGCGAATTCGAGGTCCAGGTGACCGAGGAACTCGACACGGTCGAGGCCGATGCGGTCGAGGCCGATGCGGTCCGGGCCGAGGCGTCCCGGGCGCAGGCGAGCCTGCGGGTCGAGCATTCATCGCCGGACCGGGCCCGGGCCCGGGAGCTGTTCGAGCGGCTCGCCGAGCTCCCCGCGGGCGATCCGGAGCGGACCAGGATCAGGGGCCACCTGGTCGAGCTGCACCTGCCGCTGGTGGAGTACCTGGCTCGCCGGTTCCGCAACCGCGGCGAATGGCTCGACGATCTGACCCAGGTGGCCACGATCGGGCTGATCAAGTCCATCGACCGGTTCGACCTGGAGCGCGGCGTGGAGTTCTCCACCTACGCCACGCCCACCATCGTGGGTGAGATCAAGCGGCACTTCCGGGACAAGGGCTGGGCCGTGCGGGTCCCGCGCCGCCTGCAGGAGCTCAAGCTCTCGCTGACCAAGGCCATCGGCGAGCTGGCCCAGCGCGAGGGGCGGGCGCCGACGGTCAGCGAGCTCGCCTCGCACCTGCACATGAGCGAGGAAGACGTCCTGGAAGGGCTCGAGTCGGCCAACGCCTACTCGACCGTGTCGCTGGATGCTCCTGACTCGGGTGACGAGGACGCGCCCGCGGTCTCCGACTCGCTCGGCATGGTCGATGAGGCGCTCGAGGGCGTGGAGTACCGGGAGTCGCTCAAGCCGCTGCTCGAGCAGCTGCCGCCGCGGGAGAAGAAGATCCTGCTGCTGCGGTTCTTCGGCAACATGACCCAGTCGCAGATCGCCGCCGAGCTGGGCATCTCGCAGATGCACGTGTCCCGGCTGCTGGCCCGCACGCTGGCCCAGCTCCGGGACGGGCTGACCCAGGAGGACTGAGGGCCGCTACTCGATCTTGATGGGCGACTGGCCCGGGGGGCGGTTGAGGGCCCGCAGGCTGGCCGGGGTGAACAGGCCGGCCAGGCAGGCGGCCGCGAGGGCCAGGGCGGGCACGCCCCATTCGGGATGGTGGCCGTCCAGCAGCGCGACCGCCGCGATGATGATGCACAGCTGGGTCAGGACGGCCGGGACGCGGCTCCACGGCCGCGCCTTGGCCAGGCCCACGGCGATCGCCGCGAGCCCGGCGGCCACGATGACGACGAGCACGGTGAGCCCGGCCCCGTTCGCGGGCGACGACGACCGCCCGTCCGCGGTCGAGATGGCGGCGAAGACGGCCGCGACGGCCAGGCCCACGGCCTCGATCCCCTGAGCGGCCGCGGCCAGGCGGAGGGCCCTGGGTTCCCGGGCGGGCGCGGTTTGCTCGGCTGGTGCGGGCCGGTCGGCGGGCGCGGTTTGCTCGGCGGGCGCGGGCCGGTCAGCCTGGCTCGGTGGCGTCGCTGGGACCGTCTTCCTGGCCGTTTTCGTGGCCGGGCCGGTCTTCTTGGCCGGGGCCGTCCGCCTGCTTTGCGCCGCTGCTTTGGCCGCGGCCGTTCGGTTGGCTCGCGCTGCCATGTCCACACCTATCCTCGAGATCCGGGGCCGCACCGGCTTCCAGCTTAGGCGGCGGCTAGCCTGAGCACGTGCGAGGCCTGCTGATCATCAACCCGCAGGCGACCACCACGACGGGGAACACCACGGATCTGGCCATCCGTTCGCTCGCCGGGCTGGTCGACCTAGACGTAGAACATACCCAGTATCGCGGCCACGCCCGGGTCCTGGCCGCGCAAGCCCGCGGCGACCTGGTGATCGTGCTCGGCGGCGACGGGGCCGTCAACGAGGCGGTCAACGGGATCATGTGCCAGCGTCCCGGCGGCGGGCCGGAGGGCGGGCCACTGCTGGCGGTGATACCGGGCGGAGGAGCCAACGTATTCGCCCGGGCGCTCGGGCTGCCGGTCGACCCGGCGGCGGCGATCGGCCGGATCAGGGATGTCATCCAGACGGGCCGGTACCGCACCATCGGCCTCGGGCTGGCCGGCGACCGGTACTTCACCTTCAGCGCCGGGCTGGGCATGGATGCCGAGGTGGTGCGGCAGGTCGAGCGGAAGCGGGCCGCCGGGCACAAGGAGAGCCCGGGGCTGTTCGCGTGGACCATCGCGCATCAGTGGGCCACGGGCACGGACCGCCGCAGGCCCGCTCTCACGCTGGAGCGCGACGGCCAGCCGGCCACCACCGACCTGTTCATGACGGCCGTGACCAACCGCTCGCCCTGGACCTACGTCCACGGCCGCGCCCTGCTGCCCGTGCCGAACCCGGATTTCAGCTCGGGCCTGGACGTGCTGGGGCTGCGCAAGCTGCGGGCGACGACCATCCTGAGCGCCATGGGCCAGATGATGTTCAGCAGGCGCCATTCGCTGCGCGGGCGGAATCTGCTGACCGTGACCGGGCTGGAGTCGCTGATCGTCCGCTCGGCCCGGCCAATCGCCTTCCAGGTCGACGGGGACTACCTTGGGGAGATCGAAGCAGTTAAGTTTCAGTTCATCCCGCGCGGGCTTCGCGTCGTGGCCTGACCTGGCGCGTTGTGCCGGCACGGTAGGATGCGCGGCGCGAGCAAAATGTGATCGATCTGACATTAATTTGGGTAGATGAAAGCCTGCGCCCTCTTGCGCTTGACAACCGATGTTGAAAGGCTTTACGTGATGTCTGGCGCGGGGGCGCCTCGCACGTGTCATCAGGTCAGATGCGCTTGCATCGCCTGGATGGCACCGCGTCGCCTTCGAAGGGCGCTGGGGCCGTAAATGGCCTTGGCGGTTTCTGCTAGGCATCACGGCGGTTCCTGGAAAACTTGAGCCGCCTGACCACACGGAATCGCTCGTGAAATACTTCACAAGCTCAATATAAAGTTTGCGCCGGCCGCATCCGCTAACGGCCGGACCCGCCCCGAAGGAGTGGACATCATGGACTGGCGTCATGAAGCCGCCTGCCGTGAGGTGGACCCCGAGCTGTTCTTCCCTATCGGGAACAGCGGTCCCGCGCTGCTCCAGATCGAGGAAGCCAAACAGGTATGCCGCCGCTGCCCGGTAATGGACGATTGCCTGCACTGGGCCATCGACAGCGGGCAGGACGCGGGAGTGTGGGGCGGGATGAGTGAGGACGAGCGGCGCGCGCTCAAGCGCCGCACCATCCGGCTGCGCGCCCGGGAACACGTGTAATAGCCGATACGGTAATCGCGGAATTACCCGCCGTATTATCGGCCGGGGAACCTGCGCCCTTAAATCGCATCTGACCGGGATATCGGCGACCGCCTCGGTGCCGCCGCCCGGCCTGGGCACGATCCGCAGCCGCCCGCCCAGCTCGCTGACGACCAGCGTACGCACGATCTGCAGGCCGAGGCCGGTGGCCGAATCCAGGTCGAAGCCGTCCGGCAGGCCCACGCCGTTGTCCGCCACGGTGACCTTGAGCCGGTCCTGCTCGCGCGCCACGATGACCTCGAGCAGGCCTTGATCGTCCGCGGCGGGCGGAAATCCGTGCTGCAGCGCGTTCTGCAGCAGCTCGGTCAAGACCATGGCCAGCGGCGTGGCCGCCGAGGCCGGCAGCAGCCCGAAGGAGCCGGTGATCTTAGGGATCACCCGGACCTCGGGCGCCGACACCTCCCCGGCCATCATCGCGACCCGGTCCGCGATGTCATCGAAGTCGACGACCTCATCCGGCGCGTGAGACAGGGTCTCGTGGACTACCGCGATCGACCCGACCCGGCGGACCGCCTCATCCAGCGCCGCGCGGGCCTCGGGCGCCTGCAGCCGCCGGGCCTGCAGCCGCAGCAGCGCGGCGACGGTCTGCAGGTTGTTCTTCACCCGGTGGTGGATCTCCCTGATCGTCGCGTCCTTGGTCATCAGCTCGCGCTCGCGGTGGCGCACCTCGGTCACGTCCCGGACCAGGATCAGGGCCCCGGTCCTGGTCCCGCCGACGATCAGCGGGATCGCACGGAGCTGGACCACCGAGCCGTTCACGTCCACCTCGGCGGCCCCCGGCGCCCGGCCCGCGGCCACCACCATCAGCGACTCGTCCAGCGGCTCATCGGACGCGCACAGCCCGGCGGTGACCAAGGCCAGCTCCGCGCCGATCAGGTCGGCGGCCAGGCCCAGGCGGCGGTAGGCCGACTGCGCGTTCGGGCTGGCGTAGCTGACCCGCCCGGATTTGCCGAGCCGGAACAGCCCGTCACCCACCCGCGGCGACCGGACCAGCACGGCCGGCTCGCCGGGGAAGGGGAACGTCCCCTCGGCCACCATCCGGGCCAGGTCATCGGCGCCCTGCAGGTAAGTGAGCTCGAGCCGGCTGGGGGTGCGGGCCGAACTGAGGTTGGTGCACCGTGCGATGACGGCGATGACCCGGCCCGCCCGGGTCACGGGAATGGCCTCGGTCCGGACCGGGACGCCGTTCGTCCAGTCCGGGTCGCTCTCCCGCCAGATGCGCCGTTCGGCGCGGGCGACGTTCAGCAGACGCTGGTCTTCGGGACCGGCCATGGTCCCGACCACGTCATCCTGGAGCGACGTGGGACCGGTCGTCGGCCGCATCTGGGCCAGGGCCAGCCAGCCGCCGTCGTCGCGGACCGGCGCCCACAAGATCAGGTCGGCGAAGGACAGGTCGGCCAGCAGCTGCCAGTCCGAGACCAGCGCATGCAGCCACTCCACGTCGGGGTCACCGAGCGCGGTGCGGCTCGCAGCCAGGTCGTTCAGCGTAGGCACAGCACCATCATCGCATCCGTGGGGCAGCGCATGTCAGCGGCGCGGTTACTCTCAGAGTTGACGTTAACCCTTCATTCAGGCAATGATTCCGAATGACCGCTTCCGCGCTGCCGAGCGACGAGGACGCCGCCGGGCCACCGGTAGGCCTCCCGCCGAAGCTACCCAAGTACTACCAGGTGAAGCGACAGCTGCTGGAGTTCACGGCCATCCTGGACCCGGGCAGCCTGGTCCCGCCCGAGCGTGAGCTCGCGCGCTCCTACGGGACCTCCCGGACCACGGTCCGGCAGGCCCTGGCCGAGCTGGTCGTCGAGGGCCGGCTCCTGCGCCTGCAGGGCAAGGGCACGTTCGTGGCCAAGCCGAAGGTCGCCCAGCTGCTGGAGCTGGCCAGTTACACCGAAGGCATGCGGGCCCACGGCCTGCACCCGCAGACCGAGATCCTGGATATCGGCTACGTCACCGCGGACGAGCAGCTCGCCGCGTTGCTCGGCATCCGCACGGGCGGGCGGGTGCTGCGCGTCCACCGGCTGCGGCGGGCCGACGGCGAGCCGATGTCCATCGACACCTCGCACCTCCCGGCCCGGCGCTTCCCGGGCCTGCGCAAGCAGCTGGAGCAGCAGCTGTCGCTGTACGAGACGCTGCGGCTCGGGTACGGCATCCAGCTCGCCGAAGCCGAGGAGACGATCGAGACCGTGCTGGCCGACCCGCACGACGCGCGGCTGCTCGGCGTGGACCCGGGCCTGCCCTTGCTGCTGCTGTCCCGGCACGCCTTCGACGTCACCGGGGAGCCGGTCGAATGGGCGCAATCGTGGTACCGGGGCGACCGGTACAAGTTCGTCACCCGCCTGCGCCGGTGACCGGGGAACCCGCGCGAGGCACGGGCCTCAGCCGATTTCGGCGATGAGGTCGCCTTCCTGGACGACGTCGCCCTCGGCGACATGGATGCTCGTGATCGTGCCCGCCGCCTCGGCCAGGACCGGGATCTCCATCTTCATCGACTCCAGGATGACCAGGGTGTCACCGTCATCGACGCGATCGCCCTGGGCCGCGACCACCTTCCACACGTTCGCGACCATCTCCGCGCGAATCTCAGCCACGGCGACTCCTGTCTGTGTTTGTCCTTAGCTGGGACGCATCCTGGTTATCAGGGACGTATCGTAGTCCCCGCTGACGAACTCCGGGCGCTCCAGCAGCTCAGCGTGAAAGCGGAGGTTGGTCTTCGGGCCGGCGATGGCGAAGGAAGCAACCGCTGCCCTGGCCCGTTCCAGGGCCCGGGGGCGGTCGGCGGCGCAGACGCACAGCTTGGCCAGCAGCGGATCGTAGAACGGCGTCACGGTGTTGCCGACCTGGTAGCCCGCGTCGACCCGGGTGCCCTCCCCGGACGGCTCCTGCCACTGCGTGATCGTGCCCGGCCCCGGCAGGAACCGGACCGGGTCCTCGGCGTAGATGCGCAGCTCGAGCGCGTGCCCGGACGGGACCACGGCCGCCGGGTCGAAGGACGGCGGATCGCCCGCGGCGATACGGAACTGCTGCTCGACCAGGTCGATGCCGGTGACGAGTTCGGTGACCGGGTGCTCGACCTGCAGCCGGGTATTCATCTCGAGGAACACGAACGAGCCGGTCGCGGTGTCCACCAGGCATTCGACCGTCCCGGCGCCCCGGTAGCCGACCGCCTCCCCGGCCCGGACCGCGGCGGCCAGCATCTGCTCGCGCAGGCCGGCCGAGATGCCCGGGGACGGACTCTCCTCGGCGACCTTCTGATGGCGGCGCTGCACCGAGCAGTCACGCTCGCCGAGCGCGACCACGGTCCCGTCGGCCAGGCCGAGGATCTGGACCTCGACGTGGCGGGCGCGGGACACGTAGCGCTCGAGCAGGATCTCCGGCGAGCCGAAGAACCGCTCGGCGCGGGAGCGCGCGGTCTCGAACGCGGCCTGCAGGTCAGCGTGGCTGGCCGCCACGCCCATGCCGATCCCGCCGCCGCCGGCCGCGGCCTTGACCATGACAGGAAAGCCGATCCGGTCCGCCTCGGCGATGGCCGCGGCGAGGTCGGTGAGCGGCTCGCGGCTGCCCGGCGCCACCGGCACGCCGGAGCGCTCCATCAGGTTCCTGGCCCGGATCTTGTCGCCCATCTGCTCGATCGCCGCCGGGTCCGGGCCGATCCAGGTCAGGCCGGCCGCGATGACCTGGCGGGCGAAGTCCGCGTTCTCGGCCAGGAACCCGTAGCCCGGATGAACGGCGGCCGCCCCGGTCTTGCGGGCCGCGCCGATGATCGCCCCCGCGTCCAGGTAGCTGCGGGCGGGCTGGGCGGGCCCGATGTGCACCGCCTCATCGGCCTCGTGGACGAAGGGCAGGTCCGCGTCGGCGTCGGAGTACACCGCGATGGCCCTGATCCCCATCCGGCGGGCCGTCCGCTGCACCCGCCGGGCGATCTCGGCCCGGTTGGCGACAAGCACCGATTCAAGCATCAGGCCAGCCTACTGCGTCACGCCGCTCGCCCGCGGGCCGCTCACAGCCGGATGACCGACCGGCGGTTCACCACCCGGCTCAGCGCCTCGACCGCTTCCGGGTCATACTCGCTGGCCGTGTCGAGGCGGAGCTGCTGCACGGCCGCCGCCGCCCGGCCGGGGTCGAGCGAGCTGCCCACCAGGTCGTCGAAGGCGTTGGCGGCCTTGATGATGCGGCTGCTCAGCGGGGGTCTGGACGACTCCTCGTCAAAGGTGTCCAGCCGGCCGGGCTGGCCCTGGTAGCCCTCGTGCGCCACCTCGACGCCGCGGTACGGCTCATTCTGCCTGCGGACGATCTCAGCGACCGAGCCGAGGACCTGCGCCTGCTGGATCACCTCGGCACCCAGCTCGGCGATGCGCTGCTGATCCCGGCGGGAGACCAGGACCGTGGCCCCGCCGGGTATCGGGTCGGCGAGCGACAGCTGGCCGATGTCGTGCATGAGCGCGGCGTATTCGAGCTCAAGCAGCTGTGGCTCGTGAATGCCCAGTTCCCGCCCGACGGCGACGGCCAGACGGCTGACCCGCTCGGAGTGGCCCGGCTCCACGTAGCCGCCGATCTCGGTGACCTTGGCCAGCGCCCGGACCGTCTGCAGATAGGTCGCCCTGATCCCGGCGTAGCGCCGGAACGCGACCTGGGTGACCAGCAGGGGGGCGCTGAACACGGCCAGCGCGGCCAGCCCCATCACCTCGGCGGCGAACGCGATGAGCAGGGCCGACACCCCGACCGCTGCGCCGAGCGGCAGCTGGACGCGCATCTCGTCGACCAGCGCGACGCGGAACCTGGCCCGCTGCTCGTCGACCCGCAGCAACGCGGTGAGCACCGCCTCGAGCAGCAGCGCGACCACGACCAGGGCCGTCATCACGGAGAAGGCCAGGCCCCAGTGGCCGACCAGCGGCGCTGTCCCCGGCGAGCGGGCGGAAGATGAAAGCGACGCAGGCCACGCAGAGCAGGCGGACGGCCATCCCGCTCACCTTGGCCGGCCGCCCCACGGCCAGGTGCGGCAGCGCACCGACGATCATGCCGATCGCGGTGACGGTGACCACCTGCTGGGCGCTGTGCTGAGCCAGGTGATTCCCGACCCGGATGAGCAGGGCGTAGGCCAGCGCCCCGGCCATCCCGATCGGGGCCGTCTCCCGGTCGCCCGGCAGGTACAGCCGCAGCACCTCGCCGAACGCGATCAAGGCGCCGAACGCCACCGCGATGCGCGGGCCCTGCAGTCCCTCGGCGGCGGTCTGGGCCACCGACCCGACGAGCACCACCCCGGCTGCGACGATAAGCAGCAGCAGCCCGGAGTCCCTCACCTGCCATGGGAATCTGCGCAGCTCATGCCGTCGCTCGGCCATCGTTGCCTCAGCGGCTGTCGATCACCCGGAGCGGCGGCGCACCGGGGTCGTCGCGGTCATGGCCGGCGATGGCGGTCAGATCATCGGCCCCGATGACCGGCGGCTGGGGGCGATCCCAGCCGTCACGCTTGATCGCGGTCACGAAGGCATCCACGAACGCCGGGTCGAACTGCGTCCCGGCCCATTTCCTCAGTTCCGCGATCGCCTCCTCGACCCGGCGCGCGCCCCGGTAGGACCGGGTGGAGGTCATCGCGTCGAAGGCGTCGGCGACGGCCAGCACCCGGGCGAACTCGGGAATCTCGTCGCCGGCCAGGCCCATCGGATAGCCCCGCCCGTCGATGCGCTCGTGATGATGCATGATCCCGGCCAGCGCTTCGTCGAGGAACCCGATTTCCCGGACGATGTCCAGGCCGCGCATCGGGTGCAACTGGATCGCCGCGTACTCTTCCTCGGTCAGCGTGCCGGTCTTCTGCAGGACCTTGGTCGGCACGCCGAGCTTGCCGACATCGTGCAGCATGCCCGCATACCCGATCGCGTCGACCCGGTCGCCGCGCATGCCGATCTCGCGGGCGATCATGACCGACCCGCGGGAGACCCGGTCGCTGTGCCCGCGGGTGTACAGGTCCTTGGTCTCCACCGCCTGGCACAGCGCGCCTACCGTGGCGTCGTAGGCCTGCTGCTGCTCGGCGATCTGCGCCACCGCCCAGCGGGCGACGAACAGCGGGATGAGCACGAGCACGGCCGCGAACGGCCCGACCACGCTCCACAGGGCGGCGATCAGCAGCCCGAACGCCCCGTAGCCCAGATCGGAGGCGACCAGCCTGATGCTCAGGCCCAGGGGGGCGCGGCGGCCGGCGAAGTCGCGCTCGCTGGTCAGCCACAGCACTCCGGCCAGGAGAGCGTGGTTGGTGATCACGTGCACCACGGCCGCGACCGCGAACGGGCCGATTATCTTCGGGAAGGACGTAGCGTCGGGCACGCCCACCCGGCCGCCCACGGCGATGAAGACACGGCCGGCCAGGTAGGCGGACAGGCACATCATGCCGGTGTTGAACGCCCGCTGGGCCGCCGAGAGACCGCGTCGCATCCCGAACATGGTGCAGGCGCCGACGAGTCCCGCGCCGACCGGTCCGAGCAGGACCACGGCGGCCAGGGTAGCGGAGGAGTTAGGGGACCACGCTAGCTGCCGCGGACGCAGCAACGTGGCCGTGGACTCGAAGACCAACAGCAGGAGGCCGAGGACCGCGACATCCCGCCACCACTGGATGCCGCCGAACGGCCCCAGGATGAGCACCACCGCGGCAGCGGTGACCACCGCACCGACGTAAAGCCGTGCGGCCCACGAGAGCCGATCCAACCGCCCCCCCTTACCGCCAGAAGCGTGGAACGCAGGCGACGCTCACCGCGTCACCCCCACGTGCTCCCGGCCAGGGCGACCAGATAGATCCGGCTCGCCGTCACCTCATCCGCAGCACGCGTTACCCAGGCCGATGGACGCATGGAGCTGACCTCCCTAACGTGCAACTACCTACAGCTCAGCGGATATCACCCAAGGTCAAGGATAACGTGGCCACAACGGTTCTCGCAGGCCCAAAATCTCATCGTGAACAAGTCGTAAGCATGACAGTCACAATGGGCCATCAAATGCGACACAACCAGCGCAATTGCCTCAGTCCTGGCAAATCGGGCGGCAGGAAGTTACTCAGCGAACTCGATCGTCGTCCGGACTTCCCTGATACGGACGAGGATTTTCGCCCGCAGGTCGGCGGGAGCCGGGTCGCAGCCGCAGTGCTTGGCCACCAGGCGCTTAACCGCCTCCTCCAGGCCGTACTCGCGCAGGCAGGGGCCGCATTCATCCAGATGCTGGCGAATCTTCGCGACGTCCACGTGGTCAAGCTCGCCGTCTATGTAACCGTAGACCCGGTCCAGCACCTCGGTACACGGCGTCTCGTGTGGCTTTCCGCAGCTCATCGCCCTTCCTCCCCGGGCAGCGAAGCTTCAGATCCGGTTCGCGCCAGGCCGCGCTCCGACGCGTAATCCTGGAGCAGTTCCCGCAGCTGGCGCCGACCGCGGTGCAAACGTGACATCACCGTGCCAATCGGCGTCTCCATGATGTCGGCGATCTCCTTATACGCGAAGCCCTCGACATCGGCCAGGTAGACCGCGATCCTGAATTCCTCCGGGAGGGCCTGCAGCGCCGACTTAATGTCAGAATCGGGCAGCCGTTCCAGCGCTTCAGCCTCGGCCGACTTCAATCCCCCCGAGGTATGCGACGCAGCCCGGGCCAGCTGCCAGTCCTCGACCTCCTCGGCGCCGGAGCGCTGCGGCTCGCGCTGGCGTTTGCGGTAGGTGTTGATAAACGTGTTGGTCAGGATCCGGAACAGCCACGCCTTCAGGTTCGTGCCCTGCTGGAACTGGTGGAAAGACGCGTACGCCTTGGCGAATGTCTCCTGCACCAGGTCTTCGGCGTCCGCGGGGTTGCGAGTCATCCGAAGCGCGGCGGAGTACAGCTGGTCCAGGAAGGGCAGCACCTCCTGCTCGAAGCGCTCACCGCGTTCTTCGAGAGTCTCCGGAACGGGACTCACCCCCTGGGCATAGTACGGAACCGGGCTGCTGGCGTGCAGACCATATGAGCGGGAGGATACCGCGCCCGCGAACGGAGCGAGTTTCAGCATGCCACGAGGTGGCGAGGCAACGGCCATGTGGCGTTCAACACAGCAGGCCGGCCCGTCATTCCGCGATCCGCGGCCCCGGGCAGGTGAGAAAGCGGCCGGGACGGGAAGATTCCTTTACGAAGGCGTTCCCCGCCGGGGAGCGTCTTCGAGTCAGGAGGCCGGTCCCGTGCACCATGCGGCCGCCGCCACCAGGCCGGGCACCGATCAGCTGCCGGCCTACCTCCTATTCCACCATGCCGTGGCGCAAGCTCAGCTGGCGGCCTGGCTGCCGCGCGGGCGGCGCACGATCGTGGATGTCTCGGGGCCGCGCGGGCCGGGCGCTGAGCTCGCCGCGAGGGCCGGCCATAGGGTCCTGCGGGTGATCGACGGCACCCCCGCGAGTCTCCGGGACGCCGGCGCTGAGTGGACTGACGAGCGAGGAACGAGCGAGGAGGGAAGGAAGCGCCCCAAGGGCGTCCCGGAGGCGAGCCAGAAAGTACCGCCGGGTGCCGTTGTCCCGTTGATCGCCGACCCGTCGCGATTGTCGTTCCTGCGTGACGGCTGCGCGGATGCCGTCATCGCGGAGGACCGGGCGCTGTCCACCCAGCTGGCCGCCGAGGCGATGATCGCCGAGATCGCGCGGGTCCTGCGGCCGGGGGGACGGGTGCTGGCCTGCGTCGACTCGCTGATGCTCGGCATGTCGGTGCTCGCCGGCCAGCATCACTGGGCTCACCTGGTCGACCTGCCGCACGCGGAGGTGGTGCTGGTGCCCTGGCCGGACGGCACCATCACCCGGTGCTACGGCCCCGACCAGGCGCGGGAGCTGTTCAGCGGGGCCGGGCTGACGGTCAGGTCGATCCGGCCGCGCACCATGCTCGGCGAGTCGGTGGTCAACCTCGTGCTGCGGCGCGCGCCGCGCAGCCTGCCCAGCCTGGTCCGCGCCGAGCTGGCCGCCAAGTCCGATGAGTCGATGGGGACCCAGCTGCTGATCTCGGCGACCAAGCGGCGTTAGCCGGCGGCTAGCGACGGCGGGAGCGCTTGGCCTGGCAGTTGACGCAGCGAGCAGCGTCGGGACGCGCGTCGAGCCGGCCCTCGGGAATCTCGCCCTCGCAGTCCACGCACCGCCCGTAGGTGTCCTGCTCGATGCGGGCGAGCGCGGCCAGCACCTCGTCGCGCTGGCCGCGGGCCGAGTGCAGGACCGCCTCGGTGCGGTCGGTCTCGGACAAGGCGGATCCCGCATCGGCCGAGTCCTGGGGATATCCCTCCCCGGCCAGCGGCCCGGGGCTCTCGCCCTGCAGGATGGCAATCGAGCGGTCCAGGTCGTCGCGCATCTCCTCAAGGCGCTTACGGGCGACGGTAGTCTCCATTGGTCCTCGCCTCCCGTCCGCGTGTGCTGCGCAGCCCGGGCTCGGGTGAGCCCGCGGGCGCGTACCGCGGACTCAGAACAACTCGCCGGGCTCTCGCTCCTGATCAGCGGAAAGCGGCACGATCAAGTCGGGCCCGTTGTTCCGCACAGAGTTGACAGCCATTGAAACGGGGTGCGACGTGAGGCCGCCGGCCATGGCGGGCTGCATCGTCGCGGTGAGCTGACCGGGCTCGGACTGGTCCGGGTCAAGCCAGTCGGCCCAGTGATCAGGTGTGATGACCATGGGCATGCGGTCGTGGATCTGGCCCACGTCGTCGGTCGCCTGGGTGGTGATGATGGCGGCCGTCCACAGCCAGGCGCCATCGTCATCGGCAGGCCGCGTCTCGTCCCGCCAGAGCTCGTACACTCCGGCGAAGGCCAGCGCGCCACCGTCCTCCCGGTAGATGTAGTACGGCTGCTTGCGCCGCTTTCCCTGCTCGGTCACCGCCTGCCACTCGTAGTAGCCGTCGGCGGGAAGGATGCAGCGGCGCCTGGCGAAAGCGCGCCGGAACGCGGGCTTGACCGCGACCGTCTCGGCGCGGGCGTTGATGAGGCGCCCACCGCCCGAGGCGTCCTTGGCCCACGACGGGATCAGGCCCCAG
Organism: uncultured Actinomycetes bacterium; assembly: GCA_963818225.1. Taxonomy (GTDB): domain Bacteria; phylum Actinomycetota; class Actinomycetes; order Streptosporangiales; family Streptosporangiaceae; genus Palsa-504. Next base: position 391,406 of record CAWFRO010000014.1, read on the forward strand.
CGCACCACGCGCAGCTCGCGCGCGGGCGGCTGGCCGGCCTCCTCGTCGCGGGGACGGGGTTCCATCACGGCGTACACCCGCCTCGTGGGCGCCACGTTGTAGTCCGGGCCGGGCTCCGGGTCGGGTCCGCCGGCGACGCGGTCCCGCTCGATGCTGAACTCCTCGAGGAGCTCAAGGCGCTTACGCGCCGACACGAAGCGACCGCACATGCAGGACTTCCCTAAGTGACGGATATCCGGACATCCCGTTGAAGACTGGATTGGCCTTTCATTGCCTGAATCCCGCCCGGCCAAACGTGCCCGGCCTCCCGGGGCACCGGCCCAGGGGGTGACGGGGGGCGGGGAGCCCCCGGTACGGGGCGGTCTGGCGGCGCCGTCCCCCCGGGATAACGCAGTACGCTCATCCCTATGCACGCCGACGACCAGGACGGGACCTGGGCCGCTCCCGCCGCGGCCGGGCCGGTGCGCGGCCGTGTCCGGCTGCCCGCGTCCAAGTCCATCACCAACCGCGCCCTCGTGCTGGCCGCGCTGTCCGACCGGCCCGCGTCGATCGCGAACCCGCTGCGCGCACGGGACACCCTGCTCGCGGCGGCCGCGCTGGGCACCATGGGCAGCAAGGTCACCGACGGCGACGATGGAGCGGAGCCAGGATCGGCCGCGGGGTGGCGGGTCACCGCCGGGCAGCCGCCCGCCGGCTCGCGAGTCAGCGTCGACGTGGGCAACGCCGGCACCGTCCTGCGGTTCCTGCCCGCGGTCGCCGCTTTGACCTCGGCGCAGGTGGACTTCGACGGGGACGAGCGGATCAGGGAACGTCCCATCGGCCCGATCCTCGCGGCGCTGCGCCAGCTCGGCGCCAGCATCGAGGACGGCGGCCGGGGCGCGGCTCCGTTCACCGTGCTCGGGCACGGCCGGGTCCACGGCGGCCCGGTCACCCTGGACGCGTCCGGTTCCTCGCAGCTGATCTCGGGGCTGCTGCTGGCGGCGCCGCGGTTCGACGAGGGCATCGAGATCCGGCACGAGGGGCCGCCCGTCCCCTCGGCGCCGCACATCGCCATGACCGTCCGCATGCTCCAGGCGGCCGGGGCCGAGGTCACCCAGACCCGGTCCGGGACGGGCGGCACGGCTGTCCTCCCCCCGGGACGGCCTGACGGCTGGCAGGTCCGGCCGGGACGGCTTGATCTGGGGTCGGTCACGGTGGAACCGGACCTGTCCAACGCGGGCCCGTTCCTGGCCGCGGCGCTGGTGACCGGCGGGACGCTCACCGTGCCCGGCTGGCCGCGGGACAGCCTGCAGGCGGCCGGGCCGATCCTGGACGTGCTGGCCCGGATGGGCGCGCGGTGGGAGGCTGGCGCGGACGGGATGACGGTCTCGGGGACCGGGACGGTCTGCGGCATCACCGCGGACCTGCGCGATGTCGCCGAGCTCGCGCCGGTGCTGACCGCGGTGGCGGCGCTGGCCGAGGGCCCGTCGGTGTTCACCGGGCTGGCGCACACGCGGCGCCACGAGACCGACCGGCTGGCCGCGCTGGCCAAGGAAATCAACGCGCTCGGCGGCGACATCACCGAACTGCCCGACGGACTGCAGATCAGGCCCCGTCCGCTGCGGGCTCGCGCCGACGAGCCGCTGCGTAGCTACGACGACCACCGGATGGTGATGGCGGCGGCCGTGCTCGGCCTGTGCGTGCCGGGCATCCGGGTCGCCAACGCGCAGACCGTGGCCAAGACCTTCCCGGGGTTCACCGCCGTATGGGCTGACATGCTGGCCGGGCAGGATGATCCCGGAACGCCGCCCGGGTGAGTCCGCCCGGCTACGACAGGCTCGACGAGGACGACGTCCGGGTCCGTCCCGGCCGCGGGTCCCGGCCACGCACCCGCCGGCGTCCCGCGCACACCACTGCCGTGGCGGGCTTCGTGACCAGCGTGGACCGCGGCCGCTACGGCTGCATGACGGACGGCGGCCTGGTGGTGGCCATGAAGGCCCGCGAGCTGGGCCGGGGTTCGGTGGTGGTCGGCGACCGGGTCGCGCTGATCGGCGAGACCTCCGGCGGGGAAGGGACGCTGGCCCGGATCGTGCGGGTGGAGCCGCGGACCAGCGCGCTGCGGCGGTCCCCCGACGACACCGACCCGACGGAACGGGTCATCGTGGCCAACGCCGACCAGATGGTGATCGTCTGTTCGCTGGCCCAGCCGCCGCCGAGGCTCCGCTTCGTCGACCGCTGCCTGGTCGCGGCCTACGACGCCGGGCTCGATCCGCTGCTCGTGGCGACCAAGGCCGACGTGGCCGAGAAATCGGCACCGGGCAAGGTCCGCGCCGCCTACGCCGGGCTCGACCTGCCGATGCTGACCACCCGGCGGCCGCTGCCGCCGCGCACGCTGTCCCGGGTGCGGAACCTGCTGACCGGCCGGATCAGCGTGCTCATCGGGCAATCCGGCGTGGGCAAGTCCACGCTGGTGAACACCCTGGTCCCGGAGGCAGCGCGGGCCACCGGAGTGGTCAACCCGGTGACCGGCCGGGGCAGGCACACATCGTCGTCGGCGGTGGCGCTGCCGCTCGGGGACGGCTGGCTCATCGACACGCCGGGACTGCGCGGCTTCGGGCTGGGGAACGTGAGCCTGGAGCGGGTGGCGGAGGCGTTCGGCGACCTGGCCGAGGGCACCGCCGGGTGCCCGCCCGGATGCGACCACCTCTCCCCCGGCTGCGCGCTGGATGAATGGGCCCGCGAGCACCACGCGGAGGCGCGCCTGGACTCGCTGCGCCGCCTGCTGCGCAGCCGCGAGGACAGCACCCCGGACTGACGGCACGACAACGGCGGCCGCCCGTAAAACGGCGATGGGACCGGCCAGGAGCCTGCTAGCTGACGGTGCCGCCGGCCCGCCAGTAGACGCCCGCCGGGGTCCGGGACAGGAAGTCCTCGTCGACCAGGTACCGGCGCAGGGCGCAGTAGTCGTCGAAGAGCGGCTTGAGGATCTCGTTGACGACCCGTTCGGGGTATCTGCGGCCCGGCTCGAAGGCCTGAGCCACCTGGTCGAGCAGCAGCCGGCGGCGGGTGTGCCGGGCCGGAACCGCGGTGATCCGGCCGCCGCGGATGAAGGCCTGCAGCTGGGCCGGCGGATCGACGAGCGGGCCGTCGCGGTGGTCGTCCATCAGCTACCAGTATGCCGCGGGCCCCCGGGGGCGAGGGGGCCTTGGTAGCGGGGCATGTGCACCAAGCGGTACCTTTCGCAGATGGCCCGCTACGACGAGGGCACCGAAATAGTTCTCGTCTCCGAGTAACACTAGGTCAGCGGTGGGTCGTTGGATTTTCCGACATTGCCGCAACCTAACAGTCCCGGGCAAATATAGATCCTCGAGAGGTAACGCGGAGCCGCAGCCGGGTCATCCTCGTCCGCGGATGAAGAACGGCATCAGCACCGATTCAAGCTGCACGCGCAGGCTCATCTTGCTTTCGCCTTCCTTGCGCTCGGCGAAGTGAATGGGCACCTCGACGACCTTCAGGTCCTGCTGGACTGTCCGGTAGTTCATCTCGACCTGGAAGCTGTAGCCGTTGCTGCGGATACTGGCGAGGTCGATGGCCTCCAGGGCCGAGCTGCGCCAGAGCTTGAAGCCCGCGGTAACGTCACGGATGCCGAGCCGGAGAAGTACGCGGACGTAGGTGTTGGCGAAGGCGGACAGGGCCTTCCTGTGCCAGGACCACTCGCTCGCCACGCTGGCTCCGGCGACATAGCGCGAGCCGACCACGACGTCGGCGCCCGTTGACAGGAGGGTCCCGAGCATCTGCGGCACGTACTCAGGTCCGTGTGACAGGTCACTGTCCATCTGCACCACGAATTCGGCGCCCGCCTCCACCGCGCGGGTCATGCCGTCGACGTAGGCGCGCCCGAGACCCTGTTTGCCCGGCCGGTGCACGACGGTCATCCTGGTCTCGCCGTAGCGCCCGGCGAGCGTGTCCGCCACGTCCCCGGTGCCGTCCGGGGAATTATCGTCCACCACCAGGATCTGCAGGCCCGGCAGGGGCAGGCCCAGCAGCGCCGCGACGATGACCGGAAGGTTGGAAGCCTCGTTGTAGGTGGGAAGCACCACGGCCACCGCCGCCGAGCGCCACGGCCCGGGAAGGTCCACTAGTTGCGTGCTCACCATACTGCGCTCACGGAGCGTCATGATCGTCTCCTCTGGTCATTTCATCGGGCCTCGGGGTGTGCGTCGTTCCGGGGATCGGACCTGGCGCCGTCGGTGCGGACTCAGCCGAATCCCCGCGCTGCCTGCCCAAAGGCAGTCAGAGCGGCCGGATCATTGTCGATACGCCAGTCCCGGTATCCCGGGGCGTCGAACCACACGACCCCGAGCACCCCGGCGGACTGGGCTCCCGCGAAGAGTTCAGCGATCTTGGCCGCTTTCCCCGCGGCCGGGGCAACGCCCGTCTCGGCCACCAGGACTGGATCCCGGGTGAAGCGCCGTACCACCGAGATGGTGTTGCCGAACAGGGTGGTGAAACTCTCGGCCGGATAGTAGTAGTACCCGTCGATCCCCACCCAGGTGACGTAGTCCGCCCCGGGCCACCAGGCCTGCGGGGCGCCCGCCTGACCCGGGCCGCCGGCGAGGGAGTTGATCGTCCACAGCCAGGTCACGTTGTATGCGCCCCAGGTCCGGAACAACTTGACCAGATGCCGCCAGGCGGCCACGAACACCGTGGGGGAGGTTCGTCCGTTGCCCCAGGAGTACCAGTTGCCGTTCATTTCGTGGCCGAAGCTGATGATCACCGGATGGCCGAAATCGCGGACGGCGGTCGCGTAGGACTCCAGGTAGGCGTTGTACTGGCCATGGGTGATCGCGGCCAGGTCGGTCCCGGTGGGATCGATCTGCACCAGCGGCACCGTCCCGCGCGCGGATAGTTCCCCAGCGAATCGTGACTGGAAGGGCTCCAGCCACCCGCTGTAGTACGCCGCCACGTTCGGCTGGGTCCCGGTCCGCGAGCTGAACGTGGCCAGCCCGGCATCGGACGCCGGCGCGCCCGGCACGTATACGCCGAGATAGCCATGGGGCTTCACGGCCAGCGGTGGTGACGCCCCCAGCGCCGAGACCGTCTTCTCCTCATGGCGGCCGAACGCGTAGACCCCGGCAATGGCCACCGCGACGACGGCGACCGTGCCGACGCGGCGCAGGAGGCGAAGGAACCGCACGTGGTTACTCTCCTTCCAGCGTGCCGGCGTAGTTCCGGCGCGCCAGGAGCGCCATAGCCGTAATGGTGCAGGCCAGCAGGCCGGTCGCCAGCAGGATGAGGAAGCTCAGACCGTATTCGGCTATACGCCAGAGCGCGAGCAGGACCCAGACCACGCCCGTGGTCCCGTTCCACAGCAGGATCCCGCCCCAAACGCGCCGGGTCTTTGACTTGCGTTTGGATCCACCGGTCGGCTGCCAGCCCACTTGCTTTCCGCGCACGATGTCCCAGAGCGCGAACACGTGCGCCCAGCCATACAGCAGCTTGGCCATCAGGGCGGCCGGGCCGAAGCGGCAATGGTGCCAGGCCGGGAAGACCGCCATGTTGTAGATGATCGACGGCAGGATAAACACGTAGTTGATGACCCGCACGCTGCTAGGGCAGGTAGATGAGCATTATCAGCGGAATGATGGGCGTGGCAAATGTGAACATCGCGGTGTGCACGTAGTAGCAGAATCCCGATAGATAACAGAAGCGGGTCCGCCAGCGCATTCGCGTGGCCCAGAATTTCCGGGAACCGAGGAGCGACATTGACCCTGCGCACCACCGGTACTGCTGGGTCAGGAACGAATCGGGGTCGGCCGGGCACAAACCCGTGGCCAGCGGGACGGGAAGATACCGCAGGCCCCACCCGGCCCGCCGAAGGTCAAACCCGGTGTGCACATCCTCGGAATGCCCAATCAGCGTGGTCCACCGTTGGAGGCGAGGGCCGTACGCCGGTAAATGGCGCAGGAGCCGACGCAGATCGCGCCGTCATGCCGGTCCCTGGACACCTGAACGAGCCGATAGAAGAGTTCCTGGACTGCTCCGGCGCCGCGCTGCACCCAGGACATCCGGCCCTCGGTATGAAAGTACTGCGGTGACTGGACGATGCCGAGCGATCGATCGGCGGCGAAGTACGGCAGCATCTCAGCGGGCAGATCGGCGCGGGGCGCGAAGTCGGCATCGAGGATGAGGATGAACTCACCGAAGGACCGGCTGAATCCGTATCGCAGATTGCCGGCCTTCTTCATCCAGCCCCGGTTCGGCCGGACCAGGTACTCAAAGCCCAGGGTCTCGGCCATTTCCCGCGCCTCCGCGCTGTCGCCGTCGTCCAGTACGTAGGCGATCGCGAGACCCGGGTAGGCGTGGAGCAGGCGGTAGACGTGAACCCAGGTGTTACGCAGGACTTCGATGGGCTCGCCGCACACGGGCAGGAAGACATCCAGGGCGGGATAGGAGCTTGGGCGCCAGTCGCGGACGAGCCGCCGGTGGCCGTCCATGTCGAAACCATGGGTCCCGAAGTTCACGCACAGCGAGATCACGTAGTACGCCAGCGTGAAGGCAATCAGCGGCGCGAGCGCCAGCAGTTGCGGCCTGAGCGCGATGAACCGCGCCTGGCTGATCAGCAAGGCACCGAAACTCGCCAGGGAGGTCCGGATGATCAGCGCGAGGTTCCGGTCGGCATACAGGTACTTCTCCGTATCCGAGGGGGGGACCGGCAGTTGCAGGTCGTCCCTTCGCTGATGCCGGCCGACGATAGGCGGGTTAGTGACGGCGCTCACGAGGACCTCCGATGGTGGGCCCGGGTGTGGCTACTTGGCCAGTGGCGGCCGGACCGGTGGCCGCCCGCGGCTGATACATCCAGACAGTGAACTGGCCGACACCGAACTTGTCCCAGTAGGGCAGCTCAGCGATGACGTGATACGTGCCGGCCTGGCGGATGTCGGCGGTAATGGCCTTGTCGGTATTCGCTGTGTCACCGAAGTCAAGGATCACGAGCGAGAAATAATGCTGCTGGATGGCGGCCTGATAGGCGGCCAGCCCCGTGAGAGTGCGGGTCGTGCCCGCCGGCCGGTAGGCGAAAAACCAGGTGTCGGACCACTGCCACCAGGCCACTTGATCTTGCAGGTAATAGGCGGGTACGTCGTAATCCTCGGTCAGGTAATGGCCCTGATGCTGACGTGTAAGTGATTGCAGCCGGTACGCGACCTGGGATGAATTTGGCCAGGTCTGGTAAAAGGAACCGGACTGCGTCCGGCCCACGACCGCCGCCGGGACCAGCACCGCCGCCGCACCCGCCAGGGCCAGGCCCGCTGCGGCCCAGCGGCGCCGGCTGACCCGGGCGAGCTGCATGATGAGGAAGCCTGCGGCCACGGCGGCGAACCATGCACCGAAATCGACATGCTTGGACAGTGATGTCGTGGTGTGGATGCGCGCCTGGTTCAGCGGGGCCAGCACTCCCGAGACGGCCAGGACGGTGACGATGGCGGCCTGCACGCGGTCGCGACGGCGGGCGAGCGCCACGACCACGCCGATGGCAGCCGGGATGCAGGCGATGCCGATCCAGCGGCTGGCATCGGTGAGGACCATGCTGGCTGGGTTGCCGCCGACCGCCCGGGACACGGTCGTCGACAGCAGCCCGGTGAAATACGCGGAGCCGCCGAGAGCGAGGAGGCCAGCATCCATCGCCACGGTACAGGCGGCGATCATCCCGCCGCGCCCCACCGCGGCCTTGGTCCCGCGCCGCCGGGCCACGACCAGGGCCCCCAGCGCCACGATGGTCGGGTCGAACAGAATACTGGCGTATTTGGTCGCGTTGGCCAGCGCCAGCAACGCCGCCCCGGCGATCACCAGCAACGTGGAGTCGTCCCGGTCCTCGGCGGCCACTACGCACCAGGCGGCGGCGGTCAGGAGAAAGAGCGACATCGCATCGTACGTCGCGAACGCGCCCAGGAACTGGGTCGGCCCCAGGGCAGCGAACAACGCGGCCGCGACGAACCCCGCCCAGCGGCCGAAGAGCCTGGTAGCGACCCCCCACAGCAGGATGGTTGCACCGAGCATGAAGGCCAGCGACAGCAGCCTGGCTCCGACCAGCCCGCCGGCGCTGGCCGCCAGCGCGGCCAACTGCGGGTAGAGAACGGGAGCCCCGGAGAAATAGGTCGCGTAGGCCGGCACAGCCGACCCGTGCAGCCAGTGCATGAGCTCCACATGACCGGCGAACAGATAGGTAGCCTCGTCCAGGAATGCCGTGTTGGTCCACATCAGCCGCAGCGACATCGTTGCCTGTGCGGCCAGGATGATGACCAGCGACCACGGAACGGAATCAAGCAGCGCCCAGCGGCTGCGCCGCGCCGGGGCCGGCCGGGACGATCTCGTCCCGCATCACCGGCAGCGGCCACATGATCTCCGAGTCCCGGGCCGGCGGACTGAGCGCGACGCCAGCGTGGCCATGGCGCGCACCGACGTTGGCGTGGTGGGCGCGACCGCTGGCCTGGTGAACACCAGCGCTGGCCCCCTGAATACCAGCGGGCGCAGGCAGGGTGCCCCTCCGGCTCGCCAGCGACCACAGGTGGCTGGCCACATAGCCGGCCGGCGTGAGTATGGCGGTGATCGCCGCGTTGGCCATGATGTAGCCGACGCCCAGCCGGACCAGGCCCGCGTAGGCGGCCACGCCGATGCCCTGGATGGTCAGCTGCTGGACGTTGAACAGCGCAGCCGCCCGGATCATCGGGACGTCGCGGTCGCGCCAGGTGAGATAGCGGTTGAGCAGCAGGCTGAGCTGTACGGAGGCCAGGGTCTTGATGACGTAAGACGTCACAGTTCCCATCCCGGCCAGCCGGACCAGCGCCACCTGCAACGCCAGCCCGGCGAGGAAGACCGTGACACCGATCATCCCGAAGGTGCCAAATCTCCGCCAGTGCCGGCGGAGCAGGGCTCCGGCCGGGCGGCCGGGGCGGGCCAAGACATGACTGTGCGGGGGGCGCAAGGGACGCCTACTGGCGGCCCCGTTTGCGTCTGCAGTCAACTAGCTGACACCTCCGGGTGCGCTGACGGTGGGGACCTTTCTCGGCTGACCCGATGCGACGACGGCATCACCGTTGATGCAAACCCACAGCGATATGGTGACGAATGTCCATAAAGGACGGTTTACGTGGATACACGACTTTTACGCTGAGCCTTCTGCTGTTACGTGAGGGGTGTTTGCGCAGCACGGAATTAACGTGCTTGACCCCCTACCGGACGCCCGTCCCGGACATCGTGACGGCAATGGCGTGTGTCCCTTGCGGGTCGGTCCAGGTGAGCTTGTATGTCTCGCTGAACGTTCCCGTCCGGGTCGGCTGGAAGGTGATCACGAGCTTCAGGTCATAGCCGCCGTTGACCGGAAGTCCCTTGACCACCCGGTAGCGGATCGCGAACGGTCCGCTGAGTGAGGACGAACTGGCCACGATTGCAGGCTGGTTGCCGGTGTTGGTCAGGCGGACCGTTGCCGTTACCTTCTTGCCCACCGGTATGGACCCGAATTTCACGGTCCGTACGGACGGCGTGAACTGGCTGACTGGCGGGGCGCCGATGCCGGACAGCCCGACGGTCGCGCTCATCCCGCTGTTTCCGCGAATGGTGAGCGAACTGGCGGCGGGCCGGCCTGCCGCGGCGCGAAGGTGACCTGCATCGTGACCGACTGCCCGGGGGCGATCTTCGTGCCGCGCTCGGGCAACCCGCTCGCGGAGAACTCACCGGACGGCGGGATGACCGCGGTGACGGTCTGGGTAGACGTGCCGCCGTTGGTGACCTCGATCGTCTTTGGCTCGGTGATACCGACCGGCACGTCGGTTACCCCCTGGTCCGGCGCCAGCGGGAACGCCTGCGAGCTCGGCGTGGAAAAGAGCCCGGTCTGCGTCCCGTTGCCCGATAGGGGTACGTTCACCGAGGGCACCCGGGCCGAGTTCGTGGTGAACGAGAGCGCCCCGGAGACACCGCCCGGGGAGGACGGCGCGAACGTCACCGGCGCGTGCAGCGCGTCGCCCTTTGCCAGGGTGACCGGGAACGTGACCGGAACGCTGGTTGTGCTGCCGTTGGCGGTCTTCGTTACCGTCCCGACCGAGTACGAGCTGGTGGTGGCGGCCGTGGAACTCGCCGAGACACCGGAGACGGTGACGTTCGCGGTCGCGGTTACGCTCACGTTCCGGCTTGTGCTGCCGCCCACGGGCGCCTCGCCGAAGCTGGTGGGCGTGGCGGTGAGCGCCGCAGCCGCCCCGCTGGTGATGCCGAATCCGAAGACGTGGCCGTCCCTGGTTCCGACGTAGACGTGCCCGCTGTCGGTGGCCGGGGTGGTGAACTTGGCGGCCGTCCCGATCGGCGCTGACCACAGTGGCGTCAGCGTACAGGGTGTCCCGGAGGTGCAGGTGCTGGCCGGGACGGCGCTGAAGGCGTAGAGCGTTCCGCCCGCACCGGTCGACTTGGTGACACCAACCGCCCAGACGATGGCCGACGACGCACTCGTTCCGTTCGACGTCACCACCGGCGAGCCGGACGTGTAGCCGAACTTGAACGAGCTGGTGGCCACGGTATGCAGCACCGGCACGCCGCCGGTGGCGTAGGCCCACTTCATCTCGCGCAGGTAATCAGTGTTGGCGTCGAAGTACAGGAAATCGTTGGCTGCAGCGCTATTGCTGCTGGTCAGGGTAGGGGTGTCGGCGAATGCCGCCGGGTGCCCCCATTCGCCCGCGAAGCAGCAGATAATGCGCAGAGAGGCATCGGTGCCGCTCGGTCCCTGCGATTGACCGCCCAGGTTGTTGCGGTTCAGCAGGTAGATACGGCCGTACTTACCTGCGGCCACCATCAGGTCCGGGTAGGTACCGGTCCCGAAGGGGAGGGCTACCGGCCCCCCGGAACCGAAGTCGAGGTCCGCGGCGTCGAGCGACGAGGCGTTCTTCGGGCTGAAGAAGTCCTGCGCGGCCAGCGATCCGTTCGGTTGTACCGCGAGCCGTACCACGGACTCGGCGAGCTGGCCCGGCGGCGCGGTGCCGGGGCCCGGCGCCGGGAGAGACGCCGTTACCGGAGACCAAGTAGATCCGTCCGGGCCCGTCGGACATCAGCCCGCCCCCGCCCTGCCAGATGCCGGCCTGGTCATCGGTCACGCCGGTCTCATCGGACCAGAGGGTGGTCGCGTGGGTGGAGACGTTCACGCCGCTCACGAAGCCGTCGTAGGGCGAATTGTCGCAATGCGAGGCGAACCCTGCATAGATCCAGCCGTTCATCAGCAGCAGGCCCGGCCGCTGCCACTGCTGTGCGGGGTTGAACGTAATAGACGAGTCATTCGAGGGGCTGCCGCCAATGGCGACCTGCTCGGTGAGGGTGCCGGTTTGCGGGCTGATGCCGTACAGCTTGTATTGCGGGGCCGAGTTGACGATGGTCGCGGCCACCAGGTACACGGTGCCGGTGGCCGGGTCGTACACCGGTGTGCTCGTCACCCCGACGTCCGGCGAAAGGTCGGAGCACAGCGAACTCGTGTTCCATGGCGTGCCCAGCGACAGCGACCAGTTGACCGTGCCGGTCGTCGAATTCAGCCCGTATATCCAGTCGTTCTCCGTCGCGACGATCACAGTCGAACCGACGACCAGAGGCTGCGCGTAGACCGCCCCGTTGACGGCGGTGGAGAACATCTGGCCGAAGCTGCCGCCGCTGACCGCGGACGGCGTAAGCGCAGGCTCGCTAGAGTCCCAGCCGGTACGCAGGTTGTTTTGCGAGACCGTCACCTCGTCCGCGCGGACGGCCGGCAGCGCCAGCGTCATGGCGGCCAGCAGGGTCAGGGCCAGGACGGCCACGACCGCGGCAAGGAACGGGAAGCGCCCGTGTCCGATGACAGCAGCCGCCCGGCGCCCATCCCCGCGGTGATCCCGCGAAACACCGCGCCAAGAATGCTTGATCATCTATTCCTGCCCCTATCGGTCGGCCCGCTCGCGGCGAATTTGGCTTAGCTGGCCACGGCTACTTGACCGCGACGACGCCATGAATCGCGTCCATCGTGATGACGCCGAGCTCGCTTGCGCGGATTACCTCAGAAGCGAAAATTCAACATAGTTTACCTCAATCGGACTTTTGGGCACATTACTCTAACGGTGGCGGCCGTCCCTTCAGCAGCATCACCGCTCATGGCCGCCCGAGGACCCGGACGTCCAGCCGGCTGCCTGCCAGGCTGCGGGTGTCGAGTGCGCACCGGGCGTCGATAATCGCCCGCTGGCGGACCACCGTGGCCAGCGCGGCCGGGTCGATGGCCCGGTAGTCGGCCCACTCGGTGAGGTGCAGGACGACGTCGGCACCGCTCGGCCGCTTCCGACACCGATGTCCGCGTACCGCAGCTCCGGCCGGGTACGAGCCGCGTTCGGCATGGCCACCGGGTCATGCACGGACACGATGGCGCCCTCTGCGCGCCAGCTGCTCGCAGACGTCGAGGCTCGGCGAGTCCCGGATGTCGTCGCTGTTCGGCTTGAACGCGATGCCGAGCACGGCCATCCGCTTGCCGGCCAGCGCGCCGCCGACGGCCTCGCGGGCCAGCGTCGGCCACCCGCTCGCGGCGGCGCAGGTTGATGCGCGTCGACGTTGCCGAGCAGGCTGACGACCGACTGCGACGCCGAGTTGCTCGCCGCGCGTCGCGCGGAAGGCGCGGATGTCCTTGGGCAGGCAGCCGCCGCCGAAGCCGAGGCCGGGCGACAGGAACCGGCGGCCGATGCGCTCGTCGATGGCCTAGCGCCTCGGCGAGCCGCGATCACATCGGCGCCCGCCGCCTCGCAGACCTCCGCCATGGCGTTGATGAAGGAGATCTTGGTGGCCAGGAAGGAGTTGGCGGCCACCTTGACCAGTTCGGCGGTCTCCAGGTCGGTCGACGAGCGCGGGGATGCCGGTTTCGAGCGGCGGGGCGTAGACCTCGCGCAGCAGCTCTGCCGCGGCCGACTCGCGAGGTCACGCCGAAGACGAGGCGGTCCGGGCGTCAGGGTGTCCTGGACCGCGTAGCCCTCGCGCAGGAACTCCGGGTTCCAGGCCAGCTCGACCTGGTCGCCGGCCGGTGCCACCGCGCGCGAGCCGCGGCCAGCAGCGTCCGCGCGGTGCCGACCGGCACCGTCGACTTGCCGACGACCAGGCACTGCGACCGGTCAGGTGCGGGGCCAGCGCGTCGACGGCCGCGTGCACGTAGCTGCAGGTCCGCTGCGCCGTCGGCCGGCCTGCGGGCGTGCCGACGCACAGGAAGTGGACCTCGCCGAACTCGCCGACCTCGGCGAAGGAGGTGGTGAAGCGCAGCCGGCCCGCTTCGAGGTTCTTCCGCAGCAGCGGCTCGAGGCCCGGCTCGAAGAACGGCGCCTCACCGCGTGGCCGCCTTCGCGACCTTCGGCCGGTCGACGTCGATCGCCAGGACATCGTGGCCGAGCTCGGCCATGCAGACGGCGTGGGTAGGCCGAGATAGCCGATGCCGATCACGGTGAAGGAGCGTATGCTCATATGAGTCATTTCGCTATGGAGTCTTTCAGGTGAGCACATCGACATGTGTACGGGCGTGGGAGGGCCATAGCTTAAGCGGGCGAATCCAGAATTATCGGGCCATTTAGAGGAAGGGGGGACGGTGGGTTTACCCGCAGAATTGACGGAAACTGGTGACGCGGCGTTTATTTCGCGTTGTAAATCGGATCTTTCCGATTAATCCGAAAGTACAATGATTACAGGGGTTGATGGGGGGGGGGGGGTTTGGTTTGGAGTGGATTTTAGGGGGGGTATAATGAGGGGGGGGGGGGTGGGGGTGGGGGGTTAGGGGGGGTTTTTTGTGGGGGATGGGTTTTGTGGTAAGTGGGGTTTGGAATGGTGGGTATGAGGGAGGGATGGGATTTTTGAGGGAGGTGGGGGATTTCAAGATTGGATGGGGTGAGAGGGAGGAGGGTGAAGAGGGTAGCACAAGATTTAAGTGTGTGGAGGTGGTAAGGAGAGTAGAGAGAAGAGGGTAAGCTATAAATGGTATGATGGGAAATAACAAGAAGATTATTAGTAGAATAGCAATAAGTGGTGGACAAGAGAAGGCAAGAGTACTGAGAGAGAAAAGATGAGGAAAGAGAGAGAATGAGAGATGTTGGATGATATTAGGTGATACAACAAGATAGAAAAATAATGATGAAGAAAGATAATGTGTAACACTCGAGAAAAGATGAATAGATAACTGAAAACGAGAAATGATTCGATTGAGCATTCGATCTGAAAAGATTCTCGTATTTCAACTCTCGAAATGAAATGAGAATAAAAGATAGAAAAAAAAAGAGACGATTAATACGAGCAACGAACGATAAAAGACTAAACAAAAACACAAAAAAATGTCACAATAGATAACTCAAAAAATAAAAAAAAAACGACTATAATTCGAAATTAATAATTAGGCACCAGATAACGATACCGTACACGAGCGAAAGAGGATGGAAAGGAAATGTGAGAGAGGGAAAAGTGAAAATGTAAGGATAGGTAGAATGAAAGAAAAGCTACGACGACGATCTGCGCTTCGCGCATGTCCTCGCCGACGCCGCCGACGACATCACCATGCGGCGGTTCCGGGCGCTGGACCTGCGGGTCGAAACCAAGCCCGATCTCACGCCGGTGACCGACGCGGACCAGGCGGCCGAAGAATCACTGCGTAACGTCCTGCGCCGCGCCCGGCCCCGCGACGCGGTGCTGGGCGAGGAACTCGGCCGCAGCGGCTACGGGCCGCGCTGCTGGGTCCTGGATCCCATCGACGGGACGAAGAACTACGTGCGCGGCGTCCCGGTCTGGGCCACGCTGGCGGGGCTGATGGACGGCCCGGACGTCGTGGTGGGAGTGGTGTCCGCCCCCGCCCTGGGCCGCCGCTGGTGGGCCGCGCAGGGCGGCGGCGCGTGGACCGGGCGGAGCCTGACCAAGGCGTCGGCCTGCCGCGTGTCAGAGGTGACCAAGCTCAGCGACGCGTCGCTGTCCTACTCGGGCCTGGGCGGATGGGCCGAGCGCGGGATGCTGGGCAACTTCCTCGGCCTGACCCAGGCGGTGTGGCGGACCCGCGCGTTCGGGGACTTCTGGTCGCACGTACTGGTGGCCGAGGGGGCCTGCGACATCTCCACCGAACCGGAGGTGTCGCTGTGGGACCTGGCCGCACTGCAGATCATCGTGACCGAGGCCGGCGGCCGGTTCACGTCGCTGGAGGGCGAGGCCAGGCCCGACGGCGGCAGCGTGCTGTGCACCAACGGCCACCTGCACGACGAGGTGCTGGCGCAACTGCGCGACGGGGACCTGGCGCCCTGACCGATTAATTCCGGCGATCGCTATTCCCCATTTAGCGGATTTTTCCGGCCATCGGCCAAGACGGATGTTCCATTTCTTTTCCGCTGTTCAGCGTGGCTTAGCGGAATCGCTATAAGCCGCTCCTAATATCAAGCCTGGAATGTTAACGGGGATGGTATTTGCGTTATCAGTGACAGGAGAATTCGGTGAAGCGAGCTGAGCCGCCCAGGCGGCGGCGGATCGTCGCCATGACGGCGGCCGCGGCGCTGGCGGTGGCGGGGGCGCTGGCCGCGGCGCTGGCGGACCCGCCGCTGAAAACCTCATCGCTGCAGACCACACCGTCCGCCTCGCTCGGCCAGACGGCGATCGCGCAGGGTCTGGGCCCGGCCGTGCTGAAGAACGCGACTGCCCAGGGGGCCACGCCGCCGAGCACTTTCGAACTCGTCTCGTTCATCCTGCGCGGGCGGAACATGTTCGAGCTGGCCTCGGACGTCGAATCGGGCCGGTCCCCCGATCTGACCGTGGCGAAGTTCGCCAGCCAGTACGGCCAGAGCACCACCGCGATCACGGCGCTGGAGAACTACCTGCGCCAGTACGGGATCGCCACCGTGGCCTACCCGGACAACCTCGACGTAACGGCCAGCGGCACCGCGGCGCAATTCGACCGCGCGCTGTCCGTGCAGCAGGACCAGTACCAGGTCCCGGCGGTGGCCGCGCGGGACGGCCAGGCCGCCATCCCGGCGCAGCAGATCCACGGCACCAGCGACGATCCGTACCTGCCCGCGAGCATCGCCCCGGACGTGCTGGCCATCCTCGGGCTGACGAACTACGCGCCGTTCCGTGATGACGCGGCCCGCACGCCGCAGGGCACGAAGAGCACCGGCACCGTCACGGCGACCGCCGCCCACACCGGCAACCTCACGCCCGCCGACTTCGCCCAGACCTACGACCTGGGCCCGCTGCAGCACCGCGGCATCACCGGCCAGGGCCAGACGCTCGGCATCGTCACGCTGGCCGGCTTCGACCCGGCCACCGCCGCGTACTTCTGGGACAACGTGCTGCACCTCACGACCAAGCCGAACCGGATCACGAGCTACAACGTGGACAACGGCCCCGGCGCGCCCAGCGAGGCGGCCGGCTCGGGCGAGAGCGACCTGGACGTCGAGCAGGCCGGCGCGGTGGCCCCCGACGCCAACATCGTGGTCTACCCCGCGCCGGACACCGAAGGCGGCTACGCGGATGCCTTCTTCGCCGCGGCCAGCCAGAACCTGGCCGACACGGTGTCGTCGAGCTGGGGTGAATCAGAGACCCTGCTGCTCGCCGCCGCCGCCACCGGCGGGGCCGCGCCGGCCTACGCGCAGGCCTTCGACGAGGCGTTCCTCGAGCTGGCGGCGCAGGGCCAGAGCACGTTCATCGCGGCGGGCAACGCCGGCGCCTACGACGCCGCCGCGGACCTCGGGACCACCAACCTGTCGGTCGGCAGCCCGGAGGACAGCCCGTTCGTCACCAGCGTGGGCGGCACGACGCTCGGCGGCACGATCACCGCGGCGACCACCGACGGGGCGGTGAAGGCGACGATCCCCGCGCAGCGCACCTGGGGCTGGGACTGGCTGTGGCCCGACTACGCCGCGTTCGGCTTCCCGGCCGAGGCGACGTTCGCGGCCGCGGCCGGGGCCGGCGGCGGGGGCGGGTTCAGCAGCTACGAACCGCTGCCGCTGTACCAGTCCATGCTGGACGAGCAGAACTCCCCCGGCGCCGGCAGCTACAGCGCCGTGCCGTACCTGACGCCCGCGGACTACGGGAACGTGGACAACCTCTACCTGCCCACGCAGTGGAACTTCGACCCGAAACCGGCCGTGGTGAGCGGCCAGGGAAGCGGCCGCGGTCTGCCTGACCTGGTCACCGACGCCGACCCGTTCACCGGCTACCTGCTGTACGACCCGCTGGCCTCGCCGGCGCTGCAGGGCGGCTGGGGCGGCACCAGCTTCGGCGCGGCGCAGCTGAACGGGGCGGCCGCCCTCATCGACCAGTCCGCCGGCCACCGCGTCGGGCTGTGGAACCCGGCCATCTACTCCTTCGCGCTGGGGTCGCACTCGCCGTTCACCCCGCTGAGCACCTCGGGCCCGGGGAACGACAGCCTCTACTACACCGGCACGCCCGGCCAGGTCTTCAACCCCGGCTCCGGCCTCGGCTACCCGGACCTGGCCAAGCTGGCCGGCGACTTCGGCTAGCGGGCGGGGCCGGTCCGTCGTGGCGGCAGGCCCGGGAATGCCCGACACTTAAGGCATGAACCGCGAGCACGCGGAAACCTTCCTGCGGTTGCTGGCCGAGGCCGAGCTGCGCGAGTGGGCCCCCCGTGCGCGCGGGGCCGGCGAGCGCCGCAGGCGCGCGGGGCGGGCGGCGGGCCGTTCGTCACGATGCCGGTGGCCCTGCCGCGGGCGGCGTGGGCCCTGACCGCGGTCGGTGCGGTCGACCTGGAGACCGCCGAAGCCATCCTGGCCGACACGGACCTGGCCCTGGACGCGCGGCGCCCGCCCGAGCCGGGCGAGGGGGCCGGACGCGGGCCGGCGGCGGCGGGCCCGCGCCGGTTCGCCGGCGTCAGGTTCACGTCCCGGCCGCCCCATCGGCGGCCGGCCGCACGGCCGCCGCGGCCCAGGACGGACCGGACCGGTACGTCCCCATCGGGCGCATGATCTTGTTCCACGACGAGACGATCAGCGGCGAGCTCGATCTCATGTCGTACGTGCACACCGCGTCCGGCGCCCGGCTGATCGCGGCCTGGCAGACGCGTGACCCGCTCGGCTCGCGTCCCCGTGGCCTGCCGCCGGTCGAGGACTTCACCGTGACCGACGACCGGGGAAACCGCTACGAACTGGGGTTCGCCGCCAAGGGGCGGCGCGAATCGGCCTGCGACCTGCCCCTGCACCCAGACCCGCCGCCGGACATCCGCTGGCTGGAGGTCACCGCGCCGGGTGAGCAGGCCGTCCGCGTCGACCTGGGACGGACCCGACGGCCTGCCCGCCGCGCAGGTCAGCGATCAGGACCTCAGCGCCGGTGAGCAGCTGCTGAACCGGATCGCGGACCGGCTGCTCACGACGATCCCGGAGTTCCCGCCGCAGACGACGCCGGGGCCGCTGACCAACCTCGCGGCAGGCCTGGGCGCCACGATCGCGGCGCTCGAGGCGGCCGACGTCCTGCCGGCCTGCAGCTCGGTCCCCGGCCAGCTGGCCGCACTGTGCGCCAGCCTGGGCGTCCGCGGCCACGGGATCACCGCGGCACCCGCGCCGGACCTGCCCGAACCGTGGCTCAGCGTGCTGTCGTACTACCGCCGCAGGAAACCCGAGACGGCCCCGGCCGCAGACGGCTTCGCCGCCGTGGCCGCCGCGCTGCCGGAATTCGACGGCATCAAGCTGGTCCTGCTCGGACTGCACAACTGCGCCGGGGCCACCTGGCTGAACGCGCTGGCCCGCGGCCGCCTGCCGCGCCACCAGCCCGGGCCGCTGCGCGTCGAGGTGGCCTTCCCGCTGTCGATCTGGATCCGCGACGACGCCGGGCGCTGGCACGTCGCCCGCCCGGCGGGCTGGCACGACGACGGCGGCGAGGCCGCGCTCACGCTGCGGCTGACCCCGCCGCTGACCCGGTCACCGGACCTGATCGAGGTGCGGGCCGCCGGGCTGTCGGCCCAGGCCCGCGCCGCCGTGCCGGTGCACTGGGGGTACCGGCCGTGACGCCCGGGGGTGGCGGGGGTCGTCCCACCGCGAGGGCGCAGCGCCGTGGTTCACCTGCCTGCCCGGCTGCGAGACCGGCGTGCCGTGCGGCACCGGACGGCACACCGTGCGGTGGGAGGCCGGATCACTGCGGCTGGCCTCGCATCCCGACGCCGAGGGCGAGCTCGTGCTCGCCGCGCTGGGCGGGGAGAAGGCCCGGTGCCTCGAGCTGGCCGAGGCCTGGGCCCGGCACACCGGCGACCTGTCCGTGCTGGCCATCTGGCCGCGCGGCGCGGACGACGAGATCACCGTCGGCTGGGATGACGTGATCGCGGCCGGGCAGGCGGGCTTCGGGCCTCGTCCCGCGGCCGCGCCGGGGGTGATGAGCCCGCCGCTGGCCGCGGCCAGGGCCCCGGGTGGCCGCCAGGCAGCGGCAGCTGCAGAACGAGATACTGGCCGCCCAGCGCCGCCGGGATGACCTCCTGTCGCTGCTCGCGCTGGGTTACGGGTTCCAGGTCAGGCTGATCGGGCAGGTCGCCGCGGCGCACGCGGTCGCGGGTGGGGAGCAGGCCCGGCCCGCGCTGGTCGCCGCGATCGCCGGGCGGCTCGCCCCGGTCGCCGAGCGGTGGCTCGGAATCGATCCAGACCAGGTGGTGGTCACCGTGCACCACGGGCCGGGCTGGGGATCGGCCGAGCTGACCGGGCGGGAATCCGGGCGGCGGCTGCGGGTCAGCCTGCCGGCCGGATGGCTGGCCTCGGTCTGGGCCTGCGGGCTCGCGCTGACCGGACGGCACCTCGTGGTGGCGGTGGAACGGCCGGGCTGGCCGCACGCCCAGGTGCTCGGGCTGCGCGCTCCGGGCACCGAACCCGAGCTGCTCGACGTGCACGCCGACCCGGGCGGTCCTGGTAATGTCCCACACTGGGAGATATGAGCGAACCAGCATGAGCGATAATCCGGCCGCCGAGGCGCTCGGGGTCGCGGTCGCGGCCCGGGTGCCGGTCCTGCTGTGGGGCGCGCCTGGCACCGGCAAGACGTCTGCCATCCGGGCCATGGCCCAGGCCATGGACCTGCCCTGCGAGACGGTCATCGCCTCGATCAGGGAGCCGTCGGACTTCGCCGGGCTGCCCATCGTGGTGGGCGACGTGGTCCGGTTCGCTCCCCCGGTGTGGGCGCGGCGGCTGGCCGAGTCCGGGCGCGGCCTGCTGTTCCTCGACGAGCTGTCCACCGCCCCGCCCGCCGTGCAGGCCGCCCTGCTCCGGGTGGTGCTGGAACGGGTGGTGGGCGACCTGAACCTGCCGGATGAGGTCGCGGTGGTGGCCGCGGCCAACCCGCCCGAGCAGGCCGCGGACGGCTGGGACCTGTCCGCGCCGCTGGCCAACCGGCTGTGCCACCTGTCCTGGCTGGCCACCCCGCGTTCGGTGGCCGACGGCCTGGCCGGCGGCTGGGCCGCGCCGGTGATCCCGGTGCTGCCCGACGGCTGGCAGGCGGAGGAGATCATGTGCCGCGGCCTGATCGCCGCGTTCCTGCACGTCCGGCCCGCGCTGGCGTCCGCCCCGCCGACCGACGCCGCCTCGGCCGGGCACGGCTGGCCGTCGCCGCGGACCTGGGAGATGGCGGGCCGCCTGATGGCGGCCGCGGGCGCGGCGGGCGCGTCCGGCGACGCGCGGTCGGCGCTGATCCGGGGGGCCGTGGGCGACGGCGCCGGGGTGGAGTTCCTGGCCTGGCTGGTGGAGATGGACCTGCCGGACCCGGAGCAGGCGCTGGCCGACCCCGCCTCGTTCCGGCTGCCCGAGCGAGGCGACCGGGCCTACGCCGCGCTGGCCGCCATCGCCTCGGCGGTGGCCTCGAACCCGACCCCGGAGCGCTGGACGGCCGGCTGGCAGGTCCTCGCGCAGGCCGCCGACGGGGCCCTGGACATGGCCGCGGCCGCGGCCCGGGTGCTGGCCAGGTGCCGGCCCGACGGGGCGCCGCTGCCGGCGGAGGTCCGGGTCTTCGCCCCGGTGCTGCGGGCCGCGGGTCTGATGCCCGGTGGCTGAACGCCGGATCGAGGGCCTCGCGGCGGCCCGGCTGTGGGCCACCGACCGGTTCCCGTACCTGGCCACCGGGCTGTTCGGCGCCGAGGTGGTCGCGGCACCGGACAGCGGGACGGTGTCGGTGGACGAGGGCTGGCGGATGCACGCGGACCCGGACCTGGTGGCGGAGTGGACCGCGGCCCAGCTGGGCAGCGTGCTGGTCCACCACGTCTGCCACCTGCTGCGCTCGCACGGGGAGCGGGCCCACGGGCTGGGCGTGGGCCCAGCCGACGTGAACGCCTGGGTGCGGGCCGCCGACGCCGAGATCAACGACGACCTGATCCCCGCCGGGCTGGAGCTGCCCGGCCGGCCGGTGCTGCCCCGCGACTTCGGCGCACCGGACGGCCTGCTGGCCGAGCAGTATTTCGTGGACGCACGCAGCATGGAGCGTTCGGCTCAGGAAGACGAGCAGCCGCCGGGCACCTGGCTTGACTGCGGGAGCGGCGCGGACGGGCAGCCCCGGCCGGGCGACCAGCCGCCCGCCCAGCCCGAATGGCAGGCCGAGCTGCTCCGCCGCCAGGTCGCGCAGGAGATCGCCGCGCACGCCAAGACGGCCGGGACGCTCCCGGCGGGCCTGCTGCGCTGGGCGCAGGACGTCATAGCGCCGAAGGTCAACTGGCGCGCCCTGCTCGCGGCCGAGCTGCGCCGCGCCCTGGCCGAGGTCTCCGGCGCCGTCGACTACTCCTACCGGCGGCCCTCCCGCCGGGCCTCCGTGGCCGGCGCCGTCGTGCTCCCGGCGCTGCGGCGGCCGGTGCCCGAGATCGCCGTGGTCTGCGACACGTCGGCCAGCATGAGCGAGGACCTGCTGGCCGAGGCGCTGGCCGAGGTCGACGGGCTGCTGCGCTCCCTCGGCATGGCCCGCCAGGTCCGAGTGCTGGCCTGCGACACCGCGGTCGCGACCGCCCAGCGGGTCAGCTCCGCCCGCCAGGTCGAGCTCACCGGCGGCGGCGGGACCGACATGGCGGCGGGCATCGCGGCGGCGGCCGCGCTGCGGCCCCGGCCCGCCCTCACGGTGGTCCTGACCGACGGGTACACCCCGTGGCCGGAGCTGGCGCCGAAGGGCATCCGGGTGCTGATCGGCCTGCTCGGGGACGGCGCGCCGGCCGCGCCGTCCTGGGCCCGGGCGGTGCGGGTCGATCCGGACTGAGCCCCGCGTTTGCCTGGCGGGACCGGAAGTGATCTGCTAGCGGGCGATGAACACCAGGCCAGAGCAGCAGCGGGTCATGACGGTGATCGCGATCGCGCTCACCTTCGCCTCAGGAGCGGCGGACGTGACCAGCTTCACCCGGCTGGGCAACGTCTTCACGTCCGTCATGACCGGGAACATCGTGCTGTGGGGCCTGGCCGTGGCCCGCGGGTCGCTGACCCTGTTCAGCCACACCGCGGTGTCGATCGCCGGCTACATCACCGGGGTGGCCGCGGCGACCCTGATCGCGCACCGCGTCAAGACGATCGGGATCGGCCCGGCCGCCCTGCTGGACGCCCACGTCATCTGGGTGCTGCGCACCGAGCTGACCCTGCTGGCCGGCTTTGCCGTGGGCTGGGAGGTGAGCGGGGCCGCCCCGGCCGGATGGGCGCAGTTCTGCCTGCTCGCGACGCTGGCCGCGGCGATGGGCATGCAGTCCGCGGCGGTCAACGACATGGGCCTGGCCCAGGTGTCCACCACCTTCCTCACCGGGACCTTGACGGGGCTGGTGTCCTCCCTGGTCAGCCCCGGTAAGAAGACGCCGCACCGGCTGCGCAGGTACGGCGTGCTGGCCGGGCTGGCGGCCGGGGCCAGCCTGGGCGGCCTGCTGGTCGCGACCGCGCCCGACGCCGTCCCCGCCCTCCCGCTGGCCGCCCTGATCACGACCCTGTTCCTGGCCGCCCGGGCGGCCGCGTCCCCGGATGAGTCCCCGGAGGCGGGCACGGAGGATCGTGGATCGTCACTGCCCGCGGGCGGGACGTAACGATCCACGATGATGCGGACGGTCCCGGAATTGTCACTGGGGGGCGTCAGGATGTGGCCATGAGTGAGCGGGTGGGTGAGGGCGCGTGCGGCCGGCGTTGAAGGCGGGGCTGCTGCCGCTGTGGCGGGACCGGGACACGCTGCAGTTCGGCACCGATCCGCGCCGGGCGGTCGCGCTGGGCGGCCTCGGGCCGGCGGCGGCCGTCATCAGCCTGCTGGACGGCAGCCGGGACCGCGATCAGCTGATCGGCGCGGCGCAGGCGTCGGGCATCCCGGCCGAGGCGGCGGGCCGGGTGCTGGCGCTGCTGGCCGAGGCGGGCGTGCTGGATGACTACCCGTTCGGCCTGCATGCCTGCCTGCCGGACCTGGTGCGGGGCCGCCTCGCGCCGGAACTGGCCACGGCCGCGCTGGCCTACGCGGACACCGACGGCGGGGCGCGCGTGCTGGCCCGCCGCCAGGGCGCCTTCGTCCGGATCGACGGGGCGGGCCGGACCGGCGCGTGCGTGGCCAGCTTCCTGGCCGCCTCGGGCGTGGGCCACGTGGCGTGCACCGACCCGGAGCCGGCCGAGCTGGCCGACCTCGCGCCGGCCGGGCTGATCGAGGCCGATCTCGGCCGGCCGCGGCAGGACGGCGCCGCGCGGGCCGTCGAGCGGGTCTCGGCCGGCACCCGGACCCGTGACGACGGCGCGGTCCCGGACCTGGTCGTCCTCACCCGGCCGGCGCTGCCGGACCTGACCGACGGCCTCATCCGCGACCGCGTGCCGCATCTGGCCGTGTGGGCCGGCGAGGCGGTCGGCGTGGTCGGGCCGCTCGTCCGGCCGGGGCGTTCGGCCTGCCTGCGCTGCGTGGACCTGCGCAAGGCCGACGCCGATCCGCAGTGGCCGACCATCTTGGCCCAGGCCACCTTCGCACCGCGGGTCCGGCCGCAGGCCTGCGACACCGTGCTGGCCGCCATGACCGCCGCGCTGGCCTGCGCGCAGGCCCTCACGCTCATCGACCGCGCCGGCCGGCCGGGCCGGCGCCGGCCACCGTGGGCGGGACGCTGGAGGTGGTCCTCCCGGACTGGCAGTGGCGGCGCCGGACCTGGCCGCCGCACCCCGCGTGCGGCTGCGGGGCGGCGGCGAACCGTGATGATTCTCACTCGGCAGGCCCACGCCGTAACGATGCGGTAACGGATGCTCCGTAGCGTTTGTTGCAACGGCAGGCGCAAGGGAGGGCCGGAGATGGCAGAGCTCGGGACGGCACCCGGCGGGGCACGGGACTACGCACGGCCCGGCATGCGGGACAATGCGACAGTGAACGATGTGCCGCGGAACTCAGTGACCCGGGCCGCCAAGCTGGCCGGGCTGCCGATCGGCCTGGCGGCCCGCACGGCCCTGGGGGTCGGGAAGCGGATCGGCGGGCGGCCGGCCGAGATCGTGGCCGAGGAGATCCAGCGGCGCACGGCCGACCAGATCTTCCGCGTCCTGGGTGAGCTCAAGGGCGGCGCGATGAAGCTGGGCCAGGCGCTGTCGATCTTCGAGGCGGCGCTGCCCCCGGAGATCGCGGGCCCGTACCGGGCCACGCTGACCAGGCTGCAGGAGTCCGCGCCGCCGCTGCCCGCCCGGACCGTGCACCAGGTCCTGGCCCGGGAGCTGGGCGAGGCCTGGCGCGAGAACTTCACCGAGTTCGACGACGTGCCCGCGGCCGCGGCGTCGATCGGGCAGGTCCACCGGGCGATCTGGCACGACGGCCGGCGGGTGGCGGTGAAGATCCAGTATCCCGGCGCCGGGCGCGCGCTGATCAGCGACTTCAACCAGCTCAGCCGGGCCGGGCGGCTGTTCGGCATGCTGATGCCGGGACTCGACGTCAAGCCGATGCTCGACGAGCTGCGCGACCGGGTCACCGAGGAGCTCGACTACACCCTCGAGGCCGCCGCGCAGCGGGCCTTCGCCGCGGCGTACCGCGACGACCCCGACATCTACGTGCCGGACGTGATCATGGGCACCGGCCAGGTCCTGGTCAGCGAGTGGCTGGACGGCACCCCGCTGGCGCAGATCATCAGCGACGGCAGCAAGGAAGACCGGGACCGGGCCGGCACCGTGTTCGCCCGGTTCCTGTTCTCCGGCCCGGCGCGGGCCGGGCTGCTGCACGCGGACCCGCACCCGGGCAACTTCCGGCTGCTGGCCGACGGGCGGCTCGGCGTGCTCGACTTCGGCGCGGTGGACCGGCTGCCGGACGGGCTGCCGCCGTTCCTCGGCCGGCTGCTGCGGATCATGCACGAGGACGACCCGGATATCGGCACGGTCGAGCGGGAGCTGCGCACCCACGGGTTCCTGCGGCCGGGCATCGACGTCGACCTGGACGCGCTGCGCGCGTTCCTCGCGCCGCTGGCCGAGCCGTCCAAGACGGACTCGTTCAAGTTCAGCCGCGAGTGGCTGCGCGGGGAGGCGGCCCGGGTCACCGACGTGAGCACGAGCAACATCACGCGCAAGTTCAACCTGCCGCCGTCGTACGTGCTCATCCACCGCGTGTCGACGGCCGGCATCGGCGTGCTGTGCCAGCTGGAATGCGAGGGCGAGTTCCGGGCCGAGGTGCTGCGGTGGGTGCCGGGCTACTTCGATCCCGTACCGCCGGGGGTTGCGGGATTACCGCTTACCGGGCACGATCGCGGCTAGGTACTCCAGCGACCCGGGAGCAGCGATGACCGGCCCCGTCCAGCAGGCCAGCGTGACCGATACAGCCGCCCGGCGCCGCGTCGTCGTCGGCGTGGATGACTCCAGCCCGCCCGGAACGCGCTGGCGTGGGCGCAGTTCATGGCGCTGGCCCTGGACGCGGAGGTCGACGCCATCGCGGCCTGGGAGATCCACGCGGTCGAGGCCGTGGAATGGTCCGACGACATGAAGCCGGAGAATGAGACCGCCGCGCAGCTGCACACGATCGTGACCGAGGTCCTCGGGGCCCAGCCGCGGTGACGGTGCGCGAGTTCATCGCCCACGGCAGCGCGGCCGACGAGCTCATTAACGCCAGCGAGGGCGCGCAGATGCTCGTCGTCGGCAACCGAGGCCACCGCGGCCTGCACGAGCTGCTGATGGGGTCGGTCAGCTCAACCAGCGTGACCCACGCCCACTGCCCCGTCCTCACCGTCCACGGCGACACGCCGCCCCCCGCCACGGCCCGCTGAGGGGCCGCCCCGGCCCGCTGAGGCAGGCCCGGCCGACCGGCCGGCCCGCTAGGAGCCGGGCGCGGCCCGGCCCGGGAGGGTGGCGAGCTTGCGGAAGTCCCAGCTGACGATCTTGGCCGGGGTGATGCGCAGCCAGCGCGTGCCGGCCGTCGGGGCCCCCGCCCGAGCCGCCGGAGTACTTGGCGGCCATCAGCCGCTCCGGCTCGGCCAGCTCGGGGACCGCGGGATCCTCGCTGGTCCGCGGCACCGGGCCGACCACGGCCGCCTCGCCTTCGATCTCGACGCCGCGCAGCTCGTGATAGTGATGGCCGTCGTCGACCACCACCGCGACGCGGGGGTCGCGGGAGATGTTGGCCCACCGCTGGCTGCGGGTGAGCGAGGAAACCCACAGCACGTGGGTGTCCCAGACGAACCACAACGGGGCGACGTGCGGCCCGTCCGGCCCGGTCGTCGCGAGCCGGCAGGTCCGCTGCTCGGCCAGGAACGAGTCCAGCTCTTCCGGGGTCATCGCGATCACCCGGCTGCGCCGCTGCTGCTGCACCATCACACCTCGCCTCATTCCGTTACGTGGCTGCCCGTGACGATAACCGTCACGAGCGCTATCCGCCACCCTGGGCCACCCGGAGGGCAAGCTGACCTGCCCTTCCGTGACCGGGCCGGTCGGCCTTGACGGCGAGCAAGACCAGGTAGCAGGATTCGAAAGTGTGGCAACAATTGACATCATTTTTTCTTACCCGAAGGGCTGTCAATGGGACAACTAGCTGATGCAGCCGTCGCCGGGGTCTATCAAACGAAACAGGGAGACCTGAGCGAGCAAACACAACCCGCCACATGGTGGGAATCGGTCCGCGGCGCATGCACCGACGCCGGCCTGGACCTAGGCGACATCGACGGGCTCATCGGCACCGGGCCGAACGGTGTCGGGCTGCGCGACGGGATGCCCGCGGCCGGGGTGGCCGAGCTGCTCGGCCACCCGATCCGGTTCTACGCCAACAGCAACGTGGGCGCGGCGTCCACCGCGGCCGGGCTCAACCTGGCCGCCTACGCGGTCTCGCACGGGCTGGCCGAGGTGGTCGTGATCGGCAATGCCGTGGCGGGCCGGGGCGAGGGCTACGCCAGCGCCAGCCGCGACGCGGCGGTCGCGGCCATGGCCAAGCTGTCCGGGCCGTATGAGTACGTGTACGGCACGACCCGGATCTCGGACTACGCCACCCTGGCCATGCGGCACTTCCACGAGTACGGCACGACATCGGAGCAGCTGGCCGAGGTATCGGTGGCCGAACGGCACGGCTCCACGCTGCACCCGCTGTCGGTGCACGGGCACCGGGGCGACATCACCGTCGAGGACGTGGTCACCTCCCGGATGATCGCCGATCCGCTGCACCTGCTGGACTGCTGCTCGGTCAACCAGGGCGGCGGCGCCATCGTGGTGACCACGGCCGACCACGTACGGGCGATCGGGCGGCATGCCCCGGTGGCCCTGCTGGGCTACGGCGAGGGCCACAGCCACATCGACCCGAACGCGGTGGAGAGCCTGACCGAGTTCCCGGCGGCGAAGGTCGCGGCCGACACCGCGTTCGGCATGGCCGGGGTGAGCCGGGATGACATCAACGTGGCCGGGATCTCCGACCACTTCACCATCGGCGTGGTCACCGGCCTGGAAGACGCCGGGTTCTGCAAGAAGGGTGAGGGCGGCGCGTTCGTGGACAAGGGCGGCATCAGCTTGACCGGGCGGCTGCCGACCAACACCTCGGGCGGCTTCCTGTCCTTCAGCCACGCCGGCTCGTGCGGGATCTTCACCCTGATCGAGCTGGTCGACCAGCTCCGCGGCGCCGCGGGCGGCCGCCAGGTGCAAGACGCCAGCCTGGCCTTCCTCGGCGGTGTCGGCGGTGCGGACCAGGCGTTCTGCTCAGCGATCCTCGGGAGGGTCTGATGACGACAGCGGCGGCGGAGTACGACAAGTTCCTGCCCGAGGGCATCCCGCCCGCGCAGATGCCGTTCTGGGAGTCGCTGAAGGCCCGGGCGGTGCAGGTGCAGCGGTGCGACAACTGCCATGCCTACCTGTACATCCCCAAGGACATCTGCAACCACTGCCACAGCGACCGGCTCACCTGGACCCCGATCAGCGGCCACGGCGAGATCTACACCTACACCGTCGTGCGCCGCGCCCCCACGCCCGCATACGCCGAGGATGCGCCGTATACCCTGGTTCATGTCACGATGGACGAGGGCTTCCGGATGATCGGCAAGCTCAACGGCGTGGCACCGGAGGACGTCCGCATCGGCACGCCGGTGCGGATCACCTACGAGGAGGTCACTCCCGAGTGGACCCTGATGGAATTCGAGCCCGCTCCGGCCGCGGCCGGCGCAGAAAGGTAAGCGACCGGTGGAGGTAGAACTTTCCGAGGAGCAGCGGTTCCTGCAAGACGCGACGCGGAGATTCCTGGAGCAGGAATCGCCGCTGTCGACCGTGCGGGAGCGCGCGGGCAAGGGTGAGCCGCCCTTCGACCGGAACTACTGGCAGCGGGCCGTGGAGCTGGGCTGGACCGCGATGCTCGTGCCCGAGGAGCACGGCGGCGCGGCCGGCGAGCACCCAGTGCTCGACCTGGTCGTCGTGGCCGAGGAGATCGGGCGCCAGATCGCGCCCGGCCCGTTCCTGCCCTCGGCGACGGTGATCGATGCGCTGCTGCGCTCCGGATCGCCGGAGCAGCAGGCGGAATACCTGCCGGGGATCGCCGAGGGATCCACCATCGCCACCTGGGCGCTGGCCGAGGCACCGGACGGCTGGGAGCCGGCCGAGGTCACCACCAAGGCGAACCGGGACGGCGACGGCTACATCCTGTCGGGCGAGAAGACCGCGGTGGAGGCCGGCGACGTAGCGGACCTGTTCCTGGTCACCGCGTCGACGCCGGACGGACCCGCTCAGTTCCTGGTGCCGAGCAACGCCGAGGGCGTGACGGTCAAGAAGCTGCCGCAGTTCGACCTGGGCCGGGCGTTCAGCGACGTCACGTTCCGGGACGTGCGCGTCCCGGCCAGCGCGGTGATCGGGACGCCGGGCTCCGTCGGCGCGGCGCTGGAGCACCAGTTCCTGCTGGCGGTCACGCTGATCAGCGCCGAGACGATCGCCCTGACCGACAAGATCTTCGACGCCACGATCGAGTACACCAAGGACCGCTACAGCTTCGGCCGCCCGGTGGCGTCCTACCAGGCGGTCAAGCACCGGCTGGCCGACCACAAGCTGTGGCTGGAGGCCGGCTTCGGCCTGTCCACGGCCCTGGCCCACGCGCTGGACAGCGAAGACCCCAACGTCAGCAAGCTGGCCAGTGTGACCAAGGCCCACATCAGCGAGCAGTCGCTGAAGATCATCTCGGACTGCAGCCAGCTGGGCGGCGGCATCGCCCAGACCTGGGAGCACGACAACCACCTGTTCCTGCGCCGCGCGACGGCGAACGATTTCCTGTACGGATCGGCCAGGCAGCACAAGGAGCGCCTGTGCCGTCTTTACGGCGTGTGAGGGAGAGCTAGTGAGCGAGCAAGAGACCCCAGAGGAATTCCGAGCCCGCGCGCGGGCCTGGGTGGAGAAGAACCTGCCCCCGATCGAAGGCCACGCCAGCGCCGGCCTGGCGGTCGACGATGACGAGGAACTCCGTCAGGTCGCCAGGTCCCGGGAACTGCAGAAGAAGATCTTCGACGGCGGCTTCGCCGGGATCCGCTATCCGACGGAGTACGGCGGCCAGGGCCTGACCCGCGAGTACCAGATGGCCTGGCACGAGGCCACGGCCGGTTACCAGGTGCCGACGGCGTTCTCCGTCACGCACGGGATCATCGGCCCGACGCTGGTGGACTTCGGCACCGAGGAGCAGAAGGCGGCGCACATCCCGCGCATGCTGGACGGCTCGGAGCTGTGGGTGCAGTTCCTGTCCGAGCCGAGCGGCGGATCCGACCTGGCCGGCCTGCTGACCCGGGCCGACCGGGACGGGGACATGTTCCGGCTGAACGGCTCGAAGATCTGGAGCACCGGAGCGCACTTCTGCGACTACACCATGGTGCTGGCCCGGACCAACATGGACGTGCCCAAGCACGCGGGCCTGTCCATGTTCATGATGCCGGTCCGCAGCCCGGGCGTCACCGTCACGCCCATCAAGCTGGTCACCGGCGGCTCGCACTTCTGCCAGGAGTTCTTCGACGACGTCCAGCTGTCGCCGGACCAGCTGGTCGGCCCGGAGAACGACGGCTGGCGGATCACCTCCAAGCTGCTCAACCACGAGCGCAACATGATCGGCGGCAACAGCCTGAACGACCATGCGGTGGCGGGCGAGGAAGGCGAGGACGACTCCATCGGCGAGCTCGCCTCGTACCCTGGCCAAGGCCGTGGGCCGTAACGACGACAGCTACACCCGGCAGCTGATCGGCGAGGCGGTGATCCTGGAGACCCTGCCCGAGGCGCTGATCACACGGGTCAACGCCGGGGTACGGACCGGCAAGATGCCGGAGGCGGCAGCGTCGATCCTGCGGCTGATGGCCGGCCTGCAGGGCGTGCGGCTGAAGGAAATCGGCATGGAGATCGCCGGCACGCAGGGCGTCCTGCGGGGCGGCGACGACACCGTCGGCGAGTTCGGCCGGTCGTGGCTCGGCGCCCGGACCGGCACCATCGCGGGCGGCACCACGGAGATGTCGCGCAACCTGGTCAGCGAGCGCGTCCTCGGGCTGCCCCGGGAGGCGACCCCCGACCGCGGCGTGCCGTTCAACGAGGTGCTGGCCATGCGGCGGCAGCGCGGCTGACGGAGCCGGTGACGTGTCGCCCCGGCCCGCGGGCCGGGGCGACACGGGCCGCGGTCCCGGGCGACCGGGGCCGCGGTGAGCTAATTCGGGCGAATGTGTTAATTCACGCGGCCCAATTCGGCGGGCGCGTTAATTCGGGCCGCTAATTCGGGTGGCGTGTTAATTCTGCATGACTTGCGGTCCGCTTGAGCCTGGGTCTGCTCGCGGCGCTGTATGATAAATTTCGAAGTTCTCTGTAAGAGCGTGCCAGCATCGGGACGATCTGGGCACCCCAAATCAGGAGACCGAGCAATCTAATGGCCGGCAAGCCCACGTTGGATTCCCCACCGACCGAAGTGTTCAGTGCGCTGAGTGACCCGATCAGGTGGAGCATCATCACTCAGATGGCACAGGTGGACGAGCTGGCGTGCGTCACCCTGGAGAGCACGCTCCCGGTGTCGAAGCCCACCATCTCCTACCACATCAAGATCCTGCAGAACGCGGGGCTCATCGAGACGCGCAAGGCGGGCCGCAACTACTACTACTGCCTGCGCCGCGACGTCATCCGCGACCTGCTGGACGGCCTGTGGGAGCTGGTCCCGGCACCCCGGCTGGTCGGCGGGCACAGCAGCCCGAGCCCGGCCGCCCGGCGCCAGGGCCGGGCCTACCCGGCCAGCCGGTCGGCCAGCACGCGCCGCCGGGTGGCCAGCCACGACGAGGCCGAGGAAGCCGCCGTCCTCACCTGGTGAGGACGGTTCGCGGACCACCCGTTGACCGGGCGGCTCGATAGTGCAACGATTGCAAAAGTAATGAACTGATGCGTTCGGTGCGCCGATGGTACGCGCCGGGGGTGCGTGGCGGGCTGTCGGGGCCGCCGGAGGAGAGACCGGAATGGACTTCGACCTCACCGCTGACCAGAAGCTGTACCGCACCACGACCAGGGAGTTCCTGGAGAAGCAGATGCCGCTGTCCCGGGTGCGGGAGCTGGGAGAAAGCGGGACCGGCTTCGAGCGCGACTGGTGGCGGCAGGGCAGCGAGCTCGGCTGGACCTCCATGCTCACCGGTTCCTTCGGGGACAGCATCTCCGGCGAGGGGCTGGTGGACACCTGCATCGTCGCCGAGGAGATGGGCCGCCTGACCGCTCCCGGCCCGCTGCTGGGGGTGAACCTGGTCGCGTCGGCGCTGAGCGAGGCGGCCAACGCCGACGAGCACGCCGAGCTGATCACCGCGCTGATGGCCGGCGAGGCGGTGGCCAGCTGGGCCGTCTACGAGCCGCGGCACGGCTGGGCCCCGCTGGCGCCCGGCGTGCAGGCGGCCCGCGACGGCTCCGGGTACGTCGTTTCCGGCATCAAGGACCGGGTCGAGGCCGGCGATCAGGCGGACTGGTTCCTGGTCACCGCGGCGGCGCCGGACGGCCTGGTGCAGCTGCTGGTCCCGGCGGCCGATCCGGGAGTGACGGTCACCCCCGAGCAGAGCCTGGACGTGGTGCGGCGGTACGCCCGGGTGGAGATGGACGGCGTGCGCGTGCCCGGGACCGGCGTGGTCGCTCCGGCCGGCCCGGCTGAGGCGGCGGTCAACCGGCAGATCCAGGTCGCGGTCGCGCTGCAGTGCGCGGAGACGGCCGGCGTGATTCAGCGGGTCTTCGAGTTCACCACGCAGTGGGCGTTCGACCGGTACTCCTTCGGCCGGCCGCTCGCCTCCTACCAGGCGCTCAAGCACCGCTTCGCGGACATGAAGCTGTGGCTCGAGGCCGGCACGGCCACGGCCAGCGCCGCGGCGCACGCCGCCGCCCAGCGGGCCGACGACGCCGACGAGCTGGCCAGCGTGGCCAAGTCCTATCTCGGGCAGCGGGCCACCGACATCGTCCAGGACTGCGTGCAGATGCACGGCGGCATCGGCGTGACCTGGGAGCACGACATTCACTTGTACCTGCGGCGGGCGACGGTGAACCGGGTGATGTACGGGACACCCGGCGAGCACCGCCGGCGGCTGGCCGACCTCCTCGGGGTGTGAGATGACAGACAGTATCCAGGACGTGGAGTCCTTCCGGCTGCGAGCCAGGGACTGGCTGGCGGCGAACATGCCGCGGCTGAAGGCCGGCGACGCGGGCGAGGGGCGGGATGACGAGGCCTGGCCCCGGGCGCGCGAGCTGCAGCGCCTGCTCTACGACGGCGGGTTCGCCGGCATCTGCTTCCCGCGGGAGTACGGCGGCCTCGGGCTGACGCCCGAGCACCAGCGGGCCTTCAACGCCGAGAGCGCCGGGTACGAGATGCCGCTGGTGCTCAACGTGCCCACGTTCTCGATCTGCGCGCCGACCCTGCTCGACATGGGCACCGAGGAGCAGAAGCGCCAGCACCTGTCGGCCGTCATCCGCGGCGACGAGATCATGGTGCAGTTCCTGTCCGAGCCGCGCGGCGGGTCGGACCTGGCCGGCGTCACCACCCGGGCCACGCCCGACGGTGACATGTTCATCCTGAACGGCTCGAAGATCTGGAGTTCC
The DNA here is from genome assembly GCA_963818225.1 of uncultured Actinomycetes bacterium. Lineage (GTDB taxonomy): Bacteria > Actinomycetota > Actinomycetes > Streptosporangiales > Streptosporangiaceae > Palsa-504. The sequence goes on from CAWFRO010000014.1 coordinate 424,816, forward strand.
AACGCGTGGGCGGCGGACTGGGCGCTGTGCCTGACCCGGACCGACTGGGAGGCGCCCAAGCACCGCGGCCTGACCATGTTCCTGGTCAAGGTGCACCAGCCGGGCATCGACATCAAGCGGATCAAGCAGGTCAACGGCAGCAACGAGTTCTGCCAGGAGTTCTTCGACGACGTGCCGGTGCCCGCGGCCAACGTGGTGGGCGAGGTCAACGGCGGCTGGTCGGTGGCCAGCCGCCAGCTGTTCCACGAGCGCAACGCGGTCGGCGGCGGCTCGCCCTACGTCAGCGGCGGCACCGGCAGGCTCCGGCGCGGGCCGGGCATCGGCGCGCTCATCGACATGGTCCGCGACAGCGGCCGGTCGGGTGACCCCCGCGTGCGCGAGCTGGTGGCCGAGGCACACGCGATCGGGCGCGTCCAGCAGCAGCTGATCGGCCGGATCACGGCCGGGATGCGCACCGAGCAGATGCCGCCCCCGGCGACCGCCATCACCAGGCTGTTCAGCGGGGAGAGCGCCAGCAGGCTGGCCGAGATCGGCGTGGAGATCATGGGGCCGGACGCGGTGGCCGGTGCGCACGTCGACGTCGGCACGGCCTTCGTCATGCGGCAGGCCGGGTCGCTGGGCGGGGGCACCACGGAGATCGCCCGCAACATCATCAGCGAGCGGGTACTGGGCATGCCGCGTGAGCCCGCGGCCGACCGGGACGTGCCGTTCAGCCAGGTGCGCCAGGGCCGGTAGCGGCCTGGAGGCTGACTCGAGGGCTTCGATGAAGGCCCGGAGCTGCCTGAGGTTGCGGACCTCGAACAACGCGTCGCAGAACGGCTGGTAGCGGTCGAGCACCGAGTCGCCGCTGTTCCACGCGCCCCTCGGCTCGGGGTTCAGCCAGTACAGGTGCCCGGCCCGCTGGGCGACGGTCTTCAGCACGTGCTCGGCCGGGTCGTGGTAGTTGGTCCGGGCGTCGCCGAGGATGATCACCGAGGTGCGCCTGCGCACCTGCTCACCCCACTGGTCCCAGAAGGACTCGAACGCGTGGCCGTAGTCCGACCGGCCGTCCAGCCACACGCCCTTGCCTTCGGCGTTGATCTCCTGGGTGACCTCGATGATGTTGTCGGCCTTGCGCAGCAGCTCGGTCACCTCGTCCACGCCGTCGACGAACACGAAGGTGCGGACCTTGGCGAACTGCGAGCGCAGCGCGAACACCAGCTGCAGCGTGAAGGCCGCGAAGGTGGAGACCGAGCCGGAGATGTCAGCCAGCACGAACAGCTCCGGCTTGGACGGCCGGGGCTTGCCGTACTTCGGGTAGACCGGCACTCCCCCGGTGCTGAGCGACTTGCGGATGGTGCGCCTGAAGTCCAGCGGCCCGCGCCGGGCGGCGCGGCGCTTGGCGGACAGCCGGCTGGCCAGCTTGCGCGCGAGCGGATCGACCACGGCTCGCATGGCGGTGATCTGGTCCCGGGATGAGGTCAGGAAGTCCGCGTCTTCCGGCAGCGGCTGGCGCAGGGTCTTGGCCACGGCAGCGGCGCCCCGGTCTTCCACCAGGCGCCTGCGGACCTCGGCCTCCACCGCCTGGCGGAACCGGGCCAGCTGCGCCTCCCGGCGTTCCTCGGCCAGCCGGGCCACCAGGCCGTCGGTCGCGCTGCCGGCGCCGTTCGCGGACGGCTCATTCTGCTCTTCGGCCAGGCGGGCCACGAGGCGGTCGGGATTGACGGCCCGCATGGTGCGCAGCACGTAATAGGTGCCGGCCACCGGCCGGCCCGGTTCGACATTGGCGTGCCGCTCGACGAAGATGCCCGCGATGGTCCGCATCATGACCTCGTTGTCCTCGCGGAAAGCGGCCAGCAGCAGATCGGTCAGGGCCGCGTCATCCAGGGCCCCGAGGGCTCCCGATCCGCCGCCGGCGGAGCCGGACCCCGCGCCCTCCCCCTGGCTGGGCGCGCCCGGCGCCCCACCGGAGCCGTTGTCCTCCTCGGAGTCCTGGTCCTGCTCAGCCAGGCCCGCGGCGGTCGGCTCGGGCGGAGTGAAGTACAGCTCGAACAGGGCGTCGAAGGCGAGCTCGTGGTCGTGGTTCTTGATCAGCGCCGCACGCAGGGCGGACTTCACCGTGGCGCGTTCTTCCAGCGGCAGGTACTCCAGGCTGTGGACCGCGTCGATCCGCTCGGCGAGCGACACCGGCACGCCGATCTGCCGCAACTCGGTAATGATGCCTTCGATAGCGGCTTGCACCTGGATCAGCCTTTCGGGTTACGGGCCCGCCGACGGGTTTCGGGGCGGGTGAGCCGCTGCCGGGGGTTAGCCGCGGCGGCGGGTGATTTCGTCGGTGAGGGCGGGGACGACCTGGTGGAGGTCGCCGATGATGCCGTAGTCGGCGAGTTCGAAGATGGGGGCTTCGGGGTCTTTGTTGACCGCGGCGATGGTCTTGGAGGTCTGCATCCCGGCCCGGTGCTGGATCGCGCCGGAGATCCCGATGGCCAGGTACAGCTGCGGGGAGACCGTCTTGCCGGTCTGCCCGACCTGGTTGGAATGCGGATACCAGCCCGCATCGACCGCCGCCCGGGACGCACCCACCGCCGCGCCGAGCAGGTCAGCCAGCTTCTCGATCATCGCGAAATGCTCCGGGCCGCCCAGCCCCCGCCCCCCCGACACCACAATCGACGCCTCCGTCAGCTCCGGCCGCCCCGAGGACGCCCGCACCTCACGGCCCGTCACCGTCGCCGCCAGCGCCGCCTCCGACAGCTCCGGCACCACCTCATGCACCACCGGAGTCACCTCCTCGGCCACCGGGCTCGTCGCATTCGGCTTCACCGCGATCACCGGCACCCCCGCCGTCACCGCCGAACGGACCATGAACGACGCCGCGAACACCGACTGAGCCGCCACCACCGCCGGCTCACCCGCCTCCCCCGCCGCCACATCCACCGCATCAGAGATAAACCCCGACCCCAGCCGCAACGCCAGCCGCGCCCCGATCTCCTTACCCTCCGGGCTCGCCGTCAGCAGCACCGCCGTCACATCCCCCACCTGCCCGGCGATCTGCTCCAGCGCATCCACCTTCGCCACCACCAGATGATCAACCACCCGCTGATCCGCCACCGTGAACACCTGCACCGCCCCATAGGCGCCCAGCGCCCCGACCGCCTCAGCCGCCGACGGCCCGAACACCACCGCCGCCGGCTCACCCACCCGCCGCGCCAGCGTCAGCAACTCCAGCGTCGGCTTCGGCACCGACCCATCCGCCGCATCCACCACCACCAGGACCACACCCATGACACACTCCTGTCTGCTCACCGACACCCGGCACGCACCAACCCCAGCCCAACCCAGCCCCCGGGACACCCCGGACCGGGTCAGCCCCGGCTAAATGAAACGCTGCGCCACCAGGAAATCAGCCAGCGCCGACCCGCCATCACCATCGTCCTTCACCATCTGACCCGCCGTCCGCGCCGGCCGCCGCACCGCCGACAGCACCGTGCTGCGCGCCCCGCCCAGACCCACCAGCGCCCGCATCCACCCCCAGATCAGCCAGACTCCACGTCTGCACCGGCTTCTTCTTCGCCGCCATGATCCCCTTGAACGACGGATACCGCGCCTCACCCGTCCGGTCCGTCACCGACACCAACGCCGGCAACCGCGCCGACACCGTCTCCGACGACAAATCAGAATCCCGCAGAATCTCCACCTCATCCCCGGTCACCGACAACCGCCCCGCATACGTCACCGCCGGCACCCCCAGCCGCTCCGCCAGCAACGCCGGGACCACCCCCATCCCCGCATCCGTCGACGCCATCCCCGCCACCACCAGATCAAACCCGATCCGCTCCACCGCCGCCGCCAGCACCAGCGACGTCGCAAACGCATCCGACCCATGCAACCCCTCATCGGAGACATGCACCGCCGCATCACCCCCCATCGACAACGCCTTCCGCAACGCCTCCGCCGCACCCGCCGGCCCCATCGACAAATACGTCAGCTCCCACCCACCCCCACCCTCCTGCACCCGCAGCGCCTGCTCCGCCGCATACTCATCCAGCTCAGACAGCCGACCCGGCACCCCCGCCCGATCCAGCGTCCCATCAGCAGCAAACCGCCGATCCGACGTCAGATCCGGCGTGAACTTCACCAGCACCACAAGCTTCGGCACAACCAACCACCTCACCCATCACACGACACCGAACCCACAATAGTTACCCGACCATCAAAACTATACAGACCACCACACCCCGGCCACCAGCACACGACCCGCCCACGGCCCGCCAGCCAGCGGCCGCCCAGCCCAAGAGCCACACCTGGCCGCGGACGGATAAGATACGATCGTCATGAAACTAATTCGTCTTCGCAACATGACAGGCGGACTACCTAAGGCCAGGGAGTCATGACAATTGAGGCCGCTTCGTCGCAGCCCCCGACTGAGATCTTCAAGGCACTCGCTGATCCGGTCCGCTGGGACATCGTCATGCAGATGGCTTCGGTCGACGAGCTGGCGTGCATGACGCTCGAGGACACGCTGCCCGTATCGAAGCCGACGATCTCGTATCACACCAAGATCCTCTACCACGCAGGCCTGATCAAGGTGCGCAAGTCCGGTCGCAACTACTACTACTCGCTGCGCCGGGACGTGCTCCGCAACCTGCTCTTTGACCTGTGGGTGCTCGCGCCGACCGCGCAGCCGGGGGTGCCCGAAGAGGACGTCCGCGTCGCCATGGGACGGCTGCGCCAGCGCGGCACGGGCTACGCGCTGGCCGAGCCGACCCGCAAGGCCCGTGCCGCCCGCAGCAGCACGGCCAAGGATGCGCTGGACAAGGCGGTCTCGTCGCCGGTGAGCTGACGTCCGTCAGCCGGTGGCGGGCCGATCCCCTGACGGCGAGGATGTCCCCGCCGCTCAGGTAGACCACGAGACCTCCACGTCTTCCATCCTCCAGCGTGTCACACTGTCTTGTCAAGATGCAGACCGTCTAGTCAATTGACGCTAGGCGGCGCCGGTCTCCTACTGGACCCGCGCGGCGTAGGCCTTGGCGATGGCGACGTAGTCGTCGGTGGCGTTGCCGGCCAGTGCGGCCCAGGCCTTGCCGCGGACGAAATACAGCGTGGCGTCGGCCTCCCGGGCCACCCCCAGGCCACCTTGCACGTGCGCGGAAATCGACACCCCGCGCCCGGCCACCTCACGCGCATACGCGAACGCGACCAACGGCAGATCCGGCCGCGCATCCGGATCGTTCTCCAGCATCCACGCCGCCTTCCGGATCAGATTCCGCGCCCCCGTCACCCCGATCGCCACATCCGCCAGCGGGAACGCCACCCCCTGCAACGCCCCGATCGGCACCCCCATCGTCCGCCGCGTCTTGGTGAACTCCACCCCGATCCACAACGACCGCTCCGTCAGCCCCACCAGCGCCGCCGCGGTCAGCACCTTCCACTCCGCCACCGCCCGCGCATACTCCGCCTCCGCCTGCCCCCCCGAGGCCAGCACCGTCCGCGACTTACCCGCCGGCTCCCACCAGCCCGCCGCCGTCCCGCCCTGATTCGGCACATGCGCCGACGGCGACCCGGAGAACAACACCAGCTCCCCGCCATCCAGCGCGATCACATCACCCGAAATCGACGCCTCCGGCACCAGCTGCCGCGCCCCGCCCCGCACCGGCGCCAACGCCAGCGTAAAGACCCGGTCCGCCGCCAGCGCATCCGCCACCAGCTCCGACGCCGCCCCCACCCGCGCCAGCAGCCGGCTCGCCACCACATGCGCGATCAGCGGCACCGGCGCCATCACCGACCCCGCCTCCTCCGCCACCAGCGTCAGATCCACCAGCGAGGACCCATCCCCGCCCGCCTCCGCCGGCAACGCCATCGACACCGCACCCATCCCCACCAGCCGCTTCCACAGCCCCGGCGCATACCCCGCCGCCTCCGTCTCCCGCACCAGCGACGACGGGCACTCCTTCTCAAAGAAATCCCGGAACGACCCCGAGATCATCTCCTGGTAATCCTCCAGCGAAAAATCCTGCAACCGCAGCTCAGCATCCATGCCCGGACCTCCCGATCACGTATCCATGTCCACGACCCGCCGGAACCCGGCCAGGCGCCTACCGCATCTTCCAGTTCGGCGCCCGCTTCTCGGCGAACGCCCGTGGCCCTTCCAGCGCATCCTCGGTCTGCGCCAGCTGGGCCGACAGAATCTCCCGCAGCATCTCGGCCTGCGGGATGGTCATCTCCACGCCCTCCTTGACCAGGCGCTTGATCTCCTGCATGGCCAGCGGCGCACCCAGCAGAATCTCCTCAGCGATCCCCTGCGCCACCTTCATCACTTCATCACGGTCAGCGGCCACCTCCTGGATCACGCCGATCTGATACGCCCGCTCCGAACTGATCGGCGACCCGGTCAGCGCAATCCGCAGCGCCTCGGCCAGCGGAATCATCCGCGGCAAGTTGATGAGCCCCGGCCAGGCCAGGATGCTGCGCCGCGACTCCGGCAGCCCGAATACCGACTTGCGGCTCGCGACCCGGATGTCGCAGCAGATGGCCAGCTCGAAGCCGCCCGCCAGGCAGTACCCGTCGATCGCGGCGATCACCGGCTTGCGGCACTTGCCCACCGCGTCAAAGGGATTGGAAACGGCCCCGTCCGGCGGACCGATGGTCCGCGGCGCCCCGGTGGCCACCTGCTCGGCCTGCCGCGCCGCCATCTCCTTCAGGTCCGCGCCCGCGGAGAACGCCCGGCCGCCCTCGCCGGTCAGGATCACGACCAGCACGTCGTCGTCCCGGCCGATCTCGCGGAACACCGTGCCCAGGTCGGCCAGCAGGCCCTGACTCAGCGCGTTCATCGCCTCGGGCCGGTTCAGCGTGACCCAGGCCACCCGGTCCTTCACCTCGTACTTGACGAACTTGGTGTCGACTCCAGGCACTGATGCTCCTAACCGGGCGATCGGAGGACTGACAAGCGATGTAATCGTGTGTCTTGTCAGATCGTCTTGTCAAGAGGCACACCGTCTAGTAGCGTCCCGGCGAGTTATCATAGATCTAATCCAATCGAACCGATATGGCGCTCGTCGCGGTGCAATCGAGAGCCAGAGGCAATGGGGAGCCAGATGACGGAGAACATGCAAGCGGCGGTGTCTGGCGTACACCCCCACGCGCGGCGGCTCGGTTCGGTCAGCGAGATCACGGGCCTGCTGAGCAGCGTGGGCTATCTGGCCACCGAGCACACCAGTACCGTGCTGCAGCTGGCTGACCAGCTCGGCAAGCCGATCCTGATCGAGGGGCCGACCGGATCGGGAAAGACCGACCTCGGCATTAGCCTGGCCGCTGCGACGGGCACCAGGCTGATCAGGATGCAGTGCTACGAGGGCCTGGATGAGGCCAAGGCCCTGTACGAGTGGAACTACTCCAAGCAGCTGCTCCGCATCATGGCCGGCCGCGTGAGCGGCTGGTCCGGCACCGGGGAGGGGCAGGACGTCGACATCTTCACCGACGAGTACCTGCTGACCCGCCCGCTACTGGACGCCATCAGGGCGACCGAGCCGGTGATCTTGCTCATCGACGAGGTCGACCGGCTCGACGTCGAGGCCGAGGCGCTGCTGCTGGAGGTCTTGTCCGATTTCCAGGTGTCGATTCCCGGGCTCGGCACGGTGACCGGCGCCCAGGTGCCGATGGTCTTCCTGACGTCGAACAGCACGCGGGACCTGTCGGAGGCGCTCAAGCGCCGGTGCCTCTACCTGCATATCGACTATCCGACCACGCCGCGGGAGCGGGACATCCTGCGAGCCCGGGTGCCCGGGATCTCCGAGCATCTGGCCGGGCAGCTGGCCGCGTTCGTCGCCTCGCTTCGCCAGCTGGACCTGCAGCAGGTCCCGTCGGTCTCGCAGACCCTGGAATGGGCCAGGACGCTGCTGGCGCTCGGCGCGCAGGACCTGGACGCCGGGCTGGCCAGTGACTCGCTGGATACCGTGCTCAGCAACCGGTCAGACGTCGAGCGGGCCGCCGCGCAGCTGGCCGCCGGCCGTCTGGGCAGCTGGTAGAGCCGACGGCGGATGGTCAGGATCGGCTGAACGCGCCCGGCATGGCCAGACGACCCGGCGGACGGGTCAGCCGACCATGCGGACGGGGTAGGGACGGGGTAGGACGGCCGGGCGGCGGTTAGCCGACCAGGCGGCCGCGGCTGACCGGCGTCGCCTGGAGCTCGGCGGTGGCCTTCTCGATGTCCGTCTGGTACTTCAGCATGACGTGCAGCGTGCTGACGACCACGTCGGTGCTCACCTCTTCGACGCCGAGCAGGTGAAGGGTCTGGGCCCAGTCGAGGGTTTCTGACACCGACGGCCGCTTCTTCAGCTCCATTTGCCGCAGCGACCGCACGACCTCGGCGATCTGCAGGGCCAGGTCGCTGCTGACGCCGGGCACGCGGCTGAGGATGATCTCCTGCTCCCGCTCGGGCTTGGGGTAGTCGATGAACAGGTACAGGCACCGGCGCTTGAGCGCCTCGGACAGCTCGCGGGAGTTATTGGAGGTGAGGAACACCAGCGGCCGCTGGGCGCCGGTGATCGTGCCGAACTCGGGAATCGACACCTGGTAGTCCGACAGCACCTCGAGCAGCAGGGCCTCGGTCTCGATGTCCAGCCGGTCGACCTCGTCGATGAGCAGTACGACCGGGTCCTTGGCGCGGATCGCCTCCAGCAGCGGCCGGGTGAGCAGGAACTCCTCGCTGAAGATGTCGGCCTGCAAGTGAGCCCATTCCTCCGGCCCGGTCTCGTTCTCATTGGCGGCCCGCTCGGCCTGGATGCGGAGCAGCTGCTTGGAGTAGTTCCACTCGTACAGGGCCTTGGCCTCATCCAGGCCCTCATAGCACTGCAGGCGGATCAGCCGCCTGCCGTCCAGCGCGGCTACGCTCTTGGCCAGCTCGGTCTTGCCGGTTCCCGCGGGGCCCTCGACCAGCACCGGCTTGCCGAGCCGCTCGCCAAGGTAGACCACCGAAGAGATGCGCTCGTCGGGCAGATACCCGACCTCACGCAACGAGTTCGCGACCAGCTCCGGCGAAGCGAACCGGCCCCCTTGGCCCTCGGCCTGGGCTGCGTCTGACTGCCGGTCCACTAGTGCCTGCCCTTCTGCCCGGCGCGCGGAGACCCGCGTAACCGGCAATATTCCTAGATTTCTATTATGTTACCAGTACATGCAGATAGGCCGACCTGTCGTTTCCGGGTGAATGCACGCCCCGGAGATTCCAGCCGACCTTAATAGATCCAGCCCGCCGCCGAGGGCTCGGGAATCTCGGTCACATACAAGAACTCGAAGCCGGCGAGCTTTGCGTAGTATTCGTCGGAGTTGGTGTCCCCGATGTGCAGTCTGCGGTTGACCTTGAACTGCGCGGTGGTCTCGATCATCCGGTGCTTATTGCACATGAAGTCCACTTCGATGCCGCCCATGGCCCAGATATGGCGCTGCTCGGACAGGGTCCGGTCGGACGAGCTGCCGATGACGTAGCCGCGGGACTTGGCGATGGCGACGTGCTCGAAGAGGATCGGTCCCGGGGGGTCCCCGGCGATCAGCGTGCCGTCGATGTCGAAGCTGACCAGGATCAGCCCGTTTTCCTCGTAGGGGGGATGCGGGGCGTGGCCATTGGTGGCGGCGACGACACTCGCGCTGGGGCGAGCCGTCGGGCGACCGAGTCTCGCTATCGCGCTCGCCCCGTCAGTTGCGCTTTCGCTAGCCCCGCCCGTCGCGGGATCCGCTATGCCGGACAATTAAACTCCCTTTGTGTTATCGAGTGCAGATCGACGGGTTAGCGAGGACGGCGCTGTCATTTCGCATCGGGCCCCTGACCGGCAAATCGGTTTTGTGCCGCCGGTTACACCGGGTCTTTGCTCAACGCGGCAAAGTTGCTGAACCAGGGCATGAAGCCCCCGCACACCCCCAGGCGTGCGTCCATCTTGATCTGGCGCTCTCCGGCCCGTCCTTGCAGCTGCTGGATGGTGTCGGTCCACAGCCAGAACCGGGTCCGGCCGCTGCCGATGTTCCCGCCGCTGGGCGAGACCGGAGTCGACCCGTTGGTACTGATGTCCTGGCTCGCGAAGAAGTCCAAGCACTCCCCCTCTTTGACGCCGAAGAAGCCGAAGCCTTCGACCCAGAAGACGTGGAACAGGCTAAAACCATCATACGCGTTCTCGAAGTGGACATCACTCGCCGAAATACCGGCCGACTCATACAGCCGGTGGGCCGTGCGCGCCGCCCAGCCCTGCACCTCTTCCAGGGTGTCGATGGTGCCGCGCGGCCTGAATCCCCAGTAGGTCGTGCCGTCGTCCGACCCGCCGCTGGCGTGGCCCAGCACGTACACCGGAGGCTGGCGCAGGTCCCGCGCGCGCTCGGCGGTGGTGAACAGGTACGCGGCCGCGGTGTGGATCGGGATGTCGTTGTCGAGCAGGTTGGCCGGCTCGGCGATCCACCGGGACTCCAGGTACTCCTCGGTCGTGATCGGCGTGGGCCGGTGCTGGGCCCAGTAGCCCTCCGGCATCTTCAGCCCGTTGGCCTTGGAGTTGACTACGAACGGGGCCATCATGTCGTGCGTCTTGCCGTACTTGTGCAGGTACCGCTCGAAGTGCATGGCGGTGGCGTAGACCGGCGGGCCGGACAGGGCGCGGCCGTACTTGCCCGGCCCGGCCACGGTCGCCTCCGCGTTCGCGCCGCGCTGGCCGTAGCGGCCGGGCAGGTTGTGCCAGCCCTTGACGGCCACCACGACCTGGCCCATCCCGCGACCGACTGATTCGATCGCGGCGGCCACCGCCATCGACATGCACAGCGGCACGGTCATCATGAACTTCAGCCCGGTCAGCTCGGGCAGGTTCTTGGCCAGCCACTCCGGGCTCAGCTGGGTGAGCCCGTCCATCGGGTTGGACGTGTTCTCGAAGGCGGCCAGAAAGTCCGCCGGGACCGGCTCGCCCTGCGGCCAGAAGGCACCGGTGGTGGTCGACGTGTCGAACACCAGCCCGTCCACTTCGCCGGGGTTGACGCCCGCGTCCTCGATGGCCCTGCGGATGGCCAGGATGGCCCACGCCCCAATGCTCTTCTGCGGGTCGCCGTCCCAGCGCCGCAGCGTCGGGGAATGCCCGACGCCGACGGCGGCGACCTTGCCCCGGTGCGGCCAGACCCCGGGATTATCCGAGGTCCGGTACATCCCGGCAGCATTGGTGTAAACGGTGGGGGCCGTCATGCGAGGTGTTCTCCCATCCTTCTGGCCGCCTTCGAGATATTCCTGCGATTCCTGCTATGCGCCGCCGGACGGATCCTTGCTGAACACCGCGAAGCTGCTCCAGGGGGGCATGAAGGAGCCGGTCACGCCGATGGTCGCTTCCTTCTTGATCTGCCGCTCACCGGCCCGGCCCTGGATCTGCTGGATGGTGTCGGCCCAGTTCCAGTACCGGGTCCGGCCGCTGCCGATGTTCCCGCCGCTGGGCGAGATCGGCGTCGGCCCGTTGATGGAGATGTCCTGGCTGGCGAAGAAGTCCAGGCGACTCGCCCCGCTTGATGCCGAAGAAGCCGAAGCCCTCGATCCAGAACACGTGGAACAGGCTGAACCCGTCGTAGGCGTTCTCGAAGGCGACGTCGGCCGCCGTGATGCCCGCGGCCTCGTACACCCGCTGGGCCGTGCGCGTCGCCCACTCCTCGTTCTCTTCCAGGTTGTTGATGGTGCTGCGCGCCTGGAAGCCCACCAGGTTGTCGCCGGCCATCCGCCCGCCGCTGGCGTGCCCGAGCACGTAGGCCGGGGGGTTGCGCAGGTCGCGGGCCCGGTCGGCGGTGGTGAACACGAAGGCGCACGCGTTGTGGATCGGGATGTCGTTGTCGTACAGGTTGGCCGGCTCGGCCACCCACCGGGACTCCAGGTACTCCTCGGTGGTCAGCGGGTTGTTGCGGTGCTGGTACCAGTAGCCCTCCGGGAACTTCAGCCCGTTGGACCGGGAGTTGACCACGAACGGGGCCATCATGTCGTGGGTCTTGTTGTACTTGTACATGTACCGCTGGAAGTGCGTCGCGGTGCCGAACACCGGAGGACCGGCCAGCGAGTTGCCGTACTTGCCGGGGCCGGACACGGTGTCCTGCGCCGCGGCGCCGCGCTGGCCGTAACGGCCAGGGATGTTGTGCCAGGCCTTGACGGCGACGACGGTCTGGCCCATGCCGCGGCCGACGGCCTCGATGGCCGAGACCGCGGTCATCGACATGCAGATCGACGCGTTGATGGTCCACTTCAGGCCGGTCAGCTCGGGCATGTTCTTGACCAGCCACTCCGGGCTGAGCTTGATCAGGCCGTCAAACGGGTCGGAAGTGTTCTCGAACGCGTCCAGGAAGTCCTGCGGGACCGGCTCGCCTTCCGGCCAGAAGGCGCCGGTGGTGGTGCTCGGCTCGAGCACGATGCCGTCCACGTCGGCCGGGTTGACGCCCGCATCCTCGATGGCCCTGCGGATGGCCAGGATGGCCCAGGCGCCGATGGCCTTCTGCGGGTCGCCGTCCCAGCGGCGCAGCGTCGGCGAGAACCCGACGCCGACGGCGGCGACCTGGCCCTTGTGCGGCCACAGGCCCAGGCCGTCGTCGGCCCGGTACAGCCCGAGCGCGCCGGCGTTGGTGTAAACAGTGGGAGCGGTCATAAGCTCTGTCCTCTCATTCGTAGCTCGTCGACGCTGATGGCTACTTGACGACGTTCCACTCGGGCACCTTCTGCCCGGTGGCCTGGGTCGCCTCGAAGGTGAGCTTCACCTTGCCGCCGATCGGCACGTCACCGGGAGCCTGGCCCGGCAGGTGCGACAGGAAGTTGATGCCCGGGGCGTGGTCCAGCTCAATGACCGCGCAGTTAAACGGCTGGTCGGCCTGCAGCGCCGCGATCGGGGTGTCATACACCACCGCGTAGCTGTAGATCGTCCCGGCGCCGTCGTTCTCGCGCCACTCCAGGTTGTCGGCAGAACCGCAGGCCCCGCCGCACACCGCCTCCGGCGGGTACTGCCACCGGTCATCGACCGTGCAGTACTGCAGGACCAGCCGGTCCTGATTCGCGGCGTCGTAGAACGGCCTGTCCAGGTCGTCAGGGATCGGCGACTGCTTCGGCATATCCATCCCTTTCATCGCAGGTGATTAATGAGCGGATCCAAGGACGGGTGCACAGCCTGGCACGTGATCGAACGCCGAGCGGCGCCCACGCGGTGAACCGACCAGCGCCAGGAATGGCTTCCTACCCACCGTCACCGTGAAACGGGCCAGACCGTTATCCTGCGCTGCCGCATGCCTCGCGGGCGGATTGCCAGCAGCGAGAATCCCGTTATCCAGCAGGTGGACCATGGAACCTCCATCGCCGTCATCCTCCGGCACGGCACATTGTCTTGTCAAGATGCAGTCCGTCTAGTCAACTGCCCGGATTCCAGGGTAGTTTTGCAGGTAGAGCAGCGAAGATTGAGCGTGCACGCCTGTGGTTCGTTGGGTAACTGTGGTTCGTTGGGTAACTGTGGTTCGTGGGTAAGGAGAGCATGTCTGATGAAAGCCGCTCCGTTCGGATATCACGTCCCGGAGAGCATCGACGAGGCCGTGTCCTTGCTGGGCAGCTACAGCGGCGAGGCTAAGGTGCTGGCCGGCGGCCAGAGCCTGGTGCCCATGCTGGCGCTGCGCCTGTCCCGGCCTGAGCAGCTGGTGGACATCAACCGCGTGCCCGAGCTGAGCGAGGTCCGGCGGGACAACGGCACCCTGGTCGTCGGCGCGACCACCAGGCACGTCAGCTTGATGCACGACCCCCTGATCGCCGAGTCGGTGCCGTTGCTGGCCAAGGCGGCGCCGCATATCGGGCACTTCCAGATCCGCAACCGCGGCACCATGGGCGGTTCGACCGCGCACGCCGACTCGGCCGCCGAGCTGCCCGCGGTGGCCCGCGCGCTGGACGCCGAGTTCGAGGTGAGGGGCCCGAACGGGACCCGCCGGATACCGGCCGAAGAGTTCTTCGTGACCACGTTCGTGACGACGCTGGAACCGGACGAGATGGTGGTGGCCGTCCGCTTCCCGATCTGGGCGCCGGGGCCGGCTTTGCCGTTTCCGAGGTCGCCCGGCGGCACGGGGACTTCGCGCTGGCGGGCGCCGTGGCCGGCGTCGAGATCGACGACGGGCGCATCAGCCGGGCCGCGATCGCGCTGATCGGCATGGGCAGTATCCCGGTCCGCGCGGAGGCGGCCGAACGCGAGCTGACCGGCGCCCGCGTAGACGGGCTGGATCTGGCCGCGCTCGGACGGCTCGCGGTGAGCGAGACCGATCCGCCCGCGGACGTGCACGCGGGCAGCCGGTACCGGACGAAGGTAGGCGCGACGACGGTCGAGCGAGCGCTGGCCGAGGCTATCAAGGAGGCAAGCAATGCCTGAGGTGACCACGGCGCAGGAGGCCGGCACTGAGGTTGAGGTTGGGCTGACCGTAAACGGGGTCCCGCGGCGGATGCGCGTCGAGCCGAGAAAGACGCTGTGCGACGCCCTGCGTGATGACCTGCGGCTCACCGGCACGCACGTGGGATGCGAGCACGGGGTCTGCGGGGCCTGCACGGTCCAGGTGGACGGAGAATCGGTCCGGTCCTGCCTGATGTTCGCGGTTCAGGCGCAGGGCACCGAGGTCGTCACCATCGAGGGCCTGGCGGACGCCGACGGCGAGCTGGCGCCCGTGCAGCGCGCGTTCCGGGAGTTCCACGGCCTGCAGTGCGGATTCTGCACGCCCGGGTTCATCATGTCGGTGACCGCCTTCCTGCGCGACAACCCCGACCCCACCGAGGAGGAGCTCCGCGACGGGCTGTCGGGGAACCTGTGCCGTTGCACCGGCTACCAGGGGATCATCAAGGCGGCCAGGAGCGCGGCCGCGGAAATCCGTCAGCAGCAGACGGACAGCCCCTGGGACCAGGAAGGGCCGTGGAATGAGCACTGACACGGCGCCGGTGACCCTGCCGTCCGGGGTCGCGGCGCGGTTCGTCGGGCAGCGGATGCCGCGCACCGAGGATCAGCGGATGATCACCGGGCACGGCCGGTACATCGATGACCTCGACCGGCCGGGCATGGTGCACGCCGCCTTCGTGCGCAGCCAGGTGGGTGCGGGCCGGATCATCGGCCTGGACGTCACCGAGGCCCGGCAGGCACCGGGCGTCATCGCGGTGCTGACCGCGGCCGAGGTCAACCCGATAGTCAAGGTGCCCAGCGCGCCGGGCGACAATACGCCCCGGAACGTGCTGGCCGACACGGACGTCCGGTTTGTCGGCGACCCGATCGCCATCGTGCTGGCCGAATCGCGGTACCTGGCCGAGGACGCCGCGGAACTGGTCAGCGTGGACATCGAGCCGGGCGAGGCCGTGGTGACCGCGGAGCAGGCCCTGGCCGACGGCGCCCCGCGGGTGCACGCTGAGCTGCCGGACAACTCCGCAGGCGTGCTCCCGGCCGCGGACAGCCCGGAGCTGGACGCGATCATCGAGAACGCGCCGCACGTGTTCACCGAGACGTTCGCCCAGCACCGGTACGTGAACGTGCCGATGGAGACCCGGGGCCTGGTCGCCCAGTGGGATGTGGGAGCCAAGCAGCTCGAGGTGGTCCTGGCCTGCCAGGGCGTGCACGACGTGCGGGCGTTCTACGCCGCGATGCTCGGGCTGCCCGCCGACGACATCCGGGTCATCATGGGCGATGTGGGCGGGTCGTTCGGGCAGAAGGCGTTCCCCACCCGGGATGAGCAGGCCATCGTGGCCGCGGCCATGATCCTCGGTGACCGGTCGATCAAGTGGATCGAGGACCGGGCCGAGAACCTGATCAGCGCCGGGCACGCCCGCCAGGAGTCGCTGCGGATCACCGCGGCCACCGACGAGAACGGTGTGCTGCTCGCGGCCAAGGCCCACCACACCGAGAACGTCGGGGCCTTCCCGACGGGCAGCAACGGCCAGATGGCGGGCCTGTCGTCGCTGGTCTTCCCCGGGCCTTACCACTGGTCCGGGCCCGGGTCGGTGGCCTACTCCGGGCAGGCGGCCTACACCAACACCTGCGGGCAGTGCGCGTACCGGGGCCCGTGGATGATGGAGACCACCGGCCGGGAGCAGATGGTCGACGTGGTCGCGCACAACCTGGGCATCGACCCGCTGGAGTTCCGCCGCCGAAACGTGCTCTCCCGGTCCGAGCTGCCCTACACCAACCCGATGACCCTGGTCTACGACGGCGTCAGCCCGCAGGAGTGCCTGGAGCAGGCCGCTGAGCTGATCGGCTACGAGCAGTTCCGCAAGGACCAGGAAGCGGCCCGCGCCGAAGGCCGGCTGCTCGGCCTCGGGCTGTCGCTGTACATCGAGCCGCAGCCGTCGGGCGGCCAGGGCGGCTCGGCCGCGGCCACGATCCGGATCGAGCCCAGCGGCAAGGTCAACGTGTACATGGGCACCGGCAGCCACGGCCAGGGCATCGAGACGACCATGACCCAGATCGTGGCCGACGAGATGGGCGTGAACATCGAGGACGTGCACTACGTCCAGGGCGACACCGACTCCACCCCCTACGGCTTCCTCACCGGCGGCAGCCTGACCGCCGGGGTGGTCGGCGGGGCCGCGCATCTGGCCGGCGTGGCCATGAAGGAGCGGGTGCTGGCCGTGGCCGGGCAGATGCTGGAGATCGACCCGGGCGACCTGGAGATGTCCGAGAGCGTGGCCCGGATCAAGGGTGACCCCGAGGGCAAGAGCGTGTCGCTGGCCGAGATCGCCGCGGCCGCCTACCTGCTCAACCCGGCGGCGCTGCCGCCGGGCGCCGAGCTGGGCCTGGAGATCTCCAAGCGGTATCACGCACCGACCTGGATGTTCTCCAACGCCTGCCACGCGGTGACGGTCGAGATCGACCGGGAGACCGGCATGGTGGAGATCCTGCGGTACGTGATCTCCGAGGACTGCGGCGAGATGATCAACCCGAACGTGGTGGAGGGTCAGATCGCCGGCGGTGTGGTGCAGGCCATCGGCGGGGTGCTGTATGAGCACTTCCGCTACGACGACGCGGGTAACCCGACCACGACCACGTTCATGGACTACCTGCTGCCCACCGCGGCCGAGGTCCCGGACCTGGAGTACGGTCACGTGATCACCCCGGCGCTGAGCCCGGGCGGGCACAAGGGCCTGGGCGAGGGCGGCGCCATCGCCGGCCCGGCCGCGGTGCTGAACGCGGTCCGCGATGCGCTGTACCCGCTCGGGGTCACGTTCTACGACCAGCCCATGTCCCCGGACCGCATCATGGAGCTCATCGAGCAAGCGGAGCAGACCCAGGGGTGAGCTGAACACCCCGCGCCGGGCGAACCCGGCGCGGGGCTGGGGGTCAACGGCGCGGTGCACACCCGCAGCCGGGTGAGGAGGCCACCCATGAGCACGGATACGGACCCTGCGACGCTGCTTTCCGGGGCAACCGCCGCGCGGTGGGTCGGGCAGCGGATGCCGCGCCTGGAAGATCAGCGTATGGTCACCGGGCACGGGCAGTACATTGATGACCTGAATAAGCCCGGCATGGTGCACGTGGCGTTCGTGCGCAGCGCCGTGGCCCGGGGCCGGATCACCGGCCTGGACGCGACGCAGGCCCGCCGGGCGCCGGGCGTGATCGCGGTGCTGACCGCGGCCGAGATCAACCCGCGGGCACAGCTGACCAGCCAGGGCGCCGACCAGACCCCGCGGCGGGTGCTGGCCGACGGCGACGTCCGGTTTGTCGGCGATGTGATCGCGATGGTGGTGGCCGAGTCGCGCTACCTGGCCGAGGACGCCGCCGAACTGGTCAGCGTGGACATCGAGGCGGACGATCCGGTGGTTACCTCGGCGCAGGCGCTGGCCGAGGGCAGCCCGACGGTGCATCATGAGCTGCCCAGCAACCTGTCCGGGGTACTGCCGGCCAAGGACTCACCCGAGCTGGACGGGCTGCTGGACGGCGCGGCGCACGTGTTCCACGAGACTTTCACCCAGCACCGGTACGTATGCGTGCCGATGGAGACCCGCGGCCTAGTCGCCGAGTGGGATCCCTCTACCGAGCGACTCGAAATCGTCCTGGCCTGCCAGGGCGTGCACGCGCCGCGGCTGTTCTACTCCCAGATGCTGGGCTTGCCCGAGGACGCAATCCACATTGTCATGCGCGATGTGGGGGGATCGTTCGGCCAGAAGGCGTTTCCCACCCGGGAGGAGCAGGCCGTCGTGGTGGCGGCCATGGTGCTGGGTAACCGGCCGGTGAAGTGGATCGAGGACCGGGCCGAGAACCTGATCAGCGGCGGGCACTCCCGCGAGGAGTCACTGGAGGTCATCGCCGCGACCGACGAGCGGGGCGTGCTGCTGGCGGGCCGGGCTCACCACATCGAGAACGTGGGCGCCTACCCGAGCGTGGCCAACGGCCAGATGGCCGGGACGGCATCCATCATGTTCCCCGGGCCCTACCACTGGTCCGGGCCCGGTTCGGTGGCCTACTCGGGGCAGGCCCTGTACACCAACACCTGCGGGCTGTGCGCCTACCGGGGGCCGTGGATGATGGAGACCACCGGCCGGGAGCAGATGGTCGACGTCATCGCCGGCCAGCTGGGCATCGACCCGCTGGAGTTCCGCCGCCGCAACGTGATCTCCCGCTCCGAGCTTCCGTTCACCAACCCGATGTCGATGGTCTACGACGGTGTCAGCCCGGAAGAGTGCCTGGACCAGGCGGCCGAACTGATCGGTTACGACCAGTTCCGCAAGGAGCAGGAACAGGCCCGGGCCGACGGGCGGCTGCTCGGCATCGGCCTGTCCCTGTACATCGAACCGCAGCGCGGGATCGGCCCGGGAGGGTCCTACGGGGCCACCATCCGGATCGAGCCCAGCGGCAAGGTCAGCGTCTACATGGGGACCGGCAGCCACGGGCAGAGCATCGAGACGACCATGACCCAGATCGTCGCCGACGAGATGGGCGTGAACGTCGAGGACGTGCGCTTCGTCCAGGGCGATACGGCAGCCACGCCTTACGGTCAGCTCACGGGCGGGAGCCGGACCGCGGGTGTGGCCGGCGGCACCGCGCACGAGACCGGCGCGCTGATGAGGGAGCGGGTCCTCGCCGTCGCCGGGCAGATGCTGGAGATCGACCCAGGCGACCTGGAGATGACCGACAGCGTGGCCCGGGTCAAAGGCGATCCCGACAGCAAGGGCCTGTCTCTGGCCGAGATCGCCGCGGCCGCCTACCTGCTCAACCCGAGCGCGCTGCCGTCCGGCGCCGAACTGGGCCTGGAAGTGTCGCACCGGTACCAATCGCCAGCGGCCATGTATTCCAACGCCTGCCATGCGGTCACGATCGAGATCGACCGGGAGACCGGGACGGTGCACATCCTGCGCTACGTGATCTCCGAGGACTGCGGCGAGATGATCAACCCCAACGTAGTCGAGGGGCAGACCGCGGGCGGCGTGGTGCAGGGCATCGGCGGGGTCTTCTACGAGCACATGCGCTACGACGACGCGGGCAACCCGACCACGACCACGTTCATGGACTACCTGCTGCCGACCGCGGCGGAGGTGCCGGACCTGGAGTACGGCCACGTGGTGACACCCGGTCTCACCCCGGGCAATCACAAGGGCCTGGGCGAGGGCGGCGCGATCGCCTCCCCGGCCGCGCTGCTGAACGCGGTCCGGGACGCGCTGGCTCCGCTCGGGATCCCGGTCACCGAACAGCCGATGTCCCCGGACCGCATCCTGGAGCTCATCGAGCAATCGGGGACACGCCGCGCTGACTGACCCAGGCGGCGGGACCGCTGTCGTGGAAGGGAGCCACCAATGAGCACGGACATGGACCCCGCGACGGTCTTTTCTCCCGCGGCGACCGCCGCGCGCTGGGTCGGGCAGCGGATGCCGCGCACCGAGGACCAGCGGATGATCACCGGGCACGGACGGTACATCGATGACCTGGCCAAGCCGGGGATGGTGCATGCCGCGTTCGTGCGCGCCGCGGTGGCCCGCGGCCGGATCGCCGGCCTGGACGTCAGCGAGGCCCGCCGGGCGCCGGGCGTGGTCGCGGTGCTGACCGCGGCCGAGATCAATCCGCGGGCGCACCAGTCCGGGCCGATGCTGGCCGGCCGGGGCGCCGACCCTACGCCGCGGCGGGTGCTGGCCGACGGGGACGTGCGGTACGTCGGTGAGCCGATCGTCATCGTGGTGGCCGAGTCGCGCTACCTGGCCGAGGACGCCGCCGAGCTGGTCAGCGTGGACATCGAGCCGCAGGACCCGGTGGTGAACGCGGCCGCGGCGCTGGCCGAGGGCAGCCCGCGGGTGCACCCGGAGCTGCCGGACAACCTGTCCGGGGTGATACCGGCGGCGGACCTGCCCGGCCTGGACGGCCTGCTGGACGGCGCGCCGCACGTGTTCACCGAGACCTTTACCCAGCATCGGTACGTGTGCGTACCGATGGAGACCCGCGGCATGGTGGCCCAGTGGGATCCGTGGACCAGCCAGCTGGAGCTGGTCATCGCCGGGCAGGGCGTGCACATGCCCCGGTTGGTCTACTCCCGGATGCTGGGCATCCCGGAAGACGACATCCATGTGATCATGGGCGATGTCGGCGGGTCGTTCGGGCAGAAGGCGTTCCCCAACCGCGAGGATCAGGCCATCGTGGCGGCCGCGGTGGTTATCGGGGACCGGCCGGTGAAGTGGATCGAGGACCGGGCGGAGAACCTGATCAGCGGCGGGCACGCCCGGGAGGAGTCGCTGCAGATCACCGCGGCGACCGACGAGCGCGGCGTGCTGCTGGCCGGCAAGGCCCACCACGTCGAGAACGTCGGCGCCTACCCAGCCGGGAGCAACGGACAGAAGGCGGCGCTGGCCTCACGAATGTTCCCCGGCCCGTATCACTGGTCGGGGCCGGGTTCGGTGGCCTACTCGGGGCAGGCGGTCTACACGAACACCTGCGGGAGCTGCGCGTACCGGGGGCCGTGGATGATGGAGACCACCGGCCGCGAGCAGATGGTCGACGTCATCGCGCAGAAGCTGGGCATCGACCCGCTGGAGTTCCGCCGCCGCAACGTGATCTCCCGGGCCGAGCTCCCTTACACCAGCGCGACCTCGATGGTCTACGAGGGCGTCAGCCCGGCCGAGTGCCTCGACCAGGCCGCCGAGCTGATCGGCTATGACCAGTTCCGCAAGGAGCAGGAGCAGGCCCGCGCCGAGGGCCGCCTGCTCGGCATCGGGCTGTCCCTGTACATCGAGCCGCAGCCCGGGGCGGGCGCCGGAGGCGCTGACGCGGCCACGATCCGGATCGAGCCCAGCGGCAAGGTCAACGTGTACATGGGCACCGGCAGCCACGGGCAGAGCATCGAGACGACCATGACCCAGATCGTCGCCGACGAGATGGGCGTGAACATCGAGGACGTGCACTTCGTCCAGGGCGACACGGCAGCGACACCGTTCGGCTTCCTGACCGGCGGCAGCCGAACGGCCGGGGTGGCGGGCGGCGCGGCGCACGAGGCCGGCGCGGCCATGCGCGACCGGGTGCTCGCGGTGGCCGGGCTGATGCTGGAGATCGACCCGGGCGACCTGGAGATGACCGACAGCACCGCCCACGTGAAGGGTGACCCGGACAGCCAGAGCGTCACGCTGGCCGAGATCGCCGCGGCCGCCTACCTGCTCAACCCCACCGCGCTGCCGCCCGGCGCCGAGCTCGGCCTGGAGCTGTCCAGGCGGTACAAGGCCCCAGACTGGATGTACTCCAACGCCTGCCACGCGGTGACGATCGAGATCGACCGGGAGACCGGCATGGTGCACATCCTGCGCTACGTGATCTCCGAGGACTGCGGCGAGATGATCAACCCCAACGTGGTCGAGGGGCAGACCGCGGGCGGCGTGGTGCAGGGCATCGGCGGGGTGTTCTACGAGCACATGCGCTACGACGACGCCGGGAACCCGACCACCACCACGTTCATGGACTACCTGCTGCCCACCGCGGCCGAGGTCCCGGACCTGGAATACGGCCACGTGATCACCCCGGCCCTCACCCCCGGCGGGCACAAGGGCCTCGGCGAAGGCGGCGCCATCGCCGCCCCGGCCGCGCTGCTGAACGCGGTCCGCGACGCGCTGGCCCCGCTCGGGATCCCGGTCAACGACCAGCCCATGTCCCCCGACCACATCCTCGACCTCATCGAACAATCCGGGCCACGCCGCGCTGACTGACCCGCGAGCGGAACCAGTTACCGGCGGGCGGCGCGACGTCAGCGCTGCGCTAGCACGCGCTAAATAATTTCGGCCGTGTTGTCACGGCGTGGGTGACTCGCAGTCCGTCAGCCGCGGGAGTCCGCCTGCGGAGAGTCAAGGGCGGCGGCCCAGATTTCGCTCAGCACCTTGAGCAGATCCGAGTCTTCCATTCGCAGAACATGGCTGGAATGGGCCAGGATAAAAGTGTGGGCGGTCATATGCGTCAGCAAGACAAGCTTCAGCCAAGCGGCGTCTTGCCGCGACGCTGGCCGGGACGCGAGATATCTCGGGACGTGGCTCCGGTGGGGTGTCGGCAAGTACGGCACCGAAGGCTCGGTGGCGATCATCTCCTCCCACATTCTCAACACCACGATGTTCTCTTGGTGCGCGGCCCAGAGGCTAGCCAGCCACGGCTCGAGATCGTCGGGGGACACGTTTCCGTTCATGTCGGCCAGGATGTCGTCGAGTTCTTTGTATCGACTCGCCAGCGGCGGGTAGACGCTCTCGGTAATGGACAAAGCAAGCTCGGACTTACTCTTGAAATGAAGATAAAACGTCGCACGTGCCACCCCCGCTTCGGCGGAAATCTCCTCAACCGTAGAGGCGGTGTAGCCGCGCTCACGGAAGATGCGGAGGGCGGATTCTTGCAACCGCTGCCTGGTTAGCAGCCGCTGGTCGTCCCGTATTGACCTGCGGCGCTTCGGCGTCTTGTTACCGGCGTCCACAAGGTCGTAGTATATCTCCCCGGTCATTGTCTTGCTGCTCATGCCGCTGAGTGTAAGCCCGGCGGCCCACGGCGCCGGCGGCTGTCATGCGACTGAAATCTTCGCAATATATTTTGCCGGGAATCCGGGAACTGTTCCGCGGCCTTGGTCACGGAATGCCCGCGGGCCCGCCCAGCCGTCCCGGCGGCGGCCGGCGGCCGCGCGCCGGCCCGGGCGCGGCGTTGACCCAGCCGGTCAGGCGCGTTAGCGTGACGGACAAGTGGATGTTTGTCAATTGGTCGATGTATCCGCACCCGGCCGAGGAGACCGATGGCAAGGCGATGCTCCCGATGACGACCCAGGATTCCCTGCCGCTGGACGGGATCCGGGTGCTCGACCTCAGCGGCCCGGTCGGCGCCTACGGCGGCCGGCTGCTGGCCGACATCGGCGCCGACGTGGTCAAGGTGGAGCTCCCGGCGGGTGACGAGCTACGCAGCCAGGGTCCCTTCGCCGGGCGCCGCAGCGACCCCGAGCGCAGCCTCACCTTCGCCTACTACCACGCCAACAAGCGCGGGATCGTCGTTGACTACCGCAGCCCTGACGCGCTGGCCGTGCTGGCCGAGCTGGGCGCGAACGCGGACGTGGTGCTCCTGACCCCGCCCGTGGCGGGCTTCGACCCGGACTCAGGCCAGCTGTCCTGGGCCGCCGCGGACACGGTGGTGTGCGCGGTCACGCCGTTCGGGCTCACCGGCCCCTACCGGACCTGGCGCGCCACCCACCTCACGTCCTGCGCGCTGGGCGGCGTCATGTACTCCCAGGGGCCGCCCGAAGGGCCGCCGGTGGTCATGCCCGGCCGGCAGCTGTATGACCATGCGGGCACGCACGTCGCGATCGCCGTGCTCGCGGCGCTGCGGGAACGGCCCACCGCGGGCGGGCAGTTCGTCGAGATCTCGGCGCACGAGTCGCTGGGGTCCTACATGTTCGAGCTGCACAGGTACACCAACTTGCAGGAGATCATGCGGCGCCGGGCCGAATATCCCGGGGTGGGGGGCATGTGGCCCTGCCGGGACGGCCTGGTCGAGCTCGCGGTGACCACGCCGAAGCACTGGGCGGGCCTGGTCCAGCTGCTCGGCAACCCGCCCGAGCTCAGCGATCCCTCGCTGGCCGACCCGAGCGTGCGGCAGGAACGCACCGAGGAGCTCCGGGCCGTCATCGGGCCGGCCATCCTGGCCATGGGCCGCGAAGACTTCGTCGCCCGCGCCCAGCAGCTCAGCGTCCCGTGCGCGCTGGTCAACACCGTGGGTCAGTTCACCCAGGACGTGCAGCCGCGCAGCCGCGGCTTCTTCGTGCGCGCGCCGCTAGCCGCCCTCGGCGAGTACGACGTCCCGGGCCGGCCGTTCGTGTCGGGGCAGCCGCTGCTCGCGCAGTACCGGCGCCCGGCGCCCGGGCTCGGCGAGCATGATCCCGCGGTGATCGCCGGCGAATGGCGATCGGCGCCCCGGCCGCGAACCGACCCCCCGCGCCCGCTGTCGGGGCTCAAGGTGATCTCGTTCGGCATGGTCATCGCGGGCGCGGTGTGCGCCACCTCCCTGGCCGAGCTGGGGGCTGACGTGATCAAGATCGAGTCCCCCACCGTGCCCGACACCACGCGCCGGCTGCGGCTGGGCGAGCCGGCGGTGCACGAGCCGTCCGGCATGGACACCTCCCCGATGTTCGCCAACTTCAACCGGTCGGTCCGCAGCCTGGCGCTGGACATGAAGCAGCCCGAGTCGATCGACCTGGTGCTGCGGCTGGCCAGCGTGGCCGACGTGGTGCTGGAGAATTTCGGCCCGGACGTGCTGGAGCGGTGGGGCATCGGCTACGAGAAGATCGCCGCGGTGAACCCCCGGATCGTGATGCTGTCGCAGACCGGCTTCGGGCACACCGGACCCCGGTCGCATTACCTCGCCTACGGCGCGACGGTTTTCTCGTTCACCGGACTCGCCCAGATCTGGGGCCGGTCGCACGGAACGCACCTGGACTACCCCGCCGTGGCCCACGGGCTGTTCGCCATCCTGGCCGCGCTCGCGGCGCGTGACCGGACCGGCCTGGGCACCCATATCGATCAGGCTCAGATCGAGGTGGCCGGGGCGATCATGGGCCCCATGCTGCTGGACTACCTGGTGAACGGGCACGAACCCGGCGAGGACCCGCCGCCCGGCATGGTGCTGCGCGGCAGCGGCGAAGATGAGTGGCTGGCCGTGGAGGCGGAAACGGCCGACGACTGGCAGCGCCTGGCGCGGCTGGCCGGCGCGCCAGATCCCGGTGACCACGCCGCGGTCACCGAAGCGCTCGGGGCCTGGGCCGCCGCGCTCACGCCGCAGCAGGCGATGCGGACGCTGCAACGGGCGGGCCTGGCCGCCGGCGCGGTCCAGAACAACGAGGACGTGACCCGCGACCCCGAGCACCGCGAACGGCATTTCCTGCAGGAGATGGATCATCCGGATCTCGGCGTGGCCGAGTACGCCGGCCCGCCCTACCGGCTGGCCAAGACCCCGGCCACCATCCGGCGGCGGACCCCGCGCCTGGGGGAGCACTCCACGGAGATCCTGGCCGAATGGCTGGGCATGCCGCCCGAGGAGAGCCAGACGTACGCCTGGCCGCCGGCGTCTCGATCCGGCTCGCGACCGTGAGCCACGGTGCCGCCGCGGGAGCCGGGTCCAGCCCGCCTCTTCGCACCGCGCCGACGGGCCGGCGACGAGACGTTCCCGCTGCTAATCCGGGTGCTATCGTGCTTCTTGTCAGATTGTCGTGTCAAAAGGCACACCGTCTAGCGTCGGTCCGGACCAGCCCGGGCCGCACCCCCGCCCGGGTCCCGGGCGCCGACCCCCGAGCGACTAGCCGGCCCGGCAACGGCCAGCGGATACCGGGCGGGCGGAGAACACGTGGCTAACACTTACGCCGGATCGAGACGGAGGTAGCGTGAGTCAGGCGGCTACGCCCGAAGAACGGGCAGCAGAGTACGACGAGTTCGCTTTTCTTGAGACCTACGCGACGCATGAGGGCATTCCATGGCACGGCCGGCCCGCGGTGCACCGGGAGTCGGGGCCGACCGGCGAAATCACGCTCAGCGGGCTGGTGTGGGGAGCCGACTCTCCGGAGCTGATCTTCCTGCACGGCGGCGGGCAGAACGCGCACACGTGGGATTCCGTGGCCATGGCCCTGGACCGGCCCCTTATCGCCATCGACCTGCCGGGACACGGCCATTCTGACTGGCGCGGGGACCGGGACTACCATCCGTCCACGAGTGCCGTCGCGATCGGCGAATGGCTCAAAGGCCTGCCACCGCAGCCACGCGCGCTGATCGGCATGTCGATGGGCGGGCTGACCTCCATCGCGGTGGCGGCGTCCGGGGTCGTTCCGCTCACGCATCTGGTGATCGTGGACATCACCCCCGGGGTCGGCCGCTCGCCCGAGCAACGGCCGGACGGAGTGGTCAGGCTCATCCAGGGGCAGCGGATCTTCGACACCTTCGACGACATGCTCCAGGCGACGGCCGCCCTGGCCCCGAACCGCCCGGTGGACTCGCTGCGGCCCGGCGTCCTGCACAATTCACGTCAGCTCGCGGACGGCCGCTGGTCATGGCGTTACGATCAGGCGGGCATGGCCGGCCCCAGGCCCCCGCGGGACGACGAGGACTCGCCGATGGAGCGGCTGTGGGACGACCTGTCCCGGCTCTCGATACCGGTCATGCTGGTCCGGGGCGGTAATTCCAAGGTCGTCTCGCCCGAGGACGAAGCGGAAATCCTGCGCCGCAAGCCCGGCACCCGCATCGAAGTGGTGGAAGGCGCCGGTCATTCCGTCCAGAGCGATCGCCCGGTCGTCCTGGCCGGGCTGATCACCGACTTCATCGGTTCGGCCGGCTGACGACCTGTTATCACCAAGGAGAACGGTCCACCGATGAGCATCGAACTCGACCATTCCTTCACCGTGCCCGTGCCGCCCGCCCGAGCGTGGGACGTGCTGATCGACCTGGCCGGGATCGCGCCCTGCATGCCCGGCGCCACCGTCGAGGAGCTCGACGGCGACGTGGTCACCGGGCGCATCAAGGTCCAGGTCGGCGCCATGTCACTGACCTATCGCGGGACGGCCCGGTTCACCGAGCGCGACCCGGAAGCACGCCAGGCGGTGGTGGAAGCGACGGGCAAGGAGATGCGGGGCGCGGGCACCGCGTCGGCTAACATCCGGGCCGCGCTCGAACCCGACGGTGACGGGACCAAGGTCGCCATCCACACGGTCATGAACGTGACTGGCCAGGCTCAGTTCGGCCGCGGCGTGATGGCGGATGTAACCGGCCGGCTGATCGGGAAGTTCGCGGAGAACCTGGCCAAGCAGATCACCGGGGATAACTCGCCCGCGACGACAGCATGACCACGTAGCCGCGCACCACAGCCCGGACCGGGCGGGTTCCGGGCTGTGGTGCGTGTCTTATTGGTGCGTGTCTTCTCACCGCTGCCGGGGGGTTAGCCGCGGCGGCGGGTGATTTCGTCGGTGAGGGCGGGGACGACCTGGTGGAGGTCGCCGATGATGCCGTAGTCGGCGAGTTCGAAGATGGGGGCTTCGGGGTCTTTGTTGACCGCGGCGATGGTCTTGGAGGTCTGCATCCCGGCCCGGTGCTGGATCGCGCCGGAGATCCCGATGGCCAGGTACAGCTGCGGGGAGACCGTCTTGCCGGTCTGCCCGACCTGGTTGGAATGCGGATACCAGCCCGCATCGACCGCCGCCCGGGACGCACCCACCGCCGCGCCGAGCAGGTCAGCCAGCTTCTCGATCATCGCGAAATGCTCCGGGCCGCCCAGCCCCCGCCCCCCCGACACCACAATCGACGCCTCCGTCAGCTCCGGCCGCCCCGAGGACGCCCGCACCTCACGGCCCGTCACCGTCGCCGCCAGCGCCGCCTCCGACAGCTCCGGCACCACCTCATGCACCACCGGAGTCACCTCCTCGGCCACCGGGCTCGTCGCATTCGGCTTCACCGCGATCACCGGCACCCCCGCCGTCACCGCCGAACGGACCATGAACGACGCCGCGAACACCGACTGAGTCGCCACCACCGCCGGCTCACCCGCCTCCCCCGCCGCCACATCCACCGCATCAGAGATAAACCCCGACCCCAGCCGCAACGCCAGCCGCGCCCCGATCTCCTTACCCTCCGGGCTCGCCGTCAGCAGCACCGCCGTCACATCCCCCACCTGCCCGGCGATCTGCTCCAGCGCATCCACCTTCGCCACCACCAGATGATCAACCACCCGCTGATCCGCCACCGTGAACACCTGCACCGCCCCATAGGCGCCCAGCGCCCCGACCGCCTCAGCCGCCGACGGCCCGAACACCACCGCAGCCGGCTCACCCACCCGCCGCGCCAGCGTCAGCAACTCCAGCGTCGGCTTCGGCACCGACCCATCCGCCGCATCCACCACCACCAGGACCACACCCATGACACACTCCTGTCTGCTCACCGACACCCGGCACGCACCAACCCCAGCCCAACCCAGCCCCCGGGACACCCCGGACCGGGTCAGCCCCGGCTAAATGAAACGCTGCGCCACCAGGAAATCAGCCAGCGCCGACCCGCCATCACCATCGTCCTTCACCATCTGACCCGCCGTCCGCGCCGGCCGCCGCACCGCCGACAGCACCGTGCTGCGCGCCCCGCCCAGACCCACCAGGCCCGCATCCACCCCCAGATCAGCCAGACTCCACGTCTGCACCGGCTTCTTCTTCGCCGCCATGATCCCCTTGAACGACGGATACCGCGCCTCACCCGTCCGGTCCGTCACCGACACCAACGCCGGCAACCGCGCCGACACCGTCTCCGACGACAAATCAGAATCCCGCAGAATCTCCACCTCATCCCCGGTCACCGACAACCGCCCCGCATACGTCACCGCCGGCACCCCCAGCCGCTCCGCCAGCAACGCCGGGACCACCCCCATCCCCGCATCCGTCGACGCCATCCCCGCCACCACCAGATCAAACCCGATCCGCTCCACCGCCGCCGCCAGCACCAGCGACGTCGCAAACGCATCCGACCCATGCAACCCCTCATCGGAGACATGCACCGCCGCATCACCCCCCATCGACAACGCCTTCCGCAACGCCTCCGCCGCACCCGCCGGCCCCATCGACAAATACGTCAGCTCCCACCCACCCCCACCCTCCTGCACCCGCAGCGCCTGCTCCGCCGCATACTCATCCAGCTCAGACAGCCGACCCGGCACCCCCGCCCGATCCAGCGTCCCATCAGCAGCAAACCGCCGATCCGACGTCAGATCCGGCGTGAACTTCACCAGCACCACAAGCTTCGGCACAACCAACCACCTCACCCATCACACGACACCGAACCCACAATAGTTACCCGACCATCAAAACTACCCGTCCCCACCTCGCCGCACCAGACACGGATTGTGTGACCTGTATCCACCGGGCCGGGTGGCCCGGTGGCAGGCCCGGACGAGACCGCCTGCGGCCAGAGCGGCCTGCGGTCAGACCGGCTGGCGGTCAGACCGGCTGGGGTCAGGCCGGCTGCGGTCAGACGCCCAGGAAGCTCAGCACGGACTCCATGCAGCGGACATCGTTGGGGGTGCCGAAGTGATCCACCCCGCGCAGCGTGATCAGCTTCGCGTCGGGGATCGCCGCGGCCAGGCCGTCACCCGGACCGTACGGATCCTGGTCGCCCACCACGACGAGCACGGGGCAGGTGATCCGGCCCACGTCATCAGCGGTCAGCCGCTCCTGCGGCCGGCGCAGGAAGGCGATCAGGGCGGCGCGGTCGTTCCGGGCGGCATCGGCCAGCCGGCGGAAGACCACGCCCTGGACATTCTCCGGGTCAGGGTCGCCCTCCAGCGCGGAAATGATCTGCGAGGAGTCACCCTCGCCAGAGATCGCCTTCTCCCCGACACCGAGCAGGGCCACCCGGTGGAAGTGCCCGGGCTGTGCGCTGGCCAGCCGCATCAGCACGTGGGAGCCGGCGGAAAAGCCGATCGCGTCGACCTGCTCGTAACCTGCGATCTGGTCGGCGACACGAGACTCCACCGAGTCATACTCGTCCGGAGACGTCGGCCGGGGCGAGTCCCCGTGGCCGAGCAGATCCACGGCGATCACCTCCCGGCCGGCTTCTTGCAGCAGGTCAACCCAGCCGGGCTGCCGCCAGTTGTGCTCGGCGGACGAGGCAAATCCATGCACAAGCAAGACGGGCAATGGTTCCATGAATTTATATTAGATTGACCGGCCTGCCTTGCCACGTCTTCGGATGTCCTAGTTGCCCTCGAAGATGGGGTTGCGGTGCTCACGGCGGGCCTGGACGCCCTTGTGGATGTCATTGGTGGCCAAGGTCACCGGCTGGGCCAGCGCCTCCCACTGCAGGGCCGCCTCGAACCCGCCCTGCGAATGCTGCGTCAGCCCCGCCTTGGTCAGCCGGGTGGCGATCGGGGCCGCCCGGGCCACGCCCTCGGCCACTTCCAGGGCCTGGCCCACCACGTCGTCGGCGACCCCGCTGACCAGCCCCCAGGCCAGCGCCTCTTCGGCCGCCACGACGCGCCCGGTATACAGCATGTCCCGGGCCCGCGGCATCCCTACCGCCTCAGGCAGCAGCCAGCTGACCGCCATCCCCCCGTGCGTGCCCAGCTGCGCGAACGGCGCGCTGAAGGTGGCGGCCGGCGACGCGTACCGCAGGTCACACGCCAGCGCCAGGCACAGCCCCGCGCCGACGGCCGGCCCGTTGACGGCCGCTACCACGGGCACCGGGATCTGCTGCGGAGCCAGCCAGGCGCGGTAGAACGGCAGCATCTTGTCCCTGAGCCGATCCGGGGTGTTATCGCTGAGGTTGCCCTGATCGAGCCACGACAGATCCGCCCCGGAGCAAAAAGCGCTGCCGGCCCCGGTGACGACCAGCGCGCGCAGTGACCGGTCGGCCGCCAGCTTGTCCATGACCGCGGTCCACGCCGACGTCAGCTCGGTCGTCATGGCGTTGCGCAGCTGAGGCAGATTCAGCGTCACCAGCGCCACGCCGGGCGACGTCAGCTGGAGATCCACCAAGTGTTCCCGCGTATCAGTCATATCGCCCACCATTCGTCACGCCGGACCAGCACCACGGCCACCTGTAGTCACCTATAGTCCAGCCACGGGCGCCGGGCCGCATCCGCATCCGGCGCGCGGTCCCGCGCGGCCGCCCCGGCGGCCGGCGGCCGAGACTCCCGTCATGCCTGGCCACCCCCCGTAACTGCGCCCGGTACCCGGGCGCAGTTAAATAATAGATATTTCGTTAACGGTGAATTGATAGGGGTCGTCCGGCGGACGGCGGAGCAGACTCCCGCAGCCAGTCCCCGATCCAGCCCGGCAGGGCCGGGCTCCCGTACGAGACGGTGGCCAGCGGGCCGGGATGAGCGCGAAGGCCGATCCAGCCCGAGCGCGCGAACATTTCCGCGCCGCGCAGCGCAGTGGCGTCGCCGGACCACAGCATGCGGGCGATGAGCTGGGCCACCGGCTCGTGATCGGCAGGTCCGGCGGTCTCGAGGGCGACCGAGAACACGTCGATCAGCCCGGGCTGGGCCAGGGTGGCACAGCGCGCCAGCTGCGCGACCGCCTGCGCCGCGGCGTGCAGGGGCGCGGACGTGGCGTCGGCCAGGTGCACGATGCGCAGCGGCCGCGAGGTGCGCACTGCCTGCCGCGCCGCGGCCTGCAGCCACGCCACGTGGGACAGCACGTCATCGGTGACCGATGAGAAGCCGGCCAGCAGCTCCGGCCAGGACGGCGTGGCGGCACCGGAAGCCCCGGCGAACGCCCCGGGCGCGATGACGACCGCGTCGATGCCCTCGGTCACGTGCGCCACCCGGGCCACGGCCTGCTCGGCCGCGGCGAAGCCGACGGGCAGCCGGTCCGGCGGGCCGGACGCCGGCCACTGGGAAACAAGCCCGGCGCCCGCGTCGATGGCGGTCAGCCCGCACCGGGCGAGGGCCGGCGCCAGCGACCGGGCGACGGCCGCGTTATCGGAGATGACCAGGCAATAGCGAGGCGGGGACTCGGCGTCGGCCACGGGGCCCGTGGTTTCCGGCCGGTCGAAGATGGCGCCGAAGCGTGCGTTGGCGCCGCCGGTCGAGCGCTGGCCGGCCTCGGCGGGGGCCATGACCACGGGAACCAGGGTGTCGAGCGAAGCGGCAAAGTCCGCCGTGCCCTCCGTGCGCACCGCCTCGATCAGCTGAGGCGGCGAGATCACGGACAGCTCGGGGCCAGCCGAAAAGATGACCTGCCCGCGCAATGCGCCGGCTTCCTCGCTGGCCAGGTACGCGGCGGCCGGCGCCATGTCCTGCGCGGCCGGCATGCCGGACAAGTCCAGGCCGCCCGCGCGCGTCTGGCCGCCGCTGCGTCCGCCGCTGAGGGCGCTGGTGATCATCCGGGTGGCGGCGAGCGGCGAGAGCGCGTTCAGCGCCACGCCGTCGGGGAGCAGGCCGGCCAGCTGCCAGGTGACCGCGGCGACGGCGCGCTTGGCACTGCTGTAGGAGGCATTGTCGGCGGCCGCACGGGCCAGGCCTGCCCCGGAGGTTACGCCCACGATCCGGCCGTACCCGGCGGCCTGCATAAGCGGCACCGCCTCGGCCAGGACGTTCAGGTACCCGTCCAGGTGAACGCCGAGGACCGCCCGCCAGTCGTCCTCGGCGGCCTGCAAGAACGGGGCGAAGCGCAGGATGCCGGCCGTGTTGACCACGATGTCGAGCGAGCCGAACTCCGCGACCACGCCGGCGAACAGCGACCTGACCGCGGCACGGTCGGTCACCGATGCGGTCGAGGCGCGGGCCACGCCGCCCTCGGCCGTGATCAGGCGCGCGGTCTGCGCGGCGGTCGGCTCGTCCAGCGGCTCGCCCTGCACCCCCACCCCCGGGTCCATGGCCACCACGGCGACGCCCCGGCGGGCCAGCTCGAGGGCCACGGCGGTACCGATGCCGCCGCCGCCGCCGGTCACCACCGCCGCACGCCGGCGGCGGGCCGCCCCGGACACCGCGTCCGGCCTGCCGCTGCCCATCAGGTCGGTCATGGTGTTCCTCCCGCCTCGGCGGCGCTTCCCGGTGGCCCTGGCCCGGGGCGAGGCCGTCGCGTACCTAGCTACTGACCTTAGGGCGCACGACGTGGTTGCGCCATGGCCGCTGATCCGCGGAGCTCAGCGGCTGGCCCGCAGCTGATTGCTTTGTTAGGTTTCGAACAGTGGGCGTTGGGCTCGGAAGGAGCAGCACATGATCGACCTCGGACTCGACGGGGCGCGCGCTGTCGTCATCGGTGCGGGCTTCATCCCATCCCGGGCGGGACATGGCCGCGGCAGCGCGCTGCGGCTCGCCGCCGCCGGCGCCACGGTGGCCTGCGTCGACATGGACGAGGGCCGGGCGAACGAGATCGTGGCCGAGATCGCGGCGGCGGGCGGGAAGGCCTTCGCCGTGGTCGGCGACGTCCGCACGGAGGCCGAAGCCAGGCGGGTCACCGACGAGGCGGTGGCCGGGCTGGGCGGCGTCGACGTGCTGGTGGACGTGGTCGGGCAGGCGCTCTTCGCCCGGTCCGACCAGCAGACGGAGGAGGACTGGGACTACCAGATGACGAAGAACCTCAAGCAGCTGTTCTTTGTCATGAAGGCCGTCATCCCGCACATGATCGAGCAGGGCACCGGCGGGGCGATCACCGCGATCACGTCGGTCGACGGGATCGCCGCCTCGCGGTACCACGTCGCCTACGGCGCGGCCAAGGCCGGCGTGATCTCACTGGTGAAGACCTATTCCGATGAACTGGGCCGGTACGGCATCCGGGTCAACTGCGTCGCCCCGGGAAACGTGGGCGGCGGCGTCTGGGACAAGCCGGACGTGCCGTTCGGCCAGGACGTGGTCAACTCCCTGGCCCCGCCGCGCCCGATGGACATCGCCAACGGCGTCCTGTTCCTGTCCTCCGCGCTGGCGGCCCGGGTGACCGGGCAGACGCTCGTGGTCGACGGCGGCGCGACCACCCGGTCGCCGTGGGGCCACACCGAGGAGACCCTCGAGATGTTCAACGCCTGGGGCGCAGCGCGAGACTAGAACCGCGTCAGGCTCCGTTCGCCTGGGGCGGTCCCGCCCAGGCCATGAGCGGGCTCACCTCAGCACTAACTGGTAGGGAGCGGTTTACCAACCCTGTCGAATACGTCAGCTCGACGAACAGACGGCAGTGGCATCTGCCCTCGTCGCTGCGCTTTTAGTTGTGTCTACTGCATCATGCCGGTATCTGGCGCAACCGCACTGGATGCCTCATGGTGGAGCCAGATGCAACCGGGTCCTGGCATCGCAGGTCAGCGGGACTTTGCCGCCTGCGTTCGCGTGCAGGCTGTGCGGTCCTTGGTCGCTGCAGCCCAGGTAGCGCTTCCTCGCGCTTTCCGGGGAATGTTGCATCTGATGCAACTCCGCGGCCTTTCAGGCGATGTCCCAGACGTATGCCGTGCGCTGGTGTGCCGTTACCGTCACCTAAGTGCAGTGCCAAACCTTGAGGGAACCCCTCGGCTGGGGGTGTTTTCATGATCATGGGTCAAAACGCGCCCCCACGGGCCGTTTCGGCCCATGATCATGGTTGATGCCCGTTATGCCTCAATGTGAGGTTCACGCATATGGGACATGACCGGTGATCACATCGGGCAGCAGGCCCGCAGCGGGCGCAATCACAGGCCCGATCGGTCTCAGCGGCCCGGCAAGTGGCCGCTGACGGCACCGCCTGAACCGGGGCCAACCTAACCTGCCGCGGGAGCAGCGAGGCTGCCGCGGGACCAGCGAGCCTGGGCGTGGCCCGTGGGCCTGGTGTTCAGGCGGCGCTCAGTAGCTGATGCCGGTCTGGTTGGTGGTCTTGACGACCTCGCCGTTCTGGTTGGTCCAGACGTCCTCGGTGGTGGTGATCAGCATGAGGCCGAGCCGGCCCTCCCGCTCCCGGTAGGAGCCCAGCCGGCGGACCGACGTGATCACGTCACCGGGACGCATGCGGACGCCGTACTCCACCTCGATGCCCGCGTTCACGCCGCGCTTCAGGCCGGGTCCTTGTATGCCCAGGACCTTCTCGGGCGATTCGTCCCCGCCGCCGCGGGCCTTGGACCGGTACGTTCCGCCCGCCGCCAGCCAGGCGAAGGGATTGAACTCCTCAGGAGCCACGATGCCCCCGTAGGGGGTACGGGCCGCGTACTCGGCGTCCCAGAACAGCCTGGGCGGCTCCTCCGGGTAATACACCGCTACCGCCCACCGCCTGATATCGGAGTCGGTGATCGGATAGGAGGTCATCCGGGCCAGCTCCCGGCCGATCGCGCTGCGCATGTCATCGGTGATATGGGTCGTGGCCATGACTGCTCCCGGGCGGGGTCTCGGCGGGTATCAGCGGGAGGCGGGCGCGACGGAGATGCCGACGAGCTTGGTCTCCAGGTACTCGGTGATGCCTTCCTGGCCGCCCTCACGGCCCAGGCCGCTCTCCTTCATGCCGCCGAACGGCGCCGCGGCGGACGTCGGGTTGATGTCGTTGATCCCGATGATGGCGAACCGGAGGGCCTCGCTGACCCGGAAGGCGCGGGACAGGTCGTTGGTGTAGATGTAGGAGGCCAGGCCGTAGTTGGTGTCGTTGGCCATCTGGATGACCTGCTCCTCGTCATCGAACGGGATGACGCCGGCGATCGGCCCGAAGGTCTCCTCGCGGTAGATGAGCATGTCGGGGGTGACGTCGGTGAGCACGGTGGGCGCGAAGAACGTCCCGTTGTCGTAGGTCTCGCCACTCAGCCGCTCGCCGCCGAGGGCCACGGTCGCGCCCTTGCTGACCGCGTCGGCGACGTGCCGGTCCATCTTGGCCATCGCGGGCTCATCGATGAGCGGGCCGGTGGTGATGCCGTCCTCCAGGCCGTTGCCCACCTTCAGCCGCCCGACCCGGCCCGTGAGGGACTCGACGAACTTGTCGATCATCGAGCGGTGCACGTAGATCCGGTTGGGGCAGATGCAGGCCTGGCCGGTGTTGAGGAACTTGACCAGGGCGGCACCCGTCGCGGCGCGGGACGGGTCGACGTCGGGGAAGGCGATGAACGGGGCGTGCCCGCCGAGCTCCAGTGAGACCCGCTTGATGTGGCCGGCCGCACCCGCGGCCAGCATCTTGCCCACCTCGGTCGACCCGGTGAAGGCGAGCTTGCGCACCACGGGGTTGGCCATGAACTCATCACCGACCACGCTGGGCGTGTTGGTGGTGACCAGGTTGACCACGCCGGCCGGCACCCCGACCTCGTGCAGGATCCGGATTATCTCGACGGCGCACAGCGGCGTCTGCTCGGCCGGCTTGAGCACCACGGTGCAGCCGGCGGCCAGGGCCGGCCCGAGCTTACGGGTGAGCATGGAGGTCGGGTAGTTCCACGGGGTGATGGCCCCGACCACGCCGACCGCCTGGTGCTGCACCATGAAGCGCTGCTCGGGCCGGTGGGAGGGAATGGTCTGCCCGTAGACGCGCTTGGCTTCCTCGGCGAACCAGATGAGGAAGTCGGCGGCGTACTGGGCCTCGATCCGGGCGGTGCGCAACGGCTTGCCCTGCTCGGTGGTCATCAGCCGGGCCAGGTCGTCGAGGCGCTCCAGCATCAGCTGGTAGGCCTTGTACAGGTAGTCAGCCCGCTCGTACGCGGTGCGGGCCGACCAGGCGGGGAAGGCCGCCTCGGCCGCGGAGATGGCCGCGCGGACGTCGGCGGTGTCCGCGTCGCTGACCTTGGCCAGGACCTCGGAAGTCGCGGGGTTGGTCGAGTCGAACGTGCGCCCGGAGGCTGCGGGCTGCCACTTACCGTCGATGTACAGCGTTCCCGAGCTGGTGTCCGGCATTGCCATGCGGGCCCTCCGTGCGGAGCTAGTGCCTTGGTCGCTTGTGGTCCTAAAGGATATAGAACTATTGCAGTTGTGGCGAGGGGCAGCCCGCGGCGAGCCCGGCGACCGGCAAACTTCCGGCTGCCCGAGGCCCGGGCGGTCTGGACCGCGCGGCCGGAAGGTTTTAAGGTTCTAGAGTTGACGAAGATCGGTGGGGAGCAGCCGGGCCGCAGCACAGCCAGGAATGCCCGTGTCCGAGCCTTATCCCATGCTGACGTCGCTGCCAGGCAGACGAAAGGGAAGCTGGACATGGCCGAGAACCGCTACATCAAGTACGAGACACTCGACGACGGGACCATCGCCAGGATCACGCTGGACCGGGCCCGGACCAGAAACGCGCAGAACCGCGGCCTGCTGGTCGAGCTCGGCGACGCGTTCCTGCGCGCGGAGGCCGACGACACCGTGCGGGTGGTCATCCTGAACGGCGCGGGTCCGCTGTTCTCGGCCGGGCACGATCTGGGCTCCCGGGAAGCGATCGAGGAACGACAGCCCGGCCCGAACCAGCACCCGTCGGTGATCATCAACGGCGGCACCCGCCTCGGGGCCGAGAACCGCATGCTGCAGGAGTGGCACTACTTCTTCGAGAACACGCTGCGCTGGCGCAACCTGCGCAAGATCACCATCGCCCAGGTACATGGCCCGGTCTACGCGGCCGGCCTGATGCTGACCTGGGCGTGCGACCTGATCGTGGCCGCCGAGGGCACCACCTTCGCCGACGTGGTCGGCACCAGGCTGGGCATGTGCGGCGTGGAGTACTTCGCCCACCCGTGGGAGTTCGGCCCGCGCAAGGCCAAGGAACTGCTGCTCACCGGCGACTCGATCGACGCGCAGGAGGCCCACCAGCTCGGCATGGTCAGCAAGATCTTCCCGGCCGATGAGCTGTCCGAGCGGACGCTGGAGTTCGCCCGGCGGATCGCCAAGACCAACACCATGGCCGCGATGCTGATCAAGGAGTCGGTCAACCAGAGCCAGGACAACATGGGCTTCTACAACGCGCTGAACGCCTGCTTCTCGATCCACCAGCTCAACCACTCGCACTGGGCCGAGATCAACGAAAACCACCAGGCGGCCGGCACGCCCGAGTTCGGCGTGCCGTCGTGGAAGGATGCGCCGCCGGTGCAGCCCGCGCTGGTGGAGAAGGCGACGGTGTCGGTCGGCTAAGGCCGGCGCTGACCTGGCCGGCCACCAGCGGCTGGTGGCCGGCCGGAGGATCTGTACACATGAACCGATGAGGAGGCCGCTGTGACCCAGGCAACGAGCGAGCTGACGGTGGGCACGGAGATTCCCGTGTTCCAGCGCGCGACCGGCCTGCAGAACTGGAACCGCTACGCGGCGGTCAACGACGAGTTCGTCGACATCCACATGGACGACGATGCGGGCCGGGCCGCGGGCTTCCCGACGGCCTTCGGCATGGGCAACCTCCAGTGGTCCTACCTGCACAACATGCTGCGGGACTGGATCGGCGACGACGGGCGGATCGTGCGGCTGCGCTGCCAGTTCCGGTCGCCCAACATCAGGAACCAGGTGGTCTCGGCGCACGGCAAGATCACCGCCATCCGCGATGAGGGCCCGGAGACGGTGGTGGACCTCGACATCTGGACCGAGAACGACTCCGGCCAGGCCATGGCGCCGGGCTCGGCCACCGTCGCCATCCCCAAGGCCTAGGTCCCAAAGGCATAGGTCCTAAGGCAGTAGGTCCCAAGGCAGTAGGTCCCCAAGGCATAGTCCGGAGGCGCAGGCCGGCCGGGACAAAGGAGCGGAACCCATGGCGATCGGCAAGCTGTTCCACATCATCCACATGACCGGCGACCTGCCCGCGCTGGAAGACTGGTACGACGACGTGTTCAGCGTCCGGCGCGGGTTCCTCGACCACAACTACATGCCGGGCGAGAAGCGGGACGCCTCGCTGGTCGTGCTGGGGGACTGCGTGATCGAGCCGCTGGCCCCGGCCTTCCGGGTGGACGGATGGGACACCATGCCGCTGGGCCGGTTCTACCAGCGGTTCGGGAATCACTGGCACTCGATCGCCTGGTACACCGACGACGCCGGCGAGATCTGGCAGCGGTGCACCGACAACGACATCCGGGTGCTGGTGGAGGGCGGCGTGCTGACCACGCAGCGGCCGGGGCCGAACGCGGCGATCATGACCCACCCCAGGGACACGATCGCCCAGCTGGAGTTCATGAACCCCTACGGCACGGCCATGGCCGAGCTGGATCCCAGGCTCAAGCCGGACTGGGACCCGAGCTGGTGGGCGACCAGCCACCCGCTCGGGCTGGTGGGCCTGGCCTACGCCACGGTGCTGACCCGTGACCGGGACCGGGCCAAGCACATCTACACCGACATCCTGGGCGGCACGCTGGTGCACGAGGGCACCTCGGAGCTGACCGGGACGAGCAATTCCTACGTGCTGCTCGGCGACACCGTCGTCGAGCTGGCCACGCCGACCGGTGACGGCACGCTGGCCGCGGCCGACATGGCGGCGCACGGCGAGGCCTTCCACGCGGCGACGTTCCGGGTCAACGACCTGGGCCAGGCCGAGAAGTACCTGCAGAGCAAGGGCATCGAACCGCTGGCCAGCGACGACACCACGCTGCTGACCAAGCCGGAGACCACCCACGGGGTGCCGTTCCGCTGGACGACCGGCGACATCCCCCGCTGAGGGCCTTCGACAGCCTCCGCTGAGGGCCGCCAACAGCCTCCGCTGAGGCCCGCGACAGCCCCCGCGGAGGGAAGGAAAGGACAGGCAGCTATCCCTCGACCGCTTCGAACCACTGCGACACGGGCGGGCTGGCCGTGACGTCCATGGCCGGGGTCATGTCGATCTTGCCGGCCTCGATCGCCGCCTGCAGGCCGGCCGCGACACTGGCGGCATCGTCGGCGTCGGTCTCCCAGATGCACAGGTACCGGTGGGTCGGCGGGCCGCCCGGACCGGGCATGTCCACCACCCGGTACCGGCGGGCCCCGGTGACCCCCGGGACTTCGGCGACGACCTGCGGTACGTGGATGTCGCTGTACCAGGCGTTGAACTCCTTGTCGCTGGCGTCATCGACGGGATTGGTCCAGACCAGGAATACCGACTTGGCCATCTGCTCTCCTCGGTGTCGTTCTCTCGCACCAGCTCGGTGTCGTTTCTCTCAGTGTCGTTCTCACACCAGGTCGTTCTCACACCAGCTTGGTGTTGTTTCTCACATCAGCAATGCACGCATACATCGACCAATTGACAAACATTGACCCGTGCGTCACGCTAACGCGTGGGACCGGCTAGGTCAACGGCGCTTTTTTCTGTGAAGGACATCTGGACAAGTGACAGCTCAGCCGGACGAGGCACACGGCGACGAGGAGCAGAATTCCCAGGCCGCGGGCGCCGTCCAGCGGGAGGCCTGGGCCCGCGGACTCGTCCCTCCGGTCGAGGAAGTCCGGCCGGGCCTGTGGTCGATCCCGGTGCCCTGGCCGCGCGGCGGCATTCGTTACACACTGGCCTACCTGCTCGAGGGGCGCCGGGGCCCGGCGCTCATCGACACCGGGTTTCCCACCCGGGACGGCTGGACCGCCCTGACCGACGGCATCGGGCAGACCGGCCACGAGCTGGCCGAGATCAGGTACGTGCTCGTCACGCACGCGCACGCCGATCACGTCGGCCTGGTCGGCCGGCTCCGGGAGGCGTCCGGGGCCCTGGTCGGCATGCACCCGGCCGAGGCCGCGGTCCTGGCCGAGGCGACGAACTGGCGGCCGAAGACGGCGGACTGGCTGCTGGCCCGCGGCGCTTCGCGCGAGGAGCAGGAGGAGATCCTCGGGCTGATGACGCGGGGCCGCGAGCGGGACGGGCGCCTGGCCCAGCCGGACTTCACCATCGGGCACGGCGAGCTGCCGCTCGGCACCGGGTCGTCCCTGCGGGCCGTGTGGACGCCCGGCCACACGCCGGGTCACCTGTGCTTCTACGACGAGCGGCAGGAGGTGCTGCTGACCGGCGACCACGTGCTGCCCCGGATTACCCCGCACATCGGGCTCGGGCCGGGAGCCACCGGCGACCAGCTCGGCGACTTCCTGTCTTCGCTGCGGGAGCTCACTGAGTACGAGCCCCGCGAGGTACTGCCGGCGCACGAGTTCCGGTTCGCCGACCTCGGCGCGCGCATCGAGGGGCTGCTGCAGCATCACCAGACCAGGCTGGCGGAGATCGAGCACGCCGTGTCGACCAATCCCGGCCTGTCGACCTGGGACGTCGCGGCCGCGCTGCACTGGTCCCGGAGCTGGGAGGCGACCACGGGCACCTCGCGCCAGGCCGCGGTCAGCGAGACCTGGGCCCACCTATACCATCTGCAGGTCCACGGCCGGGTGATCGATCAAGGACACGGCCGCGATTCCTGGCTGCCGGGCCCCCGCTGTTCCGCGCCGGACTGACAAGCCCACAATGGTTTGACACAGTCGGGTTTGACCGGCGGGTTTGACACAGTCGGGTTTGATACGGCGGAATGTTGGAAAAGTTTCCACACCTATCGAAATAGTGTGCCTGAGCCCGGGTAAGACGCCTCATCCCAGGCGAGCGACGCCCAGGATCCCCCTATCGAGGAGGTTCGCGTGGTTACGCGAATTGTGATCGGCCTGGTGGTGACCGCGGTCGCGCTGGCGGTGGCGGCGCGGCGGATGCATTGGCTGCAGCGGCTGGCCTTCAGCGGGCAGCCGGCGCCGGAGCGGGTGGCGCAGGTCCGGTCGCATCCCAGCCAGGACGCGGAGTATCAGACGGTTCAGGTGGTGGGGCAGCGCAAGCTGCTGAAGTGGTCGTTGCCCGGGGCCGCGCATGCGGCGACGTTCTGGGGTTTCATCGTGCTGATCCTGACGATCATCGAGGTGTACGGGGATCTGTTCTCCCGGACCTTCGCGATCCCGCTGATCGGGAAATGGCCGTTCATCGGGTTCATCGAGGACCTGTTCGCCGTCGGGGTGCTGTTCGGGATCACCACCTTCACCGCGATCCGGATCAAAAACAACCCGCACCGGGAGGGGCGGCGGTCGCGGTTCTTCGGGTCGCACACCCGGGCCGCGTGGATCGTGCTGGGGATGAT
The DNA here is from genome assembly GCA_963818225.1 of uncultured Actinomycetes bacterium. Taxonomy (GTDB): domain Bacteria; phylum Actinomycetota; class Actinomycetes; order Streptosporangiales; family Streptosporangiaceae; genus Palsa-504. The sequence goes on from CAWFRO010000014.1 coordinate 466,640, forward strand.
CTTCGGTGTCATCGCCACGCTGCTGCTCTACCGGGGCGCGCAGATCAACACCGGGGTGTTCCCGTACGAGCACTGGGCGTTCGCGTCGCAGATCGTGGGGCACTGGCTGGCGCCGCTGGGGTACGGGGTCAACAGCGTGCTGGAAGTGGTGTTCATCCTGGCCCAGATCGCCGTGATCATGGCGTTCGCGGTGGTGGTGGTGTATTCCAAGCACCTGCATATCGCGCTGGCCCCGCTGAACGTGATGTTCTCCCGCAAGCCGAACGGGCTCGGCCCGCTGGAGCCGATGCGGTCCAACGGGAAGGTGCTGGACTTCGAGGAAGCCGACCCCGACGTCGACGTGTTCGGGCTGGGGAAGATCGAGGACTTCACCTGGAAGGGCCTGCTGGACATGGGGACCTGCACCGAGTGCGGCCGGTGCCAGTCGCAGTGCCCGGCCTGGGCGACCGGCAAGCCGCTGTCCCCCAAGATGGTCATCTTGGACCTGCGCGATCACGCGTTCGCCAAGGCCGACTGGTTGCTGGCCGGCTCGGATGAGGAACGGGACAAGCTCTCGGACGCGGTGAAGGCCGAAGCGGAACGCCCGCTGGTCGGCGGGGCGGACGTGAACGGGGTGATCGACCCGGATGTGCTGTGGTCGTGCACGAACTGCGGGGCGTGCGTGGAGGAATGCCCGGTCGATATCGAGCACATCGACCACATCGACGGGATGCGCCGCAACCAGATGCTGATCGAGTCCGCGTTCCCGGTCGAGGCGGCCGGGATGCTGCGGAACCTGGAGAACCAGGGCGACCCGTGGGGAATGGGCGCGGGCCACCGCGGCGACTGGATCGCCGAGCTGGACTTCGAGGTCCCCGTCGCCGACGGGAAACTCGCCGAGGACGTGGAGTACCTGTTCTGGGTCGGCTGCGCCGGGGCGCTGGAGGACCGGGCCAAGCGGACCACCAAGGCCATCGCCACCCTGCTGCACCAGGCCGGGGTGAACTTCGCGGTGCTCGGCCCGGCCGAGAGCTGCACCGGGGACCCGGCCCGCCGGATGGGCAACGAGTTCGTGTTCTCCATGCTCGCCCAGCAGAACATCGAGACCCTCAACGAGGCCGCCCCGAAGACGATCGTGGCGTCCTGCCCGCACTGCTTCAACTCCATCGCCCGGGAATACCCGCAGCTCGGCGGCACCTACGACGTGATCCACCACACCCAGCTGCTGGCCCGGCTCATCGACCAGGGCAAGATCACCCCGACCGAACGGATCGAGGAGAAGCTGACCTACCACGACCCGTGTTTCCTGGGCCGGCACAACAAGGTCTTCACCCCGCCGCGGGCGATCCTGGAAGCCGTCCCGGGAGTGCAGGCCGAGGAAATGGAGCGGTGCCAGAACCGCGGGTTCTGCTGCGGCGCGGGCGGCGCCCGGATGTGGATGGAAGAACGCATCGGCACCCGGATCAACAACAACCGGATCGAGGAAGCCCTCGCCCTGGACCCCGACACCATCTCCACCGCCTGCCCCTACTGCCTGGTCATGCTCGGCGACGCGGTCAACGCCAAGAAAGCCGAAGGCCAGGCCAAACCCACCCTCGAAGTCATCGACGTGGCCCAGCTGCTGGCCCGCTCGGCCAACCCCCCGCCCATCCCGGCGGCTCAGCTCAGCCAGGGCGGCGATCCCGGGGGCAGCACGACAGTATGAGCTGACCGGGGAAGGCGAGGCCGTTCGGCTTAATCGGACTGGACGGCCGCGCCGGAGGCGATCAGGTCACCCGCGTCGGCCAGGCCCCACGCGGTGAGGGCCTCGGCGGTGTTCTGGCCGGGCCGGGGCGGTGTGGGGGCCAGGGAGCCCGGGGTCCGGGAGAACCGGGGGGCCGGTCCCGGCTGGATGACGCCGTCGCGGGTGATGAAGGTCTGCCGCGCGGTCAGGTGCGGGTCGGCGGCGGCCTCGGTCATGGACAGGACCGGCTCCGCGCAGGCCTCGCTGCCCGCGAACCACTCGACCCACTCGTCCCGGGTCCGCTGCGCGAACCGCTCGGTGAACAGCTCGCGCAGGCGCGGCCAGTTCTGCGGGTCGTCGCGGTCGGGTGCGTCCTTCAGGTCGAGGCGTTCCAGCAGCGCGGCGTAGAACCGCGGCTCCAGGGCGCCGAGGGCCATCCACTTACCGTCGGCCGTGGCGTACACGTCGTACCAGGGCACGCCGCTGTCGAGCATGTTGACGCCGCGCTCGTCGTGCCACCGGCCCGTGGCCAGCATCTGCAGCTGCATGGCCAGCATGGCGGCCACCCCGTCGACGATGGCGGCGTCGACGACCTGGCCCCGCCCGGAGGTGGCCCGCTCGACCAGCGCGGCGCAGATGCCGTAGGCCATGAGCATCCCGCCGCCGCCGAAGTCCCCGAGCAGGTTCATGGGGATCTGCGGCGGTCCGCCCGCCCGGCCGAAGCCGTGCAGCGCCCCGCTGCGGGCGATGTAATCGATGTCGTGCCCGACGGTGCCCGACAGCGGGCCGTCTTGTCCCCAGCCGGTCATCCGCGCGTACACCAGCCGGGGATTGCGCTGCAGGCAGACGTCGGGCCCGAGGCCGAGGCGTTCGGTCACACCGGGCCGGAAGCCCTCGAGCAGCACGTCGGCGCGGTCGACCAGCCGCAGCACCGCGTCCACCGCGCGGGGGTTTCTCAGGTCGAGCACGGCGGACTGGCGGGCCGGGTCGCCGGACTGGCGCTCGCGCTCGGGCTCGGGCCGCTCGCCGGGGCTCGCCGGGGCGCCGGGGCTGGGCGGGGCGCCGGAGCCTGGCGGGTCGCCGGGGCTGGGGCGGTCGATGCGCAGGATGGTCGCGCCGGAGTTGGCGAGCATCATGGCGCAGAACGGCCCCGGGCCGATGCCCCCGAGCTCCAGCACGCGAACGCCTGCCAGCGGCCCGTGGCCATCTCCTGCCGCGCCTGGTCCCGGGTCGCTCGCCATGCCGCACCTCCGTGTGCTCGCCTCATGTAGACCTGATACCTCATTGAATAACGTGGAGGCGCGGATGGACATAGCGGGAAGCATCGCCCTGGTCACCGGCGGGGCGTCGGGTCTCGGGCTGGCCGCCACGTCAGCTCTGCACGACGCCGGCGCGTCGGTGGTCATCCTCGACCTGCCCGGCTCGGACGGCGCGGCGGTCGCCGCGGCCCTGGGCCCGCGCGTCATGTTCTCGGCCGGCGACGTGACCAGCCCGGCGGACGTGGACGCCGCGCTGGACGCGGCCGGCGCCCTGGCGGGCGGGGTACCGCGGATCGTGGTCAACTGCGCGGGCATCGCCGCCGTGGCCCGGACCACGGATCAGGCCGGCCCGTTCCCGCTGGAGGAGTTCACCAGGGTGATCCACGTCAACCTGATCGGGACCTTCAACGTGATCCGGCTGGCCGCCGACCGGATGAGCCGGGCCGGGGAGGCCGACGGCGAGCCCGGCGGTGAGCGCGGCGTGATCGTCGCCACCGCGTCGGCCGCGGCGTTCGACGCTCCGGCCGGGCAGGCCGCCGGGGCGGCGTCCGCCGGCGGCATCGTCGGCATGACGCTGCCGGTGGCCCGCGACCTGGCCCGGCTGAACATCCGGGCCATGACGATCGCGCCCGGCCTGTCCGGCACCCTGCCGCGCGAGTATGCCGCGCTGGTGGCGCACATCGTGGCCAACCCCGCGCTCAACGGGGAGACGATCCGGCTTGATGGTGCGGTCCGGGCCGGCCTATGGCCACAATGAGCGATCAGGGACACGCGAGAGACGGGGAGCTAGAGATGACGGAACGGGCACTGGCGGGGCGGGCACTGGCGGGGCGGACGATCATCGTGCTGGGCGCGACCGGCGGCCTGGGCCGCGCGGTCACCGAGCGGCTGCGCGCCGACGGCGCGTCGGTGCTGGCCGCCGACGCCAAGATCCCGGCCGCGCCGGCGCCGGGGCCGTCGGCCAGGATCGGCTGAGCTACGTCGAGGTGGACGCGCTGGACGAGGGCAGCGTCTCGGCGGCGTTCGCGGCGGCGGTGGCGGCGGCCCCGGCCGCGGCGCCGGTCGGCGGGGTGATCAACCTGATCGGCGGGTACACCCCGCCGCAGGGCCTGTCCGGCCTCGACATCGGCGTGCTCCGCCAGCAGCTCGAGCTGAACCTGGTGAGCGCGGCGATCATCACCAAGTACGCGATGCCGATGCTGGCCGCCCGGGGCGGCGGGCCGCTGGTGCACGTCTCGAGCCGGGTCGCCGTGCAGGACGGCGCCAACAATTTTGCCTACAGCGTGAGCAAGCTGGGCGTGGTCCGCCTGGTCGAGGCCGCCGCCGCGGAGGGCCGCGGGGACGGGGTGCGGGTCAACTGCATCATGCCGAGCATCATCGACACCCCGGCCAACCGGGCCGCCCTGCCGGACGCGGCGCATGACCGGTGGCCCAAGCCGTCCGAGCTCGCCGCCGTGCTCGCCTTCCTGGTCAGCGACGAGGCCATCCTCATCTCCGGGGCGGCGCGTCCCGGTCTACGGCCGGGCCTGAGGTGCAGGCGCGGCCCGCAGGTGTCCTGCGGCTGGGGCACCAGGCGTTCGGGCCTCGGCAGCGGCTGATCATGGCCGTCGTGGAGCTCGCCGGCGGGCTGGAGCCGGGCGGCCGGGCTGGAGCGGGTGCGGGCGGCCGCGGCCGAGGGGGCGGACATCGTGGAGGTGGCGGGAGCCGGTGCGGCCGGGGAGGCGGGGAGCGTCGCCGCGTTCGTCGCGGCGATCCGGGACGTCTGCCCGGAACTGGTCATCGGGGTGCGCACCGGGCGGCGCGACGTGGCCCGGGCCGCAGGCGCCGACCTGTTCATCGTCGCGGGCGCCGGGCAGCCCGAGCGGGCCGGGCGGCGCGGGCCTCGGGCTGGCCGAGGAGGCGGCCGAGTGCGGGGCGGCGGTCATCTGCCCGCCGGGCCTGGCCGCCCGCGTAGCGGAGGCAGGGGTCGAGCCTGAGCGGATCGTCGTGCGCGTGCCAGCCACCGGGCCGGTGGCGGAGGTGGCGGAGGCGGCTGGGTGGCCGGTGCTGGTTTCGCTCCCGGACCTTGAGGGGGCCGGGAGCCTGGCCACGGCGGCGGTGGCCGCCTGGGCCGGGGCGCGGGTGTTCCGGGTGCGCCGGGTCCGCGAGACCCGGCGGGCGCTGCGCATGGTCTCGGCCATCTGCGGCGACATCCCGCCCGCGTACGCGCTGCGCGGGCTGGCCTTAACCGCAACTTGAGAAGAGCACCCTCCGCTCGGGCTGTTCCATGATCATGGGCCGAAACGGCCCCTGGTGGTCCGAAACGACCCATGATCATGGTCGATGACCGTTATGCCTCGATGTGAAGTTTAGGCATAACGGGATATAACCGGCTTGAATCAAGCGGCAGGCCGACGGCGGGCGGCTGTACCACGGCCGACCGCCGTCCGCGCCGCCCGCCGGTGCCGCCCCCGTCCTCTGGTGCCGCCCTCGCCCCCGTACGCGGTGCGCGGGCTGGCCGCATCAGGCGGCCCGCGCACCGCCCTTTCAGTAATCCGCGGATTCGAGCGTGCCGCGCAGTTCGGCGGCGCGGCGCCACGCCTTCATCAGGCGGTGCTCGGCCTTGCGCTCCATCCGGCGCGCCCGGCGCAGCGTGAGCAGCTGGCGCGAAGGCCGCATCCGCTCCGCCCGCTCCATGGTGCTGCGGCGCTGCTCGGCCGCGAGCTCTTCTACCAGATACATGCTGACCACTCCGTTGTGCGTCATCGGGCTGCCTAAGCGGCCACTTCCGTCTTGCGCGGGCGCCCGCGCGGGCGCTTGCGGGGCACGACCGCCCCGCGCAGGAGCAGCTCCCCGCCCCAGACGCCCCACGGTTCCCGGCGCTCAAGCGCCCCCGTCAGGCAGGCGATGCGAGCCCGGCAATCCCGGCACATGGCCTTCGCCTGCTCCACGTCCTGCGGAGATTCGGCGAAGAACAGCTCCGGGTCCTCGGTGCACGGAAACTCAAGCCCTGCCGGGAACGCGGTCGCGATAAACGCATCCAACCCCGTCGTGTCGTTGCCTCCGACGGTGGCAGCGCGCCACTGCATCGGTGCCATCCCCTCTCGATACCGGTCCTAGTTGTCGCCCATGCGATTTCTCGCTCGTTCGAGGGGCCTAGGCCTGGTCATGATTAAGGCCACGGACCCTGTGTGCGGGTCCGCGGCCTCAAGGGGGATTCTTGCCGCCGGCTGGTTAGGCCGGTTCCCTATCTGGAGGCGGACCCACTGCGCCTTCGCCACTGGCGAAAACGCTGGTCATCTGGATGTAGTTATTCGTCTGCCGGACCTGCGCCATGGGAGCGGCCAGCGGAGCCAGGACGGCCTTGACCCGGACATGCGGGACGGGCTGAACCAGGCTGGACGGCCCAGTGCCGAGGGCGGCACCGAGCAGATCTGTCCCCGGGAAGGCCGAACGCAGGCTGAAGGCACCCGGACGCGCACGCCACGGGTCTGCGGTCACGGCCAGAGCCGTCGGAACGTCGCAGTTGATGTCAGTCACGTTGGGCACCTCCCTCCAGGAGCGTCGGTAACTAGCCCACGGACATGAAGGCAGCCTACGTAATGGCCCCGGAACGGGGCAACACATTTTCCGGGTATCGTGTTTAGCTTTTTTCGCAGGCGCCCGTCAGCGACCGCGGCCCAGCCGGAGGTCATCGAGGAAACGCGACCGCGGCCGGGGCGTGCCCCTGGTTCCCGGCGCCCGGGCCGGGGACCAGGACAGGTACAGGTGCTCGCGGGCCCTGGTCACCGCCACGTACAGCAGCCGCCGTTCTTCCTGCACCGCGTCGGCCGTCCGGGCGTGCACGATCGGCATCAGCCCCTCGACCAGGCCCGGCAGCAGGACCGCGTCCCACTCCAGGCCCTTGGCCGCGTGCATCGACGCGAGCGTGACGCCCCGCGGCTGCGGGGGGTGGCCCAGTTCGGCCCGCTGGGTCAGCTCGGCCGCAAAGTCGGCCAGGCCGGCCTGCGGGCGGGCCGCGTACATGTCGTCGGCGAGCTGGGCCAAAGCGGCCAGCGACTCCCAGCGCTCGCGGGCCGCCGCGCCGCCGGCCGGCGGCGCGGCGGTGAAGCCGATGCCGGTCAGCACGTCCCGGACCGCGGCGGGCAGGGCGTCCGTGCCGATCTCGCCGCGGGCGGCCCCGCGGAACAGCACCAGGGCCTGACGGACCACCGGACGCTCGTAGAACCGCTCCGCTCCGCGCACCACGTAGGGCACCCCGTGCTCGGTCAGCGCCTGCTCGAATCGCTCGGTCTCGGCGTTGATCCGGACCAGCACCGCGATCTGCGCGGCCGGGACGCCCGCCGCGATCAGGGCCCGGATTTGGACGGCCAGCCCGGCCGCCTCGGCGGTGTCGTCGGCGTACCGGGTGAGCACCGGCTGCGGCCCGGCCGGGCGCTGGGCCACCAGGGCCGGGCCACCCGTCCGGATCAGCTGGTTGGCCACGGCCACGACCTGCGGCGTCGACCGGTAGTCGCGGGCCAGCCGGACCACCGTCGCGCCGGGGAACTCCGCGGTGAAGCCGGTGAGGTAGGCCGGCGTGGCGCCGGTGAAGGAATAGATGACCTGGCGCGGGTCCCCCACCACGCACAGGTCGTCGCGGTCGCCGAGCCAGGCGTCCAGCAGCAGCTTCTGCAGCGGGTTGACGTCCTGGTACTCATCCACCACGAAGTACCGGAAGGCACTGCGGACCTGGTCCGCCGCACCGCGGTGCTCCAGCACGATGGCGGCGGTGAGCTCCAGGACCGACTCGAAGTCGATCAGGTGCCGCTCCCGCCGGAGGCGTTCGTATCCGTCGTACACGGCCGTCATGGCCGCGATCCCGGCCGTGGGCGAACGGCCCGCCGCGGCGCAGGCGCGGGCGTAGCCCTCCGGGCGGACCTGGACGGTCTTGGCCCACTCGATTTCGCTGGCCGCGTCGGCCAGGCCCGGGCTGTCCAGGCGGACCCGCTCCTGCTGGGCCGCCTCGCGCACCAGGGCGGCCTTGGAGTCAATCAGCCGCGGCGGGCGGCCGCCGACCACGCGCGGCCAGAAGTAGTTCAGCTGGCGCAGCGCAGCGGCGTGAAAGGTAGACGCCCGCACCTGCGCGGCACCGAGCTGGCGGAGCCGGCCGCGCAGCTCGCCGGCCGCCCGCACGGTGAAGGTGAGCGCCAGCACGTGCGCCGGGTCCACCACCCCGATGGCGGCGGCGTACGCGATCCGGTGCGTGATCGCGCGCGTCTTGCCGGCGCCCGCGCCGGCCAGCACGCAGACCGCTCCCCGGGCGGCCAGGGCCACCTCGCGCTGCTCGGGATCCAGCCCGGCCAGCAGCGCGCCGGCCGTCCCGGCCGCGACCTCGGTCACTGCGCCTCCTTTGGCCGTCCCCCCAACAGGGAAGGCAACCGGCCTCGCCGGTGTTACACGATGCAGTAATTGTCACCTACTCCGAGGAGGCGGCGGAGTTGTCCGGCCAGTTGACTATGTACACCACCCAATGGTGCGGCTTCTGCCGGAACCTGAAGCGGCAGCTCGCGCGCGACGGAATCGAGATGACCGAGATCGACATCGAGCAGGACCCGGCCGCGGCCGAGTTCGTCATGTCGGTCAACGGCGGCAACCAGACCGTGCCGACGGTCGTGTTCCCGGACGGTACCGCGATGACCAACCCGTCGGCCGCCCAGGTCCGCGAGCGGCTGGCCGCGGTCAGCTCCGGGCAGTAAGGCCATTGACCGAACGGGTCGTGGTGCGAGCTGCGGATCGGCCTGACGTGGCCGGGGAGACGGCGCAGCGCGAGGACGAGGACACGTCCGAGGACGGAATCGTGCTGCGCCGGTCCGGGCAGGGCTGGCAGGTCGGGCCGGAGCAGCTGGCCGACCTGACCAGCGCCATGGTGCTGGCTGACCTGCTGGCCGCCGACCTCGGCCCGCCGCCCCCTCGCCCGGCCGCCCCGCTCAACGAGAGCGACGCCCCCGAGAGCGACGCCGCCGAGAGCGATGCCGACGAAAGCGACGCCGGCGAGAGCGATGCCGACCAGGCGGCGCGGCTGGCGGTGACCGTGGCCCAGCTCGAGCACGCGCTGGCCGCCCGGGTCCGGGTAGAGCAGTCCATCGGCGTGCTCGCCGAACGGCACCGGCTCGCGCCCCGGCAGGCGTTCGACTTGCTGCGGCAGGCGGCCAGGTCCCGCGGCCAGAAGGTCGTCGAGATCGCGGAGGCCGTGGTGAACAGCGCGTCAAACCCGCTGCTCCCGCTGCCCGAGGAGCTGGCCCGCCAGCAGCGTCCGGCCCGCAGGCGCGGGCCTTCGCCCCGGCACGTGCGGGCCGGGCAGAATGTCAGCGAGCCGCGCTAGAGTCCTGCGTCATGGGGTCGCCGGGCGGCCAGCGCCAGGCCCGGAAGACGCCACGAAAACATGTACGTAACTACGCTAGAACTAGCGCATCTGAATCTGTAATGTGCAGGTCCATGAGAAGGCCTGCGGGTGGAATTCAGCTGCGCTGGCCACGCAGGATCCGCTCTGCGACCCGGTCGTCACCGCCTGGCGGCCGGCCTGGAATGCTGCCCACGACCTGGCCTGGTTTCATTGGGGGATCCCGTGCCTGAGCTGACCTGCCTGGAAATCTGCGCCGGAGCCGGCGGCCAGTCCCTGGGGCTGGAGCAGGCAGGTTTCTCCCACGCCGCGGCGGTCGAGATCGATCCCGACGCCTGCGAGACGCTGCGCCTGAACCGGCAGCACGCCTGGAAGGTCATCGAGATGGACGTCCACCAATTCGACGGGCGCCCCTACCACGGTATTGACCTCCTGGCGGGCGGGGTACCGTGCCCGCCGTTCTCGGTAGCAGGCAAGCAACTCGGCGCCGATGACGAGCGTGACCTTTTTCCACAGGCATTGCGCCTGGTCAGGGACTGCGAGCCGACTGCGGTGATGCTTGAGAACGTTCGGGGCCTATCGACCGCGCGGTTCGCTGGCTACCGTGAGCAGGTTCTCGGGGAGCTGCACGATCAGGGCTACGTGGCGAGCTGGCAGGTGCTGAACGCCTGCGAGTTCGGTGTCCCGCAGCTGCGGCCGCGGTTCATCCTGGTCGGGATGAAACCGGACGCATACGCGCACTTCAAGTGGCCGAGCGCGATCGGCACGCCGCCGACGGTCGGTGCGACCTTGCACAATCTCATGGCGGCCGGTGGCTGGCCGGGCGCGGGAGCCTGGGCCGGGCAGGCCAACGGCATCGGCCCGACGCTGGTGGGCGGCTCGCGCAAACACGGCGGGCCGGATCTCGGTCCCACCCGCGCTCGCGAGGAGTGGCGCAAGCTCGGCGTGGACGGCCGGGGACTGGCGGACGCGCCGCCCGCCGCGGATGCCCCCGCCGATCACATGCCGCGGCTGACGCTGCCGATGGCGGCCGCCATTCAGGGCTTCCCGCCGGACTGGCGGTTCTACGGGCGCAAGACGGCCGCGTACAGGCAGATCGGCAATGCCTTCCCGCCGCCGGTCGCGCGGGCGGTGGGCGTCAGGATCCGCCTGGCCATCCAGGCCGCCCGCGAGAGCGCCGGGCCGGGCGGCAGAGCCTACTGCGCGCCGTCTGAGTCGGTCGCGTCCCCTCCCGACAGGACGGGTAAGGCTGCTGGAGTGATCACTGAGCCGCTATTTCACCTTCCGGCCGACGATCCCGACATCGAGCTGGAGGCGGTGGAGTCGGAGCTTCACCGGCTCGATCCCACCGGCGATCAGGTGGCGATGGTGCTCCGGGACACGCTCGACCAGTTGTATGACGGGCAGCGCACCGGGCGATGGAAATATGACCAGCTGCATAAGACAGAGAAGACCTACATGGGCACTCTGGTCGAGATCAACCTGCACCGGCAGTTTGGTTTCGCCGACGGCGACGCGACTGATTACCGGATCGCGGGTATCGAGGTCGACTGCAAGTACTCCATGACCTACGGCGGCTGGGAGCTCCCGCCGGAGGCCATCGACCATCTTTGCCTGCTGATTACGGCGAACGACGAGACGAACAGCTGGTCCGCCGGGCTGATCCGGGTCCGCGAGGGATACCTTCGCGGCAAGCCCAACCGCGACTCAAAACGCCAGCTCAGCGCAGCCGGACGGGACCTCGTCAGGCCGCTGTGGCGGCGCGGCCGCCTCGCCGAGAACCTCTTCCTGCACATGGACCCCAGGATTCGCGAGCGCGTCTTCAGCGCGAAGGCCACGCGCGGCACGCAGAACGGCCAGGCCAGGACCAATGAGCTCTTCCGCTGTGTGCAGCGCCGGATAATACGGCGCGCCGAGGTGGCCACGGTCGCCCAGCAGGATGACTTCATGAAACGCGCCCGCGGCAACGGCGGCGCACGCACCGCACTGCGGTCCGAGGGAATCCTGGTGCTGGGCCACCAGGACAACGACCCGTTGGTGGCATCGGCGCTCGGCCTGCCGGTTCCCCGCAAGGGCGAGTTCGTCTCCGCGCGAGTGGTGCCCGCGCGCGCGGACCGCGACGACCCGGTCGCCGACATCGACGGCAGATCCTGGGCCCTGGCCCGGCCAGGCGATCCGCATGCTCCGGCACCAGTGATACCGCGCCGATCCCGGAACCGGGTCACCCGCCAGGACCTCGAGGTCACACCCGCCACCAGCGTTTGGCCGCCGACTGGGCCACGATCAGCTGAGCCGGGTATCACCCCTGCTGGGTGATGCCCAGGTCACGGGATGAGAGTGCACTGGTCCTGGCACACACTGTCCCGCGATAACGGAGGATGACATGAGTGACGATACGCCCGTACTGGACACGCTGACCGATATCACCGTTGCGTCAATCGACCACAACACACTGTCGCCACGCGACTTCGTGCTGGCGCGGCTGGCCGCGCTGATCGCGGTGGACGCGCCGCCCCTGAGCTACATCGCCAATGCCGCCGCTATCACCGACGCCGGCCTGACCATCGAGGACGTCCAGGGCGTGATGATCGCCGTGGCGCCCGTGGTGGGCACGCCCCGGGTGATGGCCGCGGGCGGGCACATTGTGCGGGCCCTCGGGCTGGCGATCGCCGTGGCCGAGGAGGAGCTGGCCGACGAGCTCGACGAGTAGCACGCCCTCAGCCTGGAAGCAGAGCCTTCAGCCGGGAGCCCTCGGCTGGGGGCTCTGCGGCGCTTTCAGCCGTCCACGACCAGGTATCCGCACCAGGTGATAAACCGCGGTCACCGTGACCAGCATCACGGTGGCGCTCAGCGTGCTGCTGATCGCCCGTGTTCCAGGTCATTTGGCGTCTGGGCGCAACGGAAATAGGGCGCTGCAGTACTTACGGTATTGACCCTGTTTCTCGAAGCCGGGTACCGCGATACGGGTGGCGCTGCGATAATGCCTGGATGACAGGGCTGCGCCTCGCCCTGGCCAACTTGAAGCCGGGCACTGGGAAGACGACCTCCGCGGTCTGGCTCGCCCATGTGTTCACTCAGGCGGGGAACAGCGTGCTGCTGGTGGACGCGGACCCGTCGGGCAGCGCGCTGGAATGGTCTGATCTGGCCGCCATGTACCCGGGGCTCGCGCCGCAGGAAGCGGCGTTTCCGTTCCGGATCGTGGCCCTGCCCTCGCGTGAACTGCACCGGCGGCTGCCCGAGATCGCCCGGCACGACGACGTGGTGATCATCGACACGCCGCAGATCGAGGACCACGCGGGCATCGCCCGGTCGGCGCTGCGGTACGCGGATGAGATCTTGATCCCGTGCGCGCCCAGCCCGATCGAGATCAACCGGACCACGCCGGTCCGGGACGAGATCGCCGAGGTGCGGGAGATCCGCGACACGCCGGTGCGCTCGGCGGTCTTGCTGAACCGGTGCGTAGCGCGGGCCCACTCCACCGCCGACGCCCGGGAGGCACTGGTCGATCTCGGCTACGACGTGCTGGCCACCGAGGTGCCCAGGCGGGAGGTCTACGCGCAGAGCTTCGGCGTGCCGATCCGGCGGGCGGGCTGCGACATATGGCGCCAGGTCGCCCGGGACCTCATCGAGCGCTGCGCGCCGCTGTGCGGGGTCCGGACATGACCCAGGCCAAGGACCGTGAACTGCGCAAGGCGCAGATGGCGGCCGCGGCGGGCCGGCGGGCCGAGCCCGACGCGCGGCCGGCGGGCCGGACCGCGATCCGGTCCAAGCCGGTCCGGATCACCCTGGACCTCAGCCCCGAGCTCTACCGGGAGCTGATCGGGTGGGCGGACTCGGCGGCGATCGAGCTCGGCGTGCCGCGGGTGTCCCTGGCCGACGCGATGCGGGCCATGATCCGGGTCGCCGCCGACGATCCCGACCGGGTCCTGGACCGGCTGCGCCAAGACCGCGACAAGTAGCGCGGCCCAGGTAGGCGGCGGCGCGGGAGCGCCCGGGAGAGGGCCAGGGAGGGCGGCCCGGGTGGGGCTAGGTGGCGCGGGAGGCGCGGGCCCGGTCGCGGAAGCGGTCCCGGGCGTCCAGGATGGTCTTGCGCAGGCGGACCGCCGCGGCGGTCACCTCTACGCACTCGTCGTCGGCGCAGAACTCCAGCGCCTGCTCCAGGCTGAGCAGCCGCGGCGGGACCAGCCGTTCCAGTTCCTCCCCGGTCGACTGGCGGACGTTGGTGACCTTGCGCTCGCGGGTGATGTTCACGTCCATGTCGTCGGCCCTGGAGTTCTCCCCGACGATCATCCCCTCGTAGACCTCGGTGCCCGGCGTGACGAACAGCGAGCCGCGCTCTTGCAGGTTGAACATGGCGTACGCGGCCGCGGACCCGGACCGGTCGGCGACCAGTGAGCCGGTCGCCCGGCCCCGCATCGGCCCCGACCACGGCTCGTAGCCCTCGAAGACGTGATGCGCGATGCCGGTGCCGCGGGTCTCGGTGAGGAACTGGGTCCGGAAGCCGATCAGCCCCCGGGCGGGGACGACGAACTCGATCCGGACCCAGCCGGTCCCGTGGTTGGTCATCGACTCCATCCGGCCGCGCCGGATCGAGATCAGCGAGGTCACCGTGCCCAGATACTCCTCGGGCACGTCCACGCTCAGCCGCTCGACCGGCTCGAAGACAGCACCGTCCACGTCCCGGGTGACGGCGGATGGCCGACCCACGGTCAGCTCGAAGCCTTCCCGCCGCATGGTCTCCACCAGCACGGCCAGCGCGAGCTCGCCGCGGCCGCGGACCTCCCAGGTATCCGGCCGCTCCGTGGGCAGTACGGCCAGTGACACGTTCCCGACCAGCTCGCGGTTCAGCCGGTCCCGGACCAGCCGGGCGGTGACCTTGGACCCGCTGGCCCGCCCGGCCAGCGGCGCGGTGTTCACGCCGATCGTCATCGAGATGGCCGGCTCGTCCACGGTGATCAGCGGCAGCGGGCGCGGATGGTCCACGTCGGCCAGGGTCTCGCCGATCATGATGTCCGGGATACCGGCCAGGGCCACGATGTCCCCGGGGCCCGCCGAGTCGGCCGGCACCCGCTCCAGCGCGTCGGTCAGGTACAGCTCGGAGATCTTGACCCGCTCGATCGAGCCGTCCCGCCGGCACCAGGCGGCCTGCTGGCCGCGCAACATGGTGCCGTTGCGGATCCGGCACAGCGCGATGCGGCCCAGGTACGAGCTGGCGTCCAGGTTGGTCACGTGCGCCTGCAACGGCGCGCCGACCTCGTAGACCGGCGCCGGGACGGTGGCCTTCAGCGTCTCGAACAACGGCTCCAGGTCCGGCGAATCGGGCAGCTCACCATCGGCGGGCCGGGCCAGCGAAGCCCGCCCGGCCCGGGCGGAGGCGTACACGATGGGGAACTCGATCTGCTCCTCGGTCGCGTCCAGGTCGATGAACAGCTCATAGCAGGCGTCCACCACCTCGGCGATCCGCGCGTCGGGCCGGTCCACCTTGTTGATGACCAGGATCACCGGCAGCCCGGCGGCCAGCGTCTTGCGCAGCACGAACCTGGTCTGCGGCAGCGGTCCCTCGCTGGCGTCCACCAGCAGCAGCACCCCGTCAACCATGGACAGGCCGCGCTCCACCTCCCCGCCGAAGTCGGCGTGCCCCGGCGTGTCCACGATGTTGATGGTCAGCCCGCCGTGGTGCACCGCGGTGTTCTTGGCCAGGATCGTGATGCCCTTCTCCCGCTCCAGGTCACCGGAATCGAGCACCCGATCGGCCACGTGGGCGTTGGCCCGGAACGCGCCCGACTGCCACAGCATCGCATCGACCAGCGTGGTCTTGCCGTGGTCCACGTGCGCCACGATCGCGACGTTACGCAGGTCATCGCGGGTGGCAAGGTCGGCCTGGGCCTCGTGCAGAGCGGGCATGCGGGATTCTCGATTGTTCGGGGCTGGGAGCTGCCACTGGGTCGGGTGGCTCGTTACAGTCTAGTGACGTCGCGGGCCGCCGCGGCCCGCGACGGCCCGGGGACGGCGGCCGCGGCTTTCGGTGTGGGCGGCAGGTACCTGGGAACGTTCGGGAAAATACTTTTGATTTTATCATTTTCGTGCGTCTTTACCTGGCCTAAGACGGCTTAGGCGGCGGGCGCGGGAGGGCGCCGGGACCTAAGCCGTTCGGCGTACGGAAGATAAGGCATTCGTCCGATGCCGGGCACGGGGCCTTACCGCGAACCTTGAGGATATGGGGAACCAGAGCAGGTTCCCCGGGTCCGAGGAGGAACCATGCATCCCGAAATCCTGCGCAACCTCGTTGCGCAGCACACCTACGAACTGCGGGAACAAGCGCACCAGGCGGCGCTGGCGCGGACCGCGGGCCGGGCCCGGCGGGCCGGGCGGCGCGGCGCCGCGGGCCCGGCCGCCGACGACCTCGCCATTCCCGCCATTCCCGACTACGTGGACGGCTCGTTCCGGACCGCCGGGGACGAGAAGCCCAGCGTCCTGCCGGGCGCCCGGCATGCCGCCTGAGGAAGTCCGCGCGGCCGGGCCACACGGGAGCTGGCCCGGCCGCGCGGCTGGCGTCTATACAGCCACATCGCCAGCGTTTATGGTGACCCCGTGGGGGTGACCAGGCCCGCCTGATGGTGGGCCGTGACCGCGAACTAGCGCGGGCCACCGGTTTGCTCGATGACGCGCTGGCCGGGCGCGGGCGCCTGGTGCTGTGCACCGGTGAGGCGGGCATCGGCAAGACCCGGCTGGCCGAGGAACTCGCCGCGGCGGCCCACGCCCGTGGCGTGCCGGTGGCCTGGGCGCGGGCGGCCGACCGGGGCAGCTCCCCGCCGTACGGCTTGTGGCGGCTGGTGCTGGAGGAGCCCGCGGTCGATTCGGGTCCGGGCCCGGGGCTGACTTGTGGTCCAGGCCTTCGGCCTCGCCGGAAGCCCGACCTGGGCGCCGATCGGGCGTGCCGGCGGTTCGCGCTGTTCGCCGAGGTCCGCCGGCGGCTGCGGCGGCGGCCGGCGGAGCGGGCTGGTCCTGGTGCTCGATGACCTGCAGTGGGCGGACGAGGCGTCGGCGGTGCTGCTGGCCGACATCGTCCGCCAGCTCCGCGGGACGCGCATCCTGGCCTTCGCGACGAGCCGGGATGCCCCGGACGGGATCGTGCCGCGGCTGTCGGCGGAGGCCAACACCGAGCGGGTCGAGCTGCGCGGCCTGCCCGCCGGGGCGGTCGCGGACCTGCTGCTCGCCGCCGGGCTGCAGGCATCACCGGAACAGGCGCGCCGGGTGCACGACGAGACCGGCGGGAACCCGTTCCTGGTCCGGGAGCTGGCCCAGACGCTGACCGGCCCAGCCCGCTCGGCCGGCCCGCCAGGCTCGGCTGGCCCGGCCGTGCCGGGGCGGGTGCTCGAGGCCACCGGCTACCGGCTCACCCAGCTGCCGGACGACGCCCGGGCGGTGCTGCAGGCGGCCGCGGTAGCCGGTAACAGCTTCTCGGCCGGGGTGGTGGCCAAGATGCTGGACCGGCCGGTGCTGAGCCTGCTCGGCCCGCTGGACGAGGCACGGGGCGCCGGATTCCTGGTGGCCGGCGAGCGGCCCGGCGATCATCGCTTCTCGCACGCGCTGGTCAGTTCGGCGGTGGTGGCCCGGCTCAGCGGGGAAGAGCAACGGCGGCTGCACGCCGCGGCGGCGGACGCGATCGAGGGGCTGTACGAGGGGCAGCTGCGCCTGCACCTGGCCGAGGTGGCCCGGCACCGGGTCGAGGCGTCGCTGCCCGGTGACCGGGCGCGGGCCGTGGCCGCGTGCGAGGCGGCCGCGGCCGCGGCCGACGACTCGCTGGCGTTCGAGGAAGCGGTGCGCCTGTACCGTCAGGCGCTGGCGGCAGGCGGGGCCGAGATCGGCGAAGATGACCGGTCCCGGCTCGAGCTCGGGCTGGCCGCGGCCCTGCATCGCAGCGGCGACCTGCCCGGCTCGCAGCAGACGGCGGCCCGGGCCGGGCGGCGGGCCGAAGCCGCGCGCGACCGGCTCGGGCTGGCTCGCACGGCTCTGGTGATGGAGGCCACCGGCGTTCCGGAATGGGACGGTGAGATCTGCCGCATCTGCGAGCAGGCCCTGGCCTCGGCCGACCTGCCCGGCGACCTGCGGGCCCGGGTGGCGGCCCGGTACGCGCAAGCACTGGTGTACCGGGGCGAGTACGAGCGGGCCGGGCAGGTCAGCCGGGATGCGCTGGCCGCGGCCGAGTCGGCGGGCGATACCGTCGCGCTGGTCGAGACGCTGCGGGCCCGCCAGCTGGCCTGCTGCGCCCCCGACGGCCTGACCGAGCGAGTCGCGCTGGCGGAGCGGATGCTGCTCGCCGCCGACACCCTCGGCAGCGCCTGGGTCGAGATGTCGGGCCGGCTGTGGCGGATTGACACCTTGTTCGAGACGGGCCAGCTGCGCCGCATACAGCGTGAGCTCACCGACCTCGGTTCGTGCCTGGACCGGCTCAGCGGCCCGATCGGGCGATGGCATTACCTGCTCGTCGCGGCCACGCTGGCGGTGGCCACTGGGCGCTTCGCCGAGGCGGCCCGGCTGGCCCGTGAGGCATACAAGGTGTTCAGCGACATGGGCCACCCGGCCGCGATCGGCGGTCTGGCCGTCATCTTGTCCCAGTCCGCGGAGCACATCGGGCTGGACCGTTCCGGCCTGGCAGGCGTGTACGACCTCATCCCGCCGCAACTGCGGCCGGAGGCGGTGGATACCACTCAGGGGGTCTCCACCATTTTCCCCGCGCTCACGCTGGCCATGATCCGCCTCGGCCAAGGCGACCGGGCGGGAACCTCGGCGGCCTACGCACTGGCGGGGCCGGTCCGGTCCTGGACACCATTGCCGGCCATGCGCATGGGCGCCTGGGGTCACGGCCTGGCCATCGCCGTCGGCCTGGGCCGCACGGACGATATCGAGTTCCTGGCGTCGCAGTTCGAGCCGTTCCGGGGGCAGCACGCCGCCAACGGGGCCGGCGCAGGGACCTACATGGGCCCGGTCGAGCTGCAGCTCGGCCGGGCGGCCGCCGCGCTGGGCCGGCTGGACGCGGCGGTCGCGGACCTGCGGCAGGCGGTGTCGAGCTGCGACGCCAACGGCGCGTGCGGCTACGCCGTGCAGGGGCGGGTCGAGCTCGCCGAGGTCCTGACGCGGCGCCAGGAGCCCGGGGACCTGGCCTGGGCGCGGGCGGAGCTGGACCGGGCGGCGGGCGAAGCCGGACGGCTCGGGATGGCGCCGTTCAGCGAGCGGATCGAGCGGCTGCGATCCCGGCGGCCCGGTCCTGGCTCGCCGCTTAGCCCTCGCGAGCTCGAGGTGGCCCGGCTGGTCGCGCGGGGACTGACCAATAAGCGGATCGGCGAGACCTTGTTCGTCTCCGAGCGGACCGCGGAGAACCACGTCCAGCACATCCTGGTCAAGCTCGGCTTCAGCAACCGCAGCCAGATCGCGGTGTGGGCCCGCGAATGAGTACTCAGCTGAGTACTTCCCCGGATGGCCGGCCGCGGGATTTTCCGTAGCGTCGTTCCTGCCAGCGCAGGTAGCGCGCAGACGTCGGATACGGAAGGCAGGACAGTCATGGCGTTCATTCACATCTCCGCCATCAAGGGCCGGAGCATCGAGGATTTCCGCGTGGTCTCAGCCAAGCACGACCAGCCGCAGGACATCGACGGCCTGCTCGCCTGGGCGGCCGGGTCCGATGATGACGGCCTGCACGTGGTGACCGTCTGGGAGTCCAAGGCACACCAGGAGCGGTGGGCGGCCGAGCAGCTGTTCCCCGCCTTCCAGGCGCTCGGCATGACGGACGTGGCGGCCGATTCCGAGTTCACCGTATACGAGACCGGCGAGCTTTATATCCGCTGAGTCGCTTTGTCTGGGCTTTGTCCCGAGCTTTATCCGGGCTTTGTCCCGAGCTTTATCCGAGCTTTTTCGGCTCCCCGGCCGCTCGGCAGGAATGACGGCCGGGGAGCGGCGTTTGCTCGGTACGGATGACAAACCGGGTGATCGACGGTCTTGGCGGGTCGCCTGGTCTAGTCAGTCAGCCAGTCCGGCGGCTGATCGCCGGTCTCCGCCTGCCACACGGCGGTGAAGTGACCGGGGTCAGCACGGTAGGACGCCTTGAGCGCGGGTACCGCGTCCTGGAGCAGCTCGCGGCGATGCTGAGCGGCCGCCATGGACCAGCCTTGGGCGAGGAGCCAGGCCGCCTCACGGTGACGGTCCTGCCCGCACAGCAGCTCGCCTTCCAGCAGCGCGGCACGGGCGGCGCAGGACGGGACCTGCGGCCACGGCAGCTTGTCCTGGCAGATGCTCGTGGCCTCGTGCACGGACGCCAGCGCGTCGCCGGTCAGCTCGATCTCGGCCAGCCAGCCCGCTTCGCAGGTCAGGCACTCGGCGAGAGGCGGCAGGTAACTGGCCGGATCAGCGGCGGCCAGGTTACGGTACAGCCGCACCGCCACCCGTATGGCGGCCAGGGCCTCGGCCAGGCGGTCGTCGGCGGCCAGCAGACGCGACTGGCGGTCAAGGGCGTCGGCCAGGTCCGGCCCGTACTTGCCGGGGCGTTCGGCGGCCAGGTCCTGGTAGATCGCTACCGCCTCCCCAGCGGTCTGAAGCGCTTCCTCATCCAGGTGCGCCGCCTGCAGGGCGCCCGACTTGACGATCAGCCGGCTGGCCAGGGCATCGCGGAACTGGCCGGGCCATATTCTGGCCAGCGTCCGCCACCCCGGCATCTCGCCGCTGAGCTGGGCGATCGCCTCGGCGGGCTGGTCGTTGTGCAGCAGGGTCGCGGCATCGGGCATGGTGAACACGAGGACGATGACCAGGCCGGCGAAGACGACAAGCGGACCGGCGAGCACCCCGGCGATCGCCCACCACGGGCCAAGCAGCAACCACGCCCCTGCACCGAACGCAACGGCGCCGACAGCGAAGAGCGCGCTCAGCTTGCCGCGCGTCAGCTCGCCCCGCATGGCGCCATTATCAGGCCTCCCGGGGCTGGCCGTCCGTAAAGGGGCCTCGTGGCGCCAATGGCCTTCGGTGTTACACGGGGTAGCGGGTGGGTTCGGTGAGGTATTGCCGGCCGCTCGGGGTGGTCCAGCGGATGTGGCCGGTGGGGAGCTGTTCGGCGTTCCAGCGGGGGTCTTGCTTGGCCCGGTGGTCGTGGCGGCAGGTCGGGTTCCCGTTGCAGAGGCAGGTCCGGCCGCCCGCCTCATACGGGATGTTGTGCTCGAAGTCGGCGCTCGTCGATGGCCGTCGGCAGCCCGGCCCGGTGCACGTGGCGTGCCGGACCTGGGCCAGGTGCCGGAGCAGGACCCCGGGATCGTGGCCCTTGGCCTCGTGCCGGTGATCGCACTCGCCCGTGGGGATGGGCTCGAGGGCGATGAGCAGGTCCCGCTGTCCGGGGGTTCCGGTGGCCAACGTCCAGGTGCCATACCCGCCGGGCGGGCCGGGCTGGTCCGTCGCGGTGAAGCTGAACGTGGGCCGCCGGGGGCGGGTCAGGCCCGCCTGCGGTGCCGGATGTGCGGCTTTTCGGCGTGTTCGTCCGGCTGGCGGCCGGTGCGGGGCGGGCGCAGCCGTGCCCGATGGCGTGGCCGTCCTGGTCGGTCACGGTCACGCACCAGGTGGACCGGGCGGTGCGGGCCGCGGCGGCGGCCAGGTCGCGGGCCAGGTCGGGGTCCAGGGGGCCGATGCCGGTCATCTCACCGGGCCGGTCCGCGAGGTGGAGCAGGGTGGCCAGCGGGATGGTCAGGTTGGCCCGGCCGGCGAACCCGGGCGGGATCACCCCGGCCAGCGGCCCAGCCGGAGCCGGCATCCGGGGCCCCCGCGGACCAGACCCGCCATCCGGGCCGGAACTAGCGTCCGGGCCGACGCTGTCGTGGCGGCCGCTGTCCTGGCCAAGACCGCTGTCCTGGCGGGGCTTGCTGTCGTGGCCGGGAGTGCCGTCCTGGCCAGGGCCGCTGTCCTGGCGAGGTTGCCGTCGTGGGATGGCTTGCTGTCGTGGCTGGGGTCGTTGCCCGTGCGGGTGCCGACGGGGCGGGAGTCGATGCCGAGAAGAATGTCCAGGAATGCGCGGGCCCGGAGCAGGTCCATGCCACCGTCCAGGCCCGCCTTGCCCAACTGCCGGGCCCACCAGGTAATCCGCTGATCAGCAGCCAGCACCTCCGCCGGCGGCAACTCCCGGCCGGTCAAGCCCGCGTTCCCGGACGGCTCCGCCCACCGCTGCACCCGCGCCTGCTTGGCCGCATGCTCCCGGCGTTTACGCGCCTTCTCCGGGTTCACCTCCATCACCGCCCGGCTGATCGCCGACCGCAACCCCGCCGGGGTCAAGCGTCCCGGCCCGGCCCAGGACCATGGCCTCCGCGGCACGGGCCTCGGCCGGATCCAGCAGCACCGTCGCACTCGCGATGATCAGCGCCTTATCCCGGGTCAGCACCCCGGACCGGAACGCCGCCCGGGTCCCCGGCAAGCGCACCTCCAGCGCCGCCGCCAGGACCAGGACCTCCTCCGCATCACCAGCGGACAGGGCCAGCGCCGCACCCAGCTCCCGGGAGGCGAACTCATCCCACTCCCCCGGCAGACCAGAGTCACCGTCGACCGCGGTGCCGGGGGCGGGACGGCGGCGGAGCAGCTCCGCCACCGCCGCATGCTTCCGCGCACTGGCATTAGCCTCCACCCGGTCCCACGCGCAGATCGCCCCGACCAGCTCATCATCGGACGCACCCCGGTACCGGTCATCGTCCCCGGCCGCCTCGTCGGCGAACTGGCCCAGCACCGGGCCACCCGGCGCGACGTCCAGCGGCCTACCCGACGCGAACCCCGCCGCCCGGCTGGCGTACTCACCCGGGAACCTGGACGCCGAGCCCGGCATCCCCGGGCCCCGGCGGCCCGCCGCCACCGACCCGAGCACGGCCCGGATCCCGGCCTGACCGGCCCGGGCCATCTCCGCCTCCGCTTCCGCCTGCTCAGCGGTGACCTCCCGGGCCTCCGCGATCAGCGCGGCCAGCTGCGCATCATCCATCCCCGGCGGCGGCGCGTTATCCGGATCCTCATACTCCTCCGGCTCACCATCACCGGGATCATCCTCACACAGGGCCGCCAGATAGCCCGGCTCATCCATCCACTCCGGCCACTCCGCGCCAGGCAGGTCATCATCCCGCCCGGGGTCCTGGGGAACCGGTGCTTCGCTCATCAGCCATCGTCCGATCTACTGTCAGGCCGACCTTAATCCCTGTGAAGAAGATCTTTATAGGTTATTAGTTCGATAATATCGGACCGATGTGACATTCTTGGAACGCCACGCCGAATAGGAAAGATCAGCGGAACGAGCCTGGCGAGGATCATCGGAGGATACTGAGCCCGATCGCAGCCATATCGGGCGCCGGGCCGACGGTTAAACTAACTGGGCCTTTCGCCTCAAACCGGATCCTGCCGTGGGCCGTCACGGCGGTAGAGCCGACCCACAGAGGGAGCCGTATGAGCGGCATTGTCGACCGGGACGGGGTCCGTCGGCACAGTGTTTTGGCACAGGGTTCGCTGGCACAGTGTTCGCTGGCACAGTTACCGTTGGCCCAGCTTTGCCTGGCGCGGGGTTCGCCGCGTCGGGTCGCGCCGGCGTCCCGGCCGCTGGGCGGCGGTCGGCGTTCTGCTGGGCTGCGCGGTGACGGCGTGCTCGTCAGGGCCGGCGCCAATTCCGACGCCGACCAGCAGCCAGGCTGGACAGTTCCGGAGTTCGGATGCTCCGGCGCTGCTGGTCCAGTGCATGCTCACCCAGGGGACCCTGGGACCCTCGGACTCCATCTTCGCCGGGAACCCAAGCTGGCTGCACGGGCAAAGCATCGTCATCACCCCGGCCACGGCCGCGAATTTCGACACCTGGTACCAGGCCAACGACAGGATCACCGTGGACGGCGAGGACCTCACCCATTGGACCCAGTGGGCGGCCACCAACGACCAGCTGCCCGCGGCGGTCTGCGGCCCGTCGGTATCACCGTCCGCGCTGCAGAAGCAGGTCTTCGGGCACGACCCCGCGGCCGGAAACCCGTGGGGCGCATTAGCCTGACGAGACAACCGAGACGTCTGGACTAGGTGACCCCGGCTTAGCGAATACACGTTCGATTGCGGTTATGCTGGTGTGATGACCGGGTATACACCGCCAGGTTGGCCGGCCGGGGTGCACCCGCCGGACAGCGAGGAGTTCGAGTCCACCGCGGTCACCTGGCTGCTGGACGTGGTGCCGCCGGACTACCGGCTGCACGGGGTGCTGCGCCGGTACCCGGTAGCGCTGGCCGCCATGGCCAGGTGTCACACGAAGGCGTGCGTCGAGGGCGCACGCGAGGGTTACCGCACGGCGCGGACCGAACTAGCCGGGGCGCTGCCGCCGCACGCGATCGATACCGTCCTGGCCGCCTACCACAAGGAGGGCGCGCGGCTGGCCGCCACCGCACGCGCCGTCGGGCTGGTCGAGCGCGCGCTGCGAGGGGAGGTCTTCTCCCCCAAGATGAAAGACGAGCGGGCCGCCCGCTAGGCCGGCGGAAAATCGGCCTCAGCGGGCGGCCTGCCGCGACCTCCCGATCATCTTCCTCACCGCCGCGACCGACCAGCCCGAGCAGGCCTTCCGGAGCTATGCGGCAGGCGCGGTCGACTACCTGGCCAAGCCGTTCGATCCCTGGGTGCTGAAGGCCAAGGTGTCGGTGTTCGTCGACCTGTACCTCAAGCGCAGCGAGCCGGCGCTGGACCAGCTCGGGGCCGTGGAAGAGACGCTCGCGCTGCTGCGCACGCTGCCCGCGGTGCGACGGGACGCCGAGGCGGCCGAGACGGCCGCCCAGCTGGCCGCGCGGGTGGGACGGCTGCGGGCGGCCCTGGACGGTTCGGCCGCGGGGTCGGCTGGTAGGGCGGCCAGCAGGGGCCGCCAGCAGGGGGGCCGCCAGCCAGGAGGCCGCTAGCCGGGGGGCCGCTAGGCGGGAGACACCCACCCGTCGGCAGGCACGTACTGCCTGACTACTCGGGCCGGGACGCCCGCCACCACGCACCGGTCGGGGACGGTGCCGCGGACTACCGCGCCGGCCGCGACCACCACGTTGCGGCCGATGCACGCGCCAGGCAGCACCACCGCCCCGGCGCCCAGCCAGCTGCCGGATCCGATCCGCACGGCCGCGTTGCGCGGTAGCTGCCGTCCGATCGGCTCGTCGGGGTCGGCGTAGGAGTGGTTCTGGTCGGTGATGTAGACGTACGGGCCGGTGAACACGTCATCATCGATGACCAGCGAATGGTGGGCGACGATGTGACTGCCCCGGCCGATCACGCAGCGGTCCCCGATCCGCAGCACCGGCGCCGGGCCCAGGTCCTGGCCGGGCACCATCCCAGCCGACAGGGACACCTGGGCGCCGATGATCGTGCCCGCGCCGATGGCGATCGATCGCTCGCCGAACACCGCCCCGGGCGGGAAGGCCGCCACCGAATCCGGGCCGAACTCGGCGAACCGCCGGCCAGCCGGGGTATCGGCCGTCACCGCCCCGGCCCGCTGGGCCGCCGCCCACCCCCAGTGCACGGCCCGCCATCCCAGGCGAGCCAGCGGACGCGGTCACGGCCGCACCGGGCCTACCACTGGATCATGGCCGGGCGGAGGCGGCGAGCTGGCCGCAGGCACCGTCGATCTCCCGGCCGCGGGTGTCCCGGACCGTGACCGGCACGCCATGGGCCTCCAGACGGCGCACGAACTCGCGCTGCGCGGCGGGCCGGGAGGCGGTCCACACCGAGCCCGGCGTCGGGTTCAGCGGGATCAGGTTGACGTGCGCGAGCTGGCCAGCCAGCAGCGAGCCCAGCAGGTCAGCCCGCCAGGCCTGGTCATTGATGTCCCGGATCAGGGCGTACTCGATCGAGACGCGGCGGTGGGTGACCGCCACGTAATCCCAGGCGGCGGCCAGCACCTCGGCGACCTTCCACCTCCGGTTGACCGGCACCAGCGTGTCCCGCAGCTCGTCGTCCGGGGCGTGCAGGGACACAGCCAGGGTGACCGAGAGATTCTCCGCGGCCAGCCGGTTGATGGCCGGTACCAGGCCGACGGTGGAGACGGTGACCGAGCGCTGGGAGATCCCCATGCCTTCGGGCACCGGCTCGGTGAGCCTGCGCACCGCGGCCAGCACGTTCGCGTAGTTGGCCAGCGGCTCCCCCATGCCCATGAACACGACGTTGGACACGCGGCCCGGACCCCCGGGGACCTCCCCCGCGGCGAGCACCCGGGCGCCGGCCACGACCTGGGCCACGATCTCCGCGGTGGACAGGTTGCGGGTCAGGCCCGCCTGACCGGTGGCGCAGAACGGGCAGGCCATCCCGCAGCCCGCCTGCGACGACACGCACATCGTGACCCGGTCCGGATAACGCATCAGCACCGACTCGACCAGCGCCCCGTCGAAGGCCCGCCACAGCGTCTTGCGCGTGGTCCCGTCGTCGCAGGACAGCTCGCGGTCCGCGGTCAGCAGCGGGGGCAGCAGCGCCTCGGCCAGCGCGGCGCGGGACGCGGCGGGCAGGTCGGTCATGTCGTCGGGTCGCTGGGTGTACCGGCCGAAGTAGTGCCGGGACAGCTGGGCGGCACGGAACGGCGGCTGGCCCAGGTCGGCGACCGCGGCCCGGCGCCCGGCCAGGTCCAGGTCAGCGAGGTGCCGGGGCGGCTTGCCGCGGCGGCCGGCGAGCGTGAGCGGGACGAGGCCCGCGGCTGGTGCGGGCAGTATGGGACCGCCCGCCGGGGGACTGGCGGGCACCACGGGATCGCTCGCTGGGGGACTCGGTGGTGACACCAGGCTCCGTTCGGTAAAAAGTGGGGCCTCATCAGGATAGGACGGGGGGATGGCTGCGGCGGCCGGCTGGGACGGGCGGGGTTTTAGGTCGGCGGTTAAGTCAGTACATTTCGTTCATGGGCCCGGTCACGCTGCTGGAGAGCTTCAGCCCGTACGGCAGCCGCAAGGTCACCGTCGAGTACGACGGGCTGGTCACGGCGGCTTACCTGCATGACGACGCGGCGGCGATCTCCGCCATCTGGATCGCCAACCACGGGCCCGCGCCGGCGGCGACCGACCAGGCGCGGCTGGACGCCGGGCGCGCGCCGCTCATGCCCGCCGCGCGGACCAAGCATCCCGGCGGCCGGCCGCCGCTGCAGGCCGACACGCTGGAGGCGCTGTGGTTCGAGGAAGGCGACGGGGTGGCCATCCTGGAGAACGGGCGCCCGCTCGCGGTGCTCGCGGGCTGGTCGGACTCCGACCGCGGTATGCCCGGTTACAGCCGGGACGTCATCGGCCAGACGCCGTTCGGCTGGTCACTGGACGACGCCATGGAGGGGTTCGCGGCCCGGCTGGAGCGGTCCCGGTCCTTCTGGCGGTGGCGGCCGACCGGGTGGAGCCAGTTCACCCAGGCGCTGCTCGGCCACCTGCAGGCCAAGCTCGGGCCGGCCGGGCGCTACTGGGACGCCTCGGCCGGCAAGCAGCCCCTGATCGGAGTCACCGAACGGCCCCCGGTCCCGGGCCGCCCGTACACCGTCTTGTCCACGGTGGGCATGAGCGGCCAGCGCATGCCGGTCGTGGAGCAGGTGCTGGACGACTCCAGCGGCTACGCCCGGATCGAGCTGGCGGTGGCCACCACGCTGCCCAGCGCGCAGGCGGCCCGGGTATTCCTGTGGCTGGCCACCTACCCCTGGAACGCCGTCACCTGGTTCGGCCCAGGTCACAGCGTCCGGTGGTACCACGAGCCGGCCACGTTCCCGCTCGGCGGCGGAGCGGAGGCGGTGCTGCTCCTGGACTCACCCGGCGCGCTCAGCGAGGGGGGCCGTCCGGGCGGGCCGACCCTGGCCGGGCCGCAGCCGCCGGACCTGTCGGGGTTCACCTTCGGCGGGGATCCGGTGCGCTGGCTGTGGATCATCCCGATCTCCGAGCGGGACCGGCAGCTGGCCCGCGACCGCGGGTCGGCCGCGCTGGTCAGCCGGCTGTCGGCGCAACGCCGGAGCTGGGTGGTGGGGCCTTAGGCCCCCCAGGGGGGGAGTGAGGGGCCTAAGGCGTCTGAGGGCCGGCGTCGTTCCCGGGAGCCTAGCGGATGCGGACGGGAACCCCCGGGGATTCCGGACCGGACGGCTAACAACTCCCCGCAAAACGGGCAACGAAACCTCACCGGGTGGGAATGAACACCTCCAGCAGGAGCCAGACCACGGGCGCGGCGACGAGCAGGGAGTCGAGCCGGTCCAGGATGCCGCCGTGACCGGGCAGCACGGTGCCCATGTCCTTGATGTCCAGGTCGCGCTTGATCATGGATTCGATGAGGTCGCCGACCGTCGCGGCCACCACCACCGCCGCCCCGGTGAGCAGGCCCTGCCAGGGGTGGCCGTGCAGGAGCAGCGTCACGCACAGGGCGCCGCCGGCCAGGCAGGCGACCGCCGAGCCGGCGAAACCCTCCCAGGTTTTCTTCGGGCTGATCACCGGGGTCATCGGATGACGGCCCACGGTGATCCCGGCGAAATAGCCGCCGATGTCGCTGCAGATGGTCAAGATGACGAAGGTCAGGACCCGGCGCGGGCCGTCGGCCGGGACCAGCATCGCGACCACGAACGAGGCGAGGAACGGCAGGTAGACGGCGGCGAACACGCCCGCCGTGGTGTCCTTGACGTAGCCGGACGTGCCGCCCGGCAGCCGCCAGACGAAGGATGGCGATCATGGTCAGCCCCAGCGCGGCCAGCGCGTCTTTCGGCCCGAGCCAGTAGGTGCAGGTCAGCACCGCTGCCCCGCCGGCCGCGATCGGGATCACCGGGATGTTGATGTCACGCTTGGCCAGGGCCGTGGCCAGCTCGGCCAGGGCGACGCCCAGCGCCGCCCCCATGTACAGCAGGAACGTCGCCTTGACGGTGAGCAGGGTCAGTACGACCAGGCCGCCGAGCACGGCGCCGACGCCGATGGCCGCGGGCAGGTTACGCCCGGCCCGCCCCGGAGGCTTGGGTTCTTCTGGGTCTTTTGTCCGCGGTCCGGCTGAGTCGGTGGCCACCTAGACCTCGAGGAGCTCGGCTTCCTTGTGCTTGAGCAGCTCGTCCACCTGCGCCTCGTAAGTGCGGGTGAGGTCGTCGAGCTCGCGCTCGGCGCGGTGCACGTCGTCCTCGCCCGCGTCGCCGGCCTTGATCATCTTGGTCAGGGTGTCCTTGGCGTGCCGCCGGATGTTCCTGATCGAGACGCGGCCGTCCTCGGCCTTGTTCCGCGCGGTCTTGATGTACTCGCGGCGGCGCTCTTGCGTCAGCTCGGGCAGCACGATCCTGATGATGACGCCGTCGTTGGCCGGGTTCACGCTCAGGTCGCTGTTCCTGATGGCCCGCTCGATGGCCGTCAGCGAATTCTTATCGAACGGCTGGATGACCACCATCCGCGGCTCGGGAACGTGGAAGGAGGCGAGCTGGTTGACCGGCGTCTGCGTGCCGTAGTAATCGACCGTGATCTTGTTGAACATGGACGGGTGCGCGCGCCCGGTCCGGATGACGGCAAACTCCTCCTTGGCCACCGCGACGGCCTTGTCCATCTTTTCTTCGGCTTCGAAGAGCGTGTCATCGATCATTATTCGGCTCCGTTTACTTGCAGTGCTTAGGAGCTTAGCCGGTGGCTACGGACCGAGGGGATCGCGGCGATCGGCCAGGCCCGCCGCGCTGGTCCGGCAGATCAGCGTGCCGACCTTCTCACCGCGGATGGCCCGGACCACGTTCCCCTTGCCCATCAGCGCGAACACCACGATCGGCAGCCCGTTGTCCCGGCACAAGGTGACCGCCGTGGCGTCCATGACCTTCAGCCCGCGGCTCAGGTACTCGGAGTAGTCCAGCCGGTCGAAGCGCACGGCGTCCGGAGTGGTATGCGGGTCGGCATCGTAGACCCCGTCCACCTTGGTGCCCTTGAGCACGGCATCGGCGCCGATCTCCAGGGCCCGCTGCGCGGCGGCGGTGTCGGTCGAGAAATACGGCGCACCCAGCCCGGCCCCGAAGATCACCACCCGGCCCTTTTCCAGGTGCCTGATCGCGCGGCGCGGGATGTAGGGCTCGGCGACCTGGCCCATCGTGATGGCCGTCTGGACCCGCGTCTCGACGCCGTTCTTCTCCATGACGTCCTGCAGGGCCAGGCAGTTGATGACCGTGCTGAGCATGCCCATGTAGTCGGCGCGGGCCCGGTCAATACCCCGCTCGGCCAGGGCCGCGCCGCGGAACATGTTGCCGCCGCCGACCACCGCGGCCACCTGGACGCCCTCCTTCGTCGCGGCGATGATCTCCGCGGCCAGATGGGCGACCACGTCCGGCGAGATGCCCAGGGGCTCAGAGCCCGCGAACAGCCCGCCGGACAGCTTCAGCAGCACCCGACGCCAGCTCGGGTGCACCGCCCCGGGTCCGGATTCCGGCATGGCGCTCGGCTCCCGGGCTCAGGCCTGGCCGACCTGGAACCTGGCGAAGCCGGTGACGGTCAGGTTGCCGGTGGCCAGGACCTGCTTGATGGTGGCCTTGTTGTCCTTCACGAAGGCCTGCTCGGTGAGCACGACATCCTTGAAGTAGGAGTTGACCCGGCCCTCGACGATCTTGGGAATAGCCTGCTCGGGCTTGCCCTCGTCGCGGGTGATCTGCTCGGCGATCCGGCGCTCCTTCTCCAGGACGTCGGCGGGCACGTCCTCGCGCGTGGTGTACAGCGGGCGCATCGCGGCAATCTGCTGGGCGAGATCCCGGGCCACTTCGGCGTTGGGCTTGTCGAGCTGGACCAGGACGCCCAGGGTGGGCGGCAGCGCGGCGTCGCTGCGGTGCAGGTAGCTCACCACGTACCCGCCCTCCAGGCGGGCGAAGCGGCCGAGCTCCAGCTTCTCCTTCAGGCCTGCGCCGGCTTCCTCGATGAGCTCCTGGACGGTGACGCCCGGACGGGCCTGCACGGCCAGCAGCGCCAGCCGGTCGAAGACGCCCGACGACAGCGCGACCCGGGCGATCTCGGCGGCGACCTGCTGGAACAAGTCCGTCTTGGCCACGAAGTCCGTCTCGCAGTTCAGCTCGACGAGCACGCCGGCGTCGTTCCCGGAGAGTTCGGCCGTGACCAGGCCGTTGGCCGCGGTCCGGGTGGCCCGCTTGGTCACGTCCTTGGCGCCCTTGAGGCGGAGCACCTCGATCGCGGTCTCGAAGTCGCCATCGGCTTCGGCCAGCGCGTTCTTGCAGTCCATCATGCCGGCGCCGGTCTGGTCGCGGAGCCGCTTGACATCAGCGGTGGTGATATTCGCCATGTCCTCGTCTTTCGTCTCTATTCGGTTTTGCCCGGTCTAGCCGTCTTACTGGGCGGTGTCGCCGGCTTCCGCGGCGGGCGCCTCGGCGGCCTCGTCGGCCTCGGCGACATCCGCGGCTTCCGCGGCTTCGGCGGTGGCCGGCGCGGCTTCCCCGGCGGCCTCGGCTTCCTCGGCGGCCTCGGCCAGGCCGGCCAGGTCGTCGGCCTGGTCGGCCTCGGCGTCCGCTTCGCTGCCCGGCGCGGATTCAGCGTTGATGTCCAGGTCGGCGGCACCCTCGGTCTCGGCCGCGGCCACGATCGCCTCGTCGGGCGGAGTCACCGTCGCGGAGGCCGTAGCCGGGGCACCGGCCGCCGAGCCCTGCAGGAGCTCGCGTTCCCACTCGGCCAGCGGCTCTTCGGTGGCCAGCTGGTCACCGGCCGGCTTCTCGTCGGCGCCGGACGCGCCGGCCCGCGAGATGAGCCCCTCGGCGACGGCGTCGGCCACCACCCTGGTCAGCAGCGCGACGCTGCGGATAGCGTCATCGTTCCCGGGAATCGGGTAGTTGACCTCGTCCGGGTCGCAGTTGGTGTCCAGGATGGCCACGACCGGGATGCCGAGCTTGCGCGCCTCGTTGACCGCGATGTGCTCCTTCTTGGTGTCCACCACCCAGATGGCGCTCGGCACGCGGGCCATGTCCCTGATCCCGCCGAGCGTCCGGTCGAGCTTGTCGTGCTCGCGCCGCAGGTGCAGGAGCTCCTTCTTGGTCATGCCGGAGGCGGCCACGTCATCGAAGTCGATCTCCTCCAGCTCCTTGAGCCGCTGCAGCCGCTTGTAGACGGTGGAGAAGTTGGTCAGCATGCCGCCCAGCCAGCGCTGGTTCACGAACGGCATCCCGACCCGGCGCGCCTGCTCGGCGATCGCCTCCTGCGCCTGCTTCTTGGTGCCGACGTACAAGATGGTGCCGCCGTGCGCGACGGTCTCCTTGATGAACTCGTACGCGCGGTCGATGTAATCGAGTGACTGCTGGAGATCGATGATGTAGATGCCGTTGCGCTCGGTGAAGATGTAGCGCTTCATCTTCGGGTTCCAGCGCCGGGTCTGGTGCCCGAAATGGACGCCGCTCTCCAGGAGCTGCTTCATGCTGACGACCTGAGCCATGCCCGCGGTCCCTTTCCTTCGTGCGCCGCGCTTTTTCAGGTGCGCGGCGCTGCTCGGTTGGTTCCTGGTGCCCGCGGTACGACGCGCCTGCGGCCGGCCTGGCGGCCGGCGGACCGAGCGGCACGTCCCGCCCCGTGTTCTGGATGACCAAGGTTCTGGATGACCAAGGGGCTATCGGGCACGCGATTTAGCCGCCGAGCGCGCACCTAAACCGGCACGGCTGCGACGACCCAGATAAAGGATACTTGACATTCCCCGCCCGCGGCGCCGACCTGCGCCGGCCGCCGGGATGGGCGGCGGCGCCCGGCACAGCCGTTCGGCCGACCGTTTGCGGGCGAAGCCGGGAATGGGCGGGATCCCCGGTTTCACCTGGTTAGAACGCAGGGCAAGCCCGGTTTCATCCCGTTCCGGCCGGGCCGCCCTTGGGGCTGGGCGGCCCTTTGGGGCGGGGCTGGAGCTGGGTGGCTGGGCTGGGCTGGGGGCTGGTTTCTGTCGTGGGCGTCGATCCGGCGCAGCATCCGTCGCGTTTCGCTACCGTCCTGCCACCCGGACGCCAACCGCGGTACTACCTGACCGCGATGAAGTGGCGGTGAGATCAAAGGAAGGGGAAGACAATGCGCACCGCCGCCACCATCCGCACCACCGTCAAGCTGGCTGTATCCGCGCTGGCAGTCGCCGCTGCCGGGATGACCCTGGCCCCGCTGAGCGCGCTCGCCGCGACGGCTCCCGCGGGGACATCGGTGTCCTTCACCGTGCTCGCGCCCGCGGTCACCTCTGACGGCGGCGGCGGCGTCCTTACCGTTACCCGGACTGCGCTAACGGTCATCTACTCCACTCTCTAGGACGAAACGCGCCATAGCGCGCCTGCCCGTCGGCACCTGCCAAGACGCCCTCGACACCGCCTGCGGCCGCTAAGCCCCGCCTGGATCCGACCCCCGACGAACTTATGGGCGCGGCCACTTAAGCCCGGGGATGAGCCTGGCGGTAGCTCGATTTCAGCCGCTCGATCGACACGTGGGTGTAGATCTGGGTGGTCGCGGGCGAGGAGTGGCCGAGGATCTCCTGCACGCTGCGCAGGTCGGCGCCGCCTTCGAGCAGGTGGGTGGCCGCGCTGTGGCGCAGGCC
Organism: uncultured Actinomycetes bacterium; assembly: GCA_963818225.1. Taxonomy (GTDB): domain Bacteria; phylum Actinomycetota; class Actinomycetes; order Streptosporangiales; family Streptosporangiaceae; genus Palsa-504. The sequence goes on from CAWFRO010000014.1 coordinate 499,458, forward strand.
GTGCGGGCCGGTCGGCCGGGCCGCTCCCCCGTCACGCAGGCGCTCGCGGGTGATCCGGCGGGCCGTACGCGGGTCCAGCCGGCCGCCGCGGACGCCGAGGAACAAGGCCGGCCCGCTGCCGGGGCGGGCCAGGACGGGACGGCCCGCCTCCAGCCAGCGGGTGACCGCGCGGAGGGCGGGCACGCCGACCGGGACGGTGCGCTCCTTGTCGCCCTTGCCCACGACCCGGACGGTCCGGCGGCCGTGGTCGAAATTATCCGGGGTCAGCCCGCACAGCTCACTGACCCTGATGCCGGTGGCGTAGAGCAGTTCGAGGACCGCCACGTCGCGCAGGGCGACCGCCTGCTCGGCCGCCTGATCTGAGCCGGCGGCCGCCTGACCTGAGCCGGCGGCTGCCTGACCTGAGCCGGCGGCTTCGGCGCGGCGGGCGGCGGTGTCCAGGACGGCCCGCATCTCGTCCTGGCGCAGCACGTGCGGCAGGGTACGGCGGGCTTTCAGCGTGGCCAGCCGCGGGCCCGGGTCGGCGGCCAGCCAGCCGCTGCGGTGCGCGAAGGCGGTGAAGGCCCGCGCCGCCGCGCCGCGACGGGCCAGCGTGGTGCGGGCCGCGCCGGAGGCGTGCTGGCTGGCCAGCCAGCCGCGCAGGTGGGTGGCGTCCAGGCCGCCGGGCCCCTGGACCCCGGCCCGGTGCGCGTGCTCGAGCAGCGAGCCGGCGTCGCCGACGTAGGCCCGGACCGTGTGCGGCGACAGCGAGCGTTCGGCCCGCAGATGACGCTCGAAGGCGGTGAGCGCGGCCGCCATCTCGGGCGGCAGCCCGGTCTCACTCGTTTCGCTCCGGCCCGTCATAGGGCCAGTGTGCACCCGCGACCGGCCCGCGAGCCGGAACGGGCCAGGTGACACGGCGATCGCGAGTAATTTCGTATGCCGACACGCCGATCGAACTGAAGTTTGACAAGGGGTGGGGGGTCGGGCAGGGTGATTTATGCGTTCACGTTCACCGGCCCACGTTCATCAGGCGGAGACCGGAACGCGCTTGGAGCAGCGCCTAGAGAGGGATCGAGCATGGGTCAGAAGACTGTCCGGTTCAGCGACCTGAGCGGCCAGCTCATCACGCATGACGAGGCACTGGCACGCGTCGTGGTACACGAGCACCCCGAGCTGGTCGACGGCCCGGTCGAGATCGAGGCACTGACCGAGGAGGCCGAGGCCATACAGCAGGCCGCGCTGCGGGTGGCGGTCATCGACCTGTACCTCCCCGACGACATGGAGCCGCGCCGCATCGTGATGGAGGCTGACGCCTTCGACAAGCTGGCCACGGAGAACCCGATGGAGCAGCTGCTGATCGCCGCGCGGCCGGTCAGGCGGAATCCGAAGACCTCAGTGAACGGCGGCTCCCGCGGCGACCGCCTGGACTACGGCACGCTGGAGCACGCCGGCAAGCCGCACAAGGGCAAGGTCACCGACGCGGAGAAGCAACTGGTCCGTGAGCATCTCGAGGAGATCAACGAGCGGCTGGCCGGCCTGGGGTTCCGGACGATCAGCGTGAGCGACCCGGAACAGGCCGAGCGTTACGGCCTCCAGCAGTCCGTCCGGGACCGCGCCACCGAGCTGGACTTCGACGACGAGGATGAGCAGCGCGCCTTCGCGGCCGGATAGGGCTGCGGCCCGCGCCCTACCTGGGCGAGCTGAGCGGGGTCGCTCCGGGGTGACCGCTCCGCCGGCGCAGCGCACCGATCGCGTTCCAGCGGAGGGCTCCCGCCAGGTCACGAGCGTGGTCGGTCATGGAGTAGTCCGGCTGGATTTCGACGTCCTGCAGCGCCTGGTCGAGGTCCAGGCCGTGCTCCTCGAGCACGATCGAGAAGTCTCGCCGCATCGGGCCGAGCCGCTCGTATCCGAACGAGCGGTAGATACGAGGGAACTGGGACCGGTACAGGCGCACGCGCTCATGCAGGCCGGACGAATGCGACAAGGGGTTTTTCGGGCGCTGCCGGACGTAACTGGGCAAGATGTCGGCAAAGGCGTGCCGCAAGATCCATTTGTCCTGGCCGTCACGGAGCTTCAGCTCGATGGGCAGGCGCATCGCCAGCCGGACCAGGGCCAGGTCAAGGAACGGCACACGCACTTCCACGCCCTGTCCCATGCTGGTGCGGTCGACACGCTGCAGCTCGGTCCGCCCGAGGTTGTGCAGCTTGTGCTGGAACAGGCGCTGCCGCAGCACAGCATCGGGCTGCCGGTACATCTCGTAGCCACCGAACAGTTCATCAGAACCGTCCCCGCACAGGACCACCTTGACCCCGCAGCTGTGGACCCGGGCGAAGAGCAGCCGGGAAATGACCGCGTTGATGACATCGCCGTACTCGGTGAGCTCGGACATCCGGATGGCCTCTCGGACGTCCGGTAGGCGGATGTCACCCGGAGCCAGTTCAATGACCTCGTGATCGACGCCGAGCTCGCGGGTCACCCGGCGCGCGTACGAGACGTCGTCGCTGCCGGGCGTCCCGATCGTGAACGCCACGCAGTCCGGATGCATCTCACGTACGTGCAGCAGCGTCAGCGTGCTGTCGAGGCCGCCGGAGAGAATGACACCGACGGTCAGGTCGGTGTCGACCCGGACTCGGATGCTGTCTTCCAGCGCGGCCCGTACTTGCCGTGCGGCCGCATCGATGTCGGTGACGGGCTCGTCGCCGTCCCCCATTTTCAGCAGGTCGACATAGGCGGTGACAAAAGGGTCCTGGGCGGGGCTCCCCCATCCGTGGTGGCCCGGGGGAACCTCGCAGACTCGTGCTCCCCCCGGCGCTCCCGCCTGGGCTCCCACCGGCACGAGCGCCTTCAGTTCCGAAGCCGCATACAGGTGACCGTCGTGGCGACACCAGTAGAGCGGCTTCACCCCGAGCGGGTCACGAGCCAGATAGACGCGGTCAGCGGCCGTGTCGACGACCGCGAACGCGAACTCCCCGCGCAGGTGGTGCACCGCGCCTTCCCCCCACTCGAGGAAGGACTCAAGGATCACCTCGGTGTCGCTGTCACTGCGCAGCACGTGGCCAAGGGCGGCCAGCTCCGACCGCAGCGCGCGGAAGTTGTAGACCTCGCCGTTGTAGCAGACGGCCCAGCGGCCGTCAGGCGAGCTCCACGGCTGGATGGCCCGCTCACGATCGACTATTTTCAGCCGCTGGGTGCCGAGCTGCTGCCGCTCGGCGCGTAGCGTCTCCCGCACCTCGCCACGCGGCGCGATCGCATCCAGCATCGAGTCGAGGACCATCGGGTTGGGGTTCGGCCCGACGATCAGGGCGATGCCGCACATATCGAAAAACCTTTCCCGGCCGGTGCTATCCGACGCTCAGCTGGGCGTCGTAAGCGGACTGCAATTCGCCGCACGCGAGCGGATTGACGCACAAATGCCACGCCTGGCCCTCGTCAATGACATTGAGCTGGCCTGCCTCTTGACGGTCAAGAAGAAGCCGGGCCAGCACGTCTTCGCGATCGAACCGGCGGAACCAGTGCATTTCCAGATCACACGCGTAGCCGACACAGTGAGAACTCGGCAGTACGGCAGCGTAACCGAGAGAGCGGAGACGATGCTGGTGCTCCACGCTCCGCACCATGCTGTTCACCCAGAGGCCAGGAGTTCGCGGCGGCAGCGCCGCGGCGAGGTCGCGAGCGATCTGGTTGACCACGGCGACGACTACCGGCCTCGAACGCGTGAAGCGCAACCCAGCCGTGGCCGGACGGGCGGTCGGGAGCACCTGGCGCTGCGCCCAGTCGCGGGCCCGGCCGGGCAGCCCGGCCGGCTGAGCGCGGTACCGGAACCGCAGCATCTTCGCCGACCTGAGCGGCCCGAGATCCACCAGTTCAGTCGAGCACAGCACGTCGGCGTCGGAGACGAAAGGAGCCGTCCGCGCCCACCAGACCGAATCGATCTGCGACAACAGAAATATCCTGACGAACGTCGGCAAGTCGCTGGCCGAGCTGCGCAGACTGGGCTGGTAGTGGCGGATCTCATGGATGATGCGGGCCACCACCGCATCCAGGCCCCCGTCAAGACGCGAGAGCACGGCGGCGAGCTCCGGCTGCTCCAGGCGCTTGGCGACAAGTTCCTCGACGGCGAGCAGATCAGCCGGATGCGGATGCCTGCCCGCCTCCTTGACCAGTTCATCAACCGCCGCCCGGTAGCCGAGCAGTTGAGCTTCCGGCAAGACGGAGGGCACCCCGGCCATGTCGCGCGAGTCATCCAGCGCGCGTTCCGCCCTCATGTGCTCGCCCACCGCCTTCTTCCTCTCCGCCCGCTCCCCGATTATCCGGGCGGCAGCAAGCGAATATGCCGTTGCCGCATAACACGAATTCGTCCGGATTCTGAAACTCTGTCCTATTTCGGCATTAACGTCCGAGTTCAAGTCAGCGGCTGGGAACGATGCGCCCGCGGCCCGCCAGGAACAAACTGCGGGTTGGACAACTTCCGGTACCGCTCCGTGAACAACAGGCCCGCCTGCCACGCTCACGCAGGATATCAAGCACCGTTTTCGTCGCTCAGCATTTTCGATATCTGCCGGACCAGCATGTCCAGTCATATGACCCATTCCTGCGGTGGTTGGCCCAGGAGCTGAATCAGCCTGAAGCGGTCAGCGCCAGCCTGGTCGGGCTCCTGCACGCCGGGGCACGGGCCCGGCTAGGCTTACCGGGTGCTTGATGCGTGGCTTGCTGTGCGAGGTCGCCGTGCGTGGCAGGTGCGCCTGCTCACCATCCTCGGCATCCTCCTGATTGGGGCAGGGGTGGCGGTAGTCATTGCCGTGCTCGCCTGAGCGGCGCACTTCCTGAGCGCCGCTTTCCTGAGGTTGGGGAAGCCGCCGGTCATCGCTTGCGCAGGCGCCAGCCGTGGTCGCCGCGCTCGATGAAGCCCAAGCCGGCCAGCAGGCCGAGGCAGCGCAGTACGGTGTCCAGGTCCACACCCGCCTCGGCCGCGATCGTCGATGGGCCGGCGGCGCCGCGGGCGGGGAGCGCGTCGAGCACCCGGGCGCTGTCGAGGTCGAGCTCGTCACGGGGCGCCGCGGCGTCCTGATTACGGGTCGGCGGCCCGGCTGCCGCCGGGACTTCGGGGGTGGCCGGGACTTGGGCGGTGGCCGGGACTTCGGGGGTGGCCGGGGCCTGGGCGGTGGATGGGGTTTCGGCGGTGCCCAGCGGTGAGAGCATCTCGATGATGTCCGCGGCGCGGGTGACGCAGGTGGCGCCCCACTCCCGGATGATCCGGTGGCAGCCGGCCGACTGCGCCGAAGTCACCGGGCCGGGGACGGCCATCAGGGGCTTGCCCAGCTCGGCTGCGTGACGGGCGGTGTTCAGCGCGCCGCTGCGCTCGCCCGCCTCGACGACCACGGTGCCGCAGGTCATCGCCGCGATGGTCCGGTTACGGATCAGGAACCGCAGCCGGGCGGGCCGGCGGCCCGGCGGCCATTCGCTGACCATCAGGCCGTCACCGGCGATGTCCGCGAACAGGCCCGCGTGGCCTGCCGGGTAGGGCTGATCCAGGCCGCAGGCCATGACCGCGATCGTGGCCGCCCGGACGGCCAGCGCGCCGCGATGCGCGGCGGCGTCAATGCCGTACGCGCCCGCGTAGGCTACGCAAAGCCAAACTGCGGCCCCTTGATCTTCTTCGCACAACGGAAGGCCGCTGCCACCAGCCTGAGCACGTGACACTTCCGCGAGGCAAGCTTGGACCGTTCCCGCTTCGGATCGACAGGCAAACTTCCTACTCATAGACGCCGAGTGTTTAGCTGCAGTAAGAAGGTGTCATGCCGGAACCGTCACCCTGGTGGGAGTTCGAGCAGTTCGTGCGGTCGGTTCTGCAGGAGACACCGGCGTTCAGATAGCTGACCGGGGTGACACCTCTTCCCGAGCTAGAGGATGAAAGACCGGGGCTCCGACATTGAGGCCGCGCGCACCGTTTCGTTGATGGTCGACGAACGCACCGCCGCCACGCTGATTTTCGCCGCCCGCATGTTAATCGCCGACTACGAGGCCCACAAGCAGGAGTTGCTCGTGGTGGCGCGCCAGTTTCCGGCTGGTTCGCACGGCCGCACGAACCGTCTGGAGCAAGCACACCGAATCCATCGGGAAAACCGCCGCTTGCGGGCGGTCGACGATACGTATCGAGGCGCCGTGGATCAAGAGCTTTGGGGCCTGTAAATAACTTGAAGCCGTAGCGCTTCTTGTCCTGATAATCATTCGGGTCGATCGGCCGCTGTCCGGCGCTCGCCCGGTTCACGTTGGCTCGGTCGAGGTTGCCGCGAACCATCGCCGCTTCTTCTTCGGTAACCCGGCCCCGGTGCAGCATGCCGAAGTGGTCCTCAGACGCGTAATCGACCTTATCCGTCCTGGCAGCTGTTGCAGCTCCGGCGCGCGGTCGACGCCCGCGACGACGCGGCGACCCGTCCTGGGCTGCCGGTGCCACGAAGCTCAATGCTTCGGCTCGCGACATCACCTCGTCGGCGTCGCCCTTGATGCTCTTCTTGAACTCGGCGGCGTCAATGGCCACCCGCTCAACAGTGCCGTCCGGCATAACCAGCTCGATCAGCGCCATCGGCTTCGCCTCGAGGCGCAGCCGGTCGGCCTCGGCCTTGCTGGCGTCCAAACGTATTGGCTGCGACAGCCCTTCCAGCTCCAGCACGCGCAGTTCGACCTGCTCGTCGTCCGGTACGTCTTGGCCGCTCACGTCCGAGACGATTATTGTTTTCTTCGCCATGTCTGCCTCCTAAAGCTTTGGCGATCAAGCTTATCACTAATGTTTGGGGCTTGCGCGGCTCCAACTCGGCTTTGCAGCGCATAGATTAGAACGGCTGTTCACCTTCAGGTGCTGCAGCCATGGGCTGCTCCGTATCCCACGGGTCGGTTCGCCCCATGTTTTCAGCCGCTTGATCTTGCATCAGGACAAGCGCGCAGATGTCGTTCGGCGTCAGGCCACCAATCTCAGGGTAGGCACGTATGAGATTGACGAGTGGCTCCATCCCCACTCATTACTTAGCACGAGGTTTATTATGCGCTAGCTCCTGTCTGTGCTTACGGCACCTGGTCTTTGACCGCTGCCCCGGATGATTCCTGCTCGGCTGCTGCGGCACGCTGCGCCTTTAGTTGATCGAACCGCGGATCGCGATAGGTCCGCGCGCCGAAGCCGAACACATCAGTTGTTCGGGTGATCGTCCAGTCTTGCGCGTCAGCGAGGGCGTCGCTCGCTTGGTGCAGCTCGTCGCTGTAGTCGCGCTGACGCCGCTCGATCCAGGCCGTCAGTCGCTGGAACATCATCAGCACGTCACTCCCCTCCGGGACCGGCCTCGTTCAGCGGGGAGTTCTTCTCGCTGGACGGCATGGAGACCTATCCCGGGCGTTACCATCCCGGGGCAGCCTCCACCTGCTGGTGGGCGGAAGCGGCGGACCTTGCCACCCGCCGCCTGCTCGCGCGCGGCGCTCCGGGCTAGCTCAGGAGCTTGGCGGGGGTGATCGGGAGGTCGCGGACGCGGCGGCCGGTCGCGTGGTAGACGGCGTTGCCGATGGCGGCGGCGGTGCCGGTGATGCCGATCTCGCCGATACCCTTGGCGCCCATCGGGTTCAGGTGCGGGTCGTCCTCCTCGATCCACGCCGCGTCCAGGTCCTGCACATCGGCGTTGGTGGCGACGTGGTACTGCGCGAGGTCCCGGCTGGTGAAGCCGCCCTGCGCCGCGTCCACGTGGGTCGCCTCCATCAGCGCCATCCCCAGTCCCATCGTCAAGGCCCCGATGAATTGGGAGCGGGCCAGTGTCGCATCGATGATCCGGCCGGCGGCGAACACGCCGAGCAGCCTCGGCACGCGCACCTCGCCGGTGCCGGGGTCCACGAGCACCTCGGCGAACTGGGCGCCGAACGCGTGCCGGGCAAACCCCGAGTCAGCGGCCACCTCCTCCGCGGTGTCCGCGCTGCCCTCCCGGCCGTTCTTCAGCAGCGCCTCGCACGCCCGCACGACCGCCGAGCCCCACGACGCGGTGCCCATCGAGCCGCCCGCGAGCGAGGCGGCCGGCAGGGCGCTGTCGCCGAGCTCGACCCGGACCCGGGCCGCTGTCGTGCCCAGCGCCTGCGCGGCGATCTTGGTGAGCGCGGTGCGCGCGCCGGTGCCGATGTCGGCGGCGGCGATCCGCACCACGAAGCCGTCGTCGCTCGCCGTCGCCGTCGCCCGCGATGGCCGGCGCCGGGCCGGGTAGGTGGCGGCGGCGACGCCCGTCCCGGCCAGCCACCGCCCCTCGCGCCGGATTCCCGGCCGCGGGTCGCGGTCCGCCCAGCCGAACCGGCGGGCGCCCTCGCGCAGGCAGGCGACGAGGTTACGGGAGCTGAACGGCAAGCCGCTGCCCGGCTCTGTCGCCGGCTCGTTCCTGATCCGCAGCTCGACCGGGTCGATGCCCGCGGCCACCGCGAGCTCGTCGATGGCAGACTCGAGCGCGTACATCCCCGGGCATTCCCCCGGCGCGCGCATCCAGGCTGGCACGGGCACGTTCAGCCGGGCCAGCCGGTGCGTGGTCCGCATCGCCGGCGACGCGTACATGACCCGGGTGCAGACCGCGGTCTGCTCGGCGAACTCGGTCCGGATCGCGGTCTGCTCCACCACGTCGTGCGCGACGGCGGTCAGCCGTCCCTGCGCGTCCGCGCCGAGCTGGAGCCGCTGGATGGTCGGCGTCCGGTAGCCGGTCAGCTCGAACATCTGCTGCCGCGTCAGCGCGATCTTCACCGGCCGGCCGGCCGCACGGGCCGCGACTGCGGCCAGGATCACGTGCGGCCTGGTCGTGCCCTTGGCCCCAAACCCGCCGCCGACGTGCGGCGCGATGACGCGGACCCGTTCTGGCGCGAGGCCGAGCACCCGCGCGATCGTGTCCCGGTCGGCGGACGGGCCCTGCGTCGAATCGAAGATCGTCACGCCGCCGCCGGGGTCCCAGGCGGCGAGCGCGGCGTGCGGCTCCATCGGGTTGTTGTGCTGCACCGGCGTCGTGTAGGTCGTGTCCACGCGCACTGCCGCGGCGGCCAGGCCGGCGGCCACGTCGCCGTACTCGGTCACCGCCGGGAAGTTCGGATTGACCTTGTCCGGCGTGTACAGGCCCGGGTGGTCCGCCCGCAGCCGCACATCATGCGGCCTGGCGGCGCAGTCGGCCCGCACCGCCTCCGCGGCGGCCCGCGCGTTCTCCAGCGTGTCCGCGACCACCGCAGCGATCAGCTGCCCGCGGTAGGTGATCTCCCGGGTCTGCAGGATGGCCAGTTCGGCGTTGTCCAACGAGCCGAGCGGAGGCGGGTCCATGCAGGTCAGCACCGCGAGCACGCCGGGCATCGCCTGGGCCGCGCTCGCGTCGACCGACCGGACCACCCCGCTGGCGACCGGCGCCTGCACGGCGAACGCGTACCCGACGCCATCCGCGGGATACTCATAGGCGTACCGGGCCCGCCCGGTTACCTTGTCCCTGCCCTCGACGCGGTTCACCGGGACACCTCCTCCAGCACGGCGACGATGAGGTTGCGGGCCAGCGCCACCTTGTAGGCGTTGCCGGGCAGCGGCCGGGCCTGCGCCAGCTCCGCGTCGGCCGCCGCGCCGAACGCGGAAACCGTCGCCGGGGCGTGAGCCAGCGCCCGTTCGGCCGTATAGGCACGCCAGGGGACGTGCGCGACCCCACCCAGGGCCAGCTGGCAATTCCTTATCGTCCCGTCGCCGGCGATATCGAGCAGCGCGGCGGCCGACACCAGCGCGAACGCGAACGAAGCGCGCTCACGCACCTTCCGGTACACCGAACGGCCGGCCGGCGGCGGCCCCAGCTCGACCGCCGTGATGAGGTCGCCCGGCTCCAGCACAGTGTCCCGGTCCGGCTCGGCGCCGGGCAGCCGGTGCAGCCCGGGCATGCCGATGACGCGGTCCCCGCCCGGCCCGGTGACGTGCACCCGCGCGTCTAGCGCGGTCAGCGCCACGGCCATGTCCGACGGGTGGGTCGCGACGCACGCGCTGCCGCCGCCCGCGGAGTGCCCGAGTATCGCCAGGTTCTCGTGGTCGCCGGCGACCGCCGGGCAGCCGGAACCCGGGCTGCGCTTGTTACACGGCATCGAGACGTCCTGGAAGTACCCGCAACGGGTGCGCTGCAGCAGGTTCCCGCCGACCGTGGCCATGTTGCGGATCTGCCCGGACGCGCCGCTCAGCACGGCCCGCGCCAGCATCGGATAGCGCTCCCGCACCAGGGGGTGCGCCGCCAGGTCGCTGTTACGCACCGCCGCGCCGATCAGGAGGCCGCCGCCGTCGGCGGGCCGCACCTGGTCGAGCGGCAGTCGGGAGACGTCGACGACGTGGCCAGGCCGGGCGACACCGAGCCGCATCAGGTCGACCAGGTTGGTGCCGCCGCCGAGATACATCGTGCCGGGGCGGAACCGGGCGACCGCGTCCGCTGGGCCGCTGGCCCTTTCGTAGGAGAAGGCCCTCATGTCACTCCGTCCCCGCCGCGGCCGTCGCGGCGATCGCCCGGACGATGTTCACGTAGGCGCCGCACCGGCACAGGTTGCCGCTCATCCGCTCGCGGATCTCCGCCGGAGTCAGCGGCGGGTCGGCCGTGAGATCCTCGGTGACAGCGGACGGGCCGCGCTCGGTGAGCATCGCGGCCGCCGAGCACAGCTGGCCCGGGGTGCAGTAGCCGCATTGGAATGCGTCGTGCCGGAGGAACGCGACCTGCAGCGGATGCAGCCCGGCTCCATCCTCGTCGCTGTCCGCGCTGGCGTCGGCGTTGCCGTCTGTGTTGCCATCGGCCAGGCCCTCGACGGTCGTGATCTCGGCGCCGTCGCAGGCCACGGCCAGCGCGAGGCAGGCGTTGGCGCGGCGGCCGCCGATCAGCACCGTGCACGCGCCGCACTGGCCGTGATCACAGCCCTTCTTGGAGCCAGTCAGGCCCAGCCGCTCGCGCAGCAGGTCGAGCAGCGACGTCCGGTGATCGACGTCCAGCGTGCGACGGGCGCCGTTCACGGTCACGGTGATCGCGCTCATGGTGGGTTCCGTAATGTTCACTCTCCGGGCATTCCCCCGTTACGCCTGCGTACCCGCAGGCGGGTTCGAATGCGCCGTGGACCAGGATGGTGTTCGGTCGGGCGTTCATCTCGGGGGTCCCTGGCGCCGCGAGTCGGTGGCCGGTTTCGCCGCTGGATCGGGCGGCGTGGCAGCAGAGCGGCCGCGGAGGATCAGGCTGCCCGCAGCCACCGCAGCGAGGGCGGCGATCATCGCTCAAACCCCTCCTTCGCCGACACTCAAGAGATGTCACCAGGCCGAACCGGGATCGGATGCTCAGCCCGGACCGCCCCCGCGCCCTAGGCTCGCGGAACAACCTCGCCCCTCGCCTACCAGGACGCGAGCCGGGCCGCTTAGGCGATCCCGCTGCAGTTAGCGCTTGCGCAGGCGCCAGCCGCGGTCGCCGCGCTCGATGAAGCCCAGGCCGGCCAGCAGGCCGAGGCAGCGCAGCACGGTGTCCAGGTCCACACCCGCCTCGGCCGCGATCGTCGATGGGCCGGCGGCGCCGCGGGCGGGGAGCGCGTCGAGCACCCGGGCGCTGTCGAGGTCGAGCTCGTCACGGGGCGCCGCGGCGTCCTGATTACGGGTCGGCGGCCCGGCCGCCGCCGGGGCTCCGGGGGCGGCCGGGACTTCGGGGGCGGCCGGGGCTTGGGCGGTGGCTGGGGCTTCGGCGGTGCCCAGCGGTGAGAGCATCTCGATGATGTCCGCGGCGCGGGTGACGCAGGTGGCGCCCCACTCCCGGATGATCCGGTGGCAGCCGGCCGACTGCGCCGAAGTCACCGGGCCGGGGACGGCCATCAGGGGCTTGCCCAGCTCGGCCGCGTGACGGGCGGTGTTCAGCGCGCCGCTGCGCTCGCCCGCCTCGACGACCACGGTGCCGCAGGTCATCGCCGCGATGGTCCGGTTACGGATCAGGAACCGCAGCCGGGCGGGCCGGCGGCCCGGCGGCCATTCGCTGACCATCAGGCCGTCACCGGCGATGTCCGCGAACAGGCCCGCGTGGCCTGCCGGGTAGGGCTGATCCAGGCCGCAGGCCATGACCGCGATCGTGGCCGCCCGGGCGGCCAGCGCGCCGCGGTGCGCGGCGGCGTCAATGCCGTACGCGCCGCCGGAAACGATCACCCAGCCCTGATCGGCGAGATCGGCGGCGATCTCGCCGGCTACGTGCGCGCCGTACCCGGTGGCGGCGCGTGATCCCACCACCGACACCGAACGCAGGCAGGCCTGGCCCAGGTCCGCGCGGCCGCGCACCCACAGCGCGTACGGCCGGGCCGCGCCGAGCTCGTCCAGGACGGCGGGCCATTGCGGATCGCCGGGGCAGACGAGCCGGACGCCGTCGCGGCAGGCGCCCTCGATGGCCGCGCCGTCCGGAAGATCGGGCAGGCGGATCCGCCAGCGGCCGAGCGCTCGTTCCAGCGCACGCCGACGGTCCGGGCGGTCGCCGCATCCGGGCCCGGCGTCGGGCAGCCTGCCCGCCTTGATCGCGGCCAGCACCTCGGCCGGGGAACAGAATTCCAGCAGGGCGCCGAGGGCGGGATCACCGGGCTCGGCCAGGTAGGTGAGGGCGGCCCGGGCCAGGGCCTGCGCGCCGAGCGGGCTCATCGCCGGACCCCCAGCCACAAGCCGAGCGCGGCGTGGCATTCGTCCTTGGTCGGGCGCGGCTTGCCGGCCAGGTCGGCCAGGGTCCAGGCGACGCGGATGACCTTGACCACCCCCCGCGCGCTGATCTGGCCGCGCTCCAGCGCGCGTTCCACCACGGCCAGCGAGCCCGGTGCGGGCGGCCAGGCCCGGCGCAGCTCCGACCCGGGGACCTCGCCGTTCACCCGCCATCGGGTGCCGCGCAGCCGGCGCGCGGATCGCTGCCTGGCCTCGGCCACGCGCAGCGCCACGGTCCGGCTGGACTCGGCGAAGTTCCGGTCGCTGAGCAGTTCCCTGCGGCTCACCGGCTCGAGCTCGATCTTCACGTCCACCCGGTCGAGCAGCGGGCCCGAGATCCGGCCCAGGTACCGGCGGCGAGCGGCCGGGCTGCAGCTGCAGCCCTCGGCCGATCCGGCGCCACGCGCGCATGGGCACGGGTTCGAGGCCATGACCAGGGTGAACCTGGCCGGGAACCGGGCCGTGACCCCCGACCGGGCCACCACGACCTCGCCGGCCTCCAGCGGCTGGCGCAACGCGTCCAGCACGTCCCGGGCGAACTCGGGCGCCTCATCGAGGAACAGCACCCCGTGGTGCGCCAGCGACGCCGAGCCGGGGCGGATGACGCCGCTGCCGCCGCCCACGATCGCGGCCTTGGTCGCGGTGTGATGGGGCGCGAGAAACGGCGGAGCGCAGAGCAGCGGAACCTCAGGGGGCAACGTTCCCGCCACCGAATGGATGGCCGTCACTTCCAGCGCGGCCTGCCGGTCAAGCCGCGGCAGAATGGTGGGAATCCGCTCGGCCAGCATGGTCTTGCCCGCCCCGGGCGGGCCCAGCAGCGACAGGTGATGACCGCCGGCCGCGCACACCTCGGCGGCTCGCCGGGCCATCGACTGGCCGAGCATCTCGGCCAGGTCGGGCGCCGGCCAAGAAGACGGAACGGCGGGCGGTTCCTGGCCGCGGGCGAACTCGGCGGCGGGCGGGCCGCCGCGCGAACCCGGCGTGCCCCGCAGCCAGTCGATCACCGCGGTCAGGGTGCTGGCCGCGATCACCCGCACGCCGGGCACCAGGGCGGCCTCGGGCGCGTTCTGCTCGGCCACCAGCACCGTGCCGAACCGGCCGTCCTCCGCCGCCGCGGCCACCGCGGGAAGCACGCCCCGGACCGGCCGCAGCCGCCCGTCCAGGCCGAGCTCACCGAAGAACATGACTCCGGCCGAGGCCGCGGCGGGCACCGTGCCCGCGGCGGTGAGCACGCCGACCGCGATGGCCAGATCGAACCAGCTGCCCCGCTTGGGCAAGCTGGCCGGGGAGAGCCCGACGGTGATCTTCCGCTGCGGCCACCGCTCGCCGCTGTTGGCGATCGCGGCGCGGATCCGGTCACGCGCCTCGCGCAGCGCGGTATCGGGCAGCCCGACCAGGATCATGCCGACCAGCCCGTTCGCGATGTCCACCTCGACCTCGACCAGGTGGCCCTGCACTCCCACCAGGGCGATCGAATACGTGCGAGCCAGTGGCACGGCTAGCCCACTCCCCTGATGTGCTCGATGGTGAATCCGCCGGTGCCCTCGTACAGCAGGCCGACCACGTCGATCCGGACCTCGTCGAAGCGGATGCCGTGGGCGTTCAGCCACTGCACGGCCAGGCGGCGCAGCCGGGCGCGCTTGGCCCGGCTGACCGCCTCGAGCGGGCTGCCGTAGCGCGTCGACGTCCTCGATTTCACTTCGCAGACGACCAGCACGTGACGCTCCACCGCCACGATGTCGATCTCGCCGTCCGCGCTGCGCCAGTTGCGGTCCAGGATCCGCAGTCCGCACCCTTCCAGGTACTCAGACGCCGCCTGCTCGCCGGATTTGCCCAGCACGTCTTTGGCTCGCATCGTCAACACCTCCGGTTCCGACGATCGCCGAAGGCGGGCGCGGGCTACAGGCACGCTGCGTGGCTGTGGAAAACCAGCCGGGCGGCGCGGGGACCGGTGGAAAACGAGCGGGAAATGTCAGACCGCGATGATTGGATGACCGAACGCGGGAGCGTTGTGCCCGGCACGGCATGGGTGCGGCGCAAGCAGGGCAGCGAGTCCCGAGGCCGCCGCCTCGCGGACGGCGGCGAAGAACCGCTCGGCGGTCTGCTGCCAGGTGGGGAACGTCTGCCGCCCGGCGCCGGGCGGCCGCGCCGAGACGGGTCCTGAGCTCGGCGTCTTCGGCGAGGGACGCGCAGGGCGGAGGCCAGTCCGGCCACGTTGCCGGGCTCGACGAGCAGGCCCTCCTGCCCGTGGTTGGCCAGGTAGGGCAGGTTGCGCCGCCATCCCACCACGGCAGCCCGGCGGCCATGGCCTCACCGTAGACCGTGCCGTACGGCTCGCGGAGGCTGGGCAGACAGGAACCGTCTGCGTCGCGGTACATCGCGGCCACCTCCTCCCGGCTGGAGGCGGCCATGGCACTGGACCCGGTCGGCCAGGTCGCCGCAGGCCAGCCGGCGGCGAACCCGTGCGGCGTATCCCGGATCGGGCCGGTCGTCGCCGGACGAGGTGGAGCCGCGCGAGCCCTGCCGGCAGGTGGGCGACAGCGTCGAGCGCCTGGAGGATGCCCTTGCGGGCCACCCAGTTGCCGACGCACAGCAGCGCGGCCCTGGCAGCTGGCGCGAAGGTCCCGCTTCGGTCCAGCGGCTGCGGGCGCCACGTCCCGCCCCGGCGGGACGACGAGGAGCTTGGCGGCGAAGCCCTGTGCGCCGAGCTGGTCCGCGAGCAGCTGACTGGCCACCACCACGCGCTCGACGTGCCGGTACGCCGCCGGTCCAGGACAGCCTGGGCGTGCCGCCGGACCGGGCCGTGGTCGATCCCGCCGGGCGGCTGGTGCAGCATGGCCACCACGGGCGCGCGGACCTTGGTCATCCGCGGGGCGAGGAAGGCGGCGGCGATGCTGTCAAGCACCACGACGTCGGCGCCCTGCGCAGCCAGGACCCGCGGCAGGCGTGGAGCGCGCAGGAGAGGGAACGGGAAGGGCCACGCGGGAAAGGACGCGAACACCAGCCGCGCGCCGTACCGGGGAGCCAGCTCAGCCAGCCGCCGGTGATAGAGATAACCACCGGTCAAGGTGTTCGGGTCACCCAGGGTTACCAGCGAGACCGACAGGGGGTGGGGTGGGGTGTGGGTCATCCAGGTGGCTCCTACCTGCTTCGGGTGCGGCAGCTGGGCGACATCGCCCGGCGGCTGGCGCTCGAGCGGTTCACCTGGCAGGCCTGCGCCCAACGCGGCCTGGCCGCCTACCCGGCGACGGCCGCGCGGTAGCCGCCGAAGGCCGTCGGCGACTCCCAGACCCGCAACGCGAGCCTCTCGCCGCTGGCCGCCGCACCGCGTCGGCCAGCGTCTCGTGCGCCCACCGGGCGAACACCTCGACGGTAATCGCCTCAGCCGTCTGGCGGCTGGATCGCGTCCTCGAGATCTTTGCCCTCGATCCGCCCGGTAAGATCGGCCAGCGCGGCCTCGAGCACGTCCAGGTCGCAGACCATTGCCCGCTGGTCCAAGCTCCCGCCGCTCGACGACGACCTCGATCCGGTAGTCATGGTGGTGCCGTTCGCCCTCGGGTCCCGGCATTCCCGGCATCATGTGGAAGGCGCGAACCTCCCGGCTCAGCCCAACCTCGTAACTCATCGTCCCTCCTGTGCGCGGCGGCGGGCTCCGTTGCGGCTCATGGTCAAGGTGACTTGTGTCGTTGACCTTGCGGACGGCGGCGAACTCATGGCCATGCCACTGGATCTCATTAATGCAGGCGGAGCCGAGATAGAAACGGTACAGGCTCAGCAGCGGCGCGCCGAGAGCCCGGCATAGCAGAATCTTTATCGGCGTGATATGGCTTATCGATGAGGACCGTCTGGCCTTGATATTCCCGCAGGATCCGCTCGCAGGCGCGGTTTACCCGGCATGCGGTATCGGCGAAGCTCTCCCCGCCCGGCGGGGCTTTCTCGGGATCGTGCTGCCATGCGCCGACTGCTTCAGGCCACCGGCTTCTGGATTTCGGCGATGGTGAGCCCTTCCCATTCCCCGAAATCAGTCTCGCGGAAGTCCTCATCGGTCGCCGTGGGCAAGGCCAGTTCGCTCGGCCACAATGGCGGCGGTGGCGGCGGCACGTGGAAGCGGCGAGCTGACGATGGCGTCGATGGGAGCTCCGGAAGCGAGCCGATGTGCCGCCGCGCTGACTTGGCGGGCGCCGTCCGCGCAGAGCGGCACGTCGGAAAGCCCGCTGAACCGGTGTTCTGGTGACAGGCGCGTGTCGCCGTGCCGCAGCAAGATCGTGATGGTGGCGGCGTCGGCTTCTGGGTTAGTCCACCCGAAGCGTCGTCATGGGCCTCCCCGTCGTAGTCGAGCACTGCATGCATGAGGCCCGGTGTGTTCTCGTCCACGGCACGGAACGCGTCGGCAGCATGCGCGAAAGGGAAGACATGGGTGCAAAGTTCGGCCAGCGGAAGCTCGGGCAGCAGCGCGGCAGCCTCGGCACGGCGCCGCGCCACCGTCCAGATCGCCGACAGCGGGGCCGGAATCGTGGAGACTTGGGTGCTGCGGATCGTCAGGCGGCGGCGGTGGAAGGCGCCGCCGAGCGGTAGCTGGACCGGCTTGTCGCCGAACCAGGACGCGATCAGCAGCGTTCCCTCATGAGCCAGCATGTCAAGGGCGATGGCTGGGGCCTCCGGATTGCCGCTGGCGTCGATGACGAGCGGAACGCCCCTTTCCGTCGAGTTCCTCGGGGGCCACGGCGCTGATGCCGAGACGGCTCGCCAGGCCGCGGCGCCAGGCCAGCGGCTCCGCGCACAGCGGCCGCCGTCCGGAGCGTTTCAGCAGCAGCGCGGTCAGCAGCCCGACGACGCCGGCCCCGAAGACCACGACGCGATCCCGGTAGCCCGCCTCGGCGTCGAGAGTTACTTGCAGGGCCGTCTCGACCAGCGGAAACAGCGTGGCCGCGGCCGGGTGGACGGCAGGCAGGCAGATCAAGTCACCGGCGGCTGCCGTGAACACATCCTGATGGGGGTGAAAGGCGAACACCAGGCGTCGTCGCCCTCAACACGGCCGACGCAGGCGTAGCCGTAGGGGAACGGGTAGCGGAACTCGCCCGCCAGGGCATTGATCGTGTCGTCGAGCGCGGTCCTTCAGGGACTTCGCCGCGGAAGACGAGCCGCTCGGTACCGCCGCTGATGCCGGAGAAGAGGGTCCGGACGACCACCTCGCCAGGCCCTGGGCTCGGGGCGCGGGCAGGTCTCGGATCTCCACGCGGCGCGGCGCCGTGTGGAAGAGCGCTCTGGCGGACACGGCCCGCCGCTACCCGGGGAGCTGTGATGCCAAACGTGCGGTTGATTTCGGCTTCGCGCGGGTAGCACGGGCCGCCATGACGGAGGTTCGCGAGGTTGCGCGGATTGAGCTGCCTACGGTTTCCGGGGAGTTTGACACGCGCGCCTTCGAGAGCGCGTCGGGTCACGTCTACCTGGCGATGGTCAAGGGCGAGATCGGCGACGGGCACTCCGTGCTGACGCGGGTGCATTCCGAATGCCTGACCGGGAGATGCGCTGGGCTCGCTGCGCTGTGATTGCGGTGCTCAGCTGGACATGGGCCTGCGCGCCCTGGCGGCGGAAGGCCGGGGGGTCCTGGTGTACGCGACCGGTCACGAGGGTCGCGGCATCGGCCTGATAGATAAGCTTCGGGCCTACATGGAACAAGATCGCGGAGCCGATACCGCTAGACGCGAACCTGCGCCTAGGGTTGCCCGTGGATAGCAGACGCTACGACGATGCGGCGGCGGTGCTGAAGGCGGTCGGCGTCCGGTCGGTCCGGCTCGTGACCAACAACCCGCGCAAGGTTGATGGTCTGAGGGCCGCGGGAATCACCGTAAGGCAGGTCATCCCGACTCCGGCGGTTCCTTATCTGCGTAACCAGCGTTATCTGCGTACCAAGCAGGATCGGCTCGGTCATATGACCCTGATCGACCATGAGGTGCCCGCTGAACGGCTGGTGCGATCGATAGATGTCGGCAGTTTGCTCGGCAACGCCGCTCCTGGCGGTGATCGCCCGTTCGTCGTATTGCGGTACACCCAGACGCTCGACGGCCGGATCCTGGCCGGGCGCGACGCGGACGGGGCTGATGCGGAGGCACTGGTTCCGATCTGGCACGCTGTGCGGGCTGCCTGCGACGCCGTGCTGATAGGAGTCGGAACGGTGCTCGCTGATGACCCCGCCCTGACCGTGCGGGCGATTCCGGGCCGGTCGCCAGCCCGCGTGGTGCTCGACTCCTGTCTCCGGACGCCGATGACAGCCGCGGTGCTCAGCCTTGACGCGCCGACCTATCTGATGACCGGCTGCCAGGCCGATGACCGGGCCAAGCGCCAGGCGCTGGAAGAACGTCAGATGGCGATCCGTGAGATGCCGCTGGGGCGAGGCGGAGTGGATATCTCGGCGGTGCTGCGACAGCTTTATGCCGAAGGCATCCGCTCAGTCGTAGCCGAGGGAGGCCCGCGAGTGATTACTTCATTGCTGGGGGCCAAGCTGGCAGATCGTGCTGTCATATCCATCTCACCGCAGATTCGCGGCCAGGGCACTGGTACCGTCGGTGAGCTGGGAAACGGAAATACCGCTGAGCCGCTTCGGGCTGAGCGGCCGTTCGGTACATCTGGTGGGTGACACGATCATCGTGGCCGCCGACATCGCCGGTAGGACGACGGGCTCGGCAGGCGCAGGCGCCGCTGCCCCGGGCTGGGTCAGCTTTCTGAGCGGTTGTAGGGCGTGCGCCCGGGCGGCTGTTCCGGGCGCGGGCCGGCCTTGATCGGCGGGATCCTGCGCTCTATGGCCCGGTGGCCGAGCTCGAGTTCCTCGCCGTGGTGGCTCACCGTCAGCGGGTCGCCCTCGAGCAGCTGGTACCTGGCCCGGGTGCCCCTGACCGTGACGCTGAGCTTGCGGCCCTGGTAGCGCATCCGGAACGTCAGCCTCGCTATGCCGTCGGGCAGGCGCGGGGCAGAAGGCCAGCGAGCCGTGGCCGGCGCGCAGGCCGCCGAAGCCCGCCACCAGCGCCAGCCACGCCCCCGCGAGCGACGCCATGTGGAGGCCGTCGGAGGTGTTGTGCTCCACGTCCCTCAGGTCCATGAGCGCGGCCTCGGCCAGGTAGTCATGGGCGAGATCCAGCTGGCCGACCTCGGCGGCGATCACCCCCTGGACGCACGCCGACAGGGAGGAATCGCGCACGGTCAGCGGCTCGTAGTAGGCGAAATTGGCGGCCTTCTGCTCGGCGCTGAACGCGTCGGGCCGCAGGTACATGGCCAGCACCAGGTCCGCCTGCTTGACGACCTGCCTGCGGTACAGCTGGAAGTAGGGGAAGTGCAGCAGCAGCGGGTACTTGTCCTCGGGGGTGTCCTTGAAGTCCCACCGGGCATAGTCGGTGAACGAATCATGCTGGGGGTGCACCCCAATTCGTTCGTCGAATGGGATGTACATCGCGTTGGCCGCGTCCCGCCAGGACGCCGCCTCCTCGGTGGTGACGCCGAGCGCTTCGGCCTCCGACGGCAGCCGGGAGGCCACATCGGCCGCGCAGGCCAGGTTCCGCTGGGCCATGAGGTTGGTGTAGACGTTGTTGTCCTTGACCGCGCTGTACTCATCCGGCCCGGTCACGCCGTCGATCCTGAAGTGGCCCGACGGCATCGTGCTGGCCGAGCGACCGCCACAGCCGCGCCGTCTCGACCAGCAGCTCCAGGCCGACTTCCGTCTCGAATTTTGCGTCCTGCGTGGCGTCCAGGTAGCGAATGACGGCGTCGGCGATGTCGGCGTTGATGTGGAACGCAGCCGTCCCCGCGGGCCAGTAGCCGGAGCACTCCTGGCCGCGGATCGTCCGCCACGGGAACGCCGCCCCGGCCAGTCCCAGGTCGGCCGCGTGATGTTTGGCCTCATCCAGCACGACGTGCCGCCAGCGCAGCGCATCGGCCGCGGCCGACGGGTGGGTGTAGGTGAGCACAGGCAGCACATACGTCTCGGTGTCCCAGAACGTGTGCCCGTCGTAGCCGCTGCCGGTCAGCCCCTTGGCCGCGATCGGGCGGTACTCCGCTCGCGCGGCGGATTGCAGTATGTGGAACAGCCCGAAGCGGACCGCCTGCTGGATCTCGGCGTCACCCTCCACCTCGACGTCGGCGCCGTCCCAGAACTCGTCCAGGTAGGCGCGCTGCTCGGCCAGCAGGCCGTCCCAGCCGACCAGGTGGGCGCCGGCCAGGGCGCCGGTGACCTGGGCGATGAGCGCGGGCCTGGACCGCTGGCTCGACCAGCCGTAGCCGATGTACTTCACGATGCGCAGTTGCTCGCCGGGGGCCAGCTCGGTGGCGACCGTGGACCGGCCCAGGTCCGGGTAGGACTCGGTACGGCTGTTCATCTTCTCCGGGCAGTAGATCTCGTGTGACATCCCGGCGGCCATCCGCAGGCCGCTGGACCGGGTCCGGTGCACCAGGACGACCCGGGGCGGGGTGCCGTCGTAGGTCTGGTGCTCCTCGCTGACCAGCGGGGCCTCCAGGATGGCGGCCAGCCGCGGGTCGTTGCCCCGGTTGGGCATCTCCTCGTTGGTGACCAGCTCGGACTGCAGCACCACCCGTAGCTTGCGGTCCACCGGCTCGACCGTGTAGCTGATGGCCGCGATCGCGCGCTCGGTCAGCGACACCATGCGCACCGAGGTCACCTTGACCCTGGCCCCCGCCGGGGAGGACCAGTCGGCGGTCCGGGTCAGCGTGCCCGCCCGCAGGTCCAGGACGCGCTCGTGGGAGTGCAGGGTGCCGTACCTGATGTCGAACGGCTCGTCGTCGACCAGCAGCCTGATCAGCTTGCCGTTGGTGACGTTGATGACGGTCTGCCCGCTGTCGGGGAAGCCGTAGCCGGCCTCCGCGTAGGGCAGCGGCCGGACCTCGTACATGGAGTTGAGGTAGGTTCCCGGCAGCCCGTACGGCTCGCCCTCGTCCAGGTTGCCGCGCAGCCCGATGTGCCCGTTCGACAGCGCGAAGATCGACTCGCTCTGGGCGAGCAGATCCAGGTCCAGTTCCTTCTCGACCAGCCGCCAGGGCTCGGCCCCGTACGCGGCCTGCTTGATCATCGGGCGTCCTTGTCGTCCTTGTCGTCCGGGTGCGCGCCGGGTTCGAGCAGCTCCGCGAGGTCCTTGACCACGATGTCGGCGCCGTGCTCGCGCAGTTCGGCGGCCTGCCCGACCCGGTCCACGCCGACCACCAGGGCGAAATGGCCAGCGTGACCCGCCGCCACGCCCGCCTGGGCGTCCTCGAAGACCACCGCGTGCGCGGCGGGCACGCCCAGCGCCTCGGCCGCGGCCAGGAAGGTATCCGGCGCCGGCTTGCCGCGCAGGCCCCGCTCCTTGGCGACCACCCCGTCGATCCTGACGTCGAACAGCCCGGCGATGCCCGCGGCGTCCAGGACCTGCTTGGTGTTGGCGCTCGCCGAGACGACCGCGCGGGCGATGCCCTGGTCCCGCACCGCTTTGATGTAGGCGATGCTGCCGTCGTACACCTGGACGCCTCCGGCCGCTATCTTCGCCAGGACCAGGGCGTTCTTCCGGTTGCTCAGCCCGTACAAGGTCGGCGTCCCCGGCGGGTCATCCGGCGTCCCCTCGGGCAGGTCGATGCCGCGGGAGGAAAGGAAGGACCTGGTTCCCTCCAGCCTCGGCTTGCCGTCGACGTAGGCGTCGTACTCGCGATGGGAGTCAAAGGGGACGAACTCGGTGCCGGTGCGCTCGGCGTACCCGCGGAGGAATTCGTCGAACATCTCCTTCCACGCCGCGGCGTGCAGCGTCGCGGTACGGGTCACCACGCCGTCCATGTCGAACAGGCAGGCCAAAACCCCGTCAGGAAGCCCCAGCATCCGCCCTCCGCCCTCCGCTGCGGCTAGGCCGGGAAGTCCGGCTTGTCGGCCGGTACCTCCAGGTCAGCCTTGGCCAGTTCCTCGATGTTGACGTCCTTGAAGGTGACCACACGAACATTCTTGACGAACCTGGCCGGGCGGTACATATCCCAGACCCACGCGTCCCGCATCGTAACCTCGAAGAAGACCTCGCCGTTGTCGCTTGACCTGACGTTCAGCTCGACGTCATTCGTGAGATAGAAACGGCGCTCGGTCTCGACCACGTGCGTGAACAACCCGACCACGTCGCGGTACTCGCGGTAAAGCTGGAGCTCCATCTCGGCTTCGTACTTCTCAAGGTCTTCCGCGCTCATGAGCTTATTCTCCTCTCGTTCTCCCCGGGCACATCCGCCAGGCTGGTCACCACGCCAGCTGCGCCGCCGGTCGCGGGGGCCATGGCGGCCACCGGGTCCGGCTGGCCCATCGCGTCCGGCTGGCCCATCGCGTCCGGCTGGCCCATCGCGTCCGCGAGGTCCGCGGGCTCTACCGGGACGGGACCGGCCTGGGCCGCGACCCGGTTCACGTTCACGAATGAGTACCGGTGGGCCGGGCACGGCCCATGCTCGGTCAGGGCGCGTACATGCTCATCGGTGTTGTATCCCTTGTGCCGGTCGAATCCATACTGGGGATAACGTTCGTGCAGGTCCCGCATCATCCGGTCCCGGCTGACCTTGGCCACGACCGACGCGGCGGCGACCGACGCGGTGACCCGGTCGCCCTTCCAGACCGCGAGGGCGGGCGCGCCCAGGCCGCGGACGGGGAAACCGTCGGTCAGCACGTAGCCCGGCCGGCAGCGCAGCCCGGCGAACGCGCGGCGCATGCCGGCCACGTTGCACACGTGCAGGCCCATGGCGTCGATCTGCCCGGCGCCGATGACGACCACGTGCCAGTCGAGCGCCCAGCGGAGCACCGCGGCGTAGACATCCTCGCGCTGCTGCGCGGACAGCAGCTTGGAATCGGCCAGGCCGGGCATGCGCTTGATGCTGGCCGGGTCGAGGACGACGGCCGCCACCACCAGCGGCCCCGCGCAGGCGCCCCGGCCCGCCTCGTCGATACCCGCCACGGGGCTGAACCCGGCCCGCGCGAGCACGAGCTCGTAGGCACCCAGTCCCATGTCGCGCCGCGGTGTGTATCCGGCGTACCTCGGATAAAGGCTCCCGTCACGGGCGGGAGCGGCCGGCGGGCGCGGGCCGCTGGCGGCCAGCACCCCGGGATCGCGCGTCATGACATTGGCAGCGTACGCCAGTTAGCGCCGTGGCGCGGCCACGGTCTTAACGGGGCCCGACCGGACGCCGCCGGGCCGGGCGCCAGCGCCGGGCCGGGCGCCCGGGCCGGGCCGCGCTCGGACGCGCCGGGGCGTCGCCTCGGCGCCGCCTGGCCCGCAGCCGGACCCGGCGCTGCAGCCAGGTGAGCGGGATGGCCCCGGCGAACCCCAGCGTGAGCGGGATGGCCTGTCCGGTGGGCTCGACTCGGGCCGGCAGCAGGTCGGTGCCCTGGGCTTGGACGGACGGAGGCGCGGCCGACGCATGGGAGCCGTTCAGCGCCGGCTGGGTGAACGTGGCCGGAATGGGCAAGATCCGCCACCGGCTCGGCGGCCAGATGATGACGAAGGCCCGCCCGATCACCGCGCTCTCCGGGACCGTCCCGCCGCCCGGGTCCCCCATGTGGTCGCGGGAGTCGGCCGAGTAGAAGCGGTTGTCTCCCATGACCCACAGCCGGCCCGGCTGCACCACGATGTTGAACCGGGACAGGGAGGGAGCCGAGCCCGGGTACAGGTAGGACTGCTCGGTCAGCGGGACGCCGTTGACGGTTACCCGGCCCTGCGCGTCGCAGCAGGCCACGTGGTCGCCCGGGATCCCGATGACGCGCTTGATGAGGATGTCTCCCGGGTGACCGAAGCCGAACATGCTGGCGAAGCCGGCCCCGAACTGCTGGAAGACGTTCCCGTTCGCCGGGAGCGGCCCCGGGTCCCAGGAGCCATCGCCGTTGAAGACGACGATATCGCCGCGGTGAATGTCGCGAATGTGGTAAACGATCTTATTGACCAGGACCCGGTCATTGATCTCGAGCGTATTTTCCATCGAGCCCGATGGAATCCAAAAGGCCTGGACCGCAAAGGTCTTGATCAGGACCGCGAGCACGAGCGCGATCACGATCAGGACGGGCAGCTCGCGCCAGAACGACCGCTGCTTGCGCTTGGCCCGCCCGCCCTGCGGCGCCTCCGATTCGGGGTCTGGGCCTGGCTCCGGCTCGCCGGCGGATGCGGCAGCCGCCCCGGGCCCGGCCTGCTCGTCAGCCTGCGCCTTATCGGCGGCCTGCTCATCGGCGGCGTGCGGGCCCTGTTCCGGCCCGGCCTGCGGCGCTTGCGATGCGCTGTCCTGTGGACCACTGTCCTGTGGACCGCTCACCTCGACCCACACCCCTCGTCGACCCTCACCGTCACCCAGTGAGCTTAGCGCCACTTACCTCACGGCCCGGCCGGCTATCCCGTGCCGATCGGCCGGGATAGGCGGCGATAAAACGCCGCTAAGCGGCGCAATTACCGATCCATCGCATATTTCGCGGCGCGCAAAGATCCCGCCTGGCCGCACACCGGCAGCGCTAGCGCCTGCGGGCCGCGTGGTCGCGGCCACGGCGGCGCAGCAGGAGCAGGGGCACGCCGATCACGCCGGCTCCCACGGCGGCCCCGGCCACCGGGACGGCCGCCACGGCGGCCACCGCGGTCCCGCCGACGTCGGCGGCGCCGAGCGCGGCCGCGCCCGCGGCGCCCGCGTGCAGCGCGGCCTGGCCGAAGGTCGACGGGATGGGCAGATCGCGGATCTGCGACGGCGGCCAGATGATCAGGAACGCCCGGCCGACCACTTGGTCCTCCGGTATCGCACCGCCGCCGGCGTCGCTGGTGTGATAGCGGGAGTCATCGGAGTCCCCACGGTGATCCCCCATGACCCACAGATGCCCGGCCGGCACGATCACCGCCTTGAACGGGAACGACGGCGCGTCGCCCGGATACAGGTAAGAGCCCTCCGACAGCGGGACGCCGTTGACCGTCACCTTCCCGTCGGTGCAGCACGCCACGCGGTCGCCAGGCAGGCCGATGACCCGCTTGATGTAGTAGGTCTGGCTACTGTACAGCCCGATGTCGGCCAGCAGCCCGTCCCAGACCCGCAGGACCGGGTCGGTGGGCGGGGCCGCCGCGTCCGGTCCCCAGGAGTCCTGGCCGCTGAACACCACGATGTCGCCGCGGGCGATCGGCCGGAAGCGGTAGACGAGCTTGTTCACCAGCACCCGGTCACCGACCTGGAGCGTGTTCTCCATCGAGGCCGACGGGATCTTGTACACCTGCACCACGAACGCCTTCACCGTCAGGGTGAGGACGGCGGCGGCCAGGACGATGATCAGCAGCTCACGCCAGAAGTGCTTGCGCTTGCGGGCCGCCGGGGCGCGGCCGGGCTCATCCGGCCCATCCGGCCCATCCTCGGCGGGCGGGCCCGGTTCGGCTGGGCGAGCCCAGACGAGAGTGTCAGGGTCGTGCGGGTCGTCCGTCTCCTCCGGCCACGGCACGTCAGCTGCCGGTCTGGTCGCGACGCTCCCTGATCCGCGCTGCCCTGCCGCGCAGTTCCCTCAGGTAGTACAGCTTGGCCCGGCGGACCCGGCCGCGGGTCACCGGCTCGATCCTCTCGATCGACGGGCTGTGCACCGGGAAGGTGCGCTCCACGCCGACGCCGTAGCTGATCTTGCGGACGGTGAAGGTCTCCCGAGCCCCGCTGCCCTGACGGCGGATCACCACGCCCTGGAACACCTGGATCCGCGAGCGGTTACCCTCCGTGACCCGGACGTGGACCTTAAGCGTGTCCCCGGGCCGGAAGTCCGGGATATCAGACCGGGTCTGGGCCCGCTCGATTTCGGCGATGGCGGTGTGCATGACAGCGATTCCTCGATGGTGGTCTCGTGGTCGCGGGACCCGGCGGCAGCCGGGTCGCAGCAGGGAACCTGGGCGCTCCCGGGCGCAGCCTGGAAAAGACGGCGGACTTCAGTGTGCCATATGTTCACCGCTAACCGGTACGCAGGCCCCGAGACGAGAGCGGAGATTCAGCCCGCGGCGGGCGGCGGGTCCTCGGCCGGGAATCCGGCCTCGGCGAGCACCTGCCGGTCGCGCCGGTCCAGGTCCCGCAGGGCCCTGATGAGGTCGGGACGGTGCGCCGCGGTACGCCGCAGGGCCATGTCGCGCCGCCAGCGCGCGATCGCGGCGTGGTTGCCCGACAGCAGGACCTCCGGGACCTCCCGACCGCGCCAGGCACGCGGCCTGGTGTAGACGGGGCCTTCCAGCAGCCCGCGCATGGCCGGGTCAGTGTCGCCGTGGAAGGGGTCGCCGTCGAACGGGCCGCCGTGGAACGGGCCGCCGCCGAAGGAGTCGTCCCCGGCCGAGCGGGCGTTGCCGAGCACGCCGGGCAGCAGCCGCCCGATGGCCTCCACCATGACCAGGACCGCGGCCTCACCGCCCGCCAGCACGTAATCGCCGATGCTCACCTCCTCGACCGGCACGGCGGCCCGCATGGCCTCGACCACCCGCCCGTCAATGCCCTCGTAGCGACCGCACGCGAACACCAGCCGCGGCTCGGCCGCGTACCGGGACGCCATGTCCTGGGTGAACGGCACCCCGCTGGGCGTCGGCACGACCAGCCGGGCTCGCGGCGAGCGGGCCAGGATGTCATCCAGCGCGTCACCCCAGACATCCGGTTTCATCACCATGCCCGGGCCGCCGCCGAACGGCACGTCATCGACGCTGTGGTGCACGTCGGTCGCCCAGGATCGCAGGTCATGCACGCCGAACTCGATGTCGCCCCGGGCAGCCGCCTTCCCGATCAGGGAAACCCGCAGCGGGCCGTCGAAAAACCCGGGAAAGATACTCACGATATCGATGCGCAGCCCCACGCCCTCTCCCCTTTTATGCCTTTTAAGCTAACCGGGCCTTTTCATGCCGAACGGGCTGTGGTTCCCGCCCCGGCCGCTAGTCCGCTTGCCCGAGGTCGAGCAGGCCGGGGGGCGGGTCGATGACGACGACACCGGCGGCCACATCCACTTCCGGCACGATCGCCTGCACGAACGGCACCAGATACTCCTGGCCGGCCGGGCCGTCGTGAGCAGCGCTTTCCTTAGCTGGGCGCTGGACCACGAGCATGTCCTGGCCGTGATGCAGCACGTCGGTGACCACGCCGACGGCCTCGCCGGCGGCCGTGCGCACCGACAGGCCGATCAGCTCGTGATCGCGGAACTCATCCGGGCTGGGGACGGCGGGCAGCTGGCTCGAATCCACGCTCAGCCAGCGGCCGGTGAGCTCGCTGGCCGCGGTGCGGTCGGTGATCCCGGCGAACCCCACCAGCAGCTGCCCGGAATGCCAGCGTGCCGAGGCCACGCGGAGCGGCGCGCGGCCCGGGGGGTCGTCCCCGTCCGGGGACGACGTGGCGTCCACGGCGGAACCCACGGCGAAGCGGAGGTCAGGCTCGTCGGTCCTGACCCCGATGACCACCTCGCCGCGGATCCCGTGCGGACGGCCGGCGCGGCCGACGATGACGCGCATCGCCGCTAGCGGACCTCGCTCGCGTCCAGCAGGTCGATGCGCACATAGCGGCCCGCCGCCAGAGCACCGATCACCGTCCGCAGCGCCCGGGCGGTGCGGCCGCCCCTCCCGATGACCTTGCCGAGATCATCGGGATGGACCCGCACCTCAAGGACGTTGCCCCGGCGCAGCACCCGGCTGCGGACCTGGACCTCATCCGGATACTGCACGATGCCGCGCACCAGATGGTCGAGGGCCTCCTCGAGCACGTCAGGCACCGCCCCCGGATTCCTCAGCAGAAGCCCCCGCGCCGGCGTCAGCCGCCGGTACCTCAGCCGACGCCGCCTCAGCGGGCGCGGTCTCGGCCGCCACCGCCTCAGCGGGCGCGGTCTCGGCAGGCGCGGTCTCGGCCGGCGCGGCCTCGCGCGCTTCAGCGGGCGCGGTCTCGGCAGGCGCGGTCTCGGCGGGCGCGGTCTCGGCCGCAACCTCAGCGGGCGCGGTCTCGGCGGGCGCCGTCTCGGCGGGCGCCGTCTCGGCCGGCGCGGTGGCGGCCGCAACCTCGGCGGCGGGCGCCTCGCTGGCCGACGCGGCCCTGGTCCGGGCGGGCCTGGCGGTCCGGGAGGCGGCCCGGGCCGAGCTGGACGCCTTCTCGGCGGCCTCCCTGGTGGCCTGGCTATCCCGGGCGGCGGCCGCGAAGCGCTCCTTGCGGTCCTCGCGCGGCGCGGCCGTCCTGAGGGTGCCTTCGGCCCCCGGCTCCCCGGTGAACTTCTGCCAGTCCCCGGTGATCTTGAGCAGAACACGGACCGGGTCGGTGGGCTGGGCACCCACCGAGAGCCAGTGCTGGACCCGTTCGGAATTCACTTCGATGAAGGAGGGGTCGGTCTTCGGGTGGTACTTGCCGATCTCCTCGATCGCGCGCCCGTCGCGCTTGGTGCGCGCATCGGCGACGACGATCCGGTAGTACGGCTCCCGGATCTTGCCCAGGCGCTTCAGCTTGATCTTGACAGCCACGGCTGTGGTCTTCTCCCAGCGATAGATGCGAAGCGGCGGACCTGCGCCGGCCGGGGAAAGCACCGACGGGACCGCTCAGAGGAGCCAGGCCGGGCGAACGAGGAGAGGGCGTCGCATGGCCTGACAGTCAGCAACACATTGTGCCAGACAATTGCGGCCGGCTAGTAATCGCCGCGTGCGGGCCCGCGGCGGCGGCCACGGCGGAAGGATGCTGCGCAGGGGGCCATGCGTGGCCGGACCTTAAAGGAGACCGATTGCTCATGCGTGATCAGACGGCCCATGGGGCCGGAGAAGCCACGAGGGCCCAGGGGGGTTCGGGAGGACGGGCCGTCCCCCCGGGCGCAGGGGAGAGTTCGCTCCCCCCGAGGCAACTGAGCCGGCGCGCCGTCCTGCGCGCGGCCGGCGCCGGCGCCGCCGTCGTCGGGGCCGGCGGGCTGCTCCAGGCCTGCAGTTCCGGTACGGGCACGGCACCGGGCGCAGGCGGGAGCACCCAGGACATCGTGATCGGCTTCATCCACCCGCTCACCGGCGCGCTGGCGGACTTCGGCCGCTGCGACACCTGGATCATCGCCGCCATCATGGCGACGCCGCAGTACCAGAACGGGTTCAAGGCCGGCGGGAAGACCTACCCGGTCACGATCAGGTCCTACGACACCGAATCCAGCCCCGCGCGCGCCGGCCGGCTGGCCAGAGCGGCCATCCTGGCCGACAAGGTGGACCTGATCGTCACCTCGTCCACGCCGGAGCTGGTCAATCCGGTCGCGGCGGTAGCGGAGAAACTAGGGACGCCGACGATCTGCGGCAACGTCCCGTGGCAGACCTGGTACGCCAACCTGGGGGGCGACCCGGCACCGGGCAAATCGACGGTCAAGCCGGCCTGGGTGACGCTGTACTCGCCCGGCGTCAACGATCTGTGCAGCGCCTTCATCCCCATGTGGAACAAGATCGACGGCCAGCTGGGCACCGACATGGCCGTCGCAGGCATGTTCCCCGACGACCCGGACGGCAACGCCTTCCGTTCCGCGTGGCCGGCGTTCGCCGGCCCGGCCGGCTATACGCTGATCGATCCCCCGTACACCGCCGGGCTGAGCAACTACTCCTCGTTCATCGGCGAGTTCAAGGGCAAGAACTGCGAGTTCTTCACCAACGCGCAGCTTCCGCGTGACTTCAGCGCGTGCTGGAAGCAGGCCGCGCGGCAGGGCTACAAGCCGAAGCTGGCCACCGTGGCCAAGGCGGTGGCGTTCCCGTCGGATGCGGCCGCGCTCGGCTCGCTGGCCAAGAACATCGCCACCGGCGCGTGGTGGACGCCGAACATGCCGTGGCAGTCCTCGCTCACCGGGCAGACCTGCGCGCAGCTCGCCGCCGCGTTCACCGTCGCCACCGGCTCGCCCTGGGTGCAATCGCTGTCCAACTACAGCCTCTTCGAAGTGGCCTACGCGGCCATGACCTCGGTGAACAACCCGCACGACAGAACGGAGGTGGCCGGCGCCCTGTTCAAGGTGAAGATCGAGGGCATCGCCGGGCAGCTCAACTGGACGGCCGGCCAGAACCCCGCGCCAGGCGTCGTGGACACGCCCTGCGTGGGCGGGCAGTGGAAGCCTGACGCCAAGTACGGCTGGTCGATGGAGGTGGTCGACAACACGCTGATGCCGGAGGTCCCGCTCACCGGGACGCTCGAACCGACGAGCAGATGACCCACGCAGCTCTCCCCTGAGGCTCCCCGCGTCAGAATGGGCGTGTGCTACTTGCTGAGATCGCCGAGGTGTCGCAGGCCGTGGGGGCGACCAGCGCCCGGCTGGCCAAGATCGACCTGCTGGCCGGCGCGCTGCGTGCGGCCGGGCCGCTGGAGGTGCCGATCGCGGTCGGGTACCTGTCAGGGGAGCTGCCGCAGCGGCAGATCGGGGTCGGCTGGGCGGCCTTGCGGGAGGTTCTGGGGGCCGGTCCCCCCGGGCCGCCGCCGCGGGACGGCTTCACGCCCGCGGCTGCGGCGACGCTGAGCTTGTCCGAGGTGGACGCGGCCTTCTCGGCGATCGGCGCGGTGGCCGGGAAGGGGTCGGCGGCGGCGCGGCGGGCCCTGATCGGTGAGCTGTTCGGCCGGTCCACGCGGGCCGAGCAGCAGTTCCTGGCCGGGCTGCTGTCCGGTGAGCTGCGCCAGGGCGCGCTGGAAGGGGTGATGACCGAGGCGGTCGCACGCGCCGCTTCGGTGCCGACCGCCGACGTGCGCCGGGCCATGATGCTGCGCGGCTCGCTGGGGGCGGTGGCGGCCGCGGCGCTGGCCGGCGGGAGCGAGGCGCTGCGCGCGTTCGGGCTGGAGGTCGGCCGGCCAGTGCGGCCGATGCTGGCGGCCAGTGCGACGAGCATCGCCGAAGCGCTGGCCAAGATCGGCGCGGGCAAGCCGGCCGCGGTGGAGTGGAAGCTCGACGGGATCCGGATCCAGGCCCACCTGGCGGGCGGCGAGGTTCGCCTGTTCACCCGCACCCTGGACGAGATCACCGGCCGGCTGCCGGAGGTGGTCGCCGCGCTGGGCGCGCTGCGGGTGCGCACCGCGGTGCTGGACGGCGAGCTGATCGCGCTGCGCGAGGACGGCAGGCCGCTGCCGTTCCAGGACACCTCGGCCCGCGCGGCCAGCGCGGGCGGTCAGGACGGGCCGCCGCTGTCGGTCTTCCTGTTCGACGCGCTGCGCCTGGAGGATGCGGACCTGATCGACCTGCCGGACGCGACACGGCATGCCGAGCTGACCCGTGCGGTGCCGCCCGAGCTGATCATGCCGCGCCTGGTGACCGGCTCGGCGCAGGAGGCCACGGAGTTCTTCCGCGACGCCACCTCCCGCGGGCACGAGGGCGTGGTGGTCAAGTCGCTGGACGCGCCGTACGCGGCGGGCCGCCGGGGCGCCGGGTGGATCAAGGTCAAGCCGCGGCACACCCTGGACCTGGTGGTGCTGGCGGTCGAGTGGGGCCATGGGCGGCGCCGGGGCTGGCTGTCCAACCTGCACCTGGGGGCGCGCGACGAGGCCACCGGCCGTTTCGTCATGCTCGGCAAGACGTTCAAGGGCCTGACCGACGAGCTGCTGGCCTGGCAGACGCAGCGGCTGCTGGCGCTGGAGGAGCGCCGGGACTCCTACACCGTGTACGTCCGCCCGGAACTGGTGGCGGAGATCGCCTTCGACGGCGTTCAGCGCAGCCCGCGCTACCCCGGCGGGCTGGCGCTGCGCTTCGCCCGCGTGCTGCGCTACCGCGAGGACAAGACCGCGGCCGAGGCCGACACCATCGACATGGTCCGGGCCCTAGCCCCGCAGTAGCTGGGCCGGGCCCGAGCGGGTGTTACTTCTTCTTGTCGCGGCGCTTGAACGCGGCGGGCACGTTACCCGGCGAGGGGGGCGGGAAGTTCAGCCCGGGCTGGAGCTTGGCCAGCTCGTCGGTCAGGCCCGCCGGGAAGCCTTCCGGGAGGTTGCCGAGGCCACCGGGGCCGAGGGCCGGCGTGCCCTGGGCATCGCCCTGGTTGGGCTGGGCGGCCGCGCCGCGGGCGATCTCCGCGGCCCGCCTGGGGTCGCCGCTGCGGACCGCCTTCTTCTTGCCCTTCTTGCCGCCCTTGGTTGACTTCGCGGCGGCGCGGCGGGCCATGGCGTTCATGCCGGGCGGCATGCCGGGCATGCCTCCGCTGAACATGGCCTTCATCTGCTTCTGGCCCTCGAAGAAGTTCGTGACCAGCTGGGAGACCTCACCGACGGCCACGCCGGATCCGCCCGCGATGCGCGCCCGGCGGGAGCCGTTGATGATCTTCGGGTTGCGCCGCTCTTCTGGCGTCATGGACCGGACGATGGCCTCGGCCCGGTCCAGGTCCTTGTCGTTGACCTGGGACAGCAGCTCCCTGTTCTTCGCCGCGCCGGGCAGCATGCCGAGCAGGTTCCCGATCGGCCCGAGCTTGCGCACCATGCCCAGCTGCTCGACGAAGTCCTCGAGCGTGAAGCCCTCGCCCGAAGCGATCCGCCCGGCCAGGTCCGCGGTCTGGTCGGCGTCGAAGTTCTTCTCGGCCTGCTCGATCAGCGTGAGGATGTCGCCGAGGTCGAGGATCCGCGAGGCCATCCGGTCCGGGTGGAACAGGTCGAAGTCCTCGAGCTTCTCCCCCGCCGAGGCGAACATGATCGGCCGCCCGGTGAGCTGCACGATCGACAGCGCGGCGCCGCCGCGCGCGTCGCCGTCGAGCTTGGTCAGCACCACGGCGTCGTAGCCGACCCCGTCCAGGAAGGCCTGCGCGGTAGCCACCGCGTCCTGGCCGATCATCGCGTCGACCACGAACAGGATCTCGTCGGGCTGGGTGGCGTCCCGGATCGCGCGGGCCTGGGCCATCATGTCCTCGTCGACGCCCAGCCGGCCGGCGGTGTCGATGATGACCATGTTGTGCTGGCGGCGCCTGGCCTCTTCCAGTGACTGCCGCGCGACGGCCACCGGGTCGCCCACGCCGTTGCCCGGCTCCGGCGCGTAGACCGCGACGCCGGCGCGCTCGCCGAGAACCTGGAGCTGCTGGACGGCGTTGGGGCGCTGCAGGTCGGCCGCGACCATCATCGGCGTGTTGCCCTGCTCCTTGAGCCACAGCGCGAGCTTGGCCGCCAGCGTGGTCTTACCGGAGCCCTGCAGGCCAGCCAGCATGACGACGGTCGGCGGCACCTTGGCGAACCGCAGCCGCCTGGTCTCGCCGCCGAGGATGCCGACCAGTTCCTCGTTCACGATCTTGATGACCTGCTGAGCGGGGTTCAGCGCGGACGAGACCTCCTCGCCGCCGGCCCGCTCCTTGACCCGCGCGATGAACTGCCGGACGACCGGCAGCGCGACGTCCGCCTCGAGCAGGGCGATGCGGATCTCGCGGGCGGTCGCGTCAATGTCTGCCGCAGACAGTCGTCCGCGGCCGCGCAGCGCCGAAAAGACCTGGGTCAGCCGGTCAGAAAGGGTCTCGAACACCTATCCAGGCTACCGTTCCGCCCGGGGAGTGTGGTCCGGGACCGGCCAGGGGGACAAAGCGATCGGTCAGCCCGCCAGCGCAGCCAGCACGGACTGCACGGTAGCGCGGCGCCGGTCCCGGTCGGTAAGCGGCGCGCCACCCTCCTCGGTCACGTAGAACACGTCGACAACCTCGGCGCCGAGGGTCTCGACCCGGGCCGCCCGTACGTTCAGGCCGCATTCGCCCAGCGCCCGGCCGACCCGCCACAGCAGCCCGGGCGCGTCATGCGCGCGCACCTCAACCACCGTGGCCGTGGCCGAGGCCCCGTCCACCAGCGTGACCCTCGGGGCCGGGGCCCCGGTACCGCGCTCGGCGGCGGCCCGGGCCCGGCGTTCCAGCCGATCCTCCACGTCCAGCCGGCCCAGCAGCATCCGGCGCAGGTCCCCGGTCACCAGGGCCGGGTCGGGCGACTCACCGAACTGCGGCTCCACGTCGAATACGGTGACCGCGGTGCCGTCGATCGCGGTCGCGTTGGCGCTGCGGACCGTCAGCCGGTGGCTGGCCAGAACGCCGGCCGCGCGCCACAGCAGGCCCGGCCGGTCGGGCGCCACCACGGTCACCTCGGATCCGTGCATCGTCGCGGCCGGGCCGCCGTCGGCGGCCAGCGCGAGCTGATCGGCGCGCAGCGGGACCGGGGCCGGCATCGCCTCGCCGGCCAGCACGGCCCCCACCCGCCGGACCAGGTCGGCGACCAGGGTCGCCTTCCAGTCGTTCCACGCGGCGGGCCCGGTGGCCAGGCCGTCCGAGATGGACAGGGCGTGCAGCAGCTCGAGCAGCACCCGGCTGGGGACCAGCTCGGCCACCCGCGTGACCGTCACCGGGTCATCCAGGTCCCGCCTGGGCGCGACCTGGGACAGCAGCAGGTGGTGCCGGACGGCCGCGGCGATGAGCTCCACGTCCGGCTCGGGCAGGCCCATCCGGCGGCTCACGTCCCGGGCCACCACCTCGCCGGTGACGCTGTGATCACCGGGCCAGCCCTTTCCTATGTCGTGCAGCAGCGCGGCGATCAGCAGCAGGTCGGGCCGGGCGACCTCGCGGGTCAGCGTGGCCGCATGCGCGGCCGCCTCCACCAGGTGGCGGTCCACGGTGAACTTATGCAGCGGGTTGCGCTGCGGCCGGTTGCGCACCCGTTCCCAGTCCGGGATCAGCGAGGTGACCAGGCCTTCGGTATCAAGCGCCTCCCACACGCTGACCGCGGACTGACCCGCCCCGAGCAGCGCGAGGAGAGCGTCGCGGGCCGGCGCGGGCCACGGGACGGGCAACGGGGGGCATTCGGCCAGCCGGTCAAGGGTGCGCGGCGCCAGCGGCAGCCCGGCCTGCGCGGCCGCGGCGGCGGCGCGCAGCAGCAGGACCGGATCGTTCGCCGGGTCGGCCGCGCGGGCCAGGACGACCTCGCCGTCCTGCTCCACGACCCCGTCGGCGAGCGGGCGGCGCTGGGCCGGGCGGCGGCGCAGCCGTCGCCCGCGAAGCCGGTCGGCCTGGCGGAAGGTGTGGTCGACGGCGTAGGCGACGGTCCGCGCGGCACCGGCCAGCATCCGCAGCAGCACGTCTCCGTCGAGCAGCCCGAGCGCCCGGGCCACCTCGTCCTGCTCTTCGAGCACGAGCCGGTCCAGGCGGCGCCCGGTGATCTCGTGCAGGGCGTGCCGGGCATCGAGAATCTGCTCATACGCGGTGCGCACCTTGGGCCCGGGCGCAGGCGCGACCCAGGCGGCGGCCACGGCCTGGATGGCGTGCACGTCGCGCAGCCCGCCGCGGGCCTCCTTGAGGTCCGGTTCGAGCAGGAACGCGAGCTCGCCGCTGATCCGGGTGCGTTCGTCATGGGCGGCGTGCAGCTCGGCCAGCCGGGCCGGCGCGGCCGAACGCCAGTCCTCCAGCGCGCCCTCGCGCAGGCGCTCGGTCAGCTCCGGGTCGCCGGCCACATGCCGGGCGGACAGCAGCCCGAGGGCGACCTTCAGGTCGCTGCGGGCCACCCGCCGGGCTTGCGGCACGGTCCGGACGGCGTGGTCGAGCTCGACGCCCGAATCCCAGACCGGATACCAGATCCGGTCCGCGATGCCGGCGATGTTGTCCCGGCCCCCGTGCAGCAGCACGACGTCCAGGTCACTGCGGGGCAACAGCTCACGACGCCCGTACCCGCCGACGGCCACCAAGGCCACGCCGGGCTCGGCGCCGAGAAGTTCCGCGAGCCACCGGTCGGCCTGAGCCGTTCGGCGGGCACGGTCCGCGGCGAACGAAGTCACGGTCTCCATGCGTCCCCCGGACGGCTCCATTGGGGTCAGATTGCGTCTGGCCCGCGTTCTCCGGTGCGGACCCGGACCACGGTCTCCACCGGTACCGACCAGACTTTCCCGTCACCGATCCGGCCGGTCTGGGCGGCCTTGACCACCACCCCGATGAGGTCATCGGCGTCGGCGTCGTCGCAGAGAATCTCAACGCGGACCTTCGGTACCAGGTCGACCTGGTACTCGGCGCCGCGGTAGACCTCAGTGTGACCCCGCTGCCGACCGTACCCGCTCGCTTCGGTGATGGTCAGGCCGTGTACGCCGAACGCCTGCAATGCGGCCTTGACGTCATCCAGCTTGAACGGCTTGATGACAGCGGTAATGAGCTTCATCGTGGGGTGTCCCTTTCGCCAGGTCCTGTACCCGACCTTCCGCTGCGGACGTTTCACCGGACGCGCCGGTGTGTGTCGCCGAAGTGAAAGACGCGGGCCGTGTGTTACAACCGTGTTTCAGATTTAAACGGCCCTAGCCGACAATGGCATCGACGAAGGCGGCGGGGTCGAACGGGGCCAGGTCATCGGGCCCCTCGCCGAGGCCGACGAGCTTCACCGGAACGCCTAGCTCACGCTGCACGGCGATGACGATCCCGCCCTTGGCGGTCCCGTCGAGCTTGGTCAGCACGATGCCGGTGACGTCAACCACCTCGGCGAACACCCGCGCCTGCCGCAGCCCGTTCTGCCCGGTGGTGGCGTCGAGGACCAGGAGCACCTCATCCACCGGGGCCTTCTTCTCCACCACGCGCTTGACCTTGCCGAGCTCATCCATGAGCCCGACCTTGGTGTGCAGCCGCCCCGCGGTGTCGATGATGACCGCGTCCACCCCGGTCTCGATGCCCTCGGCGACCGCCTCGAACGCCACGCTGGCCGGGTCGGCGCCGTCCCGATCGGCCCGCACCGTCTTGGCGCCCACCCGCTCGCCCCAGGTCTGCAGCTGGTCGGCCGCGGCGGCGCGGAACGTGTCGGCCGCGCCCAGCAGCACGGTCTGGCCGTCCCCGATCAGCGCGCGGGCCAGCTTCCCGCAGGTCGTCGTCTTGCCGGTGCCGTTCACGCCGACCATGAGGACCACCGCGGGCAGGCCGCCGTGCGGTGCGGTGTGCAGCGAGCGGTCCTCGTCGCCCAGCTGGCCCAGCAGCTCGGCCCGGAGCAGCTCGCGCACCTCGTCAGGGCCGCGCACGCCGAGGACCTTCACCTTGGTCCGCAGGTCATCGACCATTATCCGGGCGGGCGCGACGCCCACGTCGGCGGTGATGAGCACCTCTTCCATCTCGTCCCAGGTGTCATCGTCCAGCCGGTCCCGGGACAGCAGGCTCAGCAGCGCCGATCCCACCGAGCTCTGCGAACGGGCCAGCCGGGCCCGCAGCCGGACCATCCGGCCCGCCAACGGCGGTGGCCGCTCGACCTCGACCACCGCGGCGGTAGCCTGCGGCGGCCCGGCCTCGGCCGTCTCCTCGGCCGGTCTGGCGGCTGTCCCCTCGGCCGTTTCCCCGGCTGTTTCGCTCGCGGGCGGGGCCTGCTCGGTGAGCACCGGCGGCGGCCCGGAGGGGGCGGAAATGCGGCCTCGGCGCGGCCGCAGGAACAGCAGCCAGCCGCCGGTCACGACGCCCAGCACGGCAATGACGATGATCAGGATTACGTATTCCATCAGGCTTTCAGTCTGGCATCCCGGGCCGGCTGCCCCGTCCATCGGGCCCGCGCCCGACGGTCCTTAACGCGGCGTTAGGCCAGCCACGCAGTCAGAGGGTGTCGTCAAAGTCCCACGTCAGTCCGAGCTCGGTGGCCGGGCGGCTGAGGATACCTGCCCCGGCGATTCCTGGCCGGCGGGGCGGCCAGGGGCTACGCCGGCCCAGGGGCGAAGCGGGGCGGGGGCGATGCGGGGACCCTGCCGACCCGGGACGGGGGCGATGCGGGGACCACGCCGACCCGGGGCGAAGCGGGGCGGGCGCGGCCGGGTAGGGGAATCTGCTGACCGCCGCCCCATTGGTCACCTCAGGATCACCCGGCGCTGGTTACCGTGGTGGATCCGGGCTCCGTGGTAAATCGGGTGTACCCGGATGCCCCAGATATTCCAT
Source organism: uncultured Actinomycetes bacterium (assembly GCA_963818225.1). Lineage (GTDB taxonomy): Bacteria > Actinomycetota > Actinomycetes > Streptosporangiales > Streptosporangiaceae > Palsa-504. The sequence goes on from CAWFRO010000014.1 coordinate 537,945, forward strand.
GCAACCCGGATCGACCACGCAAATGGTGCGGTGGGGGCGGGTGAGGCAGTGGGGGCGGGTGAGGCTGTACGGGCGCGGAGGCATCGGCTGCGGGGCAGGATCGTCGTGGCGGACTCGGACCGGGCATCGCGACGCCAGGGCCGGGGAGGTTAGGCGGGCTGGCGGGTGGCCAGGGGCTGGCTGATGACGGTGGAGACACCGTCACCGCGCATGGTGATGCCGTACAGGGCGTCGGCGGCTTCCATGGTGCGGCGCTGGTGGGTGATGACGATGAGCTGCGAGCTCTCCCGCAGCTCCTCGAAGACGCCGAGCAGGCGCTGCAGGTTGGTGTCGTCCAGGGCCGCCTCGACCTCGTCCAGCACGTAGAACGGTGAGGGGCGGGCCTTGAAGATGGCGAACAGGTAGGCGATCGCGGTCAGCGAGCGCTCCCCGCCGGACAGCAGCGACAGGCGCTTGACCTTCTTGCCGGGCGGCCGGGCCTCGATCTCGATCCCGGTGGCCAGCATGTCGTCCGGCTCGGTGAGCACCAGATTGCCCTGGCCGCCGGGGAACAGCCGGGCGAACAGCTGCTCGAACTCCCGCGCCGTATCCGCGTACGCGGACGCGAACACCTCCTGCACCCGGTCGTCGACCTCCTTGACCACGGTGAGCAGGTCGCGCCGGGTCTTGCGCAGGTCTTCCAGCTGGGTGGCGAGGAAGGCGTGCCGTTCGGTCAGGGCGGCGTACTCCTCCAAGGCCAGCGGGTTGACCTTGCCCAGCCGGTCGAGCTGGCGCTGGGCGTCGGCGGCCCGGCGCTCGGCCTCGGCCCGGTCATAGCGGGACGGCAGGGCCGCCTCGTCGCCGAGGACGGGGACCGGGGCCTGCGGGCCGTACTCGGCCACCAGTACGTCCGTCTCGACGCCGAACTCCTCCAGCGCGTGCTCGGACAGCTGGGCCAGCCGCAGCCGGTGCTCAGCCCGGGCCATCTCGGTGCCGTGCGCCGCGCCCACGACCGTGTCCAGGTCGGCGGCCAGGTCGCGGGCCCGGGCCCGGACCGTCTTCAGTTCGCCGGTGCCGCCCGCGCTGGCCGCCTCCGCCTCGGCGCGGCGGGCCTGGGCCTGGGCCACCGACCGCTCGGCCGCCTCGACCGCGTACGCGGCCCCCAGCGCGACGGCGCGGGCCACCGCGGCCTGGGCGCCGCGCCGGGCGCGGCGCTGCACGGCCCGCTCGCGGGCCTGCCGCTCGGCGGCGGCGGCCGCGGTCAGCGAGTCGGCCCGGCCGCTGATCGCGCGCAGCCGCTCCTCGGCCGTGCGGACCTCGAGCCGGGCTTCCATCTCGGCCTCCCGGGCCGCGGCGCACCGCTCGGCGAGGTCTTCCCGGCGGAAACTGGCCTCCTCATCCGGGCCCTCCGGCTCGTCCGCGGTCTCCTCGGCCGCGGCCAGATCCTGCTGGAGCAGGGCCAGCTTGGCCAGGCCCTGCTCGGCCGCCCGGCGGGCCGCCGCCAGGCCGTTATCGAGCCGGTCGGCCTCCTCACGCGCGGCCCGGGCCGCGCCCGCCAGCTGCCCGACCCGGCCGGAGACCTCCGCCGCCGCGGTGTCGGCCTCCTGCCGGCGCGCGAGCGCTTCGGCCGCGTGCTGCCGGGCCGCCTCCTCGGCGGCGGCCGCCGCGGCCAGCTGCCCGGCGGCCGTCTCGCACCGCTGCTCGGCTTCGGCCCGCCCGGCGGCCGCCTCCTCCGCGGCCGCGCGCAGCTCGAGCAGGCTGGCCGGACGCGCGCTGCCGCCGTGCGCCCAGCGCGACCCGAGCAGGTCACCTGCGCGCGTCACCGCCCTCAGCTCAGGATTTTCCCGAACGACCCGGCGTGCGTCATCCAGGTCCTCGACCACCACCACTGCGGCCAGCAGCTCCGCCGCCACGTGCGCCAGCTCATCCGGCGCCCGCACCAGGTCGACCGCGCGGACCGAAGCCTGGGAGGCGCCCGGGGGTGCAGATGCCGCAGTGGCCGGTGAGGCTGAGGTGACTGCTGTGACGAGAGCGGTGAGGTCCGCAGGGTCGGTGGGGGAACGGGGCTCGGCGGGGGAACGGGGCTCGGCGGGGGGACAGGGGGCGGCGATGACCAGGCGGGCGCTGCCGGCGTCGTGGCGGCGCAGGGCGGCCAGGATCTCGGCGGCGGCGTCGAGGCCGTCCACCGCGACCGCGTCGGCCGCGGCCCCCAGGGCGGCGGCGATGGCCACCTCGAAGCCCTCGACGACGTGCAGCCGCTCGGCGAAGGGGCCGAGCACGCCGGTGAAGCGGACCGGGTCGGCGAGCAGCGCGGCGGACGCGTCGGCGCCGCGGCGCGCGGCTTCGGCCAGCGTCTCGGCGCGCGCCTTCAGCCCGGCCAGCTCGCGGGCCGATTCACGTTCGGCGGTGCGTGCCGCCACGGTCCGTTCGGCGTAGTCGGCCAGGGCGCGGGCGGCCTGCTCGTGCGCGGCGACCAGCTCGCTACGGTCATCGCCGCCGCCGGCCAGGTCATGGGACTGGTCGTAGGCCTGCTGCGCGAGCACGGCCCGTTCGGTGGCCTGCTCGGCCGCGGCGGCCAGGCGGTCCAGCTCGTCCTGGGCGGCGGCGGCCCGGCTGGCGGTCGCGCCGACCTGCTCGCGCAGCCGGGCCAGCTGGCCGGCCCGGGCGGCGGCGGCCTTGGCGCCCTCGGCGATCCGGCGCTCAGCCGCGCTGAGCTCGGCCTCGGCCGCGGCGCGCTGCGCGGCGGCGACGCCGGCCACCTCGCGGCCGGCCGCCAGCCGCACGGTCAGCTCGGCTTCCTCCTCGCGCAGCTCGACGGCCTGGCGGTCCAGCTCATCGGGGTCGCGGCCGGGCCGCTCGGGCTCGGCCTGCTCGGTCAGCAGGGTGTGCCGCTGCGCGGCCAGGTGCTGCGTGCCGCGCAGCCGTTCGGTCAATGAGGACAGCGCGAACCAGGTCTCCTGGGCGCGGGACAGGACGGCCGAGGCCTGCTGCGCGGCCTGGTCCAGCTCCGCCTCCTGGCGCCGGGCGGCGGCCAGCTCCTGCTCCAGGGCGGCGCGCCGGGCCGCCGCGGCCGCCTCGTCGGCCTCGTCGCGCTGCAGCTCGGCGGCCAGCGTCACGTAGTCGTCGGCGAGCAGCCGCAACCGGGCGTCGCGCAGCTCGGCCTGGATGGCCGCGGCCTTCTTGGCCATCTCGGCCTGGCGGCCCAGCGGCTTGAGCCGGCGGCTCAGCTCGGCGGTGAGGTCGACCAGCCGGGTCAGGTTGGCCTGCATCGCCTCGAGCTTGCGCAGCGCCTTTTCCTTGCGCCTGCGGTGCTTGAGGACGCCCGCGGCTTCCTCGATCAGGGCGCGGCGGGCCTCCGGGCCCGCGTGCAGGATCTCATCCAGCTGGCCCTGGCCGATGATCACGTGCATCTCGCGGCCCAGGCCGGAATCGGACAGCAGCTCGGCGACGTCGAGGAGCCGGCACTGGTCGCCGTTGATGGCGTACTCGCTCTGCCCGGACCGGAACATCAGCCGGCTGATGGTGACCTCGGCGTAGTCGATGGGCAGCGCGCCGTCGCTGTTGTCGATGGTGAGGGTCACCTCGGCGCGGCCCAGCGGCGCCCGGGAGGTGGTGCCGGCGAAGACGACATCTTCCATCTTGCCGCCGCGCAGAGACTTGGCGCCCTGCTCGCCCATGACCCAGGACAAGGCATCGACGATGTTGGACTTGCCGGAGCCGTTCGGCCCGACCACGCACGTGATACCGGGTTCGAGGCGCAGGGTGGTGGCGGAGGCGAACGACTTGAACCCGCGCAGCGTCAGGCTCTTGAGATACACGCGCCGTCCTCCTCCCCGCGGGCTGATGGGCTTGCGGGCACCCTACCGCTTCGCGGCGCGCGAGACCGGGAACCGGGAAACAGGGGGCTGGCGCGCCCCTATCACGGGGAGATAACAACGAAGAGGGGCGCCCAGGCGGGCGTCCCTCTTCGTTGTACCTTTTTTGGTTTTTCTGGGCCAGCCGGCGCTCAGGCGAGCGCGGGTTCGCGGTCCGGCACCAGCATGTCCTCGCGAGCCGCCTCAACCGTCAGCGCGTTGTTCTCTTCCTGGAGCCGGACAAGCTCGGCTTCCAGGTCCCGTACACGCTGTTGCAGGCGGCGCATCTCGGATACCATGCGGGGATCGGGACCGCCGACGTGGCCAAATAGAGCCTTCGCCATCGCTAAAGGTCCTCCACGCTGAGTGACCAGAGTGGGCACTTACTTAACACGCGCGAATTCGCGCGCGCAATCAACGGTCTCTAGTGTTCCACCCAGGCCTTTCCTGGTCAAGTTGAGCGCCGTGACTGGTGTCCTTTTTATCGCGGATCGCCCGGGAACGCGGCGTTCACCAGCGGCCCCGGCGGGGGCGGGGCTGGCAGTGCGGGCAGCTGTAGGCCGACCGGTTCATGAACTTCTCACGCCGGACCGGCGTGCCGCAGGCGGGGCACGGGAGGCCCTCCCGCCCGTAGACCGCGAGCGACCGGTCGAAGTAGCCGCTCTCCCCGTTGACGTTGACGTACAGGCTGTCGAAGCTCGTCCCGCCGGCCGTCAGCGCCTCGGTGAGGACCTCGCGGACGGCGGCCAGCAGGCGGCTGGTCTCCGGTCCGTTGAGGGTCTCGGTGGGCCTGGCCCAGTGCAGGCCCGCTCGCCACAGCGCCTCGTCGGCGTAGATGTTGCCGACGCCGCTGATCAGCGACTGGTCCAGCAGGGCGCGCTTGATCCCGGTGCGGCGGCCGCGCAGCCGCCGGGCCAGGACGGCGGGGTCGAAGGCCGCCTCGAGCGGGTCGGGCGCGATGTGGGCGATCGGGGCGGGCAGCTCGGCGCCGTCGCGCACCACGCACATGTGGCCGAACGTCCGCTGGTCGGTGAAGCGCAGATCCGGGCCGGAGTCGGCGAAGGTGAACCAGATCCGCACGTGCGGGGACAGCGGGCGGTCCGGCTCGCCGACCAGCAGCTGACCGCTCATGCCCAGGTGCGCGAGCAGGGCATCCTGGCCGGCCGACAGCCACAGGTACTTGCCCCGGCGCCGGGCGCCCTCCAGCTTGCGCCCGGCCAGGGCCGCCTCGAAGTCGGCCGGGCCGGCCAGGTGCCGGCGCACCGCGCGCGGGTGCAGCACGCGCACGGACTCGATGGCCCGGCCGGTGACCTGGTGCTCCAGGCCGCGACGGACCGTCTCTACTTCGGGCAGCTCGGGCACGCGGTCACGACTCGGGCGCGGGCCCGGGGCCCTCGTCGTCCGGGCCGGAGGGCCCGTGCGGCCCGCCTGCGGGTCGGCCGATTCCGCGCTGATGGTCTTCCAGGCCGCTTCGGCGGCGTGCTGCTCGGCCTCCTTCTTCGAGCGGCCCTCGCCGGAGCCGAGCACCCGCCCGCCGACCCGGACCACGGCCCGGAACGACTTCTGGTGGTCCGGCCCGCTCTCCTCGACCTGGTAGTCGGGCACCCCGAGCAGCTGGGCCGCGGTCAGCTCCTGGAGCGAGGTCTTCCAGTCCAGGCCCGCGCCGAGCTCGGCCGATCTGGCGATGACCGGGTCGAACAGGCGGTGCACCATCGCGCCGGCCTCGTCCAGGCCGCAGTCGATGTAGACCGCCCCGATGACCGCTTCCAGCGTGTCGGCCAGGATGGAGGACTTGTTGCGGCCGCCGGTCACCTCCTCGCCCCGGCCCAGCTTGACGTAGGACCCCAGGCGAAGCTCCCGCGCCACTTCGGCCAGCGCGCGCATCTGGACCACGGCCGCGCGCAGCTTGGCCAGCTGCCCCTCAGGCAGGGTCGGGTAGCCGCGGAACAGCGTGTCGGTGACGACCAGCCCCAGGACGGAGTCGCCGAGGAACTCCAGCCGCTCGTTGGTGGGCGGGTTGGCGTTCTCGTAGGCGTAGGAGCGGTGCGTCAGCGCACGATCCAGCGACTTGGGCATGACGGGCACGCCAAGGGCATGCCGGAGCTCGGCCGGATCCCGCGCCGAGCTGCTCCCCTCCCAGGCCTGGCTCACAACGCCTACCGCACCGGGGTCAGGACGGGTTGAGGACCTGACGGCGCCGGTACGTGCCGCAGGTCGGGCAGGCCACGTGCGACAGCTTGGGCTCGTGACACTGCGGGCAGCTCACCAGCGCCGGGGCCGTGGCCTTCCAGTTCGCGCGCCGCGATCGGGTGTTGCTGCGGGACATCCTCCGCTTGGGAACAGCCACGTCAGCCCTCCTGTAGGTCAATGGCGCCGGAACGCCTGGTTGCTCGGTCGTTGGTCTCGCTGGCGTTGGTCTCGCTGGCGTTGGTCTCGCTGTCGTCAAACTGGCTCAGGGCGGCCCACCGCGGGTCGGGCGCGTCCTGGTGCCGGTGGGCCGGGCCCGCGTCGGCCAGCCGTGCGCCGCACTCGACGCACAGCCCCGGGCAGTCCTCCTGGCACAGCGGCGACATCGGCAGCGCCAGCACCACCGCGTCCCGCAGGACCGGTTCCAGGTCGAGCAGGTCGCCGTCGAGGGACAGCTCCTCGTCGTCCGGCTCGGCGCTCTCATCCAGCCATTCGCGCGCGCCGTGCCGGTGGTTCTTGTCGTGCTTGTCGTGCTTGTCGCCCGAACGGGATCCGTGCGGGCGCTCGTCGTACAGGTAGAGCTCGGTGAAACTGGCCGTCACGGTGTCGGTCAGCGGGATCAGGCAGCGGGCGCACTCGCCCGTCACCGGGGCGGTGGCCGTCCCGGTGACCAGGACGCCTTCAGAGACGGCCTCGAACCTGAGATCAAGCCGCATCTCGGCGCCGACCGGGACCCGGACCAGCTCGAGCTGCAGATCGGCGGGGGCCGGTACGGTCAGCTGCTGGGTCCGTGCGGAACCGGCCTGGCGGCTGAGCGTGCGCATGTCAAAGACAAGCGCACCGCGAGGCGCGTTCGTTCGTGTATTGGGCATGACAGTGAACTCGTATGTATCGCTTTACGGAACCGAGCGCTCAGCCTACCGGCGGCGCGCGGTAATCCCAACTTGATCACCCGCGTCCTGATTCCCGCTCTCGCGGGCCGACCTCACTCCTCGGTCATGCGGTGGCGCAGCTGGGAGACCACCGGCTCGGGCACCAGCCCGCTGACGTCCCCTCCGTACCTGGCGATTTCCTTGATCAGGCTGGAACTGAGGAAGGAGTACAGCGGGTTGGTCGTCATGAACAGCGTCTCGATTTTCGCCATCCGGTAGTTCATCTGCGCCATCTGCATCTCGTACTCGAAGTCGCTGACGGCCCGCAGGCCCTTGACCACCGCGGTGATCCCGTTGGCGGCGCAGAAGTCCACCAGCAGGCCGTGGAAGCGGTCAATCTTGACGTTGCCGTACTCACTGGTGACCTCGCGGAGCAGCTCAACCCGCTCGTCCACCGTGAACAAGCCCTGCTTGGTCACGTTGATCAGCACGGCCACGACCACCTCGTCGTACATGGCGGCGGCGCGGCTGATGATGTCGAGGTGCCCGTTGGTCACCGGGTCGAAGGAACCCGGACAGACGACGCGATGCACGCGATGTCACCCCTTTCAAGGCTCAACTCGCATGTTAACCCGGCAGGGTCAGGCCGTACCAGAAGGTGGCTTCCCCGTACCGGCGGGCCCGGTCGGCCGTGAACCCGTCTGGCCAGGTCACAGGCCCGGACCGGGTGGCGCGCTCCACGATCACCAATCCCCCCGGCGCCAGCCATGTCCGGTCCGTGAGACACCCGAGCAGCCGGGACACCTCCTCGCCCGGCGTGGCGTAGGGCGGATCGGCGAAGACGATGTCGTAGCGGTCCCCGGCCGGCCCGCGGGCCAGCACCCGCTCCACCCGGTCGGTGATCACCTCGGCGCCGGGCAGGGCGAGCGCGGTGATGTTCTCGCGGATGACGCGGCTGGCCCGGGCCCCGGACTCGACCAGGAGCACGTGCCCGGCGCCCCGGGACAGGGCCTCCAGGCCGACCGCGCCGGATCCGGCGTACAGGTCCAGGACGCGCGCCCCGGCCAGCGGGCCCGCCATCGAGGCAATGGTGGCGAACAGCCCTTCCCGGGCGCGGTCGCTCGTCGGCCGGGTATCCCGGCCGGCCGGGACGGCCAGCCGCCGGCCGCCCGCCTGGCCGGCGATGACGCGTGTCACCCCTTAAGTGTGCACGCCGGGACGTCAGGTCTTGTCGAGGTAGTCGGCCTGGGGGCCGAGCAGGTCGTCGATGGCGGCCCGCAGGGCGGGATGGCCGGACAGGCCGGGGTCGGCCGACACGACGGCGGTGGCCTCCTGCCGGGCCTGCCCGATCAGGTCCTCGTCGGCGAGCAGCTGGAGCAGCTTCAGGCTGGACTGGCGGCCGGCCTGCGCGGCGCCGAGCACGTCGCCTTCCCGGCGCTGCTCCAGGTCCAGCCGGGACAGCTTGAACCCGTCCAGGGTGGCGGCCACCGCATCCAGCCGCTCCCGCGCGGGGCTGGCCGGCGGGGCCTCGGTGACCAGCAGGCACAGGCCCGGCGCGGTCCCGCGGCCGACCCGGCCGCGCAGCTGGTGGAGCTGGGAGACGCCGAACCGCTCGGCGTCCATGATGACCATCACGGTGGCGTTCGGGACGTCGACCCCCACCTCGATCACGGTCGTCGCGACCAGGACGTCGATCTGCCCGGCGGAGAACTCGCGCATCACCCGGTCCTTCTCGTCCGGGTGCAGCCTGCCGTGCAGGATGCCCAGCCGCACCCCGGCCAGCGGGCCCGCGTCCAGCGTCGCGGCCACGTCGAGCACCGACAGCGGCTGCCGGCGGCCCGCGACCACGCCGCGCGGGATGCCGCCGGTCATGTCCACGTGGCCGAAATCGTCCTCGGCCTGATAGCCGGCCTCATCCGGGGCATCGGGATCCGGGCCGTGGGGATCCGGGCCGTCGCCGATGCGGGGGCAGACCACGTAGGCCTGCCGGCCGCGGCTGATCTCCTCCCTGACCCGCTCCCAGGCCCGCTCGAGGAAGTGCGGCTTGTCGGCCGCGGGCACCACGTGGGTCGCGATGGCCGAACGCCCGGCGGGCAGCTCGGTCAGGGTCGAGGTCTCCAGGTCGCCGTAGACGGTCATGGCCACCGTCCTGGGGATCGGCGTGGCCGTCATGACCAGCACGTGCGGCCGGTTGTCGGCCGCCTTGGCCCGCAGCGCGTCCCGCTGCTCCACGCCGAACCGGTGCTGCTCGTCGATGACCACCAGGCCGAGATCGGCGAACTGGACCCGCTCTTCGAGCAGCGCGTGGGTGCCGATCACGATCCCGGCGTCGCCGGTGAAGACGTCGGACAGGGCCGCGCGGCGCGCGGCCGCGCCCACCGACCCGGTCAGCAGGGCCACGCGGGTGGCGTGCTCCGCGCCGCCCAGCTGCCCGCCCTGGGCCAGCGGGCCGAGCATGTCGGTGATCGAACGGTAGTGCTGCTGGGCCAGGACCTCGGTCGGGGCCAGCAGGGCGGCCTGGCCGCCCGCGTCGACCACCTGGAGCATGGCCCGGATCGCGATCACCGTCTTGCCCGAGCCGACCTCGCCCTGCAGCAGCCGGTGCATCGGGTAGGCGCAGGCCAGGTCGTGAGCGATGGTCTCGCCCACCGCCACCTGGCCCGCGGTGAGGGTGAACGGCAGCCTGGTGTCGAACTCGCCGGCCAGGCCGCCGTCCACCCGCGGCCGCGGCATGGCCGGCAGGGCGGCGGCGGCCATCCGGCGCTGGGCCAGGGCCGTCTGCAGGACGAAGGCCTCGTCCCACTTCAGGCGCAGCCGGGCCCGGTCCCGGTCCGGCCAGTCGAGCGGCCGGTGGATGGCCCGGAGGGCTTCGGCCTGGCCGTACAGCCCGTAACGGGCGCGCAGCGGCTCGGGCAGCGGATCTTCCCCGGCCTCGAGCGTCTGCAGGACGATCTGGATCGACTTGCCGATGATCCACGAGCTGACCTTGGCCGTGGCCGCATAGACCGGGATCACCTCGGCGGCGAACTCCGCGGCCAGCTCGGGGGTGAGGTCCGCGTTGGGCGGCGCGCCGGGCAGCAGCTCGTACTCCGGGTGGACCAGCTGGAGCCGGCCGCGGTAGCTGGACACGGTGCCCGCGAACATGCCCACCATGCCGGGCACGAGCCGGCCGAAGCCATGCTCGCCGCGGGGGTTCCGGAAGAAGAAGGTCAGCACCAGCTTGGCCCGGTCGTCGGTGATGATGACCTCGCCCCGGCTGCGGAAATTACGGTTGGGCATGGTGAGCAGGCGGGCCTGGTCGACCCGGGCCAGCACGGTGACGTGGTCGCCTTCGCGCAGCGAGGACAGGTCGGTCAGCTCGCCGCGGCTGTAATAGCGCCGCGGGTAGTGCCGCAGCAGGTCACCGACCGTGGGCACGCCGAGGGCATTCTCCAGCGCCTGGCCGGTTTTGGGGCCCAGCGCCCGGGTGAGCGGTTCGCGGAGCGTGCTCATACCTGGCAGCATAGGAGGGCCCGGTGTCAAGGTGCGCACGGTCCGCGTGAGCGGTTCGCGCACGCGCCGGGCATCAGGTAGGCTTCGACGGCTGCCTGATCCAACCTTCAACAATGGAGCGAACCGTGGCTTCCGTCTGCGACATCTGCGGCAAGGGGCCGGGCTTCGGCAACAACGTCTCGCACTCACACCGCCGCACCCGCCGCCGCTGGAACCCGAACGTCCAGCGTGTCCGCGCTATGGTGGGCGGGACGCCCAAGCGCCTGTACGTGTGCACGTCCTGCATCAAGGCAGGCCGCGTTACCCGCTGAAGTGGTCCCAGCCGGCCGGGCCGGCCCAGGCCTGCCCGTCGACCAGGACAGCGGCGCCCAGGACACCGGCGCCCTCGGGGGCTTCCCGGACATCTCCTATCACCGTCCACCGGGACGGCAGCGCCGTGCCCGGCGGGAACGTGGCGGCCAGCGCGTGATCCTCGCCGCCGGTCAGCACCCAGGCCAGCGCGCTGGCGGGCCCGGGGCTGGTACCACAGTCCGTTAGGTCTATATGGGTCGTTAGGTCTATATGGGCCCGTACGGTACGCGCCGCGGTGAGCAGGGCGTCGCCGGGGCTCAGGCGGGCCGACGCCACGTCGATGAGCACCCCGCTGGCCGCCGCGACGTGGCCGAGGTCGGCGAGCAGGCCGTCGCTGATGTCGATCATGGCCGTGGCGCCCAGGCCGGCGGCCTCGGGACCGGCGTCGTAGGGGGGTTGCGGGCGCCGCTGGGCGGCGACCAGCGGGGCCGCCCACGCCGGGGGGACCGTCATCCCGGCCGACAGCAGGGCCAGGCCGGCCGCGGCGTGGCCGAGCGGGCCGGCCACCGCGACCAGGTCGCCGGGCACGGCGCCGGACCGGAGCACCGGGGCGCGGCCGCCCAGGTCGCCCAGGCCGGTGACGGCCAGCAGGACCGACGAGGCGCGGGCGGTATCCCCGCCGACCACGCTCGCGCCGGCCCGCGCGCACTCCTGCGCCAGTCCCCGGGCCAGGCCGAGGGCCCAGCTGACGGGCAGGTCGCCCGGCGCGGCCAGCGCGACCAGCAGCCCGGTGGGCACCGCGCCCATGGCCGCGACGTCGATCAGGCTCCGGGCCGCGGCCTTGACCCCGACATCGGCCGCGCTGGAGGTGTCCCGGCGGAAATGCCGCCCTTCGAGCAGGAAATCCGTGCTGGCCACCACCCGGCCGTCGGGGGCGGCCAGGACTGCCGCGTCGTCGCCGATCCCGACCAGGGCTTGCGCCCCCCGCTGGTCAGGCCGCAGCACGGCGGACACTTCGGCGATGAGGCCGAATTCACCCAGCGCGGCCACGGTCCGCTCGTCCTGCGGCTGCCCGTCCTGCGATTGTCCGTCCTCAGCGATCGGGGCCTCCCGCGCGTATCACCGGTCTATGGCTCTACGGTAGCGTGATCCATCGGGGCCAACCGTCCCGTAATGGCCCCGGGAGGATCTCATGGTGGAGGCGTACATCCTCGTCCAGACCGAAGTCGGCAAGGCCTCTGACGTGGCCGCGCTGATCGGGAAGATCACGGGGGTGACGCTGGCCGAGGACGTCACCGGCCCGTACGACGTGATCGTCCGAGCGCAGGCCGACAACGTGGACGAGCTAGGCCGGCTGGTCGCCGCGCACATCCAGGCCGTGCCCGGGATCACCAGGACACTCACCTGCCCTGTGGTGCACATCTGAGCAGCTCAGCAGCGAGCGGCGCGGTCCGCGGGCCAAGGCCGAGCGCGGCGGCGGCGCGCAGGTCAGCGGGCGTGTCGACGTCCCGGCGCAGGCCTGGCACGTCGTCCAGGCCAAGCTCAGCAGCCCCGCCCGCCGCATGCCGTGACCGTGACGCGCCGCCGAATGCGGGCCGGAACGCCACGCCCGGCGCCGCGGTGTACAGCGTCGTGCCATCGCCGGCCGCATCGGCCACGAACGCGTTCGGCCAGGCGGCGGCGGCGCGCAGGGCGCGGGCCAGCTCAAGCGGGCGCAGCGCGGGCAGGTCGGCCGACAGCGCCGCCAGGCCGGCGCCGGGCCACCGCGGCGCGGCGTACGCGGCGCCGTGCCGCAGCGCGGCGTTCAGGCCGTCCCGCGGCTCGTCGGGGACCACCAGCGCGCCCAGCGCGCCCAGCGCGCCCGCCGCCGCCTCGTCATCGGTGATGACGACCACGCGGGCGGCCGCCTCGCACTTCAGCACCACCGACAGCGTGTCCTTGGCCAGCGCGAGGGCCAGCTCGCCGCGGCGCGGCCCGGCCAGCGGGGCGAGCCTGGACTTGGCCTGGGCGAGTACCTTGACGGGCATCAGCACTGACCAGGTGATCAGGGCACTATCGGTCATGTAGTTGATCCTGCCTCGACACCAGACCACCTGAACCAGGAGACTGACCGCATGAGTACCGGGACTAGCGTCGACCAGCCTACGGTCCCCCGCGAGTGGGGATACTCACCGGCCTGGCGGCGGTTCTCCGAGATCATCCTGCGGCCCGGGCTCCGGCTGCCGATCAGCCACCGGTGGCAGGGCCAGGAGAACTTCCCGCCGACCGGCGGGGTGATCCTGGCTCCCAACCACCTGTCCTACGCCGACTGGCCCACGCTCGCCCTGTTCAGCGACGCCTACGGGCACCGGTACCCGGTGTTCATGATCAAGTCGGCCATCTTCGAGGTGAAGGTCATCGGGCCGCTGATGTTCAAGCTGGGCCAGCTGCCGGTGTACCGGGGCCGAGGCGACGCCGGCCTGGTCCTGAAGCAGGCCGAGCGGGCCCTGGCGGGCGGCGCGTGCGTGATCGTCTACCCGGAAGGGACCGCGACCCGCGACCCGGACCTGTGGCCGATGGTGGCCAAGACCGGCGTGGCCCGGCTCGCGCTGAGCACCGGCGCGCCGGTCATCCCGGTCGCGCACTGGGGGGCGCAGGACATTCTGCCCTACGGGTCGAAGAAGCCCCGGCTGTGGCCGCGCAAGACCGTCCAGATGGCCGCCGGGCCGGCGGTGGACCTGTCCGCCTACGCGGGCCAGCGGCTGGCCGGCAGCACGCTGCGGGCCGCCACGGCCGCCATCATGGCCGACATCACCGGGCTGCTGGCGCAGATCAGGCAGGAAACGCCCCCCGCCGGCGTCTGGGATCCCGCCGTGGGCGCCCGGGTCCCGGCCGTGGAGCCCGGCCCGGCTGTGGAGCCCGGCCCGGCCGTGGAGCCCGGCCCGGCCGTGGAGCCCGGCCCGGCATGAGGGCGGCGGTCATGGGGGCCGGCTCGTGGGGGACCACATTCGCGCAGGTGCTCTGCGACGCCGGGACCTCCACCGTGCTGTACAGCCGCCGGGCCGAGCTGGCCAAGGCGCTGCGCGAGCTGCACGAGAACCCGGACTACCTGCCCGGCATCGCGCTGACGCCCGCCCTGGAGGCGACCTGCGACGCGGCCGCGGCGCTGGCCGGCGCGGACATCGTGGCCTTCGCCGTGCCGGCGCAGTCGCTGCGGGCCAACCTGGTGGCCTGGGCGCCGCTGATCCCGCCCGGCGCGATGCTGGTCAGCTTGATCAAGGGGATCGAGCACGGCACGTGCCTGCGGATGAGCGAGGTCATCAGCGAGGTGGCCGGCGCGGACCCCGGGCGGGTGGCCGTGGTGTCCGGGCCGAACCTGGCGCGCGAGATCATCCGGCGGCAGTTCGCCGCCACGGTGGTGGCCTGCGCGCGCGCCGAGGGCGCGCAGGCCTTGCAGGCCGCCTGCCACACGCCGTACTTCCGGCCGTACACGAACTCCGACGTGATCGGGTGCGAGCTCGGCGGGGCGGTCAAGAACATCATCGCCATCGCGATCGGCGTCGCGGTCGCGATCGGGCAGGGCGACAACACCAGGGCCGCGCTGATGACCCGCGGGCTGGCCGAGATGGCCCGGCTGGGCTCGGCGCTGGGCGCGCAGCCGCAGACGTTCGCGGGCCTGGCCGGGATGGGTGACCTGGCGGCCACGTGCATGTCGGCGCTGTCACGGAACCGGACGTTCGGTGAGAACCTGGGCCGGGGCATGTCGGTGGCGCAGGCCGCGGCGCTGAACGCCACCGCCGAGGGCGTAGCCTCGTGCGAGCCGGTGCTCGAGCTGGCCCGGTCCAGCGGGGTGGAGATGCCCATCACCGAGGTCGTGGCGGCGGTCATGCGGGACGGACTGTCCGTCGAGGCGGCCGCGTCGATGCTAGCGTCACGGTCAGCCAAACCGGAGTGGTACGGGCCATGAGGAGTTCAGCGTGGACATAGTGCGCAAGCAGACCGGGGAGAACACGCGTGCGGTGCATCTCCCGGCCCCGCCGGCGCCGTCGCAGCAGCCGCTGGGCACCCCGGTGTACCGGACCGCGGCGTTCTCGTTCGGCTCCTCGGAGGAGTACCGCGCCGTACTGAACGACGAGATGCCCGGCTACAGCTACAGCCGCATCGACAACCCCACCGTCGACGCGTTCGCCCGGGCGGTGGCCGCGCTGGAGGGCGTCAACCTGCCGCGGTGGCCCGCGGCCCAGGCGTTCGCGTCGGGCATGGCGGCGATCAGCGGGGTGTTCTGGACCTTCGCCCGGACCGGAGCGCATATCGTCGCGTCCGCCGCGGTGTACGGCGGGACCTACTCCTTCCTGCGCAACGTCGCGTCCCGGTTCGGGGTGGAAACGGACTTCGTCGACATCACCGACACCGACCAGGTCCGGGCGGCGATCCGGCCGACGACCAGGATCGTGTACGCCGAGACGATCGCCAACCCCACCACCGCGGTGGCCGACCTGCGCGCCCTGGCCGACATCGCGCACGACGCCGGGGCGCTGCTGGTGGTCGACTCCACCCTGGCCCCGCCGGTGATCTGCCGCCCGCTGGAGCACGGCGCTGACCTGGTGATCCACTCCGCGACCAAGTACATCGGCGGGCACTCCGACGTCACCGGCGGGGTGGTCACCGGGCGCATCGAGCTGATCAGCAACATCCGCAGCATCCGGATCGACACGGGCGGCTCCCTGGCCCCGGACGAGGCGTTCCTGCTCCGGCGCGGCCTGGAGACGCTGCCGCTGCGGGTCCGGCGGGCCTGCTCGACCGCGTCGGTGTTCGCCGCGGCGCTGTCCCGGCACCCGACCGTGCTGAAGATCGACTACCCGGGGCTGCCCGAGCATCCCGGGCACCAGGTGGCGCGACGTCTGTTTGACTCCGGCCCCGAGGGCGTGCGGTTCGGCGCGATCGTCACCGTGACCCCGCACGGCGGCCGGGACGCGGGCATGGCCCTGGCCGACAAGCTCCGGCTGGCCGAGGTGGCTACGTCACTGGGGGGGACGCACACGGTGGTGAGCCACGTGGCCTCCACCACGCACCGCCAGCTCGACGACCGCGCGCTAGCGGCCGGCGGCATCGACCCGGGAGCGGTACGCTTCTCCATCGGCCTTGAGGACCCCGAGGACCTCATCTCCGACGCGTACGTGGCCCTGGAGGCCCTCAGCAGGCCCTAGGCCTGGTGGTGGTGCTGGCCCGGGTCGTCTGTATCTGACTGCATGTACTGTCGGCTCGCTGTGCTCGGGAGGTCGGGGTGACGGGGAAGATCCGGGTGGCCGTGGTGTTCGGCGGCCGCAGCGAAGAACACGCCGTGTCCTGCGCGAGCGCGGGGCTGGTGCTCTCGGCCATCGACCGGGACCGCTACGACGTGCTGCCCATCGGCATCGCCACCGACGGGCGCTGGGTGCTCACCTCGGGCGACCCGGGCCGGCTGGCGCTATCGGCCGCGTCGGAGCCCTCGGTGGAGTCGGTGGCGCTGCCCGGGGCGGAGATCACGCCACGGGCCGGCGGCGTACTGTCGGTGTCTGCCCCGGGTGAGGTGCCGCGCGACCTGGGCGAGGTAGACGTGGTGCTGCCGCTGCTGCACGGGACGTTCGGCGAGGACGGGACGCTCCAAGGACTGCTGGAGATGACCGGCAGCCGGTACGCGGGCGCGGGGGTGTTCGCCAGCGCGGCCGGCATGGACAAGGAATACATGAAGCTGATCATGTCCGCGCGCGGGCTGCCGGTCGGGCGGTACGTGGTGGTGCGTGAACGCGACTGGCTGTGCGGCGTGGGCGGTGTGGCGGCGTGGGCGGTCCGGGCGGCGTGGGCGGCGTGGGCGGTGTTGCTGGCGTGGGCGGTCGGGTGGCGTCGGCGGTTCGGGCGGCGTGGGCGAGCGTAAGCGGGTCATGGACGAGATCGCCGAGCTGGGCTGGCCGGTGTTCGTCAAGCCGGCCCGCGGCGGGTCGAGCGTCGGGATCTCGCGGGTGACGGACGCGGCCGAGCTGGAGTCGGCGGTGGAGGCCGCGCGGGCGTTCGACACCAAGGTGCTGGTGGAAGCGGCGGTGGACGGGATCGAGGTCGAGTGCGCGGTGCTCGAGGGCCTCGAAGGCGGCCCGCCAGAAGCGAGCCTGCCCGGCCAGGTGGTGGTGGACCCGGACGCGCCTTTCTACGACTTCCAGGCCAAGTATCTGGCCTCCCGGACGACGATGCGGATCCCGGCGCCGATCCCGGCCGAGGCCACCGCCGAGGTCAGGAGACTAGCCTGCGCGGCCTTCGACGCGATCTCCTGCGAGGGCCTGGCCCGGGTCGACTTCTTCTACACCCCGGCCGGGAAGGTCCTGTTCAACGAGATCAACACGATGCCGGGGATGACGCCCGCCTCGGGGTTCCCGCTGATGTGGGTGGCCAGTGGCCTGCCGCTGCCTGAGCTCTTCGACCGGATCATCACCACGGCGCTGCGCAAGCGCCCCGGGCCCGCCTGGCGGCCATGATCGTGGCCTGTCCCCCTCATCGTGGCCAGTTCGGCGTCGTGGCCTGTCCCCCGTCGTGGCCAGTCCGGCGTCGTGGCCAGTCCGGCGGGGACTGGCCACGAGCACGGGACCGGCCGGAGGCGGGCTACTTCCTGGCGGTCTTCTTGGGTCCGGCATTGACAAGGGCCTTGAAATCGGCGCCGGGACGGAACTTCGGCACCGAGGACTCGGGCACCTCGATGGTGGCCCCGGTGGCCGGGTTACGGGCGGTGCGAGCGGGACGCTCGCTCTTCTCGAATACGCCGAACCCCGTGATGGCCACCTTGTCGCCGTTCGCGACGGCCGACTGGATGGCCTCCAGGACAGCGTTCACCGCTTCGGTCGCGGACTTCTTGTCCCCCAGTCGCCCCGAGATCGCGTCGATCAGATCACGCTTGTTCATAGTCAACTCCTGCGCTTCCCCCACAGGCCGCGTGGGCTCCGATACGAGATCGCGACCTTCTGACCTGCCCGAAAGTAGGCCATCCCGCGCGGTCGCACAATAACCTCGGCCACATTGGGCCTCGTGTCGGGCAAGATCACACCCGGGCGGCGGCCAAATGCCCGGTTGGCGCTACTTTCCGCGGTCGTCCGCAGCCATAAGCGCCGGCGCGCTACCTGGAAGCCGGCCCGGCGCTCCCCGTACCGGTTCGATGGACCGTTGAGCCGGTAATAGCCGAAGGGTAGAAATCTAAGAAGGGCCCTCCGCTCGGGCTGTTTCATGATCATGGGCCAAAACGGCCGCCCAGAGACCGAAACGACCCATGATCATGGTCAGTGTCCCGTTATGTCTCAATGTGAAGTTTAGGCATAACGGGATATAGCCGACGTTAAATCGAGCATTGGGCCAGCGGTGAGCGCTGTACCACGGCCGACCGCCGTCCGCAGCGCTCGCCGACGCCGCTCCCGCCTGCAGTGAGGACCCTGACCAGCAGCAAGCCGCTGCACCAATGGTCTACCGAGCCGGGTGTAACCGGAACCGCGGGTGGTGACAGGCGGGAGCAGGTGGTCGCGCTAGGACGGGGACCGGGACGTGAGCTTGGGCGGGTCAGGCGGTGACGGGGAGCCAGGCGGGGCGGGCTTGCTCGAAGGCGGTGATCTCGTCGGTGTAGCGGAGGGTCAGGCCGATGTCGTCGAGTCCCTCCATCAGGCGCCAGCGGGTGTAATCGTCGAGGTCGAAGGGGGACTTGATTCCCGCCGCCTCGGCCAGCACGACGCGGCCGCCCAGGTCGACGGTGATCTGCGTGCCCGGATCGGCCTCGACGGCATCCTGCAGTGCGACCACGATCCCCTCGGGCAGGATCACCGGCAGCAGGCCGGCCTTCGTCGCGTTGCTGCGGAAGATGTCGCCGAACCGGGGGGCGATCACGACGCGGAAGCCGTAGTCGGTGAGCGCCCAGACCGCGTGCTCGCGGGACGACCCGATGCCGAAGTCGGTCCCGGCGACCAGGATCGTCGCGCCGGTGTACTGCGGCTGGTTGAGCACGAAGGCCGGGTCCTCGCGCCAGGCGGCGAACAGCCCGTCGCCGAACCCGATCCGGCTCACGCGCTTGAGGTACTCGGCCGGGATGATCTGGTCGGTGTCCACGTTGGTGCGCCGCAGCGGCAGCGCGTGGCCGGTGTGGGTGACGAACGGTTCCATCGAAGCTGTCTCCTTCTCACAGGTCGGCGGGAGCGGCAAGGTGGCCGGTCACGGCGGTGGCGGCGGCCACCGCGGGCGAGACCAGATGGGTGCGCCCGCCCTTGCCCTGGCGGCCCTCGAAGTTGCGGTTGGAGGTGGAGGCGCTGCGCTCGCCGGGGGCGAGCTTGTCCGGGTTCATGCCCAGGCACATCGAGCAGCCGGCCGCGCGCCATTCGGCGCCGGCCGCGGTGAACACCGCGTCCAAGCCCTCCTGCTCGGCCTGGGCCCGCACCTGCATGGACCCCGGCACGACCAGCATCGTGATGTTCGGCGCGACCTTGCGGCCACGCAGCACCTCGGCGGCGGCACGCAGGTCCTCGAGCCTGCCGTTGGTGCACGAGCCGAGGAAGACCGTGTCGACAGTGACGTCGCGCAGCGCGGTGCCGGGCTGCAGGTCCATGTAGGTCAGCGCGCGCTCGGCGGCGGCCCGCTCGTCCGGGTCGGCGTACGAGCTGGGGTCGGGTACGGAGGCGCCGAGCGGCAGGGCCTGGCCGGGGTTGGTGCCCCAGGTCACGTACGGGGTCAGCGTCGCGGCGTCGAGCGTCACCTCGTGGTCGAAGGCCGCGTCGTCGTCAGTGGGCAGCGCGCGCCAGTAGTCGAGCGCAGTCTCCCAGGCGGCACCGGACGGCGCGTGGGGGCGCCCCTCCAGGTAGGCGAACGTCACGTCGTCCGGGGCGACCAGGCCGGCCCGCGCGCCGGCCTCGATGGACATGTTGCAGACGGTCAGGCGGCCCTCCATGGACAGCGCGCGGACCGCGGAACCGCGGTACTCGATCACGTAGCCCTGGCCGCCGCCGGTGCCGATCTTGGCGATGATGGCCAGGATCAGGTCCTTGGGCGCCACCCCGTCGGGCAGCGTGCCGTTCACGGTGATGGCCATCGTCTTGGGCCGCAGCTGGGGCAGCGTCTGGGTGGCCAGCACGTGCTCGACCTCGCTGGTCCCGATGCCGAAAGCCAGGGCGCCCAGCGCACCGTGGGTAGAGGTGTGCGAGTCGCCGCAGACGATCGTCAGACCGGGCTGGGTGAGCCCGAGCTGCGGGCCGATCACGTGCACGATGCCCTGGCCGGCGTCGCCCATGGGGTGCAGCCGGATGCCGAACTCGGCGCAGTTCTTGCGCAGCGCCTCGACCTGCGTGCGCGACACCGGGTCGGTCACCGGGCTGCCCGGGCCGAACAGCGGAACGCCGGGGCCGGTGATGCCGGTGGTCGGCACGTTGTGGTCCTCGGTCGCGATGGTCAGGTCGGGGCGGCGCACCTTGCGGCTGGCCGCCCTCAGGCCGTCGAAGGCCTGCGGGCTGGTCACCTCGTGGACCAGGTGGAGGTCGATGTACAGCAGGTCAGGCTCACCTGCCGCGCTGCGCACCACGTGGGCGTCCCAGATTTTCTCAGCGAGCGTACGGCCCATCGCGCCGTCTCCCTTCGCTTGCGTCTCGCATTCCGAGACGGCAATATTCATTACATGAACAACTCTAGCGGAGTTGGCGTCCTCGACAAGACTGTTTCTGTCCTGTCCGCCCTGGAGAGCGGCCCGGCCTCGCTGGCACAGCTGGTCAAGGCGACCGGTCTGGCCCGCCCGACCGCGCACCGGATCGCGGTCGCGCTCGAGGCGCACCGCATGCTGGCCCGGGACACGCAGGGCCGGTTCGTCCTCGGCCCGCGGATCGGCGAGCTGGCCGCCGCGGCCGGGGAGGACCGGCTGCTGGCCATCGCGCAGCCCATCTTGGCGCAGCTCAGGGAGATCACCGGGGAAAGCGCCCAGCTCTACCGGCCGCATGCCGACACCCGCCTGTGCGTGGCCGCCGCCGAACGGGCCAGCGGGCTGCGGGACACCGTCCCGGTCGGCGCGGCGCTGCCGATGACCGCGGGCTCGGCGGCCCAGGTGCTGCTGGCCTGGGAAGAAGGCAGCCGCATGCACCGGGGGCTGCGCGGCGCGAAATTCACCGCGGCCACGCTGGCCCAGGTACGCCGCCGCGGCTGGGCGGCCACCGCCGCCGAGCGCGAGCCCGGCGTCGCCTCGGTGTCCGCGCCGGTGCGCGGCCCGGGCGGCCGGGTCATCGCCGCGGTCTCGGTATCCGGCCCGATCGAGCGCCTGACCCGCTCCCCCGGCCGCCTGCACGCAGGCGCCGTCGTCGCCGCCGGCGACAGGATCAGCCGCCTGCTCCGGGCCGAGTATTGAGGGCTGAGTACTGAGGGCTGAGTACCGAGGGCCGAGTATTGGGGCCGAGTATTGGGGCGGCTGCGACGCCAGAGGCCCGAGGCCCGTCAGGGGGCGGCGCAGGGCCCTTCCTGCCTGGCGGCATGATGGATATTGTCAAGGACCGCAGGACCTGGCCGCTACGGGAAATGGATACGAGGTCAGCACTATGAAGGCAGGTGTCGTCAAGGAGACTGCGCCAGGCGAGCGCCGCGTGGCCCTGGTGCCGGAGGCGGTGGCCAAGCTCCGGGCGGCCGGGATCGAGGTGCTGGTCGAGCGCGGAGCGGGTGAGAGCGCCTGGCTGAGCGACTCGGCGTATGCCGAGGCGGGCGCGGCCATCGTGGGCACCGCTGAGCTGTTCGCGGCGGCCGACGTCATCCTGACCGTGACCAAGCCGTCTGCCGTCATGATGGGACAGCTCGGCACGGGCCAGGCGATCATCGGCATGCTGGCCCCGCTCACCGACCCGGAACTGGCCGCCGCGCTGGCCGCCCGGGGCGTGACCGCGATCAGCCTGGATGGCCTGCCACGTACCCTGTCCCGGGCGCAGGGGATGGACGCGCTCACCTCCCAGGCGAATGTGGCCGGCTACAAGGCCGCGCTGGTCGCTGCGGAGGCGTTCGGCCGGTTCTTTCCGCTGCTGATCACCGCGGCGGGTACCGCCCGGCCCGCCAAGGTTCTCGTCCTCGGCGCGGGCGTGGCCGGCTTGCAGGCGATCGGCACGGCCAAGAGGCTGGGTGCGGTCGTGAGCGGCTACGACGTCCGGCCCGCCGCCAAGGGCGAAGTGGAGTCGCTCGGTGCCTCGTTCGTCGAGCTGACCTCGGTCGGCGGCGCGGCCGGGGAAGGCGGCTACGCCCGCGAGCTGACGCCCGAGGAGCGGGCGGCCCAGCAAGAGGAGCTGACCGGCCACATCGCCCGGCACGACGTAGTGATCACCACCGCCCAGGTCCCGGGGCGCAGGCCGCCGCTGCTGGTCACCGACGACACGCTCAAGGCGATGGGGCCCGGCTCGGTCATCGTGGACATGGGCGCCAGCGCGCTGGGCGGGAACGTGACCGGATCGCGGCCCGGCGAGACCGTCGTCACCGGCAATGGCGTCACCATCATCGGAGCCGACAACCTGCCGGCCACCGTGCCGACGGCGGCCTCGAACGCGTACTCACGCAATATCTCGGCCCTGCTGCTGCAGCTGACTTCCGACGGAGCGCTGGCCATCGACACCACCGACGAGATTCAGGCGGGCGTGGTGATCGCGCATGACGGCAAGGTCGTGCACGAGGCCGTGGCCCGCCTGCTACCTGCGCAAGAGCTCACCAAGGGAGGCGCCGCCGATGTCGACGGCACTACTGACTGACCTGACCATCTTCATCCTGGCGCTGCTGGTCGGCATCGAGGTGATCGGGAAGGTCCCGGCCACCTTGCACACGCCGCTGATGTCGGCGACCAACTCCATCCACGGCATCGTGCTGGTCGGCGCCCTGCTGATCGGGGTGACCGCGCACACCGTGGTCGGCTACATCCTCGCGTTCGTGGCCGCGGTCTTCGCCTCCGCCAACGTGGTTGGCGGGTACGTGGTGACCGAGCGGATGCTGAAGATGTTCCGGCGCAGGGCGCCGGAGGCGCTCCCGCATGCAGCGCCGGAGGCGCTCCCGCAGGCATCACCAGGGGGCCCGGAGGCGCTCAACGGCCACCGAGGCGTGCGCGGCCTGCTGCGCAAGACCAGCAAGCCCCAGTCGGGAGACGCCGCATGAGCGGGTTCACCGGGTACATCCAGCTCGTCTACGTGCTGGCCGCGGCGCTGTTCGTGGTCGGCCTGCACCTGATGAACAGCCCGGCCACCGCGCGACGCGGCAACCAGGTGTCAATGACGGGCATGATCATCGCGGGCATCGCCACGCTCACGCTGATGATCCACGACGGCACGGTCACTACGACCGGCTGGATCGTCCTGATCGCCGGCGCGCTGATCGGCTCCGCGATTGGGCTGTACGCGGCCCGTTCGGTCCAGATGACCGCCATGCCGCAGCTGGTATCCGCGTTCAACTCGGTCGGCGGCGGCGCCGCCGCGCTGGTGGCGATCTACGCCTACTACGACGCTGAGTCGCACGCCGGCGGGGTGCTCGGCACCACCACCGTGTTCACCGTGCTCGACGTGCTCATCGGGTCGGTGACGTTCTCCGGCTCGATCATCGCGGCGGGCAAGCTGCAGGGCTTCATCCCCAGCCAGCCGCTGATCTTCAAGGGCGGCCGCCTGCTCAACGTCGCCCTGGCCGTCGTCGCGGTCGGCACGGCGGCGTTCCTGTTCACCACGGCCAGCCTGCCCGGGCTGCTCATCCTGGTGCTGGCGGCGCTGGCGTTCGGGGTCATGATGGTGCTGCCGATCGGCGGCGCGGACATGCCGGTGGTGATCTCGCTGCTGAACGCGTTCACCGGCACGGCGGTGGCGATGGCCGGCTTCGTCATCGGCAACTGGGCGCTGATCGTGGCCGGCGCGCTGGTGGGCGCGTCGGGAAGCATCCTGACCAAGCTGATGGCCGACGCGATGAACCGGTCGCTGACCAACATCATCGTGGGCGGGTTCGGCACCGGGGACAGCGCTGTGGCCATCGGCGGCCCGGTCGACGCCCAGGTCCGCGCGATCGCCGCCGACGACGCGGCGATCCAGCTCGCCTACGCGTCCAAGGTGGTCATCGTGCCGGGCTATGGCCTGGCCGCCGCGCAGGCCCAGTACGGCGCGGCTGAGCTGGCCAAGCTGCTGGAGGACCGCGGCGTCGAGGTCAGTTACGCCATCCACCCGGTGGCAGGCCGGATGCCCGGCCACATGAACGTGCTGCTGGCCGAGGCGAACGTACCGTATCCGCAGCTCAGGGAGATGGACGAGATCAACCCGGAGTTCCCGCGCACCGACGTGGCCCTGGTCGTCGGGGCCAACGACGTGACCAACCCGGCGGCCCGCCGCCCAGGTAACGAGATCTCCGGCATGCCCATCCTCGACGTGGACAAGGCCAAGTCGATCATCGTGGTCAAGCGCTCGATGGGCCGCGGCTACGCCGGCCTGGACAACGACCTGTACTACGACCCCAAGACCAGCATGTACTTCGCCGACGCGAAGAAGGCGATGACCGACCTGGCCGCCGCCGTGAAGACGCTCGTGGCCTGAGTCCCGGGGTGCGGGTGCAGCCCCGGATCCCGGACGGGCCCTCGTTATCGTGGATCGTTACTGCCCGCGGGCGGGCAGTAACGATCCACGATCTTGCCTCGCGCTTTTGTGGGACTGGTGCTGGCGGGCCTTGTGGCGGCGGTATCAGGCGGGCTGCGCAGGGCGGGGTCGTGGGGCAGCGCGCCGAGCTGCCTGAGTACGGCGATGTCGTCGCGCACGGCCAGGTGCTCGGTGATCAGGCCGGTGTCGTTGAAGGTCAGTACGTGGATCTGCCGGGCGGCGATGGGGCGGTGCGTGGCGGGTAGGCCGTGGAATGGGCCGTCGTGGGTGCCAGTCATCATGCCGATGCAGACGACCTTGCTGCCTTCTGCGACCATCTCCTGCGGGTCGAAGTGCATGTCGGGGCATCCCGCCCACAGCCGGCTGAAGACCTGCCCGGCGCCTTCGGGGCCGTCGGGGGTGCCGGGCCGCGCGTTGTGGTTGACGAATTCCGGCGCGAAGTAGCCGCGGACATTCCGGAGGTCGTGAGCGTTGAACAGCTCAGCCCAGAACGCTCGGGCCTGGAGTTTGTAGTCGGGCATGGCCGCTGTCACCGGGCAATGAAGCGGCGGGTCTTGCCGGTCTGCGGATGGCGGGCGATGCCGGCCACCTCGTGCACGTCCACATGCGGCTCGTGCAGGCCCGCGGCGTGCAGGCTGTGCCGGAGCGAGGACGCGAGCGCCGGACGGTCCAGCGCGCCGTCGGCGACGACCGCGGCGTCGATGCCATGATCGGTCTGGCGGACCTGATATTCGATTACGCCCGGCGTCTTTACCATTACTGTTCGTATCACGAGTGGGTCGATGGTGACGGTACCGTAGCGGAATATCTCATCCGCGCGTCCTTCGACGGCGGCGCGCAGGTACGGGTCGCCGCCGGCCGGGTGGCGGAGAAAGCGGTCGGTGAGCTCATAGCGGATCAGCGGCTGAGTGCGGTTGTGCAGGTTGGTCACCAGCACCTTGGCCGATGTCGTGCCGTCGGCGACGGGCCGGTTGCGGGCGTCGACGAGTTCGACGATGCACATGTCCGTGGCGAATCGCATCACGGCATCTCCTGGCCGGGTGCACCCGGCCAGCCCCTCGGTCGAGACGAACTGGCTGACCGGCGGTACGCCGAACGCCCCGCCGATCGCCTCGCGGTCCTCGTCGGTCAGCAGCTCGCTGATCGCGGTGATCATGCGCGGGGAGATTCGCAGGCGGCCAGCGTGCTGCTCGCCGGCCAGCAGGACAAGCGTGGAGGTGTGCGCGAGCAGCACCGCCGGCGGCGCCTCGTTCAGGCGCCGCACGATCTCCCGGACCGGGAGCGTCGCGGGAACGCCGGTCATCCGCACGGGGTAACCGCGGGCGGCAGCGGCGGCAAAGCCGCTGGAGTGGATGGGCGAGGCAGCCGCGACGATGGTGACCGGCACGCCGCCGGGCGGCGGGCCGCCGGCGGCGAACACCGGGGCCATGGCGGGCCGCAGGACGGACGCGGCGAATTCGGTGTATTCGTCGGCGGTCTGGACGAACACCCCGCGTACGCCCGAGCTGCCGCCTGAGGCCAGGCAGACATACCGGCCGTCAAGCAGGCCGGGCTC
The DNA here is from genome assembly GCA_963818225.1 of uncultured Actinomycetes bacterium. Lineage (GTDB taxonomy): Bacteria > Actinomycetota > Actinomycetes > Streptosporangiales > Streptosporangiaceae > Palsa-504. The sequence goes on from CAWFRO010000014.1 coordinate 563,773, forward strand.
ATGAGCGTGCGCCGCCAGCTGCTGCTCGGCCCGGGCGCGCGTCACGCGGCGGTCAGTGAGCAGCTCGTCGAAGCTCGCCATCATCTGCTGTTTGGTCATCACCGGCAGCTCGGCCAGCTGGCCTGGTTCGAACCGCCCCGGGTCGATCCCGGCCAAGCGCCGGGCGTGGAACGGGGAACGCTCCAGCGCGCAGGCCAGCAGCGCCCGCAGCTGCTCGCCCTGGTGGTCGGCCAGCTGCCGGGCATCCCAGCCCAATCGGCCGATGTGCTCCGGCAGGCGGCTGGCCAGCCCCCGCCCGAAGCGTGCGCGCAGGGCGCCGAGGGTGCTATCGGTGATCGTGGTCATGGGTTTCCTTCCCGCCGGGTACGGACGCTGAGCTAGCGGGGCGCCCGGCGATGAGCCGGGCGAGCTGCACCGCCAGCAGGGCGGCCGGGGTTGAGTCCGGCTCGGCCGCCTGCTCGAGCCGGGCGCCGGCGCCGACCGCGACCAGCAGGCGCGCGAGATCGGCAGGCGGCAGCGGCGGCGGCTCGCCTGCCCGCTGGTACAGGCCGGTGACCGCGCGCTCCATCCCGGCCAGGGTGTGCTGGTGGACGGCCGCGTACCGGCGACCTAGCTCAGGGTCACGCGCGGCAAGGACCCGGAACTCGATGACCAGCAGCCCCCACTCCGGCTCGGCCCGGTCCACGCTGGTGGCGTGCTCCAGCAGCCGGGCGATGCCCTCACCCCCGGCCAGGCCCTCGACCGCCCGCGCGTTGCCGTCCGCGCGTTCGGAGATCCTCGCCTCCAGCAGCGCCAGGAACAGGTCCGCCTTGCCGCCGAACTGCGAATACACCACACCGGTCGAAAAGCCTGCCGCGTCAGCAATCTGCTCCACCGAGGCGCCGTGATAGCCCCGGTCCACGAACACCCTGCGCGCGGCCGCCAGCAGCACCGCACGGTTGCGCTCAGACTGCTCCGCCCTGCTCAGCCGAGGTGACATAATGTTGTTACTGTAATAACGACATTATTCTTATGTCAACGCCCTGGTATCAATGCGGGGGTCCTGGGGTGCCATAGAGGCTGTTCAGGGCTTAGGGTGCGGGAGAGGTATTCGCAGGAGGAGGCAGTCATGGACGAGCGCACCAAGATCACCCTGGATGAGTCCGAGATCCCGCGCCAGTGGTACAACGTGGTTCCCGACCTGCCCTCGCCGCAGCCTCCGCCACTGCACCCGGGGACGCTCCAGCCGATCGGCCCGGCGGACCTCGCGCCGCTGTTCCCGATGGAGCTCATCCGCCAGGAGGTGGCGACCGACCGCTTCATCGACATTCCCGCCGAAGTGCTCGACGTGTACCGGCTGTGGCGGCCGACGCCGCTGTACCGGGCGCGGCGGCTGGAGAAGGCGCTGAACACCCCGGCGCGGATCTACTACAAGTACGAGGGGGTGTCCCCGGCCGGGTCGCACAAGCCGAACACCGCGGTCCCGCAGGCGTTTTACAACGCGGCCGAGGGCACCAAGCGGCTCACCACCGAGACCGGCGCCGGCCAGTGGGGCAGCGCGCTGGCGTTTGCCTGCTCGCAGTTCGGCATCGACTGCGAGGTCTGGATGGTCCGCGCGTCCTACGACCAGAAGCCGTACCGCCGCACGATGATGGAGACCTGGGGCGCGACCGTGCACCCCAGCCCGTCGCGGGCCACCAAGGCGGGCGCGGACATCCTGGCCGCCGACCCGGACTCGCCGGGCAGCCTGGGCATCGCCATCAGCGAGGCGGTCGAGGCGGCCGGCGGCAGCGCCGAGACCCGGTACGCGCTGGGCAGCGTGCTCAACCATGTGCTGATGCACCAGACGGTGATCGGCCAGGAGGCGATCAAGCAGTTCGACGCGGCCGGGGAGGACATGCCGGACCTGATCGTCGGCTGCACCGGCGGCGGGTCCAACTTCGCCGGGCTGTTCCTGCCGTTCCTGCGGGAGAAGCTGGCCGGCCGGGGGAACCCGGTGTTCCGCGCGGTCGAGCCCGAGGCCTGCCCGTCGTTCACCCGCGGGGTGTACGCGTACGACTTCGGCGACACGGCCGGCTTCACGCCGCTGCTGAAGATGCACACCCTCGGGCACGAGTTCATCCCGGATCCGGTCCACGCCGGCGGGCTGCGTTACCACGGCATGTCGCCGCTGCTGTCGCACATGTACGACCTCGGCCTATTCGAGGCGGTGGCCAAGCCGCAGCGGGAGTGCTTCGCCGCCGCGCTGACGTTCGCCCGGACCGAGGGCATCATCCCGGCGCCGGAGCCGACGCACGCGCTGGCGGCCGCCATAGAGGAGGCCAAGCGGTGCGCCGAATCAGGCGAGCCGAAGGTGATCCTGACCGCGCTGTGCGGCCACGGGCACTTCGACATGGCCGCCTACGAGAAATACCTGTCCGGCGAGATGACCGACTTCGAGCTGCCGCAGGAGCGCATCGACGCCGCCATCGCCGGGTTGCCCAAGGTCGGCTGACCCGCGCCGGCAGCGCGGCAGATCCGGGTTCAGCGGGCCGTTCGGGATAACGAGCTACGGCGGGAGCGGACGGCGGCGGCCAGGCCGTCCAGTACGGCGGCGGTCATGTCGATGTCCATGCAGGCGTCGGTGACGCTCTGGCCGTAGGTAAGGGTCTGCGGGGGGCCGGGCTCCTGCCTGCCCTCGCGCAGGAAGCTCTCCAGCATCACGCCGGTCAGGCCGCGTTCCCCGGCGGCCACCTGCTCGGCGATGGCCGCCGCGACCAGCGGCTGGCGGCGGTGGTCCTTGCCGCTGTTGCCGTGGCTGGCGTCCACCATCAGCCTGCGCGGCAGGCCGGAGCCGGTGATCAGGTCCAGCGCCTTGGCCACGTGGCTGGCCTCGTAGTTCGGACCGCCGCGGCCGCCGCGCAAGATCACGTGCGTGTCCGGGTTCCCGGCCGTGGTCACGACCGCGGCCGCGCCGTGCTCGGTCACGCCGAAGAACGTGTGCCCGGCGGCCGAAGCCCGGCACGCGTCCACCGCCACCTGCACGTCGCCGTCGGTGCCGTTCTTGAACCCGACCGGCATGGACAGGCCCGAGGCGAGCTGGCGGTGGACCTGGCTCTCGGTGGTCCGGGCGCCGATCGCGCCCCAGGTCACGGCGTCCGCGATGTACTGCGGCGTGATCGGGTCCAGCCATTCGCAGCCCACCGGCACGCCGAGCGTCACGATGTCGAGCAGGAGCCGGCGCGCGACCCGCAGGCCGCGGTGCACGTCATGACCGCTATCCATGCCGGGGTCGTTGATCAGGCCCTTCCAGCCGGTCACCGTACGCGGCTTCTCGAAGTAGACCCGCATCACGACCAGCAGGTCGGCGGAGTACGTGTCGCGGAGGGCGGCCAGGCGGCCGGCGTAGTCCAGCGCGGCGGCCGGATCGTGGACCGAGCACGGCCCGGCGATGACCAGCAGGCGGTCATCCGCGTCGTCAAGCACGGCACGGACTTCGGCGCGGGTGCGCTCAACCGTCCCCGCGGCCTGATCGTTCAGCGGCAGCTCATCGAGCAGCGCCGCCGGAGACAGCAGCGGCTCGTAGCCGATGATGCGAGTATCCCTGGTGCCCGGCATGGGGTGCTTCTCCTCCCAGGCGAGCCGCCGCCCGCACGCCGGGAGGCTGACGCCCGGTCGATGCTACACCCGCCGCCGGACTCCGGAGGCCGGCTCGGCCCGGAGCAGGGCGGCCAGGAAGTTCTTAGCGCAGACACATAATCCGCCAACCGTCTTCACAGCCGCAGCGGCCAGTCTGGATAAGCGCGCAGCAGCCGCATCCCTCAGGCATGCGCGTGGTGGGCATACACTCAGACACCCCGGGGCCAAGGCCGGGCCACACCCGCTGAACACGGAAGGCAGCTGCCTTGGCACGCCTGCTCAGTACGTCCGGTGCTACGGAACGCGGCGATCTCGCCGCGGCGCGGCCGGCCGGCGTCGGCGCCGAGGTGCCCGCCGACGGGGAGACCGCCGAGGGGGGAACCGCCGCACGGCGGTCGGCCAGGCGCTGGGGGCTCCTGGTCGGGGCGGGCTGGCTGGTGCTGGTGGCGCTGCGGGTCTGGTTCAGCCGCGCCCAGACCGTGCCGCTGGCCAATCCCGACGAGTCCGCGTACCTGATCGCGGCGCGGGTCCTGGCGGGCGGGCCGACCGCGGACTTCTCCTACTCGACGCTGTATCAGGGCGGCTACCCGCTGCTGATCACGCCGGTCTTCTGGTTCATCCATAACCCGGTGACGGCCTACCGCGGCGTGCTGGCGGTCAACGCGCTGATCAGCGCGGGCCTGATGCCGCTGGCCTACGTGGCCGGGCGGAGGCTCGGGCTGGCCCGCCCGGCCGCCTACGCGGTGGCCATGGCCACCGCGCTGCTCCCGGCCGGGTTCATCTACGCCGAATACGCGATGGCCGATGCGATCTTCCCGGTCCTGATCCTGGCGTGGCTGCTGACGGTACACAGCTGGCTGACGGCCCGGACCCGGCGGGGCCGGTATGCGGCCGCGGCCGGGTCGGCCGTGCTCGTCGGGTACGCCTACGCGGTGCATTCACGGGGCCTGGTCGTCCTGGTCGGCTACCTGGCGGTCGGTGTGCTGGTCGCCTGGCGCCGCATGGCGCCGCGGGGGACGGTCGCGGTGGCCGCGCTGGCGACGGCCGTATCGGTCGGGGCGGGCTGGCTACTCGACCGCTACCTGTCCTGGACGATCTACCCCGAGGGGACCCGGAGCCTGTCCGGCGAGATGGCGTCCCGGCTGCGCAACGTGCACGAGGCCATCAACGTGTTCGAGATGGCGGCCGGGCAGCTGTGGCGGCTGGTGCTGGACAGCTGGGGGCTGGCCGGGATCGGCCTGTTCGCCGCCATAGCCGTGATCGCGTGGCCGAAATCCCGCGCGGACCTGCGGATCATGGCCGCGCTCAGCGTGGCGGTCACCCTGGTCACCGCGGGCACCGCGCCCGCCGCGCTGCCCTCGGACCAGTCTCAGACCTGGGCCTCGGGGCGTTACCTGGACGGCATGATCGTCACGTTCTTCCTCGTCGGCGCCGTGGTGCTGCTGCGCTGCCGGCCCCGGTTCGTGGCGATCTGCGCGGCGGGCACGGTCGCGCTGAGCCTGGTGACCGCGAGCATCGTGGCCGTCTACGCCGGCTCGTCGCTGCCCACCTCGAGTTTTCCGACCGGGTTCAACTTCGCCGAGCCAGCCGTGCTGACCCAGGACTGGACCAGCGCCAACGTCTGGGTGGCGACGGCGGTGGCGCTGGGTCTGCTGGCCGTCTGGATCTTGCTGGCGCTCGCGGCTCGCCGCTGGAGCGCCGTGGTGGTGCGCCCGGGAGCTCGGCCCTCCCGGGCGCTACGGGGGTCCGGGCTCAGGGCCGCCCTGGTGGCCGGGCTCGCGGCGGTCAGCCTGGTGGCCGTGGCCCAGGTGACGAGCCATGTCTCGCGGGCCGCCACGCCGGCCCAGGCGGCCAGCACGACCGGGTTCGTGGCGGCCAGCGGGCTCAAGCCGGGCGAGCAGATCGCGGTGGCCAGCAACGTCAGCTACTCGCTGTGGGCGCCGCAGGCGTTCGAGGTGTCCTGGACCGAGCTGGAATTCTTCAACCCTCCCCAGCCGCCGCCGGCCGGGACGGCCGTGGTCGAGGCGGCCTGGCCCGCCGGCCAGCCCGCGTCGGCCAGCTGGCCGCACGCCCCGGCCGGGTGGCACATTGTCGCCGCCAGCCAGGCCGGCGGCTGGGTCGCGTGGCGGCACTCGTGAGGACCGGCCTCATGCGGCGCGTGACGGATATGCGGATATACGGCGCCCAGCGGAGTGTTACACATTTGTCGGCGGCGTTACGGGTTAGGCTGACGTTCCGTGACCAGCTCCGCGGATATCGTCAGTTCGCCCAGGCTGGCGCGCAAGGCCGGGCAGGTGCGCGGGGGCGCCGGCCACCGGGCGGGCCGGTGGGGGCTGGCGCTGGCGGTCGGCTGGCTGGCGCAGGCCGGGCTGCGCGCGTGGCTCAGCCGGGCGCAGATGGTGCCGCTGGCCATCCCGGATGAGTCCGCGTACCTGATCGCGGCGCGGGTACTGGCCGGAGGGGCCCCGGCCAACTTCTCCTACTCGACGCTCTACCCGGCCGGCTACCCGCTGCTGATCGCGCCGGTGTACTGGTTCACCCATGACCCGGTCACCGTGTACCACGCCGTGCTGCTCGGGATCAACGCGCCGATCAGCGCCCTGATCATGCCGCTGGGCTACGTGGCCTGCCGGCGGTTCGGGCTGGACCGGCCGTGGGCGTTCGGCGTGGCTATGGTGGCGGCGCTGGTACCCGCCGCGCTGTTCTACAGCCAGTACGCCATGACCGACGCGATCTACCCGGTGCTGGTGGCGGCCTGGCTGCTCGCGGTGCACAGCTGGCTTACCGCACGGTCCGTCCGGGCGCAGTATCTGGCGGCGGCCGGATCGGCCGTGGCGGCCGGGTACGCCTACGCGGTCCACTCGCGCGGCGCGGTGATAGTAGTCGGCTACGTGCTGGTGGGCGCCGTGGTCGCCGGGCGGCGCCTGGTGCCGCGGGGCACCGCGGCGGCCGCGGCGGTGGCGCTGGTCCTGCCGCTGGGCGCGGCCTGGCTGGTGAACCGTCACGTGTCCTCGGTCATGTACCCGAGCGGCCCGCGCACCCTGGCGGGCGAGGCGCTGATCAGGCTGCGCACCGTGCACGGAGTGATCTTCGTGCTGGAGATGGCCGCGGGGCAGATGTGGCGGTTCGTCCTGGACGGCTGGGGGGTGACCGGGCTCGGCCTGGCCGCCGCCATCTTCGTGATCTTCCGGCGCGGTGTCCGGGACGAGGTGCGGATCATGGCCGCGCTCGCGGCGGGGGTGACGCTGGTCACCGCCATCACCGCGCCCGCCGCGCTGCCGCCGACCCAGCCGCAGGCCTGGGCCTCCGGGCGCTACCTGGACGGCATGGTGGTCGCGTTCTTCATGGTCGGCGCCGTGGTGCTGCTGCGTGCGGCGCCGCGCCTGGTGGCGGCCGGTGCGGCGGTCGTGGCGGCGCCGACGGTGCTGGCCGCGATCGTGGTGCTCGTCTACGCGGGCGGCTGGGTGCCCACGTCGGCGTTCGGCGCGGCGTTCGTCTTCGCCGAGGTCGCCGTGCTGACCCAGGGCTGGACCACGGCCAGCGTGCTGCTGGCCACGGCGGTGGCGCTGGGCCTGCTGGCCGTGGCGGCGGTAGTGGCGGTCGCGGGCGGCCGGGCCGGGGCGGCCCGGGCCCGGCTGTGGCGGGCTGGCCTGCTCGCCGGGCTCGGGGCGGTCAGCCTGGTCGCGTCGGTCCAGATGACCAGCCACATCTCGCAGGCCGGCACGCCCGGCCAGGAGCGGAATACCACCGCCCTGGTGACCGGGACGGGGCTGGCGCCGGGCCAGCGGCTGGCCATCGGGACCGGGCTGTCCTGGACGACCTGGATGCCGCAGGCGTACGAGGTCTGGTGGGCGCCACTGGAGTTCTTCACCGCCGGCGCCCAGCCCCCGCCGGCCGACGCGACCGTGGTCGAGGTGGCCTGGCCGTCCGGGCAGAGTGCGGCGTCGAGCTGGCCGCAGGCGCCGACGGGCTGGAAGATCGTGCTGGCGGACCGGGCTGACGGGTGGGTCGCCTGGCGCCGCTGAGCCTCAGCGGCTGGGATCGGCCGGGGCGCTGGCCGCCGGGGCGCTGGCCGCCGGGGCGCTGGCCGTTGGCGCGCTGGCCGCCGTGACCCTCCGCCCGTCGGCGCGGCGGTGCCTGCGGGCCACGGAATGCAGCTGGGCGATGCGCGCCGCCCCGGCCAGGATGGTCAGCAACACGCCGCAGACCGCTGCGAGCAGCAGGGCCACGCCGAGCGGCAGGTGGCCATCCGCGCCCAGGAAGGAGATGCTCACCTTGCTGCCGTTCTGCAGGATGAAGATCAGCAGGAACAGCAGCACCACGGCGAAGAACCCGATGGCGAGCCACAGGCCGCTGATCCTGGTGTGCCTGATCTGGTGCTGCGGGAGCGGCACCGCCGACGCGGGTGCCTGGCCCGCCGGCTGTGTTGGCGGCGGCTGTGTTGGCGGCGCGCCGCGCTGAGGGTCGGAGGCTGGGCCGGGAGCCGGCGCCTGGGTGCTGGGCTGCGATTCCGTGCTCACTGGATTCCCCCTTGTATACAACGGACAAGCACGCGCCTCCCTTACTGCCCGTCCGCGCGGAGGTTAATCGCGACGTCAGCCTTCCAGGTAGGCGAGCACGGCGAGCACCCGCCGGTTGTCGTCGTCGGAGGGCTGCAGGTTGAGCTTGGTGAAGATGGACGCGGTGTGCTTGGCCACGGCCCGTTCGGTGATGACGAGGCGCTGAGCGATGGCCGCATTGGATCGGCCTTCGGCCATCAGCGCGAGCACCTCGCGCTCGCGCGGGCTCAGCACGCCGAGACTGGCGTTGCCGGTGTTGCGGGCGAGCAAGCGGGCGATCACCTCCGGGTCCATAGCGGTGCCGCCCGCGGCGACCCGGCGCACCGCGTCGACGAACTGGGTGCTGTCGAACACCCGGTCCTTGAGCAGGTAGCCGATGCCGCCGGTGCCGCCGGCCAGCAGCTCGCGGGCGTACAGCTGCTCCACATACTGGGACAGAACCAGCACCGGCAGGCCGGGCGCCTCGCGCCGAGCCGCCAGCGCGGCCCTGATCCCCTCGTCGGTGAAGGTCGGCGGCAGCCGGACGTCCACGATGGCCACGTCCGGCTTTTCCGCGGCCACCGCGGCCAGCAGGTCGGCCCCGTTGTCCACGGCACCGGCGACCTCCAGGCCATGGGCCTGGAGCATCCGGGTCAGGCCGTCCCTCAGCAGGAAGAGGTCTTCGGCAATGACAACTCGCACGGGATCTCCATGGTGACCGCGGTCGGACCGCCGGGCGGGCTGCTGATGGCCAGGATCCCGTCGAACGCGGTCAGCCGCCGCTCGATCCCGCGCAGTCCGCTGCCGCGGGCCGGGTCGGCGCCGCCGTGCCCGTTGTCGGCCACCCCGATCCGCAGCATCCCGTCGGTGTGCCGGATGTCGATCCAGGTCTCGCGGGCCTCGGCGTGCTTGGACACGTTGGCCAGCAGTTCGCTGACCGTGAAGTAGGCGGCCGACTCAACCGGCGCGGGCGGGCGGCCGTGCAGGTCGCTGGCCAGGCGGATGCGCAGCGGCGAGTCCAGGGCGAGGGCCCGGATCGCGTCGGCCAGGCCGCGGTCGGCCAGCACCGGCGGGTGGATGCCGCGAACCAGGGCGCGCAGCTCGGCCAGAGCCTTGACCGAGGCGTCACGAGCCTCGGCCAGCAGCGCCCGCGCCGCCTCCGGATTGGTGTCCATGACCTGCCCGGCGGCGTCCAGGGTCATGCCCATGGCCACCAGCCGGGCCTGCGCCCCGTCGTGCAGGTCCCGCTCGATCCGGCGGATCTCGGCCGCCCCGGTGTCCAGGGCCTCGGTGCGGGTCTGCGCGAGGTGGCGGACCTGCAGGGCCAGCTCGGCCTGCCGGGTCGGCGCGAGCATGGAGCGGGCGAAAACGCCGTACCCGCGCGTCAGCCACGGCGCCGCCCAGAACTCGCCGACCGCCAGCGCGATGGTCAGCAGCCGGACGGACCCGGAAGTGTAGGGAGCGATCACGCCGAGGACGCCGAGCACCAGCAGCCCGGCGGGCAGCACGGCCAGCAGCCAGCCGACGCAGCCGTTGACCAGGGCCCACAGCAGGTCACGCCAGGTCGCCGGGTCGGTGAGCAGCCACGTCAGCCGCCGCCGCCAGCTGGCCGTCTCGCCGTCGGCTGCGGGCCGTGGCAGGTACGGATCGGGGATGGGCACGCCGCACCATCGGCCGGACAGGCGCCGGGTCGCTCTGGCCAGCCCACGGATGCCCAGCAGCAGCCAGGACGCGAGCAGCAGGCTGACCACCAGCGCGGGAAGGGCCAGGATCAGCGCGGCCCGCCCGCCGTTATGGTGCTGGCCGAGGGCATACGCGACCAGGCCGGGGCCGGGCAGCGCCAAGGCCAGGACCAGCAGCGACAGGACGAGCCCGGGCACCGCGAGCGCGAGGAGCAGCAGCCCGTGACCGGCCGCGGCGAGGCCCGTGCGGGCCCGGCCCGCGAGCTGAGCCCAGGGCATCGCCGGGGCGTCCTCACCCGGCGCGCTCGGGTCTGACCCCGCCGCGGCCGGCGGCCGGTCTGAGGTCAGACCGGATCCTGGAAGCTCGGCCAGGTCCGGAGTACCGGACGTGCCGGGGGCTGCTCCGCCGGTCATCGCTCGCCTCCCTGCGCCCGATTGCCCTGACGCCAGTCTGCCGCGTTTGGCGCCGTTGCGGCAGTGGCGCTGAACACCCGGATGTGGTGTACCTAGGTCTACCCGCTCAAGCCCGTCTCGTCCCGCGGCGGACCATGCGGGGCTCGGTAGCGCCGCGGACAGCTATTATAACGTTTAGTAATTTTAAGATTACTCAGAGTTTATCTGGCGCATTAATGCTGTGTGTCAGCGGAAAGCGGCCCGGCCAGCGGCGAGAAGGCGGTTACCTGGGCGAGGATGCGGGCCGCGGCGGCGCGGCGGCTGACCGCCGCCGCGCTGGCGCTGACCCTGGCCGTGCTGCTGCCCGCCACGGCGCCCCTGGTGCTCACCCCGCGGGTGCTGGCTTACGGCCTGGCCTCCATCCCGGCCCAGTACCTGACCTGGTACATGGCGGCGGCGCGGACGTGCCCCGGGCTGTCCTGGGAGATCCTGGCCGGAATCGGGACGATGGAATCGGACAACGGCCGGTCGAACGCACGCGGCGTGCACCGGGGCAAGAACAGCAAGGGCGCTGAGGGGCCTATGCAGTTCGAGCCCGCCACGTTTGCCGAGTACGCGGTGCGGGCCGACCGTTCGGCCAAGCTCAGCCCGTATAACCCCGAGGACGCGATCTTCACCGCCGCCCGGATGCTCTGCGCCGACGGCGCCAGGGGCGGCTCGGCCCGCGGGCTGCGAGGCGCGATCTTCGCCTACAACCATGCGCACTGGTACGTCAGGGATGTCCTCGCCCTCGCGGCCAGGTACTCGGCGGCGGCCGCGCGATCTGGCGGAAAGCGGCATAGGGGTAAGCCGGGCTGGGTTCACGGGTACTGAACGGCCGGCTGGTGCTGCGGGCGGTCGGTGCTGGGGTCCCCGGGCGGTTGGGGGCCGGGCGGTTGGGGCGCGGAGCCGGTCAGCTGCCGGGCGTCTGGCCCGCGTCGGCGAGCACGGCCGTGAGCGCGGTCACCGCCGCATCGAGCGCCACCCTGGAGGTCAGCGCGTGCGTGTGGGCCCGGTCGAGGTCGCCGAGGGCGATGCAGTCGTAGGCCACCTGCGCGTCGTGCTGGGCGGCTTGAAGCTCGCGCGCGGCTTCCTCCAGCGCCGGACTTCCGTCCGCGATACCTGGATCGGTCATCTCCGGTCCCTCCCCGGCCTGAGGCCGCCTAATCGCCGCCCATCATGTCACACCTAGTTACGCTGACGTGCGCGTAGGGAGTGAACGGTGGCCCGCGCGCCGGAGAGCTGGTGCCGCTGACCGGCTTTTTACGTGCGAGACTCGCTGCGGGCGGCCAGGAATTCCGGCCAGGTCCGGCGACCCAGGGTGGCCTCGGACCCCGGCGATGGATACATCGCCCCAGCCCGGATGGGGCCGATGCCCGGAATCCAAACCGGCACTACCGGCCGCGGCCGCCGACCGGTGACCCGCAGATAGGTGCGGATCAGATCGGCGAAGCTGAGCACCTCCGGGCCCGCCATGTCGGGCACCCGGCCGCGCGGCTCGGCCAGGGCAAGCTCGGCGAGCCGCGCTGCTACCTCGCCGGAGTCGACCGGCTGGACCGCGAAACCGGCCGGGACCGGTATGACCGGAAGCTTCGCGAGCAGAGCGGCGCCCCGGTGGATCAGTTCGTAGAACTGGGTGGCCCGCAGCGTCGTCCAGGGCAGCCCGGAGCCGGCGATCACGACTTCGGCTTCGAGCTTGGACTTGTAGTAACCATGCGGGAAACGGTCGACACCGACGATGGAGATGTACACCAGATGCGGCGGTTCCGCCTCGGTTCTCACCCGCGCCACGGCCTGCACCAGGTTCCGCGCGGCGGCCGCGTCCCCCTTCCTGGCGCTCGCGCAGTGCACGATCGTCCCGGCCCCCTGCGCCGCGGCGGGCAGCCCGGCGCCGGTGGCGAGGTCGCCGGTGACGAACAGCGGGCCGCGGCTGTGCCGGCTCAGGACCCGGACGTCGCGGCCGGCCTGCCGCAGCCGCTGCACGACCTGCCGGCCGAGGGTGCCGGTCCCGCCGGTGACCAAGATGGGCGGCATCGTCATCGGGTCCTCCTCCGCGGCGGTCCGGCACCGGTACAACCGGTTCCTGGGCTGGAATGTAGCCGGCCTTCGCGGCCCGCCGGCGGGATCAGATTTATCCGGCCGCGGGGCCTGAGCCAGGCATCAGGTACCAGGAAATGTCATAGCCGGGGCTTAGAATCGAATAAGAAAATTGGTCACGCGGTTCCCGGGAGGGAGGTGAGCCCGATGGCCACTCCCGCCAGCACCAGCGAAGCCCTAGAGATGATCCAGGATGCGCTGGGCTACCTTACTGGCACCGATCCGGCTGCGGCGGCGACGGAGTCCCAGGCCGAGTGCCTGCGGGCGCTGGAGCGGGCCGACGCGGTGATCACCGCGGTGCGGGCTAGATACCTGGGCGCCTTCACCGCAGGGCAGGGCCATTGCGCCGATGCGGACTACAGCCCGACGGGCTGGCTGATCAACCAGACCGGCGTGACCAAGGGCGCGGCCCGCGCGCACCTGGCCTGGGCCCACCGCGCCCGCGCGCACCCCCGGGTCGCCGTCGCGCTGGCCGAGGGCATCGCGCTGGCCGAGGGCACCGCGCTGACCGGGTCGATGGCTCAGCTGATCTGCCAGTGGACCGATAAGCTCCCGGAGTCCTCCCGGGACACCGCCGACGAGATCCTGGTCGCCGCGGCGCGGGCCGGGGCCCGCCGGGAGGATCTGGCGGCGCTGGCCGCGGAGATGTACGCCCGGTCCCGGCCCGAGGACGACGACGGCGATCCGGGGATGGCGTTTGAGGACCGGCAGGTCCGGGTCGAGACGACCTTTGAGGGCGCCGGGGTCATCAGCGGGGACCTGACCCCGGAGTGCGCGGCAGTGGTCACCGCGGTGCTGGAGTCACTGGCCGCGCCGATGGGCGCGGAGGACACCCGGACCAAGGAGCAGCGCTACCACGACGCGCTCGCCGAAGCGATGCGCCGGCTGGTGGCCGGCGGCCTGCTGCCGGCGCGGGCCGGGCAGCCGGTCAAGGCCTGGGCGCACGTGTCCCTGGCTGAGCTGCGGGCGCTGGATGACGGGTCAGTGCTACAAGACCAGTGGATCACCGAGATGGCCGTGCGGTGGGCCGCCCGCCGCGCCGCCGCCGCGGACGGCAGCGGCGGCGACGGCGGCGCCTGGCTGAACGGTCCGGCCGCCGGGGCGATGGCCTGCGATGCGACCCTCGCCCCGGTCGTGACCGGCGATGTGGACCCGGGGGTGCTGGACCACCTGGTGCGGCTGTGCGTCGAACTGGACCGGCTCGAGCACGGCACCGGCCCGGCCCACGGCAGCGGGCCTAACGGCCGCGGCGGGGCTGGCGGTGACGGGGCTAACGGCGGTGGGGCTGGGCCGCTGCGGGAGCGTCCTGAGCCGTCCGGCTCGCTGTCCCGGCTGAGCCTGCGGCAGGCCATCATCGGCCAGGCCGTCGAGCTGCTATCGGGTCCGGGCGGGCTGGCCAGCTTCCTGCGCACCCGGCAGCTCGGGGCCCGGCTGGCCGGGCCCAGCCTGCCGCTGGACATCGGGTACAGCACCACGATCCCGCCCGGCATCCGCAACGCGGTCATCCTGCGGGACCGGCACTGCCGCTGGCCCGGCGGCTGCAACCAGCCCGCGGCCGCTTGCCAAGTCCACCACGTCAGACACCTCGCCAATGGCGGGCCCACCAGCCTGGCCGACTGCGTGCTCCTGTGTTCCTTCCACCACCAGGTCGTAATCCACCGCTGGGGCTGGGCCCTGACCCTGAACCCGGACGGCACCACGACCGCCCGCAGCCCCGACGGCTCAAAGACCCTCCGCAGCCACGGCCCGCCCGCCCGCGCCGGGTAACAAGCCCGGGCCGGGTTCCCGGCCGAATTTCTTCGATGCCCGCGGCTGGATGAGCAGCTCGGCTCGTACGCGAGCCTGGTGCTCGGGGAGACCGACTCCGAGCGGGACGGCAGGGGCCTAGTGAGCCATGCTCGCGAACAGCGCCTCCAGCAAAAGTAGCCCCGACCGGATTCGAACCGGCGTTACCGCCTTGAGAGGGCGGCGTCCTAGGCCTCTAGACGACGGGGCCGAACATGGACCGACAGCTTCCTGACGGACCAGGACCAGCGGCGTTCAGACTACCGCCTCGCCACCGGTCAGGCCAACCTGATCTAAACCTCCGAGGCCAGGCGCACGGCGGTTTCTACGAGCTCGCGGTTCCCGCTGGCCGGGCGGCCGTCGGGCAGGACCACGGTGTCCTCCAGGCCGACGCGGATGTCCCGGCCCTGGCGGAGCGCGGCGCGCAGCACCAGCCAGGTGGCCGGGCCGTAGCCGTGGTGCAGGCGCGGGGCGGTGAGGCCGTGGCGGTCCAGGGCCGCCTCGATGTCGGCGGCGAGCGCCACGGCGCCGTCGGGCGTGCGGTCGTGTGGCTCGACCAGGATCCGCAGCACCTCGCCGCCGAAGGTGCCAGCCAGCCGGTCCGCGTCATCGGGCGTCCAGATCCCGGCTTCGACCGCGATGCCGAGGCTGGCCAGCAGCGCGGCCAGTTCGGCGGCACCGGGCTCGGACAGGTTGACCGAGGCGAAGTCCGGCCGGTCCGGCCCGACCCAGCGGGCGACGAGCGACATCCGTCGGGCCGCGTCCCCGCCGACCGCCCACAGCCCGGTGGTGACACCGACGGGGGCAGGGATGGCCGCCCGCACCGCGGCCACCGCGGCCAGGACGCTGTCCGGCTCGAGCGTCTCGGCGCCGGAGGAGTCCCGGGGGTGCAGGTGGACGGCGCCGGCGCCGGCCGCGACCACGGCCGCCGCGTCGGCGGCCAGCTCGGCCGGAGTCTGCGGCACCGAAGGATGCGCGTCGCGCTTGGTGGGGCCGTTCAGACACGCCTTGAGCAGCATGCTGCCTCCGGAAATGAACAAGCGCGGACACCGTATCGTGCCCGCGCTGTCAACTGACCTGCTGGGGTACCAGGACTCGAACCTAGACTAACAGGGCCAGAACCTGTCGGGCTGCCAATTACCCCATACCCCATCGAGGCGGAACCCGCCGCGCCCACGCAGTTTAGCGGACCGCGCGGGCGCCAGCCAACCCAATGCTCAAAGCGCTCGCTAACGGTCAGGCCGGCGCCTGGGTCAAGGCGGAGCCAGGGGGTGATCCCGGCCGAACGCAGGAAAGAAAGGTCGTGGCTGGCCACCAGGACCGCGCCGCCGGACACCCGCTCCGCCCGGTCATCCAGGGCCAGCAGCAGGCCCAGCCGGTCAAGGTGGATTACCCGCGTTACGTGTGGCGACACCACGGCCAGCGCGGTGTCGCTGACCTCAGATCCTCACCCCAGCTCTCCGTCGGGGACATCACGACCCCGCCATGAGAGCCCGGCGTCAGGCCGGCCCGGGGGCGGCGAGGAACAGGCGGGCCGGGCCGCGAGCGCGGAGCGGGCCGTCGGCGGCGGAAACGAAACAGGATTCGCCGCGGGCCAGCTTGACGGCCTGCCGGGGCTCGGCCCGGTGCGGCCCCAGGTGGCCCGACTCGAGGAGGGCAGCGCCGTCGGTGCACAGCACGATCCGGGGACCCGTCCCGGGCAGGGTGATCGTGTGCTCGGGCAGCTCGGCCACGGACAGGGCGAACTCCGGGGCCGGGGTATCGAACCGGCTGACCCCGTCGGTCACGGGGACGGGTGACAGGACGGGGACGGCGACGGCCGGGTCGAGCAGCGTCAGCAGCTCGGGGACATCGACGTGCTTGCCGGTCAGGCCGGCCCGGATCACGTTATCGGAGTTGGCCAGCACCTCGACGCCGGTGCCGCGCAGGTAGGCGTGCAGGCCGCCGGCGGGCATGAACACCGCCTGGCCGGGGGCCAGCACGACGTGCCGCATCAGCAGCATGGCCACCACGCCCAGGTCGGCGGGGTGATCGGCGGCCGCGCGGACGGCCGCGGCGCAGGCGGCGGCGTACGGGCCGGGGTCAGGCGGGGCGAGTTCCCGGCAGGCGGCGACCACGGCGGGGACCAGCTCCTCGGGGTCGGGCCAGGTGAGGATGGCGGCCAGGGCGCGGCTGAGGGCCTCGGGGGCGGTGCCGGCGGCCAGGGCGGCGGCCAGGGGGGCGAGCGGGGGGACGGCCAGGGCGCGCAGCAGGGCGGCGGCGTCGGACGGGGTGCGCAGGCCGGCCAGCACCTCGAACGGGGTCAGGGCGCACAGCAGCTCGGGCTTGGGCCAGTCGTCGACGTAGTTCCGGTCGGCCGGCGCCAGGCCGCGGTCATTCTCGGCGCGGAAGCCCGCCTGCGCCTGGGCCCGGGAGGGGTGCACCTGGATGGACAGGGCCCGGTCGGCGGACAGCACCTTGAGCAGGAACGGCAGCCGGGGCCCGAACCGGGCCACGCAGTCCTGTCCTAGCTCGCGCTCCGGGTCAGCCGCGATAACGGCATCCAGGGTGGTGGCGGCCACGCCGGAGGGAGCGGACGGGTGAGCGCCCAGCCACAGCTCGGCCTCCGGTCCCGGCGCCGGGACCGGCCGGCCCTGAAGCTCGGCGATCCCGTGCCTCGAGCCCCAGTCGTACGGGCGGATGACCGGCTGGAGAGGCTCCATTACGGCATGTTAACCCGGCGGCTCACGGTCATCGGCCGGGTACTCGACCAGGGCGACCACCCGGCTGGCCATGAACCGCGCGGTCCGGACCGGGGTCCCGGTCCGGGTCACCTCGCTGACCTCGATGATCCCGCGCCGGTTGGTGATGTCGACGCGGCGGCCCGCCCGGGTCGCCGCCACCTCGTAGGTCTGCGTGCCGTCACCGGAGTCGATCACGACTTCGACGCGATCTCCCTTCATGGCGGCTCCCGGCGACGGACCGTTAGGTCTAATAGGTGGGCAGGGAGGGGTCCACCTGGCTGACCCAGGCCAGGACGCCGCCGCCGACGTGCACCGCGTCGGAGAAGCCGGCGTTCTTGACGATGGCCAGCGCCTCGGCGCTGCGGCCGCCGCTCTTGCAGTGCAGCACGATCCGCTTGTCCTGGGGCAGCCGCTCCAGCGCGGCGCCGGAGACGAACTCGCCCTTGGGGATCAAGGTCGCGCCGGGGATGGACACGATCTCGTACTCGTTCGGCTCGCGCACGTCGACCAGGAAGATGTTCTCGTTGTTGTCCAGCATGACCGCGAGGTCCTTGGCGCTGATGGTGGAGTCCTGGGCCGCCTCGGCCGCCTCCTCCGATACCGCGCCGCAGAACTCCTCGTAGTCGATGAGCTCGGTGACGGTCGGGTTCTTGCCGCAGACCGCGCAGTCCGGGTCCTTCTGCACGCGGACGGTGTGGTAGCTCATCTCCAGTGCGTCGTAGATCATCAGCGCCGGCCAGCGGGTCGCCGATGCCGGTGATGAGCTTGATCGCCTCGGTGACCTGAATCGACCCGATCGACGCGCACAGCACGCCCAGCACGCCGCCTTCGGCGCAGGACGGCACCATGCCGGGCGGCGGCGGCTCGGGGTACAGGCAGCGGTAGCACGGCCCGTAGTCGGCCCAGAACACGCTGGCCTGCCCGTCGAACCGGTAGATCGAGCCCCACACGTACGGCTTGCCGAGCAGCACGCAGGCGTCGTTGACCAGGTAGCGGGTGGCGAAGTTGTCGGTCCCGTCGACGATCAGGTCGTAGGCGGCGAAAATGTCCAGCGCGTTGTCGGAGTCCAGCGCGGTCTCGTGCAGCACCACGTTGACCAGCGGGTTGAGCTCGAGGATGCTGTCCCGCGCCGACTCGGCCTTGCTCCGGCCCACGTCCGACTGGCCGTGGATGATCTGGCGCTGCAGGTTGGACTCGTCGACCACGTCGAAGTCGATGATGCCGAGCGTGCCGACGCCGGCCGCGGCCAGGTACAGCAGCGCGGGCGAGCCCAGGCCACCCGCCCCGACGCACAGCACTTTGGCGTTCTTCAGCCGTTTCTGCCCGGTCATGCCCACGTCGGGGATGATCAGGTGACGGGAGTAACGCCGGACCTCGTCGACGGTCAGCGCTTCGGCGGGCTCGACCAGGGGGGGCAACGACACGGTTCTCTCCATGAAATTTTTTACCGAACGGACCAGGCTTCGGGCCACCCGATCCCGTGTCACCGTCAACCGGCCGGCGCGAGCGGGAATTCCCGCACCCGCCGGGCGGCCAGGAGCACGCCGATCTCGGCGGCTACCTGGGCCGGATGCTCCATTTGCGCGACGTGCCCGGTGCGCGGCAGCACCACCACCCGCCCGTCGGCAAACGTGCGCGCGGCCCGGCCCGCCATCCGCGGGTCGACCACGCGGTCGTGGCTGCCGTAGATGACCAGGGTGGGCACGGTGATCCGGGCTGCGTCCCGCCAGGCCGAACGGCGCAGGAACTCAGCGGTGAGGGCCCGGATCGAGCCCAGCAGGGCGGCGGGCGCATAGTCGAGGGTGTCGCGGCGGGCCAGCTCGGCGACCTCGGCCGCGAACCGGGCCGGGGGGAACAGCCCGGGGTCGCGGTAGCAGGTGGTGATCACGTCGGCCACCCGGCTTTCCGGCGGCAGGACCTGGTAGCGCCGCAGCAGCCGGGGACCGACCCGCGGCAGGCTCATCAGCGGGAACCAGACCAGGTCCCGCCGGGGACGCGGATCGGGCAGGGCCGGGGAGATCAGGGTCAGCGTGCGGACCAGGTCCGGGCGGGCGGCCGCGACCTTCACGGCCACCGCGCCGCCCATGGAGTTGGCGATCAGGTGGACCGGGCCGCGCCCGCGGCGCTCGATCAGGCCGGTGACGCTCTGCGCGAGCGCGGCGATCGAGTAGCGGCCGTCCGGGCGGGGCGGGGAGTCGCCGAAGCCGGGCAGGTCGACCGCGTCGCAGGCCAGCTCGGGGCGGAGCAGGTCCATCAGGTCGGTCCAGTTGCGGGACGAGCCGGCCAGCCCGTGAACGCACAGCGCCCACTCGACAGGGGCCCACTCGACAGGGGCTGGCCCGACGGGGGCCGGGCCCGGGGCGCTGCGGACGTAGACCTGGTGATCGCCGAGCGAGATGAGCTGCCCGGGCCAGTCCGGAAGGGGCTCGGTCACGCGGAGGCCTTGCGGCGGGTGCGCGGCTTGGCTGCTCCGTCCTGGCTGGCCCCATCCTGGCTGGCCGCATCCTGGTCGGCACCATCCTGGGTAGCACCGTCCGGGCTGGCTTTCTTGCTGCTGGCCCTGGCCCTGGGCCTGGCCGCCTTGGCCTTGGCCGGCTTGGCGGGCTTGGCGGCGGGCTCGGCGGGCTTGGCGCGGTCGCTCTTCACCGCGGCCACGCTGGCGCGCAGGATCTCGGTCAGGTCGGCGGGCTGGGCGTTCGGCTCGGTCAGTTCCGCGCCCTCCGGGCGGACGATGTCGTTGCCCTCGATCTTGGCCCGGACGACCGCCTCGAGCGCCTCGCGGTAGGTGTCGTGGTACTGGTCGGGGTCGAAGTCCTCGGTCATGGTGTCGATGAGCGAGGCGGCCATCTTCAGCTCCTGCGGCCGGACCTCAATGTCTTCGTCCAGGAACGGGAAGTCGGGCTGACGCACCTCGTCGGGCCACAGCAGGGTCTCCAGGGTGATCACCCCATCCCTGACCCGCAGCGCGGCCAGCGCCTCGCGCTGGCGCAGCGCGACCTTGGCCACGGCCACCTTGCCCGACTTCTCCAGCGCGTCGCGGAACAGCAGGTAGGCCCGGACGCCGGCGGGGTCGGGCTCGGTGTAGTAGCTCTTGGCCGCGTAGATGGGCTCCACCTGCGCGCTCGGCGCGAAATGCAGGACCTCGATCCGGTGCGCGGTCACCAGCGGGAGGTCGGCCAGGTCCTCGTCGGTGAGCACCACCATGTCACCGGTGGGCAGCTCGTAGCCCTTGGCGATGTCGGAGTAGGGGACTTCCTCCCCGTCCAGGGTGCAGACCCGGCGGAACTGGATCCGGGCGCCGTCCTTGCGGTGCACCTGCCGGAAAGAGATGTCACGCTGCTCGGTCGCCGCGTAGAGCTTCACCGGGATCACGACCAGCCCGAAAGAGATGGCACCGGCCCATATGCTGCGCATGGTATTCACCTACCCCGGTTGACGCGGGATTTAGCCCGACTCTGCCAGCGAGCTTACGGCCCGGCTGAGATGATGAAGGCCGAGGAGGGGATGCAGATATGGGCGCTTTCGACGTAATCGTGCTCGGCGGCGGTACCGCGGGGGTGCAGGTCGCCGCCGAGGTGGCGCGGGGCGGCCGGTCGGTGGCGCTCGTCGAGGCCGGGCTGATCGGCGGCGAATCCCCGTACCTGGCCTGCGTGCCGTCGAACTCGCTGCTGCTGTCCGCGAGCCGGGGCGAAGCCTGGGAGGACGCGGTCACCCGGCGGGACGAGGTGACCGGAGGCCTGGACGATTCCGGGCTCGCGCAGCGGCTGGCGTCCGCGGGTGTGACCGTGATCCGCGGGACCGGGCGGATCACCGCGCCGGGAACGGTGACGGTCACCGGCTCGGACGTAGCGCTGGTCTATTCGGACCTGGTGATCGCGACGGGCTGCGAACCGGTCGCGCCGCCGATCGAGGGGCTGTCCGACATCCCGGCCTGGACCACCGCCGAGGGCCTGTGCTCGCCGGACCTGCCGCGCCGGCTCATCGTGCTCGGCGGCGGCTCGGCCGGGTGTGAGCTGACGCAGATCTACGCGGCGTTCGGCTCACAGGTGACGCTGGTCGAGGCGGAGCCGCGGCTGCTGCCCGGCGAGCCCGCCTTCGCCGGGGAGATCCTGGCCACGGCGCTGCGCCGGGCCGGCGCCGAGATCCGGCTCGGCTCACCCGCGACCAAGGCCGAACGCACCTCTGATGGCCTGACCCTGGCGCTGGAGGACGGCACCCGCATCGACGCGGACCGGCTGCTGCTGGCCACCGGCCGGCAGCCCAGGATCAGCGGCCTCGGGCTGGACGCGCTCGGGCTGGGCGGGCCCCTGCCCATCACCGCCTCGGGCCAGGTCACCGGGGTCCGCGGGCCCGGGCGGGTGTGGGCCGCGGGGGACGTCACCGGCGTCACGCATACCCACCTCAGCCGTTACCAGGCCGAGGTGGCCGCGGCGAACATCCTGGGCCAGCCGCGCGAGGCCGACTACAGCGCCATCCCGCGCTGCGTGTTCACCACGCCCTCGGTCTACGCCGTGGGCGAACGGCTCCGGGCCGGGCTGGCTACCGTCCGGGTCAGCCTGAGCGACACCACGCGGGGCCGGCTGGGCCTGGATGACCTGGGCTGTTTCGAGCTGTACGCGGCGGACGGGGTGCTGGCCGGCGCCGTCGCGGTGGGGCCGGACGCGGCCGCCTGGATGGCGGAGGTTACCCTCGCCATCAGGGCCAGAATCCCGCTGAGCATCCTGGCCGACGTGGTGCATGCCTTTCCCACGTACGGGGAAGCCCTCCAGGCAGCGTTCCGCGAGCTGGCAGTGTCCGACCAGCTGGCCGTGTCCGACCAGAAGGACATGACCGACCAGAAGGAAAAGGGGATCGCGCCGTTGAGCGAGCTGAACATGGAGACGCCGGAAGACGACGCCATCGAGCAGAACACCGAGCTCGTCCCGGACGAGACGGTGACCGCGGCGCGGCGTGAGGTCGGGTTCGAGGTCAACGAGGCGGACGCCGCCGAGCAGGAGCGCACGGTCGGCTACGACGATGACGATTACCGCTGAGACCGGCTTAGGATAAGGCCAGCGAAAACACAGCCATCACCCGGAGAGCCACCGTTGACCACGACGTCGGACGCGCGGCCGCGCGGTACCCGCCTGCCCAGGCACGAACGGCGGCGGCAGCTGCTTGACGCGGCGCTGGAGGTGTTCGTATCGCAGGGCTACCACGCCGCCGCGATGGATGACATCGCCGAGCGGGCCGGGGTCAGCAAGCCCGTGCTCTACCAGCACTTCCCCGGCAAGCTCGACCTGTACCTGGCCCTGCTGGACCAGAGCGTGGACGAGCTGGTGGCCACCGTGCGCGACGCGCTCGAGTCGACCACCGACAACAAGCAGCGGGTGGCCGCCACCTTCACCGCCTACTTCGAGTACGTCGCGGGTGAGGGCCAGGCGTTCCGGCTGGTGTTCGAGTCGGACCTCAGCAACGAGGCCGCGGTCCGGGAGCGGCTGGAACGAGGCCAGCAGGAGTGCGCCCAGATGATCAGCCAGATGGTCGAGCAGGACGCCGGGCTGGATGACGACGAGGCCCGCCTGCTCAGCGTGGCGATGGTAGGCCTGGCCCAGGTCACCGCGCGGTACTGGCTGACCACGCGTGACCACATCCCGCGAGAGACCGCCGAGCAGCTGGTGGCCAGGCTGGCCTGGCGTGGCATCAGCGGCTGGCCCCGGAACTAGGGGAGAACCCATTGGAAGTCAAGATCGGGATCCAGTCCGTACCGCGCGAGCTGGTCGTCGAGACCGACGCGTCGGCCGCTGAGATAGAGCAGAACCTGTCCGACGCCCTGGAGAAGGGTGAGCGCGCGGTGTTCTCGCTCTCGGTGACCAAGGGCGGCCGGGTGCTCATTCCCGCGGACAAGATCGCCTACGTGGAGTTCGGCGCGAGCGAAGGACGCCGGATCGGTTTCGCGTAGGCCGTGGCCCGGAACGGGGGCTGCTGCTGATACCCTGGTTGCGACTGGGTAATGGAATGACATAACCAAAATTCGTGTTATCCAGTCGGCTGCTGTTTTTGCCGGGCGCTGCTTTTGCCGAGCGGTGAGCCCGGCGCCCCTGGGGAAGGCAGCGCACCAACGGCGTTAGCGGGCTCCCGGATGCGGTCAGCATCCGGTCGCAGCTCGTGGCAGGTCGCTGCAAGCAGCCTGCGAACATGACGGGGCCCGGCCGGGCCCATGATAAAGGACGGAAACCCCTGACAACTCAAACTTCTGATGAGGACACTGGGGCGGCGTTGGCCGTCCCGTTCCGAGATTTCGACATCAGCGAGGCCATCAGCTCGGGCCTGGCGGCCTCGGGCATCATCACCACGTTTCCCATTCAGGCCCTGACCCTCCCGCTCGCGCTGCGCGGGCAGGACATCATCGGGCAGGCCCGGACCGGCACCGGGAAGACCCTGGCGTTCGGCATCCCGTTGCTGACCCTCATCGAAGAGGGCCCGGCGGACGTCCGGCCGCGGGCGCTGGTCGTGGTGCCGACCAGGGAACTGGCGATCCAGGTCGCGGACGACCTGCGGACCGCCGCGGTCAACATGCGCGTCAAGGTCCTCACCGTGTACGGCGGCCGGGCCTACGAGCCGCAGATCGACGCGCTGACCTCGGGCGTCGACATCGTGGTGGGAACCCCCGGGCGGCTGCTCGACCTGTCCCAGCGCCGGCACCTGGACCTGAGCGCGGTGCGAAGCCCTCGTGCTCGACGAGGCGGACAGAATGCTCGACCTCGGCTTCCTGCCCGACGTGGAGCGGATCGTCCGGCTCACCCCCGCGGACCGGCAGACGATGCTGTTCTCCGCGACCATGCCGTCGGACGTGGTCACGCTGGCCCGCCGGCACATGCGCCAGCCGACCCACATCCGGGCCGAAGGCCACGACGAGCCCGCCCCGGTGCCCGCCACGCGGCAGTTCGTCTTCCGGACCCACCCGATGGACAAGATCGAGGTGCTGGCCCGGGTGCTGCAGGCCTCCGGCCGCGGCCTGACCATGGTGTTCTGCCAGACCAAGCGGGAAGCCGACCGGGTCGCGAGCGCACTGGAGACCCGCGGCTTCGCGGTGGCGACCGTGCACGGTGACCTGGGCCAGGGGCAGCGGGAGCGCGCGCTGCGCGCGTTCCGCAGCGGCAAGGTCGATGTGCTCACCGCGACCGAGGTGGCCGCCCGCGGGCTCGACGTGGACGACGTCACGCACGTGGTGAACTACGAGTGCCCCGATGACGAGAAGACCTACGTGCACCGCATCGGCCGGACCGGGCGGGCCGGGCGGGACGGCGTCGCGGTCACCTTCGTCGACTGGCGGGACATGCACCGCTGGAAGCTCATCAGCGAAGCCCTGGGCCTGGGCCAGCCCGAGCCGGAGGAGACGTACTCCACCTCCGAGCACCTGTACGCCGAGCTGGGCATCCCGCGTGAGGCGACCGGGACGCTGCCCCGGGCCATGCGCGAGCGGGCCGGCCTGCAGGCTGAGGCGGTGGAGGACATCGGCGAGACCGGCAAGGTCCGGTCGCCGCGCCCGGCCAAGGCCGCCAGCCCGTAAGCCGTCAAGGCCAGCCCGCGACGGCGGCGGCGCCGGACCAGGGCGGGCCGGGAGCTGGGCAGCGGCCCGGAGGAAACCCGGCGCAAAGCCTCCTAAGCGGCTTGTGTTCACCATAGCTGGGTAGGGTCTGCCCCTGTGAGCACACCAACCTCTCTCGAGCTGCCCGACGGGGTTCGGCCCGCCACGATCCGTACCACTCGCGGCTCGTTCGCGGCCCTGGACGCCGTTCCGGCGTCGGGAGTCTGCGAGCGCGAGACGGCTCTGCTCGTTCCGGGCTACACCGGCAGCAAGGAAGACTTCCTCTCGGTTCTCGGGCAGCTGGCGGACCGCGGCCGGCGGGTGGTCGCGATCGACATGCGCGGCCAGTACGAGACACCCGGGCCGGCGCAGGACGACGGCTTCTCCCCGGGGGCCCTCGGGGCGGACATCGCGGCCGTGATCGAGGCGGTCGGCGCCCGGCACCTGCTCGGGCACTCCTACGGCGGCCTGGTGGTCCGCGAGGCGCTGCTGGGGGCAACGGCCGCGGTCGGCTCGCTGACGCTGATGAGTTCGGGCCCGTCGGCGCTGACCGGGCCGCGCGCGGAGGAGCTGAGCGGCGTCCTGGCCGTCCTGGGCGCGGCGTACGGCGCGGCGCCGGACCCGGCCGAGCTGCAGGCCGGGATCGGGGGCCTGTGGCGGGACTACCTGGAACCGCAGGCCGTCGCGGCCGGCGTCCAGGGCCCGATCGTCGCGTTCCTGGCCAAGCGGATGCTGAGCAACGACCCGAATGGCCTGGTTCTCATGGCCAGGCACATCCTGACCGCCCCGGACCGGACGGCGGAGCTGGCCCGGCTGGCGGGCGGGCCCGGATGCCGGTGCTCGTCCTGTACGGCGAGAACGACAATTCGTGGTCGCCGGACACGCAGGAGGACATGGCCCGGCGGCTCGGGGCCCGCCGGGTGTGCATCCCGGGGGCCGAGCATTCCCCGGCGGTGGAGGCTCCGGCGACCACCGCGGCCGCGCTGACCCAGTTCTGGGACGCGGCCGAGGCTACGCGGGGCCCAGCCCGTCCCAGGGACGCCGCGTGACCGCGGCGGCGGCGCCTTCGGGACAGCTCCGGAGGTAGTCGCACCACCCGCAGGACGCGCTGGGACGCGGCGGGAACACCTCGTCGTACCGCTGCGCCGGCAGGCCGCCGCGCATCAGCTCGTCGGCCCGGGCGCACTCCCCCGCGATATCCTCCGCGCGGCCCAGGTGCCTGGCCAGCGACTCATCGGAGTGCGACCAGGCCAGCACCTGTCCTGACGGCAGGTGGTGCAGCTCGACCCGGCGGCAGGGCCGCCGCAGCACCCGCCCGGCGGCCAGCGCGTAGAGCGCCAGAGCCAGGGAGCTGCGCGCGTCGTCCGTGGTGAGCAGGTGCCGGCCGGTCTTGTAGTCGACCACCACCAGCTCACCGGCCCTGGCGTCCAGCCGGTCGATCCGCCCGGACACCGCGAGGGTATCCGTGCGGGTGGCTACGGTCCGTTCCACCCCGACCGGCTCGTCGGCCGGGTCCAGCCCGGCGACGTACCCCTCCACCATCGCGATCGCGCGCTGCCGGTATCGCGCCGACTGGGCTTCGTCGGCGAAACCCGCATCGATCCAGCCGCCCGCCACGAGCCGGCCCGCGGCGGCGACCGACCGCGCGGCCAGCGGCAGCCGCCACCAGCCGGCCAGCGCGTTGTGGACGGCGGCACCGAGGCTGTTGTGCGCCCAGGGCGGCCCCTTCGGCGGTGGCGGCCGGTCCAGGTACGTCATCCGGTACCGGCGGGGGCAGTCAAGCCAGGCGGCCAGCCGCGTCGGCGTGCACTGGTACAGCCGCCGCGGCATCCCGGAGAACTCGAGCTGCTCGACCCGTGCGGTCATCGCGATCGCTTCCTTCCCAGGGCTCGCCGACCTTCCTATCACGGCAAGCCGTCAAAACCGTCTATCACGGCCAGCCGTCAACCGTCCGATAACGCGCCGTGGGCAAAGGTGATCGCGGAGTTCGCGACGAGCTGGACGGCGATGGCGGCCAGCAGCAGCCCGGCGATCCTGGTCACCAGCTCGACGCCGTTGTCGGTCAGCACCCGGTGGATCACCAGGGCGAATCGCATGGCCAGCCAGACCGCGACCGCGACCGCGGCCATGGCCGCGGCCAGAGCGAATCCGTCGCCGACGCCGTGGATGCGCTGGACGTAGAGCATGGTGGCCACGATCGCGCCGGGCCGGCCAGCAGCGGGGTGCCGAGCGGTACGAAGGCCACGTTCGCCCGTTCGACCTCAGCGTCGGAAGGCTCGCCCGCCTTCCCGGTGAGCAGTTCCAGCGCGACGAGCAGGAGCAGCAGGCCGCCCGCGCCCTCCAGGGCGGGCAGGCCCACGCCCAGGTAATCCAGGATCGTCCGGCCGAACAGCGCGAACACGACGATCACGCTGAAGGCCACGAGGGTGGCCTGCCAGGCCAGCTGGTTGCGGTCCGGCCGGGACCGGCCCCGGGTCAGCCCGAGGAACACCGGCACCGTGCCCGGCGGGTCGATGATGACGAACAGCGTGACGAAGACTTCCCAGAAGAACTTCATGGCAGGCCGCTGACCAGCGGATTTGTATCACTGGGCACTGTCTGAGGGCACATCCAGGGCACTCCCCTCGTGTCCGGGTCGCCGGAAGAACTGGTCGAGGCCTTGCATCCGCGCTCATCGGCGTCGGGCATCAGGTGGGCGTAAGTCTGGTAGACGGTCTCAACCGTGTCGCCGAGCCACGCGGCCACGGCCACGATATCGGCCCCGGCACTGAGCCATGCGGACGCTGCCGTGTGCCGCAACCCGTGCATGCCCTGGTCGCGGGCCGCTTTGCGCTTTTCCCCCTTCGCCAGTGGCGGAGTGATGCCTGCCTTCTGCTGCGCCCGGTGCCAGCGCGCCTGGTCGAAGCCCGGGCCTTTCCAGGGTCGGCCGTCAGGCCTGGTCACGATCAGAGTGCACGTCACCGTGTCGCCGTCTGGCTCCAGCGGGCCGTACGACTTCCCACCCGGCGGCTGAGCGTGCGGCTGGACTTCCCCGCAGCTTTGCTTCCCGCTGTATGGGGAACCGAGACGACAATGACGGCGGCGGCCGCCAGCACAGGGGACGTTCGGAGCCTGATATCCGACCTTTGTGTGCCTACCTTTGTGTGCCTAGTTCCACTTGAGGCGCGACGGATTGGCTTCGCTTGATGTGCGACAGTCCCTAGGTGGCTGGTGTTAATCGGCGGTCTTTGCGTGGCCGACATCGCGTGCTGCGTGCCGTCGTATGTCGCCGGGACCGCCGCAGGCTGCTGGCCGGCCCGTTCGCCTGGGCCTGGTGAGGGCCCGGGCTGGCCGGTGGAGGGCTTTGACCGGGTCCAGCTGGTGAGGGCCGCTGGCAGGCCGTCCCGGTTGTCAGCCGCCGCCCGCCGCCCAGACGCCGTTCCGGTGGGCAGCCCCGAGCACGCCGAGGCGGGCCAGGTTGACCGCGGCGGCGAGCAGGGCGAAGTCGGCGGCGACCTTGACCAGGCCGCGGACGCGGGCGCGGCGGCCGCCGTGGCGGCGGCGCATGAGGTGGCCGATCTTCCGCTCGGCCTTCGGCCGGGTGGCCCGGTAGTCAGCCCGCCAGGCCGGGTCCGCCTGGCGGATGCGGGCGGCGGCCAGGCGGGCCTCGTGCGGGCCGATGGTGATCGTGCGGCCTTCGCTGGCGCGGGTGCACCGGGCCGCCAGCGGGCAGGCCCGGCAGGCCGCGCCGAACCGGGCGGTCCCGGCGTGGCGCCCGGTGGCGGGCCGGATGGGCACGGTGACCCCGGCCGGGCAGGTGACGGTCTTGGCGTCCAGGTCGATGCTGAAGCGGTCCTTGGGGAAGAGCCTTTCACCGCGGCCGGCGGCTGGCATTTGATGCCGGTATAGATGCCGGCGTTGTCCAGCCGTTCCAGGAGCTCACCGGAGCCGTAGGCCGCATCGCTGTAGACCGCCGGCTGGCCCCGCGCGCTGCGGCGGGCCGCGGCCTGGCCGCGGTCCTCGGCTGGGGCCGCTGCCTTGATCGCCCGGAAGCAGGTCAGCGAGCAGGCTCCAGCGGCCTCGGCATCCCCGCTGTTTCCCGGCGTGGCCCCGGTGGCTGTGATGATCTCCGAGCCGGGGTCGATCGCGATGTGTCCCTTATAGCCGTCGAACCCGCGGGCGGAGGTCTTGTGTCCATGCCGCGCGTCAGGGTCGACGGTGGAGATGACCCGGTCCGGGGCGACCCGCCGGGCTATCCGGAACACCCCGGCCGCGTCCTGCTCCAGGTCCTGGCCAGTCACGCTGGCCAGCAGCGCCGCAGCCTGCGCCAGTCCCGGCCCGGCTCCCGCCCGTCCAGTGCCCCCAGCAGCGCCCGGGCGTCGCGGGCCAGCGCATCGACCAGCGCCTCCCGGGCCGCCGCGTCGTCGTAATCACAGGCCGGCTTGCCCGCGGCGGCGTAGTCATCATCGCGGCGCAGCAGGCCGCCGCAGCTCGGCGGCCAGGCTCGCCATCGCCGGCCCTCAGCAGCCCGCGGATCGCGGAGCGGACCAGCGTGACCGTGTCCATCGTGGCGACCGCGTCATACAGCGGCGTGGAGTCCAGCACCCGCCGCCGGCCCACCAGCCCCGCGGCCCGGGCCGCGTCCAGGGTCACCTCGAAGATCCGGCCCGGCCGCGCCGACCGGGCCAGCCGGGCCCGCATGTCCACCAGCACCGTGTGCGCGAACCCCGGGTAATCGAAGTCCAGCCCCCCGGCCGCATACTTCCACCGGGCATCGAACGCGAACCGGTCCGCCGCCTCCCGGTCGCTGCAGCCCTCGATCCGCTGCAGCACCATCACCACCGCCACGATCATCGGCGGCACCGACCGCCGGCCCGCATCATCGAACAGGTCGGCGAACATCTCATCGGGGAACAGCCCGAAGCACTCCCGGTGCAAGATCCCGTAGATCGAGTCCGGCGCCACCCGCCCCTCGCAACAGGCCGCCGTGCCGCGGAACAGGCCAGCCTGCCGCGGCGTCACGCCCAGCGTCATCGGCCACCCCCAGGAGAGAGAAGACCTGCAACTACCGCAATTCTCCCGGAATGATCAAGGAACCCGGCCGACCGCCACGCGCGAAAAACACCAGCCACCTAGGGTTGTTAACCGGGCTCGGTTGAGCCCTGGGCGGATCGGGCGAAGTTTTCTCAGAGTTGGGCCTTCAGCTCGTCAATCTTGCCGATGTGCTCTCGGAGCTGGGTGTAGGCGGGGCGCTCGCGGATTCGGGCCAGCGCCCAGCGGACGCCTTCGGCGCGGTTTGGGACGATGCCGGCGGTGATCAGGGCGTCGAGGACCTCTACGTCCCGGGGGTCGAGCCGTGCCATCACCGGGGTGAGGTTGCGGCCCGGGGCGGTGCGGTCCTGCGGGCCGACAGACATCGAGATGACGGGATGCCTGCGCTCCCCGGGCTGCGGGGGGAGCGTGAGCTGCACGCGCCCGATGGAGGGCATCGTCCGGGCGATCGTCTTGCGCAGGTTCTCGATAGCCCCGCTGTGTGCCTTCTCGAACCCGTGAAGCGCCTCCTCCGGATCTTCGCCTGTAGGGGTGAGGGTCACCCGGACCATCGCCTGGCCGGGCTCGATCACGGGATCGTCGCCGTACTGCAGCACCTCGACCTTCTGCACTGTCCCGTCGCCGCACCGCCTGTTCAGCTCTGCTTCGGCCCCTCGCGCGAGGCGTTCCTTCTCTTCCTGCTCCACGATCAGCTCCTTGATTTCCTGAGCAATCAGCGTAACTCTGTCTACTCTCGCAATCAACGAGTTTCGCGGCAGGGTGAGACAACGCAGCTCACCTCCCAATGCCTGGCTCTGCTGGAGGACAGCTCTGCTGGACGGGCTGTCTGGACGGGTGGCTGGACGGGTGGCTGGACGGGTTGTCTAGCCTCACTTGATCCTTGACGGATCGGCCTCACTTGATCCTTGACACCTCCCTAGGTTTGTAATTTTCCTGCTCGTTGCGAATATCGAACGCCAGTTCAGATGTTTCCCTGGCGTCCAGGTAACTCGTGGGCCCGCCAGCACGGGGGTTGCGCGCCGCGCGAGTGGCGGGGCAGGCCTGGGCCTGCCCGCTCTTCCTGGTCCCAGGGGCCGCAGTGGTCTCCGGGGTCAAGGGCAGCCCCGGCGGGGCTGTCGCGCGCAGCGCGATGCGGAGCACCCTTGGGGCCGGAGGGGCGGCCCCGTAGCCTGCACGGCGCGCCAGAAGGGTCAGCGGCGGCGAAGCCGCCTCCTTCTGCGCTCGCGGGCCCGCGCAGCGGGCTGATCATGGCCACGCGGCATCGCCGGTGCCGGTGCCGGGTGCGCGCCTGCCGGCCTGCGGCTTGGATGCCTTGTACCGGTGGATCTCCCTGGTGGTAGTGCGGGGCACGACCGCGACGGCCTCGTTGCCGATGACCAGCCGGAACTGGCCGTCTTCGGCGACCACGGTGACGATCTGGCCTGCGTGGATCATGCCGACCTGGATCTTCTGGGTGGCCACCATGATGCCGCCCCGGCTGGACACTGTGCGCTGCACGGTGACCGGCCCGCCCGGAGGCGGCGGAAGAATCCCGGCGCGGTGGGCACCGCGCAGCCGGTACCGGCTCTGCACCGGGACGGGGCAGGCCATGGTGCGCAGCAGCGTCCCGTCCGATCCGATCACGGCCATCATGGGTCCTTCCATGCGTAGGGTGACCCGCTGCCCGGCCAGCTGCGATCCGACACCGAACTGGCGGCCTGCCAGCCCGACCAGGCCGGTGGCATTGACCGTGCGGTCCACCTCGATCACCGCGTGGTCACCGGTGGGCAGCGGAGCCGGGCCAGCCGGACGGGCACCGCCAGCGGCCAGCCGGGCCAGCTCGGCCGCCCCGAGCCGGGACGGCAAGGTCTTGATCCGGGTGCCGTCCACCAGGACATGCAGGCTGATTTCATCCACCCAGAGGGTGACCGGCCGCCCGGCCAGCGCCGGGCTGAGCCAGACCTGCTGCCCGCCGATCCACAGGTTTCCTGACGGGGGCACCACCCGGTCCACCTCCACGGCAAGCCGCTCATCACCGGCCACCGGGACCGGGCCGGTGCTGCCGCCGGCACCGGCGGACTCGGTGCAGGCAACCGATCCGGGGCGGGCTCCGGCTCCGTGGTCCGGGCCGCGAGCTGGGCCGGGAGGCGCAACTCCAGTGGCGAGTCCGCGGGCTTGAACCGGCTGGCCGGGAAGGCCATCCCCAGCGACTGGTGCGGCCGGGCGGTGTTGTACTCCTGGCGCCAGGCATCCAGCGCGGCCTGCAACGCCTCGATGCTCGCAAACGGGCCGTGCACATCCAGGAGCTCATCTTGCAAGGTCTGGTGCAGCCGCTCGATCTTCCCGGTGGTCGTCGGCGACCGGACCTTGGTCAGCCGGTGAGTGATCCCGTTCTCCCGGCAGATCCGGTCAAACAGCACCTCCACCGGCACGCCCGGCTTGTGGAACCGGCCGGTGAACACCTTCCCGTTATCGGTCAGCACTTCCTCCGGCACCCCGTAGGCGCGCATCGCGCTGACGAACGCCAGGCACACCGGGCGGGCGGTGGCCCGGCGCACCGCTATGGCGATCACGCAGTACCGGGAGTGGTCATCGATCCCGGTCACGATCTTGATCTCGGTGCCATCAGTCAAGAAGGCGCTGGCGGTCACGTCCAGCTGCCACAGCTCCATCGCCGCCGCGCGCTCCCACCGCCGGTAATCCCGGCGGCTGCGACGCCGCGACCCCGGCACGATCAGCCCGTTGCGCACCAACGTCCGGTACACCGTCGACCGGGTTACCTGGCCATAACCGCGGCGGTCCATCTCGAATACCAGCCTGCGCGGCCCCCACTTGCGATGCCCCCGGCGCAGCTCGCAGATCGCCTCCTCGAGGTCTTCGGGGATCCGCCACGGATGCACACGGACCCGGTGGCTACGGCCCTCCAGCCCGGCAATTCCCTCTTGCCGGTAACGCACCAGCCAGGCATGCACGCTCTGACGGCTCACCCCATACCGCTCGGCCACCTCGGTCACCGGAACACCAGCCCCGACCTCCAGCACCGCCCGGTATCTCTGCTCGGCCACGCTCAACTCCCACAGCATGAGCGAGAGTGTCAAGCATCAAGCGAAGCCAATATGTAAAGCATCAAGCGGGACAGCACAGGTGGCTATGACGGGTGGCTGTTACAACTTTCATTACGGCTCCAAGGGCGCACCTTCAACGCGCCAGGCCGACCAGCCCTGGCCGATCTCGTGAAGGATGCGCAGGCTGAGCATGGAGAGCTTAAACGAGCGGGCGCCCGCCGCACCGTAGCGGCTAACGGGTGATGGGGATTTTCGCCGCAGGTGGCGGGCAGCCTGGCCCGCTTCCTCTTGCGCGATAGCGCACCGTCGCGGGCCGCTGCCTGGCGCGCCGACGCCCCGGACCTGGCCGCAGCACGAACGCCGCCGTAACGCGCCGTGGTGCCTGCGCTCCGCGAGCTGCCGGGCGGGTCGTCGCGTGCCAGGTGTGCCTGTCGTCGCGTGAAAGATCACAGATCACCGGAGCCGGTAGGCCGCGCATCGTCCGGCGTCGGAGCCTCCGGCGTCAAGGGCGCTCCCTTCGGTCGCGTCGCCAAGGCCATGGACGCGAGCGCCCTCCTTGACCCCGGAGACCTAATGGGAGATGCCGGGTCGACCACACGGCAGACTCGGATCCGGTAGCGGCCGGCGAGTGAGCCCGACGGCGAGGGCCAGGCCGGAGGCTAGGCCCGAAACGCGCGACGAACCTCCAAACGCCGACGAGTGAATGAACTATCGCGGTGGAATCCGTAGAGCTTAGTTGTGCTCATTCACAGTTGGAGCCGACCATGTTGACTATCCCACCTGACATCTTGCACGGCCTCCTTGTCGCTATATCGGCGACCGGGCGGATGATCATCGGATCGGCGTCCAAGATGCGCTCACGATTGCTGGAGTAACACGGAGGGAAGCAGTGCAGCAGTGAGGGCTTTTCCGCCCGGTGACCTCCGGGTGTCCGACGCCGACCGGGGCCGGGTACTGTCCGAATTGGGGCGAAGGTTTGCGCGTGGACCGGCTGGCTGGGTTCTTGCGACCACGACCTAGAGTCGCGTAAAGTTCTGCCATGTCTGCGTATGTTATCGCGGTAACTGACATTACCGACCCGGCACAATTCGAGCAGTACAAGGCCGCGACGCCGGTTGTGGTCGCGGCGGCCGGCGGGCGTTTCATCGTCCGCGGCGGCGAGATCGCCGTCCTGGAGGGCGACTGGCGGCCGCCCCGCCTGGTGGTGGCCGAGTTCGAGGATTTCGCGGCCGCGCGAAGCTTCTATGAGTCGGAGGCTTACCAGGCGGCGAAGAAGCTCCGCGCGGGCGCGGCGCGCATGCACATGGTCGCCGTGCAAGGCGTCTGATCGTGGCATCCACGATCCAGAATGAGCATGGATCTTGGATGCGGTCGGCAGGGGAACATCGTGGCGCTGCGCGTCTGTCGCGGGCGGCCAACCGTGAGGCTGCATCGTGCGCAAACGACACTAAACTAGCTCGATTGGCGTGATACTCCTTATCCCACGGCTGTATAGAGCGAGATTGCTCACTAGGCTCCCAGGACGGATCCTTGGCCACCTGGCTCCGAAATTCCCTCCGGACTACCGGGGAATCGGGATTTGATGACTTGGCGCCTGCTGCAAGGACTCAACCCACTCCTGGCCACTTAGCAGCCGGGTGGCCTTGCCCGCGCTAGGCACGCCTGAGGCGAAGGCGGCCAGCACGTAGCTGGTCGCTGCGATGTCGTCCGGTAGCTCCACGAGAAGGACAATTCCGGAATTCGCCCAATGGAAACCCACCGCCGACGATCTTCCCGCCCGCCGCTTCAAATACTGGCCTGAGCACCTCGATGCGGTCCTGTGGCGCCTTAATCCACGCTGCCACCGCCTCGGCGGTGAATGAAGCCTGGAGCATGTACAGTGCCATCGGAAGGTCCTCCTTGTATACGATCGGCACGGAGTTCTCTGCGTAGCGTCCTGTAAAGTGCCACATGACAACGACCCGATCACGGGAACAGGCCCAGCATGCGGTCGCGGTAC
This sequence comes from uncultured Actinomycetes bacterium, assembly GCA_963818225.1. Taxonomy (GTDB): domain Bacteria; phylum Actinomycetota; class Actinomycetes; order Streptosporangiales; family Streptosporangiaceae; genus Palsa-504. Next base: position 598,271 of record CAWFRO010000014.1, read on the forward strand.
CGGCTGGTCGGCATCCCTTTACCAAAGATTTGTCTGCATGTAACGCAGTTGATCACCGGATGCGGCGGCTGCGTATTACAGACGACGAGGTTCCACCGATATGAGGGATTCCCCTGCCACTTCGGGAGCCGCCGCTGAGAGGAAACGTCGATTTGCTAGCCGCGATCTTAGGCTGTGAAAACGATCCAGTGCAATTGTTGCTAGCCGACAAGCAAATTATTTTAGCGGGCATCAGCCTCAATGGCCACTCCAGGCCCATTAGACGCTCTAACCGCTTTGAAGTCACTGCACCTCCTGAGCTGAGAGATCGGAAGTGCACGCGGGTGGATTGGAAGTCCGATCCGGCGTGCGTGCCCGTCGCGGGCCTGACAGGAGGGAAAGCCGGTGCCAACGTCGGTGGGGCGAGCTTGGCTCGGGGAGTCTGACCGAGCTGACCGAGCTGCCTGACACTTACGTGTCAACTCCGTAAAACAGGAAGTACGGCAACGGGGAGGCATGGCTACTCGTATCCACGACCCCCAGACACTACTGGCTAACTGCCGACAGCGACCGGTCGTCGTGTGCGCCAGTAGTTCGCATCGAGGTGGTCTAACCACCGCGTGCCACATTCGTGCCATACCGAGGAGACAGCGGTGGTCATGAGCAGTCACTCAAAGACGCTACAAACAGCATCTGAACTGGGAACATCGAGGTCAACGCTGACGGCGAAGTGTCCTCCTCAGCAGCCAGTCGAGTACCGAGTGGCCGAGAGACGCCCGTCCGCCCGCAGGGCACATCCAGGGCACATCGCATCGTGAGTCCGCCAGAAGCGATGAGAACCTACGAGATAAATCGCCGCAGGTCAGGCGGCATGTTATCGAGTTGTCGCAGATGGTCCAAGGAGTAGCGACACTCCCCGGAAGAACTTCATGACCGGCCCGCGAACAGCGGGCAGGTATCACTTGGCAGCCGGTCAGGGCACATCAAGGGCCCTCCCCTCGCTTCCGGTTCGCCGGACGGCCACGGCCACGATATCGGCCCCGGGCGGACGCCGCCGGGTGGCGCACCCGCGCTGGCCAGGACTACGGCGTATGCTTCGCGCCGTGAGCGTCGAGGTGAGGTTGCGAAGCGTCGAGCCGACGCCGACCGCGGTGGTAGCGGCGGCGACCACGTGGGCGGAGTTCCCGGCGGCGTGGGGGCCGATGCTGGACGAAGTGTGGGACTTTGTCCGGGGCGGCGCCGCGAAGGGGCTCTACGAGCAGGGCCACAACATCATGCTCTATAAGGACGATGTCCCCAACGTCGAAGTCGGCGTTCAGGTGAGCGGCTCCTTCGAGCCCGCCGGTCATGTCGTCGCGTCAACGCTTCCCGGCGGCCTGGTGGCCACCGCGACCCACACCGGCCCGATGGCCAAGATCGGCGACACCCATCAGGCGGTGCGCGAATGGGCCGAGGCGAACGGGTACCGGCTGGCGGGCCCTCGATGGGAGATCTACGGTGATCCCGACCCGTCCAGCGGTCAGTTCGACGTGCAGGTGTTCTGGTCGCTGGTAGCGCCGTAAATCATGGTGGCCGTGGCGCTGGTGGCCGTGTCCCTGGGCCTGTCTAACTTCGCGGCCTCGGTGGGTATCGGGGTGGCCGGAATCGATGCCCGGACGCGGCTGCGGGTGGGCGTGACGTTCGGCCTGTTCGAGACCGGCATGCCCATCGTCGGCCTGCTGCTGGGTCATGGCCTGGCCACCGCACTGGGCCGGCCCGCACACTGGATCGGCGCCGGTTTGCTGATCGCCACCGGGTTGTACGCCCTGGTCCAGGCGGCGGCCACGCGGGGCGCCCGGGCGGCGGATGATCAGGCCGCGCGCGTTGGGGCCCGGACGGATGCTCATCACCGGGCTGGCCTTGAGCATTGACAACCTCGCGGTCGGATTCGCGCTGGGCACCTACCACCTCAACGTCATGGTGGCCGCGCTCGTGATCGGCGCGGTCAGCGTGGCCATGTCGCTGCTCGGCCTGGAGCTCGGCAGCCGGATCGGCAGCCGGGCCGCGGGCCGGGGCGAGCTCATCGGCGGCGTCGTCCTGATCGCAGTCGGCATCGCCCTCGCCGCGGGCGTGATCTAGGGCGCGGGCACAGCCAGCGGGACATCCAGCGGGTCCGGAGAGGATTTGCGCCGGCGGTGGCGCAGGGCGCGCGAACAGGGGCAGCGCGGCGAAGTAGGTGCCGGCCAGCGAGCTTACGCCGATGCCCAGGTCGACCGATATCCGGCCCTCCTTGGCCCAGTAGACGTCTTTGAGGTCCAGGAGCAGCGCGAACTCATCCACGATGAGCGCGAGCCCGGCCCCGTAGGACAGGGCCACGAGCGGATGCCTGCGCTTCTCGTTGTCGCCGTGGACCGCGACACCGCCGACGCCGACGACCATGCCGATTCCCCACATGTAGTGGTGCAGGTGCTCGCCGCCGACGCTCAGGTTGCGGAATGGGCCCCGCCCGGCCTTGATGCTGGAGGTGATGCCCCGCACCGTGGCGAACGTGGTGGTGAAGGCGAGCCAGCTGAGCAGGGCGGATCGCTGCCCCGGATCGAGTTCCTCGTGAAACACCGCGCGAACGTCGTTGGCCAGCGGTGAGGTGATAGTCATTTCCGGAACGATACCCGCCGGCGGCACGGCCGCCTTAGGTGCCTGGCGTGGCGGCGCGGGCGAGGGCGTCAGCGCCTCGTACGCCTGGGCGGGCGTGGTGCACGAGCCGATCCGGTGGCCGGTGAGGCGGCCGTGATCGTCGCTGCCCCCGGTGGCGATCAGGCCGAGCTCGCGGGTCAGGGCGAGCAGGCCGGCTTGCACGTCGGCCGGCTGGTCCGGGTGGAAGACCTCCACCCCGGCCAGGCCCGCGGCGGCCAGGCCGGCGATCTGATCATCGGTGACGAGCAGCGCGCGGTCCGCACGCGGATGGGCGATGACGGCGACGCCGCCCGCCGCGCGGACCAAGCCGATGGCCCGGACCGGATCCAGTGCGTACCGGGTGACGTAGGCGCGGCCGCCGTCGGCGATCCAGTCCAGGGTGAAGGCCTGCTCGGGTGAGGCGATGGCCCCGCTCGCCACCATCGCGCGCGCTATGTGCGGGTCGGCCGACCACCGCCGACCCGGCGATGGCGGCGACGTCATCCCAGGTGATAGGCACGCCGAGGCCGGCCAGGCGATCCACCATGGCTCGGGCGCGCCGCACCCGGTCGCCGCGGATGCGCCGGGTCTGCGCGGCCAGCTGCGGGTCGTCAGGATCGAACAGGTAGGCCAGCAGGTGCAGGCTGCGGCCGTCCAGCAGGCAAGACAGCTCCATGCCCGGCACCAGGGTGAGGGAAGCGGGCAACGCGCCGCGGGCCTGCGCATGCCCGGCCGTGGTGTCGTGGTCGGTCAGCGCCACCACGTCCAGGCCGGCCTGCGCGGCCCGGCGCATCACCTCGGCCGGAGGCTCGGTCCCGTCTGAAGCGCTGCTGTGCACATGCAGGTCGGCTCGCATAGGTGTCAGCTCGAATCAGTATCGAGCTTGAATCAGCGTCGGCTTGAATCAGCGTCGGCTCGAATCAGTGTCGGCGGGCCCGGGCATGACGGTGGCGCCGGCCGCCGGCCGGCGCCACCGTCGTCGGAGCTTTACAGGTTGCCGAAGTTGGCGCTCCACATCTGGTTGTTGTAGACGACGCCATTGGAGTACTTCGACAGCGTCCAGGTGGTCAGCTGCGGGCGCGGCTTGTCAGTCGGGTACGCGTTGCCCGGGTAGTTGAGCACGTACGGGTGGGAGAAGTTGGTGTCCGAGCCGTTGATCAGCGGGACGAAGTGACCCTTGATCGAGGCGTAGGAGTCCACCACCCACACGGTCTTGGAGGACTGGCCGCAGGGCTCGAGGGCCACCCCGGTGCCGTTGACGGCCGTGCTGCCGACGCCGACGCAGTACCCGCTGTCCGCGCCGTAAGGCGAGTACTCGATCTCGTACGCCCACAGCTTGGAGTAGTGCAGGTTCAGCGACGAGGTCACCAGGCCAGCCTTGTAGAAGTCATTCACCGTGCCCTGGAAGGAGATGGTGAAGTCCTGGCCAGGGTCGGAGTTGCTGGCTTGGAAGAGAATGATGGGCTGCCCGGCCTTGGCCTTGGCCTGGTATACGTCGAGCACGAAGGTCGGGTGCTTGTGCGTGCCGTAGAGCTGGCTGAAGATGTCGATGCAGTTATGACCGCACGACGGGGTAGCCGCGTCCGCGGCGCCCGCGGTGAGCGCCCCCGCTGCGCCGATGCCGCCGACCAGGGTCAGCGTGGCCGCGGCCGCGAAGATCTTGCTCTTGATGGACATTAGTTGCCTGTTCCTCCTCGGGACTTCGGCCATGCCCCGTGCACGACCGCTGAGCCGGCCAGTTACGGCTGACCCGGTGTCTCACTTAGGAGGACGCGTCAGATGTTGATTAGGTTGTCACGTTTCGTGTCAAGGTGTCCGAAGGAGGCACGTTGTGCGTAGTCAGTCGACAGGCGGCTGCGCCGCAGGCACATAGCAGTGACGCCGGTCCCTTCGCGGGGACCGGCGTCACTGGGTTACTCAGGATGCGAGTTCAGCCTCTAGCTCAGGACTCCGAAGTTGGCGCCCCAGAGCTGATTGGAGGTGACGGTGCCCAGCTCGGGGAAACCGAAACCGTTGGAGAAACCGGTCAGGTTGGTCACGGTGAGCTGCGGCCGCGGCATGTCGGTCGGGAACCCGTTGATCGGGTAGGTCAGCACGAACGGGTGGGAGAAGTTCGTGTTCGAACCGTTGATCAGCGGGATGTAACCGCCGTGGTTGAAGATGCTCCACGAGTCCCGGTAGTCCAGGACCCACACGGTATTCGCGGACACGCCGCACGGCTGCAGCGTCACGCCCTCGCCCTGGACCGCCGTGGTGGCGACACCGAGGCACAGGCCGGAGTCCACACCGTACGGCGCGTACTCGTTCTCGAACGCCGGGAAGGGCGGAGTAGTGGAGGTTCAGATCCGGGGACACCAGCTTCGCGGCGTAGAAGTCGGCCACGGTGCCCTGGAACGCCACGGTCCAGTCCAGCGCCGGGTCGTAATTCGCGGTCCGGAACAGGATGATCGGCTGGCCGGCCCGCTCGCCCTGCCGCAGCACGTCAACGGTGAAGTTCGGCGAGTGGTGCGTACCGAACTGCTTGGCGAACACATTGATGCAGGACGAGCCGCACGACGGGGTGGCCGCCGAGGCGGTCCCCGCGCTGAGCGCGCCCACCGCGCCCACGCCGCCGACCATGGTCAGCGTCGCCGCGGCGGCGAGCACCTTGCTCTTGATGGACATTAACGGTTCCTCTCTCGGAACTCGCGGCCGTGCCCTGCGCATGGCCGCGTCGAGCTGGCCCCCCGCAGCGCGTCGGCTCATTTCCCCGATCGCGGCGCTGCCGGCTTTCGCAGGGCCGGACCAGGCCGCAACATCGGGCCTGACCGGCCATGCAATCCCGCCGAGGGCTTTGCCTTCCACGTGGGAAGACGCGAGAAGCATAACAGAAAGTCTCTATACGGTGACACTACGTGCACAAGAAGTGACGCCGGTCCCCCATTTGCGAGGGACCGGCGTCACCGGGTTTTCTCAGGTGAGCGGAGCCTCTAGTGCAGGACGCCGAAATCGGCGCCCCAGAGCTGGTCGTTATTCACGGTGCCCAGCTCTGGCCCGTTCGGGCCGTTGGCGAAGCCGGTGAGCGGGGTGATGGTGAGCTGCGGACGCGGCTTGTCGGTCGGGTACCGGATGTTCGGGTAGGTGAGCACCTCGGGGTGGGAGAAGTTCGTGTCCGAGCCGTTGATCAGCGGGACGTAGCCGCCGTGGATGAAGGTGCTCCACGAGTCCCGGTAGTCCAGGATCCACACGGTGTTCGCGGACACGCCGCACGGCTGCAGCGTCACGCCCTCGTCGTCGAAGGCGGTGGTGGCCACGCCGAGGCACAGGCCGGAGTCCACGCCGAACGGCGCGTACTCGTTCTCGAACGCCGGAAGGTAGAAGTAGTGCAGGTCGAGCGCGCCGGATACCAGTCCCGCTGCGTGGAAGTCGGCCACGGTGCCCTGGAACGCGACGGTCCAGTCCAGGGCCGGGTCGTAGTTCGCGGTCCGGAACAAGATGACCGGCTGCCCTGTCCTCTCGCCCTGGCGCAGCACGTCAACGGTATAGTTCGGCGACTTGTGCGTGCCGAACTGCTTGCTGAAGACGTTGATGCAGGAAGGGCCGCACGACGGGGTGGCCGCCGACGCGGTTCCCGCACTGAGCGCGCCCGCCATGCCGACGCCGCCGACCATGGTCAGCGTCGCCGCCGCGGCGGCCACCTTGCGCTTGACGGACATGAAAGACTCCTCTCTTGGAACCTGACAGTCTCTTGGAACCTGACGGCCGTGCTCTTGGAACCTGAACAGCAGTCCCCCGGGCGCACGCCCGGGGAGGCTCAGATCGTGGCCTGCGATGGGCGGCGGTGGCGTCGGCCCCCCTTCGCGGAGGGCCGACGTCACCGTGCCGTTTTCACCTGCGAACTCAGGCTGCTTAGCTGAGGACCCCGAACGTCTGGCTCCAGAGCTGGTTGGCGTCCACCGTGCCCAGCTCCGGCCCGGGGATGTAGAACGGCGGGCTGGCCTGGGAGAAACCGGTGATGTTGGTGACGGTCAGCTGCGGGCGCGGCATGTCCGTCGGGTAGGCGTTGGTCGGGTAGGTCAGGACCAGCGGCTGGGAGAAGTTGGTGTCGGATCCGTTGATCAGCGGGACGTACCCGCCGAGGATGGTGGTCTGGATCGAGTCGAGGTAGTCCACGACCCACACCGTCCTGGACGACACGCCGCAGGGCTGCAGCGTCACGCCCTCGCCGCTGATCGCGGCGGTGGCCACACCCATGCACAGACCGGAGTCCACACCGTACGGCGCGTACTCAATCTCGAAGGCCCAGTCGTTCACGGCCTCGGTGTTCTGCCCGTAGCAGTCGGGGAAGTTGTGCCCCGGCAGCGGGTTCGGGATGCAGCCGTAGTGCAGGGCCAGCGCCGAGGAGACCAGGCCGGCCGCGTAGAAGTCGGCCACGGTGCCCTGGTTCGCCGCGGTCCAGTCCAGGGCCGGGTCGTAGTTCGCGGTCCGGAACAGGATGATCGGCTGGCCGGCCCGCTCGCCCTGCCGCAGCACGTCAACGGTGAAGTTCGGCGAGTGGTGCGTGCCGAACTGCTTGGTGAAGATATTGATGCAGGAAGGGCCGCACGACGGGGTGGCCGCCGACGCGGTTCCCGCACTGAGCGCGCCCGCCATGCCGACGCCGCCGACCATGGTCAGCGTCGCCGCCGCGGCGAGCACCTTGCTCTTGATGGACATGAACGATTCCTCTCTTGGAACCCCGCAGCCGTACCCTGCGCACGGCTACGTAGAGCTGGCCCCCGCAGCGCACGGAACCGGAGGCTCCCGGCCCGCTCGGCACGCTGCCGGCTCACGGCGGCCTGGTCAGGACCCGAACGGCTGACCTGACCGGTCTTGCAGTCTGGAGAGGGAAGCCCCCCAGGCAAACCTGGAAAGTCTCATGCGGTCGAAACGGTCATACAAACTCAAGTGAGAACAACTAGCACCACGAAATTGTCATCCTCTGATTACGGAGACGCATGGAACGCGCAGATGGTTGACGCACCGTCAGTTTTCCTGCACAAAGAGTGACGCCGGTCCCTTTCCGGGGACCGGCGTCACGGGGTTACGGGGTTACGCGGGGGGTGGACATAGCAGTGACGCCGGTCCCCTCGCGGGGACCGGCGTCACCGGGTTACTGCTGCGTGCTCAGGTTCCTAGCTGAGGACCCCGAACCTTGCGCTCCAGAGCTGGTTGGACTGGATCGTGCCGAGCTGCGGGCCACCGTTACCGTTGGCGAAACCGGTCAGGTTGGTGACGGTGAGCTGCGGACGCGGCAGGTCGGTCGGGAAACCGGCCGCCGGGTAGGTCAGCACGAACGGCTGGGAGAAGTTCGTGTCCGAACCGTTGATCAGCGGGAAGAACCCGCCATTGGTGAACAGGTGCCACGAGTCGTAGGTGTCCACGATCCACACCGTGTTCGCCGACACGCCACACGGCTGCAGCGTCACGCCTTCGCCGGTGATCGCGGTGGTCGCCGTGCCCATGCACAGACCGGAGTTCACGCCGTACGGCGCGTACTCGATCTCGAACGCCGGGTCGTCCTTAGCCGCCACGGAGCCGTCGCCGTAGTGCAGGTTGACCGCAGCGGACACCAGGCCCGCCGTGTGGAAGTCGGACACCAGGCCCTGGAAGGCCACGGTCCAGTCCAGCGCCGGGTCGTAGTTCGCGGTCCGGAACAGGATGATCGGCTGGCCGACCCGCTCGCCCTGCTTCAGCACGTCAACCGTGAAGTTCGGCGAGTGGAACGTGCCGAACTGCTTGGTGAAGATGTTGGCGCAGGAGTTACCGCACGACGGCGTGGCCGCAGCCGCGGAACCCGCCGTGAGCGCGCCCGCCGCGCCCACGCCGCCGACCAGAGTCAGCGTCGCCGCAGCGGCGAGCACCTTGCTCTTGAAACCCATGAACGATTCCTCTCTTGGAACCCTCACAGCCGTACCCTGCGCACGGCTGTACGGAGCTGGTCAGGACAGGAACGGCTGGCCTGACCGGTCTTGCAGTGGAGAGGGAAGGATCCCCCGGGCACTAAGCCCGGGAAGTCTGTGATCGTGCCAAGCGATGATCGGCGAGTGGTGCCGACTCCCCTCGCCGGGGAGCCGGCACCACCGTGCCATTTACTGCTGCGTGCTCAGGTTCCTAGCTGAGGACCCCGAACCTTGCGCTCCAGAGCTGGTTGGACTGGATCGTGCCGAGCTCCGGGCCACCGTTACCGTTGGAGAAACCGGTCAGGTTGGTGACGGTGAGCTGCGGACGCGGCAGGTCGGTCGGGAAACCGTTCTTCGGGTAGGTCAGCACGAACGGCTGGGAGAAGTTCGTGTCCGAACCGTTGATCAGCGGGAAGAACCCGCCATTGGTGAACAGGTGCCACGAGTCGTAGGTGTCCACGATCCACACCGTGTTCGCCGACACGCCACACGGCTGCAGCGTCACGCCTTCGCCGGTGATCGCGGTGGTCGCCGTGCCCATGCACAGACCGGAGTTCACGCCGTACGGCGCGTACTCGATCTCGAACGCCGGGTCGTCCTTAGCCGCCACGGAACCGTTGCCGTAGTGCAGGTTGACCGCAGCGGACACCAGGCCCGCCGCGTGGAAGTCGGACACCAGGCCCTGGAAGGCCACGGTCCAGTCCAGCGCCGGGTCGTAGTTCGCGGTCCGGAACAGGATGATCGGCTGGCCGACCCGCTCGCCCTGCTTCAGCACGTCAACCGTGAAGTTCGGCGAGTGGAACGTGCCGAACTGCTTGGTGAAGATGTTGGCGCAGGAGTTACCGCACGACGGCGTGGCCGCAGCCGCGGAACCCGCCGTGAGCGCGCCCGCCGCACCCACGCCGCCGACCAGAGTCAGCGTCGCCGCAGCGGCGAGCACCTTGCTCTTGATGGACATGAAAAATCCTCTCTTGGAACTCCGTAGCCGTGCCCTGCGCACGGCTACGTAGAGCTGGCCCCCGCAGCGCGCGAACCGGAAGGCTTCCGGCCCGCTCGGCACGCTGCCGGCTCACGGTGGCCTGGTCGGGACAGGAACGGCTGGCCCGACCGGTCTTGCAGTCTGGAGAGGGAAAAACCCCGGAAGAACCGGGAAACCTCAGGTGGTCGTTACCGTCATACGAACTCAACCAAAACAACTGTGATCATGAGACTGTTAGGCACTGATTACGCACTGAAACGATTACGCACTGAACATCTGCGATCGGGACCCTGCGTCCCGAAGCTCTGCTCTCTCGTTTATCTCACATATGGGACGCGCGATGTGGCCAAGTGGTTGGCGTCGGCCCCGATAATTCGGCGATGTGACCAAATCGCAACTTAAAGATCATTTAGGCTCCGATTGGCCGGACATCTGCATAGCGAGCAGAACGCTAGCACGGTGGCCGGATCCGCGGGGCGGCATCGATACTGGGTTCATGTCCGGATCCGTGATCCCCTGCGTCGGTGCCGTCATCAAGGATGCTCAGGGACGGCTCCTGCTCATCAAGCGCGGGCATGCGCCCGGTGCCGGGCTATGGTCGCTGCCCGGCGGGCGGATCGAGCCTGGCGAGACGGACGCCCAGGCCCTGGTGCGGGAAATGCGCGAGGAAACGGGCCTGGTGGTGGTGGCCGGAGCGCTGATCGGCACCGTGCGGCGACCCGCCGGGGACGGCGATGTCTTCGACATCGCGGACTACGCGGCGACGGTCACCGGCGGCCTGCTCCGAGCGGGCGACGACGCGGCCGAGGCGCGCTGGGTGGCGGCCAGCGAGCTTGGCGCGCTGCCCATCACCGACGGCTTGGTCGAAGCCCTCACCGGATGGGGAGTTATGGGGCAGTAAAGGCGCCGATCGTCCCATTTAAGCCATCTTGACGGCCATCCGGGTAAGTTGCTCGACGCATGCGACTAATGGTGGGAACTAGAGATAATTCTGAAGTTTCGCCGGTTTTGCCCGGATTGAAGGTGACCGCATTGCCTCGGGCTACGATGGCCTCGGCCATTTTGCGGGACGCCTCGTCGATCATCTCGTCGCCGAGCATGACGGCGCCGCGGGCCTGAACCGTGGTGGCGTGTGAGTAAGCCTCGAGGATGGCCACGGCGCGGGAGTAATCCGCCTCGGACGGCGCGAACGCCTGATTGGCGGCCTCGATCTGGCTCGGATGCAGCACCCACTTGCCGTCGTAGCCGAGCGCCGCCGCGCTGGCGGCCGAGCGGCGGAAGCCGTCGACGTCACGGACCTTCAGGTACGGCCCGTCGATGGCCTGCAGGTCATGCGAGCGCGCCGCGATCAGGATGCGCATCAGCGCGTAGTGATAGGCGTCGCCGCCGGCGTAACCTTCCGGCTGGCCGCCGACGTCCAGGGACCGGATCCCGACGCTGGCCATGAAATCGGCCGGCCCGAACACCAGCGCCTCGAGCCGCGGGGAGGCGGATGCGATGGCGTTCACGGCGGCCAGTCCACGGGCGTCCTCGATCTGGGCCTCGATCCCCGTCTCCCCGACCGGCAGTCCCGCCTCCCGCTCGACCTGGCCCAGGAGGATGTCCAGCCACGCGACGTGATCAGGCGAGGTCACCTTCGGCAAGACGATGACGTCCGCCCGCCCGCCGCGGGCGACCACCGCCAGCACGTCGCGGTGGGCCCACGGCGTGGAAGCGTCGTTGACCCGGACCGCGACCACGCGGCCGCCCCAGCCGCCGCTGACCGCGGCGGCCGCGTTCGCCCGGGCCTGCTCCTTGGCCGCCGGGGCCACCGCGTCCTCAAGGTCCAGGAAGACCTCGTCCGCGGGCAGTTCCCGCGCCTTGGTGATGAACCGCTCACTGCTGGCCGGCACAGCCAAGCACGACCGCCGCGCCCGGAACCCTCGCTCCATAGAAGGGAGCGTAACCGTGTCCCCCCGCGGGCCAAAGGGCGCGCCGCCGCCTGGACTGAGGAGCGACGAAGGAGCGACGAGGGAAGGCGGCGGCTTCGCAGCGCCCGGAGGCGAGCGGGGAAATAAAGAGTGAACGTTCGGTGAGCATGGAATCTGGGCGATTCCGGCGAAGCCCGGCGTGACTATCCTGGCGTTGCCGAACTCGTCCGATCCCGTACCTGATGGGTGCCAACGTGCGACGTGCCGCCCTGAGCGCTGCGCTGGCGGTGTTCGCGGGACTCCTGGCCGCCTGCGGCGGCAGCGGCCCGCCCGCCAACCTCATCTCCGTGTCGAACGGCAGCTGCGGCGGCGGCTGGCAGGTGGACGGGCCCGGCTGGTACACGTTCCAGATCGTCGACGCGGCCGCCGAAGGCGGTGAGGTTGACCTCATCAACCCGGCCAACGGCGCCATCTACGCCGAGGTCGACGGGCTCGGGCCAGGTACCTCCAGCCCCATGCAGCTGGACGTCGGCTCGGGTTCCTACGCGTTCCGGTGCCTGTTCGACGACTACGACCCGATGACCGGGCCGACCCTGACCGTCGGCGGACACGCCCGCGGCACCCCCGCGATCCTCCCGATCACCAGCAATGATCTGCTCGTCCCGGCCAAGGAATACCATTCCTACGCCACGGTGGGCCTGAGCACCCTGGCCAGCCAGGTCGGCGCTCTGGCCGCGGACGTCCGCAGCGGCAACATCGGCGCGGCGAAAGCCGCGTGGCTACCCGCGCATCTCACCTACGAACGGCTCGGCGCCGCCTACGACTCGTTCGGCGATTTCGACCAGGAGATCGACGGCCGCCCGGACGGACTGATCGGCGGCGTGAGCTCCCCGCAGTGGACCGGCTTCTACCGGCTGGAATACGGACTATGGCACGGGCAGAGCGCCGGTGAGCTGACCGCGGTCGCGAACACGCTGGCCGCCAACGTGGGCGCGCTGCAGCAGTCGTGGCCCGCCACCGAAATCAACCTGCTCGACATCGGGCTGCGCACGCACGAGATCCTGGAAAACGCCCTGGAGTTCCAGCTCAGCGGCCATGACGACTACGGCAGCGGGACCACGCTGGCCACCACGCAAGCCAACATCACCGGCACGCTCGAGCTGCTGAGCATCCTGCACCCGCTGCTGGTCACGCGCTACGCCGCACTGCCCGCCGTCTACACCTGGCTGGACCGCCTCAACGCGCTGCTGGAGGCGGCCAAGACGCCGAGCGGGCAGTGGATGCCGGCGGCCCAGCTCACGGCGGGCAGCCGCGAGCAGATCGATTCGGCCTGCAGCCAGGCGCTTGAGGAACTAGCACCCATCGCCGCCATTACCGAACCGCGGGTTACCTGATGACCGAGCCCACCCCTCCCGACGCCCCGTCGCCGGATCCCGTGGATCCGGCGACGTCCGCGCCGAGCCCGCGCCGCCGCACGTTCCTGCTCGGCGGTCTGGGCGCGGGCGCCGTCGGTGCCGTCGCCGGCGTAGCCGGCGGGTACGCCTACCGCGCCACCCGCGCCGCGCCGGCCAGCGAGGTGGCGCTGGAAAACGCCCAGTCCGGGCTGCTGCCGCCGGTGCCGTTCGAGGGGAAGTACCAGGCCGGCATCCTGCCGCAGCCGCAGCGGCAGACCGCGGTAATCGCGTTCACCGCCACCGCGGAGGGACGCGGCGAGCTCGTCGACCTGTTCCAGACCATTACCGCGCGGGCCAGGTTCCTGACCGCGGGCGGCACCCCGCCGCCGGTCGGTATCGGGGGGCCGCCCTCGGATTCCGGCGTGCTCGGCGCGACCGTGGTCCCCGACGGCCTGACCGTAACCCTCGGCGTGGGGTCCACGCTGTTCGATGACCGCTACGGGCTGGCCGTGCAGCGGCCGGCCAAGCTCACCCCGATGCTCCCGTTCCCCAACGACAACCTCGACCCCGCCCAGTCCGGCGGTGACCTCGTGCTGCAGCTGAGCGCGGGCCACGCCGACGTCGTCATGCACGCACTGCGTGACATCGCCCGGCACACCAGGGGCGGCATGCAGGCCGCGTGGCGCATCGACGGCTTCGCCAGCCCGCCGCGCCCGGCCGGGACCTTCCCGCGCAACATGCTGGGGTTCATGGACGGCATCGCGAACCCGGACGTGACGAGCCAGGCCGATATGGACAGCCTGGTCTGGATCCAGCCGAACACCGCGGGCGAGCCGTCCTGGACGGCCGGCGGCAGCTACCTCGTCGTGCGGCTGATCAGGATGCTGGTCGAATTCTGGGACCGGGTGGACATCGCCGAGCAGGAGAACATGATCGGCCGCCGCCGCGCTACCGGCTACTCCCTCGACTCGACCAGCATCGCCGCCACGCCGCAGTACGCGCTGGACCCGACGGGCGACATCATCCCGCTCACCGCGCACATCCGGCTGGCCAACCCGCGGACCCCGCAGACCGCCGACAGCCGCATCCTGCGCCGCGCGTACAACTACGACCGCGGCATCGACCAGGTCGGCAACCTCGACATCGGGCTCGTCTTCACCTGTTTCCAGCAGGACATCGAGCGGCAATTCGAATCGGTGCAGAAACGCCTGATCGACGAGCCGCTCGTCGACTACATCAGCCCGTTCGGCGGCGGCTACTTCCTGGCCCTGCCCGGGGTCCTCGACGGCACCGATTACCTGGGCCGGACGCTGCTGGCCTGATACGAGGGCAGGCGCCTGGGCTCCTTGACGGATTCTTGACCGTCCGTTTCCCTCCTGGTCAGATTCAGTGCGTTTTTGTGTCATCCCGATATGCGAGTTTTTGCACCTGTGTGCGCGCTTGCGCGCTCCGGCGGCGCGGCCCGGCGAACCCCTCGGGGTTGGCCGGTATATCCAGCCAGCAGACTCAGGAGGGTCAGATGGGCGAAGGCCCAGTCATCGTGCGAGTCAGACACAGGAGAGCCCGGTACTACGCGGCCATTGCCACGGCCGTGGTCATAGGGACCGGCGCCGCCGTGGCCACCACGGTTACCGGCGCGAACGCGGCGCCTAACACCGTGGACTCGGTGACCGTCCCGGCGACGAGCCCGGCCAGCAGCTGGTCCTACGTGCCCAAGACCAGCACGCCGATCAAGCACGTGGTGGTGCTCTTCGACGAGAACGAGTCGTTCGACCACTACTTCGGCACCTACCCGTACGCGGCGAACACCGACGGGAGCACGTTCCACGCCAAGCCCGGCACCCCGACGGTGAACGGCCTGTACACGTCGATCACCTCGAAGGGCCCGGCCGGGCCGCTGCTGACCAGCAACCCGAATGCCTTCAACCCGGAGCGGCTCTCCCACTCCGAGGCCCTGACCTGCGACCAGAACCACGGCTACACGCCGGAGCAGGAGGCCTTCAACGGCGGAAAGATGGACCAGTTCGTCCAGGACACCGAGAGCTCGCCGACCTGCGCCGCGGGCACGGACGAGTTCTTCCAGCCGGGCTTGGTCATGGACTACTTCGACGGCAACACGGTCACCGGACTGTGGAACTACGCGCAGAACTTCGCGATGAGCGACAACAACTACAACACCAACTTCGGGCCGTCCACGCCGGGCGCGCTGAACGTGATCTCGGGCAACGACAGCGGCGGCTACGCCGTCAGCCCGTCGACCGGCAAGCCGGTGGCGGACGCGGGCACCGTGAGCGCGCTGAACAGCAAGGGCCTGGGCACCATCTACGGCGACCTGGACCCCGCTTACGACGACTGCTCCGACAACAGCCACGCCTCGACCGACACCAACCCGGTCGGCGTGATGACCGGGCAGAACATCGGCAATCTGCTCAACGCCAAGAACGTCACCTGGGGCTGGTTCCAGGGCGGGTTCGCACCGACCAGCACCAACTCGGCGGGCCTCCCGGTCTGCGGCGCGGAGCACGAGAACATCGGCGGCAACGAGGTGGCCGACTACTCGCCGCACCACAACCCGTTCGAGTACTACGCGTCCACGGCCAACCCCAAGCACCTGCCGCCGTCCTCGGAAAAGGCCATCGGCCACACCGACCAGGCCAACCACGAGTACGACCTGTCCGACTTCTACCAGACGCTGAAGGACGGCAACATGCCGTCGGTCAGCTACCTGAAGGCGGCCGAGTACCAGGACGCGCACCCCGGCTACTCCGACCCGCTGGACGAGCAGACGTTCCTGGTCAACACGATCAACCAGATCGAGAAGTCCAAGTACTGGTCCTCCACGGCGATCGTCATCACCTACGACGACTCCGACGGCTGGTATGACCACCAGGCGTCCACGATCGTGAACGGCTCGAACACCTCGGCCGACACCGCGATGTGCTCCTCGGCGGCCGTGACGCTGGGCAGCTTCCCCAACCGCTGCGGCTACGGCCCGCGGCTGCCGCTGCTGGTCATCTCGCCGTACACCAAGGCGAACTTCGTCAGCAACAACCTGACCGACCAGTCCTCGGTGGTCAAGTTCATCGAGGACAACTGGCTCAAGGGGCAGCGGCTCGGCAAGGGCTCCTTCGACGCGACCGCCGGCAGCCTGGATGCGCCCGGCGGCGTGCTCAACTTCCACACCAGGCCGCACTTCCAGCCGCTGATCCTCAATCCCACCACCGGAGAGCCCGTCTCTCGTATCTAACCCGGATTACCGTCAGCTGGAGCCCGGGCGCCACAAGCGTCCGGGCTTCAGCGCGCTCGTGAGCACCGCGACGACATGAGGACAGCGACCGATGATGCCATCCGCATGACGGTCGGTACTCAAAAGCCCCATGGTGCGCTGACCCGCAGCGCTACCGTGGGGCTCCTCATCTAACCCTCCAGGAGCCCTGGGCCATGCCTGAGCTGGAATACCTGGTCCTGGCCGATTATGTCCGCCAGGACGCCGGGATGACGCACATCATGGGCGCTGGCATCGACACATTCTTCCTCCCGCAGGAGCGGCTTCCCGCTGCGGTGCCTGTTGGCCTCGTCGCGCGCATCACTTTCGACGTCAGAGATCAGGTCGGTGCCGAGCACGAAATCGAGCTGCTCTTCCAGGGACCAGGCGGCGAAGACCTGCTCACGGCTCATCAGCGCTTCCAGACACCACCGCCAGCGCAGGGCGTGCCTGAACACTGGCGTACCGCGGCCAGCCTTGTGTCGCGGCTCGCGCTTCCGATCCCCAGCTATGGTGACTACAGGCTGCAAGTCTCGATAGACGACGATCCGCGCATGTCGCGCTCTTTGGACGTCCGGGCGATCGCTCCGCCGACCCAAAGCTAGTCACCATGCCCCGGCTGAGCCACCATGCTCGACAACGGATGGCGGACCGAAGCATCACCGAGGCAGACATCCGGTCAGCGCTTAACCGCAGATCGGGGCAGCCACGGATCGGCAACAACGGCATGATCGTGGTATTGGGCTACGCAGCGCATGGCCGCATACTGAAGATGGTGCTAACGCCGGACGAGGAAGAAATCATCACCCTGGCCTGGCCCGACGAGTAGCAGGTGGGGATGGCATGGAACTCAGGTACGACCTGAACGTCGGCGCCCTGTATATCAGGCTGACCGGCCAGGCCGTGGCCCGCACACGGGAGATCGACGACAACACGGTCGTCGATCTCGACGCCGACGGCGGCATCGTCGGCATCGAGGTCATCTCAATCGGGCATCCGTGGGCACTGGACGACGTACTGCGCGACTACGCCATTCCGGCGGCTGCGGCGGCGCAGCTGCGCGCCTACTTCCAGCCCGCAGGCCCGGCTGTTTCCCAACAGGCGCCCGCGGTCAGCCTGGGACGTATCGCACCCGTGCTCGTCTGAAGCGTGTGCCTCGGACAACATCACGACATCAGCCGCGGAAGCGGTCAGCTGCGGACTCGTGCGGAGGGGCACAAACAGGGCGGCGCTAGCATGAACCCATGAAGGCCTCGCGCAACACCCCGCCAACCGCCGAGCAGGTAACCAAGGCCCTGGACGGCGTACAGGACCCAGAGATCCACCGGCCGATCACCGAGCTCCGCATGGTCAAGGGCATCGAGATCGCCCCGGACGGGACCGTGGCCGTGGCGGTGTGGCTGACCGTCGCGGGGTGCCCGCTGCGCGAAACCATCACCCGGGACGTCACCGCGGCGGTCGGCAAGCTGCCCGGCGTGTCCTCGGTCCGGGTCGAGCTGGACGTGATGAGCGACGAACAGCGGCAGGCCCTGCAGACCCAGCTGCGCGGCGGCCGGGCCGAGCCGGAGATCCCGTTCGCCCAGCCCTCCTCGCTGACCCGGGTCTACGCGGTGGCCAGCGGCAAGGGCGGCGTGGGCAAGTCGTCGGTCACGGTCAACCTGGCCGCGGCACTGGCCGCCTCCGGCGTCAAGGTCGGCGTGGTCGACGCCGACATCTACGGCCATTCGGTGCCGCGGATGCTCGGCGTCACCGGCCGCCCGACCCCGGTCGAGAACATGATCATGCCGCCGTCGGCGCACGAGGTGAAGGTCATCTCGATCGGCATGTTCACCAAGGGCAACACCCCGGTGGTCTGGCGCGGGCCGATGCTGCACCGGGCCCTGCAGCAGTTCCTGGCCGACGTGTACTGGGGCGACCTGGACGTGCTGCTGCTTGACCTGCCGCCGGGCACCGGTGACATGGCCATCTCGGTGGCCCAGATGCTCCCCACGGCCGAGCTGCTGGTGGTGACGACCCCGCAGCTGGCCGCCTCGGAGGTGGCCGAGCGGGCCGGCGCGATCGTGTCGCAGACCCGGCAGCGGATCGCCGGGGTCATCGAGAACATGTCCTACCTGGTCTGCGCCCACTGCGGGGAGCAGACGGAGATCTTCGGCTCGGGCGGCGGGGCTTCGGTGGCCAGCGCGCTCACCCGGATCACCGGCGCGCAGGTGCCGCTGCTCGGCCAGGTACCGCTCGATGTGCGCCTGCGCGAAGGCAGCGACGCCGGTACCCCGCTCGTGCTGAGTGAGCCGGACTCCCCCGCCGCGCTCGCGCTGAGGAAGATCGCGGACGAACTCGGCGCCCGGCGCCGCGGCCTGGCCGGGCGCCAGCTCGGTCTTACGCCGCGCTAGGCCCGGGCCGGTCAGGTGGCGTCGGGATCGTAAGGGGCGCGCTCGCCGGGGGCGAGCAGCGGGCCGGGCTCGGGTCGACGCGGTGGTCGCGGCCCGGGCGTTGTCCCCGTTCAGGTCGTCGAAGAGGTGCTTGGCCACGAACCGCTTCGGGTTCAGGTCCTCGATTTCGAAGTCGGAGAACTCGGGCCCCAGCCCTTCGCGCAGGTCGTTCTTGGCGCCGTCGGCGATCCGGCGCAGGTCACGCAGGGCCCGCCCGGCCTGAGAGGCCATCTTCGGCAGCTCGTTGGGGCCGAAGATGACCAACGCGATCACCGCCAGGATCAGCAGCTTAGGGATGGACAGATCGAACACGGTCAGCTCTCCGTCTGGGGTCACGCTCTCGCATGTCCACTGTAAACCGCCGGCGGCGATCATAAGAATGCGTCCTCAGCCGAACGGGTTGACCCACGACGCCAGCCGGGTCATGCCGCGTGACATCCGCTTCCAGAACCCGGGCGGGACATCGTGCGGCAGCATCCCCACCACCTCGTCCACGGTCTGCGCCGGCGCGTCGGCCAGCAGCGTGTAGACCATGCCGTGGCTGGTCCAGGTCAGGCACCGCTGGTCCGGCTCGGCGGCGTAGACGGCGTGGCCGGCCAGGGTGATCTCCTGCCAGCCGGCCAGCGTGGCGGCCAGGTTGCCGCGCTGCTCGAACAGCGAGATCACCGACAGCCCGTCCGAGTAGCCCAGGTCGAGCACGGTTCCGGTGCTGGCCCGCGTCTGGACGCCGGTGAACAGCGACAGGCCGCCGGGCAGGCCGGTCGGGACGAGCCAGCCCTGGGCCCGCAGGGCGAGCAGCTGGCGGGCGGTGAGCGGGGTGGTCCACGGCGCAGGCGGGTCGGCCGGGCCGCCGGCCGGCGCCGAAACCGAGGGCTGGTGCTCAAGCTGGACGTCGATGAACACGTCCTCGCTGATCACATGGGCGGCGGAGTCGAAGACCTCCCGCTCGAGCGGGAGCTTGGTCTCCTCGTCCAGCCAGAACCTCGCGGCCAGGCTGCCGTCTTCCCGCCACGCCTCCACGACCTGGGCCGCGCGGTTGTCCGCCGAGCCCGCTCCCGCGTACGCCACGATGTAGTGCGCCTCGAGCAGGCGGACGAGCTGAGTGGTGACGCCGAGCACGCCTTCGGGCCACTGGCCGTCGGTGTCGGAGGACAGGTAGGGCTCGCCGCTGGCGTAGGTGCCGGCGGCCAGGGTCCGGGTGACCGTCTGGCCGCCGCTGACGTGCCAGATATCCGACATCAGCACGCTGTCGCCGTTGGTGTCCCAGTGCGAGACGATCTCCTCCCCCTGGTATGAGGCCAGGACCGCGGCCTGCGCGGCCTGGGTGAGCAGGCGCACAGCCTGGGCGCTGGTCGCCCGCCGGGCCGGGGCCGCGGGCGTGCCCCGCGCCGGCGGGGCCGCGCTGCTGGACGGCTCCGGCGACGGGCCGGCCCCCGCGGGGCCGCTGCAGCCGGTCAGGAGAAGGCCGGGCAGCGCCACCGTCAGCATGGCGGCCAGCAGCGTGGCCGACCTCAGGAGACGGCGATGCGCGAACACGCGGACCTCACGGCTGCGTAACGTCGGAGTCATTCGTGGATGCTGCCGCTGACGACCGAGCTGACGGGCCGGTGAACGGGACCTCACCCGTGGTGATGGCGTGCTCGACGCTGTACATCTCGACCGGCGGCGTGATCCGCGGGCCCGGTGCGCCCGGGCCGCCGCCGCCCGCGGTGAACGCGGCGGCGCCCAGGCCGACGACGACGGACACGGTGCCCAGGACCAGGTAGCGACGGCGAGTGGCGCGCCGGTAACCCGGCCCGGGGGATCCGAAACGGGCCACGGGCCGGCCGGACGGCGCGAGGCGCAGCGGGTGCCGCCGAGGGGGCAGCGGCCCGCCCGGGCCGGTCATGGCGATCAGGCGCCGGGTCATGGCCGCTTCGGCCGGCGCCCCGGAGGTCAGCCCCCGCAGTTTCCGCTTCAGCGCACGCAGTTCAGCTGCTTCAGCCCGGCACTGCTCACAGCTAGCCAGGTGAGCGTGCGCACGGTCACGTTCGGCTGGGCCTAGCTCGCCGTCCACCAGGGCTGACAGCCGGTCGCCGAGATGGCTCATGGCTCACCCGACCGCTTCAGCGGCGGGACCAGGCCCTGACGCCAGGCGGGCGTGGCGCCTTGAGCCTCGGCCGGGGCGGGCCTGCGATGCTCGAGCGCGGAGCGCAGCTGAGCGCGCCCGCGGTGAATCCGGCTGCGCACCGTGCCCAGCTTGACCCCCAGGGTGGCGGCGATCTCCTCGTACGAGAAGCCCTCGATGTCGCACAGCACCACCGCGGCCCGGTACTCCGGGGGCAGCGCCCTCAGCGCGGCCTGCACATCGTCATCCAGGTGACTGTCGTCGAAGGCCTGGGCGGGGGTGGGCTCGGAGCCGGGCAGCCGCTGGGCCATCTCATCGGCCAGCCCCTCGAACCGGATCCGCTGCTTGCGCCGGGCCCCGTCCAGGAACAGGTTGGTGGTGATGCGGTGCAGCCAGCCTTCGAACGTGCCGGGGGTGTAACTGGACAGCGACCGGAAGACCCGGACGAAGACCTCCTGGGTCAGGTCCTCCGCGTCGTGCGGATTGCCGGTCAGGCGGTAGGCAAGCCGGTACACCCGAGCGGAATGCATGCGGACGATGTCCTCCCACGTGGGGAGGTTCCACTCGGGCTGACCAGGCGGGGATTGGTCGCCCCCGGCCTCCTCCAACAGTCCGCCCTCCGGGTTGCGGAGTGTCACGCCTGAAACCATCGTGCCCTGGATTCTTCCGTTGCGCCACTTTGGAGGCGGGCCGGGCTGCGCGCACCCGGCCGGTATCGCCTGGGAAAACGGCCGAAGGCCCGGGATAGTTCCCGGACCTGCGCGTCTGGCGCTAGGCTGCAGCGATGGGCCCATTTGCCAATGGCACCGACTACGTCCCGGAGGACGAGCCGCTCCTGGCCGCCCGGGCCAATGCCGCCGATCTGGGCGGCGCCGAACCGGTGTGCCCGGCGGTAGGGGCCACGCTACGCTTCCTGGCCTGCGCGGTGGGGGCCAGGACCGCGGTCGAGATCGGCACCGGCTGCGGCAGCTCGGGCATCTGGGTGCTGCGCGGAATGCGACCGGGCGGCACGCTCACCAGTGTCGATATCGAGCCGGAATACCAGCGAATGGCACGGAAAGCGTTCGCTCACGCCGGGTTCGCGCAAAGCCAGTGCCGGCTAATCCTGGGCCGGGCGCTGGATGTGCTTCCCCGGCTGTCCGACGGGACTTATGACATGGTTTTCTGCGATGCCGATGTGCGGGACTATCCGGATTACCTGAACGCCGCGCTGCGGCTGCTGCGGCCCGGAGGCGTGGTGGCTTTCAATAACGCGCTGCCGGTCCCGGACGGGTCCGAGCCGCCGGAGGATGCGGCCGACGTTGCTGAGCAGGTGCGCGGCGACGAAGGACTCGTGCCGCTGCTGATGCCGCTGGGCAACGGCCTGCTGGCCGCGGTCAAGAGGGGAGACTAGGGCCGGTCATTTGACCACGGACTTCAAGGCGTCACCAAGCTTAGCCGCTTCATCTGCCGTCAGCTCAACAACCAGGCGACCGCCGCCTTCAAGCGGGACACGCATGACAATGCCGCGCCCCTCCTTGGTGACCTCAAGTGGACCGTCGCCCGTCCGCGGCTTCATCGCCGCCATTTCCCATCTCCTTCCTCACCTATCCGCGTACGGCGCCGCGGCCAGGCCTGTGCCGCGAGATACCCTGCCGCGGCGAGGCATCCCGCCCTCAGACCCTGCGCGGACCGTAATCTGCCGCTCGCGGCGGAACCGGCCAGCCACAATCGTTTCTATCTGTCGCCCTATTATCCCGTGTTCGGAAGCAGAATGGTAATGATCGGGCATGCTGGCGCGTGTCGCGCAGGCCCGCGACCCGCCGGGAGAGCCGCTGGGAGGCGTGCATGAGCCGGGCATCATCGGGTCCGCGGGCCAGCGGAGCCGCCGGCGGCCTCGTGCAGGCGGTAGCATTCGAAGCTCGCCTGGACGCACGCGTCGAGCCTGGCCCTCCAGTCGGATAGCTCGCTGGGTGACCGTCAGTCATTTTCAGGGGGCAGCCACAGTGAGTCAGGGCCCGGATCAGGAGCCGGCCGGGAAGCGGCGGCGGCTGCTCATCGATGTGACCCCGCTGCGGCGCTCACGCGACCTGCGCTGGCTGGTGGGAGGCGAGCTCGTCTCCATTCTGGGTACCCAGCTGACCACGGTGGCGGTGCCTTACCAGGTGTACGAGCTGACCCGATCGTCGCTTGACGTCGGGCTGGCGTCGCTGGCCCAGCTGTTCCCGCTGGTCGCCGGGGCGCTCCTGGGCGGGTCGGCGGTCGACGCCATGGATCGCCGGCGCCTGCTGATGGTAGCGCAGGCCGTAGCGGGCTGCTGCAGCGTCGGGCTGGCCGTCAACGCCGATCTCGGGCCGTCGCTATGGCCGCTGTTCGTCTTCCCGGCCCTGTCGGCCGGGTTCAGCGGCCTGGACAGCGCCGGGCGCAGTGCCATCGTGCCGAACCTGGTCCGGCGATCGGAGGTGCCGACCGCGAACGCCATCTTCCAGGCCCTGTTCCAGTTCGGCCTGGTGGCAGGCCCGGCGGTGGCCGGGCTGCTGCTAGCCGGGGCGGGGGTCCGGTTCGTGTACTGGCTGGACGTGGCGAGCTTCGCGGCGGCCCTGGTCGCGATGTTCGCGATCTCACCGCAGCCGCCGGCCGGGGAGCCCGGCCACCGGCCGGGCCTGCGCTCGATCCTCGAGGGCCTGCGTTTCGTGCGCGGGCGCCAGGCCATCCAGGGCGCCTACCTCATCGACATCAACGCCATGGTGTTCGGCATGCCGCGGGCCTTGTTCCCGGCGCTGGCGGCGACGGTGTTCGGCGGCGGCGCGGCGACCGTCGGTTTCCTGTACGCCGCGCCCGGCGCCGGCGCGCTCGTCGGCGCGGTGACCACCGGCTGGGTCAGCCGGATCCGGCGGCAGGGCCGGGCGGTCATCTTCGCGGTCATCGCCTGGGGCATCGCCATCACGTGCTTCGGGCTCGTGAGCTGGCTGCCGGGAGCGCTGGCGCTGCTGGCCGTGGCCGGCTGGGCGGACGTGATCTCGGCGGTATTCCGCAACACGATCATCCAGCTTTCCGTGCCGGATGCGCTGCGCGGCCGGCTGTCCGGGCTGCAGATCGCGGTGGTGGCCGGCGGCCCCCGCGTCGGGGACCTGGAGTCCGGGGTGGTAGCGGCGGGCTTCGGCGACACGGTGTCGGTGGTCTCGGGGGGGCTGGCCTGCATCGCGGGCGCCATGGTCCTGGCGCGGCTGCTGCCCGGCTTCCGCCGGCAGCAGACCGCGGAACCGGCCGAACTCACTTGACATGGTGGAGGTGGCGGGAATCGAACCCGCGTCCTTCAGTGCATCACCAGGGCTTCTCCGGGCGCAGCTTGCTCTGCTTTTCTCAGCCCCGGCGATCACGCAAGCTAGACGCCGACGGGCTCAGCCACTGTTCGATGTCCCGCCTGGCCCCGCGGCCGGAGCAGACGGTGATCCTTCTAGCTGATGCCAGGCACCGGGTCGAAGGCATCCCCGGGCTGACAGACCTCTAACTCGTCTTAAGCGACGAGAGCGAGGTCAGTGCGCGTAGTGTTGGCACTTATTGGTTTGCGGCCGCAGGATTTGCGAGGTTACAACCGCAACCCTCGGCCCGCTTCCCCTGGTTCAACCACCAAAGTCGAAACCGTTCACCCCCTATTGAGTTGTGCGCCGGGCACGGCGGGCTCCGCCGTACTCGACCGCTGAAGTATAACCCGCGGCAGCCGGCCGGGATTCCCCGCATACGCCGGCCGCGGGGCAGGCGGGCTGGCCGGGCGCTCGCGGGCCCAACATAAATGGCCCCTGCGGGCGCTGGCGGTGGCCGAAACGCGCCCGCAGGGGCCGACCGGCAGGGTCGAAGCCGGTCTTACCGGCCGGGATCTCCCCCGAGATGAGACCCGGACCTTTAACGCCGACTGGGCCGCAACCCCCCTAGCGAACCCCAGTCACCGGTAAGGACGCCGGTACACATCGGCACGGTTGCTTACTCTTAGCAACTTTAGGTTACATTTTCATAACGTACAGTAACTAAGGCCGTGGCGGCCGACGCGATGATCAGCTCCCGAAGGCCTTCAGGAACGCGCCGGCCAGCGCGGCCGCGGACAGCCGGGACGTCTGGCCGGACTCGAGGACGGTGAACGCGATGTCGCCGCGGAAGCCGACGAACCAGCTCGTCCACGTCGAGCCGGTGTGGACGAGGCCGACCTGCCCGTACACCGGGGTGCCGGGCTGGCTGGCCGCTTGCGCGGCGCCCGAGCGGACCGCGGCGCGCATGAGACTGCGCAGCGCGGACATGTCGCTGGGGTTCAGGGCGTTCCCCGAGGGATCGGCCGAGCCGCCGAGGATTCGCGGGGTGTGCCAGCTGCCCGAGTCCACCGCCGCGGCGACCATGGCCATGGCCAGAGGGCTCACCTGCACGTTGCCCTGCCCGATGGTCTGCGCGGCGAGTTCCGCCCCGACCGCCCCGGACGGGACCGACCCGGAGAACGCGGGGACCGGCAGCCCGGACCAGTCGGCACCGATCCCGAACTGCCTCACCACCTGGTCGAACTGGCCCGCGGTGAGGCGCTCGGAGGCCCCGGCGAACGCGGTGCCGCAGTCATCGGCGAAGTCGTCGCTGAAGGGCTCGGTCTGGCCGGTCCCGTCACTGGTGAAGGTCTGCCCGCCGACCGTGAACGAGTTCTCGCAGGCGAGCTGGGAGCCCGTGTTCAGCCCGGTCCCCAGTAGCGCGGCGGCCGACACGATGGTGAACGCCGTGCCCGGCGTCAGCCTGGCGTTCAGCGCGTCGGCTCCCGGCTGGGCGCCGGACCCGTGGTGCTGTGCTACCGCCAGGACCTCTCCGGTGGACGCGCGGACGGCGACGATCTGCCCCGAACCCGGCACGCCGCTCAGCGCGGCCAGGGCGGCGTTCTGCGCCGCCGAGCTGATGGTGGTGCGCACCGGAGTGCCTGCCTCGCCCGGCCAGCGGGCGAGCACGCCCGCCTGGGCGCCGGCCGAGGTCACCGCCACGATCTCGGTGGTCGGCGTGCCGAGGAGCTGACGCTGGTACGCCTGTTCAAGACCGGACAGCCCGACTGTGGTGCCGGGAAGGTAGTACGCGCCTTCGTCGCGCAGCACCGAGCTGATCTCGTTGCCGACCCCGCCGATGAGCCCGGTCGCCTCGGCCTGGAACAGGCGCTCCCGATCCTGCTGGACCACGAGGCCGGGCACGCCGCGCAGGGCGGAGCGAAGCTGGGCGTACGTCGCGGGATCCAGCGAGGCCAGCCGGAGGAACTGGTGCGGCGGAGCGGAGGTGATCTGGCCGAGGACCTGCTCAGGGTTCAGTTTGGTCACCCGGGCGAAGTCCCGTGCGGTCACGGCCGGGTCAGCCAGCTCGGCGGGCAACACGCCCAGTACGTAGACCTGGCCCCGGACCTGCAGCGGCTGCCCCTCGGCGTCGAGCACGGGCGCCCGGTCCGGGAACTGAGTCACCACCGCCAGCCGCTCCCCCGGGCTGAGGTCCGGGTACACCACGCTCGGCGCCCACTGGACCTGCCAGGTGCCGCCGCTGCGGCTGAGGCCGAACTGGCCGCGGTAGGACCATACGCGCCCTTCCGCGGCCAGATCGACCGAGGCCGTGAACGAGGCCTGCGCCGTATCGCCGTGCTGCGTGACCGAGTCCATGGTCAGGAACAGCTGCGTGGCGTTGAGCTGCGCGAAGGCGCCTTTCAGCGCCGCGGCGACGGTAGTAGGCGCGGCCGAGGTCAGCGAGCCCGCGGCGGCGTAATGCTGCTGCTGCCAGTCCAGCAGGAAGGCCTGGGCGGCCGGCTCGGCGGAAGGCTCCGAGCCGAAGCCCGTGGCCAGGCCGACGACCAGCGCCCCGACCACGACCAGGAGCACGCCGACGAGCCGGGCCCGCCTCGTCAGCCGCACCCGCGGCGCGGACCTGCGGCCAGAGTGAGGATGAGGATCGCGCCGGGCAGGCCGCGGCCCGCGTGGTGAGTCAGCGGCGGCCGGGCCAGCGGGGCGGGCCAGGCCGGGCGGCGGCGGGCTGGCGGGACCGGGCAAGCCGGCGGAACCGGGCGGGCCAGGGCTGAGCGGGCCGGGCGGGCCGGCGGAACCGGCTTCGCGCGGTCCGGGCACGGCGGGACCCTGCGGCCGGGCCCGGCCGCCACGGTCGCCCGTCCTCCAGGACACGATCCGCCTGCCCGTCACCTTCGCCGTTTCAGCGCTCGGTCTATCTCCCTGGCGGCGTCACGCTTGGCCAGGTCCTGGCGCTTATCGTAGGTCCGTTTGCCCCGGCCCAGGCCCAGTTCGACCTTGACATTCCCGTCCTTGAAATACAGCGAGAGGGGGATCAGCGTCAGACCTTGCTCGGCGGTCTTGGCGCTCAGGCGGTCGATCTCCTTACGGTGCAGCAGGACCTTCCTGATCCGCCGCGGGGTGTGATTGGTCCAGGTGCCCTGGACGTACTCGGGGATGTGCACGTTGTGCAGCCACACCTCGCCGTCGGAGATCTGCGCGAACCCGTCAGCCAGGGACGCACGTCCGGCCCGGAGCGACTTCACCTCGGTGCCGGTCAGGACCAGCCCCGCCTCATAGGTGTCCTCGATGTGGTAGTCGTGGAAGGCACGCCGGTTACGGGCGATGACCTTCTCCCCTTGCTCCCGAGCCACGACTCTCCCGTCACCTGCGCCGCCCTCCCTCTAGATCCGCAGGTAGCGGCGCAGCGTCAGGAAGGACGTCACACCGCACAGCAAGACTCCGACGGCCATCGAGAGCAGGATCACCTCGACCAGGTCGCCGACCGACAAACCTACGTTGAAGGAGAAGTACTGCTCCAGGCTATCTAGCATGAGCGACTTGACGGCCACCAGGAGCCCGGCGGCGATGGCCCAGCCGATCAGCCCGGCGATGGCTCCCTCGAGCAGGAACGGCAGCTGGATGTAGAAGTTCGAGGCTCCGACCAGCCGCATGATCGAGGTTTCTCTGCGGCGGTTGAAGGCGGACAGCCTGATGGTGTTGGCCACGAGCAGGACCGCCGCCACGATCAGGATCAGGGCAATGATGAGAACGGCATTCCTGGCCCCGTCGAGCAGCCGGTAGAACTTGTCCAGGATGGTCATCTCGTTGACCACCGTCTCCACCCCGGACGCGCCGGTGACCGCGCTGGCCACGATGTTGTAGTCGGCCTCGGGATTATGCAGCTTGACCTCGAACGAGTCGGGAATGTCGCCTTCCTGAGTGCCCTGGACGAGGGCCGGCTCGTTCGAGAAGTCCTGCCTGAACTCGGAGTACGCCTGCTGCTGGGACACGTAGTACACGGTCTGCACCTGCGGCATCGACTTCAGCTGCTGGTAGATCTGCTGCCGCTGCGCCGCGGTGGACGGTCCGTTCTGCGCGCACTGCGGTTGCGGGCTCGTCTTGATGCACAGGTAGATCGACAGCTCGACCTTGTCCTGCCAGTAGGTTCTCGTCCGGTCCACCTGCTTGACGAACAGCAGGCCGGTGCCGAGCAGGGACAGGCTGATGGCCACGACCACGATCAGCGCCATCGTCATGGTGAGATTCCGGCGCAGTCCGATCCAGATCTCGGAGAGGACGAACTGTGAACGCATACAGGCTGATCCTTACAGTCGTGGACGGCGATGACGGGTCAGTAGGCCTGGCCGTACACCCCGTGTGACTGGTCTCGCACGACCTTGCCGAATTCCAGCTCGATCACCCGCTTCCGCATGGAGTCGACGATGGCAGCGTCGTGCGTGGCCATCACCACGGTCGTGCCGGTCCGGTTGATCCGGTCGAGCACCTTCATGATGCCGATGGAAGTGGCCGGGTCGATGTTCCCGGTCGGCTCGTCGGCGAGCAGGATCATCGGCCGGTTGACGAACGCCCGGGCCATGGCCACCCGCTGCTGCTCTCCGCCGGACAGCTCGTCCGGCATGCGGTCGTGCTTGCCCTCCAAGCCGACCAGGTCGATGACCTCGGGGACGACCTTGCGGATGAAGCGCCGGTGCTTGCCGATAACCTCCAGCGCGAACGCGACGTTCTGGTAGACGCTCTTGTTCGGCAGCAGCCGGAAATCCTGGAACACGCAGCCGATCCGCCGGCGCAGGTAGGGCACCTTCCAGTTGGTGAGCCGCGCGAGATCCCGGCCCGCCACGTGGATCCTTCCTTCTGACGGCCGCTCTTCCTTCAGGACCAGCCGGAGGAAGGTCGACTTCCCCGATCCGGACGGGCCGACCAGGAAAACGAACTCGCCCTTGGCCACCGAGATATTGACGCTCTCCAGCGCGGGGCGGCTCTGGCTCGGGTAGATCTTGGTGACGTTATCGAAGTTGATCACAGGACCATCACAGCGCGGTTGAGTGGGTTGGGCCCGCAGTTTCCGCAAACTCGCGCGACATGCGGGTAACCTGGTTAAGGCCAGGGCACAGTCTAGAGCGAAACTGGCAGCTAAGGCCGTAACATCGCAACAAGTACCGGGGCACGGGCCAGCCGGAAGGGCTTCCGATGAGCTGTGAACACCTGATCTGCGCTCAGTGCGC
Source organism: uncultured Actinomycetes bacterium (assembly GCA_963818225.1). Lineage (GTDB taxonomy): Bacteria > Actinomycetota > Actinomycetes > Streptosporangiales > Streptosporangiaceae > Palsa-504. The sequence goes on from CAWFRO010000014.1 coordinate 627,410, forward strand.
CGGACCGGTCGTCGAAGGCCGCTGCCCGGCGTGTCGCGCGGCCCGGCAGCACGTCCACCACGAGCATTTCAGCGCGTCGCCGCAGCTCATCCTCGCGGCCGTACTGACCCTGAGCCTGCTGCTCCTGCTGGCGCTGCACTTCGGCCGGTAGGGCACTTCGGGCGGTAGGGCACTTCGGGCGGTAGGGGCCTCGCGGCGCTAGCGGCCGCTTTGGCGCAGCCAGCGGATCTCGGCGTCGATGAACTCGTCGATCTCCCCGTCCAGCACCGACACGGCGTTGCCCGTCTCCATGCCGGTCCGCACGTCCTTGACGTTCTGGTACGGGTACAGCACGTAGTTACGGATCTGGGTGCCCCAGGCGCGGGCGCCGTCGCCGCGCAGCGCGGCCATCTCCTCGGCCTCCTCAAGCCGCCGCCGTTCCAGCAGCTTGGACTGCAGTACGGTCATCGCCGAAGCCCGGTTCTGGATCTGGCTGCGCTCGTTCTGGCATGACACGACGATGCCGGTGGGCAGGTGGGTGATGCGGACCGCGGAGTCGGTGGTGTTGACGCCCTGGCCGCCCGGGCCGCTGGAGCGGAACACGTCGACCCTGATGTCGTCGTCGGGAATCTCGATGTGATCGGTCTGCTCCACCACCGGCGTCACGTCGACCCCGGCGAACGAGGTCTGCCTGCGCCCCTGGTTGTCGTACTTGGAGATGCGGACCATCCGGTGCGTGCCGTGCTCCCCGCGCAGCGTCCCGTAGGCGTAGGGCGCGTTCACCGCGAAGGTGGTGGACCTGATGCCCGCCTCTTCGGCGTAGGAGGTGTCGTACACCTCGGTCGGGAACTTGTGCCGCTCCGCCCAGCGCAGGTACATCCGCATCAGGTTCTCGGCGAAGTCGGCCGCGTCCGCACCGCCCGCCTGGGCGTTGATCGAGATCAGGGCCTCCCGGGCGTCGTACTCGCCGTTCAGCAGGGTCCGCACCTCGAGCTGGTCCATGTCGGCGCGCAGGGCGGCGAGCTCGCGCGTCGCTTCCTCCCGGGTGGGCGCGTCATCTTCGCTTTCGGCCAGGTCGAACAGCACCTGGGTGTCGCCGAGCCGCTGGCGCAGGCCGGTCAGCCGGGCCAGCTCAGCCTCCAGGTAGGACAGCCGGCGGGTCACCTTCTGCGCCCGGTCCTGGTCGGTCCACAGCCCCGGATCGGCGGCCTGCTCACGCAGCGTCTCCGCTTCCGCCCGCATGGCGGCAGGATCGAGCACCGCCTCTATGCTGGCGAGCGTCGACGTCAGGGCCGCTATCTGTTCGGCGGGATCAAGACCTGCCACGCGATGAGTTTACGCGAGGTTAATCAGGCCCGCCGCGCGGGCCGAACGCGGCGGGGAAAGCCGGTATCCTGCCTAAGCGTGAAACTCCGAAGGGGCACGACCGGCCCGAGGCTCCCGGGAATCCTCGGGCCAGCAGTACTGGCGGCGGCGGTCGCGCTCGCCGCCGCGGGGTGCTCCTCGGCGGCGGCGCCGGCCAAGGCGGCCGCCGGCACGACCCACGCCCTGACCCTCGCGGAGGCCCGCAGCATCTTCAGCACATACGTCACTTACAGCTCGGCGGCCGCCGAGCAGGGCGACGCGGCGAAAGGGCTGCCGCTGGCCGGCGATATGCAGTGGGCCATCCTGCACGCTCAGTACACGGCCCTGGACACGACCCACGCACCGGTGGCGCAATACCGCTACGGCACGCCGGTTTTCTACGTGCCAGCGCTCGCGGGCTACCCGATGTGGTTCATGGTGGCGGTCCCGGTCAGGACCGAGGGCGGGGGCCAGCTAGGACCGGCCGTCACGACGCTGATGGTGTTCCAGCGGTACACGCCGAGCCGGACGTGGACGTTGAACGGCTCCGTGGTGCTCGATAAGCCGCTGCCCGCCATCCAGCGGGACAGCGACGGCTACGCCGTCGCGGTCGGCGACGCTGACCCGAGCCTGCTGCTGCCGCCGGACCTCGTGGGGGCGACCCAGGCCGCCGTGGTCGACGAGGGGCCGACGGCGCCGGCGGCCGCGGTGATCGGCGCCGGGCCGCAGACCACCGGGCTCTACACGACGCAGGATGCGCAGGGGAACTCGGCCGCGGCGCACGGGCTGAACTACCAGTGGCTGCTCCAGGGCGCGTCGTACGCGCAGTACGAGCTGGCCGCGGCGGGCGGCGGGGCCCTGGTGCTGTACTCGATGTACCTGAACACGCAGCTCGAGCATCCGGGCAACCTGGCCGGGCCGCCGATCCCGGCCCCGGCCAATTTCGTCCCGCTGATCACCACGCCGGCCAAGGCCGGTCCGCACGGCGTGGTCGAGAACTGGACCTACGAGTTCGCCGCGGTCGACCCGCCGCAAACCGCCCAGGGCGCGAAGGTGGAGGTCATCGGGGGCCGCGGCGCCCCGACGTACGGGAAGCCCTACTAGCCTGGCGGACGTACCACAGGGTCCCGGGAGTGACTACTCCTGCGGGAGGGAGCTGGTCGCGACCAGGGTGCGGATGGCCCGCAGGGCGACCGACAAGGTCGTGAACGTGAAGCGCTCGCTCTCCCAGATCTCGCCCAGCAGCTGGGTCGCCATGGCGACCGCCGCCTCGTTGCTGGACGCCCAGGCGGCGAGCCGCTCGTCCGGCGTCCGGGCGGGTCCCGAGCCGCTGACCCCCAGCACGTCCCGGGTCAGCGACGCGTGCGCGGCGTACAGGTCATCGCGCAGCGCCGCGCGGGCCATGGCCGACCACCGGTCCTCGCGGGGCAGCGCGGTGATGCGGTCCCGCAGCCGGGTGATCTGCAGCTGGTCGGCGAGGTCGAAGTAGACCTCGGCGGTCTCCTCGATGGGCCGCCCGACACTGGCCGCGACCTGCACGATGTCGAAGGCGGAGTAGGTCGGGACCATGCTCGCGACCTGCTCGGCGAGGTCAGCGGACACGCCCAGGGCCAGGTAGGAGTCCCGGCGCTCCTCGAATCCGGACAGGTCCCGGCCGGTGAGCAGCTTGGGCAGGCCGGCCCGCACGGTCCGCACCCCGTCCGCGAAGAACCCCACGGTGGCCTCGAGGTCGAACGGGGGGCGCCGGAAGTGCAGCAGCCACCGGGCGGCGCGCTCGGTGAGCTTGCGCCCCTCGAGCAGCAGCGTGATCTGGGCCGCCAGGCTCACCTGGCCCTCGATCTGCTCGACCTGGCGCCAGAAGGCCGGCATGTCGAACACGTCCGTGGCCACCAGGGTGGCCCGGGTCATGTCTGGGACTGACGCACCCGTCTCCTCGTTCAGCCGGAACAGGAACGTGGTGCCGGACGTGTCGATCATCTCGTTGACCACCGAGGTGGTGATGATCTCGCGGCGCAGCGGATGTGATTCCATCTGGCCCGCGAGGGCCGACCGCAGCTCGGCCGGGAAGTACGCGTCGAGCACCCGGCGCAGGTACGGGTCATCGGGCAGGCCGGAGGCCAGGACCTCCTCGGCGGCCGAGATCTTGGTCTGCGCGAGCAGCAGAGCGAACTCCGGCGTGGTGAGGCCGACGCCGGCCGACCGGCGCTCGGCGATCTCCCGCTCGCCCGGCAGCACGTCCTGCTCGGGGTCGAGCCGCTTGTCCCGCACCAGCCTGCGGATATACCGCGCGTGCACGTGCAGCAGGGAGGGGGCCTGCGACCGGGCCACGGCCAGGGCCATGTTCTGCCCGTAGTTGTGCCGCAGGACCAGCGCGGCGACCTCTCCGGTCATCTCGGTCAGCAGCTGATGCCGGCCGGCCGCCGGGATGACGCCGGCCCGGATCGCGTCGGCCAGCAGGATCTTGATGTTGACCTCGTGGTCGGAGGTGTCGACCCCGGCCGAATTGTCGATGAAGTCGGTGTTCACCAGGCCGCCGCCCAGGGAGTACTCGATCCGGGCGGCCTGGGTGAGGCCGAGGTTGCCGCCCTCGCCGACGACCCGCGCGCGCAGCCGCGGCGCGTCGATCCGCACCGCATCGTTGGACCGGTCTCCGACGTCGGCGTGGGACTCGCGGCTCGCTTTGACGTAGGTGCCGATGCCGCCGTTCCACAGCAGGTCGACCGGGGCGGCCAGGATGGCGGAGATCAGCTCGTCCACCGGCAGGGCGGTCACGGCGGCGTCGAGGCCGAGCACCGTGCGGGTCTGCGCTGAGACCGGGACGGACTTCACGCTGCGCGGCCAGACCCCGCCGCCCGGCGAGATCAGGGCCGGGTCGTAGTCCGCCCACGAGGACCGGGGCAGCGCGAACAGCCTGCTCCGCTCGGCGAAGCTGGCCGCCGGATCGGGGTCGGGGTCGATGAACACGTGCCGGTGGTCGAACGCCGCGACCAGCTTGATGTGCTCCGACAGCAGCATCCCGTTGCCGAACACGTCGCCGGACATGTCGCCGATGCCGGCCGCGGTGAAGTCGTCGGTGTCCGGGTTTATGCCGAGCGCCGCGAAGTGGACCCGCACCGACTCCCAGGCACCGCGCGCGGTGATGCCCATCTTCTTGTGGTCGTAGCCTTCGGAGCCGCCGGAGGCGAACGCGTCGCCCAGCCAGAAGCCGTAGCGGGCCGCGATCTCGTTGGCCGTGTCGGAGAAGGTGGCGGTGCCCTTGTCGGCCGCCACGACCAGATACGGGTCGTCGCCGTCCCGGCGGACCACGTCCGGCGGCGGCACCACCTGATCGGCTTCGATGTTGTCGGTGACGTCGAGCATGGCGGCGATGAACGTCTGGTAGCAGGCCAGGACCTCGGCCTGGTAGGCCTCGCGGTCGGCGGGGTCGGGCAGCCGCTTGCACACGAAGCCGCCCTTGGCCCCGGACGGGACGATGACCGCGTTCTTCACCTCCTGCGCCTTGACCAGCCCGAGGACCTCGGTGCGGAAGTCCTCCAGCCGGTCCGACCAGCGCAGCCCGCCGCGCGCGACCCGGCCGAACCGCAGGTGAACGGCTTCCAGCCGGGGCGAGTAGACGTAGATCTCGAACTTGGGCCGCGGCTGGGTCAGCCCCGGTATGTCGCTCGGGTCGAGCTTGAGGACCAGGTAGCGCGGGCCGTCGGCGCCGCTCGGGCTGTGTACCCGGTAGTAGTTCGTCCGCAGGGTCGCGTCGATCAGGGCCAGGTAGGAGCGCAGGATCCGATCGTGGTCGAGGCTGACCACCTCGTCGAGCTGGCCGCGGATCTCCTCGGCGATCGCCTCGCAGAGCTCGGCCGCGCCGCTGGCCTTGGCCGGGTCGAACCTGGACTCGAACAGCCGGACCAGGAGCCGGGTGACGGACGCGTTGGCCCGCAGCACCCGCTGCACGTAGTCCTCGCTGAACCGCATGCCGGCCTGCCGCAGGTACTTGGCCCCGGCCCGCAGCAGGGTCACTTCGCGCCAGGTCAGGCCGGCGGTCAGGACCAGCGCGTTGAAGCCGTCGTCTTCGGTCTGGCCGTGCCACAGCGCGGTCAGGGCGTCCTCGAAGACCTGCCGCAGGCCGCCGGGCGCGGCGACGGCCGGCGGCCGCAGGCCGAATTCATATATCCAGAACGAACCGGCGCTCGAGCTCCCGGTGAACTGATAGGGGTGCTCGTCGACGACCTCGAGCCCCAGGTGCTGCAGCTGCGGCAGGACCTCGGACAGCGTGATCGGCGAGCCCGACCGGTACACCACCAGCGTCCATCGCTCCGGGTGCTCGACCAGGCGGACCGCGAATTCCTGCTCCGACTCGCGCAGCCCGAGCATCGTGGACAGGTCGCCGACCGCCTCGGCCGGCGAGACGTCGGCCTTGTAGGTCCCGGGAATGAGCGCCTCGAACCGGTCGAGCAGGGCCCGGGCCTGCTCCTCGCCGAGTACCCCGGTCGCCTCGGCGCCCAGGTCCTCATCCCAGGACCGCACCGCGGCGGCCAGCCTGCGCTCCAGCGCGGCCGCGTCCACCTGCGGCACCGTCCGGCCGCGTTCGGCCCGGACCACCACGTGCAGCCGGGCCAGGGCCGAGTCGCCGATGGTCGCGCTGTAGTCAACCGACGCCCCGTTCAGCGCCTCCCGCAAGATCTCCTGGGTGCGCAGCCTGACCTGCGTCGTGTACCGGTCCCGGGGCAGGTACACCAGGCAGGACATGTACCGGCCGTAGCGGTCCCGGCGCAGGAACAGCCTGGTCTGCTTGCGTTCGCTCAGGCGCAGCACACCCAGCGCGATCGGGATGAGCTCTTCGGCCGAGATCTCGAACAGCTCCTCCCGCGGGTAGTCCTCGAGGATCTCGGCCAGATCCTTGGCGTCGTGGCTGCCGACGGCCAGCCCGGCCTCGGCCAGCACGTGGGCCACCTTGCGCCGGATCACCGGGACGGTGGCGATGGGCGCGGTGTGCGCCGCGTGCGAATACAGGCCGAGGAACCTGAACTCCCCGGCGACCGCTCCGTCCGGGCCCAGCCTCTTGACCGAGACATAGTCCAGGTAGTTGGCGCGGTAGACGGTGGACCTGGAGTTGGCCTTGGCCAGCACCAGCCGCTCGGTCGGGTCCTGCGCCCGGGCCGCCACCTGTGCGGACAGCTTGCGCAGCGGGTCCCGGCCGCGCCGGGTGTGGCGGAGGATGCCCAGGCCGGTGCCCGGCACGGCGCGCAGGGCGGCGGCGCCGTCGGCCGTCTGCACCAGGTCGTACTCGCGGTAGCCGAGGAAGGTGAAGTTGCCGTCGGCCAGCCAGCGCAGCAGGTCGCCGGACTCGGCCGCCGCGCTGCCCGTGGGCCCGACGAGATCGCCCGCCAGCCGGCGCGCCGCCGCCTCCATCCGGGCCCGGTCCTCGGCCGCGACGCGCACGTCGTCGAGGACCAGGCGCAGGTCGGTCTCGAGCTGCTGCGCGGTGACCCGGTCGCCGGGCGGCTCGAGCTCGACGTGGATCCAGGACTCGGTCAGCTCGTCCGGGGCGGCCGGGGCCACCTCGTCGCCGCCCAGGCCGGCGATCTGGCCCAGGGCCCCGGCCACGTCGCGGCGGACGCGCAGCAGCGGATGCACCAGCAGGCGGATCTCGGCCTGGTGGCGGTTCAGCCGGGTGGTGACGGAGTCGACCAGGTACGGCATGTCGTCAGTGACGATGTCCACCACCAGGTTCGACGCACCGCTCTGGTCCAGGTGCGCATGTCCCGCCTCGCGGACCTGGACCAGGGCCCGGCCCTGCGGCCGGCGCAGGCCGAGCCGGGCGTGGGCCTCGGCCACCACCGCCAGCCGCGAGGGCGAGGCCAGATCCTCGGTGGCGACGCGGTGATAGTAGGCGCGCAGGTAACGCAGCACGGCCTCGCCGCTCGCCATATCCCGCTCGCCGCCCTCGGCGGAACCCAGGGCGGCGGAACCTGGGGCGGCGGAATCCAGGGCGGTGGCGTCCAGGGCGGTGGCGTCCAGGGCCGAGTCATCGGGCCAGGCCTGGGCCGCCTTGATCAGCAGGGCTTCCCTGGCCTCGTCGAGGTTGTTGTCCGGCATCGTCCACTCCCTCGAGGTGTGTGCTGGCCCTGGGGCTCCGCCTGCGCTAGGCCACTCTGCCACCTCTTTGTAACTTATTCTTCTCTTTGAGTAACCACGGCGGCCCAGGGGCGGGCGGCTGCGGGGCGCTGTGCTGGTCCGGGGGGGCGACCCCCTGGTCCTCCCGGAAATAGGGCCGGTCCCCCCGGAAATAGGCGAGGACCTCGGGGTTGGCCAGCGCGCCGGGGTCGGCGGCCCGCTCCGGCTCGGTGCCGAGCAGGATCTTGCGCACCGGCACCTCCAGCTTCTTCCCGGACAGGGTCCGCGGGATGCCCGGCACCGGGCGGATCTCGTCCGGCACGTGCCGGGGGGACAGCTGGGATCTCAGGGCCGCGCGGAGCCGGCCGGCCAGGTCGTCGTCGAGTTCGCGGCCCGCGGCGGGCACGACGAAGAGGATCAGCCGGCCTTCGGCGCCGAGCCTGCCGGTGTCCACCACCAGGCTGTCGGCGATCTCGCCGAACCCCTCGACCACCCGGTAGAACTCGCTGGTGCCCATGCGCACCCCGCCGCGGTTGAGGGTGGCATCGGAACGGCCGTAGATGACGCACCCGCCGTCGGGCAGCACCTCGATCCAGTCACCGTGCCGCCAGACCCCCGGATAGGTGTCGAAGTAGCTCTCCCGGTAGCGGACCCCGCCGGGATCGTGCCAGAAGCCGACCGGCATCGACGGCATCGGCTGGGTGATGACCAGCTCGCCGACCTGGCCGACCACCGGCCGGCCCGCGTCGTCGTAGGCCGCCACCGCCGCGCCGAGACAGCGGCCGGAGATGATCCCGGCCCGGACCGGCAGCAGCGGGCAGGGCCCGACGAAGCCCGTGCACAGGTCGGTGCCGCCCGAGAACGAGCCGAGCAGCAGGTCCGACCCGACTTGTTCGTACACCCAGCCGAACGCCTCGGGCGGCAGCGGCGACCCGGTCGAGCCGAGGCCGCGCAGCGCCGACAGGTCGAGCTCGGCCCCGGGGCGCAGCCCGGCCTTCATGCACGCGACCAGATAGGGGGCGCCGACGCCCAGGTAGGTGACGCCGTGCTCGGCGGCCAGCCGCCACAGCCGGTCCGGGCTCCGGCCAGGCGGCACTGCCGTCGTACAGCACGATGGTCGCTCCGGCCAGCAGGCCGCCGGCCAGGTAGTTCCACATCATCCAGCCGGTGGTGGTGTACCAGGCGAACACGTCTGCGGGCCGCAGGTCCTGATGGAACGACAGCGCCTTGAGGTGCTCGAGCACGATCCCGCCATGACCGTGCATGATCGGCTTCGGCATCCCGGTGGTACCCGAGGAGTAGACCACCCAGAGCGGATGGGCGAAGGGCACCTCCTCGAACTCCGGCTCGCGCTCCTTGGCCCCCGGGCCCGCGCCGAGATCTTCCCAGGCCGTGAACGGGGCCGCGGGCCGCTGGGCGCCGGTCAGGGTGACCATGACCAGCGCGGACAGGCCGGGCAGGGCGGCGGCCACCTCGTCGACCAGGGCGGCGCGGGGGAACTCGCGGCCCCCGTAGGTGTAGCCGTCGCCGGCGATGAGCACCGCCGGCTCGATCTGCGCGAACCGGTCGATGACCGCGCGCGCGCCGAAGTCCGGCGAGCACGAGGACCAGATCGCGCCGATACTCGCGGCCGCGAGCAGGCCGATGACCGCCTCGGGCACGTTCGGCAGCAGGGCCGCGACCCGGTCGCCGCGGCGGACACCGAGGGCGCGCAGCCCGCGCGCCACGCGGGCGACCTCACCGGCGAGGTGAGCGTAGGTCAGACGCCCGGCCCTGGATCGTTCGGAAGCAAAGATGATCGCCGTGCGATCCGGATCGGTCCATGCGGTCCGCAGCGCGTTACGGGCGTAATTCAGCGTGGCGCCGGTGAACCACTGCACGTCGGGCATGACCTCGCCGGTCAGGACCGGGCCCGGGCCGCGGTGGCCGAGCACCTCGAAGTAGTCCCAGACCGCCGCCCAGAACGGGCCGGGCTGCGTCACCGACCACTGCCACAGGTCGGGGTAGCCGTCGAAATGCTGCCCGCGGCCGGCCAGCCAGCGGATGAACCGGGTGACGCGGGCGTCGTGGACCGTCTGCTGGTCCGGCTCCCAGAGCACCGCGCCGTACCCGCGGCTGGTCAGGTCAGGAGTATCCATGGCCCCAGCATCGCGGCATCCCGGCGCGCCCGGCAACGGCCCGTCGGGCGCTGACGCCGACGTATCCACACAGATCACCATAGGTCAGGATGGCGGCCTTACGGTCCCGTGAGCCGGGTGATCAGGGCCATGAACGCGCCCGTGTCGGCCAGGTCGGGCAGCACCGCGTCGGCTCCCGCGTCCCGCAGCTCGGCCGCGCTGGCCCGGCCGCCCGCCACCGCCAGGGACCTGGCCCCGCCGATCCGGGCCGCGTCCACGTCGCGGGGCGAGTCCGCGACGTACACGGTCGCAGACTCCCCGAACGTGACGCCCCGGGCGTCTGCGGCACGCTGCCGGGCCACCCGCAGCAAGGTGCCCTTGGGGTAGGCCTCGGAGCCGTAGCCGCCGATGTCGAAATCGACGAAGCCGTCCAGGCCGAACGCCCGCAGCTTCACCATCGCGGCCGGCCTGCTGTTGCCGGTCAGCACGGTCGCCGTCGCGCCGTCGAGCTTGGCCACGGCGGCCATGGCCTCGGCCGCGCCCGGCAGCAGCTGGCCCCGCGCGGCCAGGTCCTCCTGGCGGGCGGCCAGGGCCGCGGCCAGCTGGGCGCTGAACGGCTCGAGCAGGCGCTCAGCCTCCAGGTCCGCGCGCACGTCCACGCCGTTCAGCGCGAGCGCATCGAAGAAGATCTCCGACTCCGACCGGCCCGCCATCTGCGGCAGCTGGATCAGCGGACGACGCGCCACCGCCTCGAATGCCTCGGCGTAGGCCCCCCGGGTGACCCGGCCCACATCGACCAGGGTCAGGTCGATATTCCACAGAACCAGCCGATGAATGGTGCCCTCCGGTAAGGTATGTCAACCTATGTGAGGCCAACGCTTCCATACAGGCCAGTCCAACCCCGTACAAAACTACCCGGTAGAAGGCGCTCCGCTCCCCCGTTCAGTTCAGGCACGGAGCCGGGGCAATCTCCGGGCCGTGGTGACACCCTTGCGCAGGACTGTCACCACGACCCGTTCGGAATCTAAATCCTCTTCCGCCTGCCAGTACCGCAAGGTGAGACTCCCCTCAGGCCTGGCCGGCGGTAGCAGACTGGCAGGCCGCGGTCACTCGCGGACGCTGGGTGAGGTGCCGGGGCTGGCGGCGACCAGGCCATCGTCGGCGCCCAGCTGGTTACTGGGGTGAGTGGCCGGGGTCCGTGCGTGGCCGGGATGGCCGGTGAGGATCTCGGTTTCGGGGGAGGTGCGGCGGGCGTGCAGCAGGCCCAGGCCGCTGAGTATCAGCATGACGGCGGCGGCGATGAACGCGCCGATCGCGGCGATCCCGGCGATCATGCCCATGGTGCCGAAGGCGTAGGCGTTGAGCAGCAGGCCACGCAGGGTCTCACCCTTGAACACTTCGGCGACCTGAGCGGCCAGGACGGTGTTCTTGGGCTGCGCGATGGCCTGCGTTGACAGCTGGGCGTAGGTCTTGCCGCCGCCGATGGCCTTGAGGTGGTTGGCGATGAAGTGATCGGCGTAGACCTCGGCCTGCGCGCCGGTGGTCAGCTGCTGTCCGCCGTACTGCCGCATCGCGGCGAACTCGGGGGCGGCGACGGCTGGGCTGTTGGCCGCCGGGAAGTAAATCTGCTGGGCGGCAAGCTGGGTGTGCACCTCGTTGCCGATGAAGCTGTGGGCCCAGGTGAGCATCACGCCGGCGAAGATCAGCGTGACGGCCAGGAACAAGCCGGCGGCGGCCATCAAGATGTCGAATGTCTTGCGTTTCATGACGTTTCTCCTTGACTGAAGCAAGTCACGTGCGGGGTGGGGGGTCGTGCTGCGGGTGGGGGGTCGTACTGCCGGGGAACCACTGCGGGAGCGGCGGTGGCGCGGCCTGGCCGCGTGCGGCGCCCCGGCCCCCGGCATAGGCGGGCCCGGGGACTGCTTAGCCGATGCGGGCTTTGCGAGGGGCGCGCCGGATGATCTGCCGCAGCTGGGTGACCCGCGCGGGTCCCGCGGCGGCCATCAGGAGGGCGCCTGCGATCGCGGCCAGGAGCAGGGCGGCGACCAGGGGCAGGACGAGGTGAACTCCCAGGAAGCTGATGTTCGCGGCGTGCGCGTTCTGGATGATGAAGATCACCGCCACGACAAGGACCGCCAAGCCCACGATCAGTCTGGTGCGCATCCCGCTGGTCCGGGTCGGCGGCTGCTCGCGCGCGGGTGGGGCCGAGCCGTTGGCTGAGGGGGGTAGCGTGCTGGTCGTGCCGTGTGGCGCTGCTGGTTCGGTCATGGCGTTACTTTCTTCAGAAGCGGGACCGGTCGCGCAGACCGTGGCCGGTTCGGCTGCGGGCCGACCCCGCTGCCGGTGCGCTGGTTCAGTCCTTGTTTTCCTGCGATGGCCTGGCCGCCCGGATTCAGGCGGCGCGGCGGACGTGCCGTGATGACACGGTCACGAGTGGGTCACTGCACGGGCGCGGGCGCGGACGGTCCGGCGGGGACCGCGGCGGCCTGGCCGGCCGGGGGCTCCGGCTGTGCGGCAGTGACGGGGGCGGGGGCGGGGGCGGGGGCGGGCGGCTGCACTGGCTGCGGGGCGGCCTGCGGGTCAGCAGGCCGACGGCCGAACATGCGCTCGGACAGGCTAGACCTGCGCGGGCCCGGGTCGCTGCCGTTGCGGGCGGCGCCGTCGTCGCCCAGCGTGCTGGCGGTATAGGCGCGGGCGGTGTCGCGCTGGCCGGCCAGGTCGTCACGGTCCGCGCTGACGGCGGCGGTATCGCGGCGGGACTGCGCCAGCCCAAGGCGGGCCTCACGGCCGCGGCGGGAGGTGCGGCGCGCGCCGGCCAGCAGCAGGGACAGCCCGGCCATCCCCAGCGCCCCCACCACGATGCCGTACAGGAACAAGGTGCCGGTAGAGCCGGTCACGTGATAGCCGAACGCCGCGAAATGAGTTACCGCATGGGCCTGACCGCCGTTGGCCAGAACCCCGGCCACCCCGACGATCAGCGCGGCGACCAGAATTACCAGCCCGAGAATGATGATCATGGAACTCCAAACTGTCAACACTGTAGATCTACAGTAAATCACCAGGTCATGGTAATGTCAACACCGTAGATCTACATCGATAGCGTAACGTGGTGCCTACACCCGCTCACCAGGAGAGGACGGTGCTCCCGCCATGACCACCCTGGCTGCCCGCGCCGACGGCGATGCTGCCGACGGCGGCAGCGGGAAGATCACCCGCGATGTGGTGCTGACCGCCGCACTGGAGATCATCGACCGTGACGGCACCGACGCGTTGTCCATGCGCCGCCTGGCCCGCGCCCTGAACCGGGACCCGATGATCCTCTACCGGCACGCCCCGAACAAAGCCGCCCTGCTCGACGGCGTCGCCGAGACCGTCCTGGCCCAGCTCCACGTGGACTCCGCCGACCCCGACTGGGCCGGCCAGCTGCGTGAGGTCGCCCGCCGCTACCGCGCCCTGGCGCTGGCCCACCCCCACGTCGTGCCGCTGATCGTCACCCGGCCGCTGGCCACCCCCCTCGCGCTGCGGCCCCTGGGCACCCTGCGCCCCCTGGAAGACATCCTGACCCTGCTCACCCGGGCCGGATTCAGCGGACCCGACGCCCTGCACATCTACCGGGCCCTGTTCGGCTTCCTGAACGGCCACATCCTCGACGAACTCCAGGAACTCACCGTCAGCCCCGACGAAACCGACGCCCTGCTCCGGCTCGGCCTGCACCGCCTGCCGATCAGCGACTTCGCCCTGCTCCGCAGCCTGGCCCCCGTCCTGGCTGGCTACGACGGCGCCGCCGAACTCGAACGCGGCCTCGACATCCTGCTCACCGGGCTCACCACCCTGACCCCCCAGCCGGCCTGACACGCCCGCACGCCGGGGAGAACGCCGCGCCGAGGTGACCGGGCCCGCACCAGTCTTTGATGAAGGGATCACCCGCCATGAAAACAGCAACGTCGCTGACGCTCGTCGCGGCCGGCGCCATCATCAGCCGCAGCGGCTGGCTGCGCCGCACCCTGGTAGCCAAAGACCGCCCCGGCGCCGCTGCAGCCGGCGCCAGCCAGCGCCCGCTGCCGCCACCGCGGACCGCGCCCGGCAGGCAGCCCTCGGCCGCCCCCGACGCCACCCAGGCGGAGCACCAGACCATCAAGGAATACGCCGGCGCCTGACCACGCGCCCGGACCTGCAGTGCCGGACAACAGAGAACTGAAGGACTGATGACCGGACCCGAGCACTACGCCGAGGCCGAGTTCCTGCCGGCCCTTACCGGCCGAGCTCGATCGCAGCCACGACTTACCGGAAGGCGCAGGTCAGGGCGCGACGCGCTGGTACCGTCCCTTCGGCGCCTTTAGGTACCTCCAGGCCAACCGCAGGCCCCCACCCAAATGCAGCAGCCGGCATAGCAGCAACAGAACGTGCGCAGCGGCACACATGGGGCAACCGGAGCGATCGATGGACGGCCCGGGCTATTACACCAAGGCCGAGGAACTAGCCGGGCATGCCGAGAGCCTGATCGAGGCAGGCGACGTCGACGCCCTGGCGACCGCCTGAGCAGCTGTAGCTCAGGTATACGCCCGCCCTGGCTGACGCTGCGGCGAACGCACTCGGAACCTCAGGCACCGAGGCCCGCGCGTAGGCCGACGTCGCAGGCACCAGGTTCAGCCAGGGCTAGCCTGGCGGGCGCCTAATGCCCCGGGGCCGGGATTGTCCGGCGGATGCCCGGGTCGGCCACCTCGATGATGTACAGCCGGTCATCCAGATCCTCGGCGGACCCGACTCACAGGGAGCGGTCCGGGACCCAGATGAGGCCGGATGCCGACGTCCGCCCAGAAGGCTGACACCAGCCAGCCCGCCCCCGCCCACAGCGCGGCGAGTGCTCGGCGCTGGCGCGGGCGCGGGCCGTTCTCGACAGCGCATGGCTGACCGCACACCCGCACCCGGCGCTCGGGGAAGCCCTGGCCGCAGCAGACGTCGTCGTCCCGCTGGCCACCGCCCTCATCCTGCTCGCCGCGGTCCTGCGCCGGCAGCACCCAGACCTGCGAACGCGTCTTCCGCCTGCTGCGCTGGATCACCAACCGGCCCGAACCGCCAGCGCCAGCGCAGCCGCAGTCAGAGCAGGCGGCACCGTGAAGGAACGCGACTGAGCTCAAGGCCAGCTCCGGCGATATAGCCGGTCCGCCCGTTCCTCCATCGCCGAGCCGGGATGCACTCGGCCCGGGTTTGCCACTTCATATTGGTAATTTTGGAGCATCTCGGTGCATGACGGCGGACCTCGCCATCTGGGACCAGGCGACCTGGCCGCCTCGGGCCTACCAACGAGGTCAACCGCATCCAAGTCGGCGGCAGGTGCGGCCGGAATACGGCAGAAAGGGGCCGCCCTATCCGGCGCGGCCGGGTGCAACGGAGGCCGGTGAGACGGGTAATCGACCCGGATCACCCGTCATGAGGGCCTCCGTTGCGTGTTCAGTCTGCTATCTGTGCTGCCGTTATGACGATCACCAGGACGATCACGGTGGTGGCGGGGGTGTTCGCGCCCGGCCATCTGGGCGAGTTGGCCGGGCAGGGGTGCGGCGGCGGAGGGTTGCCTGCAGGCCGGCGATGAGGGCGTCGAGGCTGGCGGTGAACCGCTCGTCGCGGTCGTCGGCCCAGGCGTACGCGCCGAGGGCGGCCAGCGCGGGGAACCGGCTGGCGGGCAGCGAGCGCAGGAAGGCGTGCAGCTCGGCTCGGGTGGCGGTGTCCCGGATACGCTGCTCGGCGGGTGAGGTGGGGTCGCTGAGCGCGAAGCCGATGGTGTAGTCGTAGATCAGGCGGAAGGCCAGGGCGGCCTGGGGGCCGGGCAGGCCGGCGGCATGCAGCGGCGCGAGGAACGCCTCGGCCAGGGCGAGGGACGCGGGGCTGACGGGGTCGCGGGTCTTGAGCAGCGCGGCGACGCCGGGGTGGGCTTCCAGGACGGCCTGCAGCCGGCCCGCGAGCGCGGTGAGCTGCCCGGTCCACGGGAGGGCGGGGTCGGCCTGGCAGTCGACCTCGGCCAGGACGGCGTCCAGGATGAGGTCATACAGCTGGTCCTTGCTGCGGACGTGGCGGTACAGCGCGCCGGGAACCACGCCGAGGCTGGTGGCCAGGGCGCGCATGGTCAGGGCCGCGGCGCCCTGGGCGCTGATGATCGCGAGGGCCTCGGCGACGACGCGGTCGCGGGTGAGCACGCGGCGGCGGTTCTCGCGAGCGTCCGGGGGGCTGAACCACAGCGGGCGGGTCCCCGTGCCGTCGGCTGCCTGCTGCTGGCTGTCCATGCCCACCTCCTCTGACCGGTTTGACTGTGAACTGACCGGTTTGACTGTGAACACCGTTCACCGTACTGTGAACAGTGTAGCTCGGAACTGAATAGTGTTCACGTGAGCGGTGTTCTTCCGGGTCGCCGGGCCTTCTGGGCCCGGCCCAAGGCAAGGGAGAACCAGATGACAGTCACCACAGGCTGGGACCTGTTCGAGGACCTGCGTGCCGCGCAGGATGAGATGCTGCGGGCGGCCAGCGGCCGCGGCTGGTGGCCCGGCCAGCAGTTCACCAGCAGCGCTACCCCCATGGCCTGGGCGCCGGCGGTCGACATCTCCGAGCGTAAGGACGCCTACCTGGTGGCGGTGGAGCTTCCCGGCGTCACGCCCGACCAGGTGGAGATCACCGTCGAGGACGGCCTGCTGACGATCCAGGGGGAGCGGCACTTCGCGCTTGACTCCGCCGAGGAGAAGATGCACCGGAGCGAGCGCCATTACGGTGCCTTCCGCCGCTCGATCACGCTGCCCAGCCACATTGAGGCGGACAAGATCGAGGCCTCGGCGCAGGATGGCGTGCTGCACATCCTGGTGCCCAAGGCGCCGGACGTACAGGCCAAGCGCATCCAGGTACGCGCCGGCCAGGGTCACACCGTCCCCATGCAAGGCGCAACGGTCAACGACGGCAGCTGACCGCAAGCCGTCCTGGCTTGCGCGAAGCGCTCGCAGCCTGCCGGGCTGGCGACAATCTCGTGGTCACCAAGCTGGACCGGCTGGCCCGGTCGCTACCCGATGCCGGGGACATCGTCGACGAACTCACCAGCCGCGGGGGTAAGGTTCAGCCTCGGCGGTCCAGTCCACGACCCGGCCGATCCGGTCGGACGGCTTCTGTTCAACGTTCTCCCGATGATTGCAGAGTTCGAGTCCGACCTGATCCGTATGCGCACCCGCGAGGGGATGAAAGTCGCGAAGGCCCGCGGTCGGCTCTGGGGTAAGCAGCCCAAACTTACGCTCAAGCAGGAGGCCCACCTCGTCGCTCTGCACAGGGCCGGTGAGCGTACCCACCGCCGAGCTGGCCGAACTCTTCTCCGTCGGCCGGTCCACCGTCTACCGGGCGCTCGAACGAGCTCAGGCCCGAACGACGGCCTGACCCGAGGCCCTGGGTTGACCAGCCGTTCCGGCAGCCGGCAGCGTTGGGGCTGGTGACAGTACCGTTACCAGCACCCAACAGGCACGGCACATGGAGGGCGTGGTTGCAGTCCGCGAGCGCCTCACCGAGCCGCGGGCCTGAGCGCGCCGTCCATACCCAGTTTCTCGAACCAGGCAGACGCGTAGTTCTTAACGAAGGTGGACATCGTGGGAATCGAACGGCTCAGCACCGGACTCCAGGAGCTGACGGAGAGGGAATGCGTACGCCTGCTCGAGTCACAGGAGTACGGGCGTATCGGGGTCGTCGTGGACGGCCGCCCGGAGATCTTCCCCCTCAACTACGCCCTCGATGAGAGTCGTTGTGTCGTGTTCCGCACGGTGGTCGGCATGAAACTGGCGTCGGCGGTTAACCATCACGTCGTCTTCGAAGTCGATCGCGTCGATCCTGTGACGCGGTCAGGATGGAGCGTGGTGGTCCATGGTGTCGCCCACCAGACCGGCCGAATCAACCAAGGACTGCGGCCGCTCGCCCCCTGGCTGCCGGACCGCTCCTACCTGGTCCGGATCACACGCCACTCGATCACCGGCCGGGTGCTCGGCAGCCGCCCAGCGGAGCTGACGCAGCCCTGACGGTGCGACGGGGACGCTGAGCCCGTTCACGAGGGCCGATCAGCGTTGCATGCCCGCTGGTTAAAGCGGGTAAGTCAGCCGTCGGCCGGAACGTGGCCGCCCTGGCTGAGCTCCCTGCCGCCCCGCGCCGACAGCCCAGGTCGATGAACCTGGATCAGATCAACGCACTACTGGGACTGGAGCTCACCACCTGGTGGCGGGCGTACCTGACGTGCGCTTTGATGTGCGGCCTGCGGCCTGGCGAGCTCTTGGGCCTGCGGTGGGAAGACGTGGACTTTAAGTCCGGTGTCTTGCGCGTACGCAAGTGCCTCAAGACGCTCCCGGATCCGGTGACCGGCAAGCGGCACCTCGTCCTCGAAACCCTGAAACCCGAAGGTCCAAGCGCACCATCAGGATGCCCCGTCAGGTCGCCACGGTCCTGCTCGCGCTGCGGAAAGGACAGACCGCAGTAAGGCCTGAGGCTGGGCGAAGCCTATGACGTACGCGGCCGGTCCGTCGTCTTCGGCGACGGGGCGGGCGCACCGAAGTGGCCGCAGGACGTCCGCCGCGACTTCCAGAAGCTATGCGGCCGGGCGGGCATCGGGACCAGCTGGGTACCTCGCGAGCAGCGGCACATTCGTCTCAGTGCTGTCGGACAGCGGCGTGGACATCGAGAAGATCGCCGACGCCGTGGGTCACGTGAACTCGACAGTTACCAAGGCCGTTTACCGCCATCAGATCAGATCACCTCGGCGGCCACCGTGATGGACTCGATCTTCGGCGAGGCGAGCATCTCGTAATCCCCGTAGGCTCCTGAGTTGGGCTCCCGCACCTCTCCGAATGGTCTCCGACCTGGGAAAATCGCGGCTTTCCTTCACGCCATGTGAGGGTACCGGTAGTCGGTGGGGGGCACGAACAGCTCCTTGATCGCCCGGGCCGAGACCCAGCGGATCAGGTTGAAGATCGAGCCGGCCTTGTCGTCGGTGCCGCTGGCCCGGGCGCCGCCGAAGGGCTGCTGGCCGACGACCGCCCCGGTGGGCTTGTCGTTGATGTAGAAGTTGCCCGCCGAATAGCGCAGCGCCGCGGTGGCGTGCGCGATCGCCGCGCGGTCGGTGGCCAGCACCGATCCGGTCAGCGCGTACGGCGAGACGTCCGCGGCCTGGGCCAGGACCTGCGGGTAGGCGCCATCCGGGTAGACGTGGACGGCCAGGATCGGGCCGAAGTACTCGGTAGTGAAGACCTCATCAGCCGGGTCAGAGCACTCCAGCACCGTGGGCCGGACGAAGAATCCGTTCGTGTCGTCGTAAGTGCCCCCGGCCAGGACGCTGATCGTGGCCGTAGCGCGGGCGCGGTCGATCGCCGCGGCGTGCTTGGCGAAGGCCCGGGCGTCGATGACGGCCCCCATGAACAGCGACAGATCGGAGGTGACGTCGCCCATGCTCAGCGACTCGACCTGGCTCAGGAAGTCATCGCGAGTCGCCTTCCAGACCGACTCGGCGATGTAGGCGCGGGAGGCCGCGGAGCACTTCTGCCCCTGGTAGTCGAACGCGCCGCGGATCAGCGTGGCCGTGATGGCCGCGGGGTCGGCTGAGGGATGGGCGATGACGAAGTCCTTGCCGCCCGTCTCCCCCACCACGCGGGGATAATTGCGGTACCGCGCGACGTTCTCCCCGACGCTGCGCCACAGGTGCTGGAAGGTGGCGGTGGAGCCGGTGAAGTGGATGCCGGCCAGGTCGGGGTGGGTCAGCGCGACCTGGGATACCGCCTGCCCGTCCCCGGTGACCAGGTTGATCACGCCGGGAGGCAGCCCGGCCGCCTCGAGCAGGCGCATGATGTAGTGCGCGGCGAGCTGCTGGGTGGGCGACGGCTTCCAGACCACCACGTTGCCCAGCAGCGCCGGGGCGGTCGGCAGGTTCCCGGCGATCGAGGTGAAGTTGAACGGCGTGATGGCCAGGACGAAGCCCTCGAGCGGGCGGTACTCCATCCGGTTCCACGCGCCCGGCGCCGACTCCGGCTGCTCGGCCAGCAGCCGCCGGGCGAAGTACACGTTGTAGCGCCAGAAGTCGATCAGCTCGCAGGCGGCGTCGATCTCGGCCTGGTACGGCGATTTGGACTGGCCGAGCATGGTCGCCGCGTTCAAGGTGGCGCGCCAGGGGCCGGCCAGCAGGTCGGCCGCCTTGAGGAAGATCGCGGCCCGGTCGTCGAAGTCCAGCTCGCGCCAGGCCGGGGCGGCCTGCTTGGCCGCGTAGATGGCGGCGGCCACGTCGACGTTGGTGGCGTTACCCAGCTGGCCGAGCACGTGCGCGCGGTTGTGCGGCTGCACTACGTCGATCGGCTCGCCAGCGGCCATCTGCGACCGGCCGCCGATGGTCATGGTGAGCTCGGCCCGCTGGCCGGCGAGCTCCTTGATCTTGGCCTCCAGCGCGGCGCGCTCATGGCTGCCGGGCTGGTACGGGCGGACCGGCTCGTTGGCCGGCCCTGGGGTCCTGGAGACGGCGTCTATCACGATCGCTCCTGGCGTTCGGTTTTCGGTTTTGGTTTTTCGGTTTTGGTTTTCGGTTTTCGGTTTTCGTGGCTGGTGGCGTTCCCCTTATCGTCGCACGGTAACTCGGCCTGGCATCCGGCCAGGTAAGACAGCTCCTGGGTGGCATACCAGCCGAGCTCGTGGCCTTCGGCCCCATCCACGGTGAACTGCGCGTCCTCATCGCCGGAGTCGGCGGCGGGCAGCGCGCCGGCCGCGCGGCGCACATCCGCTCCGGCTTCCGTGTCGTCCACGTGGGCGGAGGCCACGCGGGCCAGGGGGACCGGCTGGAGGATGACCACCCGGGCTGGCTCGTCGTCTCGCGCATCCCAGCTCACCTGCTCGGCCGGCATCTCCGCGGCCAGCACGACCCGGCGGGGCGGCGCCACCGGGTCAGCCGCGATCAGCCGCAGCGACGCGCGGGCCGCCTCGGTCAGCGCGGCGTACTCGAGTTCCTCGGCGTCCCCGCTGGCATACGCCTCGCGCAGCGTGGGCGTGACCGCGAACCCCGGCAGCGGGCCGGGCCCGACCTGGCCGGCCTGCAGGGCCCGGGCCAGGGCCGGGAGGGTCGAGGCCACGAAGACGCGCATGGTGGGACTCCTCAGCGTTCGTCAGCTACCGGCACCGGGGGCGGCGCAGCGGTGGCACCCACCGCGGTCACCACGGCCGCGGTGGCCTCGTCCAGCGGCATGTGCTCCCACAGGCGGACCACCGACCAGCCGGCCAGCGTCAGCGCCGCGTCGTTGGCCCGGTCACGCTCGACGTTCCGCAGCAGCTTCGGGCCCCAGTACCAGTCGTTCGCCCGGGGCTTGGATCCGTGCTCGGGGCACGCGTGCCAGAAGCAGCCGTCGACGAAGACGGCCACCTTGCGCGCGGTGAACGCGATGTCGGGCCGGACCCGCCTGCCGCCGTCCAGGTCCAGCCGGTAGTCCTTGCGGTAGCGGTAGCCGAGCCGATGCAGGGCGCGGCGCAGGGCCAGCTCGGGCTTGGTGTCCGTGCGACGGATGGCCCGCATGTTGGCCGCCCGGCCCGCGCTGGACGGCAGCGGATATTCCGGCACGCGTAAAGGCTAGACCTGCCGCCTGGCCGGGGCGCACGGGCTCGGGAAATGTCACTGGCCCGAGGTACAACCTAGGCAGCCGAGCCTGGTGCGAACACGGCCGCCACGGGCGCGATTGTTCACCAGACCCGGAAGGCGCAGTCATGCCCTCGGATGCTATTCGGCTGGTCAAGGTGCCTGATGCCGCGCCGCCCTACGACTGCCCGGTGCACGGCGCCCGCTGCCCGGAGCGCGCGGCCGACGAGGCGCCGGGCAGGGCGCGGCCGGCAGGGCGCGGACCGGCAGGGCGCCGGCTGACAGGGCGCCGGCCGGAGGGCATCCCTCGGCCGTGTCACCCGCGGCCGGGACCCGTGACCCGGGCTCTCGCGCGCCGGTGGCAGGTCCGGCGGCCGCGCTGGCCCTGGTCATCGTGGAAACCCTGGCGGGCGTGCGGCCGGAACGGCAGCTGATTCCGCTGACCACGGATCGCGTCCGGGCGCGCATCCGGAGTCTGGGCCCGCTGCTGCGCTGCGATCAGCGGCCCCGGGTCCTGCGCATCGTCGCATCACGGCCCCTGCCGCTCGTCGTAGAGATGACGATGGTGGTGACGTTCGGGCCGCGATCGCGCGCGCTGGCCCTGCGCTTCGAGCAGGCGGCCGCCCGCCCGGCCAGGCCGGGCGGGCCAGCGCGCCCGGCGCGCTGGCTGTGCACCGCCATCGAGACGGGCTGACTAGAGGTCGGCGCGCATCCGCGGGTCGCCGTGGCAGCGCTTGAACTTGCGGCCCGATCCGCACGGGCACGGGTCGTTGCGTCCGACCCGGGCGAAGGCGTCGCCGTCGGCCGGGCCCTGGGTGGTCTCCACCTGCCCGCCCCCGTCCAGGGACGGCGCCGAATACTGCAGCTGCTGCGCCCGGCGCGGCGCGAGCCCGGCCGGGAGCGGCGACGCCGCCGCCGCCGGCTGGCCGTCGCCCGGCTTGGCGTGCGCGCCGCCGCCGTTCCGGGCCGCCTGGCCGCCCTGGGAGCGGCCTCCGCCCGCGGGCCGCTGGCTGCGCTGGGATCCCTGGCTGCGCTGAGATCCCTGGCTGCGCTGAGATCCCTGGCTGCGCTGGGATTCCTGGCTGGGCTGGGCCCGGCTGGCGTCCTGGCCGTCATCCGCACCGGCGGGCACGCTGCCGCGAGCGTGCGCCCCGCCGTTGCCGGACGGCGCGCCCTGGGCGGGTACCACCAGGTTCGCGGCACCGAGAGGCTCGACCGCCGCCGCGCCGGGCGCGGCTTCCTCGACGATCGGGTTCTCCTGCACCTGGACCTGCAGGTTGAACAGGCTGCCGACGGACTCCTCCTTGATGCCCTCCATCATGGCGCCGAACATGTCATAGCCCTCGCGCTGGTATTCCACCAGCGGGTCACGCTGGCCGTAGCCGCGCAGGCCGATGCCCTCGCGCAGGTAGTCCATCTCGTACAGGTGCTCACGCCACTTGCGGTCCAGGACGGCCAGGATCACCTGGCGCTCGAGCTCGCGCATGATCTCCGAGGTGAGCTCCTGCTCGCGCCGGTCATAGGCGGCCTGGGCGTCGGCGACGGCCAGCTCGGTGATGAGCTCACCGGACAGTCCCGACCGCTCGCCGCCTGCTTCCTCGATGACGTCGTCGACTGAGATGCTGATCGGGAAGAGCTGACGGAACGCCTGCCACAGCTTGTTCAGGTCCCATTCCTCGGGATAGCCGTCGGCGGTCTCGCCCGCAACGTACCCGGCGACCACCTCATCGACCATCTCGCGGATCTGCTCGTGCAGGTCGGCGCCCTCCAGCACCTTCCGGCGCTCGCCGTAGATGACCTTACGCTGCCGGTTCAGGACGTCGTCGTACTTGAGCACGTCCTTGCGGATCTCGAAATTCTGCTGCTCGACCTGGGTCTGCGCCGAGCGGATGGCCCGGGTGACGACCTTCGACTCCACCGGCACGTCGGCGGGGATGTTCAGCCGGTCCATGATCGCGCGGACGCGCTCGGAGTTGAACAGCCGCATCAGGTCGTCTTCCAGGGACAGGTAGAACCGGCTCTCGCCGGGGTCGCCCTGCCGTCCGGAACGGCCGCGCAGCTGGTTGTCGATGCGGCGCGACTCGTGCCGCTCGGTGCCGAGCACGTACAGGCCGCCCGCCTCGACGACCTGCTCGTGTTCCTCGGCCACGGCGCGCTTGGCCTTGGCCACGGCCTCGGGCCACGCCGCCTCGTAGTCTTCGGGCGTCTCGGCCGGAGACAGGCCCCGCTGGTGCAGCTCGGCGTCGGCGACGAACTCAGGGTTGCCGCCGAGCATGATGTCGGTGCCGCGGCCGGCCATGTTAGTGGCCACGGTGACCGCGCCGCTGCGCCCGGCCTGGGCGATGATCATGGCCTCCCGCTCGTGGTACTTGGCGTTCAGCACCTCGTGCGGGACCCCGTGCTGCTTGAGCATCTTGGACAGGATCTCGGACTTCTCCACGCTGGTGGTGCCGACCAGGACCGGCTGGCCGTTGGCGTGCCGCTCGGCGATGTCCGCCACGCAGGCCTCGAACTTGGACTGCGCCGTCTGGTAGATGACGTCGGCCTCGTCGCCGCGGATCATCGGCATGTTGGTCGGGATCGGGACCACGCCGAGCTTGTAGATCTGGTGGAACTCGTTGGCCTCGGTCACCGCGGTGCCGGTCATGCCGGACAGCTTGTCGTAGAGCCGGAAGTAGTTCTGCAGCGTGATCGTGGCCAGCGTCTGGTTCTCGTCCTTGATCGGCACGCCCTCCTTGGCCTCGATGGCCTGGTGCATGCCCTCGTTGTAGCGCCGGCCGTGCAGGATGCGGCCGGTGAACTCGTCCACGATCAGGACCTCGCCGTTCATCACGACGTAGTCCTTGTCCTTCTTGTACAACTCCTTGGCCTTGACCGAGTTGTTCAGGAAGCTGACCAGCGGGGTGTTGACCGGGTCGTAGAGGTTGTCGATGCCGAGCCAGTCCTCGACCTTCTCGACGCCGGACTCCAGGATGCCGACGGTCTTCTTCTTCTCGTCGACCTCGTAGTCGCCTTCGCCGTCCTCGCCGCGGCGCAACCGCGGCGCGATCTTGGCGAACTCGACGTACCAGCGGGCGCTCTGCTCGGCCGGGCCGCTGATGATCAGCGGCGTCCTGGCCTCGTCGATCAGGATCGAGTCCACCTCGTCGACGACCGCGAAGTGATGGCCACGCTGCACGCATTCCTCGATCGACCGGGCCATGTTGTCACGCAGGTAGTCGAAGCCGAACTCGTTGTTGGTGCCGTAGGTGATGTCGGCCGCGTACTGGACGCGGCGCTCGACCGGGGTCATCTGGGCCAGGATCACGCCCACCTCGAGGCCGAGGAAGCGGTGCACCCGGCCCATCCACTCGGCGTCCCGCTTGGCCAGGTAGTCGTTGACCGTGATGACGTGAACCCCCTCGCCGGCCAGGGCGTTGAGGTAGGCGGGCAGCACGCCGGTGAGCGTCTTGCCCTCACCGGTCCTCATCTCGGCGATGTTGCCCATGTGCAGCGCCGCGCCGCCCATCAGCTGAACGTCGAAGTGACGCTGGCCGAGCGTACGCTTGGCCGCCTCGCGCACCGCCGCGAAGGCCTCGGGAAGCAGGTCATCGAGCGTTTCGCCGTCCGCGTACCGCTGCCGGAACTCGTCGGTCATCCCACGCAGTTCGGCGTCGCTCATGGCGACGAAGTCATCCTCGATGGAGTTGATCTGCTCGGCGATCCGCTTGAGCTTGCGCAGGATCCTGCCTTCGCCAGCACGAAGGACACTATCGATGATGGGTGGCACTCTCGTCGCGCTCCTCGCGGATCGTCTGACCTCTCCTGGCCGGTGACCGTATCCGGCTGCGGTGCACCGTCCCGCATGTCATGGTAGGCGAGATGAGGCACCACGCCGAGTCGCCCGAGGACGGCATGCTTATGATGACGCCACCGTCGGCGAGCGGGCCGCCGGGAATTTAGGGGTCGGCTGGTGATCAGTCTCGCACGTCGCAGTGAATAATAGGAGCGGTACCGAGGGAGAGGAGTGTCGAGTGGCCGATCAGGCGGCACCAGGCACCGTGGCAGGCGAGACCGGCGTAGAGCGGCACGGGGGGCACTCGCCGACCTACGACTCCTCAGGTCATGAGAACTTCCACGGCCGGGCGGCGTCGTGGGCGACGACCACGATCGTCTTCGTGGGCTTTCTCATCGGCGGGATCGCACTGCCCATCGGGCCGACGTGGTGGCTGTTCTGGGTGGGGGTCGGCATCGTCGTGGTCGGCGGCATCTTCGGCGCGGCCACGAAGATCTTCGACGACTGGTACTGAACCGGGCTTCGCGCCGCGGCCTGCCGAGCCGGGTGGAATGTCGGCGGGCGCGGTTAAGGTGTGGGGGTGCGCCCGGATGTTCCCCCTGCTGAGGTAACGATCAGCCCGGATGAGGCCCGCCGGATGATGCTGCGCGCCCAGGGTTTCCTGGGTGCCACCCCGTGGCGCGCGACCCGGTCCGGGGTGGCCGCCATGCTCCGCCAGGTCGGCGCGGTGCAGCTCGACACGATCAGCGTGCTCGCCCGGTCGCACGAGCTCGTCGCCTACGCCCGGCTGGGGCCGGTCGCGCGGGAGCAGATCGAGCAGGCCTACTGGCCGCCCAGCAGGCCGTCAGCCTTCGAGTACTGGGCGCATGCGGCGTGCGTGCTGCCGCTCGAGCAATGGCCCTACTTCGCCTTCCGCCGCCGCGCCTTCCGGGCCCGGGGCTCGCGGTGGCACCAGAGCCATCAGGAAACCTGCGAGAAGGTGCTGGCCCGGCTGCGCGCCGAGGGGCCGCTGACCGCGACCCAGCTCGGCGGGGCCAAGGCCGGCGGCCCGTGGTGGGACTGGTCGGAAGTCAAGATCGCGGCCGAGTGGCTACTCGACACGGGCGAGGTCATCTGCGCGCGGCGCACCGGATGGCGGCGGGTGTACGACCTGCCCGAGCGCGTGCTGCCTGGCGAGCTGCTGGCCGCGGAGCCGTCCGACCTGGAGTGCCTGACCTACCTGGCCGCGACGACCGCCCGGGCGCTCGGCGTGGTCACCCATGCGGACCTGGTCGACTATCACCGGCTGCGCTTCCTCACCAAGGGGGGCCAGCACACCCGGCTGGTCGCGGACGCCGCGCAGGCGGCCGGGCTGGTTCCGGTCACCATCGCCGCGGACGGCAGCGGCCCAGCCTGGGCGTCGGCCACCCCGGGCTGGGCCGATCCGGCCGCCCTGGCCCGGGGGGCGGAGCGCGGCCGACACCGCGTGACGCTGCTCTCGCCGTTCGACTCGCTGGTGTGGGACCGCAAGCGGACGCTGCGGACGTTCGGGTTCCAGCACAGTCTCGAGGCTTACGTGCCCAAGCACAAGCGCGTGCACGGCTACTACACCATGCCGCTGCTCGCGGGCGGGCGCCTGGTCGGCCGGGTGGACCCGGGCCGGGACGGCCAGACCCTGGTCGCCCGCAAGGTATCGCTGGAACGCCCAGCCGCGGCCGAGCCGATGGCCCAGGCCCTTCGCGAGGCGGCCGCCTGGGTGGGCTGTAACGACGTCCGCCTGGAGCACATCGAGCCGCCCGAGCACGCCCGCCGCCTGGCCGCGGCCCTGGCCTAGGGCCGCTCTGCCGCCAGCGGCCCCGCCCCAGGCGTGACGGCGGTGATCATCAGGTACACGGGCCAGCAGGGCGATGTCGGCCGACCCGGCCACGCACCCGATGAGCAGCCGTTGCGCCGGTCGCCGACTGGATCGAGGCGCTGCGACCCGTGTCGCTGCCCGAAAATGTCACTGGCACGGATTAGACTCGAATTAAACACCGAAAGATCTTTCTGGCCTGACGATCCGGCCTGCACGCCCCGGCAAAAGGAGGTGCTGACCCCCGTGAGCGACGCCGTCCCTCCCGCGAGCACCGCCGAGGCGATGGACATGGTCCTGGCCGGCCTGAGCTACCTGGCCGCGGCCGACCCGACCACGCTGGCCGCTCAGGTCCAGGCCGAGTGCCTGCAGGCCTTCGAGCAGGCCGGCGCGATCGCCACCGCGGCGCGGGCCTGGTTCCTGGCCGCGTTCACCGCCGGCCAGGGCTACACCGAGGACGCCGACTACAGTCCCACCGCCTGGCTGATCCACCGCACCAAGGTGACCAAGGGCGCGGCCCTGGCCCTGCTGGGCTGGTCCCGGCGGGTCATGGCCCACCCGCAGGTCGCCCTCGCGCTGGCCGAGGGCACCGCGGTGACCGAATCGATGGCCCGGATCATCTGCGGCTGGACCGGCCAGCTCCCCGCCGGCTGCCGCCCGGCCGCCGATGAGATCCTGCTCGCCGCGGCCCGGGCCGGGGCCGCCAAGGACGACCTGGCCGGCCTGGCCGCCGAGATCTACGCCCGGTCCCTGCCCGCCGACGACGACGACCCCGAACCCGCGTTCGAGGACCGCCAGCTCCGGGTGCAGACCACGTTCGCCGGCGCCGGGGTCATCTCCGGGGACCTGACCCCCGAATGCGCCGCCGTGGTCACCGCGGTACTGGAATCGCTGGCCGCCCCGATGGGCGCCGAGGACACCCGCACCCGCGAACAGCGCTACCACGACGCGCTGCAAGAGGCCATGCGCCGGCTGGCCGCCTCCGGCCTGCTGCCCGGCCGGGCCGGGCAGCCCGTCAAGGCGTGGGCGCACATCTCCCTGGCCGAGCTGCGGGCCCGCGACGACGGGTCCCTGCTGCAAACCGAGTGGATCACCGAAATGCGGATCCGGTGGGCCGCCCACCGCGCCCAAACCGAAGGCGGCACCGGCGGCGACGGCGGCGCCTGGCTCAGCGGCGACGCCGCCCGCGCCGTAGCCTGCGACGCCACCATCACCCCCGTCGTCACCGGCAACATCGACCCCAGCGCCCTGGACGACCTGGTCCGGCTATGCGTCGAGCTGGACCGCCTCGACCACGCCGCCGACCGCCCCGAGCCCGAGGCGGAGGCGACCAGAACCGTCCCGGACCCTCGGCCCGGCCGACCCCGCCGACCCGGCCGCTGTCCCGCCCGGCCTGCTCTCCCGGGAGGCGATCCGGCAGGCCATCATCGGGAAGGTCGCCGACCTGCTGTCCGGGCCCGGCGGGCTGGCCAGCTTCCTGCGCACCCGGCAGCTCGGCGCCCGGCTGGCCGGCCCAGCCTGCCCCTGGACATCGGGTACGCCTCGACCATCCCGCCCGGCATCCGCAACGCGGTCATCCTGCGGGACCGCAAGTGCCGGTGGCCCGGCGGCTGCAACCAGCCCGCCGCCGCCTGCCAGGTCCACCACGTCAGGCACAAGGCACACGGCGGCCCGACCAGCCTCCAGGACTGCGTGCTGCTGTGCAGCTATCACCACCAGGTCGTGATCCACCGCTGGGGCTGGACCCTGGTCCTCAACCCCGACGGGACCACCACCGCCTGCAACCCCGACCGGACGAAGGTCCTGTATAGCCACGGGCCCCCGGGCGGGTGAACCGCCCCGCGCGGCACCCACTGTTCGATCCCGGCACCGTGGCCTAGACCGAGCACGCGGCCTCCGATCCCGCTCGGCCGCCCGCGGCCTGCTTGAGGCGTTCGGACGGGGGCGGAGGGAAGATCGGCCTCGGCTGGGTCCGAGGTCAGCTGAACTCGATCAGCTTCTGGCGGACGGCGATCATCACCGCTTCCATGCGGGAGTGGATCTGGAGTTTCTCCAGGATGTTCCGGACGTGGTTCTTCACCGTGTTCTCGGAGATGAACAGCTCTTTGGCGATCTCGCGGTTGTTCATGCCGCGGGCCACGAGCTTGAGCACCTCCATCTCGCGATCAGTGAGCTTCGGCGCCGCGACATGCTGGGTCCGGTCCTCGGCGGTGTCCCGGTTGGCCAGCGTGGCGAACTCGGTGATCAGCTTGCCCGCCATCGACGGGTTGATCAGCGACTGGCCGCCGTGCACCGAGCGCACCGCCTCGGCCACCTCGTCCAGCGGGATGTCCTTGAGCAGGTAGCCGCTGGCCCCGGCCCTGATCGCCTCGAACAGGTCCTCTTCCTCGTCGCTGATCGTCAGCATCACGATCTTCGCGCTGGGCGCGACATCCTTCGTCGCCCGGCAGGCCTCGATCCCGCTGGTCTTCGGCATCCGGATGTCCATGAGCACGACGTCGGGCAGTGCCTCGCCCGCTACGGTGACCGCCTCGGCGCCGTCGCTCGCCTGCCCGACCAGGTCGATGTCGTCCTCCTCTTCCAGGACCATCTCCAGGCCGCGCCGGAACAGGGCATGATCGTCGGCGATGAGCACCCGGATCGGCTCGGAGCCTTCATCGCCGTCCGGTCGCTGCGCGGCAGCCACCGCTGCGTCGCCGCTAGCGCTCACTTCGTTGCCTCCCTCGGGAACGGATCGCGTCAAGAAAAGACTCTCGCTGACCCACGGCCATGATGCAAGCCGGGCCCGGCTCGCATCATGGCCGACCGCGCGGAAGGCGGACTACTCCTCGACGAGCCGGATCACTCCGTAGTCATAGCCGCGGCGGCGGTAGACCACGCTGAACCGGTCGCATTCGCTGTCGTGGAACAGGTAGAAGTCGTGGCCCACCAGTTCCATCTCCAGCAGCGCCTGGTCGATGGTCATCGGCGTGGCCGCGTGCATCTTCTCGCGCAGCACGACCGGACCGTCGCCCTCCATCTTGATCGGGATCATCCGGCTATCGGGTCCGGCGGGTTCGGCCAGGTCGTCCAGGTCGGTCCCGTCGGCCAGGCCGGAGCGGTCATTCGGGCCGGAGCGGTCATTCGGGCCGGGCAGGGCGTCCAGGTCGCCGGTCTGCGGCCGCCCCACCGTATTGCCGCCGGGGCCGGCCAGGGCCCCGGCGGCGGCCGGGACCGCATCGGGGACCAGGGCAGGCGACCGGAGTGTGCCGCCCTCCGTGTGCCGGGCCTTGCGCCGCTCTCCGGCTCGCCGCAGGCGCGACTCGAGCTTGGCGAAGGCGAGATCGAGGGCCGTGTACCGGTCATCCGCGGCGGCCTCGGCCCTGATCGCGGGGCCGCGAGACCGGATGGTCAGCTCGACGCGCTCGCGATGGTCGGACTGCCTCGGGTTGCGTTCCTCGGAGACCTCCACATCGATCTGTTCCACCTTCTGGTCAAGCTTCTCCAGCTTGGCGAGCTTGGCGGCGGCGTGCTGGCGGAAACGCGACGGGACGGTCATATGACGTCCCCGGACGATGATTTCCATCACGATCTCCTTCCAGACCGAATCGCGCCCAATCTGATCCCGCACTGTCCCATCGCGCCCGGGCCGACTGGGCTGGGGATGGGGCTGGGGCTGATGGGGCTGAGGTTGATTGACTGGGGTGGCACTCGCCCGGCCGACCTGGTCTTCGACCCCACATTCGCCTGCTGAGGGGTTGGCGGCCTATCTGGGGCCACTGGTGTCCTTCTCCCGGCCCGGAAGACTCTGTATCTCCCGGCGGGGCAGGTCTTACTCCTAAGCCGCACCGTGATCGGTCGACGAGAAGTCGCCTTACGTGGGCCGTTTCGCCTGCGGCTGGCATCGGCTTGCCCGACGTGAGTCCCGGAGCGGGAACCACGCCCGGCGCAACCACGGACCCGGGCGAGTGCCATGTCTGAACGCTAGCTCGCCGGAGCGCGAATGTCAGGGGGGACATGCCGGTGATCAGTTACGAATTGTGACATAGCGGCCGCGTGATGTTTGGCAGCCGGAGGATATATGACCTTTTCAGCCGCGATAAGCGAGATACGCCGTCCCCGCGCCCGCCAAGCTGACCGCTCACCCAGGGTAGGCGGGATTCTGGCCGGGGTCGCCGAGCCGGTACCACGGGCCTTCCAGGCTGGTGGAGACGGCCAGGCCGGCCCCGGACAGCCCGGCCACCAGGACGTTCGCGGCGCCGTCAGCGGTGATCGAGGTGACACCGGGCGGGGTGACAGGCAACTCCTGGGCAGGCTGCCCGTCGACTGGCACCTCCCATAGCCCGTTACCGTCGGCCGCGGCGTCGAGCACGACCAGGTTGTCGACGTTGTACCAGGCCAGTGACACCGGGCTGGTGAGATTCGGCCCGATGACGGCGGCCTGTTTGATGGCCAGGCGCGCCGCGGGCGCGCCCAGCTCGCCGGCGCCCTGCTGCCCGCCGCCGATGGCCGCGAGGTAGAGCGCGGGAGGTTGACCGGAAAGCTGGGCGATGAAGGCGATCCGGACGCCGTCGGGCGCCACGCTCAACTCACTGACGGACCCGGTGAAGTCGACCGGGACCTGGCCGCTGCCGGGCGGCAGCATCGTCACGGAGCCGCCGTCGGCCACCCACAGGTCGTCACTGCCGTCCCAGCTGACCGCGGTGATGCCCGCTGCGCTCAGCCGGGGCTTGGCCGCAAATGAGGCAACGCCGCCCGTGACCGAGCCGATGTACACCGCGTCCGTGGCGGCGGACACGACGGCCAGGTACTTCCCGTCCGGCGAAACAGCGGCCATGGACAGGGCCGGAAGCGAATTGGGCGGAGCGGACGGCGAGGCCGTGGAGTCTTCATAGACGTACCCGCCGGCGCCGCACTGCTGGCCGCTGACGGCGTTGGCCCGGCCGACGACCGGCACGACCGAGCCGATCAGTCCCTGCAGGGCCAGCGACTCCGAGCCGCATCGGGCCCACAGCCGGCCGCCATTGACGTAGTAGAAGCTGGACGGCGACGACGGATACGGGTCGAAGCACTCGTTAGCGGCCAGCGTCTGGAAGGTAACCGCGTTCCCGGTCCCGCCGCAGGGCGAGGCCTGCGGCGTCCAGGGCTGGCCGGCCGTCTCGAGCACGACCGACTGGATGCTGGGCAGGTTGGCGGCCGGAGCGGTCAGCGTCCAGACCAGCTGGGCGTAGAACAGCCCGAGCTGCTTCGCGGTGGCCTGCTTCGCCTGGCCGCCGAGATTCACGGTGACGGTGGAGCCCGCCACGGTGACGCCGAGCACGGTGCTGCCGGGCGGGAGCTCGGTGTTGGCCGCGCCTTGCAGCCACGGCGTCTTGGGGCCGGTGACGAGCGCGCTGACCAGGTTGCCCAGCAGCTGCGACACGGTGGCGCTCAGCGGCACGAACACCGAGTCGGGGACGAGCGTCTGGTCCTGCGGGTCGAAGAAGTACAGGTCCTGCGCCTTGTAGAACAGCTGGAAGTCCGGCGCGGTCAGCATCCGGTAGTCGGGCGGGTTGGTGATCCG
Organism: uncultured Actinomycetes bacterium; assembly: GCA_963818225.1. Classification (GTDB taxonomy): domain Bacteria; phylum Actinomycetota; class Actinomycetes; order Streptosporangiales; family Streptosporangiaceae; genus Palsa-504. The sequence goes on from CAWFRO010000014.1 coordinate 659,714, forward strand.
CCACTGGCCGCCGAGCTTGACCAGGTTGAAGGTGTAGGAACCCGGCGCCTGGCCCTGGCTCTGGGCGGAGACGTACTGGCCGGATCCGTCGAAGCTGGCCTGCAGCGTGCCGCTGACGCTGACCGTGACCTGCTGGCCGACGCTGTGGGCGGTCTTCACGACCGGAACCCCGCCGGGCACGTCCAGGTCGCTGTAGACCCGCACCGCCCAGCCCGGGTTCCACGCCTGGCTGGCCGAGCTGACCAGGTAATCCTCGGCGATGGTGTAGGTCGGGTAGCTGGCGCTGGCCAGCAGGAAGCCCTGCACGATCTGGGACGGGTCGCCGCCCGGCTTGGGCCCGGAGGGGAACGGGCCGATGAAGTTCACGGCCGGGGCGGACGCCTGCGGCGCGGCGGTGGACTCCTGGGCCGGGCCGTTGGCGGGCATGCCCACGCAGCCCGCCACCGAGGCGACCACGGCGGCCAGCAGGCACATCCGGCCCAGGCGCCGGGCGGGGCTAGCCACGGGAGACGACCTGGTCGGCGCTAGCCACGGGAGGCGACCTCGTCGGCGTCGCCCGCCGGGTAGGGCTCCGCGGGGCCGAAGCCGGCCACCTCGGCCTCGTCCGGGCCGAGCGGCAGGGGGGAGCCCGCGAGCTCCTGGCCGGCGGTCCGGGGCAGGGTCAGCCGGAACACCGAGCCCTTGCCGCGCTCGCCCCAGGCCTGCAGCCAGCCGCCGTGCAGCCGCGCGTCTTCCAGCGAGATGGCCAGGCCCAGGCCGGTGCCGCCGGTGGTGCGGGCCCGGGCCGGGTCGGCCCGCCAGAACCGCTCGAAGACCCGCTGTTCCTCGCCCGGCCGCAGGCCCACGCCGTAGTCCCGGACCGACACGGCGACCGCGGCGCTGTCGATCGCGCAGGTGACCACGACGTCCTTGTTCTCGCCGTGCTCGACGGCGTTGACCAGGATGTTGCGCAGGATCCGTTCCACCCGGCGCCGGTCCACCTCGGCGAAGCAGCCGGTCGCGGGCAGCCTGAACTCGATCCTGCTGCCCCGCCGCCCGGCCAGCTGCTGCGCGTCATCGGCCGAGCGGCGCACCAGGTCGCAGACGTCGGCCAGGTCGGCGTCGAGCGTGGCCGCCCCGGCGTCGTACCTGCTGATCTCGAGCAAGTCGACCAACAGGGATTCGAACCGGTCCAGCTGGCTGGCCAGCAGCTCGACGGACCGGCCGCGGTCCGCGTCGAGGGCTTGCCTGGACTCGAACAGCAGGTCGGCGGCCATCTTGATGGTCGACAGCGGGGTCCGCAGCTCGTGGGAGACATCCGAGACGAACTGCCGCTGCACGCTGGACAGCTCCTCCAGCTCGAGCAGCTTGCCCTGCAGGCTGGCCGCCATCTCGTTGAACGATGTGGCCAGCGCGGCCAGGTCATCCACGCCGAGGACCTGCATGCGCTCCTCGAGATGGCCGTCCGACACGCGGCGGGCGGCCTGGGCCGCGTGCCGGACCGGCAGGACCACCCACCGCGTCACCAGCGAGGCGATCGCGGCCAGCAGCACGACCAGCGCCAGGCCCACGCCGACCAGCACCCGCTGCACCAGCATCAAGGTGGCCTGCTGCTCGGTGAACGGGAACACGTAGTACAGCTGGTAGTACTGCCCGAGCGGCACGCCGACGGCCAGCGCCGGGCCGGAGGTGCCGAACCCCGACGCGTAGGTCAGCGTGGTCGGCTGGGACCACGGCGCGTCGATGTTCTCGTTGTCGAAGCGGTACTGCTGCTGTTCGTTGCCTACCTTGGTGATCAGGTCCTGCGGGATGGTGGCGGTGACGTTCACGCTGCGCGGGCCGACCCACTGCACGCCGCCCGAGGCGGCATTGGTCAGCTGGATGAAGACCACGTAGCTGCCGGTACTGCCGCTGGTCTGCTGCAGCACATGGGCCGTGGCCTGCGCGGTGCTGACGGCGGCGAACTGGGTGGGCGGCGGCTCGAGGACCTGCAGGTTGGCCTGCCCGATCGCGGACTCGGCGCCGGTCTTCACCTGGGAACGCCCGGAATTCTCCGCGTTGCTCATCAGCCCGGCCGCGATCGACTGGATCAGGAAAAACCCGAGCAAGGCGATGACCAGCGCGGACAGCACCAGCGTGGTCGAGACCACCCGCAGCTGCAGTGAGCGGTGCCAGCGGCTTCGCAGCTGGGCGACGAGCTGGCGCTGCCGCCGCCGCCCGGCGAACAGGCTGCGCCGCACCCCGCCGGGCAGCCGTCCGATGATCGACTTCCCGAACGGTGACCGGAAGAAGCTGGTGATGAAGTCGCGCTGCCGGTCGGCGCCTGCCGCTGCCACGTCTACGACCGGACTCAGCCGGGACCCGCCTTGTAACCGACTCCGCGCACGGTTACGACGATATCGGGGTGCTCCGGATCCCGCTCGATCTTGGCCCGCAGCCGCTGTACGTGCACGTTGACCAGCCTGGTGTCGGCGGCGTGCCGGTAGCCCCAGACCTGCTCGAGCAGCACCTCGCGGGTGAAGACCTGCCGGGGCTTGCGGGCCAGCGCGACCAGCAGGTCGAACTCCAGCGGGGTGAGGTTGAGCACCTCCCCGTCGCGCTTGACCGAGTGGCCGGCCACGTCGATCGCGATGTCGCCGATCTGCAGCATCTCGGGCGCCGGCTCATCGGTCCGGCGGAGCCTGGCCCGTACCCGGGCCACGAGTTCCTTGGACTTGAACGGCTTGAGGATGTAGTCGTCGGCACCTGACTCCAGGCCCAGGACCACATCGACGGTGTCGGTCTTCGCGGTCAGCATGACGATCGGGACCCCCGACTCGGCCCGGATCTGACGGCAGACGTCAATTCCGTCGGAGCCCGGCAGCATCAGGTCCAGCAGCACCAGATCGGGCCGTGAATCCCTGAAGACCTCCATCGCCTTGTCGCCGTCGGCTACGAAAGTAGGTTCGAAGCCCTCGCCGCGGAGCACGATGCCGAGCATCTCGGCCAAGGCTGCGTCGTCGTCGACGACCAGCACACGTCCCTTCATGGGGCCCCATCGTTCCATGTGATTGACTCTGTGTGGACGCAGGCTACCTTCATTTTCCTGCTACGCGACACCGGTTCGGCGTTAGCGTTTCCGGCGGGTGGGTAAACAAAACTAATTTGCCGCTGCCGGGCGGCCCCGGTGCTGACAGGTACTGAGCCGACAGATACTGAGCTGACAGGTACGGAGCTGACGTGCGGTGGGCGTTCTGGCCGGGACTTCGGGCTGGCAGTACCGCGACTGGCGCGGCGCCTTCTATCCGCCCGGCGTGCCGCAGCGGCGCTGGCTCGAGCACTACGCGCGGCAGTTCGCCACCGTGGAGAACAACGGGACCTTTTACCGGCTGCCCGCGCGGGAGGTCTTCGCCAGCTGGCGCGAGCGGGTGCCCGGCGACTTCGTCATGACCGTGAAGGCCAGCCGTTACCTCACCCACGTGCGGCGGCTGCGCGACCCGGCCGACCCGGTCCGCAGGCTGCTGGCGGCGGCCGCCGGTCTCGGCGGCAGGCTCGGGCCGGTGTTGCTGCAGCTTCCGCCGGACCTGCGAGCCGCGCCTGAACTGCTGCGCGAGTGCCTGCGCCAGTTCCCGCCGGCGATCCGGGTCGCGGTCGAGCCCAGGCACGAGTCGTGGTGGACCGACGAGGTGCGGGACGTGCTCGCGGCGCGGGACGCGGCGCTGTGCTGGGCGGACCGCAAAGGATCGGCGGTCACGCCGCTGTGGCGGACGGCCGGCTGGGGTTACCTGCGGCTGCACGAGGGCGATGCGGAACCGTGGCCGAGCTACCGCGACGCCACGCTGGCGGCCTGGGCCGACCGGATCACGGCCAGCTGGGCCGCCGACCGCGAGGTGTACGTGTATTTCAACAACGACCAGAACTGCGCCGCGCCCCGCGACGCGGCCCGGCTGGCCGCGGCCGTCGCCGGACGGGGCGGCCAGGCCGCCCCGGCCTGGCCCGGATGGGAGGCGGAAGGGTGAGGCGGCGGGACGCAGCTACGGATCGTTCGGCCGGAAAGGTTTTTGGCTTTCGGCAAACATCCAGGTGCGGATAGAGTAGCTGGGCATGGCGGAGCCGTTGCGCAGCATCATCGACCCGGGGTGGGCCGATGCGCTGCAACCGGTCGAAGGCCGGATCGCGGCCATGGGCGACTTCCTGCGGGCGGAGGTCGCCGCGGGGCGGCGGTACCTGCCCGCCGGGGAGAACGTGCTGCGCGCGTTCAAGCAGCCCTTCGACGCGGTGCGGGTGCTGATCGTCGGGCAGGATCCCTACCCCACACCCGGGCACGCGGTCGGGCTCAGCTTCTCCGTCGCCCCGCAGGTGCGGCGGCTGCCGGGCAGCCTGGTCAACATCTTCCGCGAGTACTCCGACGACCTCGGCTACCCGTCCCCCGCCACCGGCGATCTCACCCCGTGGAGCGAGCGGGGCGTGCTGCTGCTGAACAGGGTCCTGACCGTAGCGCCAGGGCAACCGGGAGCACACCGCGGCAAGGGCTGGGAAGAGGTGACCGACCAGGCCATCAGGGCGCTGGTGGCGCGGCAGGCGCCGATGGTGGCGATCTTGTGGGGACGCGACGCGCGGACGCTCGCGTCGCTGCTCGGGGACGTCCCCCGTATCGAGTCGGCGCATCCGAGTCCCTATTCGGCGACGAGCGGATTTTTCGGCTCACATCCGTTCAGCCGGGCTAATCAGATGCTTCAGCAGCAAGGAGCCGAACAGATCGACTGGAAGCTTCCCTGACCGGTGCGCGGCCTGGCAACTCGCGAAGTAACGCGAGGTGATAGGCTTATGATCCGGTTTCGGGGGCAGTTCTACCGTTCTTAGTAAGCGACAGCTGAATAGGCCACAGGGGAAATCGCGTGGACGGGCGGGTACCGGCATAGTGGAATACACGCAGGTAGAAGACCGTGAGCCAGCGCCGGTCCACGAGCACTGGCTCAATTGGCGGCGGCTGGTGATCGCGAACGGGGCATTCGCGATCTACGCCATCGCCTTGGCCCTGGACGCCGGGCACGCGGACCGGACCTGGGCCATCTGGGCGGCGGCGGGCTACGCGGTGACGACGGTGGTCTTCTGGCTGACCCGGCACAAAAACATCCCGCTGATCCTGCCGCTGCTGGTCTCGCTGGCCGGGGCGCTGGCCGCCCCGGTGACGTGGCTGGCCACCCGGGTGGCGCCGACGGCCGAGGTGACCGTCATCTCCCAGTCGGCGTCGCTGCTGCTCCAGCACGGCACGCCCTACCTGCCGGCGGGCCAGCTGGACACGGTGCTGTCCTACAACCCGTACCTGCCGGTCATGGCGCTGTTCGGGATGCCCAAGGCGCTGGGCGCGAAGGGCCTGTTCGGCGACCCGCGGGTGTGGCTGACCGCGGTGTCCATCGCTTTGCTCTTCGCGGCGTTCACCGTCGCGGCGCCGCACCGGCACTGCGACTCGTGCCGGTACAACGTCCTGATGTCCACCGTGTTCATCGCCGCCTCCCCGGTGATCGCGTTCCCGCTGGCGGTCGGGATCACCGACCCGCCGGTGATCGCGCTGATGTTCCTCACCCTGGCGCTGATCGCCAAGCCGTCGGGGCTGACGCGGGCCGCCGCCGCCCTCGGCGTGGCGGCCGCTATGAAGGCGACCGCGTGGCCCGCCGTACCGGTCTTCACCGCCATGCTGGCCGCGCGGGACGGAGCCAGGAACGCCTGGCGTTTCCTCGGCATCACGGTCCTGGTGGGTAGCGCGCTGGCCGTGCTCATGGCTCCCGCGGCGCTGGCCGACCCGTACGCGTTCCTGCAGAACACGGTGCTGTTCCCGCTCGGGCTGACCAAGCACAAGACCCCGGCGGCCAGCCCGCTGCCAGGCCACCTGCTGGCCGAGACCGGGATGGCCGGGCACTGGGCGGCGGTCGGCCTGCTGATCGCGGCCGGAGTCGGCTTCGCGGTGTGGCTCGTCGTCCGGCCGCCGACCGACGCGCGCGCCGCGGCCTGGCGCCTGGCCCTGGGCCTCACGGCCATGTTCACGCTGGCCCCGGCGACCAGGTGGGGATACTACGTGTACCCGATCGGGCTGGTCGGGTGGCTGCTGCTGACCCGGCCGCCGACGGAGATCGCGGCCAGCCCGCCGCCGGTCAAGCGCCGCGGCCGGCCGGTCGGCAAGCAGACCCTGCCCGCGGGCGCGCGCTAGCCGCGTCAGGACCCAGCCGCGTCAGGACCCAGCCGCTCCAGGACCCCGAGCGCCAGGACCCCGAGCTTCAGGACCCCGAGCGCCAGGACTCCAGATAGGCCTGCTGCGGGGGGGTGAGCGCGTCGATCGTGGTGCCCGCGGCGGCCAGCACGAGCCCGGCCGCCTCGGCGTCGATGGCGACGGGCACCTCGTACACGCCGGGCGGGAGCTTGCCGCCGGTGCTGTCGGCGGACACCGCGCCGGCGAGCCAGGCCAGGGCCAGCGCCTCGATGCCGAAGGCCACGTCCATGACCTCGGGCGGATGGCCTTCGGCCGCGACCAGGTTCACCACCCGGCCCTCGGCGAGCAGCAGCATGGTCCGGCCGTCCCCGAGTTCATAGGCGTCGACGTGCGGGCGCACATCCTGGTGCACCGCCGTGGCCAGGTCGGTGAGCGCGCGCACGTCGATCTCCACGTCGAAGTGCCCCGCGTTGGCCAGGATGGCGCCGTCCCGCATGGCCGCGATGTGCGCCGCGCCGATCACGTCGCACGATCCGGTCGCGGTGATGAACACCTCGCCCAGCGGCGCGGCGGCCGCCATCGGCAGCACGCGGAAACCGTACAGCGACGCCTCCAGGGCCCGGACCGGATCGATCTCGGTGACGATGACGTGGGCGCCCAGGCCACGGGCCCGTTCGGCCACACCCCGGCCGCTGGCGCCGAACCCGGCCACCACCACGGTCTTGCCCGCCAGCAGCGTGTTGGTGGCCCGCAGGATGCCGTCGAGAGCCGACTGCCCGGTGCCGCTGCCTTCGACCAGGCGCCTGACCGCGGTGTCGTGCGTCGCGACGACTGGGAAGGCCAGCGCGCCCTCGCCGGCCATCCGGCGCAGCCGCAGCACGCCGGTGGCGGTCGACTCGCAGCCGCCCCGGACGGTGGCCAGCAGGTCCGCCGCCTGGGTGTGCAGCGTGTTCACCAGGTCCCCGCCGTCGTCCAGGACCAGGTCGGGCCCGTGCGGGGCATGGCTGAGGGCCAGTTCGATGTGCCGGTAGTAGCCGCGCCGGTCCACCCCGGCCCGGGCGAAGACCGCGGTCTCGTACCGGACGGCCAGGGCCGCGGCGATGTCGTCCTGGGTGGACAGCGGGTTAGACGCGGCCAGCGACACCGCCGCGCCGCCCGCGCGCAGCAGCCGCACCATCATCGCGGTCTCCGCGGTGACGTGCAGGCAGGCCGCGATGGCCAGGCCCGCGAACGGCTGCTGCGCGGCGAAGCGCCGCATGAGGCCGGCCATCAGCGGCATGGCCCGCTGCGCGTACCGGATGCGGGCGTCGCCGTCGGGCGCGAGACCCGGGTCGGCGACGTCCGCCTCCGGCGGGGCCGGCCGAGGGGGGGCCATCCCCCGGGCGTCAGTAACGGTAGTGCTCCGGCTTGTACGGGCCGTCCACCGTGACGCCGATGTAGTCGGCCTGCTCCTTGCTCAGCGTGGTGAGCCGGACGCCGAGCGCGTCCAGGTGCAGCCGGGCCACCTTCTCGTCCAGGTGCTTGGGCAGGGTGTGCACGCCGATCGGGTACTCGCCGGGCCGGGTGAACAGCTCGACCTGGGCGATCACCTGGTTGGTGAAGCTGTTGGACATCACGAAGCTCGGGTGCCCGGTGGCGTTGCCCAGGTTCAGCAGGCGCCCCTCGGACAGCACGATGATGCCGTGCCCGTCCGGGAAGGTCCACTCGTCCACCTGCGGCTTGATGTTCGTCCGGCGGACGCCGGGCCAGCGGGTCAGGCCGGCCATGTCGATCTCGTTGTCGAAGTGGCCGATGTTGCCCACGATGGCCTGGTGCTTCATCCGGCTCATGTGCTCGGCGGTGATGATGTCGCGGTTGCCGGTGGCGGTCACGAAGATGTCGGCCGTGCCGATCACGTCCTCCAGGGTGGCGACCTGGTAGCCGTCCATCGCGGCCTGCAGCGCGCAGATCGGGTCGATCTCGGTGACGATGACGCGCGCGCCCTGGCCGCGCAGGCTCTCCGCGCAGCCCTTGCCGACGTCGCCGTAGCCGCACACCAGCGCGACCTTGCCGCCGATCAGCACGTCGGTGCCGCGGTTGATGCCGTCGATCAGGGAGTGCCGGCAGCCGTACTTGTTGTCGAACTTGGACTTGGTCACCGAGTCGTTGACGTTGATGGCGGGGAACCGCAGCTCCCCCACCCGGGCCATCTCATACAGCCGGTGCACGCCGGTGGTGGTCTCCTCGGTCACGCCCTTGATGCTCTGCGCGGCCCTGGTCCACTTGCCCGGATGGTCGGCCAGCGAGTTGCGCAGCCGGTCCAGGATGACCTGCCACTCCTCAACGTCATCCTCGGCCGGCGACGGGACCCCGCCCGCCTGCTCGTACTCCGCGCCCTTGTGCACGAACATCGTGGCGTCCCCGCCGTCGTCCAGGATCATGTTCGGGCCGTCCCCGTCCGGCCAGGTCAGCGCCAGCTCGGTGCACTGCCAGTATTCCTCGAGGGTCTCCCCCTTCCAGGCGAAGACCGGGATGCCCCGCGGGTCGTCCGGGGTGCCGTCCGGGCCGACCGCCACCGCCGCGGCCGCGTGATCCTGGGTGGAGAAGATGTTGCAGCTCGCCCACCGGACGTCGGCCCCCAGCGCGGTCAGCGTCTCGATCAGCACCGCGGTCTGGATCGTCATGTGCAGCGAGCCGGTGATCTTGGCCCCGCGCAGCGGCTGGCTGGGCGCGTACTCCTCCCGCACCGCCATCAGCCCGGGCATCTCGTGCTCGGCCAGCTGAATTTCCTTGCGCCCGAACGAAGCGAGCGACAGGTCGGCGACCTGATAGCGGAGCTGATCCGCAGACATGGGTTCTCCCTTAGATTCTCTTCTGGCCGAACGGGCCGTGGTGCCCCCTACCGGTCACACGTTATGGGAGCCGGGACGGTACTCGCACGGACTCCGGGCGGTTTTTGACAAGGAATTGTTAGAATCTGGCCCATGCGCATCACGGAGGCCGCCCGGCGGCTCGGCACGTCGGCCCGCATGCTCCGCTACCGCGAGGATCTCGGGCTGCTGCCGCGGATCCGCGACCGTCCCGGACGGGCGACCCCGCGCGGGCCGTCGCACCGGCAGTTCAGCGAGGAGGATGTCGAGGCCATGGCGGCCGCGCTGGCGCTGGAGCGGCGGTATGACATCAGCCCGGCCTCGCTCGCCTTCGGCCTGCGCGTGCTGGCCGAACCGCAGGTCCGGGCGGCCGTGGCCGACCTCGGCCGGCGGCTTGGCCGGGGCAGCGCCCCGGCCAGCCGGGCCGTGGACTTCGAGAAGGAACGCGCGCTGCGGCTGCTGGGCCGTTAAGCGACGGAGCCTGGTGGCCGCGTGGCCTCCGTTTTCAGCGCGCAGCGGGTCAGCGCGGGGCTGGGGTGTAGATCAGCTTCTTGTTGACGAACTCCTCGATGCCGTACGGGCCCAGTTCCCGGCCGACGCCGGAGCGCTTGGTCCCGCCGAAGGGCAGGTCGGCCATCGAGCCCTGCGGGCTGTTGATCCACACCATGCCGGTGTCGAGCAGGTCGGCGACTTCCTCGGCCCGGTCGCGGTCCGCGCTGAACACGACGCCCCCGAGCCCGAACGGCGAGGAATTGGCCAGCTCCACCGCCGCCGAGGCGTCCGGGACCCGGTAGATGACCGCCGCGGGACCGAACAGCTCCTCGCCATAGGCCCGCATCTGCGGGGTGACGTCGGTCAGGACGGTCGGCTCGACGAACGCGCCCGGCCGGTCAACCCGCTGGCCGCCGGTGCGCAGCGTGGCGCCCTTGTCCACCGCGTCGCGGATCTGGCCCATCAGGCGCTCGGCGGCCGACTCCGACGACAGCGGCCCCAGGTCCGAGGCGGGGTCGGTGGGATCGCCCGGATGCAGCGCCGCCATCGTCGCGGTGAACTGGTCGACGAACTGGTCGTACAGGTCGCCGACGACGATGATCCGCTTGGCCGCGTTGCAGGCCTGGCCGGCGTTGCCCATCCGGCCGGCGACCGCCGCCCGCACGGTCTTGGCCAGGTCGTCGCTGTCCAGCACGATGAAGGGATCCGATCCGCCGAGCTCCAGGACGACCTTCTTGAGGTTGCGGCCGGCCACCTCGGCGACGGCGGCACCGGCCCGCTCGCTGCCCGTCACCGACACGCCGGCCACCCGCGGGTCGGCGACCATATCCGCGATCTGGCTGTTGCTGGCGAATATGTTGATGTAGGCGTCCTCGGGCAGGCCGGCGTCATGGAAGATCTGCTCCATAGCCAGGGCCGACTCTGGGCACTGCGGCGCGTGCTTCAAGATGATCGTGTTGCCGACCATCAGGTTCGGGGCGGCGAAACGGGCCACCTGGTAGTAGGGGAAGTTCCACGGCATGATGCCGAGCAGCGGGCCGACCGGCTCTTTGCGGATCAGCGCCGTTCCCCCGGCCCGCGGGCTGAGCGGGGTGTCCGCCAGGAGCGCGGGTCCCTGGTCGGCGTAGTACCGGTAGATGCTCACGACCAGCATGATCTCGCCCTTGGCCTCGCGGGTGGGCTTGCCCATCTCCCGCGTGATCAGCGCGGCGAGCTCATCGATCCGCTCCGCATACAACTCGGCCACCCGCAGCAGGACCTTGGCCCGCTCGTCCTTCGCGGTGGTCCGCCAGGACTGGTAAGCGCGGGCGGAACGCGCCAGCACCTGCTCGACCTCCGCATCAGTCGCGGTGGCAAACTCACGCTCGGTCTCGTTGGTGGCCGGGTTGACGACCTTGTACTCGCTAACTGCTTCGGACTGACTCACGCTGGCATCCCTTCGGCTTCGTTGCCGCGGCTGTATTTGTTCCGGGATCGGCTCTAGCCCCATTCATTACGATAAGCCAGGGCCGTCGCCGGTTCACGCCGCCCCGTGAGGGGCCGGCCAGCGGGTCAGCGCAGGGTCCAGATGGTGGTGGTCTTGAGGTCGATACCTTCCACGATGAACAGGCCGGAGACGAGATAGCTCTCCAGCGGGACCAGATACTCACGGGGCAGGTAGGCCCGGCCGAAGTCACCGGCCAGGATCTCGGCGCCGCGGGCCGCGCTTCGTTCGAGGTAGTGCAGCACCTGAGCGCCCAGGTCCCGCTCGTAGAAGGCGTCGGCGACCAGGACGACGTCGGTGCCGTCGGGCGCCTGGGCGTCGTCAGCCAGGATGTCGGCGCGCTCGGCCGCGACCTCGACGCCGTTGGCGGCCGCGTTAACGGTGATGGCCGTGACCGCGAGCGGATCGATGTCGTACGCGTTGACGGACGAAGCCCCGGCCAGGGCCGCGGCGATGGCGACCAGCCCCGACCCGGAGGCGATGTCAATCACCTTCTGGCCCGCGACCGTCTCGGGGTGGTCCAGCACGTACCGGGCCAGGGCCTGGCCGCCCGCCCAGGCCACCGCCCAGAACGGCGGGTCCAGATCGGCGCGGCCGGCCCGCTCCTCGATCGTGTGCCAGGCCGCCATCGGATCGCTGGCCTGGTAGAGCTGGATCTCGGGGACCAGAGGTACCGGGCCGAGCTCGCTGATGCGGCGGATGACCTCGACGTCGGACGGGCCGGTCATTTGGTCTCTTCGGCCTGGCCGGCGGGGCCGGCGGGATCGGCGGGGCCGGTCTGGCCGGCGGGGCCGGTCTGGTCGGCGGGGCCGGCCTGGTTGCGGCGGGAGGAGCGGCCGCGCTGGGCAGAGCGGACGGAGGGGTCGGCCTGATCGGCGCGGGACGGGTGGTAGAGGTCGGGCTCCAGGTAGATCACGTTGGCGATCGGGACGGCGGCGCGGACCCGCTGCTCGGCCTCATCGATGCCGACCGCGACCTGGGCCGCGGTGTCGGTGGGGCGCACCGCGATCTTCGCGGCGACCAGGATCGAATCCGGGCTGATGTGCACCGTCCGCATGTGGATCACCCGGTCGACCTCGGGGCCGGCCTCAAGCGCGGCGATGACCAGTCGCTGCACCTCGGCACTGGCGGCCTCGCCGATCAGCAGGCTCTTCATCTCCACGGCCAGGATCGCCGCGGCCGCGCCGAGCAGCAGGCCGATGGCCAGGGAGCCCGCGCCGTCCCACTGGCCGTTCCCGGTGAGCGCGGCCAGCGTCACCCCGGTGAACGCGAACCCCAGCCCGATCAGGGCGGCCAGGTCCTCGAGCAGGACCACGGGCAGCTCGGGCGCCTTGGTCCGCCGGATGAAGGTGCCCCAGTTGCGGTCGCCGCGGACCTTGTTGGCCTCGCTGACCCCGGTGCGCAGCGAGAGGCCCTCGAGCACCGCGGAGGCGACCAGGACGACCAGGGCCACCAGCGGCGAGCGGACCGGCTCCGGGTTCAGGATCTTGTGCAGGCCGTCGTAGACCGAGAAGGCCGCGCCGACGGTGAACAGCATCACCGACACCACGAACCCGTAGAAGTACCGCTCGCGCCCGAAGCCGAACGGGTGCTCGTCCGACGGCGGCCGCAGCGACCGGCCGCGCCCGACGAGCAGCAGCACCTCGTTGCCGGTGTCGGCGACCGAGTGCACGGCCTCGGCCAGCATGGACGCGGATCCGGTAAACAAGAACGCGACGAACTTGGTCACGGCGATGCCGAGGTTGGCGCCGAGGGCAGCGAGTACCGCCCTCATCTCGCGCAGCGACACCCGCACTCGTGTTACTCGCTCCGGGCCCGGAGGTCGGTGATGGCGGCGGCCGCGCCGGGATCGATGCCCGACGCGATGGCCAGGTACACGCTCGCGTAGTCGGCCAGCTGGACCACTCCGGCCAGCCGCACCAGCGGGTGCTCGCCGTCCATGGCCAGCTCGGACAGCCCGATCCCGCGCTGGGTGGCCAGCTCGGTGACGGCCCGCTGCTGGGCCGCGACCCGTGGGTCCTGGTCCGGATCGGTGATCAGCACGAGCCGCAGCGGGGTGAACCCGCGGCCCCGGGCCGGGCCCGTCATCTCCGCGTCCTCGTAGTCCAGCTCCCAGGAGGACAGGTCCTCCAGGCCGGAGATGTCGTCGGGTGCCTCGGGCGGCGGGGCAGGCGCGGCGGGCGGGGAGAGCGCGCCCGGGACGAACGGCCCGTCGAACGCGGCGACCTGGCCCAGGGCGGCCTCCGGCAGCACGCCCGCGATCGCCGGGTACTTGGCAATCTCGCTGAGCTGGGCGGCGAACCGGCGGGCGGCGACCCCGCTCAGCGGCGACGTCCCCCACACCACCGGCAGCGAGCCGACCAGATCCAGGGCCAGCGACTTGCCCGGGTTGACGAACGACTCGCTGGCCGGCCGGCACTGATGAGAGACGTCCTCGAGCCGGTTCGCCGCTTTCTCGTAGACCTCGGGCCCGAGCCGGGCCACACCCAGCCGCTCCGCGATGACCAGCAGCGGGATGGCCAGTTCCCACAGGGCGGAGCGCGGCAGCACCGGCCCGGACGGCCCCGCCGGTTCGACCGTGATGAACGGGGCCCGGGCCTGCTCGGCGACGCGCTGCAGCGCGGAATCCTTGGTCCCGATGCAGGCCAGGCGGCAGCCGCGCCGCGCGGCCTCGGCCGCGATGGCGAGGGTCTGCGCCGTGGCGCCCGGGGCGGACACCGCGATCACCGCGTCGGCCGCCCCGACCCAGCCCGGCAGGCGCTCGGCCTGCGAGGCGATGACCTGGACCGGGCTGCCCGGCCCGACGACGGCGCCCAGCACCTCACCCGCGAGGCCCGCGCTGCCCAGGCCCGTGGCCACCAGCGCGCGCGGCCTCGCGTCCGGGGTGAAGGCCGACAGGTTCGCCTCCTGGCAGGACCGCAGCGAGGTACGGACCTGCGCCGCCGCCGATGCCACCTGCCGCAGCACGTCCCCGGGATCGGCCGCCTCGATCACGTCGGGGGTGTCGAGCCGGTCCGCGGCCAAGGCGAACTCGGACCCGCCCCAGTCGTCCAGGCTGTCGCTCATGCCGTATCTCTCATGGCGTATCTCTCATGGCTGGTCGCCGGGCCGTCTGGCCTCTTCCACGAGCAGCACCGGGATGTCGTCGCGCACCGGGTAGGCCAGCGCGCATTTCTCGTTGGTGCACACCAGCTCGCTGGCGTCATCATCGACCCGCAGCGGCGAGTGGCATTCGGGACAGGCCAGGATATCGAGGAGCCAGCCTTCAATCTGCATCCGATCTCCCTGTCCTCCCTGACGGCACTGTGATTCCTGACGGCACTGTGATTCCTGACGATGCTGTGATTCCTGACGATGCTGTCACTTCCTGATGATGCTGAGGACCTCGTCACGCAAGGACGTCATGGCGGGCTCGGTGGCGGCCTCCACGTTGAGCCGCAGCAGCGGCTCGGTGTTGGACGGCCGCACGTTGAACCACCAGTCGCCGGCCGAGACGGTGAGCCCGTCGAGCTCGTCGGTGCTGACCCCGGGACGGCCCGCGAAGGCCTCCTTGACCCGCGCCGTCGCCTCGGCCTGGTCGGCCACCTCCGAGTTGATCTCGCCGCTGGCGTGATACCGGGTGTATTCGGCCATCAGCTGCGACAGCGGCGCGTCCTGGCCGCCGAGGGCGGCCAGCGTGTGCAGCGCGGCCAGCATGCCGGAGTCCGCGAACCAGAAATCCCTGAAGTAGAAGTGGCCCGAGTGCTCGCCGCCGAACACGGCGGCGCTGCGCGCCATCTCGGCCTTGATGAACGAGTGGCCGACCCGGGTGCGCACCGCTACCCCGCCGTGCTCGGCGATGATCTCCGGCACCGCGCGGGAGGTGATCAGGTTGTGGATGACCGCGGCGCCGGGCTCGCGGGCCAGCTCGCGCGCCGCGATCAGCGCGGTGAGCGCCGACGGCGACACCACCTGGCCGCGTTCGTCGACCACGAAGCAGCGGTCGGCGTCGCCGTCGAAGGCGAGCCCGATGTCGGCGTGATGCTCGAGCACCGCCCGCTGCAGGTCGCGCAGATTGGCCGGCTCGATCGGGTTGGCCTCGTGATTGGGGAACGTGCCGTCCAGCTCGAAGTACAGCGGGATCACCGTGATCGGCAGCCCCTCGAAAACCTTCGGCACGGTGTGCCCGGCCATCCCGTTACCGGCGTCGACCGCCACCCTCAGCGGCCTGATCGCGGAGATGTCAACCAGGTTCCGCAGGTACTGCGCGTACCCGGGCAGCAGGTCCGTCTCGGTGAGCGAGCCGGTGACCGGGGCTGGGACCACGGACCGTTCGGCCAGATCTTTGATGTCTTGCAGGCCGGTCTCGATGCCGACCGGCTTCGCCCCGGCCCGGCACAGCTTGATGCCGTTGTAGCGGGGCGGGTTGTGGCTGGCCGTGACCATCGCGCCGGGGATGCCGAGATCACCGCTGCCGTAGTACAGCATGTCGGTCGAGCCGAGGCCGGCGGCCAGCACGTCCGCGCCCTGGCTGGCCGCGCCGCGCCCGAACGCGGCGGCCAGCGGGGCCGAGGAGGTCCGCATGTCGTGCACGGTGAGGATCTTCTTCGCCCCGGTCAGCTTGGCGAACGCCGCGCCGACCGCCTCGGCCACGCTCTCGTCAAGCTGGTCAGGGACGACGCCCCGGATGTCATACGCCTTGACGATGCTCGAGAGATCACCCACTGCTCGACACGCCTCCGTGAAGGGACAGGTGCCACCGGACGGTTACGGCGGCAGTGCCGAGCCTATCCGTCCTGCGGAGGGCCCGAGCGTAGCACCCGGAGGTGACCGCGGCGGCCCACCTCGACGCCGTGTCCGACGGGCTCGGCATCCGCTTTCCCCACGCCGATCTCCGGCCGGGCCTCCATCACGGCGTTGGCCAGAGCTTCCAGGTCATCGGCGCGGTCGTCGGCGGGGTCGACGGGCAGCCGGACCACGTCCCAGCCCCGCGGCGCGGTAAGCCGGCCGGCGTGCTTCTCGCACAGGTCATAGCAGTGCGGCTCGACGTAGGCGGCCAGCGGGCCGAGCACCGCCGTCGAGTCACGGTACACATACGTCAGCGTGTACACGGGCGGATGCTTGCATGCGGTGCGCGAGCAGCATCGAGAACTCACCCAGCCCACCTCGCTCACATCGCACGTGACGATCAGATGACCGGAGCCCCGGGACGGCGTCGGATACAACCGTGACGGTATCCGCCCGCGGACGGTAACGCCATCACCATGGCCCGGCGCGGTGATCGTGTCGTGCTTGTGCCTTATCCGCAAGTTCGAGGCGGCCGGCCGGCCGGGGCTGCGGCCGCGGGACCCGCGGAGCGGCGTGATCTTATACGCTCGGTAGCTGTGCAGACCGGGGAAGGTGGGCGGCCCGCTTCGGGCGGGCCGCGGCCGCGGCGGCGGGATCGCCATGGCCGCGGGCTGCGCGGCAGGCTCGTCCCGCCCGGGGTGCCGCTGTACCGCAGCCGGGCCGAGCAGTTCGACGACATCGTCCTGGAGGCCGTGGCCCGGCTCGAGCCGCGGTGGGAGACCGAGCTGTCCGACGTGGAGTTCGCCGTCCAGGAGGTGCCCGACGCCGACACCGCCGATGATGAGGGCGTGCCGCTGGCCCGCATCGTCCGCGGCTCGGCCGACGCCAGCGACCCGCAGCGCCCCGCTACGGGACCGCGCATCGTGCTGTTCCGGCGCCCGCTGCTGGCCCGGGCGGAGGACGAGGACGAGCTGAGCGAGCTCGTGTTCGACGTGGTGGTCGAGGAGTTCGCGGAGATCCTCGGGGTGGATCCCGAGACCATCGATCCCGGCTACGGCGACTTCAGCTGACGGCCAGTCGCCGGTAGGCCGGCGGGGATCTTCCAGACTTTTTTAAGGTCGAGTGGCCAGAGTGTACGGATGGGGACTGAGCCACGGCTGTTGTCGGGCCGGGTGGCGGCCCGGGTGGCGGCTGGTGCGCGCGGCGGGCCGGTGTCCTGGCGGCGGGGCGACGTGCTGGCCGTCGTTTTGCTGGTGGCGGCGCCCGCGGTCATCTTCGGGGTTCCCGCGCTGCTCGGGCACGCCGTCCTGCTCGGCGACGACCTGGGCCAGAACTTCCCGCTGCGCGTGCTGGCCGGGCGCGAGATCCGGGCCGGGCAGCTGCCGCTGTACGACCCGTACAGCTGGAGCGGCGCGCCCCTGCTGGCAGGCTGGAACGCGGGCGCCGCGTACCCGCTCACCTGGCTGTTCGCGATCCTGCCCGGCACCGCGGCGTGGACGCTGAACCTGATCCTCACCTGGGTGGTGGCCGGGCTCGGGATGTTCGGCTTCCTGCGGGCGCTGCGGCTTCGGAGCCTGGCCGCTTTCCTGGGGGCGTTCTCGTTCGCCTTCGCCGGGGCCATGTCGGCGCAGGTGACGCACTTCGGGCTGGTCGCCGGGATGAGCTGGGTGCCGGTGGCGCTGCTGAGCGTGCTGCGGCTGTCGCAGGAACGCAGCGTGGCGTCCAGGCTCCGCTGGACCACGGTCCTGGCGGCGGCCATCGGCCTGGTCATCCTCGCGGGTGAGCCCCGCGCCATCGACGACGGCGCCGTGATCGTGGTGATCTATGCGGCCTGGCAGGTCGCCCGGCTGGGGCGCCGCGCGGGCCCGGCCGCCATGTCGGTCGCCGCGGGCCTGATCCTGGGCGTGTGCCTCGGAGCGGTTCAGTGGCTGCCCGGGCTGGCGGCCATCGGCACCTCCCAGCGCGGCGGCAGTTCGATGGCGCTGTTCAGTTCCGGCTCGCTGCCGGCCCGGTGGCTGCTGCTGACGCTGGTGCCGGATCTGCTCGGCGGGTCCGGCTCGTTGGGTCAGCCGATGTTCGTGACCTCCTACAACCTCACCGAGGTGACGAGCTACGTCGGCATCCTGCCGCTCGTCGCCGCGTTCGCCCTGCTCGGCCGGCTCCGGCTGCGGCCGCGGCTGCCCGAGTGGGCGGTGTGGCACGTCACGGCGCTGGCCGGAGTGATCCTCGCCCTCGGCGGCAACACCCCGCTGGGGGGCCTGCTGTTCCGCATCCCGCTGTTCGGCGACCAGCGGCTGCAGAGCCGTAACGTGCTGGTGCTGGACCTGGCGCTGGCCGTGCTGCTCGCCTACTGGGCCGACCATCCCCTCGCCGAGGGGAACGACCCGGCTCACGATCGTCTCCTGCGCTATCTTCCGGTGCGCCGGATGGCCCCGGAGGTCATCCTCGGCGTGGTGCCGGCGCTCGCGGCGGCGGTGATCGTCGTGCTCGCCCTCATCTGGGGGCCGGCCTGCTGGAGTGGATGGGGGTGAGCGCCGGCGAGGCCGCCGGCATCATCGGCCGCCTGAAACCATGGCTGATCCCGTCCGCGGTGCTGGGCGCCGGCGCGGCCGTGCTCGTGGTGTGCGGGCGGGCGCTGCGGCCGAGGCTGCGGTCCGGCCTGATGGCCGGCTTCGTCGTCGTCGACGTGCTCGTCTTCACCATCTTGTGCGTGGTCGAGGTCGGGCACGGCATCTCCGGCGGCTCCATTGCCTCGCCGGGCGCCTCGCTGGGTGCCTCGCCGGGCGCCTCGCCGGGCGCGGCGATCACGGCCGCGGCCGCCGCGCCCGGTGTCGGCGCTCGGTTTCGCCGGGCGGTTCGCGATCTATGATCCCGACCTGCTCGACACCGGTGACCTGTCCGATCTCGACCCGCCCGACGTCAACGCGATCATCGCCGATCCGATGCCATCGGTTCAGGGCTACTCCTCCACCGTCGACGCGCGGTACGCGGCGGCGACCGGCTCGCACCAGGCCACCGGAGGAGGGCAGGACACGCTCGCCCCGAGCGCCGCGGCGGACGGGACGCTCGACCAGCTCGATACCTCGGTCCTGCTCACCCCGGCGGAGTACCTGGTCACCAGCGCCGCCGGGGGCGGCCCAGCGGCCGGGCCGGCGGGCACCGGGCGGCGTGACCTCGCCGCCGGCCAGCGGGCCACCTGGTATCTGGGCGGCGCCCCAGAGGTGTCCAGGGTCGAGGTGCCGGACGCCGCCGCCAGGCAGGACGCGGCGGCCGGGGTTCAGCTCGGGCTCACCACACCAGACGGCACCACGCAGTGGTTCCGGGCGCGGGCGATGACCTCCTCGGCGCTGGGCATCACGTTGCCCGGGCCGGTGGCGAGCGTCGCGGTGGTCGCGGCGGCGCCCGCGCAGCCGGGCGCCGGCCGGGCGGGGACGCTCGGCGGGCCGAGCTCGCTGGGGCCGCCCACGGTGTCCGAGGCGGGCGGAGACGTCGTGGTGGCCGACGGCCAGCTGGCCGACGTCCTGGCCCCGCCGCACTGGACCTTCGCCGGTTTCGACGGCTCGTTCGCGGTCTTCGCCAACCAGCTCGCCCGGCCGGCGCTCAGCATCCAGGCGCTTGCGGGCCGCTCGGCGGCGGGCGCGTGGGTAACCGGCATGGGCGGGGCGCCGGCCAGCCGGCGGCGGCTACGGTGTTCTCCCGCTCCGGCGCCCGCGTGGTCCGCTCGGTGAGCGACATCCCCGGCTGGAGCGCCACCTGGCAGCCCCAGCACGGCCCGGCGGCGGCGCTGCCCGTGCAGCGCGACGGGCTCGTCCAGGCCGTCGACGTGCCGGCCGGGCTCGGCGTCATCACCTGGAGCTATACACCGCCGCTGTTCCCGGCCGGGCTGGCGCTGTCGCTCGCGGCCACGGCGGTGCTGCTGGCCCTGCTGGCCTTCCCGGCTCTCCTGGCTTTCCTGGCCTTGCGGGGTGCTGGCCCGGCCCGGGAGGTCATGAGCCGGCGACACCCAGCGCGGCGTTGAGGGCGTCGAGGGCCGCTGACTGGCGCGCCGCGTCAGCCCGGTCGAACGGCCCGGCCCAGGCCAGCCCGACCTGGTGGCGCCGGTTCGTGGCGTTCCGCCACAGCGAGGCCGCGTTGGCCAGGATGAAGTCGCGGTATTCGGGCTGGGGGCGGCGCAGGTGGAGCTGGTACAGGTTCCGCATGAAGATGCCCTTGAACTGCGGCCGGTCGCGGTCGCCGGCCGCGGTGCGTTCTTCGCCGGGCTCGGCGAGGATGCCCGGCGGCACCGTCAGGTCGCGCAGCGCCGCGGCCGCGATGGCCGCCGCCTGCTCGAGGTAGGCGCCATCGCCGGTGATCTCGTGCAGCACGGCGAGGCCGCCGATGACCACGCCCTGGTTGTAGGTCCAGGTCGTGCCGCCGTTGTTCACGCAGCCGGCCGTGAGCCCGTCGTTGACCAGCCCGGCCGGTCCGATCAGCCCGCTGGCCCGCAGCCAGCGCCACTCGCGCAGCGCCCAGTCCAGGTAACCGCTCGTACCTGAGGTGCGCTGATGAAGGCGGGCCGCGATGAGCAAGAACAGTTCGTTCGGTATCGCGTTCTTGTAGTCCTTCCTGCGGGTCCACCACAGGCCGCCGCCGCAGACGTCGTCCCAGCCCGCCGCCATCCCGGCGAACAGCGCGCGCGCCGCGTCCAGGTACTTCGCCTGGCCGGTGAGGTCGTAGGCCGCGATCCAGGCCAGGGCCCACCAGCCGTCATCGTCGTAGTAGTCGTTGCTGAAACCCGGGTGGGCCCGCCCGGCCCGGCCGAACGTCGTCTCGATCACGTACCGGTACCTGCGCTCGCCGGTTTGCTGGCTGTAGTCGATCACCGCGGTCAGCGCGTTCGCGCCGTTCCACCAGCCCGTGGTCTGCCACAGCCCGGTCCTCGGGCGGTACCAGCGCTGCAGCGCGGCGACGGCGGCCGCGGCCCAGTCCCGGTACTGCTCCGGCTCGGGTGGCACGGCCTACGGCGCCGGGGCGCCCGGGTGATTGTCCGGCTGCCCGCCGCTGAAGTGCAGCATCGCAGGCACGAAGGTGGCCAGCGTGAGCCAGCGGGTCAGCGAGTTGCGCGGCAGCAGAGCCAGGGTGACCCAGGCGAGCGCGGTGTACCAGGGCAGCGACCACGGGGCCACCAGCACCCAGGCGAAGGTCAGCGCGCAGGTGGCCGCGAGCACGGCGGGCACGTCGGGGGACAGCCGGTTGTACAGGTACCAGGCCAGCGCGAGCATCAGCAGCGGCCACAGCACGCCCATCAGCGACGACACCGCCTGCTGGTGCCCCGGATAGACCAGGTCGCCGACGATCTCGAACAGCCGCCAGACCGACGGGGAAATGACCCGGCTCGACGCGGACGGCAGCGGCTTGAGCGCGGACACGCCGTAGCTGCAGAAGTACAGCGCGAGGGTGGCCACCGCGGCGAAGGCACTGGTCCGGAACAGGCGGCCCCAGGCGCGCTCGCGGATCAGCGGCACGGCGATGCCGAGCGCGACGAATACCGCGTTCACCTTGATCGCGGCGGCCACGCCGATCAGGCTGCCCACCGCGAGATCATGCCAGACGGTCGTGCCGCGGCGTGAGATCAAGATGGCCGCGATCCCGACGAGCGCGAGGAAGACGTCGAGCTGCGCACCCATCACGAGCAGGTAGATCAGCAGCGGGTTCGCGGCCCAGATCAGGCCGGCGCGTACCGGGTTGGCCGCCGAGCGCAGCAGCAGGTACCCGGCGGCCAGGAAGGCGATCCCGGTCATGATCATCAGGGCCCAGATGGTCAGCCACGGCCTGGCGCCGCCGACGAGCGCGGCGGCCAGCTGCGTCCAGGTGGCCACTGGGCCGTACACCGAAGGAGTCGTCCGCCACCGTGGGTCGACCAGCGCGGTGTACGGATTGTGGGCGCCGCCGGGCAGGTCGGCCGGGCGTGAAGATATACGGGTTGTGCCCGAGCGCGGCGATGCGGCCGTAGGAGGCGTAGCTGGCCGGGTCCGAGGTGCCGACCGGCGTGATGCACACCACGACGGCGACGACCGCCGCAGCGGTCCAGAAGACCCGCCGCGGGTCCGGGTTCCAGCCGAGGCTGTTCGCCCACAGCATCCCGGCCAGGCCCAGGGCGCACAGCGTCATGCCGCCGTACATCAGGACGTTGATGACGTCACCGGTCAGGATCGGCGCACCGAGCCGGTTGGCCAGCGCGGTGAGCGGCAGCAGCACCGGCAGCGTCGCCTCGCTCGCGCCGGGCGCGGTCGCGCACAGCCCGGTGAACGCGATCATCGCGAGCCCGAGCGCCGCGACCGCGACCGCGGGCAGCGGCCGGGCGAGCGGGCTGGACTTGAGCGCGCGGATGAGCACGCCCATCATCGCTTCGACGCGGCCGCCGGGTATCGGCGGCTCGGCCAGCTTGGTGGGCGGCCCGCCGGCGGGATCCTGCGCGGACATGACGTCCTGCGCCCGGTCGGTGGTGCTGCGGGTCATCGCGCCCCCCGGCCCGGGGGTATCCGTGGCTGCGCCCCCGGCCGGAGGCGGCGGGCCAGAGCGGGGCGGCGGGCCGGAGCGGGGCTGGGCGAATCCGGCACGCCGGTTATCCCCGACGTCCCCGGGCCAGCCGCAGCGGCGATGCCGGGACGCATCCAGATCCCGTCACCGGCCCTACGGTCAGCCACGTCGCCGCAGCGTGACCCGTGGCCGTGGTTCAGCCCCATCTTTCCCATGCCCATAGATAGAAAGGAGGGTAGCGCGATTACCGAGTGCGCGGCGCCGAGATGCATCGCTGGGCCTGGTCACCGGGTTGCCGGCAATCGGCAATTCAGGTGGTGAGGATGCGGTTAGCTGGAAGCCGTGTCTTCGCCGCCTCGATCCCGCGCCGCCGTGCCTGCGCTCGCCGTGGCCCGGCGCGTCGCCCGCGAGTCCGCGGGACGATGCCGGGAGATGGCGCGGCGGCACTGGCTGTTCGGCCTCGTGGCGGGGTGCGCCACCGCGTTGCGCGTGGTGGTGCTGCTGGCCTACCAGCAGGCGCTGATCTTCCCGGACAGCGAGCGGTACCTGCAGTACGCCCAGGCCTTCCTGGCCGGGCAATGGACTCCGGACTGGCTACGCACCAGCGGCTACTCGCTGCTGCTGATGCCGGCGGTGGTGGCGCACAACCTGGCCGTGGTGGCCGCCGTGCAGCACCTGCTCGGGCTGGCTACGGCAGCGGCGATCTACGCGCTGCTGGTCCGGTTCGGCGCCCGGCGCTGGCTGGCGGTGCTGGCCTGCGTCCCGGTCCTGTTCGACCCGCTCCAGCTCGACATCGAGCAGTACATCCTCACCGATGTCAGCGCGACGTTCCTGCTCGTCATGGCGCTGGTCGTGCTGGTGTGGAAACGTGCGGCCATCGGCAACTGGGCGTTGGTCGCAGTCGGGCTGCTGATCGCCGCGGCCACGGTCATCAGGGAATCCGACCTGCTCGTCGCGATCCCCGTGGTGCTGTATCTGGTGGTCGTCTTCCGGCGCAGGCGGCGCCGCGCGACCCGGGCGGTCCTGCTGCTGCTCGTCGGCCTGCTGCCGCCGGTGCTCGGCTACCTCGGCTGGGTCCAGGCGTCGTACGGGACGTTCAACTTCGTCACCTACGGCAACGAGTTCATGTACGGGCGGATCGCGCAGTTCGCCGACTGCACGGGCCTGTCGCTGCCGTCGTACGAACTGCACCTGTGCCCGCCGCACCAGGCGGCGGCGGCCGATCCGAACTTCTACATGTGGGACCCGCAGTCGCCGCAGGTCACCCTGCAGCCGGCGAACGGGCTGAGCAAGAACCAGATCGTCGGCGACTTCAACACCGCGATCATCGAGCACCAGCCGCTGGCCTACCTGAAGGCGGTCGCCGGCGACGTGGTCTACAGCTTCTGGCCGGTCCGCGGGGCCGGACCTGAGCACTACCCGACCACGTACCTCAAGTTCCAGACGTACTTCCCGGCCGACAAGGGCGAGGCGGCGACGCTGCGCGCCTCCACCGGCAGCGGCCCGCGCGTCCAGCCCGCCCTGGCCGCCTTCCTGGCCGGCTACGGCCGCTACTTCTACGTCCCCGGGCCGCTGCTCGCCGCTGGCCTCCTGCTGGGCGCGGCCGGCGCGGCCGGGATCGGCCGGGCCCGGCGCAGCGGGCTGCGCGCCCCCTGCCTGCTCTTCACGACCGGGGTGATCGCCGCGATCGTGCCGCCGTTCCTCATCGCCCCCTTCGACTGGCGGTACGAGCTGCCCCAGCTGTCCCTGATCCCGGTCGCCGCGGTCCTCGGCGTGCTGGCCCTGACCGGCCAGCCGGGGACCAGGCCGGGGCAGCTGACCCGGGAGGCTGACCAGCTGACCCGCGCTGACCCGCCGCGGATGGAGCCGGTGACGCCGGTGACGCCGGTGACGCCGGTGACGCCGAGCTGACCCGGCCGGCCCGCGGGCGGGTGGAGCCGGTGGCGGTCAGCCGCGGTGGAGCGCCTCACGGTCGGGGTACTGCTCGATGCGACGGTGGTTATGTCCCGTTATGCCTCAACTTCGCATTGAGGCATAACGGGCGTCGACCATGATCATGGGCCAAAACGGCCTCTGGGGGTCCGAAATGACCCATGATCATGGAAACAGCCCGAGCCGGGGGTGGGCTTTTTGGCCGGGGCTCGGCGGGAGGCCGGAGCCGGGCCGGTCAGGGAGAGATGGCGGCGTAGGAGTCCCGGACCGGGGGCAGGCTGATCGTGGTCAGGGCGCTGATGGCCGGGATGATAGATACGACGCTGCCCTGGCCCTGCGTCAGCACCCGCGCGGCGTAAAGGGGTCCCGACCCGGCCAGCGGGGTGATCACGACGGCGAAAGCCGCCCCCGCCCGCCGCCTCGCGGGGCTGTCACCGGCACGGCCAGCGTGCGGCCGGCCGGGACGGTGACCTGCTGGCTGGCCGTGACCTCCTGGCTGGCGGTGGCTCCGCTCGCGCGGGAGCCGGCGGGTGGGGTCAGCTCGGTCAGCCGGACGCGGGCCGGAGCGGCCGGAGCCGACAACACGACGGTGGTGCTCAGGCCTGAGCCGGAGGTGTTCCCGGCGACGACCGCCTGCTCGCTGATGGGCGCGGTGGACGCGGTGAATGTGCCCAGGCCGGTGCCGGGCACCAGCACGGCGGCGGCGACAGGGACGTTGGCCGTGAGCTCGAGGGCGGAGGCCGTGCCGCCGAGAGGAGTCAGCGGTACGTAGGAGGCGGAGTCGCCCGGCACATCGACCGGCTGGGTGCCGAACGGGCGGTACCGGCCCTGCGAGGTGATGGCCAGGACGCTGACCCGGGCGTCGGAGCTGCCCGGGACCACGATGAAAAGCCGGGCGGCACTCCCCGACGACGCCACTCCCGGAATCAGCAGCTGCGTCGACGGCGGAGCCGTGGCCGGCAGCCAGCTGGCGGTCCCGCCCTGGGCCGTGCTCTCCGAAACGTCCGCGGCCACCCGGCCCATGCTGGTCCGCACCTCTATCGCGGCCACGCTGGACCCCGCGGCCAGGGCAGACAGCGACTCGGTCACCGTCTGGCGCGGCGGAACGGTGATCCCGGTGTCGTTGCCGGCCTGGACCGGCCCGGCATCGGTGACGACGCTGACGTTCACGCTGGCGGCCAGGGCGTCGACGTTCATCAGATCGAGCTGGATCTGCCCGGCACCGTTCTGCTGTCCCGGGCCCACGAACCACAGGTCCGAACCGGGCTCGCCGCAGCGGACGCTGGCCGGCCCCGAGCCGGTCGCCTCCTCGGCCTCCATGGCTTGCGCCATAGTGCCGGTCGCGGTCACGGACCAGCCCTGCGGGACGGTCGCGGCCTTCTTGGCCACGCTCTGCGCGGCCGGGATGGTCAGCGTACTGAGCACGCCGGGCTCGGTCTGGCTGATCGGGGCAGCGGCCCGCAACGCCGCATCCGCCGACGGCAACGGCGCGAGCTCGGCCTGCCCCGGCCCGGCCTGCCCTGGCCCGGGCTGCCCTGGCCCGGGCTGCGGAGCCGGGCTAGGCCTCGCGATGAAGGCGACCGTGCCTGGGCCACCGCCCGGGATGGGCGGGCAGGCCCGGACGGCAGAGGTCACGGCGACCAGCTGCGGTGGCGCGGTGGCGCGGGCCGGACCCGGCGACCCGGGCCCGGCCAGCTGCGCGGCGCCGGCGATGGCGCCCAGCGCCAGCAGCACCGCCCCGGCGGCCGTCAGCCGGGCCGCTTTCATGACCCATCACCGGATTCACGCGGGAGGCCCGCAGCCATGGGGTCGTAGCTCAGCTGCGCCGGGCGTCCGGCGTCCTCCTCGGCGGGGACGAGATCGAGGTTCTCCAGGGCCGGCCCGCGCCCGCGTCGCGGGGGCTTGCCGTGCCGCGCCGCGTGCTGGCCGCGAGGGCGCTTGGGCGCGGCGGCCGCGGGCGCGGGTGCAGACGCAAGTGCAGGTTCAGGTGCGGAGCCGGGCTCGGCGCGGGTCTGGTCCCCGGCCGCCGGATCCGGCCCGGACCACTGCGCTGCGCCGCTGGTGTATCCGGGCGAGCTTCCGCCTTCGGCACCGGGCTCGCGGCGCGGGCCGAAGGCGGCGAAGGCGAACCGGGGCGGCCGGGTACGGCGCGCGGGCCTGGGTCCGGCGGCTCGGTCCCGCCGCCGCCCGGCCGCCGGGACGCTCTCGCTCTCGGGCTCCGTCCGCGCCCGCGCCTGGGCCTGGGCCTGCGCGGCGGCGGCCGCCGCGGCGGCGGACCTGGTACCGGGCAGGGCCAGCGCAAGGACGACCAGTACGGCCACGGCCTCGGCGCCCAGGCTGAGGTTCCGGGCCGTCTCATCCCGGGTGATGACCAGGCGGCCGCCGCCGGCGGGCAGCACGAAGCCCTGCGCCCAGCCGTCCACCGGCTGGGCCGACGAGGCCAGCGGCTTCCCGTTGAGGGTGGCGGACCACCCGCCCGCCGGCTCGGCCAGCACCAGGGTGCCCGAGGTGGAGGCGGCCAGCACGGTGTTCACGCCCACCGGACCGGACGGGACCGGTACCGCGGTGCCGCCCGGCCCGATCACGCTGGCCCGCGCGACGGTCCCGGCGACCTGCCACAGGTCGTACGCCGGCCCGCTGGTCAGCCGGATCAGCCCGGCTGCCCCGGCCAGCTGGCTCGCGAGCGCCTGGTCGACCGGCGCGGGCAGCAGGATGTAGCCGATGTCGAACTGGCGCAGGGCCTGCCCGGCATCCCCGCCATCCCCGCCCCCCGCCGCGGCCAGCGAGGCGACCACGCCGTCCAGTTCGCGGGCGGCCGAGGAGGCCTCGGTCAGCTCCGGCTCGCCGAGAACCGGGTCGGTGCTGCGCAGGACGGTGTAGGACAGGGCCGCGCCGTCCGGCCGCAGGACGAGGGTCCGGGCCTGATCGGGCCCGGCGGATGCGGCCGCGACGAACGGCGGCAGGATCTGCGGCCCGGCCTCGGTCACCGGCCCGCGGATGCCTGCGGCCAGCCAGTACCCGGCCGCGAGGGCCGGCGCCGAAGCCGCCACCGCCAGACCGCCCAGCACGGCCAGCAGGAGCCAGCCGACCGCGGACCGGGGACCGGCAGGCGACCCGGGACCGGCAGGCGACCCGGCACCGGCAGACGACCCGGCAGGTGCCCGGCGAGCTCGGAGCTGGCCGAGCGCGAGGACGGCCGACTCGATCACCGGCGTGGCGGCCAGCAGGAGGCCGACGGCGGCCAATGCGATCGCTAGGCCCGGCCAGGCGCTGACCGTCGTGCCGCCCGGGCCCGTGACCCGCACGTGGCTTTCCACCAGGGCGATCACCAGGCCGGCCAGCGCGATGGCCCATCCGGTGTAGACCAGGGGCAGCCGCCGGCGGGCCAGCAGCGCGCAGAACGCGGGCAGGACGAGCCCGGCGGTGACCCAGCCGGGCGGCAGTCCGGGGCCGCCCGGGCTGAGCAGCAGCACGGACCCTGGGCCCAGGCCCGCGGCGGCCAGCCCGGGCCGCTGCAGGCCGGCCTCGAGGAAGACCGCTGACGGGCTGGCGAGCAGGTGGAACGTCCACGGCAGGAGCAGCACGGCCGGCACCGCCGCCACGATCGCCGCGTTGATCACGGTCGCCCGGCCGAGCCAGGGCCAGGCCGCGGCGGCCGCGACGGCGGCGGCCACCGCGATCAGCCAGAGGAGGGGCACGAAGGCCGCGGCCACCGCGATCAGCAGGCCAGCGGCCCACGCCGCGCGGCGCGGGGTGAAGCGCGACGGGAGCGGGGTGGAGCGCGACGGGAGCTGGGTAGAGCCGGACGGGAGCGGGGTGGAGCGCGAGGGAGCGGGGGCGAGGGGCCGGCGAGGATCTGCCCGACGGCGAGGCCGATGAGCGGAAGCAGGACGAAGGCGACCACGGTACCGATCCGGCCAGCCGCCACGGCGCCCATCGCCACCGGGAGCAGCGCGTAGGTAGCGGCGAGCCAGATCCTCGCGGCCAGCACGGAGGTGATGCTGCGGGTGGCCAGGAACGCCGTCAGGCCCGCCGCGGGTACGCAGCCGAGCAGGATGACATCGACGGCCAGCCACGGCTTGCCGGCCAGCACGGTCGCGAGCGCGGCCAGCACGGCGACGTAGGGCGGGGTACTGGCGGCCGACCCGACCCCGGTGGGGTGGTAGCCCGCGAGGTATTCGCGCCACAGGTCGCTCGCGCCGCCCCAGGCGGGCACCAGCGCCCCGCCCGCGAGCGGGCCCGAGCCGGTCAGCACCGACCCGACCAGCGAGCGCTCCGCCACCAGCGCGACCACCGCGAGCCCGGCACACAACAGAACGCCCGGGGTGGTCAGCACGCGCCGGGCCGTCGAGCCGGACGGGGCCAGGGGCAACTCGTCGGCGGCGTCGTCGGTGCGGGCCTGGTGCACCCCGCGGCTCTCGTAGGCCGGGCCGCCGGACAGCAGGCCCGCGGCGGATTCGGCCAGCCGGGCCAGCGTCCGCCCCCTCGGCAGCTGACCGCGCAGCAGGCGCCAGGCGTACCTGCGGCCGGCGGCGCGGCGGCGGCGCGCGCGAGCGAGCAGGACCGGGTGGCGCAGCAGCCAGGCGACGGCCCCGAGGTGGTCCCAGGCCCGGCGCGGCTGCTTGGTGAGCAGGAAGTAGGCCGCCCGCAGCAGTGAGCTCGCCACGCAGCTGGCCACGATGGCGAGCATGGGGCCGACGGGCAGGTTGGCCGCGAATACGTACAGCGCGCCGCGCCGGTCGAGCAGCCGGGGATGACCGCCCGCGGCCGTGACCTTCCGGATGTTCCGGGCCGACAGTTCGCGGTGGTACACCACGGCGTCGGTGACCACCCGGACGTCGTATCCGGCCGCGTGAGCTCGCCAGCAGAAGTCGATGTCGTCCCGCATCAGGGGCAGGCTGGGGTCGAATCCGGCCAGCTGGTCCCAGACGTCGCGGCGGATCAGCATGCCGGCCGAGCTGACCGCCAGCACCGGCCGGTTGCCGTCGTGCTGGCCCTGGTCGAGCTCACCCGGCTCGATGCCGGTGAGGCGGCGCCCGGCCCGGTCGGTGGTGACACCCGTCTCGCGCAGGACGCGCCGGTCGGCCGCGTCCGTCAGCTTCGGCCCGAGGACCGCGACCGGCCGGCCAGCCGCTTCCGGCCGGTCGCGACCGGCCGCCCGCAGCAGCTGCTCCAGGGCGTCCGGGGCTGGCTCGCAGTCATCGTGCAGCAGCCAGATCCATTCCGCCGCCGGGTCCGGGGGCGGAATGGATCCCGGCCCAGGCGCGGGATGCTGCAGCGCCCGGGCGACGGCCGCGCCGTACCCGGTATCCGCGTCCATGACGAGCACCGCGTCCTGACCGAGCAGATCGGTCAGGACTGCGCCGCTGAGGTCCTGGCTGCCGGTATCGACACCGACGGCGCGGTGCACGGGATACGTCTGCGCCCGCACCGCGCCGAGGAGCCCGGGCAGCAGCCGCGCGCCGTCGTGCACGACGACCACGAGGGTCACGACGTGGCGCGGCGGCGAGGCGTTCGGTGGCAAGGGTCCTGTCTGATGCGGTGGGCGACGGCTCTGCGCGCGGGATTCCCCGCCCGGCAGGAGCGTACGGACTACATGAGCAGCAGCCCCCCGCGCTCACGTCAGGACCAACCATACACAGCGGCGGTTCCGCGAGTTCGGCAAATTCACCGGACCGCCGGCGCAGGTCAGGCGGGCCCGCGGGAGCGGGTTAGATCGCCTCGCGCTTCAGGCGGCGGCGCTCACGCTCGGACATGCCGCCCCAGATGCCGAACCGTTCGTCATGCTCGAGCGCGTAGTCCAGGCACTCGGCCCGGACCTCGCAGCTCCGGCACACCCGCTTTGCCTCCCGGGTCGATCCTCCCTTCTCCGGGAAGAACGCCTCCGGATCCGTCTGCGCGCATAGGGCACGATCCTGCCAGCCCAGCTCGTCCACCTCATCCGGGCTGACGAAAACCTGCGCTAGCGGGACGATCACCTCAGTCACGGCGCATCCTCCCTCCCTCCCCATTCGGAGCCCCCGTTCTCACCGCTGCCCTCGGGGCGAGAATCACATCATTGAAATTACACTCGCGTGTCTTGCTTTTAGTCAAGCGCGGAAGGTGATATTGGTCCCCCCGTTGTCGCAGATGCGAGATAAATCACTCGGGGAAGGCTGAAGGTGAGGCGGTACGGCCGGGGGCCGCCGCGGGACCTGCCACACTGTGAGGTATGCGCATCACCGTGCTCGCGGGCGGCGTGGGAGCAGCGCGGTTCCTCCGCGGCCTGAAGCAGGCGGCCCCGGACGCCGAGATCACCGTCATCGGTAACACCGGAGACGACATCACGCTGTTCGGCCTGCGAATCTGCCCCGACCTGGACACCGTCATGTACACCCTGGGCGGCGGCATCAACGAGCAGCAGGGCTGGGGGCGCGCCGAGGAGACCTTCAGCGTCCGGGCTGAACTGGCCGCCTACGGCGCGAGCCCGGACTGGTTCACGCTCGGCGACCGGGACTTCGCCACGCATATCCGGCGCAGCCAGCTGCTCGCGTCGGGGCGGCCGCTGTCGGCCGTCACCCAGGTGCTCTGCGAGCGATGGCAGCCGGGGGTGGCGCTGCTGCCGATGTCCGACGACCAGGTCGAGACGCACGTGGTGCTGGACGAGGGCGGTGACCGGCGGACGGTGCACTTCCAGGAGTGGTGGCTCCGGCTGCACGCGCAGACGCCCGCGGCGGACATCATCGCGGTCGGCGCCGCGCAGGCCGCGCCCGCTCCGGGGGTGCTCGAGGCGATTGCCGCGGCCGACGCGGTCGTGTTCCCGCCGTCGAACCCGGTGGTGAGCATCGGCACCATCCTGGCCGTGCCCGGCATCCGGGCGGCCGTGGCGGCCAAGACCGTGGTGGGCGTGTCCGGCATCATCGGCGGCGCGCCGGTGCGCGGCATGGCCGACGCGTGCCTGACCGCGATCGGCGTGGACACCTCCGCCGCCGCGGTCGCGGCGCACTACGGGCCGGAGCTGATCAACGGCTGGCTGGTCGACGACCAGGACAAGGCCGCGGCCGACGACCCGGCGCTGGCCGGGATCGAGGTCCGCGCCCTGCCCCTGCTCATGCGCGACCTGCCCGCGACCACCGCGATCGCGCGGGCCGCCCTCGACCTGGCCCTGGAGCTGAGGTGACCGGGCCAGCCGGCGGCCCCGCCGTGACCCCGGTGACCGGGCCGGCCGGTGGCCTCACCGTGACCCCGGTGACCGGGCTGCCCGAGATCACCACGGGCCGCGACCTGGCCGCGCTGCTGGCCGATGCGGCCGGCGACCTGCGCGACGGCGACATCCTGGTCGTCACGTCCAAGATCGTGAGCAAGGCCGAGGGCCGGGTGGCGGCCATCCCGCGCGAGCAGGCCATCGAGGCCGAGACGGCGCGGGTGGTGGCCAGGCGCGGCGCCACGACGATCGCGCAGACGCGGCACGGGCTGGTCCTGGCCGCGGCCGGAGTGGACGAGTCCAACACGGCACCGGGCACCGTGGTGCTCCTGCCCGAGGATCCCGATGAGTCGGCCCGGCGGCTGCGCAAGGCCCTGCAGGCCCGCAGCGGCCGGCGGATCGCGGTCATCATCACCGACACCATGGGCCGGCCCTGGCGGGCCGGGCAGACCGACAACGCCATCGGGGCGGCCGGGATCACCCCCGTCCGTGACTACCGCGGCGAGACCGACACGTTCGGCAACACCCTGGAGGTCACCGTGGCGGCGGTGGCCGACGAGATCGCGGCCGCCGCGGACCTGGTCAAGGGGAAGGCGCGAGGCATCCCGGCGGCCGTCGTCCGCGGGCTGGCCGACCTGGTCACCGAGCCGGACGGCCCGGGGGCGCGGGAGCTCGTCCGGCCCGCCGAGGAGGACATGTTCCGGTTCGGGTCCGCGGACGTGCCACTGGCGCGCCGCACCATCAGGGCCTTCACCGCCGAGCCGGTCGATCCCGGGGCGATCCGCCGGGCCGTGGCCACCGCGCTGACCGCGCCCGCGCCGCATCACAGCCAGCCCTGGCGGTTCGTGATCGTCTCCTCGCCCGCGGCGCGGGAGCGGCTGCTGGACGCGATGCGCGAGGCGTGGATCGCTGACCTGAGCCGGGACGGGTTCACCCCGGAGCAGATCAGCCGGCGGCTCCGGCGCGGGGAGCCGCTGCGGCGCGCGGCGCTGATCGTCGTGCCGTGCCTGGTCACCGACGCGGCGCACCAGTATCCCGACGAGCGGCGCTCGGCCGCCGAGCAGGCCATGTTCACCGTCTCCATGGGCGCCGCGGTGCAGAACCTGCTCATCGCGCTGGCCGTCGAGGGGCTCGGCTCGGCGTGGATCTCCAGCACCCTGTTCTGCCAGGAGGTCGCGGCCCGCGCGCTGGACCTGCCGGCGGGCTGGCGGCCGATGGGCTCGGTCGCGGTCGGCCACCCGGCCGAGCCGGCCCCGGACCGGCCGCCGCGCGACCCCGCCGATTTCCTGCTCGAACGCTGAACCGCGGGCGCGCCGCGGTAGGCCGGGCCGGGCCGAAGCCGGGCCGGGGAAGATCCGGGCTCCGGGAAAGGTTGGGTGCAGCATGAGCGATACCGGCGACGAGGACGGCAAGAACCGGGTCATAGGGCCGGACGCAAGCGGGCAAGCCAGCGGGGTCACGGCTTCGGGCATGCGCCGGGCACTGGCCCGGGCCCGGGACGGCAAGCCACTGGACCCGGACGAGGCCACGGTGCTCCTGCACGCCCGCGGTGAGGACCTGGCCGCCCTGACGGGCTACGCCGGCCGGATCAGGGACGCCGGGCTGGAGGGGGCGGGCCGCCCCGGCGTCATCACCTACTCGCGGAAGGTCTTCATCCCGCTGACCCGGCTGTGCCGGGACCGCTGCGGGTACTGCACCTTCGCCACCGTGCCGCACCGGCTGGACAGCCTGTACCTGGAACCGGACGAGGTGCTGGCCATCGCGCGCGAGGGCGCCGCGCTGGGCTGCAAGGAAGCCCTGTTCACCCTCGGCGACCGGCCGGAGCTGCGCTGGCGCCCGGCCAAGGAGTGGCTGGACGCCCACGGCTACGACGACACGCTGTCCTACGTGCGGGCCATGGCCATCCGCGTGCTGGAGGAGACCGGGCTGCTCCCCCACCTCAACCCCGGTGTGCTGTCCTGGCAGGACTTCCAGCGGCTCAAGCCGGTCGCCCCGTCCATGGGCATGATGCTGGAGACCACCGCGACGCGCCTGTTCACCGAGAAGGGCGGCCCGCACTTCGGCAGCCCGGATAAGGACCCGTCCGTTCGGCTTCGCGTCCTGGAAGACGCGGGCCGCAGCAACGTCCCGTTCACCACCGGCATCCTCATCGGCATCGGCGAGACGCTGGCCGAACGGGCCGACTCGGTCTTCGCCATCCGCAAGGTGGCCCGCGAGTACTCCGGCATCCAGGAAGTCATCGTGCAGAACTTCCGGGCCAAGCCGGACACCAAGATGCGCGACGTGCCGGACGCCGAAATCGACGACCTGGCCGCCACGATCGCCGTCACCCGGCTCGTGCTCGGGGCCAAGGCGCGGATCCAGGCGCCGCCCAACCTGGTCGGCGACCAGTACGAGACGATCCTGCGGGCCGGGATCGACGACTGGGGCGGCGTCTCCCCGCTCACCCCCGACCACGTCAACCCCGAACGCCCGTGGCCCGAGATCGACGAGCTCGCGGCGCGCACCGCGGCGGCCGGCTTCACCCTGCGCGAGCGCCTCACCATCTACCCGCCCTACCTCCGCGAGCCGTGGCTGGACCCGCGGCTGGCCCGGCACGTGGCCGCGCTGGCCGACCCCGCGACCGGCCTGGCCGACGAGGCCGCCCGCCCGCACGGCCTGCCCTGGCAGGAGCCCGACGGCGGCCTGGCCGACGCGGGTGGGTCGGGCCGCACCGACCTGTACGTGACCATCGACACGGCCGGCCGCACCAGCGACCGGCGCGACGATTTCGCCGAGGTCTACGGCGACTGGGACGAGATCGCCGAACGGACCCGCCCGCGGGCGCCCGCGGTCCTGTCCGGCGGCGAGGTGGCCGAGGCCCTGCGGCAGGCCGAGCGGGCACCGGCGCGGCTGACCGACGCCCAGGCCATCGCGCTGCTCGGCGCGGACGGCCCGGACCTGGAGGCGCTGGCCGGCATCGCCGACGGGCTGCGCCGGGACGTCAAGGGCGACGACGTCACCTACGTCGTGACCCGCAACATCAACTTCACCAACGTCTGCTACACCGGCTGCCGGTTCTGCGCGTTCGCCCAGCGGCGCACCGACGCCGACGCGTACACCCTGTCGCTGGAGCAGATCGGCGACCGGGCCGAGGAGGCGTGGGCGGCCGGCGCCACCGAGGTCTGCATGCAGGGCGGCATCCATCCGGACCTGCCGGGAACGGCCTATTTCGAGATCGCCGCCGAGGTCAAGCGGCGCTGTCCCGATCTGCACGTCCATGCGTTCTCCCCGATGGAGGTGGTCAACGGGGCCTCCCGCACCGGCCTGCCGATCCGGGAGTGGCTGGTCCGGGCCAAGGAGGCCGGCGTCGGCTCGCTGCCCGGCACGGCGGCGGAGATCCTCGACGACGAGGTGCGCTGGGTGCTGACCAAGGGCAAGCTGCCCGCCTCGGTGTGGATCGAGGTCATCACCACCGCGCATGAACTGGGCCTGCCGACCTCGGCCACCATGATGTACGGGCACGTCGACACCCCGGCGCACTGGGTCGGGCACCTGCGCGTGATCCGTTCGGTCCAGGAGCGCACCGGCGGCTTCACCGAGTTCGTGCTGCTGCCGTTCATCCACGAGAACGCGCCCATCTACCTGGCCGGCCTGGCCCGGCCCGGGCCGACGCGGCAGGAGAACCGGGCCGTGCACGCCGTCTCCCGGCTGCTGCTGCACGGGGCGGTCGACTCCATCCAGTGCTCCTGGGTCAAGCTCGGCGACGAGGGGTGCCGCGACGTGCTGCGCGGCGGCGTCAACGACCTGGGCGGCACGCTGATGGAGGAGACCATCAGCCGGATGGCCGGCGCCGACCATGGCTCGTACAAGACGATCAGCCAGCTCCGGGCGATCACCGAGCCCATCGGCCGCCCGCTGCGCCAGCGGAGCACCACCTACGGCGACGTTCCGGCTGAGCGCCAGGCCGCCGCCGCGGCCAGCGACGGCGTGGCCGCCTCGGTCCGGTCCCGGTCCCTGCCGCTGCTGGCCCAGTAAGCGGCGCGGGCTCGACGGGGCGGCGCAGGTCGAAGGGCGGCGCGGGCTAGAAGGCGCGGTAGTCGCGGACGGGCATGCGGGGACCGCGGCGCGGGGGCAGGCCGCCGCCGAGCTCGATGAGCCGGGTGACCCGGTAGCGGTGCCCGGCGTAGGGCGCGAGCAGCTCGAGCATGCCGGCGTCGTCGGTGACCTGCCGCCCGGCCAGCGTCCAGCCGACCGCGTTGGGCAGGTGGTAGTCGCCCACCGAGACCGCGTCCGGGTCACCGGCGGCCCGCTGCCTGATCTCGGCGCAGGTCCAGGGGCCGATGCCGGGGAGCGAGCGCAGCCGGCGTTCGGCTTCGGCGGGGTCAAGGTCGCTGGTCTGCTCGAGCCGGCCCGCCACGCCGGCCGCGGTGATGATGGTCCGGGCCCGGACGCCCTCGACTCCGGCCCGGTGCCACGCCCAGGACGGGATGCGCGCCCACGTGGCCGGGGGCGGGCAGACCCGCATGCCGCCGGGGGCCGGCCCGGGGCGGGCGCGCCGAACCGGCCGAGCAGGATCCGCCAGGCGCGGTGCGCTTCGAGGCCGACCACCTTCTGCTCCAGGACCGCGGGCACGAGGGCCTCGAAGACCCGCGAGGTCCGGCCCACGCGCAGCCCCGGGTGACGGAGCACCAGCTCGCCGACGACCGGGTGCCGGGCGGTGAATCCGGACAGGTCGTCCTGCGCGCCGAGCTGAGCGGGCAGGGTGTCCAGCAGCCACGCGGCGCCCGGGCCCCACGCCTGGCCGGTGACCAGGGTGCCGTCGTCCGCGCCGCGGCCGGTGACACGCACGGTGCCCGGGCCGTCGGGGGTCAGCGACGTGCGCCAGACGGCGCCGGAGTCCTCGACGGAAAAGGCGGGATCGCGGCGGCCGCGGCGGTGCACGGACAGAATGAGCCGGGCATCGAGGCGGAACGGGGCCAGCCACTCACGGCGCATCCCGGCGTCGGGGCCGCTGGGCGCGGCGGCGCCCGGCGCAGTGCTCGTCGCGTGCATCCCTGGCCGTTCGGCTTAGACGTCGGTGGAGAAGCGGACCGAGGTTTCTTCCAGCCGCACGCCGGGCCAGATCCGGATGCCCTTGGCCAGCTCGTTGCCCGGGCCGACGAAGGCGCCGTCCCCGACCACCGCGTCGTCGAGCACCGCTCCGGGGGCGACCACGGTCCCGCGGCCGACAATCGAGTCCCGCACCACGGCACCCGCGCCGACCGCCGCGGCGTCGAACAGCACGCTGCCGGCGACCGTCGCCCGGGCGCCCACCGACGCCCCCGCGCCGACCACCGTCCCGCCGGTCACCGACGCGTCCGGCGCCACCTGGGCCCCGGCGAGCAGCAGCGCGGGGCCGGCCGGGCCGGGCACCGCGGACCTGGGCAGCCGCCCGAGCACCAGGTCGCACGAGCCGCGCACGAACGTCTGGGGCGTGCCGACGTCGATCCAGTACGCCGACTCCCGGTAGCCCATGACGAGCTGCCCGGAAGAGATCAGCGACGGGAACGTCTCCCGCTCGACCGACACCCGGCGCCCGGCCGGGATCTGATCGATGACCTCGCGCCGGAACACGTAGCACCCGGCGTTGATCCAGCTGGTCACCGGGTCCGGCGTCTTCTCCAGGAACGCGGTGACGCGCCCGGACCCGTCGGTCGGCACGACGCCGAACCGGGACGGGTCGGGCACCTCGACCAGGTGCAGGGTCACCGCGGCGTCGTTCTTGCTGTGCAATTCGACCTGCGCGCTCAGGTCATGCCCGGACAGGATGTCGGAGTTGAGCACGACGACCGGGTCGGCGGGGCCGCCGCGCAGCGAGGCGGCGGCGTTGCGGATCCCGCCGCCGGTGTCCAGCGGCACGTCCTCCTGGACGTAGTCGATCGACAGCCCGAACGCCGAGCCGTCGCCGAAGGCCGCGGCGAACATCTCGGACTTGTAGCAGGTCGCGAGCACGACATGGGTGACGCCGCAGGCCGCCGACCGGGCCAGCAGGTGCGCCAGGAACGGCACGCCCGCCGTGGGAAGCAGCGGTTTCGGCGCGGACAGGGTCAGCGGCCGCAGCCGGGTCCCCTGGCCGCCGACCAGCAAAATGGCCTCAAGCGGTTCTCGCGGCATGATACGAGAGGTTACACCGCGCTGATGCCCGCGGCGGGTTGTTCGACGGCGCGTCGGTAGCTGGCCAGGTGCGCCTCGGCCGACGCCGCCCAGGTGAACTCCTGTGACCTGTTGTACCCCGCGGTGCCCAGGGTCTCCCGTCGGGCCGGGTCGGCCAGCAGCGCGCGCAGCGAGTCGCGGATGGCCTCGGCGTCGGGCTCGGTGTAGGCGACGGCCTCGCCGCCCACCTCGGGCAGCGACGTGCAGTGGGTGGTCAGCACCGGCGCGCCGCACGCCATGGCCTCCAGCACCGGCAGGCCGAACCCCTCGCCCCGGCTCGGGAAGGCCACCACGAGCGCCCCGCCGAGGAAGCCGGGCAGGTCGGAGAAGCGCAGGTAGCCGGGGCGGATCAGGCGCAGGTGGTGCGGTACCTGCGCGACGGCGGTGTCCACCTCCTCGCTCCAGCCGCCGCCGCCGCCCAGCACCAGGGCAGGCGGGTCGTCGAGATCGGCCACCGCGGCGGCCCACCCGGTGATCAGCGCGGCCACGTTCTTGCGCGGGTCGAGCCTGCCGAGGAACGCGACGTACGGCTTGCCGTGCAGGCCCAGCCGGTTGGACACGGCCGCGACCTGCTCGGGATCGGGCCGGTGGAACAGCTGGTGGTCCACCCCGTGGTAGGCCACGTCGATCTTGGTCGGGTCGGCGCCCAGCACCCGCTCCAGCTCGTCGCGGGTGGCCTTGGAGGGCACGATCAGCCGGACCGCGCGCCGCGCCGCGGTGCGGATCGCAGACTTGAAGAACATGACGCCGACCGGGCTGTACAGCTCTGGCTCAGTGAAGAAGGTGACGTCGTGCACGGTCACCACGGTGGGCCGCCCCGGGCGCAGCGGCATGGAGTAGTGCGGCACGTGGATGACGTCGGCGTCCACCTGCTGGGCCACCAGCGGCAGCCCGCTCTGCTCCCAGGCCAGCCGGGCCGAGCGGTGCGACAGCGCGGTGGGCCCGGTGACGACGTGCGCGGCGGGGGCCAGCCGGCCGTAGCGTTCCTCGTCGGCGCGCTGGCACACCACGGCCAGGTCCGCGCCCGCCAGGTCGAGCGCGCCGATCAGCCCGTCGACATACCGGCCGAGCGCACCGCGGTCGGCTGGCACGTCGGTCGCATCAACCAGTACGCGAGGTGCCACGACCGCACATGCTCCCTTCCTGGCTTCCTGGGTCACCCCGGGCAAGCAAACACTGCAGAGCTCGTGCCGACCGCACGACCCTGTGCACGCCCGCATGGATGTCCCGTCGGCAACAAAGCCTACGCCCCGGCTAAGCAGGCGCGAGCACTTACCCGGTCAGCACTCACCGGGTCAGGCCGCCCGGCGGCCCGGGCGCACGTCGAGCACGCACGAGCAGCCGCGCAGGCTCAGCAGGAGGGGACGGGATGGCCGGCTTTCAGGGCGTCGAGATCGTTGACGGCCTGGCTGAGCGTGGCCACCTTGACCACCTGAAGGCCAGCCGGGATCGCGCCCTTCACGTCGGAGCAGTTCGAGGCGGGGGCCAGGAAGACCGTCGCGCCCGCCGCCCGCGCGCCGACCATCTTCTGCTGGATGCCGCCGATGGCGTCGACCTGCCCGCTGGCCTCGATCTCGCCGGTGCCCGCGATGAACCTGCCGCCGGTCAGGTTGTCCGCGGTCAGCTTGTCGATGATGCCGAGGGCGAACATCATGCCCGCGCTCGGGCCGCCGATGTCGCCCACGCTGAACTTCACCGTGAACGGGAACTTGTACTGCTGCGTGACCTGCACGCCCATCACCGGATGCCCGCCGGACTGTTTGGTCCCGACCTGGACCGCCTCGGTGCGGCCGCCGCGGCTGATGGTCACGGTCAGCGGGCTGCCCGCCGGATGCGCGGAAATGAGCGAGGTCAGGCCCGACGGGCCGGTCACCGGATGGCCATCCACGGCGGTGATGACGTCTCCCGCTTTGAGCACCCCGTAAGCCGGGTAGCCCGGCTGGGCGGCCACCACGACCACCTGGGTCTGGTAGGGGATGTGCAGCTCGGTCAGCGCGGCCGCGGTCGCGGCCTCCTGCGAGCCGGTCATCTGCTGGGTGTCCTGCTGCTGGGTCTCCTGCTGGGTCGAGCCCGGGGTGAACAGCTCGGATTCGGGCACGACCGCCTCGTGCGGGTTCAGCCAGGCCGCCAGCGCGGAGAAGATGTTGATGTTGACGCCGGGGCCGCCCCGGTAGCCCACGGTCACCATGTTCAGGTGCCCGGCCGTCGGATACGTGACGTGGCCGGTGATGGTGATGAGCGGCTGGCCGGACGAATCCTGGCCCAGGGTATTCAGCGTCGGGCCCGGCCCGAGGATGACGTAGGGCACCGGGACCAGCACGGCGACCGCCAGGGCCGCGATCACGCCGATCGAGGCGATCAGCAGCGTCAGCGAGCGGCGCGACATCTCGTGCCTCTCACGGAGTGCCGACCCACTCGTCCGTCCCGTCGGTGAACCGCTGGTGCTTCCAGATCGGCACCGTGGCCTTCAGCTGGTCGATCAGCTCCCGGCACGCGTCGAACGCCTCGGCCCGGTGCGGGGCGGACACCGCGGCCACCACGGCCAGGTCACCGACGGCCAGGTCACCGATCCGGTGCACGACCGCCACCCCCAGGACCGGGAACTTCTCCGCGATCGCCTCGGCGACCCGGCGCAGCTCGGCCTCGGCGGACGGGTGCGCGGTGTAGGACAGGCCCGTGACGTCATGGTCGTGGTCGTGGTCGCGGATCGTGCCGACGAACAGCGCAATGCCGCCGACGGCGTCGCCCTCGACGGCGGTGCGGACTTCGTCCACCGACAGCTCAGACTCGCGGATGGCGATCAGGGACACGGCATCTTCCGCTCCGTTCCGGGCGCTCATGTTCTAACGTTACCCGGTCAGGAATCAGGGCGGCGGTGGCGGCGGGCGCGGCGGACGATGGCGGCGGTGCCGATCACGGCGACGGTCGCGCCTGCGGCGGTGATCGTGGCCTCCTTGCGGGCGACGCGGCGGCCGGCCACGGCGTGCCAGGCCCTGCCGCTGGTCGAGCAGGACGCGGAGCGCTTCGGAGTTGCCGAATCGCGGCCGCCAGCCCGCCGCCCGCAGCGCGGCGCAGTCCACCACCCACGGATACACCATGTACCGAAGGTCTATCGCCGGAGCCGGGGTCACGCCGAGCCGGTGCAGGCGCTGCGCCGCGCCGAAGGTCAGCCTGGCCGGCAGCTCGATGCTCTTCAGCCCGCTGATCTGCTCGACCGCATCCTGCTCGAGCCAGCCGTCACAGCCCACCGCGAACTGCCCGTCGACGCCGCCGCCGACGGCGAGCTCGATCGCGGCGGTGAGGTCATCGACGTGGCAGAACTGCCAGCGGGGGGCACAGCCCTTCACGGCGAGCAGCCTGGGCGCCTCGAAATGCCTGGTGACCAGCGTATCCACGCCGTCGCCGACCAGCGCGGCCGGGCGCACCACCGTCACCGCCATGCCGGGGTTGGCCCGCGGCGAGCGGCGGGCCAGCTGCTCGATTTCCAGCAGGTCACCGGCCACGCTGCTGTCCGCCTCGGCGGCCAGCGGCGCGTCCTCGGCCAGCGGGACCGGGTTGTCCGGGCGGGCCCCGTAGGCCATGGCACTGCTCAGCAGCACCACCCGGCCGACCCGGCCCGCCGCGGCCGCGGTGAGCACGGTCTGGGCGCCGCGCACGTTGAACGCCCGCCGCTGCCGGGCGTCGGAGTCTGGCGCCAGGTCCAGGTCCGCATGCACCACCACGTCCACGCCGACCAGCCGGCCAGCCAGCGCCGGGTCTCGCACGTCGGCCACGCGCCAGGTCACGCCCGCGATGTCGCCCCGCTGGCCGTCGATCGCGATCACCCGCCGGACCTTCGGCGACGCGGCGAGCCGGGCGGTCAGGGCGTACCCGATGCCGCCGGCCGCACCGGTGACAGCCACGACAGGCATAGTCTGGCGACGTACATCACTGCGCTCGGAGCGAACCGGCCGGGCGTTTGTCACAGCGCGCTTCTCCCGAGATAACGTGACGGTCATGACCCTTCTATCCTGCCGCAGAGTCAACGATGGCTGACCGCCCGTTCGGCTTCGGCCTGCCCGACAAGCCGGATGACCAGGGTGGCCAGGGTTCTTCGGGTCCGGGCGGTTCCGGCGGACCGCCGGAACCCGGAGGCGGCGGCCCGTTCGGCGGCCCGTTCGGCGGCCAGGGACCATTCGGGGCGATGGGCGATCCCGGGCAGTTCGCCGACGCCCTGCGCCAGTTCGCTGACCTGCTGTCCTGGCAAGGCGGCCCGGTCAACTGGGATCTGGCCAAGAACGTGGCCCGGCACGCGATCGTCGCGGCAGGCGACCCGAGCGTCCTGGACGCCCAGCGCCGGGAGATCACCGAGGCCGTCCGGCTGGCCGACCTGTGGCTGGACGAGGCCACCGAGTTCCCCTCCGGAATCCGCAAGATCGAGGCCTGGAGCCGGTCGGAGTGGCTCGAAGCCACCTTCCCGGTCTGGGCCAAGCTCTGCGATCCCATCGCGGCCAAGGGTGTCGAGGCGATGGGCGGCATGCTCAACATCGACCCGGCGCAGCTCGGCGAGGAGATGCCCGAGGAGATGCGCCAGGCCCTCGGGGCCCTCGGCGGCGGCGCGGGCGGCCTGGGCGGGCTGCAGGGGCTGGCCGGCATGATGCGGCAGATCGGCGGGGCGATGATCGGCAGCCAGACCGGTACGGCGGTCGGTGAGCTGGCGCGTGAGGTGGTCGGCTCCTCCGACATCGGGCTGCCGCTCGGGCCCGAAGGGGTGGCCGCGCTGCTGCCCGCGGGCGTGGCGCAGTTCGGGCAGGGCCTGTCGGTCGACGCGGGCGAGATCCGGCTCTTCCTGGCCCTGCGGGAAGCCGCCCACCACCGGCTCTTCGCGCACGTTCCCTGGCTGCGCGGGCGCCTGCTCGGCGCGGTCGAGCAGTACGCCAGCGGGATCACGATCGACATGGCGCGGCTGCAGGAGGCGATGCCGGAGGTCGACATCACCAATCCCGAGGCGCTGCGCGACGCGCTGGCCGGCGAGGGGCTGTTCCGGCCGGAGGACACCCCCACGCAGAAGGCCGCCCTGGTCCGGCTGGAGACCGCGCTGGCGCTGGTCGAGGGGTGGGTCGCGACCGTGGTCGCCGCCGCGGCCGGGGACCGGCTGACCCACGCCGACGCCCTGGCCGAGGCGATCAGGCGCCGCCGGGCCACCGGCGGCCCGGCCGAGCGGACGTTCGCCACGCTGGTGGGACTGGAGCTGCGGCCGCGCAGGCTGCGCGAGGCGGCCTCGATCTGGCAAGGCCTGACGGAGGCGCGGGGCGTCGACGGCCGCGACGCGCTATGGGCGCATCCCGATCTGCTCCCCACGGCCGACGACCTGGAGAACCCGGACACGTTCGTGCACGGCCAGCCGGACCTGGACATATCGGATCTAGAAGACGGCGATGACGGCCCTGGTGCTTGATGTAGGTTAATGCCCACATAGGGCAGGAGCACG
Source organism: uncultured Actinomycetes bacterium (assembly GCA_963818225.1). Taxonomy (GTDB): domain Bacteria; phylum Actinomycetota; class Actinomycetes; order Streptosporangiales; family Streptosporangiaceae; genus Palsa-504. The sequence goes on from CAWFRO010000014.1 coordinate 702,749, forward strand.
GCATGGACGAGCCAGAGCACACCGACGTGGTCGTGATCGGCCTGGGCCCCGGCGGAGAGTCCGCGGCCGGCGCTCTGGCCGAGGCCGGGCTGCACGTGACGGGGGTCGAGCAGCGCCTGGTGGGCGGCGAATGCCCTTACTTCGGGTGCGTGCCGTCCAAGATGATGATCCGGGCCGGCAACCTGATCGCCGAAGGCCGGCGGATCCCGGGCCTGGCCGGCACCGCTACCGTCCACCCGGACTGGGCGCCGGTGGCGGCGCGGATCAGGGACGAAGCCACCGACGACTGGGACGACACGGTGGCGGCCGACCGGTTCACCGGCAAGGGCGGGCACCTGGTGCGCGGCCACGGCACGATCACCGGGCCCGGCGAGGTGACCGTGGGAGACGCGGTGTTCCGGGCCCGCCGCGGGATAGTGATCAACTCCGGAACCGAACCTGCTATCCCGCTTATCGAGGGCCTGGCCGGCACCCCCTACTGGACCAACCGGGAGATCGTCCAAGCCGAGCAGGTGCCGGAATCGCTGATCGTGCTCGGCGGCGGCGCGATCGGCGCGGAGCTCGCCCAGGTCTTCGCCCGCTTCGGCGCGGCGGTCACCGTGGTCGAGGAGGAGCCGCGGCTGGTCTCGTTCGAGGAGCCCGAGGCCAGTGAGCTGATCGAGCGGATCTTCGCCGCCGAGGGCATCAAGATCTACACGGACGCCCCGGCCGAGCGGGTCAGTTACGACGGCGGCCAGTTCACCGTCCACCTGGGCATGAGCACCGTAACCGCCGAGCGGCTGCTCGTCGCCACCGGGCGCCGGGTCGACCTGGCCGCACTCGGCGTGGCGGCGATCGGCCTGGATGAGGCGGCCGACGAGATACCCACCGACGGCTGGCTGCGCGCGGCGGACGGGGTGTGGGCGATCGGCGATGTCACCGGCAAGGGCGCGTTCACGCACATGTCCATGTACCAGGCCGGCATCGTGGTGCGCGACATCCTCGGCCAGGGCGGCGAGCCCGCCGACTACCGGGCCGTACCCCGGGTCACGTTCACCGACCCCGAGGTCGGCAGCGTCGGCCTGACCGAGGAGCAGGCGCGGGCCGCCGGGCTGCGGGTGCGTACCGGCCTGACCCAGGTGCCCAGCTCCGCGCGCGGATGGATCCACAAGGCCGGCAACGACGGGTTCATCAAGGTCATCGAGGACGCCGACCGGTCGGTGCTGGTCGGCGCCACGTCGGCCGGCCCGTACGGGGGCGAGGTGCTCAGCGCCCTGCAGGTCGCCGTCCGGGCCGAGGTGCCGGTGGCCACGCTGCGCAACATGCCGTACGCCTACCCGACGTTCCATCGCGCCATCGAGGACGCGCTGGCCGACCTCGAGTCCTCACCCGATTCCTCCTCACTCGAGTCGTCACTCGAGTCGTCATGAGCAGCCGGCCGGCCGCGGTGGCCTTCGACGTGATCGAGACGCTGGCTTCGCTCGAGCCGCTGCGTGACCGGCTCGTGGCGGCCGGCCAGCCCCCGGGGCTGCTCGAGACCTGGTACACGCGGATACTCCGGGACGGCATGGCGCTGTCCATGACCGGGGACTACTTGCCGTTCGCCGACGTCGCGGAGGCCGCGCTGCGCGGGCTCACCCACGACACGATCAGCGACGCTCAGGTGGGGCAGCTGATGGCGGGCTTCGGCGAGCTGCCCGCCTACCCTGACGCGCTGCCCGCGGTGCGGCTGCTGAGCGAGGCCGGCCTGCCGGTGGCCTGCCTGACCAACGCCCCGGCCGATCTCACCTCGGCGTTCGTCGAGCGGGCCGGGCTCGGGCCGTGGGTGAACCGGGTGATCTCGGTCGGGGAGGTGTTCCGGTGGAAGCCAGCCGGCGTGGTCTACCTGTACGCGGCGGAGGTCATGGGGGTTGCGCCCGGCCAGATGGCGCTGGTCGCGGCCCACGACTGGGACTGCCACGGCGCCAAGCGGGCCGGGCTGACCACCGGCTGGGTGAGCCGTAAGTCCGGCGGGTTCGGCGCGCCGTTCGCCCCGCCCGACGTGACGGGCGAGGACCTCACCGAGGTCGCGGCCAAGCTGCTGGACCTCGAGCCCTGAGGCACCGCTGAGCCGGGCGGGCTCTTGCCGCCCGGGCGGGCTCTTGCCGCCCGGCCGGACCCGTCTGCCCGGGCGGGCTCTTGCCGCCCGGGCAGACGGGTCTGCCCCCGGCCCCAGTCAAGCGGGGCGCGTGGGCCCTGGGACCCGCCTAGCGGCGTGGTGTGCCACAAGCCCCGAACGTCCGGGCCTGCCACACAGGGCATGTGGGCGCCAAGCCTCCGGATCCAGGACGGGTCCTCGTTATCGTGGATCGCTACTGCCCGCGGGCGGGCAGTAGCGATCCACGATCTTTCTTTACCTGCTTGTCCCCGTGGTGGATCGCGGTCCGGGGGCCGCTGGGCTGTACCGGCAGCAACGTTAGTCACGGGAATCACAGGTTCAGCGTGGCTTCGGTGGTCAGGCGGCGGCCAGAGTTCTGGCTGGCAGGCATTCGCCTGCGTGCCCGCGGCGCGCGCACGCGGCGTGGCCGGTGCGGCCGCTGGAGGCCTGCGGTATAAACCGGTGAGACCAGGGATCCGGCCAGGGACTGCCCCAGGGGCGAGCGGCGGTGCCGTGGGCCAGAGTGGAGGCCAGGATCAGCCCGGCGGCCCCGATCCCGGGCCCCGGCATTCGACGGGAGGGCCGAGCTTGTGGACACGGAAGATTACGACGTGATCGTGGTCGGCGCCGGCTCACCGGGTGAGCACTGCGCCGGCGAACTGGCCGACGGCGGCCTGCACGTGGCGGTAGTGGAGCGGGAACTGGCCGGCGGCGAGTGCTCGTACTGGGCCTGCATCCCGTCCAAGACACTGCTGCGCCCGGCGAGGCGGCCTACCAGGCTCGCCACGCGGCGGCCACCGCGCAGGTCGACGTGACCGCCGCGCTGGCCTGGCGCGACTACATGGTCTCCGATCACACCGACGACGGGCAGGTGGCCTGGCTGGCGTCCAAGGGCATCGACCTGCTGCGCGGGAGCGGCTCACTGGCCGGTCCGGGCGTGGTCGAGGTGGACGGCGCGCGGCACACGGCCCGGCACGTGGTGGTGGCGACCGGCGCGGACCCGGTCATACCGCCGGTCCCGGGCCTGCGCGACCTGGACGGCGTGTGGACCAACCGCGAGGTGACCGCCATGACGGCCGTGCCCCGCCACCTGCTGATCCTCGGCGGCGGGCCGGTCGGCGCCGAGATGGCCCAGGCCGTGCGGCGCCTGGGCGGCGACGTGAGCCTGGTGGAGGCGGCCGAGCACGTGCTCGGCCGCGAGCCTGCCGCGCTGGGCCACGCCCTCGGCGAACAGCTGCGCCGCGACGGCATCGAGCTGATCCTGGGCGCGACGGCCACCCACGCCCGGCGCGACGGGGAGGACTACGTCCTGACCCTCGAGGACGGCCGTGAGCTGCGCGGCGACCGCCTGCTCGCGGCCACCGGCCGGCGCCCGCGGGTGCCCGCCGGCCTGGACACGGTCGGCGTCACGGCCGGCCCGCACGGCATCGCGGTCGACGCTCACCTGAGCGCCGGGAAGGACCTGTGGGCCATCGGCGACTGCACCGGCATCCGGCTGCTGACCCACGTCGGCAAGTACCAGGGCGAGGTCGCCGCGGCCAACATCCTGGGTGAGCCGCGCGAAGCCCACTACGAGGCCATCCCGGACGTGGTCTACACCGACCCGCAGGCGGCCGCGGTCGGCGCCACGCAGGCCCCGTTCAGCGCGACCGTGCCGGTCTCGGAGGTGGCCAAGATGGCCACGTTCACCCGCGACGCCCAGGCCACGGGCTTCTTGACCCTGCTGTCCGACGGCGACCGGCTGACCGGCGCCTACGCGCTCGGTCCCGAGGCCGGAGAATGGCTGCAGCAGGCCACGCTGGCCATCCGGGCCGACGTGCCGCTGGCGGTGCTCCGCGATGTCATCCAGCCCTTTCCTACCTTCTCGGAGATCTACGTGGCCGCGCTGAAGGCGCTGCGCGGCCAGATCAAGGAATCGCCATGAGACACCCGGCCCGCGGCCACCGCACCAGCGGTGACCGCATCGCGTCGAGGGCGCCCGCCGCCGGCTGGGCCAGACCCGTCCCACCCCAGGAGGTAACGTCATGACTCGCGAACCGGAACTGGCCGGGCAGACCGTTGTGGTGATTGGCGGCAGCGCCGGCATCGGCCTGGAAACCGCCCGCCGGGCCCGCGCCGACGGCGCCGAGGTGATCCTGACCGGCCGGAACGCCGAACACCTCAAGCAGGCCGCGGACGACGTCGGCGCGCGCTCGGTCGCCGCCTTCGACGCCACCGACCCGGCCGCCCTCGGGCAGTTCTTCGCCGGCCTGCCCGGGCCGATCGACCACGTGATGGTGACCGGCCCGGGCCCGTACTATGCGCCGCTGGCCGAACTAGACCACGCACGGGTGATCAGCGATTTCGACGGCCACCTGTGGCTGGCCGTCGAGGTGGCCCGGCACGCCGTCGGGCGGGTCCGGCCGGGCGGCACGCTGCTGTTCATGAGCGGCACCGACGACCACAGACGGGGACCCGGCCTGTCGGTCATGGCCGCGTTCAACGCCGCGCTGCCCGCCCTGATCGGCAACCTGGCGGTCGAAGTGGCACCGATCCGGGTCAACCTCATCGCGGCCGGCTTCATCGACACGGGGCTGTCGGCCCGGCTGCTCGGCGACGACCTGGAGGCGCGCCGCGATCAGCTCCGGGCCACGCTGCCCATCCGGCGCGTGGTCGGGCCGGCCGACATCGCCGCGCTCGCCGTGCACCTGATGATCAACACGGCGGTCACCGGGGCGACCTACGACATTGACGGCGGCCAGCAGCTCGTGCCGTCTTCGTGAGCGTCATCGCACCGAGACGCGGGAGCGCTTAGGCGAGGTGCATTACGGTACCGGGACGGTAACACCGTCCTGACCGCCGCCACGACGGCTCGTAGGCGCCGGAGTCAGGCCGGATGCCGGTCGGTCCAGGCGTCGATGACGTCGAGCACCGTGTGGGTGGGCTCGGGCGGCACGAAGCCGAGCATCTCCTCCAGGATCGGGTGCACGACCGGGTGGAGCCGGTTCTCGGCGAAGGCCTCGTGGTCGTCCTTGGACCGCCAGACGTCGACGTAGCGCAGGCCAGACTCGGTACTCCAGGCCAGGTGGGCGATCAGGCCTGGCGGGCGTTCGGGGCCCAGGCCGTCCTTGATGCGGGCGTAGATCCCGGCGTCGATCGGCACGTCGTAGGTGTACGCGTAGGTCATCAGGTGCCTCCAATATTGATCCGAACCTACATTCGGTCTAATGTTGGTATCATGACCCTCATGACCGGCCCGGTCAAGAGACGCTACGACGCCACCGGCCGCCGCCAGGCCGCCGCCCGCACCCGCACGGCCATCCTGGACGCCGCCCGCCAGCTATTCACCGAACGCGGCTACGCCGCCACCCCGATGACCGCCATCGCCGACCGGGCCGGGGTGGCCCTGGACACGGTCTACGCCGCGGCCGGCCGCAAGCCCGAGCTGGCCCGGCTGCTGATCGAGACCGCCATCTCCGGCACCGACCAGGCCATCCCCGCCGAGCAGCGCGACTACGTACGCGCGATCCAGGCCGCCCCCGACGCCGGCACCAAGATCGCCACCTACGCCGCGGCCGTCACCGCGATCGCCGAACGCCTGGCGCCCGTGCTCGCCATCATCCAGCAGGCCGCCCTCGCCGAGCCGGAACTAGCCCGGCTCTGGGACCAGATCGCCGAACGCCGCGCCGCGAACATGCGCCGCTTCGTCGCCGACCTGGCCGCCGTCCACCCGCTGCGCCTGGACCCCGGCCAGGCCGCCGACATCGTCTGGGCCACCAACGCCACCGAGATGTACCAGCTCCTCGTCGGCCAGCGCGGCTGGACGCCGCAACGCTACGAGCGCTTCCTCGCCGACACCTGGCGCCGCCTGCTCCTCGCCGACTAAGACCAGCCTCACCCCGCACGCGACCTGCTGGCGGCCTGTGCCGCCCATCCGGACCATAACCGCCGAAGGACGCTGGCGTACCTAGGAAGGCGAACTGGGGAGGCTCTCAGCGAGGGACCAGGGAGCTCGAACCTTCTACCTATGTAGAGATTGGTGGTCTACATAGGTAGGATGCTCGCATGGGAGCACGTAGCCAGTTCTCGCCTCAGACACTCTCGGTGCTGGCGGCGTTGTGCGAGCAGCCGTCGGGGTGGCAGCACGGGTACGCGCTGGCCCGGCAGACCGGGCTGAAGTCGGGCACGTTGTACCCGATTCTGATCCGGCTGGCCGACCGGGGCCTGGTCGAGGCGTGCTGGCAGGAGGAGCCGGTACCGGGTCGGCCGCGCCGCCACCTGTACCGGCTCACCGCCGACGGGCTCGCCAGCGCGACGACGGCACTGGGTGAGGCGGCAGCTGGGTGAGGGCGGCGACTGGGCCGTAGCGCGGCGCGTCGGGGCACCCGCCCGCATCGCGGGCGCGGCGACGCAGCGCCCGCGGTGCCATGAACTGGCGGGGCCCGCTCACGGCCGCGGCCAGGCGGGGAGCGGTGCGGCTGCTGCCGGCCGCGCGGCGGGACTGGGCCGAGGCGATCTGGGCTGAGGCGCATGACGTGCCGGCGGGCTGGCCGCGCCTGGCCTGGCGGGCGGGCGGTGTGCTGCTGATAGTCAAGGAGGGGCAGATGGCACGCAGGATCGGCATCCTGCTGCTGGGCGCGATGGCGGCCGGGGCGGCAGCCTGGGAAGCCTGGCCGGGGTCCTCGGTGAAACTTAGCCATGGCGCCGCGGACCAGGGCGACGTCATCATCACACTGGCGCTGCTGGCCGGCCTGCCGCTGCTGATCCGCTGGCTGCTAGGGCCACCCGATAACCGGGCGGCGCGGTGGCTCCGGGCCGGGTTTTACGCCGCGATCCTGGTCATCATGCCGGCCAAGGCCGTGGCCGAGATGTTCGTCGGCGCGGTCCCGCGCGGGGGTATTGACCGGCACACGTTTGATCTGGTCACGCAGGGAAATCCGTCGCCGGGCAGCGTGTCCGGCGGTCCCGACTGGGGCGGGGAGATCCTGATCCTGCTCATCACGGCCTGCTACCTGGCCGTTATCCTCGCGCTGACCGCGCGGCGCACCCCGGTGGCCCCCGCGACACTGGTCATCGGTGCCCGCGCGGGCCTGGTACTGGGTCTGGTGATGTACGCGGTAGACCCGCTCGGAGTCGAGCAGATCGCCACCAATCCGTGGCTGCACGGATCCGCCACCGACCCGCTCGTCGCGCTGGCCTGGGTCCTGCTGTTCGGCGCACCGGTGGCCGCTGGCGCTCTCGCCGGGAGCCGCGGTCACGGGCCGGAGGATCCCGGCCAGCCAGCAACCACCCGGGCCTGGCAGGGCTTCGCCGCGGGACTGGTGTCCAACGGCGTCGGCGCCCTGACCGTCACCGTGCTCGGCGTCAGCACGACCGCGCTGATGCTCAAGTCGGCCTGGGTGCGGGGCTGGCTCTACCACGGGCAGCACCTGACCGCATCGGCCGTCTATGGACGTGAGCTGTACGCGAGCGGAAACGTGGCGTTCTATGGCGTGATCTGCGTTGGCTTCCCGATCATCGGGCTCATAATGGGCCTGGCCGGCGCGGGGTACGCCAACGTGACCGGCCCGCAGCCGGGCAGCGGCGGCCCGGGAGGTCGGCCGGGCCCCGGCGAGCCTGAGCCGGTGCCGGATCCGCCCGCGGGCGGATGGCTGACCGATGCGGGAGTGCGGTACTGAGCGGTAACGTTCCCGGAACGTTCCGGGCGTAGCGTGAGACGGGTGAGGGCAGGCACGGCCAGCGAGACGGCTCCGCAGAAACGAGCTACAGAACGGCACTTCGGGCTGGCCTCCCCAGCGACGGCGAATGTGCTGGCCGTGCTCGTCGTGCTACTGGCCGCCGCCGTGATCCCGCTCAACGTGGCGGCCCACCAGAACGTGGTGGTAAATACGGCGCAGCTGCTCAGGTCCTGTCGTTCCACAGGCAGGTCGCGGTAGCGGCCTCGACGCTCGCCGCGGCGGCGGTGTTCAATCCGCTGCGGCGCCAGGTGCAGCGGGCGGTGGACCGGCGCTTCAATCGTGCCCGCTACGACGCTGATCAGATCGTGACCGCGTTCGCCGGCCGCCTGAAGGACGCGGTGGACCTTGGCGCCATGCAAGCGGATCTGGCCATTGTCGTGCAGCAAGCGCTAGAGCCCACGCACATCTCGGTGTGGACGAACGAGGGGCCGACGACCAGATCACCGGTGCCCCGCGCCGCCGGAGGAGGCTGAGAAGCGCACACGTCCCGCTACGCGGGTCAGGGGGCCATGGCCTTAGCTGGTGACGGCGGCGGCGAGGACGCGGCGGAACTCGACCGAGATCCGGTCGGCGCGGGTGTGCAGCTCGGCGGCGACGTCGAGCGGGAACTCCAGGCCGGACAGCGCGCGGCGCTGCAGGTCCTGGTCCTCCTCGAAGATCGTCATCTCGTACTTCGCGGAGCTCTCTGCCTCTTCCGGGTCGGTCAGGCCCGGGCCGGTCACCGTCTGGTACAGCTGACACGTCCGCTCGTCTTCGGGCTGCGCGGCGAAGGTGATGAAATTCCACCCGCCCGCGTCGAGGAATTCCAGCAACAAGCTCGCGGTCAGCGGCGCCTGGTACCGGTAGGTCATCCGGCGGCGCTGCACCGCCGGCCGGGTGCCGTCACGCACGGCGGGGTCGGTGAGGTTGGTGAACGTGTGCTCCCGGACGGCCGTGAACGACAAGCCCCGGCGGTCGATCTCGGCCCGCGAGATGGGCTCCGGCCCGGCGCCGCCGATGGTGGCCGCGTGGACGAACGGGAAGTGCGCCTCGTCGAGGAAGTTGTCGAGCATGATGGCCGCGTTGGCCTCTACCCGGACGACCGGGAGGAATACCGTCGCCACGCCGTCGCCGCCGAGCGGCACACCGGGTTGCAGCTCCGGGAGGGGCGCACGCGGGGGCTCCGGGGCGAGCCACACCAGGCCGTCCTGCTCGGCCACCCCGGCCGGGCGGCGCAGCGTGGCCCGCTCCGGGATGCTCGCGCCCTCCTCGAGCGCCGGGATATCCACGCACCTGCCCTCGGAGGTGAATCGCCAGCCGTGGTAGGGGCACTGAAGCGTGCTGTCGGTGATCTGCCCGGCGGACAGGCGCGCCCGGCGGTGCGGGCACGCGTCGGCGAACGCCGCGATGCCGCCGCTGAAACGGGCCAGCGCCCAGCCCTGGCCACCGAGGCGAACGGCGACCGGCTCCTGGCCGACCTCGGAGGACAGCGCGACGGGATGCCAGAAATGCGCCAGCGCCGGATGCGCGTTGGTGAATTCCTCAGATGCCATGTCCCTATCGTCGCCCGAACGCGGCGCGCGCGGCTAGGGAGATTCGCGAATTATGTGACGCTAACCGCGTCTATCCGGGGTGGGGTTCATACGTGCCCGAGGACCCGGTCGAGCGGGCGCGGGACCCGGGTGAGGTCGAGCGCCGAGGCCAGGACGCGCCCGTACCGCGCCTTGCGGCCTGACCGGATACCCAGGAAGCGTTTTAGCTGCTGCTCGCGGGCCCGGCTGCGCTGCGCGGGCTGCTGGCAGAATCTGCCGAACCCGGCGAGCTCCCCCTGGGCCGCGATGAGCTGCTCAACCGCCTCGGCGCCAAGCGAGCGGATCATCTCATCTTCCAGATCGGCCACGCACACGTAGAAGCCGAGTCGTTCCAGGTCATCGCGGGCCGGACCGGGATCCAGGCCGGCCCGCGCCAGGGCGCGGCGGAAATAGCCCTCTTCCGCCTCGTCGCACAGGCCGGCCAGCCGGGCGCCCAGGCCCTGCGGGCCGAACAGGTCCAGGAAGGACCCGATGTTCGTCGCGCCGCCCATCGGGACGACGAAGATGCCTTCGCGGCGCAGGTCCCGGCCCCGGCGCGCGGCCAGCGACTCCAGCGCGGCCTGGTCACTGATCCCCTCCGCCAAGATGACCGCGGACGAACCAGGGGCCGCGTCTCGCACGCGCCGCACGGCCGACGCGAGCGCGTCATTGCTGCTGCCCGCAGGCCCGGTCACCGCGATCAGGCGGGCGAGCGCCTGGCCGTCCACTGACCCAGTCTCGCATCCCGGCGAGCGGGGGCCGGGCCAATTACGGGTCGCGGATCTGGCCCTTGCGACCGCCCGGCCAAGGCTGCGCGTCCAGGTGAGCGGGGCGGCAAGCTGGCTGCGCGTCCAGGTGAGCGGGGCTGCAAGCTGGTTGCAAGGCCGTCCGCCCACGATGGTCGCAGACCAAGCCATCAGGAGGCAGCCATGTCAGTATCAACCCCGGCATCAGGATCACCAGCGATATCACCCACGGCATCAGGATCACCAGCGGTCGAGAAGTTCCTGCACGCCATCCAGAGCGCCACGATTCCGGCGTGCGACGCGTGGAGCGCCGACGCGACGCTGGACGCGACGGTGCCCAACTGGCGGCTGCACGCGACGGGGGCCGACGCGATCCGCGCCGAGTACGCGCGCTGGTTCGCGGACCCGGGCCAGTTCGGCGAGCTGCGCCGGTACCCGGTCCACGCGGACGGGGGGCCGAGCGAGATCGTTGAGTACACGCTCAGCTGGACCGAGAACGGCGTACCGCATGCCGGCCATCACGTGCATCTGCTCACCGTGCACGATGATCTCATCGTGGCCGACACCGTTTTCTGCGGCGGACGGTGGCCGGCCTCTCTGCTCGCGGAAATGGAGGCCGCAGATGCCTGACTACCTCCCGCCCGCCGCCACCTTCGCCAGCGTGGCCGAGCTCATCGCGGGTGCCACCGAGCGGACCGGACTGGACGGGGCGGCGGGGAAATCCGGCGCGCGGCTGGAGCGGGTGGTGATCGCCGGGCAGCCGTACGTGCTCAAGCACCTCGACCTAGCCGAGGACTGGACCATGCGGGCCTCCGGCTGCCTGCGCGGCGCGCCCCTGCTGGCGTGGGAACGGGGGCTGCTGAGCCGGCTGCCTGACTGTTTCAACCAGCCGATTGTCGGGGCCGCCCCCGAGGACGGCGGCGGCCTGCCGCCGTCGGGCGGCTGCGCGGTGCTGATGCGCGACGTGGCGCCGTGGCTGGTGCCGGTGAACGACGAGCCGATCGGCCTGGACCAGCACCTGCGGTTCATGCGGCACATGGCCGCGCTGCACGCCGCGTTCTGGGCCTGCGGCCGCGAGTGCGAGGTCATCCCGGTCATGCACCGGTACCTGGAGCTGTCTCCGTGGCTGGCGGACGCGGAGGCGGCCGCCGGCTCGGCGCACCTGGTCCCGCGGCTGGTCGGCCAGGGCTGGCCGAAGCTGGCCGAGGTGGCCCCGGCCGCGGCGGCGGTCGTCGTGCCGCTGGCCCGGGATCCGGGCCCGCTGGTGGCGGCGCTGGAGGCCACGCCGCAGACGTTCGTGCACAGCAACTGGAAGCTGGACAACCTGGGCACCGATGACGAGGGCCGAACGGTGGTGCTCGACTGGGAACAGCCCGGGCGGGGCGCGCCGCTGTCCGACCTGGCCTGGTACCTGGCCATCAACTGCCGGCGGCTGCCGCAGTCGAAGGAGGAGGCGATCGCCGCCTACCGCCGGGCGCTGGAGGAGCAGGGGATCGCCACCGAGCCGTGGTGGGACCGCCAGCTGGCGCTGTGCCTGCTGGGCGCCCTGGTCCAGTTCGGCTGGGAGAAGGCGCTGGGCGGCTACGACGAGGAGCTGGCATGGTGGGAGACGCAGGCGGTCCGGGCGGCCCCGCTGCTGGGCTGAGCGCGGGGGTACGGGCGGCCTACGAGGCGGCCGCCGCGATGTGGGCCGAGGGCCCGGAGCCCGTCTATGCGAGCCTGGCCCGCGCGCTGGTGGCCTGCGCGGCCGAAGACCTGGCGGGCGACGGGTCCGCGGGGCGGGCGGGTCCGCGGGGGGCGGGTCCGCGGGGGGCGGGCTGGCGGGCGGGCGGGTGCTTGACGTCGGCGCGGGGACCGGGGTGGCCGGGCGGGCCGCGCTGGAGGCCGGGGCCCGGTACGTGGTCTGCACCGACGCCGCGCCGGCCATGCTGAGCCGGTGCTCCGGAAGGCTGCACCCGGTGGCGGGCGACGTGACCGCGCTGCCGTTCGGGGACGGCAGCTTCGACCTGGTGCTGGCGGCGTTCTGCCTGGGTCACCTGGACCAGCCCGGTGCCGGTCTGCGCGAGGCCCGCCGGGTGGCGGCGGGGCTGGCGGCGAGCTCGTTCGCGCCGGGATGGAACCACCCGGCCAAGGCGGCCGTCGACGAGGTCCTCGGCTCGTTCGGCTACCGGCCCCCCTCGTGGTACGTGACGTTCAAGCAGGACACCGAGCCGTGGGCCAGCGACCCGGCCGCGGTCAGCCGGGATGCGGCCGCGGCCGGGTTCACCGACATTGGCCTGCGGACGGTCACGGTCGAGGTCGGGCTGGAGCGTCCCGGCCGGCTCGCCGCGTGGCGGCTGGGCATGGCCCACGTCGCCCCGTTCGTGTGCTCGCTGCCGGCCGCCCGGCAGGCGGAGCTGCGGCGGGCCGCGGCCGCCGCCGTCGCGGGCACCGGGCCGCTGATCGTCTCCATGCTGGTGCTCACCGCCCGCTGAGGCCCCGCCACCGGTCACCCGCCGGTCGTGACCCGCCAGCCGTCACCCGCCGGCCGTGACCCGCCAGCGGTCCAGCCGGCGCGCGGCCGCCCGGCGCAGCGTGTCGGAGTAGTCGCCGGCCTGGCGGGCGAGCCGTTCGGCCTGCTCGGCCGCGAGGTCCAGCCAGGCGGGAACGGCCAGATCGGAGGCGGTCTCCCCGGTCCACCACCAGGCCTCGACGGCCACGGCCTCCTCGAGCAGGCTCAGGTCGGCGGCGACCGCGGCCAGGTCCACCGGCAGGTCCAGCGCGCGGCGCGCCCGGTGCGTGAGGACGCGGGCCACGGCGAGGTAGCGCGGCACGCTGAGCGCGGCCGCTCGTGTCTGTAGCTCGGCCGCCGCGGCCAGGGCCGCCGGCGCGTCGCCGCGCAGCAGCGCCAGCCGCGCGGTGATCAGCCGGTGCTTGAGGTCCAGCCGCCAGCCGAAGACCAGGTCGCCGGTCAGCAGCGATCGCGCCTGGGCCAGCTGCGCCTGCGCGCCGCCGGGGTCACCGGACTCGACACACTGCTCGGCGAGATCCTCCAGCGCGGCGATGGTGACCTCCGCCGTGCCCTGGCTCTGCCCGAGTTCCAGCGCCTCACGGTGATGATCGGCGGCCGCAGCGGACGCGCCGAGGCTGCGCAGCACCCAGCCGGCGAAGTTCACCGCACGGCCCGCGAACCGCGGCACCTGGCGGCGCTCGACCTCGGCGGTATAGCGGCTGAACGCGTCCAGGGCCAGCGCCGGGCGGCCGGCCACGGCATGCGCGTGCCCGGTGAACAGCAGCGAGTGCAGGGTCGCCGCCGTGTGCGCCACCCCTTCGGTCGCGCGGGCGGCGGGCCGCAGCAGGGCCAGGGCCTCGGCGGGCTTGCTCTGGTGAGCGCGCAGCACGCCCAGCCACGCCGCCGCGGTGACCCGGTCGGCCCCCTCGGCCAGCGAGAAGGCCTCCCCGAGCAGCAGCTCGGCCTGGGCCAGGTCCCCGGCCGCGTGCCGCGTCCGGCCGCCGACGGCCAGGCAGCGGGACCGGGTGAGGGTGTCCGACGCGGCCAGCGCGCCATCCGCGGCGAACTGGGCGGCCTGGGCGAAACTCCGGTCGAAGTAGCAGGCCCACGCGCCGACCTCCAGCGCGGCGGCGCCGGCCTCCGCGGCCCGCTCGACATCGGCCAGCGCCTCGCCGTACCAGCCGCGGCGGGTACGCACCCGGGCCCGCTCGAGCCACCCGTCGACGTCCGGATGCAGCCGCAGGGCGTCGTCCAGCAGCGCCTCGGCCGCCGCATGGTCGAAACGCTCGGCGGCCCGCTCGGCCGCGGTGCGCAGCGACTGGGCCGCCAGCACGAGGTCGCCGCCGAGCCGCGCGTGATAGGCGACCATGGCCGGATCGGCGTACGGCTGCCTGGCCAGCACGCGGCCCGCCTGCCGGTGCAGCAGCGCGGCCCGCCCGGCGGTCGCGCTGGCGGCCAGCGCCTCGCGGACCAGCTCGTGCCGGAACCTGAAGATACCGTCCTCGGCGGCCAATAGCTGCTTGGCCACGGCGCGCTCGGCGTCGTCGAGCAGGTCGACGGCGGGGCGCCCGAGCAGCGCCGCGAGCAGCTCGATGTCCAGCTCCGGGCCGATCACGGCGGCTGCGCGCAGCATGGCGCCGGCCGGGCCGAGCTCGTCGCAGCGCGCCGACACCGATTCAACCAGCGATGCGGGAAGCTCGGCCCGGCCCGCCTGGTGCGCGAGCTCGGTGAGGAACAGCGGGTGGCCCTTAGAGCGCTCGTACAGATCATCGGCCCGGGACGGGCCCACCAGCTCGGCCACGTCCTCCCGGCCGAGCAGGCCGAGGTGAACGAACGCGGTGGCCGGCATCGGCGGTTCCTCGCCGGACCGGACGGCGACCACGACCACGACGGGCATGCCCTCCCGCCGCGCGAAGCTCAGCCAGTTGGCCAGGGGCAGGCCGGCCAGATGCGCGTCATCGATCACCACGACCAGCGGGCTCCGCACCGCCAGCCGGCCCAGCACCCGCACCAGCGCCGCGTACAGTACCGCCGGGCCGAGCATGCTGTCGGCCAGGATCGGTTCGGCCCGGGAAGACAAGGGACCGACGCCGAGCAGGGGCGCCAGCGTCGGCGCGTCCTGGGCGAGCAGGTCGGCGGCGGCGTCGGGACCGAGGCGGCGCAGCAACGCGGACAGCGCGGACAGCAGGGCATCCAGCGGCATGGAGCGGTCGAGCCGGCCGCAGGCGGCCAGCAGCACGACCTCTCCGGCGTCCTCCCGCTGGGCGGCCCAGGCGCGGAGCAGAGCGGTCTTCCCGATGCCGGCTTCCCCGTCCACGACGACGATCTCGGTCGAGGTGTCCCTGGCCCGCCCGGCGATCGTGTCGAGATAGGCCAGTTCGTCATCGCGTCCGACCAGCCCGGCCGGGCCGCGAGCGGCCGCCGACGCCGGGGCGGGCACCTCTCCGCGCAGGATGGCGGTATAGAGGGCGACGGTCTCGGGAGAGGGATCCGTGCCGAGCTCGGCGGCGAGCCGCTCCCGGGCCTGGGCGTAGGCCGCCAAGGCCGCCGCGACCCGGCCGCCCGCGACGTAGGCGCGCAGCAAAACCCGCAGCGAGGCCTCGTCGTATCGGTCGGCTTCCACCGCGACCGTCGCGACGTCGGCGGCCGCCATCCAGTCTCCGGCCTCGAGCAGGACCGCGGCGGCGACCTGCCGGGCCCGCCCCGCCAGCCGGTCCAGCTCGGCCAGCCTCAGCTGAGCCCATTCGCCCGGCACCTGCGGCGGCGCGTAACCGCGCAACAGCGACAACGCGACCCGGGCCGCCGCGGCCGCGCCCAGCAGGTTTCCCGCGGCGCGACGGCGGTCCATCTCTTCGGTGAGCGCAGCCAGCTCGGACGTGTCGAGCCAGTCACAAACCAGCACGTAGCCGCGGTCACGGCGCTGGATGCGCTCCCGGCCCAGCACCGAACGCAGCCGGCTGATCAGCACCGCCACCTGGTCCTCCGGGCGGGCCGGCGGCGAGTCGCCCCACAGCGTGTCGGCCAGCACGTCGCCCGGAACCTGCTGGCCCGCACCCAGCGCCAGCACGCACAGCGCCAGCCGGCCCTTCCTGCTGCCCAGGGCCTGCAGCTCCACCCCGTCCACGGCGAAGCCGCTCAGCACCCGCAGCGCCAGCGACTTCATAGCGCTATCAAACCCCGCGCCGACGACCGCCGCCAGACCCCAGTGCGCTGCAAGAAAGCTGCAACCGGCCCGGGCCAGGCTGGGCTCAGATCGGTCAGCTCACCAGGTAAGGAGATATCCCATGAGCGCCAAGGCAGAACAGAAGAACTTCGCCGCGGCCGACGAGACGCGTGAGTTCGAGCGCGGCGCGCTGGACCTGCTGCGGATCGGCGGCGCCGAGATCGGCCGGCTCACCCTGCAGCCCGGCTGGCGCTGGTCAGACCACGTCAAGCCGCTCGCCGGAACACAGCTGTGCGAGGCACCGCACTTCCAGTACCACGTGCAAGGAGTACTGCACGTGGTCATGGCCGACGGATCGCAGTTCGACGCCCGGCCCGGCGACGTCACCGCCCTGCCCCAGGGCCACGACGCGTGGGTGGTGGGCGACGAGCCGGTGGTCGTCGTCGACTGGTACGGGGCCAGCAACTACGCGAAGAACTGAGCTCAGCGGTGACGGCCCGGCGAGGCCGTCACCGCTGCGTTACTCGGGGTCCTTGTTGCTCGGGGTCCTTGTTACTCGGGGTCCTTGCTCAGCGCGGCGAAGTTGGCCCAGTGCGGCGTGAAGCCGCCGCACACCCCGAGATGGGCGTCGATCTTGACCTGCCGCTCGCCGGCCCGGCCCTGCAGCTGCTGGATGGTGTCGGTCCACAGCCAGAACCGGGTCCGGCCGCTGCCGATGTTCCCGCCGCTGGGCGAGACCGGGGTCGGCCCGTTGATGCTGATGTCCTGGCTGGCGAAGAAGTCCAGGCACTCGCCTTCCTTGACGCCGAAGAAGCCGAAGCCCTCGATCCAGAACACGTGGAACAAGCTGAACCCGTCGTAGGCGTTCTCGAACTGGACGTCGCGCGCTGAGATGCCCGCGGACTCATACAGCCGCCGGGCCGTGGTCGCCGCGTACTGCTGGGTCTCCTCTAGGTTGTCGATGACGCCGCGCGGCTTGAAGGCGGTGTAGGAATCGCCTTTGACCTGGCCGCCGCTCGCGTGCCCCAGCACGTAGACCGGGGTCTGGCGCATGTCCCGGGCGCGCTCGGCGGTGGTGAACAGGTAGGCGGCCGCGGTGTGGACCGGGATGTCGTTGTCGTACAGGTTGGCCGGCTCGGCCACCCACCGCGACTCCAGGTACTCCTCGGTGCTCAGCGGCGTCGGCCGGTGCTGGGCCCAGTAGCCCTCGGGGAACTTCAGCCCGTTGGCCTTGGAGTTCACCACGAACGGCGCCATCATGTCGTGGGTCTTGTTGTACTTACGCATGTACCGCTGGAACTGCATGGCGGTGTCATAGACCGGCGGGCCGGCGTACATGCCGTTCGAGGTGTACTTCATCGGCCCGGACACGGTCTCCTGCGCGTGCGCGCCGCGGGCGCCGTACCGGCCCGGGATGTTGTGCCAGCCCTTCACGGCCAGGACCACCTGGCCCATGCCGCGGCCCACCGACTCGATCGCCGCGGCCACGCACATCGACATGCAGATCGGCGCGAGCATCACGAACTTCAGGCCGGTCAGCTCGGGCAGGTTCTTCACCAGCCACTCCGGGCTCAGCTTGATCAGCCCATCAAACGGGTCGCTGGTGTTCTCGAAGGCGGCCAGGAAGTCGGCCGGGACCGGCTCGTCTTCCGGCCAGAACGCGCCGGTGGTCGTCGAGGAGTCGAATACCAGCCCGTCCACCTCGCCGGGGGCGACCCCGGCGTCCTCGATGGCCTTGCGGATGGCCAGGATGGCCCACGCGCCGATGGCCTTCTGCGGGTCGCCGTCCCAGCGCCGCAGCGTCGGCGAATGCCCGATGCCGACGGCGGCGACCTGGCCCCGGTGGGGCCACACCCCGGGATTGTCAGCGGTCCGGTACAACCCCAGAGCAGCGGCGTTGGGGTAAACAGTCGGGGCGGTCATGCGCTGTCCTCTCGCTCGGGCCGGGCCGACCCGCGGGTAGGGCGTGCCCCGCAGCGGCCCCGGACCGGTATCCCGCCGTCATCCTCGGGCGCGCGCACGGCCCTGTCAAGACGCGGGTCATTCGGCCGGTTGGAAGGAGGCTGGGACCTCGACTGAGGTTGAGGTCAACGGGCGGTCACAGCTTCCCCCGGTTTCGTGACGTCAGGATGATCTGGGTCACCAGGTAGGTGCTCAGGCCGAGTTTCCGGGCGATCTCGTCGGGCCGCTGGCCCTGCTCGTTGTACAGCAGCGCCAGTTTCTCCTGGGACCTGGTCCAGGCCTTTCGGGGAGCGGGCGGGGCGGCAGGGCGGGGCCGGGCCGGGCGGCGCGGGGTGGGGCGGGCCGGGGCCGCTGGGCCGGGCGCGGACCGGGTCGCTGGGCCGGGCGCGGCCGGGGTGCCGCTGGGCCGGGCGCGGACGGGAGCGAGGTGCCGAAGGAGCCGCGCCGCTGGTCGGCGAACTTGCCGCTGGCCAGTTCGTCCCGGGTCTGCTGGTCCAGGAGCAGGTACTGCTCCGCTGACTTGTTCACCCCGATGGCCACCAGGTCCAGGCCCTTGAGGTTCTTGCGCTGGCATTCCGGCGCCATGCAGTAGTCGTATTTCTCAGCCCGGTCGGGATGCAGCTCGCTCCCGCACGTAATGCACTGGGCCATTGTTCTTCTTTCCGCTATGCGTGCACATTCGCATAACTAGAACACCTGGCCTACTAGCAGTGTTCCCGTCAGGGGGTCTCGCGCGTGACCTGGTCGGGGTTCTTGTCGCGCCGCAGGCCCTGGTACCGGGGATGGCGCAGTTCGCCGTCCGTGGTCCACTCGCTGAACCCGACCTGGGCCACGAGCTTGGGCGTGACCCAGTGCACCCTGGATCTGGGCAGGCTGCGGACGGGCTCAAACGGAGCCGCGGGCTGCTCGTCGGCGGCCAGCGCCTCGTGCAGGCTGGTCAGTGTCTCCCGGTTGAAGCCGGTGCCGACCTTGCCCGCGTAGCACAGCCTGCCCTCGCCGTCGTAGTAGCCGAGCAGCAACGCGCCGAACCCGACGCGGGATCGCTGCGGGTCGGTATATCCGCCGATGACGAACTCCTGACCGTTCAGACATTTGAACTTCAGCCAGTCCCGGCTGCGCCCGGCCCGGTACGGCGCGTCCCCGCGCTTGGCGATGATCCCCTCCCAGCCCAGCTGGCACGCCTCGCGGTAATAGGCCTCGCCGTCAGTGTCGCGGTGCTCGGTGAAGCGCAGCGGGCCGCCGAACGACAGCAGGTCGCCCAGCACCTGCTTGCGTTCGAGCAGCGGCTGGCCGCGGACGTCGCGGCCGTCGGCCCACAGCACGTCGAACAGGTAGATGTAGACCGGGATCTCGGCGCGCAGGGCCGCAGCCGGATCGCGGACCCCGAGCCGGCGCTGCAGCCGGGAGAAGCTGGTCTGATCCCGGTCGAACGCCACGACCTCACCGTCCACGACGAAATCGCTGGCGCGCTGGGCGCGCAGCGCCTCGGCGATCTCCGGGTACGTGCCGGTGACCTGCTGCTGGTTACGCGTCATCAGCCGCAGCTGATCGCCGTCCCGGAAGGCCAGGCAGCGCTCGCCGTCGAACTTCCGCTCGTAGAGCCAAGCCGGATCGGAGAACCGATCCGCAGTCAGGGTGGCCAGCTCGGGCTCCAGCCAGTCGGGCTGGCTCATGGTGCCGCGCCGCGGTCAGCATTCATGGCGCTCCAGCGTAGCCGACGGCCACTAGGCGAGGATGTTGACGGCGCGGGCCACGACCAGGGCGACGGTCACGATCGAGATGGCGGCCTGGAGCGTCATGCCCATCTTGGCCCAGCGGGACATCGGCAACACGTCGGTGGGACTGAAGGCGGCAGCGTTGGTGAACGCCAGGTAGAGGTAGTCGGCGAAGGCCGGCTCCCAGTCCGGCGGGGCCAGCTGCGGGGTGGCCATCTGGACGAACTGGAAGTCGGGGTACACGCGGTCGGCGTGGGCCCGGGCGGCGGGGCCGCCGCGGTCGAACTCCCAGTACCACAGGGCGAACACGATGACGTTGGTGAGCCAGATCATCCCGCCGGTGACCAGCAGCGACCCGGCGCTCTTCCCCTCCGTGCCATTCACCAGCCCGACCACGAGCCTGGTCACCGACCAGGCGTTGGCCAGGCTGAGCAGAGCGGCCGTGCTGAGGCCGAGCAGGCGCAGCATCTTTGATCTCTTGTTGATGCGGTACGGGTTGGCGATCACCAGCGCCACCAGCAGCATGGCCTCCAGCGCCGGCAGCAGCCAGGTCGGGTGCAGGACGAGCCGGTTCGGCAGCGCGCCCTGCAGCACCACCGCGACCGCGACCGCCGTCACGGCCGGCCAGCGGGTCTCGCCTTGCGTGGGCCGCCGCCACGCCGGGACGAAGCCAGGGCTGCCCGGGTGGGGCGGATCGGCGGGGCGGATAGCCCGGCTGGGCGCGAGCCGGGCCTCCAGCTCGTCCAGCCGGTGGTGCAGCGCGCGGATGCCGTCAATGATCACCGCGCTGTCGCCCGGCGGGTCGCGCGGGGCGCGTTCATTGTTTTCGCTGGTTCCAGGCACAGCTCTAGTGTGGCCGACCGCGGCGCCCGGCCGATCCATCTGCCCGCGGGGCAGCGCCCCGGGCACGGCGGAAAGATCGGTCAGCTGACCGATGTCTCTCACTGCAATTTGCAGCACGATTTCTCGTGCAATTGGCCATGCAGTCGTGCCATTGACCAATCCGGAGTACCGGAGCAAGGGAGACAGCGGCGATGCCACGTAGGTTCACCCGGGTCGTCCGGGCCGCCGAAGCAGCGGGCGCGGTGGCGGCCGTCGTGATCCTGGCCATGCTGTTCCTGCCCAGGCTGGCCAGCGGCGGGGAGGCGGCCGCGCCCGCCGCCGAGCAGCCCGACCTCAACGTGGCGGTGGTGCCCGCCGCCGACTCCGCGGGTTTCTTCGTCGCGCTGCACGAGGGGCTGTTCGCGGCGCGCGGCCTGCACGTCACCTTCATCCCGGCGGTCAGTTCCGAGACGGTGATCAACGCCCAGGCGCTCGACGAGCCGCAGGACCGGGTCGACATCTCCTGCGGGAACTACGTCAGCTACCTCCAGGCCCAGGAGAACTACAACCAGGGCAAGCGGTCCTCCTCGCCCGGCGATCCCATGGTCGCCGCCAACCTGGACATTTTCGCCGAAGGCTCGGTGATGGAACCGGGCGCCCAGGGCCTGTACGTGCTGCCCGGCTCGAAAATCCGGACGCTGGCGGGCCTGGTCGGCAAGACCATCGGCGTGAACGCGCCGGGAAACATCCTGTACCTGCTGGCCGCCTCCGTGCTGACGGATAACGCGGTGAACGTGTCCGGCGTGCGCTTCGCGTACTACCCGCTGCCCCAGATGGCCGCGATGCTCAAGGCAGGCAAGATCGCCGCGGCGGTCCTGCCCGAGCCGTTCGCCAGCCAGGCCGAGCAGTCCCTGGGCGTGACGCTGCTCGCCGACCTGGACCAGGGCGCTACCGCGGCGTTCCCGGTGCAGGGCTGCGCCGTCACCCGGCAGTGGGCGGCGGTGCATCCGGCCACGCTGGCCGCCTTCCGCGACGCGTTCGAGCAGGGCCAGGAGATCGCGGACACCGACCGGTCCGCCGTGGAGCAGGCCATGCAGTCGCTGCCCGCACCGCTCGGGCTGTCCCGGATAACCGCGGCGGTGATGGCGGTGGACAGCTACCCGGTCGGGCCGGTCGACACGGTGCGGGTCCAGCGGGTCGCCGACGTGATGCGGGAGTTCCTCGGCTTCCCCGCCTTCGACGTGGGATCGATGATCGGCGGCTGAGGCCCGGGCTCAGGCCGCGGGCCCGGCCGGTGGCGCGCCTGGCGCCTCGCACGTTCGCCGGATTGAATCGCTGAGCTGCGGGTACAGGCACGATCACCCCGTCCTACGCGCCTGGGAGGCCGGATGCGGATCAGTGATGTACTTCGCGTAAAGGGAACTCAGGTCGTCACCGTCACCCCGGACACGACGGTGCGGCGCCTGCTGGCGGTGCTGGCCGAGCACCGGATCGGCGCCGTCGTCGTGTCGGGCGACGGCCGGTCAGTCGGCGGAATCGCCAGTGAGCGGGACATCGTCCGGGCCCTGGCCCGGCGCGGCGCCGCGGTGATGTCCGAACCGGTCACGGCCATCTTCACCGCCGAGGTCCGCACGGTTACGCCGGAGACCCCGCTGGAGGACGTCATGCGCCTGATGACCGAGCTGCGGGTGCGGCACGCGCCGGTCGTGGCCGACGGCGCGCTGGCCGGGATCGTGAGCATCGGCGACGTGGTGAAGAACCGGATCGACGAGCTCGAAACCGAGCGGAGCGCACTGACCGGCTACATCACGGGCTCGGTGACCTGACCGGTCACGCCGGGTCAGGCAGGCCGAGCCGGCAGTCGGACCGATCAGGCCCCGGCCTCAGGCCTCGTTCAGCTGCCCGGTGTCCTGTTTGGCGAGTTCCTCCGGCTGCGGCTCCATGCCGCTGTCCGGGACCCGGGTTCGCAGGTATATGGAGAGGAAGACGCCGATGACCGCGACGGCGCCGCCGATCAGGTAGGCCACGACATAGTAGGGCGCGTGACCGGCGGTTCCCCGTCCGGCCGCCACGCCGCCCAGCACGCTCAGGCCGAGCACCGAGGCGATCTGCGTGAACATGACCTGGAGCCCGGCCGCTGAGCCGTAGTCCTCCGGGGTCACCGAATTAATAAGCATCACGGTGAGCCCCGGCTGCGAAACGCCCAGTCCCAGGCCGCCCAGGACCAGGGCCGCCATGAGCGCCGCCAGTGAGTGCGTCGCGGCGCCCAGCGCGAAGA
Organism: uncultured Actinomycetes bacterium; assembly: GCA_963818225.1. Lineage (GTDB taxonomy): Bacteria > Actinomycetota > Actinomycetes > Streptosporangiales > Streptosporangiaceae > Palsa-504. The sequence continues at coordinate 725,309 of CAWFRO010000014.1, forward strand.
CGCACATGGCCAGGACGGAAAGCAGGCTGCCGACCAGCGGACCCCGCCGGGTCCACTTCCGGGACAGGCGAACCCACATGGGGGAGGACAGGCTGTTGGAGACCGGCCTGAGCGTCATGATCAGCGAGGTCACCCCCAGCGACGTCCCCAGTCCCGTTTCGAGATAGATCGGCGTCAGCAGGTAACCGCCGAAGTAGCCGAAGATCAGGCAGGACGGGATCGCGATGGCGAGGCAGAACGTCGGCTTGCGGAAGAACGACATCCGGATCAGGGGATCGGGAATCCGCAATTGGCGCCAGGTGAACAGGGCGAGGATGACCACGCCGGCCGCGAAGATCGCGCCGAGCCGCGCCGACACCCCGCTGGTGGGCAGCTCATTGATCGCGAACAAGACGGCCAGCACCCCGGCTATGAGCAGGCCGGCGCCGATGAGATCCACCCGCGTCCGCTGCGACTCCTGATCCCGGGGCAGGGTGAGCACGGCCAGCAGCAGGGACACCGCCGTGATCCCGGCCTGGATCACGAACAGCGAGCGCCAGCCGAAGGCCTGGGCGAGCGGGCCGCCGATGATCAAGCCGGTCACCGGGGCCCCGGCCCCGACCATGGCCCACCAGCCGGTCGCTTTGGCCCGCTGGCTGACCGGGTAAGCCCGCATGATCAGGGCCAGCGCGGTCGGCTGGGACGCGGCGCCGAACGTCTGCCCGACGATCCGCAGGGCGATGAGCGCCGCGGCGGTCGGCGCGAAGGCCGTGGCCACGGCGGCCGCGGTCGAGCCGGCCAGGCCGATCAGGAACAGCCTGCGGTGCCCGTAGGTATCGCCCAGCTTGCCGAACACCGGCGTGCACACCGCCATGACCAGAAACGGGCCGGTGATCGCCCAGGTCAGGACGCTGTCGGCGACGCCGTAGCTGTGGGCGATGGGCGCCAGGACGACGCTGAACAGGGTGACGGGAAAGGAGGTGGCGAACTGCCCGGTCAGCGTCGCTATCAGTATCAGCCTTCGGTTATGAGGCTCCGCCATGCGCCGACCGCCCTGTCTGCCGCGCTTCGGCGGCTGCCGCGAGCCTAATTTCGCCCGAACGCAGTGGTCAATAGACGCCCGCTGCGCCAAGCTAGGCTGGGCGGCCGGAATGGCGGGGACGCCGGGGACGCCGGGGCATCCCGACACGCGGCTGAGGCGATGTGGTGGCGACGCTGGCCAGGACCTGGGTGAGTCCGGTTCATGCGGTGCGCGCGTCCCGGCCCGGCGGCGGGCTGGCGGGCGCGGCCGTCGGGCTGGGCCTCGGGCTGCTGGCGCTCGGTCCCGGGCTGCGGCGGGGGTTCCTGCTCAGCTACGACATGCTGTTCGTACCGCGCGAGCCGTTCTCCGCGGCCTGGCCGGGCCAGGCGCCGCCGCGGGCCGTGCCCAGCGACCTGGTGATCGCCGCCCTCTCCCGGGCCGTCCCGGCGGACATCGCGCAGAAGGCCATCCTGCTGTCGGTCTTCGTACTCGCCTGCTCGGGCGCGGCCGCGCTGCTGGACCGCGAGCCGGTAGCGGCCCGGCTGGCGGCCGGGGTGTTTTACGCGTGGAACCCGTACGTCGGCGAGCGGCTCATCATCGGCCAGTGGGCGCTGCTGCTCGGCTATGCGGGCCTGCCCTGGGTCCTGCGGGCCGTGCTCGCCCCCGGCCTGGCGTCGCGGCGCGGAGCCGCCCGGCTGGGCCTGGCCCTGGCGCCCGCCGTCATCGGCGGGTTCGCCGCCATGGCCATCACCGCGCTCGTGGTGGTGCCCGCGGCGCTGCTCGGGCGCAGCGCCCGGCGCGCCGCGGTGGCGCTGGGCGCCCTGGCCGCCGGCAGCCTGCCCTGGCTCATCCCGTCGGTGCTGCACCCGGTGTACGTCGACCCGGCGAGCGTGGCGGCATTCGCGGCGCGGGCAGACACGCCGTTCGGCAGCATGGGCAGCTTGCTGATGCTGGGCGGCACGTGGAACGCGCAGACGGTCCCGGCCGCCTACGGCGGGGCGTGGTCGGCGCTATGGCTGGCCGTGGTGATCATCGCCCTGGGCGGCTACCTGCTGCGGGCGCGTCCGCGCGGGCGCTGGCCCGGGCTGGGCCTGGCCGCCGCGGCCGGGCTGGCGATCGCGGGCCTGGGCGTGACCGCGGCGGGCCGGGACCTGCTGCGGGCCATGATCGGCGCGTGGCCGGGCTTCGCCGTACTGCGCGACGCCCAGCAGTTCGTGGCGCCGCTGGCGCTGGCCGAGGCCGCGGGGCTCGGCGTGGTGGTGGCCGGGGCGATGGAGCCAGGATCGTTCGGCAGGAAAAGGGACGGCCCGGTTCGCCGGGATACGGCCGGAACCATGTTCGGGGTGGTCGCGATCCTCGCGCCGGTGCTGCTGCTGCCCGGCCTGGCCTGGGGGGCCGCCGGGCGGCTGCGGCCGGCCGCCTACCCGGCCGGCTGGCTGGCCGCGGCGCGCGTGGTGGACGGCAGCGCGGCGCCGGGCCGCGTGCTGCTGCTGCCGTGGGAAACGTACCGGACGTTCGGCTGGAACCACGGCGAGGCGGTGCTCGACCCGTGGACCCGGCTACTGTCACGCCCGCTGGTCTGGGACGACGGGACGCGGGTCGGGGACATCGAGCTCGAGCCCGATGACCCGCTGGCGCGGCGGCTCGACGCCGCCGCCCGCGGCCGCGGCCCGCTGACCAGCGCACTGCGCGCGGCCGGGGTGGGGTTCGTGCTGGACGACTCCGGCGGCGCGCAGGTCGGCCCGCGGCTGCCCGGAGCGGTGGTGATCATCGACCAGCCCGGCCTGACGGTCTACCAGCTGCCGTCTTAGGTCACCGGCGTGGCCGTGATCCTGGTCACCGCGGCCTGCATCAGGCGCCGGTGCTCCTCCTCCGGTACCGGGACGGCCTGGCTGGCCAGCATCAGCGGGACGCCGTCCTCGATCCGGTACAGGCGGCGCAACCTGGGGTTGTACAGCACCGCGTCGCCGGCGAAGTACAGCAGGCCGCGCTTGTCGATGGGGCAGACCAGGATGTCGAGCAGGGCGTCCTCCAGAGCCATAACCGCCGCCCCGGGTCGGCGAGATAGCCGGGGACCGGGGCCGGGCCGGGCTCGCCTTCGCCGGCCGCCTGGCCCGGATCCTGCCGGGACAAGGTGACGAGTACGACCCCGGCCACGGCGATGGCGGCCAGGCGCAGGCCGAGCTTGGCCGGGCCCGCGGGCAGCTGCTCGTGGAACAGCCAGGTCCCGGTGATCAGGAAATACACGCTCCCGGTGACGGTGGAGGCGGGGACGAGGATGGAGGCGCGGCAGGACTGCAGCCCGACCTGGTACAGCAGCATGGCCGCGGCCGAGCAGCCCCCCAGCACGTACAGGTAGGGCGAGCCGGCCAGGCGGGCCGCGACGTCCGCGGCGCTGTCGTGGCCGACCAGGATCCCCGACAGCGCCTTGATGGCCAGCGCCGCGACGCCGTACAGCAGGCCGGTGCCCACGCCGAAGCAGACCGCCGCCCGGGTGCGGCGCCCGCTGGGCCGGGCGCGCAGCGGGCTCGCCGCCACCAGCAGGCCGATGACGGCCGACGGGATCGCGACCGCCGCCATCCAGCCCGGGCTGGCGTGGTGCCCGGCCCCGGCGCCCGTGCCGCCGGCCGAGGCGGCCAGGAGGATCACGCACGCGGCCAGCGCGGCCACGCACCACAACTCCACGGCGCCCAGGCGCTCCCGCAGGACCAGCCGGGACAGCACCAGCACCAGGGCCACACCGGAGGCGAGCACCGGCTGCACGACACTGACCGGCTCGAACGACAGCACCACGATCTGGCAGGCCAGGCCGACGAGCATCAGCGCGAATCCGGCCAGCCAGGCCGGATCAGCCAGCAAGCCGGCGACCAGGCGCGGGACCCGGCGCACGTCGAGGGCGGGCATCCGCCCCAGGGCCCGCTTCTCCTGGATCAGGCCCACGTTGTATGCGGTCGCGGCCAGCAGGGCCAGCGCGATCCCGGTGTAGGGCCCGGCGCTCATCCGGCCTCCCCGGCCACCGGGGCTTTCCGGCCGGATCTTGTGGGCGGCGGGGCTTCGCGGCCGGGTGGGCGGGGCCGGGGCGGGAGGGTGGCCGACGGGAGCAGCGCGGCGGCCAGCGCGACCAGGGCGCAGGCCTGCGCGGGCCAGCCGAACGGACCGAGCAGGCCCTGGCCCGACGGGCTCGCCGCGGACAGCACTCCCGAGGCCACCATGGCGGCCAGGGCGAGCAGCGGCAGCGGCTCGGGAGCCGGCCGCGCGCTCCGGCGCCCGGGGAGCCAGGCCAGGGCGGCGAGGACCGGAACGACGAGCGCCACCGGGCCGCCCACGACGAAGATCAGCGCGGTGACGGCGAGCACGCCCAGCCATGGTTGGCCGGGGCGCCGGGTCGCGGACCAATGAGAGCCACTTTGTACCGGCAAGAATGGGTACGGCGTCACAATCATTGGTTCCGCGCTCCTCGAGCCGGGTGCTGCTACGGCATTGTGGCCGGCGGGGGACGGCGGAGGAAGGACCACGCGGTGACGGCGAGCAGGATGAGGGCGGCGAGGATGGAGATGACCAGGGCCAGGTGATAGGCCGCGGCCGGGCGGAAGGTGAGCGTGATCGTGCCGCCCGGGCCGGCCGGCACGACGAAGCCCTGCTGCCAGCCGTCGAGGCGTACCGGGGTGAGGTCCTGCCCGTTGAGCGTGGCGGCCCAGCCGGAGTTGTAGTTCTCGTGGACTTCCAGGTAGGAGGCCGCGCCCGGGCCGATGCTGAGGCTGCTGCGGTCCGGCTGCCAGCTGGCGATGGTGACGGTCCGGGCGGCGGCGGCGGCCTGCGGGGCCGGGGTGGGGCTGGCTGGGCTCGGCGGGGTGGGGCTGGCCAGGGTGGGGCTGGTCAGGGTGAGGTCGGTGACGGCGAACGTGCCGGGGGCGGCGGTCAGGGTGTGCCGGCCGGCGCCGAGGGTCAGCGTGCGGCCGGGCGAGCAGGAGCGGACCTGCAGCGGGAGGTACTGGGTCAGCTCGCCGATGGTGCCGCTGACCGAGGTGGCCAGGACGCGCCCGTCGATGGTCAGGGCCGGGCCCTGGCCGCAGGGCAGGGTGAAGCTCGCCGATCCAGGTGGCATGACCGGGCGCAGGTCCGCCAGGGCGGGCACGGCGAGCTGGGACAGCCTGACCGGGAGCGTCTCCAGCTGGCCGGTCGAGGTGACGATGGTGGCCTGGCGCACGCGGGGGAAGGACACGTCGATCCGGTCGGTGGTCAGCGGGGGCGTGAACCGGACCAGGCCGCTGGGCGGGATGCTGGCCTGGCGGGTGCCGGCCGGGCTGGTGATCTTCACGGTCAGCGGCGTGGACGGCAGGCCGGCGGCCGGCCGCACGATCAGCGACGAGATGCGCCGCTGGCCCGGCCAGCTCAGGTGGATGACCGGGCTGGCGTCATCGGCGGTCCACGGGACGGCGCCGGTCCCGCTGATCAGGCTGGCCGGGAACCCGGCGGGCCGCGCGCCCGCGGTCGAGGCCACGCTGACCTGCAGCAGGCCGGCGCCGGGTGGGCTGATCCGGTCCAGCAGCGCGTCCAGCCCGGGGCCGGGCAGGGCCAGGGCGGCGGCTTGCAGCTGCAGCTTGGCCGGGCCGGCCAGGGTGAAGGCCCGGGCCATCGGCGCGGTGGCGGCCGGGTCGGCGAAGGCGGCCGGCGACGGCACCTGCTGGCGGAACGAGAAGGCGACCGAAGCCGCCTGCCGGCCCGCGGGATCCTCGGCGGGCTCGAGCAGGCGCGTCACCTGGACCCCGGGGATCAGCACGTCCGAGATTCCCGCCCCCGGATAGGCCAGGCTCACCCGCCGGGCGGCAACGATGGTGATGCGCAGCCAGCTGGTACGGCCGGGGACCACGTTCAGCGGCTGGATCGCGCCGGTCGCGGCGACCGGGGTGAGGACGCTTCCGGCCGCGGTGGACACGCGCAGCTGGCTGGCGATCTCCCGGTCCGTGCTGTCATCGAGCAGGCTGATCCCGACGCGGGCCGGCAGGCTGCGCGGCGCGGAGAAGCTGATCTGGATCCACTGCCCGACCGGCGTCTGCTCGTTGCCTTCGGCCCAGGACGGTCGCGGGGTCGCCGTCGAAGGCGTTCACCGGGTCGTCCTGCGCCGTGTCCGCGATCCAGGAGCCGTAGGACGAGGCGGTCACGCTGGCCGCGCCGGAGAGCACGGCTACGGTCTGGTGCCCGGCGGGCGGGACCGGCAGCAGCTGCCGGGGCGGCCCGCCCGCCCGGCCGAGCTGACCGGCGCCGGCCGGGTTGGTCTCGGCCGCGGTGTAGGGGTAAGAGACATTGGAGTTGACCAGGCCGAACAGCGTGTCGGCCCGGCGCTGCCCGTCGGTGACGGCCCACTGCGCGGGTCTGGCCGGCAGCGGGTCCCCGGCGATGATGGCGGGCTGCCCGGGGCCGAGCAGGCCCTGCCCGGTGAGCTGCAGCAGCGAGTCCGGTCCCCCGTTCACCAGCACGGTCTGGCTGACGGGCAGGGTGGTCACCGGGCTCGGCGGGGGGGTCTGGGGGGGTCGTCCCCCCGGGCTGGCACTGGGCGGGGGGGTCTGGGGGGGTCGTCCCCCCGGGCTGGCACCGGGCGGCGCGGGCCCGGCGCCGGCCGCGGCGTAGACCTCGACCGCCGGGTAGCTGGGCAGGGCCGCCTGCTGGGCGCGGGTGGCCCGCGGCTCGACCTGGGCCCCGCCGATCAGCGGCCCGAAGGAGGCGACCCGGGTGAACCCGGACAGGGCCAGGGTCTGGTGGACCAGCGCCGGGGACGTGTAGCCGACCTGACCGGGATCCAGGTCGTTGCGGACCACGAGGTAGCGGACGCCGGCGCGCTGCAGGTACCCGGCCAGCCCGGTGACCTGCTCGCCGGATTCGACGGCGTCTTCCGCGGTCTGCAGCAGGATCTGCGATCCGGCGCCGCCGTAGGGCACGAGGCCGAGCTCGGCCCACGGCGAGGAGGCCAGGGCCACCAGCGGGTCGTCGATCGGATCGCCCCACAGGTAGTCGCCGTGGGCGTCCGCGGGCACGACCAGCGCCGTGTTCAGCGGCGACCGGGCGGCCAGGAACGCGGCGGCCTGATACCAGTAGCGCGGCACCGCGGAGAACGCGCCGGCGTTCAGGACCTGGCCGGACAGGTACGGCAGCATGAGCCCGACCAGCACCAGGCCGGTGACGGCCCAGGCCTCGGCGGCGAAGACCCGGCGGATGCGAGCGGGCGACCCGGCGGCGGGGCTGCCGGCCCGCCCGGCGGCCTGCCCGGGCGGCGCGTCGGCCTGCTCTTCGCTGCAGGAAGCCAGGTCGCGGCCGCGTGGGCCAGCCCCAGCGCCAGCACGGCGGCGATGACCGGCTCCAGCTTGTACACGTTACGGAACGGGGCGAGCGGGCCGTCCAGCAGATGATCCAGCGGCTGATGGAACGGGCCGCCGAGCGCCCCGCCGTAACCGGCCAGCGCGCCGGCCGCGGCGAGGCCGGCCGACAGCCGGAGCCAGGCCGCCCGCGGCATGCTCGCCATGGCCAGCCCGTACAGGCCGCACCCGGCGGCGAGCGCGGCCGCGATGATGGCCGTGGGGGTGGTCACCATGGCCCAGCCCGCCGGCAGCCACGGCGTGCCGAGGTTGAGGTAGGCCGTCCAGTTTCCCGCGCCGCGCAGCGCGGCCGCGGCCGACATGGTGCCCGTGGTGGCGGGCGCCTGCTCTATATAAGGCAGGAAGTTGAACGCGTACCGGCCCTGCAGCAGCAGCGGCAGGACCCACCATGCGGTGGCCATGACCACGGCGCCGGCCCAGCACAGGGCCAGCGCGGCCAGCCGCCGCCCGCGGGCGTAGGTGAGGATGAACAGGCCCGGCAGCAGCAGCGCGGCGATGGTCACGGTGGCGTTGACCCCGGACATGCACAACACCACGGCGCCGGACCGGGCGGCGGGCCAGACCACGCGGCCGGGCCCGCGGACCGCCGTCACCAGCGGCAGCACCGCCCACGGGGCGAGCATGCCGGGCAGCGCCGCCGACGAGGTGGACCCGATCACGATGGTGAACGTCGGCCACAGCGCGAAGACCAGCCCGGCCAGGCCGCGCGAGGCCGGGGACCCGATGCCGAGCGCGCCGGCCAGCTTGACCAGGCCGCCGAAGCCGACCGCGATGATCAGCGACAGCCACAGCCGCTCGATCACAGCGACCGGCACGTGCGCGAGGTGGCCGGCCAGGTAGAACGGCGCCATCGGGACGGCGTAGCCGACCGCCTGGTTGTTCAGCGCGCCGAAGTCGGTCAGCGGATTCATCAGGTGCCACAGGCCGGCGTAGAAGCCGGACGGGTCCAGGTCCACGCTGAGCTTGGTGTCGAAGAACATCCGGCCCGGATCGTTGGCCAGCAGGACGACGAACGCACCCAGCCAGACCAGGCCGCACCAGCGGAGCACCGGAGCCCGCGGCGGCCCGCCGTCGGGCCGGGTGGTCATCCGACGCGTCTCATGATCAGCATGAGGTTCCAGGTGGCGACTTCGCGCAGGCCGGGCAGCCGGACCAGCAGGCGGCACCAGCGCGGATAGTACCGGGGCCGCGCTTCGACGAGCTGGACGTCAGGCCGGGCCCGCAGCGCGCGCAGCACCGGCCCGATGTGCACCGGGAACAGGTTGACGCCGCGCCGGTGCTTGGGCTCGCGGTGATGGCGCCGGGCGTAGCGGCGCTCGGCGTACCCGGACCCCAGGTAGTGCCAGGGCGACATCTCGTGCCCGCCCCACGGGGAGTACCAGTTGCAGAACGACAGGTACACCAGCCCGCCCGGCCGGGTCACCCGGATCATCTCCTCGATCAGCCCCATCGGATCGGGAACATGCTCGAGCACGTTCGAGGAGAACGCCACGTCGGCGCCGCCGTCGCGGACCGGCAGCCAGTAGCCGTCCGCGACCACCGCGCCGGCCGGCGCGGCGGTCCGCAGGCGCAGCTCGGCCAGATCGGGTTCGAACAGGTAGCAGTGCGCGCCGCGGGCCCGGAACGCGGCGGTGAACCAGCCGCCCCCGCCGCCGATGTCCACGACCGTCCGGCCGCTCAGCGCGCCGTGCTCGGCCACCTGCGCCGCGGCGTCTTCGGCCAGGTGAGCGTAGAAGGTCTCCGGGTCGGCCTGTTCGGCCAGGAACAGGCGGAACAGCCTCACCGACCGGAGCAGGCCGGAGCGGGCCGCCTGATCGACACGGGGGCGGCGGATCGGTGCCAGCAGGCCCATGCAGGTCCTCAGTTGTCGCGCCTGGCCGCAGAGCAGCAGCCCATGTATGGTAGCGGGCGCCGGTAGCCGGGGGCGGCCCATTGACGGCCGGCCATCAACCACCAAATAATGCTGCAATCTTCACCCCCGAGATGACGACCTGGCTATTGGAGTACGGATCCCGCGCGTCAGCCAGCGACCTGGAGCCGCGATGTGAACGAAGATCCAGGCGCTGCGCCTGCCGGGACGGGCGTGTCCGGCCACGCGGCCGGCCACCAGGCCGCCGCCATCGGGCCCTGGGGCCGACCGCAGCCGGCCCGGCACATCCTGTTCATCGCGTGGCGGGACCTGGCCAGCCGGCAGGCCGGGGGCTCCGAGGTACTGGTCGACCAGCTGGCCTCCGGCGTGGCGGCCCGCGGTCACCGGGTGACGCTGCTGTGCGGCGGGCCGGTCGCCGAGCGGCCGTACCACGTGCGGCGCAACGGCGGCAGCTACTCCCAGTTCGCGCGCGCGCCGCTGGCCTACCTGCGGAACTTCCGGGACGCCGACCTGATCGTCGAGGTATGCAACGGGATGCCCTTCCTGGCCCCGCTGTGGTCCCGGCGGCCGGTGATCTGCCTGGTGAACCACGTGCACACCGAGCTGTGGCCGATCCGCTTCCGCCCGCCGGTCTCGACGGTGGGCCGGCGCATCGAGAGCACGGTCATGCCCTGGGTGCACCGCAAGAACCTGTTCCTGACCGTGTCCCCGTCCACGGCGGAGTCACTGGAGCGGATGGGCGTCGGGCCGGACCGGATCCGGCAGATCTGCAACGGCGTGGTCCAGCCCGACCCGCTGACGGCGCGCTCGCCGGACCCGCTGTTCCTGGCGCTTGGCCGGCTCACCGATTACAAGCGCCTCGATCTGCTGCTGCGGCTGTGGGACCGGGTGCGGCACGTGGTCGGCGGGAAGCTGGTGATCGCCGGGGACGGGCCGGAGCGCGCGCGGCTGGAGGCGCAGGCCGGACCGGGCGTGGTGTTCACCGGGCGGGTGTCGGAGCAGGAGAAGCACCGGCTGCTGTGCTCGGCGTGGCTGCTGATGCACCCGGCGCTGATCGAAGGCTGGGGCATCGTGGTCTCCGAGGCGGCGATCCGCGGTACCCCCGCGGTCGCCTTCGACGTGCCGGGGCTGCGTGACTCGGTCGTGCACGGCGAGACGGGGATGCTGGTGCGGACCGAAGGCCAGTTCGCCTCGGCCTGGGCCTCGCTGGCCATCGACGGGCGGCGGCGCGAGGAGCTGGGCCGGGCGGCGCGCACCCGGGCGCTGCAGCTGCACTGGTCGGCCGCGGTGGAAGGGTTCGCCGACGTGGCCGATGAGGCGATCAAGCGCGCCGCGGCCAGGCCGGGGGCGATCGTGCTGGGCGCCATCGGGCACGGGGCCATCGGGCACGGGGCCATCGGGCACGGGGCCATCGGGCACGGGGGGGAGCATCGTGGCGGTAGCCGCGCCGGCGCCGGGCCACCCGCTCCAGGCGTTCTACGAGGACCCGGGCGTCCCGTTCAGCTCGGGCCCGGACCGCGCCCAGCGCCAGGCCCGGCTGCTGGCCGGGATCCTCCGGGAGCACGCTGGCCCGGCCGTGATCATCGACCTGGGCTGCGGCGACGGCACCGCGCTGGCCGTTGCGGCCAGGGCGAACCCGGGGCACCGGCTGGCCGGGATCGACTGGTCCGCCGCGGCGCTGCGCCGCGCGCAAGCCCTCGGCCTCACCGTGGTACGCGCGGGCGTGGCCGCGCCGGGCCTGCCGATCGCGGACGGCGCCGCCGATGTGGTGATCATGAGCGAGCTGATCGAGCACCTGGTGGACCCCGACGGGGCGGTCGCGGAGGCCCGGCGGGTGCTCCGGCCGGGCGGCTCGCTGCTGCTGTCCACCCCGAACCTGGCCGCCTGGTACAACCGGGGGCTGCTCGCCGCCGGGATCCAGCCGGTCTTCTCCGAGGTGAGCCTGCGCGGAGTGTTCGGCCGGCCGGGCCGCGTGGTGGCCGGCCACCTGCGCTTGTTCACCCGGCCGGCCCTGACCGGATTCCTGACCGCGAGCGGCTTCCGCTGCGTGACGGTCACCGGGGCGCGCTACCACGACGTGCCGCGGCCGCTGCGCTGGCTCGACCGGGCCTTCTGCCGGTGGCCCGCGGCCGCGTCCATCCTGCTGGTGCACGCCCGGAAGGAATGATGCGGCGGGGACGCGAGCTGGCCGGGCTGGCCATCGGGATCGCGGCCGGGCTGGGCATCGCGCTGGCCTGGCTGGTCCCGGCGCGGGGCCACTCCCCCGGGCCGGCTGGGATGGCGAGCAGCGATGGCCCGTTCGGCATAACTGGCCCGGCGGGCGGCCCGGCCGCGCTTGATGCGGAGTGGGTCGCGTACTCCGACCATTCCACCTGCGCCGACTGGGCCGGCGGGGACGGGGTGTCCGCGATCCGGCTGAACTCCTCGCAGCTGGCCTGGTTCTTCTCCGACACGTCCATCGGGCCGGCCGGGCCCGCCATCGGTTTCAGTCAGCTCAGCGGGTTCGCGCACAACTCGCTGGTCATCCAGACCACGACCGGGCCGGGCAGCACGTTCGTCACCATGACCGGCGGCGGAGCCTGCACCGGCCCGGGCGGACCCGGCAACGCGGCCCCGGTGGTGGGCCCGCCGCCGGCGGTGCCCGGCGGCCCGTCCGACCGGTACTGGGAGGAGGACGGCCTGCAGGCCGGCGGGACGGTCATCAAGTTCTACAACCACTACCGGGCCGGGATCGAGCCGTACGTCCCGCTCGGGACGGTGATCGCGGCCTTCCCGGTCAGCCAGCTCAGCGCGGCCGGCCGCGGACCCCGGTACGGCGCGGTGGCGCGGCCCGCGCTGGTCCCGCTGCCGTCGTGGACCCCGCCGGGCGGCGGCTCGCCGATCTTGTGGGGGGCCGCGCTGCTGCGCGAGGGAAACACCGTCTATGTCTACGGCACGCAGAGCCCGGACGTGTCCGTGCCGGACCGCCGGCTCTACCTGGCCCGGGTCCCGGTGAGCCAGCTGACCGAGTTCTCCGCGTGGCGGTTCTACGCCGGCGCCGGGCACTGGGCGGCCGGGCAGGGCGCGGCCCGGCCGGTGCAGCCGCCGGGCCGCGCCCTGGACGTGTCATCCGGCTTCAGCGTGGTCGCGGCGGCGAACCGCTACTGGCTGATCCAGGCCGGGGCCGCGGTGGGCGACCCGGACGTGAACGCCTACCCGGCCGCCGCGCCGTGGGGCCCGTTCGACCCCGCCGCCGGGCGGCTGCTGTACCGGGACCCGGCGGTGGGCCTCGACGCCGCGCACGAGTACCGGATCATGTACGAGGCACGGGCCGAGCCCGCGCTGTCCACCGCCAGCACGCTGGTGATCAGCTACAACGTCAACTCCGAGGCGGTCACCACCGGCTGCGAGCCGATGTCTTCCTTCACCAACACGGTGCTCCTGCCCCGGTTCATCGCCGTGCCCCTGGCCGCCTTCGGCGCGGGCGCGAACGCCGGCGCGGTCACCAGCGGGCCGCCGGACTATCCGCCGATCGCGGCAGCAGGATCCGTCACAGTGGTTCGACGCGTGGTCGTACCCGGGTGACTGCCCGCCGGTGCCCGCCGTGGCGTCGGCGCGAGCCCGCCCGGCCGCCGGTAAGGTCACGTTGAGCTGGCCCGGCGCCGGCCTCGACATCCGCTACCGCGTCTACCTGCAAGGCCCGGGCGAGCCGGGCCGGACCCCGGTCGCGACCGCGTCCGCCGCCGCCATCACCATCACCGGGCTGCGGCCCGGCCGCTACCGGGCCACAGTGGTACCGATCAACTTCTACGCCCGCGCCGGGGCCGCCGCCCGGGTCGCGTTCACCGTGCCGTGACCCGGCGGCCGGAAGGAGAGGACCGTGCTGCGGCTGATCATCGCCATCGTCGTGGGCCTGGCCATCGCCCTGGGCGGGGCCGTCCTGGTGGTGAACGTGCTGTCCAGTCACGGCAGCGGCACGCCCGGGAACTCCTCGACCTATAACTACGGCTCCCGCTGACCGGCTCCAGGCCGGCTCGCGGCCGCTGGCCGGGTTTCCCCGCGGGAAAGTTCGCTCTTGCCGAAGGGCAGCATTTTGGACAGAATCGGTTCTGTAAACCCCGGGAGGATGACGTTGTCCAACCCGTCTGACCAGCATGGACGGCTGTTTAGCCGATGCTATGGGCAGTTCTTCCTGCGGTGGTCCACGCCCGAGCCGGGCAGCGAGGTAGTTCCCGGCCGCGCCGGCGGGGCATGGTGTAGCACGACAGGCAACTGACAGCAAGGAGGCGGTCGGGTGAACGCGGCACCGGCCAGGGCGACAGCGAAGGCCAAAGATGGCCTGCGCGGTCGCGCGGCGATCGTGGGCATAGGCGAGACCACGTACTACAAATGGGGACGGGCCACCGAGCCGGAGTTCAAGATGGCCCTGGATGCCATCCTGGCGGCCTGCAAGGACGCGGGCATCGACCCGCAGCGGATTGACGGGTTCGCGTCGTACTCCGACGACCGGAACACGTCCACCCGGCTGGCGTCCGCGCTCAACCTGCCGGACCTGCGGCTGTCCTCCATGCTGTGGGGCGGCGGCGGAGGCGGCTGCTGCGGCGCGGTGGAGAACGCCGCGATGGCCGTGGCCGCCGGCGTCGCCGAGTGCGTCGTGGTGTTCCGGAGCCTGGCCCAGGGGCAGTTCGGGCGGTTCGGGCAGGGCCGCCCGATCGAATCGATCAGCGGGGAGATGGCCTACGCCATACCGTACGGCCTGATGTCACCGGCGCAGATGTTCGCGATGCGCTACCAGCGCTGGATGTACGAGCACGGCGGAGTCGGGATGAAGGCTCAGATGGGCGTGTCGCTGGCCTCCTACCACCACGCGCAGAACAACCCGCGGGCGGTCATGTACAAGCGGCCCCTGGACGCCGAGTCGTACGAGGAGTCGCGCTGGATCGTGGAGCCGTGGCGGCTGTTCGACTGCTGCCAGGAGAACGACGGCGCGGCGGCCCTGATCGTCATGTCCGCGGACGCGGCGCGGGATGTCTGCGAGAACCCGGTGTACGTGCTGGGCGGCGCGCACGGCATGGACCAGCGCTACGCGGCCCCGGTGCACAACGGCGGCGCGTACCCGTCGTCGGACTTCGGGACGGTCGCGCCCAGGCTGTACGCCATGGCCGACCTGACGCCCGCCGATGTCGACGTGACCCAGTGCTATGAGAACTTCACCGGAGGGGTGGTGATGAGCATGGTCGAGCACGGCATGGTGGCCGCCGAGGAGGTGGACGAGGTGCTGCAGCTGGACAACCTGATCGCGCCCAGCGGGAAGGTGCCGCTGAACACCAGCGGCGGCAACCTGGCCGAGGCCTACATCCACGGCCTGGAGCTGGTGGTGGAGGGCGTCCGGCAGATGCAGGGGCGTTCGGTCAACCAGGTGCCCGACGCGAAGGTCTGCCTGGTGGCGGGCGGGCCCATGGTCTCCCCGGTCTCCAGCGTCATCCTGGGCACGGAGGCGGCGCTGTGAGCGCCGGCGAGGCCTACCTGGCCCCCGGGCTGGCCAAGCCCGTAGCGGACGGCATGGGCCTGGACACCGCGTACTGGGAGGCCGCCGCCGAGCATCGCCTGGCCGTGCAGCGGTGCCGGTCCTGCCAGCACTTCCAGTGGGGACCGGAATGGGTCTGCTGGCGGTGCGGATCCGATGACATCGGGTGGGAGGACGTGGCGCCCACCGGGGTCATCTACTCCTGGGAACGGGTCTGGCACCCGGTCCACCCCGCCCTGGTCGCATCGGTGCCCTACCTGGTCGTCCTCGTCGAGCTCCCGCACGCGGACAACATCCGGATGATCGGCAACCTGCTCGGCGACCGCCGCCAGGAGGTCCCGATCGGCGCGGCGGTCCACGCCGACTTCGAAGACCACGACGGCTACACCCTGGTCCAGTGGGCCCTCGACTAGAGGCGGCCGGGACGGGAGGTATCACATGAAGCAAACCGGGCCGTACGACATCGACGTCGTCCGCGCCGAGTGGATCGGGAAGAAGAGCGAGGTGAAACAGGGCCGATATCCGGTCGAGTACGACGCCATCCGCCGCCACTGCCACATGGTGGAGGACGCCAACCCGCTCTACCTCGACCCTGAGTTGGCCGCCGGGACCCGATTCGGCGCGGTCATCGCGCCGCCGGTGATGGCCGACTATTTCGCCGGCGACGGCATCTGGCCCAAGACGGACGAGGGCCCGCAGCTCATGCTGCTCATCCCGACCCCGGGCGACCGGATGATCAACCTCAACCAGCAGATGGAATTCTTCCGCCCGGTCCGGGTGGGCGACCGGCTGTCCCGCCAGATGGTCATCGTGGACATTTACCAAAAGCCCATCCGGCTGGACCCGAAAGCCGTCTGGACGGCGGTGGAGACGCGGATCACCAACCAGGACGGTGAACTGGTCGCGACCATCCGCAACACGCTGCTGATCCATCGTGAGCCCGAGGAAGTGGCAGCGGACAGCTCCTGATCAGCGGGAGCGGTCCAGCGCAAAAGGGACGTCGGCCAGCGGCCGCCGGCGTCCCTGATAATCCCGGCCGCAGCGATAAGGAAGAAGCGCACATGTCGGCACCGGTTATCACGCAACGGTACTGGGACGATGTTAAGGAGGGCGAGGAGATCCCCGGGTTCGAGATGTTCTTGTCCGAGACCAAGATGGTCGAGCAGGTGAGCGGTTCCCAGGACTTTTACCCTGTCCACCACGATCGCGAGTTCGCCCGCGGGGGCGGTCACCCGGATGTCTTTTTCAATACCGGGTTCACCCGGGCCGCGCTGGGCCGCCTGCTGAGTGACTACGCGGGAACGCAGGGGTGGGTCCGCAAGCTGGAATATTCCATGCGCAAGATGAACCGCCCCGGTGTCACCCTCAAGGCCCGGGGCAAGGTCACCCGCCGTTATGTCGATGACGACGGCAACGGCCTGGTCGATCTCGACATCTGGCTGGAGAACGAGAAGGAAGGGGTGACGACGCCCGGCAGCGCTACGGTCATGCTGCCGCGCCGGTAAACGCTCGTTTGTCTCGGCTGGCTTTCCTCGGCTGGCTTCCCCGGCTGGCTCTCGCCGGGATACGGTCGCATCGCTTAAATTAACTGAGTGAGTCAGCCGACCGGTCCCGTGACTCCTGCGACGCAGGCCCAGCAGGCCCGCTACGCCCGGGTGCTGTCCGCTGCCGCCGAGATCTTGTCCGCCGAAGGCGGCGACGCCATCCAGATGAAGGACCTGGCGCAGCGGGCTGGGGTGTCACTGGCCACCTTGTACCGGTACTTCCCGTCCAAGGATTACGTCCTGCTCGCGCTCGCGGTGGCGAGGTATCAGGAGGCGGCCCGCAAGGTCTTCGCGGAAAGGCCGCGGGGTGATTCGGTCCGGGATCGGGTGACGAGGTACCTGCTGCGGGAGTTCCACGCGCAGCAGCGGGACAAGCGGCTGACGGCTACGTTCGCGCAGACGCTGACCAGGACCAGGCGCGACAACAGCGCGATCATCGAAACGATCGAGCACCTGCACCTGCAGATCGTTCGTCACGTGGCGGCGGGCGGCAGCTCACTGGGCGACCGGCAGGTGCGGGTATTGCCTATCGTCATCGACATCTTCAATATGGCCTGCCGGCTGTGGCTGGCCGGGATCATGTCGGCCGCTGAGGTCGAAGCTGAGATCGAGATCGGCTGCGAGCTGCTGGAACTGCCCGAGGACGTGGTGGCCGCCGAACTCGACCTCGCGGCGCCAGACACCACGATCGGCTGGACCGGCACCGAGCGACCGTGAGCCAGGCCGGTCGCGGCAGGCCTTAAGCCCAAAAGAAGTATCGGTTCTACTCGCGCGTCCAGCGTCTCATTGTCCCCACTTGCTGCATCCTTTCACAGAGACTGGCCCAGCATATTGACTGAACCAGAACCGAATGTCACCATGTGCAAAGCAGCGGCTCACCACGCAGGAGTGGCAATGGCGCAGCGCAAATATGTCGCATGGCGGTGGAAACGAGACCCGCCGGAGCGGGCGAACGCCGTTAGTCATCGTGGTGGCGGCGGCACCGGCCTGAGGCAAGCGACACGGGCCGCGCACATCTCCGCGCGCCAATATGGCAGTTCGCTACCGCCCACCGCGGGCCCGATTCACCGAATTACCTGAACGCAATGTTCAGGAGCCTTTGCGGAGCACCCTCGACATTGGCGGCACGTCCACGTTGCCGTCCACTACACCGGCGAAAGGCGCCGTCTTCCCGTTTTACCGCCACCCCCTGAAAACGGATGGCAGCAAGGAGAACGCAAATGGCACAGGATACCTCGGGAGCCGGGGCCGCCTCGGGCGGAACCACCCTGGTCATTCCGGGCGAGATGGCGGCCCGGATCGACCGGCTGCCGATGAGCGCGATGGCCTGGGAATTCTGCCTGATCGTGCAGATCGGCTGGGCGTGCGCAGTCTCCACCGACGCGATCGCGGCGAGAATGTACCCGTTCATCTGGCTGCCGGCCAAGGAAATCACCCACAGCCAGTACAACGTCCTGTACGCCCTGGAGGTAGGGGTCGGCATCCTGCTCGGTGGCTACGCCGTCGGCTGGCTGGCCGACAAGGTCGGCCGCCGCCCGATGCTGATCGTGTCCTCGGTGCTGGCCGGGGCGTTCATCTGGCCGTTCGCCTACGTGACCAACTACCCGGCGCTGGCCCTCCTGTCGATCGGCAGCACGTTCGGGATCGGCGGGTACCTGGCCATCAACGTGGTGTACATGAGCGAGATCATGGGGCCGACAGTCCGGCCCCGGGTCATGATGGTCTCCCAGGTGGTCTGCATCTTCCTGCTCGAGGTCATCCTGGCCGGCCTCATCCCGCACTACTGGTTCCCCAGCAAGTACCACACGTACCTGTGGCTGCTGGCCGGCCTGAACATCCTGGTCGCGGTCTACCTGTTCTTGCGGATGCCTGAATCGCCGCGCTGGCTGGAAGCCAGGGAGCGCCGCGACAAGGCCCGCCGGGTGATGGAGCGGATGGAGAAGCGGGCCAGCAAGGGCGGCCGCGTGGCGCTGCCCGAACCCGACCTGTCGCCGTACGAGGTGGTGGCCGAGGAGAAGACCAGCTGGCTCGCGCCGTTCGGCAGGCAGTACGTGGTGGCCACCGTGCTGTTGCTGGTGGTCATGGCGCTGGGTTACGCCGGCATCGTGTACGGCGGCAACAGCCAGATCGTCTTGTTCCTGGTCCTCAACCGCGGCTACAGCGCGGGCACCGTGTTCGCGATCACGGCCTGGGGCGGGGTGGTGGCCTCCATTGCCTACCTGATCAACGCGTTCATCGGCGACCGGATCGAACGCAAGTGGACCCAGCTCTTCGGCGCCATCGTGTTCGCCGGCGGCTACTGGGGCATGTACCAGTCGCACACCCACGCGGCCGTGTCCACCTTCTTCATCGTGTCGATCACCGGCGGCATCTTGTGGCTGTGGAGCATGTACGTGTACATCCCCAACAACTACCCGACCCGGATGCGGTCGCTGGGCACCGGCTGGACCGACGGCATCGGCCACCTCGGCGCCTGGGGCGGCGTCCTGATCGCCGGGCAGCTTTTCACGGTCGCCTCGCCCGGGGGCTTCTTCGTGTTCGTCACGATCCCCTGCGCGCTCCTCCCGGCCCTCCTGATCGCCTTGTTCGGCAAGCGCCAGCGCCGCCGCGCGCTGGAGGAACTGGCCCGCTAGCCGCGGCCCACACCGCAGCCGGCCTCCCGCACACACGGCCACAGCGGGAGGCCGGCCCGGCGGCCGGGCCGGCCTCCCGGGCCTGCGGGCGAGGGGTCAGGCTCCGCCTGACGGTGACCGTCCGGCGGAGCCTTATGGTCACACGATCGAGCCTGGCTCGGAGGCAAGACGGCAGGTGGCGTGGCCTCTTGGGTAGAATCTCTCTTGATGAGAACGACTCAGACGCTCCGCCAGCCGATGGTGCCCGCACTTCCCTCCACGCCAGCACAGCACGGGCGCTACGACCGCATCCTGGCCACGGCCACGGCCATGCTCGCCCTGGGCGGGGAAGACCTGCTGCAGATGAAGGAGCTGGCGCAGCGCGCGGATGTGTCGCTCGCCACCCTGTACAGGTATTTCCCGGCTAAGGACTACGTGCTGCTGGCGATCGCGGTGGGCCGCTACGAGAACGCCCTGCGGCGGGTCGCCGACGAGACGCCGGACGGGGCTACCCCGGCCGAACGCGTGACCAGCCATCTGCTGCGCGAGTTCCGGACCGGGCAGCGCAACCAGAAGCTGACGGCGAGCATGGCCAGAGTCCTGACCGACACGAGAGCCGATTACCGGCAGGTCATTCTCCAGGTTCGCGATCTTCACCTGAAGATTCTTCAGCAAGTCGCGGTGGCCGGACGCCCGCTGCGCGGCGAGCAGCACCGGCGGCTGCTGATCGTGCACAACGTCTTCTCAGCCGCCAACCAGCGGTGGCTGGCCGGGGTCTGCTCGGCGGCCGAGGCCCGGTTCGAGATACGCGTGGGCGGCCATCTGCTGAACGTGCCGGGCTTGTTCCCGGACGACGACCTGGCCGCCCCCCGGCCTCAGTAGAGGACCTTCAGTAGAGGATCTTCGCGTCGCGGAGCCGGCCGATCTCGGCCGCGCTGAGGCCGAGCAGGCCGGACAGCACCTCATCGGTGTGCTCGCCCAGGTTGGGCGCCGCGCTCTGGTGGCCCGGCGTACGGTCCAGCCGGTAGGCGAAGCCGTCGTAGGGCATCGGGCCGGCCTCGGACTGGTCCAGATCGCGGAAGAACCCCCAGGCGCGGAGGTTCTCGTCTTCGCGCAGGTCCGCGCAGTTCTGCACCGGGTAGGCGGAGATTCCCGCCTGCTGCAGCGCCCACGGTCAGCTCGGCCGCGTCCCGTCCGGCGACCAGGCCGCCGACGTACTGGTCGACCTCGTCGCGCCGGTCCAGGCGGTCGGCGTGCCCGGGAAACAGCGACAGGCCCGCGTCGTCCCCGAGCACGCGCAGGAGGTCCCGCCACTGCTCATCGCCGGCGACGGCGAGGGCCACCCAGCGCTCGCCCGCGGCGTCGTCACGGCACCGGTAGGCGCCGTGCGGCGCGTACCGGTCCGAGCGGTTCCCGGCGGCCTGCGCGACCCGGCCCGTGGCGAAGTAGTCGGTGATCGCCGGGGACAGGAAGTTCAGGGCCGCCTCGTACTGGGACATGTCGATCAGCTGGCCCTCGCCGGTGCGGCGGCGGTGGTCGATGGCCGACAGCAGCGCGAAGCACGAGAATCTCGGCGCGACGAAATCGGTATACGGGCCGTGCACCGGGGTGAGCTCGTCGGGCGAGTACCCGGACACGCTGTAGAAGCCGGAGATGGCGGCCAGCTGCGTGCCGAACCCGGCGTACCCGGCCCTCGGGCCGGTCTGGCCCTGCAGGCAGGTGGCCAGGTAGATGAGGTCCGGACGGAGCTCGCGCAGCTGGTCGTAGCCCAGGCCCCACTTGGCCATGGTCCCGACCCGGAAGCTCTCGGCGACAATGTCGCAATGCGGGACGAGCCCGCGGATCAGGTCCCGGCCCTCCGGCGTGCTCATGTCGATGCTGACGCTCTTCTTGGAGGAGTTGTAGTTCCCGAAGTACTGGCTCCGGTTGGGGCTGAGGCTGGGATCTCCCTTGAACGGCGCCGCCAGCCGCAGCCCGTCCGGGCGCGCGCGCGACTCGATCTTGATCACCTCGGCGCCGTTGTCGGCCAGGTACTTCGTGGTGACCGGGCCCACCGCAAACCAGGTGAAGTCGAGCACTCGCAGCCCCTCGGCGACCCCGGTCACCGGCCCGCTCCCCGTGTTCCCGCGCCCTGGCCTGCCGAACGAATCTGTCGTGCCGGGCCGATCACGCCGGCCGCCGCCAAGGCGGCGAGCTCCTCCCCGCTGAGGCCGAGCTCGCCCTGCAGGATGTCCGCGTTGTGCTCGCCGAGCATCGGCGCGCGCCGCGTCGGCGGGAGCCGGGGTCTCGCTGAGCTTCGCGAACGGCCCGATCAGAGTGAGGCTGCGGTCCAGGCCGGGATGCTCGACCCGCTGGAAATAGTCCCGCGCGGCCAGCTGCTCGTCATGTGCGATGTCCGCCGCCGTGTTGACGGGCGCGATGGCCCAGCCCCGGGCGTGGGTCCGGCTCATGATCTCCGCCTTGGTCAGCCGCGCGAGCAGGCCGGCGATCACGCTCTCGCAGGCGGTCATCTCGGCGATGAGCTCCGGGTCCTGGGCGCGCTGCCGGTCCGGCGTCCACCCGGCGAAGTCGATCGCGGCGACCGGCTCGGGCAGCGGCCCGAGCTCTTTCGCCCACTCCAGCAGGCCGATGGTGGTGGCCAGGAAGATGCCGGCGTTGACGGTCAGCTGGACATGCCCATCGGCGCACTTGTAGAGGTACTGGCCGGCCCGCGGCATGAAGGCCGGGGTCGGGCCGTTGCGCGCCATCGAGCGCCCCTCCAGGACGGGAAACGCCGTCTCGGTGTTCAGTGCTCCGGCCGCCGCGGCCTGCAGGCTGATCACGACCTGCTGGCCCTGCCCGGACCGCTCGCGGTCCAGGTGCGCCAGCATGCTCGCGACGCCCGCCTCCGCGCCCGCGAAAAAACAGGCCTGCGGGACACTGACCTGCAGCGGCGGCCGCCCCGGCGCGCCCATCAGCGCCATCATCCCGCTCGCGGCCCAGCCGACGATGTCGGCGGCGCGCCACGCCGCGCCCGGCCCGCGATCGCCGAACGGCCGCACCGAGGTGTAGATGAGCCTGGGGTTGCGCGCCGCGAGCGCCTGGTAGGAAAGGCCGAGGTGGTCCAGGTAACCAGGCGGAGACGACTCGACGAGGAAGTCGGCGCGGTCGGCCAGACGGGCCAGCAGCTCTCGTCCTTCAGGGTGCTGCGAGATCGAGCGTCACCGACCGCTTCCCGGCGGCCAGGGCCTGGAAGTAGCAGCTGCGGTCCGGCCCGGCCCCCTCGTCGAGAAACGGCGGGATGCTCCGGGTGGGACAGCCGCCCGGCGGTTCCACCTTGACGACGTCCGCGCCGAGATCAGCGAACATCTTCCCGCACAGCGCGGCGGTCTCGTCCGCGAGGTCAACGACCCGGTAACCGTGCAGGGGGCCGACCGATGTGGTCATGCGGTCCTCCTTCGGAGGCCCCGGGCAGCAAGCCGTGCTGACGGCGAACCCTCCGGGTCCAGACCAGAATCGTTTCTGGAACTTTGCGTGTCAACCCTCTATTGCGCGGACATTTAGTACTCGTTGGTAACTTGGCCGTTGGGCCGGGTGCGGGTGCGGCGCCGGGCGGGCCGGCTTCGGCGACGGCCGCGCCCCCGGCTTCCGCACACCGGCTTTGACGTGGGAATACGAGCGCGACATCGCCGCTGGCCGGCCGCGGGCCGCGGCCGGCCTGCGGCGAGGCGGCGCCCGCGGGGCGCCCGCCGCCCTGCCGCGGGGACGGCGAGCATCCGCTCCATCAGGCAGAACACGTTCTACGCCGAGGGCCGGGCCGGGCCTCGGCGGCCGCGGATATCCAGGGACCTGACGTTTCACTATTGCCGAACCCGGTCATGTTGGTCAGAATCGGCACTGTCGACCTCGGGAGGATGAAGGTGTCCAACCCGGCTGACCAGCCCGGGCGGCGTTGCCGTGGTTCGAGCAGGTCGGCCTGCCGAAACTCCCGTTCTGTGAGCCCTGGACCGAAGGCGGCGAGCCATGCCTGGCCAAACCGAAACCGATGACTTCGCCGGCTTCCTGGGCGGGATCCGGGTCCTGGAGATCGGCGACGAGCTCGGCGAGTACTGCGGCAAGGTGCTGGCCGGGCTCGGGGCGGATGTGGTGCGGGTCGAGCCGCCCGGCGGCGAGGCCACCCGGAGGTTCGGGCCGTTCTACCACGACGAGCCGGACCCCGACCGCAGCCTGTACTTCTGGCACTACAACCTCGGCAAGCGGTCGGTGGTGCTGGATCTGGACGCCGCCGAGGGCCGCCAGGCGTTCGCCCGGCTGGCCGGGACGGCCGACGTGGTGGTCGACACCCGGCCGCGCGGCTACCTGGCCGGGCGCGGGATCGGGTACGACAACGTCTCGGTGGACAATCCCGGGCTGATCTGGGCGCGGATCACGCCGTTCGGCGACACCGGGCCGTGGGCCGATTACGCCGCCAGCGACCTGATCCACCTGGCCCTGGGCGGGATCATGCTGAACTGCGGCTACGATCCCGACCCGGCCGGCTTCTACGAGACCCCGCCGGTCGCGCCGCAGATGTGGCAGTCCTACCACATCGCGGGCGAGATGACCGTCATGGCCATCCTGGGCGCGCTGAACTACCGGCTGTCCTCCGGCCAGGGCCAGCGCATGACGACCAGCGTGCACGACGCGGTCAGCAAGAACACCGAGACCGACCTGCCGGACTGGGTGTTCCTGGCCCAGCCGCACCAGCGCCTGACCTGCCGGCACTCCTCGACCAGTGTCACCGGGTCGGCGCTGGCGATGACGAAGGACGGCCGCTACCTGCTCCCGTACCGGGCGTTCGGCCGGGGCGGGGTGGGCGTGAACGCCTGGGCCGGGACGGTGGCGCTGCTCAAGGACCACGGCATGCAGGGCGACCTGGAGGACCCCAAGTACGACGGCGACCACCGGTTCTCCGCCGAAGCCGCGGACCATATCTCCGGTGCGCACCGACAAGCTCATCTCGCGGCTGATGTTCGACCGCGACCTGTGGCGCGACGCGCAGGGGTACGGCATGCCCTGGGCCCCGCTGCGCCGCCCGGAGGAGAACATCAGCGAGGAACACTGGCAGATGCGGGACGCGTTCTTCGAGGTCTACCACGACGAACTGGACGAGACGTTCGTCTACACCGGCGCGAAGTGGCTGACCGAGGGCATGCAGTGGCGCGGGCGGCGCCGGGCCCCGATGGTGGGCGAGCACACCGCCGACCTGCTGGCCGAATGGGTCACGCCGCCGCAGCCCCGCCCCCGCGTCCATGTTTCCGAGCGCGCGAGCCAGGCTCCGTTGGTCAGCAGGCACGGCAAGCCGTTCGCGCTGTCCGATATCCGGATCGTCGATCTGAGCTGGATGCTGGCCAGCGCCGGTGCGGGCCGGTACTTCGCGGCCATGGGCGCCGAGGTCATCAAGGTGGAGCACGTCAGCCACCTGGACGGCATGCGGGCCGCGGCCATCGGGGCGTGCCCCCCGGGCGGCCGCGAGGAACGCGATCGCGCCACCGGGCCCATCCCGCCGCCCCCGGTCGAATCGCCGGACCGGTGCGGGTCGTTCATGGAGATCAACGCCGGGAAGCTCGGGCTGTCCCTGGACCTGCGGCAGCCCCGCGGGCGGGAGATCCTCGAGGACCTCATCCGGGACGCGGACATGGTCATCGAGGGGTTCTCGCCCGGGACGATGACCCGCATGGGCCTGGGCTACGACAAGCTCAGGGAACTGAACCCCAGCATCATCTACGTGCAGCAGAGCGGCCTGGGCGAGGCGGGCCTGTACGGG
The DNA here is from genome assembly GCA_963818225.1 of uncultured Actinomycetes bacterium. Taxonomy (GTDB): domain Bacteria; phylum Actinomycetota; class Actinomycetes; order Streptosporangiales; family Streptosporangiaceae; genus Palsa-504. The sequence goes on from CAWFRO010000014.1 coordinate 749,997, forward strand.
CGGGCCCGCACCTACGGCCCGACCGCCGCGGCCATCACGGGACTCAGCGAGATGTCGGGCCTGCCCGAGCCGTTCCCGCCCGCCGGGATCGGCTACTCCTACCTGGACTGGTTCGGGGCCTACAACATGGCCGTGGCCATGCTGGCCGCGCTGTACCGGCGCAACGTGACCGGCCAGGGCTGTCACATCGACGCCTCGCAGGGCGAGACCGGGCTGTACCTGACCGGCACGTCGATCCTGGACTACACGGTCAACGGCCGCCGGTGGTCGCGGTACGGGAACCGGTCGCCGTACAAGCCCGCCGCGCCGCACGGCGCCTACCGCACGGCAGGCGAGGACCGGTGGATCGCGATCGCGGCGTTCACCCAGGACCAGTGGCTCGCGGTGGCCGACGTGCTCGGTCTCGCGGCCGCGGCGGCGGACGAGCGGTTCGCCACCTTGCCGCGGCGGCTTTCGAACCAGGACGAGCTCGACGCGGTGGTCGGCGCGGCGACGCAGGACCGGGACGGGTACGCGCTGATGACGGAACTGCAGAGCCGGGGTGTCCCGGCCGGGGTGTGCCAGACGGCGGAGGACCGCTACGAGCACGACCCGCAGCTGGCGCACCTCGGCTGGCTGCCCGAGCTCCGGCAGGCCGAGATCGGCGTCTGGCCGGTCAAGGAGCATCCGACCAAGCTGTCGCGAGACCCCGGCCTACATCGGCGGCCGGATGGACCGCTCGGGCCCGAGTTACGGCCAGGACAACGATTACGTGCTCGGCGAGATCCTGAAGCTGAGCAGCGCGCAGATCGATGAGCTGCGGGCGGCGGGAGTGCTCTGAGGGGCTTTCGTGGTTCGTGGTTCGTGGAACCTGGTTCCTGGAACCGGATGGGAGTGACTCTGTGCCCATAAGAGCCATTACAGAGCCGCTCTCATTTGGCTACTGCGGGAGTGGTGCTGGGTGGCGTGCTGCGGGGAGTGGTTACCGCGGCGGGGGCGGGGAGAGCTGGGCCAGCTGGGCGGCGGTCATGGCGGGCACGCTGCTGAGCGGGCCTTCGGCCCGCAGGCCGGCCAGGTGGATGTCGAGGTAGCGTGGCCAGGCCGTCGGGGCCACCTCGCCGGTGGCCTGCGCGACGCCGCGCATGGCCCAGATGAGGGCCATGACGTCGCTCGCCGCGACGCTGGGATTCACGGTGCCCGCCGCCGCGGCGCGCGCGGTGAGCGCCTCGACCGCGGCGCGTATCCGCCGCGAGGCCTCAGGGTCGGCCGGCCGGTTGAACATCAGGTCGGCGTAGCGGGCGTGGTCGGCGAACGACCGGCCGATCACGCGCAGGAGTTCCTCGAGCCCGTGCCCGTCAGCGCGGGCCAGGGCCAGGTCAGCGGCGGCCGTTATCTCCGCCGTGGCGAGCCGCACGAGCTCATCGACCAGGGCGTCTTTGCTGGCGAACCGGCGGTAGACGGTGCCGATGCCCACGCCGGCCCGGGCGGCGATGTCCTCGATGCCGGCGTCGGCGCCCGACTCGGCGAACAGCTCGCGGGCGGCGTCGAGGATGCGGTGGTAGTTCTGCACCGCGTCGCGGCGGGGGGCCCGGGCCGGGTGCTCGAGCGCGGGCCAGGACGGCTGGCTACCCATCCTGGCTCCTCCTGGCCGACCCGGTCACGGGCTTGTAATCAGCCAGCGTGCCGGCCGAGGTCACGGGCTCCCCGGCCTGCTCCGGCTCGCCGGGCCGCCCCGGGCGCCGCATCGCGGGGATCAGCAGGCCGGCCAGCGCGGCCAGCACGAGCATCGCGGTCATGACCGCGAACCCGATCGTGTACCCGGCCTGGGTGGGCAGGCCGGACGGCTCCAGGTGCGAGGTGACGATGCTCGCCATCACCGCCGAGCCAATGCTGCCGCCGATGGTGCGGATGTTCGCGTTCATGCCGCTGGCCACGCCGGTCTGGGACGGCGGCACGGCGGCGACGACCAGCGCGGACATGGCCGCGAAGGCCAGGCCGAAGCCGATTCCCTGCAGCGCGTTGGCCAGGTAGATCTGCCACTCGTACTGGTGCGCGAAGGCGAGGATCGCCATCGAGAGGGCGCCGATCAGGCAGCCGGTGACCACGAGCACCTTGCCGCCGAGCCGGGCGGCCAGCCGGCCCGCGAACATTCCCGTGAGGAACATGGTGACCGACGAGGGCAGCAGCAGCAGCCCGGATCGGGTGATGCTCGCGCCGAACCCGTACCCGGCGCTGGGCGGCGTCTGCACGAACTCGGGCAGGAAGGCGAACGTCGCGTACATGCCGAGGCCGATGAGCAGCGCGACGAGGTTGTTCGTCCACACCGCCGTGCGCCGCATCATGGCCATGTCGATCAGCGGCGTGCGCGCGCGCAGCTCCGCGAGGATCCAGCCCGCGGCCAGCACCACCGCGGCGGCCAGCAGGCCGATGACCCGGGCGGAGCCCCAGCCCCAGCTGGGTGCCTCGCTGACCGCGACCAGCAGCGCGACCAGCCACCCCGACAGCAGCACGGCCGGCGGCCAGCTGATCCGGCCGGGCGCGCGGACCGGCGACTCGGGCACGAACAGCACCGCTGAGATGCCGGCCACGATGGTGAGGATCATCGGCAGCCAGAACAGCCAGTGATAGTTCAGCGCCTCGTCGATCGGGCCCGCCAGGACGATCCCGAGGCCGCCGCCGACCGCGGTGAGCGCGGCCAGCGCACCGACCGCGCCCGCGACCTTCGCGGCCGGGAACTCATCCCTGATGATCCCGAACGCGACCGGGAGCATGCCGCCGCCGGCGCCCTGGATGACCCGGGCCACGATCATGACCCCGATCGACGGGGCGATCGCCGCCAGCAGCGATCCGGCCGCCAGCGCCCCCAGCGCGATGACGAAGACCCGCTCCTTGCCGATCATGTCGCCGACCCGGCCCAGGATCGGGGTGCAGATCGACGCCGACAGCAGATACGCGGTCAGCACCCAGGTCACGGCGTCCTGCGTGGTGTGCAGCTCATGTTGCACGGTGGTCAGCACCGGGATGACCAGCGACTGCAGCAGCGCATACGCCGCGACCCCCACCGCGAGGACGGCGAACGTGACCTGATAGTGCGCCCGCTGCCGAACCCCGGCCATCCGCACCTCCACGTAAGCGGAACCTGATTTCCGCTAGCAGATTAACAGAAGCGGAACTCCGGTTCCACAGCCGAGGGGGGCGGGCAGAGGGAACAGCGGTGCATGTCAGCGCTGAGGGCCGTCGAGCTGCGCCCGTCAGAGCTCCGCGTCGGCAACGGCCAGGCCAGAGTCGAGCGCCGCCAGCAGGAGCAGTGCGCTGTCTTCCTCGATGATCAAGGGCGGCGCCAGGAAGAGCGAGGTCTGCTCGCCGCTGGTGCCGATCAGCGCGCCGGCCTCGAGGGCGGCCGACGCGACCCGGGCCGCGACGGGCGCCTCCGGGACATCCGCGTACCACTCGCGCCAGTCTGGCCCGTGCAGCTCGATGGTCCAGTGGGTTCCGCGCCCGTCGATCCGGGCGACCGACGGATGCCGGGTCGCGATCTCAGCCAGGCCCGTAGCGAACACGCGGTCAAGTTCCCGAGCGTGTTCAGCGAGCCCGTCCCGTTCCTGGACCCGCAGGTGCGCGCGCAGGCCCGGCGATCATGATGGGGTGCCCGCGGAAGGTGCTGAACGTCTGCCAGCGTTTGTCGTCGAGCTGGCCGGCGACGCCGCGGGAGAGCACCACGGCGCCGGCGGGACATGCGCCACCGGCGAGCGGCTTGCCGAGAGTGACGATGTCGGGCCGGGTGGTTCCCTGCTGGAAGGCGAACCACGAGCCGGTGCGTCCGAATCCGGTGACGACCTCATCAGCTATCCACAGCGCACCCGCCGCGGCCGCGGCGGCCGCGACCGCGTCCTGGTACGGCGCGGAGTGATAGACGCCGCCCTGGCTGTAGTCGATGATGACGCACGCCGCTTCGGCGAGGGCATCAGCGGCGGCGGCGGTCAGTTCGTCGGGGGACAGGTCCGGCTGGGCGCCGCAGATGCGCGCGCCGTTGGGCTTGGGCAGCTGACGCACTGGCGTGCTGCGCGGGACAGGCTGGCAGCCTCCGCTGGCGCTCGACAAGCCGCCATGCCACTGCGGCTGCACGGTGACCTCGCGGGAGAGCCCTGAGCCGCCGTGGTAGGCGCGCTCGCGGGTGACGAGGACCTTGCGGCCGGTAAGCGCCTGGGCCAGGGAGAGGGCCAGGTCGTTGGCTTCGCTTCCGCTCATGCAGAACCGGACCGCCCCGACCAGGTCGGGGTCGTCGGGGAAGGCGATCGCGGCCAGCTCGCCGACCGCTTCCTCCCGGTCGCCGTAGTACCAGCCGTCATTGACGATCGGAGCGTCGGCGGCGGCGTCGAATGGCCGCGACGATGTCGGGATGGGCGTGGCCGAGCGCCGCTCCGGTGTCGGAGCCGTCGATGACGCGGCGGCCGTCGGCAAGGAGGAAGTGAACGCCTTCGCCGCCGACGATGGATACCTCAGCGGACCGGCCGACGTTGAAGTCGCTGAACAGAAGGTGGGGAGGGCGGTTCAATATTTTCTTCCTCTCGCGCGCAGGTCATATCGAGGTGAGACAGGAGGTGGCTCGAGCCCGCTGGGCCACCTGGCGGAGGACGGCGTCGGCCTCGGTACGGATGGTGCGGGCCTGGCCGGGGCTGACCTCGGTAAAGCGGAATTGGCTTCCCGGTGCCAGTTGCGCCAGGCGGGAGACGTCGGCGCCGATGAGACAGCCGATCTTGGCGTACGCGCCACTGGTGCCGCAGTCCCGGCCCAGGCAGATGATTTCGTTCCCGCCGGCGATCTGTATCGCGCCGACCGGATTTCCCTCCTCGATGATGTCGGTGGGGCCGGAACCGGTGTCCTTGGTGCGCGGGACGGGCCGCACGGCAGGGCAGGCTCCGTCGATGCGATAGCCGACCCGGTTACTGCGCGGTGACACCAGTGTAGAGCTCAGTGGTGAACGCCGCGTAGGCGGCGTCGCCGAAGTACTCCTCCTGCGGGCCTCGGGTAAATCGCAGCTGGCTGGGCGGGCCGCACAGGTAGGCGTGCTCAGCGGGCGCCGCCACCATCGGGGCGGGCGCGGCCGGGCCGGAATCCAGGCCGAGTACGTCGCCGGCCCTGAGCGCCCGGCCGTCGAGGCCGCCGAGCTGGCCGCCGAGGTAGGTGGAGGCGCTGCCGAATACGCGGGTACCGGCGAGGCCTCCCCCGGCCACTCCCAGGTACCCGAAGCACCCGCGTCGCGCCACGCGGGTTTCCAGCAGGTCTCCCCGCTTCAGGATTATCGGGGTGGCCAGCGGGATGGTCGTCCCGTTCACCGCCGGCGCCAGGTCGGCACCGGTAAGCGCGACGGTGACCGGGGCCAGGGCCTGATACCGGCCGCCCTTCAGGACCTGCTCGACCACGGCTGCCCCGGCCGGGTTCCCGAGCACAAGGCAATTGAGGCGGTAGGCGTAGTCATCAGCCGCGCCCCCGGGCGGGATGCCCGACTCGAGGCCCCCGCGCCGGCCGCGGTCCTGCAGCGTCGAGCTCAGCCCGGGATCTTGGACCAGCATCACGTCCACGTCAGCTCCCCGTCAGCGACACGGCACCAGCCGGGCTCGATGGCATAGCGGTAAGTGCCGCGGGCGACCTGCTCGGCGATTACGGTCGAGGCGTCCGGGTCGACGGCCGCAAGCACGATCCGGTCGCCGGGATGGAGCAGGGTGGGGCGGTCGCCGAACGCGGGCAGGGTCGGCCGCGGCTGGTAAATCGGCACCGCCAGCGGGCCGACCATCTGGAATCCGCCGGGGGTCGCGACCGAGTACAGGCTGATGCTCGATCCGCCCAGCCCGACCGTGCCGGGCGGCGTGGTGGTCTGGGACTGCAGTACTTGGGAGCGGTCAGCGCGCGAGAGCTGTCGACCCACATGCAGTTCGCCATCCCAGGCGAGAAGCTGACCATTCCGGCGAACTGCGCGGCCTGCAGCCTTTCCACCGTGTCGGGCACGGTAAGGCCGTTGACCTTCGCGACGAACTCCAGGTCGGGACCTGCGTCGGGGGCGTAGACGGTCGGGAGGGTGATGATCCTGGATTCGAATTCGACAGCACGCTGCGCCCCGGCCGAAGCGGCGGTGCCGATGGCCTCCTCGACGGCCGCGGGATCCGCGGCGTCGGCATCCAGCCAGAGCAGCAGCGTGGTCCAGCCGGGCACCATGGCGATGATGACGTCCGCGATGTCGGATTCGGCCAGTTGCCGCTGCAGGCGGAGCACTCCGGCCACCGACCAGATATCGACGTGGTCGAACAGGCGGATGCTCACGTAGCTCTCCCCGCACCAGGAGAGGCGGAGTCCCTCAGCCGGCGGTGCGGGCATAAGGCACCTGGATGGACAGGCCTGCTTCCCAAGCATGGCCGGGAGTCTGGTGGCGTAGCTGAGAGCGTCGGCCCCGTCACCGTGAAAGCAGACGCTGTTGGCCTCCCAGTCCAGGAGCCGCCCGTTTTCCGAGGCCAGCTTCCCGGTTTTCACGGCGGTAATGACCCGGCTGAGCGCGGCCTCGATGGATCCGCCGACGTTGTCAAGGTGATATCCGGCGATCTCGACGCCTTCGTCGGTCACGCCACGATCCACGTAGACCTGCAGCACAGTGGGGATCCCGGCCCGCTCGGCCAGGCGCCGCGTCTCGGCGTTCCAGACGGTGTAGATGGGCAGGCGATCATCGAACAGGCCGACGGCCTCAACGATGGCGGCGGCGATGTCCCGGTCCTGGGCGGCCATGTCGTCGAGGGCGCCGTGCGGTTTGACGTGGGTGATTTCGACGCCCTCGACGCGGCAGATCGCCTGGAGGGCGCCCATCTGGTAAAGAATGTCGTTGATGAGGTCTTCCTTGTCCATGGTGATCCAGCGGCGCCCGAATCCGCGCAGGTCGTGATATCCGAAGTGGGCCCCGACCGCGACCCGTGCGCTTGGCCAGGCGCACCGTCGCGCGCATCACGGTGGGGTCGCCGCCGTGGAAGCCGCAGCCGACGTTGGCCGTGCTGATGTACGGCAGGACCTCATCGTCGCGGCCGATCTTGTAGATCCAGAAGCTTTCGCCGAGGTCACAGGTGATGTCGATGGTCGGTGTAGTCATAGCCGTGAACCTCCGAGCCGGAACGAGGATTGATGCGCGCGGGTACAGGTAGGACCGCACCGCCCCGATGACGTGGTACGCGTCGGTGACCAGCGGAACCAGCCGCCACTTGTCGAACGAGGTGCACGGGTGGGAGATGTAGCTGCCGACCAGGTCCCCGACCGCGAGCGGGGAATCGGCGGGCAGGCGCAGGCGGGCGTGCTGGTCATTGAGGGAGAGCACCTCGTGCCGGGCTGGGTCCAGGTCAGCCGCCCGCTGGCCGTGCGAGCGGCGAAAGGAACCGGGAGTCCCTGGTCGTGTCCGGCATCGCGCTTGCCGAAGTTGAGGATCGCCAGCCCGGGCTCGGGCCGGGAAAGGATCGCGGCCCACAGTTCGAGGGCCTGCTCGAGCCGCGGCGGGCCGCCCGACCGGGCGGCCAGCGGCGAGAACTGCTCGTAGTCCGCGACGTCATGGGTGACGTAGGACCCGGCCCGGACCACGGTACGGACCGGGCGGGACAGCGCCCACGATCCGGTGAGCTTCGCCGCGACCCGGTCGAACCACATGCTGCCCCCGGCACTGACCAGGATCTCCTTTGCCTGGCTGAACAGGCCCTCGCCGTCGAGTGTGGTGACCAGGTCACGCAGGCGTCAAGGAGCTGATCCACCTGGCCGATCGTCTGCTCGGCGGTACCGGGCGGAAAGAGATTCTCGTACGCCTCGGCCCCGGCGATCCGCAGGTGCGGCAGCGGCGCGACCCTGGCGGCTAGATCCACCGCTTCGGCCACGCTGCGGCACCCGCAGCGGGCGCCTGGGATGCCGAGCTCGATGAGGACGGGCAGGCGGCCGCGGAAGCCGGCGTCGGCCAGGTGCCGGTCGAGCAGGGCGGCCCCGGCCCAGGAGTCGACGAGGCAGTACATCTCCAGGCCCGGGTCGCGATCGAGCTCGCGCGCGAGCCACGCCGCCGAGGCGGCGTCGGTCACTTCGTTGGCGACGAAGAGGCGCTGCGCGCCGGCCGAGCGCAGGACCCTGGCCTGGTGCACGTCGGCGACCGTGAGCGCCCATGCTCCGGCGGCCAGCTGGCGAGCGGCGATCTGCGGGGACAGCGGGGTCTTGGTGTGCGGCGCCAGGCTCACCGCGCGCGCCGAGCAGTAGTCCGCCATCAGGTCGATGTTGTGCTGCAGGGCCCGATCCTTGAGCACCATGACCGGGGTGGAGAACGGCGGCTGCAGCGCGTTCCAGCCCTGCTCGCCCGCGTCGCCGATCCGCACCGGCTGGTCGGCGACCGGGAACGCCTTGTACTGGCCGTCGATCGGCTCCGCCATGATGGCCTCGAGCCGCAGGCCCCGCCCGCTGCCGCGGCCCGGGCGGGCGCTTGCCGGATGGCGGCATCAGTCATCACCGGCGGGAGGGTGACGAGCCCACGGGGGTTACTGGCCTGTTCGAAGCACACGGGAGCGCGTCGCGCCCGATGCCCGCCATCAGCAGCAGGCGAAGCAGGACGGTGGCATGCGAGGTGCCGACGCTGACCGCCGGGACCAGCCGTGGGAAATGAGATCGGATTCCGAGCCGGGATAGGCGTAGGTCTTCCGCAGGCCCTCCCCGCGTTTGTTCGCGAGGTGAACACGACGGGAATCTCTTCCGTCACCTTGGCCAGGATCGGCACGATCCAGCTCGGCACGTGACCGCCGCCGAAGGCGGCCAGCGCCGAGACCGTCGTAGCCCAGTGCGGGGACCGCCTCGATGGCTCGGCCGTCATCATCGAAAAAGACCGTCAGCTGTCCGATGCGCACATCGGGCGGCGCCGTCAGGCACGCGGATGTGCAAACGGCAGGCTGGCCGCATGAGGATCCGCACGCGGTCCTCGCTGACGTAGCCGACGGGACCGATGCCAGGCGAGGCGAACGTGGAGGTGGAGCTGGTGTGAGCCTTGCGGACGTGCCGGGAGGCGTGGATCTCGTCGTTGAAGACCACCACGGTGCCCAGTCCTCGTGCCTGAGGACTGGCCGCTACGCGGATGGCCGCGAGCAGGTTGGCCGGGCCGTCCGAGCCGGGAAGGCTAGAGTTGCGCATCGCACCGGTGAACGCGATCGGCGCGTCGAGCGCGGTGAGCAGCTCCAGCGCGTATGAAGTCTCCTCGAGCGTGTCGGTCGCCTGAGTCACGACGACCCGTCCACGCCGGACCCGACCGCCGCTTCGGCCAGGGACCGCAGTTGGAACAGGTCCGGCAGCCGCAGATCGCCCGATGGCACCATTGCGGGCGTGTGAACCTCGATGTCCGCGATCGCTCTGGCCTCCGGCACGCGTCCCAGCAGCTCGGGGCCGGTGATCCGCACGACTGCGGCCTCGCCGGAACCGGCCGAGCTCGCGATCGTCCCCCCGAGCGCGAAGACGGCCACCCGCGGAAGGCGGTTCACGTGCCTGCCTCCCGCGGGTACCGCGCCCTGAAGTCCTCGGCGATCTCGTCCATGGTCTGCCAGCTGACACCATCATGAGCGCTGATGTACTCGGTAAGCCGTTCCAGCATCAGCAGCACCTGCGGCCGCCCGCTCACATCCGGATGGATGGTGAGCGGCGAATACGGCGTAGTCCATTACGCGATATACCCAGTCGAACTGATCACGCCACATCTCCTCCAGGTGCCGAGGGGTTGACGAAACCGTGGCTGTTCGGAGAGTTCTTGATGAACATCATCGGCGGCAGGTCGTCGAGATACCAGTTAGCCGCCGATCTCGACCAGGTCTATGGTTGGACCCCCGGACGAGCGGCTTCATCCACTCATCGGCGTCGTTGGCGTAGTCGATATTCGTCCACGAATCGCCGACCCGCGCGTAGAACGGGAGGAAGTCGTGGTAGGCCTGGCTGTGGTCGTACGTGAAGCCGTTGGCCAGCAGCAGCTCCGCTGTCTGGTCGGACATCTCCCACCAGGGGGCCACGTAGCCTCGCGGCCTCCTCCCGCTCACCTTCTCGATGAGCTCGATGCTGCGCTCCATGACCCGGCGTTCCTGCGGCCGGGGTCATCGTTGATGGGGTTCTCGTGCGAGTATCCGTGGGCCCCGATCTCATGGCCGCCGTCCACGACCATGCGGCACCTGGTCGGGGAACGTCTCCAGGGAGTGTCCCGGGATGAACCAGCTGGCCTTGATGCCCGCCCGGGCCAGGAATTTCAGCAGGCGGGGGACGCCGACCTCCCCCGCGAACATGCCCGCTGGATGTCCGAGGGCGAATCCTGGCCGCCGTAGGAACCCAGCCAGCCGGCCACGGCGTCAATGTCGATCCCGATCGCACACTTGATATCTTTGCTCACGCTGACCTCACTAATCACTTCCTGCGAGCCATCGCCCGCCATCGACCACGATTACGTGCCCGGTGACAAACGAGGCCTCGGGGCTGGCGAGGTATACGAACGCGGCGGCCACGTCGTCGGCCTCACCCACACGCCTGACTGGTGTTCCGTCGGCCTCGCAGGCCACGCCACCAGCCCGAGGGAGTTCACCGGATCGAGAGATTGCGGCGTGGCCACCACTCCAGGAGCGACGCCGTTCACGGTGATCCCTGCGGGACCGAGCTCTACGGCCAGAGAGTTGATCATGCCGACGATGCCGCCCTTGCTCGCGGCATACGACGTGTGCTCTACCCAGGCCTGCAGCGGGCCGGAAACCGACGTGGTGGCCAGGAGCCGTCCCCAGCCACGCTGACGCATGTGGGGTATCGCGGCTTGAAAGCAGCGCAGGCGCCGGTCAGGTTGACGTCCAGTATCAGGTCCCACTCGTCGTCCGAGACGCTCTCGGGCAGCGGCTCGCGACGGGCGATCCCGGCGTTCGCCACGACGATGTCCGCGGAGCCGAGCTCCGCGATCGCACGGTCAACAAGCCGCCGGACCTGCTGGCGCTCGCGCACGTCGACTTCGGCCACGATGGCCTTGGCGCCCAGGGCGCGAACGTCCTCGGCCACCGGCCCGATATCGTGCCGTCGGGCGGATACCAGGCCAGAGCCAGGTTGGCGCCCGCACCCGCGAAGGCACGCGCGGTGGCCGCGCTGATTCCGGATGCCGCGCCGCTGATTACCGCGACACGCGATTCGAGCGAGAACATGTCAGCTACCAATCCGTGCGCTACAGAGTGACATCGCCGCCGTTCGGTCGAGCGTCTGCCGGTGTAGTACGAGGAATCGTCTGAGGCCAGGAAGACCGCGGTGGGGACCACCTCCCCACCTGGCCAAAGCGCCCTATAGGCAGCGAGGCGAGCTTGCGCTGCCGCCATTGCGGCGATTCACCGGCCAGCATCTCGGTCTCGATAGGCCCGGGCGCGATGGCGTTGACCAGGATGTTGTGCTGTGCGACCTCGCGGGCCAGCGCCTTGGTGAACCCGATCAGGCCGGCCTTGCTGGCGCTGTAGTGCGCCATCGTCTCGCCTCCCAGCTGCCGAGCTGGGAGGCCATGTTGATGATCCTCCCGCGGCTCTGGGCGATCATGGCAGGCAGGACCGCCGGGTACACAGGAAGGGCTCGCGCAGGTTGACGGCGATGATGCGATCCCATTCCGCGACCGGCATCTCGGCGACGGGGTACTCGCTGACGACCCCGGCATTGTTGACCAGGACGTCGACGCCGCCCAGCGCTTGCGCTGCGGCCGTCACGGCCGCAGCGGCCGCCGTGTCGATAGCGACATCGGCGCGGAAGTAGAAGCCCCGCTGGCTGGCGGCTTCGGCGGCAGCAGCGAACTGGCAGCCGAAGGCCTGCTCCTGAACGTCGATGACGGCGACATCGGCGCCCTCATGAGCGAAGCCGAGGGCGATGGCCCGCCCGATACCCTGAGCGCCGCCGGTGATGATGGCACTCGGCCAGGCCAGCCTAGGCATCGGGCATGTCACCGGCGGCGCCTGCCTCGTCAAAGCGCGCCTCAGCACCCGCCTGAACCAGCTCAGGCTCGGGCTGCTCGGCCTCGCTGGAGCAGCAGGCGGTCAGGGGCGGCTGAGTGAAGAACGGCGCCTTGGTGAAGTACTTGACCAGGGCGGCAGCAGGGAAGATCAGGACGAACATCACGATGAACGGGTACAAGGTCCCGTGCGGCGTCGTCGGGAAGGCCGTGATCGCCGCGTACACCAGCCAGCGCGCCGATGAAGGGCAGCAGGCCCGCCAGGATGAAGTGCCGCGGGCTGCGCAGCAGCGTGTGCCGGTAGTACCAGATGCAGGCGATAGCGCCAGGCGACGTAGATGACGATGTACAAGAAGCAGGCAGTCCCGCTGACCAGCGCGATCGGCCTGCCGTGGGGGCATTGCCAGGTACATGATCACCGCGTGCGGGGTCGCGCAGCAAGGATCAGGGCCAGGGCTGGGGTGCGGTGGCGGCCCAGCAGGCCAGCCACTTGGGCAACAGGCCTTCCCGGGACAGCCCGAAGCTCATCCGGCTGAAATTCTGCAGCTGCGACTGGGTAACCGCGACGACCGAGGAGAGCACGGCCAGCGACACGATGCTCGACCACGGTTTCGGCCAGATGACGCTCGCGCTGTAGGCGATGATGTTCCCCGCGTTAGCGACCAGGACCTTGGCCGGCGCGATCGCCTGGATCGCCATCGTGAGGATGACGAACCAGACGATGCAGAACGCTACTGAAATGATCTCGGCTCGGCCCGGGTTCCGCCTGACGTCCGTGCCTCCTCGGAGAGGTAAACGAAGCCTCCCAGCCGCCGAACATGAAAACGCCGAGGACAACGCCGTTCATGAGACCGAGTAACTGGGCGACGTGGACGGCAGCAGCCAGGACCAGTGCGGGTGCGTGGTGCCGGGGTGCCCGGTGAACTCCGCCACGTAGAGGGCAATCACGAAGGCGACGATGATCGCGTACTCGATCCATACCACGATGGTCTGGAAACGGATCGCCCGCTTCACGCCTTCAATGGCGATGTACAGCACCAGCCCGGTGGCCACCGCCGTGCACGCCACTGCAGCAGGGCGTTGTTCTGGTGGCTGGGATAGATGATCCCGAGCAGGTAGGGGCCGAACAAGGTGATGTTACTGACGTTGGCGGTAAGAGTCATCAGCAGCACGGCAAAGCCCACCGCCAGGCCGATGACGGGCTGGATCGCCCGCGCAGCCCATATCGCCTGGGCCGCGGCCGAGGGCCGCCACAGGTTCATGTAGTGGTATGAGATGGCGATGCACAGCATCAGCAGCCCGACCAGTACCACCACCGCCGGGCTGGCCAGCCCGGAGACGGACATGATGGCACCGAGGGTCAGGGCGATGCTCGTCGACGGGGCAACGTTCGTGATGCCTGCGATGAAGTCTCCGAAGAACGAGACCTCGCGGGCGGCTAGGTGCGTCGGATGGTGAGTCGGGCCGCTTGCCGGGCTGTTGCTCATCGGGCTCTCCCGTAAAAGATTCGCGTGCCGCCCATCCCCGCGAGCCTCTGGCCGCCAGACGCGCGGACGGTGATGGTGCCGCGCCGCTGGGGCTTGCGGAGAGGCTATCCCGGCTAATTGGATCCAGTCAAGCCTTCGTTCGGGCTGGACTTACCTGATTTATGCTGGTTAATTTGATGTTACAAGTCTGGTATTGGATCCATTCTAGGAGTATGGATCCAACTGCGCGACGGACCCGCCGCGCAGGATGAGAGAGGTAAGGGCTGATGACATCGGGGGAAGGCACGGCCAAGGGATCACTCGTGGAATCGATCTCACGCGATCTGCGGGAGCAGATCCTCCTCGGCAAGCTCGCGCCGGGTAAGCGGATTTCGCAGTTGTCCATCGCCGAGCACTACGGCGTCAGCCGACTGCCGGTGCGCGAGGCCCTGCGCGCCCTGGCCAGTGAGGGACTCGTCGTGATGGAGCCCGCCCGCGGGGCTCGGGTAGCCCCGTTGGACGGCGCTGACCTGCGGGAAGTGTACTGGATGCGGGAGCGGCTCGAACCAATGGCCTTTAGCCTGGCGGTACCGCGGGTCAGCGAATCCGACATCAACCAGGCGGCGGATCTGCTCAAGACGATGGAGGGCCTGGGGTCAGGCGACAGGGAATGGCTGCGTCTGGATAGGCAGTTCCACACGATGTGGTACGAACATACGAAAATGCCCCGCCTGATCAAGACGATCGAGCAGCTATGGGACGTGGCGCAGCGATACCGGGCGGTGTTCAGCATGACGCCCGGCGCAGGCAGTATCTCTGACCTCGAACACTGGCTGATACTGGAGGCCGTCCGCAGGCGTTCTGCGGTGGATGCCGAAGCTCTGCTCGGCGTGCATCTGCGGCATGTGCACTCTATTTTGCAAACATCAGCGACTCAATATCCCCATCGCCGCACCCCGTCCTAGGACAGCAGGCAGGCACCATAGGCCGTTAGGTGAAAAATAACTTTCCGAACGGCCGGTGCCTGCTCGCTGTACGCGAGGCCGGCGGTTACATGGTCAGGGTGCCCTGGCCGCGGACGGCGGCTCGTCGCGGAAGGCGCGCACCATGTTGTCCTGGACGTAGGAGGCGACCTGCTGGCCGTCCTCGGTGAAGACCTGGCCCATGCCGTAGGTGCGGCCGTGCCCGGCCACGATGCTGCGGTTGGCCAGCAGGAGCCACCTGGTCGCGTCTACCGGCTCGTGGAACGACAGCGTATGGGTGAGGACGCCGGTGGATACCGTGTCGTGGGCCATGGCCTGGCCGATGCCGTCGTGCGGGCGCATGGCCGCCGCGATCAGGAACGGGTCGGTATACCAGGACAGCAGGGCCTGATGGACGGCCTGGTCGTCCGGCGCGTGGCTGAACCTGGCCCACACGTGCAGCTCGGGCGGCCCGGTGATCTCGGGCGTCATCACGTCGACCCCGTCGACGATGCGCACCTCGGCGCCCTCCTCGCCGCCCTTCGGCGGCTCGGTGTCCTCGGGCCCGGCCACCGCGGGCTTCGGGTCGCTGTGCCGGATCACGTCGGGCTCGCCGGCGTCGAGCAGCAGCAGGCCCCGGCTGAGCAGCCGGTCCCCCTGCCGGGCGGTGACGCTGAGGCTGCCCAGCGCGCGTCCCGAGTGCATGACGTCGACCTCGAGATCGACCGGCTCGGCCACCGTGCCGGCCCGGGCGAAAATGGCGTGCAGCGAGCGGACGGTCTTGCCGGGCATGGCGGCGCTGGCGGCCACGATCATCTGGCCCATCAGCTGGCCGCCGAAGACCACCGGCCTGGTTTCCGACGGGACGCTCGGCCCCCGGTACGAGGACTCCCCGGTCCGCTCGAGGACCAACGAGTTCAGGATGGGATAGGACTCGGACATGGCACCGCCTTTCCCGCGTATCCGTCACTCGCGATGACATCACGTTCCGGCCGCCAGGTCCAGCGGCGGCGGTAACGCGGTCTGCCAGTCGATGAGCGGGAGCAGCCGGTCGGGCTCACCGCCGCGGCAGACCATGATCCGCCCGGCGATGGTGTCGTCGGCGAGGAAGCTCATGACGGCCCGGGCGATGTCCGCGGGCGTGCGCGCCGGCGGGAGGGCAGCCAGCTCAGCCGGGGTCATCCGAGCGTGCGACCGGCGCGAAGCCGGCGTGTCCACCAGACCCGGGCAGATGCAGTTGACCCGTACGCCCATCGAGGCGCGCAGCGGGGCCAGGCAGGCGGTGAACCGCATCACCCCCGCCTTCGCCACCGCGTACTCGGGTGCGTCGTGGCTGGTCGTGCCCAGCCCGGCGACCGAGGCGATGTTGATGATCGCGCCGCCGCCGCGCTCGGCCATGGGCGGCAGGATCAGCTGCGTCGCGAGCATGACGGCCCGCAGGTTCAGGTCCAGGGTGAGCTGCCACTGGGCCGGATCGGCCACCGGGAAGGACGGGCCCTCGACGCCGCCGGCGTTGTTGATCAGGACGGCGACCCGGCCGGGAAGCCGGCAGGCGGCGTCGACGGCGGCGCGGACCCCGGCGCTGGCGGCCAGGTCGGCATGGACGAACGAGCCGCCGATCCGGGCGGCTGTCTCCGGGCCGAGCTGCTCGTCACGATCGGCAATGACCACGTGCATGCCCTCGGCCGCCAGCCGTTCCGCGATCCCGGCGCCCATCCCGGTGGCGCCGCCGGTGACCAGGGCCGTGTTTCCGGCCAGGTTCATGCCCGCATTGTCGGTCCCGGCACTGACATTGCTGCCGCCTTTCCGTCCGGACTGGGCTGGTACCTTGACGTCAAGGTAACTGCGGGGAGCGCGAATGATCCATCACGTGCAGCTGGCCTGCCCGCCCGGCAGCGAGGACACGCTGCGTGGCTTCTACGGCGGCGTGCTCGGCCTGCCGGAGGTGGCCAAGCCGCCCGTGCTCGCGGCCCGCGGCGGCTGCTGGTTCCGCGGTCATGGCATCGAGCTGCACCTGGGCGTGGAGCAGGACTTCCGCCCGGCCCGCCAGGCGCATCCCGGCCTGCTGGTCCAGGATCTGGACACCTGGGCCGAACGGCTGCGGGCCGCGGGCGCCCCGGTCCGGTTCGACGATGACTTCCCGGGCATGCGCCGCTTCTACACCGAGGACCCCTTCGGCAACAGGCTGGAATTCCTCGAGCCCCGTGACCGGGACTGAGCCCGGCCGGGTCAGTCCCGGTTGCTGGGCGAGCCGACCAGGACGGCCTCGGTGGCCGGGTCGCAGGGGATGGAGGGGTGCCCGCACACGACGTGGCCGGCTCGCCTGGCCGTATCGTCGCGCGCGAAGAACTCATCTTCCAGGCTCATCCACTCGATCCACAACGGCAGGCGCGCCCGGCCATCGCGGGCCAGGGCGCGGCGCAGCCGCTCCGCCCGGGGCGCCGTCACCCACAACGCCATGGTCAGATCGGCGGCGATGGCCCGGCGTGAGGCGGTGATGCCCTCGACGATCACGACCTCAGCGGGCCGGACCTCGGCCCATCCGGCCAGGCCCCGGCCCAGCGGGTCGCCGGCCCAGTCACGGACCCGGAAGCGGGCGGGCGATCCGGACAGCAGCGGCCGCAGGGCCTCATGTTCCAGCCGGGGCCACCAGCCCTGGATGTCGTGCCAGTACAAGAAGTCATCGACCCGGATCACCGGCGCGCCGCCGCAGGCCGCCGCCAGGGCCCGGGCCAGCGTGGACTTCCCGGACCGGCCGCGCCCGTCCACCGCGACCAGCCGGACCGCCCGGGCGCACGGCCGCGCGCGGATCTCCGCGGCCAGGTCGGCCACGGCCCGTACCTGCACCCGCAGCGGGCCCGGCTCCGCGCTCCGGCTCTCGCTCTCGGCTCCGGCTCTCGCTCTCGCTCCGGCTCTCGCTCTCGCTCTGGCTCTGGCTCTGGCACGACATGATCTTCTCGCGGGGAGCAGGGCGCGGGATACAGTGATCTCGGTGCTCGTGAGCCCGCCGCGGACGGAGGGAAGAGCGCGATGCCGGACGATCGGCTGCCGACCGCGGCGGAGGTACTCGCCGGCCTGCCCCCGGCTCTCCCCGATGATGGCCGGCTGCGGGAATCGGTCCGCGCGATGCGGGCCGCTGACGGGCTGCTGCTGGGCGCGCTGGATGATGACCCGACCGGGTCGCAGGCGGTGCACGGCGTTCAGGTCGTGACCGTGCTGGAGCAGGACGCCTACCAGGCCGCCTTCAGCGCCGCCCCGGTCTGCTTCGTGCTGACCAATACGCGCAGCCTGGCTGAGCCGGCCGCGGTCGAGCGCACCAGGCGGGCGGCGGACGGGCTGATCGCCGTGGCCGGGCCGCGGGGCGCGCGGATCCAGCTGGTCAGCCGCAGCGACTCCACGCTGCGCGGCCATGTGATGGCGGAGGTGGCGGCGCTGCAGGCCGCCCGCCGGGACGCGCTCGGGCGCCCCTACGACGGGGTGCTGCTGGTCCCGGCGTTCCTGGAGGCCGGGCGGATGACCGCCGGGGACATCCACTGGGCCCGGGTCGGCGGTCAGCTGATCCCGGTCGGCCAGACCGAGTTCGCCAAAGACGCCGCGTTCGGCTATTCGGCGTCGGACCTGAAGGACTTCATCAGCGAGAAAAGCGGCGGCAGGATCGGCCGGGGCGAGGTCGCCAGCATCAGCCTGGCCGACATCAGGCTCGGCGGGCCGGCCCTGATCGCCGACCTGCTGGCCGGGCTGCGGGACGGGGCCTGGGCCGTCGTCAACGCCACCGAGTACTCCGACCTCGAGGCGGTGGCCTGCGGGGTGCTGCTGGCCGAACGGGCCGGCCGGTCGTTCCTGTTCCGCACCGGGCCCTCGTTCGTCCGGGCCCTGGCCGGGCTCGACCCGATGGCACCGCTTCGCGGCCCGGACATCTGGCTCGGCCCCCGCCGCCCTGGGCACGGCCTGATCGTGGTCGGATCCCACGTCAGCCAGACCAGCCGGCAGGTCGACGCGCTGCGCGCGCGCCGCGCCACCGCTGACGTCGAACTCGACGTCGCCGCCGTCATCACCAGCCCGGATCAGGTGGCGGCCGAGGCGGCCGAGCGCGTCGCCGACGGGCTGAGCCGGTCTGATGTCCTGCTGTACACCAGCCGCACCCCGGTCCGGGGCCGCGATGCCGCCGACGGCCTGGCCATCGCCCGCGCGGTGTCCGCGGCCCTGTCGCTGATCGTCCGCCGCGCGCTGGCCGCCGGGCCCGCCTGGGTCATCGCCAAGGGCGGGATCACCTCCCACGACGTGGCCCAGTACGGCCTGGGCATCCGCCGCGCCGAGGTGGCCGGCCAGCTGTTCCCCGGCATGGTCTCACTGCTGCGCCCCATCGATGCTGCGGCCCCCGCCGTCGGCATGCCCTATGTCGTGTTCGCCGGCAACGTCGGCGACGACCAGGCCCTGGCCGACGTGGTGGACATCCTCAACGCGGGCTTACAGTTCGCCCGCGCCCAGGTCGGCCACCTCGTTGTCCATGTCCCGGCGGATGACCTCAAGGGCCTGAGGTGACGGGCCGATGGTGCCGTCCGGATAGCTGATGAACCGGGTGAGGCCATAACCGGAGGGGTTCACCGGAGGTATCGGGCAGCGCGCCTCGGCGCGCACGGCCTCCTTGAACCGGTCCAGCTCGGTGCGGTTCTGCTCGTACGGTTCCAGGGTCGGGTCCGGCGGCCTGATGCGCAGATCGGGATACAGCGGGATCTGCGTCTCTCCCGGCACGGCCAGGTCCGCCATGCGAGCCAGGTTCCCGAAGTACAGTTCTTCGTCATCCGGGTCGTGCACGAGCACGAAGATCGGCCGGCTGTCGCTCCAGATCCGCCGCAGGCGGTTGTCGATCGGTATGACGTGCCGCCCCTCCTCGCCGACCGGCCGGTAGCCGAACTCATGGTTGAACTGGTAGTCCATGTCACGCAGCCGGTTCGGCTTGCCCTTGAGCTTGCACTCTTGACCGCCTTTGATCTGCAGCCAGACGATCAGCCCGGCGTCCGCGCCGGTCCAGGCCAGGCCCAGGATGGCATCCTTGCCGTTATCGTCGCGCTGGTGAATCTCCTGGAAGATCAT
Source organism: uncultured Actinomycetes bacterium (assembly GCA_963818225.1). Lineage (GTDB taxonomy): Bacteria > Actinomycetota > Actinomycetes > Streptosporangiales > Streptosporangiaceae > Palsa-504. Next base: position 769,481 of record CAWFRO010000014.1, read on the forward strand.
GTCATCTTCGTCAAAGACGGTTTTAGCCCGGTTAACGGCCCGTCGCGCTATCACGCGCGCCCTGTTCGCGTGCTGATCCATGCTGGTCTGCGCGGCCGCGGTCAGCCGCGGCGGCCTGCGGCCTGCGCGGCGGGGCACATGCCATCGGCGCGGCTCGGGGAACTCAGGTCTCGGTCCAGCGGGTAGAAGGTCCGCTGGCGCGGCGCGGCGTCCTCCGTCATGACCATCCTCCGGCTCGTGGGCCACGATCCCATCCCCCAGACCAGAGTACGTGATCAGTACTTTTTTTAGGAGTTGCCCCTGATCAGTGCCGGCGTCAGGGCGGCCATGGCCTCGCGGACCGGATCCAGGCCGGGCCGGGCGGTGATGATCCGGACGATGGTCTCGTCCAGCCCCGCGCTCAGCCGCGCGAACGCGGCCGGCGCCGGGCCCGGCGGACCGTAGTAGCCGACCGCCTGCAGCATCTCGTCTGAGGCCGCGGCCACCAGCTCGGGCATGGCCGTACCCTGCTCCCGGCGCTGCTCCAGCTCGCTCAGCTCGGCATCGAACCCCATCTGGCCGAACAGGCCGCGGTAGCCCGCGTCCTTCGGGATACCGGGGCGGCCCATGGCGTAACCGAGCACCTGCTCGCCGAACGCCTGCCGCGCCGCGGCCACGTCATCATCGATGCAGACCCGGATGTACATGGTCATCGGGACCGAGCCCGGGTCGCGGCCGGCCCGGGCGGCGCCCTCGTCGATCCGCTCCCGGCTGACCGCGATCCGCTCGGGCGTGGCCCAGTTGAGCAGCGCTCCGTCGGCGGTTTCCCCGGTGAGCCGGAGCATCTGCGGGCCAAGCGCGGCCAGGTACACCGGGGCCGGCGGCAGATCCCGCACGCCGAGCGCGGCCGACCGCGGCCACCCGGGGGCACCCGGGCTCCCGCCGGCCCGGGCGACGATCTCGCCGGCCGTGGCCTGCTGGCCGGCCAGCAGGCCACGGACCTCGGTGACGTACTCGCGCATCACCGCGATCGGGCGGTTGGGCAGGCCCACCGACTCCCAGAACGCCGGCCCGTAGCCTCCCGTGCCGACGCCGAGCACGAACCGCCCCGCGGACAGCTGAGCCAGCGTGGCCGTCTGGGCCGCCAGGCCCAGCGGAGTCCACATGCGGGCGGCCGGGACGACGGAAATCCCGGTGCGCAGCGAGGTATCGTGCGACCACGCCGCGCAGATGTGGAAGGAGTCCGGCACTCCCCCGGCCGGCGTCCACAGGCTCTCGAAACCGAGGGTTTCCGCTTCCCGCGCGGCCGCCCGCAGCTGGTCGAACGGGAGACCGAGCCGGGCGTCCAGACCTACACCAATCATCATGACCCGCAGTATGCCGCACCTGCCGCGGGCCGGAGCGGCCGGGTGCGGGGGGCAGGTTGGCGGGCCCGGGCGCGGGGGGGGGCCTGCGCCGGGTGCGGGGGGCCTGCCCTCGCCGGGTGCGGGGGGCCTGCGCGAACTCTGGCGATGAGTCCGGCGTAGGTTCTCCGTCTGCATAATCAGGAAGCCGCCGCCCCGGGGGTGGTCGGCGGCGGGTAACGAAGCCTGGCCTGAGGGGAACGACATGACTGACCGCCAACCCATCCAGGTCACCAACCTGGACCGGTACGGAAACCCGGCGCTGCCCTGGAGCCGGGCCTATGACCTGCTGGCCTTCGGCCCGAGGGGGCCGCTGGCCGGCTTCTTCCTGGGCACGGTCCGGCCGGACGGGCGCCCGCACGCCGCGGGGATCGGCGCGGTCTGGCACGACGGCGACCTGTACTTCACCAGCGGGCCCGGCACGCGTAAGTCACGCAACCTGGCCGCCAACCCGGCCTGCACCATCTCGGTCAAGCTCCCGGGCCTGGACCTGACCCTGGAGGGGACCGCGCTCCGGGTCACCGAGCAGGCGACCTTGGCGCGGGTAGCCGGAATCTACCGTGACATCGGCTGGCCGGCCGAGGTCGCAGGCGACGCGTTCACCGCGCCGTTCAGCGCGCCGAGCGCGGGCCCGCCGCCGTGGTCGCTGTACCGGTTCACCTTCGACGCCGTGACCGGCTTGAGCACCGACGAGCCGAACGGCGCAACACGCTGGCGGTTCAGCTAGCGCGTGCCCCGCAGGCCCAGGGCCATACTGGGGAGGTGGGGCTGGGATGGCAGTTATCCCGCAAACAGCACCAGGGCCTGCAGCAGGAGCACCCCGCTGGCGCCGTTTCCTGACGCCGTGGCGCTCGCCGGCGGATCAGCCCGCCTGGGCCCGGCCGGCGCTGCTGGCCATCGCCGCCGCCGCGGCGGTCGCGTACGGCTGGGGAATGGCCGGCGCCAGCGTCGAGTCGTTCTACGGCGCGGCGGCCCGCAGCATGTCGGAAAGCTGGCACGACTTCATCTTCGGGGCGTTCGATCCAGCCGGGACCGTCACCATCGACAAGCTGCCCGGCGCGCTGTGGGTGCAGGCCGCGACGCTGCGGATCTTCGGCTTTCACATCTGGGCCCTGGTCCTGCCGCAGGTGGTCGAGGGCGTGCTCACCGTCCTGGTGCTGTACCGGGCGGTCCGCCGGCTGGCCGGGCCCGCGGCCGGCCTGACCGCCGCGGCCGTGCTCGCCGTCACGCCCATCACCGTGCTGCTGAGCCGCGGCAACGTGTCGGACTCGCTGCTGATCCTGCTGCTCGTGCTCGCCGCCGACGCCACGTCCGCCGCGCTGCTCACCGGGTCGCGGCGGCCGCTGCTGCTGGCCGGCGTCTGGGTCGGCCTGGCGTTCCAGACCAAGATGATCCAGGCCTGGCTGGCCCTGCCCGCGCTGGCCGCCGCCTACCTGCTCGCCGCGCCCGCGCCGCGGCTGCGCACCCGGTGCGCGCACGTCGCGCTGGCCGGGCTGGTCACCGCCGTGGTGTCCCTGTCCTGGATGACCGCGGTCTCGCTGGTGCCGTCCCAGGACCGGCCCTACGTGGACGGCAGTGCGAACGACTCGGTGTACACGCAGGTCTTCGACTACAACGGCCTGGGCGGCTCACCGGGAACTGGACGAGCATCGCCGGGCCGCCGTCACCGCTCCTGGCCGCGGCCAAACAGAGCGGGCAAACGCTGACCGCCCAGACCATAGGCATCAAGGCGAGCTGGCATCGCCTGCTGGCCGGCCCGTTCGCGGCCGACAGCGGCTGGCTGCTGCCGGCGGCCCTGGCCGGGACGCTGGGCGTGCTCATCTCCCGGCGCCGCCAGGGCAGGCGCGACCCGCTGCGCGCCGCCGTCGTGCTGTGGGGCGGCTGGTGGCTGGTCCTCGCCGTCTTCTTCAGCGCCGGCACGTACCTGAACTCGTACTATGTCGCGGCGCTGGTCCCCGCGGTGGCCGCGCTGTGCGGCACCGGCATCGCCGCGTGCGGACCTGGCCCGTGGCCGGCCAGGGTGCGGCTGATCGTCGCCGCGACGGTGCTCGGCTGCGCCGGCTACGGCGCCTACCTGATGTCCGGGACGGCGTCCGGCCCGATCCTGGCCACCGTGGCGGCGCTCGTCATCGCGGTGGCCGCCGTCGCTGCGCTGCTGCGGCCCGCGCACGCCATGTCCGCGCACGCTATGTCCGCGGCACCTGACCGCGGTCGCGTTGGCCGGCGCCGCCGTGCTCCTGCTGCCCGTGGCCGCGTCCGTGAGCTGCGTCGTCCGCGGGCTGGGGCCGTTTGACATCCCGTTCGAGCCGTCGGCGACCGCGCACAACAACCAGCAGCTGGCCGCCGCCGCGCCGAACCTGACCAGGGCCATCCAGCAGCTGGAACTCCAGACGCGGCCCGGTGACGCCCTGTTGGGCACGGACACGTCCGGCCTGGCCCAGGATTACATCCTGTACAGCGGCAGGGAGGTGCTGCCGATCGGCGGCTACCTCGGCAACGTGCCGGTCCCGACGCTGGCCACGCTGCAGGCCGACATCAGCCGCGGCTACGTGCGGGTATTCGTGCTGCCGGTGTCACCGCCGGGCCCGGACCCGCGGGTGCGGTGGCTCGAGTCGCACTGCACCAGGCCGCCCCCGCCCCCGGACCGCCGCCCGGTCCCGTACGCGTACTTCTTCTGCGGACTCCCCGCCGCCCAGCCGGCCGGTAGCGCAGCGACCGAGGCGGGGGTCAGCTGAGCCGGCGGACGCCCTCGGCCTTGCGGGCTTCGCGGAACGGGATGTTGTGATCGACCGACGGGTCGTGCGGCAGGCCGAGGACCCGTTCGGCGATCAGGTTGCGCTGGATCTGGTCGCTGCCGCCGCCGATGGAGTTGATGAACGACCACATCGCTTCCTGGTTGGCGTCGTCGCCCTCTTTCGAGCCGCCGCCGCCCGCCACCAGCATCGACTCCTGGCCCAGGAGCTGGGTGTGGATGCGCGCGGAGCCGTGCAGCACGGTGGACATGGCCAGCTTGAGCACGGTGGCGATGTTCATGTCGGCTTCTCCGCCGGACCGTTCGGCGTTCCAGGTCCCGATACGGCGCAGCGCGTGGATGCGGGCGATGTCCTGGCGCATGACCGGGTCGGTGTTGCGGCCGGTCTGGTTGGCGATCGTGACCAGCTCCGCGGCGCCGCGCACCGGTATGGCCGCCTCCTCGCCGGCCGCGCGGTCCGCGCGGGCCGCCGGGGCCCGGCGCAGGCCTCCGCCCATGCTCATCCGCTCGACGGCCAGGGCGGTCTGCAGGACCCGCCAGCCATCTTCCAGGGCGCTGATCCGCAGGGAGTCGGGGACGCGGGCGTTGGTGAAGAACACCTCGTTGAAACTGGACTGCCCGGTCATCTGCTTGATGGGCCGGATCTCCACGCCGTCCTGGCGCATGGGCAGCAGGAAGTAGGTGATGCCGCGGCGCTTGGGCACGTCCCAGTTGGTCCGGGCGGCGAGCAGGCCGTGGGTGGCCTGCCGGGCCCCGGAGGTCCAGACCTTCTGGCCGTTGACCACCCATTCCTCGCCGTCACGGTCGGCGCGGGTCTGCACCGCGGCCAGGTCAGATCCGGCGCCTGGCTCGCTGTAGAGCAGGCAGGTGCGGTACTCGCCGGTGAGCAGCTTGCGCAGCACCGGCCCGCGCAGCTCGGCCGACTCGGCGAAGTCCTTGATGGCCGTGGCCGCGATGGCGCTGGCGGTGGTGTCGGGCACGGGGGCGCCGGCCGCGGTGAACTCCTCGGCGATGATCGGCGTGAGCTCTTCGGGCAGGTCGCGGCCGAATATGTCCCGGGGCCATGACGGGCGGGCCCACCCGGCGTCGACGGCCGCCGCGGTGAACGCCCGGCGGTCCTGACCCGGGGACCAGTGCGCCGACAGCCATTGCTTGACGTCCGAGCGGACCTGCGCCGCCAGGCGCTCGTCGGTGGCCACGTCTTCGCTCATCGTGGCGTCCTCCTTCACGGTCGCAGTCTCGTTCACGGGTTCACAGGCCGATCTCGGCCGCGAGGATCTCGCGGTGATGCTCGACGTCCCCGAACAGGAACTCCGAGGACTTGGCCCGCTTGTAGTACAGGTGAGCGGGGTATTCCCAGGTGAAGCCCAGGCCGCCATGGATCTGGATGTTCTCGTGCCCGGCCAGCAGGCACGCCTCGGAGCAGAACGAGCCGGCCACCGCGATGATCTCGGCCAGGTCGTCCGGATTCTCGGTGATCGCGGCCGCGGCCGCGTAGGCGGCTGATTTCGCTGATTCCGCGGCCACGTGCAGGTCCGCGCACTTGTGCTTGATGGCCTGGAACTGGCCGATGGGCTGGCCGAACTGGATGCGTTCCTTGGCGTAGCCCACGGCCATTTCCTTGGCCGCCTCGGCCACGCCCGCCTGCTCGCTGGCCAGGGCGGCCACGGCCACCAGCCGGGCATGATCAATCGCGCCGGCCGCCGCCCCCTCGGGGCCGAGCAGCCGGGCCGGCACGGCGGAGAAGTCCAGCCGGGCCAGCTTCCTGGTCTGGTCGAGGGTCGGCAGCAGGGTGCGGGTCAGGCCGGGCGCGTCGGCACGGACCGCGAACATGCTGAGCCCGCCGGGCGTGCGGGCGGGCACGACGATCAGGTCGGCGGTGTGGCCGTCGATGACGTAGGCGGCGGTGCCGGATACGGTCCAGGACCGGCCATCGTCCGCCGGCCGGGCCGAGGCGGTCGCGCCCTGGTCGTCCCAGTCCCGCCCGGCGTGCGTGAACGCCACGGTGGCGATCGTGTCGCCCTGGGCGATCCCCGGGAGCAGTTCCTTGGCGGCCGGCGCGTCACCGGCGGCGAGGATGGCCGACGACGCGAGCACGGAGGACAGCAGCGGGGCGCACAGCAGGCTGCGGCCCGCTTCCTCCAGCACGATAGCCAGTTCACGGAAGGTGTAACCGGAGCCGCCGTATTCCTCCGGCACGGCCAGGCCCGCCGCGCCGAGCTGTTCGTTCAGCTGCGCCCAGACGGCGGGATCGTAACCCGTGTCGGTGGCCATGAGGCGGCGCACTTCGTCCTCGGGAGATTTATCGGCCAGGAAGGACCGGACGGCCTCCCGGAACGCCACTTGCTCAGGGCTGAACGTGAGAGGCATGAGATCTCCTGGGCCGACGCAGCACTGCAGTCTGCGGCCAGGCTATGACGGGCCCAATTCGCCCGCAATAGCCGATCGGGGGCGGTTGTCGGCGAAAGTCGGCTGGAATACTGTCGTCTTACTCAGGCTGCCACCTCATCGAGGACGGAGGGCGGCGCGATGAGCCTGCCCGCAGATGCCCCGCCGCAAAGCCCCCGGCGCAAGGTCCACTGCCGCTCGCGGGTATCCGCGTGCTGGACCTGACCGACGGGCCGGGCCAGATGTGCGGGCGGCTCCTGGCCGACCTGGGCGCCGACGTCCTGCTGGCCGAACCGCCCGACGGCTCGCCCGCCCGGCACGCCGAGCCGGTGGCCGGCGGCATCAGCCTGCGCTTCGCGGTCCAGGCCGCCAACAAGCGCAGCGAGATCATCGACTGGCGGGAGCTGGCGGGCCGGGATCGCGTGCTGGAGCTGGCCGGGTCCGCGGACATCCTGATCGAGGATCAGCGGCCGGGCACCCTGGCCGCGGCCGGGCTCGGCCCCGATGATCTGCACCGGGCCAACCCGCGCCTGGTCGTGACCTCGATCAGCGATTTCGGCCAGACCGGCCCCTACCGTGACTGGACCGGGACCGACTGGGTGCACCTGGCGCTGAGCAGCGAGCTGTCCCGGTCGGGCCTGCCCGGCCAGGCCCCGCTGATGCCCCCCGGGCAGCTCGCCAGCCAGACGGCCTGCACCCAGGCGGCCTGGGCGACGCTGATCGCGCTGTGGGCGGCCCGGCACACGGGCCAGGGCGAGCACGTCGACGTCTCCATCCTCGAGGCGTCGCTGCAGGCCATGGACGCACCGTACGGTCCGGCGGGGTCGGCCACGATCGGCGTCCCGGCCAGCGGGCCGCCGGCCGGGCGGCCCGACGCCCGGCATTACTTCCCGATCTTTGCCTGCGCGGACGGCTACGTGCGGATCTGCGTGCTGTCCCCGCGCCAGTGGCGGGCCATGTTCAGCTGGCTCGGTGAGCCGGCCGAATTCGCCGACCCGAAGTACGACCTGACCAGCAACCGGTTCGCGGCCGGCGCCGCCCTGAACGACCTGATCGCCAAGCTCTTCCGGGACCGGACCCGGGCGGACCTGGTCGCGGCCGGCCAGCAGCGCGGTATACCGATCGCCTCCGTGCAGAGCCCCGCCGAGGTCCTGGCCAGCGCCCATTTCCGGGCCCGCGGCAGCTGGCAGGAGTTCCGGCTCCCGGACGGTACGGCCGGTGTGGTCCCGAGCGGCTTCCTGGAGATCGACGGCCGCCGGGCCGGCCTGCGCAGCCCGGCTCCGGCGCCAGGAAACGCCACCGGGTTCCGGGACGCGCCGGCCCGGGAACAGCCGGCCGGCGACGCATCTTCCGGCCCGGCCTCCGCCGGGGATGCAGCTTCCGGCGCCCTGGCGGGACTTCGGGTCCTCGACCTGGGCGTCATCGTGGTCGGCGCCGATACGGGCCGGATGTTCGGGGACGAAGGCGCGGACGTCATCAAGATCGAGAGCCGCGCCTTCCCGGACGGGAGCCGCCAGGCCCTCGCCGACGGCCCGATGAGCCCGGGCTTCGCGTGGGGGCACCGCAACAAGCGCAGCCTCGGCCTTGACCTGCGCAGCGACGAGGGCAAGGCGATCTTCCTGGCGCTGGCCGCCGGCAGCGACCTCGTGCTGAGCAACTTCAGGCCGGGCACGCTTGAATCGCTCGGCCTCGGTTACCCCGAGCTGGCGAAGGTCAACCCGGCCATCGTGGTGGTCGACTCCAGCGCGCTGGGCAGCACCGGCCCCGAGAGCCGGAGCATGGGCTACGGCCCGCTGGTCCGGGCCGCGACGGGCCTGACCGCGCTCTGGCGCTACCCGGGCGAGCCGGACGGTTTCAGCGACAGCATCACGATCTATCCCGACCACACGTCGGCCCGGATCGGCGCGGTCGGGGCCCTGGCCAAGCTCATCGGCCGCGCGGCCGGCCAGCCGGGCGGGACGGTGAGCGTGGCCCAGGCGGAGGTCATGCTCAACCAGTTCGGGCCCGAGTTCCTGGCCGAGTCGCTGCAGCCGGGCTCGATGAGCGCGGACGGAGACGCCGGCCGCCGCGACGCGCCGTACGGCGTCTACTCCCTGCGCCGGCGAGGACCAGTGGTGTGCCATCACCATCCGCGGTGACGGCGACTGGGACCGGCTGTGCACGGTGATCGGCGCGCCCGACCTGGCCGCCGCGCCCGCGCTGCGCACGGCGGCCGGGCGGGTCGCGAACCGGGCCGATATCGATGACCGGCTGGGCGCCTGGACCGCGCGGCATGATCCCCAGCTGGTCATGCGCCTGATGCAGGACGCGGGCGTGCCCGCGGGCGCGATGGCCCGGGACCGCGACCTGCGGGACGATCCGCAGCTGCGCAGCAGGCGGTTCTTCACCGTCATGCTGCAGCCTGACCTGGGCGAGCTGCCCACGGTCACCGGCCCCGCCGTCTTCCGGCACTGCGCCGGGCCGGCGCTGCGGCCCGCGCCCAGGCAGGGCGAGCACACCGTCGAGATCGCCGCCGGCCTGCTCGGCCTGCCCGAGGACCGGGTACGCCAGCTCATCGCCGACGGCGTGCTCCAGCCGGCCGCGCCGCCCGGCCCGGGCGGTCCCTCCTGACCATGCCGGGACGCCGGCGCAGCGGCCGCGGGCCGGGCCGCGCGGCGTGGCCGTTTCTGGCCGTGCTGATCGTCGTGCTGCTGGCCGGTGCGTGCAGCTCCCCGGCCGGGCCAGGGCCGGGCGGCCCAGCGCCGACCGGTCCTGGCCCCGCCGGGCCTGGCCCCGCCGCGGCCTCGACGGGACCGGCGAAGGCCGTGACGGTGCCGGATACGCAGGCGGGCGGGCAGCTGCGCTGGCTCCTGGCGGCCATGGCCCGGCTGCCCGTGCCCGGGGCCCAGGTGGACGCCCACTTCGACGCGGCCTTCCGGGCCGAGGTCAGCCCGGCGGTCCTGGCGGGGGCCCTGCAGACCGTGGCGGGCGCCGGGCTGCGCTGGATCCAGGTCAGCGAGCTGAACACGGTCACCGCTCTCGTCTCGGCCGGCGAGGCCGGAGCGCAGGCCCAGATCTGGCTCACCGTCGACGCCCAGGGCCTGATCAGCGGCCTGAGAATCAGCCCGGACACCACCGGGCCGACGCCTGAGGACTGGGCCGATGTCGACGCCGAGGTCCGTTCGGTCGCACCTCAGGTCCGCCTGCTCGTCGCCGACGTCAGCAACGGCTCGTGCCAGCTGGTGCACGGCATCGACCCCGGCGCGGCGGCGCCGATCGGCGCGGCCTTCAAGCTCTACGTGCTGGCCGCGCTGGGCCAGGCCGCGGCCGCGGGCACGGTCCGCTGGAACCAGCCGCTGACCGTCACCACGCAGCTCAAGAGCCTGCCCGCCGGCGAGCTCCAGAACGACCCTGACGGTACCGCGGTCTCGGTACTGAAGGCGGCCGCGGCCATGATGTCGCTCAGCGACAACACGGCCACCGACATGCTGATCAACCTCGTGGGCCGGTCCTCGGTCGAGGCGGCGCTGTCGGCCGCCGGGATGGCCAGCCCGGCCCTGGACCAGCCGCTGCTGACGACCCGCGAGATCTTTACCCTCAAGCTCCGTCAGTGGCCGGCGCTCGCGGCGCGTTACGTGGCCGCCGACGAGCCCAGCCGCCGGGCCCTGCTGGCCGGGACGGTCGACCGGGCGCCGCTGCCCGCGGTGGCGGCGGCCGACTCGTGGACCACGCCACGCGACATCAACAGCCTGGAATATTTCGCCTCGGCCAGCGACCTGTGCCGGGCCTACGCCTCCCTCGCCACGCTGGCCCGCCAGCCGGGCCTGGACCCGATCGGCGAAGTGCTCTCGCTGAACGACAACGGCCTGGCCCTGGACCCGGCCCAGTGGCAGACAACCTGGTTCAAGGGCGGGTCCGAGCCCGGCGTGCTGGCCATGACCTACCTGGCCACGACCAGGACCGGGCACAGCTACGTCGTCACCGCGCTGGCCGAAAACCCCTCGCAGCCCATCGACGAAGCCGCCGCGGTGCCGGTCATGCAGTCGGCGATCAGGGGCGCGTTCACGCTGGCGGCACGCGGCTGACGCGGACCCGGCGAGGCCACTGCGCCCTTGACAGGCGGATGGCCGCGGCACACGATGGCGTCGCAGGCCGCCGGTCGCCCGGTCCCGTCAGGAGGGTCAGGTCATGGATTTCTCCGCTGTTGTCCTCACCGGAGCCCAGCAGGCGTTCCGGGATGAGGTCCGGGCGTTCCTTGATGAGCACGTGACGGCCGGGGACCCGGCCGGGATCGACAACTTCGACGAACCCTTCTACCTCGCCCTCGGGGCCAGGGGCTGGCTGATGCCGCGGTGGCGGCGCGAGGACGGCGGCGCGGAACTCGACGACGTGCGCGTCGCGATCCTGGAAGACGAACTGGACCGCCGAGACGAGCTGGCCGGGACGGACCGGCTGGGCGTGCTGTCCACGACCCGGCTGGTCTGGCCGGCCATCGAGGCGTCCGCCGAACCCGGGCTGCGGGCGGAACTGACGCCGCGGGTGGCCCGGGGTACGGCCCGGCTGACGCTGGGCTACTCCGAGCCGGACGGCGGATCGGACATCGCCGGGGCCAAGACCCGGGCGGTCCGCGACGGCGACGAATGGGTTATCAACGGGCAGAAGATCTTCACCACCAACGCCCAGCACTCCCAGTACACCTTCCTGATCACCCGCACCGACCCGGACCTGCCCAAGCACCAGGGCCTGACCATGTTCCTGTGCCCGCTGGACACTCCGGGGATCGAAATCCAGGCGCTGCCCACGATCGGCGACGAGCGGACCAACATCGTCTACTACAGCGACGTCCGCATCTCCGACCGGTACCGCGTAGGTGAGGTCAACAGCGGCTGGGCCGTCCTGCACGGCCCGCTGGACGCCGAGCACTACATCGGCGGGGAGGCCAGCAAGCTCCAGGACATCAGCGGCGGGGCCGGGCACCTGCGCTGGCTCAGGCGCGGGGTCCAGGCCGCGGCCCGCTGGGCCCAGGACAACCAGGACTCCGGCGGGTCCGCGGTGAGCACCGATCCGGTCTTCCTGGCCGGGCTCGGGCGCATCCTGGTGCAGATCGAGGCGGGCCTGGCCACGCCCGGGCCGATGGGCCGGATCAAGGGCGCCGACGTCGCCATCGCTGGCTGCGAACAGCTCATCGACCTGACCGGCCCGGCCGCCACCTTGCCCGCCGGGGCCGACGGCGCCATCGACCACGGCGTCATCGAGCTGGCCCACCGGGCCGTCCAGGTCACGGCGACCTACGGCGGCACCGTCGAGGTGTTCCGCACCGTCGTCGCCCAGCACTACCTCGGCCTGCCCCGGCCGGACTACCCCGGCCACAAGACCTTCCTGTCTGGTCGCCGCCCGGCCACCACGGCGGCCTAGACGGCCGCACGGTCGGCGACGGCGATCGCCGAGTACACCGCGGGGAAACCCAGCCGCCAGCTGGGGTACCGGGGCGCCCAGCCGAGTTCGCGCTTGGCCTTGGCGTTGGCGGCGCCGCGGGCCTGGGTGGCCAGCACCACGGCGGCCGGGCCGGCGACCAGGCGGGCCAGCCAGGCCGGGGCGTGGCGCGGCGGCCGGGCGCCCAGCGCGCTGGCCAGCACCGGGAGCCAGTCACGCACCGGGGCGGGCTCGTCGTCGACGATGTTGTAGATCGCCGGCCCGGAGTGCTCGAGGGCGAGCACCGTGGCCGCGGCACCGTCGTCGAGGTGCAGCCAGGGAAAGATCCCGCCGCCGTCGCCGACGATCGGGAACTGGCGCTTGCGCACCGGTTCGATCAGCGCGTCGTTGGCGGCGCCGTAAAACCCGCCGTACCGCAGCGCGATGCCGCCGAAGCGGGTGGCCGCCTCCTCCAGATAGGTGATCGCGGCGTAGGTCTGGCCGGTGTTCGGCGGCGGGGTCGCATCGACCGGGTCGGCCTCGGTCTTGACCGGTCCGCCCTGACGCGCGTACAGGTAGGGCGCGAAGCTCTGCGCCACGAACCGGCGTACGCCCGCTTCCCCGGCCGCGGCCAGCAGCGCGTCGGTTCCCTCGGTGCGCAAGCGGTTGGTGGTGGCGAAGGTCTTGTCCAGGCTGCGGCCGAACGTGACGTTGGCCAGCGCCGTGGCCTGATGCACGATCGCGTCGGGCTTGGCCGCGAGCACGGCCCGGCGCACGGCACCCGGGTCGAGCAGGTCGAGCCTGACCGGCTCGGCGCCCAGCGCGGCCAGCAGCGGCGCGCTGTCCGGCGAGTGGTGAGTGCCGATCACCTCGTGCCCGGCGGCGATCAACTGCGGTACCAGATGGCTGCCGAGCGCGCCGCTCGCGCCGGCCACGAAGACTCGCATCATGTGTTCCTCTCGCTCGTTCATGCTCCTGTGCGGGAAGACACCGCCCGAGCCGGAAATGTGACCGGCCCTGCGTCGCGTCACATCGGCCGGTCCTGGCGGGTCTTCCTGGATGACCCGTGGCCGAGGGAGGATGCCTGGCATGAACGACCAGGACTGGCTGGCGCAGCGGTTCGAGGAGCACCGGCGCCGCCTGCGGGCGGTCGCCTACCGGATGCTGGGCTCGGTGAGCGAGGCCGACGACGCCGTGCAGGAAGCCTGGCTGCGGCTGGCCGGCGCCGACTCCGCCGGGATCGAGAACCTGGCCGGGTGGCTGACCACCGTGGTCGCTCGGGTGTCGCTGAACATGCTGCGCGCACGTGCGGTACGCCGGGAGGAGCCGCTGAGCCCGCGCCTGCCGGACCCGATCCTGGACCGGGCGGACGGCGTCGACCCCGAGCATGAGGCGCTGCTCGCGGATTCGGTCGGGCTCGCGCTGCTGGTGGTGCTCGAGACCTTGAGCCCACCCGAGCGGCTCGCCTTCGTGCTGCACGACATGTTCGGCGTTCCGTTCGAGGAGATCGCTGCGCTCGTGGACCGCTCCCCGCAGGCGGCGCGCCAGCTGGCCAGCCGGGCCCGGCGGCGGGTCCGGGCCCGGCCCACCACGCCGGACGCCGACATCAGCGCCCAGCGCGAGGTGGTCGAGGCGTTCCTGGCCGCGGCGCGGAAGGGCGACTTCGACGCGCTGGTCGCCACGCTGGACCCCGACGTGGTGCTGCACGCGGACGGCGGCCCGGCGCTCGCCGCCTTGTCGGCCGAGGTGCGCGGCGCCGTGAACGTGGCGCGGCAGGCGGTCATGTGGTCGCGCGCCGACCTGGCCATGCGCCCGGCGATGGTCAACGGCGCGGCCGGCGCGGTGGCCACCCGGAACGGCGCGGTGTTCGCCATTGCCTCGGTCATCGTCCGCCACGGGAAGATCGCCGAGATGGACTTCCTGGCCGACCCGGAACGGCTCGCCCGGATCGACCTGACGATTCTCGACCGCCGGACTTAGCCCGCCGCGGCCGGGCTGGGCGGGGCGACCTGGTAGCTCACCACGCCGGAGTCCGACAGGTGCCGGGTCAGCTCCCGGCGGACAGCCAGCACCTCCAGGTGCGCGCCCGTCTCGCTCGTGGCGAGGAACTTGTTCATCGGATCCAGCTCACTGAACGGCTGCTGCCGCCGGGTCCACCGGATCGCCTGGGCCACCTCGTAGGCGGTGGCGTGGCCGGCCTGCACCGCCTGGCGGGTCTCGGCCAGGCGCAGGTCATGGTGGGCGAGCAGCTCGTTCACCCGGTCGTGGGTACTGCCGGTGACCGGGCCGTGGGCAGGCAGCAGCACGGCATCCGGCAGGGCGAGCATCCGGTGCAGCGAAACCAGGTAGTTGCGCAGCGCCAGCGGGTCCCGGGCCGGCTCGAAGCCGATGGACGGGGTGATGTGCGGCAGGATGTGATCGCCCGCGAACATGATCTTCGCGGCGGCGTCGTGGAAGACGGTATGACCGACGGTGTGACCCGGTGTATGCACCGCCCGCAGCGTGCGGGAGCGCAGGTCGAGCTCGGTGCCGTCGACCAGCCAGCGGTCGGGCTCGTCCCATTCCGGGAAGCTGGGATGCCTGGCCCGTTCGTCCCGGCCGGCCGCGGCTATCTGGGCGGCCAGCTCATCCGCGCCCAGCTGGTGCAGCAGGTCCCCGCCGAACATCAGGTTGGTACCGGTACGGGCCATCTCGTGCATCGCGGTAATGTTGGCCCGCTCGCCCTCCCCCAGGCTGACCACGTTGTGCAAGGTCTGCCTGAGCTCGACCGCGAGGGAGTAGTGGTCGGCGTGAATGTGGGTGACGAAGAAATTGCGGATATCGCCGAGCTCATAGCCGATCTGCGCCAGCCCGGCCACGAGCCGCTCCCTGGCCTGGACCAGGGCGATGCCGCCGTCGATGAGGTCGACGCCCTCGTCATCGGCGATCGCGTAGACGTTGACCGCCCGCAGCGCGTCCATGGGCAGCGGCAGGGGGATCCGGTACACGCGCCCGCCGAGGTCCTCGACCCCCGGCTCGGTCCATGCGTGCCGGTCCGCCGCGGACATGCTCATTGCGAGATGGCCCCTTCGTGTACCGCCCATGGCGCCGGGGCCTGAACCGCCGGTCCGTTACTCCTGCTAAGCAACCATATCGAAGACCCGCAGGCTGGATGCCGGGCGGGCATTCTGCCCCCTTTGCGGCTTTCGTGCTCGGCGGGGCGCTTTCGGGGGCGGCGGGCGCTTTCGGGGGGCGGGGGCGCTCTCGGGACGGCGGGCGCGGCGGGGGCGGGGCGGGGGCGTACGGTGTCGGGCTGTTGTTACTCGGCGATGCGCTTGTGGAAACGATTGTTTGGGTAACGCTTCAGGTGACGTGCAGGGGAGGCGGGAACTGTGGGCGTGAGCCGGCGCGCTGCCGCGCAGGGCGCTCTTACGGTCGGCGCGCTGGGTGTCGTCTTCGGGGACATCGGGACGAGCCCGCTGTACGCCATGCAGACGGTTTTCAGTCCGACCGATCCGCATCCCGTCAGGGTGACGCACGACTCCATCTTCGGGATCGTCTCGATGATCTTCTGGGCGGTGACGATCATCGTCACCATCACCTACGTGGTGCTGGTGATGCGGGCCGACAACGACGGCGAAGGCGGGATCATGGCGCTGATCGCCTTGATCCGCCGGCGTGCGCTGCCCGGCGGTCGCCGGGCCAAGGTGGTGCTGGCCGCACTGGGGATCTTCGGGGCCTCGCTGTTCTTCGGGGACAGCATGATCACGCCCGCCATCTCGGTGCTGTCCGCCGTCGAGGGCGTGGAGGTGGCCGCGCCGTCCGTGTCCAACCTGGTCATCCCCATCACCGTGGCGATCATCGTGGTGCTGTTCCTGGCCCAGCGGCTGGGCACGGGCGCCGTGGGACGCCTGTTCGGGCCGGTCATGTGCTTCTGGTTCACGGTGATTGCCGTGCTCGGGATCCACGGCATCGCGTCCCACCCGGTGATCCTGCAGGCGCTGTCGCCCACCTACGCCATCGGCTTCCTGGTCGGCCACTTCACCACGGCGTTCTTCGCCCTGACCGCGGTGGTGCTGGCCGTCACCGGCGCCGAAGCGCTCTACGCGGACATGGGGCACTTCGGCCGCGCACCGATCACGCGCGCCTGGCTGCTGCTCGTCTTCCCCGCCTGCATCCTGAATTACCTGGGACAAGGCGCCTTGATCCTGGGCCACCCGGCCAGCATCAGCAACCCGTTCTTCCTGCTGGCCCCGGGGTGGGCCAGGCTCCCGATGGTGTTCCTGGCCACGGTGGCGACCGTCATCGCCTCGCAGGCCGTCATCACCGGCGCCTTCTCGGTCGCGCACCAGGCCGCGCAGCTCGGGTACCTGCCGCGGCTGCGCATCCACTACACCTCCGAAAAGATGATGGGCCAGTTCTACATCCCGTTCATCAACTGGCTGCTGCTGATCTCCGTCCTCGCCCTGGTGCTCGCGTTCAGAACCTCGGCCGCGCTGGCCTTCGCGTACGGCACCGCCGTGACCGGCACGATCACGATCACGACCTTGCTGTTCTTCTATTACGCGCGGCACCAATGGCGCACGCCGCTGTGGGCGGTGCTGGGCGGCGGCGGCGTCCTGCTCACCATCGACCTGCTGTTTTTCGCCGCCAACTTGACCAAGGTGGCACACGGAGCGTGGTTCCCGCTGCTGATCGGCGTCACCGCGTTCACCATCTTGACCACCTGGCAGCGAGGCCGCGAACTCGTCACCCAAGAGCGGGTCCAAGCGGAGGGATCGCTCCCGGAGTTCATCGACGAGCTGCACGCCCTGAACCCCCCGCTGCACCGGGTCCCGGGCACCGCGATCTTCCTCAACCGCGGCAAAACCACCGCCCCGCTGGCGATGCGGGCCAACGTCGAGCACAACGAGGTCCTCCACGATCAGGTCGTCATCCTCTCGGTCGAGATGATGCCGGCCCCGCACATCCCCGACGAGCAGCGGCTGGAAATCGACGACCTGGGGTACAAGAACGACCGGATCAGTTACGTCACCGCCCGCTTCGGCTACATGGACCATACGAACATCCCCAGCCTCATTCCGCTGATCCGCGGCGCCGACCTCGAAAGCTCCGTGACCGACGGCAACCTGTCGTATTTCGTGTCGCGGATCGAGATCGTCGCAGGTGATGCGCCGGGCATGAGCCGCTGGCGCAAGCACCTGTTCATCGCGACCTCACGGATCACCGCCGACGCCGCCGAATCCTTCCGGCTGCCGCGCGAGCACACCGTCATCATGGGCTCACGCATCGAGGTCTAGCCCGCTGGCCGCGGCGCCGCGTGGTGCGCACTGACCTGGTGAGTAACTGACCTGGTGAGTGACTGCGAGAATCGCGGCATGGTCCCTGACGACATCCGCGACTTCTTCACGGCGAGCGCGAGCGTGGCTGGTGCGCTCATCGGGCTGCTGTTCGTGGCCATCACGGTGGCTTCGGAGCGGCTGGCCCGGGTTGAGGAGGGAGGGCAGTTTCACCGCATCCGGGCCTCAGCGGCGCTGACGGCGTTCACCAACGCCCTGGCGGTGTCGCTTTTCGCGCTGATCCCGGGGAACAAGATCGGGCCAACCGCCACGGCCGTGGCCGCCGCCGGACTCACGTTCATCACGGCCTCGCTGATCTCATTGATCCGCCTGCGCCAGGTCCACTGGCGCACCCTGCGGGACAGCGTGTTCCTGGCCGGGCTGATCGTCACGTTCGTGGTCCAGCTGATCGAGGGCATAGAAGTGACCGCCCAGCCGGACAATCCGGGCGCGGTCAATACGATTGCCGCCCTGGTGGCGGTGTGCTTCCTGATCGGCATCGACCGGGCCTGGGAGCTGGTCGGCGGCCCGTCGATCGGTATCAGGCAAGAGGTAACGGCATTGGTGCGGGGCCACCAGCACGGCGCTGACGAGCCGGGCCAGGAAGGGCCATCGTCTTGACGCCGCCTGACCGGCGGCGGGCGCCCTCGGATCGCGGGGCGCCCGCCGTATTTCAGCTCGAGTACGCGCCTGCGTCAATGTCCTCGAGGAGGGCCGGGCCGGTGGGGGTCCAGCCGAGGAGCTCTTGCGTCACGGTGGCGGTGGCCGCGAGGTCCATGCCGAAGAAGGTGCCGATCCAGCCGAAGTGTCCCTGGACGTCATCAGGGGCGATCGAGGTGACCGGCAGGCCGAAGGCGCGGCCGATGGCCGCCGCGATATCGCGGGTGGGTATCCCGTCTTCGGCGACGGCGTGCAGGCGGGCGCCTGCCGGAGCCTTCGCGAGCCCAAGCGCGACGAGGCGCCCGGCATCGGACCGGTGCACGGCGGCCCACCGGTTGGTCCCGTCTCCCGGGTAACCGGATACGCCCTTCTCGCGGGCCACCGCGGCGATCGTGGCGATGAACCCGTGGTCGCCCGCTCCGTGCACGGTCGGCGCAAAGCGCAGGCTCACGGTGTGCACGCCGCGGCCGACGAACTCCAGCGCCAGGTTCTCGCTGCCGCCGCGCGGCGAGTCCGGGCCATGGAAGGGGGACGCGTCATCCTCCGAGGCCGGGCGGCCCGGGGTGAGGCCGGCCACGCCCGAGGCGAGCAGGAAGGGGCGGTCGGTGCCGGCCAGCGCATCGCCGATGGTCTGGACCGCGGCTCGCTCCGCGGCGGCCGAGTTGGCCGGATTGGACCAGTCGTGCTTGTTCGCGAGGTGGATGACGGCCTCGGCGGCCTGCGCGCCGGCCCGGATGCTGGCGAGATCGTCGAGGTCGCCGCGGCGGACCGAAACCCCCTTGGCGGCCAGGGCCGCGGCGGAGGCGTCGGACCGGGCCAGCCCGGTGACCTCGTGCCCGGCGGCGAGCAGTTCATCGACGGCGGCGGAGCCGATCCAGCCGGAGGCTCCGGTGACGAAAACGCGCATGGCCCTGTTCCCTTCAGCTCCGTCACGGACGGAGCGGCTGACGCAGTGATCTCAATGATTGATGTCAGTGACTGATGTCAGTTACAGACATGACGATACCACCCTATGGCAGTCGCTGTCATCACTAGACTGAGGATCATGGCGCGTTGGGAACCCGGTGCGAGAGAGCGCTTGCAGGCGGCGGCGCTCGAGCTGTTCGCCACGCGCGGGTTCGAGCAGACCACCGCCGCGGAGATCGCCCAATCCGTGGGCCTGACCGAGCGGACGTTCTTCCGGCATTTCAGCGATAAGCGCGAGGTGCTGTTCTACGGGCAGGAGCAATTCCTCCAGGCGTTTCTCGACGGGGTGCAGGCCGCACCGCCCGGCGCAGCCCCGCTGGAGGTCATCGCCGCCGCGCTGCACGCAGCCGGATCGTTCTTCCCAGACGAACGCCGCTCATACTCCCGCATGCGGCAGGCCGTGATCGACCAGAACCCGGCGCTGCAGGAACGCGAAGGGCACAAACTCGCGGGCCTCGCCGCCACGGTGGCCAGTGCCCTGCGCGCACGGGGCGTCGGCGAGCCGGCCGCCACCCTGGCGGCCGAGTCGGGCGCCACCGTGTTCGGCATCGCGTTCGCGCAGTGGATCCGCGACGGCGAGACCCGGTCCCTCCCCGACATCGCCGCCGACGTGCTCCGCGAACTGCGCAACCTGACCGGAGCGGCCGCCGGTTCGGGCCAGGTCCCGTGACACGCGGGAGTCCGCTCGCTTAAGGTCACATGCGTGGCGATTCACCTGAATCTTTCGGCCGACGAGGTGCTGTCAACGACCCGGGCCGTGCGTAGGCGCCTTGACCTGACGCGTCCCGTCGAGCGGGAGGTGCTCGAGGAGTGTCTCCGGCTGGCCCAGCAGGCACCGTCGGGCAGTAACGCCCAGGGCTGGCACTTCGTGGTCGTAACCGACGCGCAAACCCGCGCCGCCCTCGCCGAACTCTGGCGACGGGGCGCCGAGCGGTACCGCACGTTCATCGGTCCCGGGCCCGTCGATCCGGCTCAGGCGCGCATCTACGAGACGGTCTGGCACCTCGCCGACCACCTGCACGAGGTTCCGGTCCACGTCATACCGTGCATCGAAGGGCGGATCGACGGGGCGCGGGGTGCGGTCCAGGCCGGGAAGTGGGCGTCGATCATCCCGGCCGCCTGGAGCTTCATGCTCGCGGCGAGGGAACGGGGCCTCGGCACCGTCTGGACGAGCTTCCACCTGAGCTGGGAGCAGGAAGCCGCGGAGATCCTCGGCCTGCCCTACGACGAGATGATGCAGGCCGGGCTGATCCCGGTGGCCTACACCATCGGCACCGATTTCCGGGCGGCCCCCCGTGCGCCGCTCGATACCATGGTGCACTGGGATCGGTGGTAGCTCGCTAGCTGGCGCGGTGTGCGCCGATGAGGACCAGGGCCAGGACGGCCGGCTCGGTGCCCCGGTTCCCCCAGCGATGGCGCGTCCCGTTCTGCACGACGGCGTCGCCCGGGCGGAGGACCTTTTCCGCCCCGTCGTCCAGTTCGAGGACCACCTCACCGGACAAGACGACCTCGAAGTCGACCGTGTCCGTGGTGTGCATGCCCGGGTTGTCCGGCTCCAGATGACCCAGAAAGCCCGGCAGCTGCTCCTCCATCTCGGCCAGCGCCGCCTGCCGGTCCAGGCCATCCGGCGCTGAGGTGGTACCCGGGAGGACCGTGAACAGCCCGAAACGGTAGCCGCCCAGGGGAGGGAAATAATTGTGCTGCTCGGGCGGGCGGCCGTCGTCGGGGAAGGTCGGCAGCTGATCCGCGCCCCACAGGCGGTGGTAGGCCCGGTCGGGCCGCAAGGCCACGGTCACCGGGTCGACCTGCTCATCGGAGACGAAGACGGCTTTGCCGTCGCGGTCGTGACCTGTGACCACCCGTCGTACGCTCATGCCGGTCCTTCGTCGACGCTGCGAAATGCCCTGTCATTGTCCCACAGCCGGCGCCCGGGACGGCAGCCTGGTTGACAAGCCGGATTATCGATTGTATGCATGTCTTATGGTCCATAGATAAAGGTGACAGCGCGCGGGACGGGTCGCCGATCGAGTTCCGGCTGGATGCGACGTCCGGGGTGCCGACTTACCTGCAGCTGGTGCACCAGGTCGAGCACGCGCTGCGGCTGGGCTACCTCACGCTGGGCGACCAGCTGCCCAAGGTCAGGGATGTGGTCGCCGCGCTGGCGATCAACCCGAACACGGTGCTGAAGGCCTACAAGGAGCTGGAGACCAAGGGCCTGACGGCCGGCCGGCCCGGCCAGGGCACGTTCATCCAGGCCACGCTGAGCCAGGTTGCTCTCCCCGAGCTCGCCGGGCTGAGAAAGGCCCTGCTCGGCTGGCTGGCCGCCGCGGACGGGGCCGGGCTGGACGAGGACGGGATGGTCGCGCTGTTCACCAGCGCGCTGCGGGATTTCCACGAGCGCCGCGGCGGGTCAGGGACCCGCGGCGGCGCGGCGAGCGGCGAAACGGAGGGCGTCGCATGAACAGAATGAACGTGATCGAGGCCAGCGGCCTGGGCAAGCGGTACGGCGGCACGTGGGCGCTGCGCGAGTGCTCACTGGCGGTCCCGGCCGGGCACGTGGCCGCGCTGGTCGGCCCGAACGGCGCGGGCAAGAGCACGCTGCTGCACCTGGCGGTTGGCCTGGCCGCGCCGTCCGCGGGCGGCGTGACCGTACTCGGCGGCCGCCCCGCGGGGTCGCTCGCCGCGCTGGACGGCGTCGCGTTCGTCGCCCAGGACACCCCGCTGTACAAGAACTTGTCCACCGCGGACATGCTGCACCTGACGGCCAACCTGAACCGGCGCTTCGACCGGCCCTACGCGCAGGCCCGGCTGGCCGAGCTGGGCATCCCGCCGAAGCGGAAGGCGGGGAAGCTGTCCGGCGGGCAGCAGGCGCAGCTCGCGCTGACCCTCGCGCTGGCCCGCCGGCCGCGGCTGCTGGTGCTGGATGAGCCGATGGCGATGCTGGATCCGGTGGCCCGGCACGACTTCATGGCCACGGTGCTGACGGCGGCGGCCGACGACGGCGTGTCGGTGCTGCTGTCCTCACACGTGCTGGCCGAGCTCGAGCGGGTGGCCGACTACCTGATCCTGCTGTCGCGGGGCCGGGTGCAGGTGGCCGGGGAGGTCGATGACCTGCTCGCCAGCCACCGCGTGCTGACCGGCCCGGCCGCCGAGGCAGATAAATATGCCGAACGGCCCGTGGTGCATGTGCGCCGCGGCGAGGCCCAGGCGCACCTGCTCATCCGGGCCAGCGCGGATGATCCGGTCCCGCCGGGCTGGGAGGCGCACCCGGTCGGGCTGGAGGAACTGGCCCTGGCTTACCTGCGCGAGCCCGGCGCCGGCGCGCTGCCCGGCCCGGCCCGCGGCCGGGCCCGGCCGCTCGACACTGGGCCGCTCGACGCCGGCGAACGGTCGGAGGCGACGCGATGACCGCGCTGAGGGTGCCCGCCCGCCCGCAGCAGGACGCGAGCCTGCGGCCGGTACCGTGGCGGCGGATGGCCTGGGTCACCTGGCGGCAGCACCGGTTCGCGCTGGCCGGGGTGGGCGCGCTGCTGGGCGCGCTGGCGGTGTGGCTGTGGCTGGAAGGCCTCCAGGCGCACCGCGCCTACGCCACCGCGGCCGGCTGCCGCCCGGCCAGCTCGGGGGCCTGCGGAGCCCTGGCTGGCTACTTCCTCAACGACGCCTCGACG
Organism: uncultured Actinomycetes bacterium; assembly: GCA_963818225.1. Classification (GTDB taxonomy): domain Bacteria; phylum Actinomycetota; class Actinomycetes; order Streptosporangiales; family Streptosporangiaceae; genus Palsa-504. The sequence goes on from CAWFRO010000014.1 coordinate 792,006, forward strand.
GCACAGCTCATCGCGATCGTGCTGCAGGCGGTGCCCGCGCTGATCGGGGCGTTCGTGGGCGCGCCGGTGCTGGCCCGGGAGATGGAGACCGGTACTTTCCGGTACGCCTGGACCCAGGGCTTCGGCCCGTGGCGCTGGACGCTGGCCAAGCTGGTGCCGCTCGCGATCGCGGTGGCGGCTGCCGCCGGGGCGTTCAGCGCGCTGTTCTCCTGGTACTACCAGCCGTTCTTCGCTCAGACGCTCTCCTTCAACGCCCAGGCCCCGCTGGACCCCGGGGTGTTCGACCTGCACGGGGTCGCGTTCGCCGCCTGGACACTGGCCGCCTTCGCGATCGGCGCGCTGGCCGGCCTGCTCATCCGCCGGGTCGTCACCGCGCTGGCCGCCACCCTGGCCGCCTACACCGGGCTCGCCATCGCCGCCGGGTTCTACCTGCGCGAGCACTACCTGACGCCGCTGCTGGTCAAGAACGCGGACGCGCCCCGCTTCGCCTGGGTCATCAGCCAGCAGTGGTACGCCAAGGGCGGCCAGCCGGTCAGCCAGTCCGTGCTCAGCCAGGTCCTGCAGGGGGCGCCGCAGCTGGCCGGGGGGAAGGGCGGGGACGGGATCCCGCAGGACGACCCCACCGTGAACCAGTACCTCGCCCAGCATGGGTACACATTGTGGACGACCTACCAGCCCGGCAGCCGGTTCTGGCCGTTCCAGTGGATCGAGGGCGGCTGGCTGCTCGCGCTGTCAGTGCTGCTCATCGCCGCGACCGTCTGGCTGGTCCGCCGCCGCGCCGCCTGAGCCGCCTGGCCGCCGCTCCAGCGCGGCCAGCCGCAGCTCGAGCTGGTCGACCCGGCGCCGAAGCGTCTCGAGCTCGGCCTGGTCGGCCAGCCGCCGCTCAGCGGTCCGGCGCAGCCGCGGTGAGGCCTCGGCACGGGCCGCGACAAGCGCCAGGGGGACCAGGCGCTGCGGCCCGTGCGGGCCATCAACCAGCCGGGACGGGATCTGACCCGTCCGGTACCAGCTGCGCAGGGCCGCACGGGAAACCCCGGTGTCGGCCGCGGCGCGTTCGAGCGTCACCCAGTCCGAGCCCTCGAGCTGGGCGTTCAGTTCGAGCTCGAGCTCCCAGTCGTCGAGCCGGTCATCCCAGTCCATAGCGATCCAGCCCCTCTCGCCAACCATATTAATAGCATGGTATTGACAGGGTTGGAGGAGTGCTGGACGCTGGTCGGCATGTTCGAGCGATTCACGGCCAACGCCCGGCGGGTGATTGTCCAGGCCCAGGACGAGGCCAAGCGGCTGCAGCACAACTACATCGGCACGGAGCACGTCCTGCTCGGGCTGCTCGGCGTCCCCGACGGGCTCGGGGGCCGTGCCCTGGCCGGCCTCGGGCTGTCGCTCGAGGGCACCAGGGAAGAGGTCACCGCCATCATCGGCACCGGGAGCACGGCGCCCAGCGGGCGTATCCCGTTCACCCCGCGGGCCAAGAAGGTCCTGGAGCTCTCGCTCCGCGAGGCACTGCAGCTGCACCACAACTACATCGGCACCGAGCACATCCTGCTCGGCCTGATCAAAGAGGGCGAAGGCGTCGCGGCCCAGATCCTCACGCAGCACGCCGAGCTCACGGCGATCCGCCTGGCCGTGCTCGACCAGCTGCGCGGGGCGGGTATCGAGGCGGGTCGCAGCAGGCGCTGGCTGCGGCGCCGGGCCGGGGCCGAGGACGACGTGTCCAGCGGGCCAGCCGAGCAATCGGTGCTGAACGCCACGCCGGCCGCGGACGCCACGCTCAGTGAGGCCGCCCGGCTGGCCGGGGTGCAGCCGGTCGGCTCGCACCACCTGCTGCTGGCCGCCCTGGCCGATCCCGACAGCGCCGCCGCCCGGGCTCTGGCCGCCCTCGGCGTCGACCTCGGCCAGGCCAGGGAGGCGCTGCACGGCGTGGACGTCACGGGCACCAGCGACGAGCCGGCCGAGGAGGCGGGACGGCGCCAGATGGTCATCCGGGTGACCGGCGAGCGGCTCACGATCGAGGCCAGCGACCCGGTCATCGTCGAAGCCGGGCGCGCTGCGCTCCGCGCGCTGGGCGACAAGGCCGATCCATCCGACGGCTTCCGCGGCGACCTGGCCGAATGCGCCAGCCTCAGCGCCGTGTGGCAGGCGCTCCTGGATAGCCTGCAGGCCATCCAGCGCCGTGGCGCAGCGCCCGCGGAGCCACCGGGCGGGCCCGGCCAGCCGGGGACCGAGGCCGCCTAGCCGACGCCTAGCCGGGCCCTTCCCCGGAGGGGGCACCGGCGACGAGATCCCGCAACCGGTTCCAGCGCGCTTCGTAACGCTGGCCGAAGCGGCGTTCGGCACGTTCGGCGCGCCGCGGTCGGCTGGCGTAGTGACGCACGGCCCACCATGACCCCGGTTTGGCCAGCCTGATCGCGCCGGCGATGGCGACGACGCTGATGAAGATACCGATGACGCCGGTCACGATCTTCCCCTTGAGCAGGCATATCACGCAGAGCAGGAGATTGACGACGATGACGGAGATCGACGACCACCACGCCGTCGTCCCGGCGCGGCCGGTCACGAAGCTGGCTCCGCCGATGAGCGTTCCGGTGATCACCAGCAGGCAGAAGATCGCGTCGACCGATTTCCGCCCCTCGTTGGTCCAGTAGACATCCTCGAGGTGCAGCCAGAGCGCGAATTCGTCGGCGGTGAGACCGACACCCACGCCGAAGACGGCCGCGGCCGCGTCGAGAGCCGGTCCTTTCGGCGTCTGGGACACCAGGACGATGCCCGTCCCGATGATGATCAATATGCCGAAAACCTGGTGGTGAACGTGATTGCCGCCGATGCTGAGGTTGCCCAGTCCGGCGCTGCCGCCGCTGCCCGATCGGATGAGCCTGGTCACGGTTCTGGTGATGAGGAACGTGACGAGAATGGCCAGGAACATCCACATCATGGGCTGCAGAGAGGATCCCGCGCCGACCGTGATCTTCGCGCCGGAAGCGGACGGGGAAGGCATCAGACGGACACAAGCGGGCGATCGCGGCCGGAAGGACAGCTGCCTTCCGGACCGCGGACGTGGCTCAGATCGAGACCAGGTCGCACACGAAGATGAGGGTCTCGCCGGGCGCGATCTGGTGCCCGGCGCCCCGGTCTCCGTAGGCCAGATCCGGCGGGATGATCAGCTGACGGCGGCCACCGACCCGCATGCCCTGCACGCCCTGATCCCAGCCGGCGATGACGTGCCCGGCACCGAGCTGGAACTCCAGCGGGTCGCCTCGGTTCCAGCTGGCGTCGAATTCCTCCCCCGTCGAGTACGCGACGCCGACATAGTGAACCTTGACCCGGTCGCCCGGGCTCGCCACGCTGCCGTCTCCTTCCCAGATGTCGGTGATCAACAGCTCGGTCGGCGGTTCGCCGCCGGGAAAGTCGACCTCTGGTTTGGTGACGCTCATGCTCGACCTCTTCCAGTTGCTCGCCGATCTGGCCTGATCGCGCCGTGGGAGCGGGGCGGTTCCGCAGAACCGCCCCGTTCCGGCAGCTGGCAGCCCAGGTGGGCTGGGCAGCGCGGCTGAACCGGCTAGAGCGGCTGGACCTGCTCGGCCTGGGGGCCCTTGGGCCCGCGGCCGGCGGTGTACTCGACCCGCTGGTTCTCCTGCAGGCTGCGGTAGCCGTCCGCCTGAATGGCGGAGTGGTGCACGAAGACGTCGGCGGTGCCGTCGTCCGGGGCGATGAAACCGTACCCCTTGTCCGCGTTGAACCACTTCACGGTGCCCTGAGCCATGTGTCCTCCTGGTGACGATCTTCGGGCCGCACGTGTGCGCGACCCGGGTCGGTGCGACCGCCTGCCGTAAAGGCCTGGCTTGGGATACCCCCGGCGCCCGCTGTCAGAACTCCGCAGGCGCTGTGACACGTACACGAACTTCGACTCCAACCGTGCCCCATTAAACACCATCGCGGCCCCCGGCGGGGCCGGACCGGGCTCGCGCCGGGCCGGCGATGGGCGCTCGCAGGCCCGCGGGCCACTTCGGAACCACGCAGCCAACGTCCGGACCTGCAGGTAACGATGGCTTAGACGTGGCTGAGACGGCTCGTCGCCGACGTTTGGGCGGACCCGTCTTAACCCAGGATTCACCGGAGTGCCGTGGTGTGTTCACGACGGCGGGCCGGCGAACACGCCGAGGTGACCGGCAGGCCAAAGGGTGCAAGGATGGCCAGCAGTGCGGCCGGCCATCCTGGGCAGTGCGTATCGGCTGATCCCGGGCGATTTGCCCGTCTCGGCCCGACTTGGAGGATCAACGTGACCGGCAGCGCGTGGGCGCGACGGGCGTGGCCGGACATGATCCGGGCTGGCACCGAGCTGAGGTCAGTGCCGCTGGTGCCGGATATCCGGATCCACCAAGCCGGTGATCCGATCAGCTTGTGGCAGCACACCGAGCTGCAGTCGGGACCGACCGGCCTGGATCCGCCGTTCTGGGCGTTCGCGTGGGCAGGCGGGCTGGCGCTGGCCCGCTACCTGCTGGATCATCCGGAGACGGTCCGAGGCCGGCACGTGATCGACGTTGCCTCCGGCTCGGGAGTGGCGGCCATCGCCGCAGCCCGGGCCGGGGCGGCCACCGTGACCGCCTATGACATCGACCCGGTCGCGGCCGTGGTTATCGGCATGAACGCGGCCGCCAACGGCGTAACGGTCCCGGCCGTCTGCGCTGACGTCCTGGACCAGGACAACCTTCCAGCCGCGGGCGCCGATCTGGTCCTGGTGGCCGACGCGTTCTACGACCGGGAGCTGGCCGGCAAGGTGATGCGGTTCGCGGATCGAGGACACGCCCGCGGAGCCGCGGTCCTGGTGGGCGACTTCGGCCGGGCCTTTCTGCCCCGCGACCGGCTCACGGCGCTGGCCAGCTACGACGTTCCCGGCCAGCGCATGCTGGAAGGCACCGAGATCAAGCACACGACCGTCTGGGCCCTCCCCTGAGAGCATGCGCGGGCCGCACCGGCCGCCGGTGTACATTCCGGTCTGCGGAGTTGACACTGAGGGTCAGAACAGGATGCGCACTCCGGAGATGAGCATGTTCGAGCTGGTGCATAGCTACGACACGATCAACCTGCACCGCAGCGGCGCCGCGGTGAAACTGGAGCTCAACCGGCCGGAGCGGCTGAACGCGCTGAGCGACGAGCTGGCGGGGCAGCTGCTCGTGCTGCTGCAGGAGGTCGCCGAGGATCCGTCGGCGCGCTCGGTGCTGATCACCGGCGCGGGCCGCGCCTTCTGCGGCGGAGCCGATATCCGGCAGGCTGCCGCTGACGGCGCGGCCCGGCCCGAGGTGAGGAAGATCCTCGGGGAGGTCTATCACCCGATCCTCCGGACCATCCGCCAGATGCCGAAACCGGTCATCTGCGCGGCCAACGGCGCGGTGGCGGGCGTCGGCAACTCCCTGGCGCTGGGCGCTGACCTGGTGATCGCGGCGGAATCAGCCTATTTCCTGCTGGCCTACGTCAATATCGGCATAGCTCCCGACGGGGGCACGTTCCTGCTCGCCGCGTCGCGGATGGGATTTGCCCGGGCCACCGAGATGGCGATGCTGGGCGAGCGGATCAGCGCACGCCAGGCCCTTGACTGGGGCCTGATCAATCAGGTCTGGCCCGATACCGAGCTGCAGGCCCGGGCCGAGGAACTAGCGTTGCGGATGGCGAACGGCCCGACCAGGTCGTATGCGGGCATCAAGCGGGAGCTGAATAATTCGATCTTCGCCCAGCTGGACGAGGCGCTGGAGGTCGAGATCGAGGTCATGACCGAGCTCCGGGCCACCGCCGACGCAGCCGAGGGACGCGCCGCCTTCGCCGAGAAACGGGCCGCCCAGTTCATCGGGCGGTGATCAGCGGCAAAATGCCGACGAACGGGAGTTACGCGCTCCTGGGGGCCCGGTACCCTCGGGGTCATGGAGCTCCACGTCGGCTGCGCGATGTGGACGTACCCACCGTGGCAAAGCCGTTACCTGCCTGGATCGCTGTCCCCGCGGGACCGCCTCCGCGCGTACGCGACCTGGTGCAACGCCGTCGAGGGCAACACGACCTTCTATGCGGTGCCCACTGCGGGCACGGTGAGATCGTGGGCCGAGCAGACCGCCCCGGACTTCCGGTTCATTCTCAAACTGCCGAAGCCGATCACCCATGAGCGCCGCCTCGCCGATGTCGACGACCCGCTCCGCGCCTTCCTTGGCGCGATCGAACCCCTCGGGGCCCGTGCCCACGCCATCTGGATTCAGCTGCCACCGTCCTTCAGTCCCGCCGGCCTCGGCGCTCTCGCGAGTTTCCTGCGCCGCCTCCCGGGGGAGTACCGGTACTGCGTCGAGGTCCGGCACCGGGCGTTCTTCGAGGATCCGCGATCGGAACGGATGCTCGAGGCCGCTCTGGGTGAGGTGGGCGCCGAATGGGTGGCCTTCGACACCACCGTCTTGTTTGAGAGCCCTCCGGCCAGCGATGCCGAACGGGAGGCATGGCGGAAGAAGCCACGCATGCCGCGCCGGGCTCGGGCCCTCACCGCCCATCCGGTCGTCCGCTACATCGGCCGGGACGACGTGGCACGTACCATCGCGGGCTGGCAGCACTGGCTCGGCACCGTGGCCGGCTGGCTGCGTGAGGGGCGTTCCCCGACCGTCTTCATCCATACGCCCGACAACGTCAGCGCGCTCGAGCTGGCCCGCCGGTTCCATGACGACGTACGAGCCCGGGTGCCCGAGGTCGGGCCGCTCCCGGAGCCGATCCCCTCCGGGCCGCCAACCCTCTTCTGACTCAGGGCTGCTCGGGGCCGTCGGGCTCGCCGGGCGGGCCGTCCTCCTGCTCCCTGTTCTCGAAGTCGAGCGGCGCGATGGCGCAGCGCACTGCGGCCTGCTCGGCCAGCTGCTGGCTGTTTTGCTGGTACATGGCCTGCACCCGCCGCGCCGCCGCGGTGTGGTCGGCGGGAGCGGCCAGCTGCCGGCGCAGCGTCTCGCGCACCTGCTCGGCGAAGTCCGGCGTCCAGGCCGCCACGCGCATCGCCTTCACGATGCCGGTGGCCGCATCCACCAGCGTTACCTGCAGCGGCAGGTACTGACCAGGGTCGCCGAGAGGTACGCCGCGCTCGCTTTCCAAGACCCGCCAAGGCTCGAACGGCGTGTCCATCCACGGCAGCGCGCCGAACCGGAAGCACAGCACCGACACGGGCCCGCCGTCGACCCAGGCGAAGGCCACGGCACCCGTGCGCACCGCACTGGCCTCTTCGTCGGATGGTTCGTTGAGGAACAGCGCCAGATCGCAGCCAGCGGGCGACAAGCGCAGGTGCGGAGTCTCCGGCCAGCTGGTGCGCGTGGGGCTGTAGAGCTGACCGACCTCGACCCGGTGCCAGGTGGCATCTGGGTCACTGCTCATCATGCACCGCCTTGCTCGTGAGATTCATGCTAGGTCAGCTGCGCCGAAGCCGGATGATCGGAATCTGGCGGGTGTCCCGGCACTTGTCCTGGTAGTCGTACAGCCCGGTGATCTCTTCGCTCATCAGCTGGAACAGCCGGTCCCGGTCGGGGCTGTTGGGCACCGTGCCCGCCACCGCCGGGAAAGACTGGCCGAGATACTCGACCGTCAGGTCGGGGTGCGCGATCAGGTTCCGGTACCACAGGGGGTGGCTCGGCTGCCCGCCCGCCGAGGCGGCGACGATGAGATCGGGCCCGTCTTCACGGACGCACACCGGCTTGTCGAGCCTGCGCCCCGTCTTCGCACCCGTGATGGTCAAGATGACGAGCACCTGGCCCGTCGCGGTCCTTCCGCCGTGCGCGCGGAGCTCGGCCATGACCGATTCATCACGGGCATGCCGCTGTGTCGCCATCGGATCTGTTGTCACAGTACAGAACCATAAACTGCTCTGATGCCCAGCCGAGCCGAGATCGTGACGTTCAACGACTCCCTGCCACCAAACGGCGCAGATCCATGGCTGCCCGGCGCCGCGCCGGCGGTCGGCATCGAGGTCACCGACCCCGACCCCGCCTGGCCGCAGCGCTACCGTGACCTCGCCGCCCGGATCCGCGCGGCCCTCGGCTGGCGGGTGCTGCAGCTTGAGCACGTGGGCTCCACCTCGGTCCCCGGCCTGGCGGCCAAGCCCGTCATCGACATCGACCTGACGGTAGCCGACCCCGGGCGCGAACAGGATTATGTGCCCGCGCTGGAGGCGATCGGGTTCCGGCTCGTGATCCGCGAGCCCTGGTGGTACGACCATCGGGTGCTGGTGGCGGACCAGCCGCGCGGCAACCTCCATGTGTTCGGGTTCGACAGCCCCGAGATGGTCAGGCACCGGATCTTTCGCGACTGGCTGCGGGGCCACCCCGGGGAGCGCGACCGTTACGCCGCCGCGAAGCGCCAGGCCGCCTGCCTCGCCAACGCGGGCGGCGAGCACGTCATGCAGTACAACGCCCGCAAGCAGCAGGTCATCAGGGAGATCTACCGCCAGGCGTTCGTGGCCGCAGGTCTGCTCGAGGAGCAGAGGTGACCCAGCACGGCGCGGCACGGTCAGGGGGCGGCACCGTCAGGGCGCGGCACCGTCAGGGCGCGAATGAGGACCATCGCCGGGACCAATGGCACTAGCTGTGCTCGCTCCCCTGGTGCAGCCTCGAGGTGAGGGGCGGTGCCGGTGAACGACAACGACGAGTGGCATCCGATCGCGGACCATGAGCGCGGACGAGGAACGATCGCGCCTCGCGTGATCCGGTCGGCCGGGCCCACCTGGGTGTCCGCCGCCGGCGGCGGGGGGCAGATGCGAGCCTCCGACGCGGACCGCGACCGCGTGGTGGAACGCCTCAACGTCGCTTACAGCGAAGGCCGGCTGTCCAGGGACGAGCACGACGGCCGCCTGCAGAGCGCCTTCGCCGCGCGCACCTACGCCGACCTGGACCAGCTCGTGATCGACCTGCCTGACACCCGGGCGGCCGTGGTGACGCCGGCGGCCAAGACCAGCGGCCTCGCGCTAGCGAGCTTCGCCTGCGGGTTCGCGCAGTTCATCTTCGGGCCGCCGGTGGCCATCCCGGCGATCGTGTTGGGCCATGTGGCCCGGCGCCAGATCAAGCGAACCGGGGAACAGGGGGCTGGCCTGGCGCTCGCGGGCTTGATACTCGGCTGGGCCACGGTGATCCTGGCCATGGTCCTCATCGTCGCCGGCCTGGCCATGTCGGCCGGGATGCACGGCGCTGCGCCCTCGCACTGAGCAGCCGAGCCGTCAGCATGGGGAGCCAGCACGTAGTGGGCGCGCCGCCGGTCGGTCGTGGGCCGACACCCCGGCACGGCGGTTGGCACTGGGTCGTGCGTTAAGCGGGGATCCGTTCGGCGGCCATGGTGATGTTGTGGAGCATCCCGCCGAACACGATGCCATGGAACGGTGATATGGAGTGCCAGTACGCGTGTCCGGCGAGCCCGCGCGGCTGGAAAATGGCCCGCTGGCTGTACGTGGTCATGCCGTCATGGTCACGACCGACGGCCAGCTCCAGCCAGGCCAGGCCGGGCAGCTTCATCTCCGCGCGCAGCCGCAGCAGCGATCCGGGCGTGATCGCCTCGACCCGCCAGAAGTCCAGCGCGTCCCCGACGAGCAGGTGCCGCGGATCACGCCGTCCGCGCCGCAGCCCGACACCGCCGGCGAGCCGGTCGAGCAGGCCGCGTACCGCCCAGGCGGCCGGGAAGGAATACCACCCGGTCGTTCCGCCGATGCCCTCGATCACCTCCCACAGTGCCGCGGGCGACGCCCGGACGACGCTGATGCGCGCATCCACATACAGCGAGCCGCCCGACCACGAGGGATCGCTGGGCAGCGGGTCGCTAGGGGCTCCTGGTGTCGCGGCAGATGACCACCGGGTGGACACCTGACCCTCGCGGGTGTGCCGCAGGGCCAGGGCGATGGCGCGGTCCAGGGGCACAAGGCCCTCCGGCGGGTCCGGGACGTACTGGGCAATGTCGTGCTCGGAGCAGACGACCTCGTTACGGAGCGATTCGACCAGAGGCCTGGCCAGGCCGGCCGGCACCGGGGTGACCAGGCCAACCCACAGCGAGGAGAGCCGGGGGGTGAGCAGCGGCACGGGAAGCAGGATGCGCGGCCGCAGCCCGGCCACCTCACAGTAGTGACGCATCATCTGCGCATACGTCAAGACGTCCGGGCCGCCGAGGTCGAAGGGGCGGCTGACGTCGGGGGGCAGCGCGGCGGCGCCGACCAGATAACGCAGCACATCCTGGACCGCGATCGGCTGGATCCGGGTCCCCACCCATTTCGGGGTGATCATCACCGGGAGGCGTTCGGTCAGATACCGGAGCATCTCGAACGACGCCGACCCGCTGCCGATGATCACCGCGGCCTGCAGTGCGGCCGTCGGCACGCCGCTGCCCAGGAGGATGTTCCCGACTTCCCCGCGCGAGCGCAGGTGCGGCGACAGGTCGCCGGCCGGGCCGGAAACGATGCCGCCCAGATAGACGATGCGTTTCACCCCCGCCGACATGGCGGCAGCGGCGAAAATGCCCGCCGCGTCACGGTCCCGCCGTTCGAACGACCCGGCGGTGCCCAGCGAATGGATGAGGTAATACGCCACATCGACACCCTGGGCAGCACGCTGCACCGCGGCCGGGTCCATCGCGTCCGCCACCGCGACCTCGACGTCACCGGACCAGGGCCGGCCCGCCAGCTTCCCCGGGTCGCGCGCCATGCACCGGACGCCGTACCTTGCCGCGAGCAGCTCCGGGACCAGCCGCCCGCCGATGTATCCAGAGGCGCCCGTGACGAGGCAGCGCAGCTGGGACATGAGTCATCGTCCCCGCGGTGACCGGACCGCCCCTGGCGGCTCTGGCAGGCCGTTCACTCCGGTGCTCCCGGCATGGGCGAATGCTGCTGCTCGTTCATCGTCAGGGCGAGCGGCGCCCCGACGATGGCCGCCAGCTCCGACCCGTCGATCGTCTCGCGTTCAAGCAGCAGGCCGATGACCCGGTCGAGAGTCTCGTAATGCCCGCGGAGCAGCTCGGTGGCCGTGTCCTCGGCCTCCCGCAGCAGCCGGGCTACCTCCTGGTCAATGGCACGCTGCGTGTCCTCGGCGTAAGGACGGCCGGCGAACGGATTGTCGCGGCTCGGTCCCTCCGGTCCGTAGCTGACCGGCCCGACCTTCGCGGAGAACCCCCACTCCCGGACCATGTGCGTGGCGAGCGCGGTCGCGCCCTCAAGGTCGTTAGCCGCGCCGGTCGATGGCTCGGCCAAGACGATAATCTCCGCGGCACGGCCGCCCAGGCGCACGGCGAGCGAGGCGGTCAAGTGGCTCACGGGATACAGATGGCGCTCGAATTCAGGCAGCTGCTCGGTCACGCCCAGGGCGGCGCCGCGGGACAGGATCGTGACCTTCGCGACGGGATCGGCGTCCTCCAGGAGCGCGGCCACGAGCGCGTGCCCGGCTTCGTGGACGGCCACGGCATGTTTCTCCTCGGGCAGCAGCGCGTTCGACGCGTCCCGGCGACCGATGAGGAGCCGGTCCCGGGCGGTATCGAAGTCGGCGGCACTGAGCACGCGGCGGTCAGCGCGGACGGCGTTGATCGCCGCTTCGTTCACCAGATTGGCGAGATCAGCGCCGGAGAATCCGGGCGTGCCGCGCGACACGACGTCGAGATCCACGTCAGGCGCGAGCTTCTTGCCGCGCCCGTGGCTGGCCAGGATGGCGGTCCGCTCCGCCCGGTTGGGCAGCGGAATCTCCACCGTCCGGTCGAAGCGCCCAGGCCGAAGCAGGGCCGCGTCGAGGATCTCCGCCCGGTTGGTCGCGGCCATGACGACCACCCTGGCGCCGGGGTCGAAGCCGTCCATTTCCGACAGCAGCTGGTTGAGCGTCTGCTCGCGCTCGTCATTCGAGCCGAACCCGCCGGGACCGCGCCGGCCACCGATGGCGTCGATCTCGTCGATGAAGATGATCGATGGGGCAACCTTCCTGGCGTCAGCGAACAGGTCCCTGACCCTCGAGGCGCCGACGCCGACGAACATCTCCACGAAACTCGAGCCGCTCAGGGAGAAGAACGGCGCGCTGGCCTCGCCGGCCACAGCCCGGGCCAGCAGGGTCTTGCCGGTCCCCGGTGGCCCAACCATCAGCACGCCCTTGGGGCCGACCGCGCCGGCCCGGTCGTACCGAGCCGGATGCTTCAGGAAGTCCACCACTTCCATGACCTCGGCCTTGGAACCCTCATAGCCGGCGATGTCCGTGAAGCGCGTGCTCGGCCGGTCCTCGTCGTAGACCTTGGCCTTCGACTTGCCGATGGCCATGATCCCGCCCATCCGCCCGGCGAGCTGCTTGCTGCTGCGCCGGCCGAACCAGACGAGGACCCCGACGATGAACAAAAGCGGCACGATCCAGCTGAGGAGCCCCAGTACCGGGCTCGTGGTCGAGCTGGTTCCCGTGACCTGGACCTTATGCCCGAGCAGGAGGGCGGGCAGAGCGCTGTCGTTCAGGGCGGTCGGGATCTGGGAGGTGTAGGCGCCGCCGTCGTGGAGCTTGCCGCTCACCGATCCCGTCGAGGTGATCGCCGCAGTCGAAACCTGGTTCGCGGTCACGTCGCTGACGAAGCTGGTGTAGCTCAGCGCCTGAACCGGCGTCCCGCCCGTGCCCGGGCGGAAGACCAGCAGCGCTATGAACGCGATCCCGATCCCGGCCACTAGCACCCATATCATCCACCGAGGCGACGACGAGGGCGGGGCCGGAGCCGGAGTTGGAGCGCTGGATTTCTTGGGAGGACCAGGCCTCCCCGTCATCGGGGAAGCGGCACGGAGGCCGGGACGCACATGCAGCCTCGGTTCAAGGCACCCGAGACAGTAGCCAGGCAGTAGCGGGAAGCGACGGAATCATGCTCCACAGCGGTATGCCCGCACGGGCAGGGCGGGTCCGGCGGCGGATCGCCTTGCGATGGTGTGGTCATGCTCCCAGTCAACCGCGCCCGGGCCGCATCCGAAATGACCGATCCGGCATGAGCCCATCACGGCAACCGATAGCCAGCGGCCGGGGCGCCGGTGCGGGCCGGTGCGGCCGGGGGCCGACGAGAGGCTCAGAGGAGACGCTGGTGGACGTAGCACCATCTCCAGGCCGATCCCGGCGCAAGCCCAGCGGCGACCGGGTGGTCGGTCTCCTCGTAGTGCGCCCTGGCGTGCTGGTTCGGCGAGTCATTGGAACAGGCCACCCAGCCGCAGGTCAGGCAGACCATAAGGCCCACCGGGGGGCCCGGGCGGTTCCGGCGGTTCCGGCCGTCTCGGTCGTCTCGGTCGTCTCGGCAGTCTCGGCAGTCAGCTGACTGCGGCCGGACCGGCCCGAGACCGTCAAGGTGCTCACATCGCGGGCCCGTCCCGTTCGGGCTCACGGCCGGCAGGCCCGGGGCCATGCTCTGGCCGGAGACCATGGCAACCTCCCGTTACGTAATGGAAAACGCCGGGCCGGGCCCGGCCGATCATTCATGAGTCAACCCCCGTAATACGGAAGCGGCAACAGGCAACGCGAGCACGGCCCATCACCAGAACCGATCACCTGCCGGTGGAAGTAGGCTGGCGGTACGGGGATCGGCTGGATGCGGACTTGGCGGCGGTCATGGAGCTACGGCAGCTTCGCTACTTCGTGACGCTGGCGGAGGAGCTGCACTTCGGCCGGGCGGCCGAGCGGGAGCACATCGTGCAGTCGGCGCTGAGCCAGCAGGTCCAGCGGCTGGAGCGTGAGCTGGGCGTCCGCCTCCTCGAACGCAGCACGCACCATGTCGCGCTGACCGCGGCCGGGGTGGTGTTCCTGGTCGAGGCGCGGCAGATCCTGGCGCACGTGGACCGGGCCGCGGCCGCGGCCCGGAACACGGTGGGTACATCCGCGCCGCTGCGGGTCGGCATCATCGACTCCAGCTACGACTCGATGCCGCAGATCCTGCACGAGGTCCAGGCCCGCTACCCCGGCCTGGTGATCCAGCAGGTCGAGGCCAGCGTGCCCGAGCAGTACCAGCAGCTCATCGACGGCCGCCTGGACGTCGGAGTCGGCCGTGCGGTGCTCGCCCCGCCGCAGATCGCATCGCTGCTGTTCCGCCAGGATCCGCTCGGCGTGCTGGTGCCGACCGGTCACCGGTTCGCCGAGCTGGAGGACGTCTCGGTCGCCGTGCTGGCCGAGGAACCGCTGCTGCTCGCCGAAGAGGCGAGGGCGCCGGAATTCAATCAGTTCACCATCGAGATGTGCCGGGCGGCCGGCTTCACCCCCACGGTCTACCGGGGGACGGTGGAGAGCATCCGGGCGGCCGCCGACCTCGTCGCCCAGGGACGCTGCCTATATTGTGTCCCCTCCTCCTGTATCGCCGCGCTCCCCGGAACCATCTGGCGGCCCCTCACCGAACCAGCGTCCGACTACCCGTGGTCGATCCTGTGGCGCGCGGCCGACGACTCCGGCCACGTACGCGCCGTCGTCAGCTGCGCCCAGGCCATGTCAAAACGGCTCGGCTGGCTCACCACCGCCAGTCAAATCACGCCTTAGCCGGCCCCGCGGCCGGGACGAGGGCGGTCCGCGGGAGCCGTTCGGCGGCCGGGCTGATCAGGCGTTCTGCTTCTTGCCGAGGACGTTCGCGGCGATCGAGGTCCCCTCGCCCTGGCCGGGAATGATCACCCATGCGACCAGGTAGGCCAGGGCTCCGGCGCCGCCGGTGATGACCGCGACGACGGCCACGATCAGCCGGACCAAGGTCACGTCCAGGCCGAAGTACTCGGCGAGTCCCGCGCAGATCCCGGCCACCATGCGGCCCTCCCGGGGGCGTACCAGGGTTTTGGTTGCGTCTGCGCCGTTCATGTCGGCCGTCCTCGGGGTGACCCCGGGGGTAGCTGGCCGCCGTCGGCGGCTGATCCCGGTGCCTGCCCACAGCCTATGGTTGCAATCTGAAACTAGCAATATTTTTCAAGAAATGGCTGTACACTCACCTGTATGGCGGAGTGGGGCTTCCTGACCAACCACGCCCGGGTCCTGCTGCACATCGCCGGCGACCCGGGTGCACGACTGCGGGACATCGCGGCCAGCCTGGGCATCACCGAGCGCCGCGCCCACGGCATCATCTCCGACCTGGCCGAAGCTGGTTACGTGATCACGCAGAGAGACGGCCGCCGCAACCGCTACCAGATCCAGGCTCACCTGCCGGTACCCGAGCCAGGCACCAGGGAGCCGGCGGTCGGCGAGGTGGTCGCCTTGTTCGCCGCCCAGCACCGGACCGGAGCCGGGTCCTCCCCAGCGACTGACCACGATGCCGTCGGCGCCAGCTAGGTGGGCCCGTCCCGCACGATCAGGACCGGGCAATGCGCGTGATGCACGCAGTGCTGGGCGACTGAGCCGAGCAGGGCCTCAGCGAATCTCCCATGGCCACGGCTGCCGAGCACCAGCAGTTCCGCGCCGGCCGCAGCATGCAGCAGGACCTCGGCGGGATGACCGTTGACGACCTCGGCGCTGGCCAGGTGACTGTCGTCGGCCTCGACTTCGGCTTTGAGGACCGCCTCGAGGGCCTTGAGCGCACTGTCCCGGAGATCGTCTGTCTCATCTATCGAGGCCCAGGGGTAGCTTCCGAGCATCGACGGAACGTGCCAGGCCATGACGGCGTCCACCGTGCCGTGGGCGAGATCGGCGTACCTGATGGCCCAGCGCAGGGCCGCCCGGGACGAGGGAGAACCATCGACCCCGACCACGATCCGGGGACCGCTGTTGGTGACATCTGCTGACATCAGAGCCCGATCCTTCCGCCGCTGCCACCGCTAAAACGAGCGTATGGCGCCGGACCTAGGTTACTGAGGGCCTGTCATCCTCGGTGCCGCAGACCACAGTCCGCCGGATATGCGTGGTACCGGCGGCAGCCCGCCGTGAGGGCGTGTGTAGAAGCGCAGCTCACGGGTAGCTGAGTTATGTCCCGGCGACGGGACGATCCGGCCGGGCCGCAGCAGGCAGGCCTGATCACCGAAGGCTCGGGGGGCTAGTGAAGGTACTGGTGGCCGGCGCGTCCGGCTTCGTCGGCCAGCGGTTGTGCGTGGCCCTGGACCAGGCAGGCCACGACGTGGTCGCCATGACCAGGAACCCGGCCGGGTACGGAGGGGCGGGCACGCCGGTGCGCGGCGACGTCCACGACCCCGCCACCCTGGAGCCGGCCATGGCCGGCAGTGAGGCCGCGTACTACCTGGTGCACTCCCTCCAGGACGCGGACTTCGAGCGCAAGGACGCCGACGGGGCCACTGCGTTCGGCGAGGCGGCCGCCCGCGCGGGCCTGCGCCGCATCATCTACCTGGGGGGCCTGGGCGACGACGCGGACAAGCTGTCCGCGCACTTGCGTAGCCGCCGGGAGGTCGAGAAGCTGCTCGGCACGGGCGGCGTGCCGGTTACCGTCATCCGGGCCGGGATCATCATCGGGCACGGCGGTATCTCCTGGGAGCTGACCCGGCAGCTCGTCGAGCACCTGCCGGTCATGATCACCCCCCAGTGGGTCGCCACCCGCGCGCAGCCGATCGCGATTGCCGATGTGGTGGCGTACCTGGCTGGCGTGCTGGAGCCGCCAGCCGCGTCGGGGCAGGTCTATGAGGTGGGAGGGCCGGAGGTGCTCCAGTACGCGGACATGCTGCGCCGGGTCGCCGCGATCGAGCACCGCCCGCTTCTCCTCCTGCCCGTGCCGCTGCTCACCCCCTGGCTGTCCTCGCTGTGGCTGAGCGTGGTCACCGACATCGACATCGGTACCGGCCGGAACCTCGTCGACTCCATGACCAACGAGGTGATCGTGCGCGACCAGTCGATCAAGGACCTGATTCCGATCCAGCCCATGTCCTACGACGATGCCGTGCGCGCGGCGCTCCGTGAACGGCGTGAGGGCGAGCGGGCCGTCTCGTGACGGCAGGGCGCACCGCCGGGCCCAGTGGCGGGCCCAGCGGCGGCCTTGGTGCCGGGGCTAGGGCCGGCCTTGGTGCCGCCGCCTGGCGCGGAGCGGCAGGTCTTGGGGCGGCGGCGCTGCTCCGGTCCTCGTTCGCCGCCAAGGCCGGCTCGGCGCGCTTCTACGTGCTGACCACCAGCCTGGCCGGCACCTGGACGGGCGGCGCGCTCGCCACGGGCCCCATCCCGTGGCGCGGCGACGGCTGGCGCACCCGCCCGGGAAGCGCGGCGCGCGCCTTGATAGTCGTCCCCGTCGTCACCGGGGCCGCGACCTTCGCCGTGTTCTACGGTGCCGCGCGGGTCGCCCGCCGCCACCGCACCCTGCGCCGTGCCGTCGCCAGCGTGCTGCGCTACGCCGACGCCGGGTCAACCCCACTGGTCGTGATCATCGCATCGGGCAGCGGGGTGGCAGAAGAACTGTTCTTCCGCGGTGCCTTGTGGTCCGGGCCGCGGCCGCTGCGCACCACGACGCTCACCTACGCCGCATCGGCGGCCGCTACCGGCAACCCGGCGCTCATCCTGGCCGGCCTGATCACCAGCGTGATCTTCGGCTGGCAGCGGGCCGTCACCGGCGGAGTGCTCGCCCCGGCCGTCACCCACGTCACCTGGTCCGTGCTCATGCTGCGCTACCTCCCGCCGCTGTTCCGCGACGCGGACCAGCCGCCGGTCCCGGCCGGAGCTCCCACTGAGGCGGCGTAAGCCAGGCTCAGCCCGGGCGAGAACAGGACCGTCGCCGCGGTGGGGTGCGCGGGGCGGCGGGCCGACGGCTTCTTGAACGCGTCGATCAGGGGCCGCGGCGCCAGCGGCGGACGACCGTGGTACAGCGCCCCCTGCTCGCTACAATACCGCTTATATTCCATTATGTCTCAACTTCACATTGAGACATTTCGGGAGCTAATCATGATCATGGGCCAATACGGACCGCATTTGGCCGTTTCTGGCCCATGATCATGGAAACAGCCCGGGCGAGGTGCGTTTCCCTTAAGTTCTGGCCTTGGCCGGAGGCGGGGCCGGCGGTCAGGCACGGCACACTCTCGGGACCGCGTGATCTGTCCCCGGGATGAGGAGGCACTGGGGTCAGGGAAGGGTGGGTGTTGACCGGGGGCGCAGGTAGGGCTGGACTGGGGGCGACGCGTCACTTCTGCGACAGGAAGGCCTGCCATGCCGAAAGTCTTGATCCTCACGGGCGACGCCGCGGAGTCGCTGGAGGTCATGTATCCCTACCAGCGGCTGCTGGAGGAGGGTTACCAGGTGGACATCGCCGCACCGTCGGCCAAGAAGCTGCAGTTCGTGGTGCACGATTTCGTCGAGGGCTTCGACACCTACACCGAGAAGCCCGGATACACCTGGCCCGCGGATCTGGCCTTCGCTGATGTCGACCCGGCCGACTATGTCGCCCTGGTCATTCCCGGCGGCCGGGCGCCGGAGTACATCCGCAACGACCCTCATGTGCAGCGGATCGTGCGGTACTTCATGGAGGGTGACAAGCCGGTCGCCCAGCTGTGCCACGCGCCCCTGGTCCTGGCCGCGGCGGGCACGCTGGCGGGCCGCCGGACCGCTGCGTACCCGGCGCTGGCGCCTGATGTGACGGCGGCCGGGGCGGAGTACGTCGACGGGGCGGCGGTGATCGACGGGCAGATGGTCTCGGCCCGGGCCTGGCCCGACCACCCAGCCTGGATGCGGGAGTTCATCGCCATCTTGCGCTCGAAGTCGCCTGCGTAACGCCGTCGGCGGAACGCCCGGCCGCACGGGTGGCCGCAGCCGGTCAGGCCGTCAGGCGGCACGGGGCCTCGGGAGCGTGCTCGAGGTCAGGCGGCCCGGGGCTCGGGAGCGTGCTCGAGGTCACGCTGCCTGCGGGCGGGAATGGTGGCGGCGGCGTCGGCGTCACGAATGGCCAGCGAGCAGGCCACGCCGCACAGGCAGATCGCGGCGGCAGCCAGGAAGGCGGCACGGTAGGCGTTGAGGTTGGCTACCTCGTGCCCGGCGACCAGGTGGACGGGGCCGACGGCGACGATGATGGTGGTCAGCAGGGCCACGCCGATCGCGCCGCCGAGCTGGCGGATCGCGTTGAACATGGTGGACGCACGGCCGGTCGCCGCCGGGGTGATGGTGGCGAACGACGCGGCCTGGACCGGGACGAACACCTGTGCCATGGACAGCCCCAGGGTGAGCATGAGCAGCCGCGCCCACCACAGGCTGGTCTGCGGGCCCATCAGGGCCAGCAGGGCGATCGACGCCGCCGTCCCGGTCAGCCCGATGGTGATGTGCCGGCGCGGGCCGAGCCGCGGATACAGCACCCGGCTGGCCAGCTGCGCGCCGCCCATGACCCCGAGCGCCTCGGGGAAGGTGCTCAGCCCCGAGCCGAGCGCGTTCAGGCCCCGGCCGTCCTGGTAGTACAGCGAGATCGTGTACAGGGTGCCGAGGAAGGCGACCGACGCGAGGACCATGACCCCGTTGCCGGCCCGGAACAGGCGGTTGCCCAGCAGCCGCAGGTCCACCATCGGCGCGCGCGTCCGCAGCTCGACGGCCACCATGGCCGCCAGCAGGACCAGGCCGGCCGTGATCGTCCCGAGCACTTCGGGCCGGTGCCAGCCCAGGTCGGGTCCCTCCGAGACGCCGTACATCAGCAGCCCGAGGCCCAGCCCGGACAGCACGAAGCCGGCCAGGTCGAACCGCCCCGGCTGCGCCTGCGCCGACTGCTCGAGGAACAGCGCCCCGAACGTGAAGGCCGCGACGCCGATCGGCACGTTGACGTAGAACACCCACCGCCACGACAGGTCGGTGACGAGCAGGCCACCCAGCACCGGGCCGAGGGCCGGAGCGAACGTGGTGGGGATGGTGAGGATGGCCGAGGCCCGGATCCGCTCCGCGGGCGGGAACACCCGGTACAGCATCGCCATCCCGACCGGAGCGAGCATGCCGCCGCCTGCGCCCTGCAAGATCCGGAAGGCGACCAGCTCGCCCAGGCTGGAGGCCAGCCCGCACAGCGCCGAGGCGGCGGTGAACACCACGATGGCCGCGAGCAGCACCCGCTTGCCGCCGAAGCGGTCGCCCAGCCAGCCGGACGCCGGGATGAACACGGCCAGGCTGACCAGGAACGCGATCGAGATCGCGTCCACCGCCGTGGCCGACACGCCGAACTCCCGGCCGATGGTGGGCAGCGCGACATTGACAATCGTCACGTCCATAATGCTCATGAACATGGCCGCGACGAATACGACGCCGATTGCGACCTTCTGGCTCATGCGGGCTCCCACAGCTTGTCACAAGACCACGCCGGCGCCGTAAATTCCGGGTTTGGACGTCACCGCGACGAGGCGCTGACGATGACACGGGCCGGGCCCTGCGCAGTTGACGCTTAGAGAAGTTTCGCTCTAAATGGGTTCTGTGCGCCGGGGCCGGCGTGACGGCTGCGGACCCCTCGACCGCACTTGCGGCTGGGGTGCATCCGCGCCAGCGGAAGCTGGTGGACCAGGGGCGTAGGAGGCTACGTGATCCGGTGGCGGCCGAGCCAGGAACTGGTGGTCCTGGTGTCCTACACGGTCGCTCTGTACATGACCGTGGTCGATAGCACGATCATCTATACGGCCCTGCCGTCGCTAGCCCGGGACTTCCACTCGTCGCTGGATGCCGCCCAGTGGGTGACGTTGAGTTATCTGCTCAGCTTGGCCGTGGTGGTCCCGTCGTCAGGCTGGATCGGGGACCGGTTCGGCACCCGGCGCACCTTCCTGATCGCCCTGGTGCTGTTCACGGGGGCGTCGGTGCTGTGCGGCCTGTCCGGCTCGCTGACCCAGCTGGTCATCTTCCGGGTCATCCAGGGTATCGGCGGCGGCCTGATCATCCCGGTCGGGCAGGCCATGCTGTTCCGCACCTTCCCGCCGGCCCGCCGCGCCCGCGCCGCGGGCATGGTCGCGCTGGGCACGTCCCTCGGCCCGGCCACCGGCCCGGTGCTGGGCGGCATACTGACCACCTACCTGTCGTGGCGGTGGTGCTTCTTCGTCAACATCCCCTTCGGCGCCGCGGCCCTGGCCATCGGGCTGCTGTTCCTGGCCGAGCACCGCGAGCCGGCCGCCGGGCGGCTGGACCTGCCCGGTTTCGTGCTGGCGGGCGGCGGCCTGGGGCTGTTCCTGTACGCGCTCAGCGAGGCTCCGGTGCGGGGCTGGGGCAGCCCGGTCGTCATCGGCACCGGCGTGGCCGGCGTGGTCGCGCTAGCGGCGCTGGTGGCGGTCGAGCTGCGGTCCAAGGCGCCGATGCTGAACCTGCGCCTGCTGCGCAACCGGATCTTCCGCACGACGAACCTGGTCTCGGTGTGCAACCTCGGCGTCTACAGCGCCTACCTGTTCCTCATGCCCGAGTTCTTGCAGCTGGCCCGCGGCGCCTCGGCGCTGAGCTCCGGGCTGACCACGTTCCCGGGCGCCATCGGCGTGTGGACCAGCTCCCAGATCGCCGCGCGCATCTACCCACACGTCGGCCCGCGGCGCATGGCGGTGGGCGGGCTGTGCGGCGTGATCACCGTCTTCTGCCTGCTCGGGTTCGCGGTCGGGCTGGACACCAGCATCTGGGTGATCCGGCTGCTGACCCTCTGCAACGGGTTCGCGAACGGTTTTACCGTCATCGCGGTCCAGGCCTCGTCGTTCGCGACCATCTCCCCGGCCGACACCGGCCGGGCCTCCGCGCTGTTCCAGACCCAGACCCGGATCGCGGGCAGCATCGGCGTGGCCGTGCTGGTCACCGTCGTCTCGGTCGGCGCCCCGGCCGGGGCGACCGGTGCCGCGCTGGTCCCCGCGTTCCACTACGCGTTCCTGACCGCCGCCGCGATAACCGTCCTCGCGGTCGGGTTCGCGCTGACCATCCGGGACGCCGACGCCGCGGCCACCATGCGCCGCCCGGAGCAGATCCAGGTCCCGGCGCCGCCCGCGGCCGGGGTCCCGCCGGGGGCCGGAGAGGGCACCGCCGACCCCGGGTAGCCCGCGAGCGGGCCTCGCGGGCTACGGGGCTCGCGGGCTACGGGCTGCGGGGCTAGCGCGGGCTCGGGCCTGCCGGGCGCGGGCTCGCGGGCCGGGCCGCGACAGGTGGTCAGGGATCGGCGCGGCCGGCCTCCTGGGGGTCTAGCGTTTCCTGGCTGGCCAGCGCCTCCGGCAGGCCCGCGTCGGGCCCGGCCGAGGCGGCCTCGGGCCACTGCTTGAGCTCGACCTGCGGGATCAGCCAGCTGGCCAGGAAGGCGAGCGCGGCGATCGGCACCGCGATCAGGAACACGGTCTGGATCGACTCGGCGTAGCCGGCCACGAAGCCCGCATGTACCGCGGCGGGCAGGTGAGACAGCAGAGCCGGGGTGGCGTCCGCGCTGCCGAAGCCGGTCGGCAGGGTGACTCCGTGCAGGTGCCTGGCCAGGTTGCCGATCAGCACGTTGGAGAAGATGGCGCCGAAGATCGCCGTGCCGAACGACCCGCCGATCGAGCGGAAGAACGTGGCCCCGGACGTCGCGACGCCCAGCTCACTGTGCGGCACGCCGTTCTGCACGATGATGACCAGCACCTGCATGACACCGCCGATGCCCATGCCGAGGACCAGCATGTACGCCGCGTCCTGCCAGGTTGATGAGTCCACGCCCATCAGCGAGAGCAGGTACAGGCCGAGGGTCACCAGCGCCGTGCCGGCGATCGGGAAGAACCGGTACTTGCCGGTCTTCGAGATGATCTGGCCGGATGCGATCGAGACCGAGAGCAGCCCGAGCATCAACGGGAGCAGGTACAACCCGGAGATGGTCGGCGAGATGCCCCGCACGACCTGGAAGAACGCGGGCAGGTAGGTGATGGCGCCGAACATCGCGAAACCGACGATGAAGCCGACCAGGCTGGTCACGGAGAAGGTGCGCAGCTTGAACAGGTGCATCGGCAGGACCGGCTCGGCGGCCCGCCGCTCGACCAGGACGAACACGCCGATCAGCAGCACGCCGGCTACACCAAGGATGTAAATCGGGGCCGACTTCCACGGGTAGGTGGTGCCGCCCAGGCTGGTCAGCAGGATCAGCGAGGTGACGGCCGCCGACAGGACCAGGATGCCGACATAGTCGATGACGTGGTGCACCCGGCTCAGCTGGCCGGGCACCTGGCTGGCCACCACGATCAGCGCGATGACGCCGATCGGGACGTTGATGTAGAAGATCCAGCGCCAGGACAGGTAATCCACGAAAATGCCGCCGAGCAGCGGGCCGATCACGCTGGCGAAACCGAAGACGGCCCCGAACAGGCCCACGTAGCGGCCGCGTTCCCGGGGCGAGACGATGTCGCCGACGATGGCCTGCGCGCCGACCATCAGACCGCCGCTGCCCAGCCCCTGCACCGCCCGGAACGCGATGAGCATGATCATCGACGTGCTGAGGCCGGACAAGATCGAGCCGATGAGGAAGATGACGATCGCGGCCTGGAAGAAGAACTTCCGGCCGTACTGATCGCCCAGCTTGCCCCACAGCGGCGTGGACACCGTCGTGGCCAGCAGGTAGGCGGTGATGACCCAGGCGATGTGGGAACCGCCCTTGAGGTCACCGACGATCGTCGGCAGCGCCGTGGACACGATGGTCTGGTCGAGCGCGGCGAGCAGCATGCCGAGCATGAGCGCGCCGATGATGAGCAGGATGCGCCGGCGGCCGAGCCCGGGCAGGGCGCCGTTGCCGGCCATGCCGTCGGCGGCCGGCTGTGAACCGCCGGCGGGCGCGGGAGAGGCGGTGGCCATCAGTGGTTGTCCTTCCTGCCGGCCACGTCCGCCGTCGGGGCCAGGGGGCGTTCCCGCGGCGCGACGAAGACGTGATCCCCGGCGACCTGGCGTAGGGCGCAATGCTCGGGCAGCCCGTCGGCGAGCGCCTGGAAGGCCAGGTCGATGAGCTGGTCGACCGGTACCGTTCCGCCTAGACCGGCCCAGAACGACACGGTGGCGCGGAACACGCCGGCGGCCGTGGCGGCCAGCAGCCCCGGATAGGGATCCCGCTCCGGGTCGGTGCCGAGCCGCTCGGCGAGCCCTTCGGTGATGGCTCGTTCCACCATCGCCATCTGCGCCGCGTGGGCCGCGCGCACGTGCGGGTCGGTCCGCGCCTCCTTCATCCGGCGCAGCCAGTCCGCCGGATCGCCGCCGAGCTCACTGAGCTCATCGGCCACCGCGAGGGCCTCACTGGCCATGACGACGCGCAGCGCAGCCAGCCCGGGCTGGCCGGGCACCTCATGCACGAGGCGCTCGCGCAGGGCCGTGACCCGGTCCGGGTCCGTGCCGAACAGCGCGGCTTCCTTGGACGGGAAGTAGTTGAAGAACGTGCGCGGCGACACATCGGCCGCTTCGGCGATGTCCTCCACGGTGACGTGCGCGAAGCCGCGCTCGGCGACCAGGTCGAACGCCACCCGCCGGAGCGACCGGCGGGTGGCCAGCTTCTTGCGCTCGCGCAGCGAGGCGCGCTGCTCCCCCGCGGGAGGCGTGCTATCAAGTGTCATCATGCGCTCACTGCAACCTTGCATATATGGTAAAAATGCGTGCTGGATAATTTTACACGCTGTGCAACTGAGATCGTTCGGCGGATATTCCGGCCCGTGACCCGCGAACGGCCCGGCGAACATCGCGGCGAGCCGGGGCTAATCGCGGGGAAGCACCTCGAACGCTGGGTGCCTGGGCGCGATGGCGCGGATCTGCTCGTCGCTGGAGTCCGGCCCGGTACCTTCGAAGAAGATACCGACCTCGGCCTTCCACCTCTTCAGATAGGCGCGCAGCACCGGGATCTTCTCGTCGTCGGTCAGCTCTCGGCCGCGGAAGGTCTCGGCGCGCCTGCCCACCCGCAGTTCGCCGGTGCCGACGGCGCGCAAGTTGCGCGCCCACTGGGTTTCGCCGCGGGCGGCGACGAGGTAACGGCGGCCGTCGTGGGTGAGCAGGTTCACCGGCGTGGTACGCCACTGCCCGCTCGTCCGGCCTTTCACCGCGAGGACACGCGAGCCGAGAACGCTGATGCCGTGCCGGGTAAGGAAGGCCACCAGCTGGTTGAACACGTTACGCGTGAACCAGCCGGGGGCACGGTAGTAGTCGGCCACGCCGCCACCCTATCCAGAGCAACGGCCGGACCATCCGCACGCATGGAGGCGATGACTCCGCCAAGACGCCACCCGCCACGTGGGCAGGCGGCAGCCCCTCGGCCGACCTGAACTGAACGTTCAGCGATCATTCAGAAGCGGGCGCTAATGTCCCGACATGGACGAATTCCGGGCCCGGCGAGTGGTCGATGCCCTTCGTGACCGTGGCGTTAACGCCCATCTTCTCCGAGGTGGCGTCGGTCAATTCGGCGTTCGGGTGTCCCTGCCCGGCGGCCGCGAAGCCGAGTGGGATACCGACGGTACCGCGGGCCTCGAGGCCCAGGTCATGAGCGACGGCACGCTGGTTGGCTACGTGCCTCAGATCGACGGCTCGGAGGACTTCGACGAGTCCCAGGTCGTTGACGCTATCGCCCGGACAGACTATGACCGGCCGATCGCTCGCCAGCGGCCCGTGGCACCGCCGCCCAGCCCCGCCCTCACCCGGGAAGGCGGCGTCTTCCGCCGGTTCCTCGACGGCTTCCGTTACAGATGACGAGCGCCGCCAGCCAAGTCTGGCGTAGTCGGGTAGACGCGGATTCCGCACCATGAGCACCGAGCGGCATCGGTCCGCTACGGCCTCTGGCGGCGCCTGCTCATCGATGGCTCTACCGGTGCCGGCCGCCCTGTTTTCGGCCTGCTGGCCACCCGGGACCGTCGGGGAATGAACCTCCACATGGCTGCGGCCGCGGCGAAGCCGACCAGGCCGCTGACGGTGATGCCGGCGGCCAGCCCGGCGACGGCGGTCACTGCGGCGAGGATGAGCGGGCCGATGCCCTGACCGGTGTCGGACAGCTCGCGCCACAGGCCGAGGAACTTGGGCCGGCCGATCTGCGGAGAGGTGTCGGCCGCGAGCGTCATGATGATGCCGGAGCCGATGCCGTTGCCGAAGCCCATGATCATGGCGGTGAGGGTGAGGGTGCCGACGGCGTGGGTGAAGGGCATGACGACGAAGGAGATGCCGAGCACGGCCGCGCACGGCACGGCGACCCAGCGGCGGCCGTACAGGTCCATGACCTTGCCCGCAGGGTAGAAGGTCATCACGTCGATGAACCCGGCAATACCGTAGATGACCGAGTTCGCGGTGGGTGACAGCCCGATGTGCGCCCCCCACAGCGGGATGACGACCTGCCGGGTCTGCCTGATCGCCGACAGCAGGACGACGCCGGTCCCGAGGGTGGCGAAGGTGCGCCAGTACCGCCTGAGGATGCTCCACGATGTCACCTCGGCGGCGGCCGCCTTGTGCTCGTCGCTCTTCTCCAGCTCGGGCACCCGGTAGACGATGACGGCGGCGCCGATCATCGCGGCCAGGCTGACGAAATAGGCCCCTCGCAGCCCCCACAGCGCTACCGCGCCGGCGCCGAGGAAGGGGCCGGTGAACATCCCGATGCGGAGCGTGCCGCCCAGGGTCGACATCGCCCGGGCTCGCATCTCCAGCGGCACGATCTCGGTCAGGTAGGACTGGCGGGCTAGGGTGTAGACCGAGCTGGCCGCCCCGAGCAGCAGCACCCCGAAGCCGAACACGGCCAGCGACAGCCCGCCGTGGCCGAGGTTGACCAGGCACAGGATCAGGCCGGCCACCGCCACCGCCGCGGCCACCAGCATCGACTTCCGTTCGCCGATGCGGGTGGCCAGGATGCCCGAGGGAATGTTGGTCACCAGCGAGCCGATGCCGAGCAGCGCGGTGATGACCGCCGCGATCGCGGCGGTCGCACCGCGATCGATCGAGCTCAGCGCGATGACCGGCAGCATCGCCCCTTCCGCGAGCCCGAACAGGGTGGCCGGGCCGAACGCGGCGATAGCCACCGAACGAAGGCGGAATTCCTCACTCACGGCATCAGCGCACTCGCGCGGCATCCTAGCCTGCGCTCTATCGCTTTGACCTGACCGGTGACACGCGTTAGCGTCACGCATTAGTGGCTAATTGTCAATTGGTCGATGTATTTGGGCACACCCAACCGAGGAGACTGATGGCGCAGGGTCCGCTGCCGCTGGACGGGATCCACGTGCTGGACCTCAGCGGCCCGGTCGGCAGCTACGGCGGGCGGCTGCTGGCGGACGCCGGCGCCGACGTGGTCAAGGTGGAGCTCCCGGCGGGTGACGAGCTGCGCCGCCAGGGTCCCTTCGCGGGCCGTCAACCCGGCCCGGAACGCAGCCTGGCCTTCGCGTACTACCACGCCAACAAGCGCGGGATCGTCCTGGATTACCGCAGTCCCGAAGCACTCGACATGCTGGCCGAGCTGGGCGCCAGCGCGGACGTCGTCCTCGTCACCCCGCCGGTGGCGGGTTTCGACCCGGACTCGCGCGAGCTGGCGTGGGCTGCCTCCGATGCGGTGGTCTGCGCGATCACGCCGTTCGGGCTCACGGGACCCTACCGCTCCTGGCGCGCCACCCACCTCACGTCCTGCGCGCTGGGCGGCGGGATGTACCAGTATGGGCCATCCGAGGGGCCGCCTCTCGTGCTGCCGGGCCGCCAGCTTTACGACCACGCGGGCACGCACGCCGCGATCGCGGTGCTCGCGGCGCTGCGGGCGCGGCCTGCCGTGGGCGGCCAGTTCATCGACATCTCGGCGCACGAGGTGCTGGGGTCCAGCCTGTACGAGCTGCACAGGTACACCAACTTCCAGGACATCATGCGGCGCCGCGACAGAATTACCGGAGTGGGCGGCATGTGGCCCTGCCGGGACGGCCTGGTCGAGTTCGCCGCCTCGACGGAGAAGCACTGGGCCGGCTTCGTCCGGCTGCTGGGCAGCCCGCCCGAGCTCAGCGATCCGGCCCTGGCCGACCCGGCCGTCAGGCAGCAGCGCGCCGAGGAGATCATGGCCGTCGTCGGGCCGGCCATCCTGGCCATGAGCCGCGAAGAGTTCGTGGGCCGCGGCCAGGAGCTCAGTGTGCCGTGCTCGCTGGTCAACACCGTGGGGCAGTTCGCCGAGGACCCGCAGCTGCGCAGCCGCGGCTTTTTGGTGCGCCAGCCGCTGGCCGGCCTCGGGGAGTTCGATGTGCCCGGGAAGCCGTTCGGATCCGGGCAGCCGCTGCTCGCGCAGTACCGGCGCCCGGCGCCCCGGCTCGGCGAGCATGATCCCGCCGCGATCGCCCGCGAATGGCGCTCGGCCGGACGTCCGCAGCCGCGCCCGGTAAGGCCGCTGTCGGGCCTCAAGGTGATCTCGTTCGGCATGGTCATCGCCGGCGCGGTGTGCGCCACGCTGCTGGCTGAGCTGGGCGCGGACGTGGTGAAGATCGAGTCCCCCACGGTGCCCGACAGCGTGCGCCGGATACGCATGGGCGACCCCGCGATCGCCGAGCCCTCCGGCGCGCCGACATCCCCCATGTTCGCCAGCTACAACCGCTCGGTGCGCAGCCTCGCGCTGGACATGAAGCAGCCTGAGTCGGTCGACCTGATCCTGCGGATGGTCAGCGTGGCGGACGTGGTGATCGAGAATTTCGGCCCGGACGTCCTGGAGCGCTGGGGCATCGGCTACGAGAAGATCGCCGCGGTGAACCCCCGGATCGTGATGCTGTCCCAGAGCGGCTTCGGGCACACCGGCCCCCGGTCGCACTACCTCGCCTACGCATCGACAGTTTTCTCGTTCGTGGGGCTCACCCAGATCTGGGGCCAGTCCCACCCCACGGCCAGCGATTACCCCGCCGCGGCCCACGGGTTGTTCGCCATCCTGGCGGCACTGGCGGCGCGCGACCGCACCGGGCAGGGCACCCACATCGACCAGGCCCAGATCGAGGTCGCCGGGGCGATCATGGGCCCGCTGCTGCTGGATTACACGGTGAACGGGCACGAACCCGGCGAGGACCCGCCTCCCGGCATGGTCGTCCGCTGCAGCGGCGAGGATCGCTGGCTGGCCGTCGAGCCAGCCAGTGACGAGGACTGGCAGCACCTGGCACGGATCGCCGGTGCGCCCGATCCCGGCGACCGGGCCGCGGTCACCGAAGCCGTCGGCACGTGGGCCGCCGCGCTCACCCCGCACCAGGCCACGCGGATCCTGCAGCGGGCCGGCCTGGCGGCCGGCGCCGTCCAGGACACGGAGGACGTAACCCGCGATGCCCAGCATCGCGAACGGCATTTCCTGCAGGAGATGAACCATCCCGATCTCGGCGTGGCCGAGTACGCCGGCCCGCCGCACCGGCTGTCCAAGACGCCCGCCGCCGTCCGGCGGCGGACCCCGCGACTCGGGGAGCACACCACTGAGATCCTGGGCGAATGGCTGGGCATGCCACCAGAGGAAAGCCTGACCTACGCCTGGCCGCCGCACGCCAGATCCGGCGCCGAGCCATAACCGGCCGGGATCCATCGGGCCGAGCTGGTGGCTGATCGCCGGCCGACTTACCGCCAGCCGGCTTACCGCCAGCCGAGGGATGGCGCCACGTGGGTCAGGATGCTGTCGATGACGTGTGCGTTGTAATCGACGCCGAGCTGGTTGGGCACCGTGAGCAGCAGCGTGTCGGCGGCGGCGATCGCCTCGTCCTCCTTGAGCTGCTGGATCAGCACATCCGGCTCGGCCGCGTAGGTGCGGCCGAAGATCGCCTGGGTCTCCGCGTCGATGAACCCGATCTCGTCGCTGTCCTGATTCCGGAGGCCGAAGTACGCCCGGTCCTGGTCGTCGACGAGGGCGAAGATGCTCCGGCTGACCGACACCCGCGGCTCCCGCTCGTGGCCAGCCTGCTGCCAGGCATCGCGGAAGGCCTGGATCTGCTCGGCCTGCTGCACGTGAAAGGGCTTGTCCGACTCGTTAGTGATCAGCGTCGAACTCTGCAGATTCAGGCCCAGCTCGGCCGCCCACGTGGCGGTCTGCTGTGACGCGGCGCCCCACCAGATGCGCTCCCGCAGCCCCGCTGAATACGGCTCGACGCGCAGCAGGCCGGGCGGGTTCGGAAACATCGGGCGGGGATTGGGCTGCGCGAAGCCCTCGCCACCCAGCACCTCGAGCAGTACCTGGGCGTGCCCCCGGGCCATGTCCGCGTCCGTTTGGCCTTCTTGTGGCTGGTAGCCGAAGTATCGCCAGCCCTCGATCACCTGCTCCGGCGAGCCGCGGCTGATCCCCAGCTGGAGGCGGCCG
The DNA here is from genome assembly GCA_963818225.1 of uncultured Actinomycetes bacterium. GTDB lineage: Bacteria > Actinomycetota > Actinomycetes > Streptosporangiales > Streptosporangiaceae > Palsa-504. The sequence continues at coordinate 822,078 of CAWFRO010000014.1, forward strand.
CCGGAGATGAGGTCGGCCGCGCCGGCGTCTTCCGCCATGTAGAGCGGGTTCTCATAGCGCATGTCGATGACCGCCGTGCCGATCTCGATCCGGCTGGTGCGCGCGCCAACCGCCGCCAGCAGCGGGAACGGAGATCCCAGCTGCCTCGCGAAATGGTGCACGCGGAAGTACGCGCCGTCGGCACCGAGCTCTTCGGCCGCGACAGCCAGGTCGATCGACTGCAGCAACGCGTCCGATGCCGAGCGCGTATGCGAGCCGGCGGACGACGACCAGTGCCCGAACGACAGGAAGCCAATCTTCTTCACCAGCGCGTCAACACGTGCCGCCCGGGCGGCATTCCTCGCCGGCGGTACTCCCGCATCCGCATCCGGGAGGCCCGGGCCTCGGCGGACGCCCGGCGTATCCAGGTCCGCCGCCGTGCGGACGGCGAATGGAAGGCGGTGCCTGCGAGGGCCGAGAGTAACGTTGAATCGGACAATACCTGGGCTCAGTCGCGCTCATGCATGACAGGGGATCGGACCAATCATGTCCAGACGCTTTGCCTACGCTATTGACAAGCGATATCTGCCGTTGCTGGTGCCCTTCGGGCTGCGAGGCTCAAAAGACGGCGTCACGCTCACGGACGAAGGCTCCCTTTTGGCGACGTTTGGTTTCTTCAAGATCAAGACGCCGCTGGCAAATGTCACTGAGGCGCACATCACCCGGAACTACCGCTGGTGGACCGCGTTCGGTGTGCGCGGATCCATGGTCGACGACGGCTTGAGCTTTGGCACGAACCACGACGCGGGGGTGTGCATCCATTTCGCGGCGAAGGTGCCGTCACCGCTTCGCCGCAGCGGCCACTCGGCGCTCACCGTGACCGTGGCGGACCTCGACGGGCTGACCAGCGCCCTGGCGGCCGGGCACGGCGAAGCATCCAGTGCCTCCCCGCCCTGAGCCGGGCGGCCCTGAGCCGGGCCGGCCGCTTCAGGCTGGCGGCTGGCGGGCTGATGCGGTGCGCGAGCGGGTCAGCGCGTGCGCGGACAGGGCGGTGAGCCAGCCGAGGCCGGTCACGATGCTGGCTCGCTGGAACAATCCGGCGAGATTGACCAGCCGGGGTGATTGATTAAAGCCGGCACCGGCCAGGACGGTGGTGGCCAGCACGGTCGTCGCGGTAGCAGCGCAGTACCGGCCGAATCCGCGATGGCCGGTCCGGACGGACTGAGCGCTGCAAGTGAACGCGGCGGCGGGCAGGCCGAGGAACACCGGGACCGCCGCGAGGTTATGCAGCACGCCGGTGCGGCTGGGCTCCGTGAGCGCGTCGGGTGTTCCCGGCGGGTAGCCGCTCACCGGATCGGTGGGGAAGACGGCGGCGCCGATGAGGCCGGCCCCCGCTGCGCCGATCAGGGCCCGTCCCGCCCGGCTGCTGAGCGGGGGATCAGCGGCGCGGCCCAGCCCGGCGGCGCCGGCGAGGACCAGCGTCCCGGTCACGGCGAAGTTCGCGGCCTGGACCCAGCCGCGCGGCCCGAGCGCCAGCGAGCTGACTGGATGACGCGAAGGACGGTACCCGTCCCGGGTGGCGCCTTCGGCGAGGAAGGTGGCGACGAAGACCGGCCCGGCCGCCAGACCGCAGTACAGCAGGCCGCGCGTCCATCTCGCCGGCCGGCCGTGCGCGCTGGCGGGTCCCACGAGCACACAATAGCGAGCCGGGCCGGCCAGGACGGGCTCGCCACCGGATCAGCGGCCCAGGCAAACCCCGGCAAGCTTGCTGTCCCTGCGAAGAGAGGGGACAATGGTGTTCAAGTGCGCATTATTCGGCAGTGGGCTTGCGGCACAGTGGTATTGCGACACAGTGGCTTGCGGCACAGTGGGGGCTTGGTACCGGGACGAGGGGCACGCGATGACGTCACCAGGCAGACCTGTTGTTTTCATTCACGGCCTGTGGCTGCACGCCACCTCGTGGGCCCCGTGGGTGGAACTGTTCCAGACGGCCGGTTACACGCCGCTGGCGCCGGGCTGGCCGGGAGAGCTGGACACGGTTGAGGAGGCCCGCAGCCACCCGGACCAAGTGGCCGGGAAGGGCATCGACGATGTGGTCGAGCACTATACGCAGATCATCCGCGGCCTGGACGCCCAGCCGGTCGTGATCGGCCACTCCTTCGGCGGCCTGATTGCCCAGCGGCTGCTCGGCGACGACCTCGCGGCCGCGGCAGTGGCCATCGATGCGGCACCGATCAAGGGGGTCATCTTCCTGCCCCCGTCGGCCCTGCGGGTCGCCTCGATCGCGTTGCGGAAGCCGGCGAACAGGAACAATGCGGTGGCGCTGACCCCCGAGCAGTTCCGCTACGGCTTCGCGAACGCCCTGCCGGCCGGGGAAGCCACCGAGCTGTACGACCGGTGGACGATCCCCTCTCCGGGCAAGCCGCTTTTCGAAGCGGCCACCGCGAACCTGTCCTCACGGTCGCCAGCCAAGGTCAACACGGGCAACAAGACCCGCGGACCGCTCCTGCTGACCGCCGGGGGCCACGACCATACGGTCCCGGCGGCGATCACCAGATCGACCCGCAAGCTGTACCACAAGTCGCCCGCGGTCACCGACCTCCGGGAATTCAACGACCGCGGCCACTCACTCACCATCGACCATGGCTGGCGCGAGATCGCCGATGAGGCGCTCAGCTGGCTTGGCCAGCGCGTCAAGTAGCGGCGACCGCCGGCTGCGGTACGCCACGTCGGTATGCCACGTCAGGCCGTGTCCCCGGGGCGGCCCGCGGCCGGGGGCTGCCAGCCGTAGATGGCGGCGAGGCCGCGCAGCGCGGCTCCCGGTGCGAGCCTGCCGGTCAGCCACGCCATCGTGTTGCGGAAGGCGACGGCGGGAGGCGAGGCCCAGGTGGTCATCGTGGCGGCACGGCGGGACCAGCGGACGACGTCGGTGGTGCGCGGCAGCCGGGCGGCGGTGTAACGGGCCAGCATCCCGGTTACCGCGTCCGGTCCTGTCCCGACGGCCAGCCGGGAGATGACCACGGCGTCTTCGAGGGCCTGGCACGCGCCCTGGCCGAGGTTCGGCGTCATCGGATGGGCGGCGTCGCCGAGCAGCGCGACCCGGCCGCGGTGGAAGGACGGCAGCGGTGCGGCCAGCTCGGCGACATCATGGCGGAGCACGTCCTGCGGCCTGGTGTTCGCCAGCAGTCCCGGGATCGGCTCGTGCCACCGGCCGAAGAGCCTGACCAGCTCGGCCAGCTCGTCGCCGGCCCGCGCGCCGGGGTCCGCGGGCGCGGCGGCGTAGCAGTAGACCCGCCCGTCTGACAGCGGCATCACGCCGAAGACGGTACCGCGCCCCCAGCTCTCTGCCATCGGGACCGGCCCGGCCGCCGGACCGGTGAGCAGCCGCCAAGTGGTGAACCCCGCGTAGCGAAGCCCCGGATGACCGGGGAACAGCGCCGAGCGCGACGCCGAACCGATCCCGTCCGCAGCCACCACAAGGTCGGCATCCAGCTCGCCCGCCGTGGTGGCCACGCGCGCTGCCCTCTTCCCTCCGGGCTCGACCGACGTCACCTCGGTGGCCAGAGTGAGCACCCCGCCGGGAACACGGGCCGACAGCGCGTCGATGACGGCCGCCCGCGGCAGCAAGATGACCGGGTCCCCGAACCGGTCCGAGATCATCCGGCCGGTCGTGCTGCGCATGAGCCACCGGCCGTCCCAACGTCGGATGCCTAGTTCCTGCGGGACCGCCAGCGCCCGAAGCGCATCCCCGGCACCGATCGCATCCAGCGCGCGCAGCCCGTTGGGCGCCAGGGCCAGCGCGACCCCGACCGGCTCAAGCGACCCGGCGCGCTCGCAGGCAGTGACCTCCCAGCCGGCCGCGCACAGGCCCGCAGCCGCCGCCAGGCCGCCGATCCCGGCGCCGATCACCACCGCGCGCGCTCGTGCCACGGTCGCGCCCCGTTCAGCTCGCCACAACTACTACAGCCCATAGTACATAGCGCGCCGGGCCGGCCGACGTCGCGCTAGCGAACCAGGCGGGCCGCCTCGCCTTCGGGCGGGACAGAGCCGGCTAGCTGGCTCTGCTGCAGTGCCAGCTGGACCGCAGCGTTCCCCAGCTCGCGGTAGGCGTCGAACTCCGCGCTGTCGTAAAGCTGTTCCATAGTGGAAGCCGTCGGGTAGTCCGGATGACCGTCCGCATAGGCCTGCACGTCCCATGGCGCGCCGGTCCACCAGCCGAGCTTGCAGACCAGAATCGTCTTGCCCTGATCCGCGTCCTGGCCGGTGAACGTGCCGCTCGCCCATGGCTGTACCACTTGGCCCTGGCGAAGCTGCGCGGCCCCGCTCCCGGGCGGGATCATCTGCGTGGGATTGAGCACGATCTCGGTGCCCGCGTCGGACCTGGCCAGCGCGATGGACCCGCCCAGGGTGAACCAGGTGTTCGCCTTGTCGCCGCTGGCGTCCAGGACCAGAATGTGGGTAATGCCCAGTTCCGGGGCCCGTTGCAGGGCTTCGACCAGGCCCAGGTTGTCGTAATGGCCGCCGTCGGTGACGCACATCCATGTGCTGCGGTAGCTGGTATGCCCAGCGGCCTCGGCGTACAGCATGCCCAGGGTCGGCTGCAGCGCGTGGTAGAGCAGGCCGCCGAGATACTGCTGTGACGGGGTCCCCTCGCTGCGCAGCCTCAGCACGTAGGCCCACAGCCGGGCCTCCTTGAGCTCCCGGGCCTGGTCCCCCCGCCGCCACGTCGGATGAGGCACCATGTACCACAGCAGCAGCCCGAGCGTGTGCCACCAGCGGTCGCTCCGGTGGTCCGGTTTCTTGGGATTCTTCTGGTCCTCGAGCTCCTGTCGCGCGGCCTTGACCACGGCCGGGTGCGGCAGCCAGACACCCAGCCGCAGGTCAGTGGCCGTGAATAGGATCCGGTAGGCCTGGAGCGTGGCCGAGCCCATCAGCGGGGAGAAGGCCGCCCCGCTGATGGCGGACACATCGAACAGCGTGAACCGGCGCGGCCCGGCCAGCGCTTCGTAGTCCCTCGTGGCGGCCTGGACAGACTCTTTGGGTCCCGGTCCGCGCAACGTCGCGTGGTCCGGGTCGAAGCTGAAGCTCAGCCCGCCGCGCCCGGGCGGTACCTCCCGGTAGGCATTGATGTTGGCGGTCGTGCACATCACCAGCTCCGGCCGCTGCCGGCTCAGCCCGGAAAGGAGCGCCTCGGGGAAATCCGTGGTACCGAAGGGCGCCGGCTGGCCGTCCGCCTGACTGGTGTCTCTGATCACCGAGTAAGCAGTGGCCAGGCGCCACCGGTAAAAGTCGTGCATCGATATCCGGTTGGCATCGGCCAGGAAACGCATGATCAGCATGATCGCGAGAGCGCCGATGACCAGCCACACCTGACCCGCCGTGAATCCGGCCGCCGCGCCGTCCTTCACCCAGCGCAGCCCGGCCACGGCGAACCCCGCCAGGACCAGGATGCTGGCCAGCCAGGGCAGTATGAGCCCGCGGAGGTACGCAATGGCCTTGGCCGCTACTCCCGCTTGGGTCGCGTCTGCACCCGGGGCCGCTTCGGGGGACTTGAGCAGGTCGTACTTGACCAGTACCGTCCGGGCCGACTGGGACACGGCGATGACCGCAGCGACAAAACCGCCGATGGCGGCGGGACTCCAGGCGGCGCCGTTACCGAAACCGAGATCGTCCAGCACGGTCTTGACGGCACCGGCGTGCGACCCGGATAGCCAGGCAATGACGGCCGGGACGGCGAACATGGCCAGCGCGAGCGACAGGGTGACGAGAGCGGCCCACCCGAGCGCTTTCACCGCGACGTTACTGTGCTCCTGACCGCGCGGCCCCGGTATCAGCGTGAGCCACCACCACAGGAAGATGAGCGCCGTCATCCCGGCGGCTATGGCAGGCCAGATCCACCACGTGGCCCCGGTCAGCACGGCCGTCCCGGTCAGCGTGTGGGAATGCGGCGCGGCAGTGACGGTCAGCGCTCCCCCGGCGCGCAGGATCCAGCCCCAGACGTGCGCCGCCGCGAAGAGCGGGGTGAGCACCAGGACCAGGGTGACCGCCACGCCAAACAGCAGCGACAGGACCCCGGCCAGAACGGTCTTGGCGTCGGGGGCAAGGTAACGCGAGTTGTCACGCAGGTGCTGCTCTTCCGGGCTGCCCGCAGCATACGGGGGCAATTCGGCCGGGTCCGCACCCGGCCGGGCCGCGCTGCGCTCAAGACCGTGCGCCACGAGCGCCCGCGATGCCGCGACGTAGCTGCCGCCGGACACACCCAGGATGAGCTTGGCCTTGTCCAGGAGCCCTGCTTGCTCGAGCCTCTGCAAGGCGCCCAGGCAATACGAAGCCGAACGGATTCCGCCACCCGAGCAGCAGATCGCCCATCTCTGCGTCCCGTTGAGTTCCGGGCCGGAGGCCGCATCCGGGACGTACGACTCGGTCGGCGTACCCGTGGGGTTCATGTGCTGGTCACCGCCCCCGCGGCTGGCACGTACCCGGGACACAGTTGCTGCTGACTTGCCATTCCTGCCCCTTCACGGTCGGGTGCTCTGGCGGATGAGGACATCAGGCATCCCTGCGCCGAGACTTCACCCCTTACGGAGGGACCGGATGCGCCGGCTAATACAGTGCCCGACTTTCCCGCGGAGCGGGCCATGCACCGCGCGGGCCGCAAAGAGTTCCGCCATATCCGCTGAGGCGAGAGCGGACGCGCGGGTTGAACGACGAGCTAAGGCACGACCACGACGGGTACGGGTGAGCGGCGGGCGAGGCTGACGGCGACCGAGCCGACCACGCGGTGCATCGCATGCGATGAGCTCCCGACCGCGATCACCACATTGTCATCGGGGTGCGCGTCCCGGAGGACCTCGGCCGCGGCGATCAGCTCGTCCGGGATCAGGCCCTGACGGCGCTCATACCGCCAGTGCTCTTCGCGGCCGCGCAGCTGCTCTCTCGCCGTAGTCTGCAGCTCCTGCGCGATCTCGTCCAAGGTGACGTCCATTTCGGCGACGGCACCGGCCGACAGCATGTCGATGCTGGGCAGGTGGGCAACGTACACCACCTCAATGCTGCCGGTCCGGCCGCGCAGCAGCCTGATCGCGGCGTCAAGCGCCCTGGTCGCCGGGGGTGAGCCGTCATACCCGACGACGAGGAACAGGTTCCCGGCGGGCGGCGCGGTAGCATCCATCGCGGCTAAGGCTATCGGGTTCCCGGCCCCGGCGTCGCCGGTATCAGGCACGCGGACAGCACGACGACGCGGCTCACCTGGCCCGCGGGAGGCCACGTGGCGGGAGCCTGGCTGGTCCATGCTGATCGGGATGACGTCGCCCAGGGAGAGGAAGCGGCTATGGAGGTCCGGCCAGGTCGTTATACGGCAGATATCGAAGGCGATTTCGTCGTCTTCTTGATCGGGATGCGCTTCAACCACCCGCTGCGGATCCGCAAGTGGCTGCCGGTCGCGGTGGCCATGCCCAAGATGGTGAAGGTGCTGGGCCAGCATCCCGAACTGGGCTGCCTGGGTTTCCAGCAGTGGTTCGGGCGGACGACCGTGATGGTCCAGTACTGGCGCGACTTCGATGCCCTGGACCGGTTCGCCCGGGACAAGGACCTGCCGCACCTGGAGCCGTGGCGGCAGTTCAACCGCGCCGTCAGGGATTCGGGTGAGGTCGGGATCTGGCACGAGACGTTCCGGGTCAGGGCCGGGGAATACGAGGCCGTCTACGGCAACATGCCGGTGTTCGGCCTCGCGGCCGCCGGCACGCACGTGCCCGCCGCGCGCAAGGGCAACACGGCCGCCGCGCGCATCGGCGCCAGCAGCACCGACGAGCCGGCCGTCGCGCCATACTGACCCGCGGCATCGCGGCAGCACCGCGTTCCGGCGGGGCGCATGGGCCGGACTGGGTGGTGGCCGGCCGTTAATGACCGGACCGGGCACGGCGGGGCGCACCGCTCGATGAGGTCGCGCACCACCTGGCGCCACACATCGCGGCCCGTATCGGGAATCGGCATGCCGAAGCTCTGGGCGTACACCTCCAGCCGCGGCACCGCGGTGGCCAGCACGTCATAGCCCAGATCCTGCAGCGCCTGCCGGGCATCGGAGATGGAGTGCGCCCGGGTGATGCAGCGGTTCAGCAGCACGGCCGAGCGGACGGGCCGGTCACGGACCGCCTGCAGGTCGGCGATCTCGTCCCGCACCGGCGTGGTGCGGTTGATCTCGATCGGGTTGGGCGCGCACGGGATGACGATCTCATCGGCGTACCGCAGCGCCGACCGGGCGATGGCGCCGTGGTCCTCGATCTGCGGCGCGTCGATGATCACCACGTCATCGTCGCGGGCGATGTCGGGCAGGCGGCGGTGCAGCTCGCGGGACGGCAGCGCCACGATCCGGAACGGGAAGGCCGCCTGCGGCGCCGCGAGCCGAGGGTCCATGGCGGCCAGATCGGACCATTCCAGGGCGCTGCCCGAAGGGTCCGCGTCGACCAGCAGCACGCTGTTGCCGGCCCGGGCGAACACGTGCGCCAGCCAGACCGCGGAGGTGGTCTTGCCCGTGCCTGGCTTGAGATTGGCCAGGGCAAGGCTTAGACCCGTCATCCAGGCAGTATGCCAGCAGCCGCGGTGCCGCGGCCAGGCAGGTGCGCGGGCGCGACCGAGGCGCGCCGATGGCCGGCGCGCGCCCGCCGGGCGACATCGGGCCTGCCGCGTCCTCGGAACGGTTATCCACAGCCTGTGGACGGCTGTGGAGATTGATAACAACACGGCAACAAGCCGGGCCCCTGGTATCAGCTGCCGATGGGCGCGTTGGCGGGCTGAGGTTACGGGTTGCGGAGCGAGATCTCGTCAGACCTTGCGATGCTGTCGGCGTTGATGGCCCGCAGCCCCTGGCCGAGGCGCTCGCGGGCCTGCCGCAGGAGCATGAGGGAGTTGGTGGACAGGCTCTGCGGGGCGGCGCGCTCCGGATCGGCCCCGTGTTCCTCGATGAGGTGCGTCTGGAGGGCGGCGGCGACTTCGTCGGCCGCCTTCAGCGCGTGGTAGATGGCCCGGTCGCGTGCGATGTCGTCAACCATGCAGCCAGTATCCCGCGTTAGTCTGCAGACAGACGGAGCATAGGGGTTGAGATGCCGTGGTTTCCTCAGCACCGCGACCGGGACGTGCGCACGGATGGCCAGAGTCGCCTGCTGCAGCCACTCGCCGGTCGGGCCCTGTGCTAGGCGCCGGTGAGCCGCTCGCCGTCGGACAGCAGCTCAGGAACCCTTGGATTCGGCGTAGCCGGGCGTGTAGGTGGTGGTCTTCGCACCTCCGACACGGGCGGTGGCGCTGTACGCCGCTTCGGCCGCGCCCACCGCGCAGCCTGCGGATCGGTGTAGGTCACCCCGGAACGGCATCGTAGTTCGCCGGGCAGTATCGCCGGGGAGTTGGCCGCGACAGGTGGCCTCGTACTCGCCGACGTGGGTAAGCGGCCAGATGCCGTTGAATCGCCGATGGCCCACAGGCTCGCCCGCGCGCAGGTGCCGTCAACGGGGATCCCGGCCGGGCCGGCTGGACGCCGACCGTTCAGGCCGATCCCCCGACGGGGGCGCCGGCCGGTGGCCATCAGCAGCCGGTCGCCTGCAGCCAGTACCGCGTCGACCTGGACGTACTCCTCAGCCGTCCCGCCGCCGGCGGCGCGTGCTCCCGAGGACCAGCTCGATCCCGTCCCGGCGCAGCGCATCGCCGAGCGCCTCGCCCCAGCGGCGCGGCTCGCGGGGAGCACGCGGTCGGCGCCCTCGATGAGCACACCTCGCCGCCCAGACGCGTACGTCCTGAGCCAGCTCGACGCCCGCGGACCCGCCGCCCAGTACCAGCAGGCGGCGCGGCACCGCCTTCATGCTCGTCGCCTCGCGGGTGCTCCACATGCCCTTGAGCTCACGCAGCCCGGGACGGCGGCACGACCGGATCTGAGCCGGTCGCCACGACGAGTGTCCGCGGTGTGGCTGACGCCCTCGACTTCGACGACGCCGGTGCCGGCCAGCCGGCCCTGCCGCGCAGCAGGTCGATGCCCTGGCCAGCCAGCCAGCGCTCCTGGCCGGCGTCGGAATAGCCCGACACCATGAAGTCCCGCCAGGCCAGCGCGGCCGCGACGTCGACCTGCGCGGTCGCGGCGGCTTCGCGCGCGCCCTGCACGGCCTCGCCTGGCCGCAGCAGCGTCTTCGACGGAATGCACGCCCAGTAGGAGCACTCGCCGCCGACCAGGTCCCGCTCGACGACGGCGACGCGGAGCCCGCGCGCGGCCAGCGCCGCCGGCGCAGTGCTCGCCAGGCGCGCCGCCGCCGAGAACGATCACGTCTAGTCGCTCACAACGGCAGCTCCGTCCCGGCCTGCTCCGCCACCATGTAGGCGGCGTACCAGTCGGGCCAGTTCGGGTCGGCCGCGCCGATGCGCTTCTCGTGCTCGCCGTGGGCGGCCGACGCGCGCCGCATCGCGCTGGCCAGGTCCGCGACGGAGGCGAAGGTCGTCCCAGCGGCGTCGATCCGGCCCGGCAGGCGCGTCGTGATCTCCTGCAGCAGCCAGCCATTGCCGTCCGGGTCGCTGAACGTGGCGAAGGAGCCGTAGCTGGCGTGATCGGGTGCAGGGCCGCTCACGCGACCGCTCGTTCCGCCGGGCTGGAACTGAGCGCCCGGCGTCCCGGCGTGGAACACGTCGCTGACCTCGACACCGCGGGCGGCGAGGTCGCCGTGCGCCGCCTCAATATCGGAAACGACCAGGTACAGGCCCTGGGCCGAGCCGGGCGCGGCCGACGTGAGCTTCGCGCCGAACTGGATCGAGCAGTCCGAGCCCGGCGGCGTGAACTGGACGATCCGGACGCCGTTATCGAAGGGGAAGTCGGCGTCGAGCCGCCACCCGAGGCTCCGCGTAGAACTCTTTCGCGTGGTCAACATCCGAGACGGGGATGACGACCACCTCGAGCTTCGTGTCCACCATGCCTGGCTCCTCTCCCCAGTGCGTCAGTGCTGTGCTGTGAGTGCAGTGCTGTGCTGTCAGTGCTGTGATTTCTGGGGCCTGTGGCGAGGCCCCCGGCTCCCGTGCCACCGGGGCGGGCCCTGACCTCCACCCTCATGCCGTACATCGCCGAAGTCCACAAGTCTCATCAGAACACTCGGAAAAACCTGGTAGCGGATAGTAACAGCTTCGATGCGGCCTCAGGCCCGGGAACGGCCCGGCGCCCGGCCGGGCTCATCCAGATCCCCCGATGGCCACTCCCCCGATGGCCACGCTCACGCCGGTGGCCACGCGGCAAAAGGTCGGGTCCCGTACCGCCCAACGGGACATGCCCGCCGGGTCGTGCCGGGAACGGATCGCGTCGAGCCGGTCGCGGTCCTCGGGTGACCAGGAACGCAGACCATGCCGGCGTTGTTCGCGCGGCCGACCAAGTTGATCAGCTCGATGGGTGCGCGCCACTGAGCGAGGCGTCCCAGTACGGATCGAACGGCAGTCAGGCGTGCTGCGTCGCTCAGCGCGGAACGGGTGCGGCGAGACGTGAGGCCCCGCCCATACCCGGCGGCCACCGACCGCGCCGGGGACATGGCCGGGCGGGCCGCGGCGTCTGCGCCGCGACGACCAGGTCGGGCACGCAGGCGACGCCGAGATCGAACCCGGACGTCTCGCTGGCGTACCCCGGGTCGCCCGGGGCCAGGACCCGCGTCACCCCGGCCCTGCGTAGCGCCTGCGCCAGGCTCGTCGCCATCACGCACCCCCGTTTCCCCCGTCGTCGACGCTGCTGGACCGGCAGGCCACTTACATTGTGGCCGCCGGCGGCGCCGCGGCAGGGGCACGGCGCCCCGGGGGGCTGGCCTATTCTCAACACGTGGACTGGAGTCTGTTCGGCTGCGCCCTCAAGGGGCACGTTAGTTACGCGCCGGACGAGCCGGATCTGCGGGACCGGCTGATGGCATCGACGGCCGGCGGGACGGCGTGGCGGTGCCTGCGCTGCGGCGCATTCGTGACCGACGGGCAGCACAGCAGCGGACCGGCCACCGAAGCGCCGCTGATCCCGCGGGGCAAGGAACTGCGCAGCGCGCTGATCCTGCGCTTGTTCGCGGTGGAGCGGTTCCTTCGGTTCCTGGTCCTCGGCGCCGCCGCCTACGGGGTATGGCGGTTCCGGTACGACCGGGCGGGCATCCAGCAGGCGTTCGACAACGACCTGCCTGCCATCCGCGCCCTGTACGGGGACCTCGGCTTCGACGTCAACCACTCCAAGCTGCTCGGGCTGATCCAGCATTCGTTCACCCTTGACTCGCGGACGCTCACCTACCTGGCTATCGGCCTGGCTGCTTACGCGCTTATCGAGCTGGTGGAGAGCATCGGGCTGTGGCTGGCCAAGCGATGGGGCGAGTACTTCGCCATGGTGGCGACCTCGATCTTCCTGCCCTACGAGATCTACGACCTGACCGTGAAGATCACCTGGCTGCGGGTCGGTGCGTTCGTGGTGAACCTGCTGCTGGTCATCTACCTGGTGTGGACGAAGCGGCTGTTCGGCGTCCGGGGCGGCCGAAGGGCCTATGAGGCGAGGATGCGCAGCGAGTCCGTCATCGAGGTGGAGCAGGCCGCGCTCGCCGCGACGATCGGCCGGGCCGCCCGGCCAGGGCCAGCGGACGGGGGTGCCAGTTCAGCCGCCGGGCGGCGGCGGGTCCGAACGGCCGAAGCGATAGGACCACTCACCGCCGAGCTCCGGGGGTCTTTCGGCCCTGTCGGTGGCCGGCGTGAGCTTCGAGTATTAGCCATGAGCCGGTGACGAGTCAGCGCGGCACGGCGACAGAACTCGAGGAGGGGTTATGTTCCGAGACAGGCGGCAGGAACGCCGCGGTGGCGGCGGCGCAGATCATTACCGGATGCGCCAGGAGCTGGTCTCGATCGGCGATGACTACTGGATCGAGAACGACCGGGGCGAGCGGGTTTACAAGGTGGACGGCAAGGCCCTGCGACTGCGCAAAACACTGATCTTCCAGGACGCCCAGGGCGCGGAACTGGTGAAGATCCAGGAGCGAATGCTCCATATCCGCGACACGATGGAGATCGAAGACCGGGACGGGAACAGGGTCGCCACGGTCAAGAAGGCTCTGATCACGCCGCTGCGCGAGCGCTGGGCCGTGAAGGTGGCCGATGGTCGCGACCTCGAGGTGAAGGGCAACATCCTGGACCACGAGTATACGATCGAGGACGGCCGCACCAAGGCGGCCGAGGTGTCGAAGAAGTGGTTCCGGGTCGCGGACACCTACGGCGTCGAGGTCGCTCCCGGGCAGGACCCGGTAGTGATCCTGGCCGTCACGGCCGTCCTGGACACCATGGCTCACCCGGAGCGCTGATCGCCCAGTTTTCCCTGAGGGAGTCCCGATGGGCATTGAGCTGAACCACACCATCGTTCGGGTGCGTGACAAGCGCGAATCGGCGCAATTCCTGGCCGAGATCCTCGGCCTCGGCGCCCCCGTGCCGTTTGGGCCGTTCCTGGCCGTGCAGACCGGCAACGACGTCTCCTTGGACTTCGCCGACGACCACGGCCCGGTCAGCCCGCAGCACTATGCGTTCCTGGTTTCCGAATCCGACTTCGACCAGATCTTCGGCCGGATCCGGGACCGGCGGCTGCCGTACTGGGCCGACCCGGGCAGGCGACGGCCGGGTGAGATCAACACCAACGATCGCGGCCGGGGCGTGTACTGGGAGGACCCCAGCGGTCACTTCCTGGAGATCATCACCCGCCCTTACGGCAGCGGCAGCTGACCGCGGATATGACAGCCGGCGGTGCGAGCGGAATACCATTTTTCCCTCGCGGCTTAACAAGGTCGAAGCGGCTGAAGATCGGGATACGGAGACCGGCTGGAAAGCAGGGGGCCTGTCGGGCCATGGATGGCAGCGGCGTGGGTGAAGCCCAGGGCGTCATGGCTCGAGGGCGGCCCGGCGTTCGATCTTCTCGAGTCAAAGCTCCAGGGCCCGCCGATGCGGGCGGGGACGGTTCGCCGGTCGTCGCTGCTCGAGCGGCTGGTGCGAGACGATGTCCCGCCGATCGTGTCGGTAGTGGCCCCGGCGGGCTACGGAAAGACAACCCTGCTGGCGCAGTGGGCGGAGCGGGACGGCAAGGCGTTCGCGTGGGTGTCGCTGGATGAGAAGGACAACGATCCGAAGGTGCTCCTCACCTACGTCGCCCGGGCCCTCGACGCAGTGCAGCCGGTAGACCAGCGAGTGTTCGCCGCGCTGAGGTCGCCGGCCAGCTCGGTGCCCGGGTCGGTCGTGCCGCGCCTGGGGGCGGCGTTCGCGGCTATGACCACCCCGGTGGTGCTGGTCCTGGACGACGTTCATCTGATCCGCAATTCCGAGTGCCGGGCGGCGCTGTCGGTGCTGGCCGATCATGTGCCGGACGGTTCTCGGCTGGTGCTCGCCGGGCGTGAGGAGCCGCCGGTGCAGATCGCCCGGCTGCGCGCGGAGGGCCGGGTCTTCGAGATCGGCCTGGGTGACCTGTCGCTGACGCGCCCCGAGGCGGCCTTCCTGCTGCGCGCCGCCCAGGTGGCGCTCGGCGAGGATGACGTGGCCGAGCTGCACCGACGGACCGAGGGATGGCCAGTCGGGCTGTACCTGGCGGCGCTGTACCTGCGGGAGGGCGGTTCGCTGGCGCAGGCCGTGCTGTCTTTCGGCGGGGACGACCGGCTGGTAAGCGAGTACGTGGAGTCGGAGTTCCTGGAGCGGATCTCCCAGAAGCAGCGGGAGTTCCTGATCCGTGCCGCGGTGCTGGAGCGGATGTCCGGGCCAATGTGTGAGGCGGTGCTTGACCTGCCCGGGGCCGCCACATCGCTCGAGAACCTGGCTCAGTCGAACCTGCTGCTGGTGCCCCTGGACCAGCGGGGCCAGTGGTACCGCTATCACCACATGTTCCGTGACATGCTCCAGGCCCAGCTGGAACGGCATCAGCCGGAGCTGATCCCCGTCCTGCGGCGCCGGGCGGCCAGCTGGTGCCTGGACAACGGCCTGCCTGAGGAAGCCCTGGAGTACTCCGTCGCCGCCGGGGACGTCGACGCGGCAGCTCGCCTGGTAGAACGGCTCGGCGTGCCAACTCACCGGCAGGGCCGGTTTACCACGCTCCAGCGGTGGTTCGGGTGGCTGGACGGCCAGGGCGGGATGGACGGGCACCCGATGGTCGCCGTGCTGGCTGCGCTGTTCTTCGCGATGATGGGACGACCGGCCGAAGCTGAGCGATGGGCTGATGCCGTCGATCGCTGGCAGTACCAGGACGCGGCGCAGCCGGATGCCCCGCACGCCGAAGCGCACGCCGCCATACTCCGCGCGCTCATGTGCCGCGGCGGGGTGGAACAGTTGCTGGCCGACGCCGCCGACGCGGTACACAGGTGCGCCAAGGAAGAAATCGTGACACCAGCACCAGCGCTCTACCGGGGAGTCGGCCTGGTTCTTCTCGGTGACCTCGACGCCGCCGACGAATCGTTCGCCGCGGCGGTAAGCGCCGGGGAACAGGCGGGCGCGCATGAAACTCTCGCCGTCACGCTGTGCGAACGATCACTGGTGGCGGCGGCGCGGGCGGACTGGAGCCGCGCCGCAATCCTGGCCGAGGAGGCGCGCGCCGTGCTGTACCGCGCCCGGATCGAGGAGAGCTACGCAACACCTCTGGTCTGTGCCGTGCAAGCCCACGCGGCTCTGCGCCGCAACGACATCACGGCGGCGCGCCAGGAACTGGTCGGCGCGCAGCGGCTGCGGCACCTCTTGACCTACGCGATGCCGCAGTTCGCCGTCCAGGCCCGGATCCACCTGGTCAGCGCCCATCTCGCGCTCGGTGACCTGGCCGCGGCCAAGATCCTCATGCGGGAGATCGACGAACTGCTCAGCCGACGGCCCGGCCTGGGAACCCTGGCCGGCGAAGCGCACGCGCTCCGGACGAGGCTGGCCAGGCAGCGCGCCCCGGGCGTCCCCGCGGCATCGGCTCTGACCGCCGCCGAACTGCGCCTCCTGCCCATGCTGTCCACGCATCTGTCGCTCCCGGAGATCGCCGGTGAGCTGTTCCTGTCACCGAACACCATCAAGTCACAGGCGGTGTCGATCTACCGCAAGCTCGGCGTCGCCTCGCGCAGCCAGGCCGTCGCCCGATCCCGCGAGCTGACCCTGCTGCAGGGGTGATCACGTCGCTCGGTTCCCCCGGAGGTGTCCGGCCCTGGTGCGAGCAGAATGCCCGCGGGACAGTTCTGGGGGTGGTCTTGCCGGTGAGGCCGGGCGTAGGTTGGCGCTGTGGCGGAGTATCAGGGATCGGTGTTGCGGGAGGGCCTGTATTTCGGTGAGTGCCCTCGCTGGCACGACGGGCGGCTGTGGTACTCCGACTTCTTTGGTCATGCTGTCCACGCGCTCGCGCCCGGCGGGGCCGACGAGCAGGTGGTCGAGGTGGCGGGCCAGCCAGGCCGGGCTGGGGTGGATGCCGGATGGGTCGCTGCTGATCGTGTCGATGCTCGACCGCCGGGTGCTGCGGCTCGGCGTGGACGGCTCGTTGGGCGAGCACGCCGACCTGGCGCAGTGGGCGTCGTTTCACTGCAACGACATGGTGGTCGACGCAGCCGGCCGCGCGTATGTCGGGAACTTCGGTTTCGACATTTACCCGCTCCTGGCGGGCGAGCCGGCGGAGCCCCGGCCGGCGGCGCTGATCCGCGTCGATCCCGGTGGGCAGCTAAGCGTCGCGGCCGAGGGCCTGGAGTTCCCCAACGGGACGGTGATCACCCCTGACGGGGGAACGCTGATCGTGGCCGAGTCCCTGGGCAGGCGGTTGACCGCGTTCGACATCTCGGCCGGCGGGGAGCTGAGCAACCGCCGGGTGTGGGCCGACCTGAGGTCGCATCGGATCACCCCGGACGGCATCTGCCTGGACGCATCGGGGGCGGTGTGGGTCGCTGGCGGCCCGACGGCGATGCGGGTCGCCGAAGGGGGCGAGCTGCTGGATACGGCCCGGTTCTCCCAGCCCTGTATTGCGTGCATGCTGGGCGGACCCGACGGCCGCGAGCTGTTCGCGATGACCGCGCTCACGGCGATACCGGCGCAAGCGTCCGCGTCGCCGCGGGGGCGGATCGAGTCAGCCCGTGTCGGCGTCGGCCACGCCGGCCTTCCGTAGAAGGGCCCGCAGTGGACATATCGTGCGCTTTCGCCACATCGATGGCCACCCCAGATCATGTTGAGCTGGCCGAGCAGCTCGGTTACCGCCGTGCGTGGCTGTATGACTCTCCGGCGGTGTACCCGGACGTGTGGATGATCCTGGGCCGCTGCGCCGAGCGGACGTCGCGGATCGGCCTCGGCCCGGGGGTGCTGGTCCCCAGCCTGCGCCACCCGATGGTCAACGCAGCGGCCATCACCGCACTCGCGGAGCTGGCCCCCGGCCGGGTCGCGGTCGCCATCGGCGCGGGATTCACCGGCCGCAGGGCGCTCGGCGAGCGTCCGATGCGGTGGAGCGACGTCGCCGACTACGTGCGGGTGCTGCGGGCGCTGCTACGCGGCGAGGAATCCCACTGGGCGGGAGCGACCATTCAGATGCTGCACACGCCAGGATTCGGTGCTTCCCGGCCGCTCGACGTCCCGATTCTCATCGCGGCGGCCGGGCCGAAGGGCACGGCCGTGGCTAAGGAGCTGGCCGATGGCCTGTTCTCGGCCTTCACGCCCCACCCCGAAGCGCCGACGTTCACCCCCTGGCGTGCGTTGCTGAGCGCCGGGACGGTCTTCGGCGAAGGCGAGGACCTGACGATCGCCGCGGGTCGCAGCGGCTCTCGGCCCGTTCGCGGCAGTGATCTATCACGCCGCCGATGCACGAGGGAGCACCGAAGCCGTCGACTCCCTCCCCGGTGGGCGAGCCTGGCGTGAGTCGATCGAAACGGTCCCCGAGGCCTCACGGCACCTCGCCGTTCACGCAGGTCATCTTGTTGAACCGAACGAGCGGGACCGCGGGCACGTCCACGATCTGATGCAAGTCGCGAGTCGCGCCTCCCTGACCGGCAGCGCCGGGGACGTGGCAGCCAAGATTGAAGCCCTCGCCGCCGCCGGTGTCACCGAGATCGCCTACCAGCCAGCCGGGCCAGACATCCCCCGCGAACTACGAGCTTTCGCCTCGGCAGCTGGCCTTCCCGCCGGCTGAACGACCCGGAATCGCCGGTGGCACACTGGCGGTTCCGGGGTGCTGGTCGCGACGTCACTGCCGCCCGGGGCCAGGAAGGAGCACGGCCATGAGCCTGGGAGAGATCCAGCAAGTCAGCGAGGGCATCTACGCCTACCTGCAGCCAGACGGCAGCTGGTGGCTCAACAACACCGGCTTCCTGGTCAGCGGAGCCGGCGTGATCAGCGTCGACACCACCTCTACCGAACGCCGCACCCGGGCCTACCTGGACGCCATCGGCGACCGTCACCGGCCTGCCGGTGCGGACGCTGGTCAACACCCACCACCACGGCGATCACACGCACGGCAACTACCTGGCCAGCGGCGCCACCATCGTCGGCCATGAGCGGTGCCGCGAGGCGATACTCGCCACGGCGATGCCTCCGCCGCCCGGGATCTGGACGGACGTGGACTGGGGCCACCTTGAGCCAGCGCCGCCGTTCCTGACCTACACCGAGGGCATCACGCTGTGGTCGGCCGGCCTGCGCTGCGACGTCCGCTACGTGGGCACGCCCGCGCACACCACCAACGACTCGATCATCCACATCCCGGAACGCTCGGTGGTGTTCACCGGCGACCTGCTGTTCAACGGCGGCACCCCATTCGCGCTGCAGGGCTCGGTCAGCGGCTGGATCGAAGTGCTCCAGACCGTGCTGCGCCCGCTCGGCGCGCAGACGCTCGTCCCCGGCCACGGCCCGGTCTGCGGTCCCGACGTCATCGACGACGCGCTCGCCTACCTGCATTTCGTGCAAGACACCGCACGCGCGGCGAAAGCGGCCGGCCTGTCTCCGCTGGAGGCCGCCCGCGCGACGGACCTGGGGGACTTCGCGGATCTTCTTGATCCCGAGCGGATAGTGGGGAACCTCCACCGCGCCTATCTCGAACTGGACGGCGGCGAGCGCGGGGCCCCGGCGGATATGGCACGCGCACTCGGTGACATGGTGGCCTACAACGGCGGCCGCCCACTGACCTGTCACGCCTGACGGCCTGGCGCGACGTGGCCATACCAGATGCCGGACCGGACGTCGGGCGGCCGGGGGTGCGGATCTTGCGGCCTGCCGGCAGGAGCGTCACACTGGGGCGCATCCGTCCAGGAAGGGACCGTCAATGAAGACCAGCACCGAGCGGATCTTGACCACGCATACCGGCAGCCTGCCCCGGCCCGCGGACCTGGCCGACCGCCACAACCAGGACGCGGTCCGATCGGCGGTGCAGGAAACCGTCCGGCGCCAGCTGGAAGCGGGCGTCGATATCGTCAATGACGGCGAGGTCAGCAAGCCCAGTTATGCGACGTACGTGACCGAGCGGCTGTCGGGTTTCAACGGGGAGCCGGTTGCGCTTCAGCTGCGGGGCTTCGAGGAGTTTCCCGAGTTCGCCGAGAAGATGTGGGGCGATCCGGACATGGCGGCCATCATGGCCAATCCAAGTTGCGACGGGCCGGTCGCCTACGTCAACCCGTCGCTGGTCGAGGCCGACATCGCTAACCTGCAAGCCGCCGCCGCCGCGGACGGCGCGGCCGAGGTCTTCATGTCGGCGGCGTCGCCTGGCGTGATCGAGATGTTCATGGCCAACCGCTACTACCCCAGTACTGGGGAGTACCTGCAGGCTCTGGCTGAGGCGATGAAGCAGGAGTACGACGCCATCAGCCAGGCCGGCCTGGTCCTGCAGCTGGACTGCCCGGATCTGGCGTGTGAGTGGGCCATAGGGCCGGAGCAGACCACCGCGGAATTCCGCCGGGTCGTGGCCCAGCGGCTGGAGGCACTGGATTACGCCACCCGTGATATCCCCCCGGACCGGCTGCGGATGCATCTGTGCTGGGGCAACTACGAGGGCCCGCATCTCACCGACGTCCCGCTGGCCGACATCATCGACCTGGTGCTGGCGGCCCGGCCCACGGCGGTGTCATTCGAGGGGGCCAACCCCCGCCATGAGCACGAGTGGAAGGTCTTCGAGGAGATCAAGCTGCCGGAGGGCAAGGCCGTCATTCCCGGCGTGCTGGATTCCACCACCAACTACGTCGAGCATCCCGAGCTAGTGGCCCAGCGCATCATCCGCTACGCGGACGTGGTGGGCCGGGAGAACGTCATCGCCGGCAGCGACTGCGGCTTTGCCACCTTCGCCGCCCTCGTTCCCGTCGACCCGAAGATCACCTGGGCGAAACTGGCCGCGATGGCCGAAGGCGCCCGGCTGGCCAGCCAGCGGCTGTGGAAGTAGCCGTCCCGTTCTGACGGTCTCCGGTCATTAAGTCGCGTCCGCGACGTAGGTGGCTGGCTCCTCGCGGGCGTCGTGGGGCGGACGGGGCCGCAGCTGGGAGGTGAGTGCTCGCAGGGCGCCGATGTGCGCCTGGACATCGGCGTCTCCGGCGAGGGCCCGCTGGGCGACGAACCCCAGGCATATCGACTGCAGCAGCTGCGCGACCCCGTCAGGGTCGGCGGCGGGGTCGAGCGTCCCGGCGGCCTGCCAGCGTCTCACGGTGTCGGCGAACAGCTCGCGCTGTCTGCGGTAGGCGGCGCGGGTGGGCGCCTTCAGCCCGGGATCGCTCTGGGAGTGGCTCCAGCCGTGGAGGGAGACGAGCAGGCGGTCGATGCCGTCGCGCTTGTGCTGGCCGAAGTCCGCGATGGTGCGCAGTAGCTGCTCCATGAGCTCGGGCAGCGGCGGCGGCTCGGGGTTATTGAGGATCGGGGCCAGCAGCCGGCCCATCGCGGCCGTCCCGTCGGTCACGGCAGCGTTGATGATCTCGTCCTTGCCCTTGAAGTAGCCGTAGACGGCGCCGGTCGACAGCCCCGAGCGGGCGATGATCATCTCCATCGACACGGCTTCCAGTCCGTGTTCTTGCAGGCAGGCGCGCGCCGCCTCGAGGATCTGCGCACGCCGGGCCTCGCGGCGCTCGTCGGTGATCCGGGGCATGGCGCCAGCCTATCAGAAAAAGAAGGAATATTCTCTCTTGACAGCTTGAGCTCGTCCGGCGCATTCTTAAAAAGAACATTCCTTCTTTTAAGGGGCGGATCACATCATGTCCATCGAGGCCACGACCAGTACCGTGAACAACGCCGCCGCCTCGGCGCACATCCCAGCCGCGGCAGCAAGCCGGACCCGGCCCGAGGGGACCTCCAGCCTTGCGGGGAGACCAGGCCCGACTCGGCCCGAGGACACCTTTGGCCCGGTGCGGAGACCAGCCCGGGAGCCGGGTGCGACCGGTGCGGACCCCCGGCGGTGGCTGATCCTGGCCGTCGTCGCACTGGCCCAGCTGATGGTGGTGCTCGACGCCACGATCGTGAACATCGCGCTGCCCTCGGCCCAGCAGGCCCTGCACTTCTCCAACACCGAGCGGCAGTGGGTCGTGACCGCCTACGCACTCGCCTTCGGCAGCCTGCTGCTGCTCGGCGGCCGGCTCACCGACCTGATCGGCCGCAAGGCGATGTTCATCGCCGGCCTGATCGGCTTCGCGGGCGCGTCCGCAGTCGGGGGCGCGGCGAGCAGCTTCGGCGTGCTCGTCGCGGCCCGTGCCTGCCAGGGCGCCTTTGGCGCGCTGCTGGCCCCGGCCGCGCTGGCCCTGCTGACCACCACGTTCGAGGGCACGAAGGACCGGGGCAAGGCGTTCGGCGTCTTCGGCGCCATCGCGGGGGCTGGCGGAGCGGTCGGTCTGCTACTCGGGGGGCTGCTGACCCAGTACCTGAACTGGCGCTGGTGCCTGTATGTCAATCTCGTATTTGCCGCCATCGCGTGCGCCGGAGCCGTCGTGCTGCTGCGCCGGCAGCAGGCCAGCCGGCGCGGGCGGCTGGACCTGCCCGGGCTGGTAGCCGAGGTCGGCGGCATGTTCGGGGTCGTCTACGGCTTCTCCAACGCGGCCAGCGACGGCTGGTCTGCGCCGTCGACGTGGAGCTTCCTCGTGGCAGGCGTGGTGTTGCTGGCGGCGTTCTGCTACATCGAGACACGGGCCACGCAGCCGCTGCTGCCGCTGCGGATCGTCCTGGACCGCAACCGGGCCGCTGCTTACCTGTCGATCCTCATCACCGGCGCCGGCATGTTCGGCATCTTCCTGTTCCTCACCTATTACCTGCAGGAGACCCTGGGGTTCAGCCCGGTCATGACTGGGGTCGCCTTCCTGCCCATGGTCGGCGCGGTCATCGTCAGCGCCAACCTGGCCAACATCGTGCTGCTGCCGCGCGTTGGCCCCAGGTGGATCGTGGCGCCGGGCATGCTGGCCGCCGCGGCCGGGCTGGCCTGGCTGACCCGGGCCGGGGTCCACTCCAGCTACTCGGCGGATGTCCTGCCGCCGCTGCTGCTCGCATCCACCGGCCTCGGCTTGGTGATGTCGCCGTCGATGAACACCGGGACCGCCGGCGTGGCGCCGTCGGACGCGGGCGTCGCTTCGGCCATGGTCAACACCGGCCAGCAGGTCGGCGGCTCGATTGGCACGTCGTTGCTCAACACCCTGGCGGCCAGCGCCGCCGCCAGCTACCTGGCCAGCCATCTCAGTCCCCGGCTGATGGCCGGCGGCCACCCGGCTCCCGCGCTGGCCGAGCTGGCCCAGGTGCACAGCTACACCATCGCGTTCTGGTGGGCCGCCGGTATGTTCGCGGCCGGGGCCGTGCTCGCCGCCCTGCTCTTCCGCAGCGGCACGCCCGCAGGGCCGGGCGCGGTATAGCAACTGCGGCCGGCCTGCTACTCGGTGCGACACCAGTTATGTCCCGTTATGCCTCAATTTAACATTGAGGCATAACGGGCGGAGACCATGATCATGGGCCAAAGCGGGCCACATTTGGCCGTAACGACCCATGATCATGAAAACAGCCCGCGCCGAGGGCACCATGCAGATCGTCTTGCGCATGCTCACATGGCGCGGACAGGTTCGAGGGCGGCGGGGTGGCCAGGGCTTCCGCGGGTGAGGTTTCGGACGGATTCCTGGCCTGCCGCTGGGACCGGGCGGGTGGGTGTGGTTCGCTGGACCCATGCCAAGTGCTGCCGCCTTCCGTTCCCGGCTCGTGGCCCGCGAGCCTTTGTATGGCGCCTGGTCGGTGATCCCGTCGCCGCTGAGCGTGCGGTCGCTGGCCGCCGCGGGCCTGGACTACGTGGTGATCGACCTGCAGCACGGCGGGGCCGCCGAAGCTGACCTGCCCGCCATGACCAGTGCGATCCGGCTAGCGGGGGCGACGCCCATCGCCCGGGTCCGGCATGCGCACACCGCCGACATCGGGCGGGCTCTGGACTTGGGCTGCGAAGGCGTCATCGTGCCGAACGTCGACTCGGCCGCCCAGGCTCGCCAAGTGGCCAGCGCGGTCCGGTACCCGCCCGCCGGGCACCGGTCGGCGGGCGGCGTGCTGGCCGCACCGGAGCCGTTCTGCCTGGTCATGGCCGAGTCAGCCGGTGCTCTGGCCGAACTGGACGCCACTTTGGCCGCCGACGGCGTCGATGGCCTCTACGTCGGGCCCCGCGACCTGTCGCTGTCCCTGGGCTGTGAGCTCGACCCGGATGACCCGGTCCTGAGCCGGGCTCTGCAGCGCGTCTGGACGGCCTGCGCCGCCGCGGGCAAGCCCGTCGGGGTGCACGCCACCGATGGCGCCTTGGCCCGCCGTTACCGGGAGGCCGGCAGTACCCTCATCACGACGGCCGACGACGCAGGCGCGATCACCCGCAACGCCGCCGCCCAGCTCGGCCGAGCCCGGGCCTGAGCCTGTTGATCACCGTGTCCCGAAGGAGCAGCCGTGGCGACCATCGCAATTCTCGATCTGCAGCTCAAGGCCGACTCGCTGGAAACCGCGCACAAGGTCATCCACGCGACGCTCACCGACACCCGTGCGTTCCCCGGCTGCCAGGGCATCACGGTCCTGACCGACAGCGACGACCCGGCGCACGTGGTCATCTATGAGACCTGGGAATCGATCGAGCGCGACCGGGCCTACCGGGCGTGGCGGGCCACCCCCGACGGCGCCTCGGAGCTCGGCTCGATCCTGGCCGCCCCGCCCAAGGTCACCCAGCTCACGGTCGCCGAAGGCGTCTAGCGCCCGATCCGTTCCGGCCAGGAGTCAGGGCCTGAGCTGGCCTTAAGTGGCCGCCGCGGTCCACACTGTTCGGATGACGAGTCGGCTGGATGAGCTTCGTTCGCTTGACCTGTTCGGGGGTCTGGGTGACGGAGCAGCTGTCAGAGCTGGTGGCAGGCAGCACCGAGATGTCCCTGCGGCCGGGGCTGGAATTGTTCCGCGAGGGCGAGCACGCTGACTTCTGGTGGGTGCTCCTCGACGGTGTCATAGACCTGGTCCGCCAGGTCGGCCCCGAGGAGACCGTGGTCGCGAAGATGGATGCGCCGGGCCGGTGGGCGGGCGGATTCCGGGCCTGGGACGAGCAGGGCGTCTACCTGGCTACCGGCCGGGCGACGACGACCGGGCGGGTGCTGCGGATACCGGCCGAGGTACTGCGTGAGCGGGTGAGTGCCTGGTTCCCGCTCGGCGGGCATCTTATCCAGGGGCTCTACCGGACCGCTCGTTCCATCGAGGCGACCGCGCGGCAGCGCCAGTCCCAGGTCACCCTCGGCACGCTCGCGGCCGGCCTGGCGCATGAGATCAACAACCCGGCCGCGGCCGCCGTTCGCGCGGTCGACGCCCTGGAGGACGCGTGCCAGACGCTGCTGGCCTCGGTGAGCCAGCTTGCCGCTCACCAGGTCTCGGCCCAGCAGCTCGGCGCGCTCGACATGCTGCGCCAGGAGCTCACCCGCCCGGGGGCCGCGCCGGACGCGCTGGCGCTGGCCGACCGGGAGGAGGACCTGGCGACATGGCTGACCCGCCATGGTGTCGGCCGCGAATGGGAGATCGCGCCCGCCCTCGCCGCGGCCGGGGCCGACCTCGGCTGGTGCGACCGGGCGGCCAGCATCTTGGCTGGACCAGTGCTGGAGCCGGGCCTGGAGTGGGTGGCCAGCGCGTTGTCGGTCGCCCCGTTGCTGGCCGAGATGAAAGAGTCAAGCCGGCGCATCTCGACGCTGGTCACCGCGGTCAAGTCCTACTCGCAGATGGACCGTGCGTCGATGCAGCGCACCGACGTCACCGAGGGCCTCGAGAGCACCCTGGTCATGCTCGGTCATAAGCTCGGCGACGGCGTCAGCGTGGTACGCGACTACGGCCCCGGCGTCCCGCCGATTCAGGCCCACGTCGCCGAGCTCAATCAGGTATGGACCAACCTCATCGAAAACGCCGTCGAAGCGATGGGCGGCAAAGGCGTGCTCCGGTTGTCGACCCGCGCCGAGCAGGACGAGGTCGTCATCGACGTCGTCGACACCGGCCCGGGAATGTCACCGCAGGTGGCCTCCCGCGCGTTTGAGGCCTTCTTCACCACCAAGGAGCCCGGCCAGGGCACCGGCCTCGGCCTGGACATCGCGCGCCGCATCATCACCCAGCGCCATGCCGGCACGATCACCATCGATTCGCGGCCAGGCCGGACCGTACTGCAGGTCCGGATTCCCTGCCGCGCGCCGCAACCATCCAGCTGAGGGCGGAGCGGCGCTATACCTGGTTGACGGCGCGGCGGGCCGGGACGATGCTGGCGGCTGTGACCGGGACCGGGGATCATGTGCGGCGCAACCGCGCCGTGTGGGACCGGTGGGCGGCGGAATACGCGGGCCCGGGCTTGCGTAACTGGGCCGCGGCCGAGCCCACCTGGGGCCTCTGGAATATCGCCGAGGCGCAGGCGGGCGTGCTGCCCGCTGACCTGCCGGGCCGGGACACCATCGAGCTGGGCTGCGGCACCGGCTACGTGTCGGCCTGGCTGGCCCGCCGCGGCGCGCGGCCGGTCGGCCTGGACAACTCCGCGGCCCAGCTGGCCACCGCCCGCCAGCTGCAGGACCGGTTCGGGCTGCGGTTCCCGCTGATCCACGCCAGCGCCGAGCAGGTACCACTCGCCGACGCCAGCTTCGACGTGGCGATCTCGGAGTACGGGGCCAGCATCTGGTGCGATCCCTACGCGTGGATACCCGAGGCGGCCCGGCTGCTGCGCCCGGGCGGTCAGCTGATCTTCCTGGTCAACTCGGCGCTGCTCATGCTCACCATGCCGGACACCGACGACCTGCCCGCCACCGAGCAGCTGCTGCGGCCGCACTTCGGCATGCACCGGTTCGACTGGCCCGGCGATGAGTCGGTGGAGTTCCACCTCGGCCACGG
The DNA here is from genome assembly GCA_963818225.1 of uncultured Actinomycetes bacterium. GTDB lineage: Bacteria > Actinomycetota > Actinomycetes > Streptosporangiales > Streptosporangiaceae > Palsa-504. The sequence continues at coordinate 848,340 of CAWFRO010000014.1, forward strand.
CGACATGATCCGGCTGCTGCGCGGCTGCGGCCTGGAGGTGGAGGATCTCCTCGAGCTCCGGCCCGACCCGGACGCCACGACGCGATACCCCTACGTGACCCTCGAATGGTCCCGGCAATGGCCATGCGAAGAAGTCTGGAAGGCCCGCAAATCGCGGTGAGCCAGGATGCGCCCGGATCAGGTCGTCAGGTGGCCCGGGCGCAGAACGTGAGCCGAGGATCACCCGCGTCGGCGGCCGGCCGGCGGGGCTGGCCGTCGTATGTTGGCAGGATGGCTGGTCGAAATGGGGACGGCCCCTACCTGGATATGGGCCGCGATGCGTGGCGCAACTTGCGCGCCAGCACTCCCATGTCGCTCACCGCCGAGGGCCTGGATGAGGTGCGCGGCCTGGGCGACCCGATCCAGCTCGGCGAAGTCGAGGACATCTACCTGCCGCTGAGCAGGCTGCTGCGGCTTTATTTCGAGGCGAGCGCCGGATTGCGCGAGACGATCGGGGGTTTCCTCGGGCAGGACATCCGGCCGGCGCCGTTCATCATCGCGGTGGCGGGCAGCGTCGCGGTCGGCAAGTCCACCACCGCCCGTGTGCTCCAGACGCTGATCAGGCAGTGGCCGCAGCATCCGCGCACCGAACTGGTGACGACCGACAACTTCCTGTACCCCAACGCGGTGCTGGCCCAGCGCGGCCTGACCAACCGCAAGGGCTTCCCGGAGTCTTATGACCGCCGGGCTCTGCTGCGCTTCGTCCAGCAGGTGAGGGCGGGCGCGCCTGAGGTCAGCGCGCCGGTGTACTCGCACGTCGCCTACGACATCCTGCCCGGGCAGCGGCAGTCGGTGCAGCGGCCCGACGTCCTGGTCCTGGAGGGGATCAACGTGCTGCAGCCAGCCCGGGCCGGCGCTTCGACGATCGCCGACTTCTTCGACTTCTCCGTCTACGTCGACGCGCGGATAGAGCACATCCAGCGGTGGTACCTCAGCCGCCTGCACGCGCTGCGGGAGACCGCGTTCACGAACCCGCAGTCCCCGTTCCGCAGGCTCACCCAGATCAGCATGGCGGAGGTCGACGAGTTCGGCACCCAGGTCTGGAAGACGGTCAACGAGGTAAACCTCATCGAGAACATCCAGCCCACCCGGGCCAGGGCCACCCTGGTCCTGCACAAGGGGGCCGAGCACTCAGTGACGCGAGTCCGGCTACGGCGGTTCTGAGAGCGCGGCCCCTCTTGGTGGGCGCGGTAAGGATCTGGCGCGGTAAGGATCGGCGCGTTCAGGATGAGGCCTTCGTGCCCTCGGCGGGTACCTCGGGCTCTTGTGCACTGGCGGGTGCCACCGGCGCCTGCGCAGCGGCAGGTACCTGCGGCGCTTGTGCTGCGGCGAGCTCCGGCGGGACAGAGCGGCCGCCGCGCAGCAGGGACGCGAGGGCGGCCACCACCGACAGGGCGGCGGCGGCGATGAACACCACGACCAGGCCCTGGTGGAACGGCCCCGAGATGAGCTGCGGGAAGTATTCCCGGCCGGTGAGCACCCGCTGGCTCGCGGCCGGGAGGGAGGACAGCGCGTTGGCCTGCGCCAGCAGGTGCTGCACGGGATTGACCCCCAGCACGGTGGCGAACAGCGAGGACACCGGGGGCAGGGAGCCGATCTGGTGGGCGATGGCGTGCGGGACGCCGTGCTGCTCCAGGCCGCTGGTCAGCGTCTTGGGCAAGCTCGCGGCCAGCCCGGCGATCATCAGCGAGAAGAAAATGCCGATCGACAGGGCCGTGCCGGAGTTCTGGAAGGTGGAGCGCATGCCCGAGGCGGCGCCGCGGTAGCGGGCCGGGACGCTGCCCATGATCGAGGAGGAGTTGGGCGCGCCGAACATGCCGCTGCCGATCCCGTTGATGGCGATGATCACGGCGAAGGCCCAGTACGGGAAGCTGACCGGCAGCACGATCAGGCCGATGAAGCTGGCCGCGGACACCAGCGCCCCGGCGGTGGCGATGCCCCGGGAGCCGAACCGGTCGGACATTATCCCGGCGACCGGGCCCGACGCGATGAACCCCGCGGTCAGCGGGAGCAGGAAGATGCCCGCCCATAGCGGGGTCTGGCTGAAGTCATAGCCGTGCAACGGCAGCCAGATCCCTTGCAGCCAGATGATCAGCATGAACTGCTGGCCGCCCCGGGCGATGGCCATGAGCAGGCCGGCGATGCTGCCGGCCGTGAACGCCCTGATCCGGAACAAGCTGAGCTGGAACATCGGCTCGGCGATCCTGCGCTCGATGACACAGAACACGGCGAGCAGCGCCACGCCCCCGCCCAGCAGGCCGATCACCGCCGGGCTGGTCCAGCCCATGGCCTGGCCGTGATAAGGCTGGATGCCCACGGTGACGCCGACCAGGACCGCGCTCAGGCCCAGGGCGAAGGTCACGTTGCCCCACCAGTCCATGCGCGCGGAATGCCGCTCCCCCAGCTCCTTGAGCCGCAGGTAGGCCCACAGCGTGCCGAAGATGCCGACGGGCACGTTGACCCAGAACACCAGGCGCCAGTCGATGGCGGCCAGCAGGCCCCCGGCGACCAGGCCGACGAACTGGCCGGACAGCGAGGCGATCTGGTTGGTCCCGAGGGCGAAACCGCGCTTGGAGGCCGGCCACGCGTCGGTCAGGATCGCGGCCGAGTTCGCCATCAGCATCGACCCGCCGGCGGCCTGCAGAACCCGCCAGCCGATCAGCCATATCGCCCCGGCACCGGCGTGGTACGGGTCGAAGGAGAGCAGGATCGACGCAATCGTGAAGACGACGAAGCCCGCGTTGTAGATCTTGACCCGGCCGTACATGTCGCCGAGCCGGCCCAGGGTGACCACCAGCACGGCCTGGACGAGCCGGTAGCCCATGATCATCCACAGCAGGTAGAAAATGCTGCCCGGGGCCAGCGGGTCCAGCCCGATCCCGCGGAAGATGGCCGGCAGGGCGATGATGACGATCGAGCCATTGAGGGTCGACATGAACGTGGCGGCGGTCGTATTGGTCAGCGCTACCCATCGGTAGCGATCGCCCACCGGGGCCGGCTCGTTCGCCATTCACTCTCCCTTGTCTCGCCCGGGCTGGCGACCCGGCGCCCGCCGGGCCGCTCAGCTCAACTGTCAGATGCTCTCGGCCGTCAGATGCTCTCGGCCAGGCGCTCGATCAGCGGCGCGGCCGCCGCCAGCTGGCCCATTTCCTCCGCCGTGAACGCGGCCGCCAGCGCCCGCGTCAGCTGCGCGATCCGCGCGTTGCGCTTGTCGCTGAGCGCGGACAGGCCCGATTCGGTGACGGACATGACCGCGCGCCGGCCGTCGGCCGGATCGGACTGGCGCTTGACCAGGCCGCGGGCTTCCAGCGTGCCCAGCGTCGCGCCCATCGACTGCGCGCTGATCTGCTCCGCCTTGGCCAGCGCGGTCACCGCGGCCGGGCCGCCCCGCTCCAGGCGGCGGAGGGCCGCGGATTCTGGCAGCGACAGCTCACCTGGGGCCGGTAGCTGCCGGAGGCGCCGCCTGAACAGGCCCACGCTCAGGTACACCGCGGCGGCTATCCCCTCGACTTCCTGTTCCGTGGGCATATACCAAGGCTAACCTTGCAAGCCCAATATTGAAAGGCTAACCTTCCTAATTGGGAGGCGATGCATGGGAGACGGCGCACAAGGGGCGGCGCAAGGGAGGCGATGCATGGGAGGCGGCGCGTGGGAGGCGATGGGTTGAACGGGGAAACCGAACCGGCAGAACCCGCCCGCGACGGCGGGCACCCGGTCCTGCGGGCTGACTGCGAACGCTGTTTCGGGCTGTGCTGTGTCGCACCGGCCTTCTCAGCTTCGGCCGATTTCGCGATCGACAAGCCCGCGGGGCATCCCTGTCCCCATCTGCAGCCGGATTTCCGGTGCGGCATTCACCAGGACCTCAGGCGGAAAGGTTTCCCGGGCTGCACCGTGTATGACTGCTTCGGTGCGGGCCAGCAGGTTTCCCAGGTCACGTTCGGCGGACGGGACTGGCGCGCGACGCCGCACGCCGCGCAGCAGATGTTCGAGGTGTTCCCGATCATGCGGCAGCTGCACGAGCTGCTGTGGTATCTGACCGCGGCGCTGGCGATGCCGCCGGCCCGCGCCGTCCACCACGAACTGCGCCTGACCCTGAAGGCGACGCAAGCCTTGACGCGCAGCCCGGCTGACGCCCTGCTGGGACTGGATATCGGAAGGCACCGGCAAGAGGCCAATGCTCTGCTGCTGCGCGCGAGCGAACTCATGCGGGCCCAGGTCCCGGGGCAAAAGCTCGACGGGCGAGGAGCCGACCTCATCGGCGCCCGGCTGAACGGCGCCGACCTGCGCGGCGCCAACCTCAGAGGGGCCTACCTCATCGGCGCTGACCTCAGGGGCGCCGAGCTCCGTCTGGCCGACCTCACGGGAGCCGACCTCAGGGGCGCCGACCTGCGCGGCGCTGACCTCACGCAGGCCCTGTTCCTGACCCAGTCCCAACTGGAGGCGGCCACGGGCGACACCGGTACCAGGGTGCCGCCGTCGCTTGCTCACCCAGCGTCCTGGTGAGCGGTCATCCGCCTACCGGGTCCCAGCCGCGCAGGTGCCTGACGGACTGGCGGTACTCCCACTCGATGGCGTCTTTGAGCACGTGGGCCAGCCGCCCGCCGGTGGTGAGGCCGGCCATGTCGGCGACCCCGCGGCGGGTCCCGACCGAGACGACGAACCCTTTGTCGTGGAAGGTGAACGCCTCCAGCGGCTGGCCCGCCAGCTCCGCGTCCAGGTTGCGGGCCACCGTCTCGCCCTCTTCCAGCGCCACCTGCGCCAGCGGGGGCAGCACGTGCCCGGTGCGCGGATCGGTCACCGAGGCGAGGTCGCCGGCGACGTAGATCTCCGGGCGGTCCAGCACGCGCAGGTACCGGTCGACCTTGACCCGGCCGTTGTGGCCGACCGGCAACCCCGAATCGGCCACCAGCTCGGGTGCTTTCACCCCGCCCGCCCAGACGAACACGCCGCCGGACACCAGCTCGCCGCCGGTGAGCCGGAAGCCCTCCTGGGTCGCGGCGGCGATCGTCGCGTTGGTGCGGACCTGGACCCCGAGGTCGGCCAGGATGCTGGCCGCCTTGTCGATCAGCTGCGGTGAGGAGCCGGCCAGGATGGTCGGGCCCGCCTCGACCAGCTGCACGGCGGGCCGGTCGGGCGCCAGGCCCAGGCGGCTGGCCAGCTTGGGCAGGGTCTCGGCCAGCTCGCCGGCCAGCTCGACTCCGGTGGCGCCGCCGCCGCCGACCACCACGGTGGCCAGGCGGCGCTGCCGCTCGGGGCCGGTGGCGGCCGCGGCCGCCGTGAGCGCTTGGCTGACCTCCTGCCAGACTCGTTCGGCGTCGCCGGCCGAGTACACCGACAGCGTGCGCTGGGCCAGGCCCGGGATGGCGAAGTCGTTGGGCCTGCTGCCGAGCGCGAGCACCAGCCGCGTCCAGCCGATCGGCCCGGCCCCGCGCAGGAGCAGCCGGCCGGACAGGTCGAAACCATTGATCTCGGTCTGCACGAAGCGGACTCGCGTGGCCAGCAGTTCCTGGAACGGGATGCGTACCGCGTCGGCGGCGCGGGTGCCGCCGGCGACCCGGGGCAGCTCGGTGAGCACCTGATGGTAGTCGTGCCGGTCGACCAGGGTCAGCTCCACCGCGGGGTGGTGGCGCAGCTTGGCCGTCAGGCGCAAGGCGACGTGCAGCCCGGCGTAGCCCGCGCCGGCGATCACGATCTGATCGCCGCTCCCGGCGGCGGCTGCAGTCACGGCGTCCTCCATGGGTAGTCCCTCCGCACGCACCTGATCTTCTGTCTAACACCCGCCAGACCCGCGCCGGGTACCGGCCCCCCGCAGGCCCCGGAACCGCTGCGCGGCCGGGGCCTGCGGGTGGTAGTGGTTCAGCACGTCGTTGTTACCGGGCCGTGCTAGTGGTTGGGCTGGCTGGCGGGCTGGACGTTCTGGTTGATGTGGAAGATGTTGTCCGGGTCGTAGCGCTGCTTGATCTGGGCCAGCCGGTCGTAGTTGCCGCGGTAGGAGGCCTTGACCCGGTCCTGGCCCTCGTTCATCAAGAAGTTGATGTAGCCGCCGCCGGCCGAGGTGGGGTGCAGCTCTTCCCAGTAATCCTGCGCCCAGCGCGAGATGCGCCCGGCGTTGGCGGGATCGGGGTCGACGCCGACGATGACGCCGGTCCAGCCGCCGTCCCGGTAGGCGAAGGCGGTCGCGTCCTGGGCGACCCGGCTGGCCGCGCCGTCCATCGGGTACAGGTGCATGGTGGAGTGGCCGGTCGGCAGCTGCGCGCCGTATTTGGCGTGCACGTCGATCGCGGCATCGGAGATCTCCTTGAAGAAGTCCGTCTTCCAGTACCACTGCAGCCCGGCCGGGTACAGGCCGTCGAACGCGCTCTGCAGCACGCTGAACGGCATCGGCGCCAGGCCGACCAGCAGCGGCGAGCCGTACGTCCTGACCGGTTCGAGTACCTCGTCGGCCCGGTCGTGCGGCCCGGTGTAGCACCACACGATGCCGCATGCCTTGCGTCCCCACAGCTCCTCGGGGAACGGCGGTGCGGGCGGGATGGTCAGCAGCGCGATCCAGCCGTTCAGCTCCTCCGGAAGCGACGGCACCAGCTCCCGGTACCAGCGCATGACCTCGGGGGTGTCGGCCAGGTCGTAGAAGACCGGGCCGCCGATGATGGTGCCTGCATCGCCGATGTCGTGGCAACGGAAGGTGAACGAGGTGACGATACCGAAGTTCCCGCCCCCGCCGCGCAGCGCCCAGAACAGGTCGCTGTGCGAGCTCTCGCTGGCCGTCACGAAGGTGCCGTCGGCCAGGACCACGTCGGCGGCGAGCAGGTTGTCCACGGTCAGGCCGAACCGCCGGGTGAGGTAGCCGATGCCCCCGCCGAGCGTCAGGCCGGCCACGCCGGTCGAGGCCAGGAAGCCCGACGGAGTGGCCATGCCGAACGCCACGGTGGCATGGTCGACGTCTCCCCAGGTGCATCCGGCGTCGACCCGGACGGTGTGGGCCGCCGGGCTGACCGTCGTGCTGCGCAGCAGCGACAGGTCGATGACCAGGGCGCCGTCCCACACGCCGAAGCCGGCCGCGTTGTGGCCGCCCCCGCGGACCGCAATCTCGATGCCGTGGGAGCGCGCGAACCGCACGCAGGCGATGACGTCGGCGGTGTCCCGGCAGCGGGCGATGGCCGCCGGATATTTGTCGATCATGGCGTTGTACACGGCACGGGCCTGGTCATAGCCAGGATCACCCGGCACGATCAGGTCACCGCGGATGGCGGCGGCCAGTTCCGCATACGCGGCGGTAGTGGTGGCGGTTGAGGTAGTCATGGTGCGCCTTCCTGATGCCTTGGAAACCAGTGCACGCCGACGGTAGGTGCCGCGGCGTTCGCGCAGCGTTCGGACCGCGCGGGCGGCGCTAGTCGGCCGGCGGAACGCCGGGCGCGGAAAGACGAACGCCTCGGGTGCCGAGGTCGCGCTCGCAGCGCCGCAGCAGCGCGACGCTGCCATGGGCGGAGGCCAGCTGCGCCGCGGACCGCAGGCGGTCCAGCGCGGCCTGCTCATCGTCATAGGCGGCGCGCATCCGCATCACCTCGGGCAGCCACCACACGTCGTCGTGGACGCGCCCGGCGGCCAGGGCGGCGTCGAGGGTGGCTCGCGCGGCGCCGGGCTGGTGGTCCCGGGCGGACAGGTCGGCGAGCAGCGACAGCCAGAACGGCATGCGCACGAACGCTCCCTCCGATTTGAGGTTGCTGATGCCGCGCCGGGCCAGATCCGTGCCCGATGGGCCCGGGCGGGACCAGCCGTCCAGGATCAGCGCCCACTCGCGGTAGTAGGCGAAGTCATGCCGGTCGCACAGCTGACGCAGCTCGTCCACGGTGTTCCTCAGCTCGGGCAGGTCGTGACGCATCTGGTGGGTGATGGCGGCGTAGGCCAGGGCCACCGCCTGGCTGTAGGGGTCCTCGATCGCCCGGGCCAGCCTGATGGCCTCGCGGCAGGCCCGCACGGCGTCGTCATCCTGGCCGAGCAGCCAGTGGGCGTGCGCGGCCCAGGCCGTCCCGTGCACGTCGGAGCGGGTGCCGATGCTGAGCCAGACGGCCCCGCCGGCCATCTTCGCGGCCAGGTCCAGGTGACGCAGCCCCTCGGCGGGCCTCCCCAGGTGGATGGCCGAACCGCCGACGGCGAAATGAGCCTGGCCGCACAGGTCAGAGGAGGGGTCGGCGAGGTCCAGGGCCCGAGTGGCCGTCCGGTGGCTGTCGGCCGTGCGCCCTTGCACGAGCTGCGTGGCCCACAGCGCGGTCATGCCGCCTACGGTCGAGTCCTTGCGGCCCAGTGACTCCGCGAGCATGACCGTGCGCTCCAGCCGCAGCTGCAGATCGGGCGAGGAGTAACCCTTGCTGGCGTTGAGCGGCGCGGCCATCGCCTCCAGCACCGCGAGTTCGCGGGAGTCCCGTTCTCGTCCCGCCGCCAGGGTCGCGATGATCGATAGCGCCTTCTCGTGCAGCCGGATGGCCTCGGCGTGGGCAAACATTCCGGCGGCGACATCGGCGGCCCGCTGGTAGTAGGCGACCGCGCGCTCGGGCCGCCCGGCCCGCGCATATTGCTCAGCGAGCTGGGCGGCCACACCGTCCGCGTCCTCGGCGTGGAGCAGTTCCAGGCCCTGGGCGATGCGGCGGTGCAGCAGCCAGCGTTTCGGCGGGCTGATTCCCGCGTAGGCGCTCTCGCGCAGCAGGTCATGGGAGAAGTCGTAGCCATCCCCGAAGACCCGCACGATCCGGCGCCGCCATAGCTCGTCAACCGCCGCCACGACCAGGCCGGCGTCCATGTCGCTCGCCTCGGTGAGCAGGTCGAGGGTGAAGTTCGTACCCACCGCGGCCGCCAGAGCGGCCACCTCCCGGGCCGCCACGGTCCCCTGGTCCAGACGTTTGCGCAGCACGGCCGCGAGATCACCAACCGGCAGCGGCGTGCCGCCGGCCCCCGCGGTGCCGCGGATGGCCTCGATGATGTACAGCGGGAAGCCGCCGGTCGCCGCGTGCAGCAGATCCGCGTCGGTCTCCGGCAGGCGCCGGCCGGAAACAGCCTCGGCCAGCTGCGCCGTGTCGGCGGCCTCCAGCGGGCTGAGGGACAGCTCGGTGAGCAACCCCGAGGCCCGCATCCGAACGATCCAGCCGGAGAGCTCAGGGTCCTCCTCGACGTTGTCCTCGCGCAAGGTCGCGGCCACCAGGACCTGGCCGCCGTCGGCGAGCCCCAGGCAGAACGTGATGAAGGCCAGCGTCTCCTGGTCGCACCACTGCATGTTGTCCAAGATCAGCAGCAGCGGGCGCCCGACGGCGAGCAGCGCCCGGGCGAGCCCTTCGAAGAAGCGGTGACGTTGCCAGGCATCCGCCGTCCCTCGCAAGCTGGCCACGCGGCAGCCGGCGGGCATGAGCCTGCTCACCTCGGCACGCCAGGCGGGGTCGAGAGCCGCCACCGCCGACTGGACCGCATCGCTGCGCAGCCACTCCGCCACCGGGGCCAGCGCCAGCCGTCCCGCGGTGCCGAAGCACTGAGCGACCGCGACCACCGCGCCCTGCTGGCGTGCCGTTTCAGCCACCTCGGCGACCAGGCGGGTCTTCCCCACGCCCGCGCCACCGCGGACCAGCACGAGACCGCGGCGCCGCGCCTGGGCGCCCCGCCAGGCCTCCTGCAGCATGCCGAGCTCGGCGGACCGGCCGAGAAGCTGTGCCGCGGCCAGGCCCGGGGCGGACCTCCCCCGGGTTGGCGCCCGGGGGCCGCGCGGCCGGGCGGGCGTCAGCCATCAGGCGACCGAACGCCCGGCGGGTCGAGGGGTCGGGGACGACGCCGAGCTCGCGTTCCAGCACGGACGCGCAGCGATGGTAGGTGCTGACGGCCCCGGCCCGGTCACCCAGGTCGGCCTGCACCTGCATGAGGGTGCGGTAGCCGACCTCCTCCAGGGGCTGAAGCTGGACCCGGCGCCGGGCCGTCTGCACCGCCCCGGCCAGGTCGCCGGCTCGGGCCCGGGCCGCGACGAGCAGGTCGCACAGCTCCACGCACTGGCGTTCAAGCTGCGCTCGGGCGTCCAGGATCCAGTCGTCGTACACACCCGGCAGCAGCTCACCCCGGTACGCGGCGATCGCCGCGGCCGCATGCCGCAGGATTCCCTCTTGGTCCTCGGCAGCCGCCGCGGCCTGCGCCGCCTTCCGCTCGGTATCGAAGACGCGCACGTCGACGCGGCATGTCTTCGTGTCAGTCCAGCACAGCTCCCTGGACGTCACCACGAGCGAGGGCTCGTCGGCCAGCACCTGGCGCACGTGATGCAGTTCGCGGCGCAGGTTGGTCAGCGCCTGCGCATCGGTCGACTCGGGCCACAGCAGGCCGGCGATCCGCGGCCGGGCCTGGGCGGACCCGGCGTGCACGACGAGGAAGGCGACCAGGACAACAGCGCGCGACGACCGGGCCCGGACGCTACCGCCCTGGTCGTCGGTGATCGACTGCTCCCCGAGGAGCGACACACGCAACACGCCGATTGCTCTCCTGCGGCTCTACTTGCGTCGGCTCGGGTGGGGAAATCATGCGGTCTGCGTGGAGAACGTGTGAAGATCCCCGCCGGAACGCGCCGGTCACCAGCCGGGGCCGGTGAGCCGACTGGCTCGCCGCCGCTGCTCGCTGAGGCACGGTAACTACGGAATGAAACCCCGATCTACGGATACCACGCGCAATGCATAAGACGCGTTGATTGGTAGTCCGACCGTAATTCAGGCCCCTGAAAATAGAACAAAGCGGCAGCACACGGTGCTTGACAGTGCTGCGTGTGACATGTACGTTAACGGCAGGCAGTAGTGCTCGAAAGGCGCATGTCGTGGGCGATTTCAAGGAACTCGGAAAGCAGCTCTCGAACTGGGGCCGCTGGGGTGCCGATGACCAGCGCGGTACCCTGAACTTTATTACGCCAGAGCACGTTCTGCGGGCCTCGTCGTCCATTCGCGCGGGCAAGGTTTTCGAGCTGAGCCTCCCGCTCGGGAGTAACGGGCCCCAGCAAGGCGCCGGGCGGCGATTCAATCCGATCCATGCGATGACGGTTATGCCAGGCGAATTCTCCTCGCCTGAAGACGTCGTCATCACTGATGACATGCTGACCCTGGCCCTGCAATGCGCATCGCAATGGGACAGCCTCGCGCACGTCGGGTACGACGACAAGTTCTACAACGACGTGACGGCGTCCCGCGCCATCACGGCCCTGCGCGGCGCCAGCCGCAACGGCATCGACCAGGCGCTGCCCGGCGCGGTCGGCCGCGGCGTCCTGCTCGACATCGCGCGCCTGCGCGGGGTGGAGTGGATCAGGCGCCGATGATGCGCCGATCGGTGTCGCCGAGCTGGAGCGGGCCGAGTCGCAGCAGGGCGTCACGGTCGGCACCGGCGACGTGCTTTTGTTCCGGACCGGATGGCGGCGGAAATCGGTCGTCGAGGGCTGGTCGGCGGAGTGGATGGCGGCGAACCCGGGCCTGGCCCTGGAGTGCGCCGAGTGGCTCTGCGAGCGGGAAGTGGCCACTGTGGCCTCGGACAACTGGGGCGTCGAGGTGCAGCCGTCCCGGACCGAGGGCGCGATGTTTCCGCTGCACTGCGTGATGCTCCGGGACGTAGGCATGATGTTCGGCGAGATGTTCGACCTGGAGGCGCTGGCCGATGATTGCGCCCAGGACGGCCAGTGGGACTTCTTCTTCTCCGGCCCGCCGCTGCGGGTCACCGGCGGGGTGGGATCCCCGGCGAATCCCATCGCCGTCAAGTAATCCTCGTCCACCGCAAGCTGGGAGTCGTCGTGCCCGCCTTCACCTACAAGCTGTCCTCTCGCCCGGGCCCGATTACCGTCGAGGATTACCGTGTGCGGGCCCGGCGTGCGGTGCCGGACATGGTCTGGGCCTACGTCGACTACGGAGCCGAGGACCTGGAGACGCTCCGGGCCAATCGCGGCGCGTTCGGCCGGTACATGCTGAAGACGAAGGTCCTCACGGGCCACGAGGCCACGGACCTGGCCGTCACGATCGCCGGCCAGCAGGTCTCGCTCCCGGTTCTGTTCGCTCCGACCGGCCTGGTCGGGCTGTCGCACTGGACCGGGGAGGTCGGCGCGGCGCAGGCGGCTGAGCGGGCCGGCACGCTGGCCATCGTGAGCACGGCGGGCTCTTACTCGTTCGAGGAAGTGGCGGCCGGCACGGAGCACAACCACTTCTTCCAGCTCTATCCCTGGGCCGATCAGAATACCGGGCGCAACGAGCTCACCCACTCGCTGATGAAGCGGGCGAAGGACGCCGGCTACGCCGGCATGTTCGTCACGGTCGACGTCCCCGTGCTCGGCAACCGGGAGTCCGAGCGTAAGCGCGGGATGGGAAACCCGCCCGTGATCACGCCGGCCAGGGTCCTGAACGCCGCGGCACGCCCCCGGTGGTGCGTGAACTTCCTGAAGCACCAGCGCATCTCGGCCCGTAACCTGGTCCAGGCGGGGGGCGCCCGGGCCGCGGTCTCGTCGCTGCGGACGCAGTACCGGATGATGCGCCCGGAACTGAACTGGGACGACTTCGCCTGGATGCGCGAGCACTGGGACGGCCCGCTCTTCATCAAGGGCGTCCTGGACGCCGATGATGCCGAACGCGCGGTCGGCCTCGGCGCGGACGGCGTGGTCGTGTCGAACCACGGCGGCCGGCAGCTGAACTTCGCCGTAGGCGCCCTGGACGCGCTGCCCGCCATCGCCAGGAGAGTCGGCGGGCGGGCCCAGGTCCTGGTCGAGGGCGGCATACGGCGGGGCAGCGACGTGGTGAAGGCGCTGTGCCTGGGGGCCGACGCGGTCTGCATCGGGCGGCCGTATCTGTACGGGATGGCCGTCGCCGGCCCCGCGGGCGCCGAGCATGTCGTGGGCATCCTCCGGGAGGAGATCATCAGGTGCATGACGCTCATGGGCGTGGCGAACCTGGCCGACCTGGACGAAACCTGGCTGCTCCCGGCGGGCCAGGCCGTCGGGGCGGGCCAGGCCGTGGTGGCCGGGCAGGCCGTCGCGGCGGCAAAGTCCTGAGCCCGGCGTCGCGGAAAGGACAACGACCTTGACACACTCGTCACTCGCCGAGGCCTGGGCCTCGGGACGCGCGGCGCTCGGCGGCTGGGTCTCGGCCGGCGGGGAGTTCTCGCTCCGCGCCTACCGGCGGGCCGGATACGACTACGTGGGGATCGACTGCCAGCACTCCACCCTCGACGAGGCGGATGCGGCCGTCCTGCTGCAGCGGACCTCGCCAGCCGATCCGGCCACGATCGTGCGGGTCTCCAAGAACGACGCCACGCTGATCGGGCGGCTGGCCGACGCGGGCGCCGACGGGATCATCGTGCCGATGATCAGCACGGCGCAGCAGGCCCGGGACGCCGTGGCGGCGATCACCTATCCGCCGGGCGGCCTGCGGAGCTTCGGTCCCATCAGGGCGGACCTGCCGTCGAGTGACCTGACCGAGATGACGGCCCGCGTCAGCCTGTTCGTGATGATCGAAACCGCGGAGGGCCTGGACAACGTCGAAGAGATCACGCAGGTGCCCGGCCTGGGCGGCGTGTACGTCGGCCCGGCGGACCTGTCCATCGGGCTCGGGCTGGAGCCGATGCGGGCGTTCACGACCGATCAGCTGGCCGAACCCATAGAACGCATCCGCCAGGCGTGCGACGCGTCGGGAATCGTGCTCGGCATGCACCAGATCGACGGCGCGAACGCACGGCGCTGGATCCAGCGGGGCGTCCGGCTGGCGACCCTCGGCGGTGACCTCGGCGCGTTCATCGCGGCCGCCCGCGCGCAGCTCCAGCTGGCCCGCGACGAGCCGGCCGCGGCGCACGGGGAACCGGCCGGGACGCCGTACGGGGACCGATGAGGAGGCGTTCGCCTCAGCCACGGGTGGGATCGAAACACCTCAGCGCCTGCGGTCACTGGCTGGATGCGGCGGGCTGGAAGCGGAACAGGGCGTTGCCCTGGCCGGTGTCGTGGAAGACCACGGTGACCGGCATGTCCACCCGGACCTGGTCCGGCTCGATGCCGACGATGTTGGTCATCACCCTCGGCCCCTCTTCCAGCTGAACGTAGGCGATAACGTACGGGAGCGCCTCCCGGTACCCCGGTACCCCGCTGCGGTGCACGATCGTGAACGTGTAGACCGTGCCCCGGCCGGACGCCTGGGTCCACGACGTGCTCGTGCTGCCGCACGACGGGCAGAACGGCCGCGGGTACCAGATGTACTCGCCGCAGTCGTCGCATCTGCGCAGCAGGAGGCGGCCGTCGGCGGTCGCGTCCCAGAACTCCTTGATCTCCGGTGAGATGTACGGCGCCGGGTTCGGCAGCTCACTCGTGCTCATGCGTCCTCCTGCCCCAAGATCAAAGTGGAGCTTCCCATCCGGCTGCCTATCGAGCCCCCGGTACCGTGTGCCAGCGCAATGTCGCAGTTCGGTACCTGCGTCGGCCCGTTCGCCTCGCCGCGCAGCTGGCGTACCGCCTCGATGACCTTGGTCACGCCGCCCCGGTTGGACGGGTGGTTGTTGCACAGACCGCCGCCGTCGGTATTGATCGGCAGCTTGCCGTTCGGCGCCACCAGCGCGCCGTCCAGCACGAACCGGCCGCCTTGCCCCTTTTCGCAGAACCCGAGATCCTCGAGGGTCTCGATCACGGTGATCGTGAAGGAGTCGTAGATGGAGGCGTACTTGATGTCGGCCTGCGTCACCCGGCCTCAGCAAACGCAATCGGCCCCGAGATGACCGCGCCGGTGTAGGTCAGGTCGAGACGGCCCTGGTCAGCGTGCTTGACCGTCTCGCCGTGCCCGAGCACCTGCACGCAGTGCCGATCCAGGCTGCGGGCTATTTCCGGGCTCACGACGACGATCGCGCCGCCGCTGTCGGTGACCACGCAGCAGTCCATCCGGTGCAGCGGGGAGCTGATCATCGGGGAGTCCAGCACTTCCTCGACGGTCACCGGGTCGGGCAGGAACGCGTTCGGGTTGTGCTGGGCGTGCCGTGATGCCGCGACCTTGACCTCGGCCAGCTGCTCGCTGGTCGTGCCGTACTGGTACATGTGCCGGGTTGCGGCCAGCGCGTACCCGGTGACCGCACCGGACATGCCCCACAGGCCCTCGAATACGGCGTCGGGGACGGGCTCACCGCCGCCGCCCCCGCCCATGGCGGCCGAGCGCGGCCGGCCGGCCATCGTGATCAGCGCGACCGAGCACTTGCCGGCCGCTATGGCCTCGGCCGCGTGCCCGACATGCACCACATAGGACGAGCCACCGGTCTCGGTGGAGTCAATGTGCTTGAGTTTGAGACCCAGGTAGTCAGCCATCGACAGGCCGCCGAACCCATGCGCCGAGTCGGTGAAGTAGCCGTCGACGTCGGCCAGCGCCAGGCCCGCGTCGGCCAGCGCTCCCGCCGCTACCTCGGCCTGGATCTGGCTGCTCGACCGGTCGGGAATTTCCCGCAAGGGATGCTCGTACACCCCCGCGATGAACGCCTTGCCGCGGATGCTCATTCGGCCACTCCCGCCGGCGCGGTTTTCCACATTTCCACAGCCCGCTTATTCACAGTCGTACGGGGCGCTGAGCAGCGTCTTTGTCCAAATCCTGCGCAGATTTATGCACAGGTTGTTATCTTGTTGTCCTGACGGTCCAAACGCCGCAAATCAGCATAAGTGCGTACGAACTCAACGGAGAAAGCTCGTGATATGGCATTACGCACCCTCCTGGGGGGTAACCAGGAGGTGACCCGCTAGCCAGGCGGTCCCGGCCAGGTGTTGCAGCACCGGCCGGGACCTTATGTCGGACCAAACCTTAGGAGGAATCCCGACATGTTCAGTATGGCAGTTGCCGCCAAGCGCAGGCACAAATTCGTCGCGGCCGCCGCGCTGACGGCCGCGATGCTCGTCCCGGGCGTGGCCGTGGTCGCCGCCGCCGCCCCGGCGGCGCAGGCTTCGGTGTCTGCGTCCGCCGTCACCAGCAGCTACGGCGGAAGCTCGGCCGGAAACGCGGCCTTGAACTGGGCCGAAAAGCACGCGACGGGCTGCTGGTACACCTACGGCGGGACCAGCTGTGCCCAGGGCTACGACTGCTCGGGCCTGGTCATGGAGGCCTTCGGCCACGGGGCCGGGATCTGGCTGCCGCATTCGACCTACTCGATGCTCGGCAACTCGCACCTGCACCGGATCCCGCTGTCGCAGGCCAGGCGCGGCGACCTGATGTTCTACGGCTCCGGGCACGTGGAAATCAACACGGTCTGGTACCACCAGACGTTCGGGGCGCATGACACGGGCAGCCGTGTCGGCTGGATCACCTGGGGACCGTACTGGTATCCCACGGCCGCGTACCGGGTCTACTGACCCCGGGTCTACTAACGCCGGGTGTACTGACGCCGGGTCAATTAGCACTAGTGCCGGTGGATCAGCGCTGATCCACCGGCACTAAGACCGTGGCCGACGTCAGTTGCCGAGGACGGGCAGGATCAGCCGGGACGGGTCGTCGCCGCCGCAGAAGACATCGGTCTGGGCCTTGACCGGGTTCGGGGCGTAGAACGGGAAATCGCTGCCGGACACGTCCACCCGGATCCGGTGGCCCGGGCGGAAGACGTTGGTGACGGTGAGGATCTCGATGTCGAACTGGTAGGCCTGGCCGGGCTCGAGGTCGGCGGGCTGCTCGTGCGAGTGCACGTGGCGGCCCTTGAGCGCGCCGACGTTCAGCAGGTGGGCCGACCCATCGGGGAACACGTCGCTGAGCCGGACGCAGAAGTCCACGTCGGCGGCGCCCGGGGCCGCGGACAGCACCAGCCGGGGCAGGCCCGTGACGGTCAGGTCACGCTCCAGCGGGGCCGTCGTGAACGTGAGGGCGCCGGGCCCGAACGACCGCTGGTCGCCGACGTCGCCCGGTGTCCGGCTGGGGGCGGCGGGGTCGTGCGAGAGCAGCAGCGAGCCCCGGCCCGCCGGTTCCCAGGCCAGGCCGCCGTCGTCGTCGCGCGAGCCGGCCCCGCCGCCGGACGCGGTGAGGAACAGGGACGTGGGCTCGGCGGCGGCCGGCCATTCCGCCTGGTCCGTCCACTGCCGTGCGCCGGTCAGGTAGTAGCGCACACCGGGCTCGTCGAGCACGCCGTTCTCGGTGCCGCGCAGGAAGTAGTCGAACCACCGGAGCTGCAGCCCGGCCAGGCCGCCGTCTCCGGCGGTGGCGTCCAGGTCCAGCGCCCCCGGGACGAGCAGCATCCGGCGCGGGACGGTAAGCCCCTCGTGGAACCGCATCGTGCCGCGGATGAAGTGGTCGTGCAGCACGCCGACGTTGAGGACGGGCGCGGTGACCCCGGCGAGCCGGCGGTCGAAGCTGCGCGCCTGCCAGAACTCGTCGTAGCTGTCGTGCGACACGCATTCCGTGGCCCAGTCCAGGGGCACCGGGCTGCGGCCGTGGGTCATCCGCTCGTAGTGCCGGTAGTAGCGCTGCTCGAAGACCTGGCGCTTGCGCTCGTAGGCCGGGCCGTCGGCCGGGCCGGGGTCCAGCGGGGCGATGCAGGACTGCATGAGCATCGGCCACCGCAGCCGGTCCTCATAGCGGAACATCCCGCCGGGGAACCACTGGTCGAGGTAGAAGTCCGCCGGGCACATGTACGCCGCGACGGCCTTCAGGTGCGGCGGCGCCGTGATCGCCGCCGCGTAGGCCAGGACCGCGCTGCCCGACAGCCCCCACATGCCGACGTTCCCGTCGCACCAGGGCTGCTCGGCGATCCACTCCACCGTGTCATAGCCGTCGAGCGGGCCGCCCGCGGTGTTGTAGTAGTCATAGGTTCCCTCGGCATAGCCCGTTCCGCGGCTGTCGCTCAGGACCACGGTGTAGCCGGCCTCGACCAGGGCGGCGACCGACCGCTCCATCAGCTGCTCGGTCGCGGCGCGCATGCCCGTCATGACCGATGGCGGCCGGCCGTCCGCGCCGAGCATGACCCAGCTGCTGGTGCCCGTCGGGCTGACCGAGAGGTTCTTGACGTAGGGGGTGCGGATCAGGACGGCGGGACCGCGCCGGACCGAGTCCGGCCGGTAGACATCCGCGGAGATGCCAATCCCGTCGCGCATCGGGATGTAAATGTCATTCTCGGTAGCCATCGCCCGTCATCCCTACTGTCGATTCCTGCTCGCTGCGGCTGAGCACGAAGCCTTCGTAGCCGTTGCCGACCTGTCCGGTGCAGCGCTGGGTGTACTGATTGAAGCCGCCGATGTAGATCATGAAGTTCCGTGGCTTGCCGGGTATGTTCGCGCCGACGTACCAGGAGTCGGCGTACCGGTAGAGCGTCTTGGCGGCCATTTCCTCCATTTCGGCGGCCCAGCCCGTTTCGGCTTCGGCCGTCGTGTCGATGCGCGCGTAGCCGCCGCGTTCCAGGTCCGCGATCACGTCGGCGACCCAGCCGACCTGCCACTCGCCGCCGGTGATCATCTGGGCCAGCACGCCGGGGCTGCCGGGGCCGTGGATCATGAACAGGTTCGGGAAGCCCGCCACCATGAAGCCCAGGTAGTTCGCCGGGTGCTGGGCCCACTTCTCGCGCAGGTCGGTCCCCCCGAGGCCGGTGATGTTCATCCGGGTCAGGGATCCGGTCACCGCGTCGAAGCCGGTGGCCAGGACGAGGATGTCGAGGTCATAGTGCGCCGCGGTGGTCTGCAGGCCACCGGGGGTGATCTCGGTGATGGGGTTCGCCCGGACGTCGACCAGGGTCACGTTCGGCCGGTTGAATGTCTCGAAGTAGCCGGTGTCCATGCAGATCCGCTTGGTGCCCACCGGGTAGGTCTTCGGGCAGAGCATCTCGGCGACATCCGGGTCCTTGACGATCTGGCGGATCTTGCCGCGGATGAACTCGGCGGTGACCTCGTTGGCCTCCAGCGTTCGCATCGTGTCGGTGAAGGTGCGCAGGAACAGCAGGCCGTTGCGCTGGGCCCAGGCTTGCTCGAGGATTCTCGTTCGTTCCTCCGGGGTGTAGTCGAAGACCGATCCGTACTGCGGGACCGGCAGGTACCCCGCGGCGAAATTCTGCCGCATCTCCGCACGGCGCTGCGGGTATTGCTCCTTCCACTCCCGTTCGTAGTCCGCGGGCAGCGGCCGGTTGTTGGCCGGCAGGCTGTAGGCGGGCGTGCGCTGGAAGACGTACAGGTGCTCCGCGGACTTGCCGATGGCCGTGGCCGCCTGCAGGCCGGTCGACCCGGTGCCGATGAGCCCGACACGCTGGCCGGCGAAGGACACCTCCTCCTTGGGCCACTGCGAGGTGTGGTACCACTGGCCGCGGAACGAGCCGAGGCCGGGGAAGTCCGGGATGTTGGTCGCGTTAAGGGCGCCGGAGGCGGCGACGACGTACTTCGCGGTGATCTGGTCACCGCGTTCGGTCGATATCTGCCAGTGGCTGGTCCGCTCGTCGAACCGCATCCGGTTCACCCGGGCCCCGAACCGGATCAGCTCACGCAACCCGAACCGGTCGACGACGTGGTTGGCGTACGCCTCCAGGTCGGCCTGGGGCGAGAAGTATTCGGGCCATCGCCATTCCTGCTGCAGGTCATCGTCAAAGGAATACGAGTACTGCATGCTCTCGATGTCGACCCGCGCGCCGGGGTAGCGGTTCCAGTACCAGGTGCCGCCGACGCCGTCACCGGCCTCCAGGCACACCACCGTCAGGCCCAGCCCGCGCAGGCGGTAGAGCGCGTACAGGCCCGAGAAACCGGCCCCGACCACGACGACGTCGGCCGTCTGGAGGCCCGGCGGCTCAGTCTTCTCCGGCGCGGTGGATGCTGTCGTCATCGTCTGACCTCCAGGTGGCTCGATGGCCGCGACCGGCTCGTGGTTCGAACTCCAGCCCGCCACAAGCGGCGACGGCGGCGCGGACCTGCCGCGGCCACTTCAGGCGATGAGGGCCCGCCTCGGCCAGCGCCGGGCACCCCGGCGATTTGAGCCATTCGTCACGACCAGCTACTGGACTGAGTGTCTATCGGGAAAGACACCTAGTCAACGGGTGTCTGACGAGACCTGGGCTACCGGAGGCCGGTGCGGTACTCTCGGCGTGGTCACGCTGGACGTTAAAGGGAGTGCCAAATGAGCGAACCTGCCGTTGCTTCGGAACTCTCCATTCAGTCGGCGACGGGGCGCTATTAGCACCGGCCGCCTCGGCCGGACACTGATGCACGAGCATGTGTTCACGGTCAGCTCAGAGATGGCGGCAAATTATCCGGCGGTAGCCTGGAACGGGACGCGAGAAGACAGGATCAGCGAGGCGATCGGCCAGCTCAATCATCTCAAGGCGACCGGGATCGATTCGTTCGTCGACATGAATGTGCTTGGTCTCGGCCGCTCGCTACCCGAAGTCCTGGCGGTAGCAGAGAATGTCGATCTTAACATTGTGCTGGCCACGGGGATCTACCCGGACCGGGGCCTGCCGCAAGTCATCGAAGGACATCCCCCTAAGGCCGGGAAGCCTGATATCTTGGCCGAGCTGTTCGTCCAGGATATCGAAAACGGCATGGCGGGGACCAGCGTCCGGGCCGCCCTGATCAAGGGTTACACAGACCGGCCGGGCGTCACGCCAGTTATTGATCGCTGCCTGCGCGCCGTGGCCTGGGCCCACCGGCAGACCGGTGTGCCCATAGAGACTCATTCCAGCGCCCTCACCGAGGCCGGCCTCGAGCAGCAGCGCGTTTTCCGGGAAGAAGGCGTCAACCTGGAGCGGGTTGTCATCGGCCACTCAGGCGACACCACCGACGTGAGCTACCTGCGGACCATCATGGATGCCGGCTCCCTTATCGCGTCGGACAGGTTCGGCCTGTATCTCGAGGGCATGGCGAGCCTCGAACAGCGCGTCGCGGTAATCAGCGAACTATGCAGGCTGGGCTACTCGGATCGGATCGTGCTCAGTCATGACGCACACTGCTACGCGGACTACGAATCCGACGAAGGGCGCCTTAACCGGCGCACACTGCCGTACTGGGTCCACACGCACCTGATGGAGCACGTCGTGCCCAGGCTGCTGTCCAGCGGCGTCACCCAGGGGCAGATCGATCAAATGCTTATTCATAATCCGCGGCGCGTGTTTGAATATCAAGGCGCGTATTAGAGGCCGGTCCATTCCCGGGTGGCCGGGTCGCGTACTCAGCCAGCTCACTCATCTGAACCTCCTGGTCGACATCTTCACCTGATCTCCACACGTTCTGTCAATCGCCTTCATGAACGGCTGGTACCGACAGAGATCACCCGCTGAGGGCGGTCTACTCCGAATCCGCAGCGGCGCGTCAGCACATCAGGGTCCATCCGGGGGAAGGCGACACGCAATGAGCAATACTCAGCAAGCAGGGGGCCTGGTCCCAGACGGTTCGCCCGGGACTGGAGGCGGCGTGCTTACTCCCGTGGTGCCCTTTGCCGTGCAGCCTGGTGAGGGTACTGCGCTGGAGACTCCGACGGGTGACATGGTCGCTATCAAGGCGGCCACCAGGCAGACCAATGGCTCGCTCTCGGTCCTGGAGTTCGTGATCAGCCCGAAGCGAGGCCCGGCGCTGCACACGCACCTGCGTGAGGACGAGCTGTGGTACGTCATCGACGGTGACTTCCGGTTCAAGGCCGGCGATGCCATGCTCCGGGCGTCGACGGGCGGCCTGGCGTTTGGGCCGCGTGGCATGCCGCACGCCTTCCAGAACATCGGCGATACCCCGGGCCGGTTGCTGGTGATCACCACGCCATCCGGGCTAGAGCGCTTCTTCGAAGAGTTCGCCGCGCTGCGGCCCGGCCCGGCAGGCCCGGAGACTCTGACGGCCGTGGGCCACGCCAACTGGCTCGAATTCACTGGCCCGCCGGTCGCGGTTTCCGATCCGCTCGAGTCGTCGTCGGAGGCAAGATAGCGCCTTCGAGCGATGCTGGTCGCATGAATGTAGCGGAGCCGTTCACGGCTTCGTGAAGTCTCCGCACCGTCTCCATGTCGCCTCCCCGGAAAGCGCAGATCAAGCCGCCTTCATGGGCTGCAGGACATCAGCTCAGTCAGTAGGAGACGATATGCGAGCAGAGCGCCAGACTGTCGACCTCAGCGCCTATCCGGACCTCGTCGTCATCTACCTGGGGATGCGGGTCCGTCGGCCGCGTGGCCTGGCCACCCTCCTCGGGATTGGTCCGCAGATCCAGAAGTCCTGGAAGGCACAGCCTGATGGCTTGCTGTTGCATGAAGATCTGATCTGGTCGCTGGTTCCGCCTCATCTCGGCATGCGGCAGTACTGGCGGGATCTTGACAGCCTCGAACGCTGGACGCGCTCCGAGCCGCACCGGCGCTGGTGGCAGCAGTTCCTCAAGGACTCGGGCGGCACGGGCTTTTGGCATGAGACGTATTTCATGGGCGGCGGCATCGAAGCGATCTACGACGATATGACTGCTCCGGCGGGCCTGGCGCGGTTCGCGCCGGCCCGGCCAGCCCGGGGGGCGATGTTCTCGGCCAGGCATCGCGCGGGTCGTGACGGGGCGCTCACCGCAGAGCCGGTGATCCCCGAGTCCGTGTATTACGGCGGGGGCCCGGCTTAGCCCGTTTCGCCAAGCCGGCCTCCCGCCGGAGAGGACTATGGCGGGAGGCCGGCTGTGGTGAGGGCTGGGCCGCCGGTGACACCGTCGTGCCGCCGGAGACACCTCGGGAAAGAGCCGGCGGCATTACCCGGCCGGCGGCCCAGCGGCTATCGGGACAGCTCCTCGAGCGTGCGGCGGCGCTGGTTCTTCCCGAAGATCGCGATCAGGATTCCGGGCAGGACCGCGCACGGGATCGTAACGAATATGAAGAAGGGCCCGGGGTTGGCCACGGTGAAGAGCGCGCCGGCGATCAGGACGCCGCCCCAGGCACCCAGGTGGCCCACGCCGTCGGTCCAGCCGGTGCCCAGCGCGCGCAACCGGGTCGGGTAGTTCTGGGGAATGTACACATACATGCTCCACAGCCACAGCGTCACGCCGACTATCGACATCGTGTAGAAGGTGTACACGGCCACGGCGCCGTGCGTTTTGTATATGCCCCAGTAGGCGCCGGCGAACAGAAGAGCGCCGACGAGCTGAACCCATCTGCGCTCAAGCCGTTCGCCGAAGAACGCGTTGAGCAGGTAGATAGCGGTGGCGACCACGCCAGCCCACGCCGCCATGGCGAAGATGAACCCGGCGCCGTAGCCTCGTTGACGGTGAGGTATACGAGAACCTGGCTCGCGCCGCCGTACACGATGCCGCCGTAGCCCAGCACCATGACCACCAGCAGGAACACGGTGACGACCACGTACTGCCGGGCGAACGGTGCCCACCAGGGGGTCTTCTCCTGGGCCACCACCTCGTACGGCGACAGGTCGGGCTCGGGCAGCACGGGGTACGGCCGCCTTCTGGCCCGCGCCTCCATCCGCTCCACGACCTTGCGGGCCTGGTCGCGGCGTTCCCGGGCCTCCAGCCAGCGCGGCGACTCCGGCATCCGGAAGAACAGGGCTATCGCCACCAGAGCGTTCAGCCCGGCCAGCAGCCACAGGAACCACCGGTAGTGAACCGGGAACCAGTAGTGCGGGATGATCCCGGCAATGACGACATTGAGCAGGAAGATACAGACGGCCTGGCAGGGCATCATCACCTTGGGCCGCCACGTCGGCCCCATGATCTCGCTCATATACACGACGTTGATGGCGAGGAACCCGGCGAACCCGAGGGTGTCGAAGATCGACAAGACGAACAGCGCCGGGTAGTTGGTCACGTACGCGAAGGGCCAGATGAACAGCGCGGCCAGCGCCGCGGACAGGATCAGGGCCGGGCGCCGGCCGATCTTGTCGGCCAGCCAGCCGAGGGCGTAGCCGCCGAGCAGGATGCTGATCCCGACCTGCAAGGCGAACAGGACGTTGTACTGGCTGTGCGTGACGACCTTGGCCGGCAGCCAGACGAATGGGTACAGCCGCAGGGCGATCCCGTCGGTCGAGGCCGAGGTCGCCCAGCCGACCTGGATGATCAGGCAGATCTCCCAGGCCATCAAGCTCATCGGCAGGCGGTCCACCCGGGCCGCCATCTCACCGGGAATGACCAGGGTGGTGCCACCGGCGGCGCCGGCTCCCGAAGTGTCCTGGCTCATGCAGTTCTCCTTGCTGCCACCGGGGTCACGGGTGGCGGGTAAAGCGGGGTGCGGTGCTTTTCCTGTGGTCGATGAAAACCCGGTTTGCCGTTGATACCGGTAACCATGCAGGGGCCTTGGCCAGGTTTGGCGCAGGCCAGGAAATCCGGGCGGCACTGGGTAATTTGAGGGCGAGAATCTGCCGACCCGGGAATTGAGCCCGGGCGGGTTACCTATCCCGTCCGGGCTGGTAAGGGCACGGCTTCGTTTGGTGTCGTCCGCGCCGGGCTGACGCGGTACCAAGCAGAGCCAAAGGCAGATGGCATTGTTCCCTCCAACGGTTCAGGGAACTCAGGACTCCAAGCTTTCGCCGGCCGATGGAGCCGGACAAAACCAACGTCACAGCTGCGTTACTGGGAAGGCTAGACGGCCCGGACCGAAAGTCAACCCCTTGCTTCAAGACAATTGTTCCCGGGTAATTGCTCCTGGACAATTGCTCCCAGGCAATTGCTCGTGGGCAATTAATTTGAGGTAGGTGATGGCTAGGAGTCAATGCCAGTTAGCAGAGATTCTCTAGATGCCTGCGTGTCGTGATATGTGACAGGCGAGTCGCGCTGCTGCGCGCTGGTGTACAGCATGCCCCTGAACGGAGCCGCGTCTGACGGGGGCTGGGCGGAGGATGGGAGCAGCTAAAGTCACTGTGGGGTGAGGATCATGGATTCTGCCCGCCCAGGGGGTGGGGATGTTGGTGAGCCGGGTCCGGAGGACCGAGGGGTGCTCGGGCCGGTTCATGGCCTGTTCCAGCGACGGGTCGCGGGGGACGATGCGCTGCTCGAGCTGGCTGCCCTCCGCTTCGCCCAGATGGGCCTGGCCGCCGAGCTGTATGCCGACACGCCAGCGGAGCTCGAGCACGTTCTGCGGTTCGTGCCCCCGCACCCGTACCGGCCTACGGTCCACCTGAACCGCGGCATCAATGTGCTGACCGAGCCAGGCCGCGCCGTCGTCGGGGAGTTCGCCGACCGATTCGCGGGCCGCATCGCCGGCTTTGTCGTTCATGACCAGTATGAGATGGGGCAACAGACAGACCGCCTGCTCAGCGCGATGCGCGAGCTCGATGCGCGGCTTAGCAAGCGGCCTGATGGGCCCCTGGTCTTTCTCGAGTACGCCGCGGGCCTTGAGCCCGGGTGGTTCGTCGAGGTGGCGGAGCGGCTCCGCGACGCTGAACGAGTCAGCTGCTGCATCGATATCGGCCACCTCGGCGTCAGGCAGGCGTCGGCCACGTTCGGGCGCAGCCATCCTGGCCTGAGCCTGGGGAGCCTCAGCCCGCAGGACGGCCGGCTGGCTGATCTCGCCGGGGACGTCCAGCAGGCGGTGGACAGCGCGGTGCAGGACGTGCTCGACGTCATTCGTTCGGTCGGCTCGGTCGGCAAGCACGTGCATCTGCACGTGCACGACGGGCATCCCCTCATCCGGGGGCTCCCGGATCATTTCACCTTCTTGAGGCGGCTGCCGGTTCCGTTCAGCTACCAGGGGCGGCGGTCACTGAGCATGATGTACGGGCCAGGCGGCCTGGCGTCCGTCGTGTCGGCCGCCATGATGGCGTGCCGCCCGGAGGCCGTGTCCTTCACGCTCGAGATCCACCAGGTGGAAGGCCGGCTGCCGCTCGCCGACGCCGCGCCGCTGTTCACCCGCTGGCGGGATCTCACCAACGCCGAGCGGATGAACTACTGGCTCTCGGTGCTGGGGGAAAATGCGCTGCTCGTCTCTCAGAGCCTGGCCGGGAGCAGGCGGCCCGGTGGCTCAGGGCGCGCCGGGAATGCTGAAGATGTGAATTGACTGGTCCTTGGCCCGGCACCGGGGGTCCTGGTCCGCCTTGGCCTTGTCCGAGCACATGACCACCTGGTCAGGCGCTATCCAGGACACCCCCTCGGCGGTCCCGTACACGATGTTGCCGTCGGCGTCTCTCGGGAGCGCGTAGGTGGTGCCTGCGCCCGTGACCGCCCAGCCATCCGGGGCCAGGCGGCCCACCCACAGCGCCGAGGAGACCTGGGAGATCACCGCGATCCGGTCACCGGTCACGGCGATGCCGCTGTAGTCCTCGAACAGCACGGTTTCCGGCAGCCGGATCGTGTCCGCGCGGTCCCAGTTACGGCGGCCGCGCCGGAACACGTGGATCCGCCCGCCGCCGGGGATACGGCCTGCCGCGCCCCCTTTGCACCTGTTGCCCTCGCACAAGCCGAGCAGGTAGGTCTGCCCGTCACGGTGCACGCAGGTCAGGCCCTCCAGTCCCTTGTTCGGCCGGTCGAGCGGGAAGTCCAGCCAGGCGCGGCCGGTATAGCGGAAGCCGGCGTCGTATTCCTGCACCGCGGCCATATACACGGAGCGGCCGCGGCGCAGCGATTCGATGAGCACGTAGAAGCGGTCAGACCACGGGTCGTACGCGATGTCCTCGAAGCCGCGGCGGTGGCCCCTGTCCTGCATGATCAGGTGATTGTCCCGGGCCGCCCCGGCCAGGTCGGGCCCGATGCAGGCGATGTGCGGCAGGTTGTCGAAGATGACGTAGAACCGCCCGTCCTTGGCCAGCACGCCGCTGGCTTCCAGCCTCGGATCGAGCGAGCCCTCGAGGATGTCGAAGATCTTCGCTTCGCTGACCAGCTCAAGCGGCTGCATCGCGGTGCGGGTGGTAACCACGGCCGCGCTCCTCACATCTTCGGCAGCGGTTCCATGGTGGCCGGGAAGCTGGCCCGGCCAGTGGCGCTGGGCATCTCTTTCCGCAGCCGCTCCAGCTGCTCGCGGGCGCTGTCGCGCCGCATGCGGACGTAATGGACGATGCCGTCGGCCTTTTCCTGACCGTGCCTGAGCTCGTTCTGCTGGCAGCCGCTGAGGTAAACCTCATCGTTGGTGAACTGGCGGCCGGTAAACGGCTGACCGTAGGGCGTGGCTGACTCCAGGTAGGCGGCCTGGCATACGCGGGCCCATAGGCCCTCCCCGGAGTCGGCCGCGATCTGCTGGCCGAACGCGTCCGGGTTGAACTGGGTATCGATCAGGAACTCGATGAAATCGAGATAATACTGCCGGTAGTCGTGATTGCACAGCAGGTTCCGCACCAGCGGTATGCGTGAGGTTGCGTGTTCCCGCCAGTAGCGCCGGGTATTGGCCGGCCAATTGAGGATGTCGGTGTACTGCCATTTCGTGCCGAAGTAGTCGATACCCAGGCAGTTGTCGTAGTCCCACGGGATGAAGGTGAAGTAGGGAGCGCCCATGAAGTCGCGTTCGGCGCCCAGGTGCCCGGAGTTATAGAGGTAGTAGTTAGACGGGGTGGCGTAATAGTTGTCCCAGCTGCCGAGCAGCACGTTGACGGCCGCCCACCTGAGGAAGGCACGGGCGTTCATGATGCCGTCGACCGACTCGCGGAACGCATCGGTGTCGAACCGGCCCGCCCCGCCGCCAATCGTCGCACCGTTGACGGTCCTGATGAACTGCGCCAGGTCATCGTAGGTGCTGGCGTCGCGGTCGTCCTCGTTGGTCTTGAGCCGGTAGGTCCGGTGGTCGTCGTCGGCCCGGTAGTACTGCCGGCCGCTATCATCGCCGTCGGCGCCAATCCGGTGTTCCAGGGTGGCGCATCCGACGTCCCCGCAGTAGGCCTTGTACAGGTTGCCGTGATGGCTGGCGCCGAAGTGATCGGTCAGGAACCTCTTGTCGACTTGCTCGATAACGGAGAACAGGCCGTAGTAGGTCGCGTCGAAGGCGAGCTTGGCGTAGGTGTGCCGCGCCGCGGGCACGCCTGCGTTCCGGAGCAGACGCCAGGCGAGCGCCTCCCGCATCTGCGCGGGATCGTTGTACATCGACTTCAGGTTGATGCACGTCATTCCGGCGAGGTCACCGGCGTCGTTCCCGACGGTTATCTTCCAGGATCTCTTCGGGGCGTGCAGGGTCCGGTTGCCGCTGTTGACGACGGAGAAGCCCTCGGCGCCGAACGCGGCGCGTCCGGCGTCCGGGCCGCTGATGTGATGGTTGCTGGCCGGGTCGGTAGGCCAGATATCCAGCCGGGCGTCTCGCGGCGCTGCGGCCTTGCTGGTCAGTACGCCAGGCTGCTGCGGGAAGCCCGTGACGTGGAACATGTGCATGTCGGCGGCAAAGAACTCGTTCTTGGCCCGCGCGCTCTGGGTGGCTTCGTTCGTCGTATTCATGCGGTCTCCCAGAGGGCCCGGTACCGTCCGGGCCCTGTCGCCGTCGCAGATCTCTATCTGGCCGGAGACAGCCGCCGTCGTTCTGATACGCCGCGTCAGGCCGGATCAGCAAGTAGCAGCATAAAAACACCGCAGATATGGAAGGCACGTGGAGAAGGCGTGACGGAACTGTGGATCCGGTCGGTCAGGAACTGGTGGTTCCGAGGGCCGCGGTGATGTCCTGGATGGCTTCGGCCTCGGCCGGGCTCACGCTCTGCCCCTCCTCCTTGTGCGCGGCCGCGACCTTGCTCGCCAGAGCCAGGACGAAGTGCCGGTAATCGTCGAGTTCCCCGGTCGTGGCCTTGCTCTGGAGCAGGGCCACCGCGTCGCGGAGGTGCTTCAGGCCGTTGTCTTTGAGCTCTGCGGCAGAGTGATACCTGGTGTGGTCCGCCTGGGGCTTCGCCGCGACGATCTCGTCCAGGAGTTCGCTGTCACCGTGCTGGGCGCGCGCTTCGACGTAGGCCTTCGACATCGCGATTGTCTCGCGGATCGATCCGCCGCGAGCCGCGGTGACCACGATCAGGCCGGCGCTCGGCGGGCCCTCGAGCACCATCTTCCATTCCTCGGGTGAGAAAGCCGCCTTTGACGTCATCCGAAGCTCCTTCCTATCGACACCAGTCCAGGACGACCACTGTACTCAGCCGACCACCAGCACCAGCTTCCCGCGCTGGTGGCCCTCCTCGCTGACGCGGTGCGCCTCGGCGACGTCGGCGAGCGGAAAGGTCTGCGCGACCGGGAGCGAGAAGCGCCCGGACTCGATCAGCTCGCCGATCTCGGCGAGCACGTGAACCGCGCGGCCGGCGTCGCCGCTGCTGAACCTCACCCCGTACTCCTGCGCGCCGGCGAAGTCGGCGATCGTCACGACGTGCTCCGGGCCGCCCGCGAGCTCGATGAGCTCGGGGAGCACGCCGCTCCCGGCGACGTCGAGCGCGACGTCGACGCCGCCGGGCGCGAGCGCGCGGACCCGCCCGGCCAGGCCCTCGCCGTAGGCGACGGGCTCGGCCCCGAGCGAGCGAAGGTAGTCGTGGTTGGCCGGGCTGGCGGTGCCGATCACGCGCGCGCCGCGCACCACGGCGAGCTGGACCGCGGCGCTGCCGACGCTGCCGGAGGCCCCGTTGACCAGCAGCGTGCGGCCGGCCCCGACGCCGAGCTGGTCAAGCGCACGCGTGGCCGTCTCGATGGCGGCCGGCAGCGCGGCCGCGCCGGGGAAGTCAACCGACGGCGGGATCGGCGCATAGTAAGACAGCACCGCCAGCTCGGCCTGAGCTATCCCCTCGGCCGACAAGCCGAACACGCGATCGCCGGCGGCCACGTCCGCCACACCCTCGCCGACCTCGTCCACGACGCCCGCCGCCTCGTAGCCCAAGGTCTGCGGGAGCTCCTCATCCATCAGGCCCTCGCGCTTCTTCCAGTCGCTCGGGTTGACCCCGGCCGCGCGCACCGCAATCCGGACCTGGCCCGGACCCGGATGCGGATCGGGCAGATCCACGATCTCCAGGACCTCCGGACCCCCGAACCGGCTGAAACGAACTGCCTTCATCAATCGCTCCGACCTCGACCCCGGTGTGCCGCGCTTGCTGCGCGCCCTACAGTCTGACAGCCTCGCGCGCCGGGCCCGCGCCCGCCGCACGCGGCCGCCGGGCATCGAGCGGTCATGGCACACGGCGATACGCAACTAGCGAGAGGGCCTGATACCCCGATCTAAGAGCTAGTGCCCGGAGTCAGGAATTCGGTTAATTTATGCAGCGAGGCTGACATCCAGGCCAGCGGAGGACAAGGCTGCGATTATGGCAGATAAGTGGCAACTGATCCATCCGAACCACATCAACGCGATCGTGGACGGCTACGAGGCGACCATCGAGCACTTCCGGGACCGGGTGGGGTTCACCTTGGACCGGCGGATCCCCGACTCCGGCGACGGCACCGACGCCTGCCTGATGACGCTGGGCGGGGTGATGTTCGAGTTCTTCGCCCCCAAGGAGCGCGGCGAGCAGGGCCAGGGCCGGCTGCTGGCCCGCTACGGCGACCACTACATCGGCCTGGAGTACCACGTGCCCGACGTGCCCAGCGCCCGGGAGTTTGCCCGCGAGCAGGGCGTCCGGATCATCAACGACCTGGGCCCCGCGTTCTTCACCTACCCCGGCAACAGCTTCGGCATCGCGTTCGAGATCTACGACGGCGACTTCAAGCAGCTGGCCCAGCCGGCGGGCTACTGGGAGAACCAGCACCCGCTGGGCCTGACCGGGCTGGCCCGGCTGGTCGTGGCCGTGGACAGCGCCGAGGGCGCGGCGGCCCGGCTGAACGAGCTGGCCTACGTTTCGCGGATCGGTGAGGTGACCCGGCCCCGGGCGGCCGCCAAGGGGGTGCAGCTGCAGGTCGGCACGGCCGTCTGGGAGCTGCTCGAGCCCACCGGCGACGGGGCACTCGCCGAGTACCTGGGCCGTTACGGCCAGCGTATCCGCAGCACCGTGTTCAAGACGGCCAGCCTGGCCGCGGTCGAGAAGCACCTGACCAGCAAGGGGCTCGACCTCATCCCCGGCGACGCGGACAGCGCGCTGGCCATCAACCCCGCCCAGAATAAGAACCTGCTGTTCGAGTTCACCGAGTAAGGGGCGGTTTCCGGGCGGTCAGGGTCAGGGCCGGTAAGGCATGCCGGGGATGGCGACCTGCGTGGTCAGGACCCGCTGCGCGTCAGTGACGAACTCGATCAGCAGTTCACGAGTCTGAGCAGGATCGATGATGTCCTGTCCGGTTGCCTCGGCGGTCAGGAAGGGAGAGGCCAGGGCATCCAGCTCGGCCTC
Organism: uncultured Actinomycetes bacterium; assembly: GCA_963818225.1. Classification (GTDB taxonomy): domain Bacteria; phylum Actinomycetota; class Actinomycetes; order Streptosporangiales; family Streptosporangiaceae; genus Palsa-504. Next base: position 879,466 of record CAWFRO010000014.1, read on the forward strand.
GATCTCCTTGCGTTTGGCCTCCGGGTCGTCCGCGGCTTCGATGACCCGCCGGTAGGCGGCTGACACTCCGCCCGCGATGTGCATCGAACCCCACCGGGCGGACGGCCAGGCGTAGCGGCGGAACATGCCGGTCGGCCGATGCTGGCACTGGCCGGCTACGCCGAACAGCCGGGAGATGACGAAGGTCAGCCACGGCATCCTGCTCGAGCACGTCGTCCAGACCAGGCTTGCGCCGGCCCGCTCGATACCCTGGCGCTCGGACTCCGGCCCGACCGCGAACCCCGGCTCGTCGGCGAACGTGACCAGGGGCAGGTGGAACAGGTCGCACAGCTGGATCAGGCGAATGGCCTTCGTGCCGGCGGCGACATCCGTGGCCCCGCCGAGGTGCCGTGGATTGTTAGCCATCACCCCAATAGGAAATCCGTTCACCCGGCCAAGTCCCGTCACGCGTGATTTCCCGTAGTCAGGACCAATCTCGAAGAACGAGTCTTTATCCAGCGCCGCGCCCAGAATCTCATACACGTTGAACGGCCGCCGGGGACTTTCCGGCACGACGGCCCGAAGCCGCTCCGCCGCCACCGCCGGCTCTACTGGATCCGCCCTGGGCGGCATTTCGGTCACCGAACTTGGCAGATAGGACAGGAAGGAGCGAATCTGGCTGAGCGCGTCTTCTTCGTCCAAGGCGACGTTATCGACGACCCCATTTCGCTGGGTGTGCACCTGGGAGCCGCCGAGTTCTTCCTTCGATATGTCCAGGCCCAGCGCGGCCTTCACGACGGGCGGGCCACCGGGAAAGAGCTGAGCGGTGCCCCGCACCATAACGTTGAAGTGGGCCAGGCAGGCGTTGATGGCCGGCAGGCCCGCGACCGATCCGAGCACAGCGGCGGCGACCGGGACGGTCTGCAGGAGCTGGATGTCGTAGATGGCCCAGGCATTGCCGTCGGGCAGGTACGTCCGCCCCATATCGGCAAACGCGGCCACGCTGCCGCCGGCGGCATCGAGCAGACGGATATACGGAACACGCCACTCCAGCGCCCGCCGGGTGGCGCTCAGCTCCTGGCCCATGCCGCCAGAATTTCTGCCGCCGGAGCCGCCGCGGATGGTGAAGTCACCCGCCACGACGACGGCTTGCCGCCCGGCCAGTCTGATAAACCCGGTGACCTCATTCTTAGGGGTAAAGCCGGTGAGCCTGTGGTCTTCATAATGGCCCGTTCCCGCCAGCAGGCCGAACTCGCGGAAACTGCCGTGGTCGGCCAGCATGCTGACGCGCTCACGCGCGGTCAGCTTCCCGTGGTCGTGCTGGCGCTGAATCTGGTCGGCGCCGCCCATCTTCAGGGCCAGCTCACTGCGTCGCGCCAGCTCCGCGCGTTCGTCTTCGCGCCGCATAGGACCTCCGAGGGGGGACGCTCATGGAGTTCCGACGGCGGGACTCCGTTGACAGCCCAGCCACAACATGGTTACACATGAGAAGTCGGCCGCCTAGCCGAGCGGTAACAGCTCTACTGAAGGGCGCCAATGTCTGCAGCTGAGGCATCCTCGGCCGGAAGACGGGTGCTGGAAATCTCGGATGACGAGGGGTCGGCGGCGTGGTGCGGCCAGCTTTTCGTTCGGGCCGGCTTCGACGTCACGAAGCTGGAGTCGCCGGGTCGTCCGGCACCGGAACCGGCACGCGAGCTGTTCCTCAATGCCGGCAAAGCTCGGGCGGTGGCCGAGCTGGGCAGCCCGGCTTTGTCGGAGCTGGCGGCCAGCCACGATGTCATCGTCACTGATGCCAGTTCAGCCGACACTCGTCGACATGGGCTGCTGGGCTTGCCGGCCGCGGTCGCCGTCAGCATCACCCCGTTCGGACTGACCGGTCCATACGCCGACTGGGCGGCCACCGACGAGACCCTGCTGGCGCTGGGCGGCCATACCTGGCTGTCGGGTGACCCGGGCCGGGCGCCACTGACGATGCCGGGCCATTACCCCTCGTACCAGGCCGGCAGCTTTGCTTTCGTGGCCGCAGGCTCGTCGTTGCTCGCCGGCGGGCGGCGCGCATCGAAGTCAGCGTGCTGGAGTGCCTGGCCACCCTGCACCAGTTCACGGACACCATGTGGACCGAGGACGGAATCATCCGCGGCCGGCACGGTAACCGCTGGGCGAACTTGCATCCGATCACGCTGCTGCCCGCCCCAGACGGCTGGTTCCTGATCAGCATCACGCCAAATTTCTGGGTTCCGTTCACGAAGATGATTGGCCGCGAGGACCTCTCGGCCAGGGATCACCCCTGGTCGGTGCCCGAAAATCGGGTCCGTGACGCGGATGAGATCGACAAGGTCATCCTGGCCGCCCTGGGCAGCTGGCCCAAACAGCGGGTTTTTCAAGAAGGCCAAGGCACCTGGCGGATTCCGGCTGGTTATCTGCAGACGCTGCGTGAAGTGCTCGACGACGCGCACTTGGCCGAGCGCAAATTCTGGCAGCCGGCGGTGGGCTCAACCGTCATTCCCGGCCGGCCATACCAGCTCCACTCCAACGCCCAGCCGGTCACCCAGCCCGTCTCCGCGGTCACTGTTCCCCGGGTGGCCAAGCGGGCGGCCGGGCCACCGCTTCGGGGCATCAGGGTTCTCGATATGACCCATGTCTGGTCAGGCCCGCTCGGCGTGCGCCTGCTCGCCGACCTGGGCGCCGACGTGATCAAAGTTGAGTCCCTCGATGGGCGCGGCGGGGCCGTGGGACCGCCCGGCGGCCCAGAAATCGACGTGGCACCGGGCCTGCAGCCATGGAACCACCAGCCCCTGATCAACAAACTAAACCGCAATCGGCGCAGCGTGGCCCTGAACCTCAAGACCCCGGAGGGCCGCGATATCTTCCTGAGGCTCAGCGACCGGGCCGACGTGCTCGTCGAGAACTTCAGCGCACGAGTGCTGCCGTCTCTCGGGCTGAGCCACGAGGTGCTGGCCGAGCGTAACCCGCGCCTGGTTCACGTGGCCATGCCAGGCTTCGGTTTGTCCGGTCCCTATCGGGCCTACGTGGCCTATGGCCCGTCGATCGAGCCTATGACGGGCCTTGGTGCGCTGATGGGGTACTCGGATGAGGAGCCCCGCGTTCCCTCCACCGCGGTGCTGGACGCGATGTCGGGCACCACGGCCTCCGTCGCGGCGATCGACGCCCTGCTCACCCGTCAGCGAACGGGGGCCGGCGCCCTGGTCGAACTCTCCCAGCATGAGGCCGGCATCCTGTTCAACGGCGAATCAATGGTCCGGCGCCAGCTCGAGGACCGGGAGCCGCATCGCCTCGGCAACGCCCTCGCGACCTGTGCTCCATCGGGTGTCTACCGCTGTGCGGGCGAGGACGAGTGGATCGCCATCGCGGTCCACACCGAGCAGCAGTGGCAGTCGCTGGCGACACTCGCTGCCTTGGGGTGGCTGGAGGACGATCGTTTCGCGGACATGGCGGCCCGGACCGCGCATCGCGAGTTGCTGGACGTTGCGGTCGAGGGTTTCACCAGGCCCTGGGACAAGCTGCAGCTGATGGCCGCGCTGGCGCAGCTAGGCGTGCCCGCCGGAGCGGTCTTGTCAGCTCCGGAATGGCTCGCCGATCCCCACCTGCAGGCTCGCGATTATTACAGTAACCTGGCCGACGCTGACCGGGCCCCCCGCCAAAGCGACGGCCTGCCGTTGCGGATCGACGGCAACCGGGACTACGGCTGGTGGCGAAGAGCCCCGATGCTGGGCGAGCACAACAGGGAGATCCTTGACGAGCTTGGCTTCACGCCGAGCGAGATCTCTTCCCTGCAAGCCAGCGGAGTCATCGGCAACCGGCCGACGGGCCAGTAGGCGCGAGCGGTCGGATCGTTCTGGCCGGCGTACCGGAAAGTCTTGAAAGATAATCCGGGGGGCGGTGTCGGATCGGGGCGGAGGTGTTCGTAGCAGGGGTGAACGGCGGCCCACGAGGGGCGCCCCGGACCACAGGAGATGATCCGTGATGCAGTACCTGGTTTCCGTGATCGCCGATACGGCCGACCTCGCCACCCCGGAGGAGATGGCGGCCATCGACGTGTTCAACGACCGGCTCATAGCGGAGGGTCACTGGGTCTTCGCCGGTGGCCTCGCCGGGCCCGACTCGGCCACCGTCATCGACAACCGGGGCGAGGAGGCAATGTTCACCGACGGGCCCTTCCTGGAGTCGAAGGAGCATCTGGCCGGCTTCTGGGTCATGGCGGCCCCCGACCTCGACGTGGCGCTCAAGCTCGCCGCCGAGGGGTCCAAGGCCTGCAACCGGAAGATCGAGGTGCGGCCGTTCCTGTGAGCGTGGCCGACGTCCGGGAGGCGGTCACCCAGGCCCACCGCGAGGAGTGGGCCCGGGTGGTCGCCGCCCTGACCAGACGTTTCGGTGATCTCGACATCGCCGAGGAGGCGGCCGCCGAGGCGTTCGCGGCCGCGGTCGAGCGGTGGCCGGCCGACGGCGTACCGCCCAACCCCGGTGCCTGGCTGACCACCACCGCCAACCGCAAGGCCATCGACCGGATCCGGCGCGAGAACAAGCGCGGCGACAAGCAGAAGGAGGCCCAGCTGCTGTACGACGACGACGACCCGCCCGGGCGTCCCGGCGCCATCGACGACGAGCGGCTCCGGCTGATCTTCACCTGCTGTCACCCGGCGCTGGCGATGGCGACCCGCGTGGCGCTGACGCTGCGCATGGTGGCCGGGCTGACCGTGCCCGAGATCGCGCGTGCCTTCCTGGTGCAGGAGGCCGCCATGGGGCAGCGGATCACCCGCGCGAAGGCCAAGATCAAGGCGGCCCGCATCCCGTACCGGGTGCCGTCCGCGGAGGATCTCCCGGCCCGGGTCTCCGGCGTCCTGGCCGTCCTGTTCCTCGTCTTCAACGAGGGCTACCTGGCGACCGGCCCGGGCACCGATCCGGTACGTCACGACCTGACCGCCGAGGCCATCCGGCTCACTCGCCTGATCCGGGCCCTCATGCCGGAGGACGGTGAGGTGGCCGGGCTGCTGGCGCTGATGCTCCTGACCGAGGCCCGCCGCACGGCCCGGGTTTCGGCGGGCGGTGAACTGGTCACCCTCGACGAGCAGGACCGCGGGACCTGGGACGCCGCGCTGATCGCCGAGGGACACCGGCTGGTCCGCGAGCGCCTGGCCACCCGGGTGGCTCCGGGCCGCTACCAGATCCTCGCCGCGATCAGCGCCGTGCACACCTCCGCCCGCGACATGGCCGGCACCGACTGGTCGCAGATCGTCGCCCTCTACGACCAGCTCGTCCGCCTCGACCCCTCGCCGGTCATCGCCCTCAACCGGGCCATCGCGGTCGCCGAGCTCGACGGCCCGCAGGTGGCACTGGCGGCCATCGACCCTCTCCGGGACAAGCTGGCCGGCTATCACGCCTACCATGCGGCCCGCGCCGACCTGCTGCGCCGGCTGGGCCGCGGTCACGAGTCGCGCGCGGCGTACGACCAGGCCATCGAGCTGGCGGGCAACACCGCCGAGACCGCCTCCCTGACCCGCCGCCGCGACCAGCTGGGATAGCGCCCGCGGGCCAGGCCCGGCCAGCGCCGGGATCGGGGACCGCCCGTCTAGGCGGCGCTGAGCGTGTAGGTGGTTCCGACGCTGCTCTGCACCCAGGCATCGGGGAGCACCGCGGCCAGGGTGTGCTGCGCGCGCCACCCGGTGCAGTGGCCGGGGGCGATGAGCTCGGGCGCGAGCTCGGTGAGCGCGGTGACGGTCGGCTCGATGACCGGCTCGAATGCGGGGCCGGACAGGTGGAACCCGCCGATGACGGCGAGCAGCCGGTGCACGCCGGTCAGCCGCATGGCGTGCCGGATGATGTTGACCACCCCGGCGTGGCCGCACCCGGTGATGACGACCAGGCCCCGGCCGCGCACGCTGATCACGAGCGCCTGGTCGTCGATGACGGCGGGGTCGTGCAGCCAGCCGTGGCCGTCCCAGGCCTGATGCTGCGGCGGCATGCCGTGCTCGAAGTCGGTGACGCGGTCCACCTCGCCGGTGATGAGGATGCCGCCGGCCAGCAGCGACGGCTGCCGCCGTTCGATCACCTCGAACCCTTCCCGCTCCAGGGCACCCCGCGACAGGGTGGGCATCTCCAGGCTCCGGCCGCCGGGCAGCTCCAGGCGCCGGCGGGTCCAGACCGCGGGATGGACCGTCAGCGGCAGGCCGGACCGGCCGCGGAGCCGGGCCAGGCCGTCCAGACCGCCCGCGTGGTCGAAGTGCCCGTGACTCAGCACGACGCCCTGCAGGCCGCCGGCATCGAGGCCCAGACGCTCGGCGTTCACCGCCAGCGCGTCCGGCGAGGCGCCGGTGTCGAACAGCAGCGCGGTGCTCGTGTTCCCGCTCCGGACGGTGACCAGGGCGGAAAAGCCGTGCTCGGCGCGCAGGCCCGCGACGGTCTCGCCGCCGGCGAACGGCCAGGCGGCGACCCGCCCGGCGCCCATCGGCGTCCGGGTGACGCCGGCGGCGGAGGCAAGCAGCGCATCGAACGTGTTGTCCACCATCGTGGTGACCGTGACCTCATCGACGGCGGGCAGCGTCACCGGGTCAACCGCCGGTCCCCCGGCGGCGCGAGGCGCCGACCACGCCGCCCCCGCCGAGTGCTCGTGATCATCGCACATGCGCCAGACAGTACCGCCCGCCCCCACGGCTGACCATCCCGCGCAGCGGCGGGCCCGTGACGCTGCGAGGGAGCGGGCCTACGCTGGGAGCGTGAGCGAGGAGTTGCCCGCCGGTGCCGTGGCCGGGGCTGCGGGCACCTGGCCCGGCGGCACGTGGGAGTCCGCGGCGACCGGTCAGGAGTTCGCCGCTGTCCGCGCCGTGGGCTTTGAGCCCGTCGGGCAGGTGTTTGGCGCGGCCGTCTATGCCGCCGGTGACGTCGGCGGGTATAACTGCGCCGGGACGTGGGGATCATCCGGCGACCGCAGGCCCGCGGGGCCGATCACCCAGGTGTCGGGGCGGCGCGATGCGGGGTCGTTCGGGCCGCTGGTGGAGGCCATGTACCAGGCCCGGCAGACGGCCATCGACCGGATGACCGCCGAGTGCGCCGCGCTGGGCGGGCACGGGGTGGTCGGCGTCCGGCTGTCCCGGGGGTCGCTCCCCCTCGGCGGGCTGGATTTCACGGCCCTCGGCACCGCGGTTCGCGCGCCGGGTGCCGCGCACGGGCAGCGGGCGCTGTTCACCTGCGATGTCTCCGGGCAGGATTTCGCCAAGCTGATCGCAGCGGGGTGGGTTCCGGCCGGCCTGGCGCTCGGCATCTCGGTCGGCTCGCGGCACGATGACCGCAGGCTGGCGGGCCAGGCGCGCCGGTGGTCCGGCAACGTCGAGGTGGCGGGCTGGACCGAGCTGGTGAACCAGTCGCGGCGCGACGCCAGGCGCCAGCTGGAACAAGACGTCGGACGGCTCGGCGGCGAGGGCGTGGTGATCACCGGCGTGCAGATGCGGGTGCGCGAGCGGGACTGCCCGGCCACGGTGGGCCGCCGCGATCACATCGTGGAGGTCACGCTCACCGGCACCGCTATCGCCAGGTTCTCCCGGGCCGGCCAGGGTCCGGCCGGCCCGGCCCTGACGGTCATGCCGCTCGGCCCGCGACGCCGCCCGGCCGCCCAGGCCCGGATGTAGGCAGCGCTGGCTGTTGCGGTCAGCGCCGGCCGTTGCGGTCGGTGCTGGCTGTTGCGGTCAGCGCCGGCTGTTGCGGTCGGTGCTGGCTGTTGGGTCAGGCCGCCTTCCAGTCGCCTTCGGCGCGGAATTCGATGTTCAGCGCGCCCAGGTTCTGCCGCCCGAAATCGTCCAGCGGCGCGAGCTCGTTCCGGCCGCTCGGGTCGTACACCCGCCCGATGGCCAGTTCGCGGCCCTCCGCGTCGACCAGCCTGAAGAACCGCCCGGCGGTCAGGGCCTCGGTGACGTCCTCGGCGACGGCCTGGCCGGGCCCGGACTTGCCGACGGCGGACGGCTCGGCCCCGTCGTAGCCGGCGACCGTATCTTCGGTGATGACCCAGCAGTACGGCGTCGTCAGTGAGGAGAAGTCCGAGATCATCGAATCGGGGATCTCGTCGGTCTCCAGCTCGTCCAGCGGGGCCAGCCCCGCGGCGACGGGTTCTGACCGCGGTTCTGGGAGATTCTCGCTCTGGGCATCCATACTGGGTCTCGTGTCCAGGCCGGGCCGGATTATGCCTCCAGGCTGGGCGGTGATCAGGAGATGCCGCGTACGGCTGGGTCAATCGGGGTCGGTCCGCCGGTCAGCTCGAGCGTGCGGTGCCGGGTCCCTGGATGGTCGAGCAGGGCGGCGATGACCGCGGCGACGTCGGCGCGGGGAATCGTGCCAGGGGGCAGGGGCGGGGGTGCGAGCCGGATCCGGCCGGTGGCTGGATCGTCGGTCAGGCCGCCCGGGCGCACGATGGTCCAGTCCAGATCCCGGGCCCGCAGGTCGTCCTCGGCGGCGGTCTTGGCTTCGATATAGGCCGTCCACACCTCGCCGCGACCGGGTTGCGGCGGCGCTCCGGCTCCCATCGAGGAGATTTGCACGAACCTGCGGACCCCGGCCCGCTCGGCGGCGCCGGCCATCAGTACCGAGGCCGCCCGGTCCACGGTGTCCTTGCGCCCCGCACTGCTGCCCGGGCCGGCGCCAGCGGCGAACACTACCGCGTCAGCCCCGGTCACCAGCCCGGTGACATCGTCGGCCGTAGCCGTCTCCAGGTCGCAGAGGATCGCTTCGGCGCCGGCCGCGCGCACATCAGCGGCTTGGGCCGGGTTCCGGATCAGGCCCACGGCCTGGTCTCCGCGTCCCGCCAGCAACTGCTCAAGCAGCAGCGCGATCTTCCCGTGCCCGCCCGCTATCACCACCCGCATGCCACCACCCTACTGAGCCAGCGTGACCGTCACCGATCGTGTGCGGGCAGGTACGGTGACGGCACCGGCTGCCTTGTCGACCGTGCCCGCGGAGGCCGAGGCGATGTTGTTCACGAAGGCGGGCAGCTCGAAGGTCACCGGTCCCGAGGGCTTACCGGTCAGCTGCAGCGTGACCGCATCTCCTCGGGTGGTGATCGTCACGCCGATCCGGCCACCATCGGTGGTGGGGAAGTTGGAGACAGCGATCCGGCCCGTCCCGAGCCAGCTGTTCGGGACGCCCCGGCCGACGATGAGCGACCCGTCGGTCCGCTGGGACACCAGCGAGTCGAGCAGGCCCAGGTCACCCATGGCAATGCCCCACGAGTGCGGGGACGCGCCGCCGCCGCTGGCCGGGTGATTCCCGATCCACGGCGTCGTCGTGTCGGGCGGGGTCGAGCCTTCCCACCAGGAGTACGGCCCGGCCTGGTCGTTGTTGATGAGGAACTCCAGCGAGAGGATGCCCTGGTCGCGGTAGTTGTTGCTGTCCAGCCCCCAGGCGCCGTAGGCGCCGTTGTAGGCGGTCGAGTAGAAGCCCTCACCCGGGTACCCGCCGAAGGTGTTGGCCGGCAGCATCCCCTGCACCCGGCCGAACCCGTAGGACAGGGTCTTGTCGATCCAGTCCGCCACGCTCCCGCCATCCGGGCCGGTCATCGGGGCGCCGAGCAGGTAGCCGTTCCAGGCCCAGTTGAAGTACACACCGGGCGCGGCCCAGTTCGCGTCCTCCGGGTTGGAGCAGCGGTTGGCGGTGTTTGGCTCGACCATCGAGCACGGGATGTAATCCAGCTTGTTGGCGGAGATGGTGGACGACAGCGTCGAGTTCACCGCCTTCAGCAGGCTGCTGTACTCACCGGCCGCCCATTGTTCCTGGGCGGTGTTGCCCAGAACCTGAGCGAGGTACTCGTAGCCGGCCAGGCCGAGCAGGGCCTCGTAATTGTCGCTGACCCAGTAGCCGTTGGCATCGATGTCGCTGGTCTCGCCGATGATCCCGCCGGGTCCGGTGCGGTCAGCGGCGATGATCTGCGCGGTGGCCTCGATGCTCGGCTGCGCGGTGGCCCCGAGCGGGCCGGGCGAGCTGAAGCGCGCGGCGAGGAACTTTGTGTCACCCGTCTTCTCGACGTACACGGCCCACAGCCACGGGTAGACCCACGTCCCGTCCGAGTACTGGGTGTTGGTTCCGACCACCCGGTCGGTCTCGTCGAGCAGCGCGTGGGCGCCGGTGAAATAGCCCTCATTGAACATGTTCGCGAGGATGCCGACGACGTCGTGCTCGTACTCCGCGTGGTACCCGTTGGTGCCGGTGTTCAGGGCGTTGCCACTGCGGGCGATCTGGGTGTACGCGAAGCCGGCCTTGTACGCGTCGACCAGCTGCGCGTCCGGCAGCGTGAGCTGGGTTATCCCCGCCAGCTGGCTGTTCCAGAACGCGCGCATGTGCGCGAAGTGCCCGTCGTAACCGCCGGCCGCCGCCAGTTGCGCCGCGGTCGGCCACGCGTAGGTGCCGCCGAACCTGTCCTCGGCCACCACGTAGTCGTGGCCGACCGTCGCGCCCGGTCCGACCTGGTCCGGCGCGCTGTTCAGCGGTACCAGTCCCGGCGACGGCTGCGGATCGACCGTCACCGGCTGGCTGGTGGGGTTGTGCACCGTGACACGGCTGTAGATCAAGACGTAGGGGTGGCCGCCGATCACGGCCCGGTCGCCGAAGTTCGTGATGGACACGCGTGCCCCGCCGGAGGTGAAGCTGGTGACCAGGGCGGGCAGGTAGCCGTCCGCGTTCGTCCAGGTCGTCGGCGAATCGTTGTAGACGCCGAACCCGTACGTGGTGTCGATGCCGTTGGGGACGTAGAAGCTGCCCCCGAGACAGGCCGTCGCCCCCTGGCCGTTACCGAGCCAGCCGATCGCCGATGCGTCGACTCCCGAGGTGAAGTTCGGGCCGCCGCCGGCCGGGCACGGGTACGGCGCTGCAGGGCTCGCGCCGGCTGACGCCGACGCTGACACCGCCGCTGCCCCGGACGCCGCCAACGTCACGGTCAGGACCACCGCGGCGGCCCGCCAGGCCCGAACGATCCTGGGCGTCTTCGCCATCTTCGCCATCACCGAGCTACCTCCCACGCCACGTCGCGTCGTTAGGCCGGATCAAACGTTTCTCGACAAATTAGAGCATTGGTTACGCTACGCGCGACGCGCTCACCGGACAACCCCCTACAGGCCCGGACAGTACGGCGTGGGCCGCCGCCAGTGGCAGCGGGCCATTCACTCCTGCGGCCCAGATCGCCTGGGTACGCCGGCGGAGCAGACCAGGCGCCGCGCGATCAGCAGCCCCGGAATAAGGAGCCAGGCCAGGCCCCAGCCGACGGTGGCCACAATGACCAGTACGGCGACAGCCATCGCGAGGCCGGCCAGCGCAGCGGCCGGCGGCGCTGGCCGCCCGGACGACGGCCGGGGCCGCGCGCTCAGGGAACTTGTCGCGGGGGCACGGGGCCCGGGCTGGGCGTCGGGAAGATCCGCCAGGAGCTCCCGGAGTTCACCCCACGTCCGCGCGGCCAGGGCTCGTCCCATCCGCTCATCGAACTCCCCGGCCGTGAGCCTGGCCCGCCTGGAAGTGCATGCTCAGGTCCGACACGACCGCGTCACGGTCGGAATCCGAAGCCTTCACCTGAGCAGGAAGATCATTCCCCGTCGTGGCGCTCATCGTCCGCCCGCCTTCCTGGCTCGTCTCATCGTGAGCGGGTTTCGCATATATCTAATGTCCAAGACAAGGGCCGCCGGCACCACTGCCGGATGCCACCAGCCGCAGATGACATCTGTCACGGTCCTCCCGGCTCAGGTGCGTGCGCTGGCGGCCCAGGCGGTGGCGTTGATGTCCACCGGGCCTGCGGGCAGCAGGCGCCGGCACCGCTCGCGCAGCGCGGCCCGGCGGTCCGGGGTCAGGGACGCCACGTAGGCACCGGCTGGGCCGACGCCCAGGGTGAATCGCTGCCACCAGTCATCGAAGCTGGCGTGGCGGACGCGTTCGGTCAGTGTGGTGACGTGCGGACCGCCCAGCCCGGCCTGCCTGAACAGGCTAGCCAGATGACCTTCGCGGGCACCGGCGAGATCCGACTCGTCGCCGGCGGCCGGATCCAGGTCCCGTACCGCGGACCAGAACGCGGTCAGCGGCCCGCGGCCGCCCGCGTGGTCCCACACGCACGCCGCGACCATCCCGCCGGGCCGGGTCACCCGGCCCATCTCCCGCAGCCCCCGCACCGGGTCAGCCATGAAATGAACGACCAGCTGCGCCAGCGCGGCATCGAAGGTGCCGTCGGGGAACGGCAGCTGCTCGGCCGGCGACCGCCGGACATCCACGCCCGGCAGCCGCTCGCGTACCGCGGCGGCAAACGACGCCGACGGTTCCACGGCGCTGACCGACTCCGTGCCGACCCGATTCACCAGCTCAGCCGTCAGCGCGCCGGGCCCGCATCCCACATCCAGCACCCGCTGCCCGCGATGGACCCCGGCCAGGTCAGCGAACGGCACCGCCAGCGGCTCGGAGTACTGTCCCATGAACCGTAGGTAGGCGTCGGCGCTGACGTCAAAGCTCACCTCGGCAACCTACCGCCGCACGGGAGGTCGCCTGACGGTACCGTGCCATATCACGGGTCAGCGTTTGATCTCGACGAGCAGGACCCAGCTGTTGACGAGTCCCATCGCGGTCGCGACGGCCATGGCCGCCGCTAGCCAGTACAGGCCGCCGATGCTGGTCGTCACCGTCGCTGCCGCTCCCACTGCGGCCAGCACGATGATCACGATAGCGGGCACAATGTGGCCCAGGCGCCAGCTCAGGGGGTCGCCGCGCTCCTGCCGCCAGCGCGGCACGTCGATGACAGCCGCCAGCACGATGAGGCCGGCGGCGAGAATGGCCTGGCCGATTCCCAGGGCCGTGCTCGACAGGCCAGGCAGCTGGATCAGCAGGCTCGCGGCCAGTGGGTAGGCAAAGAACGCCAGCGTTTCTACGGCCCGGCGGGGCAGCACCTTGTCCCGCAGGATCTGATCGAGATTCAGGGAGATGGCGACGAAAGCCAGCCCGAGCAGGGCGCCCGCAGCGCCAGCGAACGAGGTGGCGAAGTCGTGCCACTGTTCGGGCTGGTACGGCACCGCAGGATCCCCCCGTCACTGGTTTCCCACATACTGGCAGCCTTGACCAGGGGGCACGCGGCCAGGGTGTCCTCGCGGTCCGCCTGGGCGGCCGGCAAGTACTGACCATCGCGATGCCACCGTGAGAAGGACCGAGCGCGCGGATGACTTCGCCGTAACGATCTCGTATCGGCGGCTCTCTAACCTGGGCGCATGCGTATCCACCGGTGTCTCTGCCGAGGGCTGATCCGGAACTGGAACTCCGGGAGCCAGGGACGCCTGGGATCAGGCTGGCGGTGACACGCCGGTAAGGAGGCGGGTGCCATGACCGCACTGGCAGCACGGGGCATCTGCAAGTCGTTCGGCCGGCGCCGGGTGCTGGCCGGGGTGGACCTGGACGTCGCGCCGGGCGAACTGGTCGCCGTGGTCGGGGAGAACGGTACCGGGAAGACGACGCTGCTGCGGATCCTGGCCGGTGACCTGCGGCCGGACGCGGGCACCGTCATGATCGGCGGCAGGCTGGGTTACTGCCCGCAGACGGTAGTCCTGGACGAGGCGCTCACCGTTGACCAGCACGTGCGCTACTTCCAGGCCGCATACGAGATCGAGTCGCTGGCCCGGGCCGAGGAACTGATCGAGCGGCTCGGCCTTGACGGTTGCCGCGGCCAGCGGGCCGGCACTTTGTCTGGCGGTACCAGGCAGAAACTCAGCCTGACGCTGGCCTTGATGCACGACCCGGCAGTGCTGCTCCTGGACGAGCCTTACCAGGGTTTTGACTGGCAGACCTACCTGGCCTTCTGGGATCTGGCCGCGGACCTGAGGGCCGCCGGGACCGCGACCGTGATCATCAGCCATCTGGTCTTCGAGCAAAAGCGTTTCGACCGGATCTACCACCTGGCCGGCGGCCAGATCTGCGAGGAGGCAAGCCATGCGCCAGCAGCTTGAGACCGCCATCCGCCTCACCCTGGCCGCGCAGGTCCGCAACCGGCTGGCCTGGATCCTGCTGGTGGCCTTCGTCCCGGTGTGGTACCTGCTGATCGGCTCGATGATCCCGCACGCGGGCACCGGGTTCCGGCTGCGGGCCACCGGCACCGACATCGTGGTCGACGGCCACAACCTGACCCTGGTCACCGCCGGGCTGAGCGCGATCACCCTCATCACCGGGTTCGTCGTGTTCGCCGCAGTCCGCCGGTCGCGGCCGTTCGACCGGCGGCTGGTGCTGTCGGGCTACCGGCACTCCGCCCTCATCGCCGCCAAGACCACCGCCGCGCTGGCCCAGGCCGTGGGCATCGGCGCCTACGCCGCCGCCGTCATGCTGGCCTTCTGGCGGCCCGCCGGGATCTGGGCCATCGCGGCGGCATTCATCTTGGGTGCGGCCACCTACGCCGCGTTCGGCCTGCTCATAGGCGTCCTGGTCCGGGGTGACCTGGAAGGCTTCTTCCTCATCATCATGATCTCGCTGCTGGACACCTTCCTGGAAAACCCGGTAGACAACCCGCTGGCGAACAAGCCGATCCTGGAGTTCTTCCCCTCCTACGCCCCGACCCAGTTCGCCACCGCCGGCGCCTTCCACCATCAAGTACTGGCCAGCACGGCGGCTGTGTCCCTGGCCTGGACGGCCGCCTTCGCCCTGCTCGGGCTCGCGGTCCTGCGGCTGCGGCTGCCCGCGCAAAGGCCACACCAGGCCAGCAGTACGTCACGCCACGCGCACGCTGCCGCGGGTCCGGAGACCCGGGACCTAGCTGGCCGACCCGGACAGCAACCGCTCAATCATGCCGGTCACTACCCCGGCTCTGCGCCCCAGGCACCGCGACCTCAGCCAGCCCAGCCGACAGCTGACCGGTAGCGGACCTGCGGGCATTCTCCCGAGATGTCCTCGGCGTCGTCGTCGCTGCTGCCCTCGATCTCGTCGACCTGCAGTCGGAGCGTGGTGCCGCCGGGAGTGGTCCGGAGCTGCCAGGTGAGGAACGTGGGCGGATCGTGTGGTCCGGACTTCCCGTATTCGCGGCCGTAAGCCGGATAGGAAGGGTCGAGGCAGGGGCATACCAGCCGTCGCTCGCGCAGGAATCGACATCGAGCCCGTGAGCGGTCGCATATTTCCGGATGCCGACCGGTATCTCACTCACATACGGTTGCGTGAGGATAAACGGCAGCCCACGGTTCATCGCGAGGTACCCAGACCGCGGCCGGGGTGTGGTGGTCAGGAAACTGGACGCTCTAGCGGTGCTGACGGGTCCATTGCTGAGAGGCCCTTCGCCGTGGGCGTCGCCTGTTCTGTCGGCGTGGACGTAGCTTCCGCCGCCGCGGAACCAGGAGGCGGCGGCGGCGACGAGGCAGGCGCCGATGGCGAAGTCGAAGGCGGTATGCAGGCCGTGCCGGAACGGGGCGGAGATCAGGTTGGGAAAGAACGACCGGCCCTGGATGATCGCGGCGCGTCCGGCGGGCAGGTGGGCCAGGACCGACGCGCCGAGGAGATGCTGCATCGGGTTGTACCCGAGGAAGGCCGCGAACAGGGTCGAGACCGGCGGAAGGTGGGCCACCCGGCGTGGCCACCTGGTGCGAGACGCCTTGCTGCACCAGCCCGGCGTACATGCTGGTCGGCAGCACCGCGGAGAGCCCGACGATCATGAGGGAGAAGAAGATCCCGATCGAGAACACCTGGGCGGAGTTCTGGAAGGTCGTGGTCATCCCCGAGCCCGCCCCGCGGTGCTCGGCGGGCAGGCTGTTCATCACCGCGGCCCGGTTGGGCGACATGAACAGGCCGTTGCTCAGGCCCATCATGAGGAGCAAGGGGGCGAACGCCCAGTAGTTGAAGTCGACCGGGAGCAGCTCGAGCAGCACGAAGCTGAGCGCCGTGAGCAGCATGCCGGCGGTGGCGAACGGCCGGGCGCCGTAGCGGTCGGACAGGATCCCGGAGATCGGCCCGGCGATGAGGAACCCCACGGTGAGCGGCAGCATGTAGATGCCGGCCCACAGCGGGGTGCGGGCGAAGTCGTAGCCGTGCAGGGGCAGCCAGATCCCCTGCAGCCAGATGATCAGCATGAACATCAGCCCGCCCCGCCCGACGGCGGACAGGAAGCTGGCCAGGGTCCCGGCGGTGAAGGCGCGGATGCGGAACAGCGGCAGGCGGAACATCGGCTCGGCCGCCCGCTGCTCGATGACGGCGAAGACGATCAGCAGGGCGACGCCCAGGCTGAGCGCAGCCGATCACCACCGGGCTCGTCCACCCCATGTTGTGTGTGCCGTAGGGCTCGATCCCGTAGGTGATCCCCACCATCACCGCGATGAGCCCGACGGCGAACGTGACGTTGCCGGCCCAGTCGATCGAGGTCTTGCGCGGCGGCACGACGTCGTGGAGCATCGTGTAGGCCCAGACCGTGCAGAACAGGCCGATGGGCACCGAGACCAGGAAGATCAGCCGCCAGTTGATCGGCGCCAGCAGGCCGCCCACCACCAGCCCGATGAACGTCCCGCTGGTGGCCGCCACACCGTTTATCCCGAGCGCCATGCCCCGCTGGTTGGCGGGAAAGGCGTCGGTGAGGATGGCGCCGGAGTTGGCGAACAGCATCGCCCCGCCCACGCCCTGGAAGACCCGCATGACGATGAGCCAGATGGCACGCGGGCGCCCCGGTCATCCACGTGATCGAGAGCACCAGGGAGAAGAAGGTGAACAGGGCGAAGCCGAGGTTGTAGATCTTCACCCGGCCGTACATGTCGCCCAGCCGGCCCAGGCTCACCACCAGCACGCTGGTCACGACCAGGAAACCCAGGATCATCCACAGCAGGTAGAAGCTGTTGCCCGGCAGCGAGCGGGATTGAGCTTGATCCCCCGGAACACGTCGGGCAGGGCGATGAGCACGATCGATCCGTCGATCGTCACCATCAGGACGCCCAAGGTGGTGTTGACCAGGGCGATCCACTTGTAGTGCGGGCTTAGCGTCATGCCGGGCGGTCCTGCCGCCGTGCGGGCCCTGCGCACCGGCTTCTCCTGTCCGTCGTCTAACTGCCTAATCATCGCGGCCAGGCAGCATCTGGCGGGCAAAAGGAGGGCAAAATGGCTCAGGGGCCCGGCCCGGTTACGCCTTACTTGGCGCGGATGAGGCCCAGGGCGCGGGCCCGGCTGACTGCCTCGTCCCGGCTGTGGACGCCGAGCCTGCGATAGAGGCGTTCTGCTCGCTCCTTGGCCGCTGACCGGGAGATGCCCAGCTTGCCGGCGATAACGGAGAATGGGAGTGGGGTAGGGAGGTACCGGAGGACCTGGGTCTCGGCCACGGTGATGGAAGCCGCGCTGACTCGTGCTTCGGCTTCGCTGGTGGCTTCGGCGGCTATCTCGTCGGCGGCGGCAATGGTGGTGAGGGATTCCGCCACGGACTCAGCGGCCACCTCGTCGGCGGCTTCCATGGTGGCGATGTCTTCGGTTACGGCGTCAGCGGCGGCTTGGTCGGCGGCGGCCACGATGAGGCCGGCGGCGGTCAGCGCCGCGACTGCCTCGTGGGCGGCCGCCTCTTCCACCAGCCCGGCGGTGATCAGCGCCCGCACGGCGTCGGCGGCAGCGGCCGACTGGATCCGCTGCGAATCGGCCACCGCCTCGGCCGCCTCGGCTTGGGCCGCGGCCGCCGTGAGCAAGGCCACGGCCTCGTCGGCCTGGGCCTGGGCGATCACCTCAGCGGCCTCCTCCATGGCGGCGACCTCGGCGCCCACCACCAGCCCGGTCTCGGCGGTCAGGAAGCCCTCGCCGATCATCGTTCCGCCGGTCTCGGCGATGGCGTCAAAAAGCGGCGCGGCCCAGTGGTGCTCGACGAGCAGGAAGGCCAGGGCGGTGCCCGGCTCAAGAGAATCGGCCAGCGCCCACGCATCAGCCGGGTCGAAGGCCGCAGCACCGTCAGCTGACTCCGGCACAGCCGGACCGCCGCCCCCGACGGGAACGACGGCCGCCAGCAGCGAGCCGAAGTCCTCGTCAGCACCGATGGTCAGCCGTTCGATGGTGCCGTCCTGGTTTCTGGCCACGAAGAGCATGTCGAGCAGGCGAAGAACTCCCCGGCCACGGAGACGATCGACCTCGGCCAGGATCCTGTCCTCAGCGCCGGCGTCGCGGCTGAAGCTCAAGGCGATCACCTGAAGCGGTGCGGTCATCGTTGCCTCCTTGTCCCGGCCTGTTGTCCTGGCCCCTTGTCCTGGGCCCGTAACGTGCTGACGGTACCACCAAGCAGCATCAGCGGACTTCCGCGCCTGACCGTTCCCCGACGCCACGCGGCCGGGCCGCACGGCCGCGTACCGATTACGGGGCGAGGGGATGCCGGGATGGCACCGGGATCCGGTCCAGATCCTGAGCCAGCACGACCGGCCCGCCGAACGTCATCGCCGCTTGCGCGGCAAGCTGCTGACCGCCGTCATGCTCGTAGCGTTGCGAGAAATGGGTGAGCACGAGCAGGCGCGCCTTCGACTCGGCCGCGATGCGGCCGGCCTGGCTGGCGGTCAGGTGCCCGTACTCGCGGGCCAGCCCGGCCTCGCTGTCGGCGAAGGTGGACTCGCATACCACCATGTCCGCGCCGTCAGCGAGCTCGAAGGCGGCATCGCACAGCCGGGTGTCCATGATGAACGCGAAACGCTGGCCCCGTCTCGGCTCGCTCACCTGGTCCACTGTCACCAGGCGCTCCCCGCTGACCAAGCGCCCCTCGCGCTGCAGCCGCCCGATGTCCGGGCCGGTGATGCCGAAGGCGGCGAGCCTGTCCGGGAGCATCCGCCGCCCGTCGGCCGCCACCAGCCGGTAGCCCAGGACCGGGATGGTGTGCGACAGCGGCCGGGCCTCCACGTGGAAGGCGGCGGCCCGCAGCACCGTGCCCGCGGCCTCAGCGGGCCGCTCCCGCAGGTCCACCGCGTCGCGGAACAGCGCCGCATGCCTCAATCGGGTGAACACCTCCTGGTTCTGGGCCGGGTAGCAGGCCTCCACCGGGTGCGGCACCCGGTCCAGGGACATCCGCGCGAGCACGCCGGGCAGGCCGAGGCAGTGATCTCCGTGGAAATGCGTGATGCAGATGCGGGTGATCCGGCTGGCCGTGACTCCGGCGAACAGCATCTGCCGCTGTGTCCCCTCGCCCGGGTCGAACAGCAGACCCTCGTCATCCCACAGCAGCAGGTAGCCGTTGTGGTTACGGCTACGGGTAGGCGCCTGGCTCGCCGTCCCAAGCACCACCAGTTCCCGGTCAGACACAGCAACCGACCCTACGCCAGGCGGCGGCGGTACACCGCCGGTGCCGATGCTGTGGCGGGCGGCTCGCAAAGCGTGAGGTCCAGGTCGCGTCCTAACCGGCTACCAATTTCTGGAAAATTTTTGCTAGTTTCCCGGCGCCGGTATAGCTTGGATGTCAGGCACCGGACTCGGCCGCCTCCAGCGGCCAGCTTCCCGGGGCTCCCGGAGGGACTCATGCGCGTCGGCGCGGTCATCACGATCGTTGCTGACCATGACGCTCGAAATGCCGCGCCCCAGCCGACGGCGACGGTGCCTGGCGGAAGCCGCCGGGCCAGGATCCCGCCTCGCTGCGCCGAACCCCGCGTACCAAGGGAAGACACCATGCCCGAACCGGAAGCGCCATGACGCACTCCGCGGCTGATCAAGCCACCCACGGTCTTCCTTCCCCGGCAGACCGCGGCGGCTACGTCGTCGCCACGCTCCGCGGGGAACTCGGCACCGCGTCGGCTCACGCCCTGCGCGAGCAGCTGCTGGGCCTGCTCCGCGCCGCCAGCGTCCTGATCATCGACCTGTCCGCGGTCGAGCATGCGGACGCCAGCGGCCTGGCGGTGCTGGTGAGCAGCGGACACCGCGCCCGGCTGCTCGGCGGATCCCTGCGCCTGGTCGCGCCATCACCCCAGGTAGCCCGGTTCCTGTCAGCGGCCGGCGTGAACCGGCACCTGGATATCTTCGCCACGATCCGGGCCGCGATCACCGGCCAGCCGGAGCTGCCCGAGCCGATGGTGGCGCCGGCCGCTGTCCCGGCTCGCGGCCAGCGCGTCGATGATGTCATCGCGGGCGGGGCTACGAGCAAGACTTCAGCTGCCTGCGGGCCGTTCGGCGAAAGGGCCACGAGATGTTCGAGAGGTTTACCGACCGGGCGCGGCGGGTTGTGATCCTGGCTCAGGAAGAGGCCAGGATGCTCAACCACGGCTACATCGGCACCGAGCACCTCCTGCTCGGCCTGATCCGCGAGGGCGACGGCGTCGCCGCCAAGGCACTGGAGTTGCTGGGCATCAGCCTGGAGGCCGTGCACCAGCAGGTCGAGGAGATCATCGGCCGGGGCCAGCACGCGCCGTCGGGTCACATCCCCTTCACTTCGCCCGCCAAGGCGGTGCTTGAGCTCTCACTTCGCGAGGCGCTGCAGCTCGGCCACAACTACATCGGCACCGAGCACATCCTGCTCGGCCTGAGCCGCGAGGGCGAGGGTATCGCCGCCCAGGTGCTGGTCAAGCTGGGCGCAGACGACAGCAGGATCCGCCAGCAGGTGATCCAGCTGCTGGCCGATGCCCAGGGTCAGGAGACGGCCGCCGCATACCCGCTGGCCGAGACGGCGCCCTCCGCGTCGCTTGTCCTCGACCAGTTCGGCCGGAACCTGACCGCGGGCGCACGCGAGGGCAAGCTCGACCCGGTGATCGGCCGGGAGAAGGAAATCGAGCGGGTGATGCAGGTGCTGTGCCGGCGCACCAAGAACAACCCGGTGCTGGTCGGCGAGCCCGGCGTCGGCAAGACCGCCGTGGTCGAGGGGCTGGCGCAAAAGATCGTCGCGGGCGAGGTGCCGGAGACCCTGAAGGACAAGCAGCTCTACACCCTGGACCTGGGCGCGCTGGTCGCCGGGTCCAGGTACCGGGGCGACTTCGAAGAGCGGCTCAAGAAGGTGCTCAAGGAAATCAGGACCCGCGGCGACATCATCTTGTTCATCGATGAGCTGCACACGCTGGTCGGCGCCGGCGCCGCCCAGGGCGCGATCGATGCCGCGTCGATCCTGAAGCCAATGCTGGCCCGCGGCGAGCTGCAGACCATCGGCGCGACCACCCTGGCTGAGTACCGTCAGCACCTGGAGAAGGACGCGGCGCTCGAGCGCAGGTTCCAGCCGATCCAGGTAGCCGAACCGACCGTCGCGCACACCATCGAGATCCTCAAGGGCCTGCGGGACCGCTATGAGGCGCATCACCGCGTGTCGATCACCGACGGCGCGCTGGTCGCCGCCGCCCAGCTGGCGGACCGTTATGTCAGCGACAGGTTCCTGCCGGACAAGGCGATCGACCTGATCGATGAGGCCGGGGCGCGGATGCGGATCCGCCGGATGACCGCGCCGCATGCCCTGCGCGAGTACGACGAGAAGATCGCCGGCGTGCGGAGGGAGAAGGAGTCCGCGATCGACGCCGAGGACTTCACGACGGCCGCCGCGCTGCGCGACAGCGAGAGTCAGCTGACCGCCGAGCGGGAGGCCGGGGAGAAGGAGTGGAAGGCCAGCGGCGCGGACGCCGTCGCCGAGGTGACCGCGGAGCTGATCGCGGAGGTCCTGGCCGCCGCGACGGGCATCCCGGTGGTCAAGCTCACCGAGGCGGAGTCGCAGCGGCTGCTGCGGATGGAGGACGAACTCCACAAGCGGGTGATCGGCCAGGACGTGGCCGTCAAGTCGCTCTCACAGGCCATCCGGCGGACCCGGGCCGGGCTGAAGGACCCGAAGCGGCCCGGGGGCTCGTTCATCTTCGCCGGCCCGTCCGGGGTCGGCAAGACGGAGCTGTCCAGGACGCTCGCGGACTTCTTGTTCGGCGATGAGGACTCGCTGATCCAGGTGGACATGAGCGAGTACATGGAGAAGCACACGGTGTCCCGGCTGTTCGGCTCCCCGCCCGGGTACGTCGGATACGAGGAAGGCGGCCAGCTGACCGAGAAGGTCCGCCGCAAGCCGTTCTCCGTCGTCTTGTTCGACGAGATCGAGAAGGCCCATCCGGACATCTTCAACTCGCTGCTGCAGATCCTCGAGGACGGGCGCCTCACCGACGCGCAGGGCCGGGTGGTCGACTTCAAGAACACGGTGATCATCATGACCACGAACCTGGGCACCAGAGACATCTCCAAGGGGGTCTCGCTTGGTTTCGGTCCGGCGCATGAGTCAAAGGGCTCCCATGACCGGATGAGGACCAAGGTGCAGGAGGAGCTGAAGCAGCACTTCAGGCCGGAGTTCCTGAACCGGGTCGATGAAACCATCGTGTTTCACAGGCTCAGCCAGGGGGAGATCCTCACCATCGTGGACCTGATGATGGCCAAGGTGCAGGAGCAGCTCAAGGTCCGGGACATCGGCCTGGAGCTGCGGCCCGCGGCCAGGACGCTGCTGTCCGAGCGGGGCTATGATCCGGTGCTCGGGGCGCGGCCGCTCCGGCGCACGATCCAGCGGGAGATCGAGGACAATCTGTCGGAGAAGATCCTGTTCGGCGAGCTGAAGGCCGGCCAGGTCGTCACGGTCGATGTGGACGGCACCGGGCCGCAAGCGCAGTTCACGTTCAAGGCCGTGCCCAAGCCCGGCGAGGGGCCCGGCACGCCGCCCGCCGAGGCCGACAGCACGACGGCCGCCGGCGGGACCCGCGGGTAAAACACCACCCGGGCAGCGGGCGAGAATGTCCGCATGGACGGACTCGCGTGTCCCTGCGGCCTCGGAGACGACTATGAGTCGTGCTGCGGGCGACTCCACGCGGGCGCGCCGGCACCGACCGCCGAGTCGCTGATGCGCTCCCGCTACAGCGCATTCGCCGTCGGGGACGCCGGTTACCTCCTGCGCACCTGGCACCCGTCAGGCCGTCCGCGGACACTCAGCCTCGACCCGGCACTTCGGTGGACCCGCCTTGCTGTCCTGGAAACGCGCGACGGCGGGCTCTTCGACGCCACCGGCACCGTGCAGTTCCGTGCTGTGTACGTCCAGCAGGGGAAGCGCGGCGTCCTCGCCGAGACGAGCAGGTTCGTCCGGCAAGACGGACACTGGACCTACCTCGGTCCCATTGACTGACCTGGGCGCGCCGGCGGTTCTTCCGGCTGGTCCAAAAAACATGCAGAGACAAGGTGGTTCCGGATGGACGAGGAACAGCAGCTGGCCGGCGGGGCCGTCTTGCGGCGGGCGCGTCCTGGCGACGAGGCCGGGATCGTGGCGTGCATCCGCGCGCTCGCGGAGTACGAGAGGGAACCCGACGCGGTGCAGGCGACCGCCGACGACCTGCGGCAGGCCCTGTTCGCCTCGTCCCCCTCGGTCTTCGCTCATGTTATCGAGAAGGGGCAGCGGATTGTCGCGATCGCTGTGTGGTTCCTGAACTACTCGACCTGGACCGGCCGAAACGGCGTCTACCTGGAGGACCTGTTCGTGCAGGAGGACGAGCGGCGTCACGGCTACGGCAGGACGCTCCTGGCGACGCTGGCGAAAGTATGCGCCGAGCGCGGGTACGGCCGGCTCGAGTGGTCCGTCCTGGACTGGAACGAGCCCGCCATCCGCTTCTACCGTTCCCTTGGTGCCGTCGGCATGGATGAGTGGACCGTCCAGCGCCTCACCGGCGACGCCCTGGCCCAGCTCGCCGCCGGCTGACATCCCCTCTGATGAGATGCTGCGCCAGCGACATCACCCGGGAAGAGCGGGGTCGGCCTTGGCCTGCGCAGTTGTCACGTCGGGGTGCGCTGGGGGCGGCGTGCCCGCCGGGCGCAATGGCCCGGGGCGGAGCAGGGCGCCGCCGGTGACCGCGCCGACGGCGAATATGCCGGCGGTCCACCAGAAGGCGGTGTCGTAGCCGTGCGCCAGCGCCAGCCCGGTCAGAGCCTGGCGGCCGGTGACCCGGGCCGCAGCAAGGTGCGCGGCGAGGTAGGAGGTGACGGCGGCGGTGAAGATGGTGTTCAGCAGCGACGTGCCCACCGAAGCGCCCAGTTGCTGGCCGACGGTGACGGTGGCGGAGGCGACGCCCGCGTCCTGCGGGGCCACGCCGAAGGTGCCGGTGTTGATCACCGGCGCGATGACCAGGCCCACGCCGATTCCGGCCAGGATGGTCGGGCCAAGCACACCCGCGGCGTAAGCGGTGTGCGGGCCCAGCTGAGCCAGCCATACCATCGCCCCTGCCGCGGCCAGCATCCCGGACGCGACCAGCGGCTTGGGCCCGAATCTGGGCATCAGCACGGTCGTGGACAGGTTGGCCGCGAGGACGAGGCCGGCGCTGATCGGCAGGAACGCCACGCCGGTCACGAGCGGCGAGTACCCGAGCGTCTGCTGCAGGTAGTAGGTCAGGAACAAGAAGATCCCGAACAGCCCGGCCGAGGCGATGAGAATTGAGGCGTAGGCGCCTCCCCGGTTGCGGTCGAGTACCACCCGGGGCGGCAGCAGCGGGTGGGCGGCCCGGCCCTGCCACACCGCGAACCCTGCGCCAAGCACCACGCCGGCGGCCAGGAACCCCCAGGTGGACGGCGCGTGCCAGCTGTGCGTGGCCGCGTTGGAGAAGCCGTAGACCAAGCAGAACACTGCGCCGGAGACCAGCAGCACGCCGGGGATGTCCAGCCTGGGCTTAACCGGGGAGGACTGGCGCTTCAGCAGCAGCGCGCCGCCGACGAACGCCACCGCGGCGAAGATCAGGTTCACATACAGCGTCCACCGCCAGGACAGGTACTCGGTCAGCGCGCCGCCCAGCAGCAGGCCCACCGCGCCGCCGGCCCCGGCGATCGCCCCGTAGACGGCGAACGCCCGGCCGCGGTCCTTCTGACCGGTGAACGTGGTGGTCAGCAGCGACAGCGCCGAGGGCACCAGCAGCGCGGCGAACGCGCCCTGGCAGGCCCGCGCGGTGATCAGCATGGTGAAGTTGACCGAGGCGCCGCCGATGGCCGAGACGCCGGCGAAGCCGACCAGGCCGGTCAGGAACGTGACCTTCCGGCCCAGCAGGTCGGCCAGCCGGCCGCCGAGCAGCAGCAGGCTGCCGAACGCCAGGGTGTAGGCGGTGACGACCCACTGGCGGTCCACGGTAGTGAAGCCCAGCGCCCGCTGCGCGGACGGCAGGGCGACGTTCATCACGGTCAGATCCAGCACCACCATGAGCTGGGCCAGGCCGATCACGCCCAGGATGAGCCACTGCCGCCGGTCCCAGGCGCCGTCGGTGGACGTGGCAGTAGACATGAGATTCGCCACTTCCTTCTCTGTCGTCACTGCATACGCGCGGAAGTTTGGTATGATCATAGTGTGATTACTGCACTTATAGTGCAACGCATTCGGGGGAACGTCAAGGCTCCGGGCGGGTCAGGATGAGCCCGCCACCCGACGCAACGAGCCCGCCCGATACGACGATCCAGCCGCCTGACCCGGCGAGCCAGCCGCCGAAGCGGTACGCGTCGCCAGTGCGCGACGAGCAGGCCCGCCGTACCCGGCGGGCGATCGTCACCGCGGCTCACGACCTCTTCTTGGCCCAGGGTTATGCGGCCACGACGATCGACGGGATCGCGGCGGCCGCGCACGTCAGCCGGCGTACCGTGTTCAACTCGGTGGGCGGCAAGGTGGCCCTGCTCAAGCTGGCCTTGGACTGGGCCATCGTCGGCGACGATGAGCCGATAGCCCTGGCCGACCGCCCGGCGATCAAGGCGATCCTGGCCGAGTCCGACCCGCGGAAGGCACTCATGCTGTGGGTGCAGACCGTGACCGACGTCGCCGCCCGCACCTCGCCGCTCGGCGAAGTTCTCATCGCCGCAGCCGATATCGACCCGGCGGCCGCACGGCTGCTCGCCGAGGCGAGCCGCAACCGGATGTCGGGCGCTACCGCGTTCATCCGGTATCTCGCGTCCCTGGACGGGCTGGCCGTCGGCATAACCCAGCAACGTGCCGCGGAACTCTGCTGGGCGCTCACGGACGGCCACCTCTACCGGCTGCTGGTCGCTCAGCACAGCTGGGGCACCGCCGACTTCAACCGATGGCTGTCCGACAGCCTCGCGGCGACCCTGCTGACTACCTGAAACGGCGAATGTGGTTCATTTCGCGGGGAGGGTGAAGTAGAAGGTCGCGCCGGCACCGGATGCGCCCTCGGCCCAGGTGCGGCCTCCGTGCCGTTCGACGATCTGTCTCACGCTGGCCAGGCCGACGCCGGTGCCGGGGAACTGGGAGGCGTCATGCAATCGCAGGAACGGCGTGAACAGCTTCCCGGCGTAGGCAGGGTCGAAGCCAGCGCCGTTGTCGCGTACGTAGAAGCAGCGGTCAGAGGTCCCTTCCGGGGTCATCCCGAACTCGATGGCCGCGTCGTCGCGTCCGGAGGTGAACTTCCAGGCGTTTTCCAGCAGGTTCTGCAATACCGTGCGGATGAGCGTCGGGTCTGCCGTGGCCACGGCCGGTTGCTGGATGGTGAAGCGCACATGACGGTCCGGTCCCTGGCGCTGGAGTTCCGCGGCGATGCCGGCGGCCTCTGCCCCCAGGTCGAGGATCTGGGGGTGGATCTTGGCCCGCGACACGCGCGCGAGGTTGAGGAGGTCGTCGATGAGCTGTGTCATGCGCTCGCTGGCGGCCTGGATGCGCGTGGTGTAGCCGATGGCGGCCTCGCTGAGGCTGTCCCCGCAGTCCTCAAGCAGGGCGGCACTTAGCCCCTCCAGCGCTCGCAGCGGGGCACGCAGATCGTGGGAGACCGAATAGGAGAAAGTCTCCAAGTCTCGGTAGGCGACCTCAAGGTCGTCTGTTCGGAGGCGAAGCTCGGCCTGGAGACGGTACCGCTCGGAGATATCGCGGGCGATCGATGATGCGCCGATCAGGCGACCCTGGTCGTCGTGGATCGGGGAGATCGTCACAGAGACGGGGAAGACGGTTCCGTCTTTACGCTGGCGAACGGTCTCGTGGTACAGAACGCGCTCGTCGTTACCGATCTTGCGGAGAATCTCCTCGATCTCAGCGACCCGGTCCGGCGGGCAAAGGACTGTGATCGGCTGGCCGATGATTTCCGCTGCGGCCCATCCGTACATGCGCTCGGCGGCCGGATTCCAGGTTGTGATCACACCATCCGTGGTCTTCCCGATGATGGCATCGTCCGACGAGCTGACGATCGCGGCCAGCAGATCCGTGGAGTCCATCGGCTCGCGGCGAGTGCTGCCAGTCATACGTGACGACTGTTCCACGGCATCCCCTATGTCGCTTGTGAATTCAGCTAGGCTGAGTCAGCCGGACCTGTTGCAGTTCAGCCGTCACAGCTCGACCTGCTACCGGGCACCTATGGGACAACTCGGCGCAGTCGGTTCACTTCCTATCACCTAAAGTGATATTAATATAACATTCAGTGACCGTCTTTGCGCAGGCAAGCTGACCCGCAGCCTCCCGGCACGGGGGTGACCTGCATGTTCGCCGCCCCTGAACACCGCCACCGGCCAGGTCACCGACGCCTGCTGCCCCGCCACCGGCGTCGGCGATCCCGCCACCGGGTCGGGGCGGTTTCGGGCCAGCGGGCGGGCGGGCATGATCTGGTCAAGCCAGCCCGGCGCCAGGGGCTCCAGAAGGGCGCGTCAGAACCTGAATTCGTCGCGGGAGGGGACCGTTGTGCAAGCCATCACCGTACGAGACCGTGCCGCCGGTACCGCCGGGCTCACGCTGTCTGACATTCCTCACCCCCATGCGGCCGAAAACGACGTGATCGTGCGCGTCCACGCGGCCGGGTTCACCCCGGGGGAGCTGGGCTGGCCGGGCACATGGACCGACCGCGCCGGCCGCGACCGGACCCCGAGCGTGCCCGGACACGAGCTGTCGGGCGTTGTCACCGAACTGGGCTACGGCACCACCGGCCTGACCGTGGGCCAGCGGGTGTTCGGACTGGCCGACTGGACCCGCGACGGGTCACTGGCCGAGTACACCGCGGTGGAGGCGCGCAACCTCGCCCCGCTTCCGGCGGACATCGACCACACCGTGGCCGCTGCCCTGTCCATCTCCGGGTTGACCGCCTGGCAGGGCCTGTTCGACCACGCCGATCTCAAGACCGGCCAGACCGTCTTGATCCACGGGGCCGCGGGCGGCGTCGGGTCAATCGCGGTGCAGCTCGCACACGAGCTGGGCGCCCGCGTGATCGGCACCGGCCGGGCCGGGGACCGGGAGGCCGCCCTCGGCCTGGGTGCGGACTCGTTCGTGGACCTGGAGGCCGACCGGCTGGAGGACGTCGGCGAGGTCGACGTCGCGTTCGACGTGATCGGCGGCGAAGTCCTCCAACGTACCGTCCCGCTGGTACGCGCCGGCGGCACGCTCGTCACCATCGTCGGCCCGCCGAAGATGCGGCCCGCCGACGGCCGGGCGATCTTCTTTGTCGTTGAGCCGGACCGGTTCCGGCTGGCCGACCTCGCCGCGCGGGTACGGTCCGGGCGGCTGAATCCGATCGTCGGGTCCGTGCGACCGCTCGCCGAGGTGCCGTCCGCGTTTGCCCCTGACCGCCGGGTATCCGGCAAGACGATCATCCGGGTCGCGCCAGGCTGGTAACCGAAGGCGGATAGCTGATCAGCCGGCCGGGACCGGCTAATCTGATGGCAGTGACCGTTGAGCTGGTCCTGCTGTGGCGGGTTAGTTATGGCGGCCTGGAGATTACCGGCTCCCGGCTGCAGGACCTGCTTGCGCTCCTGGCCGAGGACCCGCACGTGGGGTGCAGCACCTCCCGGCTGATGGACGGGCTGTGGCCAGACGAGCAACCCGAGCACCCGGCCAAGGCTCTTCAGGTCGTGGTGTCCCGGGCCCGGGCCCGGCTCGGCCCCGGGGTCATCGTCAGCACGCCGGGCGGATACCGCCTCTCGCTGCGCGAGGATCAGATCGATGCCTCCGCGGTCCTGCTCAGCGCGTCCGAGAGCGAGAAGCGATCCCGGGCCGGCGACCATCTCGCGGCGCTGCGGCACGCCGGGGCCGGGCTCGCGCTGTGCGAGGGCGCGGAGGGCTGGGACTCCGGGGACGGCCACCCGCTGTCTGCGCTGCGCGCGGCGCGGGTTCCGGTCTACCGGTCGCTGCTGCGGGCCCGCGCGCTGGCGCTGTCGCGGCTCGGGCGGCGGGCCGAGGCAGCCGCTCCGCTCGGCGAGCTGATCCTGCGCTTCCCGCGGGACGAGGAGGTCCTGGCCGAACTGCTGCGCTGCGAGGCGGCGACGGCGGGGCCCCCGGCGGCTCTCGCCAGGTACGCCGCCTACCGTCAGCAGCTGATCGACGAGCTTGGCAGCGACCCAGGCCCCGCGCTGCAGGGCGTGCACCAGGAGCTGCTGCGGGCCGACGCGCCCGTGATCCGCCGCGGCGTCCGGCACGAGCCCAACCCGCTGCTCGGCCGGGACGACGACATCGCCGCCGTGGCGGGCCTGCTGCGCACGTCCCGGGTCACCTCGATCGTGGGCACCGGCGGCCTGGGCAAGACCCGTCTCGCGCATGCGGTCAGCGCCCAGGCGGAGCAGCGCGTCGTGCAGGTCGTCGAGCTCGCGGGCGTCGCTGCCGACGCCGACGTGACGGCCGAGGTCGCGTCGGCCCTCGGCGTCGGTCGAGGATGGCGGCAACCCGGTCGGCCGCCGCAGCGCCCCGCAGGGCGTGCCCGCCGGAATCGTGACCGCCCTGGGTCCCGGCCCGGTGCTGCTGGTGCTGGACAACTGCGAGCACGTCGTGCGCGGCACCGCCGACCTGGTGCACGCCCTGGTGTCGCTGAGCAAGGACCTGCGCGTGCTCACCACCAGCCGGGCCCCGCTCGGTCTGTCGTCGGAATCGGTGTACCTGCTGCCCGAGCTGGACCTGCCCACGACGGCCGAGCTGTTCGGGCAGCGGGCCAGGGCGGCCCGGCCCGGCGCCGACCTGCCCGCGCAGGCCGTGCGGGAGCTGTGCGGCCGCCTGGACGGGCTGCCGCTCGCCGCGGAACTGGCCGCCGCGCGGGTCCGGGTCATGTCGGTGGCCGAGATCGCCCGCCGCCTCGACGACGGGTTCGCCATACTGCAGGGCGGCGGAAGGGACTCGCCGCAGCGGCACCGCACGCTGCACGCCGTGATCGACTGGAGCTGGAGCCTGCTCGAGCAGGGCGGGCAGGCGGCCATGCGCGCGCTGTCGGTGTTCCCCGGCGGGTTCACCGCCGACGCCGCCCGGTACCTGCTCGGCGCCGACATCCTGCCGGTCCTGGAGCAGCTTGCCGATCAGTCGCTGCTCAAGGTGGTCGACACCGCGTCGGGTACCCGGTACCGGATGCTGGAGACCGTCCGGGAGTTCGCCGCGGCACGCCGGGAGGACGCCGGTGATACCGAGCGCGTGACCGGCCGGTTCCTCGCCTGGGCCCGTGACTTCGGCGTGGCCCATCATGACTCGGTCCTCACCGGCGACGACCTCCCGGCCTTCGAGTTGGTCCGGGCCGAGCAGGACAATCTGGTCCAGGCGCTGGGATACGGGCTGGGCCGTAAGGACGGAGCAACGGTCGCGGCGGTGTCGGCCGTGCTGGGCGGCCTGTGGACGGTCGAGTCGAGTTTTGCCCGGCTGACCGCCCTGGCCGGGGACACGGCCAAGATCCTGCCGCCGTTCCGGCCGGAACCCGCCCTCGTCGAGACCACCAGGACCAGCCTGGTGCTCGGCGCGATGACCGGGTTCTTGCTGCGGGGGCCGAGCCCGGCGCGGTTCCTGGTGGGCCTGCGTCGGCTCCCGCCGGCTCCGCCGGACACCTTCGCCCGGGCCGCGCAGGCCGTGCTGAGCGCACTGGCCGGGTCGTCCGAGGCGGACTTCGCGACCCTGTACGCGCTGGGCGACAGCGACCAGCCGCTGGTCGCGGGCATGGCCAACTACATGGCCAGCTACGCCTGGGAGGAGGCGGGCGACCTGGATGGCGCGCTCACGGCGGCGCGGCGGTCGCTCGCCGCGTGGCAGCGCCGTGGTAGCGCCTGGCTCCGGACCGCCGCGCACGCCCGGATCGGCGAACTGTGCCTCGAGGTGGACGAGGCTGGTTCGGGCGACGAGGCGTTGCGTCACCTCAGCGCGGCGCTGTCAGTGATCGAGGCGTTCGGGGCGTGGTCCACCGCGAACCGGGTGCGCGAGGCGATCGTGGGGGCCAACCTGCAGCGGGGCGCCTACGACGAGGCGGAACGCGAGCTCAAGCTGACCACGCCGCACGGCGCGGACGAGCCCTGGGATATGTCGATGTTCGACACCGCGATGCGCGCGGAGATCGCGCTCGGCCGCGGCGATGTCGATACCGGCCTGCACCTGTGGCGTACGGCGGCGGCGACGCTGCGGGACGCGCAGCGTCCCGGCCCCGGCAGCGACCTGTCCCGCCTGGATCCCTGGACCCTGCAGGTTCAGGCCGTCGCCGTGGTGGCTCACGCGCACCACGGCCGGCTGAATCTGGTTGCGGAGATCACCAGGGCGCTGCCGGCCGCGCTGTCAGCGCTGAC
Organism: uncultured Actinomycetes bacterium; assembly: GCA_963818225.1. GTDB lineage: Bacteria > Actinomycetota > Actinomycetes > Streptosporangiales > Streptosporangiaceae > Palsa-504. The sequence continues at coordinate 910,822 of CAWFRO010000014.1, forward strand.
CGCGGAGCCGGGGCCGCCGCCCGGGACGCTCCCCGCCTCCTATGGCCTCTCCGCCTGTGGCTCGCTCCTGCTGGCCCTGGCCATGACCGACATCGACCGGGGCCAGCGCGCGACGGACGCCGGCTTGGCCAGGTCGGGAGCGAGGATGATCGCGCTGGCCGAGCGCTTCGGCCTCAAGAACGGACTCCAGCGAACCATGTCCGCCGTGCGCGCCCAGCATGCCGCGCAGGACGCCAACGGGCCGGCCTACGCCGAGGCCGTGTCGGCGTACGCGGGCCTGGACGCCGACGGCCTGCGCGCCGCCGCCCGGGACGCCCTGCGGGAACGGACCCGGGTCAGCGGTTGAGGTCCCGCCGGACCGCCTGAGGGGACACATCGTCAGGCGATCTTGCGTTGGTAGGTGGCCATGGCAAGGGCGTATGCGACTATGAGGATGCCGAGGCACCAGGCGAGGGCGGTCCAGATGCTGCCGCTGACCGGCTGTCCTGTGAGCAGGTCGCGGATCGTGTTGATGATGGATGTCATGGGCTGGTTATCGGCGAAGGCGCGCACCGGGCCGGGCATGGTGCGGGTCGGTACAAATGCCGAACTGATGAACGGCAGGAAGATCAGCGGGTAGGAGAAGGCCCCCGCGCCGTCCGGGGTCTTCGCGGACAGGCCGGCGATGACGGCCAGCCAGGTCAGCGCCAGGATGAGCAGGACGATGATTCCGGCGACGGCAAGCCAGGCCAGGCGCTCCCGCGTCTGAGCGGAATCCTATCGGGAGGGCGATGAGCACGACGATCACCAGCGAGATCAGGGTGGAGACCACTGTGGTCAGCACGTGCGCCCACAGCACGCTGGAGCGCGCGATCGGCAGGGACTGGAATCGCTCGAAGATTCCGGTTTGCATGTCAGTGAAGAGCCGGAGCGCGGTGTAGGAGATGCCCGTCGCGATCGTGATCAGCAGGATTCCGGGCAGCAAGTAGTTCACGTACTGCCCGGACCCCTGCCCGGTGTTGATCGCGCCGCCGAACACATACCTAAACAGCAGCATGAGGGCGATCGGCGTGATCGCGACCGTGATGATGGTGTCCGGGCTGCGCGTGATGTGGCGCATGGTCCGCCCTAGCAAGACGGCGGTGTCGCCGAAGAAGTGCGTGGTCATGGTGGTTCCTTAGTTGTCCGCGTCGCCGGCCTCGGCCGCGCTGTCGGTGCGGTCGCTGCCGGTGATGGCGAGGAAGATCTCTTCGAGGGTCGGCTGTTTCTCGATGTACTCGACTTTGGCGGGCGGGAAGAGCTGCTTCAGTTCGGCGAGGGTGCCGTTGGCGATGATCCGCCCCTGGTGCAGGATCGCGATCCGGTCGGCGAGCTGCTCGGCCTCGTCCAGGTTCTGCGTGGTGAGCAGCACCGTGCTGCCCTGCCCGGCGAGCTGTCTGACGCTGTTCCACACCTCGACGCGGGATTGAGGGTCGAGCCCGGTGGTCGGCTCGTCCAGGAAGATCACCGGCGTATTCCCGATGAGGCTCATGGCGATGTCCAGCCGACGGCGCATGCCCCCCGAATACGTCGACACGCGACGGCCCGCCGCGTCGGTGAGCTGGAAGCGGGCCAGCAGGTCAGCCGCGATCTGGCCGGCGTCCTTCAGGTGCCGCAACCGGGCCATCAGCACCAGGTTCTCCCGCCCGGTGAGGATTTCGTCCACCGCCGCGAACTGCCCGGTGAGGTTGATGGACTCCCGCACGCATCCCGGCTGCGCGGCGACGTCGAAGCCATCGACTGTGGCCGTCCCCGCGTCGAGCTTGAGCAACGTGGACAGGATTTTCACGACTGTGGTCTTGCCCGCGCCGTTGGAGCCGAGCAGGGCGAAGATACTGCCCCGCGCCACGTCGAAGTCCACGCCGCGCAGCGCGCGCAACTTCTGGTATGACTTCTCAAGACCCTGCACGTGGATCGCCTGGACCGGTTGTGCTGTCACCGGTTGTGCCGTCATGGGGATGCCCTTCAGCTCGGTGGCCGTGATCGCGCTGGTCACGCTGCTCCTCTTGCCATCACCGCGGCCCGGCGGCCGCGACCACGTCCAAGGTGCACGCAGCGGGATTCATCGCGGTTTCACGGCGGTTTCATAGGCCGGCCTGGGCGGTCGAGGATGACGCCGAACGGGTCGCACCGCGGCTCGTAGAGCGTCCTCACCCCAAGACCCGTCCTGGGAGCTTTCCCCGCGGGCTGGACGCCAGGCATCGCCGACTACGACGCCGAGGGGCGGTGGCGCTCACGATGGCGATACGCCGCGCCGGGCTGGCAGCGGACGGCTCGGCAACGCTGCCGGGCGGCGCCGGTTTGGAGACCGGAACGTCTACTCGGTGCCCGTAGTTTCCGCGAAGATCTCCAGCGCGATCTGGTAGCTGTCGAACGCTCTGGCGGCGCCAGCGTACGCCTCCAGGTGAATGAACAAGTCAACGATCTCACCCTTGGTGACCCCGTTGTTGAGCGCGATCCGCAGCTGGCCGCGCAACGGCTCACGTGTGCCCAGCGTCGCGGCGATGGTCACCGAGACGAGCGCCCGGCTTCGCACGTCGAGTCCCGTCCGTGTCCAGGAGTCCCCGAATGTGTGCCGGGTGGCGAGCCGCCGGAAGTCAGCGCCTGACGGTGGTTCCCCTGGGCCCAGGGGAAGGACCAGCGGTGCCCCCAGCAACCTTTCGGCGGTGTCGAAGGCGGCCTGGTCAGCCTGCGCATCGTCCATTGGTCGCTGCCTCCTGATCACTGGTTAGCCCATGCACGGTCGTTCTCATCATCTCGGATCTCGCGGATTCTTCGCCCTGATCGGCACCAGCGGTCACAGTGACCGCGCGACGGGCCCCGGAACTGGTCGTTCGGTGTCCCCGGTTGCGGCGAAATCATCATCGGCCGTCCCGGCTGGGGCGTCTCGGCAGGTCTCGGCAGGCTGGTTCAGCGTGGCAGTTCCGCCTGCCGCCGGAGAATGGCGCGGGTCAGTTCGACGCGTGACCGGACATCCAGCTTCTGGAACACTTGCCGGAGATGGTAATCGATCGTGTGCGGCGAGAGATACAGATGGGCTGCGGCCTCACGGTTGGTCAGGCCCTGGGCGACCTGCTGGGCAACAGCGACTTCGGTGTCAGTGAGGCTGGACCATCCGCAGGCTGGCGTGGTTGCCGTGTTGCGCCGCGACGCGACGCGACGCGTCCGTGCGGTTGCGGTGAGGGGGCGGATGAGCACGCCAACTAGGCGAATCCCATCGAGAACGGGCTCACAGCGGATCACGATCTGCCGGCCGTTGGCAAGCGGGACCGGGAATGGCTGCTGCTGCCCGCTGGCTAGGCGGCGCAGCACGCTGTCCCACAGCAGTTCGCGGTCGGCCGGTTCGGCGATCCCGGTCGCGGCGCTGTTGACCAGCATGGTGCGCTGGCTGAGCGCCAGGACTGGCCCTTTCGAGCTTCTTCGTGCCCTGAGGAAGTGCTCTTGCAGTATCCGTTCCTCGGCGGAGGAATCGTCCAGGAGACGCTGCCCGATCTCCCAGGCGGCGCGCTTGACAAGCGGGAGCATCAGCGCGCCTGCTGGTCCTGGCTAAGCTCATCGAACTGGGGACGGGACGGGTTCCGAAGTGACAGCGCGCAGGGGCTCCAGCAGCCGGTGCGGCCTGATCAGCGCGGTGGTTACCCAGCTGTCGTCGTCGGCAGGCGGCTCGAGCCCGGGACCGGGGGTGACGATGGTGTCTGCCGCGGGCACCGGCGTGCTGCAGGCTTCGCACCGCCCCCACTGGTCCACCTGCCCGCCGTCGGCGGCGTGCCGGAACAGCCGCCGCGGGCGGCCCGGGGCGCAGAAGTCATCTCCCCAGTTCATCAGGGACAGGACGACTGGCCACAGGGCTGCGCCTTTGCCGGTCAGCTCATATTCGAGGTGACGCTCGCCGGCGACCCGCGTCATCACCCCGGCTGCAGTCAGGGTCTTCAGCCTGCTGGCCAGTACGGCCCGCGGGATGCGCAGGTGGTCGATGAAGTCCGCGAACCGGCGTACCCCCCAGAAGGCGTCACGGATGATCAGCAGCGTCCATCGCTCGCCGATGATTTCCAGCGAGCGGGCCAGGGAGCAGGCCTGCCCGGCGTAGTCGTTCGGAAGAGCCACACGGTCAGCTTACCCGAGCTGAGTCTAATCATCAGACTGTGGTTCATATAACAGACCTAAGTTCATTGACAGAACCAAGATGGCGGGTCAGGATTGGTTCATTGACCAGACCGGCCGGCAGGTGCAGGTGGCGCTCACCCGGCATGGCCGGGACCGCGGGCCATCTTCTCGCGAAGGAGCTCCCACCATGTCCACGCAGAACACCAGCACGTTCACGGACGAGCCGCTCGGCTCCCGGGCCAGCGCCGCGCTCGAAGCATCGCAAGCCCGCAGCGCCGCGATTCCCGAGCTCAACGACAAAGGCCGCATGGCCGACATTCCGCTCTCCCCCGAGGCCAAGATCACCGTCGAGCGGCGCGGACAGGTCGTCCTGATCGGGATCAACCGGCCCCGGGTCTATAACCGGTTCGACCCGGATGCTTTCCTCGGCCTGGCCCAGGCGTACTACGACTTCGACAACGACCCGAGCCTGCGGGCGGCGGTGTTCTTCGGCCACGGCGAGAACTTCTCCCGCGGCATTGACGTGGACGCCTTCGCGCCCCTGGCCAGGACCGGCAAGCCGTTCGCGGTCAAGGATGGCATGCTCGATCCCTTCGCCAGGACCCAGCAGCTCAGCAAGCCCCTGATCGCGGTGGTCCACGGCGATACCTGGAACATGGGCCACGAACTGCATCTGGTGGCCGACATCCGGGTGGCCAGCGCCGACGTGCGGTTCGGCCAGGACGAGAACACGCACGGACGGTTCCCTGGCGGCGGCTCGACTATCCGGTTCACGCGGGAAGCGGGGTGGGGGAACGCCATGCGCTACATGCTCACCGGCGACCACTGGGGCGCGGAGGAGGCCTACCGGATGGGTGTGGTCCAGGAGATCGCCCCGAACCCGGCCAAGGCGCTGGAGGCGGGGATCGAGCTGGCCCGCAAAATCGCCGCGTGCGGGCCGCTCGGCATCAAGACCACGCTGGAATCCGCGCATCTTTCGATCGACGAGTCCGAAACGGCGGCGTTCGCCAAGCTCAATGAGCAATTCGGCGGGCTCTTCCGGACCGAGGACTTCATCGAGGGCCGTAAGGCTGAGGCGGAGGGACGTCTCCCCGTCTACCAAGGCAAATAGGCAGGCTCGCGCCCGGGTGATCGCTGTCCGCGGCCGGCAGATCCGATCCTGAGCACCGCCGTCTGCGTCCTCCTGGTCACAGGTTGCCGCACCACGGTTCGTCAGATAGTTCGGCCAATGAACGAGCACGGAGGATGCAGGAGGCATTCGATGAAGACGTGGTTTATCACCGGTACATCGCGAGGCTTCGGCCGTGAGTGGGCGATCGCGGCCCTGGACCGCGGCGACAAGGTCGCGGCGACGGCACGGAATCTCGGCACGCTGGACGATCTGGTCACGAAGTACGGTGACGCGATCTTGCCGGTCAAGCTCGACGTCACCGACAGGGAGGCGGCGTGCACCGCGGTCCGGCAGGCGCATGAGCGGTTCGGACGGCTGGATGCCGTCGTTAACAACGCAGGCTACGGGCAGTTCGGCATGGTCGAAGAGATCAGCGAGGCCGAGATCCGCGCGCAACTGGAAACAAACGTGCTCGGGGCGCTTTGGGTGACCCAGGCGGCGCTGCCGTTCCTGCGCGAGCAGGGCGGCGGTCACATCATCCAGGTCTCTTCCATCGGCGGCGTCTCGGCGTTCATGAACACGGGCGCCTACCACGCCTCGAAATGGGCGCTTGAGGGCTTCAGCCAGAGCCTGTCGCAGGAAGTCGCCGGGTTCGGCATCAAGGTCACGCTGATCGAGCCGACTGGCTACTCGACCGACTGGTCCGGGTCGTCCGCCAAGCACGCGGCGCCCCTGGCTGCCTACGACGACATCCGGGACGCGGCGGCGAAGGCTCGGGCCCGGCGGTTCACCGCGCCCGGCCACCCGGTGGCCACCCGAGACGCCATCCTGACGCTCGTGGACAGCGACAACCCGCCGCTGCGCCTGTTCTTCGGTGAGTCCCCGCTGCGCATCGTGGTCGAGGACTACGGATCCCGGCTGGCTACCTGGGCGCAATGGCAGCAGGTCGCCGCCGCAGCCCAGGGCGCCGAGGGCTAGCCACACACCAGGCGGAAAACCGGCAACCTCGAGGGAGGAACCTGCGATGTCCTTGTCCGACACCGTGACCGGCCGCGAACGCGCGAGCGGCACCGCCGAACGGCAGCGCTGGCCCGCGATGCAGGCCGCGGGGGGGCGGCCCCAGCGCACGGCGCCGCCGCGAGCGGCCTTCTGGCTGGTGGCCGGGGTGTTCTGCTTGATGTTCTGCGCGGCGGGCGCCCCGACGCCGCTGTACGGCATTTACCAGGCTCAGCTGCGGTTCTCGGCGACCACGCTGACCGCCATCTTCGCCATCTACGCCCTGGTCCTTCTCCTCACTCTGCTGGTCCTCGGGTCGGTGTCGGACTACCTGGGCCGCCGCCCCGTGATCCTGGCCGCCCTCGTGATGAGTGCGGGTGCGTGCGGGGTGTTCCTGGCCGCGCACAGCGCCGGGCTGCTGTTTGCTGCGCGGGGGCTGCAGGGCGTGGCCGTCGGCACAGCCATCGGTGCACTCGGCGCGGCGCTGATCGACCTGCAGCCCGAGGGCAGCGGGCTCGCCCCGCTGATCACCGCCGCCGCCCCCGCCCTGGGGCTGGGAGCGGGTGCGCTCGGGGCCAGCGCGCTGGCCCAATACGGGCCGGCGCCCACTCACCTGGTGTGGTGGCTGCTGCTCGGGGCCAGCGTGGCCGCCGCCGCCGGAATACTGGCGATGCCCGAGCCCGGGACCCGGCGCGCTGGCGTCCTGAGGTCGTTGCGGCCCAGAGTGGGCGTGCCGCGCCAGGCGCGCGGGACGTTCGCCACCGCGGTGCCATGCCTGATCGCGGTGTGGGCGCTCGGCGGCCTGTATCTGTCGCTTGGGCCGTCGCTGGCCGCGCAGGTGACCGGCTCGCGGGACCTGCTGTGGGGCGGCCTGGTGGTCTTCCTGCTCACCGGGGTCGCGGCCGCGGCCACCTGCGCGTTCCGCGGCCTCACGCCGCGCACGGCGATGCTGGCCGGCTGCCTGGTCCTGCTCACCGGCCTCGCGGTGACCTTCGCCTCGATCGCCACGACCAGCGCTGGCGCCTTCCTGGCCGGCAGCGCGGTGGCCGGCGTGGGTTTCGGGCTGGCACTGCTAGGCGTCAACCGCACCCTGATCGCGCTGGCCGCTCCCGCACAGCATGCCGGGCTCATCGCCGCCATCTTCATCATCAACTTCCTCGGGCTCAGCATCCCCGTCCTAATCGCCGGGGCAGCCACCGCACACTTCGGCCTGCACCGGACCACCCTGGCCTACTGCGTGGCGATCGCCGCGCTCGTCGCGGCGGCGGCCTTCAGCTTGATGCACCGGAGGTGCGGCCCCGCCACCGGTCAGGGCACCAGCTAGGCCGGCCCTGGTTCGACGGCGGCCATTGTGCGCGGAGAGACCAGACAAGCAGGCCGCCCCAGCGGCATGATTCCGTGCCAGGGCCGCCGGCCCCAGGTCGAGGGCCAGGCGCGATCCGCTCGGATGCGCGATACGGGCGAGCAAATATTCCTCGCTCCCCCGGCGGGCGGGCACGGAACGGGCACGGCGGTGCCGATGGCGCTACGACTGGAGGAGGTGATCGAGGAAGTCCTCGACGGCCGTTATGACCTGGCCCAGCACGGCGGCCGAGGCGGCAAGCGGGCCAGGCACGAACATCCGGTGATCGGCGTCCTGGATCTCCACGACATCAGGGGTCAGGGTGCGGGCGGTCTTCCCATCCCAGAACTGATCAGCGGTGCCGCCAACCAGCAGGCATGGACCCGTCGCGCGCCGCAGCGCGGCCACGGTCAGCTCGTCCGTCAGCAACGGGGTGAACCACACCGCCGCCAGGCCGCGATCAGCTACCAGCGGAGCGGCCAGCGACCCCAGCGACTTCCCGATGACCACGGGCGCAGCCCCCGTAGCCGATGTCATTTCATCGATCGCCGAGGTGACCTGGGACGCCACCCGCCCGCGCAGCTCGCTGACATCCGCGGCCGCCCCCGAAAGGTCCCACACGATCGGCCGCGTGCGCCCACCCCGCCGCTGCACCGCGAGCCCGGCATACATCAGCAACGGGCCATCAGGGCCGTAATTCCCGCCCGGCGCCAGGATCGCTGACCGGCCCGTCCCCAGCTGCGGCATGAGGCCGATCCTACGGGACTCACCAGCTCCTTTAGAAGGCCGGGACGGCCGGCCGGGGTGGATCAGGACTGCGCGGCTCCTTCGTGTTCGCCTTCGAGGGCGCCGGTGAAAAAGTCGATGAGTCCGAACGGTGCGCGGGCGCCGAGGCAAAGCTCCAGGATCAGGTGCGAGTCCGCGTACTCGGACTCGCTGCGCGGGAACAGCGCCTGTTCGTAGGCGGTGAGCGCCGTTTCGATGTCGTCGGGGTGCGCGGCGATCGCCTTTCCGAGCTCAGCGCCGTCGAACATCGCGAGGTTCGCGCCCTCGCCGGCCGGCGGCATCAGGTGCGCGGCATCACCGAGGAGCGTCACCCCGGGCACGCGGTCCCATCGGTGTCCGTCCGGGAGCGCGTAGATCATGCGCGGGATCGGCGCGGTCTCACCGTCGGTGATCAGGGCGGTGAGCTCCGGCGCCCACCCATCGAACTCGGCCGCCACCCGGGCCGTCGCGGCGGCGGTGTCGGTGAAGTCGATGCCGGCGACCCACTCGGCGGGGCGGTTCAGCTCGACGTACGTGTGCAGGATGTCCCCCGCTTCGCGGTGCGCGACGATTCCCTTCCCTGGGGTAAGCGCGTACATGGCGCCGCCGCCGACCGCTTCGGCCGCCGCAGGGTGCCGCTCGCCGGCGTCGTACAGGTAGGTCTCGATGAACGTCGTGCCAACGTACTCGGGCGTCGCGTCCGACAGCAGCGGCCGGACCTTCGACCAGGCGCCGTCGGCACCCACGACGAATCCGGTGCTCATGGTCGACCCGTCCGCGAAGGCCAGTTCGCGCCGGCCGTCGCCGAGCGCCGAGACGCCGATGAGCTTCTTTCCCCACTGGACCGTCCCCGCAGGCAGGGATTCGAGAAGGATCCGCCGCAGATCGCCCCGGAGCACCTCCGGACGCCTAGCCGTGCCGTCGTCGGGGTCTTCGAGCAGCACCGTGCCGTGCTGGTCGAGCATGCGCGTAGCCTCGGCGCCCTCGTGGATGATCGCGCGGAACTCGCTGGTGAGGCCGGCCGTTTCGAGCGCAAGCTGCCCGTTGTGCTCGTGGATGTCGAGCTGGCCGCCCTGCGTGCGAGTCCCAGCCGAGGGCTCCGCCTCGTAGATCGTTGCGGGGATGCCGTAGACGTGCAGGACGCGTGCGAGGGTGAGGCCGCCGAGGCCCGCGCCGACGATTGTGGCCGGTGTCATCATCATGGTCCTTCCGAATGATTGGAACGATGTTCCATGAAGCCATGTTGGAACATCGTTCCAGCCATGTCAAGATGATGCTCATGGCGACCAAGGGCCAGCGGGCCAAACGCCGGACGGACGCACTCTCGAAGGAGCGGATCGTCGAGGCCGCGATCGAGATCCTCGACGCCGACGGCGAGAGCGCTCTGACCTTCCGCGCGCTCACGGCTCGCCTGGCCACAGGCAGCGGAGCAATCTACTGGCACGTCGCCAGCAAAAGCGAGCTGCTCACGGCGACCACCAACGACGTCATCGCACGTGTCATGACCGGCGTGGTCAACGGCGCGGAGCCGCGGGAGGCGATCCGGACCATTGCCCTCGGAGTATTCGACGCGATCGACACGCACCCCTGGGTGGGCGCCGAGCTCTCCCGCGAGCCATGGCAGTCCGCGGTGACGGAAATCCTCGAAGGCATCGGCGGGCAGCTGCTGGCGCTCGGCGTCCCCGAACGAGCGCAGTTCGACTGCGCGTCCGCGCTCGTGAACTACATCCTCGGCCTGGCCGGACAGTACGCCGCGGGCGCCCGCCTCCTCGCGGGCCAGACGGATCGATCAGCCTTCCTCGCGACCATCGCCGCCCAGTGGACGCAGCTCGACCCAGCGCAGTACCCGTTCGTGCATCAGGTGGCGGCGCAACTGCCCGAGCACGACGACCGCGAGCAATTCCTCGCCGGCATCGATCTCATCCTGGCTGGCATCGCAGCAGTCCGGTAGGCGGTTGAGATCCCCGATAGCGAATCAGCGGATCTGGTTGCGCGCGAGTCCCGCCAACCAGTTTTCACGATGATCTTGCTCTCCCCGGTGAATGGGCTGTCAGGTCGTGCCAGTATCCGTCGACAATTCCATCACGGCCATATACCATTCGGGCTGTGTCAGGGCAGGCCGATTATTCATAACCCGTGGCTACGGTTCGGCTGCCTTCAGGAGGCATCGATCTTGGTATGCCGTAGCAAGTCCAAAATCCGTTCCGTAGTCGGTGATTCCCCACGCTCCGAAGCCCGGCGGATCGTTCCAGACCGGCTGGCCGCTTCGTCCGGACGTCAACACACCGGTGGCTGGCGCGGGTTTGGCTCGGCAGGTCACGTGCAGGAATATGGATGTCGTGAATGCTGGCCTCGTGAACCGACAGGCGGGTCATGGATCGGACACGATCCGCCGCTTCGACCCCCGGCGAAGTCGACGTGGATGACATGGCGATTGAGCAACTCCCGTCGGTACGCACTCCTTCCGGGATCCGTCTCGCGTCCGAGGTGAGCAGCACGGCTGATGGCCGCGGGGCGAAACCCCTCGTGTTCCTGCATGCCGCTAGCTTCAGTCGCGGCGTCTGGCGTCCGGTGGCCCGCCTGCTGGCCGACGTCGCACCGGGGATAGCGCTCGATCTTCGCGGCCACGGTGATTCCAGTAAGCCGAAGCCCCCGTATCACTGGTCGTTGTTCGCAGAGGACGTGGCGGCATACGTCGAGCAGCTGCCGGCCGGGCCGGTCGTGCTCTGCGGGCATTCGATGGGCGGCGCGACTGCTGTCGAGGTGGCAGCGCGGGTGCCGGAGCGCGTCGCAGCCCTGGTGCTCCTCGAGCCTGTGCTGAGGCCACGCCCCGAGGGGACGCAGCCGGCCCAGGGCACCGCTGAAAGCGGGCTGGTGACGGCGGCGCTGCGCCGTGCCCACAGCTGGCCAGACCAGGCCCTAGCCGAGCAGTACCTCGCCACTCGCCCGCCCTACCGCTACTGGGATCGCGAGGTCCTGGCCGGGTACTTCGCCACCGGCCTGACGCGCGGCGAGGACGGCGGGTGCGTGCTGTCGTGTCCGCCCGAGATCGAGGCCTCGATCTACACCGAGACGCTCGCGTCGCAAGCGTGGTCGCGGCTGCCGCAAATCAGCTGCCCGGTACGGGTTCTGCGCGCGGCCGGTGACCGGGTACTGCCCTCCACGGCCTCACCCCTGATCGCGCAGGTCGCACGGGACGGCGCAGACAGGCTTGTCGGCGGCCCTAGCGGACATTTCATCCCGATGGAGCAGCCGGGACTGGTCGCGGCGTTTGTCCGCGAGATGCTGATCGACCTGCGGTACGCGCCCTGAGCGCCGCGCGCTGTTCGGGCCTGCCTTCTTGCTCTTCGCCGCCGGTAAGCCGGCCTCGCCGAGCTGGCGGCGGGTGGTTGGTGCTAGGTCGGCCAGGTCAGTAGCCGGTGCTCATCACCCGGGCGGGACGTACGGTCCGGTCCCCCGTGTCTCCTGAAAGATCACCCGGCCGGACACGCCGGCGCGGAAGACCAGTTCCCGGCCGCACTCCTGGCATTGGGTCCAGCTCCGCCGCCCGGCCTCGGCCGCGACGTCACCGGCGGTGAAGCCGCTGCGGGCCATCCGGTGCCCGCACCCGGTGATCACTTCAACGCCCCAGTAGCCGGGCGGCACGGGAACCTGCGGCCCCCTGGCGATCTCTGCCGCGACCAGGCCAGGATCTGCCCTACCGCCGGCCATCCACCACGCGGGACCGGCCTGCCTAATGACCATGCGGAATTCATCTGCTCTCGATTTTGTAACCCGACCATATCATTTTATGCGACCAGAGCTAGAGCCCGTGAACATGCGGTGAAAGCGGTGGTTTAAATTATGATAAATGTGGTCGGCGGTATTCTGCGGAGTGGGCCGGGTCCGGCAAGTACTCCCGGCGACACAAGAGGCGCTGGGCATCTATCAGGACCTCGGCAACCGGGCCGCTCAAATCACGGCCCTCAACGAGGCCGGGACCCTGAGCAGGACCCGCGGTGACCTCGGCCGGGCCTGGTCATGCCACCAGCAGGCCCTGGACCTGGCCCGCCAGATCGGCAGTCCGCTGGAGGAGACGCACGCCGCTGGCGGGCCGGGGCCGGTGCGCCAGTCCGGCGGCCGCACCGCCGAGGCCGAAGACAGGCTGCGGCAGGCGCTGGCGATCTTCCAGCGCATCGGAGCGGCCGGAGCCGCCGACGGGACCGCCGAGTTGGACGCGCTGTCGGGTGCAGGCCCTGCGGGCGAGTCAGGGAAAGCAGCCGCATGAGTCGGCTTCAGCGGGTGCAGTTGGCTTCCTGTTTGGCTCCCCGGCGGCGGCCGCCTCTGCGGCACATATCTGGATCAGAGTCCTGCCCGGGATGCGATGGACGCAGGTGACAGGGCCATCACAACCGGGGCCTTAATTCATCCAACCTTGAGGGCGACTCCTGATTGCGTTTCTCTGCAGGCTGGCCGTTGAATTAGGAGAGATGAATTATCGATTTTCCCGTGGGCGGAGATGGGCGTGGATCTCCGGGACGGGAACGGCCCTGGACACCGACTCCGTGCAGATGGGATGTCAAGGGTTTCCTTCCGGCAGTTCCTCTGTTTGGCGGAGGCTAGAGAGCATCGGCGCGAGGCTGTCGGACTGTCATTTAATTTGTCGAGCCTGTGTCAGTGTTGATCAGGGCAGCGACGGCCGGGTAATGGCGCAGCTTGTCCACGCAGCGGCGGCGGGTGGGGCCGATGCTGCCGACTGGAATACCCAGCCGGATGCTGATCTCGGCATAGGGCACGGGCGGGTCCTGAAGCAGTAGGGCGATCAGCTGCTGACCGGAGGGCGGCAGAGCCGCGAACGCCTCGCGCAGCGCGGCGTGGTATTCGGCGGCCAACAGCTCCTGCTCGGCCGTCCTGGACTGCTCGTCTGCGATGATCTGGGCGTCCGTCATATACCCGGCCGTCCGAGATTTCTGCGTAGCGCCCACGACCTGAAGACACTCCCTGCGGGTCACGGTGACCAGCCAGCCGGGAAGGGCGGCCGGGTCGCGGATCTTGCCTAGCTGGTCCACGAGCCGCAGCCACACGTTCTGGCCGACGTCCTCGGCATCAGCGTCGGTCAGCCGGTGCTTGCGGCAGATGGACCAGATCAGCGGGCTGAACCGCTCCACCAGCGCATCCCAGGCCTGCTTATCGCCCGTTGCGGCGCGAGTCACGAGGTCAATGACTACCGGGTTGTCGCGCATCGGGTCAGCGCCTGTCCGTGTCGGTGCCGAAGGGCCGCGGTGGGCAGGGGCGCCGCGGCAGCGCCGCATCGGGGGGTGCACCATCGCTACCGCGGGCATTACCCGTGCCCGCCTGTACCACGTTGCTGGGTGCTTTTGCAGTCATGATTATGGTCCTCCGAGCTGCTTGAAACGGGTCAGGAATGCCTGACCATCGGCTGATCCACAGGTGGGCTGGTGCATCTGGATGTTTCTTCCTAGTCGCGGGCTTGTCGTTGTACTTCCACTGTCGCCAGGGGTCCGGGCGGCCACCATACGTAAATAGGCACAGGAAAAGCCACAGGATTAGGATTGGTGGCGAGGCCGTGCGTGCACCGCAGCCAGGATGAGCTGGCCGCGGACGGACGGGCGGGCGGAGGGACTAGAAGGCCTGTGGCGGAGCAGGGTGGGCTGGGTTTTGGCGGGCTGTTGCGGCGGCTGCGTAACGATGCCGGGCTGACGCAAGAGGAGCTGGCTGCTGCCGCGCAGGTGAGCCAGCGGGCGGTTAGTGATCTGGAACGGGGCATCAACCACACCGCCCGCAAGGACACTGCTCTGTTGCTGGCCGAGGCGCTGAACCTGGCCGAGCCCGTGCGCCCTGTCTTTGTCGCGGCCGCCCGCGGCCACACCCCAGCCGATGGGGTGCTGGTGGCCATGCAACGGGAGGCGCAGGAGGCATCCTGGGTCGCGGCTGGCGGCGTGCACGGCTTCCCGGCCGCCCTGACCAGTTTCATCGGCCGGGCCGAGCCGCTGCTCGAGGTCGCGGGCCTGCTTGCTGATCACCGGCTGGTGACGGTGACCGGGCCGGGCGGCGCGGGCAAGACCCGGCTGGCCGCACAGGTGGCTCGGCAGGTGGCGGCCCGGTTCGCCGATGGGGCGTGGCTGGTGGAGCTGGGGCCAGTGGCGGACCCCGCTCAGGTGGCGGTGGTGGTGGCCGCAGCGCTGGGAGTACGTGAGCAGATAGGACAGTCGATGGACCAGGCGCTGGCCCGGACGCTGGCCCGCCAGCAGGTGCTGCTGCTGCTGGACAACTGCGAGCACGTAATCGGCACGGCCGCGGCGATGTGCGCGGGGCTGCTGGCGGCTTGTGATGATGTGCGGGTGCTGGCGACCAGCCGCGAGCCGTTGCGGGTGGCCGGTGAGGCCAGGTACCGGCTGGCGTCGCTGGACTTGCCAGATCTGGACGACCCAGCTGAGGCGGCGAGGGCGGAGGCAGTGGCACTGTTCGCGGACCGGGCCCGGGACGCGGATGCGCATTTCACGCTGGACGACCAGACCGGCCCAGCGGTAGCGCGGCTAGTGACCCGATTGGATGGGATGCCGCTGGCGATCGAGCTGGCGGCGGCGCAGGTGGAGGCGCTCGGTGTGACCGGGCTGTTGAGCCGGCTGGATGAGCGGCTGGCGCTGCTGGCTGGCGCGGACCGGCTGGCCCCGTCACGGCAGCGGTCGCTGGCGGCGACTGTAGCGTGGAGTTACCAGCTGCTGAATGAGGCCGAGCGGCGGGTATTCCGGGCCATATCGGTATTCCCGGCGGGGTTCACCCTGGAAGGCGCCGAGGCGGTCGCGGGGGAAGCCGCCGGGCCAGCGGTCCTGCGATTGGTGGACTGCTCGCTGCTGACCCCGCCGCGGCCCGGGCCGGATGGCCGGTCGCGGTATTTGATGCTGGAGACGCTGCGCGCCTACGGAGCCGACCAGCTGGTCGAGACTGGAGAGCAGGATCAGGCCGCCGCCGCTTTGGCCCGGTATGCGCTGAGGGTGGCCGAGCAAGCCGCGGTGGGCCTGCAGACCAGGACCGGGGAGGAAGAGGCCGCGCGCTGGCTGGACGCGGAGGATCCCACCATGCAGCAGGTACTGGCCTGGGCCATGGGCCACGACCCGGAGGTGGCGCTGCGGCTGGCGGTCGCACTGGGCTGGTGGTGGTTCCTGCGCGGTCGGCTGGCCGGTCTGCGTCCGCTGCTAGCCGAGGTCATCGGGTACGCCGAGGTAGGCAGTGACCGGTGGTGCGACGTGCAGTTCTCGTTCGCCTGGGCGGCAGAGTTTTCGGCCGACATCGCCGGGGCGGTGGAGCATTTCACCGTCCTGCGCGACGCGGTGGCGGGTCGGCCGCCGTCCCCGGCGCTGGCCGACGCGTTGGCCGGGCGGTCCTACGCGTTGCGGGACCTGGGCCAGTTCCCCCAGGCCGGCGAGGACGCCCGCCGTGCTCTGGCCGTGGCCCGCGAGGTCGGGTATCCGTTCGGAGAGGTGGTGGCCCTCCTGGATCTCGCCTTGGCCGCCGCGGCCGCCGGGGACGTGAGTGACGCCGTGCGACTGGCCCGGCAGGCCCGGCAGACTCCAGGCGACATTCCCGCCTCGATAACCCGGACATGCACTGTATGGCTGACCGACGTACTAATCCAGGCCAACGACTTCGCCGCCGCCGAGCGTGTCTGCGCGGAAGGGCTGGCTGCGTCCCGGGACGCGGGCGACATGGTGCACCTGCCGACCTTGCTGGCCCGGATGGCGCTGCTGGACCTGCGGGCGGGCCGCGCCGAGGACGCCGCGGCTTACCTGCGAGAAGCCCTCCAGCTCGCCTTGCGGACCGGCATGTGGTTTGTGGTCTACCTGGACTGCTGCGGGCATTTGTGCGCTGCAACCGGACGCCAGGCCGAGGCCGTCACGTTGTGGGCCGCGTATGCCGCGCTCCTTCCGCGTGACGAGGACTGGCCGGCCGACGCACGGCTACGCCAAGGACCGCTGCGCGCAGCCCGCCGGGTGCTGACTCCGAGCCAGAGGCGGGCGGCCGAGGAGCGCGGCGCGGCGATGGGCTGGGTGACCGCAGCCGAGTATGCCCTGATGCTTACCAGCTCGGGCGCGCAGCAGCCGCAGGCACCAGGACCAGCGCTGGGAAAGCTCAGCGCCCAGGAACGGGAGTTGGTCACCCTGGTCGCCCGGGGCACCAGCAATGCCCAGATCGCCGTCCAGCTGAATATCAGCGTCCGCACGGTCGGCTCGCAGCTGGACCGGATCCGGGACAGGACCGGGTGCCGGCGCCGCGCCGACCTGACCCGGCTGGCCTTGGCCGCAGGCCTGGTCTAGGCAACCGAACCCGCAGCGGGACCCCGGTCAGGAGGTCGAGCCCTCCTAACCGCCATCGGACGCATCTGAACGAGCGCATGGAGTTCCCCGGCCGGCGGCACGGCGCAATCCTGTGGGTCCTCCTGTGGGCCGGCACGTGTGGTGATCACCTGGGAAACCGGCCACCGTGGAAACACAAACCGCGGCACGCAGAACGGGCCAAGCCGGCCGACGACCCGGTCCCTCATGCCTAACCGCCGCGCGCTGCTCCCGTCACGAACCACACCGCTGCTGCCAGCAGCCTTCCCAGCACGGAGACCCGCCATGGCCGTCCCGATCGCACTCGCCGCCATCAGCCTGCTCGCCGCTGCGGTATCCGCCGGACTCATCGTCGTGGTGAGCGTGGCCGTCCGCAAAGAGGACAGAAACCTCACCTTGACCAGTCAGGCAACCGGCAACCTGACCCGGATGGGACGCCGACTTACCGGAGTGCACGTTGTGGGCCCCACTCGGCAGCACATCAGCTAGCCGCCAGGCGACGCCGACCTGCCGGTCCGGGCGGTCCAGCACCGTTGCGGGCTGGACCGGCCCGGACCGATCGCGCTATGCCGCGGACGCCGCGGGGCGGTCGCCGGTCAGGAACACCCGGCGGCCGGGGTAATCCGGGCGCGGGAGGCCCAGGTCGTGCTGGGCGATGATGGTCCGGAACACCTCGACCGTGCCGCCGGGGGTCGCGGTGAGCTGCGCCTGCCGGTGGCCGAATTCGATGACACCGTCGCCGATGGCGCCGTCCGCGCCGAACGGCAGGGTCGCGACCGGGCCGATCAGGTCGATGAGCTCCTCGAAGCCCAGCCGGGCCGTATCGGAGCCCTTGATCTTGGCCATCGCCGCCGGCGTAACGGCGCTCGCCTCCATTTCGACCAGCAGGTGGCCGATCCCGGCCAGGAACCCCTCGTCGCCGATCAGCGGCCCATCACCGTCCGGGGCGTCCTTGGCCCAGCGTGTGACGGCCTCGACCGACCGCGCCAGATAACGCACGTAACCTGCACCAGGGCCACCGTCGAGCTTGCTTTGATGTTCCCCGATGTGGTGCTCGACGTCCAGCGGGCCGTGCAGGGTGGACCAGCCGTTGTTGACTTCGCCGATGCGGTACCGGTCCGAGAGGCGGATGTCGCTGTAGTAGCTGATGTTGGTGGTCTCGTCGCCGATGGTGGGCAGCGGCTGCCGCTCGAAGCCCGGGCGAGCTGGTCGGCACCAGGAACATGGTCAGGCCCTTGTGCTTGGGCAGCGACGGGTCCGTCCGGGTGATCAGGAACACGTACTGAGAGTTCTGGGCGTTGGAGGTGAAGATCTTCTGCCCGTTGATGACCCACTCGTCGCCGTCACGCACCGCGCGGGTCTTGGCCCCGGCGATGTCCGACCCGCCGTCGGGCTCGGTGTAGCCCAGGCAGAACCGGACCTCTCCGCTGGCGACCTGCGGCTTCAGCTCATCACGCAGCCCCGGGTCCGCGTGCGCATCGACCGCCGGCCACGGCAGCTGTTCGCCCACAGTGGCGGGCGCGTCCCGCCTGGCCAGCTCGGTTTCGAGGATCTTGACGGATACGTCGTCCAGTTCCGCGCCGCCGTCTTCCTTCGACCATCGCGGCATCAGCCAGCCTTTGGCGCCCAGGGCCAGGATCAGGCCCTTGTCGAAGTGTTCGGCCTTTGCGCGGACCCCTGCGTATACCTCGGGGGTCAGGTGCTCATCCAGGAACGCCCGGACCTCCTCGGCGAACGCCTGCTGAGCCTCGGTGAGGACCACGGCTGAGAAATCCATCTCCTGACACTCCTAACGACTGAATTCTTGCGGCGTACTCGCGTGAGCTGCCCGGCCGCTTGCGTCCCGGCAGCCAGCCCTGCTCGACTCTGGCGGCGTCGCACCGGCCCAGCACCGTCTCGCCCTGATCGGGGCAGCTGCCTGACGGAAGCCGAAGGAAAGGAGCACTGCTCCCTGGCCGTTCATCGCCATCACATCGATCTGTAGTTCCTGCCTCGGATTTCATCCTGTTTCCCGGCAAATCACCTTGTCAAGAGGAATCCCGTCCAGCTATTTCGCCGATGCCATTGCGGCACTTTGACGCCGCCCGCCAGCACCACCCTGGCAAACGCGAGGCCTGGCCGATCAAAGCCACCTGTCAACCAGCTGGCGGGCCTCAGGGCGCGTTCAACCGGTGTGCGCACGTTCGGCGAGTCGACGATCTTTCGTTGATTCGATCCAGGAGAGTGCGCATGGTGACTCATCTGCAGGGCCGCGGTGAGCTACGTCGCGAGCTGGCCCGCTGCCTGCGCACCGGCCGGGCGAAACGCCGCGCCCGGCACCGGCTGGAAACACCGGCCGGATCCCACAAGTACCGATCTGTCGGTCCGCGCCGCCGAAGAGCTAGCCAGAATCGCCCGCAGCCTCAACAACCGCCACCGTAAGACCCTCGGATAGATGAAACCATCCGAAGTTGCGCGCCCGGGACGCTGTTCGGGCTGTGTGATCACTATTGCGGCGGCGGATTCCTGGAGCCTCGGCCAGGCGTCTTGCGGCAGATGCTTCTCGTCGGTCAACTGGGTCCAGTCGTAGGTAAACGTGAGCTTGCGTGCGGGACGCTCCGGCCGGCTTGAGTTCCCACCGCCACAGGTGCCCATGCCCGGCTCGGCCGGTATGTCGGCAAGCCGGCCGCCCTCCTCGAACTCGACCATGACCGGGTGGCTGTTCTCACCGGCGAGATGGCAGCTATGGGCGAGGACCGCGGCGGCGACGATGACCGCGGCCAGCGCCAGCGTTTCACCGGCCAGGTCGGCGGCCCCGGTCCGGATGTGCTCGCCGAACAAGAACATCCCGAGCAGGCTGGCCGACAGCGGGTCCAGGATGGTGAACCCGGGCTGGGAGGCGGCCAGCGGCCCGGCGGCCAGGGCGTGCGAGGCCAGCAGCATGGTGGCCGCCCCGGCGGCGATGAGCAGGTACAGCGACCAGCTGGACAAGATGGCGCCGGCGCCGTCATCCAGGTGCGAGCTGAGCTCCTTGATGACCGCGGCCATAAACCCCCACGAGATCCCGGTAGCCGCTCCCAGCACGGCGGCCCGGCGCGTACCTGATGCGCCCCGACAGCGGCCCAGGCCGAACGCGACGGCGACGGCCAGGAACACGACGCCGGCGGTGGCCAGGCCGGCGACCAGCCAGGAGGAGCCGGGCGCGTGCAGCCGCCCGCCCGACGGCGACGCCACCTTGAGGAAGGCCCCGATCCCGGCGGACATGGCCGCGGCGGCCAGCCAGTCGCGGCGCTTGACCCGTCCCGAGCCGGCGACGACCAGGTAGCCGAACACGAACACCAGCTCGGCCGCGAGGATGGGCTGGACCAGGGCCAGCGGGCCGAAGTGCAGCGCGGTCAGCTGCAGGACGAACCCGCCGATCAGGCTGGCGATGCCGAGCAGCCAGACCGGCCGGCGAGCCAGGCGGAACACGAGCCCGGCGTCGAAGCCCGATGTCTGGCTGCTCTTGGCCCCCATGCGCTGGCACACCGAGGACGTGGCCGTGCAGAGGCTCGCCGCCACGGCCAGCAAGATCGCCGTCTCCATCAGCCTCCCCCTTCGGCAGCGTTCCGGCCGAAGCCATCACCCAGACCCATGACCTGCGTATCTCGGAGTCCTCACGTGATCACGGAGGTCCGGGCCTGGCTCGTGATACACGCCAGAACTCCTTTGCCAAGAACCATAGGAAGGCAGCGATACGGGACCGTTACGGTAAAGCGCCGGGCCACCCGACTTCGAGGGCCGCCGGGGTCATCGGCCCGGTACCGGGACCGCGGCAGTCCGGACGGTCTGCGGCAGGCCGAACGTCGCGAACAGGCCCGGGTCGTTGAACGAGATGACCCGTGTGACGTGCGATGCGGCGATGGCGAGCACGCATATCGAGTGTGCGTGGTACCCGCCGTCGTGGCCGCGAATGTAGGCGGCCAGCGCGGGCTGGCCGTTCGCGGCCACCGGGAACATCTGGAAGCGGCCGGGTTCGGTGAGGACCTGGGACCGCAGGAAGCGCCCGATCAGCTCACGGCCCGCGAACCAGGTCACCTCCGGCGGCATCTCGAACACGGCGTCCTCGCGCAGCAGTTGCATGACCGCGGTGACATCGGCGTTCTGGAACGCGGTGGCGAACCTGTCGAGCAGGGCGCGGTCGGCCGGGTCGGCGGGCTCGTGAATCTGGTCCTGGTCGGGGGCCGCCTGCTCCAGCCGCGCCCGGGCGCGCTGCAGCATGCCGTTCACCGCGGTGGTGGTCGTGCCGAGCAGCTCAGCGACCTCCGCGGCCCGCCAGCGCAGCACGTCGCGCAGGATCAGCACGGCGCGCTGCCGGGCGGGCAGATACTGCAAGGCGGCGATCAGGGCCAGCCGCGTGCCCTGCCGCGACGCGGCGATCTCGGCTGGATCGGCGGACCCGGCGCTGACCAGCGCGTCGGGAATGGGCTGCAGCCACGCGACCTCCGGCCGCGCCGCGGCCAGCGGAGCTTCGGGGTACTCGCCCGGGCGGCCAAGGCCGGACGGCAATGGCCGGCGGCCGCTGTTCTCCAGTGCGCGCAGGCAGGCGTTGGTCGCGATCCGGTACAGCCAGGTCCGCACGGACGAGCGCCCCTCGAAGTCCGCGTAGGACCGCCAGGCCCGGATCATGGTCTCCTGTACCTGGTCTTCGGCATCGTGGACCGAGCCCAGCATGCGGTAGCAGTGCGCCAGCAGCTCAGGCCGCAACGGGTCGGTCAGACGCGCGAAATCCTCGCTGACTGCCATAGCTGCTCCCTCCGGGCGTCACGTGCTGCGCCGTCACTGGTACAGACCCGGCCCGGCCACGAAACTAACCGGCCGGTGGCGCATTATCTGCCCCGCGGGTCCCCGGTCAGTTTTTCGCGCGTCCCGGGTCTGTAGAGGTGAATGCAGATGAGGCCCCGCCTCACATACATCAGGGAGCCCGCATGTCAATCCGCCAGGTTTCAGGCGCGATCGCGTACCAGGAGGGTCAAGGGCCGAATCAGGTCCATCGCTGGCGCGCGTTCGCGGTGCTGGCTGTTTCGTTCTTCATGACGGTCGCGGACCTCGCGATCGTCAACGTCGCATTGCCGACCATCGGCCGCGAGCTGCACATGCCGGAATCGAGCCTGCAGTGGGTCGTCACCGGCTACGCGCTCACCTTCGGCGGGTTCCTGCTGCTCGGCGGCCGCGCCGCAGATCTCCTCGGGCGCCGCCGCATCCTGATGGCCGGCCTGGCCGTGTTCACCGCGGCCTCGCTCGGCTGCGGGCTGGCCACAGCGGACTCGTTCCTGATCCCGATGCGCTTCCTGCAGGGGCTCGGCGCGGCGATCGTGCTGCCGGCGGCGCTGTCGATCGTGATGAACATGTTCCCCGAAGGTGCCGAGCGGAACAAGGCACTGGGCGTGTGGGGCGCCATCGGGGCCAGCGGCGCGGCCGTCGGGGTGATGGCCGGCGGTCTGCTCACCCGGTACGTCGGCTGGCAGTACATCTTCTTCCTCAACGTCCCGATCGGGGCCGCGGCGCTGCTGCTCGCCCCGCGCGTCGTGCCGGAGAGCCGGCTCGCCACGGCACGCCGGCGCTACGACCCGTTCGGCGCGGTCGCGGTGACCGGCGGGCTGTCGCTGCTCGTCTACGCGATCTCGACCGCCCCGCAGGTCGGGTGGGGTACCGCCAGGACGGTGACGCTGCTCGCCGTGTCCGCCGCCCTGCTCGCCGCCTTCGCGGTCATCGAGACGCGCGTGGAGGCGCCGCTGATGCCGCTGCGGATTTTCCAGAACAAGACGCTGGCGGGCGCGAACGCGGTCGGCGTGCTGCTCGGCGGCAGCTTCTTCGCGTACATCTTCATCGGCACCCTGTACCTGCAGCAGGTGCTCGGTTACTCCGCGCTGAAGGCCGGGCTCGCCTGGCTGGAGATGGCGCTCACCTCGGTCGCCTTCGCCGGCCTGTCGCAAGCGCTGGTCACCCGCGGCTTGGCCAAGTTCGTGATGGCGGCCGGCATGGCCATGATCGGCGGCGGCATCTTGTGGTCAACCCAGGTACCCGTGCACGGGTACTTCTGGGCCAGCCTGGCCGGACCGTTCTTCATCGTCGGGGTCGGCACCGCATTTGCCTTCATCCCGGTCTCGATCGCCGCCCTGGCTGGGGTCGCCGAGCACGAGGCCGGCCTGGCCTCCGGGCTCATCAACACCTCCGAGCAGCTTGGCGGGGCGATCGGTATCGCCATAGCGTCCACGATCGCCGCTACCCACGCCAGCACCCTGCTCCACCAAGGCGCTGCACCAGCCGCGGCACTCACCAGCGGCTTCCAATGGGCCTTCTGGGCTTGCGGCGCCATCGGCCTGGCCGCGGTCCCGGTGACTTACCTCCTGGTCCGCCGCAACGAGCTGGCCGCGGCGGTCGCCCGTACATCCCAGCAGCCTCAGCTAACACCCGCCGACGTTTAACTCAGCCACCGCCTCATACGCAACAAGGGAGTCCCGCATGCCAACGCAAGAACTTTCCGGAACGACAGCACTGGTCACTGGCGCCAGCCGGGGTTTCGGCCGCGCCATCGCCGTCGCCCTGTCCAAGCACGGCGCGCACGTCGCCGGGGTCGCCCGCGACCCCGGCCGGCTCGAGGAGCTGCACGCAGAACTCGGCGGCACCTTCACCCCCGTCGCCGCGGACGCCGCCGACCCCGTGGTCGCCGGCCAGCTCCTCGACAAATACCGCCCCCGCACGCTGGTCCTCAATGCCGGGGCAGCTCCCCTGATGCGGCCGATCCACCGGCAAACCTGGCAGACCTTCAGCCGGAACTGGGAAGTCGACGTGCAGCACGTGTTCAACTGGATTCGCGAGGCGCTGCTGCTTCCCCTGGAGCCGGGCAGCGCGGTCATCGCCTTCTCCAGCGGAGCCGCGATCAACGGCTCGCCACTTTCCGGCGGCTACGCCGGAGCCAAGGCCACCATCCGGTTCATCGCGTCCTACGCCGCCGCGGAGTCCGGCCGGAACGCACTCGGCATCAGATTCACCTCCGTTCTGCCGCAGCTCACCCCGGAAACAGACCTGGGCGCGGCCGCAGTAGCCGCCTACGCCGCCCGGCAAGGCGCCGGTATCCCCGCCTTCCTCGACCGCCTCGGCCCGGCGCTCACCCCGGAGCAGGTGGGCACCGCGATCATCGACATTGCCACCGGCGGCGCCGATGACCGCGACGCCTACCTGCTCACCGCCACCGGCCTCAACCCAGCGCCATAGTGCCCTCATCACATCTTCGGCCCGACGCCCGCTGCGACCGACGCGGCGACGGCACCTAACCGGCCAGACGCCAGGACGCGCCATACGCCGTTCGGCGCACGGGGCGTCAGCTGACGGGCTCGGCTGATACGGCGTCGGAGGCCAGCATGGCGGCCTGACCGGGGACGATCTTCAGGTCGCCCAGGCTGGTGTGTGATCCGCTGCCGGTACCGAAGCTGGCGGCGCCGGCGGTGAAGGTGAACGCGTTGCCGGTGGTGTCGGCGTAGACGAAGGTGCCGGCCTGGTCAGCGACGGCCAGCCCGCCCGATGATCCGGGCGGAAGCGACGCGGGCGTCTTCCAGCTGCCGCCAGCCAGATCCCAGGTGTACGACGAGCCGAACACGGCGATCGCGTTCCCGGCCCCGTCGATCGCGGTGGACACCGTAATCGTGGGGGCAGTCCGGGTGGTCAGTACCGTCTCACCGCTCCAGGCCCCGGACGGGGACCGGGTCAGCACTCCGGTGTGGCCGTCCAACACCGACCAGACGACCGACGCCTGCCCGGCGTTATTGAGCGCGACCTCCGAGGTCCCGATCGGGTTGTATTTGTTAGATCCGGATCCGGAGGCGAGCATGACCGGTGGGGAGAACCCGCCGGTGACGGTGCCGGAGACGGCCCAGAGGTTGTTGAGGCCTCCGTTGAAGGTTATGATCGCGCTTCCGCCCGAGTTGACGGCCAGGCTCAGGCTATGCGCCTGGCCCACGCTGCCTTCGGTCGACAGGGTCGTGGCCGGCCCCCAGCTGCTGCTGCCCGCCGGGAGAACCGCGTCGGTGGCATCACCGGGGTTCGTGGACCAGCCGGCGATGACGTTGCCGGCCCCATCTGTGCCGAGTACCAGCCCGCCGTCGGACAGATCCAGGCTCGTGCTGAGGGTGACCGGGGTGCTCCAGCTGCCGCCGGCCGGATGCACCGCCGCCTCCAGCATGGCGGTGCAGGTCTGGCACGGCCAGTTTCCCCACACCGCGACCGTCTGGCCGGCTGGGGTGACCGCCTCGACAATGCGGTGCCCGGAGCTCGGCGCATTGCCGCCCTGGCCCAGATCCGTCGCCTGCCAGGTCTTCCCGTTCGGGCTGGTGCAGACCTGGACGTGCGTGGTGCCGTCGGAGGCCGTGAAGGTCCCGCCGGCCGCCATGGCCCCGGCCTGGTTGACCGCCACCGAGTTGCCGCACGACCCGGGCAGCGAGACCGGCGACGACCAGGTAGCGGCCAGCGCGGGCAGCGCGGGTGAAATCCCGAACCCGGCCGCGCCTGCCAGCGCCACCAGGGCGCCCCGCCCGATCCACCTTCGTGACCGGGTGCGCGATTGAGCATGCTGCATGATGTCCTCCTCCTGACACCTGAGATCGCTCGCCGCGTACGGCCAAGGTTGCAGGAGAAGGCACAGGCAGGATGTTCGTCGCTAACCGCATAGCGCCTCCCCTGCCCGGCTCGGGCCGTCGCGACAGTCAATCCCAGCGGCAGGGCACTGCGGAAAGTAGTGCGGCCCGCCGCCTTACACCCTTACCCACGTACCGGCCGCCCGGCCCGTTCAGCTCCAGCGGTGAACCCAGGGCAAAGACACGCAGGAACTACGATCAGGACTTCAAGGAGGGCGCCGCGCGCGTTCCTGGTTCTGAGGTCCGGGTGGGCCCCGTCGCCGAGGTCACCCGGAAGTGGCGAGGCAGCTAGGCGGACCAGGCCACTATCTGTCACTCGGCGGCGTTGACCGCGGACGAGGCTGGGCGCCTGCGCCTGGCGCGCAGCCAGGAGCCGAGCGTGACCAGGCCGAGGCCTGCGGCGAAGATGAGCAGGTTGACGAGGCCGTAGGACCAGTCCACCGCGGCCGGGTTCTTGACGAAGGCCGAGTAGTCGCCGCCGTTCCATTCCTTGAGCAGGGTGGTGCTCTGGAAGGTGAATACGAACGAGTGCAGGGCGACGTAGGCCAGGTAGGCCGCCATCCGGTTGCGGATGAAGTAGCCGATGGGGAGCGGGGCGAGCAGCATGATAATCAGTTCCACGGTGCTGTCTTTCTGCGTGCCAGGTAGCGGGTCTGGTGTTGCCGTCGGCGTAGCCTGCCCGGGCGGCCCGCCGTTCGGACCGGCATCGCCGGGGCGCATGCGGCCGAGTTAAGGGCTGCGATGGGGAGGCATGGATGCCTCGGAGAGCTTGCGGGGCCGTCGGTGGCCGTTGGCTATGGCTTCGGCAGGACGCCAAGTTGCTGCAGGAGGCCCAGGGTGTCTTTGTCGGACCACTTCTCGGCGATCTTGCCGTTTTCGATGCGGTGGATCGCTGTCCCGGTCATCGTGACCTGGCGGCCGGTAGCGGGGATCCCGGGAAGGTCTCGTTCGTGTACGCCGTAGGCGGTGAGCCGGGTTACGACCTTGTCGCCTTCGGCGACTTGATCCTCGATTTCATGCCGGCCGGGCGTGGCGTCCCAGAACATACGGAATGACTGCTTCAGACCCTCCCGGCCGGGGCCGATCCCGGGAAAGGGCGGTGGTGAATGGTCAAGATAGTTCTCGGCCACCAGCTCATCGATGGCGTCCAGATTGCCCTGGTCGATTTCGCTGTAGAACCGGCGGACGAGCGCCTTATTGTCGTCATTTGACATGATTACCTCGGCTGTTTTGAGAATGGCGGCCGCTGACGGTGTGCCGTGGTATGCGGCATCTGCCAGGGTCGGGTGCCTGCTCCCGCGTTACATCAGCGGGGCGAGTGCCTTAGCGGCCAGCGCGATGGACTCCGGCCCGGCGCCGTCGGCCAGCTCCACGACAAGGTGATCGATGCCGGCGTCGAGGAAGGGCCGGACCATGCCGGCGATTTCGGCGGGCTCGCCGACGAACGCTCCTGCCTCGGCGGCCGGGCTCACCTAGCCCGAACGACGGGGCCCACCGGTCCCACGCCGCCCGGGCCTGCTCTCGCGTTTCGGCTACCGCCATCGTGGCCTTGTAGGTCACGGTGATCTGCGCGGGGTCACGGCCGACGGTTACGCAGTGCTGGCGCAGGACGTCGAGCTTGTGCGGGATACGGGCGAGGCTGTCCCCGGAGGGCAGCGACAAGTTGATCATGTCGGCGTGCTTGGCCGCGATCCGGAGCAGGCGCTGCTCGCCGCTGCCGGCTACGAGGACCGGGATGCCGCCAGGCCGCAGCGGCCGGGGCCAGTTCGGCGGGGCGCCGCCGGCGGGGGTGGCGCCGATCATGGACCGGATGACCTCCAGCGCGTGGTCGAGCATTTCCATCCGGGCGTGGACCGGCGGGAAGGCGTAGCCGTAGGACTCGGCTTCGTCCTGGGTGCGCGGGTGCCCGGCGCCGACCCCGAGGATGGCCCGGCCGCCGGACAGCACGTCGAGC
The DNA here is from genome assembly GCA_963818225.1 of uncultured Actinomycetes bacterium. Classification (GTDB taxonomy): domain Bacteria; phylum Actinomycetota; class Actinomycetes; order Streptosporangiales; family Streptosporangiaceae; genus Palsa-504. Next base: position 938,096 of record CAWFRO010000014.1, read on the forward strand.
GTGGTGATCATCTTGGCCAGCAGCGCCGGATTCCGGTACACCACTGAGGCGGCGAGCAGGCCCAGGTCAAGCCGGTGGGTGTGAGCCGCGGCGGCAGCCAGGACGAGGTGCGATTCCGGCACCGGGGCTGCCGGGCCCCCAGGGCCCAGGCTGTGCAGGTGGTCGGTGAGCCACAGCGCGCCGAACACGCCGGAGTGCTCGGCTGCCGCGGCGACGTCTCGCGTATATGCGGCGATCGAGCCGTCCGCGTCCGGCCCTGGGTAACTGGTCAGGTGCAATCCGAAGGTTGTCATGGCCCCAGGCTGCGCCCTGCGCGCGACGGTCACCATGCCAGTTTCCTGGGGTGTTATCCGGGCCGCCGGCTCCGTACCGTGGGGTTATGCCGCCGGAACCCCTCCAGCGCCGAGTGGAAGCGCTGATCGAGCGCTGCTACGTCGGCCTGGACGACGTTACGCTCCGCCGCGAGGTCGCCGCCCGCCTGAAGGCCCTGGCCGGGGTCGATGCCGCCTTCGTCGCCACCGTGGACCCGGCCACCCTGCTGTTCACCTCGGCAATCAGCGAAGACCCGCTTATCGAGGCGGCGCCCGCCTTCCTGGCCAACGAGCTCGGCGGGCATGACGTCAACCGGTTCACCGACCTCGCCGCCGGACCGGACCCGGCCCGGACGCTGGATGAGGCCACCCGCGGCGACCGGGACAGCAGCACCCGGCATGCGGCCATCATGCGGCCACTCGGCCTGGGCGACGAACTGCGGGTGGCGCTGCGGACCCGGCAGGCGTGCTGGGGAGTGATGTGCCTGCACCGGCAGGCCGGCGCCACCGGGTTCTCCGCACGCGACCGCGGCATCGTGGCCAGGATCGCGCCGCACGTGGCCGAGGGCCTCCGCCGGGCCCTGCTGGCCGGGCAAGCCCACGATCCTCACCCGGCGCTGGGACACGGAGTGGTCATCCTCGACGCATCCGGCTCGGTCACTTCGGTGAACGACGCGGCGGAGCAGTGGCTCGCGCAGATCCCAGAAAGCGACTGGCCCAGCTCATGCCAGCTGCCGCTGCCCCTGCTCGCCGCGGCCGGCCACGCCGCGGAGCACCCGGCGCCCGCCGTGCGGCTGCGCACCGTCCGCGGAGACTGGCTGTCCGTCCACGCCTCACCGCTGCACGGCGGCAGCCAGCAGTCCACCGTCCTGATCCTCGAGGAACCCGGACCCGGCGAACTGACGTCCCTGATCCTGGCCAGCCACGGCGTAACCGGCGCCCAAGCCCGCGTGGTCGCGCTAGTACTGCGGGGATACTCCACCAAGCAGATCGCCGGCCAGCTGGCCATCAGCCAGTACACCATCCAGGAGCACCTGCGAGCGGTCTTCGACAAGCTCGGCGTCCGCAGCCGGCAGGAACTAGCCGCCGCCCTCATGCGGCCCAGCCGCTGAGCAAAGCCCCCGGGACAACCCAGGAACCTGCCGCCCGACCGGCATATTCACGCCACCATTTCGGCGAAGATCCGCATCTGCCCGCACAGGGTCGATCTCAGGCAGCCAGGGAAAAGAAGGCCTGCGGACCGCAGTGACTCCACGGCCGCAACCCGGGTGCTGCCGGTGCAGGTCCCGTGACCGCGGCGGATCAGGGAAGCGCCACGATGCCTGGGTGGGGCCCAGCCCCACCCAGGCCGAGGCGGTATTCAGCCGTCGTGGAGCCCTAGGGTCACACGCCGGAAGCGGATCGCGCTGTCGGCGTCCATACGTGCCTTCCCTACGTCCAGTCGTGCCGAGGGATGTCACTGGAAGACGTAGCTATGACGTGACCCGGCTGGGCTCGCCGCGCACGATCAGGACCGGACAATTTGCGTGATACACGACGTAGTAGCCGGTCGAGCCGAGCGCCGCCTCAGCGAAGCCGCCGAGGCCGCGGTGGCCGACCGCCACCAGCTCCGCGCCGTCCGCGGCCTGCAGCAAAGCCGCCGCCGCATGACCTTCGAAGACGCGGGCCGTTATCCGGCTCCTGTCATCTGGCTTTACTTCTTCGGTGATTACCGCGTCCAGAGCCTGCCGCACTTCGTCCGCAATGACCCCCTCGTCATCCACTTCGGCGGGCGTTTGGCCGAAGCCGCCAATCAGGTCGGTCTCCGGAACCTGCCTGGCCATGACGGCGTCCACGGTGCCGCCGATGAGCACGGCATACCCGACCGCCCAGCGCAGGGCCGCCCGCGACGACGGAGAACCATCGACCCCGACCACGACCCGGGGGGCTTTGCTCGTGCTCCCTGTTGGCATCACAACCACTCCCTTCCGCCTATTCCGCTAGGCGTGCTCGCGACAGCGCGCAGATCAGCGCCATCGAATGTTGTCGCCGCGAACGCGGCAAGTCCGAGGGCTCGGGCGTCGATGAGTTCACGGCTGCCTTCGGTTACTGCGGATTGGGCTTCTGTCTGCACCATTGCCGACTCCTTATCCTGGCTGTTCGTGTAGGTGGTGTGAAAATCGATGACGCCGTGCTCAGCGCGCCATCGAGCCCGCTCGGGATAGCTTGTGCTGGTCGGGCGGTGCGACGATGTGCACAGCACAACGAGCATGGTGGACGAGTTCGCTGGTGAATGAGGCATCAAAGATCTCAGTGATCTCGCTGTCACCTGGGGTGCCGATGATGATCATCTCGGCGTGCAGCGAATCGGCAAATTCCGCGATGTGATGCCCCGCGTTACCGTGCCCACCGACGACCCGGATTAGATGACCGGCCCCGGAAACTCCAGCCTTGCCGAGTCGGTCGACGTGGAAGGTGACGACGGCCCGGGCTGCGTCGAGTGTTTCGAGGTCGATGGCCAGCTCCTCCAGGACGTCGGTCTCGATGACATGAAGGATCTCGACGGGCCGGTGCAGTAGCCGAGCAAAATCGATCGCGGCGTCCGTAACGCCGTCAGCACGCGAGCCAGCACCGATGGCAGCCACGATCGGCCGGCCCTCGTCCCGTTGCACCGATCGTGTGACGACCGGCTCCAGGTGCGACGACGCGATCGCGCCGTCCTGGCTCAGGGCGGTCGAATCTGGCACCGTCAGCTCTTCGGCCGGGCCGCGCTCGGCGCGGGTCAGGAGCGTATGGCCCGTGGCCAGCACGGCGATCGCCGCTGCGACGGTGACCGCACCGAGGTAGAAGGGGACATGGACGTTGAATTCGGTGGCCAGCTTGCTGGCGACGAACGGGGCCAGGCCTCCGCCGATGAACCGGACGAAGCCGTAGGCAGCCGAGGCCACCGGCTTTTCCACCGGGGCGACGAGCATGACGGCTTGGGTGGTGAGCGTGTTGTTGAGCCCGACGAACGCGCCTGAGACGATGACGGCGACGATCAGCGTCACCTTCGATGAGGTGAACGCTGCGATCACGACGAGGTCGATCGCCAGCAAAGCCAGATTGATGTACAGCGCTCGCGGTGTCCCAAGGCGGGCTTGGGCTCGGGGTGCGACGAAGACGGCAAAGATCGCCACGAGGATCCCCCAGCAGGTGAACACATAGCCGAGCTGGTGAATCCCGAGGTGCATCGCGAACGGCGTGTAGGCCAGCAGGGTGAAGAATCCCCAGTTGTAGAGCAAGGCGGTAGCGCTCATCGTCGCCAGGCCCCGGTGCCGCAAGGCCCTGAGCGGCTCAAGGATCGAGGTGCGTCGGGCCGGAAGTGGTGTCGGCTGGACGAACACTATGGTGGCGACGAGCGCGACTGCCATCAATACGGTGACGCCGAAGAACGGGTCCCGCCAGCTGATTCCTCCCAGTTCGCCACCGACGAGCGGGCCGAGCGCGATTCCGATCCCCAGGGCCGTCTCGTAGAGGATGATCGCCCCGGAGAACCCGCCTGATGCGGCCCCGATGATCACCGCCAGCGAGGTGGCGATGAACAGCGCGTTACCGAGGCCCCATCCCGCCCGGAACCCGATGATCCCGTGGATCGTGTCCGAGGATCCCGCGAGCGCGCTGAAGACGACGATCAGGACGAGCCCGGCGATGAGCGTGCGCTTGCCACCGATCCGGCTCGACACCCACCCGGTGAACAGCATGGCGACCGCCGTGACGACCAGGTAGCTCGTGAACAGGAGCTCTACCGAGCTCGGTGATGCCTTCAGCTGGCTCGACAAGGCGGGAAGGATCGGGTCGACCAGACCGATACCCATGAACGAGACCACGCAAGCAAAGGCGACGGCCCATACCCCTTTGGGCTGACGGAACGGGCTGACCTGCGTGGTGGCGCCGCTCACTGGGCAGTCTCCTCTCGAGGTCCTGAAGCGCGGGACGATCCTTCGGTGAGCGCCCGGAGATGCTCGAGGGCCGGGATCGCAGCGGCCAAGGTCGCGGCGTCCTCGTCGGAGAGCTTGTCGATCAACTGCGCGAACGCTTCGGCGTTTGTTCGCCGCCGTGTGCGGACCAGCTCCGCTCCAGCTGTGGTCACAGCCACAAGCGCCACGCGCCCGTCGTTCGGGTCTCCTCGACGCTCGACCATCCCGTCACGCTCCAGCACCTTGACCAGCGTGGTCATCGACGGCTGCGTCACGCCCTCAATGACGGCCAGGTCCGTGATCCGCCGCGGACCAGTCCGCTCCAACGTGGACAGCGTCGACAGGGAGGTCAAACTCATCGTGCGCGGGATTCGCCTCACCGCCTCGATGACCAGAGCGTACAGAGCGATCCCGGTGGCAGCTCGTTGCTCAGCTCGCTGGCTTCGTGGCATGGAAGCACCCTGTTTCGTCATGGTTTCCTCATGGCAAATAGTATAGCAAGTCTATATTGTTTTTCAATGTAGCTGACCACGGGGGCACGCCACTTTCGATCACGTGGTTCGGGAGAGACTGATGGTCCGCGGCTCCGTGCTGCAGGTTCTTGGTTCGCTCGAGCCTTCCCGTTGTCGCCGCCGTACCCGCCCGACCGGGCGACGTCGGGTCGTTCGGAGCGTCTCGCCTTCGCGGAATACCGGGAATCGGCGGACCGCATCAGGTCAGAGCTCCGTGTTCTTCGTCTGTATTGAAGATGGTGGAGTGACCCACCGCGAGGGAGGAAGCTGTGCGTCGCAACCATGCCGGCGCGGTGCGCAGCTGCGCGCAGGGCTCAGATCGCCGTCCTGGTGAGTTCGGCTCACTCGTGAAGGGCCACGCTCAATCGCGGCGGCGGGGCTGAGTCGCGCCTGGGCGGCCTGTACGAGCGGTGAGCGATCGAGGAGGATGACGCCGCCGGCAACAATTCCCCCGGCTAGGGCCAGTCCTGTCGACATCGCGACGGTGAGGCTGCCGAGCCGCTCGCCGAACGCCATCACCGCGACGAGCGAGGCAACGAGCGGTTCACCGACGTCGATAAGGGGGAGCGAGACCGCGAGGGGACCTGCGCGGAACGCGGTCTGTGCCAGCCAGAGACCGAAGATGCCGACGGCGATCACTGCCCACGGTGCCAGCGTCGCCAATGCACCGAGGCCACGGTTCCCGAAGTCCCGCATCGTCAGTTTTGTGAGCACCGACAGCAGGCCGAGCGAAATTCCCCCGGCAGCGGCGAACGCGCTCGTTCGTTTCACACCACCTCTGCGCTCACCGGCGCGCAGGAGAAGCACAACGACGGCGGCGATCACGCACCCAATGAGCAGCCATGTTCTCCACGATGCCGACTCGGCCGAGTCCGTTGGCCGGACGATGACCACAAAGGCGATGAGGCCGAGGGCGACCAGAACTGCACCAGTCCACTCACGTCGACCGAGGCGACTGCCGCCGACTGCTGCGGCAAGGGGAAGCGCGAACAGCAGTTCGGCAACGATGAGCGGCTGAACGAGGACCACCGGTGCGATGGCAAGTGCGGTGGCTTCGAGCGCAAAGCCGATAATCGATGCCCCGAGACCGGCCAGCCAGAGTGGGTCGGCCCCAAGGTGGACGAGGAGGCGAGGGTCGAGCGTTCTGGTTGTCTCCGATCGCCGCGCGCCGCGCATCTGCGCCACATTGGCGACAGCGAAGGATGCAGCGGCCCCGACAGACGCAGGTACGGCGACAATCAGCGCGCCGCTTGTCATGCCGGCGACACCGGCATCGTCGTGAAATCCGGGGACAACGGTGACCGAGCGAGTTGATCGAGACTCACCTCAGCGGAGTCGATCGAATCTTGATCAACGTCGGCCGCGGTAACCGCGGCGTGCCGTGGCGTGCCGGCGATGACCTCGACCGGTCCCCACCAGACGTCATAAGCGACAGTGCAGCGGCGATGGGTAATCCGCCGCACCAGCTTCCCTAGTTGCATTGTGTTGCCTCCCAAGGTGGTTTGCGTTGTGCGCCCCTCACCTCGTCTGCTCGGTTCAGCTCGGCAACTTCATATCGACAGACTATATTTGAAGGTAATATAGTCCGTCAATACTAATTCAGACGCGTTCGGGACAGTAGCCGTGGGTCCCGGCCCGCATCCTGCTCGCCGTCGCGGGCCTGTCCAGCATCGGCATCGCCGCATCACCCGAGCCCGCTCGCGGCTCGACTCCGCAGCATCTCGGCTGGCTCATCATCGAGACCCAGGGCGGCAGTGACCTGGGCCTGGCTGAGCGCCTGTTTCGTCATGGCACGGATGTGGGTGCGCCACGAGGTGCTGGCGTTCCGGATGGAGGTGAGAGACCGTCCATCTCCTCGCCGTCGCAGCGGTGGGGTGAAGCTGGAGGCAGCCTGAGCCGGGGTCGCCGGGGAGCGGGAGCAGCCTCGACAAAGTCGCGTCGGCTCGGGGGATCAGGCGGGGATAGGCGCGACGCCGGCCGAAGGCGCGGGCGGGACGGAGCCGCCGTAGCACTCCGAGCCGGGGAAAGCCCGTGCACATGGGGAAGGGCGGCAGCGTGTTAGTCAAGGAGGGAAGGCCATGTCCGAAGATGCGCCGGTGAACACCGGCGCCGTGGCCTGGCCGGATGATTACACGGCCAGCGTCATGGTACGGAGGATGCAGGCCAAGTTGCACCGCTGGGCGGGAGAAGATCCTTCCCGCTACTTCGGTGACCTGTTCAACCTCGTCTGCGACCCGGCGTTCTTGGTGCGCGCGTGGGAACGCGTGTCCGCTAACAAGGGCGCCCGCAGGAATCGACCGGGCCGTGTCACCAGAATGCAGAACCGCAGGTTCAATTTTCGGATAATGTCCGCACGGTGCAGTTGATATCCGGATTCGCGCCCGCGTAGTTGAAGGGACCGGCAATGATGGTTATCGCGATCGTACTTGCTGTGCTGCAGCTGACGGGTCCTTTGTAATCGCCGCGCTGTGCGGCGGCGACACCGCCGATGAATAGCCAGATGACAAGAAGCACCGATCCGATGCGCATCTGGACCTCCGTAGCATCATCTGCATAAATCTGATGAGACGGCCATTCGTGATTGCCGGCCGTACCTCGGTCTGGAATCTCCGCCAAATCATACCCGTCCGCGGAGATACTGAGTCCACTGCAGGCGAATTCAATGCCTTTTCCAGAAATCTGGAAATTGAGCTGGCAAACGACGACCGAGCCAGAGCCTCCGGTTTCGCCCTGGCCAGGGCTTGGGACGGCTCCTGGCAGCTTCCAGATATCTGGAAGCTGCCCATAATTCGTTGACTGACAGGTGGCGATGCCCGCATCCTCGGTGACGGAGCTGGCGGATTCGGGCGGATCAGGCGATGGGATGTGTGACAGACGAGTCAAGGACAAATCGAGGATGGTACTCGATGACTGAGAACAGGAACGCTGCGCCCCGACGGGCGTACGCTCCGCTACAGCAGCGGCGCCGGAGGCGCTGGGCTGCCGTGGGCGCGGTCGCGGCGGGCTGGGTGGTTCTGGAGGTCCTAACGGGTTCCGCCGTCTCCGCCACCCTAGTGCTGGTCGTCATCGCCGGGCTCGGCGCCGCGAGCATAGGTGGCCTGAAGGCCTTGGGTATCACGAAGGATCACCCCTGGATACGCCAGCTGGCCTCCCGGCCGTGGCGCGACGGCCAGGACGTGCTGCGGATGGCCATGCTGCACATGTCCGACGTGTTCGTGGTCACACCTAGCGGGTCGCTGTTCGCGCCGAAGGTCGTCGAACTTCAGCTGAACCCCGATGATCTCGCCACGCTGCGCGAGCAGATGGATCTCGACGTGATCCGCGCGAGCCTGACAGAGGTCTACGAAGAGCAGGCGGCCGCGTACGGGGCTCGGTTCGCCGGGCCAGGCCAGGCAGACGTGCATGTGATCGCCGCCGGGTCCGTCCCGCTGGGCCGCTACCGCCTGCGGCAGGGAGACCCGGTGAGCGTCGAGGCGTGGCCCGACATGGCTGATGCCTGGTATTCGGACGTCGCGGCGGAGCTTGCGTATGCCGCCCCTCAGCCTTCCAATATGGCGTCCGGCAGCCACCCTCGGCAGGAACATGACCCAGGCCTGACGGCGGCCAGCGGCATGGCCACGATCATGGAACAGCACCTCCGTGTCCCGGCGCTACGGCTGGTAACAGGCGCGTCGGTGGCGGAGACCATGGTGTCCGGTGCCCGCGCCGGGCGCGGATCCGTCGAGCTGGTACTCCCCGACGTGCCCACAGTGTCCAGGCAGCATGCGAGATTCACCTTCTCTGACGATCGCTGGTGGATCACGAACCAGGGCAGGAACGGCCTCACCCTCAACGGAGCCCCGGTGGCGGGCAAGCAGCCGCTTAGCGACGGCGATGCGATCCGCTGGGGGACGAGGCAGGACGCGTTGCTGTCTCGCGTCGAGATCAGCTGAGGTCCAAGAGTGCGACAATTGTCATCCTAGATACAGCGAAACTGGACGGCGCGCGGTGGCGCGCCGTGGTTCGGGAGTGGCGGCTGAGTGGCGACGGGTCGGCTTTTCCTGTGGTCAGGAGCGCGCGGCGACTGGGTGAGCTGTCCGCCCGACGAGATCACCTGGCTGGACCGGCGCTTGCTCAGCGGCAATGAGGATCTCACGCTGCACCGCGCCCCGCGCTGCGCCGGACTTCGTTACGTTCACCACCATTGGGAGCTGTTTAGCCGTGACACGACCTACCGGGTATATCTAGCGCCGCTAACAGCGGGGACACCACCCATCAGCGCTGAGGCCGTCCAACGGACGGCGCGCCACGTCCTGCCGATTGCCCCGGCACGCTACGAGGCGCTGCCGGTTGTGCTCGCCACGGGCTCTTGGCTGGTCAGCGTAGGTACCTGGGTCCTGCGGCTACGGCTCGACGTGCCCGCTCGCCCCGGCGCCGATCTAGCCGCCGCGGATGGTGACGAGCAACCGATCACCCGAGCCGGGAAAACGATGCGGCGGGGCAACGTGCCCAGCGAAGACGCGGTGGCTCACGTGCGCGGTTACTTCGAGCGCAACGCCACCGCTCGGCTGACAATGGCCTACTACTACCAGGAGGCCATCCTCGGCCTGGCCGCCCCGCAGACGGTGCCAATGACGAACGTAGTCATCGCCATGAACCTCAGCGGGGAGGGCGCGGTATCCGACTACAAGAAGCTGCTTCAGGGCTTCATCTGGAAAGAACGCGGCCACGCGCGTGATCTCGCTGACTTTCTGCTTGCCAACGGGCTGCTGACACCGGCCGATGTTGATGAGGCAAGGCAGGTCGCGGTGGACAACGAACGCAGTGGCGTCTGCGAAATGGCACGGCAGCGGCTTCAGTACCGCTCGCGAGGCAACTGATCGGCGCAGTGCATCGGCCATTGTCCTTCTACGGATTCCTGAACATCTTCTCACTGTTGCCCGGGATGGCGGTACTGTCCCGAGTGCTGACGCTTTCGTAGTCGTGCTCGCGATCCGGCAGCGCCAGCGGATTTGGGAGCGGAAGAAGCCAAAGAAGACACCGAAAGTGGCAGGAACACGTGGGCGACACGTAGCCGTGGTTGGCCCTGGGCCTAGCCCCCGACGCTTCAGCCCTAGGCCCCGATCGGCGCGGGGTGGCCACCGTCGTGGAGGCCAGGCTGTCCAGCTCGGAGAGCTATCTCGCGCTGCTACCCGCGGATCGTTGACCGCCTCGGGCAGCAACTGCGCGTGAACACTGTCGGTCAGCGGAAACTAGCGTTACATCTGCCCCACTGGATCGACGCCTGCCGGGAAGGCGGGGCAGGAGTGAACCCCGCCCGGCCAGGAAAGGTCACCCCGTCCGGGGTGATGCCAGGAAGCCTCATCGCACGGCACACTAGCCGTGTTCTCGGGCGTTTACGGGCAGGGAAACGGCAGGATGAAATCAGGACAAGGTGCCAGGAGGCCGCCGCTGGCCAACATCGTGGCGGGCAACAGCAGGTCGGCGGCGCAGCCGGGGAACTCGGGGTCTGGCGGTAAGGCGGCGCTGGGGCTGGTCGGGCTGGGCGCGGTAGTTCATATGCTGCGAAGCCGCCGCTTCTATGAGCGGGTCATCGTCGGCGCGATCGTGCTGGGGGCGCTGCGAGGGCTGGGTCAGGAGAACCGGGCCAGCGCCTTCGAGCGTCTTTCGGCTTGGAATAAGCGGCAGGTCCAGCTCCTTGAGCGCCAAGCTGAACGTCAGGCCCGGCGCCTTGAGCGCGAAGCCAGGCGCCTTGAGCGCAAGGCTAAACGACAGGCCCGGCGTCTTGCCGTATCGGCAAAGCTGAGGATCCGCAGGCCTAGAGGAGCCTAGAGTTACGCCATCCCTTGAATTAAGCACGGCGAGTTCACCTCCTTTGAGGTCATCGCCCGCTACGCCGAGGCTCTTGGAGGACGCCTGGACCTCGTCGCCGATTTCGGCGACCGGACCATCCGGCTGCCCGTCAGCGACACCCCAACCGCCGCATGACAGCAACCGCCCGTGACAGCCTCCGCCTCACACGAACAGACCAAGTGGCCACGGCTGCGACTCTGCCTCGCCACCAAGAACTGCACGCAGACAAACAGATCATGATCCGTACACATCGTTGAACTCACGTAGCGGCCGCTCGGGGCGCCACCTAGCCAACATGGTGACTGCCTGACGCCACGCCGAACTGGATGATCTGAGTGCCGCTACGGGCACCGCCGCCACGATCAAAGTCCGAATCTGCCGAATAGTGGACGTTTGCATGCTCGTATACCTATGCGCTGGCATGAATAACCTAATGATTGCGGTGACCGTCCGTTCAGCCCGTGGTCTGTGTAGCAGGCGCGCCGAAAGCGACTATGTGCGGCTTCCCTTGCATTGGCCTCAACGCGCTGGCGGGTACAGATCAGCCATTCGGAGCGGTCCAAGTCCGGCCGGGCGTATCGGGCCTTCTGGTGGCGGTCCTGCCTGGCAGTCCCGGGGACGCGTTTGGCGGCGGGTTCGGGCGCCTAGCTGATGGCTCCGGTATCGCCGGCTCCCGGCGGGCCGGCTGGGCGGGTGGGTTCAGGTGATGCTTCCGCTAGCGCGTACTCAACGGCGCGGCTGCCTGCCAGGGACTGGCCCTGGGTCCAGGCCTGCCCGAAGGCCGCATCTCCCATCCGGGAGCGCAGCGCGGCCAGGACAGGTTCGTCGTGGGCGGCGCGGGGCACGAGCGCGTGCAGCCAGCCGCTGCCCTTGGCTTGCAGGAGCGCGTCTGCGGCGGCGAGCAGATGCACGGCGCGCTCGAGGTTGTCCTGCCGGATGGCGACCGCGGCGAGCGCCTCGAGGTAGTAGGCGACGCTTGGTTCGTCCCTGGCCTCGGCCGACTGCGACACCCCTTCCTGAAGACGTTGCGCCGCGCCGGTCAGATCGCCCTGTGCCTGGCTGCTGAGCGCCAGGTCGTAGAGCGAGACGAGGATGGTGAACCGGTCTTGCGCGCTGCGGGCCGCGTTCAGGGCCTCGGTGAACAGCTGCGCTGCGCGGTCGTGATCTGCCTGGCTGAGCCGGATCTGGCCGAGGAAATTGCACACGAGCGCCACGTCCAGCAGGTGCTGCAGACGCACGGGTCCGGCGAGCCGGTCGTTGCCGGCCTCCTGCAGCGGGACGAGCGTCCGTTCGAGCAGCTCGCTGGCCCGCGCGTCCTGATGCTGCAAGGCCAGGAGGTGACCCAGCATGGCTGCCGTCGTGGCTGCGCCCAGCATGTCCCCGGCCTGGCGGTACAGCGGCAGGCTCTGCTCCAGCAGCGGCTGCGCGGTGGCCTGGTCCCCGGACGCGAAGAGGCCGAAGCCGGTGCCGCTCAGCGCCAGGGCACGCTGCCGCGGCGGCAGGTGTTCGCTCTTGGGCAGGATGTCCACATAGGAGGCGAGTTCCTCGGCGTGGCCGTGCAGCCACCAGAACCTCCATGTCGCCCAGGACAGCTGTATCGCCGGCTCGAGCTGGTCCTGTTCCACCAGCCAGGACATCGCGGCGCCGAGGTTGCCGTGCTCGGTCTCGAGCCGGTCCAGCCACGCCAGCTGTCCGGGACCTTGCAGCTCGGCTGGAGCCGGCTCGGCGAGCGCCCGGAAATAGGCCGCGTGCCGGTCGTGCGCCTCCCGCCAGTCAGCGCCGTCACGCAGGCGCTCCAGCGCGTACTCCCGGATGGTCTGCAGCAGTCCGAAGCGCGGCTCGCCGTCGCGGGTCTGCGGCTGCACCAGGCTGCTGTCCACCAGCGAGCCAAGCGTGTCCATGACGTGCCCGGCCCGGCCCGGGTCCGCCGGCCCAGCGGCGCCGACGGCCTCGGCGGCGGGCAGGCCGAAGGTTCCGGCAAACACCCCCAGGCGGGCGAACAGGTCCTGCTCGCGGGCGGACAGCAGGTCGAAGCTCCAGTCCAGGGTGTTCCGCAGTGTCTGCTGCCGCTCGGGCAGGTCGCGTGCTCCGCCCGTCAGCAGCCCCATCTTGTCGTCGAGCCGGGCCAGCAGGGCCTGCGGTGGCAGCAGCCTGACCCTGGCCGCGGCCAGCTCGATGGCCAGCGGCAGCCCGTCCAGCCGCCGGCAGATCTCAGCGACCGCCCCGGCGTTCCCGCTGGTCAGCTCGAAACCCGCGGACGCGGCTTGCGCCCGCTGCACGAACAGGCGCACCGAGGCGCATCGCTGCACCTGCGCGGCATCCCCGCCGGCCCCGATCGGCGGCACCGGCAGCGGCGGCACCGGGAACTCGTGCTCACCGCTGAGCCGCAACACCATCCGGCTGGTCACCAGCGCCACCACGCCCGGAGCGGCGCCCAGCAGCTCAGCCACCACCGGAGCCGCCCCCATCACCTGCTCGAAGTTGTCCAGCACCAGCACCAGCCGCCGGGCGCGCAGGTACGACTTCAGGTCGGTGATCAGCGCACCGCCCGAGGTGCTCAGCCCCAGCGCGGCGGCGATCGCGGCCGGCACCAGCTCGGCCGCCCGGACCGAGCCGAGCGCAACGAACCGCACCCCGTCCTCAAAGCCCGGACCCACCAGTCGCGCGACCTCCACCGCGAGCCTGCTCTTCCCGACCCCGCCCGGCCCGGTAAGCGTGACCAGGCGCACACCCTCGGCACGCACCAGGCCGCCCACCACCGCAACGTCATCGTCGCGGCCCACAAGCGGCGTCGCCGGCACCGGCACCGCCCCTGCCAGCGACGCCCCGTCCGCGGCGCCGTCCCGCCCCGGCGCCCCCTCGAACCGCTCGCTCAGCAGCACCGCCAGGTCGTTCTCGACCAGGCGCTGCAGCTCGGCGGCGGCAGAGAAGCGCTGATAGGACACGTCACCGGCATCCCTGATCCGGGTCAGCATCTCCGCCAGCCGCGACTCACGCTCCGGCGCCGGCGACTTCACATAGATCAGCCTGGGCAGCCCCGCCGCCAGCAGATACTCATCCTCCAGCCCGGAAACCTGCTCCCCCGGCGCGACCCAGCCGTAGCTCTGCCAGTACACGCCCACGAACACCTGGCTCTGCGCCAGGTAGGAGCGGTATACCTGCCGCGGCGGATGCGGCCGGGCGCCCAGCTCGAACATCACCGGCACCAGCCGCAGACGGGTCACCGCGTCCCGCACTGCCTGCCGCTCAGCGGCCAGTTCCTGCAGCGTAGAACTCACAAAGACCCGCAACCGCTGATCAGGCGTGCGGATCAGATCCGTCTCAGCCATCACTCCACAGCCTAGCTAGTCAGGTGAATAGGAGCGCGGCGGTGCCAGCAACACTACGGGCGTCGCGCCATGCACGCCGTAGGCGGTGGCCTTAGGGCCGTTGCTGCGCGGCACGATATGGCGTCGCCGATCGGGATGGTGCTGGCTGCCAGCTCGAACCAGCCCAGGACGTGGGTATCTGACGGCGAGCAGGATGACGGCCATCAATCCCGAGGCGATGTCGCGGACGCCCTTGACCGACAGGTAAGGATCGGCCTTCCCGCCATCGTGCCAGGCGTGCTATTAGCCGCGCCCGATTACGGCGGCCCGCCAGGCGCATCCGCGCCTCTGCAATGAACTGGTTCGACAGATGGTGAGATCGCCGCCAGCGGCATCCATGCGCCCATCACGATCCATGGGGATTCATCCGCACATGTGCCGCATAGGGTCCTGTTGTCCGGTAGACCGGCGTGGCCGTCTGGCGGTGGTGTGGGTCCAGGCTCGTGCACGGCATTCGGTGCCGGCGCTGGCCTGGCCGGCTGGTGTTGCCAGCATGTGTCATCGTGTCTGCGTGGATGAGAACCTGTGGGATGCGTACGACAAGATGGGGCTGAGCTTCCAGCAGCATGCGGCCGACAGCGCGTACAACGCTCATTACGACCGGCCAGCGGTGCTGGCCGCGGTCGGGCCCGTCGCTGGCAGGCAGGTCCTGGACGCAGCCTGCGGTCCGGGTCTTTACGTGCGTGAACTGCTGGAACGAGGCGCTGAGGTCACGGCCTTTGATGCGAGCCCGGTCATGGTGAGGTTGGCCAGGAAGCAGACGGCGGGCCGGGTGCGGGTCGGCCAGGCTGTGCTCGGGGAGCCGCTGCCCTACCCCGATGACGCTTTTGACCTGATCGTGTGCGCCCTGGCCATTCACTATGCCATCGACCGGGCAGCCGCGTTCGCCGGGTTCTGCCGCGTCCTGCGTCCGGGCGGGGCAGCTGTGGTATCGACGCAGCATCCGTTGATGGATTGGCTGCGCAAGGGCGGCTCCTGCTTTCATGCCACCGTGGAAACCGATATCTGGCATACCCCGTCGGGAGACCAGCCGGTGCGCTTTTGGCGTGAACCGCTCTCGGCGCTGTGCACGGCTGCGACCGATGCCGGATTCCTGATCGAGAAGGTCATCGAGCCGGTCCCAGCCCAGACAATGCGCGAACGCTATCCCGGGGATTACGAGAAACTGAGCAGGGAACCGGGATTCCTGATCCTGCGCCTGCTCAAGCCAGCCAGGCCGGCCCCGGACCCTGCGAGCTGACCCGGAGCCGTTGCCTTCCCCTCTTGGCCAGCCCGGCCCCAATGCCCGCTCATGCCGCGATGATTGTCGACCAGCGCCGCAGGACTAGCCGCTCCGAGCTGACCTCTCGCCATCGCCGCCGTCATGCCACGATGGGGGTCATGGCTTCGCAGTGTTTCCGCGCCGTCATCGCCGCCGGTCCCCGGGACACCGCGGTCATCACGATGCCGTTTAACCCAGATGAGGCGTGGGGCGCTAAGGCCGACCATCCCGTCGCCGGCACGATCGGCGGCTGCCGGATCCGCACCAGGCTGGTGCCGGCCGATAGCGGATGGGTGCTGACCATGGCCCCGAAGCGCCTGCTCAGCATGGGGATCGCGATCGGAGATGACGTGACCGTCGAGCTGGCCCCGGAAGGTCCGCAGCGCGGCGATCTCGCCGACGATATCGCCGCGGCACTCGCGGCCAGCCCGGCGGCGGGCGCATTCTTCGATACGCTGGCGCAGTTCTACCGCAAGGCCTACCTGCGCTGGATCGACGCCACCACCCGCCGGCCGGATCTGCGCGCGGCCCGCATCGCTGAAGTCGTCGGCCTGCTCGCGGAGGGAATCAAAGAGCGGCCACGATCGTGACGGCAGGTTGCCCGGTGCGATTATTGGTGACCGGCGGCAGGCAACCCCCACGGGCGAGGCTACGTGCACCGCGCGGCACGCAGCGGATGATCGGTAACCGTCGTCAGGCCGACGCCGCAGCCAACGCCGGGTCGGCGTACGTGATCAGCAGTTCTCCGCAGATCCGTTCATCGAGGTTTCCTCATCCGCGCGATCCCGCGAGTTCGCACAATTCAGCCTGTCACACAAAGGGCACGGGGCCTACTCGATCTCATCTCCGGAGCACTTGTTCAAAATAGCCTTATCTGTTCCGGCGCTGGAGCTCTGGCAGGGTTATGCAAAAGACTGGTTTATGCACGGCACACCCGGAGCGAACGCCCGCACATGCCGCAGTCAGGGTGGAGGTAGGCGCGACTATCGCTTCCGATTGGGCTACCGATCTTGACCGGTCCGGAGATCCGGTTCTGCCCTGGAGCGGGGCGCATAACCCGCTGGTGTCCGGCCCGAAGGGGCTGCGCTGCACCCACCAGTTTGTGACATATTCGGGGTGTCGGCCGGTGAGTGTGTGGGGCATGCTCGGACTGGGTGGGCCTGCCAGCCGACAGGGCCTTTGATGGGGAGGCTGCGGGTGACCGTGGAGAATGCAACCAGCGAGGACTCGCCATACGGTCCGGTCTGTCCGCACTGCCGCGAGCCCCTCCGCAGCAATCTGCGTCAAGAACAGGTGACCCCGCAGCAAACGACCGATCCCGGACCTGGGCTCGCGATGACGCTCACGTACTGCGGCAGGTGCGGCTGGACCCTGCACCTTGCCCCGGCGCGAGCCGACGACTTGGCCGGTCACGGCCTGGCGGCGGACGAAGAGGTCGCCGCCCCCGCGGATGAACAGACGCTCGAGGGCCAGTTCCAGCTTCGATGCCGTGACCTGATCGGCGAGATCAGGTCACTCGGCT
This sequence comes from uncultured Actinomycetes bacterium, assembly GCA_963818225.1. Lineage (GTDB taxonomy): Bacteria > Actinomycetota > Actinomycetes > Streptosporangiales > Streptosporangiaceae > Palsa-504. Next base: position 954,840 of record CAWFRO010000014.1, read on the forward strand.
TTAACCCCAATGTCTGGGTGGCCATGATCAACAGCCTCGGAGCTGCCGAGGCGGCCAAGAAGCTCCTGGCCGATCATCACATGCTCGTCGTCACCCCGTGGCTGGTGCGGCGAGGCCGGCCAGAACTCACGCTGGAGCACGAGATCGGGCAGCCGAGATGGTCCGGACTGTTCACCGATGAGGAACGCGCCGAGGCGGCGCGGCGGCTGGCACGCGCCGGCAAGACACCGCACAAGCGGAGGGGCTGGCTGACAGCAAGACGTGCGCCCAAGGGATCCGGTTTCTGACCCACGCCTGGCCGTCTCGTCCGGTGGCAGGCAGCGTGGCGATCCTGGTACCGCCCCAGCCCGCAGTCGGCCGGGCTTGTGCATCACCGCGCCTCCGGGTGAATGCGCGCATCTGCCGCGGACAAGGTCGAGACCAAACAGCCGGGGAGGAGCTGGCATCGGGACGCAAGGATCACTCCACGGCCGCCCGGGTACCGCTGCGATACCTTCGCCCAGCACCTACGAGAACCGGTATCAGCGGCTAGCGTCGCCGCGATCCGTGCACCGCCAGCGCGCAGATGCTGTGGCGGCGGACGGCCCAGGAGGGCGTCACGCAGTACGCCGACTTCAGCGGATGCCTTTGGCTTCCCGTTTGGCTCCGAGGCGTGTCGTTAGTAAGGCTAATGTTCGAAAACTCAGACGCCGTGCGCAATCGCCTTCATCGAGAGCGCGATTGCGAGGTGCGCTTACCGGCCATTATCGAACGCTATGAACGCGATCACGATGGAGCGTTTGACGGTTCGGCTCGTTGAGGCTTTCGAGGTCATTCGCGGCCATCGCACTGGCCGCCGAGGGGCTGGTGGTGCCGGAGGCGAAAGGTTCCTTCGGGCCAGCCCGGGCAGTTATTATCGGCGGCTGGATCGGAGTCCGGCAACCTGCGGAGGAGTGGGGCAATGCTGACGCCGCGAGACAGTCGCAGCCGGGAGTGCCGCCGCCTGGATGGGTTGTGGCGTTTCAAGTTCGATCCCGGCAGCGAGGGCATGACGGAGGGCTGGTGGCGGGGCCCGCTGCCCGGAGCGGGCGAGATGGCCGTCCCGGCCAGTTATAACGACCTGGTGACCGACGCAGCGGAGCGCGAGCACGTCGGAGACGTGTGGTATCAGCGGGATGTCTGGGTGCCGGCCGGATGGGCGGGGCATCGCATCGTGCTGCGCTGCGACGCGGCCACGCACCACGGAACCGTGTGGGTCGGCGAGGTCCAGGTCGCCGAGCACTCGGGCGGCTATACGCCGTTCGAGTCCGACGTGACCGGCGATGTCCGCTGCGGCGAGCCGATAAGGATGACGATTCGGGTGGGTAACGAACTGAGTATGCAGACCATCCCACCGGGGGTCACATCCCGCGGCGCCGACGGCCAGAAGCGGCAGCGCTATTTTCACGACTTCTTCAACTACGCCGGGCTGCACCGGTCGGTGTGGCTATACGCGACGCCGCGCAGCTACGTCGCTGACGTCTCAGTCAGCACTGCCTTCCACCCCGGCACGGGAACCGGCCAGGTGAACTACCAGGTCGAGGTGGCGGGCGCGGGGGCCACGTCGGTCCGGCTCCGGGACGCAGACGGCACAGTCGTGGCCCAGGCGACGGGCGTCGGCGGCGTCCTCACCGTGCCGGCTGCGCGGCCATGGTCCCCGGACGGCCCGTACCTGTACCAGCTGGACGTAACGCACGGAGACGACGAATACCAGCTGCCGGTCGGCATCAGGACGATCGCCGTGGACGGCGCACGGCTGCTGCTGAACGGGAAACCCGTCACCCTGCGTGGCTTCGGGATGCATGAAGATACCGCGCTGCGCGGCAAGGGTCACGACGACGCCCGGATGGTCCGCGACTTCGCGCTGCTCAGGTGGATCGGCGCGAACTCCTTCCGTACCTCGCACTACCCCTACGCCGAAGAGGTCCTCGACTACGCTGACCGGCACGGCCTGCTGGTCATCGACGAGGCCCCAGCCGTCGGGCTCCACCTCAGCCTGGGCGATATGGGTGATCACGGCGCGCGCACGTTCGTGCCCGGGGCCATCGACGCGGCGGCCGCCGCCGCGCACCTGGCCATGCTCCAGGAGCTCATCAGCCGGGACCGTAACCATCCCAGCGTCATCGCCTGGTCGATCGCCAACGAGCCGGACACCGCTGAGCCGGCCGCCCGGGACTATTTCGCGCCGCTCGTGTCTGCGGTGCGGGAACTGGACGCCACCCGACCGGTGTGCTTCGCCAACGTGGCGACCGCGCCGCCGGACGCCGACATGGTGACCGATCTGTTCGACCTGATCTGCGTGAACCGGTATTACGGCTGGTACGCCGAGAGCGGGGATCTGGCCACTGCTGAGCGGGATCTGGAAGCCGAGCTCCGCGCTTGGGCGCACCGCGGTCAGCCCATCCTGGTCACCGAGTTCGGCGCAGACGCCCTGCCGGGGCTGCACAGCCTCCCGCCGGTGATGTGGTCCGAGGAGTACCAGGCGGCCTTGATCGAGATGTCGGTACGCGTCTTCCGTCGCATTCCCGAGATCATCGGGGAGCATGTGTGGAACTTCGCCGACTTCAGCACTGCTCAGGCGGTTCACCGGCCCGGGGGCAATCACAAGGGAGTCTTCACCCGCGACCGCCAGCCCAAGGCGGCCGCCTGGCTGCTCCGCGACTTGTGGCGGCAGCCGTGAGCGGGAGCGGTATTGGCCGCGTCTGGACAGCCGCGCTGGGCGGCAGCGCCGCGATGACCGCGAAATCGCCGGCCTGACTGGCGGTAAATCCGGCTCAGCGATCCGCCTGGCCGGCGATGAGCTCCTGGTACCAGCGGGCGCTGGCCTTCGGGATGCGGGCCTGGGTGGCGAAGTCGACGAAGACCAGCCCGAAACGGCGGCTGTACCCGTCGGCCCACTCGAAGTTGTCCAGCAGCGACCAGACGAAGTAGCCCCGCAGGTCGACCCCCGATTCGATGGCGGCCAGCGCAGCAGCGAAATGGTCGGCCAGGTAGTTCACTCGCTCCAGGTCATCCACGCCGCCCTCCGGGTCGGCGTAATCGTGGAACGCGGCTCCGTTCTCGGTGATGAGCAGCGGCCCGGGCACCCGGCGCAGGACGCGGCCCAGGCCGGCGGCCCGTACGTCCAGGCCGCCCGCGGTCAGCTTGCCGTCCGGCGGCACCTCCCGGGCCTGGTGATAGGGCTCGCCGGGGTCGTGCGCCACGATCTTGCTCTCGTAGTAGTTGACACCGAGGAAGTCGATCGGCGCCGCGGCGGTCCGCAGGTCCCCGTCGCGGATGAAGTCGATCGGCACCTGGTTCTGGTACCAGCTGAGCATGTCGGCCGGGTAGCTCCCGGCGAACACCGGGTCAAGGAACCAGCGGTTCTCGTGCCCGTCGAGCCGCCGGGCAGCGGCCTGGTCCTCGGCTGACGGCGAGGCCGGGCGAATGTCGGAGAACAGGTGCGAGATCCCCACCTGCGCGCCAGGCACGCTGGCCCGGATGCGCGCGGTGGCCTCCCCGTGGGCCAGCAACAGGTGGTGGGCGGCGGCCAGCGCGGCGTGCAGATCTCTGATTCCCGGCGCGTGGCGCCCTTCCAGATGACCGATCATGGCCGAGCAGAACGGCTCGTTGACCGTGACCCACCGGCCGATCGAGTCGCCCAGGCTGTCCAGCACGACCTGGGCGTAGTCGCAGAAGCGCGCCACCGTGTCCCGGTTGGCCCAGCCGCCGGCCTCCTGCAGTGGCTGCGGCAGGTCCCAGTGGTAGAGCGTGGCGACCGGCTCAATTCCGCGCGCATGCAGCCCGTCCAGCAGCCGCCGGTAGTAGTCAAGGCCTTTCTGGTTCACCGGCCCGGTGCCGTCCGGGACGATGCGCGGCCACGCGACCGAGAACCGGTACGCACTCAGCCCTATAGCGGACATCAGATCAAGATCGGCATCGACCCGGTGGTAATGATCGCAGGCGATCGCCCCGGTGTCACCGTGAATCACCGCCCCGGGGACGGCGCAGAACGTGTCCCAGATCGAGGGCGCACGGCCGTCCTCGTCCGCGGCGCCTTCGATCTGGTACGCGGAGGTGGCCGCGCCGAACAGGAACCCGGGGGGAAAGCGCATAGACAATGCCGACTGCTCCTCGTTCATCGGGATGGCACGCGCGCTGCTCATCGGGTTGGCACAGCGACCGGGACGGCGGTGTGCCTGCGGCGTGGGCACCGGGACATCCTTAGTTTAATACTTACGCTAAGGCGTGAGTAAAGTGGGCGTCAAGCGGAGACCGGTGGGTGCGCGACGGTCAGCCTGAGAAGACGGGCGAACCGAGCCGGCGTCGGCTGCCGCGACTCCTGGTGCGCATCGCACCGGCGTTGAGCAGCTGGGCAATCGGCAGGGTGGCAGCGCCGAGCGCCACCGCGTCCTGGCCAAGGTCGGCCTTGACGATTTCGGCCTGGCTGAACGGCAGCCGCAGGGCCTGGCCCCCGGCGGCCTGACGGATTTCTGGCAGCAGCGCGACGCTCAGGGCCCGGCCGAGCCAGCCGCCCAGGACAATCCGCTTGGGGTTGAAGAGGTTGACCAGGTCAGCGATGCCGGCCCCCAGGTACGTCACTGTCTCGTTGAGCACCTGCGCGGCCACCTTGTCTCGGCCGGCCGCGTCGATGATCACGGCGACCCGGTCTTCAAGTTCGCCCGGGCTGGCCGCCGACCGGCGTCGCTTCAGGTGCTCGTAGCGGGACACGATCGCCCCCGCTCCGACGTAGGCCTCCAGGCAGCCCCGCGCACCGCACCGGCAGATCCGGCCGCCTACGTCCACGGTGGTGTGGCCCCATTCCCCGGCGCTGCTGGCTGCGCCCCGGTAGATCTCAGCGTTGCTGACGATGCACAGCCCGACGCCGATGCCGAGCAGGGCTATCATCGCGTTCTCGGTGTCCCGGGCGGCCCCGAACCACCGTTCGGCCTGGCCGAGGGTATTGGCGCCGTTGTCAACCAGGATCGGCAGGCCGATCCGGCTGCGCAGCATCGCCTCGAGCGGGACGGCATCCCAGCCGATGCTCTGGCCGTGCACCACTGCGTCCTCGCGGTTCTCAACCAGCCCAGGCACCCCGACCCCGACCCCGAGAATGGCGCTCTCCGGCACGCCACGCTCCGCGATCACTGCTTCGATGCCCTCGACGATGCGGTCCACCGCGTCCTTGGGGTCAAGCACCGTCATGTCGGTCACCGAGGTGTGCCGGGCCAGCGGGTTGAGGCCGAAATCGAACAGCTCAGCGAGGAACGCGGTCTCCCCGACGTCCACCCCGATGACGTAGCCGTAGGCCGGGTTGACCTGCAGCAGCCCGCGCGGGCGCCCGCCGTTGGAGTCTTCCTGGCCAACCTCAGCGACCACGCCCTCGGCCACCAGGGCGGCGACCAGATTGCTGATCGTGGCTGGGCTCAGGCCAGCCACGGTGCCAACTTCCTGGCGGGTCAGCGGCCCGTTAAGGAACACCTGCCACAGCGCACGGGCCCGGTTGCTCTGCCGGAGATCGCGCACCGTGGTGGTGGTAGGCCTGGACATCGAGCTCCTCCTCAACGGAGTGACCGCCACGATGCGGCTGCGGACCAGCCTATTTTACGCCCTGGAATAAGGGGACCGTAGCCATGACCAGCGGCGAGTCGCCCGGGCAGGCGGCGGCCGCAGCCCGTGCCGCATCGGTGTAACGAAACAGACACGGAGGCAGATGTGCGTTGACAGCGGTACCGCCCTTCTATAATTTACGCCTTAGAGGAAGATGTAAAAGATCCCGCTAGTACGGGAATCTGACACAACTCCCGGTCCTCCGCGAGTGGTGTGCCCGCGACCGCAATCCTGGGAAGGACGCCACATGAGACTGACAAAGCTGTCGACCCTCGCATGTGCCGCCGTGCTGGCCGCCGTGCCCCTCGCTGCCTGCAGCAGCAGTAGCTCCAGTTCCAGTTCCGGCTCGTCCGCCCAGACGACGATCACCTACTGGGCCAGCAACCAGGGGACCAGCCTGCAGGACGACCAGCAGGTGCTCGCCCCGCAGATCGCGAAGTTCACCCAGCAGACCGGCATCAAGGTCAACGTCCAGGTCATTCCGTGGACCACGCTGCTGACCCAGATCACCGCGGCCACCGTGTCCGGCAAGGGGCCCGACGTCCTCAATATCGGCAACACCTGGTCCGCGTCGCTCCAGGCGACCGGCGCCTTCCTGCCCTTCACCTCGTCCGTCATGAGCGACATCGGCGGCTCCAGCCGGTTCCTGGCCGGCAGCCTGTCGGCCACCGGGGCAGCGGGCCAGCCGCCGGTGGCCGTCCCGCTTTACAGCCTGGCCTACGGCCTGTACTACAACAAGGCGCAGTTCGCCGCGGCCGGCATCAGCGGGCCGCCCACGACCTGGGCCCAGTTCGACGCCGACGCCAAGAAGCTCACGACCAACGGGCACTGGGGACTGACCCTCGAGGCCGGCCAGATCCCGGAGAACGTCCACCTGGCGTTCGAGCTGAGCGAGCAGCAGGGCGGATCGTTCTTCAACTCGGCGGGCCAGCCCACGTTCGACACTCCGCAGAACGTGGCCGCGATCGAGCAGATGATCGATTTCATGCAGACCGATAAGGTCGCCAATCCGAGTGACGCCCAGTACTCCAAGGGCACCGAGGCGCTCACCGACTACGCCACCGGCAAGGCCGCCATGGTTTTCTGGCAGGCCGCCTCCGGATCACTGGCCAAGCTCGGCATGCCGGCCTCCGACATCGGCGTGGCGCCGCTGCCGCTGCCCTCGCCCATGCCGCCGGGAGGCAAGAAAGTCACCAGCATGGTGGCGGGCATCAACATCGCGATCTTCAAGGACACCAAGAACCTGACCGCCGCCAAGGAGTTCGTGAAGTTCATGACCAGCACGCCGGAGCAGGAATCGCTGAACGCCACCTACGGCTCGCTGCCCACGGTGTCGCCCGCTTACAGCGACCCGGCCTTCAACACCCCGGCCGTGAACACCTTCCGCAGCATCCTGAACACCACCGCCGCGCCGATGCCCGCGGTACCTGCGGAGTCCCAGTTCGAGACTGCGGTCGGCACGGCGATCATCCACCTGTACGCCAGCGCGGCCACCGGCACGACGGTCACCGCCAGCATGATCGGGCAGGCGCTCAGTCAGGCGCAGCAGCAGCTGGGAGGCTGACCTGCGTGGTTGACACCACCCGGGTCGAGCAGGTCATCACCCGATCCGCGCCGCCGCCATCATCACGCAAGCGGCGGCGCGGATCCCTGCCGTACCTCCTGCTGCTCCCGGCGATAGGCCTGGAACTGCTCATCCACATCATCCCGATGCTGGCCGGAGTGGGCATCAGCTTCCTGCAGCTGACCTTGTTCTACCTGCGGAACTGGCAGGCCGCGCCCTTTGCCGGGGTGTCCAACTACGCGGTCTCGCTCAACTTCTCCGCAGCGACGGGCCAGGCGCTGCTGCATTCGTTCACCGTCACGATCAGCTACACCGTAATCGTCCTCGCCGTGGCCTGGGTGTTCGGCATGGCGGGCGCGGTCTTCACCCAGCGCGCATTCCGCGGCCGCGGCCTGGTCCGCACCCTGTTCCTCATCCCGTACGCGCTGCCGGTCTTCGCCTCGGTCATCACCTGGAACTTCATGCTCCAGCGGGACACCGGGATGCTGAACCAGCTGCTGGTGTCGCTGCACCTGGTGCATTCGCGCCCATTCTGGCTGATCGGGCAGAACAGCTTCTGGTCGCTGGTGGTGGTGCAGATCTGGCGCACCTGGCCGTTCGCGTTCCTCATCCTGACGGCCGGGCTGCAGAGCATCCCCGCCGACCTGTACGAAGCGGCGGCGCTCGACGGCGCGGGCATGCTCGGCCAGGTGCGGCACGTGACCCTGCCGATGCTCCGGCCGGTCAACCGGGTCCTGCTGCTGGTCCTGTTCCTGTGGACCTTCAACGACTTCTCGGTGCCGTTCACCCTGTTCGGCTCGGCCCCGCCGGCCCAGGCCGACATCATCTCCATCCACATCTACGAGAACTCGTTCGTCAGCTGGAACTTCGGCACAGGGTCGGCCATGTCCGTGCTGCTGCTGCTGTTCTTGCTGCTCGTGACCGGGGTGTACCTAGCGGCCGGAAGATGGAGGGAACGCCATGCGTGAGCCAGCCTGGTTCCGCTGCGCGCGGGTAGTCGTACTGACCGTCCTGGGCCTGTTCGCCATCGTGCCGGTATACGTGATGCTGACCGCGTCGCTGAAGCCGCTGCCGGATGTGGAAGGGGCATTCCGGTGGATCCCCAGCCACCTGACCCTCTCGCCGTTCGTGGACATGTGGCAGACCATCCCGCTGCTGACCTACCTGGAGAACAGCCTGATCGTCTGCACCATCGCGTCGGTGGCATCGGTCATCGTGGCGCTGCTCGCCGCGTACGCGGTCAGCAGGTACCGCTTCCACGGCCGGCAGGTGTTTACGGTCACGATCCTGTCCACCCAGATGTTCCCCGGCATCTTGTTCCTGCTCCCGCTGTTCGTGATCTTCGTGAACCTCGGCCAGGACACGGGCATCAACCTGTACGGCAGCCGAACCGGCCTGATCATCACCTACATGACGTTCACGCTGCCGTTCGCAATCTGGATGCTGGCCGCCTACCTGGACACGATCCCGCTCGAGCTCGATGAAGCAGCCAAGGTGGACGGCGCCGGGCCAATGGGGGCGTTCATCCGGGTGATAATCCCGACGGCGGTCCCCGGCATCGTGGCCGTTTTCATCTACGCCTTCATGACGGCATGGAGTGAGATGCTCTTCGCGTCCGTGCTCACCAACGACTCGACCCGGACCCTGGCCGTGGGGCTGCAAGGCTATGCCACCCAGAACCAGGTCTACTGGAACCAGATCATGGCCGCGTCACTGACCGTGAGCGTCCCGATCGTCGTCGGCTTTCTGCTGCTGCAGCGCTACCTGGTGGCGGGGATGACGGCCGGCTCGGTCAAGTAACGCCAGTACGTAGCCTGCAGATAGCCGCCATCTGCCGGACACGCGGCGCGGGGCTGGCCACGCGCAACGCCAAAGAATTCCGGGAAACCGGAATCGACGTGATCGACCCATGGCAGGAAGGCTGACCCGTCGCGTTGGCACTTACCGCGGCTACTGGGGTCACGTTGCGGGAGCTGATGAACCGCATGGGCTACTCCGCTACCCGGAGCCGCTGATCTACCTGCACGCTACCGGCGGGGCTGTGTGGCGTGCTGAAGTACGGCTGCGATGTCGTCGACGCTGTCGAGCTCCCCGGCGGCGACGCTGACAACCAGATCGTAGGCCTCGTCGTTGGTAATGATCAGCCGGCGGCCGTTGAGACCGTAGAACGTGATGACAGCGGCGAGCGCGAGCCGCTTATTGCCGTCGATGAGCGCGCGATTGCGAGCAATGGAATGAAGCAGCGCGGCGGCCTTGGCATCTAGGTCCGGGTAGGCATCCTTGCCGAACGCGGTCGCCTGCGGGCGGGCCAGTGCAGCTTCCAGCAGCCCATAGTCGCGCACCGCGTAACCAGGCCCGAGCGTCCGCTCTGCGACGTGCAGCAGTTCGGGCAGCAGCAGGTAGATCACTGGCCAAGCCGCTCCAGCGCCTCGGCGTAGCGCGGCAATTCCTCGTCGAGGACTCGGTCGAGCAGTTCGGCCCGGCTGTGGTTCTCCACGTATTCGCGGATGGCCTGCCGGGCAATTTCCTGCATGGACCGCTGCTCAAGTTCGGCGCGGCGGCGCAGCGCATCGGTCTCATCGTCGGTAAGCCTGAGGGTCATTGCCATGCGTGTCATGGTATCAGCCATGATACCGCTTGGTGGTCACCCGGAGCACACCGATCAGGTCTGCGCGCTGAATGTCGTCCAGATCTGCCGCGGCCAGATTAGAGGCCTTGGCCCGTGGGCCGTTTGGCCTGCCGGGCCGACCTGGCGGGTCGGGCTGCAGGTCAGGCGCCGCCCGTCCGGTAGTTGCGGAGGGTCCGGGGGAGGCCGAAGTGGGGGAACAGGCCGTTGTCGCCGAACCGCGTGATGGCAGAGACCTTGTCCTCGGTCAGGGTGAGCACGATGAGCCCGTTGGCGTGCGCGATCGGGGTGTGCGCGTCCTGGAGGTAGTAGCCGAACGCGGGCTGGCCGTTGGCACGGGTGGGCACGAGCTTGACGGGCCGCACACCCCACCAGGTCCGGCTCAGGTAGAACCCCGCGATCGCGGCGGGACCCTGGTATTCCAGTGGCTCGGGCGGCATGGTCATCCACGCGTCGTCAGTGAGCAGGCCGACGAGCTGGTCGATGTCGGCGGCCTCGAAGGCATCCACGAACCGGCCGACGATTTCGCGCTCACGCGGCGAGCGCGGCGCGGGCGCACGGTCACGGCCGGAGGAGGGGAGCTGGCCGCCGAGCGTGGCGCGGGCGCGCTGCAGGGCGCTGTTCACCGAGACCTCGCTGGTCTCCAGCATCTGGGCGGCCTCGGCGGCGGGGTAGCCGAGCACGTCACGCAGCACCAGGACCGCGCGCTGCCGCGGTGGCAGGCGCTGCAGCCCGGCCACGAACGCCAGCGCGACCGCTTCCCGGGACTCGTAGCGGGCCTCGGGACCGGGCGCAGCGTCGGCCACGTCGTCGAGGAGCGTGTCCGGGTAGGGCTGCAGCCACAGCGGTTCCCCCCGCCGGGTGGGCTCGGGCGGGGGGCTCAGGAACCCGGCTCCGGCGGCGGCCTTGGGACGCCGGCCGGCATCACGCAGCGCGTTCAGGCACCGGTTCGTCGCGATCTTGTACAGCCAGGCGCGCATCGAAGCCCGCTCCTCGAACCCGTCAAGCCCGCGCCAGGCGGCCAGCAGGGTTTCCTGCAGCATGTCCTCGGCGTCCTGGACCGAGCCGAGAATCCGGTAGCAGTGCACCTGTAGCTCGTGCCGGTAGGGGTCGGTGAGCTCGCGGAACGCCTCCCCGTCGCCTGCCCGGGCGCGAGCCAACGCCGTCGTGGTCACCATCGCATCCTCGCATCGCCTCACCCTTCGCTGGGTCTCGGCGGTCATGACACCAGCCGGGCCGGAAACTAACCGGTCATTTCGCGGCTTCCCGCGGTGTCTCAATCAGCGGCAAACACCACAACGCTGACCTGGAGGACACGTGATTACCACGAGCAGGCAGACCGCCGTGACCCGCGCCCAGAGATGGGCCCTGGCACTGTCATCGCTGGCGTCGTTCATGGTCGTGCTCGACCTGCTGGTCGTCGCGACCGCGCTGAACACGATCCGCCATGACCTGCGTGCCTCGATCGGTCAGCTGGAATGGACGGTCAACGCCTACACCCTGGCCTTCGCGGTGCTGCTGATGACCGCGGCCGCCGTCGGTGACCGGTTCGGCAGGCGGAAGATCTTCGCCATCGGCTTGGGCGTGTTCGCCGCCGGCTCAGCGGCGTGCGCGCTCGCCCCGAACGTCGGTGCGCTGATCGCGGCGCGAGCGGTGCAGGGCACGGGGGCGGCGATGATCATGCCGCTGGCGCTGGCGCTGCTGAGCGCGGCCGTTCCGCCGCAGCGCCGCGGCTGGGCCATGGGGATCTTCGGCGCGGTGACCGCGCTGGCGGCCGTCGTTGGCCCGGTGCTGGGTGGCGCGATCACCCAGGGCATCGCCTGGCAGTGGATCTTCTGGGTGAACGTGCCGATCGGCCTGCTCGCCATTCCACTGGTGCTGCGCCGCCTGGAGGAAAGCTACGGGCCCCGTGCCCCGCTGGACCTTCCCGGCCTGGCGCTGGTCACCGGCGCCGCGCTCGGTCTGGTGTGGGGGTTGGTGCGCGGCAGTTCGGCCGGCTGGGCCAGCCCCGAGGCCGCCGGGACGCTCGCGGCCGGCGGGGTCCTGCTGGTGGCGTTCGCCGCGTGGGAGCTGCGCGCCCGGACGCCGATGCTGCCGATGCGCTTGTTCGCCTCGCGGGGCTTCTCCGCGGGCAACACAGCGGTCTTCCTGTGGAACGCGTCGCTGACCGGTGCGATATTCTTCACGGCCCAGTTCCTGCAGGTCAGCCTCCGCCAGGATCCGCTCGGCGCCGGGCTGCGGCTGCTGCCCTGGGGGGTAGCCCCGCTCCTGATCGCACCGTGGTCCGGGAGGCTGGCCGATCGCATCGACGAGCGGCCCCTGGTGGTCTCCGGCCTGCTGCTGCAGGCCGCTGGGTTCGCATGGATCGCCACGGTCGCCAGCCCGCACATGGCCTACCCGGCCCTGCTCCTGCCGATGATCATCTCCGGCACCGGGCTCGCGTTGGCCCTGCCGGCATTGACCAAGGCCGTGGTCAGCCCGGTCCAGCCCAGCGACATCGGCAAGGCCACCGGCGTGTTCAGCACGATGCGCCAGCTCGGCGGCGCGTTCGGGGTCGCGATCCTGGCCGCCGTGTTCGCCGCCGCTGGCAGCTACGCCACCCCGGCCGCGTTCAGCCATGGGTTCGCGGACGCCATGGCCGCGGCCGCAGGCCTGGCCGCGGCCGCGGCGCTCGCCGCACTGGCCCTGGCCGGGCGGCGCAACCCGGCACCAGCCGCCCCAGCGCAACCGGCTCCGGCGCTGGCCCAGCCCAGGGCCAGCCGCTGAGACAGGGCAAGATGGCTACGCACAGTCACCGCTAGGCTCGGCGGCAAGGCCGGCCCGGGCGGTGCTGGCCCGCTCGGCCAACACCGTAGCTCGCCGGTCCTGATAGATCTCCAGGGCGGCACGCAGTCTGGCGGCAGCCTGCCCGGGTGCGCCAGCGAGCCGCTCGCCTCGGCGCTGGCCTCATGGGCCGTGGTCTGGGCCAGCGGTGACCCGGCCGGGGCCAGCCGCGCCCCCTCCGCATCCCGTCGGCGGGATGCGGTGAACTGGCCGTGGCGGGCGAGCAGCTTCGCCTTGATAACGCCGCCTTCGCCGCAAAGGTGGGTGACGCCGCGCATACCCATGCCCGACCCCGGGTCGGCGCTGGCCTCCTCCCTGGGGTAAAGGCAGCGCACCTGGCCAACCACGATCAACCCCACCTGCTCGTCCACACCCAGCGGCTGAGCAGGACTTTCAACGCAATGGTTGACACATCTGGGAGTGGCGGCGTAACGTAGTTTAAACCAATGGGTTGAAAGACCAATCGAGTGAGGTGTCGGTGGCGGCGGACGAGCTGTCCCGGATCTTCGCGGCACTCGCGGATCCGACCAGGCGCGACATGGTGACCCGGCTGGCGGCCGGCGACGCGACCGTGAACCAGCTCGCCGAGCCGTACCAGATTTCGCTCCAGGCGGTCTACAAGCACCTGAAAGTGCTCGAGGACGCCGGGGTGGTGAGCCGACCGCCGGGGCCCCAGCCTCGGCCGGTACGGCTGGACGCGGAGGTCTTCGACCTGATGGACAAGTGGATCGAGCGCTACCGGCGGCAGGCAGAGGAGCGTTACCGCCGCTTGGACGAGGTCCTCGCGCAACTGAACGAAACCGAGACCAGCAACGACGAGCAGAAGGGAAGCGCGGCATGAGCACCATCGCCGAAGCCACGATCGAGGCCGACCCTAGCGTGCCGATCATTCGCATAACCCGCGAGTTCGCGGGCACGCCTGAGCAACTGTTCCGGGCGCACACCGATCCCAAGCTGTTCGCGCAGTGGATCGGCCCGAGCTCCCTGGAGACGCGCATTGAGCAGTGGGACGCGCGCTCCGGTGGCAGCTGGCGGTTCGTGTCCACCAGCGACGCGGAGGAACACGCGTTCCGCGGCTGCTTCCACGAGGTCCGGCCGGACCGCATCGTGCAGACGTTCACCTACGAAGGCGACCCCGACGGTGTGGCCCTGGAGACGCTGTGGTTCGAGGACCTCGGCCACGGCCGCACCCGGCTGCGCACGCAGTCCCTGGTGGACAGTTTCGAGAGCCGGGACGCATGGCTCAAGAGCGGCATGGAGGCCGGGGTCAACGAGGGCTACGCGAAGCTCGAGGAGATGCTCGCCAATGGCACTGTCTGACCGGCCCGCCGAGCGGCACCGGGAGATCGGCCGGGTGTTCACGCGTCGCGTCCAGGGCACCCGGTCGTGGGACGTGCCCTCGCCAGTCGCCGAGTGGACCGCCCGGGACGTGGTACGCCACCTGACGGCGTGGTTCCCCTCATTCCTCGCCGCCGGCAGCGGCATACAGCTGCCGGCCGGACCGAGCATCGACGACGACCCGGCCGGCGCGTGGCAGGCACAGTGCGACGCCGTGCAGACGCTGCTCGACGACCCGGCGACCGCCGACCTGGTCCTGAGCAACCGGCACATCGGCGAGGTGCCGCTGGACCGCGCGATCGACCAGTTCTACACCGCCGACGTGTTCATGCACACCTGGGACCTCGCCCGGGCCACCGGCCAAGACGACCGGCTCGACTCCGACTTCTGCGCCGGGCTGCTGGCCGGGATGGAGCCGATCGAGCAGGTCATGCGGTCCTCCGGGCAGTACGGTGCCCGGGTGCCGGTGAAGGACGACGCTGACGCGCAGACCAAGATGCTCGGCTTCATCGGCCGGGACCCGGACTGGACGCCGCGTTGACCCCCGGGCCGCCCGGGGGCGTCCGTGACCACGTGCTCCGAGGAAGCCGCCATTATCGCCGAGACCGCCTGCCAGGAGCGGCTCGCGCGCTGACCAGCAACCTGAGCAGGATCCCAACGACATCCGGATCTGCCGCGTGGAGTGCTCAGCTTTGAATCAGGCGCTCGGCATGGCCTGCCTCTTCTACTGAGATCTCGCTGGGCCAGGTTGCGCGCAGCTGCCATGCAGCGGCCAAGTCGTCCGGGAACTTCAGTTGCCTTGACAGGGCCGCTGGTCGGCCGGCTGTTCGTCGGACTAGGTTCGCCGCGCTGGCGCCGGGCATGCTGGCGGCGGTGACGAGCAACGGGCGTACGGAGGTTCCCGGCAGGATCGGCAGGCCTGTGTTGCCCTGCGGCCCGGCGTGGGTGGATAGGTGATGGCGATAGCCGGGCGGCTTCACGCGGCGGCCAGGCGTCTGGGGCTGGCGGCACCGCGCGCTAGATCGCGTTGTCTTCCATGAGGGTGCGGAGGTTCTCCGCGGCAATCTCCCAGTGCTTCTTGCTCAGCCGGACGACGAGCGGCTCGGCGAGCTTGAAGAACCCGCGGCTCTCGCCCCGGTACGTAGTCGTCACCTGGGTGCCCTCGGCGACCGGCTCCAGTACGGCATCGGTCTGCAGGTAAAACGGCCCGCCGGTGGTCGTGGTGCCAAAGTGCTTGTTCTCAGTCAGGCCGGTACAGACGACGGGCATCTCCAGACCGCGTCCCAGGAAGGTTCCCCGGTATATGAGGGTGGAACCGGCCTCGAGCAGGCCATCGCTCGTGACGGGTGCCTCGGACATCCCGGGCATCCACAGCGGCATCCGCTCCGTGTCCGTGATGGCGGCGAAGACCTCATTGACGGGACGGGCGATGACGGTGACGATCGTGAACTCGTTCATGATTCTCGTGCCTCCTTGCACGCTGTGCTACGGGACCTACGGTACGGAGCGGGCGTTACCTTATCGTTACGGCAAACAGGCAACGAGGACCGAAAAGGATGGACCCCCGCTCTGGTTAGCGCCTGGTCGCGGCGGTCGGGCACCTGATAGGCGGGCCGGGCGGTGTCCAAGTGGACCAGGTCGAGCAGGCTGATGGCAGGCCGCATGTCTATCCATCGCAGGGCTTGGCGCGAATATCCGCATCTGCCGCGCAGAGTGTTATGGCCGGGAGTGCCTGTTCAGCTCTCGCGGTGACCACCGGTGAGCGGCCCGCCAGCCGGGCGTGGGTTTAGAAGCACCGGTCGACGGGTTCGTGACCGCGGTCGGTGTGGTCGCCGAAGCGGCCGCTAGGAACGCCAGGGGGTTCCCTAGGGCAGGGGCGGCGCCGTCGGTGAGGCAGGCCAGCAGCAGCAGCGGGTCCAGGGAAACGGAGGTGAGGGGAGTTGACGGTCATCCGTGCTGGCGGCCGTTGCGGTCCACGGTGGTGATGACCGCGACGCCGGTGGTCCATCAGCCCGTGGCGTGGCGCATGGCGGGCCGGTCGGCGACGGGCACGGGGACGAGCTGGGACGTCGGTGCCTCCTGGTCACCGGCGGTCAGGCGCAAAAGCGGACTTCGAAGGTGAGGCAGCCGTCCGGGCTGTGCCAGGGGCCGTGCGGCATGCCGGGTGGCCGGCAGACGTACATGCCGGCGGTGAAGGTCTGGTCCAGGCGCAGGTCGGTGATGGCGCCGTCGAGGATGTGGACCTCTTCGCAGAAGTCGTGTACCTGCACGCCGTTCGGGGTCGCGCCGGTGCCCAGTTCGAAGCGCAGCATCCGGGTGGCCGACCTGCTCGGCCGGAAGTATTCGTGTTCGGGCTTGGCCATGGTGGATTCCGTTCCGGTGGGTACAGCTCAGGAGCTGGGGCCGGTGCCGTAGCTGGCGAGGAAAGCCTCGACGTCGGCGACGTGCTGCTCGTAGCCGTAGTGGCGGTAGGCGTAGCCTTTGACGACAAACGGGGCGCCGGCGTAGAACATCTCGTACTGCTGGTGCCGGCCGCCGAACTCAGAGCCGACTACGTCCCAGGCCAGCTTGAACAGCTTGACCCGCTCGGCCGCCTCGAGGCCCGGGGACTGGACGTAGCGGTCGATGTCGGCGCGGGTGGCCGGGTTCTGCAGGTCCGCGACGCTCGCCGGGAGCTGCAGCACGCCACCGCCGGCCAGTTCCCGCAAGATCGCGATGACGCGCGGGTAGAACTCGGCCTGCAAGCCCATCGCTCCATACAGGAAGCGGGGATCGGGACGCCACAGGCCGCTGTGGTCGGGAGCGGCCTGGTATTCGGCGGCAAGCACGGCGGCCTCAACGAGCGAGGCGATGCTGGCCAGTTCGCCGAGCCTTTCCTGCACGCCGGGGAACGCGTCGGTGCCGTTCACGGCGGCGATCCTGCGGGCCAGGCCCAGGATGAACTGCAGCTTGACCACGAACCGGATCTGAGCCTGCCAGTTGCCCAGCACGTGAGCGCCGGTATCGAAGAACTGCCGTCGCAGCCCGGCGACGTCGCGGTCGACGAACACCCGCTCCCACGGCACCAGCACGTCGCCGAACACCACCAGCGCGTCGGTCTCGTCATAGCGGGTGGACAGTGGGTAGTCATAGCGGCTGCTTGCCGCCGGCGCGTAAGGGCGCCGGCAGTAAAGCTTCAGGCCGGCCGCGGCAACCGGCACGGTGAAGCTGACGGCGAAGTCGCGGTCCTCGGGGGTGAGCGGCTTGATGCAGGAGACGAAGATCTCGTCGGCGACCGCGGCGCCGGTGGCCAGCATCAGCGCGCCGCGGATCACGAGGCCGTCCGGGCGTTCTGCGGCCACGCCGGCCTGGATGAACTCGCCGTCCCAGCCGTGCGCGGTGGTGGCCCGGGAGACCTGCGGCGGGATGAGCGCGGAGGACACGAACAGGCTTTCCCGCAGCAGCCGGCGGTAATAACTGGCCACGTTCGCGGCCAGGTCATGCGGTTCGGCGGCGAACGCCTCCGGGTGCGCGGCGAACCCGGCCAGGAAGGAGCCGACGTGATCCGGGCCGCGCCCGACCCAGCCGTGGGTGTGCCGGGCCCAGGTCTGGATCGCACGGCGGCGGGAGGCCAGCTCGGCCTGGCTGCGCGGGATCGAGTAGACCAGGTTGGCCTCCTCGCCCGTTTCCGGCGCGGTATAGGTCATGGCGGTGGCCGGGTCGGCGGCCAGGTCGAACAACTCGGCCACCGTGGCGGCGATCGGCGCGAATGCCGGGTGGCTGGCCACGTCGCGGACCCGCTGCCCGTCGATGTATGCCTCCCGGTCGTCCTGGAGCGCGGCCAGGTAGTCAGTTCCGGTGCGCATCACACGCTCCTCCCTTCACCCTTACACGAACGCGCCAGGGCACGCGCTTACCGTGTCGGCGTCCCATGGTCCGGCCAGCTCCCGGTCAGGAACGTGTCCTGGGCCATTCCGATGTGCTAGCACACGCGCTCGCATCACACGTCTAGCCGATGAGGAATGCTGACCTTGCCTAACCCGCTGACAGGGACGGAGCATACGTGGTGGCCTAGAAAATAGAGACGCTGTTCATCGATGACCTTGACGGCCGCAAGGCTGACGATACCGTCCAGTTCGCCTGGACCGCACGGGTATGAGACCCACCTGAACGCCGAGCATGGCCGGACGATGCGAGACGCGCTGGCGCGCTGCGTGGCTGCGGCTCGCGCGTCGGAGCGGAGCCCCTCGGCCAGCGCGGACCGAACGCGGAGCCTCCTGGGAGCGGGCTGAACCGCACCGCAGTCCGCGAGGGGGCCAGGCACGATGCATAGACGTGAAAGACCGTAGTGGCCCGCCGTGGCGCATGCCTGTTGAGCTGTCAGTAAGGTTCAAGGCGGCTACCGCGAGGTAAGTCCGAAGCGTCCGACTCGTCGGTGCAATGATGCTCACCCACATGCCGAATAGAGTGCATCACGGGCGCGCATATCTGTGCATCGTTCGGCATGCTCGCCTGCCCAGGCTCTGGGTCGAGCTGTAATTCCAAACGGTTGCAGCGCGACCTTTGCTACTCATCCCGGGGTAATGAGATCGGTAAACATGAATCGCGATAGTGCCGCAGTCATACATGGATGGTGAGTTGCGTATCCGCGGCGCCGTCACGGCCCGCCGGAGCCGGTGAGCCCGCACTCATAGGCAAGGCTTGAGGCTATCTCAGCTACTGGCAGGGCCCAGGTCTGGAGGCCGACCTGGCCGTCCACGGGGATGCCTCCTTGCTGCTGTGCTCCCCGGACCACAGCCGCGGTCATTGGGCCGTAGTCGCTGTCGACCGCCAGCACAGGCTCGGAGGCCGGCACGAAGCCGCCCCGCCCTGCGTTCAGCGCGGTCTGGAGTTTCCCGACCACCGGCCCGCGGGCACCTAGGGTCAGTGTCGGCGGCTGCGGACTGTTGCCGCCCAGCGCCGCCCAGGTGGCCGGCCCGACCACGCCGTCGACAGTGAGATTGCGGCCGCGCTGGAACTGCTCCATGGCCGCCTTGGTCTGCGGGCCGAAGATGCCGTCGATCTGGCGGTAGCTCAGCAAGTCGGTCTGGCTGAAAAGCAGATACTGGGCCCACTCGACCGTCTGTCCGCTCGAGCCTTCTGAGATGGTCGTGAGGTTGGTCATTGCCGCTCCGAACGTCAATCGCTGGTCCTGTACGCAGGTCCAGGACGGCTGGCCTGGCTGCTGTCACCAGCTTACGGAGAAGACACGGGCGCGCTGTGATACCCCGCTGGGCCAGGTTCGCCGAGCACAGGACAGCAGGCAAAGTGGGCCACCCCGGGATGCCCGTCAGGCCACCCGTGCCGGGCGAACCAGGCGGCGGCCGCAGCTGGCGTTAGCTGACCACCCCGGTCTGATACCAGGGATAGCGCGAATCCTGATCCGTTCGTGCGGGACGAGCCCGAGGCATGGACCCTTTACCACCCGTAATCGAGTGGGCGAGGCCGGGCCTTGGTGGTGCAGTCCCATTCGGGTCCTGACCAGATCTGTCCTGATCAAGAAGCGTCCACATCGAATGCGAGGCCGGCAATGGCCGACGTGATATCTTGAGGTCAGATGAGTCGCGATGATCTCAAGGATGCTGTGGTGTCATGAGAGTCGGGGTGTCCACGTAGTTGAGTATCGGGAGTGGCAGTGATTCCTACGGGCAGGTCGTCCTGGCGAAAGGGCCCGTCGGCTACTGGCGTCTAGGAGAGGCCGGTGGTCCGGCCGCGTTCGATTCGTCGGGCAATGGCAACGACGGCACATACTACGGCCATCCGTCGTTTGGGCAACCGGGCGCCATTAACAACAACCCGGATACCGCCGTTGGATTCAACGGGCCTGATTCAGGTGACTACGTGGAGGTGCCCGATCCGGACAGCCAGCCGTTCAGCCAGCCGACCAGTGGCGCCGGCCTGACTGTTGAGGTCTGGATGCGACCCGATGCGCTCGTTTTCTCAGGTGAGACTGACAACCCGTACGTTCACTGGTTCGGTAAGGGCATGTCCGGCATCGAGGAATGGGGGCTGCGTTTCTACAGCCAGAACACAATCCGCCCCAACCGCATCTCCGCCTACATCTGGAATCCTTCAGGCGGAGAAGGGGCTGGGGCCTATTTCGAGGACGCGCTGACTCCAGGGCAGTGGATGCATATTGTCGCGGTCTACGACCCCGGAGATATGGACACCACACTGGCGGGCGTCCGTATCTACAAGAATGGCGTGCTGCGGAAGGGCCCACCCGACCCCGGCACGCTCTACGCCACGTACAACATCGTGCCCGCTGATGGCAGCGCTCCCGTTCGTTTCGCCACGCGAGACGGAAATAGCTTCTTCACCGGCGGGCTGGATGAGGTGGCGATCTATCCAAGAGTGCTGACCGGCGCTGAGATCATGGAGAACTACACGGCAGGGATCTCCTGACCGGGGGCAGCCGTTAGTACGTCAAACCAGCAAGAACTGTTGTTGACATCAACGTACTCATCTGCCGCGGACAGGGTCGATCTCAGGCAGCCAGGGGAAAATTGCATGCGGACCGCAGTGATCACTCCACGGCCGCAGAGGCGCCGGTGCGATGCCCTCGCCCAGCACGTGCGAGAAGGCGGTATCGGCGGCTAGCGCTGCCGCGACCCGGGCGCCGCCGGTGCAGGTGCCGTGACCGCGGCGGATCAGGGAAGCGTGCGTACATCGGCTTCAGCGGATGCTGTTGGCTCCCCGTCTGGCTCCCTGGTGGCGGGCAGGCTCCGCGGCACCTGTCTTGATCGCAGTTCTGCCTGGTGAACGCGTACCGGCCTGCGCATCCGCAAGGTCATGTATCAGCTCGAGTGATTGCCCGCGAGCAGTACCTCAATCGAACAAGCCTAATTTCGAATATTAATATCTACCTGCATCATTTGCGCCCCGACCGCGACTCGAACGCGGGACCTGCTGCTTAGGAGGCACTTTCGAAGTGTGCCTGGAAGGTGCTGGGTGTAGCCTGACGCCGTCAAGCTGCAGTGACAATGGCTGGACATGGCCTGAAGTGTCCCTGGGCCTGTGGTCGTTGGCTCCCAGTTTGGCTCCCCCAGGTTCATCAGCAACGCTAACGTTCGAATGTCAGAGCGCGCTGCCTGAGCTGTGGGGGCCGACTGTCAGGCTGCCCGGGACTTGGTGACCTTGGCGACCACGCCAGTCTTCGGGCCGACATCCACCTGCACCCGCAGGCCAAGCTTACGGGCCAGGGTGAGAAGGGTGTCCATGGTCGGGTTGTGCTCAGCGGCTTCCAGCCGCGCCACCACCGGCTGGCGCCATCCCAGCAGCCGGGCCAGCGCGGTCTGGCTCAGCCCGCGCTCAGCCCGGTAGCGGATCACCGCCTCGGCCACCGCCCGGGCCAGAGCGGTGCGCTCCCACTCCGCCCTGAACTGCGGGTCCTGGAGCATCTCCGCCAGCACCTCGGTGTTGCTGACCAGCTGCCTGCTCATCCCTCGATCTCCTTCAGCCGTTCCTCCGCCAGCCGGATGGCCCGGTCAAACCCACGCCGGTCATGCTCGGCCTCCGGCCCGACAGCCAGAATCACCATCGTCCCTCCCAGCCGCCGGTACAGCACCCGCCAGGGCGAGCGCCCGGCACGGGGCCGCAGCTCCCGGATCCCGGCCGGGCTGCCCTTGACCTGGCTGCTGTGCGGCGCGCCGAGCTGGTCGCCGAAGGCTTCCAGCTTCGCCACGGCGGTCATCACCGCGCGGCGCTCCGCCGACGGCAGCCCGTCTCAATTCCTCCTGAGCATCCACATCCCAGGCGACACTGAGCATCATCCGCAGGCTATAGCAATTATGATATGAGAATTATAGCGAACTTGCTATACACTCCGGATCGGATCGCACTGCTGCGCGACCACGGCAGAGTCGTCACCATGCGCGGCCAGGGCACCTACGTCACACAGCGGCTGATACCGCCGTCCCGGGTCCAGGGTGCACCCAGGCCGCTGTCAGTCTGCGACCTCCTAGTCGGCGTCGCGGTCCGCGGCACATCCGAATACCGGTGGGGACGGCCTGCTCCAGTTTGGCGGTCGCAAGATCGCGTCCCTGTCCCTGCCGAGCCAAGGCGGGAAGGCCTCGCCTAGGTCGCCGCAATCGGGATCCTGGGAAGGATGGATCACTTCCCGCACGGTGTCCTCATCGGCCGCGACCACCGAGGAGTACGCCGCATGGTTCACCGCCTTGATCAAGGACGACCTGGCCTCCGCCGTCCAGGTCGCTCAGGCGGTCGCGGCACTGCGGGAGGAGGGGCCCGCGCTTGGTCGGCCGCTGGTGGACCGGATCCAGGGCAGCAGGATCCATCACCTCAAGGAGCTGCGGCCCGGCTCGGCGGCCCGGTCCGAGATCCGGGTGCTCTTCGCGTTCGATCCCGCCCGCTCCGCCCTGCTGCTTCTTGGCGGCGACAAGGCCGGGAACTGGCAGCGGTGGCACAAGGAGAACATCCCGATTGCCGACCGGTTGTACCTGGACTACACCACAGAAGAAGAGGAGTAGCCCGCCATGCCTAAGCGCACCCCCCTGGACTGGGAGGATCTCGAGCGCGAGTTGCACGCCGCCGGGGTCTCCCCCGAGGAAATCGACGCGGGCGCGCGCCAGCTGCTCGCCCAGGCGCGCGGACACCAACTCGCCGAGACCCGCAAGCAGCTAGGCCTAGGCCAAAAGCAGATCGCCACCGCCATGGGAGTGAGCGTCGCCCGGGTATCCCAGATCGAGCACGGCGAGTTCACCTCCTTTGAGGTCATCGCCCGCTACGTCGAGGCTCTCGGGGGACGCCTGGACCTCGTCGCCGATTTCGGCGACCGGACCATCCGGCTGCCCGTCAGCGACACCCCAACCGCCGCATGACAGCAACCGCCCGTGACAGTCTCCTAAAGCCCGCGCTTGTAAAACCAATATTGTAAGCCTAGCCTTGGTATATGACCGCGATGCAGGAGGCCGGAAGTGGCTTCGGCCCTGCTGGTGCAGCTGCGGCCAGGCTGTTGCTGCTCGCGGCAGCCGTGACCCGGCCGGGGGGGCTGGTGCACATCATCGGGATGCCAGGAGGGCTGATGGAGGTTAACCCCGGCTCAGAGATCGCGCCGTTCCGCGCGAACCTGACGGAATGGACCGCAGTCGAAGCCCCCGAGGAGCTCGCCGGGCTTGCAGACTGGAATAGGAATATCCTCCCGGGAGGCTATGGCCGGGACGAAGTTGCCCGCGCTGGGGCCCGTCCGGCCTTTGCTGAGCGGAGCACAAGCCGCCAGCTGAGCGGCTGATCTGCCCCGCAGTGGCCGAAAGAATTAGACGGCCAAGCAGAATCTGTTTCTTGCCAGCCGCGCTGTCACTATTTTCGCGGGCTCAAGCGATATCCAGTGCGACATCATCGGTGCACGCGTCATGGCTCCGCCCATGGAGCCGATGCGGCCAGCTGACACCCGCCTACGGATAATTCCGTCCACGAAAGCCGCCCATGGCCACCTGTACTCCAACCGCTCGCGACGACACAAAGGAGTTCCACACCATGCCGGACCGCCCCGATCCCGCCGCCGTTACCTCCTGGCCAGACCCCGATCCGGGCCGCGGAGCCCTGGGCGAGCTCGTCACGCCCGCTCGGCTGCAGGAATTCTTCAGCCCCCGCAGCGTCGCGCTGGTCGGTGCTTCAGAGAATTCCGGCTGGGCCCGCAACGTAGTGGCCAGTTGCGCCCGGGCGGGATTCAGCGGCCCGCTGATGCCCGTGCACCCGAGGGCGAAGACCGCGTTTGACCTTCCCGTGGTGCCGAGCCTGCGTGACCTGCCTGAACCGGCTGATCTGGCTTACCTCATCGTTCCGGTCCCGGCGATTGAGGGCATTCTCGACGACATGGCGGCGGCGGACATCAAAAACGCGGTCATACTGGCCTCCGGGTATCGCGAGACCGGTCCCGAGGGCCGGGATCTGGAGCGTGCCATGGTGGCGCGCGCCGTCACTTACGGGATTACCGTGCTCGGGCCGAACTGCATGGGCTTCGTCAACGCGCACGCCCAGGTGGCGCCCTACGGGCTGCTCATGCCGCAGATAACCGCGGGCCCGGTGGGCGTCGCGCTGCAAAGCGGCGCGCTGGTCAGCTGGGTGACGAACTTCGCCAATGCGCACGCCATTGGCGTGAGCACCGTCGTCTCGATGGGCAATGAGGCGATGATCACCGTCGAAGACATGATCAGCTATCTCGTCGAGGACGAGGCCACCAAGGTGGTCTGCCTGTTCCTCGAGGAGATCAACGATCTGGCTGGCTTTGCCCGCGCGGCGCACCGCGCCGATCAGGCCGGCAAGCCGATCGTGGCGGTCAAGGCAGGTTCCAGCCCGGCCGGCCAGCAGGCGGCACTGGTGCACACCGGTGCGGTGGCCGGGGATGAAAAGGTCGTTGACGCCGTCCTGCGGCAGCTCAACGTCATCCGGGTCCAAAGCATCGAGGAGCTGCTCACGACCGCGGCGGCCTTGTGCTATCACCGCTGGCCCACTGGCCGCCGGATGGGCGTCGTGAGCGCTTCGGGTGGCGCCAACGACATGATCGCCGATATGGCGAGCGCGAATGACATCGAGATCCCGGAGTTCGCCCCGCAGACGGTCGACGGGATCACCCCGCTCCTCCCGCCGTTCATGACTGCGCGCAACCCGCTGGACGTCAGCGCGTTCGGCCTGGCCAACGTCAGCCAGCAGGCGGGCGCGTTGAGTATCGCCGACCGGTCGCTGGATATCGCCGTGAACGATCCGAACCTGGACTTCGTGCTTTACTACACCGCGCCCCCAGCTGCCCGGCCGGCCACCGAGACCGCCGAGGCCGCAGCCGAGGAACGCCTGGACTGGCTGCGGCAGCGGATAGCATCATCGCCTGTTCCCGTCATCACGGTCGGCTCAACGTGCCTCGACATCACCCCTTACGGAAGGGAACTGCTGGTCAAGCACCATCTCAACATTCTCGGCGGCATCAGGGACGCCGTCCCCGCGATCGGCCACACACTGCGCTGGCTCGAGGGCCGGGGCCGGGTCCCGCTGCTCGGACAGCCGGCCGCCGGTGCCCGCCCGGTAACAGTGTCAGGGCCATGGTCAGAACGGCAGGGACGTGAGCTGCTGACGTCGGCAGGGGTGCCTGTCGTCCCTGGCGAACTGGTTAGATCGGCGGACGAAGCAGCCGAGGCGGCGCAGAGAATCGGCCTGCCGGTGGCGATGAAGATCTGCTCAGCGCAGATCTCCCATAAGTCTGACATCGGCGGTGTCGCACTCGGGCTGAGCTCCGAAGCAGAAGTGCGCGCCGCCTACGAGAAGATCCGCGCCGCGGGCGCCGCCGTGCCAGAAGCCGTGGTCGATGGAATCCTCGTCACGGCGATGCGGGCCGGCGGAGTGGAACTGCTGGCCGGCATCACCGTGGATCCCACCTTCGGCCCGGTGCTCGCGGTCGGGCTCGGCGGGATCTGGGTGGAAGTCCTGCAGGACGCCAGCCTGCGAGTTCTCCCCGTCGGCCCCGCCGAAGTCAAGCGGATGCTCACCGAACTGCGGGGCCTGCCGCTGCTGCAGGGCGGCCGGGGCACACCGCCCGCCGACCTGGACGCGGTCGCCGAAGCAATCACGAGCATCGGCCAGGCGGCCACCTCACTCGGCGGCGCGCTGAACGCCCTGGAAGTCAATCCGCTGTGGGTAAGCGGGGATCATGTCGAAGCGCTCGATGTGCTCGTCGTCACCGAGCCGGACGGCACTGGCGCACTGCATGACCACCCGGCCGGACGCTGACCCCAGGGCGACACCCACTACCGCCTGGCAACGGTCCAAGGCGCGACTGGCCGCCGCGCATGTTTATACATCGGGTATTTAGAGCTGAACGTCCGCTCATGCCGCGGACCGGGTCGAGACCAAACAGCCAGGGAAGAGCTGGCATGGGGACGCAATGATCACTCCACGGCCGCCCGGGTACCGCTGTGACACCTTCGCCCAGCACCTGCGAAAAACGGTATCAGCGGCTAGCGTTGCCGCGACCCGTGCACCGCTAGCGCAGATGCTGTGACGGCGGGGTGGCCAACGCACTAGGTGTTAGCCAAGTGCTGGTATAGCTCAATGCAGGCGTCAGTGCCGCGGAGCAGGTTGGGAAGGAACACTCGCTCGTTCGCTGAGTGAATCGCGTCGTCGGGCAGGCCGAAGCCCAGCAATGCGACATCCATGCCGGTGGCTGCAGCAAGGGTGCTTACGAAGGGAATGGAACCTCCCGAGGGAAGCATGACGGGCTCGCGGCCGAACACGCTGCGGCAGACGGCCCGGATCGCAGGCAACATGGGCGCCAGTGGATCAAGGTTGTACGGCAGGCAGCTGCTCCGGAAGTAGAGCTGGCTGCGCATCCCGGGCGGGACTCGGGCCTGGATGTGGCGCCGCAGCAACTCGGCGATCTGCCTGGGCTGCTGGCCGGCCACCAGCCGCATGTTGAGGTCAGCGGCAGCGCGTGCAGGAACAACCATGCGGCCTTTGCCCGATGTACGCAGGTCGGTCGTGACGAGTGCGGGCCGGCGGGTGACCCGCTCGAAGGCGGAGAATCCGGGCTCGCCGTGGCCCAGCGCGGTCACCGAGGCAAGGAGCCGCGAGTCCGGTGGGCCAGCTCGGGCCAGCTGGCGTCGCTCTGCGTCGGTCAGAGGTTCCACCTGGTCGTAGAAACCTTCCACCGAAACCCCACCGGTCTTGTCATGCAGGCTCGCCACGAG
Source organism: uncultured Actinomycetes bacterium (assembly GCA_963818225.1). Classification (GTDB taxonomy): domain Bacteria; phylum Actinomycetota; class Actinomycetes; order Streptosporangiales; family Streptosporangiaceae; genus Palsa-504. Next base: position 981,511 of record CAWFRO010000014.1, read on the forward strand.
GTCGGCGAGCACTTCCGCGGGGTTCGCGACAGCTCCCCCGAATGCTCCGGCGTGCAGGTCCCTCCTCGGCCCATGAACTTCGAGGGTGGCCTGGAGCATGCCGCGGAGCCCGGTGATCAGGACCGGCGTGTCGGGTGCGAGCATCCATGTGTCCGACACCAAACCGACGTCCGCCGCCAGCACGGGCCATCGGCCGGCGGCCGCGGCCACCAGGGTAGGGCTGCCGATTTCTTCCTCGCCGTCGAGCACCAACCGCAGGTTGAGCGGCAAGCGCGCCGAGGTCGCCAGCCATGCCTCGATGGCGGCGAGGTGAGCTATGAGCTGGCCTTTGTCATCACTGGCACCACGTGCGTAGAGATACCGGCCCGCACGGACCGGGCGGAATGGTTCGGTAGCCCAGTCCGTCAGGGGCTCGACCGGCTGGACGTCGTAGTGGCCATAGACCAGTACGGTCGGCGCGCCCTCCGGGCCGTGCCACGCGGCCGTGACCAGCGGGGCCACCTGACCGGGCCAGATCTCGACGTCGCTGAGACCGATCTGGCCCAGCGTGCGAGCCAGCCAGATCGCGCAGGCTTGCATATCCGCTGAATGGCGAGAATCGGCGCTCACCGTGGGGAAGCGCAGGAACGCCAGCAGCCGCCGGAGCGTGGCGGCCCGATGAGTACGGGCGAACTGAAGGGCAGCGGTGACGGCAGCCATGACAGCGCGGCCAGCCAGCTAGCCGCTGGGGGCGCGACTCCTCACGGCCGGGTGCCGTTCGCGGCCGGGATCCGTCCCCGTGTCCCGCCGCTGCGCGCCACCGGAGGGAGCGGCTTGCGCGGAAGCGGCGGCCGGGCGATCCGCTCGCCGCCCCCGGCGGGCAGGTTGGACCGGTCCCACGGGTTGACGCGGCGGTCCTCCTGGCGGACGGCGACGCCCATGGACTGGGCGCTGGTCAGCCACTCTTCGGCGTCTTCGGCGATCTCCAGCAGCAGGGTCTCGAACTGGGTCCGCTGGGTCTGCAGCACGTGCGGCTGGGCGAGCCAACGGAACAGTTCCCGGCCGGTGATCGCCATCCGCTGCCGGGGAGAGGTGACCAGGCGCTCGCCGAAGTACTGAGCCAGGATGATTTCGATGACGTCCCAGGCCGTGTCGGCGCCGAAGATCCGCTTGATGTCGTCCGAGCCCAGGATGCGGTAGGCCTCATCCAGCAGCTGCATAACCTCGACGCGGAGGACGTTGACGTGGCCGTAGGAGGTGAACTTCAGGTTGTTGCGCAGGTCCAGGCCTGCCCGGCGGACCACGGCGATGCTGCCGAAGCTCGGGTCGTAGGCCCGTTCCCGCATGACGTCCGAGATCCGCTTGTCCCGCCAGAACAGGGCGACCTGGTTGGCGAAGTGGCCGAACAGCGGGTGGAAGTCGCTGTTGGCGCGGGACCCGGTCGGCACCGGCGTGCGCCCGTACCCGAACGCCCGGCGGTAGGCCGCGAGCCGGTCGCGCAGCGTGTAGCGCAGCACCTCACGCCGGTCGAACTGGTACAGCGCGTACGCGCCGGAGCCGCTGGACAGGTAGACGGCGCCCGCCCGGAACAGCTCCTGGAGCTTGCGGATGGCACGGAAGACGCCGATCTTCTCGTGTTGGTAGATGTAGTACAGGTCGCCCATGGCCACCAGGCGTTCGGCCGAGACGGTCTCGTCGTAGGGCGTGATGGCCTGCGGGATGCGGGTCTGCCCGAGCGAAGAGGACGCCTCCGGCCCGACGCCGACCAGTTGCGCGAGCCCCTTGTCCGGGGGCGGCGCAAGCGCCATGTCGGCGTCCACGGCCTTCTGCAGCAGGTCGTCGATCTGCTTGACCAGCACGTCGGCCAGTTGCGGATCGGACACCAGCCGCGACGACAGCCGGTCCGCAACCGTCTCCTCCAGTGCCGCGACCCGGTCGAGGAACCCCTGGTAGTCCTGTTCCGTCGCCATCGTGGATCTCCTTCGTCAGGAAGCTAGTTCGCAGGTCGGCGCGGGACCCGCAGGACCTCGACCCAGTTGCTCTGGGTTTCGTCGTCGTTGATGATCGAGACCATCCAGGTCGCCCCGGCGTTAGCTGGGACACGAGCCGTATTGGTGAAGGTCGCGGTGGCGGTGCTGGGCGTGACGCCGGTGGCGAAAGCCTCGAGGTTGGCGGTACCTTCGTCATCCTCCGCCGCGAGGATCACCCGGGCCTTGGAGCGGAAGTTACTGCCGGTCAGCGTGACCGTGATGTGCGGGAGGTGCGACCCGGGCGAGACCGGCGGGGACGTTGGGGCCAGGGACGCGAAGGCGATTGTCGGCGGCTCCTCGACCTGGACCAGGCTGGCCAGGTTGGCTGCCTCGTCCAGCTGGTTGGTCAGCACTTGAAGGGCGCGGTCGACCCGCGGCGTCCGCATGCCGTCGGGCATCGGACTGAGCCCGCTTCCCTGGCGAGCGATGTGGCGGGTCGCGCGGACCAGGAGCCGGAGGGTATCGAGGACCGGTTTGAAGGCGAGCACGCCGTCTTTCCCGGCGTCCTGGATGATCCGAGGACCCTCGTCCCGACTGGTGCGGAGCACCCAGTCCAGCAGATCGGACAGGAACATCGGCGCGTAGTCGTGCAGGGATACGGCGACGGTCGTCGGCGCCGTTCCACGGGGGAAGGGCACTTGTGGCACGTCGAGCGACGCTAGGGCCGCGAAGCGGAGCTCGATCACCTGGCGCTGGGCGGCGTCCACGAACACGGAGTCCAGGGCGAACATGAGGTCGCCCACCGACTCGCAGACCGCTTCCAGACCGCGGGATAGCCAGATGAGGACGGTGCCGAAAGAAGCTCGCCGGCTCATCGCGGACAGCAGCTTCTTGTCGAAGTTCCAGCTCGAGTACAGAGCCAGCACCTGCTCGACGATGATGCGGAAGTTGGTGACGACGCGTTCCTCGTCAACGGTCTGAATCTCGTCAACGGTCAGCGCGAAGCGCTGGCGCAGCGTGCCGAGCTGACCCTGAACGAGGTCCGGATTCATGCTGCGCGAGTCACTTCCTTGCCCGAGCAACAGGCGGAACAGCTCGTCAACGCGCTGGATCCGGGGACCACCCTCCAGGGAGAGCTCAGTCACCAGCTCCTGCAGCTCCGTGCCGACCACCGACCGGATCGTCTCCAGGTCCTGCGGCTCGTACTTGGCCGGGTTGAGTGAGGTCAGGCCGGCCAGCAGTGGCTGGATCTGCTCCAGGGCGGCCTTGGCCCGCGCGTAAATACTCGCCTGGGCACCAGTGAGCGCGCCCATGTCGGCCTGGACGGCGTAGCCGCGCTGCTGCCAGGTCCACTCGGTGTGACCTTCGACCTCGCGCAGCGCGAAGGCCCCGCTGAGCGCGGCCTGGAAGCCGGCCTGGTCACCGCTCGGCCGCCAGCCCAGGACATCCCGGATGACCTGGTTCACGGCCTGGCCGTAGCCAGCTCCACCCCCGCCACCGCCGAACCCGCCCCCGCTCACCGGGGACGGCACGCCGGTGGTACTGATCTCCTCGGTCAGCAGCGGATAGGCGGACAGGTCGGTCACGGCCCCGCCACCCGGACCGGTCGGGCTGCTTGGGTCTTGCCGGCGCACCTGCATCGTGCGATGCGGATTCGAGTGCACTTCGACGATTTCCTGCAACCCAACCTGACCACCCTGCGGGTGCTGAGCCAGGTAGTAAGTGCCCTCGGCGGGCAGCCCCAGGGTGAAATTGCCCTGCGCGTCGGTGACCATGGTCCGGAGCAGATTCTGTGCACTGTCGGACACGTCAATCATGGCGCCGACCACTTCGCGGCCATTTTCGTCAACGATCGTGGTCGTAATCGAGTGCTGGTAGTCCAGCACGATGGTGTTAACCGCTGGTGGTGCGAGTACCTGCTGCGGCTGGGCAAGCATCTCGAGCGGAACGGCGCCGACACCCGGGACGAGGATGGCCGGCGCGGCCGCGGCCGGGTCGAGCTGAACTTGCAGGCTCTCGTTCGCAGGGACAGGCGCGGTGAAGGTTGCGCCTACGCCGCTGATGTTCAGGTCCGTGCCGTTCGGGCCGAGTACCTGCAGGAACAGATTCGTGGTCAGCGGCTGGTTCTGCGGGGACTGCACGACGAACTGGGCCTGCTCGGTGGCGACCACGTCAAACGAAACGGGCACCGCTTGGCTCGTGCCGGATGACAACAACCAGGGACTGGTCAGCGGCCCGCCCGCGATGGGCCAGCCCAGATAGTCGGGCGGCGGCGTAACGGTGACCACATACATGCCAGGTCCGGCGAACTCGAACGGGACGGTCGCTGCCCCCGCACCGAGGGCCTTGGTGGACGAAGACGGCGAGATCGTAGATGAGCCTTGGTACTCCACGGTCACGCTGGCGCCTACCAGTGCAGCAGTCCCGCTAGGCGCATTGACGGTGGGCTGGACCGAAAGCTCGATCGCGGACCAGTACGGGACGGGGACGGGCTCGATTTCTTCGAACGGCTCCACGGTGCGCGAGGCGGTGGGCGCCGCGGCGATGATGCGCCCGCCGCCGGGCCGAGTGACGGGATTGAATTCAAAGGTGACCAGGCCGAGCGGTGCGATCGCGTAGAGGAGACCGTCCGACGTTGAGGCCGTCGTAGTGGAACTATTTCCGCCCGAGTCGGTGACCGTGACGGTGACGCCGCTCAGCGGGGTACGCGCCGGATAGTCGGTGAACTCGAACACCACCAGCCCGTGATTCACGCGCGGCGCCAGGCGCACCTCCAGGGTGCTCCCGTCTGGGACGTTCGTTAGGTCGAGCTCAGCGCTGGCTTCGAAGTCGTAGCCGGGAAGCTCGAGCCGGTAAACGCCGGCCTCCAGATCGCTGGGCCGGGTGACGCCTTTGGTACTGGTCTCGCCGAGACTCTTCGGGGCGGCCGGAGCAGCGCCGTCAGTCCGGGTCAGCTGAACCGGAAGCTTGACCGGACGCCGCCACGAGGGCGCCGTCGAGGCCGCGGCCAGATGGCGCTGGTGTGCGCACAACAGGATTTCCATCCTGATCTTTGCGGGCATCTGTCCAGTTCCTTCCCTGTCAGTCAGCGTCCGTCGCCGGACACGAAGCTTCGGTCGGTTTGGTCGGCGACTTCGCGCCAGTAGGCGAGGAGCGCGGGTTCGACATCGCTCCAGAGGGCGAGCTGGCAGGCCTGGATGCAGCGGACGGTTTCGGCGACCCAGTCGCTGACCTCGCGCCCGTACTCGCGGCCGAGCGCGGCCAGGTCGGTCAATAGCTCGGGCTCGGCGAGCTGGCGGACCAGGATCTCGCCCAAAGTGGTGACGTGCTGCTGAGAGTGGATGACGGCCGCCGGCGCTACCACTTCCGGGCTGAGGGCCGCGTCGGCTTGCTCGGCTTCGGCGGCGACTTCCAGGGCGGCGTCGTTTACCACCGTGACCAGGTGAACCTGGCAGTTGCGGGGCTGGTCTTCGACGGCGGTCAGGACCAGTTCCCGGCCGAGGTCGCGCAGCCGCCGGGTGGCGGCCTGTACCTCACTCAGCGCGGACCGCATGGTCACCGTCATCGCCTCGCCAGTTCGGTGTAGAAGTTCTTGGTGATGACGCCGGGGCGGGCCAGCTTGCGGTCGACGGCGTAGCGGGCCGAACCGATCAGGAAACGCGCGGGGATGATGCCGGGATCCGTGCCGGCCGCGAGCCGCTCGGCGGCCTCCAGCGTCATCTGCTGTTCCTTGGCGCCGAACTTGATCGTGGTGGCCAGGCTGCGCTTACCCAAGGGAGCGAGTTCACGGAAGCAGAGCTCGTCGACGACGGCGGGATGGGCCCGGGCGAAGGAGTCCACCAGGGCCCGCGGCAGCGTGCCGGCCCGCGGGTCCGGGTAGATCTTCGACCACAGCGCCTGGTAGCGCTCGGCCTCTTCGGGAAAGCCCATCCGGCGCAGCAGCTCGGTGGAGAGGTAGACGCGGAACCAGGGGGTGGGGTGCGGGCCGCGCGGGTTGTAGGCGAGCACCGCCCGGGGCGACCGGCCGACCACGTCGAGCAGAGAGCCGACGACCGCGGGGCCGCCCAGGAGCAGCGCGCTGAGGTCGGCGAAGATCTCCCGGTTCCAGCGCACCCAGGTCTGCACCACCGCGGGCGGCAGGTCCTCCTCGAGCAGCCGCCGGCCCAGGGCGACCGGGACCGCCTTGTTCAGCCCGAGGTCGCTTTGCAGGTTGTGGCTGACCTCGTGCAGCACCGCACCGAGGGTCCACGGGTTGACCAGCCGGTGGTAGGGCAGCTGGACCAGCGGGAACGGGTTGAGCTGACGGCCCAGCCGGCGCAGCGGGATGCCCCTGCGGAAGGTGGCGGGTGAGAACCCGGTCCGGGCGTAGCAGAACGGCGGCGGGGCCGGGAGCGGCTTAGGCTCGCCCACCCCCAGGTAGGCCGTCTGGTAGCAGGACAGCGCGATGCGGTCGCAGGACAGCAGCCAGTCCGCGAACATCGACTGCCGCTGCCCGAACAGCTCGAAGTAGAAGTCCCAGATTCGCTCGATGGCCCGCACCCAGTCGTGGGCGCGCTCTTTCGTGGTGACCAGGGCCTGGAGCCGGGTGGTGCTCGGCTGCGCGGCCGCCCGGGCCGCGTCGCCGCGGACCTGCTCGCTGACGGTCAGGAGTTCCTGCCGTAGGCGGCCGAGCAGGGCGTTGACCGCTTCCAGGTGCCCCTCACTTGGTGCTGCCGCTCCCGTGCCGAACTCTCCAGCCCGGAACGGGCGCAGCGCCGCGGCGTGCCGCGTCACGCTGATGCCCTGGGAGCGGATCCACGGCCCCCGGACCGGCCCGCTGCTGCGGCGGACCGGAGGCTGCTGCGCCCGGGCCGTGCCCGGGTCGAGGCGGGACAGGGACTCTACTTCGGTCGTACTGGTCATCGCGATCGCACCCGCTAATACCGGTAGGCACCTGTCGGTGGCTGGCGGCCCGTCCAGGCTTGCATCGGGACCCAGACGACGGAGAGGCCCGCCGGGGGCCGACGGCGACGTGGATAGCCACGGCCCGAGACGGCCTGCCCGGGGATGACCTGGCCGGGAATGATGTGGCCGGGGATGACCCGGCCGGAGCCAGCCTGTCCGGGGACGCGCCTGGTCAGCGTCCCGTAGCGACCTGGCACCCGATAGCCAGCCGGAGCTGGGCGTCCAGCCGACGTCCCGTAAGCGGCTGACGTGGCGCCGTTCACGGGCATCCCGTACCGGTACCGGACCGGCGCCACGCCGGTGGCGCCACGCGCGCCAGTCCACGTCCCGCCGGTGCGGGCGGTCTGGTGGTAGCGGCGGTCCAGGGCGCGCGCGTGACGGACGACCCGGCGGCGGGTGTGCGGATTGCGCAGCACGGCCGCGGTCTGCCGGGCCAGGGTCTGGGTCGCCCGGCGGGCCGTGATCGGACGGCCACGGGCGACCTGGCGGGCCAGGCTGCGGGTGGTGCGGGCGGCGATGGTCGGCACCGTCTGGACGAGCCGCCGGGTGCCCGGCTTTCGCCGCAAGTCGTGCGTGACCTTGGACAGGCCGCGCACCAGGTGGGGCGTGGCCCGCGCCACGTGCGGCGCCGCGGCCTTTCGGACCAGCCGGGCCGCGAGCGGAACGAGGGCTCCGACGAACGCCTCGGCCTCGGCCTCGGTCTCGGCCTCCGCGGCCGCGTGACCGAGGTGCTCCATCATCGCGTCCGGGTACACGCGGCGCAGCGGGTTGGCCATCGCCTCGTCTTCGTCCTCGAACTCGCCTTCCCACTCGTCTTCGTACTCGTCCTCGAGCTCACCCTCGCCGAGCAGGCCGCTGATGACGCCGCCGAGGTCGAACTCCTCACCCTCGTACTCGTCTTCGCCTTCAAGCTCGTCCTCGAACTCGGGAAGCGCGCCGTACCCCGTAGTGCTTAGACTCATGACGTCCCTGTCCTTCCTGCCTGGCGGGCGTCAGCGGTAGCCGTAGGACCGGCGGTGCCGCACATTCCGGCGCGGGCGCTGGGGATAGCGCCGCCCGGCCGCGGCGCCGCGGCGCACGGACCTGGTCGCCTGCGCGTTGCGCCGCATGGCGGTCGCGGTGCGCCGCGGGCTGCTGAGCACGCCCCGCGTCCGGCGGCTCATGGCCCGGGCCGCCGTGCGCCGGGTGACCGGCTGGCCGGCCGCGGCGCGCCGGGAGAGGTCATGGACCGTGCCCCGGACGATGGACGGAACGGCGGCTACCGCGGGCCGGGTGCCGCGCCGACGGCGCAGGATGCGGGTCAGCACGCACGTGGCCCGGACCAGGTACGGCAGCAGGCGGCGCAGTTCGGCCCGGTCCCGGGCCGAGAGCACGGCCACGGTGGCCGCGCCGATCATCGCCTCGGCCTCGGCTTCGGACTCGGACTCAGCCGCGATGGCGGCCATCATTTCGGCCATGGCCTCGGCTTCGGTCATCGAATGGCCGGCCTCGTCTTCGAACTCGTCTTCGAACTCACCCTCACCGAGCAGTCCGCCGAGGTCGAAATCTTCCTCTTCGCCTTCGAACTCGTCCTCAAACTCGCCTTCGCCCAGCGCGCTGACCGCCTTGCTGGCCAGCGCGCCGCCGAGCGGCCCGCCGAGCGCGGTGCCCACCATGGGCGCCGCGACGCGCGCGACCTGCTTGAGCAGCGGTGCGTTCTGCCGCACGAAACGGGCGATGCCGCCGAAGAAGTCTTCCGACTCGTCCTCGTACTCATCTTCGCCCTCGCCCAGAAGGCCGCCGATAACGCCGCCAAGGTCGAAGTCCTCGTCCTCTTCCTCGCCCTCGTATTCATCCTCGTATTCGCCCTCGCCGAGGAGCCCGCCGATGACGCCGCCGAGGTCGAACTGTTCGCCCTCGTACTCGCCCTCAAGCTCAGACTCATCCTCGAACTCGGACTCCAGCTCGGTCTCGCGTAGTGGCATGATTGGCCTCCCTCACGGGTTCAGACAGTTGCACCTTCCTTCGGCGGCACGGCCGCCCGCCAGTAACACATTCGGGCGAGTGCATCTGAGCAAGCACGGCTGGGCCATCCAAGACGAGCGTCGCTCGAATGTGCTACATGCCCAGCCAAAAAAGTCTTGATAAGACAGAAATGTGGTCAGGCCCGAACACTTATCTATGTTCTCTCCCGTGTCAACAGCATCAGTAGATGCCATCATGCCCACGGCTCAGTACCAAAGGTGGAGGTATTTCTCGCCTCAGCTATCGCCTCCTGACTGGCAAGAGGATTAGGTGGAATGGAAGCATTCCGCGGGGAGGAGGCTTGCCGACGATGAACACGCTCAGCGACGGCCAGGTCATCCTAGGCGAATTGCCGGGCGAGCTGGAAGGAGCGCTGCGATCGCTTGCCGACATGCTCAGGGCGTCGGCCTATGATTTTGACGCAGATGGCAACAGCGTGGCCGGCCGCAACAGCGTCCTGCTCGACGTCGTCCTCGGCGACGTACGTCTGCTCGCGCTTAGAGTGAGACGCCCGTCGCCAATGTCGCTGCTCAGCCCGCGCGAGCAGGAAATCGCCCGCATGGTGGCCAAGGGTTATGCAAATAAGACAATCGCATCGGTGCTTCAGATAAGTTCCTGGACGGTGGCTTCTCACCTGCGCCGGATTTTCGTAAAACTCCAGGTCTCCTCCCGGACAGCTATGGCGACGTCGCTATCGGGGGTGGGGGGCAATGAGCTGCCTTCGCTGCTTGATGAGGTACTTAATGAGCGTTTTTCATCCTGATTCCGTCTGTCCGGCCTGTCTGTCACAGGATGATCACCGGCGGCGCGCCGCCGCCAGACCTGAAGAAGCCCCTGGTAAGTGATACGAGGCCGCATTCACCACCCGAAGGCTGGATCCACACTCCGACAAACCCGGGTATTTGCGCACTGCGCGGAACCGCAGGGTGCCTTGATCTAGTCAGCGTGCCGCGGCTGGTTGGCCTGGCGAGCTGAAGTGGGCGGCATAGCATTCTGGTTCGTGCTCCGCTTGCTGATCGACACGTCCGCCTGGCTTGATCTAGCCACGCGACGGGATGGGCAGAAATGGATCGTGCCCCTGCGTGTCCTGGAGTTCCAGGGCAAACTTGACCTGCTCGTCCCTTCACTCGTCATCGAGGAGTTCGACCGCAACCGCCTGCGGTCGGAGTCGGCCGTCACTACGAGCGTGCTCCAGAGGCTCCGCCAGCTGCGCCGGGAACTGCGCGAGTACGCCGGCGACAAGCACGAGCACGTCTGGCTCGCGGAAACCGCGCAGCACATTCCTTGACCTGCGCCCCGACCGCGACTCGAACGCGGGACCTACTGCTTAGGAGGCAGTCGCTCTATCCGCTGAGCTATCGGGGCCCGGTCGCTAGCCTACCGGCGGACGACGTGACTCGCAGCCGCGGTGCCTGTACGGCTCGGCTCACGAGGGGCGGCGCCCGGCCACCGTGGAGCCCGACAGGGGGTCCGCGGAAAAACTTAGCCAGACCTGAACGCCTTCGAGGGCAGGTCCTAGTAACTGGGTGGGCATGATGAATAGCAGAGTTCCTTGCTCTTGAGGACGGGCCGCATCCCTGCCGCGGCCGAGCGCGACGTCGAGGGTCCGCGTCAATAAGGCAACCCTGCAGCCTTATTCACGCGGACCCTGGCGTCTGGAGGGCTCGATAGCGTGGCGGACCGGCCACGATCACGGCGTCGCCGCCGGGAATCACGGTGGCCGAGGACGGCTAAGACCAGCCGCGTGGTCAGGGGAGGTCGAACGGGAGCGGTTATGCCGTCCAGGGCGTGCGCGCAGAGGTCATCCTCGCGCTCGGCGGGCAGCGCGGCGATGATCCGGGCCACCAGGTCGCGCAGGCGCTTGATATTGGCGGCGAACACCTCGAACACCTCGGCCTGGGTGACGCCCTCACCCTCGTCCACTCCGGCGTCGGTGTCGGTGACCAGGGCCAGCGGTACGTAACAGAGCGCGAGCTCGCGGGCCAGAACGGCCTCGGGATGACCGGTCATCCCGACCAGGGTCCAGCCCTGGTCAGCGAACCACAGCGATTCGGCGCGGGTGGAAAACCTCGGCCCCTCGATGACGACCAGCGTCCCAGAACCGGCGGGAATCCAGCCGCTCTCCCTGGCCGTCTCGATCGCGACCGGGCGCAGGAACGGGCAATACGGATCGGCGAACGGGACGTGGCAGGCGCCCTCGTCGAAAAAGGTCTGCACGCGGCTCGTGGTCCGGTCGACCAGCTGATCGGGGATGACCAGGGTTCCCGGCCCGTAGGAGGCGGTCAGCGCGCCTACCGCGGTAGGCGCGAGGACGCGCCGCACGCCCAGCGAGCGAAGCGCCCACATGTTCGCGCGGTAGGGGATCTTGTGCGGCGGGAACCGGTGATCCCGGCCATGCCGAGGCAGGAACGCGACCGGCTTTCCGGCCACCTCCCCCACCGCGATCGGATCGCTCGGCGGCCCGAACGGGGTGTCAATCTTGACCTCTTCGGCGCCGTCCAGGAACTCGTAGAAGCCGGAGCCGCCCACCACGGCGATGCTGGCCACCGGGGCCATGGCGGTCAGGCGACCTTCTCGCTGGACGAAGACTTGGCCGGGGCGGCCGGGCTGTCCTTCGGCTTGGAGTCCTTATCCGCAGACCCGTTGCCGGACGCCGAGGCCGATTCGCTGGGCTTCTTGTCCTTCTTCACGTCGGAGGCCGAATCCGGGCCCTTCCGGCTGTCCGTGCGGTAAAAGCCCGACCCCTTGAACACGATCCCCACCGGGGAAAACACCTTGCGGAGCCTGCCGCCGCAGGCGGCGCACACGGTCAGCGGTGCGTCGCTGAACTTCTGCACGGCCTCAACCGGCTCACCGCAGTCGGTGCAGGTGTACTGATATGTGGGCACAGACTCTCCTTCGCGCGGGCCATACGTTAGCACTCGCGGTATCCGACTGCTAAGCATATCCAACCACGCAGGCACGCCTGTGATTCCTTATCCAGAACAGGCCGGGGCGGCCGGCGCAGCGGCGGCAGGCAGCCAGGTGATGCCCGCCCGCGGGCGGACCACCGCGCGGACCGGCATATCGTGCTCCTCGGCCGGCACCCGGCTGAGGAACTCGTCGTCGTACAGCAGCGCGATCACCGGGATCAGCGGGCCGACCCGCGCCAGCGCGCGATCGTAACTGCCCCCGCCGCGGCCGAGTCGATTCCCCGCCCGGTCCACAGCCAGCGCGGGAGCCAGCACCGCGTCGGCCCGGGAGACCGCCTGGACCCCGCGGGGCCGCTCCCCCGGCTCGGGCCGCCCCCGCGGTCCGGGCACAAGCGAGTCGGGCCCCTCGTAGGACGCCCAGTCCAGGTCGCCGTCCGGGCGCAGCACCGGCAGCAGCACGTACGTGCCGCGCTTCCACAGCGCGTAGACCAGTCCGCGGGTATCCGGCTCGGTGCCCACCGAGTAGTACGCGGCCACGGTCCCGGCCATCTGAAGCTGAGGCAGAGACAGCAGCGTGTCCCTGACCAGCCGCCCGGCTTCGCGCCGATCGCCTTCATCGGCGTGGAGAGCGGACCGGGCGGCGAGCAGCTCCTTGCGCAAGGCCGCCTTATCCTCCTGCACCCCGGCCACCTCGCCACCGTACCGCGACCCAAAGGCGCCCGGCGCCGCCTGGACGTCCCCCGCGAGCCAAAGCGCGGGGCGCCTGGACACCTCCTGCGAGCCAAAGGGCGGGGCGCCGCCTGGACACCTCCTGCGAGCCAAAGGGCGCGGCCCTAGCTGGACATCCCTGCGAGCCAAAGGGCGCCGCACTGCCTGGACTGACGAGCGACGAAGGAGCGAGGAGGGAAGGCAGTGCGTACCGAGCGCCCGGAGGCGAGCAGGACAGAGACCAGGACAACAGAGCGAGCGGGAAGATGCAGTACCGCGGGCAGGACCATGCTGGGGGTTCGCTAGTGTTCTTGACATGGCTGATGTGACCAAGGCCGTGATTCCCGCGGCGGGCCTGGGCACCAGGTTCCTGCCCGCGACCAAGGCGACGCCCAAGGAAATGCTGCCCGTGGTCGATAAGCCGGCCATCCAGTACGTCGTCGAGGAGGCCGTCGCGGCCGGCCTGGACGACGTGCTGCTCATCACCGGCCGCAGCAAGCGCTCCATCGAGGACCACTTCGACCGGAACTATGAGCTGGAAGAGGCACTGGCGGCCAAGGAAGAGTACGGGCGGCTGGCCCAGGTGCGAGAGTCCAGCGAGCTGGCCACCGTGCACTACGTGCGCCAGGGCGAGCCGAAGGGGCTCGGCCACGCCGTGCTGTGCGCCGACCGGCACGTGGGTGACGAGCCGTTCGCGGTCCTGCTCGGCGACGACCTCATCGACAGCCGCGACCCCCTGCTGACCAGGATGATCGAGGTGCGTGAGCGCTTCGGCGGCAGTGTCGTGGCGCTGATGGAGGTCGATCCGGAGCAGGTCTCGCAGTACGGCAGTGCCGCGATCTCGCCGACCAGCGAGGCGGACGTGGTCAAGGTCACCGACCTGGTGGAAAAGCCCGTACCCGGATCGGCGCCGAGCAACTGGATCGTCATCGGCCGGTACGTGTGCGACCCGGCCATCTTCGGCGTGCTCACCCAGACCCCGCCGGGCCGCGGCGGCGAGATCCAGCTCACCGACGCGCTGCTGACCCTGGCCAGGATGAGCCCGGCCGAGGGCGGCGGCGTGCACGGCGTCCTGTTCCACGGCCGCCGCTACGACACCGGCAACAAGCTGGACTACCTGCGCACGATGGTGCAGTTCGCCTGCGAGCGGTCCGACCTGGCCGAGGAGATCGTGCCCTGGCTGCGCAAGTACCTGGACAGCCTGCCATGAGCCAGCCCCATACGCACGTGGTGGAGGGCGAGCCGCTCATCCCGGTCGAGGATCATCTGGCCGACATCCTCGGCACGATCCGGCCGCTCGCGCCGACCGAGATCAGCCTGGGCGACGCGTACGGCCTGGTGCTGGCCGAGGACGTCGCGGCCGCCACCCCGCTGCCGCCGTTCGATAACTCGTCGATGGACGGCTACGCCGTCCGGGTCGAAGACATCGCCGCCGCCTCGGCGCAGAACCCGGTCACGCTGCCGGTGGTGGCCGAGGTCGCGGCGGGTGACACGGGCGCGTACGCCCTGCCGCCGGGAACCGCGATCAAGATCATGACCGGGGCGATGCTGCCGCACGGGGCCGAGGCCGTCGTGCCGGTGGAACTCACCGACGGCGGCGCGAGCCGGGTCGCCATCCGGGAGACGGTGGGCTCCGGTCAGTCGGTGCGGCTGGCGGGCGGGGACGCCACCGCAGGCCAGGTCCTGGTGACCGCCGGAACCATGCTGCGCCCGATGCACATCGCGGTCATCGCGGCGGCCGGGCGCGGCACGGTCCTGGTCCGCCCGCGGCCGCGGCTGGTGGTGCTCTCCACTGGAAATGAGCTGGCCGAACCCGGCACCCCGATCATCCCCGGCCGGATCTGGGATGCCAACAGCTTCATGATCGCCGCGGCGGCCCGCGAGGCCGGCTGCCTGGCCTACCGGCATGCCATCCTGCCCGACAACCCGGAGGAGGTCCTGCCGGCCATCCAGGACCAGCTGCTCCGGGCCGACCTGCTGGTCACCAGCGGCGGGGTCAGCATGGGCGGCGAGCACGACGTGGTCAAGGCGGCCCTGCAGCGGCTCGGCACCATCAGGTTCCGCAAGGTGGCGATGCAGCCGGGAATGCCGCAGGGATTCGGCACGGTGGCGCCGGCCGAGTCCGCCGCGCCGGACGCCGCGTCCCGCGGCGGCCTGCTGAGCAGGCTCGCGGGCCGCGGCGAGGTACCGGAGAGCCCGGTCACCCCGGGCGAGCACGACCGCGTGCCGATCTTCACCCTGCCCGGCAACCCGGTCAGTGCGTACGTGTCGTTCCAGCTCTTCATCCGGCCGGCCATCGGCGCGCTGCAGGCCTACGACGGGCTGGGCCTGGAGATGATCCGGGCCGAGGTGACCGGCCCGCTGCGTTCGCCGCCGGGCCGGCGCTCGTACGCGCGCGGCGTGCTGGACCGCCCGGCCGGGCGGATCGCCCCGCTGACCGGGCAGGAATCACATCAGGTGGCCACGCTGGGCAAGGCCGACGCGCTGATCATCGTGCCCGAGCAGGTGGATCGGATGGCCGCTGGCGAGATCGCCGACGTGCTGGTGCTGCCCTGACTCCCCCGCCCTGCTGGGGCCACGCTGGGCCACGCAGGGGAACGCGGGGCGTGAGGCACGGCCCGTTCGGCGGAAAAGTAGTGTGAAGGCATGAGCGACATAACGGGATCGGGGCAGCTGACCCACGTGGACGAGGCCGGCCACGCGCGCATGGTGGACGTGTCCGGCAAGGACGTGACGGCCCGGTCGGCGTGCGCGTCCGGGCGGGTGCTGCTGTCCGCCGAGGCGGTCGCGGCGCTGCGGGCCGGGCAGGTGCCGAAGGGCGACGCGCTGGCCGTGGCCCGGATCGCGGGCATCACCGGGGCCAAGCGGACGCCCGACCTGATCCCGCTGTGCCACCCGATCGGCCTGCACGCGGTCAGCGTCGAGGCGACCGTAACCGACGACGGGGTGGACATCACCGCGATCACCCGTACCGCCGACCGGACCGGGGTGGAGATGGAGGCGCTCACCTCGGTGGCCGTGGCGGGCCTGGCGCTGATCGACATGGTCAAGGCCATCGACCCGGCCGCGGTGATCACCGACGTGCGGGTGGAATGGAAGGAAGGCGGGCAGAGCGGGCCATGGCACAGGTGAGCGGCACCGGCGGGATCCGGGCGCTAGCGGTCGCCGTGTCCAACCGGGCCGCGGCCGGGGTCTACGAGGACCGGTCCGGGCCGGTGCTGGCGGACCTGCTGCGCTCAGCCGGATGCTCGGTCGTGGACGGGCCGGTGGTGGTGCCGGACGGTGAGCCGGTCGAGGTCATCCTGCGGGACGCGGTGGCCGGCGGGTACGACGTAGTCGTGACCACCGGCGGCACCGGACTGACCCCGGCCGACCTGACTCCGGAGATGACCAGGCGGGTACTGGACCGGGAGATCCCGGGCATCCCCGAGGCGCTGCGCGCGGCCGGGGCCGCGGCGGGGGTGGCCGCCGCGATCTTGTCCCGCGGGGTGGCCGGGGTGGCCGGACGGACGCTCATCGTCAACCTGCCCGGCTCCACCGGCGGCGTGCGCGACGGCATGGCCGTGCTGGGCACCGTGCTGGCGCACGCCGTATCGCAGATCAACGGCGGCGATCACGTGCGGGCCGATACCGGCGGGACGCGGTCACCGGGCGGGGTGTAGCGCTCCGGGCAATTCAGGAGAATGATGTACTCGTGGCACGCATGAGAGGCTGGCCGGCTACCCTCACCGAGCCTCATTTGCTCGGCGAGCCGATTGCACTGCGCCCGGTCGGGATGAGCGACGCGCGGCAGTGGCGCGAGATCCGGGTGCGGAACGCGCCGTGGCTGCGGCCCTGGGAACCGACGAACCCGGAAACGCCGCTGCACCGGTCCAGCCTGAGCCCGTACATCGCGATGGTCCGGGCCATGCGCCGCGAGGCGCGGCAGGGGCAGGCCATCCCGTGGGTGGTGACGTACGGCGGCGTGTTCGTGGGCCAGCTCACGATCGGGTCGATCACCTGGGGTTCGGCGCGGTCGGGGCAGGTGGGGTACTGGATCGACGAGGCGTACGCCGGGCGCGGCATCACCCCCACCGCCCTGGCCATGGCCGTGGACCATTGCTTCGGGGTCGTTGGGCTGCACCGGCTCGAGGCGTCCATCCGGCCGGAGAACCATCCGTCCCGCCGGGTGGTGGAGAAGCTCGGGTTCCGGGAAGAAGGCGTCCGGGTCCGCCAGCTGCACATCAACGGAGCCTGGCGGGATCACCTGTGCTACGCGCTGACCAGCGAAGATGCGCCGCAGGGCCTGATGCCGCGGTGGCGGAGCATCCTGCTGGCGTCCCGGTCGGGTACCGCCTGAGGTCCTTCTCGCGTCATTTTTTGCGGGCCGGGTGGGCTGAATGTCGCGACACACCGGGGCCGGTGCTCGTCTGAGGCCGGATCAGCTATTACGTTGCGTCACATAAGCATGCCCCGAGGGGAGCAGCATGCCCCCGATCAGGGCGGTGCGGAGCTCAGCACCGGACCGCTCGCCGACCGTCGCGCCGAGGGGAGGGATCCTTGAGCAGCGCCATCCTTTACGTAGCGATCGTCGTCATCTGGGCGGCGGTGCTCATCCCCCGCTGGCTGCGGCGGGACTCAGCCGCCCCGGCTTCCGGTTCTGTGCCGGCCATGGAGGCCGAGGGCCAGGCCACGGTCGATCTGGCCGACGAGGAGCAGCCAGCGCCGGTGGGGCCGCCGTCCAGGCGTTCGGCTGTCCCGGCGGCGTCCCGGAGCCGGCGCGAGGAGCCGCCCCGGGAACGGCAGCCCCAGCCGGGCGAGGATCTCGACGCGGGCCATGACGATCGTGATGTTTACGATGACCGGGCGCGCCGCCGGGTGGTGTCCGCGCGGCGGCGTCTCCTGCTCATGCTGTCGGTGCTGGCCATCGGGTCCGCGGTGCTGGCGGGCGCGAAGATGGCGGCCTGGTGGGTGATCCTGCCGCCAGCAGTCATGCTGCTCACCTACCTGCTCGTGCTGCGGGCGGCGGTCCAGGCCGACGCCGAGCAGCGTGCGGCGGCCTGGGCCCGCCGGGCCGAGGCGGCGCGCGCGCCGGTCAGGCCCCCGGCGCCGGTGGCACGGGTCATCGCCATGCCGACCGCCCCGGCCACCTCGGCCGCTTCGGCTTCCTCGGCCGCCTCGGCCGCCTCGGAGCTGGCCGAGGAAGGCATCTACGACCAGTACGCCGACGCCAAGCTGCGCGCGGTGGGTGACTGACCGGCCGCTAGCGGGTGCGGACCCGCAGGACCTGGGGGCCGCGGAACGAGATGTTGGAGTCGAAGGTGAACTCCTGATCCTCGGCGAGCCGCAGACGGGGATAACGGCGGGCGAGCTCGGCCACGGCGATCTGCGCCTCCAGCCTGCCGAAGTTCGCGCCGAGGCAGAAGTGCTGGCCTTTGCCGAAGGCCAGGTGCCGTTCGGCGTCCGGCCGGTGCAGGTCGAACCGGTCCGGCTCAGTGAACGCGGCTTCGTCCCGGCCCGCGGCGGCCAGCCACAGGTACAGCTTGGCTCCCTGGGGCAGGGCGACTCCGGCCAGCGTGACCGGCCGGGTAGTGACCCGGCGCCAGACGGCCACGGACGGGTCATAGCGCAGGGTTTCCTCGACCGCCTGCGGGATCAGGTCCGGCTCGGCGGCGATCTCGGCCCAGCGGCTCGGGACCTCGAGCAGGCGGCGGACGGTGTTACTGATGAGCCCGGCGGTCGTCTCGTGCCCGGCGAACGACAGCGTGAACAGGATCGAGGCGATCTCTTCCAGGGTGAGCCGGTCCGGGGCTTCGTCGTGGATGGCGATCAGGTCGCTGGCCAGGTCGTCGCCGGGCGCCGCGGCCTTGGCGTGGACCAGGCGGCGCATGTACTGGCGGTAGGCGGCCATGCTGGTCGCGATGGCCACCTGGTCGGCCGGCTCGGGCCGCCCCCAGCTCAGCTCGGCCCGGTAGCCGCACCACCGCTTCAGCTGGCTGAAGTCCCGCTCGGGCACGCCTATCAGGGCGAAGACGATGTTGGCCGGGAGCGGGAAGGCCAGGGCGGCGACCAGGTCGAACTCCGCTTCGGCGGCCACCGCGTCGAGCAGGCCCGCGGCCGCGGCCGCGATGGCGGGGATCATGGCGCTGACCCGTTTCATGCTGAACGCGCGGGCCGCCGGCTTACGGAGCCGGGCGTGCGCGGGCTCGTCCAGGCTGGACATTGACGGCTGGGGCTGATGGCCGCCGGCGAGCAGGATCTGCTGGGCCTGCGGGACCAGCGGGGCCAGCGGCGCCTGGGCGGGCGCGGCGGAGTAGGTCGCGTTGTCGCGGAACACCTCCTCGATGTCGGCGTACCGGGTCAGGATGTAGTAGCCGATCGACGGGGCGAAGAAGACGGCCGGCCGGCCCGCGGCCAGGACCGCGAACGGGTCCGCGAGGAATCCGGGTGACAGCGGGTCGAACGACTCGTCGACCGGGCAGCCAGGCGCGAGCGCCGGTGGTCGTGGTCATCGCGGGCCTCCTTGCGGTCGCACTGGCCGGGGGCCTGCCCCCGGCCTGGTGAGCTCGCGCCCGGGGCGCGAAGCGCGAGCAGGGCCTGGAGTTTGCTACGCTAGCTCAGGTTCTCGGGGCTGTGGCGCAGTCCGGTAGCGCACCTCGTTCGCATCGAGGGGGTCAGGGGTTCAAATCCCCTCAGCTCCACCGAGTACATGCAGGTCAGGTCGCCTGTTCGAGTTTCTGGCTTTTGGCTTGGGAGCCAAGTCGTGGACTTCGGGTATGGCTGGGGCCTGGGGCTTCACGCCGTGGCTACGGCGAAGACGGCAGGCGCTAATTGGACATAACGGGCACACGGGCAGGCATGCCCGGCTTACGGGGTGCTGATGACCGATCTCGGCCAGGCCGGACAGTCCGCCTAGACCATGACCTGGCTGCGCGAAGCTCGCCGCGTCCGCGCCGAAGCCCTGATCGCTGTTATGGGCACGCCGCTCGGCCGGGACGGCTGCACACGTGGCGCCGACGGCTAACTGCTGGCTAAGGTGGTCAGCAGCTATTCTTGCCTGCTGACAAGCGGGTCTTGGAGGCATCCGTGGAGATGGCCGGGAGGCTCACGCCAGGGCCGCAGTCAGGTCGCGGGATTGACGCGGGCGCCAGCCGCAGCGCGGTGTCCCTGGGTTGTCCGGCTGGTCGGGGCGCCATCGCCGCGGATGCTGGGTAGTACCGGGCCGATGGGCGATAATCGGCTGGTACCGGGGCGGGCGTCGGGGCTGAGGGACCGGCGAGCCGAATGCGGCGTACTGGATCAGCTGATTAGCGCGGTGCGGGCCGGTGGCAGCCGGGTGCTGGTGGTGCGCGGTGAGCCGGGGGTGGGCAAGTCCGCGTTGCTGGATTACCTGGCCGGGCGGGCAGCGGGCTGCCGGGTGGTGCGGGCGGCGGGTGTGGAGTCGGAGATGGAGCTGGCGTTCGCCGGGCTGCATCAGCTGCTGGCGCCGGTGCTGGACCGGGCTGAGGCGCTCCCGGTGCCGCAGCGTGATGCGCTGATGACCGCGTTCGGTGTCAGTGCTGGCCCGGTGCCGGATCGTTTCCTGGTGGGTCTGGCCGTATTGGGCTTGGTGTCGGAGGTGGCGGAGGAGCTGCCGCTGGTGTGCGTGGTGGATGATGAGCAGTGGCTGGATCGCGCGTCGGTGCAGGCGCTGGGGTTCGTGGCGCGGCGGCTGGCGGCGGAGCCGGTCGGCATGGTGTTCGCGGGCCGGGAGCCGGGCCGGGAGCTGGTGGTGTTGCCGGAGCTCGTGGTGGGGGGCTTGCCGGAGGAAGACGCGCGGGCGCTGCTGGATTCGGCGCTCACCGGGCCGGTGGATGATCGGGTCCGGGACCTGATCGTGGCGGAGACGCGGGGTAACCCGCTGGCTCTGCTGGAGTTGCCGAGGGGCCTGGCGGTGGGGGAGCTGGCGGGTGGCTTCGGGCTGCCGGGAGCGGTGTCGCTGCCCCGGCGGATCGAGGACAGTTTCCGGCGGCAGCTCGACGTCCTGCCGCGGGAGACCCAGCGGCTGCTGCAGGTGGCGGCGGCGGATCCGTCGGGTGACCCGCTGCTGGTGTGGCGGGCGGCGGGGGGGATGGGGATCCCGGTTCAGGCGTCGGTGGCCGGGGCGGCTCTGGCGGAGTTCGGTGCGCGGGTGCGGTTCCGGCATCCGCTGGCGCGGTCGGCGACCTACCGGTCGGCGTCTGTTCAGCAGCTCCAGGAGGTGCATGCGGCACTGGCGGAGGCCACCGACCAGGCCGCTGATCCCGATCGCCGGGCCTGGCACCGGGCCCGGGCCGCGCCGGGCCCGGATGAGGACGTCGCGGCGGAGCTGGAGCGCTCAGCGGGCCGGGCGCAGCGCCGTGGCGGGCTGGCCGCCGCGGCCGCGTTCCTGGAGCGGGCGGCACTGCTGACCCCCGGCCTGGTGCGCCGGGCACAGCGGCTGCTCGCGGCGGCCCGGGCCAAGCGAGAGGCCGGTGAGCTGGATGCGGCGCTGGGGCTGCTGGTCGCGGCCGAGGCCGGGCCGCTGGACGCGCGGCAGGCCGCGGATGTGGAACTCCTGCGCGGCCAGATCGCCTGGAACCAGCGCCGCGGCAGTGACGCGGCCCGGTTGCTGCTGCGCGCGGCCCGGCTTCTTGAGCCACTTGACGCCGGCCTGGCCCGCGAGACGCACCTGGAGGCGCTCATGGCGGCGGTGTCTGCTGGTGATCTGGGCCTGCCCGGCGGCGTGCGGGAGGCGGCCGAGGCCGCGCGGGCCGCGCCGCCGGCTCCGGCCCGCCGCGCCCGGTGGACGTGGTGCTCGACGCGGTCGCGCTGCGGTTCTCGGCGGGATACGTGGCTGCTGCAGTGGCCATGACCCGGGCCTCTGACCTGCTCGCCAGTCTGGATGCCGGCACCGCCGAAGACCGCCGCTGGCTGTGGCTGGCCGGCGGGAGGCCCAGCGTCTTGATCGCGCTGGAGCTGTGGGACTTCGAGTCCTGGCATGCCCAGGCCGCCCGGCAGGTTCAGGTCGCCCGTGACATGGGCGCCCTGGCTCAATTGCGGTTCGCGCTCACCAACCTCACCTCGAACCTGATAGCCGCCGGCGAGCTGAGTGGGGCGGCGCGGCTGATCGAGGAAGATCGCCTGATCGCGGAGGTGACCGGCAGCCCGCCGACTAGGTATCCCGCGATGCTGCTCTCGGCCGTGCGGGGCCGGGAGCAGGAGGCGTCCGAGCTGATCCAGGCCACCCTCCAGGAGGCGGCCGGACGCGGTACGGGCAGGCTGACCGCCTTGACGGCCCGCGCCAGCGCGGTGCTGTACAACGGCCTGGGCCGGTATGACACCGCGCGTGACGCCGCGTTGCGGGCCTTCGAGGGCGACTATCAGGGGTTCGGCCGCGCGATAGTGGCCGAGCTGGCCGAGGCAGCAGCCAGGACCGGTGAGGTGACGCTGGTCCAGGCCGCGCTGGACTGGCTGTCCGAGCGCACCCGGGTGACGCCCACGGCGTGGGTGCTGGGGATCCAGGCCCGGGTCCGCGCGCTGGCCAGCGACGGTGATGCGGCTGATGAGGCCTACCGGGAGTCGATCGAGTTGCTGGCCCGGACCCGGGTCCGGGCCGAGCTGGCCCGGTCGCACCTGCTCTACGGGGAGTGGCTGCACCGGCAAGGGCGGCGCCGGGACGCACGGGAGCAGCTGCGCACCGCCCACCAGATGCTGGAAGAGATGGGCATGGAGGCATTCGCCGAACGGGCCCGGCGCGAGCTGCGGGCCACCGGAGAGACTGTCCGCACGCGCACCGTCACGGCCACCCGCATCGCCGGGGCCACCCAGACACTGACCGCGCAGGAGGCACACGTCGCGCGGCTAGCCCGGGACGGGCTATCCAACCCCGAGATCGGCGCCCGGCTATTCATCAGCCCGCGGACGGCCGCATATCACCTCAGCAACGTATTCACCAAGCTTCACATCAGCTCCCGGAGCCAGCTCGACCGCGCGCTGCCCGCTGGCTCGGACACCGCCGGGCCGCGCTAGCCCGGCGCGGACTCAGCCCTCGCCGGGCCAATCCTGGTCAGTTGCACCTATGCACTGACGGAGGCGAGCGTAGCCCTGCCCAGCCGACAAATCGCAGGGACGCCATGACCCGATCACGACGACCGGCCAGGCAGTGGCACACCCGATACAGGGGCGAGAGATGAGCCTGCGATGAACCATCCGACCAGCCACACCTCGACAGTGAGCGTTCCCCTTTGTGACGATGTCGCCATCCGTTCAGTCGTAGCGCTGCGGGAGTGGCACCCGCCGCGCCCGGCCAGGCACCAGCGGGAACGCGTGGAGTCCTCCTGTCCGGTCCCGCGCTGGCGGATCGGGCTGATAGCGGTAGCCCATACCGGGCTCGGTGCGCAGCCAGCGAGGGCGGGACGGATCAGGCTCCAGCTTGCGCCGTAGCTGACCTATATACAGGCGCAGGTTCCCTGTCGCCTTGGCGTAGCCGGGTCCCCATACCGCGGACAGCAGGTACTCCCGGCTCAGCAAGGTGCCCGGGTGCTGTAGTAGTTCCGCTAGCAGCCGCCACTCGGTGGGAGTCAGCCTGATCTCAGTGACTTCGCTGGACCGTCCCGCGCGGGCGGGTACCCGGATGACCTGGACGGCGGCGAGATCCACGACCACGTCGCCAAGGCGGATCCGGCCGTCTCTGTTCTGCGGATCCCGGCGCAAGGCTCTCATGGGGATTCCTGCCTGCCATGACGGGGGAATGCACGCGGACGCGCCAATCGGGATTGTCGCGTTGGCGGGCCGGCCGGGACGCGGCGTTCATCCTCGGTCGTGCCGCCCCAGATGCCGGACGTCCCCGGATGGGCCAGTGCCCAGGCCAGGCACGCTGCGCGGACCGGGCAGCCCGCGCACACCCGCTTGGCGTGCCTGGTCTGGTCGAGCGAAGGCCCGTCTGTGCTGATGGGAAAGAACAGCTCGGGATCGGCATCGCGGCATGCTGCGCGGTCGCGCCAGTCCGGCAGTCCCGCTGCCGTTGCGCGGTGCGGACTGCGGCTTCTCATGCCCGTGGGCTTACCAGTGTGGCGGCCGGCTCGTGACGGAACATGTGCCTGGCCCCGTGGCCGGTCCCCTGCGGGGCGATCCGCTTCCCCCGCACGAGAGCAGACTGCACCGCGGACTCGGCGAGCATGACGGCAGCGGGCCGCTGGTCGGCCAACAGGTCCCACGCCTGGCGTGCCTGGTCGTAGCGGTGCTCGCCCGGGACGAAAACGTCACCGGCAATGGCGGCCCGCAGCTTTCCGGTGGCTTGGCAGGGGGCGGAGTCCGAGGTAGTCACTGCTTCCTCCAGGTGAACGGAGCTGAGGGAACGGCCGTTTCACGGGTACCGTCGCTATGCGTGCGGGTTCGTGATGAGCGTCATCACGCGGGCGCGCGCTCGGACGGCACAGCCGGCCCCGCCGACGTGGTCAGCGAAGCGAGCAGATCGCGGATGCGATGACGGCGGTAACCGCGTCGGGGTGCGAGATCAGGGTCAGGTGCGATCCGCCGTGGAATACGGTGATGTGCGAGTGTGCCCGGTGGGCCATCGCCAGTTCTGAGGCGGCCGTGATGATCTGATCGCCGGAGCTGATGAAATACCAGGACGGGATCGTCTTCCACGCCGCATACCTAGACGGGGTGTCGAACGCGGCGGTGGAGGCGCCACGCTGAGACGCCCAGAGCTGCTCGGCCTCGGCGCGGGGCAGGTCGCTGGCGAAATAGCGGACGAAGATGTCTTCGTTCAGGTACAGCTCGGACGCGCCGACCGGTGCCCCAGGGTAGCTAGTGGTGAAGAACAGCTGGGCGGGGGTGTCCTTGGTCAGGATCGAGCTGGCGCCGGAGAGCTGGCCGTTGGTTTCGCCCGGCGCCGGGGCGGCCGCATCGACGTAGACCAGCGCCTTGACGTTGGCGAGCCCGGCCGCGGCGTTGGTGATCACGGCCCCGCCGTAGGAGTGCCCCACTAGCACTACCGGGCCTGGGATCGTCTTGAGGTAGTCGGAGACGTACTGCGAGTCGGTGGTCAGGTCCTGCAGCGGGTTCGCGATGGCCCGCACGTCGTAGCCGGCCGCCTGAAGCGTGGCGACTTCACCGCTCCAGCTGGAGGCGTCCGCCCAGGCGCCGTGGACCAGGACCACAACCGGCCTGGCCTGCCCGGCCGGCAGGCACGTGTCGAGGCGGTGCACGAGCGAGGACTCGGTCACCCCGCCCTGCGCGGTGCGCGTCGCCGCGGCCGCTGCAGTCGGGCCACTGCTGTACGCAACCAGCGCCACCGCGACCGCGGCGACGGCCGGCAACGCCAGCAGTATCCGGAGGCGGGCGGCGCGGCTGCTGCTCTGCTGCGCCCCGTCGCCGCTGCCTCGGTAAAGAATCTTCGGTGTTGTCATGCCTTCCTGTCCTTTGTGCCGGGGTGTGTCAATACCCGCCGATCGTTTTGACCGGGTGATGTCCCTGCATCGTCATCTGGGGAGGGCCGCGCTCGCGTCCGCCAGTGGACAGGGCAACTCGCCAGGTTCCCGGCGGGGACTAGGCTCGGGCCAGGCTGCCGGAGGGCTAGCGTGGTCCGGCGGTATCCGGGGGCCGGCGGGCAGGACGCGGTCGAGATGGCTCCGGGCGCTGATGCCGAGCCTGGTGAACACGCTGCGGAGCTGGCATTGGGCGGTGCGCGGGCTGATGAAAAGCCGGGGTGCCGATCTCTTGTCAGAGCCAGCCTGGGGATCTGGATCGCCCGTGGTCGCGGCAGCCGGGGCTGCCGGTCACGGCGGGCAGGCGCTGGTTCTCGGGACGGCTGCCTGCGTGGCGCCGGCGACTACCTCGTAGCTATGCTGGTCAGCAGTAGTGTCGTGCGCGGTGGCGAGTTGATCGTGGAGGCGTCGGTCAAGATGGCCGGGAAAGCTCGCGCGAGGCGGGCAGCCAGGTCACGGCGTCACGGCAGAACCTGGCGTGCGCCATCAGGTCGCCAGGTTCGGTGGTCTGCCCGGCAGCTCTGCGTGCCGTTTCGCTGTCGTGCCCGCCGGGGGTCGGCGCCAATGCCGGCGCTATGGATACGGATAGTACCGGGCTGATGGGCGGTGGTCCGGGGCTGCGGGGACGCGTGAGCGCGCTGACGGACCGGTGGGCCGAACGCGGCATGCTTGATCAGCTCATCGGCGCGGTGCGGGCCGGCGAGAGCCGGGTGCTGGTGGTGCGCGGCGAGCCGGGGGTAGGCAAGTCCGCCTTGCTGGACTACCTGGCCGGGCAGGCGCCTGGGTGCCGCGTGGTGCGGGCCGCGGGGGTGGAGTCGGAGATGGAGCTGGCGTTCGCCGGGCTGCATCAGTTGCTGGCGTCGGTGCTGGAGCTGGCCGACCGGCTGCCGGGTCCGCAGCGCGATGCGCTGCGGACTGCGTTCGGCCTGGCCGCCGGACCGGCGCCGGACCGGTTCCTTGTGGGCCAGGCGGTGCTGGGGCTGGTTTCGGAAGTGGCTGGCGAGCGGCCACTGGTATGCGTGGTCGATGACGAGCAGTGGCTGGACCGGGCGTCGGTGCAGGTGCTGGGGTTTGTGGCGCGGCGGCTGGCGGCCGAGCCGGTGGGCTTGGTGTTCGCGGTCCGGGAGGCAACCACGGAGCTGGCCGGGCTGCCGGAACTAACGGTGCAGGGGCTAGGGGAACAGGACGCGCGGGCGCTGCTGGATTCGGCGCTGGCCGGGCCGGTCGATGCGCGGGTCCGAGAACTGATTGTGGCCGAGACGCGCGGTAATCCACTGGCGTTGCTGGAGTTGCCGCGGGGCCTTTCGACGGCGGAGCTGGCGGGCGGCTTCGGGCTGCCCGCCACGGTGTCGTTGCCAGGGCGGATCGAGAGCAGCTTCCGGCGGCAGCTGGAGGTTCTTCCGGAGGAGACGCGGCGGCTGCTGGCGCTGGCGGCGGCAGATCCGTCGGGTGATCCGCTGCTGGTAGGACGGGCCGCGAGGCGGCTGGGAATCCCGGCCGCGGCCGGGACGGCAGCGGTGAGAGCGGGGCTGGTGGAGTTCGGAGTGCAGGTGCGGTTCCGGCATCCGCTGGCGCGGTCCGCTGCCTACCAGTCCGCGTCACCGCGCGAGAGGCAGGAGGTGCACGGGGCGCTGGCGGAGGCCACCGACCCGGCCGGTGATCCCGATCGCAGGGCCTGGCACCGGGCCCAGGCCGCACCGGGCCCAGACGAGGACGTCGCGGCCGAGCTGGAGCGCTCAGCGGGCCGGGCGCAGGACCGCGGCGGACTAGCCGCAGCGGCCGCGTTCCTGGAGCGGGCAGCACTGCTGACCCCCGACCCCGGCCGCCGGGCGCAGCGGCTGCTGTCTGCGGCCCGGGCCAAACGGGACGCCGGTGAGCTGGATGCGGCGCTGGGGCTGCTAGCCGCGGCCGACGGTCGGGGTCCGGCCCCCTGGATGCGCTGCAGACCGCCGGAGTAGGACATCTGCGCGGGCAGATCGCCTCTGATCAGGGTCACGGTGACGATGCCGCCCGGCTGCTCGTGCGGGCGGCCCTGCTTTTCGAGCCGCTCGACGTCGCCCTAGCCCGCGAGACGCACCTGGAGGCGCTCGCGGCCGCGATGTTTGCCGGCCATCTGGGCCGGCCCGGCGGCCTGCGGGAGGCGGCCGAGGCCGCGCGCGCCGCACCACCTGGTCTCGGCCCGCCGCGCGCGGTCGATGTCGTCCTTGACGCGTTCGCGCTGCGGGTGACCAAGGGCCCCGCGGCGTCTACGGCGGCGCTGACCCGGGCACTGGAGTTGCTTGTTGCCCTGGAGGCCGACACCAGCGAAGCGCGCCGCTGGCTCTGGCTCGCCAGCGGAAGAGCCAGCACCATCACCCTGGCCCTGGAGCTGTGGGATTTCGAGTCCTGGTATGCCCTGGCCGCTCACCAAGTTCAGGTCGCCCGTGACGCGGGCGCCCTCGTCCAGTTGCAGTTCGCCATCAGCAACCTCGGCGTACACCAGCTGCTCGCCGGCGAACTGAGCACGGCGGAGCATCTGATCGACGAGGATGGCCTGATTGCGGAAGTGACTGGCAACCCGTCGACTGGCTATGCCGCGATGATGCTCGCGGCCTGGCGGGGCCGGGAGCAAGAGGCCTCCGAGCTGATCCAGGCTACCGTCCAGATAGCGACAGAAAGCGGTGCGGGAGTCCTGACCGGCTTGGCGGATTGGGCCAGCTCGGTGCTGGACAACGGCCTGGGCCGGTACGACGTCGCGCGGGACGCCGCGTTGCGGGCCTTCGAGCGCGACCAGCTGGGGTTCGGCCCCCTGGTCGTGTCCGAGCTGGCCGAGGCGGCGGCCAGGACCGGCGACGAAGCACTGGTCCGGGCCGCGCTGGACTGGCTCTCCGGACGCAGCCGGGTGACCCCGACCGAATGGGTGCTGGGGATCGAGGCCCGGGTCCGCGCCCTGCTCAGCGAGGGCGAGGTGGCGGAGCGCTGGTACCGGGAGTCGGTCGAGCGGCTGGCCCGGACCCGGGTCCGGGCCGAGCTGGCCCGGTCGCACCTGCTGTACGGGGAGTGGCTGCGACGGCAGGGCCGCCGCATGGACGCTCGGGAGCAGCTGCGCACCGCCCACCAGATGCTGGAGGAGATGGGCATGTCGGCGTTCGCTGACCGGGCCCGCCGCGAGCTGGCGGCTACCGGCGAGACCGCCCGCAAGCGCGCCGCCCGGCCGCCCGGGCCGCAGGGGCCGGCGAGGCGCTGACCACGCAGGAGGCCCAGGTCGCCCGGCTGGCCCGGGACGGGCTGTCCAACCCCGAGATCGGCGCCCGGCTGTTCATCAGCCCGCGCACCGCCCAGTACCACCTCAGCAACGTATTCGCCAAGCTCGGCATCAGTTCCCGGAGCCAGCTCGACCGCGTCCTGCCCGCCGACCCGGACACCCGGGAACACTAGCCCTGCGTCGGCCTAGCCGGGCCGCATCCCGGCCGGGCAAACCCTGGTCGATTGCCCTGTCAACTGGCGGAGGCGAGCGCGTCCTTCCTGGCATGACCATGGCAGGCATGCACTCACCAAACAGGACGACTACCCGCCATCCGCGACCCGGCCTGCCGCAGTATGACTCAGCCAAGAGGACGCAGGCCCGAGTGCGTTACGGCCTGGCGAAGCGTGCCAGCCGTGCCGTGGACAGCCGGCCGCCGCTTCCGCTCGCGGCCGCGAACCATCCCCGCCTGGATGTCGCCGCCGGGTTCGACCCGGGAACGATCGTATCGATCGGCGCCGAGGTCCCGCAGATCACCTATGACTTCACCGGCGGCGGGCTGTACGGCACCGAAGCGGCCGTGACCTCGAAGGAACAAGCGGACCACGACCTGCGCCACCTGCTCGCCGCGGCGCTGCTGGACGGGAACGTCCTGCCCGCTCAGTTCACTGACGACCGCGTCATGAGGCCGGACGTCCCCCACCTCGGCGAGATCGCCACTACTCAACAGATCATCGACACCCTTGAAGGCCGATCCGTGGGCCTGGAGGCGAGCCCGGCGGTCGGAGGACCGATTACCCGCACGTCCCGAAGGACCGAAAATGCCGGTATATGACGCTGCGCATGTCCCTGACATGGTCGGTCGCGGGGTCCTGGACCCGGAGCTGGCGGCATGGCTGCCGTCCGGTCCGACCCTGGGTGCCGACGTCCCGATCGCGGCGGGCCGCCGCGACCACACCCAGCTTGGCGTGGGCCCCTGGCCACCGGTCGGCGCCGTCGGCACGCTGGTCCTGCCGGGCCCGCACGGATCCATCACGGTCCGCCGCCACACTCCCAGCTCGCCGGGCAGCTTTCCCTCCGGCGCGCTGGTCTACATCCACGGCGGCGGGTTCACCTACGGCACCCTGGATGAGTTCGAAGTGCCGATGCGGCTGATCGCCGAACGGGCCGGGATCCTGACCTACATCGTGGACTACCAGCTGGCTCCCGAGGCCAAGTACCCCGTGCAGATCGAGGAGATCGAGTACGTCGTGCGCTGGCTGTTCGACAACGCCGCCGCGCAGGGGATCGACCCCGCCAAGATCGGCGTCGGCGGCGACTCGGCCGGCGGCAACATGACCTGTGTCATCGCGCTGAAACTGCGGGACGAGAACGGGCCCCGCCTGGCCGTCCAGGTGCCGCTGTTCCCCGAAGCGGCGTTTCCCGCCGGCACCCTGGCCGCGAGTGAGAACCGTTCCGGGCTCTACCTGGAGTCCAACGGGATCTTCCAGATGGTCCGCAACCTGGTCAAGAACACCGACGACGTCCGGCACCCCTACCTCACGCCCCTGAACGCCGAATCCCACGCCGGCCTGCCGCTGGCCATCCTGATCACCAACGGATTCGACCCGCTGCGCGACGTCGGCCACGCCTACGCCCGCAAGCTCGCCGCAGCCGGCAACGACCTGACCTACGTCCACAACCCGAACCTGACCCACGGGTTCCCGCAGTTCACCCGCTCCTCAGCCGCCTGCCACCAGGCCACCCTCGAGCTAGCCGACCTCATCAAGACCAAAATCGGCTGACCCAACCGCGACCTGACACGAGCCTGCCTAGGTCACAGATGCTCCGGAGCTAAGGCCAGGCGCGGGCAGCACCCGTAGACAGCCGTAAGCCAGACGATCTTGGCCTGGCTACGGTCTGGGGGCCGCGTGCCGCGGGCCAGCCAAGCCCCGGGCGCCATGTGACCGCGCCCCGAGGCACACGACCTGCCGGAGGTGACAGCCGCCTCCGGACCGCCAGTGGCGGAACTACCCGATAGGAGAAACATGGGCACCACCACACGGACGCCGGCGGTACCTGGCGTCCTGCAAAATCCGGTCAGCAATCGCGGCGTGGCCTTCAGCCAGGCCGAGCGCGACAGGCTCGGCTTGACCGGGCGGCTGCCATCGGCAGTGCTGACACTGGACCAGCAAGCGCTCCGCGCCTATCAGCAACTACAGCGACAGCCCAGTGACCTGGCCAAGAACGTCTACCTCGAGCAGCTGCACGACCGCAACGAGACCCTGTACTACCGGGTACTGTCCGACCACCTCGCCGAGCTGCTGCCGGTCGTCTACGACCCCACTGTCGGCGACGCGATCGAGAAGTACTCCCACGAATACCGGCGGCCGCGAGGCATCTTCCTGTCCATCGACCAGCCGGACGAGATCGCCAAGGCGTTCGCCACGCTGGAACTCGGCCCGGACGACGTTGACCTGATCGTCTGTACCGATGCCGAGGAGATCCTCGGCATCGGGGACTGGGGAGTGGGCGGCATCCAGATCGCGGTCGGCAAGCTGGCCGTCTACACCGCCGCCGCGGGCATCGACCCGGACCGGGTGATCCCGGTGTCCCTGGACGTCGGCACTGACAACGAAGAGCTGCTCAACGACCCGCTATACCTGGGCAGCCGGCACGCCCGGGTCCGCGGCGCCGCCTACGACGCGTTCATCGCCAAATACCTGCAGACGGCATCCTCGCTGTTTCCGGACGCGCTGCTGCACTTCGAGGACTTCGGCCCCGGTAACGCGCGGCGGATCCTGGTCACCTACCAGGACAAGTACCGGATCTTCAATGACGACATGCAGGGCACCGGGGCGATCACCCTGGCCGCGACGCTGTCCGCGATCAAGGTAACCGGCGTACCGATGCGGGAGCAGAAACTCCTGGTGTTCGGGGCCGGGACCGCCGGGGTCGGCATCGCGGACCAGCTCCATGATGCCATGGTCCGCGACGGCGCCACCAAAGAACAGGCCACCGCGCAGGTGTGGCTGGTGGACAAACAGGGGCTGCTCACCAGCGACATGACCGGCCTGCGGGACTACCAGCAGCCGTACGCCCGCGACCCGGAGGAGGTCACCGGCTGGGCTGGCAGCGGCGGGACGATCTCGCTGCTCGATGCCGTCCGGCACGTCTCGCCGACCATCCTGCTCGGCACCTCCACGGCGCACGGGGCCTTCACTCAGGAGGTCATCGAGACTATGAGCGCCGGTGTGGAACGCCCGATCGTGTTCCCGATCTCCAACCCGACCTCACGGATCGAGGCCATGCCCGCCGACGTCATCGCCTGGTCCAAGGGCAAGGCGCTGGTCGCGACCGGCATCCCGGTGGCACCCGTCGAGTACGACGGGATGACCTACCAGATCGGGCAGGCCAACAACGCGCTGCTGTACCCCGGGCTGGGCCTGGGCACCATCGTCTCCAGTGCTACCAAGGTAACTGCGGGCATGCTGCTCGCGGCGGCCGAGGCGGTGGCCGGCCAGGTCGACGTCAGCGCGCCCGGCGCGCCGCTGGTGCCACCGGTGAGCAACCTGCGTGCCTCCTCGGCGACCACCGCCGTCGCCGTGGCCCAGGCCGCCGTCGACGACGGCGTCGCTACAAGCAAGCCCGGCAACCTGGTACAGGCCGTCCAGGACGCCATGTGGCAGCCCGCCTACTCGGACGCCTGATACCGACGGGTCCGGGCCGTCGCCGCAGATGACATCGTCCTCGGCTCCGCCCGTCCATGTACCAGATATCTGAACTATCAACCCACCACGCGGTTGATAAGAAAGGGAAGCATCGTGACGAAACCGGACAACGAGGAACCGGAGATCCTGGACCTGCCGATCGGGCTGGACGCGACCGGGATGCGGCGGGAGTTTGACAGCCTGGGCGAGGTGGAAGTGCCCGCGAACCATTACTGGGGCGCGCAGACCCAGCGCAGCCTGCAGCACTTCAACATCGGCCACGACCGGATGCCCAAGGAGGTCTACCACGCCTACGGGTACGTGAAGAAGGCCGCGGCGATCGTGAACACGGCGGCGGGCCGCCTGCCGACATGGAAGGGGGAGCTGATCCAGCGGGTGTGCGATGAGGTGATCAGCGGGGCGCTGGACAGCGAGTTCCCGCTGTACGTGTTCCAGACCGGGTCCGGGACCCAGTCCAACATGAACCTCAACGAGGTCATCTCCAACCGGTGCATCCAGCTGGTCGGCGGCACGCTGGGATCCCAGCAGCCGGTGCACCCGAACGACCACGTGAACATGGGCCAGTCCTCCAACGACACGTTCCCGACCGCGATGCACATCGCGACGCACAAGATGGTGACCGAGAAGACCCTCCCGGCCCTCGCGCGGCTGCGGGATGCCATCGAGGCCAAGTCCACGCTGTGGGCGGACGTGGTCAAGATCGGCCGCACCCACCTGGAGGACGCGGTGCCGCTGACCGTGGGCCAGGAGTGGTCCGGGTACGCGGGGGCGCTGGAGGACGCCATCGCCGAGGTCGAGCGCGCCACGGCCGGGCTGCTGGAGGTCGCCGTGAGCGGCACCGCGGTCGGCACCGGGCTGAACGCGCCCGCCGGGTTCGGCGAGCAGGTCACCGCGCAGATCGCCGCGATGACCGGCGCGCCGTTCACAACGGCGGCCAACAAGTTCACCGCCCAGGGCACGCTGGACCGGATGGTCCGCGCGCACGCCGGGCTCAAGGCCGCCGCGGTCACCTTGTTCAAGATCGCCAACGACCTGCGCTGGCTCGGGTCGGGCCCGCGCACCGGGATCGGTGAGCTGCTGTTCCCCGAGAACGAGCCGGGGTCCTCGATCATGCCGGGCAAAGTCAACCCGACCCAGGCCGAGGCCATGCTGATGGTCGCCATCCAGGTCATCGCCTCCGACGTGGCCATCACCATGGGCGGCGCGGAGGGCAACTTCGAGCTCAACGCGTTCCGGCCCATCCTGATCGACAACTACCTGCACTCGGCGCTGATCATGGCCGACATGTGCGACCATTTCCGCGCGTTCATGGTCGAAGGCACCAAGCTGAACCAGGCCAAGCTCAAGGAGAACATCGACCGGTCGGTGATGATGGTCACCGCGCTGTCCCCGATCATCGGCTACGACAAGGCCGCGGAGATTTCCTACTACGCCATCGACCACGACCTGACCCTCAAGCAGGCCGCCCTGGCCAACGGCGTCAGCGAGGACCTCTTCGACCGGGTCGTCAACCCGCTCGCCCTGACCCGCGGCGGATCAGCCGACCTACCGTCTGGCCCCGGCCAGCCCTGACATAAACCCGTCGCAAGAATGCCGGCGGGCGGCCGCTCGGATTCCCGCGTCCCCCCGGCGCAAGGAGCCTGGCTAGGTACCTCTTGGCCAGGTAAGTTGCCGACAATTG
Source organism: uncultured Actinomycetes bacterium (assembly GCA_963818225.1). Lineage (GTDB taxonomy): Bacteria > Actinomycetota > Actinomycetes > Streptosporangiales > Streptosporangiaceae > Palsa-504. The sequence goes on from CAWFRO010000014.1 coordinate 1,015,112, forward strand.
GCGCATTTGGGGGCGCGGGTGCGGTTAGCTGCAGATCATGGTTCCGTCGCGCGGGTCTCGCCCGACACTTGCCGCGTCCCGGCACCTTGTTCGCGAGCTGACCAGATGCAGCCGGTGTACGGTGCGCGAGCACTGGCTGTTCGCCGTCTTGGCCGTGTGCGCCATCGGGCTGCGGGCGGTGGTCCTGCTGGCTTATCAGCAGGCGCTGATCTTCCCGGACAGCGAGCGGTACCTGCAATACGCCCACAGCTTCATCAACGGACAGTGGATTCCGGACTGGCTGCGGACCGTCGGCTACTCGTTCCTGCTCATGCCCGCGGTGCTGGCCCACAATCTGACCTGGGTCGTGACGATCCAGCACCTGCTCGGACTAGCCACGGCGGTGCTGATCTACGCGACCCTGGTCCACTTCGGCGCCCGGCGCTGGCTGGCCGCGCTGGCGACCATCCCGGTGCTATTCGATCCCCTCCAGCTCGACATCGAGCAGTACATCCTCACCGACGTCAGCGCGACGTTCCTGGTCGTAGTGGCACTGGTCGTACTGGTGTGGAAACGGGAGGCGGCCGGGCCGAAGGCGGCCCTCGCGGCCGGGCTGCTGATCGCCGCGGCCACGATCATCAGGGAATCCGACCTAGTCGTGATCATCCCCATGCTGCTCTACCTGGTGGCCGTCATCCGGCCCTGGAGGCGGCTGGCGATCCGGGCGGGGCTGATACTGGCCGGATGCGCGGTCCCTGTGCTCGGCTACCTCCTCTGGGTCCATACATGGTTCGGGGTATACAACTTCGTCAACTACAGCCCCGAATTCATGTACGGGCGGATCGCGCAGTTCGCCGACTGCCAGAGCCTGTCACTGCCCTCGTACGAGCAGCACCTGTGTCCGCGGCAGCCGCCCGCGCAGCGCGATCCAGACTTCTACATGTGGGCGCCGCAGTCGCCGCAGGTAACTCTCAATCCGCCCGATGGGGTGGCCAAGAGCCAGGTCGTCGACGACTTCGACTGGCGGATCATCAAACATCAGCCGCTTACCTACATCAAGGTGGTGGCCGACGACGTCCTCTACAGCTTCTCTGCGGTCCGCGGGAACGGGCCCGAGGGCTATCCGGCCGGATACCACAACTTCCAGACGTTCTTCCCGAGCGGGAAGGGTGAGCTCGCCACGCTGGGTACCTACTCCCGCAGCAGCCCGCGCGTGCAGTCCGCGCTGGCCGATTTCCTGAGCGGCTACGGCCGGGATTTCTACGTGCCCGGCCCGGTGCTGGCCGCCGGTCTCGCGCTGGGCCTGGCAGGAATGGCCGGGATCGGTCCGGGCCGGCGCAGCAGGCTGCGCGCACCCGCCTTGCTTTTCGCCCTCGGCGCCATCTTCATGGACGTGCCCCCGTTCATCATCGCCACCTTTGACTGGCGGTACGAACTGCCGCAGTTCTCCTTGATCCCGGTCGCCGCGGTCCTCGGGCTGATGGCTATGACCGACCGGGCCGGCCACGCCGGAAGCCCGGCCCACACCAGCGCCAGCCTGTCGAGCCAGGATGGCCAGTCACTGCCAGCCGAATAGGGAACACCCTTGCCACGGTCGTAAGCGAGCGTTGATTAGGTCCAAGGCTGTTTCCGTTCCTGTTCCGGCAGATGCAAGAAACCAACGAAAGACGCCCATCGGCGACCATCAGCCAACCGGGCAGCTGGAGCCGAAGATGTGGAAGGCCTCCGTAACCGCACTGTGACGGTCCAACGGAAGTCGCCGACCGGGAGTGGCACCCGATCTCTCTCGATCTGCCACCTGCAACCTCCCGTCCAGTGGCCGCCCGGTTCACCTACCTGACCACCCGCCAGGACAACCGGCTGGCCCGCCAGCAAGCCCGGACCGCCTGCGCCGCAGCCCTGCTGCGCTGGATCCACGTCGTCGTTACCCGGCGGGTCACCTGGGATCCCGCCGTCGCCGCGGGCGGGCACACCGCTGGGCAGGCCGCATGAGCGACGCCACCTGAGCGTCCTGGTCACCAGCCAGCAGCAGCCGGCTGCGGCGGTCACAGACCCGGGCGGGGCGAGCCCGGACGTCCCTCGAGGAACCCACCTCGCGCATGAGCATGGGCAGCCCCGCCCGTCTTCTCACCAAGCTCGATTCACGCTGTCGGGAAACAAACCCGCTTTAAAGCTAGGCAGAGCACGAGAAGACGGCGGAGCACCCGCCCGACTTGACACATACCGCGTTACGGTGCTCATGCCGCCGGGGAAGTGCTCCGAAGCAGTAGGAGAGCCGGATGCGAGGGCGGAGCCTGGTGGTCAGGCTGCCGGCGCGACGGTCACGTCGAAGGTGAGGGCTTCGGCACCGGTGTCGTGGTCGAGAGGGTTGCCTTCCAGGGCGAACGCGATGGCGGACAGGCAGTCCTCTTCGGCGTCCTCCCGGGTAGGTGTCCCGCCACCGTTGATGTGCAGGGCCGGCACACGGTAGTGCCAGTTGCCGGCCTCCTCGTCGAAGAAGAGCTCGACCCGTAGCGCGCTCATCATCTGATCGTCCTATAGCTTCCGCAGCTCAGCAAGGGTATATCCACAGCCCAAGCCAGCACATCAGACACGCGATGCGCAGCGGCGTGCCGCCGAAGGACCGAGCGCTGCTCTTACGGCAGGACGCAGCAGTTCTGGCGCTGCTACCGGCAGGTTCGGTCATGCGCCGGCTGCGGCAACTGGCAGTGTGATGGCGCCGACCTTATCGCCGCCGATGGTCGCGGTGAGCGTCCAGCAGCCGGCGCTGGGCACGACCGTTTGGCTGGGGTACAGGCCCTGGCCGACTCCCAGGCCGATCGGCTGGGTGTAGGTCCGGCCGGAGCTGGCTTCGCGGCCGTAGATGACGAGCGGGCCAGTGCGCTGCCTGGCTACCCACCACAGGACTTTTGTGATGTTGCCGTTCGGCATCTGGCCGCCCGCATATATGAGCGGGTTGTCACCTTCGGCGTAAAACAGCACAGTGGCGAACTGGGTATCACCCATCCACGGCCAGCTGCCCTGGCGCCGCGTAGTCACGGAGGCACTGGGCTGCCCCGGCAGCGCTGATGGCAGCGGCCCGGTGTGCACCGGGGTGACCTTGCACTCGCTGGTGTGCACAGGCCCGGCAGAGTGCGTCGGGCTGGGCCCGGCCAGCTGTGCTGACCGCCCGGTACACCCGGCCGCGGCGAGCACCGCCACGCCCAGTGCCGCGGCCCGGACTAGTCCTCGCATGCTCTATATTTTCGCCTCGCCGCAGTGGATGGCGGGGTTGCTGCTGTCCCGGCGTGGTTTCTTGCTTACGGCTGCCGGCTCTGGATCATCGTGGGTCGTGTCCGTGTTGCCGGCTCCTACCGCGGGCTGGGCGTCGTGCGCTGCCCGTGATGAGGGTGCTCGCGATGCGGTCGGCATCTGGTCCGGCGACATCCAGGATCACCTCGGCATACGGGCCGTATTCGCGCGCGTGCACCAGCGCCGGAACCGGGCCCGCGGCCGCCGGGATCGGCGATCAGCAAGCCGAGTCTTCGTGATCATGAGCCTGCTGTGGGGCTGGGGAGTCGACGGCCGCCGGGACAACTTCGACTGGCTGGGCGCCGCGGTCGTCGCGCTCGGCGTCGCGGTTATCTTCTTCAGCCCGCGGCACGCTTTATGGCCGCATTCGCCGCCTGGCCCGCGCCCGCGGCGGGCTGGTCACCGGCTTGGCCCTCGGAACCTGTCTGGTCGTTCCGGCCCGCCGGTTCCTGCGCCTGGGCGTCCGCCGGGGTCCGTGCGGTGTGCTCGCCGTACACGTACCGGCCGCCGCGCAGCAGCGAGGCCACCGCCGCGATCAGGCAGCACACGATCGCGAAGTCAAACGCGATGTCCAGGCCGTGCTGGAACGGCGGCGAGATCAGCGACGGCAGGAACGTGTGCCCGGTGAGGGTGGCGGCGTGGCTCGGCGACAGCTTGGCCAGGACGGGACCGAGCAGCTGCTGGATCGGGTTGTAGCCGAGCAGCGCGGCGAACAGGATCGACACCGGCGGCAGTGCGGCCAGCCGGGCCGCGTCGGCCGGCGGCACGCCCTGCGCGGCCAGGCCGTGGTGAAGGGCGGCGGGCAGCGTCGACGCCAGGCCGCTGACGATCAGCGTGAAGAAGATGCCCTGGGAGAGCACCATGGCCGTGTTGATGAACGTCGTGCTCATGCCCGCGCCGACGCCGCGGCGCTCCGGCGGCAGGCTGTTCATGATCCCGGCCCGGTTGGGCGAGGCGAACAAGCCGTTGCCGATCCCGTTCAGGAGCAGGATGACAGCGAACTGCCAGTACTGGAAGTTCACCGGCAGCAGCTCGAGCAGGAGGAACGAGAGCGCGGCCACGAGCATGCCGCCGGTGGCGAACGGCCGGGCGCCGTACCGGTCCGACAGCCAGCCGGAGAGCGGCCCGGCGATCAGGAATCCGATGGTCAGCGGGAGCATGGCGATGCCGGCCCACAGCGGCGTCTTCTCGAAGCTGTAGCCGTGCATCGGCAGGTAGATACCCTGCAGCCAGATGATCAGGATGAACTGCATGCCGCCCCGGCCCAGGCCGGACAGCAGGCTGGCCACGTTCCCGGCGGTGAACGGGCGGATCTTGAACAGCGAGAGCTGGAACATCGGCTCGTCCACCCGGGTCTCGATCACGCAGAACAGGCCCAGTACGGCCAGGCCGCCGAAGATCGCCGCGAGCACCATCGGATTGGTCCAGCCCAGCGCGTGCCCGCCGTAGGGCTGGATGCCGTAGGTGATGCCGACCAGGACCGAGACCAGGCCCACGGCGAAGGTCACGTTGCCCCACCAGTCCAGCCTGGCCGGCTTGCGGATACCGAGCTCCTTCAGCTTGAGGTAGGACCAGATCGTGCCCATGACGCCGAACGGCACCGAGACCAGGAAGACCAGGCGCCAGCTGATCGGGGCGAGCAGGCCGCCGAGCACCAGCCCGATGAACACCCCGGCGAGGGCCGCCACCAGGTTGAGCCCGAGCGCCAGGCCGCGCTCGTCGGACGGGAACGCGTCGGTGAGGATCGCGGCGGAGTTGGCCATGATCATCGCGCCGCCGACGGCCTGCAGGAGCCGTATCCCGATCATGAACCACGCCGCGGCCGGGCCGTGCAGCCAGGTCACCGACAGCAGCACCGAGAACACGGTGAAGATCGCGAACCCGAGGTTGAACATCTTGACCCGGCCGAACATGTCGCCCAGCCGGCCGAAGCTGACCACCAGCACCGCGGTGACCACCGAGTACCCCGTGAGCAGCCACAGCAGCAGGCTGGCGCTGCCCGGCGCCAGCGGGTTGACGCCGATGCCGCGGAAGATGTCGGGCAGCGCAATCAGCACGATGGACTGGTTGATCGTGGTTATCAGCACGCCGATGGTCGTGTTCGACAGGGCGATCCACTTGTAGCGGGGTCCGACTTGCGCGGCCTGCGGCTGCGGTGAAGCGGTCACCATGCTTCCTCCCGGCGAGAGGCCCGATCCGGCGCGGCTTCGCGGCTGACCCGCCCTCCGTGCATACGGAATTAGTTGCGTTATAGCAACAATTAGGTGGCCGGGCAATGCTTTCCCCCGCACGATCCGGTCTATCCCCTCACGGCAGGGCCTCGCGGACCGCGTCGTAGTCTGGCTGGGCTTCGCGTCCCGAAGCCCGCGCCGGCGCCCATGCTGGCTTGCGGCGTATGAGGGCGATCGAGGCGGTGCGGGCCATGTGGGCCGGGCTTGTCCTTCGGCGTGCGTGCCGCCTGATTGCAGCACGGGCACAGGCGGGGCGTGTCGCCAGCGTTACGAGCTGAATAGCGAACTCAGCTGCGGGCGCGACATGGCCAGCTTACTTCGACCTTGTTTTCTATAATTCGAACATTAGCAAGGGTAACTAAAATTCTGGGGAGCCAATAGGTGAGCCAATGGAGACAGGTGCCTGGCGGCATCTAAGCAGCGGGTCGCGGGTTCGAATTCTGCCAGGCGTGCAAGGCGCGCCAAGTCGCATGACACCTGTTCGGGGCTTCGTGCCACGGGCCAGAGATCATGCGGCGTGCAGCAGGGTGAGTAGCGCCTGGTGGTAAGTGGCCTGCACGGCCGGGATCGAGTCCAGGCGGATGCGTTCATCGGTGCCGTGCAAGCCCTGGTAGTCCACGCCGAACCCGGCGGTGGCGGGGATGCCCAGCCCGGCCAGGTAGTTGCCGATGTTGGACGGCCCCGCGACCTTCGCCACCGGGGTCAGCCCCGCCGACTGCGCCGCCTGGAGCAGCGCGTCACGCAGCGGCGAGCCATCCGGCAGCGCGTACGGCGGCCACCGGGTCGTGACCTCGACGCTCGTAGGCGGGGTCTCCGGCCACGCCGCATCGATACTCGCCGCCGCGCCGCGCAGCAACGCGGCAGCGGCCAGGTCATCCAGCGCCGGGGTCAGCCGGATATCCACGTTGACCGTGCACAGGTCCGGGACCATCGAGTACCCCTGTCCGCCACTGATGGCGGTGACCGTGAGCCTGGCCGGCAGCGGGAACCCGGGACCGGCCGGGCCGGGCAGCGGCATGTCGCGCAGCGCCCGGACCAGGTCCGCGGCCTTGGCGATCGCGCCCGCCTCGCCCTGGCTTGACCCCGAATGCCCGGCGATGGCATGGACCTGCACGCGGGCACGCAGCACGCCCCGCCCGCCCGTGATCACGTGGTCCAGGCCCGGGTAGCCGATCATCACCCCGTCCACCCGGTCAGGGGCACCCGCGCCCTCGAAGTAGGCTTTCGCGCCGCCGAACCCGCCGGTGTGCTCGTCGACGTCGAACAGCAGCACCACGCTGCCGCCGAAGCCCCCGGCCATGTCCCGCAGCCGGGCGGCGACATGGGCGAAGATCGCGGCACCCGCCTTGGAATCCGACGATCCGCGGCCATGCAGCCACCCGTCAGTGATCTTCCCGGACAGCGGAGGGCAGGTCCAGGCGGCTTCATCGCCGAACGGCGCCGTGTCCAGGCAGGCATCCAGCACATACCGGGGACCGGGCCGCTGCCCCGGATATCTCGCAGGTCAGCGCCACCACCGAACCGCCAGGCCCGGCCAGCCGGCGGCACGCCAGGCCATGCCGCCCAGCCACGCCGCCATCACTCCAGCACGGGGTCATAGGGGTCGATCCCGCCGCGGCTGGGAACCCGCACCAGCTCCCGGGTCAGCTCCACCACGTCGGCGAAGTCCTCACGAGCCGCCTGCAACGTGTCCATGACTGCTTCCTTCACCCGGTCAGTACCCCGGACATTTGGAAAGGATCTCGCGCGGCTGGAGGTCAGCGCTACGCCCGCTGGCCCAGACCTCAGAGGCTACGTCTGACTTTCAGGCTCTTGGCGTGGGACCGCGATGACTGAGCAGACACAACGGGCTGATCACGTGCACCGAGTCCACAATCGCGGCGCCGAAAGAGAGGTTTGCCCGATCCCTTCCTGGCAGGTTACGCTTCGGGCCAGGTAATGACGCGGCTCCGGCGGGCGGGGCTGGGTGGCCATAGCCGCGGTACCTGCCTGGGTGTGGTCTTGAGCGGCAGCCCCCGCGGGTTGCACCCGAAGTGCTGATGATGTCCGGTCTTGGCCTGGTCGGGCCGATTGGTTTGGACGAGCCAGGAGGCCGTGTGAGCGCCCACGCCCCACCGGGTAATCGAGAAGCGGCGTTGCGCCGATGACCGCAGAGTCCGGGCGACGGGGACGCGTGACGGGGCTGATGGACAGGGTCAGCGAACGCGACGCGCTGGACCGGCTGATCAGCGCGGTCCAGGCGGGCGAGGGCCGGGCCTTGGTAGTGCGCGGTGATCCAGGCATGGGTAAGACCGTGCTGCTGGACCATCTGGCCGGGCGGGCGCGCGGGTGCCGGGTGGCGCGCGTGGTGGGCGTGCAGTCGGAGATGGAACTGGCGTTCGCCGGGCTGCATCAGCTGTGCGCGCCGATACTCGGTCGCGCGGGGCGCCTGCCGGTGCCGCAGCGCGACGCGCTGCGGACCGCGTTCGGCATCGCCGCGGGACCGCCGCCGGACCGGTTCCTGGTGGGGCTGGCCGTGCTGAGCTTGCTGTCGGGGGTGGCCGGGGAACGTCCGCTGATCTGCCTGGTCGACGACGCGCAGTGGCTGGACCAGGCCTCGGCGCAGGCGCTGGGGTTCGTGGCACGGCGGCTGGCCGCCGACCCGGTCGGCCTGGTGTTCGCGGCCCGCGAGCCGGGCCCGGAACTGGCCGGACTGCCCGAGCTGGCAGTCGACGGGGCTGGCGGACGATGACGCGCGGGCGCTGCTGGACTCGGCGCTGGCCGCGCCGCTGGACGCGCGGGTCCGGGACCTGATCATCGCCGAGACGAACGGCAACCCGCTGGCGCTGCTCGAGCTGCCGCGCGGGCTGACCCCGGCGGAGCTGGCGGGCGGGTTCGGGCTGCCCGGCGCCGCGCCGCTGACCGGCCGGATCGAGGACAGCTACGCCCGCCAGCTGGACGCCCTGCCGGACCCGACCCGGCGGCTGCTGCAGCTGGCGGCGGCCGATCCGTCTGGTGACCAGGCGCTGGTGTGGCGGGCGGCCGAGTGGCTGGGCATCCCGGTCCAGGCGGCGGGGCCGGCGGTGGAGGCCGGCCTGGTCCGAGTTCGGCGCCCGGGTGCGGTTCCGGCATCCGCTGGTCCGCTCGGCGGCCTACCGGTCGGCCTCGTTCTCCGACCGGCAGCAGGTGCACGCGGCGCTGGCGGAGGTGACCGATCGGCAGGCCGATCCGGATCGCCGGGCGTGGCACCGGGCCCAGGCTGCGGCCGGGCCGGACGAGGACGTCGCTGTCGAGCTGGAGCGATCGGCCGGGCGGGCGCAGGCCCGCGGCGGGCTGGCCGCGGCCGCCGCGTTCCTGGAGCGCGCGGTGGCGCTGACCGCGGATCCGGCGCGGCACGCCGAACGCACCCTGGCCGCGGCGCAGGCCAGCTTGCAGGCGGGCGCGTTCGGCAAGGCCCTGGACCTGCTGGCGGCGGCGGAGGCCGGGCCGCTGGAGGAGTTCCAGCACGCCCGGGTGGACTTGCTGCGCGGCCAGGTCGCCTTCGCCTCGGGCCTCGGCAGCGACGCTCCCGCGCTGCTGCTGAAGGCGGCCAGGCAACTCGAGCCGCTCAACCTGGAGATGGCACGGGAGACCTACCTGACGGCCTGGAATGCGGCGTGTTTCACCGCGCATCTCGACGAAGGGGCCGTCCTGCCTGGAGATCTCCCGCGCCGTCCGGGCCCTCCCTGCGCCAGGCGGTGACCCGCGTCCTCTCGACTTGCTGCTCGACGGCTTCGCTTTGCTGATCACCGGCGGACACGCCGCTGCGATTCCGGCGCTGCAGCGAGCAGCGGAAGCGCTACGCGGGTATACCCGCGGAGGAGGTGCTGCGGTGGGGCTCGGTCTCTGCCAACGGCGCCATGTGGGACATCGAGGGCATGCACGCGAGCTACCGGAGACAGGTACAGCTCGTCCGCGACGCAGGCGAGCTCGCGCACCTGCCGCTCTACCTTTCGAGGTTGGCGATAGCGACCGCGTGGATGGGCGACTTCGCCGGCGCTGCTTTGCTCATCGCGGAGTGCGACAGCGTTGCGGCGGCGACCGGGAGCCAGATCGGGACGTACGCCTTGCTGAGGCTGCGGGCCTTGCAAGGCGCGGAGGCCGAGGCCTCTGTGCTGATGGCGGACGAGGCCGCACAGGGCCAGTGCCTATGTGCAGTGGGCGGCCGCGGTCCTTTACAACGGCCTCGCCCGCTACGAGAAGGCGGCGACGGCGGCCCGGCAGGCCACCGCGAAAACGTTCGACCCGTGGATGTCCATGTGGGCGCTGCCCGAGCTGGTCGAGGCGGCCGCGCGCAGCAGGAGACGCCGAGCTCGCCCGCAATGGGCTCGAGCGGCTTGCGGAAACGACGCAGCCCAGCGGCACCGATCTCGCGCTCGGCATCGAAGCCCGCTGCCGGGCGCTGCTGAGCGACGGTGCGGCCGCCGACGACCTGTACCGCGAGGCGATCGGCCGGCTGAGCCGTACCCGGCTACGTCCAGAGCTCGCCCGCGCGCATCTGGTCTACGGCGAGTGGCTGCGCCGCGAAGGCCGGCGCGTCGACGCGCGCGAGCAGCTGCACACGGCCCACGACATGCTCGCCGCGATCGGCATGGAGGCGTTCGCCGAGCGCGCGCGGCGGGAGCTGGTCGCCACCGGCGAGACGGTGCGCAAGCGCAGCGTCGAGACCAGCACCACGCTGACCGCGCAGGAGGCCTATATCGCCCGGCTGGCGCGGGACGGCATGACCAATCCGGAGATCGGCGCGCGGATGTTCCTGTCCGCGCGCACGGTCGAATGGCACCTGCGCAAGATATTCGCCAAGCTCGGCATCGGCTCCCGCCGGGAACTGAACGCTGCGCTGGCGAGCCTCGGGGGGGACAGCCGGGCGACCTAGCCAACGGCAACACGCTCCGCGTGGTTGACCGGAATGTCGACGCAGCCGACGCGGTCCAGAGCCGCGCTGATGATCGAGTCGCCGGTCCTCCACCACGCCGAGGCCTGATGCCCCATCCTCGCGGGCTGGCGGGATCCGGGCCGGGTGAGCTGCTGACGTCAGCTGGTGGCCTGGGCCGCCTGGATGATGACGCTGGCCACGACCCCGGGGGCGGTGATCATTGACAGGTGGGGGGCGTTGATCTCGGTGATGTGGGCGTGTGCCCGGTTGGCCATGAATAGCTGCTCGGCCGGGGTGATGATGTGGTCGGCTGTGCCGACGATGTCCCAGGACGGGATGGTCTGCCAGGCCGGGACACCGGACTGGTCGGTAAACGTGCTGGTGGCCAGGGGCCGCTGGGTAGCGGCCAGCACCGCGCCGGCGCTGGCCGGCAGGCCGTTGGCGAAGCAGCCGGGGAACACGGTCGGCTTGACGTAGGCGACCGCGCCGGATGGTGATACGGGGTCGGGCACGAAGTTGAACACCGTGGACAGGTCCGGTACCGCGAAGCATGACCCGGCGGTGGTCAGGTCCACCAGGTCCTCGCCTTGCTTCGGCAGGTAGGCGTCGTCGTAGACCAGGGCTTTCACCTGGCTGTCCCCGGTTGCGGCGTTGGTGATGACCTCGCCGCCGTAGGAGTGCCCGACCAGGACGATCGGGCCGGTGACGGTGTGCAGGAAATCGGCCAGCGTGGCGGTATCGATCGCCAGGCCTTCCAGCGGGTTGGGTGGGGCGTAGACGGTGTAGCCAGCGCGCTGCAGCAGGGCGGTGACGGCGTTCCAGCTGCCTGAGTCGGCCCACGCGCCGTGCACCAGGACGATGGTGGGCTTGGCCGAGCCAGTGCCCGTGACGACGGCGGCATGCTCGGCGCCTACGGTAGCAGCGCGGGCGGAGCCGGCCCGGCCCGCGGTGGCGAGCAGCCCCGCGAGGGCCAGGACCGCGGCGATGATAACCAGGCGCGTTCCGACGGGCCGCGAGGCGAGTTTGACGGACATCGTCCTTCCTTTCGGATATCACGTGCGCGGATTAGTCCAGGACGCCGAGCAGCGCCCGGTTGACCTGGTCAGCGTGGGTCCAGACGAGGGCGTGCGGCCCGCCCTCGATGACAACGAGTTGCATGTCGTTGATCAGGCCGGCAGCCGCTTGCCGGTGTTGGGGTAGGGCAAGATCCGGTCGGCGTCGCCCCGGGGTGTCTGCAGTGGCGGCCTGGATGAACCCGTCGAACAAGCTAGCGGGCAGGCCTTCTGGGAGCGGTCTGTGTGGTTCCAACCCCCGGCGGGGCGGTGCCACTGCTAGATCGCTCAGAGCGTGCCGGCGGCGGTGGCCCACAGCTCGTTGGCGGGCACGTTGCCCGGGTTGCCGATGAGGTGCTGCAAGATGATCGGCGTGAACAGCTGGTGAGCAGGGTTACCGAGGATGGTCATCACGAACGGGTGGGTGAAGTCGGTGGTTGAGGCGTTGATGATCGAGTAGTCGCCCGGTATCTGCGAATCCTTGAAGTCCAAGATCCACACGGTGGTGTCCGGGGTGCTGCACGGCTGCAGGCTCAGGGCCTCGTCCTGATAGGCGGTAGTGGCTATACCCGAGCACAGGCCGGTGGGCTTGCCGTAAGGCGCGTACTCGATCTGAAGCGCGAGATAGCCCGAGCCCCCGTAATGGCTGGCGACCTCGGCGGACACCATGCCGTTTGCGTAGAAGTAGGACGCCTGCACCGGACCGCCTGTGGGGACGGTGAAGTCCTCCGCCGGGTTCCGGCCGGAGGCCGGGCTGACGATCGTCGGCACGCCGCGCAGCGGGATCCCGAAAAGCGCGGTCTCCACGAACCCGGGGTACGCCGCGGTTCTTGGCGTAATGCACTTACTGGCGCACTGCGGGGTGGCGGCGCTCGCTGCCACTGTCCCCGCCGCGCTGAGCCCGCCGGCCAGGGTCAATACTGCGGCGGCGGCGAGCACCTTGCGCTTGATGGACATGATGGTTCCTTTCTTAGACATAGCCGTGCCCAGCGCACGGCGCCGTTGTGCTGGTCAGTTGGTGAGCGCGGCCCTGATCAGGACAGGAACGGGCGTTCCCGTGACCCCCGGCGTGCGGGGGTGGGCTGGCGTGAGGTGAGTGCTTCTGGGCTGGCCTTGTCCCAGGGTGCGGCTAGATCGGGGCCGATTGCGGGCCGGAGGTGTGGGCCGTGGCCTGCTCGTCTCGGTAGGAGACCAGGAACGCGGTCAGCGCGGTCAGTGTCTCCTTAGGAGTCTCCTCGGCGGGATAGTGAGCGCAATCGGGGATGACCAGGGTCTGCACGTCGTCGGCGGCGAGCTTCATCGTGTCCGCCACCTGTTCCCTCAGGCTGTGCCCGCCGCCGATGCCCAGCACGGGCATCGGAAGCCGCCGGGTGGTGCGCTGCTGGTTCTGCGCGATGGTGGCATCCAGCGCGCGGTAGATCGCGAAGCTGGCGTGCAGCGCGTCGGGACTGGCGGCGAGGGTGTCGATGTAATACCGGACCGCGTGGCCGGGCAGTGGCCGGGCGGCCTTGGTGGCGAACTGCCACCCGAAGAAGATCTCTTCCCGGCCGGTGACGAGCTGATCGTTCAGCGCGGCGAGCCGGTTGAACGCGAAGTGCCACAGCGCGTTGTTCAGGTGCGCGCTGGCGAACAGCGGCGGGGACGGGGATACGCCCGGAAGAGGGGTCTCGGCGACCGCCAGCCGGTCGACCCGGTCAGGGTGATCGGCGGCCAGGGCGTAGCCGATCCACATCCCGGTGTCGTGGCCGGCTACGGCGAACCGTTCGTGCCCGAGCGCGTCCATCAGCGCGACCAGGTCGGCGGCGAGGGTGCCGGTGTCATAGCCGTCCTCGGGTTTGCCGGACAGCCCGCACCCGCGCTGGTCGGGCACGACGACCTGGAAGTGGCGGGCCAGCGCCGGCATCACCAGCCGCCAGGCGTACCAGGTCTGGGGCCAGCCATGCACCAGCAGCAGCGGCGGGCCGTCGCCGCCGGTGACCACGTGCTGGCGCAGCCCACCGGTGTCGATGTACCGGCTGGTGAACGTGCCGGTGAAACCTTCCGGGAGGTGCGGCGCACCGGAGACCGAGCCGGGACCTTCCGGGATAGACGGTGAGTTCATAAGGTCTCCCTTCACACGTGGTACGGCCTCACGGTCGCGCATCACGGTCAGCGGTGCGCCCGTGGCGGGCGACCGGGCAGAATCATGGACGTCGTACGCCAGCTGGGTACTGGCGGTTGCGGGCAGGTCCGTTTCAGGACTTGCTGGCGGCGAAGTGCTCGCCAATGGGGGTGCCGCCGAACTTCTCGCTCATCAGGTGGCCGAGGAGCAGGACCGCGCTGCGCGGCCGGTGGTTGAACACGATGTGCTGGGCCTGCCCGGCGGCGTTGAGGGTGACCAGGACGATGACGCCGACGGGCTCGCCGTGCACCTGGGTGGTGTAGTCCTCGAGGAAGCCGTGGTCGCCGCAGGGGCCGGCGTAGTTGAAGTCCTGGTACTCATACAGCGTGCGGGCGTAGACCACGACTGTGCGGACCTCTTCCGCACCCTGGAATGCGCCGTTCCACACTGCGCCTTCCCCCGTGACGTCGTCGGCTAGTTTGTCCAGCCACCACGGGTAGTAGTCGTGACGCCTACGATCGAGATCGCCGCTTCCCAGGTATCCCGGTGGATATGTCATGTCGCGCCTCCCGGAATCCGGCAACGGGCCGGACGGTATGTGTGGTCTCCCTCAGGGTCGCGCGTGATGCGGACGCGTCGCGCCAGTGCCATTTCCGGGCGAACATCCCTGGGCCTATACCCTGGCCATACCCTGGTCCGCCATGCGGAAGGAGCCCCACTCACGCAAAGGGCCACGCAGGAGCCTGTGCGGCCTTGGTGTGCCCCGGCGGCCCGGATCGACGCGCCATCCAATTCGCACCAAGCTGACCGGTAGCCATGGCGGCCGCTCGACCCGAACGGGGTTGCTCGTCCTGCTTATCCCACGCCTCGATGACCCGGCGCGTAGCGGACTGGCTACGCGCCCAGTCGCAAACACGACGCGAAAACAAGGTTGGCTGGCCTTTCCCGGCAGGTTGGCCGTCGGTCGACGTAGTGATGCGGTTCCGGCGTGCGGCGGCCTGTCCTTACCTGATCAGGGCGGTGGTCTAACCCGGCCAGGAGGCCACGTGAGCGTCCATGGCCAGCTAGGCAGCGGGGTCGCGCGACGGGCTGACGGACCGAGTCAGCGCACGCGACGCGCTGGACCGGCTGGTCGGGGCGGTGCGGGTTCGCCCACTCCGACCACGGCACGGCTGTGGAGGAGGTGCGGCACAAGCGCGTGCTGCAGGTCCGGGCGCACAGCCGTGTCCCGGGGCTGCGTCAATGCGCGATTCGCGCATATCCGCCCGGTTCCCCGGGTAAGACCTGTAGTGTTCTGCAGGGAGATGGCCCGCCGATGAATAACAACAGCGGGTATACCACCGAGATGATCGGCGGGATGCCCGTCGTAGTAGCACCCGTAGAGATCGACATCGGCACCGCGGATGACCTGGGGACAGCTCTGCTGACCGCGACAGCCAACGGGCATACCGTCATTGTGGTGGATATGACCGGTACCCGGTTCTGCGATTCTACGGGGCTAAGAGTGCTGACAGCAGCGCACCGGCGGGCCGTGGCCGACGGCGGCGAGCTGCGGCTGATCGCCCCTGCTGGTGGCTCGGTTTCCCGCGTCTTGACCCTGACCGGCATGTGCCGCCTTATCCCCACCTTCAGCAGCCTGGAAGAGGCCCTGGTCGAAGGCCTGCCACTCTGATCATGCAGGCTGGCGTGTGGGGGTGCTTGCGACGGGGCGGGGGCCGAGTGGCGCCCGTAGGCACTCAGAGAGGGTTTCCAGCGCGGGCAGCGCGGCGGCCAGTGCAATCTCCTGCTCGGCGGGCAGGCAGGCCACACATCTGGAGATGACCTTGGCTCGCTCCGCCGAGATGCGCTGCCAGGTGTCTTTCCCGTCAAGGGTGACCTCGACCAAGACGGCGCGGAAGTCGTCTGGATCGCGCCGCCGCCGGACCAGGCCGACGGAATCGAGCTTGCCGACCACCCGGGACAGCATCGTCGGGTTGAGACCCTCGATCTCGCTCAGCTCGGCAAGGCCAAGTGGGCCGCGGTTTATGACGACGGCGAGAACCGAGGCTTGGGCCGGGGTCAGGCCCTCCCCGACCGAGGCGGCATTCAGCCGCCGTGCGAGGCCGAGGACGACGCGCCGCAAGCGAATCACGCTGTCCGCGTCCATCCGTGCCGTCTCGTTGCGCCGGGATCGCCCAAGCCGCTTCGCTGCGGCCCGGTCATCAGGGTCAAGACTCATCGGTGATGCTTCCCATGGCTTGGCTTCGGTCTTGTCTACGGTCTAACCCAGGTCAAGGTCGATGAGGCGGAGACATCGTGGAGGTGGTGTGAAGATTCCCGGCCCTCGCTTCGAAATCATGTTTGCTGGGACGCGAAAACGGGGAACGGAACGGGATGAGTGACCAGGTAAGAGTGGTCCGGGTGCTGGGTGTGCTGGAGCCTGGCGGGGCACAGCTGTCCGCGCTGACGCTGTCGGCGGCCCTGCGTCGCCATGGCGTCGCGACCACGCTGCTGGCCGGTGATGCGACACGACCAGGGCTTGAGCTCGCCGCCCGTTACGGCTTTGCCGTCGACGCCTTCCGGGTGGGCGAAGCGGTGGAGCCGCGCAGCCTGCAGTGGACCCCGGAGCCGTTGTTCGCCGAGTGGCTCAGTCCCCGGCTCGCGTCCGCAGACCTGGTACACGCGCACATGGTGGGGGCCTGGTGGGCTGCGGCACAAGCGATTCCATCTGGAGTACCGCTGGTGGCCAGCGAACATAACGAGATGTCCTGGCCTGGCCGCGATCACACCGAAGAGGCCCGGGCCGCGGCACACCGTATCGACATGCTGTTCTGCCATGGGCCGTCGGTGCACGCATGGGCAACTGGGCTAGGCCTTGGCGACCGACTGCGTGAAGGGCGCTCAGCAGTGCAGGGCCTGTCGGCCCGGCCCTTGGCCGGCCTGCCCTCCCCGCGGCTCACCTTCACCGGCAGGTTCCGGGAGGACAAGGCACCGGACGTGCTGGTGGAGGCGCTCGCCCTGCTCGACCCGCCCCCACCTGCCTACCTGGTCGGCGACGGCCCCATGCGCGAAGCACTGGCCCGACTGGTCCGGGCCCGCGGCCTTCAAGCTGTCGTGCGCTTTCCAGGTTGGTCCTATGAACCGTCCCGGTACGTGGCAGGCGCCAGCGTCCACGTCGTGCCTTCACGGGAGGAGTCCTGGTCGCAAAGTGCCGTGGTGGCGCTCGGTCTCGGCGTCCCGGTCGCAGGAACTGCGGTTGACGGCCTCGTGCGTACGCTGGGCCACGGGCGCGGCGTCCTGGTCCCACCTGAGAACCCGCCTGCCCTCGCTATCGCGCTGACTCGCATCTTGGCCGGCGAGCACCCCGACCCCGGCCCAGGGCGATCCTATGCACGGCAATTCACCCCCAACGCCGTGGCCGCAATGTACTTCACCGCCTACGGCAACCTTCTCGCCAGCCGGACCAGATCCGGCCGCCCAGGGACAGCAGCCACCTAAGCGGCGGGCGTGAAGGCGTGTCGTTCCGCCTCATCCTGGCCGGGTAGAGGTCAGGCTGAGGGTCAGCTGGGTCCCGTGTCCGGGCTGGCTGGTGACGCACAGCCGCCCGCCGTGGGCCCTGGTGAGCTCGGCGGCAACGAAGAGGCCGATGCCGCTGCCGGAGATCTGCGCGGCCTGGCGCCCGCGCCAGAACCGGTCGAAGATGCGGGGCAGTTCGTCGGCGGGGATGCCGATGCCGGTGTCGGTGACCGTCAGCACCGCGTGCGCTCCGGTGGGTCCGGCGGCGATGGTGACCACGCCGCCGACCGGGGTGAACTTCAGCGCGTTGGTCAGCAGGTTGGTGATGACCTGGTGGAGCCAGCGCGGATCGCCCAGGATCTGCGCTGGGACCAGCCGCCGCTGCAGGGTGATCCCGGCCGCCTCGAACCGCCCGTCCAGGCTATCGGCAGCCAGGGCAGCCAGGGCGGCCAGGTCGCAGGGGCGACGGGTCAGGTGCAGCGCGGCGGCGTCGGCGGCGGCCAGGTTCTGCAGGTCGGTCACCATCCGGGCCAGCCTTATTACCTCGTCCCGCAGTGAGGCCAGCTGGGCCGCGGTGGGCTCGGCGACCCCGTCCAGCAGGGCCTCGTGCCCGGCCTGCAGCACGGCGACTGGGGTTCGGAGCTCATGCGCGATGTCGGCCACCAGGTCGCGGCGCAGGCGTTCCTGCCGGTCCATGGTGTCGGCCATCTGGTCGAACGCGGCGGCCAGCTCGCGCAGTTCGCTCGGGCCGGTCACCCGGCCCACCCGGACGGTGCGCTGCCCGCGGGCCATTCTCCGGGTCACCGCAATAATCCGTTCGACAGGACGGGTGATCCGCCGGGCCACGGCCAGCCCGGTCAGCATGGCCAGCAGCGCGGCCAGCCCGGCCGCACCCGCGATGGCCCGCAGCAGCGCGGTCCGCAGTGCATGGTCGGCGCTGGCCAGGCCGGAGCCGGTGAACCGAACGTCGGCCTGCCCGGCCCGCTCCCCCTGGACCACGATCGCCGCGGCCGCCGCCGGTTCCGCCGCGTGGGTGGTGAAGCCGGGCGAGGACGCGACCACCTGTCCGTGGTGGTCACGGATCTGGACGTCGGCGCCGGCCTGCCCGGCCGCATCCAGCACCGGGGTCAGGTCGACGGTGGCCCAGCTGTCGTTCTCGTCCCACGCCGCGCCCGCCGCCACCGCGATCGCGTTGGCCAGCTGGGTGTGCTGCTGGGTGGCGAGGGCCGAGACGTCGGCCGCGGCGAACGCCGCGGTCAGCCCAGCGGCCAGGGCAACGGCCGCCAGGGCGACCGAGATGAAGGCCAGCGCCAGCCGCCGGCCGAGGGCGGTGCGGCGAGAGGCGGGGACCGACGACGGCGGGCCGCCGCCGTCAGACATCGCGGGCGAGGCCCAGCCGGTACCCGGCGCCCATCACGGCCTGCACGATCTGCGGCAGGCCCCGGTCCAGGATCACCAGGTCCAGTTCCCGCAGCTTACGCTCGTCCTCCACCAGCAATGCGGTCGCCGCCATGGCCGCTCACCCGCCTTTCCCGAGACAGCGCCGCGTAGGCGCGCATCAGCTCGTCGTTGGTGTACCGCAGCGCCAAGATCACCCGGTGCAGGATCGTCTTGGCCCAGCTCGGGCCGGAGCGGCCTGGCCGCGACGGGGAGGTCGCGGCGTGACCGGAGTCGCCGGGATCTGGTTCCTCGTGGCGCTCCCGCGGGCGGTGATCCTCGCGGATATGCAGCTCGAGCAGCGAGCGGTCGGTGTAGCGGAGCCCGCACAGCGGGCAGGTCGGGTTCAGCGTGGTGGGCATGGTGCTCCTCCTTTATATGAACCAGGGAACCCGGACCCGTTGGAGGGCTGGTGCGCGAGCGATGGTCGCGGGATGAAGATGCGCACGCGCCGCGTTCTTCACCGACTTGCGGGCAACGTTCTTCCGGCTCGGCCGCACCATGGATCCGGCGGGGCAAAGAGCCGGGCACGTTCGGTTATTCGAAAGCGAGCATGCGGCGCGGCGGGACCAGCCAGCGTAGCTGCTCGCGGTCGTCCTGCGGGTCGATGCGGCGCTGCGGCCCGGGCCAGGCTCCGGCCTGGCTGGCGTGCGCGGCCAAGGCGGATCGCTGGACCGCGCGGGCGGCCGGGGCGCCGGGGCCCAGGTCGACGTGCCAGCCGCTGCGGGTAGCACGGGCCATGCGGGCCAGGGCCGGGACGCCGGTCTGCTCGGCGGCGGAGCACACCGCCCGGGCCACGACGACGGCGTCGGGATCGGCGCGGCCTGGTCCGGCCTGAGCCGGTTCGATGACCAGCAGCAAATCGGCGGCGTGCGTGCGGATCGCCCGCCGGACCAGTCCGGTAAGCTCGGCGGGCAGGTACCGGCTCAGCTTCCCGTCGCGGTAATCGGCCACCATCAGCGAGGAGATGCCGAGCAGACTCGCCGCGACCCGCAGTTCCCGTGGCCGGATCACCTCCGGCCGCTCGCCGGTCGAATTGAGCGGCGAGGCCTCGCCGCAGGTCAGGCTCAGCAGGGCCAGGCTGGCTCCCCGGCACCGGAAGGCGTAGAGCAGGCGTCCCAGGTCGGCCGACTCCTGGCCGGGCCGAGCGGTCACGGCCAGGACGTGTCCAGCGCGGGGCAGCGGGCGGCCGGAAAACAGCGGACCGCTGGTAGCTGCTTCCGCGTAGGCGGCGGCTGAGGCACGGGTCATGTGGTACCCCATCCCGGGCGAGGCTGGCGTTGGCCGCCCGCAGTGAGGGGACCGGGGCAGGCGGCCAGCTCACCTCCCACGATGGCCGGGGCATGTGAAGACGCGTTGCTACGGCGATAGGAGTGGCATGAATGCGGCGCTTCCGGCTTATAGCCCTGATCGCCGTCGCTGCGAAACGGTCCGGGACGGAGGTTGTTCACGATTACGTTTCATCAGGTCGTTCCCGGTGCCCGCGCGCTGCTGGATTCGCGTTCCGGCGCGACTTGATCCGCCTGGCTGCCTCGATTAGTGCGCTGATCACGGCGGTGCCGCCGAATGCTACGAGAAACCCCAGCCAGGGTTTGTCCTCGAAGGCCTTACCGCCAAGGCGGCCGATGAAAAAGACATACAACGCCCAGAGCACGGCTGCGATTGCGGTGGCAATGACAAACCTGCGGCGGTCGTAGCCGATGATCCCGCAGGTCAGCGTGACTGCGGTCCGGCCGCCCGGAATGAACCGGCAGACGATGATCAGCTGCATCCCGAACCGGCCTAGTGATCGCACGGCCCAGGCGCGCTGCCGAACGCCTTTCTCGCTGGCGAAGAACCTGCGTTCCGCCCAGGGGCCGAAGCGGCGGCCGATGAGGTAGCAGAGGTTGTCACCGAGGAACGCTCCGATTGCGGCGCAGGCGACGAGCAGCGCGATACGCGGGTCGGTACTGCCCGCCGTGGCCACGCCGAGGGCGATGATCGCCGTCTCGCTCGGGATCACCGGGATTATCGCATCCAGCGCGGGCAAGATCGTCGCGATGGCGT
Source organism: uncultured Actinomycetes bacterium (assembly GCA_963818225.1). Lineage (GTDB taxonomy): Bacteria > Actinomycetota > Actinomycetes > Streptosporangiales > Streptosporangiaceae > Palsa-504. The sequence goes on from CAWFRO010000014.1 coordinate 1,035,638, forward strand.
ACGAGAGCACGGAGTCGACCTGAAGGCTGGTGAATACGCTCAACGATGCCCCATCCCTGTACCTGGGGGCTGTCTTTGGGCCGGGTCGGCGTGGTGGGTGCCGAGGACGGCCCCGGCGTGGGCTCGCGCGGCGGGGTCGCGGCGGGACTTGATCAGGCTCGCCGCGGTGGTGAGGGCGAGCACCCCCCCGATGACGGCCAGCGAGAGCGCGGTGCTTATCTCGGGGATCGCGGCGGAGAGTCCGTGTGCCCAGTGCAGGATGAGCTTGGCGCCGATGAAGGCCAGGATGACGGCGAGCCCGGCCGACAGGTACACCAGCCGGTCAAGCAGGCCTGTGACCATGAAGTACAGGGCGCGCAGGCCGAGCAGGGCGAACGCGTTGGCCGCGAATACGATGTAGGCCTCGCTCGTGACCCCGAACACGGCGGGGATCGAGTCAAGGGCGAACAGCATGTCTGTGCCGCCGATGGCGATGAACACGATGAACAGCGGCGTGACCACCCGCCGCCCGTGGGCGCGCGTGATCAGCCGTCCGCCGTCGTAGGAATCGGTGACCGGGAGGAACCTGCGCGTGGCACGGACGAGCGGGCTGCCCGCAACGTCAGGGTCCGCGTCCCGGTGCGTGAAGAGCCTGACCGCCGTCCAGAGCAAGATAAGGCCGAAAATCAGGAACATGAACGACAGCGCCGACAGCAGCGCGGCCCCGACGGCGATGAAGGCGGCGCGCAGGCACAGCGAGGCAGCGATGCCGAAGATCAGCACCCGCTGCTGGTGCTCGCGTGGAACCGCGAAGGACGACATGATGATCACGAACACGAACAGGTTGTCGACCGACAGGCTCTTCTCCACGATGTAGCCCGCGTAGAACTGGCCCGCGTATCCCCAGCCCTCCAGGCCGGCCAGGGCAAGGCCGAACCCCGCCGCCACGGCCACGAAGAACGCCGACCACAGCGCGGCTTCGCGGAAGCCGACCGCATGCGGACGTAGCGTCGCCACCAGCAGATCAGCGGCGAACAGCACCAGGACGGTGCCGAGCAGGACCAGCCAGTCAGCCGCCGTCACGTTCACATGCGCCCGCCGATGGTAATGCCGCCGTAGCAGCGCGTGTCTCTTCCCCTCATGCCTGGCCAGCTACGGATGGTCACGAGGTCCCGGTCGGCAGCCACAGGTCACGACGATCATGCAGAGGCGGCCAGACCTTCATCGCGCGTATCCCTCCTGCTGGCCGGAACGGGCCATCGGCCATTCCTTCATCCGACCGGCGGGCCAGCCCGAAATACCTACATCCAGTTCCGGCCAGCCGGGTGCAGACGGTGTGTGGAAACAACGCAGACCGCGAAGAGATCTTCAGCCGATCCGCAGGGTCAAAGCGCCAGCCAGCCCGAAGTCGCCGTGGCTCATCGGGAGCCCGCGTTCGCCGGCAGTGCCCGGTAACGACATGGCCAGACTAGGGGCTCCGGCCCGGGCTACCACAGGCGCGACGCGTGGTCCCGGGCGCGACCCTGAGGCGAGAACCAATCGACCAACCACCGGCTTCAGGAAGGACGTCCCATGCCTGCGGTCACCGTCGGCCGGGAAACCTCCGCCGACATCGAGACCCGCGACGAAGACCACGGCGCGGGCCAGCCCGTGGTGCTGATCCACGGGCATCCCGGACAGCGGCTGTGCCTGGACAAGCAGGTCCCGGCTCGGCCGGAGGCCGGCCGTAAGAGAGGAACGTGAATGAACATCATCAGAGGCAAGCGAGAGCGTGCGGAAACGGAGCGCGCGGAGGGTGCCGGTGGCGGAACGCTAGGTCGGCGTCACGTCCTTGCCGGTCTCGCCGCCGTGCCCGTCCTGTACAGCGTCGGATCGGCTACCCCCGCTCTGGCCGACGCGGCGGTGCGGCCGGGCAGCACCCCGACGGCGCCGGCGACCTGGTGCGCGGAGAAGAGCGCCGGTACAACGGCCCGCTGCTCACGCCGGGGACCCGTCTGTTGCTGCCGGCGGGCGTCAGGGCCGTGCCCGTCCTGGACTACTACCATCGCCCGCACCTCGCCCCGGCGGCGTCAGCGTGGCCGCACATCAAGGCCGCCGACGGCACCACCGTCGATGCGTCGGTCATTCCCGAACCCGGCGCCCCGACCCGCATCGCGATCGTGAGCGGGTTTACCGAGGGCTGGTACGAGCTCATCCACGCGAACGGGAGGGCCGACCGCGTGATGTGGAACGCCGGCCAGCTGCCCGTGCTGTGGGTCTACGGCGAGTTCGGCGGCACGAACCAGCACCCGTACCAGGACCGGTTCTACACCCTCGCACTGCAGCCGATGTCCCGCAACCCGTACCCCCGCAGCACCACCATTCTCTAGGAGAACAATGTCTCACCACTTTGACTACAACTCAGACGAACGGCTGGACATCAGCGACGCCTACTGCTTCGCCGGGCCCAGGGATGCCTTCGGCCCGCGCACGGTATTCGGCATGAATGCCTCGCCATCGGTCGGCACCCCCTGGGATCCCGCGGGCTACTACGAGCTCAAGCTCGATACCAATGAGGATCTGGTCGAGGACATCACCTGGCGCTTCACCTTCCCGGTCGATGCCGCCGGCGTCCAGCACGTCGTCGTGGCCGAGCTCACCGGCCGGGAAGCCACTGACCGCAATGCCAAAGGCAGGATTATCACGCCCCCCAACGCCCCCGTGGGAGAGGTCCTTGAGGTGGAGCGCGGCATCAAGATCTTCGCCGGCCCGCGCACCGACTCGTTCTTCAACTACATCAACTTCCCCATCGAGTTGGGAAACGCCCTCAATAATGGCTTCTTCCCGGACCTCGCGGCGCTGTTCCCCCCGACCGACACCTTCATGAACCAGACCGTCAGGTCCGTCCTGATCGAGGCACCGGCCGAGATCACCGGCCTGCGGCGGCTGAACTACTGGGCGACCACCGCTATCTACGACCAGGGGCACGGCTGGGTCCAGCTCCAGCGCGCCGGGGGGCCCAACGGCACCACCCTCTGGAACTTCCCCGCGGGTTCTGCTGGGTTCAACATCAACGCCACCGTGCCGTCGCAGGACCTCGAGGGCAGGCCCGCCCACCCCGAGACCGACCCCGCCACCGGGGTCTGGGGCCAGATCAGGGACCAAACCGCCGTCGTCGTCGGGCTCGGCGGAACCTACGACCAGGGAATCCACGGCCGGCCCACCGCGCTGGCCTACGGCGCGTACGTGGCAGACGTGTTCCTCCCCATGGTCATCCCGTTCGTCCCCGGCACCAACGCCCTGTGGGACCCCTGGCAGGGCAGCCACAACGGCAAGGGCCTGACCGAAGACGCATTCGACAACGCCACCAAAGTCATCCTCAACCAGGACTTCGTCTCCGGCCTTACTCAGCCCGCGAAGCTCCTCGACTACTTCCCCTACCTCTCCCCGCCGCCGGAAAGCTGACCCGGCCGCCGGAACACCGCACCCAGGCAGATCCGGTCTTCAGACCTGCAGGCCGGACCGGGCAGCCTGCCGGTGCCTAGCAGGGTCGGGGACTGGCGCGGTGACTCAGGTCCCGCTTCCAGTCCCCGCCCGCATCCGCTGCGAACTTACCTCGCCACCGCCGGTATCGCCATCCCGGACCCCGCCAGGCGGACGCCTCCGCAAATAACGTGACCGGCCACCTGGTGCGCGATTTCGGACACAGGAAACACCACCTGCAGAGGTATGAGAAAGGAAGTCACAGTGAACCTCACCCGGGCGCCGCGGCTGACCAGGCGGCCGCGGCTGGTCATCCTGGCCGCTGTCCTGGCGATCGCCGGCCTGTTCACGGCGATCAGCCAGACCGCAACTGCTCAGGCGGCCACCGGCCACGACACGCGGGCCGGCGCTGCCTCCAGCACGGGCCGGACCAAGCCGACGATCGTGCTGGAGCACGGCGCCTTCGCGGACGCCTCCAGCTGGAGCGGTGTCATCCAGCGCCTCCAGGACAACGGATACACCGTCTACGCCCCACCCGACCCGCTGCGCGGCCTGGCCTACGACAGCCAGACCCTGGCCGATTTCCTCGCCACCATTCACGGACCCGTCGTCCTGGCCGGGAACTCCTACGGCGGAGTAGTCATCACCAACGCCGCCACCGGCAACAAGAACGTGAAGGCACTGGTCTATGTGGACGGATACATACCGGCCCAGGGCGAGACCGCCTTCGGGCTGACCACCGCCCAGCCCGGGTCCTGCTTCGCCGAAGACCCCGACACGGTCTTCAACTTCGTCTCCTATCCGGGAGCCCCGAGCAGTGACTCCGACGCCTACCTCAAGGCAGCGCCGGACCAGAGCTACTCCGGGTTCGCCGCCTGCCTCGCCAACGGGGTGCCAGCCAGCCAGGCCGCGATCCTGGCCGCCACCCAGCGACCTATAGCCTTCAGCGCTCTTTCGGCACCCTCCGGCCCGCCCGCCTGGAAGACCATCCCGTCCTGGGCCGTGATCGGCACCGCTGACCACGTCATCCCGCCCGCCGAGCTGCTGTTCATGGCGAACCGTGCGCACGCCCACGTGACCGAGATCAACGCCGGGCACCTGTCCTTGATTACCAACCCTGACGCGGTGACCCGCGTCATTATCGACGCGGCCGGCGCCACCGCGGGCTGAAGGGCCACGATCGCCGCTGTCCAGGCCGTCGCCGTCAGGCGACGGCCTGGATGCGCGCCGCGGCCAGCTCCGCGCGCCGCTACCCATCGGGTGCGTGGTCGGGTCGGCCGACGTCGCCGAGCATGCCCAGGGTCCCCGGGCCGGCGAGTAGCCCTAGCAACAGCCAGCGCCAGCACTACGTGGCTTCGGCGTCGAAGGGAGCCTTCCCGCCAGCCGCAGACGCGGGGGCGGGGGTCTTGCCGCTGGCCCCGGTCTCGCCAGGGTCGTCCTGGTTTAGGTCGCTGAGCAAGTGCTTTTGGACGAACCGGCGCGGGTTCAGGTCATCGAGGTCGAAGTCGGAGAACTCCGGGCCGAGGCCCTCGCGCAGGTCGGTCTTGGCTCCTTCTGCGATCCGCCGCAGGTCGCGCACGGCGCGGCCCGCCTGGGCGGCGAACTTCGGCAGCTCATGGGGGCCGAAGACGACCAGCGCGAGCACCGCGAGGACCAGCAGTTTGGGCAGGGATAGATCGAACACCGGATATCTCCATCAGAAAAGCCGTCAGGCGCTAGCTGAACATGTTGTCGTGGGTCTCGGCGTCGTCCAGGTTGACCGGGGACAGCTCGTCGTCGGCCAGGCCCGCGTAGGGGTCTGGGTGCAGCCGGGCCCGGCGCCGGTCGTTGGCCCACACGACGAGCTCGGCTCCCTCGACCAGGACGGCGCAGCCGCCGCCGAGGATCAGCATGGTGATCGGGTCGGGGCTCGGGTTGGCCATCCCGGCGATCAGGAAGACCCCGAACAGCAGCACCCGCCGCCACTTGCGGAACCGTTCGTGGGGCAGCAGGCCGGTCAGGTTCAGCATGATGATGAGCAGCGGCACCTCGAAGGCGATGCCGAAGGCCAGCAGCATCGTCATGACGAAGCTCATGTACTGGTCGACCTGGATCAGGTTGCTGACGTGGTCCGGGGTCAGGCCGAGCAGGTAATGCATCGACCGGCCCAGCGACCAGTAGGCCAGCGTGACGCCGGCCAGGAACAGCGGGACGGCGGTGCCCAGGAAGAGGTAGCTCCAGCGCTTCTCCCGGGCGTGCAGGCCGGGCGCGACGAAGGCCCAGATCTGGTACAGCCAGACCGGCGAGGACAGGATCGCCCCGGCGACGACGGCGACCTTGACCCGCAGGTAGAAGGCGTCAAGCGGGCCGTCCAGGACAAGCTGATTGGTGCCGAGCGTGGTGCACCCGGTATGACCGCGGATGACGGCCGAGCACAGCGGACGCTCGATGACGTGCCAGAGCGGGGTGAAAAAGATGAACCCGATGATCATCCCCGCGACAAGGCCGAGCGCTATCTTGACGACGCGGTTGCGCAGTTCACGGAGGTGATCCATGAGGGGCATGCGGCCCTCGGGGTTGTGCTGCCGCTGGGAGCGCACGAAACGCTCGCCAACGATTCGGGCGCCCTGGACGGCGCCGGGGAGTTTCGCCATGATCGCTTCCGCAGAACGCCGGCCTAGCCGGGCTGATGGGTCCGCTGCGGCTCGGCCGCCGCACCGGCCAGGTCCGCGCCGTCGAGGGTGGCCGCCCGCTGCAGGTCACGGATCTGCTGCTGCAACGCATTGATCTGCGCGGCCTGCTGGTCAGGATGGCGATGGGCGGCGATCGCCGCGGGCGGCGGGACAGCGTCCGAAGCGCCAGGGGCAGCTGCCGGACTTGAGGCGTCAGCGGCGGATTGGTCTTCGTGCAGGCCCTGCACTTCTTTCTTCAAGATGCGCATCGACTGGCCAAGCGAACGCGCCGCGTGCGGCAGCTTCTTGGACCCGAAGAGCACGATGAGCACAACGGCGACGATCAGGATTTTCCACGGGCTGTCGAAAAGGTCGCTAAACATATCCGTCCTTCATATGCAGGGAGATGTCCTTCTCCCGGGTCATGACCAGTGTCGTCGTGGCCACCCGGGCGGCGGGGCCGGCGACCGGGAAGCCAGGTGCCGGGGCCCGGTCCGCCCGGCAGGCCGGCGTGAAGTGCTGTTCTTAGTCAGCTGCTGGTGTGGAGCTCGGAACACTTTCGTTTTGTCGAGGCGGGCGATGCTAACGAGATGTATTCGGAGCGCACCGGCCAGCGGATGGATGCGTGACAGGTTTTTCTTCCGCGGCGCGCGAGGCAACTAGCTCGCCCCGCCTACCGCATGGCTCTGACCAGCACAGCAGGCCTTCGACCACGACCAGCCGCACCTCGCTGATCAGACCGGGCCGCCGCTGGCCGGTCTTGTCGATGGACTCGAAGCGCCATTAGACATCCTTCCCTTGACGGCGACCGCCGGCCCAGGCCGCGGACCAGGAGCCGGGCGGTTTCGCCCGCAAGTTGGCCCTGAAACCACGGTCGCGCTCCGGGCGGCGCGTCGAACCCGTGGAACCCCGGGCCGGGTGCCCTGGTGTGCGCCCGGGCGCCCGGGCACCGGACGGGCACCGGCCGGCTGGTCACAGGTACCCGCGTGCGGCCCGGGCCGACCCGCAGACCAGGGTCACGGGCCAGGGTCGGTACGGGTGCGAATGCTTCCGCCGCACGCGACCGTGGAGGCCAGGACCCCAGCCCTACCGGCCATTACCGGCCCGGGGCCATGTCGGCAATAGGCACATTATTGGAAATGGACGACGGCAATGAATACCGCCAGGCAGGCAATGGAGAACATGGAATACGTGCGCAGGCTGCTCGAGGAAAAGCAGGCTGGATTCGCCGCGTCCCTGGAATTGGCCGTGTCTATTATCCACCGTCAGATCGCGGCGGGAGGAAACGATGGGAATAACGCTGCCGCCTGGCCGCCACGAGACAATCGAGAAGCAGGACCCGGTGCACCAGTCGCGCGTCGGGCGGCCCGCCGCGGCTCGCGCTGCGCATCCTCCGCTGATGCAGGCCGGCGGCTGAAATGAAAGCCCGGCCGGATAGCATTCCCGCCCGCGGCGCCGCGGCGAACCCCGCCCGCTCGCCTCGCATCGGGCAGCTGGTACAGCAGTCGTTCACGGCGATGACCGCCCGCGAGCGGGCCAGGCTGATCGCGATGTACGGGGTGATCGCGGGCCTGCACGTGGCCGGGTCCGTCATCTTGTTCGTGTTCGTCGTGCCCGCCCATTACCAGGGGCTTGGGGTCGGGGTGGCGGTGCTGGCCTACACGCTCGGCTTGCGCCACGCCTTCGACGCCGATCACATCTCGGCGATCGATAACTGCACGCGTAAGGTGCTGGGCGAGCGGCAGGGCACCGGAGCCCCGCGCCCGCTGGGTTTCGGGTTCTTCTTCTCCCTGGGACACTCCACCGTCGTGGTCGCCATCGGGGCCGGGGTCGTAGTAGCGGAGAAGATGGTCTTCGGCGCGGTCTCGGACACCGGCTCGGGACTCGAGCGGTTCGGGGGCCTATTCGGCACCGCCGTCTCGGCGGCGTTCTTGCTGCTGATCGGGCTGCTGAACCTGGTCGTCCTGGCCGGGATCGTGCGGGTCTTCGCCGCGATGCGCCACAGCGCGTACGACGAGGCCGAGCTGGAGCGCCAGCTGGCCAACCGCGGGTTCTTCTACCGGTTCTTCGGGCGCTGGATGAAGATCATCACCAAAGAGTGGCAGCTGTACCCGGTCGGGGTGGTGTTCGGCCTGGGCTTCGACACCGCCACCGAGGTCGCTCTGCTGGCCACCACCGCGCTGCTGGCGTCGGCGCACATCCCCTGGTACGCGATCATCTGCCTGCCGGTCCTGTTCACCGCGGGCATGACGTTCATGGATACCACCGACGGGCTGTTCATGAACCTGGCCTACGGCTGGGCGTTCTTCAACCCGGTCCGCAAGGTCTACTACAACCTGGCCATCACCGGGCTGTCCGTGGCCATCTGCTTCGTCATCGGCGGCATCGAGGCCCTGAGCCTGCTGCCCCAGGAGATCCACGGGCTCAGCCGCACGGCCGGCTTCTGGGGCCTGATGTCCCGGTTCAACGTCAACACCGCCGGGTTCGTCATCGTGGCCCTGCTCGTCGCCACCTGGCTGGCCGCGCTGCTCATCTGGCGCTACGCCCGCATCGAGGAAAAATGGAACCCAGCCCCCAGTCCGGCACGCCCGGCGGCACCTCCTGATCGACCCGATGTGCGTTCACTCGAGATGGCCGGGTCAGCCGCCCAGGACCGCTCCTCTACCCGCCTGCGAAGCGGGCGGTGAACCCGATCGTGGCGCTCGAGCACGACCTGGGAATCCTGGCTGCTGGGAAGGTCTGCTGGAGACAGCGGGGCCTACCGGGCTGCCGCAACGGAACCCGAAGGGCACGTTGGGGAGCATCGAGTGGGGAGTCAGTCCCGGCCGGCCGGGCTAGCGTGGCCGCTGGTGCCTGGCTCGTGCGGCTAGGCCCGCGGGTCTGCCTGCCCGAGGCTGGCCAGGGCCCGGCGCAGCTCTCGGCGTGAGCTGACTCCGAGCTTGGTGTACACCTTGCCGAGATGCCATTCGACGGTCCGGGTGCTGAGGAAGAGCTGGGCGCCGATCTCCGCGTTGGTGCGGCCGTTGACGGCCAGGCGGGCGATGTGCGCCTCCTGGGCGGTGAGCTCGCTGACCGTCTCGACGGTCTGCTTGCGCACCGTGTCGCCGGCGGCCACCAGCTCACGCCGGGCCCGCTCGGCGAACGCCTCGATGCCCATCGTGGTGAACAGGCCGTGGGCGGTCCGCAGCTCGGCGCGAGCGTCCCGGCGCCGGTTCTCCCGGCGCAGCCATTCGCCGTACAGGAGGTGGGCGCGGGCGGCGGCCGGGCGCATGCGGGTACGGCCGAGCCGCTCGATCGCCTCGCGATAGAGCGGCTCGGCGGTCGGACCTTCACTGAGCAGGGCACGTGAGCGTGCCTCGGTGCCAAGCGCCCAGTCGGTGCCGCTGGCGCGGGTCGTCTCGGACAGCCGCTGGAGCGCGTCGGACGCGCGCGCGGGCTGGCCGCTGCGGACGGCCGCCTCGACGAGCTCGGTGAGTGACCAGCCGAGGACGCCTATGTCGTCGTACTCGCACACCAGCTCGGCGGCGGCGAGGGCCTGGTCGTACTGGCCGAGGCCGTTGTACAGCAAGGCGGCGGCGTACTGGCTGGTCACTCCCCTCCCCTCGCCCCGGCTCGTCACGCCGTCCATGCTGGCCTGGATGACCTCGGCGGCCTCGGCCTCACGGCCCCGAAACGCGGTAACGCCGAGGGCACCGTAAGGTCCGAGCTGGCTCCCGGTCGCGTCGGCGACCGCCTGCGCCTCCGCGATCAGCGCCGCGCCTTCCGCCAGCTCGCCCGCGTGTGCGTGCAGGAGAATGCGGGACCGGACCGCGAGCGGGACCTCACTGAGGGCCCCGGCGTCGCGCGCGAGCTTGACGTGACGGCTGGCCAGGACGTGCCATGCCTCGTCGTCCCACACCGCCATGGCCGCCCGGCCGGCGAGCCACAGCCAGCTCAGCCCCTCCTCGGCCGAGATGTCCTGGCCGCGGAAGGCGAGCAGCGCCCGTTTCAGGGCCGGCGTCCCGGCCGCATAGCCCTCCGTGACCAGCAGCGCCAGGCCGTCCAGGAGCAGGTCAGGGGCGCGCGGCGGGCCAGGTGGTGCGGGCGCCGTACGCGCGGCGGTGGCCACGTCGGCGACCGCCGGTGACAGGCGGCCGACGAACAGCGCGGCGGTGAACGCCTCCAGGTAGGTCTCGCGGGCCAGTCCGGCGTCCAGCGACTCGAGCTGCTTGGCCGCGCCGAGCATGAGCGGCGGCGCGTCACGGCCATGACTCGAGGCGAACGCGATCTGCGCGCGCAGCAGGTCGCCGCGGGCCCGCTGCAGCTCATCCAGCGGCCCGACCTCGGCCATGGCCAGCAGGAAGAGCGCGGCGTCGAGGGCGCCAGCCCGGTACTTGGCCTGCGCCGCAGCCAGCGCCCGCTGCGCGCGGCGCGCCGGGTCGAGCGTCAGCCCGGCGGACCGCTCCAGGAACGCCGCCGCCGCCGCGAGACCACCGCGGCGCTGGGCCCGGCCCGCGGACTGCTCAAGTTCAGCCGCAACGTCCTCATCGGGGCCCGGCGCGGCCTGGGCCCGGTGCCAGGCCCGCCGGTCAGGATCGACGGCTGGGTCGGTGGCCTCAGCCAGCGCGCCGTGCAGCTCCCGCCTAGTCTGGGCCGATGCCGACCGGTAGGCCGCCGAGCGCACCAGCGGATGCCGGAACCGCACCCGTGCGCCGAATTCGGCCAGCCCCGACTCCACCGCCGGCCCCGCCGCCCCGGCGCCGATCGCGAGCAGCCCGGCCGCCCGCCACACCAGCACCGGATCGCCGGACGGATCGGCCGCCGCCAGCTGCACCAGCCGCCGGGTCTGCGCGGGCAGCGTCTCCAGCTGCCGCCCGAAGCTCTCCTCGATCCGCCCGTCCAGTGGCACCGCGCTGCTGAGCCCGAACCCGCCCGTCAGCTGCGCGGGCGTCAGCCCCCGCGGCAGCTCCAGCAACGCCAGCGGGTTCCCGTGCGTATCGGCGATGATCCGGTCCCGCACCCGGGCGTCCAGCGGCCCGGTCAGCACCGACTCCAGCAGCGCCCGCGCATCGCGTGCGGCCAGGCCCGCCACCACAAGCTCGGGCAGCCCGGCCACGTCCTCGCCCGGAACCCGCGCCGCGAACACCAGGCCCACCGGGTCGGCCGCCAGCCGGCGCGCCGCGAACCCCAGCGCCTGCGCTGAGGCGTGGTCCAGCCACTGCTGGTCATCCACCAGGCACACCAGCGGACGTTCCCTCGCCGTCTCCGACAGCAGGCCCAGCATGGCCAGGCCCACCAAGAACCGGTCCGGCACCGGACCGGCGCTGAGGCCGAACGCGGTCCGAAGCGCCTCACGCTGCGGCGCCGGAAGAGACTCAGCATGATCCAGCATCGGCGCGCACAGCTGATGCAGCCCCGCGAACGCCAGCTCCATCTCCGACTGAACGCCCGCCGCCCGCGCCACCCGGCACCCCGACGCCTGCCCGGCCAGGTAATCCAGCAGAACGGTCTTGCCTACGCCAGGCTCACCGCGCACCACCAGGGCCCGGCCCTCACCGGCCCGCACGTCAGCAACGAACCGGTCCAGTACGCCACGTTCGCTGAGCCGGCCCGTCAGCCCGGCCGCGGGGCCCCGACCAGAATGTACCGACATCGGCCCGGCGCTACACAGCAACCATGGCAGCGACACCGCCTGCTTCCGCAAGGCGACACCGGAACGCCGCGCCGCGGCCGCCCGGCCAGGCATGAGCGCTCACACGGCCTCCCAGCCAGACACTACTGACGTCCGGCAGCCAGCCTATCCCGGGGAATCGAACCCCGAAAGCCAGGCGCTGGGCCGCTGTTTGATCGGACATCTGCGCCATTACCCCTGGCCTCGGCGGCGAGTACGGGCGCGGCCCGGACCGAAGGCTAGGAGACCGGCCAGTGATACCACGGGCGCGACGCGCCCCCCGGCGGGCGACGCTGAGGCAAGCACCACCCGCCGATCAAATAGGCCGCCGCCGCGCCCCGCAGCGCCGGCCATCCCGTCAGCGAAGGACGCGCTGGCCGACGTCCCCCGGGCACTTGCCGATTTCGCCGCGGGCGCCCGCCGGAAGCCGGCCATCGGCGTGGCATGAAGCCGGCCTTACGTCATCCAGCCGCTGGTTTCGCTACGACGATGGCCCCGTAGCAAAAGGTACTGACATGAACGATCCGTTCGTCGCGATGTCTCCTGCGGACATCGCGCAGACAAGTGGTGATCGCGGCCGCGATGAGGACCTCGCTCAGGAAGCCAGCACGCGATTTGGCGTCTGGGCCGCGCGAGGGCAACTGGCCGGTCCGCGGCGGGCTCTGCTGGTCACCGGGTTCGCGTGGCTCAGCATCACGGTCATCGTGCTGCGGTTCACCCTCGCATCGGTGACCACCGATGTGCTCGCCTTTCTGGCCGCGGCGGTGGCCGGCTTCCTCGCCCACGGCGTCGCGGATCGCACCGAGCAGGGCGCCCAGGCCGCCGCAGCGGCAGGTGCGGCCCGGGCGACCGCGGAGGCCGACCGGATGCGGGCGGCCCTACTGGCGGCGGTCAGCCACGACCTGCGCTCACCGCTGGCCGCCGCGGTGGCGGCGGTCAGCGGCCTGCGCTCACCGGACCCGCAGCTGACGGCGGCCGACCAAGACGAACTGCTCGTCACCGCTGAGGAATCCCTGGACCTGCTGTCCCGCCTGGCCGCCACCCTGCTGGACGTGAGCCGGCTGCAGGCCGGGACACGGTCGGTGTTTCCCCGCCCGGCCGACCTGGATGAGATCATCGCGTGCTCGCTGGGCGACCTCGGGCCGTCGGGCCGGACTGTGCGGGTGGACCTCCCGCCCGGGCTGCCCAAGGTGATGGCAGACCCGCCGGTCATGGAACGGGTCATCGCCAACCTGACCGCCAATGCGCTGCGGTACTCTCCGGCCGGATCACCGCCGCTGCTGACCGCCAGCGCCCGCCGCGGCCGGATCGAGCTGCGCGTGATCGACTGCGGGCCAGGCGTCCCCGAGGCGGATAGGGGCAGGATGTTCGCGCCCTTCCAGCGGCTCGGCGACATCGGCGGCACGACTGGCATCGGGCTCGGGCTCGCAGTATCCCGCGGCCTGACCGAGGCCATGCGGGGCACGCTCCAACCCGGCCCGACCCCTGGCGGCGGCCTCACGATGACGATGTCACTGCCCGCGGCACCCACCGCCGACACCGCCCCCGGCCCGGACGGCCTGGCCTCGGCCGCGAACCAGCCGCCGCCCCCGGGACAAATCTGGTGGCACCGCCCGCGGCGGGCGATGACGGCAGGAACCGGGCCAGTGGATCAGACGGAGGGGCGCCGGGGCCAGAACAACGTCGGGCAGGGGCCCGCGCACCGAAGGCGTCGGGAGTGTGGCGGGGGTGATGCAGGTGCCTGAGCTGATCGGCGGCGCAAGCGGTCTGGGTTGGGTAGCGGCCAAGGCCGTCCTGCTCTTCGCGGTAGCCGTTATCGGCCTGCGCCTGGGCGAGCGGCGCACGCTTGCCCAGCTCAGCGCATTCGACTTCGCGGTCGCCGTGGCGATCGGCGCGATCATCGGCCGGGGCGCGACCTCATCGGACACATCATTCGCCACCTCGGCGATCGCGCTTATCACTTTCCTGGTCGCGCATCGCGTCGTCGCGATCGGCCGTCGCCACAGCCAGGTCGTCCGCCTGATCGACCATCCACCTCGGGTGCTGGTCGCCCGTGGCGAGCTCCAAGGAAAGGAGCTGGCCCGTGCCGGGCTGACGGCCGCGGACGTGTACGCGCTGCTGCGCGAGAAGGGCGTCAGCGATCTCGGCCAAGTCGGCTACCTGCTCTACGAGACACGCGGCGCCGTGACGGTGATCAGCGCCGGCCGCGAACCTAGCCCGCTGGTGCGGGACGGGCTTAACGCTTCCGGATACCGCGACACCCCAGGGACGGCGGGCCCAGGAGTCACGAAGAGTCGCCGCGGCGTTGTCGAGCCCGGTCTCTGCGATCGACTCGCGTCAGGTGTCCCGGTACCGGCAACGGCGCGGCACAAGACTAGGGGCTCCGGCCCGGGCTACCACGGGCGCGATGCGCGGTCCCCGGGCGCGACCCTGAGGCGAGAACCAATCAACCAACTACCGGAAGGATGTCTCATGCCCATGGTTACCGTCGGCCGGGAGAACTCGGCCGACATCGAGATCCACTACGAAGACCACGGCGCGGGCCAGCCGGTCGTGCTGATCCACGGGTACCCGCTCAGCGGCCGTGCCTGGGACAAGCAGGTCCCGGCCCTGCTGGAGGCCGGCCACCGGGTCATCACCTACGACCGGCGCGGGTTCGGCCAGTCCAGCCAGCCGACCACCGGCTATGACTACGACACCTTCGCCGCCGACCTGGCCGCCCTGCTGGACCACCTCGACCTGCGCGACGCCGTCCTGGTCGGGCACTCGATGGGCACCGGCGAGGTCACCCGCTACCTGGCCGGCTACGGGTCGGACCGGGTAGCCAAAGGCGTTCTGGTCTCCCCGATCCCCCCGTTCCTGCTGCAGACACCGGACAACCCCGACGGGGTGCCGCAAGCCCTCTTCGACGGATTCGCCCAGGCCGCCATGGCCGACGCCCCGGCGTGGATGAAGGGCTTCCTGGACAACTTCTACAACGTCGATACCCTGCGCGGCACCCTGGTCAGCGACCAGGCCTGGCAGGCCAGCTGGAACCTCGCCGTGACCGCGTCGGCTACCGCCGCGGTCGCGTGCATCGGGACCTGGGCCACCGATTTCCGCACGGACCTGCCCAAGATCGATGTGCCCATGCTGGTCGTGCAGGGTGACGCGGACCGGGTCCTGCCGATCGACAAGACCGGCCAGCGGCTGCCCGGCCTGATCAACGACGTGCGGCTGATCGTCGTCGAAGGCGGCCCGCACGCCATCCCCTGGACCCACGCCGCCCAGGTCAACACCGCCCTGCTCGACTTCCTGCGCAGCTGACGTCGGGCCCAGCGCACACCACTATCCAGAAGGAAGAGCAAAGTGTCGAACCACTTCAGCGCCGACAAACTCAAGTTCCCCGGCGACGACCGCCGCCTGGACCTCACCGACCTGTTCGTCTTCCCGGTGCCCGCCAGCCCGGACCATCACCACACGCTGATTCACCGTCACCACCCCGGCACCACCGTGCTGATCATGGACTCCAACCCGACCAGTGCCCCGCCGCCGATCCCGGCTCCGGTGACCGGCCCGGAGTTCTACCCCGGCGCGGTCTACCGGATCAACATCGACACCGACGGCGACAACCACGCTGACGTCGCGTTCACGTTCGTGTTCTCCGACTACCGGGACGGCAAGCAGACCGGGACCATGTGGTACGCCACCGGCGCGCAGGCCCGCCAGCCCGAGCCGACCGGCGAGGTGCTAAGCAGCGAGTTCCCGGTCAGCTTCGACGGCACGGCGCAGCCCGTCCAGGCGGGCCGGATCCGGCTGTTCGCCGGGCTGCGCAGCGACCCGTTCTTCGCCGACGTTGAAGGCGCCCTGCACGGCTTCGTCTGGACCGGGCATGACGACTTCGCCGACAACAACGTCGATTCGATCGTGCTGGAGGTCCCCGACGACATGCTCGGCGGCCCGGTCATCGGCGTGTGGGCCTCGATCAGCAGGCGCAGCAACGGCGTACTCGAGCAGCTGGACCGCGGCGGGAACCCGACCATCAACCCGTTTATCAACCCCGACGGGGAGAAGAACCTGTTCAACTCCCGCCAGCCCGCCGAGGACGTGGCCAACTACCTGGAACCGTGGTCGGCGATCTTGCAGAACGCCGGCGGCTACACACCTGAGCAGGCCAAGACGGCCGCCCTGCAGGTCCTGCCCGACATCCTGCACTACGACCGCACCGAGCCCGCCACCTACCCCAACGGTCGTATCCTCACCGACGACGTCTACAGCCTGCGCTTCGCCTGGCTGACCAACGGCAAGGTCCCCCCGTCCGGCCTCAAGCCCCACGACGACCTCCTCGCCCAGTTCCCCTACCTCGGCCCGCCCAACCCCAGCCGCTGAAACGGCTCCTCCGCGCCGGCGACGTGACGGACCCGTCGCCGGCCGGGAGGCCCACCGGACTCCACCTCGCAGAGCCCGTGTGCCCCACGAGTCAAAACCGTGGGGCCACCATCTGGGGTCCGTGGGCCCCCGGCCCCCTTTATCGCCTCTATCGGGGCCGGGGTGCCGCGAGGTCCATCTGGCGGGGATGGCCCGCTCGGCGGGAAGTACCAGGTGCGGCAGGTAGGACATCGAAACGCTCTCCCACCAGCCCCTTACGCCCAGTTAGGCCCTTTCGCTGGCCTAACGTCGCGTCTTCCAGCCGCCTCGACCGGTCGGGGAGACCCGCGGCCACCCGCAGCCGGGCGAACTCGGTGGCGAGCGCCCGGGGAGGATAGTGCGCGTTGAGGCCGCTCGGATTGGGCAGTATCCAGAGCCTCGTCGACCCGATCGTGTCCTCCTGGAGACCCACGGCCGCGTCCGGCCGGCCGAAGGCGGCGCGGTACGCCGTGACTCCCAGCACCGCCAGCCATCGGGGACGCCGGGCCAGCACCCGCCTGCGCAGCAGCCGGCCACCCTCGACAAATTCCGCCCGGGCCAGCTCGGCGACGCCGACGGTCGGGCGGCGGACGAGGCTGGTCAGGCCAAGTCCCAGAGCCAGCAGCTCGTGTGCTTCGCGGGGGGCCAGACGGCGAGGCGTGAACCCCGACTCATACAGCGCCGGCCACCAGCGATCACTCGGCGTCGCGAACGGCGCGCGGGCCGCGGCGGAGGAAAGCCCGGGGTTGGCGCCGCAGAACAGCACCACCAGATCGTCGGCGATCACGTCCGCGAGGCGCACCCGCCGAGCGGCTTCCAGCTCCGCCGGGGAGAACCGCTTGCCACGGGCCGCTACCGGCTTGCCCGGCATCATCCGCACCTCCCGCCGGAATCCAGGGTATGTGTGCCACCACCCCCCGAACGTCCGGGCCTGCCGCATGGGGCAGGCGGGCCCCAGGCCCCGCCTCCGAAACCAGGATGCCCGGGGCTGCGGGTGCGGCCCCGGGCACCCGGGCGGGTCCTCGTTATCGTGGATCGTTACTGCCCGCGGGCGGGCAGTAACGATCCACGATCCTGCCTTACCGGGTCCGGCCCCTTGGTGATCGCGGTCCGCGGCCCACTGGGCTGATACCCGGCGCAACGCTAGTCACGGGAATCACATCTTTAGCGCGGCTTCGATGATCAGGCGGCGGCCAGAGCTGGCATGCTCCGCGGATGGGCGCGTGTGCCACGAGGCCTGCTGGGTCGCTGGCTTCGGATGGGGTGCGTGTGCCCCTTGCCCCTCTAAGCATCTTGGATAAGTACGTGCTACAGTGCGGGCGGTTTGGCGCGGTGGGGGGTCACGGCGTCCCAGCCGGCAGGGTCCTAACGTCGGCGGGCGGCGGAGGCTTCGACGGCTGGTTCGGTTAGGCGGCCGCGAGCTCGGGCTCGGGGCGGGCGGGCAGCAGGAGGTCGCTGACCGGCTGCCTGGCCCGCGGCGCAGCCTCGCGAGCGGCCAGGTGCTCGGGCAGGTCGGCCGCGCCGTCGCGGCGGCCGATGGCCAGGACGACGACCGGGGTGAGGGTGTCGTCAAGGCCGAACTCGTCGCGGACAGCGGTGGCGTCGAAGCCGCCTATCTGGCACGCGGCGAGCCCGTCGGCTTGCGCCTGGGTGACCAGCGTGGCCACGGCCTGCCCGGTGTCGTACAGCGCCCACCGATGCGGGCGACCGTCGTTACCGACGGTGCGGGCCGCGACGAGGACCAGCGCGCTGGCCGCCCCGGCCCAGGCCTGGTTGCCGGGGGCGAGAGTGGCGAACAGGCGGCCATGGGCCTCCTCACCGCGCCGGGTGACCAGGAACCGCCACGGCTGGCTGTTCCGCGATGACGGCGCCCAGCGGGCCGCCTCCAGCAGCGCAGTCAGCGCCTGGTCGCCGAGCTCGTGGCCCCGGTCGAACCCGCGCGGGCTCCACCGCTCGGCCACCAGCGGGTGAACCGGCACCGTGGTGCTGGCGGCCTTCGCCGGTGAATGACGTGTCATGCGCAGGTCAACGAGCATGACGTGTCATTAATTCCGGGTACCATGAGGCATGGCCGGCCCATGGCTCACCGCGGACGAGCAGCGCGCCTGGCGTGCCTACATGCGCGCGACGACGGCGCTGACCGCCCGGCTGAACCGGCAGCTGCAGGCCGAGTCCGGGCTCTCGCTGCCGGAGTACGAGGTACTCGTGCAGCTCAGCGAGGCGCCTGGCGGCAAGCTCCGCCCGTTCCAGCTCGGCCTCGCCCTGGACTGGGAGCAGAGCAGGCTCTCGCACCTGCTGTCCCGCATGACCCGCCGCGGGTTCGTCACCAGGCGGGACTGTCCCGGCGACCGGCGGGGCGCACTGGTGGCGCTGACCAGGCGGGGCCGCGTGGCGATCGAGTCGGCGGCGCCCGGGCACGTGGCCGCCGTCCGGCACCTGGTCTTCGACCAGATAGACAGCTCGCAGGCGGGGGCGTTCGGCCAGGCGTTCGAGGCCATCCTGGCCGCGCTAGCGGACGACGGCGGGCCGTTATCACGGCCGGTTCGCGCACGCCGTCGAGCTCATCGAGGCGGTCGGGCGCCTCGATCGTGCCGCCCACGTCAGCCGCCGCCGCGGGCGACCGCGTCCCTGGCCTCCTCGTGCGTCTTCAATGCGGGGGTTGCTTATCTGGCCCATTGCCGCCCGTCTGAGGCGGCGGGTAGCGTTGGGGTGAAGCGTCTCCGCTAGCCCTCACTCCGGATGGTGTGCGTGACAGTGCATCCTCCGCCCCGGTTGTTCGGCAGGACCGGCGAGCTGGAGATCCTGAGACGGCTCATCGCGGACGTGCGAAGCGGTCAGAGCGCCGTCTTGGTCGTGCGCGGAGAACCGGGGATCGGCAAGACGGAACTGCTGCGGCAGCTGATCGCCGAGGCGTCTGGTTTCGGGGTGACCCGGGTGGCCGGCGTGGAGTCGGAGATGGAGGTCCCCTTTGCCGGGCTGCATCAGCTGTGCGCGCCGATGCTTGGCCGGCTCGGGTCGCTGCCCGAGCCTCAGCGTCGCGGGCTGAGCGTCGCGTTCGGGCTTGCCTCCGGAGATAGTCCCGACCGGTTGCTGGTTGCCCTCGGCGCGCTCAGCCTCATGGCGGAGGCCGCCGAGGAGCAGCCGATGCTGTGCGTCGTGGACGACGCGCAGTGGCTCGATCAGGCTTCGGCCCAGGTCCTCGGGTTCGTCGGGCGCCGTCTGCTGGCGGAGTCGATAGGGCTGGTGTTCGCGGTCCGGACGCCGGCCCGGGGAGATCACGGGCCGGATCACCTGGCGGGTCTGCCCGAACTGCGGCTGGGCGGACTGGATGAACAGTCGGCTCGGGCGCTGCTGGCCACGGTTACCTCAGGTCCGCTGGATGAGAGTGTCCGCGCCCGGATTCTCCAGGAGGCACACGGTCATCCGCTGGCCCTGCTCGAGCTCTACCGGGGCCGGAGCGCCGCCGACCTGGCCGGCGGGTTCGCTCTTCCGGACGCGGGAGATCTGCCCAGGCGCATCGAAGATCAGTACGCTGCGCGCCTGGCTGAGCTGCCCGGTGAGGTCCAGCGGCTGGTCCTGCTCGCGGCGGCCGACCCGGTCGGGGACCCGGCGCTGATCCTCCGGGCGGCTCAGGTACTCGGCCTGGACACCGGAACCGTGAACCTGGCCGCCGCGGCCGACCTGCTGGAGTTCGGGGCGAACGTGCGCTTCCGGCATCCCCTGGTGCGTTCTGCCGCCTACCGGGCCGCCGCCGCCGATGACCGGCGAGCCGTACACGAGGCGCTGGCTGAAGTAACCGATCCGCAGGCCGATCCCGACCGCCGGGCCTGGCACCACGCCCACGCGGCGGCCGGACCGGACGAGGCGGTGGCCGAGGAACTCATCAACTCGGCCAGCCGTGCCCTGCTCCGCGGCGGGGTCGCCGCGGCCGCGGCCTTCTGGGAGCGAGCCGTGGCGCTGACTCCGGACCCGGGCGAGCGTGCCGCACGGGCTCTGGCGGCGGCCGAGGCAAAGTACGCAGCGGGGGATTTCGAGGCCGCTCAGGCCCTGCTGGTCACGGCTGAGCTCGGACCGCTGGGCGAACTCGGCGAAGCGCGGCTGCAGCGGATGCGGGCGCAGATCGCGTTCGCGCTGAGGCGGGGCGGCGACGCGCCGCCGCTCATGCTGCGGGCCGCGCAGCGGCTGCAGAGCCTGGACGCCGAGCTGGCCCGGCAGACCTATCTCCAGGCCCTGGTCGCCGCGATCTATGCCGGCCGGCTCGCCCGCGGGCAGGACGCGAGGCAGGTCGCGCGGGCCGCGCGAGCCGCGACGCCGCGGCCGTCCGGGCCGGAGCCGCTGCCTCACTCGCAGCTGCTCATCCATGGCCTGGCCGTGCGCCTGGCCGATGGGTACCTGGCCGCCGCCCCCGTGCTGAAGGAGGCGCTGCGCCGCTACCGGGCGCAGCCGTACGAGCTGGACTGGCTGTCCGTCTCATACAACCTCGTCGCCATGGACCTGTGGGACGACGAGGCGTGGTTCGAGATCGCGGCCGGCCAGGTCGCGCTGGCGCGGGCGAACGGCACCCTCAGTTGGCTTCCGTTCGCGCTGGATTATCTCGCCGAGTTCCACATCCAGGCCGGCGGCCTGTCTAGGGCGGCGGCGTTGCTGGCCGAACGTGAGCGCGTCGACCCAGGGACCCGTGAGGCGACCTTGCCCTACGTCCCGCTGCTGCTCGCCGCGTGGCACGGGGACGCGCCGGGCGCGGCCGAACTGGCCGGGGAGATGACCCGTGGCGCCTCGGACCGGGGGGAGGGCTCGGCCCTGACCTACACGGACTACGCGCAGGCGGTGCTGTACAACGGCCTCGGCAACTACGGGCCCGCCGCCGAGGCCGCGCACCGGGCCAGCGCCGTCGATGAGATCGTCATCTCGCCCTGGGCGCTGTACGAGCTGGTCGAAGCCGCAGCACGTAGCGATCAGCAGGAACGTGCCAGCGCGGCGGCAGATCAGCTGTCACAGCTAGCCGCGGCCAGCGGCAGCGACTGGGCTCGTGGGACGGCGGCGCGGTCCCGGGCGATGGTCTGCGGGGGACGCGCCGCCGAACAGGAGTACCGCGAGGCGATCGAACTGCTGGGCAGAACCCAGATGGCGACCCACCTGGCCCGCGCCCGCCTGGTCTACGGCGAATGGCTGCGCCGGGAGAACCGGCGGATCGATGCCCGCGACCAGCTGCGGCCCGCGTTCGACGCGCTCGCGTCCATCGGCGCCGGGGCCTTCGCCGAACGCGCCCGGCGAGAGCTCCAGGCCACCGGCGAGAAGGCCCGCAAGCGCAGCGAAGATACCCGCGTCGACCTGACTCCGCAAGAGGAGGAGATCGCCCAGCTGGCCCGCGAGGGACAAACGAACCAGGAGATCGGCGCACGCCTGTTCATCGGCGGCCGCACCGTGGAGTGGCACCTGCGCAAGGTGTTCGCCAAGCTGGACATCAGCTCCCGCCGCGAGCTCGACCAGGCCCTGAGAAAAAGGCCGGCCGGTCATGACCGCGTAGCACGAGCATTTCGGCTGGCCCGGCCGGACCAGGCCAGGGCGGCAGATCCTTCTGAGGGGAACGGTGGGGCGTGGGGGACAGCGAAACGCGTGAGCAAGAGGCCTGGTCACGCCCGGTGCGTGGCCCGGTGTTCGATCTGCTCGCATCGAAGCTCCGCCGTCCTGCGGTGCGGCAGGGGACGGTGCGTCGTTCGTCCCTGATCGAACGGCTGGCCAAAGACGATGGGCGTCCGGTCGTCTCGGTAGTGGCACCGCCTGGCTACGGCAAGACGACCGTCTTGTCGCAGTGGGCCGAGCGTAACGGCCAGCCGTTCGCCTGGGTGTCGGTCGACGAACGGGACAACGACCCCAAGGTCCTGCTCACCTATGTCGCGGAGGCGCTCAACGCGATCGAGCCGATCGACGAGCGGGTCTTCGACGCGCTCGCCTCGCCGGGCAGCTCGGTACCCGGCTCGGTCGTCCCCCGGCTCGGGTCTGCCTTCTCCTCGATGACCACGCCGGTCACGCTGATCCTGGACGACGTGCACGCGCTGCGCAACCGGGAATGTCAGGCGGCACTGTCGGTGCTGGCCGATCATGTCCCGGCCGGCTACCGCCTGGCGATGGCCGGGCGGTCCCAGCCGCCGCTGCGCGTGGCGCGGCTGCGGGCCGAGGGACGGATTCTGGAGATCGGCCCCGCCGACTTGTCGCTTGACCGCGACGAGGCGTCCTTGCTGCTGCTCGGCGCGGACGTCGTGGTCGGCCAGGAGGACATAGCGGAACTTCACCGGCGGACAGAGGGATGGCCAGGCCGGTCTGTATCTGGCGGCGCTGTACCTGCGGGAGGGTGGCCCGCTAGCGGGCGCGGCAGTATCTTTCGGCGGCGCCGACCGGCTGGTGAGCGAGTATGTGGAGTCGGAGTTCCTGGCCCGGATCTCCCACCAGCACCGGGTGTTCCTGACCCGGGCAGCGGTGCTGGAGCAGATGTCCGGACCGCTATGCGAGGCGGTGCTCCAGCTGCCCGGGTCGGCCGAGACGCTGGCGGAGCTGGCCCGGTCGAACTTGCTGCTGGTGCCGCTGGACCGGCGGGGCGAGTGGTACCGCTACCATCACCTGTTCCGTGACATGCTCCTCGCGGAAATGGAGCGCCGGGAGCCCGGCCTGATCCCGGTCCTACGCCGCCGCGCCGCCAGCTGGTGCGCGCAGAACGGCATGCCCGAGGCAGCGCTGGAATATTCCATCGCAGCCAAGGACGTCGACGCGGCCGCAGCCCTGGTACAGAAACTCGTGGTGCCGGCCCACCGGCAAGGACGGGTCCCGACCGTCCAGCGGTGGCTGAGGTGGCTGGACGATCAGGGCGGGATCGAGAGACACCCGATGACCGCCGTGCTGGCCGCGCTATTCTACGCGTTGACGGGGCAGCCGGCCGAGGCCGAGCGGTGGGCCAGCACGGTCGATCGCTGGGACGGGGATCCGGGCCGCCCTGGTGACCCTCCCACCGAGGCGTGGGCCGCCCTGATGCGGGCCTTCCTGTGCCGGAGCGGGGTCGAACAGATGCGCGCTGACGCAGATGAGGTGGTACGCAGGTTCACGGCGGAAAGCTTCGTAACGCCGGCGCCCGCGTTCCTGCAGGGGATCGCACGCGTCCTTGGCGGTGACATCGACGGCGGCGACAAATGGCTCGAGGATAGTGCGAGCGTCGGGGAGAAAGTCGGCGCGCACGAGGATGTCGCGTTCGCGTTGTGCGAACGATCCCTGATCGCGATGGCAGGCGACGAGTGGGATCGGGCAAAGGTTTTTGCCGACCGGGCAGGCGCGGCCTTGCGCCGGGCCGGGATCGAGGAAAGCTACGCAACGCCCCTGGTCAGCGCGGTGCGGGCCCGGGTGGCGATGCATCAGGGCGATGTCCCAGCGGCGCGCCGGGAACTCGTCAGCGCTCAGCGGCTGCGGCATCTGCTGACTTACGCGCTGCCCTTCTACGCCGTTCAGGCCCGGATCGAGCTCATCCGTGTCCACCTTGCGCTCGCCGACCTGGCCGGGGCCAGGACCCTCATGCGGGAGGTCGATGAGGTGCTCAGGCGCCGCCCCGGCCTCGGAGCCCTCACTGGGGAGGCCCAGGCGCTCCGGGTCCGGCTCTCGAACGAGCACGGCTCAAGCGCTTCGGGGGCGTCGGCACTGACCGCGGCCGAGCTCCGCCTGCTGCCGATGCTGTCCACCCACCTGTCGATGCCGGAAATCGCTGAGGAACTATTCCTGTCCCGCAACACCATCAAGTCACAAGCAATCTCGATCTACCGCAAGCTAGGTACCTCCTCACGCAACCAGGCCGTCATCCGATCCCGCGAGCTCGGGCTGCTGGAAGGGTAAGGATTTGGTTCACGCCGGTCTGGGGATCTGTGCAGGCCGGGCCCGAGTTCATGCCATCGGGATGATGCGCCCTCCGCCGCCGTGACCGACATTAAAGGTGCGGGCTGATCGGCGCTTTGCGGCGTGGCGGGGTAGCTGCCGGGCCGCGTGACCGACAGCCCCGACGGAAGGAAACGGATACCCATGGCCGACGTTAACGGGCGCAGGCCACGGGTTCTGCTTGTGTACTACACGCACACAAATCAGGCTAAGAGGGTCAGCGAATCGATGGCCGCGGTGCTCCGCTCGCGCGGATATGAGGTCACCGAGGCGGGAATCGAATTCACGGACCCGCACTACGCGAAGAACTTCTCGACGTTTCCATTCAGGCACGCAGTCTTCAGTATCCTGCCGCTGCTCTGGCCGCAGCTGCGCCGAAAGACAGGGCAGATCCGGATCCCAGACGAAGCTAAGTCGGGCCGCTACGACCTCGTCTGCTTCGGATCGCCGACGTGGTTCTTCAGGACGTGCATGCCGCTGCGCTCGTACCTGAAATCGGACGAGGCGCGCCAGGTCCTGGCCGGGAAGCCCTTCGCGGCCTATGTGGTCTGCCGCCGGTACTGGAGCATCAACTTGACGGAGGTCAGGACCCTCGGTACGAGCCAGGGGGGCGAATACCTCGATGGGATTCGTTTCACCTACGAAGGCGGCCAGATCCGGTCGTTGCTGTCACTGCTCAGCTACTTCGGCAAGGGCGAGATGCGCGAGCGGTCCCTCGGGATCAAGATTCCGCCGACCAATCTCAAACCGGACTTCGATGAGCCCGCCCATACCTTCGCGAACGAACTTGCCGACAAGCTTGGCGCGTCGCAGCAGCTCGGCGAGGACAGCTCTGCCCGCGTACGCAACGGCTGACCGACGACAGGATGATATATCTGCAGAACGACCCATCTACTTTGTAGAGCATGACCCGATCGGGGCCGGATCCACATCACAGGCAGGAGCCGCAATGAGCGCCGATGAGCTGCCGAGCTGGCGCGAGACAACCGCCAAGCAGTCGATCGCGGAGTTTGTCGCCGCGGTCACCGATCCCGATGCGCCGGACTTCATCCCCGAACGGGACCGCATCGCGGTATTCGATAACGACGGCACGCTGTGGACCGAGCAGCCCGTCTACGCCCAGCTGATGTTTGCGCTGGACCGGGCGGCCGAGCTGGGTCATCCCACCAGTCTGGAAGAGCTGCACGCGGGCGGGATGGCGGCCATGATGCAGCTGCTGGCGCTCACCCACGCGGGCATCACGACCGAGGAATTCGACGCCGCCTGCCGGAGCTGGCTGGCCTCGGCCCAGCACCCGCGCTTCGGGCGGCCCTACCCGGCGACGGTGTACCAGCCGATGCTGGAACTGCTCCGGCTGCTGGACCGCAGCGGCTTCTCCTGCTGGATCATTTCCGGCGGCGGCACCGACTTTATGCGCACCTGGACCGCCGATGCCTACGGGCTGCCGCCGCACCGGGTGATCGGCAGCGTCGGGGAAACCGAGTTCCGCGTCGGTGACGGCGGGCCCGAACTCCTCAAGACCGCCAAAGTCGGGGTCATCGACGACGGCCCGCAGAAGCCCAGCTCGATTCACCGGCACGTGGGGCAGCGCCCGATCGTCGCCGCCGGGAACACCGACGGTGATCTGGCTATGCTCCAGTGGACCGCGGGCAGCCCGCACCGGACCCTGGAACTGGTCGTTCACCACACCGACGGCGAGCGCGAGTACGCCTACGACCGCGACCCGATCCTGGGCAGCGGCACCGACCAGATCCTCGCCGCCGCCGCCGAGCACAAGTGGACCGTGATCGACATGGCCGCCGACTGGGCCACCATCCACCCCCCGGTCGCCTAGTCCAGCGGCAGCGGCGGGTATCTGGACCGGGGCGTCAGCGATCGCCGACCTTACGGATGTAGTCGATGATCACCTCAGACATGCGCGGGTAGAGTTCCACAACGCTCTCGGGGATTCGGCCGACGTAGCGCAACATCCAGTCGTCGCGGGTCCATGCGCACGGCAGGAGACGCGAGCCGGGGATCGCCTCATGCAGTGCCTCCGCGGCGAGGGCCGGATGGAAGTCGTCGTTGCCGTTGAAAACAAGTGTCGGCGCTGTCACGGTCCGGAGCTCTGAGACGGTAGCGGCGATCACGGGTGCGGCCATCGTGGGGTAAAAGACGTCGTTCCACGACTTCATAACGTCAATGAATGTATTGGCGTCCATATCCAGCAGGCGCGCCGCGTTGCCTGGATTCGCCCGGATCAGCTCGCTGAAATGCGGCGTTTCTGCGACCTCGGCCATGCCCCCGCGTACGGCGGCCTCGATGTAGGGCGTGTGATATTGGTAGCCAAGCAACTGGGAACTGTAGCCGCCCCCCGACACGGACCACAGGATGAGCCCGCTGACGACTTGAGGGTGCCGGATGGCGGTCAGGTAGGCCAGCCGGGAACCGGCCGAGCCGCCGATGAAGATGGCGCGGCCCAGGCCTAGGTGCTCGACCAGCAGTGCTGCATCGTCAGCCCATCGGTACTGTTCCGGTGGCGCATCGAGGTACAGGTCTGATGACCCGGTGTTGCTGCGATCCCATTCGATGAGCTGCATGTGATCTTCGAGTGCACGAGCAAGCGAGGCCAGCGCTGAGGACCCCAGGCGCCCGCCCGGGGTCAAGACAACAGGCGTGCCGCTTCCGCTCCGGCGGTAATGTATTGCGCGGTCACCGACATAAAAGGTATCCATCGTATCGGAGCTATCGGCTATGCCGTGAGCCCCCACCATTCCCATCCGTAGAAGCCGGTCATCGCCAAGACCGGGTCGAACTTCTGGTCACATACTGTAACTCGAATTCGTGTGATATGTCTACGACCATAAAATAATTGGTGCGTCGCCGGCGGCACGCCGGGTATGTTGCTGAGGTACCGTCGCCCGGGAGAACAGCGCCACCGAGATCCGCCCCCACAAACGCCTGGGCACGCGCCGCCGGATGATCACCTTGGAGGCGCTCATGCCCGGGAACCTCATATCCGGGAGGACAGCCGCGGGCGGCGAGGAGGCATCGCCGGGCCGGACCGCGAGGCGTCGCTGGGTGTTCTCCCCCGTCCGGTTCTTGTGGTTCGCGGCCGTCGCGGCGGCTTTCGTCCTGGCCGTCGCGGTGACCGCCCTGGAACTCGGGGCCATCGTGCCGGGACTCGGCTTGTTCAGCGCCATTGGCTCCTTCGTGATACCGGTCCTGGGTCCGTTGCTGGTCATCGCGGCCCTGCCGGCCATCGGCCTGGGGCTGTGGCGAAGGCGGCGCAGTCCGCGGCGCACCGCCACGGCCGCGGCCGCAGCCGGTATCGCGGGCGCGGTAACGGGCATCGCCATCATCGCGATCATGATTTCCGCGGTCGGCGCCGCGGGCGGCTCGGTCAACATCTTCCGCGCGCTTGCGCCGTCGTCGGTCGCGGCCGCTAGCCCCAACGCCAACGCCGTTTACGAGACGGTGAACGGCCAGGCGCTATCGGTCGCGATCTACCGGCCATCCGGGCCGCCGCGGGCGTGGCCGACCTTGTTCTACATCCACGGCGGCGGCTGGAATGGGGGTGGCAACGACACCGCCAAGACCGATTACCGGTGGTACGCCAACCACGGCTGGCTCGTCATCAGTGCCCAGTACCGGCTGGCCACGGCAACCGATCACACCTGGAATCAGGCACCGGGGGACGTGGCCTGCGCCCTGGCCTGGACGGCCAGGAACGCGACCCGGCTCGGGGCCGACCTGAACCGCGTGGTCCTGGCGGGAGACTCGGCCGGCGGCAACCTGGCGATCAACCTCGGCTACACCGCCGCCGCCGGGACGGCCCGGTCGAACTGCGGCGGCACCGTCCCGGTCCCCGCCGCCGTGGTCGCCACGTATCCCGCGGTCGACCCGGTCAGCGTCTACGACGCCAACTTCAGCTATGGCTCCGTGAACGGCGGCGCTTCGGTCGCAGAGTACACCGGCGGCACTCCGCAGCAATATCCGAGCCGTTACCAGGCGATCTCTTCCTCGACCTACATCACGGACAAGGCCCCGCAGACCCTGATCATCGAGCCGGAACACGACTCCCTGGTCCCTCCGGGCGGGGTGTACGCATTCGTCCGTCAGGCGCGCGCGGCCGGGGTGGACATCACCCTGGCGGCAATTCCCTTCGCGAATCACACCTTTGACTTCTACGCCGCCGGGACGATCGGCAACCAGGCGCGCCTGACTATCACCCAGAACTATCTGGCCCGCCATCGCATCCTGACGTGACGGCGCGCCTGCCGCCGGCCCGCTCACGCGCATCGCGCCGGCCGGTTCGCGGTAATGCGGGCGGCCTCGCAAGTCGGCGAAACTATCATCGCCGGCCTACTCTGGATCACAAGCGTGCGGTGCATTCAGGCATCCGGCTCGCTGGCTGGTGGCGAGAGGTGGCGGCCCTGCGCGATGACGTCGGAGGCGGACGGCGGCGCTGACCGGGGCCCGCTGATCCGCACACCGGATCAGCGCGTCCGGGTGTTTGTGTCCTCGACGCTCCGGGAGCTCGCGGCGGAGCGGGCCGCCGCCCGGACCGCGATCACGCGGCTGCATCTCACCCCGGTCATGTTCGAGCTTGGGGCGCGGCCCCACCCGCCGCGTGAGCTGTACCGGGCCTATCTGGCGCAGAGCGAGGTCTTCGTCGGGATCTACTGGCAGCAGTACGGCTGGGTGGCGCCTGGCGAAGAGGTCTCCGGTCTCGAGGATGAGTACCTCCTGTCCGGGGACAAGCCCAAGCTCATCTATATGAAGGCCGCCGCGGAGCGCCAGCCCCGGCTGACGGAGCTGCTGGCGCGGGTCGAGGCCGACGACCGGGCATCCTATAAGCATTTCGACCACGCCGACGACCTGGCGGAACTGCTCGCTGATGACATGGCCGTGCTGCTGACCGAGCGGTTCCCGCGGCCGGTCCCGGCCGCGGGGCCTGGCCGGCCACCGGCGCCGCGGCCGGCGCCGCTGACCCCGATCGTCGGCCGTGAGGATGAGCTCGCCGCGGTCGTGGCCTTGCTCCGCGACCCGGACGTGCATCTGGTCACGCTGATCGGGCCGGGCGGCATCGGCAAGACCCGGCTGGCTATAGAGGTGGCCCGGATGATGAGCATGGCCGGGCCGGCCGACCTGGACGGGGTGTCGTTCATCGACCTGGCCGCCGTCCGCGACGCCGCGGGATGGCCCGAAGCCGTCACGGCCGTTCTCGGCATTCGGCCGGAGGGCACCCGCCCGGTGCTCGATCTGCTCATCGACCGGCTCCAGGGGCGGCGGCTGCTGCTCGTCCTGGACAACGTCGAGCAGCTGGTCGCGGCCGCATCGGACCTGGGTACCCTGCTCGCGGCGTGCCCGGACCTCACCGTGCTGGTAACCAGCCGGATTGTGCTGCGGCTGCGCGGGGAGCATGAGGTCGCGCTGGCGCCGCTGCCCACTCCCTCAGTCGGCCCGCGGGCCGACGCCGAGACGATCGGGCGGTCGGCCGCCGTGCGGCTGCTGGTCGCCTGCGCCCGGCAGGTGCGCCCGGACTTCGCCGTGACCTCGGACAACGCCGCCGCGGTGGCTGAGCTGTGCCGCCGGCTGGACGGCATTCCGCTGGCTCTGGAGCTGGCCGCCGCCCAGCTGCGCCTGCTGACTCCGGCGGCGCTGCTGCGCCGCCTCGGCACCGGGCTGGACCGGTCGCTGGACCTGGCCGCGAGCACGGTCGATACGCCGGACCGGCAGCGGACGCTGCGCGCCACGATCCAGTGGAGCTACAGCCTCCTGGGCGAGGCCGAACGGGCGCTGCTCGCCCGGCTCTCGGTGTTCACCGGCTCCTGGACCGTTGAGGCGTCGGACGCGGTCGGGACGGTCGACGGCGACCTCGACGTGGTCGACACCCTGGCCTCCTTGTTGACCCAGAGCCTGATCCTGATCGACGAGTCAGACCCCGCCGAGCCGCGCTTCCGGATGCTGAACACCATCCGGGCCTACGCCCGGGGGCAGCTGGCCGAGCGCGGCGAGGCCGACGCCACCATTATCCGGCTGACCCACTACCTGGTCCGTTTCGTCGAGACGGTGCCGGATGCCCTGCAGGGACAGGATCATCGCGCGGTGAGCGAGCGCCTGGACCGCGAACGTGACGAGATCCGTTCGGCCATCGACTGGGCCCTGCGGACCGATGACGCGCAGACCGTCGGCCTGCTGCTCACTCCGCTGTTCATCTACTGGTGGAGCCGCGGGCTGCTCCCGATGACCAGTGAGCTGGCTGAGCAGGCGGCGGCGCTGCCGTCGGCGGCGAGCCTGCCGCCCTATGCGTCCGCGCTCCTGCTGGGGGCCCGGGGAATATCCATGGTGATGATCGGGCGGGCGGCCGAGGCCGAGCCGCTGCTGCGCCGCACGCTGGAGACGGCGACCTCCCTGGGTGATCGCCGGCTGCGGGCCTACGCACTGCTCGGACTGGGCGGGGCGCTCGTGCGCCCCGCCGTCGGCGAGGCCTGCGAGCGGCTGGACGACGCCGCCGGGGCCTTCCGCGAACTCGACGACCGGTGGGGCCTGGCGCTGACGCTGTCCACCCGCGGTCAGCTCGCTCTGCTGGCAGGCGACCACGCCGCGGCGCGGGCGATGCACGAGGAGGCCCTGGCCGCCGCCCAGGCGATCGACAACGACTACCTCCAAGCGCAGGTCCTGGACATGCTCGGACTGGACGCCGCCACGATCGGCGACATGGCCGCCGCACGAGACCGCTACGTCGCCGCCGCCGAACTGCATATCCGCCTGCTCGACTATGAGGGCTCGGCCTATGGCCTGTCCGGGTTCGCCGGACTGGCGCTGGCGCAGGGCAGAGCGTCGGCCGCGGCGCGGCTGATCGGCGCATCCGGTTACGCACGCCAGGTAATCGGGGCGTCGATCTGGCCGGGCATGCAGTCAACGACCGACGATCTGGCCACCGCGGTGGCCCGTGAGCTGGGACCGGCCGCGTTCGGGGCGGCCACGGCGGCCGGCGCCCGCATGCACCTCCCGGACGCCCTCCGCTACGGACTGGCGGCCACCGCGGCGCAGACGACGTCAGATCCCTCCTGGACTGAGTCTCCCGGCTGAGCCCAGCAGCGCCGGTTGCGATCGGCAACGGCATCGGCGAAATAGCTGGACGGTTGGCCTTGACAAGGTCATTTGCCGGGAAACAGGATGAAATCCGAGGCAGGAACTACAGATTGATGTGATGGCGATGAACGGCCAGGGAGCGGTGCTCGTTCCCGTCGGTTTCCGTCAGGCAGCTGCCCCGATCAGGGCGAGACGGTGCTGGGCCGGTGCGACGCCGCCAGAGTCGAGCAGGGCTGGCTGCCGGGACGCAAGCGGCCGGGCAGCTCACGCGAGTACGCCGCAAGAATTCAGTCGTTAGGAGTGTCAGGAGATGGATTTCTCAGCCGTGGTCCTCACCGAGGCTCAGCAGGCGTTCGCCGAGGAGGTCCGGGCGTTCCTGGATGAGCACCTGACCCCCGAGGTATACGCAGGGGTCCGCGAGCGGGCCGACCACACCGACGAGGGCCTGGTCCTGGCCTTGGGCGCCAAAGGCTGGCTGATGCCGCAATGGTCGAAGGAAGACGGCGGCGCGGAACTGGACGACGTATCCGTCAGGATCCTCGAAACCCAGCTGCGCGAGCGGGACGCGCCGGCCACTGTGGGCGAACAGCTGCCGTGGCCCGCGGTCGATAAGTTTGCGGACCGGGGGCTGCATGCTGAGCTGAAGCCTGGGGTGGCCAAGGGTACGGTCCGGTTCTGCCTGGGCTACACCGAGCCGGACGGCGGGTCGGACATCGCCGGGGCCAAGACCCGGGCGGTCCGCGACGGCGACGAATGGATCATCAACGGGCAGAAGATCTTCACCTCCAACGCCCAGCACTCGACGCACGTCTTCCTGATCACCCGGACCGACCCGACGCTGCCCAAGCACAAGGGCCTGACCATGTTCCTGGTGCCGACCAGCTCCCCGGGGTTCGAGCGGCAGCCGCTGCCCACCATCGGCGACGAGACCACCAACATCAGCTACTACAGCGACATCCGCCTCTCGGACCGGTACCGCATCGGGGAGGTCAACAACGGCTGGTCCACCCTGCACGGCCCGCTGGACGTCGAGCACCACCTCGGGGAACACACCAGCAAGCTCGAAGACATGGCCCCGGCGTAAGGTACGCGCGTCAGCTGGCGCGGTCGGTCGAGGCCGCCATAGGCTGGGCCAAGGACGCCCCGGATGGTGATGGGCCGATGATCGGCGACGAGGGGTTCCTGGCCGGGATCGGGCACCTGCTGACCGAGATGGAGGCGAGCGCCGGCACCCCGACGGCGATGGGCAAGATCAAGGGCTCCGACACGGCGAGGCTGGGCTTTGAGCAGCTCATCGACCTGATCGGCCCGGCCGCGACCCTGCCGCACGGCGCGGACGGCGCCATCGGCGACGGCATCATCGAATTCGGCCACCGGGTGGCCCAGCACAGTGCGACCCCCGGCGGCACGGTCGAGGTGTTCCGGACCATCATCGCCCAGCACGACCTGGGCCTCCCGCGCCCGGATTACCCCGGCCGCAGGGTGTTCCTGACCGGCGACCGCCCCGCCACGTCAGCGGCGTAACGCGATCGGTACCGGGCCGGCCCAGCCCGCAACGGGGCTGGACCGGCCAGGACCGGCAGCTTCATTTCCCGGCCCAGCGCGGTCTTCGCCGCCGCTGTCGATACCGATCGTGGGACAGGCGACTCAGCGGGCTGGTGGGCGCTCCTGGACGGTGAATCCCAGCCGTCCGAGCACCCTGACGGCGCCGGACTTCCCGCCCTCGAAGTCACCGGAGGCCAAGCGCTGGCCCGTGGCAAATTCATAGGCCGTACCCAGAATCGCTTTCGGCGGGTAACGGTGTTCGTCCCAGACCAGGTCATACGTCGTGGTGGGGGCGAAACCGTGCGCGGAGAAGAACGCCTCCGGCCCCAGCCGGTCGTACTCCTGTAGGGCGCGCAACACCTCGGTGCGGGTCACGGGGTCCCAGTTCGGGCTCATTCAGCCATTCCCTTTCGGCCGGGGACGGCACAAGAGTCGGACGACGAGCTGCGGGTCAAGACCCGGCTTGGCGGCCGTCGCCACTGCGGGATACCGCTCGATGAGCTGGTCGGCGACCGCGTCGAGGTCCGTACCGAGGTAGTTCGGCTGCGGGCCGACGTCGAGCGGGGCGTTGCCCTCGCGCAGGATGAGCCCGGCCTGCCAGCCGGCCGCGGCAGCACCGATGGTGTCCCAGACATGACTCGCGATCAGGCAGATATGGCCAGGATCGACCTCGAGCGCGGCCGCCACCGAGTGGTAGGCCTCCGGCGCCGGCTTGTGGCGGCGCACGGTCTGGTCGACGCTGAAACGGCGCTCGAAAACGTCGATGATGCC
>CAWFRO010000015.1:0-458649 GCA_963818225.1 uncultured Actinomycetes bacterium
ACTCGGTGGAGCTGAGGGGATTCGAACCCCTGACCCCCTCCATGCCATGGAGGTGCGCTACCAGCTGCGCTACAGCCCCGGTGAGCCCGATCCCGGCCTCATTGGACCGCATTAGCATACCGGCTGCCCGGGCCTGTTCGCACCAGCCTGGCCCAGCACTTCGACGCCGCCGCCGCAGGCTCAAGGCCAAGCCGACGGCACGGGGCAGGCCGACGAGCAGATGCCGGTGCGCACCGCCTCGATAATGCGACGGATGTGACGGACCGTGCCTCACCGTGCAGGGCTACAGCTGGCTGCTGCAGGGCCGTCGTCCAGCGTTCCGTGCAGGACTTGACGTCCTTGCAGTACCAGCGGATGTCGGCGCACGCCTGGCTGCCGTCGGGTACCAGGAGGCCCAGCGGAAGCGTCACTCCGCACATGGAGCACCCGGCTACCTCCAGCGGACGAAGCCCGCCTTCGTCCGGCTTCGGGCGCCGGCGAGTTCACCGGGGCCAGCCAGGGACTCGGTGGCAGCGGCTCAGGCTGCCTGACCTGCTGCAGGGTAAGCACTGACGTGGCATCTGATGCCATGACTCCTCCACGCGGGACCGGTCACGAGGGGCTCCCTGGTCCCGGAACCGCGGCTAGAGGGTCCGCTCGCGACAGCTACTTGCAAGCCCGCTCATACCAGGCCCGCTCATGGGTGGCCAAGCTCGCTCATACCAAGCCCGCGCAACCACCGTAGCGGCCCGTGATCCGCCATCTCAAGATAAAGCAGCAAAATAATGGATGCCGTGGGGCCGGGCTGGCGCTTGCCGGTCAGAACGAGGTGACCTGCTGGGCGGTGTTCAAGGTGGCTTGGGTGGCCGCGCCGGCGCCGTTGGTGACGACGGCAACGGGCTGCTGCAAGCCGAAGTTCGCGCAGTTGAGGTTGTCGAAGGACGAGGCCAGCCGGTTGGCCAGGAACGTGTACAGGTTGTCGCCCACCGTCGGCACCGGCGAGGGAGCCGCCGCGAGCGAGGCCTCGTTGGCCGCGATGAACGGCGTCTGGATGTTGACCATGTTCTGGCAGAACATCGCCGGGCTGCTGCTCGCGTCGGTCTGGCTGTCGACCGGCGCCTGCCCGATCTCAGCCCGGTACAAGTCGGTCTTGGCCGCGTCCCACGAGCCGCCCACGCCCAGCACCATCTCGTCGTTCTCCGGGATCAGGGCCGCCGCCTTGGGCTGGTTCCTGGTGGCGAGCAGCTCGTCCAGTGCCTGGGAGGTCGCCATCGTGCCGTTGTTCCCCAGGTCGGGCGCCATGAACGGGGTACAGCCGAGCGCCGGGTCCAGGAAGTCGTCGATGAGGGCGTTGTCGCTGCCGTTGACCACCACGCGGGCGCCCGTCATGCGAGCGGCGTTGGCCGCGTCGTCCTGCGCGGTCTGGCCGGTGGCCGGGTCGAGCAGGTACTTGGTCGTCACGTTGTCGCTCGGGTCCTGGTCGATCATGTCGAAGTTGCGGGTGGTCGGGCACTCCCGGCCCGTTCCCAGCGAGCCCGCCGTCGCGACGATGTTCCTCGACATGCCGGCCAGCGGCACGTCCAGCCCGCCGCTGCGCTCCAGCCGGGACGCGGCGTTGAAGAAGTTGATGCCGTTGCAGAACGACACCTGCCCGAAGGGTGAGTGCGGCTCGCCGTCGGTGCAGTTGCCTTCGCGGAGCGCGTCGGGCGTCGCGCCGACCTGGATCAGGTTGGTCCCGTTGAACCCGAAGTCGATGGTGACGATCGCGCCGGCCGGCAGCTTCGGCACCACGGGTGCGACGGCCGGCGTGGTGCCCTGGGTGATGACCAGCGGGTCATACACGTACAGCGCGCCGGTCCGCGGGTTCAGGATGGTGGCCTGGACGAACGCCCCCAGGTTGAGCGAATTGATCATCTGGCAGCCCGATGCCGCGGCAGACGTCCCGGCCGGCCCGGTGAGCTGGTAAGGCGTGGCCAGGCCCTGCGCGGTCAGCGGATGAGCCGGGACGATGATGTCGCAGGTGTCCACGACCGCGGTGGACGAGACCGCCGCCGAGCCGGACGATGCCGACGAGCGGAGCGTCGGGGTGCCGTGCCCAGACGTGCCGACCACGATCCCGGCCGTCAGGCCCAGCGCCATCACGGCGCCCACGAGAATCGCGCTACGTGCCGCGCGATTTCTCCGGCCGCCGCGCCGCCGCCGCGTGTACCGATCTCCGCCGAGCATTAACTCCACCTCCGCCGCCTCACCCTTATGACTCCTGCTCCGGCACGGTAGACCAGCGACGATGATGAGATCAGGCACTTCACCAGATCTGAATTTTCTCTGTTTTCTTAACCATCGCGGGACCGAATTCCCCGCGTATTCCTTACGGATTCATTTCGCCGCAGGCCGGCAGGCATTGGGGCGCCGGGATTGCGGCGCCGCCCGTCCGGCGCAGCCAGGCCGGCCTCGGGACGCCTGCCGGCTATCACAGAAAGTAGTTGATAACGATTCTCTCTGTCATCGCCAGTTCTTACGGCGGGATTACCGCCGGCCGCCTCCGGCCGTGTGCTGGCCGGGGTCGGCCGCGCGACACGCCCTGGTTGCCATTGGGTTAAATCCCGAAAGGCCGCCCGCCGTTACGCGATAATCAAACGTGTAGGTGAGCGCCTGACTGGAGAGAGCAGTTGATCAAGAAAACCAGGCCCGGGCGGGACGGTACCGTCCGCGTCACGTTCGCGCTTCCCGCCGACGAGCCCGAGGGCTCCGTGTCGGTGGTCGGTAGCTTCAATGACTGGAATCCGTTTGCCCATCCGCTGCGCCGCCGCGCGAACCGGACCCGGAGCGTCGCCGTGACGGTCCCGGTCGGGAGCACGCTGCACTTCCGCTACTTGGCCGAGGGCGGGAGATGGTTCGACGACGAGACCCTCCCCGTGGCAGACGGCTGCGACGTAGCCATCACGGTCTGACTCCGGGCCAGCCCTGAGCCCGGCGGCCTGGAGGCCGCGGCTGCGCGCGCTAGGTCCGCTTAGCCGGGAACTGCCTTAGCACGCCGATACTGTCCTATAGAGGACGGGTCGTCTAGGCTCAGCGAATATGCCGAGATTGCTGATTGTCCACCACACGCCGTCACCTTCCTTGCAGGCCATGTTGGAGTCCGCGATCAGCGGCGCGCGGACCGACGAGATTGAGGGCGTCGAGGTAATCATCCGCCCGGCCCTGACTGCCTCGCCGGTCGACGTGCTGGAGGCCGACGGTTACCTGCTTGGTACGCCCGCCAACATCGGCTACATGTCCGGGGCTCTCAAGCACTTCTTCGACGGCATCTACTACCCGTGCCTGGAGGCGACCCAGCGGCGTCCGTACGCCCTGTACGTGCACGGCGCCTCGGACACCGGCGGGGCGGTGCGCGGGGTGGAGTCGATCGCCACCGGCCTGCAGTGGCGGAAGGTCAATCCGCCCGTCTGCATCACCGGGACCGCCCCCAGTAAGCAGGATCTTGAGGCCTGCTGGGAGCTCGGTGCGCTGCTGGCGGCGGAGGTCGCGGGCTACACCTAGGAAGCTTCCCGGTAACCTCCCTCCGCATCACCTCGGCCGCCATCCCTACGGCGTACCGGACCAGCGCAGGGTGAAGCCGGCCAGCTTATAGCCGAGCGCGTTGAC
The DNA here is from genome assembly GCA_963818225.1 of uncultured Actinomycetes bacterium. Classification (GTDB taxonomy): domain Bacteria; phylum Actinomycetota; class Actinomycetes; order Streptosporangiales; family Streptosporangiaceae; genus Palsa-504. Next base: position 3,625 of record CAWFRO010000015.1, read on the forward strand.
GGTCGGCTGGACGAAATTGTCCCTGATGATCTGCGCCGCCTCGTTCTCGGCCGCGCTGATCATCGGGCGCGTGACCGCGGGGTTTCCCGTCGCCTGGGAGAAGGCGAGATTCTGGGCCAGGCCGTACAGCACCGCCGGCGAGAACTGCGGCGTGAGCAGTGCCCCGCAGCCGAATCCCGGATAGGTCCAGCTATGGTCGGTGGCGATGAGGTGGGACAAGGTGTCATCGACCGTGATGTCGTGCACCGACTGGGGGAGCTGCGGCGGCGGCAGGACGATGGTGACCACGACCCGGCCCGTGGCGCCGCTGACCGGCCGGCTCAGGACCTTCAGCTGGTAGTGGCCGGACGCTGGGGTCCACCAGCCCGGCCCGGGGTTGAGCTCGACCGTCGCCGACGCCCGGCCCACCGCGTAGAACGTGCCGGAATACCAGCACGGCCAGGGGCCGATGCTCTTGGAGACCTTGTGGGTGAAAACGAAGTTGAAGTTCTCCGTACCGAGCGCGGGGCGGGAGATGCCCTCGATCTTCTGCAGCACCCACGGGCCGATCTCCGTGTCGGTCGTGGTCCCCGCCGCGACGGATTGCCACGGCCAGGTCAGCTTGATGTCCGGCAGGTGCACGTTGAGGCCGAACAGATGCAGCGCCCCGGCCAGCACCGCCAGCGTTGCCCACGCGATCGCCTTACGGAAGATGAGCCCGAGCAGGACCAGGACGGCGCCCCACCTGACCCAGCGGGGGAGCAGGCGCCGCCGCGCCCGCCCGGCCCGCTCCGGACGATCCCGCCACGGATCGCCCAGCGCCGGGCCCGGCCGGGTCGGCACAAGCGGATCGCGCGCCGCAATCCATCCGTCGCCGTCGCCGTACCCGCCAGCCTCGTCGAGCTCACCGGGGTCATGCCGCCGGCCGGGATCCTCGAGGCGCAACGAGCCCGGCCGTCCCGCCCGGGTCGTGAGCATGCCCAGCAGGAGAACCATCAAGCGAATCATGCCGCCCGCCTTTTCTGCTGCCGCGCGTGCCTACGCGACCGCCGGATAGTCCAGACCCAGGACGACGGGAATCGCCCCGAACGTCTTGCGGAACCGCGTGCCCGGCTTGTCGGGCGCATCATCCGAGATATCTGGCCAGCGCATCTTCATGTGCGCCGCGGTCAGGCCCCCCACCGAATACGGGAACTCCATGGCCGAGATGCGGTGCGCCCTGAGCAGTCCGCCCCAGCGGAACGCCGCGAAGACGTTGGCCAGCTCCCGCACCGACAGGATCAGCCGCTGCCGGAGGTTGATCCCGTACACCGCGGTGGCCAGCTCGAGCAGGTCCACCGCGACCTGGTCCAGGGCCTCGGACTTGCTCCGGTAGATCGTGCCGTCCGGGTTCTTGGTGCCCAGCCTCTCGCCGTACACCGGCGAGACTCGAGGCTGGGCCTGGCACTGCATCCAGTCGCAGGCGGCCAGCAGTTCCCACCGGACGCCGTGGCTCGCCGCCACGTCCCGGTAGATCGGCTCGGCGCGCAGCAGCGGCGTCTTGGCTGAGGTGATGAAACCGGTAGTCACGATCTGCGGCATCTGGGCCACATAACGCCGTGTGCTGACCCGCGCCGTGCGTGGACCGGCTTGCACCGCCCGCCCGCTGTTCGGCCCTTCCTGGGCGCCTGACACCGGCCAGGCCGCCGCGGCCGTGCCGGCGTGCGCATCCAGCACACCTGGGATGCTGGCTGAGCCCGAGCCTTCCGCCGCCGCTGCCGGACCCGAGGGCGCCGCCACGCTTCCCGCCCCGGCCGTACCGGCCTGGCCCGATGCGCCCTGGACCGCACCCGTGCCCGCCGTCCCGCGGCCTGACGTCGCCTGGCCCGCCGCCGGGTGCGCAGCCATCCCAGGCACTGCCCCGTTTGCCGCAATCGCCCCCGGTATCGCTGCGCCCTCCGTCGAACTGCCCTGCGCCAGGCTGCCCTGCGCCGGACTGCCCTGCGCCAGGCTGCTCTGCGCCGGAGCGCCGTGCGCCGGACTGCTCTGCGCGGACTGCTGCGCGGACTGCTTTGCGCCGGACTGCTCTGCGCCGATCCGCCACCCGCTGCCTCGGCCTGACTCGGTGCGCTCGCGGCAGCCCCGCCCTGGGCTGCCGCCGTCCCCGCCGCCGTCGCCGGCGTTCCAGCGTCGAAGCGGTACAGGTTGTACTGCCGCATGATCGAGATGAGGCTGGGGCCGTAGTTCGGATCTGTCGCGTACACCCCGGTCAGGTCATTGGCGAAAGCGTCGGGGGAGCGGCGGTCGGCCATGGCCTGCTTGTAGCTTGACCCGGTAGCCAGCAGCAGGCTGTGGTCGGCGATGCTCTGCGCCACGTTGCTGTACACACGGAACGGCGCGGTCACCGCCACCGGCTGGCCGTTCTCGTATTCCTCGGTCGGCCGCAGTACCGACCCGGCCGGCCCGGTGCCCTTGATTCCGAACAGGTTGTTGTCCTGCGTGGCCAGCAGGCTCTGGCCCCAGCCCGATTCGTCGATCGCCTGCGCGATCGTCACCGCCGCCGGGACGCCGTACTGCCGCTGCGCGGCCAGCGCTCCCGGCGCGATCTCATTGATGAACGCCTGCTGCGAGGGAGTATCGGAAACCGCCTCGGTCGCGGGCGCCGGCTGGCTTCGGCTGTACCGCGCGCCCGAGGGCGCAGCGGAGTTGCCCGCGCTCGAGGGCGCAGCGGATTTGCCCGAGCTCGAGGGCGCCGAGGAGAAGCTGGTCACGGTGCCCGAAATCGGCCGCGCACCGGGAATCGACGCGGTCCCGGCCACCGCCGGACCCGCAGCCGCCGGACCGCCCGGCTGCGATTGCGGCTGCGGCTGCTGGGCTGCAGCCTGCCCGGCGTTACCCAGGCTGAGGGCGGGGCTCACCAGCCCGGGCACGCTGGCCTGACCCGCGCTGGCGGCGCCCTGTGGCCCACTCGCCGTTGCCGCGTCGCCTGCCTCGGCCGCGCTCTGCGCCGGGGGACTGGCCTGGGTGCTGCCTGAGCTCTGGCTCACCGCGCTGGCCAGCGCGCCGTTGTTGACGAAGCCGCTCACACCCGCAGCGGCGAGCGGCCCGCCGTACTGGTGCGCGTTCACCGACAGGTTCGAGCCCGAGTCACCGCCGATGGTGTACAGGACCCCATCCGCGTACTTCGTGACCACTTCGACGTGCTCGTCGAACAGCACCCAGTCCCCGGGGCGCGGGGTATAACCGTCGCCGATCGGATGCCACCGGCCATGAGCCTGGGCGTCCTGCAGGACCGAGGTGATGCCCAGTGAGGCCGGATTGGGGTCGACGCGAGCGTCGACCCACTCGTGCAGCGGCCACGGGTACGTGCTCCCGCCGGTGACCCAGCTCTGCTGGCCTGTCGCCTGCGCGCCGGACTCCAGCATCAAGCTCGCGAACGCCGCGCAGGACTCACCGTGATCGGCGCCGTCCAGGCTGTCGTTCTGCCAGATCATCGCCTCCATCTCGGCCGGCGTCCGGGTCTGAGCCAGGCGCAGGTAGTACTGTGCCGACTTGACGATCGCCGCCCGCAGCGCGGTGTCGCCTGCCGCCGCAGGCGCGGCCTTCGAGTCGGAGGCCAGCAGCCTGACCGGGATGGCGCTGGGCGAGGTAAGGTCAGCCGCCGTGCCGTGCGCGAAGGCCAGCCCGGTCATCGCGCCCGCGGTGCTCAAGCTGACGAGCGCGGTAGCCTGCTGCCACCGCGGCCTCCGTGTGAACTGCACCGAATCACCTCCCTCCGCTGACCGCGCCGCACCTGGCCCCGGACGGGGAACGCGGCTGCGCCAGGATCACGCGGCCGGCCCGAACAGGTTCTTGAGGATGGCCTGCACCTGCGGGTTTCCCGGGTCATTCGAGTTCTGGAACAGCACGCTGGCTTCCTGGGCCACCGTCGGTGAAGCGCCCACGAACCACTGCTGGTACACGTCGGCCACCAGGGCCGCCTGCCCGGCCGGGCTGGTCACCGGCGAGGCGCAGACGTCCGGGAAGCCGGACCGGGTGATCACGGCGGCCGATCCGGTGTACTTCAGGCAGTTGGCCGGGCTGCTCTCCAACCCCGGCTGCACCGTCGGCTTGCCGTTGCTGCCGGTCAGGCTTGCGCCCCCGATGATGTTGTTGATGGCGCGCGCCGCGACCTGAAGGCTGTCCCCCGCGTTGAGCGGGTTGTAGGGATGATGGAGATTCAGCGACCAGGCCACCGCACCGCCCTGCGCCGCGGAAATCGGCTCGAGGCCCTGCCGTCCGCTCTTGGCGTCAGCGAAATTCGCATTGTCGCCGCTGGTCATCAGCGAGAACACCCACAGGATCTGGCTCGTGGACTGGCCGCACGCGAAGTTGACCTGGTTGGGCTCAGAGGCGACATTGGGATTCTGGCAGGCCGTGGCGATCTCGGTCTTCACCAGTGCCACACTGGGCGGCCAGGAGGCGCCGGGCCGCAGCACCACCACGACCAGCAGGGTGACCCCCAGGGCGGCAATGGCCAGCCCGATGGCCACACGCTGGACGCGGCTGAACCGGCTCCGCCGGACGCTTCTGCGCCCGTGGTCGATCAGCTCCCGGGTGCGGGCGTCGCCCGCGGGCTCGCTCGCGGGTACCCGGCTGCGGGCCGCCGCCCGCCGGGCCGCGGTGTGCACCGGCTCCCGCACGCCAGCCTGCGGCCTGCCCGCGACCCGGCGGAAGGACGGATGCGGCGGGCTCGGGACCCGCTCCTCGGCGTACTCCTGGCCGGCCAGGGTGCGGTCGCGGGCGTCGCGCCACACAGACAGCTCGTTCTCGAGATCTAGGGCCCTAGTTTCTAGATCCGATAGCCACAGTTCGTCATCATCGTCGTTATAATGTTCGAACTCTGCACTCATCATGCTCACCTCTGCTGTGTGTCCTGAACTGGGTACTCAGGCCTCAGGGCCGGTGCGCGAGCTGCGTGCGGAGGTAGACCTTCCTACTGCCGCTCACTCCCACGTCTCTATTAGAACATACGATCGGTTCAATTGGGAAGTGCCGTTGCCTGGCCTAGGTTTTGTTCGAACACGGGTGCGCCCGCCCCTGTGGCCGCGCGGGCCAGGCCGCCCGGCCGGGGCGTGTGCTCCGCCTGCCCGGCTGCTGGCGCACCTCCGGGGCGGCTTCTGGCGCTCGCCCCTCCAGCGCCGCGCGGATCACGCCGGACAGCTCTTCGTCGGAGACGGCCGTCGCGCCCTGCGGCCGGATCCGGATCGGTGGCCTGGCGCTGAGCAGCGCCGGATGTCGCGCCGCAAAGCCGTCGTCTCGCGGCCGGCGCAGCGGGTTACTGTGGTGTCTGGTGTGGCGCCGGAGCCCGTGTCCTATTCCTGTTGCCAGCGAGCATTACCGAAAGCACTCGTCGCGTTGCGTACTGTGCTACATAAAAGGGAATGGCGGCTATCCCCGTCCGCCGAGAACTCCGCAGGGGGCCGCAATGGTGGCGAGATTAGCCCGTATTCGGGATGAAAATGCCGCGGTGACCCGCGGTGCCCAGTGCCGCGACGCCGCGCCCGACAGGGCCGCCCACGGCGCCCGGCACGCCCGGAGCGCCGAGAGCCCGGCCGCGTCGAGGCCCACCCCCTTGTCCATCCGGTCGGCCGAACGCCGGCGCTGGTCCGCCGACGTGACTCGTCCGGGCGTGACCGCGCTCGTGCTGCACGGCATGGGCGGTATCGGCAAGTCGACCCTCGCGACCCAGATCGCGTCGCGGGTAAGCCGGCTCGGGCCGGAGCGGGTCGTCACCGTACTGAGCGGCGAGATGCCGGCGGCCCGCCTGGTGGCCGAGGCGGCCGAGGCGGACCTGGTCGTTCTTGATGACTTCGACGACTATCTGGCCGGGCCGGAGCGCCCGCGGACGGTCCGCGACCCGGCGCTGGCCGCATTGCTGGCCAGCTGGACCGGGAAGCTCCTGATCACCTGCGATACTCCGTTCTCGCTGCCCGGCGCCGCGCCCGGCCGGTTCGTTTTCCGCCGCCTCGGTCCGCTGACCCGCTCCGGCGCCGGGGAGCTTTCGCTCTCCCTGCCTGCCCTGCGGCAGCTCGCCGAGTCCGAGCGCGAGCTCGCGTGGCGGCTGACGGGCGGCCATCCACGGGCCATGGAGCACCTGGATGCACTGCTGGCCACCAGCGCTCGCTTCGAGGACGTCGCCGACCGTGTCGCCGCGGCCGTCCAGGACGCGACCGGCCAGCGGCCGGCCAGGACCAGGCCGACCGAGCTGCCCGAGCCGACCGAGCTGCCCGAGGCGGCCGCCGAGGTCGTGGCCGTGGCCGCCGGCCAGCAGCTGCTCGGCGAGCTGTTCAGCGCTCTGAGCGCCGGCGCCCGGGATCTGCTGGTGCGGGCGTCGGTGTTCCGCACGCCGGTTGAGCCCGGCGTCCTGGCCGCCCGCCCGGCCAACGTCGCCGAGTGCACTGCTGCCGGGCTGCTCGCCACTGGTCCTGGCGATCAGCTCTCCGTCCACCGCTGGACCGCGAGCGAGCTGCACCGCAGCCTGGCCGTGGCGGGACAGGCTGTGGAGCTGGGCACCGCGCACCGGGAGGCCGCTGCGTACTGGCAGGCCCGCATCGGGACGCCGCAGCTTGGCTCGCGCGCGCAGCTCGAAGCCGGCCACCACCTGCGACAGGCCGCGGACCTGACCTCCGCACCCGAGCACCCTCGGCCCAGGCCCGGCGCCGCCCGCCCTTCGGTGAGCTCCGGTCGCGGCCGGCTGCGCAGGCTCGGCGTCGCGTCCGTGGCCGGCGCCGTCGTGGCGTTCCTCGCCGTCGAGGCCACCGGCGGTTTGTCCACCTCCCACCTCGCCGCTGCCGCGGGGTCGGACCAGGCCGCCGTGCCGGCCGACCCTCGAGCAGGCCAGCGCGGTCCGCGACCAGGCCGCCGCGTGGGTGGCCAGCGAGGTCAGCGCGAGCGCGATCATCGCGTGCGACCCGGTCATGTGCTCGGTCCTGGTCCGGCACGCAGTCCCGGCGGCGGATCTGCTGGTGCTGGGACCCGGTGCCTCCGATCCGCTCGGCTCAGCCTTGGTCGTGGCGACCGCCGCGGTCCGGGCGATGTTCGGCACCCGGCTTGCGACGGTGTACGCGCCGCAGACGCTGGCCAGCTTCGGCTCCGGCGCAGCCCGGATTGATCTGCGGGTCATCGCTCCGGACGGGGCGGCGGCCTACCGGACGGCCTTGGCCGCCGACCTGCGAGCCCGGCAGGTGGCCGGGCTGCAGCTGGCCGCCGATCCGCGCGTCAGCGTCCGGGCCTCGGCCCGGAGCCAACTGGCTGGCGGCAGCGTGGACGAGCGCCTGCTCATTACCCTGGCCGCCCTGGCTGGCGCCGAGCCCGTGCGTATCATCGCGTTCGCCGACGACGGGCCCGGCTCCAGTCCCGGCACGCCGCTGAGGACCGCTGAGCTCGCCGCCCCGGAACCGGCCGCGCAGGCCATGCTGGCCTTCCTGCGTGCCCAGCGCCCGCCTTACCTCCCGGCCCGGGCCGACCTGTCCCGCGGCCCGGTCGGCCTGTGGACCCTGACCATGCAGTTCACCGCCCCCAGCCCGCTGGGCCTGCTGTCCGGCCCGTCCTGACCGGCGGGCGCCACGGGCGGGCGGTCCGACGCTCAGGTCGTACCGCGGCGGCGTTTAGCGCGGCCACCACCTGGCCCGAATTCACCGATAGGCGCCACGGCTCCCGCAAGCCCGGATACAAGCTCGCTGTCTATCGCCGCGTAGCCTCTCTGCGCACTTCCGTCAGCGCCGCCGCGAGCTGACCGTCCGCCCGAATGAGGCGGCCGGAACGCGCAGAAAACTCGCGCCCATTCTGGTATTCCTCCGGCGGTTGATGGATACCCAGGCCGGAAAGCAGAGCGCGTCCTGTCGATGTGCGGTAGCAAGGGCGCACCGTTCGGTCTTCATGAATCGTTTAGTGCTTCCGCCTGCTATCATACTGTTCGGTGTATGAATCCCGTCATTTCGGCGGACGCACCGGTACCGTGCCATTCTGTGATGCCCGGATGAAAGCGTCCGCATCGTATCGTGCGCGGGCTGCGGAAGGCGCGCCGTTTAGTCGCCAGCGTCCGGGACGGCAGGCGCGACCCCGGGCGATACTCATGGGTCTGCCGATCGTGGTGCACGGCACCCGCGGTTTCCCGGCCCTTAGCTGCTCGCGAGGCCTGGCTCTTATCCCGCCCGGCGAGCTCCGCAGGACGGACAACTCCGGTGCCGTTTTGTTGCGGCGCGTCCTGATGTGCCGTGTCCTCGGCCCGGCCGCACGTTGCGCCGCAGGCCGCTTCCATTTCGGCCGCGGCTGGTCACCGGCGGCCTGTCGCGGCAATCCCCCCTTAATGCGACGGCAACAATCGTGGAATCTGGTCTGCCTGGTATCGACAAGCCCGGAACGGCAGGCCAGTAATATTCCGTCACAATAGCCACTTCACGTTACGAGGATGGCCGTTCTGTTCTGACCTAACGATCCCGGTTGTGCGCCCCGCCACCGGCTGGTGAGCATTCGGCCCATCCGCGCGTGGCGATGGGTAGCGCGGGTCTGGGGGGCGGTCACGGGGCGAATGGCGGCGCGTTCCGTCGCCGAGGGTTGCCGGTCAAGGGGCCGCGCAGAACAGCGCAGGCATTCTTGCCGTGCTTGTCGGCGGCGTCCATGTACCTGCCGATGTCGGGCCGGTCCTGACTGACGTCGTCACTGGTCAGGCGGTCGGAGATTTTCTGGGTTTCAGGGCGGCGGGCGCGCGCCCGCTGATGTGCTGGTGGGCCAGACGTTTATGTCCGTCCTGAACGGAGCACACCGCCGCGCCCGGCCGCGGCGGAGCTCCGGCAGCGGCGCATCGGTCACCGCCCGCCCTGATTTCGATACCCGCGCTCAGGCACCGCGCCCGCACCGAACCCGTCGCCGAGACGTAGCTAGCGATGGGCATGGCTCCGCTGAACTGAGCCGGTACGGGCCGGGCTGAGTGCCCGCGCATGCGATTCTGTCCTTGACGAACCCCGCGCGAGTGAGCACACAGGGCGAGGTGCCCGCGTCTTTGCTCCAGCGACGGCCTGGGCGGCGGCAGGAGCGAAGTGCGGCCTGCCTCAGCCTGAGCCGAAGTGGTGGCCGGATCCCGCCAGGTACCCAGGCTGGAACCAGGTTTTGCGGGTCCTGGTGACGGCCCGGCGGGCGGGAAGATCGGCTGGCTGGGCAAGGAGGCTTCGCCGCGAGCTCAGCGGGCACCAGCCCGCGCGGAGGGCACCGCCCGCACCGGGGGCACCCGCCCGCGCGGAGGGCATCCGCCCGCACCGGGGGCACCCGCCCGCGGTCCGTCACCTCGGTGCCCGGCCCCCGGCCCGGTGGCCCACTCCCGGATCTCGGTGATATTCGGTCCGCCTGATCAACTTCTGAGTTCTCCCGCGGTGGCCAAGATGGGCGCGTTTTACTATTGCTGCCCTCGTGTCATGGCCGCAAGACCACGTGACCGGGCCGAAGCAGGCGCGGCTTTCCGAGGGCTATTCCCGGAAGGCCGGGCCAGGGCGACAAGCCCAGCCGCCGAATCCTGGCTCCGGCCGGGAGCTCCCGGGGGCGGCTTTGATGGCTTGCGCGGGCAAGCTCGCCGTGGCGGTTAGAGCACGCGCTGCATTCGCTAAGAACGACTGCTCATCCGCGCTGGCGGGAGAGCCGCGTGCCGCTCGCGCGCGACCAGCGCCGCGCTTACCAGGGCCAGAAATACCGTTGCCACTGGGCATCCGATTGGGCGCGGGTCTGCTTCGGCGCGCACTGCGGTGCGGTCCTCGTCCCGGCGGGCTGGGATTCCGTCATGCGCGGTTACGGCCCGATCGGACAAAACTTCTCTGTCCGGGCGGACTTTGGCCGGCAGGAAACAGGATGAAGGGTCTTACCTAAGCCAGATCCCGCGGCATACGCTGCGTACAGCAAGTTAGGCGTAATAGCGGAAGGATCTGGATCTGATGTCAACTAGCAGCACGAGTAACACTCCTCGCATCGTGGTGGGAGTCGATGGCTCGCCCTCGTCGAGGGCGGCCCTCCGCTGGGCCGTCAGGCAGGCCGCGCTCACCGGCGGCGCGGCGGAAGCCGTCATTGTCCGGCACGCACCGACGTCGACCGGCATGATCGGGGGCTTCGGCCAGAGCCCGGCCGAAACGGCTGACGAGGGAGTCGTGGCGGACGAAGCGCGGCAGCGGCTGGACGCGATCATCAATGAAGAAGTCAAGCCGGACGACAGGAACAAGGTGCGGGCCCGCGTCTTCGACGGTCATCCGGCCGAGGCGCTGATGGCCGCCGCGACCGACGCGGACATACTGGCGGTCGGCAGCCGCGGCCACGGAGGCTTCGCCGAGGTGCTGCTCGGCTCGGTTGGCCAGTACCTTGTGCACCACGCGAATTGCCCCGTCCTGATCTTCCGGGGCGACCCCCGTCACCTGAGCGCATGACGATTCGCGCAGGTAGCTGCCGGGCGGCACGACCGGGCGCAACAGGGCGGTTACCCCGTGGCGGCTCGTGCTGGCCGTGTTGTACGTCTTGCTGCTGATCCTCTCGCTTGACAACACGGTGTTCGATGTCGTGCTCCTCACCCCGGAGCGCGACCGGCACGCCGCCACCGAGCTGTATCGGATCGTCAACGCCGTCGCCGGGCTGTCCGTGCTCACGGGCAGCCCGGCGGACCGGGTCATGCGCCGGTCGAGCCGTAACGTTCTCGGAACGCTGGCCTCCTAGCGTCTTGGTGTGGGGGAGGCAACAGCCAGGACCGGCGCCCGCCGGACATCGCGGCTCCGGCCCAGCCGGTCCTGGCTGCCGCCGTGGTGCTGAGCGTGTCGCTGTCGGCGGGCCCGACCGCTACCACTCGACGAGCGTCCAGATCTCGGGGCGCGGCGCGTCCCCCACGTCGACCGAGGCGAAGCGCCGGGCCGCCTCCTTGAGGTGGGTCATCGCGGCATCGCCCTGGCCGTCCGCGTGCAGCAGGTCGGCCATGTTCGTGTGCAGGGCCGCGACCCGGTGCTGGTCGCCGAGCTCGCTGCCCAGCTCCAGCGCTTCGGCCGCGAGGGCCAGCGCCTCGCCGATCCGGCCGGTCTCGGCCAGCAGCCGGGCCAGGTTGTTCAGCGCCGCGACGGCCGCGCCCAGCTCGGGCAGCTGGCGGGCCTCGGCCAGGCTGTCGCGCAGGTAGGTCTCGGCCGCGGTGCCTTCCCCGGCCCGGGCGGCCAGCATGCCGAGCACGTTGAGGGCCTGGGCCATCGCGCCGGGATCGGCGGCGGCCTGGGCACTCGACAGCGCGGCCCGGCCGAAGGCGGCCGCCTGCTCGGTGTCGCCGCGCCGGTAGGCGACCACGGCCCGGTCCGCCTCGGCCCGGGCCAGGCCGCCTGGCTCGGCGCCGGTCACCAGCTCGGTAACCACGGCGAGATGTGCCTCGGCCAGGTCCCAGTCGCCCAGCCGGTGGTGCACGTCCGCGAGCTTGTGCTCGATGCCGGCCTGCACCGCGCGATCCGCATCGCCGGCTCCGTCGCCCGCCCCGGCCGGTGCCGCGGCTCCTTCACCCGCCCCCGCCAGTGCCGCGGCGGTCTCGAACTCGGCCAGTGCCTCCCGGTACCGGCCGAGCACCACCAGCACGTCGCCCAGGGCGATCCGCCCGGGCAGCTGCGGGTAGCCGAGCGTCAGGGCGCGGACCAGGTAGGCATGCACCTCGGCGTGCGCGTACAGCTCCCGGGCCACCTCGGCGGCCTGCCACCACCATTGCGCGGCGTCGGCGTCGCGCCCGGCCAGTTGCAGGTGGTCGGCGATGGTCGCGGCCCGGGTCGTGGCCGGATCCCGCTCGTGACGCCGGGTGAGGATGTCCGCCGCCCGGCCGTGCAGCAGCCGGCGCCGGGCCAAGGTGGCCGATTCGTAGGCGGTGCGGCGCAGCGCCTCGTAGGGAAATCCGTACGACGGTGCCTGGCCGGCGCCCGGTGGTGGTGTCTCGGTCAGCAGGGACCGGCCGAGTGCCTCGTCGATCGCCTCGACGATCTCGTCCTCGCCCCGTCCGCTGACGGCGCGCAGCAGTTCGGCGTCGTTGTCGCTGCCGAGCACCGCGGCGGCCGTGAGCATCTGCCGGGTCGGCTCGCTGACCGTCTGCAGCCTGGCCCGCAGCAGGTCCCTGACGCTGGCGGGCGGCCACCAGTCGGCCTGCTCGGGCCCAGGCTCCCCGGCCGACCGAAGGGCCTCGACGTACTCGCGGACCAGCATGGGCAGCCCGCGCGTCTCGGCCATCAGCCGGTCCACGTCCACCCGGGGCATGCCGTCCATGCCGAGCAGCGCGCCGATCGCCTCGGGCCCGAGCAGCCCGGGTTCGATCACCTCGCCGAGGGACTGATCCTCGGCCTCGCTGAGCGCCGTGCGCAATACCCGCAGCCGCCGGGCCTGCTCGGCCTGCCAGCTGAGCACCAGCAGCAGCGGCCAGTCGGCCAGCCGCCGGACCAGGTAGGCGAGCAGCCCGACCGACGAGCTGTCAGCCCAGTGCACGTCTTCCACCACGACCACCCCGGCGGCCGGCCCTGTGCCGCCGCCGGGCCGGGGGCCGGTCGCCGCGGCCAGCAGCGTGTCGGCGATGGCCGCGTACAGCCGCGTGACGGCCACCGGGCTGTCCAGGGCCGGCGCGGCCGAGTCCGGGTGCGCCGCAGCCAGGGCCGGTACCAGCCGCCCGGCCATCGCGGCCGTCTGCGCCGGGAGCATATCGGGCAGATCTGGCCGCACCGCCAGGGCGGTCCGCAGCAGGTCGGCGGCCAGCATGAACGGCAGCGCGGTCTCGCCGTCATGACAGCGGGCGGCCAGCACCGGGGCTTTGCGGGCCACCTCGTCCCGGAATTCGGAGATCAGCCGGGTCTTCCCGCTGCCTGCCTGACCAGCGACCGCCACCACGCGGCCCGTGCGGCCGGTCGCCTGCCACGCCGCGCGCAGGCCGGCCAGCTCGCCGTCCCGGCCCAGCAGCGGCCACACCCCGGCGACCATTGAAGCCGTACCGGCCTCGGCCGCCTCACCCGTATCATCAGCATCCCCGGCCGCCGGCTCGGCGGCCCTGACGAGGGCAGGCGGTGGCGCCGACGGCGCGGGCGGGGGGCCCAGCCGCCCGGCGCGCACGTCGTCGTACAGCTTGGTCGTCTCCGGCAGCGGCCGCACCGCCAGCTCCCGGTCCAGCACGCGGACCAGCGACCGGTACTGCCGCATGGCGGCCGAACGCTGGTCGGCCCAGCCGTGCAGCCTGATGATCGCCTGGTGCGCCGGCTCGTGCAGGGGGTCGAGCTGCAGCCAGCGCCGGGCATGCCCGGTCGCGCGCTCCAGGTCGCCGCCGGCGATGCAGGCCGTGACCAGCCGCTGCAGCCCGCGGGCCAGCGACTGCCGCAGCCCTTCGGCCACCGAGAGCTGCCATTCCTCGAAATCCGGGCAGCCGCGCAAGACGAACCCGGACAGGAAATCGTCCCGGTACAGCTGGGCGGCCTGCTCCAGGGACGCGGCGTCCGGCCGCGCGATCAGCGTCTCGAACTCGCGCACGTCCACCCGGACCGCAGCCAGATCCAGGGTGACGGCCGCCCGGCTGATACTCAGGCCCGCGCCCATGGCGGCCGCCGTCACCGACAGGGTGCGCCGGAGCGAAGCCCGGGCCTTGGCGGCGTCGGCTTCAGGCCACAGCAGGGCGGCCAGCTCCTCGCGGCTGTGCTCGCGGCCCGTGACGGCGAGCAGGGCGAGCAGGGCGATGGCCTTTCTCGTATCGAAGGTCACCGGGCGGCCGTCGCGCGATACCGTCGGCGGGCCGAGCAGCGCCAGGCTCAGCTCGGCCATAGCAAACGTCCCACCGGCTCACCGTAACGCATGCGCGTAAAAAAACACCTCAGAGGCCTTGACTCCCGTAACGATCCCGTATCGCAATCTTTCTAGGCTGATGGTGCGTCGCAAGACGAGCCGCGAACCCGGAGTGTGAGATGACGCAACAGATGGGGAGTACCAGCGGGACCGCACCGGCGTCCCGCGACGCCGAGGTAACGCCCGGGGGGGCGTCTGAGCTGACGTCGGAGTCCGTCACCGACACCGCGCCTGGGGGGACCTCCGGGGTCGCGGTCGCTGACCGGGAGCAGCCGGCCAGCACCGGCCCGGCCAGCGCCAGCGACACCAGCGCCAGCGACACCGGCAACACCGGTACCAGCAGCACCAGCGTCGGCACCGGCGGTAAGGCCGTCGCGCGCAGGCGGGGCTGGCTACGCCGCACGCAGCCGGCCACGGCTGACGCCGAGCCGATCGCGCCGAGCGTGATCGCGGCCGGTCCCGAGCTGGACCTGGCCTCCAATGACCCGCTGATCGGCTACCTGCTCAGCGCGGCCAGCGCGGTGGACATCACCCGGCTGGAGCTGAGATCACCGGCGCTGGACGCATTGCAGGCCGCAGGCGCGGTCCTGGTCGTGCCGCTGATCTCCTCAGGCAGCCTGGTCGGCCTGCTCAGCCTGGGCCCGAGGCGGTCCGAGCGCGGCTACTCGACCGACGACCTGCGCCTGCTCAACTCGCTGGCCGGCTACGCCGCCCCCGCCATGCGGGTCGGCCAGCTGGTCCGCCAGCAGCAGGCCGAAGCCCGGCAGCGGGAGCGGATCGACCAGGAACTGAAGATCGCGCAGCTCATCCAGCAGCAGTTCCTGCCCAAGGAGCTGCCCGACCTGCCGAGCTGGCACGTCGCCGCGTTCTACCGCCCGGCCCGGACGGTCGGCGGTGACTTCTACGACTTCATCCCGCTGCCGGACGGACGGGTCATGTTCGTGGTCGGCGACGTCACCGACAAGGGCGTTCCTGCGGCGCTGGTCATGGCCAGCACGCACTCTCTGCTGCGGGACGCCGCGCCGCGGCTCATCTCGCCCGGCAAGGTCCTCGGCCATGTCAACGACATGCTCTGCGTCGACATCCCCGCTCACATGTTCGTCACCTGCCTGGCCCTGGTGCTGGACCCGGTCAGCGGCGAGGTGGAGTTCGCCAACGCCGGGCACGATGTCCCGTACGTGCGCACGCGCAGCGGGGTGCAGGAACTGCGGGCCCGCGGCATGCCGCTGGGGCTGATGCCGGGGATGCCGTACGAGGAGATGACCTTCCAGTTCGAGCCGGGCGACTGCGCGCTGCTGCACAGCGACGGCCTGGCCGAGGCGCACGCGCCGGACCGTGAGATGTTCGGCTTCCCGCGCGTCTCCGCGCTGGTGGGCAAGGGACCGTCCGGCGAGGCGCTGATCGACCTGTGCCTGACCGAGCTCGGCAGCTTCACCGGCCCGGATCACGAGCAGGAGGACGACATCACGCTGGTCTCGCTCCAGCGCTCGCCGTCTCCCTGGATTACCGGCCGGCCCACCGAAAGCTATCAGGAGCGATCGCGATGACCCAGGTAGCCCGCCCCGCCGCTGGACGACCCCGCCGGCTCGACGCGTTCGAGCTGCCGAGCGAGCCTGGCAACGAGCGCCTGGCGCTGGCCCGGGTGGCAGACAGCGTGCGAGGCCTGGGGCTACCGGAAGGCCGCCTGGAGAAGCTCAAGACCGCGGTGGCCGAGGCCACGATGAACGCGATCGAGCACGGCAACAAGAACTGCGCCGAGATCCCGGTGGAGGTCGAGGTCACCCTGGATGGCGACGAGATCATCGTCGCCATCAGCGACCAAGGCGGCGAGGAATTCGCCGCCACCGCTTCCGCCGAGGCCTTCGCCACGACCTCTTCCGCCGAGGAACCCGACCTGCTCAAGAAGCTGGACGGCGGGCAGAGCCCGCGCGGCTGGGGGCTGTTCCTCATCCGCAACATGGTCGACGCCATGGACGTAACTACCAATGGCCAGCGGCACACCATCTGGCTGACCATGCGAACTGGAGGTGCTGCACATGGCGAGCATGTGTAAGGCCACGACCCGGGTGGTGCCCGGCGCCGCCGTCATCGAGCTGTCCGGCGAGGTCGACGGGTCCGCCGCCGAGGTGCTGACCGACGCGTACGCCGCCGCGGTCGGCACCGACGCGGACCTGGGCACGGTCGTGCTCGACTTCGCGGCGGTGGACTACATCAATTCCACCGGCATCGCGCTGATCGTCAGCGTCTTGGCCCGCGCCCGGGCCGAACGCCGCAAGGTCGTGGCCAGCGGGCTGTCCGCGCACTACCGCGAGATCTTCGACATCACCAGGCTGTCGGACTTTATCGAGCTCTTCCCGGACCTCGACCGTGCCGTCAGCCAGCTAACCGGACCTGCCGCGTAGACCGGCACCTGAAGCAAAAGGGTCAAAGGGGAGGAAATCTCATGAACGCACCGGCCATCACCATGGACGTCCGGCGGATAGGCGACGAGGTGGCCGTCGTCGACATCAAAGGTGAGGTCACCGCGGCCTGCGAGCCCGTGCTGATGTCGGCCTACGAGGCCGCCAGCGACGGCCGGACGACCCGGCTCGTACTGAACTTCGAGGGCCTGGAGTACATGAACAGTGGCGGCATCGGCATGCTGGTCACCCTTCTCGTCCGCGCGAACCGGCAGCGCCAGCAGCTGGCCGCCTTCGGGCTGAGCGCGCACTACCGGGAGATCTTCGAGCTCACCCGGCTGGACGAGGCGATCACGATCTACGACAGCGAGGAATCGGCGCTCCAGGGCGTCGCGAGGTAAGAGGGGAGGCTCACCATGACCGAGACAGCGGGCCCGGACCGGGTCAGGTCGGCCGAGCAGATCGGGCTGAGCGCCCGCGAGGCCGCGTCCGTGCCGCCACCGCACGGGGCACCGCCACGCGGGGCACCGCCGCACGGAACAGCGGCGCGGGACGACGCAACGAGCTGGGCCAGGAAGGTCGAGCGGCTCGAGGTGGACCGGCGGGCAGGCGTCCGCGGGACCAACGTCGCGGGCCGCCGGCTGACCGGCCCGGTCCAGGGCTTCGGCAAGATGTGGCAGAAGACCTACCGGATGAAGGCCGGCTCGGCGATCACGCCGGAACAGGCGATCGCCACCTGGAAGGAGCACTTCCCCGAGTTCTGGCCGAAGGGCAACCGGTTCTCCGGCGCGCTCACCGGCATCAAGCCCGGCGATGTCGCCCTGCTGGATCTCGCCATCGGCGGCGGCGTGAAGCTCTCCACGGGAGTGTTCGTCCTGTACGCCGACACCGAGTCCTTCACCCTGATGACGCCGCAGGGGCACATGTTCGCGGGCTGGATCACCTTCTCCGCCGAGCGCGAAGGCTCCGGCAGCGGCGGGGAGACCGTCGTGCAGGCGCTGGTGCTGATGCGCGCGAACGACCCGCTCTACGAGGTCGCGATGACCTGCGGCGGGCACCGCAAGGAAGACAAGTTCTGGGCCGCGACGCTGACCGCGCTCGGGCAGCGGCTCGGCCTGCCGGACCCGGCCGTCGAAGCGAGGACCACCTGCGTAGACTCCAAACGCCAATGGCGTCACGCCAGCAACGTCTGGCAGAACTCGATGATCCGCAGCGTGCTGCAGACCATCGCGGCTCCGGTGGCCGGCCTGGCCCGCCTGGTCCACCACGACAGCTGAAAGGCAGCGGGTGCCATGGGAGGGAACCCTGACGCGGTGATCGTCGGCAGCGGCCCGAACGGCCTGGCCGCTGCCGTCACGCTGGCTGCGGCGGGACTGAAGGTCCAGGTTATCGAGGGCGCGCCGGAGATCGGCGGCGGCTGCCGGACCGCCGAGCTCACCCTGCCCGGCTTCCGGCACGACGTGTGCTCGGCGGCGCACCCGCTGGCCGTGGTGTCGTCCTTCTTCCGGCGGTTCGACCTGGCCGCGCGCGGGGTCCGGTTCGCCCGCCCCCAGGTCGAGTTCGCCACTCCCCTCGACGGCGGCCGCGCCGCGGTCGTGTCCCGCTCGGTGGCCGAGACCGCCGCCCGGCTCGGCCCCGACGGCCGGTCCTACCGGCGCCTGCTCGGCCCGATGGCCCGTCACGTCGACGATATCTGCGCTGAGCTGCTGCAGCCGCTGCGCCGCCCGCCCGCGCACCCGCTGGTTATGGCCGGGTACGGCAGCCGGGGCGTGCTGCCTGCCTCCGTCCTGGTCCGGCGCTGGCGCACCCCGGAGGCCCGCGCGATCATGGGCGGCGCCGCGGCCCACTCCATGATGAGGCTCACCGCCGTGCCGACCGGCGGCATCGGGCTCATGCTCACGGTGCTTGCGCACGGGGTGGGCTGGCCGGTCATCGCGGGCGGCAGCGCGCGGATCACCGACGCGATGGCCGACGCGGTGGTCACGGCCGGCGGGAGCATCGAGACCGGCCGCTGGGTCCGCTCCCTGGCCGAGCTGCCGTCCGGAGCTGCCGTCCTTCTCGACACGTCCCCCCGCGGCCTGGCCGAGCTGGCCGGCGACCAGCTGCCGGGCCGGTACCGCGCCGCGCTGCGTCGTTACCGCTACGGTCCCGGCGTCTGCAAGGTGGACTTCGCCCTGTCCGGCCCCGTGCCGTGGGCCAACGAGGACTGCCGCCGGGCCGGCACCTTGCACCTGGGCGGCACCTTCGAGGAGATGGCCCAGGCCGAGGCCGAGGTCGTCGAGGGCAAGCACCCGCAAAACCCGTACGTGCTCGTGACCCAGCCCGGAGTTGCCGACCCGTCCCGGGCCCCGGCCGGCCGTCATACGCTGTGGACCTACACACACGTGCCCGCCGGTTCCGACGTGGACATGACCGGGCGGATCGAGGCCCAGATCGAGCGGTTCGCGCCCGGCTTCCGCGACCTCGTGCTGGCTCGCTCCGTCCGCACCGCCGCCGGCGAGGAGGCCCATAACCCGAATTACGTCGGCGGCGACATCGGGGTCGGCATGCAGACCCTGTGGCAGACCGTGTTCCGCCCGACCATCCAGTGGAACCCGTACCGTACCCCGATCCCGGGCGTCTACCTGTGCTCGTCGGCCACCCCGCCGGTGCCCGGCGTGCATGGCCGGTGCGGCGAACTGGCCGCGCTGGCCGTGCTGCGCGACATGTTCGGCATCCGGGAGGTTCCCGACATCAGCCCGGCCCGGCTCCGCCCCGCCGCCCTGAGCTCCTGACCGGCAGCAGGCCTCGTGACCGGCCGCGCCTACTGGCGGGAGCCCCTGATCGAGTGGGTCAGGGTCGTGCCGGCCGGCTGCTTGCCCGTGGCGTAGTACGCGATGCAGTGCAGGGCCCGGTCACCCGCCGGCCAGGTGGCGGCGTCCGGGATGATATTGGTCCAGGTGTAAATCGACGTGGAGTACGCGGTCCCGACGTAAGCACGGAACGCGGTAGTGCACGCCGCGCTGCCGTCCTTGCTGATCGCGGCGTTCCCGGGGAACGCGCTGCGCTCCGGCCAGAAGTTGCTGTCCGCGAGGAATACCTCCGCGGTATGCGCCCGGCTGCACGGCACGGCCTGGGTCAGCTTCGGCCACGGGTCGCTCGTGTTGAGCTGCATTCCGGCGCCGGTCAGGCAATCGCCGACCCGCAGCTGGTCGAGCTTCAGGTTCCCTACGGTCGGCGTGGCGCCGGCGGTCGACGCGGGGGGATGGCCTGAGCTCAGCGACGCCACCACGGCCACGGCGGCCGCCGCGCACGCCGCCGCGGCGGCGGCCGCCGCCCACTTCCACCGCGCCCGCCGCGGCCCGGGCCGCGGCGGCCGGTACTCCTGGCCGTCGCCCGGCCGCGGGGGAGGAGCGGGCCCGCCGGCCACGGGTCCCGCGAAGCCGGCCGCCTCGGTCGCGAGGGCGAGTCCTGAACTGGGCCCGCCGTCGGCCGCAGCCGCGGCCGGCGGGTGCGCGACGGCCTCCGTGGCGGGCTGCGCCGATCTTTCCACGAGCCGGGACGGCAGCCAGTCGGTCAGGTCCGCAGCCGACGGCCCGGCCGCGGACAGCTCGGCCAGGAACTCCGATGGCGTGGGCCGGAGGCTGGCGTCCCGCGACAGACACCGGCCGACCAGCGGCCGGATCTTGTCCGGGATCTGGTTCAGGCTGGGCGTGCCGTGGACGACGCGGTACAGCAGCGCGGCCATGTCCCCGGTGCCGAACGGTCCCTGGCCCCGGGCGGCGAAGATGAGCACTCCGGCCAGGCTGAACATGTCGCTGGCGGGCCCGACCGGCAGGCCCTCGGCCTGCTCCGGAGACATGAAACCGGGCGAGCCGATCATCACGCCGGTGCCGGTCGTGACGGTGGCGTCTACCGCCGAGGAGATCCCGAAGTCGATGATCCTCGGCCCGTCCGGGGCCAGCAGCACGTTGGACGGCTTGAGGTCCCGGTGGATGACCCCGGCCGCATGGATCGCGTTCAGCCCCTCGGCCAGCCCCGCCGCCAGCGCCAGCACCGCGGCGGCCGGCAGCGGCCCCTGCCGGTCCACCGCCTCGGCCAGCGACAGGCCGGGTACGTACGCGGTGACCAGCCAGGGCACCGGGCTGTCCAGGTCGGCGTCGACCACCTGCGCGGTGAAGGGGCCCCCCACCTTGCGGGCCGCGGCCACCTCGCGCGCGAACCGGGCCCGGAACCCGGCGTCGTCGGCCAGCTCGGGCCGGATCACCTTGACCGCGACCTGGCGCCCGCCCGGCGACCGGGCCAGGTAGACCCGGCCCATCTCCCCGCTGCCGAGCCTGCTGAGCAGCACGTACGGTCCCACACTGCGCGGATCGTCGTCGTGCAACGCCGCCAAACCGGTCACCCCAATGGCCCGTCGTCGCGAGCAAGTCCCACAGCAGCCTCAGCCTTAGCCGCCGCCATCATCGTGGATCATAGCTACCCCCCCGCGGGCAGTAGCGATCCACGATGATGATCCGCGCAGACGCCGGCCCGGCTGCCGCGAGGCAGCCGGGCCGGCGTGGCGGATGCCCGCTAGTTGTCGCGTAGCCAGGCCGCGCTGAAGTTCTCTCCGGACTTCAGCGCGGAGATGCTGTCCTTAGCCAGGCCGTAGTTGCCCACCATGACGATCTGGGTCAGCCCGCGGGCGTTGCCGAGAGCTGAGCCGTTAGCCTGCGCGCCGTTGAAGCTCACGTTGCCGAAGTCGGCCAGCGGCAGCGTGCCGCCGTCGGACGTGCAGCAGGGCGCTTCGACGATGGCCTCTGCGGAGGACAGGGCTGGCGTCTGGCCCAGGGTCGCCTTGATGGTGTGACTCCAGTGCTGGGTGGTGTCGGCAATGTACAGCTCGAAGTTATCGCCGCTCAGGTGCGCCACGGCGGCGTTGAAGTGGTCGCCGGGCCGGACGACGTTGGAATAGTTCTCCGACGGGCCCGGGTACATCTCAAACCAGGCGTCGTACCTGGGGGTCCGGCCGATGCAGTCCACCTCGCTGCCGGTCTGCTCCACGGTGCTGCTGCTGTAGCCGTCCAGCCCGACCCAGAACGCGGCATACTGGTCGCCCTGGCTGCATGTGCCGGCGGGCTGAGTCCAGCTGGCCGAGACCTTGGTGTAAGTCCCCGCGGTCCCGGCGTAGCCCGACCAGTTCGTGCTTTCCGCCTCGCTGTGGAAGCCGCGCCCGGAGGCGGCGCCGTGCCCCACCAGCTGAACCGGTCCGCCCGGGCTGAAGACGCCGCCGTATCCCGAGCCCGGCTGCGCGGCCGACGCGCTGCTCGCGCTGAGGGCCGCGGCGCCCGTCAGGGCCGCCAGGGCCAGAACAATGCACCATCGTCGTAGCATTCAGACTCCCTTTGCGTCGGTAGCTGTGCTGGCCGCCGGGCCGGATCGCGGCATGCAGGCAGCGGCGCTCTCGGAGGATCGTGCCGCTTCCTGTCGCGCTAGCTGTGAGTAACCTTTCGTTGACCCTCAGTGATAGTAGCGCGCAAAAACGGTCAGCGGCCAAGACAGTGGCCTTCACCCCGAGCCGCCCGCCGCACCCGCAGGTCAGCCGCAAGCGCGCCGCCGGGTCAGCTACCGGTACCCCCGCTGGTCAGCTACCGGTACCCCCGCTGGTCAGCTACCGGTGCCCCCGCTGGTCAGCTCGGGCGGTGCGCTGCCCGGCCCGACCTGCTGCGCCTTGAGCGCGGCCAGCTCGCTCTCCACGTCGGCGTCTGCGCCGGCTTGATCGAGTTCCTTCTGGATGTCATCGGTGTTCCCGCCGACGTCCTCCAGCACGCCCGACTGCAGCAGCTCGTCCAGGGCACCCGCGCGCGCCTGCATCTGCGCGATCTTGTCCTGGGCCCGGGCCAGCTCCGCGCCCGAGTCGGACAGGGTGCCGGAGATCCCGGCCACGCTCTCGTTCACCGCGCTGGTCGCGCTGGCCGCTGTGTACTCGGCCTTCAGCGTCTCCTTCTGGGTCCGGAACGTGTTGACCCGCTGCTGCAGCGCCGCCAGGGTCTGCTCCAGCTTCTGCTGCTGCTCGGCGAGCTGCTGGTGCTGCACCTCCATCGGGTCGATCTGGGCCTGGGCCGCGGCCTTACGTGACAGTGCCTCCCGGGCCAGGTCCTCCCGGCCTATGGCCAGGGCCTGCTTGGCCTGGTCCTGCAGGTGGTCCACCGTGTGCTGCAGCTGCTGCTCCTGCAACTCAAGCTGCTTGCGTGACGCGGCCACCGCCACCAGCGCCTGCCGGACCTTGGTCAGCTGGTCGAGCATCTGCTCATAGGACAGGTCGAGCATTTCGTCAGGCTTCTCGGCGGCGTCCAGCGCCTTGTTGGCCTTGGCCGAGAGGATGTCGTGGGCCCGCTGGAAGAGAGACATCTCGATCTGCTCCTTAGTCGACGGTGACCTGCCAGGTCCTAGGCCAAATCTATGCCGTCGCAGGCCCCGGCCGCCCCGGCCGCCGGCTGCACCGGCGTGCCCCACAGGTACGCCGAGGCGATCCTGGCCCCCTCGGCCTGGGAGCGGAACTTCGCCCAGGTGACGGTGGGAACCACGATGTCCATCCCGGCGGCCGTCCCGAACCCGCAATCGGTGCCGGCCATCACGTTGTCCCGCCCGACGACCCCGGCGTAGCTGATCAGCCGGTCCGCGACCACCTCGGGATGCTCCACGATGTTCGTGGTGGAATCCAGCACGCCGGGAATCACGTACTTGCCGTCAGGCAGCTTGACGTCCCGGAACACCTTCCACTCGTGAGCATGCCGTCCGTTGGAGGACATCAGCATCAGGCCCGCGGGCTTGACCTTCAAGATGATGTCGATGATGTCCTTGAGCTCGACGTCGGTGGTGCGCGGCATCTCGGCGTTGCCCCAGCAGATGTGGATGCGCGACGCCTCGGCCGGGATGTTGGCCAGCGCGTGGTTGAGCGCCTCCACGTTGAGCTCCATCTGCCTGCGGAAATTCTCCAGCGAGCCGGCGCCCGGCGCGGTCATGGCCAGGTCGGGGCAATCGATCTGCAGCGTCAGGCCCGCGCGGTGGATCGCCTCGTATTCCTCGCGCATCGCCTCGGCCAGCACCCCCAGGTACTCCTCCTGGCTGGCGTAGTAGCGGTTCGGCGAGAAGACCGAGATGACCCCGGGGGAGGCGGCGCTCATGAACGTGCCGGCCGGATGGACGCCAGTTGCTGCCGCCTTCAGGTTCTCGATGTCGGTCTGCACCGCGGCCTGGCCGGTGTAGCTGACCGGCCCGTCACAGGTGGTGAACTGGATCGCGGTCAGGGCGGTCGCGGCCTGGGCCCTCTTCTCGGCAAAGTCGGGAAATTCCTCCAGACCCGCGATCTGGCCGCGGACCTGTTGCATCGAGCCCTGGCCGCCGAACCCGGTCAGCCGGTCCTTGACGTAGGTGGCATAGCTGGGCTTGCTCATCTCGCCGTCGTTGAGCACGTCGACGCCCGCGTCAGCCTCCCGCTGCACCGTCTCCTGCACCGCAGCACGCGCCGCATCAAAGAACTCGGCGTCGTTGGCCTGTCCCGCCTCTCGGGCCAGCAAGACCGGCAGGAATCCGGCGGGCCGCGGCAGGCTGCCCGAGTGCGTGGTCAAGATGCGCCCAGCTGATGGATTCATGGGTTACCTCCGGGTGTGATCTGCACGAAACATACACCGGCCGAGCCGCCCCCGGGGAAGGGCCCGCAGCCGCGCGGTACGGTCGTCCGGTGAGCACCATGCCCCGCATCGCCGTGGGACCGGTCCCGGCCGACTGGGCCGCCGAGGCGATCCGCCGCGGCGGCGGCCAGCCCGTCACCCTGGACCAGGATCCAGTCGGCCTGGTCTGGACGGACGGCGACGCGATGCAGGCCCTGCGCGACACCCTGGCCGCCCGGCCGGGCATCGGCTGGGTGCAGCTGCCGCAGGCCGGGGTGGAACGAGCGTTCGCCGCCGGGGTCGTCGATCCGCGGCGGCGGTGGACCTCGGCCAAGGGGGCGTTCGCCGAGCCGGTCGCCGAGCACGCGCTGGCCCTGACCCTGGCGGGCCTGCGCCAGCTGAAGACCAGGGCCCGCGCCCGGTCCTGGGGCCGGCCCGCCGGGGAGAGCCTGTTCGGCCAGCCGGTCACCGTGGTCGGCGCGGGCGGGATCGCCGCGGTCCTGCTGCGCCTGCTCGAGCCGTTCGGCGCTCCGGTCACCGTCGTCCGCCACCACGCCGGGCCCGTGGCCGGCGCGGAACGGACCGTCGGCACCGACCGGCTGGCCGAAGCGCTGGCCGGCGCGCGGGCTGTCATCCTCGCGCTGGCCCTCACCCCGCAGACGCGCGGCCTGATCGGCCGGGCCGAGCTGGCCGCCATGGAGCCGGACGCGTGGCTGGTCAACGTGGCCCGCGGCGAGCTGGTGGACACCGCGGCCCTGGTCGACGCCCTGCAACGCGGCGTGATCGGCGGCGCGGCCCTGGACGTGACCGACCCGGAGCCGCTGCCGGACGGCCACCCGCTATGGGACCTGCCCAACTGCCTGATCACCCCGCACACCGCCGACACCCCGGAGATGATCGAATTCCTCCTGGCCCGCCGGATCGCGGAGAACGTCCGGCGGCTGGCGGCCGGCCAGGAACTGGTCGGCCTGATGGATCCCGCCCTCGGTTACTGAGCTCGCCGATGAATCGGCCGCCCGCCGGCCGTTACAGCTGAAAGAGAGCTCACCAAGGAGGAACCATGACCGGACGCCCGTTCGTCACCTGCCTGTGGTTCGACACGCAGGCCGAGGAGGCCGCCGCCTACTACACCGGGATCTTCAAAGATGCCCGGCTCGGCACCGTGCACCGCTACACCTCAGCCGGCCCCGGCCCGGAAGGAGACGTGATGCTGGTGGAGTTCGAGCTGAACGGGCAGAAGTTCTCCGGCCTCAACGGCGGCCCGCAGTTCACCTTCAACGAGGCGGTCTCGATCGTGGTCACGTGCGCGGACCAGGCCGAGGTCGATTATTACTGGGACCGCCTGTCCGACGGCGGCCAGGAAAACGTCTGCGGCTGGCTGACGGACCGGTACGGGCTGTCCTGGCAGATCGTCCCGGCCGTGTTCTTCGACATGATCGCGGACCCGGACTCCGCCCGGGCGGCCCGCGTCACGCAGGCCATGCTCGGCATGACCAAGTTCGACGTCGCCGCCCTGGAGCGGGCCTACGCTGAGGCCAGACCGTTACCGGGCCGTTGAACCGCCCGTCCTGAGGGTACGTTGGACAGGGTTATGGGAAGCACGATGTGGGCATCAGTGCCCCGGCGGTCCGGGCCCGGGATCGCCGGGCTCGCCGGGGCAGCGCTGCTGGTCGCGTCGGGGGCCATCCACCTGGACCTGTACCTGACCGGTTACCGGACCATACCCACCATCGGCTGGCTGTTCCTGCTGCAGGTGATCGCCGCGTTCGTCCTCGCGGCTGCGATCGCCCTCACCGCCAGCCCGCTGGCCGCCGCGGCCGGCGCCGGGTTCGCCATCAGCACGCTCGGTGGTTACCTGCTGTCGCTGTGGGTGGGCCTGTTCGGTTTCACCGAGGTGCGTACCACCGCCGGGATCGTGGCCGGGATCATCGACGTGGCCGCCTTCGCCACGCTGGCCATCGCCGCCGCGCCGGGCCTGCCGTACGCCCGCGACGCCGGCCGCCTCCTGCTGCTTGGGGTCGGCGTCGCCTCGGTCGTCGCGCTCGCGCTGCTCGCCGCCGCGGTGGCCACGCCCAGATCCCAGCCCGTGGCGGCCGGCCCGGATGTCCTGCAGGCCCGGGACGTCGGCGGCGTGACGCTGCTCACCAACGCCAGCGGACTCACGCTGTACTCGTTCGCCCCGGACACCGCGGCCAAGTCCGCCTGCTACGGCAGCTGCGCCGCCTACTGGCCGCCGGTCACCGGGACCCCGTCCGCCGGGACCGGGGTCACCGGGCAGCTCGGCACGATCACCCGCACCGGCGGCGCGACCCAGGCCACCTACGACGGCCACCCGCTGTACACCTACATCGGCGACAGCGCGCCCGGCCAGGCCAGCGGCAACAACCTCAACCTGAACGGCGGCCTGTGGCACGTCGTGCCCGTGGCGGGGTAGTCCGCCGCAACTGTGCGTCCCGTTTCCCGAGCCGGCCAGGCACCTGTGCCACCTGCACATCGTCGTCGAGCTCGTGACCGGCGCCTCCGGGGAATGACGATCAGGCCGAACGGACTGTGGTGCCAGCCCACGCCGCGGCCGCCCCGGGCCCGCGCGCCGATAATAGGCCGGGTGACTCAACGCTCCCGGCGTCCGCCCGGGCTTCCTGCCCCCGCCCCCAGCCCGGCGCCTCGCTGGCGGTGGCCCGCCACCGCGGCCTGCGCCGCCGTGCTGGCCGCAGTGGCCGGCTGCACGTCGCCGGCCACGACGGCCCCGCCGACCACCGCGTCCTCCCCGGCCACGTCCTCCCCGGCCGCGTCCTCCCCGGCCGCGTCGTCCCCGGCCGCGTCGTCCCCGGCCACGACCTCATCGGCCGCGGACTGGCCCACCTACGACCGCACCGCGGACCGCAGCGGGGTGTCGGTCAGCACACCGGCGCCTGGCCCGGTGCGGCCGTCGTGGACCGCGTCCGTCGACGGCCCGGTGTACGCCCAGCCCCTGGTCGTGGGGGCCAAGGTCATCGTGGCCACCGAGAACGACAGTGTCTACGCCCTGAGCGCGTCGGGCGGCGCGGTGCTGTGGACCCGGCACCTGGCCGCCCCGGTCCCGTCCGGGCTGCCGTGCGGCAACATCAGCCCGTCGGGCATCACCGGGACGCCGGTGGCCGACCCGGCCACCGGCCAGCTGTGGCTGGTGACCTTCACCGCCCAGCCGGCCTACCAGCACACCCTGTGGGATCTCGACCTGGCCACCGGACGGACCGTCTGGCAGCGCTCCATCGACGTCAGCGGCAGCGATCCGCAGGCCCAGCAGCAGCGCGGGGCGCTGGCGCTGCTCGGCTCGCGGGTGTACGTGCCGCTGGGCGGCCTGTACGGCGACTGCTCGGACTACAAGGGACGCGTCGTGGGAGCGCCCGTCGACGGCTCCGGGCCGCTGGTCTCCTTCACCACGGCGAACCAGCGCCAGGCGGGCATCTGGGCCCCGGCCGGAGAGTCCGTGCGCGACGGCAGCCTCTACGTCGCCACCGGCAACGGCATGCCGTATGACCAGATCGATGACTCCGACAGCGTGCTGCGCCTCGGCCCGGGCCTGGCCGTCCAGGACCGCTTCACCCCGGCCAACTTCGTCGCCCTGTCCAGTGACGACCAGGATCTCGGGTCGACGGCCCCGGCGCTGCTGCCGGGCGGCCTGGTCTTCCAGATCGGCAAGCAGGGGACCGGCTACGTCCTGGACGGGAACCGGCTCGGCGGGACCGGCGGCGAGCTGGCCTCCGCCGGCCTGTGCGAGGGAGGCTTCGGCGGCGACGCGGTGGACGGCAGCACGGTCGTGTTCTCCTGCTACACCAGCTTGCGGGCCATCGAGGTCACCCCGGCGGCGCAAATCCACGTCCTGTGGTCGGTGACCGGCTTCCCGGCGGGACCGCCGATCATCGCCGGCGGCGTGGTCTGGGCCGTCAGCCGGGGCGGTGTGCTCTCCGGCTTCCGCCTCTCCGACGGCACGTCGGTGTTCTCCACCGCGATCGGCTCGGTCGTGACTGACTTCCCCAGCTTGGCCGCCTCCGGCTCGCGCCTGATCGTGCCCGAAGGCGACAAGATCGTGTCCTACCTCGGCGCCTAGCCGGCCTGCTCCGCGACGCACCGGTTCACGCACTCGCCGAGGCCCTCGATCCAGGTCCGCAGCACGTTGCCGGGCTGCAGGTAGACCGGCGGCTTGCGGGCGTCGCCCACCCCGTCGGGCGTGCCCGTGGCGATGAGGTCGCCGGGGCGCAGGGTGATGACCTGGCTCGCGTACGCCGCGATCTGCGCCGGGCCGAACAGCAGGTCCGAGGTGCGCCCCCGCTGCATGACCGTTCCGTCGACCTCGCAGCGGACCTCCAGGTCGGCCGCGTGGCCCACCTCGTCCGGCGTGACCAGGTACGGCCCGGCCGGCGTGCATCCCTCGAACGCCTTGCCCTGCAGCCACTGCAGGGTCCGGCGCTGCCAGTCCCGCATCGACACGTCGTTGATCACCGTGTACCCGGCGATGGCCGCCGCGGCCTGCTCGGCGGTGGCCCGGTGCAGGGGGCGCCCGATGATCACCCCGAGCTCGACCTCCCAGTCGACGCGGTTGCTCACCGACGGCAGCACCAGGTCGTCGCGGGCGCCCATCAGGCTGTCGGCGAACTTGGCGAACAGCGTCGGGTACTCGGGCAGTTCCCGCCCGGTTTCCACGATGTGCGACCGGTAGTTCAGCCCCACGCAGATCACCTTGCCCGGCCGCGGCACGACCGGCGCGAAGTCCGCGTCCGCGGCCGGGACCGGCGCCGCCCCCGCTCGTGGCGGCCGGTCACCGCCGGCGGCGAGCACCTCGCCCACGTCGGCGGCGTCCAGCGGGATCAGGACCTCCCCGTCCAGCCGCGCCGCGGTCGTCCCGTACTCAGTCCGGATGGTCGCCAGTCGCATAGCGCCGAGCCTAGCGTCCCCCTGGCCCGGTCCCCGTCGAGGGCCCGCGGCGGCCCGATCGCCGGGATCACAGGTCGATGACCTGACCCTCGGCGGCGACGCTGACCCGCGGATCGTCCCGGAAGCGGGCCGCGAGCTCATCGAGCGCGTCGTCGGTCCGTTCCGGCTTGTGGTGGGCCAGCAGCACCCGGCGGGCACCGGCCCGCCGGGCCAGCCCCACCGCGTAGTCCGCCGCCGGGTGGCCGAACGAGGCCTCCGCGGCGACCTCGTCCGGCCGCAGGAACGCGTCGTGGATCAGCAGGTCGACGCCCTCGGCCAGGCTGAGCGCCGCGGGATGGTACTCGCCCCATCCCTCGGGTCCGGGGCCCAGCGCGGTAGGGCAGTGATCGGGGATGTAGGCCATGACCGAGTGCCCGTCACTGACCCGGTACCCGAAGGTCCGGCCGCCCTTGTGCGGCACCTCGCGCGCCTCCACCGTGAAGCCCTCCGCCTTCCGCACGCCCGGCGCCAGCGTGCCGAACGTCCAGTCCCCGCGCAGGCCGCTGGGCCCGATCGGGAAGTGCGGCGGGGACATCCCCCGGGCCAGCACCTCCTCCGCACCTGCACCCCCCTCCTGTTCGGGCAGCAGCAGCGTGACCCGGGCGTCCGCGCGGTCTCCCGCGGTGAAGAACGGCAGCCCGTGCACGTGGTCCCAGTGCAGGTGCGTGAGGATGATCGTGCCGGTGAAGGGCTCGCCGTGCAGCAGCCCGGTGACGCGGCGCAGGCCGGTGCCTGCGTCCAGCACGAGCCGCGGCCCGCGGCCATCGGACAGGCCGGCGTCAGGGGCGATGGCCACGCACGAGGTCTGGCCGCCGTAGCGGATGAACTCGGCGCCCGGCGCCGGCGCCGAGCCGCGGACGCCGCACAGGTGAACGCGCACCCTCAGTCCCGCGCGGTCTGGTCACGCCGGGGTGCGGCGGCCAGGTCTTCACGCCGGTGCCCGGTGGCCAGTTCGGCCAGGTCGCCCACGTCGAGCTGCGCGGCGGGCACCGACGCGACCCGGCACGGGGTGACGGCGACCAGGGTCGATGTCCGCAGGCCACCCTCGAGCGCGGCCCGCTCGCCGAGCATGGCCCCCGGCCCGTACTCGGCCAGGCGGGTGCCGTCGACCTCGACCCCGATCACGCCGTCCAGGACCAGGTAGATCTCGCTGCCGGGCTCGCCCTGGCGCACCAGGGCCGTCTCGGCCGGAAAGGTGCTCACCCGCGGCCGGGCGGCGCCGTGCATGAGCTGCACGGACAGGGCGTGCTCCAGCGCCGTCTCGACCGCGGTCACCAGGGCGGGGGACTCTTCGTCTCCCCACGGGCTGTGCTGGCCGAACGACACCTGCATCCAGTTGCCGTAGTCGGTCAAGCCGGACTTGTGGGTCAGGGCGCCGTCTGCGTCGTAGACCCAGTGCCGGGGAAACTTGCTGGCTCCCTCGAGCGTGTATTCGGCGCGGCCGTCGGCGTGCAGGGTCAGGGACAGTGTGGTCCACACCAGCGGTGCCTGCCACCGGACATACGGCGGCCGCCGTACCGGCCGGGGCGCAGGCAGCGCCGTCCGGCCGCCGGTCGTCTGGACGAAGCGCATCCACGAGGCGCCCGCTTCGGGCTCGCGCTGCACGTCCGGCAGCGCGACGGCCTGGAAGGTGTGCTTCAGCGCGCCGAGCCGGACCGTGCTGGCGCCCATCACGCCGCCGCCGCCGTAGCCGCCGGCCGTGATCCGCCCGGCCTCGTCGACCTCGATCCAGGCCTGCAGCCGGTTCGCGAACCGGAACTTGTCCGCTGCCCTCAGCGCCTCGATGTCCCCGAGATCCGCGGGCGGCGGCTCGTCGTAGTGGGTGAAGCCCGCGTCGAACGCCATCCGGCCCGGCCCGCTGATGGCCTCGGACGGAATCCAGGACAGTGAGGTAACGGAACTCTGATATCGCATACCACTGATACTGCGCCAGCGGCCCGGCCCGCGGCCAGGGTGGTATCCGCGCGGCCGGATGGCGTGCTAGCACCACCTCATCCGGCATGCCTGCCTACTTCACGGGCCGGCGGGCGATGTGCGACAACTGGGATATGGCTCACCACAGCGGCGCCCCGCACGGCCCGATCACCGTCTTCCTGGCGGATGACAACCTGATCGTGCGCGAGGGTGTCCGCGCCCTCATCAACGCCCGTAAAGACCTGCAGGTGGTCGGCGTGGCCGCTGATTTCGACGAACTGGTGAGCGGGGCCGAGGCCACCCAGCCGCAGGTCCTGGTGACCGACATCCGGATGCCGCCCGCCTTCCAGCGCGAAGGCATCGACGCCGCCCGTGAGGTGCGCAAGCGTCATCCAGGCACGGGGGTCGTGGTGCTCTCGCAGTACGAGGACCCGGAGTACGCGGTCTCGCTGCTGTCCGAAGGCTCGGCCGGCTACGGCTACCTGCTCAAGGACCACGTCGCCGAGGGCAGCCAGCTGGTCGACGCGATCCGCACGGTGGCCACCGGGGGCACCGCCCTCGACCCGGCCATCGTCGAGGCGCTGATGGCTCCCGTGGTCCCCGAGGGCGGCCTGGCGCCCGCGGAGGAGGAACTCCTCGGCATGGTCGCCGAGGGCCGGACGATCAAGGCCATCGCGGCGGTCCGCCAGGTTCCGCCCGAGGCGGTCGCGGCCGACGTCGAAGCGGTCTTCGTCAAGCTGGCCCAGGGCGTGTCCGCGGGCAGCGACAGCGCGCTGCGGCGGCTGCGCCAGTTGCACCAGGCCATCGTGGACCGGGAAGAACAGGGCGAGACGCTGTCCCGCCTGCTGCCCAGCGGCCTGGCCATCAAGCTCAGGCAGGAACGGCGGGACATCGGCGAGACCGAACGAGTAGTGGTAACTGTGCTGATGAGTGATATCCGGTCCTATTCGACCATCGCCGAGCACGCGGACCCGAGCCAGCTCGCCGGGCAGCTCAACACCCACCGGGCCGCCATGAACCAGGCCATCCTGGGCGAGACCGGCACCGTCATGCAGTTCGTCGGCGACGCCGTGATGGCGGTCTTCGGCGCCCCGTTTCCCCAGCCTGACCACGCCGACCGCGCGGTGGCCGCCGCGCTGGCCATGCACGGCCTGCAGGAAGAGATCAACGGCCGCTGGCAGGCCAGCGGCCTGCCGCCCTTCGGTCTCGGTCTCGGGCTGTCGACCGGCGAGGCCGCCGCCGCCCTGCTCGGGTCGGCCGAGCATCTGGAGTACACGCTGGTAGGAGACACGGTCAACCTGTCTCAGCGCTTGCAGCAACTGGCTGACCCCGGCGAGACTGTTCTGTCTGAGGCTACCTTCAAGGCGCTGAGCACCCAGGTTCCCGCCATCGCGCTCGGCGCGCAGCAGGTCAAGGGGCGTGAGGCACCCGTATTCGCCTACAAGATCAACCGGATGGGGGGACGATGACGCAGAACAGTCCCGCGCTGGCCGTGCGCGGCGTGCGCAAGACGTTCGAGGCCGAGAACGCGCCGGTCCGCGCGTTGCGCGGGGTGAACCTGACCGTCGGCTCAGGTGAGTTTGTGGCCCTGATGGGCCCCTCGGGCTGCGGTAAATCCACGCTGCTGAACCTGGTCGCCGGGCTGGAGGTGCCCGACGAAGGGGAGATCACCGTCGCGGGCCAGCTGGTGACCGGCCGCACCGAGGATGAGCTGGCCCGGATGCGCCGCACTCACGTCGGCCTGGTCTTCCAGTTCTTCAACCTCCTCGAGGGCATGACCGTGCTGGAGAACGTGGCCCTGCCCGCGATCATCGCCGGCCGCAAGCGCAAGATGGCCGAGACCCGGGCCCGGGATCTGCTCGACCTGCTCGGCATCGGCGACAAGGCGGCGGCCGTCCCCGGCGTGCTGTCCGGCGGGCAGCGCCAGCGGCTGGCCATCGCCCGGGCCCTGGCCAACGATCCCACCCTGCTGCTGGCCGACGAGCCGACCGGGGCCCTGGACTCCGAGGGCGGCAACGAGGTGATCGAGCTGATGCGCCGCCTGCACCACGGCGGCCAGACCATCATCCTGGTCACCCACGACCCGGACGTGGCCGACGCGGCCGAGCGGGTCGTCCGGATGCGGGACGGCCGGATCGTCGATGCCGAGCCCGCCGTCGGCGAGAGTGCCGCCATCGGGGTCGGGTGACCGTGGAGCCCGCCGTCACCGCCCGGGCGCACGGCTGGGCGCGCCAGGCCGTGCCCGAGCTCGCCGGGCTGGTGGCCACCGTGGCCGTGGCCGCGGTCGGGCTGCGGGTATCGGGCCCGGGCGTGTTCGCCGCGATCGGCTTCGCCCTGGCCATCGCCTGGGCCCTGGCCGGGACGGTGCTGGCCCGTTCCCCGGACCGGACCACGGCCCCGCTGATGACGCTCGGCGCGCTGACCGGCGCGGTCGCGCTGACCGCGGGCCGGATGGGCCTGCAGCATCACCCAGCGCGGGTGCTGGCCACCGTGCTGGCGCCGCTGGTCATCGCGATCAGCTTTCACTTCCTGCTCGCCCTGCCCGACGGCCGGCTGACCCGCCCGACCGCGCGGGCCCTCGTCGCCCTCGGCTACGCCGGCGCCCTCGGCACCGGGATCGGCCTGGCCCTCGCCGGTCGGCCGTTCCCGCTCGCGGCCGGCGCGGTGATCTGGCCTCTCGCGGTGCTCTGCGCCCTCCCGTGCGTCCGCCAGCGCTACCTGCGGGCCGCCGGGCGGGACGCCGAACGGATGCAGTGGCTGGGCGCAGGCCTGGTCGCGGCGGCCAGTATCAGCCTGATCAGCGCGGTCCTGCACCTCCTGGTGGGCTGGCCGGGGCCGGCCGCGGCGGTGGCGGCCTGCGCGTCAGCGGCCGTGCCGCTCGCCGCGATCGCCGCGGAATGGCCGCCGCTGGCGCGCTTCGGCGGCCGGGTGTTCGTGCAGGCGCTGGTGGCCGCCGGGGCCAGCGCGGCCGTCGCGGTCATCTACCTGATCATCGTGCTCGGGCTCGGCCAGGGACCGAATGACGACGCCGACCGGAAGATCCTCGGGCTGTCCATGCTCGCGGCCGCCCTGGCCGCGATCGCCTACCTGCCGGTCCGGGGCCGCCTGGCCGAATCCGCGACCAGGTTCGTGTACGGGACCCGGGAAGCGCCCGGCGAGGCGCTGTCCACCTTCGGCAGCCGGATGACCCGGGCCGTGGCCATGGACGAGCTGCTGCTGCAGCTGGCCGAGTCGCTGCGCAAGACGATGCGCCTGGACAGCGCGGAAATCTACACCGGCGCCGGCGACGTTCTGCAGCGTGCCGTGTCGGTCCCGGACGCCGGCGCCCAGTCGATCGTGCTGACCGACCGGGAGCGGCCGGTCGTGGCCCGGGCCGGGGTATCGGGCAGCGCGTGGGCCTCGGTCTGGCTGCCGTCGCTGCTGAACGGGCGCGAGCACGCCCAGCTCCGGGTCGCGCCGGTCAGCCACGGCGGCGAGCTGCTCGGGCTCATCGTCGCCGAGCGGCCCGACCGGGCCGACGTCTTCACCGAGGAGGACGACCGGGTGCTGACCGAGCTGGCCCGCCAGGCCGGCCTGGCCTTCCACAACTCCCGGCTCGACTCGGCCCTGCAGACGACCCTGGACGCGCTGCGCCGGCAGGCGGAGGAGCTGCGTGAATCCCGGGCTCGCGTCGTGGCCAGCGGCGACGCCGAACGCCGCCGGGTGGAGCGGAACCTGCACGACGGAGCTCAGCAGCACCTGGTGGCGCTGGCCATCAACCTGCGGCTGACCCGCGACATCGTGACCGAGGACCCGGACGGGGCCACCGAGATGCTCGGCCAGCTGGCCGAGGACGTGCAGGCGACCATCAAGGAGCTGCGCGAGCTGGCCCACGGCATCTACCCGCCGCTGCTGGCCGACAACGGGCTTGCGGACGCGCTGAGCGCCGCCGCCAGCCGCAGCCCCCTCAAGGTCCGGCTGGACGTCGCCGACAGCGTCGGGCGCTACCCAGCCGAGGTCGAGGCGGCCATCTACTTCTCCTGCACCGAAGCGCTGCAGAACGCGGCCAAGCACGCCGGGGACGCCACGGTTGACCTGCGGCTGTGGACCGAATCGGGTGGCCTGCTGTTCTCTGTCACCGACGACGGCCCCGGGTTTGATCCCGCGACGGCACGGGGCGGCCACGGCTACGTCAACATGGCGGACCGGCTCGGCGCGATCGGGGGCACCGTCCGCTGGGACTCCCAGCCCGGGCACGGGGCCACCATCAGCGGGTCAATCCCGCTGGCCGCCTAGGGACTGGCAAACACGCCGGAGTCCCGGTCCTGCCACAGCTGCTGAAGCGCATCGGCGCCGAAGCGTTCCTTGTTCAGGTAGCCGCTGGCCCCGCTCGCCGTCGCGCTGCGCGGCAGGTCGGCCAGGTCGTAGGTCGAGCACAGGAAGACCACCACGTCCGGATGGGCCGCCACGATGCGCCTGGTCGCCTCGATGCCATTCATCTCCGGCATATTGATGTCCATCAGGACCAGTTCCGGGTGCAGCTCGTCGACCAGCGCGATCGCCTCGGCGCCGCTGGCCGCCTCACCCGCCAGCTCGAAATCCGCCAGCCGCCGGAGCACCGCTTTGACCGCGAACCGGAACGGCGCCTGGTCATCCACGATGAGCACCGAGTGCGGGCTGGTCACGTTCTAAGCTTGGCACAGGGCGCAACCGTGCATACAGTGTGCTGCCACCACCCCGCGGCGGTGGGTCAGCCTCCCTGGCCCCGGCCCAGGAACAGCAGCACCGCCATGACGCGGCGGTTCACGTCCTTCTCCTCGCTCAGCCCGAGCTTGGCGAAGATCGAGTTGGTGTGCTTCTCCACCGCCCGCTCGGACACCGAGACGGCGGCGGCGATGGCGGCGTTGTTCTTGCCCTGCGCCATCTCGGCCAGGATCTGAGTCTCCCGCGCGGTCAGGGTGTCCAGGCTGGACGCGCCCGGATGCGATCGCGACCGCACCAGCTCGTCCACCACGAGCGGGTCGATCACCGAGCCGCCGCTGGCCACCGCGCGGATGGCACGGACCAGGTCATCGACACTGGCGATCCGCTCCTTGAGCAGGTAGGCCCGGCCCGCGGAGCCCCGCTCGAGCAGCGCCACGGCGTAGGCCGGCGCGGTGTACTGGCTGAGCACCACGACCCCGACCCCGGGGCGGTGCTCACGCAGCCACGCGGCGGCCTGGATGCCCTCGTCGCGGCCGGTGGGCGGCATCCGGATATCGGTGATGACCACGTCCGGCTCGCACCGCTCGATGACCGCGAACAGCTCGGGCAGGTCGGACGCGGTGCCGACCAGCTCGAAGTCCTGGGTGGCCGCGACCAGCCGGGAAACGCCCTCCCGCAGGAGGACATTGTCCTCGGCCAGCGCGACCTTGATGGCCGCCATGGCGCTGATCGTAACCTGACGGTCCAGTCCGGTGCGCATCACTGCGTGCGCGTCATTGTGCTCGCGTTAGCCGGTGCGCCTTATTCAGCACGCCTTATTCGGTGCGCAGCAGCTGGCCGGCTCGCAGCCGGGCCGCGCGTTCGCCCGGCCAGGCGGCCAGCAGAATAGCGGCCAGCAGGGCGGCCGGCGCGACCAGGGCCAGCGCCCAGACCGCGACGGGCGGCTGATAGGCCAGCGGGGCCAGGTCGGCTTGGGCCCGCCACAGGGCCCGGCCCAGAATCACTCCCAGCGGGATCCCGAAGGCCAGCCCGATGACCGCGAGCAGGGTGGCCTGCGTTGCCAGTACCAGCCGGGACTGCCACCGGGTCAGCCCCAGCGCCCGGAGTATGGCCAGTTCGTGCCGACGGTGGCGCACCGCGCTGGACAGCGCGTGCCCGACGGCCCCGATGGCCAGCAGGGTCAAGAAGGCGGCCAGCGCCAGCGGCAGCACCGCCACGTCTTTCAGCGCCAGCACCTGGCCCGGAGTGGGCTGGGTGTCGAAGGTGAAGGCGCTGCCTCCCGGGATGGCCGCGGCCGCGGCGTTGAGCCGGTGCGCGACCGCCTGGACATCCGCGCCGGGCCGCAGGGTCACCAGCCCCAGGTGGAACTTGAACGGATAGTGCGAACCGCGGAACAAGCGGTCATACCCTCCTGGGGTGAGCCACGAGCCGTCGGAGTATTCGTTGTGCGGTCCGGCCGGGACGAAGGCGATGCCGGTCACCCGGAACGGCAGCTGGGTGGTCGTGCCGCCGGCCAGCCGGATCGTGCTGCCCGTGACCGCGTGCAGGTCCTTGGCCGTCACCGGGGCCAGCACGATCTCGTCGGGCGCGGCGGGCATCCGCCCGTCGGTGAGCACGACCGGGATCTGCTTGCCGCCCACCGCGTCGTACGTGAAGCTCTCCACCGAGACCCGGCCGGACTGCGCGCCGGCGGTGAGCGCGTTGTCCACGCCGGTGACGTCGCGATCGGCGGCCGCGGCCTGCAGTACCTTGTCCGCGGGCCCGAAGTCCTGGCCGGACAGGCCGAAAAACGTGCCCAGCTGCCAGGTCTGGCCGTAGCGGGCCGGGTTGGCGGCGGCGTCGGCCACCCCGGCCGAGAAGGTGAACGCGGCCAGCACGCCCAGCACGCCGGCCACCGCGCCCAGCAGCGCCGGCCGGACCGGCACCGCGGACCGGCCCCGCCCGGACTCCAGGGCGAACCGGGTGCCCACCACCACTGGTACCGGCAGCCCGGCGCCCGCCGCGGCCGCCGCCACGGCGGACCGCCGCGGGACGCCCCGCCGCCTGCTGGCCGCCAGCGCGAGCGCGGCGAAGGCGGCCGCCGCGGCTCCCACCAGCAACGGCGCGAGGAGCCAGCCGGGGCCGAGGATCAGCCAGTCGGCGTCGATTCCCGGATGCGGCTCGACGTAGGCGGCCGCACCGATCGGCATCCACCGCGACGCCACGATGGCCGCCGCGACCCCGAGCGTGGCCCCGGCCGCGGCGGCCAGGAACGGCGGCACCGCGGCCGACGCGACGGCCTGCCGCGGGGTCAGGCCCACCGCCTGCAGCACCTGAAGGTCGGCCATCCTGGCCGAGATGTACCGGGCGACGTACCCGCCGA
This sequence comes from uncultured Actinomycetes bacterium, assembly GCA_963818225.1. Taxonomy (GTDB): domain Bacteria; phylum Actinomycetota; class Actinomycetes; order Streptosporangiales; family Streptosporangiaceae; genus Palsa-504. The sequence goes on from CAWFRO010000015.1 coordinate 41,367, forward strand.
TCAGGAACATCGCGGCCGCCAGCGCGGCCACGGCGAAGGCCAGCAGGCAGGCTGCCTCGTAGTCGGTGAGCCGCTTGACCGGCCCGCCGAAGTAGGACTGGTTGTCCCACGTGTCGATGTCGGCCCGTCCCGTCACCCGGGCCAGGTCAGCGCGGAACGCCGGGATCTCCGCGGGCCCGCCCTTCAGCCGTATCAGCGCGTTGATGTACGACTGGCCGTTGGTGCCCATGATGTTCTTCTCGTACTTCTGGAACAGGGCCGGAGAGGTCAGCACACCGCCGTACTGGCCCGGGCCGTCCACGTTCACGCTGCCCCAGAAGGATCGGCCCACCCCGACGATGGTGGCCGTGACCTTGGGGCCGCGGGCGCCCCGCTCGTGCCGTCGTAGCCCCCCTCCTGGTTGGACTGCGCGATGCTGGCCAGATCCAGGGTCACCGTGTCCCCGACGTGCTTGTTGTAGACGGCCTCGAACTGGGGCGTCACCACGATCTCGTCGATGCGTTCGGGGTTGTACATCCGCCCGGAGAACATGATCGGCCGCTCGATGGTGGTGCCCAGCTGGTCGTCGACCGTGGGGAAGCCCGTGCTCGCCTGGGGACAGCACGGCAGCGCGAACCCGAACACGACCGGGAACTCGGTCAGCGCCTCGACCTCGGGCAGGGCCCGGATCTTGTCCCAGTCGAAGCCCGGCTGGTTGGGCAGCACGGTCACCGTCCCGGGCAGCGTCTGAGCCCACAGCCGGTCGGCCGCGCTCTGCCCGCGGCGGGCCCCCGCCGTCGCCGCGAGCACCGTCGCCGTGGCCAGCCCCACCAGCAGGGCCAGCACGAGGAGCGACCGCCAGCGCCCCCGTATCTCCAGGCGCAGCCAGGTCAGCACAATTTGCACAGGTCCAAGTAGATGGTCTGCCGCCTGCGCCCGCAAGCGTGCTAAGGCGACCCGCGGGGGGAAGCTGGCCGCACCGGACCGGGTGTGCTGACACCACAGCCGGGTGCGCGCAGGCACAGTGGGCATGGACCGGCCTGGTCAGCACAATTACCCTATGACGATGACAACGCCGCTGGTCGCGGGCCGATGACCACGCCGCTGGTCGCGCTGGCCTGCTGGCGGTCCGCTCTGCGCACCTCCTGGCGGCAGGCCACCGCGCTGGCTCTGATCGCCGGGCTGCTCGGCGGCGTGGCCCTCGGCGCCATCGCCGGGGCCCGGCGCACCGCCACCGCCTACAGCCGGTACCTGACGTCCATCAACGCCAGCGACGCCTTCGTCAACGTGCCCGGGCGGCTGCCCGGCATGTCCGCGACACAGCCGATCACGCTCATCTCCTCGCTGCCCGGCGTGGTCTCGCACGCCGCGTACCTCGGCCTGAACGGCTTGCCGGTGGTGCACGGCCAGGTCGATGACAACTTCCTGGACAACAGCGTGAACGGCAGCCTGGACGGCGAGTACTTCAGCCAGGACCGGGCCACCGTGCTGTCCGGCCAGCTGCCGCCGCAAGGATCAACCAGCACCGTGCTGCTTACCCAGGGCATCGCCAAGCGGTTCGGGGCCGCCGTGGGGAGCACGGTCAGCTACAAGTTCCAGCCGGTGAACCTTCAGGGCCAGCCGACCGCGCCGCCGTTCACCCGCTCCTACCGGGTAGCGGCCATCGTCGAGGTGCCGCCCGCCCTGGCGGACGAATCCGACATCTCTGAGGGGACCATCCTGCCTCCCGGGGCGACCCGGCAGCTGCTGTCCGCGTACTACTACGCGTGGATCGGGCTGCGCCTGGCTGCTGGCCCGGCTGGGATTGGGAACCTGCAGCGGCAGCTTTCCGCGCTGTCTACCAGCATCGAGAACCGGGAGGAGCAGGCGACCGGCCAGAAAGAAGTCGGTCCCGTGTTCACTACCGACCGCACCGACGTCGTCCACAGCCAGGTCCAGCAGGCCATCATGCCGGAGGCGGTCGCGCTGAGCCTGTTCGGCGCCATCGCCGCGCTCGCCCTGCTGGTGCTGGTCGGGCAGGGTCTCGTCCAGATGATCAACCGCTCCGCGCCGGACATCGCGGTGCTGCGCGTCCTGGGCGCCACCCGCGGCCAGGCCGCGGCGGCCGCGGCCGGGCCCGGGCTGATTTCCGTCCTGGGCGGCGTGGCCCTGGCCGTAGCGGTCGCGGTGGCCACCTCGCCGCTCGCCCCGGTGGGACCGGTGCGCCGGTATGACCCGGACCGCGGGATCAGCACCGACGGGCTCGTCCTGGGCACTGGTGCGGCCGTCCTGCTGGTGGCCCTGCTCGGTCTGCTGGCCATGGTCGCCCTGCGCTCGGTCCGGGCGCGCACCAGGGGGGCAGGCGCCGGCTCCTCAGCCGTGGCCCGCGCGGCGGCCGCCATGGGCCTGCCGGCCGCTGCGGTCGTCGGCACCCGCAACGTGCTCGAGCCCGGATCCGGGGTCCGGGCCGTCCCGGTGCGCTCCGCGCTCCTCGGCTCGATCGCGGCCGTCACCGCGGTGGTGACGGCGGTTGTGTTCAACGCCAGCCTCGCCGGGCTGACCTCCCATCCGGCCCGGTACGGCTGGAACTGGGACCTGGTCATACAGGCTGAGGCCGGCTACGGGAGTTTCGCTCCCGGGACCATGGAGAAACTGCTCAAGAACCAGCCTGCTGTGACCGCGTGGTCGGAGTTCTCCTTCGCTCAGCTGCCCGTGGACGGCCAGGTCATCCCGGCCCTCGGCCTGCAGACTCAGCTCGGCTCGGTGCAGCCGCCCACCACCAGCGGCCAGCCGGTGTCCGGCCCCGGTCAGATTGAGCTGGGCTCGGTGACTCTGCGCCAGCTGGGCAAGAAGGTCGGTGACCAGGTGCAGATCGGCATCCCAGGGCACCAGCGGACGGTCGTGGTCACCGGGACCGTGACCCTGCCTTCGTTCGGCGTGGGCGCGGCCGACCATCCCTCGCTCGGCCGCGGCGCCATGGCCACGACCCCCACCTTGCAGGCCGCGATGGGACAGACCGGGCCGCGTCCCGCCCAAAGCCAGGCCGTTCCCGTCCTTCCCTCAGCAGCCGTGATCGACCTCGCTCCGGGCACCACCGCGGCGCAGCGTGCCGCGCTGGTCACGCACGTCACCTCGGCCAACCCGGACGGGACTCCCGGCGGTACCTACGAACTGGTCAGTGCCCGGGCCTCGACGGTCATCAACGCCGAGCAGATGGGCGGCCAGCCGCTCGCCCTGGCCGTCGGCTTGGCCGTGGCGGCCGTGCTGTCGCTGGCCCTGACCATCCTCAGCCTGGTCCGCCGCCGCCGGGGCGAGCTCGCCCTGCTCAAGGTGTTCGGCATGACGCGGGCCCAGATCTGGGCCGTCATCGCCTGGCAGACCACGCTCACCTTGCTCATCGCCGTCCTGGCCGGCGGCGTGCTCGGCATCATCGGCGGCCGGCTGGCCTGGCGTGCCTTCGCTGGCTCCCTCGGGGTCGTACCCGTCATCGAGGTCTCGGTGCCCGCGCTCATCCTCGGCCTGGCCGCGCTGGTGCTGGCCGGCAACCTGCTCGCCGCGCTCCCCGCCGCCGTCGCGGCCCGGACCAAGCCCGCGGCCAGCCTGCGCGCCGAATAGCGCACCGCCGCCCCGCGGGCCGCCGCTCAGGCCGGGCCGCCGAGCTCGCGCTCGATCAGCGCGACCAGGTCAGGGCGGTCGCGCAGGCCCCACAGCACGGCGGCGGGCACGCCGAGCTGCCGGGCCGCCTCGGCCACCACGGGCTGGAGCATGCCCAGGGCCTGGGCCAGGCCCTCGTCCCGGGTGTAGGTCGGCGGCAGGTCATCCAGGGACAGCTCACCCGGGCGGCGGAACGTCCCGCCCGGGCCGGGCAGCCAGGCCTCCCGCTCCGCCGTGTCCGCGATCGCCGACCGGGCGTTCTGCTGGCTCGAGTCGCCGAAGGAGGCCAGCACGGACCGCTCTACCACCCCGGCGATCAGCCGGCGGTTGGGGGCGAGCAGCACGTTCCAGACGTACTCAGACCGGGCGTGCCCGGGATGGGCCAGCGCGAAGTTCAGGCCGTCGATCTCCGCGGCCGGATCGAACCCGTCCCGCCCGCGCTCGTTGCGGCCGAACTCGACCGTGATGGTGACGTAGCCGGCCGCGTCCGGGGTCCGGGCGCGCACCCCGACGGTCTGCCGCACGCCCATGCCCCGCAGCTGGGCCAGCCACGGCCCGTAGCGGTCCGCGGCGAACCAGGCCTCCGGGTTCCCGTCGAAATAGGTCTCCAGGTCCTTGCTGCGTGCATGCAGCGCGGGCGGGGCCATCAGGCGCTGCTCCCCGGTCGCCGCGTTCTCGCCGATGAGGAAGGCGGTCTCCCGCAGCCGGCCGAGCAGTTCGTCCCGGCGCCCGGCGCCCAGCGGGGCGATCTCCAGCGCGGTCATCACCAGGTCCAGGTCGGCGTCGTGCTCGGCCACGTCCAGCGTCGCCGCGTCCAGGCCGTCGTACCGCGGCAGGACGAACTCGAGCACCTCGGTCACCACATCCGGCTCGGCCAGTTCCAGGGCGTCCAGGAACGGCCGGGCCGCGGGGGAGTGGGCCACCGCGCGCCGCACCGTGGGCAGGCTGCTCCGCGCCGGGCCGGGCAGGTACACCGCCGGGCGGCCCCCGGCATCGAACGGCGCGACCTGGCGTCCGTCTTCGAGCCGGATGACCGGCCTGGCCCGCGCCGCCGGCCACAACGCGGAGTGCAGGTACAAGAACGCATACAGCCGCGCGATCCACTCATCCGGCTGGGCGGCCAGGAACTCTGCCGAAAGCCGCGCGACGAAGCCCTCGGCCGTGACCTCGGCCAGGCCCGCCTCGTCCCGCAGGTAACCCCACAGCACCGGGGTGCCCGCCTGGCTGATGGACTCGTCCGCGAACCAGGCCGGCGCGCCCGTCCCGTACAGGGTCCCCAGCTGGCCGGGCGTCCAGCAGCCCGCCCAGCCCGGTTTCCCCGGCCAGCCTGAGCTCCCCGGCCGCGCGGTAGCCGCCCCCGGCCGCCGGGATGAGCTCCTGGTGGATGATCGCCTCGCGGACCGTCTCGAACAGCGGGCGGAACATCTCCTCCGGCCCGAATCGCGCCGTCTCCAGCGGCAGCGCCGTCAGCGCGGCCACCGTCAGCAGCCCGGCCGCACGCAGTTCCCGCAGCACGTCAGCCAGCAGGACGGCCGTCTCGCGCACCAGGGCCTGGTTGGCCGGGTCGTGCGCGGGCACGTTGTCCCGGGCGGGCGTGGTCCGGTACGGCCCCTGGGCCAGGAAGCCGAGGAAGGTCTCCTTCTCGGTCGGGAAGAACACGCTCAGCGGCGCGCGGTCCAGCGGCGACGATCCGGCCCGCCTCGGCCCGGAAGGCGATCTCCACCCGGAGCGGCTCCGCCCCCCGCTGCGCCCCGGCACCGAGGCCCTCGAGCTCGCGGTGCCAGACCAGCCATTCCTGCGCCCGGGACCGGCCCTTGGACACGGTGACGCGGCGGCACCCGCCGCCCACGACCTCCGCGCGCCGCGCGATGACCGCCGGGGCCACCCCGGCGCCGCCCACGTGCAGCCGCGTGATGCTGGCCAGGAACAGCAGGACGCCCGGCTCGAGCGCGGCCAGCGCCGCGGAGATCTCGCGGACCGCGACCGCGGCGGGCACGTCGTCGTGATCGAAGGGGAACACGAACAAGGTCCCGTCCCCGGGCCGGGGATCGGTGGCCTGCGGCCGGACGTAATTCTCGATCCGGAAATGCTCGTCCCCGCTGTGGACGTGCGGGCTGCGGGTGTAGGCGTAGACCGACTTGAACCCGATGCCGAACTGGCCGATCGAGGTGAGGTCGCCGGACTTGCGGCTCTGGCCGACCCCGCAGATGCCGCGGACGTCGGCTTCGGTGAACGGCCGGCCGTCGTGCCGCAGCTCCAGCCGGTCCGCCATCAGCTCGAAGGCCAGCTCGGTGGCCCCGGCGTCCTCAGCGTTCTGGATCAGCTCGAAGATGAAGTGGGTCCGCTCGCTGTACAGTTGCCCGAGCAGGTCCAGCACGGCGGTGTCCCAGCCGTACCGGGCGATGTTCTCCTCGCGGATCTTCTGGTAGTCGGCTGGCATCGCCGTTCCCCTGCTGCTCCTCGTCGGGTCCGTTCGCCCCGTAACGTGGGCACGTCCGCTGAATCTACCCCGGCTCGCGCCACGCCTGAATCGCGACGATGTTTGCGTAGCTTTCGGTGGTGAAGTGAGCAAGTTTGCGGCTTCGCCTGAGTTACCGGACCCTAAGTCGCTAACTTACAGTGAGGGGGCCTGTAGTCGCCCCTCGCCGATGAGGGACTCCGTCACCGGTAGTCCGTGGGAGGAAAAATGGCTGCATCCAGCTCAGCTGCCGTGACGACGGCCCCTGAAAAGCTGGCGGTCGCCCGATGAGCCGCCCGCTCTCGTGGGGGGAGTCGCCGATGGCGGCCCAGCGCGACGACCGTCAGCGACCCTTGCCCTCCGCCCAGTGCTCACTGTGCGGTATAGCGCTCCCGACCAGCCTGCTGGTGCCCGACGGCGGCCAGGCCTGCGCCGACATCCGCTGGTACTGCCAGGACGCCGAATCCTGCACCGAGCGCTGGACGGCTAACCTGCCGGGGCACCCGCACATCGCGCCGACCTCGGCCAGCCTGGCCCCGCCGGCCATGCCCGCGCCCGGCCTCGAGCCGGCGCCGCGCGCCCCGGAACGCAGGCCGGGGTCCGAGCCCGTGCCCGCCGAACGGCGGGGCAGGCCCATCCGGGAAGCCTGGTCCATCGACCCGTCGTAAGGCCGCGGCCCCAGACACCCGGTCCCATGCACCAGGCCCCAGACACCTGGTCTTTGACAGACGTCCATATTCTCGTTTACCGTCGTTTCTCCCACGGAAACCTCTTGGGAGGGCGAGCATGCTGCGGATGCCCGCACCACGCTGGCCCAGCCAAGCGGCAGACAGCGGGCGGCGCTCGCCGGTGGAGATCGTGGCCACCATGGGCACCTATCTGACCCGCACCCATGCCGCCGAGGTCTCGGGACTGCGCGCCGGGCCGTTCGGGCGCTGGGCTGATGGCGTCACCGCGATGCGCGCGGACTGCATCGCCTTCGCGGGTCACTGGCAGACGCATAACGAGCAGGTCCTGCAGGCCGCGGAGCCCGCGCCGCTGTGGGTGGTGCTCGGCGACTCCACCGCGCAGGGGCTCGGCGCGCCGAGCCCGGACCACGGGTACGTCGGCCAGGTCCTCGGCGCGCTGCGGCAGCGGACCGGACTGCCCTGGCGGGTGCTCAACCTGTCCGTCTCCGGCGCGCTGATCCGCGACGTGCTGAATCAGCAGCTGCCCCGCGTGCCTGCGTCGGCCAGCCTGGTGACCTGCGGGATCGGGTTCAACGACATCCTGTACACGGGCCCGGGCAAGCTGTTTACCGACCTGCGGGCGCTCCTGGCGGCGGTGCCCGACCGCACGGTCATGCTCGACCTGCCGGTGCCGGCCGGATACGGGGGCCTGCTCGGCCTGGCCAGCCGTCCCTACGTGGCGCGGATCAACCGCACCATCCACCAGGCGGCCACCGCCCGCGGCCTGCCCGTCGCCGAGGTGTCCAGGCATTTCCTGCCCCCGTGGGCCGGGAAGTTCGCCTCCGACTGCTTCCACCCCAGCCAGGACGGCTACCGTGACTGGACGCGAGCCGTCCTGGCCGCCATCTGACGTCCGCCCGGGCTAGGGCCGATTAGCTGGCCGCCGTCGCGGCGGCCTGCGCCAGCGACAGCCCGTCCACGGTGAGCGTGACCTGGATGTTGCCCCGGGTGGCCACCGAGTACGGGCAGCGCTCGTGGGCCCGGGCCATCAGCTCCGCGGCCGTCGCGGCGGTCAGGTTCGGCGCGTGCAGGTCCAGCGAGACCGCCAGCCCGAAGCCGCCGTGCCCGGTCGGGCCGATCCCGACCGTCGAGGTGATGGCCGACTCGGACGCGTCGAGGCCACGGCCGCGGGCCACGCCGAGCAGCGCGGACTGGAAGCACGCGGCGTAGCCGACCGCGAAGAGCTGCTCGGGGTTGGTTCCTGGCCCGCCGTCGCCGCTCATCTCGGCGGGGACCGACAGGTCGACCTCGAGCCGGCCGTCGCTGGTGCGCCCGTGCCCCTGGCGCCCGCCTTCCACCACGGCCTCGGCGGTGTACAGGACCTTCTGAAGCTCGACGGTCATGGCATGATCCCTTCCGGTCAGCGATTAGCGTGTCCAGCTAGCTGAAACCACAGTCCGTTCAGAAATATTTGCCTTTTACCGAACGATCCGTGGCGCCATGACCTCAGGCATCGATCTGGGCTACCTAGCCCAGCGGGTACTTGCGCGCGCGTGCGGCATCCGGTGAACTGACCTCATCAAGTCGACCAGGACTGCTTGGGAGCGGACCCATGCCCGGTGATCAGTATGAGCCGAACCGGGTCCTCGGCTTTCCGGTGCGGCCGCGGGGCAGCCGGGACCATGCCGCGCGGGACCATGGCGCGCAGGACCGGGCCGCGCGGGACGAGGAACCGCAGCGCGTGGCAGGCTTCCCGGTCGACTGGTTCAGCGGTGCCGGCCCCGACTGGCTGGGGTCACTGGCGCATCCGGTCCGGGAGTTCCGGCGCTGGCGGGCCCGGCGGCCGCCGGGCCCGCACGCGGCGGACGACGACTGACCCGGCCTACCCCGATTCGGGGACGCGTGCCACCGTGAACACGGACTGGCCGAAGGGCGGGCGGACCAGGCGTTCGGCCGTGCGCGTGGCGGGCAGGACGAACCGGTCGTACAGCTTGACCATCGGCCCTTCCCGGGGCGTCAGCCGGCACACGCTGGTGGCCAGGTAGTACCCGATCAGGCCGAGCGCGTTGACGTAGCGCAGCTGCTCGACGGCCAGCCCGGCCTCGCCCAGCGCCCGGCGCATGCTCTTCTTGGTGTACCGCCGCACGTGCCCGGTCGCGATGTCCACCGGGCTCATGGCGAACGGGAACGCCGGCACGATCAACACGACCCGGCCGCCGGGCCGCACCAGCCGCGCCATGCTGCGCAGCGCCGCGACGTGATCCTCGATGTGCTCGAGGACGTTGTAGGACACCGCGCCGGAGTACGTGTTCACCTCGTCGGTCGGCAGCAGCATCTCCCGGATCGCCACCTTGCGCTGCCCGCCGAGCCGCTCCTTGAGCGCCACCAGGCGGCCGGGATCGGCTTCGGTCGCGGTGAAGCGGGCGAAGTGCGGGGCCCACTCCAGCGCGTAGTCGCCCAGGCCGCTGCCGATCTCGATCGGGTCATCGCCCAGGAACGGGATGGCCAGTTCAACGAACCACCGGCGGTGGTTCACGGCGGTGGCGAGGCCCTCGAGGACCTCGGACTGCACGCACTGGTCTCCGTTGATTCCCGGCATATGCGACTCCGCGGTAGGCAGCGTAACGGCTTCGGGCGCCTAGCTTCGGGCGCTGGCTGGCGGTAACGGGCTGATCCGGAAACCTTAGCGAAGAATGAGGACCGATTGGGCCGTTGGGGCTAGGCTCCACTGGGTGTCCGTGTCGGGTGCCGCCGAGGCGGTCGGCCGGCCTGCCGCGCCGAGCCGGCCCGCGGATGCGCCCGCGCCTCGATGGGCAGATTACGCGGCCGTGGCCGTCTACCTGGCCCTGGCCTGCTGGGTGACCTCCGGGCTATGGCGGGATGTTAACGCGCTCGCCCTGGTGAGCGGCGGTTCCGACGTTCACTTCTTCGAGTGGGCCCTGGTCCACGCGACCCGGATCTTCACCCACGGCGAGAACCCGCTGTTCAGCCCGCAGCTCAACGCGCCCGACGGCGTGAACATGATGGCCAACACCGGGCTGCTCGGCCTGACCGTGCCGCTCGTCCCGGTGACCCTCCTGTTCGGCCCGGCCGTCACGTTCACCCTCATCCTCACCGGCGGGCTGACCGCCACCGCGTGGGCCTGGTACCACGTGCTGTCCCGCCACATCGTCGGCCGCCGGTCGGCCGCCTTCGTCGGCGGCCTGTTCGCCGGCTTCGCGCCTGGCCTGGTCAACCACACCAGCGGCCACCCGGACCTGGTCTGCCAGTTCCTGATCCCGTTCATCATCTGGCGGGCCATCTCGATGCGCGGCGTGCGCGACGGCGTGGTGCTCGGGCTGCTGGTCACCTGGCAGGCGTTCCTCAACGAGGAGCTGCTGTTCCAGACCGGGCTGGCGGTCGCGGTCTTCGTGACCGCGTACGCCGTGTTCCGCCCGGCCCAGGTCCGGGCGCGGGCCGGGCCGTTCCTGGCCGGGCTGGGGCCGGCCCTGCTCACCGCCGGGGCGCTGCTGGCCTACCCGCTGTGGTTTCAGTTCTTCGGCCCGCAGAGCTACCGTGCTCTGCCGCAGACCGTGCTCGGGTACGGGACCGACCTGCGCGCCTTCGCCGCGTTCGCCCAGCTGTCGCTGGTCCGGCACGGCGCCTCGCACAGCAGCTACGGCGCCCCGCCGGAGGAGAACACGTTCTTCGGCGCCCCGCTGCTCATCGCCACCGGGCTGATCGTCGTCTGGCTGTGGCGGCAGGTGGCGGTGCGGGCGCTGACCGCCGTCGCGCTCGTGTTCTTCCTGCTGTCCCTGGGCCAGCGGGTCACGGTCGGCGGGCGGGTCGTGTTGGCCCGCGGCCCGATGAGCCTGCTCGGCAACCTGCCCGTGTTCGACAGCGCGATACCCACCCGGTTCGGCCTGGCCCTGATCCCGGTCGTGGCCATCCTGCTCGCGTTCTCGGTCTGCGCCGCGGCGTCCGCGTCCGCGGCCTGGCTGCGGTACGGCTGGCCGCTGGTGCTGGCGGCGGTCCTGCTGCCGATCGCGCCGACCCCCGTCCTGGCCAAGCCGGCCGTCCCGGTCCCCGCGTTCTTCACCAGCGGGCAATGGCGCCAGTACGTGCACGGTGACCAGAGCGTCTACCCCGCGGACGTGGGCACCTGGGTCGGCTCGTTCACCTCGATGGACGACGACGACGCGACCGGGCAGGGATACCGGATGGTCGGCGGGTACTTCCTCGGCCCGCACCAGAACGGCCGGGCGGACTTCGGCCCGCCGCTGCGCGCGACCGATGACCTGGTGCGCAGCATCGTGTACTACGACCCGGACCAGCAGATCACCAGCGCGGACCGGGCCGCCTTCCGCGCCGACATGGCCTACTGGGACGCCGCGGTCGTGGTGCTCACCCCGGACGCCGAACGCCATGACCAGCTGCGGCGCGCCTTCGACCAGCTGACCGGGCACCCGGCCCGGCAGGTCGGGGGAGTGCTGCTGTGGGACGTCCGGCCGCTTTCCGGCTGACCGGCCGCGGTGGGGACGCCGCCGCGCCATGGTAGACACGAGACATGACCACCAGCTGGCCAGTGCCCGACCTGGCCGACGTGCTGGCCGCCCGCCAGCGCATCGCGCCCTACCTCCAGCCCACGCCGCTGTACCGCTATCCGGCGCTGGACGCGCTGACCGGGGCCGGGGTGTGGGTCAAGCACGAGAATCACCTGCCGGTGGGCGCGTTCAAGGTCCGCGGCGGCGTGAACCTGATCAGCCAGCTCACCACGGCCGAACGGGACCGTGGCGTCATCGCCGCCTCGACCGGCAATCACGGCCAGTCGGTCGCGTACGCGGCCCACCTGTTCGGCGTGCGGGCCGTGATCTGCGTGCCCGAGCGGGCCAACCCGGTCAAGGTGGAGTCGATGCAGGCGCTGGGCGCCGAGGTGATCTTCGCGGGCCGCGACTTCGACGGGGCCCGCGAGCACTGCGAGCGGCAAGCCGCCGAGCACGGCTACCGGTACGTCCACTCGGGGAACGAGCCGCAGCTCGTCGCGGGCGTGGCCACCTACACCCTGGAGATCCTCCAGGCCCAGCCGGATACCGACGTGATCGTGGTCCCGGTCGGCGGCGGCAGCGGGGCGGCCGGGGCCTGCGTGGTGGCCAAGGCCGTCCGCCCGTCGATCGAGGTGATCGCCGTGCAGTCGCAGGCGGCCCCGGCCGCCTACCGCTCCTGGCGCGCGGGCCGCCTGGTCAAGGCCGAGAACACCACGTTCGCCGAGGGGCTGTCCACCGGGACCGCGTTCGAGCTGCCGCAGCAGATCCTGCGGGACCAGCTGGATGACTTCGTGCTGGTCTCCGACGACGCGCTGAAGTCCGCGACGCGGCTGATGATCGAGAAGACCCGCAACCTCACCGAGCCCGCCGGGGCCGCCGCCCTGGCCGCGGTGCTGAGCAGCCCCGGCCGGTTCGCGGGCCGGAACGTCGCCATCGTGTGCAGCGGCGGCAACATCAGCCCCGCGCAGCTCGCCGCCCTCTGGCCCCCGGAACGCTAGCCATGGCCGCGGATCAGGTCGAAGTCGAGGTCGGGGACCGGTCGGTGCGGATCTCCCATCCGGGCCGGGTGTACTTCCCGGCCCGCGGCGAGACCAAGCTGGACCTGGTCCGCTACTACCTGGCCGTCGGCGACGGCATCGTGCGGGCGCTGCGGGAGCGGCCGTGCATGCTGCACCGGTTCCCGTCCGGGGTGGCGGGGGAGAAGGTGCACCAGAAGCGGGTGCCGGCCGGCGCGCCGCCGTGGCTGGAAACGGTGCGGGTGTCCTTCCCCCGGTACGGCCGGCACGCCGACGAACTGTGCGTGACCGAGCTGGCCGCGGTGATCTGGGCGGTGCAGATGTCCACCGTGGAGTTCCACCCGTGGAACTCCCGGCGCGCCGATACCGAACGGCCCGACGAGTGGCGCATCGACCTGGATCCCATGCCGCGGTGCGAGTTCGCCACCGTCCGCCGGGTCGCCCGGATCTGCCAGGAGATCCTCGGCGAGATCGGCGCGACCGGGTGGCCGAAGACCTCTGGCGGTAACGGCCTGCACATCTACGTCCGGATCCAGCCGCGGTGGGGCTTCGCCGAGGTCCGGCGGGCCGCGTACGCCTTCGCCCGCGAGGTCGAGCGCCGCGCGCCGGACCTGGTCACGACCACCTGGTGGCGTAAAGACCGCGACCCCGGCAAGCTGTTCGTCGACTACAACCAGAACGCCCGCGACCACACCATCGCCAGCGCCTACTCGGTGCGCGGCGTGCCGGAGGCCACCGTATCCACCCCCATCACGTGGGACGAGGTCGACGAGGTCGACCCGCGCCGGTTCACCATCGCCACCGTGCCGGCCCGCTTCGCCGAGCTCGGCGACCTGCACCAGGGCATCGACGACTCCGCCTACCCGCTGGACACCCTGCTGGCCTGGGCCGACCGCGACGGGCTCGACTGACCCACACCGAGATGCCCGCACCGAGATGGCCCGCACCGAGATGCCCCTCGCCCCCGACCCCCCGGTCATGAGAGTCTCCTTATGTGTGCACTGTGGTGGTAAGTCTCCAGCCCGAGGCCCCGATGCCGCTGCTGCTCCTGGGCTTCCGCGATGAGTTCACCGGCCGCGTGTGGCGGCCCCCGGCCCGGCACTGGCCGGGATCGCCGCTGGTCGGCGGGCGCGATGAGGAGGCAGGCGGCACCTGGCTCGCGCTGCACCCGGACCTCCCGCGAGTCAGCTGCCTGCTGAACGGCCGCGTCGAGCAGCCCCCGCCGCCCAAGAAGCCCAGGTCACGAGGCGAGCTCCCGCTGCTCGCGGCCGCCGACGGAGAGCAGGCCCTCAAGCAGCTGCAGGAGGACCACGCCACCCTGACCGACTTCAACCCGTTCTTCCTGATCTGCGCCGACCCGACCTCCGTGCTCATGCTCAGCTGGGACGGCACCCGAGCCGCTCTCGAAGACCTCGGGCCGGGCACCCACCTCATCACCAACACCGGCCACACCTATCCATCCGCCGCCGAAGACGACAAGGCCCGGCACTTCGGCCCCCGGTTCGCCGCGTACCGCCCGGACGCCGACCCGGCCGCCGCCATCCCGGACGCCTGGGGCGAATGGATCACGCTGGCCTGCGGGGACAACCTGCCCGGCGACGACCCGGCCGCGATCATCGCCCGCCGGAATCTGCCCGACGGTCGGCTGTGGGGCACGACGTCGGTCAGCCTGGTCGCCCTCGGCGCCGACCGTCTCCGCTACGACTTCCAGCCCGTCCCCGCCGACCCGGTCAGCTGGTATTCCGTCGGCCTGCCCGCGCGCTTAGCTCACGGCAGGCGCGGCGCCAGGCCCAGCTCGGCAAATATCCGCTCGGTGTCCAGGAAGAACGTCAACCGGCTGACCAGCCCGCCGGACACCTCGTGCACCAGCAGGGCCCAGGGCGAATACCCGCCCGCCGGGTCCGGCTTGTACTGCGCGAACGCCGGTACCCCGTTGACCTGCCCCGCGGGCACCACGATCGAGCCGGCGCACTGGCTCGGCATCGGCTCCAGCATCCAGCGGCCGACGTTCTGCGCGCCCCGGACCCAGAAGGCGTACGGCGGCATCGTCATCAGCGCGTCGTCGGCCAGCAGCGTGACCAGCTGCGCCACGTCATAGCGCTGGAACGCGTCCACGTACCGGGCCAGCTGGCCCGCCTGGTCCGGGTCCAGCGGCCCGGGCCGCTGCTCAGGCGGCAGGTCGGCCAGGGTGGCCCGGGCCCGCTGCAGCGCGCTGTTGACCGCGGGAACACTGGTGCCGAGCGTGGCGGCCGCCTCGGCCGCGGGCATGCGCAGTACCTCGCACAGGATCAAGGTGGCCCGCTGCCGGGCCGGCAGGTGCTGCAGCGCGGTGATGAACGCCAGCCGGATCGTGTCCCGGGCCACCGCGACGTCCGCCGGGTCGCCGTGCTCGGGCAGCACCCGGTCGTCCGCCATCGGGGAGATCCAGAGGTCCTCGGCGCTCCAGTCGCCGAGCAGCGCCTCGACCGGCGGCGAGGCCGGGCCGAGGTCCATCGGCAGCGCCCGGCGCTGCCTGCCGCGCAGCATGTCCAGGCAGATGTTGGTGGCGATCCGGTACAGCCACGACCGCACGCTCGAGCGTCCCTCGAACCCGTCGGCCGCGCGCCAGGCCCGCACCATGGTCTCCTGCACGGCGTCGTCGGCCTCGAACCCCGAGCCCAGCATGCGGTAGCAGTAACCGGTCAGCTCCCGGCGGTAGGACTCAAGCTTCTCCGGGCTCACCTCGGTTGATTGGGTAGTCGGCATAGCTCCCCACCCTACGTCGCACCCCCGACATTTCCGCCGCCCAATGACGCCGGCTCCATCCCGTACCTGCTCATCAGCTCGCGCTCGGCCTCCGCGGTGGGCGGCGCCGCGGCGGACCACAGCGCGTCCAGCTCGGCAAAATAGGCGTCCATGGCCGGGGCGTGCAGCACCAGCAGCCGGCCCGGCTCGGCGCCCTGGTTCCCGAACGTATGGGCCGATCCGCGCGGCACCAGCAGGAAGTCCCCGGCCCGGCCGGCCAGCTCGGCCGTCTCCAGCCAGAAGGTGATCGTCCCGTCCAGCACGAAGAACGCCTCCGAGCAGTTCACGTGCCGGTGCGGCGGCGGGATGCGGGCCCCGGGCGGCACGGTCCGTTCCATCAGCGAGAAGTCACCGCCGGTCTGCGCCGCGACCGCCTTGAACGCCATGACGTTCCCGCGGGCGGCCAGCCGCCGCCCCTGCCCCGATGGCACGATGCTCGCCATGCTGCTTATTCTGCCTGCATGGCGGACCTGCTGGCCGACGCGAAGGCTGAGCTCTACCAAGCTGACCCCGAAGACTTTATGTCGCGGCGCCAGGAGCTCGTCGCCCGGGCCCGCGAAGCGGGGGAGACCGCCGCGGCCAAGCAGATCGGCGCGCTGCGCAAGCCGACCCGATCGGCCTGGGCGGTCAACCGCCTGGTCCGCGCCGACCCCGGGGTTCCGGTCCGGCTGGCCCGCCTGGCCGCCGAGCTGCGCCAAGCCGGGCCGTCCGCGGACGGCGGCCGGATCCGGGAGCTGACCGCGGCCCGGTCCCAGCTGGTCGACGAGCTCACCCGGCAGGCCTTCGAGGATCTGGCTGCCCCGGCCGCCGCGGTGCGCGAGGAGGTGACCGCGACGCTGGACGCGGCCCTGGCCGATCCCGAGGTGGCGGCCAGCCTCGGCTCCCTGGTCCGCGCCGCGCACTGGGCCGGTTTCGGCCCGGGTGGCGCGCCGCCGCCGAGCGCGCCGCCCGCGAAATCCAGAAAACCCGAGCCAGCTGAGCCGAGTGCCGAGCGTGAACGCCGTCATCGCGAGAGAATCGCTTCGGCCGAACGGGCCGTGGCTGACGCCGACCGTGCCGCTGACGCCGCTAACGCGGCTGAGCAACAGGTGGAGGATACGGTCCGGCGGCTGGAAGCCGAGCTGGCGCAGGCGCGCCAGCAGCTCGCTGACGCCAGGCGGCAGGCCTACCGGGCCGAGTCGCAGCAGCGGCGGGCGAGCGAGACGTTGAGCCGTCTCCGGGAGTGAACCTTTCCGGGTGGCTAGCGTCTCTTAGTACACATGAGGCCGCACCCGCCACCCGTATTGGGCCCGAACGGAGGATTGGTGGACACGCTGACCGGGGTGGAGCATCTACCAGAGCCGGACGGGTTCCGTGACTTCGTCGAGGCGCGGTCACCCGCGTTGCTGCGGTCCGGCTGGCTGCTGACCGGCGACTGGCCGGCGGCCGAGGACCTGGTCCAGACCGCGCTCGCTGCGGCCTGGCCGCGGTGGGCCAGCCTGCGGCGGCCGGACGCGCCGGAGCTGTACGTCCGCAAGATCATGATGAACACGTTCCTGCGCGGGCGGCAGCGGCGCTGGAACGGCGAGATCGCCACCGGCCGGCTGCCCGAGCGGGCGGCCTACGGGGATGTCTTCGCGGTGGTGGATGCCCGCCAGTCCTTGCTGGCCGCGCTGGACCGGCTGCCCGCCCGGCAGCGGGCCGTCGTCGTGCTGCGTTATTTCGCCGACCAGACGGAGGCCCAGACCGCGGCGGCGATGGGCTGCTCGGTGGGCGCGGTGAAGTCCCACGCGGCCAAGGCGCTGGCCCGGCTCAGGGACGCGCCCGGTCTGGCCGAGCTCATGAGCGGAGAGGTGGCATCGTGAACGACGAGGAACAGCGGCTGGCTGAGGCGCTGCACCGGCTCACGCCCGAGCCGCCGCGCCGCACGACCGTCGAGCAGGTCGCCTACCGCGTGGTCACCGAGCCGCAGCTGGCCCGGGAGCCGCGCCCGCGGCGCGGTTTCCTCCGCCACTCCTGGGCCCCTGCGGCCGCCGCGGCCGCCGTGGTCCTCATCGCCGGCGCCAGCGTCGGCATCGCGACGCTGGCCAGCTCCCATCACAGCTCCCCGCCCGCCGCCGGCGGAGCCCCGTCGACGGCGGCCACGGCCTCGTCGGCGACCGCCTCCGCCTCGCCCTCCACCGTGCCATCCACCACCGTGCCGGGGACGCTCATCACGGGCGGCCCCTGGGGCGCGGAACTGATCGGTCATCAGGCCTTCACCCAGGACTCGCTGGTCGCCGCGGGCAGCTCGCTGTACGCGTACGGGAACGGCACCTTGGACCGGATCGACCCGGCCACCGGGACCGTCGCCGCGACGGTCCGGTACACCGCGCCGCTGCCGAACCCGCCGGTCGTCATCGGGAACACCGTGTGGGTGGTGTCGTCCTACGGCGGCGGCAACGTCGTCCTGCACGGCTACGACGCCGGGACGCTCGCCCAGACCTCCTCCGTGCTGGTGCCCGCCATCGGCCACGTCGCCACCTCGGCCTCGTCCGTGCTGGCCGCCGGCCCCGACGGTCACCTCTACGTGGCCGCCGGCGACACGGTCGCGATCGTCAACCCGTCCGGCGGGCAGGTTCTCCAGCGGATCTACCTGACCGGGGACGCGGCCAACTCGGTGGCGGTCGCCCCCGACGGGAGCAAGCTGTACGTCGGCGTCGGCCCCTCGAGCCCCTTCAAGCTGCTGGCCTACGACATCGCCTCGGCCACCGAGGTGTCCTCGTCCACCCTGGCCCACGGCGACTCCGGCGGGAACCTGGTCGCGACCTCAGGCGGCGTCTGGGGCACGACCGGCACCGGGCAGAGCGAGTGGACCTGGTTCGCCCCTGACGGGAACCTGGCCCAGGCGGTCCAGGTCGGCCGGGGCGCGGGCGGCGGCTTCGCGTCGTTCCCGAGCTACAGCGGCGGCGTCGTCTGGGTCGGCGGCACCGGCAACCTGGTGTGCGCGAGCCCGGCCACCGGGCAGGTCCTGGCTAGGGCGACCGTCCCGGCCGACCACGGCGTCGTGGAGTACTTCGGCAGCCCCGTGGTGGCCGGCGACCACGCCTACGCCTCCTACACCGACAACCAGTCCCAGCTGTCCGGCCTGGCCCGCATGACCCCCCCGACCGCCTGCTCCGGCCTCAGCTCATGATCCGCGGTGCCCTCTCCGCTTGCTCTGCGCTGGCGTCTGCTACCCTTCCGCCTCCGGCGGCTCTGCTACCCGTTCCGCCTCCGGCGGCGGGCCCGGCGGCGTCCCGTCGCCGAACGGCCGCCCGCCCAGCTCCTCGCGGTGGTGCGGCGTGGTCCAGCCGGACAGGTCCGGCCCGGCCGGGACGATCCCCGACGGGTTCAGGCCGGTGTGCACCTTGTAGTAGTGCTGCTTGGTCTGCTCGAAGTCGATCGTGTCGCCGAAGCCCGGGGTCTGGAACAGGTCCCGGGCGTAGGCCCACAGCACCGGCATCTCGGTGAGCTTGCTGCGGTTGCACTTGAAGTGGCCGTGGTAGACGGCGTCGAACCGGACCAGGGTGGGCCACAGCCGGACGTCCGCTTCGGTGATCGTGTCGCCGACCAGGTACCGGCGGGTGGCCAGCCGCTGCGACAGCTGGTCCAGCCGGGCGAACAGCGCGCGGTAGGCCTCCTCGTAGGCGGCCTGCGTGCTGGCGAACCCGCAGCGGTATACGCCGTTGTTCACGTCCTCGTAGACGCCCGCGCTGACCTCTTCGATCTCATCCCGTAGCCGCTGCGGGTACAGGTCGGGTGCGCCCGGCCGGTGCTGCGCCGCCCACTCCTGCTCCAGGTCCAGCGTGATCTGCCGGAAGTCGGCGGTCACCACCGCGCCGGCCGGGATGTCCACGATGGCCGGGACGGTCACCCCCAGGTCGTACCCGGGTACGGCCTTCTCGTAGGCTTCGCGCAGCCGGTGAATGCCCAGCACCGGGTCCAGGCCGCCCGGGTCCAGGTCGAAGCTCCAGCTCCGCCAGTCGTGCTCCGGCCCGCAGATGCCCAGCGACAGCGCGGGCTCCAGCCCGAGCAGCCGGCGGACGATCATCGTCCGGTTCGCCCACGGGCACGCCCGCGCCACCACCAGCCGGTACCGCCCGGGTTCCGCGGGGAACGTCCCGTCCCGCCCGTCCGCCGTGATCCGCCCGTCCAGGTACCGCGTATCCCTGACAAATTCTCCCGCCGCGCTCACCCTTCTGACGCTATCTGACTGTGTCCCCGCCCAGCTACGCCACCCGCGGCCCGGATGTCACCAGGGATGACACCGCCGACAAAGGCCGGAAGTTTCCCGCCGAGGTGCTGACCACCGGCGATAGCGCCGCAGGGCTACCACGACCCATGCCTCCTTGCTTGGCGATGGCCAGCCACTTCGTCGGCCTGCCGCTACTCCATTTGTGACCAATATGCAGCACTCGCCCGGCCAGCGTCGGAACCAGCCGCTAAACGGGCCTGCCCGGCCACGAAGAAGGAGCGGGCCTGGCCCGAGCCCCTCGTCCCGGGCATCTCGGGCAGGCCCGCAGCGGCGAGATCGCTGGGCCTTGCCGTCAGATGTAATTCACGCCAGCCGGGTGGAAGGGACCCGGAGCGGGGAGCATGGGACCGCCCGGGTTGACACCGCCCGGGTTCCAGTAGCGGTGTAGGGCGGGGCTGATCATGAGGGTTTCCCGGGCCGGGAGCAGCTCGGCATGTTCCAGCTCGAGGTGCTGCGTCGTCACGGCAGGTGCAGCGGACATGGGGGCCTCCTTGGAGGGTGGGTATCTGGCCCGGCGGCGCCGGGCCAGCGGTGTCGTTGCGGGCGGCGCTACCAGCCGCGGAACTGGCTTTGCATGGTCCAGAACGCGGCCAGGCCGGTCAGGGCGGCCAGGCCGGTCACGGCGGCCGTGAGGCGGCGGCCGGGATGGCCGGCGGACCAGCGCAGGCCCGCGGTGGTGAGCCGGCGTATGAGTCCGGTGACGATGTACAGCGATCCGGCGAGTGACAGGGCGGCCAGGGCGACGCCGATCGCGTCGGCCGCGGCCGCCGTGTAGCGGTGGCCGGCCAGGGCGGTGGTGGTGAGGTGGGCTGAGGTGGTGGCGGAGTGCCACAGCGCCCGGTTGATGGCGGGCAGGTACAGCAGGAGGTAGCCGAGCATGAACGTGAGCAGCGGGATGACGCAGGCTACCCAGGCGGTCACCACGATCCGGGTGCTGCGCCGCAGCCCGGTGACGCGCGGGTCCGGGCGGCCCCGGGAGACGGCGGTTCGCACGATGGGGGCGATGCGGGCGAACAGGTCCGGTATGCCGGCCAGGTCGGACAGGATGAAGTAGCCGTCGAAGCGGACGAAGGGGAGCAGCTGCTCCAGCATTTCCAGGTGGGTGAAGGCGATGACCAGGAGCAGGACCTGGTTGGAGGTGGCCACGTAGAGGCCGGCCAGGGCGAGGATGAAGACCGCGTTGAAGTACAGGCCGCCGAGGTCGGTGCGCAGCCGCCCGGTGCGGGAGAGCCGGTAGGAGTCGGTGACGTTGGTGTAGAACGACGGCCAGACCAGGTAGATGCCGACGCCGATCACGCCGGGCCGGGCGCCGCCGTACCGGCAGCCGGCCGCGTGCCCGCATTCGTGGAAGATGGCGGCGGCCAGGGACAGGCCGAGGACGGCGAGCAGGTCGGCCGGGTTGCGCAGCACCTGCCCGGCCCCTCCGCCCAGCCCGTGGACGGTGAACAGCCACCAGTCCACCGCGGCGACGGCGGCGGCCACGGCCACGACGACGGGCCAGCGGAACAGCGGCCGCAGCAGCGTCCCGGCGGCGTTCGCGGCCCGTTCGGGCAGCAGCGTGCCCCGGGCCCGCAGCGCGAACAGCGGGCTGGCCGTCGGCGCGGCCGCCGGGCCGCCCCCGGCGGCGGCGGTGATGCCGAGGGGCTGCAGTTTGGCGGTGATGAGGTAGGTGACCTGGTCGCCGGTCAGGGACCGGCCCAGGTCGGCGCTGACCAGGCCGGCGATGGCGGCCGGGCCGCGGGTGCCGTCGATCCGGCAGGCGACCTGGTACAGCAGGGGTGACATCTGGATGACCTGCCCGTCGGCCCGCCGCACCAGCGACGGCGGCTGGCTGTAACCGGAACCCTGGTACTCCCCGAGCAGCTCGACCCCCTCAGCCAGCCGGGGGACCGGCGGCCGGGTCCGCATCGGCGGGGGCTGGGGCGGGTGCCGGGCGCTGGCCGGGTACCAGGGCTGCCGTCACGGTCATGGGTCTGCTCCCCTTCTACGTGCTCACGGGGACGTCGGGAACGGGGCCGGCCCGCAGGCAGGAGGGAGGGCCGCCCGGTAAGGGGTCCGGGCGGCCCTCCTCCTGCCGGTGCGCATTCCCCCAGGAAATGCGCGGCAGGTCATCGGTGCGGGCCGGGGCGGGGTTACAGGCTGAAGATGTTGAGGGAGTTGCCTTCGCCGTTGAACGCGGAGACGTTGACCAGGCCGACCTGGCTGGTGTTGCCGACGATGTTGGTGTAGCTGTAGCTGGGGTGGCTGCTCTGGCAGGAGAGGGTTTCGCGGGCCGGGAGCAGTTCGGCGGTCTCGAGCTCGAGGTCGCGGGTCGTGATGGTGGACATGGTGCCTCCTTCGGGGCGATCCCCCTGGGCCTGGCGGCCTAGGGGGTTTCCTGCCCGGCACCCCTGTGGCGCCGGGCCGCAGACATGATGTACGCTGTTTGGCGAACGTACTGTTCGGTTACCACCGTACAGTACCCGGCTCCCGCCCGTCAATCCCGAGCCACGCGGCTGCGAATCCCGGGAGTCCACGACGGGCCTCGCTGAGTGGAAGGACGGTTAGGTTGGTGGCCATGACCTCGCAGGCGATGGGGGACGAGCAGGATCCGGCCGCGGAGCAGCCGGACCCCGCCGCGGGCCCGGCGGCGGGCCCGGCGGCGGGGCCGGCGGGGGGGCCGGTGCTGAACCCGCTGCAGCGGCTGATCCAGCAGCGGCTGCGGGAGCAGGGCTGGTCCTACCGGGAGGCGGCCCGCCGCGGCGGGCTGCCGCATTCGACCATCCATACCCTGGCCACGACCCGGAACCTGGGCCGGCCGCCGCGCCCGGACACCATCGACGCCCTGGCCAAGGGCCTGGACGTGCCCGTCTCGGTGGTCCGCGCCGCCGCCGCGCAGGCCACCGGGATGCACTACTACGACGACCAGACCCCCGCCCTCAACCACGGCCCGGATGACCACGAGCGGGACCTGCTGATCGCCAGCATCGACGAGCTGACCCCCCAAGAACGGCGGCACGTCGCCGCGCTGGTCGACTCCCTGCGGGCCAGGACCCCCCGGGACCAGGCCGGCGCCTAGCCCAACGGCTAGCCCGCCCCCGGGGGCCGCGGGGATTCCCGCAGCCCCCGGGCGCGCTACCGTCAGCCCCGGGGCGCCGGCCTGCCTGGACGGGCATCTCTACTGCGCCGCCCAGCTGGCCGGCATGCCGGGCTGGTCTTCCATCGGCCAGGCGGCGGGCACGCCGAGCTGGTCAGCCAGCTCGCCGTAGGACCACTCCGGCAGGACCAGCCGGGCCGCCCGCAAGATGGCCTGGGGGTCCTCGCCGGGGGGCCGCAGCACGCAGACGGTGCCGTCGCGGGTGCTGCACGTCACCACCACCCGGTCGTAGTCGGCGACCACGATCGGCCAGGCGGCGGGCAGCCCCAGCTCCCCGGCCAGCTGCCGGTAGGGGCCCTCCGGCAGGACCAGCCGGGCCGCCTGCAAGATCGCCGCCGGCTCCGCACCAGGCGGCCGCAGCACATACACCGTGCCGTCCCGGGTGCTGCACGTCACCACCACCCGGTCATAATCAGCCACCACAATCCGGGCCTCACCCCCAGCAGCCGGCCCGCAGCCGGCGCCGGCCAGCACCCGGCCCGGCACGGCCAGCGCCGCGCCCGGCACGGCCGGCGCCGCGCCCGCCGGGGCCGCGCCGCCGGGGCGGCGCCCGCCGCGGTGGCCCGCGCTGCCCGGGCGGCGGCCCGGCGGCGGCGGACCGCCAGGACCGGCTCAGCCGCGAACGCCGCCCCGATCAGCAGGCCCGCGGCCAGCAGCACGGCCCTCAGCCACGACGGCATACCCGCCGCCGGGACCCGCACCGGCCCCGGCCGGTGCCCGCCGCCAGCCGGCACCGCCGGCGACGGCGGCCGCGGGGACACGCGGGGGCCCGGGGCACGCCCGGCCGGGGGCCGGGCCGAGCGACCCGGGATGGCCAGCACGGTGCCGGCCCGGATCACGTCCGGGTCAGCGCCGATCACCCGCCGGTTAGCCGCATACAACGCCGGCCAGCCGCCGCGCACGGCCAGCGCCGCCGCGATCGCCGACAAGGTATCCCCGGGCCCCACCACGTACCGGGTCACCGGCTTGCCGCCGGGCAGCACCAGCACGGTGCCCGGGCCGATGACATCCGGGTCGGGGCCGATCACCGGCCGGTTGGCCGCATACAACCCCGCCCAGCCGCCCCGCACGGCCAGCCGCGCGGCGATGCCGGACAACGTGTCACCGGGCTGCACGACGTACCGCGCGGCCGGGCTGACCGCCCGGACCGGTACCGCGGCCATGCTCACCGTGCCAGCCAGCACGATCCCACTGCTACTGCTGCTGCCACTATTGCCACTGCTACTGCTACTGCTACTGCTATTGCTGTTACTCGCGATGCGGGTCTCAGCCTGGGCCGGGTGGGACCGGCTCATGCCTGCTGCCACCATGATCGGCAGGGCACTCCAGGCGAGCACCACGCACGCGGACTTCGTCCACACACGCACGGGTGCGCTCACTTTCCTTCCACAGGACTCAGCGCCAGGCGCTTGCGGCCCGGACACCGACTACACGGACCGATCAGGAAGGAAAGGACTTAAGCGGGCGGCACCTCCGGCAGGACACAACGCCAGACCGGCCTCACCACGGCACAACGCGCGAGCCGCAGCAACACCGGGCGACGATTGGTCCAGAGCAGCACCGATGCCGCCCTGCATACCGCCCCCGCTGCCCCCGCCGATGCTGCTGGCCGAACCGCCACCACCGCCGGGAACAGGCGCGCTCCCCGGCCCGGCCGGCAGCCCCGGGAGCACCGACCTCGCCGGCAGCAGCACACCGCCACCACCAGCCCCCGCCGGCGACACCAGCAGCCAGGAGAACCCACCCAGGCTGCCACCTGGCACCCCCACGCCAGCCGCATCAGCTATCACGCCAGCAACCCGAGCCGATCCCACCGGACCCTGCACAACACCACCCGCCACCGGGGCCGCCACACCCGAAACCAAACCGGTCACCGGGGCCGCCACACCGGAGACCACGGCCGTGACCGGGGCCGTCACACCCGAGACAGCACCCGTGACCGGGGCCGCCAGGCCAGGCACTGCGGAGATCACTGGGCTCGCCACGCCGGAGACCACGCCGGTCACCGGGGCCGCCACACCGGAGACCACGGCCGTGACCGGGGCCGCCACACCCGACACAGCGCCCGTGACCGGCGCCACCAGGCCAGACACTGCGGAGATCACTGGGCTCGCCACGCCGGAGACCATGCCGGCGACCGGGGCCGCCACACCAGACACCACGGCCGTGACCGGGGCCGCCAGGTCGGACAGTGCGGAGATCACTGGGCTCGCCGCTCCGGTGACCGGGGCCGCCAGGCCGGTAATCGCGCCGGTGACCGGGACCGTCACACCCGAGACCACGCCCGCCGCCGGGGCCGTCACACCCGACACAACGCCCGTGACTGGGGCCGTCACGCCGGCGACCGCGCCGGTGACTGGGGCTGTCACGGCGGAGACGGTGGCGGTGACTGGGGCTGTCACGGCGGAGACGGTGGCGGTGACTGGGGCTGTCACGGCGGAGACGGTGGCGGTGACTGGGGCTGTCACGGCGGAGACGGTGGCGGTGACTGGGGCTGTCACGGCGGAGACGGTGGCGGTGACTGGGGCTGTCACGGCGGAGACGGTGGCGGTGACTGGGGCTGTCACGGCGGAGACGGTGGCGGTGACTGGGGCTGTCACGGCGGAGACGGTGGCGGTGACCGGGGCTGTCACGGCGGAGACGGTGGCGGTGACTGGGGCTGTCACGGCGGAGACGGTGGCGGTGACCGGGGCTGTCACGGCGGAGACGGTGGCGGTGACTGGGGCTGTCACGGCGGAGACGGTGCCGGTGACTGGGGCTGTCACGGCGGAGACGGTGCCGGTGACCGGGGCTGTCACGGCGGAGACGGTGCCGGTGACCGGGACTGTCACGCCCGAGGCCGTGGCGGTGACCGGGGCTGTCACGGCGGAGACGGTGGCGGTGACCGGGACTGTCACGCCCGAGGCCGTGGCGGTGACCGGGACTGTCACGCCCGAGGCCGTGGCGGTCACCGAGTTTGCCGTGTTGGAGACCGCGGTGGTGACCGGCGCCGCCACGCCAGTAACGGCGCCGGTCACCGAAGCCGCCACATCAGCCACCGGGCCCGTGACCGGAGCCACCGCACCGGTTGAGCTCAGTGCCTCAGTGGAGGGGGGAAGTGTGCCAGTGGCCATGGTGGCCAGTGGGATGGGTGCGTCGGCAGCGGCTGGCGCTACTGCCGACGTAATAGCCGAAGTGACCAGGATCGTGACGGGCGCGACCGGCGCGACTGCCGACGTGGCCGAGGCCGCTGGAGCCGACGTGGTGGGCGACGCGGCCGAGGCGACCGGAGCCGGACTTGCCGGAGCTGGAGCTGCCGTAGTCGAGGTGACCGCCGACGTGGCCGGAGGGGGGCTGGCCGAGGTCGCAGGAGCCGCGGAGGCCGCCGCGGCCGAGGTGACGGCGGAGGTGGCCGGCGTGGCTGCCGAGGCAACTGGTGTAACCGCCGACGTGACCGCCGACGCAATTGGCGCGGCCGGAGCCGGGCTTGCTAGAGCCGCCGCGGCCGAGGTGACGGCGGAGGTGGCCGGCGTGGCTGCCGAGGCAACTGGTGTGCCCGTCGGCGTGGGCGCCGTGGCCGGAGCCGGGCTGGTAGGAGCCGACGTGGCCGGAGCCGCCGCAGCCGGGGTGGCCGGGGCCGGGCTGGCCGAGGCCGCCGCAGCCGAGGGAGCCGAGGTGACCGCGGCGGCCGGCGATGCGACCGTCGGCGCGACTGGCGTGGCCGGAGCCGGGCTGGTAGGAGCTGACGTGGCCGGAGCTGGTGTAGCTGGGGTGACCGTCGACGTGACCGAGGCCGCCGGAGCCGTGCGAGCCGTGGGAGCCGAGGTGACCGCGGCGGCCGCCGACGTGACCGTCGGCGCCGCTGGCGCGGCCGGAGCCGCCGCAGCCGGGGTGACCGGCGACGTGGCCGGGGCCGCCGGAGCCGGCGCGACTGGCGCGGCCGGAGCCGGGCTGGCGGGAGCCGATGTGGCCGGAGCTGGCGCAGCTGGGGTGACCGGCGACGTGGCCGGGGCCGCCGGAGCCGGCGTGGCCGACGTGGCCGCCGTGGCCGGAGCCGGGCTGGCGGGAGCCGATGTGGCCGGAGCTGGCGCAGCTGGGGTGACCGTCGAGGTGGGCGGGGCCGGGCTGGCCGAGGCCGCCGGAGCCGCGGGAGCCGAGGTGACCGCGGCGGCCGGCGATGCGACCGTCGGCGCGACTGGCGCGGCCGGAGCCGGGCTGGCCGAGGTCGCCGGAGCCGGGCTGGCCGGAGCGGGGCTGGCCGGAGCGGCAGCAGCCGAGGTGACCGGCGCGACCGTCGGCGCGACTGGCGTGGCCGGGGCCGGGCTGGCCGGAGCCGCCGCAGCCGAGGTGACCGCCGACGTGACCGGCGCGACTGCCGACGTGGCCGAGGTGACCGGGGCCGGCACTGCGGGGGTTGATGGCGGGGTGGTCGCTGCGTGCGCCTGCCGTGAGAACGCCAGCAAGAGGACCAGGATGCCGGCAGCCACGATCGCGACTTGCACCGCTCGGAAAGCGATGCGACGCGATATCAGCTGCGGCATGAGCAGCTCCGCTCCGCCGGGAGAGATTAAGACCTGGCTCGCTTACCCGTCCACAGCGGCTTGAAACCAGGTGCACATCTCTATTTCGGGCTTTTCTTGTTAGTCAGCCAGAACCGTACGTATTGTTCGGTCATCACCGTACAACAGCGCCGCTGATCGGGCAAGGGGTTGCGGATGGGGACAGGAGCTCGCTGTGAGCTCCAGCGGCGGTGGCGATACCGCTGCAGCAGCAGGCGTCCTCTCGTTGTGCCGCTGGCAGCCGCCAGGGCACAACGCATCTCGCTCACGCCCGGCGCCGCCGCCTGGGCTCGTTGCGGTCGTGTACGGCCCACGGCGGGGAGCTGTCTGGTGCCCTCGCGGGCATCCACGATGCGCTTGCAGTAGGCAAGCTTGTCCGGTGCCACGCCGAGCAGGAACGTGCGCCCGCGGGCCGTGATCTCGTCATAGCGGTGTTTGCCATGACGTGCCGGAACTGGGAGCATTTCGGCAGTTATCCGGTGGCTCATGACGGGGGGTAACGCGTGGCGGCATGTGCTCAGCGAGCGGTCCGCGTGTCCACCTGGGCCGGCGTTGCGATCCTGATCGTCGGCTTGCCGCTCGCCGTGGCCGCTCCCGCCGTCGCCGCCACCAGCCGGCGGCCGCGGTCGCCGCCAGCCGGCCGGCGACAGTCAGCGGGCCGAAAGGCGTACAGGCCAAGGCGGCCGCGATCGCGGTCGCCTCCACCGGCCGCGTGCTGTGGAGCCGGGACCTCAACACCGAGCTGCCGATGGCCAGCATCACCAAGGTGATGACCGCGCTGGTGGTGATCAGGGCCGGTGACCTGGGCCGGAAGATCACCGTGCCGTCGGCCGTGGTCGGCTACGTGGCCGAGCACGACGCCAGCAACGCGGGCCTGCGCCCGGGGGACACCCTCACCGCCGCCCAGTTGCTGGAGGGCCTGCTGCTGCCCTCCGGGGCCGACGCCGCTTACACCCTGGCCGAGGCTTACGGCCCGGGCCTGCGTGCCTTCATCGCCAAGATGAACGCCACCGCCAAGCTGCTCGGCATGACCCGGACGCACTTCACCAACTTCGACGGGCTGCCCTGGCCGACCGGGTATTCGACTTATTCGACCCCGGCCAACCTCATCACGCTAGGCCGGGTGGCCATGACCTCGGCCGTCTTCCGCTCGATTACTGACCGGCGCTCGTACCGGATCGCGGCGGGCCGCGGGCATCACGCGTACTACTGGCAGAACCTCAACCCGTTGCTCGGCGTGTACCGCGGCGCGATAGGAATCAAGACCGGCTACACCCCGGACGCGGGGCACTGCCTGCTGTTCGAGGCGACGCGTGATGGCCGGTCGTTCATCGGGGTGAACCTCGACAGCCCCGGCATCGGCACCACGGTCAACGGCGAGGCTGCGACCCGCATGCTGAACTGGGCCTTCAGCCTCCGCAGCTCCTGAACCAGGCCACGCCCGGCAGCGGAAATGCTTGACGGCGGCCGTAATGACCGAAATCATCGTGCTGGCTTGTGCGCTAGTGAACCATAGGCACTTCGGGGGCCGAAGCGGGCCGGGAGCAGCTATCGGCCTGAGGTGGCCATATTGCCGACCCAGCCGGATCTAACTATTGGATCGGAGATTACGACATGAGGGGCTTCAAGAATTTCCTTATGCGCGGCGACGTGATCGTCGTCGCGGTGGGCCTGGTGATAGCGCTCGCCTTCAGCATGCTGGTCACCGCCTTCACCAGCGACATCATCAACCCGTTCGTGGCCGCCGCCGGCGGTAAGACCGGTAACGGCCTGGGCTTTTATGTCAGCGATCACAACGCCAAGACGTTCGTGGATATCGGCGCCTTCATCTCGGCGATCATCTATTTCGTCATCTTCATGGCCGTGGTCTACTTCATCATCGTCGTGCCCTACAAGCACGTTCAGGCCCGTCGCGGTCAGGTGGTGTTCGGCGACCCGGCGCCCGTCAAGACCTGCCCCGCGTGCCTGTCCACCGACTTGCCGGCCGCCGCATCCAAGTGCAAGTACTGCGGCACCGATCAGCCCGCCACGGCCGCCTGACCGCAATCTCAGAGGGATCCGCTAAATGTGTCGCACTTGCTCGGCTCGCGGGTCTGGTAGCCGATCGTGAACCAGCGCTGACGTTCCGCAGATGATCCGTGCGTCCAGCTTTCCGGCTGGAGGAGGGCTGGCCCTGTCATCCCCCGCCACCGCCGCCGCGTCGAGCGCGGTCGCGATATCGGCCTGGTAACAGTCCGCTTGCAGCTCGGTCCGCACGCTCTGGCTCTCTGCCCCCTGCTGCCGCCCGTCTTGAGCACTCCCAGCAGGTTCTGCACGTAGTGCCCGTATTCGTGGGCCAGCACGTAGGCCTCGGCGAACGGGAGCCCACGACCCGGCCATCCTGCATTCGCTGCGCGTCCGCTCCGGTGCGGTACTCGCTGGCCGTGGCGGGCCCATCGACCTGCTGGCCGTTGAGGGCAGCCTGGGAGCGATTCCTTTCCCGGGCGTCGGCGGTCTGCATTATCGAGGCCTTCGGGGCGAGAGGAAGGAACACCGCGATGCCCAGTAAGCAGTCCGAGGCGGTCAGGAGGCGCTGGGAGGCATCCTGGCTGGCCATGACGCAGCCGGACGGCAGCGGACCGGACGATGAGTCGTGGGGGGACCTCACCGCTGAGCCGCGTGAGGTCGACTACCTCGAGACCACGGCCGGCGGTCGGCCCGCGATGTGGGCGGTGCCGAAACGCAGCGGCCCGGACCGGATGCTGCTGTGTATCCATGGCGGAGGTTTCGTCAGCGGCTCAATGTACACGCACCGCAAGATGTTCGGCCACCTGGCTAAGGCGACCGGTGCGCGGGCGCTGCTGGTCGACTACCGGCTACTGCCCGAGGGCGGTGCGTACCCGGTGCCGCTGGATGACGTGGCGGCCGCCTACCGATGGCTGCTGGATCAGGGCACTGCGGCCAGCCATGTCGCGCTCGCTGGTGATTCGACCGGGGCCTGGCTTGCCGTCACGGCGGCGCTGCGGGCCCGGGATCAGGGTCTGCCGCTGCCCGCGGCGGCGATGCTTCTGTCGCCGGCCGTGGACATGGAAGTGAACGGGGAATCGTTTGAGACCAACCGGGACAAGGACCCCTTCTTCCGCAGGGAACTCGTGCGCGGGCTCATCCGCAGCTTCCTGGGCGAGGCCGCCGACCCGCGCGATCCGCTGGTCAACCCGCTGCACGCCGACCTGACCGGACTCGGCCCGGTCTATATCCAGGTCGGCGGGGACGAGAGCCTGCTGGATGATGCACGCCTGCTGAACGAGCGGGCCAGGAAGGCCGGCGTCGATGTCCGGCTCGACGTGTTCCCCGGCATGCTGCACACGTTTCAGATGGCCGCCGGGCGCGCTCCGGAGGCTGACGACGCAATCCGCAGGATGGCTGACTGGGTACGGCCCAAGCTGGGCTTGTGAGCCCGTTCCCTATCCCCGCGGCAGGCCATCGTAAGGAGCATGGTGATGACGGAACGGTCCGAGGAATTCGTGCAGCGCACCGAGCCGTTCCGGCGCGAGCTGCTGGCGCACTGCTACCGCCTGCTCGGTTCGGCGGACGAGGCGGAGGACCTCGTGCAGGAAACCTACCTGCGGGCCTGGCGTTCGTACGGCGCCTTCGAGGGCCGCTCATCGCTGCGCACCTGGCTCTACCGCATCGCCACCAACGCCTGCCTGACCGCGCTCGAACAGCGCGGCCGGCGGGCGCTGCCCTCCGGCCTGGGCGGCCCCGCCGAGGATCCCGACGCCCCACCGGGCCTGGCCGAACCCGAGGTGGCCTGGCTCGGGCCGATCCCGGACGCGCTGGTCACCCCCGAGGCGCAAGACCCCGCCACGATCCTCACCGCGCGCCACAGCGTGCGGCTCGCGCTCATCGCCAGCCTGCAGTACCTGCCCGCGCGGCAGCGAGCCGTGCTCCTGCTCCGGGAGGTGCTCGGCTTCACTGCTGCCGAGGTCGCGGCCATGCTCGGCACCTCGGCCGCGGCGGTCAAGAGCACGCTGCAACGAGCCCGCGCCCGGCTCGATGAGGTCGCTCCGGCCCCTGAAAGCGTCATCGAGCCCACCGAGCCGCACGCCCGGGACCTGCTCGGCCAGTACATCGCCGGTTTCGAGAACGCCGACACCGCGGCCCTGGAAAAGGCGCTGCGCACCGACGCCGCCATCGAACTGGTGGGCACGCGGACGTGGTTCTCCGGCCGGGTGACGTGCCTGCGCTACCTCGCGCACGTGATCGGATCTGCCGGAGACTGGCTGATGACACCCACCCTGGCCAACGGCCAGCCCGCCGCGGCCGCCTACTACCGCGACGACGACGGAACCCATCAGGCGCTCGGCGTCGCCGTCCTCACCGCCACCTCGACTGGAGTCGCCCGCATCACCGTCTTCCCCGGCGGCTCCGCCCTGGTGGCCAGATTCGGTCTTCCCCCCGGCTACGGTAATGAGAACTCGGCGAAGACGCCCTCGCGGCGGCCGTAGTCGTAGCGGTAGATTTCCCGGCCGTCGATGAACGCCCGCTCGGCCCGGCTCATCACGTCCAGCGGATCGCCGGACCAGATCACCAGGTCGGCGTCCTTGCCCGCCGTCAGCGATCCGATCCGGTCGGCCGCCCCGATGATCCGGGCCGGGTTGATGGTCACGGCCCGCAGGGCCGTCACCGGGTCCAGGCCCTCTTTGACCGCCAGCGTGGCCTGGTGGATGAGGAAGTGGATCGGCACCACCGGGTGGTCGGTGGTGATGGCGATCGTCACCCCGGCCGCCGCGAGCCGGCCCGGGTTGGCCAGCGACCGGTTCCGCAGCTCGACCTTGGACCGGTTGGTGAGCAGCGGCCCGATGATCACCGGGATCGATGCGGCGGCGATCTGATCGGCCAGCAGGTGCGCCTCGGTGCCGTGGTCGATGACCAGGTCATAGCCGAACTCCCTGGCCATCCGCAGCGCGGTCGCGATGTCATCGGCCCGGTGGCAGTGCTGCCGCCACGGGATCTCCCGCCGCAAGACCATACTGAGCGCCTCGAGCTTGAGGTCGCGGTCGACCACGGGCCGTTCGGCAGAATCCTTGGCCGCCGCATTGGCCAGCTTGGCCTGGTAGTTCTGTGCGGCCACGAACGCGCCGCGGATCACCGCCGCGGTGCCGAGCCTGGTCGCCGGGGTTTCGTTCCGCTGGCCGTAGGTGCGCTTAGGGTTCTCCCCCAGGGCGGACTTCAGGCCGGCGGGCGCGCGCAACACCATCGCATCGACGATGCGGCCCCAGCACTTGATGGCCGCCGTCTGGCCGCCGATCGGGTTGGCCGAGCCGGGGTTCACGTTGACCGCCAGCACACCGCCGCCGATGGCGTCCCGGAAACCCTGCTCGGCCGGGTTGATCGCATCCAGGGCCCGGACGTGCGCGGTGTTCGGGTTGGTCCGCTCGTTGGTGTCCTGGCCCGCCCAGCCTTCGGCCTCCTCGGACACCCCGAGGTGGACGTGGGCGTCGACGAAGCCGGGCAGCACCCACTTCCCGGCCGCGTCGACCACGGCCACGCCGGGCGGAACCTCGAAGCCGGGCCCCTCGACCGCCGCGATCTTCCCGTCCCGGAGCAGGACGGTCCCACCCTCAATCGGCTCGCCCTCAACCGGGACGACCCGCCCGCCGACAATCGCCGTGCCGGCCGCTGCCTCAGCCGTTGTCTCAGCCACCCTTGCTGATCGCCTCGAGCTCGTCGCGGCTCAGGTCGATGGATACCGCGGCGACGTTCTCCTCGGCGTGCTCGGGTGAGCCGGTACCGGGGATGGGCAGGATGGCCGGGGAACTGGCCAGCAGCCAGGCCAGCACGATCTGGCGCTCGGTCACGCCGCGCCGCCGCGCGGCCACGGCCACCGCGGCCTTCCGAGCGGACTGCTGGATCGGCGCCCAGGGCAGGAAGACCAGGTCCTCCTGCTCGCACAGGTCGACCAGCGGTGCCGACGCCCGGTCGGTGACATTGAACCGGTTCTGGATCGACACGAGCGGGACGCTTCGCTCCGCCTCGCGGAACTGCTCCTCGGTCACGTTGGAGATGCCGATGTGGCGGATCTTGCCCTCGTCCTTCAGCTCGGCGAGCACCCCCAGCGACTCGGCCACCGGCACCTTCGGGTCCAGACGATGCAGCTGGTACAGCGGGATCTGGTCCAGCCGCAGCCGACGCAGGCTGCCCTCGCATGCCTCCCGGAGGTGCTCGGGACGCCCGTCCGGTGTCCAGCGGTTCGGGCCGGGTCGCTGCTGCCCTCCCTTGGTCGCGATGACCAGGTCGTCCGGGTAGGGGTACAGCGCCTCGGCGATCAGCTCCTCGCTCACCGAAGGCCCGTACGAATCAGCGGTATCGATGAAGTTCACGCCGAGCTCGACCACGCGCCGCAGTGTCGCGAGGGCCTGATCCCGGCTGGGCGGCTCACCCCAGATCCCGTTGCCGGTGATCCGCATCGCGCCGAATCCCATCCGGTTGACGGTCAGGTCGCCGCCGACATCGATGGTCCCGGCCGCCGCTGCGGTTGGCTGGTTGCTCATGCAGCAAACCGTATCAGGCGGTGATTTTCGTCCGGGCTAGTGCCAGTTTCACCGCCTTGCTCAGGGTTTCGATGTCGTAGGCGCCGTAATGCCGCTGGCCGTTGACGAAGAACGTAGGAGTTCCCGATACACCGGACAGGTCGGCGGAATCGACGTCCTCGGCCACCCGCGCCGCTCCGGCGTGCTTGCGCACGTCGGCGGTGAACTGCTCGGTGTCCAGGCCGAGCGAGCTCGCGTACCCGATCAGGTCGCGTGCGGTGAGCGCGCCCTGGTGGTCCATCAGCAGGTCGTGCATCTCCCAGAACGCGCCCTGCCGGGCGGCGGCCTCGGCCGCCTCGGCGGCCAGCTGGGCGTGCGGGTGCACGTCGGTCAGCGGCAGGTGCCGCCACACGTACCGCACGTCGCCGAAGTCGGCCAGCAGCTCCCGCACCGCCGGCTCGGCCATGCCGCAGTACGGGCACTCGAAGTCGCCGTACTCCACCACGGTGACCGGCGCGTTCTCCGGGCCCCTGGTGTGGTCCCGCGCCTCGTCGACCGGGACGATCAGGTCGGTGATGGCCTCGCTGCTGCCCAGCAGCAGGCGCAGCCGCGACCGCGGCGGCAGCCGGTTCACCACCCGGAAGATGATCCAGGTCAGGGCGGTCGCGCCCACCGCGGCGGACAGGATGCCGAGCTTGGCCTCGGCCAGGTCGGTGCCGTGCAGCGCCAGGGACGCGATCAGCAGCGACACGGTGAACCCGATCCCGGCCACCGCCCCGGCACCCCCGACCGCACCCCACCCGACGGGCGGCCGCAGCCGCCCGCGGCTGAACCGGGTGACCAGCCACGCGCAAGCCGCGGTCCCCGCCGGCTTGCCGACCAGGTAGCCGGCGATGAGGCCCAGCGTGATCGCCGAGGTGTACGCGCGGCCCAGGAACGAGGCGTTGAGCACGATCCCGGCGTTGGCCAGCGCGAACAGCGGCACGATCAGGTAGCTCGACCACGGGTGGTACAGCTGCTCCAGCCGGTCGTTCGGCGAGATCGCCACCCGCACCACGTCGCGGGCCGACTGCGCCAGTTCCGCGGTGGGCTGCTCGCGGAACTCCCGGAACGCCTCGGACGCCTGCTCCAGCGACGCCCGCGTGGCCGGGTAGGCGTACGACATCAGCCCCATGACCAGGCCCACCACGATCGGGTCCACGCCCGAGAAGAAGAACGCCACCCACGCCGCGATCCCCAGTGCCGCGTAAGCGGGCCCGAACCGCACCCCGCGAGCTCTTATCACCGCCACGATGACCAGGAACCCGATCCCGGTCAGCAGCGGCCTCACGTCGATCCGGCCGCTGTACACGATGGCGATGACGGCGAGCCCGGCCAGGTCGTCGACCACCGAGAAGGTCAGCAGGTAGGTGCGCACCCGGTCCGGCAGCCGCCGGCCGACCAGCGCCAGCGCGCCGAGCGCGAACGCGGTGTCCGTCGACATCGACATGCCCCACGCGTGCGCGGACGGCCGCCCCGCGTTCACGGCCAGGTAGATGCTGACCGGGACGATCATGCCGGCCAGCCCGACCAGCACCGGCAGCGCGAGCCGGCTGCGCACCCGCAGCTCGCCCACATCGAACTCGCGCCGCGCCTCCAGCCCGACGACCAGGAAGAACAGCGCCATCAGCCCCGAGTTCACGAACCCCTGCAGATCGGTGGTGATGCCATGGCCGCCGACCAGCACCGACAGGCGCGTCGTCCACACCTGGTGGTATGTGGACAGGCTCACGTTCGCCCAGATCAGGGCCGCGATCGTCGCTGCGGCCAGGACCGAGGCGCTGCCGGTCTCGGTGCGCAGGAAGGAACGCAGCGGGGTATCCCTGCCCCACAAAGTCCGCCCGGCGAACACCGACCCAGGCGAGGCCTCCTCAGTCGACGGCGCGGCCTCAGCAGGCGATCCAGCCTCAGTAAACTCTGCCACTCCTTCACGGTAACCGCTGACCGGAGCCTGGCCTATCTGCCCTTAGAACGGCGGCTCGTCCGAATAGCCTGCGCTGCTGTCAGCGGCCCACGGATCAGCGTCCTGGCCCGCGCCGCCCTGGCCGCCGCCCGGCCGGCCGGCGCCTGGACCGCCGCCGTCTGGCCCGCCCTGGCCGCCGCCGTTCCCGTTGGATCGCGCGGCCCGGTTGACCTTGGCCGAGGCGTTCCGCAGCGAGGGGCCGACGTCATCGACCTCGACCTCGTACACGGTCCGCTTCTCGCCTTCCTTGGTCTCATACGACCGCTGCCGCAGCCGCCCTGAGACGATCACCCGCATCCCCCGGGTCAGCGACTCGGCCGCATTCTCCGCCGCCTGCCGCCACACGTTGCAGGTCAGGAACAAGCTGTCCCCGTCCTTCCACTCGCCGGTGGCGTTGTCCCGGAACCGCGGCGTGGAGGCCACCCGGAACCGTGCCACGGCCTGCCCGGCCGGGGTGAACCGCAGTTCCGGGTCCTCCACAAGGTTCCCAGCGATCGTTATCTGGGTGTCGCCTGCCGCCATTTCGCAGGCCTCCTTACCTGAGTCTTCGCGCTGCTTCGCAGTGCGTCTCAGATATTGTGTGCGAGACCACTGACATTTCCGGCTGCGGGCCCGAAGGCGTGGTCACCGTCCGCCGATGACCGCCGCCAGCCGGGAGATGCCCTCGGCGATGGCGTGCTCGCTTACCGTCGCGTACCCGAAGATCAGGCCGCCCGGGCCCGGGTTGGCGATCCGGTACGGCCCGACTGCGTCCAGGCCTACCCCGGCCCGGCGGGCCGCGCCGACGACCGCCACCTCGTCCAGGTGTGGCGGCAGCCAGGTGACCAGGTGCAGGCCGGCCGAGATCCCGGTCGGCTCCAGCCACGGCAGGTACCGGTCCAGGGCCGCCAGCAGCGCGTCACGCCGCCGCCGGTAGACCGGGCGCATCCGCCGCAGGTGCCGGTCGAACTCGCCGCGGGCGACGAAGTCGGCGAACGCGATCTGCTCCAGGGCGGGCGAGCCGCGGTCGGCCGCGACCTTGGCCGCGGCCATCGGCTCGGTCAGGTGGCCGGGCAGTACGAACCACCCGAGCCGCAGCCCGGGCGCGAGGGTCTTGCTCGCCGATCCGGCGTACACGACATGGTCGGGGGCCAGGCCCTGCAGTGCGCCGACCGGCGTCCGGTCGTAGCGGTACTCGGCGTCGTAGTCGTCCTCGACGATGACCGCCCCGCGCTCGGCGGCCCAGCGGATCACCGCCGCCCGGTTCCGGGCGGACAGGACCGAGCCAGTGGGCCACTGGTGCGAGGGCGTGAGGATCACCGCGTCGGCCCCGCTGTCCCGCAGCCGGTCGACCCGGATGCCGTTGGCGTCGACCGGGATCCCGATCACCTCCAGGCCGGCCGCGCGCGCCGCCGGGAGGGCGTCGTCCCGGGAAGACGGGTCCTCCAGCGCCAGCCGCCGGGCGCCGCCCGCGGCCAGCACGCTCATCAGCAGCGTCACGCCCTGCGCGTAGCCGGTGCAGATCACCATGTGATCCGGGTCGGCCGCCGTGCCGCGGACCCGGTTCAGGTAGTCGGCCAGGCATGCGCGCAACTGCGGCACGCCGCGTCCGGTCAGGTAGCCGAATACCTCGTTCGGCGCGTCGGTCAGGGCGCGGCGTATGGACCGCAGCCACGCGGCCCGCGGGAAGCTGGACACATCGGCCCGGCCGTAACTCAGGTCGATGGCGGGCCGGGGCTCGCCGGCCGGGCGCGCCGGGGCCGGCGGCGCGGCCGGCCCCGCCGCCACCTGCGTGTACCCGCCCGCACGGCTGGCCAGGTACCCCTCGGCGGTCAGCTGCTGGTAGGCCTCCACCACGACGCCGCGGGAGACCCCGAGGTCGGCGGCCAGCGTGCGGGACGGCGGCAGCGAGGATCCGCGCGCCAGCCGCCCGGCGCGGATCGCGTCGCGGATCGACGTCTCGATCTGCCGGTGCAGCGGGACATGCGCGGCTGGCCGGAGCACGACCAGCAGCTCGGAATTGGTCCTGGTTTCAGCCATCGGACTGGACCTTACCATCAGGACCGATTTCCGGCAGGGTCGAGATGTAACCAACGGAGGGACGGTCATGGGAATCCTGCTCGGCCTCGTCGCGGCCCTGTTGTACGGCGGTTCCGACTTCGCCGGGGGACTGGCCTCGCGGCGCCTCGGCCCGGTGCGGATTGCCGTGGCCGGCTCGGCCGTCGCCACCGCGGCTGGCCTGGGCGGTGCTCGTCATGGCCGGCGGCCCCGGGCCGAGCGTGCGGGCCATCGCGCTGGGGGCTGGCCAGCGGCCTGGCCGGCGGGACCGGCACCCTCGTGCTGTACCGCGGGCTGGCCCGCGGGCAGATGAGCGTGGTCGGGCCGGTGTCCGCGGTAGGCGCGGCGGTGTTCCCGGTCATGGCCGGCGTCGCGCTGGGCGAGCGCCCGGGCCTGCTGGCCGTGGCCGGCGTGCTGGCCGCCCTGCCCGCCATCGTGCTCGTCGCGGCCAGCGGCCCGGTGCGCGCCCGGCCGCGGCGGCGGACTCCTCGGCGGCGGAGTTCTCGAGGGCCTCGGCGCCGGCCTGGCCTTCGGCATCTTGTTCATCGGCCTCGCGCAGGCTGGACGGAACGCCGGCCTATGGCCGGTAGCGTCCGAGCAGACCGGCGCGCTGCTGCCCGTACTCCTCGTCGCGGTCAAGACGCGGGTGCCGCTGCGGATCCCGGTCCGCTCGGCGGGCCTGCCCGTGCTGGCGGGGGCCAGCGGCATGGCCGCCACGCTGGCCTACTTCTACGCCACGCATTTCAGCATGCTGGCCGTCGCCGCCGTCATCGTGTCGCTGTACCCGGGGGCCACCGTCCTGCTCGCCCGGGTGGTGCTGCACGAGCGGTTCAGTCTGGCTCAGCGGGCCGGGCTGGGCCTGTGTGCCCTGGCCGTCGCCGCCATCGCCCTTAACTGACGTGATGCAGCTCACCCCCGCTGGGTCAAGCCTTTGCGGACTCATCGCCGTAATTACCTCGTCAAGCAAATGCTGAGGGCGCCACACCGCCCAGGAGGAAACGATGAATAAGATCCACTCGCTGCTGGCTCGGCTGCCGAAACCGCTCAAGCTCGCTATCCCGGCGGCCTCGGTGCTGGCCGCGGCCGCGTGCAGCAGCGCCGCGAGCACGTCAGCCTCGGCCCCGGCCAGCTCGGCCCCGGCCAGCTCGGCTCCGGCCAGCTCGGCTCCGGCGCTCGACGACCGGGACGGTGCTCACGACCCACGCCGGCTCGGCGGGGGCGTTCCTGACCGATGGGTCGGGCCGCACGGTGTACCTGTGGGCCAAGGACCCCATGAACATGTCCGACTGCTCGGGCGCGTGCGCGCAGGCCTGGCCCCCGGTGCCGGCCACCGGCACGCTGACCGCGACCGGCGGCGTGCAGGCGAGCGACCTGGGCACGATCACCCGGTCCGACGGCACCAAGCAGGCGACCTACGACGGTCACCCGCTGTATTACTTCGTGGGTGACTCGGCCCCGGGCCAGACGGCTGGCCAGGGCAGCGACAACTTCGGCGCCAAGTGGTGGCTGGTGGCCCCGTCCGGGGCCATGATCACCGCTGCTGACACCGCGTCCGCGTCCGCGGCAGGCGCCCCGGCCGCGCGGCCGCGCCGGCCGCGCCGGCCAGCTCGAACGCCGGCGGCGGCTGGAGCTGACGATACCGGTGACCATCTTCCCGGCCCGGGCTGCGGGCACCATCGCTGACCGGCCGCCGCGCACGTCGGGGGCGCGGCCGGCCAGCGCATGGGCCTTCACGGGCGTGGCCGTCACGTCGTTCGGCGGCCCGCTGGCCCTGGCCGCGCTGTATGCGCCGGGCATCGTGGCCGGCGCCGCCAGCGCCTCGGCCGGGCTCGCGATGGTCGGCGCTGTGGTCGTGTTCGCGTTCCCGCTGGCGATCTGGCTCCGCTATGCGCGCCAGGTCAGCGGCCCCGGTGGTCTGTACTCCTTCGTCGAGGCCGCAGCCGGGCGCCGGATCGCCCTGGTCCAGGCCGGCCTGTGGATCGTCAGCTACCTGCTGTACCTGATGTACACCACCGCGCAGATCGTCTACGACACGCTGCCCGCCGTGCTGCCCGGTGAACGGGCCTGGCAGCCCGCGCTGGAGATCGCCATCCCGGTTGCGCTGGCGGCCGTCATGATCGCCGGGCGCCGGGTCACCCTGATGGTCACCGGCGCGCTGGCGGCCGGCCAGCTGGCCATCGCGGCCGGCCTCGGCGGCGTGACCCTGACCCACCTGGCCACCCCGGCGGCCAGCTTCGGGGCCTCGGCGCCCGCCGGGGCGCTGGCCACCGCGACCGGCCAGACCGCGCTGCTGTACATCTGCGGCAGCCTGCCGCTGTTCCTCGGCGGCGAGCTGGCCCACCCGGCCCGCACGATCCGGCGCGGCCTGACCGCGGCCTACCTGGTGACCGCCGTCGTCATCGTCGCCGCGGTCGCCCCGCTGGCGGCCGACCCGGCGGCCGCCCGGGCCCCCATCCCGGGCATGGCCGTGGCTGAGCAGTTCGCCGGCCACGGGTTCGCCGTCGCGGTGGGCCTCGGGGTGGCGGTCAGCGTGGCCGGGGTCATGCTCGTCGAGTACCTCGCGCTGCGCCGGCTCCTCACCGGGGTGACGTCCTGGCCGCTGCGCCGGATCATCATCGCGATCGGGGCCGCGGTGGTCCTGGCCGGCTTCTTCACCCTCATCAATCCCGAACGCATCTACGACGACCTGCTCACCCCCTCGCTCGTCGCGCTGTGGCTGAGCCAGCTGATCGTCTTCGCGGTCTACCCCCGGTTCGCCGCCCGCCAGCACGATCGCATGCTTCCCGCCTGGGTGCTGACCGCCGCCGCCACGGCGTTCGGCGTCTACGGCCTGTGGGCCGTCATCCAGCACTCCGGCAGCTAACCCTCATAAGGAGAAATAAGACCATGAACCGAACGTCCGGCGTGCTTGCGCCTCCGCCCACTGACCAGCCCGACCGCCTCACCCGCCGCGCCGCCCGGCTCCTGCTGAGCGGACCGGCCACGCTGACCTCGCCCGTGGCCCGCTGGGCCGTCACGCTGCTGGCCGTGGCCGGCGCCGCGCTCCTGGTCTGGTCCGGCGTGATCCACCTGCAGCTGTGGTCCGATGGCTACCGGGACATCTCGGTCATCGGGCCGCTGTTCTTCGTCCAGGCCATCGCGAGCATCGTGCTGGCCCTGGCCCTCGTCGCGTTCCGCCGGCTCGCGCTGCTGGCGGCGGGCGCGGTCCTGGCCGCCGCCACCGCCGTCGGCCTGCTGCTCAGCGCCGGCATCGGCCTGTTCGGCTACACCGAGAGCCTGGCGGTTCCGTACGCCGAGCTGTCCCTGGTCGTGGAGTTCACGGCCGCGGCGGTGCTGGCCGCCGCCGCGGCGATCCTCCTGGCCGCCCCGCTCGGCAGGCGCCGCTCATGACATGCGGCCCGCTGAGCAATCCTTTTTCGCCGCCCGCCCGTATGTAAGAGTGTGCAAAGGATGGGAACCGCGGCGGACGGGATGCCGGACGAGACACTGCTCGCCGGTCTTGGCGCGGGCGACGCCGACCTGGCGCTCGCCTTCGTGCGGCGCTTTCAGCGGATCGTGTTCGGCGTCGCGATGACCGTCGTCGGCGACCCGGCCGTGGCCGAGGACGTGGCCCAGCAGGCCTTCGAGCAGGCCTGGCGGCACGCCCAGGTGTACGACTCGCGGCGCGGGACCGTCCGGGCCTGGCTGACCACGATCACGCATAACCTGGCCGTTGACGTACTCCGGGCGCGCACCTCGGCCCCCGTGGACCCCGACGACCTGCCCGCGCTGCTGACCGCGGTGACCGACACCCCGGAACGGGTCGCGGTGGCCAACGACCGGGCCGCGGGGCTGCGCCGCGAGCTCAGCCGCCTGCCGGCGCCGCAAGCTCGCGCCGTGGCCATGGCTGGTATCTACGGCTTGACCGCCCGCCAGATCGCCGAGACCGAGGGCGTTCCGCTGGGCACCGCGAAAACACGGATCAGGGACGGCATGCAGAAACTGCGCGCCGCTTATCTCGACGAGGAGGTGGGTGATGAGTGAGGTCAACGACATGAGCTGCGCCGAGTTCGGCGACGTCGCCGCCGAGCTGGCGCTCGGCGTCCTGACCGGGCGCGAGCGCGCCCGTGCGCTGGCCCACCTCGAACGGTGCGACGCGTGCCGCGAGAACGTCCGCCTGCTGACGGTCACCGGGGAGGAACTGGTGGGGCTGCTGCCCGCCATCGAGCCGCCGGCGGGCTTCGAGACCCGGGTCATGGACCGGCTCGGCCTCGGCGCGCCGGCCCCGGCCCCGGCCCGGCCGCTCAGCCCGGCGCGCCGTTTCGGCCGGAGACTGGCCGGCTGGAGACTGGCCGACTGGATCAGGGCTGGCTGGACCGGCCGCCAGCCGGGAAGTGGCCGATCGGGCCGCGGCTGGGCGAGTCGCCCGCGCCGGATCCTGGCCACCGCGGCCGTCGCCGCGGCCGTCGTCGTGGCGGGCCTGGGCGGCTGGGGCCTGCACGGTGCCACCTCCTCCCCGGTCGCGTCGCCGCTGAGCTCCGCGCCGCTGCTGACCGCCAGCCACCAGACGGCGGGCCACATCTACTTCTACAACGGCGATTCCCGATGGCTGTACATGTCTGTGGACATCGGCTCCGTGGACAACGGCACTGTGCTCTGCCAGGTCGAGGGCTCGGACGGGCACGTCACCACGGTCGGGTCGTTCCAGCTGTCCGGCGGCTACGGCTACTGGGGCAGCCCCGTCCCGGCCACCAGCGGCCCGGTGACCGGCGCCCGGCTGGTCACCACCACCGGCACGGTCCTGGCCACGGCCGCCTTCCCGGCCTAGACATCCCAGGGGTTTAGGCGGTCAGGCCGGCCAGCGACGACGCCACCGCCCCGTCGGTGTACGTCACCGTATGCGCCGCCACCGCCGGGACGCGCGGGCCGGGCAGCACGATGCCGACCAGGTTCAGCGGATCCGCGGCCGACAGCCGGACCGTCTCGCCGTCCCGCGCGCGCTTCCTGATCTCGCGCAGCAGGCCCACCGCGTCCGGGTGCGCGAACTGCTCGCCGCTGAACCCGTGGACGAACCGCCCGCCGGCCACCGTGCCGCGCGCTTCCATCCGGCGGAACGCCCACAGCATTTCCCGCCACGGCACCGCGATGTTCTCCCGGGCCAGCAGGTCCCTGAACACCACGCCCCACCGCACGGCCAGCTGCTCCGCGACCGCCTCGGCCAGCTCGTCGGGGTCGCAGTCCGGCAGCGGCGAGGGCAGCAGCGACCATCGGCCCGCCGTCCGGGAGGCGAGCTGGCCGCCGCGGCGCAGCCGGTGCCGCCCGAGCGCCGTGGCCGCCAGCGAGCGCTGCGCGAACAGGGACCGCACGGCCCGGAAGCCGTCCGCGGTGAGCAGCCCCCGGGCCACGCCGTCCCACAGCGCGTCCTCGATCTCGCCCGGCAGCCGCCCGGTCACCGAGGCCAGGTCGGTCTGGAACAGCGCGCCCCGCTCGGTCAGCGCGTCGAGCACGTCCCGGGTCCGTCCCGGCCCGGGCCAGGCCGCAGCCGCAGACCCGCGCGCCGTGGCCAGCAGCCAGGGCAGGTCGTCCCGGATCATCAGCGTGATCGGCGTGGCCCGGGACGGCGTCAGCCCCCGGCTGGGCAGCTCCGCTGTCTCGGGAGTCTCCGACCGCAGCGACAGCCGGCCCCAGGCCACCCCGCCGTCCAGGCCCACCTCGTCCAGCCATTCCTTGCGGTAGCCGGTGACCCGGGCCGGGAGGACGGCTTTCTCCCAGGCGCCGGCCGCGAGCTCGAAGCCCTGCAGCTGCTCGACCACGGCCAGCACGCCCCGGCTGCCCTCGCGCATGGTGTCCGGGGTGACGTGCTGCCAGCGCAGCAGGAACCGCATGAAATCCTGGGCCGTCACCGGCTCGACCTCGCGCCGTTTCCGCTGCCGGGTGTAAGCGTGGATCCGGGTCAGCACCCGCCGCGCGCACCACTCCTCCCCAGTCCCGTCCGGGTCGGTGAAGTGGCCCCGCAGCGCGAACCCCTCCGTCTCCAGCCGGACCAGGGCCAGCGACACGTCGGACACCCCCAGGCCCGTGGCCTGGGCCAGGCCCGCGGCGGTGCACGGCCCGGACACGTCGAGGTGCCCCCGGAGCATTTCCGCCGCCACGGCCTCCGGCTCCATCGGCCTCGAGGCCGGCCAAGGGCCCTCGCCCGCGCCGGGGAGCAAACCGCCGGGGAGC
Organism: uncultured Actinomycetes bacterium; assembly: GCA_963818225.1. GTDB lineage: Bacteria > Actinomycetota > Actinomycetes > Streptosporangiales > Streptosporangiaceae > Palsa-504. The sequence continues at coordinate 85,112 of CAWFRO010000015.1, forward strand.
AAACCGCCAGAGAGCAGACCGGGAAACAGGCCAGCAAGCACCCCGAGCCGTTCGGTCGCACACCACAGCACCCCGTCCGGCGCCGTCAGCGAACCCGCCCGCCCGGCCGCCGCCAGCGCGTCGAACCAGTCCTCCCACGAAGCCACCGGCCGCATGACGAACAGCGTCATCAGCAGATCATGCAGCTCATCAAGATCCCGCGGCGCAGGCCGCACCTGCTCCGCCACCCGCGCGATCGCGGAGGGATCCAGCCGGGCCAGGTCGTGGGCGTCCACCGGCAGCCCGCGGGGGAGCTGCACCTGCCGGCTGCGCCGGTTCCCGGCCTCCGTCTCGTCGTCCAGGTAGGTGTACGGCGGCCCGTTCAGGATCTCGTGCGCCAGCACCGAAGGTTCCGTGGTGTCCCGCACGATCACCTTGATCCGCCCCGCCTCGATCCCGGCCACCAGCTCCCGCAAGCCCTCGATGTCCATCGCCTCGTGCAGGCAGTCCTCGAGCGTCTGCCGGACCAGCGGGTGATCGGGGATCTCGATCGGGCCCGGCGCCACGTTCTCCTGGCAGGCGGCCAGCGTCGGGAACACCGCCGCCATCAGGTCGTCGGCCTCCATCCGCTGGATGGCCGGCGGGTTCTTCCGGCCGCCGCGCATCCGCAGCACGGTCAGCGAGGTGTTGAGGTTCCATCGCCAGCGCGCCGCGAACAGCGGCGAGGTGAGCACCGCCTGCCGCACCACCTGTTCCACCGAGGCCGAGGCCAGGAACCGCGGTACGGCCTCCAGCGGGAAGCTGTGCTGCGGCCCGAGCGACAGCAGGATCGCGTTGTCGCTGGCCGCGGCCTGCAGCTCGAAGTCGAACGTCACGCAGAACCGCTTGCGCAGCGCCAGGCCGAACGCCCTGTTCACCCGCGCCCCGAACGGTGCGTGCCCGACCAGCTGCATGCCGCCGGCCTCGTCGAAGAACCGCTCCAGGATGATGGCGTCCATGGTCGGCAGGCAGCCTAGCGCGGCCAGCCCGGCCTGCAGGTAGCCGACGATCGTGTCCGCCGCGGCCGGCCCGATCCCGCACTCGGACTCCAGCCAGGCCCGCCCGTCCGCCGGCGAGCGGTCCGCGACCGCCTGGCGCAGCGCCGAGACCTCCTCGGACAGCTCCCGGGTCCGCCCGGGGGCCTCGCCCTGCCAGTGCGGCACCGACGGCGGCGCCCCGTGCGCGTCGACCACCCGGACCGTGCCCGGCTCGACCCGGCGGATACGCCAGGAGTGCGTGCCGAGCAGGAACACGTCGCCGGGCCTGCTTTCCACCGCCCACTCCTCGTGCACCGAGCCGATCTGCATCTCGTCCGGCTCGGCCACGACCCGGAAGTCACCCAGCTCGGGGATGGCCCCGCCCGAGGTCAGCGCGGCCAGCCGGGCCCCGCGCCGGCCCTTCACCGTCCCGTTGACCTGGTCCCGGTGCAGGTAATAGGCCCGCCGCCCCCGGCCGGTCCGGATCCCTTCGGACAGCAGCTCCGTGACGTCGTCGAAGTCCTCCCGGGTCAGGTCCTGGAACGGCGCTGCCCGCCGGGCCAGCTCAAGGAACTCTTCTGCGGCCCACTGCTCGGCCGCCGACTCGGCCACCAGCTGCTGGGCCAGGATGTCCAGCGGCCGTTCCGGGATGACGATGGCGTCCAGCCGCCCGCGCCGCACGCCGCGCATGAGCGCGGCGCACTCCACCAGCTCATCGCGGGTCGTCGGGTACAGGAACCCGCGCGGCGTCCCCGAGCGCGTGTGGTTGGACCGGCCCACCCGCTGCAGGAACGTGGCGATGCTGCGCGGCGAGCCGATCTGGCACACCAGCTCCACCGGCCCGATGTCGATGCCCAGCTCCAGCGAGGCCGTGGCCACCAGGGCGCGCAGGTCGCCGGCCCGCAGCCGGGCCTCGACCCGCTGCCTGCGCCCCTTGGACAGCGACCCGTGATGCGCGGCGACCAACGCACCCTCACCGAGGGGTTCCGGGGGGCCGCCCCCCGGGGCTGGCAGCGCAGCGCCCAGGCGCTCGCCCAGCTCATGGGCGACCCGCTCGGCCATGCTCCGGGTGTTGACGAACACCAGCGTGGTCCGCTGCCCGGTCACGTGCTCGGCGATCCGGTCCAGGATCTGCGCCATCTGCTCGCCGGCCGGCACCGCGCCGAGCTCGTCGTCGGGAATCTCCAGCGTCAGGTCGAGCTGCCTGCGGTGCCCGGAGCCGACGATCGCGCACCGCGGGGTCCCGTCCGGGTTGTCGCGGTCCTCGCCCGCGCCGACCAGCAGGCGCGCCACCGCCGAGATCGGCCGCACCGTGGCCGACAGGCCCACCCGCTGCACCGGCTCGTCGGCCACATGCGCCAGCCGCTCCAGGGTCAGGGCCAGGTGCGAGCCGCGCTTGTTCCCGGCCACGGAGTGGATCTCGTCCACGATCACCGTCCGGGTGCTGCGCAGCATGGCCCGGCTCCGCTCCGCCGTCACCAGCAGGAACAGCGACTCCGGGGTGGTGATGAGGATGTCGGGCGGGTTCTTGAGCATGGCGGCCCGCTCGGCGGCGGTCGTGTCGCCGGTCCGGACCGCCACCCGGATCACCGGCGCGGCCAGCCCCAGCTCCCCGGCCACCGCCGCGATCTCCCGCAGCGGCGCCTCCAGGTTCTGCTGGATGTCCGTGGCCAGTGCCTTCAGCGGCGACACGTACACCACGGCTGGCCCCGCCTCTGTTGGCCCCGTCTCTGCTGGCACCGCCTCAGCGCCCGCCGAGGCACGATAAAGGCGGTCGATGCACACCAGGAAGGCCGCCAGCGTCTTGCCCGACCCGGTTGGCGCCGCGATCAGCGTGTGCCGGCCCGCGGCGATCTCCGTCCACCCGCCCGCCTGCGGCTCGGTCGGCCCCGCCGGGAACCGCCGCCCGAACCAGGCACGCACCGCGGGATGGAACGACTCGAGCACCCGCTCACCGTACCTCCGGCCCCCGACATTCCCCGGCAAATTCAATTTAACTTGACAGCTAACTAACCAATAAGTAAATTAACCGTCATGGAAACAGTCACCTCAGCTGACGGAACGCCTATTGCCTACACCAGGCAGGGCCATGGCCCCGTGCTGATCACCGTCGACGGCGCCCTGTCCACTCCCGACAACGAGAACAAGGCCCAGCTGACCAGTCTGCTCGCCGAGCACGTCACCGTGCTCAACTACTACCGCCGCGGCCGCGGCGGCAGCGGCGACACCCAGCCCTATGCCGAAGCCCGCGAGATCGAGGACATCGAGGCCCTGATCGACCTGGCTGGTCAGCCCGCCGCTCTCTACGGGCACTCCTCCGGCGGCTGCCTGGCCCTGGACGCTGCCGTCCAGCTCGGCCCCAAGGTCGCCAGGCTGGCCATGTACGAGGCCCCGTACAACGACGACCCCGCCTTCGCCGAGGCCTGGGCCGCCTACCTCGACCAGCTCGCCGTCGCCCTGGCCGAGAACCGCCGGGGCGACGCCGTCGCCCTGTTCATCACGCTGGTCGGCACGCCCGCCGATCAGGTGGCGGCCATGCGCCAGGCGCCCTTCTGGCCCGGCATGGAAGCCCTCGGGCCCACGCTCGCCTATGACCACGCCGGCGTCATGGGCCGGGACGCATCCGTCCCGGTGGCCAGGGCCGCTCGGCTGAGCATCCCGGCGCTGGTCATGTACGGAACCGCCAGCATGCCCTTCATGCCCCAGACCGCCCGGACCCTGGCCGGCGCTTTCCCGCACGCCGAGCTGCGCGCCCTGGACGGCCAGGACCACAACGTCGACCCCGCCGCGCTCGCCCCCGTCCTGACCGCGTTCCTGTCCGCCTGACCGATGACGCCCGTCGATGACCGGCTCGACGCCACCTTCGCCGCCCTGGCCGACCCGACCCGCCGGGCCATCCTGGCCCGCCTGGCCACCGGCGATGCCACCGTCAACGAGCTGGCCGAGCCGTTCGACATGACCCTGCCCGGCATCTCCAAGCACCTGAAGGTGCTGGAGCAGTGCGGGCTCATCTCACGCACCCGCCGCGCCCAGTTCCGCCCCTGCCACCTGGAACGCGAGTCCCTGGACGCGGCCGCCGACTGGATCGAGACCAACCGCCGGGTCTGGTCCGAGCGCTTCGACAAGCTCGAGGCGCACCTGCGTGACCTCCAGGGCGCCGGCGATGAGTGACGAAGCCGAACTCACCTACACCAGGGTCTTCGACGCCCCGCGCGAGCTCGTCTTCCGCTGCATGCTCGAGCCGGAGCACCTGACCCACTTCTGGGGCCCGGCCGGCACGACCACGCCGCTGGACGGGATCACCGTCGACCCGCGCCCCGGCGGCGTCTTCGAAGCCCTGATGGTCAGCGACGCCGACGGCTCCTCGTACACCATGCGCGCCGTCTACCTCGAGATCGTCGCGCCGGAGCGGATCGTGTGGTCCGAGCCCGGCACCGGCATGGTCACCACCTCCACCTTCACCGACCTGGCCGGCACCCGCACCGAGGTCCGCATTCACCAGGCGAACGTCCCGGCCTACGCCCTCAGCCCCGAAAACCGGGCCGGGTTCCTGACCTCCCTCGACCGTTTTGCCGAGTACCTGCGCACGCTGTAACCCGAAAATGTCAGTGCTGCCGGTTAGACTCGAATAAAATACCAAAAGATCTTTCTGGCCTGACGATCCGGCCTGCACGCCCCGGCAAAAGGAGGTGCGGACCCCCGTGAGCGACGCCGTCCCTCCCGCGAGCACCGCCGAGGCGATGGACATGGTCCTGGCCGGCCTGAGCTACCTGGCCGCGGCCGACCCGACCACGCTGGCCGCTCAGGTCCAGGCCGAGTGCCTGCAGGCCTTCGAGCAGGCCGGCGCGATCGCCACCGCGGCGCGGGCCTGGTTCCTGGCCGCGTTCACCACCGGCCAGGGCTACAGCCGAGGACGCCGACTACAGTCCCACCGCCTGGCTGATCCACCGCACCAAGGTGACCAAGGGCGCGGCCCTGGGCCTGCTGGGCTGGTCCCGCCGGGTCATGGCCCACCCGCAGGTCGCCCTCGCGCTGGCCGAGGGCACCGCGGTGACCGAATCGATGGCCCGGATCATCTGCGGCTGGACCGGCCAGCTCCCCGCCGAGCTGCCGCCCGGCCGCCGATGAGATCCTGCTCGCCGCGGCCCGGGCCGGGGCCGCCAAGGACGACCTGGCCGGCCTGGCCGCCGAGATCTACGCCCGGTCCCTGCCCGCCGACGACGACGACCCGGAACCCGCGTTCGAGGACCGCCAGCTCCGGGTGCAGACCACGTTCGCCGGCGCCGGGGTCATCTCCGGGGACCTGACCCCCGAATGCGCCGCCGTGGTCACCGCGGTACTGGAATCGCTGGCCGCCCCGATGGGCGCCGAGGACACCCGCACCCGCGAACAGCGCTACCACGACGCGCTGCAAGAGGCCATGCGCCGGCTGGCCGCCTCCGGCCTGCTGCCCGGCCGGGCCGGGCAGCCGGTCAAGGCGTGGGCGCACATCTCCCTGGCCGAGCTGCGGGCCCGGGACGACGGGTCCCTGCTGGAAACCGAGTGGATCACCGAGATGCGGATCCGGTGGGCCGCCCACCGCGCCCAAACCGAAGGCGGCACCGGCAGCGACGGCGGCGCCTGGCTCAGCGGCGACGCCGCCCGCGCCGTAGCCTGCGACGCCACCATCACCCCCGTCGTCACCGGCAACATCGACCCCGGCGCCCTGGACGACCTGGTCCGCCTGTGCCTGCAACTGGCCGGCCACACCCATGACTCTGCCTCGCCTCCCGGATCGCCCCCCGCCGCCGCGCCAGCCCCCGCCAGTCAGCCCCCCGCCGCCGCGGCCGCCTCCAATCAGCCCCCCGCCGCGCCAAGCGGCCTGGACCAGCTCACCGCCATGTCCCGGGAGGCGATCGAGCGGGCCATCATCGGCAAGGCGGCCGACCTCCTGTCGGGCCCCGGCGGCCTGGCCTCGTTCCTGCGCACCCGCCAGTTCGGCGGCCGGCTGGCCGGGCCGAGCCTGCCGCTGGACATCGGGTTCAGCAAGGCCATCCCGCCCGGGATCCGCAACGCGGTCATCCTGCGGGACCGCAAGTGCCGGTGGCCCGGCGGCTGCCACCAGCCCGCCGCCGCCTGCCAGGTCCACCACGTCAGGCACCTGGCCCACGGCGGCGCTACCAGCCTCACCGACTGCGTGCTGCTGTGCAGCTACCACCACCAGATCGTCATCCACCGCTGGGGCTGGACCCTGGTGCTGAACCAGGACGGGACGACCACCGCCTGGAACCCCGACCGCACCAAGGTCCTGTACAGCCACAGCCCGCCCGCCCGCGCCGGGTGAACCGCCCGGCGCCGCACCCGCTGCTCGATCCGGCCATCGTCGCGCGGATCGAGCGCGCGGCCCGCGCGCACCTCGGCCGTCCCTGGCGCAGCCACGGCTTCACCAGCCTGGACGAACGCTCCTCCCATCCATGCGGGATCTTCCACGGCCGGCGGCTCTCGATCTTCGCCAAGCTCGGTCCGGCCCGGGAGCAGTTCACCGCGGAGCTAGCCGGGCTGCGCTTCCTTCGTCAGCGTGCGGGCATCCCGACTCCCGAGCCCGTCGCCGGCGGCCTCATCGACCTGCCCGGCGGCGCGCTGCTGCTCTTCGAAGCGCTGCCCGAGCGCCTGCCCGCCGCCCGCCAGCCCCGCGACTGGCGATCCATCGGCCATCTCCTGGCCACCGTCCACCAGGTCCGGGACGCCCAGTTCGGATTCGGCCAAGGCAACTTCTTCGGCCCGCTGCCCCAGGACAACCGGCCCGCTGCGACCTGGCCCGATTTCTACCGCGAGCGTCGCCTCATCCCGCTGCTGCGCGCGGCGACCGACTCGGGTCACCTCCCCGCGGACCTGGCCGCCGGCGTGGCCCGGATCGCCGAACGGCTGCCCGCCCTGTCCGGTCCCGACCCGCAGCCCTCGCTCCTGCACGGAGACGCGCAGCAGAACAACTTCATCAGCACCGCCGCGGGCCCGGTCGTGATCGACGCATGCCCCTACTTCGGCCACCCTGAGATCGACCTCGCTCAGGTCGACTTCTTCCAGCCCGTGCCCGCCGACCTGTTCGCCGCCTACCGGGACATCGCGCCCATCGCCCCCGGATTCGCCGACCGCCGGGAACTGTGGCGCCTGGCCACCTACCTGGCCGTCGTCACCGTCGGCGGTCCCCTGCGCGGCCTGGCCGATGCCGTCCGCCGCTACGCCTAGGCCCAGCTAACTCGAAGGTGATCACGCTCTTGATGCCCGTCGGCCTGCCCAGGATCAGCTCTGCGGCCTGCTCGGCCGGGTAGCGGCCGGCGATGAGCGTCGATACCACCGCGGGCCAGCGCTGCCGGAAGGAATCGAGATCTCGCAGCGAGGCCTCGAAGTCGTCCGGCCCGGCGTTGACCGTGCCCAGCAGCACCTGATTCTTCAGCACCATGTCCCGCATGAGACGAGCCGGATCGGCCTCGATGAACGCCTGCAGCCCGGGGACCCCGGTCAGCACGAAGATGCCGTTGGTGCCCAGCACCTGCAACGCCTGCAGGGCGAAATGGGAATGCCCGACCGCCTCGTAGACCAGGTCGATGTTGCCGATCTGCGCGGCCAGGTCGCCGAACGCCGCGCTCTGGCTGGAGACGTACGTCGCGCCGATGCCGGCGACCAGGTCGATCCGCGGATTGGGCGGCAGCTCGCGTGAGTAGACGTAGGTGGTGAACCCGGCCGTGGCCAGCGTCATCGCTCCCAGCAGCCCGACCGGCCCGATACCGAGCACCAGGGCTGACAGCCCCCGGCCGCGCTCCTGGCGGGGTGTCTGCGGATCGAGCCAGGGCGGGCGATTCTGCATCATCCAGAAAATCTGCGCGAGCGCCTTCTCGGCGATGGTCAGCGGCTCGGCCAGCACCGCGATCTCCCGCAGATCCGCAGGTACCAGGTTCATGTACCGCTCATGGTCGACGGCGTACTCGGCCATGTAGCCGTGGGCTTCCTTGATGCCGCGCTCGCGGAAGTCGCCGGTGTAGCAGTAGTCCTGGTGCCCGGAACGGCAGGCCAGGCAGCCGGGATGGGGACAGGGGCGGCGCACCGACGGCACGACGAGATCTCCCACCCGGAGCCGTTCCACGGCCGGGCCCGCCTGCACGACCTCGGCCAGTGACTCGTGGCCGATCACCAGGTGATCGTCTCCGGCCGGCGGCGTGCCGTACTCAAAGGAGCAGATCTCCTTGTCGGTGCCGCAGATGCCGACGTCCAGCATCCGCAACATGACCTGGTCCGGCTCGATGAGCCGGGGATCTTCCTGCTCGATGACCTTGACCTGACGAGAGCCGGGAAACACCGCGACGGCTTTCATGTCATCTCCAGGTGACCGTGAGCGATGGGCCGCAGGATGGCCCGGGCCGGCGCCCCGTCGCTGCCGTGCAGCTTGACCGGCAGGCAGATCATTTCGTACTGGCCGGCCCGCACGGCCGTCAGGTCAAGGCCCTCGATGATCCAGATGCCCGCCGCGAGCAGGATGCGGTGGATCTTCGCCCCGTCGGCGTGGTACCCGCCCACCGACAGGTAGTCGATCCCGACCGTCCTGACTCCCGTTTCGGCCAGATAGCCGGCGGCCTGCTCGGAGATGTACACGAAGTCCTCGACGAACTGGTCGCTCTGCCAGCACCGGGGTGAGTTCGAGGTCCGGAACAGTACCCGTTCACCAGGCCGGAGCGAGTGCCCGCGCAGCTCGTCGGCCGTGACCTCACGGGGATGGGTGATCTCGATGACCCGGGCCGGGCCCATCGTCGCCGCCAGCGGCATCTCGTCCACCCCGGCCGCTTCGTGGATGAAGTGCACCGGCCCGTCGATGTGCGTGCCGCTGTGCACGCCCATGGCCAGATGGGACAGGTTGCAGTCATGACCGAGTCCGATATCCATCGATCGCTGCATGACGATGGGCGGGTTGTCGGGCCAGTGGGCCATGCCGTGCCGGACGGTCACCGACACATCGATCCAGGCCGTTTCGTCGAGCTCAGTCACGGCCGACCCGGCCTCGGCCATCTTGGGCTCCTTTCCCGCGGCAAGTTTCCCGCGGCAAGCGGACATGTCCTGGCACGAACGGGCTGAGCCCATGACCATCATCGTCCGCCCGGCGGGCGGCCTGCCTCACCCGCCGCGGATGAACGATGCGGAACCCGGCCAAACGGGACCGCGCCGGAGCCGCCTCTCACTCGCCAGGGGTGAGGCCGCCGGCCGGGCACCCGGAGCAGTATCATGCCGTGGCGGCGGTGTGGGCATCGCCCTCGCCGCGGGCGCGGCCGGCGCCCGCGCTGCCCGGCGGGTAAGGATCGAGGAGACGGTTCATGGACCCGGAAGAAGACGAAGAAGTTCCCGCGGCAGTCCTCGCGGCTAGCACGTGGCAGGCGACGCTGTTCCTGGGCGTGGTGACGGTGATACTCGGGCTGATCGTGAGCTTCCGCCCGTCCGGCTCGCTCGCTGTGATCGCCGTCCTGCTCGGCATCCTCATGATCATCTCGGGGATCTTCCACCTGATACGGGTGTTCGACCGTGCCGAGCGGCACCGCGTCTGGCTGGGTATCGCCGGCCTGCTGTACGTCGTCATCGGCGTGCTGCTGATCCGTCACCTGAACCTGACCGTGGCCGTCATCGGCCTGGTCGTGGGCCTGACCTGGATCGTCTCGGGGCTGTCCGCGCTCATGGGCGCGGGCGCGGGCTCCCGTGAGGGGCGTGGCTGGTGGATCTTCTTCGGCATCGTCAGCCTGATCGCGGGGATCATCGTGGTCGCCGACCCCATTTCGTCCGTGACGGTGCTCGCCACCCTGCTCGGGATCTGGTTCGTCGTCATCGGCCTCTTCGAGGTCATCGGGGCCTTCCTCATCCGGCGGGCCATTTCGGCGCCGCCCGCGCCGCGGCACCACGACGAGGGAGCGCCGGTCCGATAGCCAGGCACGCCGGATAATCCAGTGGCAGCTGGTCGCATGTGGCTGAAGATCTCATAGCGAGCACGGGCTCTGTTCCCGAGCGGCAGCTCCTGCGCGACTGGCGCGCGGCGGTCTTCGCTCCGGTCGGCGACGGCCAGCGGCGCCGGCGCGGGAGCGACGGGGTCCGGCTGGCGCTGGCTGTCCTGGCCCTGGTGTGCTGCGTGCTGGTCATCCACTACGACTCCCGCATCGACCGGGCCGTCGCCCAGGTCCTCAATCCGCCGCCGCGCAGCATCACCTGGCTGGTCACGGTGGTTTACCAGGCTGGCTCGTACGGCGTGGCGATCGTCTTGGTCCTGCTGGCCCTGGTCGCGCGCCGCTGGGTGATCGCGCGCGACATTGCGCTGAGCGTGGCCGGCACGGCGGTGGTGAGCGGGATCCTGGTCCTGGTGCTCGGCCGCCAGGGCGGGAGACCGAGCGGGGTGGTGATCCACGGTTATTACCTGAGTTTCCCGGTCCTGCAGATCGCCTTGTTCATGGCGGTCGCCACGGCGGCGTTGCCCTACCTGGCCCGAGGCGTGCAGCGCCTCATCGAGATCTTCATCGCCCTGGTCGCTCTGGCCTCAGCCGTGGGGGGTCACGGGCTGCCGGTCAACGTGCTGGGCAGCCTGGCCATCGGCTGGGGGACGACGGCGGTGGTCCGGCTCATCTTCGGCTCACCCCTCGGCCTGCCTTCGGTCCGGTGATGTCCAGCTGCTGCTGGCCGAGCTCGGCATCCGCTCGACCGACGTGCACCCGAGCAGGAGGCAGGTCTGGGGGGTAGCGAGGTACGAGGCCTCCGAGCTGAACGGAGCCGCTTCGCCCGGCCGCCTCGGGATCGAGGTCTACGGCCGGGATGCGGCCGACGCCCGGCTCCTCACCAAGGCGGGCCGGTTCCTGCTGTACCGCGACTCCGGGCCAAGCCTCACGATTACCCGCCTTCAGCAGGTCGAGCACGAGGCGTTCCTCACCCTGCGGGCGGGCCAGGCGGGCGTCGCCGTGCCCGAGGTCGTCGAGGCGGGAACCGCGGGACCGTCCAGGGACGCGCTGCTCGTCTACCGGCGGCCGGCCGGGACGGCCCTGTCGGATGCCGACGCCGCCGATATCAGCGACGCCACCCTTGATGACCTGTACCGGCAGCTTCTGACCCTGCGCCGGGCGCGGATCGCGCACGGCGCGATCAGCGGTGATGCGCTGCTGATCGACACGGCCGCGGAGCATGTCGTGGTGACGGACTTCCGCAACGTCTCGGCCAGCGCTTCGCCGGACCAGCTCGATCGTGACCTGGCCGGCGCCATGGCGGCGACGGCGGTGGCGGTCGGCGCCGAACGAGCCGCCGCCTCCGCGGCGCGGTGCCTGGAGCCGGCGATGCTCGAAGGCGCCCTCAGGCATCTGCACCGCCCGGCGCTGGACCCCGCGCTCGGCCGGAGCCTGCGAGGCCAGCGCGGACTGCTGGAGGATGTCCGGCAGCGCGCGGCCCGGGACAAGTCGATCGACGTGCCCACGCTGGTCGAGCCGCGCCGGGTGAGCTGGCCGACGCTGATCATGATCATCGGCACGCTCATCGGCGGCTGGGCCCTGATCGGCGTGCTCATCGACGTCTCCCAGTCCTTCGACACCGTGATCGGGGCCGAATGGCTCTGGGTCGTCATGGCGTTCATCCTGGCCCAGGCGGCCTACCTGGCCTCGGCCGTCGAAGGCATCGGCAGCGTGTCCGGTCCCCTTCCGCTCGGGCGGACGGTGGCCGTCGAGGTCGCCAAGTCATTCAGCGCCCTGGCCGGCGGGACCGCGGCGGTCTTCGCCACCCGGGTGCGCTTCTACCAGAAACAGGGCTACGACCCCTCGGTGGCCTTGAGCTCGGGCGCCATCATGGCCACCTCCAGCTGGATCGCGAAGGGGGTGCTGCTGCTGGTTTCGCTGCCGTTCGCCTGGGGGGCCATCCACTTCGAGGTCACCCCCGAATCCGGCGGCCACTCCAAGCTGGTCTGGATCATCCTGGCCATCGTGGTGCTGGCCGCCCTGGCGGTCGGCCTGGTCCTGGCCGTGCCCAGGCTCAGGAAGCTGGCCGCCGACAAGGCGCGTCCCAAGCTCCGTGACATCTGGAGCAACCTTAAAGCGATAGGCAGTTCGCCGCGCAAGCTGGTGCTGCTGCTGGGCGGCTCGTTTGCCCAGGAGCTGTTCGTGGCCATGGCCCTGTCCGTTTCGCTGCGCGCCTTCAACGATCATCTCAGGCTGCCCGTCCTGATCGTGGTCATCATGCTGGCCGCCACGATCGGCGGCGTCTCGCCCACGCCCGGCGGCCTGGGCGTGGTGGAAGCGGGCATGATCCTCGGCCTCACCGCCGCCGGTGTCTCGGAGGCCGATGCCACCGCCGCGGTCTTCATCCAGCGCTTGTTCTCTTCCTACCTGCCGCCGATCTGGGGCTGGGCCACCCTGGTGTGGATGCGGAAGAGGGACTATCTGTAAGCGCCGTCCCGGGCGCCTTTCCGTCCTGGCCAGCCTGCCGATCAGTCGTCCGGCCCCAGAAAGCTCCAGACCTGCGGGAAACTCCCGATGCCGAGGGCCCGGCAGATCTTCTGCGCGGCCATGCTGACGCCCTCGGTGAACGTGGGGTACGCGAGCTGGAGTTCGGCGACGTGCTCGATGGTCATGCCGGCCGCCATGCACGCGGCGACCGTCTGGACGGTCTCGGCTGAGTACTCGCCGAGCACGTGACCGCCGAGGATGGTGTGTGTCCGCCGGTCCGCGATCAGCTTGCAGAACCCGTCGGGGCGGCCGTCCGCGACGGGCCGGAGCAGGTCGTCGTAGCGGGCGATGCCCACGGCCACGTCGTGCTGCTCTGCCGCCTGGGCCTCGGTGAGGCCTACCCTGCCGTATTCGGGGTCGGTGAAGCTGCCGCTGGGGACCACGTCGTAGCTGGCCTTCCTGGTGGCCCCCAGGATTGCGTTGGTGGCCGCGATCCGGCCCTCCATCCTGGCCGTCTGCACGACCATCGACCGGCCGTTGACGTCGCCGGCCGCGAAGATGTGCTCGACGTTGGTCCGCAGGTAGTCATCGACAGGGACCGCGGCGGGCGTGGCGTGCACCCCGGCGGCGGTCAAGCCCAGGTGGCCGACGTTGGCGGGCCAGCCAACGGCGAAGAAGACGGCGTCGGCGATCAGGTGGTCGCGGGCCGTGCCGCTGCGGTAGTCCACGCGGATGGCATCGCCGTCGATGCTGAGCGCCTCGACCAGCGTCTCCGTGTGCACGTCAATGTTCCGGGCGCGGAAGGCGCGGATAAGCTCGGCCGACACGCTGGCGTCGGCCGCCGGGACGATGTTGGGGCCGGCCTCGAACAAGGCCACGCTGGCCCCGAAGTCATCGAAAATGGATGCCATCTGGCAGCCGGTGTCGGCGCCACCGACGACCGCGACCCGGCCGGGGAGGCTGGTCAGCGACGGGATGTCCTCGTAGGTGAGCGCGAGCTCGGCACCGGGAATCCCGAGCCTGCCCGCGTGACCGCCGACGGCCACGATGATGCGGTCGGCGGACCAGGTCCGCGGGCCGGCGGCCAGCGTGTGCGGGTCGGCGAAGCCGACCGGGCCGAGGTCCTCCACCAGGTCGATCCCGTGCCGGCGCAGATGGCCGGCTATGTCCTTCTTGTCGTGGGCGTAGCGGGCCACCCGTTCGCTGTTGGCCATGGCGGCCGGGAGGTTCGGGACCGGCGGGGGCCCCTCCAGGCCGAACGTCGCCCAGGAGGACCAGTCGCGCGCCAGCCGGGCCGCGCGCGCCAGCGTCCGCACCGGCGCCGGGCCGCGATTGAGGCTGGTCCCGCCGATCTGGCCCGATTCGAGCAGGGTCACCTGCGCGCCGAGCTCGCGGCCCTGCATGGCCGCGGTGATCCCGGCCGGCCCTCCGCCGACGACCAGCAGGCTGGCCTCAGCGCTCATGGCCGGATCCGGCCAGAGCTTCGGCGCTGAGCTGCTCGTCCGCCCTGATCAGGTGCATGACGGCGTTGATGAGCGCCAGATGGGAGAAGGCTTGCGGGAAGTTCCCGAGGTGGCGCCCGGAATGCGGGTCGATCTCCTCGGCGTACAAGAACAGCGGGGTGGCGTAGGACAAGAGCTTCTCGCACAGTGCCCGGGCGCGGTCCAGCTCCCCGATCTCGGTCAGCGCCGACACCAGCCAGAACGAGCAGATGGTGAACGTTCCCTCCTCGCCGCTGAAGCCGTCGTCGGTCTCCTCGACCCGGTACCGCAGGACGAGCTCATCCTCGGTGAGCTCGTCGGCGATGGCCAGCACGGTCGATCGCACCCGCTCGTCGTCCGGGGGAAGGAACCCGAGCAGGGGGATGAGCAGCGCCGACGCGTCCAAGGCGGTGGTTTCGTAATGCTGGCAGAAGACCCCGCGCTCATCGGTCCCGTGGGCGCAGACGTCGGCGCGGATCTCGTCGGCCACCTGGCGCCAGTCGGATGCGTGCGTCTCGTCACCGCGCAGCGCGGCCAGCTTCGCGCCGCGGTCCACCGCCACCCAGCACAGCACCTTGGACGCGGTGAAATGCTGAGCGGGGCCGCGGACCTCCCATAGGCCCTGATCGGGTTCTCGCCAGTGCTCGATGGCGGCCTCAACCTGACGCACCAGCATCGGCCAGCGGCGCGCGTCCAGGTGATCGCCCGAACGCGTGTGCAGGTAGAAGGAGTCCAGCAGAACGCCCCAGACGTCATGCTGGCGCTGATCCCAGGCGCCGTTGCCGATGCGGACCGGGCGGGCGCCGTCATAGCCGGACAGATGATCAAGGACCTGCTCGGTCAGTTCCCGCTCGCCGCCGATCCCGTACATGATCTGCAGGTCGGCGTCCTGTTCGGCGAGATCGGTCATGAAGTAGAAGAAGTCGTTCGCCTCCCGGTCAAAGCCCAGGGTGTACAGGCCCCAGAGCATGAACGTCGAATCCCGCAGCCAGGTGTAGCGGTAGTCGTAATTCCGGTCCCCGCCCGGGGTCTCCGGCAGCGACGTGGTCGCGGCGGCGAGCAGCGCCCCGGTCGGCGCGTAGGTCAGGCCCTTGAGCGTCAGCGCGGACCGCTGCAGGTACTTGCGCCACGGGTGATCGGGGAAATTGCCCCGGCTGATCCAGCCGTGCCAGAAATCCGCCGTGGCGGTCAGCCGCTGGTGAGCCTCGGCGAAGGTGGTGGGCGGAGAGCCGTCACCCCACGACATCGCGCAGAAGACCTGCTCCCCGGCGGTCAGGCGGCGCCGTGCGATCGCCCGCGGCCCCTCGAAGCCCAGGTTCAGGTCGGTGGTCAGCCGGAACTGCGGCTCGTCCTGGCCCACCACGACTTCCGCCTCGGAGTACCCGCTTCCGGTGTATCGCCATACGCCGGGCTGGCGGCCGTAGTCGAAGGCCGGCTCGCACTCCAGGAGGAAATCGATCCACCCGTTCAGGCACCGCACCGTCCGCAGCAGTACGCGCTCCGCGCTGTGATCAGTGGGCACCCGGGCGTGGGTACTCGATCTGCGTGCGTCATGACGCCACGGCCCGACCAGCAGGACATCACGGACCACGGCCCAGCCCGCCGGGGTGGCCCACGTCGTCTCCAGCACCATGGTCCCGGGCAGATAGCGCCGGCCCGCCGGGACGGTGACGTCCGCCGGTCCCAGCCGGAACGACCCGGCCGCCCGGTCCAGGCACGCGGCGAAAACACTGGGGCTGTCCATCCGCGGCAGGCACATCCATTCCGCCGCGCCGTCGGCCGCGATCAGCGCGGACACCTCGCAGTCGGACAAGAACCCGTACTCGGCGATCGGCGGGAACGGGCTGCCGCGCAGAGTGGAGTGGCCCGACTGCCGGCTCCCGGTCAGTTCCTCAGTCACTGAGAACGCGCTCCCGCCGGTCATGAGGTAGGCCGGCCGCCAGCAAACGCGCAGGCTGCCGCGCGGTCCCTCGAGGTGCCGCCATGATGTCCTGATCAAAGTCTGAGCCGGACCCAGATGCCCCAAATCATCCTCCGGGGGTGATACGCGCGGCCGCTGGCCTCACCCACCCCGGATGATCTACCCGGCGGTGCCTGTGGGCAGGATTGTGGTATGGCGGACAGCGCGAACGACTCGTCTCCCGGGTCCATGCCCGACGGGCCTCACCCATCCCCTGCGATAGCCGATCCCGACACGCTGACCGCCGAGGAGCGGCGGCTGCGGGAGGCCCGGGCGGGTACCCCGTGGCGGGCCTGGGGACCTTATCTCAGCGAACGCCAGTGGGGGACGGTCCGCGAGGATTACAGCGACAACGAGGACGCCTGGTCGTACTTCAGTCACGATCAGGCGCGGTCCCGCGCATACCGCTGGGGCGAGGACGGCATCGCCGGGATCAGTGATGACAAGCAGCGGCTGTGCCTGGCCATCGCGCTGTGGAACGAGCGGGACCCGATCTTGAAGGAACGCCTGTTCGGCTTGACCAACGCCGAGGGCAACCACGGCGAGGACGTCAAGGAGTACTACTTCTACGTCGACAACCTGCCGACGCACAGCTACCAGCGTTATCTCTACAAGTACCCGCAGGCCGAGTTCCCCTACAACGATCTGGTCGCGGTCAACCGTTCGCGGTCACGGCACGAAATGGAGTACGAGCTCCTCGATACGGGTGCCTTCGATCAGGGCCGTTATTTCGATGTCGAGGTGGAGCACGCCAAGGCCGGTCCCGAGGACATTCTCTGCCGCATCACCGTGCACAACCGTTCGTCCCAGGATGCCGCGCTGCACGTGCTGCCGACGCTGTGGTTCCGCAACGTATGGTCCTGGGCCGGAGGCGAGCCCAAGCCCCGGCTGGCCCGGGCCGAATCGGCCTCTCCGGCCGTCCGGGCCGATCACCCCAAGACCGGGGTCTTCTACCTCTACGCCGAGCCAGACGCGGCCCTGCTGTTCTGCGAGAACGAGACGAACGTGGCGCGGGTCTTCGGCGCCGAGCCCATCACGCAATTCCCCAAGGACGGCATCGGCGATCACCTCCTGCACGGCGCGGACACGGTCAATCCCGACGGCGAGGGCACCAAGGTGGCCGCGCACACCCGGCTGACCGTGCCCGCCGGCGGGCAGGCCGCGGTGCTGGTCCGGCTCACCCGGGAGGGCCCGGAGACCCTCACCGCGCCGTTGGCCGGCGCGGATGAGCTGATCGCCCGGCGGCGGGCCGAGGCGGATGAGTTCTATGACGCCATCACGCCGCCGGCGGTGACCGGTGACGCGAAGTCGGTCATGCGCCAGGCGCTGGCGGGGATGCTGTGGTCCAAGCAGTGCTACTACTTCGACGTGGACCGCTGGCTGCGTGAGCGCCGGTTCCACCCGCTGCGCGCGCCGATCCGGCGGGGGACCCGCAACGAGTCGTGGTTCCACATGTTCAACCATGATGTCGTGTCCATGCCGGACAAATGGGAGTACCCGTGGTACGCCGCCTGGGACCTGGCCTTCCATTGCATCCCGCTCGGCATGGTCGACCCGGACTTCGCCAAAAGCCAGATCGACCTGATGCTGTCCCGGGAATACCTTCACCCGGGCGGCCAGATGCCCGCCTATGAGTGGAATTTCGGCGACGTGAACCCCCCGGTGCACGCCTTCGCGGCCCTCTTCCTGCAGAACCTGGAGGAAGACCTCGGCGAGGTGGACCTGCCTTTCCTCCGGGAGAGCTTCTCGCGGCTGCTCCTGAATTTCACCTGGTGGGTGAACCGCAAAGATCCGTCCGGTCACAATGTGTTCGAGGGCGGCTTCCTCGGCCTGGACAATATCGGCGTGTTCGACCGCAGCGCGGCTTTGCCCACCGGCGGGCGGCTGGAGCAAGCGGATGGCACCGCCTGGATGGCGATGTTCAGCCAGAACATGCTCGAGCTGGCGCTGGCTCTCCTGCCGCACGATAAGAGCTACGAGGAATTCGTGCTCAAGTTCGTCGAGCGCTTCTTCTGGATCGCCGCCGCCGTGGACCCGATCGGGGAGAACCCCGACGAGATGTGGGACGAGGAAGACGGTTTCTTCTACGACGTGCTGCGCCTGCCCGACGGCACCGGCACGCGGATCAAGGTGCGCTCCCTGGTGGGCCTGCTGCCCCTCTGCGCCACCACGGTGATCGAGGCTGACCTCCTCGAACGCTATCCGCAGATCACCGAGCAGGTGGCGACCTTCCTCGAGCGCAACCAGGACCTGCTGGCCAATATCCCCAACCCGGCCGTACCCGGCGTCCAGGGCCGGCGGATCCTGTCACTGGTCAACGAGGACAAGCTGCGCCGTATCCTGGCCCGGATGCTGGACGAGGAGCGCTTCCTCGGCCCGCACGGGATCCGCTCGATCTCGCGGTGGCATCTGGATCACCCCTACACCTTCGACGTGAACGGCACGGAGTACCAGGTGCAGTACGAGCCGGCCGA
This sequence comes from uncultured Actinomycetes bacterium, assembly GCA_963818225.1. GTDB lineage: Bacteria > Actinomycetota > Actinomycetes > Streptosporangiales > Streptosporangiaceae > Palsa-504. Next base: position 103,445 of record CAWFRO010000015.1, read on the forward strand.
GTCGACCACCGGGATGTTCGGCGGGAACTCCAACTGGCGCGGCCCGGTGTGGTTCCCGATCAACCTGCTGCTGATCCGGGCCCTGCTCCAGCACTACCGGTACTACGGCGACGACCTGAAGGTTGAATGCCCGACCGGCTCGGGAAAGCTGATGACGCTGTTCGAGGTGGCCCAGGAGCTGTCGCGCCGCCTCGTCAGCACCTTCCTGCGGGACGGCGAGGGGCGCCGCCCGGTCTACGGCGGGACCAAGACGTTCCAGGAAGACCCGCACTGGCGTGACCTCATCCTGTTCTACGAGTACTTCCACGGCGACAACGGGGCCGGGCTCGGCGCCTCACACCAGACCGGGTGGACCGGCCTGGTGGCCAGGCTGATCCAGACCCTGGGCCAGTTCGATGCCACCACCGTGCTCGAGGACCGCCAATGGCCGATGGCCCGGCCGTACCGCCGCCTCGCCGCCGGGCCCGTGGCCGACGTCGGCACGGCTCGCGAAGCCCGCGGCGCGACCGGATCACCGTTACCTCCCTGACCATGCGATAACGCCCCCAGGAACCGGCTGGCGTTGCGGATGGCCAGCGCGATGACCGTCTCCATCGGGTTGATGCCGATGGGACCGGGGAACAGGCTCGCATCGGCGACGAAGAGCCCCGGCACGCCGTGGAAGGCCCCGTAGCTGTCGGTGACGCCGCGCCGCGGGTCCTCGCTCATCCGCGCCGTGCCCATCAGGTGGACCGAGTACACCTGCAGCGCGGCCTTGGGTACCGGCCGGGCCAGCACGCTGCGCAGCTCGCCGGGGCTGCGGACCTCGGGCGCGCCGTCGAAGGGGAGCAGCATCCGGCGCGCTCCGGCCGCGAACAGCGCCTGCCCGGTCAGCTCGACGCCGCGGACCAGGCGGGCCGCGTCGGCGTCGGTGAGCCGGTAGAAGACCTGCGTGCCGAGCGCGGGCAGGTTGCGCACCCGCCCGGTCCCGGTGTCGGTGACCAGCGGTCCCGCGGTCACGATGCGGTTGTAGTCCGCCATCAGCTCCCCGAGCCGCCGGCCGTAGGCCGGCGTGATCCCGGCCAGTGTGGGCGGCGGGAGGTTCGAGGCGGACAGCAGGATTCCCTCGGCCGCGAACTCGCGGACCTGGAAGGCCTGGTGCACGCCCTGCCATCCGGTGACATCGGAGTCGAAGAACGCGACCACCGTGGTGTTCGGGTGCAGGGACAGGCTGCGGCCCAGCTGCCCCGACGCCGACCGCAGGCCCGACCGGGCCAGCAGGGCCGGGGTCTGGATCGCCCCGCCGGCCACGATCACCGTCCTGGCCCGGACGGTCAGCCGCGGCCCGCCCGGCCGGGCGAAGTGACCGGTCACCCGGAGACCCCGGAGACCCCGCGCCCCGCCCGGATGATCCGGTCCACCCGGCAGTCGGCGAAGACCCGCGCGCCCAGCGCCAGCGCCCGGGCCACGCTGGTCACCAGCATCGAGCGCTTCGCGCCCGTGGGGCACCCGCTGTTGCAGTTGTTCGTCCCCGCGCAGTGCAGCTGGGCGCGGCGGTTCGGGACGACGGCCCAGCCCCGGGCGGCGGCCCCGGCCCGCATCAGCTCCGAGTCGCGCCCGATCGTCTCCGGGTCCTGCAGCCCGACCGAGTGCCGTGCCTCGGCCCGGGCGAAGTACGGTTCCATGTCGCGCTCGCTGATGCCCAGCACGCCGTCAGCCGCCCAGCGGTCCAGCACGCGGCCCGGGGTCGGCCACGACATCCCCCCGTTCACCACCGTGGACCCGCCGACGCACCGCCCCTCCGCGAACAGCACCGACGGCCGCCCCACGGCCATCCCGCCGCCCCCGTCCCGGTACAGCGTCCGCAGCGCCCGCACGCTGTCCGCGGTGAACGACTCGGTCGGGTGATATCCGCCCTCCTCGATCACCACCACGTCCACGCCCGCCTCGGCCAGCTCCGCCGCCGTCGTCGCCCCGCCCGCCCCCGAGCCCACGATCACCACCTCGCAGTCCACGCTCAGGTCGCCCGGCGACGTCCTCCCCCCTGGTGAGTCCCGCCGGTACCTTCACAGCTGCCTCACGCTTACACCTGAACCACCTGAACCACCTGAGCCCCTCGTGGCGGGACGTTCAGCCGCCGTGATCAATGCTCCTGCCTCTCCGGCGCCGCGGTGACCGCGGCCTCGCCCGCGGCGACCTGCGGGCCGTAGGACTCCAGCCGCCGGCGGGACACGGCGGCGATGTAGGGGCCCGGCCGGTAGCCGATCTCGCGCTGCACCGCGGGCAGCTCGTAGTAGCACATCACCACCAGCCCGCGCAGCCGCTGAACCAGCTCGCCCACCACGCCGCCGCGGGCCAGCATGGCCCGGAGGTAGGCTTCGGCGGCCTGGTCGTCCAGCTGGGTGAACCGCCGTCCCCGGGCCCGGGGATACAGCCGCGCTCCGAGGTCGAGCGCCACGACCGCGACGGTCAGGGCCCTGCGGGCCGTGGGGGCCAGCGCGCCGAACATCAGCTCGAACTCAGCCAGCACCCGGTCGGTCCGGTGCTGCGCCCGCATGCCGGGCGGGCAGACGACCTCGGCGAAGCGGCGCGTGACCCGGCGTACCCGGGGGTTAAGCGGGGGAGGCGTCGCGGCAGACGGGCCAGCCAAATCTCGGTCCTCCATTCCGCCTTGGCGGGCGTCTCGAGTCCGGCCGCGATCAGGCTATCTCCGGCCTTCGCGTCACCGCCACGCCGAGGGCCTCAGCCGCCCGGGCTCAGGCGGGCGAGGCGTCGGCCCGGAAGATGGGCCAGCCGATCTCGGTCGTCCATTCCGCCTCGTCGGTCGTGTCACCGGCGCCGCGCAGGTAGTACTCGCGCAGCGGCCCGTCGATGCTGATCTCGTGGGTGGTGGCGTACGACCCGAGTTTGGCGTAGCTGAGGTCCGCATCGGAGAGCGAGCCGTGATGGCTGATGACGGCGAGCTCGGCCGCCGGGACGACCATCGGCGTGACCCGCCCGATGGCTCGCACGGGACCCTCGACCGGCACGAACACGGTGGCTTCGCCTCGGTCGTGCTGGAACAGCTCGCTGGCGAACACCCCGCCGCACGGCCCGGCCGCGCGCAGGCGCTGGGCGCGGACGGTGGCGCGCAGTTCACCGAGGGCGCCTTGCCACCAGGCCAGGACATCCGCACGATCGACCACCGCCACGATGGCGGCCGCTGCGGTGGCAGGCACGCTGCGATGCTCGATCGCCGCGGCGCCCGGCGGCTGCAGCAGGTCCCGCAGCGACTCGACCGCAGTCCGGGTCTGGGCCAGCTCGGCCTCCAGCCGGTCCAGGTGCGCGGCGATGAGGGCGTTGCGAGTGGCCGCGTCCGGTGCGGCCAGCACCCCCTTGACGTCGGCGACCGGCATCTCCAGATCGCGTAGGCGCCGGATGACCTGCGCGGTCGGGATCTGCCCCGCCGAGTAGTACCGGTAGCCCGTGTCCTGGTTCACCGCGGCCGGCTCGAGCAGCCCCACCTGGTGGTAATGGCGCAGCGTCTTGACGCTGAGATGAGTCGCGCGAGAGAAATCACCCACGGTGAGGCCTGCTGGCATCTGGCCATTGTGAACCCTCCCGTTACCGGACAGTCAAGCGCTCGAGGCCCTATTGACCCTCCGGCCACCGGAGCGCCGAGGGTGGAGTCATCACAGCCACAAACAGAGAGGCACTGACATGACCGACTCCGTCCTCGCCCCCGTGCTGGCCGAGCACATCGCCGCCGTTAACGCCTTCGACACCGGCGCCATCGTGGCCACCTTCGCCGACGACGCCCTGGTCAATGACGCGCACCGGGAGTTCTGGGGCCGCGAGGCCATCGCCCGCTGGGTGGCCAAGGAGCTGGTCGGCGACCGGGTGACCGTCGAGGTGACCGAGGTCCTCGACCATCGCGGCGACACCATCGTCCGCGGCCGCTACGACGGCGACTACGACAAGACGAACCTGCCGGCCGAGCTGATCCTGACCAACTACTTCACCGTCCGCGACGGCAAGATCGTCACCCTGGTCGTCACCCGCGTTACCCCGGCCAGCTACTGAGGACCGGGCGGCCCCCTGCGTTAAGCTGAGGACAGGCCCGCAGGGGGCCCCCGGGTCCGCGGGAAGGGCAGAGCCCGCCTGACATCGCAGTGAGCAGATGGCCGCCGTACCTCCTTTCGGCCTGGCGACGCGGACCGCAGGCATGCGAAAGGAGCCGCCATGCCGGCCGTTCGGCTGCCTGCCGAGCCCAGTCTCGAGCAGCTGCGCAACCAGGCCAAGGACCTGCGGCGAGCCGTCCTGGCCGGCGAACCTGGCGCGCTTGCCGAGGCCGCCGCGGCGCCCGGCCCGTTCCCGTTGCACGCCGCGCAGCTGACGGTGGCGCGCCGCTACGGTTTCCCGAGCTGGGCCCGCCTCAAGCGCTACGTCGAGGTAATCGAGCGCTACAGCCGCTTTCCCGACCGCATCCTGGCCGCCGGCCCGGCCCCAGCCACCGCCACGCCGGGCCCCGCCACGCCAGCCACCGCCACGCCGGGCGCCGGCCCAGGCCCGGACGCCGCCAGCTCGGCCGACCGCTTCCTGCGCCTGGCCAGCCTGTGCTACGCCGATGACCAGCCGGAGCGCTGGGCCCAGGCGCACGTGCTGCTCGCCGAGCATCCCGAGCTCACCGCGGCCAGCGTGCACGCAGCCGCCGCGGCAGCCGACACCACGGCGCTGCGGCGCATCCTCGCCGCCGATCCCGGGGCCGCCCGCCGCGAGGGCGGCCCGTTCCGGTGGCAGCCGCTGCTCTACCTGGCCTACGCCCGGCACGACCCGCAGATCGGCGAGGACGTCGTCCTGACTTCCGCACGGCTCCTGCTGGACGCCGGCGCTGATCCGAACGCCGGCTACCTCTGGCACGGCCTGCCCACGCCGTTCACCGTGCTGACCGGGGTGTTCGGCGAGGGGGAACTCGGCCCCGTCCGCCAGCCCCGGCACCCGCACTCGCTCGCCCTCGCCCGCCTGCTGCTGCAAGCCGGCGCCGATCCGAACGACGGCCAGGCGCTCTACAACCGGATGTTCGAGCCCGGTAACGACCACCTGGAGCTCCTGCTGGAGTTCGGCCTGGGCACCGGCGACGGCGGCCCCTGGCGCAGGCGGCTCGGCGCCGCCCTCGACCTTCCGGGAGAGATGGTCCGCGGCGAGCTGGCCTGGGCCATCACTCACGGTATGACCGAACGGGTCCGGTTGCTGGTCAGCCACGGCACCGATCTGAGCTTCCCGTTTGAGGGCGGCGCCACCGTGACCTCGATGGCCGCCACCACCGGCCACGCCGACCTGATCGGTTACCTGGTCGCCCACGGCGCCCCGCCGCCCGGCCTGGATCCGCCCGGCGCGTTCATCGCCGCGGCGCTCGCCGCCGACCGGGCCAGCCTGGACCGGCTGCTGCGCGATCACCCGGGGCTGGCCAGCCAGGTGCGCTCGGCACGGCCCGCCCTGATCACCTGGGCCGCCGCCTGCGGCCGGCCCGAAGCGGTCGAGATCCTGGCCGGCCTGGGCTTCGACGTCAACGCCATGGGCCGCACCGACGTGCCCAGCGACCAGCCCTGGCAGACCGCCCTGCACAAGGCGGCCGAAGACGGCCATCTCGAGCTGGCCCGGACCCTGCTGCGCCTGGGCGCCGACCCGGACATCCGCGACCACCGGTTCGGCTCGACCCCTCTCGGCTGGGCCCGGTACTTCGGCCAGCGGCCGCTCATCGCCCTGCTCGACCCGCTCACCGCCCCCGAGCCGCAGGCCGATCAGCCGGGGTGAAGGTCCGATGGCAGCGATACCGCCGAGCCGCGGCAGGTCACCATGCGAGTATCGGGACACCGCGGCGCCTGGGTGCTGTGGCGGATGGACGACGGCCGCGCCGAGATCGTCACGGTGAGCTTGTGGGAGTCCCGTTCCGCGATCGAAGCTAAGCCCGACGGAACGTCGCCGGGCCGGCCTCGCCCGAACGAACCCAGCCGGCTTGCCCGCACGACCCCGTACTGTACCTTTGTATAGTAAGGCAGCCGGAATTATCGACTATGCCGAGCGGGAGACGGGATGTCACTGCACTTCCACTGGTTCCTGCCCACCAACGGCGACGGGCGCGACATCGTCGGCGGCGGGCACGGGGTGGCCACTGGCTCAGCCGGCGCCATCCGGCCCGCCTCGCTCAGCTACCTGGGCCAGATCGCCCGCAGCGCCGAGCAGCTCGGCTTCGAGGCGGCCCTCACCCCGACCGGCGCCTGGTGCGAGGACGCGTGGCTGGCCACCAGCATGCTGGCCGAGGTCACCGAACGGCTGAAGTTCCTGGTCGCCTTCCGCCCCGGCCTCACCTCGCCCTTGCTGGCCGCGCAGATGGCCGCCACCTTCCAGCGTTATTCGCGGGGCCGCGTGCTGCTCAACGTGGTGACCGGCGGCGAGTCCGCCGAGCAGCGCGCCTACGGCGACTTCCTCGACAAAGCGCAGCGCTACCGGCGCTGTGCCGAGTTCCTCGACATCGTCCACCGGCTCTGGCGTGGCGAGACCGTCAGCTATGACGGCGAGTACCTGCGCCTGGAGGGCGCCCGGCTGGCCCGGCGGCCCGATCCGGTACCGCAGCTGTACTTCGGCGGCTCGTCGCCCGAGGCTGGCCCGGTCGCGGCCCGGTACAGCGACGTCTACCTGACCTGGGGCGAGCCGCCCGCCGCGGTGGACGCCAAGCTGCGCTGGATGGATGGCCTGGCCCGGCAGGCCGGCCGCACGCTCCGCTACGGCATCCGGCTGCACGTGATCACCAGGGACACCTCGCACGAGGCCTGGCTGCAGGCCAACCGGTTGATCGAGGGCCTCGACGAGGCGATGATCGCTACGGCGCAGCAGGGCCTGGCGCGCAGCGAATCCGAAGGGCAGCGGCGGATGCGCGAGCTGCACGGTGGCTCGCTGGCCAACCTGGAGATCTCGCCCAACCTGTGGGCCGGCGTCGGCCTGGTCCGCGGCGGCGCGGGCACGGCCCTGGTCGGCAGCCACACCGAGGTCGCCGACCGGATCGAGGAATACGCCGCGCTCGGCATCTCCGAGTTCATCCTGTCCGGGTACCCGCACCTGGAGGAGGCGTACTGGTTCGGCGAGGGCGTGCTGCCCATCCTGCGCCAGCGCGGCCGCTGGCAGCATCCCGCGCCCAGCAGCGCGGACGACGCCATCACTGCGACCCCGTTCGCGCCCGCATCAGGTCCCGCCCAGCCGGCCGCCGTATCGTGATGGCCCGAACGGTCTGTGCGGCCAGCCCACCGTCAGCTCATCCAGGCCGGAGGTAAACGTTATGAGGATTGCCGTAGTGACCGGGAACCCGAAGCCCGCGTCCCGGACCCACGGCGTTGCCCTCGCCGTGGCCGGCACCCTGTCCGCCGCGCTGTCCGCCGCCGGGTCCCAGACTCACCTGGTCGTCGACCTCAGCGAGCACGCGGCGAGCCTGTTCGACCCGTCAGCGGCCGAGCTGTCCCGGCTGACCGCGGAGGTCGCGGAGGCTGACATCGCGATTTTCGCCTCGCCCACCTACAAGGCCTCCTATACCGGCCTGCTCAAGGCGTTCCTCGACCGGTACGGCAACAACGGCCTGGCCGGGACGATCGCGGTGCCGGTGATGACCGGCGGCTGGGCCGGCCATGCCCTGGCCGTCGAGGTTCACCTGCGGCCGGTCCTGGTCGAGCTCGGCGCCACCGTGCCGGCCCGCGGCCTGTACGTCACCGAGCCCGAGCTTCCCGAGCTGGACGCCGCGGTAGCCCGGTGGGCCGCCACCGCCATCCCGCTCATCCGCGGCGCCCTGGCCGTTCACGAAGCAGGCAGTATCTGAAGCGGCAGGGTCTGAAGCGCGGCAGGGTCTGAAGCGGGCAACGGGTACGGCGGAAGCTGCCGCCAGGCACACGGCGCGCCTCGGTGCCCAGCCTAACCGTCCAGCCTTACCGCCAGCCTGCGGTGCCATACTGACCGAATGCCCCGGCGACCAGCGACAAACGCCAGCGGCGGCCCGCAGCTCGGCCACGCTCCGGTCGGAGCACGCCGAGGCCACCCGCCGTGCCGTACTCGCCGCCGCCCGATCCTCGTTCGGCCGTAAGGGCTACGCCCAGGCGTCGGTCGAGGAGATCGCGGACGCGGCGCGGGTCACCAAGGGCGCGGTGTACCACCATTTCGCCTCCAAGGAGGCCTTGTTCCGCGTGGTGTACGCGGAGGTGGAGGCCGAGGCGCAGGCGCGCACGCTCGAGGCCGGCGACCCGAAGGCGCCGCCGGTCGAGCAGATTGTGGCCAAGGTGAACGCGTACCTGGACGCCGCGCTCGATGAGGAGATCCGCCGGATCACCCTGATCGACGGGCCAGCCCTGCTCGGCTTCGAGCCGGACGAGGTTGCCGACCAGCAGCAGAACCAGGCGGGCGTGCGGTCGTTCATCGCCGCGTCGATCGCGAGCGGCCAGCTCGCCGACCTCGACCCCGACGTTCTCACCCAGCTCCTCGGCGGCCTGGCCTGGGTCGCCGGCCTGCTCATCGCGCACGCCAGTGACCCCGACGCGACCAGGGCGGCCCTCGGGCAGGCTCTCGACGTGATGCTCCGCGGCCTGGCTCCCGGCGAGCAGCGGCGTTAGCCGCCTCGCCGCAGACGCCCTGCGGAGGCTCCACCGGCGAGCAGCGCCGCCCGCAAGCGCTCCGCCGTCAGGCGCCTACCGAAGTGCTGACCCCGCCAGGCGAATACGAGTGTTCACCCCGTAAGCAGGGCCGGCCTTGCCCCTTATGCATACCAAGAGTATGTTATATACCTATGGAATCTGAACGACTGGAAACCCGGCTCGGGCCGCTCGCCTGGCGCTCGTCCGGGCGCGGGCCAGCGCTGGTGTTCTTCGCCGGCGCGCTCGCCAACGGTGAGCTGTGGCGTGACGTCGTGGCCGCGCTCGAGGACCGGTACCGCTGCATCACGATCGACCTCCCGCTGGGCGCGCATCGCTGGCCGCTGTCGCCGGGCGCGGATCGGTCGGCCGTCTCGCTGGCCCGGTTGCTGCCGGACTGCCTCGAACTGCTCGAGCTGGACGATGCCACGGTGGTCGCCAACGACACGGCCGGGGGACTGGCGCTGCTGTCGCTGGCCACGGGTCACCCGGCCCTGCGGCGCATGGGCCGCCTGGTGCTGACCAACTGCGACAACTATGACCAGTTCCCGCCGGACAAGCTCAGGAAGGGCTCGGCCCTGTGCCGCGCCTACCCTCGTCTCGCGCGGGCCCTGCTCCGGCTGCAGCTTCGGTCCTCGGCCGGACGGCGCCGGGGCATCTCGTCCGTCACCGCGAGCGGGCTGGACCCGCAGCGCGAGGCATCGTTCTTCGGGCCGATCAGGCGTGACCGCCGGGTGGCCGACGACATGGTCGCGGCCATGGCCGGGTTCCGCCCGCAGGTCCTCACCGACGCCGCCGGGGCGATCGGCCAGTTCGACCGCCCGGTCCTGCTGATCTGGGGTGAGTCAGACGGATTCTTCCCGATGACCCACGCAACGCGACTCGCTGCTGATTTCCCGGCCGCGACGCTGGTCCCCGTTCCCGGGGCCAAGACGTGGGTGCCGGTGGACAATCCGGCTGCCGTGGCCAGCGCCATGGCCAGCTTCGTGCCGGCGCCCGTGCCATGAGGGCCCCGGCCAGGCTGGAGCGCGCTCCGGTCGGCTAATGGATCGCGTTCCACGCGGCCACGGCGCGGAACGGCTCCAACGTCGCAGCAAACACCCTTACCTTGCACCTCTACTTTCCCGCCGCTCGGCCCCGGCGGCGATCATCTTCTGGATCGCCTGCCGGGTGACGCCCAGTTCCCGCGCGAGGTCGGCCTGCGAGAATCCCTCGGCGAGCAGCGCCTCCATGATTCTCCGCCGTTCCCGGGCCAGTTCCGCCGCCCGCTGCGCCGCCTCAATGGCCGCCGCCCGGACTTCCTTCAGCCGCGCGACCATGTCCTGGTGCTCGGCCGTCTCAACCTGCTTGCCCATGCCACCATTATGACAACCAGGGGTTGTCGTGTCAACCAGGGGTTGTCATGTCAGGTGGAGCTGCGCGCCCTCGACCGCCCTGCTCAGCTGGCGGGTGCCGTACTAGAGCTGGCCGACGTCGGTGACGCGCAGCACGGCCGCGCCCGCCTCATCTGAGGCGGCCAGGTCGACCACCGCGCTGATGCCCCAGTCGTGGTCCTTCGCCGGGTCGTCGAAGATCTGCCGGAGAACCCAGCTGCCCGGCTGCTGGTCGATGATGAGCAGCGCCGGCCCGCGTGCGTCCGGCCCGGTGCCGATGTCCTCGTGCACCTCGAAGTACCCGTCGAGAGCATCCGCCCAGGCGTCGGCATCCCAGCCGCTGTCCGCGTCCAGCGCTCCGAGCTCGCCATAATGGCCGAGCGCGGCCAGCTTGACCCGGTGGAAGATCGCGTTGCGCACCAGTACCCGGAACGCCCTGGTATTCGAGGTCACCGAGGCCGGCCGGGCATCATCCACCCCGGCCGTGTCCGGGTCCGACGGGTTGCGCAGCCGCTCCCACTCATCCAGCAAGCTGGAGTCCACCTGGCGCACGATCTCGCCGAGCCACTCGATGAGATCGGCCAGCTCCTCGGTCTTGGCCTCGTCGGGCACCGTCTGGCGCAGCGCCTTGTACGCCTCGGCCAGGTACCGGAGCACCAGCCCCTCGGAGCGGGCCAGACCGTAGTACGCCACGTATTCGGGGAACGTCAGCGCCCGCTCGTACATGTCCCTGACCACCGACTTCGGCGAGAGCGAATAGTCCAGCACCCAGGGATGGCCGCGCCGGTAGATGTCGTACGCGGCCTCGAGCACGTCTTGCAGCGGCTTGGGGTAGGTCACGTCGTCCAGTAGTTCCATCCGCTCCTCGTACTCGACGCCGTCCGCCTTCATCTGGGCCACCGCCTCGCCGCGGGCCCGGAACTGCTGGGCGGACAGGACCTGCCGGGGGTCGCTCAGCGTCGACTCGATCACCGACGCCACGTCCAGGGCATACGACGGCGATTCCTCGTCCAGCAGCTCGATGGCGGCCAGCGCGAACGGCGACAGCGGCTGGTTCAGGGCGAAGTCGTACTGCAGGTCCACGGTGAGCCGCACCAGGCGCCCCTCGGCATCCGGCTCGGGCAACCGCTCGACCACCCCGCCGGCCAGCAGCGCCCGGTAGATGGCGATGGCCTGATGGATGTGCCGCCGCTGCGCAGCCCGGTCCTCGTGGTTGTCGGTCAGCAGATGGCGCATGGCGGCGAACGCGTCGCCCGGGCGGGCGATGACGTTCAGCACCATCGCGTGCGTGACGGTGAAGCTCGACGTCAGCGGCTCAGGGTCGGCCGCCACCAGCCGCTCGAACGTCGGTTTGCCCCAGGCCACGAAACCAGTCGGCGGCTTCTTGCGGACCACCTTGCGCCGGGCCTTCGGGTCGTCGCCCGCCTTGGCCAGGGCCTTCTCGTTCTCCACCACGTGCTCGGGGGCCTGCACCACGACCCGCCCGGCCGTGTCGAACCCGGCCCGGCCGGCCCGCCCGGCGATCTGGTGGAACTCACGGGCCTGCAGCAGCCGGGTCTTGCTCCCGTCGTACTTGGACAGCGCGGTGAACAGCACGGTGCGGATCGGCACGTTGATCCCCACGCCCAGGGTGTCCGTGCCGCAGATGACCTTGAGCAGCCCGGCCTGGGTGAGGGTCTCCACCAGCCGCCGGTACCGGGGCAGCATCCCGGCGTGGTGCACGCCGATGCCGTGCCGCACCAGCCGGGACAGGGTCTTGCCGAAGCCTGCCGTGAACCGGAAGTTTCCGATCAGGTCGGCAATGGCGTCCTTCTCGGCCCGGGTGCAGACGTTCACGCTCATCAGCGCCTGCGCCTGCTCGATGGCCGCCGCCTGGGTGAAATGCACCACGTAGATGGGCGCCTGGTTGGTGGACAGCAGCTCGCCCAGGGTCTCGTGCAGCGGTTCGATGCTGTAGGAGAACACCAGCGGCACCGGGCGCTCGGTCGAGGCGATGACCGCGGTCGGCCGCCCGGTGCGCCGGGTCAGGTCGTCGGTGAACCGCGAGACGTCGCCCAGCGTGGCGGACATCAGCAGGAACTGCGCCTGCGGCAGCTCGATCAGCGGGACCTGCCAGGCCCAGCCGCGGTCGGGATCGGCGTAGTAGTGGAACTCATCCATCACCACCAGGCCCACGTCGGCCGCGGCGCCGTCGCGCAGCGCGATGCTGGCCAGCACCTCGGCCGTGCAGCAGATGATCGGCGCCTCCGCGTTGACGCTGGCGTCCCCAGTCATCATGCCGACCTCGGCCGGCCCGAACGCCGCGCACAAGTCGAAGAACTTCTCCGACACCAGCGCCTTGATCGGCGCGGAATAGAACGTCCGCCGCCCGTCCGCGAGCGCGGCGAAGTGGGCCCCCGCGGCGACCAGGCTCTTGCCCGACCCGGTGGGCGTGGACAAGATGACGTTCGCGCCCGACACGATCTCGATGAGCGCTTCTTCCTGATGCGGGTACAGAGCCAGCCCACGCTGCTTGGACCACCCGGCGAACGCGTCGAAGAGCGCGTCTGGCTCAGGCGTGGCGGGCAGCAGGTCGGTAAGTGTCATGGCGCAATCTATGGTGCAGGGCCGGGAGGAATTCCCCTGATACGCAACGCCTGAGGCGGCCGGCTTATTCGCTAGGGTCGTGCCCTGCGCACTAGGGTCATGCCGTGCGCACTGTCTTCATCACCGGCGCGAGCTCCGGCTTCGGCGCCGCGACCGCCCGGAGGTTCGCCGCCCGCGGCGACCGGGTGATCGCCGCGGCCCGGCGGACCGAGCGGCTCAGCGCCCTGGCCGACGAGCTCGGACCTGACGTCCTGCTCCCGCTGACCCTCGACGTCCGGGACTGGGCCAGCGTGGAGCGGGTCGCCGCCACGCTGCCGGCCGAGTTCGCCGAGGTCGACATCCTGGTCAACAACGCGGGCCTGGCCCTCGGGCTGGAGCCCGCCGCCCGGGCCGATGTCGGCCAGTGGGAGCAGATGATCGAGACCAACTGCACGGGCCTGGTCTATGTGACCCGCGCGTTCCTGCCGCAGATGGTCGCGCGTGGCCGCGGGCACGTGGTCAACCTCGGCTCCATCGCCGGCACGTACCCCTACCCGGGCGGCAACGTCTACGGCGCGACCAAGGCGTTCGTACACCAGTTCAGCCTTAACCTGCGCTCTGACCTGCACGGTAGCGGCGTCAGGGTGACCTGTGTCGAGCCTGGGCTGGCCGGCGGCACGGAGTTCTCCGACGTGCGCTTCGGCGGCGACACCGAGCGGGCCGCGGGCGTGTACGCGGGCACGCAGCCGCTGACCGCCGACGACATCGCCGCCGCCATCGAGTGGGCGACGAGCCAGCCGGCCCACGTGAACGTCAACGTCATCGAGCTGATGCCGGTCAGCCAGAGCTTCGCCCCGCTTCAGGTCGACCGCGGGAGCGCCGGCTGACGGCGGAGGGAGCAATGGCCGACCCGGTCATCGTCCTGATCACCTGCCACGACCTCGGGCGGCGGCCCGCACCCCGTCGCCGAGCTCTACGACCTGCGGGCCGACGCCCTCGAGCGCCACAACGTCCTGGACTGCTCGCCCGGCGCCGTTCGAGGAGCTGCGGACCGCTCTCCTGGCCAGGATGCGGGACGGCGGCGACCCGCTGCTGCGCGCCCGCGGCCCGCTCATCGCACCGCAGCACCGCCGGGCGCTGCACCTCCTCGGCGCCTGAGCCCGGCGGCCAGTGCCCGGGGTTTGCGGGGCCCCGCGCCGCGGAAACCGGAAAGCTACACCGATCTGGCTGGCGGGGGCACCATGGCTCGCAGGCGCCCCGCGCCGCGCTGAGCCGGCCCCGGAGTTCGTGCTGGCACCCCGGATCCGGGCTCCTGCCCCGCGTGGTGACCACGCGTTTGGGCCGTGCCCAGGTTGGCGCAGTTGATGGCCTGCCGGTCTTGGCAGCGGCAGTTGCGCGATGTTATACAGAGCCTGCGACGTTATACAGGGCGTCCAGCGAATGGCGTGTGCGACCAGAGCAAGGGGTAATCGTGTCCTACGAAAACGTGGAAGTGGAGCGCGTCGAGCACGTCGGCGTTATCCGGTTGAACAGGCCCAAGGTGCTCAACGCGCTGAACCCAGGGATCTGCCTGGACCTCAACGACGCCCTCGATGAGCTTGAGGCCGACTTCCCCGACATCCGGGCCATCATCCTGACTGGTAACGGCCGCGGCTTCTGCTCAGGCGCCGACCTGTCCGGCCAGATCGCCGCGGCCAATGGTGAGGCGCCCCGGCCGGGATACGACCCCCGCGCGCTTATCCCGCCGCTCGCTCCGCGTATGCGCCGCGTCGCGCAGCCGATCATCGCCGCCGTCAACGGCGTCGCGGCCGGTGCCGGGTTCTCGCTGAGCCTGGCCGCCGACATCCGGATCGCCTCCGATCAAGCCCGCTTCGCCAGCATCTTCGTGAAGCGCGCGCTGGTGCCGGACACCGGGTCGTCGGAGTCGATGGTGGATCTGGTCGGCCTCGGCATCGCCTCGGAGATGGCTTTCACCGGCCGGCTGTTCGACGCGCAGTGGGCTCTGGACAAGGGCCTGGTCAACTCCGTTGTCCCGCATGAGCGGCTGCTGGATGAGGCGATGGCGCTGGCGGTCGAGATCGCCGGGAACCCGCCGCTGACGGTCCGCTCGGCGAAGAAGCTGCTGAACCGCCGGTTCTGGCTGGAAGACTCACTCGCGCACGAGCACGACGCGAATGCGCCGTCGATGCCCAGCGAGGACCGCATCGAGGCCCTCAAGGCGTTCGTGGAGAAGCGCCCCGCGGTCTACAAGGGCCGCTAGTCCCGCGCCTGTCAGTCGTTCGCACGTCAGCCCGCTGCGCCGCGCCGCGGCTCGTCGGCTGATACGCATCGAAACATCGAAGCGTAAGGTGGAGGTCATGGGCGGTCCCCTCGAGGGCTGGAAGGTCCTCGATTTGACTCAGGGTATTGCCGGGCCGTACGTCACGAAGCTGTGCTCGGACTACGGCGCGGATGTCATCAAGGTCGAGCGGCCCGGGTTCGGTGACGTGTCCCGGCGGATCGGCCCGTTCCCGGGAGACAATCCGCATGCCGAGAAGAGCGGGATGTATCTCACGCTCAACACCGGCAAGCGCAGCGTCACGCTGGACCTGACCACCCGGACCGGCCGGGAGCTGCTGCTGCAGCTGGCCGGGCGGGCTGATCTGATCGTGGAGAGTTACCGGCCCGGGACGCTGGAGCGGTTCGGGCTGGGCCCGGAGCGCCTCGCGCAGGCCGGCCCGGCAGCGCTGGTGCGGATCTCCAATTTCGGCCAGACCGGGCCGATGCGCGACTTCGAGGCCGATGACCTGATCGAGTACGCGGCCGCCGGGATCTTGCAGATCACCGGTCTGCCGGATAAAGGGCCGGTGGCGCTGGGCCTGTTCACGCCGTTGTTCCTGGCCGGGGGGATCTGCGCGCCGCTGGCGCTGGGCGCGATGCGGGCTGCGCACCGGGACCAGCAGCAGGAAGTCCTCGACTTCTCGATCCAGGAGTCGCTGGCCGGCTCGATGGACCGCGGCGGCCCGAACCTGGTCGCCTACCAGTACACCGGCAGCCTGATGATCGAGCGCCGGGCGGACGTCCTGCGCAGCGCGCTGCCGAACGGCGTGTTCCCGTGCGCCGACGGGTTCATCCAGGTCACCACGCAACCGATCTGGTTCAGGCGGTTCGCCCGCGTCATCGGGAAACCGGAGTGGATCGACGATGAGCGGATCACCAGCACCCTCAACGATCCCGAGCCGTACGGCGCCGAGATCACGGCCGCGTTCATGGAGTGGCTCAAGCCGCTGACCAAGCAGGAGGCGATGGAGCAGGCCCAGGCTCAGGGCTGGCCGCTGTCCGCGCTGAACACGCCCGCGGACGTGATGCGGGACCCGCACATGCGCGAGCGGGGATTCTTCGTCACCGTCGATCACCCCGAGGCGGGTTCGATCGAGCTGCCCGGTCTGGCGCTGCGGTTCTACTCCACGCCGGGTGAGCTGCGCCGCCCGCCCCTGCTGGGCGAGCACAACCTCGAGATCTTCGGCGAGCTCGGCTACACGCCCGCCGAAGTCGCCGCGCTACGCACCCAGAACGTGATCTAGGCACTAAGGAGCAAACGCAGGATGAGTGACCGCCAACCGCCGCTGGCCGGTGTCCGGATCCTGGCCCAGGGCCTGGTGTGGGCCGGGCCGTTCGCCACGATTATCCTGGCCGACCTCGGCGCTGAGGTCATCGAGATCGAGTCGATCCAGCACCTCAACCCGACCCGGACCCAGATGCGGCACATCCCCGACGTTGTGCTGCAAGGCCCGGGGGGCAGCTACTACCTCAACCGGGACGGCTCGGAGGGCTTCTGGGACCGCCAGGCCTGGTTCAACTACGGCAAGCGCGGCGTCCTGTCGGCCACCTTCGACCTGCAAGGCGAGCGGGGCCACGAGCTGTTCCTGGAACTGGTCAAGCAGTCCGACGTGTTCCTGGAGAACAACGCCGCGAACGTGGTGGACAACCTGGGCATCGGCTGGGACGTCCTGCACGCGGCCAACCCGCGGCTGTCCATGGTCCGCTTCCCCGGCTTCGGCATCACCGGGCCCTACGCCCACCACAAGGGCTACGGCACGAACATGGAGGCCATCGCCGGGCACACGATGGTCCGCGGCTACGCCGGCGACGACCCGTCCACCACGCCCAACTCGCTGCACGGCGACCCGAACGCCGGCACGCACGTGGCCTGGGCCGTACAGGCCGCGCTGCTGGCCCGGGAGCGGACCGGTCAGGGGCAGCTGGTGGAGCTGTCGCAGTCCGAGGCGGTGCTGCACCACATCGCCTACGACGTGCTGGACTACTCATTCAACGGGCGGGAGCGGGGCCAGCGCGGCAACAACCACCCGGCCTTCGCGCCCTACGGCGTGTTCCCGTGTGCCGGCGAGGATCGATGGATCGCCATCGCCTGCACCTCCGACGCGGCGTTCGCGGCGCTCATGGGCCAGCTGGACGCGGCCAAGTTCGCCGACGATGAACGGTTCGCCACCACTATCGCCCGGCTCCGGAACCGCACCGCGGTCAACGACCTGGTCGCCGAGCGGACCCGCCACTACTCTGCGGAGGACCTGGCCCTGAAGCTCCAAGCTAGCGGCGTAGCCGCCGCCGCGCTGGCCCACCAGCAGGAAATGCACACCGACGAGCACTTGGCCGCGCGCAACTACTTCACGCCCATCACGCATCCGGCCGCTGGCACGCACGTGTACCCCGGGCCGCTGGGCAAGCTGCAGCACACCTCCTACGGCCCGCCGTTCCGGCCCGCGCCCACCCTCGGCCAGCACAACGAGTACGTGTACAAAGAGGTCATCGGCCTGTCCGGCGAGGAGTACCAGAAGCTGGTCGACGACCAGATCATCGGCACCACCTACCAGGAGACCGCGCACGCGTAACCGGCGGGGCGCCTCAGCCCAGGACCGGCGGGCGCCTCAGCCCAGGAAGTAGCCCGCCGGGAGGCTGGCCTCGATAGCGGCCAGCACCTCGGGGGAGTCCGGCGCGGTCCGCGGGCGGAAGCGTGCGGCCACCGTGCCATCCGCGCGGACCAGGAACTTCTCGAAGTTCCACTGAATGTCCCCGGCCTCGCCCTTCGCGTCCGGCACCGAGGTCAGCTCGTCGTAGATCGGGTGCCGTCCTGAGCCGTTCACCTCGATCTTCGCGAACATGGGGAACGTGACCCCGTAGGTCGCCGAGCAGAACTCGGCGATCTCCTGCGCGGTGCCGGGCTCCTGCCCGCCGAACTGGTTGCACGGGAAACCCGCCACCGCGAAACCGCGGGAGGCGAACTGCTCATGCAGTTTCTCCAGCGCCGCGTACTGGGGCGTCAGCCCGCACTTGGATGCCACGTTAACCACCAGCAGCGCCCGGCCGGGCGACGCGATGGCGCCGAGGGAGGAGTCCTGCCCGGCCAGTGTCTTCGCCGGAATGTCGAGTATGCTCACGCCTCCCACGCTACCGGGTCGACACGCCCGGCGGTTCCGCGTTGTTTCGCGGGCATCGCGCAGCCGGGCGGCTGGCCCGGCGGCCTTGCGGAGCTGCTGCCGTGGTGCGGATACTGCCACTATGGGCGACCGAAATGTGCTGGGCGGCGAACTCGAGCCATGTGGATCCGACCCTGTCACCGGGTTCTACCGGGACGGGTGCTGCACCACCGGACCGGAAGACATCGGCAGCCATACCATCTGCGCGGTGGTGACCGCGGAATTCCTCGCGCATCAGCGTGGTATCGGCAATGACCTGTCCACCCCTATGCCCCAGTTCAGCTTCCCGGGCCTGGTGCCGGGGGACCGGTGGTGCGTGACCGCGGCGAACTGGCTGCGCGCGCACACCGACGGCGCCGCCGCTCCGGTGGTGCTGGCCGCGACCCACGAGCGTGCGCTGGAGATCGTCCCGCTGGAGGTGCTCAGGCGGTACTCCGTTGACGTCCCCACCGACGCCGCCGCCCTCGACGAATAACACCACCGGCCGTCACTCGCTCCGGCCCACCGGGTCTGCCCCCTGCGGCCAGGCCGCCTGCTGCGTGCTCACTCCCCGACGGTAATGCCTGTTACACCCGGGTCTGCGGGGGTACGGCCCCGGCCCGCCTGACCATGGCATGATCGTGCCAGGCCCGGCACGGGCCCGTGAAAGGGGGAGCCCAAAAATGGGCATTGGCAGGGTCAGCTCGGGCAAGGTCGGCTGGGGCAAGGCCAGCGTCGCGAGGCCGAATCGGCTCCGGTCGTTCGATCCGGTCCGTCTCGCCGACCTCGAATACCGCGCCTGGGTGGGCTACTACCTGCACCAGTGGGCCCGGGTGCTGATCGCCTCGGTCGGCCTGGTCCGGATGGGCTTCGGCATGGACTGGGTCCGCACCCTGCACGCCGCCTGGCTGGTGCTGCGGGCCACCCAGCTGTGGGCGCCGTACCCCGACAACCACCCCAGGCGGGCTGAGGCCTGCATGCGGCGGTTCTACGCCCTGGTCAGGCTCGCTTACGGTGAGCCTGCCGACCCGGCCAAGGCGGCTGAGCTCGAGGTCGACTGGTGGCGTGTGCACCGGGAGCACCAGTACCGGGACGGGCCGCAGTCAGCAGACGGCGCGCCGTCCGCCGAGGAACTGGTCTCGTCGGTCACCCGCCTGTACTGCTACCTGTACGGCGAGCCCGAGGCCGCGCTCCGCCCGGCCGCGGTGTACCGGGTCCGGGCGATGGACCTTTCCGACCAGTGGATCCGGGAGGGCTGCCAGCCGGACAGCCCGCTGCTCCCGCTGGAGCACGCGGACCTGGTCCGCTGCTATGCCGCCCTGCTGGCCGCCGTCCATCGTTAGTCCTACAGTCGCGCTATGACCGATGCGGATCGGCCGGGACCGGAGCCGGACGGCATCGCCGCGTGGCGGGCGGCCGACGCCGACCGGGAGGCCGTCGCCGAGCGGCTGCGGATCGCGGCCGGAGAGGGCCGCCTCGAGCCGTGGGAGCTGGACGAACGGCTCGGCCGCGCCTACACCGCGAAGACCTACGCAGACCTCGAGCTGCTGGTTGCCGACCTGCCCGCACAGCCGCAGACGCTGGTGCTGCGGACCACGACCCCCAACATCAAGCAGTCCGGCCGCTGGAACGTCCCGCGGCGGATCACCGCCGAGTCCACCACCGGGTGGATCACGATCGACTTCACCCAGGCATCCTGCATCTACCGTGAGGTCACCGTGGAGGTGATGACCCGGACCGGGTGGATCCAGCTGATCCTGCCTGACGGCTGGGCCGCGCGGGTCGGCCCGCTGAGCACCTACACCGGGCACATCAGCAACCGCGCCGCCGAGACGGCCGACCCGGGCGCCCCCACGGTGATCGTGACCGGCCACCCGCTGTTCGGCTACATCAAGATCAGGCAGCGCCGCCGCCGGCACTAAGGCGATACAGCACCGCCGCAGGCGCTAGGGCGGTCACGGCTCGGCCGCGACCCGGAAGAACCAGCCGCCGCGCGCTGTTCGGGTAAGTCGTGGACGACACCAACCCTGCTCCGGCCCTGACCTTCGGCCCGGGGCAGGTACCGCTCTCGGTTCTCGACACGGCGCCCGTGCCCGAGGGCGGTGACCCCGGCGGGGCGTTGCGCGCGACCACCGACCTGGCGCGCCACGCCGAGCGGCTCGGGTTTCGGCGGTACTGGGTCGCCGAACATCACAACATGCCCGGCATCGCCAGCTCGACGCCGCCGGTGCTGATCAGTCACATCGCCGACGCGACCACCACCATCCGGGTCGGCTCCGGCGGCGTCATGCTGCCCAACCACACCTCGCTGGTGGTCGCCGAGCAGTTCGGCATGCTGGAGGCCCTGCATCCTGGCCGCATCGACCTCGGCATCGGCCGGGCGCCGGGCACCGACCAGCTGACGGCCGCCGCGCTGCGCCGTTCGCCCGACGGCCTGTCGGCGGATGAGTTCCCCGAGCAGCTCATCGAGCTGTCCGGGTTCTTCACCGGCCAGTGGCCCGCTGGCCACCCGTTCGCGCGGATCACCGCCGTGCCCGGCCGGGGCTACCGGCCGGCCGTGTGGCTGCTCGGCTCGAGCGGCTACAGCGCCCAGGTGGCGGGCCTGCTCGGCCTGCCGTTCGCCTTCGCCCACCATTTCAGCGCGGTCAACACCCTCCCGGCCCTGGCCCTGTACCGCGAGCGCTTCCGCCCGTCGGAGGTACTGGAGCGCCCGTACGCAATGGTCGCGGCCGCGGTCGTCTGCGCGGAGACCGACGAACGGGCCCGTTTCCTGGCCGGCTCCGGCGCCCTGTCGTTCCTGCGCCTGCGTCAGGGCCATCCCGGCGCGGTGCCCTCACCCGAGGACGCGGCCGCCTACCCGTACTCCGAGGTCGAGCAGGCTTTCATCGCCGACCGGCAGGCCACCCAGATCATCGGCGCGCCGCAGGCCGTCTACGCCGGTCTGGCCAGCCTGCTCGAGGCGACCGCCGCCGATGAGTTGATGCTCACCACCATGGTGTACGACCCGGCTGACCGGCTGCGCTCGTTCGAGCTCGTCGCTGACCTGGCTCGCGCAGGCCTGCAGCCCCTTGCTCAACCCGGCCCGTAAGCCGAAGGTCGTCAGTGACGTCATTGTGACCACGGCGGACACTTGACTCATTCCCAGGAGCCTGCGGAAGCGCCCTCCGCCCGGGATGTTTTCATGATCACGGCCAGGAATGGCCAAATGCGGTCCAATACTGGCCATGATCATGACCGATGCCCGTTATGTCTGAATGTTAAGTTGAGACATAACGGTCATTACCGGTGTTGCATCCAGTAGCGGGCTGGCCGCGGGCGCATACTACGGTCGGCTGCCGACGGCGCCGCCCCGACGGCGCCGGTTCCGCCTGCAGCGAGGACCCCGACCCAGCAGCAAGGCCCGGAACGTCGGCACTACGGGGCGCCTCAAGTTTCCGGCGACACCTGGTGGTCACGACGATGCGCTTGGCGTCTTTCGCTTCCGCCCCGGCCGGCGCCAGCGTTCGGCGTGGCGGTCGGCCAGGATCTGCCGGACCACGTTCCGGCCGGGTATGCCGGTCACCCCGCCGCCGCCGTGGGTGGCCGACCCGGCCTGGTACAGGCCGCGAACAGGAGTGCGCAGGTCGGCGTATCCGGCCGCGGGCCTGGCGTGGAACATCTGGCCCAGCGACAGCTCGCCATGGAAGATGTTCCCGCCGATCAGCCCGTACTCCTCCTGCATCTGGTGCGGCCCGATCACCTGCCGGTGCAGCACCGAGGCGGTGAACCCCGGCGCGACCGCCTCCACCCGCTGCAGCACCCGGTCCGCGTACGCCTCCAGCGACGCATCGTGCGGCGCGGCCGCGAACCAGGACGGTACCCACTGCGTGAACAGCGACATGACGTGCTGGCCGGCCGGCGCCAGCGAGTCGTCGAAGACGCTCGGGATGCAGATGTCGGCGAACGGCAGCTGGGCCGGGGCGCCCGCGACGGCATCCTGGAACGCGGTCTCGATGTCGTCGAGCGACTCGGCGAGCACGATCGTGCCGCCGTAAACGGACGGGTCGGGATCCGGATATCCCGTGAACACCGGCAGCCGGTCCAGGGCGAGGTTGATCTTCACGGTGCCGCTGCGGCTGCGCCAGCCGCGGATGTCAGCGACGAAGTCGCCGGGCAGTTCGGCCTCATCCAGCAGCCGCAGGAACGAGATCTGCGGGTGCGCGGTGGTGACGACTACCGGCGCGTCGATCGATTCTCCGGTGGCCAGCGTCACGCCCGCGACCCGGCCGCCGCGGGTGCGGATCCGCGCCACCTCGGCGCCGGTCCTGACCTGCGCCCCGGACATCCGCGCCGCCCGGGCCAGCGCCCCGGTCAGCGCCCCCATCCCGCCGCGCGGGAACCCCCAGGCCCCGGCCTGGCCGCCGGCCTCGCCGATGTGGTGGTGCAGCATCACGTAGGCGGTACCGGCTGACCGCGGGCCGGCCCACGTTCCGATCACGCCCGAGACCGACAGCAGGCCCCGCATCGCCGGGCTCTCGAAGTAGCCCTCGACCAGGTCCGCGATGCTGCCGGTGAGCACCCTGGTCACGTCGACCGCCGCGCGTTCGTCCAGGCCGCGAAGACTGCCGAGCAGGCGTGCCTGCCGGAGCAGATCCGCCGGGCGCCTGGACCCGAGCCGGGGCGGGATCTGGTGCAGCAGCGGCCCGAGCACTCGCCCGACGCCGGCCAGGTACTCCTGGTAGGAGACGTAAGCCTCGGCGTCCCGGGCGGAGAACTTCGCGATCTCGGACCGCCGCTCGGCCGGGTCGTCCGGCAGCCGCAGGTAACGCCCGTCTTGGCGCGGCGCGAAGTAGGGGCCCTGCGGGTACACGTGGTAGCCGTGCTGTTCCAGGCGCAGGTCGCGCACCAGGTCCGGCGGCAGCAGGGAGACCACGTAGGACAGCGACGTCACCGTGTAGTCCGGGCCGAACGGATGCTCGCTGACCGCCGCGCCGCCGGGCAGGTCACGCCGCTCGCAGACCACCGTGGCCAGCCCGGCGCGGGCCAGGTAGGCGGCCGCAATCAGCCCGTTGTGCCCGCCGCCGATCACCACCACGTCCGCACGTCCCGTCACCGCGATCACTTCCTTCCGCAGGCCCCCTTCCGCAGACGGTACGGGATCCGGGCCGTCGGCCCGTGCGCCAGGCCCCGTGCGGCGCTAGGCCTCCAGCAGCGCCAGGCCCACCTCCGAGGTCTGGTACAGCACGCTGCGCCCGCTGCGCCGGCGGTCCACCAGGCCGCTGCGGTGCAGCACGGCCAGGTGCTGGGAGACCGCGCTCGGCGTGACCCCCAGCTGCCGGGCCAGCGCGGTGGTGGTCGCGGGGGAGCGCAGCGCGGCCAGCAGCCGGGCCCGCGCCGCGCCCAGCAGCGCCTCCAGCGCCGGCGAACCCGGCCCGAGAAGGCCAGCCGCCGTCCTCCCACACCGTGGCGGCCCCCCGGGCCGGGTACAGCAGGGTGGTCTGGCTGCTCGTCGCCTTGCTCACCGACACCTGCGGCCAGTTGAACACGCTCGGCATGAGCACCACCCCGTCGGGTCCCAGCATGACCCGGAAGCGCGCCGGACCTTCGTCGGTATCGCTCAGCGTGAGCGTCCCCCCGGACCAGCGCAGGTCCGGGTGCAGGTCGCTGAATAGCGACCGGGCGCCGCCGTCGGCCAGCAGCCCGGACCGGTAGACGATGTCGGCCTCGCACACGGCCCGGATCCGCTCCCAGTGCGGCCCGATGAGCCGCTCGTGGAACTCGCCGAGTTCGGCCGCTATCTCGGCCAGTGATTCGGCAGGCCGCTCGAAGAGCTCCGTCGCGCTGTCCGGCCACGGGTGATCACCGAACACCCGGCGCAGGCTGGCCCGGACCGGCTCCGCGGGCGTCGCCCGCAGCCGGGCCAGCTCGGCGTCCAGCCCCGGCGCCCTGACCGTGGGCGCGGGGGAGAGGAACTCCGGATGAACCGGCAGGCCGTTCACGATGAGCGGCCACACCCGGGGCATCCGCAGCGGCCGCCCGGCCAGCTCGGCGCGGGCCCAGCGCACCCAGGGGCGGTTCACCGCGGGCGGGCCGGGATTAGCCAGCAGCGACATCGCTCTGGTCGTCTCGCTCAGCGGCGAGATCGCGAACCTGGTCGCGGCCAGGTCGGCCACGTCCAGCTCGAGCATCAGCAGCATGCTCACAGCATCTCCCGGACTTGCGCCGCCCACCAGGGTTTAGCAGAGGGCTAAAACATGGCCCGCCGCGCACGGGTCCAGCCACGCTGGCCGGCATGACGGACTCAGCGCCCCTGATGGACAGGGCGCCCCTGGAGGACTCAGCGCCCCTGACGGACTCAGCGCCCCTGACGGGCCCAGCGCCCCGGCCAGCCGCACGCCTGGGGCGGGATTACTGGCGACTGTGGTGGGCCAACGCGGTCAGTGCCACCGGTGACGGCGCCTTCGCCGCCGCGCTGCCGCTGCTGGCGGTCACCATCACGCGGGACCCGCGGCTGGTGTCGGTGGTGACCGCAGCGACCTACCTGCCCTGGCTGCTGCTCTCGCTGCCGGCCGGCGCCATCGTCGACCGCTGCGACCGCGCCGCGCTCATGAGATCGGCCCAGGCCGTCCAGGCCGTCGTGGTGGCGGTGCTCGCCGTCCTCATCGTCGCCCGCCAGGCCGGCATCGGGGTGCTCGCCGTGGCCGGCTTCGGCCTGGGCAGCGCCGAGGTGATCTCCAGCAACGCCGCCCAGTCGGTGCTGCCCGCGCTGGTCCCGCCCGAGCTCCTGCCCAAGGCCAACGGCAGCCAGCAGGTCAGCCTGACCGTCGGCGAGTCGTTCCTCGGGCCGCCGGCCGGCAGCCTGCTGTTCGCCGCGGCGGCAGCGCTTCCGTTCGGGCTCGACGCCGTGTCGTTCGCCGGCTCGGCCGCGCTGCTGGCCGCGCTGCCCCAGCACAAGCCCCGGCACAAAGCCGAGCACAAGACCGGGCACACAGCCGAGCACAAGACCGGCCGCGCAGCCGGGCACAAGGCCGGCCAGCCGGCCACACAGCCGGGCACGAAAGCGATCGGCCCGCCATCCGGGCGCAGATCGCCGAAGGGCTGCACTGGCTGGCCCGGCACCGCCTGCTCCGCGTGGTCGCCGTGCTGCTCGGCATCTTCAACTTCGCCAACCAGATGGGTCAGGCCGTCCTGGTCCTGCTGGCCACGCAGACGCTGCACGTCAGCTCCCGCGGCTACGGGCTGCTGCTGGCGGCCTCGGCCGTCGGCAGCGTGGCCGGGGGACTGGTCAACCCGGTACTGAGCCGCAGGCTCGGCCTGGTGCCCGCGCTGGTCCTCCCGGCGGTGATCGACGCCGCCGCGTTCGCCGGCCTCGGGCTCGCGCCGGACGCGGCCGTGGCGGCCGGGCTGCTGGCCGTCCAGGGCTTCTCCATCACCTTGTGGAACGTCGTGACGGTCAGTCTCCGCCAGCGCATCGTCCCCGGTCACCTGCTGGGCCGGGTCAACAGCGTCTACCGGATGCTCGGCTGGGGCCTGATGCCGGCCGGCGCGCTGGCCGGCGGGCTCGTCGCGCACGCCGCGGGCCTGCGCGCACCCTACCTGGTGGGCGGCCTGCTCTGTGCCCTGTCCGTCTGCGCCGCTCTGCCGCTCCTGCTGGCGGCGGGCCGGGGCATCGACGACCATGACCGTCAGTTACGCACGGTCACCTTCGCGCCCATAACTTTACCGAACGGGCCGTGGCGTACCCGCCCGCGCAGGTATGGATGGCTGCCCACGGGGGTACAAGAACCGGTCAGGCCTATGTCCTACTATTCTTGTCGAAAATAACGAAACCGCGAGTACCCCCCATGGAGGCCCCCGTGGCCATGCCCGACTTCCTGGTCATCGGCGCTCCCAAGGCCGGCACCACGGCCCTGCACGCCGCGCTGTCCGGACACCCCGGTCTGTATATGTCGGCCATCAAGGAGCCGAAGTTCTTCCTCACCGACGGGCCGCCGCCGGCCAAGGGCGGCGGGCCGGGGGACGCGCTGACCTACCGGGAGCACGTCTGGCGCCGCAGCGATTATGAGGCCCTGTTCGCCCCGGCCCCGCCCGGGACGCTGACGGGCGAGTCGACGCCGCTGTACCTGTACGACCGGGCCGCGATGCGCCGGATCCGCGACACGCTCCCGGACGCCAGGCTCATCGTGATCGTGCGCGATCCGGTGGAACGCGCTCACTCCAACTGGACTCACCTGTGGTCGGCCGGCCTGGAGCCCGTCCCCGACTTCGTCCGCGCCTGCGGCGAGGAGGAGCGCCGGATCGAGGCCGGCTGGGCCAGCTTCTGGCACTACCTGGGGCTCGGCCGCTACGGGGAGCAGCTGGAGTACCTGTTCACGCTCTTCCCGCGGGAGCAGGTCCTCGTACTGCGCTACCGCCGGCTGGTCGACGAGCCCGCGCAGACCCTGGACCAGATCTGCGCGTTCCTCGGCGTGCCGGCCGGTGTGCTGACCGAGATACCACGGCAGAACGTCACCGCCCACCCCGAGCCCACACTGGCGCACCGGGCTGTCTCGCTGGCCCAGCGCGCGGGCAGTGCGGTGGGCACCTGGGTTCCCGGCCTGACCGCGGCCACCCTGACCGCCCCGCTCGAGCGTTTCCTCCAGCGCCACAGCCGCGAGCGCCAGCCGCTGGGCTGGGAGCAGCGGCAGGAGCTCCTGCCGCGCTTCGAGCCGGACATCGAGCTCCTGGAGCGCGTCCTCGGCGAGGACTTCCGCGACTGGGTGCAGCCGCGGGAACGCTCCGGCGGAATGGTCGGCGCCCGGCCCGCCGGGCAGGGCCAGGCCCGCAACGGCCGCGCCCGCCCGTTACCAGCGGTCCGACCCCGGCGGTCCGCCCGGCGTTCAGCCGCAGCTCGTTCAGCCCAGCTCGTTCAGCCCAGCTCGGTGACCAGCGCGTGGGACCCGTCCTGCCTGGTCAGCTCGTAATACAGGCGGTGCTGGCCGTCCGGCAGCGGAACGAGGTCCAGGTAGCGCAGGCCGCCGCCGAGATGCGGCGAGGAGGCCAGCGGGCCGTCGCTTACCGGGGTGAGCGCGGCCGGGTCCGTGCCGGTCGCCACCCCGGTCCGTTCCTCAAAATTCTCCGCCGCGGTCGCGCGCCCGTCGTAGTAGGCCGTCACCATCCCATCGCCGAACGACACCGCCGTGACCCTCGTGCCCCGGGCGTCCCACCGGCCCGGCGTGCCGCTCAGCGCGGTGCCGTGCCAGGTCCAGGACACGCCGTCCTCGCTGGTCGCGTACTCGGTGGTCATCTGGTCGGTCTGGAGCGGGTCGGCCAGCGGGTGGCACGACGCCCACAGATGCCACCGGCCGTCGTGGTAGCGGATCACCGGGTCCTTCACGCCGGTCTTGGCGTCGCCCGGCAGGATCACCTCCCGCTTCCGGATGTCGAACTCGGCGGGATGCGCGGCTTCGGTCATCTCCACCCGCCAGTGCTTGGTTCCGGATGTCGCGCAGCTCAGGTACAGCCGCCAGCGCCCGTCCGGCGTGCGGACCAGGGCGGGCCGTTCCAGGGACTCGGTGTCCAGTTCGTCCTTGCCGATGCTCAGCAGCGTCTCGAAGCTCACGCCGTCCGCGGACCTGGCCACCGTGATGGCGTAGCCGCGGCCCTGGCCGACGGGCCGCCGCAGCCGGTAGGCCAGGAAGATCTGCCCGTCGCCGGCGACCGCGCACGGCGCCCCGGCCCAGTAACCCGGCCCGGTTCCTGGCGGGCGGACCGCGACGGCGCCGTGCTCAGGCCGGGGCAGGAGCATCAGAAGGTCCTTTCTCAGCTATTCACATCGAATTAATGGATATTACCTGCGGCAGGCAACCGCTGAGGCTTGACCGCATCGATGGGGACACTCCTGCCGTTATAGCAGCCCGATGAGCGCTGACCAATCAGTCTCCGGGCGAACGGCCCGCCCAGGCCGGCGGGGGCCGGTGCAACACCCGCCGGTCCTGGGCCGGACACGTCGGCAGAACTTACCGCTTCCTCACCGTCAGGCGAGGTCGAACCGGTCGGCGTTCATCACCTTGTTCCACGCGCTCACGAAGTCGGTCACGAACTTCTGCTTCGCGTCATCGCTCGCGTATACCTCCGCGAGTGCGCGCAGCTCGGAGTTCGAGCCGAAGATCAGGTCGGCGCGGGTTCCGGTCCACCTGACCTCACCGGTGACCCGGTCGCGGCCCTCGAACGTGGTCGCGTCCTGGGCGGTCGGCTTCCACTCCGTGCCCATGTCGAGCAGGTTGACGAAGAAGTCGTTGGTCAGCGACCCGGGGGTGGTGGTGAAGACCCCATGCTTGGACCCGTCGTAGTTCGCCTCGAGGACCCGGAGACCGCCGACCAGGACCGTCATCTCCGGCGCGCTCAAGGTGAGCAGGTTCGCCTTATCGAGCAGCAGGTACTCGGCCGGCAGCCGGGTGCCCTTCCCGAGGTAGTTGCGGAATCCGTCCGCCTTCGGCTCGAGCGGGACGAACGACTCCGCGTCGGTCTGGTCCTGCGACGCGTCGGCGCGTCCCGGCGCGAACGGCACCTCGACGTCGAAGCCGCCGTCCCTGGCTGCCTTCTCCACGGCCGCGGCCCCGGCCAGGACGATCAGGTCGGCCAGCGAGATCTGCTTGCCGCCGGACTGAGCCGAGTTGAAGGACTGCTGGATGCCCTCCAGAGTGCGCAGCACCGTAGCCAGCTGGTCGGGGTGGTTGACCTCCCACCCGCTCTGCGGCTCCAGCCGGATACGCGCTCCGTTGGCGCCGCCGCGCTTGTCGCTGCCGCGGAAGGACGACGCCGACGCCCAGGCGGTCGACACGAGCTGGGACACCGGCAGGCCGGCCGCCAGCACCCGGCGCTTGAGATCGGCGATCTCTGCGGCGCCGACGAGCTCGTGCGACACCTGGGGCACGGGGTCCTGCCAGATCAGCGTCTCGGACGGGACTTCCGGGCCCAGGTAGCGCACGACCGGGCCCATGTCGCGATGGGTCAGCTTGAACCAGGCCCGGGCGAAGGCGTCCGCGAACTGGCCGGGGTTCTCCAGGAACCTGCGCGAGATCGGCTCGTAGACCGGATCGATGCGCAGCGACAGGTCGGTCGTCAGCATGGTCGGGGGCCGGCGCAGCGAGGGGTCCTGCGGGTCGGGGACGGTTCCCTCGCCCGCACCGTCCTTCGGCTTCCACTGGTACGCCCCGGCCGGGCTCTTGGTCAGCTCCCACTCATAGCCGAACAAGCTCTCCAGGAAGCTGTTGTCCCATGTGACCGGGGTGGGCGTCCAGGTCACCTCGATACCGCTGGTGATCGCGTCCCGGCCCTTGCCGGTGCCGTAGCTGCTCGGCCAGCCCAGGCCCTGCAGCTCGATCGGGGCGGCTTCTGGATCGGGGCCGACATTCTCCGACGGGCCGGCGCCGTGGGTCTTGCCGAAGGTGTGGCCGCCGGCGATCAGGGCGACCGTCTCCTCGTCGTTCATCGCCATCCGGCGGAACGTCTCCCGGATGTCGCGGGCCGCGGCCAGCGGGTCCGGGGTGCCGTTCGGGCCCTCCGGGTTGACGTAGATCAGGCCCATCTGGACCGCGCCGAGGGGATTCTCCAGCTCCCGGTCGCCGGTGTAGCGCTCGTCGCCGAGCCATTCGGTTTCCGGGCCCCAGTAGACGTCCTCCTCCGGCTCCCAGGTATCGGCCCGGCCGCCGCCGAAGCCGAACGTCTTGAAGCCCATCGACTCCAAGGCGACGTTCCCGGTCAGGACCATCAGGTCGGCCCACGAGATCTTCCGGCCGTACTTCTTCTTCACCGGCCACAGCAGCCGGCGTGCCTTGTCCAGGCTGACGTTGTCCGGCCAGCTGTTCAGCGGCGCGAAGCGCTGCTGGCCGGCCCCGGCGCCGCCGCGACCGTCGCTGATCCGGTAGGTGCCCGCGCTGTGCCACGCCATCCGGATCATCAGCGGGCCGTAGTGGCCGAAGTCGGCCGGCCACCAGTCCTGCGAGGTGGTCAGCACCTCCGCGATGTCGCGCTTGACGGCGGCCAGGTCCAGGGAGCTGAACGCCTCGGCGTAGTTGAAGTCCTCGCCCAGGGGGTTGGCCACGGCCGGGTTCTTGGCCAGGATCTTCAGGTTGAGGCGGTTTGGCCACCAGTCCTGGTTCGCGTCGCCCTGGGTCGGGTGCACCAGGCCGTGTGCCACCGGGCAGGTCTCGGTGGCCCCGGCCTCCGGGGTCGGCTCGTCGGTGACGACTGGATCGTGGTTTTCGGGCATGGCCATCCTTCCGGACTAAGCGGATCACTGGTGCTCAGGAACTGCGGGCGGAACAGTCGGGGCACAGGCCCCAGTAGGTGACCTCGGCCTCGTCGATCGAGAAGCCCTGGTCGTCGGCGGCGGTCAGGCACGGCGCCTCGCCGACCGCGCACTCGACGTCCGCGACGGCACCGCACGACCGGCACACCACGTGGTGATGGTTATCCCCGACGCGTCCCTCGAACCGGGGCGGGCCGGCCGGCTCGATGCGGCGCAGCAGCCCAGCCGCGGTCAGCGCGTGCAGGGCCTCGTACACGGCCTGCAGGGAGACGTGGCCGATGCGCTCGCGCACCCCGGATGCGATCGCCTCGACGCCCAGGTGGTCGCCCTCCCGGACCGCCTCAAGCAGCGCGACGCGGGCGGCTGTGACCCGCAGCCCCGCACCGCGCAACTCCTCGGCGGCGGCCATAGCCCGGGATGCGCTCACGCGGCCCAACCTACCGCCATAAAGGCAAACGATTCAATACAACGAATGAAACAGCTCTTTACGTCGTGCCCGGGCCCTATCAGACGTCCCGGCGGAGCAGCACCGCGGCGGTCACCGCGACGAGGCCCGCGGCCAGGACGAGGAAGATGCCGGCCTCGATGCCCTGGAACGCCCAGTAGCGGTCGGCGGGCTGGTAGGTGAGGAACTCGCGGAAGTGACCCAGCGCCTGCGTGCACGACGGCGGCGGGGTAAAGGGACCGCGGGCGGGCGGATTGCAGGAGGCCGGCAGGTAACTGGCCGGGATGCCGTCGATGACGGCCTCGTTCGAGAAGTTCGAATTGACCGGCTGGCCGTCCGGGCCGATGATGCCCGAGGCAAGCTGCCAGTAGGAGCCTGTCGGCGTGAAGCTACTGGTCGCCTTGTAGAACACGGTGACCGCGCTCATGTAGTGCGGCCGCAGCCACAGTGCCACCACGGCGCGCACCGCGATGAATCCGGCCAGCGTGACGGCCATGGCGGGCAGGACCCGGCGCGTCACCGCGCCCGCGGCGATGCCGAGCGCCACCGCGAACAGCGAGTAGGCCACGGGCATCAGGCCCATGATGTCGAACCGCCCGGGGTTGAACGCGTCCAGCTGCTCGGCGTTGTCCGGTCCGGACCACCAGGTCACCAGGGCCGAGATGACGCCGCCCCAGACCGCCGCGGCCAGCAGCATCCAGCCGATCTTGACCGTGAGCCACCGCCTGCGGGTGACGCTCTGCATCCAGGCGAACTGCGCCGTTCCTGCTTCGGCTTCGGCGGCCACCAGCGGCGCACCCCAGAACAGCCCGACCAGGGCGGGCGCGCCCAGCGTCGAGATGACCAGGAAGCCCACCGCGTGGCTGCCGAGGAACAGGCCGCCCAGGTGCCTGCATCCCTGGCCCGCGGCGCACGCCGCCTGCGCCGCGGTGGTACTGGTGTGCCACCTGCGCGCCGGTGATCACGATGAGCACGGCGAACACGGCCAGCAGCGCGGCGCCGACGCAGTACTGGACGCGGTGCTGGCGCCAGACGAGCCAGGTCATTTCTCGTCCCCAATCGCGGTCAGGTGCGTGCGGGCGGGCGGGGCGTCCTCGCCCATGTAGGCGAGCACGAGCTCTTCCAGGCTCACGTCGCTGGCCTCGAAGGCCGGGTCGGCGACCGGGCCGTTCAGCCGGACCAGCAAGGTGGTCTGCCGCGGCGTGCGGGTGAGCTGAATCACCTGGTGGCTGCGCTCGATCGCCGTGGTGTCCTTGCGCGGGCCGGTCAGGACCTGGTGCTCAGCCAGCAGGTCCTCGATGTCGCCGCTCAGCTGGACCCGGGACGCGGACAGCATGATCAGGTGGTCGCAGACCCGCTCCAGGTCGGCGACCAGGTGCGAGGACAGCAGCACGGTCAGCCCGCCCGCCGCCACCCCGTCGGTCAGGATGCGCAGGAAGTTACGGCGGGCCAGCGGGTCGAGCGCCGCGACCGGCTCGTCGAGCAGGAGCAGCCTGGGCCGCTTGGCCAGGATCAGGGCCAGGGCGACCTGGGCCCGCTGGCCTCCGGACAGCTTGCCCACCGCCCGGCCCAGCGGGATGTCCAGCGCCGTCAGCCGCTCCCGCACTGATTCGGCGTCCCAGCGCGGGTTCAGGTGCCCGCCCGCCCGGATGTGGTCCTCGGCCGACAGCCGCCGGTACAACGGGATTTCCTGGGCCAGGTAGCCGATGTCGGCCAGGAAGGCCGGATCCTGGCGCGGGCGGCTGCCGTTCACCGTGACCTGGCCCTCGGTCGGCCTGGCCAGGCCGGCGAGCAGCCGCAGCAGCGTGGTCTTGCCCGCGCCGTTCGGGCCGATCAGCGCCGAAATCCGGCCCTCAGGGACGGTGATGGAGCAGTCGGCCAGGGCGGTGACCTTGCCGTATCGCTTGGTCAGCGCGGTGGTCGTCACGGCCGGAGTCATGCGATCTCCTCCTCGTCGGCC
This sequence comes from uncultured Actinomycetes bacterium, assembly GCA_963818225.1. Taxonomy (GTDB): domain Bacteria; phylum Actinomycetota; class Actinomycetes; order Streptosporangiales; family Streptosporangiaceae; genus Palsa-504. The sequence continues at coordinate 136,136 of CAWFRO010000015.1, forward strand.
GCCCGCAGCGTGACGCGCAGCAGCTGTTCCATTGATTCGTCGTCGAGCCCGGCCTCGCGTGCCTCGCGCACCCACCGGGCCAGGCTGCGGCCCAGCCGGGCGTGCGTGCCCGGCGGCGGTCCGGGCGGCCGGCGCCGGATGAACGTGCCGTGGCCCGCCCTGGCCTCGACCAGGCCCTCGCGCTCCAGGTCGCGATAGGCCTTCAGCACCGTATTGGGGTTGATCGCCGTCGCCGAGACCACCTCCCGCACGGTGGGCAGCTGGTCACCCACGTCGAGCACGCCCATCCGCAGCGCCTGCCGTACCTGCTGGACGATCTGCAGGTACGGCGGGACCGCCGACCGGCCGTCGAGCCGGAAGCTGATCATCGACACCTCGTCAAAGTACTAGTTAACTAAGACATTAGATTGCTGCCACGCCCCTGTCAACGCCGTGGCTGCCCCGCCCCGTCGTGCCCCGCCCGTCGTGCCCCGCCCGTCCGCTTCGCTCGCCGTAACGGTCCCGTATCGGTGGTCTCGTAGGCTGAACGGGCAGGTGATGAGTACGCGGAAAATGGGAGTGCCGATGCCGCAGCGCCAGCCAGTGCGGCGGGCCCGGCTGGCCTGGGCGCTGCTCGGCTTCACCGTCGTGCTGCTGGTCCTGAGCCTGGTGCTCGCCTTCACCGGTGGTGAGACCATCGATACGAAATTCGCCACCATTCCGGTCGAGTTGGCGTTCGCGGTGGTCGGCGCGCTCGTCGCGGCGCGGACCGGGAACCGGATCGGGTGGCTGTTCCTGGCGGCCGGGTTGGCCGCTGCGGCCAGCCTGGCGGCAGCGGCCTATGCGGCCCGGCCCGCGACCGCTGAACTCCCCGGCGCGGCCTGGGCGGGCTGGCTCTTCCCGCTCGTCCTCGGGGTCGTGGCACCGTTGTTCTTCCTGACCCCGCTGCTGTTCCCGGACGGCCGGCCGCCCTCGCCGCGGTGGCGGCCGGTTATCTGGGTGGCGATTATCGGCGGGCTCGGGCAGGTGGTGTGCGCGGCGCTGTGACCGATCATCGACATTTCCCGGTTCCGCTGCGGGCCGCGGTGAGGGCGGGCCGGTGGAGGACGTCTTTTACGAGGTGCTACGCTGTTCCAGGAGGCCGGGCTGCCGTGCTGGTGGCCGGCGCGGGGTCATGATCGTCCGTAACCGGCAGGTCGCGCACCGAACAGCGGCTGCAGCTCAAGTGGGGTTCATGGCCGCGGCCGTCCGGCCATGGTCGCGCTCCTGGTGGCCGGGGAGGCCCAGTTCGGCAACGACCCGCTCGCCTGAGTTCGATCGTGGTCGCGGCTGTCCCGGGCGGCCGTGCCTGGCGGACTTCGCCGCCCGGCGGGAGGCCGCGGAGGCGGCGCGGCGGGCGCAGGGGCAGGCCTGGCTGAACGCGCTGGCCGCGGGCAATCCGGTGACGAAGCCGCCGGCGGCTGTCGCGGTGGAGGCGGCGCGGATCGCCCTGGAGCAGGAGGTGGCCCGGCATCAGGCGCTGATCGATGAGTGGGACTGCAGCGGGCCGCCGGGGTGCTGGCAGGCTGCAAGCCGGTCCCGGTCCCCGGTCCCGCCGGGTGGCCCGGCAGCGGGAGCGGCTGGAGCGGGCCAGGGCCGTCGCCGCGGCCCAGCGCGGAAGAAGAGCAGGCCGCGGCCGGCGAGCCGGACGGCGCGACGGGAAAAAGAAGAACCGGCCCCTGGGCCGGTGCGCAACGTCACCGCCCCGGCCTCGGCGCTGATGCCGGTCCGCGGCGGCGGGCTGAAGCAGGGCTACAACTGCCAGGACGCTCGCCGCCGATGACGGCTGATGCTGGCGGGTTCGCCCCGCTGCGCCGGCGAACGTGCAGCCGGGCGGCTGGACCGCCGGTTCAACGGCGCGCGGTCGTCGCGACGACGCCGAGCCAGATCGTCGCCGCCTTCGCCGCCCGATGGCTCCGCGGAACGCGGTCGACCCGGCCACGACATCCCGGCCTGCCACGCCCAGATGACCGGGGCGATCGGCGTGTCGTGCTGGACGCCGGGTACTGCTCGGAGGCCAACCTGACCGCCGAGGGCAGCGCGGACCGGCTGATCGCCACGGCAACACCGCCGTCGAGCCCGCCCATATCTCGGTGTGGACCGCCCCGGCCGCCCCACCCTCAGGTGACATGGCCTAGCTCCGCGCCGGCCTGCCTTCACTCGCCGCCTCCCGCGGCCCCGAGGAGTGCGCCGCTTGTCAGTTTGCGTGGTGGATCCGGCTCTTGTGGTGGATCCGGGCTGTTATGGTGGCCCGGATCCACCGGAGAAGCCGGATCCACCACGGTAATTCCGGCTCGCCCGCTTTTGGGTGCGAGAGGCGGTCTGAGACGCGCGACTCGTTCACCTGACCCTCGGCACCTGCCAGGCCCAGGGCTCATACCAGGCCCCGTTCGGCGTGCGCCGGTCCGCGGATAGTTCCGGTCTCCCGGGGAAGGCGACTACGCGAGTGAGGGAGGCTGACAGATGATCGAGAACTCGCGCATCCCACGGCTGGACGTGATCCGCGCCGACTGTGACCTGGCCATCGCCTCGTCACCGCGCTCTGCGGACCCCGCGTCCGCCGAGCCCCCGGACCCGTTCGACCCCCCAGGCCCGTTCGACCCCCCGGCACCCCCCGAGCCCCCAGGTCCGCTCGAGCCTCCCGGCCCGCCGGGACCGTTCGACCCCCCAGGACCGCCCGGACCGATTGATCCTCCGGGTCCCTCCGAGCCTCCGCCGCCCGTCGAACCGCCCAGGACCGGGGCCGCCAGGACCGGGCCGGCCAGGCCAGGCAGGCTCAGGCGAGCTTTCCCGGGTCAGCGCGTCAGCCGCGGGATCAGCCGGGCCGCCAGCCGCCAGCCGAGCAGGAAAAGCCCCAGGAATGCGAGCGCCACGCCCACGAACGCCACCGCTGTTCCCTGCCCGGCGGCCACCCGCAGCACCATGCCGAGCACCGCCGCCCCGAGCCACGCCCCTACCCCGGCCGGTGCCATCGCGAGTGGCCGCCGCCAGGCCCGCGTGCCCAGCCATCCGCCAGCCAGCCCCGCCAGGAACGGCCACGCGGTCGACGCGACGCCACCCAGGCTCTCGCCGTGCGCATGCGCGGACCGTCCGATGAGGACGAACGCCAGCACGCAGCAGCAGTCGATCACCGCCGCCAGCCGCACCGCACGCATCCGCCCAGCTTAACGGCTGAGCGTAACGGCTGCGGGACCCCATTTTCCGGAACGGAACGTGGTACCTGCCCCAGAAACCAGTGATCCCCGCCGCAGGGAGGCGGGGATCACTGGCCGGGAGGTGCGCGGACTTACTTAGGCGGCCGGTCCGGTCGCCAGGGTCACGGTCGCGGTCTGGGACTGGCCGTTCTGGTCCACCCAGCTGATCTGGATCGAGTCGCCGGGGTGGTACTGGACCAGGGCGTGCGAGATGTCCTCGGCCGAGGTGACGCTCTGGCTGCCGACTGCGGTGATCGTGTCGCCTTCGGTGATTCCGGCGCTGGCGGCGGGGGAGCCGGATTCGGTCCCGGCCACGGTCACGCCGCTCGTGCTGCCCTGGCTGTTCTGGCTGCCGAACCCGCCGAACCCGCCGAAGCTGCCGGAGTTACCGGAGCTGCCGGAGTTACCGGAGCTGCCGGACCCGCCGAAGCCGCCGAAGCCGCCGGACCCGTCGCCCGAGCTGCTGCTCGATGAACCGATCTCCAGGCCGAGGAAGGCGGTGGCGCCGATGTGGACGTCGGACGTCGTGGTGCCGGCCTCGATCTGCTTGGCGATGGACAGCGCCGCGTCGATCGGGATCGCGTAGGCCTGGGTGGCCGTCGAGGACTGGCCCTGCAGCTGGTAGTTGGAGCCCGCGGCGGTGTCCATGCCGATCACCTCGCCGTAGGAGTTGACCAGCGGGCCGCCCGAGTCACCGGGCTGGATGGGCGCGTTGGTCTCGATCAGCCCGGTCAGCTGCTCGCTGACGCTGGACAGCTCGTCCGACGCGGTGATCGACTGGTCCAGGGCGCTTACCGTGCCGGTCGCCACCGATGGGGTCCCGCCCTTGCCCTCAGCGTTGCCCAGGGCGGTCACGCTGTCGCCGGTCTGCACCGTGGAAGAGTCGCCCAGGCTGGCCGTGGTCAGGCCGGACGCGTTCTGCAGCTGGATCACGGCCACGTCGTGGCTGGCGTCGTAGCCCACCACGGTCGCGGTGTAGGTCTTGCCGTTGCCGATGTCGGTCACCTTGATCGAAGTGGCGCCCTCGACGACGTGGTTGTTGGTGAGCACCTCGCCGGTGGAGGTCAGCACGATGCCGGTCCCGGCTGACGTGGCTTGCTGGAGGCCGTCGCTGGACACCACATCGACCAGCCCCGGGTCCACCCGCGAGGCGATCGCGCTGCTGGACAGCACGGTCTTGGAGGTGGCCGTGGCGGTGCCCGCCACGGTGTGGCCCATGCTCCCGACCAGCCCGCCCACCGCGGCACCGGCGGCCAGCGCCACCGCGGCGGTGATGGCCAGCCCGCGCTTGTGGTTCTTGCGCGGCGGCATCGGCGGCTCGCCGTAACCAGGGGCGCCCGCATACCAGGAACCGCCATCGTGGCCCCCGCCCCCCGGGTATCCCTGCGGGGCAGGGTTGCCATAGGGGTAAGCCTGCCCGTGTGCCGGAGCCCCGTGTCCGGAAGCCCCGTGTCCGGAAGCACCGTATCCCGGGGTGGTGCCTGGTCCGCTGTGCGCCGGGCCTGCCTGCTCCGGGCTTACCTGCTCTGGGCCCGACTGCTCCGGGTTCCCCGGGTCAAATGTCTGGCTCATGGGTTCGTCCCTCAATTCCCTCAGTTCGCGAGCCGCGGCCTCGGCGGCTTCGTCCTTTCGTTATGTTTTGATAATCGGCCGCGGACCTGGAGGCCAGCCAAGGGCACACCCCGGCAATCCTCCAAGTTTCCTGAATGCCATCTGAACTCATTCAGGTTGAGGAGGTCTCCGAGACCGGGACCAGGCCCGGCTCGGCCATCTCATCATCGGCGCTCAGCCATTCGCGGATCGCCAGGGACAGCAGGGCCGGGACCAGGTCCCGGGATCGGCGCGCCAGCCACATCGTGCCCTTAGTGGCCATCCACCCGAACTCCGCCATCCGCGAGGGCGGCGCAGTGGACGGCTCCGGGTCGGGACCGGGACCGAGCGGGTAACCCGCCGCGGCCAGCAGGGCGTGGAACTGGCAGGCCATGAAGCGGTGCCCGCGCTCGTTCGGGTGCAGCCGGTCCACGCTCCAGAAGCACCGCTGGTAGATGGCCGGGTCGCGGGCCGCGTCCAGGTGCAGGGTGCCGTAGCGCAGGGCCACCTCGTCCACCGCGTCGTTCACCGCGCGCACCCGCCGGGCCAGGGGCCGGGCCAGGGACTTCGGCAGGCCGAACATCTGCCCCGGATCAGGCAGCCGCATGGTGAGCACCTGCGCGCCCGCGGCCCGCAGGCCCGCTACCGTACATGCCACCGCCAGGCCGGTGCGCTGCGGGTCGAAGTTGCCGCGCAGGGTGTCGTTGATGCCCACCACCACGCTGGCCACGTCGGGCTTGAGGGCCATGGCGGCGGGCAGCTGCAGCCGTTCCACGTCGGCCGCCAGCGCGCCGAGCGTGGCGAGGTTGTGCATGACCGGCTGGTGCAGGCTGGCGGCCAGCAGCGCGGCCCAGCCGCGCCACCCGCCGCCGTCCGGCGCCGGGTCGCCCATGCCCACCGTGATCGAGTCGCCGAGCGCGACGAAGGTTGTCATGCCGGCCTCCGCTCAGCCGTGACCGTCGGGGCTGCGGCGTCCGCGGGCTCAGCCGGCATCTCGCCCAGGCGCCTGCCCCCTGTCTCCACCGGGCTCGCCGCCAACTCCTCGTGTATCGCCACGAAGCCCGCCACGGCCGCGGCCCAGCCGAACCGCTCGGCCCGGGTCCGGGCCGCGGCCCGGCGGGCGGCCTCGGGCCGGCGCAGCACGGCCATCACCCCGGCGGCCAGATCCTCGCCTGCCACGCTGGCCCCGGCCTCGCCCACGACCTCAGGCAGCGCGGACTCCGCGCTCACCACCACCGGGGTGCCGCAGGCCAGCGCCTCGAGCCCGGCCAGCCCGAAGGTTTCCGCCGGGCCCGGGGCGATGGCCACGTCGGCGCTGGCCAGCAGTGCGGCCAGGTCCGCGCGGTCCGGCAGGAAACCGGCGAAGGTGACCGGCAGGCCCTCGCGCGCCGCGCGGCGCTCCAGCCGGCCGCGCAGCGGCCCGTCGCCAGCCACCACGAGCCGGGCGGGCACGCCCTTCGCGCGCAGCGTGGCCAGTGTGTTCAGCGAGCGCTGCGGCTTCTTTTCCGGGGACAGCCGCCCGCAGTGGACCAGCAGCGTCTCGCCCGGCGCTGCGTAGGCGTCCCGGACCGGCGTGTGCGGTGCGGCGAAGGTGGCCAGGTCGACGCCGAGCGGGGCGTGCACCAGGTTGGCCGCGCCGATCCGGTCGAATTCGGCGGCCGCCCACGCGGTCGTGCAGATCACCCGCTCGTAACCGCGCACGGTGCGCCGGTTGACCGCGTCGACCAGGGCCAGCGCGGGACCCCACCGGGACAGCGAGGGCAGATCCAGGCCGGGTACCGCCAGCCTGATCAGCGCGGTCAGGCTCTCGTGCGAGATCATGACCGCCGGCACGCCGTGCTCGCGTGCCCACCGCCCGGTCCAGCGCAGCGTGGTCCGGTCTGACACCTCCAGCGTGTCCGGCCGCAGCTCGCCGAGCAGGGCAGCCACCCGCCGCTGGCGCAGCAGGACCCGGTACCCGCCGGTGAACGGCAGCCGGGGCCCGCTCAGCGTGATCACCCGGCCCTGCGAGGTCTGCTCGTCGCCGTCCCGCTCACCCGGAATGACCAGCACCGGTTCGTGGCCCGCGGCCAGGTACCCGGCGCCGAGCTCGCGCAGCGAGGTGCGCAGCCCGCCGGAGTTGGGGGCGACATAGTTAGCCAGCCGCACGATCCTCATATCGCCACCCGGGCGGGCCGCGTGCGGCCCAGCACCGCGGCGTAATGGCCGATCAGCTCCTCGGTCAGCGCGGGCCAGGTGCGGCTGAGGACCTTCCGGCGCCCGGCCGCGCCGAACGCCGCGCGGGCCGCCGGGTCGGCGGCCAGCCGGGCGACCGCGGCCGGGAAGGCGCCCGCATCGCCGGGCGGCACCAGGTACCCGGTCACGCCGTCCTGCACCAGGTCCAGCGGCCCGCCCGCGGCCGGCGCCACCACCGGGAGCCCGCTCGCCGCCGCCTCCTGCAGCGTCTGCCCGAACGTCTCGTACGGCCCGCTGTGCACGAATACGTCGAGGCTGGCGTAAATGGCCGCCAGCTCGTCGCCGCGGCGCTCGCCCAGGAACACGGCGCCGGGCATCTGCTGCCGCAGCGTCGCCTCGGCCGGCCCGGCACCGACGATGACCAGCCGCATCCCGGGCAGCGCGGTGATCCCGGCCAGCAGCTCGACGTGCTTTTCCGGGGCCAGGCGGCCCACGTAGCCGGCGATGAGCTCACCGCCCGGCGCCAGCGCGGCCCGGATCTGGGTACTGCGCCGGGCCGGGTCGAAGCGGGCCGTGTCCACCCCGCGGCCCCACAGCCACACGTCTCGGATGCCGCGGCCGAGCAGGCCGGTCGCGGTGACCGTGGACGGCGCCAGCGTCCGGGCCGCATGGTTGTGGATGCGCCGCAGCCACTGCCACGCGACCGCCTCGCCGGGGCGGCCGAGCCGGTAGGCGTGCGCGTAGGACGGCAGGTCGGTCTGGAACACGGCGACCGCGGGCAGGCCCAGCCGGCCGGCCAGGGCCGCGCCGTACGCGCCGAGCATGACCGGGCTGGCCAGGTGAACGACCTCGGTCTGGTGCCTGAGCAGCGCGTGGTGCATCTCCCGGCTCGGCAGGCCGAGCCGGAAGCTCGGGTAGCCGGGCAGCGGCACGGCCGGGACGCGGACGACAGGGTAGGGGAACGGACCGGAATCCTGGCCCGCGCGGGGCGGCTGGTTGGCCCGCGGCCTCGGCGCGATGACAAGTGGCTGGTGGCCGCCGGCGGCGAGGAGCTGTGCCACCTGCACCACGCAGTGGGCGACGCCGTTGACGTCGGGCGGGAAGGACTCGGTGATGATCGCGACCCTCATGGTCACAAGGTGCGATACCAACCGATCGAAGTGCCGCAGCCGCCATGACTTCCAGGCGAAGACTCCGTGACTTCTTAGCGGGTGCCCTCGCCTCACCACGGTGGCGGCGCGGACCACGATGGCGCCAGGCACGAGGAACCGGCGCGGTCCCTTCACCCGGTCTCCATTACCGGCACACCAGATCGCCTCACCGCCGCGATAGGAAAGGACAGCAACAAAGAGGTGACGCGATGGCGTGGCTGACCGTTCTGGCCGCTGGCATGTTCGAGACCGGTTTCGCGGTCTCGCTGAAGCTGAGCCACGGGATGACCCGGCTCTGGCCGACGGTCAGCTTCGCCGCATGCGCGCTGATGAGTTTTGCCCTGCTCACCGTGGCGCTTCGGCGGCTCGAAGTCGGATCCGCCTACGCGGTGTGGACCGGGGTCGGCGCCGCCGGGGCCGCGGCAGTCGGCATGATCTTTCTCGGCGACGCGGCGTCCACCCTGAAGCTGGTCTCGATCGGCCTGATCCTGGGCGGCGTCATCGGCCTCAGCCTGTCCGGCGTGACACCCTCCTGACCGCCGGCCGGCCCGGGCGGCCCCGATTGCGCCGCAGGCCGCCGGGCCGGCCGCGACGACGATGATGACCGCAAAGATGCCGAGCGTTCCGGCCCGGGCCTAGACGGGCATCGTCATCGCTAAGCGGGCTCTGCCGTGGCCCGGGCTCGGGCCGGCTCGGTGTCGCAGCGCGGGCAGTACCTGGTTTCGGGGAGGGCGGCGAGCAGCCCGGGCGGGATCGCCGATCCGCAAAGCTCGCAAGCGCCGAAACCGCCGGCCGTCAGTCGGCCGAGAGCTTCCTCGAGATCCGCCAGTTTCCGGCGTGCTCCGCACGCCCGGCGCAGCAGCGCCTGGGCCTCCCGCTGGCGTGAGGAGTCACCGCTGCCTTCGGCCTCGGCGGCGTGATAGGCCAGTGAGAGCTCGGTGAGCTCCCGCAGCCGCGCCTCCCACCGCGCCTCCAGGAGCGCCCGCCACTGCGGGATGGTCCGTTCTGCTCGGGGCAGCACGCTTCCCGCAGTGCTCCGGCCCCTTTCGGGGGCGCTCACCGGAGCCCGGCGCGGTACCGGGGCGCTCACCGGAGCCCGGCGCGGTACCGAGGGCTCACCGGAGCCCGGCCGCGGCCAGGGCGTCGTCGTCCGCCGGCGTCCACTGCGGATATGCCAGCCAGCGCAGGTGTTCGCGGCCGTCCAGCTGATCAATGCGGCGCACCAGCTGGGGCAGCGCGTCCGCCTGGCTGGCATGCGCGGCCGCGGCGGCCTTCTGGATGGCCCGGGCGACGGGGGCATCGGGGCCCAGATCGATCACCCAGGCGTCGCGGTCGGTCGGCCGGGTGCGCGCCGCCACCGGCAGGCCTGCCCGCGCGGCCGCGGCCCCGGCGGCCGCAGCCACGGCCGCGTCGTCCGGGCCGCCCGCCGCCGGGTCGATGATCAGCACCAGGTCCGGCGAGTGTCGGCGGATCGCGCGCCATACCCGCTCGGTGAGATCGGCTAGCGGATGACGGCCCAGGCCGCCGTCGGGGAAACTGGCCACGGTGACCGAGCAGATGCCCAGTACGCCGGCCGCGAGCTGCAGCTCCCCGGGCCGCACGGCCTCGAGGCGCGCGAAGGTGGAGTTCAGCGGCGAGGCCTCGCCGCGGGTCAGGCACAGCAGCGCCATGCGCGCGCCAGCACGGCGGAAGGCGTACAGCAGCCCGCCCAGGTCCGCCGACTCCTGGCCGGGCCGTGCCGTCACCGCCAGGACGCGGTCGGCCAGGGACAGCGGTGCGCCGTCGGGCGCGAGGCGCTCCATCGGCCCAGCCGCAAGTGGGGTGGTGGTCATTGAATGCTCCTTCAGCTCGCTCGACTTCACTGTCGCCAAGACAGGTGGATCCACCACGCAGCAGCGATGGAGACGGGATGGACGCTCGTCAGGTGAGCACGGTCGGCCCGGGGCCGGAGCGGTCAGGTGCCAGGGATGGCGAGGGTCATCTGCGTGCCATGTCCTGGCTTGCTGGTGGCCGTCAGCCGGCCGCCGTGCGCGCGGGCCAGTTCGGCCGCGACGGTGAGGCCGATGCCGCTGCCGGAGATACGCGCCGCACCGAGGCCGCGCCAGAACCGGTCGAAGATATGCGGCAGCTCATCAGCGGGGATGCCGGGCCCGGTGTCGGTCACCCGCAGCACCGCATCCGGGCCGGCCCGACTGGTGCCGACGGTGACGTGGCCGCCTGGTGGGGTGAACTTCAGCGCGTTGCTGAGCAGGTTGGTGATCACCTGGTGCAGCCAGCGTGGATCGGCCAGGATCGGGGCCGGAGCCAGCTGCCGGTCCACGGTGATGCCCGCCGCCTCGAACCGGCGGGCCAGGCTGTCGGCCGCGGCGGCCGCCAGGCTGGCCAGATCGCAGGGCTGCAGGTCCAGATGCAGGGCAGCGGCGTCGGCGGCGGCAAGGTCCTGCAGGTCGCCGACCATACGGGCCAGTCGCAGCACCTCATCGCGCAGCGACGTCAGCTCGGCCGGGGTGGGCTCGGTGACCCCGTCCAGCAGCGCCTCGTGCCCGGCCTGCAGCACCGCGACCGGGGTGCGCAGCTCGTGCGCCACGTCCGCGACCAGGTCTCGGCGGATCTTGTCCTGCCGGTCCAGGGTGTCGGCCATCTGGTCGAAGGCGGTGGCCAGCTCGCGCAGCTCACCGGGGGCCCGCATCGGCCCGGCCCGCGCCGCGCGATCCCCGCTGGCCATGGCCCGGGTCACGGCGATCAGCCGGGCGACCGGGTGGGTGATCCGCCGGGCCACCACCAGGCCGGTGGCCAGCGCCAGCAGCGCCGCCAGCCCGGCCGCCCCGGCGATGGCCCGCAGCAAGTCCGACTTCAGCACCTGGTCCGAGGCGCTCAGGCCCGAACCGGTGGTGAACCGGACCACGGCTTCGCCGATCCGCTGCCCGCGGACCGCCACCGGGGCGCTGGCCTGCGGGCCTGTCGCGTCGGCGAACTGCGGCGAGGAGGCGACGGGATGGCCCGTCTGGTCTCGCACCTGCACATCCGCGCCGGTGTTGGTGGCCAGGTCCACCACCGGGACCAGGTCGGCCGAGGCCCAGCTGTCGCCCCGGTCCCAGGCCACCCCCGCGGCCACCGCGATCGCGCTGGTCAGCTGCGTACGCTGCTGACTAGCGAGGTTGGAGACGTCCGCGGCGGCGAACGCCGCGGTCAGCCCGGCCAGCAGCGCGATGGCCACCAGCGCGACCGCCAGGAAGGCCAGGGCCAGCCTCAGCCCGAGGGTATCGCCCCGGCCGCCGCGGCCCGCTGGATTGTCCTGGTCAGTCATCGCGGGCAAGGCCGAGCCGGTACCCGCCGCCCAGCACCGTCTGGACGATCACTGGATTGCCCGGGTCGGCCTCGATCTTGCGGCGCAGGTTCTTCACATGTGAGTCGACCGTCCGCTCATACCCCTCGAACTCATACCCGCGCACCCGGTTGATCAGCTCGTACCGTGAGTAGACCCGCCCCGGGACCGTGGCCAGCGCGACCAGCACACCCCATTCGGTCGGCGTCAGGTCGGCGGCTGCGCCGCGTACCGTCACCGCGCGGCGCGGCTCGTCGATCATCAGCGCGCCTCCGCCGTAGCTCGCGGCCCCCTGGGCCGCGGCGGGCCCGCCGCGGCGCAGTACCGCCTGGACCCGCAGCACCAGCTCACGCGGGCTGAACGGCTTGGTCACATAGTCATCGGCGCCCAGCTCCAGGCCGGCGATCCGGTCCTCTTCCGTGCTCCTGGCCGTCAGCATGACGATCGGCACCGGTCCGCTGACCCGCAGTTCCCTGGCCACCGTGTCCCCTCCCACGTCCGGCAGCCCCAGATCCAGGATTACCAGGTCCGGTGCGGCGGAAGCCGCCATGGTAATCGCCTCCGCGCCGGATCCGGTCGACAGCACCGTGAACCCGGCCTGCTCCAGGTAAGACCGCACCAGATCCCGGAGCTTGCGCTCGTCCTCCACCACCAGCACCGTCGCTGTCATTGCCGCCGACCTTCCCGTTTCCCGGCCCGTCCTGCCCGGCATCTCCTATGATCCCCACGCCAGGCCGCCTTGTCCCGTCTGCGCCCGCCCCGGCCGGGCATCTCCATCCCGCCACCATGACAGCTTCACCGCGAGGGTATGACCGCCGTATGCACTGACGGGAACAGCTCCGGCAGCTAGGCGAGCGTATGAGCGGAAATGACCTGATCGTGGCGGCACCGTGGATCTTGTTCGTTGTCGCCCTGACCGTGGTCTGCATCCTGCTGCTCAGCGACCGGCCCCGGCGGCCCGGGAAGGGGCGCTCCACACCGCCGCATGCGGCCCGGGCCCGGCGAGAGAACAGCCGCCGGCCGTCCCGGAGATGATCTTCACATGATCGCCACACCTTCTCCAACCGGGCGTCAATCGGAGCTGGTCAGCTGATCTGCACGGCCTGGCTGGCAGCGATGGTGGGTGGGGGATGGACGCCGGCCAGGCCGCCAACGCGCGCCACCGGCGGATCGGCCTGACCGCCGCGACCCGGGCCGCTCACACCTGGCCGACTCCCCAGGGCTCTCGCTGCGCTCGCCTGGCCACCCGTGCGATCGTGAGTGAGAATGGTGGCGGGAAGGAGTCGCCGATGAGCGCGCTAGCTGACCTATCGGTGATCGCGGGCTCCTCGCTGCGGGATTTCCTGCACGGGCTGCCCGGCGTTGACCAGGTCGGGGCCGAGGCCCGGGCGGCCATGCTGGCCAGCCGGTCGATCAAGACCACGGCCAAGCAGTGGGCCCTGGACGCCGCGATCTCGATGATCGACCTGACCACGCTGGAGGGCCAGGACACGCCGGGCAAGGTACGGGCCATGTGCGCCAAGGCCAGGCGCCCCGATCCCGCCGACCCGACCGCGCCCCAGGTGGCGGCGGTCTGTGTCTACCCTGACCTCGCTCACCTGGCGGCGGCCGAGGTCAAGGGCACCGGCATCCACGTGGCCGCCGTGGCCACCGCGTTCCCCAGCGGCCGCACCAGCCTGGCGGTCAAGCTGGCCGAGGCCAGGTACGCGATCGAAGCCGGCGCCGACGAGGTGGATATGGTCATCGACCGCGGCGCCTTCCTGGCCGGGGACTACCAGCTCGTCTACGACGAGATCGCCGCCGTCCGGGAGGTCTGCGAGAACCAGGCGCATCTCAAGGTCATCCTGGAGACCGGCGAGCTGGTCACGCTGGACAACGTGCGCCGCGCGTCGTGGCTGGCCATGCTGGCCGGCGCCGACTTCATCAAGACCTCGACGGGTAAGGTGACTCCCGCCGCGACGCTCCCGGTCACCCTGGTCATGCTGGAGGCCGTGCGGGACTTCCGGGCGGCGCGCGGCCGCCAGGTCGGCGTCAAGGCGGCCGGCGGCATCCGCACCGCCAAGGACGCCATCCGGTACCTGGTCCTGGTCAACGAGACGGCGGGGGAGGACTGGCTGGATCCCCGCTGGTTCCGGCTCGGTGCCTCCAGCCTGCTGAACGATCTGCTCATGCAGCGCACCAAGCTGGCTACCGGGCGCTACTCCGGGCCCGACTACTTCACCCTGGACTGAGCGCGCGCCGGGTATTCAGGCCCTGGTACTCAGCGGGCCTCAGGTTATAGAACCGTAGTGGGTACCGTCTCGCCGAGCGCGGGAGCCCGCTCGAGGATTGGGAGCGCTCACATGGCCGGATATAGCGACATCCTGGTGGAGGAGGACGGCCAGATCGCCCTCGTGACGTTCAACCGCCCCGACAAGCTGAACTCCATGGGCGGGAGCATGATGAGCGACTTGGTGCACTACCTGGGCACGCTCAATTCCGGGGAGTACCGGATCCGCGCCGTGGTGCTGACCGGCGCGGGCCGGGCCTTCTGCGCGGGCGGTGATGTCACCGCCTTCCCGAACGTCAACGAAGCCAGGCGCGCCGAGCCATGGCGCCGCCCGCACCGGGAGACCGACCCGGTCCTGGCCATGCGCGACTGCGACGTGCCGATCATCGGCGCGATCAATGGCTACGCGGTTGGCGGGGGCTTCGGCCTCGCGCTCGCCACGGACTTCCGGATCTGCTCCGAGGATGTCGTCTTCCAGGCCGCCCAGATCAAGCGCGGCATCACGGCGGACGTCGGCTTGCCGTTCCTGCTGCAAGCGGCGGTCGGCACGCAGCGAGCGCTGGAGATTATCGCGACGGCACGGCGCGTCCACGCCGCTGAGGCGCTTGCGCTGGGCCTGGTGCTCGAAGTCGTGCCGCCGGAAAAGCTGGTCGAGCGCGCGCTGGAGATCGCCGGTCAGGTCGCGCAGAACGCACCGCTCGGCATCGCCGCCGCGAAGCGGCTGGTCTACATGGCTCACCAAGACGACCTGTCCCGCGTTAACGAACTGACCGGCATGTTCGTACGGAAGTTGTTCGACACCGACGACGGCCGCGAAGGCGCCCGCTCCTTCTTCGAGCGGCGCGAGCCCAATTTCACCGGCCGCTGAGCCGGGCCGATGCAGGGCACAATGAGGCCGAAGACCTGCCGCGGGGCAGCGGATGCCCTGCCTTACGCCACCCTGGACTGACATGCCAAAGTTCGAATACGCGCCCGCGCCGGAGTCGCGCGCGGTCGTCTCCCTCAAGCAGTCCTACGGGCTGTTCATCGGCGGGCAGTTCACTCCCAGCGTGGACGGCCGGGCCTTCAAGACCATCTCGCCCGCCAGCGAGGAGGTCCTGGCCGAAGTGGCCGAAGCGGGGCAGGCCGACGTGGACCGCGCCGTCACCGCCGCCCGGAAGGCCTACGAGCGCACCTGGTCCGTGCTGCCGCCCAAGGAACGCGGCAAGTACCTGTTCCGCATCGCCCGGATCGTCCAGGAACGGGCCCGCGAACTGGCCGTGCTGGAGTCGCTGGACAACGGCAAGCCGATCCGGGAGTCCCGCGACGTGGACCTCCCGCTGGTCGCCGCGCATTTCTTCTACCATGCCGGCTGGGCGGACAAGCTCGAGTACGCCGGCTACGGCCCCGCGCCGAGACCGCTCGGCGTAGCCGGCCAGGTCATCCCGTGGAACTTCCCGCTGCTCATGCTGGCCTGGAAGATCGCCCCCGCGCTGGCCTGCGGCAACACCGTAGTGCTCAAGCCGGCCGAGACCACCCCGCTGACCGCGCTGATCTTCGCCGAGATCTGCCAGCAGGCCGACCTGCCGCCGGGCGTGGTCAACATCCTCACCGGCGCCGGGGACACCGGCCGGGCGCTGGTCACCCACCCCGGCATCGACAAGGTGGCGTTCACCGGCTCCACCGAGGTCGGCAAGGAAATCGCCCGGGCCTGCGCGACGGACCGGCGCAAGAAGCTGACCCTCGAGCTGGGCGGCAAGGCCGCCAACATCGTGTTCGAGGACGCGCCGGTCGACCAGGCCGTCGAGGGCATCGTCAACGGCATCTTCTTCAACCAGGGCCATGTCTGCTGCGCCGGCTCCCGGCTGCTGGTCCAGGAGTCCGTCTACGACCAGGTCCTGGCGTCGCTGCGACAGCGGCTGGCCACGCTGCGGCTGGGCGATCCGCTGGACAAGAACACCGACGTGGGCGCCATCAACTCGGCCGCCCAGCTGGCCAGGATCCGCGAGCTGTCCGACGTCGGCGAGGCCGAGGGCGCGCAGCGCTGGTCGGCGCCGTGCGAGCTGCCGGTCAAGGGCTTCTGGTTCCCGCCCACGGTGTTCACCGGGGTGTCGCAGGCCCACCGCATCGCCCGGGAGGAGATCTTCGGGCCGGTGCTGTCCGTGCTGACCTTCCGCACCCCGGCTGAGGCCGTGGAGAAGGCCAACAACACCCCGTACGGGCTGTCCGCGGGGGTCTGGACCGACAAGGGATCGCGGATCTTGTGGATGGCCTCCCGGCTGCGGGCCGGCGTGGTGTGGGCCAATACGTTCAACAAGTTCGACCCGTCGTCCCCGTTCGGCGGCTACAAGGAATCCGGCTACGGCCGCGAGGGCGGCCGGCACGGCCTGGAGGCGTACCTCGATGTCTGATGCTGCGACTGCGGCGGCCCGCCTGGCCGTGTGGAAGACGTACAAGCTGTACATCGGCGGGGCTTTCCCCCGCTCGGAGAGCGGAAGATCCTACCCGGTGACCGACCACAAGGACGGGTTCCTGGCCAACGCGGCCATGGCCTCCCGCAAGGACGCGCGGGACGCGGTGTCCGCGGCCCGCAAGGCGTTCGCCGGCTGGTCCGCGGCGACCGCCTACAACCGCGGCCAGGTCCTGTACCGGGTCGCCGAGCTGCTCGAAGGCCGCCGCGCCCAGTTCGCCGCCGAAGTCCGCGCGGCCGAAGGCCTCAGCGCCCGGCACGCCGATGCCATGGTGGACGCGGCCATCGACCGCTGGGTCTGGTACGCCGGCTGGGCCGACAAGATCGCCCAGGTCCGCGGGGCGGCCAACCCGGTGGCGGGCCCGTTCTTCAACTTCTCCGTGCCCGAGCCCACCGGGGTGGTCGCGGTGATCGCGCCCCAGGCCTCCAGCCTGCTCGGCTTCATCTCGGCCGTGGCCCCCGCCGTGGTGACCGGGAGCACGGTCGTGGCGCTGGCCAGCGAGCGCTTCCCGCTGCCCGCGGTGTCCCTGTCGGAGGTGCTGGCCACCTCCGACGTCCCGGGCGGGGTCATCAACGTGCTGACCGGCCGGACGGACGAGGTCGCGCCCTGGCTCGCCTCGCACATGGACGTCAATGCGATCGACCTGACCGGCGCGCCGGACGCGCTGGCCGACGACCTGGCCGTCGCGGCCGCCGAGAACCTCAAGCGCGTCCTGCGCCCCGGTGCGGAGGACTGGACCCAGACCCCCGGCCTGGAGCGCATGCTCGCCTACCTGGAAACCAAGACCGTCTGGCACCCGGTCGGCCTGTGACCGGACCTGAACCCCGCGGCTAGCGGCCCGTGGCCGGCCTCACTGACTGTGGTGCAGGCGGTAGTGCTCAGCCAGCACGTCGTCGCCGAAGTCGCCCGACGGGCGGCGCCACGCCGAATGGATGTGGTTACCGTTGCCCTGCGTGTTGTCGTGCTCGATGAGCAGCGTAGGGCCCTGGACCCGGAAGTAGTGCCGCTGCCCCGGCTCGGTTCCGCCCGCCCACGCGAAGCACAGGCTGTCCAGCCCGGCCTGCTCGAGCTCGTGCAGCTGGGCTCCGGCCAGCTCGTCGGGAACCCGCCGCGCGAACGACCCGACCAGCGCGGCCAGGTCGTCCAGCTGGATCTGGTTCAGCGCGGACCCCGGGATGCCCTTGGGGCCGGCGCGGACGTAGCTGAGGATGTCGCGTTCGTCCTCGCCGATCACGTAGTCGGGCTCCGGGGCGAAGACCGGGTCCGGCCGCTCGACCTCGCCGATCCTGGGCACCATCCGGGCGGCGAGATCCGGCGGCGGGCGGTGATGGATGATCGCCGCCTGCCGCTGCGCCGGGTCCAGCGAGTTGACGAACCGGAAGCCGAGTTCCTCGTCGTCGGCCAGCGGGGCCAGCAGCCCGTAGGACGCGGGCTCGGCGCCGAGCATGCATGGGGTGGGGGAGACCCACCGGCCGGCGACGATGGTGAAGTTGAGTGACACGTGATGCCCGGCCAGCTGCCAGCCCCACGCCTCGTCCCCCGGCGCCCCGAACACCCGCAGGCCGTACCGCTCGGGATCGAACAGGTCAGCCTGGCCGGGCGACAGCGCCCGCAGCACGTGCTCCATGGCCATGACCGAGACCACCTTGGTGTACCCGGGCAGGCTCGTGCTCGCGGCGATCAGCTCGTGCGCGAGCCTGCGCTGGTCGCCGCCGAGCGCGCCGATCGGCAGGCCGTCACGGTGCGGCTCGGGCAGGTAGGACCACTCGCGCCGCTCCTCGCCGAAGGCGCGGCAGGCCAGGCTCCGCTGCTCCACCGTCAGCGCGGCCAGGAACGCGGCCGCCGCCGCGGCCATCCGCGCGGCCGTCTCCGGTGCCCCCAGCCGGTCCATTCGCGGGCCCTCCGATCGTCGTGGTCCTCGCCGTCGGCCCAGCCCCCAGGCCGCAGCCAGCTCCATTTTCCTACCGAACGGGCCCCGGCGCACGCCCCCTGATTGACAGCCTGCCTGCGCGTTGATTTGATCAGACTGATCGTATGAATAAATTAACGCTTAGGAGCTCCATGGCTACCGCAGTCAGCACCCAGGGCCAGCCCCGGCGGATGCGCCGTCAGGCCGTCCTCTTCCGCGTCGTCAACGTGCCCATGCGCCGGATCCTCGGCCTGCCGTTCCGGACCCCGCTGAGCAAGAACCTGATGCTGCTGTACCTGACCGGGCGGCGCACCGGGAAGTCCTACCGGCAGCCCGTCAGCTACGTCCGGGACGGCGACACGCTGCTCACCCCGGGCGGCGGGAAATGGAAGCTCAACCTCGTGCCGGGCCGGCCGGAGAAGATCCGCCTGGCCGGGCGCGATGTACAGGGGCGGCCGGACATCGTGGCCGACCTCGACGAGGTCGACCGGCTGCTGATGATCTTGACCGAGGCGAACCCGAGGGCGGCGGGCTTCATCCCCATCCCGCGCCGCGAGGACGGTCACTTCGACCGGGCCGGGCTCGCCGACGCGGTCAGCCACGGATTCCGGATCATCCGCTGGCGCCTCACTGAGCCAGGCGCACCCCGCTAGACCCGGGGCAGGATCGCCGCTAGCAGCGTGCCCATCCGGCTGGCCGACGCGCGGCCCGCCGCCACCACCTCCGCATGGCTCAGGCCGTGCCCGGCCAGGCCCGCCGCCAGGTTCGTGACCAGCGAGATGCCGAGCACCTCGGCCCCGAGCTGGCGGGCGGCGATGGCCTCCAGCGCGGTCGACATGCCGACCAGGTCGGCGCCGAGCCGGCCCAGCATGATGATCTCCGCCGGGGTCTCGTAGTGCGGGCCGGGCAGCATCGCGTACACGCCTTCGGCCAGGCTCGGGTCGGCCTCGCGGGCCAGGGCGCGCAGCCGCGGCGAGTACAGGCCGGTCAGGTCGGTGAACCGCTCTCCCGACGATGGCGCTGGCCCGGTCAGCGGGGACTTGCCGGTCAGGTTGAGGTGATCGCTGATCAGCACCGGCTGCCCGACCGCCAGCCCGGGCCGGATGCCGCCTGCCGCGTTCGTCAGCACCACCGCCCGGCAGCCTGCCGACACCGCCGTACGCACGCCGTGCACCACCGTGGCGGGCGGCCACCCCTCATACAGGTGCACCCGGCCCAGGAACACCAGCACCCGCAGCGGCCCCGCCCTGACGTACCGCACCGTGGGCACGTGCCCGGCCACGGTGGGCTCGGGAAACCCGCCGAGCGCGGTCAGCGGGAACTCGGCCTCGGCGGTGCCGATCGCGTCGGCGGCCGGGGCCCAGCCCGAGCCGAGGACCACCGCGATGTCGGCCGGGCCGCCCAGCGAGCTCAGGCGGGCCGCGCTGGCCGCTGCCGCGGCGTACGGATCGTCGCTCACGACCAGCATCATTGCGCATGGCGTTAACGCTCCGCGTTTCGGGATACCTTGACGTAGTGGACGAGCAGCCGCAGGCCGAGGCCGCCGAGGGGGCTGATCCGCCGCCGGAGGCCCTGGCCCAGGCCGCGGGCACGAGTCCCGGTTCGGTGTGGGATGACCCGCGGATACCGTGGTCCGGGCCGCCGCGCAAGGTGGACATCTTGCTCTGGGCCGGCATCGTGCTCAGCGGCATCTACTACTGGGCCCTGCTTCCGTTCGTCGCCCCGCTGGTCGGCACCCACCCGGTGCTGCTCGAGGTACTGAACGGGAACACCGCGGCGATAATCTCCGCCGCCGCCTTCGTCCGGGTCGGGCACGGCTCGCTGGTCGTGGTCCTGCTGGCCGCCATTCCCGGACTGATGAAGTTCGACGTGCTGTACTGGTGGGCAGGCCGGCTGTGGGGCGAGCGGCTCATCACGATCCTGTCCGGCAAGCGCAACCGCGGCGGCCGGTACATGAACCGTGTGCACCGGTGGGGCCGCAAGTTCACCTGGCCCGCCGTGGTGATCGCTCCGTTCCTGCCCATCCCGACCGCGATCATCTACGTCATCGCCGGCTGGGCCGGGATGCGGCTGGTCACGTTCCTCATCCTGGATGCCATCGGCTCGCTGCTGTGGGCGGGCCTGCTGGCGGGCCTGGGCTACGAGCTCGGCCACCACGCGGTCGTGGTCGCGCAGAAGATCTCGCACTACGGGTTGTGGATCTCGATCGCGCTCATAGTCGTGATCGTGGTCTTCCAGGTGCGCTCGCAGCGCCGCCTGATGCGCGTGGCCGCGCAGGCCCGCCAGCAGTCTCAGCACACGCCGTAAGCCACTCCAGCACTCCCCGGCGACCTGCCGCAGTCCACCCCACGATGCGTCACGTCCAGCCTTCCGCCCAGTTTCATGATCATGGGTCTTTTCAGGCCGTATTTGACCGTTTCGGCCCATGATCATGAAACCGTCGGCGGTAGCCTCAGCCCCGCCGTGCGGGAGAACCAGCCGGTGCTCGGAGCAGGTCGGCCAAGCACCACCTTGGTGCCACTGGGCGGACGAGTCGAGCCTGCTACCAGCACGATCAGCTCCTATGCGACCTGCAACAGCATTAGATTGCACATCCAAATGAACGTGCAAACGGTCTTGCATGAAGTGCCGGATCTCGGGCAGGATGTCAACTGCGCAAACCAGCCGAGGTTGACGCACAACACTTCGCGGGGTCGCGAATGGGCACGAGCCAGGTCGGGTTGCCGACACGGACCAAGGTGGATCCTGCCTTGCGTCGGCCCGTGGACCTGACCGCGAGGCTGCCGCCCGCGCCGGGCCGCCCGCGAGTGGTGCGGATGCCATCCGATTGGTGGGATTCCCCAGCGGTGGCGGCCTGCCCGCTCGGCACCAACGCCCAGTCCGGCCGGGCCGCCCGCCGCTTCACCCGGAACACCCTGCGCGAATGGGGCCTGGCCTCGCTGGCCGATGACGCTGAGGTGATTGTCGGCGAGTTCGTGGCCAACGCGGTCTCGCACGCCGCGCGGGGCGCGCTTGGGGGGCAGCCCCTGGGCCTGCGCCTGCTGCGCCGGGCCGGTGAGGTCATGTGCGCGGTGCTCGACCCGTCCGATAACGCGCCGGTGCTCAGGATGCCGGAGCGGACCGAAGAGGCCGGCCGCGGGCTGCAGATGGTGGACGCGCTGAGCGATGTCTGGGGCTGGAGCCCGGTCACCGGCCGCGGCAAGGCCGTCTGGGCCATCCTGTTCTGCGCCTTATCGTCAGGCGCCGCCGTCCCCGCGTTAACCTTGGGCCCGGGCCCAGACTCGACGGGCCCAGACCAGCGGGCCCAGACCAGGCGGCGCAGACCAGGTCGGCGCAGACCAGAGAGGCGTGGCATCGATGCCGTGGACGTGGCGATACGAGAAGGCGGACGGGGCCGTGGTTACCGCCGATGACCTGCAGGAGGCGATCTTCGTCAGCCAGGGGGATGCCGAGAGCTGGCTCGGCGAGAACTGGCGCGCGCTGCTGGCCATCGGCGTGGACCAGGTCACGCTGCTCGAAGACGCACGCACCGAGTACGGCCCGATGAGCCTGCAGCCGGAGGACTAGAACTCGTCTCCCGGCCTGACCCGCGGGGCCGGCATCCGCAGCTTGCGGATCTGCAGGGAGCGCATGATGGCGTACAGCGTCAGGCCGCGCATGGGCTCGCCCGGCATCCGCTCGTTGAGCAGCCGGCGCAGGTTGCCCTTGATGAGCTGGGTCTCGACCAGCAGGACCACGGCCAGGACCAGGATCAGCGGCGAGATGAAGCTCTGCGCCGCCTTCCCGCCGGCGAACACGCCGATCAGCAGGAGCACCAGCACATACATGTAGTACTCGCTGACCCGGCGCTTGGAGTCGATGTAGTCGCGGGCCAGCGCCCGTGCCGCCCCGCGGTCCTTCGGGTTGAGCGCCCAGGTCTCGCCGCGCTGCATGGCCTCCATCTTGCGGGTCCGCTCGGTGCGGGCCTGGGCCTTTTCCTCGGGGGTGCGCGGCCTGGCCTGCGGCCGGGCTCCGGTGATGGGCTGGCGCCGGTTGCGCTCAGCCACACTGCGTTTGGGCGTGGGCCGCCCCTTGGCTGCCTCGGCGGGAGAACGTGGCTGGCTGGCATCTGCGGGGTCGCCCGGGCTCTGCGCGCCCGGAGAATCCTGGGCCGTCTCGTCCGTCGCCCCGGCGCTATGGCGTCGGAACACGGGCATAGCTTATGCCCGGGGGGGCATAGCAACGGTAGCTCCTATGCTGGGGACCGCGTAGGGTGGAATGCGACTAGTCGCACGGGCTCGTCCGCCGTCTAGCCGGGCGCCCGGCCACCTCGGCCCGGTCGCGCGGCCCACGTCGGCGGCGTGAATGCTATGAAGGGGACGGCCGCGCGTATGGGCGTGATGAAGCGAGTCTCACTTGTCTTCAAGGCCAAGGCCAACAGGGCCCTGGACAAAATGGAAGACCCGCGTGAGACCCTGGACTACTCCTATCAGCGGCAGCTCGAACTGCTGACGAAGGTCCGCCGCGGGGTCGCGGACGTCGCCACCTCGCGCAAACGTGTCGAGCTGCAGATGAACCAGCTACAGCAGCAGTCGAACAAGCTCCAGGACCAGGCGCGCAAGGCCCTTTCGATGGGGCGTGAGGACCTCGCCCGGGAGGCGCTCACGCGTAAGTCGTCAGCGCAGAGCCAGCTCGACGAGCTGCAGACGCAGTACGCCCAGCTACAGGGCGAAGAGGAAAAGCTCACCGTCGCTTCCCAGCGGCTGCAGGCCAAGGTGGACTCCTTCCGCACCAGGAAGGAGACCATCAAGGCCACCTACACCGCGGCCGAGGCGCAGACCAGGATCAACGAGGCCTTCACCGGCATCTCCGAGGAGATGGGCGACGTGGGCATGGCGATCCAGCGCGCCGAGGACAAGACCGCCCAGATGCAGGCCCGGGCGGGCGCGATCGACGAGCTCATGGCCTCCGGCGCGCTCGACGACGCCGTCGGCGGGAAGCGCGACGATATCCAGTCCGAGCTGGAGGCGATGAGCGCCAGCAGCGACGTGGAGCGGGAACTGGCCATGCTCAGGGGCGAGCTCACCACCGGCGCGCCCAAGCAGCTCGAGGGTTCCGCGGCCAACGGCGACGCCCAGGACCAGCAGCGGCCGCAGGACTCCGAGCAGGAGCAAGGAACCTACGCGCCTCAGTACACCCCGTCGCAGCAGGCCCAGGAGCCGCAGCAGCCGCAGCAGGGGACCACGCCCGCCGGGCTGCCCGTGTCGGACCTGCCCGGGCTGGCCGGCGAGCCGCGAACTGGTGACGGATCATGATCGTCAGGATCCTCGGCGAGGATCAGTTCAGCGTCGACGACGCGGCCGTCGCCGAGCTCAACCAGCTGGACACCGACCTCGAGACGGCGATCGAGCGGGGCGATGAGGCCGGCTTCACCGCCGCGCTGACCCGTCTCCTCGGCCACGTCCGCGCGACTGGTTCACCGCTGCCCCCGGATACTCTTGAACCATCGGACCTGATCCTCCCGCGCGAGGACTCGAGCATGGACGAGGTCCGCCAGATGCTCACGGACGAAGGCCTCATCCCGGGCTGAATCCCGGGCTGGGCCCCGAACCGGGATGCCCGCCGGGCCGCTCGTCACGCGGCCGCCGATGCCCCGGTAACCCTGGGCAGACCTGCGGACAACGCTCAGCTCAGGTTCAGCATCGGTGGGATACAGTTCAGGCTAGGTAGTGCTGGTGGCACCCGGACGGCAACGCCGCCGGGGGCGAAAACGGAGGTGGCGCCAGATGGCGCGTACCAGGTATGCGCCCGACCGGGGGCTGACGGTGCGGATGACCGCAACGATGTTCCTGCTCGGGCTGGTGTTTGTGGGATTCGTTGCCGCGATCATCGGGATCGGGGCGGCCACCCATGCGTCCGACGCCGTGATCGTGCTGTTCGCGGTCGTCCTCGCGGGCGGTTTCGCGATCGGCTCTTTTTTCTACTCCGACAAGATCGCGCTCAGCACGGCCGGCGCGGTCGAGGTCAGCCCCCAGCAGGCGCCGGAGCTGCATGGCATCGTGGACCGGGTGTGCGCGCTGGCCGACATGCCCAAGCCGCGCGTGGCCATCGCCAACACCCCGCTGCCGAACGCCTTCGCGACCGGGCGCAACGCGGACAAGTCGGTGCTCTGCGTGACCACCGGCCTGATGAACAGGCTTGAGACCGACGAGCTCGAGGGCGTCATCGCGCACGAGCTGTCGCACGTGGCCCACAAGGACGTCCAGGTCATGACCATCGCGTCGTTCCTGGCCATCGTCGCCGCGCTGCTGATCAGGTTCTCCTTCTACGGCGAGCTGTTCGGCGGCGGCGGCCGCAGCAACAACAGCAACAACAACGGCGGCAACGCCGGCTACCTGTTCCTGATCATCATGGCGGTCAGCATCGTCGTCTACGCGATCAGCTTCCTGCTCATCCGCCTGCTGTCCCGCTACCGCGAGCTGGCCGCGGACCGCAGCGGCGCGCTGCTCACCGGCCAGCCCAGCGCGCTGAAGAGCGCTCTGATCAAGGTCACCGGCGATATGGCCAAGATCCCGACCCGGGACCTGCGCACCGCCGAGCCGCTGAACGCGTTCTTCTTCGCCCCGGCCATGAACCTGCGGGGCACCGGGGCGAGCCTGTCCGCGATCTTCTCCACCCACCCGAGCCTCGAGCGCAGGCTGGCCGAGCTGGACAAGGTTCAGCGCCAGCTCAGCCAGGCCGGCTAGGCCGGGCCGTGGGTTTCCTGGACACGCTGCTGGGCCGGAGCAAGCCGGTCCAGCCCAAACTGGATGACTTGTTCGCGCTGCCGTCGGCGGCGGTCACGCTGGAAGCCGGGACCGGTTTCAAGCCCACCGGTTCCGGCTCGGTGTGCTTCCGGCCGGTCGAGGGCCGGTCCTTCACCGACGTGCAGGCCGAAGTCCAGGAGCTGCTCAACATGAGCGCGGGCCAGGACGGCGGCCTGCCGGTCGAGGTGAGCAAGGACTCCTACGGCT
Source organism: uncultured Actinomycetes bacterium (assembly GCA_963818225.1). GTDB lineage: Bacteria > Actinomycetota > Actinomycetes > Streptosporangiales > Streptosporangiaceae > Palsa-504. The sequence continues at coordinate 161,209 of CAWFRO010000015.1, forward strand.
TCACCTGGCTGGTCAGCTCGCGCCTGTCCGACCAGGTCGACGCCCTGGTCACCGATCTGCACGCGGTCAATTCCTCGCTCGTCGACGCCGGCTTCGGCCCGCAGCTGCTGTGCACCCTGGTCGCCTTCCGCGACGACCAGGAGCGCCGGCTCGCGCTGATCTACCTGTACAAGCGGGGCACGTTCTACCCGTTTGCGCCGCAGACCGGCGAGCGCCGCGACAATGCGCTGGAGCTGCAGATCAAGGGCGTCATCGGCGATGACCTAAAGTGGGAGCCGGACCTGACCCGCTGGTTCCCGGTGTGGGGCGCGCCGGGCCTGTGAGTCACGCCTCACCATCTATCCGGGTGGCCGGAATGCGGGTAGACCTAATATCGTTGGGAATGCACGTGGGAGCATGCCCACCTCGTACCTATGGGCACACGGATCTAGGGCTACACAGACCAGGCAGGAGCTAAAAGGTGACTGTTCAGCAAGAGGTTTCGCAGGGTGTCATCCTCACCGAGGTCGCCGCGACCAAGGTGAGCTCGCTGCTCGCACAGGAGGGCCGGGAGGACCTGAGGCTGCGCATCGCGGTCCAGCCGGGCGGCTGCTCCGGGCTTCGCTACCAGCTCTACTTCGACGAGCGCAGCATCGACGGCGACATCGTCAGCGGGTTCGGCGGCGTCGAGGTCGTGACCGACAAGATGAGCGCCCCGTACCTGATGGGTGCGACGATCGACTTCGTCGACACGATCGAGAAGCAGGGCTTCACGATCGACAATCCGAACGCCACGGGTTCCTGCGCCTGCGGCGACTCCTTCCACTGACGCCCGGCTGAACGCTTAAACGCCGCCGTGCGTATCGCCATCACCGGGTCGATCGCGACCGACCACCTGATGACGTTTCCTGGCAAGTTCACCGACCAGCTCGTCGCGGACAAGCTGGACAAGGTGGCATTGTCTTTTCTCGTCGATGAGCTGCAGATCAGGCGCGGGGGAGTGGCCGCGAACATCGCCTTCGGCATGGCCTGCCTCGGCGTGCGCCCGCTCCTGATCGGCAGCGTCGGGCCGGACTTCGCGGAGTACCGCGGCTGGCTGGACCGGCACGGGGTGGATACCAGCGGCGTGCGCGAGTCGGTGCTGCGCCACACCGCCCGGTTCGTCGCCACGACCGACCTCGTGGGGAACCAGATCGCGTCGTTCTACGCGGGCGCGATGAGCGAGGATGCGCAGATCGACCTCGGCCCGCTGGCCGGCCACTGCGACCTGGTCCTCATCGGGGCGACCGATCCGCAGGCCATGCTCAGCTTCACCAGCCAGTGCCGCAAGCTCAGCGTGCCGTTCGCCGCCGACACGTCATGGCAGCTGGCCCGGTTCGAGGGCCCGGACGTGCACGAGCTGGTGGACGGGGCCGCCTACCTGTTCTCCAACGAGTACGAGGCAGCGCTGATCGAGCAGAAGACCGGCTGGACGCCGGCCGAGGTGCTGAGCCACGTCGGCACCCGGGTGACCACGCTGGGCGCTGACGGCGCGCGGATCGAGCGGGCCGGCCATCCGGCGATCCACGTGCCGGGCATCGCCGACGCCCAGATGGCCGAGCCGACCGGAGCCGGCGACGCGTTCCGCTCGGGTTTCCTCGCCGCCGTGACGTGGGGCATGTCCCTGCAGCGCGCGGCGCAACTCGGCAACCTGCTCGCGGTGCACGCGCTGGAGACCGTGGGCACCCAGGAATACGAGCTGAAGCCCGCCACCGTGACCGAGCGCTTCATCACCGCCTACGGACCCGCTGCGGCGGCCGAGGTCGCGGCGTACCTGCCGGCCTGATGTCCTGATCTTTCTGGGCCGAACGGCCCATCTTCTCTTCCCGTGCCCGGTTCACCCCGTTTGCCTCCCCCGTCACTGGGCGTGGCACCAACCGGCCGGGCGGCCCGCTCGTCATACTGTCCAGGACGGCGCACCGGGCGCCGCCGAGGGGAGGAAACGGGCGTGGTGGCGAAGGTGGAGCGTTCAGCAAGCAGAAAGCCGGCCGCGGCCCGGATGGCCGCCGCGATGTCCATGGCTCGGGTCGGCCGGGTGGCCGCGGTACTGGCCCTCGCCGCGCTGGCCGCCGGGTGTTCATCCTCATCTAGCTCGTCAACGTCCAGCTCGGGCACCTCCTCGCCGGCCACGACGGTGACCGTTACGGCCACGGCCACCTCGTCGTCCACGTCCACGGCCGGGGCCGCGGCGGCCTGCGCCACCAGCGCCCTGAGGATCAGCCAGAGCGCGCCGAACGGCTACGCCGGGGGCGTGATCGTCACCCTCGGCTTCACCAACGCCTCCGGCGCCACGTGCACGCTGTACGGCTACCCGGGCGTCTCGCTGGTCTCCTCCGCGCAGACGCAGATCGGCCTGGCCGCCAAGCGTTCCGGCACGGCGGTCAAGCTGATCGCGCTGGCCCCCGGCGCCACCGCGAGCGCCTCGCTGCAGATCGTGGACGCGCTGAACTTCCCGAGCACCACCTGCGACCCGGTCAAGGCCGCCTACCTGCGCGTCTACCCGCCGAACCAGACCGTCTCCGTCTTGCTGGCCAACACGTCGCAGACCTGCTCCAAGCCGGTCCAGACCCTGACCGTCAACCCGGTTCAGGCCGGTTCGGGCAGCTCGTAACCGCCCGGTCCGGGCCCGGGCCGGCGGCGTCTGTCGGCCCGGGGGAATCGCGCCGGTGACGATCCGGGTAGCGTGACAGGCATGACGAACCTGGGCGCGTCCGGGCTGACCGGTGCTCTCGCCTCCGGGTACCACGGCCCCCCGGAGCTGACCGTGACCCGGGCCCTGACGGAGTGGACGCTGGACCCGTGGATGCTGGCGCTCATCCTCGTCCTGGGCGCCGGCTACCTCGTCGGAGCCCGGCGGGCCAGGAGGGTACCGGGCGGCTGGCCGGTGGCGCGGCCGATCTGGTTCTGCGGTCTCGGTCTCGGTTTCCTGGTCATCGCCACCTTGTCCTGGGTGGGCGTCTACCAGCCGGTGCTGTTCTACGCCCGGGCGGTCCAGACCGTGCTGCTGGTCCTGGTCGTCCCGCTGTTCCTGGCCCTCGGGCGCCCGATCACCCTGTTCGGCGCGGTGTTCCCGCGCGCCGGCGCCCGCCTGGATGCCGTCATCCACTCCCGCCCCGCCCGTATCCTCACCTTCCCCGCCATCACCACGTTCGCCCTGATCGGCGTGCCGTTCGTGATGTACTTCACGTCCTGGTACACGTGGGTCTTCCGCAGCACCACGGTCCGGGAGCTGACCTTCGTGGTGCTGATGATCCCCGGCTTCGTGTTCTTCTGGACGCTGCTGCGGGTTGACCCGGTGCCGAAGAAGTACCTCTACGCCGTCGCGATGTGGATCACCGGCGCGGAAGTGATCGGGGACGCGTTCTTCGGCATCGCGGTCATCGCCGACCAAAATCTCCTCGGCGCCGCCTATTACCACGCGCTGGCCCGGCCCTGGGGCCCGAGCCTGGCGACCGACCAGGTGCTCGGCGGCGGCGTGCTGTGGATCCTCGGCGACCTGGTGGGCCTGCCGTTCCTCGCCGCGCAGCTGATCCACATGATGCGCGAAGACGAGTCGGACGCGGTCCGGATCGACGCCGAGCTGGACGCCGAGGAAGCGGCCCGTCAGGCCAAGGTCCAGGCCCTGTCCTCGCCCGCCGAGCCCGGCCCGCCGGCCGCCCCGGCCGAGACCGGCCCGCCGGCCGCCCCGGCCGAGTCCGGGCCGCCGGCCGCCCCGGCCGAGTCCGGCGCGTCGGCCGCGGCCGATCCCGCCCCGGCCCAGGACGACGAGCAGCCCCTGTGGTGGCAGAACGACCCCCGCTTCACCTCGCGGTTCAAGCCCACCCGCTGAGGCGGGCCCAGGGCTAGACGGCGCGCCGGATGAACAGCGCCCAGCCGCGGGTCAGTTCCTCGTAGCCGGCGAACTCGTGCGCCTTCATCACGCACCAGGACGGCACGTCGGTGTAGGCCGCCGGGTCATCGGCCAGGACCGCGACGATCGCGCCCAGCGGGACGTCCCTGATCTGCTCCGCGAGCATGATGATGGGGATCGGGCACTTCCGGCCGAGCGCGTCGATGGTCAGCACGGGAGCCAGGTCCGCCGCTCGCACCACGGCCCGTTCGGACTGGGGGACGGCGGAACCGCTGCCGTCGGAAACGCTGCCGTCGGAAACGCTGCCGTCGGAACCGCCGCCGGCGGCGCCGGGATCCGTGCGGCCGGGCGCGCCGGCGCGCCCGAACAAGCGGAGCCGGCGCCCGATCATGAGTGCATCATGCCCGGTCCCCGCCCCGGTACGCGCGCCGGGCACAAAGATGACGCAAACATGTGGGGGTCCCCGAAGAAGCAGGGGCGGCGCGCGATACTGTTTGCACGACACGCTGTAGCAGAACCGAGGAAGGCCCCTCGCCTTGACTACCGATCACGACGGACAGGGTTCGCCAAGACCCGAGTCCCCTGGTCCCCGCCGGGTGCGGCGCGCTCGAGCGCTGGGCATGACGGTCGCGCTTGCGCTCATCATCCTGGGCCTGACCGGCTGCACGAATGACACGTTCACCAGGATCGGCTTTCCCAACCCCATCACCGAGCAGGGCAAGACCGTCGTCACGCTCTGGCAGGGGTCCTGGATCGCCGGGATGGCCGTGGGCATCCTGGTCTGGGCCATGATCTTGTGGGCGGTGGTCTTCCACCGCAAGCGCGGCGACAGGCTCCCGCCGCAGGCGCGCTACAACATGCCGATCGAGATCATGTACACGGCCGTGCCGTTCGTGCTGATCGCGATCTTGTTCTATTACACGGCCAAGGACGAGAACTACATCGACGCCATCTCGCCCAATCCCCAGGTGCAGGTGAACGTGCTCGGCTTCCAGTGGAGCTGGCAGTTCAACTACCCGCAGTACCACGTGACCAACGTCGGCAACATGTATGGGAACGGTCCGCTGCCCGTACTGGAGATCCCGACGGGGGAGACGGTCGAGTTCAACCTGACCTCCGCCGACGTCGTACACGCCTTCTGGATCCCCGAGTTCCTGTTCAAGCGGGACGTCATCCCTGACCACCCGAACCACTTCCAGGTCACGGCGACGCAGACCGGGACCTTCCTCGGGCACTGCAGCGAGTTGTGCGGGGTATACCACAGCCGCATGCTGTTTACAGTAAAGGTCGTGACCCCGCAGCAATTCCAGGCCGATATGGCCGCCGAACAGGCGGCGCAGCAGTCATCCGGGAGTGCGCAATGAGCACCATCGAGCAGCCGGTCACCGCCCTCTCGCCGCGCAGGACGCAGCGCAAGGGATTGATCCTGGCGTCCTGGCTCTCGTCGACCGACCACAAGATCATCGGTCACCTGTACCTGATCACCTCGTTCTTCTTCTTCCTGTGCGCCGGGATCATGGCGCTGCTGATGCGGATCCAGCTGCTTGGCCCGAACCAGCACTTCGTGTCGGACGAGCAGTACAACGAGCTGTTCACCATGCACGGCACGCTCATGCTGCTGCTGTTCGCCACCCCGCTGTTCGTCGGGTTCGCGAACGAGATAATGCCGCTGCAGATCGGCGCGCCCGACGTGGCGTTCCCGCGGATGAACATGCTGAGCTACTGGATGTTCGCGTTCGGCGGGCTGATCCTGCTGGCCAGCTTCGTCACCCCGGGCGGCTCGGCGTCTTTCGGCTGGTACGCGTACGCCCCGCTGACCAGCGCGATCTACTCGCCGGGCGTCGGCGCCGACATGTGGATCATGGGGCTGGTGCTGTCCGGCCTCGGCACCATCCTGTCCGGCGTCAACTTCGTCACCACGATCTTCTGCATGCGCGCGCCGGGCATGACCATGTTCCGGATGCCGATCTTCACCTGGAACGCGCTGCTCACCTCGATGCTGGTCCTGATGGCCTTCCCGGTGCTCGCCGCGGCGCTGCTCGTGCTGGAGATCGACCGCCGGCTCGGGTCGCACGTCTTCGACGCCTCCAGCGGCGGGGCGATCTTGTGGCAGAACCTGTTCTGGTTCTTCGGCCATCCCGAGGTGTATATCCTCGCGTTGCCCTTCTTCGGCATCGCCACCGAGATCTTCCCGGTGTTCAGCCGCAAGCCGCTGTTCGGCTACAAGACGCTGATCGCCGCCACGATCGCGATCGCCGGCCTGTCCATGACCGTGTGGGCGCACCACATGTTCACCACCGGCGCGGTGCTGCTGCCGTTCTTCTCGTTCATGACGTTCCTGATCGCGGTGCCGACCGGGGTGAAGTTCTTCAACTGGGTGGGCACCATGTGGCGCGGGCAGCTCACCTTCGAGCCGCCCATGCTGTTCGCGATCGGGTTCCTCGTCATCTTCCTGTTCGGCGGCATCACCGGCATCATCCTGGCCTCCCCGCCGCTGGACTTCGCGGTATCCGACTCCTACTTCGTCGTGGCGCACTTCCACTACGTGCTGGCGGGCACGGTGCTGTTCGCGATGTTCGCCGGCTTCTACTTCTGGTGGCCGAAGATGACCGGCCACATGCTGAACAGCAGGCTCGGCAAGGTCAATTTCTGGCTGATCTTCATCGGGTTCAACATGACGTTCCTCGTGCAGCACTGGACCGGCGTCGAGGGGCAGGTGCGGCGCACCGCCAACTACCCGGGCCTGCCCGGGAACGTGACCACGCTCAACGTCATCTCCACCGTCGGGTCGTGGATCCTCGCCCTGTCCGTCCTGCTCTTCCTCTGGAACGTGTACGTCAGCTGGAGGTACGGGGAGCGGGTGACGGAAGAGGACCCGTGGGGCTACTGCAGCTCGCTGGAGTGGGCGACGTCCTGCCCGCCGCCGCGGCACAACTTCTACCGGATTCCCCGGATCAGGTCCGAGCGGCCCGCCTTCGAGCTGCACTACCCGCACATCAAGTCCGGCCGTGAATCGCTCGGCCTGGACCAGACACTGGCTATCGAGGATGCCGTCGAGAATCAGGTAGGGCAGGTTAGCGCATATGAAAGTTGAGGGCTGGCTGTTTCTCGGCTGCGGCGTCTTCTTCGCCGGCACGGACATCGTGTACTGGTACGTCTCGAAGGAGCCGACCGGCACCACCGCGCTCGCGTTCGCCGTTGGCCTGGCCGTGCTGACCGGCTTCTACGTGCTGTTCACCGGCCGCCGGCTGCCGGAGCGTCCCGAGGATGACAACGAGGGCGAGATCGAGCAGGGCACCGGGGAGCTCGGGTTCTTCAGCCCGTACAGCTGGTGGCCGCTGTACGTGGCCCTCGCCGCCGCGACGGCGGCGGTCGGCTTCGCGATCGGCTGGTGGCTGTTCCTGATCGGCGCGATGTTCTTGATATTCGCCGTCATCGGCTTGGTCTTCGAGTACTACCGCGGCAACTTCTCCCACTGATCGCCGGGCCCGCCAGCGCCTCTTACGCAGACGCGAGTGGGTCGTCGGCGGCCGGCCGGGCCGGGACCAAACCGGACTGGTAGGCGAGGATGACGAGCTGGACCCGGTCGCGGGCGTCGAGCTTGGTCAGCAGGTGGGCCACATGGGTCTTGGCCGTGGCCGGGCTGATCGTCAGCCGTCCGGCGATTTCCGCGTTGGACAGGCCGCGGGCGACCATCGTGAGCACCTCCAGCTCACGGTCGGTGATCACCCTCAGCAGCTGGTCGTAACCGCCCGCCCGGCCGTCCGCACGGGCCTCACCCGCTGCGCTCGCCGCTGCATGGCCAGCAGCCCTATGGCCCGCAGCCGCCGCCTCTGGAGGCCTGCGGGCGAACTCGCCGATCAGGCGCCTGGTGACGCTCGGCGCGAGCAGGGCTTCCCCAGCCGCCACGACCCGGATGGCGGTGATCAGGTCGGCCGGCAGCGTGTCCTTGAGCAGGAAGCCGCTGGCGCCGGCCCGTAGCGCGGCGAAGACGTAGTCGTCCAGGTCGAAGGTGGTCAGGATCAGTACGCGTACGCCGGTGCTCCGGATGATCTGGCGGGTCGCCTCGATACCGTCCATGACCGGCATGCGGACGTCCATCAAGATGACGTCCGGCCTGGCCCGCTGGGCGGCCTCGACCGCTTCCGCGCCGTTGCCCGCCTCGCCGACCACCGCGAAGCCGGGCGTGGCGGCGACGATCCCGCAGAAGCCCACCCGGACCAGGGCCTGGTCGTCGGCGACCACGACCCGGAGAGTCCCGGGGCCGGTCATCGGCTGCTGCTCGGCACCGGGATGCGCGCGCTCACCCGGAAACCGTACCCCGGCAGCGGTCCGGCACTGAACTCGCCGCCGAGCAAGGTGACCCGCTCCCGCATGCCGATAATGCCGTGCCCAGCGCCGGGCAGCCCCCCGAGCAGGCTGCCGAGCCCGCCGCCGGCCAGGCCGCTGAGCCCGCTGCCCGGCGGGGCCTGCGCGTCGTCCAGCATCAGCACGCCCCGGCTGGCCTCCGGCGCCAGGCCGTGACCGCCCGGCGCGGCGGTTTCCTGCCCTCTCACCCCGGTGCTGGGCAGCCCGGGGACCGGCAGGCCGCCTCCGTCGTCGGTGACCTCGATGGTCAGCTCGTCGTCCCGGTAGCCGAGCAGGACCCGGCACGAGCTCGTCCGGGCGTGCTTGACCACATTGGTCAGTGCCTCCTGGACGATCCGGTACGCCGACAGGTCGATGCTCGGGGGCAGATCGCGAGGCTGCCCGTACCGCGTCAGCTCGACCCGCACGCCCGCCCCGGCGGTGCGCGAGATCAGCCGGTCCAGATCGGCCAGTCCCGGTGCGGGGAACAGCGGGCTGGCGGCCGACCCGGCATCGTACGGGCCAGGGTCCGCCGCACGCTGCCGCGTATCCGCGTCCGCCCGCTGGGCACCGGGCTCACCAGGCCGCGTCCCGGCCAGGTTCTGCCGCGCGTCCGCGTCGTCGGCCTGGCGGAGGGCGCCGAGCATCCGGCGCATCTCGTCCAGGGCCTCGCGGCTGGTGGCCTGGATGGCGCCGAGCGCGTCCCTGGCGTCCTGCGGCTGGGAGTCGATCACGTACTGGCCGTAGCCCGCCTGAACCGCGATGACGCTCATGCTGTGCGCGACCACGTCGTGCAGCTCCCGGGCGATGCGCAGCCGCTCCTGGGCGACGGCCTTGCTGGCCACCTCCTCCTGCAGCCGGACCGCGTAGCTGCGGCGCTGGCGCATGGTGTAGCCGGCCGTCCAGACGATGATCATGCACAACGAGAGCAAGACCAGGTTGCCCTGATTGAAGCCGTCGCCGCCGCGGAGCGCGGCCACCTCGGTGTCCGCCACCAGGGTGGCGAACACCGCCGCCAGTACCCACACCGCGTCCTGCCGTCGCTCGTAGGTCGCGGCCACCAGGTAGAGCGCGGCGGCGACGGGAAGGAACGTCGCGGGCGTGATGCCCCGCGGTCCGGTCAGCACGGTCAGCGCCACCGAGTCGGCCAGCAGCACGCCGAGCATGAGTACCGGGTACCGCCGCCGTAGCGCGGTGGCCAGGCCCGCCCCCAGGATCAGGAACAGGGCCACCGGGATGTCCAGTGGCGGTGGCACCTGGTGGGAGTAGATGACGCCGACCGGTGACACGACCTGCTCCCGTATGGCCGGCCTGACCGCCGCGAACAGCAGGATCACGATGAACGCGCCGAACACGTAGTCGAGTGCCGCCCAGTGCCGGGGCCGCAGCCGCATGCTCAGCGGCGGCCGGGAGGCCGGATGATCCGACGTAGTGCGCACACAGCTACGGTAACGCCGAGGCCGCCCGCGGGCGTCATCCTGCAGGTGTAGGCCCCGATGAGGAGCCGCCGCGCCGCAGCCCGCCAGGTTTCACTCTCCGGGCTGATGATCGGCCGCCCCAGAGCTGGCACGGTAGCACCAGGCCACCTACCGCAGGCCCCGAGCCCGGAGCCGCCCGAGCCGCCAGCCGCGCAGGCCGCCGTCATCGAGACGAAGGCGCTGACCAAGGGGTACCCGGGCGACGTGACCGCGCTCGACGGGCTCACCGTCGGCGTCGCGCCCGGCGTCACCGGCCTGGTCGGCGCGAACGGCGCGGGCAAGTCGACGCTGATCAAGATCCTGCTCGGCCTGCTGCCGCCGTCCAAGGGCCAGGCCAAGGTGCTCGGCCACGACTGCGAGACCAGCGGCGAGACGATCAGGACCCTGCTCGGCTACATGCCGGAGCACGACTGCCTGCCGCCGGACGTGACCGCCACCGAGTTCGTGACCCACCTGGGCCGGATGTCGGGGCTGCCGCCGACGGCGGCCAAGGAGCGGGCCGCCGAGTCGCTGCGCCACGTCGGGCTGCACGAGGAGCGGTACCGCCAGATCGGCACCTACTCCACCGGCATGAAGCAGCGGGTCAAGCTGGCCCAGGCGCTGGCCGGGGACCCGCGCCTGCTGCTGCTCGACGAGCCGACCAACGGCCTGGACCCGGCCGGCCGCGGCGCGATGCTCGAGCTGATCGCCCGGATCGGGACGGAGTTCGGCATCTCGATCGTGGTCGCCTCGCACCTGCTCGGCGAGATCGAGCGCATCTGCGACCACCTGGTGGCGATCGAGGCGGGGCGGCTGCTGCGGGCCGACACGATCACCAGCTTCACCGGGGCGAGCCAGGTGCTCGCGGTCGAGGTCGAGGAGGGCCTCGCGCAGCTGCAGCACGAGCTGGCCAAGCCCGCGGCCTGGCCGCCACCGCCAGCACCAGCGGGACGCTGCTCGTGCCGCTGGGCGGCGACGCCACCTACGACGCGGTCCGCGACGCCGTGGCCGACCTGCGCCTGCCGCTGGGCCGGCTGGAGCAGCGGCGGCACCAGGTCGAGGAGCTGTTCCGCGAGCGCAGCCGGACGAGCTGCCGGAGGTGCCGATGTCCGCTGACGACGGTCGCCCAGACCACCCGACAGCGCCGGCGGCGGCGTCATCCACGATCGCGGCTACCGCCGCTACGACGGCCCGCGGCTGGGCCGGCGCGCAGATCGTCCGGGCCCTGATCTGGCACAGCTTCCGCTCGGCGTTCGGCATCGGCCGGGGCGCCAAGGCCAAGATCGTGCCGATCCTGGCCGTTCGTGGCCATGCTGCCTGCCCGCGTTCGTGAACGCGGTCGCGGTGGCCCGGGGCGACGCCCGGCTGTTCGGCTACGACGTGTACATCTCCGCAGCTGCGGGTCGTGGTCATGACGATCTTCGTCGCCGTGCAGGCGCCCGAGCTCGTCTCCAGGGACCTGCGCAGCCAGGTGCTGCCGCTGTACTTCTCCCGGCCGCTGCGCCGCGGCGACTACCCGCTGGCCAAGTACATCGCGTTCACCGTGGCGCTGCCTGCTGCTGATCGAGATGCCGCTGCTCCTGCTGTACGTGGGCACGATCGCGTCGGCCAAGGGCGGCAGCGGTCGTCTGGGCCGAGACCAGGGCGCTGAGCGGCGGCCTCGGCGTCGGGCTGCTGTGGGCCGTGCTGCTCGCCGCGATCGGCCTGGCCCTGGCCTCCCTGAGCGGGCGGCGCGCCTACGCGACCGGGATCGTCGCGATCTTCTTCTTCCTGACCTGGACGCGTGGCCATGCTGCTGATCCAGGCCGAGGGCGGGCACGGCGCGTCCGACCGTCGACCGGCGCCCGGATGGCCGGGCTGTTCAGCCCGTTCACCGTCCTGGACGGCGTGCGGATCTGGCTGGGCGGCACGTCGCCCGGCGACTGACGCCGATCCCAGGCCACTTCGGCCCGCTCTACGGGGTCGTGGCCATCGGACTGCTCGCGGCCTGCCTCGGGGGCCTGGCCGCGAGCTACCGGAAGGTGAGCCGGTCATGACACCATCGAACTGCGCGACGTCTCCCGCTGGTACGGCAACGTGGTGGCGGTGAACGACGTCACGATGTCGATCGGGCCCGGGGTGACCGGGCTGCTCGGCCCGAACGGCGCGGGCAAGTCGACGATCATGCACATGATCGCCGGCTTCCTGCCGCCGTCCCGCGGCGAGCTCACCGTCGGCGGCGGGCCAGAGCTGGCGAAACCCGGAGATCTACCGCAGGCTCGGCCTGGTCCCCGAGCGGGACTCGGTCTACGCGTTCCTGACCGGCGCGCAGTTCGTCAGCGCGACCGCGAAGCTGCACCGGCTCGCCGACCCGGCGCCGGCGGCCGACGGGGCCATCGCCATGCTGGACATGGCCGACGCGGCGGACCGGAAGATCGCCACCTACTCCAAGGGCATGCGGCAGCGGATCAAGGTGGCCGCCGCGCTCGTGCACGACCCGGAGATCCTGCTGCTGGACGAGCCGTTCAACGGGATGGACCCGCGCCAGCGGCTGCACATGATGGACCTGCTCGACAAGCTGGGCAGCGAGGGCCGGACGATCCTGTTCAGCTCGCACATCCTGGAAGAGGTGGAGCGGCTCTCCGGGACGATCCAGGTGGTGGTGGCCGGGCGCCTGGCCGCCTCCGGCGACTTCCGCGCGATCCGGCGGCTGATGACCAGCCGGCCGCACGTGTTCACCGTCCGCTCCTCCGACGACCGGCTGCTGGGCGCCACGCTGATCGGCCGGCCCGCGGTGACCGCGGTGGAGCTGACCGGCGAACGCGGCCTGCAGGTCCGGGCCTCCGACTACGGCGCGTTCTGCCGGGACATCGCCGTGCTGGCCCGCGGGGACCGGCATCCGGCTGCGCGAAGTGCAGCCCACCGACGAATCGCTGGAAAGCGTCTTCGCCTACCTGGTCGCGGACTGAAGGAGCCCTAGTGTCGTGCGCTTGTTCAACCCGACGGTCGCCTGGATCACGACCGCGCGCCACCTTGGGCCGCAGGCGAGCGCTGCTGTTCGCGATCCCGGCGGTGATCCTGATCGTGGTCACGCTCGCGCTGCAAGGCCAGCCACCCGCCGTCGCGGCCCTGGCCCTCGCATGTGCTCGGCACGTTCGGCTTCACCGTGCTGCTCCCGCTGACCGCGCTGATCATCGGCGTCCAGCGTGCTCGGCGCGGAGATCGACGACGGCAGCATCGTCCACCTGCTGGCCACGCCGGTCCGCCGCTCCTCGGTGATCGTGACCAAGTTCGCCGTGGCGACCGGGCTGACCATGATCTTCGCGGCGGTGCCGGAGCTGATCGCGGCCCTGATCGCCGGCGGCGGCACACCGCCCCGGTCGTCACCGCCGTGCCGGGCGCCCCGCCGACCGTCATCCCGGCCGCCGTCGGTGAACAGCACCGGTTTCGCGCTCGGGCTGTTCGTCGGGGCGCTGGCCGGCGCGGTGATCTACAACGCGCTGTTCGTCATGGTCTCGGCCGCGACCACCCGCGCGATCGCGGTCGGCCTGCTCTACGTGCTGATCTGGGAGGCGCTGCTGGCCAACTTCGTCAGCGGCGCGCGGCTCCTGTCGGTCGGCCACTACTCGCTGGGCATCGCGAACGGGATCGCGCACGACACCGCGCTGAACGCGGGCCTGACCCTGACCGATCGCCATGGTCATGGGCGCCCTCGTCACGGTGGTCGCGCTGGTCGTGGCCGTCAACCTGCTGTCCGCCTTCACCCTCAAGGGCGAGCGACGCGCTGAAGATCCCGCCTCCTTGGCCCGCCCCCGCCGCCATCTCCGGCCGCGGCCGCGGAGTGGGCCGGATGAAGACCGTCCGCTAGGAGTCGCCGGGCTCCTGCTCCGGGCCGTCGCCGCCATCGCCGGAGGGCAGCTCCGTGTGCCCGCCGCCCACGGTGGCGTGCTCCTCGCCCGCAGGCAGGTGCCCGTTGCCGTGCCCGTTCCCGTGGCCGTTGCCGTGCCCGTCGGCGTCGACCTCGATGGTCTCGGCGAAGGCGCGGTTGGCGATGGCCCGGGCGCGGCCCAGCGGGCCACCCGTTCCCGGCGCGGGCACGCCGTCCCGATTCTTCTGCGCCGTTCGCGCCGCCCAGCTCGCGTCATCGTCGCCCAGCCCGGGCAGCAGCGCGGGCACCTTCTTGGCCTCCAGGACGGCCTGCGCCTCCTCGTCCAGCGGCTTGTGCACCTCGATGAACCCGCCGTTGGGCAGCTGCCTGATGATGCCCGACTCATAGCCGTGCAGCAGCTGTTCCCGGTCCTTACGCTGCAGGCCCAGGCAGATACGCCGGGTTACGAGGAACGCGATCACCGGCCCGACGAAGATCGCCACCCGGGAGATCCAGGTCACGGTGTACAGCGGGATCGACAGGAAGTCGGCGACGACGTCGTTGGCGCCCTCGACCCACAGCACCCCGTAGAACACGATGGCGGCGATGCCGGTCGCGGTGCGGATCGGCGCGTTCCGCGGCCGGTCGTTGATGTTGTGGAAGGACCTGTCCCCGGTCGCCCACTGTTCGAAGAACGGCCAGAACGCCGCGCCGCCCAGGATGATGCCCAGCGGCAGCGCGAACGGGATGAGCACGCTGAAGGAGATGGTATGCCCGAGGAAGTTCCACTCCCAGGCGGGCATCATGCGCAGCGCGCCCTCCAGGATGCCCATGTAGAAGTCGGGCTGGGAGGCGGAGGAGATGGCCAGCGGTGAGTAGGGGCCGTAGAGCCAGATGGGGTTGATCTGGGCGAAGGTGGCCAGCAGGGCCAGCGCGGCGAAGATGAAGAAGAACCAGGCGCCGCCCTTGGCCATGAAGTAGGGGAAGAACGGCTGGCCGACCACGTTGCGCTCGGTGTGGCCCTTGCCGGGCATCTGGGTGTGCTTCTGGTGCACCATGATGAACAGGTGCGCGGTGATCAGGGCCAGGATCAGGCCCGGGATCAGCAGCACGTGGATGATGTACATCCGCGGGATGATCGCGGTCCCCGGGAACGGCCCGCCGAACAAGAAGAACGCCAGGTACGTCCCCACGATCGGGATGCCCTGCAGCGCGCCCTCGAAGATCCGCAGGCCCGCGCCGGACAGCTGGTCATCGGGCAGCGAGTAGCCGAACAGCCCCTCGAGCAGGCCCAGCGAGAACAGCACGACGCCGATCAGCCAGTTGATCTCGCGCGGCTTGCGGTACGCGCCGGTGAAGAACACCCGCAGCATGTGCACGATGATCGCGACCATGAACAGGTCGGCGGCCCAGTGGTGGATCTGCCGCATGAGCAGCCCGCCGCGGATGTCGAAGCTGATGTTCAGCGTGGACTGGTAGGCCTGGCTCATGGTGATGCCGTCGAGCTTGGTGTAGGAGCCGTGGTAGACGACGGGGGCCGCGGACGGCACGAAGAACAGCGACAGGAACGTGCCGGTCAGCAGCAGGATGACGAACGACCACAGCGCGATCTCGCCCAGCATGAACGACCAGTGGTCAGGGAACACCTTGCGCAGGAACACGCGCAGCCCGCGTGCCCCGTGGAACCGGTCATCCAGCCACGAGCCCGTCCCGCTCAGCGCCTTAGGGACGTCGAAGGTGTCGTCGCTCACTGTGGGCCTCCTGCTCGCCTTCGGGCCGCCGAACCGGGCTTGCTCATCCGCGCTCCCAGAAGCTCGGGCCGACCGGCTGGGTGAAGTCGCTCTGTGCCACGAGGAACCCCTGCGCGTCCGTGGTCATCGGCAGCTGCGGCAGCGGCCGCGGCGCCGGGCCGAAGATCACCGTGGCCCCGGTGGTGGCGTCGAAGGTGGACTGGTGGCACGGGCACAGGATGTGGTGCGTGGTCTGCTCGTACAGCGCGACGGGGCAGCCCACGTGCGTGCAGATCTTGGAGTAGGCGACGATGTTGTCGACCGTCCAGTTCATGGTGCCTACCAGCGTACTGCCCTGGTACCGGGTCGGGACATTCAGCTCGCCCGGCCGGAACTTGATCAAGATCACGGCGGCCTTGGCCAGCGCGTCGTCGTCGGTGGTGTAGCCCTCGGGCACGATGGTGATCATGCTGCCGGGCGCACTGAACTCAGCCGGGGTGAGCGGCTGGTTGGTGCCGTAGACCAGCAGCCGCCTGCCGGGGCTCCACACCGTGTGCCGCAGGCTGGTCCCGGGCAGCGGGCCCATGTCGCGCAGCAGCACGAGCGGCGCGGCCAGCAGCGGCAGCGTGCCGAGCATCAGGCTGCGCCGCAGGAGCGGGCGCTTCACGAACTGGCTGGCCCCCGCGCCTTCCTTGAAGACTTCCCCGAATGCCTCGCGGTCGGCGGGGGCGGAGCGCATTTCGTGCCGCTCCTCGTCCACCTCGGCGTCCGGCATGATGTACCGCACCCAGAAAAGCGCGCCGAGGCCGAGCGCCAGCAGCGCGACCGCCAGCGACGTGCCCAGCGCCAGGTTGGACCGCAGGGTCGCGTCCAGGCCGCCGACCTCGAGGCCGATGTAGGCGGCGATAAACCCGCACCCGGCGATGAACGCCAGCGTGAACAGCGCCGCGACGGCCCTCTCCGCCCGGCTGGCGCGCTCGGGGTCGTCGGACTCCGAGGGCAGGTGGACTGCGAATTCCTCGGTGTGGGCGACCTCGCTCCCGTGGCCCGGCTCGCCGTCACGGCCGTCATCTGGGCCGAGCAGCGTCGGTGACGGCGGGGGAGTGCCGATCACCCGGTGCGGCGGGAGGGGACCTGAGGTCTCTTCCGTCTCGTCGCTCATTATTGCTCCGTCCCTGGGGCTCCGGCCGCCTCTTGTCGCGCCGCTTGGCCGTGATCCACATCGCGCAGATGAGCAGGAAACCCAGCCCGCCGAGCCAGATCACCAGGCCCTCGGTGACCGGCCCGGTCCGGCCGAGCGAGAAACCGCCGGGGTTGGGCTCGGACGCGGTCTGCGTGATGTAGGCGATGATGTCGCGCTTGGCCTGCGGGCTGATCGACCCGTCGGCGAACACCGGCATCGCCTCCGGCCCGGTCAGCATGGCCGTGTAGATCTGCGTCGGTGTGGCCGAGTTCAGCCCGGGCGCGAACTTGCCGTAGGTCAGCGCGCCGCCGGACAGGCCGGCGTTGTGGCACTGCGCGCAGTTCGCGGTGAACAGTTCCTCCCCGAGCGCCGTATCGGCGCCTACCGTGGACACCTGGTCAGCCGACGGGATCGCGGGGCCGCCGCCCAGGGAGGCGATGTAGTCGGCGATCGCGTAGATCTGCGCGTCACTGAACGTGGTCGGCTTCTGCGGCTCTTCCGCGCCGATCTCCTTGGCCGGCATCCGGCCGGTGGACATCTGGAAGTACACCGCCGCCGCGCCCGCGCCGACCAGGCTGGGTGCCTGCGAGGTACCCTGCGCATCCAGGCCGTGGCAGCTCGAGCAGTTGGCTTGGAAGAGGGCCTGGCCCGCCGCGACGCCCGGCTGCGTGGGCGCCGACTGCGCGCCCGCGGAATGACCGGTGAGCGCCGAGTACAGGCTCGCGACGAGCACCAGCCCGAGCAGCAGGGCCGCGTAGCCGGCGACAGGACTCCTGCGCCTGGCGTTGATCCAGCTCACTCGCTGTCCCCTGACTAGTGGATGAGGTAGATGACGGTGAACAGGCCGATCCACACGACGTCGACGAAGTGCCAGTAGTACGACACGACGATCGCGCTGACCTGCTGTTCATGGGTGAAGGTCTTAGCGGTGTAGGTACGGCCCAGCAGGAAGAGGAACGCTACCAGGCCGCCCGCCACGTGCAGCCCGTGGAACCCCGTGGGCAGGTAGAACACCGAGCCGTACGCGCTCGATGACAGGGTGAGGCCCTGTTCCCTGACCAGGTTCATGTACTCGTAACCCTGGCCCAGGTCGAAGTACAGGCCCATGAAGAACGTGAGGACGTACCACTCGCGCAGGCCCCACTGCATCGGCCTGAAGACCGACCCGACCCGCCTGACCTGGCCTCGCTCGGCCGCGAACACGCCCATCTGGCAGGTGACGCTGGACAGCAGCAGCACCGTGGTGTTCGTCGCCCCGAGCGCGATGTCCAGGTGAGCACCGGGCCAGGGCAGCCCTTGTCCCTTGTCCACCGACCTGATGGTGAAGTACATCGCGAACAGGGCCGCGAAGAACATCAGCTCGGAGGAGAGCCAGATGATCGTGCCCACACTGACCAGGTTGGGTCTGCTGGCCGGCGTGCGGGGAGTCGTTTCCACGGTTGCTGTCGCCACGAGGACATTATTACGACAACCTGTAGGCGATCGCTACGCGACCCCCCGCCTTGGCCGGCGTTGCCGATAACATGCCTGTCATGAAGGTCGTTGTGTACAGCCACGACGCGGATGTGCGGGGCCAGATAAGGCTCGCCATCGGGCGTCGTCCCGCGATGGACGTACCGGACGCGGAGATCATCGAGGTCGCCACCGAGCCGGCCCTGTTCCGGCTGCTCGACGCGGGCGGCGCCGACGTCATGGTGCTCGACGGCGAGGCCCAGCCGGCCGGCGGGATGGGCGTGTGCCGCCAGGCCAAGGACGAGATCTACGGCTGCCCGCCGGTGCTGCTGATCATCGGCCGCCGCGACGACGGGTGGCTGGCTACCTGGTCACGGGCCGACGCCGTGACCAGCCATCCGATCGACCCCATCGCGCTGGCCCGCGAACTGGCTGGCCTGATGCGCGACCGGGCCGCCGTCGCCGGGGCCTGACCGCTTCTCCTATTTCTTTATAACGATTCAGGCCGAACGGATCGTGGTCCGAGCTTCCGCACCCTGCTTCCCCCAAGCCCACCCTCGTTTCCTCCCCCCAAGCCCACCCTCGGAGCTGCCATGGATGCCCGCACGACGTGGCCCGCGCTGCTCGGCGCGCTGATCCGCGGCGACTCGCTGACCGCCGACGAGAGCGAGTGGGCCATGAACGAGATCATGGAGGGGGCGGCGACGCCTTCCCAGATCGCGGGGTTCGGGGTCGCGCTGCGGATCAAGGGCACGTCGGTCGCCGAGATGACCGGGCTGGCCCGGGCCATGCTCGCGCACGCCACGCCGATCAGCGTGGCCGGCGACCTGACCGACCTCGTGGGCACGGGAGGTGACGGCGCGCGCACGGTCAACGTGTCCACCATGGGCACGATCGTGGCCGCCGCGGCGGGCGCGCGGATGGTCAAGCACGGCAACCGGGCCGCGTCGTCCGCGTGCGGGGCCGCGGACGTGCTCGAGGCGCTCGGCGTGGTGATCGACCTGCCCCCGGCCGCGACCGAGGAGCTGGCCGCCGAGGTCGGGGCGGCGTTCCTGTTCGCGCCGCTCTACCATCCGGCGCTCCGCTACGCGGGCCCGACGCGCAGCGAGCTGGGCGTGCCCACCGTGTTCAATTCCCTCGGCCCGGTGGCCAACCCGGCCCGGCCGTCGGCACAGGCGGTCGGCGTGTTCGACCCGCTGATGGGCGAGGTCATCGCGGGCGTGCTGGCCGGGCGCGGCTGCTCGGCCCTGGTCTTCCGCGGCTTGGACGGGCTGGACGAGCTGACCACCACCGGCCCGTCGTCGGTGTGGGTGGTGCACGACGGCCAGGTCGCCAAGACGGAGTTCTCGCCCGCCGAGCTCGGGCTGGCCCCGGCCTCACTCGATGATCTGCGCGGCGGCGACGCCGCCCACAACGCGGCCGTGGTCCACGCGGTGCTGGCCGGCGAGCGCGGCCCGGTGCGCGACATCGTGCTGCTGAACGCGGCCGCCGCGCTGGCCGCGGCGGCCGGCGTGCCGGGCCCCGAGGCGGTGACCGCCGCGCTGGCCGACGGCTACGCCCGCGCCGCGCAGGCCGTCGACTCCGGCGCCGCCGCTGCCCTCCTGGACCGCTGGATACAGGTCAGCCGCCGCCTGGACCCCAAGTCCCGCTGACCACTCCAGGCCGTCGCCGGCGCCGGTCAGGCTTCGGCGCCGAGGCCCAGGGAGAACGCCGCTTCGAGGTCGTGCCGGGAGTAGGTGCGGAACGCGATGTGGGTCTCGGTCTGCGACACGCCGGGCACCTTGTTCAGCCGGCCGGGGATGACGTCGGCGAGTTCCTCGTGGGCCCGGACCCGGACGATAGCCACCAGGTCGAACTCCCCGGTCACCGAATACACCTCGCTGACCTCGGGGATCTGGGCGATCGTCTCGGCCACCTCGGGAATGCGCTGGATGTCGGCTCGCACCAGGACGATCGCGGTGACCATTGGATGCCTCCCAGTTCTCTCGGCTGGCGCTTACGCTACTACGGCCGGCCACGCCCGGAGCTGATCCAGGGTCCGGATGCCGCGGTGCGCCAGCCGCCTGATCAGCCAGCCGAGGACGTCGGCGGTGGCGCGCGCGTCGGCGAGCGCGCGGTGCGACGGCGTCGTGCCGGCCCGGAAGTACCCGGCCAGCGTGCCGAGCTTGCAGTCCGGCACCTCGTCCGGATTCATCAGCTGCCTGGCCAGCATGACGGTGTCTAGTACTGTGTACCGCGGCCAGGCCAGGCCGCACTCGGCGCACGCGGCTCGCAGGAAGCCCACGTCGAAGGGGGCGTTGTGCGCGACCAGCACGCAGCCGCCGGCGAAGGTGAGCAGGCCCGGCAGGACCGCCGGGAGTTTCGGGGCTGCGGCCAGCATCTGGTCGCAGATCCCGGTCAGGTCCTCGATACCCGGTGGCACCGGGATACCAGGGTCGACCAGCGAGGCGAACTCTCCCATGCGCCGGCCGCCGCGTACCCTGACCGCCGCGATCTCGGTGATCCCCGCGGCCCCCGGCGACCAGCCCGTGGTCTCGAGGTCGATCACCGCGAACTCCAGCTCCGCGAGCGCCGTCTCGGCCGCGGTCAGCTCCGCCGGCTTTCGCGGCGCCAACTCGAGCTCCGCCAGGTCTAGCTCACGCCCGATCACGGTGGGCCTCGTCACGCACATCACAGTAGATCTGCCCACTGACATTTTCGTCCCGGCACGCCGCGACCTTCCCGGCCCTGTCTGTCATGTCCCGGTCCTGGTGTACCTGGAAATGTCAGTGGGTGCCGTTAACGTGCGTCTGTCCAATTCGACAACGCATGTGGAGACGTCACGATGACTGATTGCAGTCCTTACCTTATGTGCGCGACCCCTTACCGGGAATGCGTTATTGCTGTCACCAAAACACGAAACGTGACAGGCCGCCTCGGACCGGACGAGGTGCGCGCGCTGCGGGTTCTCGCGGACGCTGGCCTGGTGCCGTCCCTGGTCGGCGCGGGCGCCCGCCCACCAGCCCGGAGCCGGATCACCGCGTCTTTTCCCCGCGCGAAAGCGTCGTGATAGTAGCGGGCCGACACCGTTCCTGCTTGTAAATCGCGGCATCGTAATGGAGTAGTTGGGATTATGTGAACCGGTTGAATCATTCATTTGCCTTCACTACGCTTGCCCCAATGTTGCCCGGTCGCTGGCCTGCGGCCGGGCCGACGATCACGCAAGGTCTCGTAAGACGACAAGGAGCGTGGTGCGGACGTGGGTACGCGGCCAGCGGGCAGTCAGTCTCGGTTCCGCCGCGGGGGCGCGATCGCAGCGGGGTTGCTGGCGATGGGCGGCCTGGTCGTCTTCAGCTCCACGGCCGGCGCCTCTCCGCAGCCGACCGCGGCTCAGGTCCAGGCCAAGGTCAATCAGCTCACGTCGCAGTACGACCAGGTCTCGGAGCAGCTCGACCAGGCCGGCGAGCAGCTTTCCGGCGCGCAGACCAGGCTGACCCAGGCGCGGGCGGCCGTGAATCACGCCAACGCGCAGTTCCAGGCCGAACGCAACAGCATGGCCCAGATGGCCGCGGCGACCTTCGAGGACACCGGGGCGAGCTCGATGGCGGGCGTGCTGACCTCAGCTAATCCCTCGGCCATCCTCCAGCAGGGATCGCTGCTGGAGGAGATGTCGGGCAACCGGACCGCGGAGACGGCGCAGCTGCTCTCCGACGCCAGCCAGCTGAACGGCGTCGAGCAGGAGCTGCAGCGTACCGAGAACGGGATCGCGGCGCTGCAGACCCAGCTCACTGATCACAAGAACTCCCTGGGCCATCTCATCTCCACCGAACAGGCCACGCTGGACAGCCTGACCGTGCCGCAGCAGCAGGTGGTCAAGAGCAATTCGATCGGCGGGAACGCCAGTACCGCGCCCGTCACGTACAGCGGGCCGACCTCGACCCAGGCGGGCAAGGCGGTCGCGTTCGCCTACGCGCAGCTCGGCTGCCCCTACGTCTACGGCGCCACCGGGCCGTGCAGTTCGGGCTTCGACTGCTCCGGCCTGGCCATGGCCGCGTGGGCGTCGGCCGGCGTGGCCATACCCCGTGACAGCTACGAGCAGTGGGCCGGGCTCCCGCACGTCTCCCTCTCCTCGATCGAGCCGGGCGACCTGCTGATCTACGACGGGGAGGGGCACGTCGCCATGTACGTGGGCGGCGGCTACATCATCGACGCGCCGCAGACCGGCATGGACGTGGAGCGGATCCCGATGAGCACGTCCTGGTACGCCGATAACCTCGACGGGGTAGTGCGCCCGTAGCAACACCGCGGTCGCCCGCGGCGCCCCTGTCGCCGCCGATGCCGAGCGGTGAGGCGCAGCGCCTGTAAAGCAGCGCCTATAAACTCGTGCGGTGCACCGGACGCTGATCGTCACTAACGACTTCCCGCCCCGTCAGGGCGGCATCCAGTCGTTCGTGCACGGGCTGGCCACCCGTCTGCCGCCGGGTACGGTCACCGTCTACGCGCCGTCCTGGGACGGCGCGGCCGAGTTCGACGCCCAGCAGCCTTTCCCGGTGATCCGCCATCCGACCTCGCTCATGCTGCCGGTGCCCTCGGTGTCCCGCCGGGCCGTGGCTATCGCCCGTGCCCACGGCTGCGACACGGTCCTGTTCGGCGCGGCCGCGCCCCTCGGCCTGATCACCCCCGCGCTGCGCCGGGCCGGGGTGAGACGTGCGGTCGCGCTGACGCATGGTCACGAGGCCGGCTGGGCTGCGCTGCCGGTCGCCCGCGCCCTGCTCCGCCGCATCGGCGATGAGGTCGACGTGATGACCTACCTGGGCGAGTACTTCAGGGACCGGCTGGCCCGCGCGCTGTCCCCGGCGGCGGCCAAGCGCATGGTGCGGCTAGCGCCCGGCGTCGATATGACGTTCTTCCGCCCCGGCGCGGGCGGTGCCGCGGTCAGGGACCGGCTGGGCCTCGGGCGCCGTCCGGTCGTCGTGTGCGTGTCCCGGCTGGTCTGGCGCAAGGGCCAGGACACCTTGATTCGGTCCTGGCCGCAGGTGCGGGCCGAGGTAGGCGACGCGGTCCTGCTGCTCGTCGGCGACGGTCCGGCCGCGGGCCCGCTGCGGCGGCTGGCGGCCGAGCTCGGCGTCAGCGACGCTGTCCGGTTCACCGGGCCGGTTCCATGGCCCGAGCTCCCCGGTTACTACGACGCGGCCGACGTGTTCGCCATGCCGTGCCGGACCCGGCGGGCCGGGCTCGACGTGGAAGGGCTCGGCATCGTCTACCTGGAGGCGTCGGCCACCGGCCTGCCGGTGATCGGCGGCGACTCGGGCGGGGCCCCCGACGCCATCCTGGCGGGCGAATCCGGCTACGTCGTCCGGGGCGCGACCGGCGCGGCGGGCGTGGCGGAGCGCGTGGTGGAGCTGCTCACCGATCCGGGCCGGGCCCGCGCCATGGGGCGCAACGGCCGGGCCTGGGTGGACCGGGAATGGCGCTGGGAACTGGCCGCGGCCCGGCTGTCAGCGATCCTGGCTGGCTGAGCGCCCAGCCGTCGCCGCGGCCTGACCCGCCTGACCGCGCCTAGGCCGGATGCCGGCCTGGCTAAGGCCGCTGAGCGCAGGCAAATAGGGCATTCCTCCGACGCGCGGCCCGGGGCCTTACCGCGAGACTCGATGGTGAGCAGCCCTCGAGGAGGAACGATGAACAGGACGACCAGCGCCCTGGCCCGGTTCGCCCGGCGTATCGCCGGCATCATGGCCGAGTGCGATTACGCGCAGCGCCGGATGCTGGCCCTGCGGACGATGCCGGATACGTATCTGCCTCACCGGGACAGGGCACCGGAGAACTACGCTGAGTTCCTGTACCGGACCTCGGGCGCGCTCCGGCAGGAGCCGGCCGCGGCCGGCCGGGCTCACGGCCGGCTGGTCCGCTAGAGCCCGCCGCGCCGCCCGGGAGCCGGGAACAGGCCCGCGCTCAGGAGTACACCAGGTCGATATCGGCGGCGAGTTCCTTGACCAGCGCGTTCCTGCGGATCGAGCCCTTGGCGCTGAGCTGGCCGTCCTCGACGGTGAAGTCGCTGTCGAGGACACGGAAGCGCCGGATCGACTCGGCCCGCGAAACGGCCAGGTTCGCGTCGTCCACCGCGGCCTGGATGGCCGCCAGCAGATCCGGGTCATCGCGCAGCGACGCGAGCGTGGCGTCGGCGGGCTTGCCGTGTGCTGCTTTCCACGGCCCGAGCGCCTCGGCGTCCAGCGTGATCAGCGCGGCGATGTACGGCCGGCCGTCGCCGACCACCATGGCCTGGCTGATCAGGGCGTGGCTGCGCAGCCGGTCCTCGAGTACCGCGGGGGCGACGTTCTTGCCGCTGGCGGTGACGATGATTTCCTTCTTCCGGCCGGTGATGGTCAGGAATCCCTCATCGTCGAGCGAGCCGAGGTCACCGGTGCGAAACCAGCCATCCTCGTCGAAGGCCTCCTTGGCTACCTCGTCGTTGTTCCAGTAGCCGGGGAAGACGATCCCGCCCCTGACCAGGATCTCGCTCTCCTCGCCGATCTTGATGGCTACTCCGGGCAGCGGCTGGCCGACCGTGCCGATCTTGTTCCGGCCCGGCCGGTTGACGGTGGCAGCGGCCGTGGTCTCGGTCAGTCCCCACCCTTGCAGCACCGTGACGCCCGCGCCGCGGAAGAAATGGCACAGCCGCGGCGTCAGCGCGGCGCCGCCGGAGATGGCGTAATCGGCATGGCCGCCGAGCGCGGCCCGCAGCTTGGCGTAGACCAGCCGGCTGAACAGTGCGTGCTGGGCCCGCAGGCCGAGCCCCGGCCCGCCCGGGGAATCCAGAGCCTGGCTGTAGGCGATCGCGGTCCGGGCGGCCCGGCTGAAGATGGCGCCCTTGCGCTCGCTGGCCGCCTTCTGCTCGGCGCCGTTGTAGACCTTCTCGAACACCCGCGGCACGGCGAGGACGAACGTGGGCCGGAAGGCGGCCAGCGCGGGCAGCAGCTCGTTCAGGTCCGCGCAGTGCCCGAGCACCACGCCGGCCTCGATGCAGCCGACCTCGATGATCCGGGCGAAGACGTGCGCGAGGGGCAGGAACAGCAGCGTGCCCTCGTCCTTGGTCCCGGTGAAGTCCACCAGCGGGCCGAGGAAGGCGTTGCGCACGGCAGCCAGCAGGTTGTGGTGGGTGAGTTCGCAGCCCTTGGGCCGGCCGGTGGTACCCGAGGTGTAGATGATGGTGGCCGGGTCGGAGGCCGAGGCCGCCTCGGCCCGCGCGGTCACCGCCTCGTTCTCGACCGCGGCTCCCGCCTCGGTCAGCCAGGCCAGGGACGCCTTTTCCGCCGGGTCCCCGGATTCCGGCGGCTCGATCCGCCAGACGTGCTCGAGCGCCGGGACCCGCTCCCGCAACCCGTCGATGACCCGCTCGTAGGCCGCCGTCTCCACGAAGCAGGCCCGCGCACCGGAGTCGCTGAGGATCCACTCGGCCTGCTCGGCCGAGGAGGTCTCGTACACCGGCACGGCGACTGCGCCCGCCGTCCAGATCGCGTAGTCGATCAGCGTCCACTCATACCGGGTATGCGACATCACCGCGACCCGGTCCCCGGTCTCGATGCCGGCCGCGATCAGCCCCTTGGCCAGCGTGGTGACCTCGTCACGGAACTGGCCGACGGTCACGTCCGCCCATTCCCCGGACACGCCCGCGGGTCCCGGCCGGCGCAGCATCACCGCCTGCGGCTGCTCGGCCGCACGGCGGAACACGGCCTTGGCGAGATTCGCGGTGGCGGGAATCTCGGCCAGAGCCGGAATGCTGTACTCGTCCACGGCGCTCCCTCTGCGGCGGTAGCTGGCAGTGCTCTCTCACGGCCAAGCTTAAGGCGCTGGCGGGCCCTCTTCCGGCACGCGGCCCAGCGCCGGTGACGCCGGATCCGGCTCGCCGTACCGTAGTGACATGCGAGTTCACGTGGTGAGCGACGTGCACGGGCGGGCGGACGCGCTCGCCGCCGCGGGACACGGCGCCGACGCCGTGGTCTGCCTCGGCGACATGCTGCTGTTCCTCGACTACGCCGACTACGGGCAGGGCATCTTCGCCGACCTGTTCGGGGCCGAGGCCGCGCGGACGTACGTCGAGCTGCGCACCGCGGGGAGGTTCGACGAGGCCAGGGAGCTATCGGCCGGCCTGCTGGCGCAGCAGACCGAGAGCCGGGCCGTCTTGTTCGAGAGGGCGACATCCAGGCAGTACGCCGAGCTGTTCGGCGCGCTGCCGGAGCCCGCCTACCTGACGTACGGCAACGTGGACATTCCCGCGATGTGGGAGAAGCACGCCAAGCCCGGGCACCACATCTTGGACGGCGGCACAGTCGACCTGGACGGATGGCGGTTCGGCTTCGTGGGCGGGGGACTGCAATCGGCTTACCGGACACCGAACGAGATGCCCGAGGAGGAGTTCCGGGCCAAGCTCGAGGCGATCGGTGAGGTCGACGTGCTGTGCACGCACATCCCGCCCGCTGTTCCGGAGCTCCTGTACGACACCGTGGCCCGGCGCCTGGAGAAGGGCAGCGTGGCCCTGCTGGAGACCATCAAGGCCACCCGGCCGCGCTACTCGGTCTTCGGGCACGTGCACCAGCCCATGGCGCGCCGGACCAGGATCGGCGTCACCGAATGCCTGAACGTGGGACACTTCCGCGCCACGGGCGTCCCCTTTGCGCTGCAGTGGTAGCGGTACGATCAGGGGGTAGGAGGCATTAGGTGTCACACTCACCGGATGATTACGGCAAGCCCAAAGCCAGCGACCAGCCGAACGCCGGCGGCCAGTCCAGGCCTAACGGTCAGTCCAGGCCTAACGGCCGTTCAGGCGGCGCCGGCCAGGCTCGCCGGGGCAACGACCCGGTCGCTGACTTCCAGCGCTGGCTGATGCGCGCGGGCGCGCGCAGCATGGCCAACCAGGTTGCCGACCAGGTCCGCCGGACGATCGGCCAGGAACGGTACGACCGTCGTAACGTGTGGGACACGGCTACCAACGAGCTGCCCCCCGGAGAGTCACCGGAGTGCCAGTGGTGCCCGGTCTGCCAGGCGGCCCGCGCGGCCCGGCTCGGCGCGCCCGGCGGCCTGGTATCCAGCCTGGCCGGGGCCGGCGGTGCCCTGGCCTCGATGGCCCAGGACGCCTTCTCCGCCTTCGAGCAGATCATAAAGACCCAAGATCAAAATCGATCCGCCGAACGGCCGGCGGCTCAACGCCCCCAAAACAGCCGCCCCGCGCCTCCAGGCAACCCCGCCCGCCCTCAAACCCCGGCGCGCCCCGAAACGCCCACCCGCCCTCAAACCCCGGCGCGCCCCGAAACGCCCGCCCGCCCTCAAACCTCGGCCCGCCCCGAAACCTCGGCCCGCCCCGAAACGCCCGCCCGCCCGGAGAAGTCTGCCGGTCCTGAGAAGCCCGCCAGTGCGGCAAACCCCCCTCCAGGAGGGTCCGGGGGCAACGGGGGGACGGACAGTCCCCCCACGCTCGGGGGGGTCGATCCCCCCGAGACAACACCGTGACCCTGGCTATCGGCGTCGATGTCGGTGGTACCAAGGTTGCGGCCGGGGTGGTCGACGAAAACGGCCGGATCGTCGCGAAGCTGCGCAGATCCACGCCCGCGGCCAGCCCGGCGCTGACCGAGCAGGCCATCGCCGACGTGGTGACCGAGCTGCTGCACGGTCGCCGGGTCAGCGCCATCGGGCTGGGTGCGGCCGGGTTCGTGGACAGCTCGCGCGCGACCATGCTGTTCGCGCCGAACCTGGCCTGGCGCGACGAGCCGCTGAAGCAGCGGGTCGAGGAGCGACTCGGCCGCGCGGTCGTGGTGGACAACGACGCGAACGCCTCGGCCTGGGCCGAAGCGCGGTTCGGCGCCGCCCGGGGATATCGCGACGTGATGCTCGTCGCGGTCGGAACCGGGATCGGGGCTGCCATCATCATCGGCGGCGAGCTGTACCGCGGCCGCTGGGGCCTGGCCGGCGAGCCAGGGCACGTCCGGGTGGTCCCGGACGGGCGGCTGTGCGGCTGCGGGAACCGGGGCTGCTGGGAACAGTACGCGAGCGGGAACGCCCTGGTCGCCGAGGCGCGCGAGTTCGCCAGGCGCACCCCGGAGGGCGCGGTGCGTCTGCTACAGCTGGGCGGGGGAGTGCCTGATGGCATTTCCGGCCCGGAGATCACCTTGGCGGCCGCCGAAGGCGACCCGGCCGCCCTTCGCTGCTTCCAGATCGTGGGCGGCTGGCTGGGCCAGGGCCTGGCCGACCTGGCCGCAGTTCTGGATCCGGCCTGTTTCGTGATCGGCGGCGGCGTGTCCGAGGCGGGTGAACTGCTGCTCGACCCGGCCCGTTCGGCCTTTGAGCGGGCTCTGACCGGCCGCGGTCACCGGTCGTTCGCCGACGTCAGAGTCGCGCAGCTCGGCCCGGATGCGGGCATCGTCGGCGCTGCCGACCTCGCCCGGGCCGCCAGCCGGGTCGCCCCCGTGCCGCACAACATGCTGCCGGAGACGTCCCGGGCCAGGTACGGCCGGCTACCGCGCCTTCGGCCGCTGGCCCGCAGAGGTTAGACGACCGCGCCGGTGTCGCCGTCGTCAGGCCCCCCGGGGCCAGGATCGTGCATGCGCAGCACCAGGATGGCGAACCCGGCGATGAACGCGGCGACGGCGCAGAACGCCGTCAGTCCCGACACCGACCAGCCCGCCGCGGTGGCGATCACCAGGTAGCCCGGCCCCCCGAAGAGCGCCGCCCAGGCGCCCTTGGCTACGGGGTCCAGCTTGGGCAGTGGCGGCGGGGCAGGCGGAATGTAGTGCTCGTCGTCGTCCCGCACCGGGCCGCGGATCGTTCGCGGCACCTGGATGGCCTCGGGATCGTTCAACCCACCAGGCCCGCGCCTCCCGTGCCGCCCGGTCGGCCGGTCACCCGCTCCGCCCGGCTCATCCCCGGACCCGGCGGCCGCGGGTTTCCCGTTCCGCTCATCCGCGCCGCGGTCCTCCTTCAGCCCGTCCGCGCTGCGGTCCTCCTTCAGCCCGTCCGTACCGCGGTCGCCGTTCCGCTCGTCCGCGCCGCGGTCGCCGCCCGCCGTACTGCGGCCAGGTTCACCATCGCCGGCGTGACGTCCGCGCTCCCCGCCGGCCCCGTACTGCTCGTGTTCCCCGTCAGCCGCGTACCGCTCATATTCCCTGTCCAGGCCGCCGGCCTCAACCGCCCGGTGGCTCCCGCCGCCCGCGCCTGCTCCGCCAGCCCGATCGGCACCATCAGTGTCGGATGCTCTCTGCGCCTCGTCGGGTATGTCTTCGCGCGTCGGCCAGGGGACGGGATGCTCCGGGGCCAGCGGCGCATCGAAACGGGCGACAAGGTCACGCCACGCCGCATCCTCGTCGCTCTCTCTGCTTTCGGTGCTATCCCAGTCCGGCACGTCCCCACCGCTGCATGTCGAAGCCTTTCCTCCACATTAGCCTTCCGCGGTCCGCTGCCGGGCGGATAAATCGCGGCATCGGATCACCTATCCGGACCGTCATCAGGCGTGATCCCGCACGAACGCCACGCTGCCCTCGAAGATCGCTCCCGCATCGTTGTCAAGGGTGGCCACGTGATAACTATCCGGACACTCGCGCACCGTGACCTGGCTGGCGGCTAGCCCGTTGAGCAGGACGCGCATGCTGGTCGGCCCGACCACATGGTCGACTGTGCTGCGGTAGATGAGCACCGGCTGCGTGACGTCGCCCAGATGCCGGGTGGTGACTCCCCACAGCCGTGGCAGCGTGGCGGCCGCGCGGACCGGCACCCGGTCGTAGCCGGATTCGCGCCCGCCGGGCTTCTTGATGTCGCTCGCGATACCGGGCAGTGACAGCGGCACGTGCTTGAGCACCGGAGCGAGCAGGAACAGCTTGGTGTCCGCGGCCAGCGACGGGTTGACCAGCACCAGGCCGCGCACCGCGCTGCCGTGTACTTCGGCCAGCCGCAGCGCGAGGCAGCCGCCCATCGAGAGCCCGAAGACGAAGGTCTGCTCGCACCGGCTGGCCAGCCCGCCGAACGCCCGGTCCACCTCGGCGTACCAGTCCCGCCAGCCGGTGCGAGCCAGGTCCGGCCAGGCCGTGCCGTGCCCGGGCAGCCGGGGCAGGCTGACCGTGAAGCCATGCCCGGCCAAATGGTCCGCCCACGGGCGCAGCGACTGCGGGCTGCCCGTGAAGCCGTGGCACAGCAGCACGCCGACCGGACCGCCGTCGTACTCGAACGGTTCTGATGGTGACACGTAAGCATTATTCCTCGCCCGCCCGAGCGCCGGTGCCTTTGGCTCGCGAGCCAGACGTGGGACGATGTGGGGGTGTTCTACTGGGTGACGAAGTACACGCTCGGGATGACGCTGAAAATCGTCTTCCGGCCCTACGCGTGGGGCGTGCGGAACGTGCCGCGGCGGGGACCGGTCATTCTCGCCAGCAACCACCTGTCGTTCTCCGACCACTTTTTCGGCCCGCTGCCGGTGCCGCGGAAGGTGATCTTCCTGGCTAAATCGGAGTATTTCACCGGGCGGGGGCTGAAGGGCCTGCTCACCAAGGCCTTCTTTACCGGTGTGGGCCAGATCCCCATCGACCGGGCCGGCGGCGAGGCGAGCGAGCGGGCGATGCGCACCGGCCTGGGCGTCCTGGCCGCCGGGCACGTGCTCGGCATCTATCCCGAGGGCACCCGCAGCCCGGACGGCCGCCTGTACCGGGGCAAGACCGGCGTAGCCCGGCTGGCCATCGAGTCCGGAGCCCCGGTCGTCCCGTGCGCCATGATCGATACGGGCAAGCTCCAGCCGCCCACCGTGATCTGGCCCGACTTCACGGTCCGCCCCGGCGTCAGGTTCGGCGAGCCGCTCGACTTCTCCCAGTACCGCGGCCAGGCCGACGCGACGCTGCTGCGGGCCGTAACCGATGAGATCATGCAGGCCATCGCGAAGCTTTCCGGCCAGGAATACGTCGACATCGACGCCCGCCGGGCCAAGGCGGACATGGCGGCCGCGGCCGCGCGCGACCCCGGCGACCGGACCGGAACGGCAAACCGGGACGATGCCGACGGCCAGGGCGGTAACGGCCCAGTCTGACCGGCCGCCGCGCCGAGTTTTACCCACGCTCATTCTGCATCCATCCGCGCGGGGCCCGGAGCCCACTATGGTTGAGGTCATGCGAGTGGGAGTCCTTACCGGCGGCGGCGACTGCCCCGGCTTGAACGCAGTGATCCGTGCCGTGGTCCGCAAGGGCATACAGGAATACGGCCTTGAGTTCGTCGGGTTCCGGGACGGCTGGCGCGGGCCGCTCGAAGGCGACACCGTGCCGCTGGACGTCCAGGCGGTACGCGGCATCCTGCCCCTCGGCGGCACGATCCTGGGCTCGTCCCGGACGAACCCGCTCAAGTCCACGGGCAGCGGCGGCCGCAACGGCGTCGAGCGGATCAAGGACAACCTGGCCGGCCTCGGCGTCGACGCACTGATCGTCGTCGGCGGCGAGGATACCCTCGGCGTGGCGACCAAGCTCGGCGAGTACGGCGTCCCGGTCGTCGGGGTGCCGAAGACGATCGACAACGACCTCGGCGCCACCGATTACACCTTCGGCTTCGACACCGCCGTGAACATCGCCATGGAGGCGATCGACCGGCTGCACACGACGGCCGAGAGCCATCACCGGGCGCTGATCGTGGAAGTCATGGGCCGGGCATGCCGGCTGGATCGCCCTGCACGCCGGGCTCGCCGGCGGCGCAAACGTGATCCTCATCCCGGAACGGCCGTTCGACATCGAGAAGGTCTGCGCCTACGTGCAGCACCGGTTCCAGACCAGGTTCGCGCCGATCGTGGTCGTGGCCGAGGGAGCGCACCCGGTCAGCGAGGAACTCGCCACCTCAACGGAGCAGCTCGACTCGTTCGGGCACGTGCGGCTGGGCGGGATCGGGCAGACGCTGGCCGACGAGATCGAGAAGCGGACCGGCAAGGAAGCCCGCTGCACGGTGCTCGGCCACATCCAGCGCGGCGGCACGCCGACGGCCTTCGACCGGGTGCTCGCCACCAGGTTCGGCGTGCACGCGGTGCAGGCCGTGCACGAGGAAGCCTTCGGCGTGATGGTGGCGCTGCGCGGCACCGACATCGTCCGCGTGCCCCTGGCCGAGGCCACCAGCCAGCTCAAGCTGGTTCCGCCCCAGCGTTACGCCGAGGCCGAGGTCTTCTTCGGCTGACCGGGCCCACCCCCCCGCGGCCACCGGCGCGCCGGCAAAGCGATCGGGGCCCGCGCGATAGCCTCCGCACCCAAAACCGGCGTGGCCCGTCAATCACCGCGCTGCTGAAACAGTCGGCGCACTCCCGGGGACTCTCCGGCCCGTTCGGGGAAAAGCCGACAGGCCGCCCATTGCGGCCGAGTGTCCGCGCGCGTATACTCGCCTACGAATACTTGAGAACGAATCCTCGTGAACGGGGGTTCGGAAACGAGGTGACCGGATGGCTCCGCGGCGCAAGGTGAACAACCTGCTGGGGCTGTCGCTGCTGTCACTGCTGTGGCAGCAGCCGATGTACCCGTACGAGATGGCCTCGACGCTGCGGGAGCGCGGCAAGGACAACGCCATCAAGATCAACTGGGGATCGTTCTACACGGTGGTGCAGAACCTGGAGAAGTACGGCTTCATCGAGGCCGTTGAGGTGGGCCGCGAGGGCAGGCAGCCGGAGCGGACCACGTACCAGATCACCGCCGCGGGCCGGACGGAGCTGATGGACTGGATGCGAGAGCTGCTCAGCGTGCCGGAACGGGAGCACACCAGATTCGAGGCGGCGCTGGCCGAGGCCGGCGTTCTGCCGCCTGACGAGCTGATCGGCCTGCTGCAGCAGCGGCTCGCGGCCCTGGAGAAGGCCAATGCCCGGCTCGAGGCTGAGCTGGACACGCTAAAGGCGCAGTTGCCCCGGCTCTTCCTCATCGAATCCGAGTTTTACCTGGCGCAGCGGCGGGCCGAGGAGCAGTGGGTGCGCGGGCTGCTGGCGGAGTTCACCGACGGCACGTTCCCCGGCCTGGACGCCTGGCGGCGCTTCCACGCGACCGGGGAGGTCCCGGACGAGCTCACGGCGGTCATCGAGCTGAAGGGAGGGAACGCCAAAGATACCTGAACAAACGACCCCGGCCGGGTGCGGCAACACCGGCGGCCGGGGCCGTCAACCTCAAGCCGATCCCGCGAGCCGCGGAACCCGAGGTCCCACCGTCAAGCGTAACCGGGTTTTCTCCTCGCGGGCTGGATCGTCGCGATCCGTCACCGTAGGAGACAGCCATGAGTTCCACCGACTGCGCCATCGAGGCGCGTCAGCTAATCAAGAGTTACGCCGTGCACGGCAACCGGCACGGCATCCGGGCCCTGGACGGCCTCGACCTCAGCGTCCCGCGCGGCATCATCTACGGCCTGCTCGGGCCGAACGGCGCAGGCAAGAGCACCACCGTCAAGATCCTCACCTCGCTGGCCCGGCCGGACGCAGGCTCGGCCCGGGTGGAGGGCGTCGACGTGCTCAGCCAGCCCGGCCGGGTCCGCCATATGATCGGCGTGGTCGCCCAGCGGTCCGGCGCCGACCCGACGGCTACCGGCCGGGAGAACCTGATCCTGCAGGGCCGGCTGTACGGGCTGCGGAGCGGCCCGGTACGGGCCCGCGCAGCCGAGCTGCTGGCCCACTTCGGGCTCGCCGACGCGGCCGGGCGGCTGGTCAAGACGTATTCCGGCGGCATGCAGCGCCGGCTGGATGTCGCGCTCGGCCTGATGCACCGGCCCGCGGTGCTGTTCCTGGACGAGCCAACCACCGGCCTGGACCCGGAGGCCCGGGCGGCCCTGTGGCAGGAGATCGCACGGCTGGCGGGCAGCGAGGGGATGACCGTGCTGCTGACCACGCACTACCTGGAGGAAGCTGACCGGCTGGCCAGCCAGCTCGCGATCGTGGATCGCGGCCGGGTGGTCGCCACCGGTACCCCGGACGGGCTCAAGGGCCAGCTGCGCGGCGACGCGGTGCACGTGCAGCTGCCGGCCGACGCCGATCCGGACCTGGTCCGCAGCGTGCTGATCAGCCTGGCCGAGGTCCGGGACGTGCTCATCGCCGGACGCGACGTGTCCGCGCGCAGCGACGACGGCGCGGCCGCCGTCCCGGTCGTCCTCGGGGCGCTGCAGCGCGCCGGGATCTACGCCGCCTCGGTGGCCGTGGCCCGCCCCTCACTGGACGACGTGTACCTGCGGCACACCGGGCGCCGCTACCGCGAGTCCGGGGCACCTGACGACCATGGCTCCGGTGGCGAGCGGGACCTAGTGGAGGCGAGCAACTAATGGCTACCGTTCAAGCAGAATCCGTGCCGTCATCGGCGGCCTTCACCGCGGCGCAGTCCAACTCCGCGCCGCTCGGCACCACCCTGGTGCATACCTGGTACCTGACCGGCCGCAAGCTGCACGCCCTGGTCCGGCAGCCCTGGGTGCTCGCGTTCAGCGTCGTGCAGCCGGCCATCTGGCTGTTCCTGTTCGGAGCGCTGTTCCGCACGGTCATCGACATCCCGGGCTTCGCCTTCGGCGGGACGTACCTGGACTACCTGGTGCCCGGCGTGATCGCGATGAACGCCATGTCCAACAACATGTGGGCCGGCATGACGATGATCGAGGAGATCGAGCGCGGCACGCTGAACCGGTTCCTGGCCTCGCCGGCCAGCCGGGTCGGGATCATGAACGCCACCGTGGCCGAGCAGGCGGTCAGCACGACTGTGCAGTCGCTGATCATCGTGGGCCTCGGCCTGGCCGGCGGGGCGCGCTATTACGGCGGGGCCGCCGGAGTGGCCGTCATGGTCGCGGCGTCGATCCTGGTCGGCGTGGTGTTCGGCGCCCTGTCCAACGCGGTCGGCATGATGCTGCGGTCCCGTGAGGCGATCATCGGCGTGTACACGTTCTTCATGCTCCCGCTGATGTTTCTGTCATCGGCGTTCATCCCGACTCAGCTGATGCCGGGCTGGATGCAGGCCATCGCGTCGCGCAACCCGCTCAACTGGGTGGTCCAGATCGGGCGTTCGGCTCTCTCGGCCCACCCGGACTGGAGCGCGATCGGCATCCGGTGCGCCGGGCTGCTGGTGCTCGCGGTGGCCTGCGTGGCCGTGTCGGTCGTGACGTTCCGCTCCTACCAGAAGAACGTCTGAGCCGCTAGCGCGCGGCCAGGCCGGTACGGCGGCGACCGGGGCCCGCCGTACCGGCTGGCGCGCCTGCGGACGCCGCGCGTAACCGGACCGGGGCTTGCCCGTCAGGACAGCTGGTCGATCCGGGTCCAGACGGCCGGCGGGTGATCGTCACGCGGCAGCCACAGCATCGGCTGCCTGCCCTCGTACCTGCGCTGGAATCCCGGATCGCCCGGGTAGCGGCCCCTGCGGTCAGGCCAGACCACCTGCAGGCAGGGCGGCCTGACGTAGCCGTAGTACCGGTCTGAGACGGCGAACAGGCTGGTCGACCGCCAGCTGGCCCGGACCGGCCGGACCGCCAGCGAACACGGGCAGATCCCGTCGAGCTGATCTCCGGCTTCGATCAGCGCGCCGCTCGCAATGCGCTCCCCGACCGAGTTCAAGATGATCGTCATGTGCTCGACCGGAAGGCCGAACATGGCCAGTTCCGGGCCCTGGTGACCGAGCCAGAGGCCGATGGTGTACGCCCAGGGCGGCGCGATCTCATCGCCGAGGACTGCGGATACCGACCAGCCGGAGGTACGGATGTCGTCGGTGACGGCCTGCATGCAGGCCTCCGGGTCGAGGGCGGTCCCCTCGGCCATCGCATCACATTCCGCGCACCGGCACTGCTGCCCCGGCGGGTTGGCGCGGCGCCTGTGTGAAGGGATCATGCCGCCCACGGTACGAGGGGGGTATGACATTTCCGGCGCCCTACCCGTCGGCGGCGGGAGGCTCCCCGGGAGGCTCCCGCGGAGGATCCCCGGGCCCATCCGCGGCGGGAATGATGCCCAGCTGCCGCTCGATCGCCGTCAGCCGCTCCTCAATCGCCTCCAGCGCCCCGGGGAGCGTATCGCGCAGGAACACGCTGAGCTGCTGCTCATGCTCGGCGGCGACCGCGCCCTCGTCCCGCTCTGGATGCTCGTGCAGCTCCCGGGTCACCCGGGCGCGCAGCTCCTTCAGGCCGGCGCCTAGCGTGCCGAGCACCTGGAGAGCCAGGTTGTCGCCCTGGCTGATCAGGCCCAGCAGGAGATGCCCGGTGCCGACGTAGTAGTTCTCCAGCCCGGTGGCTTCCCGCCCCGACAGCTCCAGCGACTTTTTGGCCCTGGGCGTGAACGGCATATGCCCGGATGACTGCTCCTGGCCGCGGCCGATGGCCGTCACCACCTGATCTCGTGCCGAGTCCAGGGTGACGTCCATCGCCTCCAGGACCCGGGCGGCCGAGCCCTTCCCCTCGTGCAGGAGGCCGAGCAGCAGGTGCTCCGTGCCGATGTAATTGTGGCCGAGCCTGCGCGCTTCCTCTTGGGCGAGGACCACCACGCGCCGCGACTGGTTCGTGAACCGCTCGAACATGATCGCCTCCGACCAGGCCGACCCTCGCCGCAGGCCCAGCGGCGGCGCGCCCCCCTCTAGTGTGCACCCGCCGCGGTCAGCCCAGCCGGGCCCGGAAGGCGGCGGTCTTGACCCGGTTCTGGCAGGACGTCGAGCAGTAGCGCCGGGTGCCGTTGCGCGAGGTGTCGACGTAGACCCGGTCGCACCGGGGCGCCGTGCAGACGCCGAGCCGGCCGGACATGTCGCCGCCGAGCACGACCGCGAGACCGGTGGCGCAGCCTGCCGCCCATCCGTTCGGCAGCGAGTCGTCGGCGGCCCGGAAGTGCAGGTGCCAGGACTGCCCGTCGTGCCTTTCCAGCTGCGGCTGGGCGCCGGTGCGGATCAGCAGCGCGTTGACCCGGGCCGCCGCGTCGTCCAGAGCGTCCGCGCTGACCGCCTCGAACACCCCGCGCAGTTCCGCCGCGACGAAGCACAGCTCAGCCGCCTCTTCCCAGGTGGCCTCGCGCCCGCCGCTCGCGCGCAGCACTGCGCTCACGGCCGCCGTGCGCTCGTCCCCTTCCGGGGGCTGGTAGCCGCGGCCGCGGATCTCGCCGGGCGTGAGCAGGTTCACCAAGGCCACCGCGACCCTGATGACGACATCCATGTGACTGTTGAAATTCACTTGACTAGTTACACCTCAGCCGCCTACGTTGTTACTGTCAAAACGAGTCTAGCCAGTAACGGAAGCCCCGTCACAGAACGACAGGGAGGTTCGGCGTGCCCGAACGTGACCGCGTACCTGACCATGACACCGCACGGCAGTGGATCGAGCGCTGGGACCGCCAGCAGGAGACGAGCCTGCCCGATCGCGAGGACAGGTTCACCGCCCTGATCGATGCGGTCGCCGAGGGCACCGGCCGCCCGGACCCGATCGTGCTCGACCTGGGCTGCGGTCCCGGCTCGCTGGCCGTCCGGCTGCTCGACCGGCTGCCGCACGCCACGGTCATCGGCATCGACGCCGACCCGGTATCGCTCGCGCTCGCCGAGGCCGCCTACTCCGGCCGGCCCGGGCTGCGCCTCATCGACCTGGACCTGCGCACGCCCGGCTGGTCCGCCCGGCTGGGCCTGGACCGGCCCGCGGACGCAGCGGTCAGCACCACGGCGCTGCACTGGCTGCATGAGCCTGAACTGCGGGCCGTGTACGCCGAGCTGGCGGCCGCCCTCGCCCCGGGCGGCCTGCTGCTCAACGGCGATCACTTCAGCATGGACCCGGCGCAGGCGCCCACCTTGGCCCGGCTCGACCGGGCCTTGCGGGAGCGCGAGGACCAGCGGCGCTTCCCCGACGGGCATTCCGAGAGCTGGTCCGCGTGGTGGCAGGCGGCCGCGGCCGACCCGTGGCTGTCCGATCGTGTCGCCGAACGCGCCCGGCGCCGGGTGGAGGCGGGTCACCACGGCACCGAATCAACGCAGCTCGCCACCCACGTCCAGGCCCTCGTCGAGGCCGGATTCGCCGAGGTCGGCACGCTCTGGCAGCGCGGCGACAACCGGCTGCTGTGCGCCGTCCTCCCGGCCGCTGCCGCCGCTGCTGCCCCGCACGGCTAGCGCTCCCGGCTACCGGCCTGGCCCAGCCTCCCCGAGCCGGCGCTCGATCACGGCCAGCCGCGCGGTTATGGCGGCCAGCCGGTCCCTGAGGTCGGCGGCGGCGTCGCCCGGTGCGTCCTGCTGACCGGCTCTCCCGGTCAGGACCTGGATGACCCGCTCGCGCCCCCGGTTGAGGTCCACGCCCGAGGCGAGGAGAACCTGCGCGGCCACGCCGTCGCCCTCGCGGAGGAGACCGAGCAGGATGTGCTCGGTGCCGATGTGGGTGTGGCCGAGCTGCAGCGCCTCGCGCAGCGAGAGCTCGAGCACCTTCTTGGCCCGCGGCGTGAACGGGATGTGCCCGGAAGCCGCGGGCTGCTGCCCGCGGCCGATAATCTCCTCGACCCGATGCCGGACCGCCTCGAGGCTGATCCCCAGGGACGACAGCGCCCTGGCGGCGACACCTTCGCCCTCCCGCAGGAGGCCGAGCAGGATGTGCTCGGTGCCGACGTAGTTGTGATCCAGGTCCCTGGCCTCGGCCTGCGCCAGCACGACGACCCGGCGCGCCCGGTCGGTGAAACGCTCGAACATGGCTCCGCTCCGCTGCCCGTATGCACTCAGTACAACGTGCGGCGGGCCGCCCGAGTTGCGCTCAGTTGCGGTTGGCGTAGGCCAGGTTGACCGCTCCGATGACGATCCAGATCAAGGCGACGAGTACCCCCTGGCCAGCGGAGACCGAACCATCCGGGTTATCGCCCGGGTGAAGCACGGCGGCCGTGGCCCCGATGGCCAGGCCCATCGAGCCCAGGGCCAGCAGCACCCGCCCCAGCCCGAGCTGCCCGGGCACGGGGGCACGGCGCGGCCGCGGCGGGGCCGAGGGTCCCAGCTGGCCGAAAAGCCGGGCATCCACCCGCCGGTCGATCTCCTCGCCGATGCGCTCGACCAGGCCCTCGGCCACCGCCCCCTCGTAGCCCGGGCCGAGATCGCGATGGGCTGCCGCCGAGGCCTGC
Organism: uncultured Actinomycetes bacterium; assembly: GCA_963818225.1. GTDB lineage: Bacteria > Actinomycetota > Actinomycetes > Streptosporangiales > Streptosporangiaceae > Palsa-504. Next base: position 200,121 of record CAWFRO010000015.1, read on the forward strand.
ACTTCTTCCCTGATGCTCACGTGATCCTCCCGCTTGCGTATGCCGCCACGCTAACCGGCGGCCGCCCGGACCACATTGGGGCTATCACCCGGTTCCCGTCTCGTGCTAGCCCCAGGAAGCCTGGACTCATGACCGCGTTCTGCTGGCACACTAGGGAGGTGTCCGTGATCCACTCCCCGGGAACCTCGGCCCGCCCCCAGGCCCCGGAAGGCGCGCGGCCCGGTGACGAGCCGTGCGTGCTGCTCAAGCTGGGCGAGATCGTGCTCAAAGGGCGGAACAGGCAGCAATTCGAGCGCATGCTGCACAACAACATCCGCGCCGCGCTTCGCGAAACCGGGGTACCGGTGGACATGCGGCAGCGGGAAGGGGTCATCACGCTGCGCGTGGCCGGCGGCGAGCGCCGCGGCCCGGCGGGCTGGGCGCAGGCCACGGCGCGGATCGCCGAGCGGATGCGCGACGTCCCGGGCATCATCACGGTGGCCCAGCCGCTCCGGGTGGCCAAGACGCCCGAGGCCGTCGTCGCCGCCGCGGTCGCGCTGACCGCGGGCCGGCCGGGCCCGTTTGCCGTGCGGGCGCGCCGCAGGGACAAGCGCTTCCCGCTGACTTCCGCCGAGCTGGCCGTGCTGGTCGGCCGCGAGGTCCAGCAGGCGCACGGCCTGGCGGTGAACCTCCGTAAGCCGCAGACCACGGTGTTCATCGAGGTGGACAGCGACGAGGTTTTCGTGTTCACCGAGGGCCGGCTCGGGCAGGGCGGCCTCCCGGTCGGGATGAGCGGCCGCGGTGTCGTGCTCATGTCCGGCGGCATCGACTCGCCGGTCGCCGCGTACCGCATGATGCGCCGCGGCATGCGCTGCTTCTTCCTGCACTTCTCCGGCATGCCGCTGACCGGCCCCGAGTCGATCTACAAGGCCTATGCGCTCGTCCGCGGGCTGGACCGGTTCCAGGGCGGGTCGCGGCTGTTCGTCGTGCCGTTCGGCAAAGCTCAGCAGGCGCTGGCCTCGTCCGGTGCGGACCGGCTGCAGATCGTGGCCCAGCGGCGGCTGATGCTCAAGACCGGCGAGATGCTGGCCCGCCGGCTCGACGGTGCCGCCCTGATCACCGGCGACTCGCTCGGCCAGGTCAGCAGCCAGACGCTGGCCAACCTGACCGCCCTCGACGACGCGGTGAAGCTGCCCATCCTGCGCCCGCTGATCGGCTGGGACAAGAGCGAGATCATGGACGAGGCGCGCCGCATCCGCACCCTGGGCATCTCCGAACTGCCCGACCAGGACTGCTGCACGCTGCTGACCCCGCAGCGGGTCGAGACCCGGGCCCGGATCGATGACCTGCGCCGGATCGAAGGCCGGCTGGGCGCCGACGACCTGGCCGAGGAACTGGCCCTGAGCGCGCAGGAGTACCGCCAGTAAAACCTCCTTATCCGAACGGGATGTGGTGTCAGCCGCCTGTCAGGCCGGGACCGGCTCGCCCGTGGTGGTGGGCGCCGGCGTGAGGGTCCGGCCCACCAGGGGGGACAGGTGGGCGGCCACGCTGGCCAGCTCACGCAGGTCCGACTCCACCAGGGCCTGCGGGCCGTCGCACAGGGCGCTTTCCGGGTTCGGGTGCACGTCGACGATGATGCCGTCGGCGCCAACCGCGATCGCGGCCCGGGACAGCGGTACCACCAGGTCCCGGCGGCCGCCGGAATGCGACGGGTCGACGATCACCGGCAGGTGCGACAGCCGCTGCGCGACCGGGACCGCGCTGATGTCCAGCGTGTTCCTGGTGGCCTTCTCGAACGTCCGGATGCCGCGTTCGCACAGCACGATGTCGAGGTTGCCGCGCTGGGCGATGTACTCGGCGGCCATCAGCCATTCCTCGATCGTGGCGTTCATGCCGCGCTTGAGCATGACCGGCTTCCCCACGCCGCCGACGGCCTGCAGCAGCGGGAAGTTCTGCATGTTGCGGGTGCCGACCTGCAGCATGTCCGCGTAGCTGGCCACCAGATCCACGTCAGCCGTGTCGACCACCTCGGTCACGATCGGCAGGCCGGTCTCCGCCCGCACGTCGGCCAGGATCTTCAGCCCGGCTTCGCCAAGTCCCTGGAACGCGTACGGCGAGCTGCGCGGCTTGTACGCGCCGCCGCGCAGCAGCGCCGCCCCGGCCGCCTTGGCCATCAGCGCGGACGCCAGCGTCTGCTCCGGGGTCTCGACCGCGCACGGCCCGGCGATGACGGTCAGCGTGTCAGGGCCGATCGGCACCCCCGCCACCCTGATCACCGAACGTTCCTGGCGGTGCTCCCGGCTCACCAGCTTGTACGGTGCGGTGATCCGCACCACGTCGCTGACCCCGGACATGCTACGCAGGTTCAGTGCGTCCAGCTGATCGATGTCGCCGACCAGGCCGACGATCGTCCTCGAGACGCCCCGGCTGACGAACGCGTCGCCGCCTGCCTCGCGCACCCGCTCGACCACCCCGTCGACGTCGGTCTTCTGCGCATCCGCCGCCATGACAACCACCATGTCGCCCGCCTCCAGTCAATAAAAAAAGCCCCGGGCCGTCGGCCCGGGGCTCTCGTTAGGTCGCTTCTGTCAGCGCAAGGCCTGGCAGGCGACCGTCCGGAACCCGGGGCGGTAGCCAAACCAAAACCAGAACTGCTGACGCATGGGAGCACTATATACCGTGGCATCCCCGCGCGCCTTCCGGGCTATATATTCAGATCGCCGCCGGGCGCTCCTGATACGCCGGCTTTCCTTGCCGTTACAGCCCGAAGCCGCCGTTGCCGCCGTTGCCGCCGTTGCTGCCGGGCAGGACATCAAGGAGGATGGTGCTGCCGCGCGGCGCCTGGCCGAGCGGGCTGTAGTCCCACACTCGGCGGTTATTGTTGCCGCTCAGTCCGAACGACTGCACTTGAGCCTGGAATCCCGCCGCCCGCAGTACCTGCGTGGCCTGCTGGACCGTCATGCCGATCACGTCGGGCACGTTGACCTCGGCCGGGCCGGTGGAGACGTTCACGGTCACGGCCTCGCCGTGCTGGTACACCGATCCGGCCGCGGGTTCCTGGCCGGTGATCGTGCCCTGCGGCTGCTGGCTGTTCTGGTCCTGCTGTTGCTGCAGGCTGACGCCATTTGCGGCGGCCCACTGCTGGGCGGCCTGCAGGTCCTGCCCGACGAAATTCGGCACCGGCAGGCCCTCGGAGACCAGGATGGTGACCGGCTTGGTCTGCGGCCAGGACGTGCCGGCCCCCGGTTTCGTGCCCACCACCGTGCCGGTGGGAGAGGATGAGCCGACCTTCTGGACCGTCGCCGTCAGGTGCACGCGCTGCAAGGCGGCTTCGGCCGTGGCGACCTTGTCCCCGGTCACGCCCGGCACGACCGAGGTGAACGGGCCGGCCGACACCACGATCGTGACCGCTGAGCCCTTCGAGGCCCGGCCCGACGGGGTGGTGCCGATCACGGTCCCCTGGGCTACCTCGTTGCTGTGCACCGACGACACCTTGGCCAGGGTGAAGCCGTCAGTGGTCAGCGCGGCGGTGGCCTGGCTCACCGAATCGCCGGCCACGACCGGGATCGATGCGTACCGGCCGGAGGTGAGCCACCAGCCGCCGAGCCCGAGCCCGATGCCGAGCGCCAGGACCAGCGCGACGATCGCCAGCCGCGGGCTGAAGAGCCAGCGCTGCAGGAACGGCTCCCGGCCGCCCCGGTACCGCTCGCCCTCCTCGCGATGTACGACCAGTGTGCCCGTCCCGGACAGGTCCGAGCCGTTGGCCGCGGCCGGCGTGTCCAGGTTGAGCCAGGGCGCCTCGCCCAGGCCCTGGACGCCGGCTCCTGTCACCCCGGTGAGCCCGCTCGGCGGGCCTAGGCCCTCCCTGACCCGCCGGGCCGCGCGCGCGAACTCGCCCGCGTCAGCCGGGCGCAGCGCGGGGTCCCGGCTGGTCGCCGCCAGGACGAGCTGGTCCACCGCCGCCGGTATGCCGGGCACCAGCGAGGAGGGAGCCGGGATAGCGGAGTTGACATGCTGGTATGCGACCGCGAGCGGAGTGTCGCCGGTGAACGGCTGGCGGCCGGTGAGCAGCTCGAATGCCATCACGCCCGCCGAGTACACGTCCGATCTCGGGCCCGTGGCCTCGCCGGTCACCTGCTCTGGCGGCAGGTAGGCGACGGTGCCGATGAGCAGGCCCGCCCGGGTCTGCCCGGCGGCCGCCTGCGCTCTGGCCAGGCCGAAGTCCGCCACCTTGACCCGGCCATCGGCCGTCAGCAGGACGTTCTCCGGCTTGACGTCGCGGTGCACGATGCCCGACGCATGCGCGGCGGCCAGGCCGTCGAGCACCCCGGTCATGATGTCCAGGGCCACCGCCGGGGCGAAGGGGCCGTGATCCCGGAGCAACTCCTTGAGCGTGCGCCCGGGGATGTATTCCATCGCCAGGTACAGGAACGGCCCGTCGGCGCCCTGGTCGAAGACCGCGACCACGTTCTGATGCGACAGCCGCGCGACCGACTTGGCCTCTCCGATGAACCTGCGGACGAAATCGTCGTCCCTGGCCAGCTCGGCGTGCATGACCTTGAGCGCCACCTCGCGGTCCAGCCTGGTGTCTACGGCCAGGTAGACCGTGGCCATCCCGCCGTGCGCGATGCGCGCCGTCACGGCGTAGCGCCCGTCTAGCAGGCGCCCGGCGAGCGGGTCGGCCAGGGTATCGTCCATCGCGATGATTTTACGGTTGTTTGGCCCTGGAGGCGCCGCAAACACCCAGGCCCCCGCTGGCCACGGACGGCCGCGTCAGCAGCCGGTGGTGCCTTCTGAATAATGCTCCCTATGGTCGATGGCGGGCGGGTGGTGGTCGCGGGCGCGGGCCTGGCCGGGCTGCGCACCGTGACCGAGCTGCGCGAGCGGGGCTTCAACGGCCGGATCACCCTGATCGGGGCGGAGGCGTGGCCGCCGTACGACCGGCCGCCGCTGTCGAAGAAAGTGCTGATCGACCAGACCGACCCGTCACTGCAGGCGGACTTCGGCGCGCTGGACGTAACCTTCCGGCCCGGCGAGGCCGCCATCAGAGTAGACGCCGAGGCCCTGGCCACTGATCGCGCGACATATCCGTACGATCACCTGGTCCTGGCCACCGGGGCGCTCCCGGTGGCGCTTCCTGGGCCCGGCCGGCAGCGGTTCCTGCGCACCTATGACGATGCGTTGTCCCTGCGCGCCCTGCTCCGGCCCGGGCTCCGGCTGACCATCGTCGGGGCCGGCTGGATCGGAGCGGAACTGGCCACCGCGGCCGCCATCCACGGCGCTGAGGTCACGGTGGTGGAGGCCGGCCCCGCGCCGCTCGCCTCGGCGGTCGGAGCTCCGGTCGGGGCGCAGACCGCGCCCTGGTACGCCGCTGCAGGCGTACAGCTGCGCACCGGGGTCGTGGTTGAGTCCGTGCAGCCCGGTGGCCTGGCCCTGGCCGGCGGCGGGTGGATCGCCGCCGATGAGATCGTCACCGCGGTCGGGGTCCGCCCGGCCACCGGCTGGCTGGCCGATTCGGGCGTGTGGCTGGAGAACGGCGTGGTGGTCGACTCTGGGCTGCGGACGTCGCTGCCTGGTGTCTACGCGGTGGGCGACTGCGCTGCGTTCCAGTCGCGGCGGTTCGGTCGGCGGCTGCGGTTCGAGCACTGGGATGTAGCCCTGCACGCGCCCGAGGTCGTCGCGGCCAACGTGCTCGGCAGCGACGAGGCGTACGATCCGGTGCCGTATTTCTGGTCCGAGCAGTTCGGCCGGATGGTGCAGTACGCCGGGTATCACGGGGACGCCGAGCGGATGGTCTGGCGCGGTGACCCGGCGGGGCCGAGCTGGGCGGCGTGCTGGCTTGCCGTCGGCCGGCTGGTCGCCATCTTGACCGTGGACCGCCCCCGCGACCTGCTGCAGGGCCGCCGGGTGATCGCCGCGGGCAGCCCGGTCGATGCCGGGAGGCTGACCGACCCCGCCGTGCCGGTCAAGGACGCTGCTCGCTGACTCTCCCCCGGTCCCGGATGGCTCCCGGCCCAGCTTGGGCACCACTCCCGTACCCGCCTCGGTAATAAGCGCCAACCCTGGTGTTTGGAGCGCGGCTGGACGTGGGACATTGGACTCGTGGCACAGATTGACCCCATGACCGACGCTCTCGTCGGCGAATGGCTGTCACTCCCCGACGTAGCCGACCTGCTCGGCATGCCGCTTGGGCGAGTGAAGCAGCTCCTCCGCGACCGGAAGCTCCTGGCTGTGACCCGTCCCGAGGGGACGCTCGCGGTCCCGGCCGCCTTCCTTGATGATCACCAGATCGTCAAGGGCCTGTGCGGGACCCTCACCCTGCTCTTCGACTGCGGATTCGAGGAGCAGGAGGCGCTCCGCTGGCTGTTCACGTCAGACGATTCCCTGCCGGGCACGCCGATCGGCGCGCTCGTCGAGCACCGGGGAACCGAAGTGAACCGCAGGGCTCAGGCCCTGGCGTTCTAAAGCGGCTAGGCTGGCTGCATGCCGCCGAGCCCGCCGCGCCCGCGGCCAGCCGTGAGCGCGCCGAGCAGGCGTCCCGCTGGCCAGCTGGGACACCCGCACCAGCCGCTCATCCGTGAGTTGCTCGCGGGTGGGCGCCAGGCGTTCTCGTTCGAGTTCATGCCGCCTAAGACCGAGGCGGAGGAACAGCAGCTGTGGCGGGCCATCAGGCAGCTTGAGCCGCTGCGGCCTACCTTCGTCTCGGTGACCTACGGGGCCGGCGGCTCGACCAGGGACCGGACGGTGCGGGTCACCGGCCGTATCGCCGAGGAGACCACGTTGACCCCGGTCGGGCACCTGACCGCCGTCAACCACTCGGTGGCTGAGCTGAGGCAGGTGGTCGGGGCCTACGCCGCGGTCGGCGTGCGCAACGTGCTCGCCCTGCGCGGTGACCCGCCAGGCGACCCGAACGCCGACTGGGTCGCCCACCCGGATGGCCTGAGCTACGCGGCGGAGCTGGTGAGCCTGGTCCGGTCGGCCGGTGACTTCTGCGTCGGAGTGGCGGCGTTCCCCGAGAAGCACCCTCGGTCGCCCGATCCCGACGCGGACGCGCGGTACTTCGTGGCCAAGTGCCGGGCGGGGGCGGACTTCGCCATCACCAACATGTTCTTCTTCCCCGAGGATTACCTCCGCCTGCGAGACCGCGTCGCCCGGCTGGGCTGCGACGTGCCCATCATCCCTGGCATCATGCCCGTCACCAGCCTGCGGGTGATCGAGCGGGCCATCGAGCTGGGCGGCTGCCGGATCCCGGCGCAGCTGTGGGAGCGGCTGCAGGCGGTGGCCGAGAACCGGTCCGCCGTCCGCGAGATAGGAGTGGAGTACGCGGCCGGGATGTGTGACCGGCTGCTTGCCGAAGGCGTGCCCGGCCTGCATTTCTACACGCTCAACTGGTCCCGCGCGACCAGGGAGATCTACGAGCTCCTCGGCCTTTCGGCGCGCGGCCGGGGGGAGAGCGCGCGCAGCGGCAGCTCGGCGCCCATCACCGCATAGGGCGGGTCGCTGCTGGGGAAGAAGATGAAGTCGGTCAGCAGATCGGTGAAGCCCACCCCGCGGTACAGCCGCCGGGCCGGCGTGTCGGCGTCCCTGGTGGACAGCAGCGCGGTCCGTTCCAGCCGGCCCGAGGTGAGCCGTTGCAGCAGGCCGGCGCCCACGCCGTGACCCTGATATTCCGGCGCTACGTGCAGCTCGGCGACCTCGAACGAGTTGTCCAGCCACGCCGCGGCGGCTGCCCCATGGGTGCTGACCAGCGCGCGGGCCACCGTGTCGTGCCACCACTGGCCGGGCGTGCCGTGGAAACCGTAGGTGAAGCCGACCACCGTGTCGGATCCGTCCTCCGTCGCCAGCAGCGCCCGGAGCCCCGGATTCACCGAGTGCCCGAGCATCGTCGATCGCCGGCCTGGGAGCACGCCCGGCGGCTGCTGCATCGCCGCCGCGTACACCGCGACCATCTGATCAAGACGTGAGGTGAACTCGCTGGGGCTCAGCTCGCTGACTGAAAGCGCACGCCGCATCTTCGCAAGCTTAGGACAAATCCCGGCTGCAGGCGCCTAGCGCGTCAGGCCAGCTGGCTGCCGCCGCTCGCGGGCACCGCCTGGACCTCGACTTGCGCCTGGCCGAGTCGAGGCTCGCTGGCGGCCAGCACGATGGACCCGGTCTGGCCGGCCAGCGAGCGGATCCACACCGCGCCGAGCCCGCCGTAATCGCCGAAGGCAAACGGGTTATCGCCGGTCAGCGTGGCGGGACCACTGAGGGTCAAAGTCACCATTCCCGCGGGGTACCTGCGCAGGTTGCCGAACTCGTCGACCGCGCGGAATACCGCGCGGGTAGCATCCGACCCGTCCGCCACGATGGTCCCGTCGTCGGCTTCCATGGCCAGCGTGTCAGCAGCCGGGTTCGACGACATGCGCAGCTCCGTCACCTGCTGGCTGCCCACGTAGCCCTCGATCAGGAGTTCCGGCGTCCCGCCGGGCATGCGGGCGGGGAGATTGACCAGGAACGGCGGATAGGCCAGGTCCCGGTACAGCGGCGTCCCCCTCGCGGGCAGCCCGGTCGTCACGTGCACGCCGTTGATGAAGATTTCCAGCCGCTCGCAGTTGCTGGCGATCATCGAGGTCGGGTCGGGTAGCGGGGCGATCCCGGGGAGTTCCCAGAAGAACACGGGCACGATAACCGGGCGGACGCTCGGGTCCAGCTGCGACTGATAGATGGCCGCGCCAGGTTTCGGGACCCGGAAACCGTCCGCGACCCCGGCCCATTTGACGGACTCCGGGTCCAGGCCATCCGGCGAGGCGTAATCGAACGCGGCCCAGCCCAGCAGGCCGGAATAGGCGGCTTGCGACCGGGCCACGTTCTGCGCCTGGCCGTGCAGGGCAGCCTGGTCGGCCAGCGCCGCCGGCGGGTCGGTCCACGAGAAATGGTGCGGCCTCGCCTCGGCTACCCCGATCGCCTCGGTGATCAGGTAGGGCAGCCCGGGCAGCGCCGGCCGCAGGGATGCCGCCCCGGTCTTCGGGTCACGGCTGTAGTCGTTGAAGGCGAAGACGTCCTCATCCCAGCCGGTGACCTGGTGATAAGCCATCGCCCCGGAACTGGGCCGCGAGCTATCGAGCTCGGCGGCAGCCTGCCGGGTGGCGGCCCACAACCCGGGGAGATCGGGTGTCTCGTTGAGCCTGGTGCCCCAGATGACGACCGACGGACGGCTCCGGTCCCGTGTGACCATGTCGCGCACATTCTGCACGACCATGTCCTGCCAGACCGGGCTGCCGTTCACGTTGTGCCAGCCCGGTGCCTCTTCCCAGACCAGCAGGCCGAGCTCGTCGCAGGCGTCGAGGAAGTGCGGCGACTGCGGGTAATGCGAGCAGCGGACCATGTTGCAGTTCAATTCGTTCTTCAGGATCTCCGCGTCCTTGCGCTGCACCCGGGCCAGCATCGCCATGCCGGCGTACGGGTAGAGCTGGTGGCGGTTCAGGCCGAAGAGCTGCAGCCGCTCGCCGTTCAGGTAGAAGCCGTCGGGCTGGAACGACGCATCCCGGAACCCGATCCGTCTGGCCAGCGTGTGGCTGCCCACGCCGGGAAAGGCCACCGTGGCGCGTACGGTGTACAGCTTCGGGTTCTCCGGGGACCACAGGATGATCGGGCCCAGCTCGGCGAGGCTCAGGGTGGCCGTGGTGCTGCCGGGCTCAGCCACGCTGAGCGCAGTGGTCCGAGCTGTGATCTGCTGGTCGCCGTCGAGCAGTTCGACCAGCAGCGTGCCACTGGCGTGCGCCGGCAGTGCCGAGTCTATGGTGCACTCCACGTCTACCCGCCGCCGCGAAGTGAGCACGTCGGCCGGCAAGGCGAACACGTCGGTCAGGAACGCCTGCGGAAGCACCCTGAGCGTGACGTCGCGGTAGATCCCGCCGGGCTGGAAGAAGTCGACGCTGGCCGCCACGTCGCCGTAGCCCATCGGCGGCACCGGCAGGCAGTTGGCGTCCACCAGGACCGACAGGAGATTCTCCCCCGGGCTGACGTGGCCGGTCAGCTCGGCCGAGAACGGCAGGTACCCGCCCTGGTGGGTGCTGACGGTCTGGTTGTTGATCACCACCGTCGCGTTGACCATGACCCCGTCGAAGTCGACCATGATCCTGTTCCCTGGCTTGCGTGAACTGACCAGCGCAGCGCCGCTGAAGTGGCGCCGGTAGATCCACATCTGCTGCCACGCCTCGGCGTTCCAGTTGCGCCACGACAGTGGCGTGACGGTATGCGGCAGCGTCACCGGCGCGAAGCCGCTGTCGTTGTAGAAGGAACTCTCCGATCCCGCCATGTACTGCCCGCCGAACAGCCAGTTCGAGTTCAGCGAGAAGGTCAGGTTGGTTGGCTGCGGCATGTTCGACGGCGCGATGCTCCCCACCACGGCGAGCAGCGGCACCGCGCCGGCCCCGGCCCCGGCGATCAGGCCCGCCTGGAGCAGCGTGCGCCGCGATATCCGCCGGTTGGCCTTCGCCCCCTCTTCGCGCGGCGTCGCCCGGTCCGCGACTGCGGGGATCGTGGCGTCACCGGACGCCGGCCGCGGCGGCGCAGTCACCGTGCCTGGCGCCGCGACATCCGTGCTTGGCGCCGCGGCATCCGCGCTCAGCGTCGCCGGCCGGCATCCGAAGGTGGCGGCGCCCCATCCGGAGGTGGCGGCGGGCTGCCCGGCTTGCCCTGGCGCGGCGGCGCACCCGCGGGAGCGGCGGTCGCCTCCTCAGCCGGACCAGCGGACGCGGTCCCCGCGGGACCTGACGGTTCCCCGCCCGGGGGCGTGGTTCCCTCGCGCGCGGGAGCAGCAGGCCCTGAGCCGTGCGCCGCGCCTCCTGCCTGCGGCCCGGCAGACGTGCCTCCTGTCTCGGCCGGTCGCGCTGGCGGAGCGGCCGGGGCCGAGGGCGGCGTCTGGCTTTTCCGGGCCGGGCGTCTGGGTGAGCCGCCCTTGCCCGCCCGGGGCCCGCCGCCTCCTGCCCCCGGGCGGCCCGGGTTACGCTTCCCGGCCTTGGCGGCAGGCCCGCTCGTAGCCGTTCCGCCGCCGGATGTCCGCTTCGGCCGCGGGCCGGACGAAGCTCCGGTTTTGGCTGGCCCCGGGCCCGTCTCCGCCCGTCCCGCGTCTTTGCCGCGGCCCGCTTCCGTGGCCGGCGCCGCATCCTTCGCCGGTGCCGCATCCTTCGCCGGTGCGACGTCTCCTGCCGACGCCGCGTCCTTCGCCTGCCCCGCATCCGCGTCGGCCCGGGTCGTATCGGCCGATCCGTTGGGTCCGGCGGCCGGCCGGACCTGATCTGCCCCGGCCGCGCCGGACTGAGCAGCGGGGGCTTCTGCCGCGGCGGACTCGGCGGACTTGGCGGACGCAGCCACGATGAGGTCAGCATCGGCCAGGTTGTCCGACATCTCGGCCAGAGCCTCATCTGCCGGGGGCCTGGCGTCCGCGTCGGCAACGCCGGACATTGCGATTACCCCCGTTGCCTTGAGCGCCCCATCAGAATTCGGTGTGGCATCCTCACTAACGCCGCGAGGCGTCTCGCGGTTCCCCGCCAGCGGTCTTCTGGTCCCGTCACCGGTGGCGGGTGGGGATGGCACCCGATAAAAAATACAGGCCCAGCCAGGCAGACCGCGCAAACACCCGCATTATGCGCAAATGACCTGGCCAGCGGCTGATGCTGCGGTAGATGCCGCGCCGAAGCGTGAGCCCGGCCGCGGTTGCGGGGCGTCCGCCGCGCTGAACCGGCCGCGGTGTATCCGCCACGCTGAACCTGCCGTGCGAGCCTTGCCGACCAAGCCCCGCGTGCCGGTCCCCAGCGCCGCTCACCGGATCTCCAGCGCCGCTCACCGGGTCCCCCAGCGCTGCTTACCCGCCCGCCGCGATCGTCTCCGTCCGTCCCGCCGCCCCGCCCTAGGCCAAAATGTCAGACCCTCCCGGTACCTTCGAACAAACATCGAATAACGACTAGACATCAGAACGAATTTAGGTTCGAATAGATGTACCAGCGTAGGGCCGGGTCAGGGACGGGAACGTCTCAACTGGCCGGGCAGAAGAGGAGATGAGGAGCGATGGTGAACGCAGTGGGGGTGCGAACAGGCCGCGACGTGGGCCCGCAGCATCCTGGGATTGCGAGAGTCCCCCGGGTTCCGGTGCCGCCGACAGTGCTCAGCATGCTCCAGTCCGCGCGCCGTGGGCTCGGGGAAGCGGCCGGCGAGACATCGCCTGGCGCCCGTTACGTCACCGCGCACCTGGCGGCACTGCGGGCTGCGGCGGCCGTAGTGGCGGCCCGGGGCGAGCCTAAGACGAGGCGCCGGAAGCCGCATAGCGTCTGGGATCTGCTGCCTCAGGTTGAGCCGGCCCTCAGCGAGTGGGCGGCCTTCTTCGCGGCCGGCGCCGGCAAGCGCGCGGCCGCCGAGGCTGGCCTGCCGCGCGCAGCATCTGCCCGGGAGGCGGATGACCTGCTGCGGGATGCGGAGACATTCCTCTCACTAGCGGAGACTGCGCTCGGCGTCGAGGTGCAGTCTCCGCTCCCGCTGCGGCCGGCTAGCGGTCGGCTAGCGGCCTAGAACCCGTCCATCGCGCCGCGCGCGTCAGCATCCAGCACGCCCCAGCTGATGAGCTCCTCGGTCAGGTCGGCCGGGGACTTGTCGTAGATGACCGCGAGCGAACGGAGGTCCTCGTGCCGCACCGACAGGACGCGGCCGTTGTAGTCACCGCGCTGGCTCTGAATGGTTGCGACATAGCGGGCAAGCGGGCCGACCTTGTCCTTGGGCAGCTGGCTCATGCGCTCGAGGTCGATCACGAGTTTCGGCGACGGCACCAGCGGCGTCGGGGCAGTGTCGCCCGGCAGCAGCTCGGAAACCGGCACCCCGTAGAACTCGGCGAGCTCGGCGAGCTTCTGGACCGTCACCGACCGGTCTCCGCGCTCGTAGGAGCCGACCACGACGGCCTTCCAGCGGCCGCGGGACTTCTCTTCCACCCCGTGCAGCGAGAGTCCCTGCTGGGTGCGGATGGCGCGCAGCCGCGCGCCGAGCGTCTTGGCATACTCAGATGGCATATTTCCTCGGTTCCGGCCGGTCGTCGCTTACGGTAACGGTTACGCTCTGTGACGGTAGGCGGCGAGCGCGACGAGGTCAAGCCGAATGGCAAAAACTGGCCTAACTCATACGGTAACCGGCTTGCCATCCCGGATTAGTATCTACCCTCCGCCGGCGGCCTGGAATCCGCCTGTGATCAGGTCTCACTCCGCTGCGGGCAGCTCGCCGGCGCTCGGTCGGCCGTCGTCACGCTCCGGCGCTGTCAGTTGAGTGTGATGTAAATCACATTAGACGCCGGACACCGCGATGCGGCCGGGCCAGTTGGTAACTCCCCGTATGATCTTGGCCGAAGACATCCTTTAAGGACCGTCCGGAGAGGCGGGGAAGGAGGTCCGCTCATGTGCGCAGCCGGCCAGCCGGTCGCGGGGCGTGATGGCCTTGAGGTACTCGATGCCGAGGAAATAAGGCGTGCGCTGACCAGAATCGCGCACGAGATCCTGGAGCGGACGCACGGCGGCGATGAGGTCGTCTTGCTCGGCATCCCGACCCGCGGAGTGCCCCTGGCCCGCCGCCTGGCCGCCCGGATCGGCGAGTTCGAAGGCCTCGAGGTTCCCTGCGGGTCGCTCGACATCACCATGCACCGGGATGACCTGCGGCTCCACCCGGCGCGCGCGCTCGGCCGCACTGATCTCCCCGCCTCAGGCGTGGACGGGAAAACGGTCGTGCTGGTCGACGACGTGCTCTACTCCGGCCGCACCGTGCGGGCGGCTCTCGACGCGCTGACTGACCTGGGCCGGCCCCGGACCGTGCAGCTGGCCGTCCTGGTCGACCGCGGCCACCGCGAGCTCCCCATCCGCGCCGACTACGTGGGCAAGAACCTGCCGACCTCGCAGCGCGAGGTGGTGCACGTCCTGCTGACGGAGATCGACGCGCACGACGCGGTCATGATCAGCGACGAAGAGCGCCCGTGAGCCCGGCCCGCTGCTCCGTCCGCCGTCACCGCGCCCGGCCTGCCCAGGCCCGGCCCGCGGCCGGACCCGGCGAAGCGTTGGAGGTAGCGCTATGAAACGCGATCTGATCTCGGCCGCCGATCTCAGCCGCGGGGACGCGTTGCTGATTCTCGACACCGCCGAGGAGCTGGCTGGCCTGGCCGACCGCCCGATCAAGAAGCTCCCCACGCTGCGCGGCCGGACGGTCGTCAACCTGTTCTTCGAGGACTCGACTCGGACCCGGATCTCGTTCGAGGCCGCGGCCAAGCGGCTGTCCGCCGACGTGATCAACTTCTCGGCGAAGGGCTCGAGCGTGGCCAAGGGCGAAAGCCTCAAGGACACCGCCCTGACCCTGGAGGCCATGGGCGCGGACGCGGTCGTCATCCGGCATAGCGCCTCCGGTGCCGCGCACCGGCTGGCCGGCTGGGTGCAGGGCAGCGTGGTGAACGCCGGGGACGGCACGCACGAGCACCCCACCCAGGCCCTGCTCGACGCCTTCACCATCCGGCGCAGGCTCAGGGGTGGCACCGCCCCGGGCGGGGGAAGGGGCGCGGGGCTCGACGGCATCCGGGTCACGATTGTCGGGGACGTGCTGCACAGCCGGGTCGCCCGGTCCGACGTGCTGCTGCTGAGCACGCTCGGGGCGGAGGTGACCGTGGCCGCACCGCCCACGCTGCTGCCCCTGGCCGTCGACACCTGGCCCTGCGCGGTGAGCTACGACCTGGACAGCGAGCTGCCCAAGAGCGACGTGGTGATGATGCTCCGCGTCCAGACCGAACGGATGACCGACGCGTACTTCCCCAGTGTCCGCGAGTACAGCCGGCGGTACGGGCTGGATACCGCGCGCATGGCCCGGCTGCCCGACCATGCCATCGTCATGCACCCGGGACCCATGAACCGGGGCGTGGAGATCGCCGCGGAGGTGGCCGATTCGCCGCGCTCGACGATCGTGGAACAGGTGGCCAACGGCGTCACCACCCGGATGGCCGTCCTGTACCTGCTGCTCGGCGGCACGGAATTCCCGGAGGTGGCTGAATGACCGAAACCCACGCCGCATGGCTGATCAGGGGAGCCATGGTCGCGGGCGGCGGTGCCGGGGTCACCGACCTCCTGCTGGCCGGCGGGACCATCACCGCCATGGGACCCGGCCTGGACGACGCGGGCGCCCAGGTGCTCGACGCGGCCGGGCTGATCGCCCTGCCCGGCCTGGTCGACCTGCACACGCACCTGCGCGAGCCGGGCCGGGAGGACGCCGAGACGGTGGCGACCGGGACCGCCGCGGCGGCGCTGGGCGGCTACACCGCCGTCCACGCCATGGCCAACACCGAGCCCGTGGCCGACACCGCCGGGGTGGTCGAGCAGGTTTGGCGCCTGGGCCGGGAGGCCGGCCATTGCGACGTCCAGCCGGTCGGCGCGGTCACCGCGGGGCTGGCCGGGACCAGGCTCGCCGAGCTCGGCACCATGGCCGACTCGGCCGCCCGGGTCCGCGTGTTCTCCGACGACGGCCGGTGCGTGGCCGACCCGCTGCTGATGCGCCGCGCGCTGGAATACGTCAAGGCCTTCGACGGAGTGATCGCCCAGCATGCGCAGGATCCCCGGCTCACCGAGGGTGCTCAGCTCAATGAGGGCGAGGTCTCCGGGCGCCTCGGCCTGGCCGGCTGGCCTGCCGTGGCCGAGGAGGCGATCATCGCCCGGGACTGCCTGCTCGCGGCGCACGTAGGCTCCGCGCTGCACGTCTGCCATGTCTCTACCGCGGGCTCCGCGGAGATCATCCGCTGGGCGAAATCCAAGGGCTGGCCGGTCACGGCCGAAGTCACCCCTCATCACCTGCTGCTGACCGACGAGCTGGCGGCGGGCTACGACCCGGTGTTCAAGGTCAACCCGCCGCTGCGCACCGCGGCGGACGTGGCCGAGCTGCGGCGCGCACTGGCCGACGGCACGATCGACTGCGTGGCCACCGACCACGCCCCGCATCCGGTCGAGGCCAAGGAGACGGAGTGGTCGGAGGCGGCGTTCGGCATGACCGGGCTGGAGACCGCGCTGCGCGTGGTGCAGCAGGCCATGGTGGACACCGGGCTGCTGGACTGGCGCGGCGTCGCCGACCGGATGTCGGCCCGCCCGGCCCGCATCGGCCGGCTGGCCGGGCACGGGGTGCCGCTCGCGCCCGGCGCGCCCGCCAACCTCACCCTGTACGACCCGGGCGCCGCGGCCGAGGCGGTGAGCGCGGCCGGCGCCTCCAAGAGCCGCAACACCCCGTTCGCCGGGATGCCGCTGCCCGGCCGGGTGGTCGCGACCTTCCTGCGCGGCGCACCTACCGTGCTCGACGGGAAGCTGGCCTGAGATGGACTCCAACACCGCCCTGCTCGTCCTGGAGGACGGCACCACGCTGTACGGCACGGCCTTCGGCGCGGACGGCGAGACGTTCGGCGAGATGGTCTTCAACACCGGGATGACCGGTTACCAGGAGACGCTGACCGATCCCTCGTACTACCGCCAGATCGTCGCCATGACCGCCCCGCACATCGGCAACACCGGCGTCAACGACGAAGACCCCGAGTCCGGCCGGGTCTGGGTCAGCGGCTACGTGGTGCGCGAGCCGGCCCGGCTCGCCTCCAGCTGGCGGGCCACCCGTGACCTGGATGCCTACCTGCGCGACGAGGGCGTCCCCGGCATCGCCGTCCGCGGCACCAGGGCGCTGACCAGGCGGGTCCGCGAGCAGGGCGCGATGCGGGCGGCCGTCAGCACCGTGGAGGACAGCCCGGAGCGGCTGCTGGAGCGGGTGCTGGCCAGCCCGCAGATGACCGGGGCCGACCTGGCCCGGGTGGTCAGCACGCGCGAGCCCTACACGGTCCGCCCGGACGGACCCATCAGGTACCGGGTGGTGGCCGTCGACCTGGGCATCAAGGCCGCTACGCCGCGCAACCTCGCGGCCCGCGGCTGCGAGGTCCTCGTGGTGCCCGCCACGGCCAGCGCCGAGGACATCCTGGCCGCCGGCCCGGACGGGGTGTTCTTCAGCAACGGCCCCGGCGACCCGGCCGCGGCCACGTACGCGGTGGACGCGATGCGCGGCGTCCTCGACGCCGGGCTGCCCGTCTTCGGCATCTGCCTGGGCAGCCAGATCCTCGCGCTGGCCCTCGGCCTGCGCACCTACAAGCTGCGCTACGGCCACCGCGGCGTGAACCAGCCGGTCATCGACCTGGCCACCGGCCGCGTCTACATCACCAGCCACAACCACGGCTTCGCCGCCGCCCTCCCCGGGCAGCCGGCGGAAACGCCCCAGCCCCAGCCGAGCGGGCCGAGCGGGGCGGGCGGGCCGGACGTTTCCGCGGAAACGCGCGGCGCCGCCACCTGGTCGCACGTGCCGCCGGAGGCACTCGAGCCGTTCGACACCCCGTACGGGCCGGCTCAGGTCAGTCACGTCAACCTCAACGACGGCGTGGTCGAGGGCCTGCGGCTGCGCCAGCGCCCGGTCTTCAGCGTGCAGTATCACCCCGAGGCGGCGCCCGGCCCGCACGACGCCGCGGACCACTTCGACTACTTCTGCGCCCTGCTCGACCAGGCAAGGGGATAACGTGCCGCGTCGCGAGGATCTAAGGTCCGTGCTGGTCATCGGGTCGGGGCCGATCGTCATCGGCCAGGGCTGCGAGTTCGACTACTCGGGCACCCAGGCGTGCCGCGTCCTGCGCAGCGAGGGGATCCGCGTCAGCCTGGTCAACTCCAACCCGGCCACGATCATGACCGACCCCGAGTTCGCCGACGCCACGTACGTCGAGCCGATCACCACCGAGACGCTGGAGAAGGTCATCGCGATCGAGCGTCCCGACGCGGTCCTGCCCACCCTGGGCGGGCAGACCGCGCTGAACGCCGCGGTGGCCCTGCACGACCAGGGCGTGCTGGCCGAGTACCACGTCGAGCTGATCGGGGCCAACATCGACGCCATCCGGGCCGGCGAGGACCGCGAGCGGTTCAAGGAGATCGTCACCGGCCTCGGCGCGCAGGTCCCGCGCAGCCAGATCTGCCGTGACCTGGACGAATGCATCCAGACCACGAAGGACCTGGGCTACCCGGTGGTCATCCGGCCGTCCTTCACCCTCGGCGGCCTCGGGTCCGGCATCGCGCGGGACGAGGCGGACCTGCGCCGCCTCGCCGGGGCCGGCCTGGATGCCAGCCCCACCCACGAGGTCCTGCTCGAGCAGAGCATCATCGGCTGGAAGGAGTTCGAGCTCGAGCTCATGCGCGACGCCAAGGACAACGTGGTGGTCGTCTGCTCGATCGAGAACATCGACCCGATGGGCGTGCACACCGGCGACTCGGTCACCGTCGCCCCGGCCATGACCCTCACCGACCGCGAGTACCAGCGGATGCGCGACACGGCGATTGCCATCATGCGCGCCGTCGGCGTGGACACCGGGGGCTGCAACATCCAGTTCGCGGTGGAGCCGCGCACCGGCCAGATGGTCGTGATCGAGATGAACCCGCGCGTCTCGCGGAGCAGCGCGCTGGCCTCCAAGGCCACCGGCTTCCCCATCGCGAAGATCGCCGCGCGGCTGGCCATCGGTTACACGCTGGATGAGATACCGAACGACATCACCGGCCAGACGCCGGCCTGCTTCGAGCCCGCGCTGGACTACGTGGTGGTCAAGGTGCCGCGGTTCGCGTTCGAGAAGTTCCCCGGCGCGGACCCGGAGCTCACCACGCACATGAAGAGCGTGGGGGAGGCCATGGCCATCGGCCGGACCTTCCCCGAGGCGCTGCAGAAGGCCTTGCGGTCGCTGGAGAGCAACCACGCCCCGTTCGGCTTCGAACAAGAGCCCCGAGCCGACGCGGACCGGCTGCTGAGTGCGGCCGCCACGCCCCACGACGGCCGCCTGAACACCATCCACCGGGCGCTGCAGGCCGGCGTCAGCCCGGCCCAGGTCGCGAAGGCAACCGGTATCGATCCCTGGTTCATCGAGCAGATCCAGCACATCAACCAGATCGCCGATCAGGTCCGCCGCGCGCCCGCCCTGGACGCGCGCACGCTGGTGATGGCCAAGCAGAACGGCTTCTCCGACGCCCAGATCGCCGGGCTCCGCGGCACCACCGAGACCGTGATCCGGGAGATCCGCTGGGGCCTCGGGATCACGCCGGTGTACCACGCGGTCGACACGTGCGCCGCCGAGTTCGCCGCCCGCACCCCGTACCTGTACTCGACCTACGACGACGAGACCGAGGTCCCGCCGGGCACCAAGCCCAAGGTCATCATCCTGGGCAGCGGGCCCAACCGCATCGGTCAGGGCATCGAGTTCGACTACGCGTGCGTGCACGCCTCGTTCGCGCTCGCCGAGGCCGGCTACGAGACCGTGATGGTCAACTGCAACCCCGAGACGGTCTCCACCGACTACGACACCTCGGGCCGGCTGTACTTCGAGCCGCTCACCCTGGAGGACGTGCTCGAGGTGGTGCGCGCGGAGCAGGCCACCGGAACGGTCGAGGGCGTGATCGTGCAGCTCGGCGGCCAGACCCCGCTGGGCCTGGCCCGGGCGCTTGAAGCCGCCCGCGTGCCGATCGTGGGCACCTCGCCCGAGGCCATCCACCTGGCCGAGGACCGCGCCGCCTTCGCCCAGGTCCTCACCGAGGCCGGGCTGACCGCGCCGCGCTACGGGACGGCGACCACGGTCACCGAAGCGGTCGGCATCGCCCGTGAGATCGGCTACCCGGTGCTCGTGCGGCCGTCCTACGTGCTCGGCGGGCGCGGCATGGAGATCGTCTACGACGACACCACGCTGCAGTCGTACATGACCAGGGCGACGCAGGTGAGTCCCGGCCACCCGGTGCTGATCGACCGCTTCCTCGACGACGCGATCGAGATCGACGTCGACGCGCTGTACGACGGGACCGAGCTGTACCTCGGCGGCGTGATGGAGCACATCGAGGAGGCCGGCATCCATTCCGGTGACTCCGCCTGCGCGCTGCCGCCGATCACCATCGGGCGCGGCGACATCGCGCAGATCCGCGCGGCCACTGAGGCCATCGCCAACGGCGTCGGGGTGCGCGGCCTGCTGAACGTGCAGTACGCGATGGCCGGGGGAGTGCTGTACGTGCTCGAGGCCAATCCGCGGGCCTCGCGTACGGTGCCGTTCGTGTCCAAGGCGACCGCGGTGCCGCTGGCCAAGGCCGCGGCGCGGATCATGCTGGGCGCCACCATCGCCGGGCTCAGGGCCGAGGGCATGCTGCAGGCCGAAGGGGACGGCGGCGATCTCCCGCTGGACGCGCCGGTCGCGGTCAAGGAGGCCGTGCTGCCGTTCGGGCGGTTCCGTGACCCGGCCGGCCAGGGCGTGGACACCGTGCTCGGCCCCGAGATGCGCTCGACCGGCGAGGTGATGGGAATCGACGCGATGTTCGGCACGGCCTACGCGAAAGCCCAGGCCGCGGTGTACGGCTCGCTGCCGGTCAAGGGCCGGGTGTTCGTGTCGATCGCCAACCGGGACAAGCGGTCCATGATCTTCCCGGTCAAGCGCCTGGCTGACCTGGGCTTCGAAATCTGGGCCACGGAGGGAACGGCGGAGGTGCTGCGCCGTAACGGGGTTCGTGCCAAGATCGTGCGAAAGCACGGCGACGGACCGGGTCCCGACGGCGAGCCGACCGTGGTGACGCGGATTCTCGCGGGTGAGGTGGACCTGATCGTGAACACGCCGTTCGGCAGTCCCGGGCAGTCCGGCCCCCGGCTCGACGGCTATGAGATCCGTACCGCCGCGGTCCGCCGCGGTATCCCGTGCGTGACCACCGTGGCCGGCCTCGCCGCGGCCGTGCAGGGCATCGAGGCCATCATCCGGGGCGAGGTCGGCGTGCGGTCGCTGCAGGAGCACGCCGCGCAGCTGCGCGTATCTCGTGAGTGAGCCAGCCGCGGGGGCGGTCCAGGTCCGGGCCACCGTGCTGACGTCGCGCCGGGTCGATGCCTATCACGCGCTGACGCTGGTCGCCCCGCCCATCGCGGCCAGGTTCCGGCCCGGCCAGTTCGTCACGGTCGCCGTGGGCGGCCCGCACAGCGGGATGCTGGGCCGGCGCGCCTTCGCCGTGCACGATGTCCGCCCCGATCACGGCGGCACGGTGGAGGTCGTGTTCGAGGCGGTGGGGCCGGGCACCCGGTGGCTGGCCGGGCTGCGCGCCCGGGACCCGCTCGACGCCACCGGACCGCTGGGCCGGCCGTTCCCGGTGCCGAAGAGCCCGTCCCGGTGCCTGCTGCTCGGCGTGGGCTACGGCAGCGCGCCGTTGTTCGCCCTCGCGGCCAAGCTGGCCGATCGCGGCTGCACGGTGGATTACCTGCTCGGCGGCCGCAGCGCGGACCGGGTGTTCGGCGCGCTGACCGCCAGGCGGTCCGGGCGCAGCGCCACGGTGGCCACCGCGGACGGGTCGCTCGGCGTCCGCGGCCCGGTGACCGCCATGCTGGAGCAGGTCGTCCGCGAGGCGCGCACCGAGGTGATCTACGCGTGCGCGCCGGTGCCGGTGCTGCGGGACGTGGCCGCGCTGGCCGCCCGGTACTCCATCCCGGTGCAGGCGTCGGTAGACGTGCCCATGGCCTGCGGGATCGGGGTCTGCATGGGCTGCGTGCTGCCCGTGACCGGGACCGACGGGATCACCCGGATCGTCCGCGCGTGCGTGGACGGCCCGGTCTTCCGCGCCGACCTGGTCCGGTGGGATGACGTGGGCACGATCCCGTTCGACGCGCTCGGAGCCCCCGGCTGGCGAAGAGGTGACCACCCCGAGCCCGCCGAGGACCCAGCCGCCCCTACCCCGTGGGCAGGACAGCAGACCCATGCCGGCTGACATGCGGGCCAGGCTCGGGCAGGCGGAGCTGCCGAATCCCGTGCTGGCCGCGGCGGGCTGCGCGGGCGCGGGCCGCGAGCTGGCCCAGTTCATCGACGTCGCCCGCGTCGGGGCGATCATCAGCAAGTCGATCATGACCGAGCCGCGGACCGGCAACCCGGCGCCCCGGCTCGCCGAAACCCCGAGCGGCCTGCTCAACTCGGTGGGCTTGCAGGGCCCGGGCATTGACGCGTTCCTCCAGCGTGACCTGCCGTGGCTGCTGTCTCATGGCGCGCGCGTGGTGGTCTCGATCGCGGGCCAGACCGTCCGTGAGTACGGCGCCCTGGCGGCCCGGCTCTCCGACGCGGCGGGCGTGTGCGCGGTCGAGGTCAACTTGTCCTGCCCGAACGCCGAAGACGCCGGGCGCCTGTTCGCCCTCGACCCGGCGACCGCCGGGACCGTGGTCGCCGCGGTCCGCGGCCGCCTCAGGCACGACATGCCGGTGTTCGCCAAGTTGTCGCCGGACGTGACCGACATCGTGGCCGTGGCCGGCGCGTGCGTCGGGGCCGGCGCGGACGGGCTCTCGCTGATCAACGTGCTGATCGGCATGGCCATCGATCCCGCGACCATGCGCCCGGCGCTGGCCGGGGCGTACGGCGGGCTGTCCGGCCCGGCCGTCCGGCCGGTAGCGGTGCGGTGCGTATGGCAGGTCCGCGAGGCTTTTCCCGATGTGCCGATCATCGGGACGGGCGGCGTGCGTACCGGGCGGGACGCGCTGGAGCTGCTGCTCGCGGGCGCGTCCATGATCGGGGTCGGCACCGCGATCGTGCATGATCCGTCGGCGTGCTCTCGCGTGGTGCGCGAGCTCGAGGAGGAGCTGACGGCCATCGGCGTGGACCGGGTCGCCGACGTCATCGGCCAGGCCCACGCCGCCCGCGGGGCGTTCGGCTCCCGCGGGCTGTGAAGGTAGCAACGAGAGGAGTGGCCGTGACTAAGCCGGCACCGGTGGCGGTCGCGCTTGACGCCCCTGACCTGGAGACGGCTGCGCGGTGGGCGGCGCTCGTGACGCCGCACGTGAGCACGGTCAAGGTCGGCCTGGAGCTTTACCTGCGCTACGGGCCCCAGGTCGTGGCGACGGTACGGGGCGCCAGCCGGGTATCGGTGTTCCTCGACCTCAAGCTCCATGACATCCCGGCCACGGTGGCCGGCGCGGCGCGGGCGGTCGCCCGGCTCCGGCCCGACGTGCTCACCGTCCACGCGGCCGGCGGCCCCGATGTCATCCGCGCGGCCGTCGAGGCCTCGCCGGGCACGGTGGTCGCGGCGGTCACCGTGCTGACTTCGCTTAAAGACCGTGACCTGAACCGGATCGGGATGACCGGAACGGTGACGGACGCGGTGCTGCGGCTGGCTACCTTGTCGGTGGAGGCCGGTGCCCAGGGCCTGGTCTGCTCACCACGCGAGGTTTCCGCGGTCCGGTCGGAGGTCGGCCCGGATGTGACGCTCATCACGCCAGGCGTGCGGCCCGCGGGCGCCGACGCCAACGACCAGGCCCGGGTGGCCACGCCGGAGGAGGCCCTGCTGGCCGGGGCGGATCTGCTGGTGATCGGCCGGCCGATCACCAGCGCGGCGGATCCGGGGGCGGCTGCGGCGGCCATCGCCGCGTCGCTCCGGCGGGTGGCCGTCGCACGTGATCCGGCCTGACCAGGGGCGAATGCGGGATAAGTCCCACGGATACAGGGTGACCTGGGGTAACGTGAAGCTTACGCAGTGAGTAGAACTGGCGGGAAGCTCAGGGGGCCATGAAGCTCGACCGGGAGCAGGCGGCACGCATCGTGAGTCGAACCCGTCGTGAGTCAAGGCGAGGGCCGAACGGCCCGGCCAGACCGCGCCGATCCGGACATTTCGGGCTCGCGTCGGGCAGGCTGCCCCGAGCGCCGGCCGCGCCCGCTGAGCCCGGCCGCGGCCGGGCCGGCGCCGCCGGGGCCGCGGCCTTGGCCGGCGAATGGGCGGCGCGCCGGGAGGCTGGTCGGTCGGCCGGACATTGATGGCATACGCTGGTGTCTTGCACCTGACCATGGGGTATCGCCGGGTGACGCCCCTAGTCGGCGCCTTCAGGCGGAGCAATGATAACTTTCGGTAATTACTTGGTTACTATAAGTAATATATTTCAATTTGTGATGACGTAAACCGAGGTTTGCGTTGCCGAAAGGGTACGTGATTGGCTAGTTTCCCCTCCCGACAAACCTTTTTCCAAACGAAACCGAGGTGACCCCGAAGTGGCTCTTCCTCCCCTCACTCCTGAAGAACGTGCTGCGGCGCTGGAGAAGGCTGCACGTGCACGCAAAGAACGCGCCGAGGTGAAGAACCGCCTCAAGCGCGGGTCCACCACCTTGTCCGATGTCATCAAGGATGGCTCCAGTGATGACGTGATTGGCAAGATGAAGGTCTCTGCTCTGCTTGAGTCCCTGCCGGGTGTGGGCAAGGTGCGGGCAAAGCAGATCATGGAAAGGCTCGGCATAGCTGAATCGCGTCGCGTACGCGGGCTCGGCACCAACCAGCGATCCGCACTTGAGCAAGAGTTCGGTGCCGATATCTGAACCGCGCGACAGACGGGAACAACATCCTGGCCGAGTCGCGGTCGCAACCTCGGTGCATTCACGGCTGACCGTGCTCTCCGGACCCTCTGGGGTCGGGAAGAGCACGGTCGTCGCCGAACTCCGGAGGATTTGCCCCGAGATCTGGATTTCGGTGTCGGTGACCACCCGCCGGCCGCGGCCCGGTGAAGTCGACGGCCGCGAATACCACTTTGTCGACGACGCCGAGTTCGACCGGCTGATCGCCGGCGGGGCACTGCTGGAGTGGGCGCGGTTCGCCGGCTACCGGTACGGCACGCCCCGGGTGCCGCTCGCGGGAAAGATCGAGGCGGGTGTGGCCTGCCTCCTGGAAATCGACGTCGACGGCGCACGGCAGGTCAGGCGGGCCGAGCCAGACGCCCGGCTGGTGTTCCTCGCCCCGCCGTCCTGGGCGGAGCTGGTCCGCAGGCTCACCGGCCGCGGCACGGAGCCGCCGGAGGTCCTGGCCCGCCGGCTCGCCGCCGCCCAGGAGGAGCTGGCCGCGGCGCAGGAGTTCGACATCACGCTGGTGAACACGTCGGTCCAGGACGTGTGCCAGCAGCTGATAAACTTGATGTGTAAGTGCGCCTTATCTTCACAAGGCAACCGTTCGGAGGGCCTCCCGTCCGGGAGGCGCCCGTCCGAAGGTATACGGAAGGCAAAACGTGGCAGGGACACAGATCGCCGACGGCATCATCAACCCGCCGATCGACGAGCTTCTCGAGGTCGTGGACAGCAAGTACCGGCTGGTGATCATGGCCGCGAAGCGCGCCCGGCAGATCAACGCTTACTACTCGCAGCTCGGCGAGGGCCTGCTGGAGTACGTCGGCCCGCTGGTCGAGACGCGCAGCCAGGAGAAGCCGCTGTCCATCTCGCTCCGCGAGATCAAGGAACGGCTGCTCAGCGTCGAACTCCTCGAGTCTTAAGAAGCATCACCAGCATGCCCGCGCGCGTCGTCCTCGGCGTCGGCGCGGGCATTGCCGCGTATAAGGCCTGTGAGCTGCTCAGGCTGCTGACCGAATCCGGCTACAGCGTCCGGGTCGTGCCGACGCCGGACTCCTTCCGGTTCGTCGGCGAGGCCACCTGGGCGGCGCTGTCCGGCCAGCCGGCCACTTCCGACGTGTGGACCGGCGTCTCGGACGTGCCGCACGTCCGGCTCGGCCAGTCGGCCGACCTGGTCGTGGTGGCCCCGGCCACCGCCGACCTGATGGCCCGGGCCGCGGCCGGGATGGCCGACGACCTGCTCACCGCCACGCTGCTGACCGCCCGGTGCCCGGTGCTGTACGCCCCGGCCATGCACACCGAGATGTGGCAGCACCCGGCCGTCCAGGCGAACGTCTCGCTGCTGCGCAGCCGCGGCGCCGTCGTGCTCACCCCGGCGGTCGGCCGTCTCACCGGGGCCGACAGCGGCGCGGGCCGCCTGCCCGACCCGCCGGAGATCTTCGCGGCCGCCGTCCGGCTGCTCGCCACCCCCGACGCCGGCCACCCCGAAAGGGCCCGCGACCTGGCTGGCCGGCGCGTGGTGGTGTCGGCCGGCGGCACCCGGGAGGAAATCGACCCGGTACGGTTCATCGGCAACTGGTCCACCGGGACCCAGGGCTACGCGCTGGCCCGGTCCGCCGTCGCCCGGGGGGCCGAAGTGACCGTGGTCGCGGCCAACGTCGCCCTGCCCGATCCGGCCGGCGTCTCGGTCATCCGGGTCGTCTCGGCCCGGGAAATGCAGGGCGCGATCACCGCCGCCGCCGCCGACGCCGATGTCGTGGTCATGGCGGCCGCGGTGGCCGACTACCGCCCCGAGGTACGCAGCGAGGGCAAGATCAAGAAGGACGGGCAGCCGCCCGAGCCGCTGCGCCTGGTCGAGAACCCGGACATCCTGGCTGGGCTGGCCGCCCAGCGGGAGCGCGGCGGCCGCGGCAAGCGCCCGGTCCTGGTCGGGTTTGCCGCCGAAACCGATACCGCCGAGCAGGCGGCCCGGGCCAAGCTGGCCCGCAAAGGGTGTGACCTGCTGGTGGTCAACCCGGTCGGGAACGGGCTCGGCTTCGGGACGCCCGACAACGAGGCGGTCGTGTTCGGCACCGACGGGACAGTCGCGCAGATACCGCGCGGGCCCAAGGAAGCCCTCGCCAATGTGGTGTGGGACTTGGTGGTTGTCAACCTACAGTGAGTGCTGGCCGTCAAATGTCGAGAAACCTCGCAAATCCGAGACAAGCCGCTGGGCTCCCGCGGCTCCGATACAATCGCCCCAGTTACCAGGGGTCCTAGGAGGGGGAACGACGTGGCGCGTCGCCTGTTTACTTCTGAGTCGGTGACCGAGGGTCACCCCGACAAGATGGCCGACCAGATCAGCGACACTGTCCTGGATGCCATGATCAAGGACGACCCGGCCAGCCGGGTCGCGGTGGAAACCCTGATCACGACCGGCCAGGTGCACGTGGCAGGCGAGGTCACCACCAAGACCTACGTCGACATTCCCGGCATCATCAGGGAAAAGATCCTCGAGATCGGCTACGACTCCTCGGCCAAGGGCTACGACGGGGCGTCCTGCGGCGTGTCGGTCTCGATCGGCTCCCAGTCGCCGGACATCGCCCAGGGCGTCAACGACGCGTTCGAGTACCGCGAGGGCGAGGGCACCGACGACTTCGACCGGCAGGGCGCGGGCGACCAGGGCCTGATGTTCGGCTACGCGTGCCGGGAGACGCCCGAGCTGATGCCGTTGCCGATCATGCTCGCGCACAAGCTGGCTAAGCAGCTGTCCGAGGTCCGCCGTGCGGGCACGGTGCCCTACCTGCGGCCGGACGGCAAGACCCAGGTGACCATCGAGTACGTCGGCGACCGCCCGGTCCGGCTCGACACCGTGGTCGTCTCCACCCAGCACGCGCCGGACATCAATCTCAAGGAGCTGCTCGCCCCGGACATCCGGGACTACGTCGTCGACCCGGTCCTGGCCGACGCGCAGATCGACACCGAGGGGTTCCGGCTGCTGGTCAACCCGACCGGGCGGTTCGAGATCGGCGGCCCGATGGGGGACGCCGGGCTGACCGGGCGCAAGATCATCATCGACACCTACGGCGGCATGGCGCGGCACGGCGGCGGGGCCTTCTCGGGCAAGGACCCGTCCAAGGTCGACCGCAGCGCCGCCTACGCGATGCGCTGGGTGGCCAAGAACGTGGTCGCCGCCGGCCTGGCCGACCGCTGCGAGGCCCAGGTGGCGTACGCGATCGGCAAGGCCATGCCGGTCGGGCTGTTCGTCGAGTGCTTCGGCACGGAGAAGGTGCCGGTGGAACAGATCCAGGACGCCGTCCTGAAGGTCTTCGACCTGCGGCCGCGGGCCATCATCTACGCCCTGGACCTGCTGCGCCCGATCTACGCCCAGACCGCGGCGTACGGGCACTTCGGCCGTACCGAGCCCGACTTCACCTGGGAGCGCATCGACCGCGCCGACCAGCTCCGCGCTGCCGCGGGCATCTGACCAGGATCTTTCTAAGACGGAACGGAACGTGGTTCGTGCCGCGGGCCGCCGCTTATGCGGCCCGCGGCTTATCCGGCCGGTGACGGCTGGTCCAGCTCGATCCCGATCACGCGGGCGACTCGGTCCAGATCGGAATCGCAGGCGAGAATGGTCGCCTGCTGCCGCCACGCGACGGCGGCGACCATGCAGTCGATCAGGCCTCTCGGAGTGATACCCGCCCGGCGGCACCGCCGGTAGATGCGGAGCCAAGCACCCGCCGCCCGGCCGGATTGTCCCGGCCGGTACGTTTCCGCGGAAACGTCTTGTGAATGCGTGCACAAGCCACGTGCCTGGTCAGCCCGCTTAGCCGCCAAGATCGTCGTCGCCGTCTGGTAGGACGGAAGCGTGTCGAAGTCGTCCAAGGATCAGGAGGTCAGCGACCGCCTGCCCGTCGCCCGGGTGGCGGTGGACATCTCGCTCGCCCACCTGGACCGGCCCTTCGACTACCTGGTCCCGGCCACCATGGACGCCACGGCGGTGCCCGGCTGCCGGGTCCGGGTCAGGTTCGCCGGGCAGCTGGTCGACGGCTACCTGCTGGACCGGGCGGACACCAGCGAGCACCAGGGCAGGCTGGCCCGCCTGGAACGGGTGATCTCGCCCGAGCCCGTGCTCACGCCCGAGATCTTCGGCCTGGCCCGCGTGGTAGCGGACCGGTACGCGGGCACGCTGGCCGACGTGCTCAGGCTGGCCATCCCGCCCCGCCACGCCACCGCGGAACGCGAAGCCCCCCAGACCTCCGTGGCCCCCCAGGACCCCGCGAACCCGCAGCCCGCCGCGGCCCCGCAGGCCATGGCGCCGTCCCGGCCCGAGCCCGGCTCCTGGAGCCGGTACCCCGCCGGGCCGGCGTTCCTGACCGCGCTGGCCGAGGGCCGCCCGGTCCGGGCGGCCTGGTCCGCCCTGCCCGGTCCCGAGTGGCCGGCCGAGATCGCCATCGCCGCCGCCACGACGGCCGCCGCCGGCGCGGGCGCGGTCATCGTCGTGCCGGACGCCCGCGATCTGGCCCGCGTCGACGCGGCACTGACCGCGGTGAACCAGGGCCCCGGGGCCCACATCTGCCTGACCGCCGACCTGGGCCCGGCCGAGCGCTACCGCCGCTGGCTGGCCGCGCTCCGCGGCGCGGTCCGGATCGTGGCGGGCACCCGGGCCGCGATGTTCGCCCCGGTCGCTCGCCTGGGCCTGGTCGTGCTGTGGGACGACGGTGATGACCTGCACGCCGAGCCCCGGGCACCCTACCCGAACGCCCGGGAGGTGCTCGCCCTGCGCGCCCACCGGTCAGGCGCGGCTGCCCTGATCGGCGGGTTCGCCCGGACCGCCGAGCTGACCCAGCTGGTCGCGGCCGGCTGGGCCAAGCCGCTGACTGGCCGGCCGGAGGTGCTGCGCGAGATCGCGCCCCGGGTCCGGGCCGCGCCGGATGAGGCCGAGCTGGCCAGGGACGCCGCGGCCATGACGGCCCGCCTGCCCAGCCTGGCCCTGCGCACCGCCCGCACCGCGCTGCCCGCCGGGCCGGTCCTGGTTCAGGTGCCCAGGCGCGGGTACCTGGCCGCCATTTCCTGCGGCCAGTGCCGCGCCCAGGCCCGGTGCGCCGCGTGCGGCGGCCCGCTGCAGGTCGGCGGCTCGGCCGAGGTACCCGGCTGCCGCTGGTGCGGCGCCCTGGCCGCGGACTGGGCCTGCCCGCGGTGCGGATCAGGCCGGCTGCGCGCCCTGGTCACCGGGGCGGCGCGTACCGCGGAAGAACTGGGCCGCGCGTTTCCCGGGGTGCTGGTGCGCACCTCGGGCGGCCAGCACGTGCTGGCCGAGGTACCTGCCGAGCCGGCCCTGGTCATCGCCACTCCCGGGGCCGAGCCGGTGGCGGCGGAAGGTTACGCCGCTGCGCTGCTCCTGGATGGCTGGGCGCTGCTTGGCCGGCCCAGCCTGCGCGCCGCCGAGGAGACGCTGCGCCGCTGGCTGAACGCCGCCGCCCTGGTCCGGCCCGCCGGGTCCGTGGTGGTGCTGGCCGCTTCGTCGCTGCCCGCCGTGCAAGCCCTCCTGCGCTGGGACCCGGCCGGTTTCGCCGACCGGGAACTGGCCGAACGGGCCGAGCTCCGTTTCCCGCCCGCGGTGCGGATGGCGGCTATCACCGGTTCGCCCGCGGCGATCGCGGACTTCGTCGGCTCGGCCGGGCTCCCGGAGCGGGCCGAGATCCTCGGCCCGGTTCCGGCCGGGCCGGACGGGCCGGAGCCCGATGCCGACCCGCAGGAGCGCCTGCTGATCAGGACTCCCCGTCCCGACGGCCTGGCCCTGGCCCGGGCCCTGCACGCCGCGCAGGCGGCCCGGAGCGCACGCAAGGACGGCGGCGTCGTGCGGGTCCAGCTCGACCCGGCGGAGGTCGCCTGATGGATAAACTGGAACCGGCGGCGCTTCGCCGCACGCGTCCAGGAGGTTTCGTGAGCGTCAAGTCCATACGTCTATTCGGTGACCCGGTGCTGCGCACCCCGGCTGAGCCGGTGCGCGACTTCGACGCCGAGCTGCGCCTGCTGGTCAAAGACCTCACTGACACCATGGAGGACGCGCCCGGGCTCGGCTTGGCCGCGCCGCAGATCGGGGTCGGGCTGCGGGTGTTCACCTACCACGTGGACTCCGACGAGCCGGGCCACCTGATCAACCCTTCGCTCGATCTGTCCGAGGAGCAGGACGAGGACGATGAGGGCTGCCTGTCCTTCCCCAGCCTGGTCTACCCGGTCAAGCGCGCCTACGGGGTGGTGGCCAAGGGCTTCAACATGTACGGGGATCCGGTGACCATCGCCGGCACCGAGCTGCTGGCCCGCTGCGTCCAGCATGAGACCGACCACCTGGACGGCATCTTGTTCATCGACCGGATGGACCCCGCCCAGCGCAAGCTGGCCATGAAGGCCATCCGCGAGGCCGAGTGGTGGAGCGACACGATCCCGCAGGTAAGGGTGTCGCCGCACGAGACCTTCGGGCGGGCGCTGTAAACCCATGCGCCTGATGTTCGCGGGTACCCCGCAGACGGCGGTGCCGGCGCTCGACGCGGTGCTGGCTTCCCGCCACGAGGTCGTCGCGGTGCTGACCCGTCCCGACGCGCCGGCCTGGCCGCGGCCGTCACGTGGAGTCAAGCCCGGTGGCCCGGCGCGCCGCCAAGGCCGGCCTGGAGGTGCTCACCCCCGCCCGGCCGCGGGAACCGCTGTTCCTCGACCGGCTGCGCGAGATCGCCCCGGACTGCGTCCCGATGGTTGCCTACGGCGCGCTGGTCCCGCAGGCCGCGCTGGACGTGCCCGCCCACGGCTGGGTCAACCTGCACTTCTCGGTCCTGCCCGCCTGGCGCGGCGCCGCCCCGGTCCAGCACGCCATCCTGCACGGGGACGACGTGACCGGTGCCACCACGTTCAGCGTGGTCGCCGCGCTGGACGCGGGCCCCGTCTACGGAGTGCTGACCGAGCCGGTCCGGCCTACTGACACCAGCGGTGACCTGCTGGACCGCCTGGCGCACTCCGGCGCGGAGCTGCTCGTCGCCACCCTGGACGGGATCGAGGACGGGACGCTCGAGGCGGTCCCGCAGCCGGCTGAGGGGGTGAGCCTCGCGCCGAAGATCACCCCCGCCGACGCCCGGGTGGACTGGAAGCTGCCCGCGCACATCGTGGACCGGCTGATCCGCGCCTGCACGCCTGAGCCGGGGCCGTGGACCGAGCACGACGGCGCCCGGCTGAAACTCGGGCCGGTGTCGGTCGGCGGCCCGGCCGACGCCCCGGACCTGGCGCCCGGCGAGCTGCTGGCCGCCAGGCAGGACGTGTTCGTCGGCACAGGCTCGCGCCCGGTGCGCCTCGGCGAGGTGCAGGCCGAGGGCAAGCGCCGCATGACGGCCTCCGACTGGGCCCGCGGCCTGCGCTCGGCCGGCCCCGTTCGGCTCGGCTGACATGGCGCGGCAGGCCCGGCCCGCCCGGCCCGCAGCTCCGCCCGGCCCAGCTCCGGCCAGCCCCGCACCGGCCAGCCCCGCACCGGCCAGCGCCGGACCGATCCGGCCCGGCGCACCGCCTACGACGTCCTGCACGCGGTCACCGACCGCGACGCCTACGCCAACCTGCTGCTGCCCGCCCTGCTGTCCGAACGCGGCCTGACCGGCCGGGACGCGGCCTTCGCCACCGAGCTGACCTACGGCACGCTGCGCGGCCGCGGCACCTACGACGCGATCCTGGCCGCCTGCAGCGACCGCGACCAGATGGACCCGCCGGTGCGCGACGTCCTGCGGCTCGGCGCCCACCAGCTGCTGTCCACCCGGGTCGGCCACCACGCCGCGGTGGCGACCTCGGTCGACCTGGCCAAGGACGTGTGCGGCCCCCGGCCGTCCGGCTTTGTCAACGCCGTGCTCCGCCGGGTCGCGACCCGTGACCTGGACACCTGGACCGAGCTCGTCGCGCCCAGCCGGGACCGCGACCCGGACGGGTACCTGGCCGTCCGCTGCAGCTACCCGAGATGGATCGTCGAGGCCTTCCGCGCGGCGCTGGGCCAGGCCAGCGCCGCCGAGCTCGAGGACGCCCTAGCGGCCGGCAACCTCAGGCCGGAGGTGACCCTCGCCGTCACCCCCGGCCTGGCCGACGTCACCCCCGGCCAGGCCGACCTCACCCTGCCCGCCCCGCCGGACGCCACCCCGACCCGGTGGTCGCCCTACGGCCTGCGGCTGGCCGGGGGCGACCCGGCCCGCTACGTGGCCAGCGGCCACGTCGTCGTCCAGGACGAAGCCAGCCAGCTCGCCGCGCTCGCCCTCGCCCGGGTGAGCCTGACCCCGCCGGGCACCGCCGCCGCCGGTGCCGACGCCTCAGCCGCCGCCGCTCCCGCCGAAGGCCAGGACCTGCTGTGGCTCGACCTGTGCGCGGGCCCCGGCGGCAAGGCCCGCCTGCTGGCCGGGCTGGCCGCGCAGCGCGGCGCCCGCCTGGTCGCCTCCGACGTCCGGCCGCGCCGGGCCGGCCAGGTCCTGGCCGCGCTGAGCCGCGTCCATTACCAGTCCGGGCTCACCCCGGCCGTCATCGCCGCCGACGGGCTGCGCGTCCCGTGGCGGCCCGGGACCTTCGATCGCGTGCTCGCCGACGTGCCCTGCTCCAACCTCGGCTCGCTGCGCCGCCGTCCCGAAGCCCGGTGGCGCAAGGACCCGGACGACGTGCCGGGGCTGGCCGCCGTGCAGCGCGGGCTGCTGACCGCGGCGATCGAATCGGCCCGGCCCGGCGGCGTGGTCGCCTACGTGACATGCTCCCCGCACCTGGCCGAGACCCGCGACGTGGTCACCAGCGTCGCCGAACGCCGCGGCGACGTCACGATCCTCGACGCTCCCGCCGTGCTCCCCGAGATCCCGAGCCTGGCCGCCAGCGATCCCAGGTTCGCTCAGTTCTGGCCGCACCGGCACGGCACCGACGGGATCTTCCTGGCCCTGATCAGGCGCGATTAAGCGCCTTGTTCCGCCCGAGCCGGGCGTTGCCGATATCGGCCCGCTGGCCCTGGGCGTAGCCAGCGCTGTAACCCCGGCCGCTGTAGGTGATGCGGGTCTTCCTGGTCACCGGATAGGCCTGTTCCACCTGGCGCCGGATGACGACCGCCCGGTCGGCCAGGACCAGCGCCGTGCTCGGCCCGGACGCAGGCTCGCCGTCGACGCTCGCGGCGGCGCGCTCCTCCGCGGAGCGGACGCGGGTGATCACGGCGGTGACGAAGCCGAGCAGCCAGCTCCGCCGCCATGCTCGTACGCTGCGGACCCCGTCCGGGACGACGGCGGCGGTCAGCCCGCGCGCCATCTGCAGCAGCAGCGAGGTGTACAGGATGTCGGCCCGCTCCAGGTCCGACGCATAGCCGAACACGTGGATGCGCGCGCCCGGCCCGCTCGTGCTCAGCAGCACGCACTGGCACCGCATGGCGCCGGCCAGGCCGGCCAGCAGGTGCGCCCGGACCTGGGCCCACGGGTTGTCAATGTCGATGACCCGGCTGCCGGGGCGGTCGGTATCCGGCCGGGATGCGGCCAGCCGGGCCCGGTCGATGCCGTAGCGGGCCATCAGCTCGGCGGCCTTCGCGGTGAGCGCCTCCGCCTCGGGCGGGGTCACCCCCTCGGCCTCGGCCTTGGCCAGCAGCTTTCGTACCCGGTCGAGCAGCGCGCTGGGCGGTTCTGACGGCATGAGCATCCTCCAGTCCTGCCATGTCGAACTTAGTATCGAACCATACCCCCCGGGTCCGACATTTCCGCCTTCCCCGTCTCCTGCCCGCCGCTGATCCCCGAGCCGGGAGTTGTGCCGTACCCAGGCACCCTACACTCGGGGCTGTGGCCGTTCAGATATCGCCGAGCATCCTGTCCGCGGACTTCGCCCGGCTCGCCGACGAGGCCGCCGCGGTCGCCGGTGCGGCCGACTGGCTGCACGTGGACGTGATGGACAACCACTTCGTGCCCAATCTCACCCTCGGCCTGCCCGTCGTCCAGGCGCTGCTCAAGCACGCCGCGCTGCCGCTCGACTGTCACCTGATGATCAGCGAGCCGGACCGCTGGGCGCCGGAGTACGCCGAGGCCGGCGCGCGCAACGTGACCATCCACGCCGAGGCGGCCCGTGCCCCGGTCCGCACCCTGCGCGCCATCCGCGCCGCGGGCGCCCGCGCCGGGCTGGCCGTCAACCCGGGCACCGCCGTGGAGCCCTATCAGGATCTGCTTCCCGAGATCGACATGCTGCTGCTGATGACCGTGGAACCCGGCTTCGGCGGCCAGCACTTCCTCGACCTCGTGCTGCCCAAGCTGCGCCGCGCCCGCGCCATGGTGGCCGAGCACGACGCCGAGATCTGGCTCCAGGTCGACGGCGGGGTGCACGAGGGGACCATCGAGCGCTGCGCCGACGCGGGCGCGGACGTGTTCGTGGCCGGCTCCGCCGTTTACGGCTCCGACGATCCCGCCGGCGCTGTCCAGGCCCTGCGCGCGCAGGCCGAGCGGGCCACCGCGCACGCCGCCTGGACCGTTCACCGCCGCCCCGGCTGAGGTCCTTATCCTCAAGCCGAACGAGCCTGGCTGACCGTGCCGGCGCCCGCCCCTGCGTCCCCGGCTGGCCCGGCCGCTGGCTCGGTGCGGCTCACGAAATCCTTGCTGCGGATGAGCAGCAGCGCGCACGCCGCGCCGACCAGCGCCACGCCTGCGGTCACGTAGAGCAGGTCGTTCAGGCCGGCCGCGAACGCGGCCTTGATGGCTACCGCCACCTCA
This sequence comes from uncultured Actinomycetes bacterium, assembly GCA_963818225.1. Classification (GTDB taxonomy): domain Bacteria; phylum Actinomycetota; class Actinomycetes; order Streptosporangiales; family Streptosporangiaceae; genus Palsa-504. The sequence continues at coordinate 235,224 of CAWFRO010000015.1, forward strand.
CCCCGGCGGGCCGGCGGGAGGCTGGCCAGCAGCTGGCTGACCTGGCCCTGGCGGACCATGGCCACGATGCGCGGGGCCGACGACGTCACCGCCGCGTTACTGGTCAGGTTGTGGGCCAGCGCGGCGCTGAAGATCGAGCCGAGGGCGGCGATGCCCGCCGCGATGCCGATCTGGCGGAACGTGGCGTTCACGCCCGAGGCCATCCCGGCCTTCTGCGGCGGGACCACCCCGATCGCGGTGGAGGCCAGCGGCGGGTTGACCAGGCCAGCGCCCAGGCCGGACACGATGAACCCGGGAATCAGCGCCGTCCAGTCGCTGCCGCCGGTCAGCCCGCCCATGATGATCAGGCCCACGCCGACCAGCAGCAGGCCGGGGCCGATGAGCCAGCGGGCCGGCACACGCTCGCTGAGCCGCCCGGCGATCGTGGCGGTCACGAACTGGGCGCCGCTGATGATGGCCAGCCGCAGCCCGGCGTCCTGGGCCGAGTAACCCAGGATGTCCTGCAGGAACAGGACCAGCCAGAGCAGCACGGCGTACAGCGAGCCGTTCATGGCGAAGGCCGCGATGGAGGCGCCGGCGAAGGTCGGCGTGCGCAGCAGGGACAGGTCGAACATCGGATGCGCGACGTGCCTTTCGGCCACGATGAACGCGGCCAGCGCGGCGACGCCGGCCGCCAGGCAGATGATCACCCCGGTGTCCGACCAGCCGTTCTCGCCCGCCCGGATCAGCCCGTAGACGAGGCTGACCAGGCCGGTCGTGAGCAGCGCGAACCCGGCCCAGTCCGGCGAGGTGGGATTCGGCGACTTGGATTCCTCGACCCGCCATACCGTCAGCGCCACGGCCAGGATGCCGATCGGCACGTTGACCAGGAAGATCCCGCGCCAGCTCCAGTTGGTGACGATCACGCCGCCGAGCACCGGGCCGAGCGCCGTGGATATGCCGGTGATCGCCCCCCACACCCCGAACGCCACGCCGCGGTCCCGGCCCCGGAAGCTGTTCCCGAGCAGGGCCAGCCCCGTGGCGAACATGATCGCGCCGCCGACGCCCTGGGCGCTGCGTGACGCGATCAGCATCAGCGGGTCCTGGGCCACGCCGCACAGCAGCGACCCGAGCGTGAAGATGACCAGCCCGATGCTGAACAGCCGCTTCCGCCCGTACCGGTCAGCCAGCACTCCCGAGGTCAGCAGCAGCGAGGCCAGCGTCAGCGCGTACGCGTCAAGGACCCACTGCACCTCGCTGAAGCTCGCGTTCAGCCCGGCCTGGATGGCGGGCTGGGCCACGATGACGATGGTGACGTCCAGCAGCAGCATGAACGTCCCGGTGCACACGGCCAGCAGGGTCCACCACTTCTTATCCATCAGATTCCCTCCGCTACCAGGCGTCCTTTCCCCGGCCACCGCAGTCCATGCTGCATCAGCGGAGCAGTTTTCATCCACGATGAGCCGTGATTGCGCCGGATCTCGACAGCAGTTACGCTCAATCCGCGTGGAAGTAATGCCGCTGGATGACGTGGATCGCCAGATTCTCCATATCCTGACCCTCCAGCCCCGGGCCTCCTTCCGCGCTATCGCCGAGGTGGCCGGCATCTCCGACCAGACCGCCGCCCGCCGTTACCGCCGGCTCAGCGAGAACGCGGGGCTGCGGGTCCTCGGCGTGCTCAACGGAGCTCAGCTGGGCCGGGTCGAATGGTTCCTCCGGCTGCAGACCACCCCGGGCGGCGCCGATTCCATTGCCGAGGCCCTGGCCCGCCGCCCGGACACCAAGTGGGTTCGCCTCGCCTCCGGCGGGACCGAGATCATCTGCGTGGTCGAGGCGCATGACCCGGAGCAGCGCGACGCCCTGTTCCTGCGCGGTCTGCCCGGCAGCCGCCGCGTGGTGCAGATCTCCGCGCACTCGATCCTGCACGACTTCAGCCCCGGTCCCTGGCGGGCGCACCTGGGCACCTTGTCCGAAGCTCAGCTGGCGGCGTTGTCGCCCGTGACCGACCCGCTTGAGCCCCCGCTCTCTTCCGCTCCGGGGGATCCGCTTGCCCTGGAGCGGGCACACCCGTCCCCCCGTACCCCGGTCGGGCCCGGGGACGAGCCGCTGCTGGCTGAGCTGGCCCGTGACGGGCGGGCCAGCCATGCCGCCCTCGCTGCGGCCATTCACTGGCACGAATCGACGGTGCGGCGCCGGATGGACGAGCTCCGCCAGGCCGGCCTGCTGGTGTTCGAGATCGATCTGGACGACCGGGCGCTCGGCTCGAACGTGCCGGCGATGTTCTGGCTCTGCGTCGAGCCGTCCCGGCTCGACGCGACCGGCCGGGCCCTGGCGGCCCATCTCGAGATCCCCTTCGCCGCCGCGACGACCGGGCCCACCAACCTGGTTGCCAGCGGCCTGTTCCGCGATACCCGGCATCTCTACGAGTACCTCACCGGTGAGCTGGCCGCCCTGCCCGGGGTGAGCTCGGTGCAGACCACCCCGATCATCCGCACCCTCAAGCGCACCGGCTCGGTTCGCTAGCCGGGGTCGCCGGCGCAGCCAGCCCATCAGGCCTGGTGCCGTAAGAGCCGGGCGGGAATCGGCCCACGTTTTTCCGCAGAAAATTCCTGTGCCTCACGCCGACCAGCGGTCGACGTGGTCGAGGAGCTCCGCCAGCCGCGAGATCACCGCGTCAGGCTCGGTGCCGGTGAACGCGGGCACGTCGGAGTTCGGCACCAGGACAGCGCGCATGCCCGCGCTCTTCGCGCCGTACACGTCGTCATAGGGCCGGTCGCCGACGAACACGCAGTCGGCTGGATCGGTCACGCCCACGGCGGCCATGGCGGCCCGGAAGGCCTCCGGATGCGGCTTCACCCAGGGGATCTCGCTGCTGTAGACCGCCCCGTCGATGAGGTCGAGGACCTCATCCCGCATGAAGATCCGCTCGTGGGCTTCGCGGGGCCACATGGTGTTGGACAGCACGCCGATCTTGATGCCGCGCCGCCGCAGTTCGCGCAGCAGCGGCGGCACGTCCGGGTCGGTGAGCGTGTGTGGGTCCCATGCCTCGTAGTAACTGGCCAGGAAGGCCGCCGTGGCCATGACCCCGGCTCGGGTGAAGACGGAGTCCAGGGTCGCGCTCTGCTGCGCGCTCTCGCCCAGCAACCACAGCTCCCGCTCGGCGGCCCGCGCCGCCGCGGCCATGGCAGGCGCGTCGGCGGCGGGGTAGTGCCGGGTGCACACGCCCAGCCACAGGTCCTCGTGATCGATGGCGTGCCATGGCGTCAGCGTGCCGCCCCAGTCAAAGATCACCGCCCTGACCGTCACCCGTCGATGGTATCCCCGCCCGCCCCGAACCTGCCCGCCCCGAAGCTGCCCGCCCCGAAGCTGCCAGTATGAAGCGCGTGGCCGATCTCGGACGTGAGCGTTACATCAGCATCACCACCTTCCGGCGCGACGGAAGCCCGGTCGCGACCCCGGTCTGGGTCGTCGCCGACAGCGGCCGGCCTGTACGTGTGGACCGGAGCACAGACCGGGAAGGCCAAGCGGATCAGGCGCAACCCCGCGGTAATGATCGCGCCCTGCACCGCGCGCGGCACGGCGACCGGGCCGGCCGTGCCTGCGCAGGCGCAGATCGTGCCGTTCGCCACCCGGCCGCAGGTCTGGCCGCTGTTCCTGGCCAAGTACGGCCTCCAGCTGCGCGCGATCCTCTGGTCCGGACGGATCAGCGGCCTGCTGCGGCGCGGCCGACCGCCGGCCGAGCGGGTATTCCTCGAGCTGACGGTGACAGAGAGCTGACGGGACAGCGCACGGCTAGCCGGTCAGTGCTGGCCGGCACCGGTGCTGAACTGGACCACGATCAGCGCGTTACGCCGAAACAATTCCGGAAACAAATCTTTCCTTTTCTTGACAAAACCGACCTATTTGATGGACTATGGCTGGGTGTCCTCTGAGTACGTGACGATCGGAACGCAGCTCGTCAGCCCGCGGGCCACCGACGCCGCCGCGGATCCCGGCCACCCGCACGGCGAGCGCGTCCCGCCCCCCGGCGCGGACGGGACCTTGCTCGCGATAGTGCCGATCCCGGGCACGCAGACCTCGCTGGCCATCGTCGGCTACGCGATCAGCACGGCCGCCGCGCCGCGGCACGCGCCCGCGCCGGAGCCGCGCGGCCCAAGACCGCCGCGCCGGAGCACACGGCCCAAGACGCCGCGCCGGAGCGCGCGGCCCAGGACGGCGCGCCGGACTCGGGCGGGCTGCTCATCGACCGCGTGCAGCGCCGGGTCTGGGCCGACGACGGCGAGATCCCGCTGACCTTCCAGGAGTTCGAGCTGCTGGCCTTCCTCAGCGCGCATCCAGCCGTGGTGTTCAGCCGCGCGGATCTCGTCCAGCGCGTGTGGCAACCACCGGAAGCGCCCGCCCGGCCGAACGTCCGGTCCGGCAGCCGCACGGTCGACGTTCACGTCAGCCGGCTGCGGCGCAAGCTCGGCCCGGTCTACGGTCAGTGCCTGGTCACCGAGCACCGGGCCGGCGATCAGTTCCGCCCGCTCGCCGCTGACGTGCCGTGCCCATGACACGAGCGACAGCAATGTGAGCAATACGTCATGTCGCGCGGAATAACCCATGTGGCACACTAGCTATAGCAACAAAGCGTGCTCCGGGGTCGGTGAAACTCCGAACCGGCGGTTATAGTCCGCGACCCGTCCGCTGCCAGCGGCCGGTTGACCCGGTGGAATTCCGGGACCGACGGTTAAAGTCCGGATGGGAGGCAGCACGCGCGCGGCCAGGCAAGCCAGGCGAACCCAGCCGCGCCAAGGAGCGCAGGTACCCGCGCCACCCCCGGAGCCGAACAGCAGGACGGGCTTCGAGGAGGCAAGCGCGGATGTTCACCGGAATCGTGGCCGAACTCGGTGAGGTGGCCGGAATCGAGCGGCGCGCCGACGCGGCGCAGCTGACCATCCGAGGTTCCACCGAAGGCGTATCCCCAGGCGAGTCGATCGCGGTCAACGGCGTCTGCCTGACCGTCACCGGCCTCCTGGACGGCACCTTCACCGCGGACGTCATGGGCGAGACCCTCGACCGGTCCGCCCTGGGCATGCTCACCGCGGGGGCGCCGGTCAATCTGGAGCGCTCGATCCGTCTCGCTGACCGGCTGGGCGGTCACCTGATGCAGGGTCACGTGGACGCCACCGGCACCATCATCTCGCGGTCGCCCGCCGAGCACTGGGACCTGGTCCGGATCAGCCTTCCCGCCAGCATCTCCCGCTACGTGGTGCACAAGGGGTCGATCGCGGTCGACGGGATCAGCCTGACCGTATCCGCGGTAGGCCCGCCGGGCGACGACACCTGGTTCGAGGTCAGCCTCATCCCCGAGACGCTCAAGCGCACCACCATGGGCGCCAGGCAGCCGGGGGAGACCGTGAACCTGGAGGTCGACGTGATCGGAAAGTACGTGGAGCGGCTGCTCAACCGAGAGGGACACCAGTGAACGAGATACTCGACGACATCGACCGCGCGATCAAGGACATGGCGGAAGGCCGCCCGGTAGTCGTCGTCGACGACGCCGACCGGGAGAACGAGGGCGACATCATCCTCGCCGCCAGCATGGCCACTCCCGAGCTGCTCGCCTTCATGATCCGCTACACCAGCGGCGTGATCTGCGTGCCGATGCGCGGCGCCGAGCTCGACCGGCTGCATCTGCCGCTGATGACCTCGCAGAACACCGAGCGGATGCGCACCGCCTTCACCCTCAGCGTGGACGCCCGCGACGGGGTGACCACGGGCATCTCGGCCGCCGACCGGACGACCACGATCGCCCGCCTGGTCGACCCCGCGACCACCGCGCAGGACCTGGTCCGCCCCGGGCACATCTTCCCGCTCCGCTACGCCGAGGGCGGCGTGCTGCGCAGGCCGGGACACACCGAGGCCGCGGTGGACCTGGCCCGGCTGGCCGGGCTGCCGGAAGCAGGCGTGCTGGCCGAGGTGGTGAACGATGACGGCACCATGGCCCGGCTGCCCGAGCTGCGGCTGTTCGCGAACGCTCACGGCCTGGCCCTGATCTCCATCGAGCAGCTGGTCGAATACCGCCGGCGCACCGAGCGCCAGCTCATCCGCGAGGCGCAGACCACATTGCCGAACGCCTTCGGCCTCTGGCAGGCCTTCGGATACCGGCACGAGATCGACGGCACCGAGTACGTGGCGCTCGTGCTCGGCGACATCGCCGACGGCTCCGACGTGCTGACCCGGCTGCACTCGGAGTGCCTGACCGGGGACGTGTTCGGCTCGCTGCGCTGCGACTGCGGCGCGCAGCTGGAGGCGGCCATGGCGGCCATCGCGGCCGAGGGCCGCGGGGTGATCCTCTACCTGCGCGGGCACGAGGGCCGCGGCATCGGGCTGCTCAGCAAGCTACGGGCCTACGAGCTGCAGGACCACGGCGCGGACACGGTGGACGCCAACCTGGAGCTCGGCCTGCCCGCCGACGCCCGGGAGTACTCGGCCGGCGCGCAGATGCTGGCCGACCTGGGCGTGCGCTCGATCCGCCTGCTCACCAACAACCCGGCCAAGGTCACCGGCCTGACCAGCGGCGGCGTGGACATCACCGCCCGCATCGCGGTCCCGGCCGCCGTCACCCCGTACAACCTGCGGTACCTGACCACCAAGCGCGACAGGCTCGGCCACCAGATCCAGAACCTCAATGACGCCGAACGGGCCGTGGTGGCAGCTCCGAGCCCTGGCCAGGAGACCTGCGGGATGGCGGCGGGATGAGCGGCGAGGGCCTGCCTGCCGGCGCCGCCCTCGACGCCTCAGGGCTCGCGCTGGCCATCGTCGCCACCAAATGGCACCCGGAGATCACCGACTCGCTGGTGGCCCGCGGGATCGCGGCGGCCGCCGCGTGCGGCATCACGGACCCGCTCGTGGTCCGCGTCCCCGGCGCGATCGAGCTGCCGGTGGTGGCCGCCGAACTGGCCCGCCACTACGACGCGGTGGCCTGCCTCGGCACCGTGATCCGGGGCGGCACCCCCCACTTCGAGTACGTCTGCGACTCGGTGACCGCGGGCCTGACCCGGGTGGCGCTGGATGCCCGCACCCCCATCGGCAACGGCGTGCTCACCTGTGACACGGTAGAGTCGGCCCGTGACCGTAGCGGGCTGCCCGGAAGTCACGAGGACAAGGGATGGGAAGCCGTGGTGGCGGCGCTCGAGGTTGCGCTCGTGCTCCGGTCCATCCGCCGGACCCACGAAGAGCCCGCCGCCGTGAAGGTATAAGGACGTCATGCTGTCACTGGTACTGCCCAAAGGCTCGCTCGAGCGGGCCACCCTGGACCTGTTCGACGCGGCGGACCTGACCGTACGGCGGTCCTCGGACCGGGATTACCACGCGTCGATCGACGACCCGCGGATCGACAAGGTCCGGTTCCTGCGCCCGCAGGAGATCCCCTCCTACCTGGAGCGCGGGCTGTTCGACCTGGGCATCACCGGCCGCGACTGGATCTCCGAGACCGAGGCCGAGGTGACCTCGCTCGGCGAGCTGCAGTACTCCAAGGCCACCTCCCAGCCGGTACGGGTGGTGCTGGCCGTGCCGGACACCGCCCCCTGGCGGTCCGTCGCCGACCTGCCCGAGGGCGTTCGGATCTCGACCGAGTTCCCGTCTCTCACCAGGCGGTTCCTTGACGCGCACGGAGTCAAGGCGGTGGTCATTCCGTCCTACGGCGCGACCGAGGCGAAGGTCCCCGACATCGTGGACGCGATCGTGGACCTCACCGAGACCGGCTCGTCGCTGCGCAAGAACGGCCTGCGCATCCTGGACACGCTGCTGGTCAGCTACACCGAGCTGATCGCGTCGGGCCCGGCCTACGCGGACGAGGCCAAGCGGGCGGCCATGGAGGACATCGCGCTGCTGCTGCGGGGGGCCATCCAGGCCCGCGGGAACGTCCTGCTGAAGCTCAACGTCCCCGCCGGCCGGCTGGCCGCGGTCACCGAGATGCTGCCCGCCCTGTCCTCGCCGACGATCACCACGCTGGCCCGGGGCGAGATGAACGCGGTGGAGACCGTCGTCCCCAAGCGCGGCGTCAATACCCTGATCCCCGCGCTCAAGGCGGCGGGCGCCCAGGACATCCTGGAAATCCCCATCTCCAAGATCGTGGAGTAGCGATGCCGCCTTCCCCCTGGCGCAGGCAGACCGCCCGGGTGCTGCCCGTTAACTCTGAGGGCCGGGTGCTGCTGCTGCACGGCTGGGATCCGAATCATCCCGAGGCACCGTTCTGGTTCACCATCGGCGGCGGCGCCGAGAACGGCGAGTCGCTGCCCGAGGCGGGCGTCCGCGAGCTGCGAGAGGAAACCGGCATCGCGCTCGCCCCCGAAGCTCTCGGCGAGCCGATCGCGCACAACACGGTCGAGTTCACCTTCGCCAGCTACCACATCATCCAGGGCCAGACCTTCTATGCCGTGCTCATCGAGGCCGTCGAGGTGACCCTCGACGGCCTGGACCCGCTGGAGCAGGCCAGCACCGACAAGTACGCCTGGCTGTCGGCCGAGGACTTCGGGCCCGACGAGCGTCCCGCCGATCCGGACATCCCCGACCTGATCCGCGCGGCCGCGGCGGCCGTCCAGCGCCCGTCCGCGGTAGCCGGCGGCCGGCGCGCCGGGAATAGTCACGGTGGGACAACCCGTTTTCCTTAATCGGAAGCAAGTTGGACAGCTAGGCCGAGGTGACGTAGTGCGGGACATTCTGGAGAAGATCACCCCATGGTGGGAAACCGGGCGAGACGTTCGGCCTGGCCACCGTGACGAATACGTACCGCAGCGCGCCGCGTGATCCCGGGGCCGCGCTGGCCGTCTCGGCCGAGGGCGAAGTCATCGGCAGTGTGTCCGGCGGATGCGTCGAGGGAGCCGTCTACCAGCTGTCCACCGACGTCGCGGAGAGTGGCATCCCGGTCCTTGAGACCTACGGCGTGAGCGACGACGACGCGTTCGCGGTCGGCCTGACCTGCGGCGGGATCATCGACATCTTCGTCGAGCCGGTCAACAAGGACAGTTTCCCCGAACTGGGCGAGATCCTGGCCGCGGTCCGGCGCGGCGAGCCGGTCGCGGTCGCGACGGTCATCTCCGGACCGGGCCAGATCGGCGCCCGGCGGGTGATCTGGGCCCGCACCGACTCCGAGGCCGCCCAGGACGCGGATGACTCGCACCGCGAGTGGCACGCGGGATCGTCCGGCACGCTGGGCGCGGACATGCTGGACGAGGCGATAGACGTCGACGCCCGGGGCATGCTCGACCAAGGGCTGACCGGGATCCGCCGGTACGGCGCGGGCGGCGTGCGCATGGGCGATGAGCTCAGCGTGTTCGTCAACTCGTTCGCCCCGCCGCCGCGGATGCTGGTCTTCGGCGCGATCGACTTCGCCGCCGCCGTCGCGCGGGTCGGGAAATTCCTCGGCTACCACGTCACGCTGTGCGACGCCCGGCAGATCTTCGCGACCAAGTCGCGGTTCCCCGACGCGGACGAGGTGGTGGTCGAGTGGCCGCACCGGTTCCTCGCCCGGACCCCCGTGGACGCCAGGACCGTGATCTGCGTGCTCACCCACGACCCGAAGTTCGACGTGCCGGTGCTCGAGGTGGCGCTGCGCAGCCCGGCCGGGTACATCGGCGCGATGGGCAGCCGGCGCACTCATGAGGACCGGCTGGAACGGCTCCGCGAGGCCGGCCTGACCGAGGACGAGCTGGCCCGGCTCCGCTCGCCCATCGGCCTGGACCTCGGGGCCAGGACGCCGGAGGAGACCGCGGTCTCGATCGCCGCCGAGCTGATCCAGCTCCGCTACGGCCGCACCGGCAGTGCCCTGACCGACACCGACGGCCGCATCCACCCCGAGCTCGTCAGCTGACCGGCGCCTGGCCCAAGGCCAGGAACTTTGACAAGCGCGTAGTGTCGGCTTTCCGGCCTTTGCTGTTGGTCAGGGTCCTCACACGGCAGGCGAGAGCGGCGCTGGCGGGCAGTGCGGATAGCGGTCGGGCGTGCCGCTCTCTGCTGGCCTGCTGCTTGCCGTGACGTCGGTTATCTCCCGTTATGACTCAACTTCACATTGAGACATAACGGACACCGAGCCATGATCGTGGCCAGTTTTGGACCGGATTTGGCCATTTCTGGCCATAATCATGGAAACAGCCCGACACCGGAGGCCGCATCCACCCCGAGCTCGTCAGCTGACCGGCGCCTAGCCGGGCCTGGCTGCACCCAGACCGACAGGTGGGCGGGCTCCAGCGTCCGCTGCACGACACCGGTCAGGTCATCCCTGACCGAGTCCAGATCCACGGCGTCCTTCAGCCGGCCGGCGAACGCCGCTACCGCCTCGTCGGCGTTGTAGCGGGCCCGGTTGAAGCGCCTGTCCACCGCGTGCTGGACGCGTCGGCGCACGGGCGCGAACAGCGCCGCCGCGGCCAGCGTGGCGACCGCCACCGCCACTGTGCCGTGGAACCGCAGGACCTGGGTGGCCAGCAGCACCAGCCCCGCGTACACCCCGACCAGCACCCCGGTCACGATCGCGTAGGCCAGAGTCCGGCTGATGATCCGGTCGATGTCGTACAGCCGGTACTTCAAGATCCCCACCCCGATGCCGACCGGCAGGGCGGCCAGCCCGATCCCGAGGATCTCTCCCGAGACGCTCGTCGAGCTGATCCCGAACGATACGGCGATCACGACCAGGGTGACCGCGCCGCCGGTGGCCAGCCACTTCAGCTGCTGGCGCTGCTCGCCGGCCGCGCGCCGCCAGCTGAGCACCTGGTGGCCCACGAACGACAGCCAGAGCGCCAGGATCACGCACACCCCCAGCACCTCCGCCGCCGCGAGCGGCCCGCCGCGGGCGTGCCCGGAGGTGATCACGTCACCGAACGCGTCCACGCGGACGTGATGACTGGCCACGGCCGACACGGCCGGGGCGAAGACGGCCATCGACGCCAGCGCCCCGGCCACCGCATAGACCCGCAGCGCCCACCGCCAGCGCCGCGACGCCAGCCGGCCGTCCGGGAAGAGCAAGATCGCCACCGGGAACAGGACGATCGCCGGCGCCCACAAAGGCTGCAGGATCTCGGCCGCGGCGGCCAGCGGCAGGCCGTGGTGGCCGAACCGGTAGTACAGCGCGGCATACGCGCCGACGACGTCGCTCAGCAGGAATATCACGATGAAGGTGATCAGGATCCAGCCGATCGGGTTGCCCGGCTGGCGCCGGGCCACCACGACGCCCACCGCGGCGTAGACCACGACCACGGGGACGATCGGCCCCGAGCCCAGCACCGACAGGTTGCCAGTCAGGCCGCTCAGCGCCAGCGCGAGCGCCATCAAGATCAGCGCCAGGGCGCCCAGGGCCGCCGCCGTCGCCGGTGACGCCAGCCGGAAGCGCCGCGCGGCCGGATCCGGTCCGGCTGACTCGTGGGACTCCGCCATGGACGTCACGCTACGCCCCCATCGTTCCGGGACCGTTACGGCTCGGCCTGGGGCTCGTCACGGCCGGCTCCGCACCTCCAGGGTGCGGAGCCGCGTACGCTTAGCGGCGTGCGCACGACAGTTGCCGGAGTGCTGCTCGCCGCGGGCGAGGGATCCAGGTTCGGCGGCCCCAAGGCGCTCATCGAGCTGGGCGGCCGGACCCTGGCCCAGCGCGGCGTGGACACCCTGCGGGCCGGCGGCGCGGACCCGATCCTGGTCGTCACCGGTGCTGCCCCGGTGCGCCTCAGCGGCACCCTGACGGTAGACAATCCCGAGTGGCGTACCGGCATGGGTTCCTCCCTCCGGGCCGCCCTGCGCTTCCTCCAAGCCGGCTCCGCTGCCCCGGCCGACCCGCAGGCCGTAGTCGTGATGCTGGCCGACCAGCCGCTGGTCGGCGTGGCACCGGTCACCCGCCTGATCGCCGCCTACCGGGCCGGCGCTACCGTCGCGGTGGCGACCTACGGCGGCAAGCCCCGTAATCCGGTCCTGCTCGCCCGCGAGCACTGGCCGGAGGCAGCCGAGATGGCCACCGGCGACAGCGGAGCCCGGACGTTCCTGCGCGCCCGGCCCGAGCTGGTCACGCTCATCGAGTGCGGGGACGTCGGCCGCCCCGACGACATCGACACGCCGGACGACCTCGCCCGGATCGCGGCCCTGGATGCCGGCCCGCCTGCCGGGCCGTGATCACGACGCCTGGATGCCCCACGTGTGCGTGACCGTCTCGCCGGGCCGCAGGACCAGCAGGTCCTGCCCGGTCACGAAGGCGTTCGGCGGGCAGGTCATCGGCTCCACGGCGAGCGCTTTGCGGCGGCGCTCGGGTCCCAGAGGGTCGCCGGTGAATACCTGCAGCCAGCGGTAACCGTCCCCGGCCCACAAGCTGACCCGGGCCGCCGAGCCGAGCCGAGCCCGAGCCCGAGCCCGAGGCCGAGCCCGCGGCCGCGCCGCTGCCGCCCGCGCTCAGGTGCGCCCAGGCCCGGCCGTCCCGGTCCCGATCCAGCCCGGTCAGCGCGTCGTCGAGCCGGGTGGTGCCGATCGGGCGCGCCCGCCGGAAGTCGTACTGCGTGCCCTCCACCGCGGCCGCAGGTCCGGCGGGGATGCCGCGATCGTCGACGGGCAGCCGGGAGGCGGCGGGAAGGGCCAGCTCGCAGCCGTCGACCGACGGCGTGCCGACGGTCAGGTACGGGTGCGAGCCGGTGCCGTACGGGGCCGGCTGGCTGCCCAGGTTGCGCGCGGTTATGGCGACGTGCAGCCCGCTGTCGGCCCCCAGGCGGTACCCGGCCTCGATTTCCACGCAGAACGGATATCCCTGCCAGCCATGCGGGGCGCACCGGAGCACGACGGAGCTGATGTCGTGGCTGACCGGCGTCCACGCCGTCCAGCGCGTCAGGCCGTGGATCGCGTTACCGCGGGCCGGCTCGGTCAGGGCCAGGTGGAACTCGGTGCCGCCGAAGGCGTACTGCCCGCCGTCGATCCGGTTCGGCCAGGGCGCGAGCAGCTGGCCCGCGCCGGCCGGGGGCAGCTCGTCAGCTTCGTAGCCGACGATCACCGGCTGGTCGCGCCACAGCAGTTCGCGTAGCCCGGCGCCGAGCTCGGTCACCGTGGCCCGGTACGGGCCGGCCGAGATCTGGTACTGCTGTCCGGTAAGCGGAACGGTCACGGCGTCAGCTTACGGATAGCAGCAGCGCCGCGCGGCCACCGGCCACCAATCCCCACGCCAGGTCCGCGCCCTGGCCCGTGGCCAGCAGCCGCTCAGCCGCGGGCTCGAGCGGCTCCTGCCCCGCCATCCCCAGCAGCACGGCGGACACCTCCGCGCCCGCCTGCCCGCTGGCCGCGCAGTGCAGCAGCGAGGCGGCCAGCGCGCTGGTCCGCTGTGTGGCATAGCAGGTCGCCGACGCGCTGAGCCAGTTCGCCAGCCAGACCGCCCGCGTCCCGCCCGAGATGGCCCCGCCCAGCAGCCGCAGGGCCAGCAGCACGCCGCTGACCATGCTGTCACCGCTGGGGACCAGGCCGGGACCCAGGCCGACCAGATGCTCGACCGCCTCGACCGCGCCGGCCAGGTCGCCGACGGCGCTGCAGGCCGCCAGCCGGGCGGGCCCGTCGGCCTCACCCAGGCCCGGTGCGTGCTCGGCGTCCGCGCAGAGCCTGGCCAGGACGCTGCAGCCATGGTCGAGCCTGGCCCGCAGCAGCGGGCCGAACACCGGGGAGGGATCCCACCACCGGATGACCCGGATGTCCAGGCCGCAGGCCAATACCCGGCCTTCGCCCGCCCAGCATTCCGCCGATGCACGTGCCTCGAAGGGGCCGGTGATGATGGCGTTCGGCAACCGGAGTGCGTCCGGCGGGGAAATGGCGATGACGCGCGGCTCGGGAACAACGTCGGCAAATTCCAGGCAAATCGCGTACGGCAAGGCGGCTAGGACCTTGCCCGGCCGGCGCGGGCCGCGCAGCACGTCGCGGACGGCCAGGCTGGCCACCCCGGTGCTCGGCAGCGCCGACCGGGCGTGTTCGCCGACGTCGACCGTCCGGGCTGGTCGGCTGCGTGTCCCAGGCACGCACGCCACAGTATCGTGCGGGCGGCCATGCCTTACTGCCCGCAGCGAAATTAATAAACGAAAGGAAAAGAAACCGATTCGTGATACGCCGGATAAATGTGCCGGCTCAGGCTTACGAAGCCGACGGGGCTGCTTGGGGAGCGGGGGACCGTCAGCCCCGCCGGCAAGACAAACCCTAGCCCGACGGCGCGCGGTGGCGGGTTATTTTCTGCCCCGTAAGTACTTCGAAACGTTTTCTGCCGGGCCGGACCCGGCGTGCTGGCCGTTGACTCGGCCGGGCCCGTTCGGCGCGAGGCGGCCGCTGCGCACCGCCTCCGCGGCCAGCACACCGAACAGATAGAAGTAGGCCGCTTCCTCGTCCTGGAAGAACTGCACCTCCAGGCGCGCATCGTCGGTCCGGCTGAACACCTCGAAGCCGCCGTCGGCCTCGACCAGGCACATCGCGCCCGGCACCTCCTGGTCGACCGCGTACGCGGCGTGCGGGATGGCGGCGAGGGACAGCAGCTCGGCGAAGACCGACTCAGGCGAGACACGGTCCTTGCGCCCGGTCCGCCGGCCGGGCGAGCGGCCCGCCTCAGGCTCGGCGCCCGGAGGGTGCGCGGGTCCAGTCCACGGCTCGGGCGACCCGTGCCACGCGGTCATCCGGTCCGGCTTGCGCGACTCGTGATCCGCGCCGCCATACCCGGCCCACTGGCCATCTCCCGCCCGGGCACCGTTCCCCGCCGGGACGCCGTTCCCCACCCGGGCACCGTTTCCCGTCGGGGTGCCGTTCTCTGCTGGGGTGCCGTTCTCTGCCGAGGTGCCGTTCCCTGCCGGGGTGCTGATTCCCGTCGGGGTGCCGTTCTCTTCTGGCCTGCCGTTCCCCGCCGGCCTCCCGGTCCCGGGCGGGCCTTGATTGTCCTGCGGCCCGACCTCAGCGCTGGCCTCGGATCCGGCGGAATCCGCCGATGCCGCGTATTGCGTGCCCTCGGCGTATTCCGGGCTTTCCGCTTCCGTGCTCTCCGCTTCCGTGCTTTCCGCGTCGGGGCCCTCGGCGTATCCGGCCGGCGCGAACGTGGCCGCGGGGAGCGGGAACTCCACCCGTTCCTCGGTCAGGCCGGCGACATCATGGCGGGCCACCACCACCTCGAAGACCTCCCGGTCGATCTCCCAGTAGCCCAGCTGCGCGGCGCGCGCGGCGTCCCGGCCCAGGTAGGCGATGTGCAACCGGTCGCCCAGGTCATCGAGCACCACGCACCGCTCGCCCCGGTACTCGCCCACCGGCCGCGATAGCCACAGGCCCTCGAGGTCGGTCATGCTGACCTGCTTGCGCCAGTGCCCGGCCGCGGCCGTGAAGCCGAGCTCGGCCGGCGGCGGGCCGGAGGACAACAGCATGACCTGCGTGCCGTCCGGTCCCAGGACCGCCTGGTAAGGGACGCCGGAATAGGTCGCCATCAGCCGCAGTCGCATGGCTCACGACTCCGCCGGGTGCCAGGCCAGGCCGTCGTAGCGCGCCACCAGCTCGTCGCCATCGGCGCCCAGCCGGCACATGCCCGCGCCGGCCGGTATCGGGATCGGCTCCAGGTAGAACTCACCCGTGCCGGTGGCCATGCCCGGCTGGTATCCGTCGATCGTCCGGGCCAGCCAGCACAGCAGGTACAGCTCGCTCATCTGCGGCGTGAACTCCGAATCCTCCCAGCCGAGGCCGAGCGCGAGATAGGCCTCGGCGGGATTGTGAAACCGGACATCCTGGGCGCGGTAGACGTAGCCGGCCAGCACCACGCGCTGCCCGTCCAGGTAGGGGCCGACCAGGCGTGGCGGCACGGCCTTCCACATCGGGGTGCCCGGGGCGATCGCGGGCACCCGCTCAGGCTGGGCCACCACGCTCCTTCCCGTTCGCCGGAACACCCCCGTACAACTGATTGTGCCTAGTTAATGACAGCGATTAGCGGGAAAGCGCCTCATTCAGAGGATAATCACTGTCGGTAGCAGGTCCTTCCCTTCTCGCGACCTTCCGTGTACGTCCATGATCCGGACCGTGACCCGGAGCCACCACCGGGGCGGCCCGTGCCGTAGGGTCGGTGATGTGTCAGGGCACCCCCATCGTGGCGGGCATCTTGATCCTGGCGGGCGGCAGTTCCGCAGCGACCGCGGCGAGGCCGATCCCCGGGTAGCCGAGGCGCTCGCCGCCTACCAGGCCGGGCAGGGCAGCGAGCAGGCGGCGCTCGGCGCGCTGGCCGCCGCCCGGCTGCTCGTCCCCGTGATCGCCGTTCTCGTCGGTGAGAACTCGGCCCCAGCCCAGCAGGGACACCCAGGCCAGCAGGGACACCCAGCCCAGCCGGCGGACCCAGCCCAGCAAGGGGACAAGGACAGCGAGATGGTCCTGCCCACGCTGATCGGCCGGGACGGAAGGCCCGCCGTGCTGGCCTTCACCGGCCTGGACGCGCTGGCCCGGTGGCGCCCGGACGCCCGCCCGGTGCCGGCCGAGGCGGACCGGGTCTGGCGTGCCGCCGCCGCGGACGGCTGCGCCGTCGTCATCGACGTGGCCGGGCCAGTGCCGTTGGCCGTCGAGGGGGCCCGCCTGGCGGCGCTGGCCGCCCAGCAGCCGGTGCTGCCGCCGCACGAGGATCCCGACGTCCGCGCCGCCGTCCAGGCCGTCGTCGCCGGTGAGCCCGCGATCGCCTCCTTCAGCCTGGCCCCCGGCCGCACGGGCGGCACGGACCTCGCCGTCACGCTGCACCCAGGTCCGGCCCGGGCGCGGGAAACGGGAGTGGCGGTGAACCGGGCCGCAGCCGGCATCGCCGCCCGGCTGGGCGCCCGGCTGCGCCGCGGCATCGAGGTCGTCATCGCAGAGTGAGCGCACCGGACCCCGTAGGATCATGTGCATGTTTCGCTGGCTGACCGCAGGGGAATCGCACGGGCGCGCGCTCGTGGCGGTCTGTGAGGGCGTGCCCTCCGGGGTACGGCTCACCACCGAGGACCTCGCCGCCGCCCTGGCCCGCAGGCGGGGCGGTTACGGCCGGGGCGCGCGGATGACGTTCGAGCAGGACGAGGTGGAACTCACCGCCGGCGTCCGGCACGGCATCACGCTGGGCGGCCCGATCGCGATCAGGATCGCCAACACCGAATGGCCCAAGTGGGAAACGGTCATGTCCGCCGACCCGGTGGACGAGGCGGTACTGGCCGGGCAGGCCAGGAACGCCCCGCTGACCAGGCCCCGCCCCGGGCACGCCGACCTGGCCGGCATGCAGAAGTTCGGCCACACCGACGCCCGTCCCGTGCTGGAGCGGGCCAGCGCGCGGGAGACGGCCGCCCGGGTCGCCCTCGGGGAGGTGGCCCGGCGCCTGCTCAGGCAGGTCGTGGGCGTCGAGATCCTCAGCCACGTGGTGGCCCTCGGGCCGGTCAGGGCCCCGGACGGCGCGGTGCCGGGCCCGCGGGACCAGGCCGCCATCGACGCCGACCCGGTGCGCTGCGCCGACCCCGATACGAGCCGGGCCATGGTGGCCGAGATCGACGCGGTCCGCAAGGACGGCGACACGCTGGGCGGCGTCGTGGAGGTGCTGGCTTACGGCCTGCCGCCCGGGCTGGGCAGCTTCACGCACTGGGACCGGCGGCTCGACGCCCGGCTGGCCGGGGCGCTGATGTCCATCCAGGCCATCAAGGGCGTCGAGGTCGGGGATGGCTTCACCACCGCCACCCGGCGCGGGTCGGCGGCGCACGACGAGATCGAGATCGGCGAGGGCGGCGTCCGCAGGCGCACCAACCGGGCGGGCGGCATCGAGGGCGGCATGAGCACCGGCGAGGCCATCAGGGTCCGGGCCGCGATGAAGCCCATCTCCACCGTGCCGCGGGCCCTGGACACCATCGACGTCAGCACCGGTGAGCCGGCCAAGGCGATCAACCAGCGCAGCGACGCGACCGCGGTCCCGGCGGCCGGCGTGGTGGCCGAGGCCATGGTGGCGCTCGTGCTCGCCGAGGCCGTGATCGAGAAGTTCGGCGGCGACTCGGTCGAGGAGATGGGCCGCAACGTCGAGGGCTACCTCAAGGCCCTGGTGATCTCATGACCAGTCCGCGTGCCGCGCGCCCGGCCGCGGTCCTCATCGGCCCGCCCGGCGCGGGCAAGTCCGCCATCGGCCCGCTGCTGGCCGAACGCCTCGGCACCAGCTTCCACGACACCGACGCGGAGATTGAGGCCACCGCGGGCCAGCCCGTCAGCGACATCTTCATCGAGCAGGGCGAGCAGGTTTTCCGTGAGCTCGAGCGGGCTGCCGCGGCCCGGGCCCTGCGCGAGCAGGCCGAGGTCGGCGGCGTGGTCGCGCTCGGCAGCGGCGCGCTCCTCGACAGCGGCCTGCATCCCCTGCTCGAGGGCCTGCCCGTGGTCTACCTGGCCACCGACTTCGGCACTATCGCCCGGCGCCTGGGGCTGGACCGGCCCCGGGTGGTCGTCCCGGGCAACCCGCGCGGCCAGCTGCGCGCCATGCTCGAAGAGCGCCGCCCGCTCTATGAGCGGCTGGCCACGGTCACGGTCCAGACCGACGACGATGACCCCGACGAGCTCGCGGAAGCCATCGCCGGCCAGCTCGGTGACCGCCGATGACCGCGACCAGGATCGACGTCCGTCCCTCCGACGGCGGCCAGCCCTACCCGGTGGTCGTCGGCGTCGGCGTGCTCAGTGAGCTGCCCGCCCTGATCCCGAAGGAATCCGGGACGGTGGTCGTCATCCACGCCGAGCGCCTCGGCCCGATCGCCCGCCCGGCCTGCGGCGCCCTGCGGGCGGCCGGGCTCGACGTCAGGGCCGAGCCGGTCCCGGACGGCGAGGAGGCCAAGACCGCAGACGTTGCCGCCCGCCTATGGTCGAGGCTGGCTGACCACAAGGTCACCCGCTCCGACTGCATCGTCGGGGTCGGCGGGGGAGCGACTACCGACCTGGCCGGCTTCGTGGCCGCGACCTGGCTGCGCGGCGTCCCGGTGGTCCTGGTCCCGACCACCCTGCTGGGCATGGCCGACGCCGCCGTGGGCGGGAAGACCGCGATCGACGTCCCGGCGGGCAAGAACCTGGTCGGCGCGTTCCACTCGCCGGCCGGGGTGCTGGCCGACCTGGCCACGCTCGAGACCCTGCCCCGCGCCGACTACGTGGCCGGCCTGGCCGAGGTGATCAAGGCCGGCTTCATCGCCGACCCGGTCATCCTGGACCTGGTCGAGGATGACCCCGACGGCGCCACCGTGCCGGATGGCCGGCACGCCCGCGAGCTGATCGAGCGCGCCATCAGGGTCAAGGCCGACGTGGTCTCCGCCGATCTGACCGAGAAGGGCCTGCGGGAGATCCTGAACTACGGGCACACCCTCGGCCACGCCATCGAGCGGGTCGAGTCCTACCGGTTCCGGCACGGGGACGCCGTGGCCATCGGAATGGTCTACGCCGCCGCGCTGGGCCGCCTGTCCGGCCGGCTCGACGAGGCGACCGCGGCCAGGCACCGCGAGGTGCTGGCCAGCGTCGGCCTGCCGACCAGGTACTCCTCCGGCGCGTGGCCGGACCTGCGCCAGGCCATGAGCATGGACAAGAAGGCCCGCGGCGCGCGGCTGAGGTTCGTGGTGCTCGACGGCCTGGCCCGCCCCGGCATCCTCGACGACCCGCCCGCCGAACTCCTCACCGCGGCCTTCCGGGAGGTATCCCCGTGATCACCCAGGTACTCGTGCTGAACGGTCCCAACCTCGGGCGGCTCGGCATCAGGGAGCCCGAGGTGTACGGCCACGCCTCGTTCGAGGACCTGACCGAGCTATGCCGTGCGACCGGCCGCCAGCTCGACCTGCACGTGGACGTCCGGCAGACCGACGACGAGCGGGAGCTGATCAGCTGGGTGCACGAGGCCGCCGACGCGCGGCTGCCGGTCGTGCTCAACCCGGCCGCGTTCACGCACTACTCCTACGCGCTGCGAGACGCCCTGGCCATGCGGACCGCCCCGCTGGTCGAGGTGCACATCTCCAACCCGGCCGCCCGCGAGTCGTTCCGGCACACCTCGGTGGTGGCCGCGGTGGCCGACGGGACGGTGGCCGGCTTCGGCCTGGTCTCCTACCAGCTGGCCCTGCAGGCCATCGCCGAGCTGGTCGCCCAGCGCGCCAAGCAGGCCGACTCGTGATCGTCCTGGTCGGCTTCATGGGCGCCGGGAAGACCACGGTCGGGCAGCTGCTCGCCGGGCGGCTGGGCCTGCCCTTCACCGACAGCGACCACGTGATCGAGCAGCGGGCCGGGCGGCCGATCCGGCAGATCTTCGCCGAGGACGGCGAGCCCGCCTTCCGCGCCCTGGAGCATCAGGTCATCGCGGCCTTGCTGGACGGCCCCGAGCTGGTCCTGGCCGTGGGCGGCGGCGCCGCCGAGCACCAGGGCACCCGCCCGCTCCTGGCCGCCGCCCAGGTCATCTACCTGCAGGTCAGCTACGAGCAGGCCCTGGCCCGGGTCGGCGGCGATGACGGCCGGCCGATGCTGGCCCGGCCCGGCCTGGCCGAGACCTACCAGCGCCGGCTCGCGCTGTACGCGGCGGTCGCCACCCTCACCGTCCCGACCGACGGCCTCCCGGCCGAGGCCGTCAGCCAGGACATCCTGGCCCGGCTGGTCAGCCAGCCCGCCGCCGGCGGCCGGGCTCGGCCTGCCCCGCCGGGGCGCTAGCCGTTAGCCTGTCCCCATGCGCATAGGGATGACGCTCAACTACACAGGCGGCTTTGCCGAGACGGTGGACGAGCTGGCCGACTTCGAGCGGGCCGGCCTGGACATCGTGTTCGTGGCCGAGCTGTACAGCTTCGACGCGGTCAGCCAGATGGGCTTCATCGCGGCCCGGACCGAGCGGCTGCAGATCGGCTCGGCCATCTTGCCCCTCTACTCGCGGACGCCCGCGCTGCTGGCCATGACCGCAGCCGGCCTGGACTACGTCTCGGGCGGCCGGTTCATCCTGGGCCTGGGCGCGTCCGGCCCCCAGGTAATCGAGGGCTTCCACGGCGTGCCTTACGACGCGCCCATCGGGCGGACCCGCGAGATCATCGAGATCTGCCGGATGGTCTGGCGCCGCGACCCGCTCGCCTACCAGGGCCGGTACTACCAGCTGCCGCTCGAGGGGGGTACCGGGCTGGGCAAGCCGCTCAGGCTGATCAACCATCCGGTCCGCGAGCGCATCCCGATCTCGGTGGCGGCCCTGGGCCCGAAGAACGTCGAGCTCGCCGCCGAGCTGGCCGAAGCCTGGATGCCGGTCTTCTACCTGCCGGAGAGGTCGGCCCTGGTGTGGGCCGATGCCCTGGCCGACGGCCAGGCCAAGCGGGACCCGTCCCTCGGCCCCCTCGACGTGATCGCCAGCGCCCCGCTGGCCATCGGCGACGACGTGACCGGCCTGCGTGACCGCGCCCGCCCGCAACTCGCCCTGTACATCGGCGGGATGGGCGCCCGCGGCCGCAACTTCTACAACGACCTGGTCCGGCGGTACGGCTACGAAGCCGAGGCCAAGGCCATCCAGGACGCCTACCTGGACGGCCGCAAGGCCGAGGCCGAGGCGCTGGTCCCCGCCGAGCTGATCGAGCGGACCAGCCTGATCGGGCCCAAGGCCTACGTCGCCGAGCGGGTGGCCGCCTACCGCGAGGCCGGCGTCACCACGCTCGGTGTCACCCCGATCGCGCCCACCCACGAGGCCCGCGTCGCCCTCATCGAGCAGATCCGCGCCCTGGCCGCCTGACCGGCCCCGTAAAGTTCGGGAATGGCAGAAATTCACGCCGCCCGGCGGGCCGCCGCCGCCCGGCAGGTGGCCGAGGCCGGCGCGGACGCGGCCCTCATCACCTCCGGCCCGAACGTCCGCTACCTCACCGGCCTGGCCAGCTCCAACGCCGCGGTGCTGCTGCCCGCGGAGGGGACGGCGGTACTGGCCACCGACTCGCGGTACGCGCTGGCCGCGCAGCGGGACTGCCCGGACACCGAGCTGGTCATCGAGCGGTTCATCGAGACGCGGCTGGCCGCGGAGATGACCGCCCGCGGCCAGCGCACCGTGGCCTTCGAGGCGCACGAGATGACGGTCGAGCGCCACGCGGAGCTGACGGCCAAGGCCGGCGGCGTGAACCTCATCCCGTTCGGCCGGAAAATAGAGGAACTCCGGGTGGTCAAGGACCCGTCCGAGCTCGAGCTGCTGGCCACCGCGTGCCGGATCAGCGACCAGGCCATCGCCGACGTCTTCGCGCGGATCCGGCCGGGCCTGACCGAGCGCCAGCTGGCCGCGGCGCTGGACCGGCGGATGGTCGAGCTGGGCGCCGAGCGTCCCGCCTTCGACACCATCGTGGCCAGCGGGCCGAACGGTGCCCTGCCGCACCACTCGCCGACCGACCGGCCGATGCGCCGCGGCGACCTGATCACCATGGACTTCGGCGCGCGCTACGGCGGCTACCACGCCGACATGACCCGCACCGTCGCGCTCGGCGAGCCGCCGGCTGGCAGCGGGAGATCTACGAGCTGGTCGCGGCCGCGCAGCGAGCCGGGATCGAGGCGGCCCGGCCCGGCGCGCAGGTGGCCGACGTGGACGCCGCCGCGCGGGACATCATCCGCGACGCCGGGCACGGCGAGCATTTCGGCCACGGCCTGGGGCACGGCGTGGGCCTGGAGGTGCACGAGGCCCCGACGATCGGGTACTCCAGGACGGGTAAACTTACCACCCGGGTCCCGGTTACCGTCGAGCCTGGCGTCTACCTGCCCGGCCGGGGCGGAGTCCGGATCGAGGACGTCCTGGTCGTGGGAGCCGACGGGACGGGCCTGCTCACCACGACGACGAGAGATCTTCTCATCCTTTGACCTGGAGACACCGAACGTGGCCACCACGAACGATCTGAAGAACGGCATCACCTTGAACCTCGACCACGGCCTGTGGACCGTCGTGGAGTTCCAGCACGTCAAGCCCGGCAAGGGCCCTGCGTTTGTGCGCACCAAGCTGAAGAACGTCACCACGGGCAAGGTCGTCGACCGGACCTTCAACGCTGGCATCAAGGTCGACGTGGCCACGATCGACCGCCGGGAGATGCAGTACCTGTACCGCGAGGGCGCGGACTTCGTGTTCATGGACATGGACGACTACGACCAGCCGCACGTCCCGGCCGCCGTGGTCGGCGACGCGGCGAACTACCTGCTGGAAGAGCAGACCGTCACGGTGGCGTTCAACGACGGCCTGCCGCTGTACGTGGACCTGCCCGCGGCGGTCGAGCTCACCATCAGCCAGACCGACCCGGGCCTGCAGGGCGACCGCTCGACAGGCGGCAGCAAGCCCGCCACGCTCGAGACCGGTGCCACCATCCAGGTCCCGCTCTTCATCTCGACCGGGGAGAAGATCAAGGTCGACACCAGGACCGGCCAGTACCTCGGCCGCGCCTGATTGATGCCCCCCGCCCGGAGTAAGGCCCGCAAGCGGGCGCTGGACATCCTGTTCGAGGCCGATCTGCGCGGCACGCCTGTCCTGGACCTGCTGGCCGAGCGCATCGCGCTGGCCAGCCCGCCCGTCGCCGACTACGCCGCGGACCTGGTCCGCGGCGTGACCGAGCACGCGACCCGGATCGACGAGCTCATCTCGGAGTTCGCCGAAGGCTGGACCCTGGACCGGATGCCCGCCGTGGACCGGAACCTGCTGCGGATCGGCGTCTACGAACTGCTGTGGGCCCCGGACGTGCCCGACGGCGTGGCCATCAGCGAGGCCGTCACCCTCGCCCGCGACCTGTCCACCGACGGTTCCCCCGCGTTCGTCAACGGCCTGCTGGCCCGCATCGCCGACCTCAAGCCGTCCCTCCAGCTCTGACCCGGCCCCCGGCCCTCAGCCCTCAGCCCGGCCGCGCCCAGCCCCTTCCCTCAGCCCGGCCGCGCACCCCGGTCACGTCCGCCCGCCTGCCCCCGCGGCCCCCAATAGCCACATGATCGTGGGAGATCCGGGCTAAGCGGAAATTCCGGGGGATCATGATCCCCCGGAATTACCATCGAGCCCGGAATTACCGCGATAACCGGAGAAACGCTCTCCGTGGGTGAGAGCCCGGGCCGCGCAGGCGTCAGGTCAGGCCTGGGCGAAGCGGACGCGCAGGCCGGAGCGGCGCAGGACCCGGAAGAACCAGACCGCGGAGGCGAACGTGCCCGCGACTATGCCGCCGATGGTGACGGCGGTGGTCAGCAGCAGGAACGCCTTGACCGGCTCCAGGGCCATCGCCGCCGCCAGGCCCGCGGTGGACGCGGCGAAGATCCCGGCCCACAGCCACGTCGCGCCCTGGAAGAAGCGGTGCAGGCCCGGATGGTGCGACGGGTTCCGGAGGGCTACCACCTCGGCGGCGAGCTGGGCCACCAGCGGCTTGCGGGTGGGCGCGGTCCGCGCGAACAGCACGCACAGACCCAGGTTGGCCAGCGGGAACTGGAGCAGGAAAAACAGCATGCTGCCGGTGGCCATCACGACCGCCGTCTGCAGCGTGAGCACCAGGGCGGAGATCATCAGCAGGCCGGGGACGCTGCCGGTCACCACCTTGCGGCCGGCGGCCAGCAGCCACACCGCTGCCGCCGCGGCCAGCATGCCCGCGGTTCGCCCGCCCAGCGTGGCGCCGGCGTAGTACGCGGCCACCGGGATGCCGAGCGATTCGGCCAGGTTCCAGCCTGCCGTCAGCATCAGCCGCGATGGGCGGGGCAACTCGAGGTGCTCAGCCATGGCGAAGAGCATACGGTGGCCGGATGGAGCCGCGCTGGAGATGCCACGAGGTCCGGTAAAGAAGAATCTGAGAATCCTGCACGGTCATATAAACGGCGAATCGGTCACGGAAGTTCACTATCAGAACACGGAAGGTAACTTATGCGCGCCGAGGGCGGCACGCCACTACATTGGAGTCCGGGGGAAAAGGAGGCTCGGGTGGCCGTGGACTTCAGGCGCGACGGCGTCCGCTCCTCCCTGGTCTGGGATGTGCTGATCCCCGTCGTCGCCGCCCGGGTGGCCGCCACCGGCCGGCCGGCCCTGGACATCGTGGACGTGGGCGGGGGCACCGGCGGGCTGGCCGTGCCGTTCGCGGCCCTCGGGCACAACGTCACGGTCGTCGACCCGAGCCCGGACTCGCTCGCGGCCGCACAGCGGCGCGCGGCCGAGGCGGGAGCGCGGCTGGCCTCGGTGCAGGGCGACGCGGCCAGCTTGGGCGGCGTGGTCGGCCCGGACGCCGCTGACCTGGTCATCTGCCACAATGTGCTCGAATACGTCGAGGAGCCGGCCGCCGCGATGAGCGCGATCGCCTGCGTGCTCCGGCCGGCCGCCACGGTGAGCGTGCTGGCCTCCAACGCGGTCGCCGCGGTCCTGCGCCGCGCCCTGGCCGGCCGCTTCGCCGAGGCCCGCGCGATGCTCGCGCAGCCGCGGGCCGGCGATACCCGCCGGTTCACCCTGCCCGAGCTTGTCGCGCTGGTCGAGCAGGCCGGGCTGCACGCGGGGGAGGCGCACGGGCTGCGGGTCTTCGGCGGCCTGGTACCCGGCGCGCTGCTGGATGGCGACGCGGCCGCCACCGAGGCGCTGCGCGCGCTGGAGGAGGCCGCCGCCAGTACCCCGCCGCTGCGGGACATCGCGGCCCAGCTCCACCTGCTCGCCCACCGCTGACCGCGATGGGCATGAACCCCCCGGATCGCTCGCCGGCGCCCGACGACACGGGCTGTCACATCCTGCACGTGGACATGGACGCTTTCTACGCCAGCGTGGAAATCAGGGACCGGCCCGAGCTCGCCGGCCGGCCGGTCATCGTGGGCGGGACCGGCGGGCGCGGCGTGGTGCTGTCCGCCTCCTACGCCGCGCGTGCGTTCGGGGTGCGCTCGGCCATGCCGGTCGGCCGGGCGCAGCGGCTGTGCCCGCACGCGGTGTTCGTGCCGCCCCGGCACCGGATCTACGCAGCGACCTCCAAGGAGGTCATGGCCATCTTCGGCACGGTCACGCCCGAGGTCGAGCCGCTGGCGCTGGACGAGGCGTTCCTCGACGTCGCCGGCGCGCTGCGGCGGCTCGGGCGGCCCGCCGCGATCGCCGCCCGCATCCGCGCCCAGGTCGCCCAGCAGCAGGGCATTACCTGCTCGGTCGGGGTCGCGCCGTCCAAGTTCGTGGCCAAGATCGCCTCCGCCCGGTGCAAGCCGGACGGCGTGCTGGTGGTGCCGCGGGCTGGGGTGCTCGACTTTCTCCATGCGCTGCCGGTAGCCGCGCTGTGGGGAGTCGGGGAGCGGGCCGGAGAGGCGCTCGCCCGGCTCGGGCTGCGGACGGTGGGCGACATCGCGCACACGCCGCTGGACACCCTGCAGCGTGAGCTGGGCGCCGCGCACGGCGCGCACCTGGCCGCGCTGGCCTGGGGGCGCGACGAGCGCCGGGTCACGCCGCGCACGCCGGACAAGAGCATCGGCGCGGAGGAGACGTTCGCTCGCGACATCGATGACCCGGACCGGATCCGGCGCGAGCTGCTGCGGTTGTCCGGCCGGACGGCCCAGGGGCTGCGGGCCGGCGGCTATGTGGCCCGGACGGTCTCGGTCAAACTCCGTCTGGCCAGCTTCAAGACGCTGACCCGGTCCCGTACCCTGCCGTACCCGACCGACATCGCCCGTGAGATTTACGCCACAGCGTGCGCGCTGTACGAATCCGCTGGCCTGGACCAGGGGGCCCGGCTGCGGCTGGTCGGCGTCCGGGCCTCCGGCCTGGCCCCGGCGGCCAGCGCAAACGCGCAGCTGACCCTGGATGACAGGCCTGTCGGCTGGCGAGAGGCGGAGCGGGCGGTGGATCAGCTCGCCCGCCGGTTCGGAGCCAGTGCCGTCCAGCCGGCCGTCCTGGTGGATAATCCGGACCAGTCTGGCCCTCCGGCGGGCCCCCAGACCGAGGGCCCGGACCGGGCCGGCCGGCGGACTTCCTGACGTGCTCAGGGCCCTGCTCTTCCAAGCGATGTGTCTACGCTCGTATTCTGGAAAAAGAACCGGGTATGTGAGGTGGAGGTCACCTCACCGCACACGTGCCGGGCGCATGGTTTTTGGGAGGCGTCGTGCCGCTCTCTGAACACGAGCAGCGCCAGCTTGAGCAGATCGAGCAAGCGCTCTATCGAGAGGATCCGAAGTTCGGGCGTCTAGTGCGCTCGAGCGATCCGCGCGTGCACTATAAGCGCAAGCTGGTGCAGGCGCTCATCGGCATCCTGATCGGTGCCGGCGGGCTCGCGGCCGGAGTGGTGACCCAGCGCGTGTACCTCGAGGCCGCAGGCGCCGGCGTCCTGCTGCTGTCGCTGCTGTGGGCGCTGATCAGCTGGCGCAGGCACCTGGCCAGAGTGCGCCCCGCGCGCGCCCGGGTGGCCCGGTCCCGGCCGGCCGGGACCGGCCAGCCCCGGCCGGGCTGGCGGGCCCGGATGATGGAGCGGATGGAAGAGCGGTGGCGCCGTCGGCAGGAGGGCGACCGGCGGATGTAGCGCCTGCCCGCCGCCGACCCGAACCGCGCCGACGCGAACAGCACCGCCGACCCGACCCGAACAGCACCGCCGAAAGGATTCCCTCCGATCAGCTCTGGGAGCGCCGCTCGGTCCAGCGGCGCGGTAGCAGGGCCGCCAGCCGGTCGGGGATGCGGGCCGCCCAGTCGGCCAGCGAGGTCATGACCGAGCCCGGGAAGATCCTGGCCCGCCAGCGGCTGCCGCGCCCGGCCGATGCCTCGATCCCGCGCCGCGCTGCGGCGCCGTCCCTCATCAGGTTCTGCGATCCGGACGGCCGTGCCGCGTAGCAGGCGCGTTCCTCGGCCAGGGCCAGCCGGCGGACCGCGTCGCGGGCTGGCTCAGGCAGCCCGGCGCTGACCCGGTCGGCGAGCGTCCGCGGCGGCTCGCTCGGTGCGTAGTGCACACCGAGGTCCTGCAGGTCATCGCGGAACTCGCGCCAGGCGGCGTGCGCCCGGTCGGCGTCATCGCGGGCCCGCAGCAGGCGCCATCGCCGCCGCGCGATCCGGCTCGCACCCGGCACCACGAACACCACCGCGCCCGCCACGCCGAACGCCACGCCGACCGTCGCCCAGCCCACCCCCAGGTCCAGGCCCGAGGTATGGGACAGCAGCCGGTACAGCGCGAGCGCGACGAGCGCCGCCACGGCCACGACCGCCGCCGCGGCGGGCAGGCCCGGCCGCCGCCGTCGCCTGGGCCCGTCGGCGGGACGGGCCTCCAGGGCCCGCTGCGCCGGCGGGGCGACGATCGCGATGACCCCGCACGCCAGGGCGATGGCGGCCGCCACGGCCAGGGCGATGGCCGTCCACGGCGTCCCGGTGGACGCGGCTACCTGGCCTGCGCCAGAACCGCCCTGGTCGGGGATGAGCTTCTTGATCCCGGTGCCGGGTCCCGCCGTGGACTGGGCCGTGCCCGCAGTCGGCCCGACCGTATTGACCCCCGGCGGCAGCCCGCGGCCCGTTCCGGCCGCCAGGTTCTGGTAGTTCGAGCTCCGCGCGGTGCCGTCGCCGCCGCCCGGAGTGGCCTCGAACTTGATCCAGCCGTATCCGGAGAAGTACACCTCGGCCCACGCGTGCGAGTCCTCGGTCGTGACCACGTAGGAGTTCCCCGATCGGGTCCCCTCGGTGTAGCCGCTGGCCAGCCGCGCCGGATAACCCAGCAGGCGGGTGAGCACCGTCATCGCGTACGCCGACTGCACGCACACGCCGGAGTGAGTCTTGGTCAGGAAGCTGAGCAGGCTGGCCGCGCCCTGGACCGGCGGCGCGGCCGCGCTGTAGCTGAACGCCGGACCGGACAACCAGGCCGCCAGCGCGTTGACCTTGCCGTACTCCGTGCTGTAGCCGGCCGTCTCCGCGGTGGCTATCTGCCTGAGCGCCGCTGTCTTGAACGACGCCGGGAGGGCGAGGTCAGCCGCCAGGCCCGAAGGCGGGGACCCGGCCCCGGACAGCTCGGCCGCGGTCGGGTCCACCTCCGCGAAGGTGGCCTGGTAGGACCGGACGCTGACCGAGGACGGCGAGAAGACCATCAGCTCAGGGTCGGCCCGCCAGTCCCCGGCGGGCGTGGTGACCTGGGTGGCCGGATAGGGCAGGGGCAGGAAGACGGGCTGCGACCGGCTGGTCAGGGCATCGTCGGCCACGTCCACCGCGATCGAGAACCGCGGCAACGCCGCCGGGTTGGTCACCCCGGCGGGCTGCGGGATGGCGCTGGCCTGCCGCTCGCCCGCCGTGTAGTCGCCGGTCCACACGCCCGAATCGGTCAGGTTGTCGTACACGTAGGTCTGCAGGTACGGCGGGTCGTCCTTCATCAGCTGCGCCGTGGCGCTGGTGACGTACCGCAGCACCTCGGTCGGCCGGGTCTTCTGGAGCTGCCTGAGGGTCTGCTGGAGCGCGTCGGGGAGGGCCACCGCAGCCCCGCTGCTGCTCCCGCCGCTGCCGCCGATGCCCGGACCCGAGGAGAACAGCTTGCTGGCGTGCAGGCCGGGCACGATGAGCGGGACGAACAGCGCGAGCACGACCGACGCGAGCCCCACCCGCCGGCCCGCCGCGGCCAGCGCGCGCGTGTCCGGGCCCGCCTCCCGGCCAGCGACCCGGCGGCCCGGGGCGGGCCGCGCCGCGGTGCCGGACATCGAACCGGATTTCCACAGCGACACCAGCCGGCCCCACACGCGGATCCGATCCCGGCCGTCTGCGCTCAGCATGGCCATGTATCCCGCCGCGCCCAGGCAGAAGACCACGGTCGTGCCCACGCCCTCATGCTGCGCGTTCATCGTGATGGGCACGGTGAACAAGACCAGCAGCGGCAGGCCGGCCAGGGCCGCGGATCGCAGCCGGACCGCGATCAGGTCGGTCACCAAGGCGGCGATGCCGATCCCGCCGGCCGCGAGCAGGACCAGCCCGCGCAGCTGGGGCAGCTCGGGCACCGGCGGCGCGTACCGGCGGGTGTCGGAGAACCCGGAGCCCGCCAGCGCAAACAACTGCCTGATGGAGTCCGGCGTGGGAATGATGACCCACGAGTGGCGGGCCTCGAACAGCAGGTTCAGGTACAGCAGCAGGCCGGCCGCGCCGATGGCCAGGCCGACCAGGACCGGCAGCGCCCGCAGCCGGCTGAGCGCTCCGCAGGCCGCGACGGTGATCACCGCCCCGATCCCCGCGTAGAACCAGGTCGTGCCGTTGAACAGCGGATAGAGCCCGACCGAGGTGAGCACGCAGGCCACCGCGGCGGTGAGCGTCATCCGGGCGTTCGCCGTCATGTCAGCCCGCCTGCGGCTCCGTTGACCGGCAGCGGCCGGTCTACGGGCTGGTGCAGCTGCTGCCAGGTGTCCGCCAGCGGCGTGCCCGCCCGGGCGATCGCGACCCGCCAGCCTGCCGCGGACAGGATCTGCGCCGCCCGCGCCGTATCCTCGCTCACCTCGCCGGTGGTCCACGCCGAGACGGCCAGCAGCAGGGCCATCGCGGGCGCGTTGCCGCGCCTGCTCGCGGCCAGCGTCCGGGCGTCCTCGGCGGACAGCCGCCCGAGCACGGCGATCAGCTGCCCGCCCGCGCTGGCCAGCGCGGCCGTGCCGGGCATGACGCTGACGTCGCGCGACGGGCTGATGACCGCGAGCATGTCGAGCAGGGTGCCGGCGAAGGTACCGCGCGGGGCGATCTCGCCGGCCTCGGTGATGAGCCGGGCCCGGAAGCCCTCGCCGGTCAGGTGCGCGCCGATCGAGGCCGCCGCGCTGACCGCGAACTCGAACGTGGCCGAGATCCCGCTGCCCGAGTGCGCGGAGCGCCGGGTGTCCAGGAAGACCGACGCGCTGTTGCGCCACTGGTGCTCCTCCCGGCGGACCATCAGCTGGCCGTACCGCGCCGTTGACCGCCAGTGCACCCGGCGCAGGCCGTCGCCGTCCTGGTAGGCCCTCGGCGCCGCGTCGTCCTCGCCGATCGCCGAGATCGTCCGCATCCCGCCGTCGCCCTCGCCGAGCCAGCTGCTCGCCGCCGACGCCCGCGGCAGCTGGTAAATCTTCGGCGTGACCACCAGGGTGCTGGTCGCGGCGAACGACCGGGTGATCTCCACCAGCCCGAATGCGTCGGCGACCCGCACCCGCAGCGGCCCGATGGTGAACTTGCCGCGGACGTCGGGATGGACCTGGTATTTGAGCTCCCTGCTGCCGCCCGCCTCGATCTCGTCCAGCACGTACCGGGGCCGGGCGCCCAGCGAGGACGGCGTCACGTCCTCGGCGAGCAGGATGGCCGTGCGCCGCCGCGAGACGTTCTCCAGCCGGGCGGTGACGGTAGCCGGGGTACCGGCCGGTACCCGGGGCGGGTCGAGCCGCCGGCTGCAGGCCAGGCGATACCGGGACCGGCGCGCAATCATCGCGGAGACCATCGGGAGGATGACCAGCAGGGCGCCGACCCGCACCAGATCCGTCTCCGGTATGACCAGCCCGCACACGATGGCCGTGCCGCCGGCGGCCACGAACGACCTGCCCCGTGTGGTCAGCGAGCCGAATAGCGCCCGCATGGCTCTCCTTCCGCCCGGCCCGTCCCCGGTGCTATCGGCGCCGCGTCGATCAGCGTCGCGGCAGGGGCAGCTGCGCCACGATTCTCGAGACCACCTGCTCAGGCGGATGCCGTTCGACGATGGCCTCCGCCGTGGGCAGCAGCCGGTGCGCGAGCACCGGGCCCGCCAGCGCCTGCACGTCGTCCGGGATCACGTAGTCACGCCCGTCGAGCGCGGCCCAGGCCCGGCTGGCCCGCAGCAGCTGCAGCGTGGCCCGCGGTGAGGCGCCGAGCCGCAGTTCCGGCGAGGTCCTGGTCTGGGTGACCAGGCTGATGATGTAGTCCTTGACCGGATCGGACACCAGGACCTCGCGTACCGCGACCACGAGCTCCTGCACGTCGCTGGCCCGCGCGACCGGCTTGAGGTCGTCCAGCGGTGATGTCGAGCCGTGGGCGGCGAGCATCTCCCGCTCGGCCGCGGGCGAGGGGTAGCCGAGCGAGATCCGCGCGGTGAACCGGTCCCGCTGCGCCTCGGGCAGGGGGTAGGTGCCCTCCATCTCCACCGGGTTCTGGGTGGCGATGACCATGAACGGCGGCTGCAGCACGTAGGTCGTCCCGTCCACCGTGACCTGGCGCTCTTCCATGCACTCCAGCAGGGCCGACTGGGTCTTCGGCGAGGCCCGGTTGATCTCATCACCGAGCACGATGTTGGCGAATACCGGTCCCGGCTTGAACTCGAAGTCCCGCCGCTCCTGGTTGAAGGCGCTCACCCCGGTGATGTCGCTGGGCAGCAGGTCCGGCGTGAACTGGATCCGCTGGAAGACGCCGTCTATCGCCCTGGCCAGGGATTTCGCCAGCATTGTCTTGCCCACGCCGGGCACGTCTTCGATGAGCAGGTGCCCCTCGGCGAGCAGCACAGCCAGGGCCAGCCGGACCGCTTCGGGTTTGCCCTCGATCACGGCTTCCATCGCCCCGCCGATCCGGCGGGCCGCCGGAACTAGATCATCGATCGGGCTCCCCGCCTGCCGTCCGGTGTCTAGAACCACATGGCCTCCCTGAACGCGTCGGCAGGGGAGGGCCAGCAAGCCCCGATCATGAGGCGCTCCCGGCCGAGCGGCTGTACCGCTACAGTACGTCCTCCTTCAGTCCGTGCGCGACGCTGGGCCCGCTCCCTCGGGCCGGCCGCACCACAACGCCCCACCCATGCTCCCCGGCCATCGTCCCGGGCCGGCCCGGGACGCCCGACCCGGACGTGACCTAGCCCTGTGAGCTGCGCCTATTGCTGGCCGGTGGCCAGCGGCCGGCCAGCCGTAGGCGCAGCCGGACGGCGCTCGTGCGGCCGCGGTCCCTGACTTCCCCCACATCGCTCCCCGCGTCTCTAGCTGCTCGTTTGCGACGCGCACACGCAGATTCAGCGCCCGGCAGCGTTGACCGTGGAGGAATGTGGGGTACAGTGGAGCGCAGTGGTGGAGGATGGCGCCAGGAGGTGAGGGCCTGTGTTCCTCGGCACTCACCAGCCGCGGCTCGACGAGAAGGGTCGGCTGTTCCTGCCCGCCAAGTACCGGGAAGAACTGTCTGGGGGCGTGGTGATCACCAGGGGGCAGGAGCGCTGCCTGTTCGTCTGGCCGCGGGATGAATTCGCGCGGATCACCGAGAAGCTCCGCAACTCGCCGGTGACCGACAAGGCGGCCAGGGACTACAGCCGCGTGCTGTTCTCCGGCGCGTCCGACGAGCTTCCCGACCGGCAGGGCCGGATCACCGTCCCGGCGGCCCTGCGGGGCTACGCGGGCCTGCAGCGGGACTGCGTGGTGATCGGCGCCAACACCCGCCTCGAGATCTGGGACAGCCAGGCCTGGGAGACCTACCTGGCCGCGCAGGAAGACTCGTTCGCCGAAGCCTCCGAGGAGGTGTTTCCGGGAATCCTCTGACGATCGCTGGCCGGCCTCCATCCGCCGTTCCCTGCTGGCATCACTTCCCCGGTGCCAGCCGGCAACGACAGCAGATGGAGGCCGGCCGAGGGGGCAGGCGGACGGACATCGAGTGACAGCGAGGGACGGATGGCAGGACAAGCGCACGTGCCGGTGCTGGCCGACCGGGTCACTGCCCTGCTCGCGCCCGCCCTGGCCGGCCCGGACACGCTTGCGGTGGACGCCACCCTGGGCCGGGCCGGGCACGCCCGCGCCCTGCTGGCGGCCTGTCCGGGCCTCCGGCTGATCGGCGTGGACGCCGACCTGGCCGCGATTGACGCGGCCCGGGAGATCCTCGCCCCGTACGCCGACCGGGTCACGCTGGTGCACGCCAGGTATGACGAGATCCCCGAGATCGTCGCCGCTTGGCCCTCGGCCGGCCCCGGGCCAGCACGGGTCATGGGCCTGCTGTTCGACCTGGGCGTCTCCTCGCCACAGCTCGATGATCCGGACCGCGGCTTCGCCTACGCCCAGGACGCCCCGCTCGACATGCGGATGGACCTGACCGCCGAGCGCACCGCGGCGGACATCGTCAACGGCTACCCGGCCGCCGAGCTGGCCCGCGTGCTCCGCGACTACGGCGAGGAGCGGTTCGCCCGCCGGATCGCCGACGCCGTGGTCCGCGAGCGGGCCGACGCGCCGATCACGTCCACGCTGCGGCTGAGCGCCATCGTCAAGGACGCGATCCCCGCCGCCACCCGCCGCACCGGCGGCAACCCGGCCAAGCGCACCTTCCAGGCCCTGCGGATCGAGGTGAACGACGAGCTCGGCACCCTGCGCCGGGCGCTGCCCGCCGCCCTGGGCGTGCTGGCCGTCGGCGGCCGCGTGGTGGTGCTCGCCTACCACTCCCTCGAGGACCGCATCGTCAAGCGGGAGCTGGTCCGGTTGTCCGCCGATACTGCGCCGCCCGGCCTGCCCGTGCTCGCGAAGGCCTCCACTGCGCAGTTCCGCCTGCTCACCAGGGGTGCCGAGCGCCCTGACCGTGAAGAAGTCACCGGCAATCCGCGCGCGGCCTCCGCCCGGCTGCGCGCCGCGGAGCGGATCCGGGAAGCCGCATGATCTGGAGGGGGCACTGACATGGCCACCACGACGACGCCGCGCACCCCCGGCCGCGTTGGCCCGGGGGGCCGACCCCCCGGGCCCCCCCGCGCACCGGACGGTTCCCCGCCCCCTCGCACGCCCAGAACCCGCCCGCTGGACGCCCCGCGCCACACCCGGCCCGTCGCCCGCCCCACCGCCGAGCCCGCCCTCAGGCCGGCCAGCAGGCCACCGGCCCGCCGGGAGCCGGCCCGCCGGGAGCTAGCTCGCCGGGAGCTGGACCGCCCGAAGCTGGGCCGCGCCCGCCCGCGTCACCCGAGAGCGCCGTTCATCCTGCTGCTCATCGGCCTGCTCGGCGGCGCCCTGGTCTGCCTGCTCGTCATCAGCACCACCCTGGCTGAAGGCTCCTACCAGATCACCGGCCTGCAGCAGCAGAACGCCAGCTTGGCCAAGCAGGAACAGCTGCTCACGCAGCAGGTCGCGGAGGCCTCCTCGCCGGAGCAGATCGCCCAGGAGGCCGAGGAGCTCGGCATGCGGCCGAACCCGAACCTGCAGTTCATCAACACCAAGACGGGCAAGGTCGTGGCGGGCCACCCGTCCGCGGCCGACACGCAGATCGACGTGCCCGGGTACACCCCGTGACGGCGGGCTCCCCGCCCCCACGTCCCCCCCGCGGCGGCCCGGCGGCGCAGCCGCCCGGCCGGCCGGAGCGGCGCCGCGACCCACGGCGCAGCGATCCACGGCGCAGCGACCCACGGCGCAGCGACCCGGCGGCGCAGCGACTCCACGGGGCGGGCCGGGGACGCCGCCAGGAAGGCCGGCGGCACGCACCGCGAACCGTTCGGCCCGGAAAATCCCGCCCCGGCCCGGCTACGCCAAGCCGCCGCCGCGGCCCCGGCCCCCCCGGCGCCTGATCCCGCGGGCCAACCCGGGCCGCAGGCTCGGCATCACCCTGCTCGCGATCGCCTTCGTGCTGACGCTGTTCGCCGGGCGCCTGGTGCAGTTGCAGGGCTTCGAGGCCGGTCCCTACCGCACGCTGGCCTCCCAGCAGCGGGCCATGAAAATCGAGCTGCCCGCGCTGCGCGGCACCATCACCGGCGCCAACGGCGAGGTGCTGGCCATGACCGTGGCGACGTACCTGGTGTACGCCGACCCGCCGGAGATCCCCGCCGCGCAGCAGCCGCAGGTCGCGGCCGAGCTGGCCACGTACCTCGGCCAGCCGGCCGCGACGATCCTCGGTCTCATCCAGCACCCCACCTCGCCGCAGTACGTGGTGCTGGCCAAGAACGTGCCCGCGCAGCAGGGCAACGCGATCGCCGCCGCCAACCTGCCCGGCATCGCGCTCACCGCGAGCTACGCCAGGTCATACCCCAACGGCGATTCCACGGCCGACGTCCTCGGCTTCACCGGCACCGACAGCCAGGGCAACCTGACCGGCGCGGCCGGGATCGAACAGGAGTACAACTCCCTGCTCGCCGGGCGGTCTGGCGACGAGCAGGTGCAGATCGGCACGAACGGCCAGCAGATCCCGCTCGCGGGCAGCAACGACCAGCCGGTGGTGAACGGCAGCAATCTGCGGCTCACCATCGTCCCGGCCCTGCAGTACGACGCCGAGCAGGCCTGCGCGGCCCAGGTCGCCAAGAGCAAGGCCAGCAACTGCACGGTGGTGATCATCCAGCCCAAGACCGGTTACGTGCTGGCCATGGCGCAGTGGCCCACCTACGACCCGTCGACCGTCACCAGCGTGGGCCAGGCCACCGACCTGGCCGTGCAGAACGAGTTCCAGCCGGGCTCGACGGCCAAGGTGATCGCGGCCGCGACCGCGTTCGAGCACGGCGGCCAGACGCCGATGAGCGCCTACAACATCCCGTACCAGATCAACGAGGGCGGCCAGCTCATCCACGACGCGGAGTGGGGGCCCGGCGAGCGGTACACCATCGCCGGCATCATCGCGAACTCCTCCAACGTCGGCATCTCCCAGGTCGCCGCGCACATCACCCCGCAGGTCCAGTACGACTACCTGCGGGCCTTCGGGCTCGGCCAGCCGAGCGGCCTCGGGCTCCCGGGCGAGACCGCCGGCGACCTGCCCCCGGTCTCGCAATGGTGGCCGGACACCCGGTACACGCTGGCGTTCGGCCAGGGCGTGGCGGTGACGGCCGTCCAGATGGCCGAGGTGTACGCGACGATCGCCAACAACGGCGTACGGGTGCAGCCGACCCTGGTCGAGGGCACGACCAGCGCCGCGGGCAAGTACACCCCGGCCGCGGCTTCGCCGCAGGAGCGGGTCATCCAGCCGAAGACCGCCAGTGAGCTGCGGGAGATCCTGGAGCAGGTGCCGGCCGTCGACCAGGAAGCCGACCAGCCCTGGGGCATCATCCCCGGCTACGCGATCGCCGCCAAGACCGGCACGTCCCAGGAATCCAACGGAACCTGCGCCCTGTGCGTCTACGGATCAAGCTACATTGGCATGGCGCCCGGCAACGACCCGCAGCTGGTCATCGCGGTCAACGTGCAGAACCCGCGTAAGGGCGGCTACTTCGGCGACGTGGTGGCCGGCCCGGTCTTCTATCAGGTAGCGAAGGAAGCACTGGCCACGCTGCAGATCCCGCCGGACGGTGCCAGTCCGGCCAACATCCGCCTGAACGCGCCGTGACAGGAGGTACCCTCACCCCGTGGCGATCCGACCTGCCCGCCAGCAGCCGAGGCCGCTGTCCGTTCTCGGCTCGCTGCTCGGCGTCCGGCTGGCCTCCGTGGGGAGTTCAATTTCGCCGAACGACCTCGGGTTCGTCAGCGGGGTCACCCTCGACTCGCGCGCGGTGGCGGCCGGCGACTTGTACGTCGCCCTGCCCGGCAGCCGGGTGCACGGCGCCGCGTTCTGCGCCGACGCGGTGGCCGCGGGCGCCGTCGCGATCCTGACCGACCCGGATGGGAAGGCCCGCGCCGCGGCCACCGGGGTGCCGGTCTTCGTGCTGGCCGATCCGCGCGGCAAGCTGGGCGAGATCGCCTGCTGGGTGTACGGGAACCCGTCGGGCCGGATGACGGTCATCGGCGTGACCGGGACCAGCGGCAAGACCACCTCCACCTACCTGCTGGAGTCCGGGCTGCGCCAGGCCGGCCACCGGACCGGCCTGATCGGCGGGGTGGAGAGCCGGATCGGCTCGGAGCGGCTGCCCAGCTCCCTGACCACCCCCGAGGCGCCCGACCTGCAGGCGCTGTTCGCGGTCATGGCCGAGCGGGGGGTGACCGCCGCCGCGATGGAGGTGTCCAGCCACTCGCTGGCCCTGGGCCGGGTCGCGGGCACCAGCTTCGACGTGGCCGTGTTCACCAACCTGTCGCAGGACCACCTGGACTTCCACGCCGACATGGAGGACTACTTCCGGGCCAAGGCCTCGCTGTTCATGCCGCCGCAGATCGGGGTGGTGAACATCGACGACAGGTACGGCCGCCGGCTGGCGTCCTCGGCGGTCGTGCCGGTCACCACGTTCTCGGCGGCCGGCCAGGCCGAGGCGGACTGGCGGGCCGCCGACGTCCGGTCCGGCGCGGACGGCAGCACCTTCCGCCTCATCGGGCCGGGCGGGGTCGACGCCGACGTGTCGGTGGGGCTGGCCGGCGGGTTCAACGTGGCCAACGCGCTCGGCGCGGTGGTCGCGCTGGTCGAGGCCGGGGTCAGGCTGGAGGACGCGGTGGCCGGGATCGCGGCCTGCCCGGGCGTCCCGGGCCGGCTGGAGCGGGTGCCCGCGCCCGGGCTCGACATCACGGCGTTCGTCGACTACTCGCACAAGCCCGGCGCGGTCGAGGCCGTGCTGCGCTCACTGCGGCCGGTCACCCGCGGCAGCCTGATCATCGTGCTCGGCTGCGGCGGCGACCGGGACCGGGCCAAGCGCCCGATGATGGGCGCCGCGGCCGCGTCGCTGGCCGATGTGGCCATTCTCACCAGTGACAATCCGCGATCCGAGGATCCGCTGGCCATCCTGGCCGCGATGCTGGACGGCGTGCTGAGCGTCCCGGCGGCCGACCGCGCCCGGGTGATCGTCGAGCCCGACCGCGGTGCCGCGATCTGGCAGGCCGTCAGCCTGGCCCGGCCCGGCGACGTGATCGTGGTGGCCGGCAAGGGACACGAGACCGGGCAGTACGTCGCGGGCACGGTGCTGCCCTTCGACGACCGGCAGGTCACCGCCGAGGCGCTGGAGCGGCTGGCCAAGATCCAGCCGCCGGACCCCTGGGCGGTGGACCGGTGATCCCCCTGACCGTGGCCCAGATCGCCGAGATCACCTCCGGGCAGGTCCACGGCGACCCGGCGGCCGTCGTGGCCGGCGAGGTGGTGATCGACTCCCGGCGGGCCGGGGCGGGCAGCCTGTTCGCCGCGGTCGCGGGGGAGCGGGCCGACGGGCACGATTTCGCCGCGGCCGCCGTCTCGGCCGGGGCGGTCGCGGTGCTTGCCACCCGGCCGGTCCCCTCGGTCCCGGCTCCGTGGATCCTGGTCGCCGACATCCCGGCCGCGCTGGCCGCGCTGGCCCGGTTCGTGGCGGGTTCGCTGCCCGCGCTGGCCATCGCGGGCATCACCGGCTCGTCGGGCAAGACGACGACCAAGGACCTGGCCGCCCAGCTGGTCGAGCGCCTCGGCCCGACGGTCGCGCCCGCCGGGTCGTTCAACAACGAGCTCGGCCATCCGCTGACCGTGCTGCGCGCGGACGCCTCGACCAGGTACCTGGTCCTGGAGCTGTCCGCGCGCGCGCCCGGGCACATCGCGTACCTGTGCGGTATCGCGCCGCCCCGCTACGGCGCGGTGCTGAACGTCGGTCACGCGCACGCCGGTGAGTTCGGCGGCCTGGACCAGGTGGCCCGGGCCAAGGGCGAGCTCGCCGAGGCGCTGCCCGCCGACGGGGCCGCCATCCTGAACGCCGACGACCCCCGGGTCCTGGCCATGGCTGCCCGGACCCGGGCCCGGGTCGTCACCTTCGGCGTGCAGGACCGCGCCGCCGCGATCCGGGCCACGGACGTCCGGCTGGATGACCTCGGGCGGCCCGGCTTCACACTGGTCACACCCGAAGGCCAGGCCGGGGTGACCCTCCGGCTGCACGGCGCGCACAACGTGCCGGACGCCCTGGCCGCCGCCGCCCTGGCCCGCGAGCTGGGCCTGGATCTGGCCGGTATCGCGGACGGGCTGTCCGCGGCGGTCGCCCGCAGCCGGTGGCGGATGGAGGTCAACCGCCGGCGCAGACGGGGTGACGGTCATCAACGACGCCTACAACGCGAATCCCGAGTCCGCCCGGGCCGCCCTGGAAGCACTCAGCCACCTGGCGCGGGACGGGCGCGCGTTCGCGGTCCTCGGCCAAATGGCCGAGCTGGGTTCCATCTCCCGCGCCAGCCACGAGGACATCGGCGAGTGCGCGGCCCGGGCCGGCCTGGCCGGGCTGATCGCGGTGGGCGAGGAGGCCGCGGCGATCCTGGCCGGCGCGCGGCGGGTCAGCACCTGGCGCGGGGAGGCGCTCGCCGTCCCCGACGCCGAGGCCGCGCTCGACGCCGTGGCGAACCAGCTGAAACCCGGCGACGTTGTCCTGGTGAAGGCCTCTCGCGCGGCTCACCTGGAGAGCGTGGCGGCCATGTTGATCCGGGGGGACAACCCCCCTGGACCCAACGCGAATGGAGGGGCGGCCCGCCCCCCCATTCCCCCCCGGGAGGAGGGCGCCCGGTGAAGACCGTCCTGCTGTCCGCGGCCGTGTCGCTGTTCTGCGCGCTGTTCGGCACCCCGCTGGCCATCAGGGTGTTCACGCAGCGCGGCTACGGCCAGGAGATCAGGGCCGACGGGCCCGCCGGGCACCTGTCCAAGCGCGGCACGCCGACCATGGGCGGCACGGTCATCATCACCGCCTCGCTGGCCGGGTACCTCGTCGGTCACCTGGTCACCGGCGACGCCATGTCCGCGTCCGGCCTGCTCGTGCTGTTCCTGATGACCGGGCTCGGCCTGGTCGGGTTCGCCGATGACTTCATCAAGCTCTACATGCAGCGCAGCCTGGGCCTGCGCAGCGGGGCCAAGCTGGCCGGCCAGGCCGTGGTGGGCGGCATCTTCGCCGTGCTCGCGATCAGGTTCCCGGACGGCTGGGACCTGACCCCGGCCTCCACCCACTTGTCCTTCTACGCGGACTTCGGGATCTCCGTCGGGCCGGTGCTGTTCGTGATCTGGGTCATCGTGATGGTGTCCGCCACCTCCAACGCGGTCAACCTCACCGACGGGCTGGACGGCCTGGCCACGGGCGCGGCCATCTTGGCCCTGGCCGCCTACGTGATCATCGGGATCTGGCAGCTGCGCAACGACTGCACCGTCTACCTGGCCCCGGCCTGCTACGACGTGCGCGACCCGCAGGATCTGGCCATCGTCGCCGCCACCGTCATGGGCGCCTGCATCGGGTTCTTGTGGTGGAACGCGCCGCCCGCCAAGATCTTCATGGGCGACACCGGGTCGCTGGCGCTGGGCGGCGTGCTGGCCGGCCTGGCCATCACCACCCATACCGAGCTGCTGCTGTTCCTGCTCGGCGGCCTGTTCGTGATCATCACGCTGTCGGTGGTGATCCAGGTCGGCTCGTTCAAGCTGACCGGCAAGCGGGTGTTCCGCATGGCGCCGCTGCAGCACCATTTCGAGCTGACCGGCTGGGCCGAGACCACGATCGTGGTCCGCTTCTGGATCATCGCCGGCATCTGCGTCGCCCTGGGCCTCGGCATCTTCTACGTCGGCTGACCCACCCGCCCCACAGGACCCGCTCGTCCCGCTAACCCCATCTGTCCCGCTATCGCCCATCCGTCGATCCCGCTTCCCGTCCCGCTAACCTCATCCGTCCCGCTCCCGCCTGCCCTACAACCGGCCCGATGGTCCATCGAGCCGGCTATAACCGGCTCGATGGACCAACGAGCCGCCCCATGTCGTTGGTCAAGCGCCCGCCTCAGTCAGGCGAACGCGCTGAGCTGCTCGTCCACCGGCGCGCCGGTGAGCCGGTTGGCCAGCGTGGACATGGTGTACGTCCCGATCCCGAGCACCACCTCCAGGGCGTTGCGGCTGGTGAAACCGCTGTCCAGAAAGGCGCGCAGGGCATCGTCGCCGACCGAACCCGCCGTGTCCAGGACCCGCATCGTGAACACCCGCACCGCCTCCAGCCCTTGATCGGGCAGCTCAGCAGCATCTCGCAGCGCCGCGATGACGTCCGCCCGCGACCCCAGCGCGGCCAGCCGGGCCGTGTGCATGGCCACGCAAATATCGCAGCCGTTCCGGGTCGCGACCGTCATGATCACCACCTCGCGGGCCACCGGGTCCAGCGTGCAGTGGTCGAACAGCCCCGTCATCCGCCCGAACCCCTCGAGCAGCTGCGGCGACGCCGCCCACCGGGCCGTGGCGGCGGGCAGATAGCCCAGCTGCTGCTGCGTCGCCGCCATGAACCGCCGGGATCCCGGCGGGGCGGACTCAATGGTGTGCTCGGCGAACCAGCTCATGACAGGAACCCTCCGGTCTGAGTAAGATAGACAACCAGGTTTCCTAAAACGGTAAACGAGGTTGTCGATTGTGTCAAACGGGGTCCCCGGCCACGCATCCGACTCCGCGGCAGGCCGCTCAGAGCCGTCCACCTTCGGCTTCGAGCTGCCTCTGCTGCTGTTCGGCGGGTTCCGGTCGATCATCGACGAGCTGCACGCCGAGCTCGCCCGCCGCGGGCACCCCGACCTGCGCCCGGCCCACGGCTTCGCGCTGCAGGCCATCGGGCTGGACGGGGCCACCGCCACGGAGGCCGCCCGCCGGCTGGGCATCACCAAGCAGGCCGCGGGCAAGACCATCGACCGGTTGGCCGAGCTCGGCTACGTAGCCAAGGCCGATGACGACACCGACCGGCGGCGCAAGCTGGTCAGCATCACCCCGCGCGGCCTCGACGCACTGGCCATGTCCGCGGCGATCTTCGATGACATCCGCGCCCGGTGGGCCGGGACGCTGGGCCCGGACCGGCTGTCTGCGCTGCAAGCCGACCTGCGCACCATGGCCCCCGGCGAGACCTACCGCCTCGACGTGCCGGGCTGGTTCGGCGCGTAGCCCTATACCTGCCCTATACCTCCGCGGCGCTGGGATGGAGCATCGGGCGGTAACCCGCCGCCAGCGTGGCCACCGTAGCCCGCGGCGTGATGACGGTGACCGTGGTGGGAATGGGCCCGGCTCGCCGCTCGCGGTAGCCGCCCGGTGTCCAAGCCAGCAGTTCGCCGCCGAGGACCAGCCACGGCGCGCCGTCGACCTCGGCCATCGCCCCGTCCGGCAGCTCCGGAAGCGGGGCGGTGTAGGTACGCCGTGCCCCCGGCCGGACGAGCCGGTCCACGTGCAGCCGCGCATCGATCTCCGCTACCTCGGGCACATCGCCCCCGAAGGCGCTGGCCCAGGCGTGTTTGAACGCCTGGTAATCCCGGTACCGGCACTCGCCGCACGGCCGGTGCCCGGCCGCCAGCCCGGTCGCCTCATCCAGGAAGTACAGCTCGGTCAGCCGGCCCGGCGCCCACTGCTGCCGCCGCCGCCCCTTGAACTCCAGCAGGCAGATGGCCCAGGCCCGCCCGCGGGAGTAGCGGACCAGGCGGCCCGCGGGATCGTGCAGCACGCCGCGGTTCCCCCAGAACATCCCGCGGTCACTGACCGCGATCAGCGTCCCGTCCGGCCTGACCCGGTTCTGCCGCGGCATCGCCCGCCTTTCTTACCTAACGGACCGGAGTTTCTTACCTAACGAACCGGACTGCGTGCCCACTACCCGCCGGGCCCGCCACTCGGCCTCGGCCGCGCCCATCGGCGTGCACGGCGGGCCCTGGAAGAACGGCCAGATCTCCTCGGCGATGCAGCGCCAGTCAGCGGTGGCCGACAGCTCGCCGAGCACGGCGAACAGGCCCAGGTTGATCCGCTGCAGGATCACGTAGGACCGGGGGATCCGCGCATAAGGCGTCAGCGGGCTGCGGAAGTCGAAGAACCGGCGGGTCACCGACGTGGCATACTCGCCGGTCATGGTGCGCGGGCCGCGCTCCCGGACGGTGTCGTAGAACACGGCCATGTGCTCCACCACCAGCGGCGTGGACACCGGCGCGTCCGGGACCAGGAAGCCGGCCCGCACCATGGCCTGGCGGAACCCTTCGGGGTCATCGTCCACGCACAGATGCTTGACCATCGCGGCCAGCGGCGCCATCTCCTCGTCGGTGAAGTGCTTGACCAGGCCGAAGTCCAGGAAGGTGACCCGGCCGCCGCCGTGGAACAGGTAGTTGCCTGGGTGCGGGTCGCCGTTGAAGGCGTGCGCCTCGTACAGGCTGCGGAACACGAACCGGTAAATCGTCTCCGCGGCCAGGTCACGCTCGGCCTGCGACCAGCTGGCCAGCTCGGCGAACCTGGCCCCGTCGACCAGCTCACTGGTCACCACCCGCCGGGTGGACAGCTCCGGCACGATCCGCGGCACGTGAATGGTGGGATGGCCGTCGAAGAAGCCGGCGAACAGCTGCTGGTTGCGCGCTTCCCGGCGGTAGTCGAGCTCCTCGGCAATCCGTTCCCTCAGCTCGGCGATCAGCGCGTCGACGTCCTGAGCGGGCGCGGTGATCTTGAGCATCCGGCGCAGCAGCGCCACGTTCCCCAGGTCGGCCTCGATGGTCTCGGCGATGCCCGGGTACTGGACCTTGACCGCGACGGCGCGGCCGTCGCGGGTGATCGCCCGGTGCACCTGCCCGATCGACGCGGCCGCGATGGGCTGCGGGTCCCAGGTGGCAAAGACCTCCTCCGGCGGCCGGCCCAGTTCCTCGGTGATCACTCCGGCGGCCAG
Organism: uncultured Actinomycetes bacterium; assembly: GCA_963818225.1. GTDB lineage: Bacteria > Actinomycetota > Actinomycetes > Streptosporangiales > Streptosporangiaceae > Palsa-504. The sequence goes on from CAWFRO010000015.1 coordinate 279,434, forward strand.
CTCCGGGCTCATCGGCGGCACGCTGTCCTGCAGCCGGCTCAGCGTCCGGCGCGCCGCGGGGGACAGGCCGTCGTCGACGTAGCTGGCCATCTGGCCCAGCTTCATCAGCACGCCCTTCATCGTCCCCAGGGTGGCGGCCACGTCCTCGGCGGTCTGCAGCGCCAGGTCGTTCCGCAGCTGCTGGCGATGCTCACCCGCGCGGGCGAACAGCCGGGGCGCGTTGGCCGCGTACCGTGCCCCGCCACGGGCGGCCAGCCGCAGCGTCGCCATGCCCCGCGCGGCCCGCAACCGGCCCCGGCGCCGCCGCAGGCCTGCCTCTTTGCGCTGGCCGGGCTCTTTCGTTCGTCCGGGCTCTTTCCGCCGTCCCAGGACCGCCAGCGCCGCGATCACGGCGGCGCCCGCGGCCACCGCGCCGGCCAGCCTGGCCGTCCGGGACCTCAACTCCGCGCCCGGTCGGCTCCGGGGGAGACGACCCCCCTGGAGCCCCCCGGGCCTGCGGCGGCCGTGCGCATCCGCAAAGCGAGCTGCTGCCGGGCCTCGAGCACCCCCGGCTCGGCCATGAATACCGCGTCGAACACGCCGAGAGTCTGGCGGATCTCGGTACGGCGCTCGGGCGTCACCGGCGGCGGGTCCGGGTAGCCGTAGAGGTCCCGCGCCCAGCCCGGCAGCGTGGCGAGCGCGGCGTCCCGCAGGTCCTGCCAGAGCTCCGCGATCTCCTCGCCCATGCCGGCCGGGTCCAGCAGGTAACCCATGGACTCCGCCGCGGCGGGCGTGCAGCGCAGCTCGGGCCGGACCTGATCGAGGTACTCCGCCACGGCGCTCACGCTGGCCGGGATGATCTCGCCGGGCACCCCGAGGAGCTCGGCCGAGACGGCCATCTCACGGACGTAGGCGTCCGCGTCGGCCGCCGCGGGCGGCGTGCCGAACATCCGTGCGGCTACGAGCACCGAATCCACCAGCGCCACGTGCACCCACAGCAGCAGCGCGGGATCCGCGGCGGCATAGGGACGGCCGGTCACCGTGTCCGTGCCGCGGACATGCTCATGGATGGCCCGCACCCGCCGGGCCACCTGGCTCGCGGCGGCCCGGTCGCCGTAGGTCAAGGTCGCGAGGTAGGCCGAGGTGGCGGCGAGCCTGCCGACCGGGTCGGCTCGCCAGTCGCTGTGCTGGTCGACCCCGGCCATGGCCAGCGGGTGCAGCGCCTGGACCAGCACCGACCGCAGCCCCGCAACCGGCGCGGACAGGTCGGCGGCCAGCCGCCAGGTCACGCTGCCCGGCCCGAAGAACCCGTCGTCCTGCGGCCGGTCAGGCACCCCGGTGACGAAGGCGGCCGCATACCGCTCGACCAGCCCGACCGCGGCGGCGTAGGGCTCGGTGGTCATGATGCCTCCCGCAGGCCGGCGAACAGGTCGTCCTCAGGCAGCGGCGCTCCAGTGCTGTCGCTGGCCCGGATGAAGCTCTCGTACCCGAAGATCTCCTCGGCGACCTCCGGCGGCAGCTTGCTGAACCACGACTCGGAAACCTGGCTGGCGTGCGCGAAGAGCGCTTTGTTCTTGCGGCTCAGCACCGGCCGGATGTCCACCATGGTGGTGATGCGCTGCTCGGACTCCTGGCTCCGCCGCAGCGCCTCGGGGTCGGGTTCGGGCCAGTCCGGCACATCCGCGCCGAGTTCGCGCAGCGCCTCCCGGACCTTCCGCCAGCTGCTGCCCCGCATGGCGCTCAGGTAGAGCTTGGCCGGGATGCCGGTGTCCGCGAACGCGGCCTGCGCGCAGCGGCTGGCGTGCACGTGGTCGGGATGCTGGTACGGCCCCTGGTCGTCGTAGGTGACCAGCACCTGCGGCCGGTACCGCTCGATCAGGCCGGAGATCCGCGCCGCGACCTTCGCCTGCGGGATGTTGCAGAACGCGTCAGGCCGGCCCTTGTAGTCCCACTCCAGCATGCCTGAGTCCCGGTAGCCCAGCAGTTCCAGGTCCGCCACCCCCAGGATGGCGCAGGATTCGCGCAGCTCAGCCAGGCGCTGACGGACCACGGCCTGCTCGTCGTGCCCGTCCTGGCCCGGTTTGATGCCGCCGTCACCGTCGCCCAGCTCCCCGTTCGTGCACGTCACAACCACCGTCCGGATGCCCTGGCTGGAGTAGGCGGCCAGGACCCCGCCGGTGCTGGACGCCTCGTCGTCGGGATGCGCGTGGACCGCCATCATCGTCAGCGTGTCTGCCATGCTTCCAGCGTGCCCGACCAGGCGGCCTAGCGCCCAATCGGGGTGACTCAGCGCACGGGCAGCAGCGCCGCCGTCACGCTGAGCAAGAACGTGGCCAGGGCCTGCCTTCTACGGCTCGTGCCCCGCGGCCGCCTGGCTGAGCGCCTCCGGATGCATCCGGAGGTAGTGCTTGGTCAGTACGGCGCTGGCCTGGCCGGGCTGGTAAGCCAGCGTGCGCCCGCATATCTCGCAGCGGGTAAGGGGTAGCCGGGTCACCGTCACCGGGAAGCGCGAAGAATCTGGCCTGCTCATCGCCTGCCATGATGCCAGAGGCCCGCAACGGCCCGGCCGCCCGGGGCGGCGCAGGGCCCGCGCCGGGCCGCCCGCGGCGGGGCCGCATCGAAATCGGCGGCCGACACGCGCCGGATGTCCGGGTCTTGTCGCGGCCCGGCGAACAGACTTGAATCATGTATCTCCAGGTTCCCGGCGGCGCTGACGGCCTGGCCGACCCGGATACGGACGCCCCGGCCCAGCCGGAGCCCGCCGGGGCGGGCGTGCCGGGCCTGGGCGGGGTACGGGACCGGATCGGGGCCTGGCGCGGGCTGCTCGACCGGCCGCTCACGTCGTACTACCTGGTCCTCGGCATTACCATCCTGCTGCTTGGCCTGGGCCTGGTCATGGTGCAGTCCACCGCATCCGTCGCCGACCTGAGCGCCGGGCTTTCGCCGTACTCCGACTTCAAGAAGCAGCTGCTCGGCGCCGCCGTCGGGCTGCCGCTGATGTGGGCCGCGGCCCGCGCGGCGCCGCGGCTGTTCCGTGCCTTCGCCTACCCGCTGCTCGCGGTGGCCGCCGTCGGGCTGGGCCTGACCCTGATCCACGGCGTCGGCGTCTCGCAGAACGGCGCGACGCGATGGATTGCCATCGGCGGGCAGCAGATCCAGCCGTCCGAGATCGCCAAGCTGGCCCTGGTCGTATGGGGCGCCGACCTGCTCGCGCGCAAGGACAGGCTGGGCCAGCTGGCGGACTGGCGGCACATGCTCGTCCCGTTCATGCCGGGCACCGCCGTGCTGTGCCTGCTCGTGATGACCGGTGACGACCTGGGCACCACGTTCATCCTGCTGGTCATCTTCCTCGCGCTGCTGTGGGTCATCGGCACGCCGGGCCGCGTCTTCGCCGGCCTGCTGATCCTGACCGGCCTGGCCATCGGGCTGATGATCATCTCGAGCCTGTGGCGGTTCAAGCGCCTGGCCGGCTTCCTCGACCAGGGCAGCGGCGCCACCGGGGCCAACTGGCAGTCCATCCAGGGCCGGTACGCGCTCGGCTCGGGCGGCATCTTCGGCGTGGGCCTCGGGGCCGGCCGGCAGAAGTGGGGCTACGTTCCGGAGTCCACCAGCGACTTCATCTTCGCCACCATCGGCGAGGAACTCGGGCTCGTCGGCACGCTGTGCGTGACCGCCATGTACGGCGGGCTGGCCTTCGCCGGCCTGCGGATCGCCCGGCGCGTTCCCGACCTGTTCGCGCGCCTCGCGGCGACCGGCATCACGGCCTGGATCGTGGTCCAGGCCGTGGTCAACATCGGCGCGGTGATCGGCGTGCTGCCCCCCGAGGGCGTGCCGCTGCCCCTCATCTCGGCGGGCCTGTCGTCACTGCTGAGCACCCTGGTCGCGCTCGGCATGCTGATGGCGTTCGCCCGGCTCGAACCGGGCGCCCAGGACGCTTTGGCCGCACGCGGCCCCGGCTGGCCGCTACGCGTTCTAAGCTGGCTCGGTCTAGCAAAGCGCCGACGATTACGCAGCAGCAGTTCAGGGACGAGACATGAGGGTACTGCTTGCCGGCGGAGGGTCCGCCGGGCATATCGAACCAGCTCTCGCGCTGGCGGACGCCTTGCGGCGGGCCGTCCCGGACGTCGAGGTGACCTGCCTGGGCACCGAGCGCGGCCTGGAGACCCGGCTGATCCCGCTGCGCGGATACCCGCTCGAGCTCATCCCCGCCGTGCCCATGCCACGCGCGGTGACACCCAAGCTGCTGACGGTGCCAGGCCGGCTGGCGGGGGCGATCAACGCCGCGGCCGCCGTCATCGACCGGACCGGGGCCGAGGTGCTCGTCGGCTTCGGCGGGTACGTCGCGACCCCCGCCTACCTGGCGGCCCGCCGGCGCAAGATCCCGATCGTCGTGCACGAGGCCAATCCGCGCCCCGGGCTGGCCAACCGGCTCGGCGCCAGGTTCACCACGCACGTCTTCACCGGGCACCCGGACACTCAGCTCAGGAACGGCAAGTACCTCGGCATCCCGATCCGGCGCGAGATCGCCGAGCTGGACCGGCTGGCCATCGGCGACAAGGCCCGGGCCCATTTCGGCCTGCGGCCTGACCTGCCCGTGCTGCTGGTTACCGGGGGCTCGCAGGGGGCGCGCTCGCTGAACGGCGCCGCCTTCGGCGCGGCGGAATGGTTCAGGGGCGCGGGCGTTCAGGTGCTGCACGTCATCGGCCCGCGGAACGCGGACGATGCTCCTCCGGCCCCGGCCGGCGTGCCCTACGTGGCCACGCCCTACGTCGACCGGATGGACCTGGCCTACGCGGCGGCCGATTTCGCCTTGTGCCGGGCCGGCGCGATGACCTGCGCGGAGCTCACCGCCGTGGGCCTGCCGGCCGCGTACGTGCCGCTCCCCATCGGGAACGGCGAGCAGCGGCTGAACGCGCTGCCGATCGTGCAGCGCGGCGGCGGCATGCTGGTCAATGACGCGGACCTGACTCCCGAGTGGATCCGGGACACCTTGCTGCCGGTGCTGGTCAACATCGACCAGGTCGCCGACATGTCCGAGGCGGCCGCGTCGCTGGGCCGCGGCGACGCTGACCGCAGGCTCGCCGAGGCGGTCATCGAGATCGTGGCCGCCGACGGCCAGGAAGGGGAGCGGGATAAGGGTGGGGAGAATGCAGCCGCTCATCGCGCCGACTGAGCTGATACCCGCCATCCGCCTCGGGCGGGTGCACTTCGTCGGGATCGGCGGCGCGGGCATGTCAGGTATCGCGCGGATCATGCTGGCCCGGGGGATCGCCGTGTCCGGCAGCGACGCGATGCCCTCGGCGATGCTCGACGACCTGCACGTGCAGGGAGCCTTGGTGCACGTCGGGCACGCGGCCGCCAACCTCCGCGACCTCGGGCCGGGCGACACCCTGGTGGTGTCCAGCGCCATCCGCGCGGACAACCCGGAACTGGCCGAGGCGACGCGGCGCGGGATGCGGGTCATCCACCGGGCGGCGGCGCTCGCGTCGGTCATGGCCGGCCGGCGGGTGATCGCGGTCGCGGGCACCCACGGGAAGACCACCACGACGTCCATGCTGACCACCGTGCTGCGCGACTGCGGCGCCGATCCCGGCTACGTCATCGGCGGCATCCTCAACGCGACCGGGCTGGGCGCCGAAGACGGCGCGGGCATGGACTTCGTCGCCGAGGCCGACGAGAGCGACGGATCGTTCCTCCTCCTCTCGCCCGACGCGGCCATCGTCACCAACGTGGAAGCCGACCACCTGGATAACTACGGCAGCCTGGCCGAGATCGCCGACGCCTTCACCGCGTTCGGCAGCCGCGTCAGCAGCCTGGTGCTGACCTGCGCGGACGACCCCGGCGCCGAGGCCCTTGCGGCCCGGCTCCAGGTTCTGGGGCCCGCCCGGGTCCGGCGGTACGGCGAGTCGCCCGGTGCCGACTACCGGCTCGGCGACGTCAAGCCCCAGGGCCTGGCCGTCAGCTTCACGGTCACGGCCGACCACAGCCCGTTCGGCGAGATCTTCGCCCAGCTGACCGTGCAGGTGCCGGGCCGCCACAACGCGCTGAACGCGACCGCGGCCTTCGCCGCGGCCGTCGAGCTCGGCTTTGCGCCGGCGCGGGTGTGCGCCGCGCTCGCGGGCTACCGCGGTGCTCGGCGCCGGATGGAGTTCAAGGGCCAGGCGGGCGGGGTGCGGGTCTTCGACAGTTACGCGCATCACCCCACCGAGCTGGCCGCCGACCTGCGCGCCGCGCGAGACATCGCCACTTCTCCCCAATCCAGCAGTGCCCCCGAATCCGGCCCCGAAGCCGCCCCGGCCGCAGGCTCCGGCGGCCGGGTCATCGCCATCTTCCAGCCGCACCTGTACAGCCGGACGAGGATCTTCGCCGGAGACTTCGGCACGGCGCTCGGCCTCGCCGATGAGGCCCTCGTGCTCGACGTCTACGCCGCCCGGGAGGACCCGGAACCCGGGGTGACGGGCGCGCTCGTAGCGGATGCTGTCCCGGGCGGACGGGCCTTGTTCCTGCCGGATCGGACCCAGGTCGCGCCCGTGATCACCGATATCGCCGGACCCGGCGATGTGGTGCTGACCATGGGGGCCGGGGACGTCACCGCGCTCGGACCACAGCTGATCGAGGCCCTCCGGAGGCGGCACGGGTGAGCGGCTCGGGCGGTTCCCTGGTCTGGCTGCGGGACGATGACGCGGCCGGGCCCGGGGCCGCCCCGTCCCGCAGGCGCCCGGCCGCCGGGTCCCGCCGCCGCCGCAGGCGGCTGGCCGCCATCGTCGCCCTGACCGCGGTCGCCATGGCCGGCGCCGCCACCTGGGCGCTGCTCGGCTCGGGGCTGTTCGCGGTCCGCGCCTTCGTGATTACCGGCACGCACCTGGTCCCGGAGTCCGAGGTCCTCGCCGCGGCGGCCGTCCGGCCGGGCACGCCGCTGATCCAGGTGAACACCGCCCAGGTCGCGGCCCGGGTGCTGACCATCAGGCAGGTGGCGGGCGTGCAGGTCTCCACATCCTGGCCGGACCGCGTCGTCATCGTCGTGCGGGAAAGAACTGCGGTCCTGGCCGTCGCGCTGCCCGGCGGCGGGTACGACCTCATCGACGGCAACGGCGTGGTCCTGCGCCAGGCCCAGGCCCGGCCCCCCGGCCTGCCGCTGTACGCCGCCGCGGCCGTCTCGGGCCTGGCCGGCGACCCGTCCGTCGCCGCCGCGGCGGCCGTGCTCGGCGAACTGCCCGCCTCGATCCGCTCCGCCGTGACCTCGGTCACCGCGGCCGGCCCCGATCAGGTGACACTGCAGTTGCGCAGCGGGGTGACGATCCTGTGGGGCGGCGCGGAGGATGCCGCGGCGAAAGCGCAGGAACTTGCCGCCCTCATGACGACCCATGCTCGCTACTACGACGTGAGCTCGCCCGCCACGGCGGTGACCGGCACCACCCCTTCAGGCTGATAATCCTCATCGCCGGCGCGTCGACGGCCCCTGATGCGCCCGATGACGCGCGACCCAAAAAAATGACCCGCCCTGTCCGCGACACGCTGAGCCGTTCGAGCGTGGTTAGTTGACCCGAGTGCCCTCCGACCCTACTGTCCCTATCAATCGTTGGGACGACAAAAAACTTTAAATCTTAACCTGAAGGTTAAACCTGATGGTGACGGACAATGCTCCGGTGGCGAATTCCGTGTGGCCTCCTGAGCAGAGGTTTCCCGAGCCCAGGGCCATAATCGGCGGGCCGCGGTCGCGCATTTGAATTACGGTGCACGCCGCCGAACAGGGCAGTCGTAAAAACGAGCGGAAAGGTACCCTCCTCGTGGCAGCACCGCAGAACTATCTGGCGGTTATCAAGGTCGTCGGAATCGGCGGTGGCGGCGTCAACGCCGTCAATCGCATGATCGAAGAGGGGCTCAAGGGCGTCGAGTTCATTGCGATCAATACTGATGCCCAGGCGCTGCTCATGAGCGACGCTGACGTCAAGCTCGACGTCGGCCGTGAGCTCACCAGGGGACTGGGCGCGGGCGCCAACCCCGACGTCGGGGCCAAGGCCGCCGAAGATCACCGCGAGGAGATCGAGGAGGTCCTCAAGGGCGCCGACATGGTCTTCGTCACGGCCGGCGAGGGCGGCGGGACCGGCACCGGGGGAGCGCCCGTGGTCGCGAACGTGGCGCGGTCGCTCGGGGCGCTGACCATCGGCGTGGTGACCCGGCCCTTCGGGTTCGAGGGCAAACGCCGCGTCGTCCAGGCCGAGTCGGGCATTGAGCGGCTGCGCAGCGAGGTCGACACGCTGATCGTCATCCCGAACGACCGCCTGCTGTCAATCTCCGACCGGCACGTGAGCGTGCTCGACGCGTTCAAGGCCGCCGACCAGGTCCTGCTTTCCGGCGTGCAGGGGATCACCGACCTCATTACCACGCCCGGGCTGATCAACCTCGACTTCGCCGACGTGAAGTCCGTGATGTCGGGGGCCGGCTCCGCGCTCATGGGCACCGGTTCCTCGCGCGGGGATGACCGGGCCGTCGCGGCGGCCGAGATGGCCATCTCCAGCCCGCTGCTCGAGGCGAGCATCGACGGCGCCCACGGCGTGCTGCTGTCCATCCAGGGCGGGTCGGATCTCGGGCTGTTCGAGATCAACGAGGCCGCCCAGCTGGTGGCGAATTCCGCCGCGGTCGACGCGAACATCATCTTCGGCGCGGTCATCGATGACGCGCTCGGGGACGAGGTGAGGGTCACGGTCATCGCCGCGGGGCTGGACGAGAACCGCAACGGCCTGTCGGCCGGATCCAGCCTCACCAGCGCCGATTCAGGCGGCACCGCGTTCAGCAGCACCTCCTCGTTCGGCAGCTTCGGGTCCCCGGCCAGCCCGGCCAGTCCCGAGCCGGCCGGCCTCGCTCCGGCCAGCAGCCCCGCTCCAGTCCCCGTCGCCGCCTCGGACACGGCCTACGATGGCCCCGCCCACGATGGCCCCGTTTACGATGGCCCCGTTTACGAGGGCGCTGCGGCGCCGCTCCCGGGCGCCTCCTCGCCCGAGCCCCGCCACGCCCCGGACGGCGGCGCAGGCCGGTCCGAGCCAGAGGTTTCCGCCGCCGCGCGCGCTTATGTCGGCCTGCTCGGCGCCCCCGTGCCGGCCGATGCGCCCCGGCGGGAATACCAGGAAGACCCGGCCGACGCGGACTCCGCCGGAGCGGAGCCGCAGCGGCAGCGAGGGCCGGGCCGCCGAGCCCGGCACGGCCGCGGATGGCTCTTACTCTTCCGCTTCCTACTCCTCTATCTCCCGTCCGGCGCACGCCGAGCTGGGCCGGACCTTCGACGTCCCCGCCACCCGGCGCCGGCCCGTCGTCTTCGAAGAAGACGACGACCTGGATGTCCCCGACTTCCTCAAGTGACCGCTTCCCTCCGCCGGGAGGAACTCGCCGCGCGGCTGGCTGCGGTGCAGGGCCGCATCGCCGCTGCGTGCGAAGCCTCCGGGCGGAGGGTTCAGGACGTCACGCTGGTCGCGGTGACCAAGACCTTCCCCGCCTCCGATGTCCGGCTGCTGCGCGGGCTCGGCGTGCGGGACGTCGGCGAGAACCGTGACGGCGAAGCGGCGCCGAAGGCCGCGCAGTGCGCCGACCTCGACCTCGTCTGGCACTTCATCGGCCAGGTGCAGACCAACAAGGCCGTCAGCGTGGCCCGCTATGCCGCCTTCGTGCACTCCGTCGACCGGCCGCGGCTCATCCGCGCGCTGGGCGCGGGCGCGCGCCGGGCGGAGCGGGTCATTGAGTGCATGATCGAGGTCAGCCTCGATGGCGATCCCGCCCGTGGCGGGGCGCTCGCCGCTGACGTCCCCGGCCTGGCCGAGGCTCTGCTGGCGGAGGAAGGGCTGGTGCTGGCCGGCGTGATGGCCGTCGCCCCGCTCGGCATGCCGCCCGCGGCGGCGTTCACCAAGCTGCTCGACAGCGCGGCGGCGGTGCGGGCCGTCAGGCCGGCCGCCACGGCCATCTCGGCCGGCATGAGCGGTGACCTGGAGGCGGCAATCGCGGCCGGCGCGACACACGTGAGAATCGGTACGGCGTTGCTCGGCGATCGCGGGACCCATGTCAGGTAATGTCCCGAGCGTGGAGCCGGAATGGCTGGCTACCATGGGTACAGGCTGGGAGGACTGAAGTATGCCCAGTGCCATGCGCAAGATGGCGGTCTATCTCGGCCTCGTGGAGGACGATCACCGCTATCAGGAAAAGTACGACTCGTACGGGGAGTTCGAGGACTACGAGGAGTCCGGCGTCCCTGAAGAGCCGGACGAGCCTGACCCGCGCGCCGCGCGGGAGTCGTGGGGGGCAGGGGAGGTGGGCGGGGTTTCTCAGGTTCCCGAGTGGCACGCCGAGCAGTCGGCTGATCTCGCTCGTATCACGACACTGCATCCTCGCACTTACAATGAAGCTCGTACTATTGGGGAGCACTTCCGCGAGGGCACTCCGGTGATCATGAACCTGACCGAGATGGTGGACAGCGACGCAAAGCGCCTTGTCGACTTCGCGGCCGGCCTGATCTTCGGCCTGCACGGGAGCATCGAGCGCGTGACGAACAAGGTCTTCCTGCTGTCCCCGGCGAACGTCCAGGTGACCGCGGAGGACAAGGCTCGCATCGCCGAGCGAGGCTTCTTCAACCAGAGCTAGACCGCAAGCGGCGGCGACATGCCGCCGACTACTTACCGCGCCGGGCGATCGGCGCCGAGGGCCAGGTGGATCCGTGGAAGTCCTGCAGATCGTCCTCAGGTACGTCCTGACGATCTACCTGGTCCTCCTGGTCGGCAGGATGATATTCGGCTGGATTCAGGTCTTCGCGCGCGACTGGCGGCCTACCGGCATTGTGCTCGTGCTGGCCGAAGCGATCTTTACCGTGACAGATCCGCCGCTGAAATTCCTGCGCCGATTCATCCCGCCGCTCCGCCTCGGTATGGTAGCGATGGACCTGAGCTTCATGGTTCTATTCATCGTGGTGTTGATCCTGCTCGAAGTGGCTGTGCCTCACCTCTGATTCAGGTACCGTCGTGAGGAACACGGTCCAGTGCGCCGAGGAGACTACAACATGCCGCTGACGCCCGCGGATGTGCGGAATAAGCAGTTCAGCACGACCAGGCTCCGGCCCGGCTACGACGAGGAAGAGGTTGACGCCTTCCTCGACGAGGTCGAGGCCGAGCTTGACCGGCTGCTCCAGGAGAACGAGGAACTCCGGGCCAAGCTGGCGGAGGTACTGCGCGGAGGTAAGTCGGCTGTTCCCGCGCTGAGTTCTCCGCTGTCCGACCCGAAGCCGGAAGTGATGGCTCCCGAGCCGCGGCTGGAGCCTGAGCGGCGCCAGCCCGAGCCGGTCATGATGGGCGAGCGGAAGCCGCACATCGAGGACAACATGGACACGGCCGCTCGCGTGCTCTCGCTCGCGCAGCAGACGGCCGACCAGGCCATCGCAGACGCACGCCGGGAAGCCGACGAGACCCTGGGCCGCGCCCGCCGCGAGGCGGACGAGGTGCTGACCAAGGCCCGCCGCCAGGCGGAGCAGATCACCGGGGACGCGCGCGCCCGCGCCGAGAGCCTCGAGCGCGACGCGCAGGAGCGGCACCGCCAGGCCATGGGCTCGCTGGTGCAGACCCGCGAGGAGCTCGAGCGCCGGGTCGACGACTTGCGCGCATTCGAGCGCGAGTACCGCAGCAGGCTCAAGGCGTACCTGGAAGGCCAGCTCCGCGACCTAGAGGCTGGCGTGACCGAGACCGGCGGCTTCCCGGCGGTCGGGTCCGGGGCACAGCCGGCTATGCCGGCCGCGCTGAGCGCGCCGGTGGGCAGCCGTAACGGTGGCCAGTACGGGATGCCTGAGGTCGTACCGCATTCCGGTGGCTTCCGCGCCACCGAGGGAGCGCCCTCGCGCGACCGTCGGTAGGCGTTAATTACCTGCGGGGGACACTGAGAGAACGTTCGTGATTCGATTCAGCGCGTTTCTCGTTGCTGTCGCGGTCGGACTGCTGGTCGCCGGGGTCGTGACCAGCAGGCTGGCCCTGGTCTACGGCGCGATCGGCGTCAGCGGGGTGGCCCTGCTGGCCTTGGGTGTCGGGGTGCTCATCAAGCGGCGCGAGCTGTTCGGCCAGCCCGAGCCGGCTCAACCTGAGCTGAAGCTCCCCGAGCCCGGGCTGGCGCAGCCAGAGCCAGCGGTCGCGTACGTCGCGCCCCGGACAGCAGACCCCGGTTCCCGTCGGCTCGGCCTGGCCCGCGGGCCCCGCCGGGTCCGCGTCGGCCGATGCGCCCGCCCGCCCGCTCGCCCCGCCCCCGCCCCGCCCCCCGTCAGGCATGACGCCGCCCGCTTCGACCGCCTGGACCCCCAGCGAGGACGCACCGGCGACCCAGCCCCTGCCCCAGGTACCCCGCCAGGCCCCCGCGGCCCAAGAGGCCTCCCGCGGCCCAAGAGGCCCCCGCGACGCAACAGGCTCCCGCAGCCCCGGAGCCCCCTGCCGCCGAAGAGCCCCCTGCCGCCCCGGAGAACCCGGAGAACCCGCCGAACCCGGAACGCTCCGAGCCCCCGACCGTGGCCATAGCCGCGGCTACGGCCGCCTCCGCGCCGCCCGAGGCCGCCGCGCCCGCCACCCCGGAGCCGGCTGATCAGCCTCCGGCCGCCGAGAGCCAGTCCCAGGCCGCCGTCCCCGACCCGGCCGGTGAGCAAGCGCAGGACCCCCAGCCCGCGCCGGACCAGCCGGTCCCGCCACGCGAAGCCGCGGCCACTGCGGCTACCGCGGCCACCGAGGCCCAAACCCGATCTCCTCCAGCGCGGGGTAACCGTGGTCCCCGGCGTGCCGCGCTACCACACCCCGCAATGCCTGCTCATCCGGTACATGGGCGACGGCGATCTGGAGAAGATGACCCTGGGCGCGGCCCGCGAGGCGGGCTGCAGCCCGTGCCGCGCCTGCCTGCCCGACCAGCCCGCCGTGACCTCCGAGTTAGGCCCGCCCGAGCCAGAACGTCAGGCCGAGGCCGTCCTCGACATGCTCCCGCGCCGCCTCGGCCTGCGCACCCGTACTCGCAGCGCCAGCCGCCGCGGCCGCAGCGCCCGGAGTCCCCGGCCCGAAATCGACCGCGAGCACCTCGGCGGCGATGAGCCCGGCGTGCTCGGTCAGGGCCGCGGCCACCTGCGGGTCGTCCGCTGACCAGCGCAGCCATATCCGGTCGGTGACCTGCAGGCCGTCGTTCTTGCGTGCGTCGGCGACCAGCCGGACGAACTCGCGGGCCAGGCCCTCCCGTTGCAGTTCCGGGCTGACCGCGGTGTCGATCGCCACTGTCTCCCCGCCGTCGGTCGCCACCGCCCAGCCCGCCCGCGGCGTCCGGGTCACGATCACGTCGTCCGGGCCGAGCGTCACCGGTTCCTCGAACCCGTCCACCGTCACCCCGAACGTCCCGCCCGCCAGCACCGCGGTCGCGATATCCGCGACCGGCCCGGCCGTCAGCGCGGCCGCCACCGCCGGGGTCTGCGCCCCGAACCGCCGCCCCAGCGCGCGGAAGTTGGGCTTTACCGCGTAGTCGACCAGTTCTCCGGCCAGGACCTCCAGCCGCGAGACGTTCAGCTCTGCGGCAATCTCCGCCCGCAGCTCGGCGGGCAGCTCGGCGAAGCCCGGCCGCCCCGATCAGGGCCCGGGACAGCGGCTGCCGCGTCCGCACCGATGCCCCCGCGCGGGCCGAACGCCCCAGTTCCACCAGCCGCCGCACCAGCCCCATCTGCTCGCGACAGCGCCGGATCGATCAGCGAAGCATCGAAGCCCGGCCACGACGCCAGGTGGACCGACTCCGCCTCGCCCGGCCGCCGGAGCACCCCCCACACGTAGTCGGTCACGAACGGCACGAACGGCGCCATCAGCGTCGTCAGCGTGCTCACGCATTCATACAGCGTGGCGAACGCCGCCGCTCCCGCCGCCCCGGCGGGGCCGTCCCAGAACCGGCGCCGCGAGCGGCGCACGTACCAGTTCGACAGATCGTCGATGAACCCCCCGAGCCGCCGCCCGGCCGCCGCCGTGTCAAACGCCTCCAGAGAACTGGTGACGTCCCGCACCACCGCGTGCAGCTCGCCCAGCACCCACCGGTCCAGCAGCGGCCGCTGCGCCGCCGCCGGCGCGCCCGCCAGGTCCGCCGCCGTCCAGCCGCCCGCGTTCGCGTACAGGACCAGGAACGAGGCCGTATTCCAGTAGGTGAGCAGCACCTTCCTGACGATCTCGTTGAGCGCGTCGTGGCCTATCCGCCGGTCGACCCACGGCGAGCCGGAGGCCGCGAAGAACCACCGCAGCGCGTCCGCCCCGTGCTCGTCCATCAGCGGCATCGGCTCGAGCACGTTGCCCAGGTGCTTGCTCATCTTGCGCCCGGCCTCGTCGAGGATCAGGCCCAGGCACACCACGTTCTCGTAGGCCGAGCGCTCGAACACCAGCGTCCCCACCGCCATCAGCGAGTAGAACCAGCCCCGGGTCTGGTCAAGCGCCTCGCAGATGAACCGCGCCGGGTACTCGGCCTCGAATTCCGGCATCCCCCGCAGCGGCGCGCCGTGCTGGGCGAACGGCATCGCCCCCGAGTCATACCAGACGTCGATCACCTCGGGCACCCGCCGCGCGCGTTCGGCGCACACCGGGCACGGGAAGCTCACCGCGTCGACGAACGGCCGGTGCGGGTCCAGCCCGGTCAGGTCCCGCCCCGCTCGCTCCGATAGCTCCGACAGCGAGCCGACGCAGGTCACGTGGCCGTCCGCGCATTCCCACAGGGGCAGCGGCGTGCCCCAGTACCGGGTCCTGGACAGCGCCCAGTCCACGTTGTTGCGCAGCCACTCGCCGTACCGGCCGTGCTTGACCGTGCCCGGGTACCAGTTCGTCTTCTCGTTCTCCGCCAGCAGCTTGTCCTTGATCGCGGTGGTCCTGATGAACCACGAGGGCAGCGCGTAGTACAGCAGCAACGTGCCGCACCGCCAGCAGTGCGGGTAGCTGTGCTCGTGCCGGTGCGATTCGAACAGCAGCCCGCGGTCGGCCAGGTCGCCGATCAGCAGCGGGTCGGCGTCCTTGAAGAACAGCCCGCCGACCAGCGACAGGTCGTCCTCGAAGTGCCCGTCCGGCTTGACCGGGTTGACCACCGGCAGCCCGTGCGCCCGCGACACGTCCATGTCGTCGGCGCCGAACGCCGGCGCGATATGGACCAGCCCGGTGCCATCCTCCGTAGTCACGAATGACCCGGGAATCACAACATGCGCGTCAGGGATCCTCACTATGCCGAACGGAGCGTGGTATCTCGCCCCCACAATGGCGTATCCCGGAAACCGGGCCACGACCCTCCAGTCGTGGTCGAGCACCGTCCCGGCCAGGTCCTCGGCCACCACCACCCGGTTCCCGTCACCCGACCGGACCGCGACCACGTAGGTCGCGTCCGGGTGCACCGCCACCGCGGTGTTCGAGACCAGCGTCCACGGCGTCGTGGTCCACACCAGCAGGTCGGCGCCCGCCAGCTCCTCCGGCGCGCCGTCCGGGACACTGTGTTCCGGGATACTGACCAGCGGGAACCTGACCGTGATGGCCGGGTCGGTGACGGTCTGGTAGACGCCTTCCTGGCCCATCTCGTGGTCGGACAGCGGCGTGCCGCAGCGCGGGCAGTACGGGCTGATCCGGAAGTCGCGGACCAGCAGGCCCTGGTCGTAGATGACCTTGAGCGACCACCACACCGACTCGATGTAGCTCGGGTCCATGGTCCGGTACGCGTGCTCGGTGTCGGCCCAGTAGCCCATCCGGGCCGACATGTCCAGCCAGGCGCTGACGTACCGCAGCACCGACTCGCGGCAGCGCTCGTTGAACTTGGCCACGCCGTAGGCCTCGATGTCCCGCTTGTCGGTCAGGCCGAGTTCCTTCTCCACCGCGACCTCGACCGGCAGGCCGTGGCAGTCCCAGCCAGCCCGGCGCGGGACGTGGAAACCCTGCATGGTCTTGAACCGGGGGAACAGGTCCTTGAACGTCCGCGCCTCGACGTGGTGCGCGCCCGGCAGCCCGTTGGCGGTCGGCGGTCCCTCGTAGAAGGTCCAGGCCGGGCCGCCCGCCGTCTGCTTCAGCGACCGCTCGAAGGTCCCCGCGTTCCGCCAGCGGGCGAGTATCTCGTGCTCGAGCGCGGGCAGGTCGACCTGCGCGGGGAGCGGTGCGAATCCAGGCACCGGCCCAGGGTAACGCACTGCGCGGCACCCGGTTTGCCACGCGTAGCACCGCGAATTATCCTCCGGTGATCGCTGCATTCTGCCCGAACCGGAGGCCGCATGTCTGCTCAGCCGCGGTCTGACGCCGCCGATCCGCCGGTGCGTCCCGGCGAAGAGCCCTGGACCGACGCCGAGCTGAAGGGTGTACGAGCCGAGCTGGAATCCGAGGCGACCGGCCTGCGCGCTGACCTGATCCGGGCCGCGTCACAGGCCGCCGAGCGTCTGAACGACTCGGTCCGCGACGCGGGCGACGACACGGCCGACGCCGGGACCAAGGCCTTCGAGCGGGAGCAGGAT
This sequence comes from uncultured Actinomycetes bacterium, assembly GCA_963818225.1. GTDB lineage: Bacteria > Actinomycetota > Actinomycetes > Streptosporangiales > Streptosporangiaceae > Palsa-504. The sequence continues at coordinate 295,902 of CAWFRO010000015.1, forward strand.
CTGGCCCTGACCGAGAACGCCCGGGATCTGCTCGAGCAGGGCGAGCGCGCGCTGGGCCGAATCGATGCGGGAACATATGGAGTATGCGAATCATGCGGCAAGCCGATCGGGAAGGCGCGCCTGATGGCATATCCGCGGGCGACCCTGTGCGTGACGTGCAAGCAGCGCGAGGAACGCCACTGAAGGTGCCCCCCGAGCAGGAGGCCGAGCCCGTGCGGCCGCGCCGGCTCGGCCTGCTGCTCGGGGTCGCCGCGTTCGTCCTTGCCGCTGACATCATCTCCAAGGCCATCGTGGTCGCGCGGATGGCTGACCACGCCCCGATCCGGCTGCTCGGCGGCCTGCTCACCATCACGCTGACCCGCAACGGCGGCGCCGCGTTCAGCATTGGCACCTCGATGACCATCGTGTTCACGGCCATCGCGGTCGGCGTGATCGTCTACATCCTGAGCGCCGCCCGGAACCTGCGCAGCATCGGCTGGGCCATCACCCTCGGCTTGCTCCTCGGCGGGGCCACGGGCAACCTGGTGGACCGGATCTTCCGCGCTCCGGGCCTCTTCCAGGGTCACGTGGTCGACTGGATCGAGCTGCCGCACTGGCCGGTGTTCAACCTGGCCGACTCCTCTATCGTCTGCGCCGGCGTTCTGGTCGTCCTGCTCGCGCTGCGCGGCGTCCGCCTCGATGGCACCCGCCACGTCCCGCAACCAACCCCCCCGGCCGATGACCGCGCCGGGTGAGCGCCAGGTCGCCGTCCCCGACGGCCTGGACGGAGAGCGGCTCGACGCCGCGCTGGCCAGGATGTTCGGGCTGTCCAGGTCCAAGGCCGCCGAACTGATCGGCGATGGCCTGGTCCTGCTGGACGGCAGGCTCGCGGCCAAGTCGGACCGCGTGCTGGCGGGCGAGCCGCTGCAGGTCACCCTCCCGCCGCCGCGCCCGGCCGAGCTGCCCCGCCTGGTGGAAGGGCTCACCGTCCTGTACGAGGACGACGACATCATCGTGGTGGACAAGCCGCGCGGCGTGGCCGCCCACCCGACGCCCGGCTGGACCGGCCCCACCGTCATCGGTGGCCTGCAGGCCGCCGGGCACACCGTGGCGACCAGCGGCGCCGCCGAACGCCAGGGCATCGTGCACCGCCTGGACGCGAACACCACCGGCGTCATGGTCGTGGCCAAGAGCGAGCGGGCCTACTCCGCGCTGAAGCGGGCCTTCCGCGAGCGCACCGTGGCCAAGCGCTACCACGCCCTGGTCCAAGGCCACCCCGACCCGCTCCGCGGCACCGTGGACGCGCCGATCGGCCGGCACCCCGCCGGCGACGGCCGGTTCGCCGTAGTCAACGACGGCCGCCCGAGCGTCACCCATTACGACACCCTGGAAGCGTTCCGGGCCGCCAGCCTGGTCTCGGTCGACCTGGAAACCGGCCGCACCCACCAGATCAGGGTGCACATGTCCGCCATCCGCCACCCGTGCGTCGGCGACCTCCTCTACGGCGCCGACCCCGTGCTGGCCGCCCACCTGGGCCTGACCCGCCAGTGGCTGCACGCCGTCAGCCTCACCTTCGCCCACCCCGCCGACGGCCGCGAAGTCTCCTTCACCAGCGCCTACCCCCCCGACCTGGCCCACGCCCTAGACATCCTGCGCGCCGAAAGCTAACCCCGCACCCGGCCCTGCCCGGCATCCCAGGGCCCGCTCCCGCCTTGCTCCGATTCCCAAGGCCCGCTCCCCGCGCTCGCTCCGCATTTCCCCTTGACAGGCAGCCATCCGGCTGCCTAATGTAACAGGCAGCCGGATGGCTGCGTTTCGGGGATGACGAGATGGATGATGTGTTCAAGGCGCTGGCTGATCCCAGCCGCCGCAGGTTGCTGGACAGCCTGAACGCCCGCAGCGGGCAAACCCTGCGGGAGTTGTGCGCCGGGCTGGACATGGCCAGGCAGTCGGTGAGCAAGCACCTCGCGGTGCTCGAGGCGGCCGGCCTGGTCACCACGCTGCGGCGCGGCCGGGAGAAGCTGCACTACCTGAACGCCGCTCCCATCAGCGACATCGCCGAGCGCTGGATCAGCCGCTATGACCAGCCCAGGGTCGACGCCCTCGCCGACCTGAAGAAAGCTCTTGAGGAGACCGAAGTGGATACGCCCTCGTTCGTCTACACCACCTACATCCGCACCACGCCCGAGCGGCTGTGGCAGGGCCTGACCGACCCCGCCTTCACCCGGCGGTACTGGCAGACGGAGTTCATTACGGACTGGGCCAAGGGATCACCGATGACGTGGGACAACCACGGCGTGATGATCAGCGACCCCGAGCAGGTGGTGCTGGAGTCCGACCCGTATCGCCGCCTGTCGTACTCCTGGCATGCCATCACTCCGGAGCTGGCCGAGCGGTTCGGCTGGGACCAGGATCTCCTGGCCAAGCTGGCCGGCGAGCGCCGGTCCAGGGTCACCTTCGACATCGAGCCGGCCACGCAGGGCGTGAAGCTGACTGTCATCCACGACGGCTTCGAGCCCGGCAGCACCATGGCGGAGATGGTCAGCGTCGGATGGCCGGGCGTCGTCGCCAGCCTCAAGACCCTGCTGGAAACCGGGGATCCTCTTCCCGGCCTAGTCAGGTCAACCGTTGAGCGCGGCACAATGGCGGCGTGGAGATTCCTGAGCAAATCGACGCTCTGCGCCGCCATGGTGACCTGCTCGCGGCCGCGGCCGAACGGGCCGGACTCGACGCACCCGTCCCGTCCTGCCCGGCCTGGCAGGTCAAGGATCTGCTGCGCCATACCGGCTACGTTCACCGGTGGGCGGCCAGGCACATCATCGAATGCCCGCAGGCCATGCTCGACGGGCCAGCCGGAGGAGGAGATCCTGCGCGGCGGCGCGGCTGACCCTGAACTGCTCGCCTGGTTCCGCGCAGGCTGTGCCTCCCTGGCCGAGACCCTGACCGAAGCCGACCCCGCCCTGGTCTGCGCCACCTTCATGGATGCTCCCTCCCCGCTGGCTTTCTGGGCCCGCCGCCAGGCCCACGAGACCGCCATCCACCGTGCCGACGCCGAACTCACGCTGGGGGCCTGGCCCAGCTACGAGCCTGATTTCGCCGCCGACGGCGTCGACGAGCTGATCATGGGCTTCGGCCAGCGCCGCAGGTACCGGCCATCGGCCGAGCTTGGCGGCAGCCTGCAGGTACGGGCCACCGACACCGGCGACACCTGGCACGTGGGCCACGAAGGCGGCCGCGTCCAGGCCCGGCGGGGCGCCTCGCCAGCGCCGGAGCCGGGCTGCGTGGTCAGCGGACCCGCCTCCGGCCTGTACCTGTTCCTCTGGAACCGGAGCGACGCCACCCAGGCCAAGGTCACGATCTCCGGCGATCCCGGCTTCCTCGACGGATGGCAATCCAGCGTTCGCGTCCACTGGGACTAGCTCCCGCAAAGGCCTGAATTGTCGTAGCCAGGTGTTATCGTCAAATATATGTTCGATAAGATATCTGGCTCAGATCATGTCGTCCCGGGTGGTGACGTCCCGGCCCCGGCCCCAGACCCGCCCGCTCGGCTCGGCCGGGAAGTCCACCGCTGGAGCGCCTTGAGGCCCAGATCTGTGAGCTGGCCGGGCACCTGGCCGCGGCGACGTGCCGCTTCCTGGTGCTGCTGGGCGATTTTGATGCCCGGCGGGGCTGGGCCAGCTGGGACATGTCCAGCTGCGCGGTGTGGCTGTCGTGGAAGTGCCAGCTGTCCTCGGGCACGGCCCGGGAGCACGTCCGGGTAGCGCGGGCACTGCGCGACCTGCCCGTGACCCGCGCCGAATTCGCCGCAGGCCGGCTGTCATACGCCAAGGTGCGGGCATTGACCCGGATCGCCACTCCAGACACCGAGGCGAGCCTGGCCGAGCTGGCCGCCCCGATGACCGCCAACCAGCTGGAACGGTTCGCCCGAGCTCACCGGCAGGTCAGCTCCGTCGATGACCAGGCCGCCCGCATTCGCCGCCGCCTGGCTTTCCGGTTCGAAGACGACGGCTCGCTGTCCGGCACGTTCCACCTGCCGCCCCTGGCCGGCGCGGTCCTGCTCAAGGCCCTGCGCGCCGCAGCCGCCGACCTAGAGCCCCCAGACCCCGCTGATCGCGAGCCCCCAGACCCCGCTGGCGCGGAGGACCCAGACCCCGGCCAGCCGACCAACAGCCAGCCGGAGTCACCAGGCGTTTCCGCGGAAACGCCGACCTCGCGCCGCCCGCTGGCGCCGACCTCATCCAGCCTCGCCGACGCGCTGCTGGTCATCGCCGAGGCATTCTTGGGCGGCAAGGCCGCTTCCGCCGATGACCCGGACGTCTACCAGGTCATCGTGCACGTCGGCACCGACGCCATCACCCCCGGCCGCCCCGATGACCGCCCGCCCGCCGAGGCCGGAGACGTTTCCGCGGAAACGCCGGCCCCTCGCAACCGCCGAGCGCAGCGCCGCCGGCCCGGCCGGATGATCCCGCCGATCCGGCGCGCTGCCACGTGGAGGACGGCCCAGCCATCTCCATCAACGTGGCTCAGATGATCGCCTGCTCAGCGACGTGGAGCTGGATGCTGCACGATAGCGCAGGGAAACTGCTGGATCTAGGCCGCCGGCGGCGCCGTCCGAGTGCCGCCATGCGCCGGGCCGCGCGAGAACGGGACAAATGCCGGTGCCGGTTCCCGGGCTGTGAGTCCCGCCGGGTCGATCTGCACCATATCCAGTACTGGTCCAACGGCGGCCGGACGAAGCTGGACAACCTGGTCAGCTTGTGCCGCTACCACCACCAGGTGATCCACGACCGCGGCTACCTGATCGCTACCGCCCGCGACGGCACGTTCACCTTCTACCAGCCCGGCGGTACCCCCGTCCCGGCCTGCCCGCCCCTGCCGCATCCCGACGGGACCATCGAGAGCTGCCACGACGCGGACATCACCCCGGAGACCATCATCCCCTCCTGGTACGGCGAGCGGCTGGACCTGGACCACGCCATCTACATCTGCTTCAGCCAACGCCGCCAACGCGGCCAACGCGGCCGAGCAGGCCCACCAGAACCCGGACGGCCCGCCGCCCACCCCCGCTCCCCAGCCCGACCGCGCCGGTCAGGCCGAGGAGCACGAGCCGGTCCGGCCCCTGAAGTGGGTCATCGAGCCGCAGGACTGGATGCCTAGTCTGCGTGGCGGTTATGCGACCAACTGAAACGGACATTCAGGACCGACCGGACCAAGCCGGCGCGGCAACCAGACGCCCCGGGCGTCACTCCACTAGGGTGGCAAGCACCGAGTTGATGAGGCCGCACGCCGCCCCGAGGCCGGGCTACGCAGGGCAGTGTGCGCTGCGCAGCGTGCCCTGAGGAGGCGGTTCATCATGGCAGAGTCCACTCAGCCGTTCGCCCACCTGCACGTGCACACTGAGTACTCCATGCTCGACGGCGCCGCGCGGCTTGAAGGACCTCATGGCGGAGGTCAAGAGCCAGGGCATGACGCACGTGGCGATGACCGACCACGGCAACATGTTCGGTGCCGCGGAATTCGCCCGGCAGGCCAAGGACGTGGGCATCACACCCGTGATCGGGATCGAGGCTTACGTCGCGCCGGAATCGCGCGGCAACACCAACCGCGTCCTGTGGGGCCAGCCGCACCAGAAGAAGGACGACGTCTCTGCGGCCGGGGCCTACCTGCACAAGACGATCTGGGCCAAGGACAACCAGGGCCTGCACAACCTGTTCCGGCTCTCCTCCCGCTCCTACGCCGAGGGATGGCTGGTCAAGTGGCCCCGGATGGACAAGGAGCTCCTCGCCGGGCACAGCCAGGGCCTGATGGCCTCGACCGGCTGCCCGTCCGGTGAGCTGCAGACCAGGCTCAGGCTCGGCCAGGAGGACGAGGCCCTCAAGGCCGCGGCCGAGTGGCAGGACATCTTCGGGAAGGAAAACTACTTCCTGGAGCTGATGGACCATGGCCTGGACATCGAGCGGCGGGTCCGCGACGGCCTGGCCGAGATCGGCCGCAAGCTCGGCATCCCGCCGGTGGTCACCAATGACTCGCATTACACCCGCGAGCCGGACGCCCAGGCCCAGGACATGCTGCTGTGCATCCAGACCGGCAAGACGCTGGCCGACGCCGACCGGTTCCGGTTCGACGGCACCGGCTACTTCATCAAGCCCGCGGCCGAGATGTACCAGCTGGACAGCAGCGACCTGTGGCAGGAGGGGTGCCGTAACAGCCAGCTCCTCATCGCCGACCGGGTCGACACCACCGGGATGTTCGAATTCCGCAACCTGATGCCCAGGTTCCCCATCCCGGACGGCTTCGAGTCCGAGGAGGAGCTGTTCCGCGCCGAGGTGTGGAAGGGAATGGACCGCCGGTATCCGGACGGGTACGACGATGAGCGGCGCAGGCAAGCCGAGTACGAGATCCAGATCATCTGCCAGATGGGGTTCCCGGCCTATTTCCTGGTGGTGGCCGACTTCATCATGTGGGCCAAGAACAACGGCATCGCGGTGGGCCCGGGCCGCGGCTCCGCGGCGGGCTCGATCGTCGCCTACGCGATGGGCATCACCGACCTCGACCCGCTGGTGCACGGCCTGATCTTCGAGCGCTTCCTCAACCCCGAACGCATCTCCATGCCCGACATCGACATCGACTTCGACGAGCGTGGCCGGGCCGACGTGATCAGGTACGTGACCCAGAAGTGGGGCTCGGACCGGGTGGCGCAGATCATCACCTACGGCACGATCAAGGCCAAGGCCGCGATCAAGGACTCCTGCCGTGTGCTCGGCCACCCATATTCGCTGGGGGACCGGGTCACCAAGGCGTTCCCGCCTGCCGTGATGGGCAAGGACATCTCGCTGTCGGTGATCTTCGACGAGCAGCACCCCAGGTACAAGGAAGCCGGCGAGCTCCGCTCTCTTTATGAGAACGAGGCCGAGGTCAAGCAGGTCATCGACACCGCCCGGGGGATCGAGGGGCTGATCCGCCAGCCCGGCGTCCACGCAGCCGGGGTGATCATGTCCGCCGAGCCGCTTACCGACCACATCCCGGTCTGGACCCGGCATACCGACGGCGCGATCATCACCCAATTCGACTACCCGACCTGCGAAGACCTCGGGTTGCTGAAGATGGACTTCCTCGGCCTGCGCAACCTGACGATTATGGCCGACGCGGTCGCGGCGATCGAGAAGAACCGGGGTGTCTCGATCGATCTGCTCAGCCTGCCGCTGGACGACAAGCCCAGCTACGAGCTGCTGGCCCGCGGCGACACCCTCGGCGTGTTCCAGCTGGACGGCGGCCCGATGCGGTCCCTGCTGCGGCTGATGAAAGCGGACAATTTCGAGGACATCTCCGCCGTCATCGCCCTCTACCGGCCCGGCCCGATGGGCGTGAACTCGCACACCAACTACGCGCTGCGCAAGACCGGCCAGCAGGAGATCGCGCCCATCCACCCGGAGCTCGCCGAACCGCTGCGGGAAGTGCTCGAGCCGACCTACGGCCTGATCGTCTACCAGGAGCAGGTGCAGAAGGCGGCCCAGATCCTGGCCGGCTATACGCTCGGGCAGGCCGACCTGCTCCGCCGCGCCATGGGCAAGAAGAAGAAGGAGATCCTCGACAAGGAGTTCGTCCCGTTCCAGCAGGGCTGCCGGGAGCGCGGCTACTCCGACAAGGCCATCCAGGCCGTCTGGGATGTCCTGGTCCCCTTCTCCGGGTATGCCTTCAACAAGGCGCACACCGCTGCCTACGGCCTGATCGCGTACTGGACCGCCTACCTGAAGGCCAACTACCCGGCCGAGTACATGGCCGCGCTGCTTACCTCGGTGGCCGACGATAAGGACAAGTCGGCGCTGTACCTGAGCGAGTGCCGCCGGATGGGCATCAAGGTGCTGCCGCCGGACGTCAACGAGTCGGTGGCGACGTTCGCCGCGGTGGGCACCGACATCAGGTTCGGCCTGGCGGCGATCCGCAACGTGGGCGCGAACGTGGTGGACGCGATCATCGCGGCACGTAAGTCGAAGGGTCACTTCAGCGGCTTCACAGACTTCCTGCGCAAGGTCCCGCTGGTGGTGTGCAACAAGCGGGTGATCGAGTCGCTGATCAAGGCGGGGGCGTTCGATTCGTTCCGGGACGCGCGCAAGGGCCTGGTGCTCGTGCACGAGCAGGCCGTCGACGCCGTGATCGACATCAAGCGCAACGAGGCGATCGGGCAGGACTCGCTGTTCGGCGGCGACGCCGAGGCCGAGGCCGTCTTCGACGTCCCGGTGCCGGCCGGGGAGTGGGACAAGCCGACGCTGCTGAACTTCGAGCGGGAGATGCTCGGGCTGTACGTCTCGGACCACCCGCTGTTCGGCATCGAGCACATCATCGCCCGGGAGAGCGACTGCTCACTGGCCGATCTGACCGCGGAAGACACCGAGGCGCGGCCACGCACGGGGGACCGGTCGGATGCGCAGATCGTCAAGGTCGGCGGCATCCTGTCCGGTGTCCAGCGCAAGGTAACCAAGCAGGGCAACCAGTGGGCCGCCGCCACGCTGGAGGACCTCGCCGGGGCGATCGAGGTGCTGTTCTTCCCGCAGACCTACCAGCTGTACGCCACCTCGATCGCCGAGGACGCCGTGGTGGTGGTGAAGGGCAAGCTCGACCGCCGGGATGACGTGCCCAAGCTGATCGCCATGGACCTGACCCTGCCCGACCTGTCGGTCGACGCCTCCGGTCCCTTCGTGGTGTCCATGCCCGTCGCCAGGTGCGTGCCGCCGGTCGTGGAACGGCTCCGGGAGGTGCTGATCACCCACCCGGGGACGACCGAGGTCCACCTGAAGCTGCGCGGCCATGAGCGGACCACGGTCGTCCGGCTTGACGACAAACTGCGAGTAGCTGCCTCACCCGCCCTGATCGGCGACCTGAAGCAGCTACTCGGCCCTGCTTGCGTGGGTTAGCGTGCGCTAACCGGCTCACGGCGTCACGTGGTCGACGACCCGACGAGCTGGTCCATGAACACGCGGTACATGCGCAGCGTCTCGCGCAGGGTCTCAGTGTCAGCCTTGGAGCCCTCGCCCCACCTGCCGCGTAGCGCGCTCGCCCGCTCCTGGATGGCCCGCTGCCGCTCTTCGATGGCCTGCTGCCGCTCCTGGATCGCAGCCTCCAGCTTCGAGGTCACCTGCGAGATAACCTCAGCGGCCTCGGTCACCGAGCCTTGCGGGTCGTCCACGAAACGGAACTGAATCTGCTGCCATTGCGCGGAGTACTGCTCGGCATCCGGAAGCAAGTTGCCGAAGGCGATGTCGCCGAAGTCGCCGAGCCTGTCCGTGGCCTCACCGGGCCTGAGCCCGGCATCCTCGGCCCCTGCCGCATGCCTTCCTGCCGCTCCGCTCGCCGTGGCGCCGGTCGCCGCGGCGCTGCCGACGGCGGCGTCGGTCGCGGCGACATCAGCGGGGCCGGCTCCGGTGACGCCCGGCCTGCTGCCGGTCAGCCCCTGCGGGTCCGAGGCGATGTCGCCCTGGGTGCCGCGCCCGGTCGCAGTGTCGGCCTCGCTGCCGTAGCCGGAGCGGGTCCCGGCTTGCTGGCTGCCATAGTCCTGGGTCGTCATCCCAGGGGAGCTGCTGGGAGCGGTCCCGGTGTCGGCCTGGCTGCCGTATCCGGCCGCCGTGCCGGCCTGGTTCGCGTACCCCGGCGCCGGGGCGGTACCAGCGGTGTCGGCGGGCGAGGTCGTGTCGTAGGTGACCGAACCGGGAATCGAAGGGTCCGCCGGGGCGGCGTCCTGGTTGCGGGTCATCTCGGTCCTGCCCTGCTCGACCTCGTAGTCGCGGCCCGCAGCCTGCGGGCTGCGCACCGCACCCACCTCGTTCGGGCGGGTCGCGTCCGCGTATTCTCCGTTGTTCATCTCGTCCTCACGAGCCGTGCTGTTCACCGCCCCGTCCTCGGCCGGCTCCGCCGCCCAGGATCCGCTCTGGCCTTGCTGGACCGGGGTCGTCATGGCCATCTCATCCGGCACGGTCTGATCCGGCACGGTCTGATCCGGCACCGTCTGGCCCGGCACCGCCTGATCTGGCCCCCCCTGATCCGGCACCGCCTGATCCGGCCGGTCTCCGCGCAGCGCGGAGGCTACCTTCTTCAGCCGTGTCACTGCCCCGGACTGCTCGGTCTGGGAGACATCCGTCTCATCGTCCGGGACGGCCTGTCCGCGGTCGACGTAGCCAGTGCCTTGGGCCTGGCCGGTCTGGTCCTGCGTCATAGGGATCCACCCTTCCTATCTGATGCCTATCGCGCTGCCTGGTGCGTATCGGCCCATGGGCCTATCGGCCCGTCGGGCTATCGGCCCGTCGGCCTATCGGGGAGTGTCCGCGGTGGGATTGGTGTTCTCGGCGGCAACGTCGCCGTCATTCGCGATGCGGCTGTCGCTGGCCACAACGCGGCCATCCGCGGCCACGGAACCCTCCGCGGCGCGGGAATCTGCCGCGCGCTCGCGGCCAGGCTGCCCCGGACCTTCCTGTAGGCCGGTCAGATCTTCGAACAGCGCGCGATAGTGGATCAGCGATCCCCTGAGCTGCTCGGTGGTCGCCGATTCGACGGGGAGAGCTTGGGTCTGCTGGTAGCCCTGGAAAGAGCGGGCGTGATGGACGGACAGCGCCTCGACGCTGGCGTTCGTGTCGCTGACCGGGTAGCCGCGGTCCCCCATGACCTCCCAGATCAGCGTGCGCGCCGCGGTCACGGCCTCGGCGGGCGTGTCGACGAACTGCTCCTGGATCACGGCCCAGTCGCTGCTGTACCTGGCCTGCTGCTGAGCCGAGAGGGGACGGATATCGAGCGCGTTCACCCGCCGCTGCCGCGCGGTGAGTTCGGCCTCGGCCTTCCTCGGGCCTATCTCCTGGGCCAGCCGGTCGTATTCGGGACCGAACTGGCGTCGTATGCGCGTCCGCCGCAGCTGCGCAGAGGCAACCACGACGATAGCCGCCACGATAATGACAGCGATGATGATGCCGATGATTGCTCCGGTCGACATGATTACCTCCAGTTGAGGGTCGAAGCGCAGATTCGACTACCCCGTCAGGACTGGCTAAACGAGACGCAGTTCCCGGCCTGCCGAAATTTCCGGTTATTAGCCGCACCCGGCGCCGCCGCCCAGCCGTCCCAAAGGCCCACAAAGGCCCCTAAAACCCCCAAAAACATGAACGCCCCCCAGAATCCCAGGGAAGCCCCTAACCCGCCGCCGCCAGGCGCTGCCTGAGCGCACGCCCTCCAGCCCCCACGCACCCGACGAGTACCATCGTGCGGGAGTGACCCGGCAACCGGGGAGGTCTGACGAACGGGCGACTGGCGGCTTTCCTCATGGCGCTGGCGGGCAGTGTGCTGCTCGGCGCCGTGGCCGGGCTCATCTGGGTCGCGGTCGCGCCGACGCCGTTGCTGCGGGAGATCGCGCCGGGCGAGGCGGAGCTGATCAGCGCAGAAAGCAGCGCGTTCATCGTGGCCGACGCCTGGTTCGTCCTGATCACCGCGGTGGGCGGGCTGATCACCGGCGTGCTCGGCTACCGCTTCCTGGTCCGCCGGGCCGGGCCGGCGGCCGCCGCCGGGCTGGTCCTCGGCGCGGTAGCCGCCGCGCTGGCCGCGTTGTGGGTGGGCGACAACATCGGGCTGGGTACCTACCAGCACCTGCTCGCGTCCAGCCCGACCGGGGCCTCCTTCCACGCCTCGCTCGCGCTGGGCGCCAAGAGCGCGCTCGCGCTCTGGCCGTTGTGCACGTCGGGGGTCATCCTGCTGGCCGAGAGCGGCGGCCGCCGGCCAGCGAGGGAAGAAGCCGCGTCCGGCATGTGGACAGGTGAGCCGCCGGAACCGCGCTCTCCGTAGACTGGGCGCGTGATTTCCCGTATCGACCTGCGCGGGCGCGAACCCGGACGGCTCAGCCGGGCCGCCCTGGCCGGGGTCCTGCCCCGGGCCGCCACCGACGTCGAGGCCGCCGTTGCCCTGGTCCGCCCCGTATGCGACGACGTGCGGCACCGCGGCGCGCAGGCGGTGCGCGAGTACACCGTCCGGTTCGACGGCGTCGACCTGCCCACCACCCTGGTGCCGCAGGCCGCGCTCGATGAGGCGCTCGGGGCCCTCGATCCGGAGGTCAGGCAGGCTCTGGAAGAGGCGGTCCGCCGCACCAGGCAGGTGCATCAGGCCCAGCTCCCGGCGGAAAGCACCACCAAGGTGACCGAAGGCCTCTCCGTCACCGCCCGCTTCGTCCCGGTCCAGCGGGCCGGGGTCTACGTGCCTGGCGGCCTGGTGGCCTATCCCTCCTCGGTGGTGATGAACGTCGTACCGGCCCAGGTCGCCGGCGTCGGCTCGGTCGCCGTGGCCTCCCCGCCGCAGGCCGGCCGCGGCGGCCTGCCGCACCCGTCGGTGCTGGCCGCCTGCGCCCTGCTCGGCATCAGGGAGGTGCACGCCGTGGGCGGCGCCCAGGCGCTCGCCATGTTCGCCTACGGCACGCAAGACTGCGCTGGAGTGGACGTCATCACCGGCCCCGGCAACGTCTACGTCGCCGCGGCCAAGCGGATCCTGCGCGGTGTGGTCGGCACCGACGGCGAGAACGGCCCGACCGAGGTGGCCGTCATCGCCGACGACACCGCGGACCCGGCCTTCGTGGCCGCCGACCTGATCGCGCAGGCCGAGCACGACGAGCTCGCCGCCTGCCTGCTCATCACCACGGACGAGAGCCTGGCCGCGAAAGTGACCGGGGAGCTCGACCGCATGGTGCCCGCCGCCCGCCACCACGAGCGGGTCCGGGCGGCGCTGCGAGCCCAGTCCGCCTGCGTGCTGGTCGACGACCTCGACGCGGCGCTGGCCGTGAGCGACGCCTGGGCGCCCGAGCACCTGGAGATCCAGGCCCGTGACCCGGCCAAGCTCGCGGCGCGGGTCGTCAACGCCGGCGCGGTCTTCGCCGGCCCGTACGCGCCGGTCTCGCTCGGGGACTACCTGGCCGGGTCGAACCACGTGCTGCCGACCGGCGGGACCGCGCGGCACACCAGCGGGCTGTCGGTCTTCCCCTTCCTCAAGCTGGTCAACGTGATCGAATGCGACCAGGCCGCGCTGGCCCGGACCGCGCCGCTGATCGACGCGCTGGGCGGCGCCGAGGACCTGGCCGCGCACGTCGAAGCCGTCCGGGTCCGCGTGCCGCGGGAAAGCGGGCCGGGATAGATGGCCGACGCACCACCGCCCGTTCGGCCCGACCTGCAAGACCTGCACCCGTACGGGGCTCCGCAGATCGACGTGCCGGTCCTGCTGAACACCAACGAGAACCCCTACCCGCCCAGTCCCGCGCTGCAGCGGGCCGTGACCGACGCCGTGGCGCAGGCGGCGGCGACCCTGAACCGTTACCCGGACCGGGACGCCGTCGACCTGCGCAAGGACCTGGCCGACTATCTCGGGCACGGGCTGACCGGCCGCCACCTGTGGGCCGCCAACGGGTCCAACGAGGTCATCCAGCAGCTGCTGCAGGCCTTCGGCGGCCCCGGCCGGCGGGCGCTGGGCTTCGAGCCCGGCTACTCCATGCACCCGCTGATCGCCCGGGTCACGTGCACCAGCTGGATCGACGTGGAGCGCGACGAGGACTTCCGCCTGGACCCGGAGCTGGCCGCCCGGGCCATCAGGCAGGCCCAGCCGAGCCTGGTCTTCCTGACCTCCCCGAACAACCCGACCGGCACCGCCGCCCCCATGGAGGTCATCGAGGCGATCTGTGCTGCGGCACCCGGCCTGGTGGTGATCGACGAGGCGTACGCCGAGTTCGCCCGCGAGGGCACGCCCAGCGCGCTCACCCTGCTGCCGCGCCACCCCGGCCTGGTCGTCACCCGCACCATGTCCAAGGCGTTCGCCATGGCCGGCGCCCGGGTCGGGTACCTGGCCGCCGCGCCGGACGTGGTCGAGAAGCTGCTGGTCGTCCGGCTGCCGTATCACCTGTCCACGGTCACCCAGGCGGTGGCCCGGGCCGCACTCGCGCTGGCGGCCGAGCCGCTGGCCACCGTCACGGCTCTTCGGGCCGAACGGGATCGCCTGGTCAGCTGGCTGCGAAGCAAGGGGCTGCAGGTGGCGGACTCGGACGCGAACTTCGTGCTGTTCGGCACGTTCGAGCACCGCCGCGGCGTCTGGCAGGGCCTGCTGGACCGCGGCGTGCTGGTCCGCGAGGTCGGCCCGCCGCGCTGGCTGCGGGTCACGGTCGGGACGCCGGAGGAGATGGCCGCCTTCCGCAACGCGCTGAGCGAGGTGCTCCAGTCATGACCAACAGGACGGCGCGGGTGGAGCGGGTCACCCGGGAAACCCAGATCCTGGTCGAGCTCGGCCTGGACGGCACCGGGCTGACCGAGGTCAGCACCGGTGTCCCGTTCTTCGATCACATGCTCGCCCAGCTCGGCAAGCACGGCTGCCTCGACCTGACCGTGCGGGCCAAGGGCGACACCGAGATCGACGCGCACCACACGGTGGAGGACACGTCCATCACGATCGGCCAGGCGCTGCGCGAGGCGCTCGGCGACAAGAGCGGCATCACCCGGTTCGGCAGCGCCCTGATCCCGCTGGACGAGACGCTGGTGCAGGCCGCGGTCGACCTGTCCGGGCGGCCCTACGTGGTGCACCGCGAGCCGGACGGGATGGCCCCGCTGATCGGCAGCTACGACACCACGCTGACCCGGCACATCTTCGAGTCGCTGGCCTTCGCCGCCGGGATCTGCCTGCACGTCCGGGTCATCGAGGGCCGCAACCCGCACCACATCGTCGAAGCCCAGTTCAAGGCGGTGGCGCGGGCGCTGCGCGCCGCGGCCGCCCCCGATCCGCGGGCAGGCGGCATCCCGAGCACGAAGGGCGTCCTGTAAATGGCGCCGAAGGTGGTGGTGCTCGACTACGGGTCGGGGAACCTGCGCTCGGCGCAGCGGGCGCTGGCCCGGGTCGGCGCGGATGTGGCGGTGACGGCGGACGCCGACGCCGCGCTGGAGTGCGACGGGCTCGCCGTGCCCGGGGTCGGCGCGTTCGCGGCGTGCATGTCCGGGCTGCGGGCGGTCGGCGGCGACAAGCTGATCGCCCGGCGGCTCGAGCTCGGCCGCCCGGTCCTCGGCATCTGCGTGGGCATGCAGGTGCTGTTCGCGGCGAGCGCGGAAGCGCCGGGGGGATCCGGCGGGGTGGGCCCCCCGGGCCAAGACGGGCGGACCGAGGGCTGCGCGGCCTGGCCGGGCACGGTGGAACGGCTGGACGCCGGGGTGCTGCCGCACATGGGCTGGAACACCGTGGCCGCGGCACCGGGCTCGGCGCTGTTCGCCGGGATCCCCGCCGGGACCCGGTTCTACTTCGTGCACTCCTACGCGCTGCGCGCCGCCGGCGCCGGTGACCTGGCCGCTGCGGGCGCGCTGATCTCCTGGACCGAGCACGGCGAGCGGTTCGCCGCCGCCGCCGAGCAGGGCACGCTGCGGGCCACCCAGTTCCACCCGGAGAAGTCCGGCGACGCCGGCGCCGTCCTGCTGTCCAACTGGCTGGGGACCTTGTGAGCGATCTGATTCTGCTGCCCGCCGTGGACGTCGCGGACGGGCGCGCGGTGCGGCTGGTCCAGGGCGTGGCCGGCAGCGAGCGCAGCTACGGCGACCCGCTGGAGGCCGCGCTGGCCTGGCAGCGGGCCGGCGCATCCTGGATCCACCTGGTGGACCTGGACGCCGCGTTCGGCCGCGGCTCGAACGCGGACCTGCTCGCGCAGGTGGTGGGCAAGCTCGACATCGCGGTGGAGATGTCCGGCGGTATCCGGGACGACGACTCGCTGTCCCGCGCGCTGGGCACCGGCTGCGCCCGGGTCAACATCGGCACGGCGGCCATGGAGAACCCCGACTGGGTGCGCTCGGTGATCGCCCGGCACGGGGAGCGGGTCGCCGTCGGGCTGGACGTCCGGGGCACCCGGCTGGCCGCCCGCGGCTGGACCGCCGAGGGCGGTGACCTGCACGAGACGCTGGACCGGCTGGACGCCGAGGGCTGCGCGCGGTACGTGGTGACCGACGTGCTCAAGGACGGCACGCTGCGCGGCCCGAACCTGGACCTGCTCCGCGGCGTCTGCGCCCGCACGGCCGCGGCCGTGGTGGCCAGCGGGGGAGTGTCCAGCCTGGATGACCTGCTCGCCATCGCCTCGCTGGTCCCGCTCGGCGTGGAAGGCGCGATCGTGGGCGCTGCCCTCTACCAGGGTGCCTTCACCCTCGAGGAAGCCCTGGCCACGGTGGCGGCGCCCACCGAGGCAAACGGATGAGCGTCGCCGTCAGGGTCATCCCCTGCCTGGACGTGGACGCGGGCCGGGTGGTCAAGGGGGTCAACTTCCGTGAGCTGCGGGACGCCGGCGACCCGGTGGAGCTGGCCGCCAGCTACGACGCCGAAGGCGCCGACGAGCTGACCTTCCTCGACATCACCGCGTCCAGCGGCGGCCGGGAGACCATGCTCGAGGTGGTACGGCGGACCGCCGAGCAGGTCTTCATCCCGCTCACCGTGGGCGGCGGCGTGCGCAGCGTCGCGGACGTGGACCGGCTGCTGCGGGCCGGTGCGGACAAGGTCTCGCTCAACACCGCCGCCATCGCCCGGCCCGAACTGCTGTCCGAGGCCGCGCAGCGGTTCGGGTCGCAGTGCGTCGTGCTGTCCGTGGACGCGCGCCGGGCCGCGGGGCCCCTCGCGGGGGGATCAGGCGGAGTCCTCCCGCCGGGCGAGTCGAGCGGCTTCGAGGTGACCACGCACGGCGGCCGGACCGGCACCGGGATCGACGCGGTGGCCTGGGCGCGCCGCGGCGTGCAGCTCGGCGCGGGGGAGATCCTGCTGAACTCGATGGACGCGGACGGCACCACCGCGGGCTTCGACCTGGAGCTGATCCGGGCGGTGCGGGCCGCGGTCACGGTGCCGGTCATCGCCAGCGGTGGCGCGGGCACGCTGGCGCACTTCGCTCCCGCGGTGGACGCCGGCGCGGACGCGGTGCTGGCCGCCAGCGTGTTCCACTTCGGCGCGCTGCGCATCGGCCAGGTCAAGAGCGCGCTGCACGCCGCGGGCCACGCCGTCCGGTTACAGGCCGGACGGGAACGTGATCTGCTGCGGCGCGACCAGCGGGGTGCCGACCTGCAGCTGGATCTGCGCGTGCGCGGTCAGCGGGATGTCCCGCGGGTTGCCCTGGTACACCTGCCCGTTGTAGATGGCCACGACGGGGCCGGTGGCCGGGCCGACCCGGTCCGGGCTGAGCGGCTGGCCCCACACGTCGAAGAAGTTACCGAGGGTGTAGGTGCGGGTGACCGGGGATTCGATGTGGATGATGCCGTCACCGGCGTGCGTATGCAGCCAGTAGAAGCACGTGCCGCTCTCGATGAACGGTCCTTGCGGGGTGGCGGTGGCCTGGGCTCCGGGGATGCCGATGGCCGCCGGGACCTGCCGGGCCGAGCCGTTCACGAAGACGGTCAGGTGCGCGTGGATGTGGAACAGCGTCTGCTCGTCGGTCTGGCAGCTGATGCCGTCCACCGCCTGGCCAGACGCCACCGTGGCCGTGCTGGCCAGCACGGCGGCCGCGGGGACCGGCACGCCCTCGGGACCCAGCGGGCCTGGTGCGGGCGCGGGCTGGAGGGAGCCGAGCGTGCTCAGCGGGGCCAGCGGCTGGCCGGCGGCCGTCTGTCCGCCGCCGCTGACGGCCAGCGTGATGCCGACCGCCGCGGCGATGACGATCACGGCCGCGCCGGCCGCGGTCAGCCACCGGCGGCGCCGGCGGCTCCGGGCCTGCTCGGCCCTGTCCCGCGCGAGCCTGTCCCGCGCGCTCTCCCGCCTGCTGTTGCTCATCAGCCATCCGTGCCCGAGCGCTGCCCGTGGCCGGTTCCGCTGAGGTCGGAGGTGCCGGGGGCCGCGCCGCTGGCGGTGGACATCGCGGCGCCGACGATGCCGGCGTCGTTGTGCATGGCCGCGGGCACGATGGGGGCGCGGATGCCGGTCAGCCGCGGCACCCACCTGTCGGACTGCCGGCTGATGCCGCCGCCGACGATGATGAGGCTCGGTGAGAGCAGCGCCTCCATGTGCCGCAGGTACTCCTCCACCCGCTCGGCCCACTTGCCCCAGCTCAGGTCGTGCAGGTTCTTGGCGCGCTCGGAGGCGCGGCTCTCCGCGTCGTGGCCGCGGAGCTCGACATGCCCGAACTCGGTGTTCGGCACCAGGACGCCCCGGGTGAACAGCGCGCTGCCGATCCCGGTGCCGAAGGTCACCATCAGCACGGTGCCCAGCTCGCCGACCCCGGCCCCGAACGTCATCTCGGCCACGCCGGCCGCGTCGGCGTCGTTCAGCACCCGGACCGGCTGGCCGGCCGCCCGGCCGAGCAGCGCGGCGGTGTCCAGCCCGATCCACGCCGGGTCCAGGTTGGCTGCGCTCCTGGTCACCCCGTCGGTGACCACGCCGGGAAAAGTAATGCCCACCGGGCCGGACCAGCTGAACGCCGCGACCAGCTCGCCCACCACGCCGGCCACCGCGTCGGGAACGGCGGGACGCGGCGTGTCGATCTTCTGCCGTTCCGCGAGCAGCTTGCCCGTGTCCACGTCGACGGGGGCCGCCTTGATGCCGCTGCCGCCGATGTCTATGCCGAGTGCATGCATGGCATTAGATTATTCGCGTCCCGGGCAGGAGAGTATCCGCGTCCGCCCGGGACGCGCGCAGTCAGGTAATATCTTGAACTGAGAGCTGGTCTCGGGGACCTTTAGAGAGGACGCGGCGGATGCGCTGGTTCAAACTCGCCGCCATCGCAGGCGGCATACTGATCGCGTTCCTGGTCGTCGGCTCGGTGGTGGGGTTCGTCATTCACGCGGTGATGGAGCTCGTGATTGCCGCGCTGGTGGTGGGCGCGGTCGTGGTCGCGATCAAGGTGGCGCGCTCCGGAAAGCAGGTCTCGAGCAAGCGGGCCAAGCACGAGGTCCGCGACCAGGACTCCCCCCAGTCGCTGCCGCGCGCCGAGGTCGACCCCTACACGCCTTCCGTGCCGGCCCAGCAGCCGCGGCGCAGCGCGCCGAGCTCGGCCGACATCGACGACGAGCTGGCCAAGCTCAAGCGCGAGATGGGCCGCTAGCTAGCGCCACTTCGTCCCGGTGAGCTGGCCCACCGCCGCCTCGGTCCCGTCGAAGCGGACCCGGGCCGCGCCGGTGCGGCCCATCACCCACATGGTGAGCTCGGCCGGGCTGCCGATCACGGTCACCGCGGGGGTCGCGTTCTTGGCCGTGATCCGGTAGGTCCGGCCGTCGGCCTCCGCGTCATCCCGGGCCAGCTCCACCCCGACCGGAGCCTTGCGCAGCATCAATCGCGCGGTCCGCAGCCGGTGCCACAGGACCCGGGACTGGCCCCGGCCGATCTCCCGCGGCTCCCAGTCCGGGACCGCACGGCGCACATCCTCGTGGTGCACGAAGTACTCGACGGCGTTGGTCCGCTCGTCCATGCCGGGCAGGGCCATCACGGACAGCCTGGGCGGCCCGGACCTGAACATCGCCACCAGCTCGGGGAAGGGTATCCGCCGCCGCATCCGGCTCTGCACCCGTGCCGTGTACCCGGCCAGGGGGCCGCCTATGACGCCGGCCGCGGCGTCGGGCCGCCGTTCCCGCAGGACCAGGTGCGCAGCCAGGTCGCCGGTGGTCCACCCGGCGCACAGCGTCGGCGCGTCCGGCCCGGTCTCCGCCAGCAGCGCGCTCAGGGCCAGGCGCTCGTCTCGTGAATAGCTCACCTGCTGATCGTAGGCGGCCAGATGGTAAACGCATTGCTACCCTGGCTGAAGTCATCACGAAATGAGGGAGCGATGCTCGACCCTGCCATCGCCGCGCGGCTGAAGCGGGATCCCGCCGGGCTGATCGCCGCGATCGCCCAGCAGTACAACACCGGCGAAGTGCTGATGCTCGGCTGGATGGACGACGAGGCCCTGCATCGCACCCTGACCACCGGCCGGTGCACGTACTGGTCGCGCAGCCGCCAGGAGTACTGGGTCAAGGGCGAGACGTCCGGGCACCAGCAATGGGTCAAGTCGGTCGCCCTGGACTGCGACGGCGACGCGCTGCTGGTCAAGGTCGACCAGGTCGGCGGGGCCTGCCACACCGGCGACCGGACCTGCTGGGACGCCGACGTGCTGCTCAAGGAGCAATAGCCCGGCATGCGCAGGGAATTCGGGTTGGTGCTGCTGCTCGGCGCGGTCGGCGCCGGGCTGGTCGTGCTGGCCGTCCGGCAGACCTGGGCGCAGGCCATCTTCGTCCCGCCGCGGCCGCTGCCCGCCCAGGACATCTCCGTCACCGGCCAGCAGCTCGTCCCGCTGGCCAGCGCGCTGGCCCTGGCCGCCCTGGCCTGCCTGGCCGCCGTGATCGCCACCAGGTCCGCGGCCCGGCGCGTGGCCGGGGTCCTGCTGGCCGCCCTGGGCGCGGGCGCGGCGGCGGCCGCGGGGGCCGGGGTGTCGGCTTCGTCCGTGCTCGCCACGGCCCAGTCCAGCGCCGCGGCCGGCGCGCTCGGCGGGTCGACCACCAGCGGCGCGTCACCGGGCGGCGCGTCGCATGCCATCGTCATCGCGGGTTCCGTGGGGCACGTCGTCATGACCGGCCTGCCCTGGCGCGCGGCCGCGGTGGCTGGTGCCGTGGCCATCATCCTCGCGGGCCTGGCCGCCGCGTGGCACGGCCCGCGCTGGCCGGTCATGTCGGCCCGGTTCGATCGTCCGGGCCAGCGGCAGGGCCCAGCCGGCCGCCGACTCCGCGTCGATCTGGGAATCGCTGAGCCGCAACCTGGACCCCACCGAAGACGGCACCGTGGGCAGCCCCACCGAAGACAGCACCGTGGACAGCCCCGCCGTGGACAGCCCCGCCGTGGACAGCACCGTGGGCCCGGGCCGCACCGACGAGCCCGGTGGCGGACCGCCGTCGTGAGCCCGGCCCGGCCTCCATCCTGCTCGCCGAGCACGAGCCCGAGGTGGCCGAGATGTCGGCTCGCTACCTGCGCCGCGAGGGGCTGCACGTCCGGCTGGTCACCAGCCCCGAGCCGACGCTGGCCGAGCTGACCGGCGGGCCGGATGACGCCGCGGTGATCGACCTCACCATGCCGGGCCTGGACGCCAGGCGCATCCGCCGGGCCCTGCGCACCCCGGTCATCTTCCTGCTGGCCAACGCCAGGGCCCCCCGGCCCCGCGGGCTGGCCGGCCGCGGCGACGAGGCGGCTGGCCGGCGCTGGCTGGCCCGGCCGTTCAGCCCGCGCGAGCTGGTCACCCTGGTCCGCGAGCTGGGCCACCCGGAGCGGACGGCCAGCCCGCCCCGGGGAGCGCTGGCCGACCACGGCCGGGGCGGGCTGCGGCTGGAGGGGGCGAGCCGGACCGCGGTGGCCGACGACCGCCAGGTGCCGCTGACCCCGGCTGAGTTCGCGGTGCTGGCCATCATGCTGGACCATCCCGGCCGGGTCGTATCACGACGCCAGCTGCTCGCCGCCGCGGGCCGCCAGGCGGCGGGTGACCGGGCCGCCGACGTCTACATCGCCCAGCTCCGGGCCAAGCTCGGCCCGGCCTGGGCCATCAGGACGGTCCGCGGCGCAGGGTACGTGCTGGAATGCTGAGGCGCGCGGCGAAGGTGGGTCCAGATGATGCCGCGGCCGGCCAGCGGCGCGGCCCGATTCGAGGGGGGCAGTCACAATGGCACAGGGCGGCCGGGTTAGCATCGGACGGCAACAGCACCGATGTGTGAGGGGACGAGCAGCCGCGTGAGTGTGCTCGACGAGATCCTAGACGGCGTGCGTGCCGATCTCGCCGACCGGCAGCAGCACGTTTCCTTGGACCAGCTGAAGGAGATGGCGCGGCGCGCGCCATCACCGCGGGATGCGCTGGCCGCCCTGAAGGCTGAAGGCGTCAGCGTCATCGCGGAGGTGAAGCGGGCCAGCCCGTCGCGCGGGCAGATGGCCGAGATCGCCGATCCGGCCGCCCTGGCCGCGGACTACGAAGCCGGCGGGGCCAAGGTGATCAGCGTGCTGACCGAGCAACGGCGCTTCGGCGGGTCGCTGGACGACCTGAGCGCGGTCCGCCGGGCGGTACAGGTACCGGTGCTGCGCAAGGACTTCGTGGTCAGCTCCTACCAGCTCTGGGAGGCCCGCGCCCACGGCGCGGACGTGGTGCTGCTGATCGTCGCGGCGCTGGAGCAGGCCGCGCTGGTCTCGCTGGTCGAGCGGGCGGCCTCGATCGGCCTGCTGCCGCTGGTCGAGGTGCACGCCGAGCCCGAGCTCGACCGGGCCCTGGAGGCCGGCGCGACCGTCATCGGCGTCAACGCGCGCAACCTGGCCACGCTCAAGGTCGACCGCGAGATCTTCGGCCAGCTGGCCGGGCGGATCCCGGAGGGAATCGTGAAGATCGCCGAGTCCGGCATCCGCGGGCCGCGTGACCTGCTGGCCTACGCCGCCTGCGGTGCGGACGCGGTGCTGGTGGGCGAGAGCCTGGTCACCGGGAAGGACCCGCGCAGCGCCGTCGCCGACCTGGTCACCGCCGGCTCGCACCCGGCCCTGCGCGGGGAGCGCGGATGACCGCCGGACCGGCTGAGCCCGACATCGCCCCCGTCCCGGATGTCGCCGGGCACTTCACGGCGGGCGGCATCGCCTACGGCGGGCGGTTCGCCCCCGAGGCGCTGATGGCCGCCCTGGACCAGCTCGACGACGCCTACGCCCAGGCCCGCAGCGATCCCGCGTTCCGCGCCGAGCTTGACGGCCTGCTCAAGGACTACGCGGGCCGGCCGACCCTGCTCACCCGGGTCAGGCGGTTCGGCGAGCAGGCCGGCGGGGCGACCGTGCTGCTCAAGCGCGAGGACCTCACCCATACCGGGTCCCACAAGATCAACAACGTGCTCGGCCAGGTCCTGCTGGCCCGGCGGATGGGCAAGACCCGGGTCATCGCCGAGACCGGCGCCGGGCAGCACGGCGTGGCCACCGCCACCGCGGCGGCGCTGCTCGGCCTGGAGTGCGTGGTCTACATGGGCGAGGAGGACACGCAGCGGCAGGCGCTGAACGTGGCCCGGATGCGCATGCTCGGGGCCGAGGTCATCCCGGTCACCAACGGCACCAGGACGCTCAAGGACGCCATGAACGAGGCCTTCCGCGACTGGGTGACGACGGTTGGCTACACGCACTACTGCATCGGCTCGGTCGGCGGCCCGCATCCGTTCCCCATGATGGTCCGCGACTTCCAGCGGATCATCGGCCTGGAGGCCAGGGAGCAGGTGCTGCGGCAGGAAGGCAGGCTCCCGGACGTGGTCATCGCCTGTGTCGGCGGCGGCTCCAACGCGATCGGCATCTTCCACGCCTTCATCCCGGACACCGGGGTCGCCCTGATCGGCTGCGAGGGCGGCGGCGACGGCCTGGACACCACCCGGCACGCCGCGACCTTGACCGGCGGCTCCGAGGGTGTCCTGCACGGCATGCGGACCTTCGTGCTCCAGGACGCCGAAGGCCAGACCCGCGCCACCCACTCCATCTCGGCCGGCCTGGACTACCCGGGCGTCGGCCCCGAGCACGTCTGGCTGATGGAAACCGGCCGGGCCAGCTATCGCGCCATCACCGACGCGGCGGCCATGCACGCCTTCGAGGTGCTGTGCCGGACCGAGGGCATCATCCCGGCCATCGAGTCGTCCCACGCGCTGGCCGGCGCGCTTGAGGTCGGCCGCGAGCTGGGCCCGGACGCCCTGATCATGGTCAACCTGTCCGGCCGGGGCGACAAGGACGTCGACACCGCGTCGAAGTGGTTCGGCCTGTGACCGGCGCCAGCCCCGTTGCGACCGCCTTCGGGAAGGCCAGCGCCGACAGCCGCGCCGCCCTGATCGGCTACCTGCCCGCCGGGTTCCCCACCGTCGACGGCGCCATCGAGGCCGCCCGGGCCATGGCCGGGGCCGGGGCCGACATCATCGAGATCGGCCTGCCGTACTCCGACCCGCTGATGGACGGCCCGGTGATCGCCGAGGCCGTGCACCGGTCCCTGCAGGCCGGCACCCATGTCGGCGATGTGCTGCGCACCGTCGAGGCGGTCGCCGCCTCCGGCGTCGCGGTGCTGATCATGACCTACTGGAACCCGGTCGACCAGTACGGTGTGGACGCGTTCGCCCGGGACCTGGCCGCCGCGGGCGGTTCCGGGCTGATCACCCCCGACCTGCCGCCCGAGGAAGCGGGCGCCTGGCTGGCGGCCTCCGACGCCTTCGGCCTGGACCGGGTGTTCCTGGCCGCCCCCAGCTCCACCGGGCGGCGGCTGGCCATTGTCGCCGGTGCCTGCCGCGGCTTCGTCTACGCCGCCTCGCTGATGGGCATCACCGGCACCCGGGATGCGGTCAGCGGCGACGCGGCCGGCCTGGTCCAGCGGATCCGCCCGCACACCGGCCTGCCGGTGGCGGTGGGCCTCGGGGTGAGCAACGGCGCCCAGGCCGCGCAGGTGGCCGAGTTCGCGGACGGCGTGATCGTCGGCTCCGCCTTCGTCCGCCGCCTGCTCGAAGCCGCCGACGCCGGCCAGCCCGCCGCGGGCACCCGCGCCGCCGCCGACCTCGCCGCCGACCTCGCCGCCGCCGTCCGCAAAAAGCACGCACCATGATCACGGGCCGAAAGGGCCGCTGGGCGTCCAAGACGACCCATGATCATGGACTACGTGCCGGATAGCCGGCCGCCCGGGCCGGCTGCCCGGTTACGAGAATTACGCCGCCTTCCGGACGTTCGTGCGGGCCACCGCGTGCTGCGCCTCAGGCCCTTCCCGGGTGGAACCGCTGCTTATCGGGCCCATGCCGCATATCCCCGGCGTCCTGGGCGGCCTGCTCGCCGGCGCCGCGGTCGTCGCGGCCGCCGTGGCTGGTCTATACCTGACCCGGGCAAGGGGCGCGCGACCAGCGAGGACGTATCCTAAAACTGATCTGGTAGACGATTCTTCCGGTGCTGTAATGTCTATGTAACAGGGCCAGTGTCGTCCCGGGCGGGATGCGGCGTTATCGAGACGACAGGAGAACGCATGGCGGCGTCTGGCCTTTACGACCCCACTTTTGAGCATGACGCGTGCGGCGTCGGTTTTGTCGCGGACCTGTCCGGCCGGGGCAGTCATGATGTGGTGGCCAGTGCCCTGCACGTGCTCTGCAACCTGGAACACCGCGGCGCGCAGGGCGGCGACCCGGGCACCGGCGACGGGGCCGGGATCCTCACCCAGGTGCCGGACGCGTTCCTCCGCGCCGTCTGCGGTTTCCCGCTGCCCGGACCAGGCTCCTATGCGGCCGGCCTGGCCTTCATTTCGGCCGAACGGTCCGTGGTATCCGCCACCATCGAACGCCTCGCCGCGGCCGAGGGACTGAGCGTGCTGGGCTGGCGCGACGTCCCGTACGACGCCGAGGCCTGCGGGGCCGGCGCCCGGGCGGTGCTGCCCGAGCTGGCCCAGCTGTTCGTCGCGGGCGCGAACGGCGAGTCGGGCCTGGAGCTCGAGCGGATGACGTTCTGCCTGCGCAAGCGGGCCGAGCACGAGGGCGGAGTGTACTTTTCCAGCTTGTCGCCGCGGACCATCGTGTACAAGGGCATGCTGTCGGCGCCTCAGCTCGAGCCGTTCTTCCCCGACCTGTCCGATCCCCGCTACGTCTCAGCGCTGGCCCTGGTGCACTCCAGGTTCTCCACCAACACGTTCCCCTCCTGGCCGCTGGCGCACCCGTACCGGTACGTGGCGCACAACGGCGAGATCAACACGGTCCGGGGCAACCGCAACTGGATGCGGGCCCGCGAGGCGATGCTGGCCAGCGCCCTGATCCCGCCCTCGAAGGACGGGCAGGGCATCGAGCGGCTGTTCCCGGTGCTCGACGAGACCGGCAGCGACTCGGCCAGCTTTGACGAGTGCCTGGAGCTGCTGCACATGGGCGGCCGGTCGCTGCCGCACTCGGTGCTCATGATGATCCCCGAGCCGTGGGAGAACCACGACGAGATGCCTGCGGAGCGCCGGGCGTTCTACCAGTTCCACGCCGCGCTGATGGAGCCGTGGGATGGCCCCGCGCTGATCGCCTTCACCGACGGCTCGGTCATCGGCGCGGTGCTCGACCGCAACGGCCTGCGCCCCGGCCGGTACTGGGTGACCCGCGACGGCCTGGTCGTGCTGGCCAGCGAGGTGGGCGTGCTCGACATCGACCCCGCCGCCGTGGTCCGCAAGGGCCGCCTGCAGCCCGGCCGCATCTTCCTGGCCGACACCGTGGCCGGCCGGATCGTCGAAGACGAGGAGGTCAAGGCCTCCCTGGCCGCCGAGCACCCGTACGAAGCGTGGCTGCACGCCGGCCTGGTCCACCTCGACGACCTCCCGGAGGGTGGTTGCCCCCCGGGGGAAAACACCGACTTGATCACGTCGCAGCGGATGCACGGGTACACCGAAGAGGAGCTGCGGGTCATCCTGACCCCCATGGCACGGTCCGGTGCGGAGCCCGTCGGATCGATGGGGACCGACACGCCGCTGGCCGTGCTGTCCAGCCGGCCGCGGCTCGTCTTCGACTACTTCAGCCAGCTGTTCGCCCAGGTGACGAACCCGCCCCTGGACGCGATCAGGGAAGAGCTCGTCACCTCGCTTCGCACCACCACCGGTCCCGAGCAGAACCTGCTGGAACCGAGTCCGGCCTCCTGCCGCCAGATCGTGCTGCCCTACCCGGTGATCGGCGCCCAGGACCTGGCCAAGCTGGTGCACATCAACGAGGAGGGCAACCTGCCCGGGCTGGGCTCGCACGTGGTCGACGGCCGCTACGACCCGCGCGGCGGCGGCGACGGCCTGCGGGCCCGGCTGGCCGAGATCTGCGCCGAGGTCTCCGCCGCCATCGGGTCCGGCGCCCGCCTCATCATCCTCTCCGACCGCCCCAGGGGCCACGACGCCGCATCCGTCCCGATCCCGTCGCTGCTGCTGACGGGGGCGGTGCACCATCACCTGATCCGGGAGAAGTCACGGACCCGGGCCGGGCTGGTCGTCGAGGCCGGGGACGTGCGCGAGTGCCATCACGTGGCGCTGCTCGTCGGGTACGGGGCCGCGGCGGTCAACCCCTACCTGGCCGTCGAGTCGGTCCGGGACCTGGTGCGCCGCGGCCTGCTGGCGGGCGTATCGGAGAAGATGGCCGAGGCCAACCTGCTCAAGGCCCTCAACAAGGGCCTGCTGAAGATCATGTCGAAGATGGGCGTGTCCACCGTCGCCTCCTACACCGGCGCGCAGATCTTCGAGGCCATCGGCCTGGGTCATGAGGTGATCCAGACCTGCTTCGCCGGGACCACCTCACGGCTGTCCGGCGCGGGCTTCGACGCCCTGGCCGCGGAGATCGAGCAGCGGACCGGCCTGGCCCTGGCCGATCCCGCCGGGATGGACTACCGGCGGCTGGCCACCGGCGGGGAGTACCAGTGGCGCCGCGACGGCGAGCCGCACCTGTTCAGCCCGGAAGCGGTGTTCAAGCTGCAGCACGCCACCCGCAGCCGGCGATATGAGATCTTCAAGGAGTACACGTCGCTGGTCGATGACCAGTCACGGCAGCTGATGACGCTGCGCGGCCTGCTGCGGATCCGCGGCGTCGATCCGGAGACGCAAGCACCGCACTCCCTGACGATTGACGAGGTCGAGCCGGTCGAGGCCATCGTGCCGAGGTTCGCCACCGGGGCGATGTCCTACGGCTCGATCTCGGCCGAGGCGCACGAGACCCTGGCCATCGCCATGAACCGGCTGGGCGGCCGGTCGAACACCGGCGAGGGCGGCGAGGACCCGGACCGGTTCACGCCCGAGCCCAACGGCGACCTGCGCCGCTCCGCGGTTAAGCAGGTGGCCAGCGGGCGGTTCGGCGTCACCAGCGAGTACCTGGTCAACGCCGACGACCTGCAGATCAAGATGGCGCAGGGGGCCAAGCCGGGGGAGGGCGGCCAGCTGGCCGGGGTCAAGATCTACCCGTGGATCGCCAAGACCCGGTATTCGACGCCGGGCGTCGGGCTGATCTCGCCGCCGCCGCACCACGACATCTACTCCATCGAGGATCTGGCCCAGCTCATCCACGACCTGAAGAACGCCAACCCGTCGGCGCGGGTGCACGTCAAGCTCGTCGCCGAGGTCGGGGTGGGCACCGTGGCCGCCGGGGTGTCCAAGGCGCACGCCGACGTGGTGCTGATCAGCGGGCACGACGGCGGCACCGGCGCGGCCCCGCTGACCTCGCTCAAGCACGCCGGCGCGCCCTGGGAGCTCGGGCTGGCCGAGACCCAGCAGACGTTGCTGCGCAACAAGCTGCGGGACCGGATCGTCGTGCAGGCCGACGGCCAGCTGAAGACCGGCCGGGACGTGATCATCGCCGCGCTGCTCGGCGCGGAGGAATTCGGTTTCGCCAGCGCGCCGCTGGTCGTGTCGGGCTGCGTGATGATGCGGGTCTGCCACCTGGACACCTGCCCGGTCGGCGTGGCGACCCAGAACCCCGAGCTGCGGGCGCGTTTCAGCGGCAAGCCGGAGTTCGTGGTCAACTTCTTCGAGTTCATCGCCGAGGAGGTCAGGGAGTACCTGGCCCGGCTGGGCTTCCGGTCGCTGGCGGAGATCGTGGGCCGGGTGGACCTGCTGGACACGGCGCTCGCGGTGGAGCACTGGAAGGCCTCGGGACTGGACCTGTCCCCGGTGCTGTACGCCCCGGAGCTGCCGGAAGGGACCGCCATCCGCTGCGTCACCGGCCAGGACCACGGCCTGGAAAAGGCACTGGACAACACGCTCATCCAGCTGGCCGAGGGGGCGCTGGCCGACGGCCGCCCGGTCCGGCTCGAGCTACCGATCAGGAACGTGAACCGCACCGTGGGCACCATGCTCGGCTACGAGGTGACCAAGCGCTGGGGCGGCGAAGGGCTGCCCGACAACACCATCGACATCTCTTTCACCGGGTCGGCCGGGCAGTCGTTCGGGGCGTTCCTGCCGCGCGGCATCACGCTGCGGCTGTCCGGCGACGCGAACGACTACCTGGGCAAGGGGCTGTCCGGCGGCCGGCTCATCGTCAGGCCTCCGGCTGCGTCCCCGTTCGCGGCCGAGGAACAGGTCCTCGCGGGCAACGTGATCGGCTACGGCGCCACCGCCGGCGAGATCTTCCTGCGCGGGGTGGTCGGCGAGCGGTTCTGCGTCCGCAACTCCGGCGCGCTCGCGGTCGCCGAAGGCATCGGCGATCACGGCTGCGAGTACATGACCGGGGGCCGGGTGGTGATCGTCGGCCCGGTCGGGCGGAACTTCGCGGCCGGCATGTCCGGCGGCATCGCCTACGTCCTGGACCTCCAGGTCCGGCGGGTGAACCAGGAGATGGTCGACCTCGACCCGCTGGAGGACAGTGACGCCAGGTTCCTGCGTGAGGTGGTGGAGCGTCACTACGCGGAAACCGGTTCTGCCGTGGCGGCGAAGCTGCTGGCCAACTGGGACCCCACCCGGTTCACCAAGATCATGCCGAAGGACTACAAGCGAGTGCTGTCCGCCGCATCGCAGGCCGAGCGTGAGGGCCGCGACGTCAACGAGGCCGTCATGGCCGCGGCGCACGGCTAGGGAGGACGTGGCATGGCTGACCCGAAGGGTTTTATGACCACCCCTCGCGAGACCCCGACCCGTCGTCCCGTCGAGTTGCGGCTGCATGACTGGCGTGAGGTGTACGAGCCGTTCCCGGCCAGCCAGCTGGAGCGGCAGGCGGGGCGGTGCATGGACTGCGGCATCCCGTTCTGTCACAGTGGCTGCCCGCTGGGCAACCTGATCCCTGAGTGGAACGACCTGGTCTGGCGGCACGACTGGCAGGAGGCCGCCGACCGCCTGCACGCCACCAACAATTTCCCTGAGTTCACCGGGCGGCTTTGCCCAGCGCCGTGCGAAGCCGCCTGCGTGCTCGGGATCAACGCCGACCCCGTCACGATCAAGCAGGTCGAGGTGGAGATCATCGACCGGGCGTTCGCGTCCGGCTGGGTGGCACCCCGGCCGCCGGCCGCGCTGACCGGCCGCACCGTGGCGGTGATCGGCTCGGGGCCGGCCGGGCTCGCGGCCGCTCAGCAGCTGACCAGGGCCGGTCATGCGGTCACCGTGTTCGAGCGCGACGACGCGGCCGGGGGCCTGCTGCGATACGGCATCCCCGAGTTCAAGATGGAGAAGCGGCACCTGGACCGCCGGCTTGACCAGATGCGCGCCGAAGGCACCGCCTTCCGTTGCGGTGTCGACGCGGGGACCGACGTCACCGCCGAGGAGCTGCGGGCCGCCTTCGACGCGATCGTGCTGTGCGGCGGCGCCCGGGTGCCGCGTGACCTGCCGCTGCCCGGGCGGCCGCTGGATGGCATCCACCAGGCCATGGACTACCTGCCGCTGTCCAACCGGGCGGTCACCCACGGCGACGACCCGGCGATCACCGCCCGCGGGCGGAACGTGGTCATCATCGGCGGCGGCGACACCGGCGCGGACTGCCTCGGCACCGCCCACCGGCAGGGCGCGGCGTCGGTGACCCAGCTTGAGATCCTGCCCCGCCCGCCCGAAGGCCGGCCCGGCCACCAGCCCTGGCCGACCTACCCGATTATCTACCGCATCTCCAGTGCGCACGAAGAAGGCGGGGAGCGGGCTTACGCCACCGCCACGCTGGCCTTCCTCGGCGACGACGCGGGGCGGGTCCGGGCGCTGCAGCTGGCCGATGCGGAGGCCTTCCAGCCGGTGCCAGGTACCGAGCGTGAGCTGGCCTGCGACCTGGTGCTGCTCGCCTTGGGCTTCACCGGCGCGCAGCGGCCCGGACTGCTCACTGAGCTCGGCGTGGCCGTCGACGCCCGCGGCAACGTCGATCGGGACGACCAGTACGCGACCTCGGTGCCGGGCGTGTTCACGGCCGGCGACATGGGCCGCGGTCAGTCGCTGATCGTCTGGGCCATTGCCGAGGGCCGCAGCGCCGCGGCCGCCGTCGACCGCTACCTGGGCGGGACGGCCCAGCTGCCTGCGCCGATTCCGCCTACCGCGCGTCCGCTTTCCTGATTTACCGGGCGAATTGCCCGCAGGCTCATAATCTGAGGGGGTAAGGGGCCTGACATGCCGGGTGGTTGGGGAACGGAACGATATATGACGGTATGTCCAAACGGTCATGACTCGCAGACCGGTGACGTCTGCACTGTCTGCGGTGCGCCGATCGCCGCGCAGCCGGCGACCGGTCCGGGCCGCGTCGTCGGCAAGCACCACGCGGGCGCGCCGCGCCCGGCCGGGGACGGCGATGACTCCTGCCCGTGGTGCGGCAATCCGAGCCCGGGCCAGTTCTGCGCGCGGTGCGGCTTCCGGGTCCGCGGGCCTCTCGCCCGCCAGCCCGGCTCCCAGCCCGAGCCGGAACCGCAGCCCCAGCCGGAACCGGGCCTCCAGCTGGAATCCCAGCCTTCCCCGGCGCCTGAGCATCGCGTCTCCGCACCGTCTCCCATGACGTCGTGGTCCGCCGTCCCGCCCTCGCCCCCTGAAAGCCCCGAGTTCCGCGACTGGTTCAGGTCACCAGAGCCGGTCCCCCCGGAGGATCTCCACGCGTCGTCCGGGGTTTCACCGTCGTCCGGCGTCTCACCGTCGTCCGGGGTCTCGCCCGCCCCGCCGCCCGTCGGCCATGTCGCGGCCACGGCCCCCATCCCGAAATTCACCCCGACCACCTGGTCGGTCGTGGTCACGGCCGACCGGGCGTACTTCGACCAGATGCAGATGAAGGCTCCGCCCGCAGGCCCGGCCCTGCCCTTCCCGGCCGGCCTGGGCGAACGGCGTTTCGCGCTGGCCGGGACGCGGATGCGGATCGGACGGCGCAGCGCGGTGCGCGGCGTCGAGCCGGAGATAGACCTGTCCGAGCCACCCGCGGACCCGGGCATCAGCCGGCTGCACGCCGTGCTCCTGCCCGCTCCGGACGGCAGCTGGGCGCTGCTGGACGTCGGCTCGGCCAACGGCACGTCGCTCAACGGCCGCGAGATAGCGGCCGGGGACCTGATCCCGCTGCACGACGGGGACCAGATCAACCTCGGCGCTTGGACCACGATCACGGTGCGCCGCGAGTAGGATCGCGATGGCTGACCTATAGGAACGTCATGGCACGTCGGTTCCGATGACGGGGGAGCGCGCATGGCGGACCAGGGCCCTGAGGCGACGGGTGACTTCGATGCCGCGGGCGCCTGCCCGTCGTGCGGGGCGCCGGTCGGCGCCGAGGACAGCTTCTGCGAATCATGCGGGACTGAGCTGATCCCAGGGACGGTCAGTGCCCAGCCGCCGTCCGGCCGTGACCATGCCGAGCTGAACCTCGGGCTGCTGGCCGGGGTAACCGACCGCGGCCTGCGCCACGTGCGCAACGAGGACGCCATGGCCCTGGCCACGGCTGACGCCCCCGGCGGCCCGGTGGCCATCGCCGTCGTCTGCGACGGAGTGTCCACCTCCCCGCGGGCGGATGACGCGTCGCTGGCCGCCGCGCAGGTTTCAGTACAGGCGCTGCTCGCCTCGGCCCGGCGCGGCGAGGACCCGGCCGAGGCCTCACTGGCCGCGGTGCGCGCCGCCCACCAGGCCCTGGCCGGGCTCGGCTCGCCGGGCGACGCGCCGTCCGCCACCTACATCTCGGCGGTCATCGACACCGGCGCGGTCACCGTGTGCTGGCTGGGAGACAGCCGCGCCTACTGGCTCAGCGCCGACGGCCCCGGCCCGGCTCGCCTCAGCACGGATGACTCACTGGCTGAGGAGCTGGTCGCACGGGGCGTCCTGGGCGAGGCGGAAGCCCTGGCGTCTCCGCAGGCGCACGTGATCACGCGCTGGCTCGGCGCCGACGTGGCCGAGCCGCGGCCCCATGTCGCCCGGTTCGAGCCACCGGGGCCCGGCGTGGTGCTGGTGTGCTCCGACGGGCTGTGGAATTACGAGCCCGAAGCGGCGGCCCTGGCCGCGCTCGCGCTGCCGGTCGCGCTCACCGACCCGCTGGCGGCCGCGGCCGAGCTGGTCAAGTTCGCGCTCGGCGCCGGGGGGATGGACAACATCACGGCGGTGCTCGCGCCCTTCCCGCTGGCCCCGTTCTCCGGCCAACCCCCTCATCCGACCACCCGTCCCATCCCGCGGATACCGGCGTTACCGAGGTGAATCCCGGTCGGCGGCTGGGAGGCGGCCCTGGGGAAGCGGAGTTACCAGGAGGCACCGATGGCGATCTGGCCCCCCGGCGGCGAGCCCTGCCCCAGGTGCGGCACGTCGAGGGTCGGTCTGTTCTGCGAGACCTGCGGCTACAAGTTCGCCGTCCAGCCGCCGTGGGCGCCTGCCACCCCCGTTCCGCCGCCCGCGTCCGCTGCGTCGTTCTCGTCCCCGCCCGCGCCCGTGCCGTGGCCGCCACCCCCTGCGGCGCCGCCGCGCTCATCCCCGCCGCCGCCCTGGGCGCCGCTCGGCTGGACGGCCGTGGTGTCCTGCGACCCTCTCTATTACGACGCCGTCCAGGCCGCGCACGGCCCCGACCGGGCCGTCGTCTCGCTGCCCAGTGGTTACGCCGAGCGGCGGTTCCCGCTGGCCGGCCGCCAGATGCAGATCGGGCGGCGCAGCGTGTCCCGCGGCGTCGACCCGGAGATCGACCTGACCGGGCCACCGGCCGATCCGGGCATCAGCCGCCTGCACGCCGTGCTCATCGCCACGCCGGACGGCGGCTGGGCGGTGCTGGATCCCGGTTCGGCCAACGGCACGCTCGTCAACGGCACCGAGATCCCGACCGGGGTCCAGGTGCCGCTCTGCGACGGCGACCGCATCAACCTCGGTGGCTGGACAGCGATCACGGTTCACCGCGGCTAGGTCTCACGGGCCGTGATTCGTAGCGCGGGGACCTGGGCACTAACGTGGGCGACATGATCAACGTGCCGCCCACGTCCGACCATGCCGAGGTCGACCTGGGCCCCGCCGCCGGAGTCACCGACCGGGGCCTGCGGCATCTCCGCAATGAGGACGCGGTGGCTCTCGGGTCGCAGCAGACCCCTGGCGGCCTCGTGGTCGTGGCCGTGGTCTGCGACGGCGTCTCCTCCTCGCCCCGGCCCGACGAGGCGTCGCAGGCCGCCGCCCGGGCGTCCCTGCCGGTCCTGCTCGAGGCCGTCCGGGATTCCGCCGACCTGGCC
The DNA here is from genome assembly GCA_963818225.1 of uncultured Actinomycetes bacterium. Taxonomy (GTDB): domain Bacteria; phylum Actinomycetota; class Actinomycetes; order Streptosporangiales; family Streptosporangiaceae; genus Palsa-504. The sequence continues at coordinate 329,910 of CAWFRO010000015.1, forward strand.
GAAGCCTGCGTGGCCGCGGTGGCGGCCGCCCGCGCATCGGTGGCCGGGCTGGGCGAGCCGGAGAACGAGCGGTCGGCGACGACGTTCCTGTCCGCGGTGGCGGCGCGCGACCAGGTGACCCTGTGCTGGCTCGGTGACAGCCGGGCCTACTGGCTGGCCCCGGCCGAGTCCGAGTCTGAGGCCGAGTCCGCGCAGCTCACCCGCGACGACTCGGTGGCCGAGGGCATGGTCGAAGCGGGCCTGGCCACTGAGGATGCGGCCATGGCCCTGCCCCACGCGCACGTGCTGACCCGCTGGCTCGACGCGGAGGCCGCCGACCTGGACGGTGACCCGGCCCGCGCGCCCCACGTGGAGCGGTTTACCCCGCCCGGCCCCGGGGTCCTGCTGCTCTGCTCCGACGGCTTGTGGAATTACCGGCCCGACGCGGCCGAACTGGCCCGGCTCGCCCTGCCCCGCGCGCTGACCGACCCGCTCGGCGCCGCGAACGACATGGTGCGGTTCGCGGTCGAGGCCGGCGGCGCCGACAACATCACCGCCGTCCTGATCCCCTACCCCATCCCCGGGCCCCCCTGACCCGGCCGCGTCAGTACTTCGCCCCGACGGACCCGGAGAATGTCCCGGGATTCATTGGTAAACATATATCGCGGATACTCCTGCCACCGGCCGCCATCCGCGAGATGCCCATGTACGCGGTTAATTCCCCGATAGCCATCGGAGTGAAACAGCCCGCGGGCCAGCTGCCCGGGATACGCCCGCACAATAACGCGCTGCCACGGTTGCAGCTCGATCGTCCGCAAATCTTTCCGGCCCGCCCCGTGCTGCGCGAACAGGCATGGCCAGTGCCGGGAGCAGCTGCAGACCTCGGCGCAGCCCGGCTTCTGCGCAGTGCTGACTTTGTGGCCGGGCCGGATCGAGCGCATGGCGCGCTGGCCCTCCCGGATGAGACCCGGCCACGAGTCCCCGCCCATAATGCGGAGCTTCCACACCTCCTTGTCCTTCGCGCCCGCACGGCTTATGCGGCCGTCACCCAGGTAGAGGCCCAGCAGGTACGCGTCGTCAGCATGCGGCTGCGGGAGCGTAGCCCGATCAGCGCATCGGGGACACTCGGCTCGCAAGGTGGGCGCTCCGGGCCGGATTCTCGCGCCATTCACGCAGCGTCGCCCGGTTGATTCCGGTTGACATGCTAATGCTTCGCAGGCTGCAGCCATTTTGCCATCAGTGCGAGCGCATTACGCCACACCCATTGTTGTACATGGTTGTATTGTGGCAGCGGCCACTGACAAAACTCCAGATGCGCAAAGAATGTTTTCTCACGGTGCCCCGGGTGGGATTCGAACCCACACTACATGCTGTTTGAGAGCATCGACTCTGCCGTTGGTCTACCGGGGCGGCACTCATCATGCGGGGAGCGGCCTGACCACAATCTACTGGATCACGGTACCCTCATGGGGTGAGCCAGAACCTGTTGCGCGTCGTGATCGCCGAGGATGAAGCGCTGATCCGCCTTGACCTCAAGGAGATGCTGGAGGAAGAGGGGTACTCCGTCGTGGCCGAAGTCGGCGACGGAGAGTCCGCCGTGGAGCGCGTGACCGCCCTGCGCCCGGACCTGGCCATCCTGGACGTCAAGATGCCGGTCCTGGACGGGATCTCCGCCGCCGAACGGATCGCCGCGGACCGCCTCGCGCCCGTCGTCATCCTCACCGCCTTCTCCCAGCGCGAGCTGGTGGAGCGGGCCCGTGACGCCGGGGCCATGGCCTACCTGGTCAAGCCGTTCACCAAGGCCGACCTGGTACCCGCGGTCGAGATGGCCGTCAGCCGGTTCGCCGAGATCCGCGCCCTGGACGCCGAGGTCGGCACGCTGCGGGACCGGCTGGAGGTCCGCAAGCTGCTCGACCGGGCCAAGGGACTGCTCCAGTCGCAGCACGGGCTCAGCGAGCCGGAGGCGTTCCGGTGGATCCAGAAGACGTCCATGGACCGCCGCCTCACCATGCGCACGGTCGCCGAGGCGGTCATCGAGGGCAGCATGGCCGTCCCCGCCGAGTCGCCGAGCCCCGAGTGAGTAGCAAGCACTGAGTTAGGCAGGAACGATCAAGAGCCCGGGGAGCCTTTGGTACCGTGCCGGCCTTCCCCGGCTGACACGTTCTCTACTTGGACCCCCCGGGCTCGAGGCCCCACGTTAGCGACCAGCAGGCACACGGCGCAAAGGCAGGTTGCCGGGTGGCCAACCCGGCATTACGTGACGGTCACTCGCAGTTCACTGCCGCGACCGCAGCCGTCACCGCCGTCGCCGGGTCCGGCCGCCCTGATCAGGCAGGTAAGCCGCGGCGTGCGCAGCTGATGGCCGCCCGCATCCGTGACGGTGACGTCATAGCTGCCCAGCGTGCGCCGGCCGAGGTGGCGGACGGGAACACCACGGCCCGTTCGGCCCATAGGATCGAATACGTGGCGTCAGACGAACCGGGGACCCAGGATCGGCTACTGCTGCTCGACGGCCACTCGCTGGCCTACCGGGCGTTCTTCGCGCTGCCGATCGAGAACTTCTCCACCACCACCGGCCAGCCGACCAACGCGGTGTACGGGTTCACCGCGATGCTCATCAACGTGCTGCGCGACGAGAAGCCGACGCACGTCGCGGTGGCCTTCGACCGGGGTGAGCCCACGTTCCGGCACGAGCAGTGGGTGGAGTACAAAGCCAACCGGCGCGAGACGCCCGAGGACTTCCGCAGCCAGCTCAGCCTGATCTTCGAGGTGCTCGACGCGCTGGGCATCCGCCGCCTGTCGGCGCCCGGGTACGAGGCCGACGACCTCATCGCCACCCTGGCTACGCAGGGCGCCGACGAGGGCATGGACGTCCTCATCGTGACTGGCGACCGGGACGCCCTGCAGCTGGTCAGCGACCGGGTCACGGTGCTGATGACCCGGCGCGGCATCACCGAGATGACCCGTTTCACCCCCGACGCGGTGCGGGAGAAGTACGGGCTGTCCCCGGCCCAGTACCCCGACTTCGCCGCGGTGCGCGGCGACCCGAGTGACAACCTGCCCGGCATCCCGGGCGTGGGGGAGAAGACCGCGAGCAAGTGGATAACGGAGTACGGCTCGCTGGCCGCCCTGGTCGACCGGGTGGATGAGGTCAAGGGCAAGGCGGGCGACGCGCTGCGCGAGCACCTGGCCAACGTGCTGCGCAACCGCCAGCTCACCGCGCTGGTCACCGACCTGCCCGCCGAGACGGTCGGCGCGGTGCCCGGCGACCTGCTGCCGACCGCGTGGGACCGGGAGACGATCCACCAGCTGTTCGACACCCTGCAGTTCCGGGTGCTGCGCGACCGCCTGTACCAGACCTTGCCGCACGGCCTCATCGGCACCGTCGGCGCGCCCGACCAGGCCGACCTCCCGGCCCAGCCGGCCAGGCAGGCCCTGGAGGTGGTGGCCGACCTGCTCGGGCCCGGACAGGTCGCGGCCTGGCTCGCCGCCCATTCTTCGGCCGAACGCTCCGGCCTGGCTGTGACCGGGACCTGGGGACGCGGCACGGGGAACCTGACCGCCGTGGCCATCGCGGCCCCTGACAACCATGGGGCTCACCTCGATCCCGCGGCGCTGACCGAGGACGACGAGCGGGCGCTGGCCGCCTGGCTGGCCGATCCCGCCCACCCCAAGGTGCTGCACGACGCCAAGGGCCCCATGCACGCGTTCGGCGCCCGCGGCTTCACCCTGGCCGGCCTGGTCTGCGACACCGCGCTGGCCGCCTACCTCGCGCTGCCCGGCCAGCGCACCTTCGATCTGGCCGACCTGACGCTGCGCTACGTGGGCGTGGAGCTCGGCGAGGAGCCCGCGGACGGCCAGCTCACGCTGGACGGGTCGGCTGAGCGCGACGTCGCCACCGGGCTGGTGCTGCGGGCCAAGGCCACCCTGGCCCTGGCCGCCGCGCTCGACGCCGACCTGGACCGCCGCGAGGCCGGCGCGCTGCTGCGGGAGCTGGAGCTGCCGCTGGTCACAGTGCTGGCCAAGATGGAACGCACCGGGATCGCCGCCGACATCGATCACTTCGCGGGCATGTCCGCGACCCTGCACGGCGAGGTGAAGGCGGCCGAGCAGGCCGCGTTCGCGGTGGTCGGTCACGAGTTCAACCTCGGCTCGCCCAAGCAGCTGCAGGAAATACTGTTCAACGAGCTCAGCCTGCCCAAGACCAAGCGGATCAAGACCGGGTACACCACCGACTCCGAGGCGCTGACCAGCCTGCTCGCGCAGACCGAGCACCCGCTGCTCGAGCACCTGCTGCGGCACCGCGACGTGTCCAAGCTGATGACGATCGTCGACTCGCTGATCCCGATGGCCGGCGAGGACGGCCGGATCCACACCACGTTCAACCAGACCATCGCGGCCACCGGGCGGCTGTCCTCCACCGACCCGAACCTGCAGAACATCCCCATCCGCAGCGAGCTCGGCCGGCAGATCCGGCGCGGCTTCGTGGTCGGCCCGGGCTACGACTGCCTGCTCACCGCGGACTACAGCCAGATCGAGCTGCGGATCATGGCGCACCTGTCCGGCGACGAGGCGCTGATCGCCGCGTTCGAGTCCGGGCACGACTTCCACGCCGCCACCGCCTCCCGGGTGTTCGGGCTGCCGCCCGAGGAGGTCGGACCCGAGCTGCGGGCCAAGATCAAGGCGATGAACTACGGCCTGGCCTACGGCCTGTCCGCCTTCGGCCTGTCCCAGCAGCTGCGCATCTCCACCGACGAGGCGCGGGTGCTGATGGAGGATTACTTCAAGGAGTTCGGCGGCGTCCGTGACTACCTGCATGAGGTGGTCGGCCGGGCCCGGATGGACGGCTACACCGCGACCATGATGGGCCGCCGCCGCTACCTGCCCGACCTGACCTCGGACAACCGCCAGCGCCGCGAGATGGCCGAACGGATGGCGCTGAACGCGCCGATCCAGGGCTCGGCCGCGGACGTGATCAAGGTGGCCATGCTGGCCACCGACAGCGCGCTGGCCGGCGCCGGGCTGGGCTCCCGGATGCTGCTCCAGGTCCACGACGAGCTGCTCATCGAGGTGGCCCCCGGCGAGTACGACCAGGTCCGCGAGCTGGTCTGCACCGCCATGGCCGGCGCCGCCGCGCTGCGGGTGCCGCTCGATGTCTCCGTCGGGACCGGCCGGACCTGGGACGACGCCGCCCACTGACCGCGTGGCCGGCCGGGTTCCAGGGGCCGTCCGGCGGGACCGATACGCTATTGTGGCCGGTCCTAAATTGACCCCTGGACCGTGCTCTCATATCCTGAACAGCGCGCCGTGTCCTCGTGCGTTCCGTCGCGGTCACCCGACATAACGTCGCCTGACCGTGCGAGCGGCCGCCGGGCGTGCCGTGGTCGGCCCGTGCTGGTTCCGGTAGGTCCTCTGGTCATCGTGAGGTGCACAGTGTGCGGCGCATCCCACAACTTCCCTGTCCGTATCCGGAGCCAACCCACACATGACGAGCACCACGCAAGCCAGCTCGACCCCTAAGGTCGCGGTCAACGACATCGGGTCCGAGGAAGCATTCCTCGCCGCGATCGACGAGACCATCAAGTATTTCAACGACGGTGACATCGTTGAAGGCACAGTCGTAAAGGTCGACCGAGACGAGGTCTTGCTCGATATCGGCTACAAGACCGAAGGCGTGATCCCCTCTCGCGAGCTGTCGATCAAGCACGACGTCGATCCGCACGACGTCGTCAAGACCGGCGAGCACATCGAGGCCCTTGTCCTGCAGAAGGAGGACAAGGAAGGCCGCCTGATCCTGTCCAAGAAGCGGGCCCAGTACGAGCGGGCCTGGGGCACGATCGAGAAGATCAAGGACGAGGACGGCGTCGTCACCGGCACGGTGATCGAGGTGGTCAAGGGCGGCCTGATCCTGGATATCGGGCTGCGCGGCTTCCTGCCCGCCTCGCTGGTGGAGATGCGCCGCGTCCGCGACCTGCAGCCGTATGTGGGCCGGGAGATCGAGGCCAAGATCATCGAGCTGGACAAGAACCGCAACAACGTGGTGCTGTCCCGCCGGGCGTGGCTGGAGCAGACCCAGTCCGAGGTCCGCCACACCTTCCTCAACACCCTGTCCAAGGGCCAGATCCGCAAGGGCGTCGTCTCCTCGATCGTCAACTTCGGCGCGTTCGTCGACCTCGGCGGCGTGGACGGCCTGGTGCACGTGTCCGAGCTGTCCTGGAAGCACATCGACCACCCGGGCGAGGTGGTCGAGGTGGGCCAGGAGGTCACCGTCGAGGTCCTCGACGTGGACATGGACCGCGAGCGCGTCTCGCTGTCGCTGAAGTCCACCCAGGAAGACCCGTGGCAGCAGTTCGCCCGGACCCACCAGATCGGGCAGGTCGTGCCGGGCCGGGTGACCAAGCTCGTGCCGTTCGGCGCGTTCGTCCGGGTCGAGGAGGGCATCGAGGGCCTGGTGCACATCTCCGAGCTGGCCGACCGGCACGTGGAGATCCCCGAGCAGGTCGTGCAGGTGGGCGACGAGATCTTCGTCAAGATCATCGACATCGACCTGGACCGGCGGCGTATCAGCCTGTCGCTGAAGCAGGCCAACGAGGGCACCATCGGCGAGGCGGTCGGCGACGACTTCGACCCGACCCTCTACGGCATGCCGGCCTCCTACGACGAGCAGGGCAACTACGAGTACCCGGACGGCTTCGACCCGGAGACGGGCGAGTGGCTGGACGGCTACGAGAAGCAGCGCGAGGAGTGGGAGCACCAGTACGCCGAGGCGCGCGCCAGGTTCGAGGCGCACCGCAAGCAGGTGGAGGAGTCCCGCAAGGCCGACGAGGAGGAAGCGGTCGCGGCGGGCGAGGGCGACACCGAAGGCGCGGCTGCGGGCGGCGCCCCGCGGGCGGCCCGCAGTGGCCGGGGCGGCGCTCGGCCCGGCGCAGGCGGCGCGGTCACGTCCAGCTCGACCCCGGGCACCGAGGCGACCGGCACGCTGGCCTCGGACGAGGCGCTGGCCGCTCTCCGCGAGCGGCTGTCCGGCCAGTCCTGACCAGTTAGACAGCAAGCGGCACCCACGCGAGTGGGTGCCGCTTTGCGTTGCGGGCAGGGCCAGGGGGGCGCAGACCTGCCCCCCTGGCCGGGCCCCCGCCGGCGGCTTCCCCTACGCTATGGCCATGAACGCAGGGCAAATCCGGGTATTGCGGGTCGGGCTGACCGGGGGCATCGCGTCTGGTAAGAGCGAGGTGGCCAAGCGGCTGGCCGCGCACGGCGCCGTGATCATCGACGGCGACCTCGGCGCGCGGGTGGTCGTCGAACCGGGCACCCCCGGGCTCGCGCAGGTGGCCGAAGCCTTCGGCCCCGACGTGATCCGCCCGGACGGATCCCTGGACCGGTCCCGGCTCGGCGAGATCGTGTTCGGCGATCCTGCCGCCCTGGCCAAGCTGAACGGCATCCTCCACCCCCTGATCTGGGCCTGGATGGACGACGAGGACGAAGCGGCCCGGAAGGCGGCCACCGGCGACCTGGTCATCGTGCACGACAACCCGCTGCTGGTCGAGGCCGACCGCACGCACACCGTCGAGCTGGTCATCGTCGTCGACATCCCGCCGGAGGTTCAGGTCGAGCGGATGATCAGCGCCCGCGGGATGACGCGCGAGCAGGCCGAGGCCCGCCTCGCGGCTCAGGCCAGCCGCGAGCAGCGGCTGGCCGTGGCCGACATCGTCATCGAGACCTCCGGCACCCTGGAAGACCAGGACCGCCGGGTCGCCGAGGTCTGGGCCGACCTCCAGCGCCGCCTGGCCGCCCGCTGAGCCTCATGCTGCACACCGGTTACCGCGAACAGCGGCCATTCCTCGGCTGGGGCATCCAGCAGGTAACTACCGCGCGCGGCGAAGGTGATGCCCGATCCGGCCACCAGATCCCTGACGGTTCGCGATACCAGGATTTCCCGGGGCCGCGCCAGCGCTGCCACCGTGTCGGTGATCTGGACCGAAGCGCCGTTGATGTCCTCGCCCACCAGGTCCACCTCGCCAGTGTGGATCCCGGCGCGGAGCTGGATCCCGGCCGCGGCGCCCGTCAGCCAGGACGGCCGCCGCGCAGCGGATGGCCTGCCCGGGAGCGTCGAACGTGGCGAGGAGGCCGTCCGCGCCGTCGGTGATCAAGCGGCCCCGATGGGAGCGGACCAGATCCCGGCTCGAGGTCGCCGTCCGCTGCCCGCCCGGCTCGGTGCGCAAGATCGTGGTCAGCACACGATCGGGATCGCCGGGCGGCGAGATGCTGGCCAGGAAGTCGGCGATCTCCGCGCCCAGCGCGTCGCTGTCTCCGCTCGCGGCGAACCGCAGCGCATGGTCCCCCGGCTGCTCGAAGTAGCGGGCCCCGGCGATGTGGGAGGCCAGGTAACGGCCGTGGCACGGCGGCGTGATGCGGTCGCCGAGACGCTGGATCACCAGCGTGGGCACGTGGATCGCGGGCAGCACCGCGCGGACGTCGATGTCGCGGATCATCTGCAGTCAGCCGGAGGAAGGCGCTGGGGTTGACCGCCATCCGCTCGAACCGCCCGAGCAGCTGGCGTGAGCGGGCCGAGTGGGCCTGGCTGGGCAGGTACCACTCGATGGTCTCGCCCTGGCCCCACCGGTGCGCGGCGATATCCCGGAGCGCGTCGTACATCTCCTGCGCCCCCTGCCCGCACGGATACCCAGGGGCGGGGAACCACCGGGCGGAGGCCGATGCGAGGATCAGCGCGGTCACCCGCTCCGGGTAGGTCGCCGCGAACAGGATGCTCATCGGCGCGCCCTCGGAGTAGCCGAACAGCACGGCCCGGCTCGAGCCCGCCGCCTGCATCACCGCGCGCACGTCCTCCATCCGCTCCTCGAGCGACATGGAGCCGGGCGCGCGGTCGGACAGTCCCGTGTCGCGCTTGTCGAACAGGATCAGCCGACCCAGCCTGGCCAGGCGCTGGTAGAAGTCGGCCGTCTCGTGGTCTTCCCAGATCAGCTCGAGGTGGCTCATCAGGCCTGGCACCAGGACCATGTCCCGCTCGCCTTGGCCGATCACCTGGTAGGCGACGTGGATGCCGTCGCTGGTCTGCGCGTAACGGGTCTGCGGCACCGCGCCGGGTCCCGGCGCCGCATGGTCCGGCACCGGGCCGTCCAGCGCGGGATCCTGGCGCAGGATGCGGGCGTGCAGCTCGCGCAGCTCAGGGCCCGGCTCGATGGCCAGCTCGGCGACCAGGATGTCGCGCAGCGCCCGGTAGGCGCCCAGCGCGTCAGCCTGGCGCCCGGACCGGTACAGCGCGAGCATCCGCTGGTACCAGAACCGCTCGCGAAGCGGATGGGCTGCGGTGAGCGCCTCCAGCTCCGCGATGAGCTCCCGGTGCCTGCCGCAGGCCAGCAGCGCCTCGGCCCGGGACTCCAGCACGGCGAGGCGCTGCTCCTCAAGACGGCTGGCCTCCGCGCGGGCGGAGGGCACCGTGTCGAAGTCGGCCAGCGCAGGCCCGCGCCACAGGCCCAGGGCCTGATCGAGGCGCTGCGCCGCCGTGACGGCATCGCCCGCGGCCAGCGCAGTGTCGCCTTCGGCGGCGAGCTGCTCGAACCGCAGCGCGTCCAGCTCGCCGGCCGCTACCCGCAGCAGGTAGCCCGGCGGCCGGGTCACCAGCCGGCCGGCCTCGCCGGCCGAGCGGAGCGCCTTGCGCAGCTCGGACAGGCGGACCTGCAGGCTGTCGGTGGCCCGATCGGCCGGCTGGCCGGGCCACAGCTCCTCGATCAGCCGGTCGGCGGAGACGACCTGGTTGGCGTGCGCCAGCAGCACGGCCAGGACCGCCCGGGTGCGCGCGCCCGCCAGCCCCAGTGACCGGCCGCCTGCCGTCACCTCGAGCGGACCGAGCACTGCGAATTCCACCCCGACCACATCCCATCCCGGCGCCGGTAAGTCAACGGTAAGCCCGCCGTAGGCCGCCCGGAAGCCGCACCGGCCAGGATGCTCAGCAAGCAGGCAGACAGGGGATGACCATGACCACAGCCGCCGGCCCGGACGCAGCAGACGTCTACACGCTGGGCCGCAACCCGGACGAGAGTTCCCGGCTGCGCCGCCAGTCCGATGAGCTGCGCCCGCAGAGCACCGAACTGCTCGCCCGCATCGGCCTGCGGCCCGGGCACAGCGCGATCGATCTCGGCTGCGGCCCGAGCGGGATCCTCGACCTGCTCTCGGCCGCCGTCGCGCCGGGCGGGCGCGTGGTCGGGCTCGACGCCGACCCGGCGCACGCCGCGATGGCCCGCCGGTACGCCAGCGGCCTCGGCCTGTCCGACGTCGAGGTGGTGACGGCCAACGCCAGGCACACCGGCCTGCCGCCCGGCTCCTTCGACCTCGTGCACGCGCGGACCCTGCTGGTCAACATCCCCGACCCGGCCGAGGTGGTCGCCGAGATGGTCCGGCTGGCCAGGCCCGGCGGCTGGGTGGCCAGCCAGGAACCTGATATCGAACATTCGCTGTGCTATCCGTCGCTGCCGGCCTGGGACCGGCTCACCCAGATCTTCCGTCTCAGCTACGGGCGGCTGGGCGCCGATCTGCGCATCGGGCGCCGGCTGACCGAGTTGTTCCGGCAGGCCGGGCTGCAAGACGTCGGGGTCGCAATACATGCCCCCGCGTACCAGGTCGGTCACTCACGCCGCACGCTGATACCTGACCTGGTGCGTAGCCTGCGCCCCGTTATCTTGGACCACGAGCTGTGCGGCGAGCAGGAGCTCGACGAACTGGATCGCGCCGTCCGCGCGCATCTCGCCGACCCGGACACGCTGATGATGCCGCACCTGCTCGTCGCGGCCTGGGGCCGCAAGCCGCATGCCTGACGTGCTCCGGCCGCAGGGGGAAGCCGCGGACGAGGGGAACCGCGGTGTCAGGTAAGCCGCCGGTGGTGATCATCGGAGCCGGAGTCGGCGGGCTGACGCTGGCCTTGCTGCTGCGGCGGCGGGGCATCGTCGCCGAGGTCCTCGAGCAGTCCGCCGAACTGCGTGAGGTCGGCGCGGCCGTTTCACTCGCGGCCAACGCGACACGCGTGCTGCACCACCTCGGCCTGGGCGAAGCCCTGGCCCGGGTGTCGACCGAGCCGACCGCGCTCATCCACCGCGACGGCCGTGACGGCCACCCGATCGCGGTCTCGCCCGGACCGGGGTGGTACCGGGAGAGGTTCGGCGCGCCGTTCATCGGCCTGCACCGGGCCGCTCTGCAGCGGCTGCTGAGCGACGCGTTCGGTCCCGAGCACCTGCACCTGAGCTGCCGCGCGGAAGGCCTGGAAGAACACGGCCAGCGCGTGCGGGTGAGCTGCTCGTCGGGTGCCGTCTTCGAGGGCGGCGTGGTGGTGGGCGCGGATGGCGTGCACTCGCTGGTCCGGGACTGGGTGACCGGCGGTGACGAGCCCGTCTACTCCGGCACCTCGGGTTTCCGTGGCCTGGTCCCGATCGAGCTGCTGCCGCGGCTGCCCGACCCCGGCGCCCTCCAGTTCTGGATGGGACCCGGCGCCCACCTGCTGCACTACCCGATCGACGGCGGCCGCCTGATCAACTTCCTGGCCGTGATCGACGGGCCCGCGAGATGGACCGCGCCGGCCTGGATGACCCAGGCCGACCCCGGCGCGCACCTCGAGCCGTTCGCCGGCTGGCACCCGGCGGTCACCGAGATGATCAGCGCCGTCCCGCAGTCCCCGCGCTGGGGCTTGTTCGCCCGGCGGCCGCTGGCTCGCTGGAGCCGCGGGCCCGCCGTGCTGCTCGGCGACGCGGCCCACGCGATGCTCCCGCACCATGGCCAGGGCGCGAACCAGACCGTCGAGGACGCGGCCGTGCTGGCCGCCGAACTCGGCGCCGCGAGCGACATCCCGGCCGCGCTGCGCCGCTACGCCACCCGGCGCCGGGCCCGGACCAGGAAGGTCCAGCTCATGTCCTGGGCCGCGTCGGCCGCGCTGCACCTGCCCGACGGACCCGCGGCCCGGCGCCGCGACGCCTACCTGGCCCAGGCCCCTGCGCGCCTGGCCTGGATCCACGGTTACGACGCCCTCGCTACCACCCGCCGCGACGTCCCCGTCGCGGCCGCGGGCTGACTTGCCCCGATGGCCTTAACCGCGGCGGAATGTCAGACCCCCCGCCTACAGTTGAACCCTCGGAGGCAGGAGGTCAGTATCGTGCGCCCGGTAACCGATTTGCAGCGTAGGGTCGCGCCGTTCCAGGTCATCACCGACATGGTCCCGGCGGGCGATCAGCCCCAGGCGATCGCCGAGATCACCAAGCGCGTCCAGGGCGGGGAAGCCGGACACCGTGCTGCTCGGCGCGACCGGGACGGGGAAAACCGCCACCGTGGCCTGGATCGCTGAGCAGGTGCAGCGGCCGGTGCTGGTCATGCTGCCCAACAAGACGCTCGCCGCCCAGTTCGCCAACGAGCTGCGGGAGATGCTGCCCAACAACGCGGTCGAGTACTTCGTCTCCTACTACGACTACTACCAGCCCGAAGCGTACGTCCCGCAGACCGACACCTACATCGAGAAGGACTCCTCCATCAACTCGGAGGTGGAACGGCTGCGGCACTCGGCCACCAACTCCCTGCTGACCAGGCGCGACACCATCGTCGTGTCCTCCGTCTCGTGCATCTACGGGCTGGGCACGCCGCAGGAGTACGTCGACCGGATGCTCAAGCTCAAGCTCGGCGACACCATCGAACGGGACCAGCTGCTGCGCCGGCTGGTCGGCATGCAGTACGCGCGGAACGACCTGGCCTTCACCCGCGGCACCTTCCGGGTCCGCGGTGACACCATCGAGATCATCCCGATGTATGAGGAGCTCGCCGTCCGGATCGAGATGTTCGGCGACGAGGTCGAGCGGCTGATGACGCTGCACCCGCTCACCGGCGAGGTGATCAGCGAGGACACCGAGCTGTACGTCTTCCCGGCCTCCCACTACGTGGCCGGCCCCGCGCGGATGGAACGCGCGATCGCCGGCATCGAGGCCGAGCTGGGCGAGCGGCTCGGCGAGCTCGACCGGGAGGGCAAGCTGCTCGAGTCCCAGCGGCTGCGCATGCGTACCACCTACGACGTCGAGATGATGCGCCAGGTCGGCAGCTGCGCGGGCATCGAGAACTACTCCCGGCACATCGACGGCCGCGAGGCGGGCAGCCCGCCGAACACCCTGCTCGATTACTTCCCCGAGGACTTCGTCCTGGTCGTCGACGAGTCGCACAACACCGTCCCGCAGATCGGCGCCATGTACGAAGGGGACGTGTCCCGCAAGCGGGTGCTGGTGGAGCACGGCTTCCGGCTGCCGAGCGCGATTGATAACCGGCCGCTGACCTGGGACGAATTCCTCGACCGGATCGGCCAGACCATCTACCTGTCGGCCACCCCCGGGCCGTACGAGCTGCAGCGGGTGGGCGGCGACGTGGTCGAGCAGGTCATCCGGCCGACCGGGCTGATCGACCCCGAGGTGGTCGTCAAGCAGACCAAGGGCCAGATCGACGACCTGCTGCACGAGATCGGGCTGCGGACCGAACGGGACGAGCGGGTGCTGGTCACCACGCTGACCAAGCGGATGGCCGAGGACCTGACCGACTACCTGCTGGAGAACGGGGTCCGGGCCCGGTACCTGCACAGCGAGGTCGACACGCTGCGCCGGGTCGAGCTGCTGCGCGAGCTGCGGCTCGGTGAATACGACGTGCTGGTCGGCATCAACCTGCTCCGCGAGGGCCTGGACCTGCCCGAGGTCTCCCTGGTGGCCATCCTGGACGCGGACAAGGAAGGCTTCCTGCGCTCGGGCACGTCGCTGATCCAGACCATCGGCCGCGCGGCGCGGAACGTGTCCGGCCAGGTGATCATGTACGCGGACAAGGTGACTCCCTCGATGCAGCGCGCCATCGACGAGACCAGCCGCCGCCGGGAGAAGCAGGTCGCCTACAACGAGGCGCACGGCCTGAACCCGCAGCCGCTGCGCAAGCGCATCGCGGACATCCTGGACCAGATCGTCCGCGAGGACGCCGACACCGAGCAGCTGATCGGCGGCGGCGGCCGGCAGCAGTCCCGCGGCAAGTCTCCGGTGCCCGGCCTGTCCAGCCGGGCCCGTGCGGCCGTCCAGGCCGCCGCGACCGCCGAGGGCGGGGCGCCCAGCAGCGCCGCCCGCGGCGAGCTCGTCGGGCTGATCACTGAGCTCACCGAGCAGATGCACACGGCCGCCGCCGAGCTGCAGTTCGAGGTCGCGGCCCGCCTCCGCGACGAGATCCGCGACCTGAAGCACGAGCTGCGCGGCATGCACGCCGCCGGCGTCTGAGCGCTCCCGCCGCGTAGCGGGCCGGGCGTGGCCCGCCTGCCTGCCTGACCGTATTGTGGCGTCCGTGACCATAGTGTTCGCCCTGCTGGCTGGCCTGTCGAACGCGGTCAACGTCATTACCCAGCACATAGCCAGCACCGCCGACCCGCGCCGGTCGTCGGGCTGGCGGCTGGTCCTCTACCTGTTCCGCAGTCCGCTGTGGCTGCTCGGCTGGGTGGCGCTGGCCGCGGCGTTCGTGTTCCAGGCGCTCGCCCTGCACGATGGCGAGGTTTCGATCGTGCAGCCGCTCCTGGCTACCGAGCTCGTCTTCGCGCTCGTGCTGCGCCAGGTCTGGCTGCGCCAGTCCATCGCGGCGGTGACCTGGGGCGGTGCCGCGGCGACCTGCCTGGGCCTGGCCGTGTTCATCGTGGCCGGGGAGCCGCGGGGCGGCCAGCCCACCCCGACCAGCCGCCACTGGGTCGCGGCCATCGTGATCTGCAGCGCCGTGGCCGCCATTCTTACCGTGCTGGCGCAGCGGGGGTCCCCGAGCCGGCGTGCTGTTCTTTATTCTTCGGCTGCGGCCACCATGTGGGCGCTCGAGGCGACCTTCATCAAGGCCACGACGGACACCATCACGCAGTTCGGGGTGCCCGGAATGTTCGCGCACTGGCCGGTGTACGCCCTGGCTCTGGGCGGGGCGGCGGGCACCGTGCTGCAGCAGGCGGCGCTGCACGTCGGGCCGCTGCGGGTCTCGCAGCCGTTCCTGGTGATCATCGATCCGATGGTCAGCATCGCCCTGAGCGTGTGGCTGTTCCGTGAGCACTTCGTGCCGGACGCCGCCGTACTGGCCATTGCGGCGCTCGCCTTCGTCGTGATGTGCGCCGGGGTCGTCGTCATGACGCGGACCGCGCCGGCGACCATGCAAGCCAGTCCGGAGGCTAGCGTCACGGCCTCGTGATTCGGCCGGACGATAGAATGCGGGCCGGGGCACTGCGGGAGTCGGGGAAGCATAATAGTACGTGAGCCCGCCGGAATGCTGAGCACCACCTGACTGTTGCCTCAAAGAGCGGCAGGAAACCTCTCGGGGGAGGTGTGAAGTGCTGGTCAGCCTCGTTGCGGCCATCGTCGCGGCGGTGTGCTACGGCGTCGCCTCGGTGATGCAGGCCATTGCCGTCCGCGCGGCCAGCCACCGGGGCCCGCAGGACGCGGCCTCCGGCGGCGTCGACCCGGGGCTCGTCGTGCGCATGATGCACCAGTGGCGCTTCGTGGCCAGTATCTGCCTGGACTCCCTCGGCTTCCTGGCCCAGCTCGTGGCCGTGCAGCGGCTTCCCCTGTTCGTGGTGCAGGCCTTCGTGGCGTCGAACCTCGCGGTGACGGCAGTGGTCGCCTGGCGGGTGATCGGCACGACCCTGGCCTGGCGTGAGTGGGCCGCGGTCGTCGGGGTAGTGGCCGGGGTGGGCCTGCTCGGCGCCTCGGCTGGCGCTCAGGGTGCCGCTCAGGTGGGCGGGGTGTTCAAGCTGGCCCTGATCGTGGCGGTGGCCGGGCTGGCCGTGGTGGGCATGGCCGCGGCCAAGCTCAACGACCCCTACCGCACGACGGCGCTGGGCCTCACGGCCGGCTTCGGCTTCGGGATCGTCAGTATCGCCGCGCGCGTGCTGGACGGTTTCTCGCCGCTCCAGCTCGCCCGCGACCCGGCCGCCTACGCCATCGTCGCGGCCGGCATCGTCTCGTTCATGTTCTACGCCACCGCGCTGGAGGCCGGCAGCGTGACGGTCGCCACCGCCGCCGTGGTGCTGAGCGAGACGATCCCGCCCGCCGTCGTCGGTGTCATCTTCCTCGGCGACCAGACCCGGCCGGGACTGGCCGCCGTGGCCTGGTGCGGGTTCTTCATCGCCATCGCGTCGGCGGTTATGCTGGCCAGATTCGGCGAGGCGCACCATGACGAAGATGTGACCCGGGCCGACGCGGTGGCCCATCGTCGGGCAAATGCCGGGCCGGCCGCCGCCGAACTGTTATCCTGGTGGCCCGTGGACTTGCAGTTTTTCCTTGCCGTACCGGATACCACGGGAGTCTCATAGTGCCCGCATCATCGCTTCATCCACGGCCGGTTCAGACCAGGCATCTCTTCGTCACCGGGGGCGTCGCCTCCAGCCTTGGCAAGGGACTGACCGCGTCCAGCCTGGGCCGTCTGCTCAAATTCCGGGGCCTTCGGGTCACCATGCAGAAGCTTGACCCCTACCTGAACGTCGACCCGGGCACGATGAACCCCTTCCAGCACGGCGAGGTGTTCGTCACCGATGACGGGACGGAAACTGACCTCGACGTCGGCCACTACGAGCGCTTCCTCGATACGAACCTCAAGGGCGAGGCCAACGTCACCACCGGCCAGATCTACTCCACGGTGATCGCGAACGAGCGCCGCGGCGCTTACCTCGGCGACACCGTGCAGGTGATCCCGCACATCACCAACGAGATCAAGTCGCGCATCCTGCAGATGGGCGGGGATGACGTCGACGTGGTGATCACCGAGGTCGGCGGGACCGTCGGGGACATCGAGTCGCTGCCGTTCCTGGAGGCCATCCGCCAGATCAGGCACGAGATCGGCCGGGACCGCTGCTTCTTCCTGCACGTCAGCCTGCTGCCCTACATCGGCCCGTCCGGTGAGCTGAAGACCAAGCCGACCCAGCACAGCGTGGCCGCCCTGCGCAGCATCGGCATCCAGCCCGACGCCATCGTGGCCCGCTCCGACCGTCCGATCAGCGACGGCCTCAAGCGCAAGATCAGCCTGATGTGCGACGTGGACGAGGAGGCGGTGGTCTCGGCCCCGGACGCCCCGTCCATTTACGACATCCCCAAGGTGCTGCACGCCGAGGGGCTGGACGCCTACGTGGTGCGCCGGCTGGGCCTGCCGTTCCGGGACGTGGACTGGAGAGAGTGGGACGAGCTGCTCCGCCGGGTGCACCGGCCCGCCCACAGTGTCACCATCGCGCTGGTCGGCAAGTACGTTGACCTGCCCGACGCGTACCTGTCCCCGGCCGAGGCGCTCAAGGCCGGCGGCTTCGCCAACGACGCGCAGGTGAACATCCGCTGGGTGATCAGCGACGCCTGCGAGGACGCCGAGGGCGCTGCCGCCGAGCTCGACGGGGTCGACGGGATCTTGATCCCGGGCGGGTTCGGGGTCCGCGGCATCGAGGGGAAGATCGGCGCGATCCGGTACGCGCGCGAGCACGGCATCCCGATTCTGGGCCTGTGCCTGGGCCTGCAGTGCATGGTCATCGAGGTGGCCCGCGACCTGGCCGGGCTGGCCGACGCGGACAGCACCGAGTTCAACCCGCACACGCCGTACCCGGTGATCTCCACCATGGCCGACCAGGAGGACGTGGTGGCGGGGGAACGGGACATGGGCGGCACCATGCGCCTGGGCCTGTACCCGGCCGTGCTGCAGGCCGGGACACAGGTGCAGGAGCTGTACGGCAGTGCCCTGGCCGAGGAGCGGCACCGGCACCGGTACGAGGTCAGCAACGGCTACCGCGCGGCCCTCGAGGAGGCCGGGCTGGTCTTCTCCGGCCTGTCGCCGGACGGCCACCTGGTGGAGTTCGCCGAGATGGCCGGCCATCCGTTCTTCGTCGGGACCCAGGCGCATCCGGAATTCCTGTCCCGCCCGACCCGGCCGCATCCGCTGTTCAAGGGCCTGATCGCCGCCGCCCTCGCGCGCTCCAAGTCGGCCGGCACCATGGCCGCGCGCGCCGCGGCCACCGCCATGAGCAACACCGCATGAGCCCCGCCGCATGAGCCCCGCCGCGTGAACATCTCCGACACCCCCGAGCACTGGCCCGTGGCCGCCTCGGTCGAGCAGCTTCGCACCCGCCTGATCGCCGTGCGGACCGACCAGGTCCGCACCCCCGACCATCATCTGGCCGAACGCAACGTGGTGCTTCATCCCGGTGCGGTCGCCGTGCTCGCCCTGGACGACGCCGACCGGGTATTGATGATCAGGCAGTACCGGCATCCGGTCGCGAGCCTGCTGTGGGAGATCCCGGCGGGCCTGCGGGACGTCCCCGGGGAGGAGCTGCAGGTCGCCGCGGCCCGCGAGCTGATGGAAGAGGCCGGCTACCGCGCGCGGGACTGGCGGGTCCTGGCCGACTATTACTCCTCGCCCGGCTACAGCACCGAACGCCTGCGCATCTTCCTGGCCCGCGACACCGAACCCGTCCCCGCCGCCGAACGCCATTTCGTCCCCGAGGCCGAGGAAGCCTACCTGCTCGTCCAGTGGCTGCCGCTGGACGAGGCGGTGAGCAAGGTTTTCGCCGGGGAGCTGCACAACGGGCCTGCCGTCCTGGCCGTCATGGCCGGGTATACTGCCAGGTCACAGGGGTATAAGCAGCTCCGCCCGGCCGATGCCCCCGAAGAGCAATGGCGCTCAGCACCGCTGGAGGGATCATCATGAAGGTCGGCGTTCCGAAGGAAATCAAGAACAGCGAGTACCGGGTGGCCATCACGCCCGCCGGCGTGCACGAGCTGGCCCGCGGCGGCCATCAGGTGATCATTGAGGCCGGCGCGGGGGAGGGCTCCTCGATTCCCGACGAGGACTTCACCGCGGCCGGCGCGAAGATCCTGCCCGACGCCGACGACGTGTGGGCCGAGGGTGAGCTGATCCTCAAGGTCAAGGAGCCGGTCGCCGAGGAGTACCACCGGATGCGCTCCGGCCAGGTGCTGTTCACCTACCTGCACCTGGCCGCGTCGAAGGCCTGCACCGACGCGCTGCTCAGCGCGGGCGTCACCGCGATCGCGTACGAGACCGTCCAGCTGCCGGACGGGTCGCTGCCGCTGCTCGCCCCGATGTCCGAGGTGGCCGGCCGGATGGCGCCGCAGGTGGGAGCGCACCACCTGCAGCGTGACGGTGGCGGCCGCGGGGTCCTGATGGGCGGCGTTTCCGGCGTGTACGCGGCCAAGGTGGTGGTGCTCGGCGCGGGCGTGTCCGGCATGAACGCCGCCGCGATCGCCCTGGGCATGCAGGCCGAAGTGCTGCTGGTGGACAGGAACATCGCCAGGCTCCGCCAGGCCGACGCCATCTACCAGGGGCACTGCCAGACGGTGGCGTCCAACGCGTATGAGATCGAGCGCGCGGTGATCGATGCCGACCTGGTCATCGGCGCCGTCCTCGTGCCCGGCGCCAAGGCCCCCAAGCTGGTCAGCGATGACCTCGTGGCCCGGATGAAGTCCGGCGCCGTGCTGGTCGACATCGCGATTGACCAGGGCGGCTGCTTCGAGGGCTCCCGCCCCACCACGCACGCCGACCCCACCTACAAGGTGCACGACGCACTGTTCTACTGCGTGGCGAACATGCCCGGCGCGGTGCCGCACACCTCCACCCACGCGCTGACCAACGTCACGCTGCCCTACACCGTAGAGATCGCCAACCGGGGCTGGCGTGACGCGCTGCGCGCCGACCGTGCCCTGGCCCTGGGCCTGAACACCTACGCCGGCCAGGTGATCTGCGAACCCGTCGCCGAAGCCCACGCCCTGCCCTACACCCCCCTCGCCGACGTCCTCGCTGCGCCGGTCAAGTAGCGGGCGCCGCCGGGATGCTGGCCGACACCATCAGGGGCTACTTGCAGCACCTGGTGGTGGAGCGGGGCCTGGCGCCCAACACCGTCCAGGCCTACGAGCGTGACCTGCGGCGGTATGAGTCAGTACTGGCGCAGCGCGGGAAAGCCCGGCTCGGCGACGTCACCCCCGCCGACGTGGCGGAGTTCCTGGCCTCGCTGCGGGAGGGGGACGACGAGCACGCGGCGCTGGCGGTCAGCTCGGCGGCCCGGGCGGTGATCGCGGTGCGCGGGCTGCACGCCTTCGCGGTGGCGCAAGGGCTGGCCGACGCCGATCCGGCCCGGGACGTGCCGCCGCCCGCGCCGCCCCGGCGCCTGCCCAAGGCGATCACCGTGGCCGAGGTGGAGCGCCTGCTCGATGCGTCCGGCCCCGGCCCCGATGACCCCTCGGCGGACCCGCGGCTGCTGCGGGACCGTGCGCTGCTTGAGTTCCTGTACGGCACCGGCGCGCGGATCTCCGAGGCGACCGGGCTCGACGTCGACGAGCTGCGCCTGGACGCCGACGCCATGGTGCGGCTGGCCGGGAAGGGCGGCCGGCACCGGCTGGTCCCGGTCGGCAGCTACGCGGTGCGATCGCTGCAGGCCTACCTGGTCCGGGGCCGGCCCGCGCTGGCCGCCGGGTCCCGGCGGGCCTCGGTCAGCCCCGCGGTGTTCCTGAACGCGCGCGGCGGCCGCCTGACCCGCCAGGGCGCCTGGGGCGTGCTGCACGCCGCCGCCGAGCGGGCCCGGCTCGCTGAGGTGTCCCCGCATACGCTGCGGCATTCCTTCGCCACGCACCTGCTGGACGGCGGGGCCGACATCCGCGTCGTCCAGGAGCTGCTCGGCCATGCGTCGGTCGCGACGACCCAGATCTACACCCTGATCACGGTGGACCGGCTGCGTGAGGTCTACGCGTCGTCTCACCCGCGGGCGCGCTGAGCGGTTTCCCGGCCGTGTTAGCCCGGGCCGTTCGGCACGAAAGTCACCGGAAGTGGCGGGTCAGCTCGTTGGCGTACGTGCGCCCCAGGGTGTCCTTGTGATCGGTGACCCACTGGGTCAGGGAGATCCGGCCGGTCGCCGGGCCGGCCGTGTCGGCCAGGCCGTCCGCCATGGCCTGGTATTCCTCGGCGGTGAGCAGCGTGTCGCGCAGGGCCACGCCGAGCAGGCGGGCGGCCGGCGAGATGACCGGCGCGGGCACCCGCACGACCAAGCTGCGGCTGCCGACCGCGCCGGCGATGAAGCGGACCAGGTCGATGAAGGCCGGGCGATCGGGCCCCACGGCGTCGATGACCTCGGTGCCGGTGGCGTCCGCGGCCGCCGTGGCCAGCCGGGCCAGGTCATCGACGTGGATCGGGCGGATGCGGTACCCCCCGGTCCCGCCCACGGCGAAGACCGGCAGGTGACGCAGGAGCCAGGCGATGTTATTGATCAGCACCCCGTCGCCGCCGAACAAGATGGAGGGCCGCAGCACGGTATGCGGCAGGTGCAGGTCGCCCAGGGCCTGCTCGACCGCGGCCTTGCCCCGGAAATACGGGTACGGGGAGTCGGCGCTGGGATGGGTGATCGACACGTGCACCACCCGGCCCACGCCCGCGTCGGCGGCGGCCCGCAGCAGCACGCGCGACTGCGCCACCGCGCTCTCGTGGCTGACCTGCCCGTGCGGGAACCGCACCCAGTAGGTATTGACCAGGACCCGGGCGCCGCGCATCGATTCGGCCAGCCCGGCCGGATCGGTGAAGTCCAGTGGCCTGGCCTCGATGTCAGTGCCCGCGGGCGCGCGACCCGGATGACCGGTCAGGGTCCGCACCCGGCGGCCCGCGGCCTGCAGCTCCCGGGCGATGACCGCGCCGGAGTAGCTGAACGCCCCGGTCACGACGTCGAAGTCGGCGCTCATCCGAGCTCGCGGACCAGCGCGTCCATCGTCTGGCCCAGGGGCGCGCCGAGGGTGGCCGTGGCGTACTCGTCGCCTCTGGTCGCCCCCTGGTTGACGATCACGACCGGTGACCCCTGCTTCGCCGCGTGCCGGACGTAACGCAGTCCCGACATCACCGTCAGCGAGGAGCCCAGGACGATCAGCGAGCTGGCCGCTTCGACCATCGCGTAGCAGGCCTCGACCCGCGGCGGGGGCACGTTCTCGCCGAAGAACACCACGTCCGGCTTGAGGTCGCCGTGACAGGAACCGCAGTCGACGACCACGAACGCCTCCGTCGCGTCGTCGTCCGCCACGGCGTCCCCGTCCGGGTTGATCACCGCCGCCGCCCCCGTGGCCCAGCCCGGGTTGGCCGCCTCGAGCCGGCGGTGCAGGTCCGTCCGGGAGGTCCGCTGCCCGCACGACAGGCAGGTGACCCGGTGCAGGCTGCCGTGCAGTTCGGTCACTGCGGACGCGCCCGCGGCCTGGTGCAGCCCGTCGACGTTCTGGGTGATGACCCCGGCCAGCAGGCCGCGGTGGCTGAGCTCGGCGACGGCGTGGTGGCCGCGGTTCGGGGCGGCCTGGGCGACATGCCGCCAGCCCAGGTGGCTGCGGGCCCAGTACCTGCGCCGCGCCGCGGCGCTGCCGGTGAAGGTCAGGTACGTCATCGGGGTCGCGTGCCGGGCCAGCCCGGTCGGCCCGCGGTAGTCCGGGATGCCGGACTCGGTGGACAGGCCGGCGCCGCTCAGGACCACCGCGTTCCCGGCCGCGACGACGTCTACGAGCACGCCGAACGCCGCCTTCATGCGCTCGGCGGCCAGCTGGGTCACCACTCCATGGTGCCTCATGCCGGGGGCCGCCCGGTCCGCGGCGCGGGCTAAAGCGCGCGCCTGGTGATCGCCGCGGCGACCGCGGCGGCGGCCGCCTTGTCGAACACGATCGTGTAGTGGTTCACGTCGGGCACCAGCCGCGGCCGCAGCTGGGGGATGCGGCCGGCCCACGTCGCGATCAGCTCGGGCGGCAGGAGGCCCGGCGGCTCGCCGCCCAGCCGGCCGGCGCGGTGAGCAGCGGCGTCGGCTGCGTCAGCCGGCTGAGCGCGTCGGCGAACGGCTTGTCCGCCATCACGTCCCGGCTGTCGGTGCTGACCGCGGCCTCGGCCACCCGCGACCGCATGCTGCCCGGCTCGCCGGCCAGGTCATAGCGCGCGTACGCCTCGACGTCGGCGCTCCAGTGGCCGGCCAGCGCCGGATGCGCCCGCCAGAACTGCAGGTACGCCTCGGTGCTGCCGAACGTCTGCCCCAGCCGGGCGATCGCCGGGCCGGCGGAGGCCTCGAGCGCCGCACCGGCCTCGACGCCGTCGGGCCACGGCCGCGGCAGCCCGCCGTCCACCAGGACGAGCCGCCGGGCCAGTTTCGGGTTCGCGTCGCGGGCGAGCAGCGCGACGTACGCGCCCATCGAATGCCCGGCCAGCACCGGCCGCCCGCCGAAATGCCGCAGGACCGCGGTCACGTCGGCGGCGTGCCGCTCCAGGCCGTACGGCCCGGGAAGATGCGCGCTGTGGCCGCGTCCGCGCAGGTCAGGCGCGGCCAGCGTCCAGCCGGCCGGCATCTGGCGCGCCACCGCCTGCCACGACATGGCCGAGCCCGTAATCCCGTGCACGGCGACCGCGACGCGATTGCCGGTGCCCCACACCAGCACGCGCAGATTTCCCCCGCCGACCGGGATGTCAAGCAGCCGGAGTTGCATATCTTTACCCTCCCCAGTTCCGGCAGTTATGCCAGGACTGCCCATATCTACGGCTCATTATCCGCTGCGCAGACGTTCGCGGTATGTCAACCCGGGCACAATGCGCCGTGAAGAATTGGCCGCCAGAAGGCGGCCGGATCGCTATCTGGGTTGGCGGACCGCCGGTAATGGGTACTACGGCAGCATTCAGCCCGACAAGATCGGCTTTAGCGGTTAGCGCGCGCGCCGCGCGGCCGGCTCTCCGGCCAGGCCCCAGGCCCTGGCCGGTCCCGGCGACGGTCCGCCGCGCCGCCCGCGACCGGCCGAAAACCGAACGGGAGAAAAGGAACATCATGATGATCATCGTGAAGTTCAGGACATAGCATGAAATAAATGATTGTATTGGTAAAAGAACCAGGTCAGCGTAGGATTGGACAACTCAGATAGGCGACCTCGCCCGGCCGCGGGGTCGTGGGGGTGCGGAAGATGGGTGAGCAGCAGCACAGCCTGACCGGCGTGACGACGCAGCCGAACCCGTCATGGGCGGCCGTCGTCATCACCACCTGCCGCCTCTGGCTGCAACGACACCAGGGCCGGGGCCCGCGGTCGGCCTCCCGCCGGCGTCGCGGGTTCCTGGTCCTGAGCGCCCTCGCCGCCATGGTGCTGGGCGCGCTGGTGACGCTGGCCTTCACCAGCCAGGCCGATCAGGCGGGCCCGACGGCCTCGCCGCAGCCGACCGACGCCGCCCAGAATGCGTCCACGGCACTGCAGGTCGCCGCGGCCAACCGGGGCCAGGCGGCCGCCTGGATCGCGCAGCAGGTCCTGCCCAGCGTGCTGATCGGCTGCGACCCCCTGATGTGCCAGTCGCTGGCGGCGGACGGCGTCTCGGCCAGCAGGCTGTCGGTCATCCAGCCGTCCATGCCGGACCCGCTGGGCATGGAGGTGATCGTGGCGACGCCGGCCCTGCAGAGCCAGTTCGGCCTGCGCCTGGCCACGGTGTACGCACCACTGGTGCTGGCCCGCTTCGGCTCAGGTGCGGCGCAGATCGATGTCCGGTATGTCGTGCCGGGCGGGACCGCTGCCTTCGAGCAATCGCTGGCCCCGGCGCAACATGCCCGCATCGAGGCGGGCGAGCAGCTGCTGAGCAACAAGAACGTCCAGGCCTCGGCGCAGGCCAGCCGGGCCCTGCAGGCTGGTGACGTCGATCCCCGCCTGCTTGTAACGCTTGGGCTACTTGCCCATGAAATGCCAGTACAACTGGTAGCCTTCGATGATTCGTCGCCAGGTGCCAGCCCGGAGAACCCGCTCCGCGGTGCCCTGATCGGTGCCACGGCATCCGCCGGCCTGTCGGCGATGCTCGCGTTCCTGGCTCAGCAGACCACGTACCAACCCTCGCAGTACCACGTGGCCAGGATCGCCAGCGGTCAGGTGGTTACCGTGCAATTCGACGCCCCAGGCCCCCTGGGGCTGAACGGCCCCTAGCCAGCGTTGGCTGGGGGAGGGGAGGGTCAAAGTGCTAAATATCGCCAGACTAACCAGACGACTGCTCATGCTGCTGGCCGCGTCGGCCCTGCTGCTGGGCATTCCCGCCGCCGCCACGGCCTTCGCGTCCTCCGCGACCACGGGCACGGGCTGGATCAGGCTCGCTCACCTGTCGCCGAACACGCCCGCCGTCGACGTGTACCTGTACTCCTTCGACAACTCCGACGCCATGATCGTGCTCCATCACGTCGCCTACGGCACGGTCTCGCCCTACGAGTCGGTCAAGGCGGGGGACTACAGCGTGGCCATGCGGGCCGCGGGCGCATCCCCGAGCAGCCAGCCCGTCCTGTCCACCAGCGTGACGATCGCGGCCGGCAAGGCCTACACGGTCGCGGGCATGGGACCAGAATCCGGCCTGCGGCTCCAGGTCCTCAACGACGAGCTGACCACGCCGCCAGGGCAAGCCCTGGTGCGTGTGATCCAGGCGTCCCTGAAACAGCAAGTGGTCAACGTCACCCTCGGCTCCACGGTGCTCGCGAGCAGCCTGAAGTTCGCGGACGTCAGCTCCTATCAGGCCGTCTCCCCGGGCTCGCAGACCGTGACCGTGAGCGCTGGCGCCGATGAGGCGAACTCCAGCGTCACCCTCGCCGCCGGCACTGTCCACACCCTGGTCGTGCTCGACGGCTCCAGCGGGCTGGAGGTCGACCATCTGGTAGACGCCTCGGGCAGCGGCAAGCCCCCGCTGGGCGGCGTCTCGACCGGCTTCGGCGGCACCGCGCCGCACGGACCGGGCTCGCCGGTGCCCTGGCTGGCGGCCATCGGGGCCGGCGCGCTGCTCGCCCTGACCGGTGGCCTGCGGCTGCGCCGCGGCCGTCGCGTCACCGCCGGGTTCTAGCTCATGCAGGTCCGCAGGCCGGCCGCGGCGCTCGCGCTCGTGGCCGGCCTGGCCGTGATCGCCGGCGGGACGGCCGGCCTGCTGCTGACGCGGCATCCCACCGCGGCCATGCGCCCGGTCGCCGCCGGGGTGGGGGCCCTGCCCGCGCCGACCGGCCCGATCGTGGCGCCGCCGCAGTCGGCCACGCCGGACCCGGTCGCCGCGCCGGTGACGCTGACCATCCCGCTGATCGGCGTGCAGACCAAGCTGACCACCCTGGGCCTGGCGGCCGACGGTGAGCTGCAGGTGCCGGACTCGTACTCCATCGCGGGCTGGTACACGGGCAGCCCGCGGCCGGGAGCCATCGGCTCGGCCATCATCGTGGGGCACATCGACTCGGTCGCCGGCCCGGGAGTGTTCTTCCGGCTCTCCGAGCTGAAGGCCGGGGACAAGGTCTACGTCAAGCGGGCCGACGGGACCATGGCCGAGTTCCGCGTGACCTCGGTCCAGACGTACCTGAAGGATCAGTTCCCGACCGAGGACGTCTACGGCCCGGTCCCGGATGCGGAGCTGCGCCTGATCACCTGCGGCGGCGCCTGGGACGCCGCGACCCGCCACTACCTGAGCAACATCGTCGTCTACGCCACGCAGACCAGCTGAGGCGTCACGCCGGAGGGGATGACACCGGAGCGGGATGACACCGGAGCAGCGCTACGAGGACCTGGTCGACGACCTGGCGGGTGAGGAAGGGGTGCTGCCGCCGCAGGGCGGCAGCGGGTTCGGCCGCAGCGCGCTGCGCTACCGCCGGAAGATCTTCGCCATGCTCGTCCGCGGCCAGCTGGTGGTCAAGCTGCCCCGGCCGCGCGTCGACGCGCTGGTGGCGGCCGGTCACGGCCAGCGGTTCGACGCCAACAAGGGCACCCCGATGAAGGAATGGTTCAGCCTGGACCCGGGCTCCGGGCTGGCCTGGCTGCCGCTGGCCCGCGAGGCCCTGCTCTTCGCCCGTCAAGCCTGAAATCCTTTTTCTGCCGAACGGCCCGCCCTCACCGGCCCGCACTCCTGCACGCCCCACTATCCTGGGGGACGCAGCCGGCCCTTGGGAACGCAGCCGGCGCACGGCCAAGGGAGGCATCATGGAGCTGCAGGTCGCCGACAACCCGGAACAGGCGCGGTATGAGATCAAGGCGGACGGCGAGCTGGCCGGTTTCGTGACCTACGAGCTCAGCGACGGCGTCATCAATCTCGTGCACACCGAGACCGACGACCGGTTCCGCGGTCACGGCCTCGCCGCGCACCTCGTCCAGGCCACCCTCGACTCCGCCCGGGCGCGGCACCTCGCGGTGGTGCCCACCTGCCCGTTCGTGCGCGGCTTTATCACCGAGCACGCCGAGTACCTCGACCTGGTCCCGGCGGGCAGGCGGTCCGAATTCGGCGTGTGAGCACCTGAAGCCAGAGCTGTCGCGCCGCCCGAGAACAGGGTTAGAACAGGGCCTGGACTTCGAGCAGGGACCGGACCACCCTGGTCCCCGCCGCCGGCACTTTCCCGTCCGGCTCGCCCCGGACGATCTGCACGGCGGTGATGCCCAGGTCCGCCGCGCCCGCGCAGTAGGACGGCTGATCGTCGACGAACACGGCGCCGCGCGCGGTCACGCCGAGCTGGTCCAGGGCGTAGCCGAAGATCTCCGCGGCGGGCTTGAACGCCCCGACCTCGCAGGACAGCGCGAGGACGTCGGCCAGGTCGGCCACGCCGTTGCTCTCCAGCAGGTCACGCGTGTGCTGGGTGCAGTTGCTGACGATCGCGATCTTGATGCCGCGCGAGCGCAGCGTCCGCAGGAACGGGATGGCGTCGTCGTACAGCCGCGCGTACCGCAGCAGCAGCTCGCGGTCCAGGTCGACCAGCGCGCGGACCAGATCCGGCCGCGGCTCGGTGCCGCTGGCCCGCAGGATCTGCTCGTATCCTTCGGCGGTCGAGAGCCGGCCGACCCCGGTCGCCGCCCCGATCGTGCGGTATCCCTCGGCCCAGGCCTCGGCCGTGACCCCGGCCAGCGCCGGCAGCTCGGTCCCGTGCCCCTCGAAGTCGCAGTTCAGCAGGGTGTCGTAGACGTCCACCAGGCACGCTTCCCGCTCGGTCACAGCACCAGCGTAATGGCCCGGACTGCGCTGGTAACACTCCTGTAATCCGGAAATCAGATCATGTCAACCATGGAGAACCTTCGCTCTGGTAACGGCGGCGGCCCGGTCCCGCCCAGGGGCTACCTGCCGATCGAAGAGCACGGGATCGTCGGCGACCTGCGGACGGTGGCGCTGGTGGGAACCGACGGCACCGTCGACTGGTACTGCCCGGCCAGGTTCGACGCGCCCTCGCTGTTCGGAGCGCTGCTGGACGCCCGCAAGGGCGGCTACTTCTCGTTGTGGTGCCGCGGCAGCGGCCGCCCCAAGCAGCTGTACCTGCCCGACACCAATATCTTGATGACCCGCTTCCAGGGCGCGGAGGCCGTCGGCGAGGTGATCGACTTCATGGTGCCGGCCACCAGCGCCAGCAGCCGGGTCCGGGACCTGCTTGTCCGGCAGGCGCGAGCGGTCCGCGGCCGGGCCACCTTCGAGCTGGCCTGTCACCCGGCGTTCGACTACGGCCGGACTCCGCACACCGTGCGGCTGGTGACCGGAGTCGGCGCGGTGTTCGAGTCGCCGGCCGGACGCTGCGTGCTGCGCACCGACGTCGCACTCAAGATCGAGGAGTCCGGCGTCGCCGCGACCTTCACCCTGGAAGAGGGCGAGAGCGTCGACATCGAGCTGGAGTGGAACGGCGAGGTGCGGCCGCTCGCCGAAGGCGAGACGGCCGAGCTGTTCGCGCGGACGTCGGATTTCTGGCAGAACTGGGTCAGCCAGTCCAGGTACCGGGGCCGCTGGCGGGAGATGGTCCAGCGTTCGGCGCTGGTCCTCAAGCTGCTCGTTTATCACCCGACCGGCGCCATGGTCGCCGCGCCGACCACGTCGCTGCCCGAGCAGCTGGGCGGCGGACGTAACTGGGATTACCGGTACAGCTGGCTGCGCGATGCCGCGTTCACCATCTACGCGCTGATGCGGCTGGGCTTCCTGGAGGAGGCCGCGTCGTTCATGGACTGGGTGCAGCGGCGCTGTGAGGCCGCGACCAAGGAACGCGACGTCATGATCATGTACTCGGTGGACGGCAGCGAGGAAATCCCCGAGACGATCCTCAGCCATCTCGACGGCTACCAGGGGTCGCGGCCGGTGCGGATCGGCAACAGCGCGGTCGGGCAGCGGCAGATCGACGTGTACGGCGAACTGATGGACTCGGTCTACCTGTTCAACCGCGAGGTGCCGATCTCCTACGACCTGTGGACCGGGCTGTGCCGGCGGCTGGACTGGCTGGCCGCGCACTGGAAGGAACCGGATGAGGGCATCTGGGAGATCCGCGGCCCCCGGCAGCGCTTCACCTACTCGGCGCTGATGACCTGGGTGGCCTACGACCGGGCCGGGCGCCTGGCCCGGGACCGCGGCCTGCCCGCGCCGATCGAGCGCTGGCGCAAGCTGGCCGCCTCGGCTCACCGGTTCGTCCAGGAATCGTGCTGGGACCCCGAGCTGCAGAGCTACGTCATGTATCCGGGCAGCAAGCTTCTCGACGCGTCGGTGCTGGTCATGCCGCTGGTGAAGTTTGCCGGGCCCACCGACCCGCGGTTCTTGTCGACGCTCGACCAGATCACCGCCGAGCTGAACTCCGATAGCCTGGTGTACCGGTACGCGAGCACCGGCCACGACGGTATCGCCGAGGGCGAGGGTACATTCAATCTGTGCTCATTCTGGTACGTCGAGGCGCTCACCCGGGCCGGCCGGGTCAGGGAAGCACGGATGATCTTCGAGAAGATGCTCACCTACGCTAACCATCTCGGGCTTTACGCCGAGCAGATAGGCGCATCGGGGGAGGCGCTGGGGAACTTCCCGCAGGCGTTCACCCACCTGGCGTTGATCAGCGCGGCGGTCAACCTCGACCGCGCGCTGGACCGGATCACCTCCTGATGGCCCGGGCGGAAAGAAAATGAAAGGCAGCGAATGGACTACCTGATTTCAGGCATCGTGCTGATTCTCATCATCGGCACGCTCGTCCGCCTCAAGCAGATCGAACGCCGCCGGCAGAAGTCTGACTAGCGGGCCGCTCGCATCATCGTGGATCATAACTGCCCCCCCGCGGGCAGTAGCGATCCACGATAACGATTCCCGCCCCGAGCGGCCGGTTACGTCTGCTCATCGCGATCCGTCACTTCAGTGACCGAGAAGCGTTGGGGAGACAACAGATGAAACTCACGATCGTCGCAGCTACCGGCGGCATCGGGCGGCAGCTGCTCGAGCAGGCTCTCGCCGCCGGCCATGACGTGACCGCCGTCGCCCGGAATCCGGGCCGGCTCCCGTCGGTCCCGGTGCGTGCCGTCCGCGCCGACCTGGCGGCAGCGGACCCGGCCGCCCTCCGGGGCGCCGTCGAGGGAGCCGACGCCGTCCTGTCGGGCCTCGGGGCCCGGTCGAAGGCCGAGGCGGGGGTGGCCTGGCGGGGCACCCTGGCCCTCACCCAGGCCATGCAGGCGGCCGGCGTCGGCCGGATCGTGGCGGTGAGCGCGGCACCGGTCGGCACAGTGCCGTCGCCCGCTCGCCCCCACCCGCCCAGGAACGATCCGGGCGACGGGTTCATCCTGCGGAACCTGGCCTATCCGGTCCTGCGCGCGACCTTGCGCGACACCTACACCGACCTGGCCCAGATGGAGGACGTGCTGCGCGAGGCTGACCTGGACTGGACCGCGGTCCGCCCGCCCCGGCTGACCGGCAAACCGGTGACCGGCAGGTACCGCACCGCCCTCGGCCGCAACGTGCGCCACGGGCTGTTCATCTCCCGCGCCGACGTCGCCCACTTCATGCTCCGCGCGATCGGCGAGCCCGAGACGTACCGGCAGACCGTGGGCATCGCCAACTAACGCCTCGCCCGCGGCGGCGGCCGGGGCGGCCGGGGCGACGGCGGCGACTGGGGAGACCGGAGCGACCGGATACGATCATGGCGTCTACGGCACCGGCGACGAGCAGCACCGCCGGGACGAAAGGGCAGGAATGCGCCTGCGGCAGGGACGGCACCCCCATCGCCTGGCCGCCTGCGCCGCCGTGCTCGCCGCGGTGGTCGCGGTCGTAGTGGTGACCCTGGCCGGTGCCTTCGCGTTCCCCTCGGCCGGTGCCGGTGCCGGTGCCGGTGCCGCGGCCGGGTGCGGCGGCCGCGGCCCGGCCTGCAAATGGGTGGCCACGTGGGCCGCGGCCCCGATGGCGGCCGCGCCGGCCACGCTGGCCGCCCCGGATGACTTCTCCCCGGCCGGGTTCGATGACCAGACGATCAGGGACATCGTCTGGGCCAGCGCCGGCGGGCAGGCGGCGCGGATCAGGCTGTCCAATCAGTTCGGCACGCGGCCGGTCACGTTCCGCCAGATCGACCTGGGCCTGTCCGCGGGCGGGCCGCTCATCTTCACCGGCACCGATCACCGGGTCACCTTCGCCGGCCGCACCTCGGTCACCATCGCGCCGGGCGCCACCGCCGTCAGTGACCCGGTGGCCATGACCGTCCCGGCGCGGACCGACCTGGCCGTCAGCCTCTACGCCAGCGGGACGACCGGCCCGGCGACCTACCACAGCGACGCCCAGCAGGTTAATTACGTCTCGGGGCGCGGTGACTACGCCGGCAGCCAGGCGGCTGCTCCCTTCACGATCACCAGCCAGCACTGGTACTTCCTGACCGAGGTCGACGTCCAGTCCGGCGCCGCGACCGGCGCTACGATCGTGGCGCTCGGGGATTCGATCACCGACGGCTACCGATCCGCGGCCGGCGCCAACGACCGCTGGCCGGATGACCTGGCCCGCCGGTTCCCGGCCAGCCCGCCCGGGCAGGTTCACCCCGTCGTCGACGAAGGCATCAGCGGCAACCGGGTCCTGGCCAGCTCGGATCTGTTCGGCGTCAGCGCGCGGGCCCGGTTCCTGGCCGACACGGCCGCGCTTTCCGGCGCGCGGTACGTCATCCTGCTCGAAGGCATCAACGACATCGGCTATACCCTGACGCCCGCCGGAGCGATCATCGCCGGGTACGAGCACCTGATCGCCGACCGCCCACGCGGCGGGCCTGAAGATCTTCGGCGCCACCCTCACCCCGTTCCAGGGCTCGGTGTACTACTCCGCGGCCGGGGAAGCCGACCGCGACGCGGTCAACCGCTGGATCCGCACCAGCGGCGCCTTCGACGGCGTCATCGACTTCGACCAGGCCCTCCGCGACCCGGCCGACCCCCTGCGGTTGCGGCCCGCTTACGACAGCGGTGACCACCTGCACCCGGACGACGCCGGGTACCAGGCCATGGCCGATGCGGTCAAGCTGGCCCTGTTCCAGCCCTGACCGCGGACTTAGGCCGAACGGGCCGTGGTTCCCGCGCTAGTCCTCCGGGATCGTGTCCGGGCCGGCTTCGCGGCCGCATCGTCGATCAGCTTGATCTGGATGTCGGGTCCCGAGGTCTCCACGACCTGGACCCGCTTCGGCAGCAGGGTCAGGAACGCCCGGAAGCTCCGCGCCCCGTAATTGTGCTCGTCGAAGGCCGGGTCCAGGGCCAGCATCTTGCTCTTCAGCCCGCCGGCCGTCAGGGTCTCGGAGCTGGATTCCTCGAACGCCCGGACCAGCACCCGTTCGGCCTCGCCGATGTCGAACGCCGCCGCCGGGCGCGCGGCGGGCTCGACCTCGGCCACCAGCGTGCCCCAGTACTTGTACTCCGAGCAGACCGACACCAGCTTGCGGCTGGCGTTGGCCTCGGTCCCGACGCCCACCACCCACTTGCCGAACTCGCGCAGCCGCTGCACCAGCGGCGAGTAATCCCCATCCCCGCTGACCAGGACGAACACGCTGACCTCGGGGTGGACGATCAGGGTCTCCATGGCGTCGACGGCCATCCTGATATCGGCGGCGTTCTTGTTCTGGATGCCGACCCGCGCGACCTGGATGAGGTCCACGCCGTTCATGGCCAGGTCTTCCTGGTGGCTGCCGAACGTCACGTTAGCCCAGTCCGCGTACGCGCGGCGCACCGATGCGTTGCCGTACTCGCGGCACAGCCGGGTGATGGCCTCATACGGTGCCGGGTTGGCCTGGTCAGGCAGCTCTTTGACCGCGCCGAGGACCAGGTTCTCGAAATCCACGAACACGGCGATCTGCGCCATCCCGTTGGGCTCCACCACTCACCTCCGCTATCGGATGTGGTGATGAAACGTTAGTGCACGTGGAACCGCCAGTCGCGCGGGACACGGCCCTGGGGGCCGGGAACGGGCTGGTCGACCGGGTGGTTCTCCGGCGGGGCCAGGGCGGGGCCGTCGAAGGATTCATCGGTCTCGTAGTTGTAGAACCAGTCCTCGCCGGGCTCGAAGCTGCGGATGACCGGATGCCCGTCGGACTTCGCGTGTGCCGACGCGTGCTGCGACGGAGAGCTGTCGCAGCACCCGATGTGGCCGCACTGAGCGCAGCGGCGCAGGTGCAGCCACCAGCCGCCGCTGGCGTCGCACTCGACGCAGCCGGTCCCGCTCGGCGGCACAGAAGGGTCGATGCCGGGGATCTCCGTCATTTCAGTTCTCCTCCTGAGGGACGCTCGGGGCGGCCGGCGGTGCGATCGGCAGCCGCACCCGGAACCGGGTCTCGCCGGGGACCGACTTTACCGCGATATCGCCGTGATGCTTGTTCACCACGATGCGCCAGCTGATGTCGAGGCCCAGCCCGGTCCCCTCGCCGACCGGCTTGGTGGTGAAGAACGGCTCGAAGATCCGTTCCCGGATCTCCGCCGGTACCCCCGGCCCGGTGTCGCCGAACTCCACGACGACATGATCCCGGTCCAGTTCGGTCCGGACCGTCAGCGTCCCGGACGGGCCCATGGCGGACACCGCGTTGTCGATGAGGTTCGTCCACACCTGGTTCAGCTCGCCCGCGTAGGCCGAGATCCGCGGCAGCCCGGGAGCGTACTGCTTGATCACGCTGATTCCGGGAGGGATCTTCCCGCCCAGCATCAGCAGCGTGCTGTCCAGCAGTTCGTGCACGTCCACCACGCCGAACGGCGCCCGGTCCAGCTGCGAATACTGCTTGGCCGCGCCCACCAGAGTCGAGATCCGGGTCGTCGAGTCTTCGATCTCGTTCATCAGCAGCTCGGTGTCCACGGTGTAGTTCAGCCACCGCAGCGCGCCCTCGAGCGTCGCCGAGTCCACCGTCACCTCGACGTGGTCGAGCCAGGTGGTGTCCAGGCCGCCGGCGACGAACGCGGGCGCGAGCTGCCAGCCGTCGTCTATCCCGCGGGCGTCCAGCCAGTCGGTGATCTCGTCCTCCCGGTCGGAGGCTTCCAGCGGGGACAGGACCGACGCCTTCGGCACCCGCTCGGCCGCCTCTTCCTGGAGCTTGATCAGGGTCTCCAGCGTGGTCCGGTCCCACTTCCCGCCCGCGATCATGCCCAGCTTGTGGCGCATGCCGGCCACCCGCTCGCGCAACCCGGCCGTGGCCCGGACCGCGGCCGCGGCCGGGTTGTTCAGCTCGTGGGTCAGCCCGGCGGACAGCGAGCCGAGCGCCAGCAGCCGTTCCCGCTGCCCGATGGCCTGCTGCGTGTTCTTGATGCCGAAGAACAGGCCTTCCAGCAGGTGCACCGCCATCGGGAACCAGTCGTTCATCAGCTCGGCGAACACATCGGCGTCGAGCACGAAAAACCGGCATGGTTCGATCGCCGCGAACGAGTTCTGGTACGTCTGCGTCATCCGGTCGCCGAGGTAAGCGGTGTACGCTCCCGCGTACACGCCGCGCTGCGAGGTCCTGTTGACCTCGACGTTGTCCACCCCGACCCGGCGCGACATGGCCACCGTGCCCTCAAGGAGCACGAAAAGGCAGGTCGCTGGCGCGCCCTCGGCGAACACCGGCCCCGGGTCGACCAGCTCCACGTGGCCCCGCTCGCACAGCCACCGCAGCTGATCGTCGGTCAGCTTCTCGAACAGGAACAGGGTCCGCAGCTCGTCGACGCCGCATTCCAGCGCCCCGGGCGGCCAGGCCCCGGCAGCCTCACTCATGTCTTCTCCAGGTAACGATGCACCAGCATGACGGCCAGTGCGCCTTCGCCGACCGCCGAGGCGACCCGCTTGGCCGACTCGGCCCGCGCGTCCCCGGCCACGAATATCCCGGGCACGCTCGTCTCCAGGTGGTACGGCATGCGCTCCAGTTCCCAGCCGCGCGGCCGCGCCCCATCCACCGTCAGGTCCGGGCCCGCCAGCACGAACCCGCGCGGATCCCGCACCACCGCGCCGTCCAGCCAGTCGGTCAGCGGCGCCGCGCCGATGAACATGAACAGCAGCTGCGCCGGCACCGTCTCGGTCGACCCGCTCGAGGCGTCCCGCAGCGTCAGCGCCTCCAGGTGGTCCTCGCCGCACGCCTCGACGACCTCGGTGCAGGTCCGGACCGTGATGTTCGGGATGTCCGCGATCTGCTTGATCAGGTAATACGACATCGACCGCTCCAGCGACGACGCGCGGACCAGGATCGTCACCGACTTGGCGTACCGGGCCAGGTACACCGCGGCCTGCCCGGCCGAGTTCGCGCCGCCGACGACGTAGACGTCCTGCCCTTCGCAGGCCGCCGCCTCGGTCAGCGCCGACCCGTAGAACACCCCGCGCCCGGTCAGCTCGCCCAGCCCGGGCGCGTCCAGCCGCCGGTAGGACACCCCGGTGGCCAGGATGACGGTGTGCGCGTCGATGAACGTCCCGTCCGCGAACGTGACCCGGCGCGCCGAACCGCGGACCTCGAGCCCGACCACCTCCCGGGTGGTCAGCACCTCGGCGCCGAACTTCGTGGCCTGCCGCCGCGCCCGGTCGGTCAGCTGCGCCCCGGACACCCCGTCCGGGAAGCCCAGGTAGTTCTCGATCCGCGAGCTCTGCCCGGCCTGGCCGCCGGTGGCCAGGCGCTCGACCAGCACGGTGCGCAGGCCCTCGGACGCGCCGTACACCGCCGCGCCCAGGCCGGCCCGCCGCCGATCACGATCAGGTCGTAGAAGTCCTTGGCCGGGGTGGTGGCCAGCCCGACCCGCGCGGCCAGCTCGCCGTCGGTCGGCTCGATCAGCGGATCGCCGTCCGGCGTGATCACCAGCGGCAGCGCCAGCCCGTCCGCGGCCGCCGCGGCCAGCAGCCGCTGCCCTTCCGGCTCGTCGGACGCATACCACCGGTAGGGCACCTGATTGCGCGCCAGGAACTCGCGGACCTCCGACGACCGGGCCGACCAGCGGTGCCCGACCACCTTGGTCTCCGGCACCGGCCGGTGATCCGAGGTCTGCCACGCGTCGAGCAGCGCGTCGAGGACCGGGTACAGCTTCTCCTCCGGGGGGTCCCACGGCTTGAGCAGGTAGTGATCAAGGTCGACGACGTTGATCGCGTCGATGGCCGCGCCGGTGTCGGCGTAGGCGGTGAGCAGCACCCGCCGCGCGCTCGGGTAGATGTCCATGGCCTGCTCGAGGAACTCGATCCCGTTCAGTTCCGGCATCCGGTAGTCGGCCAGGATCACCGCCACCACGTCCCCGCGCAGCTTCATCTGCCGCAGCGCGTCCAGCCCCGCCGCCGCCGTCTCGGCCCGCACGATCCGGTACTCGGCGCCGTACTGCCGGCGCAGGTCGCGCGCGACGGCACGGGATACGCCCGGGTCGTCATCGACGGTGAGGATCGCGGCGCGGCTCGTCTCGTCCTGGGCTGTCATAACGCCCATAGTAGGTCGGCTTCGCGGCTGCGCCGCGAAGGGTTCCCCGGCGGCCGCCGCCGTCAGGAGTCGCGCTCCAGGGCGGCCCGCATGGCGGCCATGCCGCGGGCCGTGTGGCTCTTGACCGCGCCGCGGCTGATCCCCATCGCCGCCGCGATATCCGCCTCGGACAAGTCCGCGTAGTAGCGCAGGACGAGCGCCTCCCGCTGGCGCTCGGGCAGGGCGCGCAGCGCGGCGATGACTTCGGAACGTTCGAACAGGGCCATGGCTCCGTGTTCGGCGCTCGGCATGTCCGGCGCCGGCTTCGGCGCGTTCTTCTCCACTACCGCCCGGTGCCGCAGGACCGAACGAGCCCGGTTCACCACCGCCTGCCGCAGGTAGGCCAGCGCCTTCTCGGTGTCCTTCAGGCGGTGCCAGCCCTCGTGCATCGCGATGAACGCCTCCTGGACCACCTCCTCGGCCGACGGCGTGTCGCGCACCAGCATGGCCGCCAGCCGCACCAGCGGCCGGTAGTGCAGGGAATACAGCTCGACCAGCGCGCGCTCCGCGTTCCAGTTCCCCGCGTTCGGTGGCGGCGAGGGAGTCCTCGGGCCGGACGTCGCCGTGCTCGCGCAGCCAGGCCCGGTACCGGACCAGGCCGGTCTCGAGCTCGTACCCGGCGGCGAACCGCGGCTCCTGCGCCTGGATGGCTTGCTGGTACAGGCGGGCAGGCACCGCGTCCTCAGGCGAGCCGCCGGTGCCGCCGCCGGTGACCGGATGATCGGGCGGCAGCTGCGCGATCAGCTTGGGCCGCACCCGCTGCAGCGCGGCGCTCACCGTCGTCTCGGCCACGCCGAGGACGGCGGCTATCTCGGCTTCCTTCATGCCCAGCGGCCAGCGCATGAGGGCGATCGCGTGCTGCTGATCCGGCAGTTCCCCGATGACCTGCCAGCACCGTTCCAGCGTGATCGCGGCGAAGGCCTGGCCGGTCGGGCCGGCCGCGGTCTTCGGGTCGCAGACCTCGACCCGCATCAGCTGGTCGCGGGATGCGTCCCCGTCGCGGAAGCCGTTCACCCCGATATCGGCCACGGTCTGACGCAGGCAGCTTCGGCGCTGGTCATCGGCCAGGTGCCGCAGCTCCGGCCAGGCCCGGGCCGCGGCTTCGAACGCCGCCTGGACCAGATCATCAGCTATCGCCCGATCCCCGCGGGCCAGCGCGCAGGCGTGACCGAAAATCTCCCGGGCGTGGGCCGCGAAGCAGTCGGCCAGCTGGTCGGCGTCGTGTGGCGTGATACGGTCATCATCACCCACCGCCCACCTCCGCGCCCGTGGCCCGCCAGAACGCTGTCATCCCGGCTGGACCGCAACACTGGTCACGGCCGCAAAGGTAGTCGACGGCAGCGGGTATCGCCGCGGGACAGCGAAGATTTACCTAGCTGAGTCGCACCTGAGCGCCATTTACTTAGTGCGGAGGAGCATGGCGATCGGTTTCGTACAGTACTGACCATAACTGTCAATTCCGTGTCACTACTGGCGAACCCCTCCTGATGCACCGTCGGTCACCGTAGGCTCGAAATACCATGACAGTGACCGCCAGTGACCTTGACGCTGCGATCGGGTGCATCATGAGCGGCCTGCTGCCCCTGACGGACCGGGACTGGTCGGTGCGGGCCGGGACGTCGGAGTGGGACTGCTGGCGGACCGCCGAGCACATCGGCGACACCCTGCTCTCCTATGCCTGGCAGCTCGCGGTCCAGCCCACCACGCGTTATGTGCGGGCCGTGGCCACCGCCGAGAAGGACGCCTCGCCGGCCGAGGTGCTCGAGTTCGCCGTGACCGGCGGGCGGGTCCTGGCCTCGATGGTGCGTACCTCACCCGCGCATGTCCGGGCCTTTCACCCGGCGGGAATGGCCGATCCGGAGGGGTTCGCCGCGCTCGGCTGCCACGAGGCGCTGCTGAATGGCCACGACATCGCCCAGGGTTTCGGCCTCAGCCTCGAGCCGCCGCGCGACGTGTGCCACCGTGTGCTCTCCCGCCTGTACCCGCAGGTCCCGGCCGATCTCGGTGACGCCGATCCGTGGACGTCGCTGCGCTGGGCGGGCGGCCGCGCCGACCTGCCCGGCCGCCCGGCGCCGACCTGGCCGCCGCACCCTGCCCCGCTCACCAGCTGACCCCGCCGGGATCATCGCCGGCCGTCAGGCCTGGTAGGAGCCGGGTTCCCAGGCCCGGGTGCTGACGGCGATGGCGTTCCAGGCGTTGATGGTGACGATGAGGCTGACCAGGGCGGCGATCTCCGCCGGGCTGAACTCGGCCGCCACCGCCTGGTAGGCCCGATCCGGCACGTGGGTGTCGGCCAGCAGCGTCACCGCCTCGGTGAACGCCAGCGCGGCGCGCTCGCGGGCGGTGAAGTACGGGGTCTGCGCCCAGGCGGCCAGCCCGTAGAGGCGCTGCTCGGTCTCGCCGATCGCGCGCGCGTCCTTGGTGTGCATGTCGATGCAGTACGCGCACCCGTTGAGCTGCGAAGCGCGGATCCGGATCAGCTCGCGCAGCCGCGGATCGAGCTTCGCCCGGTCCAGTTCCTTCGTCGCCGCCTGGTCCAGGTGCGCCATCGCCCGGGCGAAGCCCGCGGCGTAGGTATCGAAGTCGAGCCGCACCGGTATCTGGGTCGTTTCGCTGATGGCTGTCATGACCGCGACGTTACGGTTCACAACCGGCCCACGGTAAGGTCCAATTCCATGCCGCAAACATGGGCCAAAGGCGTGGATCTGCATCTGGATCTCTCCGGTTCCCGGGTGCGCCTCGGCCTGGAGACCGCGCTGCGCGACTCCGTCCGGACCGGCCGTCTCGGCCCGGGCACGCGGCTGCCCTCCTCGCGCGCCCTGGCCGCCGATCTCGGCCTGGCCCGCAACACGGTGGCCGAGGTCTACAGCCAGCTGGTCGCGGAGGGGTGGCTGACCGCGCGGACCGGCTCGGGGACCTCGGTCGCCGAGCGCCGGGCCGCCGATCCCGGCCCGGGCCCGGCGGCCCGCCCCGAGGCGGCCGCTCCCCGCTACGACCTGCGCGCCGGGGCACCGGACCTGTCGGCGTTCCCGCGCGGCGCCTGGCTGGCCGCGGGCCGCAAGGCGCTCGCCGCCGCCCCCCGCGAGCTCCTCGACTACCCGGACCCGCGCGGCCTGCCGCGGCTGAGGGCGGTGCTGGCCGGCTACCTGGCCCGGGCCCGGGGCGTGGCCGCCGACCCGGCCCGCATCGTGATCTGCGCCGGCTTCGCGCACGGCCTGGCCGTCACCTGCGCCGCGCTCCGCGCCGCCGGCGCGGCCACGCTCGCCGTGGAGGCCTACGGCCACCAGGCCCACCGCGACCTGGCCGCGGCCCGCGGCCTGCGCCTGCGGCCGATGCCCGTCGACGGCCGCGGCGCCGTGATCGGCGCCGCGGACGGGGCGGACGCGGCGCTGCTGACCCCGGCCCATCAGTTCCCGCTCGGCGTGACCCTGCACCCGCAGCGCCGGCGGGCCGCGGCCCGCTGGGGCGGGGTGGTCATCGAGGATGATTACGACGGGGAGTTCCGGTACGACCGGCAGCCGGTCGGGGCCCTGCAGGCGCTCGCCCCCGATCACGTCATCTACGCCGGCACGGCGAGCAAGAGCCTGGCCCCGGCGCTGCGCCTGGGCTGGCTGGTGGTCCCGCCGCGGCTGCTGGACGCGGTGATCGCGCAGCTCACCGCGGGTCCCTCGGGACTGGACCAGCTCACCATGGCCGAGTTCATCGATTCGGGCCGCTACGACCGGCAGATCCGCCGCGCCCGGCTGGCCTACCGGCGCCGCCGTGACCGCCTGGCCGCCGAGCTGGGCCGCGGCGGGCGGCACGTCACCGGGATCGCGGCCGGCCTGCACGCGGTGCTCGAACTGCCCCGGGCCGATGCCGAGCGGCAGCTCATCTCCCGGGCCGCCGGGCACGGCCTGGCGCTGCAGGGACTGGGCAGCTACCGTGCCGACGGCGCGGACGACGACCGGGCGGGCCTGGTCATCGGCTACGGCCGCCCGGCCGAGCATGCCTACACCACGGCGCTGGCCCGGCTGTGCGCGGTCCTGGATCCTCCCGTCACGGGCCTATCGGGGGCGGCGGCTCCAGCGACTGGGCCGCCAGGAATCCGGTGACCGCGGCCGGCAGGCCGGCCGAGGCGAAGATGTCGTAATGCGTCTGGCCCGGCAGCACCGCCAGCCTGGTCACCGGGCGCAGTGAGCCGTCCCAGTTCGCGTCCCGCAGCCCGCCGCCGAGCAGCTCGTAGAACTCCACGACGTGCGCGGGCCGCACCGCGTCGGCGTCCGCGAAGACCAGCATGACCGGCGCGGTGATCTTCGCGACGTCCGCCGACCAGTCATAGTCCTGGCGCAGCAGCTCGCCGGTCTTGTCCAGCAGCACCCCGAAGTCCTCCGGCCGGGGCGCGATCCGGGCGTAGGCCTCGCCGACCGGGGACGGCATCAGCATCCCGGCCAGCTGCGACCCCATCTGATCCATCCCGGCCAGGCTTTCGGGGTACCAGCCGTCCCGGCGGCACGGGAAGGACGTGATCACCAGCCGGCGCACCAGGTCCGGATGCTGGATGGCGGTGCGCAGGGCGGCCCCGGCGCCGAAGGAGTACCCCATCACGTCGGCCTGGGCCAGGCCGAGGTGCCTGATCAGCCCGGCTACGTCGTCGGCCAGCAGCTCGTGCCGCAGCGGGCGGTCCACGTCGGCGGTGTGGCCGTGCGCCTGCAGGT
The DNA here is from genome assembly GCA_963818225.1 of uncultured Actinomycetes bacterium. Classification (GTDB taxonomy): domain Bacteria; phylum Actinomycetota; class Actinomycetes; order Streptosporangiales; family Streptosporangiaceae; genus Palsa-504. Next base: position 371,241 of record CAWFRO010000015.1, read on the forward strand.
CAGCGGTGATCACCCGGCGTTCCGCGGCCAGGGCGGGCAGGATCGGGCCGTACATGTCACCTGAGCCCAGCCCGCCGTGCAGCAGGATCAGCGGTTGCCCCGAACCGTGCTCTTCGTAGTACATCCGGACGCCGTTCACATCCGCGTAGCTCATCGCTCGGCCAGCGTGTGGATGATGTCGTGCCGGTCGGCGCCGGAGGAGAACATCCGCCGGGCGGCGGCGAAGGTCTCCTTCGGATCGTCGTCCCACAGTTCGGCGATGACGCGCTGCACCGCGGCCCTGAATTCCTCCACGGTCAGGCCGGAGTGCGGCGTGCACGCGGAGAACTCGGCCTCGGTGCGCGCCCGGCGGACCGCCGGGTCGCTGAGGTCCACCGGGCCGCCCGCCCCGCCCGAGGGGGGGATCGGTACGGCGAACATGCGCCGCGCCACGTGGCCGGCCAGCTGGGCTACGTCCGCATCGCTCGTGGCCAGGCCGGCCAGGTAGCTGCGGGCGGTCACGGCGTCCGGGTCGTCGTAGGCCGCGTCGAACCGGCCGAGCACCTCCGGGAGGCTGTCCGCCAGGCGCGCGGTGGCCGCCTCGTCCAGCCCGCGGCGCTCCGCCGACCAGCGGGCCCAGGCGGTCACCACCGGCTCGAGTGCCTCGCGCTGCGCGTCGGACAGGGCGAAGGTGTTGGGCACGTGGCCCAGCAGCAGGTGCGCGATCTTACGCGGGCCGATCTGCGCCGGCGGCTCGCCCGGGATGCGGCTGCTGTAGCCGGTCAGGACCTCGGCCCAGAACCGCGTGGCGTCCTCGTCCGCGGCCCGCGCCTGCGCGGCCAGCGGGCTGGCCAGGAAGTCGTCGACCGCCGCCGCGCGGTCGGCCGCGGTGAAGACCGCGACCTCCGCGGCGCCCTCGGCGGGCAGGCGCCGCACCCGGGACCGCGCCACCGGCAGGTACGCCAGCGTGTCCACCGACAGGCCCGGGTCGGGATCTTCGTCACACCGGGCCAGCGGCGCCTCCAGGCCGCGCCGCGCCTCGGCCAGGCCGATCTGCTCGACGCGATCGAACGGGTCGTCCTCGCGGGTCATGGCCTCGATCAAGCTGGCCGCGTCGATGGCCACGCCGACCGCGATGGCCACCGGGATACCGGTCAGGTCGATATGCCCGATGACGCCGTGCTCCGCCTCGCCGTACCGGAACGTGACCGCGATGGCCTCGTCGTCGCCGAACACGTCGTACCGGTGCCAGGCCTGGGCCGGCACCGCCTTCCCGGCCCCGGTCACCCACTCCGGCGGGTAGAAGCCGGCTTTGGTCAGCTCGGCCAGACCCTCGCTCGCCGCCCTCTTGGTGGCCGGCGAGCCCAGGGACATCAGCAGCCGCAGCATGGCCGCCCCCTCCGCCGAGGGCTGCCGGACGGCCTCGTCCACCAGCACCTTCGAGACGAAGGCCTGGGCGTCTTCGGGGGCCAGCCGTCCCACCCGCGGCAGCGCCATGCAGGTCGCCGCCTCCAGTTCGGCCCGGAGGAGATCGCCGGCCGCGACCGCCTGCCACAGGCTGCCCACCATCCGGTCGACCAGCGTGTCCGGATCCTCGCGCCTGGCGGCGCCTGCTGGGGCCGGGCGACGGCGCGGCCGGGTCTTGTTGCTCACGCGCGCCATCCTACGGCGCGGATCTCACCGACCACCGCGTCCCGCCGGTGACCGGGATGGTGGCCAGGGCGTCCGGCCCGGCCGCGCCCGGGTACCCTGCCGTGTTATGCGCGCAGTGGTGCAGCGGGTCGGCCGGGCGAGCGTGACCGTCGCCGGCCAGGTCGCCGGCGCGATCGACGAGCCCGGCCTGCTGGTGCTGGTCGGCATCACCCATACCGACACCCCCGAGCTGGCCGCGCGGATGGCCGCCAAGCTGTGGGGCCTGCGCATCCTGGACGGCGAGAAGTCCTGCTCCGACGTTGACGCGCCGTTGCTGGTGATCAGCCAGTTCACCCTCTACGCGGAGCTGGCCAGGGGGCGCCGCCCGTCCTGGTCGGCCGCCGCGCCCGGCCCGGTCGCCGAGCCCCTGGTCGGCGCCGTCGTCCAGGCCCTGCGCGCGGCCGGCGCCCGGGTGCAGACCGGGGTCTTCGGCGCGGAGATGAAGGTCTCGCTGGTCAACGACGGCCCGGTCACCATCATCATCGACCTGTTACGGCATCATCGCTGTTACGGCGCGGGCGCTCGCTTCGGCCGTGGGCCCCAGCCCGGCCAGCACGCACTGCGGCCGGGCCCGCAGCGACACCTGGTCCTGCGACCGGAACGACGTCTGGCAGAACGTCCGGGCCGCCGAGCCGCAGTAGTGGAAGGTCTCCCCGCCCATGGAACCGGGCATGGTGAGGCTCACGCAGCCGTTCCCCGAGGTGGCGTACGCTGTCCGGCCGCAGCGCCCCCCAGATCGCCAGGCCGCCGATCACCAGCACCACGAGCACGCCGATGACCGCGAAAACCCGCTTCTGCCTGGGGGCCAGGCGGCCCGCGCTGGGGTTGGTCTTGGCGTACATGAACGCCCAGTGTACGAGGCCCCGCCGGCGGGGCCCGGCCGGGCGGCCGCATCACGGGTCACGTCTCGTCGCGGCTCAGCTGCGCCGCCGTCTGCTTCAGGCTCAGCCAGGCGTGCTCCGCGTCCGCGGTGCGGCGGTGCGCTCCGCGGAGCCTGTGCACGAAGGCCGACAGGTCATCCAGCGCCCAGCGCAGCCGGTAGAACGCCAGCAGCCCGGGGTCGACCCCGCGGCCGGTCAGCCGGGCGTAGCGCAGCGTCTCGCGGGCCGGTCTCGCCGGTCACCAGCCACAGGTCCCGCTCCGGCGGCCCGAGCGCGACCGTATCCCAGTCGACCAGGATCCGGTCCGGGCCGGCCCGCAGCACGTTGCCGGGGTGCGGCTCTCCGTGGGTGATCACCGGCGCGGCGTCCCGGGCGGCCCCGGCCAGCCGGTCGAAGGCCGCCAGGCGGGCCCGGATCCGCGGTCCCGCGCCGGCCAGCAGCGCGCGGGCCGGCTCGGCGAAGGGGCCGGCCCGCCAGGGGCGTCCCAGCTCGCCCAGGGCCTCCTCCAGGTCCGCGCGCCGCGGCAGCTCCGTCCTGCTCACCGCGGCCCGGCGGGCGGCCGGCGTGGACCGGTGCAGGGCGGCCAGCATGTCCACCAGCGCCGCCCGTTCCCGTTCCGGCAGCACTGCGCCGAACCGGCCCGGGGCCCCGCGCAGGAACGGGAACACCGCCACGGCGTACCGCGGGTCCACCAGCCGGACCGTCTGCCCGCCCGCCCCCGGGACCGGGGCGGCCACGAACGGCAGGCCGGCGTCACGGCGCAGCGCCACGGCCGTGTCCATGGCCGCGCGCAGCCCGGCCGCCGCGGCGGCCCGGGTGTCCCCGAGCCACGGCTTGTCGTCCAGGTCGTCGACCGTGACGAACCAGCGCCGCGCCCTCTCGTCCCGGACCGCCCAGTGGTAGCTCCCGCCGCCTACCTCGGCGTACCGCATGGCCGCGGCGCCGATCTGCCACCCGTCGGCCAGGGCCAGCCTCAGGTCACGTTCGGCCATCCCGGCCGGCTTGTCCCGCATGGGCGGCGCCCGTCACGGCCGCGGCGGCGGGTGGCTGACCTGGCCCAGGAACAGCGGCAGGCCGGTCGGGGTGTGCACGATGGCGAACAGGAACGGCCGGTCCACGGTCATGGCGACCGGCGGCGGGGCGCGGAACGCGGCCAGCGGCCGGAAGCTGACCGCGGTGGCCGCGGCGGCCTCGGTGCCCTGCTCGTCGACGTCGATGTAGGCCTTGTGCGCGACCGCGCTGACCGCCAGCCGGGCGGCGTCCGTGATGCCGCCGAAGTCCGCGCCGGCGGTGAAGGCCTGCGTCACGCCGAGGCGCCGCAGCACCGGGATCAGGTCGAGCGCGGTCTCCAGCCGGAACTTCGGCAGGGCCAGCGTGACCTGATGCCGGGCCGTCCCGGCCAGCAGCGCGCGCAGGCCGCCGGCCGCGAGCGCCGGGCCCAGCGCGGCCAGCGGCCCGTCCGGCAGGACGACGGCCATGGCCAGCCGGCCGTCCCGGTACGGCAGCACGACGGCCTGATATCCCTCGCCCCGCAGGTACGGGCGAGCCGCCGTGCCGCGCATCATCCGCACGGTCGCCGCCGGCCCGTCCCGGCCGTCCGGGTAGAACGGCGCGTCCGTGGTCTCCTGCTCCGCGAAGGTCGTGGCCCAGCCTGCCTTGAGGTAGATGGCGCTGGTCAGCACCAGCCGCGTCGCGCTGCTGACGGCGCCGGGCGGCAGCAAGCCGGTGATCTTTCCCGCGGTCTGGGCGGCGACCGCCTGGTTGATCTGCGCCCGGGCCGCCTGGGGCGCGGCGGCGAAGTCGGCGTCGGCCACCGTGGCCGCGGCCGCCCCGAGCCGGGCGGCGAACGCTGGCGCCAGCGGCAGGCCGGCCTGCACCCACACCGCGGCGGGCGCCCGCAACGTCACGGCCCCGTCCGCCGTCACGTCACCGACCAGCGCCGCCAGCCCCCGCAGCCCCTCAGCCGCCTCATCCGCCTGCGCCGCCTCATCCGCCTGCGCCGCTGCCCCCAGATGCGCTGCCCCCAGATGCAGGGCGCCGGCCAGCTCGGCCGCTGTCTGGCCGCGGGCTCCGCACAACGCCATCCGCAGCACGCTGGCCACGCTCGCGGGGGAGAACACGATGTCCGCGGCCTGCTCGGTCAGCACCCGGTACAGGTCCGCGCCGAACGCGTCATCGGCCGCCGCGGGTACCGTCGCCGCGGGCGCTGGTTCGTCGGGCATCGTCGCGGGCACCTCCGCCTCCTATCCGATCACACCCGGGCCGGGAAACGGACCGGGCCACGTCTAGAGTGCTGCGTCATGGGAGCGTCCGAGGTGTCCCGCGGCGGTGATCCCGCGGGCGCGGTGTCGCTCGAGCTGATTGGTCTCCAGCGCAGGTTCGGGCCGGTCATCGCGCTGGACGGCCTGACGTTCGGTGTCCCGCCCGGTCAGGTCTTCGGCTTCCTCGGGCCGAACGGCGCGGGCAAGACCACCGCCATGCGAGCGCGCGGTCGGCACGATATGGATGGCGCGGATCGCGGCGCTGATCTACGGCCGGTCCATCCTGCGCACCGGCTCGCGCGTGCGCCTGCGTGAAGTGCTCGGCCGCCAGCCCGCCGCCTGAGCTGGCCGGCCGTTAGGCTTCAGCGGTGAGCGATCTTGCGGATTTCGCCCGGCTGATCGACGCCGACCACGGCCTGGTCGTGGTCTCGGCGCTGCGGCCGGACGGGACGATCTCCTCGTCGGTAGTCAACGCGGGCGTGCTGCCGCACCCGGTCACCGGAGCCCAGGTGGTCGGTCTGGTCAGCCGGGGCGACGCCCGCCGGCTGGCCTACCTGCGGGCTCGCCCGCGAGCCACGGTCGTGGTCCGGGCGGGCTGGCAGTGGGCCTCAGCCGAAGGCCGGGTCGAGCTGTGCGGGCCCGATGATCCCCTGCCGGGAGTGGGCGCCGAGCGGCTGCGCCTGCTGCTGCGCGAGATCTTCACCGCGGCGGGCGGGACCCACGACGACTGGCCCACCTACGACCGCGTCATGGCCGCCGAACGCCGGGTCGCCGTGCTGGTGGCACCCGAGCGGATCAGCCCGGCCCCGGCGCGATGAGTTTCCCCGGCCCCGCCGGTCTACGCTGCGCAACCGAACACGCGACGACAGCACGGGAGGAACAGCATGGGCAAGATCGTGGTCACCGAGTTCGTATCGCTGGACGGGGTCTTCGAGGACCCGGGCGGCGCCGAAGGCTACGCTCACGGCGGCTGGACCTTCACCTTCAACCAGGGTGAGGACGGGGCCAAGTTCAAGCTCGACGAGCTGATGGCGGCCGACGCGCAGCTGCTGGGCCGGGTCACCTACGAGGGCTTCGCCAAGGCCTGGCCGTCCATGACCGACCCGGTCGGCTTCGCCGACAAGATGAACGGCATGCCGAAGTACGTGGTCTCCTCGACCCTGGCCGAGGCCGGCTGGAACAACTCCTCAGTCATCGGCCTGGACGCGGTGCCCGGGCTGAAAGACACCTACCAGGGCGACATCCTGGTCGCGGGCAGCGGCCAGCTCGTCCGCGGCCTGACCGACCTGGGCCTGGTCGATGAGTACCGGCTGATGGTCTTCCCGGTCATCCTCGGCACCGGCAAGCGCCTGTTCGACGGCACCGCCATGACCCGCCTGGCCCTGGCCGGCGTCACCCACCTCGGCCCCGACGGGGTGACCGTCCAGGCGTACACCACGGCGCGTTAGTCCTACACGCCGGTCCGGGCGACCAGCCGCCCCGAGTCGATCGCGGCCGCGAACGCGGCGTAGTCCCGCTCGTTCTGGTCCGCGTAGGCGACGCAGAAGTCCGCGATGGCCTGGTCGAATTTCTCCCCCTTGCCCAGGTAGGAGGCGATGGCGATCCGGTCGCCCCACCGGGCGTGCGCCCGGGCCAGGGTCGCTCCGCAGATCTGCGCGTACAGCGTGGCGCCCGGCACCAGGAGGGTGTCGACATCGGCGCTGCCCTTCCAGTCCTGGAACTGGCGCACGTAGTAGTCGCGGCTCACGCCGTCCAGCCCCCGGATGCGCTGCCAGCCCAGGAAGATGTCCGTCGCGGCCTGCATCAGCCGCTGTCCCGCGACCACGCGTTCCCCGTGATGCCGGTAGGTGCTGGCGGGCAGGAAGCGCTCGAGTACAGACGCTTGCGCCTCCTTGACCTGGAGGAACAGCGGGTCGTCATTGTCGCGGCCGAGCAGCAGCATGATGTAGCAGCGGGTGCCGACGCTGCCCACGCCCACCATCTTGTACGCCGCGTGGACGTAGCGGTACTCCTCCAGGGGGTGGTGGTGGTGCCCGAGGGTGCGCCGGTAGGAGCTGAGCAGCTTCTTGATCAGCGGGTCCGGGTTCTCCCACTCCGACCCCGGCGTGATCAGGTCCTCGATCGGGATGATGACCGGCGGGTCGGCGACGATACGCGGTTCACCCTCGACCTCCCCGGCCCGCCTGGCGAACACCCGGGTACTGTCCCGGGTCCTCGCCTTGGCCACCATCTCCTCCACCGCCGCCGCCTCGCTCTTGCCGACCCGCTTGACCCGGACCTCCTGGCGGACCAGCTTGAGCAGCATCCCGGCCTCGAAGTGCTCGTACCACGCCGCCAGGCTGCCCATCCCGGCGGCCCGGCGCATCCGCTTGCGGTACTCACCGACCCCGGCCATGACCACCGCACGGCGGTCGGCCGGGGAGAAGCCGCGGTCGCGGCCCATGATCTCGAAGCTGGCCGCCAGCCGTTTCACGTCCCACTCCCACGGACCGGGGAGGGTCTCGTCGAAGTCGTTGATGTCGAACAGCAGGCGCCGCTCGGGCGAGCCGAACAGGCCGAAGTTCGACAGGTGGGCGTCACCGCACAGCTGCACGGTGATCCCGGTCACCGGAGTGGCCGCCAGGTCAGCCGCCATGATCAGCGCGGAGCCCCGGTAGAAGGTGAACGGCGAGGCCAGCATCCGCCCGTGGCGGATCGGGATCAGCTCAGGTACCCGGCTCGCCGCCTGCTCTTCCAGCAGGGCGACGGGGTCGGGGCGGTCCGGGGCGGGTTCCCACCGCCCGTGGCTGGACCGCGGCACGGTCCCGCGGGCGGCCCGTCCCCGGGCCACGCGCTGCTCCGCGGTCAGGTGCATGCGCCGCCACGAGGACGCGAACGGCCCGGCCGCCGCGCTGGCGGCCGCAGCGCCGGCCGCCGCTGCGTCCTGGTGCGAGTCTTGGTCCATCATGCCTCCGCTCCCATAGGTACTCTCTCTTCCGCATCCACACCAGGGTGATTCGCCGCGTGCCCGCTGGCACAATGCTCTGGTGACGCAGAATCAGGCCCCGTCCGTGAACCAGCGCATCGCCGACGAGCTGAGCGTGGCCGTCCGGCAGGTCAACGCCGCGGTGGAGCTGCTCGACGGCGGCTCGACCGTGCCGTTCATCGCCAGGTACCGCAAGGAAGCCACCGGCGCCCTCGACGACGCGCAGCTGCGCACGCTCGAGGAGCGGCTGCGCTACCTCCGCGAACTGGACGACCGCCGGGACGCGATCCTCAAGGAGATCACCGCGCAGGGCAAGCTGACCAGCGAGCTCGAGGCGCAGCTCCGCGCGGCCGACGCCAAGGCCCGGCTGGAGGACCTCTACCTGCCCTACAAGCCGAAACGCCGGACCAAGGCCCAGCTGGCCCGCGAGGCCGGCCTGGAGCCGCTGGCCGATCTGCTGCTCGGCGACCCCGCCCGCGACCCGCAGCGCGCGGCGGCGGGCTTCGTCAGCGAACAGGTCCCGGACGCGGCGGCCGCCCTGGACGGCGCCCGCGCGATCCTGGTCGAGCGGTTCGCCGAGGACGCCGACCTGATCGGGCCGCTGCGCGAGGCGATGGCCGCCCGCGGGCGGCTGATCTCCAAAGTCCGCGGCGGCCAGGAGCAAAGCGGCGCGAAGTTCGCCGACTACTTCGAGTTCAGCGAGCCCTTCGCCCGGCTGCCCGCGCACCGCGTCCTGGCCCTGTTCCGCGGCGAGAAGGAGGAAGTCCTCGACCTCACCTTCGATCCCGGCGCCGACGACGCGGCGAACGAGGCCCGGATCGCGCATCGCTTCGGCGTGCGCGACCAGGGCCGTCCCGCCGACGGGTGGCTCGCGGCCACGGTCCACTGGGCCTGGCGCACCCGCATCCTGACCCACCTCAGCGTCGACATCCGGGTCCGGCTGTGGCAGGCGGCCGAGGACGAGGCGGTCCGCGTGTTCGCGGCCAACGTGCGTGACCTGCTGCTGGCCGCCCCGGCCGGCGCCCGGGCCACGATCGGCCTGGATCCGGGCTTCCGGACCGGCGTCAAGGTCGCGGTGACCGACGACACCGGCAAGGTGACCGCCACCGCGACCATCTATCCCCACGAGCCGCACCGCCAGTGGGACAAGTCCCTCGATACCCTGGCCGCGCTCGCGCGCCAGCAGCACGCCGAGCTCATCGCCATCGGCAACGGCACCGCCTCGCGGGAGACCGACCGGCTGGCCGCCGACCTGATCAGGCGGCACCCGGACCTCAACCTGACCAAGGTCGTGGTCTCCGAGGCCGGCGCCAGCGTCTACTCCGCGTCGGCCTACGCCTCCGGTGAACTGCCCGAGCTCGACGTCTCGCTCCGCGGCGCGGTGTCGATCGCCCGGCGGCTGCAGGATCCGCTGGCCGAGCTGGTCAAGATCGACCCGAAGTCCATCGGCGTCGGCCAGTACCAGCACGACGTCACCGAGGGCAAGCTGTCGCGCTCGCTGGACGCCGTGGTCGAGGACTGCGTGAACGCGGTCGGCGTCGACCTGAACACCGCGTCGCAGCCGCTGCTGGCCCGGGTCTCCGGCATCACCCCGGGCCTGGCCGCCGCGATCGTGGCCCGCCGCGACGCCGAGGGGCCGTTCATGACCCGACGGCAGCTGACCCAGGTGCCCCGGCTCGGCCCGAAAGCCTTCGAGCAGTGCGCCGGGTTCCTGCGCATCCGCGGCGGCGACGACCCGCTCGACGCCTCCGGCGTGCACCCCGAGGCCTACCCGGTCATCCGCCGCATCCTGGCCGCCACCGGCACCACCGCCAGCCAGCTGGTCGGCGACGCCGCCACGCTGGACGCGCTGAAGCCCGCGCAGTTCACCGACGACCGCTTCGGCCTGCCGACCGTGACCGATATCCTGCGCGAGCTGCGCAAGCCCGGCCGCGACCCGCGCCCGGCGTTCGCCACCGCGACGTTCGCCGAGGGAATCGAGACGCTCGAGGACCTCCAGCCCGGCATGGTGCTGGAGGGCACGGTGACCAACGTGGCCGCGTTCGGCGCGTTCGTCGACGTCGGCGTGCACCAAGATGGCCTGGTCCACGTGTCCGCGATGTCCCGCAGCTTCGTCTCCGACCCGCGCTCGGTGGTCAAGTCCGGCGACGTCGTGCGGGTCAAGGTCCTGTCCGTCGACGTGCCCCGCCGCCGGATCTCGCTCACGCTCCGGCTGGACGACGACGAGGCGCCGCGTCCGGCCGGCCGCCGCGCACGAACCGAGGACCGTTCCGCCGTTAACAAGAACCCGGGCCGAACGGACAGTGGTTCGTCCGGCGCCCTCGCTGAGGCGCTGCGCCGCGCGGGCCTCGCCCCCGATAACCGCCCCCGATAACCGGTAGCATCGGGTCACAAGCCCTGTCCGACCACCGAGGAGCCCACCGTGTCCAGCCAGCTTCGCCTCACCCTCGCCGGAAGCGAGCACGTGGTCGAGGCGGGAACGACGGCCGGGGCGGCCCTCGGCGCAGGGCCCGGCGCAGCGGTCGGCTCTGGCGCCGGCGTCGTCGCCGCGCGGGTCAACGGCGAGCTGCGCGACCTGGCCTGGCCGCTGGCCGACGGGGACGTCGTGGAGCCGGTGGACATCGCCAGTGACGACGGCCGCTACATCCTGCGCCATTCGGCCGCGCACGTCATGGCCCAGGCCGTGCAGGAGCTGTTCCCCCAGGCCAAGCTCGGCATCGGGCCGCCGGTGGAGGCCGGCTTCTACTACGACTTCGACGTGCCCTCGCCGTTCACCCCCGATGACCTGAAGGCCATCGAGGCCCGCATGCGCCAGATCGTCCGGCAGGGCCAGCGGTTCTCCCGGCGGGTGGTGACCGACGAGCAGGCCCGGGCCGAGCTCGCCGATGAGCCCTACAAGCTGGAGCTCATCGGGCTCAAGGGCCACGGATCCGGGACGCTGGACTTCGAGCTGAGCGAGAGCGTCGAGGTCGGCGGGCCCGAGCTCACCATCTACGACAACCTGGACCCCGGCTCCGGCGAGCTGCGCTGGAAGGACCTGTGCCGCGGGCCGCACCTGCCCACCACCAAGGCGATCCCGGCGTTCAAGCTGATGCGCACCGGCGGGGCCTACTGGCGGGGCAGCGAGAAGAACCCGCAGCTGCAGCGGATCTACGGCACCGCCTGGGAATCCCGCGGCCGCCAGGATGAGTACCTGGCCTTCCTGGCCGAGGCCGAGAAGCGTGACCACCGCAAGCTGGGCGCCGAGCTGGACCTGTTCTCCTTCCCGGCCGAGATCGGCAGCGGCCTGCCCGTCTTCCACCCCAAGGGGGGGCTGGTCCGCAAGATCCTGGAGGACTACTCGCGGCAGCGCCACGAGGAGGCCGGCTACGCGTTCGTGAACACCCCGCACATCACCAAGTCCGAGCTGTTCGAGATCTCCGGGCACCTGGACTGGTTCGGGGAGAACATCTTCCCGCCCATGGAGCTCGAGGGCGCCAGGTACTACCTCAAGCCCATGAACTGCCCGATGCACATCCTGATCTACCGGGCGCGGGGCCGGTCCTACCGCGAGCTGCCGCTGCCGCTGTTCGAGTTCGGCACCGTCTACCGGTACGAGAAGTCCGGGGTGGTGCACGGCCTGACCCGGGTCCGCGGCCTGACCATGGACGACGCGCACATCTTCTGCACCAGGGAGCAGGCCGGCCCCGAGCTGCGGCGGCTGCTCACCTTCGTCCTGGACCTGCTGCGTGACTACGGCCTGAACGACTTCTACCTGGAGCTGTCCACCCGGGACGACGTGAAGGAGAAGTGGGTCGGCAGCCTGGAGGACTGGGCGCAGGCCACCGAGGAGCTGAGCCGGGCGGCCGAAGACTCCGGGCTGGAGCTGGTCGCTGACCCCGGCGGCGCGGCGTTCTACGGCCCGAAGATCTCCGTGCAGGCCCGGGACGCGATCGGCCGGACCTGGCAGCTGTCCACCATCCAGGTCGACTACAACCTGCCCAAGCGGTTCGGGCTGGAGTACCAGGCCGCCGACGGCAGCAGGCAGCAGCCGATCATGATCCACCGGGCGCTGTTCGGGTCGATCGAGCGGTTCTTCGGCATCCTGGTCGAGCACTACGCGGGGGCGTTCCCGCCCTGGCTCGCCCCGGTCCAGGTCGTCGGCATCCCGATCGCCGACGTGCACGTGCCCTACCTGTCCGAGGTGGCCGGCCGGCTCCACGAGCACGGCATCCGGGTCGAGGTCGACGCGAGCGATGACCGGATGCAGAAGAAGATCAGGACCGCGCAGCGGCAGAAGGTCCCGTACATGCTGATCGCGGGGGACGACGACGTGGCCGCGGGCGCGGTGTCGTTCCGCTACCGCGACGGGTCGCAGAAGAACGGCGTTCCCGTGGCCGACGCCATCGCGGAGATCACCGCCGCGGTCCGCGACCGCATCCAGGTGTAACCGGTGCCGGACGGCCCGCCCGCGGACCCGGACATCCCGCCCGGGGAAGTCTTCGCCGGTACCCCCGACACGTTCGGGCGGCTGTGGACGCCGCACCGGATGGCCTACATCCAGGGCGCGGGCAAGCCGTCGAGCCCCGCCGAGGACGACTGCCCGTTCGACCGCGCGCCCACGCTGAGCGACGAGGACGGCCTGATCGTGGCCCGCGGCGAGCTGGTCTACGCGGTGCTCAACCTGTACCCCTACAACGCCGGGCACCTGCTGATCGTCCCGTACCGGCACGTGGCCGACTACACCGACCTGACCACCGCCGAGACCGCCGAGTTCGCCTCCTACACCCAGCGACGCCCTCCGCGCCCTGCGCCAGGCCTCCGGCCCGCACGGCTTCAACATCGGCATGAACCTCGGCTCGGTGGCCGGCGCCGGCATCGCCGCCCACCTGCACCAGCACGTGGTGCCCCGGTGGGGCGGCGACACCAACTTCATGCCGGTGATCGCGCACACCCGGGTCCTGCCCCAGCTCCTCGCCGACACCCGCAAGCTCCTCGCCGACAACTGGCCCCCTGCCCTGCCTAACTGGACCCTGCCTAACTGCGCGGGGCCCAGCGGGGCCGCTGACGGTCAGGCCTCAGCCGCCGAACCAGTGGTGGTGGTGCCGGCCGGCGATGCCTGCCCCGGCGGGATGCCTGTCCCCGGCGCGGTCGCGCGGTCGGCGTGGGTGCCGTGGTGGCGGTGATGCCGCTGCTGTCCCAGGTCACGCTGAAGGCATTGCCCCCGGTCAGCGCGGAGGGCGTGGCTTCGGTGACGTTAGCGGCTGACACCATGGTCAGAGCGCTGGGGTTCTCGTTACCGATCGCGGTGTTATCGGCGGTCACATCGGTGAAGCTCGCGGTGCCGAAATTCGACAGCGGCAAGACGGTCCCGTCGCTCGGGGCCTCCGTGATCACCTCGGCCGACCCCAGCTGCGCGGCGTCCGAGGTCTGGTTGGTGACCTGGTTCCAGCCCTGGGTCGAGTCCGTCAGCGTCAGGGTGAACCCCCCGCCGCCGTTGGCGACCACCGAGGCGCTCATCGCGTCCCCGGGCTCGACGGGGTTGTCGTAGAACACCGGGGCGGCGGGAAACATCTCGAACCAGCCCTGGTACGTGGCGTCACCTCCGTTGCAGTCAGCCTCCGTGCCGGTCTGTTCCACCGTGCTGGTCCCGTCGCCATCCAGGCCGACCCAGAAACTCGCAAACGTATTGGTCGCGGTGCAGGCCACCCCGGGCTCGGTCCAGGACGCAGATACGCTGGTGAACGTCCCGGCACGGCCGGCCGCCGCATACCCCGCCCAGTTCTGGCTGGTCACGGCGGTCGTATTGGCCGCGAACCCTTGTGCCTCCTGGCCCGGCGCCCAGGTCCCGCCCGGCGCTGCCTCGGCTGGCGCTGTCCCGCCAGGCGCTGTCCCGCCCGGCGCTGTCCCGCCCGGGCCGGGCATCATCGTGTAACCGCCCCGCCCCCATCCGGCGGCCCCCGTCGACGCTGCGGGTCTCCCGATGCTCGCCGTGTCGACGGCCCGCTCACCGTGTGCCGTCGACAGGGCGTAGGAGATGACGAGGGCACCGGCTCCCGCGACGGCGGCCAGGCCCAGGCACCGCACCGGACCACGCGATGCGGACCGCCGTCGGGAAGTACGGAGGGTTCTGCGGGACTGCATGGCTGACTTCCTTTCTCCGTGCTCCGGTCCATCACACAACGCCACGCCGCAGTCCTGGGGAGTGATGAGAAATCGGTAACAACTACGCAAGATCTCAATGCGAGATCTCAAGGGGAAGCGCACCCTCGGCTCCGGCGGGTCTCATGATCATGGCCAGGAGTGGCCGAATCCGGTCCAAAACTGGCCATGATCATGGTCGTCGCCCGAAATGCCTCAAGGTGAAGTTAAGACATAACGGCACATAACGACGGGGCTCCTTAAGTCCTGGCCTTGCGCAAGATCTGCGCGAGCGAGATTGCAGACGGCTAGCTCAGCGCGCTGGCCGGTGGCTGGCGAGCCGGAGCTGGTAGCGATCCCGCACGCCTTCCCCGCAGGCCAGGATGGCGTCCAGGTCGTCGTGTACGGAAAGGTGGCAGCCGCTGAGCCGGTCGGCGTGGCCCGCGGCCAGCCGGGTGACGAGCCCGGCCACCAGGCCCGGCTCGGCGCCCCGGCCGGCCCGCAGCTCCTGCCGGACCCACGCGTGCATCCGGTCCTCGGCCGAACCGGGCGGTGCGGCACCGGCCAGGGCCCGCTCGGACAGGCCGATCGGGGTGATGCCGGGGTGGACGCTGAAGACGCGGACGCCGCTGCGGCTCGCCTCGGCGGCCAGGTTCTCGGTGAACTTGATCACCGCCGCCTTGGACACCGAGTAGGCCGACACCTGCGGCCACCGGTACACGCCGGCCTCGCTGGTGATGTTCACGATCCGGCCCGCGCCCCGGGCCGCCATGCCGGGCAGGACGGCCCGCGAGCACAGGAAGACGCCGCGCAGGTTGATCTCGACCGCCCGCCACCAGTCGCCGGGGTCGACCTGCCAGGCGTCGCCGACCGGGCCGCTGACGCCGGCGTTGTTGACCAGCAGGTCGACCGGCCCGAGCCGGCGGCCGAGCGCGTCGATGGCCGCGGCCACGGCCTGCTCATCCGTGACGTCGGCGGGGGCCGCCGCGGCGGTGCCGCCGGACGCCTCCACCAGCCGCACGGTCTCCGCGAGTTCGGCGCCGGACCGGGCGATCAGGCCGACCGCCGCGCCCGTGCCGGCCAGCGCCTGGGCCAGGACCCGCCCGATGCCCCGGCCGCCGCCGGTGATCACGCTCACCGTCCCGTCCAGCCGGGCGGCGGGCCGGGCGGGCCGGCGGCCTGCAGGCGGGGTCGGCGGCCGGGCCGGGGATCATCGCGCCGGCCCGGTCAGGGCGGGGGCCTGCGGGGCCGCGGCCGCCTGGTCGCGGCCGGCGAGCAGGCGGCGCAGGATCTTGCCGGACGGCGACCTGGGGATCTCGGTAACGAACTCGACGCGGCGGATCTTCTCGTGCGGGGCCACCCGGGCCGGCGACGTAGGCCATCAGCTCGCGGCCGGCCAGCCCCGGGTCTGCGGCGGGCTGCCTGAGCACGACTACGGCGGTGGGGATCTCGCCGGCCTCCTCGTCGGGCCGGCCGATCACCGCCGCGTCGGCGACCGCCGGATGAGCCAGCAGGATGGCCTCCAGCGCGGCCGGCGCCACCTGGCTGCCCTTGTACTTGATCAGCTCCTTCACCCGGTCCACGACCGTGAACCACCCCTCCCGGTCGGCCACCACCACATCCCCGGTGTGCAGCCAGCCGTCGGCGTCGACGGTGGCCGCCGTGGCCTCCGGGTCGTCCAGGTAGCCGCGCATCGCCGCAGGCGTGCGGATCAGCATCTCGCCCGGCTGGCCGGGCCCTACGTCCAGCCCCGTGGCGCCGTCGATCACCCGGGCCTGGGCGCCGGGCAGCAGCGGGCCGACCGACTCGGCCGGGCCGCCGCCGGCGTCGGGCACGATATGGGTCGCGCCGCCGAGCTCGGTCATCCCGTAGCCCTGCTTGACCCGGCAGCCCAGCCGCCGGGCGCACTCGGTGGCCAGGGCGGCGCTGAGCGGGGCGGCGCCGGAGGTGATCAAGCGCAGGCGGGACAGGTCGTACCCGGCCACCGCGGGGTGCCGGGCCAGGGCCAGCACGATGGGCGGGACCACCTCCAGCCGGGTCACGCCGTAGTCCTGGACCAGCCCGCAGAAGCCCTCCAGGTCGAACCGGGGCATGGTGACCACCGTGGCCCCCGCGGCCAGGCCCAGGCTGAGCGTCACCTGCAGGGCGAAAATGTGGTGGAGCGGGAGCACGGTGAGCACCACGTCGTCCGCGCCGACCCGGTGCACGGCGCGGGTCTGGCCCAGGCTGGCCACCAGGCTGCGGTGCGACAGCAGCACGCCCTTGGGCAGCCCGGTCGTGCCGCTGGAGTACAGCAGCACGGCGTTGTCCTCCGGGCCGACCGCCGGGAGGCGGCCCGGGTGGTCGATGCCGGTCAGCCAGGCGAACGGCATGGCCGGCCCGGCCGCGCTGGCCGCGCCGAAGGCGAACGTCTCGCGCACCCCGGCCGCGGCGGCCGCCTCGCCCGCGCCGCCCTGGGCCAGGGCCGCCGTGGTGATCAGCCACCGGGCGCCGGAATGGGCCAGCTGGCGGGCCATGTCGCCGGCCGGGGCCAGCGGGTTGACGGTGGTGACGAGCGCCCCGGCGGCCAGGGCGGCGAAGTAGGCGACCGCGAACTCCGGGCTGTTGGGACTGCACAGCGCGAGCATGTCGCCCTTGGCCACGCCACGGGCCACGAGCCCGGCTGCGGCCCGGCGCACCGTGCCGGCCAGCTCGGCGTAGGTCAGCACCCGGCCGGTGGGCCCGTCGATGAGCGCCGCCCGGTCACCGCGCCCGGCCGCGCCGTCGAGCACGAAGTCGTGCAGCGGGACCGGCGCGAGCTCGACGTCGTCGTAAGGACTCTGGATGATCATTTCCGGTGCCTCCGTGTGTTTGTGCTGGTCAACCCGATAGTGGACCTCGGTGGGCAGCGGAACCTCGGACAGCTGACGGATATCTGTGCCGACGGTGTCGTAGGGGTGTCGTAAGGACTGGCCGCGAAGCGGTGGCGGCACCTGGCCCGGCGTGCGCTTGCGGGGCATGATCGAGCCATGGGGTCCGACGGCGGGTTCACCCTGCCTGCTGGCACGGTCAGCATGCTGGTGGCTCACCCCGGCGGCTCCCGGCCGCCGCGCTCGGCCCGGCGGTCGCGGCGGCGGCACGCGCGCATTCCGGTGCCGGCGCTGGCTGGCCGCCCGGCCCGGTGACGGCGGCCACGTCGCCGTGTTCGCTCGCGCCTCGGACGCCGCCGCCTGCGCCCTGGCCGTCCAGCGCACGCTGGCGGCGGAGGCGGTGCCGGCCGGGATCGCCGTGCACACCAGCCAGGCTGGCCTCGCCGACCACGCCGGCTATTCCGGGCCGGGGGTCGACCGGTGTGCCGCGCTGGCCCGCGTCGCCCGGGCCGGCCAGGTCCTGCTGTCGCAGGCGTCGGCCGGCCTGGTGGCCGACGGCCTGCCCGCGGACGCGGTCCTGACCGACCTCGGCTGGCACCGGCTACCGGACCTGGGACCCGCCGAGCACGTGTGGCAGCTGGGCCCTCCGGACCTGGCCGCCGCCTTCCCGCCGCTGCGCTCGCTGGGTGCCTACCGGCACAACCTGCCGATCGAGCTGACCAGCTTCGTGCCGCGCGACGCCGAGCTGGCCGAGCTGGCCACGCTGATCGCCGGCGCCCGCCTGGTCACGCTGACCGGGTCCGGCGGCTGCGGCAAGACGCGGCTGGCCCGCCGCGCCGCGGCCGAACGGCTCGGCGAGCACGCCCGACGGCGTATGGCTGGCCGAGCTCGCTTCCCTCCGCGACCCCGCGCAGATCGCGGCCTCCATCGCCGACGTGCTGCAGGTGCGGCAGCGCGGGCCGGACAGCGGACCCGCCGAGCTGGCCGCGGCCATCGGCCCGCGAGAGCTGCTGCTGGTGCTCGACAACTGCGAGCACCTCATCCACTGGTGCGCCGAGGTGGCCGACTCCCTGCTGCGCGGCTGCCCGCAGCTGCGCATCCTGGCCACCAGCCGGGAGCCGCTGGGCGTGCCGGGCGAGGTCACCTGGCGGGTGCCCTCGCTGCCCTTCCCTGCCGACCCGTCACTGGTCCCGCCCGAGGACCTGGTCCGGTTCGAGGCCGTCCAGCTGTTTGCCGAACGCACCCGCCTGGCCCGCCCGCGGTTCGCGCTGACCCAGGAGAACGCGGCCGCGGTGGCCGAGATCTGCGCCCGGCTGGACGGCATCCCGCTCGCCATCGAGCTGGCCGCGGCCCGGGCCCGGGTATTCTCCGCCGCCCAGATCGCCTCCGGGCTGCAGGACCGGTTCCGGCTGCTGACCGGCGGCGCACGCACCGCCGTGGCCCGCCAGCAGACCCTGGAGGCGTCGGTCGCGTGGAGTTACGACCTGCTGGCCGAGCCCGAGCGGTCCGTGCTCCGCCAGCTCTCGGTCTTCTCCGGCGGGTTCACCCTCGAAGCGGCCGGTGCGGTCGCGGCCGGCGCGGGCCAGCCGGCGGCGGTCCTATCGCTGATCTCCCAGCTCGCCGACAAGTCACTGATCGCCGCGGCCGAGGACGGCACCGGCGGCCGGTTCCGGATGCTGGAGACCATCCGCGACTACGCCGCCGCCCGCCTGGCTCGAGGCGGGCGAGGCGGGCGAGGCGGCCGGGGCGCAGGCCCGTCACTTCAGGTTCTTCAGCCGGCGCGGTCGACCGGCGCCCGGCTGAAGACGAAGGACTCTTACTGCGAGCGCCTGCGCGCCGACTACGACAACATCCGGGTCGCCCTGCGCTGGGCCAGCGCGCCAGGATGACCCGGAACTGCTGCTCGGCCTGGCCACCCGCCTGGTGGTGTTCTGGTCGGCGAGCACCCACCTGGCCGAGGCGGTGCAGTGGCTCCGGACCGCCACCGAGCGCGGCCGCGACGCCGATCCCGGGCTGCGGGCCCGGGCGCTGGGCGCCCTGACCCAGATCGCCAGCCTGGCCCTGGACCTGCCGGTGGCCTTCGCGGCAGGCACCGAGGGGCTCACCGTGCTGCGCCAGCTGGGCGACAAGGAAGGCATCGTGATGACGCTGACCAGCCTGGGGTCCAGCGCCACCCTGATGGGCGAGCCCGAGGCGGGCCGTCCCTACCTGGACGAGGCCGTCGCGCTGGCCGAGGAGATCGGCGACCAGCGGGCGCTGGCGTACGCGCTGGCCGTGCGGGGGCGGGCCGCCACCAGCTTCCCGGCCGACCGCCCGGCCGGGCGCGAGGCGCTGCGGCGGAGCATCGAGGTGGCCAGGCGGTGCGGTGCCCGGCACGTGGAAGGCATCGCTCTCGGAGTCCTCGGCGTGCTGAGCTCACTGGACGGCAGCCCCCGCGACGCGATCCCGCCGCTGACCGAGGCCCTGCCCCTGCTGCGGGAGGCGGGTGACGTTTTCTTCCTGTCCCTCAGCCTGATCGGGCTGGTGCAGAGCCTGTCGCTGAGCGGCGACTACGACGGGGCGATCGCGCCCTGCCGGGAGCTGGACTCGATCTCCGGTCAGCTCGGCGCCGCCCAGCTGTACTTCGCTCCCGTGCGCCCGCGGCTTCGCGGCCTACTCTCGCGGCGACTGGCCCGAGGCCATCCGGTCCTTCCGCGAGCAGCTCACCTTCGTCTCCCCGATACGCATGGGCGGGATGTGGGTCGGCCACCTGGCCTGGGCCGAGTTCCTCGCGGGCCAGCAGGAGCTGCCCCGGCACCGGCTGGATGAGTTCATCGCGGCGGCCGACCCGGCCCGCATCTCACTCGCCCTGCCGTGGGCCGTCCGGGCGGTGATCGCCCGGGCCAGCGGCGAGCACGAGCTGGCCGCCGAACTGGCCCGCCGCGCCGTCGCCGCCGCCCCGGCCGATCCGTTCGGCCAGAGCACCGTGCTGGAATGCCTGGCCGTGCTGGCCGCCGTCCACGCCGACGAAGGCCAGCACGAGCTGGCCGTCCGGCTGGCCGCGGCGCTGGCGGCCTTCGCGGACGGCGCCGGGATGAAGCAGCCGCCGTCCGTCCGCGAGCTCACCGAGCCCGTCCTGCGGGCCTGCCGGGAGACGCTCGGCGCCGACGGCTTCGGGTCGGCCTGGTCGCAGGGTCAGGACATGACGCTCGCCGAGGCGGTCGGCTACGTCACTCGCGGCCGCGGCCCCCGGTCACGGCCCCCGCTGGGCTGGGAGAGCCTGACTCCGACCGAGCTCACCGTGGCCCATGCCGTAGCCGGTGGCCTGTCCAACCCGCAGATCGCGGCGCGCATGTTCATCTCCCGGCGCACCGTCACCACCCACCTGACCAGCATCTTCCGTAAGCTCGGCATCGCCTCCCGGGCCGAGCTTGCGGCCCGCGCCGCCCGCCGCGACGATCTCCGGGCCGCGGGATCACGTCCGCCGCGGCCCGGTGGGCGGCCCGGACCCGGTGATGGTCCGAGCCCGGGATCGGTAAGTCCCGCTACTCCTTGGCCTCGGCGGCGACCTTGCCCGCCAGGTGCGAGGGCAGCGGCTCGTGCCGCAGGTACTGGCGGGTGAACGAGCCCGTGCCGTGCGAGAGCGACCGCAGGTCGATGGTGTACCGGGTGATCTCCAGTTCCGGGATCTCCGCCTTGACCAGGGTCCGGCCCACGCCGACCGGCTCGGTGCCGAGCACCCGGCCGCGGCGTGAGGACAGGTCTGACATCACCGCGCCGACATAGTCGTCCGGCACCAGCACGCTCACCTCGTCGACCGGCTCGAGCAGGATCGGCTGGGCCTTGTCCACGGCGTCCTTCAGAGCCAGCCGCCCGGCCTTCTGGAAGGCCATGTCAGAGGAGTCCACCGAGTGCGCCTTGCCGTCGAACAGGGTGACCCGCACCCCGGTCATCGGGTAGCCGGCCAGCACGCCCTGCTCCATCTGCCACCGGACGCCCTTCTCGACCGACGGGATGTACTGCCGCGGCACCACCCCGCCGACGATCTTGTCGACGAACTCGAAGCCGGCGGAGTCCTCCAGCGGCTCGACCTCGACGTGGGCGATGCCGTACTCGCCGTGCCCGCCGGTCTGCTTGACGTTGCGGCCCAGGCCCTGGGCCTTCCCGCCGATCGTCTCGCGCAGCGGCACCCGCAGGTCGACCGTGTCCACCGCCACGCCGTGCCGGTTGGCCAGCCGGTCCAGCAGCACGTCGGTGTGCGCCTCGCCCATCGTCCACAGCACGAGCTGGTGGGTCTCGGGGTTGTTCTCCAGCCGCAGCGTCGGATCCTCGGCCACCAGCCGGCCCAGAGCCTGCGACAGCTTGTCGTCATCGGCCTTGGACCTGGCCACGATGGCCACCGGCAGCAGCGGCTCGGGTATGGACCACGGTTCCATCAGCAGCGGGTGGTCCTTGTCCGACAGCGTGTCGCCGGTCTCGGCCGTGCTGAGCTTGGCCACCGCGCAGATGTCGCCGGCCGTGCACTGCGTCAGCGGCCGCTGCTGCTTGCCCAGCGGCGAGGTCAGCGCACCGATCCGCTCGTCGTCGTCGTGGTCGTTATGCCCGCGGGCCGAACGCCCGTGGCCGGACACGTGCACGGAGGCGTCGGGCCGCAGCGTGCCGGAGAACACCCGGACCAGGCTGATCCGCCCGACGTAGGGGTCCGAGGTGGACTTGATGATCTCGGCCAGCAGCGGGCCCTTGGCGTCGGCGGACAGGCCGGAGACCGGCTTGCCGTCGGGCGTGGTCACCGCGGGCAGCGGGTGCTCGGCGGGCGACGGGAAGGCTTCGGTCATCACCTCGAGCAGCTCGGCCATGCCGATCCGCTGCAGCGCGGACGTGGCGAGCACCGGGAAGAAGCTGCCGCGTGCGACGGCCTTCTCCAGGTCCTCGATGAGCACCTTGGGTTCGATGTCTTCCCCGGACAGGTACCTGTCCATCAGGCTCTCGTCTTCGCTCTCCTGGATGATGCCCTCGATCAGCTCCCCGCGCAGCTCCTCCGTCCGGTCGGCGTCGCCGGCCGGCGGCGTGCCCTCGCTGCGCTGGCCGCCGGAGTAGCTGAACAGCTTCTGCGACAGCAGCCCGATCAGCCCGTCGACCGGGGTGCCGACCGGCAGGTACAGCGGCGCCACCGCGTCGCCGAAGGCATCGCGGCAGGCGGCCAGGGCGGCGTCGAACTCGGCCCGCTGATGGTCGATCTTGGTGATGACCACCGCCCGCGGCATGCCCACCGCGGCGCACTCTTCCCACAGCATCCGGGTCAGCCCGTCGATCCCGTCGGTGGCGGACACGGCGAACAGCGCGGAGTCCGCGCCCCGCAGCCCGGCCCGCAGGTCCCCGGTGAAGTCGGCGTAGCCAGGCGTGTCGAGCAGGTTGACCTTGATCCCGTTGTGCACGAGGGACGCGAGCGTCAGGTTGACCGAACGCTGCTGCCTGATCTCGACCTCATCGAAGTCGCTGACCGTGGTGCCCTCTTCGATGCTGCCCTGCCGCTGGATGGTCCCCGTGGCGGTGAGCAGCGCCTCGATCAGGCTGGTCTTGCCAGAACCAGAATGGCCGACCAGCACGACGTTCCGCACCTGGTCGGCCGCCGGTGCCCTGCCAGCGGCCCCGTCTGATCCACTCGATGTAGTTGCCAATGTGCCTTCGCCTCCTCGCGATTCGCTGGTGCGCACGACCAGCCTTAACCCGCGGGTCCCATGACCACAAGCCCCACACCAAGAATCTTCCCGGTGACAAAAAAGTGAAGCCCAGAGTCCAAAGTCCCCACCCAAAACAAACCCCGAGAAACCCCCCGCCGTCCCCAGCGGAAGGTGCCAGAGAACCCCCGACGCACCCCATCCCGGGCCCTGGTCCGGGCCAAGGGGGCATGGAGGGGCTCCCCCCGGGGTCCCAGGGACACCCCCGGAGCGGGGGCCCGGGCCATGCCCCCGATAAGACGCAATCGCCATGCTGAACCCGCTGCGGCCCGTCATGACGCGCTTGTTCACCCCGGTCGGCGCGGCCCTGGCGCGTACCCCCGTCACCCCGAACGCGGTCACGGTCGTCGGCACCGTGGGCGTGGTCGGCGGGGCGCTCGGCCTGTTCCCCATCGGCGAGCTGTTCCCCGGCGCGTTCACCTGCACGATCTTCGTGCTCCTGGACATGGTCGACGGCGTGCTGGCCCGGATCAAGGGCACCAGCGGCACGTGGGGCGCGTTCCTCGACTCGACCATGGACCGGATCGCCGACGCCGGCATCTTCAGCGGCCTGGTGATCTGGTTCATGCTCGGCGGCCGTAACCCGCTGCTGGCCGGCGTCTGCCTGTTCTGCCTGGTCACAGGATCCCTGGTGTCGTACGCGAAGGCCCGGGCCGAGGGCCTCGGGCTGCGCTGCGACGTGGGCCTGATCGAACGGCCGGAGCGGATGCTCATCTCCCTTATCGCCGTTGGCGTTTCCGGCCTCGGCGTGCCGTACATTCTGAACGTGGGCCTCTGGGCGCTCGCGGCGGGGAGCGCGTTCACATTCGGGCAGCGGGTGCTCGCGGTCTACCGGGCCGCGCGGCATCCGGCTGATCCGGGCGGCCCCGCATGAACCGAGTAGGGTCTGCTCCATGTCTTTGCGCCGGCGGCTGAGCGAGCGGCTCACGGGCTGGGCGTATCAGCTGGGCTGGAAGCTCATCTGCCGCCTCCCGGAGTCATGGGCCCGGCGGGCCTTCACCGCGGTGGCCGACGTCGCCTGGCGGCGGCAGGGCCCGAAGGTCCAGGTCCTCGAGGCCAACCTGCGCCGCGTGCTGAGCTGGAAGCAGGGCAGCCCGGAGGTGGACGGCCAGGAGCTTCGGGCCCTGTCCCGCGCCGCGCTGCGCTCGTACGCCCGGTACTGGCTGGAGGTGTTCCGGCTGCCGGTGATCCCCGTCGAGCGGATCGTCTCCGGGATGCACATCGAGCCCGTGGGGGAGGCGGCGATGTTCGCCAACCTCCAGGCCGGCCGGGGCGTGGTCCTGGCGCTGCCGCACATGGGCAACTTCGAGCAGGCCGGCGCGTGGGTCGTGGCCCGCGGGGCCGGCACGTTCACCACCGTCGTCGAACGGCTGCGGCCGGAATCGGTCTACGAGGCGTTCGTCCGGTTCCGCGAAGGGCTGGGCATGGAGGTCCTGCCGCTGACCGGGAACCAGAGCCCGTTCGGGGTGCTGGCCCAGCGGCTGCGCGCCGGCGGCCTGGTCTGCCTGGTCAGCGACCGTGACCTGAAGGAAAGCGGCGTCGAGGTCGAGATGTTCGGCGAGAAGGCGCGGATCGCCGCGACCGCGGCCCTCGCGGTGCACACCGGCGCCGCGCTGATGCCGGTGGCGACCTGGTTCGAGGGCGGGGACTGGGGCGCGCGCATCTACCCGGAGATCCCGGTTCCTGTCTCAGGCACCCGGGCGGAGAAGGTCGCGGCCATGAGCCAGCAGCTGGCCCGGGTCTTCGAGGAAGGCATCGCCGAGCACCCGCAGGACTGGCACATGCTCCAGCGCGTCTTCACCGCGGACCTTGACCCGGCCCGGCTGGCCGCGCCGCAGGGGACGAGCGGGCCATGAAGATCGGGATGGTCTGCCCGTACTCCTGGGATGTGCCCGGCGGCGTTCAGCAGCACATCAGGGACCTGGCCGAGACCCTGATCGAGGAGGGGCACGACGTCTCGGTGATCTCCCCGGCCGACGACGACACGCCGCTGCCGCCGTACGTGGTCGGGGCCGGCCGCGCGGTGCCCGTTCCCTACAACGGGTCGGTGGCCCGGCTGTCGTTCGGCTTCCTGTCGGTGAGCCGCGTGCGCCGCTGGCTCAACCAGGGCGCCTTCGACGTGCTGCATGTGCACGAGCCCGCCGTCCCGAGCCTGTCCCTGCTGGCCTGCTGGGTGGCCTCGGGCCCGATCGTCGCCACCGTGCACACCGCGATACCCCGCTCGCGGGTGCTCGTCGTCACCTACCCGGTGCTGCGCACCGCGCTGGAGAAGATCAACGGGCGGATCGCGGTCTCCGAGGCGGCCCGGACCACGCTGGTCGAGCACCTCGGCGGCGACGCGGTCGTCATCCCGAACGGCGTGGC
Organism: uncultured Actinomycetes bacterium; assembly: GCA_963818225.1. GTDB lineage: Bacteria > Actinomycetota > Actinomycetes > Streptosporangiales > Streptosporangiaceae > Palsa-504. The sequence goes on from CAWFRO010000015.1 coordinate 396,069, forward strand.
CACCCGCCGCTACCGCAAGGCCGACCCGCTGCCCGGCTGGCCCGGGCCCGGCCAGGCCATCGGCTTCCTCGGCCGGCTGGACGAGTCGCGCAAGGGCCTGCCCGTGCTGCTCAAGGCGTTCGAGATCCTCGGCCCGGCCCGGCCCGGGCTGCGCCTGCTGGTGGCCGGCCCGGCCGCGGACGCCGCCGACGTGCTCCAGCGGGTCCCCGCCGGGCTGCGCGACCGGGTGGTGCTGCTCGGGCAGGTCAGCGAGGACGACAAGGTCCGTGTCCTGCACTCGGTCGACCTGTTCTGCTCGCCGAACACCGGCGGTGAGTCGTTCGGCATCGTCACCGCCGAGGCGATGGCGGCCGGGCTGCCCATCGTGGCCAGCGACATCGAGGCGTTCCGCGAGGTCCTGGACGGCGGGGAGGCGGGGGAGCTGTTCGCCGTGGGGGACCCCGGCGACCTGGCCCGGGCCGCCGGGCACCTGCTCGATGACGAGGGCCGGCGCGCCGAGCTGTCGGCCGCCGCGCTGGCCGCGGTCGCCCAGTACGACTGGTCGGTCGTGGCCCGCGACGTCCTGCGCGTGTACGAGACGGTCATGCTCGGCCGCACCCGGGTCGCCGTGTCCGAGGACAGCGGCGGTTTCCGGTTGATCATCGACATCGTCCTGATCGTCGTGGGCGCGCTGTTCATAGGCGTCTACGTGTCCTGGCGGGCGGGCCGGCTCGACCGGCTGTACGCCCGGGTCGAGATGGCGCGCGCCGCGCTGGACGCGACCTTGCTGCGGCGCAGCTCGGTGGCCCAGGAGCTGGCCAGCTCCGGGCTGCTTGACCCGGCCACCAGCCTGCTGCTGGCCGCCGCCGCGCTGGGCACCAGGGGCGGCGAGCGGCCGCGGGACCTGGCTGAGAGCGACCTGACCCGGGCGCTGCGGGCCGCCTTCAGCCAGCCGGACTTCCGTGCCTCGCTGAGCGGCAAGGAAGGCGCCGACGAGCTGCTGGCCGAGGTCGAGGAAGCCGCTCACCAGGTGTTCGTGGCCCGCAAGTTCTACAACGACCTGGCCGCGGCGACCAGGGACGCCCGCCGCCGCCCGCTGGCCCGTATCCTGCACCTGTCGGGCCGGGCGCAGGCCCCGGTGTTCTTCGAGATGGACGACTCCCTCATCGCCGACAAGGCCAGCGCCATCCTTTCCGGCTTATGGTGCGCAGACTTAAGGCGGCGCTCAGGCGAGCCCGCTGCCGGCTGGCCATACGATGGAACGCAGCAGTCACGAGTGATCAAGCGAGGTTTTCAAGTTGTCCACTTTCAACGCTGAGACTGAGACCACCTCCGGGCCGGGGACGGGTACCGCGCGAGTCAAGCGCGGCATGGCGGAGATGCTCAAGGGCGGCGTGATCATGGACGTGGTGACGCCCGACCAGGCCAAGATCGCCGAGGACGCGGGCGCGGTCGCGGTGATGGCGCTCGAGCGCGTGCCCGCCGACATCCGCACCGAGGGCGGCGTGGCCCGGATGAGCGATCCGGACATGATCGACGGCATCATCGCCGCGGTGTCCATCCCGGTCATGGCCAAGTGCCGGATCGGGCACTTCGCCGAGGCGCAGGTGCTGCAGGCCATCGGCGTCGACTACATCGACGAGTCCGAGGTGCTGACCCCCGCCGACGAGGCCCATCACGTGGACAAGTGGAATTTCACGGTGCCGTTCGTGTGCGGGGCCACCAACCTGGGCGAGGCGCTGCGGCGGATTACCGAGGGCGCCGCCATGATCCGCTCCAAGGGCGAGGCCGGCACCGGCAACGTGGTCGAGGCGACCCGGCACATGCGCACCATCAGGTCCGATATCGCGCGGCTGTCCGGCTTGCCCGCAGAAGAGCTGTTCACCGCGGCCAAGGAACTCGGCGCGCCGTACGAGCTGGTCGCCGACGTCGCCCGGGCTGGCCGGCTGCCGGTCGTGCTGTTCACCGCGGGCGGCATCGCCACCCCGGCGGACGCGGCCCTGATGATGCAGCTCGGCGCGGAGGGCGTGTTCGTCGGCTCGGGAATCTTCAAGTCCGGCGACCCGGCCAAGCGCGCCGCCGCGATCGTCAAGGCGACCACCTTCCACGACGACCCGGACGTGGTGGCCAAGGTCTCCCGCGGCCTCGGCGAGGCCATGGTCGGCATCAACCTGGACACGCTGCCCCCCGACCAGCACTACGCCGACCGCGGCTGGTAATCCCGCCTGACCCCTACGCTGGCCCGGCCGGCCGCTGCGGCCCCGTCGGCCCTGTCCCGCGGCAGCCCTCCTCCCGCTGCGGCACCCCGGGGCTGGCCGGGAAGAACGGCACCGGTTCCGGCGTTTTACCGAAGTTATGTTTGGAGGAACGATGCCCGCGTCCGCGGCTCCGGTGATCGGGGTCCTCGCCCTGCAGGGCGACGTGCCCGAGCACCTGCGCGCCCTGACCGACTCGGGCGCCCGCGCGATCCCGGTCCGGCGCGCGGAAGAGCTCGGGCGCCTCGACGGCCTGGTGATCCCGGGCGGCGAGTCGACCACGCTGTGGCGGCTGTCGGTGGCCTTCGACATGCTCGAGCCGCTGCGCAAGCTGATCAGCTCCGGGCTTCCCGTCTTCGGGTCCTGCGCGGGGATGATCATGCTGGCCGACCGGCTCGCCGACGGCGCGGCGGGCCAGCTGACGTTCGGCGGCATCGACATGACCGTGCGCCGGAACGCGTTCGGCCGCCAGGTCGACTCATTCGAGAGCGACATCACGCTCACCGGGACGGCGGACCCCGCTCCGCTGCGCGCGGTCTTTATCCGCGCGCCCTGGGTGGAGCAGAATGGTGACAACGTCGCCGTCCTGGGCACCGAGGCGCGGACCGGTAGGATCGTCGCGGTCCGGCAGGGGCCACTGCTGGCCACGGCCTTTCATCCCGAGCTGACCCCGGACCGGCGCATCCATGAGCTATTCGTTGACATTGTGAAGGACAACACATGAGCGGCCACTCCAAGTGGGCCACCACCAAGCACAAGAAGGCGGTGGTCGACGCCAAGCGCGGCAAGCTGTTCGCCAAGCTGATCAAGAACGTCGAGGTCGCCGCCCGCACCGGCGGCGGAGACCCGGCCGGGAACCCGACCTTGTACGACGCGATCCAGAAGGCGAAGAAGAGCTCGGTCCCGAACGAGAACATCGACCGGGCTGTCCGCCGCGGCAGCGGTGCCGAGGGCGACGGCGCCCAGTACGAGACGATCACCTACGAGGGTTACGCCCCCGGCGGGGTCGCGGTCCTGGTGGAGTGCCTGACCGACAACCGGAACCGGGCCGCCTCGGACGTGCGGACCGCGTTCAGCCGCAACGGCGGCTCGCTGGCCGACCCCGGGTCGGTGTCGTACCTGTTCCACCGCAAGGGCGTCGTCGTGGTGGAGAAAAAGGGCGTGAGCGAGGACGACGTGCTGACCGCCGTGCTCGACGCGGGCGCGGAAGAGGTCAACGACCTGGGCGAGTCCTTCGAGGTCGTGTCCGAGCCGGCCGACCTGGTGGCGACCCGCACGGCCCTGCAGGACGCGGGCATCGACTACGACTCCGCGGACGTGGCCTTCCTGCCCAGCGTCGAGATCGACCTGGACGAGGATCACGCCAAGCGGGTATTCCGGCTGATCGAGGCCCTCGAGGACTCCGATGACGTGCAGGATGTGTACGCCAACTACTCGGTTCCCGACGAGATCATGGAGAAACTCGGCTGACCTCCGGCCCTCCGCTCCGGCTCTTTACTTATGCCGAACGGGCCGTGGTGCGTGCCCGCCCCATCGCCTTCCGCCCATCGCCTTCCCGGCCCGCGCTCGCCTTCCGGCCCGCGTCGCCTTCCGGCCCGCGTCGCCTGGCCCGGTTCCCGGCGCAACACGCCGGCCCGCGGTGCGGGACGCGAGGCCCCGGCCGGGGTAGGTTCGTGACGAACAGATGTTCGTGGACCCCCCGCGCCGGACGGAGCACCTGGTGAGCCTGACCTATGCGCGGCACCCGGTCCGGGTGCTCGGCGTCGACCCCGGGCTGACCAGATGCGGTGTCGGCGTGGTGGACGGGGCGCCGGGCCGGGCGCTGCGCCTGGTCCGGGTCGGGGTCATCAGGACCTCGGCCGACGACGACATCGCGGTACGGCTGCTGGCCATCGAGACCGAGCTGGAGAGCTGGCTGGACGAATGCCAGCCCGACGCGGTGGCCGTCGAGCGGGTCTTCAGCCAGCAGAACGTCCGGACGGTGATGGGCACGGCCCAGGCCGGCGCGGTCGCGATCGTGTGCGCCGCCCGCCGCGGGCTGCCGGTCGCGACCCACACCCCGAGCGAGGTCAAAGCGGCCGTGACCGGCAACGGGCGGGCCGGCAAGGAGCAGGTCACGACCATGGTCACCAAGCTGCTGCGGATCACCGACCCGCCGCGCCCGGCCGACGCGGCCGACGCGCTGGCCCTGGCCATCTGCCATCTGTGGCGCGGCGGCGGGACCGGGCTGCGGCTCGCCGCCCTGGACCGGCTGGCTGCGGCCAAGACCAGGAGGTAGACGTGATCGCTCATCTGCGCGGCACGGTCGCCGGGGTGGCCCCCGACGGCGCCGTCATCGAGGTCGGCGGCGTCGGCATGCGGGTGCAGTGCACACCGGGTACCCTGGCCACGCTCCGGCCCGGCGAGCCGGTCCAGGTGGCCACGTCCCTCGTGGTCAGGGAGGACTCGCTGACTCTCTACGGCTTCGGCTCCGACGACGAGCGGAACGTCTTCGAGCTGCTGCAGACGGCCAGCGGCGTCGGGCCCAGGCTGGCCCTGGCCATGCTGGCCGTGCACCCCCCCGACGCGCTGCGCCGTGCCGTGTCCACCGAAGACCTGGGCGCGCTGACCATGGTCCCCGGCATCGGCAAGAAGGGGGCGGAGCGGATCGTCCTGGAGCTGCGGGACCGGCTCGGCCCGCCCGGCGAGAGCGGCGCCGCGGACGGCGTGCCCGGCGGCCGCCCGCAGCGGGTTCCCCAGTGGCGCGACCAGGTGCAATCTGGCCTGGTCAACCTGGGCTGGGCGCCCCGTGACGCCGACCAGGCCATCGCGGCCCTGACCGAAGACGGCACGATCGGCGCGGCGGACGGCGAGCCGGTCGACGTGGCCATGGTGCTGCGGGCCGCCCTGCGCAAGCTCAGCAAGCAATGACACCGGACCGCGACCAGATGGACCCGCTGGCCCAGGCCGAAGAAGCCGAGCTGGCCCGGCGCCGGGCCCCCGAGCCCGAGGACGTCCCGGGCCTCACCTCCACGCTGGCGGACGCGGACGAGCGGGATATCGAGAGCGCGCTGCGGCCCAAGCGGCTCACCGAGTTCACCGGCCAGGCCCGGGTGCGCGAGCAGCTGTCGCTGATCCTGACCAGCGCCCTGCGCCGGGGCCGGCCACCGGATCACGTGCTGCTGTCCGGCCCGCCCGGCCTGGGCAAGACCACCATCGCGATGATCGTGGCCGCCGAGCTCGGCGCCCCGCTGCGCATCACCAGCGGGCCGGCCATCGAGCGGTCCGGTGACCTGGCCGCCATCTTGTCCACGCTCAGCCAGGGCGAGGTCATCTTCATCGACGAGATCCACCGCCTGGCCCGGCCCGCCGAGGAGATGCTGTACCTGGCCATGGAGGACTTCCGGGTCGACGTGGTCATCGGGAAGGGACCAGGCGCGACCGCGATCCCGCTGGAGATCGCGCCGTTCACGCTGGTCGGGGCGACGACGCGGGCCGGGCTGCTGCCGGCCCCGCTGCGGGACAGGTTCGGCTTCACCGCGCACCTGGATTTCTACGCTCCCGCCGAGCTCGAGCACATCATCCGCCGGTCCGCCGGGCTGCTCGGGGTGACTCTCACCGACGAGGGCGCGACCGAGCTGTCCACCCGGTCGCGCGGCACCCCGCGGATCGCGAACCGGCTGCTGCGCCGGGTCCGCGACTACGCTGAGGTCCGGGCCGACGGAGTGGTGACCCTGGACATTGCCCGCGCCGCGCTCGAGCTTTATGAGGTGGACGCTCGGGGTCTGGACCGCCTTGACCGGGGGGTCCTGGACGCCGTGGTCCGCCGGTTCGGCGGCGGGCCGGTCGGCCTGTCCACCCTGGCCGTGGCCCTGGGGGAGGAGGCGGAGACGGTCGAGGTGGTGGCCGAGCCGTTCCTGGTCCGGTGCGGGCTGCTGGCGCGGACCCCGCGCGGCCGGGTGGCCACCGCGGCCGGCTGGGCCCATCTCGGCCTGACGCCCCCGGCCGCCCTGACCGAATCGCCGACCCTGTTCGAGTAGCGCCCTCCGTGCTCGAGTAGTGCCCGTGTGTCCGTGCTGGATTAGTGCCCCGCCAGGTCGCGCACCGGTCACGTTAGGCGGCAAAACCTCGTAGCCTGTTGGTGCGCAGCGTAAGCGCGGTTAAACTTCGGCAGTTGGCCGATGGCCTCCGCCACGACCACGCTCGCAGAATCAACCGGAAGGATGCCCCGGCCATGGGGAGTTTGGCAGCGGTCGTCGCGGCGACCTCCAGCAAGACATCGAGCAGCTCGTACACGTTCCTGCTGCTGATCGTGCTCGTCTTCGTCGGCTTCTACTTCCTGATGATCCGGCCCCAGCGGCGCCGGCAGCAGCAGGCCCAGCAGCAGCAGCGCACGCTTGCCCCTGGGTCCAGGGTCAAGACCACGGCCGGGATGTACGCCACCGTGGTCGAGGTGGACGGTGACGACGTGATTCTCGAGGTCGCGCCCGGCGTGGAGGTCCGCTACATACGGCGCGCTGTCATGGAGGTCATGACGTCCGGCGAGGACGAGGAGACCGAGCCGGAGGCCGACGACGAGGTTGAGTACGCCGAAGACGCCGGGTACGAGCAGGACGACGACTACCCAGAGGACAGCGAGCCGTCCGACGTGGACGACAGCGCGGCAGACCACAGCGCCACTGACCACGGTGCCGGAGCCGCCGAGCCCGGATCCCGCAACGAGGACCCGGCCGGTTCGCACGACGCCAACCACGCCAGGACCGGCACGGATAACGCGTTCTGAGCCGTCGGCTTAACGGGCAACGACGCACCTAAGAAGGCGGAGAAGTGGCAGCCCCAACGAAGAGCGGCTCGCACCCGGGACGGGCCCTCGCGGCGCTCATCGCGCTCATCGTGATTATGCTCCTGGCCATCATCGGCGGGAACCTGTTCAGCCCGGCCCAGTGGCACAAGGACTTCAAGATCGGCCTCGGGCTTGACCTGTCCAGCGGCACCCAGCTGAGCATGCAGGCCACCACCCTGAGCGGCGGCACCCCGACCGCCGCTGACATGAACGAGGCCACCTCGATCATCTTGTCCCGGGTGAACGCCTCCGGTAACACCGGCGCCCAGGTGCAGACGCAGGGCAGCGACATCCTCAACGTGTCGGTCCCGGGCCAGACCACCCAGCAGACCGAGCAGCTGGTCAGCCAGACTGCCCTGCTGAACTTCCGCCAGACCCTGCTCTACGAGCCGTACTCCGGCACCAGCAGCTCGTCATCGGCCTCCGCGGCGGCCAGCGCCAGCCCCTCGGCCAGTGCCAGCCCCTCGGCCAGCGCGAGCTCGACGGCGAAGGCGGCCTCGTCGGCCTCGCCCAGCGCCACCCCGAAGGCCAGCGGCACCGCCTCGCCCACGGCATCGGCGTCCGCCAGCCCGAGCCCGAGCGCGACGTCCACCAACGCCACCACCCTCGGCGACGCCAGCCTGGTCAAAGACCCGGCGACCGTGGCGCTGTTCAACAAGGTGCAGTGCACGCCGGGCGATACGACTAAGTGGAAGCAGCAGGCCGGGTACACCACCGCCGAGGACTACGACAACCCGAATGCGCAGGTCGTCGCCTGCGACGCCCAGGGCAACAAGTACCTCTTGGACGTGGCCAAGGTCCCGGGCACGCAGATCAGCAGCGCCACCGCCCAGCTGTCCACCACCAGCAACCAGTGGGAAGTCATCCTGGGCCTGAAGAGCGCCGGTGCCACCGCCTTCGCCAACCTGACCTCGGAGCTGGCCAGCAAGTACTACAGCGCGGGCGCGGGCAACCCCGCTAACAGCGACTACTGGCTGGGCACCGTCGCCATCGTGCTGGATGGGGGCGTGGTCTCCGTGCCAGAGATCACCGAGGCCATCCCGGGCGGCTCGGCCCAGATCACCGGCAGTTTCACGCAGGCGCAGGCCACGCAGCTGGCGAACGTGCTGCAGTACGGATCGCTGCCGCTGAACTTCAAGATCCTGACCGCCGATACGGTGTCGCCCACGCTCGGCAAGGCCCAGCTGACGGCCGGGCTGATCGCCGCCGCCATCGGACTGGGCCTGGTGGTGATCTACTCGTTCCTGTACTACCGCGGCCTCGGCATCGTGTCGGTTTCCAGCCTGGCCATCGCGGGCTTGCTGGCCCTGCTCTCGGTCATCTTGCTCAGCAAGTACCAGAACTTCCACCTCGAGCTGGCCGGTATCGCGGGCCTGATCGTGGCCATCGGCATCACCGCCGACTCCTTCGTCGTATTCTTCGAGCGATTGCGGGACGAAGTGCGCGAGGGCAAGCAACTGCGCCCCGCGGTCGAGGCCGGCTGGAAGCGGGCCCGGCGCACGATCCTGGTCTCCGACACGGTGTCGTTCATCGCGGCGCTGCTGCTGTATTACTTCTCCATCGGCGAGGTCAAGGGCTTCGCGTACACCCTCGGCCTGACCACGCTCATCGACGTCGTGGTGGTGTTCCTGTTCACCAAGCCGATGGTGACCCTGCTCGCCCGGACCAGGTTCTTCGGCGACGGCCACCCGATGTCCGGGCTGGATCCGGCCCGGCTCGGCGCCCGGGCCCCGTGGCGGTCCTCGGTCCGCCGCACCCCGGCCCGGCGCGGGCCGGACGCCAGGACTGGTAGCACAGTGTCCCGCAGCACCACCGGGGAGGCGTGATGTCGCGGATCGGCCAGCTCGGCGGCAGGCTCTACCGCGGCGAGGTGTCCTACGACTTTGTCGGCCGCAAACGCCGGTGGTATACGATCTCCGGCGCGATCCTGCTCATCAGCATCGTCGCCTTGCTCGTCCGCGGCCTGGACTTCAGCGTGGACTTCAAGGGCGGCGCGGTATTCCAGTTCTCCGCCCCCGCGGCGACGCAGACCGAGATCTCCGACACGGTCTCCCACGTGGGCGTGGCCGGCGCGAGCGTGCAGCAGCTGACCGGCAAGCTGGGCAACAAGTCCTGGCAGGTGCAGACCGACACGCTGACCAGCCAGGAGACCGCCCAGGTGGAGAGCGCGCTGACCAGCCAGCTCCACGCGACGAACATGAGCACCACGTTTGTGGGCGCCAGCTGGGGCGGCCAGATCACCGGCAAGGCAGTGCAGGCCCTTATCGCGTTCATGATCGTGATCGTGCTGTACCTGACGATCGCCTTCGAATGGAAGATGGCGGTGGCGGCCTTCGTGGCGCTGCTGCACGACCTGGTCATCGCGACCGGCGTCTACGCCCTGACCGGCTTCCAGGTCAGCCCGGCGACCGTGATCGGGCTGCTGACCATCCTGGGGTATTCGCTGTACGACACCGTGGTCGTCTTCGACAAGGTGCGGGAGAATACCGCCGGCCTGCTCGGCGGAGCCAGGACCACCTACAGCGGGGCCGCGAACCTGGCCCTGAACCAGACGCTGGTCCGGTCGATCAACACGTCGATAATCGCGCTGCTGCCGGTCGCCGCGATCTTGTTCGTCGGCGGTGGCCTGCTCGGCGCCGGCGAGCTGAAGGACCTGGCCCTGGTCCTGTTCGTCGGCATGCTGTCCGGCACCTACTCCTCGATCTTCATCGCCACCCCGGTGCTCTGCGACCTGAAGGAGCGGGAACCGCAGTACAAGGCGCTGGCCAAGCGGGTGAGCGTGCGCACGGCCGGCGGCCGGGCGGCCCGGCGCGCGGCGGCCAAGGCATCGGTGCCCGGGGCCAGCGCGGCCGCGTCGCTGCCGGATGACGAGGCCGACGCCGGGGCCGATCAGGAGTACGCCGAGTCTCAGTACGGCGACGAGGGGGACCCGCCCGCGGACGCGCTGAGCACCACCTCGTCGCGGGTGCCGGCCGCCAGCGGCACGCCCGGCACGGCCCGCCCCGGCCCGCGGCAGCAGCCTCGCCGGACCGGCAGTGCCGCCCGCCACCGCCCGGCGGGCAAGAAGAAGCGGCGCTGAGCATGGCCGACCAGGCAGCGGCGCCGGCGCCGGCCGCGGGAGATCTGGCCCGCCTCATCACGGCCCGGATACGTGACGTCGCGGACTACCCGCAGCCCGGCGTGGTGTTCAAGGACATCACCCCGCTGCTGGCCGACGGCGCGGCGTTCCGCGCGGTGATCGACGGGCTGGCTACGACCTACGGGCCTGTCGACAAGGTGGCGGGTATCGAGGCACGCGGCTTCATCCTGGCCGCGCCGGTGGCGGCCCGGCTCGGCGCGGGGTTCGTGCCGATCAGGAAGAAGGGCAAGCTGCCCGGCGCCACGTTCGCGGAGGAGTACCAGCTCGAATACGGCACGGCCACGATCGAGGTGCAGACCGACGCCTTCGATCCGGGTGATCGCGTGCTGATCATCGACGATGTCCTGGCCACCGGCGGCACCGCCCGCGCCACGGCCGACCTCGTGCAGCGCGCGGGGGCCCGGGTCGCCGGGATCTCCGTCCTGCTCGAGCTGTCGTTCCTGCCCGGCCGGGCCAAGCTCGCCGATCTTCCGGTCACCGCGCTCATCACCGTGTAGGCCGATGTCACGCCAGGGGCGCGCCGGCGTCGATCCCGCGGCGCCGCCTGCACCGCCGCTCCCCGAGGCCGCGGCGGGCCGGCTGCTGCCGATGGCCGCGGCCGGGGTGGCGATCTTCGCGGCCATCAGGATCCTCGCCCTGTGGGTCTCTGCGTACCTGCTGCCGCGCGGGAGGTTCTACACCCACCTGCATTACTCGCTGTGGCATCTGATCGCGTCCTGGGACAGCGCCAGTTACCTCACTATCGCGGCGCACGGCTACTCCTACGTGCCGGGCGATTTGCGCCATGACGTCATCTTCGCCTGGTTCCCGGGGTATCCGGCGGCCATCGATGCCATCGCCTGGATCCCCGGCCTCGGCGTCGACCGGGCCGCGCTGACCGTCACCATCATCGCCGGGCTGGCCGCGGCGTGGGGGCTGGCCAGGCTGGGCCTGGCGCTGACCGGTGACCGGCGGATCAGCCTCGTCATGGTCGCGCTGTGGGCCGTCGCGCCCGGGTCGCTGGTCTGGACCATGCTCTACTCCGAAGCGCTGTTCTGCGCCCTGGCCGTCTGGTCCCTGGTCGCCCTGGTGGAACGGCGCTGGCTGACCGCGGCGGCCCTGACCATCCTGGCCGGGACCGTGCGCAGCACCGCCGTGGCCCTGGTCGCGGCCGTCGTGCTCGCCGCGCTGCCCCCGCTGATCCGGGCCGCCCGAGCGCGCGAGCCCGTCGCCGCGTGGTGGCGTCCGGCGGTGGCCCTGCTGACCGCTCCGCTTGGCCTGCTCGGCTACTGGGGCTACTCGGCCTGGGCCACGCATCATCTGGCCGGATTCCTCTGGGTCGAGAAGAACGCGCACAACAACTTCGACTTCGGCAAGGGCATCTTCCTGGCCGCCCGGAGCGCGATCATCTCCGTGCCGAGCGCCTTCGTGCTGCTGACCCTGCTGGTGATCGCCGCCGCCGTCACGCTCACCGCCTGCAGCCTGGCCGAACGCATCCCGGTGTACCTGCACGCCTACACGCTGGTCGTCGTGGTGCTGGCCCTCGGCCCCGGCCCGGACTACCTGGGCTCCAAGCCCCGCTTCCTGCTGCCCGCGATGCTGCTCGCCCTCCCGCTGGCCCGCCTGCTGGCGCGCGCCCCCGTCTGGGTGCTCATCCCCCTGATCGCCGTCCTCGCCGCCGCATCCACCTGGTTCGGCCTGTATCTGCTGACCGTCGGCTGGGCGCCGTAAGGCCGGCATCTGGCCTGATCCCCGGCCGGTGATCTAGACGGTGTGCCTCTTGACACGACGATGTGACAAGACACACGATTACATCGAGCACGACCGAGAACGGATTGCCGCCTTGTGCGGCGCAGCGCGGCGATGAAGCCTGATGGGACGGGATTTCTCCCGGGTGCGCATCGGCTGGCATGCCGGCTCGGCGCCTGGTGATCTGGGCTTGTCAGCCGTCACCGATTCCCCCATGAGGAGCATGAGTGCCTGGAGTCGACACCAAGTTCGTCAAGTACGAGGTGAAGGACCGGGTGGCGTGGGTCACGCTCAACCGGCCCGAGGCCATGAACGCGCTGAGTCAGGGCCTGCTCGCTGATCTGAATACGGTATTCCGCGAGGTCGGGCGGGACGACGACGCGCTGGTCGTGATCCTGACCGGTGAAGGCGGCCGGGCGTTCTCCGCCGGGATGGACCTGAAGGAGTTCGCGGCCAGGCAGGCCGAGCAGGCCGCGGCCGGGCAGACGCCCGGAGCCATCGGCACCGGGGACGAAGGCCCCAGTGGCTTTTCCGCCGTCGGGCGGTGCCGCAAGCCGGTGATCGCCGCGATCGACGGGTACTGCCTGGCGGGCGGCTTCGAGCTGGCCATCCAGAGTGACATCAGGGTCGCGAGCCGCAAGTCGGTATTCGGGCTGCCGGAGGCGCGGCGCAGCATCCTGGCCGGGCCCGGGCTGACCCAGCTCCCGCGGATGATCCCGCTGGCCGAGGCGCTGCGGATCGCGCTGACCGGGTCGCCGATCAGCGCCGAGCGGGCGTATCAGATCGGCGTGATCCAGGAGGTGGCCGCTGACCGTGATGAAGTGATGAAGGTGGCGCAGGGGATCGCTGAGGAGATTCTGCTGGGTGCGCCGCTGGCCATGCAGGAGATCAAGCGCCTGGTCAAGGAGGGCGTGGAGATGACCATCCCGCAGGCGGAGATGCTGCGGGAGATTCTGTCGGCCCAGCTGGCGCAGACCGAGGATGCGCTGGAAGGGCCACGGGCGTTCGCCGAGAAGCGGGCGCCGAACTGGAAGATGCGGTGACCGGCGGCCTGGCCTGGTACGTGCGGTGACCGGCTGTGGGACTGGTAAGTGCGGTGACCGGCGGCCAGGATGGTGCCGTCGTGGACATGGATACGTGATCGGGAGGTCCGGGCATGGATGCTGAGCTGCGGTTGCAGGATTTTTCGCTGGAGGATTACCAGGAGATGATCTCGGGGTCGTTCCGGGATTTCTTTGAGAAGGAGTGCCCGTCGTCGCTGGTGCGGGAGACGGAGGCGGCGGGGTATGCGCCGGGGCTGTGGAAGCGGCTGGTGGGGATGGGTGCGGTGTCGATGGCGTTGCCGGCGGAGGCGGGCGGGGATGGGTCCTCGCTGGTGGATCTGACGCTGGTGGCGGAGGAGGCGGGGTCGGTGATGGCGCCGGTGCCGCTGATCGCGCATGTGGTGGCGAGCCGGCTGCTGGCGCGGGTGGGGGCGGCGTCGGAGCTGGTGGCGGATGCGCTGGCGGCGGACCGGGTCTTTACGGTGGCGTTGGCGCCGGTGCGGGGCGGGGCGCGGCAGCTGGTGCCCGAGGCGTCGATTTCGGGTGATGTGATCGCGCTGGATGGCGGGGAGCTGGTGTTGTTCTCGGGGTCGCCGTCGGCGCATGTGCCGAATCAGGGCGGGACGGCGGCGGGCTGGTGGGAGCCGGCGGGTAAGTCGCGGACGGTGCTGGCCTCGGGGGGGCAGGCGGAGGCGGAGTATGCGCGGGCGGTGGCGGAGTGGAAGGTGCTGACCGCGGCGGCGCTGGTGGGGCTGACGGAGCGGTCGTTGTGGATCGGGGTGGAGTTCACCAAGACGCGGCGGACGATGGGGGTGCCGATCGGGGCGTTGCAGGGGGTGGCGTTCCCGCTGGCGGATGTGGCGATCGGGGTGACGGGGGCGCGGAATCTGATCCGGAAGGCGGCGTGGATGCTGGAGAACGATCCGGATGCGCGGCCGGATCTGCCGTTGGTCGCGTTCGCGTATGCGCGTGAGGTGGCCGGGCGCGGGGTGTCGATTTCCGCGCACGTGCAAGGTGGCCTGGGGGTGGCCCGGGAGGCCGACGCCACGCTGTATTTCGTCCGCGGCAAGGCCTGGGCCGCACTGGCCGGCAACGCCACCGACGACTACGTCAGCCATCGCCAAGGCCTACGCCGCCCGGATCGCCTAGGTCACCCGATCGTTAGTTAGGAGCACGTGGTGGACTTTTCCGCCGTCACTCTCACCGAGGCTCAGCAGGCGTTCCGGGACGAGGTCCGGGCCTTCCTGGATGAGCACCTGACCGAGGCCGTGCTGGCACGCCGGCGCGAAGCCCAGGTCAACTACGACGAGGAGTTCTACCTCGCCATGGGCGCCAAGGGCTGGCTGGAGCCACGGTGGCGCAAGGACGAAGGCGGCGCGGACCTGGACGACGTCTGCGCCCGCATCCTCGCGGCCGAGCTGCGCCACCGGGACGCACCGATCGGCCCGATCGGCCTGACCAACCTGGTGTGGCCGGCCGTGTTGGTCTCCGGCGACCCGGGGCTGCGCGATGAGCTCAAGCCCGGGGTGGCCAAGGGTACGGTACGTATTTCCCTTGGTTACACCGAGCCGGACGGCGGGTCGGACATCGCCAACGCCAAGACCCGGGCCGTGCGGGACGGTGATGAGTGGGTCATCAACGGGCAGAAGATCTTCACCTCAATGTCCCAGTTCGCCACGCACATCTTCCTGATCACCCGGACCGACCCGACGCTGCCCAAGCACAAGGGCATGACCATGTTCCTGGTGCCGACCAGCTCGCCCGGGTTCTCGCGACAGCCCATCCCCACCATCGGTGAAGAGACGACCAACATCAGCTACTACAGCGACATCCGGCTGCCCGACCGGTACCGGATCGGTGAGGTCAACAACGGCTGGTCGACGCTGCACGGGCCGCTGGACGCCGAGCACCACCTCGGCGGCCCCGCCAGCAAGCTCGAAGACGTGAGCGGCGGCATCACCCACATGTACAACCTGCGCAAGGCCGTGGAGGCCTTGGTGGGCTGGGCCCGGCAGGCTCCGGATGGGGACGGGGCCATGATCGACGACAAGGTGTTCCTGTCCACCATTGGCCATGTCCTGACCGAGGTGGAAGCCGGGATCTGCACACCGGCCGCCATGGGCCGGGTCAAGGGTTCTGACGTGGCCCGGCTGTGCTGCGAAGAGCTCATCGACCTCGTCGGCCCGGAGGCGACCCTGCCGTATGGCGCCGAGGGTGCCATCGGCGACGGCGCCCTCGAGTTCGCCCACCGGCAGGCTCAGCACACCGCCACGCCAGGCGGCACCACCGAGGTGTTCCGCACCATCATCGCCCAGCATGATCTGGGCCTCCCGCGGCCGGACTACCCCGGCCGCAAGGTATTCCTGACCGGCCGCGACAACGCGGCATAATCGCAGCGGTCCCGGGCCGGCCCAGTCGCAGCTGCGACCTGGCCGGCCCGCCCGCGCCAGGGCCGTTGCCACCAGCAGCAGTCCAGTTAGGAGCATCACCAGTGGACTTCTCACCCGTAGACCTCACCGAAGACCAGCAGGCGTTCGCCGACGAAGTCCGGTCCTTCCTCGATGAGAACCTGACCGAGGAGGTCTACGCGCGCCGGCGCGCGCGCGCCGACAACTACGACGAGGAGCTCTACCTCGCCGTCGGTGCCAAGGGCTGGCTGTTCCCCCGGTGGCGCAAGGAAGACGGCGGCGCCGACCTGGACGACGTGCGCGTCAAGATCCTGCAGAACGAGCTGCGCCGCCGGGACGCGCCGATCGGCATGCTCGGCACGACCAACCTGGTGTGGCCGGCCGTCGAGGCGCACGGCGACCCGGGACTGCGCGCCGAGCTGAAGCGGCAGGTGGCCCGGGGCACGATGCGCTTCTCTCTGGGCTACACCGAGCCGGACGGCGGGTCCGACATCGCCGCGGCCAAGACGCGTGCGGTGCGCGACGGTGATGAGTGGGTCATCAACGGGCAGAAGATCTTCACCTCCCGGGCGCAGTACGCCACCCACGTCTTCCTGATCACGCGGACGGACCCGACGCTGCCCAAGCACAAGGGCCTGACCATGTTCCTGGTGCCGACCAGCTCACCCGGCTTCGAGCGGCAGCCGCTGCCCACCATTGGCGACGAGACCACCAACGTCACGTTCTACAGTGACATCCGGCTGCCTGACCGGTACCGGATCGGTGAGGTCAACAACGGCTGGTCCGTGCTGCACGGCCCGCTGGACGCCGAGCACCACCTCGGCGGACACGTCAGCAAGCTCGAAGACGTGAGCGGTGGCGTCTATCACATGTTCTACCTGTCGAACTCGGTCGAGGCCGCCGTGCGCTGGGCCCGCGACGCCCAGGACGGGGACGGCCCGCTGATCGACGACCAGGCCTTCCTGGCCGGGATCGGGCATCTCCTGACCGAGATGGAGGCCGGAGCGGTCACGCCGTCGGCCATGGGCCGGGTGAAAGGCTCCGATGTGGCCCGGCTGGGCTGCGAGGAGCTCATCGACCTGGTCGGCCCGGCCGCGACTCTGCCCTATGGCGCCGAAGGCGCCATCAGCGACGGGATCATCGAGTTCGCCCACCGGCAGGCTCAGCACACGGCGACGCCGGGCGGCACCGTCGAGGTGTTCCGCACCATCATCGCCCAGCATGACCTGGGCCTGCCGCGCCCGGACTACCCCGGCCGTAAGGTCTTCCTGGCCTCGGACCGCCCTGGCGCGACAGCGGCGTAGCAGAACGGCGATATCCCGGACGGCTCCGTCCGGGATATCGCTGTTTTCGCGTCTGTGCACTCTCCGTGGCCGGTGGGGCCGGCTTCGGTTGGCCTGAGCGGCCGCCGCGACGTGGCCTTTACCTGCGGGAAGGCGTGGGTTACCCTGACGAGGGAGTGTCTCGGACAATTACGCAAGTATCACGCGCGTGTTCGCCGCCAGAATTCAGTCGTTAGGAGTAGCAGAAGTGGATTTCTCTGCCGTTGCCCTCACCGAAGCTCAACAGAAGTTCTCCGATGAGGTCCGGGCTTTCCTGGATGAGCACCTGACCGAGGAGGTGTACGCCGGAGCCCGCGAGCGGACCGATCACTTCGACGAGGGACTCTGGCTGGCCATGGGGGCCAAGGGCTGGCTGCAGCCGCAGTGGAAGAAGGAAGACGGCGGCGCGGAGCTGGACGATATCTGCGTCAAGATCCTCGAAAACGAGCTGCGCAAGCGGGACGCGCCGGTGGCCGGGGGTGCGAACGGCCTGATCTGGCCGGCCGTCGACGTATACGGAGTGCCGGACCTGCGCGAGGAACTGAAGCCGAAGGTCGCCGACGGAACCGCTCGCTTCGTGCTGGGCTACTCCGAGCCGGACGGCGGGTCGGACATCGCCAACGCCAAGACGCGGGCCGAGCGTGACGGCGACGAGTGGGTCATCAACGGGCAGAAGATCTTCACCACCAGCGCCCAGAACGGGACGCACGTCTTCCTCATTACCCGGACCGACCCGAACCTGCCCAAGCACAAGGGCCTGACCATGTTCCTCGTCCCGATGGACACCCCGGGCATCGAGGTCCAGGCTCTGCCCACCGTCGGCGACGAGCGGACCAACCTCACCTACTACGGCGATGTCCGCATCTCCGACCGGTACCGCCTCGGCGAGGTCAACAACGGCTGGTCGGTCCTGCACGGCCCGCTGGACGCCGAGCACAGCATCGGCGGTGAGGCCAGCAAGCTCGAGGACCTGAGCATCGGCACCGGTCACATGCGCTACATGCTCACGGCCGTCGAGGCCGCGACCAAGTGGGCCAAGGACGCTCCCGACGGTGACGGCCCGATGATCGACGACAAGACCTTCCTGACCGGGCTCGGGCACATGCTGGTGGAGATCGAGGCGGCCTACGCCACCCCGGGCCCGATGGGCCGGATCAAGGGCGCCGACGTGGCCATCGCGAATTCCGAGCGGCTCATCGACCTGGTCGGACCGGAGGCCATCCTGCCCTACGGCGCCGACGGCACCATCGCCAACGGCGCGATCGAGGCGTCCCACCGGGCGGTCCAGGTCACCGCGACCTACGGCGGCACCACCGAGGTGTTCCGGACCATCATCGCCCAGCACCACCTCGGCCTCCCGCGGCCCGATTACCCCGGCCGCAAGGTCTTCCTGCAGGGTGGCCGCCCCGCCGCCGCCTAGCCTTACGCGCCACTGCGCACGGTGCGCGGCACTGCGAACCTCAGGCAGCACCGCGCACTCAGGCAGTACCGCACCGGGCCGGCCTCCGGCAGGTCCTGTTCGCCTGGTAGCGGCAGCGTGTCACCACGCTGCCGCTACCGCGATCCTCGTCCGCCACGCAGACGGCCAGACTGCGCCACACGCCGGGCTGCCTGCGCAGCTCGTAAAATCCCAGCGGGAATTGCACGCATGGGATCTGGTGTTTAAGCCAGCTAAGTACAATGGTGGCTTGGCACGATGTGAGGAGCGCGAGTGGCCGGTGATGTCATCACGACCGGCACGAGTGCTGCCGATGCTGTCCAGGCGGACGCGCCGCAGGAGACCCATCCCGTAACCGACGCGGAGCAGGCTGAGGCAGCGGCAGCGGGCGTGCCCGGCCAGCACGAGCCCGGCCAGCATGAGCCCGGCCAGCATGAGCTCGATCAGCATGAGCCCGGCCAGCACGAGCTCGATCAGCACGAGCCTGGCCCGCCCTCGCCTCCTGTCGAGGGTCCGGTTCCCGACGAGGCCGGGCCGACCGAAGAACCCCGGCGCGGGCGTCCGCCCACCGCGGCATCCGGCGCCGGGCGGACGGGGAACGGCGGCCAGGCCCGGACCGGCCGGGCCCGGGCTGCCTCGTCGGCTGCGGCCGGCCGGCCCGCCGAGGCCGCGACATCCGGCGCCGGGGTCCGGCGGCGGCTGGCGCGGCTCGGCGCACAGCGGGGCACCAACCTGAACCCCGTGCTCGAGCCGCTTATCAAGACCGTGCGCGCGACGCACCCGAAGGCCGACATCCGGCTGATAGAGCGGGCCTACGATACGGCCGCCTACTGGCACCGGGATCAGAAGCGCCTCAGCGGCGACCCGTACATTACCCATCCGCTGGCCGTGGCGACCATCCTCGCCGAGCTGGGCATGAACACCGACACCATCTGCGCGGCGCTGCTGCACGACACGGTCGAGGACACCCCGTACACCCTGACCGAGCTGCGCGGGGAGTTCGGCGAGGACATCGCGGCGCTGGTGGATGGCGTCACCAAGCTCGACAAGGTCAAGTACGGTGAGTCGGCCGAGGCGGAGACCGTCCGCAAGATGGTGGTCGCGATGTCCCGCGACATCCGCGTGCTGGTCATCAAGCTCGCCGACCGGCTGCACAATATGCGGACGCTGCGCTACCTGAAGCGGGAGAAGCAGGAGCGCAAATCCCGGGAAGTCCTGGAGATATACGCCCCGCTGGCGCACCGGCTCGGCATGAACACGGTCAAGTGGGAGCTGGAGGATCTCGCCTTCCAGACGCTGTACCCCAAGCGGTTCGACGAGATCGCCCGGCTGGTGTCCGGGCGGGCGCCGCGGCGCGACGTCTTCCTTCAGGAAGTCATCGAGGACGTCCGCGCCGACATGCGCGAGGCCAAGATCAAGGTCACGGTGACCGGTCGGCCAAAGCACTACTACTCGATCTACCAGAAGATGATCGCCAGGAACGTCGGCTTCGACGACATCTACGACCTGGTCGGCATCCGCGTCCTCGTGGACAACGTCCGCGACTGCTACGCGGCTCTCGGCACCATCCACGCGCGGTGGAATCCCGTCCCCGGACGGTTCAAGGACTACATCGCGATGCCGAAGTTCAACATGTACCAGTCGCTGCACACCACGGTCATCGGTCCCGGCGGCAAGCCGGTCGAGCTGCAGATCCGGACCCTGGGCATGCACCGCCGGGCGGAGTACGGGGTCGCGGCGCACTGGAAGTACAAGGAAGAGACGGTCTTCAGCGGCCAGTCCAAGGACGACACGCAGGACATGGCGTGGCTCCGGCAGCTGGTCGACTGGCAGCGTGAGACCGAGGACCCCGCCGAGTTCCTCGAGTCGCTGCGGTTCGACCTGGCCGCCGCGGAAGTCTACGTGTTCACCCCCCGCGGCGACGTGATACCGCTGCCGCAGGGCTCGACCCCGGTGGACTTCGCTTACGCCATCCACACCGAGGTCGGGCACCGGACCATCGGCGCGCGGGTGAACGGCCGCCTGGTGGCGCTGGAGTCCACCCTCGACAACGGCGACACGGTGGAGATCTTCACCGCCAAGACGGCCGAGGCGGGACCGAGCCGGGACTGGCTCAAGTTCGTGCAGAGCCCCCGGGCGCGCAACAAGATCCGGCAGTGGTTCTCCAAGGAGCGCCGGGAAGCCGCGGTGGAGGCGGGCAAGGACCAGATCGCCCGGGCCATGCGCAAGCAGGGGCTGCCGCTGCAGCGGCTGGCTGCCGCCGACACACTGATCACCCTGGCCCGCGACCTGCGTTACCCGGATGTATCCGGGCTGTACGCGGCCGTCGGCGAGGGCCGGGTCAGCGCCCAGTCCGTGGTCGAGAAGCTGGTCCGCTCGGTCGGCGGCCTGGCCGGCGCCGAGGAGGAGCTCGCCGAGACCACGCTGCCGACCAAGGCGCCAGCGCCCCGGGCGCCCTCTGATCCCGGCGTCGAGGTCACTGGCGCGCCGGACGTTTGGGTCCGTCTGTCCCGGTGCTGCACCCCGGTACCCGGCGACCAGATCAGCGGGTTCGTCACCCACGGCCACGGGGTGTCCGTGCACCGGGCGGACTGCCCGAACGTGGCCCACCTGAGCGACACCCAGCGGGACCGGATGGTCGACGTCCACTGGTCGCCCTCTGAGGGCTCGGTTTTCCTGGTGGCCATCCAGGTGGAGGCGCTGGATCGCACCCGGCTGCTCTCCGACGTGACCAGGGTGCTGTCCGACCAGCACGTCAACATCCTGTCCGCCACGGTCACCACGAGCCGCGACCGGGTCGCGGTCAGCCGCTTCACGTTCGAGATGGGCGACCCCAAGCACCTCGGCCACGTCCTGCGCGCCGTCCGCCAGATCGACGGCGTCTACGACGTCTACCGCATCACCAGCTAATCCACGCGGCCTGCGGGGGCCGACGGCCCCCCAGCCGCGTGGATAGTACGCCGAGCACCACAGCGGGAATGCGGGGGGTTCCAGGGGGGTCGTCCCCCCTGGATTACAGGGTCGCCCCCCTGGACTACAGCGCGAACCTAGCCACTGAATTCAGCGAGCGCTCGCTCGGCCTCTTCCAGCCAGGCCCGGCGGGCGGTGATGGCCTCCTCGGCATTGCGCGCGGCCCGGTCGTCGCCCTGGTCACGCGCCTTGGCCAGCTGTGCCTCCAGCTGGGCGATGGTCGAGCGCAGCTGGGCCACCGTGCCCTCGGCCCGGGCCAGCGCCTCGGGGTTGGACCGCCGCCACTGGGTCTCCTCGGCGTTGCGCACCGCATCCTCAACTCGGCGCAGCCCCGACTCCAGGTGCTCCCGGGAGTCCCGCGGCACGGCGCCGATTCCCTCCCAGCGTTCCTGGATACCGCGCAGCGCGGCCCGGGCGGCACGGATAATCGGTCACCGGCAGGAGCGTCTGAGCCGCCTCCAGCAGCTGCTGCTTGGCCTCGGCGTGCTCGCGCAGCTCGGCGTCCTTGGCTGAGAACACCTCGGCCCGGGCGGTGAAGAACTTGTCCTGCGCGGCCCGGAACCGCTTCCACAGCTCGGCTTCGGCGTCCCGGTCCGCCCGCCCGGCCGCCTTCCACCTGGTCATCAGCTCGCGGAACGCGCTGGTGGTCGGGCCCCAGTCGGTCGATCCCGACAGTGCCTCGGCCTCAGCGACCAGCTGCTCCTTGCGGGCCCTGACCTCCTCCCGCTCGGATTCCAGGCTGGCGAAGAAGGCCTTGCGCCGCTTGGTGAACGCATTGCGCGCCGCGGACAGCCGCTTCCACAGCACGGCCTCCGCCGCCCGGTCGGCGTGCGGGGCTGCCTTCCACTCCTCGAGCAGCTCTCGCATCCGCTCGCCGCTGCTCTTCCAGTGGGTGGCCTCCGCGGCGATCTGCTCAGCCTCGGCGACGATCCGCTCCTTGACCTCCCTGGCCTGCACGCGGGCCTGCTCGCGGACAGCCTTGGCCTCCTCGCGGCGGTGCCCGACGTCCTCGGTCAGGCGCTCCAGGCGGGCCCGCAGCCCGTCCAGGTCGCCGAGCGCGTTGGCGTCGCTGATGGTGCCGAGCAGGCGCTGGACGGTCGCCGCGGCCTGGGCCGGCGCTAGGTCCGTGGCGCTCATCCGCTGTTCGAGGAGGACCACTTCGGTTTCCAGCGCGTCGTACTTGCGCTGGTAGAAGACGATCGCCTCCTCCGGGCTTCCCGCCTGCCAAGAGCCGATCACCCGCTCGCCATCGGCGGTACGGACATATACCGTCCCGTCGGCGTCTACCCGGCCCCATGGATGGTCGGCGGTGCTCACGGCGTACCTCCTGCGTCGTCTAGCTCGTCAGGCTTTCTTGATCGTCACGCTGTCGATGATGACCTTCTCCTTCGGTGCGCCGCCGCCGGCCTGGGAATATGTGCATGACGTTCCATCCTTTGCCACATTCTGGACGATATCCAGCCCGGATGAAACCGTGCCGAAGGGCGTAAAGGTGGATTGCAGCCCGGAAGTGCTGTCCTTGTACACGATGAAGAACTGGCTGCCGTTGCTGGTCGCGGTGCCACCGTTGGCCATTGCGAGGGTTCCCGCCGGGTACGTGGCGTTGGCGAGATTTTCGCTGGCGAAATTGTAGCCCGGCCCCCCGGTACCCACGGTGCTGGTATCACTGCAGTCCACCTTGGTGGTCGACGTGGCGTAGGGGTCACCGCACTGCAGCACGTAAATGCCGGTCGTCACCAGTCGATGGCACTGAGTGTTGTTGAAGTAACCCGCCTCGGCGAGGTGCACGAAGGAGTTGACTGTGCAGGTTGCTTTGCTGTTGAGCAGGTTGAGGGTGATCGGGCCCAGGTTGGTGTTGATCGTGGCCTGGTAGCTCGCGGTGTAGTCCGGCGCGGCGGGCGGGAAGCTCACCTTGCGCGCGACCGGGGGGGCCGCGGCGTACACGCAATGATGTGCAGGCTCAGCCACCGCGGCGGCCGACGCCGACGCCGACGCCGACGCGCTGGGCGACTTGCTGGCCTGGGCGGACGCGCTCTTGCCGCTGCCGCCGGGGAGGAAGATGACCAGCAGCGCGGCGACCAGCCCGGCGGCCGCGACCGCGCTGATGCCGGTGAGCCAGCGCTTGCGGTTCTGGCGCTGCCTGACCGCGCGCTCCTCCTGCTGGCGGCGGTGCCGTTCCCTGGCTTGCCTGCGCTGGCGTTCGCTGTTACCCGCCACCGGTCGTGTCCTCCTCAGCACTGTCGGCTTGTGTGGCTACCGCTGGTATTCACGGGAGGCAGGCCTCGAACCCGTATACCCTGATCCATAGGCATGACCGGGGCTTGCTTCGGGGAAACCCCCCGGAACCCCGCATAATTCGCGATCGTTCGCGAATCGTACCTTCCGGATCGCGGGACCGGTACCCTTCGTTATCGGTTCGCCGCTATGCGGGCCGCCCCGGTAACGTGAGACACCGTACCGTGAGAAAGGACGGTTGTGCTCGTCGCAGGGTTCCCAGCTGGGTCGTTCGCCGCCAACTGTTACGTTGTCGCGACCGCTCCCGGCGAGCAGTGCGTCATCATCGATCCGGGCCAGGACGCCCAGCCGGGTATCGAGGAGATCCTGGCTGAGCACCGGCTGCAGCCCGCCGCGGTGCTGCTCACGCACGGTCATCTCGACCATGTGTGGTCTGTCGCCCCGGTCTGCGGAGCGGCGGGCATACCGGCCTATATCCATCCGGCCGACCGCGACATGCTCAGTAATCCGGGCCGGGGCCTATCGCTCGGGATGGGCCAGGAACTATTCGGCGGACTGGAATTCACCGAGCCGGACGACGTGAAAGAACTAACCGACGGGATGACCCTGAGCCTGGTGGGGCTCGAGATCGTGGTGAGTCACGCGCCCGGCCATACTCAGGGCTCGGTGGCATTCCGCCTCCCGCTCGATGTCTCGCCGGATGCGCCTATTACGGCGCAAGGCCAAAGCAAAATGGGTCGGCCCCAGGACCCCGGCGGTGTCCTGTTTTCCGGCGATCTGCTGTTCGCCGGGTCGATCGGGCGGACGGACCTGCCCGGCGGGGACTATCCCACCATCCTGCGCAGCCTGGCCCGCGTCTGCCTGACCCTGCCGGACGAGACCATCGTGCTGTCCGGCCACGGGCCGCAGACGACCATCGGCGACGAGCGCAGCGCGAATCCGTTCCTGGCTGGCCTCACGCCGCCGTCGGGCCCGTCACGGGGGCTGTGAACCGGCCCCTGGCGGCCGACGAGGCGCACGCGGCCATGGATCGTTCGGAACAGAAGAGATCCTGACAATGAGCAAAGGGGAACGGTGCGATGATCCGCACCCATGAGGCGGGCACGCTGCGGGCGTCGCACGCAGGAGAGCACGTCGTGCTGGCCGGCTGGGTGGCGCGGCGGCGGGACCACGGCGGTGTGGTGTTCATCGACCTGCGGGACGCCAGCGGCCTAATACAGGTGGTGTGGCGCGGCGAGGAAGCCGTGGGCCACGAGCTGCGGGCCGAGTTCTGCGTGCTGGTGACCGGCACGGTGCGGCAGCGCCCGGCCGGGAACGAGAACCCGGAGCTGCCCACCGGGCAGGTCGAGGTGGTCGCGGACGAGGTCGAGGTGCTCAGCAAGGCCGACCCGCTGCCGTTCCCCATTGAGGACTCCGCCGACGTCAGCGAGGACATCCGGCTCAAGTACCGGTACCTGGACATCAGGCGGTCGCAGACCGCGCAGGCTCTGCGGATCCGGTCGCAGGCCGCCTACCTGCTGTCCGACGTGATGCGCGAGCACCGGTTCGTGAACGTGGAGACGCCCTACCTGACCAGGTCGACGCCGGAGGGCGCCCGCGACTTCCTGGTCCCCGTCCGGCTGCGGCCGGGCAACTGGTACGCGCTGCCGCAATCGCCGCAGCTGTTCAAGCAGCTGCTCATGGTGGGCGGCCTGGAGCGCTACTACCAGCTGGCCCGCTGCTTCCGGGACGAGGACTTCCGCAAGGACCGGCAGCCGGAGTTCACCCAGATCGACGTCGAGATGTCCTTCGTCACCCGCGAGGATGTCATCGCCGTGGCCGAGGACATCGTCATCCGGCTGTGGTCCGAGCTGACCGGGTACCGGGTGCCCACCCCGCTGCCCCGGCTGACCTACGCCGACGCGATGGCGCGGTACGGCTCGGACAAGCCCGACCTGCGCTTCGGCTGCGAGCTCACCGACCTGACCGAGCACTTCGCCGGCACGGAGTTCCGGGTCTTCCAGGCGCCGTACGTCGGGGCCGTGGTCATGCCCGGCGGCGCCTCGCAGACCCGGCGCGAGCTGGACGGCTGGCAGGAATGGGCCCGCTCGCGCGGCGCCCGCGGCCTGGCCTACGCGCTGATCGGAACCGACGGCGAGATCACCGGCCCGGTGGCCAGGAACCTCTCGGACGCCGAGCGGTCCGGGCTGGCCGGCGCGGTCGGGGCCGCTCCCGGCGACTGCGTGTTCTTCGCCGCAGGCGCGGCGCACGCGTCCCGCGAGCTGCTGGGCGCGGCCCGGCTGGAGATCGGGCGCCGGTGCGATCTGATCGACGAGTCGCTGTGGTCCTTCCTGTGGGTGGTGGACGCGCCCATGTTCGAGGAAGACGGGTCAGGCGGCTGGACCTCGGTGCACCATCCGTTCACCGCGCCGCTGCCCGAGTGGGCCGACAAGTTCGTCGCCGAGCCGGGCGGAGCGCTGGCCGACGCCTACGACATCGTGTGCAACGGCTACGAGATCGGCGGCGGGTCGATCCGCATCCACTCCTCTGCCATGCAGCAGGCCGTGTTCGACGTGATCGGGCTGTCGCCCGCCGAGGCGCGCTCGCAGTTCGGGTTCCTCCTCGACGCGTTCAAGTACGGGCCGCCGCCGCACGGCGGCATCGCGTTCGGCTGGGACCGGGTGTGCATGCTGCTCGCGGCCGCCGAGACCATCCGCGACGTGATCGCCTTCCCCAAGGCGGCCTCCGGCCTCGACCCCCTCACCGGCGCCCCCACCCCCATCACCCCCGCCCAGCGCCAAGAAGCCGGCATCGACGCCACCCCCGCACCCTCCGCCCCCCCTGCACCCTGACCCACCCGCACCTGACCCACGGCGCGCCGTCCGCCCGCCCAGCCCGTCCGGGCGCCTCCCGCGCCCTGGCTTTCATGATCATGGGCCTTTTCGGGCCGTGGGCTCACGCTTTGGCCCATGATCATGAAAGCGCCTCGTCGCACCCGCGCCCGCACGCGCGGGCAGAGCCCGTCCACCCGCGGCTTCGCAGCACCGCGGCCACGGCCCGCGCGGTATCGCATCGGCGATGGCCCAGGTCAAGCACTCCGAATCTGAGCGTGACGATGCCACTGACCGCATTGGCGTTGTCGCGACGCTTGTCCTGCCACTGCTCGTCGGCCGGGTGCGCCGCGGTCCCGTCGAGCTCGACGCACACCCCGAATGCCTCGTAGAGGTTGTCGAGATAACTATTGCCCGTACCCTGGCTTATCCGCGCCTGCCGGCGAGCCGCAGGCAGCCCGTGCGGACGTTCCACCCGGTGCACGTAGCGGTATTCCAGCACCGACAAGGCGCCACCCTCGGCGTCGCCGAGCGCGGCGGCGATCTCGCGGCGCCAGCGGATCTTCTTGCGGGCGGCCATGGCCACGCGGATCCGCTCCGCGGTCGTGCGCCTGCGGCCGATCGCCCGTGCTATCCACGCGTAGGCGTCCTCGAAGGTCGCCGAGACCTCGATGAGGTCGAGCACCGTGTCCTCCACCCGGGTGCATGGCGGAAGCATGGCCGGGTGCCTGGTCCGCAGGATGGCATCTGATCTGTGGATGACGACACCGGGAATTCTCGCTCGCCGTCCGGGATGGCGCGCCGCCGGAACCGTTATCGCGATGACCGGACTGGGTTCGTCGATCAGACGGTGGCACTCGGCCGCCGTCTGATGGCTCAGGACGGCATCAGGCCCGGCCCTAAGCAGGGCGGCCCATAGCATCGTTCCTCGCGCCGGATCACCCGAGAAAGCTGCATAGACACCCCGGTGCAGCCGCTGCCACCGACCGCTGCGCATCCAGCTGCGCATCGTATCCGGATCGAGGGCGGCCTCGGCGCTCTGACGGCAGGCGATGGCATGCGCCTGGGCCACCAGCAGCTCACGGGATGACGGAGGCAGTTCGGCTGACACAAAAGCGATGCTGCCGGGCAGTGTACGCATCGCGAGACGAACGACCTTAGCCTGTGGATAACACGACAACGGGCGTCCGTCCTGTGGATAACCCGGTCAAATTGTCGTCGGTGTCGGGTAACAGCGAGCGAGATAGGGTCTGAGGATGGCCAGAGCCGTGCAGGGGGCTGGGGAGCCGGGCGGGCAGCCCGAGAGCCTGTTCGACGAGGCGGAGCACGCCGCGGCGGACGCGGCGGCGCCGCTCGCGGTCCGGATGCGGCCGCGCACCGTGGACGAGGTGATCGGGCAGCGGCACCTGACCGGCGAAGGCACGCCGTTCCGCAAGCTGATCGACAACGACGCTCCCATGTCGCTGCTGCTGTGGGGGCCGCCCGGCACCGGCAAGACCACGCTGGCGTACGTCGTCAGCCAGGTGACCAGGCGGCGATTCGTGGAGCTTTCCGCGGTCAATGCCGGGGTCAAGGACGTCCGCGCCGCGGTGGATGCCGCCCGCCGGGCGCTGGGGATGAGCGGCACGCAGACCGTGCTGTTCATCGACGAAGTGCACCGGTTCTCCAAGACGCAGCAGGACGCCCTGCTCCCGGCGGTGGAGAACCGGTGGGTCTCGTTCATCGGTGCGACCACCGAGAACCCGTTCTTCTCGGTCGTATCACCGCTGCTGTCCCGGTCGCTGCTGCTCACCCTGCAGCCGCTGTCCGATGACGACGTGCACGAGGTCATAGACCGGGCGCTGGACAGCCCGCGCGGCCTGGCCGGGTCGGTCACCCTGGACTCCGGCCGCGGCGGAGCATCTGGTCCATCTGGCGGGCGGCGACGCACGGCGGGCGCTCACCTACCTCGAGGCCGCCGCTCTCGGCGTGCCGGACGGCACGAACATCGACACTCCCGCACTGGAGCGCGCGGTGGACCGGGCCGCCGTCCGCTACGACCGGGACGGGGACCAGCACTACGACGTGATCAGCGCCTTCATCAAGTCGATGCGGGGCAGCGACGTTGACGCGGCGCTGCACTACCTGGCCCGGATGATCGAAGCGGGGGAGGACCCGCGGTTCATCGCCAGGCGGATAATCGTGCACGCCAGCGAGGACGTCGGCATGGCCGACCCCACCGCGCTGCTGACCGCGGTCGCCGCGGCGCAGGCGGTCGAGTTCGTCGGGCTCCCCGAAGCCCGGATCAACCTGGCCCAGGCGGTGATCCACATCTCGCTGGCGCCCAAGTCAAACGCGGTGGTCAAAGCCATCGGCGCCGCCGGCGCTGACGTCCGGAACGGGCTAATAGGCGCTGTGCCAGCGCATCTGCGTGACGCGCACTATCCTGGGGCGGGCAAGGTGGGCCACGGCGATGGCTACCAGTACCCGCACGACTTCGACGGCGGTATCGTCGCGCAGCGGTACGCTCCCGACCCAGTGGCGGACCGCATCTACTACGAGCCGTCGGGACACGGCCAGGAGGCCCGGGTCGCCGAGCGCGCCGCGCGGATCCGGGCCATCCTCCGCCGGGGAAACGACGAGGAACAGGAAAAGTCATGAGCGAGCCAGCGGGCCGTGGTGTATCCGGACCCCGGCGGCGAGCGGGGGACGCCGTATGAACGTAGCGGAAGCGGCCGCGCTGATCGCCGCGGTCTTCTGGGCCCTGCTGGTCAGCGTCGGCGTCTTCGTGCTGTTCCGGCTGGGCCGGCTGATGGGCGAGTCCAGCCGGCTGATCGCGGACCTCCGTGAGCGCGGTGACGTGCTGCTGCAGCGGGCCCAGGTGGCCGTTGACGGGGCCCAAGGCGCCGTGGACCGGGCGGGCCGGCAGCTGGACCGCTCCGAGTCGGTCACGGCCAGCATGGACGAGCTCGGCGCCGGGATGGCCGAGCTCGCCGGGCAGGTGACCGCGCTGGCCGGGCTCGGCCGTGCCATCGCCGGCGGCCCGGTCGGCCGCGTCGGCGCGCTGGCCTACGGCGTCCGCCACGCCGTCGGCCTGCGCCGGGCCGGCCGCCGCGACGCGGCCGGCCGCACACTGCCCGGCCGCGTTGAGGACCGCGGCGAGCTGGCCCGGAAGGGGAGGCCGAAGTGATCCGCCGCGGCTTCTGGCTGACGGCCGGCGCCGTGACCGGCATCTACGGCTACCGGCGTGTCTCCGCCGCCGGGCGAAGGCTGTCTGCCAGCCTTAACCTGGCAGGATCCGGGCCCGGCCCGGCGATCGGGCCCAGGCTGGCGCGCGAAGCCGGGCTGGGCCGCCGCGGTGTCATCCGCCTGGCCCGGGAGACCTACCGGTTCGGCCGCGACGTGCGGGAAGGCATGGACCTGTACCTGGCCCGGCCTCCCGCCCCCGCAGGCTTTACTACCCTCGCAACAGACGGCACCCTTACCACAGACCGCTCAACGAACCTCGAACCCAAGGATGGCCAGTGATGGAGTCGGCAGAGATCGCCCGCCGCTTCCTCGACTACTTCAAGCAGCAAGGGCACGCCATCGTGCCTTCGGCCAGCCTGGTCGCCGATGATCCCACGGTGCTGTTCGTCATCGCGGGCATGCAGCCGTTCAAGCCGTACCTGCTGGGCCAGCAGACGCCGCCGTGGCGGCGCGTGGCAGACGTGCAGAAGTGCGTGCGCACGCTCGACATCGAGGAGGTCGGCAAGACCACCCGGCACGCCACGTTCTTCCAGATGCTCGGCAACTGGTCGTTCGGCGATTACTTCAAGGAAGGCGCGATCACCTACGCCTGGGATCTGCTGACCAAGTCCGAGGCCGACGGCGGCTTCGGCTTCCCGGAAAGCAAGCTGTGGGCTACGGTCCTGCACGACGACGACGAGGCGTACGCGATCTGGCGGGACCGCATCGGCCTGCCCGAAAGCCGCATCCAGCGCCGCGGCCTGACCGACAACTACTGGCACATGGGCGTACCAGGCCCGGGCGGCCCGTGCTCGGAGATCTACTACGACCGCGGCCCGGACTACGGCCGGGACGGCGGCCCGGAAGCGGACGAGGACCGCTTCCTCGAGGTCTGGAACCTGGTCTTCATGCAGGATCAGCTGAGCAAGGTCCGGGCCAAGGACGACTTCGACATCGAGGGGCCGCTTCCGTCGAAGAACGTCGACACCGGGATGGGCCTGGAGCGGATGGCGTCCATCCTGCAGGGCGTGGACAACCTGTACGAGATCGACACCACCTGGAAGATCCTGGACCGGGCCGCAGAGCTGACCGAGCAGGACTACGGCCGGGAGGCCAAGGCCGACGTGGCCCTGCGCGTCATCGCTGACCACGTGCGCAGCGCGGTCATGCTCATCGAGGACGGCGTGCTGCCCGGCAACGAAGGCCGTGGCTACGTGCTGCGCCGCATCATGCGGCGCAGCATCAGGAACCTCCGCCTGCTGTCCGGCTCCCAGCGCGGCGGAGGCACGAACCCCGGCGAGCACTTCATGCACGACCTCACCACCGTCGCCATCGAGGCCATGGCGCCGCTGTACCCCGAGCTGCGCCGCGACGCGCCGAACATCCTCACCGTCATGGAAGGCGAGGAAGCCGCGTTCAGCACCACCTTGCGTACCGGCACGGCGATCTTCGAGGTGGCGGTCGAGGAGAACAAGCGCAAGAACGTACCCAGCATCTCCGGCACCCAGGCCTTCCAGCTGCACGACACATACGGCTTCCCGATCGACCTGACCCTGGAGATGGCGGCCGAGCAGGGCCTGTCCGTCGATGAGGACGGGTTCCGGCGGCTGATGGCCGAGCAGAAAGACCGCGCCCGGCGCGACGCGGCGGAGAAGAAGACCGGCAACGTCGACGTCTCGGTGTTCGCCGACATGCTCGAGCGGTCCGGCTCGGTCGCCTTCACCGGCTACGACGTGATCACCGGCGAGGCCACGGTCCTCGGCCTGCTGGTCGACGGGATCCCGGTGCGGAGTGCGGGCGCGGGCACCGAGCTCGACGTGATACTGGACCGCACCCCGTTCTACGCCGAAGGCGGCGGTCAGCTCGCCGATTCCGGTGTCATCACCGTGGACGGGGGCGTGGTGGACGTCGCCGACGTGCAGACCCCGCTGGCCGGCCTCGTCGTGCACCGCGGCCGGGTCAGGTCCGGCGAGATCGTCACCGGCGTGCCCGCGCACGCGGAGATCGACATCGAGCGCCGCCGGGCGCTGTCCCGCTCGCACACCGCGACCCACCTCGTGCACCGCGCGCTGCGCAACGCGCTGGGAGAGACGGCGGCCCAGGCGGGCTCGGAGAACTCGCCCGGCAGGCTCAGGTTCGACTTCACCGCCCAGGGCGCGGTGCCGCTCTCGGTGCTCCGGGACGCTGAGGACGAGGTCAACGCGGTGCTGGTCGACGACCTGGACGTGCAGGCCTACTACACCTCCCAGGAGGAGGCCCGCGAGATGGGCGCGCTGGCCCTGTTCGGGGAGAAGTACGGCGACCGGGTCCGGGTGGTCGAGGTCGGCGACTACTCGCGGGAGCTCTGCGGCGGCACCCACGTCGTCCGGTCCGGCCAGCTCGGCCTGGTCAAGGTCCTGGGTGAGGCGTCCATCGGCTCGGGCGTGCGCCGCATCGAGGCGCTGGTGGGCCTCGACGCGTTCCGGTTCCTGGCCCGCGAGAGCGTGCTGGTCAGCCAGCTGAGCGACCAGCTCAAGGCGCCGCGCGACCAGCTGCCGGAGCGGATCTCCGGCGTGCTGACCAGGCTCAGGGACGCCGAACGGGAACTGCAGCGGCTGCGGGCCGCCCGGCTGCTCGAGTCGGGCGAGCAGATCGCGGCCAGCGCGGAGGACATCAGCGGGATGGCCTTCGTCGCGCACCGCGTGCCCGACGGGACCGACCCGGACGACATCCGCAAGCTCGCGCTCGACGTGCGCGGCCGGGTGCCGCGCAGCCGTCCGGCGGTGGTCATGATCGTCGGCGTGCCCGCTGACCGTCCGGTCGTGGTCATCGCGGTCAACGAGGCGGGCCGGGGCTTCGGGCTGTCGGCCGGCCAGCTGGTCGGGACCGCGGCCCGCGCGCTCGGCGGCGGCGGCGGCGGCCGGCCGGACGTCGCCCAGGGCGGCGGCGCGGCCATCACGCCGGGCTCGAGCGTCATCGATGAGGCATTCGCGGCTGTCCGTACCGCTTTGCGGGACATCCACGGGTCCGCTGGGTAGCGTATTGCCATGTCACTGCGCCCCAGCGGGGCCTCGTCTCGCCCTGCCGGGGCATCGGCCCCGCAGACCCATGAACCCCCCGCCGCCATCACCGCCGGACAAGCCGTCGCCGCCGGACCCGGCGGACCCGGTGGACCTGCTGAACCCGCAGGACGGGCCCGCTCGGTGAGGGCCGGTGTGCGCCTGGCCGTCGACGTCGGCTCGGTCCGGATCGGGGTGGCCCGCAGTGACCCGGGCGGCGTGCTGGCCAGCCCGCTGACGGTGGTCCGGTCCGGCCCCGGGGACCTGGACACGCTGGCCACCCTGGCGGGCAGCGCCGAGGCGATCGAGGTCATCGTGGGCCTGCCCACCTCACTGTCCGGCCGCGAGGGCGCCGCCGCGGCCGCCGCGCGCAGCTTCGCCGCGGAGCTGGCCGGGCGGCTCGCCCCCGTCCCGGTACGGCTGGTCGACGAGCGGTTCACCACCACCCAGGCCCATGAGGCGCTGCGCCGCGGCGGGAAGGACTCACGCGCCCGCCGGTCCGTCGTCGATGCCGCGGCCGCCGCCGTGCTGCTGCAAGCCGCCCTGGACGCCGAACGCGCCACCGGGCGGCCGCCGGGCCAGCTCGTCGCCGCGGTCGGCGGAACGGGCGGGGGCGCGTGCGCATGACCGACAACGAAAGCAACTGGCCCCCCGGCCAGCGCGATCCCAGGCTGTTCCAGCCTCCCCGTCCGATGGAGCCGCCCCCGCCGCTGCACCACGACCCCCGCGCCGGTGATCCGCGGTCCGCCGATCCGCAGCGCGCCGGGGACTCGCCGTGGCGCCGGACCCAGCGGCATTCCCGCCCCGAGGGCGCCGGGTGGCAACCCGCCACGCCCGAGGCATCCCAGCCCGCCGGATGGCAACCCGCGACGCCCGAGGGCGCCGGGTGGCAACCCGCCACGCCCGCGCCTGCCGGGCCGGGAGCAGGCCCGGGGCCCGGTGAGTATCGCGGCGGCGACCCCGAGCCGTATCGCCAGCCCGATGAGGGCGACTATGACACCGGCGGCAGGTTCGTCCCCGGGTTCGGCGATTACGCCGAAGAGGACTACCACGCCGAGCCGCCCCGCCGCGGCCGGGCCGCCCGAGGCCGGTCCGCCCCGCCCCCGGGCCCGCCGCGCCGCCCGCGGCGGCGCCGGTTCCGCTGGATCGCCCCGCTGGCTGCCCTGGCCGTCATCCTGATCCCGATCGCCGTCGGCGGCGCCTATGCCTACAGCTTCTACATGAGCAAGTACCACCCGGCCGACTACTCCGGCGCGGGCACCGGCCGCGTCGTGGTCCAGATCCCCTCCGGCGCCACGCCGACCAGCCTGGGGCCGGAGCTGACCAAGCTCGGGGTGGTGGCCAGCGCCCGGGCGTTCGTCCTGGCCGCTGAGCACAGCTCGAACCAGGACGCCCTGCTGCCCGGCTTCTACGGCGTCCACCTGCACATGCAGGCGACGCAGGCCTACGCGCTGCTGATCGACCCGCAGAACCTGGTGCAGGTCACGGTGACCATTCCGGAGGGCTGGCGGCTCAGCCAGATCGTCGCCTACCTCGGCGCCAAATCCGGCATCCCGGCCGCCAACTACCAGACGGTCCTCAAGGACCCGGCCAAGCTGAGCCTGCCGGCTTACGCCGGCGGGAAGGCCGAGGGCTACCTGTTCCCCGCCACCTACGAGGTGCAGCCGCACGAGACCGCGCTCGGTGTGCTGGCCGGAATGGTCCAGCGGTTCGACCAGGAGGCGGCGGCGATCAACCTGCCCGCGGCCGCCGCGCAGGTCCACCTGACCCAAAGCCAGGTCATCACCATGGCCAGCCTGGTCGAGGCCGAAGGGGGCCGGATCTCGGACTACCCGAAGATCGCCCGGGTGATCTACAACCGGCTGGCGCAGGGCATCCCGCTCCAGCTGGACAGCACGGTCCTGTACGGGCTGAACACCTACGGCATCATCGCCAGCGACGCTCAGCTCAACAGCCCCTCGCCATACAACACGTACCGGCACAAGGGCCTCACCCCGGGGCCCATCGACAGCCCAGGAGACGCCGCTATCAAGGCCGTGCTGCATCCCGCCGCCGGGAACTGGCTGTACTTTGTGACGGTGAATCCCAAGACCGGCGAGACCCTGTTCACCTCGAGCCAGGCGCAGTTCGAGCAGTTCCGTGCCGAACTCGAGCACAACCTCGGGCAGGGCTGATCATGCCGGACACGGCGGCAGTCCTCGGCTCGCCGATCGCCCACTCGCTGTCGCCCGTGCTGCACACGGCCGCGTACGCCGCGCTCGGCCTGGACGGCTGGACCTACTCTGCGATCGAGTGCGACGAGGCGGCCCTGCCCGGGCTGCTCGCCTCGTGCGACAGCCGGTGGGCAGGCCTGTCGCTGACCATGCCGCTCAAGCGCGCGGTGCTGCCGCTGCTCGACTGGACCGAGCCGCTGGCCGTCGAGGTCGGCGGGGTCAACACGGTGGTGTTCTCCGGCGGGCAGCGGCACGGCTACAACACCGACGTGCCCGGCATGACGGCAGCCCTGGTCGGGGCCGGGGTGACCGCCCCGCCGGGCGCTACCGTCCTCGGCGCGGGCGCGACGGCCTGTGCCGCACTCGCTGCCCTGCGCGCGCTCGGGCTGGCCGCCGTCGTGGTCCAGGTCCGTGATCAGGCCCGGGCCGGTGACCTGCAGGCTGCCGCGCGCCGCCTGGACCTGGCGGTCGAGCTGCGCCCGTTCGGTTCCCCGGTCCGCGACGGTGATCTGCTGGTCTCCACCGTCCCGCCCGGCGCGGCCGATTTTTTTGCCGAACGTGTCAGTGATCCTCGCGCCCGCCCATGTGCCGTGCTTGATGTGGTGTACAGCCCCTGGCCCACCACGCTGGCCGCGGCCGCGGCCCAGTCCGGCATCGCCGTGGTCAGCGGTTTCGACCTTCTTCTCGACCAGGCGGCCCGCCAGGTCGAGCTGATGACCGGCTGCCAGCCGGCCCCCCTCGAGCCCATGCGTGCCGCCGGCCTGGCCGAACTAGCCCGCCGCTCCGCCCTCACCGCCCGCTGATCCCGCCCGCGCCGTCGCCCGTCCCCCGCGCTGCTCGCTCTCGCCCGGGTCGGCTCTGGCCGGACGGATGGACAGGACCAGGCCGGGCCAGATCACGCGGACAGGATGCTGGTGGCCTACCGAGACATCCCGCGGGCCTGAGCCCCGGCGTTCGCCCCGGCCCAGCCCCGGCGTTCGCCCCGGCCTAGCCCCGGCGTTCGCCCTGGCTCAGCTCCGGCCGGTCTACCATCCGACAAGAAATATTTTCTTGACAAGAAAAATCGTCGGATGGCAGACTGGGCCCATGATCGACGTAGCAGTGATCGACAATCCGGCGGCGGCCGAGGCCGTCCTGGAGCCAGCCCGGGCGCGGCTGCTGGCTCAGCTGACCGAGCCGCGGTCGGCGGCCATGCTAGCCGCCGCGATCGGCCTGCCGCGGCAGAAGGTCAACTATCACCTGCGGGCGCTGGAGCGGCACGGGCTGGTGGAGCTGGTGGAGGAGCGGCGCAAGGGCAACGTGACCGAGCGGCTGCTGCAGGCGGCTGCGGCCTCGTACGTGATCTCGCCGGCCGCGCTGGCTGCGGTCGCCCCCGACCCGGCCCGCGCGCCGGACCGCCTGTCGGCCCGCTGGCTGCTGGCCCTGGCGGCGCAGCTCGTCCGCGACGTGGGTGACCTGATCACCGGTGCTACCCGCGCGCAGCGCAAGCTGGCCACGTTCGCCATGGACGGCACGGTGCGGTTCGCGTCCGCCGCCGACCGGGCCGCCTTCATCGCCGAGCTCATGCAGGCGGTGACCTCGCTGGTGGCCAAGTACCACGACGAGCAGGCCGAAGGCGGACGCGAGCATCATCTCGTGGTCGCCGTCCATCCGAGCGTCTCGGCCCGGCCGGACGCCGCAGTCCAGGAAGCGGGATCCTGATGGGCCATCAGTTCGCGCAGCACCATGAGGCCGAAGTCCCGGCCAGCCCGGAGGAAGTCTGGGCCGCGATCGCGACCGGCCCGGGCATCGACTCGTGGTTCATGGGCCGCAACGAGGTCGAACCGGGAGACGGCGGCGCCGTCCGCACCGCGTTCGGCGAGTACACGCCCGAGCTGCCGATCACCGGCTGGGATCCGGCTCGCCGGCTCGCCTACGGCGGCGGCCAGGCGCCGGACGGCCGGTTCATCGCGCAGGAGTTCCTGATCGAGGGGCGCGCGGGCGGCAGCACCGTCCTGCGCGTCGTTACCAGTGGCTTCCTGCCCGGCGAGGACTGGGCGGAGGAGTTCGAGGCCATGACGCTAGGCGGCGAGCTGTACTTCCGCACCCTGGTCGAGTACCTGACGCACTTCACCGGCCGGTTCGCGGTGCCGGTCACCGCGTTCGGGCCGCCGGGCACCAGCTGGTCCCGCGATCGGCCGCTGCTCTGCCGTGCGCTCGGCCTGGCCGAGCAGCCCGAGCCTGGCGACCCGGTGCGGTTCACCGATGAGATCGCGTGTCCCGGACGGCGTCGTGTACTTCGTGAACGCGCACGCCATCGGCGTGCGCACCCCGGACGCGCTGTACCGGTTCATGCGCGGCTTCGCCAAGCCAGTGGTCGCGGCCCACCACCTGTTCGGCCCGGGCGCCGAACCCGACCAAGCCCGCCAGGCCTGGGAAGCCTGGCTCAGCCGGACGCTGGCCTGAGCGTCAGCGCACCTGTCACTTACGGGAGGACCCGAGATGAGCACCGTTCGCTCCGCAGACGGAACCACCATCGCCTACACCCGGGCCGGCCAGGGACCGCCGCTGATCCTGGTCGACGGCGCGCTGTGCAGCCGGTCGTTCGGCCCGATGCCCAAGCTCGCCGAGCAGCTGGCCGCGCATTTCACCGTGTACACCTACGACCGCCGCGGCCGCGGCGCCAGCAGCGACACCAAGCCCTACGCGCCGGACCGCGAAGTCGAAGACATCGAGGCGCTGGTCGCCGTGGCCGGCGACACCGTGTTCGTGCACGGCACCTCGTCCGGCGCGGCTCTGGCCCTGGAGGCGGCCAAGCATATCCGTGCCATCGCCAGGCTGGCCCTGTACGAGCCGCCCTTCATCGTCGACGGCTCCCGGACCGCCGATGCCGGCGGACTGGCTGCCCCGGCTGGAACAGCTGGTGGCTGACAACCGGCCGGGCGACGCGGTCAAGATGTTCATGCGGTTCGTCGGCGCCCCGGCGGTCTTCACCGCGGTCATGCCGATCACTCCCGTCTGGGGCAAGCTCAAGGCGGCCGCGCCGACCCTGCCGTACGACCTTACGATCATGCACGACCATCAGCAGGGAACGCCGCTGACTCCGGGGGAGTGGGCCGCGGTCAAGGCGCCGGTGCTGGTCGCGGCCGGCGGCAAGAGCCCGGCCTGGATGGCCAACGGGACGCGTGCGCTGGCCGCCGCCCTCCCCGACGCGACCTACCGCACCCTGCCCGGCCAGAACCACATGGTCAAAGCTCACGCCATCGCCCCCGTGCTGACCGAGTTCTTCAGCACCCAGGACTAAGGAAGAAGACACAACGATGCGACAGATAGCGGCGGGCCTGTTCATCTCGCTCGACGGCGTGATCGAGGCACCGGAGAAGTGGACCGGGCCGTACTTCAACGACCAGGTCGGGCAGGCCGTGGGAGCACTGATGGCCGGGAACGACGCCATGCTGCTCGGCCGGGTGACCTACGAGGGATTCGCCGCCGCCTTCGGCGGCCAGTCCGGTGGCATGGCCGACCAGATGAACAGCACGCCTAAATATGTGGTGTCCAGCACGCTCGCCTCGGCCAGCTGGCAGAACTCCACGCTGATCAACGGTGACGTCGCCGCCCGCATCAGCGAGCTGAAGCGGCAGCCGGGCCAGAACATCGGCATGAGCGGCAGCTCCTCCCTGGTCAGCTGGCTGCTGCGGCACGGCCTGCTCGACCGGCTGGACCTGCTGGTCTTCCCGGTCGTGCTGGGCGGGGGCAAGCGCCTGTTCAGCGAGCTGGACGGGCAGCTGCCGCTCACGCTGGCCGGCTCGCAGGCGTTCGGCACTGGCGTCGTGCAGCTGACCTACACCCCGGCCAGCTGACCGGACGCGGGAAAGCCGCAGCGGCGGTAACGGTGACCGTTACCGCCGCCGCCGTGCCGGGAAGTTGGCCGTCCCCGTATGCGGAGCAGGTATCGCCCCCGGCCGGGCTCGGCTGGCCAGCCGGTGCCGTGGCGGGTCAACCGCGACCCGGCCGGGCACCCGTTCTGCCTGGTGGTCCGCTGAACCGGCCGCGCCGTAAGCCAGCCTCGCCGACGCCGGGAACTGGGCGGCCATTCTCCAGGTAGACCAGGCGCGTGCGGCCGGCCGCCGCCCGGACCCGCCGCCTGATCGGGCCGCGGAGCAGGCCGAGGGCGTCGGGCAGGGCTGCGAGCCGGTACGCGGAGATCTCCTCGGGCTGCAACACGATCCCGGCCAGCACGTTCTCGGCCAGCGGGCCGCAGTCGAACAGGAACCGGATGCCGCCCGCCCGGCCGGGCTTCGGCCGGCGGAAGTCCATGCAGGCCAGCCGGCCGGTGCGCACCTCGATGCCGCACTCCTCGCGCACCTCGCGCCGGCACGCGTCCCAGGGCGTCTCCCCGTCCGCCTCCATGACGCCCCCCGGGATCGTCCAGCCGCTCTTGTACGTCGGCTTGAGGATCAGCAGCCGGCCCGCCCGGTTGAAGATGAGCGCCCCGGCCGATACCGGGATGGCCGGGAGACGCTCCTCCCCGGCGGCCGCATTACCACTGCCTGTCATGATCCCCGGACTCCGGAATGCCTCAAGCCGGGCGGTCTTTCTTGGGCAGCTTGCTGACGATAGCCGCATAGGAGGCGTCAACGGCCTCGATGAGCTCATCGTCCGGTATGGCGCCGCCGATCCGCAGCGTGTTCCATCCCGACCGGCCGATATAAGCCATCACCGAAGCATCGTCCGGGTACCGAAGCACCCATTCGTCCGCGGCCTCGCGGGAAGCACCGCACTTGACGCCCACCGAGGTCCCGGAGCCCAGGAACGCGAAGATCCTGGCCCCCACCTTGACCACCACGTCGCCTTCCCAGGGCTCGTCCGGCCAGGCCCCCGGTTTGGCCAGGCAGTAGGTGAGCACGTCATCCCATGTCACGGCGGCCCCTCCGGCGGTCGCGAGCCCAGGCCAGGGCCACGGTAGCGCACGCGGTCACGAGCCGAACGTGACGGTCAGGCCGGCGACGGCTCCGGCGCGCCAGGTGATCTGCAGCGTGCCGCCCCCGCCGCCGTCCCAGGCAAAGCGGATGACGTCCAGGTCACCGTCCCGCGCGTCGCACACGCAGCTCATCGTGTCCGACGGCGGCCGCTCGGCGTACGCGCGGGTGATCGCGTCCAGTCCGATATAAGGCCCGGCCGGGACCCCCTGAAACCGCATCACGGCGTCCGGCGCGAAGGTCGCGAGGAACGCGGCCCAGGCCTGGCTGCGGACGGCCTCATTGAACAGCCGGAAGTGCTCCTCGACGCGATCGGCCACGTCCGCCATCCTAGGCACCAGCCTGCTGTGCCGGCAGTGACAGAATCCGGCAGTGACAGAATGCTGAGTGAATCCGGGCCTGTCCAGATGGCCGCGGTGAACCAGCTGCTGGCGGCGCGGGATAGGGGTGACATGGGCCCGGTCGGCTTTGACCTGGACATGACGCTGATCGACTCCCGGTCGGCCATCCTGGCCTCCTTCACCGCGCTGGCCGAGGACACCGGTACCGCCATCGGCCTGGCGGCCGTCGACAGCCGGCTCGGGATCAAGCTGGAAGACGAGCTGTCGTTCTGGTACCCGCCGGATCAGCGCGCCGCCGCGGCGGTGATCTACCGGCGGCACTACGTACGGCTGGCCGAGCAGCTGACGACCGTCCTGCCGGGCGCGCTCGAGGCGCTGGCGGCGGTCCGGGCCGCGGGCCAGCGCGTGGTCATCATCACGGCCAAGCACTCGGTATCGGTGCAGCCGAGCCTGAAGGCGACCGGCATCACGGCCGACGAGGTGTTCACCTTCGTCCACGGGCCGGAGAAGGCCGCCGTGCTGCGCCGGGTGGCCGCGGCCGCCTACGTGGGCGATAGCCCGCCGGACATGGCCGCCGCCGTGGCTGCCGCCGTCCAGGCGGTCGGCGTCGCCACCGGCTCGTTCTCCCGCGACGACCTGGCCCGCGCGGGCGCCGATGTGGTGCTCGACTCGCTGGCGGCCTTCCCCGCCTGGTACCGGGCCCTCCACTCGCCGGCCGCGCCGGCCGCGCCAGACCCGCCGGCCGCGCCGGGCCACCCGGCTATCGCCGCCGCTACCGGATACGGCAGGTGCCGCGGGTAGACGAGCAGGGCCCGGGCCACCTCCCTGATCCGCGGCCGCAGCGGGGTCAGCGCCTGCTCGCAGTACCGCCACGCTGCGGCCTCGTCCTCGCCGAAACGGGCCCGCATGCCGCGCCGGAACCGCCGCGCGTCGCCCCCGTCGTCGCGCCAGGCCGCCAGCCAGGCGCTCAGCTGGTCGTCATCGGCCGGCCGTGACCAGTCCCGCAGCTGCTCGGCGATCTGGCCTGCCGCGTCGACGACGAACCCCTCCTCGCCTCCGCCGGTCACGCCGTGCACCCGCCCCTGGCTGTCACGGCCGTGCCGGATGCTGGCCGAGCTGAACTGCGCCCCGATGGCCAGCGCGGCGACCACGTGCCCGGCCTCGTGCCAGGCCGTCTGCACCGCCGCCGCCCGCGCGGGTGCGTAGCTGGCCGCGGCGCCCCGGTCATACCGCTGCCTGATCCACGCTTCGTGCACGATTGACTCGTCGTCGTAGCGCACCAGCCGGCTGAGCTCGGCCCGGACCTGAGCCAGGAGCCGCGATGAGGCGGGCGTCATCGCGGCGACAGCACGCAGAACTCGCTGCCCTCGGGGTCGGCCAGCACCGTCCAGGGCACGTCCCGCTGGCCGATGTCGGCGGGTTCCGCGCCCAGGCCGGGCAGCCGCTCGACCTCGGCCGCCTGGTGCGCGCCGGACTGGGTGGCCAGGTCCGGGTGGACCCGGTTCGGCCCGGTCTTGGCCTCCGGCGCCGGGACGAACAGCAGCGGCAGCGCGGCCGGGGCGGGGTAGCGGTAGCCCGGCGGCGACACGCCGATCTCCCCGCCGTCGGCGCCGAACTCCCAGCGCAGGGCGGCCGCCCAGAACCGGGTCCGCCGCGCGGGCTGGACCGCATCGATGACCAGGTGCACGAGGCGAGTTGGCACCCCGACAGCCTGCCACCGCCCCGGCCGCCGGGCAAGCAAGCCGCGGCGGGTCAGCCCAGCACGGCCGTGACCGCCGCCACGGCCTCGGCTGGAGCGCCCGGCCGCCCGGTATCCACCTCGATCAGCGCCCCGCCGAGCCGCAACGGGGTCACCGTGGCCGCGAGCGAGGCTACATAGGCCGCGGAGCCGGCCCCGGCCGGATTGATCATGTCCCGGTGGATGCGGTGCCGCCCCGCGTCGTGCCGCGCCAGCGACCGGGAAGCGGCCAGCTCCGGGTCGCAGCGGCAGAACACCTCGACCGCGCCAGCGAACTCCGTCACGGCCCGCTCCCGCCGCGCTCCGCGCCACCAGCCTTCGGCCACCGCGTCGGGGAAGTCCGCGGCCAGCCGGAACACCACCTCCGCCGCGGCGTCCCCCAGCCGGTTCGACCAGTCCTCGTCGCCCAGTCCCAGGACGTCGGCCAGTGCCTCCTTGACCGGATCCAGCGACAGCACGCCGAACCGCGCCGCGGCCCCCACCGCGCGGGCGATCGTGGACTTGCCGGTGCCCGGCGCGCCCGAGATGACGACGAGGGTCAACGGCTCAGCCCGCCGTGATCTCGTACGGCCTCGGCTGCCTGGTCAGCCACTGCCAGAATGTCCGGAGCGGCGGGCGGGCGACGAGATGACCGCTGCCGACCCGGCCCGAGACCTCGATCCGCAGCACCTCGGGCACGTCGTCACCCCACGGCGCCCGGACCCTCACCTGACCGCTGCGCACCGCCACGTCGTCGGTGTCCACCACCACGCCGGGCCGGGTGACGAGGATGACATGACCGCTGCGTACGTCCACCTCGAGCTGCAGCGACGGCTGGGTGATGACGGCCTCGGTGAAGTCCAGCTTCAGGTGACCGCTGCGGATCCGCGCCTGGATCCGCTGCGGCACCACCCACCGGCCCTCCCGTTTGGTGTGCCCGCTGCCGGTGTCGATGCGCACGACCTCCTTGGCCCGGGGCGCCGGCGCGGGGACCGCGGACCCGGCGGCGGGCAGATCGGCGACCAGCCCGGCCAGCTCGCCGTACGTCCGCGCGGTCAGGGCCAGCTCCAGGCGCTGGTCGAGTTCCTCCGCGGTCAGCCGCCCGTCTCCCGCCGACACCCGCAGCAGCTCGACCACCCGGTCCCGGTCCTGGTGCGAGGCGCGCAGCTCACTGCGGGCCACCTCATGGCCCGGCTCGGAATCCGCCATGGGAAAACCATAAACCGCGCCGGCCGGCCCCGCGCGCCGCTGATCCCGCCCCCGCTCCTCCCGCCGCTCGATATGCCGAACGGCCCGTGGTGCCCGCCCCGTGCCCCCCTGCCTGCGGCTCCGGCCAGGCGCGTCGGACCGGTGCATCGCCGCTCAATCCGTATACTTACGGGTAATGACTGACATGCGCGTCACATTCGAGCGCAGCGCCGCCGAGGCCGCGGTAACCGAAAGCCTCGCGGTGCAGGTATGCGACCTGCGGATGAGTTACGGCTCGACCGAAGTGCTGCGCGGCGTGGACTTCGGCGTCCGCTACGGCGAGGTGTTCTGCCTGCTCGGCCCGAACGGCGCCGGGAAGACCACCACCCTGGAGATCCTCGAGGGCTTCCGGACGCCGACCGGCGGCACGGTCCGCGTCCTGGGCCTCGACCCGGTGACGCAGTCGGGCAAGCTCCGCGAGCGGGCCGGGATGGTCCTGCAGGAGTGCGGCTTCCCCCGGCAGGCCCGGGTGGCCGAGCTCATCGACACCTGGCGCAGCTACTATCCCGACCCGCTCCCGCTCGGCGAGCTCCTGGAGCTCGTGGAGCTCACTGAGAAGCGGCGCACCCAGGTCCGCAAGCTGTCGGGCGGCCAGCGGCGCCGCCTGGACTTCGCGCTGGCTTTGGCGGGCCGTCCGGACCTGGTGTTCCTCGACGAGCCCACCACCGGGTTCGACCCCGAGGCGCGGCGGCGCTGCTGGGCGGC
Organism: uncultured Actinomycetes bacterium; assembly: GCA_963818225.1. Lineage (GTDB taxonomy): Bacteria > Actinomycetota > Actinomycetes > Streptosporangiales > Streptosporangiaceae > Palsa-504. The sequence continues at coordinate 439,645 of CAWFRO010000015.1, forward strand.
GATCGAGAACCTCCGCCGGCTGGGCACGACCATCGTCCTCACCACCCACTACCTGGATGAGGCCGAACGGCTGGCCGACCGGATCGCCATCTTGCGGGCCGGCCGGATCGAGCTCACCGGGACCACCGGCGAGGTCGCCGGGCTGGCCGGCCTGGCCACCCGGATCTCCTTCACCGCCCCGGCGGCCCTGCGCCGCGGCCAGGTCACTCCGCCCGCGGGGATCGAGCTGGCCGTCCGCGGGCCCGAGGCGGTCTGCCACACCGACAACGCCGCAATGACGCTGCGTCGGCTGCTCGACTGGGCGCTGGAGAACCATCTGGGGGACCTGGACGGCCTGGCCGTCACGGCGCCCAGCCTGGAAGACACCTACCTGCAGCTCACCGGGACCATCCCGGATCCGGTTTGACCGGGACCAGACGAGCCGACGGAGATCACCCGTGACGCGATCCCTCCGCCTTGCCGCCCGGCAGGCGGTGCTCGAGCAGCGCAGCTTCTGGCGCAGCCCGGAGTACGCGCTGTTCACCTTTGCCTTCCCGCTGATGATCCTGCTGCTGATCGGGGCGGCTAACGTCGGCTCATACCTGCCCGGCACGCACGTCAAGAACACCACGGTCTTCGTGCCCGGCATCCTGGCTTTCGGGGTCATCGTGGCCGCCTACGTGAACCTCGGCTCCAAGATGGCGGTGCTCCGCCACGACGGCGTGCTCAAGCGGATCAAGACTACCCCGCTGCCCTCGGCCGCCTATCTCGGCGGCCTGCTGGCCAGCACCGTCGCCACGGTCATCCTCATCACCGCGTGCACGGGGCTGATCGGCTGGCTGGCCTTCGGCGCGGGCCCACGCCCGGGCGGCCTGCCCGCCCTGGCCGCCGGGCTGATCCTGGGCATCCTGTGCTTCGCGACCCTGGGCCTGGCCATCAGCTCGGTCATCACCAGCGCGGAGTCCGCCGGCCCGATCGCCTACGCCAGCTTCCTGCCGATCGCGATCATCTCCGGCGTCTTCGACCCCACCTTCAGCGGCCTGCCCCAGTGGCTGTCCCGCGTGGTGGCCGCCTTCCCCGTCAAGGCCCTGGCCCAGCTCCTTCAGGGTGCCTACACGGCCCGCCCGTTCCCCGCCTGGGACCTGGCCAATCTCGCCTTGTGGACCGCCGTCGGCGTGTGCTTCGTCGCCTGGCGCTTCCGCTGGAACACCTAGGACGGGCCAGGGCAAGCACGGGGCGGGCGGGGGGAGATTTCAGCCGTGCCACTGCCAGCAGTCAGCCGCCTGGCCCGTGGACCGGCCCTTGACTGCTATCCCCTTGACCAGGGTCACGACCAGGACCAGCAGGCCGAGCAGGAACGTCACGGAGGCGGCGGGCCATTCGAACCCGACTACCATTAGCGCCGCCCCCACGCCGAGGAATACGGGTTCCCAGCGAATCCGGGCCGCCCGCGCCAGCCGCATGACACCGAGCACGGCCAGCAGCGCGCCGGTCCGCAGCCACCACCGTATCCGCCGCGAGCGGGCGGGCCGCCAGGCCCACGATCCGCCCGGCCCGGCGGACGAGCTCCACACGACGAGGTTCCTGCGCCGCGGCCGCAGTCTCATACCAGCTTCCCCAACGATCGTACGGCGCCGCCCGATTTATCCGGGCGCGTCCTCTTACGATAAGCGTTCGCGGGCTCAGGTCAACGGGCTCAGGTCAATCGCCCGGCTCCACCGATCCGCGCACTCGATCCGCGTCACTCGATCCGATCCGCGTCACTCAATCCGAGTCGCGATAGGCGTTCCGAGCTCGACGGTCCGGCTTACCGTGCACAGGCGGTCGTGCGACATGCGCACCACGTCCGGCAGCAGCGCCCTAGCCTTGTCGCCCTGCTCCCCGGCCGGGAACGTAACGCGGAACGTCACCTGCAGCCCAGCAAGATGGTTGCCCTTCGCGTCGCGGACCTTGTCCGCGTCCACCTCGATCTCAAACGAGTCGGGCTCGGCCCGCCGTGACGTCAGGATGTCCACGTCGGCTGCCGTGCAGCCCCCGATCGCGACCAGCAGCAGCTCGACCGGGGTGAAGTCAGACCTGTCACCGGTCCCGATGTCGATCGTGCCGCCGCGCTCGTTGGTCGCCGTGTACCTGCTGTTCTCGATGCGTTCCAGCCGCACGCCGCGATGCGTGGATTCAGTCGTCATCTAAGTGCTCCGAGTAATACGTGGGCTGTCCGGGTTCGCGCCGCGGGTCCAGAAATCGCTGCGACTCGTCCAGCCAAGGTCTGATGGCTCTCCCCGCGGCTGGCCAACCGCCATGGGCAGGCGTTTTGTTCCTTTTATAGCTTTCTTCCTGATGCTGCGGGCCCCGGGTACCTGGTCAACGGCCCGACGTGCCTGCTCTTACTGGTACAACGGTCCATCCACCATCCTCCGCAGGGCGCCGCCCATCCACCATCCTCTGCAGGGCGCCGCCCGGGCGCTGGAGGCCGGCCGACACCGGTCCAGCCGCGGCCACTCCTCCTGCCCACGTGCCAGAATGGGTCGGTGACAGAGGGGCCCGATCTGGCGCAAGGGTCTGGCCTGGCTGATGGCGGCCCGTCGATTACGGCGCGCCTAGTGGCGGCCTACCGCCTCGGCTTCACCCGGGCGCCTGCTGGCTACGGCGATGCCGCCGCGGACGAGACGCTGGCCGCCGACGTCGCGGCAGGCGAGCAGCCAACGGGGCGGATGCGCGACTACCTCGACGCCCGCACCAGGTTTTTCGACCGGGTGGTCGTCGGGGCCATCGGCCGGGGCGTCCGTCAGATCGTCCTCGGTGCGGCCGGCTACGACGGCCGGGCCTTCCGCTACGCCAAGCCGGGTGTCCGCTGGTTCGAGGTCGACCATCCCGCGACCCAGCAGGACAAGCGGGAACGCCTGGCGCGGCTCGGCCTGCCCACCCGTCGGGTGCGGTTCGTGCCGGCCGACTTCGCCCGCGACCCGGTCGCGGACCGGCTGACGGCCGCCGGCCTCGACCCCGGTCAGCCCAGCCTGTTCCTGCTGGAAGGAGTGGCGGTCTACCTGGAGCCCGAGGTGCTGGAGCGCGTCCTGCGCCAGTTCCGCCAGGTCGCGCGGCCGGGCAGCCGCCTGGCCATCAGCGTGTCGACGGCCAGCGCCGACGGCGAGACCGGATCGCGCTTCCGGGCCTCGGTCGCCCGCCTCGGCGAGCCGGCCAGATCCACGCTGGACGCCGGCCAGGCCACCGAGCTCCTCGCCCGTACCGGCTGGCGCGTCACGGCCGGCGACGACGCGGACGATCCGGAGGCCGTCTCCCGCCGCGAGCGCCGCCGCTCAGCCGGCCTGCTCCTCGCCACCGCCGCCCCAGCCGCTGCCCCGTCGCCCTCCTCCAGGTCGTCCCGCCAGCCTCAGCCCCTCCAGCAGCCCACTGGGCCCCTGTCCCTCTCCGCCTTGCTGTCCCAGACCCTGGTCGCGCTCACGATCGAGCTCGACAACGAGGCCGAGCACCGTATCCCGCACCGCACTACGGACTACGGCCCCGGGGACCAGGGCGACGGCCCCTGGCTGGTGTCACGGGCCATGTTCGAGAACTGCCTGCGGTTCGTCACCGACCAGCCCATCACCGTGGGCCAGCTGGAGACCCTGGCCCGCACCCCGACCAACCTGGACGGCATGCGCCGCTGGGGCTATATCACGATCGACGCGGGGGCCGGGAAGGTCCGTCGCGGCCGCCCCGGGCCCGATGCGGTCCTGCGCGCCACCTCCCGCGGCCTGCGGGCCCGGGAGGTATGGCTTGAGCTGCCCGGCCTCGTCGAGCAGCGCTGGCGGGACCGTTACGGCGCCGGCCAGATCGAGGGGCTGCGCGGCGCGCTGGCCGCAATCGCCGGCCAGCTCGACCCCGGGTTGCCCGACGTCCTGCCCATTCTCGGCCAGACCCTGTTCAGCCGGGGACCCGATCCCGCCCTGCCGCCCCGGCCGCAGCAGCCAGACATCGCCACGCTGCCGCTGGCGGCGCTGCTGTCCCGCGGCCTGCTCGGCTTCGCTCTGGAGTACGAGGCCGAATCGGCGGTATCGCTCGCGGTCGGCGCCAACCTGCTCCGCGTCCTTGGTGCCGACGGCACGCGGCTGCGCGATCTGCCTCTGCTGACCGGGATCTCCAAGGAAGCCGTGAGCTGGGCCATGGGTGTCCTGCTCCGTGCCCGCCTCGCCGTCGAGGAGCCCGATCCCGCCGCGAACCGGGGCAAGGTGGCCCGCCTCAACCCGGCGGGCGTGCGCGCCCAGCAGCTCTACCTAGAGCTCATGGGCACGATCGAGGACCGCTGGATGCAGCGCTACGGCCGCGACGCCGTCGCCGGCCTGCGCCAGTCCGCCGAAGCGCTCGCCGTCAGCGCCCATGGCCAGCCGCCGCCCCTGTTCCAGGCCCTGGAGCCCTACCCGGACAACTGGCGGGCGTCGGTCCGCCCGCCCGGCACGCTCCCGTACTATCCGATGGTGCTGCACCGCGGCGGCTACCCCGACGGCAGCTGACCGTCGTCCTGACCGCCTTCGGCCAGCACGTCCAGGATCTGCTGCCCGTACCTGGCCAGCTTGGTCTCGCCCACGCCGTTGATCAGGGCCAGCCCGGCCAGCGTCGCAGGCGGCGTGGCGGCGATCTGCCGCAGCGTCGCGTCGTGGAAGATGACGTACGGCGGCATGCCCAGCTCTTTCGCGACGCCCGTCCGCCACGTCCGCAGCCGCTCGAACACCTGCTCCGCCTCGGGCGTCAGCTCGGCCTGCGCCGCCCGGCCTGACGGCCTCGCTGCGGCCCCGGCGTCCGCCGCCCCGGCCGCGCCCCGGGCCCGCGCCCCCCGGCCGCCCCGCGCCGCGCCCCCGCCAGCCGCCGCGCCCCCGCCAGCCGCTGTGCCCGCGCCAGCCGCCGCGGCCGGGACCGGGCGCGGCGCGTCCCGCCGCAGCATGACCTGCCGTTCGCCGCGCAGGACCTCCCCGCTGAGCTCGGTCAGCGCCAGCGTCCCGTGGTCGCCCTTGACCGCGAGCAGCCCGCTGGCCAGCAGCTGCCGGACCACGCCCCGCCACTCCGCCTCGCGCAGCTCACCCCCGATGCCGAAGACGGAGAGCTTGTCGTGCCCGTAGGACTGCACCCGCTGCGTCTGCTTCCCGAGCAGGATGTCGATCGGCTGCCCGGCGCCGAACGACGGGCCGCCGAGCCGCTCCAGCCGCACCAGGGTCGACAGCAGCTTCTGCGCCGGCACCGTCCCGTCCCATACCGAAGGCGGCGACAGGCAGGTGTCGCAGTTCCCGCATGCGCCGGCGGACGTCTCGCCGAAGTACCCCAGCATCTGCGCCCGGCGGCAGCCTGCCGTCTCGCACAGCGCGAGCATCGCGTCCAGGTGCCCGACCATCCGCCGCCGGTGCGCGAAATCGCCGTCGGAATCGTCGATGAGCCGCCGCTGCTGCACCACGTCGGCCAGCCCGTAGGCCAGCCACGCCGTGGCAGGTGCGCCGTCCCGCCCGGCCCGCCCCGTCTCCTGGTAGTAGCCCTCCACCGACCGGGGCAGGTCCAGGTGCGCGACGAACCGGACGTCCGGCTTGTCGATGCCCATGCCGAACGCGATCGTGGCCACCATGATCAGCCCGTCCTCGCGCAGGAACCGCGACTGGTTGGCGGCCCGGGTCCGCGCGTCCAGCCCGGCGTGATACGGCAGGGCCACGAACCCCTCGGACGACAGGAATTCCGCTGTCTTGTCCACCGAAGCCCGGGACAGGCAGTACACGATGCCCGCATCACCGCGGTGCTCGGTGCGCAGCAGCCGCAACAGTTGCTTGCGCGGTTCGTTCTTCGGCTCGATCCGGTACTGGATATTGGGCCGGTCGAAGCTGGCCACGAAATGCCGGGCCGCCCCGAGCCCGAGACGTGTCACGATCTCGCCCAGCGTCTGCCGGGTGGCAGTGGCCGTCACCGCGATCCGCGGCACCGAAGGCCACCGCTCGTGCAGCACCGACAGCCCGAGGTAGTCAGGCCGGAAGTCGTGCCCCCACTGGGCCACGCAGTGCGCCTCGTCGATCGCGAACAGCGCCACCTTGCCCCGCTCGAGCAGCCGCAGCGCCGAGTCGGTCCGCAGCCGCTCCGGCGCCAGGTACAGCAGGTCGAGCTTGCCGTCCAGGAAGGCATACTCGACGCCGCGGCGGGTATCCGGATCCTGGGTCGAGTTCAGGAAATCCGCCCGCACGCCGAGCAGCCGCAGCGCGTCGACCTGGTCCTGCATGAGCGCGATCAGCGGCGAGATGACCACCCCGGTACCGTCCCGGACCAGCGAGGGGATCTGGTAGCACAGCGACTTGCCGCTGCCGGTCGGCATCAGCGCGACCGCGTCCCCGCCGCCGCACAGGTGCTCGATGATCTCCTGCTGCTGCCCGCGGAACGAGCTGTACCCGAACACGCGGTGCAGCATCTCGGCTGCCGCGCCTCCGGTTTCGCTGCCGGGTACGTCCACGGGCGTGATTCTATGGCCCGCCGCCGTCAGCGTTCTTCGAACAAGGGCCGGAAGTAGGAGCGCGGATCGCGCATGAACGCCCGCCATGCGATGACCAGGCTCAGGTCGTCCCAGGTAGCGGGGCGCATGCCCCACGGCCCGAGCTCGATCAGGCGCGCCCCCGGAATCGCCGCGACGATGGGGGAGTGGGTGGCCACCACCAGCTGGGATCCGCCTGCGGCCAGGTCGTGCAGCAGTGCGGCCAGCCCCAGCGACGCGACGAACGACAGTGGTGCGTCCGGCTCGTCCATCAGGTAGAAGCCCATCTGGTTCACTCTGGTCCGCAGGATCTCCAGGAACGACTCCCCGTGACTCAGCTCGTGCAGCCGCTCGGGCCTCCGGCCGGGATTCTGCTCGAGGTAGGTGTACAGCTGGCTCATGGTGTCGGCCCGCAGGAAGTAGGACCAGCGGGGCTTGATGCCCCGCACTATTTCCAGCTGGTGCCCGGCACCCGGCTCGCTGTCCCGGACCTGGAACAGCTCGCCCTGCGCCGAGCCGCCCTGCGGGTTCAGCCCGTACGCCTCGGCCAGGCTCTCTACCACCGTCGACTTACCCGACCCGTTCTCCCCGACCAGCACGGTCAGCCCCGCGGGTAGGTCCAGGCCGTCCCGGAGCAGCTGCGCCATGGCCGGGACGCTGGCGGGCCACGCCGACTCGTCGGCTCGCACGCCGGGCGCGGGCACGAAGGCCCGGACCGGCCGGGTGTCGAACTCCTCGCTGGCCCCCACGCTCCCGGCCTTCACCCGGCGACGATCACGATGTCGAGCGTCCGCGGGCCGTGCACGCCCTCGACCCGGCGCAACTCGATGTCGCTGGTGGCGCTGGGCCCGCTGATCCAGGTCAGCGGCCGGCCCGGGTCCAGCGCCGCGACCGCGTCGGGTACCGCGGCGACGATCTGCCCGGCGCGCACCACGGCCAGGTGGTAATCCGGCACCAGGCTGAACGCCCGGCCGCCCTGCCCTGGCCCGGCGTCCAGCACGATCGTCCCGGTCTCGGCGATCGCGACCGCGCATGTCGTCACGACCCCGTCCAGGGCGTCCAGCGCCGCGACGTCCAGCGGCGGGTCGTCCGGGACCGGGCCCGACAGCAGCGCCGCCCACTCGGGCGGGAATCCCCGGGGCACGCCGATCCGGCTCGCGCCCCGGGCCGCGACGGCGTCCGCGATGACCCGGGCGGCCTCGGCCGCGCGGCCGCGGCGCACCGTGGCGCGGTAGTCGCTGGCCCGCTCGGTGAACCGGCTGACCAGGGACTCCTCGCCCGGAGCCGGGCCGGACCCGGCCGGCCGGTACCGCCGCGGCACCTCCGGGCCGCCGGTGACGTCCGCGGTGGCCGCGCGGATCCGCGCCAGCATTTCCTCCCGGCTGCTCATCCGGGCCGCTCCGCCCGCCACCAGTCGCGGAAGGTCTGCCGCGGCGGCCGGGGCAGATCCCGGGAGGCCGTCCAGGCGCCCAGCGGACCGGGCAGGTGCCGGATCCGGCCGGAGCGCCGCCCGAGCAGCCGCCCGGCGCGGCCGGCCCGCAGCGCCCAGGCCCAGCGGCGGGCGTCGCCCATCGTCCAGGCCAGGCCCCGCATGGCTGCGGCTTCCGGGGTCGGACCGTGGTGGCGGGCGAGCTTGTCATCGACCACCCGGGAACGCAGGTGGACGAGCATGGCCGGAATGTCGATCGCCACCGGGCAGACTTCGTAGCAGGCACCGCAGAGCGTCGAGGCGAACGGCAGGTCCGGATTGTCGGCGACGCCGGTGAGCTGCGGGGACAGCACGGCCCCGATCGGCCCCGGGTAGACCGAGCCGTAGGCGTGCCCGCCGACGCGCTCATAGACCGGGCAGACGTTCAGGCAGGCCGAGCACCTGATGCAGCGCAGCGCGGCCCGGCCGCGCGGGTCGGCCAGGGTCGCGGTCCGGCCGTTGTCCAGCAGGACGAGATGGAAGTCCTGGCCTTCCACCGCCCCGGCCCACATCGAGGTGTACGGGTTCATCCGCTCCGCGGTAGACGAGCGCGGCAGCAGCTGGAGGAACACCTCCAGGTCACGCCAGGCCGGGATGATCTTCTCGATGCCCATCACGGTGATCAGGGTGCGCGGCAGGGTCAGGCACATCCGGCCGTTGCCCTCGGACTCCACCACGGCCAGGGTGCCGGTCTCGGCGATCGCGAAGTTCGCGCCCGAGATCGCGACCTGCGCGGCCAGGAATCTGCGGCGCAGGTACGCGCGGGCCGCCGCGGCGAGCTCAGCGGGCTCATCGGACAGCTGGGCCGGCGCGCCCGGCATCTCGCGCAGGAAGATGTCGCGGATCTGGCTGCGGTTGCGGTGGATCGCGGGCACCAGGATGTGGCTGGGCCGGTCGTGGCCGAGCTGGACGATCAGCTCGGCCAGGTCGGTCTCGGTCGCCTCGATGCCCGCGGCGGCGAGGGCCTCGTTCAGCCCGATCTCCTGGGTCGCCATCGACTTGACCTTCACCACGCTGCGCTGGCCGGTCGCGGCGACCAGGCCGGTGACGATCTGGTTCGCCTCGTTCGCGTCGCTCGCCCAGTGCACCGTGCCGCCGCGGGCCCTGACCTGCTCCTCGAGCTGCATGAGGTAGCGGTCCAGGTGGGCGAGGACGTCGTCCTTGATGGCCGCGCCCGCCGCCCGCAGCTCGTCCCAGTCGGGCACTTCGGCCACGGCGGCCGCGCGCTTGGCCCGGATCGTCGACGTGGCGTGACCGAGGTTGCGCCGCAGCTGCCCGTCAGCCAGCGCGCTGGCCGACGCGACCGGGAACGGGGCCTCCTGGCGGAGCTGCCCAACCCCAGGCGACGCGGTCGGCATGCCGAGGAACGTCATCGGCCGCTCCTGGTCGCGGCGAGGATCTCGGCCAGGTGGCGGGTTCCGATGCCGGTGCTCAGCCGGGACAGGCCACCGCCGATGTGCAGCAGGCACGACGCGTCGGCCGCGGCGGCGAAGGCTGCGCCGGTCTGCCGCACCGCCGCGATCTTGTCGGCCAGCATCGCCTCGGACACCGCCGGGTTCTTCAGCGCGAACGTGCCGCCGAACCCGCAGCATTGCTCGGCGTCGGGCAGCTCGACCAGGTCGATGCCCTCGACCGCGCGCAGCAGCTGCAGCGGCCGCTCGCCTACCCGCAGCAGCCGCAGCGAATGGCAGGTCGGATGGTAGGTCACCCGGTGCGGGAAGTACGCCCCGACGTCGGTCACGCCCAGCACGTCAACGAGAAACTCCGACAGCTCCCAGGTCCGGGCCGCGACCGCCGCCGCCGCCTCGGCCAGGGCTGGGTCACCCGCCAGCCGCGCCACGTCCGCGTGCTGGTGCCGGATCGCGGCCGTGCACGACCCGCTCGGCACCACGATCGCGTCGTAGCCGCCGAACGCCGCCACGTGGTTGCGGACCAGCCCGATCGCCTCCCGCGGGTAGCCGCTGTTGACGTGCATCTGCCCGCAGCAGGTCTGCCCCCAGGGCATCGCCACGGTCACCCCGAGCCGTTCCAGCACCTGGACCGTGGCCCTCCCGACCTGCGGCGCAAGGCCGTCCACCAGGCAGGTGACAAACAGCGCGGCCTTCACGACAGTGCGGGTTTCACGACGGCGCGGCCATCACAACCGCCTGGCCCGCAGCACGACCGTGACCATCGGCAGCACGAACTCGCCCGCGGCGGTCTCCGGCCGGGCGTACAGCAGATCCCGGACCTGTGCCAGCAGCCGGGATCGGTCGGGCCCGGACATCACCAGGAAGCTGGAATGAGTCGCAACGGTCTCGACCAGCAGGTCGGCTGTCTGCCGCTGCCCGTGCGCGAATTCCCCGATCTCCGGGGCCTCGAACAGGCCGGCTCCGGCCGCGGCCAGGTGCTCCAGCCTGGACCGCCCCGTTCCCTCCCGCCAGCGCCGCAGCGTGATGTTCGACTTGCCTTTGCTGATCGCGGCCAGTGCCGCCACCCAGTCCACCCGGTCGTCGTCCAGGTTCCACAGGCCGGCCAGCACGCCGCCCGGGGCGAGCACCCGCGCGATCTCGGGTACGGCCCGGTCCAGGTCGAACCAGTGCATGGCCTGGCCGGCCAGGACAGCGTCCACGCTCCCGTCCGGCAGCGGGATCTCCTCCGCACGGCCCCGCAGCGCGCGCACCGAGGGAAGCCCGCGCCGCAGTTCGGCGAGCATGTCCGGGTCGGGCTCCACCGCGGTGACCTCGGCGCCGAGGCCGACCAGCGCGGCGGTCAGCTTGCCGGTGCCCGCGGCCAGGTCAAGTACCCGCCGAGCAGGAACGGCTCTCCCCCCCGCTCGGGGGGCTCGGGCAGATCCCGGCGGCTCGCCCTCCGGCAGCTGCAGGGCCCAGCGGACCGCCGCTTCGGCGTAGTCGGGCCGGTGCGCGGCGTAGGCGGCGGCGGCGGTGCCGAACGAGGACCCGTGCCGCAGCCAGTCATCCCGCTCGGCCTGGGTCTCCTGGCCGGCCGTGTCCGTCAGGTCGTTCATGCCGTCAGCCTATTGGGCTGCGTGCCTGGCGTCGTAAGCGGTCTGGGCGGCGCTGATCTCCGGCAGGTGGCCGTCCGCCCAGCTCACCAGCGCCCCGATCGCGTCGAGCAGCGTCCGGCCCATCGGGGTCAGGGCGTAGTCCACCCGCGGCGGGATGACGGGATGGATCGTGCGGGTCACGATGCCGTCCCGCTCCAGGCCACGCAGCGTCACGGTCAGCATCCTGGCTGTGATGCCGTCGACCGACCGGTGAAGCTCGCTGAACCGCATGGTGCCCTGGCCGAGCAGGTCGATCACGTACATCGACCACTTATCGCCGACCCGCTGCAGGACCTCGCGGGCGCGGCACGCGGACGGCTCGCCGACCGACCCCGCCGGCTCGCTCCCCGCCGCCTCCGACGGATCGCAAACCGGGTCGACATCACCGAATTCCACCCAACCCCACCTCGCTTATCACTCCACGATACTTCGCCCGCCCCTGTCCGGCGAAGTGCTTGACTCTTCAAACAGAAGTGCTTGACGCTTCAAGTATACGGGGTTACTATTAAGAAGCAAGGTACGAAAGCGAACTTACTCCTAAAACGCACCAGCCTGATCTGGAGGAATCATGAGCCATACCGCCGTGGAGATCCCCGGCTACGTCACCGGAACCTGGAGCATCGACCCTGTCCACTCAGAGGTGTCCTTCGTCGTGAGGCACATGATGGTGAGCAAGGTCCGCGGCCGTTTCGACAAGTTCGAGGGCACCATCACGACCGCCCCCGACCCGCTGGCCTCAACCGTCACTGCCGACGTCGACCTCAGCTCGGTGAACACCGGCAACGAGCAGCGGGACGGGCACATCCGCAGCGAGGACTTCTTCCACACCGAGAAGCACCCCACCATGACCTTCCGCTCTACCGGCGTGCGTCCCGATGGTGACAACTTCCTGCTCGTCGGCGACCTCAGCCTCCACGACGTCACCCGCCCGGTGACCTTCAAGCTCGAGGTGAACGGCTTCGGCCCCGACCCGTACGGCGGCACCCGGGCCGGCTTCTCCGCCACCACCGAGATCAACCGGAACGACTGGAACATCAGCTACAACGGCGCCATCCCGGGCGCTGGCAACGCCGTGGTCCTCAGCGACAAGGTCACGATCAACCTGGAGATCGAGGCCGTCCTGGCCAAGGACGCCTAATCCGCTACGCCCCGCGCCGGGCCCGGGGAGCCGCCACCGCGGCTCCTCGGCCCGGCGTGTTTCATTTGCCGAACGGGCCGTGGTGCCTGCTCAGCGGCCGGTCCCGTGCTTGACCAGGTAGTCGAGGTACAGCGGCCGCAGCGCCTCGGCCTCATCGCCCTTCCCCGAGTCGATCGCGTCGGCGAGCAGCGCGGTCACCTTGCTGATGTCCCGCCCCGCCTCCTCGTCGTGCCCCTCGGACGCCTCGGCCGCCGGGATGGCGCGCAGCAGCTCCCAGAGGAACTCCACGTCGAGGTGATGCAGTGCCCGCCGCACGGCGAGGTCGTGCAGCTCGCGGGACGACAGCTGGTCCAGTTCATCGCGGGTAGCCACGCGTGGACTTTATCGCCTGCCGCCCGCTCGCGCGCCCAGGGCGCCGGACACGGCCCGGACCACGGCCCGGATCCCGGCGTGCGCGGGCAGGTCCTCGAGCAGGACCGGCCGCCCGTCGGCGCCGGCCAGCGGGATCCGCCAGTTCGGGTACTCCTCCACCGTGCCGGGCATGTTCTGCGGCCGCCGCTCGCCCGCGGCCTCGGCCAGTGACACGCCGACCAGCATGGCAGGCGTCAGGGCCAGGTAACCGTACAGGGCGGCGGTGAACTGCTCCGGCGTGGCCTCGGCGGGCCGCGCCAGCAGCCCCTCGCGGGCGAGCATCGCCAGCCATCCGTCGACCTCCCGCCGGGCGGCGGCCCGCTCGTCCGGCTCCGGCTCGGTCAGCAGCCCGAGCTCGGCCCGCAGGCTCACCTGCTCGCCGGTGAGGAACGACGCGGCCGGAGGCATGTCGTGGGTGCCGACCGTGGCCAGGCAGCCGCGGCGCCACCCGCGCGGGCGGCGCGGCGTGCCGTCCGCGCGCCGCTCGAACCATGCCATGGAGGTGCCGAGGACCCGGCGGTCGGCCAGGAACTGGCGCAGCCAGGGCTCGACCGTGCCGAGGTCCTCCCCGATGACCAGCGCGGGCCCGCCGCCGCCGCCGCGCACAGCACGTCCCCGATCAGCTCGTGGTCATACCGCACGTACGTACCCTGGCCGGGCTCCATCCCGGCGGGTATCCACCACAGCCGGGCCAGCCCCATGACGTGATCGATGCGCAGCCCCCCGGCGTGCCGCGTGGTCGCCGCGACGAGCTCGGCCAGCGGCCGGCCCGCCTGGGCGACGATCCGGGCCGGGTGCCACGGGGGCAGCGTCCAGTCCTGGCCCCGCTGGTTGAACTCGTCCGGCGGGGCGCCGACGCTGACGCCGGTGACGATCACGTCCTGGCGGGCCCAGGCGTCGGCCCCGCCGGGATGCGCGCCTACCGCCAGATCGGCGATGACGCCGATCTCCATGCCGGCCTCCCGGGCCGCTCGCTGCGCCGCGTCGGCCTGCTCCGCGGCCAGCCACTGCAGCCAGGCGTGGAAACCGACCCGGTCGGCCCGCTCGCGGCGGAACGCCGCCACCTCCGCCGACCGGGGATCGGCCAGCGCCGCGGGCCAGGCCCGCCAGTCCGGTCCGTGGACCTCCGCGATCGCGCACCAGGTGGCCCAGTCCTCCAGCGCCTCGCCGCCGCGGGCCCGGAAGGCGTCCAGCTCCGCCTGCCGCGCGCCGCTCAGGCCCGCCGCGCGGATGATCCCCAGCGCCTCGCGCTTGGCCGTCCAGACCGCGTCCCGGTCGATCAGGTCCGCCGTCTGGCTCGCGGCGCGCAGCGGTGCCCCGAGCGCGTCGACCCGGGCGCTGTCGGCCGCGCTGAGCGTGGCGTACTCGGGGATGTCCTCGATGCGCAGGTACAGCGGGGACAGGTACCGCCTGGTCATCGCCAGGTACGGGGAAGGGCTGACCGGGGCCAGCGGCTCCGCCGCGTGCAGCGGGTTGACCAGTACGAAGTCCGCCCCCAGCTCGCGCCCGCTCCAGGCCGCCAGGTCGGCCAGGTCCCGCAGGTCACCGTGCCCCCAGGACTCGCGCGAGCGTACCGAGTACAGCTGCACCGTGAAGCCCCACGCCCTGCGCCGCGGCCAGGGGGCCGCGGCCCCGACGACCCGGTCCTCGGCGGCGGCCGCGGGCCGGTCCTCACCCAGGGCGGCCAGCACGGCGGCCAGCGTCTCGTCGCTGACTTCGGCCTCGCGGCCCCGCCAGTTCCGGTAGGACACCGCCACGCCGCGCTCCTCGGCCCGGCGGATGAGCTCTGCCCGTCCTGTCGCCGCACCAGTCAAGACAGACTCCTCACCAGCGCGCTTTCCCGGGGCGGCGTCAGCTCTCGCTGGCCGGCTCCAGCACGAACACCGGGATCTGCCGCGTGGTCTTCTGCTGGTACTCCGCATACGGCGGGTACGCCGCGACCGCCCGCTCCCACCATTCGGCGCGCTCGTCGCCGCTGATCTCGCGGGCCCTGTAGTCCTGCTTGTGCGCCCCGTCCTGCACCTCGACCAGGGGATTGGCGCGGACGCTGTAGTCCCACAGCGGATTGTCCGGCGCGCCGCCCTTCGAGGCCACCATGGCGTAGCGGCCGCCGTGCTCCACCCGCATCACCGGTGTCTTGTGCACCTTGCCGCTCTTGGCGCCCCGGTTGGTCACGATCACCACCGGCAGGCCGGTGTCGCGCAGCGTCGAGCCCTTGGTCCCGCCGGAACCCTCGTACAGCTCGACCTGATCGCGCACCCAGGCGGCCGTGCTCGGCTCGTAATCTCCTTCAACAGGCATAGCGCTAGTCAACACCAGCCGCGCCGGCGCCGCGACCCAGGGTCCCCGATCTGTCCTGCCCGCGGGCGAGCCCGGTGCCGGCACCGCGCCGCGGCGGCCAGCGCCGGGAAAGCCCGGGCTGGTTGCCGACGATTCTCAACTGGTCGGGACGGCGAGATTTGAACTCGCGGCCTTCGGTCCCCCAGACCGACGCGCTAACCAAGCTGCGCCACGTCCCGTAATGCCACGATCACTTATCGCGACACCTGCCTCATCCGCTGGACTGGCGTCGTCAGCTTAGCGCAACCGCGGCCAGTCCTGGAAACCAGGCCAGTGCCCTCCGCCACACCGCCGCGCGTACATGCTTTCCTGCCGGGCAGAAAGTTACGATGTGCCGGGCATGGCGCGGGCGGCTCGCTCGTTAAGCCACCGGGAGCCGCACACGGACGGAGGGCTGGGTCGTTGAGGGTACTTGGCGCTCGCCGCCCGGAGTCCGGCGAGGACGACGAGGACGCCGGCTACCAGCGGACCCGCCCGCTGCCCCGGCGCAGCTGGCGGCGCAGGCTCGCCTTCACCCTGGCCAAGGTCGTCGCCGTCGTCATCGCCCTGCTCCTGGCCGCGACCGCCCTGCTGTATTTTTTGACCCCCTCGGCCGGCCAGGCCACCGCCCTGGCCGCGGCCCAGGCGAGCGAGCACCACATCGCCTACCCGGGCCCGCCCGTGCCGCAGTACTTCGCCGAAGCGCTGGTGGCGACCGAAGACCACCGCTTCTACACCGATCCGGGCGTCGACCCGTTCGCGCTGGTCCGCGTGACGGCCTCGTGGCTCACCGGGCACACCGACGGGGGCGGCAGCACCCTGGACCAGCAGCTCGCCAAGAACCTGTACACCTCGGGCAGCAGCAGCTTCCCGCAGATCGTCGAGCAGGTGGTGGTGGCGGTCAAGCTCAACCAGGCCTACAGCCGGGCCGAGATCCTGCGGCTGTACGCCGAGATCGCCTACTACGGCCACGGCTACTACGGCCTGGAGGCGGCCAGCTGCGGCTACTTCGGGCGGCCGCCCGACCAGCTGACCGTGGTGCAGGCCGCCATGCTGGCCGGCGCGGTGAACGCACCGACCTACGACGACCCGCTGACCTACCCGGCCCAGGCCCGGGCCCGGCTGGTGCACGTCATCGACCGGATGGCCGCCGTCGGGTACCTGACCAGGGCGCAGCAGGAGGCCGCGCTCAGGCCTCCCTCGGCCTGTCCGCCGTCCGCGGCTGCCAGTGACCCAAGTCCGCAGCGGTAACGTTCCGGAACGCTCCGGGCGTAGCGTGGCCGGCGTGCAGGGCGTGCGACCGGCGGATGATCGCCTTAGCGCCCGCCGCTTCCGGCGGGCCTCCCTGAGCTGGCCCCACGCCAGCGGGGAGCGCCGGCAGCAGCTCAAGTGGCTCGCCTGCGGCGCCGCGATCACCGTGTGCGTCGGCAGCGAAACCCGGTAAGACCAGGCGTCAGGTGCCCGAGGTCTCCGGCTCCAGCTGCTCCTCGACGGGCGCCTCGGCCCACAGGAAGACCCACCGGCGGTAGCTGTACAGCCGGAACAGCGTGGCTAGGCCGATGCCGACCAGGTTGGCCACGTTGAAGGCGACGTTGCCGGTCAGCCCGAGCCCGTAGTGCACGGCCGCGACGACCCCGTCGGTGATGAGGATCCCGATCCCGTTGAACACGAAGAACAGGATCGACTCGCGGCGCCAGTGGCTGCCCCGGCGATGCCGGAACGCCCAGAACTTGTTGCCCATGAAGGCGAACACCGTGGCCACGATGTTGGCCAGTGTCGTGGCCAGGATCGGGCCCATATGGGCACCGGAGTGGAACACGTTGATCAGGACGATGGTGAGCACGAACGCGAGGCCGCCGACGATGCCGAACTTGGCGACCTCATGGATAAGCACCCGGAATCGCTCATACAAGTCGCGGATAGGCTGCACCGTTATTCGTCCCCTGAGTTGGTCCTTCCCGTGTCTAACTGACACTATCGCGTCCCGGGGCGTGGTCCGGGGAGGGCGGTAAAACCGTTCGGGGAATGTCATAATCCCCGGCTAGCCTGGATCAGGTGCCGGAACGTCCCGAATCCGAGGTGCTCGTCCGGGCCCGCGGCCTGACCAAGAGGTTCGGCGGATTCACGGCGGTCGACGGCATCGACTTCGACCTGTACCGCGGGGAGGCGTTCGGGTTCCTCGGGCCGAACGGCGCGGGCAAGTCCTCCACGATGCGGATGATCGGCTGCGTTTCCCCGCCCACCAGCGGGGAGCTGAGCATCCTCGGCCGCGATCCGGTCAAGGAAGGCTCGGCGATCCGGGCCCGGCTGGGCGTGGTGCCGCAGGAGGACACCCTCGACGTCGAGCTGACCGTGCGGGAGAACCTGCTCGTCTACGGCCGGTATTTCGGCCTGCCGCGGCGCGTCATCCGGGAGCGGACCGCCGCCCTGCTGGAGTTCGTGCAGCTCGCGGACCGCGCGGAGGACAAGGTCGACCCGCTGTCCGGCGGCCTGAAGCGCCGCCTGACCATCGCCCGGTCGCTGATCAACGAGCCGGAGATCCTCATCCTCGACGAGCCCACCACCGGGCTGGACCCGCAGGCCCGGCACGTCGTGTGGGACCGGCTGTTCCGCCTCAAGCAGCGCGGCGTCACGCTGATCCTGACCACGCACTACATGGACGAGGCCGAGCAGCTGTGCGACCGGCTGGTCGTGATGGACCACGGCCGGTTCGCCGCGGCGGGCTCGCCCCGCGACCTGATCGCCCGCTACTGCTCGCCGGAAGTCCTCGAGCTGCGCTTCGACCCTGACCTGCACGACGCGGCCGCCGACAAGCTCAACGACTTTTCTGCCGAACGGTCCGAGGTGCTCGCCGACCGGATCTTGCTCTACGTCGCCGACGGGGACGCGGCCCTGGCCGCGGTGCGCGCCAGTGGCATGGAGCCGCTTACCTCGCTGGTCCGCCGCGGCACGCTCGAAGACGTGTTCCTCCGCCTGACCGGCCGCCGCCTGGAGGACTGATGGTGGGGTGTTCTCCCCGGGGGACGACCCCCCCTGGCCCGTGCCGCAATCGTTCCGTGCGTTCCAGTGCTGGCTCACCGTTTACCGGCGGATCTGGCGCTCCAGCATCTGGTCCACCGTGCTCGGCCCGGTGTGCTACCTGGGCGCGCTGGGTTTCGGGCTCGGCACGCTGGTGGACCGGCACGGGACGGCCAGCCTGGGCGGGGTGAGCTACCTGGCCTTCGTCGCCCCGGCCATCCTCGCCTCGGGCGCGATGAACACCGGGATGCAGGAGGCGACGTACCCGGTGTTCGGCTCGCTGAAGTGGAACCGGATCTACATCGCGCGCAGGCCTCCCCGCTGCGGCCCGGCGACATCTTCCGCGGGCACCTGATGTTCATGATCATGCGGATCGCGATGAGCTCCGCGCTGGTCACGGTGCTGATCTGGGCGTTCGGCGCGGCCCGGAGCGCCTGGGTGATCCTGGCCTTCCCGGCGGCGGTGCTGACCGGGTGGCCTTCGCCGCCCCCATCGCGGCCTGGGCCGTCACCGTGACAGTAGAGAATTCCTTCTCCTACCTGTTCCGGTTCGGCATG
Organism: uncultured Actinomycetes bacterium; assembly: GCA_963818225.1. GTDB lineage: Bacteria > Actinomycetota > Actinomycetes > Streptosporangiales > Streptosporangiaceae > Palsa-504. The sequence goes on from CAWFRO010000015.1 coordinate 458,071, forward strand.
ATGCCGCTGATGCTGTTCTCCGGCACGTTCTTCCCGATCTCCCAGCTGCCCGGCTGGCTGCGCGTGGTCGCCGAGGTGACGCCGCTGTGGCAGGGCGTCGCGCTGTGCCGGGCGTTCAGCCTCGGCACCGCGGCCGGTGACCCGCTCGGCATGCTCGGCCACGCCGCCTACCTGGCCGTGCTGGCCGCCGTCGGCGTCTGGGCCGGGGCCCGCACCTACCGCAGGCGCCTCTATGTCTAGCGCCACCCTGCGCATGCTCCCGCCGGCCGGGCTGCTGGCCCGCCTGCACCCGTGCGGGCACCGACACGGGCAGCCTGCGCCTGATCGAGCGGCACGCCCGGGCCTACGGGCGCGCCTGGCTCGTGTTCGTCTCCGGGATCTTCGAGCCGCTGTTCTACCTGCTCTCGGTGGGCCTGGGGCTGGGCGTGCTGGTCGGGAAGGTTCCCGGCCCCGGCGGGCAGCCCATCCCGTACCGCGAGTTCGTCGCGCCCGGTCTGCTCGCGGTGTCCTCGATGAACGGCGCGATGTACGACTCGACGTTCAACGTCTTCTTCCGGCTGAAGTACGCCAAGCTGTACG
>CAWFRO010000016.1:0-86158 GCA_963818225.1 uncultured Actinomycetes bacterium
AAGAGCAAGTGTGGCAGCGGTCCGAAAACCGTCGACCCGTGACGGTTGGCCTGATCGCATAGCGGATGCGGTTTCCTTGGCGAGGTTACGCACAGTAGCGAAAGATGGGATGCGAGACCCTCGGGCCTGGAACGGTTCGTGGAACAAACCATCGGATAATCCCAGCGCCGCGAGTGCTGTCAGCGGCTATGACTCGTGTCATTTGTGCAGGTAGCGCATGTGGTGCATGTGGCCGTACTTCTTGTAAACGGCAGGGCAGCGGTTCGAATCCGCTCACCGGCTCCCAGCTCAGTGGGGGTTTCGGCGCCCGTGCGGTGGAGGTGCAGGCTCTGCAGTTCACCAACTGTGCGAGTAGGCGTCCGCTGTGTTTGCGCCGCCGCTGTGACAGCGGGTAATCAGGCGATGATCGCGTCGTGCCGAGTGTCAGCGCTTTTTGCGGTGAGATGATCCACATTTGGGAGGATGGATCCTGGCCGCGCGGACGACACTGTGTGGTCAGTTTTTCCTGGCGTAGCCGGTGCAGTCCGAGCTCATATGCTGCGAGGGTCGTTGAGTCGGCTGGCACGGCTGCTGCGGTCACGCAGACCGGCAGGGCGCATGCGATGCGCAGGCTGGGCCGGCCGCCGGGATCGCCGGGACTGCGTAGTCGCGGATGGTGGCGGCGCCGGTCATTCACAGCACGGTGCTTGCCTGACTAGGGACGGCGTGCCCACGCCCTGATCAGGGTGCCGGGAATGATCCGGGCGTCAGGGTGCCCGCAGAAACGTTCCCAGGCCGCTAGCTCCTTCTCATCCATCCCTGTCCCCGCGCCGCTCATCTTCTGGGAAAGATAAATCAGCCGGTAAACCTCGAACATGGGATCTCCGGGGCCAGCGGCTTCTACCTTGATCTTCACATTGAGCGGTTCGAGCCCCACGTCAGCCAGCATGTCAGCGAGATAGCGGAACCGGTATGGGGAGTATCCGGCGGGGCCGAGGAACGTACCGGCGGCTTGTCGTGCCTCGAAGATCCGGTTCAGCTCGGCTGCCCCGGGATAGCCGAAGACGGACTGCAGGTCGAAGTTGCCTTCTTCGGCCAGGAGCACGCCGCCTGGCCGCAGGGAGGCTGCCATCCGGCGCAGCACAGCCACCGGGTCGGCCATCCAGATGAGCAGCAGCCGGCAGTGTGCGAGATCGAAGTAGTCGTGCTCTTCGAAGGCGGCGTTGTCACGGACGTCGGCCTGCCGGATGGTGACGTTGTCCGGCAGCCCGGTCAGGAATCTGGTGTTGTAATCCAGGGCCACGACGTGCCCGTCGGGACCGACCCGCTGGGCGAGCCAGCGGGTTATTGACCCGGCACCGGCGCCGACCTCTAGGCAACGCCATCCCCTGGCGACGCCGATGGCCTCCAGGCACTCGACGGTGGCGGGATCGGCAGCAGCGTGGCCGTGGTGGAGACGCTGGGACTCCAGGAGCAGCTCGTTGTCCGCCATTGCGTAACGGTCGTCGTCAGGCATCTCTTCTCCTGAGAAATTGCCGAAGCTTACTATGCTGTCTTTCCGGTAAGGAATATGACTCTTGCCCCGATACTTGCGTCCGTTTCGACGTCATAACGTTTGGCGTGCTGGCCTGTCGGGAAACGAGAGGCCCCGCCGCCCTGCTCCGTGTTATCCAGCAGCTCTGGCCGGCTCTAGCCCCAAGAATTCGCCACCGTCAGACCTGCCGGCTGCCGGCAGCGGTGCAGCCTGGATGGTGTCAGCCGGGAAGGGCGCCGACTTGGGCGAGGAAGCTCGCCATATCCCAGTAGTCGCGGTTGTAGGTGATTTTGCCGTCTTGCAGGCGGGCGATAGTGGCGCCGCGAATGGTGAACGGCTTGCCCGTTGCTGCCAGATCGGGGGAGGACCGGTCATGCGTCCCCGAGATAATCCACTCGGCGCCCACAAAAGACTCGGTGAGCAGTTCCGTTACTAGCGTGAAGTGATAGTCGGAGGAGAACGTCTCGCCGAGCTGAGCGACGAATGCTTCGACCTGCGGGCGGCCCTTCAACGCCACACCCATCGTGACATCCTCGAAATCCACGGTATCATCCATGAACTCGCCGACAGCAGCACCTCGTCGTGTGTTCCAGGCTTCCAGATACTCCTCAAACATGGCTTTCTCCTTTTGTTGTCACTCTTGCGCAGCTCAGCGAGCCCGGCCGGCGAAGTGGCAGCGGAACCGGACCGGTCCGCTAGGTGCGCCTCGATCTCCGCCGTCGGAAAGCTGCACGCCACCGCGTATGTCTGCGCGGCCGTTGTGGGGCACATACGGGGCTTCGCCGTCATCGGTGCGAAGCGTCATGCGGATGTCGATCAGGGCCGTACCCTTAGGGGCGATGAGCGTTCAGTCCGCGGTAATTCCCTCTAGCTGCCCGTGCAGGCTGGCCGGCATTCTTCGCTGACAGCTGAGGACGGTCGGCTAGTCCTCGACCGGCTCGAACCACTGGATGACGGGCGGGCTGGCCGTGATATCCATGGCCGGGGTGCTGTCGAGCTGCCCGGCTGCGGCTGCGGCCTGCAGGCCGGCCGCGATGCTGGCCGCATCGCTGGTGTCGGTTTCCCAGACGCACAGGTAGCGGTGGGCGGGCGGGCCGCCCACGCCGGGCAGGTCCACCACCCGGTACCGGCGGGCCCCGGTCACCCCCGGGACGTGGGCAATGACCTGCGGGACGTGGGTGCCGCTGTACCAGGCGTTGTATTCCTTGTCGCTGGCCTCGTCGACGGGGTTGGTCCAGGCCAGGACTATTGATTTGGCCATCTGTTCTCCTCGGTGTTGTTCCTGGGGGCCTCTCGGAAGACGACTGTCGGGGAATTGGGGAATCCCGAATCCTTAGGGCTCTAGCTGGTGGTTGGCGGCCATCGCGATGGTTTCCTTCTAATAAGCCGGCTAGTGGGCTTTGACACAGGGTCAGCGAGGGGTGTTGCAGTTTGGTTGGAATTAGGTTGAGCGCGGCCGCAAGCTGGTATCTGGCTTGCGGTGGGCTGCCCGGCATGGCTGGCTCAGGCGGTATTGCCCGCTGGGCCAGGCAATAGTTAGTGAGCCCTTTAGCTGTGCTGGGCGGTCTGCGGCCTGGTGTTGCGGGGGATGGCGGGCTGGGCGGACTATTACCTCGTGTCCCGAGATGACGGGCCTGGTTCGCGCGGAGCCGTGCCGTTTGACGTGCGGCTGCTGGGCCCGGTGCAGGTGGTGCGGTCCGGCGGTGAGGTCGCGCTGGGCGGGCCACGGCCGCGGGCGGTGCTCGCGCTGCTGGCGCTGGAGGCAGGCCGGGTGGTGCCGGCAGGCGGCTGATCGATGAAGCCTGGCCCGGTGGCCCGCCGCGAGGAGCGGCGACGACGTTGCGGTCGTACATATCCCGGCTGCGGGGGGCGCTGGCCCCGGATGCTGTCCTGGCCGCGCGGGGCGGCGGGTATGTGCTGGACGTGGATCCGGGCGCGGTGGACGCGGTCCGGTTTGAGCGGCTGGCCGCGTCCGGGCAAACGGCTCTCTCCCAGGGGGAGGCAGCGGCGGCGGCGGGTCATTTCCGCCAGGCACTGGGGTTGTGGCAGGGCCCGGCGCTGGCCGACGTGGGCGAGGCGGAGCCGCTGGCACGGGAGGCGGCCCGGCTGGAGGAACTGCGGCTCGTAGCGGTGGAGGGCCGGATCGAGGCCGATATCGAGCTGGGCCTGCATGCGGAGGTGACCGGCGAGCTGGAGGGCCTGGCCGGGGAGTACCCGCTGCGGGAGCGGCTGTGGCGGCTGCTGGTGCTGGCCCTATACCGGGCCGGGCGGCAGGCCGACGCGCTGGCCGCCTACCGGCGGGCCCGGGACCTGCTGGCGGGCGAGCTGGGCCTGGAACCCGGGGAAGATCTGCAGCGGCTGGAGCAGGCGGTGCTGCGGCACGAAGTCCCGGCCGCGCCGCCGCCGCGGCAGCATAACCTGCCGGCGCCGCTGACCAGTTTCCTGGGCCGCGAACAGGATCTGGCCCGGGTCGAAAAGCTGCTGGCCGAGGCCCGGCTGGTCACCTTGACCGGGCCCGGCGGGACCGGCAAGACCCGGCTCGCGGTGGAAACCGGGGCGCGGCTGGCGGGCCGGTTCCGGGAGGGGGTATGGCTGGCCGAACTGGCCGGCGTGACCGAGCCCGCCCTGGTGGCCGCGCAGGTGATGACGGCGCTGGGGGTGCGGCAGGCCGGTGACGTGCCGGTGCTGGACGCGCTGATCTACCGGCTGCGGCCCGCGGAGCTGCTGCTGGTCCTGGATAACTGCGAGCATCTGCTGGACGCATGCGCCCAACTGGCCGGGGCGCTGCTGCGCGCCGCGCCCGGCCTGCGGGTGCTGGCCACCAGCCGTGAGCCGCTCGGCCTTCCCGGGGAGGTGAACTGCCCGGTGCGGCCGCTGGACCTGCCACCCGAGCACGCCGACCCGTACGCTGCGGTGCACGCCCCTGCGGTGCGGCTGTTCCTGGACCGAGGGGCAGCAGCGCGGGGCACGCCGGGCGGTGAGGTAGCGCCGGTAGCGGTCGCCGCGCGGATCTGCCGCACACTGGACGGGCTGCCGCTGGCCATCGAGCTGGCCGCCGCACGGCTGGGCACCTTGACGGCGGCGGAGATCGAGGCCCACCTGGCAGACAGGTTCCGGTTCCTGGCCTACCGCCGGCCCGCCGCCGACCCGCGGCACCAGGCGCTGCGCGCAGCCATCGACTGGAGCTATGACCTGCTGGACGCGGGCGAACGCGTGGTCCTGGCGGAACTGTCGGTGTTCGCCGGCGGCTTCGGCTTGGCGCAGGCCGCCGAGGTCTGCAGCGGCGGAGACCAGGACGTGGCACTGGAGGTGATCGACCGGCTGGCCGGCAAGTCGCTGGTGACTGCCGAACCGGGCGAGGACAGGACCCGGTACCGGCTGCTGGACACGGTGCGCTATTACGCGGCGGACCGGCTGGCAGAGGCCGGTGGCACTGACGCGGCCCGGAACCGGCACACGGCCGCGTTCGTGAGCCTGGCCGAGCGGGAACACCGGCCGGCGGCGCTGGCGCGCGAGCAGGATAATTTCCGCGCGGCGCTGGAGTGGTCTCTGGCCCGCCGCCACCCGGCCGGGCCGCGGCTGGCCCAGGCCCTCGGGGACTTCTGGCTCGACCGCGGGCTGCTGGCCGAGGGACGGGACTGGCTGGAACGTGCCCTGGCCCAGCACCCGCCCGACCAGCGGCAGCGGGCGGACCTGCTGCGGCTGCTGGGCGCGGTGCTGTTCGAGGCCGGTGAGCCACACGGTGCGCAAGCCGTCTTGTCGGACGCCTTCCAGGTGGCGGCAGGCGCGCCCGCAGTGCAGGCCCGGATCCGGGCCTTGCTCGCCGACGTGCGGTTCAGGCAGGGCGCCGGGATCGCCGAGATGCTGGCCGAATGCGAGGCGGCCGCGGCAGTCCTGGAAGCCGAAGGGGACTTGTACGGGCTGGCCGAGGCGCTGACCTACGCCGGCAGGCTGCGGGGCATCCTCGACTACGCACCCGTGTACATGGAGCTCCTGGAGCGGGCGATCGCCTGCGCCCGGCAAAGCGGCAATCACCGCACGCAGATGCTCGCGAGTGGCTGGCTGGCCATCGGCTATCTCGTCGCGCTGCCCATCCCGGTCGACGCCGCCGTCGTCCGCACCGAAGAACTCCTGCACGACGCCAGAGGTGACACCTGGGCGGAATCAGGCCTGCTCGGGCCGCTCAGCACGCTGTATGCCTATCTCGGCCGTTCCGCCGATGCCCGCGCCGCGATCGACCGCAGCCAGTCCATAATCGCCGGCTTCGGCGGGAAACTTGCCCTGGGCGAGAGCACCGCCACGGCCTGCTCGGTGGAGCTGACCCTAGGTGACCCGGTTGCGGCTGAACGCTATGCGCGGGTGGGGCATGAATTCTTTCAGGGCGTGGGCGAGCGGTATTACCTCGCGATGGGCACCGTCTACCTCGCCGAGGCGCTATATGACCAGGGCCGGTTCGATGAGGCCGCGCAAACGATCGAGGGACCACTCGACGGGGTGTCACCCACCTTTGCGGCGAGGGCGGCCTTGGCTAAGGCGAAGCTGCTGGCCCGCCGCGGCCGGTTCGCCGCAGCCCGGCGGCTGGCCGAGGAGGGGGCGCGGCTGGCACCGGCCGGGTCACCGCTGGCCCAGGCCACGGCCCATGAGGCCAGCGCCGAGGTAGAACGGCTGGCGGGCGAACCCGCCCAAGCTGCCACCAGGCTTAATGCCGCGCTGCGAATCTACGAGGACCGGCGGGCGACAGCGTTGGCCGAGCGGGTCAGGACCGCCCTGGCCAGCCTCGGCCCCCAGCCTGGCCGCGACCCCGCGTAGCTAACCTGCCCATCGGTTCACCACGGTTCCAGCCAGCCGTAAGCACCCTGCGCTGACTCTTAAGACGAAGACTGCGAATCCACTGGGCGCTCTGGCGCGCCCTGCAGGTTACGCGCAGTAGCAGGAGGCGGGGAGGCAGAAGGTTCGGGCCGTGGACCGGTTCGTGGACCGGCTCGCCAGATAGTCCCAGCGCGGTGAGTGTCATAAGTGCTATGTCCCGTGTTATCTGTGCAGGAAGGACGCTCAGTGCACGGGGCCGTACTTCTTGTAAACGGCAGGCCAGCGGTTCGAACCCGCTCACCGGCTCCAGGTCAGAACAAGTTTGCGTCCTCTCCGGATCGGCCGCGTGGACCAGTTCGCGGACCGAATGTCAGTAATCCGGTCTGTTCTGTTGTCATGCCCAGAGTTGCCGGAGGTCACGTAGAGCAACTGCCGAGCGGATCGTGGCGCGCCCGGGTATACGCCGGAGTTGATCCGATCACCCAACGGGAGATCCGCCTCAAGGCCACCGCCAAGACCGGGCAGGGGGCCGTACATCGAGCTCCGGCAGGCTCCTTAAGCAAGCCTCCGAAGGCCGTACGCCCGAGTCCGGCGCGACCATGGCCAAGCAGCTGGATGAGTATGTGGCGATCGCGCCATGGGACATGTCCACGCGGTAGACCAACGAAGGGTTTATCCGTCGCACCATCAAGCCCGTCCTAGGGCACCTGGAGGTGCCGGGCCCGGCTTCTGGCCCAGAATTTGCCTGTGTTCATGGCGTTCACCTTGTTCTACCGGGTCCGGTTGTCTATCACGCGTTTGTGCAGCTCTTCGGTGAGCTGGTGAATCTCGCGTGTAATCTGGGTGTTAGTTTTGAGTTCCAGTTCCTGCTCGTTGAAGTCATGATCTGCTTTGGCCTGCTGGAATGCCGCCTGCCGGTTTTGCCCGATCATGACGAACGTGGACAGGAAGATCGCTTCCAGTGACACGATCAGCGTCAGCGTCGGCCACGGGCTTTTCTCGATGAACAGCATCCAGGCCGCGAACAGCGCGATGTGCAGATAGACAAAGTTCATCGACCCGGCGAAGCCGGTGATCCAGTCCGCGATCCGCAGCTGTATGTCATTGGCCCGCCGCTGCTGTTCCTCCAGGACGACTGGGTGGTGATTGAGTTTAATCGGCAGCGTCATTCGCTTGTCATCTCCCGAGCTACAGGATTCAGTATCAGGTGATAAATCCGCAGCCTCCGTCACGATGGCGTTACGGAGCCGTAGGCGAGCGCTGCCTGCGAGGTAAATGATGACCACCGCGGCACGGTTAATGGATCGCCGCCAGCGGGACACTCCGCGCTGCTGCGGCGGCCCGCATCCGCGTGCGCCCGGGCCGGCGGGAGGCCCGCCCGGGCGCACGCGTTCCCGTACTGGCTCTCAGGCTGCCTTGTGCACCGGCGCCAGCGGCTTAACGTCGCGGCCCAGCTGGCGGACCTGAATGCCCGCGGCGATCTGCGAGGACCCGTAGATCAGGCTGTACAGGCCGAACAGCAGCGCGAGGGTGACCGCGCCGACATCCGGGCGGGCCAGGAGCACGACGCCGAACGCCACGGACACCAGCCCGGCGAGGATGAACATCGTGCGGGTGCCCGCGGTCTCCCCGTGGGCAAACCCGGCGAGGATCTCGGCGAGACCGCCGACGAGTGCCCAGACCCCCACCACAATGACCAGGACGTACGCCGTGGGCCCGGGCCAGGCCACGGCGACCACGCCGGCCGCCAGGCTGATGAGCGCGAGCAGCAGGTGACCAAAGACCGGCCCGGCGGCGCGGCTGCTGAAGGCCCGCGCAGCCTGCAGCCCGGCGTCCATGAACGCGTAGATCGCGAACAAGATGACCAGCGCGAGAATCGTGACACCCGGCCAGGCAATGGCGATGATGCCGACGATGACGGCGAGAACGCCGAGCAGGATCATTGAAGCGGATGCAGACTTGAACATGGGAGGGGCTCCTTTCCTCGGACCTGGCCGGATGCCAGGTCTGGTCATCCCGGCGGTCAGCCGGTGACTTGGATCTCGTCGTCGACGTCGATGACGCCGCGCGCCATCCAGGCCGCGCCGACCACTGCGTCGTGCTCAGCCCAGGTACGGACGTGGCCGGTCAGCGTGACGATGCTGCCGTCGGTGGCCACCTCCACGTCGCTGTCGCCGGGAACCAGTGCGGAACGGTTCAGCGCCTCGTGGACGTGCAGGTCGACGTCGACCGGATCTTCGTCGTAGCTGATCTCGATCTCATCCCGGACGTAGCGGACCCCGGTCAGCCCGGCGACCGCCACCGCGGCCGCGGCGCGCTCAGCGCCGTAGCTCACCGTGCCGGTCAGCGTCACGTTGCCGTCTTGCGCGGTCGCCTCCACGCCGCCCGGCACGGTGACATTCAGCACCAGCGCGTTGTTCGCCGCGGTGGTCAGCATGGCGTCGTCGCGGAAGTCGCCGTCCGCCAGCACCACCTGCAGGTGGTTGTGGACGTTCTTCACGCCGCCGACGCGCCGGGCCGCCGCGGCGGCCTCCAGGTACTGGGGAAAGCTCGGCACGGTGCCATCGAGAGCGACTTCCCCGTTCACGTTGACGACATGTATGTCCGCGTCGTCGACGAGCGGGTCGAACTTGAGCTCCGCTTCGACTGCCTCGTGGATATCTTTGGTCTTGGCCATGTGTCCGCATCCTTTCCTTGCTCGATGAAATGCCGGGGAAACCGTCTATCAGTCAGTTCATCCGCAATCTCGCGGTGGTAAAGGCGATGGCGGCTCGCCTGATATTGGCCGGCGCGGGATCAATGGGGTGGATGTTGACTTGAACAGCGAAGGGGTTCCTTTCACACGGCTCATTCGCGCGCGCCCTGTAAAAGCCCGTGGTGCAGTCATATCAGCAGCCGCGAAGGTTGCCTATTGTTTGACGACGACGGACGGCCGCACCAGTCAGCTCCGGTGGCATGGACTGATCTGGCGTCAGGCCGCTGCGAACTTGACCCGGCGGGGAAAGAGCGGCCAGGACCACACATCTGGTCTGCTTGGCGGACGAGCAGGAGTCCGACGCGAACGGGCGAAAGCCGCTGGCGTCGGGCTCCATGAATCCATCGATAAATCCTTCCTCGAAGACGGCGGCCTTTACTGAGTCGTCCGCGAACGGGTTAATCGTTGGCATACTGATTCCCCTGGGGCGAACAGCGCCGCCAGACACCGTCAGGTTGATCCAGCTGTAGAGCGACCAAAGCTGGCTTATGTGGAGGCGAAGTGAATGTCACGTGGAGATCACGTGGAGGCACGGGGCGTCGGTCAGGAGCACGGGTACTCTTCCGCTTCCCGCGGCGACTCTGCCCGTACGACTCGTTCGGGACGGACGATAACGCTACGGAGCACGGCAGTTATGTCGGTCGAGCCAATGCGGCATCGACCCGTCGAACGGCCAGTCACCGGTTGAGTAGGTGACGCCTAGTTCACGGGTGTCGGCTAGCGCAGCGAGCGGAAGGCGGCGCGCAACTCTTCCGAGAAGAGCCCTGGTTCCTCCCAAGCGGCGAAGTGACCGCCCTTGTCCACCTCGTTGAAGTAGATGACGTTGGGGTACGCCTTCTCGACCCAGCTGCGCGGGGTCCGCCAGATCTCCCCGGGGAACGTGGTGAAGCCGACCGGAATCGAGACCGGCGTGGGAGCCTGGCCGGCCGCACGAGCATTTTCTTGTCCTTCTTCCCAGTACGAGCGCGCAGCCGACGCCCCGGTGCCTGTCAGCCAATACAGGGTGATGTTGTCGACGATGTGTTCCCGGGTGAGATTGCCTGAAGGTTGCCCGTCGACAAAACCGCGGGCGATCTTCTGGTAGCTGTCCGTATCGTGATCGATCATCCACGCCGCCAGCGCGATGGGTGAATCCAGCAGGGCGTAGCCAATCGTCTCCGGGCGCGTCGCCTGCTCCACGAAGTACCCAGCGCCGGTCGCATGGAATTCGGCGAGCGCGTCGAGAGCGGCACGTTCTTCTGTCGAGGGCGGCGACTCGCTCAGGGCCTCGGCATCGCCCAGCGCTGGCGTGAGAAGGTTGGTGTGAATGCCGATCAGCCCGTCGGGTGCCAGGCGGCCCATCGCGTCGGTGACCTGGGAGCCCACGTCGCCCCCCTGCGCGACGTACCGGGTGTAACCCAGGCGCCGCATCAGCTCCGCCCACGCCTGTCCGATACGGATGGGGCCCCAGCCGAGCTCGGTCGGCTCGCCGGAGAACCCGTAGCCGGGGATCGACGGCAGCACGAGGTGGAACGCGTCCTCAGCGCGGCCGCCGTGCGCGGTCGGGTCGGTGAGTGGACCGATAGTCTCGAGCAGCTCGACGACCGAGCCCGGCCAGCCGTGCGTCATGATCAACGGCAACGCGTTCTTGTGTGCCGACTCGACGTGGATGAAGTGGATATCCAGCCCGTCGATCTCGGTCTTGAACTGCGGCAGCGCGTTCAATTTCGCCTCGCACCGGCGCCAGTCGTACTCGGTCGTCCAGTAGCGCGCGAGGTTCTGTATCGCCGCCAATTGCACACCCTGCGACCGATCGGTGACAAGTTCCCTGGTCGGCCAGCGCGCCGCATTGATGCGGCGGCGCAACTCGTCGATCTCGCCCTGAGGTACTTCGATCCGGAACGGCCGGACCGCGCTCTCCGCGCTCGCAGTCGTGGTGTCGCTCATGATCGTGTCCTCCCGTTCGCCTCCGCCAGGCGCCTTCTCGATCGTCAAGTGTCGCGACGTCGAAGCGAAGATCCCTCGATGAGCATAGAACCGGAGACCCATCAAGCGAGAGGCGGCGCACGACTCACGCGCGCCGTTGGCGATCGGCAATGACTCCCGACGAAGCTTTCGCTCGGACAACCGGCCCGCCGAGCTCCGATCACCGCGGCCAAGACGTAGCAGCGCTCAGATTGCCCGTTCTGTCGTCACCATGGGCCGCATCGCCAAGCGCCAGTCACGCGCATAGGCGGATCTCGCGCCGTGACCGGCACCAGCAATCGTTACTCTGGGCGACTAACGTTCCTGAGCTTGAGTGAACCGACCGATTAGCGACGGCTGAGGCCTGCGTTCTCCGAGGGGCAAGCGTGACCTTTCGTATACGTTCACCTGGCCCCCTTGACCTGTATTCGTTGTCCTGCGGTCACAGTCACGCTTGGGGCTGGAGGGCGGGCACGTATGCTCAGCGGGCCATCCCCGGATGTGGCCGTGCTGCGCTAACTCATCCCCTGAGGATGAGTTAGCGCAGCGACTTGAAGGCCGCCCGGATCTCGGTCGCGAACAGTTCGGGCTCCTCCCAGGCGGCAAAAGTGGCCGCCCCTGTGGACCTCGTTGAAGTAGCTGAGGGTGGGGTAGGCCTTCTCGACCCAGCTGCGCGGGGCCCGGAAGATCTCGCCGGGGAACGTGGTGAAGCCGACCGGGACCGAGACCGCCCGGGGAGCCTGCCCGGCCCGCGAAGGCTGCGGCTCGTCCTGTCTCCCAGTACTCTCGGGCGGCGGATGTCCCGGTGCCGGTCAGCCAGTACAGCGTGATGTTGTCGAGGATGCTGTCCCGGGTCAGGTGACCCGCGGGCTGCTTGTCGAGGAAGGCGCGGGAAATCTTGTAGTAGCTGTCGGTGTCGTGGTCGAGCAGCCAGGCCGCCAGGGCGACCGGTGAATCCAGCAGGGCGTAGCCGATCGTCTGCGGCCGGGTGGCCTGTTCGATGAAGTAGGCGCTGCCGCTGGTGCGGAAGGTGGCGAACGCGTCGAGCGCTTCGCGTTCCTGCTCGGAGGGCTCCGCCGGCGGGGGGCCGATCAGCGCCGTCTGGAGCAAGTTGAGGTGGATGCCGAGCAGCCCCTCGGGTGCCTGGCGGCCCATCGCGTCGGTGACGTAGGCGCCCACGTCGCCGCCCTGGGCGACGTAGCGGGTATAGCCGAGGCGGCGCATCAGCTCCGCCCAGGCCCCTGCGATACGGCCTGGGTCCCAGCCGACCTCGGCTGGCTCGCCGGAGAAACCGTAGCCGGGCAGGGACGGTATCACGAGATCGAACGCGTCCCCGGCGGAGCCGCCGTGCGCAGTCGGGTCGCTGAGCGGGCCGACGACCCCGAGCAGTTCGATGACCGAGCCGGGCCAGCCGTGCGTGACGGTCAGCGGCAGCGCGTTCTGGTGCGGCGACTTCACGTGGATGAAGTGGATGTCCACCCCGTCGATCTCGGTCGTGAACTGCGGTAGCGCGTTCAGTTTCGCCTCGCACCGGCGCCAGTCGTACTCAGTGGCCCAGTAGCGCGCGAGTTCCTGGATCGTGGTCAGCTGCACCCCCTGGGACCGGTCGGTGACGAGCTCCTTGCTGGGCCAGCGCGTCGCGGCGATGCGCCGCCGAAGGTCGGCGATCGCTTCGCCGGGCATGTCGACCCGGAAGGGACGGATCTCGGTTTCGTTGGACATAGTCTCAACCTCTCTGGATTGGCTGACGACGGACGGCCGCGGAGGAATCTGAGGCTCGCGTGAGCTGCGCGCTTCGGCGCTGGCCCGGATCCAGCCCGGGGATGACGGCTAGTCCCCGGCAGCCTGCGGGCTGGACTGTGCGCCGCAGCAGGTCAGTCCCGGAAGGGGGCCAGGAACGCGGTCAGCGCGGCCAGCAGCTGCTCGGGAGCCTGCTCGGCGACCCAGTGGCCGCTGCCGGTGAGGACCATGGTCTGCACGTCGTCCGCGGCGAGCTTCATCGTGTTTCCGACCCCTTCACCAGTGCTTTCCTCACCGCCGATCGCCAGCACGGGCAGGGTCAGCCGCCGGGTCTTCCGCTGCTCGTTCTGCGCGATGGTGACGGGAATCGCGCGGTAGAACCCGAAGCTGCCGCGCAGGGCGTCGGGGTCGGCGGCGAGGGTGTCGATGTAGTACTTGACGGCGTAGTCAGGCAGCTTGTGCGTCCCGGCCGAGGCGTCGAACTCCGCGCCGAAGAAGATATCTTCCCGCCCGGCGACGAGCTGTTCGTTTACCTTGGGGAGCTGGTTGAAGGCGAGGTGCCAGAGCCGGGCGTTGAGCAGCGGGGGCAGGAACAGGGGCGGTGACGGAGACACCCCCGGCAGGGGCGCCTCGGAGACGACCAGCCGGTCGAGCCGGCCGGGGTGATCGGCAGCCAGGGCGTAAGCGATCGGCATGCCGACGTCGGTTCCGTACACGGCGAACCGCTGGTGACCCAGTGCGTCTATCAGCGCGACCAGGTCGCCCGCGAGAGTGCCGGTGTCGTACCCGCCCTGGGGCTTGTCCGACAGCCCGATGCCGCGCTGGTCGACCGCGATGACAGAGAAGTCCCGAGCCAGGGCCGGCATCACCATGCGCCAGGCGTACCAGGTCTGGGGCCAGCCGTGCACCAGCAGCAGCGGCGGGCCGCCGCCGCCGGTGACCGCATGGAGACGCAGTTCGCCGGTGTCGACGTACCGGCTGGTGAACGTGTCCGTGAACCCAGCTGGCAGGTTGGGCGCACCGGAGACGGAGCCGGGGCCTTCCGGGCTAGACGGTGAAGTCATGAGGATTCCCCTCGAAGCTGGCGCGCGTTTAACCGGGACATATTCGCGTGGATAACACCCACAATTAGCGGCCATATCGAGGCAGTGCGGAGACCGTGTGCAGGCTGTATGGAGGCGTACCTGCGCCTGTCCTCAGGACCACGATGACCCTGTCGGGCTTGGTCGGTTACGGTGCCGAGGCAAGAAGACGAGGGCGCGCCAGAAAGCTCCTGAGATGGAGTTTTTGCTGTTGGGGCGGTGACGAGAATCGGACTCGCGCTATCAGCTTGGGAATCTGCTCTGCGCCAGCACGAGCTGGGTCATCGTGACGTTTTGCGCGCTGCTGTCCGCCTGTGCCCGTTCATCAGACCTCGTGCGCCTGCTGCTTAGTGCACGTCGGGTGCACGCCCGCGCGTCGGCGCAAAAGTCGTCATCGACTCGCGCGTCGGCGAGACGTCATCGAGCGCGGACTGCCAGCGCTCTTACCCTCCGGCCATGGCGCCGACTACGAGATAGGGTTCTGTCCCGGCGGCGACGGCTTGGGGCAGCGGGGCGTCGGGCGGGTCGTGGGACAGATCCAGCTCACAAGCGAAGAACCGAATGAAGGCACGCCGAGGGCCGCCGTCGTGACCGCGGATGGTCCCGCGCAGCATCGGGTAGCGGGCCTCCAAGGCGTCCAGCACTGACCGCTGAGTCACCGCGCCAGTGACATCGAGCTGCACCTCGCCGTCGATGCGGGCAAGGCTTCGCAAGTGCGCGGGGAGCACGACCCGGATCATGGCAGCGTCTGCACCTCGACCGACAGGACGGCCGGCAGATCACGGACGATCGGCGCCCAGTTGTCACCGGAGTCCGCCGAGGCGTAGATCTGGCCGCCGGTGGTGCCGAAGTACACCCCGCAGGAATCCAGCGAGTCTACGGCCATCGCGTCACGCAGCACGTTCACGTAGCAGTTCTCCTGCGGCAGGCCCGCGGTCAGCGGTTCCCAGTCATCGCCGCCGGTGCGGCTGCGGTAGACCCGCAGTTTTCCCTCAGGCGGGAAGTGCTCGGCGTCGCTGGTGATCGGGACCACGTAGATTGTGTCCGGCTCGTGGGCGTGCACGTCGATGGGAAAGCCGAAGTCAGACGGCAGGTTCCCGGAGATCTCCCGCCAGGACTCGCCGCCGTTATCGCTACGCATCACGTCCCAATGCTTCTGCATGAACAGCACGTCCGGCCGAGCCGGATGCATCGCTAGGCGGTGCACGCAGTGCCCGACCTCGGCGTCCGGGTCGGGAATGCCCTCGGACTGCAGACCCTGGTTGATCGGCCGCCAGGTCTGGCCCGTGTCATCGGAGCGGAACGCGCCTGCCGCTGAGATAGCGGTGAACATCCGGCCCTGCTTCATGGGGTCCAGCAGGATCGTGTGCAGGCACATCCCGCCCGCGCCCGGCTGCCAGGACGGGCCGGACTTGTGGCCGCGAAGTCCGGGCAGCTCCTGCCAGCTCTGCCCGCCGTCACCGGAGCGGAACAGCCCAGCGTCCTCGACTCCGGCGTACACCATGTCCGGGTCGTCCAGCGACGGCTCCAGATGCCAGACCCGCGCGAACTCCCACGGGTGCGCTGTCCCGTCGTACCACTGGTGGGTGCCGGGAGTGCCCTGGTAGGCGAACTGGTTACCCACCGGCTCCCAGGTCGCGCCGCCGTCGTCGGAGCGCTGGATTACCTGCCCTGACCAGCCGCTGGACTGCGACGCGTACAGCCGGTCGGGGTCGGCTGGCGAGCCTTTCACATGGTAGATCTCCCAGCCTGCGAAGTGCGGGCCGCTGACCTCCCACTGCTTGCGCGTGCCGTCCGAGGTCAGGACGAACGCGCCCTTGCGCGTGCCTGCAAGTACCCGTACACCGCTCATCCCTGCTCCTCTCAGTCCTGCCCGGCGCGACGAAACGCCCGGCCCGGCCGGTCATGATCACGGCTGACCTGGCGATCGCCGCCAGGTACAGCTATCACGGCCCGCTGACATCCTGACCGAGAGCAGCCGTCAAACTCATCGCGACAGTGGAAATCACGCCCGCACTTGAACTGCAGGGTTGGGACGAGGGTGATTGATACGACACAGACCAGACTGGCTCTGTTGCTGTCACCCGACGCTCGGTGGGATCTCAACTGAGATGCTGGTGGCTTTGACGGCGGCGACCGCGAGCATGCCTGGTTCCAGGCCGAGTTCGTCGGCGGCTTCGCGGCTGACCAGCGATACGAACCGGTGCGGTCCGGCCTGGATCTCCACCTGAGCCATCACAGTGTCGCGGACGATGCGGGTGACCAGGCCGGGAAACCGGTTCCGCATCGAATGGGCCACCACCATCGCGTGCTGGTCATAGCTGGCCTCTTCGGCTAGATCCTGGGCCAGCCTCGCCAGGGCGGCGCCGTCCACGGTCTGCCGCCCGGAGGCATCGGTGATGGTCTCGATCCGGCCCCGGTCCGCCCAGCGGCGCAACGTGTCAGTGCTAACCCCCAGGAGACCAGCAGCCTCCTTGATCCGGAACATCGGCATTCCCGTGAACCTACAGCAGCCGGCCTAGGCTCTCCAGACCGGCCGCGGTCAGCTCATGCCGGTCGCCGCCGACCCGCCCCAAAGGTGCGAGCATCCCTCTGCTACCCCGGACTCGCGACTCGAGGAGGCGCCGCCGCGGCGGCCCGGTGAGAAACTCGGGAGATCTCTGAGCCAGTTTCCCCCTGTAGTTGAAACTTGGACAATAAGGTGAGGGCTGAGGGCCGGTAGCTCGGGCGGCGGCCGGCCGGGCATCAGAGGGGCGTGCCCAACAAGCGGCAGCCGGGGCCGGTGCTGGTGGTTGCGCAGCGCAATCGGATCGTCAAGTTTGACACTTGCCTGGCGCAATATGCTTTACGTCGCCTGAGAAGCAGGTCAGGGCCTGGTTACGGTGACCTGGTGCTAGGTGCCGGGTGGACCGAGGTTGTGGCCCTCGCTGCGGCGTATGTCATCGCGGTGATAGCGACTCCTGCGGGTATCTCGGGCGCGGTCCTTCTCCTGCCGTTTCAGGTCAGTGTGCTGGGCACGCCGAGCCCGGCCGTGACACCGACCAACCTGCTGTACAACGTCGTCGCGACACCTGGAGCGCTGTACCGCTACTGGCGGCAAGGCCAGACCGGCGGGCGGCTGGCCCTGGTGCTCATCGCCGGAACCCTTCCCGGTGTCATCTCCGGATCGATCATCCGCGTAGAACTGTTGCCCGGCCCCCGCGTCTTCGACCTCGTGGTCGCGGCCGTCCTGATCCCACTCGGCGCATGGCTGGCATTCACCAGGCCTGCCAGGTCAACCCGATGCCGGTGAGCCGGACCGTCCGGCGCGGCTGATTCCCGTTCCTGTTCTGGTGGTTCTGTCTGCCGCGGTGGGCTGCGTCGGCGGTATCTACGGGATCGGCGGCGGGTCGATCCTGGCCCCGATCTTGATCGGGTCAGGCCGCAGGCCAGCCGAGGTCGCTCCTGCTGCCCTGGCCTCCACGTTCGTGACCTCGGTCGCGGGCGTGATCACATTCACCATCTTGTCCACCCACACGCACGGCACCGTGTCCCCTGACTGGCCAACCGGCATCGCCCTGGGTATCGGGGGCTTGGCGGGTGCCTACACCGGGGCCCGCATCCAGGGCAGGCTGCCTGACGCCGTGATCCGCCGCGTGATGGGCATCTTGGTCATCGCGATCGGTGCCCGGTACCTGTGGTCCGGGCTGAGCTGACCCGCCCGGCCATGGACTTTGAGGCCGCGCTCGCCTGGCCCTGCTTTGGGTAGCTGGGTTTCAGGGCTGGTAGGGCGGGGCGACGCCCCAGCCCCAGCGCGGCACTGGAGCCTGCTGCACGACGTCGGCGCCAGGCTGGGAGTTGTACATGGCCAGCCGGGTGCCCCATTCCAGGTAGCCGACCAGTGCGGCCCGGAACTCGGGATCGGACGGCAGGTCCGCGTCGTCGGCGGCCAGGCTCATCAGCGAGGCGAACCGGAACCGCTGATCGGCAGTGATGCCCAGGTCGCGGTGGTGGGCGAGCATGGCCGGATAGCCGCCGAGCCGCTCGGTGTATCCGGCTGGGCCATCGAAGACCTCGCACCACCAGGTGGTGACATGCTCGCGGTGAGCGGCGCTGACCCCGCCGGGGAAAAAGGGGCTGAGCAGATCGTCGCCTTCCACCCGGTCGTAGAAACGGTTGATCATCCGCTCGATGGCGGCGCGGCCCCCTGCCCACTCATACAGCGTCGGTACGTCACCCATGAAGCGGAGTGTAACACTGTAATCATCTCAAGCTTGCTGCCGTGCTAGCGACCTACAGGTCGCTAGTTGTCACGCAGGATCTGGGCTTCCAGCCCGGGCGCGGGTGCAAACGTCCTGGTCAGAGCAAAATCCTGCCCTGCTGGCCTTAAGGCACAGCAGGCCGAGCAGCCTGCCGTCAATGCTGGTGACTGCGGCTCGCCGTCGCCCGGTTGCGTTCATCGCCTGCTGCACCTCGGCGAGGCTGGCCCCGGCCGACACGGTGCGCGGCCCGCGAGTCGCCCCATGGCGCAGCGACGGCATCAGAGCCTGGCTATCAGTGATGTCGTCACGTTCCACGACACCCGCCAGGTACCCGGCCGGGCTGACGATGAGCGCGGCATGCACATGATCATCGCGGAAGAACTCCTGTATCTCCCGGACGGTAGTCGCCAGCGGATGCCTGGTAGGGACCGTGAGCATCGCATCGCCGACGGTGCGCACGACCTCATCCACAGGCTCAGGATAATAAAG
Source organism: uncultured Actinomycetes bacterium (assembly GCA_963818225.1). Taxonomy (GTDB): domain Bacteria; phylum Actinomycetota; class Actinomycetes; order Streptosporangiales; family Streptosporangiaceae; genus Palsa-504. The sequence goes on from CAWFRO010000016.1 coordinate 18,574, forward strand.
ACCCCGCCTTCCACGCCCGGCTCGGCGAGGCCCCGGCTCCCCCTCTGCCGCACAGTTTGCATGTGATACGGTTTGGCGCCGGACGCGAAGTCAGGCAAATGGCAGGCAAATTTCGCCGATATCAGAGGTCACCTTTCCGCTCCAGATACAGTTGCCGAGCGCCTTCTAAACAGCGGCTAGCCTGACGCGCCGTTTTTAATCGACGGCGCGCGGTCTGCGGCGGCTTGGCGCCAGATCAGCCGTGCTGCTGCATCCGCGGCAGACGCGTAAAGACTTCAGGGCCGATTCGCAGGCCCTCCTCGGCCGAGACGGCAGGATAGATGTCGATGTCGAAGACGTCATTCCACTCGAAAAAGAGCTCCATGATCTTCTCGATGCTGTCCGCAGACATGATGCTGACGACCTGTACAGCCGAGGACAGCGGCCAGTACTCGGCGATCAGCTTGATGTCCTCGGGGTACTTCCACGCGGCGCGGCGCCCGAGCGCCGCATCCGCTTCGGCGGCGGACATAGAAGACCGGAACTTCAGTAGGGCAACGAAATCCATGTCAATCCCTCCCTTAGGACAGCGCTGCCGTAGTGAGCAGCGCCGAACATGCTTCCTATTAGATACGGTGCCGTACGGTCAGAGGCTGCGCACCTGTACAGATGAGCCAGTTGCCGCTGGTGAGCCTCCTTCTGCCGACCCTAGCCAGCTGCCTGCCCACCCCAACGGCTAGGCAATACTGCGTAGCCGAGAGCAGTCAGGGTCGTGGCGTTAGCTCCCGGCCGGCGGCGCGGGTCCGGTTCTCCGGTACCGGGAGGCGTGGGTTCCCGCGCGCATTCGCTGGAAGGTCATGCCGTGGTGGGCCGGACGTTCGCGTTGAGATGGAAAAGATTGGTGGGGTCGTACTCGGCCTTGATCCGGCTGAGCCGCTGGTATTTCTCGGCGCCGTAGCTGGCGATGATCCGGTCTTCCTCGAATTCGGACATGAAATTGACGTAGCTGCCTGCGCCGCCAGCGGCAGGCACAAGATCGGTCCAGAAGGACCGGACCCATGCCCGGTCGGCTTCGTACAGCTCGGCTGTCGGTGCTATGGCCGCGATGTTGAGGACGTAGCGGGTCCGGCGGCTTCCCCCGAAAGCGCTGTCCTCCTCGGCCGGCTCGGCGTACTTTCCGCCCAGCACGAAGAGAGGCATGAACGACATGGGTGACGCCTTGCGCGGGACATGGCGGGCGATGACGTCGATCGCATCGTCGGTCAGCTCGTCGAGGTTGACGGCTTTCTCATAACCGCGGATACCCCACGGAGCGGCCTCGTCGAACATCTGCTGCAGCGCGGTGTACGGGATGGGTGTGTCGAATGTGAACAGCGGAGGGGCTGCTTGGCGGAGATCGCTGACCGCGCGGGCATGTGCCTCCGGCGCCCCGAAATCGACCAGCACGACAGCGTAGCCCGGCGCCCCGTGGTACTGCTCGGGCACAAACGGCGCGGGCGGGGCGTTCAGGCCGGCCAGGAAGATGGCGATATCCCCGGGCAGGTCCCTGACCTGGTCCCGTATCGCGCGGAATGCCTGCGGGCCATTTTCGAGATCCCAGAAGCTCAGGGCCAGCTGGACCATCGGGCCCACCTGGTGCAGCCGGAACTCGAATTCAGTCACCACCCCGAAGTTGCCGCCGCCGCCTCGCACGGCCCAGAACAGCTCCGGGTTCTCCTGCGCCGACGCCCGGACGATCGCCCCCTCCGCCGTGACGAGCTGCACCGACAGGAGATTGTCACAGCTCAGGCCGGCCTTACGGCTCAGCCAGCCCATCCCGCCGCCGAGGGTCAGTCCGGCCACGCCGGTATGGCTGACGAATCCGCCGGGTGCGGCCAGGGCATGTTCCTGGGTGGCCGCGTCCAGCTGTGACCAGCGCGTGCCGCCGCCGCAGCGCACTGTCTTCGCGGCCGGGTCGACGCTGATATCGCAGAGCGCGCCCAGATCGATCATGACCGCATCATCAGCGATACTCGCGCCTGAGAAATTGTGACCACCGCCGCGGACAGCCAGGTCCCGCCCGCACGCCCGGGCGAATCTGACCGCGGCGGCCACGTCATCCGCTGAGCGGACCTGGGCTATAACCCATGGCCGCCGGTCGATCTGGCCGTTCCACACGCATTCGGCGCGGACATCGTCGTAATCAGCGTCATCAGCTGTCACGATCCGGCCCGCAAGCTCGTCGCGGAATGACTTCAGGTCGCCTGCCAACAAATCACTCATCTGCCCCTCCCCTGCAGACCCGCCGGAAACCGGCGATATTGGTAACGATATCGAATCGGTGCATGGCAAGCAAGAAGGGCAGGGCTGCGAAATTCAGGGAATCCACTACCTAGTGGATGCTTTTCGATAAGCAAATGATGCCAAGTGATCACCGCCACTTCACTGACACCAAAAGAACCAATTGCAACCCAATCTTTGGATGCCGATGCGGCATGAACGGTTACCGCAAGTCCGGCGCCGATGCGGCGCGAGCCGTTCACCGCGACGTTGGTACCGATGCGTCGCGGACCGTGCATGCAAAATCCGGTTGGCGGGCGGCTAGCCGACGCTCCAGGCCGGCAGGCCCATTCCGTCCCGCCGACCGGGAGACCCCGGGCGTGGCGCGCTCCCGGCACGGTGCCCACGGCTCAGCCAGATACGCCACCTGGCGCGATTGGAGGGAGACGCCAACGGCGCGCCGCACCCGGACGCCAGCGCCTACGCCAGCAAATTCACCGGCAAGTACGAGCACCGGGTCATCGAGGGCGGCATCGGGCACAACCTGCCGCAAGAGGCCCCCCGGGCCCTCGCCGAAGCAATCATCGACGCCGACAGGTACTAACCGCCGACCGCGATCCAGTCCGCCATCTGTCCCCTTCCACTGAGGCGTGATCATTCTCGCGGTGATCAGGGCGACCGGCGGCCCGGTCACCGGACGGGGGGCGGACTGCCTTCCACACTGGCACCGAGCTCGGCGCTCCATCCGGACTTCCGATAGGCATGGTGAAAGGCCGAGCGGAGAAAGTCCACGGCTGCGGCATGCGGGTCGGGGGCGGCGCGGACGTCATCCCAGTCCAGGATGTACTCTCCCAGGGTCTCGTCCCAGCGAGCGGCCGCCGGGGACAAGGCAGCGCCGGCGAAGCCGGGCGGCGCCGGATAGGCATAAGCGTAGAAGGCCGCCCGGTGGCTGGCGTCCCCAGGCCACCAGCCGACCACGACCTGCTGAGCGTCGGATGCGTTGCGCGTGATGAAGCCGTCAGAAGGCGGGTCGGCCGGGACACCGGAAAACATCACCACGCACAGGTCGAACGAGCCCCACCACGCGTTGACCGGCGTGGACCGGCCCCGGTAGGGCGCGCGGAACTCCGCGAGCGCCAGCGCTGCCTGGGTGGCCGCGGCGAAGTACTCCTCAACCTGGCCAGGGTCGTAGCGGGCGTGCTCGTAGTCCTCGTCCAGCGGCACGCTCCACGGCACCTCCTGCGGCACCGGGTTGATGCGCACCGCGCCGCCCGCCCGGGTCACCGCCGCCAGCACATCCCGGGTCACCTCGGCCACCGGCCGGTCCGGGACAAGCGGCACCCGCTGCACCGATCCGCGGCTGTGCTCGACCACCGCCTCGTGCGCGTGCAGGTCCAGCGCCACTACCAGCGAACCGGAGCCATCCGGTGCGGGCAGCGACCCGGTCTCCCAGCCGCGCGCGGTCAGCCGCAGCGCGGCGTGCAGCAGCTCCGGCTCGGGCGGCGCGAGCTCCACGGCCAGCTTGCCCAATACCTGGGTGTGGGCATGCAGCGTGTCACAGGTCGCGCCCCACCGGTCGTAGGGAACCGCTGGCCAGTGCTCTGTCATGATGTGCTCCCATCGCGGTCTCGCATCCGCGCGGCGGACGCGAGGGTCAAGTCGGGCCAGCTCCACGCTGCTCCAGTACGGACTTCCCGCTGCCACTAACTTTCACGTCAAGATTGGTGAGATGGCGTCGCACAGGCCATCGCACAATTCATGCGATTCGCCTGGACTTCCTGGCGGCGGGACAGGTGAGACCATGATCATCTGAGTGTTTGGCTACACTCGGAACCTGGCCCTGACCAGGATCGATGTAGAGACCCTGCGTCTAACCTGCCCACCTGGGTCATTCGCCGCGGCCATCGCGCCGCGGGCAGCACCAAAGAGCTGGTTGTCGCACATACGGTGTCGGCGTCGACCCACGGAAAATGCATTCATGCTCCCGGGCTTCCCCAAGTTCCACACCGATGCGATGCTGAGTCCGTAAGCAAGGAAGGGGGGAGCGCTCGTGTACTACTGGCTCATCGGCGGTGCCTGCCTGGTCATCGGCCAGCTCATCGGCTGGTGGTTGGGCTACAGCCGCGGCAAGAAAGATGCCCTGCGCGACCTCCAACGAGCCGAACTGCACAACCGGCGGCGGAAAATCGCGGCCTCCCAGAACCGGAACAAGAAGCCGGTCAAGACCAGCCAGGGCCGGAACAAGAAACCCTGACCCGACTGCCTACATCAGGCCCTGGGCTTGATCCGCTTGGGCAGACAGGTTTCTTGGGTTGATCATGCCGCCTGTCGGGCGGCGTTGTGGGTACAGCTCCTCCATCGGGGTGAGTTCGCTCGCCAGGTTGCGAATCACGTCCATCGATGGCCCGATAGATATCATATGGCCGAAACGTAAGATAACTGTGACCGTGGACGAGGAACTCGTTGACCTGGCGCATGCGTTCGGCGAGGAGAAACTGTCCGCCGTCGTTAACACTGCGCTGGCCGAACACGTGGAACGCCTCGGTCGGCTAGCCACGCTGCGTCAACTTCTTGATCGGTGGGAAGCCCAGGCGGGTCCGGTACCTCCTGAAGTCCAGGCGGATGCGGCCGCAGCATTCGATGAGGCCGAGGACGGCCCGAGCATGGCCGCCGGATGACCGGCGCGCCCCTCATCCTGGATGCTGACGGCCTGGACGCTCTAACTGAGCAGCCTCCGCCCGACCGGCTGCGGGCGCTACTGGCCGAGGCTTGGGAGCGTAAGAGCGACGTGCTGGTCCCGGCACTGGTGTGCGCTGAATGCTGCCGGGGTGCCGGGCGTACCCGCGCTGTCGAATCCGCGCTGGCGCGCCATCGCGAGACTCGTGCCGCACGGCCCGCTGTCCGCGTCGTCCCAACGGACTTCGATCTCGCTCGCCGCGTTGGGTCGGTCCTTCATGGTGCCGGCGCGGATACGAAGGACATAGTTGATGCCCATTCGGTCGCTGTGGCGTCTATGCATGGCCACGCGGTAGTCGTGACGGCCGATCCGGGCGACATCCTCCGCCTGGCTTCGGCTATGCCTGCGGTGCGGATCGTCACCCGCTCCGCACGATAACACCGGACCTCGCCTGAGAGTGATGCGACCACTCGTGGGCGCGGACGGAGCCGCCATCGGCTGAAGTTACGCACAGCAGCAGGATGATGGCACGCCACGGCCCCGGGTGTCGAACGGTTCGTGGCCCTCGTCACCGGATAATCCCAGCCCAGCAAGTGCCTTCATTGCAGCTAGGGCAAGAAGCCGCGCTCAGGACATGTGGGTCAGCCCGGAGATTCCGTCGCGCAGGAGCGCCGCGGCGAGCAGCACCATGATCGCCGCCGCGATCAGCCTCGCGTTGCGGAGCAGCCAGTCCCGGACGCGCTGCAGGAGCCGCGTAGTCCGGTCCGGTGACACGGCCAGCATGATGACTGCGGCGGCAAGCGGCAGCAGCGACACGACCGAGAAGAACACCCACTCGACGACGTACTTGGTGGTACTCGGGTTGGTCTCGGAGATGTCCTTCATCGCGATCGGGATGAAGCCGCCCGGGTTCGCCAGCGTCGCACCCGCCGCGACGATCGCGATCCACGGTGACGAAGCGATCTTGCTCATCTGGTCGGCCATGCTCTGGGCACGCTTCGGGTCGCGTGGCCGCCGGAGGAACCGCACGCTGAAGAACACCAGAAGAAGAGCAGCGATGATGTCGATCACCGCGACCCATGGTTTCGGGTACGACGTGGTCGAGGCGGCCTTATTGCCGAGCACGAAGGCGGCGAGGACCCCGACCGCGAGCGTGGCGCTAAGAGCCCCGAGGTAGAACCATATGCCCGTGCGCAAAGGCCGCTCGCCGAGTACGAGCGCGAGCACTGAGAACGACAGTGTCGTCGGAGACAGCATCGCGGCGACCGCTGTCAACGCCAACTCAGCGTCGATCCAGCCCATTGCGCTAGCTTAGGCGGGCGCGCGTCGCCAAAGTAAGACACGCGCAACACGGATGATCACAACTGAGGAGCTGCTGGACGCGGACGGGGCGGGCGGACCGCTCGCTGGCGCCGTTATCGGGCCGGTTACTGAGGTTCCGTACAGTAGCCGGAAGGTGACGTAAAAAACGTCTCGCACCGTGGGCCAGCACGAGCGAATCGGCGCCGGGCCAGGCGAGGATCGGCTGGCCGGCTAATTCAAGATATTGACGGCCCGGGCAATCACCAGTCCCAGAATCATGAGGGAGCCGACCGCCTGCACTGTCATGGTCAATTTTCCCCAGCGCGCCAGCGGCATCACGTCGGTCGGGCTGAGCGCGGTGGCGTCGGTAAAGCCGAGGTAGAGGTAGTCGAAAAATTCAGGGCGCCAGCCCGGCGAAGCTACCTGCGGGTTGAGCTGCTCGGGGAAGGCGAGGTCGGGAAACTGCGGCGGAGCCAGGAAACGCGATTCAGGACCCCCGCCGTCAAGCACCCAATAAAGGAAGGAAAAGGCAATAATCGTGTAGAGCCAGACCAGGAAGCCGGTCTTGAGAAGATCCGACGCCGAATTGGTTTCCGGACCCCCCTCAATGAGATCGACGACCAGCCGGGCCGTGACCCCGGCCGCATCGGCGATCAGCACCGCGACCAGCGTCAGGGACAGTACCCGGCCGAGTGCCGACCGGCGGTCGATGCGACCCCGGTCAATGACGACGATAGCCACCAGCAGCAGTGCCTCCAGCGTCGGGACTGCCCATGGCTGACCCAGGCTGAACCTGGCCGGGAGCAGCAACGGCACGGCCATCGCCAAAACCAGCGTGAAGGCCATTGGCCAGCGTTTCTCTGCCTCGGACCGCACGGTCCCGGGCTCGGATACGGGGCTGGCAGGGGCAGGTCTTCGCCTGCCCGCCCACCAATCGCGGACGCCGGCCTCCACCATAACCGTTGCGGCAGGCCGCTCAGCGGCAGCGTCGGCCTCGGCGATCAGGGCGCGGGCCGCGTCCAGCGTCGCCGCTACCTCCCCCTGGTCGCTGGTGACGGGCACACTGACTACGATCCAGGCCCGGTCATGACGTGCCTGGACATGTGCGGGCACCTTCGTGGCCAGCGCAAGCTTCTGATAGCACCGGAGCCACTCACCGGTCACCGCCCCAGCCAGCGGGACACTAACCGTCACGTGCTCGCCGGCGGAGTGGAGTTCGATGTCCGCCTGGAGATCGATGTCTGTCATCCCGACCCGGCCTCCCCTCTGTAGGGCCAGTGCCTTCCGCTTTGAGAGTACGGCGCGAGGGCATGCAAACCACTGCCTGGAGTAATCGCCGTCAAAAGCTCGCGCGATCCCTGCGATCAGTGCCGTTGCCGCACCGAGTACGCGATAACGCCGCCGTCCCGCCGGCCACCAAAGGCGTGTGGACTTCTGTTGACGTCAAACTGGGTGTCGCGACCGTTAGCCCGCAGCCCGCGTCCTAGCGAGTGTTCGCGATATCGGCGGCGACGATGATCGCGTCACCCACGAGATGCACCGATCGGCCGTTCAGTGCCATCGCGTGAGCGGCGAGTCCGTGGCCCAGCTCGCCGAGGCGGCCGGCGGCCTGCCCGCGGATCTGCGGTGTGATGGAAACGACCACGCGGTCAGCCATGTTGGCGGCCAGCAGCGATGTGATGACGCGCGGGCCTCCTTCGGCCACGACGGAGCGGATGCCTTCCGAGTACAGCTGCCGCAGCACGGCCTGGATGTCCAGGCCGCCCCGCCCTGGCGGTACGTGGCGGACCGCTATCTGGCGCGCCGCCAGCGTTCGGTGCTTGTCCTGGTTCTCGGCCTGGGAGTTGATCATCAGGTACGTCGGCGCGTCGGGGTTGAGTACTGCCGCCGTCATGGGCGTCCGCAGAGCGGAGTCGAGGATGACGCGGGCCGGGGAGCGGCCCGGAACGGCTCGCACGGTGAGAGAGGGATTGTCCGCCAGCACGGTTCCGACTCCCACGAGCACGGCGTCGCACGACGCGCGGAGCGCGTGCCAGATCGTGACCTGCGCTTGGGCCTCAGCCTGGTCCGGCGCTGCGGATCCGGCCGCGATCCGGCCGTCGAGGGTCTGGGTGTACCGGAGGACGACAAACGGGCGATCGCCGACGGGAACAGCGCGGCCAAGCAAGCTGCTCACGTCTACCGACCGCGTCAGCGGTTCGGCTGGCACCTGATGATCGATGAGGGCGGTGTGGCCGAGCCGGTCCTGTTTGGTGCGCAGGTAACGCTGGTTACGCAGATAAGGAATCGCCGGCGTCGGGATGACTTGGCTTATCGCGATTCCGGCCGCGTTCAGGCCGTCCACCTTGCGCGGATTGTTGGTCACGAGCCGGACTGACCGGACGCCGACCGCCTTGAGTACCGCCGCGGCATCGTCATAGCGCCTGCTGTCCGCCGGTAGCCCCAGGCGCAGGTTCGCGTCGACCGTATCGGCTCCGCGGTCTTGTTCCATGTAGGCGCGGAGCTTGTCGATCAGGCCAATGCCCCGGCCCTCGTGACCGGTTGCGTAGATGAGCACGCCGCGGCCCTCGGCCGCCAGCGCGCGCAGGCCGAGATCAAGCTGGGCACCGCAGTCGCAGCGAACTGAGCCAAGCGCATCTCCGGTCAGGCATTCGGAATGCACCCGGGTCAGTACCGAGTGCCCGTCCCCGACCTCGCCCTTGACCATCGCCAGGTAGACGTGCCCAGACGCGCACGTGAAAGCGCGCGTGTCGAACTCCCCGGCCAGCGTGGGCAGTAGGACCCGCGCGACCTCGCGCACCTCGGTCATGGCTGCGCGTACTACCCGCTGCGGACGATATCAACCACGCCGTTTGCGCGGGCTATTTGCGGGTAAGCGCCAACCGTGCCTGCCCGAGCGCTTTACCATACCGGGCCGCGTCGCGTGGAGATCCGAGAGCTGCCCACGCCGCGACCAGCGCCCGGCGAGGTCGTCGTACGGACTCTCTACTCCGGTATAAGCGGTGGTACCGAGCGGCTCATCTTCCGGGGCGAGGTGCCGGAAGAGACGGCACTCGACGACACGATCACGGCCCTGGCGGGCACGTTTCGCTATCCGTTCCCGTACGGCTACGCCTGCGTCGGTGCGGTCGACGGGCAGGACCGCCTGGTCTTCGCCTTCCACCCGCACCAGGACACGTTCACCGTGCCTGCCAGCGACCTCATCTGCCTCCCGGCCGTCAGCCCGGCCGCAGCTACTCTGTTCCCGCTGGTCGAGACGGCTCTGCAGATCACTCTCGACGCGGAGGCGGGCTACGCCGAACGCGTCGTGGTGCTCGGGGCCGGCGTCGTCGGGCTGCTGACCGCGTTGTTGCTGAAGCGTTCCGGGCGGCGGCCGCTGGTCGCCGAACCAGTGGCGTGGCGGCGGGGCGTGGCGGACCGCCTCGGCATCACCGCTGTCGCTCCCGGCGAACTGGAGGAAGCAGTCCCGCTCGTCATCGACGCCAGCGGGAATGTCGATGCGCCAGCACGCGCCCTGAGCATGCTGGCCCACGAGGGCACGCTGCTCATTGCGTCCTGGTTCGGCAGCAGCCCAGTCCAGCTACCGCTCGGGGGCGCATTTCACCGCCGCCGGCTGACGATCCGCAGTACCCAGGTATCGACCATCCCGGCCCGGCTGTCGGCGACCTGGACGGTGGCGCGGCGTCGGGCCGAGACCGCCGCGCTGCTGCCCGAGCTTCCGCTGGACGAGCTCTGCACGCACGTCTTCCCGTTCGCGAAGGCCGCCGAAGCGTTCCGTGGCGTGGACGAGAACGCGCCTGGCCTGATGCACGCCGTGCTTGATTACGCCGGGTCGCCGCCTTGACCGGCCTCGGCTGGAGCGACCCGCAGGGCGCCGCCACCGTCACGATCCTGCTGCGCCACGGTGACACGCGCCTGTCGCCGGAGCACCGGTTCAGCGGGCTGTCCGACGTGCCCCTCAGCGCCGACGGCGCCCGCCAGGTCCGCGCGGCCGCCCACCGGCTGGCGTGCGGGGCGCCTATCGACGCCATCGTCACCTCGCCGTTGCGGCGTGCGGCCGCCACCGCGGCCATAGTCGGCGGCGAACTTGGCTTGGCCGCGGCGACCGATGACGATCTGCGCGAGACGGATTTCGGGGAGTGGGAAGGTCTCACCATCACCGAGATTCAGCGTCGGTGGCCCGAAGCCGTCGGCGCCTGGCAGCGTGATCCCCAGCAGGCGCCGCCGGGCGGCGAGAGCTTCGCCGACACCGCAGGCCGGGTCAATCGTGCCTGTGAGCGGATTCTGTGCCAGCATCAAGGCCGAACGGTCCTGGTGGTGAGCCACATAACGCCCATAAAGATCTTGCTATGCCGGGCTCTTGGCGTCCCCCTGCTCACCATGTACCGTTTCTATCTCGGCTCCGCCTGCATCAACGAGATCCAGTGGCACGGTAGTGAGTTCGCCGCGGTCCGCAGCGTCAACGACACCAGTCACCTATCGCGTCGTGGTACTCCAGCGGCCGAGGTCCAGGAGGAATGATGACCTACGAGGTGGGGCTGAGCCGGACGGTCCGCGCCTTCCATGTGATGCCCGGAATGCCCCCGCCGGAGGGCGAGCGGCACCATCATGACTACCGGATCGACGTGGTCGTCGAGCGGCGGGAGCTTGACCAGCGCGCGATGGTCTGCGACCTGGACGTGCTTGAGGCGGCACTGGCTGATCTCACTGGGCGGATCGAGGACAAGGATCTCGAGGACGCCATCCAGCCGCCGGACGGCGCCGTTACCGTCGAGGTATTCGCCCGGTGGGTGCATGAGACGCTGGCCGGCGTGGTGCGGCAGGCCGGCGCCGAGATTCTCGCGGTGCGCATCTGGGAGTCGCCGACGGCGTTCGGTGGCTACCGTGCGGCCGTCAGCGGGTAGGCGGCCAGCCCACGCCGCGCGCAGGCCGCCTGTCTATCTCGCTCGTGACCTTGGGCGACCCCAACACCCTGACCGGCGGGTATCTCTATCACCGCCGGCTAGCCGAGCTGGCTCCCCGGCATGGCGCACGGCTCGCATTTGCGTCCTTTCCCGCGCGGCGCTTCCCATTCCCCCTCTTGCACGGTCCAGTTCTGCTGCGGGTGCTCTCGGCACAGCGGGCCGACGTCGTAGTGCTCGACAGCATCGCCGCGGCGTTTCTCGCTCCGTGGCTGGCCGCCGTTCGCGCGCCCGTGGTGGTCATGGCCCACCAGCCGCCGGGCGGCATCGACCACGGCCCCGTGCGGCGGCACGTCCAGGCTGTCCTGGACCGTGCGGCGTACCGGCACGTCGAGCGGGTGCTCGTGGCCAGCCAGCTGCTCGCGGAGCAGTTCGGCCGGCAGGGTTTCACTCGCAACGTCCTGGTCGTCCCGCCAGGTCGGGACGTGGCGCCCGCGGCCAGCGGGCCGCGGCAGGACCTTCGCGGTGACGCCAGGACCGCGCTCCTGTGTGTCGGAAACTGGGTCGCTCGCAAGGGCATACTGCAGGCGCTCGACGCCGTGGCCCGGCTGCCGCCTGGGCTGACGCGGCTCCACCTCGTGGGCGATGACCGGCCCGATCCGCGGTACGCCGCGCGGGTTCGCCGCCGGCTGGCCTGCGCCGACGTGGCCGGGAGAGTCGAGTGCCACGGCCGCCTGGGCCGCGATCAGGTCGCAGCCATGTACCGCGACGCGGACGTGTTCGTGCTGCCGAGCGTCCGCGAGCCGTACGGCACGGTCTACGGGGAGGCCATGGCCGCCGGGCTGCCGGTAGTGGGATGGCGGGCGGGCAACCTTCCCCACCTGGCTAGCCACGGGCGGGAAGGCCTGCTCGTCGAGCCGGGTGACGTGACGGCCCTGGCTTCCGCCTTGCGCAGGCTCACCGAAGACGAGGAGCTGCGGATGCGCCTGGGCGCGGCCGCCAGGCAGCGGGCCGCGGCGCTGCCCACCTGGGAGCAGACCGCTGAGCGGTTCTTCGCCGCCGTCGGCGAGGCCGCAGGCCGGCGTGCGCTGGACGTCCCGCCGGTCAGGCCCGGTTCCTGCTCATGTTGAACCGGGCGACTAGCTCGGCGAAGGTGGCGAGGTCCCGGTCGTTCCAGTCGATCAGCCATTCGGCCAGGCGGCTTCGGATGGCCTGCGCCGCGCCGGCCAGGTGCTGCTCCCCAGCGGGGGTAAGAGCGAGCGTATTGCCCCGGCGCCCCGGCCGCTCTCCCTCACGGCGCAGCAGCCCGGCCGAGATCAGCTGCTCGAGCTGCCGGGACACGGTGGACTTGTCCAGGCCGAAGTGCGCGCTCAGGTCGGCCGCGCGCGCCCCTGGTGTCAGGGAGATCTCCGTCAGCAGCGTATAGGCGACCACGGACAAGCCGGGATGGAGGTCGTCGCCCACGTCACGGGACCGCCGGGCCATCGTGGTGAGGCCCTTGTACAGGTCCTCAAGGGCAGCCTCGCGAGCCACGTTCGCCTCCATCTAGGTTGCAAAGTACAACCGTAAGTCCTAGAGTTGTACTTGCCAACTTTATATGGCCACGTGAGGTGAAGGAGCTAGTCATGATCACGCTCACCACCAACCCAGACCAGACCCCGGGTACCTTCACCGGGCCGCCGGACACGGCGGTGTACGCGGTCGTCGGCTTCGACGGGACGGCCCCGGCGCTACGCGCCCTGGACGCCGCATCCCGGCTCCTGAACGACCGCCCCGGCGGCATGGAGATCGTGTACGTCGCGCACCTGCCCGCTCTCATCGCCGCCGGCGACGTGAGCGGCCGTGCCTCGGCCGAGGTGCTTCAGGGCTTCGACGACGCGACCCGCGAACTGTCCGAGGAGGTCCGCGCCCACCTGCAGGCCAGTCATCTGAGGGGCGCCGCGCAGCACTGGCACTTCCGGCGCCGTAGCGGGGCCATCGCGGACCAGCTGATCGCAGTGGCGGACGACCTGGTCCGCCAGCACGGGCCCGACGCCTCCGCGGTCATCATCGTCGGGCGACCCGAGCACGGATACCACCACGTCCTCGGCTCGGTGCCGCAGGCCCTCGGACGGCACAATCACTACCCGGTGATTGTGATCCCTTGACAGCATCCCCGGCCTGAAGGGCGGCCCTTTCCCGCACGGGTCAGGGCTCCTACTTCAGGCGGCGGTTTCCGCGGTCGCTGATTCGGTGGGAGGGGCCAGGTCGGGTGTCTTGCGGATCAGCCGGATCATCACGATAAGGGCTATCAAGCACAGCACGCTGACCGCCAGGAAGGCGGCGCTGTACCCGTATTCGGAGGCTGCGCGGGCGGGAAGCTGCGTGTCTCGTTTCCGTCTCCGCCGCCACGGCCACACCCCCTTAAGCAAGGCCGCCTCACCGGACGATCCTAAGAAGGTCCATAAGCTCTAGCCGAACGCCGTGCGGTGTGGGCCGTGGGCTCCGGCTCTTCCGGCTGGGTCAGAAGACGGTGTCGCCCCAGTGACTGGCCGGGCTTGAGTCCGGGCGGGCAGGCGAAGACGCCGCTGCCGGTGTGGTGGATGTACTCGTTGAGGGCGTCGGCGGCCAGTGCCGTCTGGAGCTTGATGAACTGGGCGGGGTCTTTCATGAAGGCGATGAAGAACAGGCCGCCGAGCAGGGTTCCGGCCTGAGGGTCGATGCCGTCGGTGAAGGAATAGCCGCGGCGCAGGATGCGCGTTCCGCCGTTGTGCTCGAAGCTGGCCAGCCGGATGTGGGCGTTGGGGGCAATGGCGGGCTGCCCGCCGGCCGCGGTCGAGGTGAAGTCGGGCGGGGTGAATTCGGTTCCGCCGGATAGCGGGGCGCCGGATGTTTTGGCGCGGCCGATCACGTTTTCCTGGTCTTGGAGGTAGTCACGGTCCCAGTTCTCCACGAACATGCGGATCTTGCGGGCAATCAGGTAGCTGCCGCCGCGCATCCATGGCTGGTCGGTCTCCTGGCCGACCCACACGTAGTCGTTCATGAGGTCGGTCTGCTCGGCTTTGATGTTGCGGGTGCCGTCCTTGAAGCCGAGCAGGTTGCGTGGGGTGGCCTGGGCCGTGGTGGTGGTGGAGGTGCGGCCGAAGCCGAGTTCCATCCAGTTGTGCTCGACCACGCCCATGCCGATCCTGGCCAGGTTTCGCACGGCATGGAACGCCACCAGCGGGTCATCTGAGCAGGCCTGCACGCATAGGTCACCGCCGGTGTAGTCGGGATCGAGGTTCTCGTTGGGCAGCGGTGGCAGCTCGGCCAGCGCGGTCGGCTTGCGCGGGGCGAGGCCGAAACGATGGTCGAACAGGGATGGCCCATAGCCGATGGTGATGGTCAGCCGGGATACCGGCGAGCCGACCGCCTCGCCGGTATCGACCGGCGGCGCGCTGGGCTGCGTGTCCTCGCCGACCAGCTGGCCGGCCGTCATACGGGCGGCGGCGGTGGTCCATTCCCGCAGCATGCCGTACAGGTCTGCGGGAGAGGTGCCGGGCACGACGGTCAGGGTGCCGAACGCGAGCCGGTCCTGGGCGGGGGTGGCGATGCCGGCCTGGTGCGGGCCGTAGAAGGGGACGGTCTGCTGGCCGGTTGCCCCGCCCGCTGCCCCGGATGGCTCGCTGGCCGGCCGGGCCAGGTAGCCGGCCAGCCCGCCCGCGGCCGCGCCGGCCCCGAAAGCCCCGGCGCCCATGAGCAGCCGCCGCCGGGACGGCGCCCGGGGCCCGCCGTCTTGGGGTGGTGCGCTGCGGCCGCGGGCGGGGTCGGCTGGTGCGCTGGGCGGCTGGGCGGCCGGGCCCTCAGGCAGGCTGCGCGCGCTGATAACCGGCGTTCCCGGCTCGGGGCTGGTCATCTGCGTCTTCCTGATCCTTTCCGCGGGCCGGCTGGCCGATTGGCCGGACGCGAGCCCGTGCTCAGCCGCTCACCTGAACGGACAGCTGGGACAGCGACTCAGCCAGGGCGTTCACCGCCGCCGACAGCTGGCGGCGCTGAGCGTCGTTCACGGAGGAGTAGTTGACGTAGCCGGTGTCGTCGTACCCGGGGCTGACCTTGTAGGTGGCCAGCAGCGAGGTCACGCTGGCGTCGCGCTGGCGGATCTGGGCCAGCAGGCTGGGATCTTTCTGCTGCAGGTAAGGCTGCAGCAGGCTGACGACCTCCATGGCACCGTCCACGTTGGCCTGGAAAACCGGGAGGTCGGTGTTGGAGTAGCGTTCCTCCTCACCGGTGATCTTGCCGGTGGCGGCCTCGTTGGTCAGGTCGGTGGCGCCGCTGGCCATCTCCAGCGGGTTGTACTGAGCGGACCGCACGAGCGCGAGCAGCTGCTGCTCGTTGTGCACCAGCCCAGCGCACAGCGCCGGCGCGCCCGGCGAGCGTCTTGTCCTGCCAGAGCAGCTGCTCGAGCTTGTGGAAGCCGATGAACTGCGAGGCGACCGTGACCGGGTTCTCCCACCGCCCGTCGATGTCGGCGTCCAGGCTGCCCCAGACCTCGGCCACGGGCTCGATCCGCTCGTAGTAGATCCGGGCTTGCGGGTAGAGCACTTCAGCCTGGGACAGGTTCCCGGCGTTGATGGCCTGGCAGAACGCCTGGGTGTGGGAGACCAGGGCGGCCGTGTTCTGGTCTACGTAGGAGGAATAAGAACGCACGGCGGCGGCCAGCTGCGGATTGGCCTGCCACGACGGGGCGGTCTGCTGGCCGGTGACCGCGAAGTCCCAGTGCTGCTGCGCCGCCCCGGGACAGTTGATCTTGTAGCTGCCGGGCTGGATATTCAGCGAGAAGCCGCCAGACAGGCCTGGTGTGAGGTTCTCCTGCTCGCCCAGAATCTTGGACAGGTCAGCGGTGCGCAGCTCGGCCTCGGTAACCGCGCCGGCGTCCTGGTTGGACACGGTGAACTCGACCTCACCCGCCGGGACCGTAGCCGGGCTGGGCGCGCAGCCCTTCGGGGTCAGCTTGATGGTCACCGTCGTGCTCTTCCCGCCAGACGCGCCGCCGCCAGAGACGCCGTTGCTGCTGGCGGCCGTATGCGAACTTGAGCAACCGGCCACAGCGAGCATGAACACGGTGAGGATCGCCGCCACGGCCGCCGGGACAGCGTGATGCCTTGTGCGGTTACCGTCGGTGCGCATGAGGGGGTATGGCTCCTTCTGCTTCTGGCCTCAGTTCAGGATGAGACCGGCCCTGTGCGCGTGTTGTGCATCTCACGCGGACCATGGGCCCGGGGCGGATAACGGCTAGCGGGCGGCTGCGGGCACGGCGGCCGGCTCGATTCGCGGGCGCCGCGCTGGCCGGGCCACGATGATGACCATCGGTACGAGGTAGGCGAGCCAGGCGATGACTTCGATCCAGGCCGGGTAGGGCTGGAGGCCAAGCACGCCGGTCAGCAGCGACGACAGCGGCGTGCCCGGCCGGATTAGCCAGGAAAGGTCAAACGCCTGGGCCTGCCCAGCGGTCAGCCAGCCGGCCTCGTTCGCGGTGTGGAACGCCGTCATCACCAGCCCGGCTGCCACCACCACCAGAACCAGGCCGGTAATGCGGAAGAACCGGGCCAGGTTCAGCCGCACCCCGCCCCGGTAGATGCCGTAACCGATCGCGGCGGCCAGCACGATCCCCAGCACCGCGCCCAGCCAGGATGTGGTGGCATCACCGGAGGCGTGGAAGGTGGCCAGCAGAAATACCGCCGTCTCGAAACCCTCCCGCAGCACCGCCAGGAACGCCATCGCGACCAGCGCCCGGCTCGACCCGGCCGCGAGCGCGGAGGCCGTCGCACCCTCCAGGTCGCCCTTCAGGTCCCTGGCGTGCCGCCGCATGAAGATAATCATGTACGTGACCATGACGACGGCCAGGGCGCCGACGACCGTCTCCAGGCCTTCCTGCTGCCGCTGCGGCAAGTCCGAGGAGATGACCTGAAGCGCGACCGCCAGGCCGATACAGATCAGGACCGCTGCCGCCGTACCCAGCCACACCTGGCGCAGGGCACCCCGGCGACCCTGCTGGCCCAGGAACGCGGCGACGATCCCGACGATCAGCGCCGCCTCCAGCCCCTCCCGCAGCCCGATCACGAACGTCGGCAGCACTGTGTCGTCCTCTCCAGGCCAGGCAGCAAGGCCGCAACAATGTGGAAACTTAGGTAAGGCTTCCCTAACCAGAAGCTTTACCTAACAGCATTCATGCGCCCGCTGTCAAGCTGACTCAGCCTCTTGGGCCACGCGACTAGCCAGGAGCCTCGCCACCGGGCCACGGCGTACCCTGACCGGGCCGGCCTCGGGTGGGCGCGGGGATCAAGCGGTCGCTGCTGTCGCCTCGCCGGCGATGGTGACGAAGATGTGGGCCGCGGTGGTGTCGCTGATCTCGATGCCTGGTGGCTGCGTGCCGATGCGGACGCTGCCGTCGGCGCGGGTGATACTCACCGAGGCATCCGGCCGGATCCCGGCACCGCGCAGGCGGGTCAGCAGGACCGTGTCGGATTGAATCGGCTCGCCGATACGGCGGATTACCACCGCGCTGGTCCCTGCGGGCAGCTGGGCCAGCGGCACTACGCCGCCAGGCACTTCCTCGTCTTCGTCTTGACCCAGTTCGGCCAGCCCGGGGATCGGGTTCCCGTACGGCGAGTGGGTGGGGTGACCGAGCACGTCGAGCACCCGGCGTTCCACCGTCTCGCTCATCACGTGCTCCCACCGGCACGCTTCCTCGTGGACCAGGTGCCACTCCAGGCCAAGGACACTGACCAGCAGGCACTCGGCCAGCCGGTGCTTGCGCATGACCCGGATCGCCGCCGACCGGCCCGCCGCGGTGAGCTCGATCTGCCGGTCGCTGGTGAGGGTCAGCAAGCCATCACGCTGCATCCGGGCTGTGGTCTGCGATACCGTCGGCGCGCTATGCCCGAGCCGTTCGGCAATACGGGCCCGCCGTGGGACGACGCCGTCTTCCTCGAGCTCCAGCACCGAACGCAGGTACATCTCTGCCGTGTCGATGAGGTCGTCCTCGTGATTCACGTGCCATCCCTTGGGCCGGTCCGGCCGTCCTGCGGCTTTCCTGCTGTGCGCTGGCCGCCGGCGCCGGAACCGTGCAGCTAGCGATGTGGTCCATGTGAAGATCCCGTCGTGCCAAGCTTAACTTGACCACAGAGCCTGCTGGAATCCTGAACACTGCGTGCGGCTGTGCGCCGCTGGCCGCTCACGAGTCGGGCGTAGCAAGGCCCGGCATGATCTGGGTGGCGAAGAGCTCAACCGTGATGGCCTGCAACGCGGGCGGGCAGTTCCCGCCGATCGAAGGGCGCAGGTTGACGTACTGCACACCGAGTTCATCGCGCAGCTCGGCGACCCGGCGGGCCACCGTCTCGGGACTGCCCACGAGCGCCGTATCGCGAAGGAAGCGCTCCGGATCGAGATCCTCGTCGTCTGTGCCCGGCCGGACGCGCTGCGGCGCGGAACGGGAGAGCTGACCGGTGAGGCGCTCGACGAGCGGCTGCGCTTGCCGGCGCGCTTCGGCATCTGACTCGGCGATCAGGCAGAAACGCTCGACCGGGACCTCGCCCGGATCGCCGCCGCTGGCGCCGAACAGCTCCAGGCAACGGCGCACCGACGACGGCTTGTAGGCGCCGGGAACCACCAGCGCGTACCCCCGCCCCGCAGCCCACTTGATGGCATCGTCGTCACGCGGTGCGACATACACCGGAGGGTGCGGCTGTTGCCGCGTCGACGCGATCTCATAGTCGACGCCGTCGGCCACCAGCGGACGGCCGGCCCAGTAGCCGAGGATGGTGTCCAGACGATCCGGCAGCGTTGCCTCCGCCTCGCCGGGCCCGGCGAGGGTGTTCGGGAGCCGTGGATCAGGCCAGCCCACGCCGAGGTTCACCCGCCCACCCGACAGCATGTCCAGCGTCGCGATGTCCCCGGCGAGCCGGACCGGATCGTGAAGTGCGGGCAGCAGAAACGAGAACCCGAGACGAATCCGCCTGGTGACCGCCGCCGCAGCCGCGGCGACCACGACCGGCGAGCGCTGAAAACGGGCACCGGCGGCGTTCAGCTGCTGCTCGCCGAACCACAGGCACTCATACCCGAGCTCATCGGCCACCCGCGCCAGCTCCAACGTGGGCACCGCGCTGCCCGGATCCAGATCTCCGCGTCCCCCCGGCAGGCCGAACCGCATGCCACTCGCCTCCATAGTCTGCGCCCTGATGTTGATATCCGGAACAGCTCACTCTGCTAGCTGGCCTGGAAGTCGGGCAGTTGCCAGGTTCTGTCGAACGCCGGGCCCTCGGGACCGTAGATCCGGAAGTAGACGAACCAGCCGACGCCCGGCAGGGTCTGAATCCAGGTGCCATCGGCTGCCCCGCCGGGAGGCGGTTCGGGTCCGAAGTACAGCCGGACCGGGTGGTCGGCGGATGTGCCCGCGAGTTCGAACAGGGACCTGATCGCGGCCTGGCCCTGGTCGGCGCGGATCTCGCTGCGGGTGCGCGCGTCATAAACGGTCAGCGACCAGAACAGCTTGGCCGGGACAGGCTGCGGCACGTCCAGGGTGTAGAACTTGCCGCCGTCGAGATAGGCGCCCGTGCCGTCCCGGGTGCAGAGCCAGTACAGCGACCCGGCCCCGGGGGCGCGGGCGAACATGGCGGGTGACTCGATCTGGGCCTGGTAGAACCATTTCTGCCGGGCGTACACGTCGGCGTAGTCCGGGGTGTCGAAGGTGCCGTTCTCCGGGCGCAGCACCGCCCACTCCCACTGGGTTCCTGGCCACACCACCCGGTCGGGCCGGCGGTCGGCGAATGACTGGACGGCCAGCTGGGCGTGGCCCATCACCGCGGCGTGGGTCAGGATGCCGCGCATACGCTCATCGGGCTGGAACGGGCGGCCGCGGGCGATGCCGAGCTCGGCCAGGTCGCCGTAGTGCGCCCGGAACTCGCTGAACGGCGGCTCGCTGCTGATCAGCTCGGCCAGGACCTCCCAGTAGGTCAGGTTGTCCTCCCACGGGACCGGGGTGAAGTCCTCATCGGCCTTCTGCGTCAGGTCCACCCACTCAGGTTCCACCGGGACCGCGCCGAGCCGGTACACCTTCACCGACTTCATCAGCTCGATCGCCCCGGTCATGTCCTTGCCCCGGGGCAGCGCCCGCAGCAGCACTAGCACCCGATTGGTGGTCGGGCGGCCGACGTTGAAGCCCTCAGGTATCTCGCCGTCATAGGAGGGCGGGAGCACCAGGTGCCTGCCGCCGCGGCCCTGGTCCGGCCCGGGCAGCCCCATGTCCATGACCCACCGCTGGTTCAGGTCGTTCATGGTGCTCATCAGCGGCCCGGGCGGCAACTCCAGCACCATCGGCCCGTCACTGACATCCAGCGGCAGGCCCGAGTAGGGGGTGTCGGAGTTCGGGGTGAACACGAACTGCTTCGGCGTGCCCTCCAGAAGCCCGAACACCTTATTCTCCACCATGCCCGCCCGCAGGTTCCCCTTCCAGGTCGCCATGATCGACACACTGGGGTAGAAGAACCGGTACGCCTGAACGGCACGGTTCAGGTCCGCCTCGTCATAGGCACGCCGCACCGTCTCCGGTGTCGGGTAGCCGCCCGCGAACTCATACGACCCGTTCCCAGCTGGCGCAGACACCCGCACCTCCTCATTGCTCCTGGCGTACCGGCCGGAGAGGTACCTAACTGGCCAGGGAGCTGATCGCGTCGCCGATGAACTTGGCCGCGATGATCACGCACAAGACGGACATGATAACGGCGTTGTGTGCGCTCATCCAGTCCTTCAGCCCGGCCAGCAGGTTCTCCGAGCGCTTGCCCATGACGAAGTAGATGCCGACCGGGATGCCCACGCCGAGCGTGCCGATGAGGGCGAAGATCAGGTAGGCGATGGCCTGCTGGCCGCCGGGGATGCCGGTCTGGGCGATCGCGGCGGCGCCGCCGACCGCGAGCAGCAGGTTCTTGGGGTTCGCGCCGGCCAGGAGGGCGGCCAGGCCAAGCGCCGCGGGCGGGGTCGTCTTGTCGATCGTGGCCATCCATTTCGGCATCTGCGGCTCCTCGTCTCCGCGCGGCCGGGAACGGAACTGGCGGGCCGCCACCAGCAGCAGCAGGACGCCGAGCGCGATCTCGACCCAGCTCACCCACGTGGCCGGGGAGCCGGACCTGCTGGCCCCGCCCGCCCCGGCCACGGACAAGACGATGGCTCCGACGATGCCCAGGCCGATCAGCCAGCCCAGGATAAATGCCGGGCCGTTGACCTTGGCCTTGCGGCTGGTCAGCATGAGCACCACCGCGATGATCGGGATCGGGCTGAGCGCGATTCCCACCGCGAGCGGCAGCGATCCCCCGATGGCCTTACCTATCACTCCTCCTCGGCGAGCGGTTGATCATTAGCAGGCGCCCCCGCCAGGACGGCCTGGGCTGCGGTAACGGCCTCGTGCACGGTGCGGTGGTATTCCGGCGTCCCGCCGGGGTCGCTGACGGCCGCGAGCATGTCGCGGACCTGGCCGATCTCCCCGGCGAGCACCAGCCGCACCGCTTGGCGCTGCAGCTCGGCGGCCAGCTGGCGATCGCCTCCCATATAGCCGTTAGTGCATCGTGAAGCCGGCCCTGTTCGCGCACCAGTATCCACGACCGTCCCAGCAGCCAGCTAGCTCCGCAGTGAACGCGCGGAGGACGCCCGATGGCTCTAGCTGCCGGTGGTCACTGCAGGCCGGGACGCGTTACGGTCAGCCGGCCTGGTCGTCCCGGCTTTTCCGGTCGCGCCGGAGCGCCGCCTGCAGGCTCTCGGAGAGGTTTTCCAGCGCGGGCAGCGCCGCGACAAGGGCAGCCTCCTGCTCGGCGGGAAGGCAAACCACGCATTCGGAGATGATCTCGGTTCGCTCCGCCGAGAGGCGCTGCCAGGCCTCCTCCCCGTCGGGGGTGACCTCGACCCGGGCGGCGCGGTAGTCGTCCGGATCGCGCCGTCGCCGGACCAGGCCGAAGGAATCGAGCTTGCCGACGACCCGGGACAGCATGGTCGGGTTGAGACCCTCAATCTCGCTCAGCTCGGCGAGACCGAGCGGGCCACGGTTGGCGACGACGGCGAGCACCGACGCCTGGGCCGGGGTCAGCCCTTCCCCAACCGAGGCGGCATTCAGCCGCCGCGCGAGCCCGAGGACCACCCGCCGCAATCGGATCACGTTAGCGGCGTCCATGCGTGCCGCGGCGGTCTGGACGAATAGTTCCTCCTTGTCCTCAAGCGGTTGCTCGCTGACCTCACTCATCGTGGTTCCTCTCTCACATCGCCCCGCCCTGCTGTAGCTGACGGTCAGCCCTCCCGGCCTGACCGCGGTCTTGCTCCGGCGCTGTCGCCATTGGGGCCAGCAAGGGGAGCGAGGTGCTTGTCATACGCCTCCAGGGCCGCCTCTAGGGTGAACGGCCCGCGAAGCCACTGAAGCCGCGACGGGACCTCAGAGTAATCGACATAAGGATTATCGCCGCAGCCAGGACAGATAAACTCGAACACGCCCGTGTAGCCGCCTTCAATGCGGCCGTCCACGATGCGGTCCGGCTGACGCCGCACGAATGCCGTTCTGCCATGGCCGGGCTGCCCGGCCAGCGGGAATGGCATCCCGACCACAGCTCCCATGCGCAGCCATGGGTCACGGCGAGGTTTCAGCCGCGGCGCGGGGACCTCGGCCAGACGGACACCAGGTCCAGTATCAGGATTCCCAGGACTGCTCACTTAACTCACCACCAGGCAGTAACTCCTGTGCTGCCGGGGTCCGGAGCAGATCCACTACCACATGACAGTACACGCCCGCCCGGCGCGGCGAAATGTCCAGCCGAGCTCGATATGACCGGGTGAAAGACGCCGAGAATGCCGTCAGGACCGCACGCGCAGCGGCCAGCGGCGGAGCCGCACTGGGAGCGGACACATCACGTATCACGAAGTACTGCTCTCGTATGCCGCCGCACGCACGGCCGGGTCCCAGAGGAGGTCCTGGCGGATCCTCTCTCTGCTGACATGGAAGACCGCGCCGATCTGGTCGAGGGTGCAGCCGAGATCTCTTAGCCGGTGAGCGGCGCGTTTGCGGCCGAGCCGCGGAGTCTGCCGGTTGAAGGTGGCGCGGGCTTCGTCCAGTGCGTGGTCCCGTTCGGTGGCCGTGCGCTGTGCCTGCTCGGTCTTGCGTCGTGCTTCGGCGGCGGCGGCCGCCGCGAGAGATGGTGCTTTGTCGTGGTCGTCGAGCCAGTCGCGGCCCGCGCTGGTGATGCGCCAGATGATGGCGGGCCGGCCGCGTCCTTTGGGCGCGTGGCCTGCTCGTTCTACATGGCCGGCTCGCTCGTGCCGGTGGAGAGCCCGGTCGTACGAGGACAGTAGCCTGCGGCGCTGGCCTGATTCGGCCAGGAGGCTGGCCAGGGCGGGTGTTGACAGTGGTTCCGGGTCCTGCGCCAGCGCTTTGAGGAGCCGAACGGCCCGCGTTTCTGCTCTTCCTGCCCGTTCCGGGGCAGGGATGGTGACGGTCTGGCTGTCACTCATCGGCCTTCCTTTTTCCTGGGTCGTGGTCTGCTGGCTGCGCCCGTCGGCGGCCGGGTTTGCGCCGGCCTCCCGTCATGATCCTCATGACGGGAGGCCGGCCACGGTGCGGGCTGGGCCGCCGGTGACACCCTGTCTGTGGCCGCCGGAGACACCTCGGGAAAGAGCCGGTGGCCTAACAGCCCGGCCGACGGCCCAGCGTCTGTTGGCCCAGCGTCTACTGGGACAGTTCTTCGAGCGCGCGCCGGCGCTGGTTCTTCCCGAAGATCGCGAGCAGGATGCCCGGGATGAGCGCGCACGGGATGGTGATGAAGATGATGAAGCTGCGGGGTGCGGTCACCATGTAGAGCTGTCCCGCAATCAGGACGCCGCCCCAGGCGCCGAGGTGGCCCACGCCGTCGGTCCAGCCGGTACCCAGCGAGCGCATCCGGGTCGGGTAATTGACCGGGATGTACACGTACATGCTCCAGAGCCACAAGATGGTGCCGACCGTCGCGATGATGTAGAAGGTGTCCACCCACACGGTGCTGTGTACCGCGTAGACGCCCCACCAGCCGCCGGCGAACAAGATGGCGCCGAAGAGCTGGGTCCATCTGCGCTCAAACCGGTCGCCGAAGAACGCGTTGAGCAGGTAGACGATGGAGGCCGCCACTCCGGACCACGCGACCAGGGCGAAGACGCCGCCGGGGGTGTAGCCGCGGTTTTCGGCCAGGAACAAGAACGCCTGGCTCGCGCCGCCGTAGACGATGCCGGCGTAGCCCAGCACCATCACCACCAGCAGCAATGTGGTGACGAGCACGTACCGCTTGCCGAACACGGCCAGCCAGCTGGTCTTCTCCTCGGCCACCACCTGGTGCGGCGCCAGGTCTGGATCGGCTAGGGCGATGCGGCCGCCCCGGCTGGCCCGCGCCTCCATCCGCTCCATGATCTGGCGGGCCTTATCGCGGCGTTCCCGGGCCTCCAGCCAGCGCGGCGACTCGGGCATCCGGAAGAACAGCGCGATGGCGATCAGGATGTTCAGCGCGGCCAGGATCCACAGGTACTGCTTGTACTGGCCGGGGAACATGTAGTGCGGGACGATGCCGGTCAGCACGACCAGGAGCAGGAAGATGCAGACGACCTGGCTGACCATCATGATCCGGGGCCGGATCTTCGGGCCCATGATCTCGCTCATGTACACGACGTTGATGGCCAGGAACCCGGCGAACCCGAGCGTGTCGGCGATCGACAGGAGGAACAAGGCCGGGTAGTTCGTCACGTACGCGAAGGGCCAGATGAACACCCCGGCCAGCGTCGCGGACAGGATCAGGGCCGGGCGCCGGCCGATCTTGTCGGCCAGCCAGCCGAGGGCGTAGCCGCCGATCAGGATGCTGATCCCGGCCTGCAGGGCGTACAGGACGTTGTACTGGGAGTGGGTGACGACCTTGGCCGGCAGCCAGACGAACGGGTACAGCCGGGCGGCGATCCCGTCCGTCGCCGCCGCGGTCGCCCAGCCCACCTGCACGATCAGGCAGATCTCCCAGGCCATCAAGCTCATGGGCAGGCGGTCCACCCGGGCCGCCATCTCGCCGGGAATGACCAGAGTGCCGCCGCCAGCGGCGGCTGCTCCCGCCGTATCTTGTGCCATTACGGTTCTCCTTGCTGCCATCCGGTTCAGGGGGATGACGGGGTAAAGCTGGGGAATTATGGCGCCTTTGCTGCAGATGCCGAGGCTGCCCGGGTCGCAGCCGGCCATGCTGAATTAACCGGGGGCCGACGCCGGGTTAGGCGTGGGCCAGCGGGTACGGACGGCATCGGCATCTTTGCCCTTGCCGCGGGCAGGTGACGGCGAAGCTGCAACGAAATTCTCGGCACGTGACTCCTGGCAGAGGCCAGATTCGCGAAAGTCACAGCTGCGTTAATGGGATTGTTAGATGCGCCGGGCGGAATGTCAACCCTTTATCTCAGAAATTGCCCTAAAGGATTGCCTCTAGGGCAATTGCTTCCCGGCAAATGCTCCCAGGCAAATGCGCCTAGGCAATTGACCCCAGGCAATTGACCTCAGACAATTGACCCGACACAATTGACCCGAGACAACTAATCTCGGGCCGAGAATGGCCAGCGGCCAATTCTGCCTGACCAAAATTGATCACGACTCAGATGTTACGCAAGGTGCCCGATGTTTTCCTGTGCGTAGCGCGACCCGGCGGGGTGTCAGCGGAGCCGGGCGTGGTCGCGGCTGGCCGCCGGGTCAGCGGCCGCGAGGCATTCCGAGCAGGCGCTGGGCGACGATATTGCGCTGGATCTGTTCTGTGCCGCCGAACACGCTGGCCGGGCGGGACCGGAAGTAGCTGGACCACCAGCCGGGACGGCGGCCCGTCACGGCGTCCGGCCCGACCACGTCCAGGGCGACGTGCTCGATCTCCTGGACGGTGGCCGACCACAGCAGCTTCCCGACTGATCCCTCCATGCCGGGCATGCGGCCGGACACGCGCAAGGACAGCTGCTTCAGCGAGTCATAGTTCAAGACCTCGCCCACGACGTAGGCCCAGGCCAGCTCCTCGCGGATGGTCGGGTCGCCGGCCAGGCCCCGTTCCTGGGCGACGTCCTCGAGGATGCGCAGCTCCGAGCGGTAGCCCGGCATGACGCCGATGTCGCCGGGTCCTCGCTCGTAGGCCAGCGCCTGCATGGCCAGCCGCCAGCCCGCGCCTGGCTCGCCGATCCGGTTCTCGGCCGGGACGATGACGTCCTCGAACCCGCACTCGCCGGTGTGGACACCGCGGTCGCTGGTCATGACCGCGCCGGGCCTGACTCCGGGGCTCCGCATGTCGACGAACAAGATGGAGATGCCGTTGTGCTTCGGCGCGTCGGGTTCGGTGCGCGCCAGCAGGAAGCACCAGTCGGCGGTGGCTGCTCCGCTGGTCCACAGCTTGGCCCCGTTGACGACGTAGTGATCGCCGTCGAGCACGGCCCTGGTCTTGAGCGCCGCGAGGTCAGAGCCGCCGCTGGGCTCGCTGAACCCCTGGCACCAGTCGAGCTCCCCGCGCATGGTGGGAATGACGAATTTCTCGCGCTGCTCGGGCGTCCCGGCCATCATCACGACCCGTTCGAGGTACATCCCCCGCAAGCCGGGAGCGCCGACCGCCGAGGCTTCCTCGTTGAAGATGGCGTCATAGATCGGGCTGATGCCGCCGCCGCCCCACTCCGCCGGCCAGGACTGGAGGGTATATCCCGCGTCGTAGAGCAGCCGGCGCCATTCCCGGTGCCGCTGCTCGATCTGCTGAGGGTCGGCGACCTCATCCAGGGGGCCGCCGTTAAGCAGGCCAGCGCGCGGGAAAGGCACCGGGCAGTGCTCCTGCAGCCACGCCCGCGTCTTGGCCCGGTAGTCCGCCTGTTCCGGGGTGTCGCGGAAATCCATCGTTCCTCCTTGGTCCCTGGGCCTGGTTGCCGTCGGCGGGCTACGAAGCGCCCGGCAGACGGGCCAGACGCCGGTCGGCGATGGCCGCCAGCTGGACTTTCGCGTCACCGAGCAGGTACCGGTCCAGCAGGATCCGCCGAGCGTAGAAGTGCGCGATGTGCTCCCACGTCTGGCCGATTCCGCCGTACATCTGCATCACGGTCTCGGCCACGCCCAGGAACTGACGGCACGCGTAGGCCTTGACCACCCGGGCGGCCAGCAGCGCGTCCTGCAGCTCTTCCTCGTCGACCGCCCAGGAGGCATGGTTGTTGGTACTGCGCAGGCCCTCGCAGGCCACGTAGGCGTCGGCCGCCATGTGCTGCAGGCCCTGGAAGGTCCCGATGGGAACACCGAACGCCTCGCGGGTCTTGCTGTACTCGACCACTCCGCGCAGCCCCGCCTCGGCGGCGCCGGTCATCTCCGCGGCCAGCGCGCTGAGCCCCAGGGCCAGCCACCGGTCCATGGCGTCCGGCGACGGCGAGCGGCCCAGCCTGGCCGACCCGAGCCCCCCGGCCTCACGCAGGCGGTACAGCGGAATGGACAGCTCCACCGAATCCAGGCGCTCGAGATTGTGATCATCGGCCGGGACGCTGATGAGCTCGCCTGACCCGGTGGCACGAGCGAGGACCGTCCGGAAACCGGGCGTGCCGATCAGCACGGCATCGGGCAGGTCCGCGGCGGAGGCCACGCCGGTCAGGTCGCAGCGCATGGCCAGGCCGACGATGGTGCGTCCCCCGGCCACGTCCGCCTGGAGCGAGGCGGGAGCGGCCGCCGCGGCCAGCAGTTCCGGGACCAGGACCCCGGAGATCACGTAGGCGACCGGCACGAGCGCCGCCCCCATCGCCTCGCTCACCACCGCGACCTCGACTCCGCTGGCGGCCGGCCTGGCCTCATCCCGGATCCGGAAACCCAGGAGCCCGGCCCGCGCCAGCTCCTGCCAGCAGGCCGCCGGGTCCGCGGTGTCAAGATCCGCCGGATTAGCCAGTCCCAGCTTCCGGCCCAGATCCTGAGCCATGCCCGCCAGCATGACCTGTTCGTCTGTCAGTAGCGCGAGCACGCCGTCCGCCTCCTGCCCGAGCCGGAATAGTCCAGCTCCGCAAGTCACAATCGTCGCAAGGTCCAGGCGGCCAGGGCAACCCTCAGCCCAACAGCACCGCCGAATCCGCGAAAATGTGCGCCGAACCCGGCTTTGTCGTCATGGTCAACGGGATGCCTGCGCTCCGGCGGCGGGCGCCGCCTGGTCTACCGCGGCGATGCGTGCCTGGTGCATGGCTTTCATCGACGCCGGCATATCGTAGCGATCGAATACCGCGTCGAGGACGACCATGCGGCCCTCCCGTTGAGCCTTGGCGGCCTGGTCGAGCGCGGCGGGGACCTCGGCCGCCGTCGTGACCCGCAGACCCAGCGGCTTATAACGGCCGCGGTCGTCAAGGGCTTCGGCCAGGGCCGGGTAGTCCCAGACCCAGATGTCGTCGCAGTCGAGATGCTGGCCGTACATCGCCAGGTCCTCGATCAGGTAGCCCCCGTTGTTGACCACCACGACCAAGGGCGCGCAGCCTTCCCGGGCGATGGTTGACAGCTCCTGGACGGTCAGGGCTATCGCCCCGTCGCCGATCACCACGACGTGGCGGCGGTCGGGTGCCGCGAGCTCTGCGCCGAGCGCAACGGGCAGCGCCCAGCCGATGGCCGCCCATGTCTTCTGATTCAGCAACGTGACCCCGTCGGGGCGGGATCCCGACGTTATCGGGAAGTTCCCCGATCCGACGTCGGACACCACGACGTCGCCGGGCTGGAGGTAGTCCCAGAAGTTTTCCCAGAACACGTCCTGGGTGAGCGCGCCGTCGGCCGGCGCGGTGGGCCGATCATTGGCCGGCCGGGCGGCCGCTGGCGGGCGGCCGCCCGGCTGGGCCGTCACCGGCAGTGCATCGGCCAGGGCCTGCACTGCTTGGTCCATGGGCACGTCGAACGTGTCGGGACCGACGCTCGTCCGGGCCTCGGTGATGTCGATCAAGGCGGCGCCGGCCAAGGCGGCGTCGGCCAGGCCTTCGGTGGCCCGGGGAGCGGCTCCTTCTGCCCGGCGCACGCCCAGGCGGATCAGCAGGTCGGCGTCGTCGACCTCGACGGCCGGCCGGTGCCCGAACCCGCCGGGGTAGACCCCGAGGTAGCCCGGCCCCGGCGGGCCGGTCAGGTCTGCTGCTGCGGGCGCGGTGACCGCCCACGGGATGGCGCCAGCGGCCAGGGCGGTGGCCACCGGCTCCGCCAGCCGGGCCTGGCGGACGCCGGCGTCGATGAGGACAACAGGCCGGGTGGCGGCGGCCAGGCGCCGGGTGATGGCCGCGGTGAGCTGGCTGATGAGGTCCGCGTCCGGTACTGGCCGCAGCTGCAGGCGGCCGGCCGGCGGGGCGATCTCGGCGGGCGCAACGTCCGCGGGCAGGGCGATGAAGACCGGCCCGTGCTCGGCCACACAGGTGGCCAGGACCCGGTCGATCTCGGCGGCGGCGTTGTCGGCGGTCAGCGTGGTGTGCGCCACGGTGATCTCGCGGTAAATTCGCTCGAACCGGCTGAAATCGCCGTCGCCCGCGGTGTGGTGCGTCGCCCTCGGCCGGGAGGCGCCGGGGACACCCGAGATAGCCACGACGGAGCTGCGCTCGGCGAGTGCCCCGCAGACTCCACCGGCGGCCCCGAGGTCACCGACGCCGCCGGTCACGACGAACGCACCCACCCCGTGGACCCGGGCGTAGCCTTCGGCCGCGTACGCTGCGTTCAGCTCATTGCAGTTAGCCACCCACCTCAGCGCGGGCGTGGCCTCGATCTGCGCGTTGAAGCCGAGCACGTAGTCGCCGGGCACGCCGAACAGGTGACGGACACCCAGCTCTTGCAGCCGGCCGAGAAGATAGTCGCCGACCGTATAGATGCTCATACTGCTGCCTGCCTCTCCGCTGCCTCAGGATTAAGGGCTGTCGTTGCTGGCCACGCCGTTCAGCACGGAATGAACGGACTATTCCGGGGGTGCACTCGTCCCGGTGGGGGTACCGTCGCGCTATGCCGCTGCCGGGGCGGGGCGGTCTCCGGCCGGGATAGTCCGCGCGCGGCAGGCCCAGGTTGTGCTGAGCGAACCACGCACATTACCGGCTGTCAACAAGGGCCGGCGCTGGTGTGCTCGCGACATCGATCCCCGGCGTCGGCTCCGCGGGCAACGGGTCTTGCCGCCGGGGCGGAATTCGCGGAATGTAGGAGGCGGGCAGGCCTTGCAGTTTGGAGTGACATGTCATGACCGTGGCCGAGATGGAGACCGTCCGGCGCTTCCTCGCCCCATCGAGCATCGCGATCATCGGCGCATCGGAGGACCCGAACACGCCAAGCGGCCGTCCGCTCACGATTCTGCAGCAGCACAAGTACGCCGGGCCCATTTACCTGGTCAACCCCCGGCATGAGACCCTGGGCGGGCTGCCGTGCTACCCCAGTGTCAAAGACCTTCCCGAGCCCGTGGACCTGGCCCTGGTGTGCGTGCCGGCCTCGCGCGTCGCCGCTGTTATTCAGGAGTGCGGCGACGTCGGCATACCTGCCGCCTACATCATCTCCTCCGGATTCGACGAGGCCGCCGGCGATACCGCCGGGGCGGCCGCGGCCAGGCAGCTGCGCGAGGTCGTGTCCGCCCGGGGCACGCGCATCAGCGGCCCGAACGCTGAGGGAATCTACAACCTCATCGACGACATTGCCCTGGGCTTCAGCCCTACCATCGACTACAGCCGTGGCCTCCGGCAGCGGCCACGGCCGGGGAACGCCGCCATCGTGGCGCAAAGCGGGGGCCTCGGCTTCGGCATCATGAATCAGGGCCTGGCGCGCGGCATCGACTTCTCCTACGTGGTCAGCACGGGTAACGAGACCGACCTGGGCGTGGTGGAGTATGTCGAGTACCTGATCGCCGATGAGCATACCCAGGTCATCGGGCTGTTCCTCGAGGGCCTCGACGAGCCGCTCCGCCTGCGTGATCTCGCCCTGCAGGCCGCGGCGGCCGGCAAGGCCATCGTCGCGGCGAAAATGGGGCGGTCGCCCGAGGCTCGCCAAGCCGCCGTGTCACATACCGGTCACATCGCCGGGCCGAGCCGCCTGTGGAGCGCGCTCTTCCGGCAGGCCGGGATTGTCGAGGTAACCGACATCGCGGAATTCCTCGACGTGCTGGCTGTGCTGGCGCGGTTCCAGGCCGCGGGCGGGAACCGCGCGGCGGTCATCACTGTCTCAGGAGGTGCGGGCACGTGGATGACCGATGCGCTCCGCGAGT
Source organism: uncultured Actinomycetes bacterium (assembly GCA_963818225.1). Lineage (GTDB taxonomy): Bacteria > Actinomycetota > Actinomycetes > Streptosporangiales > Streptosporangiaceae > Palsa-504. The sequence goes on from CAWFRO010000016.1 coordinate 49,905, forward strand.
TCAACGTGGCCGTCCCGGAGCTCGCGGCCAGCATCCAGGACCAGCTCAGGCCGCTGCTGCCCTACTACGCCGGCACCCGCAACCCGGTCGACATCACCGCCGGAGCCGGCGGCCCGGAGGTCGTCGCCCGCGTCCTCTCGCTGGTGGGGCGCTCCGCCGACATCGACCTCGTCGTGATGGTCACCTCCCTGATGAACTCTGAGCTCGGCAAGGAAAACGCTGAACGGCTGGGGCACGCGGCTCGCGAGCTCGGCAAACCGCTGATCGTCTACTCCTACACCCAGCCCGCCGACGGCGTGGCCGACGCCTTCGCTGAGCAGGGACTCCCCGTCCTGGTCAGCCAGGCCGGGGTGGCCCGCGCGAGCAGGATCCTGGCCGACTTGCCGCTGCGCAGCACCGTCCTCATCGCACCAGAGCCGGGCCGCCCGGTCGCATCTCTGCCCGAGGCCGGCCCGGAACAGGCCGTGCTGTACGAGGCGCAAGTGAAGGCGTGGCTGGCCGAGTGCGGCCTTTCGATACCGCCCGCCCGCCTCGTCACCGACCCTGACGCCGCCGTCGCGGCCAGCGAGTCGATCGGGTATCCGGTCGTGCTCAAGGCGCAGGCCGCCGCGCTGCCGCACAAGAGCGAGCAAGGCGTGCTCGCGCTGCGCCTCACCTCAGCGGCTGACGTGCGGTCCGCGTACCGAGAGATCTCCGGCCACGCCGACGCGCTGGTCGGCTCCGCGAACGTGGCCGGCCTTCTGGTCGAGAAGATGGTCGACGCGGGCCTCGAGATGCTCATCGGGATCACGAGGGACCCGGCTCTGGGTGTTTTCCTGACGGTTGGCCGTGGCGGCAGCGAGGCCGAGGCTCTGAGCGATGTCCAAGTCCTGCCCGCCCCGGCCAGCGTGGCGCAGGTCCGGGCGGCCGTGGCCGAGCTGCGCTGCGGGACCGCGCTCAAGTCCGGCGCCGCTGCGCCACTGGACGCCACCGCCTTCTGCGAACTGGCCGCCGCAGTCTCTGTCATCGCCGCCGCCACCCCCGAGCTGGCCGAACTGGATCTCAACCCGGTCATCGTCCACCGCGCCGGCGGCGGCGCGGACATCGCCGACGCCCTGGCCGTGCGCCGCGGCTAAATCGCCAAGCTGACCGCCGGATCCGCCGCCCCGCGCCAGACCAGCAGGGGCTCACCGTCGGCGGGTCACGAGGGCGGAGCGAACAACTCGAGCGCGATGTTGTCAGGGTCGCGGACCGATAGGCCGGAGCCGTAGCTGGCGTCCACGATGTCGCCGTGAGCGACGCCCAGCTCGTCCAGCCGGGCGGCCCATTCGGCGAGCTCATCGCGGCTCGCGACGCCGAACGCGATGTGGTCCAGGCCTGGCCTGCGCTCGTTGAAGGGCTCCGTGCTGACCAGGTCGGGGAAGCCGTGCAACCCGAGCACCGTATTCCCGACCCGGTAGACGATGTGCCGGAAGGGGCCGGTGTCCTCGTCGAGCACAGGCTTGACGCCCAGCACCTTCGTGTACCACACCTCGCTGGTCGCGAGGTCAGTTACGGTCACGGCGACATGCGTGATGGCGGGCATCGTTGTTGCGCTGGCCACTGTCGTCTCCTGTTCGTCCATTGCCTGAACTCCCACGAGTTTCTCACAGCCTGGGGCCGGAACGGCCCTGCCGTACGTCCCCGGCCGGATGTGTTCCGGGTAACTCAGCGGGGCTGGAAGTGCCAGATTTACCGGCCGGCCTGTTGGCTAGAGTGGTGCGATGGGCCGCGGGCGGGGGCAGGTCATCGAGCTGCGGCTCAACCACGCCGAGGAGATGTTCGCCTTGGCCCAGACCGACCTGTTTTCCGAATACCGCAACTACCTCACCGGGGTCGAGTACTGCATCAGCGTGCTCCGCTCGCAGCGCATCCGGGCGCCGGTCCGGCTCGAGCTCTCGTTGCCCCCCTCGGAGGTCGCCCAGGGCCTGGCTGACCGGCTCAGCGTGGCTCTGCGTCGCTACTGCGACCAGCGCATCAGCTATAACGGGCGCGAGCGGCGTGCGGTCCGGCTGGCCGGGCTTCGGTCTTTGTGGGTCGGCGTGCCCATTGTCGTGCTCGGTTACCTCATGGTCATCTTCACCGACAAGCTGGTGGGCCCGGCCGGCAACACCAACCTCGTGTTCGGCACCACGGGGTGGGTGCTGGTGTGGGTAGGAATCTGGTTCCCGCTCGACACGTTCTTTTTCAGCCCGCTCGGGTACGGGCGCGAGAACCGCGTCCTCCAGCAGCTGCGGGACGCGGAGATCTCGGTGCTGACCTGGACGCCCACGGTAATCTGACGCCCCGGCATCCGAGCACAGGCGCCAGCTTGAACTGGTTGAGGGCGTTGTATCAAGATATGGTGGCCAGGTATCGGGAGGCGGGCGGCTGTGGGGGCCTTGGTCGACGGCGATGTGCTGGCGCGGTCCGGCCGGTCATACCGCGGAAACGGGCCGATGCCCGACCTTGTCGCGTCCAAGTTGCGGCGTCCGCTGGCGCGGCCCGGGACGATCCTGCGACTACCTCTGATCGAGCGGCTGGCGCAGACCAACCCACACCGGATCGTCTCCGTGGTGGCACCGTCGGGCTACGGGAAGACCACGCTGCTGGCGCAGTGGGCCGAGCGCAACGGCCAGTCCTTCGCCTGGGTGTCGGTTGACGAGAATGACAACGACCCGAAGGTCCTGCTCAGCTACGTGGCCGAGGCGCTGGATGCGGTGCAGCCGGTGGGCGAGCGAGTGTTCGACGCGCTGGCCTCCCCGGCCAGTTCGGTGCCCGGCTCGGTCGTGCCGCGGCTGGGTACCGCGTTCGCGGCCATGACCACGCCGGTCGCGCTGGTCCTCGATGACGTGCACGTCCTGCACAACCAGGAATGCCGGGCCGCGCTGTCGGTGCTGGCCGATCACGTCCCGGACCGCTCCCGGCTGGTCCTGGCCGGGCGGGCCGAGCCGCCGCTGCGGACCGCGCGGCTGCGTGCCGAGGGCAGGATTCTGGAGATCGGGCCGGCTGACCTCTCGCTCACCCGGCTGGAGGCGGACTGGCTGCTGCGGGAGGCGGGCGTCGGGCTGGCCGCCGATGAGCTGGCCGAGCTGTACCGGCGCACCGAAGGCTGGCCGACTGGCCTGTACCTGGCGGCACTGTACCTGCGGGAAGGCGGTTCGCTGCCGGGGGCGGCGGCGGCCTTCGGCGGGGACGACCGGCTGGTGAGCGAGTACGTGGAGGCAGAGTTCCTGGCCCGGATTCCACCGTCCCAGCGGGTCTTCCTGACCTGGACCGCGGTGCTGGACCGGATGTGCGCCCCGCTGTGCGAGGCGGTGCTAGGGCCGCCCGGCTCCGGCGCGGACCTGGCCGGGCTGGCCCGCTCAAACTTGCTGCTGGTGCCCTTGGACCGGCGCGGGCAGTGGTACCGCTACCATCATCTGTTCCGTGACATGCTGCTGGCCGATCTGGAGCGCACCGACCCCGGCCTGATCCCGGTGCTGCGGCGCCGCGCCGCCGACTGGTGCCGCCGCAATGGCCTGCCCGAGGAGGCGCTGGAGTACTCCATCGCCGCGACGGACGTCGGTACGGCCGGCCGCCTGGTGGAAGAACTTACGGTGCCCACCTACCGCGGCGGGCGGATCACAACTCTTCAGCGGTGGTTCGGCTGGCTGGAAGACCGGGACGGTATCCCGGGGCACTCGATGGCCGCGGTCTGGGCGGCCATCCTCGCCGCGCGCACCGGCCGGCCGGTCGAGGCCGAGCGGTGGGCCGACGCGGTGGACCGCGGGCAGCAGGAGACGCAGGCCCAGCCCGACAGCCCAAGCACGGCCGCCACGGCCGCCTGGGCCGCCGTGCTGCAGGCCCTGCTGTGCCGACGCGGCGTCGAGCAGATGGGTGCCGACGCCGACGAGGCGGCGCGCAGGCTCGCGGCGGCGGGCATCGTGGCGCCGGTGGCCGCTCTCCTGCAAGGGATTACGCGGGTCCTCTGCGGTGACCTTGACGCCGCCGACGCGTCATTCGAGAACGTCATCAGCATCGGGGGCCTGGGTGCACCTGATGTGCTGGCGCTGGCGCTGTGCGAGCGGTCACTGCTGGCCATGACGCACGACGACTGGGGCCCGGCCGAGGAGCTGGCCGGGCGGGCGCACACCGTGCTGCGCCAGGGCGGGAGCGAAGACAGCTACGTCACGCCCCTGGTCTGCGCGGCGCAGGCCCGCGTGGCCCTGCACCGCGGAGACGTCGCGGCGGCGCAGCAGCAACTGGTCGATGCCCAGCGGCTGCGACCTGTGCTGACCTACGCGTTTCCGCACATTGCCGTCCAGGCGCGGATCGAACTGGCCCGCGTGCACCTCGCGCTGGCCGACACGGCCGGGGCCAGGACGCTGATGCGGGAGATCGACGGGGTCCTCAAGCGCCGGCCCGACCTGGGCACACTGGTCAGCGAGGCCCAGGCCGTCCGGGTCCGGCTGGGCCAAGAGCACGGATCATCCGTCCCCGGAGCATCGGCCATGACGACCGCGGAGCTGCGCGTGCTGCCGCTGCTCACCACGCACCTGTCGTTCCGCGAGATCGGCGCCGAACTGTTCCTGTCCCCGAACACCATCAAGTCACAGGCGATCTCGATCTACCGCAAACTAGGCGCTGCCACCCGCGGTCAGGCGGTCACCCGGGCCCGGGAACTAGGGCTGCTGGAGGGTTGAGCTATTCGGTGGTCCGGCGCCGGAAATACCGTGCGGCGAGCGGGGCCGCCACGGCGAGGATCAGCACCGACCAGGCCAGCGACGCCTCGATGGGGTGCTGCATCGGCCAGGCGCTGATCGACGCGGACGGGTTTGGGTTCTGCCAGAGCTGGCGGGCCGCGGCGGTCACGGCGCTGACCGGGCTCCAGTCTGCGATGGCCTGCAGCCAGCCGGGCATGTGCTGGGTCGGCACCAGCGCGTTGGACACGAACGCGAGCGGGAACAGCACGATGAATCCGAACGAGGCGGCCGACTCCGGGCTCTTACTGTTGAGCCCGACGCATGCGGCCACCCACGACAGGGAGTAGGCGAAGAACAGTACGAGGGCGAATCCCGCGATGATCGGCAGCAGGCCCGCGCTGGTTCGCCAGCCCACCGCCAGCCCCGTGACGGCGACGACGAGCGCGCACAGGCAGGCCGTCAGCAAGTCCGCGAAGGAACGGCCGACCAGCACCGCGGGCCGCCACATCGGCAGCGTACGGAACCGGTCGATCATGCCCTCGTGCAAGTCGGTGGCCAGGCCAACCGCCGTGCCCATGGTGGACGTGGTCAGGTTCAGCGAGAGCAGCCCGGCCAGGATGAAATCGGTGTAGCTGCCGCCGCCGGGGATGGGGATCGCGCCGCCGAACAGGAAAATGAAGAGCACCGTGAACAGCACCGGCTGGATCGTGACGTCGGAGAGTTGCATCGGCTCCCGGGAGATGTGCACCAGGTTCCGGCGCGTCATGGACATCACGTTCCTGACCCGCTCGGCCACGCCGTGGGTGACCAGCCGGGTCCCGGCCGCGGCGCGCGGCCGCGGCGCGATGGTGGATGTCATGCTGTCGCCCCTTCGCTATCGCGCTCCGCCGCGCCGGTGAGCGCGAAGAAGACATCGTCCAGCGAGGGCTGGCGGACCTCGATGGTGTCCGTCAGGATCCCCGCCTGATCCAGCGCCCGTACCACCGCCGTCGCCAGGCCGGCGAAAGGATCCTCGACGTCGCCCTGGACTTGTTCACCGACCAGGGTTTCGACGGCACGTCCATGCGTGAGATCGCGGCACGGCTCGGCATCAGCAAGCCGGCGATCTACTACCACTTCGCGTCCAAGGAAGAGATTCTGATGGCGCTGCACATGCGCCTGCACGAGTTCGGTCGGGCCGCGCTGGCCCGCTTGGCCGACCAGCCCGTGACGCTCGAGGTCTGGGGTTCGCTGCTCGATGAGGTGCTGGATCAGATGCTGGCCCAGCGCAAGATCTTCCTGTTGCACGAGCGCAACCAGGCGGCCCTGGAGAAACTGCATCGTAAGGACCACGACGACGAGCACGAGGACATCCAGCAGCGGTTCCGGCAGGCCCTCGCCGATCCGTCGCTGTCACTGCACGACCGGGTCCGGATGGCATGCTCACTGGGGGCGGTGTTGGGCGGCCTGCTCATGGCCGGGGACGCGTTCGACCACGTCTCCAGCGCCGAGCTCGGCTCGCTGGTCCGGGACGCGGTCCGCGACGTCGTGGGCGACCCGGGCGCCAGCACCCGCCACTAGCCTTTCCCCATGTCTGCTAGCACAGGTCCACGGCCTGAAGCCAGGCCCCCATATCGCAGGATCGTGCGCTCTGCGCTACGGGCCCTAGGATCCACCGTCGCGCTGGTGACCATCTACTATCTGCTGCCCTTTGACCGCACTTCGACCGGGGGCGCCGCCGCGATCCTGGTGCTCGGCCTGGTGCTGCTCGTCGGGCTGGTCGCCTTCCAGGTCCGCTCCATCATCCGGTCACGGTTCCCGGCCCTGCGGGCCGTCGAAGCCCTCGCGACCAGCGTTCCGCTGTTCTTGCTGTTGTTCGCCGGCTCTACCTCGTCCTGTCCACGATTTCCGCCCGCAGCTTCGGCCAGTCGCTGACTCACACCGACGCGCTGTACTTCACCGTCACCGTGTTCTCGACGGTCGGCTTCGGGGACATCACGGCTAAGACCGAGGCCGCGCGGCTCGTGGTCACCTCGCAGATGATCGCCGATCTCCTGATCATCGGACTCGGGATCAGGGTCATTCTCGGCGCGGTGGCGCGTAGCCGGCAGCAGCAGCCAGCAGACGCGGACACCGAACGGCCCAGCCAGGCTGGCCAGTGACGATGGGCGGCATGGAAACATCACCCGCGCTTACGTCTGGCCCTTCTTCGACCAGGACTGTGCGTCCCCGCCCTGCCCCGGCCGCGGCCGGGGCAGGGCGGGGCAGGGCGGGAAAGCGGTGACGGCCGGTCAGGGCCTCAGTCGTCGGTAGCGAGGATTACCTCGGACGCTTTTATCAACGCGGTGACCCTGGTGCCCTGGGCCAGCCCGAGATCGCGGCATGCCTCCACCGTGATGGATGCCACGAGGCGTACCCCGTTCGCGTCGAGCTCGACGTTGGCTATGGCCTCGCCTGCCGTGATGCCGGTAACCGTGGCCGGGATCTGGTTGCGTGCACTGAGTCGCATGGCTCTCTCTTTCAGGTGATCAAGGTGAACTGAACTGCTGCCGCCGTATATCCCCACAGTTTCTCGCCCGGCAGATCCTCGCTGGTGACATCGGTCAAGCACGGCGCGAAAGCCGATGTCTTCGCCTCGGCGAACACTCCGAATATTACGGCCGCTACCGACGACAGCCTGGCGTCGGCCACGCCGAGAGTGTTCGCCCGCGACGGCGCCGAGATTATGGCCGAAACTGTTCTCATGAACGGAAGGGATCCGGCTTTCGCGAACATCGAGCAGGCCGAGTACTGGTCAGAGCAGGCGCCGACGTGGCTTGAGCTGGAAGATCAGCAGGAGGAGGTGCTCGGGCCCCCAGGTGAGCTGGCGATGGATCGCCTGGAGTTGCTCCCCGGCCAGCGGGTGATCGATCTGGGCTGCGGACCGGGACGGACGACGCTGGAGCTGGCCGCCCGGGTCGGGCCTGCCGGCGAGGTTGCCGGGGTCGACATCTCGGCCGAGATGCTGGCGCGGGGCCGGGAGCGGGCCGCGCGGCTCGGCGCCGGGAACGTCGAGTTCGTGCACGCTGATGCCCAGGTGCACGATTTCGGCGCGGCCCGGTTTGACGCCGTCTACTCGCGCTTCGGTGTGATGTTCTTTTCCGACCCGGTGGCCGCCTTCGCTAACGTACGCAGGGCGCTCCGGCCGGGGGGAGCGCTGTCCTTTGCCTGCTGGCAGAGCGTGTCCGATAACGAGTGGATGCTCGTCCCTGGCGTGGCGGTGGCCGAGGTGACCGGGTCGGCGCCGCCGGTGCCCGGCCCGGATGGGCCCGGCCCGTTTTCGCTGGCCGATCCCGCGCGGGTCCGTGCCGTACTGGGCGCGGCCGGATTCGGCTCCATCGCGATCACGCCCCACGCCGATTACCTGGTGATAAGTGAGGACCGGATTCCCGAGGTCGCTGCGACCAGAGCCCGTGGCGGCGGCATCCGCCAGGCGCTCCGGGACGCCGATAATCAAACTCGCCAGCGAGCGCTCGCCGCCATCGAGGCCGCGTTTCGCGCCCGGCTCCACAATGGCGAGGTGCGGATGTCAAGAGGTGTCCTTCTGGTCACCGGCAGCGCCTGACCATAACGGGCCGTGACCAGGCGCGGCGAACACCACCCGGGTGATGGCGATCGCGGCTAGCCGATCTTTACTACCTGGGTAGGAGCATTGAGACTACCGAGGGAGCGGGGATCATGCGGGCGGCCCGGCGGCGATCCCCGGGCCCAGCTGATCAACAGCGGCCGAGATTCAATCTAGGAGTGAGTATGCGTCGTTTCGTTGTGACTGGGGCCGTGCTGGCGGCTGTCGCGGTGGCGGGTTGTTCCAGTAGCAGCAGCAGTGGTTCGTCGTCGGCTCCGGCGGCGGCGGGGAGTAGTTCGGGGCCGGCGGCGTTGCAGGCGGGGACGTTGACGGTGCTGGCGGCGGCGTCGTTGCAGGGGAGTTTCACGCAGATCGGCAGGCAGTTTGAGGCGGCTCATCCGGGGGTGACGGTGAAGTTCAGTTTCGGGGCGAGTTCGACGCTGGCGACGGAGATTACCGGTGGTGCGCCGGCGGATGTGTTCGCGTCGGCGGCGCCGGCGAATATGGATACGGTGGTGAAGGCTGATGATGCGGCCAGCCCGGTGGATTTCGCGAAGAACACGGCGGAGGTGGCGGTGCCGCCGGGTAATCCGGCGGGGGTGACGTCGGTGCAGGATCTGGCGAAGTCGTCGGTGAAGGTGGCGTTGTGTGAGCCGCAGGTGCCGTGCGGGGTGCTGGCGGCGGAGGTGTTCAAGAACGTGGGGATCACGGTCAAGCCGGTCACGTTGCAGGCGAACGTGACGGCGACGCTGACCCAGGTCGAGACCGGGAACGTGGACGCGGGGATGGTGTACGTGACCGACGTGAAGGGCGCCGGGACCAAGGTCAAGGGCGTCGTGATCCCGGCCAGCCAGAACGCCTCGACGCTGTACCCGATCGCGACGGTCAGCAGCAGCAAGGAGGCGGCCACGGCGCAGGCGTTCGTCGCGTACGTGCTGTCCCCGGCGGGCCAGCAGGTGCTGGCCGCGGCCGGGTTCCAGGCGCCGTGACCCGGGTTCCAGGCGCTGTGACCCGGGTTCCGGGCGCTGTGACCCGGGTTCCGGGCGCGTGACCCGGGTTCCGGCCGGGGTTGTGACCGGGGTTCCGGGCGCTGTGACCCGGGTTCCGGGCGCTGTGACCTGGGGTTAGGTTCGTGGCGGGTCGGGCTGGGGGGTCGCGGCTTTCGGCGCGGGAGCGGGCGCGGCGGGCGGCGCGGGGTGGCGGGCCGCGGTCGGTGCCGGTGCCGTTGCTGGTGCCGGCGCTGGTCGCGGTGGCGTTTTTGGTGCTGCCGCTGGCCGGGCTGGTGATCCGGGCGCCGTGGGGTCATCTGGGGGCGGCGCTGGCCGGGTCGGATGCGACCCAGGCGCTGGTGCTGTCGGTGTGGACGGCGACCACGGCGACGGGGATCTCGCTGCTGGTCGGGGTGCCGCTGGCGTGGGTGCTGGCCCGGACGAGCTTCCCGGGGCAGCGGCTGCTGCGGGCCTTGGTGACGCTGCCGCTGGTGCTGCCGCCGGTGGTGGGCGGGGTGGCGCTGATCCTGGCGTTCGGCCGGACCGGGTTCATCGGCCATCTGCCTGACTACCACGGCCGGGCCGACGCACCCCGTCACCCGTCACCGTGGTCATGGCGGAGACGTTCGTGGCCATGCCGTTCCTGATCATCACCGTGGAGGGGGCGCTGCGGTCCGCGGATCAGGGTTTTGAGGAAGCGGCGGCGACGTTGGGGGCGGCGCGGATGCGGTGTTCCGGCGGGTCACGGTGCCGCTGATCGCGCCGTCGCTCGGTGCGGGCGCGGTGCTGTGCTGGGCCCGGGCCCTGGGCGAGTCGGCGGCACCCTCACCACCACCGGGCCACGCCCGCCACGGCGATGTCCTCGGTCTACTTCGCCGTGAAACCGCCCACTCCGCCATCGCCCTCAGCCTGGTCCTGCTCGCGGTCTCCATCGTGGTCCTGATCTCCCTGCGTGATCACTGGCTGCGCGGCGGCTCCGCCGTATGACCCAGCCCGAGCACGGCGGCGGCGGCGGCGGCGGTGACGGCGGCGGCGGCGGTGGCCTGGTCGTGGATGCGGAGGTCCGCCGGGGCGGGTTCACCCTGCCGTCAGCACCGAGCCGCCCGGGCAGCTCGGGCTGCCGGCCCCAGCAGCGCCCGCAACACCTGGACCGCGCCATCACCGGGCTCACCATCCTCTCCGCCGGATCCGGCTCACCCTCGACGGCCACCCCCCCGCCCTCGCCGACGTCACCCCCGCCGCAGTCACCGAACTCTCCCTCGACCCCGGCCGCCACGTATGGCTCACCGTCAAAGCCACCGACCTCGAGATCTACCCCCCGACGGCAGTTAGCCGAGGTCAAGGAGCTGCTCGTAGAAGCCGCCGAATCGGCGTGCGATGTCGGTGAGATGAATCTCCAGGATCCAGTGGCACAGGCGCCCCGTCTTGTCGTGACGGCGCATGAGTGTGGTATTGCCTGGGGCGATATAGGACTCGATGTCGGCGCCGTCGATCTTCTCGTGCGGGAACTCGCCGATGAGGTGGCCGGCGTGCACGCCGCCCAGGGACCATCCGGCCTCGCCGGCCAGCCGGGCGACTTCGGCGTACAGCTGTGCGCCGGTAATACCGGGGTGGCCGGCGAAATAGCGCCGGCCCGCCCCGAATATGACGGGCAGGTCAGCGGCGAGCCGGTGCTTGACAGGATCGCCACCCAGCACGTAGGTACGCCCGAGATCGGCCTCGAACTCCTCGAAGATGGGCCCGAAGTCGGCGAAGACGATGTCGTCCGCCTCGATGATCCGGTCCGGCGGGTTCTCCCGGTAGGGGGACAGGGTGTGCGGGCCGGACCGCACGATGCGCTTGTGCCAGTGCCGGCTCGTCCCGAACATCTCGTTGGCCAGGTCCCTGATCTGGTCGCTGGCTTCCTGCTCGCCCCGGCCCGCCGCGATGATGCCACGCGCGACGACTTCGTCGAACAGCGCCACCGCCTTGGCCTGGGCGTCCAGCAGCCGTCCGGCTCGTTCGTCCTCGGTCGGCATGTACCGACGATAAGGCAATTACCTGACCGGGAACAAAGGGACGTCCGGTTACCGGCCTTCGCGATCAGCAGCCTTCCCTCGGGGAGTTACACCATCGGCTTAGGATGCGTACGCGTCTCGGGCGGCGTGGGCGCACTGTCCGTCTTGCTCATCGGTTGCGCCGCTGCAGCCGATGCCGGCGATCACCTCGTCGCCCTCGCGCAAGACGGTGACGCTCCCATCGGCATCACACCCCGGCCGTGAATAGCCGACAAGGCCGTGATCAAGGTGGCGGCCATCTGCTGCAAGTCCGGTCCGTCGCGCCGCAGCAGCGCGCCAGTGAACGCCTTGGCCTGAGACACCTCGATCGAAATCCAGGGCGCCTGCTCCATCCGCCCGAAGGCGAAGAGCCGGCATCGGCATCCACGATCGCCGACGAAACCGCCACCCCCAATTCGCGGGCCTTATCCTGGCTGGCTTTGATCATCCGCTGGGCGATCTCACTGGTGAGCGGCATCTGTACCTCATCCCTCTCGTATGCCTGCGCTGCGGAGTGCTGGAAGACGTCCTTCAGATGCCGCGCCGGACCCGCGAAGCGAATCCGCGATGGCCTTGCCCATAGCGGATTCGCGCCGCGGGATGAGTCGCCGGCGTGGCGGCCCCCGAGACTACTTGTTGTACTTGGCGGGCTGCGCATCTCCGGCGGAGCCGGGCCAGCTGAGGTGATCACTTGCATTAGAGTGCGCTCTAGCTCGTAGGCTCAGTTCCGTGACGACCTGGACCCTCGGTGAGGCTGCCGAGAGGTGCGGCCTGTCCCAGCACACCTTGCGCTGGTATGAGCGTATTGGCCTGCTCGATCCGGTCGACCGGGGCGGCGATGGCCGGCGCCGGTTGAGCGACGGCGATCTGGATTGGCTGTCGCTGCTGACCAAGCTGCGCGCCACCGGGATGCCGGTGCGGGACATGCGGCGCTATGCCGAGCTGGTCTGGTCCGGTGCCGGCTACCAGGAGTGGGTCGACTTGCTCAGGGGACACCGCGAGCAGGTCCGGCGGGACCTTGCCGCTCAGCGGAGTGCCTGAAGCTGCTGGACGAGAAGATCGCGTACTACGACAGCCCAGCCGCGGCACCGCAGCCAAGCCACCCCTGAACGGGAGCAGCCAGCACATGTGCACGACGAGACTCGGCCAGCTCACCGTGTCCGACCAGGGCCTGGGCTGCATGGGGATGAGCGAGTCCTACGGCGCCGCCGACTGGGACGAGTCGATCGCCACTATCAACCGCGCGCTGGACCTGGGCGTGACCTTCATCGATACCGCGGACCTGTACGGCGCGGGGCACAACGAGGTCCTGGTCGGCCGGGGCATCGCGCACCGGCGGGACGAGGTGCAGCTGGCCACCAAGTTCGGTATCGACCGGTCGGCCGGTGAGGCGCACCGCATCGTCCGCGGCGAGCGCGACTTCGTCAAGCGGTCCTGCGAGGCGTCGCTGCTGCGGCTCGGCGTCGAGGGGATCGACCTGCACTACCTGCACCGCCCGCCGCAGACGGCCGAGATCGAGGAGACCGTCGGCGCCATGGCCGAGCTCGTGGCCGAGGGCAAGGTCCGCTACCTGGGCCTGTCCGAGGTCAGCGGCGACCTGCTGCGCCGCGCCCACGCGGTGCACCCGATCACCGCGGTGCAGTCCGAGTACTCGCTGTGGACCCGCGATCCGGAGACCAGCGTGATCGGCGTGATGCGCGAGCTCGGCGTCGGCCTGGTACGTACTCCCCGCTCGGCCGCGGCTTCCTCACCGGCACCGTGGACATGGCCACGCTGGAGCCGAAGGACTACCGAAACCGCCATCCCCGGTTTACCGGCGCGGCAGGCGCGGCCAACCAGGGCATTGCCGATACGGTGCGCTCGGTAGCCGGTGCGAGGGGCGTGACTCCCGCTCAGGTGGCCCTGGCCTGGGTGTACGCGCAGGAGGAGCGGCTCGGCGTCCCGGTGGTCCCCATTCCGGGCACCAAGCGGATCAAGTGGCTGGAACAGAACCTGGACGCCCTCGACATCACCTTGACCCCCGGCGACCTGGCCGCTCTGGACCCGCTGGCCGGCCAGGTCACCGGCGCCCGCTATTGAGACAGCCTGCTGAGAATGGACCGATCGGCGCGACAGGAAGGGTGGCCAAGGATGCGGTTTCGGACGCTGGGTGGGACCGGGATGCGGGTGAGCGCCTACTGCCTGGGCGCGATGATGTTCGGCGCCGGGGCAATCCCGATCATGAGGATTGCGTCCGGATCATTCACACCGCGCTGGATGCGGGCATCAACTTCATCGATACGGCGGATGTGTATTCGGCGGGGGAGTCGGAGGAGATCGTCGGGCAGGCGCTGCGGGGCCGCCGGGATGAGGTGGTGCTGGCCACCAAGGCGCACGGGGCGATGGGCCAGGACATCAACATGAAGGGCAGCTCGCGGCGGTGGATTGTCCGGGAGGTGGAGAACAGCCTGCGCCGCCTGCAGACGGATTACCTGGACCTGTATCAGGTCCACCGGCCGGATCAGCACACCGATATCGAGGAGACCTTGTCCGCGCTGTCGGATCTGGTGCATTCCGGCAAGGTCCGGGCCATCGGCTCGTCGACGTTCCCGGCTGAGCAGATCGTCGAGGCCCAGTGGGTCGCGGAGAAGCGGGGTTACGTCCGGTTCCGGAGCGAGCAGCCGCCGTATTCGATCTTCGTGCGCGGCGTCGAGGGCTCGGTGCTGCCGGCTTGTGAGAAGTACGGCATGGGCGTGATCCCGTGGAGCCCGCTGGCGGCGGGTGGCTGACCGGGCGGATCCGCAAGGACACCGGGGTGGACATGACCAGGGAACGGGCCCGGCGGCTGCCGAGCGCTTCGATCAGTCGCTGCCGGGGAATCAGGCCAAGCTGGACGCGGTGGAGGAGCTGATCAAGATCGCGGCCGATGCGGGCTGCTCGCTGACTCACCTGGCGCTGGCCTTGTGGTGGGTCATCGGCGGTGACCGCGGCGATCATCGGCCCGCGGACATGGAGCAGCCACCGACACCTGGCGGGCGATGTGAGTGAGGATGACATCTGGACCGGATCGACAGATCGTCGCGGGAGTGAACCTGAACCCCTCCAACGCGGGTTCCAGCCCACCGTCCTGTCCGACCCCACCGCCCGCCGCCGCCCCCTCGCCCGGCGGGCCGCCAGCTAAGAGTTCCCAGCCGGCCGCAGCCCATGCGACGGCCGGGCCGAGCCCGGGCCGAGGGTTGTGCGATCACCGGCCAGGGTGTACACCGTGCTTAGACCCCTTCATTGGACCATTAATTGAGCACCCGCAATGAAGGGCAGGAAATGCCCAGGCAGTCGCCGAGCGGTTACCACGTGACGACGCGTCTGTACCGTCGGCGCGCGACGCTAAATGAGTTTCTGCCCCGGGTCGAGGCGCAACACAAAAGTGCGCCTGTTGCGGCTGATTAGCGTGCCAGGGAGTGCCCGTGAGCCAGCAAGAAAGCCCTGAAGCCTTCCGCGACCGCGCGCGGGCCTGGGCCGTCAGCAACTTGCCCCGCGCCGACGGCCAGGTGGCCCTGGAGGTGGGCGACGAGGAGGAACTCCGCATCGTCGCCGAGGACCGGGACCTGCAAAGGGCGATCTTCGACGCGGGTTTCGCCGGGATCCGCTACCCGGCCGAATACGGCGGCCAGGGCCTGACCCGCGAGCACCAGCTGGCCTGGCACCAGGCCACCGCTGGTTACCGGGTGCCCCTGACGTTCACCGTCACGCACGGAATCCTCGGCCCGACGATGCTGGATTTCGGGACCGAGGAGCAGAAGGCGCGGCACCTGCCCGCGATGCTGTCCGGCCGGGAGCTGTGGGTGCAGTTCCTGTCTGAGCCGAGCGGGGGCTCTGACCTGGCCGGCCTGCTGACCAGGGCAGAGCGGGACGGCGAGGTGTTCCGGCTGAACGGCTCGAAGATCTGGAGCACCGGAGCGCACTTCTCCGACTACTGCATGGTGCTGGCCCGGACCAACGTGGACGTGCCCAAGCACGGCGGGCTTTCGCTGTTCATGATGCCGATCCGGAGCCCCGGCGTGACCGTGACCCCGATCAAGCTGGTGACCGGCGGCTCGCACTTCTGCCAGGAGTTCTTCGACGATGTCCAGCTGGACCCGAGCCAGCTGATCGGCGGGGAGAACGACGGCTGGCGGGTGGCCTCCAAGCTGTTGTTCCACGAGCGGAACATGATCGGCGGGAACAGCCTGAACGATCACGCCGCCAGCGGCCGCGACGAGGCGGACGGAGATGCCATCGGCGAACTCGCCGCCGTGGCCAAGGCGGTCGGCCGCGCCGACGACAGCTACACCCGGCAGCTCATCGGCGAGGCGGTGATCCTCCAGACGCTGGGCGAGCCGACCATCAGCCGGATCAACGCCCTGCTCCGAACGGGCCGTATGCCGGAGTCAGCGGCCTCGATCCTGCGGCTGATGGCCGGCCTGACGAATTATCGCCTCAGGCAGATCGCGATGGAGGTCGCCGGCACCCAGGGGGTCATGCACGGCGCCGATGACCTCGCGGGCGCTAACGGCCAGCGCTGGCTCGCGGCCCGGATCAGTACGGTCGGCGGCGGCAGCCAGGAGATGCAGCGCAACGGCATCAGTGAGCGCGTCCTGGGACTGCCCAGGGAGGCCACCCCCGATAGAGGCGTGCCGTTCAGCGAGGTGCTGGCCAGCCGCCGCCAGCGAGGCTGATGAAGGGCGGCCTGATGACGGACGAAGCTCGCGCTCCCGTGCCCGGCCCTGAAGGCAGCGGAATAGACGCCGCCCTCAGTCCCATAGCTATTACGGCTATCCGGGATTTCGCCGAGTCGGCAGACCTGCGGGGGCCGGTGCTGCGCAACCTGCTCACCGGCGACTACCACATCTGCCTGCTCTACAGTGAGCCAGGCGCCGGATCTGACCTGGCCGCCGTGCAGACCCGCGCCGATCGCGACGGTGAGGAGTGGGTGGTCAATGGCCAGAAGGTCTGGACCAGCGGCGCCATGCAGGCCACTCATGGCCTGCTGGTCGCCCGCACGAACTGGGACGTGCCCAAGCGCCGGGGCATCACCTACTTCCTGCTGCCCATGGACCAGGATGGCGTCGAGATCCGGCCGATCAAGCAGATGACAGGGCATGCCAATTTCAACGAGGTGTTCCTTACCAATGCCCGCGTCCCTGACTCCCTGCGCATCAGCGCCCTGGACGACGGATGGCGAGTGCTGCAGACGGCGCTGGCCGTCGAGCGGATGGGCATGGGAGGAGGCCTGCGCCGGCCAGCGGCCCGCGCTGACGGGGCCGGCGGCCAGGAGCCGCCCGGACGGCTGAGCGGCCCGGCCGACCTGGTGACGGTAGCCAACCAGACAGGGCGCAGTACCGATCCGGTCATGCGCCAGGCCATCGCCCGCATCCACGCGCTGCGCCGTATCGGAGGGTGGAACGCCGAGCGGGCGCACGGGGAATCCGACATGAGCATCGCCACCGTGCTCAAGCTCGCGATGTCCACCGTGCTCCACGATTCCGCCCGCATCCACGCCCAGCTCCTGGGCCAGCAGGCGATGCTCGTGGCGGGCGGTTCGCAAGCTGGCGAACAGGCCAATCAAGAGGCCATGTGGTCGTTTGTCAACTCGATCGGCGGCGGCAGCGACCAGATTCAGCGCAACCTGATCGCCGAACGGGTCCTAGGCCTGCCGCACGATCCGACTGTCGATCACAACATCCCGTTCCGCGAGGCTCGCAAAGGCGTAGCCGTGCGCCCGCTCAGCTGAAGCCGCCACGCGCACCCAGCACCGGCCAGGCGGCGTCGGCCTGACCGCTATCCTGCTGGCCTATCGCGTCTCCCGGGCCATGCGTTAGACCCCCACTGGCGCGGCAAATCGCCAGCCCACCAGCCCGGCGCCGCTTGGCGAGCCTGCTTCGCGGCGGGGACCTTAGCCCCTGGCCTGCCGGGCTCGCCAGGAAGAGCATGTTGATCAGGAGGAGAATCCGCAACGGGACCGGGCCTGCGGTCTTCGAAGCGAAGCCTCTTCGGCGCTGCGGACGGGAAGGATCGGGGCATGGCGGACCACGTGCCGGTGAGCCCGGCGGCCGGTTCGGCGACGGGCGGTACCGCGCCGGGGGCGGACGGCGCGGCGGCCCGGCCGGCTGACCAGGCGATGCTGGGATCGGCGTTCCCGCGCACGCGCCACGTGCTCTTCCTTGAGTTCGGGGACCCCAGGGATTTCGATGACCCGCACAAGGAATGGCGGCGGCTGTTCTCTGAGTTGCTGGGCACCTTCGCCCTGGTCCTGGCCGCCGCGGGCGGCGGGCTGCTGCACGCCAAGGGGCAGATCGGCCTCGCTCCGGCGGTCGTCGCGCCGGGCCTGATGGTGATGGCGATCATCTTGTTCATGGGCGCGGTCTCCGGCGCGCACCTGAACCCGGCCGTGTCGCTGGCCTTCGCGCTGCGCGGCGATTTCCCGTGGAGGCGGGTCCCCGGCTACATCATCATCCAGCTGGTCGGCGCCACGCTGGCCTGCCTGTTTCTCCGCCTGGTGTTCGGGAACGTCGAGCATCTGGGGGCGACGCTGCCCGGCCCGGGGTATAAGGACTGGCAGGCCCTGCTGATGGAGATCGTGCTCACCGCGCTGCTGGTCAGCGTGATCTTGGGCACCGCGTCGGCCGCGCAGAACGTCGGCGCCATCGCGGCGCTCGGCGTCGGCGGCTACATCGCCCTGGCCGGCCTGTGGGCCGCCCCGGTCAGCGGCGTCTCGATGAACCCGGCCCGCTCCTTCGGCCCGGCCGTGGCCAGCGGTGACTGGACGAGTTACTGGGTGTATCTGGTCGGGCCGGTGGCCGGCGCGCTGATCGCCGTCGGCTTCGCCTACGTGCTGCGCGGCCGCGGTGGCGACGTCATCTCGCGGGCGGCGGGCTCCGGCCTGCTGGACGAGGGGGCCCTGGCCGCCCGGGCGCGGCTCTCGCAGGAGATCGACGAAGGCAAGGTCGTCCCCCCGGGCATCGCCGACACCGATGCCCAGCCGAGCAGCCCGTAGGTGGCGCCGCGTACACCAGCCTGGGACAATAGCCCACGAGGAACCAGGAGGGTGGCCATGGCCGAGACAACATCGTTCACGATCGGGGCCGACACCAGCTGCAGCGACGGGGCCTGCGGCCAGCTGACCTGTGTGGTGGTGGACCCGGTCGCGCGTGCGGTCACCCAGCTCGTGGTCGAGCCCAAGCATCGCTTTGAGCCCGGCCGGCTTGTTCCGCTTGCCCTCGTTGACCGCGTGGACGCCACGACGGGCGAGATCCGGCTCAGCTGCACCCTGGCGGACTTCGACCAGCTCGATCCCGCCGAGGAGACGCAGTTCTTGCCCGGCACGCCCGGGGCCCCGGGCTATGACCCGGACCAGCCGCCCGGGCACTCGGGCTATGCCCCGGACCAGGTCCTCTGGCTGCCCTACTACGGCACGGGCATGGGCATGGGCATGGGCACGGGCATGGCTTACGCCCCGCTGGCGGTCACCTACGACACCGTCCCACTGGACGAGGTGGAGGTGCGCCGCGGTGAGCACGTCCATGCCACCGACGGCCGCATCGGCAAAGTCCAAGGGCTGGTCATCGGCCCTGACGGCCGCCACGTAACCCACGTGCTCCTCCAAGAGGGACACATATGGGGCCGTAAAGAAGTGGCCATCCCGATCGGCGCCGTGACCGGGACCGCTGACGGTATCCAGCTCAACCTCACCAAACGGCAGGTCCAGGACCTGCCCCCGGTAGACATCCACCACCCGGGCGGGTAGACCCGCCGATGGCAATCGTCAATCTCAGGTTGACGATTCCGCTCCGTCAACCTAAGGTTGACGCATGGCTGAGTTCCCGGTTCCCCTGGATAACCTGATCACGTACGTCAAAGCCCTGCACCCTCAAGGCGGGCCGCTGGACAACCTCTCCGACGCCATGGTCGTGTCCGCGAGGCTGGACGAACAATCCGACGCGCTCATCGGATACTTCGTCGACCAGGCGCGCCGTTCGGGCGCTCCATGGAGCCAGATCGGCGCGAGCATGGGCGTCACCAAGCAGGCCGCCCAGAAGCGGTTCGTGCGCGACCTGGTGCCCGAAGGCCAGCAGGTCTTTTCCCGGTTCACCCAGCGAGCCCGCAACACCCTCGGCGCCGCCGGACGGCTGGCCGGAGCCGACCCGATCAGCGCGGCGCACCTGGCCGCGGCCCTGCTGACCGAGCCGGAGGGGCTGGCCGCCAAGATCATCCTGACCGCCGGGCTGACCGGCGAGCAGGTCTGCGCCGCCGTCGGGGCCGGACCCGCGGAGCCCGGCCAGGACGCGGACGCGGCCGCCTTGCGCCAGTTGAGCTTCAGCGACGAGGGCAAGGCCGCCCTCAAGGGCACCCTGAAGGCGGCCCTGCGGCTCGGCCACAACTACATCGGGACCGAGCACCTGCTCCTCGGGATCTTGTTCGCGGGCCGCCCGACCGCCCGGGCGCTGGCCTCACTCGGGCTCGACGCCGAGACCGCGGAACGGCTGCTGGCCGCCCAGATCGGGAAACTTCAGGCCGAACGGAACGCTGGCTGATGCCGGGTCAGACTGGCACCGCGCCCTGACCGGCACCGCGCCGGCTTAGTAGCGGGCGCCGGTGACCTGGCTGGCCAGCGGGTCCAGAGCGGCCAGCTCGCCGGGGGTCAAGGTGACGTCCAGGGCGGCGGCGTTCTGTTCCAGCCACTTGATCCGCTTGGTGCCCGGAATGGGGACGACCGGGACGCCGAGCCGCTCCTCCTGCGCATACACCCAGGCCAGGGCCACCTGAGCGGGAGTCACGCCCGTGGCGCCGGCCACCGAGCGCACCGCGTCGGCAATGGCCTGGTTGGCCACGCCCGCCTCGCCGGTGAACCGCGGGTTGCGGCTGCGGAAGTCCTCCGGGCCGAGGGCCCTGACATCGACGGTGCCGGTGAGGAAGCCGCGGCCGAGCGGGGAGTACGGTACCAGGCCGACGCCGAGCTCGCGCATCACGCCGATCACGCTGGTCTCCGGATCGCGGGTCCACAGCGAGTACTCGGACTGCACCGCGGTGATCGGGTGCACCGCGTGGGCGCGGCGCAGCAGGTCGCCGCTGACCTCGGACAGGCCCAGGTAGCGGACCTTGCCCTCGGCCACGAGCTCGGCCATCGCGCCGACGGTCTCCTCGATCTCGGCCGTCTGCGGCGGGCGGTGCAGGTAGTACAGGTCGATCACCTCGACGCCGAGCCGCAGCAGCGACGCCTCGCAGGACCGCTTGACGAAGTCGCGCTCGCCGCGGACGATGCGGTGCGCGTCACCGGCCGACCGGTCGATACCGAACTTGGTGGCCAGCTGCACCTCCGCACGCCGGTGCGCGATGGCCCGGCCGACCAGGACCTCGTTGTGGCCCGTGCCGTAGGAGTCCGCGGTATCGAGGAACGTCACGCCCAGGTCCAGCGCGCGGTTGATAGTGCCGATGGACTCGTCCCAGTCGGCGGGACCATACTCCTCGCTCATCCCCACGCAGCCCAGGCCCTGCGCGGACACGGTGAGACCGCCGAGCCTGGTGCTGCGCATGCGCTTGCTCTTCCTCTTCAGTGCTGGCTCAACTTCAGTGCTGGCTCAACTTCCGGGGCTGGCTCAGCCGCGTCGTGGTGCTGGGTGGAGTTCGTGCGGGGTGATGGTGTCGAGGAAGTCCAGCGCCGCGGTGGCGCTGGCGCGCCGCCAGGCCTGCAGGGTGGCATCGAAGCCCTGGGGCGGAGGCGGTCCGGACTCGATGGCCCCGGCGATCGGTTCCAGGATGGCTCGTTGCTGCCTGAGCAGGTCGGTGGGGTCGATTCCGGCCCGGTCCAGGAGGGCCAGCTTGAGCAGCAGCTGCGAGCGGATGTCGCGGATGTGCTGCACGGGGGTGTTCAGCCAGCGCTGCGCGGCCTGGCGGCCGTCCAGGGTGGCGGCGAAGATGGTCCGCTGGGGCCCGAGGCCGGGCTCGGTCCACTGGGGGGTAATCAGCCCGGCTTGGGCCAGTCGGCCCATGGCCCGGTAGACGACCGGGCGGGGGATGTGCCAGACCCGGCCCAGCTCGGCCTGCGGGCCGGTGAGCGCAGCGACGGCGAAGCCATGCGCGGGCTGCTGGCTCAATACGGTCAGCACCGTCCATTCCGGCAGCGACAGCTCCGGCGGCGTGGTCATGAGCCGAGCGTAGCCGTCCGGTCGCCGGGCCGCTTGCTTACCCGGGCCGCGCCATCTGAGCTGCCCCGCAGGGCGGCTGATCATTGCCGCCGGGACAAGCCGCGGATTCCAAATCGTTACCAAGTCATATAGTCTCAAAGTTACTACCAGCGGATGCCGCTGACCATGAGCTGAGAGAGGACCAGGATGTCCATAGCGAGCCAGGCTGCCGCGTCGCTGCGCCACGCCGACAGTTTCTTCATTGGCGGGGAGTGGGTAAAGCCGTCGTCCGATGCCGAGATCAACGTGATCGACTCCACCACCGAGGAAGTGTTCTTCTCGGTGGCCGAAGCCCAGGCCGACGACATATCCCGGGCGGTCGGCGCGGCCCGTGCCGCGTTCGATCAGGGCCCGTGGGCCAGTCTGTCGCACGCCGAACGCGCCGGGTACCTGCGCGCCATCGCCGCCGGGCTGCGCGAGCGCGCGACGGACCTGAGCCAGGTCTGGCCCCGCGAGGCCGGTGCGCTGTACTCCATCGCCACCGGCGCGGCCGAGGGCGCCGCCCAGACCTGGGAGTACTACGCCGGGCTGGCGGACACCTACCCGTTCGAAGAGCTGGCCACCCCGTCGATCGGCGAGTTCGGCCTGATCGTCCGCGAGCCGGTCGGCGTCGTGGGCGCCATCATCCCGTGGAACGGCCCGCTCGGCCTGATCAGCTACAAGCTTGCCCCGGCCCTGCTGGCCGGCTGCACGGTGGTGCTGAAGAACTCGCCGGAGGCTCCGGCCGAGGGCTATGTGCTGGCCGAGATCGCCGAGTCCATCGGTCTGCCGCCGGGTGTCATCAACGTCGTCACCGCCGACCGTGCGGTTTCCGAGCTGCTCGTCCGGGACCCGAGGGTGGACAAGATCACCTTCACCGGGTCCACCGCGGCCGGCCGCCGGATCGCCTCCATCTGCGGCGAGCGGATCGCCCGCGTCACCCTGGAACTGGGCGGCAAGTCCGCGGCCGTCATCCTGGACGACGTGGACATCGCCACCACCGCGGCCACCCTGGCCGGGGCCGAGTGCATGCTGTCGGGCCAGGTCTGCTCCTCGCTGACCCGGATCGTGGTCACCCGCAGCCGGCACGACGAGATGCTCGAGGCGCTGGCCAGCGCGTTCGGCGCTAAGCGGGCCGGTGACCCGTTCAACTCGACGTCGGACCTGGGCCCGCTGGTCGCGGAGCGGCAGGTGGACCGGGTCCTGGGGTACATCGAGAAGGGCAAGGCCGAGGGCGCGACGCTGGCCGCCGGCGGCGGCCGTCCCAAGGACCTGGACAAGGGCTACTACATCGAGCCGACGGTGTTCGGCAACGTGCCGAACTCCGCGACCATCGCCCAGGAGGAGATCTTCGGCCCGGTGCTGAGCGTCATCCCGGCGGACAACGAGCAGCAGGCCATCCAGATCGCCAACGACACGATCTACGGGCTGAACTCCTCGGTGTTCACCAACGACGTGGACCGCGCCCGCGACGTGGCCCGCCAGCTGCGTGCGGGCACGGTGGGGCACAACGCCTTCCGCACCGACTTCGGCATGGCCTTCGGCGGGTTCAAGCAGTCCGGCCTCGGCCGCGAGGGCGGGGTCGAAGGACTGCACCCGTTCCTGGAGACCAAGACCGTCATCCTGGACGGCCCGCCCGAGAGGTACCGGAAGTAGCCACCACCGCGAGCCGAGCATGGTCCGCCCACGGAGCCCCGGGACGCCCCGGGGCCCCGTGGTGCGGAACGGTTCGAGGGGCATAAACCGCCCCGCAATTGGCTTTAGCAAAGCGATGCACTAGCGCAGATATGGAAGGGGTCACCCCATTAGCACGGATATAGATCCCGGTATGGCCGTTGCGGCGCGGTGGGTCGGGAAGCGGATGCCGCGCACCGAAGATCAGCGGATGGTCACCGGGCACGGCCGGTACGTCGATGACCTGAGCAAGCCCGGGATGGTCCATGCTGCGTTCGTGCGCAGCACCGTGGCCTCGGGCCGGATCGTGGACCTGGACGCCAGCGAGGCCCGCCAGATGCCGGGCGTGATCGCCGTGCTGACCGCGGCCGAGACCAACTCGCCGGCGCACCAGCTGGCCGGCCGGGGCCCCGACCACACCCCGCGGCAGGTGCTCGCCGACCGCCACGTCAGCTATGTCGGTGACCCGATCGCCATCGTGATCGCCGAGTCGCGGTACCTGGCCGAGGACGCCGCCGAGCTGGTCGTCGTGGACATCGAGCCGGAGGATCCGGTGGTCACCGCCGCGCAGGCGCTCGCCGAGGGCAGCCCGCGGGTGCACCCGGACCTGCCGGACAACCTGGCCGGGGTCCTGCCCGCCGGGGATCTGGAGAGCGTGGACGAACTGCTGCAGAATGCGCCGCACGTCTTCCACGAGATGATCGAACCAGCACCGCTACGTCAACGTCCCGATGGAGACCCGCGGCCTGGTCGTCGAGTGGGATGTGGGAGCCAAGCAGCTCGAAGTGGTCTTCGCCTGTCAGGGCGTGCACGAGCCCCGGGCGTTCCTGTCCCGGATGCTGGGCCTTCCCGCCGACGATATCCACATCGTCATGAATGATGTCGGCGGCTCCTTCGGGCAGAAGATCGGCTTCCAGAAGGAAGATCAGGCCGTCGTGGTGGCCGCCATGTTGCTCGGCGACCGCCCGGTGAAGTGGATCGAGGACCGGGCCGAGAACCTGATCGGCGGCGGCCACGCCCGCGAGGAGTCGCTGGAGGTCACCGCCGCGACCGACGAGAATGGCCTGCTGCTCGCCGCGAAGGCCAACCACATCGAGAACGTCGGCGCCTTCCCGAGCGGGAGCAACGGCCAGACCGCCGGGCTGGCCAGTCGCGTCTTCCCCGGGCCCTACCACTGGTCCGGGCCGGGTTCGGTGTCCTACTCCGGGCAGGCCGTCTACACCAACACGGGCGGGCACTGCGCCTACCGCGGGCCGTGGATGATGGAGACCACCGGCCGGGAGATCATGGTGGATGCCATCGCGCAGAAGCTGGGCATCGACCCGCTGGAGTTCCGCCGCCGCAACGTGATCTCCCGTTCCGAGCTGCCCTACACCAACGCCATGAAGATGGTGTACGAGGGCGTCAGCCCGCAGGAGTGCCTGGAGCAGGCGGCCGAGCTGATCGGCTACGAGCAGTTCCGCAAGGATCAGGAGCAGGCCCGCGCCGACGGCCGCCTGGTCGGCATCGGGCTGTCCCTGTACATCGAGCCGCAGCCCGGGGCCGGCTCGGGCGGCGCCGCGGCGGCCACGATCCGGATCGAGCC
Source organism: uncultured Actinomycetes bacterium (assembly GCA_963818225.1). Classification (GTDB taxonomy): domain Bacteria; phylum Actinomycetota; class Actinomycetes; order Streptosporangiales; family Streptosporangiaceae; genus Palsa-504. Next base: position 74,632 of record CAWFRO010000016.1, read on the forward strand.
CAGCGGCAAGGTCAACGTGTACATGGGCAGCGGCAGCCACGGGCAGAGCATCGAGACCACCATGACCCAGATCGTCGCCGACGAGATGGGCGTCAATATCGAGGACGTGCACTTCATCCAGGGCGACACGGACTCCACTCCCTACGGGTCGATCACCGGCGGCAGCCGGACCGCCGGGGTGTACGGCGGCGCGGCGCACGAGGCCGGCGCGGCCATGCGCGACCGGGTGCTCGCGGTGGCCGGGCAGATGCTGGAGATTGACCCGGGCGACCTGGAGATGACCGACAGCGCCGCCCACGTGAAGGGCGACCCGGAGAGCAAGGGCGTGACGCTGGCCGAGATCGCCGCGGCCGCCTACCTGCTCAACCCGACCGCGCTGCCGCCGGGCGCCGAGCTGGGCCTGGAGATCTCCAAGCGGTACAAGTCGCCGGACTGGATGTGGTCCAACGCCTGCCATGCCGTCACGATCGAGATCGACCGGGAGACCGGCATGGTGGAGATCCTGCGGTACGTGATCTCCGAGGACTGCGGCGAGATGATCAACCCCAACGTGGTGGAGGGGCAGATCGCCGGCGGCGTGGTGCAGGGCATCGGCGGGGTGTTCTACGAGCACTTCCGCTACGACGACGCCGGGAACCCGACCACGACCACGTTCATGGACTACCTGCTGCCCACCGCGGCCGAGGTGCCGGACCTGGAGTACGGCCACGTGATCACCCCGGCCCTCACTCCCGGTGGGCACAAGGGCCTGGGTGAGGGCGGCGCCATCGCCTCCCCGGCCGCCCTGGTCAACGCGGTCCGCGACGCCCTGGCCCCCCTCGGGGTCGCCACCACCGACCAGCCGCTGTCACCCGACCGCATCCTGGAGCTCATCGAGCAGGGCGAGCAACGGCGAGCTGAGTAACGCAGCATCCCCGCCCGGCCGGGCAGGCCGGGCGGGGATGGCTCGCCAGGAGCGCGGTTTACAGCTGAGTGGTGACGGCCTTCACTTCGGTGTAGGCCTCGAGCGCCTCGTGGCCCATCTCACGGCCCCAGCCGGACTGCTTGTATCCGCCGAACGGCAACGCGGCGTCGAAGACGTTGTAGCAGTTGATCCACACGGTCCCGGCGCGCAGCTTCTTGGCCAGGGCGTGGGCCTTGGAGATGTCCCTGGTCCAGATCCCGGCGCCCAGGCCGTAGGCGCTGTTGTTCGCCTCGGCGGCGATCTCGTCCAGGCTGCGGAACGGGGCCGCCACCACGACCGGCCCGAAGATCTCCTCGCGGACGATCTTCATGTCCGGCCGGGTGTTGGTGATCACGGTCGGCTCGACGAAGTAACCGGTGTCGCCGTGCCGGGTGCCGCCGGTCAGGGTGGTGGCGCCGTCGGCCACACCGGACTCCAGGAACCCGGTGACCCGCTGCAGCTGCTCCTCGGAGACCAGCGGGCCCATCTGGGTTCCGGCGTCCATGCCCGGGCCGAGCTTGATGCCCTTGGCGATCTCGGCCACGCCGTTCACGACCTCGTCGAACCGGTCCTCCTGGACGAACAGGCGCGAGCCCGCGACGCAGCACTGGCCGTGGTTGAAGAAGATCGCGTTGGCCGCGCCCTCGACCGCGCCGGCGTCGGCGTCGTCGAAGACGATGTTCGGGCTCTTGCCGCCGAGCTCCAGCGTGAGCTTCTTGAGGTTCCCGGCCGCGGCCTGCACAATCAGCTTGCCGACCTCGGTGGAGCCGGTGAAGGCGACCTTGTCCACGTCGTCGTGGGCGGCCAGGGCCGCGCCCGCGGTCTCGCCGAAGCCGGTGACCACGTTCACCACCCCGTCCGGGAAGCCTGCCTCGGCGATCAGCTCGGCCAGCCGCAGCGCGCTCAGCGGCGTCTGCTCGGCCGGCTTGAGCACAATCGTGTTGCCCGTGGTCAGCGCCGGGCCGAGTTTCCACGCCGCCATCAGCAGCGGGAAGTTCCACGGGATGATCTGGCCGACCACCCCGACCGGCTCGCGCAGCGTATAGGAGTGGAAGTTGGCCCCGGGCATGTACGGCACCGAGATGTCGATCGTGTTGCCCTCGATCTTGGTCGCCCAGCCCGCCATGTAATGGAACAGATCCGCCGCCAGCGGGACGTCCGCGGCGCGGGCCACGCCGAATGGCTTGCCGTTGTCCAGCGACTCCAGCTGGGCCAGCTCGTCGGCGTGCTCGAGGATCAGGTCGCCCAGCTTCCAGATGAGCCGGCCTCGGTCCGACGGGGTCAGCCGGCTCCACGGGCCGTCCTCGAAGGCCGCCCGGGCGGCGCGGACGGCCCGGTTGATGTCTTCTGCGTCCCCTTCGGCCACGTTAGCGAGGGTCTCGCCGCTGGCCGGGTCGGGTGTCGCGAACGTCTTACCCGATGCCGCGTCGGTCCACTGCCCGTTGATGAACAGCTTCCGCGGGGCGGCGGTGAACTCCTCGACGCTCCTGTCCACGGTGACAGTCATCCCTACCTCATCTCCTCCGACTGTGATAGTCACAATCACACTACTAAGCCGCGCCTGGCACAAGACCGGCCCAGCGCACCGGCCCCGGTCCTGGCCGGGCTATCCTGCTGCTATGCCGATCGACCCGGCGCAGGTGGACGCGGCGCTGACGACTACGCGGGCGGTCCGGCGCCGTCTGGACCTGGACCGCGACGTGGACAACCAGCTGCTGCTGGACTGCATCGACATCGCCGAGCAGGCCCCCACCGGGGGGAACCTGAGCAGCCGCCGCTGGATCATCGTCCGTGACCCGGCGGTGAAAGCCGCCCTCGCCGGCCTGTACAACGAGCAGACCGGGCCGTGGATGGCCGAGAACGCGGCTCGGCTGGCCGGCACCGGGCACCCGAACGAGAAGGTCATGGCCTCGGCGGCCCACCTGGCCGCGCACCTGGCCGAGGTCCCGGCTCTGGTCTTCGTCACCATCATCGGCCGGCACGACGGCAGCGGCCGGCCCGGCCTGTTCGACTCCGTGATCCAGGCGGCCTGGAGCTTCTGCCTGGCCCTGCGGGCCCGCGGCCTGGGCACGTCGTGGGTCACCGCGATCTTCAGCGACGAGGCCCGGGCCATGGAGCTGCTCGGCATCCCGCCGGACCACACTCCGGTCGTCATGCTCCCGGTGGCGTGGACCAAGGGCACCGATTTCCGCCCGGCGCCGCGGCCCGCGGCCCGCTCCATCACGTACTTCGACTCCTACGGCCGTACCTTCGAGGCCGGGCCGCGGCCCGGCAACCGGTTCGCTGATGGCCCGGGCACGATCGTCGAGACCGACATCGCCGCGCCGGCCTCGGCGGTGTGGGCGCTGGTCACCGACATCAACGTCCCGGCGGCGTTCTCCACCGAGTTCCTCGGCGCCGAGTGGGAGAGCGACGAGCGGGGCGCGGGCGCGACGTTCCTGGCCCGCAACAATCATCCCGCGGTCGGCGAGTACCAGATACGGTGCTGGATCGACGCCCGCGAGGAGAACCGGGCTTTCGGCTGGCGCACGTCCGACCCCGACCAGCCCGGTGCACGCTGGCGCTTCGACCTGGAGCAGGGGCCCGGCCGGACCCGGCTGCGGTTCTCCGTCACGATGGGCCCCGGGTCCTCCGGCACGTCGACGGCGGTCGAGCGGATGCCGGACAAGGAGGAGCGGATCGTGCTGCGGCGGATCCGCGAGATGCGCCCCAACATGCAGCGGACGGTCGACGGCATCCGGCGCCTCGCCGAGGAGCAGCAGGCCGCCGGCCCGGCCGCGGGCCGATGAAACCCCGCGGCCCGGGACCGCGGCCGTTACAGGTTGCTCTTGATGGCGATCTGGTAGAGCTCGGGCAGTTTCGGCTCGGCTATCCGGGCCGCGATCCGCACGCCGATCCAGGCCAGCACGAGACCGTAGCAGGCGGCGCACGCCGCCAGCACCGGCAGCCGGACCGTGGCCGGCGCCGACCGCCAGAGCGCCGCGCTGACGATCAGGGGGGCGACCAGCAACCCCACGGCGATCAGGCTGCCGAGCGTTCCCGCCACCGAGTAGCCCATGTACCCGGTCGCGGGCCTGGGCGTCGGGTTACCGGGCCGCTTCTCCGCCGGATAGGCCAGCGCGGCCGTGAACACGTTGGCCAGCCCCAGCGCCGCCCCGATGCCGGCCAGGTCCACCGCCAGGCCGGCGAACCCGTCCACCGGGTGCCCGGCCACCGCCGCCAGGCCGAACGAGACGACGGTGAGCAGCGGCACCGCGATGGCACCGACCGCGAGGTCCTGCCCGGAGAAGTACGCGCGCCACGCGCGGCGGCCGCTCAGCGTCATCGCCTCCAGGCCGAAGCCTGGTCCGGTCAGCCCGATCGTGTTGTCGCGGAAGACGCCGACGAAGGCCGCTCCCAGCACCGCGCTGAGGTTCAGCGCCACGTGATAGGCCGGCGTCCGGATGGTGCTGACGGACGTGGCCGCCATGATGACCACGACGATGCCCCAGTAGATGACCGAGACGGGCTCGCGTCGCTGGTAGATCCAGAACCGGGCGGCCACCGCGCCGCGCAGGCCGTACCGGGCCAACGGCAGCGCCGTGCCGTGCACCGCCGCTGACTGCGTGGTGGTGTCCGCGGTCACCAGGGCCCGGCCGAGCGAGCGGATCCACAGCGCGCCGAGCGCGGCGATGAGGGCGGCCAACGGCACCAGCCGCAGCAGCGCGGTGCCCGGGTGCCCGTCCGAGGCGTCCTGAATCGCGTGCGCGGCCAGGCCCGGCGGTGTCCAGCGCAGCCATCCGTCCACCCCGGCAAAGCTCCCCGCCGTGAGCTTGCCCTCGGCGGTCAGCCTGGGCACGATCTGCACAAACGCCTCGTACAGGCCGAAAATCGGGATGATCAGCAAGGCCGCGAAGTCCTTACCGCGGCGCGAGCGCAGCAGCCCGGCCAGGCCCGTGGTGACGAACCGCGCCAGCGTCAGGCAGAACAGCACCATCAGCACCACGGCGAGCACCGCGATGAGCAGGCCGGCCGGCCCGCGGGCCAGCCCGACGGTGACCCCGAGCAGGCCGAGCAAGGTGGCCAGCGGCCACGCGCCGGTGGCCGACGCGGCCAGCAGGCCGACCGCGAGCGAGCGGGTCCGCAGCGGGAACAGGGCCAGCACGGCCGGGTCCAGCGTGGCGTCCAGGCCGAACACGATCAGCGGCAGGATCAGCCAGCCGAATACGAACACCGTGAAGATGACCGTGGTCAGGTCGACCGCGGCGCTGTTGCCCCGCAGCCTGGCCAGCAGGATGAACACCCCGGCGGCCACCAGCGCGGCCAGGATCGTGCTGGTGATGAAGGCCGCCTTGGCCCCGGTCGACGCGCGCAGCGCGTTGCGCAGCAGGCGCAGCTTCAGCTGGACTAGGAGCCGAGCCATGTCAGGCCCTCCTCGCCGCTGGCCTTGGCCCCGACCAGGTCGATGAACGCCCGCTGCAGGCTCCGGCCGCCGCGGACCTCGTCGATGGTGCCGGTGGCCACGATCCGGCCCTTGTCGATGATCGAGACGTGATCGCAGACCTGCTCGACCAGTTCCATGACGTGGCTGGAGAACAGCACGGTCGACCCGGACCCGGCGAAGCGGGTCAGCAGCCGGCGGATCACGTCGGCGGAGACCGGATCGACCCCTTCAAGCGGCTCGTCCAGGAACAGTACCGAGGGGTTGTGAATCAGGGCGCAGCCGAGCATGGCCTTCTTGCGCATGCCGGTCGAGTAGTCGGCCACGAGCCGCCGCGCGTCCGCGCTCAGGTCCAGCACGGCCAGCAGCTGCGCCGCCCGGTCGCGCGCCTGGCCGGTCGGCAGGCCGTGCAGCCGCCCGGCGTATTCCAGCAGCTCTTCGCCGCTGAGCCGCTCGAACAGCCGGGCCTCGGCCGGCACCACTCCGATGATCGCCTTGGCCGCGGGCGGGTCGGCCCACACGTCCAGCCCGTCGATCAGGACCCGGCCGCCGTCCGGCCGCAGCAGGCCGGTCATCATCGACAGCGAGGTGGTCTTCCCCGCTCCGTTCGGCCCGACCAGCCCGGCCAGCGAACCCGCGGCGATGTCCAGGTCGACCCCGGCCACCGCCTCCTTAGCCCCGAAGCTCTTGCGCAGCGCCTGCACGCTGATGCCTGACTTGCCCATCTGCGCCTCCCGTCCGCTCGCCTCCCGCCACCCCGGCGGGCCATTGCTCAATAATCTGATATCAATATGCTAGTTTTGTAGTATCAAGACGTCAACTTGAGGAGGCCCGCGATGAGCGCGCAGGATCCCCCCAGCCTGGTTCCCGGGCCGTCCGCGCAGCAGTTCACCGAGACCGGCGGATGGTTCGCCCCCGGCGTGCCGGTCCTGCTCGGCGGCATCGTGGCTGTGCTGGGCGCCATAGGCCTATTCTCGGCGCGTCCGGGCGGCGCGGCCACCACCGTGCTGATCGTGCTCGGCGTCCTGCTCGTCCTGGCCGCGGCGCTGGCCTTCGCCGGCCTGACCCCGGTCGTCGCCGGCGAGGCCCGCGTGATCCAGCTGTTCGGCCGCTACCGGGGCACCGTCCGGACGCCCGGCCTGTGCTGGGTCAACTCGTTCAGCCGCAGGCGGACGGTCTCGGTGCGGATCCGCAACCACGAGACCGCGCTGGCCAAGGTCAACGACGCCGACGGCAACCCGATCGAGATCGCCGCCGTGGTCGTCTGGCAGGTCCGCGACACCGCCCAGGCCCTGTACTCGGTCGACGACTTCACCACGTTCGTGGCCATCCAGACCGAGACCGCCGTCCGGCACATCGCGTCCAGTTACCCGTACGCCAGCCCGGGCGAGGGCCAGCTGTCGCTGCGCGATAACGCCGAGGAGATCACCCGGCAGCTGTCGGGCGAGATCGCCGCCCGGGTCCGCCCGGCCGGGGTGGCCGTCGTCGAGTCGCGGCTGACCCGGCTGTCCTACGCCCCCGAGATCGCCCAGGCCATGCTGCGCCAGCAGCAGGCCAGCGCCATAGTCGGCGCCCGGACGCGGATCGTCGAGGGCGCCGTCGGCATGGTGCAGCTCGCCCTGCAACGACTGCAGGAATACGGCGTGGTCGAGCTGGACGAGGAGCGCAAGGCCGCCATGGTCTCCAACCTGCTCGTGGTGCTGTGCTCGGAGCAGGCCACCCAGCAGGTCGTCAATACCGGCTCGTTGTACCAGTAGCGGGGGCACGGTCACCCGGTGAGTGAACGCAAGAGCATGGTGCTGCGGCTGGACCCGGCCGTCCACGACGCCCTGGCCCGGTGGGCGGCCGACGAACTGCGCAGCACCAACGCCCAGATCGAGTTCCTGCTCCGCCGCGCCCTGGCCGACGCCGGGCGGCTGCCGGACCGGGCCGCCGCGATGCGCAGGCCCGGCCGGCCCCCGCGGGCCACCAGCCCGCCCGAGTAGCGCCGGCACGCCCCCGCGGGCCAGCCCCGACCGGCCCGCCTGAGTAGTGCCGGCGCTGGCCACCGGACGCCGCGGCCGCGGCCTAGAGTGGCGGGATGATGGCTGCCCAGGCTCCCCGGCTGACCTCGCTGTCTCCCGGCGCCGGATGTGCGTGCAAGCTGCCGCTGGCCAAGCTCGAGGAGCTCTTCGCCTCGATGGGCCCGGCCGGCTTTACCGGGCCGGGGCCGGCCGCTGGCGACCTGCTCATCGGCGCGGCCGAGGGTGACGACGCGGCGGTGCTGCGTCTGGACGGCGATCGGGCGCTGGTGCTGACCACCGACTTCTTCACCCCGATCGTCGATGACCCGTACGACTGGGGCCGGATCGCGGCCGCGAACGCCTTGTCCGACGTGTACGCGATGGGCGGCCAGCCGCTGTTCGCGGTCAACCTGGCGGCCTGGCCGGGTGACGGGCTCGACGTCGCGATCCTCGGCCAGGTCCTGCGCGGCGGGGCGCAGGTGGCCGCTCAAGCCGGCTGCTTCGTGGCGGGCGGCCACACCATCGACGACCCGGTGCCCAAGTACGGCCTGGCCGTGGTGGGCCTGGCCGACCCGGCCCGGCTGCTGCGGATCGACCGCGCGGCGCCCGGCGACCAGCTGATCCTGACCAAGGCGATCGGCACCGGCGTAGTCGCCACCGCGGTCAAGTACGGCGCGCCGCCGCCGGACGTCGTGCGGGCCGCGGTCGAGGAGATGACCGTGCTCAACGCGGGCGCCAGCGAGGCGGCTCTGGCCGCGGGGGTCCAGGCCGGCACCGACGTGACCGGGTTCGGCCTGCTCGGCCACCTGCACCGGATGCTGGCCGCCAGCGGCGCGGCGGCCCGGATACAGGCCCGCGCGGTCCCGCTGCTGCCCGGCGCGGCTGACCTGGCCGCGGCCGGGTTCGTCTCCGGCGGGACCCGGGCCAACACCACGCGCGTCGGCCAGGTCACCCGCGTGGACCGCGCCGTCCCGGCCGAGCTGGCCGTGCTGCTGTACGACGCGCAGACCTCGGGCGGCCTGTTGCTGGCCGCCCCGGCTCCGGCCGCGCCCGCCCTGCTCGACGACCTGCGCTCCCGGGCCCTGCCCGCCGCGGTGATCGGCCAGGTCGTGCCCGGTGAGCCCGGGCACATCGACGTGGACCCGTGAGTCGGTCCGTGGTAACAATGCAGACGGGGGTTGATCTCGGGGGACCGCCGATGAGGGAGGTCGATCCGCGTGAGCAGCGCTCCCGTGTTGACCGGACAGCTGACCGATGCCCCGGTAGCGGGGCTTGAGTTCCGGACCGCGACGGTCCAGGGTGAGACCGGCCCCGGCGGGAGGTTCACCTACCGCGACGGCGAGAACGTCGAGTTCTCCGTCGGTGACCTCGTGCTGGGCTCGGCCCGTGCCGCCGCCGAGATCAGCTCGCGGGACTTCGTCCCCGCCGCTGCTGCGCTGACCGATCCGGAGGTGACCAACCGCGCCCGGTTCCTGCAGACCATGGCCATGGCCATCCGGGACGGGCGGCTGACCATCGCTCAACTGCGCGAATCGGGACCGGAGACGGTCGACTTCGGCAAGCCGGAAGCCGACTTCGGCGCCGGCGACGCCGCCGCCCGCCTGCTGGCCGGCGCGGGAGTCCCGCTGATCTCGCCCGCCGAGGCGCGCAACGAGCTCCGGCGCGCCACCGCCGGGATCGTGAAGCTGGCCGACGTGCGGATCCCGACGCGCGATGGCTCTTACCTCCTGGCCGACGTGTTCCGGCCGCGCACGCCCGGCCGGTACCCGGTACTGCTGCGGCTGAGCGTCTACGGCCGGGCGTTCGGCATGGGCTCGATCATCACCGAGGACGACCGCCTGGCCAGCGAGACCCGCGAGGATCAATGGTTCGAGCAGCCCCGCGACGGCCTGGCCGGGCTGGTGCGGTACGCCGAGAACGCGGTGTCAGCCAACTCTTCGGACTGGGTGCCGCGCGGATACGTCTGCGTCCGGGCCGACGGCCGCGGGGTGGGCCGGACGCCGGGCACGCTCGAGCCGTTTTCCCCGCAGGAGGCCCTGGACTACTACGACGCGATCGAGTGGGCGGCCCGGCAGGACTGGAGTGACGGCAACGTCGGGCTGTACGGCTCTTCCTACACCGGAACGAACCAGTGGAACGTGGCCAACCTCCAGCCGCCCGCCCTGAAGGCGATGATGCCGTGGGCCGCCGACGGCGACGCGTACCGCGAGCTCGCCTACCCGGGCGGGATTCTGGCCGAGGGCTACCGGCGGAACTGGTGGACCATGGTGACCAGCTCGTCGCCGGCCAGTGCGCACGGCAATTTCTACGAGTTCCTCGAGCAGCACCCGTTCGACGACCCGGCCGCCTACGGCCCGGCCGGGCGGATCGGCGGCGCGGACTACCGACGGATCACGGTCCCCGCTCTCGTGGCCGTCAGCCAGGGCCTCTACCTGCATGCCCGGGGCGGCTTCGAAGCGTTCGAGGGCATCGGCTCTCCGGACACGCGGCTGGTGGTATCGGCCGCTGACTACTTCCCGTTCATGTACTCCGAATGCCTGGCACAGCAGTTCGCCTTCTTCGACCGCCACCTCAAGGGCAGCACCGACGACCCGGGCGCCCCGGTCCGCATCGCGGTGCGCACGGGAGGTGACGGGTTCGTCTGGCTCGACTCGCCGTCCTGGCCCCCGCCCGCCGTGACCCGCCGCACGTACTACCTGGACGCCCGCGCCGGATCGCTCAGCGACACCGCGCCGCAGGCGGACGGCGTCGCGGACTACTCCGCCGATCCGCAGCAGCGCGGCGGGCGGGAATTCGCCGGCGCCTCATTCCGCACCGCCCCAGCCGAGGCTGACCTCGATGTGATCGGCAACCCGAGGGCCACGTTGTGGGTTTCCTCCTCCAGCCGCGACATGGACGTCTTCGTGGCGCTGCGGGTGATCCAGCCGGACGGGACCGAACTGATGTACGCGAATGACCCGCGCGAGCCGATGACCAACGGCTCGCTCAAGGTCTCGCACCGCGTCACCGACCCGCGGCGCTCGACCGCCCGCCGGCCGTGGCATACCCACCGCGAGGAAGACGTCCGGCCGCTGTCTCCCGGCGAGATCGTCGAGATCGAGGTCGAGATCATGGGGGTCGCGGCCCGGATCCCCGCCGGCGGCCAGCTCCGCCTGGACGTCCACCCGATCGAGCGGAACGGCGACCCCCTGGGCGGCCGCGAAGGCTTCCAGCGGGCCTACGACCACAGTTACCACGACGGCGCGCGCAACCAGGTCCACACCGGGCCGGCCTTCCCCAGCCAGCTCGTGGTCCCGGTCATGCCCGCCGCCGGGTGACCGGGCTGGTACTGTGCAGGACCGGCTGGTTCCGGTGAAGACCCATGCCGCTGGACGCGGCGGAGCCGCTGCTCGGCTGCCGCGTACCGGTTTCGTTTCGTCCCAGGCCAGCGAGCAGGAAGGCGCCCGTGCAGTATCAGCTATCCCGGAAGGTCGCAGGCCCGTTCCTGCACGCGATCTGGCGGCCGAAGGTGACGGGCGCGGAGCACATCCCCACCTCGGGCGGCGCGGTCCTGGCCGCTAACCACAACTCGTTCGTCGACTCGGTGTTCCTGCCGCTGATGGTCGACCGGCCGGTAACGTTCTCGGCCAAGGCCGAGTACTTCAGCGCCTCCGGCCCGGCGGCGCGGCTGTTGTCGGCCTACCTGCGGGCCACCAACCAGCTGCGGATGGACCGCGACGGCCCGCGGGCCGCGCAGGACACCCTGGAGGCGGCGCTGGCCCTGCTGCGGGAGGGCGCGCTGTTCGGCATCTACCCGGAGGGAACCAGGTCACCGGACGGGCGCCTGTACCGCGGCCGGCCCGGAGTCGGCTGGCTGGCCCTCAAGTCCGGCCTGCCCGTCATCCCGGTCGCGCTGTCCGGCACCCGGAAGGTGCTGCCGCCCGGCCACGTGGTGCCGCGGCCCGGCCGCGTCGAGGTCAGGATCGGCCCGCCGCTCGCCCTGGCGCCGGAACTGTTCGACCAGCCCCCGGCCAAGGCCCGCCGGGTGATCGCCGACCAGGTGATGGCCGCCATCAAGCAGCTCTCCGGCCAGGAGTACGTGCACATGTTCGCCTCCGACCGCAAAGCCGAGCTCGCCGCGGCCGCCAACGGCTCCCGCCCGCGCGCCTAGCCCTGCGCCCG
>CAWFRO010000017.1:0-47037 GCA_963818225.1 uncultured Actinomycetes bacterium
AGCCCCACCCCGCCCCAAGCCCCCCAGCCCCGGGCCACCCAAGCGCCCCAGCCTCACCCCACCCAAGCGCCCCCGCCCCGGGCCAACGAGAGTGGCGCTGCACCCATAAGAGCGGTCTTTGATAAATCCCACAACGGTCTGTCCAGCTCAGCCCGCCATCTCGTAATCGAGGCGTCGTATCCGCTCTGACGATTCACGGCGTGGGAGATTACCTCCACCATGGGGCCTTGGTGCCAACTCCGTATTGAGGCCCGGGGGCAGGCATGTCCAGGCCCGAGTTTGATGGGCTGCCGGTTGACCATGACCCGGCCGCTGGCGTGGACGCGGCGCTGGGCGCGGATGGAGCCGACGGGAAGCGGCGGCGGGGGTAGCTGGGCGGATGCGGCCTGGGCGTCGGAAGCCGGGCGGCCCGTTCGGCGGTGACCGGGCAGGGCCAATATGCCGACCAGGGCGCCGGCGGCGATGGCCTGCATGAGGTGCCCATCCAGGCGCATGGTGACCGTGCTGCCAGCAAGGCCGAAAGGGGATCGCGGAGCCGCGGGCGTGGGTTTCGGCGGCGGGAGGCGGCCGTGGGCTTTGCAGCGCTGGCAGCGGCGGAGCGATAACGCGGCTACGTGGTGGCATCGCCGGCCGCGCGCACGGTTCGCGCTCGCGACCGGTCAACGTCATTTCTTCTTGAGTGCCTCCTGGCGCATCATCTTGAACAGGGTGGGAACGCCTTCGGAGGTCGTGACTGCGGCCGCCTTGCGCACGAATCGGGTGTCGGTCGCCTGGGCCAGCATGCTAGCCGCAAGCCCGGCGCGGCTGGTGAAGATGCCGGGCGCCTGGTCCTCGCGCAGCTCGTAAGCTGTCACGCCGGACGCGTCGAACAGTCCGGACGGGCGCATAATCGTCCATTCCAGATCGCTGCCGCGGACGAGGTCTTCCATGCGGCCCATGTCGGCGTAGGTCGTCTTGCCGATCGTCGCGGTGACCAGGGGCTGAAGCACCCGGTTGAGCAGGAATCCGCCGTTGGCATGGTGATGTGGCTCGGTGGCGCTGGAACTCACCACGATCAGGCGCTTGACCCCGTGACGGGACATCGCGGCGACGATGTTGCCGGCGCCCTCGCTGTAGACGGTGATCTGCTTGCGGGTGAACGGCACGCCCAGCGCCGACAGCACGACGTCAGCGCCTTCGATGGTCCGGTCCACTGCCGACGCATCGCGCACGTCCGCTTCGACGACGGTCAACCGGTCATGCGTGACCGGGAACTCGGCCGGGCGGCGGGTCACCGCCGCGACATCATGGCCAGCAGCCAGCGCCTGCTCGGTCAGCAGCCGACCGGTCTGCCCGTTGGCTCCGAATATGACGATCCTCATTGCTACTCCCTTGATGCCGTTGCGCCGACCGGTTGCGGTCGGCGCAAGCACAGTCACGTCCGTCATCGCGGGTGCTCCTCATGCGGCGGTGAGCGATACGTCTTCACACCACGCAACGACGAAGCAGCCGCGGGAAAAGTGACAGCATCGGCTCAGCGCGCCTCGGGATTAAACCGCCGGGCGATGGCGTGCATGTGGAAAATCCGCCCTCCTCGCTCATCGAGGCGGACCACCGCAAGGACGTGGCTGCCACGGCGGGCGAACACCGCGGCTTCCCCCTCAACGGTGAAAGGTTCGAGGGAGACTCCTGCTGACGAGCCGAAGAAGAACAAGGCGCGCTCAGCGACCGCGCTGGCCCCCCGGACCGGCGGCAATGGCGGGAAGCCCAGCACGGTGGCCAGTCCGGCTACGTCGGGGTCGAGCAGGTGGATCAACCCTCGCAGGTCCCCTCCGTCGCAGACGGAGATGAACCGCTCCGCCAGCTCGGCTGCTACCCGCCCGTGGGACCCCGCTGACGGTCGGCCGGCGCGGAACGAGCCGGTGCGCATCGACAGCCGCGCTCGCCGGGCCAGCTGTCGGCACGCCGCCGGGGTCCGCCCGACCAGCTCGGCCACCGCGTCGAAGGGGAACCCGAAGATGTCATGCAGGATGAACGAAGTCCGCTCGGCCGGCGATAGCCGGTCGAGCACGACGGCCAGTGCCCGGCGTACTTCGTCATCGAGGGTCAGCCGGTCTGCCGGATCAGTGCTCTCCTGATCGGCCTCGGGTGGCTCCGCGGTGGCTGTCGTCCGGCGGGCGTCGGCCGAGCCGAGCCGGTCCAGGCACAGCCGGCGGGTAACCACCACCAGCCATCCCCGAACATCGTTGATGTCATCGATGGAAGCTCCTGCCAGCCGGGCGAAGGCCTCCTGCACCACGTCCTCGGCCTCGGCCGGCCGGCCCAGCATCCCGGCGGCAATCGCGAACAGATACGCGCGATCGGCCTTCCAGGCAGCCCGAACCCGCGCATCTCGCGATGACAACGGCCCCATAGGCTCCTCCACGGTCGCCCATGTAAGCAGGACGACCAGCGCACGGCAATTGTGACAGCATCCGCCCCGAAACTGCTGAACCGCCTGATGAGGGCCCGTCGCTAGTGTCCCGCGCCTGAAATTTTCTGGTTAAGTCGGTAGCCTGGCTGGTATGCCCCAGGTTTCTGCTGCGCCTTTAGTGCTGACCGCTGAGGATCGTGCTGAGCTTGTCCGCTGGTCGCAGGGCAGTTCACCGATGCTGGCCGAGCGGGCCCGGATCGTGCTGGCGTGCGCGGAGCCGGGGTCGGGGGTGGCGCGGGTGGCCGCGGAGTGGGGTCGACGCGGATGACGGTGCGAAGTGGCGGCGGCGGTTCGCTGAGGAGGGCCTGGCGGGGCTGGCTGACATGACCGGCCGGGGCGGCCGGTGGCTGAGCTGGTGCTGACCGGCGAGGAGCGGGATAGCTGACCCGGCGGGCGCGGCGGGCCAAGACCGGCCAGGCGCTGGCGCTGCGGGCCAAGATCGTGCTGGCGTGCGCGGACGGGGCGTCGAACAAGCAGGCGGCCGCGGACTCGGGTGATCCGGCGACGGTGAGCAAGTGGCGGGGCCGGTTCGCCGCGCAAGCGCTGGACGGGCTGGCCGATGAGCAGCGGCCGGGCCGGCCGCTGTCGATCCTGCTGGACAAGGTGGAGGAGGTCATCACCGCCACGCTGGAGGAGATGCCGCACGACGCCACGCACTGGTCGCGGGCCTCGATGGCCGAGCGCAGCGGGCTGAGCAAGTCCACGATCGGCCGGATCTGGCGCAGATTCGACCTCAAGCCGCACTTAACCGGCACGTTCAAGCTGTCCACCGATCCGCTGTTCGTGGAGAAGGTCGTGGATGTCGTCGGCCTGTACCGCCACCCGCCGGAGCGGGCGGTGGTGCTGTGCGTGGATGAGAAGTCCGGCATCCAGGCGCTGGACCGCTCCCAGCCGGTCCTGCCGATGATGCCCGGGGTGCCCGAGCGGCGCAGCCATGACTATGTCCGGCACGGCACCACCGACCTGTTCGCCGCGTTCAACATCGCCGACGGCACCGTGATCTGCGAGCTGCGCCGCCATCACCGGGCCGCGGAGTTCAGGAAATTCCTGGCCCGGATCGATAAGAACGTGCCCGCCGGGCTCGAGGTGCACATGGTCTGCGATAACCTCGCCACCCACAAGACCCCCGTCATCCAGTCCTGGCTGGCCCGCCACCCCCGGTTCCGCCTGCACTTCACGCCCACCGGATCGTCGTGGATCAACCAGGTCGAGCGGTGGTTCGGCTTCTTGACCGATCAGATGATCCGCCGCGGCGTGCACAAAAGCGTGCAGGCCCTCGAAGCCGACATCCGCGGCTGGATCGAGCAGTGGAATGCCAGCCCGCGGCCCTTCGCCTGGCACAAGACCGCCGACGAGATCCTGGACTCACTGGCAAAGTATTTAGCACGAATTTCAGGCGTGGGATACTAGTGGGTGCGCCTGTTAATCCGTCGGGGGTGGCGGGTCGAGCCAGGCGGTGGGGTCGTTGAGGTAGAGGCCGCAGGCGCAGTCGAGGGCTTCCGCGGGTGCCGGCCAGCCGCTGGGCAGGGCTGATTTCTCGTAGTTGTCGACTCGGGTGGCTTGGCCATGCCACCCCGCGACAGGCCCAGGGCCGGTCCCGCCGCACACTCAATGGAAATGGCACAAAACCTAAGCGCCACTTGTCAGGCCGCCTCGCGAGCGCCGGCCCGGTAGCGGGTGAAAGCGGGCAGGGTGAGGGCGATGACGACCGCGCCCGCGATAGTGATCAGGCCGCCGCTGAGTGCGCTGATGGCGGGTGAGGTCAGCGAGCCCAGCGCGCCGGCCTCGAGGCTGCCGAGCTGGCCGCCGCTCACCCCCACCACATAGTCGGCCGCGGTGACCCGGCCCCGGAACTCCTCAGGCGTGCTCTGCTGGACGATCGTGCCGCGGAAGACCACGGTAAAGGTGTCCGCCGCGCCCGCTATGGCCAGCATGAACAGGGTCAGCCACAAGCTGGTCGCGAGGGCGAAGCCCGCGAACGCGGCACCCCAGACGGCCACCGCGGCGAGCATGGCCCGGCCCGGCCGGGTGATCCGCCCGACCGGTCCGGATAGCACCGCAGTGATCAGGCCGCCGATTCCGATCGCGGTGGTGAACAGGCCCAGCGTGCGGGGGTCCCCGCCGAAGCGCTCGGCGTTGATGGCCGGGAACAGCGCAACCGGCAGGCCGAACACGGTGGCGTTCAGGTCGGCCAGGAATGCGCCCTTGAGCACCTGGCTGTGCCCGATGTACCTGACTCCCGCGGCGACCGAGCGCACCCCCGGCCGCCGCCTGCGCGCCGCGAGCCGCGGCAGCGCCGGCAACCGGGCCACGCCGTACAAAGAGAACGCGAAGCTGACTGCGTCGATGAGGTAGCACGCCGGCAGGCCGAGGCCCGGCGCCGCGGTGATCAGCCCGGCCATGGCCGGCCCGGCGATCAGCATGACCTGGAAACTCAGCCGGTCGAGCGCGAGGCCTGCCGTCAGCTGGCCGGCCGGCAGCAGGCTCGGGATGAAGGTCCGCCGGGCCGGCGCGTTGATCGCGCTGATCGAGGACGACACGGCGACCAGGGCGTACAGCAGCCAGACTGAGTGCAGCCCGGCGAAGGCCTGCGCGGCGAGGCCCGCCGACACGGCCGCGCTGCCGCTGGTAGCCGCCAGTACCAGCGTGCGCCGGTCGACCGCGTCGGCGATCGCCCCGCCGAGCAGCCCGATCGCCACGGTGGGGACCATCTGCGCCACCCCGATGGCGCCGACCGCAAGCGGTGACCGGGTGATGTCGTACACCTGCAGCGGCACCGCGAACATGGTCAGCGCCCCGCCGACCGCCGACAGCGTCGACCCGGCCCACAGCCGCCGGAAGGCCGGGGACTCACGCAGCGGCCTGATGTCGGCGAGCAGCCGTCCCGCGGTCATCGCCCGCCTCTTTCCCGCGCCTGGGGTGCAATATAACAGTCCTTATATAAGACCTGTTATAACTATTGCACAAGGCCTGTTACGATCGGGTCGTGATCGAGGAACGTCCGGCCGACCCGACCGAGCAGAGCGAGTGGCGGCCCCTGCGTCTCCTGCTGGCCGCGATGGACGCCGACATCGCCCGGATCTACGCCGAGGCGCAGATCACCGGGCTCACGCCGAGCATGGTCCTGGAGCTGCTCCGGCTGCACGCGCGCGGGCCGATGACCATCACCGAGCTGGCTTCCTCGGTACAGCGCACGCACTCGGCCACCAGCCAGAAGGTCGCCGCGATGCGGGCCGCCGGCTTGGTCCGGACCACCACCGGCGCTGACGCCCGTACCAGGAGGATCACCCTGACGGCCAAGGCCCGCCGGATCGCGGGCCAGCTGGCCGCGGAATGGCGGGCCACCGAGGCGGCCGTGGCCGACCTCGAGAACGAGATCCCGTACCCCGTCGGCCGGGTCGTGACCGACATCGAGGCGGCGCTGCAACGCCAGAGCTTCCACGACCGGATCACCGAGAAGCTGGCCGCCGACCCGGACTGGAAGTAACGCCCGGGGCACGCGGCTTCGACCTGCGCCAATACGTAGCAACCCCGCCTGCCCCCAGCCCCACCCCACCCAAGCGCCCCAGCCCCGGGCCAACGAGAGTGGCGCTGCACCCATAAGAACCAGTACAGCGCCACTCTCATTAGTCAGGCCGCCTCGCGAGCGCCGGCCCGGTAGCGGGTGAAGGCACTGCACCCCGGCGCCATCACCCGGCGATGGCGACAGAGCGGCCAAAAGGCGCAGCAGCGGAGCGGTCCCTACTCGTGCCGGTAGTGCCAGCCGGCCGGTACCGGGAGGTGCCGATAACGACCTCGACCGCCTGATCGTGTCAAGACGGGCATCTGCCGCGCTGGTGGTACAACAGGTGGCATGCGGGCGCGCCAGTTGCGAATCGGGCCCGAGCGTCGCGGCCGCCCGTTCTGGCGGGCCGTCAATATCATCGCTGCCGTCTGCGTATCCGCCCTGCTGCTCGGCGTGCTCGGGTTCGGGTACGCCACGATCCCGGCCCTCGGGCCCGCGCTGGATCCGGGGCACGGCGTGTGGACCTCGGCGGCAGGCGGCGAGCCGGTCCGGTCGGAGACTCTCCAGCTGCCCGGGCTTCGCCAGCCGGTCATGGTCACGTTCACCGGGCCGGGTGCCGCTTCGATCAGCGCCGCCAGCACTCACGACGTGTTCCTCGCGCTCGGCTACGTGCACGCCCGGTTCCGGCTCTCGGAGATGGACGAAGAGCGCCGTCTGGGCGAGGGGAGGCTCGCGCAGCTCGCCGGGCCGACCGACCTGGCCTCCGACAAATTTGAGCTGGAACTGGGCCTGCTGCGCACCGCTGAGCAGGAATGGGCGCAGATGCCGAAGGCCAGCGCGCCCGCCCAGGCGCTGATCGACTACGCCGAGGGGGTGAACGACGACATCGCGCAGGTTCGCGCCAGCGGTCAGTGGCCGGCCGTGTTCTCCCTGCCGGGCGTCTACCCCGGTCCGTGGACCCCGGTGGACAGCCTCGTCATCCAGGGTGAGCTCAGCCAGGAGCTCGACTTCACCACCACCCCGCTTGACTACGCCTTGCTCGAGAGATCTCTCGGCCCGGCCCTCACCATGGCCTGGTTCCCCATCATCGCCAAGAACGCGCAGACGCCCTATGACCCGGGACCGTACCCCAAGCCCGCCCTAATTCCGCTGGCGCCCGGCGCCGCCAGCACCCTCACCGCCAGCCAGCCCAGTGCCAGCCAGTTCGGTGCCAGCCAGAGCCCGCTCCCGGCGGACGGTGCGCCGGGGGCAGGTACCACGACCCGTTCGGGTGTCACCTCGGCCGAAGCGGAGGCGGCGGGCACGCTGCTCGCCCAGTTCAGCCAGCTGCCCGCGGGGCAGCTGCACGAATTCCCGGACAGCAACGCGTGGGCGGCCGACGGGCCCGCGGTCAAAGGCGGCGGCGCCCTGCTCGCCGGTGACCCGCACCTGCCGCAGACGCTGCCGTCGGTCTGGTACGAGGTCGCCCTGTCCGCGCCGGGCCTGGACGTGGCCGGGGTCAGCGTGCCGGGCTTGCCCGGGATCCTCATCGGGCACAACGCTGATATCGTCTGGTCGCTGACCGACACGCAGAACCAGGCCACCTTCTTCTACCACGAGGAGACCGCCAAGAGCAGGCCCGGCCAGTACTACTGGGACGGAGCCTGGCGCAAGATGCAGGTGGTGCACTACCAGATCCCGGTGCGCGGCGCCGCGACCGTGAACCTGACCGTGGACATCACCGTGCACGGCCCGATCATGACCCAGGCCGGGCAGACGACATCGGTCGACTGGATGGGCAACGTGCCCTCGCCCGACCTGGCCGCGATCAACGGGATCTACCAGGCCAGCACGTTCAGCCAGTTCAAGGCGGCCCTGGCCGGCTGGTACGCGCCGTCGCAGAACTTCGTCTACGCGGATACGGCCGGGAACATCGGCGCGATCTCGGCGGGCTATTACCCGCAGGTCGGGCCGGGCTGCCAGCCCTGGCTGCCGATGAGCGGCACCGGCGGCTGCGACCTGACCGGCGTCATCCCCTACCCGGCGGTGCCGCAGGCCTACGATCCTGCCTCGCACGTGCTGGCCACCGCCAACCAGCGGCCGGTCACCGCCGCCTACCCCTACTACATCGGCACCAGCGCCGACTTCTTCGATCCCGGCTACCGCGCCGCCACCATCTACGCCGCCCTGGACCAGCGGCCCGCCCCGCTGACCCCGGGCCGTTTCGCCGCCGTCCAGACCAGCCTGACCGACCAGCTCGCCGTGCGCATAGTTCCGGAGTTGCTGACCGCGCTGCGTGGTACTTCGCTTTCTTCCGCCGAACGGTCCGTGGTGCACCTCCTCGCCACCTGGAACTCCACTATGGCCACCGGTTCCGCCGCGGCTTCGGTGTGGTGGACGTTCTGGGGCGAGTACCTGTCGGCGGTGTTCCAGCCGTGGTGGAACCACGCCCAGGTTCCCGTGTCCGAGGACTCCGCAGGCCTTACGGTATCCGCCGAGGACCAGCCCAGCCTGGACGAGGACCTGGAGGCGTGGACGCTGAGCGATCCGTCGAACCCGGCCTTCTCGCTGCCGTCGGGGCAGCGGCGGACGGCGCCACAGGTCATGCGCCAGGCCTTCGCCACCGCGGTGGCGCACCTGTCGTCCACGCTGGGCGGCGCGCCGGGGACGTGGGCCTGGGGACGGCTGCACGCGCGGGAGTTCCCCGCCCTGAGCGGGGCCGACGGCCTGGGGTACGGGCCCCGGGCCGATGGCGGCGACCCGTTCACCCCGGACGCGGCCGACGGCGGCCTGACCGCGAGCAGCGGCCCGAGCTGGCGGATGATCGTGGCCCTCCCCGCCGCGGCGGCCAGCGCCACGGGGGCCAGGCCCGCGGGGGCCAGCGCCGTGGGTATCAGCGCCGTGGGCGTGTACCCGGGTGGGCAGAGCGAGAACCCGGCGTCACCCTGGTACGACAACCTGGTCCCGCTGTGGTGGGACGGCCAGTACCTGCCGGTGCCCGCGCCCGGTCAGGTGGCCGGGCCGGTGCGGTGGGCCCTGAACGTGGTGCGGCCCGATGGCTGATCCGAAGCGCCTGGGCAAGCGCGGCGCCTACCGGCTCGGTGCGCTACGCCCTCCCGACCAGCCGGCCAAGCGCCCGCCGGCCCCGCACGTGCCGTCGTTCCGGAAGCGGCGGCCGGCCGGCTCGGTCCCGGCCTGGCTGGCCCTGTGCGCCGCCCTCGCGGCGCTGCTCGGCCTGGCCGCCGCGTACGGGTGGTGGTTCGCCCCGTTCGTGGCCGGGATCGCGGCCGGGGCCGGCCCGTGGCGGGCCCGCCCGGCGCTCGGGGCGGTGGTACTGGCCGTGTGCGTGGGCTGGGGCGCCGCGCTGTGGTGGCCCGTGCTGTCCGGTGCTCCGGTCGGGGCGACCGCCCGCGTGGTCGCCGCCCTGGCCGGGCTGCCCCCGTACTCCGCGGTCGGCGTCGTCGGCACGCTGCTGGTCGGCGTCCTGCAGGCGCTCGCGGCCTGCTGGCTGGCCCGCGCGGTGACCTACCGGCTGCGTTAGCACCCGGGGGGTCCCGCCACCAGCATGTTTCACGAATCGTTAAGGTAAAGTTACTAATTGTGAAGAGCGCGCCGACGACCGCGGACACCAGATTCACCGGACTGCTGGAAGCAGCGCCCGACGCCATGGTGTGCGTCGAAGCCGACGGCCGGATCGCGCTGGTGAACGCGCAGGCCGAGCGGCTGTTCGGGTACCACCGCGACGAGCTGATCGGCGAGCCCGTCGAGATGCTGGTCCCCGACGACGCCAGGACCTTTCACGCCCGGCACCGGGACGACTACGTGGCCGATCCCCGGCCCCCGGCCCGGCCGATGGGCGCCGGGCTTCAGCTGGCCGGGCGCCGTCGCGACGGCACCACCTTCCCGGCGGACATCTCCCTGTCCGCCATCCCCACCAGCCAGGGACCGCTCATCACCGCCGCCGTTCGCGACGCCACCGACCGGATCGAAGCGCAGGCCGAGGCCGAACGCCTCCGGGCCGACGCCGAACGCGGCCGGCTGGAAGCGCAACTGAACCAGGCCCAGCGGATGGAAAGCCTCGGCCAGCTGGCCGGAGGCGTGGCCCACGACTTCAACAACCTCCTCGGCGTCATCTCCACCTACGCCACGTTCGCCCGTGAGGAAGCAGGCAAAGACCCCCCTGAGGTCCAGTGGGAGGCCGTCCGCGCCGATCTGGTGCAGGTCGAGGTCGCCGCCGAGCGGGCCACCGGGCTCACTCGCCAGCTGCTCGCCTTCGCCCGCCGCGACGTCATCCAGCCGCGCGTGCTGAACCTCAACGACCTGGTCACCGAGGTACGGCACCTACTGCGCGGCACCCTCGGTGAGCACATCGAGCTGGCCGCCGACCTGTCCGCCGACCTGAGCAGCGTGCTGGCCGATCCCGGCCAGATCGGGCAGGTCCTGGTCAACCTCGCCGTCAACGCGCGTGACGCCATGCCGGGCGGCGGCCACCTGACTATCCAGACCGCCAACGTGCAGGTGGACGACACATACCCGGCACCCGGGACCGACCTGCCGCCAGGCTGGTACGTCAGCGTCAAAGTCAGCGACACCGGCACCGGGATACCCGGGGACATCATCAGCCGCGTCTTCGAGCCGTTCTTCACCACCAAATCCCACGGCGAGGGCACCGGCCTGGGCCTGGCCACCTCCTACGGCATCATCACCCAGGCCGGCGGCACGATCCGGATCGACTCCGAACCTGGCCTCGGCACGACCGTCAGCGTGCTGCTGCCCGCCACCGGCCAAGCCGCCACCGGCCAAGCCGCCTCCGCCCAGCCGCCGCCCGCCAAGCCCGGCGGCGGCGCGGGCCAGGTCGTGCTCATCGTCGAGGACGAGCCCGCGCTGCGCGAGGTAGCCCGCCGGATACTGGACCGCAACGGCTACCACGTCCTGACCGCCGCCAGCGGTCTCGCGGCCATCGACCTCGTCACCAACCGCCCCGGCCGCATCGACCTGCTCCTCACCGACGTGATCATGCCGCAGATGATGGGCGAGGAAGTAGCGCAGCGGATCCGCGCCCGCCAGCCCGGCGTCCGGGTGCTCTACATGTCCGGCTACACCCAGGGCCCGCTCAGCGCCCAGGGCGTCCTGGCGCCCGGAGTCAACCTCATCGAGAAACCATTCTCCGAACCCAGCTTGCTGGCCACGATCAGCAACATCCTCACCCGGCCAGCCGGCTGACCGCCTGCCCGCCGCGGTCAGCCGAGGAAGGCGAGCGTGCCCGGGTGCTCGACGCGGTGGTTGACCAGGTCCAGGTGACGCAGCGTGAAGTCGCGCAGGGCGCGCAGCTGGTGCTGGGTGAGGCGGTCGCAGATCCAGTCCCAGTGCAGCGACACCCAGTCACCCGGGTTGACGCTGTGGGCCAGGGTCGCGCCGTCCAGGGCCAGCCGGGCCGTCTCGGCGGCCGGCTCCCCGAGGGTCAGCAGGCGGCCGTCCCAGCACAGCGGCCGGCACTCCACGACCGCCTGGTCACCGTGGACGGCCGTCACCCGGCCCCACCGGATCCGGCACCGGTCCAGGACCGTGAGCGCGTGCCTGGCCTTGCGGTCATCGCCCAGCAGGCCGGTCCACGGGTAGACGCAGAAGACGGCGAAGCTGTGGTGCGGCACCCCGCCGGCCAGCACCCCTTCGGCCAGGAACGGGAAGTTGCCGCCGGTCCGCTGGCGGAACCGGTCCTGCATCGAGTCTCCGATGTCGGTGACCGGGATCTTGTCCAGCAGGCTGTTGCCGACCCAGTAGGCCTCGACCACGCGGCGGTCCAGCGGGTCGCGGATGCCGCAGCCGGCCGCGATCAGCTCCAGGTACGGCCAGGCGCCGGCGAACGCCTGGGCCAGCTGGACCAGACCGCCGTCGACCACGCCGGCCACGGCGTACTCCCGGAAGGCGGCGAAGTCGGCGGGCCCGCAGTAGCCGAGGGAGTTCGGCGGGTAGGCGTAACGGACGAACATCAGCGGGCCGCTCGGGTCCGGCCCCGTGATCGGCACTGTGCCCGGCGCCAGGCCCGGCCCCGTGCCCGGCGGCGGTGCGCCGCTCACCCGATGTCCCCGGCCGCTTGCCTCGCCGATTCCTGCTCCATTTCCTGCTCGGCTTGCTGCTCCGCGCCGAGGGCGGCCAGGGCCTCCCGCGCCTCGTCCGCGGTCATGACCGACAGCGCGAAGCCCATGTGGATCAGCACCCAGTCACCGGTACGGGGCGGCTCGTCGAGCAGGGCGATGTTGACCACCCGGCGCACGCCGCCCACTTCGGCCATGGCCAGATCGGGATGGCCGGTGTCCCCCTCCACCAGCTGGGCCGGGATGCCCAGACACATGCCTATCCCCTCTCCGCCGCTGACGCCGCGGCGTACCGGATCGATTCCAACGTCATTTCGTCGCCGCCGCTGATCTGCGTGTTGGTGCCGGCGCAGCGCGGGCAGGTGGCCAGCAGGTCGGTGGTCTCACCGCTGAACCCGCAGTCGGGGCACGTGATGGTGGCCGGCACCGTCACGAGCTCGACGGCGGCGCCGGCCGCTTCGGTGCCCTCGGCCAGCATGGCGAACGCCTGGGCCAGGGATTCGGAGTCCACGGCATGCCGGACCCCGAACCGGACCCGGACGGCGGCCACCCGGCGGCCGCCGGCCCGCTGGCGCACCGCGTCCAGCACGCCCTCACACAAGCCGAATTCGTGCATGCCGCTCCCTTGTCGTCTTGGCCGTTGCGCGGTCACGCCGCGCGACGGGATCGCCGCTCGATGAGCTCGTCTACGACGCTACCGATGAACGCGGCCCGGCTGCCGCCGGCCTTGCGGCCCGCGCGGTTCATGACCGGGCCGGCCACGGTTTCGGCCGTGGATATGGCCTCGCTCAGCATCCGCCGGGTCTCCGGGGACGCGATGATCGCCTGAGCCGAGTCGATCGCCTCCTGCAGGCCCCTGCGGCCCTGGCGGGTGCCCACGAAGTAGCCGACCACGAAACCCAGTACTACTTCCACGTCCCTCACGTCCTTCCCGGCGTGCCGGTTAACATGTCGCGTATTTCGAGGTACCGCTTGATGTCAGGCAGCGAATCGATCACAAGGGCGAGCACCGCCGCGATGACCGCCGCCTTGATCAGCCTGGTCAGCATCCCGAGCACCTCCTTCCTGCTCCGCGCCGCTAAGTCCGCCACGCGCCCTGCTCGCCTGCGGGCCGCTCGCCAGCCCGCTGCGAGCTTGCGGGCCCTTCGTCGGCCTGCTGCCCGCCGGCCGCCGCCCCGGCCAGGATTTCCTCCACCGCCCGTACCGCGTGCGGAAGCGCGGCCCGGACCGGATCGGATAGGCCCATGCCCGAGTCGATGTCGGCCGGCTCGCACGCCACCACCAAGCTGCGTCCCGGATGACCGCCCAGCGAGGACAGCAGCCTGAAGATCGCGTCAGGGGTCAGGCTGTGTGCGTCGAGGACCGGCTGGGTCTGCGGGCCGGGCATGTCCACCTCGAGCACGGTGACCGTCCCGGGTGCCTCCCCGCGCGGGGCCGCGTCCACCAGCACGAACAGGTCATAGCCGTTGAGCAGCTCGTAGACCAGGTGAACGCCGCGGATGCCGTAGTCACGGACCTGCACTCCCGGCGGCTGCGGGCGCTCGGCGAGCAGCCGGGCGACCTCGACGCCGAAGGCGTCGTCGCGCAGGAACACGTTGCCCACGCCCGCCACCAGGATCCGTTCGGTCACCGGGTCTCTCCCGCGTCGATGGGCGCCACCTCGTCGGGCCTGAAGTACAGAAACCGTCCGTGCGCGATCCGCAGGTCAGCATCGGGATCATCGGTCAGCGATACGGCCAGGTACGGACGGTCCTCGACGTCGGTCAGCACGGCCTGGACCTCGGCGGTCCGCCCGGTCAGGAACATGTCCTGCGCGTCGGCGCGGCGTACGCCGGGCTGCAGCCTGACCAGGCTCCCGCGGGCCACCTGCTGGCCGCCGATCAGCACCGAGTCGGTTTCCGGGGACACCGAGGTATCGGCTTCCGGGTCCCACCAGGGCGTCTCCGGGTCATAGCCGACCGGGGCATCCGGCCCACCGGTGCCGAAGGTGGCGAAAGTGTCAGGGCCGCCCGTGCCGAAGGCGCCGGGGCCGGGGCCGGGGCCGGGAGCGCCGAACGTGCCGGGGCCGCCGCCCGCGCGGATGGTGCCGTGCAGCTTCTGCATGGTCTGCGCGTCCATCGACTCGACCCGGTCGATCAGCGCGGCCGCGCGGGGATCGGTGGCCCGCGCCTCGAGCTTCTCGTCATCGGACAGCGCGAGCGTGCGGAGCGTGAGGATCTCGTCGATCTCGGTCCCGTCGTAGAGCTCGCCCGGGCTCTCCGGAGCCAGTTCCGGGTGGTCGTACAGAATGATCGGCGAGGACAGCACCACCTGCCGCCCGCCGTCGGGGTCGGCCAGGACCGGCCAGCTGCCGACGTTCTCGCACTCGGCCACGGCCGGCTTGGCCCACTCCGGCGGGTCGGTCATGGAGATAAACTGCCCCCCGGAGATGGTCAGGAGCAGGTGCGCGGCGACCAGCGCGGACGGCAGCGCCTCGTCCCTGACGGTGGGGGCGGGCTCGGCCTCGGTCAGGTTCTCCACCCGGACCTGCAGCCGGACCGCCCGCCACGGGCCCTCTACCGGGGTGGTACGCACGGAAACCATGCCGGCCAGAGGGAAGCGGTGGCGGACGGCCTGCCCGGTGCTCGGCCTGGGCAGCGCCTCGCGGTCCTCGCCGCCCGGCACGGAGAACTCCCGCACCAGCCCCGGGCCGAGCAGCTCGGCCGGGCTGACGGTGAACCCGATCTCGCGCTCGACCGCCTCATCCCAGGCCGGCACCTGCGCGTCGGGCGGCACTGCCTCGGTGGTGCGCCGCTGAACCTGCAGGAACCGCAGGACGACCTGGACTTCGGGCTGCCCGGCGTGCTCCAGCGCGCACTCGGTCTGGGTGAAGCTGCGCTCGGAGGGATCGGCCGCGGCGTACTGGGGCGCCATGACCACGCCGAACTGCCACCGGCTGCGGTTCTTCTGGGCCGAGGCCCGGTACGGGTACAGGATGTAGCCCTCGTAGAGCACCGCGTCGGCCATCCGCCGCACGGCGTCCAGGCTCATGTCCGCGTCGGTCACGGCTGCCTCGCCTGCGCGGGACCCGCCGGGTCGCCGCCGGGCTGGGGCTGCTCGCCCAGGCCCTCGAGGCCGGGCTGCCCCGCGGTGGCCAGCAGCGCCTGCAGGGTGGCGTCCCAGGTCGGCAGCGCATGCTTGGCTTTGTATGCGGACAGGTCATCCAGAGTTCCGTGGCTGAAGCGCAGCCACGCGCTGTTCGGGAAGTGAATGTCCGCCAGGTCATGCACGACACTTACCGGCATCCGGTAGGTCGCCTCGGCGCTCCACGGAATCAGCTCGATGGAGAAGCCCCCCGCGCCGTTGTCGATGAAGACCGTGCCGCTGAACAGCAGGAGCAGCGGCACCGTGCCGTCATCCAGGCCCTGGAGGTAGCGGGCCGAGGCCACCTCCAGGTCGTAGGTGCACGGCACCTCCAGCTTGGTCTCGGTCACCGCGGTGAACGAGGGCACCATGGTGGTGACGGTGGCGAGCTGGATCGGCTTGACTGTCTCGGCCCACCGCGACGGGTCGCCGAACAGGTCGTGCAGCCGCTGCGCCTCGTCCGCGGTGTACCGGCGGCGGTGCGGCTCGATGCGGATCTGGCCGCGCAGGGCGATGGCATGAATCTTCACCCCGGACCGCTCGGTGATGGTCAGCGCGAACGTCAGGGTCGGCGTCGCCGCGTATCGTTCCGCGACCGCGCCGGTGCAGCCGAAGACCAGGTCGGCCATCTCAGTACTCTCTCAGCTCGGGCTGGCGCTGGCCGGGGACCGGGTCCCGGCGCTCCAGCGGCACCGCGCGCCGGCGCAGGTTGTCCAGGAAGGCGGTCAGGGCCGCGCGGGCCTCGGCGCCGCCGTCGAAGCCCTGCCATTTCATCCGCAGCTCGCCGACCAGTGCGTAACACTCGTCGACCGGCATCAGGAAGGCCTCATTGCGCCCGTCGTTCCGGTTGACCAGGATGGCCTCGACGTCGGGCGCGAGCACGCCCAGCAGCGGGTGGTCATCGGCCAGCCGGTCCCAGGCGGCCAGGTCCAGTTCGCACTCGGTCACCCCGCCCGGGCTCGGGTAGCCCGCCACCACCCGGCCCAGCTCGGAGTTGAAGAAGAAGAACGCCATGGCCACCGGGATCTGCAGCTCGCCCCAGTCCAGGTCGGTGAGCGGGCGGTCCGGGTCGTGGTAGACGTACTCGGGCACGGCCCGGTACCGGCCGCCGGCCGCGCCGTCGTGGGTGAAGAGCAGATAGCAGGCCCGGCAGGTGCAGGCCAGCGACCGGTTCTCCAGGTCCACCACGTGCCCGTGCCGCTCGGCGAGCACCTCGGCGCACATCTCGCACCGGTCCGTATCCGCATCCGCACCGTCATCGCGGCCTCGGGTGGCGGCCCGCTCGGCCAGGATCTGCTGGATGGCCGGCGGCAGGCCCGGCGCGGGGCCGGCCTGCCGCTTGGCGAACCGCCGCAGACCCGAGGATCGGCCCGGATTGGTCACTGCGCCCCCCGGGCGGCCGGGGACCGGCCGATCTGCAGCAGCGGCAGTTCGGGAGCGGCGGTGACCACCTCGAAACTGACGCCCGCCGCGTCCGGCGCGGCGTCGGCCACCGCCTGCTCGATGGCCTCCTGCACCGCTCCGGCGTGGGCCTGGCGGCCATGGTCGCTGAGCTCCAGGCGGATGTGGACCACGCCGGCCTCGTCCAGGCCGGCGAACTCCGCCTGCCCGGCGTGCGCGCCGAGCTGGGGCATGACCGCATTGATCGCCTTGCGGACCCGGTCCGCGATGGGCAGCGGGTGCAGGTCATGCAGCAGCAGCAGGCTCTCCACCAGCGGATCGGCGGCCAGCTTGGTCATCAGCCGCTTCCCGGCTTCGACGTCCTGGCTGATGATCTGGACGATCTCGGCCAGGCCGGCCCCGTAGAACTCGACCAGGCTGGCGACGAGCTCTTCCGCGGTGGCGGCGGCCTGCGGCCCAGCCTGCGCGCCCAGCTCGGCGAGCAGTTCCTCGACCCGCTCGCCAGCCTTCTGCGCACTATGGCTCGCGGCCATCAGCCCTCCCTTGCTTGGCTAGTACCGCCCGGCGGTTACATCGCGAGGGGCACGCCGGTCGGTGAGTGCGCCGTCTTGAGCACCTTGCCGCCGCCGAGGTACATGTGCACCCCGCACGGCAGGCACGGGTCGAAGCTGCGCACGGCACGCATGATGTCGATGCCCTTGAAGTTGTCCTTGGCGTTCTCTTCGAAGATTGGCGTGTTCTGCACCGCGTCCTCGTAGGGCCCAGGCGTCCCGTAGACGTCGCGGACGCTGCCGTTCCACGGCGTGGGCGGGTACGGGTGGTAGTTCGCGATCTTCCCGTCCCTGATCACCATGTGGTGGGACAGCACGCCGCGGACCGCCTCGGTGAAGCCGCAGCTGTTCGCGTCCTGGGGCACGTCGAACGATTCCCAGGTCTTGGTCCGTCCGGCCCGGATCTCGGCCAGGG
This sequence comes from uncultured Actinomycetes bacterium, assembly GCA_963818225.1. Lineage (GTDB taxonomy): Bacteria > Actinomycetota > Actinomycetes > Streptosporangiales > Streptosporangiaceae > Palsa-504. Next base: position 17,522 of record CAWFRO010000017.1, read on the forward strand.
CCTGCTCCACGAAGTACACCGCGGACGCGGCGGCGTAGGCCTGGAAGTAGGTCCGGGCCCGGTCCCGCTCGATCGCGTTGGACAGCGGCTGGCCCTGCTTGTCCACCGGGATCTTCCACTCGAAGGTGGTTTCCGGCCGGCCCATCGTCCGGGGCAGGTTGATCTTCACGCTGTGGCCGGTCGACTGCACGTAGCCGTTATCGACTAGGCCGCCGAGTGCGGTGGCCCACAGCCGGGCGATCGGGCCGCCGCCGGTGTCCAGCGGCAGGTAGTCCTTACCGTCGAACCAGCGCGGGGACATCGTCCAGCTGTACTTGTCGTCGAAGTCACGCTTGGCGGGCCGCGGGATCGTGTGCTGGTTCCACGGGTGGCGCCGGTCGACCGGGTTGCCGAGTTCGTCGTGGGTAACGAACATCTCCTTGTCCTCCCAGTCCTCGTAATACGAGTGACCGAGCAGGATCCTGATGCCCAGGTTGATGTCGACCAGGCTGTTGGTGACCAGCTGCCCGTCGACCACCACGCCGGGGCTGACGAACATCTTGCGGCCCCAGTCGGCCATGTTCCGGTAGGTGAAGTCGCAGTACTCGGGGTTGTTGAGGCTGCCCCAGCAGCCCAGCAGGACCCGTCGGCGGCCGACTTCCTCATACCCCGGCAGCGCGTCGTAGAAGAAGTCGAACAGGTCGTCGTGCATCGGCACGACCCGCTTCATGAATTCCACGTAGCGCATCAGCCGGGTCAGGTAGTCGGTGAACAGCTGCACCGTCGCGACTGTGCCCACGCCGCCCGGGTACAGCGTGGAGGGGTGCACGTGGCGCCCTTCCATCAGGCAGAACATCTCCCGGGTCGACCTGCTGACCTGCAGCGCCTCCCGGTAGAACTCGCCCTCCAGCGGGTTGAGCGAGCGCATGATGTCGCCGATGGTGCGGTAGCCGTGCTCGCCCGCGTGCGGCGCCTCGGTGGCGTTGGCCCGCTCCAGCACGCCGGGGTTGGTCTCGCCCACCATCTTCTCGCAGAAGTCCACCCCGACCAGGTTCTCCTGGAAGATGTTGTGGTCGAACATGTACTCTGCCGCTTCGCCCAGGTTGATGATCCACTCGCCCAGGTGCGGCGGGCGGACGCCGTAGGCCATGTTCTGGGCGTAGACCGAGCAGGTCGCGTGGTTGTCACCGCAGATCCCGCAGATCCGGCTGGTGATGAAGTGCGCGTCCCGGGGGTCCTTGCCCTTCATGAAGATGCTGTAGCCGCGGAAGATCGACGAAGTGCTGTGGCACTCCGCGACCCGCTTGGCCTTGAAGTCGATCTTGGTGTAGATGCCCAGGCTGCCTACGATCCGCGTGATGGGATCCCAGGTCATCTCGGTGAGCTCGGCCTCGCCCGCGCCTGAGGTTTCGTTCTCGGTTGCAGTCATCGCGACATCACCACGTCTTCTGGTAGCCGGTGCGGAGTTCAGAGCCCTTCACGCGCCACTTCGGCTCCTTGTCCGCCGTCTTGGCGGTGAAGCTCCGGAGGCTGCGGATAACCGTGCCGTACATGCCGCTGGCGGTCGTCGATACGGTCGCGCCCGGCGGTTTGTCCATGAACGGCATGAACTTGTCCGGGAAGCCGGGCATCGTGCAGGCGATACAGATGCCGCCCACGTTCGGGCAGCCGCCCACGCCGTTGATCCAGCCCCGCTTGGGCACGTTGCACTTCACCACGGGACCCCAGCAGCCCAGCTTGACCAGGCATGTGGGGGAGCCGTACTCAGTGGCGAAGTTGCCCTCCTCGTAGTACCCGGCCCGGTCGCAGCCCTGGTGCACGGTGGCGTCGAACAGCCACTTGGGCCGCAGCACCTCGTCCAGCGGGATCATCGGCGCCTGCCCGGCCACCTGGTAGAGCAGGTACAGGATCGTCTCGGACAGGTTGTCCGGCTGGATCGGGCAGCCCGGCACGCAGACGATCGGCAGGCCGGCCTTGGACTTCCAGTCCCAGCCGAGGTAGTCCGGCACGCCCATGGCGCCGGTCGGGTTGCCCGCCATGGCGTGGATGCCGCCGTAGGTGGCGCAGGTGCCCACGGCCAGGATGGCCGTCGCCTTGGGGGCGAGCCGGTCGAGCCATTCGTTGGTGGTCATCGGCTGGCCGGTCGCCGGGTTGTTGCCGAAGCCGCACCAGTAACCCTCGGACTTGATCGCCTCGTTCGGGATAGATCCCTCGACGACCAGGACGAACGGGTCAAGCTCACCGCGGTCGGCCTTGTGCCACCACTCGATGAAGTTGTCGGCCCCCTGCTCCGGGCCGCACTCGAAGTCGATCAGCGGCCAGTGGACCGCCACCTTGGGCAGGCCCGGCAGGGCCCCGAGCACGATCTCCTCGATGCTGGGCTGAGTCGCGGCGGTCAGCGCCACCGAGTCCCCGTCGCAGCCCAGCCCCCCGTTCATCCACAGAATGTGCAGGACCGGCTCTTCGGCGGCCTGGGTCATGGGTCCACCCCTTCGATCGGAGGCCCGTGTCCGCGGGCCCCCTGGTTAAGATCACGCGCGCACGGAACGCTGCGGCGCGAGAGCGTGCGCCTGGCCGGCCAGTTACCTGGGCTGGCCCGGATCGCGCTGGTTCGTGGTGCGACCTGCCGGTGGCGGCGTTGCGGCGCGGCGGGAACCGGGTCATGCCATTTCGCTGAGTCCCGGGAGGCCTTCCTCGCCGTGGCCCAGTCGCCCGCCGGCGGGATGCGCCGGAATACCGACCGCTCATCACATTCTCACAAATGGCCGGCTCAGGGCAACGGCTCCATCACCGGTGAGGCCAGCCTATTCCTGTCACACGCGGATCTCAAGACAGAACAGTCCCCGTGCTTGGACACATATGTCTATCCATTACGGCTCGTCTCGAGGTGTATTTTCCACGTACTCTCAATGTCATGCCCCGGTCACACTGGCGTCGGGGGCCGATACCTCACGAGCCGGCGACCGGAGGGCGGCGATGGACGAGCGCGCCGACCTGATCAGCGACAAGGTCGAGGTCGTGCCGGTCGTTGTCCTGTCGCAGACGTTTCCCGCCCGCCCCTCCTCCATCCCCGATATCCGTGACTTCGTCCGCCGCTGCCTGGCCCAGTCGCCGCTGTCCGAGGAGGACAACCGCGCGGTCGGCGAGACCGTCGCCGCGGCGCTCCTTGATGCGGCCGGCTCGACCGGTGCCATCAACGTCTCGTTCCGGATCTTCCCCGACCACGTCGAGGTCGACGTGCTGCGCTCCGGCGCGCAGATCGGGACGCCCGCGGGCCTGGACGCGCTGGCCTCGCTGCTCCAGTCCGGCGGACCTGGCGCGCCCGGGCAAAACGGCGGGCCGCCGCCCGGGCCGGGCGACCTGGGGTTCGCGGAGTGGATGTCGGCCGCGCTGCGCCGGGAGGGCATGACCATGGAGGTGGCCGCCAAACAGCTCGGGGTCTCGGTCAAGACGGTCAGCCGCTGGGTGGGCGGCACCACCGAGCCGCGGCTGCGCGACCTGCGGCGCATCCGGGAGCTGTTCGGCGACTTCCCCCTGCCCTGAGTGGACTGCCGTCCCGTGCAGCCCGTACGGTTGGGCCCGTGGCTGCAGCAACGGGTAACTTCCGGCTCGGGCCGGACAACGGAAACATCATGCTCCAGACGGGCCGGGCCGGCCTCGCCGCGCGGGCCGGTCATGACCTGACCATCGAGGTCACCCGCTGGTCGGCGCAGGTCCAGGTGCCGGCCGCCGACGCGGGCGGCGTCACGGCCGCGACCGTCTCTGCCGAGCTCGATCTCGGCTCGCTGGAGGTCCGTGCGGGCAGCGGCGGGGCCAAGCCGCTGAGCGACCGGGACCGCCGCGAAATCAAGAAGACGATGAGCGGGATCCTGGGCGGCGGCACGGCCAGTTTCACATCCTCGCGGATCGTTCTGGCCGGCGCGGGCGGCGGGATCGAGGGCACGCTCACCGTCAACGGGAAGACCGGGCCGGTGCGGCTGCAGGTATCCGAGCCGGCGCCGGGCCGCTACCGGGGGACGGCCAAGGTGGTCCAGTCGGCGTTCGGCATCAAGCCGTACGTGGGGTTCTTCGGGGCGCTCAAGCTGAACGATGAGGTCACGGTGGAGTTCGAGGTGACTCTCCCGTCCTCGCCTGCCGCGTGAAGTTCCTCGTCATCTGGAAGATCGAGCTGTCGCTGCTGTCCGGGCACGTGGCGTCGGCGGTCGCGCGGATGCCGTCCTACGCCAAGCCGCTGGAGCGCTCGGGCCAGATCGCGGCCCGCTACCACATCGTCGGCGCGCACGGCGGGGCCTGGGTCTACAACGTCGGCTCGAACGAGGAGCTCGAGCGGCTGATCGCGCTCATGCCCGTCTACAACTTCGCGCACTACACCGTGTATCCGCTGGCCGAGATGCCCGACTGGGACGAGACCGGTGCCGACGAGGCCGCCCCGCCCGGTCCTTAGCGTTGTCCTTTACGCGCCAAACGAATCACTGTGCTCGAGAACAATCACTGCGCTCGAAAACAATCGCTGTGCCCAAGCACGATCACTGTGCCGAAACGATAGCTGTGCCCGGAATGACCGCTACGCCGGATTAGCGGCAATGCCCGGAACCAATGCCGTGCCCGGAACCAATGCCGCGCTTTTCCCGGAATCTCCGATTGCAAGAATCCGCGAATAAGCGAATACTTGGAATACCGGCGTGACAGTGCGGTCCGCGGAGGTGACCATGGCGGCGTACCAGACTGTGGCCCAGCGCAATCTGACCTGCGCCATTCGCATCCGCGAGCGGCGCAGGCAGCTCGGGCTCACCCAGGCCGAGCTGGTGGACCGGGTGAACGGGTACGGCTCGAGGCTGTCCAGCCAGGCCCTCAGCGCGATCGAGAACGGCCGCCGCCTGGCCGTGGGCCGCCTGCCCGACCTGGCTGCGGCCCTGCAGTGCACGGTGAGCTACCTGCTCGGCCTCACCGCCGACCCGGACCGCTGGGAACCCGATGACGCCGGCCCGGCTCCTCAGCTCAGCCCGAACGGCCCCGTCACGAACAGAACCGTCACGACCGGCCCCGTCACGACCGGCCCCGTCACGACACAGCACCGCCGGCCGGGGCGCCCCGCCCCGCCGCGGCTGGATCCTCGGGCCCGACCTGCCGGACGCCGCCCCTCCCGCACGGAGGTCATCATGAGGTTTCCCCGGCCCGTCGCGGCCGCGCTGCCGATCCTGCTGGCCGCCTGGCCGGCCTGGCCGCCTGCAGCTCCGCCGCCACGTCCACCACCGCGTCGACCGCCGCGGACCACGCGCCGCAGCAGCTCACCCTGTACACCTCGGTCACCCAGAACACCGTGACCGCGGTGGTGAACGGGTTCGCTAAGACCGACCCTGGCGTCAAGGTCAGCGTGTTCCGCGCGACCACCGGCCAGCTCAACGCCCGCATCGCCGCCGACCAGCATTCCGGCGGCCTGCGCGCCGGGGTGATCTGGGGCACCGACCCGCTGTCGATGGAGTCCTACGCCCAGCAGGGCCTGTTCCGGCCGTGGCCGCTGCCCGGCCTGGCCGGCGTGCCGGCCGCGGACAAGACGACCTACTTCTGGGGCACCCGCGAGCTCTACCTGGTCATCGTCGCCCACAAGGGCCTCTCGCCGATGCCGAACACCTGGGCCGACCTCACCAGCCCGGCCTACCAGGGAAAGGTGGCGCTGCCCGACCCGGCCGCGGCGGGCTCGGCCTTCGCCGCGCTCGGCTATTTCGACACCGCGCCGGGGTTCGGCCTGAGCTTCTACCGGGCGCTGAAGGCCAACGGCGCGGTCCAGGTCGCCACCGTCCCCGAAGTCGTCACCGACGTGGCCGAGGGCCGCTACCAGCTCGGCATCACGCTGGATTCCGAGGTACGCACCGCGATCGCCGCGGGCTCCCCGGTCGTCATGGACTGGCCCGCCGACGGCGCCATCTCCCTGTACAGCCCGATCGCGGAGACGGTGGCGGCCACCGCCGGGACGGCCACCGCCGCGCAGGCGTTCCTGCGTTACGTCCTGTCCCCGGCCGGGCAGACCGCGATCGGGAAGACCGGCTGGCAGCCGGTGCTGCCCGGCATCGCCGGGCCGGCCCGCCCGGCGGGCGCCACCGCGGTCTACCCCGGCTGGCCCGTCCTGTTCGGCCGGCAGCAGCAGATCCTGCAGCAGTACCAGGCCATCTTCGGGGCCTGAGCCCGTTGCGCGGGGGCCCCAGCCCCGTGCGCGCCGCCACCGCGGCCGCGGCCGCCGCCACGGCCTGCCTGATCGGGGCGCTGGTGGCGGTGCCGCTGGTGTCCCTGGGCCGGATCGCGGCCGCTGACGGGCTGACCGGGATCGCGCGGGACCTGAGCGCGCCGGCCAGCCGGGTGGCCATCGTGCATACCGTGGCGGTGGCCGGCGCGGTCACGGTCCTGGCCGTCACGGCGGGCACCGCGCTCGCGCTGGCCGTCGAGCGCCGCCCCGCCCGGTCCCGGCTGCTGCCCCGGCTGCTGGTCGCCGCGCCGCTGGTCATACCGGAGTTCGTGCTGGGCTTCGCGTGGAGCCAGGCTTACGGCCCGGCGGGCCTGTCCGACCGGCTGACCGGCCTGAGGTTGCCCGGGCTGTTCGGGCCGGCCGGCATCATCGCCGTGCTCACCGTCTACGGCCTGCCGCTGGCCTACCTCGCCGTCACCGCCGGCCTCGCGGCCCGCGCCGACCCGGCCCTGGAACGGGCGGCCCGCGCGGCGGGCGCGGGCGGCTGGACCACGCTGCGCACCGTCACGCTGCCGCTGCTGCGGATCCCGCTGCTGGCCGCGGCCGCGCTGGTCTTCGTCACCGCGGCGGGCAGCTTCGCCGTGCCCGAGGTGCTCGGCACGCCGGCCGGCTTCGCCACCATGTCCACCCTGGTCTACAGCGAGCTCGCCCTGTCGGCCGCCCCGGCCGCCTTCACCGCCCTGGTCGTGCTGGCCCTGGCCATGGTGGTGCTGGTGCTGCTGGCCCTGGGCCCGCTCGACCTGTGGCTGGCCCGGCTGCCGCGTGCCGCCCGGACCCAGGCGCCCCCGGCCGCACCCGCGCCCAGGACCGTGGGCGACCGCGCCCTCATGGCCGTGATCTGGGGTTATGCCGTCCTCGCGGCCGGGATCCCGATGCTCACCTTGATCCTCACCGCGCTGACCCGCGGCCCGGGCCTGGCCCCGGTCCCGGCGAACTGGACCCTGGCCAACTTCCAGGCCGGCTTTTCCGGCGGGGCGGGCGCCGCCCTGGCCCGCAGCGCGGCGCTGGCGCTGGCCGCCGCGATCGCCGCGCCGGTGATCGGCGCGCTGGTGGCGGGCCTGGCCCGCGGCCGCTGGCGCGGACCGCTGGCCACCGTGGTCACGCTGGCCTACGCCATCCCGGGCTCGGCGCTCGCGGTGGGCATCATCATCTCCTACGGCCGCTGGCTGGACGGCTCGGCGCTGATCATCGCCGTCGCGTACGTGGCGAAGTTCTGGGTGTTCGGCCACCGCCCGGTGCAGGCGGCCCTGGACCGGCTGCCGCCCGGCCTGACCCGGGCCGCCCGGCTGAGCGGCGCCCGGCCCGCCGCCGCGGCCCGCACCGTGGTGCTGCCGCCGCTGACCGCGGCCGCTGTCAGCGCGGCCGCGCTGGTCTTCATCCTGGCCTTCCACGAGCTGACCATGTCCACGATCCTGTACGGGCCTGGCACCGAGACCTTCGCGGTGGTCATCATGAACACCCAGGACCTCGGCGGCGTCGGCGCGACCGCGGCGCTCGCCCTGGTGCTGACCGTCCCGGTCGTGGCGGTGGCCGCCCTGGCCGCCACGCTGGCCCGCCGCACCGGATCATCCACCCGCGACCTTCTCTTATCTACCGAACGGACCGTGGTACCCGTGCCCACCACCAGCATGCTGCGCACCCCGGACGCGGTCGCCGCCGTGGGCCTGTCCGTCGGCTACGGGCGCCCGGCGCTGGCGGCCCTCGACCTGGCCGTCAAGCCAGGTGAGACGCTCGCGCTGCTCGGGGCGTCCGGGTCGGGCAAGACCACCCTGCTGAACACCATCGCCGGCTTCGTCGCGCCGCTGGCCGGGCAGGTCTGGCTGGCCGGCCAGCTGGCCTCGGGCCCGGGACGGCTGGTGCCGCCGGAACGGCGGCGGATCGGGATGGTGTTCCAGGACCACGCCCTGTGGCCCCATCTGTCGGTGCTGGACACGGTTGCCTACCCGCTGCGCCGGGCCGGCGCGCCCAAGTCGGCCGCGCGCCAGGCCGCCCGCGACATCCTCGAGCAGCTGGGCCTGGGCCCGCTGGCCGAGCGCCGTCCCGGGCAGCTGTCCGGCGGCGAGCAGCAGCGGGTCGGGCTGGCCCGGGCGCTGGCCCGCGGGCCGGGCCTCTACCTGTTCGATGAGCCGACCGCGCACCTGGATGCGAGCCTGCGCGGGCAGATCCTGGAGGAGGTGGCGCGCCGCCGCGCCGCCGACGGTGCCGCGGCCATCTACGCCACCCATGACGCGGCCGAGGCGCTGGCCATCGCCGACCGGGTGGCCGTGCTGCACTCGGGCCGGATGGCCCAGGCCGGGCCGCCCGCCGAGGTCTACGCCGCGCCCGACGACCTGATCGTCGCCGCCCTCACCGGCCCCATGTCGGTCCTGCACGCCCCGGTCAGCTCGGTGACGGCCGCCCGGTACACCATCGAGGTGGGCGGCGCCCTCGCCACCGCACCTGGCAGCGCTGCGCCCGGCAGTGCGGCGCCCGCCAGTGCCCCGGCCGGCCCCGCGCTCCTGGTCCGGCCCGACTGGGCCCTGCTTGGCGGCCCGGGCCGCCCGGACGTCGACGGTGAGCTGCCCGGCCGCATCACCGACGTCCGCTTCCGCGGACCGCACACCGATTACCACCTGGTCACGCCCGCCGGCCCGCTGCTTATCAGGGAGCCAGGGCCGCCCCGCGCCGGGCCCGGCCCGGCCCGCTGGTCGCTGCTCCGCGTCCGGCTGGTGCCTTGACAGACGGGACAGTAGTCCCGGACGGTAAGAGATGGCTGTAGTTAGCGGACCGGCCGCGCGTGACGCCGCCGTGCTGCCTGGCGGAGGGCGGCTGCTCGGGCACGCGCTCGAGTTCGGCCGCGACCCGCTGGCCCTGCTGCAGCGAGCCAGGGAGGACGGCGATGTGGTCCGCCTCCGGTTCGGGCCGTTTCGCGTGTACGTGCTGAACAGCCCGGACGCGATCCGGCAAGCTCTGGTCAGCCAGGCCAGGAACCTGGAGAAGGGCCTCAGCTTCGGCCGGGCCAAGCGGCTGATCGGCAACGGGCTGGTCATGTCGGAAGGCGAGGATCACCGCCGGCAGCGGCGCCTCATGCAGCCCGCGTTCCATCGGGCCCAGATCGCCCGCTACCTGACCACCATGCGGGATGTCGCGGTGCCGCGCATCGGCGCGTGGCCAGACGGCGGGACGCTCGCCTTCGACCGCGAGATGCGGTCAATCACGCTCACCGTGCTGACCAGGACACTGCTTTCGGCCGACATCAGCAGCGAGGCGATCGACGAGATCGAACGGCTGCTGCGCGTGCTGCTCTCCGAGCTCCTGGCCCGGGGGATCACCGCGAACATCCCCGGGCTGGGCTGGGTGCCAACCCGCTCCAACCGCCGGTTCGCCGTATCCAAGCGACGCCTGGACGCCATGCTGGCCGGCATCATCGACGGGTACCGGACGGCTGGCGCGGACCATGACGACCTGATCTCGATCCTGATGCACGCCCGCGACGACGAGACCGGCGCCTCGATGACCAGCAAGCAGCTGCGCGACGAGGCAACCACCCTGGTCATCGCGGGCTCGGAGACCACCGGGAACACCATTGCCTGGGCCTGCTACCTGCTCGCTCAGCACCCGCAGGTCGCCGAACGGCTCCAGGCCGAAGTTGACCTCGTGCTGGCCGGCCAGGACGCCAGCTACGAGACCCTGACCAGGCTCCCCTTCACCCGGGCCGTGATCACCGAAACGCTGCGCCTGTACAGCCCGGTGTGGATCCTGCCCCGGCGGGCCCTCGTCGACGTCGAGCTCGGCGGCCACCTGCTCCGGGCCGGAAGCAGGATGGTGTTCAGCCCGTACGCGCTCAACCGGGACGCGCGGCTGCACCGCGACCCTGACCGCTTCGATCCCGACCGGTGGGCCACCGACTACGCCAGGACCGATATGCGGGCGTCCTTTTTCCCGTTCGGGCAGGGCATCAGGAACTGCATCGGCGAGGGGTTCGCCTGGACCGAGTCGCTGCTGCTGCTGAGCGCGATCGCCGCCCGCTGGCACCTCCGGCTGGCCGACGGTGCCCGCGTGCACCCGGTCGTGAGCAGCACTCTGGTGCCGAGCGAGCTCCCGATCGTAGTGACCTCCCGCGGGTAACGAGTGCTTTCGCGGCCGGCCGTCCGTGATACCGCCGTGTAGCCGCGGTGAAGCCGGGGCTGCCTACCGTTCTCGCTATGACAGCTACAGCAGCCGTTGACGCCGCCGGCCTGGTCAAGACCTTCGGCCAGCTCCGTGCGGTCGACGGAATCGACCTTCAGGTACGCCAGGGCGAGATCTTCGGCGTCCTCGGCCCCAATGGCGCGGGCAAGACGACGGCCCTGCGGATGCTCGCCACCCTGCTGCCCATCGACGACGGGCAGGCCCGGATATTCGGCGTGGACGTGGCCCGCGAACCGCACCGCGTCCGTCAGCTGATCGGCATCACCGGCCAGTACGCGTCGGTTGACGAGGACCTGACCGCCACCGAGAACCTGTGGATGTTCGGCCGGCTGCAAGGCCTGCGGTCGGCCGACGCCCGCGCCGCCGCCCAGCGGCTGCTGGCGCAGTTCGACCTGGAGGAGGCGGCGGACAAGCCGATCGCGCAGTTCTCCGGCGGCATGCGCCGGCGCCTGGACCTCGCCGCGAGCCTGATCACCCGGCCGCCGCTGATCTTTCTGGACGAGCCGACCACGGGCCTGGACCCGCGCACCCGCGGGCAGATGTGGGACACCATCCGCAGCCTGGTCTCCGAGGGCTGCACGGTCCTGCTCACCACCCAGTACCTGGACGAGGCGGATCAGCTCGCCGGGCGGATCGCGGTGATCGACCGGGGCCGCAAGGTCGCCGAGGGCACGCCCGATGAGCTGAAAGCCTCGGTCGGCAACTCGACGCTGCAGGTGCAGCTGGCCGAGGGCGCCGATCAGGAACTCGCCCGACAGATCGTCCGGCAGATCGCGGGCGCCGAGCCCGCGGCGACGCCCGAGTCGGGGCGGATGAACGTGCCGCTCGACACCGCCGACCGGGCCGCCGACGTGCTGATCGGGTTCCGCCAGTCGGGAGTGGCGATCACGTCGGTGAGCGTGGACAAGCCGACGCTCGACGAGGTCTTCTTCGCCATCACCGGCCACGGCGCCGACACCGGCCGCGATCCGGCCCCAGCCGGAACTGGTACTGCCGAAGCCGGCGCCGACTACGAGACCATTCTGGAGGTCCAGTGAGCACCATGACCGCGAGCCCGGCGTCCGCCGGGACTGCCCCGCTGCGTACCGTCGACCCGGCCGCCGCGGTGGCCCGTACCCGCCCGCGCACCACCATCACCGAGACGGTCAGCCAGACGCTGATCATGGCCTGGCGCGCGCTGAAGAAGATGCGGCGCAACCCGGAGCAGTTGTTCGACGTCACGCTGCAGCCTCTGCTGTTCACGGCGATGTTCGCCTACATCTTCGGCGGCGCGATCTCCGGCAACGTGCACAGCTACCTGCCGTTGCTGATTCCCGGCATCGTCGCCCAGACCGTGCTGACCACCTGCATGTCCACCGGCGTGCAACTGCGCGAGGACATGGAGAAGGGGGTCTTCGACCGGTTCAAGGCGCTGCCGATAGCCCGGATCGCCCCGCTGGCCGGCCCGATGGTCGCGGACCTGGTGCGCTACCTGATCGCCGCCGGGCTGACGTTCGTGATGGGCGTGATCATCGGCTACCGCCCCGGCGGGGGCGTGCTCGGCGTGCTTGGCGCGATCTTGCTGGCCATGTTCACCGGCTGGGCCCTGGCCTGGATCTTCACCTTCATCGGCACCATCGCCAAGAGCGCCCGGGCCGTGCAGGGAATGTCGTTCCTGATCCTGTTCCCGCTGACCTTCCTGTCCAACGCGTTCGTGCCGGTAAACACCCTGCCGGGCTGGCTGGCGGCCTTCGTGAAGGTCAACCCGGTCTCGCACCTGGTGTCCGCCACCCGCGCCCTGGCCAACCAGGGCATCGTCACCCGTGAGGCAGGCTGGACGCTGCTCGCAGGCCTGGTGGTGATCGTGGTCTTCGCCCCGCTCTCGGTGTGGAGCTACCGACGGCACATCTAGCCCCCAGATCTCGGCGAGCCCTGCCGATCTGGCCGCGCCGGTCCCGTTAGCGCCGATCTGGCCGCGCCGATCTCACCCGAGCCGATCTCGGCCGGGAAGTCGCTCCACCGCCAGCCGGGCCTGCGCCAGCAGGCCCGGCTGCGGGCTGTCCCGGTACTCGGCCTGCAGCCGGGTGAGCAGGCCGGGCGCCGCTTCCTCGGTTGCGAGCGTGATCCGCTCCCATCGCATGGTGGGAATCATGCGGTTATAGGCGAACCGGTCGGCCAGGGCGAGCAGCCGCAGCGCGTCCTCGGCCGGGGCGGCCCGGCGCAGCAGGCTCCACGCCCCCAGGGCGAACAGCACCATTCCCAACGCCGGGTAGTCGAGGTGCGGGTTTTCTGGCGTCATGACCCGCAGTGTGCCCGTGCGGCACACGCGGAACAGCGCCTCCCCGCGCGCGATGTCGTCGCCCGCCGCGTAGCGGGCATGCGCACTCAGCGCCATCGCGTCACCGAACAGCGCCCACGGTTCCTCTCCGGTGCGGGTGATTCCCGGCAGCTCAATCTCGCGCATCCGGGCCGCGCCCTCCCGGTACATCTCCAGCCCGGCGCCGAGGTCGCCGGCGGCGAGCGCCAGTTCGGCGCGGCCCACCTGCCGGAAGACGGCCGAGCCGAACGCCGTCGCGCTCTCCGCGATCTGGTCCATCCGGCCGAGCTCGTCCGCCGCGTCCGCGAGCCGCCCCTCGCCGATCGCGCGGAACACCAGCAGGTTACGCAGCTGCAGCTCGTCATCGCTGGCGCCGATCCGCTGCATCACCGGCAGGGCCGTCCGGGCATGCTCGACCGCCGCCGCGCTGTCACCGGTGTGCATCCTCAGCTCGGCCAGCAGGCCGTGCGGCATCGCGCGAGACCAGGGGCCGTCCTCGTCGCGGACCAGGGCCAGTACGCGCTCGGCAGCCTCGATCGCACCGACGAGATCGCCGGCGTTCTCGCGCTCGTGACCGAGCCACTGGCTCGCGGCCGCCGCCGTATGCCGGTCGGGGTCGGCGGCGAGCACCGCCAGCCGCTCCGGAAACCCGGGGGTGCCGGCCCAGTCGGCGGCGTCGGCCGCGAACCGGTGCGGAAAGCTGCCGACGTCGGCCGAGTCGTACGCGAGCAGCACCCGGATCAGGCCCGAGAGGTACACGTTGCCGCCCGGACCGGGGCCAAGCTGGCGCAGCAGGACCGTCAGCGGGCCGTCAGCCTCGCTGCCGCCGATCATCATCGAGTTGTTCAAGGTGATCGCGACCGCGGCCCGGGCGGCGTTCGCCAGGTCCGGCGGGGGCAGCCAGCCGCGGACCGCCTCGGCGACCGCCCGGGCCAGGACGACCAGCCGAAGGTGCTCGCCGCGCATCGTCCAGAGCAGTCCGAGCGCGGCGAGCAGCTGGACCAGGCCGTCGCGGTCCCCGTCAGCGATCGCGCCGCGCAGTTCGTCGGCCAGGTTGGTCTCCTCGGCGCCGAGCGCGTCGATCGCCGCGAACTGGCCGGCGCCCGTTATGCCCGCCTGGTGGGCGGACGCGTAGGCGGCCGCCCAGCGGCGCTGGGCGGCGCGGGCATCGGCCTCCTCGCCGGCCGCCGCGAGCTGCATCCGGCCGAACTCGCGTACCGTCTCCAGCATCCGGTAGCGGATCCCGGCGGGGGCCTCTGCGACGCTCAGCAGCGACTGGTCGACCAGGCCGCGGACCGCGTCGAAGGCACTGCTGCCGAGCACGGTCTCCGCCGCCTCGAGGGTGAAGCCGTCATGGAACAGCGCCAGCCGGCGCAGCGCGCGCTGCTCGCGGGCGTCCAGCAGGTTCCAGGACCACTCGATGACCGCGAACAGGGTCTGGTGCCGGTCGGGTGCGCTGCGGTCGCCGCCGCGCAGCAGCGCGAACCGGTCCTCGAGCCGGCGGTCGATCTCCTCGACCGACATGGCGCGCACCCGGGCCGCGGCGAGCTCGATCGCCAGCGGCAGGCCGTCAAGCCGGCTGACGATACTGGCCACGGTCGGCTCGGTGAGGCGGACGCTCGGCCGCGCGGCGACCGCCCGCTCGCGGAACAGCTGCGCCGCGTCGGCCGTCTGCAGTTCCCCGAGCAGGTAGACGCGCTCGGCGGCGATCGCGAGCGGTGCGCGGCTGGTGGTCAGCACGCGCAGGTCGGGCGCCGCCGAGATCAGGAAGGCGGTCAGCTCCGCGGCCGCCTCGATCAGGTGCTCGCAGTTGTCCAGGACCAGCAGGCTCGGCGACTGCGCGAGCCGCTGCGCGATCCGCGCCCGGATATCGGCTCGCTGCTCGGCGGTCAGGGTCCGGCGGCCGCTGACCGAGTCGCGGACGCCGAGGACGGACCCGGCTTCGACCGCGACATCCTCGGCCGTGGTGACGCCGGCCAGCTCGACGACGTGGACCACCGGCTGAACCGCGTCCCGGGCGAGCGCGTGCGCCAGCCGCGTCTTGCCCAGGCCGCCGGCGCCGACGATGGACACCACCCGGGCGCTGGCCGTCAGGGCCCGCAGCCGGGCCAGGTCGTCGTCCCGGCCGATCAGTTCGGTCGCCTCGTAGCGCACTCCCCGCCGGACGGGGCGGTCGAGCGCGAGCAGGCTCCGGTGCGTGCTGCGCAGCAGCTCGCCGGGATCCGCGCCGAGCCGCTCACGCAGGTCGCGGCGGTAGCGCTCAAAGCGCTCGAGCGCGACCGCCGGGCCGCTCACGGCGGCCTCGCTGCGCAGCAGGTCCGCGAGCAGCGGCTCGTCGTGCGGCCACTGCGCGTGCGCCGCCGCGAGCGCGGGGAGGGCGGCCGCGTGCGCGCCCGCCCGGCTGGACGCCCGGGCCAGGATCACCCGCGCGGCGTCCGCGTCCGCGGCGGCGGCCCGCCGGACCTCGGTCAGCGGGCCGTCGTCCCCGTCGGCTACCGCGGCCAGGCCGGCCGTCAGCGCCAGGGCTTCCCGCGCTAGTTCTCCGGCGGCGGCCGCGTCCCGGTCGAGCTCGGCCGCGGCCGTCCGCACGAGCTGCGCGAGCCGGGCGCTGTCCACCTCGTCCGGCGCGGCTCCCAGCCGGTAGCCGGCGCCGTCGCGGACGATCGCGTCCGCCCCGCACGAATTCCGGGCCCGCGACACCAGCACCTGCAGGCTCTTCATGCCGTTGCTGGGCGCGTCGTCTCCCCAGACGAGCTCGATCAGCTCTTCCGGCCGCACCGGGCGGCCGTCACCCGCCGCGAGGGCAGCGAGCAGCGCCTGCGGGCGATCGCCCGCCACCGGTTTCCCCCGCCAGCGCACATCCGCAAGCAGGGTAAGGGCGATGCTCACAGGGTCAGTCTAGAAGCGCGCCCCAGTGGCCCAGCAGCCTGCGGACGGAGCCTAAGCCCCGGCCGCCCGCCCCTGGCTGTCCTCATCGAGGAGGCTCAAGAGCTCGGCGAGCGCCTTGCGGTCCTCCGCCGACATGGGCGCGAACAGGTCTTCGGCGGCTCGCCGCCGGGCCTCCCGCATGTCGTCGCGGACGGCCCGGCCGCGGTCGGTCAGGTGCAGCCGGATGGCCCGGCGGTTCCGTGGGTCAGTCTCCCGCCGGACGAGCCCGGCCTGCTCGAGCGCGTCGATGACGGTGGTGACCGACCGCGGCACGATGCCGAGCCGGTCGGCGAGCTCCGTCATCCGCAGCGGCTCCTCGCTCCGGGTGACGATGCGCAGGGCGCGTTCCTGCGCCGGGGTGAGGCCGAGCGGCGCCAGCCGGTCCGC
Source organism: uncultured Actinomycetes bacterium (assembly GCA_963818225.1). Lineage (GTDB taxonomy): Bacteria > Actinomycetota > Actinomycetes > Streptosporangiales > Streptosporangiaceae > Palsa-504. The sequence continues at coordinate 33,523 of CAWFRO010000017.1, forward strand.
CTGCGCCCGGCGCAGTCGTCTGGTCAGCCGCTGGAGCAGGTCCGCGAGCTGACCGGGATCCTCGTACTCCACGAGCTCCATACTACCAGGAGGTACGCTCATACTGAGCCAGGAACAATTATGAGCTAGACTCTGTTTGAGCTATCAAGACTAAACTACCGGGAGGCTTTATTGGGTACCGCTAACCCTCGCGTGCCACTGCGCCGCATCATCCGGCTCTTCCGCCCGTACCGGTGGAGCCTACTGTTCGTCCTCATCCTGGTCGGCGCGTCGTCCCTCGTCTCGCTGATCAACCCGTTCCTCATCCGCGCGGTCATCGACGTGGCCCTGCCCCAGGGGCGGATGGGCCTGCTGACCGTGCTCGCCGCCGCCATGATCGTCGTGTCGATCGCCAACAGCTCCTTCAGCGTGTCGCAGACCTACGTGTCCACCAAGGTCGGCCAGCGGGTCATGCACGACCTGCGCACCGCCGTCTACTCGCACCTGCAGCGCATGTCGCTGGCCTTCTTCACCAGGACCCGCACCGGCGAGGTCCAGTCGCGCATCGCCAACGACATCGGCGGCATGCAGGCCACGGTCACCAGCACCGCCACCACGCTGGTCTCGAACCTGACCACGGTGGTCGCCTCGATCATCGCCATGATCGTGCTGGACTGGCGTCTCACCATCGCGTCCCTGATCATGATGCCCGTGTTCGTCTGGGTGAGCCGCCGCGTCGGGACCGAACGCCGCCGCATCACCCGCGACCGGCAGCGCCAGCTCGCCCTGCTGTCCTCGGTCGTGCAGGAATCGCTGTCGGTCAGCGGGATCCTGCTCGGCCACACCATGGGCCGCTCCCGCTCGCTCGCCGAGTCCTTCGCCGGCGAGTCCGCCAAGCTTTCCGACCTCGAGGTCCGCTCGAGCATGGCGGGCCGCTGGCGCCAGTCGACGATCCAGATCATCATGGCCTCCATGCCCGCGGTGATCTACTGGGTCACCGGGCTGACCAGCGACGGCGGCCGCATGGCCATCTCGATCGGCACCCTGGTCGCGTTCACCACCCTGCAGCAGCAGCTCTTCCGCCCGATGGTGAGCCTGCTCAGCGTCGGCGTCGACATCCAGAGCTCCCTGGAGCTGTTCGGCCGGATCTTCGAGTACCTGGACCTGCCCGTCGACATCGCCGAGCCGGCCCACCCGGTCACGCCCCGGCAGATACGCGGCGAGGTGCGGCTGGACGACGTCGGCTTCAGCTACGCCGGAGCGGACCGGCCCACCCTGCACGACATCGACCTAACGGTCCCGGCCGGGCGCAGCCTCGCCGTCGTCGGCGAGACCGGCTCGGGCAAGACCACGCTCAGCTACCTCATCCCGCGCCTGTACGACGTCACGTCCGGCTCCGTGCGCATCGACGGCGTCGACGTGCGGGACATGTCCTTCGACACGCTGGCCGCCGCCGTCGGGGTGGTGTCCCAGGAGACCTACCTCCTGCACGCCTCGGTGGCCGACAACCTGCGGTTCGCCAAGCCCGACGCCACCGACGCCGAGCTCGTCGCGGCCGCGAAGGTCGCGCAGATCCACGACCACCTGCAGGCCCTGCCCGACGGGTACGACACCGTGGTGGGGGAGCGCGGCTACCGCTTCTCCGGCGGGGAGAAGCAGCGCCTGGCCATCGCCCGCGCCGTCCTGCGCGACCCGGCCATCCTCGTCCTCGACGAGGCCACCAGCGCCCTCGACACGCAGACCGAGCAGGCCGTGCAGGAGGCCATCGACGCCGCGAGCGCGGGCCGCACCACGATCACCATCGCGCACCGCCTGTCGACGATCCGCGACGCCGACGAGATCATCGTGCTGGACCACGGCGAGATCGTGGAGCGCGGCCGCCACGAGGACCTGCTCGCCCGGGGCGGCTCCTACGCCGCCCTGGTCAGCCGTGACGCTGACCTGGTCGAGGTCTCCTGACGCGGGTCCTCACGAACCTCGCTGCTGGTCGGCGACGGCCCGGACCCCGGCGATGAACAGCTCGACGCCCAGCCGGTAATGGAACTCCGGGTCGCACCTGGCCATCGGCGCGGCGCACTCGATCAGCCGCGGGTAGCGGGCCGCGGGCAGCATGGCGAGCTCGACCTGGCTGAGCCGCTGGTGCTCGGCGAGCTCATCCTCGGCGAGGTCGGGATGGTAGCCGGATTCGCTCATGACCAGCATGATCCCGGTCCACAGGGCGCTGCGGGCGATCTCGGCGGCATGCTCGGCGTCGAACCCCGCGGTCCGCAGGATCTCCAGCGCACCCTCGGTGGCGCGCAGCGCCGCCTCGTTCCGCTTCTCGTGCTCCTGCACCAGCTGGGGCGCGGACCGGTGGGCGCGTAGCACCTTCAGCAGCGATTCCAGCCCGGCCTGAAGCTGGGTCCACCACGGCACCGACGGGTCGACCCGCACCTCGATCTCGCTCCAGACCTGCTCGGCCATGCCCTCGAGCAGGTCGTCCTTACTGCGGAAATGCCAGTACAGCGCCATCGGCGTGACGCCCAGGTCCTGGGCCAGCTTGCGGATGGTCAGCGCGTCGAGCCCGTCGGCGTCAGCCAGCTTGAGCGCACGCTCGACCACCGCGCGCTTGCTGAGCCGCGAGCGCTCGCCGTCCGGCTCTCCCGATCGGGTTTCCGCATCCATCACTTGACAACTATACGCCGTACAAGCGAGCATATACAACGTACGTGTACGGCGTATAGGAACGTCATACAGGTACGGCGTACATGAGTCAACGGGGAAAGGACGTCGCTGTGTCAGCCGAGCACCGATTCAGCCAGCACCGTCAGCCAGCACCGGTCAGCGGATCCCGCCGCGGGGCGCCTGGGTTCCAGGCGATGGTGGGCGCTGGCGGCCATGAGCCTGGCCGCCTTCATGACCTACTTGGACAACAACATCGTCAACGTGGCCATCCCGACCATCCAGCGCAGCCTGCACCTGTCGGTGTCCGGGCTGGAGTGGGTCGTCAGCAGCTACCTGCTCACCCTGGCCGGCCTGCTGCTGGTCGGGGGCAGGCTGGCCGACGTGTACGGACGGCGCCGGGTGTTCCAGCTCGGCCTGGCCGTCTTCACGATGTCCTCGCTGGCCGCCGGCCTGGCCGGCAGCGGCGGCGTGCTGATCGCCAGCCGCGCCGTCCAGGGCATCGGCGCGGCGCTGCTGATGCCCGCCACGCTGGCCGTCATCGTGGCCGCGTTCACCGACGCCAGGGAACGCAACACGGCCATCGGCATCTGGGCCGCGGCCGGGGCGCTGGCCCTCGCGCTCGGCCCGGCGCTGGGCGGCCTGATCAGCCAGCATCTGCACTGGGGCTGGATCTTCCTGATCAACGTGCCGATAGGCGTGATCACGTTCGTCATCGCCGCGCGGTACGTGACCGAATCCCGGGCCGAATCCCCGGCCGAATCCCGGGCCGGATCCCGGCCGGATCCGGGCTGGATCCCGAGCTGGATCCGTGGCCCGGCGGCTCGACCTGCCCGGCCTGGCCACCTCCGCTGTGGCCTTGTTCGCGCTGACCTACGCGCTGATCGAGGGGAGCGTCCGGGGCTGGACCTCCCCGCAGATCCTCGGCGCGTTCGCGCTGGCCGCGGTGGCCGCCGTGGCCTTCCTGGTCATCGAGTCCCGCATCGCCAGCCCCATGGTCCCGCTGTCCATGTTCCGCAGCCGGGAGTTCAGCGGCGGCACCGCCACGATGATGATCTGGGCCTTCGGCGTCCTCGGCATTTACTTCTTCACCTCGCTCTACCTGCAGCAGACGCTTGGTTTCTCGCCGGTCAAGGCGGGCCTGGCCTTCGTCCCGATGGCGCTGTGCGTGGCCGTGTTCGCCGGGCTGGCCCCGCAGGTGCAAGCACGGGCCGGGGCGCACCGCACCGTGGCGTTCGGCATGCTGCTCATGGTCGTTGGCCTGGTCCTGTTCGCCCGCCTCGGCCTGCACGCGACCTACGCCAGCCTGCTGCCCGGTTTCCTGCTGTTCGGCGCGGGCGCGGGCCTGATGAACGTGCCGCTCACCAACGCCGTCATGGCGGCCACCCCGGCCGTCCGGGCCGGCATCGCCTCCGCGCTGCTCAACGCCTCTCGGGAGGTGGCCGGGCTGCTCGGCATCACGATCATCGGCGCGGTGCTGCGGACCCGTCAGTCCGCCGCCCTGCGGACCGGTGCCGGGCCGGTGCACGCCTTCCTGGACGGGTACCACACCGGGCCTGCTGGTCACCATCGCCTTGATGGCCGCCGGCGTGCTGGTCAGCTACCTGACCCTGCGCCCGCGCCCGGCTACGACGTCCGCGACGTCCGCGCGTCCGCGACGGCCGAGCGCCGGGTCGAGACCACCGCGGCCCGCGAAGCCGAGGCCATCGGCGAGTCCCTGGGCGAACTGGTCGTCCCAGCGGAGCTCATGGTCCAGGCGCCCAGTTCACGGCCGAACGCCTGACGGTCCAGGCGCGCAGCTCACGCCCAAACGCCCGACGGTGCAGGCGCCGGCTCCCAGTCGAGCGCCTGACGTCGGCCCAACCCCGGATCCCGCGGCCGGAATGACGGCGCGGGATCCGGGGTTGGCGGGGTCATGACCACCATAGGAATCATCGGCAGCGGGATGATCGGCGGCACCGTGGCCCGGCTCAGCGTGGCGGCCGGCCACCACGTCGTGCTCAGCAACTCGCGCGGCCCGGAGACACTGGATGAGCTGGTGGCCGAGCTCGGCCCGCTGGCGACCGCCGGCACCGCCGAGCAGGCCGCCGAGGCGGGTGAGCTCGTGCTGGTCAGTGTCCCCCTCAAGGCGATCAGCGAGATACCGGCTAAGCCGCTGGCCGGCAAGCCGATCATGGACACGGGCAACTACTATGCCCAGCGCGACGGGCAGATCGAGGAGCTCGACACCGGCGCGATCACCACCAGCGGCCTGCTGCAGCGCCAGCTGCCCGACGCGCATGTGGTCAAGGTGTTCAACAACATCTTCTTCAAGCACCTGCTCTCGCTGGCCCGCCCGCACGGCGCCGAGGACCGCACCGCCCTGCCCATCGCGGGTGACGATGCGGCGGCCAAGGCGGCGGTGACCGCCTTCCTGGACTCGATCGGCTACGACGCCGTCGACACGGGCTCCCTCGCCGACAGCTGGCGCCAGGAGCCCGGCACCCCCGTCTACGGCAGCCCCTACGGCCCGTTCTCCGACGAGCTAGGCACCCCCGCCGATGCCGCGAGGATCCACGCCGACGTAGTCGGCGCGCACCGCTAGCCCATCCGCGGGAAACCCCCGCGTGCCCCAAGCCCCACCTGCCCCCACTGCAACATTTGCGGGGTGGATCCGGGCTACGTGGTAGATCGAGTGCACCCCCATGCGCCGGATCCACCACGGAGCCCGGATCCTCCACGATCATGGTGCCGATGAGGTCAACGGGACCGAAACAGCCTCCCCGGCCCGACGCCGGCCCCGTGCCGCAATTCACCCTCGCCGTGTGGCGCAGTTTCGCTGACCGGGACGGCGCCTAGGCTTGATGGTCTATGAGCACAACACAAGCGCCGCCGGACGCGGCCGGCTCGCCCGCCCAGGGGAGCGACGCCGCTATCCACACCGAGGACCTGACCAAGATCTACCCCGGCACCGATTTCGCCGCGGTGGACAAGCTCAACCTCGACGTGCGAGCCGGGGAGATCTTCGGCCTGCTCGGACCGAACGGCGCCGGCAAGACCACCACGGCCGGCATGCTCACCACCCGCGTGGTGCCGAGTTCCGGCCGCGCCTTCATCGCCGGGGTCGACGTCGCGGCGCATCCGGCGCTGGCCAAGCAGCTGAGCGGCATCGTCTCCCAGCAGAACACCCTGGACCGCCAGCTCACCGTCTGGGAGAACCTGTACTTCCACGGCCGGCTGTTCGGCATGGGCGCCAAGGCCTCCCGCCAGACCGCCACTGACCTGCTCGAGCAGTTCCAGCTCTCCCGCTGGGCCAAGGCGTCGGTCTACGCCCTGTCCGGCGGCATGGCCCAGCGGCTGATGGTGGCCCGGGCCATCTTCCACCGCCCGTCGGTGCTGTTCCTCGACGAGCCCACCGCCGGGCTGGACCCGCAGAGCAGGCTCGCCCTGTGGGACCTGCTCGGCGAGCTGCACGGCGAGGGCCAGACCATCCTGCTCACCACGCACTACATGGAGGAGGCCGACCGGCTCTGCCAGCGGGTGGCGATCATGGACCACGGCCGGATCCTCGCGCTCGACACCCCCACCGCGCTCAAGCAGAGCACCGGCGCCGACACCATCGTCACGGTCCGGACCACCGGTGATCCGGCCCGCCTGGCCGAGCTGCTGGCCGAAGACGTCGACGGCGTGCGGCGGACCCGGGTGACGGACGACAAGGTCGAGCTGCACATGCAGGCCGGCGACCGGCTGGTGCCGCGCATCGTTCTGTCGGCCGAACGCGCCGGCTTCGAGCTCATCGACGTCTCCATCGCCGAGCCCAGCCTGGAAACAGTGTTCATCAACCTGACCGGAAGGGAGCTGAGGGAAGAATGACCGCGACCCCAGTAGCCGCCCAGGCCCCCGCCCGGCGGATCGGCGGCGGCCCCACCCGGTCGGTGGCCGCGGCCAGCTGGACCGCGCTGGGCGCGCTGCTGCTGCGCGACCTGGTGGTGCTGCGCAAGCACATCTGGGAGTTCGTGCTGCGCACGCTCATCCAGCCGTTCCTGCTGTGCTTCGTGTTCCTCTACGTCTTCCCGAAGATCGGGCAGGGCATCGGCGGGCACGGTGCGGCGGAGCAGTCGGCGTTCGCGACCATCCTGGTCCCGGGCGTGGTCGGCATCTCGGTCATGTTCCAGGGCGTGCAGTCCATCGCGCTGGCCATGGCCCAGGAGTTCGGCTTCACCCGCGAGATCGAGGACCGGGTGCAGGCGCCCTGCCCGATCTGGCTGGTGGCGATGGCGAAGGTGCTCTCCGGCGCGGCACAGGGCGTGCTGTCGGCCATCATCGTGCTGCCCATGGCCTCGGTTGTGCACGCGCCGGGGGTACAGGCGCACCTGACCCTGCACTGGTGGCTGATCGTGACCTTCGTGCCGCTGGCCTGCGTCGCAATGGCCGGCCTCGGACTGGTGCTCGGCACCAGCTTCGAGCCCAGGAACATCGGCCTGATGTTCGGCTTCATCATCCTGCCGATCACGTTCCTGGGCGGCACTTACTACTCCTGGACCAAGCTCGCTCCGGTCACCGTGGGCGGCTGGCCCTGGCTGCAGACGCTCGTGCTGATCAACCCGCTGATCTACGTGAACGAGGGCATGCGCGCCGCCTTCACCGCCGTGCCGCACATGCACTTGTACGTCGTCTACCCGGTCGTGGCCGGGTTCGCCGCCGTGTTCCTGGCCATCGGCCTGCACAACTTCCGCCGCCGGGTGCTCTCCTGACCACTACTCGCCGACCGCGCCGTCGATCCGCTCGCGCAGCAGGTCAGCGTGCCCGTTATGCCGGCAGTACTCCTCAATCATGTGGGTCAGCACCCAGCGCAGCGAGATCGGCCCGTGCGACTTGTCCTCCCGCGCCCCGACCATGTCCAGGCTCGGGGCCGCGGCGACGAAATGCTCGGCGAAGGTGACCTCCTCCCGCCACGCCTGCCAGGCCTCGGCGACCAGGGCCGGCTCGGGCCGGGCGCCGTCGAAGTCCCCGTCGGGGTCCTCGGGGGAGTAGAACAGCGGCGGCGCGGCCTGCCCGGCCAGCAGCCGGCGGAACCAGCTGCGCTCCACGTCGGCCAGGTGCCGCACCAGCCCGAGCAGCGACAGGCTCGACGGCTCGACGGACCGGCGGGCCATGGCCTCGGCGTCCAGCCCCGAGCACTTCAGTTCGAGCGTGGCCCGGTGCCAGCCCAGGAACCCGGTCAGCGTGGCCAGCTCCGAGCCCGTGGTCGGCGGCTCAGCCCGCGGGTCTTGGTCCGGCTCGATGAACATGTCGATGGGCATGCCCGCCATCATGGCGGGGCAGGCGCCGGATGCCCAACTGGTTTCTCCCGGCCCCGCCGCGCCCGGTCAGGCCTGGGGGGATGCCTCGATCTTGGCCCGGACCTCGTCCATGTCGAGATCGCCAGCCTTGGTGATGAGCTGCTCGAGGGCGGCCTCCGGCAGGGCGCCGGGCTCCGCGTACAGCACAATGCCGTCGCGGACGATCATCAGCGTCGGGATGGAGGAGATGTTGAACGCAGCCGCCACCTCGGGCTGCGCCTCGGTGTCCACCTTGCCGAACACCGCGTCCGGATACCGCTCGGACGCCTCCTCGTAGATCGGCCCGAACATCCGGCACGGCCCGCACCAGGCCGCCCAGAAGTCGACGAGAACCAGGCCGTCGCCGCTCACCGTCGAGTTGAAATTTTCGGCCGTAAGCTCGACCGTCGCCATCGTCCGCCTCCATGTCTCGGATGCCAGTAGGGGTATCGACACTGGCCGGCGGGAGAAAATTCCTCGCCGCCCACCCAACGCTTCCCGAGGCGGCCAGGATTATTCCGAACGAATCGTGGTGCGTCAGCCCAGCAACAGGAACAGCTTCTCCAGCCCGACGCGCCCGGCGGTAGGCCTGTTCGCGCCGGCCATGATGGCCGCCAGCCAGGTCAGGCCTGGCTGAGCAGCTCGGTGAGCTCGGCGTCAAAGTCCATGAACAGGCTTTCGTCCCCGATCGGGACGATCCCGTAGGTGCGGTGCAGGAAGCTGGCCACGGCCTCGGCGGGCGCTTCAAACTGCGCGCGCCCGAACGGCGAGGTCATCACGATGTTCAAGATGCTGAGTCCGGCCGGGCTCCCCTGGTCCGCTCCCAGCGCTGCTGACGGCCACGCCTGTACGTCACCGATACCCTCGCGAGCGTGCAGGGCGGCCGCGAGCAGGTCGCGGGCGACGGTCCACTCCACTGGTTCGTCAGTCCCGACGTGAAACGCCATCTGGATTGCGTACGGGTCTTGGCTGGTGTAATACAGGCCGGCCATCAGCGGCACGATCGTGTCCTGGGGCCCGATCAGCCTCAATATCAGCTCGGCTGAGATCTCGGCGATGCTGTTGTCCATTTGGCTGCCACTCCCTGTTCGTGTCACCGGCTCCTGTTCACCGAGGCCGGCTTGCTGAGCGGCTCACGGGGCGGGCAGGCCACCCGGTTTCGTGCCTGATCGTCATCTACCGTTACGGTCTCCTGTCGCGGTAGCGGCCAAGGTTCCGGGTCAGGTGCAGAACGGTTGCAGGGGCAAAGAACTATGGCCGGCAGGCCAGCGCCCCCGCGGTCAGCAGCCCCGCGGTCAGCGGCCCCCGGTCAGGCGCCCACGACCGTGGCCCTGATCATGCTTTCTTGAGGCTGCCGATGCCGAGCGACCCGACGCCGTGCCCCGACCCGCCTTCCTCGACCTCGTGCACGTACTCGGCCGGGTCCTTGTCCACGGCCGGCACGCCGGCGAAGTTGCGCGCCTCGAACGCGGCAAAGGCCACGGCCAGGTCATGGCGCCGCTGCAGGCTGGCCAGCCGCCGGAAGTCGGTCAGGCCCTCGCGTTCCTCCTCGGCCATGTGGTCGCTGTTGGCCAGGTTCGCCGCGGCCACCGCGGCGAACCAGCCGTCACTGCCGACCAGATGCCGGGCCACCTCGGCGACCGAATCCCTGATCTCGTTGTGATCGTGGATGGCGTCCAGGGTCTCGTCCTCCACCCCGGTGGCCCGGCGCGCGGCCAGGCCCACCCGCAGCAGCTCCGGGTAGAAGACCTCCTCCTCGGCTGCCGCATGCAGGTCGAGGAATACGGCCAGCCGGTCCCACAGAGCCGACAGCACATCGATGTCTGCGCGGCCGACCTGCTCGATCATCGCGAACAGCCGCCGTTGCTCGTGATGGTCATCGAGGATCAGCTGGGTGATGTCCACCGTTCCTCCCTCGTCACGCTCGTCCCGTCATCCTCTCAGTCTCGTACGTTGAGCGCGCCGATCGGGTCGGTGGGCATGCCCATGGCCTCAAGCAGCTCGCGCAGCTCGTCCCGTTCGGCTGCGGTGACCGGTGCCTGGTGCGCAGCCAGCGATGCCGCCAGCTCGATGGTCAGCTCGCCATACTCGCCGCCGCCGTTCATCAGCTCGATAAGCTCCAGAGTCCGCGACGGTACTCGGCCAGCGAACCGGCGGGGCAGGCTCGATGCGCGTCGTGCGATCTCGTTCTCGTCCATCAGGCCTCCTCTGGATTCTTCACCACACCCGCGCCGCCCGGCAGCGGCCAGCCAGTCCAGATACGCCCGTCGCTGGCCATCACCACCGCGATCTCTACATCCTCCCGTGTTCCGCGCGCCACCCACCGGCCGTTCCACTCCTGGCGCACCGGCGGCCGGTCGGGGCGGCGCGCCACGTCCAGCACGGCATCGAGGACCTTCTGGTCATCCCAGCTGGCCGGAAACTCGGTCTTGCCGGGTCTGCCCGTCCCGTGCCTGTGCCCGCCCCCGTTGCCGGTCGGGTCACCGTCGAGAATGTGGGCGGCGCGTTCCGGGCTGACCCGGATCCGGTCGGGCGGCGGACGGTCCCCGGCGTCCACGGCGTCCCACCCCGAGCGTTCCGCTTCAGCACCTGGGCCACGATCTGCCCCGCCATCCACGGGCCATCCGCTGGATCATGGTCCCCGCCTAGCTGGCCGGAGCCGCCGTCGGCCGCCCGGAGCACCTCGTAATACTCCGCTCGCGTCCGAACCTCCGCGCGGCCGCCCCGTGCCGCGGTGGCATCCGCGCCCGGTCCGCGCCGCTGCGGATGCGGCTCAGCCGGAGCATCGTCGGCCGCGTCGTCAAACGGCCTGTCCAATGCCATGTGCTCCCGGATCTGCTCAATACTGTGAGCATCTTAAGCAACACAACGTGTGATATTAAGCCAAACCCGTCAAGCTGGGCGCGATCGGAGGACGTGGCGGCCGAGGTCTTGAATTTCTTGACGGTTATATTTCCATACAGATATAGTTCCTGCATGTTCGAGGTTCTCGTCGAGCCTCGCCGGCGGCGCATCCTCGATCTGCTCCGCGGGGGTGAGCAGACGGTCGGCGACCTGGTGTCGGAGCTCGGCATGAGCCAGCCGGGCGTGTCCAAGCACCTGCGGATCCTGCGCGAGGCGGGCCTGGTCAAAGTCCGCGCCGACGGCCAGCGGCGCCTGTATCGGCTCCGCACCGAGCCGCTCAGGGAAATCGATGAGTGGCTGGCACCGTACCGGGCTTCCTGGAGCAATCGGCTTGACGCCCTGGAAGCTCACCTTGAGGACATGCAGGAGTGAGGAGGCTTGTACATGGACGACGCCGGTCTTGGCACTGCTGTCCCGCCAGGGTGACCGCTGGACTCTCCGGTTCACCCGCAGGCTGGCCCACCCGCGCGACAAAGTATGGCGGGCCGTCACCGAGCCGGAGCATCTGGCCGTCTGGTATCCCCAGCAGATCGTCGGCGAGCGAAGGGCCGGCGCGTCGCTGCGGTTCGTGAGCGCCGCGGGCGACGGCTTCGACGGCCGGATGCTGGTCTTCGACCCGCCATCGGTCCTGGAGTTCACCTGGGGCGCGGACCTGCTGCGCATCGAGCTGGAAGCCGACGGCACGGAAACCCTGCTCACCCTGACCGACACCTTTGATGACCTGGGCAAGGCGGCCCGGGACGCCGCCGGCTGGCACGAGTGCCTCGACCGGCTGGCCAGCCATCTGGACGGCACGCCGCCCCCGCCCTGGGGCCAGACCTGGCGTCAGGTGCACGGGCGCTACGTGTCCAGTCTCGGGCCCGACGCCGCTACCGTCGGGCCGCCCGCCGGCTGGGAAGACGCAGCCAATCAGGCCTAGAGCCACCCGCTCACTTGATCGATGGGCCGCCTGCCTTGCCCCTGGTCGATGCGCCATCGACCAGGAAAGAGCGGGCCGCCCCTCGGCGTTTGCCTGCCCGGGCCTGGGGCATCGCCATCCGCGAGGATGCTTTTCGGAAGGATCAGGCGCTGGTGGCGGTCAACGGACAGGGCCAGGATGAACCGGCGGGGCCCCAGCCGTCCCGGCGGGACAAGCGGTTCTATCTCGCCCTCATGACCCTTTGCATCAGCATGTTCGTGCTGTCCTGGGCCGTCCTGGACCGGTTCTCGAGCACCGCGGCCATTGTCGTGTCCGCCGTAGCGCTGGTGATCCCGCCGTTCGCCGTGATCATCGCGAACGTGGCCAGCGCGGTGGATCGCCGGCGTCCCTAGCGTCAGCCTGCGGACGGGCCGAAGTTCAGGCACGCCACCCCGAACGAGTCATCCGCGGTGATGCACACCGCGGACAGGCCCGCGAAGACGCGGTGCACGCCGAAGCTCCACCAGTACCAGCCGCGGCCCAGCGTGAACGTCCGCTGGGCGACGATCTGGCCGCGCGGATGCTGCGCGGAGTAGGCGATCACCCGCCAGGTCTTGGTCGCCGTGGTGTTGTACTGCACCCACTCCACCACGCTCCCGACGCACACGCCGGCATCATCCGGGCGCCACCACAGGTGGCCGCCCTGGGCGCGGCTGGGGTTGGTGATAAAGCCGACTGCCGGGATGGTGGCCGGGGTGACTCCCCGGCAGCCAGCCACCGCCGGAGTGGACTGGCTCGCCGTGGCGTAGCTCACGCCCGGTGCCAGCAGCAGTGCCGCTCCGGTGACGAGCGCGGCCGCGAGCCATCTTCCCGGTCGCCGCCCGATCCGCCTCGCTGGCCCGGTCCGCCTTGCTGGCCCGGTCCGCAGTATGCGCAGTAGCCGCCTCACGCCTGGGTCTCCTTCTGGTCGCGCGAAGGTTCCGGCGCCCGGGCGATTGTCTTGCCCAAGGGAACGCTCACGCTCGCATCCCGGTTCACCGCCGGGGGACTGAACCCCCGGCCCGGCCAGTGCCAACGGCTGGCCGGCCGTGCCAACGCGCCTGCCCGGCTGCCCTGCCGCTGGTCAGGTGGCGGCGGCGGCGAGCTAAGCCGCCGAGCTGCTCCGCGAGATGCTGGCCGTTGACCTGCGCGTAGTTGCGGTAGCAGTTGTTGAACACGACGTGGGTGACCTCAGCGTCCCCGGCGAGATCACGGATCTTAGTGGCCCATTCGTCGAGTTCGCCGTCGCTGTAGCGATAGCCGAACTTCTCCTGGATGGACTTGCTGTCCCACTTGTCCGAATGACCGTGCATGCGGACCACGGCCAGGTCGCTGGTGGCGGCCAGCACCGGGGGAATCGAGCTCGGGTAGCCCTGCGGCTCGTCGACGCACACGTACGGCAGCTGATGATCGGCCAGGAACGCCAGGGTCTCTTCCTGGTTCTCCGGGCTCATCCAGGTGCGGTTCCGGAACTCCACGCACACCCGGCGCGGCGCGACCCGCTCCGCGCAGGCCACGATGTACTCCTTCCGGGCCCGGGAAATGGGGAACCAGGGCGGAACTGCAGCAAGATGGCGCCGAGCTTGCCCGCCCGCCGTAGCGGCTCCAGGGCGGCCAGGAACCGATCCCAGGCCTGGTCGGCCAGCGCCGGGTCGACGTCCTTGAGGTACACCCGGTCCTTGCCGGCCTGGCTCGCGGCCTCGCGCAGGTCGACGGCAGCGACTTGACCGGCGT